>CBDCSD010000001.1:0-2262444 GCA_965221345.1 Caldilineaceae bacterium
AAGTTCTATGTGCAGAAGCGGCTAAACTAGCTTCGCCCAAGCTGACGACTATCCCGTGGTATCTTCGACAGCAGGCATTTCTTTTCCTTGCCTGCTTTGCCCCTGCCGCAGCACCGAATATTCGCACAAGTCGTAAAGCAGAGATAATGGAGTACCATAAACTCATGCTGTTTCTTCGGGGGGAGAGTAGCCGCCTCAGCAGTTCAGAATTTGCGACTCTGTCGGTAGTTGCTCGCCGCGCGATTTTGGATGCCGACAAATCCGCTGAACTGGTTCGTTGGGGGTTAACGGCAGACCACAAGAATGCAATTGCAAATATGGATCCATCGTTCGCCCTTGAACTCAAAGATGTTGATTTAAACTTTGACGAAGGGTTAACGGCAGGCGTCAAAGAAAGTTTGTGCCTTGAGAATGGTGTGGTTAGCAGTGATCTGCCGAGTCTTGCGGAGACAGTATTGGGTGCAGGTCCTGTGAGCCCACTAAGAAATGAGCTTTCAATACTGCGCTTCGCGGTTGCGTTCTTAGAGAAACTTCGGCCACTGAATGAAACTCGATATGAAATCATTCCTCCTGGGCGTGTCAGAATAGAGCTGGAAGAAGATGGCGACATCGCCAAAGTATCGAAGTTAGAAGTGTCGGAGCGCCTGATTCTTTCTGCGAGTAGTCTTTATGCACCGCCAAATTGGTGCGAGTCAGATGACCGTTGGCGCTTTCAATTAGGCTTTCTCCTACGATTCATCCTTACTAGACAGCCGGATTTCACAGCCTTCCCAGGACCCGAGTATTGGAAAGTGCATCACGCAACCTATCGGCCAGTAAGGAGTCATTGGCACCAACGGATTTACGGTTTGTACAACGGCCAATCTGCCTTCGGTGATGACTGGTTACCAATAACCGACTGGATGGAACGATTTCTGTTGATGCTCCTCCGCTGGCCCGGTTGCAGGACGCCAACTGACTTCGAATGGGTCAAAGAGGGAATCAGCAAAACTATTCAGAAAATTAAAGCTCGGATCAAGTGTCTTGAAGAACAAAGGGGTGCTGCGACCCAAACTCTCATGATGCCCATGATTGCAGAGTGGCCCACCGAGAGACCCAAGACTCGGTCTTTACGTGGTTGCGTTGTGCAAACGGTTGTGCCGCACGAAAAGGATTTTGACAAATGTGACATTACTTTTTCACAAACCGAGATTCGCAGGAAACACCGTAATCACCTGTCAGCGGCACTCGAAGCCGTGAAGAAGATGCTCTACCTTCGCAAAACACATTTGGAGGACGACGGCCGCCTAGACTGGCTTATTCTGCCAGAGTTGGCCGTCCACCCGAACGACGTGAAGACGCATTTGATACCATTCGCACAGAAATTCAAGTCAATTATTTTGGCCGGTCTTACCTATCAGAAGATACTTGATGACAAACAGCCAGTTAATTCTGCTTTGTGGATCCTGCCCAGGCAACCCGAAGAGCAGGGCTTACAAATCCTGACACGGCGGCAAGGTAAGAGTCATATTGCTCCAGCAGAGAAGAAATATGACGTAGATGGCTTTCGACCATGCCAATGGTTGATTGGCTACCCATGGAGCGAGACCGACACGAGACCACTATGGTTGTCGGGGGCTGTCTGCTACGACGCGACCGATCTCAATCTGGCTGCCGATTTGCGGAACGAATCAGATGTCTTCGCGATTCCCTCTTTCAACAAAGATGTCGGCACTTTTGATCAGATGGCGAATGCTCTGAATTATCATATGTTTCAACATGTAATAGTCGTAAACAATGGTCTGTACGGAGGCAGCAGTGCCTATTGGCCTGTTCACGATAAGTTCAAGAGACAGATTTTTCACTTGCATGGGCAGCCACAGGCATCGATTGCATTTTTCGAAATTGAGGACATAGGCAAAGTCTTGGACCGTCGACAGTCTGTCAAATGGGACGGCCCATCGGAGAAAAAATCTGTATGGAAAAGCCCGCCAGCCGGACTATATTGATTTCAAGATGAAGATAGGATTTATCGAATGAACTTCGAGCCGGCACAGTGGCCCTAAGCGCTCTGATCAGCACCGACCGCAGTCCCCTGTATGTAACTTATTTCCCCCATTTTCCCGTTTCGTGATCCAAACATAGGAGTCCTCCATAGTACAGAGTGGTAAATAAGCGGGAGAGTAATGGATACCAACAGCATCCCGAGCCCTTTCGACAAATTGCCGAGAGACCAGGTGGAAATCCACCTGAGGTACGAAGGCCCGGACGTTGACGATGGCACAATGTCCGTGCAAGATATTATCCCTGCTTTGCAGGGTTTTTCTGGCGCTTACAGAAAGTTAGCTTCGACTGATGACCCAGACTCCACGCATATCGTTAGGGTTGTTGCCGTCCGGCAAGGGTCAGCCGACATCGTTCTGGAAATTTGGAAATCACTCGGCGATAACGCCGATCAGATAGTGGCTCTGGGCGTGCTGACTAGCAGCGTGTTTCTAATTTGTGAAAAGTTAGCTCGGGTTATTCAACTCAAGCGTCATGTCCAGGGTCGTCCGTTCGAAGAAAGTATTTCCGCGAATAACAGCATCGTGATTACGAATTCGGAGAATATCACTATCGAAGCCGCCCCGCCAGTCCATGAACTCTTTAAGAGCGGCAAGCTTAACAAGGACTTAGACCGGATCACGAGTCCACTGGTGTCAGGGCGTATTGACGCGGCAGAGATTGAAGCGCGCTCGGAGGATGGAAATGTTCTTCGTGAACGGATTACTGTCGAGGAACGTCAATACTTTGAAAACGTTGAGGTCACGTCTACACGGGAAATGAAGCTAGTTGTGCGACTTAACTCGTTGACCAAGACTACGAACAGCGGTTACTTGTATTTGAAAGACGGGAAACGGGTATCTTATCGTTACTTAGGGGATGACAACCAGCAATTGCACTTTATTTTCGGCGCTCACAGCGATCCGGTTCAAGTTCGATGCAAGGCAAGAATGGACGAAAATCTGGACGTATTGTCTCTGGATATATTCGAGATTGAGCGCGTGCAAGGAGGCTTGTTCGATGCCCTAACAGGCGCCACCAAAGAGGACGGCAGCAAAGACCGAGTATAGTTCTTCAACTAATTTTACATGGCCCCCTCACTGGTCACCGCCTCGCGGGGACAGGTACGTCAAAATCCAGAAACGAAGAGTCAGGACGTCCCCCAAACCCCAGCCACAACCTCAGCCCGCCCCGCATCCCAGCCGCCATTCGCGATCACCAGCCGGTAGCGCTGCGTAATCGTCTCCCCCACCCCGAACTCATACACCTCATCGAACATGAACGCGAAGCTGGCGCAGGTGTACGGCCTCTGGCGCAAAGAGTGGCTGCTGCGGCATGAGGGGGTGTTGTTGGTGTAGAGGGGGGAATGGGCGGTGCGGGGAATGGGCGGTGCGGGGACTGGCCACCACGGTTGAGATTACGAATCCGGCTCGAACACCAGCTCCGGCACTACCACTTCCCAAGTATCGCAGAGAAGGCCTCCCTGGTACTGCGGCTCTGAATGCTCGCGGCGCCAGGTGGCGATGGCCAAGACACTGGCAGAAGTGCAGCGTGTGCCTGACGGTGGTTCGAAACCGCGGGCAACCTGTCCGACGACCGTCCCGTTGCTATCCAATAGTTCCCACCGATTCGCTCCGCCCCGCACCTGCAATGGATCGCCCGCCGAGAGCGCGGCGATGGCGCGGTGCAGGGGATGGCTGGGAGGCCTGTATCCTGCGAAACTCAGGAAGACGTCGCTTAAGCCGAGCTGTCGATAGATGCGGGCGAGTTCCGGTGCCGCCGGCGGCAGTGTGGCAGGTGCTTGGCGGCGCAGCACCGAGGGATTATCCTGCAAGGTTTTCTGAAACGGGTGCGCGCCCGGAAGGCGCGCCAATGTGAGGGTCTGCCGTGCGCGGCTCATGGCCACGTAGTACAGCCGGCGCGGAGCATCCGCATCCTCGCCGCGGCTGACGCGATCCCAGCCTCCGTCCAGCACAACCACGTGGTCGAACTCCAGGCCCTTGGCGCGATGCGCGGTCAGCAGCAACAGCCCGCGCTGACGGCGGCGCAGATCCCGCCCCCACTCGGCCAGCCATTCGATGAACTGATCCACCGCTGTCTCCGCGCCACCGGTTTCCAACTCGTACGCGGTTATCGCTTCCTCCAGCAGTCCAGTCCAAGGACTCGCAGGTTGCCCCTCCAACCAGTCATTGAGGTCGGCACTCTGCACCAAGCGCGAGTCTCGCCCCCGCAGCCAGTTCACCAGTGCCTGCGTCTCCCGCAGATGCCAGACGACTGAGGATTCTTCGTTCGCCATCTGCACCGGAATCCCCTCAAGTTCGCACAGGCTGCGCACCGGGTCCAGATAGCTCCATTCGCGCGTTATCACCGCACAAGTAGACCAGTTCCAATCCGGAGTTAGACTGGACAACCGCCTCAACTCGGCGATAACCGCCTGCGCCTGGGTGATAAGTGTTTCGCCCACCGGCAGTATCTGAACCCGACCTTGGGCGACCGAGTCAAGTTCAGTCCACACGCCGCCGTGTAGGTCCTTCCCTCGCGCCCGATCAATATGGATTGGATTCTCTGTCTTCATCCGTTGCCGCGCAGGCTCGATTACCGCATTAGCGGCCTCTATAATATGGGTGGTGGAGCGGTAGTTGTCGGTCAGAAAGAAAGACCTGGCGCTATAGTCTTCCTCGAACCGGCGGATAAACTCCACCGACGCGCCACTGAAGGCATAGATATTCTGGTCGTCGTCACCCACAGCGAAAAGGCTCAGCTTATCGTCCTCTTCAGCAAGAGTTCGGCCCGCCAGCGCGGAGATCAGACCGTACTCATCCGGGCCAATATCCTGGTACTCGTCCACCAGTATCCAGCGAAAGCCTGCCAGCAGGCGCGCCCGCACTTCGTCCGCCTCGTCGGGCGGCAATCCTTCTCCGCGTAGCAGAGAGACCGCCTGGCGGAGAATTGCCTTGAAATCTTCGTTGTCAAGTTGGTTCGCCCGCCCCGAAAAGCTGGCTCCCACCAGGCGCATTGCCAGCGCGTGGCAAGTAAGCACAATCACCCCGCGGGCGTCGCTGCCGATCAGTTCAGCCAGTCGGCGGCGGATCTCGACCGCGGCGTGCCGATTGTAAGCGAGCGCCAGGATGCTGCGCGGATTTTCACGCCTCACGCGTATCAGATAGGCGATGCGATGCACCAGCACCCGCGTCTTGCCGGAGCCGGGGCCGGCCAGCACCAGCACATTCGTCTGCTCCCGGTCGTCTGCCACGATGCGGCGCTGGATGGGATTATTCAAGCTTTCTACGATGGTGCGCCATGACTCAGGCGTGGTCTGCCGTGAGATTTCTCTGTCGCGATCTGGCAGCCAGCGAAGCAAGAATTCCTCTTGGGACAGACTGAAATAATCCATCGCCAAGCGCAGGGCATCAGCCATCGATCCCAGGCCCTGCTGCGCGAATTCCGCCATCACGTGGATTTGCAGCACCTGTTCGTCATAATGGAGTTTGAGCGAGCGGAAATCGGTCTCGGCGAACCCGCGTCGTTCCTGCTGCAGGCGAATGGTCATGGCCGGGCGGAACACTGCCAAACCCTTGTTCAGTTGAACGACCTCCTGCTCGTGCAGCCACAGCAGCGCACGGTCCATCAACTTGGCGGGGTCTCTGACAGTGCTCTTTAAGGTCAGATCGGACTCGACCGCCGACAGCAGTTTGCCCAAGGTCGTCTCGGCTAGCAGGTCCGTTCCGCGGATTCCCCGCGGCAGGCAGCCGAGCAGATGATCCAGCAGGCGCCCGGCGGCCGCGCGGCGTAACGCAGCTGTCTTTTCCAACGGATCCCACTCGCGTCGCAACGTTATCTGCAAGGTCTCTGCGTCACGCCCCCGTATCCCGAGGCTTCCCCCGCCGCCACCCTCGCCGCGCCCATCCGCGGCGATGCTGCGGATGATCCGCCGCACGAGTTCCGGCAGGGCGTAGGGATGACCGTCGTCCTTGAGCCGCTGGGTAGCGAGTCGGAGATGCAGAATCGACGTATCGCCCTTGCCCATGTCGGGAGCCATCTCCTGCATACTGGCGATCAGCGCTTGCTCCAGCTCCGCCGCTTCCTGGAAGCGCCTCTGTGAGGAGCGCTTCACCCCTGCGTGGACGAAGGCGGTTACCACCGTATCATTGCTGGCGATGCCCAATCGCTCCAGGTCGTAGAGCGCGCCTCGCACCTTCTCCGAGGTCAGACCCGACGCGAGCATCAGCTCATCGGTGGTTATGCTTTCGTCCGCACTCGTCTCAAGCAGCTTTTCGCAGATGGCCAGGAGTTGGCGGCGGTAGGCATCCGTAATATGAGCCTTTTCGAACTTGGCGCGAGCTTCCTCCATTGAATTCACTCTCAGGGAGGAGGGAAACACCTGCACGCGGTTCTCCTCTCGGGACAGCAGCACCGCCTCTTCCAGCCAAGCAACCGCAGTCCGCACGCGCGTGTCGTCGGTGGTGGAATCTCGTTCGAATACTTTGTCTTCATCCTCACCGAGGATCTCGCCCGCGGTCGCCACCACATCCCCGCCTAAGCGTTTCTTGCGGTCCAGATTTCGCAGCGCCCTCAATACGCCATGGATTTCCCGCCGCGTGAGCCGCGAACGGGCCGACATGCCGAACTGTCGCTCCACATCGTCTTGCGTGTAGAGCAGAACACAGCGTGCCGTCTGCTGGTCACGTCCGGCGCGGCCTGCCTCCTGCAGATAGTTCTCCAGGGAACCGGGGATGTCGGCATGGATCACTAGCCGCACGTCCGGCTTGTCAATCCCCATGCCAAAGGCGTTGGTGGCCGTGATGATTCGCAGTTCGCCGCCGATAAAGCTTTGCTGGACGTTCTTTTTGGTCTCTGGCGGCACTCCTGCATGGAAGAAGTCTGCCTCTATTCCTTTTTCCTGCAGAAACTCCGCCAGTTCTTCGGTCTGCCGCCGTGTCGCGCAATAGACGATGGCGCCTCCCGGCTGATCTTTCGGCAAATCAGCTATCAGGATCTGGTGGACATGGGCGTGTTTTGCCCCGCTACTGGTCTTGGCCACAACGAATTCTAAATTGGTGCGCTGGGCGCCGCCGTCAAAGATCTTCAACTCGATGCCAAGCTCTTTCTGAAAGTAATCGACGATCCCGGCCTTCACATCAGGCTTGGCGGTCGCGGTCAGACACAACAGCGGAGGCGCCGCTTCCTCTCCGGCGCGTTCGCGGATGAAGCGCCCCACGTAGCGGTAATCGGGCCGGAAGTCGTGCCCCCATTCCGAAAGGCAGTGGGCCTCGTCCATCACCCAGGCGCCGATCTCCCGCTGATCCAGGACGCGGCGCAGGGAGACACTGCGAAGCTGCTCCGGCGAGATGAGAAGGATACCGGCATCTCCCAGCCGCACCCGGTCCAACGCATCCGCCCGCTCGGGCATCGACAGAAGCCCGTTGACGGTAACGCAAGAACCGATGCCCTGTGCCTCCAATCCTGCCACCTGGTCGGCCATGAGCGCGACCAAGGGTGAGATCACCACCGTCAGCGCGCCTGTTTTGTCGTAGCGGGACAGGGCCGGGATCTGATAGCAAAGGGATTTGCCCGCGCCTGTGGGCAGGATTGCCAGCAGATGCTCGCCCGCCATCGCCGCTTCGATGACGGACTGCTGCAGAGGCCGTCCGGCCTCATCCGTCGGCTCCGGGCGGAAGTCGGCAAAACCGAACCAACGGGTCAGTTCCTTGCGGGCGTCATGCCGTTCACGGCAAAAGTCGCAGGCGGGGTCGGCGCAGGCGGTGTCCCGCAACCGGCGCACCAACCGTCCCGCTTCGGGAAACTGATGCCGCACCCAGGGAGGCATGACCGAGTTTCCCCCGGACACCGACAGCCACGCCAGTGCATAGGCCAACGCCCAGCCGTGCCCAACAGCATCAGTCATGACCTCACGGGCGTGTGTCTGGCAGGCGACGCCAGCCAACAAAGCGCGAATCGCCTCACCCGCTTCGGCGTCGGACGGCCGCCGCGAACCCCGCAGAGACGCGAACACTCGATCGAATCCCGCCCCGTTTTGGGCTGTGGTCAGCCAATGCCAAGTCGTCAACAGGTCGGGGCTTGCATCCTGCAAAGCCTGCTGCTGGTCGCGGAACAGTTCCAGGGTAAGTTCGCAGTCCAGTTTCGGGTCGTTGATGCGTCCGCGTTTCAGTTGTCCGTCCTGGTAATGTTTCACCAGGTGGTGATATGGGTTGCGGGGAAAAGCCAGCGGATTGAGTCTGAGTGTATCCACCGCCGGCCGGCGCAATAGCCGCAAACGGGGATTCACGGCTTGCAGTTGGGGTAGATCGAATTCGATCAGATTGTGGCCCAGCAGAAAGTCCGCGCCATCGGCAAGATCGTCCAGCTTGGCCAACGCCGCGGTTCAAGCCGGCGCCCGCCCCAGGGAAGATCAGAGATTGACCAGTATCCGGGCGCACCGCAGCGAATTTGTGGATGCGACGGTCCTGAACGCCGACTTCAAGATCCAGTGAAAGGCAACGAAACGAGAGACGACGGTCTTGATCAGACGGACCTGTGATGCTTCTTGTCATGGTCCCGTTGTGCAACGTGGTTGCAGCGTCGGGGGATGACCGCCTCGGCAATTCTATTGTGAATCTTTTTGGAATCAAGAAACTTCGCAGAGATGCATCTTTGAAGTGCAGGCGTCTCGCCCGCACTTGCGGCAAAAAGCGATAACTCTTATCTCATCAGGGAACTGCCCTACCTCCCACTCATCCCCCCGCCACTCCCCAGCCACAGCCTCAACCTGCGCCGCATCCCAGCCCCCATTCGCGATCACCAGCCGGTACCGCTGCGTAATCGTCTCCCCCGCCCCGAACTCATAAACCTCATCGAACATGAAGGCGAAGCTGGCGCAGGCGTACGGCGTCTGCCGCACGAACCACTTGTTGGGATAGCGCAGATTGGCCGGATGATCCAGAAAGGCGAGCGTTGACGTATTGCCGTTACCGTCGTGGCTGCCCGTGTAGGCCAGCCAGGTCGCCGGCTCGCCCATCGCCTCCGCCCCGTTGTGCCCCGCCGCGGTGATGACCTCGCCGTTGTCAAACGAGCGCGGCCCCCGCCAGAACAGCCCGCCATAACCGGCCAGCGGACGCCCTTCCGTCGTCGGCGAGCAGATATGCAGCGCCTCGCCCCTCACATTGCGCAGGCTGGTCGTGAAGTCCAGCGTCCAGTAGCCCGCCTCCGCGTCGACCGTCTCCACCGCGATGCCCCGCGTCTCGTCGATCCAATGCTCGCCCGCCTGCGTGATCCACGAGAGCTTCTCCGTCGCCGCGAAGCGGTTGTCCTCCACCTCGATCGACTCCCAGCCGTCATGGCGCTGGCTGCCGTTGTTCGGCAGGTCGACATAGCCCTGTCCGTGGCGGTAGCTGCCCCCGCCCCAGAAGTTCTGGCCGTCCAGATGGGCGATCGTCATCTGGATCCCCTTGTGCCACACATGGTCATGCGGCCGGTAGTTGGTGATCAGATCGCCGGCCAGCGTGTTGACGGGGTGGAAGAACGGCTTGGGCGACTCGGCCTGCGGCATGTCCGGATCATAGATGTAGCGGAACAGCGTCACCGCCTCCCACTTCAGTTCAAGCGAGGCGAAGCCGGGCGTGCGGTGACTGTGCGGCGCGGTCTTTTCATTGCGGGTATGGGTAAGAGCGAGAGCCATGGGTTTCCGTTCTTTCAGTTGCTGATTATGGGTTTCAACTTCATAGTAAACGGCCCAAACTCGGCCGCGTGCAGTTACTAAAAACCAAAAACTGAAAACTAAAAACTACGAACCATCCAACATCTCCTGCAGCCGTTGACGCGCCGCCTGCGGATCCGCCTTGCCCTTGGTAGCGCGCATCATCTGGCCCATGAAGAAGCCGAACAGCTTCTTCTCGCCGCTGCGGTAGCGGGCCAGCTCGTCCGGGTTGCTGTCGAAGGCATCCTGCACGGCCGCGTCGATGACCGACGTATTGCTGACCATCGCCAGCCCTTCCCGTTCGACAACCGCCTGCGGATCGTCTCCGCTCGTGTACATCGACTCCAGCACCTTCTTGCCCGTGTTGGCGTTGATCTCGCGCGCATCCACCATCTGCACTAGCGCGGCCAGCTGCTGCGGCTGCACCCGCGTATCGGCGATCTGCCTCAAATCCTGGCCCTCGCCGTCGGCGTAGAGCAGGCGGAACAGTTCATCCGTGATCCAGTTGGCCATGCGCTGCGGTTTTCCATCATCCTGGCCGTACGCGGCCACGGCCGCCTCAAAATAGTCGGCCACCGCTTTCTCGCTGGTGATGGCGCCGGCATCCGCCGGTCGCAAGGCCCACTCCTGCCGGTAGCGCTGCTCCTTGGCGTCCGGAAGCTCGGGCAAGGTGCGCGCCTCCGCCTCCACCCACTGCCGGTCGACCACCAGCGGCGGCAGATCCGGTTCGGGGAAGTAGCGGTAGTCCTCACTGCTCTCCTTCGAGCGCTGCAGGACCGTGCGCTGGCGGTTCTCGTCCCAGCCCATATTCACCTGCTCGATCACGCCGCCGCTCTCCAGCACATCCGCCTGGCGCTCGGCCTCGTAGGCGATGGCGCTGCGCACCGCGCGCAAGCTGTTGAGGTTCTTCACCTCCACCTTCGTGCCGAGCTCACCGCGCGCGGCCTGCTCCGGCGTGCGCACGCTGATATTCGGCTCGCAGCGCAGCGCGCCCTCCTCCATGTTGCCGCTGTTGACGCCCAGGTAGCGCAGGAGCGAGCGCAGCTTTGTCAGGAATGCGTAGGCCTCGTCCGCGCTGGCAATGTCCGCCTCGGTGACGATCTCCATCAGCGGCATCCCGGCCCGGTTCAAGTCCACCAGCGTATGCAACCCCGCATGCGTGTTCTTGCCCGTATCCTCTTCCAAATGGGCGCGGTGGATGCGAATGCGTTTGACGCCGCCGTCGGGCAGCTCGATCTCTACCCAGCCGTTGCGGCATAGCGGCAGCTCGTATTGCGAGATCTGATAGCCCTTCGGCAGGTCCGGGTAATGGTAGTTCTTGCGCGCAAAGACCGCCGTCTCCGCGATCTCGCAGTTGAGCGCCAGCCCCGTGCGGATCGTTGCTTCGACCGCGGCCCGGTTGCTCACCGGCAGCGCGCCCGGCAGCCCCAGGCAGACCGGGCAGGTGTGCGTATTGGGCGGCGCGCCCTGATAGTCTGCGCTGCAGCGGCAGAACATCTTCGTCTTCGTCAACAGCTGCGCGTGGACTTCCATGCCCACGACGACGTTGTATTTCTGTTTCAATTGCGGCGCCCTCTCTGTGAAATCGTGTGCTTCACATTTCTCATCTGTAAGTTTCGGCGGGGAGTTGCCAATCGTGTTCGTTCGGCCTGTCTTTCTGTGTTCGAGTCATTCTTCCTGCCGGCATCTCTGCTGGCTCCTGTCCGGCGGTATGGTTTTCTCCTGGAGATGGCATTACCAGCATCGACATTACAAATCTTCAAGGGATGCAAGCAGGTCCAGGACCAGCAACGCCGTGTCTCCCAACAGCACTGGGTTGATGAATTCAATCGTATCGCCTCGGGTGTTGATGCGTGACCTGTCGTTGCCGAAGAAGGGAATGACTGAAACCCCAACGCGACCGAAAAAGACATGATCGCTACCGCTGTAACCCTCCTTGATGCTCGTGTAGGACACTCCCTCTCTACTGGCGGCTTCTGATACATGCCTGGTTACCCAGTCGTCGCCCGGCCCCTGAAGAAATGTGCCTGACCCCACCGAATCCAGGTTGATCATGACCCTGATGGCGCTTAACTCTTCGTCGGTCAACTGGCGTACGTAATGCCCACTGCCGTTCATTCCGGTTTCCTCTGAACCAAAGGCGATAAATCGCAGTGTGAATGGAAAAACCGACACCATCTGGCTGGACCAGGGAGGCTGCGTCAACCTCTCTGCTACCGCCAGCAACACGCCTACCCCGGAAGCGTTATCGTTGGCGCCCACGGAGTTCCGTACCGTGTCGTAGTGTGCTCCCAGAATGACTATGCCTTCGCCGTGACCGGGAAGTTCAAGGATTATATTGCTGGAATTCCTCTGGAGAGACCCTATCCGCACTTGAAAATCCTGCATCTCCGGGCTGTAGCCGAACTCGGTAAAGCGGTCCATCAGGAACTCTGCGGCCTTCGATTCCTCTGCCGTGGCGCTCTGCCGCCATCCCACTTCTCTCGACAACTCGCACAGGTGGCCGAAAGCGGTAATGGCAAGAGCCTTACGATCGGCGGCGCTGAATCTTGCGGTAGCGGGCGGCGGACGGACATTGGCCAGTGTCTCCTGCGCTGTTTCTTCGAGTTCCGTGCAGGACGGTCCCGTTGCGACATACGGTCTTACACTTGTAGGACCGTGGGCGAGATAGTGAGCAATTTGGTCATCGATGGGTCTGCAGGCGACCAGTAGAATCGCTGCGAGAAGGGAAAGCCCTGCCAGTGAAAATTTCTTGAGTTTCCACCCAGCCATCGAGTCCTGCCTTATGGGAGTTTTCCAGCGCGGGAGAGACATGCCGTAATACCCTCTATATATGAGATAACCTGAATTCCGAATGAACGAACACCTTATCCATCTGGTAAAATTGAGCTTCTTACCAAGAAACCAGCAAAGAAAGGTGCTCGATGATGAGTGCTATTGGGGGCAAGCACAGATATCATTCCAGGCGACCGATTTCCCTTTTGCACGCCATCATAGCATAGGCCCAATTCCGAAACAAAAGATAGCGGCAGATCACCCGTTTCCACTGGAGGGCGACCGCGACTTCCGGCCCTTTATTGACACAGTCCATCCCCCCTGCTACCATAACCATATGATCGGCGGTCCCATTGAAGTACGCACGCACAGAACGCCTCTCGCGGACTGATAATTCCCTGCAATGATCTTCCGCCGGCCCCCTCATCGCGCCGCCGCCTCCTCTCGAGCAAGGGCGCATCTCACCTTTATCATGGCAAGCGCCCAATCACATCGATCGCAGCTAAGGCTGCCCATCTCCTTCTCGATTCTGGCCCTGATCGCCCTTCTACTCGTCGGTTGCGGGGACAGACGCGCGGCCGCCACAGCCGACACCGCCAACACCAACACTGCCACCACCGCCGCCAGCCCGCCCGCGCCGACGGCGACGCCCGGATCTGCTGCCAATGACACCGCGCCAGCCACCCGCGCGGACGCGCCGACCCCTGCCCCCTCTTTATCGCCAACGGCACGGTCCAACAGCTCTGCCCCCCTTCTGCAGGCGACAGCAGAAGCGTTCGCGGCAGCATCCCCCTTGCAGCAGGCGGTCTGGTTCCACGAGGTCGGCGACTACAGCGAAGAGCAGCGGCTGCTCAGAACGTTGCTGGCCGACCCCCAGATAACGCTGGCCCAACTGCAGGAAGCACGCTTTCAACTCGCTCTCTCCTTTCTCGCCGACGAGCAGCCGGCGTCCGCCGCCTACGTGCTGGAACAGTTCTCGCTACAGGCCGGCTCCCTGTCGGCAGATGACCCCCTCCGCAGCCGCACTGTTTTCCTGCGCGCGCAAGCGTTGGCCGCTGTGGGCCGCAACGCCGAAGCCGTCGCCGCCTACGAAGCTTTCCTGCAACACCACCCACAGGTCGCCGGCGTCGTCGAAGAGCGTATCGCCGATGCCTGGCTCGCCGCCGGCGACTGGCCGCAGGCCGCCAACGCACTGCGCCGGGCCGCCAATCATGCCGCCAACAATTGGGAAAAAGTTCGTCTTCTCGACCGGCTGGCCGGTACTCTCGAGGGCCATGGCCGCTGGAGCCAAGCCGTCTCTGTCTACGATGAAATCCTTGCCGCGACTGAGACGCAAGAGGAAGAGCGCAATCAGGACGATGTTGAATTCGATGCAATCCTCGGCTACAGAGTATGGACCGTCCACCGGGTCAGCTATCTGTACCGCGCCGGAATCGCCTACGCCACCGCCGGCGACGAGGAAACAGCTATCGCCCGCTGGCGGCAGGCTCTGGACGAAGCGCCGGAAAGCAATTCCGCCTACCAGTCCCTCATCCAACTGGTGAACCGCAACGTACCGGTAGACCTCTTTGTGCGCGGGCAGATCGACCTGTTTGCCCAGGCCTACTTCCCTGCCATCACCGCCTATGAACGCTTTCTGCACGAAGCGCCGCAGGATGACCGCGCCGGGCAGGCCTGGTTAGGGCTTGGGCGCGCCCATCTGGGGCTGGGACAGTGGGACGAGGCCATCCGCGCCCTGGACCAGGTGCAGAACTGGTATCCCGACTGCGACTGTTTCGGTGATGCCTGGTTCACCCGCGCCCAACTGGCCAATGCCCAGGGTGCGCCCGCCGCCGCCCGGCGCATCTACCGCACCTTCGCCAGAGATTACCCCGACCACCCGCTCGCCCCCGAAGCCCTCTGGCTGAGCGCGCTTTCCGCCATCGGCGCCGGCCGTGGCCTGAGTACCGAACCTGCAGGCCGCGCTGAGGGCTCAGCCGACTTTTTGGTTGAGGCCGTGGCTGACCTGCTGATGTTGGTGGACAGCTTCCCGGACAGCGCCCGCGCGCCGGACGGGTTGGCGGTGCTGGGGATCGGCGCCTTTACCTACAACCATGTCGGGCTGGCTGCCAACAGCTTTGAACGTCTGCTGGCCGACTATCCCGGTGTGCTCTCGGGCACAACAACCTATTGGCTGGGCCGTTCCCTTTATGCTCAAGGAGAGAAAGACGCGGCCCGCTCCCTGTGGCAGTCGCTCGCCGCACAAGAGCCGGAAACATATTACGGCGTGTTGGCCGCAGTGGAACTGACGCCGCAAGGCAATCCGGGGCAGGACCTCATCCTCCGCATGGACGCTATGCCCGCTGCCGCGCTGCCCGACGACGACGGCAGCCGCGCCTTCGCCGAAAACTGGCTGAGGACGTGGCACGACGCGCCCGATATGGCAGCTGCCGGCAACAGCAGCGGCAACCCGGGCCTGCCGCATGTCGTAGCCGCCGACCCGGCCCGGACCGGCGGCGAACTGCTGTTGGAGCTGGATCTCCGCGCCGCAGGCTTGAAGCTGCTCGAACTGGTCTACTGGCGCTTCCGTGACGATCCCGCGGCCCTGTTTCCGCTCATGCTGCACTTCGATGAATTAGGCGCCAACCGGCTCTCCATCAGCGCCGCCTACCGTCTCATTCAACTCAGTCAGGCCCGGCATACCGCCGATGTGCCCCTCTTTGTCCAGCGCGTCGCCTACCCCAGGCCCTATTCTCTCCTCGTGGAAAAGGAAGCCACAGATTTCGACATCGATCCCCTGCTCCTCTACAGCCTCATCCTTCAGGAGAGTCTCTTCGAGCCGCCCGCCCGCTCCTCTGCCGGCGCCCACGGCCTGACCCAGATCATCCCCACCACCGGCGCAGAGATCGCGCAGCGCCTCAACTATCCCAACTATTCCACCGAACTGCTCAACCGCCCCTTCGTCAACATCCGCTTCGGCGCCTATTACCTGCGCTGGGTGCAGGACTACGCCCGTGAAAACCCCGTCGCCGCCCTCGCCGGTTACAACGCCGGCCCCGGCAACGCCAGAACCTGGTTCGACCTTTCGGCGCCCGACGAGGCCCTCTTCATCGAGCGCATCCCCTACAACGAGACCCGCCTCTACCTCCAGCGCATCCTGACCTACTACGCCCACTATCTGCGGATATATGGAAGTCTTTAGTTTTGAGTTCTTGGTGACACCGTCTTCATCGAGGCGGACGCAGTTACCAGGACTCGCAGACGACTGTTGAGTCCTGTCAGATTGGCGGCAATAGTAGGATGTCTACCTAAAAGATTGCCAACCATCAATGACAGAAATTCTTCGCATTCTTGCAAGAACACCCTCGTGCTTGCGCGGGGCAAGAGGGACAGTGTCGACGTTTCGTTGAGGTAGTTCACTGGATTCTGCGCACCGGCGCCCAGCGGCCTGAACTGCCCAACGATTTTGGCAAGTGGAACAGTGTCTTTAAGCGTTGCGCACGCTGGGAAGTGAACGGTGTTTGGGTCGATATATCTAAACAGTTCGCCCAGGACCCAGGCATGGCCGCTGCCATGCCTGACAGCACTGCTGTACGCGCCCATATGTGCGCAGCGGGCGGGTCAAAAAAAGGGGACGCCGGCAAGAACAATGCCCAGGTCGGAGCAGGGGAGGATTCAGCAGCAAGATCCATCTCCTCGTTGATGCCCTCGGCTTTCCCTTACAGTTCAGCTTGACTGTTCGTGAACGCCATGATCTCTCCAAAGCTGAGTCGTTGCTCGTCCCATTCCATTTTTACGCTGTCATTGCCGCTAACGGCTACGATTCTGACCCTTTACGAGAACTGCTCGCAGCCAAACAGGTCGAAGTGGTCATCCCTTCTCGCCGCTATCGCAAGCAACCACGGGACTATGACCGACTCCGCTACCGAGAGCGCAACATCGTCGAACGCTTAATCAACAGAATCAAGTGGTAGCGACGCATTTTCACTCGCCATGAAAAATCAGCACGACGTTTCATGACCTTGTTGCATTGCGCCGCTACACTGATCTGGCTCGAACGAAATGTCAACGGCCCCTGGAAATCACTCTCTCCACAGGGTCAGGCAGTGTATTGCGCAATGGTCTCGTTCAGATTCGCGATCAAGTCTGCGAACGCTTTTTGCGGATCTTCTGCGTCGTTGACGACTTTGGTGCGAGCGCTGTTGAATTCGGTGACCCACTCGACCCAACCGACCCACTCCCAGGGGGAGGAGTTGTTGAGGGAGTCGATGCAGACAGCGGCGTTGTCATCGGGCCGGAAGCGGGCATCGGTGGTCAACTCCTTCAAGCTGGGGAGGTCGCCGGCCTTCTCGTGCCAGATGGTCTGCGCCTCTTTATTGGTGCCGAAAGCGACCCACTTCCAGGCCGTTTCAGCGTAGTCGGCAGCCGATTGGCTGACGACCCAGAGCCAGTGGGAGCCTGCGGTGTAGGGTTCGTGACCGGGCGCGCGCGGGGGAAAGGGGACGATGGTGTAGTCGATGTCGGAAACGAGATTTTCGAAGATGTTCCGGTGGACTGGATGGCCGATCTGCATGGCGGATTTGTCCACGACGAACTGTTCTTCAGAACTCAGGAAGGAGAGGAAGTCGTCGTCATCGGCTTGGGCGGTGAGCGTGCAGAACCAGTCGAAGATTTCGAAGATGGCGGGGTAGTCTTGCCAGACCAACTGGTTTGAGGTCGGGTCGATCCATGGCGCGCCGTCTTCTTCACGTTGCAGGTATTGCTGGAAGAGGATGGTGAGCCAGGCGCTGGGGTAGCCGCCTGTATTGCAGCCGATCTGCGAAATCTTGTCGTTGGCATGCGTGGTGAGGGCCTGGGCCTGGCTTAAGAGGTCCTCAAGGTCGGAGAAGGGGGCGGCGGGGTCGAGACCGGCCTCTGCGTAGAGGGTGTTGTTACGGTAGACGACCAGGGTCTGGACATCGACGGGCAGGCCGTAGTAGCTGTTATCTTTTTTGGCGCGTTGTACGGTCCAGGGCAGGTAGGCTTCCTCGATGTCCGCGTTGTTGAGGATCAGTTCGCTGACGGGGAGGATACGGCCGGCGGCGATGTGGTGTTCGGCCAGCCCCATGGGGATGCGGTAGGAATCGGGTGGGTCGCCGGCGGCGGAACTGGCGGAGAGATGGTCCCAGTAAGCGCTCCAAGATACCGGTTGGATATCGATGGTCATGCCGCTGTTCTGCTCTTCGAACTGTTCTCTTAGTGTTTCGACTGCGGCCCGGTGTTCTATCGAGAAGGGCTGCCAGTGGGAAAGGGTCAGGCCTTCTGCGGCGGGGGGCGGGGGTTCGGAGGCCGTGCTGGCGTCTTCGAGCGGCGGCGGGGGAAGCACGCATGCGGCGAGAGTGGCGATGGCCGGGGTGGCAGCGGCGAGCCGCAACATCTGACGGCGGTTCAATCGTCTGTCATTCATTTCTTGGGTCTCCCTGGAAAACGTGTTTTGGGGATGGCTGTACACGTCACAGGGCAAGGGGAGAGGGGAAAGGTATTCCATCCGGTCCTAACCTGTGAAAGTGTAACTATGGCAGTTTTAAGTCTAGCAAATCTTCCAGGAGAGGCAAAACTCGTGATCGGCGCAAGAAGTCTGAGCGCCTTGGGGCATGGGGGCGCGGAGCCGGGGGAGTTTCTAGGACTCGTTGACAACTGTTGAGTTCTGTCAGAGTGGCGACAATTGCAGGATGTCTACCCCATAAGATTGCCGACCATCATTGGCAGAAACTTTTCACATTCTTGCAAGAACACCCTCGTGCCTATGCGGGGCAAGGGGGACGGTGTCGACGCTTCGTTGAGGCAGTTCACTGGATTCTGCTCAACCGCCCCTTCGTCAACATCCGCTTCGGCGCCTATTACCTGCGCTGGGTGCAGGACTTCGCCCGTGAAAACTCCGTCGCCGCCCTCGCCAACGCCAGAACCTGGTTCGACCGCTCCGCACCCGACGAAGCCCTCTTCATCGAGCGGATCCCCTACAACGAGACCCGCCTCTACCTCCAGCGCATCCTCACCCACTACGCCCACTACCTGCGCATATACGGAAGTTTCTAGTTTCGAGTCTCAAGTTTTTACGTAATTTCTCAGCCACAGTCAATTCGCACCCCTGAGTGAGGCGAGCGAAGGTGTTCTCTCACTCCTCACTCCTTTTCCCTCTCTCCTTGCTTTTGGGCGGTCGGGCCTGCGGCCCTCCCTTGTGCGGGGGGACTCCCCCCGCAACGCCCCCCTCCAACAACACGCCCCGCCGACGGTACGCCGTCATCGCAGCAGTGCCGCTCAAGCAAGGTGACGGCTGTCAACCAAATACGTGCCGAGATAGCCTGAATGGTGGCAGGGAGAAAGAATTGGTCAAAAAATGCAGGGGTTGATCAAGAAAGTACTGTAGAAGGCTTCACTGCATTAGAGCCTAGTGGTTAGCGGCTAATAATTCCTCATACGCGGCAGTTCACTATCCACTATCCACTATCCACTGCAGTTACTGCAGTTCACTAAAAACTAAAAACTGACCACTAAAAACTGAAGTCTCATCTTCCCGCCAGCCCGGTGAACTGCGCGCCCTGGATAAAATGGCGCTGGGCGAAGAAGAAAATGAGGATAACCGGCAAGATGGTGATCATCGACGCGGCCATGACCAGATGCCAGAAGTTGCCGAAGCGGCCTTTGAACCAGAGCAGCCCGAGGGGCAGTGTGTACATTTCGCTCTTGGAAATGTAGATGAGCGGCTCCATGAAGGCGTTGTAGTGCTGCAGAAAGGCGAAAATCGTGATCGTGGCGATGGCCGGGCCGCAGAGAGGAGCGATCACCTGCCACAGGATGCGGAAGTTGGAGGCGCCGTCGATCTTGGCCGCCTCATCCAGTTCCAATGGCAGGGTCAACATATATTGACGCATGAGAAAGATATAGAACGCGCCGCCGAACCAGGCCGGCACCCACAGCGGGTAGAACGTTCCGACCCACCGGATCTCCTTGAAAATAATGAAGACCGGGATCATCGTCACAACGCCGGGCAGCATCATCGTCGCCAGCAGGACGGTGAAGACAAAGTTGCGCCCCGGCCAGCGCAGCCGCGAAAGACCGTAAGCGACCGTGAGCGAACTCAGCACCATGCCGATCGTCCCCATGATCGAGACGAAAAAGGAGTTGCGAATGAAGAGATGGAAGGGGAGACGTTCAAAGACGTCGATAAAGTTTGACCATCTGGGTTCCGTCGGTATCCATTCGATCGGTGTGATGAAGACCGCGCCGGGCAGCTTGAGCGATGTGCTGACCACCCAGGCCAGCGGCATGAGAAAGGTGATGCCCAGAGCGACCATCATAATGTGCAGGAGAAGATGACCGATCCTCGTCTGCCTTTTTCGGGATTGGAGCAGTGATGTTTTTGCAGTCATAACTTTCTTCGGTGGTCAGTGCAGTGACCGGTCATTCGTTTCCGCTAAAGCTTGCCTTCATAGTAGACCCAGCGATTGGCGAAGAAGAACTGGATCCCCGTGAAGACCATAATGATGAGGAAAAGTATCCAGGCCAGGGAGGCGGCATAGCCCATCCGGAACAGCTCGAAGGCGTTGCGGTAGAGGTAGAGCACAATAAAGAGTGTGGCGTTCTGCGGGCCGCCGTCCGTCATGATGAAGACTGTGGTGAAGACCTGGAAGCTGCCGATGATGCCGATGATCATGTTGAAGAAGATGATCGGCGAAATGATCGGGATCGTTACGTTGATGAAGCGCCGCCACGCGTTGGCCCCATCGATCTCCGCGGCCTCTTGCAACTCCTTGGGCACGCCCTGCAGCCCGGCCAGAAAAATAATCATCTGGAAGCCGGTCAGCCACAGGCTCATAATGATAAGCGCCGGTTTGGCCCAGGGCGGATGGAATAGCCAATTGATGGGCCCCAGCCCAAACCAATTCAATACCTCGTTGAGCACGCCGAATTCAGGATTGAGAATCTGTACCCAGACCACGGCAAAAGCGACCGCCGGCGTGATCGAGGGCAGATAGTAGACGGTGCGATATAGGCTCAGCCCGCGAATCTTCTGATTCAGCATCACCGCCAGCGCAAAGGCGATCAGCAGCTGCAGCGGAACGCCCACGAAGGTGTAGTAGGCCGTGTTGACAAGCGACTTGCCCACCAGCGGATCGTTCAACATACGTTCGAAATGACCCAGCCCGATGAACTTGGGCGGCGTCAGCATATTCCACTTGTGCAGAATCAGGTAGAGGGAGTAGACCATCGGCCCGACCCACAGCGCCAGCACGCCGAATATGAAGGGACTGGTGAAGATCAGGCCGTCCCGCAAGTCCCGGCGTTGGGACGCGGACATACGGCGTCGGGCCTGCGGCTGTGTCTGGATTCCGGGCGATGATGTGGTGGCTGTCAAAGAGGTGTACTCCCAGTTTGGCGAGGAACCGGCGGCCAGCAACCGGTTACGTTACTGGCCGCCGGGCACTGACTATGCTCGGTCCGCCCAGTACTGATCCAGATGGGACTGGATTTCCGGTTGGGCGACCTTGAGCGCCTCTGCCGCGGTATCGGTCTGGCCGAGCAGCTTGTCCCACAGAACGGTGATAGCGCCGCCCCTATAGGCATTGATCTGCGAGCCTTCACCGAAGATCACCGAAATGGTACTCTCGCGCATCGTGTTGGCGAAGGCATCGGTGTTTTCAAAGCCATAGACACCGGAGGCGATTTCGCCCCAGATATTGGCAATGTTATCCGGTGCGCCGCACATCCGGCCGCCGTTGGCGATGATCGTCTGGCCCTCTTCGCCGAGGATGAACTTGACGATCTCCCAGCCCTCATCCTTGTAGGCAGAAGGCGATGTGATCACATGGCCGTGGACGTGCCCAAAGGTGAAGTTGGTGTCGGCGTCACCGGTCGGCGCCTCGATCACATCGAAGTTGATGCCCTCTTCAGTGGTGGCCAATTCGCCCTGCAGGCGGGGCATGACCCAGGGGCCTTCAAGGTACATGCCGACGCGGCCGGTATCGACACCGACGCCGCCGCCCTCGACCACCTCAGGGCCGGGGCTCCAGTCGTTGGCGATCGCATCGTAGACCAGATATTGGAGTGCGGAGACGATGTCCTCGTGGTCCCAGTACGCCTTCGTCGGCTCGGTAATGCGGTCCCATTCGATATGGCCGTTGCGGCGCATGAAGTTGGTGTTGCGGCCGTAGGCTCCGTTCCAGCCCTGTCCCTGTCCCCAACCATAGTATTTGGTGCCGCCATCTTCATGCGAGAGGTCCTGGATCATCTGCTGGAACTCTTCCCATTTCCAGCCCGGTTGCGGATAGGCGACGCCCTGCTTGTCGAAGAGGTCCTTGTTGTAATAGACCACCAGCGAGCCGGTATCCGTTGGGGTCATGTAGCGGCCCCCCTGCCACAACGTCTGGTTGTCATAGTTCTCGCCGCCGGGGAAGAACGCTTCCGCGCCGTCGCGAGCGACATAGTCACTCAGGTCATAAATCACCTGGTTTTCGGCGTAGGCCTGCCATATCCAGCCCTGGAAATAGAGGACATCGGCGGAGTCATCCGCAGCAAAGTTGGCCTGGATCTTCTCATAGTAGCCGCCGGGGTACTGCTCCACCGAGATATTCACGCCCTCGACCGTCTCGTGGTAGGCGTTGACCATGTTCTCATAGACGACCGCATCCTGGACATCGGCCCAGGCCGAGAGGCGCAGCTCTATCGTCTCCATACTGGCAGCCGCTTCGCCGCCGCTCTCTCCGGCCGGCGCTCCCGCAGGCGCCGCGCAGGCCGCCAGCAGAGTGCCGCCAACCGTCAGCGCGCTTGCCTTGAGAAAAGCGCGGCGGCTAATGGCGTTGTCAGAGTTGAAGAATTGTTTCGTACCGGACATAGGTTGGACTCCTTCTGGTTTGTTGGGAAACGGTTGGTTCAGCTTCTGTTGGTAAGGCAAAAATCGAATTCAGTAACCTGTGATCAGTGCAGTTACCGACCACAGGGCATTTTTCTATTCTTCCTCTCTCGTCGGCCACTGGCAGCCGCCTTCCCGGTCCGGGCGGATGTGCGAGAATGACACATCCTCCGTGCCCTTCCACGCATAAGGGTCGCGACCGGCGATCATCACGATGTCCCGGAAGTCGTAACTGGCTACCCCCAATGCGCCATCGCTCGGATAGCGCCACGGCAGCAGCGACTCCGCGCTCATGTAGTGGTTGACGAGCGAGCGGCGGAATCCGCCTGCCGCCCGGTTGGGCAAGGAGCGGTGCAGCAGATAGCCGTTGAAGAAGACGATGCTGCCGGCAGTCACCTCGACCGGCACCGCGTCGTCGTCGGTGTAGGGGAAATCAAACGCCTCCACCACGCAGTCGAAACGCTCGTCGTCATGCTCCTTGGCGGGCCAGATCAAGCGCTGCGCGTGCGAGCCGGGAATCACCCATAGACAGCCGTTCTCGACAGTGGCGTCATCGAGCGCGATCCAGGCGGCGTTCAGGGAGCAGTCGCGCGTGGGAATGAAGGCTTCGTCCTGGTGCCAGGCCTGCCCCGGCTTTCCGGCTGACTTGATAAAGAGCATCGACTGCATACTTTTCACGTTGGGGCCGATCACCCGCGTCAGCATATTACTGATCGACGGATGCGCCAGCGTGTCGAACATCAACTGTGAGAGCTTGTGCGGGAAATGCACGCACAGCGTGCGCTGGATGACCTCGTCATCACTGTCGTCGGGTCCTACCGGCGGCAACCCGGCGACGTCGCCCATCTCACCCCGGCAAATGCCCACAGTCTCATCGCGCAATGCCTGCACTTCATCCGGCGTCAGCGCATCCGGCAGCGCCAGGAAACCGTTCTTACGGAAGGAGGCGGCATGTTCATCGGTAACAACGGGCCTTGTCACCGTCTCCGCGGGGGCTTCCATCGTTGTTGTCAGTGTCATGGGATTTTTCCTCTGTCTGAACGGCAGTGTTTTGTGCTTCGTTTGCAGCAACGCCGCAGGGCAGAATCCCGGGCCGTCACCAAAAGATCTAAAACAGGGAGTGGGTTGGATTATACGAGAGGAGGGAAATCGTTGTCAAGACTCCGGGGGGACGGGACAGGGCAATTGCATCAAATTGGGACAAAACCACGTAAGGCTGCCTGAATCGGGTAGGGGCGCCCCTTGTGGGCGCCCTTTTCAGGGCATAACGCCGAGAGAAGACAATCGGTAGGGGCACCCCTTGTGGGTGCCCTTCTCAGGGCAAAACGCCGAGAATTGTGCAAATCATAGTGCGCTATTGCAAATTCCATACGTCTTTGGCGACTGGAGGCCGGTTTCTTGGCCGAAAAAAGAAGACAATCGGTAGGGGCGCCCCTTGTGGGCGCCCTTCGTGGGCTATTGTGGCGTCCGAATTTAGATGCGATTGCCCTGGGGGACGGGACGGATGTGGAGCTTCATCAGGCGTGGTTTAGCGACGCTCCTGAACATGCCAAACGCTCTGCGCAATGTCCCGCATGACGACGAGCAAACCGGCCATTCCGTACCGTAAAACTGCCTTAGCGCTTGCATGATGCGTGTGTGGATTATGCGCCGGTTTGGTTGCCGCAGTTTTATAACAAGCACACCATGATGCGGCCTCATCCGGTAGTGCGTAAATCCCTTGTCAGTGGTAATCAACAGACGCTCTTCTCGCTGTGCCATCTCCCAAAGCGCGAAGCGTTGCGACAGTCATGAGGGGGATGTTTTCATCAACGAAGATCCTCATCTCCTGTCGACCAGCGCATCAAGCGGCGTCACCTGCTCTTCGGCCAGGGATGCTACATAGTCAAAACAGGCAAGGATATCTTCGCGCGTTATAGAAGGATATTCCTGGAGGAGGTCTTCGACGCTATCGCCGCAGGCAAGCATCCACAGGATATGATATACAGGGATGCGTGTCCCCTGGATGCAGGCCTGTCCGTGACACACTTGGGCGTTGATGGTAATCCGACTGTTCATTCCTTCATCCTCCGGGGCATTCAGCCATATTTCAATCAGAGACTGGCGCTATGGCTTGGAAAACACCCTGTATCCGCCTCCTACGGCGAACTGAAGGGTTTGGGAATTATAAACGTGACTTCGCAGCCGGACAATTGGCGGGCAAGGCAACAATGACGACGCCTTCGGCAACCGCTCCTCGCTCGAATGGCTCACTGACCAGTACCGCGTCAAGACGGACCGGCGCAGCGGCATCGTCAACGATCCCAACCGCGCCGCCGACCCGCAGTATATCGTGCGCCTGATCGGGAAGGTGATCAGCGTGAGCCAGGAGACGGTGGAGATTGTAGCGGGGTTGCCGGGGTTGGGGATCGGGGAGAAGGATGTTGCGGAGCAGAACTAAGTGCCACAGTCCTTTGAGCGGCTGTTGAGTTCAATCGTAATAATGGTGTTGCGTCCAGGAGGAGTCGCTAAGCGTCTCCTATCGGGGCCCAAGTCCCGAACCTAGTCGCTTTTTTGTGAAGTCACCGTCTCTTCCTGGCTTCAATTCGGAGTCAACTATTCACAGACTATTCCGTCACTGTCGGCGTCGTTCATGTACTGGTAGGCGGGATGATCCTCTTGGACGGGCGCGATGCCGTGTTCTTTCGCTTCTTTACAGGTGATCCGTCCGTTTCCGTTGGAGTCATACAGGCTCAAAGGGTGGTCCTCCGCGCCTGGGGACGCGCCTGATTCCGACGTTGCTTCAGGAACGGGCGTAGCCGCTGCTTCGGCATTGAACTCCATTGCGAAGGAGGAACAGGATAGAAGCACGGTGCGCGCAACCTCGGCCTCGCGTGCATCCATCGACAACCCGTATCTCCGCTTCACGGCGACAACCCGGTTCACAAACCAGCAACGGTTCATCTCCGGCAGCCATTCAGCCAGGTCTTTGCCTGTCTTCTCGTCTCGATTTAGTTGCGGTGTAGCAAAGGTCAGATTCAGCAGTTCGCTGGCGAAAGCCAGGCGGGTAAAGGTATCCGCGGCGCAGAGGCCGCTGTCGTGGGCTTCGCTGCGGGCGACAATATGTTCAACGTCCACTTCATCGGTACGGGTAAAAGTCTCGCCGGTGTAGGGGCTGTAGAAGCGTCCTCCCGTCTCGGCGACGATCTGCGCCTCCAGGCTCTGCGGATATCTGTAGGCGTCGGCGCTATAGGGGGTGCAGCGGTCTTCATCCTCGATCGGGATGCCGGCCAGCAGATTTGCCGACGCCACCGCAGTTTCCAACGCTGTGATGCGCGTCTCTTGTGCTTGCTGTGCAGAAGGAAGGGGTTCTACCAACCTCAGGAGCGCCCTGAACTCGGTTACGAGTTGCTCGAAGGTGCTCTCTTCGTCTTGGGCCCGCAGCTGTGATGCACCGAAAATGATGAGAATGACAAAGGCCAACACGAGCCCTGCGCCTGCACTGCGTTTCATATTTCCTCCCTGGTGGATAGTTGCCAGAGATCATGTTACCGCAGCCAGGGAGGAAAGAAAAATAAAACTTATTATTTCTGATAGGTTGACGGTCGACGTTGCGGCCGGCTGCGCTATGGTTGTTTAACCAGATGCCGGGTGCGGGGCTGTGCAGCGGCGTGTGCGGCCGATGACGCATCTGTGAGGGTTACACCGGGGTCGCGCTCCTGTAATATGGGCGCTGGAGTGGGTCATCGACCAGTACCGCGTCAAGACGGACCGGCGGTGTGGCATCGTCAACGACCCCAGCCGCGCCGACGACTCGCAGTACATCGTGCGGCTGATCGGCAAGGTGATCAGCGTCAGCCTGGAGACGGGGGAGATTGTGCCGGGGCTGAGGATCGATGTGGAGGAAGAGCGCGCTGCCAGAGGGTTGGCAGCGTCATAGGTCGCTGTGAGAGCGGGCTAGACACCCGCGGGCCCGGGCCGCAGCGCATGTGAAGAATCTTCGAATCATATTGGATTCACATCAGCTGGTGCCTTGCTGCCAGGGAAAATGTTCAGCATTGGGGTACTCTCTTGAATATGCAGCCATTTCTTCCTTATCTAGCGCATACCACTCGTCATACGGATAACGGCGGAAGAATTCACCTATGCGCTCGCGAAAATGTTCGTCGGCGACGGCGTTTAGTCGTCCTCGTCTCAACGATCGAAGGTTGTCCAAATCCTCACGTGGAACACGAAGTGTCACGAGGAAATCTACCGCCATCTTATCAGAGAACCCAAGCTGTTCGTCAGAAGGTAGATAGAACCACTTCTGATTAAGCCGCGCGTGCTGAGTAAGAATGTTCTTCCATTTTCTGGGCGATTGGGTATCTTTGCTTTTCTTCTCCACGTCACGGAATTCGCGAATTTCACAGAGCGTAATGTCTCTGCTGTTATAAGCATCGCAATCTTGTGTAGCGACGATTGAAGCTACAGGGCGGACAGGCACAATGATATTAAAGGTATTGCTATGATTTGCCAGATCCTCCCACTTTGCGATTCGCTCACCTACTTCATCCACGAGTAAGATTTCCTCAAGTGATAAATCGACACGGGGTAGCCCGACAAAAATATCCCCTTGGCGGATCGGTGCCGTCTGATCGGGGAATTCGTAGATCATTCACCGTCCTCCCACTGAATGCCTCGTTCGGCCTCCCACTCGGCGAGTTGAATACGTTCCCTTTCAGCGCGTTCGATAATTTGTCCAGCGATTCGCAATGCTTCGGAACGGGAGATTGATCTTCCTATCACACCTTCAGAAATCCACGGGGCCGTTGCCGCGACACGTTTCCACCTTTCCCAGAACCAGTAGTCAGCAACAGCGGTGGCAGGGGGGGCTGCAATTGCCAGGACTACTCCTGAGTTTGACCAGATGAGACCAGTAACCCGGTTGTCCTCAAGCCTACTTTCGTCGACACTTTTACTCCTAACACCCAATGAGGAAGCGTCCGTTTCCGACAAGCCGGTTTGGAGGTCGACGGTTGCAAGTTCATTACTCACCAGAGAACCTCTCTTTCAGTTCGCCTTCGATCATTTTGAAGAACCAGTCGTCGGTTAAGTCGTGGGCTCTTTCCAGCCACGCAGGAAACTCGTCAGGTATCGTAGGAACATGTTCGTGCGTAGCTTGAGCCAAGGTTTCCCAAATCAAAGCTGGCTTGTTCTTGTGTATCCCGGTAGCGAATCTTAATGTCACGATGCCACCAGGATCATCGGTGGGAAAGGACGCTTGCCAATTGAAAGTAGTCGGACTATTTCTAACTCGTCCGTTTTCGAATAAGCTATCGGGAAGTGAGATTTTCGTTTGCATTTTGCTCCGCAGAAAATTGAAGACACTCTCTTTGCTGGAATCCATATCCACGGCATTTATGTAGCGCAATGTCAAATCCTGAGCCTCGAACTTCTCTCTGGCCGGATGGGCATTGAGTAAGCTCTTAACAGCCTTGTCACAACGCTTCCTAAAATCGTCCCATGTATAGCCGCTGGTCTCGTTCACGGTCATCAGTCCAGGACCCACTTGGATGAGCGGCCAACCCTCTTCCGAGGTGCGAAAACGATGCTGTGCCATATGCGCCACCATTGCGTCAGGAATCTGCGTAGAGGGGAGGGATTCATGGAAGGGATAGTCATTCTCCACTTTTTCTGAGAAACGCCCGAGCAATAGTCGGTAATGAGGATCTTCCTCGAATCCTGGAGATCTCGGAGCAGACAATTTCCATCTGAATTCCAGCATGGCTTCAACCAGCGGCTTGTTCTCTAATTCTATCCTACCCACTTTGCTCTCCTCACTATGGAATCCTGATTCCCGTCGGGCCAACGCAAATTCATGATGAGACTAAGGGTTAGCGCTGCGTAGGAACTTGCGAGACGCGCGGGATGTGTCCTGGCGATGATGTCGTTGCACGCCCGCAAATGCTTTGTTTCAAAGTAACTACTAAGCCTGATTTGTAGAAGGGATGAAGGGTTGGTCAAGGAATGCGTTGTAGATGGCATCAATGGCATTGAGGCCGTGTTTGCGAGCGGTTGAGATATAGGAACGGATGGCGCAGAAGGTATCGGCGCCCTCTAGTGTGCGGAAGGCGCCAGAGACTTTCTGTTGCACCTTGATCATGCGCACATCGCGCTCGGCCTGGTTGTTGTCAAAGGGGATGCGGAAGTCATACATAAAGGCCAAGACGCCAGATTTATGTTTGAGCAGGCGGTCGAGCAAGTTTTTTGGAGGCGATTGTTTGGGGCGGCCGCGCGGTCTGGGGTGGGTCTGTGCGGGGGGCGGGTTGGCCGCGAGTCCTTGGGCAATGAGCGCATCGTACGCGGCCGCGTAGTCGGTCAAGCGCTCTGGGGGCAAGGCAGTGTACGCTTCCGCGGTCGATGCGACTGCGGCCTTGATGGTGTGCAACAAGCGGGCCATCTCTTCAGCCCATGCTTGGTCGTATTGCTCGTGAATAAAGCGCAGTTCGCGCAGATGATGGACGTTGCAGAATGCGTGCTGGCAGTCGGGAAACTGGAGGTAGGAGGCCCAGTGGTCATGGACCGCGACACCTGGATAGCTGGACAAGATGCCGCCGGCTCGCATGCCGACATGCCCCCGTCTGTCATGGACATGGTAGTGGGTCAGCATGGCTGTGCTGGCCACGTGCAGCCACTGCAACCGGCCCTCGACACGCAAGCCGCTCTCATCGAAATGGACAACAGGGGCGGCGAGGAGTTGTTGTTGGATGTGCGCCCGACTCGCTTGGGTGCGGGTGACCAGTTGGCGGTTGTCGGCGATGAGGACCGCCTCCGAGGGCGCGTGTCCGTAGAAATCGGTCAGCAACTCGGTCGTGCGCGCCAGCGGTATCAACTGATAGTTGTGCAGATAGCAGGCTTGCGCTTTCAGACGCGGACCATATTGGGTCGGTTGGCTCACGCCGGCCGGAAAGGCAGCCTGCACGCGCACGCCACAGCCAGGACACTGCTTGACCTCTGCCTGATGCTCGGTCACTTCGATGCCCAGCGGCGGAATATCGAACACCTGCCGTTTCACCTGGCCCACGGCAGCCACCGCCTTCAACTCTGTTTGGCAGTGCGGGCAACCCGGCAGCGCATGGCGGATGACATGCTGCGGTTCTTCCACTTGCGTCAAAGTCTGGCCTTTGTGACCAGGTTGCCCCCCGCGCGGACGCTTGCCAGACTGACGCAGACTCTGGCTTCTGCGCTTCTTCAGACCGTCGCTGCTCGGCGGCTTGCCGCTGTTGCGACTGTCTTTCGCCAATTGATCCTGCAATGCCTGGATCAACACCTGATGCGCTGCCAATTGCTCCTGCAAAACCAGGATCAACTCGATCAGGCTCTCTTGGTCTAATCGCTTCAGTTGCTCACGATCGGCTGCCACGTAGTCGCTCATAATATACATTCTAACGCATCTACCATTGGATTCACATTAGCTTACCGTTTGCTTTCCGTCTGATCCCTGGCCTGTTATCCTATGGCTTAGTAGTTACGTTTCAAATTTGAATTCACGTGAGTATTCAGTGTTTCGCTATTGGCAACACCACAGGGTAGACCCTTGAACTGTTACAAATAACCGGAAACAAGGAGCGAGTGGGATTATACGGGAGGATGAAAGGCGTTGTCAAAAACACAGCTCCCCAATCAGCCGCGTATAAACCTCCACCGCCTCCCGCAACTGCTCGACCGCGATCCACTCGCCGACCGTGTGGGCCTGGTCAATGTTGCCGGGGCCGAGCACCAGCGCGTCCATATACTCCTGATAGCACGTCGCTTCAGTGCCGTACGGGACGGTCACCGCCCGCGGCGCGCCGGTCGCGCGACAGGCCGCCTGCGCCAGCGGGCCGTCCGCGTCAGCGAAAAATGGGCCGCCGCTGCTGTGGACCACGTCCAGGCCGTGCGCTTCCGCCCGCCCCACAACCATCTGCACCGCCTCTTCAAAGCAGGCATCGGGCATGCCCCGCAGTTTGAGGGTGGCGACGGTTCGCGCTGCGGTCACATTGGAGGCGGTCCCGCCGTCGTCGATCACCAGGTTGAAGCCGTTCGTCGGCGGGTCGAAGAGCGGGTTCTGAAAGCGTTCTTCCGTGCGGAAGGTCTGCGCCAACTCCGCCATCTCCGCCAGGAACGGCGCGATCTTGAAGTTGGCCGACACGCCCTTGTCCGTGCTCGTGTGCGCCGCCACCCCGTGCGCCGTAACTATGATGCCGGCTCCCCCCTTGTGCGCATAGACCGGCTGCAACTCCGACGGCTCACAGACGACGCAGTATTGCGGCCAGCCGCCCGTCAACGTCTGCGAGCGGATGACGATATCGTGCGCGCCGGTGTGCCCCCGCTCCTCGTCCGCGGTCACGGCGATGACCAGCGGCCGCTCCAGGTCAGCGGCGTTGAACCGGCACGCCGCCGCAATCGACGCCGCCAGAGGCCCCTTCATATCGGCCGAGCCGCGGCCCATCAGGCGCCCGTCCGCCAGCGCCGGCGTGAACGGCTCCCAGCCGGCGTCTCCCGGCACCGTGTCCGAATGGCTGAACAGGCCCAGCCCGCCAGCCCCAGTGCCCTTCTTGGCAACCAGGCTGACCTTCTCCACGTCAAACGGATCAATGTAAGACAGCTCCTCGACCGCGAAGCCGCCCTCCTCCAGCACCCCGCGCAGAAAATCGGAGATCGTCCGGTTGCTCGTCGGCGTCTCCGAGGGCATTGCGATCAGTTCACTGGTAAGTTCGACAACGTCGATCTCCATGGCACTGCCCTTTCCTATCAGGTCTTCTATCGTGCAGGTCCGTACGATCACCGCCGTCAGGGCGTCCAACCGTCCGCCTGCTGATCACGATCCGCACAACTCCTCGATCAGCCGCGAGTCCACTTCCACCGCCTCCCGCAACTGCACAAGAGAGGGATTTTTCAGAAATTCCTTACTGACAGCCAAGCGACAGCCCGGTTTCGCGACGTGGACCGTGTTGGCCGGTTACTCTCTAATCAATCGCTCATATTCGTCGTGACCGCCGATCCAGACCCAAGTGAAATCTCCGTCATCTTCCACAGCGAGTGCTCTATGGGTCCGTCCCGTTCGCACCGACCAGAATTTGCCGACCTTTTTGAAATGAAGTGAGGGGTGTCTTGGGTTTGTGTTCAGCGTACGGAAGTTCCGCTTGGCGATCCTTTGAACAGATTCGGGAAGCTGCTCGAACCGTTTCCAGAACTGGGGCGTGGTCCGGTGCATTCAGAGTTCTCGGAGCATACCCTTTTCTTTTGCCTCGAAGGCCTCGGCAATGAGACGGTCTAATTTTCCCTCTGCTGAGTCCTCTTCGATCTGCCGATCCCATTTTTCCCAATCCAGTTCACTGAACCACTGTCTGAAGCGAGCGTAATCGTCATCGGGAAGGGCCAGAACGGCCTCTTGGAGGGCGGTGATATCCGCCATATTTTTTCTCCTCTCAGTCGCGCCTGCCGGGGGTAAGGAGCGTTTGGCCGACATGCCCTGACCGAGTGTAACTTTACCCCAGGGGCAATCGCTGCTTCGGGAATTATAGACTGGATTGTGCAGCCGAACAATAGGCGGGTGGGATAACGGTGCTGAAGATAGCGTCATTCGTAGGCTGAGGCGATGCTGGGACCGACGACGCACCTGTGAGTACAGTTACACCGGGGTCGCGATCCTGAAATATGGGCGCTGGAGTGGGTCTTCGACCAGGCCGCGCCAAAATGGATAACCGCAGCGGGATCGTGAACGGTTCGAACCGTTCTGTCAGGCGCAAAGATCCTCGATCAGCCGCGAGTACACCTCCACCGCCTCCCGCAACTGCTCGACCGCGACCCACTCGCCGACCGTGTGGGCCTGCTCAATGTTGCCGGGCCCAAGCACCAGCGCCTCCATATACTTCTGATAACACTCCGCTTCGGTGCCGTACGGGACGGTGACCGCCCGCGGCGCGCCGGTCGCGCGGCAGGCCGCCTGCGCCAGTGGGCCGTCACCGTCAGCGAAGAACGGGCCGAGGCTCCAATGCTCCACCTCCAGGCCGTGCGCTTCCGCCCGCCCCACAACCATCTGCACCGCTTCCTCGAAGCAGGCGTCGGGCATCGCCCGGACACCCAGGCGCACCACCGTCCGCGCCGCCGTCACGTTGGTTGCCGTATCGCCATCGCTGATCACCAGGTTGAAGCCGTTCGTCGGCGGGTCGAAGAGCGTATTCTGGAAGCGCTTCTCCGCGCGGAAGGTCTGCGCCATCTGCGCCATCTCCGCCAGGAACGGCGCGACCTTGAAGTTGGCCGACTCCCCCTTGTCGGTGCTCGTGTGCGCGGCCACCCCATGCGCCGTGACCGTGATGCCGGCGCCTCCCTTGTGCGCATAGACCGGCTGCAACTCCGTCGGCTCACAGACGATGCAGTATTGGGGCCATCCGCTCGTCAATGTCTGCGAACGGATGACGATATCGTGCGCGCCGATGTGCCCATGCTCCTCGTCCGCGGTGACAACGATCACCAGCGGTTGCTTCAGGTCATCGTCATCGAAACGGCAGGCCGCCGCAATCGACGCCGCCAGAGGACCCTTCATATCGGCCGAGCCGCGGCCCACCAGCCGTCCATCTTCCAGCGTCGGCGTGAACGGCTCCCAGCCGGCGTCGCCCGGCACCGTGTCCGAATGGCTGAACAGGCCCAGCCCGCCGGCCCCTGCGCCCCTCTTGGCGATCAGGCTGACCTTCTCCTTATCGGACGGGTCGATATAGGTGACTTCCTCGACTGCGAAGCCGCCCTCCTCCAGCACCCCGCGCAGAAAATCGGAGATCGCCCGGTTGCTCGTCGGCGTCTCCGAGGGCATTGCGATCAGTTCACTGGCAAGTTCGACAACGTCAATGTTCATGGCTGTCCTCTTTCTCGTCCGATTTCTCAGCGCCGCGTCCTCTTGGAGCAGGGGCTAATCCGTCGGGTTATTCTTGACCATGAGTTCTATGACTCTTTGCAATTCAGGAATACTTTCTTTGCAGGCGTTGAAGATGATTTCATGGTCCAAGACATCATAATGATGGGAGATAATGTCACGCATACGCATAATTTTATCCCACTCTACTTCAGGGTATTTCTGCAACAACTCCGGATCCAGGCTTGCAAGACTCTTTACATTCTCACCAATAATCTGCAAACGCATTGCAACCGCATCCAGAGTCAAAAGGCCATCAGCATCCGATAGCAGCTGGTCAGCCGTCTGCATGTCGATGAATCGGCGTTGAATGAGGAGAATCGACGCACGAATATTCTCCAAGCTATCACGAACAGCGTCAATCATACGAACAGTGCTTCTTTTTCGATTCGACGCATAAAGGGAGTGTCAATTTTCTTGCTGAGCCTACGGATATCCACCTCGCGCCCCAGGACTTGCTCCATATAGATGTACAGCCCAGCCAAGGCGTCGAATTTCGGCTCCTTCAGTTCCACGATCAGGTCAATATCGCTGGATTCGGTCTGCGTTCCGTGAGCATACGACCCGTAGAGGCCGATTCGACGCACACCGAAGCGTCGTTCAAGCTCAGGTTTCGTATGGTCCAGAATTGTGAGAATCTCTTCTGCCGATCTCATCGTTTCTTACTATCCCGGGTTACGTTCGATGCCGCAGTTCATGTCGACCTGCTATCGCAACTTCCCCCGTCCGCTGACCGGCCACACCGTCTCCACGATGCCGTTGCGCACACCGTACATCGCATCGTGCAGGAAAACGGTCGCATCGCCGTAGCCGACGATGAAATCCAGCACGTCGCCCACCTGTACGCTCTTGTTCGGCTCGGAGAGCGTGATCACCCCGTGCTCCGCCGAGGCCGCGATGTTGACCACGTTTTCCAGGCCGACTGCTTTAGGTTGCCGTTCCAAGCCGGGCAGCGTCTTGAAGCCGGCGTCGGTGATGATGCGGTCCGGCGCTGGCCGGCTTGTGACCACCGCCTGGCCAAACAGCGCCGGGTCCGTCGGTACACCCCACATCTGGTAGGTGGCGTCCCCGAAGATCGCGCCCCCGGCCTGGATCTCGGTCACCTCCGGCTGGTGCATCGTTACATCCATCGTGCCGCTGCCGCCGCAACTGACGATCTCGATCGGCAGTCCCGCGTCGCGGCAGGCCTGCGCCGACGCCGCCAGCTGTCCGATACACTCCTGGATCGCCTGCGCGCGCTCGTCCGGGTCCTCCACCGACAGCGTATGCCCCTCCCACGCCATCAGCCCGGCCAGCCGCAGCCCATCCTGCTCCTGGACCGCGCCCGCCAGCGCTACAACCGCCGTGCCGGGTTCGACGCCGGCCCGGTTCATGCCGACATTCAGTTCGACGATAACGGGGATTTCGACCCCGATGGCCTCGGCGGCCGCGCCCAGTTCGGCCAGCGTCGCTGTATTGTCCACTGCGATCTTCACCTCAGCGTGCCGCTGCAGCGCGGCCACGCGGGCATACTTCTGCGCGCCCACCACCTGATTGGCGATCAGAATGTCGCGCACACCGGCCGCCGCCATCACCTCGGCTTCGCCCGGCTTCGCGCACGTCACCCCGAGTGCGCCCGCATCGATCATCGTATGCGCAATCGCCGGTATCTTTATCCCTTTCGTGTGCGGCCGCCAGTTCACGCCGGCTTCCCTGAAATTGTCCATCAGCAACTGAATGTTGCTCTCCAATATATCCAGATCCACCCACAGCGTCGGCGTATCCAGCAACTCTTTCGCACGTCCGATTTCAGTCATTAGGTATCCTCATACTCTTATTGTTGTCGTCTTTTCTTGCTGTCATTCTTTCGCGGCAAGCGGCCAGTATGGACCACTAGCCACTGACCACTATCCACTAACCACTGCCTTTTTCTACCACGCCGTCCAGCCGCCGTCGACCAGGATATTCTGTCCAGTGATGTAACTGCTGCCGTCACTCGCCAGCAGAACCACCAGCCCTTTCAACTCTTCCGGCTCACCCATCCGTTTCATCGGCACCCGCTCGGCCAGTCTGGCAACGAACGCCGGCTCCCCCTCCCGCACCTTGGGCGACGGGAACGGTCCCGGGCTGATCGCGTTCACGCGCACCCCATCCTGCGCCCAGTAGACCGCCAGATGCCGGGTCAGGTGAACCAACCCGCCCTTCAGACCGTGATAGTTGGGCGGGCTGTTGACGCCGAAGCCGGTGTACGCATCCGGGTAGCTGGCAACGACCCCGTACATGCTGGCAATGTTGATGATCGAGCCGGGCGCGCCGCGGCTGCGCAGATGGCGCACAACCTCGCGCGCCAGCAGGAAATAGGCGGTCACGCCGGTGTGATAGGCCTGGTTGAAGTCCTCTGCGCTCGCCGTGTCGATGCTGGGCGCGCCGCCACCGTAGGCGTTGTTGACCAGCACGTCCACCTGGCCCAGGCGCTGCGCCACCGCCTCCACAAAACCGGGAATGGCATCGCCGTCGTCCTGCGCCAGGCTGAAGCCCGCATGGCCACTGCCGGGCAATGTCGCGGCAAACGCGGCCGCCCGCTCCCCATCGCGGCTGGTTACCGCCACGGTCGCGCCCGCTTCCGCCAGCCCGCGGCTCATCGCAGAGCCCAGCAAGCCGGCCGCGCCGGTGACAATGGCGACTTTTCCGCTGAGATCCAATAGTTCTGAGATCGTCTGTTCAGTCATGGATATCCTTTTGTCTGAACTATGAATAATGTGATTAAATGAAGGACTGCGGTGAGAGTACCGGCGGCGAGAAGACTATAATTACAATAGCCTACTTCGCCGATTTTTTCCACTAGCCGAAAGGCGTTATCATTGTTTAGTTTGGGGAATCAGTATTTAGCGCCACCAGCCGCTAGCTGCTGGCCACTAGCCACTATTCGGAGGAACTTTCGATGTTGTTGTATGCGCTACCGCTTCGCTATATGAGCGCAGGAATCGATACGCTCGCAACGCCGGCGATCACCTTTGCTCTGGTAATCGCTGTTCTGGGCCTGATCTACCTGGTCTTTCAGACGCGCCGCGTCCTTGCCATGGACAACGGCAACCAGGTGATGCAGGAAATCGCCGCCGCCATTCAGGAGGGCGCGTCTGCATTTCTCAAACGGGAATATACCTACCTGGGCGGATTTGTCGTCGTCGTCGCCGTCATCATCGCCGTCTTCCTGGCATGGCAGACCGCGCTCAGCTTTGTCCTCGGCGCGATCGCCTCCGGCGCGGCCGGCTACCTCGGCATGTTCGTCGCCGTGCGCGCCAACGTGCGCACCGCCGCCGCCGCCAGCAAGAGCCTGGATGAAGGCCTGCGCGTCGCCTTCAGCAGCGGCTCGATCATGGGCATGGCCGTTGTCAGCTTCAGCCTGCTCGGCATGACGATCCTCTACTTCCTCTTCGATGGCAACATACTCTACATCACCGGCTTCGGTTTCGGCGCCAGTTCGATCGCCCTCTTCGCCCGTGTCGGCGGCGGCATCTATACCAAGGCCGCCGACGTCGGCGCTGACCTTGTGGGTAAGGTCGAACAGGGCATCCCCGAAGACGACCCCCGCAATCCGGCCGTCATCGCCGACAACGTCGGTGACAACGTCGGCGACGTGGCCGGCATGGGCGCCGACCTCTTCGAGAGCTACAGCGGCTCGATCATCGCCGCCGCCACGCTCGGCGCAGTCGTCGCCGACGGCGCCGGCATCATCCTGCCCTTCCTCGTCGCCGGCGTGGGCGTGATCGCCGCCCTGATCGGCACTTTTCTCGTGCGTGCCAACGAAGGCGCGACCCAGGAAGATCTGCTGGGTGTCCTGCGCCGGGCTATCTATAGCGCCTCCGCGCTCGTCCTGATCTTTGCCGCCGGCGTGATCGCCTACACCGGTGTCGGCTGGAACTTCTTCGCCGTCGTCCTGGTCGGGCTGGTCGCCGGCAACGGCATCGGCTGGTTCACCGAATACTTCACAAGCTACACCGAGAAGCCCACCCAGGGCATCGCGCAGAAGGCCGAGACCGGTGCGGCAACTCTGATCATCGAAGGGCTGGCCGTCGGTATGAACAGCACGATGCCGCCGGTTCTGATCGTAGCCGCGGCGATCATGCTGGCGCTCTGGCTGGGCGGCGACAACGGCCTCTTTGCCGTCGCCCTGGCCGGTGTCGGCATGCTCAGTACCCTGGGCATCACCCTCGCGACCGATGCCTATGGCCCCGTCGCCGACAACGCCGGCGGCATCGCTGAAATGAGCGATCTTCCCGACGAGGTGCGCGACCGCACCGACGCGCTCGACAGCCTCGGCAACACGACCGCCGCCACCGGCAAAGGTTTCGCCATCGGCTCCGCAGTGCTGACCGCACTGGCGCTCATGGCTGCCTATGTGCAGGCCGCCAATCTCGATACGCTCGACCTGTTGAGTTCGACCATGATCCCCGGCATGCTGGTCGGCGCCATGCTGCCCTATCTCTTCGCCTCCTTGACCATGACCGCGGTCGGCAAGGCCGCCTATGAGATCGTGCTGGAGGTGCGCCGCCAGTTCGCCGAAATCCCCGGCATCATGGAGGGCACAACCAAACCCGACTACAAGACCTGCGTCGCCATCAGCACCGAGAGCGCGCTGCGCTACATGATCATTCCGGGCGCGCTCGCGATCGTGGTCCCGCTACTCATCGGCTTCCTGTTCGGCGCGCAGGCCCTCGCCGGAATGCTGATCGGCGCCATCGCCTCCGGCTTCATGCTGGCGGTGATGATGGCCAATTCCGGCGGCGCCTGGGACAACGCCAAAAAGTGGATCGAGACCGGCGTCATGGGCGGCAAAGGCTCCGACGCGCACAAAGCCGCCGTCGTCGGTGATACCGTTGGCGACCCATTCAAAGACACCAGCGGCCCATCCCTGAATATTCTGATTAAGCTGATGAGTATTGTCAGTCTCGTCTTCGCCAGCGCGTTCGGCGAGGGGTTGCTCAATCTGTTCTGAGCGTTTCAAGGAGGCGGGCAACCGCTGTTAGCCGCCGTAAAATAACCTGCTCGCCGCTATCCCCCTTGGCGGCGCAGGCATCTCGCCTCCAGCAGCTTGTCATAGCAACAGCTGCGCCAGCAGCGTGAATCCGAGCAGGATCAGGCCGCCGGCCAGGAGCGCGAGCCCGCTCCTCCGCAGCCGCTGCGCCCGCGACGTCAGCCGCCCGTGCGCCGCGTGGGACTGATCGCCCCAGTCCAACTGTTGCGGCCGTTCGTGCGCCGCCTTTTGCACCTTGGCCAGCCACCAGGCTCGATTACAGAAGTTCCAGGCGCCGATATCGCTGGCGCGGACGTAAGAACGGTCTTTGGGCATCGATAACTTTCAGTTTCTGATTTCCGTGTTCGGCGATCTGCTTGACCACTCCGATTGTCGCCGGAACCGCCTGAATGTGCCAACTGCGCCTGCACAATCATCAACTGTACACGACCAACAACTGCAGAAGAGAGCCACTGCCATGAAAGCGACTGATATCCGCGCGGAGACGGTCGAGGTCACCTTCGACGACGAGCGCTTGAGTGTTCCCTTGCACCTCAGCAAAGGCGTGATCGAGGTCATCACCTATGCCACCGTCACCGTGCGGGCGCGCACCCGCGGGGGCGCCGCCGTGCAGGGTACCGGCGCGATTCTGCTCTCGGACGTGTGGGCCTTCCCCGCGCCCGACCTGACCCATGAGGAGAAAGATCGCCTCATGCGCCGCCTGTGCCGCGCCATCGCCGCCTGGCTGCAGGATGACCCATACGAAGATCCCATCGAAAAAGGGATCAGGTTGGAACAGGCCGCGGTCGAGCTGGCTGTGCAGCTGGCCGACGAAGAACCTCTCCTGCAGAGGACTCCCCTGCCGCGGCTGGCCGTGCTCAACTGCATGGCGCCCTTCGACGCCGCCCTTCACGACGCCTGGGGCGCGGCCCTGCCGGTACCGCTCTACGCCGCATACACCGCGGATTACCTGAACCAGGATATGAGCGTCTGGCTGGGCGCCGACTTCGCCGGCCGCTACCCGGCGGACTACCTGGGCCCAAGGCGGCGCGCGCTGTCCGTGCAGCATGTCGTCGGCTTCAACGACGCCCTCACCCCGGCCGAGGTGGACCCGCAACAGCCAGCGCCGGCAGACCTCCCCGCCGACCTCACCACCTGGATCGAGCGCGACCGCCTGCGCTATCTCAAGCTCAAGCTGCGCGGCCAGTCACCGGCCGAAGACGCCGAGCGCCTGATCGAAGTACACACCGTCGCCGCCCAGGCGCTGGAAGCCGCCGGTGTGGCCGGCGGACCGCGCCTGTCGGTGGACCCCAATGAAGCCTATCAACAGCCTGCCATGATGCTTGAAATGCTGGATCGGGTCGCCGCGGAGAAGCCGCAGGTGCTACCTGCGCTGGACTACGTCGAGCAGCCCACCCCCCGCGACCTGGGGGCCTATACCGACACGCTCCACGACGTGGCCGCCCGCGTGCCCGTGGTCGTCGACGAAAGCCTGGACGACCTCGAAAATCTCGACTGGATCCATCGTTTGGGCTGGTCCGGGCTGGCGGTGAAGACCTGCAAGGGCCATACCCACTCGCTGCTGGCCTACTGTTGGGGCCGCCATCACCGTCTCTACCTCACCCTCCAAGACCTCACCAACCCCGGCCTCGCGCTGGTTCACAGCGCCAACTTCTGCGCCCACCTGCGCCTGGACGTGGACTGTTTCGAGGGCAACTATCGCCAGTTCATGCCCCTGTCGCGACCACACGAACAGGCCGCCCACCCCGCCTATTTCCAGATCGCAGACGGCCAACTGCTCCTGCCGCCCGACATGGGCCCGGGCCTCTACTGAGCTTTCGCCTGCGAGTGGGGTTACTAAAAACGTTACTACTCAGCCACCTCCATTTCGCGACACTGTGTGACGCAAGCGAAGAAGTTCTCTCTCTCCTCACTCCTGTCTTTTGGGCGGTCGGGCCTTCGGCCCTCCCTTGTGCGGGGGGACTCCCCCCGCAACGCCCCCCTGAAAACACACGCCGTCGCCAACGCTCCTTCTGGTATCCCGCGCTGTAGCCAATCCACCTTCACTGCCGCAAGGCGGCTGTCAACCAAATAGCCTGCATGGCGGCAGGGCAGAAGGATCGGTCAAGTAAGGCATAGCTGATGGCATCAACGGCACTGAAGTCGTGCTACAACAATCCTGCAAACCGTCATCCCTTGGTCCAACCCATTTCAAAAGGTCTTGAAAACGATTCAATACACTTGGATGGCGTATGTGCCCCCTACTGAACTCGCACACTGGATCAGACTTGGTAGTTACGTTTCGAGGTAATTTCTAAGGTCCCTTTTATCTGGAGAAGCCTTTCAAGGAACATGTTGTGAGGGGCTGATCCAGCTAAACTCTCACCCCGCCTGCACTCCCCAGGAACATGTGCTAAAATACCCGCACAAACCAGACCCATGGTCTGTCGCCCTCGCCCACAGGATCTGCTTATAGGGCAAGCGCTATAACAACGAGTCAACAATAATGAGCCAAATCTCTCGGCAAAAGAAGGGCAACTCTCACGAAAGCTTTTGGTAATCTCTCGTCCGCGCCGCAAAGGAAAGGGCGAACAGCAATGCCACAGACGCCGGTCGGTGAAAGAGAACAGGCAACGCCAGCAACCCGAATACAAGACCCTTCGTCCGAGTCACCTGTTCGCCAGGAGGGTCCAGTCACAGACATTTTCTGGGAATCTCCCGCTCTGGAAGAACTGGCGCGCGCGCAGAACGTACAACCATTGACTGATGTGCAGGTTCTGTTTGGCACGTGGCCGGGCGACGAAGATGACGGCTTTGAAGAGGCAGTTCACGATCTTAGACATGCTGCCAGCGCGAATAATGTCCGTCAAGAATGAGTGTGCCAACACTCATTCTCGACACGAATATCGTCTCGTACCTGATGAGGGGCGGAGCGCTCGCGCGAGCATATCAACGGCATGTCCAGGATCATCTGCTCGCCATCAGCTTTATTACCGTTGGGGAGCTTTACTTCGGGGCGGAGAAAGGCAACTGGGGTGAGAGCAGGCGGAATGAACTCGAAGCGATACTTCGTAACTTCGTTATCATTCCCTACGACCATGAGATTGCTCGCTGCTACGGTCGATTGGTCGCCGACCGGCAGCGAGCTGGAAGACCGATTGCGCCCAACGATGCCTGGATTGCCGCCTGCACTGTGCGGCACGCCGTGCCTTTAGTTACCCACAAGCCCAAGGATTTCCAAGGCATAACATCTCTGCAGGTTGTTTCGGAGTCTGCTTCGACAGCAAACTGATATGTAGCCTGGGTAGCCAGTACAGGATCACCATGACCACCAACCAACACGCGCCCACGAAAGACGAGGTCCGGCTGTACAACCGGCAGGGGTGGCTGGGGTCGTTTATCCTGATCGCGGAGGAGGAGATGGCGGTCGTGCGGCGAAGGGTGCGCAGGCACGCCTTAGCGGGCCTTGGGGATAGGGCTCAGTGAGGAACACCTTTGCTCGCCTTGCTCAGGGCCGGGGATGTCGGTTGCGGGCGACACGCTCGCGATCGCTGGGCGCGGCTGATCTTCATGGTCGTGAAATGACTATGGCTGAGTAGTTACCTAAAAACTAAAAACCAAAAACTGAAAACTGCTGTTCACCTGTAGACAATATCGAGAATATCGTCGCTGCGGAAGCGTACCCGCTGCGCGTCCACCCGTTCCGCGCCCGCCTTGCTCATCTCGGCGTCGGCTGTGTCGGTATGGAAGAAGCGTTTCTCCAGCAGATAGGGGCCGGGCCAGACCAGGGGGGCAATCGGGTTCTCGCGATGTTGGGTCACAGCTGACGCGATCCCCTGCCGGATGCGCTGCCGCGCCGCCTGCGCGGAAAGCGAAATGGCCGCGCCGCGCCCCAGCCCCTCCTTCACCGCCACCGTGGTGATCTCCGGCACCAGCTCCTGCGCCTCGCGGCAGGCATCGCGTTCGCCGCTCAGAAAGAGCAGGGGCAGACCCAACCCGCCCATGAACAGAGCAAGCTGTCCAATCTCGCCGATCAGCGTGCCATTGAGCCGGTAGGCATCCACCGTGCGGCTGTTCTGCGTGTGGTTCTGGTTGCTGGTTACGACGCCGGCCATGGCATGTTGGCCGACGATGACAAAGGCATCGTAGCGCCCGATCACCCCCTGCAACCGGCTCCAGGGCGGCGAAGGCCGGCCATGCAGCAGCAACGCTGCCGGATGCAACGTGTCAAAGTCGATGCCGCCGGCGCCGTGCCCGTCCCAGACGAGAACCTCCTCCACCCCGGCCTCCAACAGCCCGTCCACCGCGGCGTTGACCTCACCGGTCACCAGCCGTTTGCCGGCATCGTAGTAGCGGCCGTCCGGAAAGGACTGGTCCGCGAAAGAGACGACCCCCGCCACGCCCTCCATATCGGTTACCATAAAGATCTTCACGGCTATTGCTCCATAGGGCAGTTCTTAGTAGTCAGTTTTTGGTTTTCAGGCAACTACTCAGCCATCGCCAATTCGCATCAATGTTTTCTCTTTCCTCACTCCTCCATACTTTCTCTTTGCATATGGGCGGTCGGGCCTTCGGCCCTCCCTTGTGCAGGGGCTCCGCCCCCGCAACGCCCCCGTCCAAAACCACACCTCACCAACCGTACGCCTTCATACCAGCAGTGCGGCTCCACCAACCTGGCGGCTGCCAACCGAATACGCAATCAGATTGCTTGAATGGCGACATGGATGAAGGGCTGGTCAAGGCACGCACTGTATATGGCTTAGTAGTTGCGTTTTCAGTAACACCATACGCCTGCGTCGGGTGGATCTTGCAAGGGCTTCGGTATAACGAGAGCGCATGCGAGACGGCCGCGAGCCCAAGCCGCAGCGTCTAAGTATCAACTCCATACAAAGAACTGACCGGCACCCTGCGCCCCCCATCGGCCGCCGAACGGTACGCCGCATCAAGAAGCTCGACCGTGCGCCAGCCGGCCTCCGCCGGCGACCGGTTCGGCGCGCCGCGCACGATGACGTCGACCAGGTTGTCTGCCGGCGCCGACGACAGATAACTCTGCTCCTCCGTCACGGGCGGCAACTCCTCCACAGACCCGTCGGCATAGTAAATCGCACAACTCTTGTGGATAATGTCGGCGTTGATCCACCCTCGGTCACAGTAGATCTGCACAACCATCTCCTGTTCCGGTCCGCCCGCATGCAGCGTGCCCGTGCTGCCCACATTGGCCAGTGCGCCGTTGTCCATCTGCGCGATCATCGCGTCGACTACATCCACCCGTGTATCGAGATTGTCCATCAGCGCCAGCACGCTGACCGGCCTCAGCCCCGTCATATGCAGCATCAGCCCCACCGAATGGGTCGCCTGCAGATGGCCCTGGCCGCCGCCCGAGCGTTCCGGATCGCTGTAGACATCGCCGGGGCCGGTAACCGGGTATTGATATAAGTTGTCGTGGACGCTGTCATTGCCCCGATACAGCGAAATGACGCTGGAGGCGAACATGTTGTTGATATAGCGGATCCCGCCCAACTGCCCCGAGCTGATCACTTCCTTTACCCGCAGCACATGGGGGTTGTAGTTCCAGGGGTAGCCGATGATCAACTGGCATCCGTTCGCACGGCTGAGTTCGGTCAGATGGCGCGCGTGCGCCGCGAGCAGCGTCATCGGCTTTTCCAGCACCACGTGCAGCCCCTGCTCCAAGCAGGCGCGCGCCGCCTCGTAATGGGCGGCATGCCATACCGCGATTACGACGCCGTCCAGCTGCTCCTGCGCCAGCATCTCGCGAATGTCGGTATAGGTTTGCTCCACGCCATAGTGCCGGGCCGCCTTGTCCAGCACATCCGCGCGCACGTCGGCCAGGGCGACAAGGCTGGCGTTGGGATTGGCCTGCAGCGCGGGAATATGGGCGGTCGTTGACCACCAACCGGTTCCGATGACGGCGATTCGGGCTGTGTTGGGCATGGGAGTTTCCAGTTTTTAGTTTTGAGTTTTCAGTGGCTGCGTTCGATCTGGAACACGAGTGAATGGTGGCTAGTGAATTTCACTAGCCGCCAGCAGGGGTCTGACCTCATCCCGCATCCTGATCGTCTCGGTCATCACATCCACCTGGTCACAGTCCATCCACGGATCGTGTTCATACTCCAGCGTCAGGTAGCCGCTGTAGCCCGCGGCCTCGAGCAGCTCGACCACGGCGGGGAAGTCGATCACCCCGTCATCCCAGCGCGCCTGCAGCTTGTCGCGGCAAGCCTGCCGCAAATGGACATGGCCGGTGTAAGGGACGAGGGGATCCACGTCTGCCGGCTCATAACCCTGCGCCACAAAGTGGGAATAATCCAGCACGATTTTGAGCGCGGGATTCCTCTGCAGAAATGTCGAAGTATCGAATGGACTTTCCAGCACCGACTCAACGTGCGGCTCAAACAGAAATGTCACATTCTCGGCCGCGGCCAGCGTCGCGAGTTCGTTCATCGCCGCTGCCGACAGCGCCACCGCCTCCTCGTGGGATATGCCCACCTGGTCAACGCCAGGCAGCACCAGCACCGACGGGATGCGCGCAGCGGTACAAAAATGGAGTACCTGCTTGAACGTCTCCAGATTGGCGGCCCGTACGCTCTCATCGACCGAATTGATCGGCCTGTCGTCAAATCCATCCCCGAAAACGTAGAGCAGATTGCTGAGCGGGAGACCGGCCTCGGCTACGCGCCGCGCCTGCCCCTCTGGATCGCGTTCAATCTCGCGCGAGTCGAGCAACGCGCCGGGCGCGGCGATCAGGTCCATCGCCTGCACCCCCAGCGCCTGCAATATCGCGGCCGATTCCGGCAAACTGGCCCCCACATAGGCCCAGGCCGCGCCGGCAAGTTTCATGGCGGTCATGGTTGTCTCCAGGTAGTAGTCAGCATTTAGTTTCGCAACACTGTATCATTGGGTTGAGTACAATTACCGAGATCATGGAACTGGCTAGGTGGAACTGCCCATTTTCTTGATCTTTTACTTAATCTTTGTCTGATTTTTTTACTTACAAGCCGAAATCTACCACGGACAAGTAAAAGGTTTCTAACAGGGAAGAGAATTATACAAAGGGGTGTGCAAAGATATTTCTCATAGGCAGAAGTGCAAAATATCACCACAGCTCCTCGTTCTTAACTAAGGGTGTGCTTGGATATGATGAAATTCGATCTACCTGTGTGACTAAAGCACCAACATCAGCCGGAATTCAGTCGATAGGCCCGTAAGGATAGGCGAGGCGACAGCTTGATTGTCGATGACTCTAGGTGTCTGGGCACTTGGCGAACACCAAATGGACATGTTCGCACACGTCTTTGTTGAGGCCTTTACATGAATCCTATTACTACATCCTTTACTCACAAGTCGAAATTTATCAGAGATTAGTAAATGATTAAACGAAGTGTAAGACAATATACTACCTCTATCAATATGCTGCGCCAACCTCCCTGTACTTCTCTGGTTTTCCTCTGGAACGAACTTCGTTGCTCAATCATCTAGTGCTTTCAAAATGGTCCATGCTGGCTGCTTCCGCGTTCCTTGATTTACGATATTGCCAGAGATGCGGAGTCTCTGCATTAAGTTGCGGATTTTGGTCCGTTTTTGCTGAAGATTGAGTCGGTCAGGTAGCTTTGTTAACAACGTTTCATCAATATCCTTTCGGCTTACCGGCCCATGCTCACGCACCAATTTTAGAATCAAGTCTCTATAATACTGATTATCGAAGCCACTTTCGAGAATGTGCTCGCCTATTGTGTCAGTCGCCTTAGCGACAACGTCCGCTACTATCAGGTTGGGATAGCGTCCTTCCACCAAGCCAGCATTCTTGAGGGAGCGATGCTCGCTTTTCTCAATTGGTAGTCCTTTCTGCACTCGATCGAGCAGCATAACTTGCTCGAGGCCAATATCTGTCCGCTCCAAAAGTAGCCGAGTGTAACGCTCATCCAGAATACGCCCGTTGAGACTCACAGTGACAAAACCCGGCGTGATAAGATCGTAGTCCGGCAGAGGGAACGACCGCATACGCTGAGTTTCGAACATGCGTTTGATTCCGCCGCCTTGCGTGTCGATCAAGTTTAACTCGACCATCGCATCCGCCAGGAAGGCATTTCGGTAGATAGACTGCGGAGCGTCCTGTCGGATTACTGTCTCTACATCGCCAGGTAGAAAGTCTCCGACGTTTGACAAAATCACGCGGTCGGGAAATTCTACGACTATGATACGACCACGTAACTGGTAGTCCTGGTGAGCGATGCAGTTATGTAGTGCTTCCCGGATTACCCAGAAGTCATACTGAGTAAACTCCACCGGGAATAGTGTCCCGCTTGGCATGGCACGCACATTCAGATTGCGGATTCGGTTTTGTAACCTGTCTCCCGCAAGCAAAAAGGGCGGCCCGAGGTGTTCATAGTCGAGTTCGCGGTTATCCGCGTCTTTCAGTATCCACGAGATCTTGGCCACTGCGGGCGAGAGTAGTGTAGCCGACTCGGCGCGGCCAAGGAGAAGAAGCGCTGTGCGCGTCACCTTACCCTGCTTTAAGACTCGAGCTTTGTTAAGGAGAGTGATGTCGTCCCAATCAGTCACGTCGTCTGCCTGGAGGGGGTGCTTGATAGCGAATTGCTCTCGTGCTTTTGCGACAGCCTCTGGGTCAAGATCATCCACCGTCGCGTCCTCGCATATCTCCGCTGACCAGTCGTCACCCCGTGTCCATATCGCGCGTGCTTTCTCAAGGTGTTGTTTCAAATTGGTCTTGCTCGTGCCTATCCTGATGTAAGACTCGCCACGAAAACTGACAGGTGTATCGCGGGCCGGGTTGATTTCAAAGATAACAACACGACCGCTGGAGTGCTCTACTATGTGGACCTCAAAACCTGGGTTCGGGCTCAATCCAGCCGTAACCCAGGGCAGCAGATCCTGGTTGCCCTTGCCCTTTTCAGTGTATGGATCGAAGGAAGTTCCGACAACCGCGTGCGTCCTGTCTTGAATGCCGTAAAGAAGATATGCCTTCGGCTTATACTTCAGGCACGCTGCGTTCGCCAGAGCAGAGATGTACTCACCTATCATCTGCGGAGGGTGGAAATTCCTCTTGAATTCAACCCACTCTGTCTCGCGGGATAGCTGACACAGTTCATCCACAAGATGAACGAGACGACTATCATGAATTCGACTGATTGTCATGTCTTGACTCCCTTGGAGACAGTATCGCGCCCGTCCCCGCCAACCCGCCAATGGAACACCTCCGGCCACCCTTCAGGATAAGCGTCGTGCGGGTCGTAGGCGTCCCCGCTCTCATCCTCCATACACGGCGCCATATACTCCTCCCAGCGCACCGATTCGGGACTCTCCGCCAGGATGCGCACCGCTTCGGCGTACTCCTCCACCTCCATGTACAAAAATAACTGCCGGTCGACCATGAAGATGCTCATGCTGCGCACGCCCGCCTGCTCCAGGTCGGCCAGCACCGCCGGCCAGACCTCCCGGTGGCGCCGCCGGTACTCCTCTTCCTCCCCCTCTTTAACGCGCATGACAAACGCAACACGTTCCATCGCAAACCCCTGTTGTCAGCTGTCACCCACCCGTGTTGTCACTGACCACTATCCACTATCCACTGACCACTGCCAGTTCACCCATCCACGCCGGGCACCGGAATCGTGCTCAACATGCCGCCGTCGACGTCAAGCGCCGAACCGGTCAGGAAAGCGGCTTCGTCGGAGATAAAAAAGAGCACCGCGTTCACGACATCCTCAACCGTCGGGTTGCGCTGCAAGGGAATGTCGGCCGCCGTGGCCGCCAGGATCTCCTGCGGCTGCATGCCCGTGGCCTCGAGTTTCCAGTCGAGAACCTCCTGGCCCATGCTCGTGCCCGCCACGCCAACGGGGCAGACGCAGTTGACCGTAACCTGGCTCGGCGCCAGTTCCCCAGCCAGCACCTTGGTCAGACCCACGACCCCGAACTTGGCCGCACAGTAATGGGCCAGCATCGGGAATCCCACCTTGGACGCGTCCGAACCAATGTTGACGATGCGGCCGCGGCCGCTGGCGCACAGCACAGCGCCGCGGCCGCCTGGCAGCACAGAAACGTGCCCTTCAGGTCCACATCGATCACCCGGTCCCACTCCGCCTCGCTGATCTCCGCCAACCGGTTGAAAGCGATGACACCGGCCGAGTTGACCAACGTGTCCAGGCCGCCGAAACGCTCCTCGCAGGCCGCCACCGCCGCCGCCGCGGACTTCGCCGACGTCACATCCAGTTCGATGGACAGCAGATTATCGCTGTCCAGACCGCGTTCGGCATCCTGCAGACGCGCAGCATCGACATCCCCAATCGCGACCTGCCCGCCGCGCGCCAGCAGCGCCTCCGCAATCCCCAGCCCAAAGCCGCTTGCCCCACCGGTGATCAGCGCCCGGCGCCCGGCACTCTGAATATCTGACACAGTTTCCACTCCTTCAACCGTTCGGCGGCCAGCGATCAGCGAACCCAAATTGCTGACCACTAGCCACTGACCACTAGCCACTGACCACTGCCTTTTCACTCAAACGAGTACTTGCGTACTATCTCTTCCCGCACCTGGACGCCCAACCCGGGCCTGTCGCGCACGGCCAGATACCCCCCCTCCTGCACCCAGGGGTCGCTGACCAGTTCATGCTGCATCGGCGATTCATGTGGCTTGAGGTCCATGCAAACGCCGTGGTTGGAGATGGCCAGCAGATGGACACTGGCCGCGGTGTTGAGCGCGCTGCTCCACGTGTGCAGGCTGAACTGCAGATTCTCCACCTCCAGCAGCCGGATCACCTCGCGGCAGCCGGTGATGCCGTGGCTCCTGCCCGGATCCAGCTGGATCACATCCACGCCGCCGCTACGGATCAGGCGCTGGTAGCTCTCGACATCCCATTCATCCTCACCGGTTCCTATCGGCGTCGCCACCGCGGCCCGTAGCCGGGCATGCCCCTCCAGATCGCGCGGCAGAAGCGGCTGCTCAATCCAGCGCAGGCGATACGGCTCAAGCTCGCGAAAGCGGCGGATCGCCGTCGGCACGTCCCACAGACCGCGCGCGCCCGGCGTATCCACGATCAACTCGCGTTCATCGCCGATCACCTCGCGGATGCGGCGCACATATTCGATATCGCGCGCGGCGTCCTGCCCGAAGACCGCCCCCGGGTGCATGCCCCACCCCGCCTTGACGTAATGGTAGCCCTGCTCCACCATCCAGCGAAACTCGTTCAATGTCCAGTCCAGGTCTTCCATGTCGAAGATGAACGAGGCCATCGCCACAACCTTGTCATGCAGCTTGCCCCCCAAAAGCTGGCAGACGGGCAGCCCCAGCGCCTTGCCCTTCAGATCCCACAGCGCCATATCGATCGCGCTCACGCCAAAAGCCGCAATCCCTTCGGGGCCATACCACCAGATATGGGCCAGCATCTTGTGCCAGGCGCGCTCCACATCAAGCCCGTCCTCACCGATCAGCAGCGGCGCCAGGCCCTGCTCGATGATCAGTTTCGTCGCCAGCGCAGCCTCGCGAAACTGGGAGATACACTCGCCCCAACCGACCGTGCCGTCATCGGCCTCGACCCGCGCCAGAGTGATGTAGCGTTCAATGCCTTTGTAATGGGGTTCCGGATAGGCGAGCGCGAATGCTTGAACTGTGCGGATCTTCATGGCTGTTTCCTTGTAGAAGTCTCGAATCTTTTGGCTTGTAGTTCTTGGTTCTTGGTAACAGGCCAGGCACGTGAGAAAGCGGTGTCACTAAAAACTAGAAACTAACCACTAAAAACTGCCCTCCACCACCGGCTTGGCTGCCAGGGTTGCCCGCATCGGAAAACTGACCGTAACAGGGCCAAGCAGACCCGAAACCGTCTGCCCCGGGAAGACAAACACGGATTCATAAGGGCCCGTGCTGAAATAGTTGGCCAGCGTATTGTAGACGGTCACTTCCAGAATGTTGTCACCCTCATGCACCTGGTCGCTGATGTCGAAGCGGTAGGGACGCGCCAATCGGACGCCCACACTCTGCCCGTTGACAGCCACCTCCGCCGTCGTATTCGCCGCGCCCAGGTCGAGAACTACTTCCCCCTGCAACTGCTCGCTTTCGAGCGAGAATCTCTTCTTGTAGACGGCGCCGCCGGAGTAACTCTCCAACGCGTACTGGCTCCAATCGCCCAATGGCAGCGCGGCCTCAGCGCATTCGAAGCGCATAGGCTGGCGGATGGCCGCGCCGGCGTATACACCGGCCTTCTGTTCCACGCGCAGCGCCACCTGGGAGATATCCGCCGCCGGAACTTCCAGCCTGACCTGCCCATCCCGGACTGCCGCTTCCGCGCCGTTGACCCAGACCTGAACGCCCTCGGCATCCACATCCAGATGCAGCGTATGCGTCCCCGCCGGCGCCTCGCATCTGTACCAGCCGACGCGTTTCTCTTTGTGCGGCGCGATCTCATACACTAGTTCGGAAGGCTCGGCGAACCAGGTCAGCCGCGCCGCCGCGCGGTCCCGTACAGGCGTCGTCGACGGCTCCAGCAGCGCAGCATACGCCCGCAAGGGCTGGGCGGGGGGCTGCACGCAAGCGAGCAGGAGCAGGTTCAGCCCCTCCTGCAGCAAGACTTCTATCGCCGCCGGAACCGGCTCCCCGGAATCGTCCGGCAGCAGAGCCGTCCCGTTCAGCCACGCCTGCTCCACCTGCCCGCTCTCGGCCCCAACATGCAGGTTCCAGCGCCCATCCCGCGGCGCCCGCACATGGGTGTACAGATAGCGCACGCTCTCCTCATGCTCGTCGGCAACGTCAAGACAGAGAAACGAATCCCCGACCCCCTGGCTGCCGCCCCATACGTCGCTGCCCGGCCGCCCGAATTCCTGCGAATAACAGACCGTCTCCCAACCCATCCCTCCGGCGTCCGGAGCACCTGCGTCCCCGGCCATCAAAGCCGCCAGCTCCTGCGGGACCTGCCCGCGCTTGAAAGCGCCGCTGGCCCGCCAGTAGGGGCCAAAGCTATAGGTGAAAATGGGCCAGCTACCGTCGTCATAGTCGCGGTTGTGCCAGCCCTGCGCAACGCCCGGCGTCTCCTCCTCCCGGTAGCGGAACTGGCGCGCTTCCGCGCCGAGGAGTTCATCGCTGGCCGGCTCGCGGAAATCTCCCCAGCGGTTGTCCATCGTTGGCATCAACTGGAACGACCAGTCGCCCGTCAGATGCAGGGGAGCCGCCGCCGGCCCGAACCGGGCCTGTGCGCCATACTCGCGCCCTTCATGGCGCACGCGCACCGACTTTACGCCCCCGTCTCCGAGGATGCCCCGCACCTCCACGCTATCGTCGGCCGCTTCCACATGCGTGATCGCCCCCATATTGTCCGCCGTCACCGCCGGTCTTCCCCCAGGCGGGCGCAAAACCAGTACGATGCCCTGGTTGGCCTCCATCGTCAGCCGCACAATCGTCTTGTCATCCGTGCAGGAGAAGCGGTGATAGGGCAACACCTCGCCGCTCCAGCAGTCCCAGATCTCCGGTTCGCCGCGCACGCGCAAGGTAAATGTCAGATCTCTCCGCTCCGATTCGACATTGTAGAGGAAGTAGATGTCAAGCTCGCCTGCTTTCTGATGCGTGTGGAAGACGTTCTTCTCTGAAGCGACTGCATCGCGGTCGATCGCGGCCGAGATCGTGACCGCGACATCAACCCCCCGCTGCTCCGCATGGGGCGTGCGCATCGTGTCCTGGCCGGGCAGGAAGATGCCTTGGCCGCCCTGCTCGTTGCTCTGCCGGCAGATGCTGTCCCCAGCCTGGGTATGCGCCTCTGAGCGATGGGCGGCCGTCTCGCTGGAAGCGATGCCAAAGATATGCTGCAACAGAGCGCGCACTTCAGGATCATCGCGCCCGTGCTCCTGCGATGCACCCGGCAGCCGGCGGTAGGCCACTACCGTGCCGCCCCCGTCATAGAACTCCTGAAGCTTCGCCAGCGTCTGCCGCCGGATCGTCGTCATCGGCGGCAGGAGCACAGCCCGGAACTGGATACCTGCTATCTCCAGCGTCCCGTCGCGCACAACGGCCTGGCTGAGTAGGTTGTCGTCGACGAAATCGAAATCGATCCCCTTTTCATAGATCTGGCGGGCAAGCGCAAAGGTGGTCATCGCGCAATCGTCGGCCGCGCTCGTGAACGAATCCCCCCGCAACCAGTTGGCGTGAACCGTCGTCAGCGGGTAGAGCAGAGCCACATCCGCCACATGCGTTCCCTGGCTCATCACCGCGCTCAAACGCGACACATAATCCACGAACGTCTGCCAATGCTCCCAGTAGGGCTGGCGCCAGTGAATCGAAGGCGGCACCCACTCATACCAGCCGCCCAGCGTGTTGTACAGCCCGCCGTGCTGATTGTACAGATTCAGCCCATAGGCATAGTTCTCATTCGTCCAGGCAACGTTCTGCTCCTGCGTCATGCCCCAGCCCGACCCCCAATAGACGCACATCGAAGCCCGCTCCCGCTCGTAAATGTGCAGGATCGAGCTGGACAGCTTGGCGTCGATGAAACAGCGCTGGCCGGGCAGGCTGGCCTCGGGATCCTCGTTGCCGGTGACGTGGAACCAGCGCATCAGGCGGAAAAAATCGCCGTAATGCCATGTCTGCCCCAGCATATCCTGCCGTCCCCAGGTCGCGATCGTGCCGTAGCGCATCCCCCGCTCTTCGTGCCACACGCACAGCGGCCTGTAGAAGTTCTCCTCCAGCGCGGCGGACATCATCTCGTAGTAGTCGCAGCGAATCTTGTCGGTAAAATCGCCGATGTCGTGGAAGAGGCCGACCAGCCAGGGCGCGGGATCATACCCCTTCTCCGTCTTGAACCGCTCTACCAGGTTCGGCGCGTAGAGGATATTGCCGTTGAGCACATAGATTTCGTCCTGCCCGTAGAGGGAGAGCGTGCCGGGTATAAATTCGCGCAGCCGCTCTTCGTGTTCCTGCCAATAGACTTCGAGCCAGCGGGCGGCGACATGGGGGTTGAGGTAATCCAGATCGTGCGGCTGGCTTGCGACAACCCCCAGCAGCCAACCGGCCTCCGGCGCCGTCCAGCCTATCCGCTGCCCCTGCACAGCCGAACTGAGATCCCGGTGCGATTCGGGATCCAACCGTTCACCGTCCGTGCGGTATGCCGCCGCCGCCAGAACCCTCTCCCCCGCCGGCACCTCGATCTGCAAGGCATCGTTCCCATTCGAGCGCTTCTCGTGGATCACCAGGCGGCGGCCCGCCAACTCCGGCCGCGCGGCGCGTTCGGCCCGCAGCCGATCCTGCCAGGATTCCCGTCCCTCCCAGCAGGAGAACCAGGCCTGCAGGCCAAGACGGCTATGTTCAGCCACCGAGTGGCGGAAGAACTCCCACCACTCCTCGGTGAAGTAGGCGGGGTCGGTGCCGTACCGTTCGCCGTCGAGATAGCGGGGATAGTACCAGGTCCCGCCCACGCCCTTCTTCTTCAGCTCCTCCAGCTGCCAGGTCAGGCGCTCCTTGTCCAGCTCGCCCGTCTCCCAGAACCAGGTGACGAAGTCGCTGTAGTCGAGGGGCGGACGGCGAAAGAGTTCCAACAATGTCGAGTAAGATTGAACGTTCATATTGGCAGTGTCCAGTTTATTGATATCCAGTTCTCAGTCGTTGGGTATCGCTGACGCGCCACCCAAGCCGGTTCGAGGTAGCAGTACAATGCAGAACTGCTTTGAAGCGCGAGGGCGGCTTGCCATAGTCACATCGTTGCTTGCGGCAATCCCCCAAATCGATGACCTCTTGAACCTGTCCTGCTTCGCGCAATATGCCAGGGCAGCCGCTATCTTCGCCGCTGACGCCTACACCGGCTCTCCGATTACTCCCTCCATCAGCCCCTCCAGCACCACCCGCTTGACCTGCTTCTGGGATTCCTGGGTCAGTGCCTCCGCGGCCTCCATAGCTGCCCCCGAAGCATACTGAAGGGCTTCCTGCTCAGAAAGCCCCAGTTCAGCGGCGGACTCGCGTGCCGCTTCAAGCGACTGGGCAACCACCTCTCCCACCTCCAGATCCGATTCGCTCGCCCCGTGGACTGCGCCGTAGACAACGCCCTTGACGGCGTCGGCAGGATGCGCCCCCGCTCTATTCACCGCGGTCAGGGTGCCTGTCACCGCGTTCTGGACCATCCGTCCGGTGTCGAGACCGCTCTTGGTGATGGCGCGCATGGAGCCCTGCACAGCGCCGAATGCGATCGCGGCGCCCTGGCGGGAGATGTCGCGAGACTCGCGACTGGCGCGGGCCACGGCTCGGTTGATGCGCTCCTGAGCCTGTCTTGCAGTGGCCCCGCCGAACGCGATCCCTTCGGCCGTAAAGCGGATGGAAGAAGCAATCTGGTAGGCAGTTACATTGGCTGCGATATCGAGCCCGGGGATACGCGGAAGATAGCGCAGCCCGGCAAGCGGGAGCTGGCTGACAAAACTCAAGCCCGGCACAAAGTTGAGCGCCCGCAGATTTTCCCGTGTCTGGGTCATCAACTCATTCAATACAACTTCGCTCTGCGCCTCGCCCTCCTCCCGGACGTGGCTAAGCACACCCAACGTCAAGAGACCGAGGATGAAAGCAACAGTGAACAAAAAATCGTATCCTGTCAGGAAGAGGGCAGGGAAGCTCAGCACCCGCTCCGGGTCAACCCACTCGACTATGACCTCCAGGTGCCGCTCACTGAAAAAATCGACGAAAGCGCCACCCAGGAGCGGGCTGATCGCGGCGCCAATGTTGGCCGCGAGAGAAGAAACTGTCAGGTACGCCGTTGAATGCGCTTGCGGGGCCATCTTCATTCGAATAGATGTGGCGGCCACGTTGATGCCTGCACTGGCGATACCCAGAAGAAAATAGAGGAACATCAGCAGCGGAATGGTCAACGCGTGTTTTTCAGGTAAGGTCGTGAAGGTCCACCCCAAAATCACCAGAAAATAGAGAGAAGAGCAGATCGACAGGATCACCTTGCAGCCGAAGCGGTCGACGAATTGACCCCACACGCGCAAAAATATCACGTTGGAAATCTGGCTCAACGCGCCAAGCCCCACCACGAGCGAAAGGGACAACCCCAACTTCGTCAGCATAAAGACTGGGAAAAAGGGTACCGCCAGGTGTACCACGAAATTCCACAGACACAGGTAACCGGTTAAGTGTCTGTAATTGCCATCTTGCAAGGGGGCTATCAACGTCCGCAGAATCGAAGGGCGCACTCCCTCCTGCTCCGTCATGCGCGGCTCAGGAACGCGCGTCATCATAACCACGGCGCCAAAACCGAGTACTACGCTTCCGAACAGAATCGCATACGAGTATCCGAAAATGACGTTCTCCGCCGCTACCACCTCCTTCCACCAGTCGATATAGAACGCAGACACCAGGCCGCCTATCGCCGCCGCCGCGGTCGCAACACGCAATCGACGGGCGAAGAATCCACCCATCGTCCCCGCCGGCGCCATGTCGCGCAGCCAGCTTATCCAACTCGTATTCACAAGCGCATTGCCCACTCCGCGTATCGCCGTGAACAGAAGAAGCAGGAAGACGGCTTGGAAACTGGGCACATCGATCAGGAAGGGAATCAGACCTATCGGTACCCAGGAAATATAGGACACGAAGTAGGATGGGACCGCTACCAGCTTCCGCATTCGCAGACGCTCGACGATGATCACGGCCACTATCTGGATCATCTGCATTACGAACGGGAGCGCGGCCAGGATGCCGATATGGAAGTTGGATGCGCCGAGCAGCAGCGCGAACGCGGCCAGAAAGCCGCCGGACATCAGACCATCCGCGCCGGAAGCCGCCAGCATCTGATAGGTTAACGGCTTCAGACCGCTTTGACGCTGGTCATCGGTCAGCGATTCACTGGGTTGGAGAAAAGCAGGGAGCGCCATCTGTAATCCGACTGTCTGGGGGGAAAGCTCTTGGCCGTTGGTTTTCAGTTCCTAGCTGCGCGGGAGCGGCAGACACCCCCGCGTTGCAACTGCTGGGCGGTTGCGAAAAAGGGCACGGCTTCAGACAGGATCTACATTGCAGGCCAAGGACCGGAACGCATGTGGGAAGCATGGATAACTGTCTGTGGTTCACAGACAGCCCCCATTGTAACCGCAGGCTTTGACGGGTTCAAACCTGTTTCATGGAGCGCTGGCGGCGGGTGAGGTACGGCGCGCTTGCATCTGCAAGCGCGCCTTGGGAGCTTCTATTGGTCGCAGTAAACTTCATCCAGGAAATAGACGATTGCCCTGATCCAGACCCAGCCGTCGGGAGCGCCTGGTACAAGAATTTTGTGCCAGAAGCGATTTCCCGTCTTTGTGCATACATAGACGTACTCACCGGGAGGTACAGAATATTTCCCTGGTCCGGGATCGAGTGTCCCTTGCCAGTCGTTTCCAGACGGAGCAGCCCAATAGGACTGGCGGTTCTCGTCAATGATGATCGTCTGTGTGTCACGCGCGGGAGTTGGGGCGGTTCGGCTGCTGGGCGGCGGCGGTACTGGCGTCCTTACAACTGGAACTGTCAGATTGCGATTATTCGTCAGTCCGGTCCACACCCAAGCCGCTTGTCCTCTGTAGTCAATGCGATACCAGTCTTCGGCGGCGTTCTTTCCCGTTACCCTGTACACTGTGCCTACTGCTGACTGGCCGACAGTGTCATAATTCGTGCCCGGGCCGCTGCGGACATTCGACGCTCTGGTGATTGTGATTGTGTTCGCCTGGGGTGTAGACGTCGGTCTTCGCGTGGATGTCGGTCTTCGTGTGGACGTTGGCCTGCGCGTGGATGTTGGCCTGCGCGTAGATGTTGGCTTCGGCGTTGCCTCCAAGGCCGACAACCTGCTCTCTATTATGTCCACACGCCCCGTAAGAGCGGCCAACCCTTCAGCCAATCCTTCCAAGGTAAGGTTTCCTTGCGCCACTGCGACTGTCGTTCCGATGCCAAGCAGATAGAATGCTATGGCAACTACCACTAATTTTATCCTCCGGGTCATGTCCTCCTCCGATGCTGGTCAGATTCACATTTCTTGGTCTCCCCGGCAGCCTGTTACAGCCCCCAGACGCAATAACGTCGGATCAGGTCGAACACTCCCGATCCGACGTTATTGTTTTGTCATTATATTAGCCTGTTGTTCGCTTCGCGGTTGGGGGCGTTGACGATCCCGCTGCACCTGTCGGTCTTGACGCGGCACTGCTTGACGACTTACTCAAGGGCGGAGCGGTTGCTGTAGAGGTCAAACCTTGATCGCGCCCGAAGTCAGGCCGGCGACAAACCAGCGGCTCGTAAAGATGAAGAGGATAACCAAGGGGATCGAGCCGATCAACAGCCCCGCCATCGTCAGCCCGTAACGTGTGAAGTACTCCGTCTGGTAGGCCCACAGGCCGGGTGTCAGGGGCAGGAGAGTTTGCCGTTGGATGGTCAGGTAGGGCCAGATCAGATTGTTCCACGTGCCCAGAATGTTCAGAATCGCCGCCACGCCCAGCATCGACTTGCTGAGCGGCAGCGCAATCCGCCAGTAACCCTGCCACTCGTTCGCCCCGTCAATGCGCGCCGCGTCGAACAGCTCCTTTGGCAGACTTTCAAAAAAAGTGCGCAGGATAAACATGGCAAAAACCTGTCCGCTCGCGATCCACGGCAGGATCATCGCCCAATACGTATTCATCAGGCCGAGATCCTTCACCAGCACAAACGACGGGATCAGCGTCATCGCCGAAGGTACCATCATCAGCGCCAGCACCAGGTAGAACAGCACCTGCCGGCCCGGAAATTCCAGAATGCCGAACGCATATGCCGACAGCGACGCCAGCAACAGGACGCCCACCACTGTCACGCCGCTAATGATCATACTGTTCTTAATGAACTCCAGCACTATCTCAAAGGCAAACCCGTAATTCTCCCAGTGCAGCGGAAAAGTCAGCGCAAACGGCTGGCGGGCGAACTGCGGAATCGTTTTCAGTGAAATCAGGAAGGCCATCACCAGCGGCGCAACCCCCCCCACCAGGAACAGGCCCAATATCACGTTCCGCCACCAGTCCCCGCGCAGAAACACGCCCACCTGCTCGCTTCTGCTTCGCCTGTACTGCCCTCTCGTTTCCGCTCCAGCTAGACTCATGGCAAAAAACTCCAACTGCCGCTCTTGGTTTTCAACTCTTGTTTAACCGCCGCGTGTCAACGGTGTTACTAAAAACTAAAAACGAGAAACTAAAAACTGACTCTAATACTCCTCAGTCGTGATGTACTTCATATTGATCATCGTCAGCACCAGCGTGATCATAAACATCACAACCCCAATCGCCGAGGCATATCCCATCTTATTGATGCGAAAAGCATTCCAGAACATCCACATCCCCGGCACCATCGTGCTGTTGATCGGCCCACCCTGCGTCATCGCGAACACCGCCGTAAACTCCTGCACACCCCACATAATCGTCAGCACCGAAATCAGCTTGATCTGCCCGGCGATCAGCGGCAGCTCGATCGACCAGAAGCGCCGCATCTCTGAAGCCCCGTCGATCATCGCGCTCTCGACGATTTCGTAGGGGATCGCCTGCAATCCCGCCAACAATATCAATATCGCCACCCCGTCCACCCACGGAAAATTGCGCAGCATCACCGCATACAGCGCCACATTCGGGTCCGACAGCCACGCCCGCGTCCACTCCTCCAATCCTGCCCATATCAAAATCATATTCAGCGGGCCGACCTTGACATCGTAGATGAACTTCCACAGCATCAGCGGCACGATCGCAGGAATGACCACCGGCAAAATCATCCCCAATCGAAACGTATATTGCGTCCTCCCGCCCCGCAGCCGGTGAATCAGAACCGCGATGAACAACGAAACACCCACCGTGGACACCACATACCAGCCGGCCAGCTGCAACATATGGTCCATCGAGCTCAGAAATACCCGGTCTTTGGTGACGAGCTGGATAAAGTTGCCCAGGCCCACAAACTTGGCGTCAATACCCGGGGTCCACTTGAACACCGACCGGTACAGCCCTAACAGGGCGGGATAATACATGAAGACGAGGAGGAAGACGAAGGTGGGGGCGATCATGACATAAGCGACGCGCCCCTCGTAGATGCGTCTTCCGAGTGCTTTCTTGTGCGCCTGCGCACCCACGGATTGAACTGCCGCATCGGGCAGGGCGGTCATCTCTTCTACAGCCATCAGCGCATCCTCAAACTTCAGTGGCTAGTGAACTTCGCCTACCGCTAACCATTCGAATAGATCAAAGGCAGATGTTCGTCGTCTGCAATCACGTCACCCACGCGCAGGCGCTCGGCCACTTCCGCCGGCAGGGCAGCCGGCCGGCCATTGTATACCGAGCCTTCCGGCATAAACAGCATCGCCATCGCCCGCCGCGGCTGCAGCGTCATGTTCGGGCCGGCTGCATGGGCGATCATCCCGTTGATGACTACAGCGTCCCCCGCCTTCACCTCGACCGACGCCGGCTCGATATCCCTCCACTCAGGATAGTCGGCCAGCAGGCTGTCGATCTTCGCTTCCCCCAGATTGCCGGTGACACCATAGCGGCTGCTCTTGTGCGTGCCCGGCAGAAAGTACATGCAGCCGTTCTGCAGCGTGGCGTCGTCAAGCGCCACCCACAACATGATCGACTGCCGCGAATGGAAGGGGTCCATCGCGTTGTCTACATGCCAGTTGGTGGGATTCCCCCAAGGTTGTTTCACCAGTGCGTGGTCGTGGTAGAGGCGGATACCGTCAACGCCGGCCAACTCTGCGGCCAGCCGCCCCAGCCGCGAGTCGGTCACCAACTCCTTGATGCGCCCGCTCGTCTTCCACAGGTTCACGCACTGGACGAAGACATCCTTATAATAGTTGTCCGTCCCCTGGTTGTGGCGCGCGTTCATCGCAAAATGCTGCGCCATACCCTCAGCCAGCGCGGCGCGCCAACTCGCCAACTCCTCGCCGTCCAGCAGCGCCTCGACGACGAGAAAGCCGTTTTCGCGATAGAATCGGACCTGCCGTTCAGACAGTTGAGTGTTCATATCTCCAGTTTTTAGATTCTGGTGAACCCCTACACCGCGAGCGCAAGAGAGCCCAAAACCGGAAACGGCGAAATCGTAGCTTAGTGGCATGCGCCGTCTTCAGTAGAGCGCAGCCACTAAAAACTAATGACTAGAAACGAGAAACTGCATTCCTAACAGGTCAGCCCTTCGCGTTCGATGTAGCGGTCCGCGTAGGCGCCGAAGGATTCCTGGATGAAGTTCAGCGCGGTGTCCAGGTCCATCTGGTCGAGCATATAGGAGCGCCAAGCCTGGCCAATCGGCTCAGCCGCCTCGGCGTCCAACTTCACCTCTTCGTACACGAACATCTGCGTCTCACCGATCTGCTCCGTCAGCAGTGCAAACGGCTCCGCGAAGCGCGGGTCGACCGGCACATTCTTCACGTTCGGCATCAACGTGCCGATCTCCGACTGGATCGTGTGCAGATTGTCCGGCACCGAAATCCACCGCATCAGATCGACGGCCGCATCGATCACACCGTCCTTCTCAGCACGGGTCGGGATTGCGATCTGGTCGCCCACGGGTCCGCCGATAGGCCATGCGGGCGTCGGCGGGTCGGTAACCAGGTCGCTGCTCTCTTTGGTCAGCAACGGCGCGAAAAAGGTGCTCCACTCAAAGTCGACCAGCGGGTCGTGCAGCAACCGCGGGAACGACCACGTGCCGTTCTCCATGATCGGCTCCACCTTGTTCAGGAAGCGCGAATGGGTGTCGGTTGCGCGGGTGGTCCAGTCCGCCGGCCGGTACGGCACGTTCAGTTTCCACAGCTCCATCCACTCGCGGTACTGGGGCAGATGCGCATGGTAGATGCCGTTCTCGATGGCGCAGGCGACCTCTTCGAAGGTGGCCGTGCCGCGATCAGGGTTGACCTGCGGCTCGATCTCGCCGGCCATCAGCATGCCGCCCATCTGCAGGCGGTACCAGTGGTCGGTATCGGAAACGGGGCCGGTCCAACCGCCGTAGGCGTCGATGTCCTCATCGCGGAAGGCCTGGCAGACGGCGAGGAAGTCGGCGTAGTTCTGGGGCGTATCAAGGCCCAGGTCGTTGAACCAGTCGACGTTGTAATAGAAGAAGGTGGTGACGAGGCCGAACACCATGTTGTAGTACCCGTCCCGCATCAGCGTCTCACCGGTCGGGATCGGGTAGAACTGGTCGAGCCACTTCTCGCTGCCGGGGTCGCCGGCTGGGATGTAGGGGTTCGGCTGGTTGAAGTAGGGGGTCAACTCAGTCCACCACCCCTTGTCCAGGTCATCCTTGATGTGCCAGTGGGCGTGGGTGACGATGTGGGGAATGGTGCCGGCCGTCTGCTGGGCGATGGTCCATTCCCGGCTGCTGATGCCCTGGGGAGCGCGGATCCACTCGATGCTCACGTCGGGGTGTTCCTCCGTGTACCCGTCCAGCACCTCAAGGACCTTGTCGTGCGGCAGCGGGTTGTCTTCGGAGCGTTCCATGCTCTGGGTTGGCGTCCAGCTGCCCCAATATGTAACCAACTCCTTGACTTCGCCCATCGCGGCTTCACCATCGCCGGCCGGCGCAGCCGGCGCCTGGCAGGCCGCAAGCCCCGCGGCCATCCCCACGCCGACGGTCGCCACACCTGCCGTCTTGAGAAATGCGCGTCGTGAAATCAAACGGTGTGTCATCTTTCCTTTCCTTTCTGTAAATTCGTGAAGTAGGATTCCGGGCTGACCCGGCATGGATTCGGTCTACTGTGCGGCCGTCAACGGTGAGGTCCGCAGCCAACTGTTACTTGACTGTGGTGAATCGGGGGAACTGTCGGTGTTCTGCTGGAATAGGCCCTCCTTTGCCGCTGAAGGGGCTGTGCGATGCGCTTCTGCTCCATCGGAACGCGGGGGTAAGTATAGTCGGATTGGCGCCCTTTGTCTATAACTGCCGTTGTTCGTTACAGCGGTTGACTTACCGACTCCGTATGCTATGATTGTCGGAACGCGTACCCTGCGCCGAAAGCTTTTGTGACCTCAAATGAGGAGTGAGAAGCTCCAGGAGTGAGAGGTGTTCTTTCTTTTCTCACTCCTCGATATGGGCGCTTGCAAAAGCCTGAGCATAGAATTCGTTTCGCCATACCCTGTCCAACACCAGTGAATAGTGGAGAGTGCATAGCAGACAGTACGTGCCACCAACCACTAACCACTCCAGTCAGGAGTTGCATGATGAGCAAGTTAGCCCTACTCGGCGGCGAGAAGGCCGTCACCACCGAGCCGCATTCCGGTTCCCATCACCGCTCACCGATGTGGGAGAGTGGTCAGATGCCCTCCTGGGAAGAGTTCTCCGAGGCGTTCGCCGAGAAAATGCAGGTCGCATACGCCCTGCCCGTCTCGTCTGGACAGGTGGCATTGAACTCAGCCCTCGTGGCCGCGCAGGCCGGGCCGGGGGATGAGGTCATCGTGCCCTCCTTTACCTGGATCGCCAGCGTAAGCTGCATCATGCACAACAACGCCGTGCCGATCTTCGCCGATGTCGATCCCAAAACATTCACACTTGATCCCGACGACGTGCGCCGCAAAATTACCCACCGCACCAAAGCCATCATCGCCGTTGACCTCTACGGCCATCCGGTCGATCTGCAAGAGTTGCTCGCCATCGCCCGCGAACACGATATCGTCCTCATCGAAGACTCCGCGCAGGCTACCGGGGCGCAGGTGGATGGCCAGATCGTCGGCGGCATTGCCGACATCACCTGTTTCAGCTTCGCCGGCAAGCCGATCGCCGCCACCAGCGGCGGCGTCATGACGACGAACAACCGCGACTACTATGAGCTCGGCGCGCTGGGCGGGCAACATCCCTCTACGCTTTCCAAGATCCTCACAAACTCCGAACTGCTCAAGTACGCGTCAACCGGCGGCTACGGCGACAACCACCGCATCGACCGCTTCGCCATGACGGTGGCATACGAGGCGCTGGAGACCTTTGAGGAGGCCAACGATGCCCGCATCGCCAACTGCAATCTCCTCTCCCAGGAACTGAGCAAGGTTAAGGGGATCACGGCGCCCTACGTCGCGCCCGGGAACAAGCACGTTTACCACATGTATTCCGGCCTCTACTCCGAAGATGAGTTGGGCGTACCCAGGGAGGCGTTCGTCAAGGCGATCAACGCTGAAGGCGTCACCGCGCTGACCTATGTCAACAGCGCCAACTTCCTCTTCCATCCCGGCGGCAAGCCCATGCCTTCCGGGCCGATCCACCATCGCGCCGTCTTCCAGGAGAAGAACGTATACGGGCACGGCTGCCCCTTCCAATGCCCCCATTACACCGGTGAAGCGGACTACTCGATCGGCTCGCTGCCCGTAACCGAAGAGCTGGTGGATCGGGAGTTCAACTTCCTGCAGCCGCACCTCTCCGCCCCCAACGGTCCCGACCAGATGGAGCAGTACCTGGACGCTGTGACCAAGGTGGTCGAGAACATCGGCGACCTGGAAGGCTACCAGGTCGACTAGCAATTGGCCGCAGCGGTCATGCGCTAACGCTGCGCAGTATGCACGCGATGAGACTGGAGAGATCCCAATGTTACAGGAGCTCAGTTACGACCACTGGCAGCAATACGAGCGTGAAGGCTATCTGCGCCTGGGGCGCTGCCTGACCGACGATGAACTGGCGGCGATGCAGCAGCGCATGGATGAGATCATGCTCGGCGCCGCGCCCGTCGATTATAGCCGCATGATGATGCAGCTGGACCGCATCCCCGGCAAGACCGATGAACCCGGCCCGGGCTCGAAAGGGCACAAAGGGGCTACGCTGCACTATCGCAAAATCCAGGATCTTGAGTTCGATCCGCTCTTCCTGCGTTATATGCAGAAGCCGCTCTTCCGCCACATCTGCTGCATGGTATACGGCGCAGACACGTCGGTCGCCTGTATGCGCGCCATGTTCATGAACAAGCCCGCCGCCACTCCAACGGCCGGCCCCGCCGGCCCGCCCGCGCAAACCGTCGGCGGCACCCACCTCGTCTGGCACCAGGACCGCTGGACCAATTTCGACCGCGACCCGCAGATCACCATCTGGACCGCGCTCGACCCGGCCACCGTCGCCAACGGCTGCGTCTACATCGCCCCCCGCCGCCATCACGCCCTGATCAACCCCACCCACAGCTCTGGCTTTATGACCGATGATCAGGCCCAGACCCTGGTGGCGGAAGTCGAGACGATCCCGCTCGAAATGGAGGCCGGCGAAGCCGTGCTGCTCCACAACTATCTGCCGCACAGTTCCGGCGTCAACAGCACCGCCATTGCCCGCCGCGCCTTCAGCGTCTGTTACATGGATGCCGCCACCGTTGACGTCCACAACCATGAGTACACCCAGATCTTCGGCGACGGCGCGCTCGACCCGGCGCGGCTATAGCGGCAATAAGAAGAAGTGAGAAAAGAAGAGCGAGAAAAGAGAGAATACCTCTCGCTCCTCGATTGCAGCCTTACCGGCACATACACTTGTCACCAACCACCACAGTTTCAGGCAGGAGAGTAAAATGCAACCCCAAATCGCCCTGACAAAGCGGGAACAGATGCTGCAGGATGGCTACTGCTTTGTTGACGACATCCTGACCGAAGAGTTCCTGCAGGAACTGCGCGACGAATCGGAGCGCCTCATCGCCGCCCACGTGCCCCCGCCCGACGTGAGGTACCAGGGCCAGCACGTGGATGTAAGAGGTGAGGAGAACGACATCATCAAGAGGCTCTTGGAATGGCAGCCGGCCCGTGCGGCGCTGGAGGAGTTGGGCTTCGGCGATTTCGAGAGCACCGGCGGCATCATCATCCTCACCAAAGACCCGGGCGAACCGGCCCTCTACTGGCACCAGGACTGGGGGAGCTGGGAGGATCCGATCAGCACCACGCCCTGGCCGCAGCAGATCTTCGTCTCCTACTATCTGAGCGACACCAGCGTCGAGAACGGCTGTCTCAAGGTCATCCCCGGCACGCACCACAAGCGTATTACGCTGCATGATGAACTGGTGCCCGCCCACGAACAGGGCGCGCGCTACATCGAAGAGGACCATCCGGTCATGTTCGGCGACCATCCCGACCAGGTCGATCTATGCGTGCGCGCCCGCTCCTTTGTGTTGGCGGACGCCCGTATTCTGCACTCGGCCCGCCGCAACCTGACCGATGAACGCCGGACCCTCATCCTGGCCTGGCACCGGCGCCGCGACGACGTCTGGGACAAGCCCCCAGCCTACTGGCAGGGCGAGATTCCCGAAGCCCTTGCCAACCGCGACGCCAACCGGGAGTACGAACGCTCGCGCATTCCCGGCGAACATCTCTCGGCGTAGCCCAAAACGGGGGCGATTTTCTGACTGCCTCCTGGCTTCCACACTGGAATCCAGCGTGCGAATCAAAGGGGGGAGTGAGATTTACTGAAAGGGAGCGACGGAGTAGAAGGCGAAAAGACAACGCATTGCAGACCACAAAAACGTATGCTACGATTCTGCAAGCGAGCCAGCGGACCGTCTACTTGCTGGCAAGATGGTTCTGCCCCCCTCCCTCCGAACCTTGTCGTCCGGTTTGGTCAACACGATGCCTGGACGCTGGGACGTGCCTGACTACCAGAACGTACAGATATTCATCTGAGCCACATCTCTGTAGAAGACGTGTGCTTGCCAACGTTTAGCGGTTTTCGACGGCCGCTAAACGACCTTGAGCGGAAGGCATGGCGCAAAAAATAAGCGCGCCGTATGGGAGTTGGCGTTCCCCAATCAGCGCCGAGTGGGTAGCTGCCAGTTCGCAGCATTGGATCAACCAACTCTATGCAGCCGGCGAAGATATATACATACTCTTACGTCTCCCCGAGCAGGGCGGCCGCAGTACCGTCGCCCGCTTGCATGGAGATGGACATATTGAGCAGTTGACGCCTGCGACTTTCGATGCACGTACGCGGGTCTACGAATACGGCGGCAGCTGCTTCGCCGTCAATGACAGCGTAATCTACTTCTCGAACTTCCCCGACGACCGCCTGTATCGCCACCTGCCTGGCGAGTCTCCACAGCCCATCACAGCCGAAGGTGATATGCGCTACGCTGACCTGGTCATCGACCACAAGCGCAACCGGCTGATCTGCATCCGTGAAGATCACACGCCCACAGGCGAACCCAAACACACCCTCGCCGCGGTCAATCTCGACGGTGACGAGTTTGGCGCCGTCCTGTTCGACCAGACAGACTTCGTCGCCTTCCCCGTTCTGAGCCAGGATGGCCGTAAATTGGCCTGGGTCGCCTGGAACCATCCCAATATGCCCTTCTTTTCCAGCAGCCTCTGGGCCGCGGATGTGGATGAGGATGGCAGCCTGACCAACATTCAGCAGATTGTGCCGGAACAGGAGGAGAGCGTTACTGATCCCCGCTGGTCTCCCAACGGTGACCTGTACTTCTGCTCCGATCGCTCCAACTGGTGGAACCTCTATCGCTGGCAAGATAGCAAGATCACGGCCGTGTCTCCAATGGCGGCAGAACTGGGCAATCCCTATTGGAATATCGGTAAGACGATGTACCGCTTTCTCACGCCATCAAGAGTTCTGGCCGCCTACAACCAGAATGGCACCTGGCATCTCGCGCAGATCGATACCGAGACAGGTACACGAAAGGAACTCATTACCGATTTCACCTATATTGTCCATCTGGAGGTGGTCGGTGATCACGCTTTCGTCGTGGCTGGATCGTCGAGCACACCGCGTGCACTGTTTATGTTGGACCTGATCAGTGGCGAGTGTACGTGCTTGGCAAGTTCGGTCCAGCATTCGATCCCGGACGCGTATATTTCTCCCGGCGCGCACATCTCCTACCCAACCGAAAATGGCCTCCAGGCCCATGGCTTTTATCATCCGCCGCACAACCCGGAATTTGAAGCGCCCGCAGCTGAACTGCCGCCCTTGATCGTCATCGCCCACGGCGGGCCGACCGGCTCGATCAAACACGCGCTGGACATCGGCGTGCAGTTTTACACCAGCCGCGGTTTTGCCGTGTTGGAAATCAACTACGGCGGCAGCGCCGGCTACGGGCGCGAATATCGGAATCGGCTGCGGGGAGAGTGGGGTGTCGTTGACGTCGACGATGCCGTCAATGGCGCACGCTATCTGGTGCAACAAGGGCTTGCCGATGGAGAGCGTACCATCGTGCGCGGCGGCAGCGCGGGCGGCTTCACCACCTTTGCCGCACTTGCCTTCCGCGACGTTTTCAAGGCGGGTTCGAGTCACTACGGTATCAGCGACCTGGAATTCTGGGACCAGGAAACGCACAAATTCGAAGCCCACTATTGCCGTACCCTGATCGGGCCTTACCCCGAACAGACCGCTCTCTATCGTGAGCGCTCACCGATTCACCGCGCCGGCGAAATCAACGTGCCGCTGCTCATCTTTCAAGGGCTGGACGACAAGGTAGTGCCGCCAAATCAGTCCCGCTTTGTTGCCGATGCCTTGCGCGCCCGCGGTGTGCCGGTGGCGCATGTCGAATTCGAAGGCGAGGCGCACGGGTTCCGTTTCTTTGAGACGAACGTCCGCGTCCACCAGACGGAGTTGGCCTTCTTCGGTCAGGTTTTCGGATTCGACCCCGCCGACGAACTGCCGCCTGTGCACATCGACAACCTGGACGGCCTTGCTCGCAATGGGAACGAGTGACCGGACTGCGGTAGCCGGCCGCGAAGACCCATTCGTCTCTCTCGCCCACATTTGAGAAGGGAACAAGGCGCCAGGCAGGGCGTATCGTCGACCTTGGCGCCCTACAGCCCTTCCGTTCAGTCCTCGGTAAGCAAGAGGCGCTTGAACCATCTGTCGAACACCATGCGATATCAAATCGGAGCCTGAACTTCGCCCACATGGAGGCCTGTTGTGAGTTCCAATGTAGACCGGGATGCCGCCAACACCATCATCGAAACGTTCATGCAGCGCACCCAAACATCGGGAGAGTGGGACGCGCGCGCCAAAAAGTCGATGCCCGGCGGAGACACCAGGGCATCCTCATACTACACCCCCTATCCTGCTTACATGGTGCGCGGCGAAGGCTGTTATCTCTATGATCTTGATGAAAACAGATACATCGACCTCCTCAACAACTACACCTCCCTGATCCATGGTCATTCCCACCCCGCCACCGTCAGCGCAATCCAGGAACAGGCGGCAAGGGGCACCGTTCTCGGTTCCGCCGCCGAAGTGACCGTTGAACACGCCGAAATGCTGTGCAGCCGCGTGCCCAGTCTGGAGAGCGTTCGCTACTGCAATTCCGGCACCGAAGCAACGCATTTGGCGATGCGCGCCGCGCGCGCATTCACAGGCAAAGACGTCATCGTCAAGATGGATGGCGGCTACCATGGCTCCCACGACTATGGGCAGGTAAACGTAAAGCCCGACACCGCAGAGGATGGCCTGCCGCGACGACGGCTAACCACCAGGGGCGTGCCCGCAGCGGTGATGGAAGGGATGCGCGTAGTGCCATTCAATGATCTCGACGCGCTCGAGGATATCCTGCGCGCGCACAGCGGCGAAATCGCCGCCATCATCCTCGAACCTGTCCTCGGATCCGGCGGCGGCGTCGAACCTGAGCCAGGATACCTGCAAGGCGTCAGGCAACTGGCAGATACCTATGACGTTCTGCTGATTTTCGATGAGATTCTGACATTTCGACTGCATGTAGGCGGTGTTCAGTCCGCTGTCGGCGTGACACCGGATCTGACGTCGGTGGCCAAGTTCATAGGGGGTGGGCTGCCACTGGGCGCGTTCGGGGGACGGCAGGATATCATGGCGCCGTTCGACCCGGCACACCCCCAAACAATCCCGCACAACGGCACGTTTAACGCCAACAACATCACCATGGCCGCGGGCGTGGCGACGATGAAGGCGTATGCGGCCGAAGAGGTGGCCGCCATCAACGAACTGGGCCAGCGGCTGAAAGACGGGTTCAACCGGGCATTTAAGGCGGCAGGCATAAGGGCGCGCGCCGCCGGTCTGGGATCGATCATCCCCATCCACTGGGGTGAAGGCGAGATAAGAACGGCGCGGGACGCGGTCGCCGCGCAGGAGGCCGCCCGCACCCTGCCTAAACTTCTGCACATGGAGATGATGAACCGGGGAATATTCAGCGCCCCCAGAGGCCAGTTCACAATCTCCACGCCGATGACCGCGCGCGAGATCGATACGGCTGTCGCTGTTATGGCCCAGAGTCTGGAAGTGGTCAAGCCCTATATGGCGGAACATACGCCCCACCTCTTGCATGACTGACGTACCTCTGCAATGCGAGCGCGCCTGCTGTATCGCGTACCGCGTATTGCCTACTGCGTAAGAACAGGCCGGGCGCCCGCTTCTGCCTTGCCCAATCCTGTCGAACGTCCGGGTTCCGAACGGAATCCACTTCCGCAATCAGGCCGGCTTGAAAACCAGGAGAGTATGGGCAGCGTCCCTTCCTGTACTTTCCACAATCTGTGGGGAGAGTGAGTCGATGAAAGTTCTCTGGCAGGCATGGTATGGAGACCGGGAAATCGAACTGGATTTTCCGGCAACGTGGCTTGTGGAAAAAGTGCAGATGGCTGACGCTCCTCCGGCAAATCCGGCTTCGTTGGCTGAAAGTCTGCGGCAACCGATCGGGACGCCAACCCTGCAGGAATTGGCCGGCGCAAGCGCGCAGGCGGCAATCGCTGTTGAGGACATCACGCGCCCTTCTCCTCTGGGCCAAATCGCGCCCCTGGTTATCGAGGAACTGCAAGCCGGCGGCCTCAAGTCCGAAAATATCCGCTTCATCATTGGCCTGGGCGCGCACACGCCTATGCGCCGCCAGGAGTTAGTCATGAAGCTGGGCAGCACGATCGTGGAAAACTTCCCCATTTACCAGAATCAGCCCCACGAAAACCGCAAATATCTGGGCGAAACCCAGCGCGGGACTCCGATCTATACCAACGCTTTCTTCTGGGAGGCTGACCTGCGGCTCAGCATGGGCACAATTGTGCCCCATGGCCATGCAGGGTTCGCTGGCGGCGTCAAGACGGTGGCGGTAGGCATGGCCGGTATCGAAACGCTGCATGTCAACCACACCATCGCCTACAAGCTGCCGCACTCCATGGCGGGCCGTATAAAGGGCAATGAACTGCGCGCAGACCTGGAAGAGATCGGTCGCAAAGTAGGCCATCGTTTTGCCGTCAATACAGTGGTCAACTCCCGCCGCGAATTGGTCGCCCTTTTCGCTGGTGACCCGGTTGCAGCCCACCGCGTCGGCGTCAGGTTCGCGCGCAAAGTCTATAGCACCAGGTTCCCTCCGCCGGCTGACATCGCTGTCTTCAACGCCTATCCCAAGGACACCGACCTGGTGCAAGTGCTCAACTCGATGAATGCCGTGGTGCGCGATCTCAGACGCGCGATCAAACCCAGCGGCTCAGCCGTGCTGGCCACCGCCTGCACCCATGGCGCCGGCATTCACTATCTTCTCAGCAGCGGCATGCGCGCGCATGGTCCGCTCAAACGAGAAAGAATCCATCTGGGAGAAAACGGGCTGATCATCTTTTCGCCCAACCTTTCCTACGCCGACATTGAAGAATTTCCGCCGGACACCTGTCTCTTTAACACGTGGCCGGAGGTCATCGCAGAACTGAGCAGACGCCACGGGGACCAGGCCACTGTCTCGGTCTTCCCCAACGCCGCCCTGCAGATCCCGGAAGACATCGCCCTGTTGGAAGATTAGCCGGCAAGGCGCCTGTCTCTAACATTCAGTCATATGCCATGGAACAGATCAATATGACCGGCGAAACCCAGCGCACCTTGCAGCCTGAAGACCTGTTTCGATTCCAATTCCTGCAGGATGCCAGGCTCTCCCCGAGCGGAAAGCACATCGCCTACTGCATTTCGCATGTCGACGCGGCCAAAGACGCGGAGTTCTGTGCCATCTGGCTCCTGTCGCCGCAGACCGGTGAAGCGCGGCAACTCACCGACGGGCACGCCGTCGACAGCAACCCTGTCTGGTCGCCCGACGAACGCCAGATTGCCTTCTTCTCCACCCGCAGTGGTGTAAAGCAACTCTATACGATTCCCGTTGACGGCGGCGAAATCCGTATGCTGACGAATCTGCCGCAAGGTGTTGGCCGCGGCCCGGCTTGGTCCCCGGACGGAAAGCATATCGCTTTCTCAGCGCGGGCAAACTCTGAACCGGTCTTTCCCACCAAGCCCTACCGGGTGACACGGAAAATCTATCGGCTCGACGGCCTCGGCTATCTTCACAACGCCGTGCATGATATCTTCATCGTGCCGGCCGCAGGAGGAGAAACGCGCAACCTGACCCGGGACGAAAATCACAACTGTCGCTACACTGCGCCGGAATGGTCTCCCGACAGCCAGGAAATCCTCTTCACTACCACATTCTTCCCGGACGAATATCGCTTCTTCGCCGCGCTGCGGGTCGCCAATCTGAATGGCGAGGTGCGCGATCTGGTCAGGGATTGGGGATATGCCTCCTACTCCGCGCTCTGGTCGCCCGACGGCGCGCGCGTGGTCTTCGTCGGCAACCCGACCGATGCGCCCTTCAGCGCCCAGAACCACCTGTGGGTGGTCGATAGCAACGGGGGCGCGCCCGAATGCCGCACAACCGGGCTGGTCGGCAATGTCGAAGGCTCCCTGCAGGCAGACATGCCGGTTGGCTACCGGGATAACCCGAAATTCCAGGTTGCCGAAGATGGGCAGAACGCCTATGTGCGCATCCAAGATGGCGGCAAAATGCAAGTGTATCGGGTCGCCCTGGACGGCGATACCGCTTGCGAACTGGTGGTGGGCGGCGACCGCGCCTGTTATCCCATCGGCCTGCATGACGGCCGCCTGCTGATTTCCGCCTCCAACTTCAACGTGCCGCCCAATCTCTACCAGGTGGATGTGGACGGCTCCCACGAACGGCAGCTCACCCACTTCAATGTCGAACTGCTGGCGAGTGTGGCGCAGCCGGAAACCCTACGCTTGTCCTGTACCAGCAGCGATGGCGCCCAGGTGGAAGGATGGCTGATGAACCCCCCCTGCGGCGCACCTCCATATCCCACCATTCTCTACATTCACGGTGGACCGCACCACGGCTGGGGCCACATCTTCTCCTTTGACTTTCAAATGCTGACGGGCGCGGGCTATGCTGTCCTGCTGGTCAACTATCGCGGCTCTACCGGATACGGAGACGATTTCAGCAACGCCACCAACGGCCCCCATCACATGGAACTGGAGTATGCCGACCTGATGGCAGCAGTCGACCACGCGATTGCAGAGGGTCTGGCCGACCCCGATCGAATGGGCGTCTGCGGCCTCTCCTATGGGGGATGCCTATCCTGCTGGATCATTGCGCATAACGATCGCTTCAAGGCCGCCGTACCTGAAAACCCGCTCACCAATCGGGCCTCCTGGTATGGCGTCAGCGACATGGGCCCCGCCCACCCTGAATCCGTCGGCGGCCACCTGTTCGAAGTCCCGGAAGCCTACCGGCGTTGTTCATCCATCACCTACGCCCATCGCTGCACCACGCCCACCTTGCTGATCCAGGGGGAGAAAGACCTGCGCGTGCCAGCGGAGCAGTCAGAACAATTTTACACTGTGCTGCAGGCCAACGGCTGTACAGTAGAGATGCTGCGCCTGCCGGAAAGCCCCCACAGCGGCTCAATTGGCGGCCCGCTCGAAGTCCGCCGTGCCCAAAACGAGGCCCTGCTCGACTGGATGAACCGATATGTGCTGGGCGCCCAATAAACATTCAGACAACAGCTCGCCTCCGGCTGCGCCAGAGTGCCGTCGGAAGACGCCCCTTGCCTTGAAGTACGCGGCGCTCTTCTGCCCGCGCCGCCGCGTTCGCCGCCTTGGGAGCCTTATATGAAATCATCCTGGGCGGACCAGGCACGGTCAAACCTGGATCAGGCGCTGGCGCGGCTGTTTGCCGGCGAGGGCATCAGCGCAGGGCCCGGCGTCATGAACGCAGTGCTGCGGGTGGAGGCGCCGGATCTGGGCTTTGTCCATGCAGCGGCAGTGGGCAAGGCCAACGCCGATTCGGATGCGCCGATGACATCTGATCATCAGTTTCATCTGGCCAGTGTGGCCAAGACGATGACCGCGGCGCTCCTGCTGCAAATGTGGGAAGAAGGAGCGCTGGGGCCGTGTGGACTGGATACCACCCTCGCCGAACTTGCCTTTTTCGATGACGAGATCGTGGAGCGGCTGCACATGATCGACGGTGTAAGCTACGGCAGGAAGATCACCGTTCGCCACCTGCTTACACACACCTCCGGCATAAAGGATGCTGTCGTGGACGATGCCACCGGCACCGCGCACGACTACGGCGCGCCCGCCCCCGGTTCATATGGAGCGCGGCTCAGAAAGGCTATCGCCGCGCATCTGGCCTGCCTGGCAGATCCGGCTTGCGACATTTCCACCCTGGTCACCAGCAAAGAGTGGACCATGTGGGATCCAACTTGCCCACAAGACAAGGAAGCCGGGGTCATAAACTGGTTCCTGGCCAGCGGTACCGCAGCGGCCTCTCTCTCCCCGCCCGGCGAGGCGTTCCACTACAGCGATACCGGCTATGTAATCCTTGGCCTGCTGTCGGAGAAGCTCTCCGGCAAGAGCCTGCACCGGCAGTGGCGAGAGCGTATCTTCGACCCGCTGGGCATGGACAAGAGCTATCTGGCCTACGCCAGAGATCCTGAGCCTGCCCCGTGGATATGTGAAGTATCCGACTTTTATCTGGAAAATGTCCCTTATGTCACCAGCCGCATCAACGTTTCGTTTGATCGCGGCGGCGGCGGCGTGGTTTCCACCGCGACCGATGTAGTTCGATTCTTGCGGGCGCTGATCGACGGGCAGCTGTTCCAAAATTCGCAAACACTGGCAGCGATGTTGCAATGGCGCGCATATCCTGGGATCAGCCCACCCCGAGCCGGTGTGGGACTAGGAGTATTTGCCGAAGGAAGCGGGCAAGGAAGAGTGGCTTTGGGCCATTCCGGCGCGTATGGCGCCAAGATGTACTTCGAGCCGGAGAGCGGTATCTATTTCTGTGGCACTGTGAACCAGCGAACCGGGGTGCCCTATTACTGGTGGAAGGAGATGTTTGAGGCAATTCATAAGGCCCGCTCCTGATTCGCAGGAGAGCCAACCTTCCCGGTCTGTGTATGATTCCGGACCCTATCGAACTCCTGGAAAAGCAAAATAATATGCGATCTCGCACACCATGACTGAGCACACTGTCCAACCCGAAGATCTGTTTCGATTCCAGTTCTTGCAAGATGCCAAACTCTCGCCTGACGGACGCCATGTCGCCTACTGCATCACACACGTTGACGCCGAAAGTGATGAGGAACGCGCCGCCATCTGGCTGCTTGCCCTCGAGACCGGTGAAACGCGTAAACTGACAGCCGGGCTGGCGCAGGACAGCCACCCCGCATGGTCTCCTGATGGCGCGCAACTGGCCTTCTTTTCGACACGCACCGGCATACGTCAACTCTACGTCATAGCAATTTCCGGCGGCGCGCCGCACCAACTCACTGATCTGGCCCAGGGCTTGAGTAGAGGTCCGGCCTGGTCGCCCGACGGTCAATTTATCGCCTTTTCCGCCAGAGCCGCCGCCGCCCCGGCCTTTCCTGCTAAGCCGTACCGCGTCACCAGCAAAATCTATCGCCTCGATGGCACAGGCTATCTGCATGCCGCCGCCCCCGACCTGTTTGTTGTGCCGGCAGCCGGAGGAAATGCGCGCAACCTGACCCGGGATGATGCCTACAACTGCTATCGCACCGGCCCTGTCTGGTCTCCCGATAGCCGGGAAATCCTCTTTACCACCGCCTGTTATCCCGATTCGTACCGCTGGTTTGCCGCCCTGCGCGCCGTCAACCTGAACGGGGAAGCGCGCGATGTCGTCAAGGATTGGGGCCATGCCACCAATCCCCCCTCGGCCGCCTGGACTCCGGACGGAGAGAGGATCGTCTTCGTCGGCAACCCGGTGGACGCCCCCAAGCAGAGCCATAAACATCTCTGGGTCGTCGCTAAGCGGGGCGGAACTCCGCAATGCCGCACCACCGCTATCCAGCATAACGTGGCGGGGAAATTCCAGTTCGATATGCCGATCGTCGCCTGTGACGCGCCCAATTTGCACATTTCTGCCGACGGAAAAGATGCCTATGTTCCTGTTCAGATTGGAGGAACGAAATCGATCTATCGCATCGCCCTCACCGGAGAAACCGACTATGCGCCTGTGGTCGGCGGTGAGCGAGTGTGCGATGTTGTCGGCTTGAACCGGGACAAGATATTGATGACCGTCAACACCTTTAACGAACCCGGTAATCTCCACCTGGTTGATCCGGACGGCAAAAATGAAAGGAAGATCACCGCCTTCAATCGTACCCTGCTGGCAGAGTTTGACCTTCCCGCAATAGAGCATCTCACATTCGCCAGCAGCGATGGCACGCCCATAGAAGGCTGGCTCATGACGCCGCCATCCGCAGAGCCGCCCTATCCCACCATCCTCTTCAACCATGGCGGCCCCGACATGGCCTGGGGAAACGTATTCTCCCTCGATTTCCAAATGCTGGCCGGAGCAGGTTACGCTGTCCTGCTGGTCAACTATCGCGGCTCGCTTGGCTATGGCGACGCCTTCATGGCCGCTATCAACGGCAGAATGGGCGAGTTGGAGTTTGCTGATCTGATGGCCGCAGTCAACCACTGTATCGGGTTGGGGTTGGTCGATCCGGAGCGCCTGGGCGTGTGCGGCTCATCGTACGGCGGTTATCTCACAAGCTGGGCCGTCAGCCACACCGATCGGTTCAAGGCCGCCGTGGCCGAAAACCCGATCACAAACTGGGAAACCTGGTATGGCGTGGCCGATATATTCTCCTCCATAGCCCTTCCCTGGGAAGCGATGGGCGGTCCCCCCCACCAGGCCCTCGACGCCTACCGCAACGCCTCGCCCATTCACTCGGCCCACCGCTGCACGACGCCAACTCTGCTGATTCAGGCTGAACGAGACCTGCGCTGCCCTCCGGAGCAGTCTGAGCAGTTCTATACCGTATTACATGCGAACAACTGCATCGTGGAGATGCTGCGCCTGCCCAATAGCTCACATGGTGGCTCGACTTCCGGCGCGCTGGAGATCCGGCGCGCCCAGAACGATGCCCTGCTCGACTGGATGAACCGATATGTCATCGCATAGCCGTCTCGGGGTATAGCCGTATTGGGGCACTGCCGCAAGGGCGAACGCCCCGCAATTCCACCAGTCCAGTCATAACAGATATTCAGGCTCGCCAATGCTAGTCTACACACTCAGACGACTGCTGTTGATCCTCCCGACACTCCTGGGGGTCTCTCTGGTTATCTTTGCAATTCTCGCTCTGTCGCCCGGAGACCCGCTCGCAGCCGTTGTCAGCGAAGAATACGGAAACACCGCCGAGGACATTGAGCGAATCCGCGAGCAACTTCACCTGAACGACCCCCTCCACCTGCAATACTTCAACTTCCTCTGGGACGCACTGCGCGGCGACCTGGGGAAATCGTTCCGAGGCGGGAGTTCAGTTTTGAACGATATCCTGGCCAGACTTCCCAGCACGATCCAACTGGCTGTAGCCGGCCTTATCGCTACCATGCTGCTGGGTATCTCCATCGGCGTTCTGGCCGCGCTCTATCGCGGCCGCCTGCTCGACAAACTCACCATGGCCTTCGTCTTCGTCGGCGTTTCTATACCCAGCGTCTATTCCGCCCTCCTCCTGCTACTGATCTTCGCCTTGGGGTTGGGCTGGTTCAAGGTGGTAGGTGATGAGGGCATAAAGAGCCTGATCCTGCCGGCTACGGCTATGGCTCTGATCCCAGCCGGGGTCCTCGCCCGCCTCACACGCGCCAGTATGTTGGAAGTGATGGAAGAGGACTACGTGCGCACCGCCCGCGCCAAGGGTATTCGCGAGTCTCTCGTGACAATCATGCACATCTTTCGCAATGCCCTGATCCCAATCGTAACCTATCTGGGGCTGCTGGCCGGGAGTCTCCTTTCAGGTCAGGTGTTTGTCGAAAATGTCTTTGGCCGTCCAGGCTTGGGAAGATTTCTGGTTGACTCGATCAGTGCCAGGGACTATCCCCAGATCCGGGGCGGAATCCTCTTTGTCGCCGTTGGCTACGTCTTCGTCAACCTGATCGTCGATCTCCTGTATGGCGTCATCGATCCACGCATCACCTATGAATGAGGAAAGCCCATGAGGCCGACCAATTCCCAGGCGGCTAAAGGCGGAACCGCGGCCTCCGTAGGCGCAGAAATCGCCCGCCCGGCCGACGACTGGCTGGTAGTCGGCAGGTCCCCCGTGCGCAGGGCCGCGGCCCGCTTCTTCCGCGACCCTCTGGCGGTAACCGGACTGACGATCATGGCGCTGATCATCCTGCTTACCTTTGTCGCTCCCCTGATCTACAGCTGGGACGAAATTATCGCTGTCTCAAACGCTACCAAGCTGCTGCCACCAAGTGCCGCGCACCCGTTCGGCACCGATAACCTCGGACGGGACCAACTGGGCCGCGTCATTTGGGGCGGGCGCGAATCGCTGCGGGCCGGCTACCTGGTCGTCCTGATCGGACTGGGCGGCGGTACAATCCTGGGGCTGATTTCCGGCTTCGCCGGAGGATGGGTTGACAACCTCATCCAGCGATTCGTGGACGTGCTCCTCGCGATTCCCGGCATTCTGCTGGCATTGAGCGTGGTCGGCGCTCTGGGGCCGGGCCTTGTGCAGGTGATGCTCGCCGTCGGCCTGGCCAACATCCCCGATTATACCCGTCTCATCCGCGGTTCCGTGCTGGAAGCCAAGGAGAACGAATATGTCCGCGCCGCCCGTGTGCTTGGCGCCAGCGACGGGCGTATCATGTTCCGCCACATCCTGCCCAACGTGATCGGCCCGATCCTGGTCTATGCCACGCTGGGCCTGGGCATCGCTATCATGATAACTGCAGGGCTCAGCTATCTCGGTTTGGGCGCCCAGCCACCATCACCGGAATGGGGCGCCATGCTGAACCTGGGCCGGCAATTCATGCGCCATGCCTGGTGGATGCCTGTTTTCCCGGGCCTGGCTATCGTCATCGCCGTTCTGTCCATCAACTTGATAGGTGACGGGCTACAGGATGCTATCAATCCCAAACTGAGAAAGTAGCCAATTATCACCGAGGCATAGTGACCTGAGCTGTTCCAATCCCTGGACCCTACTGGACTGAAGGAGACGCCAATGGAGTGGTTACCACTGCACATACGTCACAGTATTGGGAAGTTCACGTGTAACACAATCAGTAGGAGGAACAAGATGATGAAGAGACTTTTCTTAGTCTTCGCGGCACTGCTTGTGCTCGTTCTGGCTGCGGCCTGCGTGCCGGTCGCTTCGCCCGCAATGGAGGAGGCAACCGGCGCAGATTCCATGATGGGAGGAACCCTGCGTATCGCTCTTCCCTCAGACGTAACCTCGCTGGATCTGCACAAAACATCCAGAGGCGACGATGCACTTGTCGTCGGGCAGTGGTTCAACGCAACACTCGTAACCCAGAATGCCGACGGCGAATATATCCCCTATCTCGCCGAGAGCTGGGAGTTCTCCGACGACGGGTTGATGTGGACCTTCAACCTGCGGGACGATGTCATGTTCCATAACGGGGATCCGGTTACGGCGCACGACTTTGTCTGGACCTATGAGCGCGCGCTAGACCCCGATCTCGCTTCACCCGGAACGGGGCGGCGCTTGAACGGGATGACCTTTGAAGCGCCGGATGACTATACCCTGGTGTTCAACTTCCCGGCTCCGGCCATCTCTCTACTCCAGTTCGTGAATTGGGGCTATATGGCGCCAATGTCACAGCGAGCGGTAGAAGAGCTGGGAGCTGAGTATGAACTGAATCCGGTCGGGACAGGTCCGTACAAGGTTGTTGAAGTGCGGCCGGGCGAAGGGGTTGCCATGGAGCGTTGGGACGATTATAACTGGGGCCCCGAATTCTTCGACGGCGCCAACACCGGGCCATACAACTTCGATCGCATCGAGTTCAGTATCCTCCCCGAAGAGGCAACCCGTATCGCGGCGCTGGAATCGGGCGATATCGACTACGTTAACGGCATCTCCAATCCTCTGGACGTGGCCATCCTCGAAGCGGCCGGCGTAACCGTTCAGCAGGCGCCGTTCGGCCAGGTGCGCATGATCTATATCCAGAATCACGTCCCACCCTTTGATGATGCGCTCGTGCGCCAGGCACTCAACTATGCCGTGAACCGCCAGGAGATCACACAGATCGTCACCGACGGCGCAGACCAGATCAGCCGCGGTCCTATCAGCCCGGGTATGCTTGGCTATGATCCCGCGATCGAAGAACAGTGCGGCTATCACTTCGACCTCGATCGGGCCAAAGAGCTCATGCAGGAGGCAGGGTATACCTATGGCGACGATGGCATGCTCATCACGCCCGCTGGCGAGCCTTTCAGCCTGACTCTGATCGGCGAACCCGTCGACAGCGGCACCGCCTATATGGAGGTTCTCCAATCCATGTGGCGGGAACTCGGTCTCGACATCACGCTCGAAAGCACCGAACCCTCAATCCTCTATCCGAGGCTCACTGAACGTGACTACCAAATGGGCTATGGTCGACGCGGCGGGTGGACGAGCTACGACTACCTCTATGCCATCTACCACTCCAGCACCGGTCGCGATCTGCCCGGCTCCATGCGCTCCGCCGTCAATGATCCAACCACCGATGCGTTTCTGGAGAAAAACCGCGCCTTGGCCATGGACAATCCGGATCTGCAGGGTTCGATCAATGAACTCTACTGCCATATCGCCGAGCAGGCCTACTCCGTCTGGATCTCCGACGGTGTGTTCAGACCATCGATCGGACCAAGAGTAATGGGCTTTGTCGCAGGGCCGGCCTTCGCAGGACGCCCCGTGTTCTGGTCCAACGCTTACATTGCGCCCGAAGATCGCTAGTCTCTCACGAGGAGGTGTAGGGGCCAACCCTGCGCCTCCTCCGTCCAGCTCTTCGCTAATCTCCAGCCCAGCTCTTTCACCAAGGTTCCTCCATGCCCCATCTGCTTGAAGTGCGCGATCTCGTCACCCGCTTCTATACCGAAGACGGCACCGTACACGCTGTCAATGGCATCTCCTACACCCTCGATGAAGGCGAGTCTCTGGGCATCGTCGGCGAAAGCGGCTCAGGCAAAACCGTCGGCGTCCTCTCGCTGATGGGTCTGATACCCGACCCGCCGGGACGTGTCGAGCGCGGCGAAGTCTTCTTCGCAGACAAAGACCTGCTCAAACTGTCGGCTGACCAACTGCGTGCCATTCGCGGGCGCGAAATCGCCATGATCTTCCAGGATCCGATGACCTCTCTCAACCCGGTCCTGACTGTCGGTTACCAGATTGCCGAGATAATGCGCCCTCACCTCAACCTGCCCCGGGAGCAGATTGCACAACGAACAATAGAACTGATGGAACTGGTGGGCATCCCCAACGCCGCCAGCCGGCGCAAGGATTTTCCGCACCAGTTTTCCGGGGGCCAGCGCCAACGCATTATGATTGCCATGAGCCTGGCCTGCAATCCATCCGTACTCATCGCCGATGAACCCACGACTGCGCTCGATGTCACAATCCAAGCCCAGATTATCGACCTGGTCAAACGGTTGAGCAATCAGTTTGGCATGGCGACCATCTGGATAACCCACGATCTCGGCGTCGTGGCGGGGCTGGTCAACAGAGTGATCGTGATGTACGCCGGTTTCATCGTCGAAACCGCGGCCGTGCTCGATCTCTACAAGAAGACCAGCCACCCCTACACCCTCGGCCTGCTGCAGTCAATACCTTCCCTCCATGCCACCATCGCCACCGACCGACTGATTCCAATTGAAGGGGCGCCGCCAGATCTGCTCCAGGAGCCGGTCCACTGCCCGTTTGCCCCCCGCTGTCAATTTGCCGTTGAGCACTGCTGGCAGGAAAATCCACCCCTGCAACGTGTGGCGTCAAATCACTATTCGGCTTGCTGGCGCTGGCAGGATGTACGCGCTGCGGGGGGTCAACCGAAATGAGCGAAGTGACGAAGGAAGTTCTGCTTGAAGTTCGGGATCTGAAGAAATACTTTCCCATCCGTCGCGGCCTGTTTCGGCGCCAAGTCGGCGCAATTAGAGCAGTGGACGGGGTATCCTTCGATATCTATCAGGGCGAAACCTTGGGCCTGGTGGGCGAATCAGGCGGCGGCAAGTCCACTACCGGCTGGACAATCATCCGCGACCTTGACCCCACCGCTGGCACCGTGCGCTTTCAAGGCCAGGACTTGTCCACCCTGGCCCATGACGAGATGCGCAGGATGCGCCGCCACATTCAGATGATCTTTCAGGACCCCTATGCCTCGCTCAATCCGCGTATGACGGTCGGCACTATCGTCTCAGAGCCGCTCGAAGTGCATAAGATCGGTACGCCCAACCAGCGGCGGGCGCGCGTCCAGGAGTTGCTGGAGATCGTCGGCCTCAACCCCGGTTTCATCAATCGCTATCCCCACGAGTTTTCAGGAGGTCAGCGCCAGCGGATTGGCATTGCCCGCGCCCTGGCCACCAATCCGACCTTCATCGTGGCCGACGAACCGATCTCGGCCCTGGACGTATCGATCCAGGCCCAGGTCGTCAACCTGTTGTGGGACCTCAAAAACGAGTTCGGTCTGACCTACCTCTTTATAGCCCATGATCTGTCCATGGTGCGCTACATCAGCGACCGCGTTGCCGTGATGTATCTGGGGCGGGTCGTCGAAATGGGGCCGACTGAGGATGTGTACGGGCGCTCGTTGCATCCCTATACCCAGGCCCTGGTGTCGGCTATCCCGGTCGCCGACCCGGAGACGGAGATGACCCGGCAGCCGATCATCCTCGAGGGCGATGTGCCCAATCCCGCCAATCCACCAACCGGTTGCCACTTTCACCCGCGTTGCATCTATGCCACCGAAATCTGCCGGCAGGATGATCCCGAATTCCGCAATCTGGGCCAGACCACAGAGCACTGGGTCGCCTGCCATCACGCGGAGCAGGTTCAAGGCCAGACATTTGGGAACTGACCGCTACCCCGGAACGGCTGCACCTTTCTCTAGCGTGTCTCCCGGCTTCTGCGGGAATCCTCCCCGCCTGCCTCGCCCGCACAACTGCCCCAAAATCTGGGACCCTTTCCAATATTACAACGCTGTTTGACATTCTCAACCTCCGCTATGTATACTCACCTGCACGCCGCCGCCAACTCGCCGCAGGACGCATAACCCCAGCATTGCCGGGCGCGCGGCCGGCAACGCGTTCGGCTGGATCCGCTTCACAGTTCCCAATATCTCGAATTCAGTGGCCCAGGGTCGATCAACGATCCCTGGCCACTGGCGTCTGGACACTGAATTGATGCGATTTGCCCTCTTTGGCGCCGGCCGCGCCGGCACAATCCACGCCCGCAATATCGCCGACCATCCCCGCGCCGAACTCGGCTACGTTTATGACGTCGATCAGGCCGCCGCGCAGCGCCTCACGACAGCCTGCGGGGGGATCACACCCCGCAGCCCGCAGCAGATCTGGCAAGCGGACGATGTCGATGCAGTCCTGATCGCCTCATCGACCGATACCCACGTCGACCTGCTGCGCCAGGCGATGCGGGCCGGCAAACCGACCTACTGCGAAAAGCCGATCGATCTCGACATCGAGAAAGTGCGCATGTTCGTGGACGAAGCGTCCGCCTGCGACCCGCCGTTATTCATCGGATTCCGCCGCCGCTTCCAACCTGAATTCCAATCTATGCACCGGCAGATCCGGGATGGCGCTATCGGACAGATCGAGTCCATCCACATCACTGCCCGCGACTTTGAGCTGGCTTCTCTCGCCTTCCTTCAGCGCTCCGGCGGCCTGCTGCGCGACAAGATGATCCACTACTTCGACCTGGCCCCATGGCTCGCCGCCGAGAGGCCGACCGAACTGTACGCAACCGGTTCCTGCCTCATCGACCCCGCCGTCGGGCAGATGGGCGACGTCGACACCGCGGTGGCGGTCCTCCGCTTCCCCAGCGGCGCGCTCTGTACGATAGAGAACGGCCGGCGCGCGGCCTACGGCTTTGATGACCGGGTCGAGGTTTTTGGCGCCAAAGGTATGCTGCAAGGCGGCTCGGCCCCCTCCGAGAATCTGGTCCGGTTCACCGCAGCGGGCATCATGCAGAGCCGCTTTCCTGACTACTACGGCGAGGAAAGCTTCGCCTACGCGCTCGATGCCTTCATCACCGCGCTCGAAAGCGGCGCGGCCGTCTCGCCCTCGCTGCAGGACGGCTACCAGGCCCAGCTGATCGCCGAGGCCGCGCTAGAGTCCATGCGCACCAACCAGCCGGTGAAACTCCAATGGACATAGAAAATGCGACATCGCTTCGCCCTATGCGCCCGAACGAAATCCAATCAGCCAGGGCTTGACTATGAACGCAAATACGGACCCTTCAACGAACGCCTATCAACTCCGCAGTGGAGAGAGCGTCCTCCTCCTCGACGAAGCCCTTAGTCAGGAGGAAGACGGCATCACCCGCGTGGTCCAGCCCTGCGCCAAGACCCCATTCGTCATGGAGCCCGACCCGGACAAGCTCTGGGAATACTGCGGCCCCGGCATGAGCAAGCGCATCCATCTCTACGGCACAGCCCTCAACGACGATCTGGCAGGCAAGTACCGCATGTGGTACTTCGGCCGCATGGGCCCCCACTGGCGCGTGCCCGATGGCAACTACCAGATTCCCGGCCTCTATGTCCCCCGCACCGACGACAGACCCTTCCACTGCAACGGCGTCACCGCCGACCGCTACGGGCGCGCCTTCGTCGACAACGACCGCGGCGACCTCACCCTGTACGCCGAGAGCGACGACGGCATCAACTGGACCAAGCCGGAGCTGGGCATCTTCACATTCAACGGCAGCCCCGCCAACAACATCATCTGGGATCTCCACGGCGCCTCCGTCTTCATCGACCGCGACGAAGAGGACCCGGCCAAACGCTACAAGGCGATCGGCTTCTGCCGCCGCTACCGCGGCATCTTCCTGCTCACCTCCCCCGACGGTATCCACTGGAATGACGGCGACCATCTCGAGCCGGTGGTAAAGCGCAGCAACGAGGGCACATTCAACGTGACCTGGGACGCGGTCGATTCCATCTACCGCGCCTACTCGATCCAGCGCTTCGATGACATACACAAACGCCGGGTCATCTGCTACTCGGAAAGCCCCGCGCTTACCGGTCCCTGGAAGGACTCCTACCCGATCCTGGAGCCGAGCAGCTGGGACGACGAGATCGCCCGGCGCAAATACGGCGCCCTGCGCGCCGAATTCCACAACCTCTCCGCCTTTCGCTACAACGATGTCCATATCGGCCTGCTGGGCGTGCTCTACGTGACCGCCGAGCAGATCCCGGGCGAAAAGAACCAGATCCCCTGCGACGGCCCCATCGACGGCCAGTTCGTCTACAGCCGCGATGGCATCAACTGGCAACATGCCGACCGCGCCCGCACCGCCGCGCTCCCTCGCGGCGCCGGCGACGCCTTCGACAGAGGCATGATCATCGGCACAGCCAAAGAGCCGATCATCGAAGGCGACGAAGTTCACTGGTACTACACCGGTTGCGAGCATACCCACGGCGAAGTCGACATGGAGAAGCGCGTCAAAAGGCTGGGGCGGGCCACCTGGCAAAGAGATCGCTTCGTCGCGCTCGCCGCAGCCGACGAGGGGATAATCGTGACCAAACCCCTGCTCCTGCCCGCGGGCGCCAGCGCGCTCGAGCTGAACGCCGATGCCGCCGGCGGTCAGTTGCGCGTCGAACTGTGCCGCCCCGATGGGCGCGTTCTGGACGGCTACTCCCGCGCCGACTGCCTTCCTCTGCAAACCGACGACCTCCACTGGCAGGTCAGCTGGAAGAACGAGGAACAAACTATCGAAGGCGCTGTCCAGATCCGCTTTTTCCTCAATCGCAGCAAGCTATACAGCTTCACATTCAGGTCCTGAATCCCCCGCTCTTCAAGATGACCTGGCTGGCATCAGCAGGATCAATACCCCAAATCGGCCCTACCAGACTATCGAGTCGACTTTCAGACTGAAAGTCTTCCCAAAACAACCGCAACCCTGTCTTAAATGCCGCGCGATTATCTCTTTCGCCTGACATATTTGTGCAACATTTCACCGCTATCATTGGCAAGTATGAGGAATACGCCCTCAGGCAAACGAAACCAAATGTAAAGAGGTGAAACAATGGCAAACAAGACAGTGTTAACGAAGAAATTCAGGCTGATGTTAGCGGTGACTGCCGTCACGGTGGCAATCGGAATCAGTGGCTGTACAATACCTGTCGGAACGGGCGAGCATCATGGCTCAAACGGCGTCACCACGAGCCGCGGCGAACACGAGCGTGATGGCGGCAGCGGTGACGGTGAAGACAGTGAACATGCCAGCGCAAGCGACGGCGAAGAATCAGGCAATACCCTGACCCTGACCGAGCGATATGATACCGTTCGAAAGGGCACCCGGCTGGTCCTGGCTTACGACGCCCAGAACAACGCCTTTAACGGCACAGTGGAAAACATCACTAGCAGTACCCTGCAGCATGTTCGGGTTGAGGTTCACCTGTCGAATGGAGTCGAACTCGGACCGACAACGCCAGTTGACCTCGCTCCTGGTCAAAAAGTGGATGTTACTCTCCCCGCAACAGCCCAAGCGTTTGACGGGTGGACGCCCCACGCTGAGGTGGGGCCGGGAACCGGCGGCGAGGCTGGTGAACACGGCTCCGGTGGCGAAGATGGTGAAGATGGCGGCAACGGTGACGGGGAAGACAGTGAACATGGCAGCGCAAGCGACGGCGAAGAATCGGGCAATACCCTGACCCTGACCGAGCAATATGATACCGTTCGCAAGGGCGCCCGGCTGGTCCTGGTCTACGACGCCCAGAGCAACGCCTTTAACGGCACGGTCGAAAACACCACTGACAGTACCTTGCAGCAAGTTCGGGTTGAGGTTCACCTGTCGAATGGAGTCGAGCTCGGACCGACAACGCCGGTTGACCTCGCTCCTGGTCAAATAGTGGATGTTACTCTCCCCGCAACAGCCGAAGCGTTTGACGGGTGGACGACCCACGCTGAAGTAGGGCCGGGAACCGGCGGCGAGGCTGGTGAACACGGTTCCGGCGGCGAAGGCGGTGAAGAAGGCGGCGAAGATAGCGAAGATGGTGAAAATGGCGGTGAACACAATAGCGGCGGCTAAGCGAGACCGAGGCCAAAGAAGCCGGAAGCCGTTCTTTGGCGGATAGGCACGATACGCAGACGCGGTGGCCATGCCGGGCACCGCGTCTGCACGGTTTCAGTTGAGAAATGACAATGCGTTACATGATTCTGATCGTTGAAGATGATACGCGGATCGCGAACTGGCTGAAAATCTTTTTTGAGCAGGCAGGATTCGCCGCCAAAGTCACCCACGATGGCAAGACAGGGCTCACCCTTGCCCGCACCCTTGCCCCCGACCTGATTGTGCTCGATCTGATGCTCCCCGGCCTCGATGGGATCGAGCTATGTCGCATTTTACGCCGCGAATCAGATGTTCCCATCATCATGCTCACCGCCCGCGAAGCCCATACCGACCGCATCAACGGGCTCGAAAGCGGCGCAGATGATTATGTCGTCAAGCCGTTCGACCCCGAAGAAGTCGTGGCACGCGCCAAAGCCGTGTTGCGTCGGGTCAATGACAAAGTTCAACAAGAATTGACCTGTGGCAACATTACGATTGATGAATCGACGCAGCGCGTGACGATTGACGAGCAACCAATCAACTTAAGTCATGCGCAATTCCTCCTGCTCGCTACCTTCATGCGTCATCCGAATCAGGTGCTCACACGCGACCAGCTAATCGCTCTCGCCTTCAATAACGATTTTGATGGATACGATCGTGCCGTTGACAGCCACATCCTTCGTCTGCGCAGGCAAATTTCTGTAGACGGGCGCCAGCCGATTCAAACCGTCTATGGCACTGGCTACAGATTCGTAACGGAGGATGCTTGATGTCGTTACGCTGGCGCTTCCTGGGCGCATTTATCCTGCTCATCGTTCTTGTTGTCTCGCTTAGTTTGGGCGTCGGATACTATACGACACAGGCGCAATTGGACACATTTATTGGTGCGCTCAGTAGCGATGAAGCCAATGATTTAGCTCGAAAGTTGAGTCAGGCGTACACTTCGTCAGATGGCTGGGAAACGTTGGGAGCCGCTCTATCTGAGACAGGATATCTCTTCGAGTACGGGGTGGAACAAGAGCGCCGCGAAGAAGCTGAAGAAGAAGACTCTGAGTTCTTCCATAGCGAGTCTGACCGAGACCGCATACGCGTTGTCATTACTGATGTCGACGGATATGTCTTACAAGACAACTTCGCCGAGCTGCGACCGGGTGAGGTCGCGCCAGAACTGGGTGGACAGCGCGTTGATGTATCCGATCTGCGCACTGGCCAGTCCGTGGGATATGCGTATGTTGATGTGAATCGTGAATTGTGGGCAACCGAATCGCATGGCTTTCTTCAAAACCTGCTTTACACCATCACCATCGGCGGACTGTTGACTGCTGCGATGGCTTTTCTACTGGCCGTATGGCTCGCCAGACGCATCACCGCTCCTGTCACAGCGCTGACCCAGGCCGCCCAGTCCATTGCTCAACGCAGTGATACCGTTCTGCTCCCGGTTACTTCCCCGGACGAACTTGGGCAGATGAGCGCGGCATTCAACCAGATGACAACCGCCCTCCAAACACAACGCGACTTGCGCAAGCGGCTGCTCAATGATATTTCGCATGAACTGAACACTCCCTTGAGCGTCATCCGTTTGGAAGCGCATGGGCTACGCAAAGGGTTGCAGACGCCCGCACGAGCAGCCGACCAGATCATCCAAGAGGTGAAGTTGCTCCACAATCTGGCGCGTGACCTGAACTGGCTGGCCGAAACCGAATCAGACGAGCTGCGGCTCACGATTGAACCGTACTCGCTCCATCAACTGCTCACCGCTGAAGTGGAACGCTGGCAGCCGCAAGCGCAGAGCCAGCAGATCACCTTATCGCTGCAACTGCTGCCTGAGTTGCCACTGCTCAATCTCGACCGGATGCGGATGAGTCAGGCGCTAGGCAATGTCATTCACAATGCGCTCCAGCATACGGAGGCAGGCGGCCGGGTCACGGTTGCGGCAAGCATGGAAAAAGGCGGCGCTGTGGGAATTTCAGTAACCGATAACGGGGCAGGCATCGACCCGGCCGACTTGCCCCATATCTTCAACCGCCTCTACCGCGCCGATCAATCTCGCAATCGCCGCACAGGTGGCATGGGCCTGGGGCTGACCATCGCCCGCGCCATTATCGAGGCGCACAATGGTACGATTGCCGTTTCCAGCAACGGGCTTGGACAGGGGACAACCGTGCGGTTCGATCTCCCACTGTCTTGAATGACAACAGCCAACCAGCCTTACCTTCATCACAATCCAGCGGTAGGGGGCAACCAGGCTGATACCTTCCGGCAGCGCAAACGCTGGCTTGCATATGTGAACAGCAATTGCTTCAATTCGCAGTCCGCTATATATTTATGGCGAAGCGAAAACAGGGAACTTGCGATGCGCATGTCCCGACGCCACAGCCGCCAGCCAGATAGCGCCATGAACCTGAACAGGGAATACACAAATCGAGGACTCCGATGAGCCTGACAATCCAAGAAAAAGAATCCTTTGAAGCCAACGGCTTTCTGCTTATAAAAGGCCTCGTCCCCCTGCAGGAGATCGGGCAGATCCGCCAGGAACTGGTAGACATCCACCGGCGCATGGTGGCCGACCCCCCGCCCGATGTCCACGTCGCCTGGGAGGACGAAGACGCGCCCGCTGAGAGCAAGACCATCCGTCAACTGATGCACAGCGAACTGGTCAGCCCCACCATCAACCGCATCCTCCGCAGCGACGCGCTCGTCAAAATCGTAGCCGAACTGATGCATCCGCAAGTCGCCCTCTACCACAGCAAGCTCCTGCCCAAAGAGGCCGGCGTTGGCGCGGCGACCCCCTGGCATCAGGACTACGCCTACTGGAAAACCGATGAAAACCAACCCATGATGCTCAACTGCCAGTTTGCCATCGATCCAATGACCCTCGAAAACGGCTGCCTGGAGTTTATCCCCGGCAGCCACCGCTGGGGACTGCAGGACCATGAGCGGCATCAGGAGACCTTCGGCAGGTTCCTGCCCGGCCACTACTACAAGCGGGAGGAGGGCGTGACCATCCCAATGGAGCCGGGCGACGGCATCTTCTTCACATCCCTCGTCATCCACGGCTCCGCGCCCAACCTTTCGTCCCACCCCCGCTGGGCCAACACCCTCGCCTACAACGTACCCGGCAACGGCGAGCACCAGGTCCGCGAGGTTCTGCGCTGATTGCAAAGGCCAGGGACCGATCGCCCGCGGGGGAGTCCTTTGGTCCACTGGCCTCTGCGGCTCCCCGCGCCGCGTCTTGACGAATTTGCTCCTGCCCGTCGTCTCGTATACAATGCCCTACCAGTCAATTTGGCTGAATCACCAGCACTAGTCCCGACTGTGGCCCTGACCGCAACGGAATAAGCTGTAACCGGTCATCGCAAAGCCCTGATCCCTTCCCCCGATCTTGAGGCTTTCCCTAGTTACCCGGTCTGGTGAAAGAATGACCCCAAGGCTAGGTCTTTAGCGTAAATCTTACCCCGATATAATCGGTGACCGGTACCGATTACCGGCAACAGATCCTTGTCTTTCCGCTCGGTTTCTGGTTCTTAGTGACCGCACTCGACACGTGCGAACGAGGCGCAACGAAAAACCAGGAACTGACCACTACGAACTGCAGTTTTCGGTATACAACCAAACCACTGGAGGAGATTCCATGACCCAGAAGCACATTTCACGACGAAGATTCCTGCAGGTCTCCGCCTTTGCCACCGCCGGCGCAGTACTGGCTGCCTGCGGCGGCGGCGATGCTCCCGCGGCGGAAGCGCCCGCTGCCGAAGCCCCGGCCGCATCCGACAGCGGCGACGCGATGCCCGCATCCCAGTACAACGAAGCGCCCATGCTCGCCGATATGGTCGCCAACGGCGACATCCCCCCCGTCGACGAACGGCTGCCCTCCAACCCCATGGTGATCGAACCCTTGGATGAGATCGGCCAGTACGGCGGCACCTGGCGCCGCATTGGCGTGGGCCCTGGCGATGCCGGCATCTTCAGATATCGCCTCATGTACCCGCAGTTGGTGCGCTTCAACATGGACGGCTCCGATATCGGCCCCAATTTGGCCGAATCCTGGGAAATCTCAGACGACGGCACCACCTACACCTTCCACCTGCGCGAAGGCGTCAAATGGTCGGACGGCGCGACCAATTCCGCCGAGGACTTCATGTTCTGGTATGAGGACGTGCTGGGCGATGACGACCTCGCTCCCAGCTTCCCCGTCTGGCTGACCGTCGGTGGTGAGCCCGTCGTCATGGACGCACCCGACGATCTCACCATCCGTTTCACCTTCCCCGGCGCGCATGGCATCTTCATGACCCTGATGGCCGGGGCCAACGGCGCTTCGATGACCTGGTATCCCAAGCATTACATGACCCAGTTCCATCGCAACTACGTCGACGAAGAAGAGTTGAATGAACTGGCGCAAGAAAATGATTTTGAGTTCTGGCATCAATACTTCAACAATCGGCTTACCCCCCGCCTCAATACCGAGGTGCCGGTCAACTTCGCTTGGCGCTTCACCCAGATTACGCCCGAAGTCCCGGTCGTGCTGGAGCGCAACCCCTACTACTGGAAGGTGGACACCGCCGGCAACCAACTTCCCTACATCGACAAGGTTTCCACCGATATTGTCGAAGACTCCGAAGTCCTGAATCTGCGCGCCGTAGCCGGTGAGATCGACATGCAGCACCGCCATATTCTGATGGAAAACTTCTCGCTCTTCAAGGAAAATGAGGAGGTCGGCAACTACGAGATCCTTCTCTGGAAGTTCGGCGAAACCAGCGATTCCGTCATTTCCTTCAATCTCTGCCATCCGGACCCGGTCCTGCACGAGATTTTCAACGATAAACGCTTCCGCTTCGCCATGTCCCACGCCATGAACCGCGATGAGGTTATCGAGGCCGTCTACCTCGGCCAGGGCGAGCCGGGGCAGCCGTCGCCGCTCGCCACCTCCTCCTTCTACGATGAGGTGCAGGCCAAGAACGCCATCGAGTACAACCCGGACCTCGCCGACTCCATGCTCGACGAAATGGGCCTCACCGAAAGGAACGCAGATGGAATCCGCCTGCGCCCGGACGGCGAGCCGCTCAGCATCGTCTTCAACTACGCGCCCGTCTTCGGCTCCTGGCGCAGCATTGGCGAGTTGATGCAGAAGTATATGGCCGATGTCGGCGTGCAACTGTCTCTCAAAGAGGAAGCCCGCCCGCTCTGGAGTCAGCGCGTTCAGGCCTCCGAGCACGACATGACTGTCTGGACCGGCTCCGCCGAGTTCAACCCACTCATCGACCCGCGGCACTTCATACCTTTTGCTCAGGGCAGCTCGCATCACGCCGCCTGCCATGCCCTCTGGTACAACTCCGGCGGCGCCAACGGCGTGGAGCCGACCGGCGACCTGCGCACCACCATCGACCTCTATGAGGCGATCAAGGGCACGCCGGACGTTGAAGAGCATCACCGCCTCTTCCAGCAGATCCTCGACCTCAACACAGAGAATCTCTGGACGTTCAGCATGGCGGTCGGCCTGCCTGCGCCCGTCGTCGTCAGCAAGAACATGGGCAACGTCCCGCGCGCGGGGGTCTCCTCCTGGCACCTGCAGACGCCGGGCAGTACCGTGCCGGAACAGTACTACCTCAAGAGCTGATAACTTCAGTGGCCAGTTGTCAGTGGTCGGTTGCCAGCAAATTCACTGGTGACCGGCCACAGGCCGCTGGCGTCTCACTAACCACTTACCACTAGCCACCGGTGTTCAATGTCCTCATTCATCCTCCGCCGCCTCCTCCTGTTGGTGCCCACGCTGTTCATGATCTCGTTGATCTCCTTCGTCATCATCGAACTGCCGCCCGGCGACTATATGACCTCCTATATCGCCAACCGCATGGCGTTGGGTGACTCCGTACGCCAGGATGAGATCGACGCCCTAATCAAGCAGTACGGGCTCGACCAGCCGGCTCACGTACGCTACGCCAAGTGGCTGGGCAACGTCTTGCAGGGCAATTTCGGCTTCTCCTTCGAGTGGAGTTTGCCCGTCAGCGATCTGATCTGGGATCGTCTGGGCTTGACGGTGGTGGTCGCTTTCTCGGCGTTGATGTTTTCCTGGGTCATCGGGCTTGTGGTCGGCGTACTCTCCGCCGTCTACCAGTATTCGATCGGGGACTATATCTTCACCGCCCTCAGTTTCATCGGCCTGGGCACGCCCAACTTTCTGCTCGCACTGATCATGATGTGGGTCGCCTTCCGCTATTTCGACACCAACATCTCCGGCCTCTTCTCACAGGAGTTCACTGACGCCCCCTGGAGCATCGCCAAGTTTGGCGATATGCTCAAACATCTTTGGGCGCCCGCCGTCATCGTTGGCACGGCCGGTTCGGCCGGCCTGGTGCGCACTATGCGCGCCAACCTGCTCGACGAACTCAGCAAGCCCTATGTCGAAACCGGACGCGCCAAGGGCCTCAACGAGTTCAAACTCGTTCTCAAATATCCCACACGCGTGGCTCTCAACCCTTTTGTCAGCACCATGGGCTGGGCCTTGCCCCAATTGGTCTCCGGTTCCATCATCGTCTCCGTCGTGCTCAGCCTGCCCACCACCGGCCCGCTGCTGCTGCGTTCGCTCCTGACCCAGGACATGTACCTGGCCTCCAGCTTTCTGCTCATGCTCAGTACATTGACGATCATCGGCACGCTGGTCTCCGACATTCTGCTGGCGCTGCTCGATCCCCGCATCCGGATGGGAGGGTAATATGGGCGCTGATCAATCGTTCACCAGCCAAAACCCAACCCCCGCTGAGCCCTCTCCCACCGCCGCTACCGGCGATTTTCTGGGCGCCGACATCGACGATACCGATACCTATCTCCCCATCGAGGAAGAGGAAGAACGCATATACGTCGCTTCACCACTGCAGATGATGTGGTGGCGCTTTCTCAAACACAAAATGGCCATTGTAGGCGCCGTAGTCGTTATTCTCCTCTACCTGGTCGCCGTCTTCGCCGAGGTGCTCGCCCCCTACAATACCGATACCTACGAAGTCGCCCTCACCTACGCGCCGCCGCAACCGATTCACCTCTTCCATAACGGCGAGTTCCAGGGCACACCTTTCGTCTACGGCCTCACCCAGGCCCGCAACCCCGAAACCCTGCGCATGGAGTTCCAGATCGACGAAACCGCGCGCTACCCCGTCCGGTTTTGGGTCGAGGGCGATCCCTATAAGTTATGGGGCTTCTTTCCAGGCAGCCGCCATCTCTTCGGCATCGGCGAACCAATATTCGACGCCGCCGCCGCGGCTCGCGCAGACACTCCGCACTTCTCCACCATATTCCTGCTCGGCGCCGACAAACTCGGCCGCGACATGTTCACCCGCATCCTCTACGGCTCCCGCATCTCCCTCTCCATCGGCCTGATCGGCGTCGCGCTCAGCTTCATCTTCGGCGTCGTCCTCGGCGGCATCTCCGGCTTCTACGGCGGCGTACTAGATGTCCTCATCCAGCGGTTCATCGAGTTCATCCGCTCCGTGCCCTCTATCCCTCTGTGGATGGCCCTTAGCGCCTCCCTGCCACAGGACTGGTCCAGCCTTAAAGTCTACTTCGGCATCACCATCATCCTTTCGCTGATCGGCTGGACATTCCTCGCACGCGCCGTGCGCGGCCGCTTTCTCTCCATGCGCGAGGAGGAGTTCGTCCTCGCCGCCCGCTTCGCCGGCGCCAGCGAAATGCGCATCATCCTGCGCCACATGGTGCCCTCCTTCTTCAGTCACCTGATCGCCTCCGCCACCCTCGCCGTCCCCTCCATGATCCTCAGTGAAACCTCACTCAGCTTCCTGGGGCTGGGGCTGCGTCCTCCCGCCATCAGCTGGGGCGTCCTCCTGCAGGAATCCCAGAATCTGCGCTCAGTCGCGCTGGCGCCGTGGCTGCTGCTACCCGGCCTCTTCGTTATCATCACCGTCCTGGCGCTCAACTTCTTCGGCGACGGCCTGCGCGACGCAGCAGACCCGTACCGTTAGTAGTTCTCAGTTTCCACGTAACTACTCAGCCAAAGTCGATTCGCGCCTTTGCAACACAGCCGCGCCCAGGGACCCAAAGTGTCTCCGCCCACCCAATTCAGCCGAATCCTGTCACCGCGGGCGTCTCGCCCGCAACCATCATTCGCGACCCCGAGTGAGGCGAGCAAAGGTGTTTCTCACTCCTCTCCCCTTGTTTTTGGGCGGTCGGGCCTTCGGCCCTCCCTTGTGCGGGGGGACACCCCCCGCAACGCCCCCTCCAAAAACACGCCTCACGAACGGTACGCCGTCATCGCAGCATGTCGGCTGTCAACCAAGGCGGCGGCCAATCGAATACGTAACGAGATAGCCTGAATGGTGGCAGGGAAAAAGGGCTGGTCAAGAAAGGCAAGGGTTGGTCAAAGAATGGATTGCAGATGCCATCAATGACACGAAAGCCGTGCCACAGCAACCCTGCCCATCCCTCCAATCCCAAAATCTTGTACGAGTGGGGTTACTAATGTGGATCCCATTTGAAACCACGAACTTTTGGAACAACTCGCAATTGGAACAAAGGAGTCTCTCCTGCTTTCTTGAAATACACAAGCTCTTGATCTCATTTGGGATCTACATTAAAAACCAAAAACCACATGAGGTAGTCTCAATGGATACGCAACAACCAAACATCCTCGTCTTCATCTGCCACGACCTGGGCCGCTATCTGGGCTGCTACGGCGTCCCCGGCGTCCGCACACCCCATGTCGACGCCTTCGCCGCATCCGCGCTCCAATTCGAGAACAGCTTCTGCGTCGCGCCCCAGTGCAGCCCCTCCCGGGCCGCCCTCTGGACCGGCCGCTACCCCCACGCAAATGGCGTCGTCGGGCTGGCCCACTCCGGATTCGCCAATGACCTGCACCCGGATGAACAACATCTCGCCCAGATCCTCTCTGCGAACGGTTACGAAACCCGTCTCTTCGGTACCCAACATGAGGCCAGCAGCCCGGAACGCTGCGGATACACGCATGCGCATCCAAGGGGAAGCTGCGCCCAACTGGCAACCGCGTTCTGTAGTTTTCTGGCGCAGCGCGAACAGAACGCGGCCCCGTTCTTCGCTCAGATCGGCTTTACCGAGCCGCATCGTCCCTTCCCGCATGACGTGCAGAAAATTGACGCAGATACGGTCGCCATGCCGCCTTACCTGCCGGATATCCCCGAAGTGCGCGCCGATATGGTCGATATGGAAGCCTCGGTTGCCTCGATCGACAAGGCGTTCGGCAGAGTGCTCGAAGCGCTTGAAACCGCAGGTTTGGCGGATGATACCGTAGTTGTCTTCACCGCCGATCACGGCATCCCGTTCCCGCTCGCGAAGATGAGCCTCTACGACGCCGGCATCGAGGTGCCGCTCCTCATACGCATCCCGGGACGAAACGCTGAGCCGGCCGGGGGGCGGCGTTTACCGGAATTCGTCACCCACGTGGACTTTGTGCCCACCGTGCTTGACATGTTGGGGATCGAAACACCGCAGAATCTGCAGGGGCGTAGCTACTGGAATCTGCTATGCGGGGATACCTACAGGCCGAGCGAATACGTATTCGCCGAAAAAACCTATCACACCTATTACGACCCCATGCGCGCCATCCGCACAGAGCGCTGGAAACTCATTGCCAACTTCGAGTTTGCGCCCACGATTGAGACGCCGCCCGACTACCCCAGCAACGCCAAGGGGTACCCTGAGATCAGTGTGGCCCTGAACATGCCCTACACCGATCAGTACCATCCGCCCTTCGAGCTGTTCGACCTGGAGCAGGATCCGCTGGAACAGAACAACCTGGCCGAGGATCCGGACTACGCCGGCATAAGAGACGACTTGGCGCGGCGCCTGCGCGACTGGATGGAGGAGACGGGCGATCCTCTGCTCGAAGGCCCCATTCCCCAGGCCACCTACACCAATCGGATGCGGGCATTCAGGAGCATCTGAACATAAGTCGAACGAAGATTCCTGCGATCCTTTCTCAACCGTTTTTCACATCTTTACCCGTAAACGCGGCAGAATTCGTCCCGTCCGCCGGCAATATGCCCGGTACACCTCGCCGTACCGCGCCAGCAGCAGCGCCTCTTCCTTGCGAATGCGCCTGGCAACGTCCATGCAGGTCATGCCGATCCACAGGCCGCCCACCAGCCAGTTGGCCGAAAGCAGCAGCGGCGCGCTGAGGATGAGCAGAAAGGCGCTGTAGATGGGATGCCGCAGCCAACGGTACGGCCCCGTGGTCACCAGTTGATGGTCAGCCTGCAACCGGGCCGCGTCGCTCCAATGGCGGCCCAATTCGTTCTGCGCCCACTGCAATAGCCCGAAACCGGCCAGCGCCAGCCCCAATCCTGCCCAGCGCAGGCCATCCGCCACAGAGAGAGCAGCCCAGTTCAGCCACTGGGGCACAACAAGATAGAGCAGCAACACCACAGGCGGCAGGATGATCAGAACCGTCGTCAGCCGCTGTGCCAGCATGCTCCTGTGGGGCGGCAACCGTGCCGGATCGTTTGCCTCGTACTTGTGCGTGTAATAGCCTCGGTGCGCTACAAAAGCAACAAGAAGTACGGCCAAGGTTATACGAAAAGGGATGTCCATAGCGAAAACCAGTGGTCAGGTGTCGGTTCGTATCAACCCATTGCGCCCCTGTACGCAAGGCGCGCAGTGAAGTTTTGCTTTCCCATTGCTGGGCGCGCCTAACATTGTCCCGCCCCCAGCCACGCCCCGAACCACCCGTGGCTCAACCGGTGATTGTACCCGTGCGCACCGGGATGCACGCCCAGCGAGCAGCGCTCCCCTACCCCCAGCAACTCGTACGCCTGCGCCGCGACGGCGAACTGCTCGCGCACACCGTCGATTGGGAAAATGTCATCCTGCGCCCCCGCGATCGCCCGCAGCGGCCGCGGCGCGATCAGCGCCGCCAGGTCCCCCATCTCCGCCCACTCCAGGATGCCGGGTACGTAGTTGCACTCGCAGTGATACAGGTTGTAGATCGACGCCCGGAACGAGCAGAGGTAGCAGCCCGGCACCGAAACCGTGATCCGCTCGTCGATCGCCGACAGCCACAGCGCCGTCGTGCCCCCGCCCGAATTGCCCGTGCAGCCCAGAACCCCCGGCGCCACATCCGGCCGGCTCTGCAGAAACGCTATCGCGCACATGCCGTCCCAGCAGCGTTCGCCAACCAGGTTGCGGCCCGCCATCTGGTAGGCGAAGGCCAGGTGGCGGCACGAGTTCTCGTGCACGCCGCCCCGCCCATCCTCCGTCTGCCGCTCCCCAAAACCGCGCTGCTCCACCGCGCAGACCAGATAGCCCGCCTGCGCCAGCGCCTGCGCGTAATTGTTGTCCACCTTCAGCCTGCTCTCCCGCTCCTCCGCGCTCGGATAGTTGCCCAAGATCCACTGCACCGACGGGTTATGCCCGTGGAAGACCAGCACCGGCCGGTAAGGCGGCTCCGTCTTGGGGACCAGCAGATAGGCGGGGATGCCAACGCCCTCGCCCGCGTCCAGAAGATACTTCTCCTCCACATAGCCGTCCCGCGCCACCGCTTGCAGCTTTTCCGCCGCTACCGCTGCGGGCGGCGTGCGTCCCGCCAGCCCGAGCAGCGCCAGTGCCTTCCCGCGCAGCGCCGCCTGCCACGCGCCAAACTCCGTTTCGGTCCGCGCCTCGAACGCCAGCCTCCGCGGCGCAGCCTCGTACACCGCATCCACATGCGCCTGCAAAAGAAATCGGGAACTGCTCATCGGGAAATCTCCTGTTTCAACCGTAATCTGAACGCTGTGTCGACCCCATCTGCCGCCCACTTGGCGAAGCCAGCGTAACATGCGCACCCGCAACAGCCTGCGCAGCCCGCCCAAGGCGGGCGGTCCGACTCGCGGATCTTACAGCATCCCCGTTCAGGCTGCAATCGCGCCGGCTACGCACCGCCGCCCGGTAAATTGGGGTGCATCCCGAACCGTTATCCCTCTGCGAACTGCCCTTTTACCCGACGCAAAAAGGATCCGCTGAACAGCCATCAACCGATCGCCTGCAATCCTGAAAATCCCTACATCCTGTAAATCCTGATTCAGACAACGTCTACCCAAAAATCTGGGTCAGACCCCTAAATTTTCACTGGTTGACACCCCAATCCGGCTAAAGTACAATGCGGCCCTACCGGAAGCGTTCGTCTCCTGACGAGTGCAGGCCAGATGCACGATCTCTCGGTTTCTGCAAACGCTACCCTATACACCTGACAAACTGTCGCGCCGCCAATGGCGGTCAAAGAGCCTTTCCATAATGCAAAGGGGGCGAATTGAAGAAAGAACGATCCCGCAAGACGGATGTTACATGTCGTTTTTTCTTCTAACAAGTCTCCGTATCCACTCAGAGGAGAAAAGTCATGGCAAGAAGCACGATTACCCGGCGCAAGTTCATCCAGCTATCAGCGGCCGCAACAGCTGGCTCACTGCTGGCCGCCTGTGGCGCCGGCGGCGCTGATGAACCGGCCGCCGACCAACCGGCCGCCGAAGCGCCCGCCGAATCCGCGGCGCCGGCTGCAGAATCCTCATCTCAGTACAACGAAGCGCCGATGCTCAAATCAATGGTGGACGCCGGCGAGTTGCCCCCCGTGGATGATCGCCTGCCGGTCACCCCGCGCATCGTTACCCCCATCCATGAGGTCGGGAACTACAGCGAATCGATCCGCGGCTTCACCCTCAACGAGACCGACCGCGCCGCGCCTGCCTACATCGTCAACCGCGGCTTTATCGACATCCCCACCGACCTGGAGGGATTCGGCGCCGGGTTGCCGACCGGCGGCTGGGAACCATACCTGGCGGAAAGTTTCGAGTGGAACGGTGACGCCACCCAGCTCACGATCAATATGCGCGAGGGCATGAAATGGTCCGACGGCGAACCGTTCACATCCGAGGACGTTCTCTTCCTGTGGGAGGATATGTGGTTCGACGAAGAGTACACGCCCATAGCGCCTACCCGCTGCTTTGTGGATGGCCAGCCAGTGGTCCTGGAAGCGCCGGACGATTACACATTGGTCTTCAAGTTCCCGGCCCCCTATCCCACCTTCCCCTTCCTGTTCCGCGGCCGCACCCTGGCTAGCAAGCCCAAGCATCATCTGATGCAGTGGCATCCCAGGTACACCGACAGCGCCACTTACAAGGATCTGAGAGAGAACGACGTCTATCTCGATCCCGATTTCCCCGGCGTAACTCCCTGGATCTCGAAGGGCTATGACGAATCAGGGCTGCGGCTGGAACGCAATCCCTACTACTGCGCGGTAGATACCGCCGGCAACCAGCTCCCCTACTGCGACAACTACCTCTTCCCCTACGCCGGCACCCAGGAGAACGCCGTCCTGATGGCAATTGCCGGCCAGATCGACGTCGGCATTCGCAACATGCAGCTGTTCGAGAGCCTGCCGACCCTGCGCGAAAATGAGGAGCGCGGCGACTACCGGCTGCTCTTCTGGCCGGGCACCTCCTTCACCACCGGCAACCACATCACCATCAACTACCGCCTCCAGGCAGATAAAGACAGGGAACTCGCCGAGTTCTTCCGCATAAAGTCTTTCCGCAATGCCCTCTCAATGGCTATCAATCGCGACGAGGTCAACGAAACGCTCTACTTCGGCGCCGGCCGGCCATCGAGTTATGCCCTTGCCTCCTCATCTCCCTACTGGGACGATGACATGGATTCCATCACCATGACCAACGGTCAGTTCGACTTGGCCCAGGTTGATAGTATCTTCGATGAACTGGGTCTGGAGAAGGGCGCCGATGGTATGCGTACATTCCCCAGCGGCGAGCCGGTGACGATCATCCTGGATGCCGCGACCGAGATCACGGTGCATCGGCAGGTCGCGGAAATGGTGGTGGCCGACTGGCGCGACGCCGGCATCGACGCCCGTCTCAACGCAATCCAGCGCTCGGTCCTGTTCTCCCGCTGGCGTGCCGGCGAGTCCCATACCTACATGTGGGGCACCGATGCCAATGAAATTCCCCTGATGCGGCCCTTCCAGCCGATCTTTACCCCGAAGGGGCATGGGCTTGATATGTTGCCGGTGCACTACAATGACGACCCCGAGTGGCTGCAAGAACTCGGACCGCCCGAAGGTGGCGATGCGATGTTCGCCCTGCAAGAAGAGATCAAGAAAGAGATCGACGCTGCCGAGAGCAAACGTCTGCACAAGGAGCTCTTCAAGTACCACGTCGATTGGCAGTTCGACATCCATATCGTCGCCGATGTCCCGCTCATGGTCCTGGTCAACAACCGCGTCGGCAACTGCCCCGAAGTGGCCAATGGCCTGCAGGACTTCACCTACGCCTATCCGGAGCAGTTCTACATCAAGTATTAAACGCAAGGAGTGAGGAGTGAGGAGCGATAACGGTGGAAGTTTTCGGTTCTTGGCGATTTCAGCGTGCTGGCGCAGTTACTGAAAACTGAAAACGGAAAACTAAAAACTGCCGTTTCCTCTCTCCTCATTCCTCACTCCTCTTCACTCACTCCTCTAACGGCCACTGGCCGCGAACCACTGCAGTCCCGGGGTCCAGATGCTGGATTACGTCATACGCAGAGTGTTGATAGCGATTCCCACACTCCTGCTCATCTCTTTTATCTGCTTCATCGTCATCAACCTCCCCGCCGGAGACGTGATCACCACCTATGAGCAAAATCTCGTAGGCAACCGCGGCTGGAGTGACGAGGAAGCCAGAATAGAGGGCGACAATATCCGCCGCGAGTACGGCCTGGATCGCCCGATACCAATCCAGTACCTCTATTGGTTGTGGGCCTTTCTGCAGGGCGACTTCGGCGTCTCCCTCGTCACCTACGATCGCGTCGCCTCCGAAGTCATCTGGACCAACCTGGGCTATACGATGCTGATCGCGTCGCTCTCCCTCGGCCTTTCCTGGGCCGTGGGCCTGCCGGTCGGCATCTATTCCGCCACCCGGCAATACTCCGTGTCCGACGGCGTCTTTACCATCATGAGTTTCATCGGTCTTTCCATGCCCGGCTTCCTGCTGGCGTTGGCCATTCTGGTCTTCATGACCTTTGTCCTCGACGCGCCCCTGCTCACCGGCCTTTATTCTCCCGACTATGTCGACGCGCCCTGGAGCCTGGCCAAGATCAAAGATCTCGCCGCCCATATCTGGCTGCCGGTGTTTGTGGGTGGCATTCCCGGCATCGCCTCCCTCATGCGCATCATGCGCGGCAATCTGCTCGACGAGTTGGGCCGCCAATACGTTGAAACCGCCCGCGCCAAGGGGCTGGCCGAAAAGATCGTCGTCATCAAACACGCCGTGCGTGTCGCCATCAACCCGCTGATCAGCCTGCTCGGCATGCAGTTTCCGGAGATCATCTCCGGCGGCGTCATCACAGCCATCGTGCTGGGGCTGCGCACCATCGGCCCCACCCTCAACTCTGCCCTCCAGGCCCAGGATGTCTACGTCTCCTCCGCCATCCTGATGATCCTCAGCGTCATGCTCGTGCTGGGCAACCTGGTCGCCGACCTTCTGCTGGCCTGGGTCGACCCGCGCGTCCGCTTTGACTAGCGCAACTGGCAACCGCTGCTACTGGCCGCAAGCCAATAGCCACGAACCACTGGTGTCTTATGAGCGCCTCCACCGATCAGATACATGGCATGCCGCGTCCGCCGGCCGCTGATATAGATATGGCCTCCGCCGCGGATGTGGCCTCGCGCGGCCGTATCCTTGGCGCCCGCATCATGGCCAATCGCCTCGGCATCATTGGCATCGTCTGGCTGGTGATTACGGTCATACTCGCGGTCTTCGCCGACTTCTTTGCCCCCTACAGCGTCGACTACGTACACTCAGAAGCGCTGCGCGCGCCCCCTCAGCGCGTGCATATCTTCCGCGACGGAAAGCTCAACAGGCCCTTCGTCTACGGCTACAAGAGCGAAAAAGACGCGCACACCTTCCTCACCACCTACAGCGAAGACCCGGAACTCGTCTACCCGATCTATTTCTTCGTCGAGGCGGAGCCTTACCAGCTTTGGGGCCTGATATCGAGCAGCCGGCGCCTCTTCGGCGTTGAGGAAGGCGGTATGGTCGCCCTCTTCGGCACCGGCAGGCTGGGCCGCGACGTCTTCTCGCGCGTCCTCACCGCGACCCGTATCTCGCTCTCCGTGCCGATCATCGGCATGCTCATCAGCATCATCCTCGGCTCCGCCATCGGCGTCGCATCCGGCTACTGGGGCGGCGTGGCCGATATTCTCATCCAACGCCTCACCGAGGTGCTGATGTCCTTCCCGCGCATCCCCCTGTGGATGGCCCTCGCCGCCACCTTGCCTCCCGAGCTCTCCTCCCTCCATCGCTACCTGGGCGTCACCATCGTACTGGCGCTCATCGGCTGGGCCGGGCTCTGCCGCCAAATCCGCGGCAAAACACTCGCGCTCAAAGAGTCCGACTTTATCATGGCCGGGCGCGCCGCCGGCTCCAGCACGCCTACCATTCTTTTCCGCCACCTCATTCCCAACTGCTTCAGCCACATCGTCGTCGTCGCCACCCTCTCCATCCCCGGTCTGATCCTGGCCGAAAGCTCGCTCAGCTTCCTCGGCATCGGCATCACGCCCCCGCTCGTCAGCTGGGGAACCCTGCTCAAGGACGCCCAGTCCGTGCAGGTCCTCACCAAGCACCCGTGGCTGCTGGCCCCGGGCGTCTTCATGGTCCTGACCGTGCTGGCCGTCAACTTCCTCGGCGACGCGCTGCGCGATGCACTCGACCCGTACTCCGAGATCAGATAATGGAAACGTTCCACTTCTTCTCTCGCCGACATTGGCCACTGGCAACCGGTATCTGACTATGCCCGATTCGCAACCAATTCTCGAAGTCCTCGATCTGCACGTACATTTCAAGATGTTGGCCGGCGTCGTGCGCGCGGTGGACGGCGTCAGCTTTACCGTCGAACGCGGCCGCTGCCTGGGCATCGTCGGCGAGAGCGGCTGCGGCAAGAGCGTCACCGCACGCTCGATTCTACGCCTGCTCTCCTCCAGCCAGACAAGCGGCCAGATCCTATATCACCCCGATCACGACGACCAGCCCATCGACCTGGTGAGCCTGGATCCCAGAGGAGATGCGGTCCGCGCCATTCGCGGCAAAGATATCGCCATGATTTTCCAGGAGCCGATGACATCCCTGACGCCGGTCTATACCATTGGCGAACAGATCATGGAAAGCATCCGCCAGCACCAGGATCTGTCCGAAGAGGGAACCAAGGAACTGGCCGTATCCATGCTCAACAAGGTGGGAATTCCCGACGCCGAACGCCGCTTTGGCGACTATCCCCACCAGATGAGCGGCGGCATGCGCCAGCGCGTCATGATCGCCATCGCCCTCTGCTGTCAGCCGCGCGTGCTGATCGCCGACGAACCGACGACCGCCCTCGACGTGACCATCCAGGCCCAGATCCTGCGCCTGATCCGCAGCCTGCAGCAGGACCTGGACATGAGCGTGATCATGATCACCCATGACCTGGCCGTCATCGCTCAACTGGCCGACTTTGTCGTCGTCATGTATCTGGGCCAGATGGCGGAGAAGGCCCCCGTTGTCGAACTGTTTCAAAATCCCAAGCATCCCTACACCCAGGCGTTGCTCCGTTCCATCGTGCGGCCGGATACCCCGCCGCGCGAGCAACTCCATTCGATCAGCGGCTCCGTGCCCGATCCGCGCAACGCGCCCAGCGGCTGCCGCTTCCGCAATCGCTGCCCATCCGTACATGACCGCTGCCTCGAGGACCCACCGGTCGTTGAATTCGGGCCGCAACATACCGCAACCTGCTGGCTCTACGTCGACGATTAGCGTCCAAAACAGTTCCTGGCTACTGACCACTAACCACTAACCACTGGTGTTCCATGCCTGACACACCTATCCTGCAGGTCGAAAATCTGAGTAAATTCTTCCCGGTCCAGCGCGGCCTCTTTCGCCGTACCGTGGGCCACGTCAAGGCGGTCAACGACGTAACCTTCACCGTCAACAAAGGGGAGTGTCTGGGCCTTGTCGGCGAGAGCGGCTGCGGCAAAACCACCGTCGCGCGCTGCCTCCTCCGTCTGGTCGAACCGGATCAGGGCCGCATCCTGCTGCACGGCGAACAACAAAGCTTCGATATCGCCTCGGCCTCGCGCAAAGAGATGTTGGATGTGCGGCGCCAGATGCAGATCATCTTCCAGGACCCGTTCTCCTCCCTCGACCCGCGCTGGCGCGTCACTGATGTGATCGCCGAACCGCTGCTCGCCCAGAAAATCCGGCGCGCCGAAGCCACCAGACGCGTGCTCGAAATCCTGCCGACCGTGGGGCTGGGCGCACACTTCGCCGACCGCTTCCCCCATGAACTGAGCGGCGGTGAACGCCAGCGCGTCAGCATCGCCCGCGCCCTGGTTGTCTCCCCGCCGCTCGTGGTCGCCGACGAACCCGTCTCCGCCCTGGATGTGTCCGTCCGCTCCCAGATCATCAACCTCCTGCTTGACCTGCAAAGTCAGATGAATCTGACCTACGTTTTTATCGCCCACGACCTCAGCATCGTCAAACACATCAGCCATCGCATCGCCGTCATGTATCTGGGGCGGCTGGTCGAACTCGGCACAACGCAACAGGTCTTTGAGCAGTGCAAGCACCCATATACCCAGGCCCTGCTGGCCTCCGTCCTGATCCCCGACCCGACGCACCGCGAACAGAGCTACGTCCTCGAAGGCGAGGTGCCCAGCCCGCTCAACCCGCCCAGCGGCTGCCACTTCTCCACTCGCTGCCCCTTCGCGCAGGAACGATGCTCAGCCGAAGAGCCTGACCTGCGTGATATGGGAAACGGGCACTTGGTACGCTGCCACTTCGCCGAAGATTTGGACCTGAGCGAAGTGATCTATGCCCCACAACTCGAAATACCGTCTGCCAGTGCCTGATGGCCGCCAACTGCACCGGCCCCTGGCAACCGATCAGAGCTCCCAAAACTAAGGATCGATTCCGTGACCTTGCGCTCCCTCTTCTTCTTTGACGACTGGTGTCTGGCTCGCCGTGACAACATCGCCCGCCGCCTGGGCCAGCCCGAATGGGTGCAAAATGCCACCTACGCCGACCCCACCGAAAACCCGTTCAGCTATCCAACCGTGCTCTACGACGACCACCGCAAACTGTGGCGCATGTTTTACCTGGGCCGCGAGACGATGCCGGGGGCGGTCTATCGCAAGGACGAGTGGTTTCTGACCGCCGAAAGCGAGGACGGTATCCACTGGCAACGCCCGGACCTGACCGCAACCGTTCCGCTGCCGTCGCGTATGCGTCCCCACGAAATCTTCGACCGGCAGCGCCTGGCCACCGCCGGCTCGGTCTTCCTCGATGAAAGCTCGCCCGAACGTCGCTTCAAGTTGCCTATCCTCGCCATCGACGAGGACGGCCAGCGCGCCTCGCGCCTGGCCTGGTCCGCCGACGGCTACAACTGGCAGATCGATCACGCCTCGCGCTGGCATCCCGGCACGCCCGACCCCGGCTTCTTCACCTACCATCACGCCGAACGCAACAGCCATATCACCCTGGCCCGCCCCAGCCACGGCGACCGCCGCATTGCCCTGATGGAGACGCACGACTGGCGCACCTGGAGCGAACCGGAAGTCATTTTCCATCCCGATCCCCTCGATCCCCCCATGTGTGAGTTCTACGGGATCGTCGTCCTCCCCTATCGCGGCATCTACGTCGGTATTCTCTGGATGTTCGAGACCGACCCGTTTGACCGGTGGTGGCAAAAGCTGGAAGGGAAGATCTACGGCGAACTCGTCTACAGCTACGACGGACTGCGCTTCCAGCGTTCCCTGCGCCAACCATTTATCGGCCTCAACGAGCCGGGCGAATATGGCGGCGGCGGCATCTATCCCTGTTCGATGGTGGTCGACCACGAAGGGCAGATCCGCATCTATTCCGGCGGCACCAAAGGAGAACATTTCCAGGCCCGCACGCTCAGCCGCGACGAGCCGGACTACGCCGCCATCCTCCTGCACCGGCTGCGGCAGGACGGCTTCGTCTATCTCGAATCAATGGCCGGCGCCGGCTATCTGACGACGCGTTGGGTGCGTATTCACGACGAGCGGCTGCTGCTCAATGTGCAGGCCCCCTACGGCGAGGTGCGCGTCCAGCTATCGAACATAGAGGGCCAACCGTTGCCCGGCTACACCTTCGAGCAGTGCCAGCCGTTCCGCGGCGACTCGACCGCCTGGCAGCCCCAATGGCAAGATCAGGCCGGCCTGGCCGAACACGTCGGCACACCGCTCCGGATCGACGTGCGCCTCTACCATGCCCGTCTCTACGCCATCCACGGCGACATCGAACTCGTCTACGCCAGCAACCTCAGATGAACTGATGCCGTCCCTCCGTAGCGCGACACTTGAACCCAATCGGCGCCCGTATGATGCGAAAAACGTGGTGCGCGTTCATCGGTCGTGTCGCCTTCTCGGAAACGATCACAGCCAACAATCGTAAAATGTCAGGGAAGCAGATACGGAAGGGTATAATGGGTTCACCATCATCGAAGCGGGTGCCGGCTCCAGCAGTTCGGACACTTGGCAACCGCTGAGATCATAGCCGATGTTAAGTGGGCCACCGGCGCGCGGGACGAGACACCCGCGATCCCAAGGGCCTGCGGAGGTCCGTTCATGACGACGCATGAGCAGATTACAGAATGGGTAGCGGCCGGCGAATCCGAGACGCTGGAGTTCAAACGCAACACAAGAACTCGCCGCGAGGCTACCCAATCCATGTGCGCAATGCTCAACCATCGCGGCGGGCGCGTCCTCTTCGGCATCACCCCGGAAGGCAATGTGAGTGGTCAGCAGGTAAGCGACCAAACGATCGAAGAGGTAAGCGCGGAGATTCAACGAATTGAACCACCGGTCTTTCCGGCGATCGAGCGTATTCCCGTGGGTTCAAATCGTGAAGTACTCGTGGTTAGCGTCAATCAGGGTTATATGAAGCCGTATTCCTACAAGGGGACCGCCTACCGCCGCGTCGGAAATACCACCTTGGAAATGTCGCGTGACGCGCAGGATCGAGTGTTGATCGAACGTGTGCATAGCGATCAGCGCTGGGAGAACCAACCCGCCACCGGTTGGTCGGTTGATGACCTTGATCTATCTGAGATTCTTCTCACGGTTGAGGAATCGATCCGTCGCGGTCGTGTCAGCGACCCCGGGACGCGCGATCCCGAGGAACTGCTGCGAGGCCTGGGGCTTGTTAAGGATGGCGTGTTATTGCGCGCCGCGGTCGTACTGTTCGGAAAAACCGAGCGAGTCGAGGTCGAGATGTCGCAGTGTCTGCTACGGGTCGCTCGGTTCCGCGGCATCGACCGCGCGGAGTTCCTTGATAATCGACAGTTTCGCGACAACGCGTTCGGGCTTCTTCTAAAGGCCGAACGCTTCATGCGCGAAAACCTGCCCGTAGCGGGCCGCATCGTACCGAATCTTTTCGAACGGGTGGATGAGCCGCTCTACCCGCCGGAGGCGTTGCGCGAGGCGTTGGCAAACGCCTTCTGCCATCGTGACTATACGATCGGCGGCGGTTCAGTGGCCGTGGCCGTTTACGATGATCGCCTGGAGGTAACTTCGTCCGGGACGCTACACTTTGGGCTGACCGCGGAGCAACTGTTCCTCCCGCATGAGTCGCTACCCTGGAATCCCCTGATCGCAAACGTGTTTTACCGCCGCGGCATCATTGAGCAGTGGGGACGGGGTACGATCAAGATGGCAGAGTTGACTACGTCGGCCGGGCTGCCCCAGCCCGAGATCGAGGATGCAGGTGGTTGCGTGACCGTGCGCTTTCGCCCCGGCCGCTATGTGCCGCCCCAGCGGGTAGGACGAAACCTGACCGAACGGCAGCAAGCGATTCTGGCCCTTCTCGACCAAGCCGGTTGCGGTCTGGCGCTGCGGGAGATAATCACACAACTGAATTCACAAGCCACGCGACGACAGATACAAGACGATCTGGCTTTCCTTCGAACCCTCGATCTGGCCGTCTCCACAGGGCATGGGCGCGGGGCGCGTTGGAAGCGTTTGTAAAACCAGATCTTGAGCTATTCCGGGCTTATTCCGGGCTTATTCCGGGCTTATTCCGGGCTTATTCCGGGCTTATTCCGGGCTTATTCCGGGCTTATTCCGGGCTTATTCCGGGCTTATTCCGGGCTTATTCCGGGCTATTCCGGGCTTATTCCGGGCTTATTCCGGGCTTATTCCGGGCTATTCCGGGCTTATTCCGGGCTATTCCGGGCTATTCCGGGCTTATTCCGGGCTTATTCCGGGCTTATTCCGGCCAATTCAGTCACCCGCGGCGCCAACCCAACTGCAGTCCACCTTTCTCGGAGATCAGGACCATGACGAACGAAACACTCTACAACGGCATCAACCTCCCGCAGACTTGGCCCCCGCGCAACGTGGTCGAAAGCTCCCGCGAACCGATCCCCGTGCCCTATCTCTCCCATCCCCCGCAGGTCATCCCCATCGACCTGGGCCGCCAGCTCTTCGTGGACGACTTCCTGATCGCAGAGACCTCTCTGACACGGGCCTTTGGCAAACCGGAAATCCACCCGCAAAGCCCGGTGCTTAGCCCCGAAACCGATGAGGAGATGGATTCCGGTAACTGCCCGATGGCCGCGCCCTTCAACGACGGCGCCTGGTACGACCCGCAGGACAACCTGTTCAAACTATGGTATATGCCCGGCTGGTTCCACAGCACCGCCCTGGCCACCAGCGTCGATGGCATTCACTGGCAACGCCCGCAACTCGACGTCACGCCCGGAACCAACCTCGTGTGGCCGAACAACGTTGGATCCGACCGCGACGGCTGTCTCGTCTGGCTCGACAGCGACACACCCGACCCCGCGCAGCGCTACAAGATGTTCCAATTCTATCGACATTACAAGCCGAAGCCAGGGCAGCCCCCCCTCCCACCCGGCAGTTGGCCGTCTCAAATGGCCAAGGAGCAGATGGTTTCCGAAGGCTGGGCCCAGGTCTCGCCCGACGGCATCCACTGGAGCGATCCGGTCATCACCACGCAGGTCGGCGACAACACATCCTTTTTCTACAACCCCTTCCGCCGCAAATGGTGCATGAGCATCCGCCGCTCCGCCCGCATCGACGAGTCCACCAGGCTGCGCGCCCGCTTCTACAGCGAATCGGACGATTTCCTGCAAGGCGCGCAGTGGGACATGGAGACCGGCGAGGCCTTCTGGCAACGCATCGACCACCACGACCAGCCCGACCCCGCCCGCCCCAACCATCGCGTCGCCCTCTACGACGTGAACGTGACCCCCTACGAGAGCCTCATGCTGGGCATGTTCGCCATCTTCCGCGGCCCGGAAAACGACATCTGCGCCGCCGAAGGCGTTCCCAAAACCATGGACCTGGAGCTGGCCTACAGCCGCGACGGCTTCCATTTCAGCCGCCCGGATCGCACCCCCTTCCTGGCCTCAAGCCGCAAAATTGGCGACTGGAATCGGGCCTACCTCCATGCCTGCGGCGGCCTCTGCCTGGTCGTCCACGACCGCATCTTCATCTACTTCACCGGGTTTTCCGGCCTGTCGCCAAAGCTGGGTCCCAACGACATCGGGGATTCCGGCCTGTCGCGGCGCGTCATGTATGCCGGTGCCAGCACCGGCCTGGCAACCCTCCGCCGTGACGGCTTCGCACGCATGGAAGCCGGCGCCGGGGGCGGTTCACTGACCACGCGCCCCGTCACCTTCAAAGGGAACCGTCTCTTCGTCAACGTCAATGCTCCGCAGGGCGAACTGAGAGTGTCCGTGTTGGACGCGAACGGGGAAACTGTGGAAGGGTTAGGCGCCGATGCGTGCGCCGCGCTCAGCCTGGACAGCACCTGCGCAGAGGTAAAATGGTCGTCCGGCGCCGATCTCTCCGCGCTGGCCGGTCAACCATGCAGACTCCAATTCCATCTGCAATCGGGGCAACTGTTCTCCTTCTGGGTCACCGATGATCCCGACGGCGCCAGCTACGGCCACATGGCCGCCGGCGGCCCCGGCTTCACCAACGGCCGCGACCTGCCTTCATCCCAATAGCCTGCCGCACGGTACGCAATGATTCACCGCCGTTACTGACCACTAACCACTGACCACCGACCACTGAAGTCTCACTCCCGCAGCCGTTCAGCGGTCAGATAGTACGCCCCTGCCAGCGGATTGCCCTGCTCGTCACGCCACCAGCTCTTCACCGTGGTCGGCCCGCGTTCCACTGCCATCTCAAACGTCTGCCCCGTCGCTTCCGGCGGCACCGGCAGCGTCTGCTCGCTGCGGCCCACCTGCAGCCAGGCCGAGGCAACCGGCAGCGCCTTGCCCGCCGGCCAGCTGCCGTCCACGCCCTGCATAACCGGCGCCGGGTCCGAGATACCCAGGCCGGACTCCTCCGGCCAGCGGCGCAGCGTAAAACTGTATAGCCCCGCGCGCGCCGCATCAACGTGCCACGTGCCGCTGTCCATAACGGGGCCGCGAATGCCGCGCTGATTATCCGCATACACCCACGCCCAGTCACAGCTGCACAGGCGCGCCGGGTTCTCCGCATCGGAGCCGATCGTCAGCGGCTGATAGCTCGTGAGCGTACTGCTTACATCATCCCACCAGGCCCCGTACTGCCCTCGCAGCTGCTTTACCAGCTCCGGATTTGCCGCGGCCACGTCCTGCTGCTGGCCCGGATCGTCCTGAATGTTGTACAGCTCCCGCCCATCGACCAGCCGCCACCGCCCCCACATCACCGCCGCCCGGTCCCTGCCCGTAAAGCCAGTCCGAGCGCCTTCATTGGCGTGCCCATACTGCACCACCGACATCCGATCCGACACCGCCCTGTCCGGCCGCCGCAAGTGGGCAGCCAGTGACAGACCGTCGCACGTCCAACCGTCCGGCGCCTGCAGATCACACAGACCGATCAGCGTTGGCAGGATGTCGACCCCGCGCGTCACGCCGCCCACATCCTGGCCCCCTTCAATTCCCGCCTCAGGCCAACGAATAAAGCAGGGCACCCGGTGACCCCCTTCGTATAGCGAAGTCTTCCTGCCCCGCATCCCCGCATTGTAGATCCCCTCACCCATCGCCGTGCCATTGTCGGTCATAAATATCAGGATCGTGTTATCACGGATCTCGTTATCCAGCAGGAACTTCTCCAACCGCGCCATATTCTCGTCAATGTTGGCGATCATGCCGAAAAAGCTGGCCTCATCCCGCCGGATGCCGTCCACATACGGCTGCCGGTATTCATCGGGAACCCAATACGGGCCGTGCGGCGCATTCGTCGCAATATAGGCAAAAAATGGTTCATTCCGCCTGTGGCAGCCCTGCATCCAACGCATCGCCTCCTCAAACCAGACATCGGTGCAGTAGCCCCGGTACTGCTTGATCTCATCCTTATGGCGGTAGTGGTCATCAAAATAGTCATTCCCATAATAGTCCGCCGCCGAGGTGATGCCGAAGGCGGGATGATGGATCGTCTCATGGAAACCGCGATCCTGCGGCCGGTAGGGATAGTTGTCGCCCAAATGCCACTTGCCAAAATGCCCCGTGTGATAACCGTTGTCTGCCAGGATATCTGCCATCGTCGGCAGGTCCGCACGCAAGAGCGAACGCCCCATACACACGAACGTCGCCCCGTTGCGCAGCGCATCCTGGCCCGTCATCAACTCGCCGCGCGTCGGCGTACACATCGGCGCCACATGAAAATCGGTCAGACGCACACTGTCGGCGTGAAGACGGTCCAGCGCAGGCGTTTTCAGAAGTGGATTGCCCAGGCAGGATAGATCCCCGTACCCCTGGTCATCCGTCAGCACGAATATGATGTTGGGACGCGATTGCTTATCAGACATGGAGTGGCCTTTCAGTGAAGCGGTGAATAGTGGGACAACCTCTCCCCGCATCTTACATTGAACCCGCGCCATGCCGCAATCACCGCCGCCGAAGGAGACAGAGCAACAGCCCAGCCATAGTCAATTCGCGCCAACGCAAATCAGCCCCACCCTGTGACCCAAAGCGTCTCCGCCCCGCCATCCACTATCCACTATCCACTATCCACTATCCACTATTCCCTATCCTCTGCAGTACGCCTGCGGGCGCAGACGCCCTCCGGCGGCTCCGGCCCGCTAAGGCGGGCCTGCGCACCCTTCGCCGCTAAGGCGGCTCAGGGCTGTCGTCGGCAAACCCCCGCCGCCGCCAGGGGCTGGCGCCCTTTTTGGGCGGTCGGGCCTTCGGCCCTCCCTTGTGCGGGGGGACACCCCCCGCAACGCCCCCCTCCAAAACCCGTCCCGCCACTGCCGCACTTGTCTCCTGCCACTGACCACTAACCACTAACCACTGACCACTGCAGTTCGACACCCCCCGCAACGCCCCCCTCCAAAACCCGTCCCGCCACTGCCGCACTTGTCTCCTGCCACTGACCACTAACCACTAACCACTGACCACTGCAGTTCGACACCCCCCGCAACGCCCCCTCCAAAACCCGCCCCGCCACCGCCGCGCTGTTCTCCCGCCCCTACCCCCTGTCCCCTACCCCCTGCAGTTCCCCCTTTCCCACCAGTTGACACAGCCGCCCCTCCCGGCGAAAATGGTCGCATCAAGAGCGCCACCTAAACCCTGCCCCTTAGCCGACAGGAGCCATCCCATGAGCCGCTTCGCCAACATCAGCCTGGTCAACTTCCCCACCCTGCCCCCAGACGAGCCGGAACGACTACAGAAAACCCTCGACCGCATGTGCAGCTACATCGCCGATGCCGCCCAGGAGCAGAGCGACATCGTCGCCTTCCCCGAAATATGCAACTGCCTCGAAACCGCCGACCCTCGGGACGCGGCCGAGTCTCTCGACGGGCCGACCATCGCCGCGCTCTCCGATGCCGCCCGCCAGCATGAGCTCTACGTTGTCGCCCCGCTCCTGCTCGTCGATGCCGGCCGCCGCTACAACTGCGCCGCGCTCATCGACCGCAAAGGCGAAATCGTCGGCGTCTACCGCAAAAACTTCCCCACCCACTCCGAGCTGGACGGCGGCATCACGCCCGGTGTGGAAACGCCCGTCTTCGAGACCGACTTCGGCCGTGTGGGGCTCTGCATCTGCTTTGATCTCAACTACTGGGAGGTCGGCTCCGGCCTCTGCCGCAACCGCGCCGAACTGGTGATCTGGCCCTCCATGTGGGCCGGGGGCCGCATGTTGAGCAAATGGGCGATGGAGTTCGGCTTTAATATGGCCGCGGTCTGGAAGGAGCAGTCCACCTTCGTCGACGTCGCCGGCCGCGAGATCCTTGCCGTCAAACGCGAGGCCAGAGACCGCACCGGCCGCTCGCCTGTGGTCACCGCTCGAATCGACCTCGACCGCCGCCTGCTGCACCCCGACAATAACCTGGAAAACCTGAAGGCCCTCTTCGAACGCCATGGGCCGACCGCAGCCTTCACCCAGTGGCTGAAGCAGGACTGCCATCTGATCTTCGGCTCGCAAGTCCCGGGCGCCTCCAGCGATCAGTTGATCGAAGAGTTCGGTCTTGAAACGATGCGCGACTACCTTGCACGCGTGCGCCGCGACCGCAAAGCCGCGCTGGCCGCGGCCGCCGAACCGGTCTACGCCAACGGACAAACAGCCGCGCAGGACGGAGAGAGAATCTGATGCTCCTGACTGGAAAAACCGTCATCGTGACCGGCGCCGGCGGCGGCCTGGGCGCTGGCATCGCCGCCGTCTGCAGCCGCGAGGGCGCCAACGTTGTCGCGGCCGACATCCGTGCAGAGGCCGCGCGCGCCGTGGCCGACAGCCTGCCCGGCGATGCCCTTGCCGTCCACTGCGATGTCGGCGACGACGAGGCCCAGGCCGATCTGGTGCAGCAAGCCCTCACCGCCTTTGGCCGCGTCGATGGCCTTGTCAACAACGCTGGCATCAACTTCGCCAAACCGTTCCTGGAAACGACTGCCGCCGACTGGGAACACATCATCCGTGTCGACCTGCGCGCCGTCTTCTTTCTGACCCAGAAGATCTGCCAGCAGATGCTCACGCAATCCCCCGGCGGCGGCAGCATCGTCAACATCGCCAGCGTCCACGCCCACGCCGCCATGCCCGGCGCCGGCCCCTACGACGCAGCCAAGGCCGGCGTCGTCATGATGGGCAAAAGCTTCGCCCTCGAAATGGCCCCGCACAACATTCGCGTCAACGCGATCTCCCCCGGCCTGCTCGATACCCAGATCTGGCAAGATCTGCAAGACGCCGCGCCCAGCCCGGAGGAGTGCCTGGCCTTCTGGCGCACCAACATCCCCATCGGCCGCGTGATCGCCCCCGAAGAGATCGGCGAGCTGGCCGCCTTCCTGCTCAGCGACCGCAGCGCCTCAATCACCGGCGCCAACATCTACGCCGACGGCGGCATGACCGCCCAACTCATCAGCCAGGAACCCTACACCTCCAAGCCGATTGAAGGCTGACCGCAACCTGGGCTTTCTCCTCTGCGTTGCCCAATGCACAATACGCAATAACGTAGACGGATCGTACCCATATTGCCCACGACTCTACGCAAAGCAAACGCACGAGCATCCACAGGGCAGACTGCCCCCAAATACCAGTGTTTCTGCCCGCAGTTCCGTCTGAAAGGCGCCCCATTCCGGCACATTGACCAGACCGATTTCAGGTTTTTCTTCAACGCGTTCTTGGTGTAAGATACTGGTCTGATTTAGACTTCTGAACCGATTCAGTTTTCCAACCGAAACAGCCCTCCCATGACGAAACTCCTGTCTCTCTGGACAGACCGCCCCCGCTTCCATCATGATGTCAATATGCTCCTGATTGTCGTCGGACTCGTGGCGGTCAGCTTTTTCGGCATCCAGACCTTCCTGAAGACCTTCTACATTCTGCGCCTGGGCTACAGCATGGTCTTTTTTGGTGTGTTTAACGCAGCCAGCGCATTGAGCTACATGGTGATGAGCCTGCCCGCCGGCGCCCTGGGAAGTCGGCTCGGCTTGACGGTCACGATGCGCATCGGCATCCTCGTGACCGTCGCGGGCATGGCGATGCTGCCGCTGACCGAATCGGTGCCGGACTCCCTCCGCTACTATTGGCCCGTCTTCTCGATGATGGTTGTCTCCGGCGGCTACGCCCTCTTCAGCATCAACATGGTGCCGGCGCTCATGGGGCTGACCTCTGACGAAAACCGCAACAGCGCCTACGCTACGACCGGTGTCCTGCGCGGCCTTGGCGGCTTCGTCGGTACTCCCTTTGCCGGCCTGCTGCCCGGCCTCATCGCATCCATGACTGGCGTCGGACTCGACAGCCCCGCCCCGTATCGTCTGGCACTTTGGCTGAGTCCTGCGGTTTTGCTGCTGGCCATTTTCCCCTTGCTGCGCATCGGCGATGCGGAGCGGAGCGGCAAACACGAAGAGAAACCATCTCTGCCGGGCTCCTTTCCTGTCGCCCCCGTCAGCCTGTTGATCCTGTTCGTCTGGTTCAGCCAGGCTGCCGGCGCTACCTGCTACTCTTTCTGCAACGCCTATATGGACACCGAGTTGCAACTGTCTACCCTTATGATCGGAATCATCTCCAGCGCGGGGCAGTTCGCCTCCATCTTCGCTCCCATGCTGCTGCCGATGCTAGCCCGCCGCCGCGGCAACGGCTGGACGCTCCTGGCAACCACCGTCGGCGGCGCCGCCAGCATGATCCCGCTCATTCTCGTCCCCCAGTGGTTCGCCGCCGCCATCGGCCAATTCGCCACCATGGTCCTTTCGGCCGTGCGCATGCCCGCCCTGCAGGTCTATCAGATGGAGATGATCGAGAAGCGCTGGCGCTCGCTGGCCTACGGCGCGGTAAACACGGCGATGGGTTTCAGCTTTTTGCTGCTGAGCTTCGGCGGCGGCCAGATTATTGAGAAATGGGGCTACACCAACCTCTTCGCGTTGGGCGTGACCCTCTCCCTTGTCGGCGCCACCATCATGTGGATGATGTTGAAGCGGCCGACACCGATGGTCGCAGCCCGCGGCGCAGTGCAATAACCAGATAAAGAAGAGAGAAGAGAGGTAAGAGGAGAGCAAACTGTGTGCTGCTCTCCCGCTTCGTCATGGGGCACGGCGCAGAACGCCGGCGGTTTTGTCCTCTACAGCGCCAACTCCGCCATCATTCGCACCGTTTCGATGCTGTCTGTCATCACCGTCAGAGTCGTGATCGGCGCCGCCCACCATAGCTGCAAACGATCGGCGATGCGGGCGCGGCTGCCGCACAGAGCAACAGCGTCCACCAGCGCATCCGGCACAGCCGCGACCGCGCCGGCCCGGTCGCCGGCCAGATAGCATGTCTGGATCCCGTCTGCCGCCTCTTCAAAACCGTAGCGGCAGGCAAGATTGTAGTAGAAGTTCCTGCCCCTGCTCCCCATCCCGCCTATGTACAGGGCCAGCATCGGCTTGAGTTGCATCCAGCAACTCGCCAGATCATCCCCCACCACGACTGCCGCCGACGGCGCAATGTCGAACCGGTCCGGCCTTCCCTGTTGCCCGGCCCGCGCCCGCCCGGCATCCACCGCCTCGGCAAACGTCGCGCTGTAATACTCCGGCGCGAAGAAAATCGGCAGCCAGCCATCGGCCAACTCTGCGGCCAGCTCCACATTTCGCGGGCCAATCGCCGCCAGGTAGATCGGTAGATCCGCCCGCCCGTGCAGGATGCTTTTCAGCGGTTTGCCCAGCCCCAACGAGCCGGGCCCGCGGTAGGGCAACTGGTAAAATTCACCCTCGAAAGTCAGCGGCTCCTCACGCGCGTAAATCCGGCGCACAACTTCGACGTACTCGCGCGTGCGGGTCAGGGGCCTGGCATAGCCGGCGCCGTGCCAGCCCTCCACCACCTGCGGGCCGGAGACGCCCAGCCCCAGCAGCATACGCCCGCCCGACAGCTGATCCAGCGTCATCGCGGTCATGGCCGTCATCGCCGGCGTGCGGGCCGCCATCTGCAGGATCGCCGTCCCCAGGTGAATCCGTTCGGTCTGCGCGCCGATCCACGCCAGCGGCGATACCGCGTCTGAACCGTAGGCCTCAGCCGTCCACACCGCATAATAGCCCAGCCGGTCCGCCTCGCGGATCAACGCCATCGGCAGTGCAACTGTCCCGCCTGAATAGCCTGTGTTGAGTCCCAGTCGCATGATAACCTCCGCAGGTCGAACCGAGGACGCGGCCAACGCCAGTCAGAACAGCGCTCTTGCTGACTCTCTCTTCTGCCGTCCCCGCCGCTGGATGCAGACGCTATCCGATCAGCTTTCGCAGGGCCTCCACCAGCAGCCTGTGCTCCACCGCGTGGATGCGATCAGCAAGGGTTTCGTGTGTGTCGCCAGGATGAATCGGAAGGGACTGCTCCGCCAGCACCGGCCCCTCATCCACGCGCGCATCCGGCACCAGATGGACCATCACGCCGGTACTGTCGATTTCACCGCGCCCAAAGGCCGCCAGCGCGTCGTCGATCGCATGTGCGCCGGGAAACTGTCCTGGCAGCGCCGGGTGCAGATTCACAACCCGATTGGGAAAGCGTCCCAGAAACTGATCGCTGAAAATGTGCATCCAACCGGCCAATACCACCCAGTCCGGCGCGTACTCGCTCACCAGCACAGCAAGATCGGCGTCGTACTCGGCGCGGCCGCGTTGCGCGTCGCGGTAGGGCTTCAGCGGAAAGTAGCGGTCGGGGATCTGCGCCCGCCGCGCCCTTTCCAGCCCGTATGCAGCCCTGCGGTTGGAGACAACGACCGCAATCTGCGCGTCCAGCCTCCCCGCCGCCACCGCGTCGATGATGGCCTGCAAATTCGACCCGTTACCCGAAATGAGAACCGCCAGCTTGGATTTCATAGTGCCCCTGAAAACAGGTGACATGGCTTTGTAGTACCGTCTCTAGTATAATCGATCCCCATACGCGGCGAACTATTCATGCCGCCAGGGAGCAGATCCCCTATCGGTGTCACAAGACACTTTGCCCCGCGGTCCGGCTTTCGGTACCAGGCATAGTTTTCCCATCACATGAACCGCAGCCGAATTCTGATTCTGATGAGCGCTACCGGGGGCGGCCACCGTGCCAGCGCCCAGGCCCTGCAAGCTGCCATCGCCGCCCGTTATCCCGGACGATTTCAGGTGGAGATCGTCGATCTGTGGACCGATTACACCCCCTGGCCCATCAACCGGATACCCCGCACCTACAGCCCGATCGTTGCCCGCGCCCTCTGGTTCTGGAAATTGCTCTGGCTCGTCTTCGAAAACGAGCGCGCGCTCTCTGCCGTCCTGCGCCTGGCCTACCTGCTCTGCCGCAACGAACTGCGCAAGGTCCTGCAAGACTACCGCCCACACCTGATCATCTCCGTACACCCCCTGATGCAGCACATCTTCTTGCGGTTGCTTGAGCAGGAGGGCACCCCGATTCCCTTCGTGACCGTCGTCACGGATTTGGCATCGTTTCATCACGGCTGGTTTCATGCGCAAGCCCAGCGCTGTTATGTCGCCAGCGAGGCCGCGGCGGATGCCGCCCGCCGCCATGGCATCCCCGCCCGCCAGGTCCGTCTGCTCGGCCTGCCGGCCCGTCCCGCCTTTGCCGGCACGTTGCCGGACAAAGAGACGGCGCGCGCCCGGTTGGGGCTGGCAGACACCGGCTTTACCGCGCTGCTTCTCGGCGGCGGCGAGGGTATGGGGCCGGTCGCGGCGATTGCGCATGCGGTGGCCCGCCGCCTGGCGGCAGCGGGAACAGACGCTCAACTGGTCGTCATCTGTGGCCGTAATAAGCGTCTGCGCCAAGCGTTGCAGCGGGCAGATTGGCCGATTCCGGTGCAGGCCTGCGGTTTCGTCGACAACGTTCAGGAATGGATGGCTGCCAGCGACTGCGTCATTACCAAGGCCGGGCCGGGCACAATCGCCGAGGCCCTGATCTGCGGGCTTCCCATCCTCTTGAGCGGATTTATTCCCGGCCAGGAGGCGGGCAACGTGTCGTATGTGGTGGAGAACGCCGTCGGCGCCTTCTGCGATTCACCCGACGGCATCGCCGCCATCGTCAGCGACTGGGCCGGCGGCAATCAACTGGCACAGATGGTCGCCCGCGCCCGCCAGCTCGCCCGTCCCCGCGCCGCCTATGACATTGTAGATGAGATTGTGGAGCTTCTGGACGGGGAGAATGCAGAGACAAGAGACAGTTGACAGAGGGCCATGAAAGGTACATATGCCGCCAACAACCAGGACAATCACCTTCTCTCTGCCTCATGAGATGGCGGACCGGGTGGAAGAGATGGCGAAGCAGGAAGGCCGCTCCCGCAGCGCGCTTCTGCGCGAAGCCCTGTCCCGTTACATGGAGGAAAATGAGTGGCAACAACTCCTCCGCTACGGCGAGCAGCGGACACGTGAGCAGAAGATCAATCCTGAGGATGTCAGCCGCTTGGTAGAAGAGTACCGGGCCGAGATCGGTTCCTCGCGGGCATGAGGGTTGTTCTTGATACCAATGTCATCATTCCCGATCTGAACTTTCCCGGGAATGAGCGCCTTGTTCTCGAACTAGCGCACAGGTGGCAGTTCGAGTTGTATCTCTCCACCTTAATCCTGCAGGAGACCGCTGGCGTACTGACGTGCAAGTTTGACTGGTCTCCGGGTCATCCCCTTCGCACGTTCAGCACAACAACGTCCAAACCTGGGGCCCGCGAAAGCCTGCCGTCGGCAGTAAGCAAAGGGAAACCGTGGACGCGGGCGACTGACAGGTAGAAAGCGTCATAGGCACTGACGTTTCGGCGGTACCGCCAAGCCATTCGAGCGAGTGCCTGGTGCGAAATGCGGTCTACCGGCCAAAGAGCTAGATCCTCTATGGCCATCAGCGCCCGCATCTCGGAAAGGCGTCCGTTTAACACCGCGCGGCGCAGAACTGACAGCACCTCCGCGTCCATTAACTCAGGCGCAACCAACGAGGCGCCCTCGATCATGTCAGTCACCGTCAGGCCAAGGGGTGTTTTCAAGAGATACTCGACCGCGACGGAGGCGTCAAGGACGAATCCCGTCACCGAGTTCCCTTTCACGACGCGCGCGTTCTTCCATGAGCAACGTTGCCGCCTCCACGCCAAGATCGGTCTCGGGACGCCGGGCCAAACGCTTCCGCCACTCCCAGCGCTCCAACTCCCGCTCAATAGCGGTGAGTGCCACCGCGCTCATTGTGCAGTTGTTCTCACGCGCATGGCGGCGCAGTCGCTCATGAAGGGTATCTGGCATGTTCTTGATCTGTAAGTTAGCCATGTAATGATACTAGCATGACACCAGCATGAAGTCAAAGTGCTGGACTGCGATGTGGGACTTCAATATTCATTCGTTCTTGCTGCTCGCATAGTTGGGCGCGACAATGGAACCATGATATACGCATACCCATGTGAACTCACCCCCGACGAAGATGGAAGTCTTATGGCCGCCTTCCCCGACGTCCCAGAAGCTATCACGGGCGGCAAAGACCGGACCGAAGCGCTAACAATGGCCGCAGATGCTCTCGCCACCGCCTTGGCCGGATATGCCCACGCGCAATGGGAGATCCCCACACCCAGCCACCCGGTCGCCGGTCAGGAACTCGTCGCGGTGAACCTTTCAACTCTGATCTCTCTGCTTGGTTCGCGTACCTGCCACAAGTCATAGGCCGTCTGCAGGCCGAGCCAAGTCTCCGGAGAAGAACCGAACGCTTGGGACAAGCGCAGCGCCATCTCGACAGACAGGTCGGCCTTCCCGTTCACTAGCCTCGACAATGCCTGTCGGCTTACCCCCAGCCCTTGCGCCGCCCGCGTCACCGTCAACCCCAACGGTTCAAGGCAGTCCCACCTCACGATCTCCCCCGGATGGGGAGGGTTGTGCATGGGTATCATTTCACCTCTTAAGAGCCTTCACTAAGAGTTTCCGGCGCAAAAAATGCGAGCCAGTTATGTACAGTTTCCATGTCTCTCCGGGCATCAGTTATCCTGAGATTATAGGCGTCGGCCAATTGGCGAGATGCGTCCAGTGCCTCCATGTTCTGTAGCCGGATTACACTGTTTGTGAAGGAGGCCTCGAGTAGATTTACCGATACCCAAGCTCTGACTTGCTCATCAGTCAATCCTGGTGGGATTAGGAGCGTTTGGATATCCTGCTTCCCTGCACGTTGCTCGTCGGGAGAAGCTATATCTTTCTCCCTACCTCGGTAGACAAGCTCCAAATGCCGGGGCTCGCGAGTCGCCGGTCGCCAACTGTCAAGCAGAGGTTGGTCGTTAGCAATTGGACTCTCGCTTTGCTTGTTGGCCCTTACAACCACTTCCCAACGTGAGAACTCTTGATCGCTGATTTCTCGCGCGTTGTTCAGCAGTTCCTGCTGGAAAGTGTCCGCATCGAAATCATCCCCTGCGCGACAGAGAATCTCCAGATTAGGTTGACGTGACCAACCCAGAGCGGCAGATGTCAAATTGGCCGATCCGACCAGTACTACATTATCTAACCGGTAGTATTTGGCGTGCAGTGAAGGGTGGAGTCTGAATGACCCTCCAAGTTTGGTAACGATAGTGCGAGATTCTATGTCGGACGCGCCGAGAACAATGTCTTGTAGATTCCACCTCGTGATGCAAATGAGGAACGCATCTGGGCTGACTTTAGAAAGAACCTTAATCAGGGCGTCCGCCTTAACATACGGCGCAGCAATAACAAGGTATCTGGCTCCTGCGCAAAGACGAATTAACTCATCTCCGAGTTGGTTGTGCATACCTAACCGTCCCTCTCACGCAGATGATTAATCACCTTATCGACCTGGCGACCCCAGTTTGCAGCGATATGTTGAATGCGCATTCGTTCATCCCTAGATTCAGTTTGGTCTTCCATACGTGCCCATGATGAAAGCAACAACCTGATGGCGACGCTGGCTTGGAATGCAGGGTCGCTCTCATCGGCATTTTCGTCGAGGTCATCTTCAATGTGTCTAAGCAGGTCATAGATAGGGTGGTCCGTGTTGAGGTTAATTTGAAGGACCCCGTACGGCCGGCGCACATTGAACATCTGGAATCCGTCGAGCTGGGCCGGATTGAATTGATATGAGATATCCTCCTCTATCAATCGCTTTGCCAATCGCTGTGCATCTGAGTGTGCCTGACCAGATTCGACAAACTGTTCTGTGAGGCCCGCCTCCCGTTCCTCAGGTGGAATCTGCTCACGATCTCTATCGGTCTGGGTTGGCACTTCATTGCCGGCTTTTATGGCTTCCCGATCTGCATCGGTAGCTGTCTTCGCCGCCTTACTTGCCGGGTTCCCTCCCGTATTCTTTCCTCCACTGGCATGGGCAGCACGTCGCTGATCAAACATTGCCTTAATTGCCTTCATCATAGCGCTTGTCTGATCTCTAATGTCCCCTACGATTCTGTGTATGAGATCATCATCAATTCCCATCTCGTCAAGGATGATCTGGTTCGGACGGTCGTCTCGAGCCAGGGTCTTTGCGGCCTGCGTGAAATTTGCAACCATCTGTTTGTTGTGGTCTACACCAAAGAGCTCATCACAGCCACGACCAAAGAAGACCTCACAACCCCACCAACGATTCTGCGGGAGATCAGTGCTGCCACCCTCTCTGAGGAAGGCGTCCTCAAGTACGATTTCTCTGTCCTCCCGTACGACTGATACCCCGATGTTATGTCTGGCATGCCTGCCGCGATCAGTGTCACCTGGGTTCTGAGTGACAAATTCTGTCTTCAGCGCTTCAGGTTTCACTATGGAATACCTAACTCCAATCGTTTGCTCCCTGCCGTCCACGTCTGCGGTGTAGAACTGGGTATCTCCCCATTGGCTGAACATCGGTTCTTTATTCCAAGGCTCTTCAGGGGTAGATGTCGGGTTCATCAAGTAAAGAGGGTCGTTTGCCACAACATACTTTTCGTTCTCGTGTTTAGCAGGCTGGTTTTCGAGGAAGAAAACAGTTCGTATTCTTGTCATTTCGTCATCTATAAAATGCCGATGGATGCGTCCGACCTCTCGAGACGTATGATCTATGATTGTATTGCCGGTCTTCCACTGAATCTTGTCCAGTTTGCTCCATACGACGAGTGTGCCCGATTGGTTTTCAAAGATTTCATCGCTGCCCGCACTCTTCCACACATCAGGTATAGGTGTCTCTTGGTTGGGAAGAGGAACAAGGTGTTCACCTTGCTCAATTGTGTCGGCGTCAATGCTCGAGTGCCATACCGAACTTGGCCCGTCCTTCCACGTCCACACATCCACCCTCTTGCATTGAGACATAGATGATGTAGGAAGGCCCATGCCATACTTCCCAATGCCTCCTTCAGAATCATGCCGGGTCCCCCCTCCAAATTTAAGAGCGTCCAGAAGAGTCCTCACTTCCATTCCCGTGCCGTTGTCCAGAACAGCGATTTTAGTAACTCGGTTACTCTGCCGGGCCTGCACTGTTTGGCGCTGCTCCATGCAAAGGAGTTCAATCTGTTCCGCGTGTGCTTCTACCGAATTGTCGATTAGCTCAGCGATGGCATACGCTGTGTTGTGATACCGGCTGTCCCGAAGTGCGCGTATCGTAAAGCTACCGGGGAACAAGCTACGGTCTGCGTTTCTTAATTCGTTGAGTTGGGCGTCCATAAGTCCTCCCAGTTCGTGAATGCATCAACTACCGAACCAAAGCCCGGTAGATTCGTATCAGCAACAGTGAGTATCTCAGCCCTTGTGTTCCCACCGGCCCTGGGGCCGCGCATCGCTCTTCCCGCCATTTGCGAGTAAAGTACTAGCGATGTGGTGGGACGAGCGATGATGACACAGCGAGTACGAGGCGCGTCGAAACCAGCCGTGAGTACTCCGTAGTTGAACATCACCATGTGCTCTCTTCTGTCGCTCTTGAAAAGACTGATCATCTCCTGTCGCTCTTCACTAGGGGTGTTAGCGGTAATCACGAAAGTTAAGATTCCTTTCGCTTGAAGGAATCTGTTGCATTCCAGAGCACTCTCCACAGATGGGCAAAACACGATTGTGCGGAGATGGCGTTTAGCCGCCTTCTCCGCGAGGTCGACGATCATACGCGTTCGTTCGTCGTTAAAGCCCAGGTTGTCCAGATCATTACTGCTGTAGTCTGCACCCGCCGAAGGCTCAGAAATGTAGGTGTCGGACGCGAAGCTGATTGGAGTGAATCGCGGGTCGGCCAGATATCGGTTCTGAATAAGATACGTGACAGGACTGTCGTGTCCCTTTGGGTCTATCGTAACTTTGGTGTGCTTAAATAATTCGGCAAGTCGATAGTCAGCGTCGGTGAGGTTGGCCGTACGCCCAGGCGTGGCCGTAAGACCGAGAAGCGGAGGTCGCACACTGCATAGCTGTTCAGTGATGAACAAGTAAGTGTGGGCGACTGCTTGATGAGCCTCGTCAAAGATGACGGCTGCTGCACGATGAGCAAGGTGGGCAAGAAGGGTGTTGTCCTGGAACGCGGCGGAACGTAGTTTGGCGAGACCTGTTACAAAAAAACCAGACTCAAGGCGGCGCAGATTGAGCGACTGATTGCCCCAATGTCGATGAATGCGGGCTTCCCGCAGCCCTAAATATGTCCAGGCATGGGCAAGTTCGTCTGCCGCCTGTTCGCAAAGCTCCTCCGTAGACGCTAACCAGATGACAAGAGAATCTTCGGTGTCTTTTCCGTTGAGCAGACGACAGGCGGCATGGGCTGCGATTCTGGTCTTCCCGGCACCGGTAGGCAGATGGGCGACAACTCGCCGCTCAGGAGATGTAAGAGCAGAAAAGATGTCGGCAAGAACCTGTCGCTGGTAGGGGTAAAGAGGATAACGGGGCTTGATAGTTTCCCCGTGTGCCTCAAACGCCACAGAGTCCCTCACATTCCTCGTCAAAAGAATTGGACTCGTTGTGGCCTGCTGCTTCATACTCTGCAATGACGCTTTCGAGAGGGCGGCGTGCAGAGTGGAGGTATGGTCTTCCGTTCAGCAGTTGCCTAACTGGATTTTTCGTGCTGTGGCGAAGCCATCGGTCAAACCTGACTGCCTCATCGTAGCTATCTGGTTCAGACTGTTTCAATTCCAACCAATGTTCGTCGGAGCGGTAGGGACATATGACACAGGCCGAGCGGGGGAGGGAACGATCTGGGTAATGAGCGTCGAACCACTCCATGCAATCTTGGCGTGTCATTCCAAGATCGACCAGCGGCCAGCGGTGTTCGACCCAAGGTTCCCGGCTCGGTTTCATGCGGGTCACCTCGTCCAGCGTTATTCCTAGCCACATTTCAGCATACCTACCCTTTGGGAATGGTCGACCGCGCTTTCCGCCAGCGAGCGTTCTGATCCGTCGATAGATGGGCGTGATCTTATAGTGGTTGGTGCATTGCCGACGCAACATTCCCTTCTTACCGTCCTCTGCGACCGTGAAAAGAGGGACATCTACAAATCGGTGCCCCGAAACCGTGCGGCCCTTCTTAAGATTCGCCCTTATATCACCATCGGACACTCGGATCAGCGAATATGGAAGTTGCTCCTCAAGCCAATCCAGATGACTGTATACATAATCCGGTTCCCATCCGGTGTCAGCGAAGATTGCCGCATCGGGTTTGGTATAACCGTGTTCGACCAGGCGAGGGTCGGACCGGGCAAATAACAGTGCCAGGACTGAACTTTGCACTCCAGCTCCTAAGCTAAGCGCACGATAAGCTACGGTTCTCGACTCCGTGGCCATTCGATCTCCTTTCTGGCCAAGCATATCATCTCTGACAGATACGAGGCGTCGTCAGAATCTGCTTCCCACATATTTGGCGACGTTTCTATCATCGTAGCTTGGTGGCAAATCATTCTCTTGGTATCTATAGATGAGGCATAATTCACTTCATGCGAAAAATAACACATATGTGCGATCAGCGTCAAATAGGGAAGCGAAAGACAACCATGACCGGGCCGTACCACCCTCAACCCCACCCACACGCCCACAATAATCCAACTGATGCGCCACATACACCAACTCCCCGCCGCCGACCTGCCGCCGGCGAACACTGAGCCAGTCCCCGAACTCGCGCGCGTCCAATTCTGCATGCCCGCGCAGCGTCGATTCCACGAAGTGTAGAATACATCCGAGAAAGTAGGCCTCGTCGTGAAGGTAGGCCCCGCCCACCGCATGCACTACCCAATCGGAGCTGCCGGCCGCCAGCACCTCCGCCCCGCACGCCCGCAAAGCGTGGAAAAGCCTGCGTCCCGTGCGGCTGTCGCCGGACGGCTGCCCATCCGTCATGCGCGTATCCATCGAACGGTGATAGAGCGCTTCGATCCGGCCATCCAGCCCCGGATCAACTTCCGGCACAAAGAGCGTTGCGCCGTCGAAATTGATGCTGAAATAAAACAGACCGGCCGGACGCACCATCTGCAACAGGATGGGCAGCGCCGTCGGCAGATGCAGCAGGTCCAGCAGCGCGTGGGCAATGATCAGATCAAACCGCTGCCGGTTTTCCCGCCGGGCCGCGAATTCATACAGATTGGCCGTCTGCAATCGGACCCGCAGCCCCGACTCCTCGCCGGACGTCAGGTGGGCCAACCGCCGTCGGGCAACCTCGATATTGCTCTCCTCACTATCGATCGCAGTGTAATCAACGGCGAAAGTTCTCGCCCCTCCACCTTGCGAACGTTTGTAAGAGCCTGAGCGAGTAAACAGCCCCCACTCGACACAACGTTCCACCATCGTGCCGATCCCCGCGCCCACTTCCAACACGCGCAAAGGCCGGTCCGCCGGCCTTGCGCCAGCCACTGCATCCGCCAGCGTCTGCCAGACCTGCCGGTTGAGCGCGCGGTCGTCTACAGTCCGTTTGGAGGCCAGGTAGCGGCTGAAATCGAAAGCGTCTGTCATATCAGGATCCAATGGTCACTGAACACAGGCTGCCAGAAACTCCCGGATAGCCGCCGCCGAGTCCGCCCAGCGCGGATGGGAATCGAAGCGCTGCCGCGCCTTCCGGCCCAAGGCGGCCAACCGTTCTCTGTCCCCGCCCAAGGCAGACAGATGACCAGCAATGCCGTCAGCGTCCGTTGGCTCAACCAGAAAACCGTTGACGCCGTGACCAACGATTTCTCCGCCGCCGCCGTGAACACTGGCCAGCACCGGCAGCCCGAATGCCATCGCCTCCAGGTACACAATCCCGAACCCCTCATAAGACAGCACCGCCAGCAGGTGCGCGGCGCTGTACTGCTGCGCCAACTCGCTGTCCGGCACGCGCCCGTGCAGGCGGATGTTGCCCTCCAACCCGGCTGCGCCGATCTGCCTGCGCAACGCAGCGGCATAAGCGCTATCGACCGCATCGTCGCCGACGACGTCCAGCCGCCAGTCGGCCTGCGGCAGACGGCAAAGCGCATCGATCAGATGATGCAGCCCCTTGCGCGCGATAAGATTGCCGACGAAAAGGATGCGCAGCGGCCCAGGACTGCTCTGTCTGGCACTGATCAACCGTTGCGCCGCGCCGTCGTCCGGAACCGGCAGATGATCCGCGGCCGGGTAAGCGATGACGCCCCGCAGCGCAGTGAAGTTTTCTCTCTCTCCTCTCTTCTCTTCACTCTCTCCTCTCAGTTCAGCCACCGCCTGCCGGGTCGTCCGGCTGTTGAAAATGAAGCCGTCCACCGTGCGCAGATAGCAGCGTTCCACCGCGCGGTACAGCGGCAGCAGCCGGCGCGGGTGCCGCTCACTGCTGCGCAGGTGGTGCACGATGCTGATCAATGGATAGCGGGGTCGAAGCCGGCGCAACCGTCGATTGACGAGCGCCAGCGATGGATGGTTCAACTCGTCCTGCAAGAGAATATCCACCGAAAGTTCGCGCAGGCGCCGGTACAGACGCAACGAGAGGTTGTCGGCCAGATGCGCCGGGTAGCTGCGCCAGGGGAGCGGCACGATCTCGACCGAATCGCCGGCCAGACGCAGATGCTCGACCAGCTTGCGGTCGTAAAGATAGCCGCCCGAGAGCGTGTCCAGAGAGCCGTAAATGAGCAGGCCGATACGCATGAGCCGCAGTGGCTAGTGGTCAGTGGCCAAGATTGCGCTCCACCCGGTAAGAGGACCAGGCGATTTCGTTTTCCCAGATGCGGGCGGTGACCGCGCTGATATTAGCGGCGTTCAGCCCATCGGAAAAGCTGTTGGCGACGATACGGCAGAAATGCTCGATACTTGGATTGAGCCCGTCGAATTCCGCCAAGTCATTGAGCGTCTTATCGCGATAGCGGCCCACCAACCCTTCCAACAACTCTTCCACATGCACGATATCCACCAGGTAGCCGTGCTGATCCAGTTCCGCGCCCTCCAACTGGAACTCCAGCCGGTAATGATGCGAATGCCACTCGTTTTCCGGTCCCCAATCGCCGCCGATCAGGAAATGCTGGGCCACAAAATCTCGCTGTACTGCCAATCTGTACATCGAATCCATCCTCCCGTCCGAGGTCTTGGTTTCTGGCATTCAGTCTTCAGAAGCGTTGCCGGGGCCGCCACTGAAAACTAATAACTGTAGTTAAGAATTACCTGCAAAGTCTGCTCCGGGCAGCTGTCGATGAGCCTGTAGGCCGCAGCGGCCTGCTCCAGCGGGAACCGGTGCGAGATCAGTTCGTCTGCCGGTAACTTCGCCAGCAGTTGCCAGGCGCTCTCCATGCGGCGGGCCTTCGTCCAGCGGCCGCGCAGGTGGGGAGCGACTGTGCTCACCTGGCTGCTGATCAGCCGGACGCGGTTGCGGTGAAAGGAGCCGCCCAATTGGAGCGTGGCCGGCTTGGTCCCGTACCAGGAGCCGACGACGATGCGGCTGTCGAATCCGGCTGCCGAGACCGCCGCGTCCAATGCTGTGGGCTGGCCGGAGAGTTCATAGATCAGATCGACGCCATGCCGCTCTCCCGCATCTGCCAGCGCCTCTTGCAGCCGTTCAGGGCCGTCCGCGCCGCCGGGATCGATCGTCTGGCTCGCGCCCAGACGCAGGGCCTTCCGCCGCCGATGCGGCTGCGGGTCCACCGCGATCAGCGCAGCCAGCGGGAACTGCGCCAGCAGAGCGGTTGTCAGCAGCCCGACGATGCCCAGCCCCATCACCATCACCCGCTCGCCCACCAGCGGCGCACCGTCCATCACCAGATTGACAGCCGTCTCGGCATTGGGCAACAGCGCGGCCTGTGGCGGCGGTATACCCTCGGGCACCGGCAGCAGCGCCTGCGGGCTGGCGCAGAAGTGGCTTTCGTGGGGATGGAACGCGAAGTAGTAGTGGTTGTCCTCTTTGCCGGCTGCGTCTATTTGCCCATCCGCTTCCGTTGTCTCCGCTTGTCGAATCGGTGGGCGGTCAAACTCACAAATGCGCCCTACGCAGGCATAGCCGTATTTCAGCGGGTAGCTCACCCCGTCGGTCAGACCGGCGATCGAACTGTCGGCGGCCATGCCGGCGGGAACCTGTCCGCGGTAAAAGAGCATCTCCGTGCCGGCGCTGATGGCGGAGACGACCGTTTCGATCAGCAACTCGTCCCCCTGCGGCGCAGCCATCTCTTCCGTGCATACCTCGACCGCGCCCGGCGCCGTGAACAGCACCGCGCGCCGCTTCACACGATTCGAAGCAAAAATCACGTCGCAAACCTGGCGTTCCGAGCGACTCTTTCTTCAAACTCCCCCCACAGCACCGTATCGGTCGTCAACTGCACCTGCTGGACATTCTGCAGACGCGGCATCACCGCGCGGAACTCGTCCTCCCCACGCGCCGATTGGATCAATTGATAACCGCCCAGAAAGACCGGCGCGATCGTGATAACGGCATAGTCCGCCAGGCCGTCTTCCAGGAAGCTGGTCAGAACGCGTGCGCCCCCCTCGACCATCAGCGACCGGATGCCCTCAGCGCTGAGGCAGGTGAGGAGAGCGGCCAGATCCACGCGCCCATCTTCATCTGCGGGCAATGTCAAGATGCGTGCGCCAGCCTGTTCCAGGCGCTGCCGGCCAGAGGCCTGCGCTCCCTGAGGCGTGGTGGCGATCCAGACGCCGCTGCTGCCGCGCAGAAGACGGGCATCCGGCGGCGTGCGCAGCTGGGAGTCGACGATCACCGGCTGGGGGCTGTCACCGGCAACCAGCCGCACCGTCAATGCGGGATCGTCGGCCAGCACCGTTTCGATGCCGACCAGAATCGCGCCGTGGGCAGCCCGCAGCGCGTGGGTCATCGTCAGCGACGCGGGGGCGCTGATGGGGAAAGGCGTTCCCTGGCGGGCGCTGAGGCAACCGTCCAGGCTCTGGGCATAGCTGAGCGTGACGAACGGCCAAGGAGAGAGAAGTGTGGAGTCAGGAGTGGGATGAGATGTTTTCTTTCCCCTCTTTTCTATCTCCTCACCGCGAATGTGGCTCTGTATACGGGCGCGCAAGCCATCGAGTTGTGCCCGATACGCGTCCACCAGGCCAGGCGTGAGGTGTTCTGTCTCTCCTCTCTTCTCTTCACTCTCTTCTCTTCTTTCTGGCTGACTCTGCCCGTTGAGTTTGATGATGTGGCGCATCCGGGCGACCTTCGTCTCCAGATAGGCGTGGCTTTCCGGATTCGACGGCATCTGCAAGGGGATCCGTTCCCGTACCGCTATGCCCAGCGCGGCCAACCCTTCGATCTTGGCCGGGTTGTTCGTCAACATCCGCACCGTCCCGACGCCCAACTCCTGCAGAATCAGGGCGGCGGCGGTGTAATCCCGTTCGTCGGCCTGGTGGCCCAACAGCAGGTTGGCGTCAACTGTGTCGTACCCCTCATCCTGCAGATTGTAGGCGCGCAGCTTCTCCTCCAGGCCGATGCCCCGCCCCTCCTGCCGCAGATAGATGAGCGCGCCCCGTCCTTCCGCGGCGATCGCCTGTATCGCCCGCGTCAACTGTTCGCCGCAGTCACAGCGTTGAGAGCCGAGCACGTCGCCGGTGAAACATTCCGAATGGATGCGGACGAGCAGATCGTCACCCTCAGCATCGCCTATCACCAGGGCCAGGTGGTTCTTGCCGTCCCATGCGCTGCGGAAATGATGCAGGCAGAAGGCGCCGTCCGCAGTGGGGATGCGGGCCGTGACCGTGCGTTTCACTGCCAATTGCGAGCGATTCGGCGGGCCATTTTTCGATTCAGAGGAGCCCGGAGGGCGCCCCACAACGGTTGTGTCCGACATCTGCCTGTGACTTCTGAAAGCTAGCTGAACCGTTCCTCGAGCCAGGGGTCCCCCTTCATGTGGTAGCCGTGGCGTTCCCAGAAGCCGGGGCGGTCACCGCGCATAAACTCCAACCCCCGCAGCCATTTAGCGCTCTTCCAGAAATATTTCTTCGGTACCAGCAGTCGCAGGGGATACCCGTGATCCGGTTCGATGGCCTTGCCCTGATAGAGGTAGGCGAGCATTGTGTCGTCGTCGTCGAGCACATCCAGAGCGATATTTGTGGTATAGTCGCTGTCGCAGTGGGCCATCACGTGCGTGGCTGCCGGGTCGACTTCGATGTGGCGCAGAAATTCCCGCCAGGGCACGCCCGTCCAGGTCGTGTCCATTTTGCTCCAGCGGGTGACGCAATGGATGTCAATGGTCTGGGTCTTGGTCGGCAGTGCCATCAATTCCTCCCAGGAGAAGAGTTTTTCCTGGGCAAGCCCGAAGATGGACAGATCCCAACCATCCAGAGAAGAGTAATGATACGTCGGGCCGTAGGTCAACACCGGAAAGCGTTCGGTCACAAACTGACCCGGCGGCACCCGTTCTTCGCGGGGATTGGTGGGCAGATTTTTGACCCGTTTCAGCCGTTCGACTTTGCGAAAGGGATTTTCGATACGCATTATTCCATCTCCATGTAGTGGACAGTGAAAGTGAACCCCGTCCCACTCTCCCGCAGTTGTAGTTGCTAACCACTAGCCACTAATCACTATCCACTGCCCTATAACGTTTGAGAATCAGAGAGGCGTTCTGGCCGCCGAGACCAAATCCGTTGCAGAGGCCGGCATCGACCTGGCGGGCGCGGCTGACATTGGGCACGTAGTCGAGGTCGCAGTCCGGGTCCAACTCGTTGTAGTTGATCGTCGGCGCAATACGCTGCGTCTGTATCGCCTGCACGAGCGCGGCCGCGCTCTGCGCGCCCGCTGCGCCCATGGCGTGGCCGATGCTGCTCTTGATGCTTGTGATCGGTATGTTGTAGGCGTCCTCGCCGAAGATCCGTTTGATGGCAGCGGTCTCCGCTTTGTCGTTCAAAATTGTGCCGGTGCCGTGGGCGACGATCCAGTCGATCTCGCCGGTGCCGAGACCGCTCTCGCGCAGAGCGATGCGCATACTCTCGGTCGCGCCCTGCCCGGCCGGGTCCGGCGCCACCATATCGAAGGCGTCTTCACTCAGCCCGTAGCCGGCGAACTCGGCCAGGATCTGCGCGCCCCGCGCCTGTGCATGTTCCAGTGTCTCCAGCACAAACGCAGCCGCGCCCTCGCCGACAACCATGCCGTCCCTGTCGCCGCTGAAGGGGCGGCAGGCGCTTTCCGGCTCGTCGTTGCGCGTGCTGGCCGCACCCAGGCGGCTGAACGTGGAGATCGCCATCTTGGTCAGATAACCCTCGGCCCCACCCGCCAGCATCACATCCGCCTCCCCGCGCTGGATGCGGCGCGCGGCTTCGCCGATGCTGGTAATGCCCGTGGCGCAGGCTGTCACCTGGCTGTTGGCGGGGCCGGTGATGCCGCACTTGATGGCGATGAATGTCGGCGCGCTGCTGATCAGCGCGGCGGTGGCGCTGGCCGGATTGAAACGTTTGGGGCCGCCTGCCTCCAGCTTGCGGCCCTCCTCCTCCACAATATCCCAGCCACCGAAAGCCAGCCCCATCTCCACCCCGACGCGGGAACGGTCCTCCTGCGAAAGGTCCAGACCAGAGCGAGTTAGCGCCTCTTGCGTAGCCTTCCACGCCAATTGCGTGCCGCGGCTGGTGCGGCGCACTTCTTTGCGATCCATGTAGGCGCCCGGCTCCCAATCGTTGACCCTGGCGGTGATCTGCGTCGGAAATCCGGTCGGGTCCCAGTGGGTGATGCGTCCAGTGCCGGATTTTCCGGCGACCAACCCGGCCCAGGAACTCTCCAAATCGTGTCCCAGGGGCGTCACCATGCCAATACCGGTGACGACGACGCGTCGGGCCGAGCCTGTCTCATTTCCATTCATCTCAAAGTTTCTCGTTCTTTGTCTGCACGGGTCACTGGCAAGTCGCCAGTGGTGTTGCTGACCACTAACCACTAACCACTAACCACTGAAGTTATCGCATCGTCAGAGCCATGACCGCTTTCTGGGCGTGCATACGGTTCTCCGCCTCATCGTAAACAATCGACTGGGGGCCGTCGATGACCTCGTCGGTGACTTCGATGTTGCGATCGGCCGGCAGACAGTGCATATACAGGGCGTTGTCGTTGGCCAGGGCCATGCGGCGGGCGTCGGTGATCCAGTCGGTGTACTGGCTGCCGATCTCGGCGCTCTTCTCGTCGTCATCCGTCGTGAGCAAGGCGCCCCAACTCTTGGGGTAGAGGATGTCGGCGCCCTCGAATCCGGCATCGAAATCGTCGAGAATCTCGAAGCTGCCGCCGTGTTGCCCGGCATTGTCTCTCGCCTGTTGGACGATGTCCGGCATCAGTTTGTATTCCGGCGGATGGGTCAGCCGCACATTCATGCCAAAACGGGTCATCTGCAAGATCAGGCTCTGGGGCACCGAAATTGGCTTCTGGTAACTGCTCGCATAGGCCCAACTGACGTTGATCGTCTTGCCCTGGGGATCGCCGACCTTTTCGATAATCGTCATCAAATCGGCCAGGATCTGGAACGGATGATAGATGTCGCACTGCATATTCAGCACCGGCGCCCGGCTGGCGTCCGCCACGCTGTTGATGTAGCCGTTGCCGATGTCCCAGTCACACTGCCGGATGGCGATGCCGTCATAGTAGCGCCCAAAGATTTCACCGATCTCCTTGCCGGTGTCGCCATGGCTGATCTGTGTTGTCTCGTGGTCGATGAATGCCGCGTGCCCCCCCAGTTGGGCCATGCCGGCCTCGAAGCTGGAGCGCGTGCGTGTGCTGGTGAAGAAGAAGAGCATGGCCAGCGCCTTGTCGCGCAAAAGCGGATGGCCGATCCCCAGCGCACGCTCCCGTTTGAGCGTAAGGGCTACGTCCAGAACCGTCTCGATCTCCTCCTTCGAGAAGTCCATATCACTGATAAAATCGCGACCGCGCAAATCGGTTTGCATTCGAACCTACTCCTGTCTGATTTTTGAGTTTCCCGTTGTTAGTTTTCAGTGCTGCATACCGCTCGAACGTTAGGTGTTACTGAAAACTAAAAACTGACTGCTATAAACTGATCCTCGTTCCCGTCTCCCCTGCCAGCGTTCGTCCCAGATTTTGCGGATTGGTGATCAGGCAGTGGGCGTGGGGATTATTGCTGTTTTCCAGAAATTCGATACACGCGTCGATCTTGGGTTGCATGCTGCCGGCGGCAAAATGCCCCTCCTCCCGGTACCGTTTGGCCTCGGCAACGGTGAGTTGCTCCAGATCGATCTGTTCGGGCTTGCCAAAGTGCAGGGCCACCTTCTCCACCCCGGTGCTGATCAGAAAGAGATCGGCGCCCAATTCGACCGCCAGCAGGCTGCTTGCCATGTCCTTGTCGATCACCGCGGAGACGCCCCGCAGTTGGTCGCCGGCGTCGCGCACAACCGGAATGCCGCCGCCGCCGCAGGCCACAACCACCCAGCCCATTTCCACCGCCTGACGAACCGCCTCGATTTCGATGATCTCCACTGGCTTGGGACTGGGGACGACCCGCCGCCAACCGCGCCCGGCATCCTCGACAACCTGCCAGCCTCGGCTCTCAAAGTTGCGAGCCGTCTCTTCATCCAGAAAGCTGCCAATCGGCTTGGATGGATTGTCGAAGGCGGGGTCGTTTTCGTCCACCCGCGTCTGCGTGATGATGGTTGTGGTCTCGCGCTGGATCTGCCGCTGGCGGAAGTCGTTGTTGAGCGCTTGCTGCAGCATAAAACCAATGCTGCCTTGCGTATCCGCCACAACCAGGCTGAACGGGATGGTGTGGACTTCGCCGAGAGCCAGTTCATTGCGCCGCAGGATGAACCCCACCTGCGGCCCGTTGCCGTGGGTGATCACGACGCCCTGCCAACCACTCTCGAGCATGTCGGCAATCTGCCCGGTCGTCTCATTCACCGCATCCCACTGGTGGACTATCTCTGGCCGGCTGCTGTCGGCAATCAGGGAGTTGCCGCCGATAGCGACGACAGCCAGAGCGGTTGCGCGCTGGGGGTTGTTGTCATCAGCGACCATAGGGGAGTTGTGATCTGTCATTGCCGGCTTCGGTGTCCGAATGCAAATCAGCTGTCGATCAGCGGATGCGGTTCACTGATTATAAGAATCGACAACAGAAAAGTCAATGCAGCCTCTTCCGCGCGTGTGTCCCAAATCATTGGGCCATTTCGTTTTGCCCTGTTTCGTTTCAGGACGCCTGCGGGCGCAGACGCCCTCCGGCGGCTCCGGCCCGCTAAGGCGTGCCTGCGCACCCTTCGCCGCTAAGGCGGCTCAGGGCTGGTGGCGCCAAACAGCTGGCGCCACCAGGGGCTACGCCCTTTCTGGGCGGTCGGGCCTGCGGCCCTCCCTTGTGCGGGGGGACTCCCCCCGCAACGCCCCCCTATAAAACACGCCCCGCCACCGCCGCACTGGTCTTCTACCACTATCCCCTAACCACTATCCCCTGCAGTTCCCGCAGCCCTTCGTGGACAAAAGGAAGTTGCCGTTCTGCAGTTGCCGTTCTCCGCGGCCCTCCGTGTCCTCCGCGGACAAAGGTGTTGCCGTTGCCGTTCTTTGTGTCCCTTAGCGTTTTTGGTGGATCAAAAGAGGTGTTCCTCGCGGCCGGAAATCCTCAGCTATGCCACTGCCCGGACCCTCACCAAAAGAAGTCTCCTGCTAATCCTTGTCTGCAGTTACAATCTCCTGAAGATGCTCAGCCTGCGCCAGTGGCAGCCGAATCGTAAATGTACTGCCCTGTCCCACCCCTGCACTGGCCACCTCAATCTTTCCGTCGTGGGCCTCGACAAGCGCCTGTGCGACCGCCAGTCCCAGCCCAACTCCACCGGTGTCACGGGTTCGATTTTTGTCGACCCGATAGAAGCGCTCAAAAACGTATGCAATGTCTTCTGATGCAATGCCGTCACCGTTATCGGCTACAGTAATCGTGGCCGTCCCTTCTTCCGCCCGCAATGAAAGGGTGATGTCCCCACCCGCCGGCGTGTGTTGCAATGCGTTTGCCAGAAGATTTTGCAAAGTTTGGGCGATCCGCATCTGGTCGACGGCAGCAAAAACGGATGACGGCGGCAGACTGGTTTGGAGAGAGATACTCTTTTCTCCCGCCAGTGGAGCAAAAAGCTCAGCCACCTCCTCCAGCAGAACCACGAGGTCACTGGGACTGCGCTGCAGCGGCAACTGGCGCGCCTCTGCCTGCGCCAACAGTCGCAGATCGTCCACCAGCCGGTTCAAATGGCGGGTCTGATCATACAGGCGGGCGATTTCCGCTTTTTCGAGAGGGTAGACATCGTCCAGAATCGCCTGCAGATTGCCTTCCAGAACAGTGAGGGGTGTGCGTAATTCGTGGGCAATATCGTTCAACATGTTGCCGCGCAGCGTCTCCGCATTTTCTAACGCGGCAGCCATCTTGTTGAAAGAATCTGACACCTCCCGCATTTCGGCACTGCCCTGTTCGGCCACCCGAAAACTGAGGTCGTGCCTGGCGATGGCCTGCGTCCCGTCTACGAGATGGGTGAGCGGCGCAGAAAGCCAACGACTCACCAGCATGCCGAAGACGATCGCCAGTACCGCGCTGATCTCAGAAGATCGAGGATGAAAGATGCAGGTGCCGATGCACCGCGTTAACTGGATCCGAGAACTGGGCCCATTGAGGGCGGCTCGCAATCAGTGGCTGCCGAGGAGGGAGCCAGAATCAGCTTCCTGAATCGGGATTCTGAGGGGCGGATTTTCAGGATGACAAATGGGAGCCGGCAATCCAGACCCACAGGCCTGTTGCAAGTTCCGCTTTAGCGAACCGCAGATTCATCAGAGCCGCGCCGTGATTCTGAAATGTGCCTATTGCGTCGATTCGTACCTGTGGTGAAGCAGGACAGTCGGATCGTAGATGGATCGTACACATACTGCCCAGAACATATTCTACCCCGATTTCAAGGACATTTCCGGCCCCAAAGTGGCCCTGCACCAGTGTAATTGACCGGCAATCCCCTAAAAGCACACACCCATTTCGGGACAAATCCTGCACAGCGAACCGATTGACCAACCGGAATTCTCTGGGATATGATCTCCCTGTAAGAGTATGCTGATGCGTTGCGAGGTGCCGTCCCAGATCAGTCGTCCTGCACGCTCGCAATCGTTTCCCGCAGCAAAGCAACCGACTGCGCCAGGGCCGCTTTCGGCTCGCCCGCGACGCGGCATTCATATGTAAGATAGCCCTTGAAACCGACGTCGGCCAGAGCCTGTATGCCCGCCCGCCAGTCGATGTCACCAATACCCGGCTGCACACGCGTATTGTCAGCCACGTGGACATGGCCGATGTACGGGCCGATCTTGCGGATCGTCGCCGGTGTGTCGACTTCCTCGATGTGCATGTGGAAGAAATCGGTCAGCAGTGCTACACCAGGAGGATCCCCCGCCTTCTGGATTATTTCCACCCCGTCCTCCTGCCGCCGCAGCAGGTGCTGCTCATAGCGGTTGAGAGGCTCTAACAACAGCAGCGTGCCATGACTGTGAGCAAACGCGGCCAGTTCCCGCGTGATTTCGACCAACAGCTCCTTTTCCAGCGCCACCGCATCCTTGAGCGGCGACAGGTCTGGCAGCCGCGGTGGCCCGAAAATCGGCGGCACAATCTGCCCGACCGCGCCGAAGTGGCCGCAGGCTTCCAGGTTGCGCCTGGATTCGTCGATGCTGGCCTGGCGTTTGGCCGGGTCCGGGTCTAACCAGTCGAACGATGACTGGCCGCAAACCGAGGAGATGCGGACTGTGCGATTGCTGAAGGCGGCCTCGTATTCACTGATGCGTTCATAAAGTCGCGATCGGCCCTGGATTTCGACACCGTCGATTTGCAGAGCCTCGGCGCAGTCCAACTTCTCGTTCAGCGTTGCGCCCGGCAACAGGTTTTCCTGTATTGAGATGTACATGGGGTCTCCTTTAAGACCAGTGGTCTCGTCGTCTCAACGATGTTGTGCGATCTATCATGCCAGAGTGGCATAGGGGGCGCCGGCCTGCACGCTCCTCCATACTACTGTATGTTTATTATGAAGGTCCGCTTTTTCCGTCTTGCGTAATCCGCATGCCTGCGCCTGGTGTCAAACGGGGCCCGAGTCACTATCTGGACTTGGCGCGGCCATCGACACGGGGTCTGGGTGCCGCACACCAGCAGTTCCTGTTCTCGCCGCTCATATAGCGAAGCGATAGCGCATGTGATACACTCAAATGCCGGGCTGATCTGTTCGTTATTGCCTGTTGGAACCGTTGGACTCAACAACCGCCGTCAATCGGCTATCTTGATTCATCTGATCTCTGTTGCAAAGTGATTAATCACAATTCACCGCACTCCTCCCGATCAGGAGCGCATTCGACAAACTCCGCTGACGATGGCGATTGGGTTCAAGAGACGCCCTCCGCCTCCGAACAGAATGCTGCTGAACAGGGCAGCACACACACGCGCGCAGATAGCGAAGCGACAATGCACGAATCAAACGCGCTCACGCTCCACCGGCGCCAGGTGCCGGTGTTGAAGCCCGAAGTCATTATCGAAATTCCCCCGCCTGTCAACAAGACCCGGCGATTTGTCTGGCTGGGCGCGTTGGCCGTCCCCCTGATCATCACCTTGATCGCGCTCTCCGCGCTTGCGATTCGCTCCCAGAGCATGTCCACCACCGCGCAGGAAGCAACTGTGGAGGCGCGGGTCGTCATACGCTTGGCGGAAGAACGGGCGAAGAACCACCCTCAGTACGCCGCCACCGCTGCCCTGGAGGCCACTGTCGAAGCGCGCGTCGCTATGCGCTTGGCGGAAGAACGGGCTGTCCAGTCCCAGCAATCGCCGACGATTGCGTCTGCGGGTGAACCGACGGTGATCCTGACCACTGACAACGCCGCCGCCACCCCTGCTGCCCCCGAAGCTGCCCCCGTCTATGCCCTCTCCTCAGTCGCGGTGAATCTCCGCCAGGGTCCCGGCGAAAACTACGAATTGCTGGGGCTTATCCCTCCCGGTGAACAACTGCGCCTGCTCGGCCGTACAGTAGACAGCAGCTGGTTCTACGTATCGAAGACCGACGTTTTCTCGGCGGAAGAAGAGCAGGGATGGGTGGCTGGCTGGCTCGTGGAAGTCCCCGGAGACCCAATGCTTCTCGACGTCGTATCCCCTAATCCTCTGGCAACGCAGAGCGAGTAGCAGTCGTCAACTGGTAACAGACCTCGCGCTCATATAGCGAAGCGGTAGCGCATCCAACACTGCGCGCTCATATAGCGAAGCGGTAGCGCATCCAACACTGCGCGCTCATATAGCAAAGCGGTAGCGCTTTCAACAACCGTCGTCCTCCTACCCTGACCCGCCGCCTCGTCTGCACTACAGCCCCAGCGCGTCGTCGATCTCCTCCTGGTAGGTCCGCACCGCCCCCGACAACAGCTCCTCAAGCCCGACTGCGCGCCCGACGGCTGCCGATTCGTAGGCGCCCAGAATTGCCGCCACCGCGATCATGCCGTCTCGGCCGTCAACCTCCGGCGCCCGGCCCTGCAGAACCGCCTCACCAAAGTCGTGATATTCGATCGCCAGCAGTCTGGCGTCCAGCGCCATCTCGGCATGGGATACGTCCGGCCGTTCGTAGGTAACCCCATCGGCGCCGAACAGCCGCGCGGTGATGGCGTTCAGAGAAAAGTCGGGCAGCAGGCTCAGGATCTCCTTGCCCTCCAACGTCCGCTCCTCCAATCGCAGCCGCACCGCCTCGCCCGTCCGGTCCCGCGGAACGTCCAGCGCGCCCCAGCGGCCGTGAACACTGCGCTCGAAACGTCCGCTCCCCCTGCCCCCGCCCAGGTGTGAGAACTGCACCGTAGCGCCGGACTGCATCGCGTACTGCGCCAGAATCGAGTCCTCGCCCGTGGCCTCGATCGTCTCCGGGTAGGTGCGCGTCTGCTCACGATAAGAGATCAACGGGTGATTCTCGGCGACGGGACGCCGGCGCACCGGCTCCACGATCAACCCCCGTCCAAAGATGCGCTCGTATTCCCCCAGATAGTAGCGGATGATATCGGCGTAGTGGACGCCCATGTCCAGGCCGATCGCCCCCTTTTCCTTCAGATGCCGCCAGGGCGTGGCCGACATCACATCGTTGCCGCCAAGCGATGTCTGGATCATCAGAAGAGGGTCGCCCAGCAGCCCGGCGTCGATCACCGCACGCACCATCCGGTTGACCGGATCGCGGCGGTAATTTTCCGCCGTCGCCAGCACTGTGCCGCTCTGTTCGGCGGCGTTGATAATGCGTTGGCAGGCCCGTATCGTGATGCCCAGCGGCTTCTCCACCAGCGCGTGTTTGCCGGCCGCCAGCGCCGCCGTCGCGATTTCGTGGTGGCTGGAACCGTCGGTAACCACATCGACGGCGGCGATATCCGGGTGGGCCAGCATGCGGTCCAGATCGGTGAAGACCAGGGGCTTGCGACCGAACAGGCGCTCCACCTCGCCTGCGATCCGCTCGGCATTGTCACGGTTGATGTCGCAGACCGCCATCAACTCCACATTCGACAGGCCCGTCTCTTCCAGCGTGTGGTACGCGATTGTGTGGCGATGGCCCATGCCGCCGCAACCCACTACACAAATAGGAACTCGTTCACTACTTTGGCTCATCGGTCCGTCCTTAGCTGCATTGACCGGTTGCCGGTATCACCCACGAGACACCGGCAACCGACCACTAACCACTAACCACTATCCCCTGCTGTTACATATGTTTCGAGATCTCCGTTTCCTGCGCGGTGAGGAACTCCAGCAGCACCGGTACGCCTTCCTCCGTCTTCTGGATGCCGCGCTCAATCGCGGGGATGATCTGATCCGGCGTCTCAATTCTCTCGCCGTAACCGCCGAACGCTTCCGCCATCTTGGCATAGTTGCCGGAGATATCGGTCGCGCCGTACTTCTGTTGAGAGACTGGCATCACCGGAATCTCAATCGCCATTGAGAAGTTGTTGAATAGGACCGACAGAATAGGAATGCGCTCCCGCACCGCGGTTTCAAAGTCCATGCCGGTAAAGCCAATCGCGGCGTCGCCCCACACATTGATGCAGAGCTTGTCCGGGCAGGCCAGCTTGGCGCCCATCGCCAGACCCAGGCCGTAGCCCAACTGTGTCGTCTTGCCCCAGCCAATATAGGAGAGCGGCGTTGTCGATTTCCAGAAAGGCGAAAGCTGATCGCGCGGGCTGCCGGCATCATGCGTGATGATCGTATTGGGCACATCAACCGTCGCGTAAAGATCGCGAATCACCCGGTAGGGCGAGAGGGGTGTACCATCGCTGTTGACCTTATGCGCCCACTCGCTCTCCCACTTGCCATTGCTCTCGGCAATTTTGGCCGCGATACCGGCCTGTCTGCCCCGCGGCTGCCCGCCCAGCCGTTCCGACACAGCCGCAAGCAACGCCCGCAGCGTAAGTTCCGCGTCCCCGATCAGAGCGTGCTGGCTCACGACATCTTTGTTGATGTCGGCCGGATCCAGGGTGGCGTGGATGATCGTCTTGCCGGCCGGCATGCGCACCCCGAAGCTCGTGAAGCTGAAACTGCAGCCAATGCCAAAGATCACGTCGGCGTTGTTGAGGAACTCTGCGACCGCCCTGGAGTGGGAACGGTTGGCCGAGCCAAGGCTCAAAGGATGTGTTTCAGGGAAGGCGCTCTTGCCGTTGAGCGTGGTCGTCACCGGCGCTTCCAGCAGCTCTGCCAACTCCTTCAGCGCGCCCCATGCCTTGGCATAGTGGACACCCTGGCCGGCATAGAGCACCGGCCGTTCCGCCTCCACCAGCATATCCGCCGCCCGCTCCACATCCGCCGGGTCCGGCCCGTAGCGCAGCCGCCGCACAGGTGTGTACTCAAACTCCGCCACTTCCGCCGAGGAAACATCGGCGGGGATCTCCACCAGCGCCGGGCGCGGCCGCCCGCTCCGCACCGCCGTGAACGCTCGCCGCATCGCATCCGCCGTCATCTCCGGCGTCGTCAGCTGCTCGCTCGATTTGGTGACCGACGCATAGCTCTGGGCGGAGTTGAAGTTGGGCTGCACCTGGTTGATCGCCCGCGGATATCCGCCGGGCAGGACGATGATCGGGGAGGAATCCCCGAATGCCTGTGCCACGCCGCCGAATGCGTTCTCTGAACCGGGGCCGGACTGCATGCAGAAGACGCCGATCTTGTCGCCCGAACTCAGGCGGCTGATGGCGTCGGCCATGTGCAGACCGATCCGCTCCTGCCGCACGATGATTGTGCGGATGTCCAGTTTTGCGGCCGATTCGATGAGATAGTTTACCGGATAGGCGAAAAGGATCTCGGTCCCCTCCTCTTTCAGGCATTGGGCGATAACGTCAACGACTTGCATGCTGGGGTCTCCTTAAGTGTGAATTCAATCTGGTATCAGGACGCTTCGCAAAGCCTGCACCCTGGGATCGCGCGACTCTCGCCCGCTCTTGGGCAACACGCAATACCGGGAAAGCGCGTTCTCAATCTAATGGTTATCCCATTTGAGACCAGGAGTATTCGCGCTGGTTACGAAATGGAATCGTGGTTATCTTGCCTGCCTTTACGCAATACGAAATACGCAATACGTAGCGCGTAAAAAAGCGGGTTTTCATATCGAACGCACATTAAATGCACATTAGAAACCGCGTTCGACACCCACCGTATTCTGTAGCGGTTCGCCATTCAGAAAGCGTTTCAGGTTGTCGCTCATAATGCGCTTGACATTGGACGTGGTCTGGACCGATGAGGGCGAACTGTGCGGCGTGATGAGCAGATTCGGCGCGTCCCACAGCGGATCGTCCGCCGGCAGCGGCTCCGTGGCCGCCACATCCAGCGCCGCGCCGGCCAGCTTGCCCTCCTCCAACATCCGGATCAAAGTCGGCTCATGAATGATGCCCCCGCGCGAGACGACGATGAAAAAGGCCTCCGGATTCAGCAGGGCCAGCTCGTCCGGCCCTATCATGCCCCGCGTCTCCGCAGTGATCGGAACCGTCACCACCACCACGTCCGACTCCCGCAACAGCCCTGCCATGCCGTCCATCAACTTCAGGTCCGACACATAGTCCGGCTTCTCCATCGCATTGACGTCGACCGCGCTGACCTCCATCTCAAAAGCCGCCGCCCGTTTTGCGATCTGCCGGCCGATATTCCCCAGGCCGACAATGCCCATCTTCAGACCAACCAGACCCACCAGCCGCGCGCCCGCAGGGACGCCCCACTCGTGCCGCTGTTGCGCTTTGTAGAGCGGACCGAACTGCCGCGTAAGGAACACCAACATCCCCATCGTATGCTCTGCAATCGTCTTGGCGTGCGCTCCCCGCGTATTGCAGACGGTAATCTCCCGCTCGGCCAGTTCCGGCACATTGGGCATCCATTCCACGCCCGCGCTGGACGCCTGGATCCAACGCAGGTTGGGCGCAGCTTGCAACTGGCTGCTGTTAATCGAGCCGAAGGCGGCCTCCGCGTCGGCTGCCTGCGCCGCGATCTTCTCAGCCGTATCCGCAAACACAAACTCCACCTGCGGAAACTCCTGCCGGAAGCCATCCACAAATCTATCGACCCACCCCGCTGTTATCAGAACTTTCATTGTGCTCTCCATCGTGAGGCTGAACGTTGCCGTGAAAAGTGAATCGTGGCTAGTGGGGCTGCTTATCCACTAACCACTGAGGTCCTGCCATTATACACCAGAATAGCAGGGCACAGCATAGCGCGCATAAAGGGGTGCGTCCCAAATTATTGTGTCGTTTCGTTGCGCCCTTTCAGCTGGCCCAAAATATCCGCAACGTCTCAGCGATAGACAGTTCGCGACCCTGAGTGAGGCGAGCGAAGGTGTTCTCTCTCCTCGCCTTTAGGCGTCTGCGCCCGTAGGCGTCCTTACACGAAATAGGGCACAAGGGAGATGCCTTGCGCGCCAGTGTTCCGCCCTCTGCAGGGCAGCCCTTCCCGCCGCGCGCCAGTCCGCTTTCGCCAGAAGCGCAAATCCCCTCAAATTATTCTGGTGTGGTGGACTTCGCCATCCGGTAACCGGTGCGAGGCTCGGTAAATATGTAGGTGGGGTTCCTGGCATCATCACCCAATTTGCGGCGCAGGCTCTTGACAACGGTGCGCATCGGCCGCAGATCGCCATCACCCCTTATGCTCCACAGACGTCGCAGCAGTTGCCCGTAGGTCAGCGCCCGCCCGCTGTTGCTCGAAAGCTCGACAAGCATCCGGTACTCGATCGCGGTGAGCCGGACCTGCTTGCCCGCAAGGCGCACCTGCCGTTCAGCGTAGTCGATCGTCAGGCCCCCCAGTGTATATGGCTCTGACGGTTCGATCTGTGCAGATGCTTCACGACGCCGTAAGGCCGCTCTGATCCGCGCCGTAAGCTCCGAAGGCGGGAACGGCTTGACAACGTAATCGTCCGCGCCCATGTCCAACGCCTGGACGACAACCTGTTCCTGCCGATAGGCGGAAATGAAGATGACCGGCACATCCGCGATCGCGAGCAATTCCTCCATCAGCTCGATTCCGCTGGTGCCGGGCAGCATCATGTCAAGCAAAATCAGGTGCGGCGCGTTTTTCTCCATGAGGCGGACTGCCTCCTCCGGCGCGCCGGTCATAATCGGCGTATACCCCTCATTGGAAAGGGCATCGTGAATGTACCTGAGCGTGTGCGGATCGTCGTCCACCGTAAGGATACGGGGCCTCTCCCGCGGCGAACGCGCCGCAAGCGGAGCCGGCCCGGCCGCAACCTCGCGCGCAGCCTCAACCGCCACCGCAAGTGTGAAGGTGAACCGGGCGCCCAGGTCGGGCCCGTCGCTCTCGGCCTGGATGCGCCCGCCATGCGCCTCCACGATCCCCTTGCAGATAGCGAGGCCCAGGCCCGCGCCCCCAATGTCATACTCCTCACTGTTGTCGCGGGAAAACTTCCGAAACAGGTGCGGCAGCATATCGGCCGGTATGCCCCTGCCCTGGTCGGATACGGAAATCGCAACGTGGGACTTCCTGCGCACGGCGGTCACCCTGATGGCGGACGACTCGCGCGAGTGGCTGGCGGCGTTGGCAAGCAAGTTGGTCAGCACCTGAACAATCCGCCGTCTGTCTGCCATGACAAGCGGCAGGTGCGGCGGCAGGTCGAAATGTACGTTATTGCGTCCCCCTCCGCTCAGAAAGATATTGAAGGCCTTATCCACCAGCGACGCCACATCCGACGGTTCGGGATTGACCGCCAGCGTGCCCGTCTCAATGTGCGCCACGTCAAGCAGGTCGGCGAGCAGATCTCGCATTCTGTCGGCCTGCGTGTCGATAATTCTGTGAAACTGGTTCAACTCCGCACGGCTCAGTTCCGTCGCAGGGTCCAGCAGCGTCGTGGCCGAGCCTTTGATCGAAGTCAAAGGCGTCCGCAGTTCATGGCTGACCATGCCGAGGAACTCGGCGCGCAGCCGCCCTTGCATTTCCAGCGACGTCATGTCCTGTAAGGTCACGACGACTGAATCGACCTGCTTCTCCTCCGATAAGACCGGGGTGGCGTTTATCAAAATTGTGATTGACCTGTCGTTGGGCGCCTGTAAAACGACCTCCTCGGCCCGCAAAATCTCGCCTGTGCTCAGCGCCTGCGCCAAAGGAAGCTCGGCCAAAGAGATCCTGCGCCCGTCGGCACGCTGCAAGGTCAGGGCTTCAAGCAGATGATCAACCGGTTGGTCCGGCGAACGCAGGCTTTCCAGTATCCTCCTCGCTTCGCGGTTGAAGGATGTCGGCGCGCCCGTCTTGGCATCGAAGACAACTACACCCACCGGCGAGGTGTTGATCAACGTTTCCAGGCTGGCCCTGGCCCGCTGCTCCTCCTGGTACATGCGCGCGTTCGCAATCACCATCACTGCCTGCGACGCGAACAGCACCAGAATCTCTTCATCTTCCCCCGTGAATTCCTGCCCCTCTTCGCCTTTCGTCAGATAGATCGCGCCGATCTCGACCCCGTTCTTGCGCAACGGCGCCACCAGGATTGAATCTATCGTCACCGGCGGGCGAAACGCCTCCAGCCCCAGCGCGCGCGTGAAGCCGTCCAAGTCGCCGATCTGCATCTGCCTTTCAACCCTGTTCAAGCCCCTCAAAAACTTTGTTGCCCTCGGCAATGCAATCAACTTCTCGTGCTCCTCCGGCGTAAAACCGGCGGAAATGAAAACCTGCAAATCGCCCTGTTCTTCATAAACCGCGAGCCCGCCGTAGCGCGCATCGGTCAGCTCACAGGCATTGTTCAATACCTGCTGCAGCACCTTGTCAAAGTCGAGGTCTTCGTTGATGCTCAGACTGGCGGCGCTCAACCGCGACAGGCGGTGACGCGGCGCCGCATTCTCTCGCTTCGGTTCATCGACTGCCATCTTCTCCATCCCTCCCTGACATCCCGCTCGTCGGCGCCGCCCGCAGCCGATTGCAGCGTCTCTTCGCAGAACATCATAAGGCAGCATTGAAATCGGGCGTAATTCTCATATATTTCTCATATCAATGTGATATATTTTTATTTTGTTATCTTATATTTCGGCGGGGCCTCTTCATATTGGTTGCTATTGTAACAGTGTAGAATGTAACTGTGTAGAATGTAACTGTGTAGAATGTAACAGTGCATACGTGTTGTCAAAGTACGGAAAAGGCGAACGCGCGGCCAGGCTCGGCGCGCTGGGCAGCATTGACCGGATTCTGGTCATGCCGTTCAAGACACGGTTTGCCGGCGGCGTTTGCCGTTTCAGGTTGTCCACATGCGCGCGGTTAAATGCGCGTTAAGGGCCATTAACGCGCATTTAGCTTGGCCGATTTTTTGCCTTATCCACACATACGGCAGGATCCCTCCACACCGCTGTCCACAACTGCAATTCTTAGTAAGACCGCTGGCTGGCCGGCTGGTGGACACCTTTTTGTCCGCGAAGGGCCGCGGAGAACTGCAACGTCAAAACCTTTGTCCACGAAGGGCCACGAAGGGCCGCGAAGAAGGTCAAGGGCAACGGCAGGAAAGGCAAGGGCAGAAGGTCAAGGGCGGGAAAGGTAACGGCAGGGCTTTTTTGTCTTGCGCTGGCAAAAGGGTTGCCGCTGCAATTGCGGTCCTCAGCAGACAAAAAAAAATCGCAGTTGGTGTTGCAGTTCTGCCCTTGCCCTTCTGCAGTTGCAGTTCTTCGTGGCCCTTCGCAGCCCCCTCCCCTCTCTCTCCTGGCATCCCACTTCTTCGCTAACCCTCACCATAACTCACCCATTTTTGGGGATTCACCCGCAAAATCTCCATAATTGACAGATAAATAGTGAGGTAGTATGATCATGGCCATAAAAACAGTGGCCAAAGTAATTCCGTAAACTCTTGCCACCAGGCTGGTCAAGTTCAACAATCGGGCAAATATAATCTGTCCTTCCATTGATATGCTGAATACATCAAGAGGTGGAGACCCATGTTGCAACCGCGAAAAGGTTTGACGGCCCTGCTCGGTCCTCGTGGCCGGCTGTCGATTGCCCTCCTGGTCGTCGCCGTCTTCCTGTTTTTCACGCAACTGGCCTCTGCGCAACAGACTTCCACGCAACCCGCCATCTCCGTGCCGGCTCTGACTGCGCAGTCCAGCAGCGGCGCAGTGGACTTGAGTTGGACCGCCGTAACGGGAGCGGAACGCTACGAGCTCTGGGTGTGGGACAGCGTCAACGAAGGGCGGTATATTGGAGGAGACAGCCTCACCGGCACGACCTACACGCACGCCGACGTTACCGTCGGCACGACCTACCACTACGCCATCCGCACAGTGAACGCCGACGGCCAACGGAGCGCATGGTCCGAGTATGTCTCTGTGACCGTACCCGCGCCGCCGGGCTCCGTGCCGGCTCTGACTGCGCAGCCCGGCGCCGGCGAAGTGGTCCTGAGTTGGACCGTCGTAACGAGCGCGGAACGCTACGAGCTCTGGGTGTGGGACAGCGTCAACCAAGGGCGGTATATTGGAGGAAACAGCCTCACCGGCACGACCTACACGCACGCCGACGTTACCGTCGGCACGACCTACCACTACACCATCCACACAGTGAACGCCGACGGGCAGTATGGTCCATGGTCCGAGTATGTCTCTGCCACTCCGCTGCAGGAACAACAGGACCTGCAACACACAGCCACGCCGACAGCCACGAATACATCTACACCGTCGCCGACGCCGACGATTACGCCTACGCCGCGGGCGCCTTTGCCGCCGCCGCCCTCCTTGCCGTCACAGCCGAAAGACGCGCCGCACACAGCCACGCCGACAGCCGCGAATACATCTACACCGTCGGCTACACCGTCGGTCACGGCTGTCCCTACATCTACGTCGACGTCGACATCTACACCGACAGCCACACATACGCCGGAGGACTCCTTACCGCGGGATCCGCGACACACAGCCACGCCGACGGACACACACACGTCGACTGTCACACCAACAGCCACACACACGCCGACTGTCACACACACGCCAACGGACACGCCGACTGCGACGGCCACACCACCTTCTGTTCCGTCGCTGACGGTAGCAGCAACTGAGAGCAGTGTGAATTTGCGTTGGTCAGCGGTGACAGGCGCTGCGCGTTACGAACTGTGGGTGTGGGACAGCGTCAACGATGGACGGCAGATAGGCGGAAACAGTCTGACGGGCAGGACCTTCACACATACCGACGTCGTGGCCGGCAGGACTTACCACTACGCTGTCCGCGCAGTGGGCGCCACTGGAGTGGAGAGCGCATGGTCGCCTTATACGCTTGCAACGATAGCTTCGCACACGCCCACTCCGACAGCGACACACACACTGGAGGCCCAGCGGCAGCAAGAGGCTACAGCTACAGCTACGATAACCGCAACAGCCACGTCCACAGAGACAGCCACATGTGACAGCGGGCCGCCGCCGCGAAAACCAACATTTCTCATTTATAGTGTGAGTCCTGGTCCCTTGGGTGCCGACGAAGCGACTGTTGGCTGGAATTCCCCCTGCGAAACGCCGGACGACTACCACGTCAACTGGGGGCTCGCGGGTCAAGATTATCCCACCGGACCAAACAACAATGGGTATACGACTGATACTTCCTATGACATTACTACGGGCATGTTTACAGTCGGGGATTACAAAGTGCGGGTTCGCGCTCGCTATGGCGACGAAAATGGACCCTGGTCCACATCCGTCACATTCAACAATAGGCCAATAGAATTTTCGACTCACACACCCACACCCACAGCCACGCCCCTCGTCACGCATACGCCCACGGCTACACCCCTGGTGACACACACGCCTACGGCCACACCTACGGTAACGGCCACGCCTCTGCCCGCCCCGCCTGTGCTGACCACAGAGGTGATTGGGAACTCTGTGAAGGCCAGTTGGACAGCTGTAACTGGTGCTGCGCGCTACCAGTTGTATGTGCAGGACAGGTCTGTTGGAACGTATTGGAAGATTGGGGGTGATAATCTGACGGATACGACCTACACGCACACTGATGTTGAGGCGGGGAAAACTTACGTCTACATCGTCCGCGCAGTTCTCACAGGGGGAGGGACAACCGATTGGTCGACAAGGGTGGCCGCGATTATACCTGAACCGACAGCCACTCCAACAGCCATACCGACTCCCTGACACTCTGAAACAGGGTCAGGAGCATACAGCGGACACCAGAGACTACTCTTACACCCGCAGCGACAGCCGCTGCCCGCACCGGTTCTGACGGCCGAGGTGACGGAGAACGCTGCAGTACTTAGTTGGACGGCAGTGCAGGGCGCGGCGCGCTATGAACTGTGGGTGCGGTGGGAAAGCGCCAACGGCTGGCAGCAGATAGGAGAGGACGATCTAACAGGCTCAACACAGACGCACTCTTCTCACTAGCAGAGGACTTAGTCTCCATGACTTTGATGAGCTGGGGCTGCCGTTCTGCGGTGTGTCCACAGCCACACCCACAGCCACGAGCACACCGACTCCCACTGAGGAATCGTCTACTACTAGCACATCCGGCAGGTCGGAAACAGCGTCCGATCCTTACATCATCACCGCCCCGACCAGCCACGGCTTCGACCTCTTTGGCCGCGACGACCAAGGGGAAGGTTGGGACGATTCCGACGGAACTGGGAAACCTCTCCAATCTGAATACTCTGGCCCGCCGCGCGCGGCCAGCCCCGCCCGCTGCGCATATGTTCATATGTACATCTGAACTTATATGCCCCACCGGCCCGCCCCCACATCGCCCGCCGGCCCGCCGATGTCCATCTGTCCATAGAACCCGCGCCGATCGCCGCCAGCACGCCCGCACGCAGGCCCAGACACGCCAAGCGACCTCGGCGGCGCATCCCCAGCAAGCCCGCACTGCCAGCAAGCCCCACGCCACGTTGACCACGGCAGGGACACGGAGAACGGCAACTGCAAACCCTTTATCCACGAAGGGCCACGAAGGGCCGCGGAGAACGGCAACGGCAGGGCCAGGGCGTGCCGGATCCGGCGGTTACGTCGCCCTGAGCGGCTCTGTGCGCGCAAGTGCGCCCGGTGTCGGCTACTTTCCCGCGTTTCCAGAAATATGTCAGTGGAATGCCTTGACTATATGGCAGCTTCGCTCGTAAAGTGTCCTACCGAGCAGGATAGCGGGCTGACCGGCAGCTCTGCTCTACATCGCTCTATTCGGGAGGACAAACGCCATGAAACGCACAGTCGCACTCACTCTGATCCTCGTGGTCCTGCTGCTCGGCGCTTTCAGCAGCAGCGCCGGCGCCCGCGATGCGGCCCAGTTAAGCCCCGCTGACAATTTTCATGCGCTGACATTGCTCGCTGCCCGTCCAGCCAGCGGTTTTGAGCTGTACGAGAATATCCATGAGTATATGTGGAAACCGGTCTATGTGATGGGCACAGTCGATTATGCACTTCCGCAGTCCATTGAAGGCCAGCTTATTTTTATCAGCACCTGGCAAGGCGAAGGCCACAAGGTCTTCCCGACCGGTTTCGATTTCGCGTACAATGACTCGCCGGCAATCTATTTTGGTGACGTGCCCATCGTGGGCGATGCGATTATTCACCTTCCGCCCGGCATGGAGTTCCCGGACGGCGACTTCGAGCTGGTGGGCAATGTCTGCGGAATTCAGAAGTTTCATTCGTTTGAGCAGCCCGGCGCTGCTTATCCTGTGATCTGCATAGCGGCAGACGGGCAGCTGCGAATTCGCGAATTGCCAGTGATCATAAACTGGCTGGACGAATAAGCGCCAGCCAGCCCTGCCCGGCCCTGCCCGGCCAAAAGAAGCTGCCGTTGCCGTTCTGCAGTTGCTTTTCCTGCCGTTGCCCTTGACCTTCTTCGTGGCCCTTAGCGGCCCTTCGTGGACAAAGGTTTTGACCTTGCAGTTGCAGTTCTTAGTAGCCCTTCGCAGCCCCCTCCCCCCTCTCTCTCCTGGCATCCTACTCCTTCGCTCACCCTCACCATAACTCACCCATTTTTTGGGATTCACCCGCAAAATCTCCAGGTTTGACAAATAAATAGTGAGATAATATGATCATGGCCATAAAAACAGCGGCCAAAGTAATTCCGTAAACTCTTGCCACCAGGCTGGTCAAGTTCAACAATCGGGCAAATATAATCTGTCCTTCCATTGATATGCTGAACACATCTGGAGGTTGAGACCCATGTTGCAACCGCGCAATGGTTTGACGGCCCTGCTAGGGCCCGGCGGGTGGCTGTCGATTGCCCTCCTGGCCGTCGCCGTCTTCCTGTTTTTCACGCAACTGGCCTCTGCGCAACAGACTTCCACGCAACCCGCCATCTCCGTGCCGGCTCTGACTGCGCAGTCCAGCAGCAGCGCAGTGGACTTGAGTTGGACCGCCGTAACCGGCGCGGAACGCTACGAGTTCTGGGTGTGGGACAGCGTCAACGAAGGGCGGTTTATTGGAGGAGACAGCCTCACCGGCACGACCTACACGCACGCCGACGTTACCGTCGGCACGACCTACCACTACGCCATCCGCACAGTGAACGCCGACGGCCAACGGAGCGCATGGTCCGAGTATGTCTCTGTGACCGTACCCGCGCCGCCGGGCTCCGTGCCGGCTCTGACTGCGCAGCCCGGCGCCGGCGAAGTGGTCCTGAGTTGGACCGTCGTAACGAGCGCGGAACGCTACGAGCTCTGGGTGTGGGACAGCGTCAACGAAGGGCGGTATATTGGAGGAAACAGCCTCACCGGCACGACCTACACGCACGCTGACGTTACCGTCGGCACGACCTACCACTACACCATCCACACAGTGAACGCCGACGGGCAGTATGGTCCATGGTCCGAGTATGTCTCTGCCACTCCGCTGCAGGAACAACAGGACCTGCAACACACAGCCACGCCGACAGCCACGAATACATCTACACCGTCGCCGACGCCGACGATTACGCCTACGCCGCGGGCGCCTTTGCCGCCGCCGCCCTCCTTGCCGTCACAGCCGAAAGACGCGCCGCACACAGCCACGCCGACAGCCACGAATACATCTACACCGTCGGCTACACCGTCGGTCACGGCTGTCCCTACATCTACGTCGACGTCGACATCTACACCGACAGCCACACATACGCCGGAGGACTCCTTACCGCGGGATCCGCGACACACAGCCACGCCGACGGACACGCCGACTGCTACACCGACAGCCACGCCGACGGACACACCGACTGCTACACCGACAACCACGCCGACAGACACGCCGACCGTTACACCGACAGCGACGGCTACACCACCTGCTGTTCCGTCGTTGGCGGCAGCGGCAACTGAGAGCAGTGTGATGCTGAGGTGGTCAACGGTGACAGGCGCTGCGCGTTACGAACTGTGGGTGTGGGACAGCGTCATCGATGGGCGGCAGATAGGCGGAAACAGTCTGACGGGCAGGACCTTCACACATGCCGACGTCGTTGCCGGCAGGACTTACCACTACGCTGTCCGCTCAGTGGGCGCCACTGGAGTGCCGAGCGCATGGTCGCCTTATACGCTTGCAATGATAGCTTCGCACACGCCCACTCCGACGGACACGCCGACTGCTACACACACAGCCACCCCGACGGACACGCCGACTGCTACACACACGCCCACTCCGACGGACACGCCGACTGCTACACACACAGCCACTCCGACGGACACGCCGACTGCTACACACACAGCCACTCCGACCGCGACACACACACTGGAGGCTCAGGGACAACAGAGTGAGCCAACGGCTACAGGCACGCCGACCGCGACAGTCGCATGTAGGCTGGGGTCGCAAAAACCAAGAGCTCTTACAGGTGTTATCGTTGTTATTGTGAGTTCGGGTCCCTGGGGTGCCGACGACGCGGGTGTTGGTTGGAGCTCCCCTTGCGAAACGCCGGACGACTACCACGTCAACTGGGGGCTCGCGGGTCAAGATTTTCCCACCGGACCAAACAACAATGGGTATACGACTGATACTTCCTATGACATTACTACGGGCATGTTTACAGTCGGGGATTACAAAGTGCGGATTCGCGCTCGCTATGGCGACGGAAATGGACCCTGGTCCAGATCCGTCACATTCAACAATGGGCCAATAGAACGTCCGACTTCCACACCCACAGCCACGCCCCTCGTCACGCATACGCCCACGGCTACACCCCTGGTGACACACACGCCTACGGCCACACCTACGGTAACGGCCACTCCTCTGCCCGCCGGGCCTGTACTGACAACAGAGGTGATTGGGAACTCTGTGAAGGTTAGTTGGACAGCTGTGCCCGGTGCTTGGATCTACCAGTTGTATGTGAAGAATAGGTCTGGTGGAGGGTATTGGCAGATTGGGGGTGACAATCTGACGGATACGACCTACACGCACACTGATGTTGAGGCGGGGAAAACTTACGTCTACATCGTCCGCGCAGGTGTCACAGGGGGAGGGGCAACCGATTGGTCGACTAGGGTGGCCGCGATTATGCCTGGACCGACAGCCACACCGACTCCTACAGTCACTGCGACGGCCACTGCGACGGTCACTCCAACAGCCACACCGACTCCCTGACACTCTGAAACAGGGTCAGGAGCATACAGCGACACCAGAAGCTACTCTTACACCCTCAGCGACAGCCACTGCCCGCACCGGTTCTGCCCGGCCAAAAGAAGTTGCCGTTGCCGTTCTGCAGTTGCTTTTCCTGCCGTTGCCCTTGACCTTCTTCGTGGCCCTTAGCGGCCCTTCGCGGCCCTTCGTGGACAAAAAGAAGCTGCAGTTGCAGTTGCCCTTCGCGGACAAAAGATGTTCGCAGTTACGCGAAGGCCAAAGGAGCAAAACGCGGGTCCACCATGATCGAATAACCATTGCTGGCGCTGTCGACCTGGTCGTCATGCCGAGCACCGGGAAACTCGGCCGCCTCATTGACAAAAGCCGCGTTCCACGCCGCCCGCACCAGCAAAACATCCCACTAACCACTATCCACTGCAGTTTGGGCGGTCGGGCCTTCGGCCCTCCCTTGTACGGGGGGATGCCCCCCGCAACGCCCCCCTCCAAAAACACGCCTCCCGAACGGTACGCCGTCTTCGCAGCATGTCGGCTGTCAAGCAAGGCGGCGGCCAACCAATTACGTATCGAGATAGCCTGAAGGGTGGCAGCGATGAAGGGCTGGTCAAGAAGGGCACGGCAGCAGGGGCGAGTGGCATGAAAACCGTGCTACAGCAATCCTGAAAATCCTTCAATCCTGCAAATCCTGATTCAGACAGCGGCTGCCCAAAAATCTGGGATGCACCCGCATAACGCGAAGCGGTAACGCATCAGACACTGTGCGCGCATATAGCAAAGTGGTACGCCCCCACCCTCGGCCTATCCCTTTCAGCAAACTACGTCGCACAGCCAGAATTTGTGGCTGCATTTCCGATGTGCTATAGTTGAAACCTGACATCCGGGGGATTAGCTCAGATGGCTAGAGCGCTACGTTGACATCGTAGAGGTCACTGGTTCAAGTCCAGTATCTCCCACCTTGGCCGTTGCCGTTGGCCCCAGCATTTTGGACACTTTGCAGTAACCTGATAACTTGGTAACGGCCAGACGGATATGGGCAAGTTGCGTGCAAAGGACGAAACTGGTAGCGCCTTGAACCATTCGCGCCTCTTTCAAGCAAAGGCGCATGCAACAACCTCTTCAGGCTGGAGAGCATACGTTTACCCCTTCTGCCGAACACACCTCACTTGATGGCTCGGTGCAGGTAGGTTCGGTATATTTCTATAGAATCTGCACGTTTAGCTGCTAGGTCGAGTTGTACCGGCACTCAAAGAAGAGCGCTACAGGAGAAAGGTAATGCGCAATCATCTGTTTCACACCAGAATGGCCGCCGTATTGATAGCCGCCGCCGTATTCCTGTCCGGTTGTCATCACTGGATGTCACCCCGTAAATGGATGCCATCCCATTCGCGAATGGATCGAATTTATCGTTCGGATCGTTCCGCAGCCAAGTCAAGCTGGCGGGTTTCCAAGGCGGATCGTCCGGGCTACACCGTGGCCATGGTAGCGAAAGCCTTGCGAATCTACGACGCCAAGGGGCGGGAGGCCACCGTTGCCTTCTACAACTCCCCGCAAAGCGTGGACGGCGAGTGGTATGTCTTTATTGCCGACGAGAACAATGACATAATCGCCCACCCCAATCCCGACGTGGTCGGCGCAAACCTGCTGGACGAAACGGGGGTGGATATCACCGGCTATCGGCATGGCGAAGTGATAGCCGGCGCCACCGAGGAAGGGAAATGGGTCGATTATATCTACCTCAACCGTAACTACTAAGCCTGATTTGTAGAAGGGATGAAGGGTTGGTCAAGGAATGCGTTGTAGATGGCATCAATGGCATTGAGGCCGTGTTTGCGAGCGGTTGAGATATAGGAACGGATGGCGCAGAAGGTATCGGCGCCCTCTAGTGTGCGGAAGGCGCCAGAGACTTTCTGTTGCACCTTGATCATGCGCACATCGCGCTCGGCCTGGTTGTTGTCAAAGGGGATGCGGAAGTCATACATAAAGGCCAAGACGCCAGATTTATGTTTGAGCAGGCGGTCGAGCAAGTTTTTTGGAGGCGATTGTTTGGGGCGGCCGCGCGGTCTGGGGTGGGTCTGTGCGGGGGGCGGGTTGGCCGCGAGTCCTTGGGCAATGAGCGCATCGTACGCGGCCGCGTAGTCGGTCAAGCGCTCTGGGGGCAAGGCAGTGTACGCTTCCGCGGTCGATGCGACTGCGGCCTTGATGGTGTGCAACAAGCGGGCCATCTCTTCAGCCCATGCTTGGTCGTATTGCTCGTGAATAAAGCGCAGTTCGCGCAGATGATGGACGTTGCAGAATGCGTGCTGGCAGTCGGGAAACTGGAGGTAGGAGGCCCAGTGGTCATGGACCGCGACACCTGGATAGCTGGACAAGATGCCGCCGGCTCGCATGCCGACATGCCCCCGTCTGTCATGGACATGGTAGTGGGTCAGCATGGCTGTGCTGGCCACGTGCAGCCACTGCAACCGGCCCTCGACACGCAAGCCGCTCTCATCGAAATGGACAACAGGGGCGGCGAGGAGTTGTTGTTGGATGTGCGCCCGACTCGCTTGGGTGCGGGTGACCAGTTGGCGGTTGTCGGCGATGAGGACCGCCTCCGAGGGCGCGTGTCCGTAGAAATCGGTCAGCAACTCGGTCGTGCGCGCCAGCGGTATCAACTGATAGTTGTGCAGATAGCAGGCTTGCGCTTTCAGACGCGGACCATATTGGGTCGGTTGGCTCACGCCGGCCGGAAAGGCAGCCTGCACGCGCACGCCACAGCCAGGACACTGCTTGACCTCTGCCTGATGCTCGGTCACTTCGATGCCCAGCGGCGGAATATCGAACACCTGCCGTTTCACCTGGCCCACGGCAGCCACCGCCTTCAACTCTGTTTGGCAGTGCGGGCAACCCGGCAGCGCATGGCGGATGACATGCTGCGGTTCTTCCACTTGCGTCAAAGTCTGGCCTTTGTGACCAGGTTGCCCCCCGCGCGGACGCTTGCCAGACTGACGCAGACTCTGGCTTCTGCGCTTCTTCAGACCGTCGCTGCTCGGCGGCTTGCCGCTGTTGCGACTGTCTTTCGCCAATTGATCCTGCAATGCCTGGATCAACACCTGATGCGCTGCCAATTGCTCCTGCAAAACCAGGATCAACTCGATCAGGCTCTCTTGGTCTAATCGCTTCAGTTGCTCACGATCGGCTGCCACGTAGTCGCTCATAATATACATTCTAACGCATCTACCATTGGATTCACATTAGCTTACCGTTTGCTTTCCGTCTGATCCCTGGCCTGTTATCCTATGGCTTAGTAGTTACCCTCAACCTTGCCACCGGCAACCAGGAGTACAAGCTTGCCTGGGTGGTTAGGCACGATGGACTGATCTTCATATCCGGCTGGTACCAGGTTCTGCCCGGCCTGTCTCTGGGCGTGACCAAGGCGCAACCGGCCGAACCGGCCGAATTTACCGTCGCCATGGTGGACAAGGCGGTTCGGTACTACAAGGCGCATGGCCGGGAAGAAGCCGTGAACTATTACAACACGCCGGAAAGCGTGGATGGGGAATGGTATGTCTTCATCCTTGATGAGAACGATATCATGATCGCCCACGCCAACCCGGACCTGCGGGGCGAAGATATGAAGGGTGATCTGGGCCTCGACGTTTCCGGTTACCGGTACGGCGACCTGCTGCTCAGCGCCACCGAGGAGGGGCTGTGGGTAGATTATCACTTCCTCAATCTTGCCACCGGTGACGAAGCGGTCAAGCACTCTTGGGTGGTGCGCCACGATGGAGTACTCATCGGCTCCGGCTGGTATGAATAGACTCTCGGCGGATGCCCTCTGGGCGCGGTGATAAGCCTGAAATGCAGGGGCGCTCGACCGGGCGCCCCTGTTGTTCTTTTGCGCCAGAGACGCGCGTAACAGCTTTTACAGGTGTTTCATGTTGATTGATGGGCTTCCCCACGGGAGCGCAGTGCAGGCCGCAGCCGCAGCCTATGCCGGCCAGCTTGAACAACTCATCGACCTCTGCATCGCCGTCCAGCAGATCCCCGCCCCCACCGGCGCCGAGACCGAGCGGGCCAGGTGGGTGGAGAACCGCATGCGGGCCATCGGCCTCGCCGATGTCGCCCGCGATGCGTTGGGCAATGTCTATGGCCGGGTCCGCGGCCCGCGCCCGCAGGCCCAACCTGCCCTGCTCGTGTCCGCCCATACCGATACCGTCTTCCCGCCTGAAACCGACCTGCGCTTGCGCCGTCTCAACAATGGATTGATCCGCGGGCCCGGCATTGGCGACAACTCGACCGGCGTTGCCGCCCTGCTCACCCTCGCCAAAACGTTGATGCAACTCGCCGCGCCGCCCGTCGACATCTGGCTTGTCGCCAACTCGATGGAAGAGGGCGTCGGCGACCTGCGCGGCATGCGCCGGGTCGTGGATCGGCTGGCGGCGGAAACGGATGGGGCAAACCGTAGTGCAGATCCTTCTCGCAACAGGCGCGGCGCCTTGGGCGCTGTGATCGTGCTCGAAGGAATGGGCCTGGGCCGCATCGTCCACCAGGCCTTGGGCGTGCACCGCTATCGTACATCCGCCGTCGCGCCGGGGGGCCATAGTTGGGGGGACTTCGGCGCAGCCAGCGCTGTTCACGGACTGGTATCGCTGGCGGATGAGATGGTGAGATTGCAGCTTCCCCAGACACCGCGTACAACGTTCAATATCGGCCGCATCGGTGGCGGCACCTCCGTCAATACCATCGCCCAGGAGGCCTGGATGGAGTTGGACCTGCGCAGCGAATCACCGCAAACGCTGGTCTGGCTGGACGGGCAGATTGGAAAGATCGTAGAGCGCCACGTGCATGCGCACCGCGCCCACGACGACGGCCTGACTCTATGCCATGAACGGATCGGCAATCGGCCCGCAGGCGCGCTCCCTTTTCAGCATCCACTCGTACAGGCCGCCTCCACGATTCTGCAGGAGATCGGCGTGAAGGAACGCGCTGATGCGCGCATCAGCAGCACAGATGCCAATGTGCCCCTCAGCCGTAACATTCCCGCCGTTTGTGTGGGCCTTACCGATGGCGGCGATGCCCACCGTCTGAGTGAATGGATCGACCCATTGCCTTTGGTAAAGGGGATGCAGCAGTTGCTCTACCTTACCTGGTGGAGCGCTGCGTGGTTGACTAATAGTGGTTAGTGGCAAACCCCGGTGGCCAGTGGTCTTACTCTCCACGGGCCGCGATTCACTTCGCGTTCAGTCAACGAAGTGGTAGCCTACTTAACCACACCCACTGTAATGCACAGGAGCAACGGAGATGGCTAGTAAAATCGATGGCCTCTATAAAATTCGCCATAGCGCAGCCCACGCAATGGCGCAGGCGGTGCTGGAGCTCTACCCCGAGGCCAAGTTCGCTATCGGACCGCCGATCGAGAACGGCTTCTATTACGACTTTGATCTCGGTGTCGCCCAGGACGGCTCCCCGCGCACCTTCCGACCGGAAGATCTGAAAGCGATCGAGAAGCGGATGCGCCAGATTATCGGCGGCAAGCATCAGTTTGCCTATCGCGAGGTCAGCGCCGCCGAGGCCCGCCAGCTCTTCGCCGACCAACCTTACAAATTAGAGCTGATCGATGGCCTGGACCAGGGCGAAATCGACGAATACGGCAACGAAGTGGCGGAGAAGCCCGTCATCAGCACCTACAGGCATGATACATTCGAAGATCTGTGCCGGGGCCCCCATGTGGAGCATACCGGCAAAATCGTCGCCGACGCCTTTCAGCTTCTCAGTGTCGCCGGCGCCTACTGGCGGGGGGACGAAAAAAACGCCATGCTGCAGCGCATCTATGGCACCGCCTGGCGCAACCGCAAAGAGTTGAGGAAGCACCTCGATCAACTCGAAGAGGCCAAAAAGCGGGATCACCGCAAGCTGGGCCGCGAACTGGAGATCTTTATCTTCGAAGAGGAAGTCGGGCCCGGTCTGCCCCTCTGGCTGCCGCGCGGCGCCATCATCATCGAAGAACTCGAACGCCTGGCCAAAGAGACCGAAGACGCGGCCGGCTACCAGCGCGTGCGCACGCCCCATCTCACCAAAGAGGACCTCTTCCTGCGCAGCGGGCACCTCGCCTTTTACAAAGACAGTATGTACCCGCCGATGGAGATGGAAGGCGTTACCTATTACGTAAAACCAATGAACTGCCCCATGCACCACAAGATTTTCGGCTCCAAGTTGCGTAGCTACCGCGAAATGCCTGTGCGGCTGGCCGAGTACGGCACCTGCTACCGCTATGAACAGAGCGGTGAGCTTTTCGGGTTGATGCGCGTCCGCTCGATGCAGATGAACGATGCCCACATCTATTGCACCCGGGAACAGTTTGCCCAGGAGTTCATGCGGGTAATCGATCTGTACAAGTTTTACTTCGAGCTGTTCGAAGTCGAGCGCTTTGTCATGCGCCTCAGCACGCATCACCCCAAAAAGCTGGGCGAAAAGTACGTCGACAATCAACCTCTCTGGCAGCAAACCGAGGAGATGGTGCGCCGGGCGATGACCGAGGGCGATGTGCCCTTTGTGGAAGTGCCGGACGAGGCCGCCTTCTATGGGCCCAAGATTGACGTGCAGATCTGGAGCGCCATCGGCCGCGAGTTCACCCTCGCCACCAATCAGGTCGACTTCGCCCAGCCGGAACGGATGGATCTCTCCTATATCAACGCCGACGGCGAAAAGGAGATCCCGCTATGCATTCACCGCGCGCCGCTCAGCACCCACGAACGGATGATCGGCTTCCTCATCGAGCATTACGGCGGCAACTTCCCTGTCTGGCTGTCGCCCGAACAGGTGCGGGTCATTCCCGTTACTTCGGCCCACAACGAGTACGCGACGCAGATTGAGAAGCGCCTTGCCGAAGCCGGGGCCCGGGCTGCCGCCGACCTGGGCAGCGACCGCATGAACAATAAGATCCGCCAGGCCCAGGGCATGAAGGTTCCCTATATGTTGATCGTCGGCGATCGCGAGGTTGAAGAAATGACCGTTTCTCTGCGTCGGCGCGATGGCGGCCGCCAGAACGGGATGCCGGTAGAAGAGTTCGTCTCGCTCGTCACCGAGCGCATCGCCAGCCGCGCCAAGACAGTGTAGACAAGATCCGCTTTGGCCGCCGCCGGCTCCAGCAATTTGGCAGGTTGCCGCCGACTCCAGCAGCTTGGCGGCAACCTGATAACTCGGCGGCGGCCAAACACGAAAATCCTGATTCAGACATCGACCCATCGCTGGCAATCCGGAACTCTACAAATCCTGAACATCCTGATTCAGAAAACGTTTGCCCCAAAATCTGGGACACAACCCCGTCCTTTTGGGTGCATCCCGGATTTGGGCTAGTCCAGAGTAGCGGGCTGCGGAGCCCAGTGTAACTCCCTGAAGGTAGCCAGAAAATCGCCCCCTTTATGGTATGTCCTTTGTCCTTTTATCAAGTTTGACGTAATACTTTTGTAATGCTATACTCTCGATGTTTTACAATCGGCCGTTTACCACAGTTTTATTCTGGCAGCAGCCCCTTTCTGTACTAGGTTGTTCAATGCGCCACTACTGTACCATTTGAGCGCTAGGATTTCCCCACTCATAACGAGAGTGGGGCGTCTACAGCCTTGCTGTCGCGGGCAACACGCCCAAAGGAGATCAGGAATTAGTAGAAACACAACACGAATCAATCAGTGGATTCGTACGCGCGAGGTGCGGGTCATTGATGAAATCGGGACTCAACTCGGCATCATGGATGTGCAGGTCGCTCTGCAGGCCGCCGAGGAGAAAGATCTGGATCTGGTAGAAGTTGCCCCCAATGCCAATCCGCCGGTCTGCCGGTTTATGGATTACGGCAAATACCTCTACGAGAAACAGAAACGGGAGCGGGAGTCGCGCAGGGCCCAGAAGCAGATCGAGATCAAGGAAGTGCGCTTGCGGCCTAAAACAGGCGAACATGATATTCAGGTCGTTCTCACCAAGACGAGAAAGTTCCTGAAAGATGGCGCCAAAGTGCGGGTCCGCATTCGCTTCCGTGGCCGTGAGATCGTCCACAGGGATATTGCCCTGGACCTGATGAAACGGGTGACGGAAGAGCTGACGGACGAGGCGGTCGTCGAATCTCGCCCAGGTTTCGAGGGCCGTAGCATGGTGATGCTTCTCGCCCCAGCCTCGTAGCTGAATCTCATAGCCGAATCTCATAGCCGCCGGTGCGGCCCACCCATTTTTGAACTTTGTGGCCGGCTGTGCTAGTATTTAGCCTTGCCTGACGCGCTCTGTTGCGAATGGGCGTTATTATGTTCAATGCGCCCCCGCCCGAAGAGGGCGCGCTGTCAGTCCAGCCACTGTATCTCGTAATGCAGTCTCAATGTGTCCCTGTTCGCAAGGGGCGCGGGAGCAACCGAGAAGACCTATGCCAAAGATGAAAACCCATAAGGGCACACAAAAGCGCTTCCGTGTGACGAAAAATGGTAAGGTGATGCGCCTCAAACAGGGCGGAAACCACCTGCGCCGCAAAAAACGCAAAGTCAGCGAGTATCGCCACAAAATTACTAGCCCGAACAAAGGTCAGGCCAAACTGGTCAAAAAGCTGCTCGGCTAGGCTTGTCCCTACTGTGGCCGGGAGCTGGACAGCGTGCAAACGCTGTCGCACCCGACCGGACCTCAGTTTCCATCGCCTACCCATCCATGCAGGCGGGACAGGCCCAGAGGCTTCCCGTCCCCAGGCATCGCAATCGCTAGACACAAGGATTCAAGTAATGGCACGTTCCAGACCAAAGGTTTATGCGCACAGGCGCCATAAAAAGGTGCTCAAGTTCACAAAAGGGCAGTATGGTAGCCGCTCCAAGCTCTTCAAGCGCGCCAACGAGGCGATGCTTAAGTCACTTGCCTATGCCTACCGGGACCGCCGCAATCGCAAACGAGACTTCCGCCGGCTGTGGATTACCCGTATCAATGCCGCGGCCCGGCTCAATGGCCTTAAATACAGCCACCTGATTTACGGGCTCAAAAAGGCCGATGTACAGGTGGACCGCAAAGTGTTGGCCGACATCGCCGCAAGCGACGCAGATGGATTCAGCGCATTGGCTGAACTGGCAAAAAGCCACTTGAACTGATCAAGGCGCTGCCGCTTCGCTGATTGAACGCACTGTCGCAACGGCCGCCCGGCCGGCTGACAATTCAGAGTACAGATTGCAGAGACTTCTGTCTCTGCTTTTTTGTCTGGTTTTGCCCGGCGCCGGCTTGGCCTGCCCGGCGCCGGACTATACTGTGACCGGACTATACTGTGACCGGACGACTGTCAGCAGCCGATACGCCCCAATCTCCCGATGTCGCCGCCCGCGATCCAGATAGCTGAATGAAAGAAATCACCAGCTCCAGCAACCCGCAAATCAAACTGGCGGCCAAACTGCGCCGCCGCCGCCACCGACAAGCCCATGGCCTCTGTCTGCTGGAGGGGATGCGTCTGGTGCAGGACGCCTTGACGATGGGCGCAGCCTTCCACACCTGCTTTATCACCCCCGCCGCCGCAAACGCCCACCCCGACCTTGTGGCCCAGATCCAGAAAGCCTGTCCGCTCCACCTCGTGCCCGCCGACCTTCTCGACAAGATCAGCGAGACAGTATCGCCGCAGAGCATTGTGGCCGTGGCCCCCATGCCGGAGCTGTCCCTGCCTTCCGCCGCTGCTCTCTCCCTCATTCTGGACGGCGTGCAGGATCCCGGCAATGCCGGCACTCTCCTGCGCACGGCCGCCGCCGCCGGCGTCAACCAGGTCCTTTTCGCGCCCGGCTGCGTCGACCCGTTCAATGGCAAAGTCATGCGGGCCGCGATGGGCGCGCACTTTCGCGTTCCCATTCGCATCCTGGCGCACTGGGAGGCGGTCCGGGCCGCTCTCCCTGCCGGCCAGTCACTCTATGTGGCCAGCGCAGAGGGCGGCATCCTCTACGATGAGGTCGATTGGAGCCGACCGTCGGCACTGGTGCTCGGCAGCGAAGCGCGCGGAGCGAGTTCACCGATGCGGGAAAAAGCCGCGGCAATAGCAATCCCAATGGCCGCCGCCACCGAATCTCTCAATGTTGCCGCCGCCGGCGCCGTCATTCTCTACGAGGCGGCGCGGCAGCGCCGGAAGGCGGGCAGAAGTGCGCTTCAGGGCAATTGCATCTAATTGGGACAAAACCTCGTGAGGCTGCCTGAATCGGGTAGGGGCGCCCCTTGTGGGCGCCCTTCTCAAGGCAAAACGCCGAGAACTGTGCAAATCATAGTGCGCAGTCGCAAATTCTAAAGGTCTTTGGCGACTGGAGGCCGGTTTCTTGGCCGAAAAATGAAGACAATTCGTAGGGGCACCCCTTGTGGGTGCCCTCCCCCCTTGTGGGTGCCCTCCCCCCCTTGTGGGCGCCCTTCGTGGCCTATTTTGGCGTCCGAATTTAGATGCGATTGCCCTGAACAGCGCTTTGACAACCGTTTGGCGGCGGGATACACTTTTTCTAATGGAGCCTGGCCCCCAGCGTACTTCCCCTTATAGTCGCTGGAAAATCCAGCATTTAACACCGGCCAGGACAGGCTGTTACATGCGTTGCCTGTCTGCCCATTTAGTGCCCGAACCGCTGGAAACAGCAACGGTCAAACTGCTATATGCGCAAGCGTGAAGAGAAGAGCGGGGCTCTCTCGCCTCTGGCGGATGTTGGCCTCTTTCCCATGTCGCACGAAGGGGGATGAATGGAACTGACGAGTCTGCTCGGCTATATTCTGGTTGGCCTGCTGTTTGGCTGGGTGAGTTCGACCCTGGTTGAATGGGTCTGGTATCGCGGACGACACAGGCGTATTGATCTGGCAATGGCGCCGTCCGGCATGAGGGTATCTCAGCCGCTGCCCGGCGTGCCGGCCGGGCATAGCTATGGCGCACCGGAACTGTCTGCCCGCCCAGCATCGGATCGAGAGGACTCTGCAGCCGATGCAACTCCGCAAAAGGGAAGCCGCGCCCGCAAAAATGCGCGCCCGGGACGACCCGCAGAACAAGCCCCCGCAAACCGGCCGGACAACCTCGCCGCCGTCTACGGCATCGGCGATCTCTACGAACGGCGCCTCTATCAGGTCGGCATCTTTACCTGGGATCAGCTTTCCCGCGTCGATGCCGAAACACTGCAACAAATTACCAGGGCGCTCCCCAGCAGCGACACCCGCGCCTGGCCCGTACAGGCCCGGGAGCTGGCCCAGGCCAACAACCGGGTCGGTGCCGTCTACGATGGACCTCTGCCCGAAGATCTGACCCGCATCGCTGGGGTCGATCAGGTGTACGAGGATGAACTCTACGCCGCCGGCATCTTCACATTCCGGCAGTTGGTCGAGCGCGCGCCCGACGAACTGGCCCACATCATCCCGGCTCACCTGGCAGGCGAAGAACTCGACTTCGCCAGTTGGATCGCCCAGGCCGATTCTCTGCGCGACGAATACTATTCTGATGAGCCGCCGATCCTCTAGCCTGAACCCTGACTGTTGAATGTGCCGCCGTTTCGTTTTCCTGACGTCAAAGTTTGCCTGGATCAACCCCGTAGGCTAAAATTGAGAGCCGTTGTCACGGGTCCCTAGCTCAATTGGTAGAGCAACGGCCTTTTAAGCCGTGGGTTCTGGGTTCGAGTCCCAGGGGGCTCATTCAGGAGAGTGTAGAACGCGCTTCTGCCTGCCAGAGGCGCACGAAATGCAGAGCGCATGCGCTCTGCATTCTTGTTTTTCAGCGCTATTTTTCCAACACCGTTAGCGGCCGCCGGCTGTGGATTGGCCCTGTTCCAACCGTGACTCTTGAAGCCGTTTCGCTATCTGCTCGTCAGGTCTGCTCTGGCCAAGCCGCTCTGCCACTCTCTGCCCTTTCGGCCCGCATAGAGCATGTAGTAGGCGTCCCCGGCCTCAAAGACCTGGGGCGTGAGGATACCGTCGCAGTCCCATGCCCCGCGCTCCGCGGCGGGCGTGAAGATCGGGTTGTGCGGGTTCGCCTCAAAGCTGCGGAAATCCTGCGTGCGCACATGCCCGATCTTCCATACCTCGTCGTCCTGTGCCCGTCCACCGTACAGAATATGGAAATAGCGCGGCCCTTTGAAAATCTCCGCCTCGCGCACGCCCCAACTGTCCCACGCCAGACCGCTGCCCTCGAATATCGGATTGGCCGCGTCTTTGCTGACCGTCGCAGGGTCACTCGTCGGCGCGGTCGCGTGGCATATTACCGGATTCCCCTCCGACTCGCCCGTATAGATGATGTGGATCGTGTCATCGACCACGGCCACTGAGGGGTGCGACGAGCCTTTAATCTCATATGCCGTGTCCGCGGCAATCACAGGCGTCTGGCGCACGCGCGTCCACGCGCCGAAATCGCCGTCGCCTACCAATAGCCCCGTCTGCTTGGGAGGCCTAAACCGCCGGCCAAGATAGTAAACATAGAACCTGCCGTCGGCCGGATTCCGGAAGGGGAATGGATACTCGATGGTGAAATCGTCAAACCCGGCCTGCGATGGCAACAGGACAGGGTTCCTCGGGTCGTGCCGGACCGCCGCAGGGTCGCCCGCCGGCGCCGTGCTGTGCATCAGCACCCAGTAGTTGTCCTTTCTGCGTCTGCCCCACACGTAATGGACCGTGTCGGCCACAACGATGGCATGCGCGGCCGCAGCCCATTCGGGCGGCTCACACGCAAGAACCGGGTTGCCGTCCCCGATACGTTCAAAACTCGCGAACAGATCGAACGGAATGCCTTCCTCTGCGAACTTGTCCATACTGTCTCCTGAATCTGAAACGCGGCCAGAATTTTTCCGCTCTTGGTCACACCATACCCGCAACGCAAAACGCAGCGGCCAAAAACCGGAAACTGAGAACTACCCCAAAACCCAGCCCACCAGGTTGCTCAACAGCCGCTCCGCCACCGGATCTTTGCCCAGATTCTCAACGATCCGGTGTGTACACAGAATGTAACTGCCTTCGCCATGCGAGATCTGCGTCAGGTCGGCGCCGTGGAACGCGGCTGTCACGCCTATGTAATTCTGCTTGTGCTTCAAACCGGCATACCAGTCATAGGTGACATTGCCGCTGATCCAGTCCGTTTCCGGCGCCACAATCGACCACCGTGAAACCGCATCGCGGTACTCCTGCCCCATCAGGCAGGACGATGGCAGACCGTCGTAGACCGGGTGCTCGCGGACAACGTGGCTGCACGGTGTCCACAGACCCTTGCCGCTGAAGTAAGTTATCGCGAACGGCAGCAGAATATCCTTTGGCAGAAGTTTCTGCATGCGATACCTGGTCGTCAAGGCCTCCTCCGGCGGCGCCCCGAGGAACACGGCCGTCCCGCCTGCGCTGACCCAGCGCTCCAGATCAGCGAAGATCGGTTGCTCTTCGCCCCCCCAGCCATTCAGATTCACCAGTACCCGGTTGCTGCGCGGCGTTTCCGTCGAAAACGGCGTCGAACGCAGGTCAGAGTCCGCCGCGTAGGCGCCGAGCGCGCCGTCAAGATCGATCAGCGCGACCTCCTGCCGGGGAAGGGCCGATCTCTCCCGCTCCAGGACATAAAAGCTGCTGCGGTTCTCCACCACAACCGCGTCACCAACGCGGAAGACAGCCTCGACCAGGCAACGCCCCGCCAGGCCGTCGGTGGCGACGCCGTACTCTCCCAGATCGACGATGCCCGCCGCCAGGCTGGTCTCCTCTGTCAGGTCGAGCAGCAGCCGCCCGTCGCTGGCCGTGGCCCGCAGCGAGAGCGTCCCCCCCACTGCCTCCTCGTCGTTGACCGACGTCAGCAGGATCTCCACACCCTCCCCCGCGTAAACATTCTGCCGGCTTGGGCGAATCGCAAGATAACGGTCCGCAAAGACCTCCTGGATCGCGTAATAGGCCCGCTTGGGATTGCGGAAATTGTCGATCAGACCTGCGCCTACGATCCAGTCGCCGTCGTTGAGAGAGTGGATGCCGATGCCGGCGATGTCGGCATTAATGCGGCAGGCCTCCGCCATCAGCTTGTTGCCCGTGTAGTGGACCTCCTGGCAGGCAAGCATGAAATCGTGGAAGGTCGGGAAGACCTGCTCCAACCCTGTCCGTTCATAGACCGCAAGGTAGGAGTCGTGCAGACGCGCATGGATCCGGTAATCCGGCGTGATCGGGTTGCCCTCGCGCCTATACTGGGCCATGTTGGCTTCCAAATCAGGGATGCTGCCGTAGCCCAGTTCGGAGATATTGGTCAGCAGGCCGGGCTGGATATGACTGCGCGTATGCTGTCCGAGCGATGTGCGCCCCATCGCCTCCAGTTCCTCTTCCGTCTTGCCCAACAGCATCAGATTGTCGTAGTTCTGCTGCGCGAACGGCGTGCCCGGGTAGTCGTGAACATCGTTAAACAGCGTTGGCTCGTATGAACCGGGCAGGTAGACGCTGCACAGACCGGCAAAGCCGCCCGCTTCGTCAATGATCAGCCGCCCCGGGTCCAACTCGCGCGCCTTCAGCGAAGTCGAGTGCCGCAGCCGTTTCAGCCCGTCGCGCAAGATCTCGTTAAACATCTCCCAGATGACGATCGAAGGATGATTGCGGTCGCGCAGCACCATCTCCGTCACTTCATTCTCAATCCGTTGCCGTGTGTAGGGCGTGATCTGCGGCCAGTTGTCCATGCACTCCACCGGCAGCGCGCCCACGTACAGAACGCCCATCTCGTCGGCCAGATCGTAGACGACCGGCGGCTGCGGCTTGCGCCAGGGCCGGATCATGTTGATATTGCCCTCTTTGATCAGCCTGAACTCCCTCCTCAGCAACTCCAGATCCCTGGGATACGCCAGGGAATGAGGGTAGAAGGCCTCATTGAACGTCGTCTTCAGGATGATCTTCTTGCCGTTGAGATAGAAGCTCCTGCCCTTGGCCGTGAACTCGCGAAAACCGAACCGCGTCTCCACCCGGTCCGAAAGCCCATCCTCGAGCGCCACGCTTGTCGTCGCCACGTAAAGATAGGGATCATCCAGCTCCCACAGCCTGTGGTCGGCCACCTTCAACGCCAGCGTCACCTCCGTTCTGCCCGGCCGCAGATTCTGTTCTGCGCGCACCGCGGCCGAGTGCGTGCCGTCTGCCCACGAAGCGACCTCGCATCGCACCTCGGCCTGCTGGCTTCTGAGGCTGGTATTGCGCAGCGCCATCTCCACCTGCACATCACCGGAGCCGATGTCGCCCGTCACAAATACGCTTTCCACAAAAACCGCGTCCGTCGCGATCAGCGAAACCGGCTGCCAGATCCCGCCGGCGATCGCGCCGCGCCAGTGGGGCATATCGTCCCGCCCCAGCCCGTCGATCACGACATCGCGGGTGATCAGCGGCGTGATGACGCGCACCGCAATGAAATTTTCCGCGTCCGCATGTAACAGATCATCGATCTCCAACTCAAAGCCGGTATAGCCGCCTTCATGCGCGCCCGCGGCCTCGCCGTTGACCCAAACCTCCGCCCGGTAGTTGACCGCCTCGAACCGTACGCGGATCGTCTTGCCCTCCCAATCCTCCGGCAGACGGAAACTCTTGCCATACCACGCCGCGCCCTCGTAGTCCTGTCTGAACTCCTCCAGGCACGCCGGAACCGCAACCTCCTCGATGGCGTGGTAACTGTCGAACTGTTCTCGATGCTGCCAGTTCAGCGTCCGGCCTTTATTGTCCTGATCGAAAATGACCTGCCAACTACCGTCGAGTGACATCGTCTCATGCGTTGTCGCTTCGCTGTTTGCGGTCGGTGTGTGATTCATGGGCGTTCTCTGTTCCTTATGGTCTCTGATTTCCGTATCTACGTCTTCAGCAGCAGATATCCACGCAAGAGCAGGCCGTCACGAAAAATTGAGGCCCGCTTACAACTGTCTGAACTGTGATTCATCTGCCCACCATTCTGGGACGCCTACGGGCGCAGACGCCCTCCGGCGGCTCCGGCCCGCTAAGGCGTGCCTGCGCACCCTTCGCCGCTAAGGCGGCTCAGGGCTGTCGTCGGCAAACCCCCGCCGCCGCCAGGGGCTGACGCCCTTTATGGGCGGTCGGGCCTTCGGCCCTCCCTTGTGCGGGGGGACACCCCCCGCAACGCCCCCCTCCAAAACCACGCCCCGCCACCGCCGCACCGGTCTCCGGCCACTATCCCCTATCCACTGGTGTTCACTAAGAACTGACCACTGACCACTGACCACTGACCACTGACCACTGACCACTAACCACTGCCCTTAAGGTCCCGCCTCACCTGTCGCCATTATCGTGCCCGCCGGCGGGAGCGCATCGGCCCGGCTCGGGAGATCGTCGCCAATTTCCGCCAACCAGTCCATCAACTGATGACGGAGCTCGGCTTGGATGGCTGCCCGGCCCGCCTCATCTGTCAGGTTCTCCATCTCGTGCGGGTCGGCCTCCAGGTCGTAAAGCTCGTCGCTGGCCTGCGGATTCCATACATACTTGTACCGTTCATTGCGGATTGCGCGCACCGCGAAATTCATGCCATTATAGAGATTGTAGACGCCGTACGCCGTTTGCGGCCAATCGTCAGGGTGCCTGCCCGTCCCCACCAGCGGCAGCAGATCCCGCCCCGCGCGCGGCCGCTCCGCCGTTGCCGCGGCGTCAATCAGGCCGAAAAGCGTCTCGCCCACGTCAATCAGCGAAACGTAGGCATCCTGCGTTGCCTGCCCCCTGTCCGGCCTGCTTATGATCAACGGAATCCGCCACACCTCCTCATAGAAATAGGCTCCCTTGTCGAAGCGGTTGTGCCCGCCCTCCATATCGCCGTGGTCCGCCACAAAGACCACCGTCGTCGACTCCCGCAACCCCAGTCGCTCCAATGTGTCCAGCACCCGCCCGATCGCTTCGTCTACCATCATGATATGGGCGTGCGAGTAGGCCACGACCGTCCGCCATTCCTCCTCATCCAGCGGCGAAGTGTCCATGCACGGCCACCAGGCCACCGCGTGAAACCAGGGTCTGCCCGCGCAGTTATCGCCCAGATTGGCCGGTAGCTCGACCTTGGCTCTGAGCTCTTGCGCGATGTTGACGTATGGCTCAGGCAGATGGTGTGGAAAGTGCGGTTCAGCGGAAGAGACGGTCAGAAAGAACGGTTTGCCGCGCTCGCCCGCGGCCCACTCTTCAAGGAAGCGGACGCCGTTTTCCATCACCGGAAAGGGCGAGCACTCCTCTTTGGGCTGCGCCGTATCGCCCCAGAAAGGCGCGCGACCTCTGATCAGACCGCGCGTCTGCCGGTCGTAATTCTCTTTCGCGAACTGGTAGGAGAAAGAGCTCGCCTCTGGATCGTAGGGTCGGCGCTGCGCCTCCGCATCGGGGTCAAACCGGTGGGCGCCGCGCGCTTCCGGGTTGATCGGCCCCAGATGCCACTTGCCAAAGTAGCCGACGTGGTAGCCGAGCCGCGCCGCCTCGTCGATCCAGGTGCGTTCCGTCAGCGGCGGCGAAGGCTGTTGCGAATATCCCACCGCGTAGTTGTCGGTAATGCCCGTGTCGTGCGGCCAGCGCCCCGTCAGCAGCGTTCCCCGCGCCGGCGTACACAGCGGGCACGTGGTAAAGGCGTTGCTGAAAGCCGTCCCCTCAGCCGCCAGCCGGTCGATATTCGGGGTAGGGATCTCCGCCCCACAAAAACTAAAGGCCCTTGCCGGCCACTGGTCCGTCAGGACAAAAAGAACATTCTCCGCGCACATCGAAAAGTCTCCATAAACTGCGACAACCGCTAAGACGCAAAAGACGTCTCTCACTCCCCCTGCCGTTCCCCCCGCCCTTCTACCCCTTCGCGCCGGTCGTGGCGATTCCCTGGATGAAGTAGCTCTGGAAAACGAAAAAGATAAGGATGACCGGCAGCGACGCCACAAACGAGGCCGCCATCAGATGGTTCCAGTCGGTCCCATACTGGTCGCGAAAACCGTTCAGCCCCAGCGGAATCGTCCACTTGTCGATATCGTTCAGGACGATCAACGGCCACAGAAACTCGTTCCAGTTCCACAGAAAAGAGAAGATGGCAACCGTCGTTAACCCCGGAACCGCCAGCGGCAGCAAAATCTGCCACAGAATGCGGAAAGGGCCGCAGCCGTCCAGTTTGGCCGCCTCATCCAGCTCAAGCGGCAAGGTCAGGAAAAACTGGCGCAACAGAAAAATGAAAAAGGGACTGCCGCCCAGAAAATTGGGAACGATCAGAGGATAGTAGGTGTTGATCCAGTCCAGATTGCGATAGAGAATGAACAGCGGGATCATCGTCACCTGCCAGGGCAGCATCATCGTCGCCAGCAATATGATAAAGAGAATATCTCGCCCCGGAAAGCGCAGGCGGGCAAAGCCGTAGGCAACAACCGCGGAGGAAAGAATCTGCCCGATCACGCTCGTGACTGTGACAAAAATCGAATTGCGGAAGTAGAGGGCAAACGGCATCACCGTCAGCGCCTCAATATAGTTGCGCCATAGGATCGGTTCGGGCATCCATTGCGGCGGGTATTGGAAGACCTTCTCGATCGGTTTCAGTGAAGTGGAAATCATCCACAAAAAGGGTACCAGGAAAGCAGCCGCGCCCGCCAGCGCCAACAGGTGCATCAGAGCAATGTTGGACCAGTGCAACAACTGATATCGATTGGACGGCCAACTGATTGTGGTTTTCATAATTGGCGACTAGGGATCGCTGTCAGGCGCCCCCAATCTTGCCTTCATAATGCACCCAGTGCTCCGACGAGCGCAGCACGGCCAGCGAGATCACCAGAACCACCACGAAGAGGACCCACGCCAGCGCCGAGGCGTAGCCCATGTGGAACCATTCAAAGGCATTGCGGTAGATGTAGAGGACCAGAAAGAGCGTGGCGTTGCCCGGGCCGCCCCTGGTCATAATGTAGGCCTGCGTGAAAATCTGGAAGCTGCCGATCACGTTCATCACCAGGGCAAAGAGAACCACGGGCGACAACATCGGCAAAGTGATACTGAGAAACCTCTGCCATGTGTTAGCGCCATCGATCGTTGCCGCCTCGTAGAGATGGGACGGGATGCCCTGCAGGCCGGCCAGAAAGATGACCATGCCCGTCCCTACCTGCCACAGACTCATGATTATCAGCGCCGGCAGCGCCCAGCGCGATGAATGAATCCACTGAGGACCTTCGATGCCAAACAGCCTGATGAAAGAGTTCAGAACCCCGTACTCCGGGTTGAAGATCCAGATCCACATCATGCTGACCGCCACCAGTGGAATGACGGCCGGCAGATAGTAGATCGTGCGGAAGAGGCGTCGGCCGGCAAGTTGCTGATTCATCAGCAGTGCCAGGGCCAGCGAAAGCATCGCTGAGAACGGCACGCGGAAGAGGACATAAATAACGGTTACTTTGATGCTCTGCCAGAAGAGGTCGTCCTTGAACAACAGCTTTTCGAAGTTGCCCAGGCCGTTGAACTCTGGCGCGCTCAGGATACGCCATTCGGTTGAACTGATATAGAGAGCCGCCGCGATCGGCACCAGCTGAAATATGAGAAAACCCAGCAGCCACGGCGAAATGGCAATATAGCCGGCGATGGCTTCCTTGCGCGCGATGCCGCTCATGCGCGGTCGTTTCCCCACCGCGAATCCTTTTGCGGCCTGACCGACCTGCGCTTGCCTGCTGCGCATCACCTCTCCTTTTTCGAAAATCAGTAATCAGTGGACTGTAGCCCAGAGAGCGCCCCGCCGCCAGCCGCTAAAATATGTGCCGAACCAAAAGAGGAGAGGACAATTTCCTCTCCTCTTCGGATACATACCGACAATGTGGAGCGCTCAACGCATCACTGCTAATTTCCCCAGAATTCGGCGAGGATTTCGTCGATCTTGGGCCCGGCCGCCGCAACCGCGTCCTCAACCGACTTTTCCCCGAGGAACGACAGGTTCAACTCAGGCGTGATGACCCTGTCCATGATCTCGGTGATCGGCGCAAGCGTGGGCCAGACCTGCATGTGGGGGGCGCTGTCGATAAAGACCTGGCGCGTCGGCGGTTTGGGCAGCCCGGCGAAGGCGTCGCCCTCGGCAACATGGCTCATTGCCGGCACGTCGCCGATCGTCTGCGCCACGGTGATGTTGCTCTCTTCGTCGCTGATGACCTTGAGGTATTCCCACGACCATTCCGCGCTCTGTGTGCCCTTGGGAATGCCGTGCCCGTAATACTGTGTGTAACCAACCGGAGGCTGGCCGGCAGCGCGCGGCAGCGGCCCCACATCCCAATCCAGCCCCTCAACCCGCGTCAGCGCGCCGATCCCCCACGCGCCGGCCGTGAACATGGCCACCCGCCCAGCCGTAAACAGATCCTGCGGGCCTCCCAGCCCCTCGACTTCAGCTGGGCTGGGGGATACATGGTGCGTAAGCCGCAGGTCGGCCAGCCACTGCAACGCCGCCACTGCTTCCGCGCTGTCCAGACCGGAGGACTGCTGGTCGTCTGACAGCACATCTCCGCCGCCGAGCCGCAGAAATGGATACCAGTAGGGGAAGAACATGCCGTACTGGTCGGTCCTGCCGTCGCCGTCGGTATCGGTCGTAAGCGCCTGGGCCGTCTCCAGGAACGAGTCCCAGGTCCACGTGTCGTTCTCCCACGAGGTCGGCAGATCATCCAGGCCTGCCTCGCCGAAGAGCGCCCGGTTGTAATAAATCACGAATGGATTCCAGCCGCGCGGCACCGTAAACAGCTCTCCCTCATGCGTGCCCAGTTCGATGATGCGCGGATAAAATACATCAAAGGTGAACTCGTCGTCCGCGTTGGCGAACGGAACGACATCGAGCAGTGCGTTCTGGCCGCGGAAGAAGGGTTCCCACTTGTGGTTCAGTTGCATCGTATCCGGCGGTGTCCCCGCCGCGATCGCCGTCAGCACCTTCTCGCCGTACTGTCCGCCGGGGACCGAACTCTGGCTCGCCGTCACGTTCGGGAACTTCTCGGTCATCCGCTGGGCGAGGATTTCGCGGTCTTCGATAAATTCCGGCCGCGTAGCCCAGTACTGGGCCACAAGTTCGACCGGCTCTTCGGACATCGATGCGCCTTCGTCAGCCGCAGCCGCGCCCGACTCTCCAGGGACGGCCGCACACGCGGCCAAGAGCGCGCCGCCCGCCACCAGCGCCGAACTCTGCAGAAAATGCCGTCTGCTCAATCTTCCAGCTGTCATAATCAATCTCCTTTGGATTGATGCTCTCTCACATTGCGTTTCTGGTCTTCATTTCCACTATCCACTATTCACTATCCACTGCCCTACCGCCCTACTGCTTCATCCCGCTCAAAGCGATGCTGGAAATAAACTGTTTCTGCAGCATCAGGAAGACCACGACGACCGGTACACACGCAATTACCGAGCCGGCCATCTGGATATGGATCGACGTCACGAACTGGCCCTGCGCCATCGCCAAGGCCAAAGGCAAAGTGAACAACTCCTTCGAGTTGATCACCAGCACCGGCCAGAACAAAGTGTTCCAGATGCCCAGGAAGCTGAAAATGCCCAGGGCCCCCAGGCCGCCCCGGGAGAGCGGCAGGATAACGTGCAGGTAGATATGCCAGTGATTGCCGCCGTCGATCAAAGTCGCCTCGTCCAGGCTGATCGGGATCTGGTTAAAAAACTGGCGCAGCAGAAAAGTGCCGAATGGGCTGAACAGGCCAGGGAAAATGAGCGCGGTGTAGGTATCGATCAGCCCGGCAGACCAGACCATCGTGTACAGCGGGATGATGGTCACGTAATGGGGGATCATCATCGTCGCCAGAAAGAGCATGAAGATGGCGTCGCGGCCGGGGAAGCGCAGGCGGGAAAAGGCATAGGCCCCCAGCGAACAGACGACCAACTGCCCAACCACCGACACGGTAGTGATGACGGCGCTGTTGATCAGCGCGCGGCCGATGTTGTAGTTGAGCACCGCATCGACGTAGTTGTTCCACTGCGGTTCAGCCGGTATCCAGATCGGAGGGAACGACTCGACCTCTTGCAATGTCTGCAGCGACGCCGAAATCATCCACAGGAAAGGGAACAACAACGCTGCCGCGCCCAGAGCAGTGAGCAACTGCAGGCCGACGGCTTCTCTGCGCCTAAGCTTCATCAAAATCCTCCACGCCTGTTCGCGCTGCTGCTTGCAAGCTTAGGCCTCACGCCTACACCTTTCAGCGGGTTGGGGCCAGCAGCTATCCACAAACTCTGCGGGCTGCCTACTGGTAGAAAACCCATCGTTTCTGCAGGATCCATTGGATGAGGGTAAAGAGCAAAATAATGACAAACAGAACCCAGGAAAGCGCCGCCGCGTACCCCATGCGCAGGTTCTGAAAACCGCGCGTGTAGATGTAGTAGCTCAAGGTCCGGGTCGAGTCGGCCGGACCGCCGTCGGTCATGATGAATATCGGGTCGAAGATCTGGAGCGTGTTGATGATGCCGATGATCAGGGCGAAAAACATCGCCGGAGAGAGCAGCGGCAGCGTGATCTTCCAGAACTGTTGCAACCTCGATGCGCCGTCGATGCTTGACGCCTCGTAAAACTCATTGGGTATCGATTGCAGACCGGCCAGCAGAATAATTGTCTTCCAGGAAAGGGTCTTCCAGGTGATGGTGATGATGACAGCCGGCATAGCCCACTCAGGTCGTGACAGCCACGGGATCGGGTCGATGCCCAGCGGACCCAGCATGGCGTTGATCGGGCCCTCCAGGCTGTACATGTAGCGCCACGCGATCGCGACCGCCGCCCAGGTAGTGATCAGGGGCAGGAAGTAGATCGTACGGTAAAGGTCGATGCCGCGCATCGCGTTCTTCAGCAGCAGCGCCGCACACAACCCCAGGAGCGTGTTGAGCACCTCCAAACCAACTGTAATATACAGCGTGTTCTCAAGCGTGTGGTAGAAGGTCGCGTCAGTGGCAATTCCGATGAAATTCTTCAAGCCGACGTACTTTATCGGGTCGATTATGTTCCACTCGGAAACACCCAGCACCAGCGCGGTGGCGATGGGCAGCACCTGCAACAGGAACAGGCCGAGCAGGCTTGGCGCCAGAAACAGCAGCGCCACATAGAGATCCTTGTGTCGTCCTCCCCTGGGCCGCAAAATGGACCAGGGAGCAGATACCGTTTGCGCCTTTTGCCCGGTCGCCATCGTTGCTCTCCAAAATCGCGGTAGTGAAGAGAGAGAAGCAAGGAACAAGAACGCTTCTCCTTCCCTGCTTCTCTCTTCTTGATCCTGATTACTTCCTTCTCGCGGCTATGCCTCCAGCAGCGGCTCGGTCTCGGTCTTGATCTGGATGGCGGCGTCCTCGGCTGATTTCTCGCCGATGGCGACCAGGTCCATCTCGCGGTCCCAGATCTCCAGGAATTCCTGGTTGCGCCGGATGAAGGGCTGCGGCTGGACCGTTTCCATCATGAACAGGTACGATTCGGGATGCACGGGCGGTTCGAAGAGGAAGGAGTCTGACTCCATCGCCGCTTTCACCGAGCTGCCGGCATGGCCGTTGCGCAGCAGGAACTGCGCGCCCTCCAACGATGCCGTGTACTGGATTACGTCCCAGGCCGCGTCGGGGCTGGCTGCGCCCACGGGGATTGTATACGAGAAACCGCCGGTCCAGGTAGCGTACTGCACCGACTTGGGCTGCGGCACGACGCCCCAGTTGATGTCCGAGCCTTCCATGCCCTTGCGGGTCCACGTGCCCACGTCGCGCAGGGCCAGGCGGCCCTGACCAAACAGGCCCCCGGCGCCGGCATCCGCCGAACGCAGGTTGGCCGGCCCCAGTTCATGCTCCAGGTAGAGGTCGAATTTCCACTGGATCGCCTCAACTGCAGCCTCCTGGTCCACCAGCACCTGGGTCTTGTCCTCGTTAAAGATATTGCCGCCGTTCTGCCAGATACGGTTAGAGATGTTCCAGATGCGCACCGGGCCGTTTGTCCAGCCCCAGATCTTCTCGTCGCCTTCTCCGCGCATCATCTCTTTGGCCGTCTCGACGAAGGTGTCCCACGTCCAGGTGTCGTTCTGAAAGTGTTCATAGGGTGTCGTTACGCCAAACTCTTCAAACATGTCGATGTTATAGCCGATCCCCATCGGGTTCACTTCCGCCGGGATCGCGTACGGCTTGCCCTCCGACTTGAAGAAGTCGGTAATCACATCATAGAAATGGTTGTAGCCGGGCGCGTTGATGTCCCAGGTGGGATGCGCTTCAACATAGTGGGTAAGGTCGTTCAGGAAGCCGCGATTCTGGAAGCGGGCGAAGTCGAAATCCACGATCATGCCGACGTCGGGCAGGTCGCCGGACGCGAAGCGGGTCAACAGGCGGTCGTGGTACTGGGGGAAGGGCGCCGAAGTGATCGTGACGGTGGTATCGGACATTGTCTTTTGATACTCGTCCATCAGCAGGCCGTACGTGGCGTCCCACGAACCCCAGACGGTGAACTCGACCTCCGTCGGCTCGGCCATGCCTTCATCGGCCGACCCCGCCGGCTCAGATGAGGCCGGGGCCGTTACGCCGGCGCACGCCGCCAGCAGCGTGCCGGATGTCAAAAGGGCCGAATGTTGCAAGAAACGACGTCTGCTCAGCTTGTGCGACTGCATACGAGACTCCTTTTTTTGTGGATATGATTTTCCGGTCGGGCCCGGGGGGCAGGCCAGGTTGTGTTCGATGCCGCCCCTGCTCGAAAAGGGCGCGCGGGCTGCTTGCTAGGCAAGCCCTATCTTAACACAGATAGCGTCTATCTTATGCAGAAAGCATGTCCTGTCAAATCCGATTTCGTCCGTATCGGTGCCGCCGGTTCGGAGAGGCATGGAGCAGACCGAAGAGGAGGAAAAGGCCCGGCGCACTTTGCGCCGGGCCCGAGAAGGTCTCTGTTTTTTCCTCCGACTCTCGCAAGCGGATCAACCCTTCAGCCCGCTGAGAGCGACCCCCCGCACGATATGACGCTGTAGCGCCAGGAAGAGGATGATGACCGGAATGAAGGCCAAAGTCGAGCCGGCCATCTGCAACTCATACTGGTTGCTCTCCTGCACGCGCAGGTTGGCAATCGCGATCGGGAGCTTCTCCTCTGATACAGATGAGTAAGAAATTTGATGCGACGGTCACATTTGACAAATCAGGCCCATGGCTCCAGCCCCAAAAGCTGTCTGCCCAGTCCGGTCAACTGCCCCGGCTTGCCGAACTTCTGCTCAAGTTCGCGCGGATCGCCCGGATAGGCTTCGCCGCGCGGCGGCAGCCGTTCCTGCCAGGCTCTGATGCGATACCGTCGTTCTTCCTCATCTTTGGGCGGGTACATGGTGATGTACTGGGCCAGCCGCGGCCTCGTGCTGTGATTGCGGCTGTTGCCGTGGGGCAACATACTGTCCCAGATCAGAAAATCCCCCGCCTGTCCGGGGATCGTCCTTATGTCCAGCCCTTCCGGATCGGGACGGCGGGGGTTGCGGTCCGCCGGCTGCGTCTTGACCCATTCATGGAACTGCCTGTGGAAACCGGGCGCGCACTGGAAACCGCCCTGCTCAGCCGTTGTGTCCGTCAGATAAAGAACGCCCTGGACCATGCGCGGCAGGGGCCGCATCGTCGTGTCGATGTCCCAGTGGCACATGCCGTTATAGTCCCAGTCGGGCGTGCGCGCCGGCGGGTTCATGTTGGCGCGGTCAATGCTGACCCACAGCTCTTCCTGCTGCCACACATCTGCGAATGCCTGGTAGATTCTGGGGTGCTGGCGATTGTCCCAAAGGGACTGGTGGTGAAACATCTCCAGCATGCCGGCGCGGCTTACCGGGGCGTCGTACCACGTTTCCGGGTCATCGCGGTCGACCTGGAGAAACGCCCAAATCGCCTCGATAACCGCCTCCAGATTCCCCTGCGGCACCGCATCGGGGATGATGACATAGCCGTTCTCTTCCCAAAAAGCGCGCTGCGCGGGAGTAAGAAGGCGGTCCTTTACCGGATGTTCAAGCGGCACGGCGACAGTCATAGCGCACTCCCGGTGACAGGAAATAATGAAGGACTTTTCGGGGATGCTGCGGATTCTAGCAGAAAAGGAACAGGCGAAGCAAATTAAGTATTGTTATGCGCAGAATAGGCCTCTCGCCGAGCGCTGTACGGGCTGTCAACCTTCCGAAGGCATCAGCTGATCGGCGATTTCCTTGAGCATATCGACAACAGAGTCCAACGCGGCGTCACTGTCGGCGTCTGCCGGCAACTCGATCGGAATGCAATACTTCCAGTTGATTTCATACAAATCTTTGGCCAATTTGGCCAGTTGCGGTAGTTGCTGCTGTTCGAATACGAGCCACAGAGGCGTGTCGCTGTGTTGCGCCCAACCGCCAAAGTGAATGCCGAACCATGCCTTTGTGTCACCAAATCTGATGGCCTGGCCGTAACCATCCTGCTTTGGAACGACTCTTGTTGGCTGCAAAAACCCGGCATTCTTTCCCCAACTTGTTGCCTCGTCAATAAGCTTATGCAAGCCTGTCACCTGCTGCGCGAACTTTGGTTCTAACTCTTCTGGACGCCACGGCAAGAAAGCGTAAGCGTCCATCCGGTCGGCACGACCGCGCAGTTGTCTGATGTCGGAATCGTCGGCTGCGCCAGCGGTGGAATCCGGATCAAGCTGTCTCGCGATACTCTTCAAGCGATTGACCACAGAATTCAATATTTCGTCATATTCGACTCCGGCAGGCAACTCAATCGGAATACGGGATTCCCAGGTTGGACCAGGGTCAAATATTTCATCGGTCAGTCCGGCCTGTTCCAATTGGCCATGCTTATCGCGGCCGAATCGCAGCCATAAGGGCGTATTGCTGTACCGTGCCCAAGCGAATACTTCAATGCCGAACCCCGCCGCCACACCGCCAAGCTGGATTTGGCGGCCGTAGCCTCCCCCGCCCCCTGTCGCGGCTTTCCCTCGCTCCAGGAATCCGGCGCTCTTACTGTGATTTATCGCATCGTCAACCAGCCTGCGCAGGCCTTCCATCCGCAAGGCGAACTCCGAACCCAATTCCTCCGGACGCCAGGGGAGGAAGGGGTCCGGATCAGAGCGATCTGTAAGACCGCGCAGTTGCTTGATGTCGCCCACGGCGACCGTGTCCCCAGCCTCACAGGCGTGTGTCTCCATACGGCCGAGCAAAGCAGCCCAACTGGTCAACAGCAGACAAAGTTTTCCGCCGGAAATGGAGGCACTGTGTAGACCTCCTGTTTCAAAAGCGTCGGTCAATGTAAATCTAGGTTCCTCCTCCTTTGCCAGTCGGCGCAGTTCTGGCCATAGCGTTGCCAACCGCGCCCTGGGCGCGACGAACAGAAGCGCTCCGGCTCTGCCTTTCCTATCTTCCTGCAACTGTTTAAGATATTGGTTCGGCTGGTTCTTGGTCAAGTCAGCCCAGAACTTTGCTTCAATCAGTACCTGCTTTACCCCTTTATCGTCAAAACCGATGAGGTCTGGGCGCTCCCCTTTTTCGCCTGCAACCTGAGTCTGTACTTTGGCTATAGTGCCAACCTGCGCGCCTCCAAGTCTCAGCGTCTCTTCCAGCGCCTCGCGTGCCGCCTCAGATTGAGACAGGATATGACCCAGCGCTTCGACAGCTACGTCTTCAATCCGGTTCGTGAGTCTAGGCGCAATGTGCGCAAACAGAGTCGTTTCGTATGACATGATAAATGGCCTCTCGTGTGTTGCGGCTATCTCACCCTGTGTTTCAATCTGCGACGTCGGAACGCTAGGGAACAGAGGCCTCCGCGTCAATCCGCTCAATGAGTCCGCGCAGTCGTACGATATCAACCTCCGCCCCCCTGTCCCCCGCCCCACCGACCACCCTCTCCATCAAATCCAGCAGCGCGGCCCAACTCGTCAACATCAACCGCCGCTCCCCACCCGACACCGTCGCCGCGCGCAAATCCCCCGGCGTCGTCGCACCGATAATCGTAAACTGCTCATCCGCCCGCCTGCACAGTTCCGGCCACAGCGTTGCCAGCCGCGCCGCCGGCGCAACGAACAGAACCGCCGCCGGCCGGTCCAGCGGCAGCCATCTGAAATACCCGTTCGGCTGGTTCCGAGTCAGTGCCGTCCAGCCCATAGCGCTAATCAGCACCCGCACCGCACCCGCATCGTCATAGCCGGCGAGGCACGGGCGCTCCCCTTCCACGCCAATATCTTGGCTGCTCACGCCGGCAAGGGTGCCGATCGCCGTGCCGCCCTCCCGCAGCGTACTCTCCAGCGCACCGCGCGCCGCCTCCGAGCGGGAGAGAATTTGCCCCAAGGCATCAACGACCTCGTCTTCAGTTTGGTCGGTGCGTCCGGCCGCGCAGTGACCGGATCGGGTAGTGTCAGTGGACATGATGAATCTATTTTCCTATGTTTCCGGCACCAAGCAGTTTCGTCGGAAATGAGGTTCGCAGAATGTCGCTGCGAGGCCTGCACGCAAACGCACAGCGAACGAGGGCCCTTTGGGGATACATTTTTCTGTGAATCAGTTTGTGCGTGAGAGGAGGTTGCTGCTTTGGCTATTCAGGAAGACCGCCGCCGCAGGCGGGCCAACTCGTCCGCCATCGCCTGTATCCGCTCATCAGCTTCTCGGCGGGCGGCCGCTTCGCCTTCCGCTCGTTGCTCTGCCGCTTGGCGCGCTGCAATTTCCGCACTGGCTCGTTGTGCTTCCTCTTCCCTTCGTTGCTCCGCCGCCCGGCGCGCCGCAATTGCCGCTTTGCGCGCCGCAGTCTCCGCATCGGCTCGTTGCGCTTCTGCTTTAGCTCTGTTGATGGCGATCTGCAATTTCGGTAGCACATACCCGGAATACACATCGTCCAGCGCCAGTTCCACTAAATCCGGCTGCCGCTCCAGATCCTCCATCCGAAACTGAAGCCCGGGCAACACCTCCGAACCGATGACGCCCTCAGCATCGGGCTGTATCTCCTCGTACTGGCCCCCCGAGATCAGCCGGTAGAAGCGCATGTGCTCGCCGCTGGGGTCGAGTATGTAGTACTCCTTCACCCCTGCCAGCGCGTAGTCCCGCCTCTTCTCTTCCGTATCCCTGAGCACTTCCGCGAGCGTGGAATCGGAGACCGCCTCCACGACCATGTCGCAGACCCCGCAAAAATGACGCTGGTCAACGCCTCCCCACGGCACAGGGTTGCTTTTCAAGATCACGCCGATGTCCGGCTTGCGCACTGCCTCGCGCTGCCCGGAGGGCTCCGCAGGGTCCTCCATCGTCAGGACAAAGCCGGTCTCCAGATTGATCAGCTTGGCAATGGCATGCGTACTGATATAACGGCGCAGCAGATCGAGAAACCAGTTGCAGAGCACAAGTTGCGGCGCGCTGTGTGGGGGTTTGGCCTCCAGTCTGCCGTTGTTCCATTCGTAGCTTACGTCAATGTCCCGGTAGGGGTTCTCATACCACCTGGCCCAGTACTCTTCCTTGGTGACATAGCGGCCGTCGTCGGGCGCAAAGCGACTGACAGACGGGCCGGGCTGCGCAAGAGATTCTGCCTGCATGGACGAGCCTGCAGGCTCAGGCAAATCTGTCCTGGTCGCCTGGGATGTATCAGGCTGGGATTGGGAACTGTCGAGCAAGGTTTTTCTGGATTCCATGCTGCCTCTTCCGGCATTGCGGCTGTGCGCAACACGGACTACGTGTTGGCATTCTATCATCACTGCAGCTGCTCGGATACAGTCGCTGGCGACCCCAGGGCGACCGCGACTTACGCTGCAAGTCCCGGAAAAGGGAGTCGCAATTCCAGCTGGCAGGTTTGCGTTTTGGGGCGATTTCGGGGCCACACGCGCCGCGACCGAAGGGGTTCTTTGGGGATACAATCACTTGCAAGCAGGTTGTGCCTGAGAAGAGTGCCCTGCTCTAGGGATTCAGGAGGACTGCCGGCGCAGCCGGTCCAACTCCTCTGCCATCGCCCGTATTTGCTCGTCGGCTTCTCGGCGGGCGGCTGATTCCGCCTCCGCTCGTTGCTCCGCCGCTTGGCGCGCCGCAGCTTCCGCATCGGCTCGTTGCGCTTCCTCTTCCGTTCGTTGCTCCGCCGCCCGGCGCGCCGCAACTTCCGCTTGGCGCGCCGCAGCTTCCGCATCGGCTCGTTGCGCTTCCTCTTCCGCTCGTTGCTCCGCCGCTCGGCGCGCGGCAGCCTCCGCATCGGCTCGTTGCTCTTCCTCCTCCGCTCGTTGTGCTTCTGCTTCAGATTTGGTGACGGCGATCTGATATTTCGGTATCACATACCCGGAATACACATCGTCCAGCGCCAGCTCCTCTAAATCCGGCTGCTGCTGCATATCCTCCATCCGAAACTGAAGCCCAGGCAACACATCCGAACCGATTACGCCCTCGGCATCGGGTTGCATCTCCTCGTAGCGCCCCTCCGCAATCAGGCGGTAGAAGCGCATGTGCTCGCCGTTGGGGTCGAGAATGTAGTACTCCTTCACCCCGGCCAACGCATAGTCCCGCCTCTTCTCTTCCGTATCCCTGAGCACTTCCGCCGGCGTGGAATCGGACACCGCCTCCACCACCATGTCGCACACCCCTTCAAAATGACGCTGGTCAACTCCTCCCCACGAAACCGGGTTGCTGTTCAGAATCACGCCGATGTCCGGCTTGCGCACCGCCTCGCGCTGTCCGGACGGCTCCTCAAGGTCCTCTATCGTCAGGACAAAACCGGTCTCCAGATTGATCAGCTTCGCAATCGCATATGTACTGACAAAACGGCGCAGCAGATCGAGAAACCAGTTGTAAAGGTCGAGTTGCGGCTCATTGGGCAAAGGTTTGGCCTCCAGCTTGCCGTTGTTCCACTCGTAGCTGACGTCAATGTCCGGGTATGGGTTCTCATACCACTTGGCCCAATACTCTTCCTTGGTGACGTAGCGGCCATCATCAGGAGCAAAGGGATTGACAGGCGAGCCCGGCGGCGCAAGAGGTTCCGCTTGCGTGGACGAACTTGCGGACTCAGACACTCCTGTCTGGGCCGCCTGCGATGAATTTACCTGCGTTTGGGAATGGTCGCGCAAGGCTTCTTTGGATTCCATGCTGCCTCCTCCGGCATCGCGGCTGCGCGCAGCACACATGACATGGCCACATTCTATCACCATTGCAGCTATTCACCCATAGTCAGTTCGCGACCCCAGGGCGGTCCCATTTCAATTCTGTAAGACCTTGAGAAGGCAGTCGTGATTCCAGTCAGCACGTTTGCGTCATGCGGCGATGCCGGCTTGAGCAGTTGTCCCGTGGCGCAGGAGATTGAGTGCCATGCGTCGTAAGATAGCCATGTTATGCTGCGCATGGCCTAGGCGAATCAATTGGGTCAAAGTCGTGTGGCACTACCTGGGCCGAGTCCGGCTCAGGGCAAAACGTACCGCGAACGAGGGCCCTTTGGGGATGTATCCGCTTGCGAACAGGCTGTGCGTGAGAGGAGGTTACTGCTTCGGTTTTTCAGGAGAACTGCCGGCGCAGGCGGGCCAGCTCTGCCTTCATCTCTCGGAGCCGCTCTTCAGCTTCTCTGCGGGCGGCAGCTTCCTCTTCCGCTCGTTGTACTGCCGCTGCGAGCCGATGTTCTGCCGCTTGGCGCGCCGCAATTTCCGCTTCGGCGCGCTGTGCTTCCGCACTGGCTCGTTGCTTCTTAGCGGCAGCCTTGGCGAGGGCGGCCCGCAAACCGGGAAGCACATACCCGGAATACACATCGTCCAGCGCCAGCTCCATGATATCCGGCTGCCGCTCCATATCCACCATCCGAAACTGAAGCCCCGGCAACACCTCCGAACCGATTACGCCCTCGGCATCGGGCTGCATCTCCTCGTACTGGCCCCCCGAGATCAGCCGGTAGAAGCGCATGTGCTCGCCGCTGGGGTCGAGTATGTAGTACTCCTTCACCCCTGCCAGCGCGTAGTCCCGCCTCTTCTCTTCCGTATCCCTGAGCACTTCCGCGAGCGTGGAATCGGAGACCGCCTCCACGACCATGTCGCAGACCCCGCCAAAATGACGCTGGTCAACGCCTCCCCACGGCGCAGGGTTGCTTTTCAAGATCACGCCGATGTCCGGCTTGCGCACCGCCTCGCGCTGCCCGGAGGGCTCCGCAGGGTCCTCCATCGTCAGGACAAAGCCGGTCTCCAGATTGATCAGCTTGGCAATGGCATGCGTACTGATATAACGGCGCAGCAGATCGAGAAACCAGTTGCAGAGCACGAGTTGCGGCGCGCTGTGTGGGGGTTTGGCCTCCAGTCTGCCGTTGTTCCATTCGTAGCTGACGTCAATGTCTGGGTATGGATTCTCATACCACTTGGCCCAATACTCTTCCTTGGTGACATAGCGGCCATCGTCGGGAGCGAAGGGATTGACAGGCGAGCCCGGCGGCGCAAGAGGTTCCGCTTGCGTGGACGAACTTGCGGACTCAGACACTCCTGTCTGGGCCGCCTGCGATGAATTTACCTGCGTTTGGGAATGGTCGCGCAAGACTTCTCTGGATTTCATGCTGCCTCCTCCGACATCGCGGCTGCGCGCAGCACACATGACATGGCCACATTCTATCACGATTTCTGTGCCTGCCGCCAGCGGCCCTTCCTATCTCCGGTGTGTCCCGAATTATCGAGTCACTGCGTTGCTCCCTTTCAACCGACGCAAAAAGGATCCGCCGAACCGCCATCAACCGATCGCATGCAATCCTCAAAATCCCCAAATCCTGAAAATCCTGATTCAGACAACGAACCCCAGTCCTTCCCCTCATTCCGCTACTTCCCGTCGCCTCTAATCCTGCAAATCCTGATTCAGACACCCCCCCCCAAAAATTTCCCCGGTTGACAGACCCCCCTGACCTGTGCAAAATTAACCCTGCAATCAGATATGTGAAATTTCCTGCACGGATCCAGGCTACGGGCTGTCAAAGGCGTTCACACGCTTGTGTGCCGTCCACGCTGAACCGCGCGATCTGCCAGCCGCGAAAGAACAACACACCATGTTGGTAACGGGGCTCCGCACGGGGCGATGGGCCAGATTCTGGAGTCGGTACGGTTTTATCCTCGCCGTTCTCACCCCCATCCTGCTCTGGTTCACCATCTTCTCCTTTGGCCCCATCCTCTACGCCCTCGGCGCCAGTCTTACCAATGTCCACACCCTTGACCCCAGCCTGGCCAGGTTTACGGGCCTCAAAAACTACATCAACCTCCTCGACGACCGCCGTTTCATGATGTCGATGAGCAATGTCTTCAAGTTCGTTCTGACCAAGGGCGTCCTCAATATCCTGTTTTCGCTTGGGCTGGCCCTCCTTCTCGAACGCCTGCGCCGCGGGCGCAATGTCTATCTCTTCTTCATCTTTATGCCTGTGGTTATCTCCCAGGTGGCCGTAGCCATGCTTTTCCTGTGGCTCTACGACCCCCGCCTCGGCTTGATCAACTACCTGCTCAGCCTGGTCGAAATCCCGCCCCAGAGCTTCATCCGCAGCACCGCCCAGGCCATCTACAGCGTGGCCATCGCCGACGTATGGAAGACATACGGCTACGCCGCCGTCATCTTCCTTGCCGGGCTGCTCGATATTCCCCAGGACTACTACGAGGCGGCCAAGGTGGACGGCGCCACCCGCTTGCAGACTCTCTGGCGCGTCACCCTCCCCCTGCTGAAAAACCCACTCGTGCTGGTTCTGGTCCTGATCGTCATCGACGGTGTCCAGCACTTCACCATGGTGCAAGTCATGACCGGCGGTGGGCCCGCCGACAGCACGCTCATGCCCAGCCTCCTCGTATATAACTATGGATTGGGCGCCAACAACTACCGCATGGGCTACGCCTGCGCCGTTTCATTCCTTATGTTTGTGGTTATTCTCACGGTTACAGTCCTGCAGCTGCGTCTGTTCCGCTCACTCTATGACTGAGTTGACAGTCGCGGGCGGCGCAACAAGATCAACGAAAGGCCGAAGGGAGAGGCGATTGCCATGACCGAAGTCAGCCGGCGGTCCGGCGGAATGGGGTCTGATTCCTGGATACAAGTGCGCGAACATCTCGTTTCGCTCGCCACGCATTGTATCCTGGCTCTTGCTGCCTTCATCGCCCTCGGCGCCATGCTCTGGATGGTGCTGGCCTCCTTCAAGTCGGCGTCGGAAATCATCGCCATGCCCCCCACCTTCCTGCCCGAAACCCCCACCGTGGCCAGCTATATCCTGATCTTGGGCGAACAGGCCTTTGACCGCTACTTCCTCAACAGCATTGTCGTGGCACTGCCCTCCGTGCTACTCATTCTATTCACTAGCTCGATTGCAGGTTTTGTCTTCGCCAAATTTGAATTTCCCGCCAAAGAGCTCATTTTTACCATCATTCTGAGCACACTCATGGTCCCCCCCGCGGTCACGCTTCTTCCCCTCTTCCGCCTCGTCAGCAACTTCGGCTGGGCCGACACCTATCAGGCCCTCATCATCCCTGTCTGCGTCAGCGCCTTCGGCATCTTCCTCCTGCGTCAGTTCATGGAAGGCCTCCCTTCCGAGCTGCTCGACGCCGGACGCATTGACGGCGCATCAAACTGGTGGATTTACCGCCACATCGTCCTGCCGCTGTCCGTCTCTGCCCTCAGCGCACTGGCGATCTTCAGCTTCCTCGCCAATTGGGACTCCTACCTCTGGCCCCTGGTGATCGTCTATGATGAGAATATGCGGACGCTCCCCTTGGGTCTGGCGCACCTGCTTGGTTGGTCCAGCCGGCCGCGCTACGACCTCTTCCTCACCGGCGCCGTCATTACAGTCGTTCCCGTCATTGTCTTCTACTCATTCTTTCAGAGCCGCTTCGTGCGCGGGGTCACCCTTACCGGTCTCAAGTACTGATGGCGCAGCCCAGCCTCGTCCGGTAGCAAATGCAGCGACAACTACCTTTATCGTTCGTGAAGCTTAACCGTCTTGAATCGAAGTCTCTCACCACAACTGCAGAACAGGAGAGGATCATGAACAAGAGTCAACCGACACGCCGCCAAATGCTCCGACTATCCGCCGGCTTCGGCGCTGCAGCCGCCCTGGCCGCCTGCGCACCCGCGCCCGCCGAACCTGCCGCCGACGGCGGCGGAGAGGCGGCCCCGGATATGGCCATTACCGAACTGAGCCTCTGGTCCATGCAGTACCCGCCGCATGACTTCGCCTGGAACATGCTGGCCGACCAGTACAACGAAGACAACACCGATCTCAACATCACCGTTGCCCCGCAGACCGACCCCTTGACCACCTTCGCTGCCGGCCTCAGCGCAGGCACCGCCGGCGACCTCCTCTCGATCCACGGCGCCGGCGCGGCATCGTTCATCGCCACCAACCAGCTGCTACCCATCACCGAAACGCTCGGCGGCATGGGAACAATCAAAGATCGCTTCTTCTCCGCCGTCATGGACTACTACACCTACCAGGGCGAGGTGTACGGCATTCCCCTCCACAACAACACCCCCGGAATCGGCTTCATCACCAACTTCGACCTCTGGCAAGAGGCCGGCATGGAGCCCCCACCGACCTACAACCACTGGGATGATGTCTGGCAGGACGCCAAGACCTTGACCCAAACCGACGACAGCGGCAACATCACCGTTGCCGGTCTCTCCATGCGCAACTCTCACAACATCCAGTATCTCTGCGGCGCCATCTATGAACAGGGCGCCACCTATCTCAACGAAGAAACCGGCGAGTGGAATATCAATACGCCCGAAGGCATCCGCGCCCTCACCGAACTCTTCTACGATCCCATCTTCACCCACGAGGTCGATTCGCCCGATCTGCCCGTAGTCTTCCTCGGCTTGGCTGAGGGGCGTATGGCCATGGGCGGCATCTGGCTCGATTACATTCCCTATGCCGCGACGGCGTTCCCCGATGGAAACTTCGGCTTCTCCATGCGGCCCGGCATCGACGGCGCCGATCCCGTCGTCGTCGGCGAAGGCGGCTGGGGGCTCAACGTCAATGCCGCAACCGAGAATCCTGAGCTCGCCCTCGACTTCATCGACTACCTCAACGATGATGACATCATGATCCAGTGGCTCCAGTCGCAGCATTCGCTGCCCTGTGTCTTTTCGCTGCTCGACCACGAGTGGTACTCCAGCGACGAGGCCAAGTTCCTGCAGCCCGCCCTCGCCACCGTCCAGGACTGGGTCTGGATCGGACCGGTGGGCTCCAAATACGCCATGGACAATATCTTCTTCCCGGCGTTGGAGGAGCTCTCTCTCGGCGCAATCAGCGTCGAAGATATGGCCGCTCGCCTCGACGAGGACCTGACCGCCAAGGTACAGAGTTTCCGCGACGACACCGGTTACCAGTGGTGATGCGCATATAGTAGTGGTGATCCACATACAGAGAGGAGTGAGTAAAGGTTTCTCACTCCTCTCTTCTCCTCACTTTCTCCCAGATCCAGCCCCGATTCAGGCTCTTGCAACTGCGTATACAGTTGCGGTCGCAAAAACTATCACAAGGAGTTGAACATGAGCAACTGGTTTCAGATACTGCGCGAGCAGCTGCAACTCCCCAATATCGCCGCAGACGAGACAACCGTCCCTTTTGGCATCGGCGGGATCGCGCCCGAATCCTGGCGTGTTGCCGGAATACAGAGCGCCGGCAATTCAGAGCACGTCCTGACGGCCCATACCGAGGACGGCGCTGAAGTCCAATGGCACATGCGCTTCTTCGCCGACACCCGCGCTGTCGAATGCTGGGGCGTGCTGACCAACCGGGGCAGCCGGCCGCTGCAAAACCTGAGCGAATGCCTCACCTGGGACCTGGATCTGTCGCTCCAACCGGCCTTCGGCGAGCCATGGATCCGCCGCGTGAACGGCGTGCAGTTTCTGGCCAACTTCTTTCCGCCCCACGACTTTGCCATCGTCGACCGCCAGCTTCTGAAGACGCCGCAAGTCTATGCCCCCTTCGACATCATGGCCGGCGACGGCGGCCGCCCTTCCGACGGCCATCTCCCCTGCGCCATCGTCTGCGACGGCTCGCGCAGCCACGGTCTTGCGCTCTTTCTTGAATGGTCCGGTCTCTGGCGTATCAGCCTCACGCAGGAGACACGCGAGGTAAACGACCCCGATACCGACTGGCCGGTCCGCCTGCAGGCCGGCCTCTGGGGACTGGCCCTGCACCTGCAGCCGGGCCAGTCACTGCCGCTGCCGCGTATCCTCCTGACAGCCTTCGACGGAAACCTCGATGACGGCGGCAACGCGCTGCGCCGCCACATTCGCCGCCATGTCATGCCCTCCCTGGGCGGCGAAGAGGTCCTGCCCCCGGCTACCTTCAATCACTGGTTCGCCTTTTCCAACGACTACACCGACCAGAGCCTGCGTCCCGCCGTCGATGCTTCAGCCGCTGCCGGCCTGGAGTACTTCTGTGTCGACGGCGGCTGGTTCGCCGGCGATTTTCGCGACGGCATCGGCAACTGGAGTAAGGGGGATCCCAAAAAGTTTCCCGACGGCATCGCCCCCTTCGCCGACTATGTGCGCTCCAAGGGGTTGAAATACGGCACCTGGTTCGAGCCGGAGTGGGCCAACAAGGACAGCGAAATCTACCGCGCCCACCCGGAGTGGTTCTGGGAGACACCTGAGCGGCCCTCGGTAATGCGGCCCGGCTTCCACTTTCAGCACCCCGAATTCGCCCTGATCAACCTGGGCCTGCCTGAAGTGCGCCAGTGGTGGCTCGACCGGTTCGTGCGCGCCTACGAGGAGTGGGGCGTGCGTTGGATTCGCTGGGACTATAACCAGGATCCGCGCGCCAACTGGGAGCACAACGTGGCGCATGGCGATATCGGCTGGCGCCAGATCCAGCACGTGCAGGGCCTCTACCAGGTCCTGGACGACATTCTGGAAGCCTGCCCGGAACTGTTCATCGAACAGTGCGCCAGCGGCGGCCATCGTATCGAGCTGGGCACTGTCCGCCGCGGCCACAGCTTCTGGATGAACGACCACACCACCCACTCCGCGCTCGTGCGCGCCCTGCAGCACGGCCTCAACACCGTTCTGCCCGGCAACTATGCCAATACCAACATCTGCCAGCAGCGCCATGATTTCACCACCTACGACTACCTCTCCCATGCCGCCGGCGGCTTTGGCTACAGCGGAAAACTTTGGGAGGCCCCCGCCGCCGATTTCGAGCGCTACCGGGCTGCGGTCGAAGACTTCAAAGCCTACCGGGGCCTTCTGCTGGGCGACTACCAGCGCCCCACCGGTCAACCCTCCAGCGCCGACGAATACGCGCAGGTGATCTTCAGTGATGGCGGACGCTCTGTTACAATGGAGTTCAACGCCGATTCTCCGGGCAGCGCCAGCCTCAATATGACATAGGCGAGGACTGAGAAACCCCGGCAGGAGCGGTCGGGAACTGGCTTCTCCCCCATTTCCCCTCCAGACAGACCACTATTCACCTACCACCTGTATAGGCTACAAACTATGACATCGACTGCGGCGAACGTTGAAAACAAGGTCATCCTCATCACCGGCGGCGCGCAGGGCATTGGCGGTGCCGCCGCGCAGCTGTGCGCCCAGCGCGGGGCCGAGGTGATCATTACCGATATCAAGGACGAAACCGGCGAGGCCCTGGCCGCGTCTCTGCGCGCCGAGGGCTGCAAGGCCCGCTACGCAACCCTGGATGTGCGCCGCCACGAGGACGCGCTACGAGTCTTCGGCGAAGTGAAACAGCGCCATGGCCGGCTCGATGTCCTCATCTGCTCCGCCGGCGTTCTGCGGGGTCCCATGCTGTTGCCCGACGCCTTCCCCGTCGACGTTTTTGACGACGTGATAGCGGTCAACGTGCGCGGCGTCTTCCTCTGCGTAAAGGAAGCCTACCCTCTACTTCAAGCCAGCGGGCAAGGGGTGATTCTGCTGGTTGGCTCGGGCGCCGGCGTCACCGGTGGCAGCTCTTCCATCGCCTACGGCACCAGCAAGGGCGCCGTCAATGGGATGGGAATGACGCTGGAAAGTCACCTTGCCCGCAAGGGCATCCGTGTCAACGTCGTCTGTCCCGGCGGTATCGAGACGGAGTTGAAATTGCGACAGATGCGCGAAGCCGCCGAGGCGCTCGGCCAGAAGTTCGACCTGGAGGACGCTCGCTCCCGTCTCGGTGATCCGGAAGGCGTCGGCGCGGCGCTGGCCTTCCTCGCCTCCGATGACGGCCGCTATGTGCGGCGCAATCTCTTTACCCGCTGACACTGCGCACAGACGAGGAGTGAGGCGGGATCCACCTTTCTCGCTCCTCCCCACCTTGCGCTTACAGCGCGCAGCGCCGGCGCATCGAACAATACCGCCTCGCCCGCTTGCCTCTCCTCTGTGGGTGTTCCCTGCAGTTGTCGTATAATAGAGTGCATAGTTAATAGAGCGCATAGTTAATAGAGCGCATAGCATAAATCCGCACCCTTCAATGCCTGCCCGCAACCAGGTGCGGCGCCAGGCACTGGGCAGCGCCCTCGACCACACGGAGAACGATTTCATGCCAATCAAAATCGCAATGATCGGCGCCGGCTCGATCGGCTTCACCCGCAAGCTGATGCACGACATTCTCGCCGTGCCCCAGCTGGCCGACACCCACTTCGCCTTTATGGATATCAACGCCGGCAATCTGGACATGGTGGTGCAGTTGGCGCAGCGGGACATCGACGCCAACGGCCTGCCCGCCGCCATCACCCCCACAACCGACCGCCGCGCAGCCATCGCCGACGCCGACTACGTGATCTCGGTCGTGCGCCAGGGCGGACTCGCCGCCTTTCAGTTGGATATCGACATCCCGCTCAAGTACGGCATCGACCAGTGCGTTGGCGATACCCTCTGCGCCGGGGGCATCATGTACGGCCAGCGCACCATCCCCGCCCTGCTCGACGTCTGCGCCGACATCCGCGCACTGGCTAAGCCCGATGCCCTCTTCCTCAACTATTCGAATCCGATGGCGATGAACGTCTGGGCCTGCAACCAGTATGGCGGCGTGCGCACGGTTGGCCTCTGCCACGGTGTCCAGGGCGGCCACTGGCAGATCACCCGCTGCATCGAGGAGTGGGCCAAGCGGGAAGGTCTCATCGCGGCCGACGAAACGCTGCACCGCGATGAGGTCGATATCATCTGCGCCGGCATCAATCACCAGACCTGGTACACCCAGGTGCAATGGCGGGGCATCGATATGGTGCCGCGCATGTTGGAGCTGTTCGAAGGCCACCCCGAATATCCCACCAGCGAAAAGCTGCGCATCGACATGATCCGCCGCTTCGGCTACTACACCACCGAATCCAACGGCCACGTCAGCGAATATGTGCCCTGGTACCGCAAGCGCCCCGATGAAATCAACGACTGGATCGATCTCTCTCGCTGGATCAACGGCGAGACCGGCGGCTATCTGCGCGTCTGCACCGAAGGCCGCAACTGGTTCGAGACCGACTTCCCCAACTGGATGAAGCAAGAGCCGCCGCGCATCGCGCCCGACCAGCGCAGCGAGGAGCACGGCTCCTATATCATCGAAGGGTTGGAGACGGGGCGCTCCTACCGCGGCCATTTCAACGTCATCAACCAGGGCCATATCACCAATCTGCCCGACGGCTGCTGCATTGAGATTCCGGGGTATGTCGATAAGAACGGCTTGAACATGCCCGTTGTCGGCGACCTGCCCCTCGCCTGCGCGGCCACCTGTGCCGCCAGTGTCCAGGTCCAGCGCATGGCGGTGGAGGCGGCCATCCATGGCGATGTCATGCTGCTCAAGCAGGCCATGCTGCATGACCCTCTGACCGCGGCCGTCTGCAATCCGGAAGAGATCTGGCAGATGACCGATGAGATGCTGGTGGCGCAGGCGCGCTGGCTGCCGCAATACCAGGAGCATGTCCCCGCAGCGCAGGCCCGGCTGCAAGCGGCCGAGCGCAACAATACCCGCGCGCAGCTGCGCGAGAACTGGAAAGGCGCGGCGCGTCTGCATACCAAGAGCGTTGCCGAGATGGCGCAGGACAAAGCCCGGCAACCATGAACGCCGCGGCCGCCGATAAAGGCGAGATGACCAAGGAACCGGCCTGATTCAAAATCAAGGAGTCAACATGTCAATACAACTGACGCAGGAACAACTCGACAGCTACCGGCGCGACGGATTTCTGGTGGTGGAAGGGCTGTTGGAGCAAGATGAGGTAGAGGGGCTGCGCACCCGGCTGCGCGAGTATACCCACGGCGGCCGCTCGCAGGAGCGGCTTCAGGTGCAGATCGAGCCGCGCGTCCAGCGCGGCGAGTTGCACGTCGACGCGCCGGGCGATGGAATCCGCAAAATCGACGGGTTGGTGGAGTCCGATGATCGCTTCCACGCGCTGGGGAGCAACCGCAACATCATCAGCGTTCTCGAACAGATCGTCGGGCTGGACATCAAGATGTTCCGCAACGCCGCGTTATTGAAACCGCCGGAAGTCGGTTCGGCCAAGGGCATGCACCAGGATTCACCCTATTGGCCTATCGAGCCGATGGATCTCTGCTCCTGTTGGTTCGCCTTCGACGACGCCACCGAGGAGAATGGCTGCATGGCCGCCATTCCCGGCAGCCATAAGCGGGGGCCGCAGCCCCACATCAACGTGACCGATGACTTTGTCGTCGATCCCGACTACTATGAACAGGCCGATATGCAGCTGGCGCCCGTGAAGGCGGGCGGCGGCCTCTTCTTCCACTCGCTCTTGCTCCACTACACCGCGCCCAACCGTTCGGACAGTTGGCGGCGCGCAATCGCGCTCTCCTACATGTCGGCGCGTTCAAAGTACACGAGAGACGGCGAAGGGCCGGTCTATCATCACATCCAGGGCCGGACATTCGAAAGTTGCGTGCGTTGAAAACAGCAGCGGCCGCTGTCCATTCACGACAAAGTCCCTTGGCCGCCCGCTGCACTAAGGAGTGAAATCTATGCAGTATCGAATCGAAGGCACAACCCTGCCGGTCGTCACGGTTACGCTTAGCCCCGGCCAGCGCATCTACTCCTCCTCCGGCGGCATGAGCTGGATGACGCAGGCCGTGGAGATGGAGACCAATACCGGCGGCGGTCTGGGGCGCATGGTCAAACGCGCGCTCTCCGGCGAATCCCTGTTTGTGGTGGACTATTACGTCGATAGGGGCGAGGGCGAAGTCGCGTTTTCGGCCGAGTTTCCCGGCAAGATCATCGATCTTGACCTGGCGGGCTCACAATCGGTAATCGTCCAGAAAGACGCGTTCCTATGCGCGGAAAAGAGCGTGGAATTGGACCTGCATTTCCGCAAACGGCTGGGCGCGGGGCTGTTCGGCGGCGAAGGCTTCATGTTGCAGCGGCTGACTGGCCCCGGCCAGGCGTTCGTCAATTTTGACGGCGAGATCGTGGTCAAGGATCTGCAGCCGGGCGAACTACTGCGGGTCGACACCGGCCACGTCGCCATGTTCGAGCCGACCGTCGATTTCGATGTCGAGGTCGTGCGCGGCTTCAAAAACATTCTGCTGGGAGGCGAGGGCCTGTTCCTGGCGACGCTGCGGGGGCCGGGCAAGGCCTATCTGCAGACGATGCCGATGAACAAACTGGCGCAGAAGGTCGCCCAGTATATGCCCCAGGTCGGCGGCAAAGGCCAGAGCGGCGGCCTCAACGTCGACGTGGGTCAGTTGTTCGGCGGGCGCTAGTCGGTTCCCGTTCGTATCGTAACTTTGTATGAACCAAGCGAGCAAGAGTGGAGCAACTACTCGAAACGAAGGTAACTGTGTTCACTTGCGCGGTCTGTCATGCTAATGAGAGCCGGGACGAACTGGTGACCGAACTCTTTCAGATCGATGGACAATATGTGCTCGTGGCTAGGATTCCAGCTATCGTTTGCGTCCGTTGCGGGGAAGAATCTTTCAGCCGTGACACCACCGAAAAGATTCGCCTTCTGGTTCATGGCCAAGCAGAATCCACGAAGTCCATTACCATGCCCATATTCGAGTTCGCTTAGTATGGCGGCCGCAGTATCGTGAACAGTGATTGTTCGGCGATGATTGCTTTACGGGGAGACCTCTACAAGCGGTTTTATATCGCTGGTGTCGGTCCTGGTGCGTGCGAGGTCCAGGTCGTACATCCGCTGCAGGTTCAGCCAGAATTCGGCAGTCATCCCCAGGGCCTTTCCGATTCGCAGCGCCGTATCCGCGCTAACCGACCGGCGGCAGTGGACGATGTCATGGATGCGTATCGGAGGAACGCCTATCGTCTTGGCCAAGCGGTATTGGGTGATACCTGGCTCCTGCATTATCTCCGCCAAATGCTCTCCTGGGTGAATCGGTTCGGCAAGGCCCGGCGCGTGCCCCGCTACATCGAGTGATTCGGTGGGCATGGGGTCTTTTCCTCAATGATAGTCGGTGACTTCGATCTCCACCGCGCCCTGGGCTGTCCAATCGAAGCACACTCGCCACTGGTCGTTGGCGCGAATGCTGAACTGCCCCTCCCGGTCACCGCGCAGAGCCTCCAGCCTGTGGGAAGGAGGCAGTCGCAGGTCGGTGAGCGTCACAACCGTCCTTTGATCCTTGGAGCGCGTGAGCGTTTGCTTGCTGCACTTGACTGAAAAGGGGGCGCTGTGGCGTGAGGTGTCGGGGCGTTGCCCTTGAATCCAGGCAGCGGGGAGTTGTCAAGAACGGGGCAGGAACTGAAGCAATGCGCCGATGCCGAGAGCCTGCACTACACCGGCGACGAGGATCATCCGCCAAGTGAGCGTGGCTGACAACTGCCCAATATTGCGTTCCATGTCGGCCCGCAGCGCCTCAATAGCGGCCCTCGTTGCCTCGATGTCGGCCTTCGTAGCCACGTGTTCGATTTGGCCTTCCATCCGGGCGACCCGTTCTTCCGTGGTCATTGTCTCTCTTCCTGTATGTATGCCGACGAGTACAGTATACGGGACGGGCGCGGAAACGTCATTCGCGCGAGTGGTCATCTTGGAGCGATACCGGCCTCTTTCATTAGGCTGTCTCATCGTCAGCCAGGATCAACTGCTCGCCGGCCATTCGCAATACAAATGAGGCCGGGACGCTCACTCTCTCCTCACTCCTCTTCACTCTCTCCTCGCCCCTCCCCTCAACTACCGCTATACAAATTATCGTGCAGCGCGTTGGCGTAGCGGTCAATGTTGCGCTCGCGGCGTCGACCGCCGCTCTCGTCCAGCATGCGGTTGCGGGGGGGCTGGGCCGCCGAGCCGGAAACCTGCGTGGCGCCCACGCCCGGCACATCCACACGGTAGGAAGCAGGGGCATCGGCCTGCCGCAATTTGAGGATGCTGTCAGCGAGGGCCGCGCCGGCCTCCTCCTTCTTCTTCAACGCAGAGCTGCCGATCAGGTTCTTCACCTGGGTGATAATCCCGAGCAAGTCGTGCGTCGGTTTGGTGCCGGCCCCGATCATCAGACCCGTGACAAGAATGTCCCACAGATCCGGGACCTGGTCCAGAAAACCCGGTAACGTCTGGCCGAAATAGCTCATCAAACGCATGCCACTGTAATTAGAGACCACGACGCCGAGGAAAATGCCCGCCAGCAGGCTGGTGCTTCGTTTGAAGGCGACATAGCCGGGCGACTTGAGATCACTGGGCCGCCAGCCAAAAAAGCGTAAACCGCCCCATTCGAGATAGTGCCAGCCCAGTTCCAGCAAGCGCTCAATGCCGGCGGCTGCCCCTAACAGCGGAATCATCGCCGGCGCGATGGACGTTATCTCCGTCCCTACCGTCTGCTCCAACCCTGCCGCCAGTGCCCACTCCGGCAATGCGCCCGCCAGCAGCAAACCGCCGCAGACACTCCAACCCAACCGTCGTATCATTTTCATCCGCATACATTCCTCTCCTACTGCTGTCTAATTCTTTGTAGCCGGCTTCTGTTTCCTGCTGGTCGCTCGCCCGGCTACCTGCAAGGGAAATCAAGCGGTGGCCGCGTACCGTTCTGCCAGTTCAACCAGCAGCCGGACGCCGTATCCGGTAGCGCCCTTCGGCGTCTCCGCGTTGATCCGGCTGTCGGCCAGCACCATATTGGCGATGTCCAGATGTGCCCAGGGGTAGCCCTCGGTGAAATGTTCAATAAATTTGGCGCTGCTGCTGACACCGGCGCCCCCGGCGCTGTTCTTGACCTCGGCCATATCGCTCTTGATCGCCTTCTCGTACTCCGCATCCATCGGGAACGGCCACAAAAGCTCGCCGCTGTGGTCCGCCGCCGCCATCAGCTTCTCTTGCAGAGAGGTATCGTTACTGAAAAGACCGGCGCGCACGTGCATGCCCAGCGCCGTCCCGATCGCGCCCGTCAGCGTCGCCAGATCGACAACCGCCGCCGGCTCGAAACGGGCCGCGTAAGCCAGCGCGTCGGCCAGAACCAGGCGTCCCTCCGCGTCGGTGCTGATGATCTCCGCCGTCTTGCCGGTCATGCCGGTCACGATATCGCCCGGCCGGAACGCTTCGCCGTCCGGCATATTCTCCACACAGGGCGCAATCCCGATCACCCGCCGCCCAACATCAAGGCGGCCAACTGCTTCCATCGCGCCAATCACCGCCGCCGCGCCCCCCATATCGTCCTTCATCGCCCACATGCCGCCGCTGCGCTTGAGGCTGATACCGCCGGTGTCGAAAGTGATGCCCTTGCCAACTAAGACCAGCGGCGCCTCCGTATCCCCGGCCGGCGCGTGCTCCAGCACTATGAACTGGGCCGGATTAACGCTGCCCTTGCTCACCGCCAGCAAAATGCCCATGCCCTCTTCCTGCATCGCAGCCTCGTCCAGCACCGTGCTCTTGAGACCTACATCGGATGCCATCGCCCGCGCGCGGGCCGCCATCTCCACGGGCGTCAGCAGATTGGCCGGCTCGTTGACCAAGTCGCGGGCGCTCCAAACCGCGCGGCCGATCGCCTCTCCCTTGGCTACGCCCCGTTCAACGTCGGCCAGTTTGGCGGCGTTGTACTCCACCACTGTACAACTCGACAACCCCGCGTCTTCCCCCTCGCGGCGATACCGTTTCGGCCGGTAGCTGGCCAACAGCGTTCCCAGCGCCACCTCCTGCGCGGCCGCGGCCGCCTCGTGACCGGCAATGCCGGCGCCGTGAACGATGGTCGCCATCGCTTTGACGCCCTTCAATTTGGCCGCGGCCTGGGCCGCCACCGCTGCTGCCCGCCGGATCTGGGCAATCCCGAACTGTTGGCTGCTGCCAAGGCCGACCAGCAGCACCCGCGACGCGGTCAGCCCGCTTTGGTCAGTCGTTTCATCCGCTGCCGCTCCGCCATTTGCGCGCGCATAGAGCAGCGCCGTCGTCTCGGCCTCGCCGCTGAAATCCCCCTGGGCTATCAGTTGGCTGATAGCGCCATTGAGCGCACGGTCGACCGCGCCGGTCGCCCCGCCGGGCGCCGTAACGCCGGCGAACAGATTGACGACGATCAGATCGGCATCGGTTTCAGCGATATTCCCTTGCTGTACCCGTAGTTCCATGTCCAGTGTCCTCTGGTCAATATCCAGCAGTCAGTATCCAGCGGTCAGTGTCCTGTGGTCAGTGCAATCACTGGCCATGAGCCACCGGTAGCTGGCCGTTGGGGTTACAGATTCGTGCGCAGTCGCGTGGCCGCGGCCTCAAGAATCGCATCGGTCTTGCAGAAGCAGAAGCGGGCGACATTGGCGGCCAGATGGCTGTGTTCGGGGCTGTAAAATGCGGAGGGCGGGATCGCAGTCACGCCGATCTCCTTCGTCAGCCAGCGGCAGATCTGCACGTCGCGCGGGTCGTCGGTCGGCAGAGGCGTGTCCAGGTCGGTGGTATCCACCAGAATAAAATAGCTGCCGTGCGGCGTCACCGGCGGGAGTCCGACATCGTTGAGGGCCGACAGCAGGATGTCCCGTTTGGCCTGATACATGACGCGCAGTTCATGCAGGTAGTTGCGCTCCTCCACCTGTTCAAAGGCTGCCCCGACCGCTTCCTGCAGCGGCGTGGTCACCGCGAAAGGGATCCACTGGTGCGCCATCAGCACGGCGTTCGCCAGCGGTTCGGGCGCAATCGCCCAGCCGATCTTCCAGCCGGTCACGGAAAAGGTCTTGCCGGCGCTGCCCAGCGTAATCGTGCGCTCCCACATGCCCGGCAGGGTCGCCATGCGCACGTGCGGCGTTCCGTCGTAGGTCATCCACTCATACACCTCATCGCTGAGTACCAGCAGATCATGCTCCTGCGCGATCTGCGCCAGCGTGACCAACTCCTCGCGGCTGTACATCTTGCCGACCGGGTTGAGGGGCGTATTGATGACGAGCAGTTTGGTCTTCGGGTTGATCGCGGCCCGCAACTCTTCGATATCGATCCGCCAATCCGCCGCGCTGGTCGTGCCCGGCGAGGCGCGCAGCGGAATGTATACCGGTGTTCCGCCCGCCATGATCACCGCCGCCGGGTAGCTGTCGTAGAATGGCTCGATCAGGATGACCTCATCGCCCGGGTCCACCAGCCCCTGCATCGTGGCGAAGATGCCCTCGGTCGCGCCGGTAGTCACGACGATCTGCGTCAGTGGATCCAACTCGCGATCGAAAACCGGGCTGTAGACCGCGGCCAGCGCATTCACCAGCCGCGGATGGCCGGCGCTGCGCGCATACTGATTATAGCCGGAGGACAGCGCCGTGCGGGCCGCCTCGATCACAAAATCCGGCGCGGGGAAATCGGGAAACCCCTGCCCCAGGTTGATGGCATCGAATTCGAGAGACAGGGCCGAATATTCGGCGAAAACGGTCGTTCCGAAGGACTGAACCCGAACTGCTGCTGGCGTTGACACGGTGGCGCGTTCCTTAAAACCGGTGGTCGAAAGCTCTTGCGCCCGCATCCTGTGCGCACCTGCAAAAGCCCGAGTTTGTGGCTGGTGGTTAGTGCTTAGCGTCCCTGGCGGCGCAGTACCTGGCAACTGGCAACCGGTCACTGGCAACTGCAATGAATGATAGCATAGGGAGGGCCGAAAGTCATCTACAAACGCGCCCGCAACGGCTCGTCGACAGCCCGGTGGGCTATGGTGCCGGGCGCCGTATCAACCAGGGCAATTGCATCAAATTGGGACAAACCCACGTGAGGCTGCCTGAATCGGGTAGGGGCGCCCCTTGTGGGCGCCCTTCTCAGGGCATAACGCCGAGAACTGTGCAGATCGTAGTGCGCTATCGCAAATTCTCTACGTCTTTGGCGACTGGAGGCCGGTTTCTTGGCCGAAAAAAGAAGACAATTGGTAGGGGCGCCCCTTGTGGGCGCCCTTCGTCGGCTATTTTGGCGTCCGAATTAAGATGCGTTTGCCCTGCCGTATCAAGAACGTCGTTTGCTCAAGGAACAACCGTTGTGGTATCGTTCTCTGCAGTTCCATGCCCCCGTAGCTCAGTGGATAGAGCATCGGCCTCCGGAGCCGGGAGCACAGGTTCGAATCCTGTCGGGGGTACTTTTTGGAGGAGTGAGACTCTCTCACTCCTCTTTTTTTCTGCCCTGCCCATCAACGAAACAAGTCCTTCTCCGCCGGACGCTGGATCGACCGCGCCGGCGCGTCCACCGCGTCCGGCCGCGTATAACCGCGGATGATCGCCGCCGGGCGGCCCTCGCTGCTCTGACCCATCACCAGCGACGCCGCCGCGCACAGTTCATCGACGATGCACTCTTCGCTGGCGACCAGTTCGTAGCCGAACAGATCTGTCAGCCCCCGCTGGTCCCACAGCGCCGGCAGACCCGCACAGCCGATACAGACGCCAACCGTCCCCATCTTCCACGGCCGCCCGTGGCTGTCGCTGATCAGAACCGCCACCGCAGCGCCGGTTTCCGCCTCAATACGGCCGCGTATCGCCGTCGCGCTGGCATCGGCGTCCTCTGGCAGCAGCGCCACCGTCTCCTCCTCCTCCGGCGCCACATTAGAATGGTCCAACCCGCCGTGGGCGCACACCCAGCCGCTGCTCTGCTCGACAATCAAGACTCCTGCGCGTGCGCGGACGACCGCCCTGCTGTCGTCCAGAACCGCCTGCACCACGCGCGCGTCTTTGCCTGTCTCCTGCGCCAGCCGCACCGCCTCCTCGCCCGGCCTCACATCCGCCAGTCGGACCAGCCGCCCTTCCGCCTTGCTGACGATCTTCTGCGCCATCACCAGGATATCCCCGGCTATCAGCGAAAGTCCGGCGGCCTCGGCTGCCTCGATAATGAGCGCCGCCAAGTCATCACCCGGCTGCACCAGCGGTATGCCCGCAATCGGAAGAATGTGGATGCCCCCCTGCTCGGGCGGGCGCTGCGAGAGGCTGTCGTTCATCAGAATCCCATCTCCTCTGTGACGCTGTCGTCGCTTCTGCCAAAGTGCCAGTGCAGGAAAGCCTCCAACACTCCGCCGCCCACAGCCAACGATTTATCCGAGATGCGGAAGGCGTACTCGCGGTCGCTGCGCGGGTCAATATCGCCGATCTTGAGGCCCGGCCGCACCGAAACGCTTTCGTGGATCAAGCCGCGCAGCAAACCGGTGAAGGGTGCCAGCAGCGTCGTCTCCTCGCCGCAGGGTTGCAGAACCCTGCCGTAAGCCTCCCCGCCCTGCACGCAGTCGCCGATACGCGCCAATGCCTGAAAGCGGCCGGCCACAGGCGCGCGCAGCACACGCGTCGCCGCTGGCTCGACTGCCGGGCTGCGCGCGCCGCTCTCTCCAGATTCTTGGACAGGTGGCGGCAACCAAATGGCGCCGGGCGTGCCTGTATCGGCTTCCGCCGCGCCTTCCCAGATCGCCCGCCCCAGGTTGTGACCTCTGTTCGTTTCGATCACAGCGTGGCAGTCGACGCCGGCCTCAAAGCCCGGCCCCAGCGCCACCACGAACGCCGCGCTGTCCAGGGTTGTGCCGGTATTTGCCTTCGCAAGGACTGCGTCGACAACGGCCGATGGGGCCAACTCGTCGATCGCCTCCGCCTCCGGATCGACCAGAACAGGGATCTCACCCGCCTCCAGCACCTCCGGCACATCCGCCACCAGCGCCTTGCGCGCCGTGATCCCTTCCACTTCGTGTTCATCGTCATACACGGCCTGCGCAAAGGCCACCGCCCGCCGCACCGTCAGCGGGCGCGGCAGTTCGGTCATCACCAACGGGATGCCGCTGCGGTGCAGCCGCCAGGCCACACCGGTCGCCAAGTCGCCGGCGCCCTTTACCAGCACCAGCAGATCGTCAAAAGGGGATTCGCTTTTCATATCACAATGATTGTTGACGTACTGTTCAGCCATCAGTAGTATACACGGGGCACAAGAAAGCAAAAATTGCTGCGCAGGCCATTGCAACTGCGCAAACACCCCTATTCGCAAAGGCCTTAAGATGGAGATGTACGATTTCAAGCGGAGCAGAGTTGATGACAGTCGTGCTTGCAGCTGACGAAGCAGCCGCGCTCGAGAGGGCAGCGGCCGCCGTGGAGCAGGGTGCCGTCATCGGCGTGCCAACCGATACCGTCTACGGCCTTGTCTGTCTCTGCCGTGATGCAGCGGCCATCGACCGGCTGTTCGCAGCGAAGGAGCGTCCAAGCCACAAGGCGCTGCCCGTCCTGCTTGGTGACGCAGAGCAGGTACGGGCCGTTGTACGCGGGGCGGGCGGGCCAGTCGCCCAGGCCCTGATCGAGCGCTACTGGCCTGGCCCCCTGACGCTCGTGCTGCCTGCCCGCAGCCGCCTGCCCGCCGCCCTCACCGCCGGTGGCGAGACCGTGGGCGTGCGCCTGCCCGCGCAACCGTTTCTGCGCGCCCTGGCCCGTCGCGTTGGCCCTTTGGCCTCCTCCAGCGCCAACCGCAGCGGCGAGCCCCCCTGCGCTACACCCGCCGCCGTGCTGGCCCAACTGGACGGACGCATCCCTCTCCTCATCAACGCCGGCCCGGCCCCCCTGGCCCAGGCCAGCACCGTGCTCGACCTGAGCGCACCGCAGCCAAGGCTGCTGCGAGAAGGGCCGATTGGCCAGGAAGCCCTGGCCGCAGCCAGGATACGCGCAGGAGTAATCAGTGATCAGTGAAAGACAAGGAGCGCGCAGCGAGGAGCGCGAAGTTCTCACTCCTCACTCCTCTTCACTCTCTCCTCGCCTTATCGGTATCGACGCTTCCCGCAGCCTGCGCGCCGAGCCGACCGGCACCGAGCGCTACTCACAGCAGATAATCGGCCATATGCTGGCGGCGCACAGCGATCGTCTTGCCTTCCGCCTCTATGCGCCGGCAATGCCCACCGCCGAAGCCATGCACGGCGACGCCCCGCCCCCGCACGACCAGCGCGCCGTGACCGTGCGGACGCTGCCGGGCAACCGCCTGTGGACCCACCGCGCGCTGGCGTGGGAGGTCAGCCGCCGCCCGCCGCCCGTGCTCTTTGTGCCGGCCCACGTTGTGCCCTTCCTGCCGCCGGCGCTGCTGCCGCCCACCGTCGTGACGCTGCATGATGTCGGCTATCGCTATTTCCCCCGCTCCCACACCGCCCTGCAGCGCCTCTACCTGGAACTCTCCACCCGCTGGAGCGCCGCCGCCGCCCGGCGGATCATCGCCGTCAGCCGCCAGACCGCCAACGATCTGCAGCGTTTCTACGGCGTGCCGGAGGCCAAAATCCGTGTCATCCACGAGGCGCCGATGCCGCGGGCGTCCGCACCCGGCCAGGACGCGAGCCCCGCGCCGGTCTACGCGCGCCCGTTTGCTCTCTATGTCGGCACCATCCAGCCGCGCAAAAATCTGTTGCGCCTGATCGACGCCTTCGAACGGCTGACGCAACAGCACCACATCGGCTGGGACCTGGTGCTGGCCGGCCGCTGGGGCTGGCTGAGCGAGGAGTACGAACGGCATGTCGCCGCCCGGGGACTGGCCGACCGCGTCCACTTCCCCGGCTATCTGCCGGATACCGCCGTGGCCGCGCTCATGGAGAAGGCGCTTTTCTTTGCCTTTCCATCCTTATTCGAGGGTTTCGGTCTGCCCGTACTGGAAGCCCAAACCACAGGAGTGGCTGTTATGTGCGCCAAAAACTCTGCCCTGCCCGAGATCGCCGGCGATGCCGCGCTGCTGGTGGACCCGAACGATGTCGACGACATCGCCGCCGCCATGTTGCGTCTCAGCCGCGACGAGGCCCTGCGCCAGGAGCTGATCGCCAAAGGCTACGAAAATGTCAAGCGCTTTTCCTGGCAAAAAGCCGCCAGAGAGACCCTGGCCGTGCTCGAAGAGGCCGCCGCCAGGAAATGAGATCTTCGCACGAGCAGGAGTGGGCATCAATACAGATTCTGGGCGTGCGCGTCGACTGTGTCGATTTCCAGCAAACCCTTGATCGCGTCAGCGCCTGGATCGCGCAATCGCGAGCGCAGGCCGAAACCAGAGAAGATTCCGCCCCTCACCCTTCGCAGTCCACCCGCCAGGTCTGCACCGTCAACCCCGAATTCATCATGGCGGCGCGGCGCAATCCCGCCTTTGCACAGGTGCTGGTAGCAGCGGACCTGTGCACACCCGACGGCATCGGCGTGCTCTGGGCCGCGCGTCTTGCCGGCGTACGCCTGAACGAACGCGTAACCGGCTCCGACGCCATCTATCGCCTCTGTGAAAGGGCAGCCGCGCAAGGGTGGCGGATCTTCTTCCTCGGCGCCGCCCCCGGCGTGGCCGAACGCGCCGCCGCAGAACTGGCCCGTCTCTATCCCGGTCTGCCCGTCGCCGGCACATACGGCGGCTCGCCCGCCGACGCCGACTGGCCGCAGATCCGCCAGCATCTCGCCGCCGTGCCCGCCGATCTACTCTTCGTCGCCTACGGGCATCCCCGTCAGGACATCTGGATTCACCAACATAGAGAGGAATTACCGGTCGCCGTCGCGCTCGGTGTCGGCGGCGCCTTCGACTTCGTCGCCGGCATCACCCCCCGCGCCCCGCTCTGGCTGCGCCGCCTCGGCCTCGAATGGCTATTCCGCCTCGCCCGCCAGCCATGGCGCTGGCGCCGCATGGCCACTTTGCCGCTCTTCGCGCTGCTCGTCCTGGTGGACTGGGCGCGGCCACGGCTGGGGAGAGAGTGAGTCTATATTGCGTATTTCGTAGTCTTCCATCAATACAGAGCGAGCTCTTTCAATATCCGCTTTGGTTACCGGATGATCGTATGACCCCTTGAGCCGAGCAATCCTTTCTCCCTCTGTAGTCGCCTCCCCAATCTCCAGGCGCATGGCAAAACCGACGATCTTTCAGTGCTCTCTCTGTTGAGCCGTGAATTGAAGCGGCCGCCGCGTCATGGCGCCGTCAGCCTCGTTCGACCACTTTCAGTGCTCTCTCTGTTGAGCCGTGAATTGAAGTATGCACTGGATGCTATACGGCGGCCTCGGGTGAGTCTTTCAGTGCTCTCTCTGTTGAGCCGTGAATTGAAGTTGCGTACTCTTTCTTTCAACTAACTTTCAACCCTGGGCTTTCAGTGCTCTCTCTGTTGAGCCGTGAATTGAAGTGTTGCCATTGATGCAGGCGATGATGGAGGCCGCGTGCGACTTTCAGTGCTCTCTCTGTTGAGCCGTGAATTGAAGTAAGGCGCATCACTATCTTGTCGGCAGGCCAAAGCACTTTCAGTGCTCTCTCTGTTGAGCCGTGAATTGAGCCCTGATCGACTGGAGCCATCTGGGCGCGACGTTGATCTTTCAGTGCTCTCTCTGTTGAGCCGTGAATTGAGCCGTACAGCCGCCGTGGCCGGGCTTGGTCTTGGGATCGTCTTTCAGTGCTCTCTCTGTTGAGCCGTGAATTGAAGCCCAAATAATTAGATGCAGCGTCGCGAGCGGCCTCAACTTTCAGTGCTCTCTCTGTTGAGCCGTGAATTGAAGCTGCGATTGAGGCAGCAAACGCAGTGATCACCGCGCTCTTTCAGTGCTCTCTCTGTTGAGCCGTGAATTGAAGCATCCGTTGTCGGTCGCGGCGGCTCAGGCCCGATAATCTTTCAGTGCTCTCTCTGTTGAGCCGTGAATTGAAGCTTTCCACCTCCACCGCGTAGAGCGCCTGCGGCTGGCTCTTTCAGTGCTCTCTCTGTTGAGCCGTGAATTGAAGCCGCAGGCATTCCGTTCGCATTTTACACCACAAATGACCTGCAGACCCTTTTCGACACTTCCTGGGGCCGCTACTGGCTTCCATTTCGCTGCAATGAAGCAATCCGGAAGCTGCTTCAACGAGGAATTTCGCAATTCGCGAACTGCGGCAAAAGCCTACCGGTTTGCGAAGGTGATTTTCTATCATTTCTCTCTGGTCATTCAGCTACTGCACGGTGAAATCGCCGCGAAGACACCAAGCGCAGCGCACCATTTGAAACGATTTGCGAAATAGCACCGCTACAGCACATCATTGCAGAAGCGGCGGAACTCGCAGTCTACACACCGGCTGCGCTGTCTCGTCGGAACCGGCGGCATCCGTTCAGCCAGAACCAGCGCGCGGATTTCGGTCAACTGGCGAAGGACATCATTCCGTAGACGTGTTGTGACGGGTACGCGCACGACCCGCCGCGCTGGAATCAGATAAAGAAATCCATCTTCCACCGGCAACTGCCATACCTCCTCCAATAGCAGCGCATAGCAGGCCAGCTGCAATTTGAAGTGGCGTCCAGGCTCCCGCCGACTCAACTTGTAGTCCACTGGGATCAGCCGGTCCTCGCCGTTAACGGTATGCTTAATCACCAGGTCGACCTGCCCGCTTACGCCCAGCCGTGCCGACGCTACCGAGATATTGAAATAGCGCTCTCCCTCCGCCAGACCATAGGCGCGTAGCGAACGCCTCCGTTCCCGCTCTTCGGCCCCGTCTTGCGCCCGGATGCCGGCATCCATTTTGTAGGTGGTGGGCCGCACCTCCGGCAAACAGTAGTGGTAGAATGGGATGCGGGGGCAGTAGGCGAACTGCTTCAGATCGGTTACTTTCAGCAGCCATTCAGTATCTTCCGCCGCCTCCCCGCCCACGGGCATAGCATGCTTCGACACCGTTAAACCTCCTCCATCCCCTGCTCGACGACCAGGCGCTTACGCCAATCCTCTTTGCAGAGAGGGAACAGATGAACCCGCGCGGCGGCCTTGCCGATCTTCTGTTCGATCTTCAGCATCAGTTCCTCCTGATGGTTGGCGCTCAGGCGGCCCAGGAATGCGCTGTACTGCACGCGGTCCAGGCCGTAGTCAAGGCAGTAGTCTGCGACCTTGGTGCGCACCCGGTCGTTAGGAATGTCATAGAGCAACAGGCAACGGATCATATTAAGTTTTCCGAAGGGCCGATTACCAACTCGACACAAATGGTCTGTACGTGTCCCGCTCGCCGCGCAGGTAGGCGGCCAGATGCCGGGCCTGCATCTGCACGATGTTGCGCAGCGGGTGACGCTTGTCCTCATACCGTTCCTGGGCGTCCATGCGTATGAACACCTTTTCCGCCAGAGATTTGCGGGACTTTTCGGTCAAACGGCCCCGGCTATCCAGTTCGATTGCCGCGCCGCGGTTGAAGACCGCCAACACTGTGCGGTCCACGATCGTCTGGCGAAACTCCTCGACCATGTCGTAGACCAGGGCCGACTTGCCGGGGCGATCGGTATGCAAAAACCCGGCGTAGGGGTCCAGTCCGGCAAGGACAAGCGCCCGCTCTATCTGGCTGTAGAGGATTCCATAGCCGTAGTTCAGGGCGCTGTTCAGGGGGTCGCTGGCGCCTTGCGTGCGCCGGCCAGGCCAGTTCACATCCGCCAACAGCAGCTTGCCGATGGCCTGCCAGTATTTCTGTGCCCCCCGGCCTTCGATAGAGAGAATCTGTCCCCGCACGTCATCCACAGTATAGCTGCCGATGGGATTCTGGAGCGTTTCAGCGCGCAGCCGGTCCAGTTCGGCGCTGTGGTCGAGCACTTCGTCGGCGAGCAGGCGCACCTCCTTGTACAGGTCCGGCTGTTTGGCCTTGCGGTATTTGGCCATGTATTTGAGCAGGTTGATCTGGTTGCTCAGTTTGCCTTCGGCAACAGCCAGGGCCACGTGCAGCCCGCGGCTGTCCTGGCGGGCCTGGAGCTGCGCCCGCCGGGTCTGCACGGTTGCGGCCAGCCCGGCGCTGTAAAGGCTGCCCACCGGTTTGCCGCGGCTGTCCAGGAAGTGGATGGGCACACCCACCTCGGCGCAGGCCGCTACCACGTCGCTGCTGAGGCTTACGCCCCGTCCGGTGATCAGGACCGTCTCCAGGTGCATCAGAGGCGCGTCGCCCCGCTTCTCCCCCTGGCAGGTCACACGCAGCCGCCCGTTCTTCTTGGCGACAAAGCTGCCGAACTCGTCTACGATCAAGTGTTGAACGATGGGCATCCCATTTCCTCCCTCTACTCTTTACTCTCTCTATAAGCACTCGCGCTGTCGGTGTCGTTTGCGATGCACAGCCTTGGAATCCTTCAGAATTCTCTCTGTTGCGCCGTTAAAGAAAGCAGGACAACTCGACAACACCGCAGCCCTTCACCGTGTTCTTTCCTACCTGCACCTGGGTGGCCCAGAGCAGCCAGGGCAACAGCGGTCGCCAATCCGGGGCAGTGAAGGTGGCGCTGCCGACAAAGCCGCCCAGTCTCTGCGCCTGCTGTAAACGGCCCGAATAGCCGCTCACGTCCCACCAGCGGGTCTCGTCGTTAACCAGCGCGACCGCATCGGCATAGGGGAAGAGATCCCGTTTGAGTTCCAATGCTTGTCCGGCTGAGCCGCTGCATTGCAGGCCGGCGGTCGGTCTGCCCCCGCCGAACTGCGCGCTCAGGTCCAGTATTCGCAGAGCAACGTTCTTGATGAGTTGGAAGGGTTCGGGCGTGCCTATTTTGCCGCGGCGTTTGATCAGCCGCGTGGGCGTGGCGAAGTTGATCGTCAGCCGGTTGTCTTGCGCCTCCAGACGGCCTGCCAGTTGTGCGGCGGCCTCAGTAACGTGTGCGTGTTCCACGGCTGCGGTGACGGCATGCACCATGCGTTCACCCGGCTTCATGAGCATTGCGGTCGCCTTTGTCAGCGGGTTGGTAGATGTGATCGCCTCGATAGTGAAGCGGCCGCGACCCCCTCGATCATCTTTGCGGCCAATGCCGCCCGTCCCCATGCCTTCCGCGCCCAAGGCAAGGTAGGGCAGATAGCCCAGGTGGTCGCCGAAAAGGGTGACGGTAAAGGCGAACGGCTCGCCGGCTGCGTAGCGGGTACGGTTGTCAAGGGGTGGGCGGACGGCATAAGGCCGGCGCAGATCGCCGTCGGCATCCTCCTCCTGCGGCATCGACAACAGCTGGCAGACCGGGCAGACTGACGCGTGCAGCTTATCTGTGTTCCCGTTGTGGGAAGAATCGCGCCCCTCCGGGCAGAAGGTACGGCGCAGGACGCCGGCGAATGCGCCGCGCACCGCGCTGCCTTTGAAGGGATGCCAGAGGATCGGCTCCTGCGCGCGGCAGTGGAAGGTGAGATGATGAACGGTTAGAGGGACGTGTAGATGCATGCGACGCTCTCTTTGTTGAACGATGGGGGCCGAAATGGGGAACAGCGAGATTGCGGGGCGTGTCTGTTCCGTACTTCCCCTTTGCGATCCTGTCGTGTCGCGTTAAAATGATCCGCAGAGGTCATAGTTGTCATCTACCGGGATACCACGACATGATACGCGCGCAGGTGGCGGAGGCAGTTCGCCTGGTTCAGCGTCAGACATGCTGGAAACCGGGCAGTGCCATGCGTCACCTGCGGAAACGAAAAGGACGTGGTCATCTGGCTTTGGATGCAACGCTGGCCGAGTATGAACAGATCATTCACTCGGCGGTAAGGAATCAAGCTGCCATCGTGTATCTGTATGCGCATGATAATGTTTCTTATGTTGCCGTTGCCGCCAGCATTCAGAGGCAGACCTGGTTGATCATGTTTGACCTGGATGGCGTTCTTGAGAGCGCATACATCGTTGAACGGCCTGACTTATACTTGCGTAAATCTGTCTTCGATAGGCTTGGCGCATTAGAAGAGATCCTATCATGACCGCTATAGAGAAAGACTTATCTGCGTATGAAGCAGACGTTGGATTTCCCGATGTCAGCGGCATGGAGCATCTGCAGATGCTTATGATTCGGAGTGCGCTGCATCGAGTTGAAAATCAACTGACTGCTGAACAACAGGTACGGCTGGCGAATGCAGATAAGAGTTTGCTGCAACAGGCGCATCTGTTTTATCAGGCGATTCAGACCATTGCAGATCTGGCGCGTTGGCGAGAGACCGAAACGGGTGTGACACCTGAACATTGGTGGTGGTATCTGGATGTGCTGGCGCAACTGCCGGCGGGCGCCGTGACGGCTGAGTTCAATGCTTTCCCTGTTGAGCCGTGAACTGAAACGGGGCGGAGCGGGGCGCGCCTGCTCTCCACTTTCCCTCTCAATCACGAACTACCCGCCCCATCGAACCGCTCATACAAAGTATATCCCCGGCTGCTGCGCGCCATGCGGTAGGGCAGGATGACAGTGCGCAGGACGCGGTGTGTACCGAGGCGCATGCTCTTGTTTGAGTAGATGTTGACCTCATCAAAACTTAGATTGTCTCCGCAGTCGTCCATAACCTGCAATGTACCGTCCAGAGAAAATCGATCGCTTTGTTGTCCGCTATCACCGAGGAGGGTAAACTCAGGAGACAGTTCTTCTTTTTCATCAAATTCCCCTGTGGACTGGATGAAGCCTCCCCGCTTGCCCAAGTAGTGGATCTGCGTCGTCCACAGCGCCCAATTTGCATCATTTTTTGCGGACGGTTCGAAAGCGATACGCGTCTCCCCATGCCACTGCACATACTCTCGGAACCCGATCGACCGGCCCATAACTTGAAGAATTCCAGTGTCTGGGTCGAAAGATGGCTGGCCACGGCTTGGTTTCATGATCTTGGTAAACGAATTGTTCACCGCGATCTGAGTTGGCCCGACAAGCGCCATCCGACCGTCTCTGATGGCAGGCCAGAGTTGCCTTCCCTTCTGCAATCCCTCGATCTGAATCACTACATTCAGGATCGCCATTTTGAAGGCGAAAGGTGTGGGAAGCAAGAGAGACTTGCCGCCCGTCGAAGTCGCTGAAGCCGCTTTCAGCGAGAACATTGAAACCGGCTCGTAAGTCGTGATCCACCACATATATGCTCCTATCGAGCGCTCTCATAGGGTTGGCATTCGTTTAAGAGTCCTTGCATCACGTTGGCCAAACTTGCGAGAGAGTCATAACCCTCGACATGTACGCGGCCATCGTGGATGCGGTTTAGCGAGGCAGCGATATCTTTGGTCTGTTCGACGAAGTCCGGGTTAAGCGGGCTTACCAGTGGCGCTGGGGCTGCCGCTGTGCTGTAGGTGAGCGTGCCAGTCACGTCTACGATATGGGGATTCTGGGTATTGCGCATGGCTCCCGTCGGCTGCACGAATGAGTAGAGCAGGCTTTCCAACAGCGCCGCGAACCGGGCTTGCCTTTCTTCTCCATCCAGAACAGATTTTTGGGATATATCGTTGTAGCCAATGCGATGCGCTTCCACATTGCAGACGATTGCGTACTGGCCGCTATTGGCTGGACGGTGGAAAATCGCCTGACCCAGGTTGGCAGAGCGTTCCACTCTCTCCGTAGGAATCTCCCGGCGGTCAGGAGTTGATAGGTGGCAACACCCATGCCGTTGACTACTCTGGAGACACCTCCGTTTGCAAAAATGTCCAGAGCGTCATCTTCGATGCTATGTTCCAACAGCACCTCAGTATAGAGAAGAGAGGCCATGATATCCTGTTTCACAACGCCCTCGTTCCAGAGCCGATCTCGAAATTGGGAGAAGATCCGTTGATGGCGGGACATTTCAATCTCTTGGGGCGCAAGGATGTAGGTCTTGCGCACGCCTGCGTTGATCGTGGGCACGGCGGCGGCCCATAACCCCACGGCTTTCAGGAATTCCAGCAGCCAGAAAATCTTCTCATTGCTCAATGTCAGCTTGTTGGCCTTGGCGCGGTTTTGCCCTTTTCCCATGTGCGGATTGAATAGTTGGGAGGCCGTCACCATGTGGTTGAAATCACCTTTCCCCACTGCCTTTTGCCACTCCCCGGCGATCGCGTCCCAATCGGCCGTGGGCGAGGCAAAGAGTTCGAAAACTGTGCGCAGATTGAGGCCGGGGAACTGTTTGTTGGTACGCATCCACTGTTCGCCCAGCTTATTGTGGATTGCCTGTGCCTGCATGCGGAAGTCCCCCAGATAGGTGATAACCGTCCAGTCGGATTGTGGTTTCCTATCTTCTAGCACCTGCTTGATTTCATCGTTAGCCAGCTTCTCATCGCGTAGCTGCTTTCTAAGCTCCTGGTACTGACGGAATTCATCCCATGTGTCGTCCACGCTGTGGGAGGCGGCCAGTGGGGCCAAATCATCTGGCACCTTGTTCTTCCCGCTTACCACAAACCGAAGGAGTTGTTCTTCCCAACTTTCTGTCAGCCATTCTTCCTGCACTGGCACGCCCGCATCAATGAGATAGTAGCTGCCTGCATCTCTCAGGATCACTTTGTCGTCCTGCAGATGAGATCGCACAAATTGACGAATCAAGGCTGCTGCGCCGAAAGCGAGCAGCGTATCGGTGAGCGTCCCGGTGGCTTTCGGCACATAATAGTGTTGCTGATACATCAGGCCTCCTTGGAAGCAAACAGACGGAGTAGCGTGAATCACGAATGTTCCCTAAACCGACGAAATAATAAACACAAGACCACCGGGAAAACTAATGGTTACCTTCATAACAGATCTAGTCACATAGTTAGGGAAAATAATCACAGAGTAAAGAAAAGTATGTTGCCAAAGCCTTGTCAAGCCCTTTAGAAATTTTGGACCGTGGGTCTATTATTCGACTCATCCGCTGAGTACTGAAAGTAGCTGTGTGAATAGATCAGCACAATACCTGACAACGATCGGAAAGAGTGGATACTTCGTCGGGATTACGACCTCTCCTGAGACAACCCGTCACACAGTCGCAGCATTCGCACCACATACAGATATAGCAGCAACGATCTGAACTGCTCCGGCTTGATCAAGATTCTGTCCAGCTTGCCGCCACGACCAGAACTCATCAATATCGGCCGCTCTGGAGCGGGCAACTGTGCAGCTTCCATCGCCTGTTCTAGTGCATTTCCCGCCTCCTGGTGGAGAGAAAATTCCGCATAGCTGTCTGTACCGGTACTGTGATGACGGGCGATGGCCGTCATCACAGCTCTGGCCAGATCTTTCTGTTGTGGGCCAAGATGCTTTGCTATGATTGGTGCGGCGGCAACAACGCTTTCGGCGGCGTGTTTTGGGCGAGTTACCTGTTTGTCAGTTTGTCTCTTTGCCTCTCGCTGGGTCTGATTTGCGGGATCGTAGTTGGTATGGACCCCCATGTAAGTGAGGTCGTAAATAGGTTCGCCAATCTTCTCTTGGTAGAGACTTACCCAGCGCTGCCAGCGTCTGTCCAGCTTGCCCAAATCATGGCAGGCAATCGCGAGCCGGATCGCCTGACTGAGCCCATCGAATGGTAGTTTCCACAGCTCAGTCAGTTTCCGCTGCACGTAGGTGTAATCATCCTTGAATTGACTCTCGTAAACGTGTATCATCCTCTCGATATGCTCGTCGTAGCTTTCCAACTGGTAGCTGTAGCCGCCAGCCCTGTTGCCCGGGAAACTTTCTCCCTGCTTCGAAGTCCAGCCGGTTTGCTCACAAGGTGACCGAATACGGAAACCCACTTCTCCATCATAGGCGCAGAATACGCTGTTAATGACAACCACCGCTGTGTTGTTGATGAGATTGAAGTAACTGATGTTACGCAGTCGATGACGCGTTAGGTAGAATAAGGTCAGGAGGTGAGACATGAAGTTCAAACTCTTTGACCTGTATTCGGACTATCTACTGAGTTCATTTTCGGCAACGACAGCGACAGGTATGTCGGCGTTGATGGACAAGGCGATCAGCCACGACCAAGTCAGTCGCATGCTCAACCGACGACGACTGGAGCCGGCAGACTGGTGGCAGATGGTCAAGCCCTCTGTACGCACCATGCAAGGTGAGGAAGGTGTCATCACGATTGACGACAGCATTGTCGAAAAGCCCTACACCGATGAAAACGAACTGATCTGTTGGCACTACGACCATGCGCAAGGACGGATGGTCAAGGGCATCAACTTTATCACCGCTTTGTACACGGTTGGCGAGGTCTCGTTGCCGGTGACCTATCGCTTGGTATCCAAGACCGAATCGTACCTTGACAAGCAGGGGAAGATGAAACGACGCAGTGCGGTGACCAAGAACGAGCATTATCGCGCCATGCTGCAAAACTGTGTGCGTAACCGGATTCCCTTCCGCTATGTGCTCAATGACATCTGGTTTGCTGCGGCTGAGAACATGAGCTATGTCAAACTCAAGTTAGACAAGGAGTTTATCATGGCGCTCAAGACCAATCGCAAAATCGCCCTTTGCCAACAAGACAAACTACATGGTCGCTATCACCGACTGAACCAACTCGACTTGCCAGAAAACACAGTGACCGTCATCTATCTGGAACAGGTATCTTTCCCCCTCTATCTGCTCCGTCAGACCTGCACAAACGCAGATGGCTCGACCGCTGTGCGCTATCTGGTGACCAGTGATTCCGCCCTGACAGCTGACCAACTCATCACAATCTACCAGAAACGGTGGAAAGTGGAGGAGTATCATCGCTCTCTCAAGCAGAACGCATCGCTCGCCAAATCACCGACCCGCACACCAACCACCCAGACCAATCATTTCGTGGCTGCTCTCTGGACCTTCACCAAGCTGGAGTTGCTCAAGGTGCGCACCAACAAGAACCACTATGCGCTCAAGACCCACTTGTATCTCTCGGCCCTGCAACAGGCTTTCGAGGCCTTGTGCCAGTTGGAACCAGTGCGTCTTGACGCCCCGACTGCGTAACATGAGTGAAGTAATTGACAGGGTTCCAGATGTATCGCTCTTCTTTCGTGGCGTCTTCATCCAGGGTGAACGAGGCTTTTGTCAGATCAGCGCCCCGATCGATTTTCAGTCTCTTGCCGTCCAGTTCGTCTTCATAAATGTTGGGCGGCAAGTCGTCCTGATCCAGGTATTTGGTGATGACCGAGCGGTGAACGCCGATGCGACGTGCAATTTCGGTGCGGGACAATCCTTCAGGATGACTCCAAAGCAGCCTTTCGATCTGGTTGATACGGACAGCCTTACCTTCGGCCCGTTTCATCGCATCACCTCCTGACAGTCACTTTTTCTGCTAGTTACCGTAGCACAGCGTGTTTCTGAAACTGTGCGTTGTCAAGCCTGAAGACTCTCTGTTGACATCGTCCTGACAACCGATAATCGCAGCATAGGGGACAGTTGTTGCCAGTACGGCAACAAGAAAACAGAAAAGTTCCCCTTATTCGGTCGAAGAGTGGGCGCATATCTGATCAGTCACCCTTTCCGGCAACGATCTTCGACACTTCCATCAAAATCGATGTCCGTAGTCGTTCTCGATGTCAAGGTCTGCACAGCCAAAGCTGCCGCTGCCTTCGCCGATTCCCCGCTCTCAAGGCTGGCTTAAGCGGATGAAGGGCACATCCCCGTAATTTGTGTAATCCCTGGGGTTGTCAGCTATGAGGAGGAAAGGGGGCACACACAGATCGGACTCACTCCACCCACTGCGAAATCTGCTCACCAATGCGCGCCACCGCGCTCGCCCCGCTCGCCCGTCAAGACCCGGTTCACCTCGATACCGCGAGTGCGTGTGTGAAGCGCGTCTTTTCAACGTGCAATTCCTGTGAAAGTCGCGATTTCAAGATGGACTCACGATAGTGATCGCTGTCAGCAAATACCTTCGCCAACAAGACCGCCTCACTCACACGAAATATCTTCACTCCATGCAACATCCGCAATGTGTCTCTTCTATCTCTTTTCCTTCCTGGTTACTTCAGTGCGTTCTGAAATGTTTAAGACGCCCGGAAGCGATCGGTTTCATTCAGCCTTCGTACATTTCTGGGCGTATAGGCCGTATCGCTTACAGTTGAAGCGTTCACCCTTAACAAGTGCGTAGATGGTATCAACATCATCACTTGTAATTTCCCACTTGTCGTAACCATGCGGCCCGCCGTATAGGGGGACCATCTCCTCATCGTCTGTCAAAGAAATGCGCCCCAGGAAGTTAGTGTACGTGCGGTCGTTAATGTGTAGGAGGAGGTCGCCTTCTTCTGTAAGAAAATTAGCCTCAAAGGCCCAGACGTACCCATCTAAAAGGGCAACAGTAAATTTCTCCGTCGATTCAGGTGTAATGGCCGGCATGGGCGTGGGCGTGGGCGGATATTCGTCCAATAGGCGTCCTCTTTCATCTACTATTGCGAATTCACATGGCTCTGTGATCTCAATTGTCGAAAACCACTCGAGCCAGTATGCCCTCATTGGCGTTCCGAGCTTAGCGGCCACACCATACAATTCCAGCAAGTTGGCACTCGAATTTACGATCTGAAACATTTTGCTGTATTCGACCCCGCATCTTTCCGTTGCTGCGATGAATAGCGGGAGGTAGAACGCTATCCGTCTTTCCTGCTCATCATCAGACAGCCGAAAAAAGCTTCCCATGGGTCTTGTGGTGCCCCCAGTACCTTCATAGTCATTGAGCGCGAGCAGTCTGGCAAGATACACGATTTCTTCTTGAGTCTCCGCCTTCGTCTGCACGGTCGTCGTCGCGGTCGCTGTCGGCGTCGGTGCGACGGCGGTTTCGATGGCAGCAATGCGCTCAGTGCGGCTGGAGACGGCGCGGGTAAGAGAGGTGAGTTGAGCTGCCAGACCTTCCAGCGTTATTCCCTTCTCCTCCGCCCACAGCGCCGCCGGCGCCAGCAGGGCGAGGATAATGACGAGAAGAATTAGATTACGTTCTATGCGTATCTCCTCCCTTACTCAACAGGCACGAGCATCAGTGGTACCGGGCGAATGCGCTCAACCCCGTCATCTTCGATGCAGATGACGGGCAGAGCGTTGACGACTTGAAAGTAGTCGTTAACGTACTGGTGAGTGCCGCATACGGTACCCACGAATTCGATTTCCAGCGCTGGCAAATCGACGCCGGGCTCCAGGAAAAGAAGAGCGTCAGCTGTAATGTTGAGGCCGCCACCAAAATCCAATAATTGTACAGTGGTGTTGAAGATTAACCCCCCCGTTATGTGCGCCTGACCTTCCCAGGTGCGTATAGCCACATACTGACCGCTTTCAGTGTCCCGTTCTAAGCTCACATAATATTCACCGTCTTCAGACTCTGAGAGGTATAAATCGACCGCCGCCATCATGTAAACCGGACGCCACATGTACCGGTGGATGTTGTCATACAGGTCCAAACCGTCTGCGGGGCGCTCGGCCGCTGCCGCAACGTCGGTGAACGTTTCGAGCACCGCGGGCGGGGAAGTCTCCTCCGTGAAGGTGGAGGCCAGAACGCCGTTCTGAATCACGAGCGAAGCCGCTAGAGCAACGACAAAGGTGATGAGGATGGCGGCATGTGTGCGTTTCAAGATGATGTCCTTTCGCGGGAATTGTGGCCCCCACACAGCCATACGAAAAGGGAGCGACGATGCGATCAGGGCCATGGCTGGGCTGCCAAGACCCCGCTCAAAACGCCCCATCCCCTTTCGAGCGTCAGGACCCGTTGACGTTTCTCTTGCCAAGATTGGGCAGTAACGAAACGAAACAACTGAAGGTGCTACCTGCATCAAGGTCGCAAATAGGCTTCTCTATTCAGGCTAGCGGTTTCTGACAGGGGTGATCTCGCTAAAATGGGCCAGTATTGAACTCTCCAATACTCCAATATGGTATCGCTGGTCAGACAATATTCCGAATCAGGCATTGCCAGAGCCTGGCCACCGGACTGATCGACGAGGAAACAACTGGCTTGCAGCGCGCTAAGGATTTACTGCTATCTATAAGCCGCGGTAAGACCTGGCTTCCTTGAGAAATGAATCAGAAGGAAAACTGACGAAGATGAGCTGGCAAGATGCCGGCAAAGTGGGTTGGGTAAATGCAGTCAAGAGCAAGCCCAGACAAACGGAATGAACTCTGTCTGAACTATGACGAAGCGAGGGTTTATCGGAACCAACCACGCGACCGTGACCGACTCTGCTACCGAAAGCGCTACATCGTCGAGCGCTTCATCAACAAAATCAAGCGGTATCGACGCATCTTCACTCGCGATGAAAAACCAGCAGGACCAATCATGGCTTTCCTGCATTAAGCCTATATACAAATTTGGCATGAACGAAAGGTCAACGAACCCTGGTTCAGATGACCTCTAAACTGAAACTCACTCCACCCACGCCGCAATCTGCTCACCAATGCGCGCCACCGCGCTCGCCCCGCTCTGCTCGCCCGTCAGCACCCGGTTCACCTCAATAAAATAGACCAGCGAGATCTCAGTATAATGCCCGCCCGTCATCGCCGCCGGCCGCGCCACCGCGTGCTCAGCCAAGCTCTCCGCGATCTGCGCCGCAGCCGGAATCCGCGCCTGCACCTCCGCGTCGTCATACAGCGCAGCGATCGCCGGCGGCGTGCCGTCTGCCAGCGCGCGCCGCCGTTGCGCAGCCGCGCCCGCCAGGCAGCGGACCGCGGCCGCAGCCGCATCCGGGTTGCGGCTGTAGCGGCTCACCCCGATCTGCTGACCCCCAACCGCGCTCGCGTGTCGCCCTTCCGGGCCATCCCCCTTGGGCAGACGCGTCACGCCGAACCGGTCGCGGATCGGGCTGCCTTCCGCCTGGCCCAGCGCATACGCATAGGGCCAGTTACGCATGAAGGCCGCATTGCCGCTCTGGAACATCCAGCGCGCATCCTCCTCCTGGAACACCGTTACCCCCGGCGGGCTGATCTCGCCCACCCAGGCCGCCGCCCTGTCAAGCGCCTGCGCCGCCGCGCTGTTCTCCGCAGGCAGGCGTCCGTCCGCGTCAACGATCAGATCGGCCCCCATACTCGCCTGCCACTCCACCGCATTGACCGTCAGACCCTCGTACACATTGCCCTGCCAGACATAGCCCCAGAACTCCGCGTTCTCGTCACGCTCCCCCGCCTGGATCGTCGCCGCCATCTCCTCCAGCTCGCTCCACGTCGCCGGCGGCTGCTCGAAACCGTGCTTCTCCAGCAGGTCCGTCCGGTAGTACAGAAGCCCGATGTCGCCCATCTGCGGCAGGCCGACCAGCGCGTCGTCGACGCTGTTGTTCTGCAAATAGATGTCGAAATATTGGGCGCGCTCCTCTGCCGACAGATGCGGGTTCAGATCAAGCAGATGGGCCGCCAGCGTGCCCGACCAGATGACGTCGAAATCGATCAGATCGATGTCATCCGACTTGGCCGGCAGGAACTGACGGTAGAGGCCCAGGCGGTCCACGGGATTGGCGGGCGCCGGCAGCAGTTCGATTGCCATGCCGATCTCCTCGGCGCAGTGGGCAACGATCTCCCTGTCGACCGGGCGCACAAAGGCCGGCCCCATCCACCGCAAGATCGGTTTGGAAGCGGAAGTCGCGTCGGCAGTTGCCGCGCTTTCCGCCGCCGGCGTGGCGTTGCCGTCCCCTCCCGTGCCTCTACAGCCGGCGTACAGCAGCGCCGCGCAAACAAGAAACAGAAAGAGGAGGATTTTGGCGACCGACCTCCTGCCTCCCTTCCTGGCAGGCGCGGCCGCTAGAAGTGTGCTCGTTCTCATCATCGCATCGTTGCCTGAGGGCACACAGAGCGCCCCGCGTGATTCCCATGATCCGGATCATCCTCACCACATGAACCACAGGTCAGGTTCCGTCGACCTTTGGAAAAGTCGATTCAATAATTTGACAATTCTTAGTGAACTACCGCGTACGAGTGGGGTTACTAGTAGTTCAACAATCTTTTATTGACGGATAAAGTCGTTCGAGTTTGATGCGAGCGTCAGCTGTGGTGAAACGCCAGTTGACGGTAGCGGTCGAGTCATTGCGGCGGGTTTGCCAAGCTGCGACTTTCTGCATCAAGGTCTGTTTGTCAGGGATGCGCGCGTTCAAGCACTGTCGATGCAGGACACTGAGTTCGATTTCAGCCATATTGAGCCAACTGCCATGCTTGGGCGTGTAATGGATTTCCAGTTTGGCGGCAATGCGGCGGGCTTCAGCCGCCGGGAACGCTTCATACAGCGAAGCGAGTTTGTGCGTGTTCAAATTGTCCATCACCAAGACGATCGTGTCAGCCTGCGGGAAATGGATGTCGACAAGGTCACGCAGGCAGTAGGCAAAATCAACCATGGTGCGGCGCTCTGTCACCTTGACATGACGCCAGGCTTGCAGCGGCGCAAAGCAGAGAAAGAGGTTGCCAACGCCGTTGCGTTCATACTCGTAGTCATATTTGGCCACCGCACCCGGTCGCGGTGGCAGGGGCAGACGGGTCTCTTTGGTCAACTGTTTACTGCCTTCATCAAGACAGACCAACGGGCGCTTGGGATCCTGCTGCCGATGATAGACTTCAAGCGTATCTTCCATGGCGCAGACGAACTCTGCGCTCGCGGTCTCCGGAATACACCATTCATCTTTCAGCCAGGGCTTAAGTTCGTTTTTTTTAGCGTCGTCCGCACTGTTTCGCGCGAAATACGTTCGACCACCTCTAATTCGACCAGCTTATCGGCCAGCATCTGCAGCGTCCACTGCTCCTGTCCATCCGGCGCAGCGCTACACGCTAACTGCACCAACCGCGCTTCGCCAGCGCCATCCAATACGCGCGGTCGTTTCCGTTTCGGTCGCGTGTGGGTGAGGGCGGCTTCGATGCCGACTGTGACACACCGCTCCCGCACGCGCTCGACCGTGCGCGCATGCGCTCCTAATGCCTTGGCAATCTCGGCGTCGCACCAGCCCCCGCCCGCTTGCGCCTCATCGGCCATCAGCAGGATGCGAGCCCGTCTTAAGCGTCGCGCCGACCCTGTTCCCGTGTTCACCTGCCCATCCAGTTCCTTGCGCTCTTCCGCTGTCAATCGCACCCGATATCGTTTCGCTGGCATCTTTCCTCTCCTTGTGTCTGCCTTTCTGGAGAGTGTGCCACAGTTCATCTTATCCGGCAAACCCTGTATGTTACACTACTAGGTTTCGTTGACATTTAGTTCAAGCCAGATCAGTGTAGCGGAAAAATGCAGGAAGGCTATGACAGATGGAATCGCGAATGGCCCAACAAAAACGGCATACACTATCCACGATGATAAACGCAGGCCTTTCAGATAACTAGAGCGCCCTACAACCACAATACATATAAGCCAGAATCCCAGGGCAATCGCGAACCTTAAGTTTTCGGCCACTTTCACCTACCTGATGGAGGAATTGGGCAAGATTCAGACGCCATCCAGGTGAAATCGGGGCCGTCAATGCTCGTTTCCTGCTGGAATTAGCGGACAATCCGCTACTATCACGAAGTTCGCGATAGCCCTGGCCAGAATCCTAGGATCTCCTGCGGGGATTCAATGCCTAACGCTGAAAGCATTCTAATTGGTCTTGATATTCGTTTTCCAATTGCATGACGTATATGTTTGGTTCCTGTTGAGGCCACCGAATGAATTTAAGCCTATCTGTGCCAACTGTCCCCCAGAATGACACCGCGTCAGGTACAAATTTCTATCGCAGTCATTCATTTCTCGTAGCCGGCCGCTGCGCTTTGGTTTCGGACGCAATCGTTCAGTCATCCTGGTGTGCCTCAAACTGTCGCCGAACTTCACCTCGGTCGGCGATAACCGCGTGGTGGACTCTACTATGGTGCAAGGCCGCGTCGAGAACCGCCGTTTCGGCCTGACCTTGACGAACAAACGCCTGTCATTCCTCGTTTATCAGTGTCTCAACCTCTTGGCGCAGCAGTGGCAGGTTCGTCTCAACCACATCCCATACCAGCCCGTCGTCCACTTCGGCGTATCCGTGTATCAGGATATTGCGGAAGGCGATAATGCGTCGGTAGTTGGTGATGCGCGATGCCAGTTCCCGATCTAGCCGCGCGAGTTGAGAGATCGCCTCGCCAATGATCTCAAATTGGCGTTCTACAGCCGCTCTCAGCATGGCGTCGCGTTGATAATCAGCGAACGTATTGCCGGTAAGGAAATCAGTCAATAGGCCGGCTGCTTTGCGCATATCAAACAGGTACTTCTTCGCTTCAAGCTGCATAGAGTGGTGTCCTGGTTTCCTCCACGCGTTGCCGGAAGAAGGGATTTTGGATGGCCGAGTCGACAACGAGGTCAACTGGACCTTCGAAAAGTCTTTCCAGCGCCTCCAGCAGCCCGAAGTAGGCATCGGCATACGCTCCCGCGGGCAACGGCTGGAACTCTACTAGAAAGTCCAGATCGCTGTCGCCTTTTCTGTGGCTGCCGGAGGAGGCTGAGCCGAACAGATCCAGCCGTTGAACATGGTAGAGTACGCAGACCTGTTCCAATTCGGAGGTTCGTTTGGAGACGGCCGCTATCATCAGTTTCTCTCCTCCAAAGTACTCTTATTAGGCTCAAACTGCCGCAGAACTTCACCGCTGCCGACGAGTTGGGACAGCAGGCGGTAGTTGCCCCGCTCGTGGCGGACGGGGTCGGCGATCACCGCGGGATGGACGCCGGCTTCCCGGGCGAGGTCGAAGACGGCCAGCACCGTGGCTTTTTCACGCACGGGATTGGATTTCCAGGACGAGGAGATGGATCTTGCTGCTGAACCCGCCTCGGCTCCGACCTGGGTACTGTTCTCGCTGGCGCCCCCTCTTTTGACCCGCCTGCTGCGCACATATGGGCGCGCACAGCTGTACTGTCGGGCATGACCGCTGCCATGTCAGGGTCTTGGGCGAACTGTTTGCACATGTCGGTCCAAACACCGTTCTCTTCCCAGCGTGCGTAGCGCTTGAAGACACTGTTCCTCTTGCCCTGCATAGGCACGAGGATGATCTTGCAAAAAAGCAAAAAGTTTCTGCCAACGATGGTCGGCAATCTAATAGGTAGACATCCTACGATTGTCGCCAATCTGACAGAACTCAACAAACGTCAATGGGACCTAAAACCCAAAAACTAAGAACTCTCACAACCACAGTTCAATCCTGTACCGCCTCGCCTCCCCCCATCAACGTAACCACCGCCGCCTCGTCCGCCGACAGCTCCACTTCGGCGCTGATTGCCAGTTCCGGGCTGTGGATGAGGTATGCTCCCGGCCGAAATGGCCCGAACTCCGCGCGGTAGGACCTCTCGGCCTCCTCGTCCTTCTCCGCCCCGCGCTCTTCCACCCCGCCGTCCGCGTCCGTCACCGTGATCGTCAGGTCGGGCCGCTCCACCCACTGCACGTAGATCATGCCGGGATCGATAGCAGCCGTCCGGATGCGCGTGTGCTGGCTCCATCCGTCCTCCGTCTGCCATAACTGGATGCTGAACCGGTCGCCGCCGTCCAGATGAATCCCGCGACGGCCGAAACCGTCGGCGTAGAGGTCGTAGTCGCCGGCCGGCAGGCTGTCGAACACAAACGCGCCCGAAGCTTCGACATGCGTCACGTAGCGTTGCCCCTGCGCGTCCACCAGCGCTATCAGTTGCGAAGCCCGCGCGCCCCCCAACGGTTGCGTATGGCGCGCAGGCGCAGCAGCCGTCCCGGGCCGCGCCTGTCCTTGCAGCAACGCAGGGTCCGGCGGCGCCGGCAGCACGCCTTCCGGTAGCAGGAACAGGTCGCAGCGGGGCTGGTTGCGCCCGTCCAGAGCAAGCGGGCGGGGCCAGTTGAGCAGGCGCCTCCGTTTCACATCCACACAATATGTGCCGGCGGGCAGGCCGCTGAAAACATAACGGCCGTTCTCGTCCGCTTCAGCGAGACGCTCGCTGGGCCCCCCTCCGCACTCCTCAGCCCGCAGCCGCACAGTGCAGCCCTTCCCGCCCTCCACAGTGCCAGTGATGGCGGACTCTTGCGGGGCGGTTCTCTTTACATCGTGGGCGTAAGCAAAGAGCACATTGGTCGCCATTCCCCCGTCAACGGAGACCTGGCAGTTCAGAGGGGTTGGGCCGCTGTCCGGCAGCCCCAGTGCTTCCAGCCGGTAACGGTCGGCGGGCAGCGGCCCAACCTCACAATGGGCCGTCTGGGCCTCGACACTGCGCGCCAGGGGAACGACCCAACTCTTCTGTTCGCTGTCACTGATGCGTAGCGCCGGCGGGCGGGCATCGTCGCTCGGCAAAAGGTCCATGTTGCAGGTCAACATGCGCCCGCGCTCCACCGGCCGTTGTTCGACCTCATAGCCCCAACCGTAGGCCGACAGATCGCAGACCATCTCCTGGGCGGGCGCAACATCGATTGCCTCTACCCGGCTGCCGGCGGGGTTGGTCACCTCCAGGCTATAGCGGCCCGCCGGCAGATTGACAAAACGGTAAACGCCGTTCTGTCCGGCGATCGATTCGTAAGCGAAACCGTCGCTGTGGATAAGGCGAACCTGCGCGCCCGCGCCGCCCCGCACTTTACCGCTGCACACGCCCTCCCCTGTCGGCCGCAGTGCGTAGTGCGAACTGAGGACGGGGGGCTGAACTGTGCTCTCTTCTCGCCCTTCCCGCGCTCTTGGTCGTTTGGGTTCCGCCTTGAGCAGGGGAACGATCGGGAGTGTCGACCAGCCGAACGTCTCAGGAACCGGAGCGCTCCCCCCAGGCAGCGAAAGCAGTTCTCTCTTTTCTCTCTCCTCTTTACTCTCTTCTCGCCTCTGCGCCAGATGCAGCGGGCTATACCAGGCGTTCTGCTCGTCAACCGAGCCTTCGCCCTGCAGCGCCTCATGCGCCAGCAGCCAAAAGGCCGTGCAGAAATAATAGTCCGGCGCCGGCGGCGTGCGACGGCTCGTCCCCATCATCGCCCGGCAGATCTCCAGCGTCTGCGCCATATGCAGGGTCGGTGTCGTCGCGGGGTAGCGCGGGTCTGCACCTTCGTTGATCAGATAACCGTTGTCTGTCGAGAGAATCGGCAAACTGCGGCCAATCAACCGCTCTACCTCGTCGTTAAGGCGTTCAAACGCGCGCCAATGCACGCCCTGCGGCGGCAACTGCGGATGTGGCTCGCTGGCCTTCGGTTGCGCCAGCACCGCCGCCAGCTTCGCCCTCCAGTCAACACGGGCGGCATCATCAGGCGCGGCCGGCTGATCCGTTCTGTCCGCCAGCTGGCGGCGCAGGTCGTTGATCTCAGCCAGGGGCCGGCCCTGCCACGCCTCTGCCGCCAGCGCGCCGTAGAGTTCACGCGCAAGCGGCGCACCCTCCCGGTGGGCTGCGTCGTCGGGATAGTGCGGGGGCCGGTTGCTCGAATAGTTGTGGATCGCCAGCCAGATCGGCTGGTCGAACAGCGCATCGCCGCCAACGCGCGCAATCTCCTCCGCCAGCGGCCAATCGCCTTCCGGCGTCAAGGCCGGGATGGCCGGCAGGCCGCCCCGCTCCAGAACTGCCTCCATATTCGCCGCTGCCGTCCGCGCCGTCACCGCCAGCGCATCAGCTGGCAGCCTCTCCCGCCCCCAGAAAGCGGCCCGGTCCGGTTCGCTGTCGAATTCAAAGTAACGCACGCCCGCCTGGACCAGCTGCTCCACCGCTTCCAATTCCGTGGCCGAGAGCGGGCCGGGTCCCGGCGCCTCCCGCACGATCTGGACGATCGGCATGATCTGCCCAGCCAGCAACGTTTGCGACACGTGCAGCGCGTTGCGCTGGTCCGCGATCTTTACCCACTTGACGCCCAACTCTATCAGTTCCCGCAGCCAGAACTCTTCCACCATCTCGGGCGTCGTCGCGCCAACGCCGGCGCACCAGTGGATACCGATACCTGTGTCATCTGCAGGGCGGGGATAAGCGTGCAAATTCATGAACGGGAATTATACAGTGGTTCGCAGCCAGTGGCTAGCGGCAGCCTCACACGGGTCCATCCCAAATTCTTGGGCCTTTGCAATCTGCCCTTTCAACCGCCGTAAAAAAGATCCGCTGAACAGGCATAAACCGATCGCCTGCTATCCTGAAAATCCTCTAATCCTGTAAATCCTGATTCAGACAACCGCAAACCAGTCCTGGTATCTCAAAATTCAGAATAAGAGATCTATCGCGTAAGAGTGGGGTTACTAAAAACTAAAAACCAAAAACTAAAAACTTTACCATCCGCCGCTGCTTGCGCTTGCCGATGGATTGTCCATCTGCCTGTAGGTGCTGTAAACTAAACTTGTGATTCGCCCGATCTTGTAATGCGGTTGAGTCATATTTCAGCCATGACCCGTGCGTATCGCATAAATCATCGTCGAAATCGGCGACTTTGGAGCTTGGCGTACACGCTTTTGCGCGCACGATGCGTCATAATCAAATAATCTGCCCACTATACAGTCTGCGCAGCGAGCGTGCATGGCCAGAAGGTGCCTTCGGAGCGGCGAGAACCCTGCTGACCACCAGCCACTCGCCATGAACCACTAACTAGAGGAAAACCCCATGCAAGAAGTGCAAGACGTCGCCAAGCGCATCAGTGCCAACGTCGAGCAGGTCATCATCGGCAAGGATCGGGAGATCCGCATGACCGTGGTGGCTTTGCTGTGTGAGGGACACCTGCTTATTGAAGATGTGCCCGGCGTTGGCAAGACGATGTTGGCGCGAGCAATCGCTCGCACTGTCGGCAGCACCTATCGCCGCATTCAGTTTACGCCCGATATGCTGCCCAGCGATGTCACCGGTGTAAGCGTCTTCAATCAGAAAACACTCGAATTCGAATTCCGGCCGGGGCCGATCATGGCACAGATCGTTCTCTCCGATGAGATCAACCGGGCCACGCCCAAGACCCAATCCGCTCTGCTCGAGGCGATGGAGGAGCACCAGGTTACCGTCGATGGCACTACCTATCAGATGGCGCGGCCGTTTATGGTGCTGGCCACCCAGAATCCCATCGAATATGAGGGCACCTTCCCCCTGCCCGAGGCGCAGGTCGACCGCTTCCTGATGCGCATTCGACTTGGCTACCCTTCGAAGGCGCACGAGATCAACATCCTGGGTTTGCAGGCCCAGACGCACCCGATTGAAAGTCTGGAGATAACCGTGCCTGTCGAGGAACTCTCAAAGGCCCAGACTGCGGTGCGCGATATGTATGTCGACGATAGCGTAAAGGAGTATATCGTCGACCTGGTCGCCACAACCCGCGATCATCCCGACGTATATCTCGGCGCAAGTCCCCGCGGCAGCCTGGCGCTCTTCCGCGCCGCTCGGGCCTGGGCCGCGGTCGATGGACGCGATTACGTGCTGCCGGATGATGTCAAGCTCCTCGCCGAGGCGACGCTTGCCCACCGCCTCATCGTCAGCCCGTCGGCGCGCATCAAAAATGTCGACGCCGCCCAGGTGATTGAGGACGCACTTGCCCATACGCCCGTGCCGGGCAGCCGTGTCAGATCCCGCTAAGCGCCTACCGAAGTTTTCAAGTCTTCAGTCCATATCCCTGGTTTTTGCTCCCTGCTCCGCAGCAACTGGCGGCATGTTGCCGACAACTGAAAACTAAGAACTAAAAACTGCCGTTTATGTCTACACGTCTCCTTTTTCTGCTCGCCGCCCTAATCAGCTCCTGGATCTTTGCGCTTAACAGTGGGCGCGCCCTGGCTTTCAACCTGGCCTATCTGTTGAGCGGCATTCTGGCGCTCAGCTATGTCTGGTCGTGGAACAGCACCCGAGCCATTCATATCAATCGCCATACCCGCGCCCGCCGCAGCCAGGTCGGCCAGTACTTTGAAGAAAGTTTCGAAGTGCGCAACCAGGGGCGGCTGCCCAAACTCTGGCTGGAGGTGCGCGACTTTTCGACCGTGCCCTTCCATGGCGCCAGCCGCGTCGTCAGCCATCTGCATGGGCGTTCCCGTCATCGCTGGCAGGTGCGAACCTACTGCCAGCAGCGAGGCTTCTACCGCCTGGGGCCGATGCGTCTCCTCAGCGGTGACCCCTTGGGCCTCTTTTCCATCGACCAGACCTTGACCCAAACCAGCGACCTGATCGTCTATCCGGCCACTGTGGCCCTGGCGGCCTTTCAGCCCCCAGCCGCCGATCTGGCCGGCGGCGAAGCCCTCAGCCGCCGCGCCCAATACCTCACAACCAATGTCGCCGGTATCCGCGAATATGCGCCGGGAGACAGTTTCAACCGCATCCACTGGTTAACCACCGCCCGCACTGGGCGACTGATGACCAAAGAGTTCGAGTTGGACCCGTCGGCAGATATCTGGCTCTTTCTGGACCTGAACAACGGCGCGGCGCATAGCCTGCCCTGGAAACTGTTCCGCCCAGAGGCCGGGGTCTTTGGCCTCAGCAGCCGCAAAAACTCCGACGCTCTCGTATTGGCGCCCAGCACCCTGGAGTACGCCGTTACCGCCGCCGCGAGTATTGCCCGCTACTTCCTGCTGCGCAACCGGGCCGTTGGCTTGATCTGGCACGGCAGCCAGCGCTATCTGTTACAGATCGATCGGGGCGAGCGGCAAATGCGCAAAATGTTGGAGGCCCTCGCAATCGTGTCGGCCGATGGGAGCATCACCTTCGATCAACTGCTGGTGACAGAGGGAGTGCGGCTCAATCGAAATGACATGATCCTGGCAATCACCGCAGACCCCGACCCGGCCTGGGTGCGCGCCCTGCGCGAAACCCGGCGCCGCGGCGTCCATAGCGTCGCCGTTGTCATCGACGGCTCCACCTTCGGCGGCCAAGAGCCCTACCAGGAACTGTCCCACGAGTTGGCCCTGTCCAACATCCCCACCTACCATGTGCGCCGCGGCGACGACATCGGCGACGTTCTGGGCCGCCCCAGCAACGGTGAACCGTGGCCCACTATCAGCCGCCCATGAACCGCCCACACCACAGCACTCCCAACCCCGAGTGAGCCGAGCGAAGGTGTTCTCTCACTCCTCTCCCCTCACTCCTCGCCTTTTGACGCCTGCGCGCAGAATCGGACCGTTTCTCGCCTGATTCTCGAGACCGACGACCAAGATCTGCGTCAACCACAAAAGGTCTTCTCCGCGGCCCTCCGCGTCCTCCGCGGCTAAAAAGGGTTCAAGGTGTTCTCCGTGCCCCTTCGCGGACAGACCAAAATATGCCCTTGCAAAGATTTTCTTCGTGGCCCTTCGTGGAAAAAAAGAGGTGTTCTCCGCGGCCCTCCGCGTCCTCCGCGGATAAAAAGGGTTCAAGGTGTTCTCCGCGCCCCTTCGCGGACAGACCAAAATATGCCCTTGCAAAGATTTTCTTCGTGGTCCTTCGTGGTCCTCCGCGGATAAAAAGGGTTCAAGGTGTTCTCGGTGCCCCTTCGCGGACAGACCAAATTATGCCTTTGCAAAGATTTTCTTCGTGGTCCTTCGTGGCCCTTCGTGGAAAAAAAGAGGTGTTCTCCGCGGCCCTCCGCGTCCTCCGCGGCTAAAAAGGGTTCAAGGTGTTCTCCGTGCCCCTTCGCGGACAGACCAAAATATGCCCTTGCAAAGATTTTCTTCGTGGTCCTTCGTGGCCCTTCGTGGAAAAAAAGAGGTGTTCTCCGCGGCCCTCCGCGTCCTCCGCGGATAAAAAGGGTTTAAGGTGTTCTCCGTGCCCCTTCGCGGACAGACCAAAATATGCCCTTGCAAAGATTTTCTTCGTGGTCCTTCGTGGCCCTTCGTGGAAAAAAAGAGGTGTTCTCCGCGGCCCTCCGCGTCCTCCGCGGATAAAAAGGGTTTAAGGTGTTCTCCGTGCCCCTTTGTGGACAGACCAAATAATGCCCTTGCAAAGACTTTCTTCGTGGTCCTTCGTGGCCCTTCGTGGAAAAAAAGAGGTGTTCTCCGCGGCCCTCCGCGTCCTCCGCGGATAAAAAGGGTTCAAGGTGTTCTCCGTGCCCCTTCGCGGACAGACCAAATTATGCCCTTGCAAAGATTTTCTTCGTGGTCCTTCGTGGCCCTTCGTGGAAAAAAAGAGGTGTTCTCCGCGGCCCTCCGCGTCCTCCGCGGATAAAAAGGGTTCAAGGTGTTCTCCGTGCCCCTTCGCGGACAGACCAAAATATGCCCTTGCAAAGATTTTCTTCGTGGCCCTTCGTGGAAAAAAAGAGGTGTTCTCCGCGGCCCTCCGCGTCCTCCGCGGATAAAAAGGGTTTAAGGTGTTCTCCGTGCCCCTTCGCGGACAGACCAAAATATGCCCTTGCAAAGATTTTCTTCGTGGCCCTTCGTGGAAAAAAAGAGGTGTTCTCCGCGGCCCTCCGCGTCCTCCGCGGATAAAAAGGGTTCAAGGTGTTCTCCGTGCCCCTTCGCGGACAGACCAAATTATGCCCTTGCAAAGATTTTCTTCGTGGTCCTTCGTGGAAAAAAAGAGGTGTTCTCCGCGGCCCTCCGCGTCCTCCGCGGATAAAAAGGGTTTAAGGTGTACTCCGCGCCCCTTCGCGGACAGACCAAATTATGCCCTTGCAAAGATTTTCTTCGTGGTCCTTCGTGGAAAAAAAGAGGTGTTCTCCGCGGCCCTCCGCGTCCTCCGCGGATAAAAAGGGTTTAAGGTGTACTCCGCGCCCCTTCGCGGACAGACCAAATTATGCCCTTGCAAAGATTTTCTTCGTGGTCCTTCGTGGCCCTTCGTGGAAAAAAAGAGATGTTCTCCGCGGCCCTCCGCGTCCTCCGCGGATAAAAAGGGTTTAAGGTGTACTCCGCGCCCCTTCGCGGCCCCCTTAAGAAAACTATCGCGTACCAGCAGGGTTACTAAAAACTAAAAACCAAAAACTAAAAACTCCCCTAACTGCTCTCACGAACGACCAGCCGCGTCTCGCTTATGTGGGGCGAGTCCAGATCAGCTTCACTGATCTGCTCGTTGATCAGTTGCAAAAGTGTCCGGATCGCCAACCGCGGCTGGCTGTCCATATCCCGGTGAACCGTCGTTAGCGGCGGGCTCGATACGCTTGCATCCGGCATGTCGCCAAAACCAACCACCGCCAGGTCGTCCGGTACAGAGATCCCTTCTTTGCGCGCGCCGCTCAAAATCCCCAGCGCACGCACATCACTTACACAAAAAATGGCTGTCGGGCGCCGCCGCAACTGCCAGATGTTCTGGAACGACTGGTGACCGGCCGAAGGCACACCGCGGGTGGGCACGATCTGCACCGCCGATGGCGGCAGACCGGCCTCCGCAATCGCCTGCGAGAACCCTTCCACCCTGCGTTCGACAGAAGGAATCACGACCCCGTCATTGCGCGGCGTCATCGTGGCGATCGCGAATTGGCGGTGCCCCTTTTCCAAAAGATGGTGCGCAGCCGCATACGCGCCGCCCCGGTCGTCAATGTTGAAGGTCGGCGCCTGAATGTTGTCGGCGCTGTCAAGTAGAACGATCGGGCGCAGCGAGCGTTGCACCGCTTCCGTCAGAGGGTGGGCGCGGTCGATGCTGAAAATCAGAAAACCGTCGGCCGCAATCGAGGCCAGCCACGTAAGAGGCGCCACCGCTTCGCTGTTTGGGCGCGGGTCGCGGCGCCATGACTCGTGCATCGACGCCAGCAGAATACGCTTCTCCTCCCGGTCGCAAGCCGCGCCCACTTCACCCAAAAAGTGGGTGAAGAGAGGATCGTGCAACATCCAGTTCAGGCTGGTGGGCACCAGCAGTCCGATTGCGTTGGTGCGGCCTGTCGCCAGTGTGCGGGCGACGGGATGAGGCTGGTAGCCCAGAACCTCGGCCGTGTCGAGGATATGTTCCCGCGTCGTTTGGCTCAACTGGTGGGGGGCATTGTAAGCGAATGAAACCGCAGTGGGGGATACGCCCGCCTGGCGCGCCACATCCCGCAATGTCACTCGTTTCCTCTTCTTGCTCACTACCCGCTTCCCCCGCTTCGCTTTCCGTTTGTGGCAACTGCCTCAATCGTGAATCGCGCGGTTACTAAAAACTAAAAACTAACCACTAAAAACTAATCGCATATCCCGCCTCCGCCAGCGCGTTCTTCTGCATGCGGAGCAGTTCTCCTATGCCCATCTCCGCCAGCAGCAGCATTGCGTTCAACGCACCCTTGCTGAACGGTTCCCCTTCCGCTGTGCCCTGCGCTTCGACGAACTGGCCGCTGTCCGTCATCACCACGTTAAAATCGACATCGGCGTTCTGGTCCATCTGGTAGTCGAGGTCGAGAAAGGCCTTGCCGTTGAGGATGCCGACACTGACCGCCGCCACTTGGTGGATGAGCGTGCCCGGTTTGGCCCTCTTCTTGCGCTCCAACCGCTTGACTGCCAGCGCCAGGGCCACGTAGCCGCCCGTGACGGCCGCCGTGCGCGTGCCTCCGTCCGCCTGGATGACATCGCAGTCGACGATGATCTGGCGCTCACCCAGTCTTTCCAGGTCCACCGCCGCTCGCAGGCTGCGGCCAATCAGCCGCGTGATCTCCTGCGTGCGCCCCTTCGGCCGCATCGTCTCGCGATCAACCCGCTGGTGCGTGCTGCGCGGCAGCATCGCATACTCAGCCGTCACCCAACCGTGGCGCTGCGACGAACGGTGCAGCCAGCGCGGCACGCGCTCCTCCACCGTCGCGTTGCACAGGACTTTCGTGTCCCCCATGCTGATCAGCACCGAGCCTTCCGGATGGAGGATATAATCGAGTTCGAATTGGACCGGGCGCAGTTCATTCTCGGCCCGTCTTTGCGTAGCCACGCGTACTCAATGCTCCTTTCACGCGTCTCCGGCCCTTGCCAAATGCAGTCGCTAACGCGTTTACTAAACTGTTTAATTCGCCGCGCAATCATACGCCCTAACAGGGTAAGGCGCAAACCAGTTGGCGGGTTAGGGTAGTGGGGCCTGTATGACCACAAGTCCAGGGATTTCGCTGAAGTCCCGGTCGTGCGAGGCCAGCGGACACTGTAGCAAGATGGCCGTTGCCGCAATCCAGGCGTCAGCAGACTGCAAAGTACGCCCGGCAGCCTTCCGTTCGGCGCGCAGTTGGGCGCAAACATTTACCAATCCATTGCTGGGCCAGATCACAGTGTACCCTTTGAGATGGTTGCCGAGTTCATGTTTGCGCTTGTGGCCCCATCCTCCGAAGTAGGCGCCGTGCCTAAGTTCTTCCAGCGTCTGGAACGAGATCAGCGCGCGGCGGCCTTGAGCCTCCTGCTGGTAGTACGAGGCCCTGTTATCCTTCTTGAAAATGTAGGATACGACACTGGTGTCCAAGACTAGCAATCTGACAACTCCTTTCCGCCCTCGTCGCGGCCGGAGTGGATTATGTCGACGAATTCATCGACGTCGAACGGCTCGCTGGCAGTGATCAAATTGTCTGAATCGAAGATCTTCGGGTTTGGATCGTTCAGGAATTCGTCCATGTCGAAAGGCTCGCCCCATGAGCGCGCAGCGGTAATCTTTTCCACAGTGACCGATGTCCAGTCCCCTTTCTGGTTGAACTGCCCGCGTCCTCTGACTTCCACATGCTGTCTCGCCAAGCGCTGCATATCCTGTGCGTGCTCCCGCGAGAAGCGCAGGCCCACGTATGAGCCAGTGTAATCGTGCAGTTGGGCCGTTCCCCTGTACCAGTTCACCTCCCTGAGCCAGCCTTGCAAGAGGGCCTCTTCGCTTTGCCGTACTGGGCGGGCGGCAGCGCTGGAGCGCTTGATTTCTGTCTTGCGGAGGACGTCGGCGCTGCCTAGCCACAGCCGCACGTCCGCGGGGAGCGCAGAGGGTATGTCGCAGAGTCTGTCGGTCACGGCTGGGGGCAACGTAGAATCCTGGCTGCCATCCCAACCATAGATGGCTTTAACTGCCTGCTCAGCGTAGTTTTCCATAGGGAGTTGCCCGTCAGGCGCCGCCACCGTCAGTTCGACGACCAACGAGCCTGGCCGCACGGTAGTCAACTGTAAGCTGCTCTGCTCACGCACCCAGCGTGGAGATTGACCCGGCCCCGGCTGGCGTCCTCCCAGGTGTTCGACCATCAGTCGCATCGCATCCTGCATGCCTGTCAACGCATGCGCAAAGGCATCTACAGGCAGGCCACTTTCGCCGACGTGCGGCCCCTCGAATGTAAGATAAAGTCTATTCATCTGCACGTCCCCCTTCCTCTCTCAACCCAGCTCCCCGTCCACAATGTCGTCCAGCGTCGGCGCGCCCGCCTTCGGCAACGTGACACTGTCCATACCCATCACCGCGTCGATGATGTTGAGCAGAAACCAGGCATCGGTCGCGCCCATCCTGAATATCTCCGGCTTGGCTCTCGCCGTGTCGCGCATGATGCCCAGCCCATCCTCGTATGGATCGAAGGAGACGATCTTCTCCAGCCTGACCCGGAAACTCTTGCCGTTCCCTTTGAAATAAATATGCTTGGTCGTGATGCCCAGCGTGCCGGAGTCGGTATGCTGCATCGAACTCGATTCGACCGAGCGCCCGCGAAAGGCGCCGGGCCGGATGTAGACGCCTTTCGCCACGCGGAAGCTGACGCCCAACGAGCCGCCTCTGAACTCCCGGCGAGTGATCTGTTCAAAGTAATCTGTGCCGCCGAACAGCCACAGCAGCTCCTCACTCTTCATAAGGTTGAAGGGCGGCCGCACCGCGCGCCGGTCGAAACGGGGCACCAGTCCGTGCTCGCTGAGGGCGTTGAGCAGGTTCATCATCCTGAAGAGCGTGAAGTGCCCGTTGCGATCGAGATGTGCAGCGCTGAGGTTGTAGTGGGCGCGGTAGCCGTTGAGCGCCCGCTTTTCCTCGTTGGAGAGGAAGTGATCATCCATCGCCGCCTTGAGCGCCTGGCCCCAGCCCCGCGCCAGCGTGGCCGCCATCGCCGCCTCCGATGTATCGATATAGGCGACCGCGCCGATAGCGCGCACCTTGCTGGGCAACTGGTTGACCTCGACGCCGTGCAGCGCCGCCTCAACACAGACGTTGCCGATACTGTCCAGCCCTTGCGCATGCGCGGCCGCGCACTCCTTGTGCTCTTTGCGCAGGAAGCCGGCCGACTTTCCGCAGTATCTGCAATCCCCCATGATGACCCCTCCTTACAAAACGGCGCCGGTCCCCACCGGCCGCGCCTCAACCACAGCCCATCACCCACTCACAGTTCAGCCACAGGCTGTGAGGATGATAAACGATTTCACCCCGCGGCCCAATACCGCCCAAGAGGAGGGATGTTGTGCTCCAAAGATTTCCAGCCAGGAAACACAACAAAAATAAGACGCGCCTGCAACAGTCTCAAGCGCAACCGCACCCAGCAAGGCCTGCCGGCCGCGCGCACAGAGAGGCAGATCCAATCAAACCCCGAAAAGCAGGATTTCCAGGAACATAACCCACACAAGCATCGTCCCTATAATATCCCTGCAAACTAACTCTTTCGCACCGGTAGGGAATTACAGGAGACACCTACCACGGTAGGAAATCAAAGGAGACATCCGCGATGAAACAGTTACGCTTTGCCACCGCCCTCGTAATCCTTATCGCCGCCATTGCGGTCCCGACAACCGTATTCGCAGGAGAATGGTGTGTGTTCGACGATGGAACACACGTGCATACCTCCTGTGGCAACCACACCGACGACGAATACAATAACCGGCATTCCCATGACGACGACGACGCCCATGCGCATCCTACCCATGAATTCAGCGAAGGCAACTGCATCGTGCATCACGCCGCAACGCCCTCGCAGCTCTGCCCCTCCGGCGACGGCCTCCAATACTACTTCATCGGCGCCGACGGCAGCTCCCAGACCGGCCCCTACCTGCCGAATCAGTCGTCCGATTCGCCCGCCATTCAGCTTTACAGCGGCAGCAATCCCATGACAGGCAAATCGGTTGTCATCAACTGGGAGACAGATAATGGCGGGAAGCTGCGCCTCAGCACCTACTACCCCGACAACGAATACGACACCGACAAGCCCTACGTATTCACCGTGAGCGAAAACAACATAGTAACCCACGTGAGCTGGTAACGACCTGGGTCACTCCCCACCCGAAAGCCCCCCGGCGCAAACGCCGGGGGCACATCCTGAGTGCATACCAAAAGCCCCCGCTGCCGTCGTTGCAGCGGGGGCTTCTTGCATTGGATGCATGCGCCCCCGCCTCAAAGAGGCGAGGCGCTGGGGGCAGGATGTTCGGGCTGACAAAGGACCTTGCCGCGCCCAGCGGCGGCCGCGACAGTCCCGATCAGCCCCTCCGGGCATGACAGACCAACCGTATTGGCGCCCCTCGCATCCCCTCATGTTTCCCGTAAGCCTGAACTTTCAAAGCGCTGACGAAAGAGCTGTCCAATATGATCTACGATCCGTCTACGATCTGCCAATGAAATAGACGGGCATCTGCTCTTGCGCCGACGTTGACGCGCCGGCTTCCATGCCCCATGGCTACGCCTTTCCGACGATTCTCCAGTCCGCTACACTGGAAACAGGCTCCGAATGGGCCCAAATCGGCGCTCTGATCCGGCCGCGCACCCGCCAGATATTGGCACCCGATATTCGGATCTGAAGTTTGACAGTGATGATGTACCGTTCTACGATTCTCATACCTTCACCCGCGTGGAGCAACATGGAATCATTCATATTATTTCTTATCGGATCGAAAATTCAGGAAGGCGGCCAAAGCAGTATGACTGCATGGAAGCTCGACAGCGCAATAGCTGACGCGCCTACATGGGCAGCCATCGCGCCAGAACGGTCGCCGGCAGAAGCACCCTCGCGAGTGCGGATGAAGTGGATGCACGACCCCGATCCACATCCTCTCTAACGCATCGGGCGTTCTTCCGGTCTCATTCTCATTGCCGGGTTACGCCGTACGCGTTGTGTTATTCGAGCGGCTTATCTTCCCGCTCCCCTAATCATCTGACAACTTCATAACTGACTGGGATGCACTGGTTTCGCAGTGCGTGTCTTTATCTGTCTGCCGCCATATCTCCGGATGACCTGGAGCCAGCGGCAACGGCACTCGAACCGCCTCCGCTATCGGCGAACGCTCCACCGGCAGGATCAAATGGAATCGTTCATTCTTATGCTTTATGGAAGGCAAGCTCGCCAATAGGAAAGAGGGTTAAAGACAATGCGAATGCGAACCAAAGTATCAATTGTCACTATGGTTGGGGTGGGCGCGCTGCTGCTTTGTGCCCTGGCCGCTATCATCGCGTTCCGCGCGCAAGTCGCCAATGCCTCCATCAATCCGCCGCACCCGGACTCGCACGGTTCGTATGTGGAGGTCTCTCTGGTGAACACAACCGTGGCGCCGGGAGAATACTTAAGTTTCGGCGCTCTCTTCCACGGTCTGCCCTGTACGGACCGCGACGAGGAGAGTCAGAATCTATGCAACTACGAAAACAAATTCGAAGCCAACATCAAATACAAGTACCAGGTGCTAGATTCAAACGACGCGCCCTCAAGCAATTGCACCCCTTCGGGTCTTGTCGAGAAAGACATTGAGGGTAATGTCAAGAAAGACAGTAATGGTAATGATGTACCGCGAGAGCGGATGCTCAGTGGAATCTACAGTCACTGGAAGACGTACGGTCCTGCTTCTCATCGTATCCCCCCAGCTTGCGAGCCTAGCTCTAGCTCCTACAAAATCAAACTCACGGTAACATATACCAAACCCGGCGAAAACGAGACTACGCTTACAGACTCTGAAAGTTTCCATGTCTCCGCGTCACCACTGATGTCAACGCCAACGCCAACACGCGGCGGCAACCAGGGTGGCGGCAACCCGACCGCGACCCCAACGGCGACCGCCACAGCCACGCCGACGGCCACCACAACGCCGACAGCAACGCCTACAGACGGCGGCAACAACCAGGGCGGCAACAACCAGGGCGGCGGCAACCAGGGCGGCGGCAACCAGGGCGGCGGCAACCAGGGCGGCGGCAATCAGGGCGGCGGCAATCAGGGCGGCGGCAATCAGGGCGGCGGCAATCCGACCGCCACGCCAACGGCCACCGCCACCGCCACGCCGACGGCCACCACAACGCCAACCGCGACACCGACAGCAACGAGTGAGTTGCAGCAGTGGCAACAGCAAATACCAACGGTGCCCACAGCCACGCCTACAGCCACGCCGACAGCTACGCCTACAGCAACGGCAACACAAGGCAGCGGCAACCAAGGTGGCGGCAACAACCAGGGCAACAACCAAGGCGGCAACAACGGTGGCAAAAACCAAGGCAACAACCAGGGTGGCGGCGTCAAGTCATTTATCAGCAACCCGTCACCACCACCGGGATCGTCGCCACAGCAGTCACAGACGCCCATCGCCATCACCGTGCCGGAGCTACTGAACGTGCGCACCGGTCCAGGCCTGACCTACGACATAGTCACGACCGTGCCGGCCGGGACGCAGGCCACCATCGTCGGCATCGCCCCGGACAATGAATGGTATCAGGTGGAGATCGACGGCATTGAAGGCCAAGTCTGGATCTACCAGGGCCTGACAACGCTTCAAGGTTCGCTGGCGGGCGTCAAACAGTATACGGCGCTGGAGATAGCGCAACTGTCAGGAACGCCGGGATCGGACGGCTCCGTGCCGCTGGCGATCACCGTGCCGATCACCATGAACGTGCGCACAGGTCCCGGCCTGGACTACGACGTGGTCCGCGTTGTACCCGCGGGCACGCAGGGACGCATCTTCGGCATCGACCCGGACAACGACTGGTTCCAGATCGAGTTGGAAGGGCTGGACACGCTGGTCTGGGTCTACCAGGACCTGACCACCGTCATCGGCTCGCTGGCCGGAGTAAAATGGGTAACCGACGCCGAGTTAGCGCTGCTGCCGGCCGCGATCACGCAACCGGCGCTCCTGAATGCCCGCGCCGGACCAGGCCTGACCTATGACATACTCACGACCGTGCCGCAGGGGACGTGGGCGAAGATCACGGGCATCGACACGCTGGGAGAGTGGTACCGTGTAGAGTTGGACGACCTGGACCAACCGGCCTGGATATTCCGCGACTACACCAAGGTAGCCGGCGGCTCGCTGTCGGGGCTGATACAGATCGCAGTGGGCGGTACCCCGTCGCCAACGGTTGGGCAACTGACCAGTTCGATCACGGTCGAACTGTCGTTGCCGCAGGTCGGCGGGGTTGATCTGGATGTCAGCTGGCTGGATGCCAGCGCCTGCGCGCAGCTGTACAATCTCTATCACCGCTCCAGCACCGATTCGACCACCTACATTTCACTGGAGCAGGCGGCAACGACCTCGACCGTGAACTCCAAGAGTCTGAGTTTCAGCACCCTGAGCGGGAGCAGCTTCATCTCGGCCTGGTGCGGGACGAACGGCGGCGGCCGCGAGGTTGCCGAAGTCGAGATCGATCCCGTTGTGGCCGGCACCTACAGTTCGACGACGACCAGCGGCGGGCTCGCCGCCGTGCCGCCGGGCACCGACGACAACTGAACGACAGTTCGCGCTGAGCGAGCGTTCCCAACTGAACAGCCATCTGCTATCGCAATGATGCGATGCAAACCAAGAGGCCCTCGATGTCAGCGGTGACAACGGGGGCTTTTTGTATTGGTTGACTACGCCCCTTTCGCAAAAAGGCGCGGCGCTGGAGGATGATGTTCGGGCTGACAAAGGGCCCTGCCGCGCACCCCCATATCGCCCAGGAAGAGCGCTGCCCGCCGCACGTAGCGGCGCTTGCGATGGTCCCAAGCAGCTCCACCAGACATGACCGACCAACCGTATTGGCGCCCCTCACATCCCCTCACATCCCCTCATATTTCTCGTAAGCCTGAACTGTCAAAACGCTGACGAAAGCGCAGTCAATTTTGATCTACGATCCGTATGCGATCTGCCAATGAAATAGACGGACCACTGCTCTTGCGCGGACGTTGACGCGCCGGCTTCCATACCGCATGGCTACGCCTTTCCGACGATTCTCCAGTCCGCTACACTGGAAACAGGCTCCGAACCGGCCCAAATCGGCGCTCTGATCCGGCCGCGCGCCCGCCAGATATTGGCACCTGAAGACCGGATCCGAAGTTTGACAGTGATGATGTACCGTTCTACGATTCTCATACCTTCACCCGCGTGGAGCAACATGGACTCATTCATTTTATTTTTTATCGGTTCGAAAATACAGGAAGGCGGCCAAAGCAGGATGACTGCATGGAGCGCCGGCAGCGTAACAGTTGACGCGCCGACATTGACAGCCATCGCTCCGCAACGGTCGCCGGCAGAAGCACCCTCGCGAGTGCAGATGAGGTGGATGCACGGCCCCGATCCACATCCTCTCTAACGCGTCGAGCGTTCTACCGGTTTCATTCTTATTACCGGAATGCGCCATACGCGTTGTGTTATTCGAGCGGCTTATCTTCCCGCTCCCCTAATCATCTGACAACCGCATAACTGACTGGCATGTGCACTTGATTCGCAGCGCGAGTCTTTGTCTGTCTGCCGCCATTTCTCCGCATGCCCTGGAGCCAACGGCAACAGCACTCGAACCGTCTCCGCTATCGGCGAACGCTCCATCAGCAGGATCAAATGGAATCGTTCATTACTTATGCGCTTTGCAGGAAAGCTCGCCGATAGGAAAGAGGGAAAGACAATGCAAATGCGAACCAAACTGGCGATCGTCACCGTGATCGGGGCCGGCGCACTGTTGATTGCTGCCCTGGCCGTTTTCATCGCGTCCCGGCCGCAGATCGCCTACGCCCAGAATTCTCAACCGACGGTGCAAATTGATCTGAATAACGTCTTTGGGAATGCGACAAAGGGTCAGCCCTTGGCGCAATACACCTTCAAGAATTTCCAAAGTATTACGTGCGATGTGAACGATGGGAACCAGCACTCTACATCGTTCGATGACCCCTGTTACCATCGCACCGAGATATATCATCGGGGCACCAATAATCGCGCTGGTGAATGTGAACAGGGGTTGAGCGGGAATCGCAGCTTTTCGAAAGGTGACGGAATTGAGAAAGTAATCGATTACATTTACTTCATACTTCCCAGGAGTTGTCCGGAAGGGCAACAATATAGGCTGAAGGTCATCCTAATGGGTTCCAACAAGGTGGAAGTGGCCTCCGCGATCGCTTACTTTGGAGTCGGCGTGGCGGCAGCACCGGCACCCATACTTACAGCTACTCCGACCCGTACTCCGACGGCCACGCCGCGGCCAACGCGAAGACCACAACCGCCACCACCGACGGCCACACCGACCGCCACCGCCACGCCGACGGCCACCACAACGCCGACCGCGACACCGACAGCAACGCCTACAGATGGCGGCGGCAACCAAGGCAACAACCAGGACGGCAACAACCAGGACGGCAACAACCAGGACGGCAACAACCAGGACGGCAACAACCCGATACCGCCCGACGCGACCGCGACCCCAACAGCGACACCCACCGCGACGCCGACGGCCACCGCAACGAGTGAGTCGCAGCAGCGGCAACAACAAATACCAACGGTGCCCACAGCCACAGCCACGCCCACGCCCACGGCCACGCCCACGGCCACGGCCACGCCTACAGATGGCGGCAACCAGGGCAAAAACCAGGGCGGCAACAACCAGGGTGGCGGCAACCAGGGTGGCGGCAACAACCAGGGCGGCGGCGGCAACCAGGGACGCAGCAACAACCAGGGCGGCAACGTCCAGTCATTCGTCAACGCCCCGACCCCGTCACCACCACCGGCATCGTCGCCACAGCAGTCACAGACGCCCATCGCCATCACCGTGCCCGAAATAATGAACGTGCGCACCGGTCCGGGCCTGACCTACGACATCGTCACGACCGTGCCGGCCGGGACGCAGGCCACCATCGTCGGCATCGACCCGGACAATGAATGGTACCAGGTGGAGATCGACGGCATTGAAGGGCAGGTCTGGATCTACCAGGGTCTGACAACGCTCGTCGGTTCGCTGACGGGCGTCAAACAGTATACCGCGTTGGAGATAGCGCAGCTGACGGGGACACCGGCAGCGGACGGCTCCGTGCCGCTGGCGATCACCGTGCCGATAACCATGAACGTGCGCACAGGTCCCGGCCTGACCTACGACGTGGTGCGGATTGTGCCCGCAGGCACGCAGGGCCGCATCTTCGGCATCGACCCGGATGACGACTGGTTCCAGATCGAGTTGGAAGGGCTGGACACGCTGGTCTGGGTCTACCAGGACCTGACCACCGTCATCGGCTCGCTGGCCGGAGTAAAATGGGTAACCGACGCCGAGTTAGCGCTGCTGCCGGCCGCGATCACGCAACCGGCGCTCTTGAATGCCCGCGCCGGACCGGGCCTGACCTACGACATACTCACGACCGTGCCGCAGGGGACGTGGGCGAAGATCACGGGCATCGACACGCTGGGAGAGTGGTACCGTGTAGAGTTGGACGACCTGGACCAACCGGCCTGGATATTCCGCGACTACACCAAGGTAGCCGGCGGCTCGCTGACGGGGCTGATACAGATCGCAGCAGGGGGTACGCCGTCGCCAACCGTTGGGCAACTGACCAGTTCGATCACGGTCGAACTGTCGTTGCCGCAGGCCGGCGGGGTCGATCTGGATGTCAGCTGGCTGGACGCCAGCGCCTGCGCGCAGCTGTACAGTCTCTATCACCGTTCCAGCACCGACTCGACTACCTACATTTCGCTGGAGCAGGCGGCGACGGCCTCGACCATAAACTCCAAGAGTCTGAGTTTCAGCACCCTCAGCGGCACCAGCTTCATCTCGGCCTGGTGCGGGACGATGGCAGCCGGCCGTGAGATAGCCGAAGTCGAAATCGATCCCGTAGTGGCCGGCACCTACAGTTCGACGACGACCAGCGGCGGACTCGCCGCGGTGCCGCCGGGCACCGACGACAGCTCGCGCTGAGCGAGCGTTCCAAACTGAACTGCCACCTGCTATCGCAATGATGCGATACATACCAAGAGGCCCCCGTGATCAACGACGACAGCGGGGGCTTCTTGCATTGGATGAAACATGGTTGTCGGCAGAGACAAGGATTCCGCCTCGCACATGAGCGTTCCTCGGTCCCCGTTGTCTGGGACTGCACGCAACCTGGCTTTACTCCATACTGACATCTGTCCTCACGGATCAGCGCAACCAAAAGGAAACCGATTCGGGCACTTTGGACCAAGTTTATCAAAAAAGGAAACTTCCCTTACTTTTCTTTCGTCGATCCATAAAGGAAACTATATTAAGGTGGAATGGTTAGGCTGGAAACGGCTGCGCAGTTCGAGTTCTTGGATCGATTCGTCGCAGGATGATCAAACTGCTACGAAAATGCCAACTCCACCAAACTCTGCAAGCGAAGTTTCGTGATTTGTGGCCCTCTCGGTATTGGCTATGGCAGCTGAACCCGCCGTGAGCAGCGTAGTAAAGTGGAGTCAAATGCGTCACAGAAAAACCATTTCCATTCTGCTCGTACTACTGTTCTGCCACCTGACTTTAGCATTCTTGTTTCGCGCGCAGATAACCCACGCCCAATCACCCTCCCCGCACATAGATTCTGATCTGATAGACTACGCTGTGCTGCCGGGCGACTACTTGGAAGCCGGCTTCCTCCTCAAAGATTTTCCCTGCAATGATCAAAACAATGACAATGACTGTGACTATCGTGACAAATTCACCTCTGTAACATATCGATTCGACGTGCTGGCCCGCGGTTCCGGTGGCACCGACGTAGACAGCTGCGAAGGGCAGGGGTGGAATAGAGTCCGCACATTTGATCCACCAGCTTACGATTCGTGGAGAACGGTCGGCCCCATCCCTCTTCGCATAAGCAGGGACTGTCAACCCGGCCCCTACACGCTCCTTCTTACCGTTACCTACACCGATCCCGGCACAAGCCAGTCCCATACCCTCACCGACACTGTCGACTTCGTTGTCGGCGACCCACCTCCGCCCAATCCGACCCCGACCCCGGGCAATGGTGGTAATGGCGGCAACAACGGTGGTAACGGCGGCAACGGTGGCAACGGTGGGACCAACGGTGGCAACGGTGGGACCAACGGTGGCAACGGTGGGACCAACGGTGGCAACGGTGGGACCAACGGTGGCAACGGTGGGACCAACGGTGGCAATGGCGGGACCAACGGTGGCAATGGCGGGACCAACGGCGGCAATGGCGGGACCAACGGTGGCAATGGCGGGACCAACGGCGGCAACGGCGGCAATGGTGGCAATGGCGGGACCAACGGTGGCAATGGCGGGACCAACGGTGGCAATGGCGGGACCAACGGTGGCAACGGTGGGACCAACGGTGGCAATGGCGGGACCAATGGTGGCAATGGCGGGACCAACGGCGGCAATGGCGGGACCAATGGTGGCAATGGCGGGACCAATGGTGGCAATGGCGGGACCAATGGTGGCAATGGCGGGACCAACGGTGGCAATGGCGGGACCAACGGTGGCAATGGCGGGACCAACGGTGGCAACGGTGGGACCAACGGTGGCAATGGCGGGACCAACGGCGGCAATGGCGGGACCAACGGCGGCAATGGCGGGACCAATGGTGGCAACGGCGGGACCAATGGTGGCAACGGCGGGACCAACGGCGGCAATGGCGGGACCAACGGCGGCAATGGCGGGACCAATGGTGGCAACGGCGGGACCAATGGTGGCAACGGCGGGACCAATGGTGGCAATGGCGGGACCAACGGCGGCAATGGCGGGACCAACGGTGGCAATGGCGGGACCAACGGTGGCAATGGCGGGACCAACGGCGGCAATGGTGGCAACGGACAGGGTTCCGGCAACGGACAGGTGTCCCGAGACACGCAAACCCCTGAGAATGAGCAGAGTCCAAAGTCCCCGCTGCCCACCCAAACTCCGCCACCACCTCAGGAGCCAGTCGCGGTTACCCAGCCTCAATATACAAATGTCCGCCTGGGCCCAGGCACCGAGTACAAATTGGCCAGAACTGTGCCGCACGGCACACGCGCCCAGATCATCTGCATCGGCCCCTGGCATGACTGGTACGAGGTGAAAATCGACGGCGTGCCCGGAACCGTCTGGGTTCGACAGGACCTGACAGTTCTTGTCGGCTCGCTCGAAGGCGTCTGCCGCTACCGCGCCGGGGCTTTCCTCGTCCAGGCTTTCACACTGCCCATTATCTCCCATCTGCGAACGGGCCCAGGCACCAACTACGACGTGATCACCACCGTCCCACAGGGAACGTGTGTCAAAATAATCGGTCTCGGCCCACAGGATAACTGGTTCCTGATCGAGTTGCCCGGTCTCGAAGAGCCGGCCTGGATCTCCCAGAACCTGGTTGAAGTGACCGGCTCGGTGCGGCGTCTCAGACAACTTACGACAGAAGAGATTGCGCTCCTGCCCCGACCGGGACCGGACAGCGGCGTCAGGCCCTATCTGATCACCCTGCCCGAAATCATCAACGTGCGCCTCGGACCGGGCCTGGAATATGACGTCATCACCACCGTCCCCCAGGGCACGCGGGCCGCCATCTATGGCATGGGCCCGGATAAAGAGTGGTTCCAGGTCGAGCTGGAGGGCTTGGACACACTGGCCTGGGTCTACCGCGATCTGACGCGCGTGGTCGGTTCGCTAGTGAATGTCAGGCGGATTACGGCGCGGGAGATTGCCGCGCTGCCCGCAATGATCACCCAGCCCCGCAGCCTGCATGCCCGCTTGGGGCCGGGCGTAGAGTACCAGGCCGTCACCATCCTGCCGAACGGAACGTGGGCCAGAATCGTCGGCATCGACCCGCACGATAAATGGTTCCAAATCAAGGTCGTCGGGTTGAAAGCGCCCCTCTGGGTTGCCCGCAGCCGGACCAAGGTGGCCGGCGGTCTGCTGGGGAGGTTCCCACCGAATGGGACGGGCGAGAATCCAATGCAGCCAGGACCGGAGAGCGATAGGCCGCTGGCGATCGCGCAGTCGGAAAGCATGAAAGTGCGCACCGGGCCGGGCCTGGACTACAAGGTGATCACGACTGTTCCGCAGGGAATCTCGGGCAAAATCTACGGCATGGATCCGACCAAAAACTGGTTCCAGGTCGAGATAGAAGGGTTGGACACGCTGGCCTGGGTGATTCGGGATATGACCTGGGTCGACGGCTTGCTGGTGAGCGTCAGACGGATTACGGCCCGGGAGATCGCGACTTTGCCGGCGCTGATCACCCAGCCGCGCATCCTCCGCGCGCGGTCGGGGCCGGGCCCGCAGTACGAAGTAGTCGCTAGACTGCCAAAAGGGACGTGGGCCACAATCACCGGCATCGGCCCCCACGCTGAATGGTTCCAGATCGAGGTCGTCGGCATGGACGCGCCGGTCTGGATCGCCCGGCGCCTGACGAAGATCGCCGCCGGCTCGCTGGCAGAGATCCCCCGGACTGTGCCGGGCCCTAGCCCATCCGCATCCCCGCCAGAGACCAACCGCCAGTAAGCGCGTTCCAGCGCCGCTGACACGGCACCAGGCGTGCCACTCGCCCCCTCAGCCATCTCCAATTTCTAACTGAGCCAGTCCCCCCACAAAGCCCCGCTTGCGCTAGCGGGGCTTTTCTACTGTCTGAATCGCACCCTGCGCGACTCGGGCGCGCCGCTGGATTGTGGCATTCGGCATGGTAGGGAACTGCGCCTCCCTGTCCAATTCAGCGCGCGATTTTCCGGGCGATTCTGCCCAAAAAGAGTGTGCCAACAGGAGCAAAAATCCACTCCAACGAAAGATCGTAAATAACGGAACATTCCGGCCGAACTGCTCGTCCGATCGGCAGATGGAAGTTCGATTTTGGAAGGAAGGAAAGCTCGGAACGGCAAGGTTGAACCGACACGGACAGGCACGCTTGTAGAAGCGAAAAAGAGATGAAGAGAATGCAAACGAAACAGTCGATAATTACTCTGGTCGGGGCGGGCATGTTGTTACTATTTGCCCTGGCCGTTATCTCTTTCGTGCCCCCGGCCCCGACGATCCACGCCCTGTCCCCTTCCTTGGAGGGGGAGGGCCAACCGCGCGTCGGTTTTGACACGCTGGATGACTGGGTGGCGGCAGGTGAATATATGAACGCGGGCCTCCTGTTCGCTAGCTTCCCCTGCATCGATAATAACAACGACGATACATGCGACCATCACGACAGATTCACCACTGTCACCTACCGCTTCGACGTTATGCACGGAGGCGCCGATGCAGACAACTGTGAAGGGCAAGGGTTGGGCATTGTCAGAAATTTTTCCCCTTCATATTACAGTTCTTGGAGATCCTTAAGCCCTATACCTCTTCGTATCGACAGGAACTGTCCGCTCCGTGCCTACACGATGAAGTGTACTGTCACCTATACCGAACCCGGCTCGGACGAGGCTATCCCGGTTACTTGCAATGGTATGGACTTCACAGTCGGTTCCGTGCAACAGCCAGCGACCGCCACGCCGACCGAAACACCCATACCGACGGCAACGCCCACCGAAACGCCCCTACCGACAGCCACGCCGACCGAGACGGTCACCCCCACCGAGACCGCCACGGCCACCGCCACAGCCACACCGACCGCCACGCCGACTGTCGAAGATGGCGGGCAAAATTCGCCGCAAGAGGACCCAACCGCCACGCCCACGTCTACGCCCACGCAAAAGCCCCCGCCCTTCGCGCGGATCGACAGTCTGTCTTCCACCTTCGATCAGGGCCAGCCAGCATCCTTCAACATGATCTTCGAATCGCTGGACGACGCCGACCAATATGGCTACCGGGCCGACGTCACCGATGAAGGCAACAATGCCGCCGACGACTGTGAAGGGACCGGACTTGGTGGTGTTGGCCAGTACACTGCCCAACTTACTGGGGCAGTCAACGGTCAAGTTACAGTCCCTGGCCTGATCAGCGTCGGCTGCCCGCCCGGCACATACACATTGTCCGTCACTCTCATGGCCACCAGCGGATTTGGGTTTACCGTCACCCAAGCGGTCCAGGTCCTCGAATCATCACAGTCTATTGTCGAACCTGACACGCCGACGCCAACCGCCACCCCAACCGATACGCCGACACCGACTGCCACGGCTACTCCCACCGCCACGCCCACCGATACGGCCACGCCGACGCCGACAGCCACTATTGAAGATTCCGTGCAACACCTCCCGGTGGAGGACGCAACCCTAACCCCGACGTCCACGCCAATGCCCCCGCCCTCTGTGAAGATCGACGGTCTGCCTTCCGCCTTCGATCAAGGCCAGCAAACTCCCTTCAACATGATCTTCGAAGGGATCGACGACTCGGACCAATATTTCTACCGGGCCGACGTCACCAATGTAGACAGTAATGACGCCGACGACTGCGAAGGAACCGGACTTGGCGGCGCTAACCAGTACACAGCCGAACTCGATGGCGGGGACGACGGCCAGGTCACACTCCCCGGCGTGATCGACGCCAGTTGCCCGTCCAGTACATACACATTTACCGTCACCCTCATGGCCGCTGGCGGATATTCGTACACCGCTACCCAAGCGTTCCAGGTCATCGGATTATCACTGTCTCCCGTCGAACCTGACACGCCGACGCCCACCGCCACCAACACACCGCAGCCGACGGCTACCAATACCAACACGCCCGAACCAACCGCCACGAGTCCGCCGCGGCAACAGAATCCGCCGCAACAGCAGCCAACCGCCACCAACACACCGCAGCCGACGGCTACCAATACGAACACGCCCGAACCGACCGCGACGGCAACCGCAGCGCCGACACCCACGCCTACAGCAAAAGTCGTCTATGTGCCACCCCAGCAGAAGGTAGAGCCGCCCCCAACTGCGACGCAAACGCCAACCGCCACCGCCCTGCCAACGCCGACCACCACGGCTACGCCTACAGCTACCCCGGTCCCAACCCTTACGCCCACGGTCACGCCCACGGATGACCAGACAGACGTAAGTACACCCGACATACTGCCGGTTGTCACAGTTCAGGTGCCCGCAACGGACGCGGATCCCGACGGGGCTAACCCGACACCGTCAGCGACAAGCATCCCGGATGACTCAGACGATGGCTCGACCGAGACCGGCAGCGGCTGGCCCGGCCATTACGCCGCTGGCCGCTCCGTCTGGAACTGCCAGGACCTCACAGCCCTGGTCGACTCGCTCGTCGCCCTCCGCCAGACCATGACCGCCGGCGACTATCCACAGGCCGTCACCCAGCCGCAGATAATGAACGCCCGCCTCGGGCCCGGGCTGGCCTACGATGTCATCACCACCCTGCCGCAGGGAACGCGCGCCAACATCATCGGCGTCGACCCCCGCGGCGAATGGTACCAGCTCGAACTCAGCCACATCGAAATACCCGTCTGGATCTTCCAGAGCCTGGCCAGCGTCGAAGGTTCGCTCGACAACGTCTCCCAGGTTTCCGCCGAGGAACTCGCCAAACTCCCGATTTCCGGCGCCCCGGGCAGCAGACCGACGGCCGTCATCCAGCCGGAGGTCATGAACGTTCGCCTTGGCCCTGACCTCGAATACGAAGTGCTCACCACCCTGCCCCAGGGAACGCAGGTCGAAATCGTCGGCATCGACCCCAGCGGCGAGTGGTTGCAGGTCGAGCTGGAAGGAATGACCTCCCTCGGCTGGCTCTACCGCGACCTGGTCCAGGTCGACTGCCCGCTGGTTAACATCAGGCGCATCACCGAGCGCGAAATCACCCTGGTGCCTGCCGCCCTTACCCAGCCTTACGCGCTCTACGCCTATTCCGGCCCGGGCCTCGCCTACGACACCGTCGCCATTCTCCCCAGAGGAACCTGGGCCAAAATCATCGCCATCGGCGACTGCCCGCCGACAGTCTGGTACCAGATTGAAGTAGCAGGCCTTGACGAGCCAGTCTGGGTGCCCCGCGACTTCGTCAAGGTGGCCATCGGCTCGCTCGCTGGCATCCCCCTGTACGGCGTCACCGATTTCGACCCGCCCGCCGACGCCGAGAACGACCGGCCGCTCGCCGTTACCCTGCCCATCACGCTGAACGTGCGCACTGCGCCGGGCCTGGACCATGACGTGGTTGCCGTAGTGCCGCAGGGCACGCAGGCACGCATCTACGGCCTCGACCCGAGCGAGAGCTGGTTCCAGGTCGAACTGGACGGGTTCAGCTCACTGGTCTGGATCTACCGCTACATGACGCAAGTGGAAGGTTCGCTGGTCGGTGTCAGACGCGTAACTGCCCAAGAGATTGCGGCGCAGCCGGCTGTTCTCATCCAACCGCGGGCGGTCTTCGCTCGGTCGGGTCCGGGCATGGAGTACAACGCGGTCACGATCCTGCCGAAGGGGACATGGGCCGCGATAACCGGCGTCGGCCCACGGTCCGAATGGGTCCGGATCCAGGTGGTCGGCATGGACGAGCCGGTCTGGGTTCCCTGCAATCTGGTGAAGACTACCGGCTCTCTGGTAGGGATTCCCCAGGTCATGCCGTAGCATAACCGGTTGTCCTCGCCGCCGGCGGCCTCGCAGCAGCAAATGAGTGCGGACGCTGTTGAAGCGGCACAAGGCCAGCCGCTCGAACTGATCTGCCACCTCCGCTGGTTTTCATAAGAGCCCATATAAAGACAAATCAAGAGCCCCGCTGTCGACAGCGACAGCGGGGCCTTCCCTTTGTCGGAATCCCATCCCGCTGGCAAAGGGCCTGCTGCCGGATCACGATATGCGACATCGCAAAGAACTCCTCCGCCCGCTCCAATTCCGCCCGCCTGTTTCCGGGCGCATCTGCCCAAAAAGGGTATGCGAACAGGAGCAGAAATCCACTCCAAGAAAGGGGTCAAGTGAAACGGAACATTCCGTGCCGCCTACTCGTCCGATCGGCAGAGGGAACTCCGATTTTGGCAGGGAGTCAAGCACGTAACGGGAAGGCTGAACCGACACGGACAGGCACGCTCGTAGAAGAGAAGTAGAGACAAAGAAAATGCAAGCGAAACAGTCGGTTACTACGTTGGTCGGCGCGGTCACTCTGTTACTGTTTGCCCTGACCGTTATCTCTTTCGTGCCCGGTACCCCGACCCAAGCCCTTGCCCCCTTGATGCAGGCGGATCCCCAGCCGCACATCAGTTTTGAAAAACTCAACGACTTAGTGTCAGCAGGTGAAAATCTGAATGCCGGCCTCATTTTCGCTAACTTCCCCTGCATCGATCAGAACAACGACGGTACATGCAACTCTGACGACAAATTCACCACCGTCACCTACCGCTTCGACCTGGTGCAAGGAAGCTCTGACGGCCCCAACGCAGACCACTGTGAAGGGCAAGGGTTTGGCACTGTTAGCAATTTCAGCCCTTCACAATACAGTCATTGGGGCACCACAGGGACGATACCTCTATCTATCAACAGGAATTGTCCGCCCACTGCCTACACCTTGAAGTGTACGGTCACCTATACCGAACCCGGCTCGAACGAGGCTATACCGCTTGCCTGTAACTGTGGTGTTACGATCGATCCCGCACAGGAGCTACCAACGGCCACGCCCACCGTCACACCCATACCAGCGACGGCCACGCCCACCGACACGTCCACCCCGACGTCCACGCCAATGCCCCCGCCCACCGTCAGGATCGACGGCCTGCCTTTCGTCATCGATCGAGGCCAGCAAACTCCCTTCAACATGATCTTCGAAGGGATAGACGACTCGGACCAGTATAACTACCGGGCCGACGTCACCAATACAGATAACGAGGACGTGGACGAATGTGAAGGGACGGGACTCGGCGGCAGTGGCAAGTACACCGGCCAACTCAATGCCGGGGAAGACGGCCAGGTTACAGTCCCCGGCGAGATCGACGCCCGCTGCCCGTCCGATACATACACACTGACCGTCACGCTCATCGCCGACAGCGGGTATACCTACACCGCAATCCAAGCGTTCCAGGTCGTCGGATTATCACTCTCTCCCATCGAAACAGACACGCCCACCGCCACCAACACGGCGACCAACACACCCGCGCCGACAGCCACCAATACGCACACGCCCGAACCGACCGCAACCGCCACGGATCCGCCGCAGCAAAACAAGCCGCCGCGGCAAGAGCAGCCTACCGCCACGGCCACCAATACGGCGACCAACACACCCGAACCGACCGCAACCGCCACGAATCCACCGCAGCGAAGGCAGCCACCGCCCCAACAGCAACCGCCGCCGCAAAAGCAGCCACTGCCGCCTACCGCTACGCCAACCGCCACGGCCACCGCAGCGCCGACACCCACGCCTACGGCAAAAATATCCTATGCGCCGCCCCCGAATCAGGGAGAGCCGACGCCGACCGCGACGCATACGCCGACCGCTGCCGGCCAGCCAACGCCGACGGCCACGGCTACGCCCTCAAGTACCACGGTCCCAACCCTTACGCCCACGGTCACGCCTACGGGAGGGCCCACGTTCCCGCCCACAAGTGACCTGCCAGACGATCTTTGGGAAATCATCATTACTATTGATATAGATAACCCGACCGATCCGGATGCGATTCCCGACGTGGCCGACCCGACACCGATAAGCGACGGGGACGACACCGACGGGGACGACACCGACGGGGACGACACCGACGGGGATGACACCGACGGGGACGACACCGACGGGGACGACACTGACGGGGACGACACCGACGGGGACGACACTGACGGGGACGACACGCCCGATCACTACGCCGGCGACCGTACCGTCTGGAGCTGCCAGGAACTCAGCGCCCTGGTCAACTGGCTCGCCGCCCTCCGCCAAACAATGACAGCCGGTGACTATCCCCAGGCCGTTACCCACCCGGAAAGCATGAACGCCCGCCTCGGCCCCGGACTGGCCTACGACGTCATCACCACCCTGCCTCAAGGCACGCGCGCCAACATCATCGGCGTTGACCCCCGCGGCGAATGGTACCAGATCGAACTCAGCGACCTCGAAATACCCGTCTGGATCTTCCAGAGTCTGGCCACCGTCGAAGGTTCGCTCGACAACGTCTCCCAGGTCTCCGCAGAAGAACTCGCCAAGCTCCCGATTTCCGGCGCTACCGGCAGCAGACCAATAGCGATCATCCAGCCGGAGGTCATGAACGTGCGCATTGGCCCCGGCATCGATTACGAAGTCCTCACCACCCTGCCCCAGGGAACGCAGGTCGAAATCGTCGGCATCGACCCCAGCGGCGAATGGTTGCAGGTCGAGCTGGAAGGAATGACCTCCCTCGGCTGGCTCTACCGCGACCTGGTCCAGATCGACTGCCCCCTGGCGAACGTCAGGCGCATCACCGAGACCGAAATCTCCCAGCAGCCTGCCGCCATTACCCAGCCCTACGCGCTCTACGCCTATTCCGGTCCCGGCCTCGCCTACGACATCGTAGCCACCATCCCTCGAGGGACCTGGGCCGAAATCATCGCTATCGGCGACTGCCCGCCGAATGTCTGGTACCAGATCATAGTCCCGGGCCTTGACGAGCCTGTCTGGGTAATCCGCGACTTTGTCAAGGTGGCCGTTGGCTCCCTCGCCGGCATCCCCATCTACGGCGTCACCGACTTCGTCCCGCCCTCCGAAGACGACCGGCCCCTCGCCGTTACCCTGCCCATAACCATGAACGTGCGCTCGGGCCCGGGCCTGCAGTACGACGTGGTCTCCGTCGTGCCGCAGGGGACACAGGCACGCATCTACGGCATCGACCCAAGCGGAGACTGGATACTGGTGGAACTGGAAGGACACAGCTCACTGGTCTGGATCTACTGCCACATGACGCAGGTGCAAGGTTCCGTGGTCGGCGTCAGACGGGTGACCGCGGCGGAAGTTGCGGCGCAGCCGGCCGTACTTGTCCAGCCGGGAGCGGTCTTTGCCAGGTCGGGTCCGGGCATGGAGTACGAAGCCGTCACCATCCTGCCGAAGGGGACATGGGCCACGATCACCTGCCTCGGCCCGCTGTCCGAATGGCTTCAGATCCACGTGATCGGAATGGACGAACCGGTCTGGGTTCCCCGCAATCTGGTGAAGATAACCGGCTCGCTCGCAGGGATCCCCCAAGCCGCGCCGTAGGACAGCCGGCTGTCCTGAACGCCTGTTTTTATAAGATCGCAAAACAAGAGCCCCCGCTGTCACTTTCGACAACGGGGGCTTTCTGTATTGCCTGGAACAGGTTCTGTGGGATGGTGGGGTTGCCAGAACGAAAGACGAATTCCCGTCCTCCGAGATCCGGCGCGGCATTCCCGGTTACGTTTCGTCCTTTGCCGTGGTGTCCAACAGATGCCGCAACGCGGGGAGAAGCTTCGGAATAGAGTTCTGAATAGTGGACCAGATGACACTCTCACTGATGTGCAGATAACCATGGGCCAAGCGGTTGCGGATTCCTATAATCGCGTGCCACGGTACCTCCGGATGCGATTCACGCACCTCGATTGGAATATGGGTTGCGGCTTCGCCGAGCAATTCGATATTGCGCAGGGTGGCATCGTAAGTGCGCTCATCGGCGATGAACGCCTCCTGGTCCAGTCCTTCTGTGTAGCCCAGAACCTTCTCGCCAAATTCCAGCATATCCTGAATGTAGAAACGCCATTCACGTTGTCTGTGCTGCGCGTCAGACATTGATTGCTTCCTGCTCTACATAAGGACGTATTTCCGCCCGCAACTCTCCGCTGGTTGCCAGGTCCACCGGCCGCCCCAGTAGCTCTTCGAGATAAAAATGCGCTCCGAAGTAGCGCTCTAAATCGGGGGGCGTGTCAAACCCGACCAGGATGTCGATGTCACTGGCCTCGGTACCCTGATCGCGGGCGAAGGAGCCGTAGAGGGCGAGTTCGGTTACGCCAAAACGCCGCGCAAGCGTCGCCTTGTGCGTTCGCAACAGATCGAGAAGTTCGTCTCTGTTCATTGGCCCAGCCTCAAGTTTCTATCCAAAATCAACCCCGGAGCGCCAGCATGGTGCGGATGCTCCCCTACAGGTCACTGCCTATTCCTGACTTCACTCTTTTCTCATTGGCTTGCCGCTGCTCGAAGACCTCCAAACCGTGCCCAGCCTTGATTGATTCGAGCCACTCTCTGAATGACTGCTGACTCCCTCCGAACGCCTGCCCGGCCAGCATTCCCTCCACGCTGATCTCCTCGTCCAGATCGGGCCAGTGGATCCGCCAGCCGCCGCCGCACAATTCCCAACTGCTGCGCTCCTCCGGCGCAGCATGGGCCAGCCGGGGATACCAGGCCAGCGGCACCGAGATGGCGCGCCCGTCGCTCAGATACGCTGTCACCCTGTCCGCGCTGATCTCCACACCTGCCGCTGTCGGCTTCTCTGCTTCAATCGCCTCAATACGTAATCCAAGCGCATCCGTAAACATGTCCCTAAGGGCAGGCAACGCCTCAATCTCATAGGAGCACGCGTCCCACTCGTCGACTCGATTCGGTGCGGACGCATACTTCTCCCGCAGCCACAGGATGAATTCGTCGCGCATGGCTTCGGGATCTGCCAGCCATCCGGCGCACCACATCTCCTGGGAAAAGGTACGATAAAGAATGATCAGGTCTTTGTCTGTAGCCGTCACGGTCTCTGTCATGTCACTGCTTTCGGTTGGCATGTTGCGATCTACTACTCTGATCTCAGTAGAACAATTGTAGCACAGTTCGTTAAGATCGACTGGACTTCAGCGCGGATCGACCATCTCCGCCGGTAGCGCGTCGACTCTGTCGAACGCTAGCTCGCAGGAGATGATCTTGCTGATATGTTAATGGTCGAAGCGGAGGGGCGGTAATAATTAGGACGTGGCTTCAATACTGAAACTAGACCGGGAATTTGGCGATGACACGGTCGCCGGAGTGAAGGCGCCGCATTGCTCAAGCCTCCCACGCTGACAACTCTTCCTCAGGCAGAGGGTCGAAGAAGCTGTCATTGACCGCAATACGCCCCTTCCATGCGCCGAACTGTCGCTTGCCGCGCGAATGACAGTCCACGAGCCGCGCCACCGGTTTGCCGTTACGGGTAATGACTATTTCTTCACCAGCCTCAACCTGCGTCAGCAGAAGGGGCAGTTGAGTCTGTGCTTCATGAACGTTCACTTCTTGCATAATCAGTTCACAGGGAGATTCGTTCAGATAGAGATTCTGCAATACAGTGCTTCGATGAGTATATGAAATACAAAGTCCCGTGTCAACATCTATGCCCCGAACAAGGCGGGTATCCTGAGCCCCTTCGGAGATGGGCTTCAGCGTCACCAATACCAATCCCCCTACCGCCGCAACGCCTTCAACACACCGTACGCACCGCGCGAGAATGCCGCGAACGCGCCGGCGCGGCTCAAAAAAGGCGCCGGCGCCGGCATGCATGCGCCGGCATCCAGGTCTTCAATGGCGGCCAGGCTTCGTTGCAAACCGACTTCCATCATCTGGCGGCCGCCCTCGTCGCTCAGGGCCAACCCGCCGCAGGCAAAGACCACGACCAGAAGGCCCGCCAGCAAGTTCTCGCGGTAGAGGCGCCAGCACTCTTCGAACGTGAACCCCTCCACCCCCATGTCACTGATGATGTCGGTATACTCTTCCAGCACTTCCCGCTCGATCTGGCGGCGTACCTCGGTCGTCACACTGGTCCCCAGGATATAGGCTACATCGAACAGGGGACTATTGATTCCACTCACCTGCCAGTCGATCATTGCGACATCGTCCGCAGCGTCGGCCGCGAAGAAGATATTGTCCAGCCGGAAGTCGCCGTGGCTGAAGGTTTTGGGCCCGGCTGCGGCACGCTCGATATGGTCCGCGATGCGCGAACAGTAGGTCTCGGCCAGGCGGCGTATATCGTCTGAGAAAAAACTGCCGAAGTTCTTGAGCGCAGGCCCTAGGTACGCCAGATACACGAGTTGTACCAACTTTCTGCGCTTTGGCGAAAAGGGGTCGGGGAAGTCGTTCAAGAGCGGCTGATCGGTCTTGTTCCAAAAGGTCCCGTGCAGCTTGGCGATCGCGCGGATGGCGCGTCTTGTCTGCTCAGCGTTGGCGCCGTCGAAATGGCTCACCGTCTGCATACCCCCCAAATCCTCCAGCAGAAGCACAAAGCGGTCGCTGCTGGCTTCAAAATCACCGTAGAGCAGAGCCGGCGACCGCACCGGGGCCACGGGCGCGACCAGCCGGTAGAAGTCGTATTCCCCTTTGTGTAGCCCCAGGCGTTTGCACAGGCGCCGGTTCTTGGCGTGCGGACTGGGCAGCTTGACGATGACGGTTTCGGGCGCGGCGCGATTCCACTCAGCCGCCGGACCTCCCAGATCGGCGGCATCCGGCGCCTTCGGCTCGTCATAGCTCAGATGGCAGCGGATCAACGCTCCCAGGAAGCCGACGCTGGCGCCAATCTCTTCAAGAACGATCTCTTTGACAGGAGGAAAATCCGACGCGCCGCCCGCCGTCAGTGCCTGTTGCATCCACTGGGCGCTCACTTCGCCCGCGTCTCTGGGTATTGGCGGTCTGGTCATAGTGCTGATTCGCCTTTGATTTCAGCGCGCGCCGGCCATGCGCGTATGGTCAACGTGTCGGCCTATCTGCGAGGATGTCAGATATTCTATACTATCTGCGCGGCGCACTGGTTGCAGGGGGGAAGCTTGTTTATGTAGCGCCATCGTTTCGGCCCTACCCACCGCCAACATGCAACTCAAATGGTCGAAATGGACAGCTCTCGTTGACCCTATCGCGCCGCGTCGGAAAACGACAGGGCCGTCCCCCGCTCCGTGCGTTCATACTGGTCGTCGGCGGGCAGGTTGGGGCGAGCCAGCGCCTCCGTCGACAGTTCGTCGCAGCGTTCGTTCTCCGGGTCGCCGGCATGACCTTTCACCCACTGGTAGCGCATCTCGTGCCCGTCACACAGGTCGAGCAGCCGTGTCCACAGGTCGGGGTTGACCGCGGGCTCGCCCTTCTTGTTGCGGCGCCAACCGTTTGCGCGCCATCTGCGCGCCCAGCCCTTTGTCAACGCGTCGAGAACATACTTGGAGTCGCTGTAGAGGGTGACTCCGCACCTTCCTTTCAAAGCTTCCAGCCCTCTAATCACAGCCAGCAACTCCATCCGGTTATTGGTCGTCCTTCGATATCCGCCGCACAGCTCCTTGCGGCGTTTGCCGTAGAGCAGCACAACCCCGAACCCACCAGGGCCGGGATTCCCGCTGCACGCGCCGTCCGTATACAGCGCCACCTCTTTCATTGATGACGTCCACCCATCTGATCAACCTCGATTCGTAACCACTCAGCTACATTAAATTCGCGACAATAAGTGTGGCGAGCCAAGGGGTCTTCCACTAACCCCTACCCCCTACCCCCTAACCCCTGTCCCCGCCGTTCCCGCCTCCATCCATCCCGCATTCCCAGCGCCGCGTTCGAGCGAGGTTCACTAAAAACTAAAAACTGACTACTAAAAACTGGTGACTAGTGCTCGTGCTCCTCGTGAAGATGAAAATAGACAGTCTCCAGGCCATCTACGTCCGTGATCGTGGCGTCGGTGTGATGCACGATGTGAAGATGGCCGGTCCCGCAGTCGCCGAACTCGTCACAGTTGAGCTGGCCGACTATGCCGCTGAAGCCGGCAGTGCCGGTCAACGCCTCCCGCAGCCGGGCGCGGTCGATATAAAGCGTATCCCCTTGCGCAACCGCCGCCTCCTCGATCGCGCGCAGCAGCATAGTAGTGGCGTCATACGCGTGAGCCATGTAGACCGACCCCGGCGCCGCATTGTACTGCTCCTGATAGGCCGCCGCAATGTCGCCTCCACTCTTGCCCGTCGCCTCGTTGACGTTATTTTCAAAGTGCAGTTCCGGGCTGGCCAGGTACATGCCCTCCGATTCCGGTATCGCCAGAAACTCGAAATCCATCAGGGCAGCGCCGCCAATAAGGGTCACCTCTCCCAGGTCGGCGATCTGGCCGATCTGCCGGATTATCTGCGCGCTTTCATCGGGGAAGAGCGGCAGAAAGAGACCATCCGGGCTGGCGCCGGCAACCTGGGTCAAAACAGGGATCATGTCAGTGTCCCCCTTGTTGACCGTGGCGACCGTGACCGTGCCGCCCGCCTGCTCGAACGCGACCGCGAACGCGTTGGCCAGGCCGGAAGTGTAGGGATCGCCGTCATGGATGACCGCCATCTCGCGCAAGCCGAGGTCGTGGTACGCAAACTCGGCTACCGCCTCCGCCTCATATAGGTCGTTGTTGGCGGTGCGATAATAGCCTGGGTGATAGTCAGCGCCCGCGTTGCCGCGCAGGTCCGAAGTCAGCGTAGGCGCCGTATTGGTGGCGGAGAGCATCACCAGACCGGCCTCACTCAGGATCGGCGACGCTTTCACCGCCGCCGCCGAGCAAGATGTCCCGATCACGCCCACCACCCGCCGGTCGCCGATCACCGTCTGCGCCGCCGCCGCACCGCCCTCCGGCGTGCATAGCGAGTCGAGACCCGCGCCCATCGTCACGTTGTGCCCCTTGATCGGCCCGTAGTCGGCCAGCGCCAGCGCCACCGCGCGCTGCGTCGAAGAGCCCAGCTCACCGATGCTCGAAAGCACCGCCGCCGAACGGATTTGGATATCCTCGCCGGGGCCGACCACAACCGTTCCCAGCGGGCTGACCACGAAATTCTCAGGTATACATGCGCCGCTCACAAGAACTGCCAACAGCAGAATGGGCCAGCGCAGCAGCGCACTGTTCCATGCGCGGCCACTTCGTTGCCTACGCACGGTGCCGGGGCGGTCTATCTTCGTCATTTCCATACTCCTTGGTCGGGCTGTGTGTCAGTTGATTGCCGCGCTCACGGCGCGTAACGGTAGACAACCGGCAGACGGTCTACGTCTGTCATGTCGGAATCAGTGTGTTGCGATATCTGGACGCGGCTGGTGCCGCAGTCGCCGAACTCGTCACAGGAAATGGCGCCGATGATGCCGCTGAAGCCGCTGGTGCCTCCCAGCGCCTCTCGCAGCCTGGCCCGGTCAATGTAGAGCGCACTGCCTTCGACAACCGCCGCCTCCTCGATCGCGCGCAGCAGGATAGTTGTGGCATCATAGGCGTGCGCCAGATAGGCGGACGTCGGACTCTCACCATACCGCTCCTGGTACGCCGCGGTCATTTCGTCGCCGCTCCTGCCCGTCGCCCCGTTTACATTGCTGCCGAAGTCCAGCTCCGGCCCCGCAAAATAGAAGCCTTCCGACTCCGGCAGCGCCAGGAAATCAGACACCAGCAGACCGCCGCCGCCAATGCGCGTCAATCCCTCAAGCCCGTCCACCTGGCCGCTCTGACGCAGGATCGGCCCGGCTTCCTCCGGAAAGATCGGCAGGAAGAGGCCTTCCGGGCTGCCGGCCGCGACCTCAGTAAGGACGGGAAGCATGTCGGTGTCGCCCTTGTTCACCATAGCCACCGCCACCGAGCCGCCCAACTGCTCAAACGCCGTCGTGAAGGCCGCCGTCAGACCCCACGTATACGGGTCCCCGTCATGAATGGCCGCCATGCTGCGCAGGCCCAGTTCGTTGTAAACAAAATCGGCCACCGCCTCTGCCTGGTAAAGATCGTTGCTGGCGACGCGATGGTAACCGGGATGGTAGTTGGACCCCGCATTGCCCCGCAGGTCGGATGTCAGCGACGGCGACGTCGTGGACGGCCCCACCATCACCAGGCCCGCCTCGCTCAGGATCGGGGAAGCCGCCGCCGCCGCCACCGAGCAGGCCGTGCCGATAACGCCCACCACGCGCCCGTCGCCGATCACCGTCTCAGCCGCCGCCGCGCCGCCCGCCGCGCTGCACAGCGAGTCGAGGCCGGCGCCCATGCTCACAGCATATCCCTTGATCGGCCCATAGTCGGCGATCGCCAGCGCCACGCCCCGTTGGCTGGGCACGCCCAGTTCGCCGGCGCGAGTCAGCGCCCCAAGCGCACGAATCTGGATCTCCTCGCCGCCGCCGACCACCACCGTTCCAAGAGCGGGAGATTCAAAATCCGCCGGCACACACGCGCCGGCCAGAATCAGCAGCGCAAGCAGGCTGAACCAGTGCAGAACTGCAGGACGGGAACCGCGTTTCGTCGTCATCGTTTCTTGCTCCTTGGTCTGGCTGGCCGTCGCTCCGTCGTGGACGGTCGCGACGACGGTCTGGCGCCGGACAGTGTTCAACCCGCTGTCGCTGCGTCAAATGCGCACCTCTCGTCTACGCGCCACCACCTCGTCAATTGAGCGCCTCGTACACAGCTGGTTAACTCCCACCAGCAGGAACGCGTCAAGAAACCCCCCGATCTGCAACGCTCGCATACGGGATGACATAAGTCGCAGGATCGAGTGCTCGTTTTTCCTAAGGGGGTTTATCGTGAACGCCTGGGAGGCCGCCATCGGCCTGATGTGTTCATTATAGACATCTTCTGCGCCGATTGCCAACAGTATCTGGAGACTGAACTCTGTCCGACCGGCTCAATCGAGGCGGCAGTCCGCACCGGACAGGGGGAACTGGGGAACAAGATAGGCTATTGTGACGGTCTGGCCGCTGGGCCGCATTGGGCAAAGATGGTTACAGCTCGGTTTCCCAATCAGTCGAATCGACAGGTCGAAGTCTGTATGGGATGGGGGTAAGGCGGCGGGAAATCCCTGCTAGGAAGTCGTTTGCATCGAAGTAATCGTTCTCTGAATCTCTCCTTCTGCCCAGCGGATCAACTCAAATCCCTGCACCACCGTCTCCAACTGCTCCTCGTCCAGCAGATCCGCCACTATCTGGATTCGCTCCCGCCCAATCCGCCAGAACCGTGTTATCGCCTGCTCTCCCGACTCAGACAATTGGCAGATCACGACTCGCCGGTCGCTTGGGTCGGCGACCCGGTCCACCAACTCCTTTTCTACCAGACGGTCCACAACCGTAGTTGTAGCCGAAAGCGCTCGACCCAAAGATAAAGCGATGTTGCCCATTCGCAACGGACCCACCCGTTCGAGCAGAACCAACGTCTTGATCTGGGGAATGGTCATCTCCAAACCTTCCCACTCGTCGAGACGACCGGTATGCAACTGGCGGTTCAGATATTCCGCCGATTCCGTAAACCGGTCAGTCAACTCTTGCCTGCGGTCGTCTTGCACCTTCTCTCACCCCGGATTCAGCTACTTTATCCGTGTCACATTACTACCTGCTCTTGCAGGGTCTGGTGGAGCTAAAGGGACTCGAACCCTTGACCTCTACAATGCCATTGTAGCGCTCTCCCAACTGAGCTATAGCCCCAATATACGATTTTCCCGCCGCGGCCCGGGCGCCCTATCAGAATTCCTGCCCGTCTGCCGTGTGGAGCTGAGGGGACTCGAACCCCTGACCTCTACAGTGCGAGTGTAGCGCTCTCCCAACTGAGCTACAGCCCCGAAGCCGCTGGCATCTCACCTATCCCAATCTATGCGACAAGCCCGCCAACGCGATATTTCAATCTGGCAAACCGGCGTCCGACCGGTCAAATCTCGCCATCCAACTCTTACAGCCCGCAGGGTCCTACACCATCCTGCCGTCAATACCCCGACTCTGGTGGAGCTAAAGGGACTTGAACCCTTGACCTCTACAATGCCATTGTAGCGCTCTCCCAACTGAGCTATAGCCCCAATATGATTCGCCTCCGCCCGCAGCGCGCCGGCGACCCCTAAACGATATAGCTATCCGGCCCGAATGTCAAATGATAGCGCTTCGGCGGTGCATCTCAAAACCTTGAGCCCCCGCAATCTGCCCCCGCAATCTGCCACTGCCATCTGCCCTTTCACCCGACGCAAAAATGACCCGCTGAACAGGCGTCAACCAATCGCCTGCAATCCTGAAAATCCCCAAATCCTGTAAATCCTGATTCAGACAACGTCCACCAAAAAATCTGGGACAGACCCGATTTCGGTTACTGTACGCCCGCTGTCAAAAAAGCCCTGCCGCGCGCGCGCATTTATGTTACATCAGCGCCTCACAAACTTTCACTTTGGCGGCGATGTTGTTGTATGATGGAGAGCCTATGCCGAAAAATACAACTTCTGTACAAGAAAAAGGAAAGAGAGCCGCAATGCAAACGGCTAAACGAATTTTTGTAAATCTGCCGGTAAGCGATCTCAGCAGTTCGGTAGATTTTTTCACTGAGCTTGGATTCGCCTTCGATGACCAGTTCACCGGCGACCATGCCTCCTGCATGATCATAGGCGACAACATGTTCGCCATGTTGTTGAAAGAGGAGTACTTCCAAAAATTCATCCCCGGCAAAGAGATCGCCGATAGCACGCACAGCGCAGAAGTTGTCGTCGCCCTCTCCGTTGACTGCCGCGATGACGTCGACAGGACCATCGCCAAAGCCCTCGCCGCCGGCGGCAGCGAATGCAGAGACGCCACCGATGCCGGCTGGATGTATGGCCGCGCCTTCCAGGACCTCGACGGCCACGTCTGGGAAATCTTCTCCGTTGATGCCAGCCGCATGGAAAAAGCCATGAACGGCCACAAAGAGTAGACCCCGTATCGTCCATACCCCGCGCAAGGCCGCGCCTGTAACACCACACAACTGACGTGTATCTACTCACAACTTGTAAGCAAGGAAAACGCGATGGTTACCGCCCACCCTGCCTTCAACACCCTTCCAGGCAGCAATCAAAAGGCGGCCCGCCGCCGATCCCGTGAAATACAGCACCAACTATCGAGGAGTCAAGAATGACACTCAGTATCTATCTCAACTTCAACGGCAACTGCCGCGACGCGTTCGAATTCTATCGCTCCGTCTTCGGCGGCGACTTCGTCACCATCTCGACCTTCGGCGAAGGCCCCGACGACATGGGCATGCCGGAGGACGAAAAAGATCACATCATGCACGTCACCCTCCCTATCGGCGACAGCGTTCTCATGGGCAGCGACACCTCGGCCGCCTTCGGCCCGCCCTACCAGGCTGGCAACAACTTCTCCGTCTCCTGCCACCCGCAGACCCGCGAAGAAACCGACCGTCTCTTCGCCGGCATCTCCGCCGGCGGCACCGTCACCATGCCTCTCCAGGACGTCTTCTGGGGCTCCTACTTCGGCTCCTGCACCGACAAGTTCGGCATACCCTGGCAATTCAACCACGATATCCAGTCGGAATAGCCTTTACGCCGGTTGCCAATTCCAGCTCCCGGAAACTTGGCAACCGGCATTCGCGCTCCTGAGCGACGCGAGCGAAGCGGTCTTTCACTATCCCCTAACCCCTGTCCCCTGCAGTTCGCCTGCGGGCGCAGACGCCCTCCGGCGGCTCCGGCCCGCTAAGGCGTGCCTCCGCACCCTTCGCCGCTAAGGCGGCTCAGGGCTGTCGTCGGCAAACCCCCGCCGCCGCCAGGGGCTACGCCCTTTCTGGGCGGTCGGGCCTTCGGCCCTCCCTTGTGCGGGGGGACACCCCCCGCAACGCCCCCCTCCAAAACCATCGCTCACCAACCGTACGCCTTCATCCCAGCGGTGCGTCTCAGCCAAGGTGGCGGCAGCCAACCAATATCATGCCCGTCCCCCCGTGAGCGCTGTCGTTATCCACCCGTAGGGGCACCCCTTGTGGGTGCCCGTTCCTCCCGTGAGCGCTGTCGTTATCTACCCGTAGGGGCACCCCTTGTGGGTGCCCGTTCCTTCCGTGAGCGCTGTCGTTATCCACCCGTAGGGGCGCCCCTTGTGGGTGCCCGTTCCTCCCGTGAGCGCTGTCGTTATCCACCCGTAGGGGCACCCCTTGTGGGTGCCCCTTCCTCCCGTGAGCATCGACAAACTACCCGCTCTACCCAAGAAAGGCAACAAGAAATGTCCCTCGCCGATCAAAAAAGGTGTCCTTAACGGCCCAAAAGGTGTTCTTCGCAGCCCTTCGTGGACAAAAAGGTGTTGCCGTTGCCGTTCTTCGCGGTCCTTCGCGGCCCTTCGCGGACAAAAGGTGTTGCCGTTCTTCGCGGCCCTTCGCGGACAAAAGGTGTTGCCGTTGCCGTTCTTCGCAGCCCTTCGTGGACAAAAAGGTGTTGCCGTTGCCGTTCTCCGCAGCCCTTCGCAGCCCTTCGTGGACAAAAAGGTGTTGCCGTTGCCGTTCTCCGCGGCCCTTCGCGGCCCTTCGTGGACAAAAGGTGTTGCCGTTGCCGTTCTCCGCGGCCCTTCGCGGCCCTCCGTGGACAAAAGGTGTTGCCGTTGCCGTTCTCCGCGGCCCTTCGCGGCCCTCCGTGGACAAAAGGTGTTGCCGTTGCCGTTCTCCGCCGTCCTTCGCAGCCCTCCGTGGACAAAAGGTGTTGCCGTTGCCGTTCTCCGTGCCCCTCCGCGGCCCTTCGTGGACAAAAAGGTGTTGCCGTTGCCGTTCTTCGCGGTCCTTCGCGGCCCTTCGCGGACAAAAGGTGTTGCCGTTGCCGTTCTTCGCAGCCCTTCGTGGACAAAAGGTGTTGCCGTGCCTGCCCACAGGACACGCCCATACAACCTCTCGCAACCGTTGACATTCTGTACAATTTACTGTAACAATAGAATAGTCCCGGCCCGTCGGCCCCTTCCCTCTCCGTGCACCGTCTGCTCACCACCCAAGGAACATCGGCATGTTCACGTTGCCCTCTTTCATCTGCCCGCCCGCACAGAACCTCCACCGCCTGCGCAAGACCGCCGTCCTCCTGGCGATCCTCATTCTCGTTGCCGCTCTATCCTCATGCCGACGAAATGCCGCCCCTGCGGACGCACCCTCCTCCGCCTGCGCCCAGCGCGAACAGCCCGCCCTCATCGCTCTCTACAACGCCACCGGCGGACCGGACTGGCACGACAACAGCAACTGGCTCAGCCAGAAACCATTCTCAACCTGGTTCGGCGTTACCACCGCAAGCAATGGCTGCGTCACCCGCCTCGACCTCCAGAACAACAACCTGACCGGCTCAATCCCCCCTGAACTGGGCAGCCTGCCCATGCTCCAATCTCTCGACCTCAGAAATAACAACCTGGCCGGTCCGATTCCCCCCGAACTGGCAAACGCTTCCAACCTCGAAAGACTCTTCCTCGCCCCCAACAACTTCACCGGCTGCATTCCCCGTCAGCTGGTGCGCCTCGATGAAAATCTCCCGCGCCTACTCGTTGACAGGATCCGCCGGGAATTGCTCTTCACGCCTTTACCCGATCGCTCCGACCTCGGTGACCTCGACCTCTACTACTGCGTCGAGAATCCCGGCCTTCCCATCAACAGCGCTCTCAGCGCGCCTTCAAACCTCTCTTACGCCTACCAGGGCTCCTCCATCGTTATCAGTTGGGATCCGGTCAACGGCGCCGACCGCTACAACCTCTACCATGACGACGCCCTCGACTCCTCCTGCCGCCTATCGCCCTCCGGCAATCCAGTCCTCTGCGACTATCTGGCCACCGTCCTCGCTGAGACCACCTACACACACGCCGACCCCGCCGGCGGCAGGAACTACTACTGGGTTATCGCCTGCAACAGCAGCGGTTGTTCACCTCTCGACGCCGAGAATGCCGCCAGTCCCCCTGCCGACACTCCCTACAGACCGGGCCTCGATTACCCCCCCGCCCCCTCCAACCTCACCTACGCTTTCGAAGGCTCCTCCGTCGTCATCAACTGGGACCCGGTTGACGATGCCGACTACTACAATCTCTACCATCATGACTCCTTCGCCACCTACTGCAATGTGCAATCCGACGGCTCGTCCACCATCTGCGACCAACTGGCCGCCAACCTCGTCGAGACCACCTACACGCACGCCGCCACCGACAGAAGCAACTACTACTGGGTCGCCGCCTGCAACAACGTAGGCTGCTCGCCCGTCGCCGAAGAGAGCCCCGCCAAGCCGGCCGTGGACATTCCCCCCGCCCCCTCCAACCTCACCTACGCTCTCGAAGGCCCCTCCATCATCCTCACATGGGACCCGGTTGACGGCGCCGATTACTACAACCTTTACCATCACCGCGCCTTCGCCTCCTACTGTGAAGTGCGCCCGGACGGCTCGTCCATCTCCTGCGACCAATTGGCCGCCAACCTCGTCGAGACCACCTACACGCACGCCGACCCCGACAGACGCAACTACTACTGGGTCACCGCCTGCAACAGGGGAGGATGCTCGCCCGTCGACGTCACAAATGCAGTTAGCCCGGTCGAATCCGGCCCCGCAGACAATGACAACTGAACTGATCGACGGCACGGTTCGATTCCGCTCCCTCCCCAATCGCCCCGCCAGCCGCAAACACACCGAAGCTTAGAGCATGAGCCATCAAAGGAAAGAACGAATGAAAACGAACGCTGGGCACTTACGTGGGGCCAGTATCTTGCTGGCGATTCTACTCGTTGCTGCAATCCTCTCGGCCTGCACGCCCACTGAGGAGCCTTCGGAGGAGACGGCCCTATCGACCCCAATGCCGACCTCGACCCTGATGCCGACCTCAACCCCGATGCCGGCGCCGGAAAGTTCTCGAATGTCCCTTGACGAGTACGCGGCATTCTGTGCTGAATTAGATGCCGGTGAGACAACAGAGGAGGAAGGGGAGATCACCTATGGGGAGTTTTCGGCAGGCTTGCAGCTGTACATCGGGCTGTTGGCGTCGGTGAACCCGCCACAGGAAGTGAGCGATTGGCACAATACGTTGTTGACGAGTCAACGGGAACTGAAAGCAGCAATAGATGAATACCCCGGATCGAAGGATGATCCAATTGAACTTGAACGGTTCTTCACGCTTCTGGTGGCTTACCATGAAGGATTGAGCAAGACCGCGCGCGCACTGGACCCGGCGCTCCTGGACTGGCTGATCGCAGCCGGCTGCATGGATGAAGATGTCGCCGCTGCTTCCTTCGAAGGCTGGCAGGACGGGGGCAATGGCGCCATCGAGAGGGAAGAGTTAACGGTTGGTGTGGGCGTGGAGAGCGCGTTGGACGAAATCAGCGAAACCGACTACTTCATCTTCCGGGCGGAGGAGGGAAAGGAGTACCTGATAGAGGCCGTTTGGGAGGGGATCTCCTCCATCCGCGTGGAAATTTCGGATGGGTCCACCTTTTCCAGGAGCAGAAGCAGCAACCGCCCACCGCTCCAGGTCTCATGGACAGCCCCGGAATCAGGCGAATTCCACCTGAATGTCACGCCGGGCGGCGGTTCGGAAGGGGCGAAAGCCAGCTATACCGTCTCCGTCAACGCACAGACAACGGAGTCAAAAGGAACGGCCGCACTGATTTCTACGCCTTCCCAAAACGCGACGTCAACTCCCTTGCCCGCGGCTGATCCAACCCCCACGCCCGCGCCGACGGCCGCGCCGACGGCCGCTGCACCCTCCAGGCCATCAAACCTGCTCTACGCCATAGAGGGATCGACGATACGGGTCAGTTGGGATGCTGTGGAGGGAGCGGACTACTACAACCTCTACTACGACAACTTTTTCGACTCCAGCTGTTCGCTGCGTGCAGACGGCAGCCCGGGTTTCTGCGAGGAGTTGGCGACCAATGTTGTTAGTACCACTTACCTCCACACCGACCCCAGTGTAGGCGAAAACTTCTACTGGGTGGTTGCCTGCAACCAGGCGGAATGCTCGGAGATTGACAGCGACAATCCCGCCGGGCCGGTCGTAGACAGGCCCACCATTCCAGCAACAGTGACCTATGCTTGGGAAGGGACGACGATACGGATTAGCTGGGACGCTGTGGAGGGAGCGGACTACTACAAACTCTACCATGGCAACTTTTTCGGCTCCAGTTGTTCGTTGGGCGTCGACGGCAGCCCGAGCTTCTGCGAGGAATTGGCAACCAATCTGGATGCTACGACCTACCTCCACGCCAACCCCGCTGAAGACCAGAATTTCTACTGGGTGGTGGCCTGCAACCAGGGCGGTTGCTCCGAGATCGTCTCCGAGGATCCAGCCAAACAAAACGAAGCTGGCGGCAACTAGATCAACATCCACGCTGGCCGCGGCTGTTGACACAATACCAGCGCCTATCGAATCGGGCGCTGATCTAAACCAAGAAGCCCCCAAACGCGGTCCGCTCCTCTACAATCCGATTTTCCGGAGATTCCGGCTGACGCAGGGGCCCAAGCGTCTTCAGACAGCCGCCGCCCCCACCCGGCGCCCAGCGCCTGCCACCCCTCCGACGCGACAAGCCCCAGGCCCGATCGAAATCCCCGAATCCGGCGCTTTCGCCTGTTTTCAGCCCGCCCATCCAATTCAAACACGCTACAGGAAACCCGCAGAGATCTATCCCCCCGTGTGCGGGGGAACCGATGCCAGCATCCAAGCAGGCGATACACAGCGAATCCAGGCCAGACCCCTTCGTCACCTTATGCCCCTTGATCGGGCCGTAGTCCGCCAGCGCCACCGCCCGCTGCCTCGGAATACCCCGCACGCCGATACCCGTCAGTAACTCCAGCGACCGAATCTGATTCTTCTCCCCATGCCCACCACCACCATTCTCTCTGGCACACACGTTCAGCCTGCAGTCTCCACGTCTGCCTGAGAATTCACCAAAACCCAATAGGGAACCAAAAATTGACTATCCACCGCAAGAAGCATATTCTTGGATAGCCCGCAAGACCACTAGACAAAGGCTCCAAGGAGGCAACCCCTAATGGCCTCAATCCAACATCAGTCGCCCCCAGCACCAGACAACCCCAAAGAACCGGACTCCGGCCCGTCCGAAGACCCCGCCATCAATGCTTACAGAGCCGACCTATGGCGCATGGCCGACGCCCTGCGCGGCAGCATGGACGCCGCCGAATATAAACACGTCGTTCTCGGCCTCATCTTCCTCAAATACATCTCCGACGCCTTCGAGGAAGCCCGCGCCCAACTCGAGTCCGAACAGGACCAGGGCGCCGACCCCGAAGATCCCGATGAATACCGCGGCCAGAACATCTTCTGGGTGCCGCCCGAGGCCCGCTGGTCGACACTGCAAGCCCAGACCCGCCAGCCCACCATCGGCCAGACCGTCGACGACGCCATGACCGCCATCGAACGCGACAACCCCGCCCTCAAGGACGTCCTCCCCAAGGACTACGCCCGACCCGCCCTCGATAAAACACGGCTGGGCAGTGTCGTTGACCTGGTTAGCAACATCAAACTGGGCGGCGCCGAAGCCCGCGCCACCGACGTGCTCGGCAACGTCTACGAATACTTCCTGGAACAATTCGCCCTCGCCGAAGGCCGTAAAGGGGGCGAATTCTACACCCCGCGCAGCGTCGTCCGCCTGCTGGTCGAAATGCTGGAGCCCTACCGCGGCCGCGTCTACGACCCCTGCTGCGGCTCCTCCGGAATGTTCGTACAGTCCATCGAGTTCATCCGCGCCCATGCCAGCGGCAACGGCAACGGCGGCAAAGCCCGCGCCGACATCTCCATCTACGGCCAGGAATCCAACTACACCACCTGGCGGATGGCCAGGATGAACCTCGCCATCCGCGGCATTGACGGCCGCATCGAACACGGCGACACCTTCCACAACGATCGCCACCCCGACCTGCGCGCCGACTACATCCTCGCCAATCCCCCCTTCAACGTCTCCGACTGGGGCGGCGACCGCCTGCGCGACGACAAACGCTGGCAGTACGGTGTTCCGCCGGTCCGCAACGCCAACTTCGCCTGGGTCCAGCACTTCCTCTACCACCTCGCCCCCCGCGGCAGCGCCGGCTTCGTCCTCGCCAATGGCTCCATGTCCTCCAACACGTCCAACGAGGGCGAGATCCGCAAAAACACAATCGAGGCCGGCCTCGTCGACTGCATCGTCGCCCTACCTGCCCAGCTCTTCCGCTCCACCCAGATTCCCGCCTGCCTCTGGTTCCTCTCCCGCGATCGCAACAACCGCGACGAGACCCTCTTCATCGACGCCCGCAAGTTGGGCCACATGGTCGACCGCGCCAACCGCGACCTCTCCCCGGAGGACATCACCCGCGTTGCCGACACCTACCACGCCTGGCGCGGCAAGGAGGGCCTGGACGCCTACGCCGACGTCCCCGGTTTCTGCAAGAGCGCCGCCCTCGAAGAGATCCGCAAACACGGCCATGTCCTCACCCCCGGCCGCTACGTCGGCGCCGAACCTCAGGAAGACGACGGCGTCCCCTTCGAGGAGAAGATGGCGCAGCTGACCGCCCAGTGGCGAGAGCAACAGGAAGAGGCGCGCAGGCTGGACGACGCCATCGCTGATAATTTGAAGGCCCTTGGGTTTTAGTCATCGGTATATCCCGGTTTGTCTGGTGTACCCCAACGGGGTAATTTGACGATTCTCTAAATATGGATTATTTTGGGAGGGTATTATTCTCAAACTATTAGGGTTGGTTATATAAGTTCGGATTTTGGGAGGTTTTCCGTTCATCATGAGGATTATCGCCAAAAGACCATTGAGAGAGTTTTGGAGGCGGTATCCTGACGCTGAACGGCCCTTAGAGACTTGGTACAATGAGGTAAAACGGGAAATCTGGGATACGCCACATGATCTGAAAGCAAAATATCCGAAAGCCAGACTGATTGGCAGCGGAAGGGTAATTTTCGACATTGGGAATAATCAGTTTCGACTGATAGTGAGAGTCAATTACCAGTACCACCAGGTCTACATTCGTTTCATCGGTACCCATGCAGAGTACGACCTGATCGACGCAAATGAAGTGTAATTCAGGCAGAAGCGAGAGGAGTTGCGTCCCGTTTTTGAGTGCAGTCAATCCGCTGGTCTCGCCACGGTCCGCACAAAAGTGAGGAAAAATGGGGGAAACGATGAGTCTAAAATTCAGATCCATCAGAACAGAGGAGGAATACGAAGCGGCTCTAGCGCGAATCGACGAAATCTTTGACGCACAGAAGGGTACTGCCGAAGGCGAAGAGCTTGACGAACTGGCTGACCTTGTCGAGTCTTACGAGGACAAGCATTTCCCAATTGGGCTGCCCGACCCTATCTCTGCCATAGAATTCCGAATGGATCAAGCCAACCTGAGCCAGAGGGATCTCATCCCCTACATTGGCAGTAGCGCCAAGGTCTCCGAGGTCCTTTCCGGAAAGCGTGATCTCACCATGTCCATGGCGCGCGCCTTGCATGAGCATCTTGGGATACCCGCTGACGTGCTTCTGCAGAGACCTGGCGTAGAGGCCGATTTCACCTCCGACGAAATCGACCCGCGCCGCTTTCCACTGAAGGAGATGGCGAAGCGCGGATGGATTCCAGAACATCGGAATCTGATCGAAAACGGGGATAAGTTGCTTCGCGTCTTGATTGACCAGGCCGGAGGAAAACGGGTGGCCTCCCTTCCCCTGTACCGTAAGAACGGCCACCGCCGCATCAATGCCAACACCAACCCTCACGCGCTCAGGGCGTGGTGCTGGCGCGTCCTCGCTCTTGCCAACCAGAATCCACCCCCGACCAGCTACCTGCCAGGCACGGTAACGGAGCAGTTCATGCGTGACGTCGCCCAACTGAGTGTGTATGAAGATGGCCCGCGGCGCGCGCAGCAGCACCTGGCGGAACATGGCATCGCCCTCGTGATCGAGCATCATCTCCCCCGCACCCATCTCGACGGCGCCGCTCTCTGTCTCCAGAACGGTCGTCCGGTCATCGGCCTCACCCTGCGCTACGACCGCATCGACAACTTCTGGTTCAGCCTCATGCACGAGCTGGCCCACGTCAGCCTCCATCTCGAATGCGACGAAAACGAGCTATTTATCGACGACCTCTCGCTGACCGGAGAGGACCCCCTTGAAGATGAAGCTGACGCGTTGGCCCAAGACGCGCTCATCCCCCCTCAGCTCTGGGAGACCAGCCCGCTGCGTGATAGGGCCACCATTCTGGCAGTCTACACTTTCGCCCGGGAAGTCAGCGTCCACCCCGCAGTCATTGCCGGCCGCGTCCGCCACGAACAAAGCAACTACCGTCTGCTGTCGCAGCTCGTCGGCAGCGGGGAAGTCAGAAAGCAATTTGAGAGGTGACCTGTTCGGCGCGAATCTGCAACGGGCGCTGAAGCAATCCATGAGTATAAGTACCTTCTACCCGAACCGCTTCATCCAAGAGGCATAGAGCACTAACCAACAATGGCAGAAACGCAAGGAACCGTCTACGGCCTGCTCTCAACCTACTTCCGGGAAGATTCGCTACGAGATATCTGCATAGATGATCGTGGAATTCAGACCGGCCCGTTTGGGAGTCAACTCCATAAGCGGGACTACGTACCCGTAGGAACGCCAATTATTACAGTAGAGCATCTTGGCGAAAACCGAATCCTTCATGATGATGTTCCTAGAGTTTTGGACTCTGACCGAGCTCGTCTGAAGAGATATGAGCTAAAGCAAGGAGATATTGTCTTCAGCCGCGTTGGCTCTGTTGATCGCCGGGGTTTAGTAAGGGAAGCAGAGGATCGGTGGCTATCGTCAGGACGCTGCTTACGGGTAAGGATCGCGGGCCGTTGATCTACCGGCCGGTCTTGCGCCAGTTGGGGCAACAAGCGGCATTGCGTTATCGGGCATACCTAGGTCTGTGCTATCTGTGGGATCGCTACGACGCCGCACATGGGCGGTATATCCAACCGACGCGTCCACGCCTTGCCCGCGATGCAGAAGATCGAAAGCTCAACGCGGAGGAAAAGATCATCACAGGCAGGGACGGCCGACCGGTGCAGTTGTGGACTATACCGGGTAGGGACGGCCAACGCAAGGCGCGCCCTGGAATCGCACCTTTGGATGCGGCAGGGAATCCGGTTGCGCTGGCCGACGCGGCGCAAGAACGCAATCCGGCGGAGATCGACGAGCTCGTCTTCAACGACGGCATCCGAGAAGCCTATAGGCAAGCCCTTCTCAGGTCTGAGCTCCCGGAGTGGTTTGAGTTTCGCAGGAACCGCGGCACCACCAGTCACACCTATAACAAAGAGAAGGCGCAAGAGGTGTTCGAGAGCGCTCCAGACTTCCCGCAAGAGGCCCGCTATCTCTTGAATCGACTCCTTGAGAGGAACAAGTCCCATGACTAGCCCGGTGGATATTAGGCCCGACCAGCTCGAAATCGTGCAGGAGATCCTGCTCAAGCATCTGCCTGCGGGCGTAAAGGTCTGGGTCTTCGGGAGCCGCGCCAACTGGACCACCAAGGACTCCTCGGACTTGGACCTGGCCCTAGAGGGCGAAAGCAAGCTCGGCCACAAAATGCTCGGAGCGTTGAAGGACGCATTCGAGGACTCGGCATTCCCCTACACGGTTGACGTCGTGGACCTCAACCGGATCGGCGATTCTTTCAGGAAGATAGTGGAGTCGCAGAAAGTGCTCCTGCCCGTGGATGGGGATGGGACTACGGCGGGCGACTGGATTCAGTGCACAGTGGCAGAGGCGTGCGGTTCGATCAACTACGGACTGACTGCGTCTGCGTCAAGCCGTTCGGATGGGCCAAAATTCCTTCGCATTACGGACATCGTATCTGGATCGATCGATTGGAATACGGTCCCACACGTCGAAGCTGATGATAACACTGTAGCGAAATACCGGCTCCACGACGGTGACATCGTCATAGCAAGGACTGGGGCATCAACAGGTACGAGTGTCTATGTAAGTGATCCCCCACCATCCGTGTTTGCATCGTATTTGGTTCGCTTACAGGCAAAGCCTGAGATTGACGCACGGTTCCTTGCTTACTATCTCAAGTCAAAGGAATTTTGGGATTTTATTCGCGGTGTCCTAGGCGATAAGTCCGCCCAGCCAAATGCAAGTGCTTCCACAATGACGGCAGCACCCTTCAGAGCCCCGAGGGATGAAGCCCAACAACGCGCCATCGCCCACATCCTCGGCACCCTCGACGACAAAATCGAACTCAACCGCCGCATGAACCAAACCCTCGAGGAAATGGCCCGCGCCCTCTTCAAATCCTGGTTCGTCGACTTCGACCCCGTACGCGCCAAAATGGACGGCCGCTGGCGCCGCGGCCACTCCCTGCCCGGCATGCCCGCCGACCTCTACGACCTCTTCCCCGACCGCCTTGTCGGCTCCGAGTTAGGGGAGATCCCCGTGGGGTGGGAGGTGAAGGCGTTAGGGGATATTATCGAATTAGCGTACGGAAAGGCTTTGAAGGCGGACAATCGGCGGGATGGAACGATTCCTGTTTATGGTTCAAACGGGCAAGTTGGTTGGCACGACGAAAAACTTGTGCCGGGGCCAGGAATCGTTGTCGGGAGGAAGGGCAACCCTGGAATCGTGACTTGGGTACATAGTGATTTCTTTCCAATTGACACGACTTTCTACGTCTTGCCTAAAGGCAATGACCAGAAACTGCATTTTCTGTTCTTTGCATTGGCTGACCAAGACCTTTCCTCCATTGCCGCAGATTCGGCCGTTCCAGGACTGAATCGCAATCTGGCCTATATGAACAAAATACTGGTTCCGGCTATTGCGCTAACTAAAAACTTTGACGAATATGCCAAAGCGCTTTTCGCCCGGCGCATTCATCTACAAGAAGAATCCCGCGCTCTTGCCGCCCTGAGGGACACAATGCTACCGAAGCTGATTTCCGGCGAAGTGCGCGTAGAACAGAGTAAGAATCATTCAGAGGATGCAATCTGATGTCACAGGAACAAAATGGGCACAATAGACGCCCCATCATCGAGCTTTCAAACCATGAGGCCAAAATTTTCTTACTCAAGCACGAGAGCTACTTCAACCTTGAGTTGCCTACCTATTTCCGATTCGAAAGTCTACTCAGCGAAGTCTCTCAAAGGCTCAAAAGAAATTTTTCATTTAAGACGCGTTGCAGAGATGCTAGCGAGTTGGAAAAAGTCAACTACACAATTTTCAACAACAAAGATGGCAGATATTCTTGGCGACCTTGTGAGCTAATTCATCCGGTCCTGTATGTTTCTCTTGTCAACCAAATTACAAGAAGAGACTCTTGGCAGGAAATCGTCACGAAATTCCAAGAATTCGCGTCAAATCCCAAGATAAGCTGTCTAAGCGTGCCTGTTCAATCGTTGACTCCTGAGAAGGATAAAGCCGAACAAATCAAGCAATGGTGGGAAAAAGTGGAGCAGAAATCAATTGAGCTATCCCTGGACTTTGAATACATCGTCCACACGGACCTTGTTGAATGCTATCCTTCCCTATATACACATTCAATTCCTTGGGCCCTCCACACAAGAAAAACTGCCAAAACCCAGAGAAACCCCGCATGGCCAATAGGTAACGTTGTTGATACCCACATACGAGCCATGAGAAATGGACAAACTAACGGCATTCCCCAAGGTTCCGTTCTTATGGATTTCATCGCAGAGATGGTGCTCGGATATGCCGATTCCCTGCTTTCAACCAGGATTTGCAAAGAGCAGATAGAGGAGTATCAGATTCTTCGTTATCGAGATGACTACCGCATTTTCGTCAACAATCCCCAAGACGGGGAGAAAATCCTAAAGTACCTTACAGAGATAATGATTGGCTTGGGTCTGAATCTTAAACCAGAGAAGACCAGGGCCAGCAGCGAAGTAATACGCTCTTCCATAAAAGAGGACAAACTAGACTGGCTGAATCGAAAATCTGGTGACAGGATACTTCACAAGCAACTGCTGATTATCCACGACCAGAATACGAAGCATCCGAATAGCGGCAGCATCAGTCGCGGCTTGCAGGACTTCGACGAGTCACTTGAAAACGTAGGGAAAGTCGAATTTCCAATGCCACTGATCAGCATCGCAGTAGATATTGCGTTACGCAGCCCTCGAACCTACCCTGTGTCGGCAGCAATATTGAGCAAACTGATAGATTCCCTGAACAGTAACGATGAAAAACGTAACGCGGTAAATAAGATTAGAAGGAAGTTCTCGGCACTTCCGAACACTGGGCATATGGATATTTGGCTCCAACGCTTTAGCTTCAAGTTTGACCGTAACATTGATTATGATGAGCCTCTATGTAATCTTGTGCGTCAGGAACCAGCATCGATCTGGAACAATGACTGGATTGAACTACCTGCACTAGAAAATGAAATTGATCCACGAAAAATCATTGATAACGAAGAGGTTGAGCGAATCGGATCTGTCATCCCAAACAAGGAAGTCCGACTATTCGATGTGCCTTATCCTTGGTAACTCCCGCTTTCCTTCTATGAATACAAAGGAGTAGAGTCAGAATTGAACTTCAAATCCGATCTGATCGACATTATCAAACACTATTTCTCTATGGAAGGAATCTCCAGCGAAGATGACGGAGAAGCAAGTGACTTAGCGGCCCAATTCTGTGAAATGCGCATCAGAAGAATTGTTCCAAAGCCTCGAACGGTGCATTTCTCTACCGAGCTACATGACTCTTTGGGAAAACTTACCCTTGAGACCAATGCGCAACAAAAGGGAAAAGCACTGGAAGCATGGCGCGCTGTTTTTCGTATACGTGAACTTCTTGAGAATGGTGCAGGCATTACTCCGTACCTGAGCAGAAGCGTCAATGACTCGACGAGTACGGACAAGCTTCTTTGGGACTACGGCATGCACCATTTCCATCTCAACAGTAAATCTGATGCGTCAGGGTTTATAGAGAGATCAGACTATCTGCTCTTCGCGATAGTGGCTGATAAGGATGCATATTTTGTGGACGTAAGAAAACACCAAGACCCCGAGAAACTTCTGTGGGTAAGACAGGATCTCTTGAGGATTGTGCATTCCAATTGGCCTGAATTAACTACCTCTCGCTCCGTTCAAGGTGTAAAAGGGGACATAGTGACGGATGCGCAAAAGAGGGAACTGAGAAAGAAAAACGTTAATCTCATCGCGGAAGTGGGAGGGCATGCTATCGCGCCGCTTGGCATGGGAACAATGGCTGATGGCAGCAGCACCTTTTGCAGGATGTGGGGGGCCAAACTCCTGTTCGAAGTAGAACGGCATGTATCATACTTCTACAACCAGCCTCCTGAGCTACGGCGGGAATTGGAGGCCAAGGGAATGGACGTGTCCAGCGAAATGGAGTTTCAATTGGTCCTGTTGGACAGTCTGAATCCATCGGCCGAGGTGATTGAGTCCTTGCAAGGTGACTGTTGCTTGAGCAGAGAGCTCAGTCGAATGGGCTTTGCTATTGTGGAAGCCACAACGAAATTCCCCATCTCGGTCTCGGTCAAAGACGATCCATGACCACCCTCAACAAGGCCAAATTCGATCAAATCGCGCTTCCCAGTTCACCCCCCCCGGACTGAAAGACCCTGTTCGACCACGGCCGCCCGCCTAGACCGGTTGGCCCGAGCTGCCTCCATTGTCTATGATGGACTGCAAATGACCGGCATGAGGAACGCGAAGTGGAGCTGAACAAGACCCGATGTAGCTGGGCCGCTGACGTGCAAGATCGCAGGGATTATGAGTCGAAAGTGAGGCGCATTCATGCAATATGAAGCGAACAAGCCAATCCCGCTGGCGCAAACCCGCATACGATTCGACGTCAGCGACAACAGTGTCGACAGGCCCGCCAAAGTTGCTTTACGCATGTTGCCCGACCCGCGTCTCGTCATTGAATGCGATTTGGATTTGCACAATTCGAATGTTAGTCTGCTCGATTTCCAGCAAGACTACGTAACCGCAACCATTCACAACCAGAAGATTGAATTCATTGTCGGGCAGTGTCCTTTTCACTTTGGTCCGGAAGAATTCCTGGTAGAACTGTCTCTTTTTCCAGAAAGAGAACCGGTCTCGATCCACCACACCGGAGATAGTCTCTCGAGTGTAGAATTCGTCGTTCTCAACTTTCCTGTTTTCCAAGGAAAACAGGAAAAAAATGTTGAATCCAAAGGATCTTGCAGTGGAGTCGGCACCGTTAGTATTCAAGTCGAACCCTGGATCGTCGACATCACTGCAGTACCCAATTTTGCCGATGTAAGAAAGGAACTGGCTGCGACCGGCGGCTATGGCATCACCCATTCGGGAACGGTCAGACGCGCCGACGGCGATGGGTTCAGAGTTTCGGAAGTTGAACAGCTTCTAGGCGGCTTGAGTCTCTTCTTGTCCTTTGCCCGCGGAGCCTACTGCGGGTTAACCTTGGTGAAAGGCAAGAGTCGCGATGGAGAGGTGGCATGGGAGCGTTGGGGTACAGATAGAGTGACGGGGTGGTTCAGTCCGCATTCCTGGTTCGATATAGACCATGGCCACCTGCTTGCAGAAGTCTTTCCGGGTTTCTGGCATCAGTATAAGAAACAGGAAAAAGATCTTCGGGTGGCTATAACTCTATACCTGGACAGCAACCTGGGCAGGAGCCACGGTGTTGGCTTGGATGGGGGACTCATACTAACCCAGGCCGCGCTTGAACGTATGGCGCACAACGTTGGCGGCAAAGGAACAGGCAAACGCATAGCAAAGGCGCTTATAGAGAACGGAATCACCAAAGAGGCGCTCCCGATCCTGACGGATTCTTGCCCCGAATTGGCGAGGCTGGCAACCGAACACGGCTGGGAACATGGACCGCACGCGTTGGTCGAAATTCGCAACAGCGTCGTTCATCCCCGGCAGAGCTACGGCGAAATATCCGCAATGGCCTTCTACGAAGCCTGGAACCTGGGACAGTGGTATTTGGAACTGACGTTTTTGAGCCTCTTCGGTGCCTGCGGCGAATATAGCAACCGCCTGACGAAAAAATGGGTGGGCGAAGTAGAGCCTCTCGGCCAGTGGCTGGTAAAGAACAGGCCACACATCATTGAAGAAAACGAGTGACTGGCGGCCCCGTGAGCATACAGGCTACCAAAAAGACGTAGTGAGAGGTGACCAATTCGTGGATCGCTACCCAACTATCCCGCAACTGCGTCTTCTTGACTATCGGCCACGGGCGACAGGTCATTTGAGTCTTAACTGTTGAACACAAATGACTTTGTGATTCAAAAATGGTATTTTGAAATACGCAAAGCCTTCTGACGTGCATAGACGAATAAATAGCACGGACAATTGCTAGGTTATGCCGGCTCCATAGTGACTACTCTCACCGAAGCTGACGTCGAGCAGATCGCCCTCGACTGGCTGCAAACAACCGGCTGGACCATCACCCATGGCCCGGACATCGCCCCCGAAACGCCAGACGCCGAACGCTCCGGCTACGACCAGGTCGTCCTCGAACAGCGCCTGCACGACGCCCTCGCCGACCTCAACCCCGATCTCCCCACCTCGGCCCTCGACGACGCCTTCAACAAGCTTACCCACCCCCCCGGCCCCACCCTGGAAGCCCGCAACCGCGCCTTCCATCGCCTGCTCGTAAACGGCGTCACCGTCGAATACGCCTCCCACGACGGCTCCATCCGCGGCGCACAAGCGCACGTCGTCGACTTCGAAAATCCGACCGCCAACGACTGGCTCGCCGTCAACCAGTTCACCGTCACCGAAAATAAAAACAAACGCCGTCCAGACATTGTGCTCTTCGTCAACGGCCTGCCTCTTGCCGTCATCGAACTCAAAAACCCAGCCGACGAGGACGCCACCATCTGGACCGCCTGGAACCAGCTCCAGACCTACAAAGCCGAGCTGCCCACACTGTTCAGCATGAACGAGGCGCTCATCGTCTCCGACGGGATCGAGGCCCGCATCGGTACGCTCACCGCAGGCACCGAATGGTTCAAACCGTGGCGCACAATCACAGGCGAGGATCTGGCCGACCCGAACATGACGGAATTGGAGGTGATGCTGGAGGGCGTCTTCGCCCCCTACTATTTCCTCGACCTCCTGCGCGACTTCACCGTCTTCGAGGACGACGGCAGCGGCGCGCTCGTCAAGAAGATGGCAGGCTATCACCAGTTCCACGCCGTCCGCGTCGCCGTGGCCGAGACACTCAGGGCCGCCCAGCTGAAACAAAAAGACCGGCGCATGGTCGAACCCAACGGACGCTATGAGGCAAGGCCGCAACCAGGTGGGGAACCCGGCGACCGCCGTATCGGCGTTGTCTGGCACACTCAGGGCTCCGGCAAAAGCCTCACCATGGCCTTCTACGCCGGCGCCATCGTCCGCGAACCGGCCATGCAGAACCCCACCGTCGTCGTCCTCACCGACCGCAATGACCTCGACGACCAGCTCTTCGGCACCTTCTCCCGCTGCCAGGACCTCCTGCGCCAGCCCCCGACTCAGGCCCAGAGCCGCGCCGACCTGCGCAACAAGCTTTCAGTCAACGCCGGCGGCGTGGTCTTCACCACCATCCAGAAATTCTTTCCCGAAGAAAAGGGCGATACCCACCCCACCCTTGCGGATAGGGGCAACATCGTCGTCATCGCCGACGAGGCCCACCGCAGTCAGTACGACTTCATCGACGGCTTCGCCCGCCACACGCGCGACGCCCTCCCCAACGCCTCCTTTGTCGGCTTCACCGGCACGCCCATCGAGCTCCAGGACGCAAACACCCGCGCCGTCTTCGGCGACTACATCAGCGTCTACGACATCCAGCGCTCCGTCGAAGACAAGGCCACCGTGCCCATCTTCTACGAGAGCCGCCTTGCAAAGCTGGAGCTGCTCGAACGCGAGCGGCCGAAAATCGATCCTGAATTCGAAGAGATCACCGAAGGCGAGGAGGTCGAGCGCGCCGAGAAACTCAAAAGCAAGTGGGCGCAGTTGGAGGCCGTAGTCGGCGCCGAAAATCGGCTCAGCCAGATCGCCGAGGACATCGTCTCCCACTTCGAGCAACGGCTGGAGGTCATGCACGGCAAAGCCATGGTCGTCTGCATGAGCCGCCGCATCTGCATCGACCTCTACCGCGAGCTCGTGCATCTCCGCCCCGAATGGGAAGACGACGACGATGCCAAGGGTGCCATCAAAGTGGTCATGACAGGCTCCGCCTCCGACCCCCTGCACTGGCAACCACACATCAGAAACAAAGCCCGCCGCGAAGAACTGGCTAATCGCTTCCGCGATCCCGACGACCCGCTCAAGATCGTACTCGTGCGCGATATGTGGCTCACCGGCTTTGACGCCCCCAGCCTCCACACCCTCTACGTCGACAAGCCCATGCGCGGCCATGGACTGATGCAGGCTATCGCCCGTGTCAACCGCGTCTTCAAGGACAAACCCGGCGGCCTCGTCGTCGACTACCTGGGCCTGGCCCAGGACTTGAAGCAGGCGCTCGCCACCTACACCCAGAGCGGCGGCACCGGCCGCACCGCCGTCAACCAGGCCGAAGCCGTCGCCGTCATGCTGGAAAAGTACGATGTCTGCCGCGGCCTGCTGCACGGCTTCGACTGGACCCTCTGGACGACCGGAACGCCCCAACAGCGCCTCAACCTGCTACCCGCCGCCCAGGAGCATGTCCTCGCACAAGAGGACGGCAAGGAACGCTGCCTCAACGCCGTTCGCGAACTGTCCCAGGCCTTCGCTCTCTCAGTACCCCACCCCGAAACAACGCGCATTCGCGACGACGTCGCCTTTTTCCAGGCAGTGCGCGCCGCGCTCTCCAAGAAAACCGCCACCGATGCCCTTACGGACGAGGAACTGGACCTTGCCGTGCGCCAGATCATCTCCCAGGCCGTCGTTTCCGAAGGCGTCATCGACATCTTCGCCGCAGCCGGCCTCGACAAACCCGACATTTCCGTCCTGTCCGACGACTTCCTGGCCGAGGTCCGCGACATGCCGCACCGCAACCTCGCTGTAGAACTCCTGCAAAAACTCCTCAAAGGCGAGCTGTCCATCCGCCGCCGCAAGAACCTCGTCCAGTCCCGCTCCTTCGCCGAAATGCTCGAGCAATCCCTGCGGCGATACCAGAACCGGGCCATAGAGGCCGCCCAGATCATCGAAGAGCTGATTCAGCTTGCCAAAGAAATGCGCGAGGCCGACGCCCGCGGTGAGCGCTTGGGTCTGTCTGAGGACGAGCTCGCCTTCTACGACGCCTTGGAAACCAACGACAGCGCCGTTGAAGTGCTGGGAGACGATACCCTGCGAGACATCGCCCGCGAGCTCGTCGACACCGTCCGCCGCAATGTCACAATAGATTGGACCCATCGCGAAACCGTCCGCGCCCGTCTTCGCGCCATGGTCCGCCGCACCCTGCGCAAGTACGGCTACCCGCCCGACAAACAGGAAAAGGCCACCCAAACCGTCCTCGAACAAGCCGCACTCCTCTCACAAGACTGGGCCCCAGCCTAAAGCGCCCCTGACAGCCCTACACTTACACCAAAAAGAAAGAAGGCAGCGCGGACACTAATCGTCAATCTGTTTCGCTTCCCATCCAGCCCTGAACCGGCATATCCGCAATCCTGCCCATCCTGAAAATCCCCCTAATCCAGCAAATCCTGATTCAGACAACCCTCGCCTGTCCCATCACAGCACACCCCCAAACAAAAAGAGTCTACCCCCCAAAAGCGTTGCAAATGTTGGACTGGTGCTTTACACTCACAAAAAAGTGGAACAGACACCCATTGGCTCTCGTCTACAGTTGGTATAGGTGATACCACGATGAGTCCGAGAAAAGTGCAAGTCGACTGGAAATGCGGCGTCAAACATTGTCCGTGCGGCCAGCCCAATCACCTCGACGAAACGCATTGCGTCAGATGTGGATTTGGGTTTGGCGGTACCCGGAGTCGTCAGCCTTTCAGGATGAGACGGCTATTCAGATTCGTGCTCCTGACAACACTGGCCATCTACTTGACCTTATTTCTGTCCAGTTCGAGCATCTCAATACAGCAATCCACTGCCCTAGCCCAAAACACAAAAGCAAGTCTAGAAATCTTAGAGAATCGGCTCTTGGCTTTGCCGACTGTTCTGGACTGGAGAAATATAAGGTTTGGCAACGAGACCAGTGCAGAAGATTTGATTCTCACCTTGGAAACTAACATTCAGGCACTGGTGCAGCAGTTCGCTAACCGGAACGAAACGAGAAACCAGGTCGAGTCTTCGTCAGACCAGAATGAAGCGCAAGTCCACCGCAGCCAAAAGGCGACTGCCACCCCGACTCCGACAGCAATCCCTACCCCCACCAGGATCACCATCGACAAGGTGCTGGTGGTTCATGTTGAGCTCGGGAACGTTCGAACCGGACCCGGAATGAACTACGACATTATCGGAAACGTTCAGGCTGGGGACCGGCTGGACGAAGTGGTAGAAGAGTCCAGCGGATGGTACAGATTCTGTTGTCTGGACGGAGACACACCAGGCTGGTTGCACAGCAGCCTGGTTACGGCATATCACACCGGCAGCGGGCCGCCCCCACACCTGAATGCAGACCCCTATTACCAGAAATACTTGGATGCAGGCGGAATACCGATTCTAGCCCCAGAAACAGTCTCGGACGAGGAACTACGGCGGACGCAGGCCACCCTTCTGGGTATGGTCGCGGACCGTCCTGACCTGCTGGACGTGTTGGCATCGCAGAACACCAGGATATTGATATACGACAGAGACAAAGGTGGGCCTGCGCAGTTGCCAGAACTTGCCGATGATTCCGATTCGAAGTTTTCGGGAGTGTTCACTGAGACATCCTATGGAGGAGCCGTGGTTGCTCCCGCAATGACAACCTATCATTGCAACGAGACACTGATTCATGAGATAGCCCACGCCCTGGACTACGCGATTCGTACACAAGATCGGAAAGCCTTTCGTGAATCCGGATTCAAGCAGGCTCGCAATCAAGCCTACTTGAGCGCGATGGAGGCTGGACTGTGGGCTGGCAGATATGAATCCACCGTGAGCCACGAATACTGGGCCGAAATGGTTGTACACTGGCTTCGACCGGATCTGTTTCGCACTCAATTGGGTCTGAGTGACCTGTCGGAGTACGACAGCAACGCGGCCCGCTTGATTCAACACTATTTGGGCAACCCGACCCTACCTGAATTCTGTAAGGCCAGGCAGTTCTCTATCAAGGGCAGGGTGTTGGATGATAGAGGCAATCCAATGCCCGAAGTTTGGGTCACGTTGTCAGCTTGGAGACATGAGGGCGACGGTGCTGTGCCGCTTCGTCATTCTGCAGATGTGGTGGCGAAACGGACCGGGATGGACGGTAAATTCTGGATTGTTGAGGCTGTGGACCCCGGCCTGCTGGAAGCAGCCGACTTTTTCACATTGGGGATCTGGCGAGGCGAACCCGCCGAATGGTGGCCTACCTGTTCAATAGCAGGATTTGCCGGCCATAACAAGACGGTAGTGAAGAGTCTGGGTCAGGAACGCCGCATCGAGGTGACGGGCCAGGACTTGAGCGGATATACCATAACCATCCCCAATGGATTTGACTGGTCCCCCCTGATGGATTGTCAGTAATCAACATGGCGACCGTTTGACCTATACGACAAGATCCTGGTGGTGCTACAGGCGCCTCGCAGTAGAACGACCAGAACAGACTCCCGGCCGCGGCCCAACCCAAGAATCACAGTTAATCCCCAAAATCCCCCCAAGTCACAGTTCAGACAACCGTCCACCCCTGTACTCCACCCCATTGCGCCCACCAACTAAAAACTAAAAACTAACCACCAAAACACCCGGGTGCATCCCAAATTGTTTGTCAGGTCAAGTAAGACCAAGGAGTTGAAAAGGGTTGAGGTTGGGCTGGCTAAGTAAAGTTGAACGCAGTGCAAGCATAGCTTGGGCACCCAGACGGGACCAGCGCATACCAGATTGTTTAAGGCGCTGCTGGACGACATGCTTGCAGGCCGACTCGACGGTGCCACTGCCGATGGGGTAACCGGCCTCACGGAACAGGTGATAGCGCATACGCCAGCGATTGTGGAAGAGATAGAGCATCGCCTTGCGCACGGGGTCAGGCAGGACATGCCCTCTGGGGTAGAGTAGGCGGATGTTGCGCAGGATATCGTGCAGGCGGCCTTCCATCAACAGCTGTTTTTGGGCGGAGACCCACTCTTTCGTCTGCTCTGATTCTGCGTCGAAGTGGTGTTGTGCGATTTGCCATAGCTTTTCGACAGCATGCCACCAGTCGATGATTTCGACGCAGTTGCCATAGCACATGCGCACGATGTTCCAGATCCAGGCTGCGCCGTCATTGACACTGCTCAGATAGTTGGCTGTCTCCACACCGCGGCTACAGGCTTCCGCCCACTGCTGCTGTCCGAATTCGGTCGCATCCCACAGACCGGCCCGATAGCTATGGTCGCTCAAATGGGCGACGACCTTGCCTGTCATCGCATCCCGCAGATGGCGTACAGCTGAAACGGTCACCAGTTTCACCTCTTTCCAGCCTTCGCCGCGGATGTTGACCATCGCACCATCCATCGAGATGTTCATCACCTCGCTCGCCGGCGCAACCGTCTCGCGCCAGACAACTTCTTCCTCCTTACTCGCTATCTGCACCGTTGCCTGCGCTTCTTCGGCTTGCTGCGCAACCAGCCGCCCTCCATACACCTTCGCCAGCCGCTGCAGACTGTTCTTCGAAAGCGTCACATGCGTCAATTCGTTGAACTGCTTGGCCGCACGCGCAAAGGGGATCTCACTGCCCAACCGCAACGCTTGCGCTATCGTCCCCGGCGACCAACTAAGTTGCTCTAGCAGCTGAAGTCGTTGGTCCAGGGGGAAAAATCCCCTGCCCACAAGCGGGACAGAGGCGATGCGTTCGCTTCACTTTCACCTGCCCTTCGGCATGTATCACCGTGCGTGTGCGCCGCCCATTCGATTTCGTCTCCTGCCCGCACGCTGGACAATCTTCCTCCTCATACCTCCCATCTCCTTGCTGCAACACCAACTCCCCTAGCATCTCTCCCATCAATTCTCGCCGCAGTCCTGACAACTTGCCTGCCATCTCATCAAAACTCGCTTGCGGATTCTCTTCCCCCCACTCCCACATCTCCTCAAACATCTCCTCTGCGCCTCGAACAAACTTCGCCTTTGCCTCTTCTCGCTTCATCTTACTCCCCCTTTACTTTCCCTTTTTTTCCTATCCCTAGTCTACCTCCTCTCAGCCTTCCAAAAAATCTGGGATGCACCCAAACACCCAAAACGCTTGACAAATCCCCCAATATTTAGTACACTAGTTCCACTACCTCGCATGTTTCCTCATGTAGGTATGCGTTCCTAACTGGCGGGCGGCATCAACCATTTCCCCCATCCATCCGGGCTGACGATGGATGGCGTCCACACGCCATGGAGGACCATACCTATGGCCAAGACCCTATGCAAAGGCACCAAAAAGAACGGCTCCCCCTGTCGAGGCCGGGGCCTGCCCCAGTACGACGGCTACTGCATCGCCCACGGGCCCCCCGCCGACCAGACCCACCAATGGCGCTCCCTCGGCGGTCAGAACTCCTCCACCGCCGCCCGCCTCGACAAACGCATCCCCGAACGCCTCAAAAAAGCCATCGACCAAATCGATGACGGCATGACCCGCGTTCTCGAAGGCACACTCGACCCCGCCGCCCTCACCGCCATGTGCCGCGGCGCCAAGGCAAAGGTCGACCTCTACCGCCTCGCCGACGAGGAAATGGAAACGATCCGGGCCGAAGAGACCCAACAAGCCGCCGCCGAAATCGCCGGCGTCCAGGCCGACCTCGAGCTCCTCGAAGCCGCCGTCGACATCTCCGCCCGCAGGGACCAGTACCGCACTACGTTCCTTGTCGACCAGGGCCTTGCCCAGCTCGAACCATCGTCCGACCCGAACGAAGCCCCGCAAGCCGTCCTCACCGACGAAGGCTGCCGCCGCTTCGGCTACCGGCACGCCTGTACCCTCACACAGATGGAAATCGACGAATGGGAAGAGATTCTCGATCTGGGTTCCTTCTCATTCGATGAACTCCACGAACTGTGCCAGGAACTGTCCGGCATCCATAGCAACGTCATATTCGCACGCGACGACGCCACACTTGAGCCCTCGCCCCCGCGCGACCCCTTGACCGGCCAGCCCATGTCCGAACTGCCGGCCTGCGTCAAAGGCAGTCTGACATCAGAGTTTTACGCCCCCGGCGCCGCCCCCTCCACAGAATTTCTGGAGAATCGACTAAGCCAGGTCAATCAACTGCTCCGAAAGGTCAGGGACCTGCACAAGAAGAAATTGGTCCACCTGGACTACAACCCGTCTCCAGCAGGCGTGGCCCCCGATTCGAACCTGGCATCAACAACCATCGGTAAGAACGGAGAAATTCCTCAATCAGAACCGTCCTGACCATAGCAGGCCAGGATTGGAAAATAAATAAATATAATATATTTGAAATCTGCTGACCCGATGTACAGCGGCCATACCTCCCTACCCAGCGCCCACCATCCAACAGTCCACCACCTCCCAAAGACACGCGCCGCACGCCCCATCTACCGCCCAGACCGCCGCCTCACCCCCCGCACTCCCCCCCCCGACACCCCAAAAACACCCCAGCCAACCCCCACCAACCCCAACAACCAACCCCCACCCCAATTCCCCCCCAATCTCTCGTAAACGCTCATAAACTCTCATGAACTCTCGTATAATGTTCGTATCGACCCTCCTGCGCCAGCGAGACACCCGCCATCCTCAAAATCCCAAAATCCAGCAAATCCTGCTTCAGACAACCGCCCACCGCCCACCGCCCACTGCAGTTCACTAAAAACCAAGAACGTAACTACCAAGCCTACCTATTCGCAGGAAGGCAGTGCCGAAATTCTGTTGGTTGTAGTAGAGCAAATGGCATGAGTGAAACCAAGGGAGCAAGGCGTGAGCAACTAGAGCAGCTATATCGCGAGAGCCTTGCGTTGAACCGTGCCTTGCGTCAGCAAGTGGCAGAGCAACAGGCAATGCTCCAAACGCGGGCACAAAGGACGGACCTTGATGCAGGTGGCAGAACCGGACCATGTCATCGTACATCGGCTGACGGATTGCCCGCGTTGCCAGCCAAAACTGGAGGCGGAGAGTGCCAAGCGGCATGAGAAACGGCAGGTATTCGACATCCCGCCTGCCCGCCTCGAAGTGACCGAGCATCAGGCAGAGATGAAGCAGTGTCCGCTGGACTCGCCTCGCAAAGCGCCCGGCTGTCTGTGTGCGCGCGGGCTTGGGACATGATCAGGGCGTGTCCGCCACAGCGCGATAAGGACTTTATCATTCACGGGGGATACGCATGGAGCGACAGCCACGGCTCTTGATGCTGACACGTTCTTGTTGTAAACTCCCTACCGCGGCCTCAATTCGCAGGCTGACGTCAACGGCGGCAGAGCCACTTCTCTATGCAAGAAAATATACGCATACCGTCCATGCGGCCTCCAGGCATCCTGCTCCTGGCCAGCCTCCTCGTGGCCGTCGCTGCTCTCTCCCTCCGCACCGGTAAAGCGACCTACGCGCAAACAGAATCCTCGGACACGTTGTCCCCGCCCATGCTGACCGCAACGTCTGCGGGCGCGAACACGATCGAACTGCGTTGGACCGCGGTTGCCTCCGCAGAGAGCTACCGCCTGGTTGTCTGGGATCGCGCGATCAACGACTGGCGACCCATCGGTGGCGCCTTGACCGGCACATCCTACATCCACCGCGGGCTGACGGCCGGCACGACCTATCACTACCATCTCCGCGCCGTGGCGGGCGGGGCAACGAGCGGGTGGTCCGCGCAGGTGTCTGCTACCGTCGCCGCCTCTGGAGCGTTGACGGTAACGCCGACAGTAACGCCGACAGCGACACCTACTTCTGCACCTGCGCAAGCATCAACAGCGACGCCCACACCGACCGCGGTTGCACTCTCTGTGCCCACGCTGACCGCGGAAACCGGGGCTGGAGAGATCACGCTCAGATGGGGCGCGGTGACGAATGCGGAGAGCTACCTTCTCATTGTCTGGGATCGCGCGATCAACGACTGGCGACCCATCGGTGGTGGGTTGACCGGAACGACCTACACCCACCGCGGGCTGACGGCCGGCACGACCTACTACTACCATATCCAGGCCGTGGCGGGCGGGGCGACGAGCGCGTGGTCCGCGCTGGCGTCTGCTACCGTCGCCGCCTCTGGAGCGTTGACGGTAACGCCGACAGTAACGCCGACAGCGACACCTACTTCTGCACCTGCGCAAGCATCAACAGCGACGCCCACACCGACCGCGGTTGCACTCTCTGTGCCCACGCTGACCGCGGAAACCGGGGCTGGAGAGATCACGCTCAGATGGGGCGCGGTGACGAATGCGGAGAGCTACCTTCTCATTGTCTGGGATCGCGCGATCAACGACTGGCGACCCATCGGTGGTGGGTTGACCGGCACGACCTACACCCACCGCGGGCTGACGGCCGGCACGACCTACTACTACCATATCCAGGCCGTGGCGGGCGGGGCGACGAGCGCGTGGTCCGCGCAGGTGTCTGCTACCGTCGCCGCCTCTGGAGCGTTGACGGTAACGCCGACAGTAACGCCGACAGCGACACCTACTTCTGCACCTGCGCAAGCATCAACAGCGACGCCCACACCGACCGCGGTTGCACTCTCTGTGCCCACGCTGACCGCGGAAACCGGGGCTGGAGAGATCACGCTCAGATGGGGCGCGGTGACGAATGCGGAGAGCTACCTTCTCATTGTCTGGGATCGCGCGATCAACGACTGGCGACCCATCGGTGGTGGGTTGACCGGAACGACCTACACCCACCGCGGGCTGACGGCCGGCACAACCTACCACTACCATATCCAGGCCGTGGCGGGCGGGGCGACGAGCGCGTGGTCCGCGCAGGTGTCTGCCACCGCAGCCCCGTCAGGGACGTCCACGCCTACGCCCACACCCGCGACCACCGACCGGGGCGCGCTTATCGCGCTCTACGAGGCAACCGACGGCGCTAACTGGATGCACAACCATAACTGGCTGAGCAACGAGCCGCTCCCTACCTGGCACGGCGTCGTCACCGACGCAAACGGTCGCGTTATTGGACTGAACCTCCGTCTCAATAGGTTGAGCGGAACACTCCCCGTTCTAAGAGCACTCACCGAGCTGGAGAGGCTGAACCTCGAATACAACTCCCTGCGCGGGCCGATCCCGGACCTGAGCGCCCTCAACAACCTGAAACTTCTGAATCTCGCCTACAACGGATTGAACGGACAGATCCCGGACCTGAGCGTCTTTACCAACCTGGAACATCTGAACCTCGGCAGAAACAGACTGAGCGGGCCGGTCCCGCAACTGAATACTCTCACCAATCTGACGTATCTGAACCTGGGCAGCAACGATCTGACCGGGGCGATCCCCGCCTTGAGCGCACTCACGAATCTAACCTATCTGAACCTCGCTGCCAACGAGCTGAGTGGGTCGATCCCTGATCTGAGCGCCCTCTCCCTGCTGACGAAGCTGGACCTCTCTGAAAACAGGTTGGGCGGGCCCATCCCGGGTCTGGGCGCCCTCTCCAGCCTGACAACTCTAGACCTCCGTCACAACGATTTGAGCGGGTCCATCCCCGACCTGAGCGCCCTTTCCAGCCTGAATGAACTGCTCCTCAGCCGCAACGAATTAAGCGGGTCGATCCCCGCCCTGAACGCCCTGACCAGCCTGAAAGAACTGTCCCTCGACGACAACGATTTGAGCGGGTCGATCCCCGACCTGAACGCCCTCACACGGCTGACGACGATATTCCTCTATCAGAACATGTTGAGCGGGCCGCTCCCGGATATGGGCGCCCTTTCCAACCTGCAGTCGCTGTTTCTCAACGAAAACGAATTGACCGGGCCGATTTTCGTATTGCAGACCCTCACCAGCCTGGGAGCACTGGATCTCACCGACAACGATCTGAGTGGCCCCATCCCCGATCTGAGCGCACTTAGAAACCTGAGGTTTCTGCAACTCGCCGGCAACCGGTTCTGCCTGCCTGCTGGCGCAAGCCTGTCCCATCCCAACATGTACCCGGATGCTAACTTGAAGAAGCTCCAACTGGCTGCTTGCACAGAGGCTGATCTTGCGGCGTTCCCCCCTGCGCCGCAGAACCTGACCGCGACCGTCGCCAGCGGCCGGGTCACGCTCACCTGGGATGCGACCTCCACATCCGCAAGCTACGAGCTGTGGGCGTGGGACAGCCTCAACCGCCGCTGGAGCTCGATCGGCGGTCCCCTCACGGCTAGGAACTACACTTACACCGTCCAGACCGACGGCCGCAACTACTACTTCCAGGTCCGCGCCCGCAATGCCGAGGGCGTACGCGGCCCTTGGTCGGCGCGCGCACAGGCAATCGTCGTCCCGCAGCAGTTTCCGCCGCCGCCTCTCTCCCTCGGACTCAATCTCTTCTATCAGAAATACCTGGAGGTTGGTGGCGTGGTCATAGTCGCCCCCACAGAGGTCTCTGATGGAAAAATGGTGCAGGCAAGCGAGATCGTTTCCGGCATGCTCTCCGGCAAGCCCGACCTGCTTGCAGACATAGACCCCAAATATGTTCGGATCGTCATCTACAAAACTAATGCGGCGGGCGAGAAAGTCATCCAATTGCCGGAAGCCGAGGTTTCCGAACAAGACCCGGATGGACAGGCCTTCTTTACCTCCGCAGGGTGGGTGGCAGTCGCACCGGAATCCGACCCGCTCTGTTACGTATTTATCCACGAATTTGCTCACGCGATACATGGAACAATCGAGGAGGACATACCCGGCATCCACGAAGTGAGCCGACGGCTATATGCACTTTACACCGCTGCACTGGACGCGGGTCTGTGGCAGGGTGCCTACGCTGCAACGGACGTTGAGGAGTATTGGGCTGAAACAGTTACATTCTGGTTTCAGGGAAAGTTGCCTGTCTATGTGGCGGCGAACCCAACAAAACTGGAAGATTACGATCCGGAAATCGCCAAGTTGATTGCGAAAACGTTCGGAGATGCCTCCGTTCCCTCCTACTGTAAGAAATGAACAGGGAGAAGTGAGGAACGGTCGCAAATTGTGATCTGAATCAACTGCAACTCCTGGCTGTTCGGTAACTGCTCAGCCCCATACCGAAGGTCGTATGAAGCGTATCGACCTTCGGTTACAAAGACTCCAAATGGCTCTTGGAAAGCAGTGAATCCTTCATCTCCGGCCCATGAATCGCGCCACAGGGCATCGGGCGAATCTCGTACAGACTGCCGCCGACGAAACCGAAGACGAACCGTTAACCTCTGAATTCCTGGAAATGGCCCTCGCCGGCCGCCTCGAAAACGGACCAGAATAGAAAAGCCGGGCCGGCGATTCACCGACCCGCCATCCCGCCCATCCCCCAAATCCCATGAACCGCAGTTCAGACAAAAGGCACCTCCCAAAATGGAGGTCACACATACTGCAATGAGCGACAGAGAAAAAGGGGACTGAAAAAGGATATAGAGGAAATAAACCGGAAGCGGAGTCAGCGGGGAAATTATCCCCAAAAAGACAAGCATTCTGAGGTATAATGTAAGTGAAATGACGCATCCCGGAAATCGCCCCCGCAAACGGATTGACAGATCCAAAAGCGCACCGACAACAATGGCCGGAAAAAAAGAAAAACACCCGCTTTGACCCGACTTACGCCTACTTGACCCGACATGACCCGACATAAACCGCCCAAACACAACATCCGGCGCCTCAACGGCCGTGTGACCGGCGTGGATCTGGCCTCTGTGAAAGCCGCAAAGAGGCGGCCGGAACCGGAAATCGACCCCCGAAAAGAGTCAACACATGCAAAAGCGCACTGACAAAAACGGCAGAGAAAAATTTTAAAGCCGCGACATTTGTAGACTTGGCGCGACATATGTAGACATAACGCGACATTTGTAGACATAGCGCGACGTATCTCACCCAAGTACGTCAACGCCCGTGGACACTCATCAAACTCTCATGAACTCTCATACAACGCACGTCCGACCACGCCCGCGCCAGCAGACACCCAACCATCCCGAAAATCCCAAATCCAGCAAATCCTGCTTCAGCCAACCGCCAACCGCCCACCGCCCACCGCCCACCGACCACTAACCACTAACCACTGACCCTGACCACTGAATTTCCACTTGCCACCGCCACCACAATCAAGTACAATATCCTTAGCACGCCCTAAACTATTCAGGAGAACGCCCATTTGTCGTTTCGCCCCTTCTCTTTAGGCGATGCCCTGCTTCTGCAGCGTCTGCGCAACTATTCGACCCCTCTCCAGATCGAGCGTATCCTGCTGGAATCTATTTCGCCTGTGCGAACCGCACTCCGCTCCCGCTTTCCCTGGTACCGCCACAGCTCCTTCACCTACGTGTTGCGCCAGGAAGAGAACGGCCTCGCCCGCGAAGGGCTCATCCAGTTGCGCATCCGCCCCCACTCCCACGAAGCCGACGTCACCCTGCTTTCCCCTGCCCTCGACGCCCCCCAGGGCCATCCCGCCATCTGGCAAAAACTGCTCACCTCCAGCGCCCAGCATATCTTCCGCCAAAACGTCTGCCGGCTCTTCAGCGACCTGCCCGACCAACCTCTCCTCGTCAACACCTTCAGACAGGCCGGCTTCGCGCCCCTCACCCAGGTCACTATCTGGCGCCTCGACAGCGCACCGCTCGCCCCGTTCGATTCGGCCCTGCGGCCGCAGCGTGCCGCCGACGCACCCGAACTCGAGCGGCTCTATCAGCGTATCACCCCCGTGCCCGTGCAGCGGTTGGAGGTGGGGCTGGCCCCCAATCAGCCTGACGAGGACCGCATCTCGCCCATCCTCTCCAACCCGCACCACGTCCACATTTCCGGCTATGTGCTCGACGATGACCGCGGCCGCGGGCTCGCCGGCTGTGTGCAACTCCTCTGGGGCAAACGCGGCGCCTGGATCCGCCTCTGGACCGACACAAACGATCCCAACACGCACAATGCCCGCCTTCTGCTGGGCTTCGCCTTGCAGCGGATCTACGAAGCCCCCCACGTCAACCGCGCCTACATCGGCGTGCGCGCCTACCAGACCGGCCTCAATGCCCTCTTGAGCGATTACGGCTTCGCGCCCTTCACCGACAGGATGCTCATGGTGCGCAATATCCTGCAGTGGCGCCGCAGCTCGGTTGACCAGCGTATGCCCGCGCTCAAAGCGGTGCAGGAGGCCGTGCCCGGCTCGCTTGCCATCCCCAAATTTGATTGCCGCCGACTCCATCTGTTGGACACTTGGCGGCAATCAAACAGAGCGCCGCCGGCTCCCTCTGCAGGCCTGCCCGTCGCTGACTCCCGCTGTGCCGACACCCGGCAACGGCCAATTTTCTGGCGGCAATCAAACGCAGACGGCTTGCAAAGAGCGCAGACATCCGCCTCCCCCGCGCCATCGCAATGCGCCGCCCCGCCTCGCGACCGCGAAGGCCGGCCAGAGGAGGCACTGACACCATCCTGAACCGTGACTTACAGACAACCGACTTAGTAAACCACCGCGCACTAGCGGGTTTACTAAAAACTAAAAACTAAAAACCAAAAACTAAAAACTTCCCAATGACCCTACGCATAACAGATGATCTCGATCTCATGTTAGTCGTCCTGCCGGAGCGCATTCGCACCTCGCTGCAGGAACTCGGCCGGGCCAGTGATCTGATCGAAGTCGTCATGGACCTGGGCCGTCTGCCTGAAGCACGCTTCCCCGACAGCGAAGTCTGCCTCAGCCCAGAAGAGACCACCCGTGACGACCTGCAACACGTCATCGACAACATCGGCGACTTCGGCGCCGACAACCGCGCCGGCATCGAACGCACCCTGCACCGCATCTCAGCCATCCGCAATCGCAAAGGCATCGTCATCGGCCTCACCTGTCGCGTCGGCCGCGCCGTCTACGGTGTGATCGACATCGTTCACGATATCATCATGAGCGGCAGCAGCCTGCTGCTGCTGGGCCGGCCCGGCGTCGGCAAGACAACCCTGCTGCGCGAAGCCTCGCGCGTCCTCAGCGAAAAAAAACGGGTCGTCATCGTCGATACCAGCAACGAGATCGCCGGCGACGGCGACATCCCCCACCCATCCATTGGCCGCGCCCGCCGCATGCAGGTGGCAACGCCCACCCTGCAGCACGAAGTCATGATCGAAGCCGTCGAAAACCACATGCCGGAAGCCATCATCATCGATGAGATCGGCCGCGAACTGGAAGCCATCGCCGCCCGCACCATCGCCGAGCGCGGCGTCCAGCTGATCGGCACCGCCCACGGCAATACCCTCGAAAACCTGCTCATGAACCCAACCCTCTCCGACCTGGTCGGCGGCATCGATACCGTCACCCTGTCCGACGAGGAAGCCCGCCGCCGCGGCACCCAGAAAACCGTTCTCGAGCGCAAGGCCCCGCCCACCTTCGACGTGCTGATCGAGATCCAGGAACGGCAGCGCATGATCGTCCATCACAAGGTCGCCGACGCCGTCGATTCACTGCTGCGCGGCTGGACGCTCTCCCCCGAAATTCGCTACGTCAACAGCGACCGTCAGGTCCACATCGAATCCGTCGAGAGCCACGAGCAGTCCGGCCGCATCGGCCAGAGCCGGCAGAGCCCCGACAGCGCCCGCCGACGTCAGCGCGGCGGCAGGCGCGACGAGCGCGACGCCCAGATGGCAGAAAACCTCCACGGCAGCCCCGCCCAACCCAATGGCGACGGCAAACCGAAAGCCGTGCGCGTATTCCCATACGGAATCGGCCAGAACCGGCTGCGCACCGCCGCCCAAAACCTCAAAGTCCCGGTCGAGGTGGTCAAAGAACTGCGCGATGCCGACATCGTCATGACATTGAAAAACTATTTCCGCCAAAAGCCCCAGCCCATCGCCGATGCCGAACGCCGCAACGTGCCCGTCTACGTCCTGCGCAGCAATACCGTGACCCAGATGGAGCAATACCTGCTCGACGTCTTCCAACTGCGCCGCGATGATCCCGATGTCATTTTCGACTCGGCCATGCGCGAAACCCAGAACGCGATTCAACGCCTCCTCAAAGGCGAAAAGTCGGTCGAGTTAAGCCCCCAGGCGGCTTCCATCCGCAGCCAGCAGCACCAACTGGCCCGCACCGCCAATCTCATCAGCCACAGCTACGGGCGCGAACCCCACCGCTGCGTGCGCATCTTCATCCCGTAATGAGCGGCGGCCGCGAAAACACTATGAGTCGATAGTATGTTTGTTACCTTTGAGGGGTCGGATGGCAGCGGCAAGACCACCCAGATTCACCTGCTGGCCCAGCATCTGCGCACGGCCGGGCACACCGTGCTCACCACCCGCGAGCCGGGCGGAACCCGTATCGGCGACGGCATCCGCCAGCTCCTGCTCGACCTGGCCCATACCGAAATGAACGCCCGCGCCGAAACCCTGCTCTTCAACGCCGCCCGCGCCCAAATTGTCACCGAGGTTATCCGCCCTGCCCTGGCCGCCGCCAACATCGTCCTCTGCGATCGCTTTGCCGACAGCACCCTCGCCTACCAGGGCTACGGCCATCAGCAGAACATCGCCGAACTGGAGCGCCTGATCGAATACGCCACCGGTGGCCTGCGTCCTGACCTGACCATCTACCTCGATCTGCCGCCCGAGGAAGGGATCAGACGCAATCAAGGCCGGGCCGGCGGCGACTGGAACCGCCTCGACGCCCAGGAACTATCCTTTTATCAACGCGTAGAGACCGGCTATCGGCAGCTGATCGCACAGCAGCCAGCCCGCTGGGCCGTCATCGACGCCAGCCGCCCACGCGAAGAAATCCATCACGATGTCGTCCAGGCCCTGCAGCAAAAACTGCCCGCCCTCGCGCCCAGCCGCTGAGGCCCGTCCGCGCTTGCGTCCAATCCCCAAAAGTTTGACATTCCTCAAGTTGGCCAGACAATGGCCGAAACTATCCTCATGACATACCGGTCAATGACCTGCTTCTGTCCTCCCCTCCCCAATGCGGTTGGACCCGCCCAGGAACGCGTTGCCGCGCCCACCCGCCTATGCCCGCCAGCCACAGACAGATGAAGCGCCCGCTTCAACCGCCGGTTTTTCCTGTCGCTCTGGCTTATGGCGCGTTTGTCCTGCTCTTCTTTCCGCCCCATCTATTGGGCCTGACCTCCTTCCCGGACAGTGATTTCACCCGCCATTTCCTGCCCTTCAGCCTGTTTCAACAGTCTGCGATTCTGGGATTGCGGCTGCCCCTGTGGGACCCCTACACCTTCTCGGGCCACCCCTTCCTTGCCGACGCGCAGTCTGCCGTGTTCTACCCTGTCAGCAATGCGTTACTTGTCCTGACAAGCTTCGACCTCAGCGCTGCGGGAAGGCTCTACTGGCTGCAGGTGGAGGCCGCGCTCCATATATTTCTTGCCTTCCTCTTCACCTTCATGCTGGTCCGTCGGTTGACCGGCAGGAAAATGGCCGCATTCATAGCCGGTGCGGTCTTCGGATTCTCCGGCTACCTCACCGGCTATGTGCCGTTGCAGCTCGGGATTCTGCGTGTTGCTGTCTGGCTGCCCGCGATCCTTCTTCTGCTCCTGCCGAGAGCGCATTGCGCCGCAACCGGGAGCTCGGAATCCACTGCCGATGAAGGCCACGCGCCGCGCGCGCCAACGGCTCTTGGCCGCGTATTCCCCCAATGGAAACGTTGGCTGGCCGCGGCGGCAGTGCAAGCGGTCGCCTTCTTCGGCGGTCATCCCCAGACCTTTCTGTTCCTTTCCTATGCCGTTGCTGGTTGGATGCTGATGCTATTCGTCTGCGATCTGCGTAGGCAACAACTGAGTGGCAGTGCAAGCAAGGCCCTGTTTAGAGCCGTTGCCGTGAGAGCGCTGCTGTACGCCGGCATGGTAACGGCGTATGTCACCGTTCTGGTCGTCTTGACCTTGGCTCAGCTTTGGCCGGTTTATGAGTTTGCGCAACATTCCCTTCGCTCCTCGCTCTCCTTCCAACAGGCGAGTGGCGGCTTCCCGTTTAGGGAAACATTGCAGTTTCTGCTGCCCGGCCTGCTCACGTTGTATTCCCCGCAATACGTAGGCGTGGCTGCGCTTGGCCTGGCTTTTGTCGCCGTCGCCACTCTGTTCTCATCCGGCTTCTCGTTGCCAGGGGCCGATCCACACGCACGCTCCGCTGCTTTCTTCTTCGTGTGCTGCGGGGTTGTTGCTCTCCTACTCTCCTACGGCGGCAGACTACCGCTTTACAGCCTCTTCTTTCGATTCGCGCCCGGCGGCGATCTGTTTCGAGGCCAGGAGCGGGCCATCTTTCTGGTTGCCTTCTCGCTGAGCGCTCTCAGCGGGTATGGAATGGCGCTTCTGCCCACTCTGTCCGCGCGGCAAAGGCAAACTCTGTGCTGGGGATTTGCCGCGGCCGTCGCCGTAGGCTTGACCCTGTTCTGGGTATGGCGGCAGCTTCCCGCGCGCACGGATATCTCGACCTCGGCCCTGCTCTGGCCCAGCGCTATGCTATTGCTCTTTGCCTTCACCTTTGCCATCCTGGCCGGACCTCGACTCGAGCGCAGCAAATGGATATCCGACGGAACCGATCGCGCGCACGAGCCTCATCGCGCTGATCCCCTTGGTGCTGGTCGACCTGTTTGTTGTTATCTTTACTACCAATCTTGCCTTCGGTCCGGCGGTAAGGGATGGGCTGGCGCGCCCCGAGGCCGCGGCCGTGCTGGAACTGGCCCGGTCTCCGGCCGAGCCTCCCAATTCGCTCCCGTCGCGCGTCTACAATGAGCATCGAGTGCCGCGCAACAGCGGTCTGCTCCTCGGTTGGGAGGATGTCCTTGGCAAAAGCCCATTGCGTCACGCCAAATACAACGCACTATTGCTGGATTTTCCCCTTGAGCGACTGTGGGAACTGACGGGAACCGGCACAGTTCTCACCTGGAGACACGAACTCCCCGTCGAGAGCCAGGTAATGGCTGAATTCAACCGGCCGCAAAGCTCGACGACCTATCTTCACCTGCTGAAGTCAATAACCCCGCGGCTGTGGTGGACGCAAAGCGCACGCACGGCAAATGACAGTCAAGCCCTTGCGCTGCTGGCCGACCCCTCCTTCAACATCCGGGACGAAGTGCTGATCGCCGCCTCCGATGCCGCGGCGCTGGGGAGCAGTTGGCAGGAGGGGCGGATAACTCTCGGCGACCGCGGCGAGGCTGACTTGCAGGTTGAGCGCGTTGCGGCTGGACATCTGCGTATCGGAATCGAGAGCACACAACGCGGGTTTCTCTTCCTCAGCGAAAAGTGGGTGCCCGGCTGGCAGGCGCTCTGGCAAGGTGAACTGTCTTTACCGGTCGCGCAGGCGAATCAGGCTTTCCTCGCTATACCCGTGCCCGCGGGATCCGGCTCACTCGAATTGGTCTATCGACCTCGAAGCGTAGTCTGGGGTCTGGCAGCCAGCGGGCTAGGCTGGCTCGCGCTGCTCATTGCCCTTCGCTTTCAGCTTTCGCTAGCGGCGCGAACTGTCTGGCGGCGGGCGCACAATGCATTTGACCGGCTCAAAAGCAAGCCGGCGCAACTCGCTGCCGGCAAAGCCAGCCCCGCTGCGCCCCTGTTCGGCCGCGAGGATGTGCAACGCGCGGGTCAGCGCGCGATGTCCAACAAACAGCTTCAGCGCGGCGCGCTGTTGGCAGTTATCCTGCTCGGCTTTGCGCTGAGGCTCTTCCGCCTCGCTTTTCGGGAACTTCGGGGCGACGAGAGCTTCGGCTACTACTTTAGCCTGAGCTCCCCTGGCCAGATCGTGGCGCGAACATTGGCGCTGCAAGAACCTCACCCCTTTGGAAGCTACTTTTTGCAGCACGCCTGGCTCCAAGTCGCCGGAACGCATGAGTTCGCGTTGCGATTTATCTCCGTCTTGGCCGGGACGGTGGCCATCCCACTGGTTTTCCATTTGGGTAAGCAGCTTCGCTTGGGCGCGCCGATTGCCCTGACAGCCAGCCTGCTCACAGCCGTGAACGCCTACGCGATCTGGCACAGCCAGGATGCCCGTATGTACTCTCTGAGCCTGGCGCTGACCGCGGCTGCCACAATCCTGGCCCTGCGGGTTATCCATCAGCCCAAGCTTTGGCCGGCTCCCGCAGGTTATGCCGTCTGCGCGGCGGTTGCTATGCACGTTCATTACTACGCCGCATTCGTCATTCTGGCGCACAACTTCTTTCTCCTTTTCCTGCTGCTGCGCAACATCTGGATGCGCCGCGCCCAGCGCCGCGCCGGCCAATTCTTGGAAACGGGGCGTTCTAACGATCGCGCGCTTTCAATGCGTTGGGGTCTCGCGCAACTGTTGACCGTTGCTTTATGCGCGCCGTGGTTGGTCAGCGCATGGCAGACACTTATCGGCTACAATGGTAACGGCGATTCCCCCGCCTTTGGGGCAATGCTGTGGCGCTCTCTCGGTGTCTTTGCCTTGAGCGAAACAGTCCCGCATCCGATCTGGCGATTCGTTGGCGGGTTGCTGGCCGGGTCTGTAATCGTCGCAGGACTCGCCTTTGGCCTGCGCAACAAAGGCAGCGACGAAAACAGTAGCGGGACGGTAGCGGGCAAAGACTCCGGGAGCCAAACTGACGAAAGGCCCCGCAACGGAGCAGTAGATCAACAGCAGACACTGCCCGGCCAATCAAGTGCAACTGTGTTACTGCTGTTCTACCTGTTCATCCCTCTTTTGGCGACGTGGATCAGCTCGCGGCAACGGCCGATATTTGATGAGCGCTATCTGGTCGCGGCGCTGCCGCCTTTCTTGCTGTTGATAAGTGTTAGTGCGGTGAGGATGAGCAGTTGGGTTGATACACACCTGAGTTGGCGATGGAGTTGCTGGGTCGACGGTGAAGCGGGCGCACGCAGCCGGCAGGTTTTTGCTGGCCACCGTTCCAGTCCTCTCGCAAGGATTCCGATCGGCCGGATTTCAGCTGCCGCGCTGTTGATCCTTGTTGTTGCCGCCAACCTCTACAGCCTGCACAACCACTATTTTAACAGCAGTTCATCGGGGTGGCGGGCGCTGGCCGAGACGTTGGATCGCTGGAGCGTCGGGTTGCCGACAAATGACGTGCGTATTGCGGAGAACTTCCCCGACCCGACCATCGCGTACTACTATAAAGGAGATGTCAAAAAATTTATGTTACCGCCCAGGCCCCATGACGCCGTAGGTGCGGCGCAGGTGGTCGATTCCCTCATCCGTAGCAACGTATCCAGGGTCATTCTGCCCGTCTCGCCCGCTCCCAATTGGGATGCTACCGGCATTGCTCCACATGCACTGGCCGCGTGCTTTCGAAAGGTTTTGCAGGAGCGGGTCGGTTACTTTTGGGTGCACCTCTATGCTCGACCCGACCCACAGGGTTGGCGGAAGTAAGGCGCATCATTTGAAAACGGTGTTACGCTAGTGAGAGCCCAATTAAGCCCGGAAACGGTAACCGCTGGCGGCATTCTGGTCTTACACATGGACTGGAGGGGAAATCAAGCAACACTTACCGGCGGGGAGAAAATATTCGTCCACCTGATCAACGAGTCCGGCGGCATTCTTTCCCAGGCAGACCCAATACTGCAGTTGAATTCGGCAGAGGGATTCAGTAGCTTTAGCCTCCGACTGCCTCCGACTGCCTGCGACGCTGCAGCCCGGTCCCCTTCGTCTGATTGCCGGCCTCTACGACGCAAGCCTGGAGGGCGCGCCCAAAATCATTACGGAGAATGGCATGGACTCAGTCGTTCTGTCTGAATTTGAAAGTAAGGCGACCGATAAATGATCAGGTTATCGGGTGGAAGGGACATACGCGTGTTCCAACCGATGCGTCCTTCGTCCTGCCAACCGTGTATGTGAGGCCGGATTGGGCGCCCTCCTCAGGGCATAACGCAATCCGTAGGGGCACCCCTTGTGGGTGCCCTTTCCAGGGCTAAACGCCGAGACAAGACAATCGGCAGGCGCCCCCCTTGTGGACGCCCTTCCTCCGCTATTCTGGCGTCCGAATTAAGATGCGTTTGCCCTGTTCTCCCTGCCCCTTCGTGGACAAGAAGGGTTTAAGATGTTCTCCGTGCCCCTCCGCGGCCCTCCGTGGATAAAAAGGTTTTAAGGTGTTCTTAGTGGCAGGGCAATGGCATCAAATTGGGACAAAGCCACGTGAGGCTGCCTGAATCGGGTAGGGGCGCCCTTCGTCGGCTATTCTGGCGTCCGAATTAAGATGCGTTTGCCCTGCCACATATACCAATAGACAGAAGTAGCCAAAATGAGTTATCATTCGATTGGTCCTCCTGGTGAGCTACCTTGGAAGATGAGGAACTCCCAAGTTATCTCCCAATCGGACGTTTTCAAACGCTATCTGGCATAAGGCTTGGAAACGAATGCAGATCCCAAATGAATCCAGGAAATTGCGCATTTCGACAGCGCGGGCGCTTCTTCAGCGCTCCTGATCTGCAGTCCGCGCCAAAAGTCGCGGTTTCAAATTGAACTTACATTAGAAACATGAAACTCGTAATCGCCATCGTCAACGAAGAAGACAGCCCCAATCTGCTTGACCGCCTCGGCCGGCGCGGCTTTGCCGCCACCATTACCGGCACCCGCGGCGGCTTCCTGCGCATCGGCAACGCAACCATCTTCTGCGGCGTCGAGGACGAACAAGTGGAGGATGTGCTGACCGTCTTTCGCGAGAGCTGCACCAGCCGCATCCAATATGTCACGCCCCTCCCCCCCGTCATGGAGCCCGGCGAAATGCACATCCCCACGCCCGTGGAAAAACAGGTCGGCGGCGCAACCATCTTTGTCGTCCCCGTAGATCACTTCGAAAAGATATAACCGCCCCTGCCCTCTCCCCGCGCCGCCACCCCGCGCGGGCCATGCCTCCTATTCCTTCGCCGCCAAACAACCCCCTCCACTCCCCGAAGGCTTTCTCCGTCCCCTCCGTGGATCAAAGCCGTAAAAGGTGTTCTCCGCGTCCCTCCGTGCCCTCCGCGGATCAAAGCCGTAAAAGGTGTTCTCCGTGTCCCTCCGTGCCCTCCGTGGATCAAAGCCGTAAAAGGTGTTCTCCGTGTCCCTCCGTGCCCTCCGTGGATCAAAGCCGTAAAAGGTGTTCTCCGTGTCCCTCCGTGCCCTCCGTGGATCAAAGCCGTAAAAGGTGTTCTCCGCGTCCCTCCGTGCCCTCCGCGGACAAAAGCCGTAAAAGGTGTTCTCCGTGCCCCTCCGTGCCCCTCCGTGGATCAAAGCCGTTAAAGGTGTTCTTCGCGTCCCTTCGCGGCCCCTAGTGTCCTTCGTGGATCAAAGCGGCAAAAGGTGTTCTCCGTGCCCCTCCGTGGATCAAAAGAGGTGTTCTGCCGTTCGCGGTTCACTAACCCCTAACCCCTAACCCCTAACCCCTGCCCTTCCCCCTGCCCTTCCCCCTCCCCCTCCGGCATCGAAGACTCAATCGCTTCCGGGCTCTCCCCCGAATCCAGACGGTCCATCACCTCCGTCATCTCCGCATCCAGCGGCTCGCCCGTCTCGTCGCTTATCTTGCGCATGAAATGGGCCAGCGCCTGCGGATCCTCCTTCTCCAACCCGGCCAGCAGCGCAGGATCATCCGCCATCGACTCGATGCGGTTCTCTTCCGAACGCAGCACCCGCAGCCGGCTCATCAGCCGCCGCAGCCGCAGCCCCGCGCAGTCGGGACAGGCCGCAGCGCCCGCGTCGGCCGCCGCCATCGTGCGGAACAGCACGCTCACCCGCTTCTTGCAGTCATAACAGTAATACTCGTAAATCGGCATTGGCTCCTCTTCGCCCCCACATCCCTATCGATCAACGGCGCATCCTCAACCTGCCATCCCCCGCGGCCCTTCGTGTACTAAAAAGGTCATCTCCCCTCCGCCGTTCCGCAGTTCACTGACCCCTGACCCCTGCCGTTCCCCCCTGCCCTTCCCCCTCTGCCGTTCCACTCCCGCCGGATTTTTCGCTCACTATTAACTTGAACTATACTGGTCGCATACCTTTAGCCAACATCGAACTTTCAACCTTTCCATCATTATATCCATCGAAATTCCCGGCACAAAGCGATGGTGATGCCTGCCAGAGTGGTTTTCGTTTCTAACTGTCAGTAGTCAGTTCGCAGTCAGCAGGCGGCCGCTCGCACGCCGCTACTGACAACTGAAAATCGGAAACTCAAAACTCCAATGGGATGCGTCTTTTATGTTAGATATTCAGGATGATGTGACCCCCATCTACGATAAGCAGAATCAACCCCGTCCAATTCTGGTCGTGCTTTCCGGGCCGAGCGGCGTCGGCAAAGATACCACCTTGATGCTGTTGAAGCGGCGGAAACTCCCCTTTCATTTCGTTGTCACCGCCACCACCCGGCCCCGCCGGCCCGCTGAGGTCGAGGGCGTCGACTACCACTTCATGTCGGTCGGCGAATTTGCCGAAATGATCGACGCCAATGAACTCTTGGAATATGCCGTCGTCTATGGCGACTACAAGGGCATCCCCAAAACCCACGTCCGCAAAGCCTTGGCAAGCGGCAAGGATGTTATCCTCCGTATCGACGTACAGGGCGCGGCCACCATCCGCCGCCTCATACCGGAGGCGGTGACCATCTTCCTCGTTGCCGAAAATGAAGTGGAGCAGATGCGGCGGCTGCGGGAACGCAAAACCGAAACCTCCGACAGACTGAAAATGCGAATCGCCACCGCACGCAAGGAGTTGCAGCAACTGCACGAGTTTCATTACGTCGTCGTCAATCGCGACGACCGCCAGGAAGAGACCGTCGACAAGGTGATCAGCATTATTCAGGCGGAAAAATGTCGCGTGGACTGGTCGCCCTTAAATCTATAGCTGGGCCGCAATGAACCTCTTTGGCAACGCGTCCCGTCCAAGCAGCGGTCCCGCCGCCGGCCCGTCACTGACGCCAACATTCTTCATCCCCCTCGTCCCCCCGCGCGTCAGCCGCGCGCTGATCGCCATCAACCTCCTCGTCTTCGCTGCCACCTTCATCTATGGGCTGCTGGAATACCGCGTATGGAACGGCCCCACCAATCTGCAGGTCCTCTTTGACCTCGGCATGAAATCCAACTGGCATATCATGCAAGGCCAGAGCTGGCGCCTCTTTACCGCCATGTTCCTCCACATCGGCCCCATCCATCTCATCTCCAATCTGATCGGCCTCTTCTGGCTTGGCCCCATTATCGAAGGCCACTTCGGCCACCTCCGCTTCTCCGTCATCTACCTGCTCGGCGGCCTGCTCGGCAGCATCGCCAGCTACGCCTTTTCGCCCGCCCTCTCCGCTGGAGCATCCGGAGCCGTCTTCGCCCTGCTCGGCGCAACCATCGTCTATTTCTATCGCTATCGGGAAAATATGGGCCGCCAGGGGCAGTCAATGCTCCAGTCCGCCCTCGCCATTCTGGTCATCAACCTCGTGCTCGGCTTTTCGGTCACCAACGTCGACAACTGGGGCCACTTGGGCGGCCTCGCCGGCGGCGCCATCATCGCCATCGGCCTGGTGCCTCGTTACCGCTCGCCGGCCCTCGTGCGCTTTGGCCGCCAGCCCCTCATACGCGAAGCCCGCATCGTCCGCAGCCTTGCCTGGACCCTGCTCTGCGCCGCCCTCTTCTTCGCCGCCTTCCAGACCGCCACCCTCGCCGGCCCCCCTCTGCGCTAGCCCCGTCCCCTCTTCACAATCCCCCTGCAGTTCCCACTATCCACTATCCCCTATCCACTATCCCCTGCCCTTCCAACCCCTCCGCAATCAACTCCACCACATCCTTCACCTCCACACCCTCCTGCGCCGTCGCCGCCGCATCCGACATCATCGTCAGGCAGAACGGGCAGCCCACCGCGATCGTGTCCGCGCCCGTGCCCCGCGCTTCAGCGTAGCGCTCCGCACTGACCGCCCGCTCGCCCGGCTCCTCCTCCTTCCAGAACTGGGCCCCGCCCGCCCCGCAACAAAAACTCTGCTGGCCATGGCGCGGCATCTCCTCCAGCTCAATGTTGCCCGCCTCCAGCAGCGCGCGCGGCGCATCGACGATGCCGTTATGGCGCCCCAGATAACAGGGATCGTGGAACGTAACCACCCCATCCTGCTGCACGTTGTACTCCAGTTTGCGGGCCGCCACCAGCTCCGACAGCAGCTGCGTATGGTGGATGACTTCGAACGGCAGCGGCGCTTCGCTCCCGCTGTACTGGTGATACTCCTTGCCGATGCTGTGCAGACAATGCGGGCACGTGGTCACGATCCGCCGCGGCGCGACCTCGGTCAACAGCTCGATATTGCTCTCGGCCATCCCCCAGAAAAGGTCTTCGCGGCCAGAGCGCCGCGCCGCATCGCCGCTGCAACTCTCCATCTCGCCCAGCACCGCGTAGCTGACGCCGGCGTGGTTCAGCACCTTGGCAAATGCCCGCGCCGTCTGCCTCGCACGCGGATCGTAGCTCGGCGCGCAACCCACCCACCACAGAATATCGGCCTCCGGCTTCTCCTCAACCGTCGGCACCGCCAGCCCTTCCGTCCACGCCAGCCGTTCGCGCGCGCTCTGGTTCCACGGATTGCCCTGCCGTTCCATGCCGCGATAGGCCTGCTGCAGCTCCTGCGGAAAATTGTCCTCGGTCAGCGCCTGGTACCGCCGCAGGTGCATGATGTCGAACATCGGCTCGTTGCCCACCGGACAGATGTCGATGCACGCCCCGCACGCCGTGCACGCCCACACCGCCGATTCGCTGATCGCATAGTCGAGCAAAGGCGGAGTCTCCCCGCCGGCCGCGATCGCCTCGGCCTGCTCGTTGATGGCATAGCGTTTGTTTATCTCCAGCGCCGCCGGCGACAACTCCTTGCCGGTCACATATGCGGGGCACACATCCTGGCAGCGGTTGCACATGATGCAGGCATACGCATCCACCAAATGCGGCCACGGCAGCTGCTCCAGCCGCGCCGCGCCGAACTCCTCGATCGTCTCGTCCTCGAAATCGAGTGGCGGCAACTCTCCCAGCGAACTCCGCGGCGGCCGCGCCAGAAAGTTGACGCCCGCCATGATCAGGTGCAGATGTTTCGTGCGCGGGAAATACGGCACAAAGGCCAGCACCAGCCCGAGCGCGACCCACCAGCCCACATGCTGTCCCAGCGTCAGCGCGAACGCGTCCATGCCGCCCCACAACAGGCTGACGCCATTGGCGAACGGTTGCGCCGCGTCCCCACGCCCGGTCGCCTGCCGCGCCAGCGCGATCGCAAAGCTCTCGCCCAGCAGGCGGAACCCCACGTGCAGCAGGATGAACAGGCCGACAACCAGCGAGTCGCGCCCAATGCCCCCGCCCTTCACCCCCTCCACCAGCATGACATTGTCGTGATAGCCCAGCGCCGGCACGCGTACCACAAAACGGCGCAGCAGAAAATAGACCATCCCGGTCAATATGCCAACCGTCACGATGTCCGCCACAAATCGGTAACCGGCCCCTATCAAACCTTCGCCCAGAAAGCGGATCGGCAGATAGCCCTGCAACAGGTCGCCGAAGTTCACCAGCAGATAGAAGACGAACCCCCACGCAATCAGCGCGTGGAAGACACCGGCCCGCCCGCGGCTCTTCCACAGATTGCCGAAAGTAAGCCACCTGCCGGCCGCAAGCGCCAACCGCCCGCCAAGCTCACCCCGACTAGGCAAATCCCCTTCCCCCCGCCGCACCACATCATAGACCCGTCGGAACTGAACGAAGCTCACATAGATAGAGACGGCCACCGCCGCCAGAAAAATTAGCTTCTCGGCAAAAGTCAGCATGGCAGTTCGCACCCGCTTCCGTGTACTGTGTTGGGACCACTGTGTTGGATCCGCTTCTCCGCCCTCCGGCGCCCTTCCGCGCAGGCGAGCATTGCACAATTATACACGCCCAACCTGCATCCCAATATAGCTGCATTTCCCCCGCCGACAGGCGCCTCCTCCCCCATCCCCCAGCGGGACCCCCCTTCCCCGCGCCCCTCCACGGATTAAAGGGTTTCAAGGTGTTCTCCGTGCCCCTCCGTGGCCCTTCGTGGATCGAAGGGTTTAAGGTGTTCTTCGTGGCCCTTCGTGGATCAAAAGGTTTTAAGGTGTTCTTAGTGGTCCTTCGTGGCCCTTCGTGGATCAAAAGGTTTTAGGTGTTCTCCGTGCCCCTCCGTGTCCCTCCGTGGATCAAAGGGTTTAAGGTGTTCTTCGTGGCCCTTCGTGGATCAAAGGGTTTTGAAGTGTTCCTGTGTCCTTGGTGGATCAAAAGGTTCTAAGGTGTTCCACCGTTCCGCCGTTCCACACACCCCCCATAAAGTAGCGCAGCAGACCGAACACGCCTATACTTCAGTGATCACGAACCATCAACCACCAGTCTTCAACACTATCGTACATTCGCGGCAGTTCACTAAAAACTAAAAACTGACTACTAAAAACTGCAGTTCACGGAATCCCCGATGCTCGGAACCATAATCCCTGCCCGCAGATTCGCCATCGCAATGGTGCGCCGCATGTTGCAGGTAGATCTGCCGGCCTCCGTCCGTTCCGATGAGGATGTCGAGGCCGAAGTATGGCGCAACTACAACTGGAACTTCGCCGTAAATGTAACCGATGGCGCCCTCTTCCTACTGGCCCAGAGCCTCATGTCGGCGACGACGATCCTCCCCTTCTTCGTCAGCAGGCTCACCGATAACCCCTTCTACTTCGGCCTGCTCGCAGTGATCGCCAACGGCGGCTGGTTCTTTCCCCAGCTCTTCAGCGCCGGGTCGATCGAACGCACTGCCCGCAAAAAACCCTGGTTGATCAATCTGGGATTCTTCCTCGAACGCCTTCCGCTCGTCCTCCTGACCGCAACTGCCCTCCTCGCAGTCCGTTCACCCTCTTGGGCCCTGACCCTCTTCCTGCTGGCATTTGCCGTCTACAACCTCGGCGCCGGCATCATCGCTCCCGCATGGCAGGACCTGATCGCCGTCTGTTTTCCCGCCACGCGCCGCGGGCGCATGATGGGCGTAACCATGTTCGTAGGCGGCATCGCCGGCGCTCTGGGTGCCATCGGCAGCAGCCGCATTCTGGAGACTCTGCCCTTCCCCCGCAATTTCCTCATCCTGTTCGGGCTGGCTACCATCCTCATGTTCCTCGGCTGGGCAGTCCTGGCCCTTACGCGTGAGCCCGTGCGCCAGGTCCCGCGCACCGACGAGAACCGTCTCCGCATCTGGACCAGGCTGGGCCGGATCCTGCGGCGGGATCAAAACTTCCGCCGCTTCCTCATCGCCCGCGGCCTGCTGGCCGTCGGCGGCATGGGCATGGCCTTCGTTACCGTCGCCGCCGTCAGCAAATGGGACGTCTCGGGCGGCACCGTCGGCAACTACACCGTCGCCCTGCTGGTCGGCCAATCGGTCAGCAATCTGCTGTTTGGGCTGCTGGCCGACCGCAAAGGGCATAAGCCGCCGCTCGTACTCGGCGGGCTGGCCGCCGCCTCGGCCTATATCATCGCCGGCCTCACGACGAATCCGCTCCTCTACTACCTGGTCTTCCTGCTCCTCGGCGTCTATTTCAGCGCCACCTTCGTCTCCGGCCTCATGATCGTGCTCGAGTTCGTCGGGCCGGAACAGCGCCCCACCTACATCGGCGCCACCAACTCCATCATCGGCGCCATCAATGTCGTCATTCCCCTCCTTGGCGGCTGGCTGGCCACCTTCAGCTACGGCTATCTCTTCGCCCTCAGCGCCGCCGCCGGGCTGCTGGGCGTCCTGCTGATGTGGTTCTGGGTCGTCGATCCCCGCCACACCGGCGAACACGCAATCGCCGACGGAAACGGCTGACTTGCGCCCAGTCCGTAATCGTGGTAGAAATTCAGAAAAGCGTATACCCCAGGGAGACTAACAATGACACTGACCCACATCTGTTCTCAACTTTCAAGCACCTCCGGCGAAGCCATCTACGGCACTGCCGGCAACGGCACAGATGTCTGGTTTGTGCTCGAATATCCCGGAGTGTGGGGCGGCAAAGCGATGGAAGAAAGCAAGCTGGACGATGCCTTGAAGGCCCACTTGCAACAAGCCGTCGCCGCCACGCCCGGCGCCCGCCTCCAGCTCATCAAGCGCGGCGAGAACCGCAACGGCCATTCCCTCAGCTTCTTCATCGGCCTCTCCATGGAGGATACGACCGCACTCTATCGCTTCAAACTGGCCGATTTCGCCGATCTGGCCGCGATGGACCTGCCCGCCATGGTTGCCGAGATACGCACCGCGCCCGCGCGCTACGCCGCCCACAAACACAACGAACCCCTCTTTCTCGTCTGCACCAACGGCAGCCGCGATCGCTGCTGCGGCACATTGGGCGTGCCCGTCTATCTCACCATGGCCGCCTACGCCGGTGACCAGGTCTGGCAGACCACCCACACCGGCGGCCACCGCTTCGCCGCCACCATGATCGTCCTGCCGCACGGCCTCTACTACGGCCGCCTCGGCGCCGAGGACGCCACCGCCATCGTCGACTCCTACAACGCCGGCGACGTCTATGCCCTCGACCGCTACCGCGGCCGTTCCTGCTATCTGGCGCCCGTGCAAGCCGCCGAGTACTACCTGCGCGCCGAAACCCACCAGTATGCGCTCGACGCCTTCTCCCTCCTCGACGCCGACCACGAAGACGACGTATGGACCTGCCGCTTCCGCTCCAACGGCGATGACCTCGTCCATGAGCTCTTCGTTCGCGCCGAAGAATCCGAGTTCATCATCCCGTTGAGCTGCCGCAAACCCGACACCGAGCGCGTCCCCCAATACCGGCTGCTCTCCTATTCCGTGCAGGCGCCCGTCCCGGCATAAGATCCACCACCAGCCCAACCACATACAAGTGCGGCGGGATCCATCGGGATCCCGCCTTTAATGCAACCTCAAATTCATACCAGAACCCATCACGCGCTCCCTCCCCTCCCCTCCCCCCTCACGCCTCGCCCTCGTCGCCAGGCGCGCATGCACGAAGCCCACTATCCACTATTCACTATCCACTATCCACTATTCACTATCCACTATCCACTATTCACTATCCACTATCCACTATCCACTAACCCCTGCAGTTCCGTCCCCCCGCGCAACGAAAGTTAAATCCTCAGTAAACCTACCTTAACAGCCGCCTTTACGACTACCGCAAAAAAATGCGCCCGTTTTCGCCAAATTTCAGCCCTCAGATGTGCTACACTTCTCTGGCGCGCGGCATTGCGAATGGCAATGCGGGCGCGTACCTGTTTACAGGCCTTCCTGTCACCTCCGATCCGGACGGAGCGCAGCTTGGCTTCATAACAGACATTTTCCAACAGAGGCGTATTAACCCACGTATACAAATGGAAAGGGAGTCTTGCATGTCTGTGAAGAGTATGGGCGGGGTACAGTTGGTTCTGGTCGTTCTGGCCGGCCTGCTGCTGACCGCCTGTGTGCCGATTCAGGCGCCGGCGGAAATGGAGAGCGCAGGCGAAGCTACGGAACTGACCATCTATTCAGGCCGCAACGAGAATCTGGTAGGGCCTCTGCTCGAGCGCTACCAGGAAGTGAGCGGCGTCAAAGTCAATGTGCGCTATGGCGGCACCGCCGAACTGGCCGCTACCATTCTGGAAGAAGGACAGAATTCACCGGCCGACGTCTTCTTCGGCCAGGACGCCGGCGCGCTCGGCGCGCTCTCTCTGGCGGGTCGCTTCACCCAGCTGCCGGCAGAGATCCTGGATAGGGTCGATGCCCGCTTCCAGAGCGGAAGCGGCGACTGGGTCGGCGCCAGCGGCCGCGCCCGTGTCTTCGTTTACAACACCGAAATGCTCAGCGAGGACGATCTGCCCGACGACATCTGGGCCTTGACCGATCCAAAATGGAAAGGGAAGGTCGGCTGGGCGCCAACCAATGGCAGCTTCCAGGCCTTTGTCACCGCCGTCCGCGTGCTCGAAGGCGAGGACCGCGCACAGGAATGGCTCGAAGCGATGATAGCCAACGACGTGCAAATATATGCCAAGAACACGCCCATCGTCGAGGCCACCGGCAAGGGCGAGGTCGTGCTGGGTCTGGTAAACCACTACTATCTGTACAGATTCCTGGCCGAAGATCCCGATTTCAAAGCCAAGAACCACCACCCATCCGCCGGTGACGCCGGCTCCATGATCAACGTGGCCGGCGTTGGCATCCTCGATACCGCCAAGGATCAAGCCGCTGCCGAGGCCTTCGTCGCCTTCCTGCTCTCAGACGAGGCGCAGACCTACTTCTCCGAGGAGACCAACGAATATCCCCTCGTAGCAGGCGTGCCTGCCACCGCCGAAGGGCTGCTGCCCCTGGCCGACGTAACCACGCCCGAACTGGACCTGACCGACCTCGACGATCTGGAGGGCACGCTGCAGCTTCTCCAAGAGGTAAACGCACTGCAGTAAGGGACGGCTTTTCCTCCTTTACCCCAAAAAAACCGGCGGACGTCGTGAAGTTGCGACGTCCGCCGGGTGTGTTCCCCTCTTTATTCCCGCTATTCGTGCGAGTTCAATCCAATACCAAGACGTTTCAAAAGCAAATAGCTCAAAACCGGTGAACTACCGCGCACGAGCGGGGTTTACTAAAAACTAGAAACTTCATACGATCTTCAACTGCGGTGGGCTGCCCCCCGACAAGGCGCGCAACTGCACCACGACCTTCTGAGCCAGCGCGCCGAACGTGCGCGCCGCAGCGCTCTCGGGGTTGGCCACCACGATCGGCCTACCCAGGTCTCCGGACGCGCTGATATCGGCGTCCAGGGCGATATCGCCCAGCAGGTCCGCGTCCAGTTCGCGGGCCGCTGTGGCGCCGCCGCCGTGGCCGAAAATCTCCCCGCTCATATTTTCGATCACGCCCAGAATCGGCACTTCGAGCTGCTCGAAGGCCGCCGCCCCCCGCCGCGCATCCGCAACCGACACCATCTGCGGCATTGTTACGATCAGCCCGCCGCTCAGCGGCGCAATCTGCGCCAGCGAAAGCTGCGCGTCTCCTGTGCCCGGCGGCAGATCCACGATCAGATAGTCCAACGCCCCCCAGCCCACATCGCTGAAGAGTTGCTGGATCGCCTTGTGCAGCATCGGTCCCCGCCAAATCAGCGCCTGTTCCGGCGGCAGCAAAAAGCCCATGCTCATAAATCGAACACCATGGGCTTCGGCTGGAATCAGCTTGCCGCCCACCACCGGAGGCATCGCATCCACGCCCATCATGATCGGGATATTCGGCCCGTAGATATCTGCATCCAGCAGGCCAACCTGGGCGCCGGTCTGAGCCAGACTCACCGCCAGGTTGACGCTGACCGTGCTCTTGCCGACACCCCCTTTACCGCTCGCAACCGCCACGATATTCTTGATCGGTATCCCCAACTTCGCCTCAATACGCGGGTCGAAAGGGGGCTCTTCCGGCTGGTCGCCGGCACCATCGATATTGCCACTAGCCATAATCAGTTCCTATCCTCCCAATCCTGGCAGACCGCCACAACAGCTCTGCCAAGATGTTGAATGCCTGCTGCTACCTTACTCTTCCCCCACGCGCCTGTCAAAAAAGGGCAGACACGCTACGCGTACGAGTGGGGTCACTAACCACTATCCACTAACCCCTGCTCTTCCACAATCATCCTCGCCGCCCGCTGCCCAATCTCAACCGCATAGTTCGTCCCCCGGTCCCACGGGTACACCTGGCTCATCGATGCGAAATAAAGGCCCCGCAGCGGAGTGCGCAGCTCCGGGATCATGTCAGCGTAGCCCCGGACCGGTACCGGCTGCGCATACGAAGCGCGATGCAACCACGCGCCCGTCACCCATTCGGGCCGGAAGTCGCGGTTGAAGCGCGGCAGTGCCGGCAGGAACTCCGCCAGCAGCTCCTCCTGCGACATCGAAAAATAGCGGTGCGACGGCTCCAGGTAGTCGCCCAGATAGAGCAGGTGATCGCCGCCATAGTGGCTCGGGTCGATCATGTTGGTGTGTTCGACCAGCACCAGGAACGGCAGCCCTTCCGCTTTGGGCACGTTCACCCAATAGGTATCTTTGAGCAGAGGGCGATCCAGCGCCACCGTCATAACCACCGCCCCCATATGACGCAGCGAGGCCAGCTGCGACAGATAACTGGCCGGCAGCTCCGGCGCAAGCCGCTGCATCAGCCCCGGGCTGACCGTCGAGAGCACGACATCAAAACTACGCTCCGCCGCCGCCGCGCCATCTTCTTCTCCCTTCTCCCCGCTCTCAACCCTGAAGCCGCCACCCGGCAGCGGCGTCACCGCGCGCACCGGCGCATTGGTCTCGATCGTTACGCCCCGAACGCGCACCGCCGCCCCGAGCCTGTCCACGAACGCCTGAAATCCCCCCTGATAGTAGCCGAGACGGGGTGTGCGTTTGTAGACTCTGGCCCAGAACCAGGCCAGATTGACATCCCGAAAATGGGGGCCGAATTTCCCTTCCAGCATCGGCGCCCACAGTTTGCCGTAGGCAATCTCCCCCATCCACTGCGCCAGCCATTCATCGGCCAGAAGCCGGTCAAACGCGCGCCAGGGTGGGCGGGGATGATATTTCAGATAGGCCAACACCAGCCCCATCCGCAGCTTCTGCGGCATCGACAAGTGCGGAAACCGCAGCATGTGCAAGGGGCTGTCGAGAGGATAGTTCGCGCCCCGGTGGTGGATCACCGTCGAGGGCCGGTGGATCTGCAACAGATCGCCCGCGCCGATCGTTTCCGTCAGCCGCATAATATCGTCATCGTTGGTGAAGAGATGATGATAGAACTTCTCCAGCGGCCACTCCCAGCTTGTCCGCCCCTTGAAACCGGCCGCCAGTCCACCCAGCTCCGGCCCATTCTCGAAAATATGCACCTGCGCATTGCCCGCGCCCGCCAGCTCGTAGGCCGCGGCGAGCCCAGCGACCCCGCCGCCAATGATGCCGATCCGAACTGCTCCCTCTCCTTGAGAACCCATCAACGTTCTGCCCTGTCGTGAACTGCCGTGCCGCTAGGTATCGTTAACATTCGGAAAATCCCATTCAAAATGCAACACAAACAGGACGCCTCCGGTCAAAATCAGACCGCTGCCCACCAGATTCTCCTGTTCTTCGCGTCCCTCCGCACCCTCCGCGGATCAAAAAAGGTGTTCTCCGTGCCCCTCCGTGCCCCTCTGTGCCCCTCCGTGTCCCTCCGTGGATCAAAAGGGTTTAAGATGCTCTCCGCGCCCCTCCGCGTCCTCCGCGGATCAAAAAAGGTGTTCTCCGCGCCCCTCCGTGCCCTCCGCGGACAAAAAAAGGTGTTCTCCGTGCCCCTCCGTGTCCCTCCGTGGATCAAAGCCGTTAAAGGTGTTCTCCGCACCCCTCCGTCGATAGCCCCAATGACGTTTCACCGCTAAACAGCCGAACCTGAAAAGAAAAAACCAGCGCACAGAAGGCGCTGGTTTATGTGCAGTTGTGGAGCGCTGCCTTTCCCCGCACAACATGCTGGTCAGGCGGCCAGTGACAGCTTTCCCATGCCGCTCAACTGGCGGTCGATTTCGTCCTGGGCTATGCTGTAAAGCCGCAACAGATCTGCGTCAGTCCCCTTGTACGTGCGGATCGTCTGCAGCGAGCAGAACGCGCAGCCCCGCAGGAATTTATAATAGTTGCTATGGCACTTCATACAGTCACCCAGGTTGATCATCATCAGTACGAAGGCCAGACTATCCGGGTGCGTATCGGACAACATCGAAACTCGATCAACCAGTTCACGCCAGCTATCGCCGCGCAGATCCCGCAACGACGGGATCAGGTAGGCCGGGAAGAACAACTCTGCCTTTCCGTCGAGTACCGCATCATTTACATCAACCATACATCCTCCCTTCACTCGTCCAACGCACTTCACATGGGCGCATACACCACTGCCGGGGTGTCAACCGGCAAGACGCCCCCTTCAGCATATTTCCTGTCTCTATACGTCCAAGCTATCGCCGGGATTCAGAATTGCGCACTCAATGTCGGATTCGTCCAGCAGCTTCTGAGAAAAGGCCTCGGCATCCTGTTCAATAAGCGGGAATGTATTGTAGTGGATGGGGATAACTTTTTTGGCCTTCACAAACTGGGCCGCCTGGATAGCATCGTCCGGCCCCATCGTGAAGTTGTCTCCGATCGGCAGCGCCGCCACGTCCACGCCGCCCACATCCCCGATAAGACGCATATCATAGGTCAGGGCGGTATCGCCGGCGAAGTAGACATCGCTGCCATCATTGAAATGGATCAACGCGCCGGCGGGATTGCCGCCGTAGCTGCCGTCCGGCAGCGCGCTGCCGTGATGGGCGATCGTCAGCTTAACCCGTCCGAAGTCGAAGTTGTAGCCGCCCCCGATGTGCATCTGGTGGACGTTGTCCACCCCTTGCGCCATCAACCAGTCGCCGATTTCATAGTTGCAGATTACAAGACAGCCGGTGCGCTTGGCAACCGGAACTGCATCGGCCATGTGGTCCGCGTGGCCATGTGTCAGGATGATTACGTCCGCGTCAACGCTGTCCGCGGTCGCGTCAGCCGGAGCCACCGGGTTATTCGGCGCCAGAAACGGGTCGATCAGCAAATTCGTGCCATCTGCGTCAACCCCGAATGTCGAATGTCCATAGTACGTGAGCCGAACTGTCATTGCCCCATCTCCTCAGCCGCCAACCACCCTCTATTTCTTAGTAAATGCCTAAGACTCGGCTAACTGCCGTTACTAAAAACTAAAAACCGACCACTAAAAACTGCCCTCAAGCTACTCGCCGGATTCCAGTTTCCGCAGCCGCGCCCGCTCCTGGGCCTTGCGCTTCAGCTCTTCCATGCGAGCCCTTTTGGCCGCCGCGGCATCATCATCGCTGCTGCCGCCATCTGCGGCCTGGGCCTGCCGCTGGGCTGCCCGCTCGCGGGCCAACGCCTGCAGTTCTGCCGCCGACCGTTTCGGCGCTGCCGCGGCCGTAGCCGACTCCTGCTCGGCCTCCGCACTCTTGGCCGCCGCCCTCGCCGCTGCCTTGGCAGCCTTCTCTTCCTCCTGCCGCCGCTTCTTTTCCGCTTCTTCGCGGCGCCGGGTCTGCTCTTCTTCGTACTGCGTCGGCCACAGAGCCGCGTAATACTCCAATGGAACCGTCAGCTCTTCCATGTCATAAACGAGCTGCGGGTTGCGATCATAGACCGCGAGCTCGTAGTCATGGTTCATTTTGATGGCGTCGAAGGGGCAGAATTCAACACAGAAGCTGCAACTCATGCAGACCGCCGCGTCAATGTAGAACTCCGAGCAACGCGTGACCGGTTTGCCGTTTTCGTCACTATCGCGCACGATCCAGATACACTGCGGCGGACAGACCTTGGCGCATATGCCGCAGGCCGTGCAGCGGTCTTCACTCGTTTCCGAGTCCCAGATCAGCATCGGGATATAGCGGAAGCGCTCCGGCAGCAGCCGCTTTTCTTCCGGATACTGGATCGTCAGCAGCCCTTCCTGATCAATCGGCTGCTGGATGACGCGGCGATTGTTGCCAAGCTCAATACTGCCCCGGTAGCGGTCCGGCACACTCTCCCGATCGTCCTCAAATGTATCCAAAGCGTGCTTCAATGTCACGCCCAAACCCTTAAGTAGCCCTGTCCCAAACATACCCTAAACTCCTGACTGCAGTTTTTGGTTTCTAGTTTCTAGTATTCAGTAACTGCCTACAACGCTCTGCTTTGCCGTCACCAAAAACTAAAAACTGACTACTAAAAACTCCCCTCACCTATCCACTTCACCCAGTACGATGTCGATGGCGCCTAGAATTACAATCGCGTCTGCGATCTTGTAACCGACGCTCATCGGGCCGAGCGCATTCAGGTTGATATAGCTGGGCGCGCGCACGTGATAACGCCACGGCTGCGTCTTGCCGTCGCTGGCCAGATAGAATCCCAGCTCCCCCTTCGGCGCTTCGATGCGGCTGTAGACTTCGCCTTCCGGCGCCCGCAAGGTGTACCCGCCCTTGCCGCCCAGAGTTTCCCCTTCCGGCATATCGCGCAGCGCCTGCTGCAGGATGCGCACACTTTCCTTCGCTTCCAGCATTCGGATGTAATAGCGGTCGTAAATGTCGCTGTTCGGCAGCGTCGGGATGTCGAAATTGAAGCGGTCGTAGATGCCGTATGGCTCTGCTTTGCGAATATCGTACGCCAACCCCCCCGCCCGGATCATCGGCCCGCTCACACTGAGGGAGATCAAATCTTCGACCGCAAGGTAGCCGACACCGCGGCCGCGCGCCTTCAGGATCTCGTTTTCCGTCAGCATTCTGTCCAGCTCATCCAATGCCCGCGGCAGGCGGTCGTTGGCAAGATAGGCCGCCTGCCCGTGCCAACCCTCCGGCAGATCGCTCACGACCCCACCAAAACGCATGTAGTTGCACATCATGCGCGCGCCCGAGACCGCTTCGAACAGATCCAGGATCATCTCCCGCTCTTCGATCGCGTACAGCGCCGGCGTCTGCAGCGCGCCCAGGTCGTTGAGGATAAAACCGATCGACCAGGTGTGATTGACGATACGACTGAACTCCGCCATGATCACGCGCAGGTATTCCGCCCGTTCCGGTACCTCGATGCCGGCCAGCTTCTCCACCGCCAGCGCGTAGCTCCAATTGTTGCTCATCGAGTTCAGATAGTCGAGCCGGTCGGTGTACGGCATATTCATCAGCCACGTGTTGCGCTCACCGATCTTTTCGTGATTGCGGTGCAGATAGCCCATCTCCGGTTCGAGCGCCAGGATCGTCTCACCCTCCACCCGCGTCAGCATCCGGAACACACCATGCGTGCTGGGGTGATGCGGTCCCAGGTTGACCACGATGCTTTCCGTATCCAGGTGCGACTCATTTTCGTGCTGCGGCGCCTGGCTCACCGGCACATACGCGACCGCCTGCTCCCACGAGTCCGGATCCCATCCGGCCGGATAGGTCGTGTTCTTGGCCCAGGGCAGCTTGTCTTCCTGGAATTCGTATTCGCCCTTCGGATGGCGGCTGCGGAACGGCTTGGCATCCTCCTCGTAATAGGCCTCATGCCAGTCCTTGCGCATCGGGTGGCCGTTGAACCCGTCCCACAGCAGGATGCGCCGCAAATTCGGATGCCCGTCAAACTTGACCCCGTACAGGTCGTAGACCTCCCGCTCCTGCAAATTCGCGCCCGGGTAAACCGAGGTGGCGCTGGGGATGGTATCGTCCTCCGGCACCCGCACATGCAGCGCGATCGAGCCGCCGCCGCGCCGCGTGCTGTAGAGGTTGTAGACGACTTCCAGGCGCTCGTCGATACCGGCGCGCAGCTTGCCGCCGTACCCCTTGTAATCGACGCACGTCAAATTGGAGAGAAAGTCGTAGCCCGACGCATCGCGCAAATGGGTTAGCACGTCCAGGATTCTATCCGGCGCGATCACAAACGCCGCCTCCGTATCCTCGGCCCACGTGCCCACGACCGCGTCTGCAAGATCCTGTTCAAGCCCCAAATCGTTAGCGGGCGCTTCTGCCACAGCAGTTGCTTCAGTCATTCCACACTCTCAATATATCTCTGAATTCTGTACAGTTCTGAACTCTGTCTCTCGCGTCCCCAATGCCCCGGTGCAGCAGTCCACTATCCCCTAACCACTGCCCTTAACTGCCTTTCTTCTCCTGCCAGCGTCTCTTTGCCTCATCCATGCGTGCTTTCGCTTTGTCCGACAACACCGCTGGTCCGGGCGCGTTTCCTGCTGCGCCGCCGGCCGCCCCGTTGGTCGATGTCGCCACCGCCGCGGTCGCTGCCTTCAGCGTGGTATCTTTGATCAACTCCACCTGCCGCGGGTCGAAAACGTCCGGGCCCAGCCGGGGAACCGGCACAAATTGGGACGAGTCCTTTTGATACCAGGGCACCGATACGATGCTCTGGCGGTCAACCTTTTCGTGCATCTTCAGCAGACCGAAGATCAGCGCCTCCGGCGTCGGCGGGCAACCCGGCACATAGACATCGACCGGGATATATTTGTCGATCCCGCTGACCACGTTATAGCCCTCTTTGAAGGGTCCGCCGCCCGTTGCGCACGCGCCCATGCTCAGCACATAACGGGGTTCCGCCATCTGGTTGTAGATGCGCACGATTGCCGGCACCATCTTCTTCGTCACCGTGCCGGAGACGATCATCAGGTCGCTCTGGCGCGGGCTGGGCCGCATCACCTCCATCCCGAACCGGGCCAGGTCATAGCGGCTCGCAGCCGTCGCGATCATCTCGATCGCGCAGCACGCCAGCCCGAACAGCAGCGGCCACATACTCGAGCGCCGGCTCCAGTTATAGATCTTGTCCACCGTCGTGATCAGAACATTCGCCTCCAGCTCATCGGGAACGCTGATCTCGTCGTGCAGAAAAGGTTGAAGTTGGTCCTGTTTAATTTGCTGAAAATTGGGCGGAAGAGATGCCATGCCGAAATCCCTGTCAAATGCTCTCGCGACGCCAGCCTATCGAAACCTGCAAAGCCCGAGTCGCGTAAAGATTAAAAACGGAACGCCCCATGCGTCCATTTGCCCACCTTACTGCAAATATACCCTACCGCCGGGGGAAAAGCAAGTGAATTTCGTTACAAGTGGATTATAAAGCCGAAGATTAGACGGGTCAAGACACACTGGCAGCGGGGTCAGGGTAGTCGCATCTTGTTGGGAGAGAATTTTTGGGAGATAGCCAGTTTTCCAACCGGCTCGGTTACGTTTGGCAGAAAGACCGATTTGGGCGCTGTTCTCTCTGCGTAAGAGGTTGAAAGCCATGCGGCGCAAGACGGCCAAGTTGTGCTGCGCATGGACCTGACGGATGCGACTGTCGTCCCCATCCAAGACCCAGTAGACTGAATTCTCGATGCTCCAGTGGCTGAGGGTGGAAGTCAGGAGCAATTTGGCATCGGAGGAAAAGATGGAATTCACATCAGATGCAAATGACTTGGGGGCTGATGCGGGCATTTCATTCATTGTGGACCGTTTTAACCAGATTAATCTTGATGGTGGGACGCAGGCATTCTCATCTGTGTGTTGGACGAGAGTTTATGAGTGTATACGAGCGTTTTCGAGTTGTCTGAGCTGCAATTCATGCAGTTTGTGTGATGGGCTGTGATGGGGGGCCTTCTCAGCGCTGGCGGGCCCGTTCAACTGTTTATGTGCGTTGTACAAGAGTTGGACGAGATCTGACATGGTGGGACGTGTTTGGACGTCAAAGGTCGGGTCAAGTCGGGTCAAGTAGGTATAAGTCGGGTCAGAGCGGGCGATATTTTTTTCTGGCAATTGTTGTCGTAACGCTTTTGCATCGGTTTTTCCGTTTCCGGAGTCGATTCCCGGTTCTGGCAACCTCTCCCGGACTCTCACAGACGCCAGACTCAAGTCGGTCAGCTGGCGGTTGGGGGGCAGGGTGTCGAGTCCGGACGCTTGAGGTCGGGTTAAGTCGGGCAAAAGCGGGCAGTTAACGGACTTGCAAGGGTCCTCCCTCGCCTTCAGATTCCCAGCCAGTGGGAGTCATGTGTTCATGATAACGATACGCTCTCAGTGATGCCTATTCGTATTTCGGTACAGGGCTATTATATCACCGTTTTTGATGCAATTTCCCTGTTTTCCAACCCAATTCAGATGCAATGGCCCTGGGACTTATGCCCCGGACAATCGCACCCAATTTCGGAGATTAGCGTAGTCATCAAAGGGCAGCCACATGGGTCGTGCCTTCCGCAAGCGGGGACCTACCCGAGTTTCGGGGACCGTTGACATTTTGGGGAGGCCGCTGAGAATCGCGCTGAAACGGCAAGCCGGCAGTACTGCCAGGGATTTTTCTCGCTTGCGTATTGCAGTAGACAGAACCAATCGATCCGCGAAGTCATGCGAAGGGCCGCGAAGAACACTGAAGGCGTAACGGATTTTCTTTGCGCGGCCCTGCGCGGAAGAGCACTTTGCTCCCGCAAATCGCTATTTTGCCAATCGTCTACGGGCACTCGTCATTGCTCGATTCATTTGCCTGTGTTCACGCCGCGTTATGTCTACAAATGTCGCGCCATGTCTACATATGTCTACATATGTCTACATATGTCGCGCCAAAAAAAAATCTGGGACGCTTTCCTTGCGACTTACCGAACAGTTCCTCGCCGTCCCTGATGGATACCGCGAGGACGATTTGGGGGCATTTCACAGCGTTTCAACTGACCGCTTTCACCTTCAAGTTTTCTATGGGCGAGAGCAGTGGCTTCTCAAATCGTGCGCCTCGATTGTCCATAAAGCGGGCCCACAAGGGGGCGCTTCCTGAATTAGGGGGCCGCTACAGGCTCTTTTTCAGTTTGATGCGATTGTCCTGTGGGGAAGAGCAATCGCGTCTAAGTTCGGACGCCAGCCTCGCCCACGCAGGGCGCCCACAAAGGGTACCTATTCGATTCAGGCGGCCTTACGAGGCCTTGCACCAATTCGATGCAATTTTCCTGGGTTAGGTCGGTCTAAGTCGATCCAAGTCGATCCAAGTCGATCCAGAGCAGGGTGTTTCCTTTTTTTTTGGACTTTTTTCTTGATCTCGCAGACGTTTCCTCCAACCTATTCAGGCAGCCTCACAAGGTTTGTCCCAATTCGTTGCAATTGCCTTGGTTTAGGGCGGGTTTCGACGGATTATGTCGGATTATGACGGACTATGACGGAGTGTTTCCTTTTTTTCGGCCCTTACATTCTTGCGTTCGCAGACGTTTCCTCGCCGTCTTTGATGGCTAATGGGCAGATGAATGCCTGGGCAATTCGCGGACTTACAGCGGCCCTCCTTTGCATTCAGTCTTTTTGGGACGGGAGTCATGCCTTCCTCTGGGCAGAGCAATCGCATCCTAATTCAGACGACATTATAGCATATGAAGGGCACCCACAACGGGGCGCCCTTACTTGATTCAGGCGGCACTATGAGTTTTTCTTCAATTCGACGCATTTTTCGTGGCGGCGGGGACGTTGCCCAGTCGGACCGCGGGCGGGCCCAAACTGGGACTCAATAGCTGGACCACGAGCCAAGGTGCATTATCGAGTAATTCACCACGCCCTTGGTGAGCCGGTTCAATGGCCAAGCGACAGCGTCGATATACGGCCGCCCGCCGCAACTATTCGGATGCACACTGATTCTGCCATCTGATGGTCCAAAAATAGGGGCCAGCTATACGTCTTCTGAGTTGTATCAGGGATCTCAATTCAGTTTCCACAGACATACAAAAGGTGGTATAGTTTACCAACACCGTTGTGATTTCCTACTTTACGGAACAAGGCTAGCCTAGAAGGTAGTCTTTTCGCGCGCGCTTCATACCTCTCGACGAAAGATACGGCCCGCTATGCCTACGTTAGATTTCAAAGGCAAGCAGCACATTTACGCGCACCATCTCTCTGTTCCTCACCGACCGCTGCTTCCCGACCATTCTCGCTCTCTGAACCCTGCCGGCGCTGACGACAACCTAATCATCCACGGCGACAATTTACATGCCCTCAAGGCTCTTCTGCCTCGCTACGCCGGACGCGTCAAATGTATCTACATTGACCCGCCTTACAATACCGGTAACGAGAGCTGGATCTACAACGACAGGGTGAACAGCCCATTGATGCAAGAATGGTTGCAACAGAACAGCCCAGTGGATGGCGAAGATCTCGAACGGCACGATAAGTGGCTTTGCATGATGTGGCCCCGCCTACATCTCCTAAGAGAGTTGCTGTCAGAGGACGGGGCGATTTTTATTTCCATTGACGACAACGAGCAGCATCACCTTCGTATGTTGATGGACGAGATTTTCGGGGAGCAAAATTTCATTGCAACAATCATATGGAACAAGATGGATAGTCCCAAGAATTCCGCTCGTCATGTTAGCGAAGATCACGAAAGCATATTGATTTACGCAAAAGTCTCAGATATATGGAAACCCAACTTGCTGCCAAGAAGTCCCGAAATGCTGGCAAGATATAAGAATCCTGACAATGACCCGAGGGGTCCATGGCTCTTGAGCGATCTGGCTGCCAGAAATCATTATTCACGTGGACGCTATCCCATAACGACACAATCAGGAAACGTCATAGAAGGCCCGCCAGCTGGAAGCTACTGGAGAGTAAGCAGAGAAAAATTTGATGCCTTGGATGCAGACAAGCGTATTTGGTGGGGGACATCGGGAGATAGCCGTCCCGGAATAAAGCGGTTTCTGTCAGAGGTTCGAGAGGGCATAGTGCCTCGCACTCTTTGGGCTTGGGAGGAAGTAGGCAGCACCCGCCATTCCAAACAAGAGCTAAGTCAAGTCATGTCTGCACCGGCTTCAACGGACCTCTTTATAACACCAAAACCTACCGGCTTAATCAAGCGTGTCTTGCAAATTGCATCGGACAAAAATTCGGTAATCCTTGACTCTTTCGCGGGCAGCGGAACCACTGCCCATGCCGTTCTTGCTCTTAACAAAGAAGATGGCGGCAACCGTAAGTTTATCCTTGTCGAGTGCGAGGATTACGCAGAAAGCATCACCGCCGAACGGGTGCGACGCGTCATTAGCGGGGTTCCCGACGCCCGCGATGAATCACTGCAAGGAGGCTTGGGCGGCTCGTTCCTCTACTGCACGCTGGGCGAACCGCTGGATATTGAAGGGATTCTTTTCGGCGTTGCGCTGCCAGTCTACTCCGATTTGGCAGCCCACCTTCTTCATACTGTCACAGGTATCTCCTTCGCTGCCAGCAGCCTGGGGCCTCAGAATGATGATGGGTTGTTCCATAGTGACGAAGCCACCAATTACTACCTGCTCTACGAAGCGAACTTGGAGTTCTTGCGCAGCAACGAGGCAATGCTGGACGAGCAACGGGCAGAATGTATCAGCGCGGCCTGCCGGGAAGAGGGCAAGAAGGCCATCGTATTCGGATCTGGAAAGTACATCGGCCAGCGCGAACTGACAAGTTGGGGAATTACTTTCTGCCAATTGCCCTATGAATTATACCGCAGAGGGTAACAGGGAGTCGGACCATGGAATTGAAAGACTACCAAGCCAGTGCCCTTGACGACTTCACCCGCTGGTTGGATGTTCTGAATGACGCGCAGATTCAAGTTGATTCTGCCATAGTCGCGTTGACGAATGCAGGGGCTGATGTCAGCATCCTTGATGCTGTTCGCAATTACCCCCAAGCCGCCTGGCAGCAGTTGCAGGCCAACGGCGGCGTTCCCGCCACCGCTGGCGAATACGTTTCACGCACTGACGAAGCCGGCCGTCCAATTCCGCATATCTGTTTCAAAGTTCCCACTGGTGGGGGCAAGACCCTGCTGGCCGCCGCCGCCCTCGAGCGATTGAACAAGCAGACAGGTCTTACATTGTGGATAACGCCAACCCGCGCCATTTACCAACAAACCAAAGACGCATTGAAGAACCGTGAGCATCCCTACCGGCAGATGCTGGAACGGGCCAGCGGCGGCCGCGTCAAGCTGCTGGAAAAGGACGATCTGTTCACGGCAGCGGATGTGGAGAACTATCTATGTGTAATGTTGCTGTCGTTGTCCGCTGCCAACTGGCAGAAGAAGAAAGATTTCCTGCGCATGTTCCGCGATTCCGGACGCTATCCAACGTTCTTTCCTGACAGCGACGTTGCCCTGGCGGACGCTGGGTTGCTGAACGCCTATCCAGATCTGGAGCGTACCTCAAAGGATGGCCCCGTCAAGCACAGCCTGTTTAATGTTTTCAAAATGATGCGCTCAGTGGTTGTTTTGGATGAGGCGCACAAAGCCTACGGAAAACGCAAGCGTGCAGACAAAGAAGAATTCGTGCGCTCCGTCAATCGCCTCGATCCCAGCCTTGTGATCGAACTGTCGGCGACTCCAAACAAAGGAATCAGCAACTTGTTGGTGGACGTCACAGGTGTCCAGCTTAAGAACGAAGAGATGATAAAGCTGCCGATACAGGTTACTTCCTTTACCAACGCGGAATGGCAGTACACGCTGGCGCAGGCCCATGAGGAACTGGAAAGACTGGAGGCGGAAGCGCAATCGCTCCAGCACAGCCAAGGGCGTTACATTCGCCCAATTGCCGTGGTCAGGGTGGAGCGGACCGGCAAGGACCAGCGGGATGGCGAACGTGTCCACGCCGAAGACGTGCGCGATTATTTGATTCAGAACCTAAGTGTTTCTCACAATGCCGTTGCAGTCAAGTCCTCGGAGAAGGATGAGTTGGGCCGCGCGTCCCTTTTGGACGAGCTTTCCCCTGTGCGCTGGATCATCACCAAGGCGGCTCTGATGGAAGGTTGGGATTGTCCATTCGCCTATCTGCTGGTTATGCTGGATAACACGCAGGCCCAGAAAGCCATTACCCAATTAGTGGGACGGGTGATGCGTCAGCCGGAGGCAAGACGCACAGGCCAAGAAGCCCTCGATCAATGCTATGTATATTGTTGGAACACCAACGTGGGCACAGCTGTGACACACGTCAAGAACGGGTTGGAACGGGAAGGACTGACCGGCTTGGGCGATTCTGTATGGGCAGCCAGGGAAAGCGATCTGCTGCCCGCCACCGTGCAACGGCGCTTGCGATATCAAGACCATGACATTTTTTTGCCGCTTGTCTTACACAGACATGGCACCGACTGGATAGACCTGGATTACCAACGCCATATTTTACCCTGTATCGATTGGGATTCGATACAGGGACCGGATTCGAATAGCACATTGTTGGACGCGGCCCAACGTAGGAGCGCGACGGTGGATGTGGGCGACATCCAACCAATTTACTATAAGCCGCAAGATTTATACATCGATAAATCCGTCAATATTAGCTGGTTTGCCCGCCGTCTTTCCGATATCACACCAAATTCATGGCAGGCAGCCCGAATCGTGCATTCGTTCATTGACACATTGGGCAATAGAGGCCTAACTGGCGATCAAATCTATGACGGGCGCTCACATCACGCCCATGTCCTGCGCGATTATGTTAAGCGCGCTGTCGAAACGCGGGCAGAGGGAGTCTTTCATGGCAAACTGTGTAAGGGCGATATCCGCTTTGATCTAAGAGCTGGACAGCCCAATTATCGAATGACAAAATCCTACGAAATATCCAGCCTCCCAAGTGACGGTCTGCTGGCCAGGGGCGACGGCCAAACGATGCAACTCAGTCTTTTCGAGCCCATTTACACACAACAATTCGATTCTGAATTGGAACGTAAATTCGCCTGCTACCTGGATGAGCAAGAGGCCTTGAAGTGGTGGCATAGGGTGGCTGTCGGCCAAGGAGGAGGATACTACTTGCGGGGCTGGAAACAGGAACGTATCTGGCCTGATTTTGTGGGGATGGCCGGTGAAACAGAAGGAGTGCCGCATATTCTAATTTATGAGACCAAAGGCGAGCATATGAAAGGTAACCCGGATACTGATTACAAGGAGCGCGTACTGGAGACCTTACAGAATTCTTTCAACATCGGAACGATGTCTGTTGGCGAAGGACCTGCTAAAGGCATATTCCGACTTATCTTTACCGAGGTGGAGTTTCCCGAGGCCTTGGCAGACCTGCAAAACGTCTACGCAGCCTGATCTCTATGGTTGGCCCCAATGACTAGACCGCGAAAGGCGGTGGCTACGTACCCACTCCCCTTTGGAACACCCCTTGCATACCACGCCATTATTATCCCGCATGTGCTCAAACGCCGGACGCCCCCGCTTCCACCGGCGCGATCCCTTGCGTACGCGCCTCCGTGCAGCTACTCGTCACCCTGATGCTCACGCAGATACCTGTTGACCTGTTCGCCGTCTTCGCGTTCTTTGTCCCCCTTGATGATGATCGCTGCGTCAACCAAGCCACCATTCCTTTCTTAGAGCGCGTATTAGCCTCTTCTGACGCCTCTGGAGAACCTCTGGCGTCCAATCCGTTTCGCTCAGAACTTGCGTAGTAAGAGCGAATGTTGCAACTCCTCCTCTTTGGAAATACGCTTCCTTTTTCTTGTTGAAATCGTAATTCTGAGCGCTAGAATTCTTTCTGCGAGACAAAAGAACAAGGTTTGCAAGCTTGCCGGTCCATTCCGCCCTTTCGTCTTCGTCTGGGAACTTCCTGAGCCATTTCGATTTTTTATCCGGATTCTGAGGCAACACGTGCTCAATAGTTATCGTCGGATAGTCATAACGAACTCCAACATCACTCAACAGACTGTTAAGCCGCAGCAGCAGGGGTCTCCGCACCCGCAAATGGGAGTATATCTGGCCGTCCAACACTCTAAGAATCTCCGACTTTTCGTCGGCCAAGAGTTGAAGAGGCGAAGATGCGCTAAAGAGGTCCTCCTCCTTTTCAATTGCACGAAGGATCTCCGCATACCTGCGTATGCGCTGATTGATGTTTGCCCGCAAAATGAACAAACCGTATGCCAATCTCTCCAAGTACTTAAAGAATTGGCTAAGCGCGACTGCATCAGTAGGGTTGCGCTTAAGAAAAGTCAACGCAGGCGGGATCCAGTCGAAGTTATCGAGTCCATTCAGATATCGCAATAAATTGTTCACATCCTCGGCGCCTGCTTCACTCCTGTATGAGGCGTCAGTTAAGATTTCATACGCGTCCGCGTAAGGTTCAAGTACATCGTCGATGAATTCTCTGCCTTGGACTCGACTCAAAACATTGTCCTGAAATTCCTGCTGTAGCGTTCCACGCATTTTGCTCTTCATAAAGATCATGCGAATATGGGCGAAGAGCTCTCTGAAACTGTCTCGGCTCAGTTCCTCCTCCATATCTTCCCATTTTTCTGTGTATTCGGTTCGGATATTTTCATCCAGGCCACCGATTATGTCTGCCTTCAATATGTCAGTTGGAGACAAATCCAGCCCTCTATCATTCAACACTGAGAAGATGCGATATGCTGAACTCTGGTCGGATGTCGAAACGACAACGAGATAGCAGCGTTGAACTGTAAACTGCGCAAGTGTGTTACGTCGTTCATCGCTACGTTGTGAGAGTTTGGTCCACAGGTACTTGGCATTCTCGAATATTCTCTTTTGGCTGTCCGACATGCCTCCTGGGGGATTTTCAAGAAAGTCGGACAGCCTACCAATTTCCTGTATGTTATTCTGAAAGAATGCTGTATCTCTCTTCCGCACACCGAGCCGGTACCTTCCTACAATTCCCATGACCACGTTGCTCTGTTCACGAATGCACTGCGTAAGTGCTTCTTGAAACTCTTGGCTACTGGAGAGTTCCCGCAGAACGCATAGAAGAATTGTCAGCGTCGTGATGCGTTGCTGTCCATCAACAATGTGGGCCAAGCTGTTTATAGGCTGTTTGATAATGACGATGCTGCCAAGAAAATAGGGAGCCTTGTCTTGAATGTTTATCCCGTTTCCTATCGCGTAGTCTAGGTCGTCCAACAGATCGTCAACCTGTTCCGTTGTCCAAGCATATGGTCGTTGATAATCGGGAATTTCGAAACGAAAATCATTAGAAAAGATTCGGCTTAGGTCCAACTCTTTGGCTTCGATTGTCTCTGACATTTACATTCTCCTCTATTGTCCGGGGAACAACTGGTAGATTATGGTGGGTCCCAATGTTTGGACCATGGAAGCCTGGTAAAGCTCACGTTCCTTTCTTTCCCGGGCACGGTTGGTTACCGGCTCAGTATCTCTTCGTACCTCTTCCGGCGCTCCTCCAGCCAAGCTGCTGCTTCATCCCAAATCCAGAAGTTGCGCGTTCCCCCTTCACACCTGAAACTTGAGACGAACCACAAGCTGTCTTCACTGTAGGTTAAATCTTCAAATCCCTCTTCAAAACACTGACGGAACGGGTCGACACGCTGCTGAACGCCAATTCGAGGCTCGCTATCTCTTCCTGCCACGCATACGCCGACAGTGATCGTGCCTAACCACTGTTTGACGTAAAGGTCAGCCTTCTCGATCCTATATCGAGGGTTTGAAATTCCATAGCCTTCCAAAAATTTTTCTGCCTTTGGCGTTTCCGGATGCACCTCGGCGTAGTTTTTCCAGAAAGCCCTTCGGAACCTGACATTCTGGCTCCTGACTGAATGATTCATGTCGCCCCTTCCTTGCGTTGTGTCCGATCATGTATGATAGCGCCCAACGCGTATTCGTGCCCGATTTCGGCGGGCAGGTCGTCGTGGACGTCTTTGGCCTCCCTGTAGCCGTGGGAGAGGCGGAAGTCGTCCACTAGCGCCCCGTCCACTAGGATCCGTCTGCCTCCCCCCCGGACGAACCCCATATTCCGGCATTAGCGTCCACCTACACTGCCCTACGCGTTGTTAGAGGATGGACTGGGACGCGGCGCGCACCGCTGTCTCGTGCGTGACGCCGAGCCGGGTGAATGGGTCGAACGCGACGTAGTAGGAATTGTCGACTTGTAGGTGGGTTTGAGGAAAAGGGAGGACATGGTTGGTTGGGTTGGCGCGGGTCGTGGTAGAGTCAGCCTGAGTATAATACACCATTCGCCGCTGATCCGCGGCTGCCCCAACCGTTTGGATGCAGTTAATTGCCTCCATTTCGTGGTCTAGTAATTGGGACCGCTCATAACAACCATAGGAGTTAGTTCCGTGAGCAGTCTTACCGGTGCAGATAAACTGATTCTTGAGGAAATATTGGGCATGGGTAGTGGATATGTTCTGGACTTCAGCGATGTAAGCTTCGGGCAGTTTTTTGGCAGCTACAACGTCGATATCCACGATATACGGTATCAAACTTTCGGCACTTCCAAGGCCAACAAGATGCGTGCATTTTGGAAATGGGAATCTGATGAGCTTGTAGGGCGAATCTTATCTGAATTGTTTGAAGTGTGTGAGGTGCTTTACGGTGCTGCGGGTCACGAACGAGATTCCGTGTTACTGAAAAAAGGTGGCCAGATTGTTGCCCGTCTTTCGGGAGTGTACCCCGATACGAACTCTGTAACAGATAGGGAGAATTCGTACAAAGGCTTTGAGGTATCAAACATCCAGAACCTGCCAGTGGCCCCCGCCGTGGCCGATATAATTCTGGATCGACTGGAGGAGGCCCAGAAGTGTCAGTCCGTGGGAGCATACTTGTCTGTCATTTTCCAGTGTGGCAGCGTTTTAGAGGCGGTTCTCCTCGGTGCGGCGGAAAAGGATCCGAAAGGGTTTAACAGATCAGCGAGCAGTCCTAAACGAGACGGCAAGCCCAAGGTCTTCCGGGAATGGTCTCTGTCGGAGTTTATTAATGTGGCAAGTGATATAGGGTTGCTACAGCAGGACGTGAAGACATTCAGTCACGGGTTACGGGAATTCAGAAATTACATTCACCCGGAACAACAGATGAGTTCGGGCTTCAAACCTGACAAACACACAGCCGAGTTGTGTTTCAATGCACTCAAGGCTGCTCTAGCCGACGTATCAGGTGAACGCTAATCGGGTGTGTATGGTTAGCCCCAATTACTAGACCACGAAATGGGGAAAATAAGGTGTATCCAGACAGATGCTGCAAATGCCCCAGAGTGTCGTCATCGTATCTTAGCATCTGGATTTATCCCTCCACTTATTCGACAAACTGCTCCATTATACACATTAGATCGTAGTCCAGGTTATGGGCCCCATCTTAGAGGTCCACAAGGAGGAGCGATGAAATTAAAGAGGATCGATGTAGTCGATTTCTTAGATAGCGATGAAGCACTAGTGGAGTATCTGAACGCTGCGCTAGCCGAAAACGACCCGAAGTAATTCGCCAAGGCGCTCGGCAACGTAGCACGCGCCAAAGGGATGTCCTCTATCGCCGATGTCAGTGGGGTAGGGCGGCAATCCCTTTACCGGGCACTCTTGGACGAAGGCAACCCCCGGATCGATACACTGTTCAAAGTCCTGGAAGCCCTGAACATCCGGCTTGCCATCGCGGTGAACAGGTGACAGCCTCCTTCAGTTCACTCTCTGTTGACAGAATAAAGTCCTCGCTGTCCTGCCAGCGGGGACTTTTTCATTCCGGAAAAGATTAGGCCGCCGGTATTTGCGTACTAGGCGAACGTCAGAGATCACCTGGGCAACCCTCGTTCGTTGTAAAGCAGGTCTCCGTGCTCAACTGCAGCCGGCCCCGGCGCAAGCAGAGCGGCGCAGCGTTGGCCGATGGCATGCAGTTCCTGTGCCAGCAAAGTGGCATCCCGTTTGCGCCGCTCGCGTTCCAATTGCTCGCGTATCGCAATCGTGACCGCGCCTGTCGGTGTTTCGCCCGTCAACCGGGCCAATTCATCGGCCATCCGGCAGGTCTCAGCGTCGCTGATATTGAGACTCATCAGTTGCCTCCAGGTAAGACATTTCGCCCGCGCGCCGCAACGCAGCCTCGTAGCCCGCTAGAGCGCGGTAGCGTCGGGTCGAGTCGCGTGCTGTCTCTGGCTCGTTGTCGTCATTGGCGCTGACCTTCGAAGGGATTATGCAATTCCACGCCAAACTGACCAAAGTCACTCACATTCCGAGTGACCACAGTCAGTCGGTACACGATGGCTGTTGCCGCGATCATCGCGTCTTCTGTGATCGTGTTCGACTTCCTATGCATGAGCCGTGCCCACTCCCGGAAGACGGGCGCGTCCATAGGCAATACACCGTAGGAAGCCAAGACTTTGTCCAGCCAGGTCTCCAACTCCTCTGCCTTCGTACTATCCTGCTCGCGGGTGATCTCAATTCCCGCCTGTATCTCTCCAACCGTAACTGCAGACACGAAAAGCTGTTCTGCCGGCACCTTCGCAATCCAATCGAGGACCGCGCCATGTGGTCGGGGACGACGCAACTCCGAGACCACGTTGGTGTCGAGGAGATACATTACGCTACTCCACAGCCAAGGGTGTACGGCGGCGATGCTGTCGGCGCGGCGGCGTAAGGTCATCGGTCCGTGCCTCAGGCGCGAGGAGCAACTCCTTCAGGTCCGGCTTGGTCATCCGCTCCAGCCTCCGCCACTGCTCGATTGGAAGGAGCACAGCAGTTTCGACTCCGCGCCTGGTCACGATCTGTGGCCCTTCTGCCAGAGTGGTATCCAACAACTCGCTGAATCTCGACTTGGCATCCTGAACAGGCCATCTCCTGCCCATCATTCACTCCATTTTCTATTTGTCTGACTAGCTACCTGACTAGCCCCCAGACTAAGTAAGATTGTCACTTGTGTCAAGTTGGCGAAAGGCTTGCGTGCATCCCAACTCACTGTCCCTCTCCAACAAAAGCCCCCCACATCCCCGCAACATCCACCTCCTCCGCATCCCCGTCATGCACCACAAACCGCACCCCAAAATCCAAAACATCCCCCTGCTTCAACGCATATCCTTTACTCCCCATCGGATTCACCGTCAGCGTCCCCCAATCCGCCACGAACCAGGGAAACCCCTGCGCGCTCGGATACGGAAACAGCGCCGCGCCCGCCCGCCTGCCGGCCGCAACCGTGCCCGAACAGTCCACCCAGTCGGACACCTCGCCGCTGATCGCGCTGCCGCCTACGCGGCCCTCGGCATCGACCATCGTCGCCCCGCTCGTCACGCGCAGCGGCTCCGTCATGCGCAGGCCAAAATAGGCATGCCGCGTCGGCCCGATATGCAGATCCCACTCCGCCGCGCGCAGCTGCGACCGGACATCGAACAGGTTGGCCACCTCGCCGGGCCGGATGTCGATTGTCCTCGTCTCCACCGCCAGCGTGCGCCGCGCCGGCGCGCCCCATTCGATCGGACCCTGCCAGTGCAGCGTCTGCACGAGCCGCAGATGGTCGTCCGCGATCTCCTCCGCTTCCACCTCTACCCCCAGGATGCGCCCCGGCGCCCGCCCCTGGAATATATCGTTCACGTAGAAATTATAGTTCGCCTCCTCAAGCGCGCCGCTGGAATACGGTAGATAGCAGTTGAAATGGTCCGCGCCAATCCACAGCGAATTGTGGTGCGGATGGTCCAGCGGCGACTCGCTGGTCACGGCAAAGCCGGCCGGCGTATAGACGGGGAACAGGTAGGCCCGAAAAGCGCCCTGGCTCAGCGCCGTCAGGTCCTTGTCCCGCCAGCGCACATTGAGCCGGTGCGACTGCGCCCACGCCCCCTTCGGCAGTGCCACCTGGTCGCCTTCAAGCGAAAAATTATCCAACCGGCTCTGATCGTCCATGGTTCTCCCTCCAGCCTTCGACATTCTTCGTGTGACTTCGTGCCCTTCGTGGATGATCAACTGTAACCGTTTGCCGCCGCCCCAACAAACTGTTGAAACCGGATCCCCAATTTCGAAAAACGATCCGCGCCCCATCTGACTTGCCGTCTACCCACCCGCTGATACAATGGAGAAACGGGGCTCATCTCCCCACCGAAACGGCAGTGGTCAGTGGTCAGTTGCCAGAGACGACGGCGCTCGTTCCACTCTGGGCCTCGAAATGACTTAGGCGTTGATGTTGCTAAGAGACTAGAAACTGAAAACTTTCCCGGAGGGAATTCTAAGATGCAGAGCGACGCCAAGACCGTAGAAGAATATCTGTCCGAACTGGATCCCACCAGACGCGAGGCCATCGCTGCCGTCCGCAACGTCATCCTCGACAACCTGCCGGACGGCTACGACGAAGTCATGCAATACGGCATGATCTCCTACGTCGTCCCTACCAGCGTAATCCCCGACACCTACAACGGCCAGCCGCTCATGTACATTGCCCTCGCTTCCCAAAAGCAATACATGTCCCTCTACCTGACCACCGTCTACGCCGACCCATCGCTGTCGGACTGGTTCAAACAGCGCTATCTTGCCACCGGCAAAAAGCTCAACATGGGCAAATCCTGCGTCCGTTTCCGCAAGCTCGAAAACCTCCCGCTCGACCTGGTCGGCGAAGTCGCCGCCCTGACGCCCCTCGCTAAATTTGTCGAAGAGGCCAGGGCCTCCAAATCAAGCTAGAGCGGCAGACAGAAGACTCCACCCGAAAACTCTTGACAGCACCGATTCCAGTGGTATGATTTGAGTGCGTCCAGGAAGAGTCGCCAAGCGTCTCCTATCGGGGCCTAACCCCCGAACCTAGTCGCTTTTTCTTTTGTTAAGGATGCCAATGGATCTCTGCTACATAGATAAACCAGGAACACCTGACGTTCCAAGTAGTTATTCATCCGTGACCCTTCACTTTCCTCATGAACCCGAAAAGTACCTAATTCAGCAATGATACTCAAGAAGCTCAATGTGCTTGATTTCCTGGAAAGCGATGAAGCGTCAGTTGAGTACCTAAATGCTGCGCTGGCCGAAAACGACCCGAGCTACTTCGCCAAAGCGCTCGGGAACGTGGCGCACGCCCAAGGGATCTCCACGGGTTCCGAAGTGAATGCAGCAGGATGGCAATCTCCCCACCGGACACTCTCAGACGAGGGGAATCCCCGGATTGACATACTGTTCAAGGTTCTGGAGACTCTGGACGCCCGACTTGTCATCGCAGCGGATAGTTGATGGCCTCTCTCGATGCTCTCCGTTGCATGTAAGAAAGCCCCAGCCCCTTCGTGCGACTTGTCTTTAAGACGCGGATACCGCACAATTACTCCTATCCAACACACACATCTCTCCAGGTAGTTCACACAGCCAACACAACCGCGCCCCACCCAAATGCAGAAGGAGAAATTCAGCATGACCAGTTCACACGATCAGCCCTTTGGCTGGGCCCTCATCGGTTGCGGCGGCATCGGCAACTACCATTCCCAGTGGGCCGTCGCCACCCCCGATATCGACGTGCACGCCTTCTGCGACATCAACGAAGATGCAGCCAGCCGCTACTACGAACAGTTCGAAGGCGGCTACTACACCACCGACGCGGACCGCATCTTCGCCGATGACGATATCGAGATCGTCACCATCGCCACCACCCACGGCACCCACGCCGAGCTCGCCCTCGCCGCGTTCGAGGCCGGCAAGCACGTCTACCTCGAAAAGCCGATGGCAATGACCACCGCCGACTGCCTGCGCATCTACGAAGCCATGCAGGCGGCAGGCAAGAAGCTGATGATCAACTTCTCCATCCGCTTCTCGGGGGCCACGCGCGCCATCAAGAGCCGCATCCAACCGGCCAAAGTCAGCCACGCCCAGGTCATGCTCGGCCGTGAAGACCTCACCCGCTGGCAGTGGCTGCCCGGCATCGGCGGCGGCCCCCTCTTCGACGTCGGCGTCCACCTGGCCGACCTGCTCTGCTGGATGCACGACTCGCCGCCGGTCGAGATCTCCGCCACCGGCGGCCAGGTTACCCACCCCGGCCAGCTCGCCTCGCCCGAAATCATCGATACCGTCGCCGCCACCATCCGCTTCGCCAACGGTTCGGTAGCCACCTATCTGATGAGCGACGCCGGATTCAGCGAAAAGCTCACTAAATGGTTCTTCACCTTTAACGACGGCCAGCAAAGCGCCGTCCTCGACAATCATTTCCGCCGCGCCACCATCACCACGCCCGATCCCGTCAGCGGTGAACTGACCACCGAGTCGTTCTCGCCGCCTTACATTGATCGGATGCCGCTGCTGGTGGAGGCCATCCGCAACGATACCGAGCCGTATGTGCCCGCCTATCCCGGCATCGTCGCCACACTGGTCCTCGAAAAGATCATCGAGTCGATTCACAGCGGACAGCCGCAGGCGGTCGAACTGCCGTCCCAAATAGCGCTCAAATAGCGGAGCGGTAGCGCATTCAATACTGGCGTTCAAATAGCGAAGCGGTAGCGCATTCAACAACGCAGGAGCCAAACATGACAGCAGTTCGTGTAGCCCAATACGGAACCAAGCATGCCCACGCCGCCGGCAAGCTGCGCGCCATCCTCGACAATCCCGATGTCGAGCTGGCCGGCGTCCTCGAGCCCGATGAAGAGCGGCGTCGGGCCATGGCCGCCGCCGACGGCCCCTACCAGAACGTCAACTGGTTCGGCAGCGAGAGCGAAATGCTGGACGACGACAGCATCGCCGCTGTCGCCTCCGAAGGCCCCACCCACCACGGCCTCGATCAGACGGAACGCTGCGTGCAGGCCGGCAAGCATGTCTGGTACGACAAACCGGCCGGCGACGACTGGTCGCAGTGGCAGCGCACAATCGCTTCGGCCGAAAAGCAGGGGCTGACGGTCCAGATGGGATATATGTTTCGCTATCACGCCGGCTTCCAGCAGATCGACGAGTGGGTAAAGTCCGGCTTTCTGGGGGATATCTTCGCCCTGCGCACGCGTATCGGCACCGCGATGGACGAACAGGCGCGTCGCGAGGTCAGCCGCCATCTCGGCGGCGTCTTCTACGAGCTGGGCTGCCACATGCTCGATCAGGTTGTCTGGCTGCTTGGCCGGCCGAGCAAGGTGACCGCATTCCTGCGCAACGAGACCGGCGTAGTCGCCGAATGTCCCGACAACACCCTCGGCGTCTTCGAATATGAAAAGGCCATGGCGCTCGTCGATACCTCGGCCATGGAAACGCGCCCCGCCGCCCGCCGCTTCGAGGTCTACGGCAGCCGCGGCAGCGCCATCATGGAACCGCTCGAGCCGGCCACGGAGATCCGCCTCTGCCTGACCGAGGCCCAGGGCGGCTACGATGCCGGCGATACGATGGTCGCCATTCAGGTCCAGACGCGCCAGGGGCTGTACGACCTGGAAATCATCGATTTTTTGAAAACTATTCAGGGAAAGCAGCCGCCCGCCCGCCCGCTCGCACACGAGTTGCTCGTGCAGGAAACACTGTTGCGCGCGACCGGAGAAATCGAGGAATAAAAAAACAGGGGTGAGGAACTCTCTCTTCACTCCTGTTTATTCTCTTCTCCTAACGCACTCTTCGGAACTCAGCCGCCCTTCGGCCACATCTGCGGCCAGTACGGCCCTGCGAACGGCTCGCCCTCCTGCGCATGCGGGCCCAGGAAGACCAGGTTGGGATGCCGCTGCCGCCCGGGCAGATAACTGGTGTCCCCCGGCATCATATGTGAGATCAGGCACATGCGCGGCTCCCAAGTCAGGTTGGGGCCGGAGCCGTGCAGCGTCAGCGCGTGGTGGAAGCTCACCTGGCCCGCCCGCATGATGCACGGCTCGTCCAGCCATGCCCCGCTGATCTCCTGGTTGGCAAAGCGGTCCTGCAGACCGTCCAGGTCCTTGTGGCCGAACGTGGCGCTGTCTTCCAGCAGCCCCCATTTGTGCGAGCCAACGATCGTGCGCATGCCGCCGTTCTGCAGGTCCGTGTCCTGCAACGCGATCCAGGCGGTACACATATTCGACGTGCTCGACGATTTCCAGTGGCCGTAGTCCTGGTGCCAGCCGATGTTGCCGGCCGTCTCGTCCTTGCCGTCCGGGCCGTTACCCGGCTTGAAGACCGCCTGGTCATGCCACAGACGCACCGTCTCCACGCCCATAAAGCGGGCGCCGATCGCGCCCAATAGCGGGCTGGTGGTGACCTTGCGGATCACATTGCTGAGCCAGAACGCGTTGCACTGCTGGCGCACGACCGGCGAGCCTGGCTCCACCGCCCGCGCCCCGTACTGCGACTGGATCTCCGAATCGTGCTCGCCCTGCCACATGCGCTCCTGCGCCGCACGCATCTCCGCGATCTGTTCATCGCTGTACAGCTTGGGGCTGACCCAATAACCGCGCTCCCGGTATTCTTCAAGCACCTCCGCGGTGATCAGTTCATCAATGTTGACGCCGTCCACTACTGTCGGCGTCCGTGTCGCTGTCATCTCCTTCATTTCTCTTGTCTCTCTATGTCTTCTGGCGGCGGCGGGACCTATCCCTTCACTGCGCCCAGCGTCAACACTTTGATCCAATTCCTCTGCCCCATCAGGCCAAGCCGTGGCAAGGCCGCCTGCCGTTACCAAAAAACCGACTACTAATACTACAACCGCAATTCACGAATCTGCAGTTTTTCCGGCGAAAATGAGGGTGAGAAAGCGCATTTTGAACAGCCACGGAACTGAATGAAAGGCCCAAATGTGGCCACTTCCGGGCTTCTTTTTGCTCATTCGGTCTTCGGCCAACAAGAGTGCGGTTGTAGTACTAAAAACTAACCTCAAACCCGCATCCGCAGCATCGGCTGCTCGAACGACACCTCCAGATACTCCATATCGCGCAGCGACCTCGTACCCGGATTCATAAAGTGGATCGCAAAAGCCCGACGCTGCCGGTCTGTCACGTTCGGCGCGGTGTAGTGCAGCGTCTGGCAGTGGTGCAGCGTCACCCCGCCGGCCGGCAGCGGCACAACGACCGCCTTCGAACTGTCGACCTTGTCCCCCAAGTCGAGCAGGGCGCTGTTGTCGGCCGGCCGCTCGTGTTCCTCAGAGCGGAAGTGCGTGCCCGGCAGAAACTGCATCGCGCCGTTGTGGATGTCCACATCGTCCAGCGTCAGCCAGCAGCTCACCAGGTTGGGCGGCGAGCAGCGCCAGTAAGCGTTGTCCTGGTGCCAGAGGGCGGGGCCGCCATGCCGTGCCGGTTTGTACAGCGCCTGGTCGTGGAAAAGTTGGATGTTCGGCCCAATCAGATCTTCGACCATATCCAGAATACGGTCGTCGTACAGCAGGCGCCGAAAGTGAATATTGTATTCGCACATCTGCATAATCTGGAGCATCTTCGTATCGCCGATTGCATGGCTGCGGTACCTGGGATGAAGCCCGTTGCGCGCCCGCTCAAATTCGCTGTCATACTCCCGCCGCAACAACTCGACTTCCTCATCCTCCAGGATCTTGCCAATGCCCAGATATCCGTCGATCCAGAAGTCGTTGACCTGCTCTTCGGTCAGCGCCTTGCGCACTACCGCTGTCTTGTCCCCATTTGCGGTCTGCATTGTCTGTTCTCCAGGAATCTCTCGTGCTTCGTTTGGCCCTTTTTCGTGTATGGACGCCTGCGGGTGCAGACGCCCTCCGGCGGCTCCGGCCCGCTAAGGCGGGCCTGCGCACCCTTCGCCGCTAAGGCGGCTCAGGGCTGTCGTCGGCAAACCCCCGCCGCCGCCAGGGGCTACGCCCTTTTTGGGCGGTCGGGCCTTCGGCCCTCCCTTGTGCGGGGGGACACCCCCCGCAACGCCCCCCTCCAAAAACACGCCTCTCTGACGATACGCCTTCATCGCAGCAGTGAGGCTGTCCACCAAGCACGTACTAAAAAAAGCCCGGATGGTGTCAGCGATAATGGTTTGCGTCCCCACACGGGATGTGGCTCTTGGCTATCTGAAAACTCAGCCTCTACCCCGTCAGGCCATGCCCCGGCGAGACCACTTGCTGTTACCAAAAACTAACAACTGACCACTAAAAACTGTCCACCAAAAACTGACCTCAAACTCGCATCCGCAGCATCGGCCGCTCGAACGACACCTCCAGATACTCCATCTCACGCAGCGACTTGGTGCCGGGATTCATGAAGTGAATGGCAAATGCCCGGCGCTGGCGGTCGGTGACGTTGGGCGCGGTGTAGTGCAAGGTCTGGCAGTGGTGCAGCGTCACACCGCCGGCCGGCAGGGCGATGACCGCAGCCTTGGACTGCTCGATCTTGTCGCCCATATCGAGCAGGACGCTGGCGTCGGTGGCCCGGTCGTGCTCCTCAGAGCGGAAGTGGGAACCGGGGATAAACTGCATCGCGCCGTTGTTGATGTCCACATCGTCCAGCGTCAGCCAGCAGCTCACCAGGTTGGGCGGGGAGCAGCGCCAATAGGCGTTGTCCTGGTGCCAGTGCACCGGGCCGCCATGGTGGGCCGGTTTGAAGAGCGCCTGGTCGTGGAAGAGTTGGATATTCGGTCCAATCAGGTCTTCGACCATATCAAGAATGCGGTCTTCGTAGAGCAGGCGGCGAAAGTGGATGTTGTATTCGCACATCTGCATGATCTGGAGCATCTGGGTATCGGCCTGGTTCTTGGCCTCCACGTCGTCCGTATCCCCGATCGACAAGTTGCGGTACCTGGGATTGCTGCCGCTGCGCGCCAGTTCAAATTCACGATCATACTCCCGCCGCAACAACTCGACTTCGTCATCCTCCAGGATCTTGCCAATGGTCAGATAGCCCTCGATCCAGAAGCGGTTGATCTGTTCTTCCGTCAGCGCCTTGCGTTGGGCCGGCGCTTTGCTTCCGTTTGCACTCTGCATTGTCTGTACTCCATAAATCTATCGTGGTCGGTTGTCTGTTTTTAGCAGCCCCGGACTGCTGGTTTTGTGGTTTTCGGTTACTGCCCAAGACTCGGCCGCTTGCTGTTACTAAGAACTAAAAACTGCCTACCAAAAACTAACCTCGTCTCTAGCGTCCGGCCAGGCCGGAGAGGGCGACGCCGGAGACGAAATATTTGTTGGCGGCAAAGAAGACGACCAGGACGGGAACAAGCATCAACGTGGCGACGGCCATGATGAGCCGGAACTCGGTGAACTGCTCGTCGCCGAAGTAGCGCAGCCCCAACGCCAAAGTGCGGGCCTCTTCGCGATTAGTAAAGATCAGCGGCGACATGAAATCGTTCCAGTGGTGGATGAAAGAAAAGACGCCGACAGCGGCGACTGCGGGCTTGGTCAGCGGCATCGTAATCATCAAATAGATACGCAAACGCGAAGCGCCGTCGACAACGGCCGCCTCCTCCATCTCGACCGGCAAGGTCATTATGAACTGGCGGATGAGGAAAATGTAGAACGCCCCGCCGCCAAACCAGAAGGGCAGAAAAAGCGGCCACAGCGAATCGAACAGACCCATATACTTGAAGAGCAGGAAGCGCGGGATAAGCGTGGCAGCCCACGGCAGCATCATGGTGGAGAGGGTGAACGCGAACCAGACTTTGCGCCCATAGAAGGGGATGCGGGCGAAGGCGTAAGCAGCCATCGAGGCGGTCAGGATGGTGCCGAATGTGGCGAGGAAGGTGACGAGAATGCTGTTGAAGGTGAAGATCCAGAAGGGCGCGCGATTCCAGGCGACCCCATAGTTTTCCGGGTGGAAGGAGGAGGGGATCCACTCCGGCGGGTAGGTGAATTCAGCGCCGGCGGGCCGCAGGGAGGTCATGATCAGCCAGTAAAGCGGCATCAGCGAGATCACGGCCCCCAGCACCAGCAGAAAGTAGGCTCCGATCTTGGCGGATATGGAAGCAATATACCTTTCTTCTCGTTCTACCAATGCATACCTCCAAGGTGGCGGTTCATGAATCGTGGATAGTGAGCACAACCGGCCACCAGCCACTGACTACCGTTGTTCTAACTGGGTGCGCTGCCGCTCTCATAGTAGACCCATCGTCGCGCAAGATAGAACTGGATGGCGGTGATCACCAGAATAATCAGGAAAAGGATCCACGCCAGCCCGGAGGCGTAGCCCATGGCGAAGCTCTGGAACCCCTTGCGATAGATATAGAGCACGTAAAAAAGCGAAGAATTGATGGGGCCGCCGTTGGTGGCGATTAAGGCGACGGTGAAGGTCTGAAAGAGGCTGATGATGCCGATAATAAGGTTGAGAAAGATGACCGGGCTGATCAGCGGGATGGTGATGCTGAAAAAGCGGCGGATGTTGTTGGCGCCGTCCATGGATGCGGCTTCCAGCAGTTCCTCTGAAACGCCTTGCAGCGCGGCCAGAAAGATCACCATCTGCTGTCCCACAGCCCAGAGGCTCATCAGGATCAGCGCAGGTTTGACGATCTGGGGGTCCCACAGCCAGTTGACCGGCGCGACCCCTACCAGCCGCAGCAGGGAGTTGATCAGGCCGAAGTCGAAGTTGAAGATCCAGACCCAGAGGAAGACATTGGCGACGGTCGGTGTCACGGTGGGGATGTAGTAGACGGTGCGGAAGAGGTTGACATTACGCACTTTCATGTTGAGAAGCACGGCCAGACATAGCGCCACAAGTAGTTGAGCGGGTACGCCGAGAAAGGCGTAGTAGGAGGTATTGTAGAGCGAGGTGTAGAAGAGTTTGTCCTGGAAAATCTTGTCGTAGTTTTCGAAAGCGACCCACTTGATTGGGCCGAAACCGGAGTATTTCGTCAGCGACAGGTAGCCGGAGGCCAGCATGGGGCCCACGGTAAAGGCCAGAAGGCCGATTATCCAGGGCGCCAGGAACAGATAGCCGGCGATGTTGTCCGCCTTGACTTTGCGCGACCATCTCGGTTTTCCGGTTGGTACAGGGCTGCTCACCCCCAACGGGAAAGCGTCTGCCATGAGCGAATCTCCAGGCGAGGAATGGCTGGTGGCCAGTTATTGACTACTGACCACCAGCCATTGAAGTTGCTGAGCAGTATCTACAGTCCGGCTTCGCGGACCTCTTCGTCCACTTCGGCTATGATGGCGTCGACTTCGGCAGCAACATCGTCCATCGCCTCCTGCGCCGTGGCATCACCGAGGATGATGCGATCCTTGGCCGCCTGGATCAGGTTGTCCATCTCCTGCTGGCGGGGCAGATGGGAGAAGGCGCGGATGTTGTTGAAGGAGTCTTCCCACATCTCCGCGGTCTCAAGGTTCGGCTCCAGGCTGCCCAGCCAGGCCTCGCTTTCGGCATGGCGTTTGACCATCGGCGAAGTCCAGCGCTCGCGTATGATGCGGAACTGGGCATCGTCCGAGATCAGGTACTGGCACATGGCCCACGCTTCATCGACATTCTCGGTCTGCAGGTAAATGCCGTGGGAGTTGGTGGCGTTGCGTACTTCGCGGTTGCCGTTCCACAGCGTGTTGAGCGGCACCAGCTGCATCTCCGACATAACGTCTTCGGGAATGAATTGGGCCTGGCCGCCGAGGACAAACTGCGCGCCCGGCCACTGCATGCAAAGGCGGCGCTGTCCCATCATCGCCACCCAGCCGCCGGGGATGTTGCTCTCGGCGGGGGTGGGCGCCCACCCTTTGGCCACGGAGCTGGTCATGTACTCCCAGGCCTCGAGCGCTTGGGGGCTGTTGAAGGCAGACGCGGTCTCGTCCGCATTCCAGACCGTGGCGTCGTTGCCCCAGATCCAAACGCACTGCATGCGGATCGTGCCGCCGCCGGGCAACGCGCAACCGTAAACGCGATCTTGGCCTTCGCCGCCGCTGACGGCGTCCATCGTATTGTCGAAGGCTTCGATGTCCCACTTCCCTTCCGCCCACAGTTCGGCAGGGTCGTCCATGCCGGCCTCGGCGACCATGCTCCGGTTGTAAAGCATGATGGTCGGGTTGTCGGAACGGGGGATGGCCCAACGCTTTCCGCGCCAAACGTTGTAGTCCCAGGCCTTGGTCATCTCGTCATCACTGACGCCAAGCGTGGGCATCAGTTCATCGAGCGGCATCAGCGCGCCGCGCAGGGCCATGGTGGCGTTGTGCATGGGATGGACGTCCAGCAGGTCGCCGACCGTGCCGCCGGCGAGACCGGTGAGCACCTTAGGTTCGTAGTCACCGTGCGGAATGATCAGCGAAGCTACGGTGACGCCGGGGTTGAGCTCTTCGTATTCGGCCATCAGCGTATCCCACAGCCCTTCAGAGCGGGCCATCGGCTGGTTCACCCAGAACTCAAGTGTGACCTCTTCCATTGCCGCTGCTCCCCCGCCGTCGCCTTCCGCCGACGGTGCTCCCGCCGGCGCGCAGGCGGCGATCAGGGCGCCGACAGATGTTGCGGTTGCCACGTGCATAAAGTCACGTCGGCTCATTGCGCGTTGTGTCATTTTGCGTTGCTCCTTTGGATGGTGAAATGGAATCGTAGAACGGATCATCTCTGGCAGACTATTCGAAGAACTTTCACTGCGCGGCCGATACCGGTTGCGGGCAGCTTCGGAAACCTCCGTCAAACGAGGTGGGGTGTTGCGAGAAAAGATAACACGGGTTCGAGATCGTGTCAATCAGCGGGCAGACGGGGTCTGCGCCAGATTTCCTGGGCATCCGCTGTCTGAACCAGGATTCTCAGGATTCGAGGATAGACAGGATGGCCGGCGATGGCTCGACTGCTGACAGGAAAATCTGCGAACGGGCACGAAGACGCACCAAGAAAGTTGGCTAGGACTGACCGGGACAGATCGACTGCTGAAGCCTGGTTCCTGGTCGGCTGAAAGGGTGCAACGTAATGACCCAAAAATCTGCGATGCATTCCTGTCTGGGGGTGTCCAGCAGTCTTGGGGTGATAATGGGAGAGATCGTTATCCGGAAACTCTTGTCTGTGCCGGGGGCCGGCGAGGCGTCCACAGTCCCAGCGGTGATGTCCAGAACTCTGGCATACGATCGCAGTCGCTGAAGCGCGCTGGCGCATCAGTGCACAGGCTGCCCGATCCGTCCGGGGAGTCGAGCAGGGTTGTCTTGAGCGCCCTATCGGATCGGTACATGATAGCGGGCGACGATATCCTGCCCCTCCTCACCGAGCGCAAATTCGATAACTTTCTGTATGGACGGGTCACCGCTCTGACGGATGAGCAGATACAGGGGCCGCGCCAAGGGATATTGGTAATCGGCCAGGTCTGCGCCAAATGGCACACGCCCCTCGATAGAGACAGCTTTGACCGTTCGCTCAGCAGTAGCGGGGTGCGGAGTGTTCTCTCTCTTCTCTGCGTCGGGCTCTCCATTCTGCGAGAGATACGCAGACGTGACATAGCCGATGGCGTCGCGATGGGAAGCCACATACTCCACGACATTGCTGCTGGTTGACATGACGACCGCTGTCAGAGAGACGCGCTCCTCGTCCATGACACGGTTTTCGAACAGCTCACGCGTGGCGCTGCCGTCCTCGCGGCTCACCAGGAGCACATCTCTGGCGCCGCCAACTTCCACCCAGTTCAACGCACGCCCTCTGAAGATCTCCCGAATCTGCTCCAGTGTCAGCGCCTCCACTGGATTCTCGCTGTTAACGACCAGCGCGATTCCATCCAGCCCAATCGGTGTGCGGACAAGGCCGGCCGGTATTTCGGCGTCCGGGTAGGCCGCGGTGCTGGCCGCAATGTCAGCCTGCCCGGAGGACAGCCACTGTTCTCCCATTCGGCTGCCCCCGCCGCGCAATCTGAACTGCACATGTGGATTGCGGGCGCTGTAAGCGGCAGTCAATTCGATTAGCAGGGGCCGCATCTCCGTTGAACCGGCGATAGTCAAGGTGACCGGTTCGGGCGTGGGAATCGCCCTGGACCCGCTTGGCAGCGCGCAACCGGAAAGCAGGCAGCCCGCCAGAACTAACCGCATGAGCAGCGTCGGAAGAAAGCCGAGATGAAGGTCCCGCAGGTAAAAGTTCATTGGATCCGAAGGGCAAAAAGTGTCAGAACCGCAATGCTGACGAGCAGACAGTATACGGAAAACGGGTAGAGGCTGTTGCGGCGCACATAGGCCAGCAGAAACCGGATCGCGGCATACCCGCAGACCGCACTGGTGATGAATCCGACCAGCAAAGCCGGCATTTCGGCCACCACAGCCGCCGGCTCCGTAGCCAGCATGTCACCGACCTGCAACAGGCCGGCGCCCAGGAAGGCAGGCGCCCCCAACAGAAAGCTGTAGCGGGCCGCTGCTTCGCGGCGTAGCCCCTGGGCCAAGGCCGCGGCAATCGTCGTCCCGCTGCGGCTGATGCCCGGCGCCAGCGCCGCGGCCTGGGCCAGACCGATCAGGAAGGACTGCCGCAACGACATTTGCGCCAGCGGCGCGCGCGCGCCGACATTGCGGCTCATCCATTCGCTGCCAGCCAGCAGCAGAGCCGTCACCGCCAGAAAGAAGGCGGCGGCCTGCGGTGTATGATAGAGCCGTTCCAGGGGATCTTTCAACAACAGGCCGGTGATGGCAGCCGGAACCGATCCCAATACGATAAACCAACCCAGCCGGGCGTTCATATCCTTCAGCAAGGAGGGCACGTCGCCCGTCTTGCCAATGGCTCGGAGGCTGCGCAGGGTAGCCAGGATGATGGCGGCAAAATCCCGCCCAAAGACCGCCAGAATCGACAGAAGCGTCCCCAGATGCACGACTGTATCAAAGAGAAGCGATGAGGACTTCCAGCCGAACAACCAGGGGACGATTACCAGATGGCCGCTGCTGCTGACTGGCAGAAACTCGCTGGCGCCCTGCACCAGGCCCAGAACAAATGCCTTGAAAAGCTCAAACATGAATTCGCGACTTTTCCCTGTACGCGTTGACGCGGGAGAGGAGGGGTGAGGGGGTTCTCTTCTCTTCGCTCTCTGCCTGTATGAGGACTGGCCTGTTAGGAAGCGGCCGGCAGCGCCTCTACTCTCCGCTGGCGCTGTTCATGCCGAACCCGTTGATCGGTAATCTGATAGGCCTGCAGAAACCGGGTCCGGAAGGATGCAAATGTGCTTTGCGCAATCGCCGCCCGAATTTGCTCCATCAACTGTTGCATAAAATGCAGGTTATGTATAGTCGCCAAGCGCAGGCCGCTGATTTCACCGCTTATGATGAGATGACGCAGGTAGGCGCGGCTGAACGTTCGGCATGTATAACAGGCGCACCCCTCCTGGATGGGGCGGCTGTCCTCAGCGAAACGGGCATTGCGGATATTGAACCGGCCGTCTGGTATCAGCAGCGTGCCGTTGCGGGCGATGCGGGTAGGCAACACGCAGTCGAACAGATCCACTCCGCGCCGGACCGCCTCGACAATGTCTTCCGGCGCGCCGACGCCCATCAGATAGCGCGGTTTGTGAGCAGGCAGGTGCGGACAGGTGGCGTCGAGCGTGTTATACATCTGCTCTTTCGTCTCGCCCACGGCCAGACCGCCGATGGCATAACCGGGAAAGTCCAGCCCGGTCAGAATCCGGGCGCTCTCTGCCCGCAGTTCCGGGTAGATTCCGCCCTGCACAATGCCGAAAAGCGCCTGATCCGGGCGCGAATGGGCGGCTTTACAGCGTTCGGCCCAAGCGTGGGTTCGCGACAGCGCCTGCGTCAGATAGTCGGGATCATGCGGGTCGGCGCACTCGTCCAGCACCATTGCAATGTCCGCGCCCAGCCGCTCCTCGATCTCGATCACCCGCTCCGGCGTAAAGCGGTGGGCGGACCCATCGATATGGCTGCGAAAGGTCACACCGTCCGCGTCCAGTTGACGACGATGGGCCAGACTGAACACCTGATAGCCGCCGGAGTCGGTCAGAATCGGGCCGTCCCAGCCCATAAAACGGTGAAGGCCCCCCAGCCGCTCGATCCGCTCGTGGCCGGGCCGCAGATAGAGATGGTAGGTATTGGCCAGCAGGATCGATGTGCCCAGCTCCGTCAGGTCGCGCGGCTCCAGCGTCTTGACGTTGGCCGCGGTGCCCACCGGGGCAAAGGCCGGCATCTCCACGGGGCCGTGGGGCGTGTGAAATGTAGAGCGGCGCGCTCCGCCGTCTGTCCTCTGAATCTGAAACGTGAACTGCCCGGTCACATCAACCTCGAATCAAATTGGAAATAAAAAAGCAGAAAAAATGCTATCGCATTCCTTCTGCTTTGTCAATGCAGCTGCCTTGGCGTGCCGTTTCCCTACTTACGCAATCCTACGAGTGGTCCTGGCGTCAGGCGGGCTTCGCCTTCATTGCGAAGAGCCTGTGGTCCACGAAGAGCGGTATCCGCACTCAGGAGCGTCGCTGGCGCAGGCGGGCCACTTCGGCTTTCATTGCTTGCAACTCTTCTTCGGCTGCGCGTCGTGCGGCCGCTTCGGCGTTGGCGCGTTGGGTTTCCGTGTCGGCGCGTTGGGTTTCCGTGTCGGCGCGTTGGGTTTCCGTGTCGGCGCGTTCCGCCGCCTTTTCAGCTCTGGTCTCAGCGACCAGCAAATCGGGAATGACATAGTCCGCATACACTTCGTCCCGAGCCAATTCGGCCAGTAGAGGCTCCCGCAACAGATCCGCGCGACGGAACTGGAAGCCGGGCAACACCTGCGAACGAATCACGCCTTCCCCGTCTGGCTCGATCTCTTCATAGCTCCCACCGGCGCCTAGCAGGTAGAAGTGCATGTGCCGGTCGTTAGGGTCGAGAATGAAGTATTCCTTCACCCCGGCGCGGGCATACCCTTCCTTTTTCTCTACTGTATCCCGTCGCACCTCTGCCGTTGTCGAATCGGACAACTCTTCCACGATCATGTCGCAGACCCCGATGTAGGAGCGTTGATCAATCGCTCCCCAAGGCGCTGGATTGTCGTCCAGGATGATGCCGATGTCCGGCTTGAATACCACTTCCCATTTCCCCGACGGCAGACTCTCATCCCGAACCGACATGTAGGTGCCGGTTTCCAAGAATAGTATTTTTGCGATCGGATGCACGTCAACATAGCAACTCAAGAGGCCAAAAAACCAGCGATACTGTTCGGTCTGGGCAAAGTTTGGCAAAGGTTTGGCCTCCAGAATGCCGTTGTTCCATTCGTAGCTGACGTCGATATGCGGGTGAGGGCGTTCATACCACTTTTCCCAGTACTCTTCCAGAGTGACGCGGAGGCCGTCGGCGGGCGCCCAGTTTTCGACGCGCTCCATTCGAGAAGGAGCGGAGTTGTCTACCGGTCTGTCGGACAGTGGAGCGCCGTTCGCTTGGGGAGGCTCTGCCTGTTTCTGTCGCACGTTATGCACGATCTCTTTGGGGTCCATGCTGTCTCCTCTTCGCCAGCTCAGGCTTCAGGGCGCGGCGCAGCTATCTGCGGAGAGTTTACCACCTGCCGCTGTGCTGGTGCAACGGCGCCGGCCTCTTCCCACATCTCACTCTTGGAACGTGTACCTTTCCGGACGTCCTCGGTTCCGAATAAGTTAGGCCGCCGCCGCCAAGAGCCTTTTCTGTGTCTTCTCCCCGCCGGCGCTGTCCTGTACGGCCGTATCCACGGCTTCTTCTTGCGGGACAAGATTGTTGGGCAACCCGGCCCGCTCCCGAATCTCAGCGTCGATCTGGGCGGCGACATCCGCTCTGTCTCTGAGAAAGGCCTTGGCCTGTTCCCGACCCTGACCCAGGCGGAGATCGCCAAAGCGATAGAATGCGCCGCGCTTTTCGATGATGTCGAACTCGACACCCAGGTCCAGCAGGTCTCCCTGGGTGCTGACTCCCTCGTTGTACATGATGTCGAACTCCGCCACCTTGAACGGCGCTGCCACCTTGTTCTTGCGCACCGTCACGCGCGTGCGGTTGCCGATCACCTCACTCCCCTGTTTGATCGACTGAATCCGCCTTATGTCCAGCCGCACACTCGCATAAAACTTCAGCGCCATCCCCCCAGACGTCGTCTCCGGATTGCCAAACATCACCCCGATCTTCTGCCGCAACTGGTTGGTGAAAATCAGGCTCGTGTCGGTCGTCTTCACCGCTCCCACCAGCTTGCGCAACGCCTGGCTCATCAGCCGCGCCTGCAATCCCATGTGACTGTCGCCCATCTCCCCTTCGATCTCCGCACGCGGCACCAGCGCTGCCACACTGTCCACCACCACCACATCCATTGCCCCCGAACGCACCAGCGCCTCCGCGATCTCCAGCGCCTGCTCCCCCGTATCCGGCTGCGATATGTACAGATTATCCACATCCACTCCGATCTTGCGCGCATAGCTCGGGTCCAGCGCATGCTCCACATCCACAAAGCCGCAGACGCCTCCCGCCCGCTGTGATTCCGCAATCGCATGCAGACACAGCGTCGTCTTGCCCGAACTTTCCGGCCCATACACTTCGATAATGCGCCCGCGCGGAATGCCTCCCACTCCCAGCGCTATGTCCAGGCTCAGACTGCCCGTCGGTATCGCCGCCACGTCCAGACGGGTCGCCTCCCCCAGCTTCATGATGATCCCCTCGCCATAGCGGCGATTTAGATTGGCAATCGTCACTTCCAGCGCTTTGGCCGGTCCGCCATCCGCTGATCGCTGTGTCGTCATTTTTTCTCCCTTTACGGCCTGTTTTCGGTATCCTTTGACCTGTTCGGCGCGCCCCTGCTCATGAGGAGCGCCAAGTTGTTCCCAGAGGGGACTGATTCAGTTTATTATAGAACGCATGTTCATTTTCGGTCAAACTGCCTTCGCCGCGGATCCGTCCCAGGATGGCCTCGTGTTTCTGACCAGTCCCTGCTCCGCTACAACGGAACCGGCGGCGCAGGATATTCGGCTCGTCGTTTTTCATCCAACGATCCTGGTTCAGACGATATGCTCCTCCGAACCCGGACGACGGTGGTTACGGGGCGGCCTGGGCCACGCGAAACGCACCCGAAACAGACATCGTGCCTGCAGTTCCGTTTTTTTCACTATCCAATTCTTGTCTTTTCGCGGCATCACCGACTATAATCCTTGCGCGGTTCAGATCCCCTCATTCGGACTACAGATCTCAGTTACTTCAGACGTGCACAGAGAAACCTCCATTCCACTTTAGAACTGACGCCACAATTGCGCCCAACGGTGGCGCGCCAATTGGACCTGGCATGAGTGTAAATCGTCGCAAACTGAACAGAGCTTGGGAAACGCTACGGTCGCTGCCGATCCCTGCCATTGGCTCCGATCGCCTGGTCGATCTGCACGATGATCTTCTACATTACGATACGGTTATCGCGCAGGAGATGCGGGAGTATCTGCGGGGGCGTTTCATCAATCGAATCCGCGTCCAGATCGACTGGGAGTTGGAGGAGACGCTGAGGTCGTTCAAGCCACAATCCTCAGCAGAGATGGAATGCAGGCGGGAGTTGCTGCGCTACAAGAGACGCATTGATGACGTAGTACGCCAGCTGCTCCACGGCCAGCTGGACGATCCCCCTCCCGAATAGAAGAGCGGCAGCGTTCTTCCTTCAGCCAGCTAAACGATATCCCGCAGTAGGAGATCGTCCACCGTTTCCCGGCGTTGCACCAGCCGCGCGAGCCCGTCGCGCAGCATCACTACCGCCGGCCGCAATGCTCCGTTGTAGTTGCTCGCCATCATCAACTGATAGGCGCCGCTGACCGGAACAGCCAGCAGTTCTCCCGTTTCGATCTCGGGCATTGGCAGATCCTCGATGAGTAGATCGCCGCTTTCGCAGTATGGACCGGCCAGCCAGGCGGTTTCGGAAATCGGAGGCCTGCTCAGAGGGTCTGTGACCGGCAGTGCCGAATAGCGCGCCTGGTAGAGGGCCGGACGAATGTTGTCCGCCATACCGCCATCAAGCAGAAGCCAACGCCGGCCGCCCGCTCGCTTTACAGTTCCTACCCGATAAATGGCAACGCCGGCGCGGGCGACAAGGCTGCGCCCTGGCTCCACCTGCAGACGGGGCAGAGGCAAAGAACAGGACGACAGCTTCTCCGTCAACGCCGCCGCAACTTTCGCCACGTATTCCTCGATTGATTCATGCGGCAGATCCGCTTCATGGTAGGCGATGCCCCAACCACCGCCGGGGCTGAGCGCCTCGGCCCACCAGTTGCGTTCCCGCCGCAGGCGGCCCATCAGTCCGCACACCATATCCAGAGCGGGCAGCACCTGTTCGGCCGCGTGGAAATGCGACCCCTGGTGAAAGTGCAGCCCGGTAACGGGCAGCCCATTCCGCTGGCAGAAAGCCACCGCGTTGACACATTCATCGGCGTCCATCCCGAATTTGCTGTCATGCTGCCCCGTCTGGCGGAAAAGATGGGTGTCCACCGCGTAACCGGGGCGTACTCGCAACCACAGAGCCGGCGGCCGGGCGCCGGCGTGCGTCAGTTCGGCGATGCGCTCCAACTCCGGCAAGTTGTCGACAACAAGCGTACCGGCCAGGTCCAGCCCTGCCTGCAGATCCGCCTGGCTCTTGTTAACGCCGTGCATCAGAATTTGCGCGCGCGGCATACCGGCGGCGCGGGCGACGTGCATTTCACCGACACCGGTGCAGTCCAGCAGCAGATCGTGCGCCGCCATCAGACGGGCCATGGCCACATTCAGACATGCTTTGCCAGCATAAGTGATGCCTGACGGACCGGAATAGTGCCGGCTGAGCGCATCCCGATAGGCTTGTACGGCGCTGTCGATCGTCTGCTGATCATAGATATAGAGGGGTGTGCCGAATTCGGCAGCCAGCCCATTCAGATCACAGCCGCCGATGTGGAGCGAGAGTCTGTTATCTTTGGCGGGGCACAGCGCAACGGTATCAGGGAAAAGCGAAAGACGGTCACGATACATCGCAGGAACCTTTACAACCAGGTAGAGATCAGTGGCGACCGGTTTTCCCGTCGCCAACCGGCCGATAAGCTGGAGCCGGCAACGAGAAAAACCTATAAGAGCACCATCAGGATTCCGCAGATGGTAATCAGCCCGCCGATGATGCTGTTGAAAGAGGGGATCTCTCGCAGCAGGAGCGCGCCCAGCAGGACGCCGCCCAACACCTCCTGCGTGGCGATGAGATTGACATAGGTGGCGTTCACCCGCCGCAGGGCGGCGTTATAGAGGGTATGGCCGCATGCCAGTGGGAACACACCCAGGCCGACGATGCTGGCGACGGCGGGCCAGTTGAAGCTGCCGGGCGTATGGGTCGCCGCCGCCGCCGGAAGCAGCCAGAGCGCAGCCAGAATGTAGACTGAACCGGCGTACACCAGCAGCGGATACCGTTCCCGCTGGCTGCGGCCGGCAATGCTGTAGACAGCGTACGTGATGGCGCTGCCCAGAGCCAGTAGATCACCGATCAACATGCGGCGGGTGAAGTTAGACGATGCGCTGCCGCTTTGCCGTATGAGCGCGAGTATCGGCTCGAACCCGGACAGGACCGCCACGCCCACGACGGCCACGAGGATGCCCAGCCATTTGCGTTTCGACAGCGATTCTCCGAGCGCGAAGCGGGACAGCAGCGCGACCCAGATCGGCGCCGTATACATGATCGCCAGACTGTGCGCAATCGTCGTAAATTCGAGCGAGTAGGCGTAGAAGAAGAAATGCAGAGCAGCGACCAGCCCGACGAGGGCAAGACGGGGCCATTCAGACGCCAGCAGACCGCGCCCGCTCGCGTCGCCCCACGCCCCCCGGCTGCGCAGCAGAACCACCCCTGACACGACAATGCCGGCCACCAGGAGACGACCGGCCGCGATTTCGAAAGATGATGCCGAACGGGCAGCCCACCGCACCAGCACCGGGCTGGTGCTGAAGAAGAGAACGGCAATCGCAACCAGCGCCAGCCCGCGACGTTCCTCGACTGTCACGATATCGGTCCAAACTGTGCACAGGCCTGACGCCTGCGCTTCAGGGGGTGGGGGTCTCTGCTCGCTCTAAGGAACGGCGGGCGTAATCGCCACGTAGACCAGGCTCAACACCATGCTGAGCGCAATCAGCATGCTGAGAAAGTAGAATATCTTTTGGCTGCGGCTCAAGCGGCGGCGGCGTCTGCCCTGTCTGCGGCTCATGCAACTATCCCTTTCCGATTGTTGTGCGCCGATTTTCCAACCGGCCCGTCCTTCGCAAATCGTCGAATCATGTGATGGCGTGGTTCACATCATCATCGTCAGACTTATCTGCATCCTAAGAACCACACGAATCATAGTCGAAATCGGTCTGTGAATCAAAGCAAGCGGGGGGTTGCATCCGTTGCGGCGCTCACTCGATGCGCAGAGGGCCGAGCAGCAGCCGATCCTCCTCCGCCGGGTTTAACCTGTCCAGCACGCGCAGTCGTCGAAAATCGGGCCGGGTGTACAGCCCGATCTCGATCTGATAAAGGCCGGGCCGGGCGTCCAGCGGGACGGTGAATTCGTGTACGGTTGCGACGGTCTCGCCAGCGGCCCAGCCTTCCGTTGGCGGCGACGGTATCAGATCGGTGCCGCCGAACATCTCGAAACTGTCGGTCAGCAGATGCGCGAAGACCGTATACGATTCAGCCACTCGACCTGTCGCGGTCCAGTAGAGGGTAACGGTCATCTCCTCGCCGGGAACCGGCGTGCGGCTGCTGAAGCTATAGCCGGCCAGGGTGACACTGTCGGCAAACTGCACATGCACAGGGATGGGGATCCTGCTGTCGCCGTCTTGAAAATCGTCTGCCTGCTCACCGGTCTGACAGTCCGAAACAGCGAACCCAGCAGGACAGATCGTCACCTCGCCGAACGTATAGCTTGTGCCGCCGTCGACTTGGGGAAGGCGTTCGCCGCTGCGGTGGTCGTAAAACCCAACCTGCCAGTTGGCCCGATTCGGTGTATGGGCCGTATCTGGAATCGCAACCGTATAGCTGTCGAGCAGAAGGCGGCCCGGCTGCCAGCCACTGGTCGGGCGCAACCCACCGCCGGGCATCGTATCCAGCTGCGCGACGGTCAGACCGGTCCCATCCACAAGATGGATGAATAGAGACCAGTCATCGGCCAACCCCCTGCTGGCCCGGAACGCCAAGTCCACCTGCACCGCGTCACCGGGGAAAACGGTTAGTATCTGATGATTTTCTTCACTCGCCCACCCCGGCAAACCATCATACGATGCGGCAGCACCTTGAAGCTCGATCTCGGAGTTGCCGGCGGCAAAGATCGAGAGGGGGGTCAAGGAGATAACACTGTTATGAGAACTGTCAGGAATCGGCATCGGTGGGGGCTTGTAGGCGGGGCGGATCAGGACAAAGGGTGTGGCCAGCGCCAGCAGACCAAGGACAGAGGTGACACTCCAGCCGATTCGCCGGCCGAATCTGCTTCCCCACCCCGTCCAGCCCAGCGCCCACAACAGCGCCAGGGCCGGCAACGCGGCGAAGAAGTAACGTCCCTGGGCGGCCGGCGCCACCCGCATGAAGCGCAGCCAGGAGACCGTAAGAACGAGTAGCCACAGCAAAAGGATGGCGCGGGGCACGGGGAAAACGTAGCGCTCTGTGCGTCGGGCGTAGCCGGCGCGCGCCGTCCGTGCCACATGAAACAGCAGCCCAAGCGCAACGACAATTGCAACGACGCGCAGCGCCAGGTAGACCCAGGCGGGATAGGGCAGGTTCAGCCAGCCAAACAGCCCCCAGAAGGAATGTTCCAGCCCCCCCAACTCGCTCAGGATCTGCGACGGGCCAGCCGGAATGACTCGCAACAGGATATTCGCCTCCCACATCTCCCACGCCAGGGGGTCGCCATAGAGCCGCCAGTTGCGCACGTACCACCAACCGGCAAGCAGTATCGCCGGCACGCCCGTCCACAGGGCAGCATCGAAGACAGCGCGCACGCTGCGGCTCCGCCAGGCCAACCACAGAACTGCAACTGCCGACACGCCCACCAGACCCAGCCCGCTCAGTTTGGATAGCAGCGCCAGGCCAAGCGTGATGCCGAGTTTCAGTAAGCGGCTCTGTCGCGGCCGCCCCCCTTCTACCAGCATCTCCGTCAGCTGCCACAGGACAAGCGCCGCGGCTGCGTTGATCGCAGTGTCATTGCTGACAGAGGCGCTGATGAAGACGAATTGGGGTAGAAAGGCCGCGAATGCCGCACCCAGCAGGGCATCCTCCGGCGACAGAAGCAGGCGCAGACTGCGGTAGACCGCATAGACGGTTACCGCACCGAGGAAGACGGAGAAAAGACGGGCGGTGTGTAGGGCCAGGACGGAATGGCGCCAGGGAAAGCGCTCCGCCTGCCGGTGGTGGATCAGATAGTTGCGGTTGATGTCGGCGTCGGGTTCGCCGATAGCGCGGTGGGGATTGGCCCGCGCGAAAAGCTCAGGGAAGTCGGACTGATCGATCAGAGAGGTGAGCAGCGCCGCGCCGGCGTAGTAGGCCGGCGCCTGCGTCCCTTGCTGCCGCCACAGCGCCTGCGTATTCGGCTCCGCTACCGGCAACGCCCGCAGCGTCACCAGATGTTGAACAAAGGCGTAATGCCAGATTTCGTCGGGCGCTTCGAATGGAGGGGTTACAAAACTGAACAGGCTGGCAAGAAGGACAAAGAACGCCAGTAGATTGCGAATTGTGGGGCGAACTACAGGGAGAGAAGGAGCGAATCGGCGCGGCGCCTCCCCCGCTTCACGGGAGTGGGACATTTACCTCGAACTGGCTTTCCGCATCTGCTTTCCAGGCTCGGACAGCTCGGCAGAACCGGAGGAATCCGTCTCCTCCGCACTGCTGTCCTGCTGCCCCAGCTCCTCTGCCTTGAGGTTCTCTGCAGCCCGCTTCGGCGGTCGCCAGATGAAAAGATAGTAGAGCCAGCTTTTTACAAATTGGAACCAGACATCCAACACACTAAAGTTGGACTCACCATTGGAGCGCACATATTCGTGCGTCGCCACTTCACTAATCCGGTAGCCGCTGCGCACGGTCTTGATGACCATCTCCTGCTCGATCGTGGGGATCTCCGATTCCAGCGCCAGGCTGCGAGCCACATCCGCCCGAATCGCCCGGAACCCGTTCTGCGAGTCGGTCAGGCGCACACCTTGACTGTAGTTGATACTGAGCGTGATCACCTGGCTGCCGAAGAGACGCACGAACTGATTGATGGTGGCGTGCAATTCGTCGCTCCCTCCCAACATGCGCGAGCCGGATACGTGATCGGCGCTGCCGTCGATAATCGGCTGGACGAGCGCGGGAATATCGCGGGGGTCATGGGAGCCGTCGGCGTCGATAAAAACGAGGATATCACCGCTGGCGTGGGAGATACCGACGCGCAGGGCATCGCCTTTGCCTTTGCCGTTATCCAGCAGAACGGTCGCGCCCAGTTCGGCGGCGATGTTCCGTGTATCATCGCTGCTGTGGCCGTCGACGACCAGCAGTTCGTCGGCATAGGGCGCGGCCCATTCCAGCACCGGTCGGATGTTGCGGCCCTCATTGCGGCAGGGCACGATCACCGAGACCCGAACCGCGCGCCCATCCGGCCCCCGGCGGGAGATGGCAGTAGGCCGGTCGGGTTGGGTATACCAGTTGGGTAGAATATCAGTCACAGATCATCTCAGAAAAACCGGTGGACTCCCGGCCCAGCCTTTTGCGGGCGGCATGTTGGCCCGGAGGAACTCCGTCTTGCCGATAAAACTTCGGCTGTTTTTGAACAGGTAACTGTCACTACTTTAGCAGCATTCAATGTCGATGCCAAGCCTCAGCGCCACCTGTCCGCCGGAATTGACCGCCGACGGGCGATGCAGTAGAGTTCGTATTTGCCGGTCGCTACGTGCGCGTACCCCCGCGGTCGGCGACGGGTTAAGGGGGTCAAATTGACCGGATCGGACGACCTTGCAATCTGAAGGATACTTTGTGTTGTGCATTCGCACACGACTTTGCCGCCAGAATTTCTTCAAATAGGACGCACTCAGCGCCTCCAGAGATCGACCATGACCATATATGAACCATTCGGAGCGGTGGCAGCGGTAGCGCAGATCGTCGGCATCGACCCGCATGAAGGCATGCAGATCATCGGCGCGGCGCGCCTGGCCGCCCGCCATCATCCGCCTTTCGATCTGGGGCAGCCGGCGCTGGTGCTCGGCATCACCGATCAGCCGACCGCACAGGCGGTCCGTGCGGTGCTGAGCAATGCCTACCCTGACGACCACCTGCTGCAACTAATCTGCCCGGACGGGAATGGAGCGCGCGCACAGCGAGCACTTCCGCTGGCCGATCTTGCTGTGCTGGCGGGCAGTGCCGAGGGCGCCTGCCTGTACGTGCCCCCCCTTCCCCATAGCAGCTATGCCGATCTGCAGGACATAATGGCGCACCTGCGCGCGCCCTACGGCTGCCCTTGGGATCGGGAGCAGACTCTTGCCACCACGCGGGCCTTTCTACTTGAAGAGGTAGCGGAGGCGCTCGAGGCGATGGACGCAGAAGATGAGGCGCATATCGCCGAGGAACTGGGCGATGTACTCGGTATCATCGCGATGATCGCGCAGATCGCCACCGAAGAGGACCGCTTCCAGATGGCCGACGCGGTGCGTCTGAGCGTGGAGAAGCTCATCCGCCGCCATCCCCACGTCTTCGGCGAAGACGAGATCGACGATATGGAGCAGCTGTTTGTACGCTGGGAAGAGATCAAAGCGGAGGAGCGGGCAGCCCAGGACAGACCTGCGCGCGGCCCGCTGGATGCAGTGCCGGCCGCACTGCCGGCCCTGCGCAAGGCGCGCGAAATGCAATCCAAGGCCGACAAAGCCGGTCTCCTCGACCGCGCCGCGCTGGCGCAAAGCAGTCCGGAGATGGTGGGTCTGCTGCCGGAGGGCAGCGACGAGCAGGCGCTGGGTCTATTGCTGTGGCGGCTTGTCGCCCTGGCGAGAGCGCGCGGCCTGGACGCGGAGGACGCGCTGCGTGCCTTCACAGGGCGTTGGCGCGCGCGTCTTACGGAGTGATGCGGCACTTGGCAAGGAGAGAGAACACCCGCCGTTCACCCAGCCCTTACTTTTGAACATAGGGAACCGAACATGCTATACTTTGGCGTGCTTATTTGCCCCGGTAGCTCAGTGGATCAGAGCATCTGACTTCGGATCAGAGGGTCGTGGGTTCGAATCCTACCCGGGGTGCTCACGTTGGCGGCCTGCCCGAGGCCGCCCGGACTAACCGTTGTTCTAAATCGCTAAATCCGCCCCCGCGCGCTCCCAGGTTGGAGTTGCGATCAAAGGGCGGTTTTTCGTCTTTTCCTCCGCTTGGCATGGCTGCGGAACGGCTCGACCCACTTCCGCTACGGCTGTTATCTCCAGTCCGCAGCAAACTGCCTGACGAAAAGCGATAGACATTCGCCTTCATGGTACGCTTCCCAAACGAACGACTCTGCTAACGGGACCTCTTCCAAAGGTCCGGTCGCGGTCACCAAATCGCCGAAGACCCACCTGACCTAATCGGTACCGTGAAGCCGCCACCTACTCTCACTTAAGTATTCCAGGTAAAGGGAGGCTGCTCGCCAGCGCTGGGCGTACCTAGGGTGAAGTAGAACTTACCTGGCCCACACCGCTCGAAGCCGGTTCGGCCCAGCGCACGCGCTGCACGATTTCACGCAACATCGGTTGTAATGCGGCGAACTCGCCGCTGTGTACGCTGAAAGCAAGGACGAGAAGCCTCTCTCTATCCGTTGACAGCAGAACGACCTGCCATACTTCACTCGCGGTCTCGTACTCGCGGTAGCGGATCGATACCGCCTTCTCGCTCAACGGTCTGAGACCGCGCACCAGTTCGACGCTGGCGGCCTCGATGCTGTAGGTGTGCTCGGCGGCCACCTGGGCATAGCGTTCCAGCGTCGCGCCTTCGGCCGCGAGAGAGAAGACGAGCAAAAAGTTACTCGTTGCCCTTTCCGCCGGTCCTGACTGGAAGCCAACCCCGATCACGGCATCGTCGCGACGGACGCTCATGGCTGACACCAATGCGCCCATCTCCGCAACGTCGAGTCGCTCGCCTTCTCTCCCTTTGACCGCGGCCAAAAAGAGCGACAGGTCGACTTGCAAGGGCTGCGCCGGGTCAAAATAGTGCCATCCCGACGGATAGGACAGCGACAGGCCGCGGGCAACATCGTCATACCTCAGCCAGCCCGCCGCGTCCGCCTGCAGCGCACTATCGGCATCGGCGGACGGCGTCACGAATCCGCCATAGACCCACGCCAGCTGACCGTCATAATCAATCTGCCACCAGTCGCCGGCTGCATTCGTGCTGATCGCGTCATACTGCTGCGCCTCAATCGCCGTGCTGATGATGGCATGGTCGGTGCCCGGGCCCCCGCGCACATACATGGTGCGGGTGATGGTCACCGTGGGGCCGACCGGGGGATCGTAGGCGGGATGTTCCGGCCATTGGACCCGTCGCACGATGTCGCGCAGAAACGGTTCCAGCCAGCTGTCGAACTCCTCGCTCCACACATCGAAGGTGATCAGCAGAAAGGTCTCGCCGTCCGGGGAGAGCAGGACAACCTGCCAGCCGACCACCTCCGTGCCTGACTGGGTGACGACCTTTCCTTCAGCGACGACGGCCCCACCGCTGCGGTACCGGATCGATGCGGCCTCCTCCCCCCAGGGCCGCAGACCCGGGCCAACCCCGACACTCTCCAAAGTCTCGGCCTCCGACTCTTCCAGGCGGGCGGCTGCCTGCAGCGCATATTCCTCCAGTGTTCGACCCGCGGCCGGAATCGCACGGATATCAAAGCCACTGATGTAGGTCGACGGAGAGTCCGGAGCGAACCGGAAACCTAGGCCAACGAACTGATCCTCCTGCCCCATCGATGTTACGGAGTCGATGTGCGCAGCCTGCCGCTCGAGCACAGCTTCGGCGGTGGCCGCGTCGTCCATCTGCGGTCGGAGAGAGGTAAGCTCCTCCTTGGAGGACACGAAATCCCATCCTTGCGGATAGAAAATCTTGAGGCCGCGCGCCGCATCTTCGACCGCGGGCCAGTCTTGAAACGGTCCTCCGGAAGCCGCCGGCGTGTCTCCAATCGGGATTACCAGCGGGTTGTGGATCGACAACAACGGAACCTCAGGCTGAGGCAAAGAATTGGACTCAACATTGGTCCAGCGCACTCGCTGGACGATTTCGTTCAGCCTCGGTTGTAAAGCGGCGAACTCGTCGCTGTGAACACTGAAGGCAAGGACGAGAAGCCTCTCCCCATCCGGTGACAGCAGAACGACTTGCCATACCTCACTAGCAGTCTCGTACTCGCGGTAGCGGATCGATACAACCTCTTCCCCCGACGGCCTGAGTCCGCCCACCAGTTTGACGCTGGCGGCCTCGATACTGTAGGTGTGGTCGGCGGCCATCTGCGCGTAGCGTTCCAACGTCGTGCCTTCGGCGGTGAGAGAGTAGACAAGCATGAAGTTGCTCGACACACTTTCCGCCGGTCCAGACTGGAGGCCAAGTCCGATCACTGCATCGTCGCGGCGGACGCTCATGGCCGACACCATTGCTCCCATCTCCGCAACGCCAAGTTGCTCGCCTGCGCGCCCTTTGACCGCGGCCGAAAAGAGCGACAGGTCGACCTGCAAGGGCTGCGCCGGGTCGAAATAATGCCATCCCGACGGATAGGACAGCGACAGGCCGCGGGCAAGATCGTCATAGGTCAGCCAGCCCGCCGGGTCCGCCTGCAATGCACTCTCCGCATCGGCGGACGGCGTCACGAATTCGCCATAGACCCACGCCAGCTGACCGTCATATTCGATCTGCCACCAGTCGCCGGCCGCATTCGTGCTGATAGCGGCGTACTGCTGCCCGGCTGTAGCCGAGCCGAGGATGGAATGGTCGGTGCCCGGCCCGTCGCGCACATACATGGTGCGGGTGATCGTCACCGTGGGGCCGATCGGGGGGTCGTAGGTAGGATGTTCCAGCCACTGGACTCGCCGCACGATGTCGCGCAGAAACGGTTCCAGCCAGCCGTCGAACTCCTCGCCCCACACATCGAAAGTGATCAACAGAAAGGTCTCGCTGTCCGGGGAGGGCAGGACAACCTGCCAGCCGACCACCTCCGTGCCCGGCCGGGTGACGATCTTGCCGTCCTCGACGACGGCCCCACCGCTGCGGTACCGGATCGATGCGGCCTCCTCCCCCCAGGGCCGCAGACCGGGTCCGACCTCAACGCCCTCCAATGTCTCGGCTTCCGACTCTTCCAGTCGGGCGGCTACCTGCAGCGCAAACTCCGCCAGCGTTTGCCCCGCGGCCGGAATCGCGCGGATATCAAAGCCATTGATGTAGGTCGGCGGAGAGTCCGGGACGTACTGGAAGCCCACGCCAACGAACTGATCCTCCTGCCCCGCCGGCGTTAAGGAGTTGAAGTGCGCAGCCTGTCGATCGAGCACAAGTTCGGCGATGGCGGGGTCGCCCATCTGCGACCGGAGGGAGGTAAGCTCCTCCTTGGAGGACGCGAAGAACCATTCTTGCGGATAGAAAATCTTGAGGCCGCGCGCCGCATCTTCTACCGCGGGCCAGTCTTGAAATGGTCCTCCAGAAACCTCCGGCGTATCTCCAGTCGGAATGACTAGCGGATTGTGGATCGACAACACCGGTATCGCAGGCTGAGGCGTCGGCGGCGGTTCGGAGGCCACCTGCTCGGTCCCGTCATCGGTTGTGATCGCAGAGCGGGCGATCAGGTAAACAGCCGGCTGGTCTCCGGCCATTGTCTCGGGAGTGGCAGTCGACTCCTGTCGGGGGGATGCGTCGCGCCCATACCCGGCCAGAGCAAGAGAGGCACAGGCCAGTACAATCAGGACAAAATAGCGAATTGCAGACATTTCCAGTGTACTCCCTGCGCAGCGAACAATGACCAGTGATCACTTTAGTTCAGAAGAGGAGTTGCTGCCTAACGAACCTCCCCCGCCTGCTCGACTGTGGCCACAAATTGCCCGAAGACCCAGCCGGGCTGGCCGTGATTGTCAATCTCCCACCAGCTTCCCACCACATTCCTGCCAGTGATCGGATACTGGTACCCAGGCACCGTCGTGTCTATAACAGGAAAGCGACCGCCAGGACCGCTATACACGTTCATACGGCGGCTGAACGTCAACACCGCTTCCGTGGCTGGCAATAGTGGAGGAAGCGGAAACCTGGCCACTACCTGTACGCTCCCGGCATTGACCAGCTCAACCAACTCGCCATAGACCCACCCGAGCCGGCCGTTATCGTCGATCTGCCACCAGTCGCCCGCCGCATTCCTGCCGGTGATCAGATACTGGCTCCCAGGTAGGGCCGCGCCGATGATGGGATAGCCGCCGTGCGGCCCCCCACGCACGTTCATCCGTCTGTTGACCGTCATCATCGGTTCCGTCACCGGCAGTAAAGGAGGGATCGGGAACTTAACGACCGCCACCTTCACGCCCCCCACATCTATGGGAGTGACCAACTCGTCGAAGACCCACCCTGGCCGGCCGTTATCGTCGATCTGCCACCAGTCGCCCGCCGCATTCCTGCCAGTGATCAGAAACTGCTGGCCGGGTACCGCCACGCGGATTACCGGGTTGCCGGCGCTTGGACCGCTGCGCACATTGACGCGCCTGTCGATCATCGCCACAGGAACCGCTAAGGGCGCGTCCGGGATATTGGCAGCGACCAGACGATCGGAAACCCAACCGGGCTGACCGCCATAGCTGATCCGCCACCATTTTCCCGTAAAGTCCCGCTCCATAATCGAGAACTGTTTTCCCGCAACAATCTTGCCAATCACGGGACTGAATGCGGCAGGCTCGTTATGCACGTACATCGTCCGGTTGGTAATTAACACCGGGCCGACCCCAGGTTCTGCCTCACGGTGGTCATCGGCCCACTGCACCCGCCGCACTACCTCCGTCAGCAGCGGCTTCAACTCCTCAAACTGCTCTCCACGGACGCTGAAGGTCAGAACAAGCAGATACTCGGCATCCGGCGAAAGCAGAACCACCTGCCAGCCGGCCGTCCTGGTGCCGGTCAGAATTGATTGGGACGTCGTCGGCTCTGGCACGGCACCCCGGAATCGGATCGATACCGCCTCTTCCCTGTGGGGCCGCAACCTGGTGACCAGATCGAAGCTGTCGACATCGATCCCGACCCGCCGGCCCAACTCCGCCGCAGCGCCTTGCCCGAACTCGTACAGCGACAGACCCCTTGACGGGAATATCTCCACCACAACGTTATCGGCATGCAGAAGATCAGGAGGATCCTGCGGGAAGGCGACGCCAAAGCCAATCAACGAGCTCGGCCGCACCCTGTCCGGCAGCGACATCAGCAGGTTCACTATCTCTGCTCTGCCCAACGCCGCCATTTCCTGTTGAAGGGTCACTGCCTGTGTACCGTCGAAGAAGAGCCATCCCGGGGGATACAATATCTTCACGCCACGCGTTAAATCGTCGAACGCCTGCCAGTCAGCCGAAACCTTGAATGCTTCGGGGCTCTTTGCCAGCGGGGCGTCCTCTACATCTGTCTCGTAGGCCGCCGGTGTGGGAGTAACGGAGGGCGAATGAGAAGAGCGGAACTGCGAGGAGCGAGCCAAGTCGCCGGACGTCCTATCGAGCTTGCCAGAGATTCCAGGCCCGCGAGAGCTGGCAAGCGAGAACACGCGACGAGCGGCGGTTGAGTCGGTGAGCAGCGGGATGCCAGGGGTCGTCCGCGCGAACCAGCCTAGGCAAAAGACGCATAATGGCAACAGATACAAGATTCCCCGCATATGCGCTCCCTGACCCCAATGATCCGTGAATTGTGGCTGGTGGATAGAGAATTCCACCTACCACGATTCACTCGAACCACTGTACCCGCTGTACGATCTCCCGCATCAGCGGCTCCAACTCCGCGAAATCTTCGCTGCGGATACTAAAGGTAAGGATGACTATCCTCCCTGCATCAGGCGAAAGCACGCCCACCTGCCAGCCAACGACCTCCAAATCCGGCTGATTGAAAAGGGCGCCCTCTGAACGGTAACGAACCGATGCTACCTCCGCGCCCTCGGGCCGCAGGCCTGCGACCACCTCGGCGTTGTCCACCTCGAAGCCTTCCATGCTGTCCAACTGTGCCGCGATCAGTTGCGCGATCAGATGCAGGAACAGGCCCTCTGTGTGAAAGAAGATAGCGTTGATGTTGTTGACAAACCTGGAGTCGGGGGAAGCATCGGTGGCGTATTGGAAGCCCAAGCCGACAAAGAGATCTTCCTGCTGTATCGCCTGCGTAGACGTTGTCAGCAACTCCCTGATCTCGTCGCTGTTGGCCTTTTCGCCCACCTCCTCCATAAGCTCCGTTAGTTCCTTCTCTGTCGGATCGACGAAGAGCCATCCCGGCGGATAAGATATCGACAGCCCGCGCGCCTCATCGACAAATACATACCAGCCCTCGGGGCCCGCGGGCGCGGCGATGGCTGGCGCTTCCGGCGGTTCGGGCAAGGGGGTGGCCGGCACTTCCGGCGGTTGCGGAATGGGGGTAGCCGTCGGCTCCAAAGTGGCCTGTGAACTGCTTGGTGCTGACGAAGCCGGCAATTGTTCGCTGGCGGCAGGCGCCTCGGGTTGGATCGGTACGCAGCCGGCCAGGATAAACACCATGCAGACAGATGCGAGTAGGAACAGACGGTAAGCTCCCCACATGCGCCTCGCCCCCTTCTCTAATTGGCCAGCGGCTGTAACCAGCGCAGGGACTGGCCTGCGGCCACTAGACACTGGCCACTGCCCTCAGGCAACCCTGCAGAAACTGACCGGTGTAACTCTTCTCCACCGCCGCAACCTGCTCCGGGGTGCCTTCGGCCACCACATAGCCGCCCTTGCCTCCGCCTTCCGGCCCCAAGTCGATCACCCAGTCGCAGTTCTTGATCACATCCAGGTTGTGCTCGATGATTAGTACGGTGTTGCCCCGGTCCGCCAGTTCGTGCAGGACGCCCAGCAGCTTGCGGACATCCTCGAAATGCAGCCCGGTCGTCGGCTCATCCAGGATGTAGAAGGTGTTGCCGGTGTCGCGCCGGCTCAACTCTTTGCTTAGTTTGATCCGCTGCGCCTCGCCGCCGGAAAGCGTCGTCGCCGGCTGACCCAGGCGGATGTAGCCCAGCCCCACAGCCATCAACGTTTGCAAGCGGGAGCGTATGCGGGGGATGTTCTGGAAAAAGTCCAGCGCCTCTTCGACCGTCATGTTCAACACATCCGCGATCGATTTGCCGCGGAAGCGGATATCCAGCGTCTCGCGGTTGTAACGGGCGCCGTGACACTCCTCGCAGGAGACGTACACATCGGGCAGAAACTGCATCTCGATCCTGATGATGCCGTCGCCATGGCACGCCTCGCAGCGACCGCCCTTGACGTTAAAACTGAAGCGTCCCGCCTTATATCCGCGGGCCTTCGCCTCCGGGATGCTGGCGAACAGTTCCCGCATTGGCGTGAACAGCCCCACATAGGTTGCCGGGTTGCTGCGCGGCGTCCGTCCAATGGCGCTTTGATCGATCTCGATCACCTTGTCCAGGTGCTCGATGCCCTCAACCCTCTCGCATCTGCCAGGGCGCGCCTTGGCCCGGTAGAAGCTCTGTGCCAGTCGCTTGTACAGCACCTCTACCACCAGGCTGGACTTGCCGCTGCCGCTCACCCCCGTCACCGCGATCAACCGACCCAGCGGGAAGCGCACGTCTACCTTCTTCAGGTTGTTCTCAGTCGCGCCGCGTACATGCAGATACTCCCCGTTGCCTTCCCGCCGCTCCATCGGTATCTCGATGCGCCGCTCACCGCGAATGTACTGGGCGGTCAGACTTTCCGGGTGGTCGACGAACGCATCCCGCACCGCTGAAACGACAACCTCCCCGCCGTGTTCACCCGCGCCCGGCCCCATATCCACCACCCAGTCGGCCGCGCGGATCGTCTCCTCGTCATGCTCAACCACCAGCACCGTGTTTCCCAGATCCCGCATTCCCTGCAACGTGTTGATCAGCCGTGCATTATCCCGCTGGTGCAGGCCGATGCTCGGCTCATCCAGAATATAGAGAACGCCCATCAGCTGGCTGCCGATCTGCGTAGCCAACCGGATCCGCTGCGACTCGCCCCCGGACAGCGATACCGCCGTGCGGTTGAGCGTCAGATAGTCCAGTCCCACGTTCACCATGAATTCCAACCGCGCCTCGATCTCTTTCAGCACCTGGCCGCCGATTGCAAGCTGGCGAGGGGAGAAGAGCGGTTCGGCGCCAACGCGGCCCGCCGCCGCCAGCACCCACGTTAGCGAATCGTTGACCGACATCGCCGTAATGTCATAGATGCTCTTGCCCGCGATCGTAACCGCCAGCGCCATCGGCCGCAGCCGCCGCCCCGCGCACACCGGGCAGGGGTTGATGCCCATGTATTCTTCCAACTTGCTCCGTATCCAGTCGCTGTCCGTTTCCCGGTAGCGCCGCTGCAAGTTGGAGAGTATGCCCTCAAATTTGGTCTCGTATTTGCGCTCGTAGCCGCGGGCGTTGCGATAGTGCACCCGCACCTTCTCCCGTCCCGGCGGGCCGTGCAGGATGGTGTCCCGCTGTTTGCTGCTCAACTCCTTCACCGGCGCAGTGCGGGGAATCGAAAACTGGTGGCAGACCGAGCGCAGCAACTGCCTGTAGTAGCCTTCGTCACCGTTGCCGGGGTTCGAGCCTTGCCAGGGCCGCACCGCCCCTTCGGCAATGCTGAGATCACCATCCAGGATTAATTCCGGGTCGAATTCCTTATGTACACCCAGCCCGTCGCACGACGGGCAGGCCCCGTGCGGGCTGTTGAAGCTGAAGGTGCGCGGCTCGATCTCGGTAAAACTGAGACCGCAGCGCATACAGGCGAAATGCTCGCTGAAAACCCGATCGGTCGTGACCGTGCGCAGGCTGCCGTTGCCGTCAACCGGTACCCGCTTCACTTCCGAAACGATCGCTGAGCCCTCGCCCAACTTGAGCGCCGTCTCCACCGAGTCGGTCAGCCGCGTGCGGTCGGTGCCCGGCAGCACGACTCCGGGGTCGTCCGGGTCGGACCGCTCTGCCCGCACGATGATGCGGTCGATCACCGCTTCAATCGTGTGCATCTTGTAACGGTCCAACTCCGGCGCGTCGCCGATTTCGAACAGTTCGCCGTTCACGCGCACGCGCACATAGCCCTGCGCCTGCAGATCTTCAAAGACGCCCTTATGCTCCCCCTTGCGATCTTTGATGATCGGCGCCAGGATCAACAGACGCGCGCCCTCCTCCATCTCCAGAATCGAGTTGACGATCTGTTGCGGCGTCTGCTGGGTGATCGGGTCGCCGCACTCCGGGCAGTGGGGCTGGCCCACGCGTGCGAAAAGTAGACGCAGGTAGTCGTAGACCTCGGTAACGGTGCCGACCGTCGAACGGGGATTGCGCCCGGCGCCCTTCTGGTCGATAGAAATCGCCGGGCTGAGACCTTCGATCTGATCCACATCCGGCTTCTCCATCAAGCCGAGGAACTGTCGCGCATAGGAAGAAAGAGACTCGACGTAGCGGCGCTGCCCTTCGGCGTAGATCGTATCGAAGGCCAGGCTGCTCTTGCCGCTGCCGCTCAGCCCCGTGATCACCACCAGCTTATCTCGTGGGATCTCCAGATCCACGCTGCGCAGATTGTGTTCGCGCGCGCCCCGTATGATCAGCTTGTCAAGCGCCATGCAGCCTCCAGAAAGGTTTTAGTTTCTTGTTTTCTGTTTTTAGTTGTCGGGCTGCCGGTCGCGGCGCCCGCAAAACCCGAGCGTGAACAAATGTTCTTAAGGGCCCATCTTACCATGCTTGGTAACAACTGTCTATAAACGAAGAGTGTATCATACCAAAACGCCCCGGCTCTTGAGAAAGCGCTTTGGCGTTCCAAATTTCTGCCAAGATGGAGAGGATTTCTGGCGATTCGCTGGGTGATTACACTGGAGCGCGGGGCGATCTGCGGGTTTTGCGAACTGGATGCCCGCGAGATCGGCCTGATCGTTGTGCTGGGCAATATGTGTACGATCTGTCTACGAACCGCGAACAGTGGGAAGTTCCGATCTCATTCCTGGCGCGCACTGTGCTGCCAGGTCGGCTGCGGCTGCCCCCGCGGCAAATCGTAAAAGGGGCGCAGCGACCGGTCTTGCTGCCACTCGAAGGCGAATCGGATGCGGGTAGGATGGGCGGGTTGCAGGGCATCCCAAGGTACATCTTGCGGCGCGAACCAGCCCACGTCTAGCGTTTCACTAGTGACGATTGGAGTTCCTTCGACGTGCCGGGCGGCGAAGAGCAGGCAGTAGAGATGATGCAGACCGCCGCCGCCGTGATAGTTGTTATCGAATATGCCGAGAAATCCGCTCAACTCAACCCGGCATCCGGTCTCTTCCCATACCTCGCGCACCGCGCCCTCCCCCGGCAGGTCGTCCACCTCGCACCACCCGCCCGGCAGCGCCCAACGCCCGTTGTCCCCCCGTTGGATCAAGAGAATACGGCCACTGTCATCAAAGACCGCCGAATCCACCACCGTATACGGGGAAATGTAGCGCGTATCATCAAAGAATTGGCGCTGGATTTTCTCTCGCGGGCGTGTGTCCACCAAGGCAGTCAACTCGGCACTCAGCGCCAACATCTGCTCGAAAGTCTCCGTCTGATAAGGATTGTCGGCAAAACGCAAGCCGTTGTTGCTCAGCGCACGCAGCTTTCCGGCAACGCGCAGGATCGTCTCCTCCGCCGCTCCTTCCTCCACAACTCTCCCGTCATTCGCTCCCATCATCACTCCCACTCGAATGGTCGATTTAGTCACTTCAGTAGCTGGCCGCTAGCCGCTGCCCTCCAATTCCTTCTCCATCGCCAGCAGACGCACCAAACGTTTGCCCGAACGGATCCGCTGCGCCTCTCCGGTCAGCGCAAAGCCAAGCGATTGGAAAAATTTGAGCGCGCCGGGGTTGAACTGTTCGACGCCCAATTTAACCTCGCGCAAGCCGCCCTCTGCCGCCAGCCACGGCTCCAGCAGCGCCCAGGCATTGCTGCCCACGCGCTGCCGCTGAAAAGGCTCCGCCACCAGCACGATGCCGATATACGCGCTGTCGGGGTCCGGCCAGTGCAGACGCAGGTCGATCAGGCCCACCAGTTGCGCGCCGGCCTGGGGGTTGCCCGGCTCATTCGCCGCCACAATCCCCAGCCCCATACGGCCCGGCTCGGCCTCGATCGCGGCCAGATCGCGCGCCGACTGCCCGGCCGGCGCCTGGGCCAGATGATACATCGTCCAATAGGCCGGGGACAGTTCATATACCCGTTGCAGCGCATCGGCGTGCAGCGAGGCGTCCAGCGGAAGCAGAGAGATCGAGATCGTCATGACGGCAGCGGCGAATGGCTCGTGGCCAACTTTTCCACACTGCGCCGCAGCCCTTTCCACTCGTTCTCGGCGCGCTGCAGATCGGCCGCCAGCGTCTCCAGCTTTTCCCGCTCCACGCGCACGAAGCGGGTGTAGGGCGTAACTGCCTCCCGGATGCGTTGCACACTGGCCGTCAGCTCCGATTCGAACTGCTGGGTGATGGCGGTATCAAGCCGCCGCCGCAGGTCGCCGATGCGCGTGCGCAACTGCGCCTTAACCTTCTGCCGCCGGTAGGGGAGCACGTAGAGGCCGAGGGCGGCAAGCGCACTGGCGCCAAGGATACCGGTCACATCGAGGAAGGTGGTATTCAGGATCACCACCAGGATCGCACCCAGACCGATCGCGCCCGCCTCGACCGCGGCCGTCTGGATGATGGCCCGCTGCACATCCTGGGCCAGCTTCAGCGCCTCCGCCTCGCGGTCATAGGAGTCGACCACCTCCTGGGCGCTGCGGCCGATGCTCTTGAGCAGATTCTGGCGGTTGAAATCAAAGTCGCCCCGCACCTGGCCGATCATCTGGTCGGTGTGCTGGAGCGAGCGGCGCTCGATAAACTCCATCACGGCCTGCCACTGGCGGTAGTCGCGCTCGATCAACCAGTCGATCAGTTCGTTCACATGATGCTCGACCGCATGGCTGCTGTCGGCCAGCACGCGGCGCTCGAACTCACCCCGTAGCCGCTCGCTGTTCACCAGCTCGACGATGCGGGTGATGCGCAGATTCTCGTCGAAGAAACGGTCGCCCCGCTCCGCCATCTCGTAGAGGACGTTATCGACGCGGTCGCTCTGGTAACGAAAGTCTCGCCGCATCTCGCTCTGGTAGGCCGCCAACTGCTGGTCGATGGCGTCCAGCGCCCGAAAGTCGCCCTTGAGTAGGGACTGGCGCTGGCTGATCACCTCCTGGTAGTTGGCGATCAGCGCTGCAGCGATGCCGATCGGGTTTGAAAGTTGCAGCCGCACGCGCTCTCCTGCGTCGAGAAAGTCGAGAATGTACTGCTCCAGCGCGCCGAACTGGCTGCGCTGCCAGAGCGAGGATTGCGGGTTGGGAAGTGAAGGGGGAAAGGGTATTTTCGAGTCGCTAGTCGTCTCGTTCCCGGCTCGTCTGTGCGGGGTGAGGGGTTCTCTCGCTCCTCTCTCCTCTTCACTCTTTCCTCGCAGTTTCGCTTCCAACGCGAGGCGGGCGCTGACGGCAAAGATCGCCGGCGCAACCCCGAGCAACTCGTGGGCGTTCTGGCGCACGAATTCCAGTACCTGCCGCTGCTCCGCCTCCGTGGTCAGCAGCTCGATCTTGTTGACCACCATAACGACCTTTTTGCCCCAATCCCGAATCTGCTGCAGGAAGACGCGCTCCGATTCGCTGAATGGCCGGTCCGCGCTGGTGACGAAGAGGACGAGGTCGCTGCGGGGCACGAAATGCTCGGTCAACTCCTGGTGATGGCGGATGACAGCATTGGTGCCGGGCGTGTCAACCAGATTGACTTCCTGCAGCCAGGGGACGGGCAGGCGGCACACCGCCATCCCACTATCCGCGCCCGGCTGCTCGGCCGCATCGCTATGGCGGATCAGGACCAGTTCGCTGGTGGTCGGCACCACGCCTTCTGGCAGATAGTCGCCCCCCAGCAGCGCGTTGATCACCGCGCTCTTGCCGGCATTGAACTCGCCCACCACCACCATCAGGAAAAGCTCCTCCAACTGGGCCAGCGCGTTGCCGATCAGCCCCAGGTCGGAGTCGGGCGCATCCAGGCGCGCCAGCGCCACCTGCAGGTCGCCCAGCAAGCGGCGCTCTTCCTGTAAAATACGGCCCTGCTCAGCGGTCAAAACTTGCTGCACGCTCTTCCTCAGTATAGACGGGCATAAATGTCGGACGCGGCACGGGGAATTCTAGCACAGGCCGGCTTGCACTCATATCGTGGGGCGGGTATTGCAGAGTGCATTCCGAAATTGGGGTGAAGGGGCGAGAAGGGGCATATGGCGGATTCATGTCTTTGCCCAGACATGGGTGTATGACGAACGGTGTACGAGAGATCACGAGAGTTTAGGAAAGGGATTAGCTCGAAAATGAACAGGAATACGTACCCAGGTTAAATGCGTGTGAGCGGTAGATGCAATCGCAAGAGCCTTCGGACCTGGGCCGGGGGGGATGGAGCCCTAGGTTTTTCGGAAATAGCGGGATATGGCTTCGACCAGAAACTCGACGATAGCGTCTCCTCTGAGCGGTAGATGGCCCCGCTGACCGGGATGTGGCAGCAACCTGGTTCAGCGCGAGCTCTAATCGGAGGAAGTTCCGATCTGACAGAATGTCGGCCGTGAGGAGGCGCTGCGACGGTCTACGATCTCGTTCCGGACTGAAGAGCAATGTGGGGTGGCGCGGCGAACGCGTGAAATTGGGAATGAACAAAGACATACCCTTATGAAGGGGTTCGATGCCGTCTGCGCCTCGCCGAAGACAGCGCTGGGAATTCTTACTGTCATTTCCAATATGGGCCACTCCCGTTCAACAGGTAGTGGACGATGTCGCAGTCATTTCCTAAGAACTGAGCGGAGAGATTATAAACACATTTCGCCGCAACCTGTCCGCGGAATTCCTGATTACTGGCTGGCAGAGCCGCATCTTTCAGGTGCATCCCAGAGTAGCCCTTTGGAGATAGCTAGAATATCACCCCAGCTTTGGAATGTACCGGCATCTTTTCGTATTTTGGCCTTATTGAAACAATTGTGCTAAAATGAAAGGTGTGAATCGTCTCCGAATGCCAAAACAGAGGAACGATGGCTCACAATGCAAGGGAAAAAAGAAATCTGTTGGTTTATCAGAAGCGCGCATATTCCAAATGCTACTTTGGAAAAGTGCGTAAGGTATGAGAACTCCTTGCCCCGCCTGGGGCCCTTTGTAAGAAGCGGCCATCATTTAATATGTAATATATTTTGGCAAAAGCGGAACAGGTGCTACAGAAGTTACGATAAGGGTTGATCCCGATGGAACGGAAGGCGACTACGAGATCATCGATGAAGGGGTTTTTCGGCACCGGCTTTAGGGGACCGAAAGAAATCGCCCCTTACCCGGATGGCTTGTCGATAACCGAAATCAGGGAAAAGGAGTGCCGAGGGTTATGGTGGGTCCCAATGTCTGGACCACGAAACGGGAAAAATAAGGTGCATCCAGACGGATGCGGTCGGCTCTGATCAGAGCACGAAGTGCTCTTCAGCCGGTGTGCGATAGTTGAGACTTTGATGCGGTCTCTCATGGTTGTAGAAGTCGAAGTATGCGGTCAACCCAGTTTGCAACTGACGCACTGTGTCCTACTGGTTGAGATAGATGTTCTCGTATTTGACGCTGCGCCATAAGCGTTCGCAGAAGACGTTGTCAAGGGCGCGGCCGCGGCCGTCCATGCTGACCTGAATGTTGGCTGCGCACAGAGCGGTAGTGAAAGCATCGGCCGTGAACTGTGCGCCTTGGTCGGTGTTGAAGATCTGGGGCCGACCCTTGCAGAGCGCCTGGCGCAGGGCATCGAGACAGAAGATACCGTCCTGGGTGTTGGAAAGCTGCCAGGCGAGCACATAGCGACTGTGCCAGTCAATGACAGCGACCAGGTACATGTAGCCACGAAGCATCGGTACGTAGGTGATGTCTGCGCTCCAGACCTGGTTGACGTGGGTAATCGGCAGGTTGCGCAAAAGATAAGGATAGAGTTTGTGTCCCTTGCCAGGAGAACTGCTGCTTCTCCTGGGGTAGATAGCTTGAATGTCCATCATACGCATCAGCCGTCTGACCCGCTTGCCATTGATGGCGTAGCCCAGCCGGCGCAGAGAGGCGGTCATCTTGCGCCAGCCATAAAAGGGGGTGCGCAGAAATTGCTCGTCAACCAGGCGCATCAGTTGCAGGTTCAGTGCTGACTCGGGCGCCGCTTGGTAGTAGTACGACGACCGATTGAGCCCGAGCAGTTCACCCTGCCGCCGTACACTTAGAGTCGGGTTTGCTACCTCGACCATATGCCGTCTCTCACTGACCGAAGTGGGTAACTTTTTTTTTCAACCACTCAAGTTCCATCTTGAGCCGCCCGATCTGTTCATAAAGTTCTGCTTCCTGTGCCTCCTGCTCCTTTTGTTTGCGCTCGCCGTTCGTCGCGAAGACCCGAGGCCCGTTTTCCAGCAATTGCCGTTTCCAGGCCCGAATCAGGTTGGGATGAATCTCATGTTCACTCGACAACTGACTGATCGTCTTACTGCCTTCAACCGCCTCCAGCGCCACTCGGAACTTGTAGGCCGCTGTGTGTCGCCGTCGCTTCTTGACCATTGACCTGCACCTCCACGTGCTTGGTGTTCTGCTCCATTATACACCTTAGCTCGTGGTCCAGTTTTTGGGGCCCACTTCAGGTTACATAGGGAATTGTCGAGAATGCCATGAAAGGATATCCTCTCGTAGTTCATGAGATGGCCTAGATACTTCTGCGATTCATAACAAAGGGGGCAAATATAATTGGAATCCAATTGAGATTCAATGAAAGCACTCACGTGTCCGCTGCTGATTGGACTGAGTCGAAAGATAGGAGTGAGGTTGTCAGAATTTACGATTTTCTGGAGGAAGTCGGCCGGCTACGGGGAGCAGGCTACTTAAATGGTGGCTATGTTGCCAAGGTCACAGTTGCTGGCCATGCTCGAAAAATGGAGCAAGTAACCGATTGCGTTTCTCGGCAGACACATATGGCAAATTGGTCTGACGAAAGTATGATACAGGTTTTCGAATGCGGCATCAGGCACGCAATTGAATGCGCCGGCCTTAAGCCCACACAAACTGACAAAGTGAAAGATATTAGCACGCTTGACGACGAAACAATTGCTGAAAACTGTCGTTCCCGATTTCTCGTGGCCAGTTTCGCGCTGAGTTACGATCGAGCGAGAGGTGGAGCCTATTGCGAGGCCAGCTATGCGCTTGCCCTCGGCATGCCAGTCATTTTCACTTGCCTCAAGAAATAGATGGAATATCTTCATTTCGTCACTGGACACTCTACGTAAATTGTATGGACTGATGAGAAAGGATTGCGCATAAAGCTGAAAAATCGTATCCTTGCGGGAAAAGGTGAAGACCCGGTGATATGGTGATATGATCTCATCCATGTGAAAGGACGCAAGATTTCTCTGTAACTTCTACTCAGCTGGCAACTTTCACAGTTCCACGTCATAGATTGACCACTATGCTCGCCTCAATTGATGCCCCTAGCAAAGCACTTGCGACGCAGCACTTGGTACGTGGTACACACAGGATGGACCGGAATCGTCGGAAAATCAGAAACGGACATGTGGAATGCATGGCAACACTATGAAAGAACGTTTTTCTCTTGCATTCATTGAAGCTGTCGCGTCAATGGCAGGATTCTATATTGATGAACCAAGGGTGGATTTCGATAGTGTGGACGGAACTTTGAAAGCGGACTTTGGGAGGAGACCTAGGATAGAATTTCAGGCCAAGGCTACTTCCCAAGACCTCTTGAAGGATAGTCATTTGTCGTACCCTCTCCCGATCAAAAACTACGATGATTTGAGAGTAGATAATTCCATAATCCCGCGCCTTTTGATAGTTCTTCTGATGCCACAAGACGATTCCAAGTGGCTGTCACATACTAATGTAAGTTCAATTTGATACCAAGAGTTTTTCGTACTCTGGGTCGAGTTCAAATTTAGGCCATAGACGTGTTACGACCTGGTAGGGATGGGCATTGATACCTTCGATGAAAGTTTTGCAAGCATCGAAGAGGTGACGCATGGACTGATGGCAGTGGTTGCGTGTGACCTCTTCTCGCAACCAGCGCCAGAGATTCTCAATCGGATTGAGGTCGGGACTATAGGCAGGCAGAGGGATGAGAGTGAGACCGAGTTTGGCGGCGGCAGCCTGAACGGACTTGGCCCGATGCCAGGTGGCGCCGTCCCAAATGATCACAACTGCGCCCGGCTCATCACCCAGCCATTCAGCCATGCGCTGCAAGAACTGAATCGTATGGTCTTTGTTGCAGTTACCCTCGTTCCAGATGAAACACTGTCCTGCGCCGAAATCGTAGGCGCCATACCAGTTAATGCGATCTGAGAGCGGAGCACAGCCACTCATACGCCAGGCAATCTTGTTCTTTTCGGCCCAGGTGTAGCCCAAGTCCATATCGCGGTGGATGTGGGCTTCATCAATATAGACCAAACGGATCTCCTGGCGACAGAGTTGTTCATACAGCTCTTGAAAGCGTTCCATAAAGGCGGCACGTTTCTGTGGGTCGGCTTTCTTGAGCACTTTCTGGCACTTTTTCCAGCGCAACTGCGCTGCTTGCAGAATCCGGTGCAGCGTGCTGCGGGCGAGATCGCAGCCCATGACCTGCTTGAGCCAGCGCCGCAGCTTTTTCAACGTCCAACCATGACCCGGCAGTCCATGCTCTACAGGTTCTGTCTCGCAGATAACGTTCACGAGTTGCTTGACCTGCTGCGGGCTAAAAAAGGGCGACGTCCACCCGTATGACGATAGAACACGGCCTCGGGCCCCAACCGATTGTAGACATGTACCCATTTGAGCACTGTCTCCTTGGTGCGTCCGATTGTGCGCGCCCAGGCACAGGCACTCGTTTGTTTATCTGCGATCATATACAGAGCAAGAAAACGTTCACGGCTGCGTGCATCTTTGGCTTCCACCGACAACACGCGCAGATCGGCCAGCGTCTGGCCCCATTTTTCCATATCCGGTCGAACCATCTCAGCTTCCTTTCCTTACAAAAAGCGAGTCTGTCAGATGGTTCTACCACAACTCAACTACCCTTGACCAATAGTCTTGATCTCAATTGGGATCTACATTAGAGAAGAATTTTGTCTACGCTATTGCGCATATTGGATGTCACTCCGAGGACAACCGCCTACACATAATGTCAGCACTGAAACAGTACATATTCCTGTGGACAACATTTTCTGTGGTGAGCAGCTTTCTGAACTAATGAAGAAGGCTGAAAGGGGGGAATCACTATGAAAGTGGAAATTCGAGACCGGGAAGCGCTGTCATCGCTTTCACTCCTAAGCTTGCGCGCGTATCTGAAATCCAGGGGATGGGTTGATGAAGGTGAGTGGGGCGGACGAGCAACGATTTTCAGTACGGAAAGTGACGATCGAAAATGGGAGATTCTCTGCCCTCACCGCGACACTGTCGCCGACTATGCCGAGTGCATGGCTGAGAACGTTGCTGTCCTTGCCGCAGTTGAAGATCGATCGCAGCTTGACGTGTATCATGACTTAGCCAGCACCAGAGCCGATGTCATATATTTGCGATCACCCAATGGACTGGCTAAAGAGGCGCTCTCCCTACGTCAAAACGCTGAGCTGCTTAGTGCTGCGCAAAATCTGTTGGCCTCAGCTGCTCGGGCCGCGGAAAGACCCAGTGCGGCATTCCGAGGCAGAATTAGCGACAAGGTGGCAGGCTACCTAGACGATGTTCAGCCTCTACCCGGATATCATGAAGGCTACGCTCTGACATTGCACTCACCGGTGCCGGCGGGCTTCGGGATGCCGCTGGATTTCGGCGACGCATTTACCGCCCCTTTCCCACGACGAGCCACATCTCAATTGTCGATAGCTCTTGACCGAACCACGCAAGCAATCGCCGAATCGGTTTCTGAAGATTCACTTGAACCGTTCAGGCGGGGGGTACGTGAAGGTGTCAGCGCCAACCTTTGCGACTCGGTGGCAACGCTTGCTAGCAAAGGGAAAGGGATCAAAATCGGCCTTTATTGGGCAGCCGTTCGGCCTTCTAATCGTCCCAACAGCGACTTTCAGTTTACCGAAAATTCTGCTGAAATTCTGACTGAAGCGGCAGACTTTCTCCGCCACAATGACCCATCCTATGGTGAACATGTCATTGCACAGGTGGTCCTGCTAAAAAGAAACCCTGATGAATTTGATGGAAAGGCCACTCTTTTATCGATGCGGGATGAACGTTTAGTCCGTTTTAGGGTCGAATTCGAGGAGCCGGTCTACAATTTGGTGATAGAGGCCTTTCAGGAGCAAAGATTTGTTAGCTTGAGCGGTGACATTCATCCTGTTGGCACCGGATACGAACTGCGCCGCCCTCACAACCTATCCCTAGTTGGTGACGACGCGTGAGGCCCGCACCGCTTGCCTTAAGGAAGAAGGGTACTTCCGTCAGTCAGTTCCTCGACTGAACGCCCGGCAGTGCATTTTCTGATCCCTTAGGCTGACTCCCAACACCGTACTACGGCTACGAAATTGGGGATAGGACAGCCACCTTGGCTTTTCGGGTTTCCACAATTGCAATAGCTCTTACGACGAGCTCTTTCGTGTCGCGCGCAAGGCATCCCACAAGCTCCCGTGGCTGTCAGACTGATTGAACCTGAAGAATGAGCAGCGGTCGTCCAGCATCGGTGGGGCTGACAGCCTGTAGAGATCATATTGGCAGGAGAGAGTTCAGTCAATCCGGGCGCGATCGATCATAGTTCTGGCTACGCCGAATATAAGGAATGGGTAGCCGATGCCTAGGGTAATGATTGAAAGGAGTATCCAGAGGCCAATGTGCCCAATATGCTGGACGAAGCTGAATTCGCAATGAAGTCTGCTGACCGAAGACCTAGATCAATCTACGATCTCGATGGCGTTGACGAGCGGTCGTACATCTGGGTATGGCCAGGAGAAGAGACCGATTCCCAGAGTGAAGACTGAATTGAGAAGCCAGACTATCAAGTGTCCCAGAACATCCATCATGGTGAGATTCAACTTCGTCCGTCAGTTGTGCAGTTAGGCGGCTATGTATTGGGTCGGGGTTCTCTCTCTTAAGAAGTGGATTCCACGGCGGATTATAGTCGACGGGAATTCGGGAAACAACCGCAACATTAGTCTAAGGTTGAAAGGCGTTTTGAGTTCCATCTATCACAGTATACTGACTTGTTGCTAGTGATTCGGCTTTTCGTTAACAACAACACTATTTGAAAGGCACAAATGAACAACAAGAACGGACTCTTGCAAGGAATTCCCCCACCGACCACCCTCAATGAGTCCCACCTCGAACAGGCGGAACTCCTGTCACAAGGCCGGCCAACGGCCTGCAGCGCCAGCGGCAGCCCCAGGCCTCGCAAAGGGATTCACCTCCGCATCAGCCCTTCCAGCCGCTCCTTCACAGCAGGCCATTCGCTTTCGATGACACTGTAATAGACGGTATGCCGATCCACCCCGTCGCGGGCAATCCGGTGATTGCGCAGAGTGCCTTCCTCCACCGCGCCCAGCCGCAGAATCGCGCGCCGCGACCGTTCGTTGCGGCTGTCCGCCTTGAGGCATACCCGTCGCGCTGCCAGGCCCTCGAACGCGTGCCGCAGCAGCAAGTACTTGCACTCGGTATTCACGCCGGTCCGCTGCCACGCGGTTCCGTACCATGTCATCCCTATCTCCAGCGTCCGGTGCTCCCGCACAATGTCTATGTATGCAGTCGAACCCGCCGCCTTGCCCGTCTCCCGGTGAATAACCGCAAAGGTAACCCGTGTGCCCGCTGCCGATTCCTCCAGACACGCCCTGATCCAACCCTCCGCGTCAACAACACTGCGCAGAGCGGGACGGGCCGCGTATCTCCATATCGAACCCTCCGCGCCCACCGCATACAGATCCGCAGCATGACCCAACTCCATCGGCTCCAAACGCACCAGGTTTCCGGTCAGCGTGACCGGCTGCGGATCAAAGTTTATCTTCGGTTCAGAACCCATGGCTTGCTCCTGATGACTTGAACTTACCCTGAACTGTCCGATCAGACGCCCTGTCCTGGAGCGATCGACTGGTGTCTGGCCCAGGTCGTGTTACCGAGACGGAGTACGCTGGCATCGCAACCAGGAAAGGCACTGCCAGATTTTCGTACGGTCAGCAGTGTGGGTCGATCGGACTTCGGAATCGTAATAACAGCCGCTCCGCCAGGCAACTAGCTGATGCACCTCGGCGTTGCCCTGCACACCGTGGGCAAGACGTCCGGTTTGGCCTGAGTGCCCCTGACCGTGCTGAAATGCCGGCTACCGGCATTTCATTCTGCACTCCCTGCACATCTCATCCCCCATTCAGGGATGGGCCACCAAATAAAGTGACCTTGCGCTCTGCCGCCAGATCCAGTAAAATCACATATAATCACATCCCTTACCAGGATGCGTGCATCCGTCTCCCCCGACGCCAATCCTATACGCAACACATTTCTAATCATATTTCAGACGAAAAGGAGCGCGAATACCATGACCGACAATATCAATACCACACTCAGCCGGCGCCGCTTTCTGCAGTGGAGCGCGGTCGGTATCGGCGGCGCCGCCATCGCGGCCTGCGCTGCGCCCGCGGCCCCGGCAGCCGCGCCCGAAGAGGCAGAAATGCCAGCCGAAGAGACTATCACGATTTCCTGGTGGCACCAATGGGGCGGCACCACTGGCATGGCCGCCATGGAGGGCGTCGCCGCCGCCTTCAACGAGGAGGATCGCAACGTTAAGGTCGAACGCCTCCACGTCACGGAAATGAACGACAAGCTGCTCGCCGCCATCGCCGGCGGCACACCGCCCGACGTCGGCGTCTGCTGCGTTCAGTATGCCGAACTCTTCTCGCGCGGCGCGGTTATGCCCATCGACGACCGCATCGACAACAGCGACGTCGTCGGCCGCGACGACTTTGTTCCCGGGCTGCTCGAGTCGATGCAGTGGCAGGGCGCCACCTACGGCGTGCCCGGCTTCGAGGCTGGTCCCCGCTACGGCCTCATGTACAACAAGGCCATCATTGACGAGGCCGGCCTCGACCCCGAAAACCTGCCCCACACCTGGGATGAGATGTTTGAATGGCACCTCGAGCTGACCAAGTTTGACGCCGCCGGCAACGTCGAGATCGTCGGCTTTGACCCGCGCGACGCCACTGCCGGCAACGGCCCGGCCACCAACATCCCCCAATTCTGGGCCCTCACATACGGCCTCGACATGTGGGACGACGAGACCAGCACCTTCAACTACGACAACGAACTCTTCGCCAGCGCCCTGAATACGATCAAGCGCTTCACCGACCACGTCGGCGTGCAGCAGATGGAGTCCTTCCGCTCCAGCTTCGGCGGCTGGACCCAAAGCCCCTCCTCCTCCTTCCCCAGCGGCGTTCAGGCCATGATTGTTACCGGCTACTACGCGCCCGGTGAACTCTTCCACTCCGCCCCCGACAAGGAGTTCGGCGTCGGTTGGGTCCCCGTCTCCGAAGACCGCAGCGACGTCAACTTCCAGAACGTCGGCGGCCATCCGATGTACATCCCCAACGGCGTCACCAATGTCGACGCCGCTTTCGAGTTCATCGAGTTCTGTTCCGACGAAAAGGCCCAGAACGTCATTTTCGACAGTACCGGCTGGCTCGGCGGCCGCAAGGCTCTCTACGACCCCGACCTGCCCAAATACCAGCGTTACGAAAACCTGGACTGGTTCCTGCGCTCGGTCAACGAGGCCGATGAACTGTGGGCCTGCCCGGTTATCCCCATCCAGGGCTTCGTCAACCAGCAGCGGTCCCGCACCTACGAATCCGTCATATTCGGCGACAAAGATGCCGAACAGGCCGCCGCCGACATGCAGGTAGCCTGCACGGAGGAACTGCTCAAGCAGTTTCCCGAGTTGGTAGGTTAGAATAGAGGCGAGACATACCAGTGGCTGGCGGCCGTCTTCACCAACCGCCAGCCACTGACTACGGGGCACGAAAATGTCGCAAAATTGGACTCCCGCCCAAACTCGCAGCCTTCTCAAGGGGCTGGCCTTCATCTCACCCTGGCTGGTGGGCTTTGCCGGCTTCGTCCTCTTCCCGATCGCGGCCTCCGCCTATTTCAGTCTGACCCGCTACGATGTCCTGCGCCCGGCCCGCTTCATCGGCCTGGAAAACTACATTGAGCTGTTCACCAAAGATGAGATCTTCCGCACCGTGCTCGGCAACACCGTCTACCTGGTGGTGATCGGCGTGCCGGCCGGGCTGGTGGTGGCCTTTCTTCTCGCCAGCCTGCTCAACCGCGATATGAAGCTTCGCCCCTTGTTCCGCACCATCTTTTTCCTGCCGGTGCTGGTGCCGGCCGTGGCCTCGGCCGAGGTGTGGCGCTGGGTTTACAACACCAACTATGGGGTGATCAACTCATTCATCAAGAGTTGGGGGCTGGCGGTCATCCCCTTCATCTCCTCCGTGGAGCTGGCCAAACCGTCCCTGATCCTCATTCACGTGTGGGCACAAGGAACTGCCATTATCATTTTCCTGGCGGCATTGCAGGACGTGCCCAGTTCGCTGATGGACGCTGCCGAAGTCGACGGCGCCAACGCCTTACAACGTTTCTGGCACGTCACCATTCCCATCTGTACGCCGGCGATCCTGTTCGTGATGCTCACAGGCATGATCGGCATGTTCCAATACTTCACCCTTGGCTGGCTGCTCACCCAAGGCGGGCCCAATGAGTCGACCGAGTTCTTCAGCCTCTATCTTTACCGCAACGCCTTCCAATTCTTCAAGATGGGGTACGCCTCGGCCCAGGCCTGGATCTTGTTCGTAGTTATCCTGATCTTTACGCTGCTCATCTTCCGTAGCTCCGCACGCTGGGTCTACTATGCCGGTGAATCCGACTAAACCCGGGCGCCGCCAGCAGGCCGGAAACTGACGCCATGCAACGAGTTGAAGCCGCCGTTTCGAACGCCGGAACCACATTCATCCAAACTTCCCCGTACAGGATGGCCAGGCGCGCGCTTTTCTATATATTCATGGTCGTTCTTGCCCTCATCTTCGCCGGTCCACTCTTGTGGATGCTCTCGACTTCCTTCAAGACCGACCCGCAGGTTTACACTGTGCCGCCCATCTGGATCCCAAATCCTGTGCGCCTGGTCAACTACCCGGAGGCGCTCTCCTCCCGCCCCTTCGGCATCTATACCTTTAACACGCTGAAATATGCCCTTGGCGCGGTGACCGGCGCGCTGCTCTCCAATACCTTGGTCGCCTACGGCTTCGCCCGCATCCGCTGGCCCGGACGCGACATCTTCTTCATCATCTGCCTCTCGACGATGATGATCCCGTTCCAGGTGCGCATGATTCCGCTCTATCTCACCTTCAAGAATCTCGGCTGGCTAAACACCTATCTTCCTCTCGTGGTGCCGACTTTCCTTGGGGTGAACGCCTACTATACGTTCCTACTGCGCCAGTTCTTCCTCACCATCCCCAGCGAACTTTCCGATGCCGCGCGCGTCGACGGCTGCACCGAACTGGGCATCCTCATTCGTATCATCCTGCCTCTGGCCAAACCAGCGCTGGCGGTTATCGGGCTGCTCCAGTTCATGTTCGCCTGGGACAACTATATCGGACCGCTGATCTATCTCAACAACGAGTCCTTATATCCGATCGCGCTTGGCCTGCAACAGTTCCGCACCATGTTCCAGGAAGAACTGATGTGGCCCTATATGATGGCTGCCAGCACCGCCGTGGTCGCGCCGGTCATCGTCCTCTACTTCTTCGTCCAGCGCACTTTCGTCGAGGGCATCTCCATCACCGGCCTGAAAGGGTAAGAGCAGTAGCTAGCGGCTAGTGGCCTGTCCTGACCGGCGGCGTTTTCGCGCAACAACCTCAAATTCACAGATCAAGGTGAAGAACTATGCCAACCGACACGCGGCCCAACATCCTCTTCATCTGCGTAGACCAGTGGCGCGCCGACGCCCTCAGCCTGACCGGCCACCCCGTCGCCGAGACGCCCCACCTGGACCGGTTGGCCCGTGAGGGCATCAACTTCACGCAGGCTTATGCGGCCACGCCCACGTGCGTGCCTGCGCGGGCGACGATCTTCACCGGTCTCAACCAGCGCCATACCGGATTTGTCGGCTATAACGACCAGATCGACTGGCACTACGATTGCACGATGCCCGGCCTGCTGGCAGAGGCCGGCTACCATACGCAGTGCGTCGGCAAGATGCACACGCACCCCTCGCGCAACCTGATGGGCTTCCACAACGTTGTTCTGCACGATGGCTATCTGCACCGCGAACGGTCCAAGCGCGACGACTACGGACTGGTCGACGACTACACGCCGTGGCTGCGCGAGCGGCTCGGCCCGCAGGCCGACTACATCGACACCGGCGTCGGTTGCAACGGCTATGCCGCGCGTCCCTGGGTCTACGACGAGATGCTGCACCCGACCAGTTGGGTCACCACGATGGGCATCGACTTTCTGCGCCGCCGCGACCCGACCAAACCCTTCTTCCTGATGCTCTCCTACCACCGGCCGCACCCGCCGCTGGACCCGCCTGAGACTTTCCTGGACCGCTATCTGACGAAGCCGCTGCCCGACCCCATCATGGGGGATTGGGCGCCCGATTCTCTACCGGTGCGGGGGCTGGACAGCCCGATTCCGACCGACGCGGCACAGCGCGACTATGCGCGGCGGGCGTACTATGCCCAGATCAGCCATATCGACTACAGCCTCAACCGCGTGTTCCAGGCGCTGTTTGAGAACGGCGAACTTGACAACACTGCCATCGTATTCACCTCGGACCACGGTGAGATGCTCTACGACCATAACCATGTGGCCAAGGGCTATCCCTTCGACAGTTCGGCGCGCCTGCCATTTATTTTGCGGCTGCCGCGCGTGGGCAGCCCACACCACCAGTCGGGGCAGGCGGATGACCCGCTGCGGCAGGTAGACCAGGTTGTCGAGCTACGCGATCTGCTGCCGACCTTCTGCGACCTCGCCGGCCGCGATACGCCCGCCCACGTTGACGGCCGCAGCATCCTTCCTCTCACGCGCGGCGAAACCGGCGGCTGGCGCGAGCATTTGCACGGCGAGCATTTCCTGCAACAGGCTTCCAACCAGTGGCTGACCGATGGGCGGGAGAAGTATGTTTGGTTTAGCCAGACAGGGCGGGAGTTGCTGTTTGACCTGGAGGAGGACCCGACGGAACTGCGTGACCTCTCGACAGCGCGCCAGCAGCGCGTGGCCTACTGGCGCGAACGCTTGATTGCGGAGTTGGATGGCCGCGAGGAGGGGTTTGTGCAGAACGGGAAACTGGTGAGCGGAATGCCGCAAAGCCCGACGCTGGTCGACGCTGGACAGTACCGGGAGCGTTGAGCTTCGAGTGTCGGTTTTCTTTTCTGGAGAGTTTAGGATGCAGAAGAATATGTACCAGTGTGCGTTTACAATGGATACCCGCTTGCTTTCGCAATACGTATTGCAAAAAGGCAGATAAGGCAACCACGATTCTATCTCAATTCCCGCACGAAAAGTCTTGGTGGCAAGCGGGATCTGCATTAGTATTCCTTCATGTTCTAGCACTTCAATTCGGATATTGCTCTCAATGCCTCGTTTCGATTTAGGCTCAACACATGAGACCCATCTGACAGTAGAGACCAACCGCCTCGCTATGTCAATTGTGAGCCACAATTCTTGAAGAAGGAGAGCAAGAGGAAGGAAGCCGACGATGAAAGAGACTGTATTCAAAAAAGTAGAATACAACGTAAGTGGATTGATTCAAGACATCGCTCTCGGGAGAATAGGGCTTCCGGATATTCAACGCCCATTCGTTTGGAAGAACGCCAAGGTTCGAGATTTATTTGACTCAATGTATAAAGGGTACCCAGTTGGCTACCTTCTCTTTTGGGCAAGTGGAGTGAGTGAAGATCATCGGGCCATAGGTTCAGATTCAAAGCAACTCTCACCCAATCTAGTCATTGTTGATGGTCAACAACGCCTGACCTCTCTGTACGCTGCAATGAGAGGGGTACCAATTGTTAGAGCTAACTACAAGACCGAACCCATGCGCATTGCTTTCAATCCTTTAGAGGAGGTTTTCGAAGTGACAAGCGCGGCAATAGAACGAGATAGAACTTTTATCCCGGACATTTCGAAGCTGTGGCAAGAGGATACAGATGTGTTTGAGGTTGCTGATGGATTCCTGGAAGAGCTTCAATCAACGAAGGGGATTTCCCGCGACGAAGTAAAGTCAATTAGGAACGCTATCTCAAAATTGTACCAGATTCAAACATTCCCATTGACCGCGCTTGAGCTTTCTGCCGACATTTCGGCGGAAGACGTCGCGGATGTATTCGTTAGAATCAACAGCCAGGGAGAGTCACTCAATCAGGCTGACTTCATTCTAACTCTTATGTCAGTCTTCTGGGATGAAGGTCGAAAGGAACTTGAAGAATTCTGCAGGCGCTCTCGCAACCCCTCTTTATCCGAGGCCTCCCCTTTCAATCATTTCATTAGACCTAATCCAGACCAACTGCTAAGGGTGAGCGTGGGACTCGCCTTCAAGCGGGCTAGGCTCAGACACGTTTACTCCATATTGAGAGGCAAGGACTTGACAACAGGTGAGTTCAGTGAAGAAGGAAGAAGCGAACAGTTCGAAAGATTCAAAATAGCCCAAGCAAAGGTATTGGACCTTAGCAATTGGCATGGATTCATGCATTGCGTTAGACAGGCAGGATACCGAACTGGGCGGATGATTAACTCAAATAATGCCTTACTCTATTCCTACACGTTTTATTTGATCGGCAAAACAGAATTTCAGATTAAGGACAAGACGCTACGCGCCATAATTGCCCAGTGGCTGTTCATGTCCCTAGTAACGGGCAGATATACGGGATCTGCAGAGTCCGCAATGGAATCAGATCTGGCTATGTTACGTGACGCAAAGACTACGGAGGAATTTGTTTCTAGGCTTCAGAATAATTGCAGAGTCGCTTTGACGGACGACTTCTGGGCCGTGACTCTTCCTAATGAACTGGCAACCCCCTCGGCCCGTAGCCCATCGCTCTTTGCCTTTGAAGCCGCTCTTGTCCTTACTGAAGCGCCTGTTCTGTTCTCCAAGTTTAGGGTCGCCGAAATGCTTGATCCAGCACTCCACAGTACTCACAATTCAATTGAAAGGCACCACTTGTTCCCTAAGGGACATTTAGCAAAGCATGGAATCACGGAGACTAGAGACACGAATCAGATCGCGAATTACGCCTACGTAGAACAGTTGGACAATGCTGAGATTTCTGATCAAGCGCCCAAAGAATATCTTCAGTCATACAAGAAGGAATTTAGTGAAGACAGCCTGGCGCGTATGTTTCAGGCGAACGCTATTCCTGACAAGTGGGAGGATATGGACTATTGGGCATTCCTGGAACGCCGCCGTGAGATGATGGCCAAGCTCATCCAAGACGGTTACAAGAAACTGACCTCGAGTACGAATCCTTTTGAAGAATCGGCTGTGGTGGACACTGAAACCGAACGAATAAACACTGAAAAACTGATAGGCGAAGGAGAATCGTACTCAACTGAGTTTAAGTCAACGCTGCGAATGAATTTGCACACACGCAAAACCGATCGTCGCATCGAACAAGCGGTGTTGAAGACACTCGCTGGATTTCTCAATACTGATGGAGGAACCCTGATTATCGGCGTCGCTGATGACGGAACGCCTTTAGGTATTGATGCTGACGATTTTCCAAGCGAAGATGGGATGAGCCGACACCTGGCCAATATAGTGAACGAAAGGATGGGACCTAGCACTTGGACGGAAATGCGGGCGAATTTCGAAGACTTTGAAGAAGGTCGAGTGCTAGTTGTCCAGTGTAGGAAGTCCCCCGTGCCAGTATACGTAAAAGACGGGAACGAACAAGACTTTTGGATCAGGACAGGGCCTGCCACAACTCGACTGCCGGCAAGTGATATGCTGGATTATATCAGACAAAGATTCGACTAATCCAGGTACTTAGAGGAAACTCGACTGAACCGCGTTTAGATGAGGATCCTGTAATTTCACAATGTTTCCCTTTCTTGCCCTGCCAGAATCCAAGGTGGTAAACGGAAAAATAGCGAGAAAAAAGTAGATTAGGTTTGGTGTTTCCTAGAATTGCTGGAAAATGATCTCCACGGCACCTTGATCTAGGCAGTGCGTATCTCTAGTACACCGGAATCCTCTCCTTCTCCAGAATCCGATGCACATTGGCCGCGGCCAGCGGATATTTATCGTTCGGCAGGTGTTCGAGCATCATGTAACCGTCAGGATGCTCTTCATGCCACAGGCGCAGCGCGGTCCCCAGGTCCAACTCTCCCTCGCCCGGGATCTCTTCGTCCATATGGGTTACGAAGCCGTCTCGAACGCTGATATCCTTACAGTGCCCGTGCGAACTGATCGGCCCCATACAGTCAAATATATGCCGCAGACGCGTCCTGCTGTCATACACCTGGTATAGTGCCTGGAAATGATTGACGTAGTCCATCACCACCCGCAGCCGCGGGCTGCCCACATCACGAATGATGGCGCGGTTGTACTCCGGCGAGTTCATAATCGTCAGCAGATGCGTTTCGACGGCAATCGTCTGACCGATCGCTTCGGCAGCCTCCGCCAACCAGCGTAAAGATTCCAGCAACAGGGCGCGGCGCCCCGGCCGGTGATTTTCCCGGTGGGGGCTGTAGGAGCCATTGGGGCTGAGGCTGCCGGTGCGGATCAACGCCGCATGGCCGCCCAACTCGCGGGCAACCCCAAGTCCGCGGCGAATATCCTCCAGCAGACGCGCGCGCGTCGCCTCTTCCGGGTCGAACAGACAGTCCTTGTAGCCGATCCCGACCTGCACAATGTCCATGCCCTCGTCGGCGAAGAGCCGCCGTACCCGCTGCCAGACGGGGGCGGAGGCCGACGGAGAACCGCTGGCAGAGACGGAAAGACCAACTCCGGTTAACTTCAACGCCCGAATCGCAGTCAGATGCGGAAGGCTGATCTCCGCAGGATCAGAGGGCAACATGCCGACAACGCCTAATCTCATAAGACAACTCCATATTGTACATACTGTGATCAGCGGTCAGTGTAGCGGCTGGCCTCTGACCACTAAAGTTGACATCCGCTGTATATACTGTAGAATCCGGTCATTCCCACCTCAATATATCATCAGATATTATTGAAAAGCGCAAACGGCCGCACCAACAGCGCTGGACACACTTTTCATCCCGATCACGCGATGAAAAGTGTATGAATGAGCAAGGCGCCCGCGCTCTCAGGGAGATCCCGATGCCTGAAACGGACAATCAACCCACCGGCCTGGCGCAGGTACTCGCTTACGTCGACGCCCACCAGCAGCAGTCTATCGACCGTCTGCTGGCCTATGTCGCCCAGCCCAGCATCAGCGCCCACGGGGTCGGCATCAGGGAGACGGCTGACTCTCTGTTCAGCTACCTGCAGGATCTGGGCATGGAGTCGCAGTTGCTGGAAGGCACGGGCTGGCCTTTCGTATACGGCCGCCACAGACAGCGTTCGCAGGCGCCGACCGCACTGCTCTACGGCCATTACGACGTGCAGCCGCCCGATCCCCTGGACGCCTGGCTGTCGCCGCCATTCGAGCCGGAAATACGCGACGGCCGCATCTGGGGGCGGGGCGTGGGCGACAACAAGGGGCAACATCTGGCCCAGCTTCTGGCGATTGAGTCCTGGCTGGCGGTCACCGGCGGCCTGCCCTGCAACGTCATCGTCCTGCTGGAGGGCGAAGAGGAGATCGGCAGTCCCCATATCAGCGACTGCGTGCGCGCCCACCGCGCCCTGCTCGCCGACGCCGACCTGGTGATCACCGCGGACGGCCCCGTCCACGAGAGTGGCCGGCCCTGCATCAAGTTCGGCCCGCGCGGCATCGCTTCCTTCGAACTGCGCGTGACGCACGCGCAGCGGGACTTTCACTCCGGCAACTGGGGCGGCGTTGCCCCTAATCCGATCTGGACACTTGTGCATCTACTGGCCACGATGAAGAATAGCCGCGGCGCCATCACCATCGACGGATTCTACGACAAGGTCGCGCCGCTCAGCGAGTTGGAACGTGAGGCGTTGGATGCCCTGCCGGTCGATGTGGCGGCGGTGATGGAAGGCGCCGGCCTGGCGCGCCTGGATGAACCTCAGGAACGGCCTTTTTTCGACCGCCTGGCCGCCTGGCCGACCTTCACCGTCAACGGTTTCCACGGCGGCTACGGTGGGCCGGGAACGAAGACGGTGCTACCCCATCAGGCGACGGTGAAATGCGATATGCGGCTGATCGAGAACCAGCGCGTCAACGAAATCCTGGACAAGGTGGAGGCGCATGTCCGCCGCCACGCGCCCGAGGTGGAGGTGATCCGCCAGGGCGGCATGGAGCCGTCGCGCACGCCGCTGGACTCACCCTACACGCGGCCGCTGCAACGGGCCTTCCGCGCCGCCCAGGGCATCGATCCCCTCCTCATCCCGGCGATGGGCGGCAGCCTGCCCGACTATGCCTGGACCAAAATACTGGGCGTACATTCATTCACCACACCCTACGCCAACCATGACGAGGCCAACCATGCCCCCAACGAAAACCTGGAGGTGCAGCGCTTCATCGCCGGCATACGCACCGGCGCCGCGGTGCTGGCCTATCTGGGTGAACATAGTTGAGTCGTTCGTAGCAGGCAGTGTCCCAGCAGGATCGTCCACTCAAAACCAATAACCGAAAGCGAAAAGCTCGAAAGGAGCCGTCATGTTACGCGTAGGCATCATCGGATATGGCCGCCGCATCTCCCACATGGCCAAAGGGTTGGATATCTTCGGCATCCCTTACCGGGTGACAGCGGTCGCCGACCCGCGCAGCGACCGCATCCAGGCTGACAACGATCCCTTCCTCGCCGATACCCGCTTCTACAGCTCCGCAGACGAACTGCTGGCCGCGGCCGACGAGTTGGACGGCATCATGATCGGCACCCGCTGCAATATGCATACGGAAATGGCCCTCAAAGTAGCGCCCACCGGGCTCCCCCTTTTCCTGGAAAAGCCGGTCTCAATCACCTTCGACGAGGTGCGCCGCCTCCACGCCGCCTACCAGGACTACCCCGCGCCCACCGTCGTCTCCTTCCCGCTGCGGCTCAGCCCTATCGCCCAGAAGGTGCGCGAGATCATCGAATCGGACCAGGTGGGCAGCATCGAGCAGGTGGTCGCCTTCAACGATGTCGGCTACGGCAGCGTCTATTTCAGAAGCTGGTACCGCAACTATGAACAGAATGGCGGGCTGTGGCTGCAAAAATTCACCCACGACGTCGACTACATCAACTACCTTCTCAAAGCGCGTCCGCGCTGGGTCAGCGCCATCAACGCACGCCGCGTCTACGGCGGCAACAAGCCCTTCGACCTGCAATGCAAGGACTGCCCGGAGCTGGAGACATGCCCGGAGAGTCCCTTCGTGCGCTTCCGCAGCGGCTTTGAAGGCGGCCGCGTCCGCTTTGCCGAAGAGCAGGTCTACCGCGACGATCAGTTCTGTGTCTTTTCCGAGGGGATGGAGCTGCAGGATATGGGTAGCTGCATGTTGGAATATGAAAGCGGCGTCCAGGCCAGCTACACCCAGAACTTCTTCACCCGCTACCGCGCCGCCCGCCGCGGCGCCCGCCTCTATGGCTATCGCGGCATCATTGAGTTTAACTGGAATGAGAACTATATCAAGCTGTTCAGCCACACGTCGCCCGTGGTGGAGACGATCGACTTCAGCGGTGATATGCCCCACTTCGGCGGCGACCGCGAGCTGAGCTTCGACTTCCTGATGGCGATGCGCGACCGGCGGCCCTCCCGCAGCCCAATCGACGCTGGCATACTGAGCGCCCTGACCTGCCTGTGGGCACGCGAATCGGCCAACAACCGCCAAGGCTACGAGGTCGTCATGCCGGAGGCGGAGGCAGTGGTTAGTGGCTAGTGGCTAGAGCGAACTTATCACTGCAGTTCAGATCAGGAGCAGGAGCAGTCCTACGAGGCCGATCAGGCCGGAGATGTGGTCGATCTGGAGGATGAACCAGAGCGCGAGGCCGTGCACGGCGACGCGGGCGGCCCACGCGCCCCAGCGGTGCGGCGCCGCAGCCAGTGCGGAGATCAGCACGAACCACAGGTATGGAGTCAGCGCGCCCCACTCCATGCCGGTGCGCACGAATTCCCAGCCAGCCCAGACCAGTGAAAGCGCCCGCAGGCCGGTGGCGGCGCCGGCCCGGGGATAGGCGGCCGCAAGGTGGGCCAACCACGTCCAGGGCGCGGCGTAGGGTGCGCCGATAAACCAGCAGGCGCCGACCGCGATCAGCCACTCCAGCGTGCCGGCCACCAGCGGCGCAACCGACATCTGAAAGAACAGGCCCCAGCCGCGGTCCTGCTGCAACAACGTCCTATAGGTAGCCACGCATCTCCTCCAGCGCCTCGTCGCCCAGCGATTTGGCCGCGCTGGCCATGTAGGCCAACTGCTCCGAGACCAGCGACGAGAAGGCGAAAAACAGGTTGAAGGCCCGCAGCGGCGTGGTCAGATAGAAGCTGGCGTCGGTCGCCATGTCGAAGATCTGAGACGGCCAGTAGAGCGCGATCAGAAAGGACATCCCCGACCACTCTTTGGCCAGTTTGCCGTACTCGATCGTAAAGACCGAGCCGTAGTTGGCGCTGTTGAACTTCAGGCTGGTGCGGCCGAGGATCGAGCCGAACAGCCAGAGGTAGAAGCCCACCCCGGCCATGTAGGGGTTCGTCTTGGCGCGGTAGGCCATGCCGCTCGACACCATCTGGATGCCGGTGGTCAACATCCAGATCAGCATCGTCATGATGACGCCCCAGCTGGAGATCGGGTTGTTGAACACGTAAAAGAGGGTGTCCCCCTGGATCCGCCCCTGCACCCAACCCATGCTCCCCAGCAGGTCGGCCACGAACATGGCCGCCACCAGCGCCAGAATCGGTCTTGAAGAGAGGAGAGCTACACGTCCAATCGAGGTTTTGGCAATGTCGTTTTTCACGGGTCGCTCCTTGCTGGTTATTCTGTGTCCTTTTGCCTGCGGTGGAGACCGGCATTCACCGGGTCGCGAGGGCATGTTCTACAGATATTAGCACATATGTTCTAATATGTCAAGGGGGATCTTGGTGGATTTGCGTGGGATTTGGGGAAATGGCTGATGTGGCGGCGGAATACCATGGTTGCAAGACAGAGGTAGGTGAGAAGGTGGCCCTGCTATAAGAAGGCTGCGTCGAGTGCTTTCTCGAGCGCGAGGCTCAGGTGTTGCAGGGGGCGATCAAAGTCGGGGCGATTTGGAATGCGTTTTCAATTGGAAAGTTGCGATAGACTGTAAGGTGTAGGGCGTATTGCCTAATCTCTGTACGAAGAATTTTTTGTCCAAAAGTGCTCACCAGAATGAACAATTTGAATTAATGTAGATCCCAAATGAGACCAAGAGCTTGAAAAAAGCGGAACAGCGGGCGAGACGTCAGCAATTCCAATATGCAGGCCATCCGAAAAGTCTTGGTATCAAATGGAACTTACATTAGACATGGCAATACCTCTTGAATTTATTGTTGAAGGCGTACCTGTGTCCCAGCAGACTCGCAATAGGAGAAGGCGGCTAGAGAAGTGGAGACAGGATGTTGGCAGTGCCGCCAGTAGGGTTTGGAACGAAGAGGCGCCAACGGACGGGGCACTCATGGTGACGATAACTTACGTCTATGATGAAGTTCCTCTTGATGTGGATAACATTCCGAAGCCGATTCTGGACGCATTGAAGGGGCTAGTCTTTTCCGATGATAATTAGATAACTGACATGCTCTGCCGCAAGAGAAGTCTGAATGCCGACCTGCAAATTCACTTTTCCTCATCTGTCCTGAGTGAAGCGCTTGACAGATCCATTCCATTTGTTCACATTACCGTGCATGATGCGCCTGACCAGGGGGTGATACCTTGATTGAAGATATAGCAATTGTTGAACGAAACTTCGTTGAAAAGAAAGCGGCAGAGTATCGCAGCAAAGGCTATGAGGTAATGAGGGACTGCCCGCTGGACTTCCTGCCCGGCTTCCGCGCCGACTTGGTCGTACACAAAGATGGCGAATCGAAGGTGATCGAAGTCAAGTCCAGGACCACATCAGCCAGATCACCTGGAATGAAGGAGTTGGCGGAGATTCTGTACAACAAGCCCGGTTGGAGCTATGAACTTATGCTTGTTGGGGAGCCGGAAAAGCTGGACTCGCCTGCAGGCGCGCAATCGTTTGCCAAAGAAGAAATCCTCCAGCGGCTTGATGAGGCGAAGAAGGCGCTCGAACACGGCCTGAGTGAGGCTGCCTTTCTGCTGGTCTGGTCGGCTTTCGAAGCGGCCACCAGAGACCTGATTGCGGCGGAGGGAGTCTCTATTGCTCGCGTCACCAAGACCGGCCATGTCCTCGATCAGGCAGTCCATCACGGAGTTATCTCCCGCGAAGACTATGACTATCTGGCCAATATGAGGAGATATCGAAACGCCATTGCCCACGGCTTCGACGTCAACGATTTCAGCGACGAAAAGGTGATGGAGTTGAACGCTGTCGTCCTGCGTCTTCTGGATACCGAGCCTGAGCTGACATGAGGGCACGAGTTAGCTGCAAGCATTGCCTACGTAAGCGCCCCCCGCCGACGTGAGAAGCTCCTCATCTGCCTCTTAAAGTGGTATACTCTCTCCCACTATTAACGCTTAGTCCTCTAAACGTTAATAGTGGGATCCGTTGTGGAAATAACGTTATTAAGGGATTGGCGACCATGCGGCGCGGCGAAATCGGCAGCTATGAAGTTACGATCACCGGAGAAGAGCAGGTACGCGCCTTTGTCCCGCTGCCTCTGCCGCCCCAGCCCCAGTTGGTCCTGGACGGCAAGCTGCAGCAGACGTTTGAAGCAGCGCTACTGGCCCTGGGTCGTCTCGACGGCGTCACAACTCTCCTACCGGACCAGGCACTTTTTCTATATGCCTACGTGCGCAAGGAGGCCGTGCTCTCTTCCCAGATCGAAGGTACGCAATCATCGCTGTCCGACCTCCTGCTTTTCGAGTTGGAGGGAGTGCCCGGCGTCCCACTCGATGATGTCGTCGAAGTCTCGAACTACGTAGCCGCGCTTGAGCATGGCCTGCGTCGCCTAAAGGAAGGCTTCCCGCTGTCAAACCGACTGCTGCGCGAGATCCACGGCGTGCTGCTGTCGCGGGGGCGGGGCAGTGACAAGACCCCCGGCGAGTTCCGCCGCTCCCAGAACTGGATTGGCGGCTCCCGCCCCGGCAACGCCGCCTTCGTCCCGCCGCCGCATCGCGCCGTGCCCGACTGCATGGCCGAACTGGAACGCTTCCTCCACGCTAGAGAGGACGGGTTGCCCCTGCTATTGCGCGCCGGCCTTGCTCACCTGCAGTTTGAGACGATTCACCCCTTCCTCGACGGCAACGGACGCGTCGGCAGACTGCTGGTGACATTGCTGTTGTGCCAGGCAGGTGTGCTGCGCGAACCGGTCCTCTACCTGAGCCTCTACTTGAAGCAACACAGGGACAAATACTACGACTTGCTCAACTACGTGCGCCATAGCGGTGACTGGGAGGAATGGCTCGCCTTTTTCCTCGAAGGCGTGCAGGTGACGGCCACGGGCGCTGTCGATGCTGCCCAACAGATCACCCAGATGTTCCAGAAAAACCACAACCGTATCGAAAAGACCGGACGCCGGGCTGGTTCGGCTGTGCGCGTGCATGAAGCGCTCAAAGCGCGCCCGATCCTGCACCTGTCCGAGGTCTGCAGGCGCACGACGCTCTCCTTCCCGACCGTAACGAGGGCGATGGAACTACTTGTTGAGCTCGGGATTGCACGCGAGATCACGGGTAAGCGCCGTGACCGGCTGTTTGTGTACGACCAATATCTTGCAATCCTCGATGAGGGGACTTAGGCGGCGTAGCGTCGGGCGTCGCCCGCCAACCCCATTCCACTCGATCGGGAATCAGCATTGCAATAATAATAAGCCAAATAGGGAGAGGCACCGGATTGTCAAGACGATACGGGGATCGCTGGCATGGAAGAGTTCGACGATTCAGTCTATCCAACAGAGTTGAGCAACGCGGAGGAGGACATCCCCTTCTGAACCTGTTCTGCCCAGATATTCTCCGGCGCCGACTGAATCTGCGACGTGCCTCCGAAACTGCATACATTTAAACCCAGGCCCGCCCCTATACCCCTGATACCCAAGTTGCTCTCTGGCCCGTAACCTGCTATACTTGCAGGCAATCGTTGTTAGCTTGTATGATTTGATAGAGTTGTGCGTCTGAAGTGGGTTCTGCCCACTTTTCTTGTTCTACGGGATCGTTGCCTGCAATACCTGTTCGGAGTGCTTGTTTAACTGCCTCTGTGTTTTCGTCTGTTGGCGACTTCACTTCCCGGACATCCGGCAGCGGCCAAAATGCTGAGGTGTCAAGTTTTCAGGAGTAGTTGAACCAAAATGTCTAAAGAACTCATCGCTGGGATCAATCAGGTTGCAGTTGATAAAGACCTCGACAATGAGGTGATTTTTGACGCAATCGAGGCTGCGCTCATCTCAGCCTACAAGCGCAACTACGGTTCTGTCGCCAATGTGACGGCTGAGGTGGACCGGGCGACGGGCGAGATGAAGGTGTTCGCTGAGAAAGAGGTTGTCGAAGATATCCTCAACCCGAATACCGAAATTCTGTTAGACGATGCCCAAACGGTGGTGCCGTCTTCTGAATTGGGCGATGTCGTTCTGGTGCAGAATACCCCCGGCAACTTCGGCCGTATTGCCGCCCAGACCGCCAAACAGGTGATCCTGCAACGCATTCGAGAGGCCGAACGGGACACCGTCTACGAAAACTTTGTCCATAAAGTTGGTGAGACCATCACTGCCCAGGTCCGCAGCATCGATCTCGTCTCCGGCGCTGTCACTATTCTGATCGATGACAGACACGAAAACCTTCTGCCCCGCGAGGAGCAGATCCCGTCGGAGAACCTGCGCCGGGGAGATTATATCAGTCTGTATGTGGTGGATGTGCACCGCAGCAGTCGCGGCCCGATGATCAAGCTGAGTCGTACCCATCGCGATCTTCTCCGCCGCCTGATGGAACAGGAGATCCCGGAGGTGCGGGACGGCACGGTCGAGATCAAGGCTATTTCCCGCGAGCCCGGCGCACGCAGCAAGGTGGCGGTGATGGCGACGCTGCCCGGCGTCGACCCGGTGGGCAGTTGTGTGGGAATGCGCGGCATGCGCATCCAAAATATCGTAACCGAGTTGGCGGGCGAAAAAATCGACGTCGTCGAGTGGAGCAGCAATCTGCGGACCTACATCTCCAATGCCCTTGGCCCAGCCAAAGTGCAGAGTGTGCTCCTCGAAGAAGGCAGCAACATCAAGACCGCAATCGTCATTGTGCCGGATCGACAACTCAGCCTGGCCATTGGCAAGGCGGGGCAGAATGCCCGTCTTGCAGCCAAACTGACGGGATGGCGGATCGACATAAAAAGCGAAACCGAAGCCCACGCAGAAGGACTGGACCTGCTGGCGGCCGAACAGGCGCAGTTGGCGGGCGGTGAACAAGACCTGCTCAGTATGGCAGAGAAGATTCTGCGCGACAAAGATGAATCCTCGACAAGCGAAGATGCCTTCCGGCAGGCCGCGGCGCTGCTGCAGCGACGGGATGCCGCAAACAGATCGGCCGACCAGAGCACAGCGGCCGAGTGGCCCGACTCGTTGCCGGTGCAGGACGACGAACGCGGCCTTGGCGTTGATGCAGAGGAGGCCTTGAGCGCTTTCGAGCGGGCGGCGGCGGCTGTCCAGGGGGAAGAACCCCCTATCACTTCCTTCGACGATTTTGTCGTGGCAGAACCAGAACCGGTTGGCTTCGGCGAGATGCTGGATGATAAGGACGATGTTCGAGAAGAGAGCGACGAAAGTTCTGATGCAATAGAGGAGAGTGAACAGCCCACCCTTCTTCCCTCGGAATTGCCGGCGGAACCGACAGAGGAAGAGCCCATGTTGGAACGCCCTCTCAGACCCGAAGAGTTGCCCCAGGTAATTACGGCCGACATGCTGCGCCAACGCATGGTCGCACGCCAGCAGGGAAGCTCTTTTGGCCCTGCCATCGGTTCACCGGACGATCTGGAAGTGCCCCCTGAACTGCTCGATTCTTTGGATGCAGCCGAAGAGTCCGACGGTGAGACTGACGAGCAGGAACGCAAACACAGTAAGGCTCGCCGCGGCAGCCCGACAACGCCGAAGAGACAGCCAAAACGCCAGAGAGCGCGACGGTCACGGGGGGGCGATGTCGACTTGAACGAAATCGATGACGATGAGTTCAACACCTAGGGTGGCGAGGTAATTCGTGAATCGTGCCTGGTAAACGTCACCCGCCACGCAACACCGAAGATGACAGAACAGGCAAGCGGACAGAAACAGCGACGGGACGCCCTTCAGGCCCCCCAGCGGATGTGCATTGCCTGCCGGGAGTCAGATGGAAAGCGCGCCCTGATTCGTCTGGTTCGGGTTGCAGACGGGGTCGTCTTGGATGAGACCGGCAAAAGGGCCGGCCGCGGCGCATATGTCCACCCGCAGATCAACTGTTGGGAAAAAGCGCTGACCGGTTCGTTGATACAGAAAGCGTTGCGAACAAAAATCAGCGCCGAAAACCTGATGACACTTTCTGCGTCCGTGTCATCTCTGTTGCCCGTAACGGACGGGACCGCGTAGCGAGGAGCGAGAGGCCAAGTCCAGCAGCTACTCTTCACTGACTGTGAACTCCTCCCAAAATTAAGATTTTTAGCGCGGACTGTAGAATTGTGCACTGTGTGATTAAGGGGAGGGCTGTGATTACATTGCAAGCGTTTCGCCTGTTCTTGCACAATGCAAATAGCAGTTTTTCAATACAAGAGTACATTCGCTGATTGACAGGGAATATCCGATGAACATAAGCCGATTGTCCGCTCCCTGACATGTGCCGGCATAGTGGGCTAACATTGGCTGTGCTGCAGTTTGGGATGGAGAGGGGGAAGGCTACAGGGAAGCGAGAGGTTGTTGTGTAACGACGACTTGTCTATCCACCGCAAGTGCCTCTTGGCTCCCCACATCTGACCTTCTCCGCATATACCTGTGCGCGCTTCCCGTCCCAACCAAAAACTTGTGTAAAGTTTGAGAAGGAGCACGCAACTTGGAGCGTGAACGCTTCTCAGCCTCCGCCCCCTGTGTTCAGAGGGAAGTTTTCGTTGTCAGTTTTCAACCGCGCGACGGCATGCAAAGCTGGGAACCGGAAGCTTAAGACGAAAGAAAGGGAAAAATGGTAACCGCAACAAAAGATCCTATGAAGATCGAGGATGGCAGCCCGGCTGACGGTGCCTCCAACGGTGAAGCCGCTGGGCTGCCTTCTTCCATCATTGTGGAGGAGTATGTCACCGTCCGCGCATTAGCCGAACGAATGGATCGCAGCCCAATCGATCTCATCAAAGTGCTTATGCAGTTCGGCATTATGGCGCCGATCGATCAAACTCTCGATCATGATACAGCCGCCATCGTGGGTGAAGAACTCGGCATCGAAGTGCTGTGGCCGGTCGTGGAAGACGAGTTGTCGGAGAAGGCCCCCGCCGAGGATCGAAGGCCCAAAGAACGGGTCATGATCCAGGAGATTGTGGCCGAAGAGGCGGAAAGAAATCTCGTGCCGCGGTCACCGGTTGTGGCGGTCCTCGGACACGTGGATCATGGCAAAACAACGCTCCTCGATCGCATCCGCCGCGCCAATGTGGTGGATACGGAAGCCGGCGGCATCACGCAGCATACCGGCGCCTATCAGGTGAATGTCGACGGCAAGAGAATCACCTTCCTCGATACTCCCGGCCATAAGGCGTTCACAGCGATGCGGGCTCGTGGCGCGCAGGTTACGGACATCGTTATCCTCGTCGTTGCCGCCGACGACGGCATCATGCCCCAGACGCGGGAGGCGATCAGCCATGCCAAAGCAGCCGGTGTGACAATAATCGTTGCGATCAACAAGATCGATCGCCCCAACTCCAACATAAACCGGGTGATGGAGGATCTGTCGGTCGAAAACTTGACGCCGGAGGAATGGGGCGGCGAAACCATCACTGTGCCGATCAGCGCGCTCAACGGTGACGGTGTCGACGATCTGTTGGAAAACATCCTGGTCGTCGCCGAGCTGGACCAGCACAGTGCCAATCCCAAAGGTCAATGTGTCGGCACGGTGATCGAGGCGGAGTTGGATAAACTACGCGGGATCACAGCAACCTTGCTCGTCCAGAACGGGACCCTGAAACGAGGGGATTCTGTGGTTGTCGGCGAAAACTGGGGACGTATCAAGGCAATGTTCGATTACGAAGGGAATCCGTTGAAGATCGCCGGGCCGAGCACGCCGACCATTATTCTGGGCCTCAATGGCGTTCCGGCCGCCGGCGAAGTCTTTACTGTGACGAAAAACGATAAAGCGGCCCGCGTGCTTGCTGCCGAACGGCAAAATCAGACCGCTCGAGCTACCCGGATCACTTCACCTCTGCCGATGACGCTGGAGGATATGTTCGCCCGCGTCGAAGGCGGAGAAGCCGAAACACTTAATATCATCCTACGGGCCGATGCGCAAGGGTCTTTGGCCCCGATCGTTCACAGCCTGGAACTGCTTGATAACGATGAAGTCAAGGTCAAAATCATGCAGTCGGCCGTTGGTGACATTACCGAATCGGACGTCATGCTCGCGGAAACCAGTCAGGCGATCGTCATCGGTTTTGGCGTCAACATTGACAAGGCCGCTCTCGTGCGCGCAGAACAGTCCGGCGTCGAGATTCGACACTATCAGATCATCTACAATTTGATCGAAGATGTGGAACTGGCGCTTACCGGAATGTTGGACCCGATCTTTGAAGAGGTGGTCAGCGGTCATGCCGAGGTGCGACAAATGTTCCGCGTGCGTCGCGGCGGCTTGATTGCCGGCTGTATGGTGCTGGACGGAGTTGTCAAACGCAACAGCCAAGCGCGGCTGGTCCGCAACGACACAACCATCATCACCACATCCATCGAAAACCTCAAGCGATTTACCGAAGACGTCACCGAAGTGCGGAACGGGTATGAGTGTGGCATCAATCTGGCCGGTGTCAATACAGATCTCCAGGAAGGCGATGTCATTGAGGCCTTCGAGAAACAACAGGTGCGATAATAGTTTCTGGTTTTTGGTTTATCGTTTATAGTGGGTTCGATTGCCTGACAACCGAAGACGAAAAACTGACGGCATTTAAACGACGAAAAACTGACGGCATTTAAACTATGACGACCACAATTCGTCAGGAGCGGGCAGCAGAACTGCTCTATCAGGAACTTTCTATTTTGATCGGCAACGGACTGGATGACCCGGAGTTGGAGTTGCTGGCGGTGACGAACATAGTGGTCAGCCGCGATCTGCGCGTGGCCAAGGTCTACATTCATCAGGACAGCGACATCCAGCGCAGTTTAGTCCTCGCCAGACTGAAGAGAGCCGCCCCCTTTCTGCGACGCCAATTGGCCCAGAACGTAACGCTTCGCGCCGTGCCGGAGCTGCTCTTCTACTATGACGATACCCCCGACCAGGCCGCTCGGGTGGATGAACTTTTGCAGAGCATTGCCGAGGAACGAGAGATACGCCAGCAGGATGCGACGGATGAGAGGGACTCTCTTTCACCTCCGTCCTCTTCTCTCTCTTCCCCGGATTTCTCCTCCGTTGATGCTCAGAAAGAGGATGCATGACCCCTAATGCGTCCCTGCTCAAGCAGGGTGCTGCCGCCTGCGGCCGAGAGGGCGTCCCGGTTGCGCCGCCACCCCCTCTCCTGCTCAGCCTCCTGGAATCCAGCCACCATATCCTCTGCATCAGCCATGTAAGCCCGGACGGAGACGCGGTCGGTAGCCTGCTCGGCTTGGGCGGTATTCTGCGCGCGCTGGGCAAACGGCCCACTCTGGCTCTCCAGGATGAAGTAACGCCGGAGTTCCAGTTTCTGCCCGGGGCGGAGATGATCATCGGGCCGGCGGAAGTCGCCCACAATTACGATCTCATCGTCTGCCTGGACACTTCCAGCATTGACCGCATGGGCACCGTCTACAGTCCTGAAATCCACAACCAAATCCCCCTCGTCGTCATAGATCATCACATTACCAATACGCTTTACGGTACCGAAAATTGGGTGGATACAGGCTGCGCAGCCACATGCCAGATGCTTGTGCGCCTGGTCGATGCCCTGGATGTGCCTCTATCTGAGGAAATAGCCGTCTTGCTGCTAACCGGCCTCGTGACCGATACACTCTGCTTTCGGACGGCCAATACCGGTGCAAATGTGTTGCAGGCGACCTTGAGGCTGTTGAACGCCGGCGCAGATCTGGACCATATCGTTCGCAACACCCTGGACAGCAGATCGTTCAGCCTCGTAAAGCTGTGGGGGGCCGGTCTGGCCAATGTGCAAGTGGACAATGGCATCATCTGGGCGACTCTCAGCGCCGAGAGCCGTCAGCGCAGTGGCGTCGAACTTCACCAGAGCGATGGTCTTGCCAACTTCCTTGTAACGGTGCGCGAGGCCGACATCAGCGTTACCTTTGCCCAACGTTTTGCCAAAAATGGACAAGAGTTGATCGAATGCAGTTTTCGGGCAAAGCCGGGGTTCAACGTGAGCCAGGTCGCCTTCGCGTTCGGCGGCGGTGGACATCCGCCGGCAGCCGGCTGCACTGTTGCCGGCAGGTTGCAGGAGGTCTCGGCCCGCGTTGTGGCAGCGCTGCACGAATTGCGCCGTCAAAGTATTGATGTCGATTGTGGATAGAGGACAGAGAACAGCGCTATTTACTATCCACTAACCAGTCCCATGACCGATCTGCACGGGATTCTTCTTGTCGATAAGCCGGGTCGCCCACACCCCCCGGCAGGGGCCGATGAGCCGGTCTCTGCACAGTTGCCTACCAGCCACGACATTGTGCAGCGAGTCCGGCGCTGGAGTCGGCAAAGACGCATCGGCCACACCGGCACGCTGGACCCAATGGCAAGCGGGTTGCTCGTATTGTGCCTGGGTGTTGCCACCCGGCTGGCAGAGTACTATCAGGGACATGACAAAACTTACGAGGCCTGCGTGACACTGGGCCGCGCCACCGATACCTACGACGCTGTCGGTCGAACCGTCGCCCAAGCTTCGGTTCCGGCCCTGACCGACGCCGACGTGGAGAATGCTCTGGCTGCCTTCCGGGGCCAGATTGCGCAGGAGCCACCGGTCTACTCGGCATTGAAGCAGGGCGGTGAAAGTCTGCATCGCAAAGCCCGGCGCGGTGAGACGGTGATTGTAGCGCCAAGGGACGTTACGTTTTACGAGATCAAGCTTCTTTCCTTTGCGTCGCCCGCACAGATTTCTCTCTGGATACGCTGTTCCGCCGGCGCCTACGTGCGCAGCCTGGCCCACGCGCTGGGGCAGGCATTGGGCACAGTTGGCCACTTGAGCTACCTGCGTCGATTGGAGGCTGGCCCGTTTTCCGTCGCCGACGCCTTACTTTTGCCGGTCATTGAAAGGGCATCAGCCGCCGGCGGGCTCGCCGACCTGCTGCTGGCCCCGGATGCCGGGCTGGGAATGCCCCGTCTAACCGTCAGTGAAGAGGAAAAGGTTCGGCTGGGCCACGGGCAAAATATCTGTCACAGCCGCACCCTCCCAGCCCATGATCCGCCCCTTCCCGACTCCCGCAGTTCGGACGATAGGCAACGGGCTGGACTCGCAGCCGCCTATGATCGTCGCGGCCGCTTCCTGGGGATTGCACGCGCACGCGCGGCTGATGGGAGCGGAGACGGCACAGTATGGAAAGCCGAAAAGTGGCTTGCCCAACAACTTGGGAGTCTTTCGTAATCCGCTGCCCGTTCTGAGTTGCCCGCCGCCTTTGGAGACGAATGCACATTCAGGTTGAAGACCAGCTTTTTCCCACATTTCCTGTTGCGTAGGGGCAGGCAGGATGTCTGCGTTCCTCCCGTGCAAACTGTCGGAAAGTCCTGGTGGCAAACGGAATCCACGTAAAGAACCAGAAACTGACTTGAGATGAGAATTTGGCGCAGCGATCTGCGATCTCTCCGGTTTTCCGGCCCAACTTTCCTGACGATTGGAAATTTCGATGGTGTTCATCTGGGCCATCGGGCGCTCTTGCGCACCTTGCAAACAGAAGCGGCGGGCCATTCGTCTGCAACCAAGACTGCCCTGCTCACGTTCGACCCCCACCCTATGGCCGTGCTGCGGCCGGACCTTCCCTTGCGCCTGTTGACCACTCCACAAGAGCGTCTGCGGCTGATCGAACCATGCGGTTTTGATCTGGGGATCATTCAGCCGTTTGACATGGAATTTGCCAGCCTGACCCCCAAGCAGTTTATGGCGGTTCTCGTGGAACGTTTGGGGCTTGTCCGGCTGGTGGTAGGGCCGGATTTTGCGCTGGGGCGCGGGCGCAGCGGCAATGTCGACCTTCTGCGGGCGCTGGGTACGCGGCTAGGCTATGATGTATCGGTGATCGAACCATTCGCGTGTGGGGGTGAAGAGATCCACAGCCGCCAGATCCGTCAGTCTCTGTTGGCCGGCGCTGCATCCGATGCAGCGCAGATGCTGGGTCGGCCCTATCAGATCGCCGGCGTCGTCGAAGAGGGCGCGCGCCGCGGGCGTGAAATCGGCGTGCCCACCGCTAACATCCGGCCCATCCCACAGCGGCTCATCCCCGCCAATGGGGTCTACGCGACCTGGGCATACCTGCCGGACAGTTGTTCCACCAACCCTCGCGTCAGCGTTACCAATATCGGCGTGCGGCCCACCGTAGACGGACGCCACCGCCGCATCGAGACCCATCTGCTGGACTTTCCCCAGGCGGGCGAATCCGGCTTATTGTACGGGCAGCGACTGACTATCTCTTTCGTTTCCCGCCTGCGCGACGAGCAACGATTTAACAGCCTGGAGGCGCTCGTCGCCCAGATCCAGCTGGATATCTCCGTCGCGCGTCGCACGCTGACAGAAGAGCCGGCGGTTTCCGACTCTATCTCCGGGAATTAGCTGTTCATCCTGGCGCAGCATAACAAATTGTGGGGGCGCCTCCCAGCCGCTTCGCGAACAGGTTCTCAATCAATGAGTCATCGCCGCCATGCAATTTCATTCCTCGCCATTACACTGCTCGTCTGCGCAGTTCTGTTCCTCGGCGCGTGCATGTTCCAACCAAACAGCTTCGACACAGCCCAAAATGGCGACTCCGCCGAAACTGTCAGTCCCGAGAAAATCTGGCCGCGGCCGCCTACAGCCCACCCCGATGCGATGGGGGGTGTCGCCGACATTGCATTGATCCATGGTATGGAAGGTGCTTTGTCCTGTCTTGCCGGGGGCCAGCCGGTGTATGCAGTTCTGCAACGCAACGCCAATGTGCGCAACCGCCCCCACCGGGAAGGCTGCCATCTGGGCCGCGCGCCCGCCGGCACCCTGGTACGGGTTGATGCGATCTTCGGCCAAGAAGAAGAGCTTCCTTTTGTCTCACTCGACCGTTCCATCGGTCGGATCCCTATCTCCACGCCGGGGTACGATGAAGACATTCAGCCGCTCTTGGAAGACAACTGCAGCGTCTGTCATAGCGGTGTTGTGAAGCAGGCGCAGCTGCAGGTGACTGTGTATGAAACCTTGATGGCCGGTGGTCAGAGCGGACCGGTGGTGACGCCGGGCGATCCGGACGCTTCTAAGCTCTGGACGCAAATCCGATCCGGCGCGATGCCGATGGTGGGGGAGCTTGGTGATGACGAAAAGGCGCTGATTTATACATGGATTGTGGCTGGCGCGACCAAGCAGGGCACAGAGCCGGCGCCCGTGGCCGAAATGTGGCTGCGTCTGTCGGGCGACGAATTTACCCGGGCGCCGAATGAATGCGCCGAGGATGGCGGGACTGTTCCCTATATCAACGCACAACTCGCCCTGCCCGCAAGTTGTGCCGCCATTCCTGATGCTCAGCAGATTGCCGCCTATCTGCCGGAAGTGGAGACGACGAGTGCAGTTCCGCCCCCGGCCTCAGACAATACGGGCGGCACTGTTAGCGGCAGCGATGGCGGCGATACGGGAGGCGGCGCAGTCAGCAACACAGCCAGCGTCCCATCGAGAGGCATTGCTGCCGGTAGCGTAGGCATTCGCGCCGCCTCCCTCAATCTGGGTGCCCCGTCTGAATCCGATCCGTGGTTAGTTCCCCGGGGTGGCTTCTGTGCAGAGCAGTTCCTGGCCCCGAAGTTACAGGATCGCCACAGCATCACCGCTCTGACCTTCGCGCCGGATGGCAGACTGTTCATCGCTTTGGACCATCCGGCCACCGGCAACTTCGATCCCAATATCTTTTACGATCCCTTTCACGCCAGCCGCTCGATCGTTATCTGGGACAGCGTTTCCAGGGACAGCTACTATGAGATCCTGCGGGAATCCAGCCGTATCACCGGCATGGCCTGGCATGCGGGCGCGCTCTACCTGAATCGGGCCGGCGAGGTGGGGCGCATCGTCGACGGCAGCGGGTATGAACCCCTGGCTGGCGGCTTCGCCGTGGCAGGTCAGCTCTTCCATGCCAACAATGGTCTCGTGATCAGCGATGGCTGGCTGTATGTTTCCGCCGGCGGAGTGCGGGACGGCTATTCGGACGGCATAATCGTGCCTGGCGACGGTGATCTGCCCGCGGAAACGCTGGCCACGAATGTGGCCGCCGGCGGCAATCCATTCGCGGCCCGCATCGTGCGCGCCCGGCTGGATCGGCTGCTGGCTGAACGCTCAATCGGCGTCTTCCAGACCGCGGCGCGTGGTGTGCGCAATTCCTACGGCATTGCCGTGGACCCGCTCGGGCGCATCTGGTTTACCGACAATGGCGCCACCAACGTGCCCGGTGAATATAACGCCGGGGACGAAGTGGACCTGCTCGACCCGCGTACACTCTCCGCTGCCGCCAATGCGGGCGACGTGAATGCTACCCCGTACTACGGCTTCCCGATGGCGCTGGGCGGGGTCAACAAAGATTGGTGGACCGCTCCTGTGCTGATCCTGCCCAACTCGGCCGCGCCCACCGGCATCACATGGGCCTACGAGACGATCTTTTTCGCCAATTATGGACGCTATCCGGGTCTGTTTCGGCTGGCGAACGCGGGTGGCGTCATTATCGCCGAACGGATCATGCACAACTGGCCGGTGCAGGCGGTTGTAACCGCACCGGATGGGGCCCTCTGGATCGGAACCGGCGAAGGCGCGCTGTACCGTCTTGTTCCCGGCTGCGTTGGTTGAGGAGAACCGCTTGCGCTTCCTATGTGTATCCGCGCAACTGGCGGGCCACCTGGATTGGGGCGGCTACCTGCCCACGGCTGTGGAACTGATTAGGGCGGGCCATGATGTCCTGTGGGCCACCGGCCGTGAACTGCAGAGCGAACTGACTGCGCAGCGCGTTTCCGTCCATATCCTGCAGGAGACCGGTTGGCGCTGGCCGCCGCCGCCCCCCATACAGAAAGGCGCGGCCACAGAGGGGGAGTTCCAGCGCCTGCGCATGATCCGCTCGTTGGATCAGTGGTTGGACGTGGAGCGCGTGCAGGCGGCTACGCTGGAGCTTGCCGAGGTGGGCAAGCGTTTTCGTCCGCATCTGATCGTCAGCGAGATGTTCACCGCCGCGGCTGGCATCGCCGCCGAGCTCTTGGGCGTACCCTTCGCCGTCGCCGGCTGGCCGGCCATGCAGCCGAAGTCGCCAGGACCCAGAGAGGACACCCCCGGTTCGCTCCGTGAACTGGCCCAGGCGCGGGTCGCCGCTTGCTGTCGGCATTTTGGCGTCACCGGCGTCAATTGGGCGCTGGACGGTCCGGCCGCGCTGCGTTCGCCCTCTTTACATCTGACCTATTGGAGCCCCCGTTGGTATGCCGGCGCGCCGCTGCTGCCGCAAACGCGAATGGTCGGCGGGGTCGCTGCCCCTCCCCTGCCGCGCGAGTCCCTCTGGCTCGACCAACTTCCGGTCGATCGTCCATGGATCTTCATTACCCTCGGGACCACATTTACCAGGGACATCGGTTTCTTTGTTATCGCGGCCCACGCGGCGGCTGAGGTGGGAGGCGTACCGATTCTGGCGGTCGGCAAAGGCTTTGACGCCGGCGGAACAGAGGGGGGCTGGACTGCGCGCGAGATGAAAGCCCTGCGGAGTAGGCTGCCACAGCCTTCGGTACTGGTAGAGCGGGTCCGCTTTGCGGAGGTGCTGCCCTACATCGCGGCGGCGATCCACCATGGCGGCGCCGGCACGACCCACGCCCTGGTTACGCACGGGATTCCACAGATCGTCGTGCCCAAGGCTGCGGACCAGGCCCGTCAAGCCAGCGGGGTCGCGCGCAGCGGTGTCGGCTACCATATCTCACCCAAGCAGTTGACCGTCTCGCTGGCAGTGAAAGCTCTGCAAAAGATACTGGCGGACGACGCCCCCGCTCGCCTCAACGCCGCCAGCCTGCAGAAAGAGTTCGCGTCTCTGGGAGGGATTCCCAAAGCCGCGCAAATATTGGCTGCAGCCGCCTAGTGCGACCGGCGTTCAACCGGTCTCACTCATAATGAATCTCGCTCGCTCCGTTTCTCTTCTCTACACGGATCAGCTTCTCCGTGGCCTGTTCGAACGAGTCGTCGTGGCTGATGATGAACAGTTGCTCAAAGCCGCGCACGCCCACGATCTGGCGAGCCAGCGCGTCGCGGCGGGCACCGTCCAGATTGGTGGTCGGCTCGTCAAAGAAGGCGACGGCGATAGCGCTCATCTCCTGGAGCAGGGCCAGCCGTACAGCCAGCGCTGCGCTCATCTGCTCCCCGCCGGACAGCTGGGCAAATGCCCGCTCACGGCCATCTACCTCCAAGGTGATCCCGTAGTCCTCCTGCCAATGGAGCGTGCGCGTGTAGTCCTCCATGATCTGGCCGAACAGTTGATTGGCTGCGTAGCTGATCTGCTGGACCAGCGCCTTGGTCACGAACGGGCCGGCATCCTGTAGGACGGAGCGCAGAAACTGCAAAAGCTCCTCCTGTTCCGTCAGACGGTCGTGCAGAGATCGGGCGGCAGCGAGCCGCTGGGCCTGAGCCTGCAAATGGTCGATCTCCTCCTCCGCCCGAATCAGGCGTTCACGCCATTGGCCTAATTCAGTCTCCAGCCGTACCCTGCGGCTGCGGATCTCGTCCACCTGGGCCACCGCCTCTTGGAAGCGTTCTTCGTCGAACTCACGCGTGTTGGCTGCCAGCTGTGCCTGTCCGCTCTCGTAGCGTTCCCGCGCGGCCTGTAACGCCTTCTTTGTCTCGGCGAACTCTTGCCGACGCTGAGGGAGGGCCTCGGCTGCGGCCTGATTGCGCCGGTATAGATCGTCGGCTGTCTGGAACTTCTCCAGTTGGGAGGTGATCCGGGCTGCCTCGGCGTCCAGATTGGCGAACGCTGCCATGCGCTCGTCAAGCGCAGCGAGCGCGATCCGTTGTTGCTCGGCCTGCGCCCGCTGCTGCTGCAAGGCCTCTTCCATCCGCTCACGCCCCCGCGCCTGCTGGAGAGCCGCATCCCGCCGCCGCCGTGGTTCGCCCAGCGCCTTCAACTTCTTCTGTAGCTGCTCCACGCGTTGCGGCGCTTGCCCCAGCGCCTCGGCCGTGGCATGGGTTTTGACAAGCTGGGCATGTACCTCGGCCAGTTCCGTTTCAGCCGTCTCGACCGCGTGCTGGCGGGGAAGGGAACGCAGGGTCTTCTCCTGCTGGGCTAGGGTGGCGCGGGCCTGTTCCCGTTCCGCTTCCGCTTGACGGATCGTCTCCGCGGCGGCCTTGGCTTTCCCATCCATTTCCTTCCAGCGCTGGCGGAGGCGGTCGAGAAGCTGCTGACGATGATCCGCTGACAGGGGTTGTTCGCAGATAGGGCAGACCGCGTCTGTTTCCAGACCCTTTAGCTGAATGCCTTGCTCCTCGATCGTCTCCATTTCCGCGTACAGTTGGGTACTCCTGGTCTTTTGCACCGTAATCTTCTGCTGCAAGGTTTCCACGCGCGTCTGCAATGGCTCCCGGGAGGCTTCGAGTTCCTGGGCGCGGGCTACCTCGACGCGCAGGCAGTCCAGCCTATGTTGCGCCCTATCCACCGCGGCCTGTTCCCGCTGTACCCGGACGCCCGTATCTTTCAGCCGGTCTACCTGGCGTTGGGCATCCCGCACTTCGAGGTCCAGCCTCTCCTGTTCGGCTGCCGCGTCCGCAAGGTCCGCAGCAGTCTTCTCCGCCTCCGCGATGTCAGCCAGGGCGCGCCTGTGGGCGTCCTCCTTTGTTGCCGCCTGGGTCAGTCGCGTCTGGACGTCAGCCCGCTCTTCTTGCAACTCCCGACGCTGGGCCATCCGTTCGTGCACGGCGCGTTGGTCTTGTTGCGCGACCCGGTAGGCTTTATGGCCGGTACGGTTTGCTTCGGTAGTGGTCGCAGCCTCTTCGCTCTCTGTCAGCCGTTGCCGGGCCGCGGCCAGTGCTCGCTCCTGTTCGGCCACTGCCTGCTGCTGTATCTGCGTGATGCGTTGTAGTTCAAGCAGCTGCTCCCGTTTCGTCTCCATCTCCTGCCGTGCGGATTCAGCTGTGGCCAACCCCGTCTGCGCGGCGCGCAGTTCAACCTCCGCGTTGCTGATGCGGGTCGTCAGTTCGTTGGCTTCGGCCTGCACAGTTGGCAGGCGGTTCAGTTCCCCCTTTAGTCCACTGATGATTTCTGACTGATCGCTCTTTCGTTGGCTGAGCAGGCTGAGCGGCTCGCGCAATCTTTCCCACGCCCGGCGGTATTCGGCGACTTTCAAGAGAGGATCAAAAACGGCTTTGCGGGCGCTGGCCGTCGCCAGAAACGAGACGGTGAAGCTGCCCTGGGGCACACCCACAGCGTTCCTGAACAGTTCCCCCGGATCGGTGTCCGGTTCAATGCCGAGATGCTGGCGCAAGAACTGCATGACATCGGCCTTGCCCTCGCAGATTTTCATGGCGAGTTCCGGGTCTAAGACCCGGTAGACATTGCTGCTGCCACAACTCCGCACAACTTGATAAGCGCGCTCGTCGTAGTCGCTGAGAAAATCGACGGTCACGCTCGCCGACCTCTGACCTTCACGTACGAAATCGGCTTGGTTATAGGGAAGATGATCGAAGAGAGCATAGCCGATGGCTTCAAGGATAGTTGTCTTGCCCGATCCGTTGTGGCCAACGATCGTGTTCGTGCCGGGGCTGAATCTGATCGTTGCCTGCGGATAGCATTTGACATTTTCCAGGGTCAGCGAGTGGATTAGCATCGCGACTCTCCTCCCTGTGAAACCTTTTTGTCACCATTCTTTACTCTCTCCTCACCGTCCTCCAGTTCTTTTAATACCGCCTCAGGAGAGGCGCCGCTGACAGCAAGCTGCTTAATGGCGAGGACCAGTTCGGTCCATTCCCCGCTGCGGGCGCGGAAGCGGTTGTCCCGTTCGAGGAGATCGGCGATGATCTGCCGCTCGAGTGCCGGGCGGCTGAGGTGCTGATCAGGGTCGACGGCGAACTCTGCGGCCCGCGTGTCATTGCGCACGAAGCTGTGCAGGGGCTTGTAAAGATCGTCGACAACTTCCTTGAGCGGCTCCGTCGCCAGCGCGCCGCGGTCGAAGGGGAGCACCCCGCTAAGCCGCAGCTCGACGACCGGCTCTTTACCCCTGAACTGACGGTGCCGGCGCTCGACATAGCGCCGGCACTCTTCGAGCAGTTCGCCCGGCGTCTCGAACGCGTCCACCTTGAAGAAAAGGCGTTCAAACGGACGCCGCATATTGGCGTGCAAAACCGAACGGTGCTTTGGCTCCGCCTCCGTATCCACCTCCACAAGGTAGTAACCCCGCTCCGGCCAAGCCGCCTCGGTCAGCGAGTTGGTCTCCGGGCTGCCGGGATTGTAGATCCAGTTGTCGAACTCGAATGGCTTGTGGATGTGGCCTAGCGCCAGATAGTCCACGTGGCGGCGCAGGGGGGCCAGTTCGCGGTGGCTAAGGGCGCCGCCAGGGCCGTCAAGTACACCCTCGACACCAGCGTGCGCCATGAAGATCGTGTACTCGACCCCCTGTTTGTCGGCCGCCGCCAGCGCGTCGGCCACCCGCTTCACGAGATGTGGCGTGGAACTGCCGTAGTAGCGCATGCCGTAGACCCGCAGTCCCGGAATCGGTTCCACATAAGTCCCCTCGCGCTTCTCGTAGGGCGGGAGCTTGACCCGCTCGCCGTCAAACTGCGGGTTGAGCAGCGTCAGCAACTCCTGCTCGGCCAGAAAGCGTACCCAGCTGATGCTGTCGCGGTAGTAGGCCAGTTCATGGTTGCCCTCTACCGCCAGGCAGGGAATACCGGCCTTCCTCAGCCGTTCCAGCCCGGTGATGGCGTGGTCCAGGGTGATTGGATCGATGGTGCGTTTTTCAAAGAGGTCACCGGCCAGCAGAACGAAATCGACTTTGCGGTCGATGGCCGCCCCGATAATGTCGAGATAGGCGCGGGTGAAGTCGTTCTGCCGCTCTCGGCTGTTGTACTGACGATAGCCGAGATGGCAGTCGGCCATGTGGAGAAAGGTAGCGCGCACGGTATGCCCCGGCGGTAATCTGAACTGTGATGTGAAGAGGCTATCGGCTGCAGTTCACCGCGCGGCGTGGCGCCTGAACTGCGGTCAATCTTTGTCGTCGCTCTTGGCGGAGATGAACAAACTAAGAAGAAAGCTGACCAAGCTAATGACGATTGCGCCCCAGAAGGCGGGGACAAAACCGCCTACCCGAAAGTCGACGTTGAGCATACCGGCCAGCAAGCTGGTCAGAAGCAGCATCAGGGCGTTGATCACAAAAGTGAACAGGCCGAGCGTGACCAGAAAGGCCGGGCAGGTCGCAACTTTGACAAAGGGTTTTATGACGGCGTTGACAACGCCAAAAATCAGGGTGACTGCCAGCAGACTGCCCAAATCCACCTCACCGCCAGCGCCGAACTCAATGCCGTCGATCATTGTTGACGCCACGTACAAGGCGATGGCGTTCCCGACCAGCCGTAATAGAAGTTTCATGGGAGGTTACATGCGCAAGCGCATCGTGTATAAGGTGCGGCGCACCGAAAAGCCGTGGTCCAGCAGCGTCTGCACCGCGATTTCGTCCTGTGTGTTGACAGACGAACGCAGCGGCCAGCGGGGAGACTCTTGCAGCAGCGCCAATGCGCTCAGGACCAGAGGCTGGGCATATCGTTCCTGGGCATCGGACCGCAGCCAGAGACGGATATGGTGCTCTCCTTGCCAACATCGGGCGGTGACCTGGATCGCTCCTTCAAAGCGGCTGCTATAGTCGCGGATGGCGTAACGGAAGATACGCTGGCGACCGACGAGCCTGCTCACCAGTTCACCGATGCGCTTTTCGAGTGGAATCCGGAATTCGTCTCGCCGCACGGCCCGCCACCATTGGAATTCGGCGCTGGGTCGGCTGGTGGCCAGATCATACAGCAGATTGCTGTCAGATGGGGAGAACGGCTGCAGGTTGGACAGAACCGGCGCTGTGATCGACTTCGGCGCGCCCGGTGCGTAGAGTTCGGAGGTCCCCCCCATATTCTCAAAACGGAGCCGTTCATAAAGGCCGCGGGCGATCTCGTTTTCCCCGCGTACTTGCAGCACAGCCCAGGACCCACCCATATCGCGGATGTAATCCAGGGCATGCTCCATGAGGGCGCGGCTGATCCCGCGCCCGCGCCAGGCCGGCGAGACCGCCACATTGGCGATCTGCCAGCGCCCGCTGCCGCCCGAGGCGCGCTGCACGGTTACATTGCCCACCACCCGCTTGTTCTCCACCCAGACGAATCCGTTGAAGACATTCTGGAACTCGCCGGTACTACGGGAGAGGATGCGCACCAGCCCGCTCATATAGCCGAGAATTCGCAGTTCGCGCAGCGCAGCCTCGCCCTGTTCGTCCAGTTCTGCGGCGAAAGCCTCCGCAATCAGTCTCGCCACGGCGCGCAAATCGCGCCCGATGTCAAAGGGGCGGATGCCGTGCTGGGGGTCTGAATGGCGACCGGCGGCAGCGGAACGAGTTAGGGCAACCATTTAGAGGAGATAGGAAATCGTCCAGCTATTCACTGCGCAACGCGGACGAGCGCCGGGCGCAGGATCCGATCCTGGATGCGGTAGCCGGTGCGTAATGTCTGGATGATATGCCCGCTAGGGACATCTTCGCTCGCCTCATTCGAGATGGCCTCATGTTGATTGGGGTCGAATTCACCACTCTTGGCTAGCGGTTCGACCTCTGAATTGGCGAGAATGTCCAGAAGCTTCTGCTTGATCTGCTCGAATCCCTGCAGCCAGGCCTGGTCCTCTCCCTGCACTCCTTCGGGCACGTTCTGAAAGGCCAGATCGAGGTCATCGAGAGCAGGCAGCAACTGATGCATCATACTTTCCGTGGCGCGTTTGATGCGCTCCTCGTTCTGGCGTTCGCGACGTTTGCCGGCGTTCTCATATTCGGCCACGGTACGCTGCATCTTGTCGAGGTGGCTGGCGGCCTGGTCTTGCGCTTCGGCCAACTCCGATTGAAGCCGGGCGATCGTCTGTTCGGGTGTCTCGTCCTTTTCTTCAGCCTCTTCGATGTCGGAGACATCGCTCGAGTCAAGCTCCTCTGCCTCCAGAACAGCCTCCTCAGGCAGTTGTCCGTTTTCTGGTTCTACCGTTGTGTTTTCCCGTTCTTCCTGTTGACTCATAAATGTTCCTGTTACTCAAGCGTGTTGTCTAAAGGTCTGGGCCGTAGAGCTGGTACATCAGTTCGGTCAGGAGTGTGGCAACATAGCGCACAGCCCCGATTGTGCGGCCGTAAGGCATTCGCATCGGGCCGACTACGCCCAGCAGGCCGCTGACCCGATCCGGTACACCATAGCGGCTCAGCACGAGGCTTATGTCCTGCATATCCCCGAAACGGCCCTCGCCGGCAATCACTACCTGTACGTCGCTCAACTCCATGATATCATCGTAAATCTCATGCAGCAGCGTGCGCTGCTCGAATACCTGCACGATCCGGCGCACCTGCGGCGCGTCCGCAAATTCAGGCTCGGCCAACACCTGGGCCAGCCCATGTCGATAGACGCGTTCAGTGATCTGTTCCTCCGACTGGCGCAAGGTTTTCAGCACAAGTTCGCCAACTTCGCGAGTGAAGCCTGTGAACCCCTCCAGTTTTTCCGGCAGATCGGCAGCGGTGGCGCCAGAGATCTCAACATTGAGTTGGTTGCTCGCCCGGCTCAATTCATCCTGAAAGATTGGCTTTTCCAACGTAATCACTTGCTGTTTCAGCGTACCTGTGGCCAGCACGAGCACCAGCAACACGACGGTATCCTGAATGCCGATCAACTCCAGATGTTTGACCCTGCTGAAGATCGAGCGAGGGGAGGTTGCCAGCGCCGCACCCGTGGAGGCTCTGGCCAAGACCGCTGTGCTGAGACGAAGCCACTGGTCGATTTCCCGCCGGGCTTGATGGAACTGATGGCGGATCATGTGCCGCTCTTGGGAGGGAAGATCGGTGTGGGCCATGAGATTGGCCACAAAGTAGCGGTAGCCGCCATCGGTGGGAATGCGGCCGGCGCTGGTGTGGGGGTGGGTCAGAAGGCCGGCCTTTTCCAGCGCAGCCAAATCATTGCGGATGGTGGCTGCACTGACACCCAGATCATATTTCTGCGCGATCGACTGACTGCCCACGGGCTGGGCATTCTCCACATACTCCTGGATGACGATACGTAGTACCTGTTTGCGGCGCTGGCTCAACTGCAGTTCTGTCATCGATTATAGGCAGATAGGATTGCCGCCGGCCGGCCCTCCGTCAAGTGCGTTGTAGGTGCGGTCGATGGAGGGCAATTCGAACTGTCGGACAGTTGGCGGCAATCAGACGTTTGAGATAAACCTTTATCACTCTTGTGATGGGAGTGCTGATTGAGCAAAAAGTGTAACAAATCGAGTAGGGGGTTGTCAAGGAATTTGGGTTGGTTCAGTAGGCGTTCTTGTTTGTCCCGAGCAGCCACTGGCCCAGTGTGCGAATGATAATCTTGAAGTCCAGGGCCAAGGACCAGTTTTCTATGTACCAGAGATCGTATTTTGTGCGCTCCTCGATCGAGGTGTCGCCCCGCATCCCGTTGACCGCGGCCCAGCCGGTCATGCCGGCCTTTTCGCGGTGGCGGTCCATATAGCGAGGGATCATCTCTCGAAACTGCTCCACGTAGACGGGTCGTTCCGGGCGCGGCCCGACCAAGCTCATTTCGCCGAAGAGAACATTAATCAACTGGGGTAGTTCGTCGATATTGGCGCGACGAATGAAGGTGCCCAGTTTGGTGCGCCGGGGATCGTTCTCAACCGTCCAGCCCGGCCCGGATCTCTCTGCGTCCTCGCGCATGGAGCGAAACTTCAGAATTTTGAACGATTTGGCATCCAACCCCATCCGTTCGTGTGTGTAGAAAACCGGCCCGGGGCTGTCCAGTTTGATCAGGAGCGCCACCAGCATGAGGAAGGGGCTGAGAAACACCAGGCCGATGGCGCTGCCCACCAGATCCATCCCGCGTTTGAGTGTCAGTTTCCAACCCTGGAGGGCGACGTCGCGGATCGTGAGCAGGGGCAGCCCACCAAGGTAGCCGATCGTCACCTCGCTGGCCATTATTCCAAAAGCATCCGGCAACACGCGAATGCCGACCTTTTCGCGCTCACACAGGCTGATGATGCCGATCAGTTCCTGATGGGTATTTTCCGGCAGCGCGATAATCACTTCGTCGACCGCGAATTCGTCTATGATTCTGGGGATATCGGCGACGCTGCCCAGAATCGGCACATTGAGAACGGAACGCGTACTGCTGTTATCTACGACACCTATTATCTGAAAGCCCAGTTTTGGGTTGGCCTGCACTCTTTGCAGAATCATGCGGCCGGAGTCGCCGCCGCCGATGAGCAGGACCCGGTCTCCGCCAACGCCTTTGGCCTGAGCATTCCATTGCACCTGCGCATGCAAAGTCCGGCCGATAGTCAACATGATGATATTAAGCAGCCAGGCATAACCTAGGAATGTGCGGTGATAAACAAAATCCCGCAGAAAAAGGCTCACCAGCGCGACGGTCAGGAGCGTGCACAGAGTCGTTAGTTTTGCGGTGCGGAAGATTTCGTCCAGATGACCGAGCGGCCGGCGGCGCTGGTACATGCCCCGCGAAAAGAAGATCGACAGCAGCAACAACGACTGGGCCAGCGGCAAAGGCAGGAACTCCAAGAACGGGCCGACAATGATATCCGGCTGTAGTTCCATCAGCCGCGGTGTCAGGTTCATCTCGGTGAGCCGATGGGCCAGAAAGAACGCCAGCCATGTGCTCCCATATCCACAATTACCAGGGTGAGCGCAAACAGAAGCTGGGCGCGTTTAGGCACGCCCGGCCGCTGGCCGCGCGGGGCCGAGTACCTGCCGTTGGGACTGGAGGATGGGCTCTGCTCCGTCGCAGCCGCATCTTCCGCAGCCGCCGATGGCCGCGACCCTGTTTCCGGCTCCTCAAGTTCTGATGTCGGCTGAGCTGGTGACTTCCACATCGTGCGTATTGCGTAAGACCTGGAGTGGACGGCTATTCACTATCCACAGTCAATCTGACGAATTTCTGGCTGACTGGCCTTCCTCTGCCCAGACAACGCGAAATTCTGTTAGACCCGTTCCTGTCGTAGCTTCCACAGTCGGATGGCTATATCTACGCCACCGATCAGGGCAATACTGAGCCAGATCAGTTTGTCCAACGCCCATGAACTGTTGGACCGGTAGTGGTTGCGATAAAAGATCCACATTGCTTCATAAAAGGCGCGGCGGGCCTTGCGGCTCTTGCGGCTGGAGGCCTCTTTGACATGTGTGATTTCGACCTTGCCGTTGTACCAGACATCCCAGCCCGCGGTCTTGATACGCTTTGCCCAATCGAGATCTTCGCCGTACATAAAGTAGGCCTCGTCCAACAGTCCAACCTGCTGAATCGCCTGCGTACGCACCTGCATATAAGCGCCCACAACTGAATCCACCGGATGTACTGCGTCTTCCGGCAGGTGGCCCAGATTATAAGCGTTGAAACGTTTGCTCTGGGGAAACAGCCGGCTCAGGCGGGTCATGCGGCAGAAGCTCACCCAGGGGGTGGGAAAGCTGCGCCGGCAGGCCAGATCGAGGGTTCCGTCCGGGCGCCTCACTCGTGGGCCTGCCACTGCGACGTTGGGCCGCTCGTCCATGAATTGGATCATGTCGGCCAGAGCGTTCGCCGGCAGGACGGTGTCATTGTTCAGAAGGAGGGTGTAGCGGGGATGGGGTCTGTTGCCCAGCGCTTGGTGGGCAGAGAGGCCGAGCTGGCGAAGAGCCAGGTTGTTGCCCGCGCTGAAGCCGAGATTGGTTTCGGAAACGATCAGCCCGGCCTGCGGGAAGCGGTCGCTTATCATGGCGACGCTGTCGTCACTACTGCCGTTGTCTACAACACAGACAGTGTAGGAGAAGCTGCCGGCAGAGGCGAACACGGATGTCAGGCAACCTGCCAGGAGGGCGCTGGCGTTGTAGTTGACAATGACTATTGCGAGATCCAGTCCCTCTGCAGGCGGAACAGGCCCGGGGGGCATCTCGCTCATTGGCAGCGTCAATGGCGACCCGGTGGTCTCTATCCATTCTGACCAGACGATTTGGCGAGGAGACTGCATTGTCTGCATTGTTGTTCACCCGTTGCTCAGTTGTCCAATCGGCTGGAGAAGACAACGGGCGGCAATTGTGATTGAGTAATGAACTGTGATTAATGCGATCGGATGATGGGGATGATTAACGACCGTGGAGCGCAGGACAGTTAATCACGGCAATCAGACAGATTGCAAGTATCACAGTCGGAACTGTCTGCTGTATATGGCCCTGATTCTAGCACGGCATTCTGCTTTCGCCAAAGCGAATGTCTGAGCCATCCCCAAGAGCACATTATGCATTGGCTGCCATCTGGGCACTTGGCGGGAAATTGGACAGGCCGGTGTCAAGAACGCAAAATGCTTACAACAAGCGTTCACAATGCCCGCTGCGCCCCCTAACCATGACATGGCGAGAGAACGGTTGCAAATGCGCTGCCATTGCCCCAGATGCTGCTCACCGTTGGCGTAACGCAACCTCCAGGACGCGGTCTGGGGTCAGTTCCGGCAAAAGAAGCGCGTCGGCTGCGGCCGCCAAAGAGAAAGGCGAAAGAGTTTTTCCATCACTGCTCACTTCTTGCTCCTCGCTTCTTGGCAGGGCGCCTTGGGGGATGAGGCCGATCAGTTCGCTGCGGTCGAGCGCGACTGCGTGGCGGGCGGCCTGCTGGCGAATGGCATTTACGGTCGCCTGAGGGGATGTGGTGCGATAATCGACGAGATTCATGCTGACCTGGGCCTGCCCATCGACGAGGAGGCCTAAGGCTCTGACCGCCGGCAAACCGCCGTCGCGCTCGCGAATTTTGCGGGCGATGGCTCTGGCGACGGCAACGTCGGCTGTGCGCAGAAAGACGTTGAAGGCGATGAGAATGGGCCTGGCTCCAACGATCACCGCGCCCGCCGGGCCGACCCTGGCGGGGCCGAAGTCCGGCCGGCGCTGCGGGCGGTGGATTTCCCGCAGCAAGGTTTCATATTCCCCGCGACGGAGGTCGGCCAGATTACGGCGTTCCGGCCTGGTGGCGGCTGCAGCATAGAGGTAGACAGGAACATCCAACTCATCGCCGATGCGACGACCCAGTTGGTGGGCGAGGAGAACGCAGTCTGCAAGTAGAGTGTCGCGAATCGGCACGAAGGGGACCACATCGGCGGCCCCCAGCCGGGGATGGACACCCCGATGCTGCCGGACGTCGATGCGGGCGATAGCCACCTCAACCGCGTTGAACAGCCCTTGCAGAACCGGTTCCGGCGGACCGGCGACTGTGAGAACCGTGCGGTTGTGGTACGCATCGCTGCTGCGATCCAGCAGCCGTGCGCCGGACGTCTGGATTGCTGCCGCCAGTTCGTCGATGACATGGGTGCGGCGGCCCTCGGAAAAGTTGGGGACTGCTTCGATGAGTGGGCCGCCGTCGGAACTGTGATTCATGTGATGGAAGGTTGGGCTGTGACTAGGGTTGGGCTGTGACTGTCGTGTGCGCACAGTTGAGCACGCTCTACATTCGTATCTGTCCCGGCCCCCTGTCCAAACCATGAAACTGAGGGGAGGAAGACTGAACTGTGTCTAATTGGTTCGTCCCAGAATCCATTTCACGAGTAAAAGAATAGAGAAGGCGGTCGCCATAAGGACAACGGATAAGGCCAGGGCGACATTAAGATCCAATTCGAAGCCGATATAGATGGCCAGGGGCATCGTCTGCGTGCGCCCGGGATAGTTGCCGGCGAAAAGGATGGTGGCGCCGAAATCACCGAGGGCCCTGGCCCACGTCATTACCAGTCCACCCAGCAAGGAAGCGCGGGCGAGAGGGACTGTCACAAAGCGGAAGATCTGCCGGCTGTCGGCCCCGTCCAGTGCGGCGGCTTCCTCCAACTCGACTGCGCTACGGCTGAGTCCGCCGATAGCCGCGCGAATGTAGTAGGGAGAGGCGACAAAAAGCTGGGCGAAAATGACCGCCAGCGAAGTAAAGGCGATTTCGATTCCGGCCACTGACAGACCCTGCCCCAGCATCCCCCGGCGGCCAAAGGCCATCAGCAGGGCCAGACCGGCCACGGCGGGGGGCAGGACGGTGGGCAGATCGATGAGCGTGTCCAGCGCCCGGCGTCCGCGAAAGTGCCGCCGGGTCATCAGCAGCGCCAAAGGTGTGCCCAGAACGATGGTCAGAAGCGTTGCTGTGGCCGATGTCCACAAGCTGAGAATGATGGCCTGGCGAGCGACCGGCTGGGCCAAATGTGTACTGATGTCGGTCAGCTCTGTGCGCCAGATCAGCGCCAGCAATGGAAGAGTCAGGAACAGGATCATGGGCACGGCTGACCAGAAGAGAGCGATGCCCGGTCGCGGGAGGCGTCCGGAAGAGCGCTGGTCGCCGCGCGCCCGGTCGACAGGGATGCGCATCGTCTCTGCGGCTTCAGTCGTTCGCATTGCCGGATGCCTCTGCGGGCGAAATATCTGGGGCGTCCCCTATGCCCACAGCCCGGCATTGGGTGGAAAAGCCGTGCGATTCCAACACAGCCGTCCCCTCTTCAGAAAACAAAAAGGTGACGAACGTTGCGGCCTGCTCCGGCTGCGTGCTGTCCCGAACCGGGGCGATAGAATAGGCTGCAGAGATGTTGAGATGGGCTGGTATCTCCATGCGTTGCAGATCTGTGACACCAACGAGGTCACTGGCGTAGACGACGCCGGCATCGGCCTCGCCCAATTGCAGTTTGCTGAGAATGCCGCGCACATTCTGCTCTTCGGACACGATATTGGCTTCGAAGCCGGCACGAAAACCGGGGCCAAGGCGGTCGTCCTGCGCGGCATTGGCCAGAAACTGACGCGTGTACCGCCCGATGGGCACGGCTCCGGCGCCGACGATAATCTTATGGCCGGGCTGGGCCAACTTCAGCAGGGATTCGATATCGGGCAAGGCGTCTGCGCTCGCGGGTGATGCGCCGGATGCATCCGCAGGCGGCCGGCCGTAGCCGATCATCAACCGATTGCAAGCAAATGTCTTCACGCTCGTCTTCTCAATTCGTCCGGCATCAATAGCCGCCTGCATCTGCGTCTCGTTGGCGGAGGCGAAGATGTCGGCGCGCGCCCCCTCGCGCAGTTGACCGGCCAGCTGCTGGGAACCGGCAAAGTTGAAGACAACGTTACCCGCATGACCGCTACGGCTGAACGACCGGGATGCTTGTTGGAAGACATCGGTGAGGGACGCGGCTGCGAAGATCGTGACTACGGCTGTTTCGGATGATGACGCTCTGCCGTCAGTTGGCCCGAGGCACCCGACCAGCAGCAGATTACCCAACAATAGAGCAGCCGCTGCGTTGAGCATACAGACGCGCGGCAACCTCCGATTCTGCGCAAGCGTATCCCTCTGCAAGACTCTCTTCCTTCTCCATTGAACTTCTGTGTTGGAGGCATGCGAACAGGATACGCTGGACGCCGCCGGAATCCGCCTGAGTGCAGTTGTTGTCGAACGCAGACACAACGATGGCACGGATTTGACGATAGCAGTGAGCTGTAGCCGTGTCAAATTCAGACAGTTTCCACTCTGGCCGCCGCCCGCGGGACAGGCCCAGCGCGCACGCCGCGCCCAGGGAAGCGGCCCGGGGTTGTCTCAGTCTGGCTCTCTCAATTTGACCGCGCCAACTGTCCGGCGGATGGAGCCGGTGGCAATCGAACCTCGCTATCGGCGCTCTACGCTATCGGCGTTCTAATCTGTTCAGGTCAGTATGGTATGATCGAGGATGGCGGCTAGATGATGGGGCAGGGGCAAACTGAACGGCAACAGGGGCAACGTCTCCTGGCCGCGTAAGCCAACGGGATGACAGGGGGAGCAGTGACAGAGCAAGCAGCGGAATGGAGTGAATTCGTCAGCAGCCATGCGGCCGGCCATCTCTTGCAGACGAGTGAATGGGCAACGTTGAAATGCCGCTTCGGCTGGTGGGCCAGATGGGTTCTGCTGCCGGCATCTGAAGCTGACGGCGCGGCGCGGGCCGGGGCGCTGATCCTCTTTCGCAGGAGCATGGGCCAGGTTCTCGCATACGTCCCCAGAGGTCCGCTTGTGGACTGGTCCGAGGCGACGACGACCGAGGCTGTGGTGGCGCGCATGTGCGCTGTTGCCCGGCAGGAGGGGGCGTTCGCGTTGAAGATCGAGCCGGACCTGCTGGACACGGCCGCCAACCGGCAACTGCTTCGGGCGGCCGGCTTCCATCCCAGCCCCCAGACAATCCAGCCTCGCAGCACGGTTGTCGTCGATTTGCAGCCGGACGTCGATACGATCCTGGCGCGGATGAAGAGCAAATGGCGCTACAACATCCGGCTGGCGGCGCGCAAGGGCGTATGCGTGCGGGAGCTTGAGACGCATGAGCTGCCCCAGTTTCAGCAACTGATGGAGGAGACGGGAACGCGGGACGGTTTTCCCGTCCACAGCGCCGCCTACTACCAGGACGCCTACGAACTGCTGGCGTCCCGCTGGGGCACCTTCCTGCTGGCTTCTTATGACGGCGAACCGTTGGCCAGCATCGCCGTGTTTGCCGTCGGTTCGACCGCCTGCTACCTGTGGGGAGCCAGCAACAGCCGCCATCGCAACCTGATGCCCAACCATGCGCTCCAATGGGAAGCGATGCGCTGGGCCAAGCAACGTGGCTGCACACGGTATGATCTCTGGGGCATTCCCGATGAGATCGGCGCCATCGCCACCGGTCTCTGGGCGGAAGGGCGCAGGGTTGTTCCCGCCGAGAAGGCGCCGGTGGACGTGAATGCGCTCCCAGCGGGCAACCTTTGGGGCGTTTTCCGTTTCAAACAGGGCTTTGGCGGCGCGGTTGAGCGCACGGTCGGAGCGTGGGACCTGCCCCTGCGACGACCGGTCTATGGTCTCTATCGGGGTGCGCTGTTGGCGAAAGAACGGGCCGCCAACAGTAAGCACAGGGTGAAGAGGCGAGAGGAACAAGCGAAGACTTCCTCTCACTCCTCCATGGGGGTGAATCTGGAGCCGGTGGTGACGGCGGTGGCGTGGGAAGAGCTGTTGACGCAGCTGCCGCCCGATAGTGGTCACGTGCTGCAAAGTTGGCTGTGGGGTGCGGTCAAGGCCGGCAGCGGTTGGCGGGTTGAGCGTTGGCGCGTGCAGCGGGGCGGGCGCCTCTTGGGGGCTTTTCAGTGGCTGTGGCGTCAGCCGACGGCGGCGCTGCCTCTGCGGGTGGCTTACGTGCCCAAGGGCCCCTTGCTGGATTGGTCGGATGACGAAGCAACTGCGCTGGTGTTGGCGCAGATCGAAGATCTGTGCCGCCGGCGGGGCTGCTTGCAGGTGAAAATCGATCCTGATGTCGGCGAAGAGCATGCGGATGGGAAGCGCCTGCAGCAACTGCTGGCCCAGCGCAAATGGCGTTTCAGTCCGGAGCAGATTCAATTCAAGAATACTGGATTTACGGACATTACCCAGGCGGATGAGCAGCTACTGGCCTTGTTCAAGAGCAAATGGCGCTATAACATCCGGCTGGCCGAACGACGGGGCGTGACCGTCCGCCGCGGCGGTGTTGCCGATCTGCCGGACTTCTATCGACTCTACCAGGAGACGAGCGCGCGCGATGGTTTTCTGATCCGCCCATTCGCCTACTACGAGGCGTTGTGGCGCATGTTTCTGGAGATGCAGAGGGTCGAGGGGTCGCGAACCGGGGGGACGCTGTTGTTGGCCGAGCATCCGCAGGAGTCACAGCCTGTAGCCGGACTGTTTCTGCTCCGTCACGGTCGCCAGACTCTTTATTTCAACGGGGCCAGCAGTGTGCGGCGGCGACGCGATATGCCCAACTATCTGTTGCAGTGGCGGGCATTGCAGTGGGCCAAGGCCCAGGGCTGCACAGTCTATGATTGGTGGGGGGCGCCGTCGAATCCGGACGATCAGAACGATCCACTTCAAGGCGTTTGGCGTTTCAAGGAGGGTTTTGCGGCCCAAATGGCCGTGCATACGGGGGCGTGGGACTGGTCGCCCAGCCCGCTACTGTGGCACGGCTACCACGGGGGAAAGTCTCTGCTGCTGGAGTTGATGCGTAGGCGGCGCCGTTAGTGGTTGACGGCCCGTGGTCAGTCAACCACCAGCCGCCGGCAACTGGCCTACCCGGACAGGATGGCATCGTCGGGGATGGCGATTGGTGTGTCCGAGTCATTTGACAGGGTGACGTCGCCTTCGACCGTGACAGAGGCGCCGAAAGTGTAGGGGCCGGTGACGGTAAAGCTGCTGCAGCGGAGCAGGGAAGGCGGCCCTTGCGGAAAGCGTTCCTGGATCTGTTCGATGAACTGGTAGAAACGGTCATCCAGTTCGACAAGGGGTGCGCCGGCAGGGAAAGGACCGGTGCCTCGGCGCGGATCCAGACCAATGCTCTGTTGCTGGTTCAGCCGGTAGGCATCGGAACGTAGCGCAAGGAGGTCATTGCATCGTTTGACCGGCAGAAAGCGGTCGCGCGGCACTTTGATCGCCTGCGCGCCTTCGAATGCGGAGATCGCCAAGCCGACCGCGGTTTCCAGTTGGTAGACTGGCGGGGAGTCGGGGTGAGAAGGGTCCACCGGCCTATTGTTGACGATCATCGGCAGGTCCAGGAAACCCTCTCGTTCATGCAGCAATTTCTGCAGAGAGGGCAGATGAATCCACAGATTGTTGGTGTTGAACAGCCGGTAACGGTCGATGTCCTGGAATTGCGCGACCTCCTCTGGCGGACACTGGGCAATCTCGCGCAGCAGAAGCCGCCCATCGGAACTTTGGGCGAGGTGGCCTCCCTTGCGGTCGGCCGCGGTACGGGCGGTCACTTCCATCAGAAAGGGTAGGTTGCGGGCCGCGAAAAAGCCGAGAATGTCGGTGTCAACGGTTGCGCCCAAGTTGTCGGCGTTGCTGACGAACATGTATTCGTAACCGAGAGCCAGCATCTGTCTGAGCAGGCTGCTGGTGTGCAGAGTAAGGTAGATGTCGCCGTGACCGGGTGGGCACCACTCCTTTGTCGGGTCTTGATGCCATTCGACGGGCTGCAGGGTGTCCTGCCAGATCTTGGGCACTTTGTTTTGCAGAAAGTCGAGAGGCAGGGCCCCAGCGTCGCCTTTGGCGAGCTTTGGGTAGGCGGTCAGTGCCTGCTGGGTTGCTTCCTGCGTGCTATAGCTGTTCATAAAAATGAGGGGCAGTCGGGCGGTCATCTGCTGGCGCAGGTGCAGGACATGGCGGACGATGATATCAAGAAATCGCAACCCATCTTTCACCATCAGCAGCGATCTCGGCCCATGCAGCCCCATGGTGGCGCCGAGTCCTCCGTTCAATTTCACGACCACGAGCCGGTCGAGCGCGTCCAAGCCCTCTGCATGGAAACCAGTGGCGGTGGACCTGTCGGCTATTTCTGCTGGCGGGCGGGCGTATGCACCGGGGATGTAACCTGTGGCGCCGGCGCCGAGCTTGGCGTAGTAATGTTCAAAGCTGCGAATCAGCAGGTCGTCCAGACCCGCGCGTTGCATCTTCTGGCGAACCGGTGCGAATGACACCGTGGGTTTTCGACCCATTCAATAACCTCGGAGTTGCGTGATGTTTGGGGTTCACTGATGGTTGGCGCGGTTCCCTCGTTACCAGCCGACCGCGCAACCGTCCTTGCGCGGGTCGCTGCCTCCAGTCAGGATGCCGCTTTCCGGATCGCGGACGATAATCTGGCCGCCGCCGAAACCGCCCCGTCCCGCCCCGTTGACCGGAACCAGTTGATGTCCGCGGCGGGCCATTTCCGCCAGGATGTCGTAATCCCAGCCTTCTTCGATCGTCAACCTGCCGCCGGCTTCGTCCGCGCCTAAGCCCGCATGCGGGCCGCTCAAGGACCAGCGCGGCATGTCCAGGGCCTGCTGGGGGCTCATGCCCAAAGCGGCCATATTGACCAGCATCTGTAGATGTCCCTGGGGCTGCATATAGCCGCCCATCACACCGAAGCTGGCATGCAACGCGCCGCCGCGGGTGGTCATCGCCGGGATGATCGTGTGATAGGGGCGCTTGTTGGGAGCGAGACAGTTGGGATGGTCGGGGTCAAAAACGAAGAGCGCGGCCCGGTTCTGCAGACTGACACCGCTCCCGGGCACTACCAGGCCGCTGCCGGTTCCCTGGTAGAGGCTATTGATAAAACTGCACGCGTTCCCCTGGCCGTCGGCGGTGGTCAGATAGACAGTATCCGAACCCGCCATGGGATAACCGCAGGAGATCGACGTTGCGGCCCGCTGCGGGTTAATCTCCTGGCGCCGCTGCTCGGCATAGGCGCGGCTGGTGAGTGCGTCCAGGGGGATCGGCACCACATCGACATCGCAAACCCACTGCCGGGCCTCGGCGTAGCCAATGCGCATACACTCCACCAGCGTGTGCAGACGATCGACGCTGGACATATCGGCCAGGTCAAAGCCGTCCGCTAAGTTGGCGGCGATGATGGCGGCCAGCCCCTGGCCGTTTGGTGGGCATTCGTAGAGACGAACATCGCCGAAATCGGCGGTGATAGGCTCCTGCCAGGTGCTGGTATGGGCGGCCATATCTTGCGGCGTGATCCAACCGCCATAGCGCTGCACGTGCTCGCTCAGACTGCGAGCGAATTCGCCGGCGTAGATCGCTTTCTTGCCGTCGGCGGCGATGGCCCGCAGCGTCTGCCCCAGAGTGGGAATGCGCATTACCTGCCCGGCCTGCGGCGCCCGTCCATTGATGAGAAGCTCATGACCGCTCGGCTGCTGCGGCCCATTGTCCAGATCGCTGCTGACCCAGCCCGGTGAACGCAGAAGTTTCGCTGTCTGGCCGGCCCAGCCTTGCCCGATCCATTCGGTGACGGGGTAGCCCTCTTCGGCCAGATGGATGGCCGGTTTGAGTACATCGGCCAGCGTCATGTCACCGTGCCTTTCCAGCAGATCGCTCCACCCGGCGACGGTTCCGGGGATGCTGACGCTGTGGCCCGTAAATTGGGGCATGCGGGAATAACCAAGACGGCGCAGTTCGTCGATGGATGCGGCGCTTGCGGAGCGGCCAGACCCGTTGAGCGCGGTCACACGTTCGGTTTTGGCATCCCAATAGAGGGCGAAACAGTCGCCGCCTATGCCGGTGGAGATCGGCTCGACGACATTCAGAGCTGCGGCTGTTGCGATAGCGGCGTCCGCCGCGTTGCCGCCCGCCTGCAGCATCGACAATCCTGCCTGGGCAGCCAGTGGTTGGCTGGTAGCGACCAGTCCGTTGCGTGCCAGCACATTGCTGCGGCGGGAGCGAAAAACAAAATCGAAATTCATGGGCTGATCTTTCTGAAGCGTTTCGAAACGGTCAAATGGAATGGACTTCTGATAATAGTCGATTGGTAGGGAATAGGCAAAGCGGTCAAGGATCGTGTCTGGGCCGTAGCCAAGACGCCCGGGCGCCCCCCTCCTAAGAATTCAGTTCTTTTTGGCGGAACTACGCGGCTACGGTAGACTACTTGAAGAGTGTTCATTCCCTTTCCGCCTGGTTGCCATCATGCTCCTGAACCTGGTGTCTGCGGCAACCGGATTTTTTTATTCGGCGTCCCGGTTAAGTAACTGCCAATGGGTTTCCTTGTTGAGGCCATTGCCAACATTGCACCTTATATTTATGCAACGTGTGGTCTGCTGGCGCTATTTCAACTCTATCGCACGTGGCAGGTGCGCGTCGAGCGGCGTCAGGCGGTCTTTTCCCTGGAGCGAGACAAAGCGCTCGACGATCTGTATCGCATTTTCCTTTCAGCGTTGTTGATGCTTGTGGTGATGGGATTCACCTATTTCGCCAGCACAACGCTGCGCGAGGCAATGATCGCGGTGGAGTCATCCTCAGTTCTTTCATCGGCGGACGACTCTTCGACAGGCCCCAATACATCTTTCTCGGCGTTGATCCCGACGCCGACTTTCACGCCGGAACAACCGACGGCAACCCCGGCGCCGACCCGCATCGTGGCCTCCACACCTGTGCCGAATAATCCAGAGGAAGATACGCAGCCAGAGCAGCTTACTCCTTCGCCCAAACCCCTTCCTGTTTCCCCGGCATTGTGCCCGGACGGGCGTGCAGTCATACTATCGCCGGGAAACGGGGCGATAGTAAGCGGAATTGTACCGATTGTGGGTACGGCCCAGCACGATCAATTTGATTTCTACAAGTTGGAGCACGCGCCCGGAGGAGCCAATCAGAATTTCAACTATTTTGACGGCGCTGAAAGCCCGGTGGTCGGTGGGCTTCTTGGCAATCTGAACAGCAGTGCCATGGCGAACGGCACCTATGTGATTCAGGTCGTGGTGGTGGATACCACGGGTAACTATCCGGAACCCTGTCGCGTGACGGTCACGATACAGAATTGATGACGGCGGGAGTTGTGAAATGCGCCACCGCTTCGATGTTTGAGCGCGGACAATGAACAATAGATTCCTGCGTTTTGGGAAAACTCTGGCTGACGGGCGCAGCCTGATATGGGGGAATCCACTGGCGGCCGGTGTCGTTTTCGCCATTGTGATTTCGCTGTTCATGCTTATGTCGCTCCTGCTGCGCGATGTGAATCGGGTCGCCTTGCCAACGGCCGTCAGCAGGTCGACCACTGTTGCGGCGCTGCAAGCGGAGTCGCCGACCACCACACCGCCGGTTTCTTCCCTGTCCATCGACAGACCGCTGGCATTGACGGACAGCCCGACCCCTGGCGCTACCGCGCTGGCGACCCATACGGGCGTCGCGACCGTTCCCCCAACGGCAACCGGAACATCTACTTCTACGGCGACGGCGACAGTAAGCCCCTCACCAACCCTGACGCCAACCATTTCGGTGACACCCACAGCGACGCCAACGCCGACAGCGACGGAACCATATGTGCCGATCAGTGTCTTCCCGTCGGAAATTGAAATTGGCGCGCCCGACAATGTAACGGGGAGCATCGTTCTGTTCCCTGCCCGCCTGCGGGCCGGCCCCTCCACGCAGGATGACGTATTGGCGCGCCTGGGCCAGGATGTCCAGGCCACCATAGGGGGCATCGTCGCCAGCGGTACGTGGGTCCTGTTGAAAGTAACGGATCCGAGGACGGAGTTGGACGGGAAGGAAGGCTGGATGGCGGTCGAGTTAATGGAAATCGACGGCGATCTGACGACACTGCTGCCCTACACAGATGAAGGCATTCGCATACGGCCGTTCGGCTCGCGCCCGCCCGGCATTGGGATCAGAGTAACACCCTCACTGGTTGCAACAACCGAGTTGGTGACGACCACGTTCACGGCCACCCCTACAGGGCTGCTTACAATTACGGCCACGCCTTTGGCAACGCTGACGCCGACGCCGACAGACACGGCGACCGCCACGCCATCCGTGACACCAACACCAACACCGACGCCAACAGCAACAGCCACGGTAACATTCACCCCAACCCCAACCCCAACCCCAACTGCCACGGCTACGGCAACACTGACGCCAACACCCACACCCACGCCAACACGGGCTACGTCGGCGCAAGCAGCGGACTACGACTACATTCCCACAGAATCGTCCGCCGTGGTCCTGCAACCAGCGCAGGTCCCTTCTCCCCAGCCTGATGAGTTTGTAGCGACCATTCTCGGCGAGACGGTTCCGAACGATTTTGCAGAACCGATCTCCGTTCGGACGGATAGTGGTGAGGTCCTGCTGCTGGAGATTGACCCGGTTGAGGAGCAGGTGGTGATGTGGAGCGGAATCTTTGGGGCGTCCCAGGGTGAATGGCTGGACGCCGGGGCGGATTTCCTCTGGTCTGGTACACAGGTCTATGTGGCAGGTCGGAAAGATGATGGCGGACGCGTGATTGTCTCTGGCGTGCGCGTGGTCTCCCCGCCCGAGTTCCAGCGCGTGAAACGCATGGATGTGCCCACCTTCCGCGCGGCCAGGAAGAGCGGAAAGGCTGTTGCACTGCTGGGGAGGCGTGGCGACCCCGGCGTCTTCCTCTTGCACCAGGATGGTGTTGTGACGGTTGTCCGCGAGACCGGCCAGAGCGTGCTGCCCATCTATGACGGCGCAGAAGGATTCGTCGTTCCCGACGCCAACGCGCCGGCGGACCGGAATGGCTTCCTGTATGTGCGCGGCGATGGTATCGGACTGTCGTTCCAGGCCTATCCCTTCCAGGGAGTGCGGGGAATCGCAGCCGACGGGCGCGGCGATCTCTGGTGGATCGAAGTGCCGCAGGTTGGTCTGGCCCAGTGGCGGCTATGGCACTACGACAGCCAGAATGGGCAGATTGTTCTGCGGGTGCAGGCTTCTACGTCCCTGTTGGGGGGGAGAGCCAACAACACAATTGAGCCAACTCTGGTCGCAGTTCTGTCCGGCGCCGGAGAGGCGCGTTCGTTTGTCATTGATACCGCCGATCTGGATGCAGGGCGTCAGTATACCGGTCTGTACCGGGTCGAACTGAATGCAGACGGAGAGATCGATGTGAGGCGGCTGGCGCCTGAGGGCATCTATCGCGGGCCGTTCCAGCTTAGCCCCGGCAACAGCCGTCTGGCCCATCTGGCATATGACCCTCAGCATCCGAGCTTGACGGTCGGTTTTGTGCGTCCTTCCAATCAACTGTGGGTGCGGGAGATGACCGCCAACGGGGCGGGGGCCCGCGGCCGGTTGAGCGCGCAAACCCAAACCCGATTCGAGTTCTTCGCACCGCAGCTGGCCTGGCGGGACGATGATCGGCTTCTTCTTGCTCGCAGCCGTTTTTCACCCCAAGGCGTATTCTCGCTGGAGATTTTCGGCATCACCGAGGTGGATCTGCTGCAGACCGGTTCTGCAGCCCGTTCTTCGTATCTGTACCCGCTGGGCGATGTGGTCGGGGATTTTGCTGCCTGCGCAGATGACTCCGTATTGATCAGTGTGAGGTCGGGCAACAGGGTTCCACGGCTGGAAGAGTGGAGTGGTGAGGGCCGGCCACAGATGCGAGGCCAGTTGCCAGGGTATTTCGACCGCGTCTTCCTCTGCTGGCAGCGTTATTCCGGTCCTGTTCGGATTCGCCGGTGATGCGTGGTCAGTGGCCGGTAGCAACTGCAATATGGCCGGATGGCTTGTTACACTTCGCTGGCATCACACATCTGATCTTGGGAATCATCGGCGTTATCCTCGGCGCGTTACTGGTGATCTGGTGGTCCCAGCAGACGGGCCGTTGGTACGCGGCTTTCGCCGGCGCGCTTCTGTTCAGCATGGTGTTGAATGTGGCGGCCTTCTATCTCTTCGTCGTGCCACCTCACAGCGCTGGATGCATTGACCTCTGCCCCGGTCATCTTGGCTATCCTCTCCCCTTCGCCACACTTTCTCCCAGCGGCGTAGCTCAGATCTATATCGGCGACTTTCTCCTGAACCTGCTGCTGCTGTGGCTGCTGTTGTTCGGGGGTGTGGTTGTCTGGCGTATTCTGAGCGAGGCTATCCAGCTAAGAGAGAGGGGGTTGCGTTTTCGCCTGCTGTCTTTTGTGGCGTTCGTTCTGTTGTCTTGGGGATTGTTGCCCCGCTATTTCAGCCCGCCGGCCGCGCATGTGACCGGTGATGAGTTACGGCTTTCGGTCAATGCCCGTCGCGCCGCCGAAACAACCTACGGAGTAACCGGCTTGTGGGTCCACCGCCTGGCTCTGGAGGATATTCGCTACGTTCCCCTGGAGGTTCCTGATGTCTTCGGCGGCACCAACAAGCCACAGGCACAGGTCTGCCTGCGAGGGTATACTTACTTTTATCTTCCCTGGCGCCGCTATCGGGTGAAGCTCGATCAGACAGGAGTCACCGCCCTGAATTTCGAGGAGCTATCCCTGACCGGAAGCTGCTGGCAGCCGTTAACACCAGCGGCCAGCGGCCAGTGAATCTGCTGACCACTGACCGCTGACCACCAAACTTAGCTCGGGCTGTAAAGCTCTGTTTCCGGGAAGAAGGCCGCCCACGCAAACCAGAAGTGATCGAAATGGAGTACAGGGGTCAACTTCTCGCCGGCCAGGGGGCCATCGGTGGCTTCGCCCAGAATGTCCCAGGTGCTGCCGGTTTCGGCGTCGCTGAAGGTGCCATCCTCGTTGGCCGAGAAGGTCAGGAGTTGATCCCCAAGTTGGCGTAGGAAGACGGCTACGGTACCGATGTCGCGGCCGCTGCTGATGACAGCGGTGTCCAACGCGCTGGCCAGCCCGGCTTTGTGGAAAATAGCAAGCTCAGCCCCACCGAACGAGTCGTGGACCACCCTGGCCTCCTCCAACGCTGCAAACGGATAGGCGATGGCGTCGGTCTCTGTCGTCAGTCCAAGAACACGTTCGGCCGGCTCGAGGCGGGAATCAGGTGTGCCCAAAAAGAGGAAGGGCCGGGATGTGCTGTCGTAACCCACATACGGGTTGTATCCGTAGTTGCGGGGCATGTTCGGCCGCGCCAGCACATCTCCATCCGGATGGGCGACTTTGAAGTCCCCCCAGGAGAGCACCTGGCTGGAAAGGAAGTTCAACTGCTCGCCTGCATACTTGCCAATGATTCCTTCGCCGGTGAACTGTTGCCACCAGGTCTCTGTCTGGCGGTCGTACATGATCAGGTCACTATTGCGCAGCCGCCCGGTGGTGCCGAAATCGAGGACTTGGCCGTCAAAATTGCGGTCAAACGCGATGCTGGCGTTGCACAACGGGCAGAAGGTGATCGAGACCGGCACACCATCGAGTTCGTCGTTAACGATTTCATGCCAGATGAGGATGCTCAGAGGATAGGCTCGGGCCACGTCGCCGTGGCTGAACAGGATCACCGGTTCCTGGTCCTCTAACCACTCATCCCCGGCAGCTATCGACTCATATTGTGGACTGTCGACCGCTGGAATGCCGTCCTTGGGCGGTCCGCCGGAAAGGATCGAACTCCATTCTACGGTGCGTCGCGAAAAATCGGTAGAAAAGCCGCTCGTGCGGAACGGAGCCGGAACGCCGTCGGCGATCAGCTCGCCGTTCAGTTGTGGCACACCGGCGTTGCCGCTCGCGGGCGCCTGAGCGTCGGTGTCGCCACTGTCCGCGTCGGCGGTCACCGCTTGGTTGCTGCCGGTTTCCACCGCTGCCGCGGGCGGCGCCGGCGCTTCATCCGGTTGAATCGGAACGCAGGCCAACAGAATGATCGTAGCGATCATGATCAGGCCGGCTAGCTGGATCCATCTATTCCTCGGCATGGGATACCCCCTTGGAGTTGAAAACACCGGTGACCAGTGATCGGTTAACCGCGAGTCACCAATCCTTCGTGCCACTGCGCACCAGTATACTTTTTGCGTGTCTGCACGTCGCCAATAGGCAAGTCAACAACCTTACCTTCGACCATTATGGCGCAGCAGGAGGCCCTGGGCTGTAGTGAGGCTTACGCTAAAGTAGGCCATTATGACTGTTTCTGCTATGTTCGCCAACACGTCCTCGTCATCCAACCGTGATCTAAATTTGGAATGGGTCTTGACAAACCAGAACAAACGTGCTACATTGGGCCTATAGAATGAAATCCAGCCAAGTTGGGGGCCCAAGAGGAAAAATCATGGCCAGGGAAATTAAGAGAATGACGCGGATCGAGTTGGAATCTGAATTGGCGGCCGAACGTGCCGCGACGCGGCGCAGCAACATGATCATTGTAATGATGACCTTGTTGGCCGTGCTGGGGTTCATGGTGGTGGCCGGTACTGTTGCGCCGCTAACCGGCTGAGGCTGAAGACACACATTCACAGCACGACGGCGGACGAACCTGCCCGCCATCTGCTTCCTGGACGGCGCAACCTTGGATCGACCACGTCTGGTTGCGCCCCCGGCTTGATAGCAGTGGATCTCAATGGACAGGCTGTCCCGGCTGCGGATCGGACTTCCCTTGTCGTCTATCTTTCGCCGTCGCTCGACGCCTGATCGAGCAGCGACGGTCACCGCCATCGTTTCCCGCGTAATTCCCTGCTACATCCACCTCCTCTAAAGAAAGACCTGCGTCGATCTTCTCCATAACCAGTGTACTTCAGTGCTTGAAAGTACCTCGACAGGTAGACTCGCGGACGTCTTTCAAAGAATTCCCCATCCATAGATCTGCAAATCCATGCCGTATTCGTCGTAGCCGGCAACCGAACGTTCCCGCGATGCTGCCGGCTGTGTCCGCGGCAACCATCACTGCCCGCTCCGCATCCAGTATGCGCGCTAACCTGCGCCAGGACTGACCGTGAGACGGATGACGCCCGAGCCATCGGGCCGGAATATGAGGCTTGTAACTGTTTTTCTTGACACAACCCGCTCAATAATAGTAAATTTCGCTCTATAACTGTTTTTCTGGAGGAAGCCCATGACGGAAACCGACCAGGCGAGGCCGATATTCAGGTCTGCTGGGTATACGGCGTTAGTCGAACGCTACGGCCTCGACGTTTTCCCAAACTGGCACACCTCGCGGGTGACGTCCAGCGGGATCCGCCGGGTCGACTCTCAGGCGGGCATTATCGACGAAGTGTACCCGCACCTCTACTGGCCGGGCGACAGGCTGGGCGATCATCTTGAATTCGCGCTCAAATATGACGGGACGAATCTCGCGATCCTCGCCCGCCTGTTCCAAGAGGCGGGCGAGGAAGGCCTCCTGGAGTATATTCGCTCTAAGCCGACCGGAAAATATGCCAGGCGACTATGGTTTTTCTATGAATTCCTGACTAGAAAAACGCTTCCCCTGAATGACCTGAAGCAAGGTAACTATATCGATCTGCTCGAACCTGAGGAATACTATACAACCTCAACGCCCCGCCGAATTCGCCGTCAGCGCGTCTACGATAACCTGCTGGGGAATAGCCACTTCTGCCCCACGGTCCGGCGCACAACAACGCTTCAAGAGTTTGAAAAGTCCGACTTGTCTTCACGATGCAGGCAGGTCATTTCTGAATATGTGCCTGCCCTGGTGGAGCGTGCGGCCAAATATCTGTATACCAAAGAAACTAGGTCATCTTTTGCAATTGAACGAATCACCCCTTCTGTCGCCCGCTCTGAACGCTTCATGTCTGTACTCGAACAGGCGGGGCAAGAAGAGTTCTTAAGAAAACAGAAGCTTATCGAACTTCAAAACGAAATTGTCGATTCTCGTTTCCGAGAATCAGATTACAGGAAGACACAAAACTATGTTGGGGAAGCAGTTGGTTTACAAAGGCAACGGATTCATTTCGCCTGCCCGAAGCCCGAAGACTTGGCCGACCTGATTGACGGACTGGAAGCCGCCCATCTGCGCATGGAACGTGGCAAGGTGTCCGCGGTAGTACACGCCGCGGCAATCGCCTATGGCTTCGTCTTTCTACACCCGTTTGAGGACGGAAACGGCCGAATCCATCGCTTCCTGGTTCACAATATTCTGGCTAGACGGGAGTTTACGCCTCCAGGGCTCATCGTTCCTGTCTCAGCGGCCATGTTGGAGAACTCTTCCGACTATGATGCTTCCCTGGAGGCATTTTCTCGCCGTTTGATGCCTTTGGTGGACTATACTCTCGATGAGATTAGCCGCATGACCGTCCGTAATGACACGGCTATCTGGTACCGTTACATCGATATGACGCCCCAAGCCGAGGCGCTCTTTCGTTTCATAAAACAGGCAATCGACACAGAACTGACCGATGAACTGGCCTTCTTGAAAAACTACGATGCAGCCAAAAATTCGATCAAGGAAATCGTGGACATGCCCGACCGCCAGATCGACCTCTTCATTCGTTTCTGTCTTCAAAACAGTGGCCGTCTCTCCAAACGCAAACACGCCAGCCACTTCGACTTTTTGACGAACGAAGAGATCTCAGCGATGGAACAGGCAACGCAGTCAGCCTACGGTGACACCGCTGCATACCACTCCTAATCCACAACCGATTTCCTCTGCCCTCTTTTCTCGTTTAGGAGTTCTCGCTCACCTCAATTGGCTGGTGAAAGTAGTAGCAAAGCCCATCCGGCGCGATTACAAAAAAGACCTGGAATTTCTGACCATCGCGCTCGTCCACGCGCCAGTTCCCGATTTCGATCCCTTTGGCCTCCAACTCCTGGCGCGCTCTGTGAATGTCGGTCACCCGAATGGCCGCGCCTTCGTTACCGGGCTCGCCGCCGTTAACGGCGAACCCGATTCGAACGTCGTCGCGCTCAAGTATAACTGTTGGCACAGGGTGATCACGCCGTTCGACTTCGTTGAGCCCAAACGCGTCTCGGTACCAGACGGAAGCTCGATCAATGTCTTCCACGGGCAGTGCCAGGATGTCGTCCGCATAGGGAAAAGCAACTTCAAATAGTCTGTTCGAGTTCATATCGCTGTCTCCTTTTCGGGGGAAGGTCAAGTTGGAGAGTGGAAATTCATATATGGGGAGGCGCCAACCTCTGAAAACAGGCCAGATACAACAAAACCCCGAGGGGAACCTCCTGTCGGGGTTTTGCATGCACTGCTGGGTTGTCAGAACCGGCGGTCGAAAATTCAGGCTCCTCGGGTTGGATTCGAACCAACAACCCTCCGGTTAACAGCCGGATGCTCTGCCGATTGAGCTACCGAGGATCAATTTAAGCCTTCGATGCTCCCTACAAGCCCCGCCGATGTGGGCGGCGACCATCGAGACAACAGTTAGGCAGTATATCAATCTGACGGGTCAACTGTCAAAATTTCGACCTCGCCGAAACGGTTCTGATGCAGACAATCAGCACAGATAGTCGCGCAACTTTCGACTTTGCAGGGGATGCCGAAGTTTGCGTAAAGCCCTCGCCTCGATCTGGCGCACACGTTCGCGAGTGATGTTGAACTCTTTGCCCACATCTTCCAGTGTCTGGCTCGTGCCGTCCTCCAAGCCGAAGCGCATACTGAGCACCCTGCGTTCTCGTTCAGGCAAGTCGTTCAGTATTTCGCTCATCTGCTCCTGCAGCAACCGGCGGCTGGCAGAATCCACCGGAGTGGGAATACTCTCATCTTCGATAAAATCGCCCAGGAAGCTGTTCTCCTCGGCCCCAACCGGCATGTCCAGGCTGATTGGCTCCCGATTGAGCCGCTGGATGCGCTGCACCTTCGACACAGCCTGGTCGAGAACGATCTTGAGATCGCCCGTGACCGGCCGCTCCTCCTTCAGCGCCTGTCGCACCTCTGCCTCCACGTCCGGTTCCAGATACCCCATCTCCAGCGCTATCTCTTCCGAGGACGGCTCCCCGCCCTTCAACTCCTGTTGCAGGTCTCTTTCGGTGCGCATCTGGCGGTTGATCGTTTCCACCATATGCACAGGAATGCGAATGGTGCGCGCTTGATAGGCGATGGCGCGGCTGATGGCTTGGCGGATCCACCAGGTGGCGTATGTGCTGAATTTGAATCCCAGCGTGTGATCGAACTTTTCCACCGCGCGCAGCAGGCCAACATTTCCTTCCTGAATGAGATCCTGGAAGTTTAAACCCCGGCCAATGTAGCGTTTGGCGACACTCACGACCAGGCGCAGATTGCTCTGGGCCAACTTATTCTGTGCCAGTTTGCCATCGGCGATCTCTCCCTTCAGTTCTTCGATTTCATCCGGCGACAACTCTGCGGTAGGTTCGTCGCCGTCGCCGATAGTCTGCTGGAGACGCTCTTCGGCCTGCAGGCCGATCTGGATCCGTTTGGCCAGAGCGGTCTGCTGTTCGGCGGTCAACAGGTCATGGCGGCCGATTTCGCGCAGATACATACGCATCGGATCCAGGACCTGGCCAACCTCCTGCACATCCTCAATTATTTTCTCCACGGGGACCCGCGTTTCCTGCTCGATCTCCTCTTCAAGTTTCAGGTCGCGTTCGGCGGAAGGCAGCGGAGTGTTCGCCTGCTCCTCTTTTGTCTCCAGGAACAGTTCTGTCTCTTCAGGTGATTCGCCGGCCCGCGTGAATTCATCAGGCTCGCTGCCGGCACTTGGATAGTTGGCCGAGGCGCTGGCAGGCTTCGTCTTTGACGCACTGCGTTTGTTTGCCATTTTCCTACCTGTGTTGGGGGATCTCAGGCGATAGCGATGCCTGATTCGACTCGTGTGATGCCGTAAGAGACCTGGCTTATTCGCGCCCATACGCGATCCAGGTGGTGGCGGTCGCGGCGATTGGCGTTTATGATCGCCGAGAATTCCAGAATCGCTCCACGGTCTTCGTTTTCCTGTGCATCGTGCAACAGGAACTGCATTGCCGACAGACTTTCTCGTAGCCGCGCGTACCGCAGACGGATCAGTAGTTTAAGCAACGCATTCTGAATGACCGCCTGTTCCTGCTCCGGCATCGTTAAGATCTGTGCCGTCAACTGCGACAAGACTGCGTGATAACCGGGGCTGAGCGCTTCTTGAAAGGCTCTGATATCCCAGAGTTCATCGCTGGCGAAGAAGCGGCGCAACGCACCGAAAATCTCCCTGTATTCGATCTGTTGGAAATCTTTGCTGCTCAGGGAAGCGATTTCCAACTCCTGTGTCATTTCTGCCAGCCACATCAGCAGGTCGGGCTCGTCAATCAAAAGGGCCAGCAGAAAGACCTCCAGTTTCGTCTCCGGCACAAAGGCTGCCAGGTCTGGCGCTGGTGACGGAGATGTCTCTCCGTTGGCCCCGTTGCCCGCAACGGCGCCCGGGTCGGCGACTTCCTCCTCTGGCGCGCTCTCCGGTCTCGTCTGTAGTTCCCCTTCCGCTGGGGGCTGTCCGCTCTGAGGCCGAGTATAACGCCGCCGATGGCGGCCCTCCTGCGGTCGATGCCGCAACTCGCGGGCGCTGGCCTTCACGCGCTGCTCGATCGTCCGTTCCTCAATCCGGACAAGCCGGCTCAGTCGCTGGATATAATGCTGGAGTTCCGCCTCATCCCCCAGTTCGGCGATGAGCGGTGTCAACTCGGCCACGGCCTCGCCTTTGCCTCTGGCGCTGTCCAGGTCGTACTGGTTGGCGACAATCCCGAAATAGTAGTCGACGAGGGGTGTTGCCGTGCTGATCAGTTCCTGCCAGGTATCGGCGTTCTGGCGGATAATGTCGTCGGGATCGCGGCCCTCCGGCAGAGTGGTGATGCGCAGGTTGGCGCTGAGCCTGTGTTCAACGTGCATGCGCCCCGTCGCAGTCAATACCGGTTTGGCTTTGCGTTTCAGGGCCTGCCGCGCCTGGTTCAGACCGCGCAACGTGGCCTGTTGGCCGGCTGCGTCCGCGTCCAGTGCCAGGATGAAGTTGTCGGTGTAGCGATGGAGTTGGCGCAACTGCTCCTCGGTCAGGGCTGTGCCCAAGCAAGCAACGACATTTTCAAAGCCGTACTGATGGGCGGCAATCACGTCCATATAGCCTTCGACAATCACGACGCTGTCGGCCTGGCGGATGGCTTTGTAGGCCCGGTCCAGTCCATAAACCACGTGCGATTTGTGAAAGAGAGCAGTTTCTGCTGTATTCAGATATTTGGGATGCGAATCGTCCAACACACGTCCGCCGAAGCCGATCACCCGGCCCTGCCGATCGTGGATGGGAACAATGAGGCGATTGCGAAAAGAATCGTAGAAGGAGTCGTGTTCCAGGTTGTGCTTGACCAGGTCGGCTCGGTGCAGCGCATCGGGCGAATACCCAGCCTCCACCAGATGGTCGCGCAGGGCATCCCAACCCTCCGCCGCGAAACCGAGTTGGAACTGTGCGGCGACCTGGGCATTGATGCCTCGTCGTTGCAGATAGTCGCGCGCCGCCTGGCCCTCCTGGCTGCGGTGAAGCTGATTTCGAAAAAAGAGGGCCGCCCTGTCGTTCAGCTCGTATAGAAGATCCCGCTCCCGGGTATCGCCCTTATCGGTCTCTTCGGGCAACTGCACGCCGGTCTCCTGGGCCAGGACCTGCAAAGCCTCCCGAAAGTCCATATTTTCCTTCTGCATCAGAAAGGAGAATATGTCGCCGCCTGTGCTGCATGCGCCGAAACAGCGCCACGTGCCGGAGTCGGGAAAGACAACGAAGCTGGGGGTGCGTTCCTGATGGAAGGGACAACAGGCTTTGAATGAGCGCCCGGCGCGTTGCAGGGGCAGATAACGGGAAATGAAGTCTACGGCATCGATCCGAGCTTTGATTTCGTCCGTTACGCTCATTTGCAGTGGTCGGTAGCTAGTGGTTAATGGTCAGTTTATACTGGTTGCAATTATAGCTGCGCCCGAATCGGGTGTCAAAGAAGGGGCGTCGGGTCTAGGGCGATCTGCTCCTCTCGACTGCCATCTATCTCGGGTAGGGGATGTCTGGAAATCTACTTTCAGGATGGCGGAGCATCCCCCTCAGTATGTGCGCTGTGCGATGCGCTCCCGTTTCCCTGTATAAGCGTGTAGGCCCGTTCTGCCTCGCGAAACAGATCGGTCAGTTTCATGGCGAGGAAGATATTGCCGCTTGACTGAATCTGGCCCCCGAAAAAGGCATCCTTCAGTTTGCGTTGGCCGCTCCAGACTTCATGCAGGAGATCGGCTGCCATCGTCAGCTCCAGGTCCGCCTTGCCTGGCCGTGCTCCAAAGAAAATCTCCAGGGGAGGCTGGCGGCCATCCAACAGCACCTCTGCGCCCGGATCGGTCAGCCGCAGGCGGACGACAAGATTGCTGCTGGTGAAGGACTCAATCGCGCCAGGTCGTTCTTTGACCTTGTCGAAGACGCGCCGCAGGACTGTATAGAGTTGCTCGGCATCGGCGTAGACAGGCATGGCATGTAAGGTGGTATGATTGACCGTGAAAGTAAAGAGTAGTATAGGGTTGTTGTCAAGAGTGTGTCAAGGGCAAGCACGATGCGATCGCGTGTCAGACCGCGGTCGGTTTCCCATTAATGCCGCTTACATAAGAGCGGAAGGTGTGCATTTGCCTTTTCGTTGTATAATAGGACGATACTGGGATTTCGCCGACTGTCTTCCTCGAATTCATCGATATCGAATCCAACCTGTAGGGGAACTGGGCGAGAAAGGAGACGCAAACGATGCCGCTTTTCAAACGTGGTAGGAAGCAGGACGAAGAGGATTTACAGTGGCTTTATCGGAATCTACAGGAGTTGGACGATGGTGAGCCTTCGCGCGAAGATGCTGAAGAAGAAACGCCTGCCGACGGCGATGGAGATGATGTTGGTATCGAGACTGTTATGGAATCGCCGCCGGAGCCTGTATTAACCGAGCCACCGCCGCCGGAGCCTGTATTGGGCGAGCCGGAGCCCGTATTGGACGAAACTTCCCCGTCTGAGCCTGCATTGGGCGAAACACAGCCGCTTGTTCTGCCGGAGTCCCCTCCTCCGGAATCGACGGCGTCCGAACCACCACCTGTGGAGGTTCCAACGCCGGTTTCCCGGGAATCCCTGCTGGCGCAGGAAGACGTTACGCCCAAGACGAACGAATCGTACGAGAGGAGAAGTAGACAGATGAGTGGGAACCGCCGAGAAAATGCGCCGTTCGCCAACCGAGGTCAACAGCCGCCGCAGCCCCGCCCGCAGCGGCAGGAGTCGGCGCCGCCCGCGGAAGCAACGGCCGCCGACACGATTGTGGGCCCACAATCCTATTTCACCGGCACGTTCCGTTCAGAGAAGGATCTGCGCATCGAAGGAACGCTTGAAGGTGAGATCGACTGCCGCGGAACGGTTATCGTCGCCAAAGATGCGACTCTGTCGGCGACTGTGCGCGCCCGCAACATTGAGATTGCCGGGTCGGTCACGGGCGATGTTTTCATTGAGGAGCGGTTGCACTTGCGTTCCTCCGGTGAAATGCGAGGCCAGTCCCATGCCGCGTCGTTCATCGTCGAGGAGGGGGGCTATTTCGAAGGCGAGATGAAGATGGGTGCCACTGACCAGGAAGAATGGCCAACGATCGGAAGTGCGTCCACTTCCGAAGGGCTCGGGCTTTCGGTCGAATCAACCCAGTGGACTACGAAGCGGTCTGAGGCCCGTACGAACAGGCCCGGCGCCAGCCCGATCGATAGCGGACGGGAAGATCCAGGCAGCGGTCGTCACCGGAGCATTTGAGGTTGCTCCGTTTGACGAACCATCCCGCGGAATCCCCGAAGCGGTATGGACTGTCGACCAGGGCCGCGGCGGCTTTGCATGCGCTAGATAGGGTATAGGGCCGGCAAGCAATTGACGGTGTAGAGGGATTCACCTGAGGTCTGCATGTGAGGTGTTCGGTGCTTCTGTCCGTAGATGTGCGGTTTACCGTACGTCTGCTTGGTACCCGAGACCGGCAGTGGTATGAACTGTCGCGAGACCGGAACTTCAATCTTCACACAAGAAAAGCCTGCGTCCATACTAAGCTCAAGAGTCTTACAATTGATACCAGAAAGTTTTTCAATATGTTCTTGATATACTCTTGAATCGACCTTCTAGACCGTGATGAATAGGCCGCGATCTGAGAATGAACTTCGACCTCATCATCTCCTTCCCAAATTAGTTCTAACCGACGCACTTCTTTCGTTGCAACGTGCGTGTAGCTAGTTGGTTGCGCCCAATAGCATTCCTCACAGACTGTTAAATCCCTCCCCTGCCAGTTTGGGCAGTGTTCACAAGACCATGACTTCGCTCGATTACATGATCCGCAGAGCAGTATGTAGGCGGATGTGTCATCTTCTGCATAGTTACCATCGCCGGCAATCTCATAGGGAGTTCTATGATCGACTTGAAATTCGCGCGTCGAAAAATGGCCATTGCAAATGGTACATCTACCATCTTGCTGGTCAAAAAGTGCCTGTTTGAACTTCCGGGAAAATGTTATTCTACTTCCTGACTGCCTCTCTCAGACCTCTGATGGATTGCCAAAGCGATATGCTGCAATATTGCGTCCGTCGGAAGACTTGATTCGATAAGTCTCGATCGGGATACCCTGTTCTCTTACATCCCTTACCGCACGGGGCGGGTGCATGTAACCGTAAATCTGCTCTAATTCGTCAGTTGTGATGAATCCGTGTTCAAGAATATGGTCCACGACGATTCTGGAACGCCTGCCCGTAACGCGTTTGAGGTGCTCGAGAAACTCAGCCGGAAGATTGGGTGGGGTCATACGAGAGGCAGTTCAAGTTGTGTAGAAGACGACTTCCACTTGGCAAAGTTCTCGATTTTCTCCGCGGCTGATTCGATACGTTCGATCAGCGCAGGCGATAGATAAAGGGACTCGTAGGTGATATCCCGTCGCCCTAGTAATGTGGACTGTGTTGAGCGCCCCGCCTTGATGACCAAATGAACCAGATTCAACTCTTCAGGCAGCGTTCTGCCGTAGGTTTTTGCCCCCTTGCGACCGTCATAGCTCAGCACAAACATCGCGCTCTGTGCGTTGAGCTTCGTCAGAAAACCGGTGAGTATCCCCAAATCGACGCCGCTGCAATAGCGGGCATCGCGCCCGCCTGAAGTGCCTTGGTATGGGGGATCCATGTAGAGCAAATCTGTCCCAGGATTCAGGTGTGCGATTGTGGTGGTGAAATCACAACTGGTTATCCGAGTCCTTCCTTTCAGCAGCCGGGAAACGGCCACTATATCCTCTCTCATGCTTTGCGGACGTCTCCCTTTACGCCGGTTGTCGGGACTCTGATTGAATTCTCCAGCCGCGTTGTACCGCACCGATGCCTTGACGCAACGCGCGAGCAGATACAGCAGCAACTCAGGACGACTCGTCGCATTGAACTGCGCGCGTGCTTCATCGTAGAACTCCCTTTCGCGTCCCGACTGCTGATGCCAGAGCCGCTCGTAGTCCGACGCAATTCTGTCCGGTTCGTTTATAATCAGACTGAGCAGTTCCATTAACGGCCCGTTCAAGTCGTTAAGATGAAAGGAACGCGCCAAGCCGGCATAGGCCGCCCGAATCGAAAGTGCAGCAGTGCCTGCAAACGGCTCAATCAGAGTTTCAATTTCAGTGGGCAGTATGGAGAGGACCTGCGCCGCGATATGTCTCTTGCTTCCCTGATAGGGTATGGGTTGGGGCATCCGCTTCATAGGCACTCCGTACCGGTAGCTGGCGAACAGATGTTCAGTCAAGCGTACGTTATTTTTCGTCTGGGCGCAACTGTCCTCCCGCCTGTTCACCCGCCGGCGTTCAGCTTGCGCTGCAAGCGGGCCAACCGATGACGCAGTTCGGTCTGGGTCTGTGGCGAACGGCTGTGGGGCGGGCACTGTTCCTGCTCGTGCAAGGCCCACTGGGTCCACATGGCCGCTTGCGCCAGGTCACCACTCTGCCATTCGCAGAACTTTGCCAGTTCCACATAAGGACGGCTGTCTGGGGCGCCCCCTGGATCCCGCACGGTGGTCAGCCACTGCTGCCAGACGGCTGACGCCTCTTCCCAGCGGCGCTGTCGCTTGAGCAGGCGGCCCAAACCGTCAAAAGACTCGGCCAGGTGCGCGCGGCCGCTGAGTTTGTCCAACGCGGCGCGGAAGAGCGTTTCGGCGCGGTCCAAGCACTCCAGTTCCATCTGCAGCCGCGCCATGCTGAGCAGATCGAGCGGTTGCAGTTGGCCGGAGCCGGCGGTGGTTGGTTCGGCAAATGCGCTGCAGATCACCTCCGCCAGCGCGGCCATCGAGATGATATCTTCGCGGTTGTGGTAGAAGACGCGTTGCATCATACGGCCGTCGCCGTCGCGCAGATAGTCGGCGTACAACTGAGGGATAAGGCTGCCGGGCACGTCCGCCTCTGTCCGAGAATAGCCGAGGACTTTCCGCTCCAGATTGCTGAGGGCGCAACTGCCCAGGCGTTTGCGCCACAACCTGCGGGCCGGGTGCAAAAGGTCCAAATGCGGGGCGCCGTCGTCCAGCATTGGCGGCGTGCCGACGTTGGTGGGCAGGAAGCGGCCGGCATAACGGTATCGACCGCGCAACAGCGGGGCGTCGAAGGAACGGCCATTGAAGGTCACCAGGCTGTGGCAACCGTGCAAAAGATCAGCAAGCGCTGTCAGCAGGGCCGGCTCTTCGCCGGGATGGCGCATGAAAAACTGGCGCACTACAAAGGTCAGACTATCCGCCTTACCGTCCGAATTCCTGTCTTGCGGCTCGAATGTGCCGACCCCGACCATAAAGGCGTAGATGCTGGCGCCGCCGCCCAGGCCGGTGCTCTCGATGTCCAGAAATGCGGATCTGCGGAAATCGGGGCAACGCTCCAGCCGGTAAGCGGGGTAAAGGGGAGCCAGAATCGACGGATCGCGTTCCAACAGGTTGCCGAGCGCAAACTGCTCGCGCAGAGTGTGCGGTTGGCTCTGCTTATGTCCGAATGGAGCGCAATGCCGGGTAACCACATAACAGTGACCGGCGCTGTTTTCGACAATTTCGCCGGTCTCCAGCGCTTCGATTGGAGCAGGTTCCGTCTCCCAATCGGACGCTGGCGCCGCTGGCTGCTCCGGTGTGCTCGTTCCAGCCGGTTCAGAGGTTGCCCGTTGGTTGCGTAACCCCTGCAGGCGGCGCAATCGTTCAAGAGTGGAGGACATCGGTAAGGCTTTGAAGGATTTTGGGTTCGGACTGGAGTCCTATTGTAGCCCAGGCGGATCAGGGTGGGAAATCCCCCAAATTTTTTGCGCCGCTTCAGTGCTCTCGACTATAATTGGGTTCTGTGCGTAGTTTCAATCCCCTCCTGATGGAGAATCCACTTTGTCCGCGACTGACAAACACTGGAGCTTCTATCCGCCTGCGCCGGAGAGCTTCCTGAAGAGAAGCCATGAACATCCGGCACTGCTGCAGGTGTTATACAATCGCGGTCTGCGTGACGGGGCAGCTGTAGCGTCGTTTCTGCAAGGTGAGGACGCTGTCCAGGAGAATCCTTTTCGCCTGACCGACATGCCGGCTGCTGTCTCGCGGATAGTGCGGGCCATCAAGGCGCGGGAGGTCATATGCGTCTACGGCGATTTCGACGCCGACGGCGTCACTGCTACCGTCCTGATGACTACGGCTTTGCAACGCGCCGGCGCGCTGGTCGGCGCATATATCCCCAACCGCGTGGATGAGGGCTACGGTCTGAATGTGGAGGCGCTCCGGTCTATCGCTGGCAAGGGCGCCAATCTGCTGGTGACCGTTGACTGCGGTATTCGCAGTGTCGTTGAAGTGGCCGAAGCCGCCGATCTGGGAATGGAGGTCGTTCTCACCGATCATCACACAATCGGGCCCGACCTGCCTCCGGCGCTGGCAGTGGTCAATCCGCGACGCGATGCCCGTGCAGGGAAGTTTCAACCGCTGGCTGGTGTTGGCGTTGCCTACCGGTTGGCGCAAGCTGTCCTGCGGGTCGTCTCTCAGCAGTCCTGGAGCCGGCTTTCAGCGGATGAAGCCGCGGCGGAGGAGCAGTCCCTTCTCGATCTGGTGGCCATCGGCACCGTAGCCGACCTGATGCCCTTGCTGGGTGAGAACCGTTCGTTAGTGAAGCGGGGGCTGTCAGAACTGCGCCTAGGCAAACGGGTGGGGCTGTACGCCCTGATGGAGATGGCATCCGTTTCTCTGGATGGGATCGACAGCAGTGCGATCAGCTTTCGAATCGCGCCGCGCATCAACGCCGCCGGTCGTCTGGCCAGCGCCAAGTTGGCCTATGATTTGTTGCGCTGTGACGAATATGGGACAGCCTATGATATGGCCATGGATCTGGAACGTCTTAACCAGCAACGCCAAGCGCTGACGACCGACGCCTTTGCAGTGGCCGAAAGAGAGATGTCCGGCCTGGATCCAGCCACAGCTCCGATTCTGTTCGTCGCCAGCGATGAATTTCAAGCCGGGATTGTGGGGCTGGCCGCGGGAAAGCTGAGCGAACAGTTCTATCGCCCGGCTGTCGTTATCGAACAGGGAGAGGAGGTCTGCCGCGGCAGTGCCCGCAGCATCGCCGAATTCGACATGATTGCAGCACTGGATCGGCTCAGTTCTCTGCTGGTGCGTCACGGTGGGCATAGCCGAGCGGCTGGCTTTACCGTGCGCACCGAGCAGTTGCCGGCGCTGCGGGAAGCGCTGGCAGCGACGGCCGCGCAGGAACTCGGTCCTCTGGAGGATCTGCGGCCGACCCTCTATATCGACGGCGAGTTGACGATCGATCAGATCGATTGGGCATTGCAGGGACAGCTGGCCCGAATGGAGCCGGTCGGCCAGAAAAACGAGCCTGGTCTGTTCCTGTGCCGTCAGTGCCGGGTGCGCAGCATGCGCCGGGTGGGCGAGGGAAAACATCTGAAAATGGTGCTCGACGGCAACGATCATTCGCCGGTGCTGGACGGGATCGGCTTCGGCCTGGGTGGCCGGGCTGCAGACCTGCAAGTGGGCAGCCTGATCGATATCGTTTTTCATCTTGAAGTCAACGACTGGCAAGGTCGACGCTCTCTGCAACTCAATCTGCAGGATCTGCGGAGCAGCGCCAATTGAGCAGGGTTTCGGCGGTGTTGTCTGCGGCCGCACATAGCGCGTCGGAGTCGATCTTTGACGCACAGTTGAAAGGATCGTAGAGTTCACTCATGGTACAAAGAGCAAATCTGAAAGAGGTACGCGCCGTTCTGCTGGATATGGACGGCGTTGTTTATGTAGGGGAGGAACCCCTGCCAGGCGTTCAGGAACTGCTGGACTATCTGGAGGCGACGGCGCGAAATTGGCTGTTCGTAACCAACAACTCTTCGCGCACGCCCGTTCAGTTCGTCGAGAAGATCGCCCGTATGGGCATTGGCGCCGACGAGGCACATATTCTCAGCAGCGCTTTGGCGACCGCCAGTTGGCTGGCGGAGCAGTATCCGGATGGCGTGCGCGTCTTCATGATCGGCCAGGACGGCCTGCGCTGGGCGCTGGAGCGGGAAGGCATTACCCTTGTCGAGGATGCGCAAACGGCCGATGTGGTCGTTTCCGGCATCGATTTCAGTGTGCGCTACGAGCGCCTGGCCGATGCAACCCTGGCTGTGCGCGCCGGCGCTCGCTTTGTTGGCACCAACAGCGATACCTCCTTTCCCAGCGAACGGGGGCAGATTCCCGGCACCGGCGCGCTGCTGGCTTTGCTGGAGGCGGCCACTGGCGTCACGCCTACGGTGATCGGCAAACCAAACGCCGGCATGTTCCAACAGGCCATGCACAAACTGGGAACGACCGCGGCCACGACGCTGATGGTCGGGGACCGCTACGAAACCGACATCGCCGGCGCAATCGAGTTGGGTATGCCCACGGCCGCAGTGCTGACCGGTATCACGACGGAAGAGGAGTTTCGCACGGTCACGCCGGGGCCGGACCTGATTCTGCCCGGGCTGCCTGAACTTCTCGACGCCTTTCGGCAGGCCGACAGTTGAACGTTGCCTGCGCGCTTGCGCAGCCGGTCGCCCGTCACAACGGAAAGGGCGTGTACCGGCATCGGCGTGATGGGGCGCGATCGGGGCAAATTTTGACGGCAACTGAATAGCTGCGCTACAATTGCAGGTATGAAGAATATTCCGCTTACACCTCCCGCAGTCTCCCCAATCAGCCGTTCGCTATTGGATTGCTCCCTGCAAGAGCTGACCGAAGTCGTCAATGCGCTACCGTCTCGCCATGCGGGAGCGAATGTACCGGCTACCGGCGCACCCACCTATCGCGTCCGCCAGATACAGGAGTGGATCTACAAGAAATACGCCCGCTCCTTTGAAGAGATGACGAATCTGCCGCAGGCGACGCGCGACGGCTTGGCTGCAACGGCAACGCTCACGCCGCTGGCGCCGATCACCCAACGCGTCTCCAAGGCCGGGGACACCCAGAAGGTGCTGTTCCAGATGCCGAATGGGGAGACCGTCGAGGCTGTCCTGATGCTGTATGACAGGCGGCGCACGCTCTGCATCAGCAGTCAGGCCGGCTGCGCGATGGGTTGCACGTTCTGCGCGACGGCGCAGGGCGGGCTGCGGCGGAATCTGACCGCGGGCGAGATTGTAGCCCAGGTGCTGTTTTTCGCCCGTTATCTGCATGATGCGGACGAGGGACCGAAAATGCGGGTGAAGCGGCCGACCACGGTGACAAACATCGTGTTTATGGGGATGGGCGAGCCGATGCACAACTATAAGAATGTGTGGACGGCCATCCGCCGCCTGACGGCCCCCGACGGTTTCGGGCTGGGCGCACGTCATATCACTCTCAGTACGGTGGGCCTGATCCCGATGATCGACCGCATGGCAGACGAGGGACTCCAGGTAAATCTGGCGGTCAGCCTGCACGCGCCGAACAACGCCCTGCGCAGCAAGCTGGTTCCCCCCAGTCGGCGCTATCCGGTGGATGACCTTCTGGCGTCAATACGCCGCTACATTGACAAGACCAATCGCCGCGTGACGTTTGAATACGCCCTGATGCGGGGCATCAATGACAACCCCGCTCTGGCCGAGGATCTGGCGGACAAGCTGAAAGGGATCCTGTGCCATGTCAATCTCATCCCCCTCAATCCGATTCCCAACAGCTCATTTCAGCCGACCAGCGACAAAGACACGCAACGGTTCGCTGAAATACTGCAAAAGGGCGGCATCTCGGCAACGGTGCGTATCCGCCGGGGCATTGAGATCGATGCCGGTTGCGGTCAGTTACGCAACGCGGTGGAGTCATAGGCCGGCGTTTTCCGAAGCGACACCGTTTTCGGCGCGACAAAAAAGCGTCGAGCGCAAAGGCTCAACGCTTCTGATGGCTTGACTTGGATGTTGCGGCAGGGGAATGTCAGGCTTTCGCAAGCGTGCGAATGCAGGACGTGCAGAGGCGACGGGAAACCAGCCTGTCGCTTTCAAGGATTTTGACCTTCTGAATGTTGATCTTCCACTTATGGCGTGTGGCCTTTCTGGACCAGGGACGGTTATTTCCAAACTGAGGACCCTTACCGCACTTTTGGCATTTCGCCATGATCTGTTCCCTCCGGTTCGCCGTTGGCTCGTGGTCAGTGAAACGCCACTGCCGCCCGGCCAATGATTACATATCACTGAATTGTCTGAGATTAGCATACGGCTGTTCGGTTGTCAAGAGTTGGAGCATTTGCTGTGAGCAAGGTTCGTATTGTTACTGATAGTGACGCCAGCATTCCGGCTGACATTCTGGAAAAGTATTCGATTGAAGTGATCCCCCATGTGCTGCGGGTAGGCCGGGAGCGATATGAAGATGCAGACGGTTTCAGCGCGGACCTGCTCTTTCAGCTGATCCGGGAAAATCAATCCGGTGGGCGCATATTGCTGCCGGAAGTGGAGGCCCCGGACATAAGCCGGCTTGTGGATGTCTATCAACGGCTGGGGCAGGATGCCGAGGAGATCGTGGCCATCCATATGAGTAGCAATCTCAGCCCGATGTGGAGTCAGTCGCGCAAGGCAGCTGATATGATGATGGGGCGCTTTCGCATCCGGGTTATGGACAGCCAGACGACGGCAATGGGCTTGGGAATGCTGGCGGAACTGGCCGCCGAGGCTGCCGAAGAAGGGGCCGACTTGTATGAAGTCGCCCGTATCGTGAACGGGGCAATCCCCCACATCTATGTGACCTTCTTCGCCGAAACTCTGTACTACCTGGAACGCAGCGCCCGCCTTGGCGCGGCGCAGAGTGTGCTGGGGACGATGCTGGGGATCAAGGCGATGGTTACGATGGAAGACGGACAGTTGATCCCGTTGGAAAAGGTGCAGACCCGTGAAGATGTCGCCGAAAAGCTGTACGACTATATCGCCGAATTCGCCCAGAATGAACGCGTCGGGCTGGTGCAGCATCGCTATGAGCAGACACAGGAACAGCTGCTGGAGCGTTTAAGGGAAGGGCTGCCGAACATATCCGCCAAAGTGTGGCGCTATCCGCCCAGCCTGGCAGCCCATCTCGGGCCGAATGTAATGGGGGTCATCGTGTATGAGGGGCTTTACTGATTATGGCTGAGAAAGCCCTGACACGGTTGCGCAATTTGTTGAATCTGGAGATCCAGACCGGCCGGCGCGAAAGGGCTTTTGCTGGCGGAGTGGCTACTTTTTGTGAACGCTGGGCGGCCGACGCCAAAGTCGATGACGTCCAGCCGGGGCTGCTGCAGGAAATCGTCGAGCGGCTGACCCGGTATGCCGATGCCGAGAGCGACGAGCGGGAACGGCTACTTAACTCACTGCTCGCCCTGTTGGACGAGCTCCCGCCGCCGGATCCGGCTCTGGAAAACGTAGACCGGTTCGGCCGGGCCGCGGCTCGCCAACCGGAAACAGCGGTGGCCGAGGGCCAGATCGAAGCAGACCCCGGGCCGGCGCGTCAGCATTCGCCACAAAGCGACCCGGCCGAAACTGACGCACCGGAGCCGTCCAATGTTCTGGGACGACCGATAACGGTTCTGAAGGGGATTGGGGCAAAGAGGGCAGAACAGTATTCACGTCTGGGGATCGAGACCGTTGGGGATCTCATCTGGCATCTGCCCCAACGCTACGATGATTACAGCCGCGTGCGTCCCATTGCCGATGTCGAGGAGGGAGAGAGCCTTTCGGTCGTCGCAAATTTGCGGCGGTTCAGTGAGCGCAAATTTGCCTACAAAAAGGAGATCCTGCAGGCGATCTTCAGTGACGGCAGCGGCACAATCCGTACCACTTGGTGGAACCAATCTTGGATAGAGAAGCGCTTGACGATCGGAAAGACCTATCGTCTGAGCGGCGTTGTCGGCCTGTACATGGGGCACAAGACGTTGGAAAATCCGATTTTTGAAGAGATCGGTCCCGACGTCATCAAAGACGGCCCAATTTTACCTGTTTATGGTTTGACTGCGGGTCTGCGCAGCAGCGATGTCAGCAAGCAGGTCCAGCAAGCCCTCAGACTGGGGCTGCCTTCCCTGCACGATCCCCTGCCGGAGACGCTCTGCCGCCATTACGATCTGATTCCTCTGACCGACGCGCTGCGGGACATTCACTCTCCAGAGGCGCCTGAAAGGCTTGAAAACGCCCGCAGACGCATTATCTTTGAAGAGTTCTTCTATCTTCAGTTGGGCGTGCAGCGTCGCCGGCAAGAGATTCAGCATTTCAATGCGGCGGCGATGACCGTTGACCAAGAACTGTTGGCAGACTATCAGACAGCCCTGCCCTTTGCCCTCACGGGCGCGCAACAGCGGACGCTGGATGAAGTGCGGCGGGACATGGGGCGGCGCGTGCCGATGAGCCGCCTCATACAAGGTGACGTCGGCAGTGGCAAAACCGTCGTGGCCGCCGGAGCCATGTTGATCGCCGCAGCCAACGGCTATCAGTCCGCGCTACTGGCGCCGACGCAGATTCTGGCAGAGCAGCATTTCCGCGGTCTGCACAAGCTGCTCGAAGGTGTTGAACTGGTCGACGGCAACAGACCGAGTGTCACTCTCCTCACCGGACGCATAATTGGGCAGGAGCGGGAAGCGGCCCTGGCCGGCCTGGCAGACGGAAGCGTTCAGATTGTGGTCGGCACCACCGCGCTCATTCAAGAGAAGGTGGCCTTCGCCAACCTCGGCTTTGTCGTGGTTGACGAGCAGCACCGCTTTGGCGTCGGCCAGCGGGCGGCCGCGCGCGACAAGGGCGGAGAAACAGCCGTGCCCCATCTGCTGGTGATGAGTGCCACCCCAATCCCGCGCAGTCTGGCGCTCACGGTATACGGCGACCTCGATGTCAGCGTCATCGACGAGATGCCGCCGGGGCGGACGCCGATCAAGACGAAGCGGTTCCTGCCCACGGATCGGGAGCGGCTCTACGGTTTTATGCGCAGACAGGTGCGCGAGGGCCGCCAAGGCTACATTATCTATCCTCTGGTCGAGGAGAGTGAGGTGCTGGATGTTGGCGCGGCGGTGGACGCACACGCCCGTCTGACCGAAGAGATCTTCCCCGATCTGCGCGTGGGGCTTCTCCACGGCCGTCTCAAAGGCGCCGAGAAGGATGAGGTGATGCGCGCCTTTGCCGGCGGCGATCTCGACATTCTGGTCAGCACCAGTGTTGTCGAGGTGGGGGTGGACGTTGCCAACGCCACCGTGATGCTGATTGAGGATGCCGAGCGCTTCGGTCTGGCGCAGTTGCACCAGTTCCGGGGTCGGGTGGGCCGGGGTGGGCACGAAAGCTATTGCGCGCTCTTCAGCCGGGTGAAAGGCGGGGCGCAGGCCGAACGACTCAATGCGCTGGTGGAGACGACAGACGGCTTCCTACTGGCGGAAAAAGATCTGGAACTGCGCGGGCCCGGCGATTTCCTGGGTACGCGTCAGAGCGGCCTGCCGGATCTGAAGATGGCGAACCTCAGCGATATCGGTACGTTGCATCTGGCCCAGGAGGCTGCGCAGAACCTTCTGCGCCAAGACCCTGATCTCGGCAACCATCCACTGGTGCAGGAGAAAGTGGAGCGGTTCTGGCGCGGCCACGGCGATGTCTCGTGACCGCTGGTTCGTCGCCCCGACAGCCGCCCGCTGAAGTTAGCCGCGCTCGCTGATGGGCAGGTAGGGGCGTTCGGCCTCACCCAGAAAGATCTGCCGGGGACGGGCGAGGCGCTGCTCTGCGTCGCTCATAAGCTCCATCCACTGGGCCAGCCACCCCGGCGCCCTCCCCAGCGCAAACAGTACCGGGAATATCTCGACCGGAAAACCCATCGCCTGGTAGATGATGCCACTGTAAAAATCCACATTGGGGTATAGCCGGCGGGAGACGAAATAGTCGTCCTCCAGGGCAGCGTGCTCCAACTCGACGGCAATATCGATCAACGGGTTGCTGCCGGTCACATCGAAGACTTCGTAGGCGATTTTCTTGACAATCTGGGCACGGGGATCGTAGTTCTTGTAGACCCGGTGGCCAAACCCCATCAGACGCACTTCCCGGTTCTTCACTCTTTCCAGAAAGGCCGGGATCTTCTTCGTATCGCCGATTTCAGCAAGCATCCGCAGGACCGCCTCATTGGCGCCTCCATGCAGAGGGCCGTACAGAGCCGCGACCGCGCCGGCGACTGCGCAATATGGATCGGCGTCGCTGGAAGCGATGTTGCGCAGCGCCGAAGTGGAACAGTTTTGCTCATGATCGGCGTGTAGAATGAAAAGTACATCCATCGCTCTCGCCAGAATGGGATCGACTCCGCCGTCACCGGTGAGACCCATCATATGCAGAAAGTTGTCGCTATAGCCCAAGGTGTCGTCGGGTTCTGTGTGCGGGCGCCCGAGCCTGTTCTGGTAAGCGAAGGCGACCGCTGTCGGCAGCTGGCCGAGCATACGCACGACCTGCTGCAACCGATTCTCGCTGTCGTGAACCTGTTTGGCCTCCGGGTAGAGAGTGGACATCGCTGCGACTGCGCCGATGAGAATGCCCATCGGGTGGGCGTCCGCGCGGAAAGTCTTGAGCAAACCGGCCAGGTCTTTGTCGATATGGGAGTGCGCCATAATGCGCGCGTTCCAGTCGGTCAACTTGCTTGCCGTCGGCAGTTCGCCGAAGAGTAGCAGGTGTGCAACCTCCAGAAATGTGCTTTTCTCCGCCAACTGCTCAATCGGATAGCCCCGGTAACGAAGAATGCCTCTGTCGCCGTCGACATAGGTGATTCGACTCTTGCAGGACGCTGTGTTCGTGTAGCCAGGGTCGTAGGCCATCATGCCAAAATCATCGGCCTGCACCTTGAGTTGGCGCAGGCCGATGGCCGGGATGGTGTCATGTTCGATCGGCAGTTCAATCGTCTGGCCGGTGCGGTTATCGGTTATGGTTAGCGTCTGCTTACTCATTGCCGGGACATCCCTTTCCGTTCGGTTGCGAAACCGTTACTGGTCGTTTCAGTAACTGTATACCATTTTGGCAAATTTTGTAACACTCTTACACCTGCCCTGATTGCCGCCAAAATCTCACCCAACCGTGCTCCTACGACAGATCGACCGAGTTCGGCAGCGGTCGGCCCTCGACACCGGCAAGCAGATTCTCGGTTGTCATCACTGCCATCTTTGTGCGCGTGGCGACGGTGGCGCTGCCAATGTGGGGCAGAATGACACAGTTATCCAGCGAAACCAGCGGATGGTCCGCGGGCAGAGGCTCCGGATCGGTGACGTCCAACCCGGCAGCGGCGATCTCTCCCTCCACCAGCGCCTCGTACAGCGCTTCCTGATCGACGACCCCGCCGCGGCTGGTGTTGATGAAGACAGCCGTCGGTTTCATCTTGCGGAAGGCCTCGACGCTGAACAGGGAGCGGGTCTGGTCATTGAGTGGGCAGTGAACCGCCACAAAATCGCTCTCTTGCAGCAGCGTGTCCATCGGCGCATATGTCGCGCCCACCGCCCGCGCCGCCTCCGGCTTTTCTCTGGGCCCGGTATAGAGGATGCGGCAGCCAAAGCCGCCGAGCATCCGTGCGAAGGCGGCCCCAATCCGCCCCAGGCCGACCAGCCCGACCGTGCTGCCGTGGATGTCGCGGCCTGTCATCCACATCGGTCTCCAACTGGGCCACGTCCCGCCCACCACCGCCTGTGTACCTTCCGGCAGCCGGCGCGCCGTGGCCAGCAGCAAGGCCAGCGCCAACTCCGCCGTCGTTTCGGTCAACACCCCCGGCGTATTTCCCAAGGTGATGTCCCGTTTACGCAGCGCAGCCACATCCACGTGATCGTAGCCGACCGACATCGTGGCCACAACTCGCAACCCGGGTCCGGCCGCGTCCAGCAGTTCATCGTCGATCGTCTCGGTCAGCAGGCAATAGAGCCCGTCTGCGTCTTCCACCCATTCCAGCAGCGTATTGCGCGCTATCGGCTCTTCGCTGTCCCAGTAGCGGGCGTTACATCTTTCCAGGATTGGCGCGATCGCCGCCTGTGGCAACTGGCGGGTCACTACAACTGTTGGTTTTCTCATTTCTTCTGCGGCCCTCTGCTGCTATGCAAATTGATAACTGCCGGCTGTCCACTGAAGTTCAGCGTACTGTCCGGCCTTCTATGGTGATTCTGCCTGGCGGCTATCCGGTCCCGCCACACTCCAGGCCTGCACACGGCTGGCCAGATGGGCGGGCAGCCTGCCTTCGATCAGTGTCCCTTCCTCGGTGAATTCTTCCCGTTCCACGCGGCCATGCTCATAGATCAGAGAGACCAGGTCGCCTTTGCTGTAAGGGAGCAGCAGCCGCAGCGGCGTCATCCTTTCCTGCAACTTCCCATCCACTTCGGCCAGCAGTTCGGGGATGCCTTCCCCTGTGCGGGCGCTGATAAGCACGGGAGACGGGTAGTCCTGCAGCGCGCGACGCTGCTGCGCCGCAAGGTCGGCCTCTCCCTGCTCCCCGGGGATGAGCAGGTCGATCTTGTTCAACGCGGTCACAATCGGCTTATCGCCGGCGCCCAGCTCTTCCAACATCTCTTCCACCGCCGTTACCTGCTCATCGGCGTTGGCGTGCGAGATATCCACCACATGCAGCAGCAAGTCCGCCTCGGTAATCTCTTCCAGGGTCGCCCGGAAGGCGGCCACCAGAGCGGTCGGCAGCTTCTGAATGAAACCGACCGTATCGGTGAGTAAGGCTGCGCGCGCGCTGGGCAACTCGACGCGGCGGGTGGTCGGGTCCAGGGTGGCAAACAGCTGATCCTGGGTCAGCACGCTGGCGTCGCTGACGGCATTGAGCAGCGTGCTCTTGCCTGCGTTCGTGTAGCCGACCACGACGATGACCGGCGTCGATGATTTCTGCCGGCGCTGCCGGTAGCGTTCGCGGTGGTGGCGCACCTCTTCCAGTTCGCGCTTGAGATGGGCGATGCGGCGGCCAATCTCTCGCCGGTCCACTTCCAATTGGGTTTCACCGGGGCCGCGCACACCCACTCCGCCGCTGGCGCCGCCGGCGCGTCCACCGGCCTGCCGCGCCAGGTGAGTCCAGGCCCGGGTCAGCCGGGGAAGCCGGTATTCGTATTGGGCCAGTTCCACCTGCACCGCGCCCTCTTTGGTCTTGGCATGGCGGGCGAAGATGTCCAGGATCAGGGCGGTGCGATCAATCACCTTGACCTCCTGGCCTAGAACTTCCTCAATTTCGCGCTGCTGGCGCGGGGACAGCTCTTCGTCGAAGATCACGACATTGGCGCCCAACTCCAGTATCAGCGTCTTCAGTTCGCCCAGCTTGCCGGAGCCAATGAAGGTGGCCGGGTGGGGACGTTGGAGCCGTTGGGTCAGTTCTCCCTGCACTTCCAGGCCCGCGGTCTCTGCCAGCAGCGCCAGTTCGGTAAGGGAGTCCTCCATAGAGAGGATGCCGGGCTTGCCGGCGACGCTGACGCCGATCAGGACAGCCGTCTCCTCCGGCTTGTCGGTCAGGATCAGGCCCTGGTCATCGCGCACCACTGCGCGCACGCCGTCTTCTGTAGCGCCGGTGAAGTCATCGACAGCTGTGAGGCCGCCTGAACGGTTTTCGTGTTGACTTTCTGACATTCGACTTACTGTGCCTTTCACAGCGTTCATCCGTAAGGGGGGATTCATTATGCCCGCTGATAGGCTAACGCTGTACTACAGTGGAACTGATCCAGCCGGAAACCGGCTCTACAATGCGCAAGCGGCTTCCGTCGGTTGCAATTCCCAATACAACTGCGATCTGGTCCGCAACGAGGGTTGCCAGTTCGGTCCCGCTCCCGGTCGGACTGGCAAAGGCTATCGAGCCGGGGATCTGTCTGCGCAGCAGTTCCGTCCAGGAGAGCGCCGCTGACGATAGTGGCGACGAACAGAGCCGCGGCAAGCCAAGCCCGGCAAGATTCGCATATTGTAAACGATTTCGTCGATTCGCGCCCGTTGGGAAAGCAAAGGATGGGAGGCGCATCTGTGGAATCGGGATGGTTGCTAGTATAGGCCCGTTCAGAGCGGCCAGGGGACGGGCCAGCCGGGAAGTAAGCGGGGCCAGATCCAGATCCAGGGCCCAACTCTCGACTGCCCACTGCGCGCCCCCAGGCCTGTGGATTCTGCCGGCGCTGGGTGACTCAGGCGACCAGTTGCAGGGCCTTGCCCATGTCGGTCACGCCGTTGGCCTCCAGGTCATCCCAGCGGAACTGCTCGACCGCCACAGCGCTGCCCGCGTGCCAACTAGCGCCGCTGGAGAACTTCGCGGCGCGCACCATCACTTCGGCGTTGGGATTTTCGGCCGCGGCATCCTGCATGTGGGGTAGCGCTTCGCGGATGGCGTTGTTGAGCGACTGGATCTTGCCGCCGTAGCCCATCGAGCCGGAGCAGTCGGCAATCCAGATGAAGTGGAGGGGTCGTCGGGCAAGCGGACCACCGGGGAGTTTGGCCATGGCTCTTTTCCTTTCCTCGCGCCTATTGGGGACTTGCAAGCGAATTCTATCAGAAAAGATGCCCATCCAACAACTGCGGCCCAGCCCCGGGCCCACTACTGAGCACCCGGCGCACCGCCGGCAGCCCACGCAAACGCCGCTCAACCTCAGCCGCAGTGTCCGCCTCGCAAATCAAATGCACGTTCGGCCCCGCGTCGATCGTAAAAAAGACCGGCAGGCCCTCCTCCTCGCGCCAGGCCCGCACCGCATGCAGCACCTCAAGCGTGCCAGCCTGCCAGTAGAGCAGGCTCGGCGCGCTCGTCATCATCACCCCGTGCATGGCCAGCGCGTCTGCCTCCAAAACGGGCCCCAGCAGCGAGAAGTCGCGCGCGGCGATGGCGCGGCGTACGGTTGTCAGCCATTCGCTGACGCACTGCGTACGGGCGGCGTTGAAAGGGCTTGTCGCCGCCAGGCGATGCCCGCTGCTGCTGCTGACCCGCTTGGCGCCGGCGCTGACGATGGCGATGACATCGCGCAGCGCCCAGTGATCTTCATCGTGCATCTGGTGGGCCACGCTGCGAGAATCGAGAAATGTGGAGTGAGGGCTGAGAAGTGACTCCCCTTCTCTCTCTCCTCTCTCCTCTTCACTCGCTCCTTGCCCCCAGCCCCGCTCCCATTCGACAAAGCCTCCGAACAGGCTGCGGCTGGCCGAACCACTCGCTTGCCGGGCGACGGCCGAGAGTTGGGTGGCGTCCAATTGGAGACCCAGCGCTGCAGACGCGGCGACGGTGAGCGCGGCGAATCCGCTGGCCGAACTGGCGATACCCGCCGCCATGGGGAAATTGTTGTTGCTGACAACGCGGGCCTTGTAGGGAACACCCGCGAGGGCGCGCAACCGGTCGATGTGGGCGACAATACGCTCTGCCGGCGCACCCTGCAGTTGTACGCCGTCAATTACAATCCTATCTGTTGGCAAGTGGGAACTGCTGTCCCAGGCGACGGTCGTGGTTGTATGCGCGTCGGCCAGGGTCATGCTGATCGAGTTGTTGAGCGGGATGTTCAAATCTTCACTGGCCACCGGCCGTTGGCCGCCGATAGCTGCTGATGCGGCGTCGACAACGCCCCAGTACTTGATGAAGGCGATGTTGCTGCCGGCGCGGCAAGAGGCCTTGCCCTCAAACAACGAACTGGTAGCGCATTGGACAGTCACGCTTCTCGTTCTGCCTGCTGTTCGCAACGGCGCAGGAGGTCATCGATCAACTCGTCATGCGCACGAAAATGAATCGTTACACCCCCTTGGACCGGCTCGATGCGCGCCTGCCAGCCAATGCCCTCAACCAGCGCCAGCTTCTCGACCACGCCGGCCCCCAGCCTTTTGAGCACGGCTTCGGCTTGGCCGGGTGTCAGTCCCGGAAACTCCAGACTTTCGGACTCGTACAAGTCGTCATCCTGGAAGCGGGGATCACGGCTGTCTTCTTCGTCTCCCAGTGATGGGGCGCTGATCGGCATCGAGTAACTCCTTCTCGCCCCTTATGAGCAAGGGCGCAACCTAACTTTATTCTGCCTCCAGAAGAGGGACGCCCACGTCGTCGCCGGCGCCCAATTCCTTGAGAAAGCGGGGCACCAGCGCATGCAACTCGGCAATCCGTTCTGCTGGCGTTTTATCGGGAAGATGGATGCGCCCGCCGGCTATTGTGTTATGACCGCCGGCGGAGCCACTTCTGCCGGCGACGATGCGTACCAGGCGACCGGCCTTAGCGTTCGAATCTGCCGCGCGCACCGACATCACGCCCTGGTCTTGGTAGATTCCCAGGCAGACAACCCAAGAGACATTTTCCATGCGCATCAACAGATCTGCCACTTCCGCGGCCATATCGGGTCGCTGCATAACAAAGAGTAGGCTTATGGCAATATCACCAGCCCTGTCTTCGACGGGTGCTGACTCATCATCATCGCCCGTGTCCTCGGCCCCATCCTGCGGGTGCGACCCAGGAGAACTGGGACCGCCGGGGGCGAGCATGCGCGAGAGCGCGATAATGTCGAGATCGAATCGCTCAAGGTCCGATCTGTAACTATCCGCCTGGTCCCCGTCAAGGATCTCTTCCGCCTCCTCCTCGTCGTCCTGATCGACGGCATTGGGCATGGAAACGGTGTAGATTTTTGTGTTGGCTAACGCATCGCTGATGCTGCGGAAATATGTGCGGGGGAGCTGCACATGTTCGATACGGTTCAGCAGTTCAGTCTCGACAAGATGGCGCAAGGTCGAGTAGGCCCAGATATCCAAGCTCGACGTGTGCCGGCTGAGTCCCAGCGTGTCCGATTTGATGCCGTAGAAGAGAGCGGTCGCCAACTGGGTGTCGACCGGCACTTCGGCCACGGCCAGGTATTCACTCAGAAGTGTGGAGGAGGCGCCTACCTCCGGACGCACGTCGTGGACTTTGGCTCGCAGCTGGCTGCGCCTTGGAGGATGATGATCGATGGCGGCCAGCACCTCTTCGCCAGGATAGTCGGTACTCCACAGCAGATGATTGGCCGCGATAGGCTGAGTATCGACCAGCATAACACCGTCATATACGCTGATCTCCTCGGCGGCCGCTCTCTGTGAAATACGGACCCCGTGGGGCATGATCAGACTGGCCATGGTGCGGTTTTCGGACCGGCCGATGATGCCGCCGTGTCCCAGCGTGACCGGCGTGGCTGGAGCATGGATACGCAACAATTCCTCCATTGCGCGCGCGCTGGCGATTGCGTCCGGGTCCGGATCGTTGTGCATCAAAATCAGGAGGTTTTCTCTCTCCTTCACCTGCTCAACGATCTGTTGAACTCTTCTCTCTGTAGCACTCCGCCGCCGGGCGCCATAGTCGTCCGGCAGGGAGAGCACCATAGTTGGTCTTTCTTCCATGTCTCGTCCAATGGCCCATTGAACCGTAGGTTCGATTGCCAGATATCCCACCCCAGGCGATAGATGGAAATCGAGCAGGGCGGGGGTATTATACCCAAGATAAGTCTTTCGCGGAAGCACTGTTTTTGACAGAACGTCGCAGGTCCTCATGGTGCCCTATTCGAGAGCAAGCGCAGCCTTCACCGGTCTCTGGGCGGTCGGGCCTTCGGCCCTCCCTTGTGCGGGGGGACACCCCCCGCAACGCCCCCCTCCAAAAACACGCCCCGCCACCGCCGCACTGGTCTCCGGCCCCTATCCCCTATCCCCTGACCCCTCCAGTTTCCCCTTGTTGAGCAATCCGCACATTTAAGGTACGATTGAGCGCACCCGGCATCTGCTCGCCGCCTGATGTACAAACTGCTGGATATGGCTGCCCGCCGACTCCACACCCCGACACTACAAAGGCGTGGAAATTCGGCGCCAACCAGGGCGGAAGGCCCGCAAATGGCGGCCGGCATTCGGTCGCTTGAACCGGAAGATTCGCAGATTTTCGCACAAAGGATGCGCGCATGACAAACACAATCGATACCATGACTGGCGCCGGCGCGCAAACTGTCGTCCGGCGAATGGGTGAAGCCGCAGCTGCATTTCTGGCCTGTCTGTCCATAGACCAGAAACACAGAGCGGTAGTTCCCTTTGCCGATCAGGCAGAGCGCACAAACTGGCATTACACGCCCATCCTGCGCAAGGGGCTCTCTCTGTCCGAAATGGCCTTTCCGCAGCGGCAAAAGGCTCTGCAACTGGTGAATGCCGGTCTCAGTCGCACCGGTTTTGTTACCGCCTCAACCGTGATGGGCATAGAGAGCGCTCTCGATATGTTGGAAGATTGGGAACGGACACATCCGGGCAGAGATCCACAGCTCTATTTCCTGACTGTTTTCGGCAGCCCCGATGAAAAGGGCTTGTGGGGATGGCGTTTTGAAGGCCATCATATCTCCCTCAATTTCACGATTGCCAATGGGAAAATTATCTCACCCACGCCAATGTTCTTCGGTTCAAACCCGGCAGATGCGTCTCTCAGCCCCGCGGCCGCGCTCCGCCCCCTGGCAGGCGTCGAAGATCTGGCCCGAGAACTGGTCCGCTCTTTTGATCAGCAGGCCCTCACAACCGCAACCATCTCTCCAGCGGCGCCGCCGGACAATGTGCTCTACAATCTACCCGAAATAGTTGAAGGGACATTTCATGTGCCTGCCAACCACCCGGGCCTGAACGTCTGGAAAGACGCCCATGGGTTGAAAGATGAGCACGTTCAAGCCTTGCGCTATTCCGATACACCCCGCGGCATCTGCCGCAGCCGGATGAACGGCGATCAACAGGAGCTCCTGTTGGCGCTCATCGGCGAGTACATCCAGCGAATGCCAGACGAACTGGCTGAGATCGAGTGGCACCACCTCGCCGAGTCCGGCCTGGACGGAATCCACTTTGCCTGGGCAGGCGGCCTGGAAAAGAGACAGGGGCACTACTACCGCATTCAAGGTTCGCGCTTCGTGTGTGAATACGACAACACCCAAAACGACGCCAATCACATCCACTCGGTTTGGCGGGATCCGGCCAACGATTTCGGCAAAGATCTCCTTGCGCACCACTATGCCCACCATCATTAGCCGTCGATGGCGCGCCGCCCGTTCAGGCTGTCGACCTGTCCTGCATGTTCGATGAGTTCGTTCAGCGCATGTCGAGTCCGGTCTCGCTGTATTGCAGTTCGTGCCAACTGTTCTCCATTCACGGGGGTTGCGCTCGACGACAATGACTAGGGATGGCGGCGGACCGCCCGTTACCCCACGCCGCAGGATTCGTGTTAAAATCATCATAGTGCCGCCTGCTGCCCGCAGGACCGGAAAAGGGAGAATGGAATCCAGAGAGGTGTCGCGAAACAGGCATCGGGAACAGACGGATATCGATCCGGACAATGACCGTCGTTCCTCGCCGCGCCCAAAAGATGGGCGCCGGGAGCATCCCCGCAAAAATGAGTTCGCGCCCGATGACGGCCGCTGTGTCACTTTGGAAGAGTACTGGGCCAAGTGGTATGAGAACCCCTATCCGGACATCGACGTCAGCTATGAATGGAACAACGGCAGGCTGGAGGCCAAACCCTCGCACAATGGCCTTCAACTCAGCCTTTGCAGTTGGTTTCTCGACCTTTTGCGCCGCTACTTGGAAACGTACAAGATCGCAGACTTGATTAATCTGGAGACCGGCTTTGTCCTGACCATAGCGGACTCTACGGAGCCATCCGGTCAGCGGGGAGCGGTGCGAAAGCCGGACATCGGCGTCATCCTGCATAGCAACCCGGTGTCGTGGGGACGCATTGACCAACATCATTTCGCAGGAGTCTGCGACATGGTTGTGGAAGCGCTGTCCGATTCTACGCAGGCGGAGGCTGAGCGGGATACGGAAGAGAAGAAGCGGGACTACGCGCTGGCCGGGGTGAAAGAGTACTACATACTCGACCCCAGCGGCGACCACATGCACTTCTACCGTATTGCCCCGCAGGAGGGGCGCTACGTGGAGATTCAGCCCGACAACGAGGACGTGGTCCACTCAGAAACGCTGCCCGGATTCCAGTTCCGGCAACGGGGTCTGTGGCGGCAGCCGGATTTGGCGGAGTTGGCTCTGGACGAAATATATGCGGGGTATGTCATACCTGGCTTTCACATTGCCGTGACCGCCCGACGCGTCGCAGAAGAGCAGGCGGCGACGGAAGCGGCGGCTCGCCAGCAGGCAGAAGAGCGGGCGGCGACGGAAGCAGCGGCGCGCCAGGACGCAGAAGAGCGAGCGCAAGCGTTGGAAGCCGAACTGGCCCGACTGCGCCAACAAGACTCTTGAACACAAACGGTTCCCAGACATGCCCGCGCTTCAGGGACGCCCCCGACTCGGAGATCGTTTGACGGGGCGGGTGAAGATCGGTACAATCCCATTCAGGTGCCAGCTATCGTATCCTTGTGATGAATGGCAATCGAACAGTAAGAGGCTGATATAGCCAGTTGAAAGGTCCTGCAATGGCCTTAAATCGGCGGGCAGAACTCCCTTTTGATTTTCTGCAAGGTCGATTGCCAGACGTCCCAACCCCATGGCGGCAGGCAATCGAACTGTTCGTAAATGGTAAATTGCAGGGGTCTGCAAGCGACTTTCCACATGTAACCAATTCTTAAGGAGACTTTTATGGCTGAGAACGGCAATTCGGCTGTGTCCAGTAACTACAAGGTGGTGGGGACCCGGCCCATTCGGCACGACGGTATGGATAAGGTTGTCGGCACGGCCCGTTATGCCGCTGACCAAATAGTGCCGGGAATGTTGTACGGCAAGTATTTGCGCAGCCCCCATGCCCACGCCCGTATCCTGAATATCGATACCAGCAAAGCCGAGGCGCTGCCAGGCGTCACCGCAATCGTTACCACCGCGGACCTGGCCGAAGCGGCTGACAAAATTCAGGAGATGGGCGAGGACGCGGTGAATCTGAGGTATCTGAGCGCCAATATGCTGGCGCAAGACAAGGTCCTGTACCACGGCCATGCCATCGCCGCGGTGGCGGCGACAAGCGTCCACATCGCTGAGGAGGCTGTCGGCCTGATCGATGTAGAGTACGAGGTCCTCAAACCGGTGCTGGATGTGCGGGAGGCCATGGCAGACGACGCGCCCATTCTCCTCTCAGGGTTGCGCACCGTCGCCATGGGGGAAGTCGGCGATAAGCCGACCAATCTAGCGCAACATTTTCGCCACGCGCGCGGCGACCTGGAAGCCGGTTACGCCCAAGCGGACGCAATTGTCGAGCGTGAGTTTACAACCGCGATGGTCCATCAGGGATACCTGGAGCCGCAGGCCTCGACCGTGCAATGGCGGCCCGACGATCAGATTCACATCTGGACCAGCACCCAGGGACCGTTTCAGATTCGGGATTCGGTGTCGGCGCTCTTGCAGGTGCCCGTTTCGCAGGTAAAGGTGACGCCGGCGGAGATCGGGGGCGGTTTCGGCGGTAAGTTCACCCCCTACACCGATCTGCCGGCGGCTCTGCTCTCTCGCAAGAGCAGTCATCGCCCGGTGAAGATGGCGCTGACGCGCACCGAGGTGTTGCAGGCGACCGGCCCCACATCGGGCAGCTACATCAAAGTGAAGATGGGGGCTACGAAGGACGGCCGCATCACCGCAGTTGAGGCCGACCTGATCTATGAGGCGGGCGCCTATCCCGGCTCACCCGTTGGCGCCGGCGCCGGCGTGATTCTGTCTCCCTACAAGCTGGATAATCTGCGGATCGATGGCTATGACGTTGTCGTGAACCGTCCGCAGAGCGGCGCCTACCGCGCGCCGGGCGGCACGAATGCTGCTTTCGCATCGGAGACGGTCATCGACGAGTTGGCCGAGATCCTGGGCATCGATCCGCTGGAATTCCGCCACATCAACGGCGCCCAAGAAGGGGACCACCGCCCGGACGGGCCGGAATACAGGCGCATCGGTTACAGGGAGACGGTTGAAGCCGCCATCGATCATCCCCATACCGCAACCCCGAACGAGGGCACAAATCGGGGGCGGGGCGTGGCCTCCGGTTTCTGGTTCAATGGAGCCGGCCCTTCGAGCGTGACCGCAATTGTGAATGCCGACGGAACCGTGAACCTGATGGAAGGCTCCGCCGATATCGGCGGCACGCGGGCTTCTGCGGCGATGATGCTGGCCGAGACGATCGGCGTCGCGGCCGAGGACATTAACCCGCAGGTCGTAGACACCGACTCGATCGGCTACACCGGCGGCACCGGCGGCAGCAGCGTCACCCACAAGATCGGCGTTACAACCCATCAACTGGGGCTGGAGTTGCGTAAGAAGGTGAGCCAACAACTGGCCGATTACTGGGAGATGGACGCATCTGACATTAGCTGGCAGAACGGCCAGTTCCGGGGCAACGGCCACAGCATCGGCTTCAAAGAAGCGGCCCAGCAGCTGTCCAGCGGCTACGAAGCGCTTACCGCCAGCGTTACAATGAATACGGAGGGCGCCGGCCCCTGCTTCGGTACCCATATCGTCGACGTTGAGGTCGATCCGGAGACCGGAAAAGTCACAATCTTGCGCTACACCGCCGTGCAGGATGTCGGCAAGGCTATCCATCCCAGCTATGTAGAGGGCCAAATCCAGGGCGGTGTCGTGCAGGGAATCGGCTGGGCCTTGAATGAGGAGTACATCTACGACGACGAGGGCCATCTTCTCAATGCCAGCCTGCTGGACTATCGTATGCCCACCGCGCTGGATCTGCCCATGATCGAGACCGTTGTGGTGGAGGTTACCAACCCGGACCATCCGTTCGGCGTGCGGGGTGTGGGCGAAGTGCCGATCGTCCCACCCGCAGCGGCTATCGCCAACGCCATCTACGATGCCATCGGCGTACGGCCGACTGAACTGCCAATGTCGCCGGCGCGGTTGCTGGAAGCAATATGGGAGAAAAACGGCTCCTAGCGGTTAGTTCGCAGTGACTTGTGGCCAGTAACTGCACTGGACACGAGCGACGAATCACGTACCACTGCTGTTCAGTAAGGCGGGTCGGTAGACCTTGTGTTGACCGGCCCGCCTTTTGATTCGATACTGAGAAAGAGAACTGCTGATGGCGCAGTCCGACGGCAGGAGATAACAACCTTATGTCTTCCTCTCGTTCCGTTGCCGTTACTGGCGGGCTTGGCAATCTGGGTACAAAACTGCTGCTGCACCTGGCCCGCACCAGCACCTGCCCGCTGTTGATCGGGCTGGACGTGCGTCCACCGTCGTCTGAACAATTGGAAACCCTGCAGGCCGCCGCCGCTCAGAACCGGACCGGCGCGACCCCGGCGGTCGAACTACTCGAATGTGACCTGACCGATCCCCACGATAGCCGCTGGCGGGATGCATTGCAGCGCGTGCAGGCGGTCGTCCACTTCGCCGCCCGCAACCCCTACCCGGACGCCAGCTGGGATGATGCGGCCGTCTCCATCGACATCACCCTCAATGTAGCGCTGGCCGCAGCGGAAAGCCCTTCCGTCGAGCGCTTTGTTTTCGCCACCTCCAATCACGTTATGGGCCGCTACAAAGACAATCCCCTCGCAGCGACCGTCGGCCCGGGTACGCTGCGCCCCGACCGTCCTCTGGGCGTGGGCACAGTCTGGGAGAAGACCGAGCCGCCCTTGGACGCCACCGCTTACTCGACAACCAAAATGGTGGGCGAACGTATCTGCCAGGCGCTGGGGACGCGGGCCAACGCCGCCACCACTTTTGTGAGTGTCCGCATCGGCTGGTGCCAGCCAGGCGCCAACCTGCCCGAAACGCTCAATGCCTCCGGCGAACCCCGCGCAGACAGCGGGGCCGCCGAATCCCACCCCGACCCGGATGGCTACCGGCGGGCCGAACGCTGGTTCCGCCTGATGTGGCTGTCGAACCGGGACTTTGCGCACTTGTTTGATCGGGCCATCAACGCCGACGCCAGTCAATGGCCGGCGCCGGCCATCGTGGTCAACGGCATGTCCGACAACACGGGCATGGCCTGGAGCCTGGACGAGACCCGGCGCAATCTCGGATACCAGCCCCTGGATGATGTGAACTCCAGTAGCTTGTAATCAGCCGAGACTGCCCAGCCTTTCTCAGTAGTTACCGAAAACTGGCCGCGAACCATCCGCCACAAAAAGGAGATTCCACATGAGCTACAAGCTCGCCTACAGTACTTTGCGCTGGCAGAATCCTGATCTGGAGCCGGCCTTGAACAGGCTGGCGGAAGCGGGTTGGCAGGGCTGGGAGAGCAGGCTGCCCCTCAACTGGATGGGGACGCCCGCGCGGCTGCGGCGTGTCTGCGACGACGCGGGAACGCCCCTGGTCGTGTTGACGGCCAACGGAACGCCGGATAGCCGCGATCGCGAAAACGTCGCAGTGAACCGGCGGCGGATGGAGTTCGCGGCCGAGATGGGCTGTGATTGCTTCATGTATATGAATGGCGGCAAGCCGGACAACGGTCCCGTCACCGATGATGATGTCAGGGCGGCCGCAGAAGGCGCCGACGAGTGGGCCGAATACGCGGCCCAGTTCGGCCTCGAGTTGACCTATCACATCCACACCAATCTGCTGGTGGATTCGATCGACCACTGGAAGCTGTACATGGACAATCTGCGCACCGCGAAGCTGTGCATCGACGTCTCCCACGCGCAGTTGTGGGGGTATGACCCCGTCGCGTCACTGCGCGATTTCGGCGCGCAGCTAAACTATGTGCATCTCCAGGACTGGGCCACCACCACCCGCCGCGCGGACGGCTTCTACGATCCGCAATGGTGCCAGGTCGGGGAACACGGGAATGTCGACTTTCCGGCCATCAAACACGTGCTCGACGAGATCGGCTACGACCGCTGGGTGACCGCCTGCCCCGGCCAGCCGATCCCCGGGCGCGATGATCCCTTGAGCGAGGCCGAACGCAGCGACGGGATGGTGGTCTATCTGCGAGGGATCGGTTATTGACCGTCCAGGTCGATCTCCGGGTTATCTCGGAAGTACCTGGCCGTATTGAGGACCAAATTTTCTTGCAGTTGGATCGTCATGCCGCCGTCAACGACCAGCGTGTGGCCGGTGATGAACCCGGCCTCGTCGGAGCAGAGGAAGCGCACCGCGTTGGCGATGTCGTCTGGCACGCCGGTGTGGCGTAGGGGATAGTGCTGGTCAAAGAAGCGCAGCAGAGAGGGGTTGCTCTCCCAGCGTTCGGCCTGGCGCTCGGTGACGATATGGCCGGGGCAGATGCAGTTGACGCGCACGCCTATTGGCCCGAAATCCAGCGCCATCTGGCGGCTCATGGCAATAATGGCCGCCTTGGTCATTTCGTAGGCGAGGCTTGACGGCGCCACCAGTTGCCCATGCACCGAAGAGATGTTGACGATGCTGCCGCCGCCGCTGGCCTGGATGTGCGGTACGCCGTGCTTCGCGCTCAGAAAGACCGCCTTCTGCGAAGCACTGAGCGCCCGGTCGAAGGCAGTCTCAGTTAGGGTGAGTGCCGTGCCGTCCGGCTCTAACGTTCCCCAGGCGTTGTTCACCAGGATGTGCAGCCCGCCCCAAAGTTCGACCGCCCGTTCAATCATCGGCCGGATCTGTTCCGGTTGCGAGATGTCGACCTCGTAAGCGGAGGCCGTACCGCCGCTCCCCTGGATACGGGCCACATTTTCCGCGGCCTTCTCCTCCATAATGTCGGTGATCAGCACCTTCGCCCCGTCCGCCGCCAGCCGCCGCGCAATCGCGCCGCCAATACCGACCGCTCCCCCGGTGACGATTGCAATCTTGTCTGTCAATGTCATGAATGGTTCCCCGAACAGGTTGTGGTGTGTAAACCGGCTTCAGTATACTTCTCGGATCCCCAGCACCCAAAATGGACTCACAAGAGCCCTCTGCGTTAATGTGAGTAAAGTCCGCGGTAAGGCTCGCTGTGAGTTATCGAATCAAGCCTCGAAACCGGTAGGTTACACTGCGTATGTGGTAAGATGTAGATCTCTAAGAAATGTCAGCGCTTCGACTACTCCGTACAAACAACTATGGCTCAATGGTTTGCATATGGTGAAGATATTCTCACGTATTGGGCGCTTCGGGAGCGGCTCGATGTCGTACTCACTCAGTTGGGCGACAAATCGGACCCAAACGGAGCGACAATCTTCTACCGCCCCAGCTTCGGACGCCGTGCCTCCTATGATCCCGACTCTCCTCGCGCTGAATTCGGCGAATTCGATGCAATCGTCGCAACTTCGGATTTCATCTACCCGATCGAAGCAAAGTGGCACGCCTCCTCGGAAGTAGATGGAACTACAATCACCCTTGACAGGGCGCAAGTTATTCGCCACAGAGTATTAGCTTGGTATCTTTCGCGGTACGTCGAATGCGATGGTCCATGGGAACGATTCGTGGAAAGGTATGATTCCGATCTCCGGGATGCCTTTCCAGGCAAAAAAATCGCGCCAGTTGGATCAAAACTCGCTGACAATATCCAATTCATGCTTCGGAAACTCCCTCTATTCGACACAACAACAATTGATGTCTTACTCTATCTTCATCCGCCAGATTCCTCTGCTACCATAACGGTTGATCCCACTTCGTTTGTGCCTGTAAGTGTCCCTTTCACCTCAGAGTCCAAACACGGCATTTTCCGGCTATGATTCTCTCGAAGAATAGACAAATATATTATGTATCAAACCTATGCAGTAGGAGCATGCTCTTCTTTCGCCCTCTTAACGTCTATGTGAGTATTGGTTGCCTAAGTGAAAATCTAGAGGGCCTCATGTATGGAGAACGCGGCCCTTACGTAGGGGTCAATCTGCTCCACAATCTGGACACAAAGAGGCCCAGGTGACGCGTGTACATTAGCGAATTGGACTGGGACGACTATCGCATTGAACACATCGCCAAACATGATGTGGAACCCGCTGAAGTATGGGAAGCCTGCGAAGATCCATTTCATTTGGCCCGCCGTCAAGGACGCAACCGCTATCGTCTTTATGGACAGTCAAGAGACGGGCGGTATCTATTTGCTATACTGGAACATATCGAAGACTCAGTCTATAAGCCTATAACCGCCCGAGATATGACTGACCGTGAAAAGAGAAGCTTCCGGAGGCTGAGAAAATGAAAGAACTGAAAGTCCCCAAATTCAAGAGCTATGAGGAGGAAGCTGCGTTCTGGGATAACCTGGATACCGCGGACTTCATGGAAGACGACGGGGAGTGGTTCCGCTTTGATACACCGCAAAAGCGAGCAGTCCGCGTTGCAATTCTCCCTGAAATAGCGGAAGAACTCATGCGAAGTGCCCATGCGAAAGGCGTGTCGATTGAGACTTTAGTGAATGTCCTCTTGATTGAGCGCATACAGGGACCAACTGCGGCAAGCTAAGTGTCTGTTCGCAGCACGACCGCCCTACACGTCAAGGACGAAGACCTGCATCTGACCAGACGGTGCAGTTGACAACGGGACGCCCTTGGATTCAGATCACTCTTTTTAGGGTAACGGGGAGGGCGGACGGTCACTGTCGCCTCCGGTTATTGTTTGAGAAGTGGGCAGCGAATTTTTTCTGCCAAGAAGAGAGGAAACAGTAATGGAATTTCCAACAGTCGATCTGCCCGGGATGCTCGGGCCAACAGAAGCGTATATTATCGGTGCCCCATTCGCAGCTATCTGGCTTCTGTCTGGCATTGTCAGCGCTGTAGTCGCCACGAACAAAGGAAGAAGCGGGTGCAGTTGGTTTTTGCTCGGTTTCATTTTGGGTCCGCTGGGCCTCATCCTGTCGTTCGCAGTCTCCAAAAATCAGGTAGCCCTTGAGCAAAGACTGGTTCAGCGCGGCGAGATGCAGTACTGTCCCTACTGCGCCGAACTGGTCAGAGCAGAGGCGATCAAATGCCGGCATTGTGGTGAGAATTTCGGCGAGGACCAATCGTCGTCCCATTCGCCTTACATGCGCAGGACCAGCCTGTGAATGTATATGGGTACTCGGAACGCGGAATCCTGAATTCGTTTCTTTACGAAATCCTGTACTCTAATAATGGTGACGCGTTGCTCAATCGGCTCATTACCCGGGCCTTGTTCCCACTGACCGACGATAAACCATCGTCTGGCACCTCGACTGTTTTAGTCGAACAATCGCTTTCGGAATTCGGCGACCCGGATGCAATCATCCTCACGTCTTCGAATGCGGGGAACTGCACTATATTTGTCGAAGCCAAGGTCCTAGCACAAGCGCGGGATTGGAAGCTTTCTACGGAGTTTGGCAAATTCAGAGCTGGACTGAAGTCTGAGGTCAGTTCTTCAAATATGTTCACTCAACTCTACCACAAGCAACGGCTCGTAACCGTACTCAAAAGAAACGGCATCAGAGCATTGCAACAAGGCGTTGAATTTCCGCCATGGTCAACTAACCAGAGCAGAAAGGTAGGTACACATCCTGTCGTTCTCAATACCCTCAAACTCATTCAAAAGCGCGTCGACAATGTTTACTATTTGACGCTTGTGCCCGATACCGATCAACGAGCCTCTGCTTTCTTCTACAATGAATTGCGAGGCGCCCAGTTTCCAGCTGTCCCCGAATGGGATACCTCGCATTACGGCTATCTCACATGGGCTACGGTAAAATCCTTCTGCAAACAAAATCACCTGGCGGCAACACTTGACGTATTCGATTACAATGACGGTCAGATCTTCCGCGAAAGAGTGGACTGACCAAGCGCGACGCTTGGTCGTTATGCCACAATTCCTTATTGCTGCCAGTCCCTCTGGATGTATCTAACCATCGGACTCATCAAAATGACACGATCTCAACAGACAACCCTCTTCCCCGCTGACGATGTCCGGCCGGTTTCAAAGGCAAAGAAAGGGATGACGACCGAACGATTGAAGAGGATTGATACGGATGTCGAACTCAGAGAACAATTGCTTCCCTTTTGCCGGCTGAAGCATGGAGAAATCTGGGAGGATTCGATCAGCGGCCACCGAGTTGGTGTCCTCGACGCGGCAGAGCATGCGGATGTAGATCGGATTATGAACGACGAGAAGGCCGGGCTTCTCATAAACGATCCCCCGTATAATGTCATGGTCGGCAATGCCAATACAACCAGTCTCTCAAAGATTGACCTCGCCTCCTATCTTGACTTCTCGCGAAAATGGGTGGCGAATGCGTTTCAGATCGCAAAATCCAATGCACATCTCTACGTCTGGATTGGCGCTGACTATAAGGACGATTTTCAGCCTCTGCCGGACTTCATGATTCTGATGCGAGAATTTCGTGACCTCAGTCCTAAGAATCTCATTACAGTCCGCAATCAACGGGGCTACGGTACTCAGAAGAACTGGATGTGGGTTCGACAAGAGCTACTTCATTACGTCAAAGGCAATCCTGATTTCACTGTAACTTATACGGATATTCCGAAAATTCTGAGAGGCTACTACAAGGAGGTTGATGGCCGGGTAAAGGAGAATATTGAAAGAAGCAAATCCGAAACGATTCGTCCTGGTAATGTTTGGGTAGATATCCAACAGGTATTCTATCGAATGAAAGAGAACGTGCCAGGCTGCTACGCGCAAAAGCCCTTGAAGGCGATTCAGCGCATCGTGCAGTCAAGCAGCCACGAAAGCGATCTGATTGCAGATTTTTTCGCCCATTCTGGCACGACACTAATTGCTGGGGAGTTATCCCATCGTAAAGTTTACACCTTCGACATCGACCCCATCTTTGCTGAGATTACGATACGACGCCTGGAGCATTACCGGGAAACCGGCAGAACCGGCTGGCAATGGCATAGTCCCTTCCCTGAAATCGAAGCGAGAGAAGGAACATCCGGATGAACCAGGAAGAACTACGTTCCTATCTTGAGCGCCTTGTCGACTCTCTGGATAGTGGAAATCGAGCACTGTTGCAAGCTAGGCTGGAAAGTCTTGTATCTGTTTTTCCCTTCAATGAATACGAGTACATGATTACCTTTCTGGTTGACCGAAACGTAATCTCTTTCAGAGAATACGAGGAACTTCGCAACAATTATGTTTCAGAAAACCGTTATCTCGATCTTTTTAGTCTGGCTCCGAGGGTCTTCGGCCAAATCTGGGGCGAGCAGCACCTTATGGACCTTGATGGGAGGTTTCAAAAACCAGTCAGGAGTCTTGATCCAAAATTCGAGGGTCAGTACGACCTTTGGCTCGAAGGTATACGAGTGGAGGTCAAAGCCTCGCGAGCTATCCATACCAAGAAGCGTGGTGCCATGGCGTCTAAAGCTCTTCACTGGGGCGCAGAAGCTCCCTTTTGGATGAATTATCAGCAGATAAAGCTTGATCTTTGCGATGTTTTCGTCCTTATAGGTGTTTGGGTAAATATGATCGTTTACTGGGTGATGTCTAACGAAGAAGTCAAACAGAATACCTACTTGAGTCATCAACATCGGGGTGGTATTGAATATCAGATAGGCATTAGAGAAAGAAATATTCAGGAATTTGACGTTTATAGGGTTGAAGCAACGGCGTTGACACAAATGATAACTATGAAAGCGAACATCTGACTGGTGACAATGATTCTTGTCAGGACGTTTGCACTTCGGCCATTCATCTTCGGAGCGTCTATCAAGAGGAGTACACAAAAAAAAGCAGCAGCACCAAAAGTGGCTCTGCCCCAAATGCGATAATATCGAGTTCGAGACCGATATCTTCCAGGCGACCGGCGGCACCTTTGCCAAGATCTTCGACGTGCAAAACAAGAAGTTCACTACCGTCACCTGTACACGTTGTCAATACACCGAGATCTACAAGGCAAGCACGTCGAACCTGAGCAACGTCTTTGATTTCTTTACCTCGTAAAAAGCCAGACCACTTCTGAGAGCAGGAATGCGCTATCGAGCTGTCATCTTCGACCTGTTCGGCACATTGGTCAACAGTTTCACGCGCCGGGAGTACGACCAGGTAAACGCGCAGATGGCCGCAGCGGTCAGAGTGCCCTATGCAGAATTCTGGCAACTCATGGGCGAAACCTACCAGGACGGTTGCTTGGGACGCTACAGTGCCTACGAGGACCTTGTCTCCGATGTCTGCTGTCGCGCCGACGTCCAAACAGACACGGCCCAAATTACGCAAGCTGCCAACTTTCATTACGAATTCATCGCCAACGCAATCGTACCTGAGCCAGAAGTCCTGGAAGCGCTGGACAAGCTGAAGAAAACAGGATACCGGCTCGGCCTTATCAGTGACTGCGGTCCTTCAGTCCCGCTGCTCTTCCCGCAATCTCCCCTGGCCCGTTTCATCGACGTCACCGTTTTTTCGTGTGAAGAGCGGATCAAGAAACCTTCAAGCGCTATCTATCATCGAACTTGCCAACGCCTGCAGATAGAACCGCAGGAATGTATCTATGTCGGCGACGGTAGCAGTCAGGAGCTGACGGGAGCGGCAGCGATAGGAATGCAACCGGTACTCAAGCGAACCGATCTGCGCGATGTATACGATAGCCATAGACCTGAAGTGGAGACCTGGCGGGGCCTGGCTGTTGATGAGATCAAGGAAATTCTTGAAATCAGTTTCTGAGGTGGGTTAGATCGGATTCTGCACGCAATGTATTGCATCCTCTCTTCTTGGCAGGGGCACAGGCTATGGCTCGGTCGCGTGACGCGGTACCACCAGGCGCGTTTCACTGCATCATCCAGCGAAAGCTACCCCATGCCAATAGTAGAGTTATAGATGAATTTGAGAGAAGGAAAAGTATAGGATTCGTGATTCCATGAGATTCGTCTGGACGGATTACATGAAGTACAGAGCAGAGTTGCGTGGATTTGACCTTGCTAGAATCGAAGATATTGTCAGATACCCGGGGGAAAGATACTTTGATACCGAAACAGGTCGTCAAATTGTCATAGGACGTCATGACAGGATACTAGTCCTGATCCCCTATGAAATGGACCAGGATTCGGTCACCCCCATTACGATTCATGCAATAACGCATCAACAGATTCGATTCCGAATCAGAACAGGGAGGTATACCCTTGAATAAAATTAAGATGGCCTACTTTGAGAAGGAGGATGTACTGCATTTGGCGATTTCTGATGAGCCAGAAATGGGAAGTATGGAACTGGGCCCCAATATCACGGCTGAACTGAACAACGACGGAGAACTCATTGGGATCGAAATACTGAACGCCAGCGCGTTCATCCGGGATTCAGTTGTCGAGTCATTACAGGCGAAGATGCTTTCACTTGCCAAAGTCGAAAGCACGCGTACCTGAATGTTGAATGCGCTACCATCTCGCTAATTGAACGCGTGCTGACTGGCGCTCATTCAATCTTTGTGCGGACACTCCAATGCTGCCTGACTCGCCGTTTGCGTTTCCGCGCCAACCGCTGCAAAGGACAAAAACATGCTGCGCGTCTCAATCTTCAAGCACCAATCAGAGCTAACCGACCAATGGCTGCGCCAGAAAGTGGCCCTCGGCGCCGACGCCATCGACTTCGGAGGCGACACCGACATGCCAGGCGTCGCCGAACAGGGCTACCCGAACCTGGATGAAGTGCGCGCGCTGCGCAAGCGGGTGCGCTCCTTCGGTATCGACATCAACCGCGTCACGCTCCCCACGCTTACGCAGACCTACATCGACGAGCGGGTTGGTGCTGAGGATGAACTGGAAAATGCCGCCAAAGCCCTCGAAGTCTACGGCCAGGCCCGTATCCCCATCGCCCGCCAGCGCGTGATAGGGGACGTCTTCCCGCAAATGATGGAGAGGTACCGCACTAAACATCGCGGCGGCTACATTGCGCGCGCGGAGACGCTCGTGCAGGGACAACACGATATCCCCTCACGCGCCGAACTGGAGCGCTGGTGGGACCGCTTCTGCCATGCCTTCGAGCGGCTTACCCCCATCGCCGAGGAATACGACATCAAGCTGGCCGTCCACCCGTCCGATACGCCCAATGTGGATACACCCTTCGGCGGCATCGGCTTCCACCGCATCATCGACGCCTTCCCCAGCCCCAACGTCGGCTACGTCTACTGCATCGGCACACGCTCCGAGGCCGGCGGCAGTTCACTGGTGATCGATGAGATCAACAACTACGGGCGCAAGGGCAAGATCTTCATGCTGCACATGCGCAATGTGCGCGGCAGCCTGGCCACCGCTAGCGGTTTTGAAGAGACATTGCTCGATGACGGCGACCTCAACATGGCCCGCATCCTGCGCGAACTGCGCAACGTCGGCTTCAGCGGCTACATTAATCCGGACCATATCCCTCACCTGCCCGGTGACAACGAGACGCTCGACGTCGGCTGGGCCTACTCGATCGGATATCTGAAGGCGCTCTACGCCGCGACCGTGGCCTGAATGCAGCGGCTGACGGAACGTGGAAGTCGACGACAGGCGCCGAAAGGCTGCCTGCCTAAGTCAGTCCTTTCCCTACCATATACATTGACTCACTTCATTAGCGGCTGGAAATGACCCGAGACTGGTCTAATCGGACACAATGGACGCTTTGGGCGATTCTCCTGGCGCTGGCCGTAGTCGCTTTGTTCTTGCGCCTGCACCGTTTACACGAACTCGCACCCGGTCTTAAGTTCGACGAAGGTTGGAACGGAATATACGCACTCCAGGTGTTAGAGGGTGTGCCTGCACTGACATTTGGGGATAAGGAAGGGCTTGGCGTTTATTTGATAGCGCTGGCGACGAAATTCCTGGGTCGTACACCGCTGGCGCTCCGTTTGCCCACGGCTCTGGCCAGCGTAAGCACCGTCTTTGTGGTCTTCTGGTTAGGGCGTTTACTGTTCGGATGGGACCAGAGCGGGCGGGAGACGCGTTTGCGCGGGCTGGTGGTTGGGGGCGTTGCATCCGGTCTGCTGGCCGTGTCCCTCGGCCAGACCATCCTGGGACGCACTTCATATCGAGGCAGCTTCCTGCCTCTCTTTCTTGCACTATGCCTGGCCCTACTGTGGTGGGGATGGACGCGCCGGCGTTGGTGGGGAATCGTGCTCGCGGGCGCCTGCGCTGGGTTACTGCCCTACACCTATTATCCCGCCCGTTTTGTTCCCTTTCTTTTCCTCTTTTTCGGAATCAGCCTTCTGCTGCCATTTCGCTCTGTATCCCGCAAGAAAATGCAGACCGAGCTACTTTGGGCAGCCACTTTCGCCGGCGTTGCCGGGCTGGTAGCTGCGCCAATTCTCCTCCACTACATTCGGTTTCCCGACCTCTTTTTTAATCAACGGATCCAGATGCTCTTTGTCTTCCGCGAGTTTCAGGGCGCCCCTGTAATAACTCTGGCGAATATCCTGGCAGCCAATGTGTGGGATGTTCTGTCGAAGTTCAGTTTTCGCCTCCAGGCGGGCTGCTGTTCCCCCTTTGAGCATGCTGTCACGCTGAATGTATGGGAAGCGTTCTTCTTCTGGCTGGGCGTGGGGATCGCGGTATGGCAGTGGAAACGGAGGCCGGCGTATCGTCTGTTGCTGCTCTGGGTGGGGCTGATGTTCCTGCCGGCATTCTTGACCGACGCAAAAAGCACGATGCGCATGGTCGGCGCAGTGCCCGCTATCTATCTGCTGGTCGCAGTCGGCGTGTGGGAGATGTTTCAGTGGTCAGCCTCTCGCATGCCCGTGGAAGCGAACTTTCGGCCGCCGATCTTCGGCGCCGTGATCAGCGTCGTGATCTTGATTCAGGGCACCATCACCTATCGAACCTTTTTCGAGAATCGGATGGCCGAAAGTTACTACCACTACGACAAAATCTGGCCAAGTTTCGCCCAGAGGCTGAACGCGCGGCCTGCGGAGAAAGATACAGTCTACTTCATCGCCCAGAGACAGGATGCCTTTGACTATCTGTATCAAGGGGCAACACCAGTCATGAGGCACTTCACTGACGTGCCAGACCTCGACCATCAAATCGAAGCGTCGCTGGCGGAAATGGGGAATGTTTCTACTGTGAAAGTCGTGAACTGGGTTGATTGGTCTCCTACGATTGAGTGGAGAGCAAATTATAAAGCTGACTTCCTCACCATTCTTTTGGACAAGTACGGAAGATATGTCGGTACCGAAGATTTCGACGGCGTTTTTGTCGATTCCTACGTGGACATCTCTCGAAATCGTCCTTGGGTTCTCTTCGGAGACCTGCCGCATCCAGTCATCTATGATGGAGGCATCACCCTGGAAGGGCTCGCCTTGGGCTCAAGTAAGGTAAAATTGCCGAGACTGCAGCCGTTCGACACAGAGCAAAATCGCTCTCTACTGATTGGCATGCTCTGGCGGACCTCTTCAAATCTGACAGTTGATTATTCTATATCCTTACGCCTGTACAATGATGATGGCGCAAGGCTCTTCCAGAACGATCATGTCCTGAGAAAGCCGTTGAAATATCCGCTTACTACGAGTCTATGGAAGGCCCAACCGGTTAGTACCGTTTTCGACCTTGAAATTCCGAATGAGTTGGCCGCGGGTGAGTACGAATTGCGGATGGTTGTCTACGACTTGGAGACGTCGACGCCGACAGTCGAAGTGAACGTGTGGGAGCCGGAAACCGTTTTGGGGCGTGTGCAAATTCAGTCGTCCGGACAGTAGGGGAATAATGCCGCTCCGTTCTGTGGTTTCTCCTCGCTGTTGTCACTGTCGACCTGCTCTACTCATTCTGCCTGATCGTAGATGTCGGAATAACCTTTGCACCTGCTGGGGCACATCCATTCCGAATCAGAGCTCTGGAATGTATCCCAATGTCTTGGGCAGCAGCAGGATCTGGACAACTGAAAGGGTTGAAGCCAGCGCTGGCAAAAGTACTACCAGGAATCCGGCGTGCACGTTGTTGGCTCTGCCTTTGTGGAATGAGCGTAGTCAGTGTAAGGTTGATGACACGGGCAACACCTCCATACCATACAATCGACAGGTGTGATCGACTCTTGGCGAACGGACCTTCAATGCCACCGCCAATACAGGAAACCGTAGGACAGGATGATGACACTCAAAGTTGGAATCGTCGGCGCGCGGGGCATCGGTGAGAGGCACGCGCGCGCCTATAGCCAGGACCCCCTCGCCGAACTGGTCGCTGTCTGCGATCTGATCAAAGAGCGGGCGGATGAGGCCGCGCAGATGTACGGCGTGCGCGCCTACACCAGCCTGACGGAAATGCTGCGGCACGAAGACCTGGATATCGTCGATGTCTCCACCGGCGGCGCCGAAAACGGCAGCTGGCATTTCGAGCCGACCATGGAGGCCCTGGAGGCCGGCCGCCACGTGCTTGTGGAAAAGCCGATCTCAAATCAGATCGAAGAGGCCCGCCAGATGGTGGCCAAAGCCGCCGAAAAGGACCTCTACCTGGGCTGCAACCTCAACCACTACTTTACGCCCCCGGCCGATAAGGCCCGCCAGTACATGGAGCAGGGCCAGATCGGCGAACCCATCTACTGCCTGCACAAGATGGGCTTCAACGGTGGCGAGCAAACCTACAGCAAAAACAGCGCGCCCAATGTGGCCGGCTTCCCCTACTTCCATGTGAAAGCCTTCCTGGCCCACCCCTTCAGCGTCATGCGCCACTTCTGCGGCGACGTGACCCACGTCCAGGCCTTTCTCAGCCGGCCCACTTTTCGCATAGAGGCCGACGACCCCATGCTCTCGGTCAACAGCATCCACCTGCAGTTTGCCACTGGCGCCACCGGCTATCTGCTCAGCCAGCGCGGGGACGCCACCTTCGGGCATGGCGGCTGGTGGAGCGTCGAGGTCGGCGGGACACGCGGCACCTTCTGCATCGAAAACTGCATCGAAAAGATCACATACTGGCCTGCTCCCACCGCCGAAGGCACCGCGCCGCCGCAGGTCACAAACAGCGGCATCACCGACTTCAACCAGACCTTTCCCCGCCGTATCCATGCCTTTCTCGAAGATGTGAGCAACGGCGTTCCGAAAAGTGAATTACGGGCTTCCGGCCGCGACGCCCTCGCTACCTTGGAGTATACGTGGGCAGCCATCCAGTCCTATGAGAACGGTGGTGTACTGGTCCAGCCCCACCCACTGCCGAACTGCGGTGGTCAGTGATCAGTCGCCGCTGGTCGGCAAGATACAACCAGCCGCCGATCACGAGCCGCCAGCCAAGAAAGGAAAACAGCATCCATGAGCGCCGCCGAAAGAACCGATAACACCTCCCTTGTTCCCCAGTTTCGCTTTCCCGAAACCCTGGCCGAGCAGGAAGCCGCGCTGCAAACCAATTCCCTGATGCAACGGCTGCTCGCCTATCGCGAACGCTACGAAGGCGATCCCCACCGGCCCATCTACCACTATGTCAACCCGGAAAACACGCTCAACGATCCAAACGGACTCTGTTTCTGGCAGGACCGCTGGCATCTCTTCTACCAGGCCTACCCGCCCGAAGACCCGCGTCAACATTGGGGCCACGCCGTCAGCGACGACCTCATCCACTGGCAGGATCTACCCTACGCCATCTACCCCAACCCGGAGGAATGCTGTTTTTCGGGCGCGGCGCTGGTCGAGGACGAGCGCGTGATCGCCATCTATCACGGCACCAAGGTGGGCAACATGGTGGCCGTCTCGCACGATCCGCTGCTGCTGAACTGGGAGAAGCTCACTGGCGCGCCGGTCATTCCCATTGCCAGCGCCGATGGTTCGCCGCTTCCCTACCGGGTCTTCGATCCCTGCATCTGGAAGAAAGGGGACCACTACTATGCCCTTTCCGGCGGCACCCTGCCCCACGCAGCCTCCGGCAAGCGCACCCGCGCCAACTTCCTCTTCCGCTCGCCGAACCTGGTCGACTGGGACTATCTGCACCCGTTTGTGGAAGACGACCGCTTCACGCTCGTCGGCGACGACGGCGCTTGCCCCTATTTCTGGCCGATCGGCGACCGCCACATCCTTCTCTTCTTCAGCCACATGAGCGGCGGCCAGGCCCTGCTGGGCGACTACGACACGGAGCGCGACAAATTCGTCGTCACCTCGCAGCATGATTTCAACTTCGGCGCCTACGGGCCAGGCGGCGTCCATGCCCCATCGGCCGCGCCGGACGGCAAAGGCGGCGTCAACGTCATTTTCAACATGAACCCGGCCAAACCGACCGAGGGCTGGAACCAGATCATGACGCTGCCGCGGCGCCTGACCCTGCAGGGCACCGATAAAATCGGCCGCGACACGCTGCTCGTCGAACCTGCTGGCGATGTCGAATCGCTGCGGCGGGAGCACCGGCAGATCACCGATATGACCCTGCCCGCCAACCAGGAGATCGTCTTGGGGAGCATCAGGGGAAACGCGATCGAACTGATGGCGGAGATCGAGGCGAACGACGCGCCACTATTCGAGTTGAATGTGCTGCGCTCCCCCGGCAAAGAGGAGTTTACCCGCATCGCCTTCTATCGCGAGCGCGGCTTCCGCGACTGGGAGCGGTACAACGGCTGGCAGCGCGACAAGCTGGCCGCCGCCACCGACAGCCTCATCTCCATCGACTCCTCCTACTCCTCCCTCTCCCCCGACGTCCGTTCGCGCGCGCCGGAGACCGGACCGGTCTTCCTCGAAAGGGATGAGCCGCTGCGCCTCAGGGTTTTCGTTGACAGAAGCGTCGTCGAAGTGTTCGTCAACGGCAAGCAGTGCGTGGCCATGCGCGTCTACCCCGGGCGGGAAGACAGCGTCGGCGTCTCGCTGCGCTCGCAAGGGCAGGACGCCCGCGTCGTCTCGCTCGAGGCGTGGCAGTTGGAGAACATCTATACGTAACCTGCGGCCATCGAGTCCTATGAGAACGGAGGCCTGCTGGTACAGCCCCATCCCCTGCCGAACTGCGGTCACCAGTGAGCGGTCGCCGCTGGCAGGGAATGCACAAGGAGCCACTGAGTACGGACCGCAAGCCGCGAAAGGGAAACATCATCCATGAGCGCCGCCGAAAGAACCGATAACACCTCCCTCGTTCCCCAGTATCGCTTTCCCGAAACCTTGGCCGAGCAAGAGGCCGCGCTGCAGACCAATTCCCTGATGCAGCGGCTGCTCGCCTATCGCAAACGCTACGAGGGTGATCCCCACCGGCCGATCTACCACTATGTCAACCCGGAAAACACCCTGAACGATCCAAACGGACTCTGTTTCTGGCAGGACCGCTGGCATCTCTTCTACCAAGCCTGCCCGCCCGAAGACCCGCGTCAACATTGGGGCCACGCCATCAGCGATGATCTCATCCACTGGCAGGACCTTCCCTATGCCATCTACCCCAATCCGGAGGAACGCTGCTATTCGGGCGCGGCGCTGGTCGAGGAGGATCGGGTTATCGCCATGTATCACGGCACCAAGGTGGGCAACATGGTGGCCGTCTCGCACGATCCGCTGCTGCTCAACTGGGAAAAGCTCACCGGCGCGCCGGTCATTCCCAAGGCCAGCGCCGACGGCTCGCCCCTGCCCTACCGCGTTTTCGATCCCTGCATCTGGAAGAAAGGGGACCACTACTACGCCCTTTCCGGCAGTACCCTGCCCCACGCAGCCTCCGGCAAGCGCACCCGCGCCAACTTCCTCTTCCGCTCGCCGAACCTGGTCGACTGGGAATATCTGCACCCGTTTGTGGAAGACGACCGCTTCACGCTCATCGGCGACGACGGCGCTTGCCCCTATTTCTGGCCGATCGGCGACCGCCACATCCTCCTCTTCTACGGCCACATGAGCGGAGGTCAGGCCCTCTTGGGCGACTATGACACCGAGCGCGACAAGTTTGTCGTCACCTCGCACCATGATTTCAACTTCGGCGCCTCCGAGCCGGGCGGCGTCCATGCCCCATCGGCAACGCCGGACGGCAAGGGCGGCGTCAACGTCATTTTCAACATCAACCCGGCTAAACCGACCGAGGGCTGGAACCAGATCATGACGCTGCCGCGGCGCCTGACGCTGCAGGGAACCGATAAAATCGGGCGCGACACCCTGCTGGTCGAACCCGCTGGCGATGTCGAATCGCTGCGCGGGGAGCCCCGCCAAATTACCGATATGACCCTGCCCGCCAACCAGGAGATCGTCCTGGGGAGCATCAGGGGGGATGCTATCGAGCTGATGGCGGAGATCGAAGCGAACGACGCGCCGTTGTTCGAGCTGAACGTGCTGCGCTCCCCCGGCAAAGAAGAGTATACCCGCATCGCCTTCTATCGCGAGCGCGGCTTCCGCGACTGGGAGCGGTTCGAAATTTGGCGGCGGGACATGCTTGCCGCCACTGACGGCGCGGGCGCCGGATTCTTCAGCAACAGTCTGCTGAGCGCCGAGCAACGGGAGAAGCTGGCCGCAGCCACCGACAGCCTCATCTCCATCGACTCCTCCTACTCCTCCCTCCTGCCCGACGTCCTTTCGCGGGCGCCGGAGACCGGACCGGTCTTCCTCGAAAGGGATGAGCCGCTGCGCCTCAGAGTCTTCGTAGACAAAAGCGTCGTCGAGGTGTTCGTCAACGGCAAGCAGTGCGTGGCCATGCGCGTCTACCCCGGCCGGGAAGACAGCGTCGGCGTCTCTCTGCGTTCGCAGGGCCAGGACGCCCGCGTCGTTTCGCTCGAGGCCTGGCAGATGGAAAACATATATGAGTAACCGGTGGTCAGTGGATAGTGACCTGCAGCCACCGCAAATAACCAGTCAGATCTTCTCATGAAAGGAGTTGCATGTGCATACCCCAACCCTGTATGTCAATATGCTGGGAACCGTCAATAACGTAATCAAGCAGAAGACAGAGGGCCTGACCCATGCCGACAGCATGTTGCAGTTGCCCATCCCCGCCAACTGCATGAACTGGATCCTGGGCCATATCATGGTCTACCGGATGCAATACCTCGGCGTGATCGACGGCGTCAGCAAGCCCGACGAGGGCGAGTTCGCTCTTTACGGCTTCGGCTCCGAACCGTTGACCGATCCCGACAAAGCCATCCCGCTCGAAACCTTGCTGGCGCGGCTCGATGATCTGTCCGCGCAGGTTGTCGCCGCACTCGAAAAAATGCCGGAATCCCGCTTGGATGAAGTGTGGAGTGAGGAACGAGGCGTCACCGTGGATCAGCAACTGCACTTCTATCTGGTCTTCCACGAAGCGTTCCACGCCGGCCAGCTAGAGCCCCTGCACGAGTTGGCACTGGCCTAACGGCAGTAGCTAGTGATCAAGTGCCGTTGGCCAGTGAAACTCTCCTGGCCAACGGCCGCCGAAGACCGGAGACGAAAAACATGCAGCTATCCGATATCAAAACCGTCGGCGTCGTCGGCGGCGGGACCATGGGGTTCGGCATCGCCATCAACTTCGCACTGTGGGGCTACCCCACGATCATCAGCGACCTCAGTGCCGACCTACTTGCCGGGACCGAGGCCAACATCGCCCACGCGCTGCAACTCTTCGTCGAGGGCGAACTGATCAGCCAGCCGCGGGCCGAGCAAACGCTGGCCCGGATCACCACCACCACCGATCTGGCGCAGTTGGCCGGGCAGAGCGATTTCGTCACCGAAGCGATTTTCGAGCGCCTGCCGGACAAGCAGGCGCTCCTGAAACGGCTCGATGAACTCTGTCCGCCCCACACGATCTTCGCCAGCAACACCTCGCGCCTCGTGCTCAGCGACATCGGCGCGCACATCGGCCGCCAGGACAAGCTGGTGCTCACCCACTACTTCGCACCGCCGCATATCGTCCCCGGCTTGGAGGTCGCCAAAGGGCCCGGCGCGACCGACGAGACCTTCGAGATCACCTGCGAACTGTTGAGCAGCGCCCGCAAAATCCCCATCCGTGTGCGCAAGGAGAAATCAGGATATCTTCTCAACCGGATTCAGCACGCCATGGCGAGGGAGGCCAGCCAGCTGTGGGCGGAAGGCATGGCCAGCGCCGAGGATATCGAACTGGGGATCGTCTCCACCTTCGGCTTCCGTATGCCCCACGAGGGCCCGTTTCTGCACTACGACCTCGCCGGCATCTGGAAATGGCCCGAAGATGCGCGCAATCCCCGCGCCATCGAAAACGAAAAACTCCGCGAGCAGATGTTGAAGGCGCAGCCCTGGTTCCTGGACCCCGCAACCTTCGAAGAGGCCGTCGAGGAACGGGACCGGGAATACATCCGCCGTTTGAAAGAGCTCTATTGGAAAGATGGCGGCCAGTGATCACTGGTTAGCTGCCGGGGAAATCCCGGCAGCCGCCAACCGCTTCCTCAAATCTCCCGCGCCACCGCCGCCACCGCCGCCACGGTCGCGTCGATCACCTCCGCAGTATGCGCCGTCGACAGGAACCAAGCGCCCCGCTCCAGCGCGCGCACGCCGCGATAGTGCAGAGCCTCCGTGAAGCGCACATAGCGCTCCTTATCCGCCTGCAACGAGCTGCGATAATCTGTTACCGGCGCCTCCACACCAAATCCTACGTGGAAGGCCTGGGGGAAGCCTTCGACCCTCGCCCCGATGTCGGCCCCGTCCAACGCCTCCCGGATGCCCTCCATCAGCCGCGTTCCCTGCCTGTCGAGCGCGGCGAATGTCTCCGGCTTTTCCAGTTCGTTCAGGGTCGCAACCAGCGCCGCCATGCACGCCGGATGGCCGTTGAAAGTGCCGCCGTGCATCACGCCGCCGCTGACAAACAGGTCCATCAGGTCGGCGCGCCCGGCAAAGCAGGAAACCGGAAAGCCGCTCGCAATCGCCTTGCCAAAAGTCGCCAGGTCGGGCGTTACCCCAAAATGGGCCTGCGCGCCCCCCGGCGCAACCCGAAAGCCCGTGATGACCTCATCAAATATCAGCACTGTCCCCGTCTCGCTGCAGGCGCGACGCACGCCCTCCAGGTAGCCGGTAGCCGGAAATACAGTGCTGGTGTTGCACATCGCCGGCTCCATGATCACGCCGGCCACATCCCCGCGTTCGAGCCGCCTCTCCAACAGTTCCAGGTTATTCCACGGCAGCACCTCCGTGTGCAACCCGGCCTGCAGGTCCTGTCCCGCGCTGGCGGGTATGGCGTTTGGCGCCTCCTCGGGACCGTACTCGTCCGCGGATGGCGCGATGCTCCACAAAATGTTGTCCATCCAACCGTGGTAGTGCCCCTCGAACTTGATGATCACCGAACGCTGCGTAGCAGCCCGCGCCAGCCGTATCACCGCCTGCACCACTTCACTGCCCGCGCAACTGAAGCGCACCCGCTCGGCGCATGGGACCATCTCGCAGACCAGCCTGGCTGCTTCCTGCTCGATCCGGCTCTGTCCAGCGTAAAGAATGCCGGATCTGAGCTCCTCCTGCACCGCCTCCAGCACCGGCGCCGGGTTGTGCCCCAGAATCATCGGGCCCATGCCCAGATAGTAATCGATCAGCCGGTTGCCGTCTGCGTCGTACAGGTATGGCCCTTCACCCCGCTCGAAAACCAGCGGCGTCGGCGCAATCCCCAGCCGGTAGTTGCTATTCACCCCGCCGGGCAGCGACTGGGACGCCTCGGCGATCAACTGTTTAGAGCTTTCGAAGGTTGCCATGAGGCCGGTTCCTTGTCTGGTGAATGATGCGTGGGGTCCCGCGGGCAGTTTGCGAACTGGTAACGCATCCCGCATTATCGCAGTTTCTGCCTGCCTACACAACTGCGCACGGGGGTGCACAATTGCATTTTTGTCTGTTGGCAGGTACTCTTTCTATACCTCAATCCTCAAAAACCTCCCGCTAAAACGACAGTGGAGAATCGCTCATGTCAACCAATAGTCAGCCCTCAAGCAGCGAAGCGCCAACGCAATTTACCTGGGCTGGTATGTATGCCCGCAATGCCTCCGAGCCGAAGGGCTTGGGCTCGGGGAAACGCGGCCGCTACGATTTTGCAGTCGCCTATCCGGATCCAGGATCTCTGCCTCTGGCCGGGCTTCTCGATGGCTTGCGCCAGGCGATGGAGGAGGAGGGCGGCGATCTCTCCCTCTATGCAAATCCCCAAGGCTACACACCTCTGCGGGAGTTCGTGGCCGCCAAGCTGCAACGCGACCGAGCGATCAACGTGACCGCCGATGATATCATCCTCGCCGACGGCTCCAGCCAGCCCATCCACATGGTTGCCGAAACCCTGCTGGATCCCGGCGATGTCGTCCTCACCGAAGATTTCGTCTACGCCGGCACTCTCAATACCCTGCGCCGCTTTCGCGCCGACCTGCGCGGCGTGGCCACCGACGAAGAGGGCATGATCCCGGCCGCTATCGAAGAGGCCATCCGCACCGCCAGCGCCGAGGGCAAACGCCCCAAGCTGATCTACACCGTGCCCACCTTCCAGAACCCGCAGGGCTGGACCATGACCCTGGCCCGCCGCAAAGCCCTGGTCGCCCTCTCGCAGCAATATGACGTGCCCATCCTCGAAGATGACTGCTATGTCGATCTGCGCTTCGAGGGCACCGACGTTCCCTCCATCCATTCACTGGACGAAACCGGTCGCGTCCTCTACGTCGCTTCCTTTTCCAAGATCATCGCGCCGGGTATGCGCCTCGGCTATCTGACCGGCCCCCGGCCCTTCCTCGAACGCGCGATCGGTGCAAAGAGCGGCGGCTCCGTAAACACCTTCGCCTCATGGGCCGTGCATCGCTTCTCCACCACCCATCTCTACAGCCACATCGAGGAAATCAACGATATCCAGCAAGACCGCCGCGATGCGATTCTGGCCGCGCTGGACGAAAATTTCTCCGGCAGCGGCGCAAGCTGGAGCCGTCCGCAGGGCGGGCTTTTCATATGGCTGCAGCTCCCGGAGCACGTCGACTTGGCCGCAGTACGCGACAGCGTTCTTGAAGAGTACGACGTCGGCTATCTCCCAGGCCCAAACTTCGCCCCCGACGGCGTTTCCGGCACCAACTGCGCCCGGCTCTGCTTCGGCTACAACTCTCCCGAAGACATTAAGGAAGGCATTCGGCGCCTGGCAACCGCGTTTCGCGCCAAAGGACTGATCACCTAGCGGTCAGTGAAGTTACTGACCACTGGCAACTGGGTGTCAGGAGGAACCTATCAACATGTGGGAACCGACAAAGGAGCAATTGACAGACTGGCAGACTAAAGGATACTTCATCATTCGCGGCGCCATTCCAAGAGACAACGCCATCGAAATGCGGGGCGTGCTCAAGGATTTCCTTCTGCGGCCGGAACCGGACATAAAGGTCGATGCCGATCCCATGGACCCGATGGGTGACACTCCGCAGGCGCGAGCTGCCCGTTTCCGCAAGCTCAGCGGCTTTGGCTCCCGCCTCCCCTTGATCTGGCGCTACTATTACGGCAGCGAAGCGATGACCTCTGTCGCCCGCTACTTTCTCGGCGATAGTTTCTTTCTCAAGTTCAACAGTTGCTTCGTCAAGCCGGCCCGCACCGGCAGCGCAACACCCTGGCATCAGGACAACGGCCTCTGGCGCGACGGCGAAACCGAACCGTTCAATTTCTGGATGGCTCTGGACCCGGCGACCACGGAGAACGGTTGCCTGCAGTTCATTCCCGGCAGCCACAAACTGGGGATAATGCCCCACGTTCTCTATGCCGACAGCATCCACGCCGAACTGCCCAGAGAGCAGGTACGGCAGTTGATCGCCGGCCGCGGCGTGGAACAGTGTGAGTTGGAGTCGGGTGATGTCGTCTGCTGGCACAGTTCCACCTGCCACTACAGCCCGCCCAACCCCAGCCCGCGCGGGCGCATTGCCATCGCCGGCGTCTACACGACCCCACAGATTACCCGGCAACGCCGCTTCGCCGAGCCATACTATTGGGTGCTCCGCAACGACGAACTGTGTACGGCCTTTCCACCGCAGCAGGTGGATATCCCGAAAGTATCAGCACCGGGCGCTTTCCCGGCGGCGGAAGCGGTCTCAGCTCCTGCCGGCTGACCTGTGCAGCGGTCATGCAAGCTGCCGCACTCCCCGCACGCCGCATATCACCCGCGGCGGCCTGCGTCGCTACCGGAGCCGTACAGTCAATTCGGCAAGCGCAAACGCCCCTCCATCGTAAACACCCAGCAAATGACCAGGCATCCTGCACACGACGATCTCGTCCAGGAAGTGCGCTCCTGGTACATTCATGACTATCCCGATCTGGGTAAGGTCGTGGCGCGGCGGCAATTCGGCTACTACAGCCGGAACCAACAGACCAACTACTGCGACATCCACATTGTCGAACCGTTTCACCCGGCAGAGGCGTCCGCTTTCCTTGCTGATGTGAACGCCTTTTACGGGCAGCGGCGGGTACACATCTTCACCCACGGCCAACCTGTCGACAGGCGGCTGTCCGCTGCGCTGGAGCAGGCCGGCTGCACCCGCGGCAGTGCCAAGCTGTATCTGGCCCATGTGAATACGGGCCTATCGCCCGAGGCCGACTTAGGCCCTGGGCGGATTGAGCCGGTTACGCGCCGTAATCTCCTTGACTATACGATTACAAAGTTGAAGGCATTTGCCGACAGCGAAGAGGAGCCGGACCAAGCTGCCGTCGAGGCCAATATGGCAATGCGTCGGGCGGAACTGAATGCCGATGGAGCCTTCCTCATCGCTCGTGTCGGCGATGAAGCCGCCGCTATCATCGGATGGTTAGAGGGCGTCGACCGATACATCTTCAACCTGGCGACGCGAACGCCATTCCGCAATCAGGGTATCGCACGACAACTGCTTTCCCGCGTCGTAGCGAACACCTACGCACAGGGCAAACGATCGCTCCTGATCGCCACAGATCCGGCAGACACACCGGTACACTTCTACCGTCGTATGGGCTTCGTTGATGAAATCTGCTGGATGGGAACGTGGTTCCTGGACGGCACTTCCGCTCGATAACAGACGGTCAGCCGCCGTCTGTCATCTGTACGACTGGGGTAGAGGCAACTCCGAGTATTCGAGGTTGCCCAAGTCGGTCATTTCGCCGTCTGTAATGTCAAAGAGGATGGCGTTGAGGGTGCCTTCCTGGTACAACAGAAATGAACTCAGCACGATGTCGAGAATGAGGCCGTAGCGCCCGGACCGAAGATTTTCGAACACGAAGCGGCCGCTGGAATCGGTATAGGCGAACGGCGCACTGGACGGATCGTACGCGACGACGCGCTCGGTGCCCTCATCATCGCTCAATGTCTCGCCGATCGCGAGCTTTACGTCCACCACCGGTTGAAGGCCATCGTCCGTTCTCAGGAGGAGCGCCCCGGTCAGAACGCCGCTACCGGTTGTGGTCTTGGGCGATGATGTTGTCGAACGCGCTGCCTCTTCCCTGTCTGACCGTGTGCTGTCGGTCGCGCTAGCCCGTTCGGTCGTTATCAAAGGCGAGGTCTGCGCTGCGTCAGCAGGTCCGCCACCGGACCTGCACCCCAGCAACAGCAAAACCGTAATAAGAATATACGCCTGACGTCTCATGAGCCGTTCTCAGCATGAGAAGTGAAACGCGCGTTCTCTCCTCACCCTCTTCTGCTACTGATTAATCCCCTCGTAGGTCAGGAATTGGTCGTCGATGGCATCTGTCTTCAACTGGTTTACCACCGCCACGATTTTGGCGCCGTCAGCCTGAGCAGTGCAGGCCGCGCCGCCCACATAGTCACTCTGAATTCTGTTTGCCTGCAGATCCGTCAATGTCTCATTGGGTTGCAGAGTTCCGGTGACCGTATAGGTCGTGTCGGTGAATGTGCACTCCACCGCAGTCTCTGATGATCCTACATTCATCACATTGATGCTGGTGAAAAAACCGCCGTTGCGGTCCATAATTGCTGGCATCCGCACAGCCTGCGTGGCATCGTCCGGATCAAAACTGCTGTAAGCCGCAAACTGGGTTAGAGAAGGACTGCCGGCGCGTTGACTGACAACGGCGGCCAGAGGTTGGCTCGCGCTGTTAGTGGTAACATGGCCGGAACCGATGAACCTCTCGCCGCCCGCGCAGGTGGAATTTGAGCCGTTCTGAAATGCGTCGCGCGCAAACGTGACAGACTGCCCGGCCGCAACTGTCTGTGTTTCCGTGCACGAGGTGCCGGCCGCCGACGGCATGTAGGATACCGTGACTCTGGTCTCGGCGTCGCCTGTATTCTGTATCTGAATATCGGTGTAGAAACCGTTATTGTTGGAGTTAACCAACGGCATTGCCGGACTGACCGCGCCGCTGGCGAAACCGTTGTAGGCCGCCAGCGTCTTCGCATCTTCCAAAAACGCCACCACGACAACAGGCTCATCGCTGGTGACCTCCGCGGCGAAGAGATTACTCGTGTGTGGCTCCTGCTTCTGATAAAAATTGTGGGACGCGTAGGCTGCCAGCGTGAATGAGGTCGTTATGCCGTCGCTGTAGTTCACCGTCACATTTGTGGAAGAAGGATTGGGATTCTGTAGGGCAAACCAGCTATTGAAGCCGCCATCACTATTGGCCATCAGCAGAGGCAAATAGACCGATGTGCTGCCCTTATTGCGGCCCACATAGGTTCCAACGGCTGTGATAGCGCTGTTCATCATGTTGCTAAGGGCAGCGACGGGCTGATCTGATGAGATGACAACCGATCCGCTGAATCCCTCAGCCACCGGCAGAGTGAAGTAGATTTTTGAACGATCACGCTCGATAATATCAGTAAGCGTCTTCTCCAAGCTGCCATCCTGCCTGTAGAAGGCCAGGATGATATTGGCCGTGGTCTCACTCATGTTATAGGTCTGGATAGTAGACTTGTAGCCGGGAAACTGCCCTTGGGCAAGAGTACGTGAATCATTTATGACAAAGGCGAACACCAATGCCAATGCGACTGTGACAAGGGCAAACAGCTGTTTCCGTTTCATACGTTTGCACTGCTCCTTCCGCAATACGTTGCACGTTCCGGTGCAAAATCAGCGAGGTGAACTACCATTATAGTACTGCAGTGTAGTGTAAGAAAATCGTGTCGTCAACAACTATCCGATCGGCGAATCCAAGACTTGGAGGGCATGCGACCGCGCATCGCCTGGCCTCCGTCCTGCCAGGAACGGATTCGCCAGAGAGTAATTGGCCGAATGGCGAAAGGGCTGCAAATCCTTGTGGCGGAGAGCGCCTCGAGTATGTTTCAGGAGGGACGAGACTGTCTTGACCGGCGCCAGCACGTACTGCCAATCTGACGCCGTTCAAAAGTCGAAGGCAGAGGGCGGATGGGCGTCGCAGACAGCGACTCTATCGCTTCGTCGGTGTGTCTTTATCGCTGCGTCCAGGGTCACGGCGCCCCGCACGCCCGCGCAGGAGATTGCCGAAGAACATCTGCCTCATAGAGCTGCCGTAATCCTCGCGTGAGGTTGGCTCCGTCAGACGGTCCCAATCGCGCAGCTTTGCGTCTCGCTCCCACTTGGCCCGGCCCTGCACCAGTCCATCAAGCTCTTCCTCCAGCAGTTTGGAGTCCTCGGCAGTCAATCGTGCGCGCCAGGATTCCAGGAGCGAGGAAAGCTGTTCCAGCCTCTGCAGCAGCGTATCGCGATTGGCGAACAGCGAGGCGGCCAGCTCTTCAGGACTGGCGTCCAGGGTTGTGCTGAGGGCGAAGCGACGTCCGGCCAGCTTCTGGCTTTCATGCCAACCGGGGGAGTCATGCGCAGCCTGGAAGAGGGCAGCAGCCACAAGCTCGGGCAACTGCTCCACGGCCGCCACAATGCCGTCATGTTCAAGCGGATCGATGTAGAGGGGTTTCGCGCCCAGCCGCGCCAACAGATTGCTCACCAGCTCCAACGCGCTGGATTCGGTCTGCGCGCCGGAGCCAATGCAGAACGTGCTCTCCTTTAACAGATCGCTGCGCGGCTCCGGCTGGCTGCTGATGTCACCGTGAACCGGCCGGCCGGCCACGAAGTGGATGCCCTGCGGCAAGTTGTTGGCGGCGATGTCGAGAGCCGGCTGCATAACGGGGCCGATTCCTAAGACCACCGCGCCCTCAGCAACATCCTCGCGGATGTGCTGCAAAAACTCCAGCAGTTCCGATAGCGGTTCGGTGGCGATGACCAGGCTGGCGTTGTCACAGGCCTGATGCAGATTCCAAGTGGTCGACTCGATCGCGCCCAGCTTTTTGGCCTCATTCATGCGGGAAGGCTCGCGGTCGTGGCCGATCACCTGGTAATTGCCCGCATTCTCTCGTAAGGAGAGGCCGATGCTGGTTCCAATCAGATCCAGCCCAACGATTGTGATTTTTGCTGTGGTTTCTGCCATAAGTAGCTGTCCTGATTGTTGTCAAGAACGCTTCCATGCAAGCGCGGCTTTATCGTTCCAAACAAAGGGTCGATCTCATGGTTCTTAAATTTGAGACTAAGACTTCCTATACGGGCTGCATCCTGGGACCGCGGACGTCTCGCCCGCTCTGCCGATGTTCACAAGCCCTTGGTCCCGTTTGGGATCTACGTTAGTCCTGCCAAAGCAAGGCAGCAAAAACCGTCTGATTCGAAGAACACTGTCGGCAGGAACCGCGCGGGCAATTACAACGCTTTGCCCCTCTCCCCCCGTTCCACAACCCTCGAACCCACCCCATTTCAGGCGGCGTGTCATGGCGCGGGTCGGTGTCAGTTCTGGCCGTCAGCCCATTGCAGCGCGGTCAACAAACGCATTCGATCTTCAGTGATCTGTTGCGACTCATCACCCTCCGACCACCCCGGCTTTTCGCCTGCTGTCCGTCCCGCGTTTGTACCGTCTGGTGAGTTCGATAGAACGGCCGACTGCCTCGTCTTGTCCTGATGATGGGCGATCAGCCAGCAAGTAAGCGGGCTGCATCCATCTGCATCGGCCCAATGCGCGCCAATGCGCGGATGCGCCAAATGGACATGCAGCAGATAGCGCCAGCCTCCGGCCGCATCGTCTACTGTCAGGCGGGCGGCTAGAGTGGGCGCAAGCGTTTCCATAAGCACGAGCGCCGTGCGCACCCACGCGTTGAACGTCAGTCCGGCCCCCGCCGCCGCCAACTTGCCGGCATCGTGGAGCAGCGCCGCCGCCGCCAGATCCGGATCATGCCAGCCCGCACGCTGCAACGTGGTCAGGACGTTCAAGCTGTGTCGCTGGGCATCCACTGGCATCTGGCGAAAACGGGTCAGCCCGGCGGGCGGCAGAAATCGGGCTGCCTGTTGCAAGTCGTCAACTGATACTGAAGCTGTGATGCCGCCCACGAATTGGCGTATGCGCCGGGTAATCCTGCGGGCCGTTCCCTGCATGTGTCGATCCAGTCCAACTCCCGTTTCCTCATCATACTCAATCATTGCCTTCCACCCAAATGGGAAACAGTCATCGCACCGTCCATTCCCCAGGCTGCAGATCGACTGTCGCAACCGTTTCTGGCCCGTTGCTGCGACCTTTGGCTGCCGCTACACGTTCGAACGGCTGGAGCCAGCGGCATCCAATCCAACTTATAGAGTTGGCAATCGGCGCAACATGAGAGTGAGTGAGTGACAGGATTCAATTTCCGAAAATAAGAAATAGCCACCCGACGACCTGGCTGGCCATGCCGGTGATGAAGCTCCGGCCGAGGTAGATGGTTCCCAGCAAAATGATAAAACCGAAGCGGCCCAGGAACATGCGCAGTTCGAAGTTGTCTCCAGGCAGAAGGGCAAACAGAATATGGGAGCCATCCAGCGGCGGAATCGGAATCAGATTGAACACAAACAACAGCGTGTTGATCCAGACGAAAAAGGTGAGAAATCGCTCCAACATCGCGTAGTCGGCGAATGGGACCAGGAAAGCGCCCACGGCAGCCAGCACGAGATTGCTGACAGGGCCGGCCGCAGCCACAAGAATCGTCCCCACCCGTATGTCCACGTCGATGTTGTTGGGATTCCACTGGACCGGTTTGGCCCAACCGAATCCGGTGAAGAGGATCAGCAGAGCGCCGAACGGATCGATATGGGCGATCGGATTGAACGTGTAGCGCCCTTGCAAGCGCGGCGTCGGGTCTCCCAACTGGACGGCCATAGCCGCATGCGCCATTTCGTGGACGGGGAAAGCAACCAGAATTATCACCGCGACAGCAATGAGCCACGATGGATTGCTCAGCCGCCCCAGAGAACCGCCTCCCGACAGTAGCGCATACAGAACCAGAATAGCGACGACCCCGATTCCAATCTGCTGCGTGCGGCTGAGGGCGTTCCAGCCCCGGCCGCCAGAACCTTGATACATATCACAACTCCAGATAACCGTGCCATGAGTGGAGTGAAGACTCCGCCGCGCCCGATTGAATGTTGATGGGACGTTGAGCATGTTCCAACCAGCTATATCCCCAAAACGCCATCACAAAGAGAATAAGCCCCAGCGCCAGCCAATTGCCCAGACGTCCATAGGCGCGACGCATCACCTGTGCCCCCAACGCCAGGAACATCGTAAACGCCGGCGCAATCCAGATAACACCCTCAAACCGGGCTGCCGCCCCTCCGATCCGGGCTGTCGGCTCCAGCACAGTCGGCGCTAACAGACTGATGGCGTAGAGCAGCAGAACCGGCAGAATGAGCCAGGTCGCCAACATGCCCACGTTTGCGATGCGTCCTCCGAATTCGGTATACCCCACCAGTAGACCGGTCAAACCAAGAAAGAAGACCGGGATCAGCCAGAAGTGCGAAATCGGCTCCAGAAACCCCTGGGCATTGTTGAGCAGCAGTGTTCGGGCAATCTCCGGTAGAGGCGTGGCGGGGAGGTCGCTGACGACGTTTTGCAACGCGCTGCCGCTTCCCTGATCGACCCCATTGGCTCCCCCGGTCAGGAAGCGCCCGCCCCACTCTGTCAAAGGCAGGATCGGAAGCGTAAAGCCGACTAGCGTAAGTCCGTATCCTTTCCAGCGCTGCCGGTTGAGCGGGTTGGCCAGCAAAAACCAGACCAGATGGACCGGCAGCAGCAGAGCCGTCAATACCTGCGTATAGATGGCTATGGAGGTTATAAGAAGATAGATCAGCCAGCGCCCATATCCGCTGTACCACATCGCCTGCAGCCAACTCCAACTCGAGAACAACGCCAGCGCCACAACCAGCGCATAGCTTCCCCCCTCCTGGCTATACCAGAGCTGTAATGGATTGAAGGCCAGAAAAAGGGTTGACAGCAGCGGCAGATTCCTCAGAAACGTGCTGCCTACTGCCGGCACCATCCGGCGGGCGACCTGCCACATCAAGGCGATGGCGATTGCGCTGGTCAGCACAGAAAAATAACGCAGCGCGAAGAGATCGGTTCCGAAGAACTGGAGCCACGGGCGCATTAGAAGATAATAGATCGTCCCATTCTGCCCCGGCGCGACCAGCGCCCCAACTGTCTCGCCCACCGGGCGGGCCGCCAGCAGGATCGTATCCTGTTCCACTTGGACAAGTTTCCGCGCAATCAGACCGACCATCCGCCAACCGAACGCAAGCAGGATCACGAGCGCCATCCAGCGCTGTTGTGACGGCTCAGCCCCGCGCGAGCGGCCGGGAGGCGCGTCGCTCGCGCCGGGCGTTTGCACAAGTTGAAATCGAACCGGTGACTCAAAAGATTGATTCATAGCAGAAAGCAGGTTGCTGTGGGCGCATGGGTCAATAGAGTGTATACATCTTATGATACCCCCTACCCTATAGAAGACCAATGATCCATGAACCGGTAGGTGCATCCCACAAATGCAATTATGATGGCAGACCGCCTGGGCCGAGGAGCGAGCGATACAATGGGGCCGCATCTCTCACTGGAAAGCGCCCCATTTGGAGATCTGCCCGCTATCGGCTACCCATTGCCGCGTACGGTATCCCAACTGAATACGACATCTCCGGAGTGGATTTCCAACGTCTCGCCGCCGGCTGTGCGCACCCGCAGCGCGCCTTGTGGAGATGTGCCGACCGCCCGACCACAAATCGGCCCGTTGGCGGTGTGCGCGGTAACCACAGCGCCGAGGCCGAACAGCGCCCGCTGCCAGCCGGCGTGGACTGCGTCCGCAGGAAGGCGGGAGCCGGGCGCGCACAGATCATCCAGCGCCCGGCACAGAGCTACCAGCAGATGCTCTCTGTCGATCGGTGAATCACTGGCACGGGTCCGTTCGCCGCCGCGGCCCAGAATCATCAAGCTGGAAGGAGGCAGCCCGCCAGGGCGAATGGGCGGCAACTCGTCCTGATGCTGATTGACATTGACGCCGATACCCAGAATCACGCCGCTGAGTTCATTCTGCTGGAAGATGCTTTCCACGAGAATGCCCGCCAATTTAACGGGGCCGCCAGGTTCCATAGCGATGACATCGTTTGGCCACTTCAGACCAATGCGGTCTTCCAGCTGTGGACAGCACTCGCCGATCGCCTGCAACAGAGCCAGGCCGGCCAGCATCACCGCCAATGATGGATGTTCCGGCAGCAGATCGGCGCACAAGATATAACTGCCCAGCAACCCGCGTCCGGTCGCGGCTTCCCAACCGCGATCCAAGCGGCCCCGCCCCGCGGTCTGATGGTCGGCAATAACCACTGCGCCGCCGGCATCGTCGCCGCGCGTGTCGAAAATCCGGCGGGCGACCGGCATCGTGCTTGGCACCGAATCGTAAAATTCGATACAGTGCCCGACATGGCGGCCGGACCTTTGCCCTCTGAAAGCGCTCAGAGCCGCGCGTGCACCGTCAATCCATTCGGGTGGATTGGACTGCGGATGGCAGGCACTGCATATGTTTTTCCGCGAACTGGCGCCGGGACGGGCCGTTTCCGCTTGGTTCAATTTGCTTGTGATCTCCAGTAGTATCGTGTAAAATGATCCCGCATTGAGCTAGTTGAAAGTGGTGAGGGGTGGGTAACTACTCCCACTACGAACTGCGACCTGCTTGCCACGCTCAGACGCTGTTCCTGCGCCGATCCCACCATTGACGATAATGTTTGCGAGCGTTGCCGTTGGCTGGGGAGCGCCGAGTTTATCGTATGGGATATAATGTCCAGAGTGCTACCGTATCGCGATCTGAGCGTAGTGTGCTCCGACCTTTGCAAACCGGTTCACCGAGCGCCAAGAGGGCCAATGGGAGCAGCCGGCTTTCTGATTCTCGCAGGAACTGGAAAATGTTTCAAGTGTGCTGCCAATGCGCATCCCTACAGTCCCCCGGGGTCTGAAAGGGCCAGGAAATGCAAAAAGCCGCAACGGCTCAACGGAAAGTACCTGAAAGGGCTGAGGAGTTGAAGAGCATCGATCGACCGGACAGCGGCACCGGCGCGGCCATCTCATCCGCGACAACCCCCGCCAGCACCCGCTTTTGGGAGGTCGATAGCTGGCGGGGTGTGGCCATCATCACGATGATCATCTTCCATCTGATGTTCGACCTGCGCAACTTTGGTGGAGTACCGGTCGTATTGCATCAGGGTTTCTGGTTCTATTTTCAGCGTTTTACCGCCATTTCGTTCATCTCACTGTCCGGAGTTTCGGTAGTTCTCAGCTATAATCGGGCGCTGTCCATGCCCGGGTCGGTGGATGGTTTGGCCTGGAAGATTGCGCGTCGAGGGCTGCACATTCTGGGTATCGGACTGATCTTTTCTCTGATTATGCGTGTGGCCGGTTTGCCTCCCATCGACTTTGGCGTGCTGCATCTGATCGGGACATCGATCATCTGCTCGATCCCTTTCCTGCGCAATCGCTGGCTGACGCTGGCAGCGGCGAGCGTATTGTATGCGCTTAGCTATGTTCTGAAATTCATGGAGGTGCACGCGCCGGCTGGCGTGTCCTGGCTCGTTCCACTGGGTATCGAACCGCCTGGCTACTACTATTCCGACTACTTTCCCTTTCCCCACTGGTTTGCCGTCTTTCTGTTCGGTGTCTTCGTGAGTACTGTTTTCTATGCGGGGGGCGCGCGCAGACTGCCGTTGCCGAATATCGGGACCGTCTTCCCACTCCCCGCTCTGCAGTTTCTTGGCCGTCATTCCCTGGTCATTTATGTTATTCATCAGCCGATTCTGATTGGGCTACTGCTCCTGACAGGCACCATTACTTTGGGGTGACAGTTGAGGATGCGAGGAGCGGAGTGTTCTCTATATAAATTTCCGACCATTCATCTCTGCTCTGGAATCGAAGGCGGCCTCGTCCGCGCCTCTGCACTCGCTGCCCGGCAGCAATATGGCCCGTCGAATAAGCCCGACGTTCCAGACCTGCCACGCGCAGCGGGTAAGATGCCGAGTGTAACCGCAAAACGACCAACGACAGGAAGGAGGAGTTTGTCTTGACTGACTCGACAATCGACCCCCGTATTACCGATCTGCGCCGCCGCAAGGACATGGCCAAGTTGGGGGGCGGCCTCGATCGAATCGAAGTTCAGCACGCCAAGGGCAGGGCGACCGCGCGCGAGCGACTCGACCTGATGCTGGATAAGGGCAGTTTTCGGGAAGTGGACGCACTCGTCACGCACGACAGCCACGACTTTGGCCTGGACAAGCAGCGCATACCCGGCGACGGTGTCGTCACCGGGTATGGAACAATTGATGACCGGCTTGTCTATGTTTTCTCGCAGGATTTTACCGTCTTTGGTGGCAGTGTCAGCCGTCTTCACGCAGCAAAAATCTGCAAAATCCTGGATATGTCGATGAAAAACGGCGCTCCGGTTATCGGTCTCAACGACTCCGGTGGCGCACGCATTCAGGAAGGAGTGCTCAGCCTGGCCGGCTATGCCGACATCTTCTTCCTCAATGTCATGGCTTCCGGTGTCGTGCCGCAGGTCAGTGTCATTATGGGGCCGTGCGCCGGCGGGGCCGTCTACTCGCCCGCCATCACCGACTTCGTCATTATGGTGAAAGATACAAGCCATATGTTCGTCACTGGGCCAGATGTGGTCAGAACGGTCACCCATGAGGAAGTCACTTTTGAAGAGTTGGGCGGCGCATCGATCCACGGCAGCAAGTCCGGCGTGGCCCACTTCACCGCCGAAAATGAAGAAGATGCTCTCTTCATCGTGCAACAGTTGATGAGTTATCTGCCCAACAACAATATGGAAGATCCTCCCCTCGTGCCATCCACCGACGATCTTCTGCGCCAGGATGAAGAGTTGGACTCGATTGTGCCGGACAACCCCAACCGTCCCTACGATATGAAAGAGATCATCCGGCGTATCGTAGACGACGGACAGTTCCTGGAAGTGCATGAACATTGGGCGCGCAATGTAATGGTGTGTTTCGCCCGTCTGGGCGGCCGCTCCATCGGCGTCATCGCCCAGCAACCGGCCATCCTGGCCGGTGTCCTGGACGTGGACGCCAGTCAGAAGGCGGCCCGTTTTGTCCGGTTCTGCGACTGCTTCAATATCCCGCTGGTCGTCCTGGAGGATGTGCCTGGATTCATGCCCGGGCTCAATCAAGAGCACGGCGGCATCATTCGGCATGGAGCCAAACTACTGTACGCCTTCTCCGAAGCGACTGTTCCAAAGCTGACCGTGATCGTGCGTAAAGCCTACGGCGGGGCCTACTGCGTCATGAACCCCCGCCACATCGGCGCCGATCTGGTATTGGCGTGGCCTTCGGCAGAAATCGCAGTGATGGGGCCGGAGGGCGCAGTAAATGTAATCTTCCGCCGCGAAATCGCGGCTGCCGAAGATCCCGTTTCCAAGAGGAACGACCTGGTGGCAGACTATCGAACCCGTTTTGCCAACCCGTACATCGCAGCCGCCAACGGATTCATCGACGATGTGATCGAACCTCATGAATCCCGGCCGCGCTTGATCAACGCATTGGAGATGCTGCAAAATAAACGCGACCGACTCCCGCCCAAAAAACACGGGAACATCCCCCTGTGAACCCAACGCCGCCGGGACCGAACGGAGAAAGAAAAATTGATCGCGCGTCCGGCCAGATCTCTGCGCAGGATGGGGCACACGTCAGGCCTCGGCCATTGATAGGCAGGATGCAGGGACTGCCCCAAATCGAATTCGAGTTGTCCGCCGAACAGTTCGCCTTGATGGGCTTTCCTCGTCTGCAACAGGGTCTCCCCCTCTCGGCTGTGTTGGATGGCGGCGTGCTGCTGCCGGAGCCCGGCCCGGATCCCTGGTACGCTGTGCGAAAAGACCCGCTGACCCCCCGTTTTACGCAGATCGGCCCCGCGCTATACGCGTTTGCCGGCCAAATCGTCGAGGCGGATATCGAATACGGCGGCGCCCAGATGGCTGTGGTCGTCGTCGACTGCGGATTCGTCACCCTGCGCGTGGCGTGCGCACCCAACAGCGACGGCGTCCTGCCGGAAGGAACCTGGGAGACCCGCTACGCGGCCGGCTTTGCCCCCGTGCAGGCAATTGTTGAAGAAAGTTTCACTTCACCCGTAGGGCGCACCGTCGATGTCTCCATGTGGGGGTTTCGGCGTCTGCTCCTCTCGCCGGACGACAGCGCTTTCGGCACGTGGCATACGAGTAGCGAGATCCCACCGGCTCCCTTTACCCGTGACCGGCTTCTGATTCAGGCTCGAGTCCATCGTCAGCGAATCTAATGTGAATTTGATTTGAGACCACGACTTCCTACACGGGCTGTACCCTGGAATCGCGGGCGTCTGGCCCGCTCTGTCAATATCTGCAAGTTCTCGGTTTCATTTGGCATCTGCATTACCTTCCGTTGACGTATAGAAAAGACTGCAAAAATGAGACAACAACAGGATGCCTGCAGCCAGAATCGGAGTAAGTTTTTGGTTTTCAATATTCAGTTAACTACCGCGTACGAGTGGGGTTACTAAAAACCAAAAACTCAAAACTCACCCAATCACAGTTCAGACACAAGTCTTGCTTTCAAACGAGATTTACATCAGCCCCAGGAGAAAAGAGAGCGGAGAAATGAGAAAGAGGACCACACTCAACATCCTGGGACACCCTCTTCCTGAAATAAACGTAAGTATCTGAGGACCTGCGCATGTTTAAGAAAGTTCTGGTTGCGAATCGAGGTGAAATCGCCGTGCGCGTGTTGCGGGCATGTGAAGAGCGGGGCATCGCCACGGCTACCGTCTTTTCAGATGTGGACCGGACTGCCCTGCACGTGCGTTACGCCGACGAGGCCTATCACATCGGCCCGGCCCCCAGCCGGGACAGTTACCTGCGCATTGATAAAATCATTGATGTGGCGCGCAAGGCCGGGGTTGATGCTGTCCATCCCGGCTACGGCTTTCTCGCAGAAAATGCTGAATTTGCCGCAGCCTGCGCAGACGTCGGCATTACATTTATTGGGCCGTCGCCGGATGCCATCGCCAAAATGGGGGATAAACAAACGGCTCGCGAAACCGTTGCCAGGAACAATGTGCCGCTTGTGCCTGGGTCGCGCAAGGGCCTGCGAGATGATGAACTTAGAGCGACCGCCGTGCAGATCGGGTTCCCCTTAATGGTTAAGGCGACCGCAGGCGGCGGCGGCAAAGGGATGCGCGTGGTTCACGATCCCAACCAGTTTACAAGCGCTCTATTGGCTGCCCGCCGGGAAGCCATCGGCGCCTTCGGCAATGGCGAGGTCTACCTGGAAAAATACATATCCAGCGCCCGCCATATCGAGGTACAGATCCTGGCCGACAGTTACGGGCATACGATTCACCTGGGCGAGCGGGAATGCTCTATCCAGCGGCGGCACCAGAAACTGATCGAAGAGGCGCCCAGTGTGGCCGTTGACGAAAACCTGCGCCAGGAACTCGGTCGTGTTGCGGTGGCCGCCGCCGAGTCGGTACAATATGTGAACGCCGGCACCATTGAATTCCTGTTCGATTCCAATGAGGAGAAATTCTACTTTCTGGAGATGAACACGCGGCTGCAGGTGGAGCATCCGGTCACCGAATTTGTGACCGGGGTCGATATTGTCAAAGAGCAGTTGACCATAGCCGCTGGCCGTCGAATGCGCTACCGGCCGGAAGATATCCGGCCCAAGGGCTGGTCGATAGAGTGCCGTCTTACCGCCGAGGATCCGTTCAACAATTTCATGCCCAATAGCGGCGTCGTCACCTACCTGAAGGAGCCCACCGGACCGGGTGTGCGCGTGGAAAGCGCACTCTACCGAGGCTACGAAATAAGCCTCTTCTACGATCCAATGGTCGCCAAACTGATTGTATGGGGTGAAAACAGGGCCGAAGCAATCTTGCGTATGCGCCGGGCGCTGAGCGAATATCGCATCAGTGGATTCAAAACGTCGATCCCGTTCCACCAGGAGATTATGGACAGCACGGAGTTCATCTGGGGAACGTTTGATACCGGATTCCTCGACCGTCGGCGGCTGGTGGCAAAAGATGAACCCGATCTGGAGCAGGCGCGTATCGCAGCCGTGGCCGCCGCGCTTGTAGCGCATGATGCGGGCCGACGGGCTGTCAATATCGGCGGGCGCGAGAGCAGCGCCACCAGCCCTTGGAAGCAGGCCGGTCGCCTGAGGGGGATGGGAGGACGGTGGTGAAATACTTTGCCAGTGTCGGCGACCATACCTTTGAAATTGAGATAAACGAAGAAGAAGTGTTGGTCGACGGCGAGTCGATCACGGTTGACCTGCAGCAGAGCGGCGTCTCGCAGCTTTACAGCCTGCTGTTGGACGGCGCAAGTTTCGAGATGTTGGTCGAGGAGACACCGCAGAGTCACGATGTGACGCTCCGGGGTGAGCAGTTCCGTGTGCAGATAGAAGATGAACGCACGCGACGACTCAATGCAGGCCGGCAAGGGCCGGCGCTGCCCCAGGGCGACCTGTCTGTCAGAGCGCCTATCCCAGGCATGATTGTGAAGGTGCTGGTGCAGGATGGCGATGAGATCATCCAAGATCAACCGTTGATGATCCTGGAAGCCATGAAGATGGAGAATGAGATTCGCGCCATTCGTTCGGGCGTAGTGCGTAAGGTGGAAGTCACCGCCGGCCAGAGCGTTGAACAGGACGCTGTACTGATCGTAATCGGATAGCTCGCAACGCGTATCGAGAGATTTTCCTGGAGCCGAAGCGAATTCAAGTGAAATTCAACCTGAATCCCACTTGACAAGTCAAATGCTGTGTGTTATATTTAGGAAACCTGCACAGAATCGGAGTCGATTACGAAGACAACTTTTGTTCCGATTTACTGCATCGTGGCTTGAGATCGGTCGTCATACTGCCGATAAGCCGGGACGAAAGAGTTTACTGTCGTTCAATCGATCTTGGATTTGTCAGGGGTTTGTTGTTGTAGTAGAGTAACAAGGTTGTGGCACATTAACAGTTGAAGAGTGGCAAGATAAGCGAAGTCCAGCAAGCTTGAGAGGGTTGCTTCTGGGTTAGGGCGTATGCGTAGTTGTTGCGGATGCGTTCGGGCTTGGGAGCGAGTCAATGATGAGTTAGAAGTAGCTTTGCGTAGATAGACAGTCGAGGCGTTGCGTTCTGGGAGTGAGAGGGATGCGAAGGTATCGGCTGCGAAAATACGGAGAGTTTGATCCTGGCTCAGGATGAACGCTGGCGGCGTGCTTAACACATGCAAGTCGAACGGGAAGCGGTGCGTTTTTGCTTAGGTAAGGACGTGCTGTGGAGAGTGGCGAACGGGTGCGTAACACGTAGGTAACCTGCCCTGAAAAGGGGGATAACCACGGGAAACTGTGGCTAATACCGCATGACCTCGCCGGGACGAGAGTTCGGTGAGGAAAGCTGAGGCGATTTGGGAGGGGCCTGCGGTCGATTAGCTGGTTGGTGGGGTAAGAGCCTACCAAGGCGATGATCGATAGCTGTTCTGAGAGGAAGACCAGCCACACGGGAACTGAGACACGGTTCCGACTCCTACGGGGGGCAGCAGTGAGGAATATTGCGCAATGGGGGAAACCCTGACGCAGCAACGCCGCGTGGAGGATGAAGGTTTTCGGATTGTAAACTCCTTAACTGGGGGAAGAGAGAGGACGGTACCCCAGGACGAAGACACGGCTAACTAGGTGCCAGCAGCCGCGGTAATACCTAGGTGTCAAGCGTTATCCGGAATTACTGGGCGTAAAGGGTGCGCAGGCGGCCAAACAAGTCTGGCGTGAAAGCTCCTGGCTCAACTGGGAGAGGACGTTGGAAACTGTCTGGCTAGAGTGAATGAGAGGGGGGCGGAAATCCCGGTGTAGTGGTGGAATGCGTAGATATCGGGAAGAACACCAGAGGCGAAGGCGGCCTCCTGGCATTTTACTGACGCTGAGGCACGAAAGCGTGGGTAGCGAACGGGATTAGATACCCCGGTAGTCCACGCTGTAAACGATGTGAACGAGGTGTGGGCGGTGTAGAAGCCGTCCGTGCCGGAGCTAACGCGATAAGTTCACCGCCTGGGGAGTACGGTCGCAAGGCTAAAACTCAAAGGAATTGACGGGGGCCCGCACAAGCAGCGGAGCGTGTGGTTTAATTCGATGCAACGCGAAGAACCTTACCTGGGCTTGACATGTACGTAGTAGTGAAGGGAAACTGGAACGAGCCTTCGGGCAGCGTAGACAGGTGCTGCATGGCTGTCGTCAGCTCGTGTCGTGAGATGTTGGGTTAAGTCCCGCAACGAGCGCAACCCGTGTTGCTAGTTACAAGTGTCTAGCGAGACTGCCGGTAAAAAGCCGGAGGAAGGTGCGGATGATGTCAAGTCAGCATGGCCTATATGTCCAGGGCTACACACACGCTACAATGGCTGGTACAAAGGGAAGCGAAAGGGAGACCTGAAGCGAATCCCATCAAAGCCAGTCATAGTTCGGATTGCAGGCTGCAACTCGCCTGCATGAAGTCGGAGTTGCTAGTAACCGCAGGTCAGCAATACTGCGGTGAATACGTTCCCGGGCCTTGTACACACCGCCCGTCACGTCATGGGAGTTGGTAAGACCTGAAGACGGTGACCCAACCGCAAGGAGGGAGCTGTTTAGGGTGGGACTGATGACTGGGACGAAGTCGTAACAAGGTAGCCGTACCGGAAGGTGCGGCTGGATCACCTCCTTTCTAAAGGAAGAAAAGACGTAACTGTGGAAACGGCAATAGCCGTTGCAGAAGCAGAAACGTCAGCAGCAGCAAAGGTTTGCAAAGGATTGCCGGTTATCTTGCCACTTTTCAGGGGTTAACGTGCCTCTGTTGTCAAAGAAGAGCAAGTGGAAAGGGCCTGTAGCTCAGCCGGTTAGAGCACTGTGCTGATAACGCAGGGGTCCGTGGTTCGAGTCCACGCAGGCCCACAGTCGTGTAGCGGAAGTGGGCAGGAAGCGCTGAAGCTGACGATGGCAGCGAGCCAGGGTTCTGACAGGCCCGGCTGGAGCAGAACGGAAGGGAGCAGGTGGCCCGGTCGTCTGCGAGCAAGTTGCGTAGCAGGAAGTAAGAAGTAGCAGGGTTGGCACATTAAGAACTGAATAGGATAGAGAAGAACTGCTGCAGGAGTGAGAAAGAGCAGTCGTTGCGAGACGGCTGTTTTGAGCACAGCAGGTTAAGCTACGAAGAGCATACGGAGGATGCCTTGGCGCCAAAGGCCGAGGAAGGACGTGTACCACTGCGAAAAGCTGCGGGGAGTTGTGGTAAGGCTGCGATCCGCAGATATCCGAATGGGGAAACCCGCCCTGGGGAATGCCAGGGCAGTGCGCGGTGAAAAAATAGCTGCGTTACGGGGAACTCGGGGAAGTGAAACATCTAATTACCCGGAGGAAAAGAAACGATTCCGTTAGTAGTGGCGAGCGAAAGCGGAGCAGTCCAAACCGTGTTGGCGCAAGCTGGTGCGGGGTTGGAGGACCGACAGAAGGGCTGGACCGGATAGCGGAACCGCACTGGAAAGGCGGACCGGAGAGGGTGAGAGTCCCGTAGGCGAAATCTGGGAAGGTCTGGTCGGGATCCTGAGTATCACGGGGCACGCAAACCCTGTGAGAAGCTGGGGAGACCACTCTCCAAGACTAAATACCTTTGGCGACCGATAGTGGACAAGTACCGTGAGGGAAAGGTGAAAAGGACCCCTGATAGGGGAGTGAAAGAGATCCTGAAACCGTATGCTTACAAGCAGTCAGAGCCTGATGCCGGGGATACCCGGCCGGGTGATGGCGTGCCTATTGGAGAATGAGCCAACGAGTTACGGTCAGTAGCAAGGTTAAGGCGTTAAAGCCGGAGCCGAAGCGAAAGCGAGTCTGAATAGGGCGACAAGTTGCTGGCAGTAGACCCGAAACCAGGTGAGCTATCCATGTCCAGACTGAAGCGGGAGTAAAATTTCGTGGAGGGTCGAACCGGTGTACGTTGCAAAGTGCTCGGATGAGGTGTGGATAGGGGTGAAATGCCAAACGAACCTGGAGATAGCTGGTTCTCGCCGAAATAGCTTTAGGGCTAGCGTCGTTTGTTGAGCATAGGAGGTAGAGCACTGGATGAGGTAGGGGGCGAAATGCTTACCGAACTCAACCAAACTCCGAATGCCTATGCTTTGAGAACGGCAGTCGGACTGCGGGAGATGAGTTTCGTAGTCGAAAGGGAAACAGCCCAGACCGTCAGCTAAGGTCCTTAAGTGGTGACTAAGTGGGAAAGGAAGTGGTGTTACAGAGACAGCCAGGAGGTTGGCTTGGAAGCAGCCATCCTTGAAAGAGTGCGTAACAGCTCACTGGTCAAGTGATACTGCGCCGAAAATATAACGGGGCTAAAGTCACCCGCCGAAGCTACGGTTTCACAGATGTCTACGGGCATGTGTGAGAGGTAGGCGAGCGTTCCATGCGCATCGAAGCGATACCGGAAGGAGTCGTGGAGGGCATGGAAGCGAGAATGTTGGCACGAGTAGCGAGAACTGTGTGAGAATCGCAGTCCCCGAATGTCTAAGGTTTCCGACGGGAGGTCAATCCGCGTCGGGTTAGTCGGACCTAAGACGAGGCCGAAAGGCGTAGTCGATGGATAACAGGTGAATATTCCTGTACCGCATCAGGTTGTTTGAGCGAAGGGGTGACGCAGAAGGGTAGATCAGCCAGCGGCTGGAAGAGCTGGTGCCAAGCCTGTAGGTGTTGAGGACGGGGCGAAAAGACCGTCTGAGCTGAGGGGTGAAGGCGAGCCTTTATTAGGTGGAAGTGATTGAACCCAAGCTGACGAGAAAAGCCTCTAGTGAGACCTATGCGACCGTACCGCAAACCGACACAGGTAGACAGGTGGAGAACACCAAGGGGGACGGGAGAACCTTCGTCAAGGAACTAGGCAAAAATGGTCCGTAACTTCGGGAGAAGGACCGCCTCGGTAGAGTGAAGCTGCAGACGCAGCCGAGCTTGAGGAGGCCGCAGAGAAAAGGCCCTGCCGACTGTTTACCAAAAACACAGGTCCGTGCGAAGTTGAGAGACGACGTATACGGGCTGACGCCTGCCCAGTGCCGGAAGGTTAAGGGGAAAGGTGAGAGCTTTGAACTGAAGCCCCGGTGAACGGCGGCCGTAACTATAACGGTCCTAAGGTAGCGAAATTCCTTGTCGGGTAAGTTCCGACCCGCACGAAAGGCGTAACGAGTGGGGCACTGTCTCGACGGAGGACCCGGTGAAACTGAAGTAGGAGTGAAGATGCTTCTTACCCGCAGCAGGACAAAAAGACCCCGTGGAGCTTTACTGCAACTTGATATTGGATTAGGGCTTACTCTGTGTAGGATAGGTGGGAGACTGAGAAGCTGGTTCGCCAGGATCGGTGGAGTCGTTGGTGAAATACCACCCTGATTGAGTTTTGATTCTAACCTGTACCGTAACCCGGTATGGGGACAGTGTCAGGTGGGCAGTTTGACTGGGGCGGTCGCCTCCCAAAAGGTAACGGAGGCGCGCAAAGGTTCCCTCAGGCTGAATGGAAACCAGTTGTAGAGTGCAAACGCATAAGGGAGCTTGACTGCGAAACGGACATGTTGAGCAGAGACGAAAGTCGGCGTTAGTGAACCCACGGTTCTGAGTGGAAAGGCTGTGGCTTAACGGATAAAAGCTACCCCGGGGATAACAGGCTAGTCTTCCCCAAGAGTTCACATCGACGGGAAGGTGCGGCACCTCGATGTCGGCTCGTCACATCCTGGGGCTGGAGTAGGTCCCAAGGGTTGGGCTGTCCGCCCATTAAAGTGGCACGCGAGCTGGGTTCAGACCGTCGTGAGACAGGTCGGTCTCTATCCGCTGTGGGCGCAAGGAAATTGAGAGGAGCTGTCCCTAGTACGAGAGGACCGGGATGGACAGACCGCTGGTGTGCCAGTTGTCGTGCCAACGGCATAGCTGGGTAGCTAAGTCTGGAACGGATAACCACTGAAAGCATCTAAGTGGGAAGCCAGCCTCAAGATAAGTTTCCTCACAGAGAAAGTCTGGTAAGTGCGCTGGTAGACGACCAGTTTGATAGGCGGGACGTGTAAGGGCTGAGAGGTCTTGAGCGAACCCGTACTAAAGCACGAGGGCTTAACCTGTTGTATATCGCGCCTGTAGCAGTACTTTCCTATCCTATTCAGTTCTTAATGTGTCAATCCAACGACTGTGTCTATGCGAGTGGTACAAAGACAGCGCCCTTGCTCAAAATAGCAACGGCTCTGCCTTACCCAACAATGCACAACCCTGACCACTCGCCCTACAACCGTGCAAGAATAGAGGAGTTGGTGGCAAGAGCGGTGGGGAAACACCCGGTCCCATCCCGAACCCGGCAGTAAAGTCCACCAGCGTCGATGGTAGTACGGGGGCGACTCCGTGTGAGAGTAGACCGCTGCCAACCTCCTCTTTCTTTACCACCCACCAACGAAAACTTCTCTGGACAACCTGCTGCGTTGTGATATAATGTACGCAGACATCAATCTGGCCCCGGTCTGCGAACTATTTCATGGATGATATCCCTCCTGAACCCGGATTTATACCATCCTTATCCTCGATCAGATTTGCCGTGCCTCTTGCGCTTAACCAAATAATTGACGCGTTCACCCCCATGGCCGCATGCCATTGGCGGACTTTGCGCGCACCTCTTCCTCCTCCCATAGCACAGGAGCATCCTGCATGACAGTTGCCGCCGTCATCTTGGCCGCCGGGTACGGAACCCGCATGAAATCGAAACTGCCCAAATTTCTGCATCCTCTGGCCGGCCGGCCTCTGATCGAGTGGTCTCTGCAAGCGGTAGACGAGCTTTCTGATCTGCGACCGGTTGTTGTGGTCGGTCATGCAAGAAAACAGGTGCAGAACATCCTCGGCGAGCGCGTCGACTATTGCGTGCAGGAGGAGCTTCTCGGAACTGGGCATGCCCTGATGCAAACAAAAGAACTCCTGTATCAACGCGCCGACCAGGTGCTGGTCCTTTACTCCGATATGCCCCTTCTGCGCCCCGAAACCCTCACAATGTTGACACAACTTCGCGCCCACAGTACTCAACCGCAGCGCCGGCCAACCGCGCTCTCCCTCTTGACGGTCGAGCGTATTGAGTCCCAGGGCTTCGGCAGGGTCGTTCGCGACGAGAACGGGGCTGTCCGCGAAATCGTGGAAGAGGTGGACTGCACGCCTGAACAGTTCGCTATTCGCGAGTTAAATCCCGGTGTTTACTGCTTTGACGCCCAATGGCTTTGGGACAACATCTCCCTGCTTACGCCCAGCCCCAGCGGGGAGTACTATCTGACCGATATGGTTGGAATCGCCGTTGAAAAGGGCGAACGGATCGAAACCGTTGCGGCCGCGCCCGATGAGACATTCGGCGTCAATGACCGTAGCCAGTTGGCCGTCGCCGCACAAGCGCTGCGCCAACGTATCAATACCGCACACATGCTGTCTGGTGTGACAATTGTCGATCCAACATCCACATATATCGATGCTGACGTGGTAATCGGTCAGGACTCGACTATCTATCCGGGAACCCATCTGCAAGGACGCACAACCGTTGGCGCCGACTGCCGCATCGGGCCGAACAGCCGGATCGTCGATAGCGTAATCGGAGATGCATGCCGGGTTGAGTACAGTGTCATCGAGCAGGCCAGGATGGAGCGAGGCAGCGCAATCGGCCCGTTTGGCCATCTGCGGCCTGGCGCCCATCTGGGTGAAGATGTACATATGGGCAACTTCGGCGAAGTGAAGAACAGCTACTTGGGCACAGGCGTCAAGATGGGTCATTTTAGCTATATTGGGGATGCGACCGTCGGCGAGAACGTCAATATCGGCGCCGGCTCCATCACCTGTAATTTCGATGGCGTCTCAAAGAACCGCACAATTCTCGGCGATGACGTCTTTCTCGGCAGTGATACGCTTCTGGTTGCACCCGTTACACTTGGCGCACGCGCGCGAACCGGCGCCGGCGCTGTCGTAACGCGGGACGTGGAGGAGGATACGCTCGTCTACGGCGTGCCCGCACGGCCTGCGCTCACCACTGAACACGGTGATGCACGCACGGCGACTCCCGCCCAGCAGAATACCGCGACGGAGGAGAAGGGCGCCGGCGAAATCTCCTCGCAGTCACAGTCGAAGGAGAGACAAGAGTGAACTTGACGAAAAAATAAAGGGGAACACCAGCCCTTGGAATTTATTTTTCCGTCAAACTGTCTGCGCAATGCTCGGCGCGGCGCACGGCAACATAGAAAAAGGAGTCACCTGTGGATGTGGAACCTGCATGGCTGATCGCGGCGCTCTTGCTGCCATTATTGACGATTGGCTCTGTCTCTGCCGCGGAAGTATCGCTGTCGGCAGCATCCAGAAGCCGTATTCGAGAACTCCTCGCCAGCGGCAATCAGCGGGCAAAGCTGATCGACCAAATGCTCTCTGAGCCGGCCCGTTTTCTCTCCACCCTGCTGATCCTCAAAAGCCTTGCCTATATCGCCGCTGGCTCTATGACCGTCTGTCTGGCGATGACCCTGCAATGGTCCGATGTCGGGATCAGCGCCGCGGTGGGCCTGATCTGGCTCCTCCTTCTCGCCATCCAAATCGTCGGACGGGGTTGGGCCCTGCGTCAGCCGGAATCGGTCGCGCTCTCCATCGCCCGTACCGTCGACCTGGTGGCTGTAGTTCTGGCCCCACTATCGTTTCTGCTGCGCCGCCTGGCTACCTACGCGCGGGGGAACGTAGACGAAGTGACTGCCGAAAGCGTCTTTCTGAGCGAAGACGGTCTGCGCTTCCTCATTCACGTGGGCGAGGGCGAGGGAGTGATCGAAGAAGACGAGAAACAGATGATCGCCGGCATCTTTGAATTCGGCGAGACGACCGTGCGCGAGATCATGGTGCCGCGGCTCGATATTGTGGCGGTAGAGGTGAGTGAGCCGCTCAGTCTAGCTCTCGATCTCATTATCGCCAATGGACACAGCCGCATTCCCGTTTATGAAGACAGCATAGATCATCTTCTCGGTGTACTCTACGCCAAAGATCTCCTGCTCTGTCTGCGGGATGGGAGTCAGGACATTTCCGTTCGTCAACTGCTGCGGCAAGCCTATTTTGTGCCCCAGAGCAAAAAACTGGACGAGCTGTTCGAAGAGATGCAGGCCCACCGCATTCATATGGCCCTGGCTGTGGATGAATACGGCGGTACAGCCGGGCTCGTTACGATCGAAGACCTGCTCGAGGAGATCGTTGGCGAAATTCAGGATGAGTACGATTCGGAAGAGCCGCAATTGAAAAAGCTGGCGCCCGAGATCTACATCTTTAACTCGCGTTACGATATCGATGAGGTGTCCCAGCTTATCGGCGTCAACCTGTCCGCCGGCCGTGAAAATATCGATACATTGGGCGGTTTCATATACAGCCAACTGGGGCGGGTTCCGGAGCAGGGCGAAAGCATGCATTTCGGTGACTGGAGTTTTACCGTCTTGTCGGTTGATTCCCGTCGAATCGAACAGGTGCGCGTCGAGCCACTCCACAGTGCAGAGAATAGTACGCAGACCTTGAGCCAGCCCGGGGCCGAGGAACAACCCGAGGATACCACCGGATCCGGCTACTTACAGTCGGCTGCCTGACAATATGCTATGCGCCCCTGCTCGAAAAGGGCGCGCAGAAAGGACGCTATCGTGAACGGGACGGTATCCCCGCAGCAACTGGTCGCAGCGGCCCACACCGCCCGCAAACAGGCGTATGCACCATATAGCAACTATGCCGTCGGCGCTGCCGTGTTGACAGAAAACGGCGAAATCATACCAGGATGTAACGTTGAAAACGCCTCCTATGGGGGGACGATTTGCGCCGAACGGGTCGCGCTCACGGCTGCGATCGCCCAGGGGAAACGGGAACTGAGAGCCATCGCCGTTGTTACGGTGGACGGCGGCTCGCCCTGCGGCCTCTGCCGCCAGGTGATGATCGAACTTGGCGCAGAGATGGATGTGTATATCGGTGATGAGGCCGGCAACTTTCGCGCCACAACTGCGCGCGCGTTGCTGCCCGATGCCTTCGGCGGCTGACCGCCTTCGGATCGTGCCCCGGCCGACTCAGTCTGCCGCGACCTTCAGGATACGGAAGAAATCGGAGCCCCCTGCATAGGGCACCCGCGTCCGGTAAGCGAGCCAGCGCACATCTGTGGGTGCCCGCCAAGATCCTCTTATCAGAATGGGATGGAAGCGGGCTGGAGGATCTAGACCGAATCCAGTGAGTGAAAACCTGATGAAGAAATGCTGCCTGGCGACAATCGGGTTGCTGGCTCTGTTGGCCGTTGCGGCCTGTGCGCCACTCCCAGAGTCTGCCCAGCCCACCGTAACCACGACCACAACGTCGTCGCCTGTCGCAACCCTTGACGCTCAATCAAATACCCAGACCGTTACACCGGCGTTATCGAACAACGTTGCCGCCTCAGGGGAGGTTTTGCCTTCGTCGGGAGAAGAATCCGCGCACCTGGCAGTCGATGGCGATCTCGACTCACTATGGAACTCGGGGCGCGTCCCCCTGGGGTGGTTCCGGCTTGCACTTGATGGCCAATACCTCGTCGAAAAAGTAGAGCTGGTCATCGCGCAGACCCCTCCCGGTCCAACCACGCATGAGGTCTGGTTGGGAGACGGTTCGGGCACGCGCGCGCTATACGAGCGGCTCACTAACGATCATACGGAAGATGGGCAGACCCTGGAAGTGACGATTGAACCGCCGCGCAGCATAAACGAGGTGTTTATTCGCACTGTTCACAGCACGAGCTGGGTCGCATGGCGCGAAGTGCGCGTGTTTGGCGTGCCCTCTGAGATTACTCCCCCGCCGCCGCTCAAACTCAGCAAAATCGCCGCCGGGCTGAATCTGCCGGTGCAGCTTACCCACGCCGGCGATGGCAGCGGCCGGCTTTTCGTGGTCGAGCAAGGAGGGCGCATCCGCATTTTCAGGAAACCCGCGTCGCCCAACGGCGACGCGGCGTGGTCTGTGAGCGATACCCCGTTCCTGGATATCTCGGAGCGGGTCAGTTGCTGCGGGGAACGGGGGCTTCTCAATATCGCCTTTCCGCCGGGCTATGGCGCCAAACAGCACTTCTATGTCAGCTATACCAATGTCGAAGGCAATATAGTCATCGGCCGCTACCAAACGACCTCCGATCCTGACAGAGCCGATCCAGCCAGCGAGGAAGTCGTGCTCACGATCCAGCAGCCGTACGATTCGCACAATGGCGGGCGTATCCTCTTTGGGCCGCAAGATGGCTACCTGTACATTGGCAGCGGCGACGGCGGCGGCCCTGCGTTTAACGACCCTGGCAATCATGGGCAGGACCCCAGTACACTTTTGGGTACGATACTGCGAATCGATGTCGAGTCCGACGTCAAGCCTTACGCCATCCCCGCCACCAACCCCTTCACGCAGGTTGAAGGCTATCGCGACGAGATCTGGGCGCTTGGCTTGCGCAATCCCTGGGGTTTTGCGTTCGACAAGCACACAGGCGATCTCTACATCCCCGATGTCGGCAATTTCACCCAGGAAGAGGTGAACTACCAGCCGGCAGCCAGCGCCGGCGGCGAAAACTACGGATGGCGTATCACCGAAGGCAGCATCTGTTTCGAGCAATGGGGTTGCACCAAAGGCGAACCCTGTGCAGTCGAACATTGGATATGCAGCGCGGAGGGTCTGACCTCGCCGGTAGCCGAATACAACCGTTCGTTCGGCTGCGCAATTGTCGGTGGAGCCGTCTATCGCGGCCCCAGCCTGCCTCACTTGCAAGGTGTATTCCTCTACTCCGATTTCTGCCGCGGGCAGATCTGGGGATTGAGAGGCGGCCCCCAGGATAACTGGCAAAGCCCGCTGCTTATCAATGCCTCCGTTCCGGTCAGCGCCATCGGCGAAGACCAGGAAGGCAACGTGTACGTCATCGGCTATCAGGATGGCGTTATCTCGATGATCACAGAGGAGTAGGCTGAAAACTGAAGCAATCCTGTCGCCACTGTAGCAATGACCCCTATGTCCTGAACTGTTCGATTTGGGACATAGGGTCTTTCTATTTGTGGGGGCGTCGCCGCGGCTGGAACCGTGGACGATGCCGCTGCGCTTGCCCGTCGTCACCAGGTACTGGTCGAAGATCCATACGGGGTCGAGCGGCTGCCAAGGCGAAAGGCGAAGCGGGCAGAAGCTATGCGCCCCCCCATCCCGAATCGTTGACTTTACTTTCCCGCTCTGGTATGTTCTTACCATGAATGTCCCGGCGCTGATGGCAACCTACCAGTTGCGTCAACGAGAATACCTGCTGCGCATTACGCGGGCGATGACCTCGCGGTTGGATCTGCCCAGCCTGCTGCGGCTGATCCTCGAAAGCGCGGCGGAAATGCTGGCCGCGCCCGCCGGCGTGATCGTGTTGGATGACGAATCCGCCGCCGTCCCCCTGGCAGATGGACGCAGCACCGTCGAGGATGACGAACCCTTTCGCATCCGTGCAGCCTATGGGATCCCACGACAGCTTCTGCCCGCGTTTCGTCCCCTCCTCAAGATCGCCTCGCAATCCTGGCCGCCATCTGAAGATCGACTGGCGGAAGAGGAGGCGAACCACCCTGCATTGGACGGCGAATGGGAGTCCGGGCGCGCAGTGGCAGCCGCATTCTCACTGGGCGATAGCTACCAGCAGGATATAGAGCGCAGCGTCCGGGAAATAGAGTCGGCGCTGGGAAGGAAGTTGGGGCAGGTGATCGGCCTCCCCCTTCTCTTCGAAGAGGACCTGCTCGGCGTAATCTATCTGTTCCGGGGCGACTCCGCCTTCTCTCCGCTGGACTGGCAGTTCTTGCAGGGGTTCGCCGACCAGGCCGCGATTGCCGTACGTAACGCCCGCCTCTACCAGCAACTGACGACGGAACGCAGCCGGCTGACGATGATTGTCCAAAACAGCGTCAATGGCATGATGATCCTGGCGCCCAACAAGCGGGTCGAAGTGATCAACCAGCCCCTGTCCGTAATGACGGGGATCGCGCCCCACGAGGCGATCGGACAGCCGTGCGACAAGGTCTTGCCGCTGCTGAATCTGCACGGGGAGGACCTGTGCAGCGCTGATTTCGATGTGGAGTCGTTGCCCGAAGGCGGCGCCCAATCTGAAGGGGACATTGTTCTGCCGGATGGGGGCCAGATCTCGGTCTCGGTAACCTTCATTCCGGTCAAGGATGAGCGCAAGCGGCTGCTGAATATCATTGCCAATGTGCTGGACATCACACGTTTCCGCGAAGAGGAGGAGATGAAATCCACCTTTACCTCGATCATCAGCCACGAACTGAAGACGCCGGTGGCGCTGATCAAAGGTTATGCGCAAACGCTGGCGCGCCCGGACGCCGCCTGGGATGCCGAGACAGCCCGGCAAAGCCTGGAAGTGATCGAGGAGGAAGCCGACCGGCTGGAGGCTCTGATTAACAGCCTGCTGGATGTCAGCCGCATCCAGGCCGGCGGCCTGCGGTTGGAGCGCTCCGACCTACAAATGCGGCGGCTGCTCGAACGGGTCGCGCAAGACTACCGCACCCAGACCGACACGCACGAAATCGCGCTGGATCTACCGCCCGATCTGCCGGTCATTAACGGCGACGAAGAACGGCTGCGCCTGGTTTTCACAAATCTTCTCAGCAACGCGATTAAGTACTCTCCGGACGGCGGCGTGATTCGCATTGGGGGGTGGCAGGAAGAGCCGCAGGAAAAGGGCGCGGCCGGCCGGCTGGTGCTCTACGTCGCTGACGAGGGGATCGGCATTCCCGCAAGAGAGCTGCCGAGAATATTCGAACGATACTACCGGGTGGACAGCGGCCTCCGCCGTAGAACGGCCGGCGTTGGTCTCGGCCTTTTTCTCAGCAAGGCAATCGTCGAGGCCCATCACGGCGAGATCTGGGTGCGCAGCGATGTGAATAAGGGCACAACCGTCTTCGTGGCCTTGCCTGTGGACGAGATCGAGGTCGCATAGGGCGGTGGCCCGACAGAAAGTGAGCATTTGAAAATTAAATGCGCCCCAGCGGCCGAAAAGGCGCGTATGAAGAGCTTCTGTTATGCAACTCATTCTTGAGAGACGCTTGACGCGTCCCCGCTATGTAGAGTTTCTCTTTCCACTGATCGCGGTCGTTCTGGCCCTGATCTTCAGTGGCATCTTGCTGTGGATATTCGGCGCAAATCCATTTGAGACCTACGCGGCGATGGCAGCGGGCGCGTTTGGCCAGCGCTACCATATCAGCGAAACGATTCTACGCGCGATTCCTCTTATGTTGACAGGGCTGGCGGTTGGCATCGCCTTTCGCATGTTGTTCTGGAATATCGGCGCCGAAGGCCAGTTTGTTTGGGGAGTCATTGCCGCCACCTGGGTTGCCCTCTTTTTGCCGGAACAGATCGGTGGGCTGCCGCAATGGGCCTTCCTGCCGGCCATGATCGTGGCCGCATTTGTAGCCGGCGCCATCTGGGGACTGATCCCGGCCGTTCTCAAAACCGCTCTGCGGGTCAACGAGATCATTACAACCCTGATGTTCAACTATGTGGCCCTGTTGTTCATGCAGTATCTCTACACCGGATCCTGGAAGGATCCCGAGGGCTTCGGCTTTCCCGGCAGCGCCCAGTTCCCTCAGCACGCCTGGCTGCCGCGCTTGCCCATCGACCTGGGCCGGGTCCACTATGGCTTGGTGATCGCGGTCTTGGCAGCGTTTCTGCTCTGGCTCGTCCTGGACCGCACCAAATGGGGGCTGGAGATCAAGGTGATTGGCAAGAACCCGTTGGCCGCCCGCTACGCAGGAATGAGTATTACGCGCAATGTGCTGCTGGTCATGTGCGTAAGCGGGGGGATAGCAGGGCTGGCCGGATTCAGCCAGGTGGCCGGCGTGGGGCACCGGCTCCAAAATGGAATCGCCGTCGGAGATGGCTTTACTGCGATTATTGTGGCCTGGTTGGCAAAGCTGAACCCTTGGGCCATCCTGCTCGTCAGCATACTGCTGGCCGGACTCAACACCGGGGGTGATCAGTTGCAAATTACCATGGGGCTGCCGGCCGCGGTCTCTGGTGTGCTCCAGGGGTCAATACTCTTCTTCGTGCTCGGCGCCGATGTCTTTGTCAACTACCGGCTGCGGGTTATTCGTACCCAGCCCCGGCCGGCCGCTAATCCAGCGCCCGTCTCCGGGGGACCGACACCGGCCGATTAGAAGAAGCGCCGATTTGGTTTCAGTAGCCAGTGGCCCCTGAAACACCGGTCCACACTGGGCAAAACCTGGCGACAGGAATCTGGCAACCGCAGTTGGCCGCCGGCTACCACGCATGTGAAGGCGTTACGACAATGGAACTCGCCCTACTTATCTCGATCCTGACGGTAGCAATTCAGGCTGGCGCCTCTCTTGTCTTTGCCGCAGTCGGCGAAATCTACACCGAAAGGGCCGGCGTTCTCAATCTCGGCTTGGAAGGCATTCTAATTATGGGCGCTGTCAGCGCCTTTGCCGTTGGCTTCCACACCGAAAGTCTGCTGCTGGGCACACTGGCGGCGGTCGTAGTCGGCGGAGTACTGGCCTCCCTCCACGCCTTCTTGTCCGTCACTCTGCGGGCGGACCAAGTGGTCAGCGGCTTGGCGATGACGCTGTTTGGCATCGGGCTGAGCAGCTTTCTGGGCCAGCGCCTTGGCCCGGAGGGCGCGCCGCTGGTGGGCTTGGTCGGTCCAAAGTTCAACAAAATCGCGATCTCCGGTCTCAGCTGGATTCCGCTGCTTGGCCAGGCCCTCTTCAACCAGGATCTGCTGGTCTACCTGATGTATCTGACCGTGCCCATCGCCGCCTTCCTGCTCTATCGCACCCGGCTTGGCCTTAACGTGCGCGCAGTAGGCGAAGACCCGGACACGGCCGATGCAATGGGCATATCTGTCACGCGCACACGCTATCTGGCCACCATCGGCGGGGGTATGCTGATGGGGTTGGGCGGCGCCCACCTGAGCTTGGCCTATACCCCCGGTTGGACTGAAAATCTCACCGGCGGACGCGGCTGGATTGCCATCGCTCTCGTCATCTTTGCCACCTGGGATCCAGCGCGGGCCCTCCTTGGGGCCCTGATCTTTGGCGCGGTCAATGCGACTCAGTTTCGGTTGCAGGCGGCCGGCGGCGGGGTCATTCCGGCGGCCATGCTGGCGATGATGCCCTATCTGCTGACCGTCGTTGTGCTGACGCTGATCACCGTCTATGAAAACGTAAGTCGCCGCCTCGGCGCGCCGGCAGCCCTCGGCCTGCCCTATATGCGCGGCGAACGTTAACTTCTGTGATCAAAGAAATCGATTGGAGTTGAACATTCTTATGTGTGGACAGGAATATCGCATTGAGCATGATAGCCTGGGCGAAGTAAAAGTACCGAAAGATGCTCTGTATGCTGCCCAAACCCAGCGAGCCGTCGACAACTTTCCTATTAGCCCATTGTGTTTCCCCCGGCAATTTATCCGCGCAATCGGGCTGATCAAAGGGGCGGCTGCGGCCGTCAATCTCGATTTAGGTCAGATTGATGCGGAATTGGCGGCGGCAATTCAGAGCGCCAGCGCCGAAGTCGCGCACGGCGCCCACGATGCCCATTTCCCGCTCGACATCTTCCAGACCGGTTCCGGTACCAGCACAAACATGAACGCAAACGAAGTGATCGCCACCCTGGCATCCCGGATTCTGGGGCGCAGCGTTCACCCTAACGATCATGTCAATATGGGGCAAAGCAGCAACGATGTCATTCCCTCTGCCATCCATGTGAGCGCCTATCTTGCCGTTGTGGAGGATCTCTTGCCGGCATTGCAGCAACTGCAGGAAACACTCGACGCCAAGGCCGCAGACGTGGACGACATCGTCACAACCGGGCGCACCCACCTGATGGATGCCATGCCTATCCGCTTGAGTCAGGAACTGGGGGGCTGGAGCAATCAGATCGACAAAGGACAGCGCCGACTGCGCGACGCCTTGGCGCGGCTGGCAGAACTTGCCCAGGGGGGTACCGCGGTCGGCACCGGCATCAATGCCCATCCTGAGTTCGGTGAGCGTATTGCGGCCAAACTCGCCGAGATGTCAGCTCAGCCCTTCAGAACAAGCGAAAACTACTTTGAAAGTCTGAGCAGCCAGGATGCCGCAGTGGAGTTGAGCGGTCAACTCAAGACGATCGCGACCTCGCTGATGAAGATGGCAAACGATCTGCGCTGGATGAACAGCGGGCCGATTGCCGGCATCGGGGAAATCGAGTTGCCAGCCCTGCAGCCGGGCAGCAGCATCATGCCGGGCAAGATCAATCCAGTCATTCCGGAGGCGGTCGCCATGGTTGCCGCCCAAGTCACCGGCAACGACGTGACGATTACGATCGGGGGACAGTCGGGCAGTTTTCAACTGAACGTAATGCTCCCCGTCATTGCCTACAATCTGTTGCAGAGCATCTCGATTCTGGCTGGCGCCAGCTGTCTGCTGGCAGACAGAGCCATCGCCGGCTTTGCTGTCAATGCAGAGCGGATCGGCCGGCTCGTTGACAGTAATCCGATTCTGGTAACCGCCCTGAATCCGGTGATCGGGTATGAACTGGGCGCGCAAATTGCCAAGACCGCCTATGCGCAAGGACGCACGCTCAAGGAGGTCGCTCTGGAGATGACCGACCTCAGCGCCCACGAACTGGATGAACTGCTCGATCCCCGCAAACTGACCGAAGGTGGAATTCAACAACGCTGAGACCCGGCGCCCGACGCTGTCCGTCTACACAGTGACCTGCGTGGTCGGGGGAATGATCTGTGGTCAGTTCCTCCCCTTTTATGCCAGATGCCGGCGTTGTTGATCGCCCACTTCTGAATGAAAAAAGGTCCGGCACAAAGTGCCGGACCTTTCTATGTTTGGTAATTTCTGTTCTGTCTACGGCAGGAGGTAGTTTGGATTGCGCGCGGCGCCCTGTCGCCGGATTTCGAAGTGCAGATGCGGCCCCGTGGAACGACCCGTATTGCCTACCGTACCCAACTGTTCACCCTTGGCGACGTTTTCGCCCTGGCGCACGTAGATCGTATTCATATGAGCATAGAGCGTGACATCGCCGTTGCCATGATCGACCATGACCATACTGCCATAGCCGCTGTTCCAGCCATGTGACGCCTTGATCACATAACCGCTGTCGGATGCAACGATTGGGGCGCCTGCCCTGGCTCCGACGTCGATAGCTCTGTGGCCGTGCCAGAACTGCTGGGTAATGTGGCCGCTGACTGGCCACGCAAAGTGTCCGGAACCTCGGACCGCAGAAGCAGGGACGGGTCCCCGATACATTGCCACCTGTCGGGCCACATAGGGCTTGGTACCATTGGGAATGATCAACTGTTTACCGCTATTGATCGGGGTATCCGTTGACGCCAGATTATTCAAAGGAAAGGCAACAATCTCATCGACGCTTACTTTGTATTTCACAGCCAGAGTTGACAACGTGTCGCCCGCTCGAACCACATGCATCACACCGTCAACCGGGGGAATAATTAACTCCTGGCCAGGCCACAACAGATCCGGATTGGACTCCAGCTTCGGATTGGCCCAAAGAATCGTCTCCGGTCTGAGATCGTAACGGGCAGCAATCTTCTGAAGGTTATCAGCTGGCAATACTTTGTAGATCTGGATTCTGTCTAGCCTGAAGGGCACGGTGATTACAACCGGTTCCGCCTCCGCACCTTGTATACCTGGGGATGCAACGACAGCCTCATCGGTATTCCGGGTGAAGGGAAGTACCGCACGTTGCAATGCAATGCCAACCTCTGCAATTGGATTTCGACGGGCCAGTTGTGTGTCAGCAACGGCACTTTCTGCAAGCGGAACATCCGCCGGCAGAGGCTGCAACGATAATTCCCAATCGGGGGCGTCCATCTGTCTGACCAGGATCACAATCGCTGCCACCACCAGGACCGCAAGATGGCTGGCAAGCCGGATTGGCGCGACCTGCTCGCGCAAGAAGCTCTGTATGCTTGAAGAAAAATTCCCAATCGCCCCGCCCGCCGCATCCACCAAGTCGGTCGATCCCTCTTCCAAGGCTACTTCGGCCACGCGGTCCAAACTCTGATTCATCTGGTTCGGTGATGGACTGGGACTAAACTCTGACAGACTGCTGGAAACAGAGGAATGGTACACTTCCCGATCCGGTGCGGGGGAGCCATTTGGTCGGCGGAAAGTGTGATGGCTGAACTGACGTTGTTCTACGTGCTCTTTGCTTTTCAGCATACAGTCTGCCCAAGATAAGGATACAGAAACAAAACTATATCATATTTTCCGTTGAACGCAAAGTTCGAAAGACCTCGTGGCGGGGGAGAGATGCCTTCAGGTCTATTGTCTTCCGGAGCCAATATGGCATCGTCTGCCATTCGAGAACTCTAAAAATGGCCGGAATTGCCTCAAGAAGGCCATTATAGGGATAAAAGAGGCACTGCACAAATTGGATTTCGGGTCTGAACTTGCTTTTTTGCTCTTTTGACACAGTCAGGTTGGAAAACGTAGGGAAAGCGTAGGGTTTGCGACATATTTTTTCAGTCCGGGCAACGCTCTTAGTTCATGTCGGCGCATCAGGTGCCAAGTCGCCTGCAAAGTTCTTGGGCCAGTTCAAGGTAGGGAAGTTCGCTTCGAAGATTCGCCCCGAACACCGTTCTGCCTATTTGACAAGTGTGTCCAGAAATTCCTGGTTGTCTCGCGTTCGGCTGAGACGCTCCAGAATGGGTAGAATCGCTTCGTTACCACCTCCCATGGCGTCACTCATGCGGCGCAATGTGTATACCTTCGCCAACACTTCCGGCTCCAGCATCTTTTCTTCGGCTCGCGTGCTGCTTCGTTCAATATCGATGGCCGGGAATATGCGCCGTTCCGATGTGCGCCGGTTGAGATGTAACTCCATATTGCCGGTGCCTTTGAACTCTTCGTAAATGACGTCATCCATGCGGCTTCCCGTATCGACAAGACAGGTCGCAATAATGGTCAGGCTGCCTCCTCCTTCCAGATTCCGGGCCGCGCCAAAGAATCGTTTTGGGGGATAGAGCGCCGCCGGATCGATCCCGCCCGAAAGCGTACGACCGGACGGAGGCACTGTCAAGTTATAGGCACGCGTGAGGCGGGTAATACTGTCCAGCAATATCACCACATCGCGGGCGCCCTCCGTCAGACGTTTGGCTCGTTCCAAGGCCATTTCCGCTACGCGCACATGGTTTTGGACCGGTTCGTCAAATGTGCTGCTGATCACCTCCGCCTCCACCGAACGGTCCATATCGGTTACTTCTTCGGGCCGCTCGCCGATCAGCACCACCATCAGATGTAAGTCGTCATAATTGCCCGATATGCCGTTGGCGATGCGTTTCAGAATGGTCGTCTTGCCTGCTTTGGGGGGACTGACGATCATCCCGCGCTGGCCGCGGCCGATTGGCGATAGCAGATCGATCATGCGGGTGGCTAGTAAGTTCGGTTTTGTTTCCAGGTTGATCTGCTCGTCTGGGAAAATTGGCGTCAGTTTCTCGAAAATCGGACGCCGTTTTGCCTCTTCCGGGTCAAGGCCGTTGACGGCTTCCACCTTGAGCAGGCCGAAATACTTCTCCGTGTCCTTTGGCGGGCGTACCTGGCCAACAACGAGATCTCCTGTTCGCAAACCAAAGCGACGAATCTGACTTTGGCTGACGTACACGTCGTCCGGCCCCGGCAGAAGATGGTCGCTGCGGAGGAAGCCAATCCCATCCTGTACGATTTCCAGAATACCGCCTCCAAAAATATAGCCCTGTTTTTCGGCGTTTGCCCGCAATAAGAGAATGATCAGATCGTGCTTCTTCAAACGGGTATGACCACTCATCGCCATCGAACGAGCTATTTCTCTGAGTTCATCCAGGGTGCAATCCTCCAATTCGGCCATCGTCATACTGAGCATTTCCATAGTTCGTTCCTTGTCAGGCTCAACAAATAGTCACTCATTGCTTGCGCAACAGGACAGCTTGATATGCATACAAGTGAGAGTGCTGAAAGCGTGGGCTGTCGATAAGTTGTGAAGACGAACCGTCTACACAATGTGATCTCTGAGGATTGCCCGAATTCGGGCAGGATTTCCTAGTGAATTGACTTGCGCCAGGGTTGGGTAAATACCTAAGAGGTGCATTCGATGGACAACCAGTCGCGTCTACCTCCTATACGCGGCTGTCGTCCGCTGTGCTCGGTCATTCTGAATCGATCATCGCCAATTGCTTATAGAGCAAGCCGGCTACTTAACTAAATTCTTTTTGGATAGACGAAGCGGACATATAGGGCGGAGGCAAACGTGCAGTATCGACACCAAGTATACCAGCCTTTTTTGATTACGTCAACTACGATAATTCTGCGGATACTCCCCGAATATTTTCGCGTGTCTCTTGCCACCGCCGGTCAGCCTGCGCTGTACGCAAAAAAACGCCCCCAATCCCAGAAGTGATGGAAAAATCCGCAATGCACACAATTGGGGCCCGACGCACGATAGGCGCGCGTTCACGATCGACTTCCGGCCCCCTACAGAGGAACCTGCAAAACGAGGCGTACTGTCGGTTCGTTGACCGTCGTCAAGTTGGCTGGCTGCCGCTGAACTCCCGCAACCCAGGGACCAGCGCCAACAAAATGTGGTCGGTGTCCCGCCTTTCCTCCCTACCACTCCCAGATGCCGGCGATCTCCTTCAACTTCTCAACGTCAAGGATTCCAATGCGGCGGTAGCCCAATTCCACCAGATCCTGCCGTTTGAAATCCCGCAGGATCGCGCTGACCGTCTCCCGATATGTACCGAGTCGATCCGCGAGGACCTGATGGCTGACCCCCTGAATCACCTCTTCTCTGTCGTTGCACAGCTCAACCAAGAGAGCCGCCAATCGTTCCGGCAGCTTCTTGTAGGCCACATCTTCCAGCCTATCTTCTACCTGTAGAAGCCGTCTGCCGTAAGTCTGCAACATCCCCCATCCCAGAATTGGGTACTGAAGCGTCATGTTGCGCGCCTCGGCAGCCGGAATTGACCAGACCACCACATCTGTGTCCGCTTCGGCAAAAACATTCGCCTCTTGCAGCCTGTTCAAAGCGCCCTCACCAAATATAGCTGCCGGCTCCAGCGATCCAATGACCAGCCGACGGCCTTCATGATTCGGGCAGACCAGGTTGATCTTGCCCTGCATGAGTACGAACATCTCTCTCTTCAGAGCAGCCGCATCGGCAATAACCTCATGCGGTCGGTATGAACGCATGCGCACATGCTTCCCGAACGAAGGATCGTCGTTGTGGAGATCCATCAATGTCTGCAAAAGTTCGGGTTTTCGGCCCAGGACATCGTCGGCAACAGTGTGTCGATATGAATTATCCAACATATATCACATCCTTTCTGGCTGCTCCGCAGAACCACTCCCATACGCCTGGCGCCAGCTAAAGCGGAATCTATCGATGCCTCCGCCGGTGAAAAGGCACAAGTTAAAGTTATCTTGTGCAATTCATGTGCCATGAAAGCACAAATTCCCCAAAATGCTCCCAATCGTCTCCATAAACCGTTCTGAAACTGTACGCTGTTTGAAGTATAGCAGTTTTCGGCAACAATTTCCATGCCTTTTGTCCATATAGGATCTTTATCAACCGCGCGTAAGACTCTGCCTTCTCGATCAAGAATAGCATAGGAAAGTTACATTTCTGTTGCAAAAAAGTTAGCGTTCCATAACCTTTTGGAGGACTCTCGCCAAAAGGCGCTTCCCATAATGGGCCCCACGCTCCCCTCCACATCTGCCAGCACACCCTCTGACCACAGCGCAGACCGGAACCAGAATCCTGCCGCCCGCCGAACGGCTTTCCTGGAGCGTCGGGATTTTCGATCGCCCGCCACCACTGCAGCGGAAGCAAACCACTGAGAAAAAATCTGGCTGGGCAACTGCCCCGCGCCCCTGCCTTCCACGCCCTCCCGCTCTGGGATGCAACCCAACCTGCACACCCTTTGACAAGCCAGGCAATATATACCTGAAAAAATCTCGTTCTACTGTCACGGCGTACCCAAGCGCGCCCGTGCACCTACTCCTACTACTATCACCCCAAAGTCCGCCGCAAACGCTACCAAAATAGAGCAATTGTGGACTAATACGTGTTATGCTACACTGAATTTCTATAGACAACCGCTAGACTACTGAAAGTGGCTGGTCAATTTCCGTTGCTCTCGACATCAGGTCGAAAGCACAGCGTTGACTCTTTTTTGACGCTAAAATCCCTCGTAACCTGACCCGTACAGACCGAATTTGGGTCGATCGGGTCGAGGAATGGTTATTTGCATTCATTCTACTCTAATCACGTGACGAGAGAAGCTTAATGGCAGGAATTGTGAAAAGAGTCGCCGCGGTTCTCGTAAGTATTGTCTGGCTCAGTCTGATTCTTGTATTGTTGGCCGGTTTTTTCTTGCCCAATCTTCACGAGCTCCTGCCAACACAAGTGAGGGTGTTTACTGATCCGGAGGCGCTGCAGGAACGGTGGGAAAGCTTAACCGACTCATTGGTAACGGGAATCGGCTTTCGGCCCCCTGCTGAGCTCGAGGCCACAGAGACGCCCACGCCAGATCCCGTACTATCTACTTCGCCGACGGCTACCCCTGTACCCGAGACGCCCACAGCCGCGCCGCCAATTGCGGAGTCCGCGACACCGGCTACCCCCCCGTCTATGAGTTCCGACGGTGATGACAAGCCCCCCGAAATCGAAACATCCGTCTCGATTTCGGTGTCAGAAGCTGGGCAAGCCGACCTGCGCTCTGCTCCCAGTGAGGACGCAGACGTCATCGGGCTCGTCGCCGCAGGAGGAACGATTATCGTCAACGGCCGCGATACCACCGGGCGCTGGTATCGCTTGGAAGACGGCACTTGGATCGACGCCGATGACTTGGCTGATGCCCCGCAGGATCAGGTCCCTGTTGTGATGGTGGAGACCCAGCAACCCCCACCATCACCCGGCGAGTCGCCGACATCCGAAACACCTCCAACCCCACCATCGACGCAACTCGTGGCTGTCAACGCCGACGCCAATCTGCGTTCCGGCCCTGGTATCGAATACGACCGCGTGGACGGTGTCAATTTCGGCGAAGAAGTGTCTATCGTCGGCATATCCGCCGACGGTGAATGGTACTTGCTCGAAAGCGGCGTTTGGCTCTTTGCTGCCCTCGCCGTTGAAGCCGTTGACGTACCGGTTGTCACTGAGGACACTGATTCAGATCTGCTGACTACTACCGAGACCGGGCAACCCGAAACCGAGCAGCCGGAAACCGAGCAACCTGACACGGGCAACGAGCAGACGGAGGCAGGGACAGAGCAAACAGAAACAGAACAGACCGAGACAGAGACCGACGCTGAACAGCCGCAACCGGTTGTCAATGCCCCGCTTGGCGCCAATCTGCGCGCCGGGTCGGGAGTCGAATTTGACCGTGTCGACGGCGTCGAGCAAGGTCAGGTATTGACAATTGTGGCACAGGATACCGGTGGAGCGTGGTTGAAACTTGAAGATGGATCCTGGATCTTCGCCGCCTTAGTGGACAATGTGCCCGCAGATCTGCCCGTAGAATCGGGAGAAGCCACCGAAGCCGAGACTGATGATTCCGGCGCCGATGAAGAGACCTCTGACGAGACACCCCCACCAGCCGACGAAGCTGAACAGGATGCTGACGATACCGACAGTACACAGCCTCCGGACTCGTCTGACGATGAGCAGGACGAGCAGACGGGCGACGACGAGCAGGATACACAGACAGGCGACGACGAGCAGGATGAGCAGACGGGTGAAGACGAGCAGGATACACAGACGGGCGACGACGAGCAGAATGAGCAGACGGGTGAAGACGAGCAGGATACGCAGGACGAGGTCGAGCCGATTGTATTGGCAACCGTAAACACCGATGCCAATTTGCGCAACGGCCCCGGTCTCGAAGCAACGATTGTCGACTCGGCCCCCGTCGGCACGCAAGTAACAGTTGTCGGTCGGTCCGACGATGACCAATGGTTAGAAATTGACAATGGTTTCTGGATTTTCGCTAACCTCGTGGACATCCTCCCCGCAGAGGAAGAAGAGGACGCCGATGACGATACCGGAACAGACGATACCGACGAGGGGCAGGTAACCCATCCGCAGGTGATAGCCTCTGACTTATATGTGTGAATGAGGATGACAGAAATCATCTGAACTGCAGTCGCAACAATCGTTTTTGCAGCTACTCAGCGCCGTACCGCCCATCTTGGGTTTCGGACATCTGTCGGGAACCAAATTGGCCGTGCGGCGTAACTATTTATAAACAGTGCAAATGAATCGGTATGCGCGCGCAAATATGGACACGGAGAGAACTTGATGCGTATTCTGCTCTACACTGGCAAAGGCGGGGTCGGAAAGACCAGTGTCAGCGCGGCCTGCGCGCTGCGTTGCGCCCAACTGGGCTACCGAACCGTCGTCCTCAGCACCGACTCCGCCCACAGCCTCGGCGATAGTTTCGACACCCCCATCGGCAGTGAGTTGGTGGAACTGGCGCCCAATCTGTGGGGGCAGGAGATCGACCTGCTCCATCAGATGAATAAGTACTGGGGGCGGGTGCAGGATTATCTGAATGTACTCTTCGCCTGGCGCGGGATGGATTCGCTGGTCGCTGAAGAGACGTCGGTGCTGCCTGGGATGGTGGAACTCGCCAGCCTGATGCACATTACACATCTGTCCGACAGCGGCGCGTATGACACCATTATCATTGACGCAGCGCCGACCGGGTCCACCTTGCAACTGCTCAGTTTTCCCGATGTCGCTCGCTGGTATATCGAGAAGATAATGCCCTTTGAGCGCCGAACATTGCAGATCGCACGGCCTATCATCTCCCGTATGAGCGATATCCCATTGCCGGATGACGACCTGTTCGAGAGCGTCGAAGACCTGGTGGATGTGCTGGAGCGCACCAGCCTGCTTCTGAGCGATAGCGCCATCAGCAGTACGCGGTTGGTCATCAACCCGGAGAAGATGGTCATAAAGGAAGCGCAGCGCGCCTACGCCTACCTCAACCTCTATGGATACGCGGTCGATTCCGTTGTCTGCAATCGAGTCTTCCCGCAGGAACTGAAAGAAGCCTACTTCAGGGGTTGGATCGAAGCGCAACAGCGTAATCTGGCCTTCGTCGAAGAAGCATTCCACCCGCTTCCGATCTCTCGAGTTCCCTTCTTCGAGGAGGAGGTGCTGGGCCAAAAGATGCTCCAACGGATGGCCGCGACAATCTTCGGCGATGTTCTGGAGCGCGGTGGGCAGGGTGACCCCACCCGCCTCTACTATCAGGGGGAACCGCAGAAAATCTTCGCCCGCAACGGCCACTACATACTCAGTATCGCCTTGCCTCTGGTGGCCAAGGAGGAGGTAAACCTGCACCGCAGTGTCGTGGACGAGTTGATCGTCCGCATCGGCAACTGGAAGCGCAATATCGCCCTGCCGATTGGCTTGGCGCGGCTGAAAATCGATGGCGCAAAGTACGAAGGCGACCGGCTGAATATCCTGTTCCGCAAGGAGGAGGGCGGTACCGATGATGCACTCGAGTCGTTGCAGCGCAGCCCCTGGGCGCAGCTGAAAGCCCGCCTGCAAGGGGAGACTGTTTGAGTGGCTCGTGGACAACCAAACCCACTATGCACGCTTACAGCCGTCTTAGCGCGGCGCGGGCAGCGTTGAATCCACACATGCCGTGGACACCGCCCCCGGGTGGGGTGGAGGAAGAACAGAGGTAAAGGCCGGGAACCGGTGTGCTGTAAGGGGGAAACCGCAGCAAGGGCCGCGTCCAGAGTTGGCGCAGATCCTGTACCCCGCTGTTGATGTCGCCGCCGACATAGTTGGGGTTGTACCGTTCGTAGTCGGCGTTGTTGATCACGGCGCGCGCCAGAACTGTGTCCTGAAAGCCGGGGGCGAATCGTTCGATCTGCGCATCGATGGCTGCCGTCATATCGGTGGTCGAGGCATGGGGCGTATGGCAGTAAGCCCACAGCGTGTGCTTGCCCGCCGGCGCCCGTGTCGTGTCAAATACGCTATGCTGCGCGACCAGCACATAGGGCTGGTTCGGTGTGCGCCCGCTGCTCGTCGCTTCTTCGGATGCGGCGATCTCCGCCAGTGTGCCTCCCAAATGGATCGTGCCGGCACGGCGGCATATCTGCGCCCGCCACGGCGCGGGCTCGCTCAACGCGTAGTCCACCTTATGCACGCCCGGGCCATAACGAAATCTTTCCAATCTGCGCCGGTAGGCGGCCGGTAGCCGCGACCCCGCCAGCCGCAAAACCTGCCGAGGCGTCACATCCAACAGAACGGTCCGACTCGGCGGCAGTTCGTCCAGGGACTGCACCTGCCAGCCCGCCACGATATCCCCGCCCAGAGTACGCAGATAGGCGCCCATCGCGTCGGTAATGGCCTGCGCCCCGCCGCGGGGGAAGGGCCACCCAACTGCGTGGGCCAGAATCCCCAGCAACATCCCGAAGGCGGAAGTAAACGGTTGGCGAAAATCGAGAAAGGAGTGGGCGGCAAGCCCGGCGAACAGAGCCCTCGCGCGTTCTTCACGAAAATACAAGCGCGATAGCAGGTGGGCGGGCATCGCCGCGGAAAGGCCGAAACGAATCAGCGCCGGCAAATGGACGCCCACAGGATGCGGCCCCAGCACCGTCGGCGCCAGCTTGTCCCAGTCAGCCGCCGACGGGCCAATCAGCCGCGTCCAGCTCTGGCCGTCCCCGCCAATCGACGACGCCGTCTCCGCCAACGAACGATAAAGCCCGACCGCCGTGCCATCATCCAACGGGTGCGCCGCCGCAATGTCCGGCTGAATCCACTCGACGCCGAAACGCTCCAGCGGCACAGTGCGCAGAAAGGGCGAGCCAAGCACCAGGGGATGGACCGCGGCGCATATGTCGTGTCGGAATCCCGGCAGCGTAAGTTCGGCCGTACGGTTCCCCCCACCGATCGTGCCCTTGCCTTCAATTACGAGGACCGAGTGGCCGGCGCGAGCGAAAGTAATGGCTGCCGCCAACCCATTGGGCCCGGCGCCCACAACGACGGCATCATACCTTGGCATAGGTCAGTCTGTGCGCCAGTGTAGTAAAGGCAGCTTGGAGAGTTGCCATACCTCTTCCGAAGAGGCCAGTGACTTTGGGAGAATCGACGGAGTTCTATCAGTCCAACTGGGGTGGATGCCAACCCGCCAGTATCCAATGCCTTCTGGCGGGAAGAACATATTCGTTGTTCATGTGAAGAGCCTCTACCGTTGCATTTCCAATGGCGGCGATTCCCAGAATACGTAGTCCGGCCTCACCCCATGCAAAGTGGCTGCTCCACACATCCGTGCGTGGATGAAAGAGACGAACTTCCTCGTGAGTTTCAGAATCGAAGGCGTGGGTCTGTTTTCCTTTGTAGCTATTGCACCAAGCACAGGCGTAGCAAAGATTATCGAGAGTGACAGCCCCGCCTTTGCTGCGCGGCCAGATGTGTTCGATATGCATCTGCGCTCCGCTGATTCTCTGCGAGGTCCGGCAATATTCACAGCGGAACTGAGCACGCCGCGCAACGTGAACTCGCAATGAAGAGGAGACAGACGCCATCTGTTCTGGTTAATCAGTCATCTCTAGAGCAGCCAGAAGCGGCTGACCGCTACGCAAACTCAATAACGCATAGGCGCGTGCCTTCCGAAGCATAGCCTTTCCGTAACTTTCCCGCAGTTCCTGCAAGCGCACCTGTTCTTGTGGGAAAAGGGGGCGCTGCTGCACGTCAAGAAGAGCTTGCAACTCTCTCTGTTCTGCGGATGCCATTTCGCCCTTCGCAATTTGCCAAAGTGATTCTTCTTCGAAAAAAGTCATCTGCAGCAGTTCACTGCGTACCGAGTCAGGGACATCATGCACATCGGGTAAGCCGACCGCCAATGCCCCTACCAATATATCCTCTAAAGGGCGATTCAGCGCCTGGGCTGCTTCGTGGGCGCGTGTGAGCAGAGAATCAGAGACTTCAAAGGTTAGAGTCGCCATCCATACTTGTCCTTGTCTCAGACGTGTAGCGCCTATAGTGTGATTCTAACATCGGTCTCTTCTCTCAACAATTCGCATTGCGATTTTCTACCTCACCAGCCGCAGACGCTGCGGACTGCGGCCATCTACCCGCTCCAACACGCCCCGCGCCTCCAGATCGAGTTTGACCGACGTCACATACCAGCCAACTGAACCATCGAAGATCTCGCCGATCAGCTGACCCACCGCGTCAGTCAATTCACTGAACGTAGCCCCCTGCTGCGCCTGCAGCGTCTCCTCAATTGCCTGTCGTACCATGTCATATTTGCGCTTATCGATATTGACGCCCTGCTTCCCAGCCGGGTGCAGAGTCATGATCTTTTCGGCCAATCTGTCCTCCGGGACGGCGGCGGTGTGAAACATGCAATTTCACTCGTACACAACGAGAAGTGAAGAGAGAGATGCTTTCTCTCTCTTCTTTTTTCCGCCTTGCAGAGAGTCTTACTCCCCCTCGAACAGCTTCTCGTTGCGGTGCAGCCGGCGCGCAATGCCGAAGGTCTGGCCCTGGGCGCGCATCGTCGGCGCGTGTGCACCCAGGTAGCGGGCCGCGGCCACTAGCGCCAGCACAGCTTCCTCTTGTGAATCCGGCTCGGCAGACAGCAAGTCGTGCTGGCGGAAAGCCGCCTCGACACACTGAATCGTATGGAAGTCGCGGTCTTCCCGCAGCAGCAGCGCGCCAAGCTCCGCCCGCAGCGCAGCCGCGTCGCCGCCTTGGTAGAGGTAGCTGCCGACCGCGTTGCCGGCGGCGTTTACCTGTTGCTGCTGATCTAGCAGGCCCGCCAGCGCCGGCAGCGGAGGGGCTGTGCCGTTCGTGCCGGTGGCGGCCGGGAGCCGGGCAGCGGGAATGTTGAGAAAACGGTCGAGATAAATGCTCATGGCGGCGTCGAAGACACCCCGCAGCAGAAGCAGGTAGTCATCCGGTGACTCGTACCCCTCCAAACGCCGCAGCCCCTGATGGACGGCGTTGGCGAAGGTGAAGGTGTGCATTGCCGTGTCCCAGTCGCCGAACTCGTTGCTCGTGTGGAAGCGGGCAATGCGCAGCGCCGCGGCATAGGTGACCGTGCCGGCAAGTTCAACCTCGCTGGCTCCTGCTCGCAGCGCCGCCAGCAGCGCGTCAACGATGGCGTGCGGATCATCGCTCAGCAATACCGGCACCAGTCCGGCGCGCCCCGCCCAGCGGCCGCGCTGGGGTTGACCAGTGGAGAGAGCATCAAGAACCTGCGCGCGCCCATCGCCCAACAGATCGATCAGATCGATGGGATTGCGCCACGCATTCGACTCCTCCATGCGCCGTGCAGATGCATAGCCCGGCACCAGGCTGGTCAGAACTGCTTCAGCCTGTTCCCAACCGACGATATCCAGCGCTTCGAAGGCCTTGTTGGTAAAGTCCAGTGGATGTCCGATATCGATATAGCGGAAATCTGTTGCCGCGCTGAACAGAATATCTGCCATCTGCTGCGGACCCGCGCCGGCCTGTAAGGCTGTAACGATGCAGCGCTCCGCGCCCTCGGCATCGCGCACCAGAATGAAGCGGCGGAACCACTGCTTCAACGTTGTCAGATCCGGGCTGCCGTCGGGCAGAGGCGTTACCGGGAAGCGGGGCGAGCTGCCGGCGGAATCAGTGGCGACCGCCGCCAGGCCGTGGGCCAACGCTTTGGCCCGATCCTCGCGTCCGAGGCTCGGCAGAAGATTCTGGAAACAGGTGAGCATCGTCAACCCCTGCCCCCAACCCTCCATGCGGTAACGGGTGCCGAAATCCAGGCCCGCGCCAAAGGGAGTCAAGGTGTCGTCAGCTTCATCCACCAGCGTAATCGCCGCCTTGGCCACGACTAGCGAGAGACTGCGCTCCAGGCCGACGGCCAGCCGCTTGCGCTGGTGTTCTACCGGATCGTGCCGTGGTGTGACATCGACATATACATCACCGTTGCGCACCTCCACCGGGAAGTTGGGTGTGTCGTCCGCCCACAGATCGAAAGAGCCGCCTGTGCAGAGGTCGAAGCGGGCGTGATGCCAGTGGCAGGTAAGGATCCCATCCTGGACACTGCCTCTGTCGAGGGGGAAGCCCATATGCGGGCAGCGGTTGTCGAGCGCGTAGATATCGCCTTCGTTATGGACCAGGACGACGACGTGGCCGTTTAGTTGGACCGTGTGCAGGCCGACTTCGGTGACCTCTGCGACAGTTGCAATGCGCTGATAGGCGTCAGTAGCGACGGTGGTTGTCATGCTTGGCCTCCTGATTTCGTATTGCGCTATCCGTGCAAAAAGTAGTGGTTCTCAACCGGGGATCATCGCGGTAAACAGCGTGCGACAGCGGGCTCCCTTCCCTTCCATCCTAATCCAGTGAAGTAACCGACGTTGCAAGGCTCCATACAGTTCCTGTCCAGTATAGCGACCGATGCAGGGGGATGGCAAGTCGTATGAAATTTGGCCCAAGGGCAAGGCGTTTCGACACATTCTCTGGCGCTGGCCTTGCAGCGCCCCCGCGTCTACTGTGGCGATCAGCTCAGGCTTCGGCGCTCCTCGCGCACCGCAGTAAGCGCGACCCAGCCGACCAGGGCCAGCGCCGCCCAGAAGAGAAAGGGCACACCCGCGCCGATCGCTTCCAGCCTGTTCCCGATCGGTGGAGCAACGACAGCGCCGATGAGAGAAATGGCCATGATCATGCCGGTGGCCGTACCGGCAAAGGCCGGACCAATCCCCCGCAGTTCGATGATCAGCGTCATCATCGTCGCCATGTAGCCGTCCCGCATGATGCCCGCGCTGATGACGGCCACCCAGACAAGAACTCCCTGTACGATCGAGAGCAGGCCGAAGCCAACCGTAAGCATCAACGCCGCCACCAGCAGAAGCGGACGACGCTTCCCCAACCGGTCGGACAGCATGGTGAGCGGAAGTGTAAAGAGCAGACTGGCGAAATGAAAGCTGGCCAGGGCGCTGTCTGCCGCGCCCGGCTCCCAACCCTCATTGCGCAAATAGAGTGGCAGGTACCCAAGCGATCCCTGAATCGCGCCGCCGATGCCAAACATCGCCACCGCCAGCAGCCAAACGTTGCGCAGACGGCCGACGCGCAGCAAGGAGTCGCGCAGGGAAGGCCGCTCCGTTGGCGCTGCGGCCTGCCCGTCGCTAGTCGGCTCAGATCTTGTGAACGCCCACAGCACACCGACGATTACCGCCAGCACCGCGTAGAAAAGGAGCACGTTACGCCAGCCCCCCAGCAGCGGCGAAAGGAAGGTTGCGCTGATCAGCGAGCCGAGCAGGAAGCCTAACGCCATACCTGCGGAGACAACGCCGTTCGCCATCCCCAGATGCTTCCCGGAAAACCAGACGCCGCACGTCTTGTGCACATTCATCGGCGCGGCCATCGGGAAGAGACCGGCTATCAGTACGGTTGCAGTCAGGCTGGCGTAGTCGCTTGCGAACGCCCGCGTTGCCCCGGTAATGCCGGAAAGGAGGCAGGCGAACACCAGAATCCGCCGGGCGCCGATGCGGTCGCCAATCACGCCGCCCGTCAGGCTCATGGCAACGCCCAACAGCGAGGCTGCGCCCCAGACGTATCCGATCTGCACCAGATTGAGGGAAAGATCAGTGCCAATCTCGTCGAACAGGACCGGCAGCGACATCATCGGCATGCCCACGACGAGCGTGTGGGTCAGGGCGGCCAGAACGAGAATGTACCAACGGTACGCGCCTTGGGAAGAACCGGGGGCCGTGGCCGGCGGAGCCGTGGCCTGTGGGGCCGAGGCGCGCAGCGGATCAGACACTCGCGGTCGCTCCGCCATCAATGAGTATTTCCGCGCCGGTGATGCTGGCCGCCCGGTCCGACGCCAGAAACAGGGCCATGTCGGCGATCTCGTCCGCTTCGGCCATGCGGCTCAGTGGCACCGAGGCGATGCGGCGGGCGCTGGCCTCCTCCACTGAGATGCCGTGCGCGGCCGCCTCCTGGCGGGCGAGTTGGCGGGCCCGTTCCGTGTTCACGGGGCCGGGCGAGATGGCGTTGATGCGTACACCAAAGGGGGCAAGATCCTGGGAGATGCCCTTTGTAAAGTTGATTATGGCGGCGTTGGCCGTGCTGCCGGCGAGAAAGGTCGGCGTGGGGTTGTGCGCCGCGGCGCCGACGATATTGACGATGCGTCCGTCCCGCCGCGCCTTCATCTGCGGCGCCAGCGCCCGCACCATGCGCATATATCCGAGCAGCTTCAGATCCCATGCGCCGTGGTAGGCATCGTCGCTGAGCTCATAAAAGTCGCCGCTTGGCGCGGAGCCGGCGTTGTTGATGAGAATGTCCACCTGTCCCCAGGTCGAGAGCGCACGGGCACTCGCCCGTTCGACCCCTTCGGCCGTGCTCACGTCCGCGCTTACCGACATCGTCTGTGCCCGGCTTTTGTCGCCGTGAGCCTCGATCGCGGTCAGCGCCCCCGCCAGCCGCTCCTCGTCGCGCGCCGCAATCAGCACGCTCACGCCTTCCGCATAAAGAGCCTGTGCGCACGCCAGGCCGATGCCGGCACTGCCGCCGGTGATGATGGCTGTCTTGCCCGACAGATTGAGTTGCACGTTATCTCTGCTCCTTCATTGCAGTTGTCAGTGGCTGCTGGCCAATTGCTGCAGTTGCCGGCCATGCCCTGCCCGTCACTGATCCTCCGAGCCCCCATAAACTTCGCATTTTGGAAACGTCAACGAAAACCCGAACCAGCGGTTGAAAAGGTGCAGTGGCCGTTCGACCGCCAACTCCATGCCGTTAACGTCGTAGAGCCTGCCGTTGCGGATGGCCGCACCGTTGTCCAGACGCAGCTCCTCGCCCGCCCACTCAGCCTCTTGAACGTCCATGAAAAGCGGTGTCGGCGTGCCGGAAATAGGGTCGAGATAAATCAGCATCTCTCTGCCATCGAATCGGTCGAACACAACGCCCCCGCGCGCCTTCAGGATCTCGAGCGGATAGTAGCGGCTGGCCCCGTCGGTCCACACGCCCAGACCCAGGTCCATACGGGCGCGCCGCTGATCTTCCGTGCCCATCGTCTTCAGGAGCATCGGCGGCACGAAACGTCCCTGCCCCAACAGCCTCCCGTAAAGATCCATGATGCGCGCCATCAGACCAAACGGAAGCAGGCTCCGCGAACTGGCGATGCGGGCATCCGGGAACTGTGCCAGCGCCTGGTCTGTCCGCATATGAAGCAGTGGCTCCAATGTCAGCTTGCGGCCTTTCAGCGGGCCATGCACGCACTCGCCCGTTATGTGATCCCAATAAGAACCGGTCTGGTGATCCGCAAGCAGCGACATTCCATTGTAAAGACCGCGCGCTGCAAAGGTATGAACTTTCCCGTCAATAACCGGCGTCAGACCGACGCCGCTATAGCACGGCGCTCAAAACGTCGCGAGAAACGGCCTCGCGTTCAACTCTCCCTGCGCCGCATGATGGTAGATCATCTCGTGCGTGCGCAAAGCCAGTGCCGCGCCGTCCCGCTCCAGCAGCAGCAACTGCGTGTCCGTTGCCACCTTCCTACGGGCCAGCGCGTCCGCCAGCCGCTCCGTGCGCTCTACCGTCAACGGCCGGAACAGCTCTCGCTTCATCAGCATCGCCCGACCTGCGTCAAAGGTCGCCGCCGCACTCATCTCGCCAGTGATTTCTTCCACATCTGACTCCTTTGCCTCGGAAGTCCGGAGACGAACTCCTCCATTCAGTTGCCGTCCATCGCCTGATCAGCCGGTTGAACAGACCCTCTGAACAGCAGTGTCCGCCAACCGCACTAACGCCTTCCGCCGCAATAATGCGTCTAAGATTCGGTTGAAAAGCGGAAAACAGTGGTCTGCGTATACTCTTCGCCGGGCCGCAGCACAATCGACGGAAAATCCGGCTGGTTCGGCGCGTCCGGAAAATGCTGCGTTTCCAGGCAGAACCCGCCGCGGTGGGGATACACCTGTCCGCCTTTTCCGGTGCTCGCAGCCTCCATCTGGTTGCCTGCATAGAACTGCACGCCCGGCTCGGTTGTCAGCACCTCCAGCACTCGTCCGCTGACCGGTTCGGAGACGCGCGCCGCCAGCCGCAGCGTGCCCGGCGCACCATTGAGAACGAAATTGTGATCGTAGCCGCCGCCCATGCGGATCTGCTCATCGTCGGCGTTGATGCGCGCGCCGATGGCAGTGGGCTGGCGGAAGTCGAAGGGTGTGCCGGTCACGTCGCGCACCTCACCTGTCACGATCAGCGCGCCGTCCATCGGCGTGAACGCGTCGGCATCGATCATGGCGACGTGGTCGTGGATATTGCCCTCGCCTGCCAGGTTGAAGTAGCTGTGATTGGTCAGGTTGACGATCGTCGGCGCGTCGCAGGTCGCCCGGTAGTCGAGACGCACCTCGTTGTCATCGTTCAGGCTGAGCCTAACCGTCGTGTCGAGCGCGCCCGGATAGTGGTCTTCCCCGTCCGGGCTGTGGTGGGAGAGCACCAGCCCTACCTCCCGCTCGTTCTGGAAGGGCCGGGCCTGCCACACGACCTTGTCGAAGCCGCCCTCCCCGCCGTGAAGATGGTCGTCGTTGATGTTGCACGCAAGCTGGTAAAACACACCGTCCAGCTCGAAGCTCCCGCCGCCGATGCGGTTGGCGCAGCGCCCGACCAGCACGCCGAAGTAAGGGTGCCCGGCCAGATATTCGTCGAGCGTGTCGAAGCCCAGCACCACATCCCCCGCCTGGCCGTTGCGGTCCGGCGTCGATAACGTGCGGATCAACCCGCCATAGTCAAGTACATCGGTCTGTACGCCCGTATTGTTGGCGAGCGTATACTGTCGGACGGCCTGTCCGTTTTCCGTTTTGCCGAAGGCCTTGCTGCTCAGTTTCATTTTTGTAGTGGTTTGTGGTCTGTGGTCAGTTGTCGGTTGTTTTCTGCCGGTACTCCGCCAGCATCTCGTCCATCACCCACGAAGTACGCGCCCCGCTGACACCCGTGCTGGGGCAACGCCCGCGTCCATTCAACTCGTCCACGATGGTCTGGATTAGCGGCTGATGCACGTGATCCGGCTGCGTTATCGAGATCTCCTCGGTGCCTGCGCTCGTCGTCAGAGCGATCGGGCTGGCATCGAAACAGACATAGCCGATGCGCCCCTTCGTACCTTCGATCTCCGTCCAATCAAGGTTTTCGAAACCGGTGAACATCCATGTGCCCGTCCCCTGCACGCCCGATTCGAACGTGAAGCTGCCGCAGACGATGTCCTCGGCGTCATAAAGCCCCGCCTGATTGGCCGCAAACCCCTGCACGCCGCTGATCGGGCCGAGCAGATAGTCGAGAATGTCCAGCATGTGGGAGCCCAGGTCCAGAAAGAGGCCGGCGCCCGCGATCTCAGGATCGACCCGCCAACTGCGCTGGTCCGGGAACGCGTCGCTCTGCTTGGGCGGCTGGTAATAGCGAATCAGGACCGAGCGCACATCGCCGATCGCTCCCTGCTCGAGCAACTCCTGTATTTTCAAGAACTTCGGCAGCCGCCGCCGGTAATAGCCGACCCACAGTGGAACCCCCGCGGCTTCGCAGGCCCGAATCATCGTCTGGCACTCGTCGAACGTGCGCGCCATCGGCTTTTCCACGTAGACCGGTTTGCCCGCCGCGGCCGCCTTGCAGGTGTATTCCATGTGCGTGTCGGGCGGCGTGGCCACATAGACGGCGTCCACCTCCGGGTCGTTGATCAGCCTGTCGCCGTCGTCGTACCAGCGGGCCACGTCGTGGCGGCGGGCAAAGTCGGCCGCGAGTTCCCCATTGCGGCGCATCACCGCCGTCAGTGCCGAGCCCTCGGCCTTGTATAGCCCAGGCCCGCTCTTGACCTCGCACACATCCCCGCAACCGACGATTCCCCAGCGAATTTCAGGCATAGTTCGGTCCTCGTTTATTTCGTGTTGCGTATTCTGTATCTGGCGACCGCATTGTACCACGAGTTCGATGGGGGGATCACTAACCGGCGTATGCGCCCCGTTAAGATAAGCCCCCAATGATTACTGCGATCTTCACTGTAGTTGTAGATTTCAAGAGACTTGGCAGGTAGTATGAGAATCGAGTGCAGGTCGCGCACGGCCCTATGCGTTCAGGACAATCTCTTGAACCGCCGCACGAAGCTCGTCCCTCAGTTCGTCAGCGTGCGTCAACCAGATCGAGTGGGCCGCGCCAGGGATTTCGACGTAGCGCCCATTAGGCATCAGCGACGCCAACTGCCTTGTCGGCCAGTTTGGGCGGATATCCTTGCCACCGTTGATGAAGACGGAAGGTAAGTGCAGATCGGCAATCTCGCGGAACAAAGTGGCGCGCTTGATGTACTCTTTCCAACTGAGATTGCCCTGCGCGTTCACGGCCGGATCGGCCTTGAATACCTGCCCTCCAATGTCCTCCCCCACTTCCTCAAGGCCCTTGTGGTAGGCAGCGCTCCAAGTCCTGTCATTAACGACTCTGCCCCCCGCGATTCCGATCAGCCCCATCACGCAGGATGGATACCGCAACGCATACGCAAGGGCTGCGCTGGGACCAAAGCTGTGGCCCGCTACGATGCACCGTGCTGCACCGTATTCCCGGCGGACCGCCTCAGCGTCGGTCAGCAAGGTGTCAATATCGTAGTTACCATCCCAGTCGGAGCGCCCGCAGCCGCGCGGCTCAAAACGGATCACCTCGCACAGGTCGTCGATCATCTCTGCGACCGGCCCTAGATAGTCGTCGCACCCCGGGCCGCCGTTGAACATGAGCAGCGGCGTACCCCGACCACTCGCCGTCGACCAAAGCCGGGCACGCCCCGAAGTCACGTAGCGCTCGTCCAACTCAGACTTCTCCCCGCGCCAAGTTTCCTCTCCGTCCTTACTCCTCATCCCCATGTCCGTGCACCGGCGTATGGTTGTGGTAGACGCCGTGCGCGTGCATGCGCTGGTGCAGCCGGTTGTGGCCCGCTTCCAGCACGGCCCGCATCTCCCGAAAACGCTGCGCGTTCGGGCGCGGCGCGATCGTGTCCACATAGGCAAGCGCGCCCTCGATCTGCTCCAACACCGCCGACGCGTCCGCCTGGTTGAACAGCGGGCTGTCCCCCACCAACGTCTGCACCGCGCTCGTGTGGGCTGCGATCTCGCCCTTCTCGCCGACATAACTGCCGCGCACCCGCAGCGCAATCCACGATGAACCCGTAACCGCAACCTGCACACTGCCCGACGCGCTGTATTCGCCTTGCACGTCTATCTGGTCGACCACCAGCCCACCCTGGATCACCTCCACCTGCTGGATCGGTATCAGCACCGACTCGACTCGCCAGTCGACGCCCACGCTCCCGCCGCCAACCGGCAACTGCACCTGCCCACCCGGCGCCACGCCCTCAACCGTCAACTCCGCCAGCGGACCAATCGTCATGAAAGTGTTGCCTGCCTGCACCGCCTCCATCCAGTTCTCGTAGGTAAACTCCCGCTCCCCCAGATGGGCATAAGTACGCACGCCGCCCAGCTGCGACGAAGCCGCCATCTTGTCCGAGCCGCCCACGATCGGCAGCTGATAGCCCAGATTGAGATAGCGGTACCAGTCGGCGATGCCGTACGGGTTGAGCTCCCGTTCGCAGGGGTTGAATGTCATCATCTCAATCGCATGGATCAGGCCGAGAACGATATCCGCCGCCCGTTCCAGTTGCGGGTTCGGCGCGTGCGGCATCACCACCAGCCCGCCCTGGTCGATGCAGCGCTGCGCCCACTCGGCCATCACCACCTCCTGCGGATCACCCAGCGCCGACTCCGACGGGCCCCCACTGCAAAGCGGGTGGATCATCTTGCCGTTGTAGCCCAGCAGCGAGATGTGACCCAGGATCTGCATGCGGTTCTCAGTTCCGACCCGCACCAGAAATTCGCCGTCGCCGCCGAACTCGCGCGCCCCCAAAGTGGTCCTGCCGTCAAAGTCGCTGACATTGCTGAACATCTCGCCCCACTGGCTGGCCAGCAGATTGACGACATGCACGTCCTCGGCCTGGCCCTCCAGCAGCGCGGTCGAAGGACTCAGAAAGTGAACATGCGTGTCCGCAGTGACCCAGCCCTTTTCCCGCCAGGGCAGCACCCGTTCTAACTCGAAGACCAGTTCATTCGTGTCCTGCTCGATCATCACCTGTTTGCGGATCGGCGCGGTCTCATAGCCCTTAGTGATCTCCACGTATATCTCGCCCAACGGCATATCCACCTCGCAGTGACCGTCGATGTAGCTGTACTGGTTACGGCCGTTGACGAATTCGCCATAGTTGTCCTCAAACCAGTGGGGATTGACCTTGCGATGGCGGCCGCGCGGCGGCAAATACTCGCCGTGCGCACCGTGGAAATGAATGCGCACCGGCACCTGGTTGTTGGTCCCCTTCTGCACCACGCGCACGTTGACCAGCCGGTGCGCCGGCGCCACCCCGGCGATGGAGTCCGCAGGTTGGCCGTCTTCAAGTTGCGAGAGATCATAGACGATCGGTTCGTCACTGTCGACACGGACGTGCAGCCAGGCCTGCGGATGCGCGCTGTACTCGATGATCAGATCCCGTTGCGAGACGGCCGGCTGGACGTTCGCCTCCTCACCCAGCCAGCGCCCGCCGTCATAGTCAAACGCGGCGCGGGCCGAGATGACATAGCCAAGGTCGATAGCCAGGTCCTCGTACTCGTCAATCGCGTTGAACTCGACGCCCTCCGGCAGAGTCAGCCGCAGTTTGCGGCGCACGCCCGGGCGCAGAGGATGCTCATCCAGGTTCGTGAGGCTGATAGCGTAGATGGTCGACCCCTCGTTGCGCGGCTGCAAAACCAGGCGGCGAATCGGCTTGTCGGGATGTGGGTTCTCCAATGCATATAGCCACATCTTCTCTTCCATCTGATCGCGCCCGGAACTGGTGCGCGTTTCGCCGCGGCCGTAGTCGGTGCTCGGAACCCGCCCCAACTGGGTTTCCTCTGTCGCCGAGTTGAAGACCGTAGCCTTCATGGCCGGCACCGTTTCGAAGGGGCTGCCCCCCCACACAACGCGACTCTGCTGGATGGCAAATCGGCGCCGGACCGCCGTTTCGTGGCGGCTGCCGTCCTCGTATTCAAAGATGTAAGAGGAGACGTGCCCGCCCAGTTCGTTTCCGTCCTGCACGAAGTCGGCAAAGCCATCGAGGTAGTTGGTGACGCGGTCGGCCACCGCGTGCAGGAAGACGATGTAGGTGGCCAGCCCATCCTCCAACTCAACAGTCACCGGTTCCGCGTCCAGCAGGATAACGGCAGGGCCTTCGGATTCTCCGAGCAAAAAGGGGATTCCGTTGAAGACGGTGGAACCCGTCGTGTCTTCAACCAAAGAGGGCACGCGCAACGGTTCAGGAAGTTCGGCGCGTCGGACATTGAAAAATTTCGACAGATCAACGGTCGTGAAATGTGGGGAGACGGGATTCATGGAACTCTCCATTTTTGGCGCGCCTCGCGGCGGTTGATGCAACTGTCTCGTTAGTCTGCTCTTTCCAATCCTCTGATCTTTCCGATCCTCATTGTGTCAGGATTCTGCCAGCCAGCGGTCGAACCAGTCGAACGCATCCGACTGCATCGCAATGTCGAACTTGTGCTCCCCGGCATAAAATCCGCAGCGGTAGTGGTCGGCTGCTTCGGCCTTCTCGTACAGTTGGCGCAGCATCACGTCGGCGCGCCTCATCTCCGTGAGAGTGAAGAGCGGGTCCTCCGTATTGTTCTGTACCAATGTCGGCAGCGGCGCCCGCATCCCCAGGATGTCCGGGTAGTCCATTTCGGTGGCCAGGTGCGGCACGTAGATCATCCATGTATGCCTATGGCTCTTGTTGAGCAGAAGGTCCCGCCAGGTTGTCATCATGCCGACACAGACCGCGCAGCGCACGCGGTCATCCAGTCCAGCCAGGTAGACGGTGCGCAGCCCGCCTCCGGACAGCCCGCCGATGCCAACCCGCTGCGCGTCCACATCGTCGCGCCCGCACAGCAGATCGAGCGCATACAGATCTTCGGCCAGCCAGACCCCCGCCCAGGTCGTCCCCGCGCTCAACAAAGATTTCGCCAGGATCGATTCATGACCGGCTGCCCAGCCGTTGTAGGCGGCGATATATTCGGGATCGTCCGACTCCTGCTCGCCCAGGCCGTCGCGAATCGCCGGAGGAAGATCGCCGATGCGGATGCGGCGGCTGCCGAAAGCGAAGGCATCCGGCACCAGGACCGCATAGCCGCGCTGGGCGAGGCGGTTGGCCCACGGCACGCCGCCGTATGCGCTCTGCTGGTGTTCGGTGTTGACCGCGTTCTGCTCATCGCCCGTCCGGGTGATCTTCTGCCAGCCGTGAAACTTATGGCCGCCGTGATCGTGCAAAGCCAACACGCCCGGCAGTGGGTCGCGCGCCCCAGCCGGTTTCAACAGTACCGCCTCCGTGCGCGGGCCGTACGGCAGTTGCCACGAGAGTTCCTCCACCTGCACGCCGTCATATTCGTACCGGCGCTCTATCCGGACCTCTCCTGACCCGCCCATGTCCGGCATTGCCAACCGCTCGCGAAATCGCTGACGCGCCGCCGGCCGCCAGGCCGCCGGGTCGGTCCAATGGGTGTGGCGGAAGGAGAGAAAATTGGGGCCTTCACCGGCCAGAGTTGCTGCCCACGAGCCGTAGGCGCCGAGCATCGAGTGAGAGGACATACCGTTGGTTTCCTCGTGCAATGATCCGATAGGATGTACAGAGTGGTGGCGCTCCCGCTCAACGCGGTCTGCGCTGTCCGAGATACTATAGCAGGAATCGCAAAGAGGGAAAAAGCTACGCCTGGACGACGCGCCTCCGCTGGCACAGAAAGGAGGGGAACGCCACAACCGCGCCGTCCCCCTCCCTTCACGCAAACTGTGGCCCCATAAGAGCCTGTCTTACAGCAATTCCCTTTCGAAGCCAGTTCGCCTCGCTTACGCAATTCGCAATTTCGCAAATTCAAGCAGATGGCCGCGGCAAAAGAGACAACCATGGCCTTCCCCGCGTCATAGCAATTCGTCGTCGTCCAGCAAGCCGCTGCGTGCCGCCCAAACCCCCATCTCCTGCCTGGACCCTACCCCCAACTTGCGCCGTATGGCATAGATCGCGTTCCGTACCGTCATAGGATTGCTGTTGCCCCGCGCTTCAGCCATCTCCGCGTAAGACATCCCGCGGGCGAACATCCTGAGCAGATCGCGCTCTCGGTCCGTCAACCGGTTCAGTTCGCTGGGAGGAATCGGGACGCCGCCGCCACCACCTCTCAATCCCGTGACCAGTCTCCTTGCCGCCTCTCCCTGCACCCGAAACTCACCGCCGGCAACCTCCCGCACCGTGGACAGCAGCATCTCCTTACCAGAAAACTTCTGAAGGTATCCCGTGGCTCCGGCATTTACCGCCTGCACGATCGCACCGTGTCTGTTGGACGCGGTCAGCATGAGGACCCGCGTGTCTGGCAAGGCCGCGGTGATATCCCGACAGGCTTCGATGCCGTCCTTTACCGGCATCAGAATGTCCATGATTACCACGTCCGGCCTCAGTTCCTGGACCTTGTTCACGGCCTCTTCCCCGTCCCCAGCCTGCCCGACGACCTCAATGTCGCCTGCCTGCTCCAGCACCTCCGCAATCCCCTCCCGAACGATGGCGTGGTCGTCAACTATCATCACTTTGATCCTGTCTTTCGATGACACCTAACGGCCTCCTTAAACCCGCTTATTGGGTACAGTGCAACTGACTACCGTGCCGTTACCGCTGGAATCAACACTTAGACTGCCGCCCATGCGCTCTGCGTCAGCCCTCATGTTCTTGAAGCCGTGGCCGCGCACGGCGTAATCATCGGAAAGCCCGGCCCCGTCGTCAGAAATCGACATACGCAGAACGTCCGTCCCGAATTCCAGGGAAATCGTCACACTTTCGGCGTCCGAATGGCGAAAGGTATTGGTTAGGGCATTGTGGGCGATGGAGAACAACAGGCTGCGCGCTATGGTGGAAAGGGGCGGTTCGACCCCGTGCAACTCCAGTTCCGCCGGAATCGAAGTGATGACCGTGAAGGTGTCGGCGTGCGCCGCCAGGACTTCGCTCAGCGTACTTCCGCTGAAAATCTGCCCGCCGTCTATCGGGTGCCTGAGCGTCCACATCGTCGACCTGGTCAGGGACCACATCGCCTCCAGCTTGCCCGCCAACTCGGGGTTGGACCTGTCCGCCTTCTCGATGGCGTCCTCAAGGCCCAGCCCCAAGGTGTAGGCCGATTGTGCGGTCGTGTCGTGTATGGTCTGCGAAATCTCGATCCGCTGTCGCTGCAGCTCCCGCTCCCGCGCCACCGCCTCCAGCCTTCTGATCCTTTCCGACCTGGCGACCAGATTCACCGATGCCACGACTGCGTACATGACGACGATCCTGGCAAACAACGCCTTGTCGTCTCTGGCTTCCAAATCGAGTCCTTCCCCGACGGTCAGGCTCACGATGGTGTAGATGACGGCTACCAATGTAACCCAAGCGAAGCTCAGTCCGAACGAACTGAAGAACCCAGCGAACCAGGCCAGGACAGGGTAGTACAGCAGGTAGAAGAAGAAATGGCTGAACCCGCCGCCAACTACCATCGCCACCGTAATCAGGACCACGTCCAAAGCACTGAGAACCAGCATCCACTTCAAAGTCACATCGCGGTCCGAACGGACGCGGTAGTGTATGTAGCCATTGAGCCCCACCAAAACAATGAAGCACAGTATGTAACCCGTATACCTGGAGCCGATGAATACCGGTCGGTAGACCAACTGGAATACACAGGCGGCACAAATGAACCACCGTATCCAAACGGCTTTCGTCACCGGGTAACGCAGTTCACCAGGACCGACTTCTCTGAATCCTTCCCCCCAGCCTGCAAGGATATCGGCTGCTGTGGCCGGAAGTGCCCAAAGCCAAGCTCCGAAATTTCGACCTTCCCCGCGCCGATGTTGAGTCATGACGATACTGTCGACCTGTCGTACTGCTGCCTGCTCACCTCTGAAGTATCACGAAGCCCGCAAATTTGTGCACGCCGCTCTCTCTTACGATAACAGATCCCGCTGCAACTCTACCCCGTTCGCCGTTAGCGTCAAAACGGGAAAATGCCACTGAGCGCTTCGTAACCGAGCTCCGCCCTACAGCTGAACAGCACTGCAAAAATTGTAGACAGTCTGAGCCATATTGGACAAAACAGTCGCCAAAATACTTCAAAATAATGACAAATACAATGCAATTATGTACTTTTTGACATATGCCATTTATACTAAATATAATAACCCTCAATATTGGAAAAAGTACAGTGCCAATTCGATCTCCAGACAACGAAAGTCCTATTTTCATCATCATCGACGGCCGCGATAGCGGCAACGCGCGCGCTGGCGCATGTTCCAGGGTATATCGATCGATTCTGAACCGAAATCCGCTATCGACAAGCCCTACATCTTCTCAGTGGTCTAGAACGACGTGATGACGCATCTGGAATGGTGAACCATGGGCATAAAGAGGAATGTGACGATCGATCTGCCGAACGTTGTATACCGCCGTCTATTGCGTTCGGCTGCGCACAACGGGTGGACGCCGGCAAAGGAGATCGAACACCTGATCCTGAGCCAGTTCGATCGCGACTATTCACAAGCGGAATTTGACAAACTGGTGCGGGAAATAAGGCAAGGCTGCGAGAAAGACTAACCGTCCCACCCAGCACCCTTTTCGCGCAAGCGTATGCGTTCGTCCTGTTCGACGAGATTGCCGTCGAGGACGCCGACTTCACTTCGATCTACTAGGAATGGGTCGCCCTCCGTGAGGCGATTCAAGCTGAGGCTGAAAGAGACAGCAGACGACTCGAACAACGCCAGTTTCCGTCATTCTTGGCGCGACGGTATGCACGATGGCAAATCCACTGGTCGCCAAAGACGCTGTCAGCACGTTTACCGCCCCCGAAATCCGGCGGCACCCTGTCCCGGAGCACGACCTGCTTCATCGTGCTTGAACTGACCGACCAAAATGCCAACGACTACACTGGGTTGCAGTGCACCACCTCGGACATGGAACGCAAAGCGGCCCGGTTTGGCAAGAGCATACATACTTTAAGAAGGGAGACAGTGGCGATGCCGCCAGGGGTTGTTCACAATCTGTTGACGCCAATTGCAAAGAAGGCGCTACTGACCTGGGAACGTCTGGAGTCAGGAATCAGCTTTGACTTGACCTCCAGTGAAATCAGGGCAAATCCCTACGATTTCTATGAGCGCTTGCGCCGCAAAGACCCGGTCCACCGCATGAGGCTCGTCAACGCGTGGGCACTGACCGGGTACGAAGATGCCCAAACCGTACTGCAGGACCACAGGCGGTTCTCCAGCGGGGACAACAAACTCGAGTATGCACCTTACAGGACGATCCTCGATCTCGACCCTCCCGATCACACCCGGCTGCGGTCGCTGGTGTCGAAGGCCTTTACGCCGCGGGCCATATCTGCCCTTGGCCCGCGTATCCAGCAGACTGTGGAAGAGCTTCTGAACGGCCTTGCTGACAAGAAAAGATTCGATCTGATCAGAGAATTCGCCTTCCCGTTGCCCGTCATCGTTATCGCCGAGATGTTGGGCATTCCGGCACAAGATCGCGACCGATTCAATGTCTGGTCAAACGATATCGCCCTGGCGGTCGAGCCCATACTCAGTGAAGAAGAAATAGGACGGGTAACGCAGTCTTCTGATGAATTAGTCAAGTACTTCGAGGACATCATGGCAGAGCGGCGCCGGCGCCCCGAGGACGACCTCCTCAGCGCTCTGCTGGCTGCTGAGGATGAGGGTGACAGACTCTCCCACGACGAACTCCTTGGGACCCTGATGCTGCTGTTGGTGGCGGGCAATGAAACGACCCGCAGCCTGATAGGAAACGGTATGTTGGCGCTGCTCAAGAATCCTGCGCAACTTCAGCGACTGTGGGATAATCCCGAACTTCTGGATACTGCCATCGATGAATTGCTCCGCTACGACAGCCCAGTTCAGTTCATCATACGGGTCGTACTGGAGGACATGGAGTTCAAAGGTAGGCGGTTTCGGGCGGGACAAAAGGTCATGGTTCTGGTCGGGGCCGCGAATCGAGATCCGGAGGTCTTTCCGGTTCCGGGCATACTGGATATCGGTCGCACGGAAAAGAGCCACCTCTCTTTTGGTCGCGGCATTCACTACTGCCTCGGCTCACCTTTGGCGCTGCTGGAAGCGCGGATCGCCTTTGCCGGCCTACTCGCGCGCTTTGCTTCCATACATCTGATATCTGAACCCGAATACAGAAACCAGATTGTGCTGCGGGGAGTGGAAGACCTGTGGATAGAAGTTGACAGGGAATCTCATTAGAGCGAGGAAAAGAAACAGTAGCGGGTTTCCAGGGTGCCCTGACAAAAGACAGCCCCGGCAAACTCGAACAATAGCCATCCTGAAAATCCCCAGAAATCCTGTAAATCCTGTTTCAGACAACGTCCACCCAAAGTTCTGGGACAGCCCTCCCGCACGACGTGCCTCCGCTGGCAAAGAAAAGAGGGGAACCACGCAGCCGCGCAGTCCCCCTCCCTTCACGCAAAATCTCTTCACGCAAAATCTCTCCGAAACCAGGACGCCCCGCTTACGCAATTCAGTTGAACGCAGCGTCCCTTCGCATAAACCCCCTAGTACCCAGGCGGCGCATCCACCGGGCCGTCAAACTGCATCGACGTGAAGACCCCGCCCTGCGGATCCTGGATGACCGCGAAGCGGCCAACCGTGCCCGTATCGGTCGGCGGAACAAGAACTGCGCCGCCCAGCTCCTTCACTCTGGCCGCAGTCGCCTCTATATCCTCCGACATGAAGTAGACCCCCCAATGGGGCTGCATCTCACCCCACGAGACGTCCATCTTCAACATGCCGGCCTGCATACGCTCGCCCAACTCGAAAAGATGAAACCCGTTCGGATCCTGGTCGTGGCCCCAGCCGAAAACCGTCCCATAGAAACTGCGCGCGGTGTCGACGTCTTTCGTCTGCAGTTCATTCCAGACAAGCGCGTTGGGCATGTTGACCAGCTGGGCGCCAATATGCCCCTTCGGCTGCCACAGACCGACCATCGCCCCCGCCGGTTTCAAGAGCACCGCCTCCGTCCGCGGCCCGTAAGGCAGTTGCCAAGAAAGTTCCTCTACCTGCAGCCCGTCATATTCGTACTGACTTTCGATCCGGCACTCCCCTGCCCCCTCCGTATCCGGCATCGCCACCCGCTCGCGAAATCGCTGGCGCGCCGCCGGCCGCCAGGACGCCGGGTCGATCCAATGCGTGTGCCGAAATGAGAGAAAATTGGGGCCTTCACCGGCCAGGGTTGCTGCCCACGAGCCGTACGCGCCGAGCATCGAGTGAGAGGACATTCCGTCTGTTTCCTGGTGCATGGTATGACAGGGTCTTCAGTGTGGTCGCGCGGCCGCGCTAAGCGGTCTGCGCTGTCCGGGATACTATAGTCAGGGATTGGAAAGAGGGGAAAAGCCGCGCTAACTTGGCGCGTAACCGCAGAAGCACAGAAAAGGGACCGCCACAACCGTGCAGTCCCCCTTGCCACCGTGCTGGAATTCCGGCAGGACGTGTGGTGGCTTACTCTCGTTTGTCAGGCGGCGACGCAAAGCGTCCCCAGGGCGCTTAGGCTCTATTCAGTCTGGTTACCCTGCCCCCAATGAGCCATTCGGCCACATACAGGTTACCGCTGGCGTCCGCAGCCAAACCGTGAGGGCTGTTGAACTTGCCCGTCTCCAGGTGGCTCGTGCGTACTGACTGCCCCGATTCGTTCACATTGTTGGGCCAGCCCTCAACATCGCACACCTGCTTGTTGTCGCCGAGGTACGTGAGCAGTTCATCGTTTATATCGGTGACCACGAGGCGGGCGCGAAGCTCGGCAATGATCATCAGATCGCCATGTGTCGCGAAACAACTGGGCGTGTTCAGAAAACCGTCACCAAACATCCGCCTGAATCCACCCTCCATGTCGTAGACCTGTACGCGGTCGTTGGCCCTGTCCGCCACGTAGAGCTCCGGCTCGGACTTGCGATAATCAAAGAAGATGCCGTGCGGGCAGTTGTAGGCCCCGGCCCCTTCCTCGCCGTTGATGCTGCTGACATACTCGCCATCCTTCGTGAACCTGTGGACATGGTACGCGCCGTACCCATCGCCCACCCAGATGTCGCCGTTGCCACCAAAACGCTCCTCGTTCACCGCGACGGTTGTGGGGGAGTAGCGTGTGTCTTTGTACATGGGAAGGGGAGGCGTCTCCAGCCTCATGACCACTTCACCGTCCAATGTCGTCTTGAATACCTGACCGGGCCCTTCGCCCACGCCCGGAGGGTTCTGGTAGCCGTGAAGATAGTGATTCTTGGATCCGTGGTCCACTATCCACAGATACTCGACTCCGTCCTCGTTGACGAGGGTGATCCCATGCGCCTCGGCAAAGTCGCCGCGCCACGAGGAAATCAGGTTGCCGTCCCCGTCGAAGGTCATCACTTCCGGACCGCCGGGGTGGCTGGTCATAACGTTTCCCGATTCCGTGACAACGATGCCCGGATGCGCCCATCCCTTGCGCGAGCTTTCACTTTCGGGAAGCTTGGCCCAATTGTCGATCCAGTCGTATGAATGCCCTTCGCTGCCTACCCGCATGACACAACCTCCTGCGCTTGTCAATCTCGTAGTTGAAATTCAAGGGCAGCTATTTTAGCGTCTGCCTGCGCTTGAAGCGCGCGTGCCGTTCCCGAACATGCAGGGAGAAGCTTTGCAGCACGAGTGATCACACGCGGGCCGGGGAACGGAGTGGGTGTGATGCCGCACCCACATCCCCTGATTCTCTAAGTACGTGCTGCCCGGGAACGAACCGGCGCGTTCTATTTAAGGTTTCAGGAGGATCTTGGTGTACCCGTCAATGCGCTTGTCAAACTTGTCATAGGCGTCGGCGGCGGCGTCCAGCGGCACCTCGTGGGACACAACGAAGCTGGGAGTGGCCTTGCCGGATATGATGAGGTCGCGCAAGTAGGCGTTGTACTGCTTCACGTTGCATTGACCCGTCCCCAGCTTCAGACCCTTCTCAAAAAGCTTCCCGAAGTTGATGGCCAGAGAGCCCCTCTTGGCGCCCTCGTCCACTCCACCGGGGTCCGATGGCACATACAGGCCCGGAATGCCCATGATCCCTGTGGGATTGATCAGGTCGATCATCTGATTTAGGACCACGTTGGGAATCTCGATCTGCTCGCCTCCGGCGGCGGACGATCCTTGCGCAGCGGCCTGATAGCCCACAGCGTCGACCGTCTTGTCCACACCGTCGCCCCCGCGCATGTCCCTGATCTGCTCCACCGGATCGCCGTCATCGAAATTGATGGGAATACCGCCAATCTCGCTGGCCTTGTCCAGCCGCTCCTGCACGTGATCGATGGTATAGACCTCCGCCGCCCCTCTGATGATGCAGCTATAGGTGGCCATCAGACCGACCGGTCCCGCGCCCCACACGGCGACGCTCTCGCCGGGACTCACGTCGGCAAGCTCAGTGCCGTGATAACCCGTGGGGAATATGTCCGCCAGAAGAGAGAAATCCCACTCGAACGCATCCCCGGCCGGAAGAGGCAGACAGTTGAAGTCCGCGTGAGGCACCTGAATGTACTCGGCTTGCCCGCCGCGCCATGGTCCCATTGCCACGTATCCATACGCGCCGCCGGCAAATCCAGGGTTGACGGTGAGGCAGAAACCCGTAAACCCCCGCTGGCAGTTCTTGCAGAAGCCGCAGCCGACGTTGAACGGCATCACGACCCTGTCGCCTACGGACAAGGTTTTCACAGCGGACCCGACATCTTCGATTATACCCATGTTCTCGTGTCCGAAGATTATGCCCGGTTCGGCCGCAGTCCGACCCTCATACATGTGCAGGTCGGAGCCGCAGATGCAACTCGAAGTAATCTTGACGATTACGTCATTCGGATGCATTATCTCGGGATCGGGAACTTCCTCTACGGCAACGCTGAACGGACCCTGGTACACGACGGCTCTCATAGTGACCTCCCCTTTGCCCTCTTGGACTGCTAAACCTAAGCGGTCAATCTCTTTCACCGCCGAGTGTATCAGGCTAGGGCAGTCATGTCAAAACCCGAACCCAGCGAAGGAGTAGGGTTTAGAGGTCTGGTGAATGCGTGTGATGTCTGGACTATCCCTCAGGACAAAGACAATCCGCATCCTGCACCCTTTCCTGTAGAGCTCGCCCAGCGGGAAATCGGTTCTACGACCGCACAGATTGTACTTGATCCGTTTATTGGCTCAGGGACAACAGGAATGGCGGCAGAATTGGAACGGCGGCAGTGGATCGGGATGGACATATCGAAGGACTACTGCACCCTTGCCGTGATCGCATCGACAAGGTGAGGAGGATGATCCGGTGACACAGTTTCCATCCAGACCGCCTCGCACGCGCAAAGAACTGTTTGAGCGAGTCCGGGCCGTGATAGCACACGGCCCGTAAGTTATGCCGGAGGAATCACGCTACAACGGCTCAGGCGCGCCCGGCGTGTTCCTGGAAGATTTGCTGGGGGCAACAGCAGGCGGGCACGACATACCCGATGCCGTAGGATGGGAACTGAAGTGGCATTCCGACCGCACAAGCCTTGTTACCCTGTTCCACAAGAGCCCGGACGGGCCAGAAGCCATTCTGCGCTACATGGGCGCCGATACGGGCGCAAGGACGTCCAGGGGCGCTCAAGCTTCCGACATACCATCCGGGGGCGTTCTGACCGCTTCAGAGTCGATACAACAACGGGGCAGGTGGTTGTCCGGCCACCGAAGGGGAACGGGCCGGTGCCTTATTGGAGCCATGATAACCTGATAGCGGCGGCGTGGGCGAAACTGAGGAGGCTTCTGTTGGTCAAAGGTGAGCGCAACAAGCGAAGCGTCCGCTTCATCCACGCGGACGCTTACGAGACGTTTCACCTGGCTGATTTCATCTACGAACTGATGCGGGGTTCAATCGCCCTGGACTTCGATTGCAGGGAAGCCAAGCCGGGGAGCAACGGTCTGCGGGATCATGGCACTAAGTTTCGCATCACCCCTACTATGATATGCAGGCTGTACCTCAAGAAAGAACGCCTTTAGTGGTGTCAAGTATATAATTCCCCTTCCTTTACACAAATCTCGGCCTCGCAAAAGACCGTCCTACAACCAGCCTTCATCAAAACTAGGGCACACCGCCCTGCCTACGCAATACACAACGCAGTCATTCGCGGCGTCCCTATTCGCCTTCCTAGTAACCAGGCGGCGGATCAACCGGCCCGTCAAACTGCATCGACGTGAAGACCCCGCCCTGCGGGTCCCCGATCACCGCGAATCGACCGACCGTGCCCGTATGGGTCGGCGGCACATGAATCTGGCCGCCCAGCTCTTTCGCCCTGGCCGTGGTCGCCTCTATATCCTCCGACATGAAGTAGACCCCCCAATGGGGCGGAATCTCACCCCACGAGTCGTCCATCTTCAACATGCCGGCCTGCATTCGCTCGCCCAGCTTGAAAAGATGATAACCGTTCGGATCCTGGTCGTGACCCCAGCCGAAAACCGTCCCATAAAAACTGCGCGCGGTGTCGACGTCTTTCGTCTGCAGTTCATTCCAGACCAGCGCATGGGGCATGTTGACCAGCTGCGCCCCAATATGCTCCTTCGGCTGCCACAGACCGACCATTGCCCCCGTCGGATCCTGGATAATTATCATACGTCCTGCATCCATGACATCCATTGCCGGCATGGCCACCGTTCCGCCGGCCCCAACTGCCTTTTCGGCCACGGCATCGACATCGTCGTGCTTGATGTAAGATGACCAGATCGGCGGAATGCCCTGCTCCGCCATTTCGGCCGGCAAGTCGCTAAGGCCCGCCACGTTATAACCGTTGATCTGGCACAGCGAGTAGCTGCCGCCCATCCCCGTCGGGATATCAAAATACTCCCAACCGAAAAGACCACTGAAAAACTCCTTGGCCGCGGCCGGGTCAGTTGTTGCCAGGTCCACCCAACAGAACATGTTGTCCGGATAGCGCTGTACTACCTGCATGAAATTCTCTCCTTTTTGACAGAAATGGGGAACTCTTTCGTCTGCAAAACACAGACAGATTTAACCATAGCACAACTAGATCATATGTGCTGAATCGACAACAGCTTCGATCACAATATGGGACGATTTTCACCTCAGACAGGTTCCATGCTGCCCGGCCACAGACGCGAAAAAGCCGACCGATTTCCCGGTCGGCTCTGTACGCGGCGATGAATGAAAATCAGGCCTATTCGTACGTGTACCTTCTCCCCCTGGCGTATGACCTCAATGCATACGTTGCTGGGAGGTCAGTCGGCGGCTTTGGCCAGCGACGCTTCCGGCGTTGCCAGTTCCGAATATGCTTCTGCGCTGGTCTTCATTATTAGGTCAGCCAGAGACAGATCCGCGAGGGTGGCAACCTGCTCAGAGACATGGGTAAGGTTCAGCTTCCCGGCCACGCCGCAAGCATAGTCCGGATCGGCCTTATAAAAATGAACAAGCTGCCGCGTCTGGATACGTTCAGGCACGCCATCCATCGCTTCGGCGATATTGCTGAACAACTGCTCTTTCTGGTCGCTGTTCATCAGGCGGAATAGATTGCCGGGCTGCGTATAGTCGTCATTGCCGACGCGATGGTTGTAGCGGTCAGCATCGCCGGATACCTTGAGCGGCGGCTCGAGGCTGCGGGAATCTTCGACCGGCCCTCCCATGCTATTAGGCTCATAGTTGACCGCACCGCCAAAGTTGCCGTCAGAACGCAGGTTACCGTCGCGGTGATAAGTGTGAACCGGGCACTGAGGCTGGTTGGCTGGAAGGGCGGTATAGTTGACACCGATGCGGTAGCGGTGGGCGTCTGCGTAGGACATTATCCGCGCCTGGAGCATTTTGTCTGGCGAGAAGCTGATGCCGGGAACGATGTTGGAGGGTTCAAACGCGGCCTGCTCGATGTCGGCAAAATAGTTTTCGGGGTTGCGATTGAGTTCCATGATGCCGACTTCGATCAGCGGGTAATCGCCATGGGGCCAGATTTTGGTCAAATCGAAAGGGTTGAGGTGGTAGGTTTCAGCATCCTCTTCGGGCATAACTTGGACGCAGACGCGCCATTTCGGATAGTTTCCTTTCTCGATGGCGTCGAAGAGATCACGCTGCGAGCTTTCTCGGTCCTGCCCGACAATCTCGGCCGCTTGGGCATTGGTCCATGTCTTGATGCCCTGCATCGTCTTGAAGTGGAACTTGATCCAGAAGCGTTCATTGTCTGCATTGATAAAGCTGTAGGTATGGCTGCTGTAGCCGTTGACAAAGCGATACCCCTGGGGCAGACCGCGATCACTCATCAGGATGGTGACCTGGTGCAGGCTTTCGGGAGAGAGTGACCAGAAGTCCCACATAGCTGTGCTGGAGCGCATGTTTGTCTTGGGGTCGCGCTTCTGGGTATGGATGAAGTCGCCGAATTTGTAGGGATCGCGAACGAAGAAGACCGGGGTGTTGTTGCCGACCATATCCCAGTTTCCGTCTTCCGTGTAGAACTTGACAGCAAATCCGCGCACGTCGCGCTCAGCGTCTGCGGCGCCGCGTTCCCCTGCGACGGTCGAGAAGCGGAGCAGACAGTCGGTCTGCTTACCTACTTCAGAAAATATCCTGGCTTTGGTGTAGCGCGTGACATCATTTGTAACGGTGAAGGTTCCGTAGGCTCCCGAACCATTGGCATGCACGACCCGCTCCGGGACGCGTTCGCGGTTAAAGGTGGCCATCTTCTCCAGGAGTTGATAATCCTGCATTAGAAGTGGACCGCGCGGGCCGGCGGTCAATGAGTTCTGATTGTCTCCAATTGGCGCTCCATGAGCGGTTGTCAACTTTTTGCGTTCAGCCATCTTTATCGCCTTTCATGTGTATGAAGAGCCTCTTCCTAATTCAAAAATTATACCGAGGTTGAACTATCTTGTCCAAAAAAGGTTAGTATGGGGATGTCCCTGAAAACGGACGATTACCACAGCGTAATCACCCGCTCTTCGCCATCTTTGAGCGCTTGGCGATTGCGGCTCAGAGAAATAGTTACGGCCAGGTAGGCAATGAGGCCAAATATTACATAGGGCCAGGGGGTCAGACCGGCAATCGAAAAAACGAGCGCGCACACCAACGAAGTCACGCTCACGCTGTAGGTCCCGATCGAGGCCATGCGGCTCCACCAGATCAGCAGTAGCCCGACCAGGCAGACGACCCCGCCGATTAGCGGCGAAATCGCCAGTATGGTGGCCGCAGTCGTGATGCCGCCCGCCCCACCCTTGAAGCCCAGATAGAGCGACCAGTTGTGACCTACCACCGCACCGGCGCCGGCAAGAGCGGCGGCCGCGGCAACCGCAATCGCGTCCATGTCGGGGAAGAACGCCCCCGCAACGTAGCGCACGAGCAGCACAGCCGCCGCCCCTTTGAGCGCATCGCCCAACAACGTCGGGATGGCCGCCTTCAAACCGGCCGCACGCCATGCATTGGTTGCACCGGTGCGCCCGCTGCCGACGGTGCGAATATCCACGCCGTATATCGAAGTGGCCAGTACGCCCACCGGCACGGAACCGAGCAAGTAGCCGAGCAGCGCGCCGGCGACGATCAGGAGCCAGTCCATAGCAAAGTAAAATTCAATCTTCGCGCTCTAGCGAACGCGGTCTGGGTCAGACCTGTGGCGAGATTGTCCCCGTGGAGAATGGGGCGAAGCAATGGCTTCCACAGCTTGGCGCCCTGTATGGCGCTGTGCGTACAGGGCCCGCACCGTCCAAAAAACAGAGTGGTCTCGTGCCTGTTGCGAGCATACGTTAACTGAACTCCGGCTCTTGCTGCGTTTGGGCGCCCGGTAGGACCAATGGCGTCTCCGTATCTGCGGGCAAGTCCAGCGACTCCTCTGCGTTCTCACCCCGCATGTGCAGTTCCCCTTCAAGGGTAGCGCCTTCATCCAGCAGAAAGGTGTTCACATGAAGCGCGCCGCGCACGTAACAGCCTGCCAGCAACTCGACGCGGTCGGCGCGGATGACCCCGTCGAAATAGCCGCGAATGCTGACGTTGCGGGCGCGAATTTCGCAATTGACGCGTGCGCCTTCGGTCAGTATGACGTTTGCCAGTGTTTCCAGCAGGCCGCTCTCAACCACACCGTCGATGCGAATGCTGCTATCGCTGCGCAGGGCGCCGCTGAAAGTAGCTCTGGGGCCGATGATGACCTCGATTGCGTCCGGCTGCGGTCGTTCATTGCGTCGAAACACCTGTTCTCCCCTTTTGCCCGCCGCCAACTGTCCCAACAACCGGAGTCAGCGCCGGCCAAACCGATGGGCGGTTTCTCTCCCGGCCCGACCGCAGGCAGTAGAAAAGCGCCCTCATTTACTGTCTGTCAGGCGCACTGATTGCGGTGGAGTGAGGCATGATTTTCACTGCGCGCAGTCTAGCACAGGTGTAGGAACTGGGCAACATCGATTTCCGGTTTCGGGGTGAGGCGCCCTTGCCTGGGAAGGCGCTCACGTCGAACTTCCACGCCGCTGGCGGGTCCTTCGTGGTTGGCGAATTGCGGAGGTTCCGGGAACCAGGATCGGTGCTGCTCAGTTAGTTTGAGTATCGGGCTCCTGCGCCATGTCGGCAGGGGGCGGAAGTGGGAGGAAAAGGAAAAAATGAAGCGGAATCTGTTCCTGACTTTTTGGACTCTCGGCATCCTCTTTCCCATGGGCTGGTTCGTGCGAACCTCACCCGTGGGCTACAGGCTCTTCAACACAATGTTCAGTCCTGCTTGGACGCATATTTTCATGCACAGCTTGCTCTTCGCCGTGCTGGGCGCCTTGCTGATGCAGAGTATGTACGGCAGGCTGGCGGCGAGGGCTGGCGTCGGCATCGTTCTGGCGCTGTTGCTCGGCGTCGGGCTCCTTCAGGAGGGCATTCAGCTGTTCAGCGAGCAGCGCGTACTGAATTATGGCAACTTCTTTGACATCGGCGTCGATATGCTCGGCGGCGGGCTCGGTCTGTTGCTGACGCTGGGCTTCAGGAAGATGGCGGCCAGGCGGGCAGGAATACCGCTGGTTCTGACAAAGTGAGCTCGGAAGTTGAGAGAGGGCACTCAGAGTCGCCGTAACCTGTGTTGGGACTATCTGCGACTATGCTGTAGTGAGCCCCATCAAGATAGGAACCGGTTGCAAGGCCTGCGGGGCGCCCTCTGGGTCTTGAGGGCGCCCCGCCTACACAGTAATGCAGTTGCCGTGTCAAGTCCCTGATCGACAGACAATCGACCGCCACCATTCGTAACGTGGATCGCGCGTGCCGGGTCTATAGCTGGCGCTCGACTGCATATCGGCCATTGCCGCGGCAAGTTCGTCGCAGGGAATCTGAACCTCCTCCGCCCATAGTTTCAACAGGTCCAGTGTAGAGACCAGTTCCACGGACGGAGCATATTGGCTAAGTATGTGGCGGGCCTTGCGGTCGTCGGTTGCAATGGAGCAACCGCGGTGAAGGGCTAGAGCGCCGGTGATCGCCTCGCCATCGTCAAGATGAGCGGCCAAGTCCACATATGTGGACTCCTCTGCCGGGTGGTTCAGACACATCAGGTGAATCAGGCCTTCTTCGAACAGAGGAGTCAGATCAACAGATTCCTGCACATCCTTGGCATCGGTGGAATCGGGACGCCTAATGAAGAGGGCTTCGTGTTCGACCACGTAGTCGGCGACCCAAAACTGATAAGGCAGCGCGACGGTGATTTCTCGCAGACGGCCTGTTGCGTAGAGGTTGAGGAGGCAGTTGGCATCAAGAAGAAGCGATTCGAAATGGCGCATCACGATTAAGGGCTCCTTTTAGAAGTCGTGTCCGGCAAAGTGCAGGCGGTCTCCGTCGAAGGAACCAGTCTCTTCCGGAAGATGGGGATCAGGATCGTCCGTCCCGCTGACACTGCGCGCAAGATCAATTGAGAAGGAGGCAACCTGACCTTCATCGTGTAGAAGCAAGGAATGAGCTAGCTCCTGGATCAGCCACCTTGCCCCAACTCGGTCGATTCTTAAGAGGCGAGCAAGTTCGCCTTCGGTCAACTTTTCCTCTTCGTATGCCAGTGCAGCCAAATACTGATAGCGAAGGGGCATGGCCCGTTCATCTCGGGGATGGGGAGACAGACCTAATTGCTTTTGTGCTTCCCGCACTTTGAAGCCGCGGTCGCGCAGACGTTCCCATGTTCCTCCCGGCAGAAGACGGAGTTCCTCGAGACGCCACATCATCGCTTCTACGGAGACAAAATAGTGATGCGCAAGCTGGCAAATCTCCGCAGCCGTAATCTTGCCACTGGCCGCGCGTGACAGCTCATTGAATCTGCGTCTCAAACCCGCGGCCGGCATGAGCAGGCAACGGGCAAAGGCATCTGCGAAGCGCTCGCCGCTTCGTGAACGTCCGTGCCCACTTAACCATGATACTTCCGACCGGAAGCGGTCAGTGAGGAAGTGGCCATACTCGTGCGCCAGCGACCATCGCTGCCGGTCCTGGGGATGACGGGAGTTTACAGTGATACAGCCGCCAAGTTCTTCCGTGTAACTGAACATGCCCGCCACACGAGAGGGCAATTCGATAGAGAAAACACGAAGGCCGACATCGTTCTCAAGAGTCTCTCTCAAGTTCAGGAATGGTCCGTCGCCAAGCGCCAGCCGGTGTCGTTCGGAGGAAGCCACATCCTCCGCCGCAACTTCGGGAGAGGTCCTGTCCGTTGAGTATTGGGGTGGGTAGCTGTGGCTAAGCGGCGCTTCGTTCAATTTTTCGAGTTTCAGATAGTCTTCACACAACCGTTGAAAGGTTTCGACAGCTAGTCGCAGTTCATCTTGGGCTTGTTGAGAATCCAGATTGGAGACAGCAGCGCGAAACTGTACGGTGAAGTCGGAAACAGGGTCCTTTGCGCCGACGAAATCACCTACAGGCCGGCCATACAACCGTGCCATCTGTATCAGTTCATTCGGCCGGGTGCGCCGCTCGCCCTTTTCCAGAGCGGTAACTGTGGTACGGGCGAAACCCAAGGAATCAGCTACCTCCTGTTGCGTGAGACCGCGTGCTTTGCGGGCCTCCTGCAGACGCCGCCCCAGCTTGAGTGGGGGGATGGCGTCGACTAAGTTCCTTTGCATGGTTTCCTCTCCTTGATTGAATATGGATTTTTGAACTTGGATCAAAATGTTGCGACCAATGCCGAATATTGCTCGCAACTCAGGAGTTTTCATCTCTGCGGTGCACGTGCAAAGTGATGTGGGACAGCACAAACGAATATCCGTACCGTCCCCATATAGCGAAAGTCAAAGGATACCCGGAAGCGACTTCCATTCCTGTACGTAAGTGCGGTAAAGCTGAACGAAACGGGCACGGGTTTCGTCAGCATTCAGATTGTACCGTTCTACTAGCTCGGCGTGTGTTCTAAACAGTTCAGGGTATGAGATAGCCAACGAGTGCCAAGGCTCGTCGGTGTCTAAGCAGCGGGCGAGCTTGTAGACTTGCTCCTTCATTATTTCGATCTCGAAAAGCTTCTTTGGGTCAACTTCTTCTCTTCTGGATAGCACATCATGCAAATACATGTGACCTGGATCGTGTTCCTTATGCCCTGCAATAAAGAGAGCCTGCCGGCGTAGGAGGCATGAAGTGCAGTAGCCACACTGCGAGGGTTTGCCTGGAAGGCGCAATGGAAAGCGGTCACAAGAAACGGTATGTTGCACAGTGTCGACAAGTCCCGCGCGTTTCAGCGATTTACACATTTCTGCCTTGGTATGAAAAAGGAACGGATTTCTTAAACGGAACGGTTGCTCCAACACTAGTTCAAAGAGACACTCGGCCATCATCAAAGAACGGGGATGGACGCCTCTGTAATTGTCAACTCCCAGTTGGGATTCATTGAGGGGAAGGTTTAGTGCCCCAATGCCGTTTTCGTAAACCCATAGAGTATCGACACCGGCTTGTAATGCCGCCGCTGCTCCAAGTGCTAAAAAAACTAATCCACGAGTCCGTTGTCCCTTTTCTTCCTGCGTTCCCTTGAGTTTGTGTATGCCGAAATGGGCAGGAACATGGAGCACTGTTGGCTTGGCACTTAGCAAGTCTCTACCAAAATTCGAATGCTGGATATGCTCAAATTGCAATCGCTGTCGCTCAGCCAGACGGTGATGCGTGTACCCTGACACCAAGATGTGCGTGCAGCTCTGTTTTTCTAGCGAGTGCGCGGCTAGGCCTGCCAATGAGTCAAGACCACCACTGAACAATGAGACAGTAACCGGACGCTCTGGTGGCAGTTCAAAGAGAAACGGATTCTTCTCGGCAAATTCGGGCGCGACTTGGCGTCCGACAAACTGAAATGACCAGACATCCTCGCTCTGCCAGTACAGAAACTCTTGGAGCCTTCGGGCTAAGCTTAAATCGTTCCAGAGTCCTGGGTTCCTGACTCCAACCTTTAAAGTGATTTGGCGCTGGCCAGTGTTTGCACCCTTGAAATCACGCCGCGAGCGTCTATCTGCTGCATAAATGGCTAATGCTACGTCCAGCAAATCCGCTGCTCCCTTGGGTAGCGTCTGAAGAAACGCGCTAACCAAACGATATTCGTCAATCCAAAACGACCTGTCAGAGCCAATCGGGGTTAAAGGATTTAGGAAATCGTATTTGTATTCCATCTGAGCTATCTTACCTTTCCTCTACATATCCATCTCTCTTGACTATTCATACCAAGACTTCGTGTAAGAGTTCGCTAGTAAGCACACTCTTGGTGTTCCTTCTAGTACTACAACCGCATTTAAGGCGGTTGCAATAGGGATGGAATGACAGAGAGTTGGGAGAGGCGTCTGCAGTGACATTGACGAGCTTGATGTCGTCTGGCGCGGCGCCAGAGGGACCAGGCAAGCCGTAAGGGGGGCGAACGAGGTGGCAAGGGCAAGGCGATTTCAAGCAGACGCCTGATTTCAGGCACGCTCAACTCGGCCAGAAAGGATTCAAGCCCCCCTTTTTCTGGTTGCGTCTGAGACGGAGCCAGGCGAGCCATACATGTGCCATCATCGAGAGTGTAATGTGTCGATACCAACTGGGCCAATAGCGCACCTGATAGTGGTCGAGGCCGGTTTCGCCTTTGGCCTCTTCGAAACACTGTTCAATGGTATAGCGAGTCGAGGCGACCTGGGCCAGGGTCAGCAGCGCAGTGTCAGGCGGCGCATTGGAGAGAAAGTAGGCGCATTCGTGCGGCTTGGTCAGCGAACGTCGCACCAGGAGCCAGCTGTCCCGTCCCGGCATCTGGTCTTGATTTTCCACGACCCGTTGGCAGGCCCAGTCGTAGATGCGAGCTCCTTTTTCCCCTGCCGCGACCTGCAGACGTTGCCAACGGCTGTCAGGCCAGGATGCGACCACCGCGGGGATCCGTACCGGTCGTGCGCTTTCATCAAGAACGCGCGCTTTGAAAGGTTTGCGACCGTTTCCCTTCCAGGCAGGGACGCCTACCTCTGGACGCACCAGCCATACGCTGTTCTGGACCCCCACAGCAAACACATACCAACGACCACTTTCGGCCACCGCATATCGCAGCGCACGCGCCTCACCGTAGACCTCGTCTGCCGTCACCCAGCGCATCGGCACACCCAGCCGCCACGCATGGCGCAACATCGCAGCCGCCAGTTCAGACTTGGTGGCAAATCCGACGTCGGCAGGCACTTTCGCTTCTTTACAGCGCTCTCTGTCCGCACACCATTCCTCAGGCAGATAGAGCCGTCGGTCCAGAAAGGTATGTCCCTGCGTCGTCGCATAGGTCAGGAACACGCCCAACTGACAGTTCTCCACCTTGCCTGCCGTTCCACTATACTGACGCTGTACGCCCGCCGATTTTGCCCCCTTCTTGAGAAATCCCGTCTCGTCGACCACCCCGATGCCTTCCGCATCGCCGAACCCCTCTATCACAAATCGCTGCAACGCATCTCGCACCGCTTCTGCATCCCACTTCGTCTTGTACAGCAATCGTTGCGTCGCATCCGGCCTCTTGTCGCCCACCGCTTCCGCCAACTGCCAGCCATTCTTCCGTTCCACCGGCGACACCAACCCTTGCACATACTTTACCGCTTGCTGTTGTACCTCTCTACGTCCAAACAACGAGGAAAACCGACTGTGAAACGCTTCAAATTCGTCCGCCCATCTGTCCAATTCGCTCAGTTCCATAGCTCCTCCAGCTTAGCTTGCTTGCTCTCATTATCGCCGAAGGAACCCTATCTTATCAATGTGCGGTTGTAGTACTAGGCGCTCTTAGCTTTCTGGCATCGGGATCTTTTACCAATTGGGTGGCGATTAGTTCAATTCTAGGCTGAATGGAATGTTCTATCCCGTCCTGCCACTCAAGGAACTCCCTGTGATTAGAGAATCTTTCTGTAGCCGTCATCTTGGGACACACCCGAGCAAAGAAATAGTGCTTTACGAGTGCCGAACATAGAGCTTGGGCTAGGCCCATTTCTACGTCCTCTGGCTCCAGTGTCCTATTAGTGACAAGGAGCGTCTTTGCCTCGTTCGCGGCTACTTTGGTATGCCGATGGCCTTTCCGGTCACGCACTATGTCTTCCAATGTACTAAAGCGCTCAAATGGCGATGGCCCCATCGGTGCCTTCAATACAACCGCTATCTCCTGAAAGCTAGGCACGCCATTGTATTCCCGTAAGAAATCGACCAGCGACTCCACGAGTTTGTCGCCAATGTCTTCCAGAGAAGCTTTTTCGTTTTCGGCGTAGTTTGCAGCTGTTCGCCACCCAGCACCCAAGTATTTCTCAAAGCGGTCATTTTCTGCCACGAATCCTCCTTATGTACAATCGTCGTACGCCAAATTGTGCAAGCAATTACACTGCAATGTACTGATTATAGCATGAAATCTGCCAATGTCAACCCAAAATACATGAAAATTGGCAAAAATGTCAGATTATAAAATCTGCAGATAAATGATTTCGACACAGACCGGCCCAACCCTCGGCCAGTTCAGCGAACTGTGGTGCGACTAGACGTCAGTGGCTCTTTTTTCAAGTTCTCTGTCCCCCTACAGAGCCTGCCACTTCAGCTCAAACCATGTACAATGAAGTAACCAGCAATCAACTCGCACTCGACCAAAGCGCCCCGGCCTCGCCCATCCCTGGCCCATACCCGTACCCGCGGAGCCTGCTCATGACGCTGCGACTGCGCTCTCTGCTCTTTATGCCCGCCGACTCGCCCCGCAAGATCGCCAAGGGCGCCGCGCTTCCCGCCGACGCCATCATCGCTGACCTCGAGGACGCGGTCGCGCCCAGCCGCAAACAGGAGGCGCGCTCGCTCCTCGTCCAGTCGTTCCAGACACTGCCGGAGGGGGGCCCGCTCCGCTGCATTCGCATCAACCCGGTACACAGTCCGTTCTGGCCGGCTGATCTGCTCGAAACTTTCGCGGCCGCGCCCCGGGTCTATGTGATTCCCAAGGTCGAGTCCGCGGCCGACCTGCAACTCGTGAGCGAGCGGTTGACACCACTGGAAAGCGCGGCGGGGTTGCCCTTCGGAACTGTGCGGCTGCTGGCAATCGTCGAGAGCGCCGCAGGCGTGATGAATCTGCGCGAGATCGCCGCCGCCGACAGCAGGATCGTGGCGTTGGCGTTCGGCGCCGAGGATTTCGCCGGCGATATCGGCGCGCAGCGCACGCGCGAGGGGTGGGAGGTCTTCTATGCCCGCAGCGCCGTGGTGACCGCGGCGGCCGCCTTCGGTCTACAGGCTATCGACACCGTCTATACCGACCTGACCGACGATTCCGGTCTGGCTGAGGAGTGTGAGGCTGTGCGCAAAATGGGCTTCCGGGGCAAACTGGCGGTCCATCCGCGCCAGGTGGAGGTCATCAACCGCGCCTTTACTCCGGACCTCTCTGAAGTGGCGGCAGCACGGCGGCTTATCGCGGTATTCAAGGCGCACCAACGGGCCGGACGGGGCGTCTGCGTGCTCGACGGAAAAATGGTGGATATGCCGATGTTCCGCGTCGCGCAGGATCTGTTGGCGAGGGCAGAAAACGGGCCGGAAGGGGACTGCCAGAACTGAGATGAAAGGAGTGAGAACTGTTCTCTCTCCTCTTAACTCCTCTCTCTATTCGCGCACTGGCCGTAGACCCAGATAGACGACGCGCCCGCCGAGAGTTTGCAGAATGGTGCGGGCCGGTTTCCACGGTAGGAGTTGATTCAACTCAGAAGGGCTGAGCGGCGTATTGTTGTTGGCCAGAAAGACGCGGAAGCAGGCCGCCGTAAGCGAGAGATGCTCGTTGATGTAGTCGGGATCTTTCGTGCAACGGCTGCGCAGACATTCCCACAGCGCATCTGTGCGGTGAACCTCTCCCGTCTCCGGGTCGATCCAATCCACGTCTTCGGTATTTCTATGATCCTGGAACCTGTCCCGGCATTCCGTGCAAAGCTGATCCCGCAGGTAGAGGCGAAAATTGCGTCCGCTTTGCTCCCACCAACTGTAGTCGATGTGAAACTTTGTGTTCTCGTCCGGTCGGAACCATGTGAGTTTCTGCTTGAGCGCTGCCGCTGTCATCGTCTTCTAATCCTTCCTCGATGGTCAAAGGCCAGTGATCTATGTGTACCACTGGCTTCGCATACTCATCTTACTTTGAAGAATCCGTCCCCCGCATCCTGGAAACGGGGATTGCTGATCAATGTATAAAAGATCGGTCCCGGTGGACAGCGCCAGAACATGTTGACCGCACTGTAGATCGTCTTGACATGGGCTGTACCCTGGGGGTTCAGTTTCGTAATCTCCGGCACAATCATCTCCACGATCTGCTCCAGCGCAGCGTCGTTGTCATCGAAACCGGCGTTGAACGCTTCCAACCCCTCCAGGTCCACAGATGAAACGATCAGGTGCTCATCGTACTCACAGGAGATCTGCACTTTGTTCATTTCAAGTCCGAAGCGTCGCGCGCTGGCATTGACTTTGGCGATCCGGCTCCACTCCCGTCTCATCCGGCGCGGACGGTAGTCGATGATGACTTCATCTGGATTGTCAGTGCGCTCCAGAGTGATCTGAGCGCTCACAGGCAGGTTGTGCGCAACCATCCATTCCTTGAGGCCGCACACGTAGCGCCCGTTGTGGACCACCCAGCCAGTGTAGCGGTTGCCCCAGCGGCCGTCGACAATCGTCACCATCGAACGCTCCTGCGCGCTGTGTGGGAAGAGCGCACGCGTGCGGCTGCTGAGGGGCAGCGTGCCGTATAGCCAATGGGGGAAAATCAGTGTGAAGCTGATGCTGGGCACTACCGACGAGATAGGTGTGCTCGCGCTGCTTTCGCCCCATTCGTCGTCCAACTCCCACTCCGTCTGCAAGAGTTCTACACTCAAAATAGCACGGTTATAGCGGCCTACGTTGGGACGCAGGAGAGGCGGGACGGTAAGCGCTTCCGGTGGTTCCAGCCGTGCCAGATACCAGAGGGGGACGCCCGCGCTTCCCACCTGGTCGAAGCGTTCGTCGCTGCCAAGCGCGTGGTTCACGCTGATGATCTGCATTGGCTGCGAAACATCCTCATTCTGCAGATCGAGTTCCGGCAACAGCTCCTCGGGCGACATCGGCCGGCTCTGCATCTCGAGCAGCGCCTCGGCGATGTTCAGATGACCCACATGAACTTCGGCCAACATGTCGGCCAGCAGCCAATAGTCGTCAATATGCACAAAATCTTCGTTGCGTTCGCCGTCTTCCAGGGCGAAGAGCAGACTTTCTTCGATCTCATCCTGATACAGAGAATGGATCTCTTCGGCCGACAGAAGAGTTTCCTCATCACCTGTGGTCTGGCCATTGGTGGCGTTGAGCCGATGACCCGTCTGAAGGCTGGCGGCAAATTCCCGAATCTCGTCTGTATCGGCGAAACCGACCTGGATAACGTCGAAAGCCCCATGCTCCGGGTTCTGGCCACTGCGGCTCTCCAGCACCTCGCCTACCAGGAAGTCCATGGCGGGGAAGATGAGAGTCTGCCCGACTTCATACGGGTCTTTGGGCTGATAGACGGCGCCCTTCTTCAGCTCGGATTCCATCCGGGCTGTTTCGCGACGCTGGTATTCCTGGATCATGCGCAATGCAAGCAGGCCGGTCGTCATCGGCGACTCTGCATCCAGTATCAATTCATGGATAAAGTCCAGATCTTCTCCGGAAACACTGAACTTATCGCGCCAAAATGAAGCAGTTTGGGTCCTTCGCAACAGCACGTCGTCCTCCTCCTGGGAACGCAGGCGTCCCGCCTGCCTTAGTCTGCCCTGCGCCGGGTTGCCTGTCGGGGCCAACGGCGCTGGCACAGAGTTCTCGCGGCCCGGGCGCAACCGAATAGTGCCAGCATGCCAGACCGGAAAAACCCGCAAATTTTAGGTCCGCACAGTGGGCGAAAAATCTCTTGATCCGGTCCTTCGCTCGCAACCGGTGTCAACACGGTTAGGCAGCCCAAAAATAAAGTATAGCGGTTCCGGCGCTAAAGTTCAAGAACGCGCGAATCAGAATCGTAAGTCAGCGCTGATCAACCGCCCTCCACCAGGCGCAGGCGCGCCAAGACTACCTCCGGCTCCCAAACTCCGATCTCGACAGTAGGTATCTGGGTCTCGGTGCTGTAAACGATCAACCGCAACTCGTACTCACCCGACCGGAGATCAGCCCCGAGATCAAGGTGGAACAGGGTGTCGACCGGTTCGTCCGCCGGCCAGTGGCGCGTACGCGCAAAGGTCGAGTTGCCTAAGACATGATCCTTCTGGTACGACTGTTCGCCTTCACTATTGTACAGGCGCAAGGAAATCGCATAATCGGTCTCCAAGCCGGGAGTGGCCTGCCACTGCAGGGCAACCCACAGCGAACGAGCCTGTCCCAGTTCGAGCAGTTGCTGCGATGACCGTTGCTCCTCACCCTGCCCCAGGGCAAGCCCCTGGAGATCGATGCCGCCATCGTAGTGGACCGTCACCGGCTCCAGATACGCATAGAATTTCCAGGAGCGATCCAAATCAATATCGGTGTACGTGTGGAGCCGAAAGTTGCTGAAGTCGTCGCTACCCACATAGCGCCCAAATTTGCTGAGAAGAGCGACGAGGTTTTCATCTCCTTCGCCGGCCCAGACAAAATCTTCGTTCCAGTCCAGAACTTTCACGGTGGTGACGTTTCCCATCGCCGCCAGTGTAGATTCGACCTTGTGCGCCAGGTCTGGCCTGTTGGCGCGGATAACATAGGCTGGCGCCGCGCCGCGATACAGGTACTCAAAACCATAATGTTCATCAAACCTGTAGGGGAGCAGGTAAACCATGTTCGCAGCCGCCGGCTGCGCGTTCAGCACGTGCGCAGCATCTGCCCATTCTCCATGGTATGCCAAATAAAATGCCGGCGTAACCGCCCATTCCTGGAAATAAGTGCGATAGGTGTTTACGCCCTGAATTAGAACCACGCCACCGACCACAGCCCCCAGCGCGATGGCCGCCCTGGTCCCATCTACCTGGAAAATCCGGATCAGCCCCCACCTTTCTCGCAAGAATCGGTACGTCTCCCAGATGCCCACACCTATCAGCAGATAGATAGCCGGCGCCGCGCCGATCATGCGCAGCGTGTTGGGCCCCAGGCCGGCATCTAGAGCCAGCATCGCCGGCACGAGTAGCACCGCCAGCCAGAGAAGCAACAGCCGATAAGCGGGCCGCTTTTGCCAGCGCCAGACGGTCATCCCCACACCATACCAGAAAAAGATGGCTTCCCATGGGTTCAGCATCGGCCGACCGGCGAAGTTGTAGCGCTCGCGTCGGTCGCCATGAAAGCCAAAGGCCAGCAGATGCTCCCATACATTGTTCAGAAAAGCTCCCAAGGCGGTTCCCTGACTATCCCGCAGAACCCAGACCTCTCTGCTGCGAATGAAAAAGTGTTCGGGGTGAAGAACAAAATATATGAGAATCGGTGCAGCCACCACCCCGGCCACCCCTATGAAGATGGCTGCCCACGGCAGTTCATCACGCATCCTCTCTTTGGTGCCAGAGCGCAGCGGCCACAAAAAGCTAAGCCCAAAGACGAAAAACAGAAAGGGTGTAAAACGTGACGGAATGTAGGTGTACGGCAGCAGCCCGGCACACACGCCTGCCAGCGCGATCCGCCACCAACTTCGCTGCTGCCCGGACGTCGACCACCCCCACCACAGCAGGGCAAAACAGAGGGCAAGAAATAGAGGCAGGAAGTTGGCCCGCAGAGAAGCCCGCCCGATGATTGTTTGGCCCAGAGAAACCGCCAGCAGACCCGCGCCAACGCCCCCGATCAACAGGCCGCGCCACGGAGTGACCTGCCCGTTTTCGTCTCGGCCAAAGAGCAGCCGCCCCAACCAGAAGACGGCAAAAACCGTGCCCGCGCTGGCCAGGGCCGTGGGCAAACGAAAGGCCAACAGAGTGCGACCCAAAAAGGAAGTGGTTAGAGCAATCGTATAGACACCCATCCACTCGCGCCCGCTGGCCGCTTCAGGGAAGAAAACCGCGTGCGCTCCTTCCAAAACCTGCAGGGCATACACTCCGTCCGGCCCTTCATCGCTCTGGATCCCCTGCGGGAATTCCGTTAAGCGCTGGAGACGCAACAATGCCACCGCTAACGCCAATGCGAGCAGGATTCCTCCGGTAGCCAATACGATACGCTGGTGCCCGGCTTTCTCCGGCACGACAGCGCCGACCGGTTCTTGTGCGGAAAATTGTGCGTCGCGCCCCTGCTCGACAGAGGCGCGGGACGACGTTTCAGACATGCTCTTTCGCTTTTTGTCGTGCAGCCGCACGCACGTCTTCCTGCTTGGGGCCTTTCTGACATGCTAAACTACAACCGGACCGGGCAGACAGTTGCGCTGGATGCCCTCAACCGGGACCTTCCTTTTGGAATCCAAACGTCAAGTATAGAGATCCCGGCGGGAAAGCCCAAGAACCCGCGTATCTGATTTGCCCTCGAGCGTTGACGGCGCGCGACGTGCATATTGTGCCGGGACGGCCTGCTATGTAATGAAGGAACGGTAGTGTTCTGTTGCTGGCAGTTGAAGAGGATGCCGGGCCCTCGCTTTGCCTTTCTGGGCGGGTATGGTTGCTATTCATCTGCCGGACAAAGCAAGGCAGCCCCCTCTGAGTGATCGCATACCCTTGTGTAGCTGCTTGTCAGTGGAGTTCCGCCAAACTCAAGCGCGCCAAGACCAACTCCGGCTCCCAGACATCGATCTCGACGGTCGGGGTCAAGGTTTCGGTATCGTAGACGACCAACCGCAGTTCATAGTCGCCCGACTGGAGTACGGCCGGAAAATCAAGATGGAATAGGGTGTCGACCACTTCCTCCGCCGACCACTCACCTGTCCGCGCCTGGTTCGCGTTCCCCAGTACAACATCCCTCTGGTAAGACATGGCGCCCTCCGCGTCGTACAGGCGAAGGGATATCGCAAAATCATTCTTCACATCGGGATGGGCTTCCCACTGCAGGCCCACCCACAGTGAACGGGACTGGCCCAGATTCAGCAATTGCTGCGAAGAAAGTTGCTCCTCTCCGTGGCCGATGGCAATTCCCCGGATAATGATGCCGCCGTCGTAAAGGACCTCACGCGATTCCAGGTTTTCGTAAAAAGTCCAAGAGCGATCTAGGTTGATATCAATATAATTCCGGATGCGAAAACTCGCGAACTCGTCACTACCCACGGAGCGTCCATACTTGCCCAGGAGAACGATGATGTTTTCATCGCCATCGCCGGTCCATGGCGAATCGGCGCTCCAGTCTACCACTCTTATCCTTGACAGGGTCTCGTTCGCCGCAAGTGTCGATCTGAGCCTTTGCGCCAAGTTGGGCATATTTGCAGGAACAACGTGGGCCAGCGGTTCGTTCTGATAAAGATAAGAGAAGCTGGGATGCCCATCCACTCGGTAGGCGATCAGGTAGACCGTGTCAGTATCCGCAGGCTGTTCGTTCAACGTCCAAGCCAGTTCTGTCCAATCGGTCTCGAAAGCCCTGTAGGTTTCGGGTGCGGCCGCCCATCTGTGGAAATAAGTGTGGTAGGTGAAGATGCCCTGGGTCAAGATTGAACCACCGACTACAACCCCCAGAACAATGGCAGTCTTGGTCTTTTCTGCTCCGATGAATCGATATGTGCGTAATCGCTCCCTCAGATAACGGAAAGTTTCCCACACGCCCACACCTGTGAGCAGATAGATTGCCGGCGCCGCTCCGTTCATGCGCAGCGTATTGGGGGGAGGGGCAGAATCTCTGGCTAGCATAGCCGGCAGGAGCAGCAGCCCCAGCCAAAGAAATAGAAGACGATTTGCCGGGCGTTGCCATCGCCGCACGACAATCGCTGCACCTAGCCAGAAGAAAACCGCTTCCCATGGCTTGAGCATCGGCTGTCCGGCGAAATTGCGTTCCCAGTTCAGGTCCCCGCGAAAACCAAGGACCATCAGATGTTCCCAAACGTTCCTCCAAAGAGCTGCCAGCGGGTCGCCTTGGCTACGGTCGGAATCCAAGACCCAGAGCTGATTGCTGCGCCAAAAAAGATGTTCGGGATGCAGAGCGAAATGGACGAGAAGCGGTAATGCAAGTAACACGGCCATACCCACAAATATACTTACCCATGGCACTTCAGACCGCCAACGAGAAAAGAGGCGTGAGTAGAGGAAAAACTTGCCACTCCTTTCCCTTCCATCATTACCGTATGTCCAGGGATACAGGAAGCTGAGCCCGAAAAGCAGAAACAGAAGAGGCGTCAGACGCGCCGGCACATATGTATACACCAGCAAACCAGCGCATGCGCCCGCCAGCGCGATTCGCCACCAAACTCGTCCTCCCTGGGACCCTTGTCCCCAGCCCCACCAGAGTAGCGCCAAACACAGAGAAAGTAGTAGTGGCATGTGGGCGACGTTGTTGAACGATGTACGCCCAATGATCGTCTGCCCCAGAGAAACGGCCAGCAAACCGGCCCCTACGCCCCCGATCAGCAGCCCGCGCCATGGCGTAGGCTGCCCGTTCTCGTCTCTTCCAAAGAGCAGACGTCCCAACCAGAAGACGACAAAGACCAACCCCGCACTGCCCAGGGCCGTGGGCAAATGCATAGCCAGCAACGTACGTCCGAAAAGGGCAGTGGAGAGGGCTAACGCATAGATGGTCGACGCATCACGGCCGCTATTTCCAGGCCCAAGAAAGAAGATAGCGTGCTCGCCCTCCAACACACCAAGGGCCAATACGCCATCCACCCCTTCATCATGAGTGAGTCCCTGCGGAAATTCACCTAAACGATGAAAGCGCAGAGACAATACCGCCAGAGCCAACGCAAGCAGGATCGCCCATATTACCAATCGGCTGTAGCGGTCTTGGAACCTCTCTGGTGTGAGCGCGCCGGCTGTACGCTCCGCACCAGGTATTGTATCGGCCATTCTTTCCATTTCAGAGCCCAAGGCAAGCAAGGTCGGTCGCGGGACCCGTTGGGCTTCCCATGAATACAACTTACTGGATCCGGCCAACTGCTGGTCTCTATGCCGCCAGTCAGGCACATGCCCTTATGCAGCGCCGACGACAAGTATAGCGACTGGGGCATTATGTTCCAATACCACGCCTATCTGCGTTGGGCGCCTCCTGCGCTCCTGGCCTCTGGTCTGCCCCGCAATTGAGTTTTCATACTCTTTCAGATATGATAGACCCGAACTCGGGATCATTTAATCGCTTCGCCGCGCAGATTCCGCATGGGAAATCGCTTATGAGAACCGTTGCTATGATTTTGGCGGGCGGAGAGGGCACGCGTCTGACCGTCCTGTCCGAAAAACGCGCCAAACCCGCAGTTCCGTTCGCTGGCAAGTTTCGTATTATCGACTTCACAATCAGCAACTGCGTAAATAGCGGCCTCTATACCGTCGGTGTTCTCACCCAATATCGGCCCCACAGTCTCAACGAACACATCGGCATCGGTAAACCCTGGGATCTCGACCGTCAACACGGCGGCGTCCGGCTCTTGCAGCCCTATCAGGGCCGCGGCGAGCACGACTGGTATGCCGGCACTGCCGACGCCATCTTACAGAATCTGAACTTCCTCTCCGAAAACAATGCCGACACCGCGCTGATTCTCTCCGGCGACCACATCTATAAGATGGACTACGGCCCCATGTTGGACTTCCATCAGCGCAAAGGCGCTGATCTGACCATCGCCGTCATGCCCGTGCCGATCGAGGAAGCGCACCGGTTTGGCATCATGGAAACGAACGCCGACGATGAAATCGTTCAGTTCCATGAAAAACCGGAGCAGCCTACCAGCAATCTGGCATCAATGGGCATCTATGTCTTTAACGCCCGCGTTCTGGCCCAGCGTCTGCAGGAAAAGGGCGCCGACGGTCCCCGCAGCGATTTTGGCAAGCACGTCGTCCCGGCCATGCTGGCCGCCGGGGACCGCGTCATTTCCTACCCCTTCACCGGCTATTGGGTCGATGTCGGCACCGTAGACGCCTACTGGAAAACAAGCCTCGAACTGCTCCAGCCGAACCCGGCTCTGGACCTGTATACCGATAACTGGCCGATCTTCACACGCTCTGAGGAGCGTCCCCCGGCCAAGTTCGGCCCCCAGTCCCAAGTCGTGCAGAGCATGGTGTCGAACGGTTGCGAAGTGCATGGATTGGTCAGGAACAGCATCTTCAGCCCCGGCGTCTATGTCAGCCCCGGCGCGGTCGTGCAGGATAGTATCGTCATGAACGATTCGTGGATCGGCCCCGGCGCGCACGTGGCGCGCGTCATCATCGACAAGCAGGTCATCGTCGGATTCGGCGCCCAGGTCGGCAGCGCCATGTCGGCCGCGCCCCCGCCGAATGCGCTGTTTGCCGACAAACTGGACAGCGGCCATACCGTCATCGGTAAGGGCGCATTCATTCCCGATGGCGCCCAGATCGGCACCAACGTGATCGTCAACAGCGACAGGGGCGAACAAGACTTTCCACCGAACTTCCTCGTTGAGGACGGACAGACCGTATAAAGCTGTCGCGTGGCCCCCGCGCACACGGTTCGCAAGGATAATTCCCTATGGCTTGTGCATTCGCTATGATCATGGCCGGCGCTGATAACGCCGATCTCAGTGTCCTGACCGAGGTCCGCTCCGAGCCGGCCGTCCCCTTTGCCGGCAAGTTCCGCCTGATCGACTTTTCTCTCAGCAACTGTGTCAACAGCACCATCCACAATGTCGCCGTGCTCACCCAATACCGCCCCCGTAGCCTGAACGATCATATCGGCATCGGCAAACCTTGGGATCTGGACCGTTCCAGCGGCGGCGTGCGCCTGTTGCAGCCCTACCGAGGTGGACCTTACGGTGATTGGCAACGCGGCTCCGCCGACGCCATTCGGCGCAACCTGGACTATGTACTCCAGCAGAAGGAGGAGTGTGTACTGATCCTCTCCGGCAAACATATCTATCTGATGGACTACCGGCCCTTTCTTGCCCATCATCTGCGCACCGGCGCACCGGCGACCATCGCTGTCCGCCGCGTGAGCCGCCATGAAACCCATCGTTTCGGCATCATTTCGCTGGACACGGACGGCCGCGTCGTCGAGTTTCAAGAGAAGCCGCGGCGTACGCTGCAGAATCTCGCCAGCATGGGCGTCTATGTGTTCCAGCGCGACTTTCTGGTAGAGGTCCTGAGCAACGGCAGCGGCGATGACATCGGCAGGGATATCCTGCCGGGACTGGTCGCGCAGGGGCATGTCGCCAGCTATACCTATCCCGGCTATTGGGCCGACGCCAGCACAATTCAGGCCTACTGGGATGCAAATATGAGCCTGCTGGCGGAGGAGCCGGCGCTCAACCTCTATGCGCCGGAGTGGGTCGTGCATACCCGCAGCCAGGAGCGCGCGCCGGTCAAACTGGGGCCGGCCGCAGACGTGGATGGGACACTGCTCTCCAATGGCTGCCAGATCGAGGGCGCCGTCGAACGCAGCGTCCTGTCCCCTGGCGTTCAGGTGGGCGAGGGCGCCCTCGTCCGCGATAGTGTCATCCTCAATGATACAATCATCGAACCGGGCGCAGTCGTCGAGCGCTGTGTAATTGACAAAGAGGTGCGCGTCTGCCAGGACGCGCGCGTCGGCCATTCCGATAACAACTGCCCCAATCCGGAGCTGCCGGCCCGACTCAACACAGGCCTGACCCTTCTCGGCAAGAACAGCATCGTTCCGGCGGGCATGCGGCTCGGTCGCAATGTCGTAATCCATCCCTTCAGCAGCGCAGACGCATTCGGCAACAGCAATGGCAATAGCGTTGAGAGCGGGAAAAGCGTCGGCCGCAATCTGCGGTAACCCAATCTGCGGTAACCCTAGTGGCGGGGCCAGTTTCCGGCAACCGGCAACTGCAGTGAAAAAGCGTGCCCTAGCCTTGCTTGGCCCGGTACCCCAGTTCGTTCAGAAGCGCAACCAGACGCTCCCTCTGGTCGCCCTGGATTTCGATGTCGGCGCCTTTCACCGCACCGCCGCTTCCCAGCTTATCCTTCAAATGCTTTGCCAGCGCGCGCTTGCCCACATCCGGGCTTTTTACACCCGTAATGATCGAAACCGTCTTCCCTTTCCGTCCCTTCTTCTCCAGGCGGACGCGCACCGGCTGCGTTCCCTGGACGGCAAAAGGCGCCGCCGGGTTGCGAGGAAGCGCCGGCGGACTCTGTTCAGGTTCCGGTTCCGGGTCCGTCGAGTAGACCAGCCGCGGTCCTGCACTTCTGGAAATGCTGCGATCTGCCTTCTTCGCTTTGCGTTTGGACATGATTCGTTCTTCTTCTTTTGAACGGTAAGTAGAAAGGAGTTGCACCATAGCAGTATAGCATCAGCGGCGAGATCGCCCAGTCCGTTCGCCTTGACTTCGCTCCGGGCGAATCTGCCTGGGTCAGCAAGGGCGTCCTGATGGCCTATTCGTCCCTTATGCAGTGGAGCTTGCGGGTCCCGGGCGGCGCCGGCGGCGCGCTGCGCCGCAGCCTCTCCGGCGAAGGCCTCGCCCTCACCTTCCTCGAGACGAAAGCCGAAGACCAATATGCCCTGCTGGCGGCCAACGCCCCCGGCCACCTGGAGATTTGGGACCTGGAACATGACGGCGCCGTGACCACGACGCGCGGCTCCTTTGTCGCCGCTTGGGGTGAAGACGTTGACATCACAGTGACCGTCGCCCGTCGCGCCGGCGCAGCCGTTTTCGGCGGCGCCGGCCTCTTCCTGCAGACCATCTCCGGTGTCGGCACGGCGCTCGTACATGGCAGCGGCGACTTCCATGAGCGCCAGATGGCGGCGAACGAGGAACTGCTCGTCAGCACCGGCAACCTGGCCGCATTTTCCGCTGAAGTCGACTATGATATTCGCGGCGTCGGCGGCTGCCGTCGCATGATTTTCGGCGGTGAAGGACTGTTCATGACCAACCTGCGCGGCCCTGGACGCGTCCTGCTCCAGACCCTCAAGCGCAACTTTGGCAACAAGTCAACCGGCTGAAGGACGCTTCTCACCCAGTTCTCCCGCTGAGTCGCCGCCGCTTCCCGCCAGTCACTACTGTCAGGATGGCGCCCTCCCTCATCGAAACTGCGATTTGGGATCTGTCTGCACTTCGACCACAATGTTGAAATGAACCCTGTCAGTGGATACGTTGACACCCCACTCCCGTCTTGAGGAGGTTCTCTGTGGTGGCAGATGCTGAGTCTATGAAAAAAGCGATTAGTGGCGAGGTCCGGTTAACCGATCCCGTTGCCGACGCGATTCTGACGCTGGCTGTGCGGATGCGTAATCCGTTTTCGTATGAGGAAATTGCGTCGTCATTCGGCATCGCTCGCGACGATGTGAGCGAGATCTGCGAGCCGTACAAGGAGTTTCTGCGTACGACGGGAGAAAATGGCCCTGCCCTTGTTTTTACGGGGCAGTCATCGCGGAAGGCAGTACGACCACGCGCTATGTGGGAAAATGCCTCGTTCGGAAATAGTGGGCGGGAATCTTTTCAGAAACAGCAGATTGTTAATGGCGCCGATCGGCTCGCCGATCCTGTTGACGATGCCATCTTAACGCTCGCAGTGCGCCTGCCCAATCCGCTTTCGTATGAGGAAATTGCGTCGCTATTCGGTATTGCTCACAACGTCGCCAGCAAAATCTGCGAGCCGTACAAGGAATTCATGCGAAAAACAGGAGAATATGGAATCCGTGGGGTTACCAAAACGGGATAGACTTCTTCGCGCAAACTGGCCGCCGCCAACCGACCCGCCCCAAAGGCAAGCCCCGCCGCACACATCGACAGCTCGTGACCAACCTCAGCGCGGCGGCGCAGCGGTGAAGATCTGCCGCAACAGATCACCCCGTTCAATTTCCGTCGTCCAGCGCGGCTGCGCATAATCCTCAATCACCGCCGTCAGAATCTCCGTGTTGATCACCTGGCCGTCATAGATCGTGTGGCGCGCAATCAGCGAAGTGCGCGTCTGCCAACTCCACATCTGATCGAAGAAAAGATTGCCCAGACCGTAGACAATTATGCCCGGCTTTTCACCCCCGTACCCATACGGCTCCATCGCTTGGGGCACGTGGCTCTGAACGCCGGTGACAATATCTGCGCCAGCCGCCCGCAGTTCGCGGAAATCCTGCACCTGCTGGGATATCGGCGCGGGGTTGTAATTCTCCTCATGCTGCAACTCAACCGCGATCACATCGACTTCGCCGCGTAGCGCCGCGATTTCGGCAAATATACGCTCTTTGTTTGCGCCATAATTACAGGCTCCTGGCTCATCCTCGGTCGCCCAGGCAAAGCTGGGATAGTGGGCCAACGCCGCGAAAAAGGCAAAGCGATTGCCGTTGTGCGTAAATAACAGTGGCTCGCAGGCCTCCTCTTCATTCAGCCCGCTTCCATATATGGGGATCCCGTTCTGCCGATACCAGCCAATCGACTCGCGCGCGCCGTCCCGTCCAAAGTCGTTGACGTGGTTGCCGCTCAGCCCGACAATATCGGTGCCGACCGCCTCCAACGCCGCCCAGTAGGCCGGGTCACTGCACAGAATCATGTTGTTCAACGAGGGGTCGACGACACAGCCTTCCAGGAACGGCACTTCATTGCTGATGTGTGTGATGTCGGCCGCACGCAATGTCGGCGCGATCACCTGGGCAGGGTAGTCGTAACCTTTCGTCTCCATGCGAGATGCGGTAACGCGAGCCATCGCGGTGACGCCGGTCATGATCACGGTCGTCAACTTGTCGGGGCTGCGGTTCGTCGGCTGTGTGATGTGTGGACGCAGCGCCGCAGCGACCGCTTCGCTCTCCGTGCCAAAAACGGCCACCACCGCCGTCAGCGGATAAGCGGCCGCGCCGAGGGTGTTGCTCAGGATGTTGACGCCGTTCAGATGCAATACCTTCAAAACCGGCGTCAGGTTTTCGAAGGGCACGATCGCCAGGGCGCCGGCAGAAACCTCCAACACCGCGGGGAGGGCGCTGCCGCTGGCGGTCTGCACCGAGTCGGCTGCCTCTTCACCGAAAATGGCCTCCAGTTCGGACACGTAATCGGCATCAATGATCAGAGGGCCGCTGCCCCTGCCCTGCCAGCGCGTTGTCAACTCCGCCATCGAAACGTCATCCGGAACGGTGGCGAACGGCGCCACCGGCGCCAGGAAGCGCGTGTACAACACACCTTCCGCCGCCTCTGTTCCGGCCACCAGCCGGATCTGCACATCGGCGTTGCGCGGCTGATCGAGCAGCATGACCGTCTTACGAACGCCGCCGAATTCGATCTCTTCCAGCCCGATGGTCACGGCGAGCAGTTGACTGAAGTAGCGTTCCGGCATAGAGGTGTCGAGCGCGAGCGTCAGCCACCCGTTACGGCTGTCTGCCTGCTGCACGACCGGCTGCAACTGCGTTTCAGAACTGGCCTCTATCTCCCCGGCCCCCATCTCACTGGCACCTTGCGTCCCACTGGCAAAGGTCGCAATCGACGTCGCGGCCGCCACGCCGACGATCCCGAGCAGTACAGTGACGAGCAGCCGGCTGGGGGACCGCAAGTTCGTTGCGGCCTCTCTGAGGGGCGCGACCTGGTCGGCTGCAAAAATACTTCGCACGCCCACCCGAAAGTCGCGCCATCCAGGCTGCAACCGCTGCTCAATCTGTTTACAAATGGCGCCAAGTCGGTTCAACATTGCCGTTCAAATGCCCTGACATCTGTAGAAAGTTGAACTGTGGAGGTCTCCTGACATGGAGTCCAAGATAAAAGTATATGGCCATCGTCAGCAATTGGTCAATTACAGTTTTGCTTGCATACCCTTCAGCAGGGCCTGTCTGGAGCGCTTGTCAGTTTGGCCCCCTCCAGTCTGCAGTTCGCTGTATCCCCGGCACCTGCCCTGAGATTCACTGGCGTCACCGCGCATTTCCTGGGACACCGCTGTACATCGGACGTTGACAAACGGGACGTATTTCGGTACATTTTCGTCTGATTCAGACAATACGACCATGCAGTCTCAACGAGTTGTATGCGCGCGGAGTTCCTGGCAAATCTCGTGCTGACCAGGCGCAGCCGCTTGCCCCCGCTTTCGGGAACGGCGGCTTGCATATCGTGATTAAGGAGTGAAATTGGCTACGGGAACCGTTGGTGAAGTCGTCAAGCTGTGCGGCAAATTGGGAATCATCGGCTTTGGTGGGCCCGCCAGCCACATCGCCATGCTCGAAGATGAGGCGGTGACTCGGCGCAAATGGCTGAGCCGGGAGCACTTTCTCGACCTGGTAGGCGCCACCAACCTGATCCCCGGCCCCAATTCGACCGAGATGATGATCCATATCGGCTATCATCGCGCCGGCTGGCCGGGTCTGCTCGCCGCCGGCATATCCTTTGTCCTGCCGGCCGTGCTGCTGAGCACGCTAATAGCCTGGATCTATGTCAAATTCGGCATGTTGCCCGCCGTGCAGCCCTTCCTGATGGGCGTAAAGCCCGCCGTTCTGGCAGTCATTCTCGGCGCACTGTGGCGGCTGGGGAAAACGGCCTCAAAACCCAAGGAGGCCGCGCAGACGCGCATCGCTCTCGGCATCATCGGCATCGCAGTCGCGCTTGCCGTCTACCTCGGCGCGCCCGTGATCTGGTCGCTGATCGCAGGCGGCCTGCTGGGGATGCTCGCCATGCGCGCCATCTCCGGCTGGAGCGGCGCCGCCGCGCTGCTGGCCCTGCCGGCCCTGCCGGATGGCCGCAATGCACTCCCTTGGGCAGACCTTTCGCCTGCGTCAGCGCTCAAGTGGGCCGCCCTCCTCGCCGCCGCCGCTGCTCCCGTCCTGACCCTCGGCGCGCTGGGCCTCTTCTTTCTTAAAGTCGGCAGCGTACTCTACGGCAGCGGCTACGTCCTGGTCGCCTTTCTGGAAGGCGAACTCGTGCATGAGTATGGCTGGCTCACCCAGCAGCAACTGCTCGACGCCATCGCCATCGGCCAGTTCACACCCGGTCCTGTCCTCTCGACCGCTGCCTTCATCGGCTACGTGCTGGCTGGAGTCCCCGGGGCCTTCATCAGCGCCGCCGCCATCTTCGCACCTTCATTCCTCTTCGTCGCCATTCTCAATCCGATTGTGCCCCGCCTCCGCCGCTCAGCATGGATGGCCGCCTTCCTCGACGCCGTAAACGTCAGCGCCGTCGGGCTCATGGCCGCCGTTCTGCTGCGCCTCACCGGAGATATTGTCACCGCCTGGCCCGCCGCCGTCATCGCCCTCCTGGCCGCCGCCGCAGTGCTGCGCTGGCGCGTCACCTCCGCCTTGGTCGTCATCGGCGGCGCACTGCTCGGCTGGCCGCTGTCGCTGCTCGGCTAAGTTGGGGGGCGTCGGGCTTCAATATTGACCGGGGTGGAATGGTTGTTCAACCGCCCGGATCAGAGGAAGCAGGGGCACGCCATTCACATCCAGCCGCGTTCCCCAGCATGTATTGTCAACTACGCCTTCACAGTGGCCCTTAATGACCCGCTCCCAGTGGTCCTGGGAGTGAAAGAGATTCCCGCCTTTGGCTATATCCGTAGCATAAAGGAATCCCAGATAAACGAGCACGACCGGCATTCCCAGCGAGGCCAGCTTCCACGACCACGCAAACCGGTTGGATAGCTGGTAATGACTGTCCCGCGAGATACTCCACCTGCTCCCGGTCGCTGATTGGAGACCAGCCGCGGCCTCCTCGATCGCCAAACCGATCTTCCCATGATTTTCGATCGTATTATCTGAGGCCGATGCCCTAAGCCGTTTCCCCGATGACGACCCTTTCACTTCATTCCAGTGCGCCTTCGCCTCTACCAGCAGAAGCCCCTTCTCGCCCTTAACCGTGCAAGTGCTGGCAATATCCCAATTCGGTGTCTTGGCGTCGTTTTCAGAGACTGCCAGCCACCAGTTCGCTAACGCCTCACTTGTTCCACGTGGCAAGAGCTCCGAAGGCTTGTCCAGTTCCACTTCATCCGCCGGCGTCGTGTCCCAAGAGCCGTCTCCCTTCTGAACCGGCTTGCCAAAGGGCATCCATGTATCGCAATCTGTGACCTCTACTTCATCAACTCCCACCAACTGGGTCAGCCGGGCAGCGGCCCCCTCTTTGCCGCCGTCCACCAGCAGCACACAGCGCGGCCGGCTCCCACGGTTATCTTTCCCGAGGTGACTCAACCAACCCATCCCTTTCCTCCCTCAATACGGCAACAGAGAACCGAACTACCTCCTACTCCTGCCTCTGCCGCCCCCCTTCCCCTTACCCTTACTCTCCCGCTCCGCCAACATCTGCATCGCCTGCTCGAAGGTAATACTCTGCGGATCCGCCTCCTTCGGCAAAGTGGCATTCGTGCTTTGGTGGTTGACGTATGGGCCATAGCGTCCGTCCAGCACCCGCACGGGGTCGCCGTCTTTGGGATGCGCGCCCAGCTCCTTCAGAACCGTGCGCGACGAACCACCCCCTCTCCGAGTCGGCTTCTCCTTGATCAACGCCAACGCCCGCGGCAGTTCCACCTCCAGCACGCTGTCCGGCGCCTTGAGGCTGACAAACTTCCGGTTATGGACAACATAAGGCCCATAACGCCCCACGCCGGCCCGCACCTCCTCACCGTCTTCAGGATGTGCGCCCAGCACACGCGGCAGGCTCAGGAGTTGCAAGGCTGTCGGCAAATCCATCCCCTCCTTTGTCATCTCTTTCAACAGACTGGCCCGTTTTGGCTTCCCATTCGCCTTGTCCGCCGGTGCCTTCGTAACCGCGTCAGCGGACGCCTTGGGTTTGCCTGTGCCCACCACAACCAAGGGCGCGAGCGTTTCAACGGTCTGGGCCCTCAAACGGGGAACCCGCTCCAACTCTGCCGCCGATGCAAAAGGTCTGCCGGCAATGATCGCCTTGGCCAAACCGGGACCGATGCCCGGCAGCGTGGCCAGTTCCTTGGCCGACGCCGCGTTGATATCCACCGGCCCAGGCGGCTTTTCCGGCTTTCTTCTCGGCGTCTTCTCTCTCTCCTCGTCCTCACCCAACTGAACATAGGCGCCGAATCGTCCATCCTTCAGCAATACCGGCAGTCCGCTCACCGGGTCCGTCCCCAGGACGACCGGCCCCCCCTGCTTGGCATTCACCAGTGCCTCGGCCGCCGCCGCATCCAGATCCCCTGGCGGCAAATCGTCCGGCAGGCTGACCGTATGCCTGTCGCCGTTAACCTCCCGCGCCAGGAACGGCCCAAACTGACCAATGCGCACCTCAACCGGCAGATCGGGAAAGTCGACCTGGCTGGCGTTACGGGGATCGATAGCGCTTTCTTTTTCCCTGACCTGGTTCTCCAGCCCCTGCTCGCTCAGATAGAATCGGTTCAGATATTCGAGCCAGTCGACATCCCCCTCGGCAATGTCATCCAGCGTCTGCTCCATCTCCGCCGTAAACTTCAAATCCACCAGCTCCTCGAAATTGTTCTCCAGCAGTTGCACTACCGCAAAAGCAACAAATGTCGGCACCAGTTCCCGGCGCTGCTTGAAGACGTAGCCCCGGTTCTGGATCGTGTCTATGATCGTGGCATAGGTGCTGGGCCGGCCGATACCCTCCGTCTCCAGCGCCTTTACCAGCGTGGCCTCAGTGTAGCGGGCCGGCGGCTTCGTGGCGTGGCCAACCGCCTCCAGCGTCCGGCAGTCCACCTCCTCATCCTTGGCCAGCGGCGGTAATGGCGATTCCTGGTCTTCAATCGCGGCATCGGGATCATCGGAGCCCTCAACATAAGCGCGAAAGAATCCGGGAAAGAGGATCTCCCGCCCCGATGCACGGAAAAGTGCCTCCTCGGCCGCGCCCCCGCCCCTTTCCGGCTGGCGTGCAGCGCGGATCATCACCGTCGTCGAACGCAAGCGGGCGTTTGCCATCTGCGTCGCCACCGTCCGTTTCCAGATCATGTCGTAAAGCGTTGCCTCATCGCCCGAAAGCGGCAGCGTATCCACCGGACGCATCGCGTTTCCTGCCGGACGGATCGCCTCATGCGCCTCCTGCGCGCCTTTTGACTGGGTCTTATAGCGGCGGGGCTTCTGCGTCAGAAACCGCTCGCCGTAGCGCTCTTGCACCCGGCCGCGGGCCGCGTTGACAGCCTCGTCGCTCAGATGGACCGAATCGGTGCGCATATATGTGATGTAGCCATTTTCGTATAGAGACTGCGCCACCCGCATCGTGCGGCGAGCCGCCCATCCCCGCTTCCGGTTGGCCTCCTGCTGCAGCGTGCTGGTCGTAAATGGTGGCGATGGTGAACGGGACTGTTCGGAACTCTCAACCGAGTGTACAACCCAACTGCCGTCTTGCAGACGCTGTTGCAATGCCCTCGCCTGCTCTTCATCCAGCAGCAGAACATCCCCGCTCCCCTCGTTAGGGTGCGTCTTGACCCGTTTGCCGGCCGCAATCCGTCCGGTCGATTCGTCGAAATCCCGTCCGCTCGCCACCCGCGTCCCGTTGACCGATACCAGTGTGGCCTCGAAACGATGGACCGCTCTGTCCGGGCGTTTGTTGAGCAGGGCCTTCAGATCCCAATAGGAGCCGCTCATAAATGCCCGGCGCTCCCGTTCCCGCAGCACCAGCAGACGCACGGCCACGCTCTGCACACGGCCCGCAGACAGTTTCGGCGCGATCTTCTTCCACAACAACGGCGAAATCGTATACCCGACCAGCCGGTCGAGTATACGCCGCGTCTCTTGCGCCCGCACCAGATCGTTGTCGATCGAACGGGTCTTCTTCAGCGCCTCTTCGATCGCCTCTCTGGTTATTTCGTGAAAAATCATCCGCCTGACCGGGACTTTCGGCTTAAGCACCTCATAAAGATGCCAGCCGATGCTCTCCCCCTCCCGGTCCTCGTCAGTGGCGAGCAAGACCTCATCCGCCCCTTTCAGGGCCGACTTCAACTCGGAGACGACCTTTTTCTTGTCCGACGGAATGACATACAACGGCTCGAAGTCTTCCTGCACTTTGACACCGAGCCGCGCCCAAGGCTCCCCCTTCACCTTCGCAGGAATCTCGGCAGCAGAGGCCGGCAGATCACGCACATGGCCCATACTGGCCTTCACTTCATAGCCGCTCGGCAAAAATCCGCGAATCGTCCTGGCCTTGGTCGGCGACTCTACAATGACTAATTTAGACATTATTTCTCTTGTGAATCATGGTTAGTGAACAGTGGCTCGCGGCTTAAACGTTCCACCGATTATGGAACTACCTGTATTATAGCCGACCTAGAATACACAAGAACATGGACGCGGGCAAGTGGAATGTTGCCCAAAAGGCGTGCGGCTTCTTCACTCCTGATCTCTCGTACAACACTCGTACAACTCCCGTCACCCGCTCGCACACAACCGGCACTCGCGCCCCCTGGCAAGGCGAACCAAGGGTTTCTCACTAACCATTATCCACTGATTCTTGGCGGTCGGGCCTTCGGCCCTCCCTTGTGCGGGGGGATTCCCCCCGCAACGCCCCCCTCCAAAACCACGCCTCACCGACCGTTCGCCGTAATTCCAACATGTCGGCTGTCACCCAATGACGCAACGAGATAGCCTGAACCGTGGCGAGGATGAAAGACTGGTCAAGAAAGGCAAGACTTGATCAATAAAGATGTTCTTAGTGGCCCTTCGCGGCCCTTCGTGGATGAAAAAGATGTTCTTCGTTCCCCTCCGTGGCCCTTCGTGGACAAAAGAAAGGTGTTCTTCCTGATCGCCGGAAAGTAACCAAAATCGGGATGCATCTTGGTCTCGCTACTCGTTGACAGCCGGCTACCTTCGGCATATACTGAACACACTTCCATACTCCTCATCTACAATGCAAATGGGAAACAGATCTGTGAATGTACATCGGAGTGGGCAATTGGTTTCTGTGAATCTTCCGAGGAAGCAGGTTGATGATGTGGGCGGCTCGGCGCCCGCCAATGCAGTGGCCGGCGGTCCTCGTTTACTGACTGCCTCAGTTCTGCTGGCTCTTGTCTGTCTGGCGCTCAGCGGCTGCGCCACAAATTACGACCTTCTCAACCTGACCGTGCCGGCTTCAGTCCAGGTCGAGCAGTTCGGGCCGGACGCCAATGTCTGTGTCGACCACTTCATCACCCACGACCTCCCCCACAACACCACAACCGCCGATGGCATCATCCGCATGTACGAGGCAAACGGGGCCGGGGTTGCAATCAACGATCTCGACAACGACGGCGATCTCGATCTGGTTCTGGGCAACTACGATAACCCCAACTCGATCTTCTGGAATGAAGGGGGCCTCAGCTTCCGCCAGGAACAAATGCCGGTCGGACGCACGCGCGCCGTAGCCGCCGTCGATGTAAACGCAGATGGCTGGACCGACCTGGTCTTGACCCGCGTCGGCGGCGCAGTCAATTTCTGGCGCAATCGCGGCGCCGAGCTGGACGCCGACGCCCCCGGCCGCTTCGTACAGGAGTTTATCAAAGGCTTTGCCAAGCCCGCCTACGCCATCGACTGGGCCGATCTGGACGCCGACGGCGATTTGGACGCCGTCACCGCCTCCTATGATATTGGCCTGCTCACCGAGTTGGGCAACGAGTACCTGCTCAAAGATGAGGGCGGCGTCTATATCCACTGGAATGAGGCCAACGGTTTTCGCGCCCAGCGGCTCGCCACTGAGGCCCAGGCTCTGGCCATCGCCCTCTGGGACGAGAACGGCGACGGCCGGCCCGACCTGCTCGTCGGCAACGACTTCGCCCTGCCCGATCAGTTCTGGCGCAATGACGCCGACGGCTGGCATCTGGCCAACATCTTCCCCGAGACGACCCACAGCACCATGAGCTTTGACCTGGCCGACGTCGACAACTCCGGTCGCACCGCGCTCTTTGCCAGCGACATGAAGCCGCTCGACATGAACCCCGAAACCATGCGCGCATGGGCGCCGCTGATGGAGGCAGAACATCACCCCTTGCCGGCCGGCGACCCCCAGCGCATGGAAAATATGCTCCTGGTCGCCGACCAGGGCGGCGCTTTCCAAAATCTCGGGCGCGATCGGCAGCTCGACGCCACCGGCTGGACCTGGTCCGGCCTGTTTGGCGACCTGGACCAGGATGGGCACCTCGATCTCTACATCGTCAACGGCTTTGCCGAATCTACAACCTTCGCCCATCTCGACGATCATGAACTCGTCGAACGCAATCAGGCCCTGCGCAACACCGGCAGCCGTTTCGAACGTATGCCGGACTGGGGACTGGGCAGCGAGCGCGGCGGACGCGGCGCAGCCCAGGGCGACCTCGACGGTGACGGCGATCTCGATATCGTCGTCAATAATCTTCGCAACAATGCCCAGCTGTTCGAAAACCGCCTCTGCGGCGGCTCGTCATTGCAGGTCGAGCTGCGCCAACCCGGCAGCGCCAACCCGGCAGCCATCGGCGCCACAGCTTTTCTCGAGACCCCCGCAGGCCGCCTGCGCCGCGACGTGCGAGTAACGCGTGCCTACCTGTCCAGCGACCCGGGGCAGCTGCACTTCGGCTTTCCCACCGAAACCCAACCCAGCCTCCTCCTCATCCGCTGGCCCGACGGACAGTGGTCAACCGTATCAGCGCCGGCCGCAGGGCAAAGGTTGACCATTTCCAGAACAGACCATTGATTAGGAATTGAAGGTTGCCGTATGCAGTCGCCTACCGCGCGACCACTGCCCAACCCGATGGGGATAGTCCGACAGACACAATGAGAATGAACTGACATGCCAAAAGCCAGTACCCGTGAAGAAGCGATCGAAAAGATTCACAGCCTGCCCCAGCAGGTCGAAGAGTTAGTATCCGGGCTTTCGCCGCAAGAACTGACAGCAAAAACACTGCCCAATGAATGGACCGTGGCCCAAAACGTCCATCACATTGCAGATTCCCACATAAACAGCTACGTGCGCTGCAAACTGATCGCCACCGAAGAGAATCCAACCCTCAAGCCCTACGACGAGGACGCGTGGGCCCTGCTCTCCGACGGCAGCAGCGCCGACCTGTCCGATTCCTTGGCCCTGTTGAAGGCGCTCCACGCCCGCTGGGTCCGTTTCTGGGAAAATCTGCCGACGATGTCTGGCAACGCACCGGCCAGCACCCGCAGAGCGGAGCCGTCACCCTCGCCAGGCAACTTGAACTGTACGTCGAACACGGCGAAGCCCATCTGGAACAGATCCGGCGCACATTGGCCGCACGCAAAAAGTAGCCAACTGCATAGGACACCCTGTTATCAGCTAGGAGCGGCCACAGGAATCATGTTAGAATCTGCTCGGAACCGCCGGCTGCGCATAGGACGATATCCGTCCAGTCAGTGCGAGAGGAGAAAGCATGGGATCTGCAGAGGCGCTGCATGATCTGCAACAGGAACAAATAGAGCAGAATAGTGACCGCACCGCGCCGGTCAATTCTCTCGCGCCCGATGAAGGCCGCCATGTCACCTTGGAAGAATACTGGGACAAATGGTACGAGCATCCCTACCCCGACATCGACGTCAGCTACGAATGGAACAACGGCATACTGGAGGCAAAATTCTTGGCCAACGCGCCGCAACTCGATCTTGGATTCTGGTTCCTTGCCCTTCTCCATCAGTATGTCAAAACGCACGACAACGCTAAGCTGATCAATATGGAAACCGGCTTTGTCCTCACAATGCAGGACGAAGCCGAACCCTCGGGGATGCGCAAAGCCGTGCGCAAGCCGGACATCGGCATCATTCTCAATAGCAACCCCGTCTCCTGGGGACGAATCGACCAGCGCTCCTTTGCCGGCGTTTGCGACGCCGTTGTCGAGTTTCTGTCCGATTCCACGCAAGTTGAAGTATTGCGGGATACCGAGGAGAAAAAACTTGACTATGCGCTGGCAGGGGTGCAGGAGTATTACATACTCGACCCCACCGGCGAACATATGCACTTCTACCGCCTCACCCCGGAAAGCCAATATGACGAGATCCAACCCGAAGCCGGCGAGGTGATCCGGTCACAACTGTTGCCCGGCTTCCAATTTCGGCTCCGGGATCTCTACGAATTGCCGGAGTTGGAAGAACTCGCACTGGATGAAGTGTATCGGGGATATGTGCTCTTGAAGTACCAGGCATCTGTTTCCGCGGCCGCAGCCGAAGCGGCCGCCCGCCAGCAAGCAGAGCAACAGGCCGCAGCCGAAGCGACCGCCCGCCAGCAAGCAGAGCGACAGGCCGCAGCCGAAGTGACCGCCCGCCAGCAAGCAGAGCAGCGAGCCGATTCCGAAACAGCCGCCCGCCGACAGGCCGAGGAGCAGTTGCAAACGATGGCAGCCGAACTGGCCCGCTTGCGCCGGCGGTCCTCCTGAACGCAACTTGCCAAAACCGTTGTCTCCTCCGGCGAGGAGATAACTCGGGAGGGGGCTGGGTGGCCGCGGCAGACTGCGCTTTCGGCCGCGCCGAGAGCGTCGCAAGGGATAAACGCGTTTGAACGGCACACTCGAATCCTGTACAATAGGCAGACCGCGAATGTTCGCGGCAATTCAGCAACTGACGCAACCCCGCCGCGCTCCTGCACGAAAGGAGCGCATTGGACCATTCACTCGCAGTTTCAGATGTTCTTAGGGAGGAAACTAATGCAATTTCGACAATGGCAGAACCGTTTCAGCTTCAAAGCGTTGATTGTCTTGGCGTTTACCGCCTTGCTTCTCGCTGCTTGCGCTCCCATCGCGCCCGCTGACGATGGCGGCATGGCGGCGATGGATGACGAGAAGGTTACGATTACATGGGCTATGTGGGGCAGCCCATCAGAGGTAGCGACCCACCAATCGGTGGCCGATGCCTTTATGGAGGAAAACTCCGACATTGCCATCGAGCTCCTGGCCGAACCCTGGGGCGACTACTTCACCAAGATCCAGACCCTCTGGGCCAGCGGTGACGAATCGGTCATCCCCGATGTCCTGTTCCTCTCGCCCATTGTGAATTATGCCTCGCAGGGCGTGCTGGAAAACCTTGACCCCTGGATCGAGGCGAGCGGCTACAATGTCGACGATTACTGGCCGTCTCTGCTGGAGTACGGCATGTACGAGGGCAGCGTCTACGGCTTCCCGCGCGACATCGGCCTCGAAGTGCTCTACTACAACATCGACATCTTCGACGAAGTCGGCGTCCCCTACCCGGATGATACCTGGACATGGGACGATCTGGCGGCTGCCGCCTCTCTGCTGACCGATGTCGAAGACAGCGGCCGCGTCAACCGCTATGCGTTGGGCATGGAGGGCGGCAAGTGGATGATCTGGGTAATGCAGAATCGCGGCATGGCCCTCGATGACATGCGCAACCCCTCGCGCTGCGCTTTGGCCGATGAGGGAGCCGTCGAGGCCGTGCAGTTCTTCAAGGACATGCTTGACAGCAACTATTTCATGCCTCCCTCCAATATGGGCCAGGCCGGTGGTGACGCCGCTGTCTTCCAGAGCGGTCAGGTGGCGATGATCATCCAGAACGCCAGCCGCGTCTCCGCCTTCAACGCCGCCGGCATGAACTACGATGTCTCGGTCATTCCGATTCCCGCTGACGGCCAGCGCGCCTCCGCCGCCGGCGGCGCAGCCTGGGTAATGAGCGCGCTCAGTGACAACAAGGACGAGGCCTGGACATTCCTGAGTTGGCTCCAGAGCACCGACGGCGGCCAGCGCATCTACACCGCCTCCGGCGAGATCCTGCCGGCGCTGCAGTCCACCGCCAAATCTGATGCATTCCTCAACAGCGGGCAGCCGCCTGCCAACCGCCAGGCCTTCATCACTGAAGGCGAAAACGCGCGCATGGGCCGCATTGGCTACTTTGTCGAATGGAGCGAGATCAACGGATCCTTCGTCAGCCCCGGCCGCCAGCAGATCCTCATCGGCGAGGTCTCTGTCCCGGACGGCTTGGCTGCCATCTGCGAGCAGGTGGACGCCTACCTGGCCGACAACGGATTTCCTAAGTAAAACGCAGTGATTACGTACCACTGGCCAGTCCCAGGACTGGCCAGTGGACACTGGCCACTATCCACTATCCACTTCACACTGCTGTTATGACCGCTTCGGCATCCACCCAAACCTCCGTGTCCCCCTGGCGCCGTTACCGGCCGGACCAGCAGTGGGAAGCCTATCTGTTCCTGCTGCCCAGCTTCGTCGGCTTCCTGATCTTCGTCGCAATTCCGGTTGTCGCATCCCTCGCACTCAGTTTATTCGACTGGAATCTGCTCTCCCCGCCCGAGTTCGTCGGCATCGAAAACTACACGCAGCTTCTCACCAAAGATAGAGTCTTTCGCAAAGTCCTCTTCAACACCTTCTACTTTATCGTCACTATCGTCCCTCTTCAGCTTGCTTTTGGCCTGCTGCTCGCGATTGCGCTTAACCAGGGCATGCGCGGTCTCGAAATCTACCGACTGATCTATTTCATGCCCGTGGTGACGACGATCGTTGCCGCTGCGCTCGTATTTCAGTGGTTCTTCAACCGCGATTTCGGCATTCTGGCCGCGGCCATCTGGGAACTGGGGGCGAAGACCGGCCTCCCCATCCGCCCGCCTGACTGGCTGAACGATCCCGACTGGGCCAAACCGGCAGTCGTTATCCTGACACTGTGGAAGAACACCGGCTTTACTATGGTTATCTATCTGGCCGCACTGCAGGGCGTGCCGTCTGAACTGTACGACGCCGCCAAGGTGGACGGCGCCAGCGGCTGGCAGCGCTTCCGCTTTGTAACCTTTCCCATGGTCAGCCCGACCACCTTCTTCCTCATGGTCATCCAGATGATCGGCGCCTTCCAGCTTTTCAGCGAGGCATTCGTGATGACCCAGGGCGGCCCGGCCCAGGCCACCCTCACAATCGTCTACTATATCTACCAGATGGCCTTCGAATTTCAACGTATGGGCAGAGGAGCGTCCGTCGCCTGGGTGCTGTTTATCTTCATCTTTATCTTTACCCTTGTGCAAACGCGCCTCCAACGACGCTGGGTGCACTACGAAGCGGGCGGGGAATCGTGACCACCTCTGTGCCTACGTCTATGCGCCCCGAAGCCGCTCCAGGCACGACGTTAAAGAAGGGGCACCTGTTGCTTCACACTGCCTTGATCCTGGGCAGCCTCGGCATGCTGCTGCCCTTCGGCTGGATGCTCGCCACCTCGCTGAAGTCGCCGCCGCAGATCTTCACCTACCCCCCCTCCCTGGTTCCCAACCCTGTCGTCTGGCGGAACTACCTGGACACAGTGCAGGCGATGCCATTCGGACGCTTCTATCTTAACAGCCTCTTCGTCGCCCTTAGCGTGACCACGCTCCAGATCCTGACCTCCTCGCTGGCCGCCTTCGCCTTCGGCCGCCTACGCTTCCGCGGCAGGGATGCGCTCTTCCTCGTCTACCTGGCGACGCTCATGATCCCGTTCCACGTGACGATGATCCCCAATTTCATCCTCATCGGCTTCCTGCACTGGTTCGACACTTTCTATGCTCTTATCGTCCCCACCGCCTTTTCCGTCTTCGCCGTCTTTCTGCTCCGTCAATATTTCCGCGGTATCCCCGTCGAGTTGGATGAGGCCGCCCGCATGGACGGCGCCTCCTCTTTGCGTATCTGGGCGCAGGTCATCATGCCCTTGAGCAGTCCCGTGCTGGCAGCGCTGACGATCTTCGTCTTTCTCGGCTCGTGGAACGACTTCCTCTGGCCGCTTGTCGTCTCCAACTCCAACGCCACCCGCACGATTCCGGTCGGTCTGGCCACCTTCAGGGGTCAGTACAACACCGACTGGCACCTGCTCATGGCCGGCTCCGTCATCGCCCTGCTCCCGGTTCTGTTGGTCTATGTCTTCGCCCAGAAGCGCTTTGTCGAAGGAATTACCCTCTCCGGTATGGGCGGACGCTAACTCCCGGTTGCTGCCGGACTTTGGCCACGGCTGGTCTTCACACACTGCTCACTAACTGCAAATAAGTTCCCTTCACGATTTGCCACCGAACAAATTTTCTGATTCAATGAAGCCATGTCAGACCAGATCGGCGCCATCGTCAACTCCAATTCACATATCGATTACGTCTGCCAGCTCGCCAGCCCCCTTGAACGCGAGCAGCGGCCTGCGCCCGACGCCTATGCCTTCGGCGCCTTCGTTGCCATCGACCTGCCCCAGCAGCCTGCAACCGCTCCAGACGCCGCGAATAGCCGCGCGACCGACCCGATCGCCGCAGAACCCGCGTGCCTGATCGGCGTCATCTACAACACTCTTCTCGTCAATCCGAACTTTACCAACCTGGGCCCCCGCCTCACCTCCCACACCGAGCAAACCGTGTTCAGCCCGGACCTGATTGACGAGACCGCTATGCTGGTCGGTGTCCTGGCCCTCGGCTGGCAAGACGACGCCGGCCCCCAGCAGGGGACCCCGCGGCTGGCCGCCGAAGTCAGCGCGCCCGTACGCCCTCTGACTGACGAACAGGTCCTGCAGTTCCACCGCGACACGCGCGGTCGCCTCACTCTGCGCTATGCCGCCGCGCTCCTCGCCCTCAACAACCCGCTGATCCCCGCCCTCCTGTTGGAGATCATCGATCGCCTGGGCAGCCTCTTCCCCCAGGAACAGGCCATCCTCCAGGTCATGCGCGACAACGTAGCCTGGAAGTCGATAGTGCGTCCGGCCGGATGAGCCCTGTCAACATCTCTTCGAAGTCAGTTTCTCGCTTTCGGCAATCGCGTTTGGGAGAAGTAAATGGAGTTACTAGAAACTAATAACAAGAAACTAATAACTCCTGTCGGCACTGTCAAAGGACCGGGGGAAACCCTCCACGAATACACCTTCATCGCCCCGGACCCGGCGCGGCAACTTAAGAACGGTGAGTTTGTCTACTACACTGCCCCCGTCGATGGCAGCGAACGCCAAATCCTGGGCCGAATCACCGCCCGCGCCGCGGTCAAGCTCTTCCCGGATACATTTATGGCCGACCCCTCCGTGTCGCCCCACGCCGTCGCCGCCATGCTCGGCTACGAAAGCGATGCCACCGAACTCTTCGAACTCACCGTAACCGTCCTCGGCTACTACAATGATTCCCTCCACGACTTCACAAACCCGCGCGTGCCCCCCCAGGGCGGCGCGCCAATTTTCATCGCCGAGAACGAGTTGCTGACCGAACTGCTCAGTCGCCGCCGCCAGGGGGAACTCGGCAGCGCACACATCGGCGACCTGCTCAGCCGCGACCCCGGCGCCGTGCCCGTCGCCCTCGATGTGCGCGGCTTCACCAGCACCCACCTCGCCATCATCGCCAGCACCGGCAGCGGCAAGAGCTATCTGGCCGGCGTCCTGCTGGAAGAACTGATGATGCCCTACAACCGGGCCGCAGTGCTGGTCATCGACCCCCACGGCGAGTACGACACCCTCCAGCAGACCCACAATCTGCCAATCTTCCGCGATGACGAATACAAACCGAAGGTAAAAATCTTACGCCCGAACAATCTGCGCGTGCGCATCAGCAGCCTCACCCTGCCTGATCTGCGCTATCTGCTAACTAACCTGTCGGAGAAGATGCACTACCAGTTGGGCCGTGCCTTCAGATACGCCCAGCGCACCTGGGGCGAAGACAGATACACGTTGGAACAGCTCTACAGGGCCGTGCGTGAGGTCGGGGACGGCGCGCAGGGGGAGGATGAAACGACTGATGACGACCCCACCACCGGCGCGCTCATTTGGCGCCTGGGCGCGGCTTTGGGCGCCAGCGAAATTTTCGATGATTTCGAAAACATCGAACTGGATGAACTGTTCCAACCTGGAATGTGTACGCTCATTCAGCTAAATGAAGTCGAGCGGCGGCAACAGCAAGTCATTGTCGCCACGCTCCTGCGCCGCGTCTACCAGGCCCGCATTGACACCGAACGCGGCAAGCACCAGCGGGGCGACCACAGTCATCTGCCCTTCCCCGTCTTCTGCCTGCTTGAAGAGGCGCACAACTACGCGCCCGCCAACGCCGACGCCGTCAGTTCGGACGTACTCAAGACCATCCTCAGCGAGGGGCGCAAGTTCGGCGTCGGCGTCGGCCTCATCTCCCAGCGGCCCGGCCGCCTCGATAGCGACGTGCTCAGCCAGTGCATGACCCAATGCATCATGCGCATCACCAACCCCATTGACCAGAACCGTATCGCCGAATCGGTGGAGAGCGTCGGCCGCGATATGCTCAAGGAGCTGCCGGCTCTGAGCAAAGGCCAGGTCATCGTCAGCGGCGCCAGCGTCAACACCCCCCTGATGCTCAAAGTGCGCCCCCGCCGCACCGAACACGGCGGCGAGGATGTCGACGCGCCGGCCAAGTGGCGCAAATGGTTCGAAAGCGAGCAGCCTGCCCAGGCCGCCGACAACGCCCTCTTCGCCGAAAAGGAGCTTGAACGCGACGAGGACGGGGTGTTGTGGGCTTGAAGCCCTCCAGTCTAGCCACCCGCTTGCAGGGGGCGCCCCCACAACAGCGTGCCGGCATAACGATGCGTAATCAATCCATCCCCACAGTCCCTATAACGCGTCGCGATCTCTGTGAATAGCGCGTCAGCCTCTGCCGCCAGCCGCGGGTCCATCCGATCGCGGGAAAAGCCGTTGCGCGCATGAATGCTTTCCACCCATTCGCTGATCGGCTGCTGCCATTCGATCGCGTCCGTTTCCGCGCTGCCCATCTGCCGGAACAGTCCCCGCTCCTCCAACTCAGCCAGAATCCCCTCCGCGCTGTATTGCGCAAAATCCTTGTTCATCGAATAGCGCGCCAGAACCGGCCCCAGCTCTGTACCCATCCACTCCGGCCTCTCATGTGCCATCCCCACTGCAACGAACAATCCATCCGCCGCCAGCAGCCGCGCGAAGCGCGGGAAAACCACATCCCAATCGAACCAGTGCATACTGGCCCCCGCCGTGATAAGGCAATAGGGCGGATCAACAGCCACCGATTCGATTGGCCCTTCAATCCAGCGCAGCCGCGGGTGATCTCCACCCGGCAGCCGTCTGCCCTCCCGGATAGCCGCCCCGGAGAAATCCACCGCATCCACCCGCTCTACCAGCGGCGCCAGCGGACGGGCCACAAATCCAGTGCCGCAACCCGCGTCCAGAACCGCCCGCGGCCCGCGCTGCGCCGCCAGCAGATCAACCAACAGTTCGAACGTGGCCGCCGGATACTGTGGCCGGTACCGGTACGCCCGCACGACGCTCTCGTCCTGAAAGATACTGGAATACTCGAAGCGAAACTGGCCAGGCCGCCCGCTCATCGCAGGACCTCCGGCTCACCCCACTGGCGTACCCGTTCCCCCCGCAGAAAACTGCTGATAAACTCCGCTTGCGGATGTTGCACCTCCCAAGCCTTCTGCTCAGCCAACCCCCTGTCATACTCCACCGCCCGGTGCTCCACCCTGTACCCATTCCCGTCTGCCTCCAGCACCGCATAGGTGGCGCGCAGGCTGGGAATAAGCGGGTTGCCGATACTGCCCGGGTTGACCACATGCACTCCGTTCAGATGAAAACTCTGCGGCCAGTGCGTGTGGCCCACACACACAAGATCCGCGTCGCAGCCGCTCAGCCGCGCGCCCATCTCCTCATCACTGTACCGAGGTACGAAACCGGCGCCGTCGTCTCTGCCCGGCGACGCATGCACCAGCAATACCCGACTTTCGTCCGGCAGCGTCAGCCGTTGCTCAAGCGGGAGATCCAGCATGAAGGGCAGATGGCCGCCGGCAGCCATCGCCCCGGCAGTCCAGGCAAATGACTCCAGCACCCCAACATAGGCAGGCAGCAGCGACAAGTCCGTCAGCTCCTCCACCGGGGTCACAAGGGGCCTTGCGCCGGTGGTAAGATAGCGCTCCGAATTGCCCCGCACGAAGCGGACGTCTGTCAACTCGTCCAGCCGCTCCATCACCTCCAGCGGCTGCGCGCCGGCGGCCGCCAGATCACCCAGAATCCAGTACTCGTCAACGGCTTCCTGATTGTTGGAATCAATATCGGCAAGCACCGCGTCCAGAGCCACGCAGTTGCCGTGAATGTCTGACAGAACTGCAATACGCATGAAATCAAAGCTCCTCATGCCCGCCTGGCCCAGCGGCTGCCGTTTTCAGCCTGGTTCAACGCTTTCACCCCGGCGGGCTGGTGGCAAGGGATATGATAGAATGGAGGTAACTACTAAGCCATAGGATAACAGGCCAGGGATCAGACGGAAAGGGAAATGCACGGATTCTCATTGTAGCACATCAGTAGGGCAAGAATTCCTGAACCAGACAAGGATTTCGGCAAGAGATGGCTGCGTCGCCCCGTCGCCAGCAGAATAATGGCGCTGTGAAGATCACCGGATCGGAAAATGTGGAGCGCCATGCTGCCGCTGTGGGCGCCTCTGTCACCGACCTTCCTCACCAGATCCGGCTGGCCGCATCGCGCCTTCGCCCTTATATCGTCGAGACACCGCTGCTCCCGTCCCCTGCCCTGTCCGAACGCACCGGCGCCCACGTTTTTCTCAAGCTGGAAAACCGCCAGCATACCGGCTCGTTCAAGCTGCGTGGCGCAACCAATAAGCTGCTCAACCTCTCGACCGAAGAGCGTAGACGCGGCGTCGTCACCGCCTCCACCGGCAACCACGCGCTGGCCGTGGCCCACGCCGCCGCCCAACTCGATGTCGCCGCCACCATCTATCTGCCGCAGCGGGCCTCCCCTCGCAAAATAGAGAAGCTGGGGGCTTTCCCGGTTGCGCTCTGCCGCGTGCCCGGCGATGCTCTCAACGCCGAGATCAGCGCCCGCGAAGCCGCCGCGCAACGCGGCCAGCTTTTCATCTCGCCCTATAACGACCCGCACATCATCGCCGGTCAGGGCACCATCGCGGTCGAACTGCTGCTCCAGCAGCCGCAACTGGATGCCGTCTTCGCGACCGTCGGCGGCGGCGGGCTCATGAGCGGCGTGGCAAGCTATCTCAAAGGATCCGGCCGCGCCGTGCAGACCATCGGCTGCCAGCCCGAACGGTCGGCCGTCATGCTCGCCTCCGTGCGCGCCGGCCGCATCGTTGAGGAAGAGAGCAGCCTGCCGACCCTCTCCGACGGCAGCGCAGGGGGAATCGAGGAGCAGACTATTACATTCGACCTCTGCCGGCGCCATGTCGACCACTGGCGGACCGTCAGCGAAGAGGAGATTGCCGGCGCCATGCGGCTAATCTACCGCGAAAGCAGCGAGATCATCGAAGGCGCCGCCGGCGTGGCCGTGGCGAGCCTGCTGCAGATGGGAAAGCGCTGCGCCGGTAAACGGCTGGCAGTCGTCATCTGCGGCGGCAATGTGGATAAAGATACCTGGCAACGGGTCTTGGAACCAAAGGATTAGGTTCCGTTGACATTTGGGGAAGACTGCTCACAATATGACATGAACAGGAATCCTGCGGGCAGAATCGGACCGTTTCTCAAGTAATTCTCGTGGTCGACGACCATGATCTGCGTCGACCTCAGAAGGTTTTCTTCGTGCCCTTTCGTGGCCCTTCGTGGATCAAAAAAAGGTGTTCTCCGCGGCCCTTCGTGGACAGACCAAATTATGATCCTGCAAATCTAAGTTCAGACAAACGTCAACGAGCCCCAGTGATGAGTAAACGAGGATATAGTCTATGCCGAATCCCTTTCGCCTCGGCTTTCTGAGCCATCTACGGGGCCGCGCAGATGCTGATAACGCCTACCGGGAACACCTCGAAATATTTGACGCCGCCGACCAACTGGGCTTTGACGCAGTCTGGGTGGCCCAGCATCATTTCAAAGACCGGGGCGGCCTCTTGCCCTCCCCGTTTCCCTTTCTCGCAGCAGTGGCCGAACGCACCCGGCGGCTGCGCCTGGGCACCTCGATCATCGTGTTGCCCTTTGAACATCCGCTGCGCGTGGCCGAAGACGCCGCCGTCGTCGATACCCTCAGCAACGGGCGCCTCGAACTGGGCGTGGGCAGCGGCAGCGACGCCGACGAGTTCGAAGCCTTCGGTGTCGACATCGACAGCCGTCACCAGCGCACTACCGCCGGCCTGATCGCCCTCAAAAAAGCCTTCGCCGGCGAGGCCCTGGGAGAGGACGGTCAGCGTCTGCGGCCGGCAGCGCCGACCCTGGGCGACCGTCTCTGGCTCAGCGGCCTGAGCGTACGCGGCGCACAGTACGCAGCTGATAGCGGCGCCGGCCTCCTGCTCAGCCGCTCGGCCGGTGGTGGCGCGCAGTCCGCGGATCACTTGCAGGAGCCGGTCGCGGTCGCCTACCGCACGGCCTGGGGCGAGCGGCCCTTGCCGCCTCGCATCGGCCTTTCGCGCGGCATCTATCTCAGCAGCAGCCGCGCAGCCGCTCTGCGCGAAATCGAAAATTATGCGCTCGATGGCATCCCGCCGCAAATCTCCACCGAGAGCTTCTGCGAGCGCGTGCATATGGCCTACGGCGCGCCAGAGGAAGTTGCCGCGCGCCTGGGCGCCGACCGGGTCCTCCCCTACGCCACCGACCTGATCCTCCAGTTCGACCCCATCCACCCACCTCTGGAGAGAATCCTGGAGATGCTGGAGCAAGTCGCAACCCAAGTCGCGCCCGCCCTGGGCTGGCAGCCCGCTAACCACTAGGGCCCACTGACATCTGCAAAAGACCACTAAAAATAAAAAATAATAGTACGCCACCAGGCAAAGTCGAGCCACCTCTCGCCTGATACTCCTGTCCCAAGACCATATTCCGCGGCAACAACAAAAGCCGTTCTCCGTGCCCCTCCGCGGCCCTCCGCGTCCTCCGCGGACAAAAAAGGTGTTAAGCTGTTCTCCACCCCTCTCCGTGACCCTCCGTCGATATAGCCTGATAGTTTCCAGTCATTTAAGCGCCCTGTCCCAAATAGGCGCGTATGACCTCCGGGTCGCGCCTGATCTCGTCCGGCCCGCCGTCCGCGATCTTGGTGCCAAAGTCCAGCACGACGATGCGGTCGGCGATATCCATCACTAGAGTCATATCATGTTCAACCAGGATAATTGTCACACCGCGCCGTGCATGAATGTCGAGGATAAAGCGGGCCATATCCTCCTTCTCTTCGGCATTCATGCCGGGCATCGGTTCATCCAGCAGCAGCAGCTTCGGTTCCAGCGCCAGGGCGCGGCCCAACTCGACCCGCTTGCGCAGGCCGTAGGGCAGCGCGCCCACCACTGTTTTGCGGATGTGCGCGATCTCCAGGAAGTCGATCAGCTCCTCGACCACCGCCCGATGGCGCGTCGCCTCCTTGCGCGCAAAGCCCCAATAGAGCGCGCTCGCGAGCATATTCTGGCGCATGTGTATATGCCGCGCCGCCATCAGATTGTCTAGCGCGCTCAGGTAGGTATAGAGGCCGATATTCTGGAATGTGCGGGCGATGCCCAGCTGCGCCACCCTATTGGCGCCGGTCAGGTCATGTTCGCCCTCGAAGAGCAACTTGCCCTGTTGCGGCCGGTAGAAGCCGCTGATGCAGTTGAGCATCGAAGTCTTGCCCGCGCCATTGGGGCCGATAATGGCGCGAATCTCACCTGCATGTACGTCGAAGTCGACCTGGTCGAGGACGGTAGTACCCCCAAAAGAGAGGGTGACGCCTTCAACCTTTAAGATGTCCTCAGAGATCATGGAGAGTAAATCGGTATTCTCTCTGCGCCGCCTTGCCAAAGCAGATATTCTCGAAAGAGGTACATTTGACCAGAAATGGTGCAAATAAAGTCTAGCATGTGGGATGCTGTGAGGGAAAGGGCAAAACCAAAGATTCGTATTCTGTCAACAGCGCCCCTCGCAGGTTAGGGCATGGTCTGACCGGCCCTTTTCGGCGAAGGGTTGAAACCTCCCCAGCCCCGCAATTGGCAGAACACTGCCTGTTGCCGATGAGAAGCTCTTCAGTTTCGGAAAGCAGGATGCTTTGAACCAGAGACCTTGAGTGAGGGAGGCGTCAGCCGAAGCGATGGCGTGGCGCGGCGCTTAAGAAATGAATGCGTCCTAAAGGACGTTGGTATCGACCGAGGTGATCACCTACCCCTGATCTCCTCCAGGTATCTGTCTACGTCGCAGATGCCATCAAGGATTCCGCAAACAAGGTCGACCGTGTGCTGCGCCGCATTCTGTTTCTGAGCGAGCAGTCCCCGGTCGGTCGGTGTGATCTCAACTTCCGCATCCTGATTGAGACCGAACTGGTCTATCAGTCCCTTGGAGATGGTGATTTCACCTCGTTTGGATATGCGCATAAATTCCTCGACATGAACGTACGAATGCCTCTAATCATAACCTGTAAGGCATTTGACAGTCAATCCATTCGTGGGGCGGGGTGAGCGCCAAAATGGGTGCGAGTTTCCGATTACTTCCGAACAACTGCCCCGAATTCCGGAAACAGTTACCCTGAGAGACATCGAATCTGGCGCCTGCCAGTGGGCAGCGTGAGGTTCCAGTTTTGGGGCTAAGCCCATTCTTCAAAGAAGGGCTGAAGACTCCGTCCAGCGACACAGGCGCGGAATGAACTGAAATGTGTATGAGGCGTCATAAATTAAGTTATGCTCTGCGCCAAAATGAGGATCACGGAGTCCGTAGGCACTCAAGACACGAACTCCTCAAGCACCACGGCTACGCCGTCCTCCTTATTGCTGGCCGTCATTCGATCAGCCACTTCAATCACTTCCGGCACCGCGTTCGCCATCGCCACCCCCAGCCCGGCCTCGGCGACCATTTCCACATCGTTGACGTCATCGCCGAAAGAGATCACGTCCTCCATCGCCAGTCCCCAGCGATCGAGCAGCCAGCGCAGCGCCGCCGCCTTGGACGCGCCGCGGGGGATCACCTGGACCAGGTCATACTTGGGAGATATCAATGCGCGCGTCGTCGGGGGCAGTTCGCGCAGCAATGTCTCAGACGGCTTGACGCCCGTTTCTTGGCCGTTGACCGACCGGGGTTGCGCCGCGTCCAACTCCTCCAGCGAAGTCAGGATCTTGGCAGCGGGCCGATCGGTGTGCGCGAGCACATCGCTGACCAAGTGGGCGCCCGGCCACTCCACCTCGCGGTTGATGTACAGTTCATCGGCGATTTCGACCCCCAACCGGCAATCGGGCGCCGCCGTCTGGATCGCTTCGACGATCCGGCGGGCATCCTCAACCGGAATCACCGTCTGAAACAGGACGTTGTTCTGCAGTTCGATCCAGGCGCCGTTGTAGCAGATCCACGGGAATTCGTGGAGGAAAGCGGGGATGATCCGGGTGGAGCGCGGCGGGCGCCCCGTCGCGATCACAATCCTGCGGCCGCTTGCCTGCCATGCCTCCAGCGCGGCCACTGTGCGCGGCGAAACGGTCTTGTCATCTGCCAGAAGCGTGTCGTCCAGATCAACAGCCAGTACTGAGTACATTGTGGTGGGGCTCCTGAAAATCGGTGGCTGGTAGACAGCGGCCAGTGGTGACTACTGTTCACTAAGAAATGGTCACTGCGCTCAAACACCAAGTCTACCCTACCTGATGCCTGGAGTCCATCTCGCGCCCCTGCTGGGTCGGGGCAATTGCATCAAATTAGAAAAACCTCGTGAGGCTGCCTGAATCGGGTAGGGGCGCCCCTTGTGGGTGCCCTCCCCCCCCTTGTGGGCGCCCTTCGTGGGCTACTGTGGCGTCCGAATTTAGATGCGATTGCCCTGCCTGCTGGGTGCATCCCAAAATGGGGCGAAGGTGGTCATATCGGGATGTCATGCCAGCGGTCGCTGACGGGCCGTGCACGGAGAGCTAGCACGGCCTGTGTGCCATCTCGGGACCAGCGCATCCCAGCTTGTTTCATGCGCCGTCGATTTTTCCACAGATAGGCGACCGCCTGTCTGACTGCTGGAGGCGCGTCTGCGAGGTTCGGATAGAGACGCAAGATGCCACCGAAGCAGAGGTGCAGTTGACTGTGAGCTAAAGCGGCTTCCTGGGCTTCAACCCAGGCGGATAGAGACAGCACCTAATGATTTAACGCAGCGCTGTCAAGCCACCAAGGCGCTTCGTTCGACTGATGGGCCCAGACTATTTCCCCGGAGTGGGCAATCGGTTCTCCTTGAAAAGAGTTTGACCATCACCTGTTCCCAAATAGCCACTCGCTTGTAGATTGAACATGCGGCTGTACAGGCCGTTCTGGGCTATGAGGTCATCATGGGTACCTACTTCGACAATTCTCCCTTCATTGAGAGTAACAATTTTGTCCGCAGTCCGTGCAAGAGATAGGCGATGACTGATAATGACAGCCATTTTGTCGCGTGCTATCTCATGGAAGAGGCCATACATCTCATCTTCTACGTTAGGATCAAGAGCAGCGGTCGGTTCATCCAGGATCAGGAACTGGGCATGGGCACTCCTGATAATGGCTCTGGCGAATGCCACGCGTTGCCACTGCCCGGCAGACAGGTCAGTACCGTTATCCAACTGTTTTGTCAGAGGTGTTTCAAGGGAGTCCGAAAAAGCATTGAATGTAGGCTCCAGGCCCGATTTCCGGACTGCCTCCCAAATGGAAGGATCGTCATTCAGTTCTGGCAACCAACCGAATCCGATATTTTCACGAACTGTTGTTGGAAATCTGGCGTAATCTTGCATTAGGACAGCGATATTTCGGCGTAATGTTTCAAGCTCAACAGATCGGATGTCCTGACCATCCCAGCTTATCGATCCCTCTTGAGGATCATATAAGCGGCACAAGAGCTTTGCGAGTGTTGATTTGCCGGCGCCATTGTGTCCCACAATTGCAACTGTTTCTCCCGGTCCAATTGTCAGATTGATGTCCTCTAAAACAGGCTTCTCGCTGTGTGGGTATGTGAAGGAAAGATTTTGGATAGCGATTCCTGACACTATTTTGGCGACTGACCCTTGCTCTGGAGAGTCTTGCATAGAAGCCTTCATACTCAGAAGGTTGAGAATTGGAGAAGTGCCTAATGCGGTTTCGTGAATCTCCGATGTGCTAGCGATCAGAATATAAAGGCTTCTGCGGACTTGCAAGACTATTCCAGCATACAGGGCTAAGTCACCTAGCGTATAGATTCCACTCATAGTGGCCCAGACTACGTATAGGAACGGCACGCCGATTCCCATTCCACTTAGCATCGACCAAAGTAGGATTGAACGAGTTCCCTGCTTGCGTAACGCATACACTTCATCATAAGCATTCCTGAACAAATTGCGCCACTGGTCGAGGAAAAAAGATTGCAGTTGTAACACGCGCAGCTCTTTTGCATGTTCTTCCTGGGTGAGTACATTTTCAGCTAACTTCATCCTCCTCACAATGCCCGCCTGCGCTTCCTCAACTCTCCACCCCTTCTTAGAGTAGCGAAATTGTACGTATACGGAAGGTATTGCAAGAAGGAACACTGACAATGGAATCCACCAGGCAATCGAAAATGCCAACAGGAATACGGGAACGAAGCCAAAGAAACCCGCTAGGAATGCGTTAAGCATATGAGAGAGATAGGTCAGTTTGGGAATACCAGATAAGGCCAACTGCAGTGTGTTGAGAAGCTCTGTATCCTCAAACAGAGCAATGTCTCTGAATTCGGCAATTTTCTTGAAGATTCTTAGTTTTGTTTCACCGACTACGTTGTCGCGGAAGGAACTGGCTTCAAAACTGGCCACTGTTTCAAGTGAATCGAGCAGTAGATGGACAATGACGAAACCAATTATGCTGCCCCAAAAGAGTGGGTGCGCGATAATCCAGTCCCAGATGTTTGTGATCGGCAGGCTGAGAGAACGAGATATCCCATCGATAATAACCTTCTGCAGGTACAGTGCAATCGCAGGTCCGATTCCGGCCAGGAGGTTGAATATCGCTAATCGGGTCAGATGGTTTGGGGATGCTCTTGCAGCGAGCAGAAAACTCTGGAATGCTTCTTTGAAGCTAAAACCGAACAAAATATTCCCTCATGGGATCTGAGATTGGTCCAAAAAGCCAGACCGCAATAAAAGGTGTAATTTAGAGTAATTCACTTAGCACGTGATAGTCAAAGGCATAGCAAAACACCCTCTGCTTGAAGGGCCACAACAAATCCTGTTCAGAGTTGAAATAAACCGCCGTTTTGCGGATTTGACAAACATCTCAACCTATAATATCCTTGTGCACAGCAAAATGAGTTAGTGTTCTGACAGGTTTACCGTTGGACGTTCCCCGGAAGTACCCGGGCAGGGGGGCATTTTCATGCAGTATCACCAGTCAGTGTGCGGGTTGTTTTGCGCCTTATCTGGTAAACGCAGTTAGCACAGGAGTTTTAACGCCATGAGCGAGCAAGTAGTCGGTACAGTGAAGTGGTTCAGCGATCAGAAGGGCTATGGTTTCATCGCCCGGGAAGATGGACCAGACGTTTTTGTGCATTTCTCCGCGATTCAGTCGGAGGGCTTCCGCAGCCTTGCGGAAGGTGATCAGGTCGAATTCGTGATAGAGGACGGTCCCAAGGGCCCTGCCGCCAGCAACGTTGTTAGGCGTCAGAGCGTGGCCTAAGAGTCGGTCCGATTATCTTTGCAGGGAGTGACTTTGATTGTCGCCGCCCCCGGACCTTGGGCACATGGCAGCAATCAAAAGGGGTCGCTCCCTTTTTTTGTTTCTGAATTTAGGGGCTAGTCGGCGTCCGTCCAGTCAGTGCAGACAACGGTCAGTTGGTATCCGTCGAGAGCGATTTGACCGCTATTTTCCCAGGGTCTACTTTGTTCTGTCCACGGATCCAGCTGGAGGAACGGGCCTTCCGCCGCTAGCTGTACCTTCCTCGCCAGCGATGCACCCTCCTCATTGAACAGCATCCACCAGTCCCGTCCACCCTTCTGCACCCGGCGCACGCGCAGCGCCGCCGCCGCCGGTTCCACACTGACATCCGCCGCAACCAACCCATCGACAAAGCCCACTAGTTCTGACGCCGGCGTCTGCGGACCGCAGCGCAGCAAACGGCCAGCCTCTGCCAGCGTTTCCAGCGCCGGCAACGCCCGCGCGTCCGGCTCGTGCGCCGTCAGCACCGCCTCGTAGTGCATCCCCGCCAGGTGGATGCCGTGCTCGTCTACGACCGCGTCCTCCCACAGATGCCGCTCTTCCACGTAGTTGAAATCGCGCTGCTGCTGAAACAGGATCTTGGCCGGTTCCCACGGCAGCCAGTCCACCTTGCCCAGAATGGCCACCCCGCACACATGTTGACTGTCAGTATTCAGCCAGCACAGCCGCCGGCAGCGGTCCGCGTAGCTCTTGTAGCGCCCCCACCAGGCGTTGTTCGGCCCCACGTCCGGTGGCCGTTCATCCCAGCGGATGCCGCGCACACTGTAGTAGAAGGCGTGCGGGAAAAGCATGTTCGTGCCGCGCACGAAACACCAGTCCGCCAGCCAGTTCATCTCCTCCCACGTCAACTCGTGGCCGAAGGCGCCGCACAGTTCGTTCGCGTTGCGCCGCCGACCGGTATGGATCATCGCCGAACTGCCGCATTTGCCCTGGGTCGACTGTGCGCCCTCGAGCGCAGTCGGGTCGTCCGGCAGCACCCAGCGCCAGACGATATCCTGGCCGGGCATATGAAAATAACGCTCCGCGCCCAGGTCGTCCGCCTTGGCCGGATGACCGGTCAAAGCGATGCCATGCCCGCTACACCAGTCATACAACTGCGCGTACCAGGTCTCCTCCATGCGCAGGGCGATCGCGCGTTCGTAGTCCGCGCGGTAGCGGTCGGCCTCCGGCTCGTCATCGTGCCACAGCGCCGCCAGGTGCGGCGTGAAGTCGTACCCCAGCAGCCTGTTGACATGCGCCAGAATCCCCGTCGTGCCCGGCCAGACCCCGCGCTCGCGCGGCTTGCCCACCGGGCTTGGCTCGTCAGTAAAGATCGCCGGAATCAGGCCCCCAAAATGCTGCCCGAACCGTTCGTAGAACTTGTCGTACACAAGCCGGATAAAGCATGCAACCGCCTCCGGGTTGAGCAGGTCTCCTGCCAGCGGTTCATCCTCCGCCGGGCCGCCGTCAATATAGTGCAGCCCGCGGATATACGCGTCCATCTTGCGGTCTATCACCGCCAGCCGCCCGCCCCCGCGCCGGCTGACCACCGCCGCCAGTGTTTCGTCCGCCTGCAGCGTCGGCTCTTCCCCGTCGGCCAGCCCCCGCGCCTCCAGGCAGCGCGTCTGGTAAGCCGGATTCTCCGCCACCACCTGCCCTGCCGAAGATCCGGACGGGTACATCCCCTCATCGTACAGCACCACCTGCATCCCCCGCCGCCCCGCCTCCTCGATCGCCGCATCATAAAACTCTAGCAGCGCCTCCGACATCCAGCCCAGCGAGCGCGGCAGCCCCACGCGCGGGTGAATGATGAAGCCGTAAACTCCGTGCTCCTCGAAATCAGCGATCTGGCGGCGAATTTCATCGGCGTCCAGGTCGTCGTTCCAGAACCAGAACGGCAGCACCGAAAACTCCGTCGGCGGGTCGAGGAAAGTAGAGAGCGACGATGGCATGAGCGTGATCCGGGTGTTTACAAGAATCGGGGAAAGTCGGTTGAACTGTAGTTTACTCGATGTTCAGTGGTTCCGGCACATAGGGGAGGGTGGGAACGGGATGTTGCCTCGCCTGGACGGATAGAGGCTGGCTATATTGACCGTTAGTAACGTTGCAGAGTAGGATCAGTGGAGGAAGGGCTGCCGTTAGCCATCAAGTCTCATGTCATCCGCTTTCGGCTTCTGATGGTCGCTCGCCCTGTCCGTGATAATCTGCTGTTGACCAGCAGAGGATGGTAGTAAATGGTTGATCGAGGAGTGTGAGATGGCTAAGATACAAGGTTTCCGAGTGAGGAATTTCAAGGTACTCAAGGATGTGACTCTGGGCCGCCTGTGGAACCAACGGAAGAGCCAGCCGCTCAGCGACATGACAGCGGTCATCGGCAAGAACGGCGTTGGCAAGAGCGCTCTGTTCGATGCCTTTGGCTTCCTGGCCGATGCCCTTAAGTCTGGCGTCGAGGAGGCCTGTGATGCACGCGGGCGCGGCGGCTTCGAGAGGATACGGTCGCAGGGCCAAACTGGCCCCATCGAGTTCGATGTGTATTACAAGCAACACGGAAACGCCCGGCCAATCACCTATGAAATGGCCATCGACGCCGACGAATCCGGCCGCCCCTTCGTACTGCGAGAACGGCTCAGACAAAGACGAAGCGGCCAGAAACGCGGCTGGCCGTTTTCCTTCCTGATACTCGAGGCCGGTAAGGGCTGGGTATGGAGAGGAGAGGAGGAAGGGCTGGCGATCGATGAAAGCAAAGGGCAGCTCCACCTCGAGGGATTGAGAGAGTTGGTTGCTCCGGAGGAGTCCAGCGAGACAGAGTACATCGAACTGGAAGATCAACGCAAGCTCGGTATCGCCACGCTCGGCGCCCTGGCACAACACCCGCGCATCTCAGCGTTTCGCCGCTTCATCGAAGGGTGGTATCTCAGCTACTTCACCCCGGACGCGGCGCGCAGTCTGCCGCTGGCCGGTCCCCAACCCCATCTCAACATCCACGGCGACAACCTCGGCAACGTTGTTCAGTTTATGAAGCGGGAACATCCGCATCGTTTCAAGACTATTCTGGACAGGGTCGCCGCCAAGATCCCCGGCATAAACCAGATTGATACCGAAAAGACCAGTGACGGACGACTGCTGCTCAGATTTAACGACAAAGGCTTTGAGGACCCATTTTATGCCCAGCAAATGTCCGACGGGACGCTGAAGGTATTCGCCTATCTTCTTCTGCTCGAAGATCCAACGCCCCCGCCATTTCTCTGCATCGAAGAGCCGGAAAACGGCCTCTATCACAAACTTCTCGAGACCCTGGCCTATGAGTTCCGCCAACACGCCAGGGGAGCAAGGGGCGGCTCGCAGGTATTCGTCACGACCCATCAGCCCTATTTCGTTGACGCGCTTGACCCACCTGAGGTCTGGATTTTGGAAAAAGGCGCGGACGGTTTCTCGACCATTCGTCGGGCCAGCGAAGAGCCAATTGTAAACAACATGGTTGCGGAAGGACTGCCTTTGGGCGGCCTCTGGTACAGCGACTATCTCGATCCGAGGTGAGCGGATGCACTTTGAAATCCTCGTCGAAGACCAGTCGGGCAAGGAGGCGCTCGACATCCTGCTCCCCAAAATCATCGACGTGCAAGATACCTTCAAGGTTAGAGGCTATAAAGGAATCGGCCACATTCCCAAAAATCTTTCAAGCGCTGCTAATGCCGGCACACGTCTCTTGCTCAACCAGCTTCCTGTGTTACTAAGGGCATATGGGAAGACATACGCCAATTATCCTGCGGCAGTGGTTGTAGTCTGCGACTTGGACAGCAAGTGCCTGAAAAAATTCCGCCAGGAACTCTTCGCCGTCCTCAATGCATGCAACCCCAAACCCGAGACCCGCTTCTGCATTGCTATCGAAGAGGGCGAAGCTTGGCTGCTCGGCGACATTCCTGCGATCAAGAAGGCTTATCCGCAGGCCAGGGACGCCCTATTGAATGGATACGGTAATGACTCGATTTGCGGAACATGGGAACTTCTGGCCGACGCAGTAGTCAGGGGGGGCTCCACCGCTCTCGAAAAGAGGGGATGGCAAGCAGTAGGCAGGGAGAAGTCGAATTGGGCGACCAGGATTGCCCCGTTAATGGATGTGGAGAAGAACGCTTCGCCCAGCTTCTGCTACTTCCGGGAGAAGCTGCGGGAGCTGACCACGGCTGGAAATGTGTGAAGAGGATCAGGAGAAAGGGCGCTCAGTCTCGACAAAAGGGACAGCAGTTATGAAACTGGAAGATCTCACTACCAACGCCGCCGTCGAGGGCATCCTGGCGGACAGTCTCGTCACCGTGGTCAGCGTGCAGTGGTACGGGGACGCCGCCGTCGAGTTGACCTACAAGACGCAGGCGGGCGAGGTGGCCAACGAGCTGCTCTATCGCGAGGACGAATCCCGTATCAGGGTTGCGGAGCAAGCGCGCCCCTGGAGCTTCGACGGCGATGGCGCCCTCTTCCGCCTCGTATCCGAGGCCCAGCGCATCCGCCTCGCCCATCTGTTTGACCCGCTGCTGGCCGTGCATACCTCCGACGTGGAGCCGCTGCCGCACCAGATCACCGCCGTCTACGAGGCGATGCTGCCCCGTTCGCCGCTGCGCTTCCTGCTGGCCGATGATCCCGGCGCCGGCAAGACGATCATGGCCGGCCTGCTGATCAAGGAGCTGATCGCCCGCGGCGACCTCCAGCGCTGCCTGATCGTCTGTCCCGGCGCACTGGCCGAACAGTGGCAGGATGAGCTCTACCGGCGCTTCCAGCTGCCCTTCGAGATCCTCACCAACGACAAGCTCGAAGCCGCCCGCACCGGCAACTGGTTCCTCGAGACCGATCTCGTGATCGCCCGCCTCGACAAGCTCTCGCGCGACGAGGAGGTGCAGCAGAAACTGAAGGCGCGCGACTGTGATTGGGACCTGGTCGTTTGCGATGAGGCCCACAAAATGTCGGCCAGCTATTTCAGCAACGAACTGCGCTATACCAAGCGCTACCGTCTGGGCCAACTCCTCTCCGACCTGACCCGTCACTTCCTGCTGATGACGGCTACGCCCCACAACGGCAAAGAGGAAGACTTCCAGCTTTTCATGGCGCTGCTGGACAGCGATCGCTTTGAAGGCAAATTTCGCGACGGCGTCCACAACGTCGATGTCTCCGACCTCATGCGCCGCATGGTCAAAGAGAAGCTACTCAAGTTCGACAGCACGCCCCTTTTCCCCGAGCGCATGGCCTACACTGTCGCCTACAAACTGTCCGCAGAGGAAGAACGGCTCTATTCGGCGGTAACCCAGTACGTCCGCGAGGAGTTTAACCGCGCCGGCGCACTGGCAAACGACAAACGGGCCGGCGCCATCGGTTTCGCCCTGACCATCCTCCAGCGCCGGCTCGCCTCGTCGCCGGAGGCGATCTACAGTTCCCTGCGCCGCCGCCGCGAACGGTTGCAGGGCCGTCTGCAGGAGGTGGAGGGGCTGCAACGCCAGGGCGAGAACGCTTTCGTCGCCGCGCCGGCCGTGTTGGCGCTCGACAGCGAAGATTTCGAAGACCTGGAAGACGCCCCGGAGAGCGAGATCGAGGCGCAGGAAGGGGAGGTTCTCGACCAGGCCACCGCCGCCCAGACCATCGACGAGTTGAAGCAGGAGATCGGCACGCTCAACGCCCTTGAAGCGGATGCAGGACGCGTGCTCCGGGGCGGGCGCGATACCAAGTGGCTCCAGTTGGGGGAGTTGCTCGACAAGCTGTTTATCAGCACGCTCGCCGAGACTCCCGCCCCCTACGGTGCCGGTACAATTTCCGACCCCGTGCCCTCGCCCCAGCAGAAACTGGTCATCTTCACCGAACACCGCGACACCCTCAACTACCTGCATACGCGCATCGCCGGCCGGCTGGGGCGCGAACAGGCAGTCGTCGTCATTCACGGCGGACTGCGCCGCGAGGAGCGCCACGCCGCGCAGGAGGCCTTCCGCCACGACCCGCAAGTGCGCGTGCTGCTGGCAACCGACGCCGCCGGCGAGGGCATCAATCTCCAACGTGCCCATCTGATGGTCAACTACGACCTGCCCTGGAACCCGAACCGTCTCGAGCAGCGCTTTGGCCGTATCCATCGCATCGGCCAGACCGAGGTCTGCCACCTCTGGAACCTGGTCGCCTCCGAAACGCGTGAGGGCGACGTATACGGGCGGCTGCTGGAGAAGCTGGAACAGGCGCGCAAGACACTCGGCGGCCAGGTATTCGATGTGTTGGGCAAAATGCAGTTCGATGGCAGGCCGCTGCGCGAGTTGCTCGTCGATGCCATCCGCTACGGGGAGCAGCCGGAAGTGCGGGCCAGGCTGACCACCATTGTCGAGAACGCCTTCGATCGCGAAAGGCTGAGCGAACTGCTCGAAGAGCGCTCGTTGACGCCGGACACAATGGACGTCAGCCGCGTGCATCGCGTTCGCGCCCGCATGGAGCGGGCCGAGGCGCGTCGCCTCCAGCCCCACTACATTGAGTCCTTCTTCATGGAGGCGTTCCAGCGCGTGGGCGGACGCGCCCGCCAGCGCGAGAGCCGCCGCTATGAGATCACGCATGTGCCGGCGGCAGTGCGCAACGTCGAGCCGACCACCGGCGCGGGCATGCCGGTATTGCGCCGCTACGAACGCATCGCTTTCGAAAAGCTGCTGGCGGCCAACGGCAACCATCCTCCCGCCGCCTTTGTCTGTCCCGGTCATCCTCTGCTCGACGCCGTCATAGGCCGGACGCTGGCAGGCCACCGCGACCTGTTGAAGCAGGGCGCCGTGCTGGTCGACGAGCGCGACGCCGGCACCGAGCCGCGGGTGCTCTTCTTTCTCGAACACGCCATCCAGGATGCCAGCCTGACACGCGCCGGCAGCAGGCGGGTGATCTCAAAACGGATGCTCTACGTCGAGTTGGACGCGGCCGGCAACGCCCGCCACATGGAGTACGCCCCCTATCTCGACTACCGGCCGCTGGCCGCAGATGAGCCGCGCCACGAAGCCCTGCTGGCCCGGCCGGAATGCACCTGGATCGGCGCCGAACTGGAGCAAACCGCCCAGCGTTACGCCGTCGCCAACGTCGTGCCCGAGCACGTCGACGAGATCCGCCGCGCCAGACAGCCGCTGCTCGACAAGACGCGCGAGGCGGTGCAGGCTCGGCTGACCATGGAGATATCACATTGGGACCGCCGCGCCGAAGATCTCAAACTGCAGGAACAGTCCGGCCGCGTCAACGCCCGCCTCAACTCCGGCCAGGCGCGGCAGCGCGCCGACCGCCTCCAGGAGCGCCTGCACAAACGACAGGCCGAACTGGAGCAGGAGCGCCAGATCTCGCCGCGGCCTCCGGTGGTGCTTGGCGCGGCCCTGATCGCGCCGCTAGGATTGATCCGGGCGATGGCAGGCGGGGCGCCTCCCCGCCCTCTTCCCGCAACCAGCGACACCCAGGCCGCGGCCGCCCGCGCCCGGCAGATCGTGATGGACGTTGAGCGAGAGCTGGGCTATGAGCCGACCGATCGCGAGTTCGAGAAGCGCGGCTACGATATCGAGAGCCGCGATCCCGCCAGCGGCCGCCTGCGCTTCCTCGAGGTAAAGGGACGCGTCAGCGGCGCGCCCGCCATCACCGTCACCCGCAACGAGATCCTCTACTCGCTCAACAAGCCCGACGCCTACATCCTCGCCATCGTCGAATTTCTAGACGAGGACCGCCACCGCGTGCATTACCTGCGCCGCCCCTTCCAGCGCGAGCCGGACTTCGGCGTGACCAGCGTCAACTACAATTTCGCCGAACTTCTTGCGCGTGCGGAGGCGCCCGCGTGACTGACGGAGGGCGGTCTGTCGCTAAGGTCTTCTACCTAAGGTGAACAATGGCATGGCTACGACGACATATCAATTCCAACCCGACTATGCGGTGCCGCCTGGATGGGTCCTGGAGGAACATCTCGAAGTGCAGGGCATCTCGCAGACCGAATTTGCGCGCAAATGTGGCTGCACTACGCAGCTTATCAGCGAGATCGTCGCCGGGAAAGCCCCCGTTGAGGCGGAGACAGCGCTCCTGTTCGAGAAGGAGTTGGGGCTCGCTGCAAGTATCTGGCTCGGCATCGAGAAACGCTACCGGTTGCACCAGATGCGAATAGCCGAAACGAAGTTATCCGGCTGAGGTCGAATCCAGCCCGCACGAGGCCAAAAGAAGAGACGCCCCATGCGGGGCGTCGGGCCAATGATGCTATCATTGGGGTGGTATGTTTAAGTTTAGCGCAGTGCAGTGGTCCCGTCAAGAAACGCGTGGCGCGAGTCTTCCTCTGCCCTGGGTAGATCTGATCAGCAGGGCGAAGCGTCGGTGTCGTCGCGAAACCAGGAAGGCAAACGAAAAGAAACGCCCCCCGTAAGGGGGACGTCGGCCCAACGATGCTATCGTTGGGGGGGTATTGGTAATTTACACTATGCCTCATATATTGTCAAGTCAAATCGACACCAATTTTCAACGCACTCCAGACACGAATGTCTATTGAGCAATCCATGAACACGTGCGAGGGAATATACTGATGCAGCGTGTAGCTGTATATATTGATGGCTTCAATCTCTACTACGGTCTAAGAGCCAAGGGCTGGCGGCGGTATTTCTGGCTCGACGTTCGTCGCCTGTCCGAGAAACTGCTGCGCCCCAACCAGCACTTGGTGGAGGTTCACTACTTCACCGCCAGCGTGGTTCCTGAGCCAAACAATCCGGGCAAGTTTAAGCGCCAGAAGACGTTCTTGGAAGCAACAGAAATGTTGCCCAATGTGGTTATTCACTACGGTGATTTCCTGCCCAAGCAGAGACGGTGTTCAGTTTGTGGGGCGACCTGGCAAACCTATGAGGAAAAGATGACCGACGTCAATATCGCGACCAAACTGCTCGGCGACGCGCAAGATAACGTCTTCGATACAGCAATCGTTATGTCAGGGGATGGCGATTTGGCTACCCCGGTACGCGCTGTTGGGAAGCGCTACCCGAGAAAGCGGACGGTCATAGCTTTTCCACCTGGGCGACATGCGACCGCTCTTGTCCACGCGGCGACGGCGCACTTTACTATCGGTCGTGGCGTGATCAAGGACAGCCAACTGCCAAACCAAGTCACAAAACCCAACGGCTACGTCTTGACGCGGCCCCCCACCTGGAACTGAGAGAAGCGCATGGAGCAGACCAAAACCCGCAAGAAACTCATCGAAGTCGCCCTGCCGCTCGACAAAATAAACGCCGCCTCCGCCCGTGAGAAGTCTATCAGCTACGGCCACCCTAGCACACTGCATCTGTGGTGGGCGCGGCGTCCCCTGGCCGCGGCGCGGGCGGTACTCTTCGCCCAACTGGTCGACGACCCCTCCGATCTGTCGGAAGAGTTCCCCACCGAGGAGGAACAGAAAAAGGAACGGGACCGCCTTTTCAAGATCATCGAGGACTTGGTGCTGTGGGAGAACACGACCAACGAGCGCGTCCAGGAGAAGGCCCGCGCCGAGATCCGCAGGAGCTGGCGCCGCACCTGCGCAGACAACCGAAACCACCCGCGCGCGGCCGAACTGTTCGACCCCGATCGACTGCCCGCCTTCCACGACCCCTTCGCCGGCGGCGGGTCTATCCCTCTGGAGGCGCAACGGCTAGGACTGGAGAGCTACGCCAGCGACCTCAACCCGGTGGCCGTGCTGATCAACAAGGCCATGATCGAGATCCCGCCCAAGTTCGCCGGCCGCGCTCCCGTCAACCCGGAGCGCAATACGGGGCAAGTAGGAATCAGTGCGGCCTGGAAGGGCGCGACGGGCTTGGCCGAGGACGTACGCTATTATGGCAAGTGGATGCGCGACGAGGCCGAGAAGCGCATCGGCCATCTCTACCCCAAGATAGATGTCACCGCGGCGATGGCCGAGGAGCGCCCAGATCTGAAGCGCTACGTGGGACGCAAGCTGACCACCATCGCCTGGCTGTGGGCCCGCACCGTCCGCAGCCCCAACCCAGCCTTTGCCGACGTGGAAGTGCCGCTGGCGTCTACCTTCATCCTGTCGAAGAAGAAGGGCAAGGAGGCCTACGTCGAGCCGGTAATCGGGGACGGCGGGTATCACTTTACAGTCAGGGCAGGGACGCCGCCGGAGTCGGCCAGGAAGGGCACCAAACTATCCCGTGGTTCAAATTTTCAATGTGTGATGTCGGGGGTGCCAATGAACCCTGATTATATCAAGGCCGAAGGAATGGCTGGCCGCATGGGCGCGCGTCTCATGGCTATCGTTGCCGAAGGGGATCGGGGACGGGTCTACGTCACACCACTGACGGAACATGAGTCAATTGTCGCTCAAGCCAAACCAGAGTGGGAACCGAAGCAGGATCTTCCGAACGATCCTCGAGCCATTTGGGTACCGTTATACGGACTGACTACCTTCGCCGACCTCTTCACAGACCGCCAGTTGGTTGCGCTGACCACCTTCTCCGACTTGGTGGGAGAAGCCCGTGAACGCATCCTCCACGACGCGGTCGCCGACGGCATGCCGGACGATGGCGTTCCTCTGCGCGCGGGCGGTACCGGGGCGACCGCGTATGCTGAGGCGGTGGGCGTGTATTTGGGTCTTTGCGTAAGTCGACAAACGAATAGGTCGGCGACGTTGAATTTTTGGGCTACAGTGGGAGAGAAGGTCCAGCAAGTATTCGCGCGTCAGGCACTTGCGATGACTTGGGACTTCGTCGAAAGTAATCCCATGTGCAATTCTAGCGGCAACTTCGTAGGCCAAGTTGGCTACTTGGCCAAGGTGTTGGAGACTTCCATATCTGCACAAACGTTCGGCTCAAGTCAACAGCTTGATGCGCAGTCCCAAGAAGTCAGTTTGGCTAAATTGGTGGCTACTGATCCCCCTTACTACGATAATATCGGATATGCTGATCTTTCGGATTTCTTCTACGTCTGGCTGCGCCGCTCGCTAAGGGCAACTTTTCCCGATCTCTTTGCCACGCTCGCCGTACCCAAGACCGAAGAACTTGTCGCGACGCCCTACCGCCACAATGGAAGCAAGCAGAAGGCAGAATTCTTTTTCATAGATGGAATGACTCAGGCTATGCGGCGCCTCGCAGAGCAGGCAAATCCGGCACTTCCGGTTACCATTTTCTATGCCTTTAAGCAATCCGAACGCAAAGGTGACGCGGGCACGACCAGCACCGGATGGGAGACATTTCTGGAGGCGGTAATAGATGCTGGATTCGCGATCAGTGGTACTTGGCCAGTGCGTACGGAGTACACTGGTCATCTCAAGAGTAAAGTCAACGCCCTTGCGTCCAGTATCGTCATTGTCTGCCGCCCGCGTTCCGCTGACGCGCCGATGTCCACCCGCCGCGAATTCGTTGACGCCCTCAAGGACGAACTGCCCGCGGCCCTGCGTACCATGCAGGCGGGCAGCATCGCGCCAGTGGACTTGGCCCAAGCCGCCATCGGCCCGGGCATGGCCGTCTTCAGCCGCTACGCACGCGTGCCGGATGTCAGCGGCAGCCCGCTCTCGGTGCGCGACGCCCTCTCGCTCATCAACCAGACGCTGGAAGAGGTGCTCGCCGAGCAGGAAGGCGACTTCGACTCCGACACCCGTTGGGCCGTAGCTTGGTTCGAGCAGGAAGGCTTCAACCAGGGCGAGTTCGGTGTCGCCGAGACGCTCTCCAAGGCCAAAAACACCAGCGTGGACGGCATGATCGAGGCCGGCATTCTTATGGCTGGCGCCGGCAAAGTGCGCCTGCTGCGCCCCGCCGAACTCCCCGACGACTGGGACCCGCAGACGGATAGCCGTCGCACCGTCTGGGAGATGGTGCATCATCTGATCCGCCTGCATGGCCAAGCCGGCGAAGGGGGCGCCGCGATCCTGCTGGCCAAGCTGCGCGCCGACGCCGAGTCCGCCCGCGATCTCGCCTACCGCCTCTACCGCATCTGCGAACAGAAGAATCGCACTCAGGAAGCTTTGGATTATAATACCCTCGTAAAAAGCTGGCCGGAGATCGCCCGCCTGGCCCGCCAGCGCCCGCGCGTCGAGCAGGGCGAGCTGATAGGCGGGCCTGGAACGACGCAATGACGACCGAAACAGTTATCGAGACCATGGTAGAGCGCATCGTCGCACGCTTCCAACCTGCGCGCATCCTCCTCTTCGGCTCTCGCGCACGCGGCACCGCCAACCGCTGGAGCGACGTCGACCTGCTCGTCGTCATGGAAGAGGGAACTGACAAACGCCGTGCCGCGGTCGAGATGGGCCGCGTGCTTAGCGACCTGCCGGTCAGCAAAGATATCATCGTGACGACACCCGAGGAAATCGCGCGTCGCGGCCACCTCGTTGGAACTGTCCTCCGCGCCGCGCTCCGTGACGGAAAGGTCGTCTACGACAAAACGGAGCAAGGCTTTCGCGAATTGACTTCCAAAAACTTGTAGACGCAGAGGGCGCGTGTAAGAGGCACTGAGAAAATGGACGACAAACAGAACGACAACGTCCTACTGCTCCCGGACCTGCATATTGAGAACTTCCGCGGCATCAAGAAGCTGACGATTCCGCGTCTGGGCCGGGTGACGCTGCTCGCCGGGCGCAATGGTGTGGGTAAGACGACTGTGCTGGATGCCATCAGAGTCTACGCCGCGCGTGGACGGCACCAAGTATTGGCCCATGTCTTGGATATTCGCGACGAAATCACCACTCCCAAAGACCCAAGCGAAGATGGACCGGTTCAAGTCGACTGGGCGGCTCTGTTCCATGGACGGAGTATTTCCGAGCAAGCATCTTTGTCTATCGGGCCACGAGAAAAGACAGACCAGCTCAGTATCAAGGCAACTATCCTTGATTATGAGCATCCTGCATTTTCATATATGCCGCGTAAACTCCTGCAACGCCTTTCAGGAGACCGTCTTCGAGCATTCGAGGTTGACTGCCAGGGGCACGGCTATTTCCTCATTCCGCTTGGCTATGGTGGGAGTCTACCGGGCGTTAAAGAGTTGCTTCCAGAGACTAAGCACGAATTTGTAGGGCCGGGGCTCCTGGCGAGATCTGATCTGGCCCGCATATGGAACAAAGTGGCGCTGACCGATGACGAAGAACAGATCACCAGGTCGATTGGATTGATTTACGGCGCCGAAGTAGACCGCATTGGCGTGATCGGTGACGATGTGCGCGAGGGAGAGGGGGACAGGCTGCGGGGCATTGTCAGACTCAAAAGCTACGAGCGCCCTGTCCCGTTGCGAAGTCTCGGCGAAGGGGCCCAGCGGTTGTTCGACGTCGGCCTGGGGCTTGCCAACAGCCGCGACGGCTTCCTCCTCATCGACGAAGCGGAGAACGGCATTCATCACTCCGTGCAGCGAGACTACTGGCGCATGGTGCTACAGACGGCCCACGAGAACAACGTGCAAGTCTTCGCCACGACGCACAGCTGGGATTGCGTCCGGGGTTTCGCCTTGGCGGCAGCAGAGTTGGACTGCGAAGATGGCGTCCTCGTACGCCTCGAAAAGGAGGACGACGGACTGCGCGCCGTCCGGTATACCAGTGAAGACCTGAAGATAGCCGCCGATCAGAGAATTGAAGTCAGGTAACTCTATGCAAGAATCCGACTCGCACCCCCGTGTGCTCCTTGTAGAAGGGCCAGATGACAAACACGTCGTCATACACCTCAGTGAGCGTAGCGAATTGGAGCAGAATTTCTGGATTATCGAAAAAGAAGGCAAAGATAAACTTATCGATTCAATCGTATTGGAAGCCAGAACGCCCGGGCGCACAGTCCTCGGTATCGTGTTGGACGCAAACAACAATCCGGACGCCCGCTGGCAAGCGCTGACCGACAGATTGAACAGGTTGCGGCAGGAAGACCACTTCGACCTGCCCGACCTGCCAGCTCAACTTGAGCCAAGCGGGACGATCATCGAGGGCAAGCTGCGCATCGGCGTCTGGCTGATGCCCGACAACCGTTCGACCGGAGAGCTTGAAGATTTCGTTGGCAGCATGATCCCGTCCGGCGATCCCGTGTGGCCCTTGTCGGAAGCCTACATCGATGGCATCCCCCCAGCGGACCGCAAGTTTGCGCCGGGCAAGATACAGAGGGCCAAAGTCCACCCTTGGCTGGCAACAAAAGAAGAACCACGTCGCATGGGCTTAGCGATCAAGGCCAGGGATCTAGTTACCGACGCGGCAAACACCACCGCATTTGTCGACTGGCTGCGGACACTATTCCAGTAACAACCACAAGCGAGTAATTCATGGCAACCACCAATCGGGAACGCGTCGGCCTCGCACTGGATCTGCTCAAGGCCGGTCTGATGCCATTCGTCGCCCGCGAGTTCATCGACCATTATAAAGGCAGAACTGGACAGGAACTGGAGCGCATCCTCCGCATCCGACAGGAGCCGAAACAGGCATTCATACAGATGGACTCTGCTGCGCTGCTAAAGCTCATGTGGGTCTCCTGGAATGAAGTCTTTATCAAAACTCTTGGACATGCCGAACGCAGCCTCATCAGTGAACTGCAAGAGTTCCGCAACCGCTGGGCGCACCAGAAGCCCCTTTCCGGCGATGATACGTACCGCGCATTGGATTCTACCCACCGACTGTTAATGGCGGTCTCCTCAGAGCAGGCCGCCGAGGTCGAAAAGCTGAAGAATGAGTCACTGCGCCTTCGCTTCGAGGAGCAGGCCCGCAGCCAGCGCCGCCGCACCACCACCGCCGTCACCGCGGCAGTCGCCGGCGGCCTGCCCCCCTGGCGCGACGTGGTCAGCCCCCACCCCGACGTGGCCAGCGGCCACTACCAGCAGGCCGAGTTCGCCGCCGACCTCTGGCAAGTGCATCTGGGCGAGGGTTCCACCGAGTACCGCAACCCGACCGAGTTCTTCCGCCGCACCTACCTGACCCAAAGTTTGAGGGGTCTGTTGGCAAATGGACTGCGGCGGCTGAGCGGCCAGGGCGGCGAGCCCGTCGTACAGTTGCAGACCAACTTCGGCGGCGGCAAGACGCACTCCATGCTTGCCCTCTATCACCTCTTTTCAGGCGCGCAGCCCGGCGAGTTGGACGGTATCGACGACATCATGCAGGGGGCCGGCGTGACCGAACTGCCGCGCGTCAACCGCGTTGTCCTCGTCGGCAACCGCATCTCGCCCGGCAACCCGGTCACCAAGCCGGATGGCACGCAGGTATGCACGCTTTGGGGCGAGATTGCCTGGCAACTGGGCCATGCCGCCGGCGGCCAGAGCGAAGCGCGCTCTGCCTTTGAACGTGTGCGCGTCGACGACGAACGCGCCACCAATCCTGGCGACGCCCTGCGTCAACTGCTCACTGATTATGGCCCCGCCCTCATCCTCATCGACGAGTGGGTCGCCTACGCCCGCCAGCTGCACGACGAGAGCGACCTGCCGGCCGGCTCTTTCGAGACCCATTTCACCTTCGCCCAAGCCCTTTCGGAGTCGGCCAAACTGCCGCCCAACTGCCTCCTTGTCATCAGCCTGCCCGCGTCCGACCGGCCCAGCGACCACACTGAGACCGACGATATCGAGGTAGGAGGCGTGCGCGGGCGCGAGGCCCTGGCCCGGCTTGGCAACGTGATCGGCCGCGTCGATTCGTCCTGGCGTCCGGCCAGCGCCGACGAGAGTTTCGAAATCGTCCGCCGCCGCCTCTTCCAGCAGATTTCAAGCGCCAGCTTCACCACCCGCGACAACGTAGCCCGCGCCTACCTCGACCTCTACCGTTCCAAATCAGAGGAATTTCCTGCCGAGACCAAGGAAGCCGACTACGAAAAGCGCATGCGCGAAGCCTACCCGATCCACCCCGAGGTCTTCGAGCGCCTCTATTCCGACTGGTCCACCCTGCCCAGCTTCCAGCGCACCCGCGGCGTCCTGCGCCTCATGGCCGCAGTGATCCACACCCTGTGGGAGTCGGGCGATCGCAATCCTCTCATCCTGCCGGCCAGCATCCCCTTGGACGACGGCCGCGTGCAGTTCGAGATGACCCGCTATCTGCCCGCCAACTGGGTGCCCGTCATCGAGCGCGACATCGACGGCGCCGGATCGCGGCCTGTACAACTGGACGGGGCGTTCCCCAATCTCGGCCGCCACAACGCCTGCCGCCGCGTGGCCCGCACCGTATTTCTCGGCTCCGCGCCCACACCCTCCGCCGCCAACCAGGGACTGGACGAACGGCGCATCAAGCTCGGCTGCGCCATGCCGGGCGAAAGCGTCTCCGACTTCGGCGACGCCCTCCGCCGCTTGGCCGACAGCGCCACCTACCTCTACCGCGACGGCACCCGTTACTGGTATTCGACCCAGCCCACCGTCGCCAACCTCGCCGCCGACCGGGCCGATGAACTGCGCCGCCAACCGCACAAGGTGGAGCGGGAGATCGAAAAGCGGATGCGCGAGAATTTCCGGGAAAAGAGCGAATTCAGACGCGTCCACCTCTTCCCCGAATCCGGACAGGATGTGCAGGACGACATGGAGGTGGGGCTGGTCGTGTTGAATGTCCGGGCAACGCACACCAGCGGGGCGGAAGACAGCCCGGCCCTGCACGCGGCCAAAAATATCCTCGAGTCCAGAGGGAATGCCCCCCGCCTCTTCCGCAACGCGCTCCTCTTCCTGGCCGCTGACCAAGCACGCCACCAGGACCTCGACCAGGCGGTCAGAATCTACTTGGCCTGGCGCTCGATCCTCGATGACCGCGACGCGCTCGACCTGCCGCCCCACCAGGTGCGCCAAGCCCAACAACAGTCCGAATCAGCCGACGGCACCGTCAACGCCCGCATCGGCGAATCCTTCCCTTGGCTGCTTGTGCCAAGCCAAAAAACTCCCCAGGCGCCTGTACAGTGGCAGAAAATCCGGCTGCGAGGCCCAGGCCCCCTCGCGCCGCAGGCCAGCCGCCGCCTGCTCAACGACGAAATGCTCGTTACTGCCATGGCCGGGACCCGACTCCGCATGGAGTTGGACCGCGTTCCGCTGTGGCGCGGCGATCATGTCGCCGTCCGCCAGCTCGTCGACGACTTCGCCCGCTACATCTATCTTCCGCGCCTGCAGCAACCAGCCGTTCTGCTCGATGCCATCAGGGATGGCGTGTCGCAGTTGACCTGGACACAGGACTCGTTTGCCTTTGGGGACGGGTACGACGAAGAGAAGGAACGCTATCCCGGCCTACGCGCCGGACAAGGTCTTTTCATTGATGAGACTTCCACGGGTCTGATAGTAATACCGGATGTCGCCCAGCGCCAGATGGACAGAGAGATCGTCGTTGATCCACCGGACACGGCCACAAACGATGGCACTGGGACAGGCGAAGGCACCGGCACGGACGGAGGTACTGGAACTGCCGACCTCACCGGCACGAAAGAGGGAACCGATAAAGATGGGGACACGTACACTGCTAAGGCAAAGCGCTACCACGGCTCCGTCACGCTGGACCCGACCCGTGCCGGGCGCGACGCCAGCCAGATCGCTGAAGAGGTGATCTCACACCTGTCCGGTCTGACTGGCGCCAAAGTGAGTTTGACCCTGGAAATCGAGGCCGACATACCCGACGGCGCCCCCGACCAAGTCGTGCGCATCGTAACCGAAAACACCCGCACACTGAAGTTCGACGACAGCGGCTTTGAGACAGAGTAGGGGGAGTTATGGGAAGGCTATATCTGCTACCAATAACTCATTGTGGATTCTGGGATATCTGACTTTCAGTTCCCATTTCGGCTTTCTCGGCCAGATTTGCGCGCCTTTCATGGCGCTGAGTACGACGAGAATTCGTCCCATAGACGAACACGCCTGCCAACCCAACCAGATTTATGCCGATAAGACTGACCCCCGCCCAATCGTGCCCGAGATAGATGAGGAAGATACCGCCGAGAATGACCATCGCTGAGAGAACAAAACCGAAGGTGAGCCCTCGTTGACTTCGCTTGAGGCCTTCGTTGATTACTGAGCGCTCCAGATCCATTCGATGCTCCGTCTGCTTCTCAGTTATAGTGAGGAGCCGGTTCGCTGCACCGGGTACTATTTCTTCGAAGAGTTGGAGATCCGCGGGTGCGGGAAGTGGCCCGCTTCACGAGGTAGACCGGACCCGTATCTCTCGGAGCACTTCAACTGACGTGCTACCACTTTCCTGCACGACGGGGGGCTCTGAAGGCTGGTGCTCGCCAATATTACTCATTTAGGAGACGTTCAGAGATTTCGCTGTCCGCGTATGCGGCAATCGCGTCTCGAAAGTCTTGGCCGACGACAATCCAGTCGCTTCTCAATGCAGCCAAATCCTCCTCATACCCCTTCTGAGATATTGGATAATACTCCCCCAACGTGCCACCTAGATCCAGGATGTGCGAAAGTCCATCGAAAAAGGATGGCAATTTGAAAGCGTAATAGCGAAATCCATTATTTTTCATTTGCTGTCATCCTGTTTGGCCGTGGTCCTGAGTTGGGGCTGACTTCTCACCGCCTAGCCCATTTTGGGTGTCAATTTTGGGCCAACATGCCACCATTACTTGGCTGAGCATATCACATCTTGTGTGGCCTTGGAAGTGAGGCTCGTTACTCAATCCTCCCACACATACCCCTCCCGCACCCGCTGAAACACATCCAATATCCTGCACCGCGTAATCGCCTTCCCCGAAAGTTCAGCGCCGCCGGGAATCACGTACACCTCCCCTGGCCCGCAGCGCGGCGCGTCTCGCTCAGCACGACTGCCTATACACCCTCCCTTCTCACGGGTGGGCTGCCTTGTCGACCTTCAGCCTCATTTTATCGTATGGGTGTGCACAAGAAATCATAAGTAAGAGAGGCAAAAATATTGACAAAAACCCTGACAAGATATACATTCTGATCTTTGCCAGAATCCGCAATTCGGATTCCACCTGTTCCCCCAAAGGTGGACTCTGGATTGGATTCCGCAGAGCATGACCCAAAGCATCAGATACCGACGACAGACCCGGAAACTGAGCCGACTGGATAATATTCATCCAGGACCGGGCTGATCATACAGTGACTAATATATGTGGCGAACCCAGACATTGCTCATGCTTCTCAAGTTGAACCAGACCGACTTTCCAGAATGCCCGCAGGTCGGCGCCCCACTCTCCAGACCCATGCCAGTACCGTATTCAACGCCAATCCTCTGGCATTCAGGAAACCACAAGGATGTTTCCTGGACGACTTCGATGCCAAGCGAGGCAAGGCCGCCCCAATGAAGGCACCCGTCCTGGCCTTGACAACCCTATCCGTCAACGTAATTGTCATATTGCAGGGAGCCGTCGTCAGAGCCACCGGCTCCGGCGCCGGCTGCGGCCGTGACTGGCCCCGCTGCCAGGGCGAAATCCTCCCTCTGGAACACGGCCTGGCCACCTGGATCGAGTACTCGCATCGGGCCCTTTCGGGGGTGGCCCTGTTGCTGGGTATATGGCTGCTCGTGAAGGCCGTACGCCTGCGGCATGAACTGCCCGGTTTCCTGCCTTTCGCCATAATTTCCGCCATTTTCCTGTTGTTCGAAGCCCTCATAGGAGCGGGTACCGTCTTGACAGGACTCACAGGAGACAATGTGTCTGTTGCCCGCGGCTTAGTGGTCGCATTCCACCTGCTCAACTCCATGTTGCTGGTGGCAGCCCTGGCGCTCGCCACCGTACATGCTTACCCCGGCCGCACCTGGCCGCCGGTCTGGACAGGTCAAACCGGCCTGAAAATCCTTATTAGTGTAAGCCTGCTGGGGATGACAGTTCTGATGTTCTCAGGAGGAATCGCCGCCATGGGCAATACCATGTTTCCACCGGAATCCTTGCAAGAGGGACTTAGCGAGGATTTCAGCCGCCAGGCCCATCCGCTCATTCGTCTGCGGATACTGCATCCATTTCTGGCAATCGGAGTCGGCGCCTGGCTTTGGGTAAGCCACGCCGTAACGGGTTGGCTCAAGCCCACTCCTCAGGCCCGGCGTTTCCGCAATCTACTCCTGGCAGTTTATGGCCTGCAACTGTTGGTGGGGACAGTCAATCTGGCCATGCTGGGTCCGATTCCGCTCCAGCTTCTGCATCTTGCACTGGCCGTAGCAGCCTTCGGTCTATGGTCTGTCGTCGGTTGGTTGACTCTCAGCTCTTCCCCGACCGGCAGCTTCATACCATCCGTACCCTGGCAAGCGAAAGAGATCCAGCCTTCATGATTAATACCACCTCAACACTGCCTGCCGCCACATGGCGGGACTACCTGACCCTAACCAAACCAAAAGTCATTTCTCTTCTACTCTTCACCGCCGTGTGCCCCATGTTCATGGCGGCCCGCGGTCTTCCTCCCTGGTTGCCCTTGCTTGGAGTCCTGGTTGGCGGATACATGGCCACCGGCGGCGCCGGCGTATTCAATATGGTGCTGGACCGGGACATAGACGGCAAGATGCGCCGCACCGCCAACAGACCCCTCGTGACCGGCGTCGTCAGTGTCCGCAACGCTGTCATATTCGGGTTCCTGCTCAGCATAGGCGCGTTCCTGATCCTGTGGCTGACAGCCAATCTGCTGACAGCCCTTCTCGCCTGGTTCGGCTTACTGTTCTATGTGATTGTTTATACCGCATGGCTCAAACGGAGCACATGGCAAAACATCGTCATCGGCGGCGTGGCAGGCTCTGTCATGCCCCTGCTGGGATGGGCTGCCGTCACCAATGGACTGGACTGGATGGCCGGACTGCTGTTTATCCTGATTTTCCTGTGGACACCAGTACATTTCTGGGCGTTGGCGTTTCTGGTCAAGGATCAGTATGAAGCTGTAGGCATTCCCATGGCGCCAGCCATACTTGGAAGCAAAGCTACCTTGCAGCAGATGCTCTGGTACGCTGCCCTGACGATACTTGCTTCCCTGGCGCCGCTCGCCCTCAACGAGGCCGGATGGCTCTACTCTACTGTTGTGATCTTGCTGGACTTTCTATTGATACGCAAGGTAGTCAATCTGTATCGCCAGGTTGACGTAGGCCAGGAAGTGAACCGCAAAGAAGCCCTCTCTCTCTACAAATATTCCATGCTGTACCTGGCCCTGCTATTCCTGACCCTGGTCGCAGATCGAAGCCTGACATTCCCAATCCCCATATAACCACCCACCCCCACTCAATTCGCGACCCTGAGTGTGCCAAGCAAAGGTGTTCTCTCTCCTCTCCTTCACGCGCCCGCGGGCAGAATCGGGCCGTTTCCCGCCAGATTCTCGTGCCCTACGACCACGATCTGCGGCGACCACAAATGCCGTTCTCCGCGACCCTCCGCGACCTCCGCGGACAAAGGTGTTGCCGTTGCCGTTCTTCGTGGTCCTTCGTGGACAAAAAGAAGCTGCAGTTGCAGTTCTGCAGTTGCCGTTCTCCGCGGCCCTCCGCGACCTCCGCGGACAAAGGTGTTGCCGTTGCCGTTCTTCGTGGTCCTTCGTGACCTTCGTGGAAAAATAGAGGTGTACTTCGCGGTCCTTCGTGGACAAAAAGAAGCTGCAGTTGCAGTTCTGCAGTTGCCGTTCTCCGCGGCCCTCCGTGTCCTCCGCGGACAAAGGTGTTGCCGTTGCCGTTCTTCGTGGCCCTTATTTGCCCTTCGTGGATCAAAAGAGGTGTTCTTCGCGGTCCTTCGTGGCCCTTCGTGGACAAAAAGAAGCTGCAGTTGCAGTTCTGCAGTTGCCGTTCTCCGCGGCCCTCCGTGTCCTCCGCGGACAAAGGTGTTGCCGTTGCCGTTCTTCGTGGCCCTTAGTGTCCTTCGTGGATCAAAAGAGGTGTTCTTCGCGGCCCTTCAAGGAAGGATGGCATAGCAAATCGGTAACGCAATCGCCTGCCCACTATGCCCTTCCTCCCCACTGCCCAATTCTCAATCCTCCCACACATACTCCTCCCGCACCGGCTGGAACACATCCAATATCCGGCACCGCGTAATCGCCTTGCCCGAATGCTCAGCCCCGCCCGGAATCACGTACACCTCCCCCGGCCCCAACACCCGCGTCTCCCCGCCCGTGAGGCGGATCTCGAACTGACCCTCAAACATATTGATCACCTGCTCGTGCGGATGCGAATGCGCCGGCAGCGGCGAATCCGCCGCAATATCCCAGTACACGAACGTCATATTGTCGCTGTGGATAAACTTCCCAACAAAACCGGGAAACAACTCCCGCTCCTTAACACTCTCCAAACTATAACTGTTCATCTCTCACTCCCAACTAAGATGCCGACGATCCCCACTATCCACTATCCCCTAACCACTATCCCCTGCCCTCCGCGCCCTCCAACTGCGCCACCAGCGCCATCGAATGGATCGCATCGCGAATATCAGTCAGCGGCTTCTCGCCCTTGCGCACGCAGTCGACGATATGCTCGTGCATCGTCAGCACGCCGTCGTAGCGGCTCGTGTCCGCCTCATCCACACCGTCGATCTGCCAGCCGCCCAGCGTGCGCGCCTCATCCTCCTCCGTGATCTCGATCTCATGCGGCATCTTGAAATAGCAGCCAACGCCCGTGCCGTGCAGCTCCCCGCGCAGCACCCGCCCGCCCGAGGCGCGGTTGCCGTGGATGAAACCGGTCGCGCCGTTGTCGAACCTCACCAGGCCCGTATAGCAGTTGCGGTAGTCGCTGCCGAAGCGGTCCTGGTAAGCCGTCACCTCCACCGCCTCGCCGCCGACCATATAGCGCACCAGGTCAACCGCGTGGCACAGATCGTCCCAGTTCGTCGTCGTGAAGCTGAACGCCTTTTCACCCAGCATGCGCTTGTGGAAGATGCCGACCGCCGTCGAAACCGGCCCCAGCCGCGCCACCTGCCGCATCGCCTCCCGCGTCACCGCCGCATGGCGCCGCTGGAATCCCACCGCGCAGATCACATCGTTGGCCACCGCCGCATCGTGGATCTGCTGCACCTCGTCCATGTTCATCCCCGGCGGCTTCTCGATGAAAATGTGCTTGCCCGCGTTCAGGCAGTCCAGCGCCGGCTGCAGCAGCCAGCGCTCGTGCATCACGCAGTAGACCAGGTCCGGTTCGACCTCCTCCAACATGCGCTGGTGGTCGTCGTAACGGTATTGGAAATCGTAGGCCACCGCCACCTCGTGCATACGCGCCTCGTCCAGCTCGCACACTGCCGCCATCTCCACCTCGGCCAGCCGGTTCACGTTCGGATAGTGCGCGCCTTGGCTGCGCGGCCCGGCGCCGATAAATGCGGTACGTAGCATCAGGAAACTCCTTCCCAGTCGTAGTCAATGAAACCTTCATCCCGCACCAGCAGCGCCGAGCTGAGCATCGCCCGCAGGTCGCCGCGCGGCCGGAAGTTGATCAGGCTGCGAGCCTTCGTGTTGTCATGGTCATACTGGTAGCGCACCGGCACCCGCACCTCCAGCGGCTCGACACCGCTCTTTTCGGCCAGGATCGCCGCCGCCTCCGGGAAGCTGAACGGGGCCGGCGCTCCGCAGTTGAACGAATCGTCGACCGCCCCCGGCTCCTCCACCGCGCACACCAGCAAATGGGCGATGTCGCGCGCGTCGTTGGGCTGGTACAACCACGGGCGTCCATCCATATCGCGCACGCTGCACGGCTGGTTCGTGTCCTCCGCCCGCGCCAACACATCATGCCACAGCTCCGTGCCGTCGGCCATGTACAGTTCACCCAGCGGCGTGTCCTGTCCCCGCTCCAGCAGCCTCGCCACCGCGCCCACCGTAAACCGGCTCAGGATGGCGTCGCCCGACTGCACATGGCTCGGGCGCACGATCGAGAAGCGCAGCCCCGTCTCCCGCGCCGCCATCTTCGTGAACTCCTCGCCGATCAGCTTGCCCAGCGAGTATTCGCCTATCGGCCGCATCGGGTGGCGCTCGTCAACCGGATGGTAGGCGCACGCGATCGTTTCGCCGTTGTTGGGGAAGACGCCAGAGGAACTGGTGTACACCAGCCGCTCCAGGTGGTCCGCATGTGCGCCGCACACGCGCGTGATCAGCCGGTCGATCTGCATATTGTTGTCGAACTGGGGGCCGACAATGTTGGCTGTGTGGATGACCGCGTCCACACCGGTGACCGCGCTATCTACAAAGGCCTCGTCGGTCAGATCGCCTGCCGCCAGCTCAATATCCAGCCCCTGCAGACGCTCCAGCGCCGGGTCGTCCGGCAGCACCGTGCCCCGCACCTCGTGGTTGCGCTCCAACAACTGCCGTACGAGCCGGCAGCCGACCTGACCGGCAGCGCCGGCGACAAGGATTTTCATGGGGTCCCCTTTCTGCTTGCCAGTGGACACTGGCAGGTGGTGTCAGCGTTCAGATAACCCGAGTTCGGAGTTAAGTTAGTGCTGGCAAGAAAGCCAAATCCTTGTCAGAGAGATGGAGAGATGGTTTTTTGGCTTGCCAAGTATAGGCAATCAGACCGGCAATGAGATTGACAGCAAAGTTGATCGTGCTGCGGTGGCGGGTGTGCAAAATCTGTGAGATATTCTTGAGTTGATCGATGATGGTCTCAATGACGGCGCGCTTACGCGTGAGCAACTTATCGTCGAGAACAACGAGCCGATTCTTCATGTTTTTGCGAAGGGGCGTGATCAGTTGCAAGCCCCGTTCGAAGAGTTGCTCAAAGAGGGGTTGCGAGAGATAGCCACGGTCGCCGACCAGCTTACCCCATAGATTGTTGCTCATCTGTGGCACCGGTTTGCGGTCATCTACATTGCCCGGCGTGAGTTGAAAAGCCAGCAATTCACCTTGGTCATTGACAATCAGATGGAGCTTGAAGCCATAGAACCAGCCCATACTGCTCTTGCCTCGTGCGGCCACATCAGCAAAGACCCGATGCCGGCCGATGCGCTTGTTGTGGCAGACGGGCAACGGGGTCGAATCGATAAATGCCACCCCTGTCGTCTGGCCGAAACGCCCATACAGATAGAAATACAAGGCTGGCAGGGCGGATGGCATCAACTCCACAATGCGCGTGTAACTGACCAGACCGGGAAATTCACTGCGCATATGCTTGCATACCTGCTGCGTGTAATACGCTTTGAAATCGCGATAGTGCGACTGATGAAAGTGGATCAGAATCGTCATCACTTCACTCAAGCTCAGACGCGGCGCAGGTCCGCGTTTGCGTGCCACCCCCAACAGCTTGGCATTCTCCCAGGTAGCCATCCACTGACAAAAATCATCGACATGACAGAACAGTTCGAGTATACTCATCTTGAGCGCCTTTCATTGCCGGTAGGTTTTGGGTAAGGAACCTCTATTCTACCAGCTTGATAAGGCGCTCTTTAACTCCGAATTCAGGTAGATAGCCAAAGTGCAGACTATTGTTCCTCTTCCAAAGCGTCATTCAGATATCCGACCACGTCGCGGAACGAGATGATCCCGGTTGGCTGGCCACTGTCATCCACCAGCGGCACGTGACGGAAGCCGTGGAGCGACATCAGATTCAGCGCCTGTGCGATCGGCAGATCGGCATTTAGCGTTAGCGGGTCCCGTGTCATGTAGTCGCTGATCGTCTGCTGCGCCAGATCGTCGACGATGCCGGCGACCCGATGGAGGACATCCCATTCGGTAAAGATGCCCACTAGTCGATCCTCTTCGTCCGTCACCAGCACACAGCCGATGTTGTGCCTGTTCATTTGGCGGATCGTGCGCGCCAGAGAGCTGCGCTCGTAAACGGTGATGGGGACATTCGGTTCCAGCGCCGCCAGCGTATTCGTCACCAGCACATCCTGAAACTCCGACAGGACCTCTGAAGGCTTATCCATCTCATCGATATACTCTTCGTCCATTCCGGTTATCGGCATCCCGTCGAAGTCGGAGGAGCTGGGCGTAATCTCTCTCGCCTCGGTCGTCTCTCTCTCCTCCACTGTCCACAGGTCCGCCGCCAGGTAAAGTTGATTCAGATCGCCGGCGCCCCGCTGCGTCTGGGCCGTCTGCACCTGCGCCATCAGCTCGGCCGCGTAGTCCGGTTTGCTCACGTCGCGGATCACGCCCATCGCCGCCGGGTAGTCGGGAAACTCCATGCTGCCCAGAATCGACGCCAGCGGCCTGGATGTAGCATCGTGCACCAGAATCTCATCCAGGTCTACTTCATCCAGCGATACCACCTCCGGCGTAAATCCGTTCAGCCGGATTCCCTTGTCCCGGTTCTTGCCGAAGATCATATGTTTGCCGTGTTCCAGATAGAGGATCGAGTCGTCCCGGGTTTTGCGGTCACTCAACTCCGTCCATTCGTTCGGGTTGAAGATTACACAGTTCTGATAAATCTCCAGGAAGGACGTACCCTGGTGTTCTGCCGCCCGCTCCAGCGTAGCCGCCAGGTGTTGAGGATGCGAATCGATCGAACGCGCCACATAGGTCGCCTCCGCCGCCAGCGCAACCGCGATCGGATTCAGCGGCTGCTCCATCGAGCCCATCGGTGAAGATTTCGTCACCGTGCCCGGACGCGAGGTGGGCGAGTACTGGCCCTTTGTCAGACCGTAGATTCTGTTGTTGAAGAGAACGATATTCAGATTGATATTGCGCCGGATCGCGTGCAGCAAATGGTTGCCGCCGATCGAAAGGCCGTCGCCATCGCCGGTAATTACCCAGACGCTCAGGTCCGGATTGGCGATGGCAAGCCCGGTGGCCAGCGCCGGCGCCCGCCCGTGAATGCTGTGGATGCCGTAGGTGTTCATATAATAGGGGAAACGGCTGGAGCAGCCGATCCCCGAAATGAAGACGGTCTTCTCCTTTGGCACTCCCGTCTCCGGCAGCACGCGCTGCATCTGCGCCAAAATCGAGTAGTCTCCGCAACCGGGGCACCAGCGCACCGTCTGGTCGGACACGAAATCCTTGCGCGTCAGGGTGATTTCATCTGTCGCCACTGTACTCATCTATGCTCTCCCCAAAATTGAGTCAACTGCGTCCCGCACTTCGGCGATCTTGAGGGGGCGCGCCGAAAGGTTCGAATAGGTTTCCACCTCTACACCGAGTCTGCCCCGCAAAAGCAGCGCCAACTGACCGCTGTTCAACTCCGGTACGAGCACCCGCCGGTGCCGTTTGAGAACCGCTGCCAGATTGCGCGGGAACGGATTCAGATAGCGCACATGCGCTTGCGCCACCGATTTGCCCGCCCGCTGCGCTGCCGCCACCGCTGATCGCACCACGCCAAACGTGCCGCCCCAGCTGACCACCAGTAACTCGGCGTTTTCGGCGCCGAACACCTCCTGCTCGGGAATTGCATCAGCCAGGCGCGCGATCTTCTCCGCCCGGTCGAGGATCATCTGCTCGTTGTGCTCGGGATCATAGGAAACGTTGCCGGTTACCGGCGCCTTGCTCAGCCCGCCCAGCCGGTGTTCAAGCCCCGGTGTGCCCGGCAGTGCCCACGGCCGGGCCAGTGTCTCCGGATCTCGCTCATAGGGCAGAAACGGCCCGTGCCCGTTCCTGTGCCCCTGCGGGTGCTTCACTTCGATCGCAGGGATATCTTCCGCCTTGGGCGCCTGCCACGGTTCCGCGCTGTTCGCCAGGAACCCTTCCGACAGCAGGAAGACCGGGGTCATCGCCCGCACCGCCAGCCGCGCCGCTTCCAGCGCCATCTCGAAACAGTCCGATGGCGTCGCCGGCGCAACGATCGGGATCGGGCTTTCGCCGTTGCGCCCGAACATCGCCTGCAGCAGATCGGCCTGTTCCGTCTTTGTCGGCAGACCGGTGCTGGGTCCCCCCCGCTGCACATTGATTACAATCATCGGCAGTTCCAGCGTGAGCGCCAGGTTGATCGCTTCGCTCTTGAGCGCGATGCCGGGGCCACTTGTGCCGGTCACCGCCAGCGCGCCGCCGAAAGCAGCGCCTATCACCGCACAGATCGCCGCGATTTCGTCCTCCGCCTGGAATGTGCGGACATCAAAGTGGCGCAAGGAAGCCAGGGAGTGGAGGATGTCACTGGCCGGCGTGATCGGATACGAGCCGTAAAAAAGCGGCTTGCCCATCTTGTGGGCCGCGGTCACCAAACCCATCGCCAGGGCCTCGTTGCCGGTAACTTTGCGATAGGTGCCTGGGGGCAGAGCGGCCGGCCGCACCATGTAGCGATGCTGGAACGTCTCCGTCGTCTCACCCAGAAAGTAACCGGTCTCCATCGCCTTGAGGTTGGCCTCCGCAATCACCGGCTTGCGCGCAAACTTCTTGAAAAGCCACTCCCGCGTCGTCTCCATCGAACGGTCAAACATCCAGAAGACCATGCCCAGGGCAAAGAAGTTCTGACAACGATCCCGCTCTTTGTTGGTCAACTCCGCAAAATCGGCGAGCGCTTTCCGGTTAAGCGACGTCATCGGTACCGCCAGCACCTGGTAGCCTTCCAGCGAGTTGTCCTCCAGCGGATTCGAGCTGTAGCCGGCCTTCGACAGGTTCTGTTTTGTGAACGAGTCGGAATTGACAATGATCGTTCCCGCCCGCTGCAATTCCGGCAGGCTGGCTTTCAACGCCGCCGGGTTCATCGCCACCAGAACTTGCGGCGCATCACCGGGGGTCAGCACATCCTGGCTCGAAAAGTGAACCTGAAAACCGCTCACTCCGGCCAGCGTACCGGCAGGCGCCCGGATCTCGGCGGGAAAGTCCGGCATCGTACTGATGTCATTGCCGAACACCGCCGATGTAGTTGTGAACTGGGTCCCCGTCAACTGCATTCCGTCGCCGGAGTCTCCGGCAAAGCGGATCGCGACAGACTCGAGTTCCTCGATCTCCTGTGTATTTTCCGTCATACTATCTGTCATCTGCGTTCTCCGTTGAACTGCTCTCTCTGTCCAGTGATCAACAGCCAGTCTAGTGGCTGGCCACCGGCTCTACCCGCCCTCGGCTCTGCGCGGGAAAAGCTCCGGATCGTTCGGACGGTTCAATACTTCGACCGGATAGCGGTCCGCCAGATATCGAATAATCGCCTGGTGCGTCATATTGCCCAACAGCTTGCCGCTTCTGTCCACGATTGGCAGATTGCGGAAATGATTCTCGTCCATCAGTCGCAAAGCGTCCGCTGCCGACGTGTCCGGGCTAATCGTAATCGGATCCGGGGTCATCACCTCTTCCACCGGTCTGTCCAGCATCCCCGCAGCATCGATGACTTTGCGCATCACATCCCGCTCGGTAAAGATGCCCACAAGCCGTACCTGGTCCGAGCCGCCTGCCTGCCCGCCGACGCTGCTGGCCGCCGCGCCCTCGTCGACCACCAGGCAGACGACCTGCCTGTCGGCGCGCATCCGGGCCAGCGTATCGCGAACTGACGTGCCAATGGTCACTTGCGAAAAACCGCTGACAACCAAATGGCTGACGTGTTCCGTCTTGAGATCAGTTTGCAGATTCATTCTGTCACCAAACTCCTCGTTATAGCCGTCCGTGGCACTAAAGCAATTGCCCACTTGCGCAATGATCGCCCGGGAATGTTACCCATTTCGCAACAGATCGTACGCACCGCCGGCCGCTAAAGTTCCGGCGGCCGCCGCACCTGGGTGATCTGCTCAAAAGCGTAGGCCAGGCGGATCAGCGCCGGCTCGCTCCAGGCGCGGCCCATAAATGTGAGACCGACCGGCAGGTTGATCCTCGCGCCCGTTTCGGCCCCGTGTGACACAAAGCCGGCTGGCAGCGTCACCAGCGGATAGCCGGCCACCGCCGCGCAGCGGGAACTGCCGCCAAGAAAAGTATCCCCCGCCCGCGGGTCGAGCGGCCAAGCCGGTCCGCCCGTCGGCGCAACGAGCGCGTCCAGACCGTACTCGTCCAGCACTGCGTCCAGCCCCTCCGTCGCGGCCAGCCGCCTTCCCGTAGCCAGCGCCTGCAAATAGGCCTCCCCATCGAGCGGGCCGCTCTCCAGCGCCTGTTCGAAGCGCTCCTGTCCAAAATGGATCAACTCCTGTTCAGCGTGCTCCTTGTTAAAACGAACCAGGTCAGCGAGCGAACGGGGCTGGGGCAGTTCCGCATCCACCACCATCCGCGTCGCCAGATAGGCCGCAATGCCATGCTTGAACTCGGTCTGCATAATGATCAATTCGCTTGCGCCCAGCCTGCCGCCGTCAACAGTTGGGATGTCGGCGGGATCGATCACCTCCGCGCCCGCATCGCCGATCGCGCGGATCGCATCCTCGAAAATCCTGTCGGTGGCGGCGTCATATCCGCTCACCCCTTTGCGTGCCACGCCGATACGCGCGCCGCGTAAGCCGTCGGCGTCGAGAAAGGCGCAATAGTCGCTGTGTACTTTCCTCTGTTGGGCCGCGGTCGCCGCATCGCGCCCGTCGGCCATAGTCAGCGCGCCGAGGACAGCGGCCGCGTCAGCAACGGTGCGCGCCATCGGCCCCACCGTGTCCTGCGTGTGGGAGATCGGGATCACGCCCGCCCGGCTGCTGAGTCCGACTGTCGGCTTGATGCCGACGATGCCGCAAGCGCCGGCCGGGTTGACGATCGAGCCGTCGGTCTCCGTGCCCAGCGCCGCCGACGCCAAATTGGCGCTGACCGCCGCCCCCGATCCGGAACTGGATCCGCCAGGGTTGCGGCTGAGATCGTAGGGGTTGCGGCACTGGCCACCGCGCGCGCTCCAGCCGCTGGTCGAGCCGTTGGAGCGGAAGTTGGCCCATTCGCTGAGGTTGGCTTTGCCAAGAATGATCGCGCCGGCCTGCCGCAGCCCGGCCGCAACCGTTGCATCGCCCGCCGCCCTCGAGCCGAGCAGAGCCAGAGAGCCCGCCGTCGTCTGCATGTGGTCAGCGGTATCGATGTTGTCTTTCAGCAGGATGGGGATGCCGTGCAGCGGACCGCGCACATCGCCCGCCGCGCGCTCGCGATCCAACTGCGCCGCGATCGCCGGCGCGTCCGGGTTGGTCTCGATCACCGAGCACAAGGCGTCGTCAACCGCGTCAATGGCCGCCAGATACCCCTCGGCGATGCTGGCAGCCGTACGCGCGCCGGCGGCCATTTCGTCCTGCAGTTGGGTGATCGTCACTTCGCCGAGTTCTGCTGTCATAAATTCGTAGTCAGCTTCCGGCGGCTGGCGCCCCAAATAGTTGCTGGCAAAAGATCACTGGCTCCTGGTCACTGGCAACAGACCACTAGCCACTAGCCACTAGCCACTAGCCACTAGCCACTAGCCACTGCCCCCCCAACCTGTCACTGTGCAACCAGTTGGTCCAGCGCGGCGCGCATGTCCGCTTCCGGTTGCGCTCCTACGAACTCCTGCACTACATTACCGTCTCCGTCCAGCAGGATCAGATGGGGCTGATAGCGAAAGGCGAATTGCTGCTTGTACGGCGCCACGTCCTTGTCGTCGATGTCCAGATAAATGAACTCAACCTGTCCCCAGTAGTCGATTTCCAGCCTGTGAACCACAGGCGCAAAGCGTACGCAAGTCGGTCACCAGAAGGCGAATAATTCAACCAATTGGGGGCGGCCGGCGCCGAGCACAACCGTCTGCGGGTCGGTGGCCTCCAGCTCTTCGCGAAAGGCCGGCGGCGGCCCAATCGCAACCTCTGTCGGTTCAGGCTCCGCCGTCGCGGTCGGTTCCGCCGTGGGCGTCGGCTCTGCCATCGCTGTCGGAGCCGGGTCCGCCGGTGGCGGGGGCGGGTCCGCCGGTGGCGGAGAAGAGTCCGCAGGTGGCGGGGGCGGCGGTTCTCCCCTGACGGCCAGCGTGTCATCGCTGGCATTCGAACGGCAGCCGCTCAACGCCAGCGCCAACAAGATAAGCAGGAGGATCAACTGTCTGTGAACTCTTGTCATGATATCATACCTGCATCTGGGGTGACGGCCGTTCGGCCATGGGTAGAGTGCGCTTTCCGAATCTGCAAAGGCAACCCGCATCCCTGGCGAGGGTGCGATTCGCTCCTGCTCCCGGCGCCCATCAGTCGTCGGTTCACCGCTTTGCCTCAGCTTTCAGATCGGCAGGCCAAATGCCTGCTCTTCCAGCATCCGCCTACGATTCATTTGATTCCGACGGTGGGGATGAGTAAAATCATCTGAATCAGATCAACCACAGTTCAGATTCGGCGCGCCTTTATTGCATTATGCCAAAGCTGTTGCCGGGCCGCCAAACACCGCTGGCTCCTGGGCAGCTTGACGAACTCTTCAAGGGACGGTCACAATAGAGACACGCCCGTCAACAAATCGTCACCCCCCTTGCAGCCGCGCCCCGGCCGCCGCACAGTTCATGGAGGTTCACCCTATGCTTGTAGACACCCACGTTCATGTCTGGGAAATCGATCCGCCTAGATACCCGGTCGGCCCCACCGCCCCAACCTGGAATTCCTACCCTGACGAACCCGGCACCGCCGACGAACTGCTGGCAGAGATGAACGCACACGCCGTCGATTGGGCCGTTCTGGTGCAAACCAGTTGGTCTACCTGGGACAACGGCTATATTGCCGACTCCGCCGCTCGCTTCCCCCATCGAGTCGTCGGCCACGGCCTGATCGACCCGCAGGATGCCGACAATGCCGAGCAGGTCCGCTACTGGGTGCACCACCGCGGCCTGGCGGGATTCCGCTTCCATCCCATGTACTATCCCGAAGAGAAGATCCTGTTGACAGCCCAGAACGGGCCGATGTGGGAGGAGATTGCCGCCGCCGACGCCGTAATCCAGTTCCACCTGCGTGCCGAAGAGGCCGACCAGATCGCGGAAATCGCCCGCCGCTACCCGCATCTGACCCTGATCCTCGACCACCTCGGCTACCCTCAGGTCGAAGCCGATAGCGCCGCCTTCCAGCCCATCGTCGACCTCGCCCGCTACGACAACGTCCACGTCAAACTGTCCGATGTCAACGGGCACGCCCGCCAGGACTATCCCTACCCCGACGTGCATCCGTTCATCCTTCGCGTGTTCTCAGCCTTCGGCGCCGACCGCATGATCTGGGGTACGGGATACCCCGGCCATCATCGCGCCAAACACAACTGGCCTTCACTTGAGCAGGAACTGCGCCTCATCCGCGAGGGGCTGCCGTTTCTCGGCGAGGATGATAAAGAGCGGATTCTAGGAGGTACCGCCGCCCGCATCTGGGGTCTGAAAAAGTCTACCAGCTAATCGCCGACAACGTCACTGACCACTGACCACTGCAGTTCGCGGCCGCCGCTCTCCCACCCGCGTCGCCTGCTCAAACGCGTGCGCCAGCTGCAGCACCCCGAAATCGTCCCGGTGACGGCCCACAATCTGCACGCCCACCGGAACGCCCTCCGGCGTGAATCCGCACGGTACCGAAATGGCCGGGTGACCGGTCACAGTAATGAAGTAGCAAGATTTCATCCAGTCGATATAGGTCTCCATCTCGACGATTCCGTCCCCGCTGTCGATAGCCATCGGATAGGGCACGTCCACGGAAAACGGCGGAACCTGGTTGACCGGCAGCAGCAGGAAATCATATGTGTCCATAAAGAGGCGCATCGCATGATACAGCTCCGTACGCTTCGCCTCCGCCCATCCCAAATCCGCCCCGCTCACCTTCTCCCCCTCTTCGATGTTCCAGACGATCGTGTCCTTCATCTGGTGGCGGTGCTCTGCCAGCAGCGGCCCGTGCGAAAGATGGAAGCTCCACGCCCGCATAATCTTGAAGATCTCGTCGGCGTCGCCGAAGTCCGGCAAAGACGGACCGTCACTCCTCGGCCGCGACGCCCCCGCACCGCTGAAATCGGTCACGTCACAGCCAAGCTCACCAAAGGCCCCCAACTGCCCTTCGATCGCGGCCCTCACGCGCGGGTCAACCGGGAACTCCCCGCCCAAATCCGCGCTATAAGCGATGCGAACGCCGCTGAAATCGCGCTCCAACGGACGAGCGAAAATGCTGCCCGGCTCCGACTGCGCGATTGGGGAACGCGGGTCCGGTCCGGCGATCACGCTCAGTAGAAAAGCTACGTCCGCCACAGTGCGCGCCATCGGCCCCTGCACCGAGAGCCCCGACCAGCCTGCCAAACTCGGCCATACCGGCACCCGGCCCGGCGAAACACGGAAGCCGACGACATTGCAATAGTTGGCCGGGTTGCGCAGCGAGCCGCCCATATCGCTCCCGTCCGCAATCGGCGTCATCCCGCACGCCAGCGCCACCGCCTGGCCTCCGCTCGAACCGCCGCACGTCTTGCTCGGGTCGTACGGATTGCCCGTCGCCCCGAACACCGGGTTGAACGACTGCGAACCCGCCCCAAACTCCGGCACATTCGTCTTCCCCATCGGGATCGCGCCGGCTGCATGCAGCCGCTCTATGATCAGCTGGCTCTGGACCGGCACATTGTCCCGGTGAATCGGCGAGCCGTACGTCGTGCGGATGCCCGCCGTGTCCGTCGTATCCTTGTGCAGCATCGGCAGACCGTGCAGCGGCCCAACCTGTTCACCGCGCGCGAGCGCGTCATCAGCAGCTTGCGCGCGGGCCAGCGCCTGCTCCGGCAGGAATGTCACCACCGCGTTCACCGCCGGATTGACCCGCTCGATCTGCGCAATGTGAGCTTCAGTCAGTTCGACACTGGAAAAATCGCCGCCGCGGATGCCCGCGGCCAGTTCCTTTGCGTTGCGAAAGCAGAGATCAGTCTTCATCTTCGGGCGCATCTCCTGGGCGGAATCCATCTTTGAAGAAAGATAATTTTTCGCGCTTGTCTCCTCGCCGCCACTGTTCGCAGCCCCCCTCGCCCGTGGGCCGCACCTTAGGCGCCGCCATCTCTTCGTACCCATGCCACGGATAAGGGTCCTCGCCGGCGATCATCACAATGTCCCGGTAGTCCGCAGTCGCCATGTGCTGGCCCTCCTTCGGCCCCCGCCACGGCAGCAGAGACTCCGCGCTCATATAGTGGTTCACCAGCACGCGCCGGTACCCGCTCTGCGCCCGGTTGGGGAACGAGCGGTGCAGCAGGTAGCCGTTGAAGAAGACCAGCGAACCGGCCTTCACCTCCACCGGGATCGAGTCCTCATCCGTATAGGGGAATCCGTAGGCCTCGCCCGCGCAGTCGAAACGCGGATCGTCATGGTCGTGCTGCGGCCAGAGAATGCCGCGCTTGTGCGAGCCGGGCACTATCCACAGGCAGCCGTTCTCGAGCGTGGCATCATCCAGCGCAATCCACGCGCCCGTCAGCGTGCGGTCGCGTGTCGGGATGAAATACTCGTCCTGGTGCCAGGCCTGGCCCGGTTTGCCCGTCGCCTTGATGAACAGCATCGACTGCATACACTTCACGTTTGGCCCGATGATCTGGGTGAGCACATGCGCGATCTGCCGGTGGCCGAGATAATCCAACATGATCTCGGAGATCTTGTGGGGAAAATGGATGCACAGATAACGGCGCAGGACATCATCTTCGTTCTCGCCCGGCATGCCCGGCTCAAAGCCGTCCACATCGCCGCGCTCACCTTTGCAGATAGCCGTCGTCTCCCCCCGCAACTCCTCCACCTCCGCCGCCGTCAACGCGTCCGGAAGAACATAGTAGCCGTTCTCAGCGTAGAACTTTCTGATACTCTCAGGGGATGCCGCCCCCGCACGCACGCCGTTGCCCATCTCTGGGACACTGGCTGCCGGCGCTGGATCGGGCGAGCCGTTAGAGTACGAGGCCGGGGCCTTCGGAACAGATGCCATTGTGCAACTCCTTATTGACAGGTGTGAAAAACCGTGAATCGGCCGTGTGCAGCCGCTCAATGATCTATTTGCTCTGGACCGGCAAGTTGTACCTGTGAATCGGTGAGCCGCAGGTCGTGCGGCTCACCGCGGCCAGCTCGGTCGCGTTGCGAAAGCAGAGGTCAGTCGTCATCTTCGGGCGCGTCTCCGGGGCGGAATCCATCTTTGAAGAAGGGCAGTATCTCGCGTTTGCGTCCCCGCCGCCAGGTCTCACAGCCGCCCTCAAGGGTGGGCCGCACCTGGGGCGCCGCCAGCTCTTCGTACTCCTTCCAGGGGTAGGGGTCCTCGCCCGCAATCATCACGATATCCCGGTAATCGGCAACTGCCATGTGCTCGTTTTCCTTTGGACTCCGCCACGGCAGCAGAGACTCCGCGCTCATGTAGTGGTTTACCAGAACCCGCCGGTAACCGCTCTGCGCCCGGTTGGGGAACGAGCGGTGCAGCAGATAACCGTTGAAAAAGACGATCGCGCCGGCCTTTACCTCCACCGGGATCGAGTCTTCATCACGATAGGGAAAGCCGTATGCCTCGCCCGCACAGTCGAACTGGGGGTCTACGTGGTCATGTTGCGGCCAGATAATACCGCGCTTGTGTGAGCCGGGGATGACCCAGAGGCAGCCGTTCTCGACGGTGGCATCATCCAGGGCTATCCAGGCGCCCGTCAGCGTTCGGTCGCGTGTGGGAATGGAAAATTCGTCCTGGTGCCACGCCTGGCCCGGCTTGCCAGCAGCCTTGATGAACAGCATCGACTGCATGCACTTCACATTCGGCCCGATAATCTGAGTCAGCACATGGGCGATCTGCCGGTGGCCGAGATAATCCAACATAATCTCGGAGATCTTGTGGGGAAAATGGACGCAAAGATAACGGCGCAGGATATCCTCTTCGCTCTCGCCCGCCATGCTCGGCTCAAAGCCGTCCACATCGCCGCGCTCACCTTCGCAGATAGCCGTCGTCTCCGCCCGCAACTCCTCCACCTCCTCCGCCGTCAACGCGTCCGGCAGAACGTAGTAGCCGTTCTCAACGTAGAACTGTGTGATGCTCTCAGGGGATGCCGCCGCCCTCACGCCATTACCCGACTCCGCCGCCAAAGATGCCGGCGCAAGATCGAGCGACCCACTCTTGTGAGCGACTGGGGCCATCGGTGCAGATGCCATTGTGATACTCCTTATTTTCGGGCGCGAAAAACCATAATGAGGCTCCCTCCAGTATACCGGACGCCTACCATCAGGTCAACGAACAAGCAGGGGCGCACTGCGAAGTGGCTGGTATATCGCTGGCGGCCTTGACCGGGGTTGTCTAAAGGATTCGTTTCATCGCTGGTCGAGAGGTAACAACATCCGCCTGGACGCACCTTGTTTTTCTCTTTCCGTTGCCCAAGGGCTGGGGCCCACCATGGTACAATAGAGCCATTCTCCTAAGATGAATTTTGTTCTCCCTGTTTCGCCGTCCCAAGACTGGGGCCCGCTATCCAAGACCCACAACAACCTGACCGGGGGAAATCATGTCCAGAAAATTGCTGATTGTCGGACTCGCCCTTCTCGCCGCCGCTTGTGCGCCCACCCCGTGCGACTCCAGCGCAGCAGTTGCGCCGGGTCGGACGGTAACCGATAACGTTTCAGATACTTTGCCTGCTCATGTAGACATTACCGAGGTCAGTACAACGCTGGCCGGTGAGACGCTGACCGCAGTTTTTCATCTCAGAGACGTTCCGGCGACACTGACGTTCGACAGAACAGGTGTGGAGGACAATGATTTGGAGTACAGATGGGAGGTGTGGATCGATGTGGACGGAAACCGGGAAACAGGCCCTGGCGGGTTTGACTACTCCCTGTCCGCCAGCCATTTTGCGCGCCTCTCAGACAGCGGAAGCAATTCGGTTGCATCTATGACGGCCTTCGGCAAGGTGCAAACCAATGTTTGGAAACTGGCTCAGATGAGCGCTGCCGTGATCGCAGATGCAAGCCTGGAGGTGTCAACGCAGGAGAAGACGCTAACGCTTTCCGGAGAGATTCCCGGCATCACAGTGGAATCGCGGCTTGCATTCCAAACGTACGATTATTTGCGTGGTTCCGATGATGTGGCTTGTCAGGCTTCATTGACCCCTACGGGGGAGTCCTCAGGCCCGGCCGCGCCCTCCAACTAGTTCGCTCCCGCTGGAGCGGCGACTGTGGAGACACAATGCCCATCCACCCAACCATGAAGGGCTTCTTCCCGCCCGACCGGGGCGAAACCTCCCAACGCATCCGTTTTCAGCGCCCCCAGGTTCACTGCGAATGGTGCGGAGTCGCCTTTTGCTGCGGCGACTGTAGCAAGTCGGCAATGTCCTTCAGTTGGTTGACGACATCATCGAGTACGGCGCCGCACTCGGCTCCAGTCAGTAGAGTTAGCGGGAGCGCGGGCGAGACGCCCGCGCTCCCAGGGGATGACCCAAAAATTGGACTGCACCCATAAGTCCCTGTATCTTGACACCGATGACAATGTCACCTGGTCTGCCAGCTAGTCAGACAAATCACAACTGGGGTGAATCATGATCAGGAAATGGCCGGTTCAAGATGCAAAGTCGGAGTTCAGCGAGTTGTTGGATACCAAGCTCGCCGAAGGGCCACAGATCGTGACCAACCGCGGAGTCGAAACCGCTGTGCTCCTTCCCATCGAGCAGTGACGCAGCCTGGAGCGTATGACCGGGCCGGACCTGAAGGCGCTGCTCCTCGCCCCTGAGGCACGGACCCACGACCTTACGCCGCCGCGGCGACAGCTATCATGCATTGGCTGACGGTGGTCACTCCAAATGTGAGTGAATTCCGCCAGCTTGGCGTGGCACTGCATAATCCCTTCGCAGGTGACGCCCGATGATCACAACGAGTCTGAAACAGCCCACAGCCGAAACCACCTTCTAAAGCCCGCTGTGCGACCTGTGTGCCTCTTGCGCCGCCGGTCGTACCAGTGTTACCCGACCCGCGACCCGGGCAAACTCACTAACCTGAGTTGCAAACCAAGTACTAACTAACTATAATGGCAAAGACCAACCGGCTCTTACCCTTGGCGTTGACACGGAGACTAGGTATGTCAATGAACAGAGAGCAGCAGTACCGGCAAATGGCAGTGAGGGGAAAGTACCAGAGGCTATACACCCACCTGTGCGGACTTGCAACGGGGGAGTGGAGAACCACCTTCAGCGAAATCGAGTCCATCATCGGCTTCGCACTGCCCGCATCGGCCCGTCTTCATCGACCCTGGTGGTCCAACCAGTCCGGAGCCAACGGCCACAGCCAGGCGTTGGCCTGGGGTGCCGCCGGATGGGAAACCGCGGAAGTGGACATGGATGCCGAGACTCTGCTGCTCAGGCGCAAACCAGCGGTTACCGACCACAGCTTTACCCTGGACGAAGCGTGGCCCGTACATTCCGCTGGAGGCTGGCCCGAAGATCTCAGTCTCAGGCGCGAAGACATCTACGAGGAGAGGATTTAGCCGGCCTTATGTTTGTGGACACCAACGTGCTGGTAAATGCCCGGATCCTGGAGGCCCCGGACCACGAAGCCGCCAGGGCCAGCTTGGAGAGCGCCCTTAAGAAGTCTGAACCGCTTCGCATCAGCCGCCAAGTCTTGCGGGAGTATCTGGCAGTAGTCACCCGTCCCCAGACCTGGTCGGTGGCCCTTGCCCGCGAGGACGCCCTCGACGACGTGGAGCGCCTCGCCGCCACCTTCGAGGTGTTGGAGGACGGGCTCGTGGTTACGGACTGGCTGGTGTCGCTGTGCCGCCAGCTCCCCGTCGGCGGAAAGCAGATTCACGACGCCAACATCGTCGCCACCATGCTGGCGTATGGCGAGCGCAGGCTGCTGACGTTCAACATAGCTGACTTCCGCCGCTACGCAGACCACATCGAGTTGGTCGCCGGATAACTGAAGCCTACCGCAACCCACAGGTGAGGACATATTGATGGATTTTCCCTTTTGTCCAGAGCAAGCAAGACAGCTTGCCAGCCGCCTACATCCGTGTCCGGAATGATGGCAACACGATCTCCGTAGGCCGGGCGCGCCAACGCATGAAATCCTGGCGCAAGGCCGCTGGAAAACCGCGCGCATGGTGGAAACGGGGCGCGGGTCTGGGTCCTGTGGATTTCGATCTGGCAGCCTGACAGAGGGCTTGCATGTAATGGACCGCAAGGCAGTCTGCCTTCCCCCAGACCCGGCAGCGGTGGCTGTCGCGGTTCAGAAACTGCAAGCGCTCCTGTTCCCACCTACGCCTGTCTGGTCCCCAAGCCTTCTTGCTTCCTCGCCGCCCCACCATCTCCATTGACCTGAATATCGAACCTTTCCTACTCGCACTCTGCCTATCCCGGTGTCGTGGACCTCGCCATCCGGTAACCGCCGCGAGGTTCGGTAAAGATGTACGTGGGGTTCTTGGAATCATCTCCCAATTTGCGGCGCAGGCTCTTGATCACCGTGCGCATCGGCCGCAGATCGCTGTCATTGCGTATCCCCCACAGCCGCCGCAGCAGATGCCTGTGCGTCAACACACGCCCACCGTTGCTCGCAAGCTCCGCCAGTATCCGGTACTCGAGCGGCGTCAGCCGCACGCGTTCGCCCGCAACGGTCACCCTGCGTTCAGCGTAATCAATCGTCAGCCCCGCCAGTCGATACGGCTCATCCAGATCGGATGCCTCGCGACGCCGCAGCGCCGCCCGGATTCGCGCCGTAAGCTCAGTCGGCGAGAACGGCTTGACAACGTAATCAACCGCGCCCATGTCCAACGCCTTGGCCACATCCTGCTCCTCACGGTAGGCCGAAATGAAGATGACCGGCACATCCGCGATCGCCAGCAACTCCTCCATCAGATCGATCCCGTTGCTGCCGGGCAGCACCAAGTCCATCAGGACCAACCGCGGATCCTCCTTCTCCATCAGACTGACCGCCTCCTCCGGGTCGCTCGTCACGATCGGCCTGTAGCCCGCTTTCGACAGCGCATAGTGAATGTTCCTCAGCGTGTGCGGATCGTCGTCCACCACAAGGATGCCGAGCCGCTCCCGACTTTCGTGCGCCGAACGCTCCGCCGGCCGCGCCGGGCCGGCAGCAGCCTCGCGCTCCCCCCCCGCCGCTACCGGCAGCGTGAAAGTGAAGCGCGCGCCCAGCCCCGGCCCATCGCTTTCGGCTTGGATCCGTCCCCCATGCACCTCCACGATCCCCTTGCAGATGGCCAGGCCCAGCCCCACGCCCCCCAGCCCATACTCCTCGCTGTTTTCGCGGACGTACCTGCGGAACAGGTGCGGCAGCAAATCCGCCGGTATGCCCCGGCCCTCGTCAGAAACCGAAATCGCGACCTGGAACTGCTCGCGTAGCGCCGTCACCCGGATCGGCGACGACTCGCTCGAATGGCCGGCCGCATTGACAAGCAGGTTGGTCAGCACTTGAACGATGCGTCGCTTGTCCGCAAAGACGAACGGCAGGTCCGACGGCAGATTGAAATGTACATTCTTGCGCCCCCCGGCGCTGAGAAAAATGTTGAAAGCAGTATCCACCATCAACGCCACATCCGACGGCTCAGGATGGACCGCCAGCGCGCCCGTCTCGATGTGCGCCACGTCGAGTAGGTCGGCCAGCAGATCCCGCATTCTGTCGGCCTGCTCATCGATGATCTTGTGAAACTGCCGCAACTCCGCGTCGCTCAGTTCGGCCGCAGAGTTCAATAGTGTCGCGGCCGAGCCTTTTATCGAAGTCAGCGGCGTGCGCAGCTCATGGCTGACCATCCCCAAAAATTCGGCACGCAGCCGCCCCTGCACCTCCAGCGACGTCATGTCCTGATAGGTCATCACCACCGAATCGACCTCCCCATCCTCCGACAAAATCGGCGTGACGTTGATCAGCATGGTCACCGACAAACCGTTTGGCGCCTGCAGAACAACCTCCTCGGCCCGCACAATCTCGCCTGTGCTTAGCACCTGCGTTAGCGGGTACTCGGCCAAAGAGATACGGCGCCCGTCCGCACACTGTATCGTCACAACCTCAAGCAGCTTCTCAATCGGAAAGTCCGGCGTGACCAGGAGCTCCATTATCCTCCTCGCCTCGCGGTTGAAAGAGACAGGCTTTCCCGACTTGGCATCGATGACAGCCACACCCACCGGCGACTTGTTGATCAACGTTTCCATTCTTGCCCTGGCCCGCTGCTCCTCCTGGTAGATGCGCGCGTTCGTAATGACCATCACTGCCTGCGACGCGAACATCACCAGAATCTCCTCATCTTCACGCGTGAATTCCTGCCCCTCTTCGCCTTTCGTCAGATAGATCGCGCCGACCTCGACCCCGTTGTTGCGCAGCGGCGCCACCAGGATCGAATCTATCGCCACTGGCGGGCGAAACTCCTCCAGCCCCAGCGCGCGCGTGAAGCCGTCCAAGTCGCCGATCTGCATCTGCCTTTCAACCCTGTTCAAGCCCCTCAAGAACTTTGTTACCCTCGGCAGTGCAATCAACTTCTCGTGCTCTTCCGGCGTCATCCCGGCGGAAATGAAAACCTGCAAATCTCCCTGCTCTTCATAAATCGCGAGCCCGCCGTAGCGCGCGTCGGTCAGTTCACAGGCATTGTTCAAAACCTGCTGCAACACCTTGTCAAAGTCGAGGTTTTCGTTGATGTTCTTACTGGCCGCGCTCAACCGCGACAGGCGGTGATGCAGCGCCGCATTCTCTCGCTTCAGTTCTTCGACTCCCATCTTCTCCCTCCCTCTCTGAGCCCCAACAAGGCCCTGATACCCCGCCCGCCGGCGCCGCATGGAGATAAACCCAGCGACTCCCTGTCTTCGATATTCTGGAGTACAGCCCACTTCGGCAAAAGCTCTCTTAGCGCTTGGCTAATGCACTCACAAAACTCTCTCCATACTCAAACAGCCGTCGGTACTGCTACCTGCACTGTGTCCTTCTTGTTGGCTGCTCACCAGCCCGCTTGTAGCGGTATCTGTAGAACTTACCTGAGCGCAAATGCACCTCATGGCTGACCATGCCGAGGAATTCGGCGCGCAACCGCCCCTACCGTTACCGGTTCGAAAGTTCGCCAGGTTTCCCGGCCTAAGCCAGCCAACTGGGGGGCGTAGCACCGGGTGACGACAATCTGCAAATGGACTACCGCCTCCCGGGCTTTAAGAATTGGAGCCAGGATCGGTTTCATGTCCATCCTCTTTGAAGAACTGCTGAAGTCTGCGGCTGTCGACCGCGCAATATCCCTTTTTTCATGCTAAATAATTCTCTGACTCGGGCCGATCTTCCTGACGAGTGAGTGGTGCTCCATCGGTCCTCCGTTTAGCTGACGTTGAGTAGCAGTTCTCCCCACATATCGAGAAGAATAAAGGAGTGACGCGCTACCCAAGTCGTCTTGCGGCAGACTGTGCAACGGCCCCGCGGTAGACAACGCTGCTGTTCGGTTGGAACATGGTCAACTCGGTGTCAGTGTGGTTCGGGTTCTCGTGGTTGGTCCCGAACTGTATACCTAGTTCGTGGTCGCGTTTTTCGGGGCCGGGTACCATGTGGGTCGTGACTGTCCATCGGTTCATGTCAGGTTCCTCATGTCGATACAGGGAAGCGGGTTCGCAGTGTCGGGTTGCCTGTCACAACTTTACTGTACCTGATTGAAGTGAGGATGAGGTGAGTTCTTGGCCTCATTTGTATGAGTTTCGTGAGGATGCGGTTGATTTGGCGCGATGGGCGGTGAGGGGCGAGGATCGGTGTAAGGCGGGGGGACTGGTTAGAGGGGCGTGTTCGGGCAGGCGGCGGTAGGTGTTCAGATATGTCAACTGTCTAGGCGTGGCATGCATTAACAAATAAAAACATTAATGTACGACTATCAGTTGGTAACCTGGTCGTCCAGGTGAAGCGGAGGGCGACCGAGTCGTAGGTTCATGAAGACGCAGATGGTATGAGATAGCACCTTGCGAATCAATCGATTCTGGTAATGCCACAATCCCCGGGCGCGAACTGCGCCTGCTCAAGCTGCCCCTGCCCGTGCTGGAAACCGAAATCACCCAACGCGTCGCCTTCGCCGAATCGATGCTCCAGGCCCAATCCATCCAGGAATACGCGCCAGACAGCACGGCTGCCCACGAGATCGATTCCTTTCAATTGGCCGAAGGCTAACCTTCCAATCAGCCGCAACAAAAGGTGGAAAACGACTCTCTGGCCTTGCAGTTCGCCTGAATCTTGCCCTGCAAACCCGTGGACCCCCAGCACAAAAGCTGGATCAGGTCAACCCCGATCCGGCGCCCGTTCCCAAAACCGGGAGGGAACCCCGCTCCCCAATTTCTGGATATCTGAACAGGACAAAACCATCCAAAGCTGCTATCCTACCCTGCAGTGGCGCATCGGGAATCCGGCCGTCCTTACCAGCTATGCCAATTCCGGCCAGCGCCGGCCGATCCGTCCCCGCGCGGCGCGCTTGGCGACGGGCTTACAGACATGCGGATCGCGCCTACGGAAGAACACGCGCGATCCGCATCTCCCTGTGATGCGTGTAACTATGGCAACTACACTCCATTCAGGTGTATACCCGCCGCCAGGCGCGTCGCGTTGGCTCAACCGCGCAAATCCCCCGGCGTCCATCCGCCGAGCGCCGCGCAGTTCTCTCCCGTCAGAAAAGTGGGCAGTTTTACAGCATACACCATCTGTGTGAAATATATGTGAAATTTGAGCCTTCGGACGCTGAAGTTTTGTGATATCACCGCCAATTCCGGTATAATTGACGCCCGCGACCAATTCACGACTGCATCCCGCTCACAGCCGCACAGAACATTCGTCAACCCTTGAATCTCATACATCCCTCCCAAAGCGAAAGATGAAACGAATCGATGAACTGGCGCAGGAAGTCGAGATGCTGCGCGACCGCCTCTCCCGCCTCAGCCAAGCCAGCCTGCGCATCAACGACAGCCTCGATCTCGAGACCGTCCTGCAGGACGTCCTCGACAGCGCAAGCCTGCTGACCGCCGCCCGCTATGGGGTGATTACCACTCTGCACGAATCAGGACAGCCCGAAAACTTTCTCTCCTCAGGGCTTAGCATGGAAGAGAGAATGCGGCTTTGGGAACTGCCAGGGGGGTGGGAGTTCTTCGACTACCTCAGTAAACTTCAGGAGCCGCTGCGCCTGAAAGACTTCCACAGTCATGTCCGGGCGCAGGGCTTACCCGAATTCCATACCCCCATGCCCGTAGACCTCCCTGTCTCCTTTCTCTCCGCGCCCATCCGCCACCGCGGCAAGAGCGTCGGCCACGTCTTTCTCGCCGAAAAGGAGTGCAAACGGGAGTTCACCACTGAAGACGAAGAAACGCTCGTCATGTTCGCCTCCCAGGTGGCGTTAGTCATCGCCAACGCCCGCCGCTACCAGGACGAACAGAGAGCCAGGGCCAGCCTGGAAACCCTCATAGATACCTCCCCCGTCGGCGTCGTGGTCTTCGATGCAAAGACCGGCGCGCCGGTCTCCATCAACCGCGAGGCGGTCAGACTCTTCGAAGCCCTGTGCGAGCCGGGCACCGTCCCGGAACAACTCCTCGAGATCGTCACCGTCCGTCGCGCCGACGGGCGCGAGATCTCCCTGCAGGAGTTCTCCCTGTCTCAGGCCTTCCGTGCTGGCGAAATCGTACGCGTCGAAGAGATCACCATCAGCGTCCCCGACGGCCGATCCATCACCACTCTCATCAACGCCACCCCCATCCGCTCGCAGCAGGAGGACAGCGTCGACTCCTTCGTCGTCACCCTGCAGGACTTGACCTCCCTCGAGGAGACCGAGCGTCTGCGGGCGGAATTCCTCGCCACGATGAGCCACGAATTGCGCGTGCCGCTGGCCTCCATCAAGGGCTCGGCCGCCACTGTACTCCGCGCTCCCTCCACAGTCGACCCTGCCGAAATGATCCAGTTCTTCCGCATCATAGACCAGCAGGCCGACCACATGAGCGGCCTCATCACCGACCTCCTCGACGTCGCCCGCATCGAAACGGGTACCCTCTCCGTAGCCCCCGAACCCGCTGATGTCGCCGACCTCGTCGACCGCGCCAGAAATACCTTCCTCAGCGCAGGCGGCAAGAACAACCTCCACATCGACCTGCCGCCGGACCTCCCTATGGTGATGGCCGACAAACTCCGCATTGCTCAGGTCCTCGCTAACCTGCTCTCCAACGCCTCCAGACACTCGCCCGAACTCTCCGTCATCCGCGTAAACGCTGCACGCGCCGGCGTCCATGTCGCCGTCACAGTCGCCGACGAAGGCATCGGCCTCTCCGCCGACCGTCTGCCCCACCTCTTCCGCAAATTCTCCCACAATAGGGACGATGCCCGCCCGCCTGGAACTGCCAGTTCCGGCCTCGGCCTCGCTATCTGCAAGGGCATAGTTGAAACCCTCGGCGGCCGCATCTGGGCCGAAAGCGACGGTCCCGGCCTGGGCACACGCTTCACCTTCACCCTCCCGGCCGTCGCAGAGACCGGCTACGCCGCCCCCGCCCAACCCGTCCCCGCACACCTGTCCCCCACAGGACGGGACCGCACCCGCATCCTCGTCGTCGATGACGATCCCAACGCCCTCAGATACATCCGCGACGCCCTCTCGAAATCAGGATTCGAACCCGTCGTCACCGCAGATCCGCAAGAAGCGCTGCGCCTCCTCGAGGAAAAAAAACCCCAACTCGTCCTGCTCGACCTCATGCTGCCCGGCAGCAGCGGCATCGATCTGATGAACGACATCCTCAGCATCGCCACACTGCCCGTCATCTTCCTCTCCGCCTATAGCCAGGAAGACGTCATCGCCAAAGCCTTCGACATGGGAGCCGTCGATTACGTTGTCAAACCCTTCTCGAAAACCGAGCTGGCCGCCAGGATCAGGGCCGCCCTGCGCAAACATGAGACCGCCCCGCCCTCGATTCCCTATCGCCGCGGCGACCTGACCGTCGACCACGCTGCCCGCTCCGTGACCGTTGCCGGCCGCCCCCTCCGCCTCACCGCCATGGAGTTCCGCCTGCTCGCTGAACTCTCCGCCAACGCCGGCAGAACCCTGACCTACAACCATCTCCTGCAGCGTGTCTGGGGCCTTCGCAACAACGGCGACCTCAGACCTCTGCGCACCACCATCAAAAGCCTCCGCCGCAACCTCGGCGACGACGCTGCCAATCCCCATTACATCTTCACCGAACCTCGCTTCGGCTACCGTATGGCCCAAAGCGAGGAATCTGAACAGCCGTCTCCATGACCCGGGGCGCCTTGCATCTTGCCCCCGCATCCTGGGCGCCGTACACCCGCCGCCTCTGAAACTCCGCCGCCGCGCAAACGATTTACCTTTCCCCCGCAAATGTGCCATAATGTATCCGCCATGGTTACACGTTTACAGGTCACGTCTGGATGGGGCATTATGTCCCCTTGCCCTGTGATGCGTGTAACTATGGCAACTACACTCCATTCAGTCGGCAAGGGGGCACCTCTTTTTCCCCGCCCGCAAAAGAGAAACTCAGCCCGTAACCGCGCCTCCCACCGGCCGCTTCGCCACTGTTTCTCCGTCCAACCCCAACACGCAGCCCATCAATCAATCTGACCGCATCCGGTCTATGCACACCGCTCCTACAACAGCCTCTCTCGTTCCCCCCTGACCACCCCACTGCAAACCGCAAAAAAACAAGCGCACCGACCCGCCGCCGCGCCCCTTTTGCCCCAATGTGACCGAAATCTGTTTCCCGCAAACGGACAGGGCAATTGCATCCTATTGGGTCAAAACGTCGTGACGCTGACTGAATCGAACGCTACCCAAGGCAAATCGCCGAGAACTGTGAAAATCATGGTCTGCGGTGGCGCACTCTAAAGGTTTCCGGTGACTGGAGGCCGGTTTCTTGGCCGAAAACCATCGACTATCAGCAAACCGATAGCTTTTTCCACCTATATTTTCTTTCTTTCCGGCTAAACTGGCGTCAAAATTTAGATGCGATTGCCCTGCGCAAACGGATTTTTCCTTTTCCCGGCACATATGAAATACTTAACCCTGCCATAATTACACCTTTACAAGCCGGGACTGGATGGAATACCCCTCCCCTTGCTCTGTCACGTGTTCAGCCATACCAACGACACGTTATCCAGTCGGCGAGGGAACCCTGCATGCGCACGACCCGAAACCAGGTCTTTTCGGCCGCAGACATATCGGCCCTCTTGACCCCTTCAACATCACCTTTCCTTCTATCCCTCAGTAGTCCCGCGTTGTCCAACCCGTGACGCTGAACACAAAATGTGCCCGGGACCGCAATAGCCCAGGCTGCCCCCACGCGCCGCCACAACGGCGTCAAACCCGGTAACGCTTCTCTTTGACGCATACCGCGGAACGGAGGGAGGCCTGATGCCCTGAACCGCATCCCCCTATCCACCTGGATGCACTCCGTATCTCATATTTCGTGGCCCAAACATTGGGCTTACCAGAAGGAGACACACAAAATGAAAGACAAGAGATGGAACCGACGTCAGCTATTGCGGCTCGCAACCGCCGTCCCTGCCGCTGCCGCTCTCGCCGCATGTACGCTACCCGTTCTACCGCTCGAAGAGGCCAGCATGGCTTCCGAACCCGCCCCCGCCGCTGAAAGTGTGACAATTACCCACTGGCAGCCCTTCTCGAAAGAACACCGGGCCTCAGTCGAAACACTAAGAGAACAGTTCGAAGAGCAGAATGACGGCCTGACCATCGACATCCAACCGGTATCCTGGACCGCGTACTGGGACCATCTCTCCGCCAGCTCCGCCGCCGGCGACCCACCCGATACCTACCGCATCCCCATGGGGCTGGCCGAAAACCATATCGCCGCCGGTCGTATCCTCCCCGTCAGCGAACTGATCATAAGCAACGCAGACATCGAGGAAGCCTACCTGCCCTGGACCGTGCAGCGCGCCCAAAAAGACAACCGCTACTACGGCCTGCCCGTCGATGTCCAGACTTTGGTCGTCTATCGCAACAACACTCTCTGCGCCGAGGCCGGTCTCGACCCCGCCGACCCCTTCACCGACCTCGAAGACCTCCTGCGCCAGGCCCAGGCCTTCACCGCGCATACCAACCGCAAAATTTCACAGGTCGGCTGCAACACAGACTACTCCAGCGCCTGGCTCACTATCCTCTTCCAGCAATACCTCCAACGTGAAGAAAATGGCGCAGCCTGGATCGACCCGGCCTCTAACCAACTGGTCTGGCAAGAATACCCCGCCATCTTCGAAACCTTCAACTGGTTCTGCGCGCTCTCCGCCCAAACCGGTGACGACGACTTCCTCTCCTTCCTGAGCGCTGAGGAACAGTTCGTTCTGGACAAATCCGTCATGCAGATCGGCCATCCGGTCCACCGGCGCATCTTCGAAAATCTCGTTCCCGACATCGACTACACCATCGTCCCCTTCCCCCCGCGCGCGCGCGATCACATTCCCTACACCGCAGGCTCCCACTGGCTCTGGGTCGTCAGCCAATCGGCCGCCCCCTACGCAGAATCAGCCTGGAAATGGGTCGCCTTCGGCACCAATAAAGAGGCGCAGATAATCTGGCACCAGATGGCTGGCGACCTCCCCAGCCTGAAAGAGTTGACCGCCGATGCGCGCTTCCGGCCCGACGACAACGCCGCCGTCTGCATCGACTCCCTCAACCACTCTACCCCTTGGGAGTGGGTTGGTTGGATCGAGTGGATCACCGAATTCAACAGCGCTCGCACCAAAGTCGTCAACGACGCTGAAGACCCGCACAAAACGTTCGCGGACATGATCGAAAACCTGAACCGGACCATCGCCCAATACACCGCCTGACCCTGCGCCCCAGCGCTTCTGCACGACAGGCCAGGCCCCCGCACGCGCGGGCCTGGCCTGTCGTCCGTAACTAAAGCAGCTACCAGATGAAACCAGGAGCTGCCCCCTAACGAGAACGCGGGCGAGACGCCCCCGCTCCTAACGCAGTTGCCGCATTTCTGTATTGTGTATACAAACGTCAAAGAGACCTGGTTACCCTCTGTGCCAGCGCATCCCTGCCGGACTGCCCGCGGGTGTGGGATTCCGGAGTTGCGGGGTATTGGGCAGGAGTATCTCCAAGCGCATAGACAAGGAGGAGCGAAGGCGCCCTGTTCCCCCGCTCCTCCCAAACCCCGCGTTTAGCGGGCTCCGGTGTCTTCCACGATCATATAGTACCCACCAACCTTCAGGCCAATCCCCTCAGAATGATAGCTAATCACGATATAGTAGGCGCCGGATGCGCTCGGTTTGAAGATGGCCGCCTTGTAGGCCGTCCTCACATTTGGCGGGTATGAAGTCAGGGGTGTGGACTGAAAGCCGGACGAGACCTCCATATTGTTCATGGTGCCGTCACGTGGTTTCTTGATCGCGAGCGACTTGACCAGGCCATTGTTCCCCCAACCGCCGTAGGCGCGTATGCGGTAGTTCCTCGTATTGTCCAGTTCTATCCTGTACCAGTCCTGGTCGCCTCTGTGGTTGATGAAGGAGGCATACGTCTCTCCAACACGGAGCGTCGGCCCGCCGGTGTTGTCGGGCACATCCGCCTCTTCGACATTGACCGTGTAAAAGCCGATATCGTTTTGTCTCCTGTTTGCAACGCCGACGTAGTATGTGCCCCCGGCTCCGCGTGGCACCAAGTAGGAAAAGCTGGTCCTTCCGCCCCCCGTGTCACCTACCCTTGTAGTGCCGTCCGGACCGATGAGCCCTTTGACCTTGTACTGCGCGGTGGTGTTGGTGCCACTGGAGAGTAACGACGCTACACTAAAGGAGTAGCCTCTGTTCGCTTGCAACTGGACTCTGTACCAGTCCACGTCGTTGTTGGACTGGATCGCCCCATGCCAGTAACTGAAGACAGAAAAGGGTCTGGGGCTGCTGCCTAATCCCGACGAGCCTCTAACCCAAAAGAGCTGCCGCGCCGAGGGCGAAGGACTGTTGGGAAGGTCCCTCACTTCGGATACCTTGATCGAGGACTTGACGTCGGCGGCAACCGAGAAGGTGAAGATATAGTGCGGGCCGGTGCGCCTGGCGATGAAGACATACGTTAATTCGCCCGGGTCGTTCGGGTCGTTGAGGTAAGTGCCGGACACGCGGCCCCTGGTGCCGCCGATGGTTAGTGCATTCAGGAAACGCAATTTAGCGCCGTCCTCGTCAACGATCTTGGCGACGCCAAGGTGACGCTCATGGCTGTGCCTGGGGAGTTCAACCTCCGTACCGGTCGTCTCGAGACTGCCAACTGTGCTGCCCTGGTGCAAATGGTCCTCGTTGACTGTCGGGTCGTACAACGTGACGCGGTAGGCGCGGTTGGCCTGCAGATCGATCGGCCACCCTTTGACTTCGTCCGCATCGTTGAAGTGGTGGTGCCGCTTCACGCCCACCGACAGCTGTGGTCTCCCAAAGGAATCATAAGGGCTGACCGGGTGGGGCACCGCTGTCGGCGCTGCCGCCGGCGCGTCCAGGGTCCTGACGCTGATCATGTCCGACTCCGTATGCACGGTGTCCGTGATCAGCGCCGCCACCGCATATCTGTACGAGGTTAAGGACATCACGCTCTCGTCGGTGTAGCTGGTCGTCGTGCTGTTCGTATCCAGCACCAGGGCGGACAGCTCGCCGTCGGAACCGGCGCCGCGCATGATGCGGTAGCCGTCAAGGCCTGCAAGGTCTGCGGGGGCGTTCCACCTCAGCTGGACCCTGTCGTGGCCCGCAACGGCTCTGAGATTAGTCGGCGCGTCTGCGCTCGTTGCCAGGCTGGACTCCGGCGGTGCTTCGGTCGGCACCGGCGTAGGACCTGCAGACACCGGGTCTGCTGCACTATACCAGTGGTAATGAAAGGTTCTGTGCGTGCCAGGACAACACGGATTCTCTTCCACGTAGCCGGTGCGCACGCGCGCCTTGTAGAACATGCCCGAGTCCAGCCCAGTGATCGAGTGGGATGTTGTCAGTCCGGCCACCCACGTGCTACCGGCGTAGGAGTAAGAGCGGCCGTATCTTACCCACTGAACCTCAAAATAGCGGGGAACTTCGCCGGGCGCCGCCCAGCTGACTGTCAGTTGACCCGCTCCCGGGCTTGTCAGCACAACCGGAGCGACATAGCCCTTGGGCGCCGGTGTCGGCGAGGGTTCCGGGTCCTCCTGGAGCGGCGGAACAGCCAGGTCGCCTGACACCGTATGCCTTGTCTCATTCCAGGGCCCGTCGTGTGGATTGTCCGCATAGCTGCCGTCGTAGTAGCGGGCGCGCACGCGCACCTTGTACTCTACGCCCTCGTCCAGACCGGTGATCGTAATGCTGGTCGCCGTTTGCGTGATGACGCCCACGCTGCCGTCCAGCGCCGGGTACTCTGCCGCCGCTTTGGCCCAGTGGACCTGGTAGTCGGTCGGCGCCTGGCTGGGAGCAGACCACAGAACGGAGAGTTCGCCGTCAGCCAGGCTTGAGGTCCCGATGCTCAGAATGGTATAGGGAACAAGGGCCAGCTCAACCGTCTGATCCTCGTCCAACCGGATCTGCACGCTGTCCGCCGTGCCTGGCACCGTGAACCTCTCCTCATTCCAAGGCCCGTTCTGTTGATTGCCCGCATAGCTGCCGTCGTAGTAGCGGGCGCGCACGCGCACCTTGTACTCGACGCCCTCGTCCAGACCGGTGATCGCAATACTGGTCGCCGTTTGCGTGATGACGCCCACGCTGCCGTCCAGCGCCGGGTACTCCTCGGCCGTTTTGGCCCAGTTGACCTGGTAGTCGGTCGGCGCCTGGCTGGGAGCAGACCACAGAACAGAGAGTTCGCCGTCAGCCTCGCTTGAAATCCCAATGCTCAGAAGGGCAAAGGGAACAAGGGCCGGCTCCACCGTCTGCTCCTCGTCCAACTGGAGCTGCACGCTCTCCGCCGTTCCTGACACGGTATGACTAGTCTCATTCCAAGGCCCGTTCTGTTGATTGCCCGCATAGCTGCCGTCGTAGTAGCGGGCGCGCACGCGCACCTTGTACTCGACGCCCTCGTCCAGACCGGTGATCGCAATACTGGTCGCCGTTTGCGTGATGACGCCCACGCTGCCGTCCAGCGCCGGGTACTCCTCGGCCGTTTTGGCCCAGTGGACCTGGTAGTCGGTCGGCGCCTGGCTGGGAGCAGACCACAGAACAGAGAGTTCGCCGTCAGCCTCGCTTGAAATCTCAATGCTCTGAAGGGTAAAGGGAACAAGGTCCAGCGCCGGCGTAGGCGTGGCCGTCACTGTGACCGTGGCTGTAGAGGTGGCGGTAGCCGTTGACGCGGCCGTCTCTGTGACCGTAGCTGTGGCTGTCGGCAGCGCGGGGACGTCAAATTCAACTGCTTCGGTCCAGGGGCCGGCGGGCCCATTGTAGCGGGCGCGTAAAGTTATTTTGTAACGAACGCCTGGGGTCAAGTCGGCAATCGTGTAGGTCGGCACTGTTGGATAGGCGTTGCCGTGTTCTTCCGTATAGGATGGGAAGTCCTGGTCCGCCTCGGCCCAGGAGATGCGATAATCGGCCGGCGCTTCGGTCGGCGCAGCCCAGGTGACCTCGGCATAGCCGTTGTCATTGATCCGAATGACAACATTGCTGACGGCTCTAGGCAAGAGCGTCGGCGTAGGTGTGACCGTGGGCGCATCGGTCGGCGTAACTGTGGCCGTGGCCGTGGCGGTCGGTGTAGCCGTCTGCTCCTCGTCCAACTGGAGCAGCACGCTCTCCGCCGTGCCTGACACGGTATGCCTTGTCTCATTCCAAGGCCCGTTCTGTTGATTGTCCGCATAGCTGCCGTCGTAGTAACGGGCGCGCACGCGCACCTTGTACTCTACGCCCTCGTCCAGACCGGTGATCGCAATACTGGTCGCCGTTTGCGTGATGACGCCCACGCTGCCGTCCAGCGCCGGGTATTCCTCGGCCGCTTTGGCCCAGTGGACCTGGTAGTCGGTCGGCGCCTGGCTGGGAGCAGACCACAGAACAGAGAGTTCGCCGTCAGCCTCGCTTGAAATCTCAATGCTCTGAAGGGCAAAGGGAACAAGGTCCAGCGCCGGCGTAGGCGTGGCCGTCACTGTGACCGTGGCTGTAGAGGTGGCGGTAGCCGTGGCTGTCGGCGTGGCTGTCGGCGTGGCCGTGGGCGTCGCCGTGGGACTAGGCGTGGAAGTGGGGGTATGCGTCAGCGTGGGCGTGGCTGTCAGGGCTTGCGTGGGCGTGGCTGTCAGGGCTTGCGTGGGCGTGGCTGTCGGGGCCTGCGTGGGCGTCGCCGTAGCCGTAGCCGTGGCCGTGGCTGTCGGGGCTTGCGTGGGCGTCGCCGTAGCCGTGGCCGTGGCTGTCGGCGGCGAGGCGGTGACCCGCGCCGTTCCCTCCACCCACGGGCCGCTACTGAGATGCACTTCGTAGTCGCCCTGGAAGTAGCGGGCGCGCATTCGCACTTTGTACTCTACTCCCTGCTCCAGACCCGTGATCGTATATACAGTCTCTGTCACTAAAGCGTTCGCCGTGAGATCATCCCACGCCGGAAAGGTCTCCTCACTGGCCTTGGCCCAGTTGACGCGGTAGTCGGTCGGGTCGGGCGCAGCCGCATCCCAACTTACCGTGAGCGTGCCCGGTTCCGTGCTGGTCAACCTGAAGTTTCGGATAAGCCCGGGTTCATCGGTGGGCGTGGCTGTCGGTGTATCTGTGGCGGTCGGTGTAGCCGTCTGCTCCTCGTCCAACTGGAGCAGCACGCTCTCCGCCGTGCCTGACACGGTATGACTAGTCTCATTCCAAGGCCCGTTCTGTTGATTGTCCGCATAGCTGCCGTCGTAGTAGCGGGCGCGCACGCGCACCTTGTACTCGACGCCCTCGTCCAGACCGGTGATCGCAATACTGGTCGCCGTTTGCGTGATGACGCCCACGCTGCCGTCCAGCGCCGGGTACTCTGCCGCCGCTTTGGCCCAGTGGACCTGGTAGTCGGTCGGCGCTTGGCTGGGAGCAGACCACAGAACAGAGAGTTCGCCGTCAGCCTCGCTTGAAATCTCAATGCTCTGAAGGGCAAAGGGAACAAGGTCCAGCGCCGGCGTAGGCGTGGCCGTCACTGTGACCGTGGCTGTAGAGGTGGCGGTAGCCGTTGACGCGGCCGTCTCTGTGACCGTAGCTGTGGCTGTCGGCAGCGCGGGGACGTCAAATTCAACTGCTTCGGTCCAAGGGCCGGCGGGCCCATTGTAGCGGGCGCGTAAAGTTATTTTGTAACGAACGCCTGGGGTCAAGTCGGTAATCGTGTAGGTCGGCACTGTTGGATAGGCGTTGCCGTGTTCTTCCGTATAGGATGGGAAGCCCTGGTCCGCCTCGGCCCAGGAGATGCGATAATCGGCCGGCGCTTCGGTCGGCGCAGCCCAGGTGACCTCGGCCTCGCCATTGTCATTGATCCGAATGACAACATTGCTGACGGCTCTAGGCAGGAGCGTCATCGCAGCGGTAGCAGTAGGGGTAAGTGTATCTCTGATTGTGGGTGTAGAGGTGGCGGTAGCCGTAGAGGTGGCGGTAGCCGTAGAGGTGGCGGTAGCCGTTGACGCGGCGGTAGCCGTTGACGCGGCCGCCTCTGTGACCGTGGCTGAAGAAGTGGCGGTAGCCGTCGACGCGGCCGTCTCTGTAACCGTAGCTGTGGCCGTCGGCAGCGCGGGGACGTCAAATTCAACTGCTTCGGTCCAGGGGCCGGCGGGCCCATTGTAGCGGGCGCGTAAAATTATTTTGTAACGAACGCCTGGGGTCAAGTCGGTAATCGTGTAGGTCGGCACTGTTGGATAGGCGTTGCCGTGTTCTTCCGTATAAGATGGGAAGTCCTGGTCCGCCTCGGCCCAGGAGATGCGATAATCGGCCGGCGCCTCGGTCGGCAGATTCCAGGTGACCTTGGGATAGCCGTTTTCATCGATCCCAATGGCAACATTGCTGACGGCTCTAGGTGAAATCCTCGGCGTAGCTGTGACCGCGGGTATAGAGGTGGCGGTAGCCGTCGATGTCAACGTATCTGTGACCGTGGGCGCATCGGTCGCCGTCTCTGTGACCGTAGCTGTGGCCGTCGGCAGCGCGGGGACGTCAAATTCAACTGCTTCGGTCCAAGGGCCGGCGGGCCCATTGTAGCGGGCGCGTAAAGTTACTTTGTAACGAACGCCTGGGGTCAAGTCGGTAATCGCGTAGGTCGGCACTGTTGGATAGGCGTTGCCGTGATCTTCCGTATAGGATGGGAAGTCCTGATCCGACTCGGTCCAGGAGATGCGATAATCGGCCGGCGCTTCGGTCGGCGGTGCCCAGGTGACCACGGCCTCGCCGTTTTCATTGATCTGAATGACAACATTGCTGACGGCGCGCGTGTCTTCCTGTGCATATGCGCTATGCGGAACGAACTGGGGAGAGGTTTGGCCGTTGTTCCCAAAGGGCTGGAGCAGGACTGACGCGCCGGTGAAAATGAACCACGCTAACACCAAGAGAAAAGTTTTTCGTCGAACAGAACGCATATACACCCTCCTTAGACAGTGAATGGATAACGGTTGCTATCGCCGTTACACACATCCCGATGCAGCGTTATAGGCACTGCATGCATTATCATTCCGTCGACAATCGCGATACGCGCCCCTGAACTCGCCATATTGAAAGTGGCGAAAATTGCGGAGTCGGCGGTCATATCGCGTAAATTTCAGATCGCACGGTCGCGCACGCCGGCTGGGGCGCGCCTATCCTGTCCCGCTTTTCCCTGGTCTCTCCCCGGACCCCGATCATGGGCGCTTCACCATTCAAGGCGGGCGCGGCAACTGTTGATGGCGCTGGACCCCTTGTTGGGCTCGATTCCTGACATAGTCTGCGGAATCGGCGCACAGCCGGTTCGATTAACAGGGGCGTCGTCAGAGGGGGACGTCACGACGCCTGCAACTCCCCCTGCTGGATGCGCGCCACGCGCAGGCGCGCGGCGCGGCCAAGGCATATAGGTTGTGCCAGACGCACTTGGGATTCGTCAAAACTGTCAGCGAAGGAGGCAGCGGAGTTGAGACGCCGGTCAGGACGATCGGCGCGCCCGCTGCCTGCACGGCAGTTTTTTGGATCTGAATAATTGGGCCCTCTTGCCGGCTGCATCGCCTGCAGTTGGCATAAAGGCCCGCTTCACAGAACAAGAGGGGATGATAACCATCCAGTCTAACTCTGTGAGCGTGCGACTATGGCGAACACTTTGTATCATGTCTTTCTGTCCTGCGCAAACGCCGAAAAATTGGCGGGGGGACGCCCTGAATCTGGGGCGAGTTTCTCATTACTTCCCTGATAAAGGCGGGTCGTCCTGCCCGGGAGAAGGTCAGGCGAGCACTGAGGATGAGTTGTTGCCTGATATTGATTTGTCAAACGGGCACGGGGGACTGCAACCGGAATGAACGCCAACGACAATGCAACCCAAGGGCGGCTGTATAGGCCCATGCACCGGCGGGGACGGCGCGGCAAGCCATCGCTTGAGATCACGGTGCAAGACCGATTGACTGGGTCTATTCCGTGTCTGGAGAGAAGTCAAAAGAGAAATTATGATAGGAACTGCCATAGCTACTCGTTTGCAGATCAGGGCTGAATGGGTGTCTCCCCATGAGGCGTGTCCAGAGGCTCATCTTCATCGTCGCAATGGCGATAGTCATGTTGACCAGCGCCCTGTCTGTCTTTTCCAGATCCCCCTTTCGTCTGTCGTTCGCCAGTCTGGTTCTCCAAATTGTATGCGCTGCGCCGCCGGCTGAAAGACCGCGCAGGTGGACATGGATGCCGAGACTCTGCTGCTCCGGCGCAAACCAGCAGTTCCCGCCCACAGCCCAACTCGCGCGCCGATCACAGCACATGCAGTCAAAATTGGAAGGCCTGACGGGACAATGCTAAAATGAGTGACAATGGCAACAATTCGCACTAAAGAACTGTCCAAATAGTCTAAGAAGACTGTCTATTTCATGTCACCGAAAGAAAGCACGCGTATGCGTATTTCACTCCTCAATTTTCTTCTTCTGGCGCTTTTGAGTCTCCTGTGCGCCTGTGGCCCAGACGCCGCCGCGTCGCAAGGCCAGCAGTCCCAGCAGGGACGCTTGCAGGTGGTCGCTACCGTCTCCCCCATCACCAACATCGTCTACAATATCAGCGGCGACCTTGTTGATCTGACCGGTCTCGTGCCGGCCGGCGCCGACTCGCATACCTTCGAACTGGCGCCATCCGATGCCGTGAAACTGGCGCGGGCCGATATCATATTCATCAATGGCCTACACCTGGAAGAGTCCACACTGAGGATGGCCGAAGCCAACCTGAAGGAGGGCGCGGAAATCGTTCTGCTGGGTGAGATGGTGATCGACCCTGACGCCTATGTATACGATTTCTCCTTTCCCAAAGAGGCTGGCAGCCCCAATCCACATCTGTGGACCGATCCGATCTTCGCGCTCAAGTATGCCGAAATCGTTCGCGACAAACTGACGGCTCGTGACCCGGACAACGGCGACGCCTACCAGGCCAACTATGACGAGTTCGCGGCGCGCATCGAGGCGCTGGATGCGGCCATTCAGGCGACGACGGCCAGCATACCGGCGACAAATCGAAAGCTGTTGACCTATCACGACTCGTTTGCCTACTTCGCCCCCCGCTACGGTTACACAGTCCTCGGAGCCATTCAGCCCTCCGATTTTTCCGAGCCATCCTCCCAGGAAATTGTGGCGCTGATCAAGCAGTTGCGCGCCGGCGGAGTGCCTGCCATCTTTGGCTCGGAGATCTTCCCCTCCACGATTCTGGAGCAGATCGGCCGCGAGGCGGGCGTCAGCTATGTAAGCACGTTGAGCGACGACGATCTGCCCGGAGACCCGGGAAATCCTGGGCATTCCTACCTCAATATGATGGTGGAGAATCTGAAGACGATGGCCGCCGCGCTCGGCGGCGACCCCACCTTGATGGAGGGTGTAGAGACCGCCAACGTGCCAGGCCCGGACAACTCCGTCCAGCAGTAGGTGCGGCTGCAGCCGAGCTTTGATGGGAAACTTGCAGTTCTGCATGGCGGGCTTCATCGTGGTTCGCGTCGCGCCAGACGAGACAAAGCCAATTGCACCCAAACGGAATGGAGAGTTGACACGCCCGTCAGAGCGTGTTAGCATCTATACCAATTGCGATAATTCTCAATAAAGAAACATATCATGAGCCATAATACCACAGTGATCAGTCAGCAGTTACGTGAGGCCGGTTTCCGGGTGACGCCCCAGCGGCAACTCATCCTGGACGCGGTCTGTGAACTGGGTAAGCACGTTACACCGGAGGCGGTGTACGAGCATATGCAGCGCATCGCTCCTACCCTGAGCCGGGCTACTGTCTACCGGGTGCTGCATTTTCTGACCGAGCAGCGCATCCTGGCGATGGTGCAGATGGTCGACGGTCGTTATGGCTACGAGATTGCCGGGCCTGAACCGCATCACCATTTGATTTGCCGCTCGTGCGACAGCTTTCTGGAGTTGCCGCACAGCGTGTTGCGCGCGTTTCGCCAGACCATGCAAGCCCAATATAATTTCGAGATCGACGTAAGTCATGTCTCATTTTTTGGGCACTGCACCGACTGTCGCGATGCTGCCGGCGCCTGACGTCACGGGATGGTCCTGAAACCCCAATCTGACGAACAGAGAATCGCACATGCGAAAAACATTCCGAATTCTGCCGCCGCTGCTGACACTGTTGATCCTCCTGGCTGCTTGTGCCCCGGCCGCGTCTGAACCGGCGGGCGCCCAATCCCAGCGGGAGCGCTTGCGGGTGGTTGCTTCCATCTCTCCTGTGACCAACATTGTCTACAATATTGGCGGCGATCGTATCGACCTCGATGGTATCCTCCCACCAGGGGTCGACCCGCATACCTTTGAACCGAGACCGTCTGATGCCGTGAAACTGGCTCAGGCCGATCTCATCTTCGTAAACGGGATGGGTCTGGATGAGTCGACAATGAAACTGGCTCAGGCCAATCTGCAGGAAGGCTCCGAGATAATACAACTGGCCGCCGCAGTGGCCGAACCCGATGAACTCATCTATGGTCTCGAACACCATCATGGTCATGGAGAGGAAGAGGGCCACGCCGATGACGAAGAGGGCCACGCCGAAGAGGAAGGCCACGACGTTGACGAAGATGGTCACGCCGAGGAAGAAGGCCACGACGATGATGACGAAGGGGGCCACGCCGAAGAGGAAGGCCACGACGACGATGACGAAGAAGGCCATGCCGAGGAGGACGATCGCGAAGATGATGACGAGCATGACGATGGCGAAAAAGGCGCTCCCGATCCGCACCTCCTGCTCGATCCGAACTTCGTCATCCGCTACGCCAAGGTCGTCTATGTCAATCTGGCGGCCCAAGACCCGGACAACGATGAATTCTATCGAGCCAACCTTGACGAGTTCACCGCCCGCCTGCTAGCCCTCGATGAAGCAATCCGGGCTACGACAGCGACCATTCCCGCAGAGAATCGGCGGCTGCTGACCTATCACGACTCGTTCGGCTACTTTGGCCGCCGCTACGGCTACACCATAGTGGGAGCGATCCAGCCGGCTGATGCCTTCGAGCCGTCTGCACAGGAGGTGGCGGCGCTGATCGAGCAGTTGCGGGCCGAAGGCGTGCCGGCTATTTTCGGGTCGGCTCTCTTCTCCGCCGATGTTCTCGAGCAGATAAGCCGCGAGACCGGCGCTGCTGTAAACAGTCTGCTTGACGAAGATCTGCCGGGCGTGCCGGGCGATCCCGAACATACCTACATCGGCATGATGGTCGAAAACATGAGGACGTTGGCCCGTTCGCTTGGAGGCGATCCTTCCCTGATGGATGGGGTGGAGGTCGGCAACGTGAATACCAGTGACCAATGACCGGTGCAGTTACCGGCTACTAACCACTACACCAGGGAGAGTTGATGGATCCACTCATTGAGCTAACCGGCGTGTCCTTTGGCTATGGCGCGCAGAATACTTTGGAGGAGATCGATTTGCACCTGCATCCGGGTCAGTTTGTTGGCCTGGTCGGGCCGAGTGGCGCCGGTAAGACGACGCTGCTCAAGCTCGTGCTGCGCCTGTTGAACCCAACGGCAGGACAGATCCAGCGCGTGCGGCCGGGCCTGCGGCTGACCTACGTGCCGCAAATCGAGACGGTGGATTGGAACTTCCCGGTCACGGCTGAAGAGGTGGTCTTGATGGGTCTTGACCACCGTCAGAACATCTGGCCCTGGCCCCGCAGCAGCGAGCGACGCCGCTCCCGCGACATTCTGGAGCAGTTGGAGATCGGCCATCTGGCCCATCGCCACATTCGCGATCTCTCCGGCGGACAACAGCAGCGTGTCTTTCTGGCGCGGGCACTGATCGCTGAACCGGATCTGCTCGTGCTCGACGAGCCGACAACCGGGGTCGATATGCGCAGTTCCGAAAACATATTCCACAGGCTGACAACCCTCAACAAGCAGGGAATGACCATCCTGCTCACCACCCACGACCTGAACATGGCCGCCGCCCACGTGCCTTGGGTCGTCTGCCTGAATCACCGCATTTTGGCCCAAGGACCGCCGCCGGAGATCTTTACCGAAGCTGTCCTCAGCGAAGCTTACAAGGGCGATATCATTGTCATCCACCAGGACGATATGATCTTTGTCCAACAGAGGCCCCACCCCCACGGCCTGCGGGAAGTGCTGCCGGAACCTGTCGAAGGGGGATTGCCCAATCACGACAATCGGGAGGGCACTGTTCAAAGCGCTCCTGCTCGAAAGGAGCGCTAAAAGCGATGGACGTTCTGTTCACACCCTTTCAGTTCGAGTTCTTTCGTAACGGCACCATTGCCGCCGTCCTCGTCGGCGGGCTGTGCGGCCTTATCGGCGTCTATATCGTCCTGCGCGGCATGAGTTTCATCGGCCACGGTCTCTCCCACGCCGTCTTCGGCGGGGCCGTGGTCGCCTTTATCCTCCAGTTCAACTTCTACGTTGGCGCGGTCTCTTGGGGATTTGTGGCGGCACTGCTGATCAACCAGACCGTGCGGCGCACCACGATCAACGCCGACGCCGCCATCGGCGTGGTGACGACGGCCAGTTTCGCGCTAGGGGTCGCCCTGATCTCACGCTACCGCCGCTTCACCCAGTCGTTCGACGCCGCCCTCTTTGGCAACATTCTCGGCGTTACGTTTGCCGATGTGGCGGTGATTATAGGCGTTACCGTAGTCGCGGCCCTGTTGATCTTCTTTTTCTACAAGCAGTTGCTGTTCACCACCTTCAATACCGAGGTTGCCCAGGTTTTCGGCGTTTCCACCTTCTGGATTGAAACCTGGTTCGCCCTGGTGCTGGCGGCCGCCATCATCGCCTCGGTCCAGATCATCGGTGTAACTATGATCGGGGCGGCGTTGGTAATTCCTCCTATCACGGTCCGTCTACTGACCGACAGCTTTCACCGCTTGATTCTCTTTTCGACGGGGCTGGGCGCACTAACGGGGTTGGTGGGCATGTACCTGAGCTTTTATGTGGATGTCTCCAGCGGCGCGACAATCGTCCTGTTGCAAGCGATTGTCTTCTGCGTCGCTCTGCTCTACGTATCTCGCGTACGGAATAGACGCCGGCTGGTGGAGACGACTGTGTATGGCCCGACCTGAAAGGGAGAGCGTGAAGAGGAGACGACTATTGGAGAGCCTGTACACGAAGCCTAGCCGCGTGCATGGAGCAGGACGCTGACGGTGGCAGAACAGCTCTCACTGTTCACTCTTCATCTCCACCGACGCCAGTTCGTATTCCTCAGCCAGTCCGCTGTCTTCGTAATCCGCAATGGTCTGCCCCAGGCGAAAGAGCGCCATTGCTGCCGCGGCCTGTTCGGCCTCCTGCTTGCTCTGCCCCTGCCCGACGCCAATCGGCTGTTTGCCGATCGTCACTTGGCGGGTGAACAGTCGGGCATGGTCCGGTCCTTCGGTATGCACCGTCTTGTAGCGAGGGGTCTGCCCCTTCGCCGCCTGTAACCATTCCTGCAACCGGCTCTTCGGGTCTTTGGTCAGGGCATACTGGGCCACGCTGTCTATCTCCGCCATCAGACGCGGTTCAACGAACTTGCGCAGTGCCGCAGTCCCCTGATCCAGGAAGAGAGCGCCGATAAAGGCCTCGTACGTATCGCACAGCGTCGTGTGGCGGCCGCGTCCCCCGTTTTCCTCCTCCCCCCGTCCCAAAAGCAAATAGTCGCCCAGTCGCAACTCTTTGGCGAAGCGGGAGAGCGTTTCGCGCTTGACGAGCGCCGAACGCAGATTGGTCAGGTCGCCCTCCCGCCGCTCCGGGTAGCGTCTGAACAGTAGTTCGCTGACGATGAAACTCAGCACCGCGTCGCCCAGAAACTCAAGACGTTGATTGTCCTGCAGCTCGGTCTCCTCATCAGCCTCGTGCAGGTAGCTGCGATGAACGAACGCGCGCTGTAACAGGGCGCGATCATTGAAGCGGACGCCCACAGCTGCCTCCAGTTCGTTCAGCCTATTGAGCCTGTTCTCCATGCCAAATGCCTCCTCAGCATAGAAAAAACGCTAAACCGCTGGCAGCCGTTTTAGACCCAGACCGGTCAGGTTCACGACAACGGAATCCGTAGGTTTCAACTGGGGAGCCAGTCTGGTCAGCGCGGCAGCCACCGTTGCACTGGTCGGCTCGACAAAAAGTCCCCGCTGGGCCAGACCATCCTGGGCCTCGAGGATCTCCTCATCGTTGACGACGATGGCTGTGCCGCCGGACTGGCGCAAGGCCCACAGAATCGAGCGGCTGCGCACCGGCTTCTCCACCGCGATGCCGTCGGCCAGAATGCTCGGCGCGACATGACGACGGGGCACGACTTCGCTGAGCCCTTCGTGAAAGGCGTCGCAGATCGGCGTGATCGGCTCCGCCTGGACCGCAACCATGCGCGGCAATTTTTCGATCACGCCGCTGCGGTGCAGGTGTTGAAAGCCCCGCCACGCGCCCAGGAAGAGGCCGCCATACCCGACCGGGCTGACAAACCAGTCCGGCGCCTTCCTGCCGAGCTGCTCCCAGATTTCCCAGGCGTTGGTCATGAAACCCAGCAGGCAGGCCGGGTGCCACGCATGGGAGGCATAGACCACATCATCGCCGGTCTGGGAGGCTTCTGCAGCTTGGGTGGCTGCAGTACGCGGCCCGCTGACTTCGACCAGCTCCGCCCCGTAGACAGCGATCTGCGCCTTCTTCGGTTGCGGCGCGTAAGCGGGCACAAAGATGCGGGCAAACAGACCGGCCCTCGCCGCATAGCAGGCAAGGCTGGCGCCGGCATTGCCGCTGGAGTCGTCCATTACCGTTCGAACACCTTGGCCCACCAGCCAGTTGATGATGACACTGACCCCGCGGTCCTTGTAGCTGCCTGAAGGCATCAGCCCTTCAAACTTCCAGTAGACCGGCTGGTCCGACCAACTGTCCTTGATTAACGGTGTCCAGCCCTCTCCCAGAGAATACAATTCGTGCCCTTCGGCCACCACCGGCAACATCGGCAAATAACGCCAGTGGCCCGGATTCTTCTCTTCGATCAGATCCGGATCAAAGGGGGGTAAATCGCGAAATTCCAATGGTTCGCCGCTGAGGGGGCAACGCAGGGGTGCTTCTTCGGCAGCAACCCGGAATTGGCTGCTGGGGCAGTATGCGATCAACCGTCGGTTCCTTTCCGGGGGCGAAGTTGGAGAAGCCGTCATGCCCCCTTTAAGTAGGGGCGCCTGACCCATTCGTGTGTACAGTTGTAACCGAACTTGGTCGATTGGTCAAGTGGGAAGCGGGCAAGCCGCAGGGCAATTGCATCAAATTAGAAAAAACCTCGTGAGGCTGCCTGAATCGGGTAGGGGCGCCCCTTGTGGGCGCCCTTCGCAGGGCAAAACGCCGATAGAAGACAATCGGTAGGGGCACCCCTTGTGGGTGCCCTTCCCAGGGCTCCTCTCCCAACTGCGCCCGAACAACGGAAATGTGATAAAATCGGGCCGTCCCAGAAGCTGGCTCAGAACCCTGCAACCTCCAATTTCCAGACCCGGCATCACATGCGTTCACCTCAGAGACCGGCCCTATCCATAATGCCTGTAGCCCACAGGCAGGCGAAACCCCTGTCTGCCCAAGACGCCGCCCCGCCCAAACTCCCGCCGCAGCAGACAGTAAAAATGGGTGCCTGCACAGTCATCGCGGCGCGATTTCAACCTGCTTCTCGCCGCCAATTCACTAGGTTCCGCCGACATTTGGAGAAGACTGCTCACAATGTGAAAAAAACAGGACGCCTGCGGGCAGAATCGGACCGTTAGTCAAGTGATTCTCTTGATCGACAACCATGATCTGCACCGACCACAAGAGACGTTCTTCGCGGCCCATCGTGGACAGACCAAATTATGATCTTGAAAGGTTATCTTCGTGGCCCTTCGCGGACAAAAGGACGTTGCAGTCGCCGTTGCAGTTCTCCGCGGCCCTCCGTGTCCTCCGCGGACAAAGGTGTTGCCGTTGCAGTTCTTCGCGGTCCTTCGCGGCCCTTCGTGGACTAAAGGAAGTTGCAGTCGCCGTTGCAGTTCTCCGCGGCCCTCCGTGTCCTCCGTGGACAAAGGTGTTGCCGTTGCCGTTCTTCGCGGTCCTTCGTGGCCCTTCGCGGACAAATGTTTTGCCGTTGCCGTTCTCCGCGGCCCTCCGTGTCCTCCGCGGACAAAGGTGTTGCCGTTGCCGTTCTTCGCGGTCCTTCGCGGCCCTTCGCGGACAAAAAGAAGTCACAGTCGCCGTTGCCGTTCTCCGCGGCCCTCCGTGTCCTCCGCGGACAAAGGTGTTGCCGTTGCCGTTCTTCGCGGTCCTTCGCGGCCCTTCGTGGACTAAAGGAAGTTGCAGTCGCCGTTGCAGTTCTCCGCGGCCCTCCGTGTCCTCCGTGGACCAAGGTGTTGCCGTTGCCGTTCTTCGCGGCCCTCCGTGGCCCTTCGTGGACAAAAAGAAGTCACAGTCGCCGTTGCAGTTCTCCGCGGCCCTCCGTGTCCTCCGCGGACAAATGTGTTGCCGTTGCCGTTCTTCGCGGTCCTTCGCGGCCCTTCGTGGACAAATGTTTTGCCGTTGCAGTTCTCCGCGGCCCTCCGTGGCTGGACCAATTTATGATCCCGCTAATCTCAGTTCAGACAAACGTCAACGAGCCTTAACCATTTAGTGGAGAGTTCTCAAGATGAAAATCAAACGCATTTCCGCCTATCAGGTCGATCTGCCGCTGCACGAAGGACGCTACTCCTGGTCCGGCGGCAAGTCGGTGTCGGTATTCGACAGCACCATTGTCCAGGTCGAGACCGACAACGGCCTCGTCGGCCACGGCGAAGTCTGTCCTCTCGGCCCCTTCTATCTGCCCGCCTACGCCGCCGGCGTTCGCACCGGCCTCACCGAGCTGGCGCCCCACCTCATTGGCCTGGACCCGCGGCAACTCGCAATCCTCAACGAACATATGGACCGGGCCCTCAAGGGCCACGCCTACGTAAAAACCGGCATCGACATCGCCTGTTGGGACATTCTCGGCCAGGCCACCGGGCAGCCCGTCTGTGTCCTCCTGGGCGGCCGCTACGGCGACGACTTTGTCCTCTACCGGGCCATCTCCCAGCGCTCCCCGGCCGAAATGGCCGACTCCGTCGCCGCCTACCGCGCCGAGGGCTATCGCCGCTTTCAGCTCAAGGTCGGCGCCGATGCCGACACCGACATCCAACGGATTCGGGCAGTGGCCGCCGTGCTCGTCCCCGGAGACGTGCTCATCGCCGATGCTAACACCGGCTGGCTTGCCCACGAGGCCGCCCGTGTCGTGCGCGGCGTCGAGGACGTGGATGTCTATATCGAGCAGCCCTGTCTCAGCTACCAGTCCTGTCTTTCGATCCGCCGCCGCACCTCCCACCCCTTTGTCCTCGATGAAACCATTGACGGTATCGACGCCCTGCTGACCGCCCATCGGGACGACGCCATGGACGTCATAAACATCAAGATCAGCAAATTCGGCGGCCTCACCAAAGCCAGGCAGGCCCGCGATCTCTGTGTTTCCCTCGGCATCGCCATGACGATCGAAGACAGCTGGGGCGGCGACATCACCACCGCCGCCATCGCCCATCTGGCCCACAGCACGCCGCCCGAATTCCTCTTTACCGCCACCGATTTCAACAGCTATGTCACCGTCAGCACCGCACAAGGCGCGCCGCAGCGCCGCAACGGCCGCATGGCCGCATCCACCGCCGCCGGCCTGGGCACCACCCCCCGCTGGCAGACACTTGGCGAGCCGGTCCTGGCGATCGACTCCTGATCTAATCTCAATCTAACTGCGCAGCCATAGTCAGCTCGCGACCTTGAGTGAGGCAAGCGAAGATGTTCTCTCTCTCTCCTCACTCCTCTTCACTCTCTCCTCTACACCCCAGGGCAATTGCATCAAATTAGAAAAAACCTCGTGAGGCTGCCTGAATCGGGTAGGGGCACCCCTTGTGGGCGCCCTTCCCAGGGCCAAACGCCGAGAACTGTGCAAATCATAGTGCGCAGTCGCAAATTCTAAAGGTCTTTGGCGACTGGAGGCCGGTTTCTTGGCCGGAAAAAGAAGACAATTGGTAGGGGCGCCCCTTGTGGGCGCCCTTCGTGGGCTATTGTGGCGTCCGAATTTGGATGCGATCGCCCTGCTCTACACCCTCCCCGATTTGTACAATCGTTGCTAGCGCGCCTATACTACGCCATCGGCGTTGGGTTGAGCCTCCTCCCTCATCGTCAGTGCCATTGAATCGACCAGTCGCACAGGCGCGAATTCAGCGAATCTATGCCCATCTCTTGCAGTACAAAGGGACAGCAAGGACTCCTTCGCATTTGCATTGTAAACCGGGTCGACACCGCGCCCCTCTCTGGCAGCAGTGCAGCCAGCAATTCTTGTGCCGACTTGAGCCAGCTACCAGGACAAAATTCTGTTGTCAACCAAGACTCGGAGCAAAGACGCTCACTTTCCCAATTCCGACATCGTTTCCCCTGCCTCTGACTCCCCCGCCGTCTCCGCGGAGTTGAGCGGCCGTTACCAGCTCTTCGCATCCTTCTTTGATCAGCTGTATCTCGAAAAAGATGTCTACGCCCACGAAGACAAGATTGTCGTGCGCTGGCCCCGCAAACTCGACGCGCCCGCCGACTACAACTTCCGCCTGCAACTGTCCAACGGGCGCATCTACGCCGAAGCCGAGGGCAAGGAGGGCGACTGCGGCGACCGCACGCTGACCTCGGCTGTTTCAATTCCCGATGGGGAATACGAATTGATCCTGATGCCGTCTGCGAACGAGTACTACGTCCAAGGCGTTCGCCACCAGCGGAAAATTCCGCTGTCGGTTGTACGGTCGGACTATCGGACAACAGCCTACGGCACATATGTCGAACGCCAGATTGAACTGCTCCGCTACGCCGTTTCCCTGGATGATGGCCTCTTTTCCGAAATCGCCAAGATGGCCCTGGGATGGTGGACGCGGATCAACACAAAGAAAATTGTTGCCGCCGCCGCCGCGGTCGCGGACTACGAAGAAGATCACCTTGTCCGCCTGATCGCGCTGCTGGGCATGGCCGAGCGCTACGACGATACCCCCGGATTCCCCACCGAAATCCAGCAACCGCTCGCCGACCGCATCACTGCTTTTCCCTACTGCGAGCAGGATTATGCCGAGCGAACAGGCACAACGCTCGGCGACTCGGATAAACTCCTGCTCGCCGCCTGCGAACTCCTGGCCGGCCAATTCCATCCCGATCGCTCCTTCCCATGCAGCCAGCGGACCGGCCAGTGGCACCGCCAACGCGCCGAAGACGCGGTGCTGCGCTGGCTCCAGCAAGCCGCAACCACTGGTTTTGCCGATGCATCAAGCCATAGCCTGGCCCAGATACTGACCACCCTCTCGCACCTCATCGATCTGGCCGACTCGGAAGAGATCTGGGACCTTGCCGCAGCTGTGACCGATAAAGTGCTGGTGACACTGTCTTTGGATTCCTTCCAGGGCGTCTACGGCGCCGGCCAAATCGCGACCGACGACGGCGCCGTCCTCCCCGACGGACATGTGTCACCGCTGGCCGGAGTTGCGCGCCTGATGTGGGGCGTCGGCGCCTGGAACCGTCATCTGTCCGCAGCGGTCAGCATGTGCAGTTGCCAGGGCTATGAGCAACCTCCCCTCATCGCCGCGCTGGCTACGGAACCTGCCCCCGCCGCCATGTGGGCAAGCGAACGCCACCCCATCGCAGCAAAGAGCGAAGACCATCCTCCGCAAACGCTCCACAAAGCGATCTACAGGACGCCCGACTACCTGCTCTGCAGCGCCCAGGACTTTCAACCCGGTCAGCGCAGCCAGGGCGGCCAAAGTTGGCAGGCGACCCTCGGCGCCGACGCAACTGTGTTTGTCAACCATCCTGCCGCCGATGACCTTGAACAAGCCGGCCGCGGCGGCTACTGGCGCAGCGGGCTATTGCCCCGTGTCGCCCAGCACCGCGACCTCTTGGTCGCGCTCTACGCGCTGCCCGAGTCGGATCCCTTTGGCTTCACCCGCGCCTGGTTCCCCACCTTTGCCTTCGACGAGCACCAGCTAGGCAAAGAGTGGGCCTTCGCCGCCAAGGGGGACGCCTACATCGCGCTGGGCTGTTCAGAACCGATCGAACTGGCCCAGGATGGCCCGGCCGCCTATCGGGAACTGCGGGCAACTGGGCATAACGTCGCCTGGCTATGCCAGATGGGGCGCAAAGCCGACTATGACTCGTTCGCCAATTTCCGCAAACGGATCCTCGCAGCCCGTTTTGCCTGCGACGGGCTTTCCGTATCATACCGCCAATTGCAGGGTGATACTGTTACTTTCGACTGGAACGGCGCCCTCTGTGTCAACGGCGAAGCGCAACAATTGCATACGGCCAATCACTACGAGGGTCCCAACTGTGTGACCGACAGCTGGCCGGCTTCCCAGATGGTCGTCGTCCATGGTGAGCAGGCCATACAATTGGATTTTGCTATGGGCCAGGTCGCGGTGGCCAACGACTAGTGGTCAGAATCTCACTGTTCACTGAACACCGGCTGCCGAGGCTTCACCTACGATAAATCTTTTATTCAACTTACCATTCAGGAGGAGAGCATGACACAACGAAAGATCCATCGCCGTCGCTTCCTGCAGCTTTCGGGCGCGACCACTGCCGCTGTCGTTCTGGCTGCCTGCGGCGGCCCTGAACCCGAGGTGATCACCGAGGAGCCCGCTGCCGCGGCGGCCGAGGAGGAGGCGCCTAAACAGGCCGTGATGGAAGAGGCCGAAGCGCCGTCCCAGTACTCGGAGTCCCCGCGACTGGCCGAAATGGTCGCCAATGGTGATCTGCCACCCGTCACCGAACGCCTGCCGGTCTCGCCTCTGGTATTGCCCCGTGAAGCGATCGGCGAGTACGGTGGCCTCGTACGCCAGATTCACCTGGATCCGTCCAGCTTCGTCAGCCAGTACGGCTGGTTCGCCGAGCGCATGTTGACCTATTCCGACCAGGACCTCAAGACGATCGTCCCCAACCTCTTCGCCAGTTGGGAAGTCAGTGACGACGCCACCCACTACACCTTCCACCTGCACGAAGGCATGCGCTGGTCCTCCGGCGACCTCGTGACCACCGGCGACGTCGATTTCTGGTGGAACTCGGTCGCCACCCATCCCGATGTCGCCTCCAGCGTCTGGTGGGTCTACCGCCACGGTGGCGAGAACATGGTAGTCGACATTCATGACGACCACAGCTTCTCCGTCACCTTCGCCGCCCCGTTTGGCAACTTCCCCGCCTACCTCACCCGCCGTATCCAGGGTGACTTCCTGCTGCCCAGCAACTACCTCAAGCAGTTCCACGGCGACTTCGCCGAAGAGGATGACCTCAACGCTCTGCTCGAAGAATCAGAGTACGAGAGCTGGGTACAGCTGCTGAGCAACGTGCGTAGCGGCCGCAGCGTCTGGGGCACACGGCCCAACTCGCCCGAGTATCCCATGCTCTCCGCCTGGATCGTAGACCAGGAGCCGCAGCAGGGGCTCGTGCTGATGATGAGGAACCCCTACTACTGGAAGGTCGATACCTCCGGCCAGCAGCTGCCCTATGTCGAGGATCTGCGCATCGACTTCGTGGCCAACCACGACATCGCTACCCAGAAGACCATCCAGGGCGAACTGGACTACGTCGGGCCGCATGATGTATCGATTGCCCGTTTCCCCCTCTACAAGGAAAACGAGCCAAACCAGCACTACCAGGTCATGGATTATGTGAGTTGCATGACCGACCGCTACACGCTCTATCCCAATCACACCTTGACCGAAGATCCGGTGCTGCAGGATATTGTGCGCCACCCCAACTTCGTCAAGGCGTTGAACGTCGCCATCGACCGCGAGGAGATCAATCAGAATCTCTTCTTCGGTCTTGCCAAGATGGGGCAGTTGGCGCCGATGCCCAACTCGCAGTACTACAAGCCCGCCTATGCTGAAGCCTACGCCCAGTTTGATGCCGATATGGCCAACCAGCTGTTGGATGACATGGGCCTGACCGAGCGCAACAGCGACGGCTTCCGCCTGCGCTCGGATGGCGAGGTGTTGAAGTTCAACATCGAGCACGCCGGCCCGCGCGTTGGCGTCGCCACCCACGAGTTTACCGAGATTGTTGTCACCTTCTGGCGCGAGATCGGTATCGAAGCCTCGACCAAAGAAATCCAGATCTCGCTCTACAACGAACGCTGGGGCCAGGGCCTGATCCACTGCGGCTGCTGGCACGCCGACCGCTGCACCGACACCCTCCTTCCGGTTGAAATGCGCTGGTTCATCCCGACCAACATTGGCCAGGGCGGCGCTGCACCGGAGTGGGGGCGATGGTTCAGGAGCTTCGGCCAGGACGGCGAGGAGCCGCCGGCCGAGATCCAGACCCTGTACGACCATTACAATACGATGAACACCGTGTTGGATGATGCCGACCGTGTGGCTGCCGGTCAGAAAATCTTCGACTGGCTGGCTGAGAACCCGCTGGCAGTCGGCTCCGTTTCCGAGAGCCCGGCTCCGCTCATCTTCCCCAAGACGATGCTCAACCTGCCCCCCGCGGGCCGCCCCGTCGGCTGGGATACCTACGGCATCTCGACCTACCATCCCGAAGCCTTCTACTACGAAGGCGGCGGCGCCTAATCTGCGAGAAGTGAAGAGAGAGGAGAGAGTAAAATCTCTCTCCTCTCTTCTCTTAACTCTCTTCTCAAAAGAGGTCCCAAATGGTTGTCTACATCCTTCAGCGCGTCATGCGCATGATTCCGCTGCTGTTCCTGCTCTCGCTGGTCGCCTTTCTGATCATTCAGCTTCCACCGGGCGACTATCTCACGGAGCACATCAATGCACTGCGGGCATCGGGCCGCGATGTAGACGAGGCCGAGGTCGAGCGCCTCGAGAAACAATACGCCCTCGACCGCCCCATGCACGTTCAATATCTGACCTGGGTAAAAAATATTTTGCTGAAGGGTTCGTTCGGACAATCCTTCCAGTGGGGCAGACCGGTCAACGAGGTCATCGGTGACAAAATGGCGCTCACCTTCCTATTGGCCATCCTCACTACCGCCTTCGTGTGGACCGTCTCAGTCCCGATCGGCATCTACGTCTCTGTACGGCAATACACCTTCACCGATTACCTCTTTACGATGATCGGATTTATTGGCCTCGCAGTGCCCGGCTTCCTCTTGGCGATGGTGGTCATGTACTTCTCCTTCGCCTGGTTCGACCTCAAAGTGGGGGGACTCTTCTCCCCGGCTTTCGAACTCGAACCCTGGAGCATTGCCAAATTCCAGAATATGCTCACCCGCATCTGGGTCCCCGTTCTGATCCTGGGCATCGGCGGCACCGCTCATATCATTCGCATCATGCGGGCGACCATGCTGGATGAGCTGCGTAAACAGTACGTCACCGTGGCCCGCTCCAAAGGACTGTCCGAGTTTGCCGTCCTCATGAACTATCCTGTGCGCATCGCCATCAACCCCCTCATCAGCTCCCTCGGCTTTCTCCTGCCGTGGATTATCTCCGGGGGCACCGTAGTGGAGATCGTGCTCAACCTGCCCACCGCCGCAGTTGTTCTCTATCGGTCCCTGCTTTCCCAGGACATGTTCCTGGCCGGCAGCTTTATTCTCCTTGTCGGCACCCTGGCGTTGGTCGGGAGCCTTCTGGCCGATATTGCGCTGGCAGCGCTGGACCCGCGCATACGGTTCGGTAGCGCGGAGGAGTTTTAGTCAAGACTATGTCTTCAATCGTCAGCAATCTCTTGAGACAGATCAACCCGCGCAGACGCTCTCTGGAGACCGCGCCAACCCCGGCCAGCACCTTTACCGAGTCGGAAGATTTCTTTCGCGCCGGGCAGTGGCAACTGGTCTGGTGGAAATTCCGCCGCCATCGTCTGGCCCAGTTCGCCATGTGGGTACTCGGGCTCTTTTATCTGGTTACATTGTTGGCCGAATTCATCGCGCCCCATGCCCCCTTGACCCGCTATAAGGATCTTGCCTCCGCGCCGCCCACCAGGATTCGACTCTACGAGGTTGTCAGCAAGAGCTATCGCAGCCCCTTCGTATACGCCATCGTGCGCACGCGCGATCCAGTGACCGCACGCCCGATCTACAAGGCCAACGCCGCCGAGGTAAGCCCGCTCAAGCTGTTCGCACGCGGTGATTCCTATAAGATGTTGGGGCTGATCAAGTCCGATCTGCACCTATTTGGCACAGAACAGGATTCAATGCCGCTCTTCATCTTTGGCACCGACCGCATCGGGCGCGACATCTTCTCCCGCATCATCTATGGCGGCCGCATCTCTTTGTCAATCGGTCTGATTGGCGTTGCGCTCACCGCCATTTTTGGCGTCCTGCTCGGCGGCATTTCCGGCTACTTTGGCGGCGCCGTCGATGAAATCATTCAGCGCCTCATCGACCTGCTCTATGCTTTGCCGGCCATTCCCCTCTGGATGTCGTTAGCGGCCGCGCTGCCCCAGGACTGGCCCAATCTGCGCCTCTATTTCGCCATCACGATCATCCTCTCAATCCTCAACTGGACGCGCCTGGCCCGTATTGTGCGCGGCAAAATCCTCAGCCTGCGCGAGGAGGACTTTGTGATGGCGGCGCGGCTGGATGGGGAAAACCAGTGGACGATTATTACCCGCTACCTGCTGCCCGGCTTCGCCAGCTACATTATCGTTGAGCTGACCATCGCCATCCCATTCATGATTCTGGGCGAAACCGCGTTGAGCTTCCTCGGAATCGGTCTGCAGCCGCCCACCATCAGCTGGGGCGTCATGCTCCAGGACGCGCAGGATATCATGTCCGTTGCCCAGACTCCCTGGACGCTCTGGCCGGTTGTCTTTGTGGTCATCGCTGTCCTGACCTTTAACTTCCTTGGCGACGGCATGCGGGACGCGGCCGACCCGTACCATTAGCCTGCGGCCAATTCCAGTGGCCAGTGCAGCCACTGGCCACCAGCCGCCAACCACTGGGGTTACAGTGTATGCCATCAGATGAAAACGGAGCGGGGCCGCAGGATATCCTGTTGGAAATCAGGAGCCTGAAAACGCATTTTGCCCTCGACGAAGGCACGGTGCGCGCCGTTGATGGCGTTGACCTGGAGGTCCGCCGCGGGCAGGTAGTCGGCGTCGTCGGCGAGAGCGGCTGCGGCAAGAGCATGACCGCCATGTCGATCATGCGCCTCATCCCGCCGCCGGGCCAAATTGTCGAAGGAGAGATCCGCTTCCACCGTCAATACGACGACCGCGACGATGCCGTCGACATCATCGACTTGGCGCAGTTAGAGTCGAACAGCCGCCAACTCCGCGATGTCCGCGGTAATCAGATCTCGATGGTTTTCCAGGAACCGATGACCGCCCTCATCCCCGTGCGTACCGTCGGCAAGCAGATCATCGAGGCGATCAGCCTGCACCAGGATGTCAACAATGCCGAAGCGCGCGAAATTGCCATCGAAACGCTGGCGCGGGTAAAAATGCCCAACCCGGAGCAACGGTTCGATGACTACCCCTTCCAGCTCAGCGGTGGCATGCGACAGCGCGCCGTAATCGCCATGGCCCTCGCCTGCCGCCCCCAACTGCTGATCGCCGATGAACCGACCACCGCTCTCGATGTCACCACCGAAGCCCAGATCCTCGACCTGATGCGGGAACTGCAGGCCGAATTCGACATGGCCATCCTCTATATCACCCACAACCTCGGTGTCGTGGCGGAAATGGCCGAGGAAGTTGTCGTCATGTATCTGGGCAAGGTTGTCGAGCGCTGCAATGTTGACTCAATCTTCTACAATCCCAAGCATCCCTATACGCGCGGCCTGCTGAACTCAATCCCACGCCTGGAAGACGTCGTGCAAGACAAGCGAGAAAAGCTCAATGCGATTGAAGGCATGGTGCCCAGTTCCTTCCAGCACCTGCAAGGGTGCGCCTTCCATCCCCGCTGCCCGGACTTCATGCCCGGTGTCTGTGATGAGGCCGAGCCGCAACTGATCCAGCTCGAGGAGGGGCATGACGTACGCTGTCACCTCTATACCTGAGCGTGCAAATATTCCTGAGCGTGCAATGCAAACTGTGCCCTTAATGCAATGCGATTACACAATGAAATCCGCGCCCGGATAGCGAAGCGGTAGCGCAATACAAAAAAGTCTTATGTCAAGCGAAAACGGAAACGCCTCCACGCCCCAATCTTCATCCCTGCTTCTGGAGATCCACAATCTCAAGAAGCATTTCCCGATTCGACGCGGCTTCTTCAAACGGATCGTGGGCTATGTCAAAGCCGTCGACGATGTCAGCCTTCAGGTTGAGGAAGGCGAAACATTGGGGCTGGTAGGCGAAAGCGGCTGCGGCAAGACGACCACGGGGCGTATGATCCTGCGCGCCATCCCGTCCACAGAGGGCGATGTCTATTTCCGTGACCCGGACTTGGGACGCGTCAATGTGACCGAACTGGATGATCAGCAGCTGAAAAAGGTGCGACGCAATATGCGCATGATCTTCCAGGATCCGCACGCCTCGCTGAATCCGCGCATGACGATTCAGGAGTTGATCGGCGCCCCCCTGCGCGCAATGGGGTTGGCAAAAGGGTCGGAACTGGAGGACCGGGTTGCCCACACCCTTGGCCTGGTCGGCCTGTCCCCAGAGGTGATGCGACGTTACCCCCACGCCTTCAGCGGCGGACAGCGCCAGCGCATCGGCATTGCCCGCGCCCTCGTCTGCCAGCCCAACCTGGTCGTGGCCGACGAACCGGTCTCCGCCCTGGATGTCTCCGTGCAGGCCCAGATTCTCAATCTGTTGCAGGACCTGCAGGATCAGATGGGGCTCACCTATGTCTTTGTAGCGCATGACCTCAGCGTCGTCGCCCATATTTGCAACCGCGTGGCCGTCATGTACGTCGGCAAACTGGTCGAGATGGCGCCGACATTCGAGCTGTTCACCAACCCCCAACACCCCTATACCGAAGCGCTCCTGTCGGCCATCCCCAAACCGGATCCCAGACGCAAGGGAACCACGCGCATCATCCTGGAAGGCGAAGTGGCCAATCCAGCCGATCCACCCTCCGGCTGCTATTTTCACCCGCGCTGCGCCTATGCGCAGGATCTCTGCAAGGAACAGGAACCAGTCTGGGATGAGGTGGCGCCCGGCCACTTTGCAAAGTGCCACTTTGCCCATGACCTGAATCTGGCCGGCGTTGTAGCTTGAACGGCCGGGCAGTGGCCTCTGGCCAATTAGACGGAATTCCCCCATGAGCAATGTTAAGGATGTAGGAAACGCCGCCTTGCAGGTTGTGATATTTTATCTGCTCTGGTTCGCCTCATGCGGACTTTTTATCCTCAACATCGTTACCGTGCTTCCCGCCTTGCGCATCATTGCCATCGCCTTCGGCGCCGATCAGTGGACACTCCCCGCCGTCCATCGCTTCTCGCTCCTGGGTCTGGCTGTCGCAGCCGTCATCTTCTTCTTCTGGAGTGAGGCAGGCTATCGCAGAGCGTCCAAGGTCGGGTTGGGCCGCTTCCTGCGCGCCTTCGCCTATGTGACAGGTGCCCAACTTGCGGTGGTCGTAATCGCATATCTGATTCCCCGCATGGTACTATAGAATCCTGGAACGCCAGTGGATAGCCGATAGATGAACTTGGCTGGTTGCCAGCCGTCGAACACTCTTGCCGTTCTCCATCCACGACCTGCCAATGCCGCTGTCTCACCGGCCGCGCCGGCACGAACCTCAAATTTGGAGCGCCAGCGATGCGAATCTCCTCTATCGAGACCTTTCTCCTTGAAGCCCCCATCCAACCCGGCTTTGGCTGGTCCCAGGGCTGGACCGACAAACGCCAAGTAGGCCTGGTCAAACTTGTCACCGACGATGGAATTGTCGGCTGGGGAGAGGGTCTGTCCGGCTCCTCTGCGCAAATTGTCCACCAAGAGTTCGCGCCCCTGTTGCTGGGCGCAGACCCGATGCAGCGCAACGGGCTGTGGCAGAAAATGTTCCACCTTTTCTACAATGGCAACGTCGCCGGCGGCATCGGCGGCAGCGCCATCAGCGCCGTCGACACCGCCCTCTGGGACATCGCCGGCAAAGCCAGCGGCCTGCCCGTTTGCGCGCTCCTCGGCGGTCGCGTGCGTGACCGGATCGCCGTCTACGCCACCGGTCTCTACTATACGGAGGAAGCCCTTGCCTCCGACGGCGCCGACATTCCCCAGCGCCTGCTGGACGAGGCCCGCATGTACGTGGAGCTTGGCTTCGCCGGCATGAAAACCAAGGTCGGCGGGCTGCCCCTGGCACAGGACGTAAAACGCGTGGCCGCCATCCGCGAAGCAATTGGCCCCGACATCTTCCTCATGGTGGACGCCAACCAGGCCTATAACGCCACCACCGCCATTCGCATCGGCCTCGAGCTGGCCGCGCTCAACATCTTCTGGTTCGAAGAGCCCGTCAACGCTAAAGACGTAGAGGGCTACTTGCAGGTAAAAAGCACGTTACCGATGGCCATAGCCGGCGGCGAAAACCTGCGCACCCGCTACGAATTCAAGGACTATATCGGCCGCCGCGCGGTCGACATTGTCCAACCCGATGTGGTCAACGTCGGCGGCATCACCGAAATGCACCGCGTGGCCTCGATGGCCAACGCCTTTGGCATTCTCTGCAATCCACACGTGTGGGGGTCGCCGGTGATGATCGCCGCCAGCCTCCATGTGGCCGCGGCCGTGCCGGAATGTCCCCCCGCCCGCCTACCCCGTCCCTACCAGCAGGAGCCGGTGATGGAGTTCGACCGCACCCCCAGCCCCATCCGCGAAGGCATCGCCGAGCCCTTCGACCAGACCGGCGGCTTCCTCGAAGTGCCGACCGGGCCGGGCCTGGGCGTGGAAATCGACGAGGCGGCCGTCCGCCAACTGAGTGTCGATACAAAAAAGACCAGCAAATAAACCCCTGGCCTGTATCCGGCCACCAGCAACGAAACCGGCCACCAACAACACCGGCCAATATCCATTGAGATTCTACTCTGTCGAAAGGATTCTGTTCCCATGCCTCCGATTGCCCTGCAACTTTATTCCGTGCGCCAAGAATTTTCCGCCGATATGCCCGGCACGCTGGCCGCGGTGGCGCGGATGGGCTACTCCGCCGTCGAGTTCGCCGGCCCGCCTCAGCACTCCGCCGCCGCACTGAAAACCGAACTGAACGAGCTCGGCCTCGCCTGTTGCGGCTGGCATGTGCCCTTCAACCTGGTGCAGGATGACGAGCTGGACACCACCATCGCTTTCCACCACGCGCTGGGCAACGACAAGCTCATCATCCCCGGCATTCCAGAAGAGTTGCGCCAGAGCCGCGACGACTGGCTGAAGCTGGCCGAATTTACCAACCGCCTCGCCGCCCGCCTCGCCGCCGAAGGAATGCGCACCGGCTATCACAACCATTTCCACGAATTCCTGCCTCTTGACGGCGAAACACCCTGGGATACCTACTTCGGCAACACCGACCCATCGGTCATCATGCAGTTCGATACCGGCAACGCCATCTTTGGCGGCGCCGAGCCCGTCAACGTCATCCGCAGCTACCCCGGCCGCGCAGTGACCGTCCATCTCAAACCATTCACCAAGCGCCTGCATGATGGCGCCGATCATAACTATCCCCACGCTGCCTTCGATCCGATTATCGGTGAGGATGACACCGACTGGCCAGCCCTGTTCGAAGCCTGCGAATCCGTCGGCGGCACCGAATGGTATATCGTCGAATACGAGAGCGACGCCTATCCGCCCCTTGAAGCAGTCGAGCGCTGCCTGCGGGCGCTTCGGGGCTTGGGGAAATAGCGCCCCAACTACATGGCCGCAAATCCCACCACCCAAGCCACCGTCAGCTATGCGGACCTGCTCCGCAACAACCGCAACTTCCGCTTTCTCTGGTTCGGTCAGATCGCCAGTCTGCTGGGCGACTGGTTCAACCTGGTCGCCTCGGCCGCGCTGGTCGGCCTGCTGACCCAATCGGGGCTTGCGGTCGGCTCGCTCTTCGTCGTACGCATGTTGGCGCCATTCCTCGTCAGCCCCATCGCCGGCGTCGTAGCCGACCGCTATAACCGCAAACACATTCTCATCGCGGCCGACCTGGTCCGCGTGGCTGTCGTCCTCGCCTTTCTGCTCGTGCGCGATGCCGGCGACGTCTGGCTGCTCTACACCCTGACAGCGCTGCAGTTTGCAGTGAGCGGATTCTTCTATCCCGCCCGTAACTCCATCTTGCCCGAGTTGGCTGGCGAGCGGCAGTTGGGCGCGATGAATGCCCTCAGTTCCGCCACCTGGTCGGTAATGCTGGCTCTGGGCGCAGCGCTGGGTGGTCTTGTCGCCGGCACCTGGGGCATATATCCCGCCTTCGTACTCGACACGCTCACGTTTCTGCTTTCGGCTGCGCTGCTTATGCAGATTCGGATGCCGGCCAAGCTCGCAACTGCCGCCGCCGACAAAACAGTCGCTGCCTCCGTACGCCAGTACATCGACGGCCTGCGCTATCTGCGGGAACACCCCGACATCCTCTTTATCTCCTTGCAGAAAGCGATCAACTCCCTTTGCCTTACCGCCGGCTTTCAGGTGGTGATGGTGGCGGTCTCCCAGCAGGTGTTTATCATCGGCGAGGGCGGTGGCATCGGAATGGGACTGTTTTTTGGCCTGGCCGGCGTTGGTACGGGCATCGGCCCGATACTGGCCCGCAAGTTGACAGGGGACCACGGCCCGACGCTGAGAAAAGCGATTGTTGTTGGCTATCTCATCACCGTGCTCGGGTCCGCAGCGACCGCGCCCCTCTTCAACCTGCCTATCGTGTTGCTGGCAACGATCGTGCGCGCAATCGGCGGTGGCATAATCTGGGTCTTCTCCACCCAGTTACTGCTGCAAAACGTGTCCGGGCGCGTCCATGGACGCGTATTCGCCTCCGAATTCATGTTCTTCTACCTGGGCAGCGCGCTGGCCTCCAGTGTCGTCGGCGCCGCCCTGGATAGCAGCCTGAGCATCTCGGCCATCATCTGGTGGATGACGGGGTTGACCGTGATTCCAATGGCGTTGTGGACACTGTCGGTGGTGCGGGCAAATCAGAAAGCAGGATAAAAGTTTCGGCTCTCTGTTGGAGTCTGGTACCGTATATTGATCTGTAATGCTAAATTATCGGTCAAGTAGGGAGTTCAGACAGTGCAGCCAGAATCCGAAGCAGCCAGAATCCGCAAGCAAGGCAATCGTAGACGAGATTCAAGGCCAGGCAATGCAGGACTGCCGCCGCTACGACGGCGCCTACTGAACGCTTGTGTTAATCCGAAGGGAACAAGGAAGATACAGACAATTCGCATTCTCGCAAAATGTTTTGTTCTTGTTCTGGCAGGGTCTTGGACGGCCGCTGGTTGCGCACCCATAGCGATAGAGGTCGGAAAAGCTGTAGCGAAAGAGGTAGGAAAAGCAGCAGCGAAAGAGGTCGGAAAAGCTGTTGTGAGTGCCGCTATCGAGGAGGAGGACAAGACGATGCCGACTCCAACTGCCACCACAGTGCCACAGGCCACTTTAGAGGTTTCGCCGTCGCCCCAGCCTGTGACAGCGACTCCAACGCCGTCGCCCTATGTGGTTCTACAAGTCGCCGCGCAAGAGATAATTGACGACTACGACGAAGATCGGTCTGAAGCAGACGAAAAGTACAAGGGAGTTGTTCTTGAAGTGTTTGGAGAGATAGCGAGAGTGAAAAAAGATGATGAGCATTACATAATTTTTCACATTAAAGGCGGCCCGGACAACGTCCGTTGTAACCTGGCCCCCGGGCAGGTGGACAAATGGGCACGCTTGAATGAAGGAGATCGCGTCGTCGTTGTCGGTACTGGGGTTGGCAAAAACAGGGGACGATGGGGCGATTTCAACCTGGACGCCTGCACTTTGAACCCTCCAAGTGGGTAGATGCGGCCGGACTTAAGAGGAAGCACCGGCGATGAACACGGACGAAATGCAACAAGCGATACGATTCGTAACATTTACCTCCACGATAATATAAATTAGAGTTCGCCAGCCACTGAAACTAAACCACATGACCGCAAATACCACCACCCAAGCCGCTGTCAGCTATACGGAGCTTCTCCGCAACAACCGCAACTTCCGCTTTCTCTGGTTAGGCCAGATCGTCAGCCTGCTGGGCGACTGGTTCAACCTGGTCGCCGCGGCCGCGTTGGTCGGCCTCCTGACGCAATCGGGCTTTGCGGTCGGCTCTCTCTTCGTTGTGCGCATGCTGGCGCCATTCCTCGTCAGCCCCATCGCCGGCGTCGCAGCCGACCGCTATAACCGCAAATACATTCTGATCGCGGCCGACCTGATCCGGGCGGCTGTCGTCCTCGCCTTCCTGCTCGTGCGCGATGCCGGGGCCGTCTGGCTGCTGTACACGTTGACCGCGCTGCAGATGGCAATGAGCGGATTCTTCGATCCCGCCCATACCTCCATCCTCCCCGACATCGCCAGCCGCCGCGAACTGGGCGCGGTGAACGCACTCAGTTCGGCTACCTGGTCGGTGATGCTTGCTCTCGGCGCGGCGCTGGGTGGGCTGTTCTCCGGCACCTGGGGCACGTACCCGGCCTTCGTGCTCGACACATTCACGTTTCTACTTTCGGCTGCGCTGCTTACGCAGATTCGGATGCCGGCCAAACTCGCATCCGCCGCTGCCGACAAGACCGTCGCCGTGGCAGTGCGTCAGTATTTCGACGGCCTGCGCTATCTGCGGGCGCATCTGGATATTCTCGTCGTTGCTCTGCAAAAGGCAAGCATGGCGCTCTTCCTTGCAACCGCCTTCCAGGTTATCCAGGTGGCGATCGCCCAGCAGGTCTTTACCGTCGGCGAGGGCGGCGGCATCAGCCTGGGACTGATGTTTGGTCTGACCGGGGTCGGCTCGGGCCTTGGCCCGATCGCGGCGCGTAGACTTACCGGCGACGATCCCCGGTCGTTGAAAAAGGCGATAGCTTACGGCTATCTGATCGCAATTGCCGGCATTTTGGTGACCGCGCCGCTCTTGAGCCTGCAAACGGTGCTTCTGGGCTTCTTCGTGCGCTCTATCGGCACCGGCATCATCTGGGTCTTCTCAACCCAACTGCTCCTGCAAATGGCGCCCGATGAGGTGCGGGGCCGCGTCTTCGCCAGCGACTTCATGTTCTTCTACCTCGGCAGCGCGCTGTCCTCCAGCGTCATCGGCGCCGCCCTCGACACCAGCCTCACCATCTCCGCCATCATCTGGACCATGGCCGCCATCAGCGTAGTTCCGACCGTGCTGTGGACGCTGTGGGTGATAAAGAAGAGGCCGGAGGCGGTTTGAGTGTAGTGTTCGCACAGGAAACGCCTTTATGGTATTCTGGTCATACTTGACATCGCACATATGTGCTATAATGAGGATTGAAATCGTTCATTCATTCTGATACACTGGTGAAAAATGCAAACTGTCGAACGTCTTAGGTCAATTCTGCACAGATACATTTGGCCAGCGCTGCTCGTAATTGTTTCCATCGGAGTATTGGGTGCCTTTTGACAGGTAGCAAATGCGCGAAGTTACACCAATCTGGAGAGCTACTTTTTGCAGATTTCTATCGCACTTGTAGGACTTGCCGGTTCGTACTATTTTGGTCGCCAGTCAGTTCGTGAGGCAGCGAGAGAAATCATCAAACCACACGCCCGATCTGCGTTCAGGCGTCTTGTCTCTCTTTATCGAAGTATCTCTGAAGTAGGACGCATCATAGAGTTATCACGGAATTCTGAGTCTCTTGATAACTACAAGGTGATGCTCGCCGAAATTAAAGGAATTGTCTTCTGGCAACTGATTACAGCAGACGATGCGCTGGAGGACTGGAAAGATATCGTGCCGGAAGAAGTGAATGAGTTGGACCGAAAACTCTCCGCTGACAAAGCAATGGAGGGGAGACGATGACAGAACCGATTCGCGGAAAAGTCGCACAAGTGCTTAGGTCACGAGACATCGCATTAAACGTTGGCTCTGCAAACGGAGTCGTTGTTGATATGGACTTTGATGTAATTGAACAAGCGGAAATAAAGGATCCTGATACGGAGGAATTGCTAGGTCTCATAGAGCTTTCGAAGGCCAGAGTACGGGTTACCGATGTTCAAGAAAAATTGGCAGTGGCAACTACCTACCGCGAGACAAGGACACTAAGGCTCGATGGCTCTCTCGCCCTCGGTAGTTTCTCTCGTTCCCTCTTGCCTTCTTCATGGTTAGCTGAGTATGAAACTATGAAGACAAGCGAAAGAACCTGGGAAGAGGGCAGGACCGTGAGTACAGGAGATTCCGTCGTTCAAGTAATGAAAGAGAATGATAGGAGACAGGAAGGCGAGAAGAAATAGCAACCGACTCTACGACCTCACTTTACGCACACGCCTCTTCCCATCAAATAAAACTTGATACGAGAGAAACCTATGCCTCGCCTGACGGAGCAGGAGCAACAGGAAATCATCCGCTTTACCGAGGCCGACAAGCAACTGCCTGGCTACTAACGCTTTCCACTGTTTGATGACAAACGCGAAGTCGAACTGGTCTGGAATAGAATGACCAACGAGATCCGCAACATCGTGTCGCCGTTTCATACCATCGAACAGGTGGATGAATCGTGGGCGAAAAATCGGGGGGACATAATCCCAAGTAGCACTTTTCCAAAGAGAGTAGCGGCATTGTGACCCGCGAATGTCTCACCCTACGCTGGGCCGACGGGATCGACTACAGGTCCGTGGACTTTGATTTTTCAGGCAAGCGTGAGATTATCCGCGCGCAAAGCCCTGAAACAGGCGAGTGGGAAGAGCAGTGGACGGGCAACACCATCTACGAGAGCGCGTGGCAGTGCTACCCCACAAAGAAAGTCCGCTCGCTGGAGTTGACCAGCTCCGCCCTTGAGAGCACTCCTGGTCGGCGTAAGGTAGTGGCAAATGTCATGGACAGCTTTGGCAATTACACGGTGACGATTGTGGAGGTGACAGTGTGAGTATTAGAATACGCCTGAAGAATCTTGGTGTCATAGGGGAGGCAGAGTTTTCCCTCGGAGATTTGACTATCATATGCGGGAAGAACAACACCGGCAAAACGTATGCCACATATGCGATGTATGGTTTTTTGGAATCCTGGCAAAATCATTTCGATATTGAAATCCAAGATTCTTTAGTCTCTGTTCTTCGAAAAGGAGGAGTGGCAACTGTCGATCTTGGACAGTATGCAGACAATGCCAACAGAATCATCGCCGAAGCGTGCGAGAAGTACACTGCCCAATTGGATCACGTATTTGCAGCATCTGAAGGGCGGTTTAGCGAGAGCAAATTCCTTTTTCAGACTGACTCTCCTAACATTTCAGAACTGGAAATCGACTACAAGATGACCACTTACGAAGACTTGCCTCTCATCTACTCCAAGAAAAAGGGTAGCTCAGAGATGACGGTGACGTTAGTTGCTAAGGACGCGGAACCGACTGAAGATGACCTCCACTTTACTTTGCTGCTTACCCGCCTCTTTATTGCAGATGCTGTCTTTTCAAATTTATTTCCCAACGTATTTATCTCTTCGGCCGAGCGTACTGGTGTCACTGTCTTTCGAAAGGAGCTTAATTTCGCTCGAAAGCATCTTTTGGAAAGATTGAGGCAGGAGAGCAAAAATGTTGTTTATCGAAGTCTTCTCCTTCATGCATACCAGAATTATCCCCAACCAGTTGAAGAAAATGCAGATTTTATCTCAAGGCTAGAGGATATTACAAAGCGGCAAAGCTTTATTGCTAAAGAGAATCCTGAGATGCTGAGAGATTTTTCTGACATCGTTGGGGGAGATTACAGCATGTCTCCTAACGATCAGCTCTTTTTTAGCCCTAAGGAAGGTGGACCTAGATTGACGATGGTTGAGAGTTCGAGCGCGGTGCGCGCTCTCTTCGATATTGGCATATATCTGCGCCACGTTGCTCAAAGAGGGGACCTCCTAATTGTTGATGAACCAGAACTCAACCTTCACCCCGAAAATCAGCGTCGCATTGCTAGGCTACTCGCGCGGTTGGTGAATTCGGGCGTAAAGGTATTTGTGACGACCCATAGCGACTATATCATCAAAGAATTGAATACTTTGATCATGCTAAATCACGACAAGCCACACCTAAAGCGAATTGCCAAGGATAACGGTTATCGGGATGCCGAGTTGATCAACTCGGACCAAGTCAAAGTATATATTGCCGAGGAAGTTCCATCAGAGGAAGAGCCAGGAGGTCACACGCTCGTTCCGGCTGATATAGACCCAGTGCTTGGCATTGAAGCCCGTAGTTTCGATGAGACAATTGACGATATGAATAGAATCTTGGAAGATATCGTGTGGGGGGCGGAGTAGAGTCTGTGAATGAGATTGCGATATTGCAGAAAATGCTTGTATCTACAGCGCAGATTCCGTTGCAACCAGGTTCAGGTAGACCCTCGGTCAGACTAACGGATAAGCAGGCCAAGACAGTTGTAGAGATTAAAGGTGTACCTCATGACTCGGTCGCTATCAGAGCCGAGGATTTCGAAGATCCTCTTGCTATCTTCAACGGTTCAAAGGGCGAACGCAGGCGGGCTGATTTTGTGATTGTTTCCATTGACAGGGGACGAAAGTGGATTATCTGTATTGAGACACAAGCAGGAAATTCCAAAACGCGTTCCCATGTTGAGGACCAACTGAAGGGTGCGGTCTGCTTCATGAGTTACTGCAAATGTATAGGAAGATTGTTCTGGGAATCGATGGGATTTCTTGATGACTACCAGTACCGGTATGTCAGTGTTGTTGACATCCATGCGACCAAGGAGACGAAGAAAACGCGTCACTACCCCTACCACACTCAATCCGAAAGGGGATTTCACAACACTCCTGCAAGTTTTCTGAAGATCTATCGGAGTACATCCCTCTATTTCAGAAAGCTGATTTGGGAATGACTTGCCGGTACTCCAACCTGATTTTCGCGATTCCCCGCACACGAATCTCGACCAGTCTATCCGCCAATTACCGGCCATCGACGCGTTGCATAGGACCAGAACGGCGAAGTGCCTTCTGCTCCTACGGCAGTGTCTAGACCACGATATCAACAGTACACTTCCAAATGATTCTTCTGATTTCACCTACATCGACCTCGAAAACTCCCAAATCACGGGCCTCCAACAACCCCCTACCCACGCCGAAGTTCACGAAAAACCAAAAACTGACTACTAAAAACTGCCCTTAAGGAGTCCCGCCATGAAAATCACCGACGTCAAACTACACACGCTCGAACACCCAACCCTCACCCAGAGCCGCCACCGGCTCGTGCAGGTGCCTGGCCTGCGTCGTATCCAGTACACCCATGCCGGCCTGCCCTCCGACGCCCCCATGCAACAGAGCGTGCTCGAAGTCGAAACCGACGAAGGCATCACCGGCCGCATCGCCCCCACCTCCATCAACAAGTATCAACTGGAAATCCTCAAGACCCACGCCATCGGCGAAAGCCCCTTCGCCCGCGAACGGCTCTACCAGATGCTGCATAAGGGTACCCGCTGGGTCTACCAGGAGCCCGGCTGGTTCGGCGAATTCGACAACTGCCTGTGGGACATCGCCGGTATCGCCGCCGGGCTGCCCGTCCACGCACTGATCGGCCGCGTACGCGAACACCTTCCCGTCTACCTCACCGCCGGCGATATGGACCTGCAGGGCTATCTCGATCACATCGAGGGCGGCCGCAGCTTCGGCGTCAACGCCTACAAGCTGCACTCATACAAGGGCGGCAAGGCCGACATCCCTCTGCTCACCGAAGTCCGCAAAGCGGTTGGCGACAACTACGCCCTCATCAACGATCCCGTCTGCTCCTACGACCTGCGCGAAGCCATCGAAGTGGGCAGGGCCATGGAAGAACTGGACTACGTCTGGCTGGAAGAGCCGATGCACGAGCAGAAAATGAACCAATACCAGGAGCTCTGCCGCACACTCACCATCCCCATCATGGCCACCGAGCGCCTTATGCACGACATGGACCTCACCGCCCAATGGCTGATCCAGGGCGCCACCGACCGGCTGCGCGTGCGCGCTACTTTTGGCCTGACACAGGCATTGAAACTGGCCCACTTTGCCGAGTTGCACGGCGCCAACGTCGAGTTAAACGGCCCCGGCGGTCTTTTCGGTCTCGTGCATTCCCATGTCGGCTGCTGCATCGACAACACCGACTTTTACGAACTGCTCGGCCCGGCCACCCCCCTGCGCCTGCGCGCCGAAGGCGAGGAATGGGGCCTGCTCAACGCCCCCCTGATCGAAGACGGCCACATCGCGCCGCCCGACGGCCCCGGCTGGGGCGCCGTCTGGGACGAGGACCGTATCCGCTCGCTCACAGTGGCGACCGACTGAAAGATGTGAATGCCGGGCAAAAAAACTCGCTTACGCGAGAGCAACCAGCTCGACGACGGGGCAAGTCGGAAGATCTCGTCAGCTCATCTGATCTGCGTTGTCGGCAAGCGCAATCGTCAACAGCGCGCCTAAACGCGGCTTGGGACCCGGTCGTACAAGACCCCTAAGCCAGGGGTCTTGATTTTGGCTAACTCCAAGTTCACCGATCTGTCGAGAACAACCCCGTACGTACGCGGCAGTTCACTAAAAACAAAAAACTGACTACCAAAAACTGACCACGCCATGAAAATCACCGACGTCAAGCTGCACACGCTCGAACACCCAACCCTCACCCAGATCCGCTACCGCTTCAAACAGGTGCCCGGCCTGCGCCGCATCCAGTACACCCATACCCGCCGGCCCACCGAAACACCCATGAAGATGCAAATTCTCGAAGTCGAAACCGACGAAGGCATCACCGGCCGCATCGCCCCCACCTCCATCAACAAGTATCAACTGGCAATCCTCAAGACCCACGCCATCGGCGAAAGCCCCTTCGCCCGCGAACGGCTCTTCCAGATGCTGCATAAGGGCACCCGCTGGATCTACCAGAACCCCGGCTGGTTCGGCGAGTTCGACAACTGTCTCTGGGACATCGCCGGCAAGACCGCCGGTCTGCCCGTCTACGCCCTGATCGGCCGCGTGCGTGACCGCCTGCCCGTCTACCTCACCGCCCCCGACATGGAGTTGCAAGGCTACCTCGATCACATCGAGGGCGGCCGCACTTTCGGCGTCAACGCCTACAAGCTGCACACCTTCAAAGGCGGCAAGGCCGACATCCCTCTGCTCACCGACGTTCGCAAAGCGGTTGGCGATGACTATGACCTGCTCAACGATCCCGTCTGCTCATACAACCTGCGCGAAGCCATCGAGGTGGGCAGGGCCATGGAAGAACTCGACTACATCTGGCTCGAAGAGCCGATGCACGAGCAGAAAATGAACCTCTACCAGGAGCTGTGCCGCACACTCACCATCCCCATCATGGCCACCGAGCGACTCTGCCACGACATGGACCTCACCGCCCAGTGGCTCATCCAGGGTGCCACAGACCGGCTGCGTGCACGCACGAACATCGGCCTGACCCAAGTACTCAAGCTGGCCCATTTCGCCGAGCTGCACGGCGCCAACGTGGAACTGCACGGGCAGGGCGGACTCTACGGGCTCGGGCATGCCCATGCCGTCTGCTGCATCGACAACACCGACTTCTACGAGCTTCACGGCCAGGCCGACCCCCGGCGCCTGCGTTCCGAAGGGGAAGAATGGGGCCTGCTCAACGCCCCCCTGATCGAAGACGGCCACATCGCGCCCCCCGACGGCCCCGGCTGGGGCGCCGTCTGGGATGAAGAGCGCGTCCGCTCGCTCACCGTCGCCACCGACTGAAAAATGTGAATGCCGGGCAAAAAAGCGCCTCAACGCGGCTTCGGACCAGGTCATACACCAAGCCAGGATCACGGGTCTTGATTTTGGCGGACGCCAAGTTCACCAACCTGTTGACAACTGCCGCGTACATACGCGGCAGTTCACCAAAAACTAAAAACTGACTACCAAAAAACTGACCTTGCCATGAAAATCACCGACGTCAAGCTGCACACGCTCGAACACCCAACCCGCACCCAGGACCGCTACCGCCTCAAACAGGTGCCCGGCCTGCGCCGCATCCAGTACACCCATACCCCCCTGCCCGCCGACACCCCCATGCAAATGCAAATCCTGGACGTGGAAACCGACGAGGGCATCACCGGCCGCATAGCCCCCACCTCCATCACCAGCAACCAGCTCGACATCCTCAAGACCCACGCCATCGGCGAAAGCCCCTTCGCCCGCGAACGGCTCTTCCAAATGTTGCACAAAGGGACCCGCTGGGTCTACCAGGAGCCCGGCTGGTTCGGCGAATTCGACAACTGCCTCTGGGACATCGCCGGCAAAGCCGCCGGTCTTCCTGTCCACGCCCTGATCGGCCGCGTGCGCCAACGCCTGCCCGTCTATCTCACCGACCACGAACTGACCCCGCAAGGCTACCTGGATCACATCGAGCGCGGCCGCACCTTCGGCGTCAACGCCTACAAACTGCACACCTACAGGGGCGGCAAGGGCGATATCCCCCTGCTCACCGAAGTGCGCAAAGCCGTTGGCGACAGCTACGACCTGCTCAACGATCCCGTCTGCTCTTACAACCTGCGCGAAGCAATCGAAGTGGGCAGAGCAATGGAGGAGTTGGACTACATCTGGCTCGAAGAGCCGATGCATGAACAGAAGATGAACCAATACCAGGAGCTATGCCGCACGCTCACCATCCCCATCATGGCCACCGAGCGACTCTGCCACGACATGGACCTCACCGCCCAGTGGCTCATCCAGGGCGCCACCGACCGCCTGCGTGCACGGACCAACCTCGGCCTCACCCAGGTGCTCAAACTGGCCCATTTCGCTGAACTGTACGGCGCCAACGTCGAATTGCACGGTCCCGGCAGTCTCTACGGGCTCGGGCATGCCCATGCCGGCTGCTGCATCGACAACACCGCCTATTTCGAACTCTTCGGCGCATCCGATCCCCGCGACCTGCGCGCCGAAGGCGAGGAGTGGGGCCTCCTCAGCGCCCCCCTGATCGAAGACGGCCACATCTCCCCGCCCGACGGCCCCGGCTGGGGCGCCGTCTGGGATGAGGAACGCGTCCGCTCGCTGACCGTGGCCACCGACTGAGCGCTGTGTGTGAAGAGCAATCAATCATCCCGCCTATGCGAGAGAATCCTGCTGAACGACGAGGCAAGTTGGAAGAGTTGGATCGATCATTTGACCTGCGCTTCTGGCAAGCGCAAACGCCCCAGGCGCGTCTTAACGCGACCAGGGATTTAATCGTACATTACGCCAAGGTCAAGGGTCTTGACGCCCGCCAACTCCGACTGCAACGATCTGTTGAGACGTATGGACGCCAACGGAGAGGTTCATGATCTGAACCATGTCCCTACATGGTGGCCGCTGCAGGGACAATGATGGAACTACGCTGGCACCCCGTCCGACATTCCACGCGCTCAGAAAGCAAAGCGGCAGCGCATTCTATCTACCCACGCAAATGCGGCAGCACCGTCGCCGCGAACAAATAGGATCCCTCAACCCGCGGCGAGTCCGCGATGTTGACCGTGAGGCGCCCTGCACCCTGTTCCACGATCCGCAGCAGCGCGTCAGTCACCTGCGCCGGCGTTCCCTCAATCGTGCCCTCGCCGGATGGACGCACCTCGGGATCCTCTCTAAGCCGCTGCAACTCGCGCTCGTTCTCGGCGATCAGAACGCTGACGTGCATCACCTGTAGAATCTCGTCGTAGTCCCGCCCCACCGCGCGACAGTGCTCCTGTAGCACCGACTGCTTGTGGGCATACGCCTCCACGTCCGAGCAGACCCAGTTCCACCAGTCGGCCTGCTCCGCCACCACCCGCAGCAGATACCTCTCCCCGCCGCCGCCGACCATGATCGGCGGCACCGGATCCGGTTTCGGCTCGCAATACCCGTTCTCCAACTGGTAATGCTTGCCCGCAAAGTTGACCGGCCTGTCCGTCCACATCGCCCGCATAATCTGGATCGCCTCGTCCAGCTGCTCGATGCGGGCGCGCGCCCGCGGGAACGGCCAACCGTACCCGCGGTACTCCTCCTCATTCCAGCCCGCGCCGATCCCGATCACCACCCGCCCCCCGGAGAACGCCTGCGCCGTCGCCGCCATCTTGGCCAGATGCGCAGGGTTGCGAAAGCTGTTGCACAGCACATCGTGGCCCACCAGCTTGTCCGGATAGCGCGCCAGCGCGTAGACCGCCATCGTCCAGCCTTCGGACACATTGTGCCCGTTGTACTGAACATGATCGGGAAACCAGATCGAATCGAACGGATGGATGACCTGATCGAGATAGGGGAAAAGATCGGTTACATGGCGGGACCACGTGTTGATGCCCACAGGGATGCCCATACTTGCCTCCTCGGAGATGGGGCGCGCGCTGCTCCGCTGCCGCGTCAAGCGCGCGTTGGACCGGGTAAACTGTCCGCTGCCGGCAGAATTCACGCCCCGCCGGCTTGCATTTCATATCTGCTTCTACGACAATCATACCAGAGCAAGCGCCAACATGCCGTAGCCCTGGCCGCCCGGCGCCGCAAAGCCATATCTTCTACTCACAAAGCGCAAGAACCAGCCGGTCGAACGAATTTCGCGCGACCAACCCAGCACAGGAGCCAAACCAATGCCCTTCGAAGTCTATGATTTCCGCGATGTGAACAAGAACGTACTGACAACCCCAGAGATCCGGGCGCGGCTCTATCACATGGAGCCGGGCCAGGTCGACAGGCTTCACAGCCATGACCTCGGCCACGAAATCTTCCTGATCCTGGAAGGCAAAGCCGAGTTCATGATCGCCGGCCACACCGAAGTGCTCGAAGCGGGCCAGCTGTGCGTTGCCCTCGCCGACGAAATCCATCAGGTGCGCAATCTGCTGCCCGACCGCCGAACCGTCATGTTCCTGTCCGTAACGCCCCACATCCAGCCGACGCACACCGGCCGCGACCCCGACGGCTCCGTCCATCCGCCCCAGTTTCGATCAAACAGCTTCTACGATGACGTGGACGACACAGGCCCAATCGCAGACCTGCTCGACGTGTTCGTACGCGGCGCCAATGCCCTCGCCGAAGAGGCCCGACAGGCCGCCGCCGCCCACGCCCAACAAGCAGAACACTGGCGCCAGGCCGACGCCGCCGAAGAGCGGGCTGCAGCCGTGACCGCCCGCAACGCCATGTGGGATGCCGTCCGCAGTCTGCACAAAAACCTCTTCAACCTAGACATTATCTGGAACAGACTCGCCCCAAGAGCCGGCGAAAACACTACAAGCCAATAAATCCCCCTGGCCCGCACAGTCCCTCAATACTGAAAACTAGGGGTTGCTGACATGAGAAGTAGACTGTTCAGAATGTAACAAAAGCGGGAAGCCCGCGGGCAGAATCAGACCTTTTCTCGCCAAAGGTAAACTCCGCGCCCCTCCGCGGACCAAAAGGGTTAAAGGTTTTCTCCGTGCCCCTCCGCGCCCCTCCGCGGACCAAAGGTGTTAAAGGTTTTCTTCGTGCCCCTTCGCGCCCCTCCGCGGACCAAAAGGGTTAAAGGTTTTCTCCGTGCCCCTCCGCGCCCCTCCGCGGACCAAAAGGGTTAAAGGTTTTCTCCGTGCCCCTCCGCGCCCCTCCGCGGACCAAAAGGGTTAAAGGTTTTCTCCGTGCCCCTCCGCGGACCAAAAGGGTTAAAGGTTTTCTCCGTGCCCCTCCGCGCCCCTCCGCGGACCAAAGGTGTTAAAGGTTTTCTTCGTGCCCCTTCGCGGCCCTTCGCGGACCAAAAGGGTTAAAGGTTTTCTCCGTGCCCCTCCGCGCCCCTCCGCGGACCAAAAGGGTTAAAGGTTTTCTCCGTGCCCCTCCGCGCCCCTCCGCGGACCAAAAGGGTTAAAGGTTTTCTCCGTGCCCCTCCGCGCCCCTCCGCGGACCAAAAGGGTTAAAGGTTTTCTCCGTGCCCCTCCGCGCCCCTCCGCGGACCAAAGGTGTTAAAGGTTTTCTTCGTGCCCCTTCGCGGCCCTTCGCGGACCAAAAGGGTTAAAGGTTTTCTCCGTGCCCCTCCGCGCCCCTCCGCGGACCAAAAGGGTTAAAGGTTTTCTCCGTGCCCCTCCGCGCCCCTCCGCGGACCAAAGGTGTTAAAGGTTTTCTTCGTGCCCCTTCGCGGCCCTTCGCGGACCAAAAGGGTTAAAGGTTTTCTCCGTGCCCCTCCGCGCCCCTCCGCGGACCAAAAGGGTTAAAGGTTTTCTTCGTGCCCCTCCGCGCCCCTCCGCGGACCAAAGGTGTTAAAGGTTTTCTTCGTGCCCCTTCGCGGCCCTTCGTGGTTCAAAGGGGTTTAAGGTGTTCCCCACATCCCAATCCTGCAAATCTCACTTCAAACAAGCGTCAACGAGCCCTAGCCCCTATCTCGTTGACTTGGGCAACGACTTCACCCGCCTCCTCCGTCCCGTGCTCGACACAGAACAGCGCATCCTCCAGCACAAAAGCGCAATTGGCATAAAACCGGATCCGTTCCCAGCACTGATCCATCAGCGGATAAACGCGTGCGCAACGCTTCAGGAACGGTTCGCCGTAGGAGACACACAGCCCCGCAAAGTCGATCGCAGCGTCGCCAACTCCGGCGTGGCCGAAGTCGATGATGCCGACCACCCGTCGCTGCTCGGAACTGTACAAAGTGTTGCTCGTACCAAAATCGCCGTGCCGCAGCACCTTGCTGAAGGCGAAATGTTCATCGTCTTCCAGGAAAGCCGCGAACCGCTCCGTAGTCCACCTACGCGCCTCTGCAGTCAGATGGGGATAGACGACCTCCCGGATGCGCCTAAACATATCCTGCCATCCCGCCTGCGAGTCCGGCGGCCCCAGAGGCATACTAATACTGTCGAGCGGGGTTGCGTGCAGCGTCTGCAAAAAAGATGCCACATCCGTCGCCAACCGGTCGATCGTCCCCTCGTCGCTGATCTGCGTGAACTCTTCACTCCACAGCGAACTGCCGGGCAGTTTGCGATAGCCAACAAAGGCCCGGCCCACCTCTTCCTCATCCACGTTGTGGTAGATATAATCCGGTGTCGCCAGCGGAAGCCGCCCCCGAACCGCGTTCAGAATCGCCCGTTCCCGGCCCAGCCCGGCGATGCCCTGCCGGTATTTCGGGAACCGAAAAATCAGCGCACCGTTAACCAGAATCAGGTCATTGTTCTGCCCCGCTCGAAACAGCTCGGCCGTCTCCATCGCCAATTCAGGGCAGGCCGCCGCAATATTCTCCCGATACCGTAATAACCTCTCCGTCATTATCCCTCCACTACTCGCTAAATGCGCCCCTGCCGTTCGCAGTTCACTAAAAACGAAAAACTGCCTACGAAAAACTGCCGTTCACCAACAACTGTCGTAAAGCGTTGACACTTGTCACCGGCAGCTTGCAGGCGTAGTTTTCACAGACGTACGCCGCAGGCTGTCCATCCACCAGCGTGCGGCCTTCCAACAGCGGCAAAGGGCTTTCACCATCGGGCTCACTCAGGGCCAACACCGTATGCGGCAGGTAGTGGCGGCGGACCTCTTGCAGCAGGAGCTGCGTTCGGAGATCCTTGAGGGAGCCGACCACCGCTACCTCCTGGCTGGGGGCGAGTAGATCGTCGAGTGCGGTCAGCATACGTCCAAAGCCGGTGGGCTGCTGGGCCATCGCCGCCGCCATGATCTGGAAGATGCGCGCCGCTTCACTACGATACGCTTCGTTGCCGGTCAGCTTGGCCAGCCGCAACAGCAGTTCAGCCGCCATCGAGTTGCCGCTCGGAATCGCGTTGTCGATGAAATCTTTGCGCCGGACGACCAGCTGTTCATGGGTGATGCCCGTCTGGAAAAAACCGCCGCCGGCCTCATCCGCGAACTGGGACTGCATGATCTTCGTCAGGCGCACCGCTTCGGCCAGCCAGCGCAGCTCGAATGTGGATTCGTAGAGCGCCACCAGTCCGCGCCCGAACGCGGCGTAATCTTCCAGATAGGCGTTAAATCGTGCGCGGCCGTCCTTGTAGCTGCGGAACAGCAAACCATTCTCCTGGCTCATCTCCGCCAGCACGAAGTCGGCCGATTTCCTGGCGGCCTCCAGCGCATCCGCACGACCGAGGACGACGCCGACCTCCGCCAGCGCATGGATCATCAGGCCGTTCCATTCGGTCAGAACCTTATCATCCCGCGCCGGTTTCACCCGCTTTTCCCGCTCCATCAACAGCTTCTGCCGCGCCGCCGCCAGCCGCTCGGCAACCGTTTCGACCGCCGCGCCCGCCTCCTGCGCAACCTCCGCGACGGTGCGCTTGAGGTTCAGAATCGTCTTGCCTTCGAAATTGCCCGCCGGCGTGACCCCGTAGCTCCGCCCCAACAGATCAGCCTCTTCCTTGCCCAGAATTGCCTCGATCTCTTCCGCCGTCCAGACGAAAAACTTGCCCTCTTCGCCTTCACTGTCCGCGTCCTGGGCGCTGTAGAAGCCCCCTTCTGGCGCAGTCATCTCCCGCAGCACGTAATCGACAGTCTCGTCAACGATGTGGCGATGCTCCGGCCGCCCGTTGATCTGCCAGGCGTGGAGATAGGCCCGCAGCAGTTGGCCGTTGTCGTACAGCATCTTTTCGAAATGAGGCACCAGCCAGATGCGGTCAACGCTGTAGCGATGGAACCCTCCTCCGAGATGGTCGTAGATCCCGCCCGCCGCCATCTGCTGCAGCGTCTGTTCGGCGATGCGCAGAACGTCCCCGTCGCCGCTGTGCCGGTACTGGCTCATCGCGAATTCCAACGTCATCGGCTGCGGAAATTTGGGCTGGTCGCCGAAACCACCGAACTGTTCATCAAAATACTGCAGCAGTTTGGCGGTGGCCTCACTGAGAATCTCTGGGCCGAGCGTGCCGCCGCTGGCAGACAGGCTGCCCGTGCGCCCGATCGCGTCGGTCAATCGTTGTGCCTGGGCTTCGAGGTCGCCCCGCTTATTCTTGTAGGCATCGGAAACCGCCAGCAATATCTGCGAAAAAGAGGGCATCCCGTAACGGGGCTGGGGCGGAAAATACGTGCCCCCGTAAAAAGGTTGACCCGACGGCGTCAGGAAAACGCTCATCGGCCAGCCGCCGCTGCCGGTCATCGCCTGCACCGCCTCCATGTAGATCGCATCCAGGTCCGGGCGCTCTTCACGGTCCACCTTGATGTTGACGAAATTGGCATTCATCAACGCCGCGGTCTCCTCGTTCTCGAAGCTCTCGCGTTCCATCACATGGCACCAGTGACACGCGCTGTAGCCAATACTGAGAAAGATCGGCCTGTCGTCCCCCCGTGCAATCTCCAGCGCCTCCTCCCCCCACGGGTGCCAGTCCACCGGATTGTGGGCATGCTGCAAAAGATATGGCGATGTCTCATGCGCCAGCTGATTGGAATGGGTCGGCGTCTCTGAATCGGTCATGATGAGTCCCTTGACGCGTCTGCGCCGCTGCTTATGGATGGGTGTGAGAAAGCATCGCGCGCGAATACAGTGATCCGCCCGTTGCCCACTCGAGCAGTTGGGTTTTAGGGCAAATGGCAAACAGGCAGCGCATTCAACACCCCGCCCTCTTCGTGCGGATGCGCATTCAACATTATAACGGAATGGTCAACGCAGCGTCGAATCCGGCCGTGGCAGCCTGAGGTGTTCCCCACTATCCCCTATGCCCGCCTGCGGGCGCAGACGCCCTCCAGCGGCTCCGGCCCGCTAAGGCGTGCCTGCGCACCCTTCGCCGCTAAGGCGGCTCAGGGCTGGCGTTCCCGCCACCATCCATCCTGCATTCCCAGCGCCGCGTTCGAGCGGGGTTCACTAAGAACAAAAAACTGACTACTAAGAACTGCTGTTCCCGCCTTCGGCCCTCCCTTGTGCGGGGGGTCACCCCCCGCAACGCCCCCCTCCAAAACCTTGCCCCGCCACCGCCGCACTGTTCTCCGGCCACTGGGCACTGACCCCTGACCCCTGCAGTTCCAACGCTCGGCCGGTCGCCAACCATCCCGAAAATCCTCAAATCCTGCAAATCCTGATTCAGACAGCGCAAAACGCCCCCCCCCAAAAAATCCGTCCCGCCACTGCCGCACCGGTTTCCGGCCACTATCCCCTGCAGTTCTCGCGGCCCTCCGTGGATCAAAAAGGTGTTCTCCGTGCCCCTCCGCGGCCCTCCGTGGATCAAGAAGGTGTTCTCCGTGCCCCTCCGCGGCCCTCCGTGGATCAAAAAGGTGTTCTCCGTGCCCCTCCGTGCCCCTCCGTGGATCAAAAAGGTGTTCTCCGTGCCCCTTCGCGGCCCTCCGTGGATCAAAAGGTTTTCCCCGTGCCCCTCCGCGGCCCTTAGCAGCCCTTCGCGGAAAGACCACATTCTAGTCCCACAAATTTCAATTCAGACAAACCTCAACAAGCCCTGAACATTTTAACGGTACCGCCAACACGCCGTCGAATCCGGCAGTAGCAGTTGCCATCTGCGTATTGACAGCAACCGATGAGAATGCTACCATGCTGCTATACTCCCCCATACTATATTATGCGCGTAGTGCGTCTGTCTCACCGGGTGATGACGCAAAGTATCTCTCCGAGGCAGACCGTAACGCTGACCCATCTGCTGCTACTGCTGTATCACGGGGTGCCAGAGATTCAACAGATCGAATCCGCTCTACCGAATCCGACCTGGGGTCCATACATGGGGTATGGCTCTGCAATTCTCATCACAGGGGATCTAAGAATGATAAATAAAAGATTGTCACTCCTGGCAGCGCTCCTGGTGGCCGCATTGGTCCTGGCAGCCTGCCCTCAACCCACTCCAATTGCCCCGATCGAACCAGAGACGGTTGTCGACACCAAGACCGAAGAGGAAGCGGAGACGCAGGCGCCTGTGTCGTCGGTTCAGGGCGGCGTCTGGGTGGAAGGTTCCAGCGCTGATGCCACCATTCTGAATCCGATACTGGCTTCAGACAGCGCCAGCTTTGATGTGCTAGGCTGGTTCTTCCCCAGCCTGCTGGGACAGGACCCGTTCAGCGGCGCCATCGTCCCCACAGAGATGGCCGCGAGCTGGGAGGTTTCCGAGGATGGTCTGGTGTGGACCTTCAATCTGCAAGATGGCGTCATGTGGACCGATGGTGAGCAGGTCACAGCCGACGATTTCAAGTTCACCTATGACGCCATTGCCAGCGATCTCGTCGAGACCCCGCGCAAGGCGAACCTCGATAACATCGAAAGCATTGAAGTCCTGGACCCATTGACGATTCAGGTCACCTACGCCGAAGTAAAATGTGATGCCCTCAACAATCTCGGTCTGGGCTGGCTGCCAAGCCACCTCTACGCCGAAGACTTCAGCGACGTTATGGACAGCCCGTTGAATGAGGAGCCAACCGTCAGCGCCGGCCCATTTGTTTTCAACGAATGGACACGAGACGACAACTCAACCGTCCTGCGCAATGACGCCTACTGGAAAGGCGCGCCCAATATGGACGGATGGATCTATAAGATCGTTCCGGATCCTGGCGCTCGTCTGGCCCAGTTGCAGACCGGCGAGTTGGACCTGGTCGGTGTCCAACCGGAACAGCTGACGACCGTCGAACTCGATTCCAATCTGAATCTGTACAAATACAAGGACGACGGCTACAGCTACATCGGCCTCAATCAGGCCAATCCGCAGAACCCGCAGGCCGGTCAGGACGAGGATGGCAACCTCGTCGAACAGGACCCGCATCCAATTCTGAGTGATCTGGCCGTGCGGCAAGCGATCGCACACGCCCTCGATTACGACTCGATTATCAGCACGGTATATTTGGGCCAGGGCTATCAGGTCGCTTCCAATGTACTGCCCGCCGTTGGCTGGGCCCACGACCCATCGCTTCAGCCCTATGCCTTCGACACCGAACTGGCGTCACAGATTCTTGACGAGGCTGGCTGGACCGACAGCGATGACGACGGCGTGCGCGAGTGCAACGGCTGCACTACAGCCGAAGCAGGCGCCGCCCTCACGATTCGGCTGCAAACCAATGCCGGCAACACGACCCGTGAAGACCTGGGGGCGCTGGTCCAGGATCAGCTCAACAGCATCGGTTTCGACATTCAGTTCGAAGCCATCGAGTTCGGTACACTGGTGGGTGAACTGCTGGGCCAGACCTTCGATATGGTCATCATTGGCTGGACCGGTCTCGGTACCGACCCCAACGATGATTCCTTCTGGCACTCCAAGTTCGACACACCCGGCAGCGGCTTCAACTTTGTCAGCTATCAGAATGCCCGCATCGATGAACTATTGGAGCAGGGGGTAAGCGTTCCTGGCTGTGCCACTGAGGAGCGGGCGACGTTCTACCATGAGATTCAAAAGATCATTCACGACGACATTCCCTATGTCTTTGTGACCGGCTCCATTGGCAATATTGGCTACTCAAAGAAGTTCAATGGCACCAACCCGGGTACGTGGAGTTTCTACCACAATGTCGAGACCTGGTCTTTGGCGCAGTAGGTTGACGCAAGAACTACCGGAGGAATCCGGCGTCTGACCAGCAGACCGCGCAGGAGATGTGTCCAATCCGCTGCCGCTTCGTTATCTGAATGCGGTGGCGGATTCCCGCCTGCATCTCCCTCGCGTCTGTTCATCCGCACAGGGGGTCGAAGGACAGAATCAGACTATGGCCCGTTACGTATTTCGTCGCCTCCTGCAGGCAATTCCCACCTTGCTCGGTGTCAGTGTCATCAGCTTCGTGCTTGTGTACAATTCTCCCGGTGATCCGATCCTTATCCGTACCTTCGATCCCAACATCACACAAGAGAGCCGTGAAATTCTGCGCAGGCAATTGGGGCTGGATCAGCACTGGTCCCTGCAATACATCAGTTGGTTGATAGGAATTACAATGCGCAGCGGAGACGTTCGCGAAGAGTTAACCCGCAAGGATGTCAGCTGTTCCTACGTTTCCGGGCTGAATACCACATTTTGTGACAACGGCGGTGGCATCCTGCGCGGGAATCTGGGTACCAGTATCGCCACCAATCAGGCGGTCTGGGATCGGCTGGTAGAGCGCATGCCCGCCACCTTTGAGTTAGGCGTATCCGCACTGCTGGTCTCTCTGCTTTTTGGCGTGCCGTTGGGCGTCCTCAGCGCCGTCCGTCAGGCATCACTCTTCGATAATTCTGTGCGCGTGCTGGCCGTTGCTGGCAATGCCCTGCCTGCATTCTACTTAGGCCTGATCCTGATCTTCAACTTCGGCGTTGTCCTGGGCTGGCTGCCCACCGGCGGCAGGCGCACCGTTTCGCTCACAAATGAGTTCGACCTGGTGGATCGGATCAGACATCTGATTCTGCCGACTCTTGTTTTGGCGCTCGGGGGCGTCGCCGGCATCAGCCGGTTCATGCGTACTGAGACCCTGGAGGTGATCCGCACCGATTACATTCGCATGGCCAAGGCCAAAGGGCTGGTGGCCACCCGCGTCTGGTTTGTCCATGCCCTGCGCAATGCCCTCATCCCCCTGATGACGATTTTTGGCCCAGCCATATTTGGGATTCTCAGCGGAGCAGTGATTGTCGAAACCATCTTCTCCTGGCCGGGGATGGGGCGCATGACCTTCAGCGCGGCCGTGCAACGGGACTATCCGACCGTTTTGGGCGCAGTAATGTTTTTCGCGCTGCTGACTATTCTGGGCAACCTGCTTTCCGATATCCTCTACGGTGTCGTAGACCCCCGCGTGCGGCTTTCGTAATGGGGACAGGATTATAGTCATGACGGTGGCTCAAGCAGACAGTCCGGCGCTGGCGACTCTGACAGCCGACCCCCAGTTGCATCGCAAGCCCCGCACCTACTGGAGTATGGCGCTCCAGACCTTGCGCCGCGATCTGGTTACACTGTTCGCAATCGGGTTCTTGCTGACAATGGCTGTACTTTCTCTGTTCGCATCAGTCATATCGAAAGGCATCGGCGTTGGGCCAAATGATACCAACCTCGACAATGCCTTCCAGCAGCCCTATTTGGGCCCATATATTCAGTGGCGCACCGGCCAGGACCCGGCTCGCGCCCCGCTCATGCTCGGCAAATCCGGCGGCATTGCCCACTGGCTCGGAACAGATCAGCTTGGCCGCGATCAGTTTGTGCGCCTCCTGTACGGAGGCCGCGTCAGTCTCGGCATCGCTTTTGCCGCCGCCGCCCTGACATTGATTTTGGGCGTGACCGTTGGCACAGTTGCCGGCTACTTCGGCGGCGTTGTTGACGACCTCATCATGTGGTTCATCAATACCTTCTTGTCGATCCCAGGCATCTATCTGCTCATTATCGTTACCGCAATGTTCAAACCCAATCCCATCACCCTGACTATCTTTCTGGGCCTGTTCGGCTGGTTTGGCACCGCCAGGTTGATCCGGGGAAATGTATTCAAAGTGCGGGCCTTGGATTTTGTTCTCGCGGCCCGTTCCGTCGGCTCACGCAATGCCCGTATTATGCTCCAACATGTGATCCCCAACAGCCTGCCAATTATAATCGTAAATGCCGCCATAGATATCGGCACGCTCATTCTGATCGAATCTGCGCTCAGCTTTTTGGGATTGGGCGTACAGCCGCCAACGGCTACCTGGGGTAGTATGCTCAATAGGGCCAACAACTTTCTCTTCTTGCGCGACCCGGAAACAGAAGCTTCCCTGGCGCTGCATTTGCTGAATACCCCCGGTCTATTGATAGCACTGACGGTTTTGGCCCTCTATCTCATCGGTGACGGTCTGCGAGATGCGCTCGATCCGATGATGAAAAATTTACGGTAAACAGTACGGTGTGCGCAGCGGATTTGGTCAGTTCCTTCCACCCCGCTGCACACCGACTGCGGAATACTTTTTTGCAAGCACTTAGAAAAGGAGATAAGCGTATGTGTACAAAACGATTTTCCTTCCTGGCGATCCTGCTGATCGCCGCGCTGGTCTTGGCTGCCTGCGGTACCTCCGGTCAGACCGAGATGGCCGAGGAACCTGCGCCCGCGCAAGAGGAACAGGCCGCAGCGCAGGAGACGCCTGCCGCTGAAGAAGAGGAGACGACCGCAGCAACGCCCGCGGCGGAAGAAGAAGCGCCCGCCGCCATGAGCGAACGTACCGGCGCCTGGGTCGATGAAGTCATCGCCGTTGAAGAACCCTCCGCTGCCGCGGCCATGACCCGCATGGATCTGGCGGAAATCGACGCCTACGCCTTCTCCATCAGCGATGACGAGGTCTACGCCACCGTCCAGGGGATGGATAGCCTCACCTACTCCAACTCCTTCGGCGTATACGCAGAGCTGACCTTTAACCCCGTCGGACCGGTCTTCGACGGCACTGGCAAACTCAACCCGTTCGCCGTGCCCCGCATCCGCGAGGCCATGAACTACCTCGTCGACCGCGATTTCATCTCCCAGGAAATCTACGGCGGCCTCGCCTCCCCTCGCTACTTGGCCATCACCAACGCCTTCCCCGACTACGCCCGCCTCGTCGACACCGTGCGCCAGCTCGAGCTCGAGTACGCGCACAACCCCGACAAAGCGGCCGAGATCATTAACGAGGAAATGGAAGCGTTGGGCGCAGTGCTTGTCGACGGCGTCTGGAACTACGAGGATGAGCCCGTCGAGGTAATCTTCCTCATCCGCACCGAGGATGAGCGCAAGGAGATCGGCGACTACGTTTCCACCATGCTTGAAGACCTCGGCTTCAGCGTCGTCCGCGATTACAAGACCTCCTCCGAGGCCTCGGCTATCTGGATCAGAACTGACCCCAACGAGGGCCAGTTCCACATCTACACCGGTGGTTGGATAACAACCGCCATCAGCCGCGATCAGGCTGGCAACTTCGACTTCTTCTATACAAACCGCGGGTTGCCCTTCCCACTGTGGCAGGCATACACGCCCTCGGAACAGTTCGATGCCATGTCTGAAAAACTGGACCTGCGCGATTTCACCACCATGGATGAACGCCGTGACCTCTTCGCCGATGTCTTGGCCCTCTCCATGCAGGACTCGGTACGCGTCTGGTTGGTTAACCAACTGGGCTTTACCGCCTACAGAAACGATATCTCTGTTTCAACAGATCTGGCAGGCGGCTTCAACGGCGGCCGCCTCTGGCCCTATACCCTGCGTCGCACCGGCGAAGAGGGCGGCACCCTCAAAATCGCCCAGCCCACCATGCTGCCAGAACCCTGGAACCCCGTCGCCGGCTCCAACTGGATCTACGACACAATGCTGATCCGCGCCACCGCCGATGTCGGCGCCATGCCCGACCCCTTCACCGGTCTCCAGTGGCCGCAGCGCATCGACAGAGCCGAGGTAACCGTCAAGGAAGGCCTCCCCGTCGGCAGCACCCACGACTGGGTTAGCCTGACCTTCGCCAAGCAGATCGACGTCCCCGAAGATGCTTGGCTCGACTGGGACGCCGTTGAGCAGCAGTTCGTCACCGTCGGCGACCTCCATCCCGACGGCCTCACCGCCAACATCAAGAGCGTCGTCTACTATCCGGGCGATCTCTCCGAACTGACCTGGCACGACGGCAGCCCGCTCAGTATTGCCGACATCGTGCTCGACATGATCATGGGCTTCGATCTGGCCAAGGAAGAGAGCGCCGTCTTCGACGAGGCCCAGGTGCCGAGTCTGAGCAACTTCCAGAGCCACTTCAAGGGCTACCGCATCGCGCAGACCAGCCCCCTCGTCATCGAATATTACAGTGACCAGTACGCCCTTGACGCCGAGCTGAACGTGGCCACTTTCTTCCCCGGCACGCCCTGGCATACCATGGCCGTTGGGCTGCTGGCTGAAGCCGCCGGTGACCTCGCCTTCTCTTCCGACAAGGCCGATGCCAACGAAGTCGAGTGGATGAGCTACATCGCCGGGCCAAGCATCGAGATCCTCGAAGGCCATCTCGAATCCGCCGCCGCCGATGGACACATCCCCTACGTGTCCACACTCGGCGACTACATCAGCGCCGATGAAGCCGACGCCCGCTGGGAAAACCTCAGCGCCTGGTACGAAGACAAAGAGCACTTCTGGGTTGGCCTTGGGCCGTTCTATCTGGAGAAGGCCTTCACAACCGAGAAGACCGTCCAGCTCATCCGTAACGAAAACTTCCCCGATGCTTCCAGTAAGTGGGAAGGCTTCGACACACCCATGATCGCCGAAGTCTCGGTCGACGGACCCGCCCGCGTCGCCTCCGGCGATGAGGCCACATTCGAGGTGACGATCGACTTTGGCGGTGACGCCTACGCCATCGCCGATATCGACGAAGTCAAATATCTCGTCTTTGACGCCCTCGGCGAACTCGCCCTGACCGGCGCCGCCGAAGCCGTCGAAGATGGTCTCTGGCGGATCACCCTCAGCGCCGAAGACACCGCCGGTCTCGAGTCCGGCGCCAATAAACTGGAGGTGGCCGTCGCGCCCCTGCGCGTCAGCATTCCCACCTTCTCGTCGCTGGAGTTCGTGACTACGAACTGACATTGAAGCAGTGAGACCAGGAAGTGGGGCGTGAGAAGCAGTTTCTCACGTCCCACTCCTCGTCACTCTCTACTGATTCTAAAAGGACAGGCTATGACCGACGCGGCTCTGCCCCTTCAACCCGGCGCCGAAAGCGCCAAAAGCCCGCAAACACAAAGCACGCTCACGCGCGTCGTGCACTATACGGGGCTGCGTATGGTTGCCCTGTTTTTCACCGTCCTGATCGGCGTCTATCTGACGATTCTGATCGCCAATATGGGTGGCCATGTGGACGAAATTCGCAAAGGCTACATTCGCGAGTCGGTGGCGATCGCATCGGGGTTCGATCCGGAACTCAAAAACATGACCGCCGAAGAACGTCGCGAACATATCGGAAAGTTGATTGCCTCGCAGGAGAAGCGGATGGGACTTGACCAACCCTTCCTCCTTCGCAGCTTCCGCTTTCTCTGGGGGGCCATGACGCTGAACCTCGGCTGGGCCGACAATATGTCCAGCGACAGCGGCTCGCGGCAGGTCCGTCTGATCATTTTGGAGCGCTTGCCGGCCACGCTGCTTCTCTTCTCCACCTCGTTCTTCTTACTTTTCTTTGTGGGGATCTTCGTTGCGCTCTATCTTTCTCGCAACTATGGCAGCCTGCTCGATCGGGTCATAGTTGCCTTGGCTCCGACATCCGCTGCCCCCAGTTGGTTTTACGGCCTCTTTCTCATTCTGGTCTTTTCCGCCCTCTTCGGCTGGTTTCCATTTGGAGGCTTGGTCTCCGCGCCCCCGCCCGAATCGATATTAAACTACTCCCTGAGCGTTCTCAATCACATGATACTGCCGGCAACTTCCATATTTATAAGCGCCGTCTTCTTGGGCATCTACTCCTGGCGCACCTTCTTCCTCATCTTTTCAAACGAGGACTATGTTGACATGGCCCGCGCCAAAGGTTTGCCCGACCGCGTGATTGAGCGGCGCTACATTATGCGGCCCACGATGCCCACCATCGTGACCGGCTTGGCGCTCTCGCTCATAGGCCTCTGGTTTGGCTCAATTGTCCTTGAGACGATCTTCAACTGGCCGGGATTGGGCCGTCTGTTTTTTCTGGCTGCAAACATCTTTGAGACGTCGGTAATCGTAGGCTCCACCATCATCTATGCATACCTGCTCGGCCTTACCGTCTTTTTCCTCGACATCGTCTACGCCCTCATAGACCCCCGCGTCAAAGTTGGCGGCAATCAAGGGGGGCAGGTATGACAGCTGTGCGACGGACGCTCTCCGCGCTTTCCCAATATCCTTCCGCCATCGCCGGTCTGGCCATCATTGCGGCCATGATCCTCTTTTCGATCTATACGGTGATTGCCATTCCCTACAGTGAAGCAATCGACATGTGGCGGGGCGGAGAGGGTGTATGGCTGGAAAACCCTCGCACCGCCTTGCCCCAATGGGTGAACCTGTTTCCGGGCGTCAATCTGCCCGAGACGCTGATCCTGGGCCCCGCCGACGAAACCGATGGCGAATCCGTACAAAAGACGCGCAAGGAAGTCTCTGAAGAGATGACCGACGTCATCACCACCTTCACCTTCGACTATACGGCCGACGAGTTTCCCCAGGAAATATCCCTTTTCCTCACATCAGACTATGATCAGAAACGCCCACTGGTTTCGCTCACTTGGCTGACGCCCGACGGACGCGAGATCCGCATCACAGATGTCACCGTCGCCGGGCCCGTCACTGTCCGCTTTTCGCAAGAGGAGAACCTGCAAAGGCGCCTCAATGGAGCAAGGCCCGAGGTAGGCCTCTTTGCCGACCCTGCCTCGGGCCAAGACGAACCCAGGCCGTTGAAGGGCACATACCAACTAGTGGCCGCAGGCTTGGTCTTCGAGGATGAGGCCAATGTGGACGCCAGGCTGGTCGTCTACGGCGAGGTCTACGGCCTCGCCGGCACCGATCACCGCCGCCGCGACCTGATGCTGGCGCTCATGTGGGGAATGCCGGTGGCTCTGGCCTTCGGCCTCTTGGCAGCGGTTGGATCGACCGTAAGTACACTGGTTGTGGCCGCGATTGGGGTCTGGTTCGGCGGTTTTATCGACGCCGCAATCCAGCGCATTACCGAAGTCAACCTTATCCTGCCCGTCCTGCCAATCCTGATCATGGTTGGTATATTTTACTCGCGCAGCATCTGGGTAATGCTGGGCGTCCTGATTATGTTGAGCATTTTCAGTTCGGGCATCAAGACCTCCCGCGCCATCTTCCTCCAGATAAAGGAGTCGCCTTACTTCGAGGCCGCGCGGGCCTATGGCGCCGGCAATTTCCGCATCATTTTCCTCTATCTCATCCCCCGCATCATTCCCACTTTGGTGCCCTCGTTTGTGGTTTCCATCCCTGCCTTCGTCTTTGTGGAAGCTACCCTGGCCGTTCTCAACCTGGGCGACCCGCTGCTGCCCACCTGGGGCAAAGTACTCAGCGACGCCCGCGTCAACGACGCGCTCTACCAGGGCCATTACTACTGGGTGCTCGAGCCTGCCGCACTCTTGCTTCTCTCCGGCCTCGGCTTTGCCATGGTCGGTTTCGCCTTGGATAGAGTCTTCAATCCCAGATTGCGAGAGTTGTAATGGCCCTTTCCGAGCAGCCTCTCCTGCAAATCGAGGACCTGCGTCTCTATTTCCGCACGCAGCAGGGCGTTTTGCACGCCGTCGACAGTGTCAGCCTGAACCTGCGCCGCAACGAAGCCATGGTCATCCTGGGCGAATCCGGCTGCGGCAAAACCTCTCTTACCAAGGCGATCCTGCGGCTGTTGCCCCGCAATGTCCACACCTATTCCGGCACTGTCAAAATCAACGGCCAGGATGTCATGCAGTTGAGCGACGAGGAGTTCCGCCAGCAGGTACGATGGGTGAAGATTTCGCTCGTGCCCCAGGCCGCCATGAATTCGCTCAACCCTGTCCTCAAAGTAGGTGAACAGGTGGCCGAGCCTCTGCTTACCCATTCGGGTATGCGGCGCGCAGAGGCCATCGAACGCACTGCCGACGCCTTCCAGCATGTCGGCGTCCCCGCAGACTTTATCAACCGCTACGCCTTCGAACTCAGCGGTGGCATGCGCCAGCGCGTCGCCATCGCCATGGCCATGGTAACCGAACCCGACCTGATCATTCTCGACGAGCCAACCTCCGCGCTCGACGTGCTGACCCAGGCCAACATCATGAACGTGTTGAAGCGGGTCAAGCAGGAGACCTCCACCAGCTTTATCCTCATCACCCATGACATCGGCACCTCGAGCGAACTGGCCGACCGTGCCGCCGTCATGTACGCCGGCCAACTGGTCGAGTTGAACGACGCCGAACATTTCTTTGTCGAGCCGCTCCATCCCTATTCCCAGAAACTTATGGCCAGCGTTCCCAAGCTGCGCCAGGTCGAGGAACCGGAGTTCATCAGCGGTCAGCCCCCCAGCCTGCTGGACCTGCAACCAGGCTGTCGCTTTGCCCCCCGCTGCGACCATCGCTTCGAACTCTGCGAAAACGATCCCGAACTGGTCCCGGCAGGCCGCCGCCAACATGTGAAGTGCTGGCTACATCAGAACGGAGACAACCAGTGATGCGGACAGCTGCCCAATTCCCTATCGCCCGCGTAGCTGTGACCCCGCGCGCCCACAGAGGTCGACGATGACAGCGACGACCCCCGAAATCGCTCTTTCCCAAGCCGCCAACGGTTCGAATACCCCGGCCGAGCCCCTCCTGTCGTTGCGCAATCTGCGCACCTGGTTCGAACTGAGGCGTTGGGGCTTTGGCCGCGCCGGCACCGTCCGCGCCGTCGACGATGTCAGCTTCGACCTGCATGCCGGCGAAGCCATCGCCATCGTCGGCGAGAGCGGCTGCGGCAAATCCACCTTGATGAAGACGATCCTTGGCTTGCACAGGCCGACCGCCGGTTCCGTCATCTTCGAAGGGCGCGATCTCACTACCCTCAACTCGCAAGAGATGCAGTGGTACCGTTCACAGGTCGGCTACGTTCAGCAGGACCCCTTCGGCGCGCTGCCGCCCTTCATGGATATCCGCCGCATCCTCGGCGAACCTCTGAAAATCCACGGCAACATGAATGAATCCGCCCGCCAGGACCGGATCCGCGAAGTCATGGAGGAGGTCAGACTGGTCCCGGTCGAGGACATCTTGCCGCGGTTTCCCCACATGCTCAGCGGCGGCCAGCAGCAGCGCGTCGTCATTGCACGCGCCATGCTGTTGCGCCCGCGCATGATCGTGGCCGATGAACCTGTCTCGATGCTCGACATGTCGGTGCGCGTAGAAGTCCTGCGCCTGCTGCAGGGGCTGCAGCGATCACACAACCTGGCCGTCGTCTACATCACCCATGACCTCTCCACCGTGCGCTATTTCTCCGAACGCATCTTTGTCATGTACGCCGGCGAAATCGTCGAGCAGGCGCTGATGGACGACGTCCTGCGCAATCCTCTCCATCCCTACACGCGTGCGCTGCTGGCCGCCATTGCCGACCCGGACCCGGAAAATGCCCACGTCTTTCGCGATGTGCCGCCCGGCGAGCCGCCTAGCCTGGTCAAGCCGCCCTCCGGCTGCCGCTTCCACCCGCGCTGCACCCACTTCATCGAAAACCTGTGCGAAGTGGAGTCACCCCCCGATTTCGAACCGGAACCGCAACATCGCTCCCGCTGCTGGCTCTATCAGGACACACCTGTCAGTTCGTGAGACTGCCCTACACGGAAAACGGTATGCCCTCCTCACCACTGTCTCTGATGCTCTACGGCTTTTTCCTGCTCCTGTTCGGCTTTCTGCTGGCGTTTGCCATGGTCGTCCGCGTGATCGAAGCCGGTTTTCTGCTCAGCTTCGTCTCCTACGGCGCCTCCCTTTCCGGCCTGGTTCTCGGCCTGCTCGGCGCCGTCAGCTATGCACGGCGCAAGCGCTAATGTAATTTCAATTTGAAACCAAAGCTTCCTACTCAGGTTGCATCCCGGCGGCGCCGGCGTCTCGCCCACTCTGCCAGCATTCGCAAGCCCTCAGTCTCATTTGAGATCCACATCAGTTGGACCGGAAACGCAAAGAGTTTCGGAAATTCAAAAACTGATTTGTCCTACCCGATAGAATGAAGGTATAATACTGTACCGGTAAAGAGCAGAACGTGACCGAACCCAGTGCCGTGCAGGTCGCGCCTCGTTGAAGCGCATCAGACTCCCCTGCATTCTGATTCACTACTAATACGAAATGGGTCTATGTTTGAAAAACAGATTGGAATCGACCTCGGTACTGTCAATGTTCTTGTACATGTGCGGGGGCGGGGGATCGTCTTGCACGAACCATCGGTCGTGGCCATTCGCCGCCAGGCCAACAAGATGGTGCTGATCGGGCACGAGGCCTATGATACCCTCGGCCGCACCCCGGAGAGCATCGAAGTCGTCCGCCCCATGCGCGATGGCGTTATCGCCGACTTCGTCGTCACCGAAGCCATGTTGCGCAAATTCATTCAGGACATCGTCGGCCGCTTCCCCCTCTTCAAGCCAAAGGTAATGATCAGCACCCCGCGCGGCGTCACTTCCGTCGAAGAGCGCGCCGTCCACGACGCCGCCATGCAGGCCGGCGCCGGCTCAGCCTACCTGATCCCCGAGCCTCTCGCCGCCGCCTATGGCGCCGGACTGCCGATCGGCACGCCAACCGGAAATATGGTGGTCGATATGGGCGGCGGCACCACCGAAGCCGCCATCGTCTCCATGTACGATATTGTTGTCTGGAGCAGTGTGCGCGTCGGCGGCAACCGCCTCGACGAATCAATCGTCAGTTACATCCGCAAAAAGTACAATCTCTTGATCGGCGAACAGACCGCCGAGGAAATCAAGATCGCCATCGGCTCCGCGCTGCCCACCGAAGAAGACCGCGGCATCGAGGTGCGGGGCCGCGACCAGATAAACGGCCTGCCAAAAACAATCGAAATTACAAATAGCGAAGTGATTGAAGCGATGATGGAGCCTCTGCAGGCGATCGTGCGCACCGTGCGCGCCACCCTCGAAAAAGCTCCGCCCGAGCTTGCCGCCGACATTATCGACCGCGGCATGGTCATCACCGGCGGCGGCGCCCAGCTTCGCCTGATCGCCTCACTCTTTACCCATGAAACAGGTGTCCCCGCCTACGTTGCCGAAAACCCGATGGCCTGCGTCGCACTGGGCGCCGGCCGCGCGCTCGAAAACTATGAAATCATGCGGCGTAGCCTGCCAATGCTCTACTCATGACCCGGCCAACTTCCCTTCATGCACTTTATCGACTGCCTCCCTCGTCTGAATCGTGCCACTGTTCACTGTTCAGCCCTTCCCGTGCCTGTATAGCCGCACGTTAGCCCACCCTAAACCATGCCATTCTCTCCCAAATCAATAATCAGCAAGGCCGTCCATGGCGGCGAAGCACGCCGTTTTGCCCCGCCCGCCAAACGCGTCGCGTCGGCGCCCGTCGTCGGCGGCATCATCCCCAGTATCGGCTATGTCTACGATGACACCGCCCACCTCGACAGCGCCCTCGGCGGCGACCCGGATCTCTACGTCTACGGACGCTATGGCAATCCCACCGTGGCCGACTTTGAAAACGCGATCGTCGAGCTGGAATGCCACGACATGCCCGAACGCGCCGGCGAGCATTTCGCGCTTGCCACCGGCAGCGGCATGGCCGCCATTCACCTGGCCATGGCCGCCTGCGGTGTCCAGTCCGGCGCCACCGTCGCCGCGGCGCAGGACTGCTACGGCGCAACCTATTCGCTCGTCGATAGCCTCTGGCCCCAATACGGCGTAAAGGGCCTCTTTGTCGATGCCACCGATCTGGATGCCGTTGCGCAGATGCTGGCCCGGCAGGCGCCTGTCGTTCTGGTCGTGGAGACGATCTCCAATCCACTTCTCAAAGTTATCGACATCCCCCGGCTGGCGCAGTTGTGCCGCGCCCACAATACGCTCCTCCTCGTCGACAATACCTTTGCCACCCCCATGCTCTTTCGCCCTCTCGCCCACGGCGTAGACGTCGTTATTCACAGCGCCACAAAGTACATCGGCGGCCATGGCGATGTCTTGGGGGGCGTGGTTGTAGCCAGAAACGAACTGCGTCCCGCCTTCTGGGACTTTCTCAAAAAGACCGGCGCCAATCTTGGCCCCCACGAAGCCTGGCTGCTGCACCGCGGCCTGAAGACCATGCCGCTGCGCGTAGAGCGCCAATGCCGCAACGCCGCCACTGTCGCCGAACAGTTGAGCCGCCATCCGGCCCTCGCCCACGTGCGCTATCCGGGCCTGCCCAACCATCCCCAACATGAACTCGCCGCTCGCCTCTTTGGCGTACGCGGCTATGGCGCCGTCGTCGCCATCGAACTCAAGGATGCCGGCCGCGCCGATGTCTTTCGCTTTCTCGAAGCCTTGCAGATGGTCCAACCGGCCACCACCGTCGGCGATATCTACTCGCTGGTTCTCTACCCGAGCCATTCCTCCCATCGGGCATTGTCGGCGGCCCAGCGCGCCGCCGTCGGCATTTCCGATGGACTCGTGCGCCTGGCCGTCGGCGCCGAAGACCCCCACGACATCGTTGCCGATATCTGCGCCGCGTTAGAAAGCTGACAGATTGCCAACACAGCGCAGCCGGCGGGCCGGACATACTGCAACGATCCGGCTGCATCTCTACAGCTCTGAAACGTCCGGCCCGCCCGTTTGCAGCAAACTGCAGCCCATTACCAAAGCAGATATATCGAAGTTAAGACAACCCCTTATCGAAATTTGACATATGTTGTAGGATCAAATACAATTTTCCGCAACTTGCAAACACCTGGATAATGTGAAGGTTTTCAGTGTGATTGCAACTAAAAAAGGATATGATTCAGCGGTACTCTCGCTGACACCCTGCATGTCAAAGACCACCATTCTCACCGAAAAAGCCCCTGCTGCAGTCGGTCCCTATTCCCAGGCCGTCGCGACAGAGCATCTGATCTTCACTTCGGGTCAGATCGGAATCCATCCTCTGACCGGTCAACTACGACCAGGCATTGTCGAACAGACCCATCAAGTGCTGGAAAATCTCGCCGCCGTCCTCGACGCGGCCGATTCCACTATGGGCCATATCGTCAAAACAACGATATTTCTGACCGACATTGCCGAATTCTCCACTGTAAACGGAATTTACGCACAAGCGTTCCAGGATGATCCCCCTGCACGGAGCACAGTGCAAGTAGCCGCTCTGCCACTCGGCGCGCTGATCGAGATCGAGGCAATCGCATTGCGCGCTTGAGATACATCCGCTGGCGAATCGTAGTACCTTTCCACAGAGAAGACAAAGTCAGTCTTCACGCTCCCGTATATCGTTCAGAGTAGTGCAATCCCCTGGCTTGCACTGATACGAATGTGAATTAAGCGCGCCAAGGGCGGGCAGGTTGGCGCCTAACCAAATTCGAAATATCGTTGTGTTCGATTGCACAACGCCGCCATCAGAGTTTACCTGCCGTGAAAAACCATATTTTATTGGAGGATGTAAGACAGTCATGTCAAATCAGCAAGCAGTCGCAGTGATGGAACCAATCCCAGATTTCTTGATCGAGATTGATGATGGGCCGCCAATGGACGACCATCCAATGGCGCTGCTCCTGGAAGAATTCGACGATTCCTACGTAAACCAGCCACAGACAGGCGACATCCGGTATGGCGTTGTTGTCGATAAACGCGCCGGTGAGCTGCTGATTGACATCGGATATAAGTCCGAAGGTATCGTCACCGGCCGGGAGGTTGACCGTCTGGAAGGCGAGTTCCGGGAGATGGCCATTGGCGACGAGGTGCCGGTCTATGTCATGCGCGAAGACCGCGATGGCAACCTCCTGCTCAGTATCTCCCGCGCCAGAGCCGAGAGCGATTGGAAACAGGCCGAGGACTTGCTGGAAACGCAGGACATGTTCACCGGCTCCGTCAGCGGCTTCAATCGTGGCGGCGTCATCGTCAAAATCGGCCAAGTGCGCGGCTTCGTCCCCGCAAGCCAACTGAGCAGCGAAAGCCAAGCCATGCAACTCACTGAAGGCGAACCCGACAATCGCTGGATGAAGTTGATGGATACCGAACTGCGCATGAAGGTGATCGACCTGGACCGCCGTCGCAATCGGCTTATCCTTTCGGAGCGGGTCGCCATCCGCGAATGGCGCCGAGAGCAAAAAGAAAAATTGCTCGAGTCTCTGGAAGAAAAAAGCGTCTGCGAAGGCGTTGTCAGCAGCCTGGCCGACTTTGGCGCCTTCGTCAATCTGGGCGGAGCCGACGGTCTCATCCATCTGAGCGAACTGAGTTGGGGCCGCATCAGCCATCCCAGTGAAGTGGTCTCAATCGGGCAGAAGATAAATGTCATGGTCCTCAACGTCGATCGAGAGCGCAAACGGATTGGCCTCAGCCTGCGTCGCTTGCTGCCGGAACCGTGGGAAGCCGTGCCTGACCGCTATGAAGTGGGGCAGGTCGTCCACGGCGTCGTTACAAAATTGGTCCACTTTGGCGCCTTCGCCCGTCTCGAAAAAGACACCATCGAGGGCCTGATTCATATCAGCGAACTGACTGAGCGGCGCATCACCCATCCCAGCGAGGTCGTGACCGAAGGCCAGGAACTGGATCTGCGTATCATTCGCATCGATACCGATAAGCGCCGGATGGGCCTCAGCCTTAAGCAGGTCTCGCCCGAAGAGGAGTCGGTCGAATTCGATTGGGAACCGGTTCCCATGGAAGAGAAAGCAAAGAACTCAGCCAACACTGAGAACTCTGCCACCAATGATGCCGCCGCCGCACAGCAGGCGGACGTGGCCGTTCAGGCGCAGGCTGAATCTGACGATGAAGCCAGCAACGAACCGACCGAATCGCCCGAAGAACCGGAAATCGTCGAAGCGGTAATATAGTTCCCGCTTTCCGGCTTTCCTGGCCCCAATCGCTGGCGCAGTGTCGCTGAAAACGGCCCCTGACCGCAGCAGACTGTAGTCAGGATTGCCCGCTCTTCGCCGAATCAACTGTGTTTCAAATACGTGTCGGGCATTGCGCCCGGCACGTATTTTGCTGAATTGACAAAAGATACCGGCCGTCGTTACAATATAAGAGTAGAGAACGGATGCCCGTATGGCGGGCCATCACGATCAGTCCGGCCTCCGCTCCCCCGGTTTGCCGGTCCTGTCAAGCGGCTCGCCAACCCCAGCACGACAATCGCACCTTATCTTCCGACAGGCGCCAGGTCCTCTCCTTTCGCGACCATGCGCTTAGATTCGATTCCAAACCGTCCGCCGCCAACTTCCCCTGAATCCGGAATCAGCGGCCGCCGGGCTCCGAAATGTCGCGCAGGAGAGAAACGGAATTCCGATTACCGCAGTCAGCTGGCGTGTATGGTATATTGTCTCTGTCCGATAGCATACACGCAGGAAAAATGATTATTGAGGGAATGAACTCATGTCTGATAAACTCGAACGCTTCACGAAACGTGCGCGGCGAGTACTAACGCTTGCCCAGGAACAGGCCCTGCGGCTCAATCACAACCACATCGGCACCGAGCATCTCCTGCTTGGACTTGTCCAGGAGGAGAACAGCGTCGCCGTCAAGGTGCTCAAAGAGCTGGGCGTCGAGCCGGGCCAGGTCGTACGCGCCGTGGAGCGCACCGTCGGGCGCGGAGAACGCGCCCCATTTGGCAAACCGACCCTTGCCCCGCGCACTAAAAGAGTTATCGAACTGGCTGTCGAAGAAGCTCGCATGATGGGCAACCACTACATCGGCACCGAGCATCTGCTGCTGGGCCTCGTGCGCGATGGCGACGGCGTTGCCGTCAACGTGCTGCGCAACCTCGGCATCAACCTCGACCGCGTCCGCACCCAGACAGCTCGCGATCTCTTGCAAAACAGCGCCCAATCCAAAGAAAAACAAAAGAAAGAGTCCAAAACTCCCCTGGTCGATCAACTCGGCCTCGACCTGACCGCGTCCGCCGAAGATGGGCGCCTCGACCCTGTCATCGGCCGCCAGATGGAAATCGAGCGCGTCATCCAGATCCTCAGCCGCCGCACCAAGAACAATCCCGCCCTCATCGGCGAGCCCGGCGTAGGCAAGACCGCTATCGTTGAAGGGCTGGCCCAGCGCGTCGTCGACGGTGACGTGCCCGAGCCCCTGCTCAACAAACGCATCCTCATGCTCGATGTCGGCAGCCTCGTCGCCGGGACCATGTACCGCGGCCAGTTCGAAGAACGGCTGAAAAAAGTAATCGAAGAAATTATCAGCAGCGGCTCCATTCTTTTCATCGATGAAGTCCATATGCTTGTCGGCGCAGGCGCAGCCGGCAGCAGCGTCGACGCCGCCAATATCCTCAAACCGGCCCTCAGCCGCGGCGAACTCCAGGTCATCGGCGCCACCACACTCGACGAATATCGCAAACATATCGAGAGCGACGCCGCCCTCGAGCGCCGTTTCCAGCCAATCCTGGTCGAAGAACCCGGTATCGAAGAAACAATTGAGATCCTCAAGGGCATAAAAAGCCGTTACGAAGAACACCACAAACTCATCATTTCCGATGAATCCCTCGATGCCGCCGCCCATCTGGCCGCTCGTTACGTGCCCGACCGTTTCATGCCCGACAAGGCCATCGACCTCATCGACGAGGCCGGCAGCCGCGTCCGCATGTACAAGGCCCCGCACGCCGTCAGCCTGCGCGAAACCTTCATCGATCTCAAACGCCTCCAGAAGGAAAAAGAAGAGGCCCTCGAAACCCAACGATTCGACGATGCCATCGACCTGCGCTATCGCGAGGTCGAGCTCCAGTCAAAACTGGAAAAACTGCGCGAAGGCTGGCGCCAGGTAGCCAACCAGCCCGTCGTCACCGCAGACGACATCGCCGAAGTCGTCTCCATGTGGACCGGCGTGCCCGTCTATCGCATGGGCGGCGAAGAGCGCGAACGCCTCCTCGGCATGGAAGCCGAACTGCACAAACGCATCGTCGGCCAGGACGAACCCATCAAGGCCATCAGCAAGGCCGTCCGCCGCGCCCGCGCCGGCCTTAAAGATCCCAAACGCCCCATCGGCAGCTTCATCTTTCTGGGACCAACCGGCATCGGAAAATCGGAATTGACCAAAGTCCTCGCCGAATTCCTCTTCGGTAGCGAAGAAGCCCTCATCAAACTCGATATGAGCGAGTTCATGGAGCGGCACAACGTAAGCCGCCTCGTTGGCGCCCCGCCCGGATACGTCGGCTACGAAGAAGGCGGGCAACTCACCGAGGCCGTCCGCCGCCGCCCCTACTCGGTCGTGCTCCTCGACGAAATCGAAAAAGCCCACCCCGAAGCTTTCAATATGCTCCTCCAGATTATGGAGGACGGCTCCCTCGCCGACGCCAAGGGGCGCCGCGTCGATTTCCGCAACGCTCTTCTCATCATGACCAGCAACGTCGGCGCCAAGCTGATTCAAGGCTCCAAGGGCCTCGGCTTTGCCATCACTGCCGACGAGCAGACCCGTATGGAAGTCGAGCATGAGCAGATGAAAACTCGCGTCATGGATGCCTTGAAGAAAACCTTCCGCCCCGAATTCATAAACCGTCTCGACGGCATCATGGTCTTCCGCAGCCTCACCAAAGAGGAGATCACCGAAATCGTCGAGTTGGAACTCCGCACCCTGCGCAGCCAACTGGCCGAGCAGGACATGAAGCTGGAACTGACTTTGGCCGCCCGCTATGCAATTGCCGATACCGGCTACAACCCGGATTACGGCGCCCGCCCCTTGCGCCGTGTCATTCAAAGCGAGGTGCAGGATCCCCTCAGCGAAGCGCTGCTCGAAGGCAGCTTCGTCCCCGGCGATACAATCCAGGTCGACTTTATCCCCAGCACTCCTGCCGAACTGGCCGCGCAGACCGAGGCCACCGAGCACATGTCCGGCTCGCGTAACCCCTTCGACTCCACCAATGGCTCCAACGGCGAGGAAGCGCCCAAGGGCTCCTACGAGTTCACCACCATTGCTCGCCGGGAGCAGGAGCAGGAGGAGCCCGAAGACAGCGAGGCCACCGAGGAGCTCGAAGCGCTCCTGCAGTAGCGCCATCTCCTACCGCCAGCCCAAAAGACTTCAAAAAAAAAGAACCCCCGCAAAGGGGTTCTTTTCTTGTGAACTAAACCACGCAATTCGACAGACTGCCTCGGGTAACTTCATCTGGCCCCGACTTACCAGCAAAACTCTCCACTAGCCACTGGTGTTTCACTGACCACTAACCACTGACCACTGCAGTTCACCACTGGATATGGTTGACATTGTGCCCCGGGTCCAGCGTAAAGACGTAGGGCTTGTTAGTGTCGTACTCGTTGTCCGGGTAGTACGTACTCACCCGCAGCAGCGTCTTTTCGCCTTCCGTAACGTAATCGATAGTGACCGACTTGCCTGTCATCGGGTTGACCCCGTTGAAGACTGAAATCTTGGGCGAGTCCGGCAGAAACGGACCGGGCTGCGCGCTGCCGTCTGCGCCGATGTACCAATACTGCATGCCGTCCTGGACCGAGCAGATCTGGGCCGGCCTCGCCGCGTGTTGGACATGACAGTCGATACCGGTGTAGACCGGCGTAGAATCCGAATCTGTACCGCCGTCCGGGCCGGACCCAACCGGCGGTGGCGTGTTCGTTCCCGGTGGGTTGTTTCCTCCTGGCGGGGGCGGAGTGTTGGAATTCGGTGTGTTCGGTGCAGGATTGGCAGGAAGATGAACGTCATGACCGCCGGCCGCGTTTCCGGCGTCGGTACAGTGGCCGGAATTGAGCGTTCCGTCCGGCATCTGGCAATAGCCGGGCAAATTTGGGTGCGCGTGTGCAGTGGCCGTTACGACCAGCGCACTCAAAATAAGCATCAGGGCCAAAACAATGCGGAAGGTGTTCATTACACTAAGTCTCCTTTTCATTTCCCGCCCGTCTGAAAGATTCTCTGGGCGGTGTCATGATAAGTAGACGACGCTTCTGCGCTCAGTGTTCCCCGACATCTCACCTCAACGTTTCCTTCCCCCTCAGTGCTTTCTTTCCACCTCCTCCAATCTGTATAATGCTCCGTCTGGGATTGACCTTGAAATCTGGGCGCTCACTCTGATGTGGCTGTGTTAGAACGGTTTCCCCAACCTGCATACATCACCAATTTCAGGCTCAATATGCTGTACCCCCCAGCCGACCCTAAAGCCCCACCACCACCCGAAGCACCGCCAAAATCCTGCCCATCCTCTGCAGTTCCTCACAGCCCATCCCCTAATCCTACGAATCACAGTTCAGACAATTCCCTCAACCGGCCGAGTCTCCCCCTATCTCCTATCCCTGCAGTTCATCACAGCCCATCCGTTAATCTCATAAATCACAGTTCAGACAGCAGTTGGCCAATAAGATTCGGATAAACTCTACTTGAGGGCCGATCTTGCCAAAAGTACATAAAGTGCTATACTTCAAAAAAGGTGTAAAGTGAGAGCCTTAGCAAAGAGAGAGAAAGATGACCAAGACGCAGACACCAAAAGATAAGGCATCGAAAAACAATTCGCAGAAAGTTGAGGACACACCAAATAGTCAGGTTCCAGTACGGGGCAGGGATGCTTCTGATAAAGAGTTCTCGACCCACTATAATGAAAGCGTAAAGCGAAATCATCGCCTGATGGAACTGTTGGCTCGATGACCCATGTTTACCTCAATATTGAACAGGTCATGGCGATTCACCAAGACCAGATCGAGCGGTTCGGGGGATCGTTAGGTATACTGAATAAGGGCGCGCTGGAATCTGCTTTAGCTCGCCCTCGATCAGGTTACTATAACGACATTGTCGAAGAGGCGGCTGCTCTCTTAGAGAGTCTAGCCACCAATCATCCCTTCACAGATGGAAACAAACGAGTTGCTTTTGCGGCCACTGACACCTTCCTACGCTTAAATGGATACTTTGTTGACTGTGATAACGATGAGGCTGATCAGTTTATCAGGAGAATACTTGTGGACAATTCTAGCCGGCTTTGCAAAATACAAGCGTGGCTAAGAGAAAGCATGAAACCCCTTTCAAGTAACCGTTAGACCTGTCAACACGCCCACGTCCACAACCGCACACGCCCCCATGCCAGAACCCGCCGCCAACGTTTTGGTGAACTACTGCTCTGCAGTCAAAAAACAGTCCCTGGAATACTGACCCGTGTCCCTTTCCCCTCTCCTTCGACCCTATCCCCTATCCTTCGACTTTGAAGTTCCATAACGCATCGATTCACCGCCCACAATCCTGCCCTCCCCCCGCCCCCCTAACCCCTGTTTTGTACTTTTCCAACGACAGGCGTATCATAACTAGCCCGCGAACAATCTCGTCGCAACGATTACTATAGGAGGAACCACAGCATGAATGAGCGCATCGGGTTTGTCGGACTTGGCATCATGGGACAGGGCATGACCCGCAACCTCTTGAAAGCCGGATTCGGCGTGCGCGTCTGGAACCGTACCCCGAGCCGCATGGATCCACTGGTGGAGGCCGGCGCTACCGCCGGCGCCAGCCCCGCAGATGTCGCCGCAAACTGCGATATCGTCATCATCTGCGTCAGCGACACGCCCGATGTCCAGGCCGTTGTCCTCGGCGAAAACGGTATCCTCTCCGGGGCCAACCAGGGCTCCCTTGTCATCGACTGCAGCACCATCAGCCCCCAGGCCACCATCGACATCGCCGCCCAGCTCAACGCCAAAGGCGTCAAAATGCTCGACGCCCCCATCAGCGGCGGCAGCGAAGGCGCCGCCAACGGAACCCTCAGCATCATGATCGGCGGCGACGAACATCAAGTCGAACGCGCCCGGGGCGTCTTCGAAGCCATGGGCAAGACCATCACCCACGTCGGCAATCAGGGCGCCGGCCAGACCGTCAAACTCGTCAACCAGATTCTCGTCGTCGGCAACTGCCTCGCCATGAGCGAAGCACTCGTTTTTGCTCAGGCCGGCGGTGTCGACCTCCAAAAATGCCTCAACGCCGTCTCCGGCGGCGCCGCCGGCAGCTGGATGCTCGCCAACCGCGGTCCCCAAATCATCGAACGCGACTGGCGGCCCGGCTTCACCATCAACCTCCAACAGAAGGACGTGCGCCTCATCATGCAGGAAGCCGACGCCCTCGGCGTCCCCGTCCTCCTGACAGGCCAGATCTTCAGCCTCTACCGCACCCTCCAGCAGATGGGCCTCGGCGAAGAAGGCAACCATGCCCTCGTCAAGGCGCTCGAAAACCTCAGCGGCGTGCAGGTCGCCTGAACCGGTACGATTCATGTCCGAATGGACTATGAACCGCTGTCGACATGCCGAAAACCGTTGCACACCTCCCCGCCTTTTGTGTATAGTTGAACTCTAGACCGTCTGCCCGCATCCCTCCCTGTTCCGAGGGATGCCGGGGCCGGCTTCGCAGCCGGCAATCTGTATGGCGGATGAAATGCCCGCCGGGTCTGCGCGGCAGCGCCCTGACTCCGAATACAACGAGCCCGCCTTGTTTTTTCCCTTTCCTCCAAGGCGCAAATCATCGCAGATAGTGGAGAAAAAGGACTTCGTGTACACACTATGAAACCCATGATACGATTACTCTCACTCAGTGCGCTTGTCCTTTCCGCCCTGTTCGCGGCCCTGTTTTTCGCGCGCCCTTCCAACCAGCTTAGCATTACCTTCCCCCAAGCCGGGGTAGGAACCCCCTTTTCCCAAGAGGATAAGGAATCGGTTGGTCTTGCCGCGCCCGTTCTGGTCGCATCGGCCGGTTCTGACCGGATCACCATCGACTGGGCACCCATCGTCGGCGCCGCCACCTACGAGCTCTGGGGTCGGCAAGGCGAAGTCCCCTGGGAGCGGCTCGATGATGGCTCCCTGACACATAATGTGACCTCATTTACGCATTCCGGCCTTGCCTCAGGGGATACTTACAGCTACACTGGCCGCGCCGCGCCCGTCGCCGGCGAAAAGAGCGCTTGGGCCGCCGAGGTCGAAGCCACAGTTTCCTACGTCCCGTCGCTGACGGCGAACGCCACCGCCGGCCGCATCGAACTTGGCTGGACAAGCGTGGCCGGCGCCGACAGCTACCAGCTCATTGTCTGGACAGACGGCCTCAATGACTGGGAACGCATCGGCGATCCCATCACTGGCACCATCACCTCTTATACCCACACCGGGCTCACCGAGCTCAACACCTACCACTACCGCGTCAGAGCAGTGATCGACGACACAGAGGGCGATTGGTCCGATTCCGTCAGCGAAATCCCTGTCCGCCCCGCCGCACCCGATCTCTCCGCCACCGCCGCTACCGGTCAGATAGAGCTGAGCTGGACTGCCGTTTCCGGCGCCGAAAGCTACCGGCTTATCAGCTGGACCGACGGCCAGACCGCCTGGCAACGCATCGGCGATCCCCTCACCGGCGATACAACCTCCTACACCCACACCGGTCTCACCGCCGGAAGGACCTACTACTATCGGGTCAGTGCAGTGATCCACGGCATTGAAGGCGCCTGGACTGAATCGGTCAACGACGTCCCCGCCGCACCGCCCGCACCGGCGCTGACCGCCGCCGCCGCCGTCGGCCAGGTCGAGCTGAGCTGGACCGCCGTTCCCGGCGTTGGCAGCCACATTCTCATCGTCTGGACCGACGCCCAAAATGCTTGGGTACGCATCGGCGATCCCCTTTCCGGCGATACCACCTCCTACACCCACACGGGGCTTTCCGCCGGGCAAACCTACTACTACCGGGTCAGCGCCGTCGTCAACGGTACCGAGGGCACATGGTCGAATTCGCCCAGCGCCGTCCCGGGCGCGTCATTCATGCCGGGACTGGTCGCGACCGCCTCCGCCCACCGCATCGATCTCAGTTGGAGCAAAGTGACCGGTGCCGACAGCTACCAGCTCATTGTATGGACCCCGGGCCAGACCGACTGGGAACGCATCGGTAATAGCCTGTCCGCCGAAACCACCTCCTATTCCCATACCGGACTTACGGCTGGCAACACCTACTACTACCGCGTCAGAGCCGTGATCGACGGTACGGAGGGCCCCTGGTCGGAGGAGGTTGACGCTGTGCCGTAAACGGCACTTTTCCCTTTCAATGGCCCCATCATCACACAACAATTGGGAATAGGCTTACAGAGCCTTTCATCCACCGGCGGTACACTGGCACACGTCGGCCCTCTGGGACGCGAAACAAAAGTCTCCATATGCCGTAATGTATATAGAGGACCGGCAAACGCGCGGTTGTCCCGTTTGACACCGGAACAATTCGCGCCGATCGCGAAACGGCACTATAATTGCCCTGCCAGTCCTTTCGCCATCCGCATATCACAGCTGCCGGTACGCCGGGGATGAGAAGAAATGAAGAGATTCCTGATCGCGGTCGCCGTGCTTGTTGTCATCGGCGCCGCCGGCTGGTTCGGCCTCCAACGCTTCCAGGAACGCCGCGCCGCTCTGGACGAACAGCCCAGCTACGAAACCGTAACAGTCGAGCGCGGGTCCATCAGTAGTACCGTCAGCGCAACCGGCAGCATCGAACCCGAAGCCGAGATCGCACTCTCCTTTCGCGCCAGCGGCCGCGTCGAGCAAGTGCTCGTAACCGTCGGCCAGCCCGTAGAGACCGGCCAGCTGCTCGCCCAACTGGATGTCACCGACGCCGCGCTCGCACTCGAACAAGCCGACATCTCTCTCCAGATCAGCCGCGCCCAACTGGAAAAGCTGGAGAAACCCCCCTCAGACTCCAATATCATCGCCTCCCAGGCCAATATCACCGTCGCCCAAGCCAGCGTCGCCAGCGCAGAAGCGGCTCTCGCCAGCGCCCAGGCCAGCTATCGTCAACTGTTGGCCGGCGCATCGCCGGCCGAGCTTGCCGTCCAGGAAGCCCAGCTCCGCCAGGCCGCCGTCAACGTGCGCCAGGCCCAGAGCGCCTATGACCAGATCAAGACCTTCCCCGACGCCGGCGCTATGCCCCAGGCCATCCAGCTGGAGCAGACGACCATCTCCTATGAGGTCGCCCAGGCTCAGTTGACGCTGACCCAACAGGGCGCCGACGAAGCCCAGATCGCAGCCGCCTTCGCCCAGATCGCTCAGGCCGAACTCGGTGTACGCCAGGCTCGCAGCAACCTGCTCGTGGCCCAAGACACCCTCAACTCCCTCCTGGAGGGGCCGGCGGCAGAAGATCTGGAGATCGCCCGCGCCCAGGTCCGCCAGGCCGAACTGAGCAAACAACAGGCCGAAGTCTCTCTCAACAACTCAATGCTCTATGCCCCCATCACCGGCGTCATTAGCCAGGTCAATCTGCGCCAGGGCGAACTGTATGGCTCCAGCGCCCTGCCCGCCATCGTGCTCACCGACCTCGTCAGCTTTCACATGACCGTCCTCGTCGACGAAATCGACGTCCGCCAAGTGCAGATCGGCCAGACCGTCCGTCTCAGCCTCGACGCCCTCCCCGACGCCGATATCGCTGGCCAGGTCACAAAACTCTCCCCCACCGCCCGCGATGTCGGCGGCGTAGTCGCCTACGACGTCGAAATCGTGCCCGACACCACCGACGCCCAACTGCGGGCCGGCATGAGCGCCACCGCCATCATTACCACCGCCCAGGTAGAAAATATCCTGCGCGTCCCCAATCGCTACATTCAGCTCGACCGCGAATCGGGGCGCGCCTTCGTCCAGAAAATCATCAGCGGCGTTCCCACCCTGCAGGAGATCGAAATGGGCCTGCGCAACGACCGCTTCACCCAGGTCCTCGCCGGTCTCAGCACAGACGACGAAATTGCACTCATCCGCACCAGCAGCGAGGACCAGCTGCGCAGCGCCATCTTCGGCGGCAACTAGAGGTCGTCGACATTCCGAGAAAACGATTCAAAATCTTACAAAAGCACAACGCACACCGTCAGAATCAGGCCATCTCTCGCCTGACTCTCCTGTCCCACAACCACAATCTGCGGTGGCAAAGGTGTTCTGCCTGCCCCTCCGCGGACAAAAAGGTGTTAAGGTGTTCTTCGCGGCCCTTCGCGGACAAAAAGAAGTTGACCTACCCTTCGTGGCCCTCCGTGGATAAAAAGAAGTTGAACTTTCCCTTAGCAGCCCTTCGCGGACACACCACATTCTAAGTACGAGCGGTGTTACTAAGAACCAAAAACCAAGAACTGCCCTACAAGCATGCTCAATCAAACCACCAACCAAACAAACCCAAACGGGACCGAGCCCCCAGATAACGCTCCTCCCGTCATCGAAGCCATCGATCTGACCAAATTTTACAAAATGGGCGACATGGAAGTGCGCGCCCTCCGCGGTGTCGATCTCAATATCCACCTCGGCGAAATAGTCGCCATCATGGGGCCCAGCGGCAGCGGCAAGTCCACCCTCATGAACATCATTGGCTGCCTCGACGTACCCACCTCCGGACTCTATCGTCTCGACGGCACCGACGTCGGCGCCCTCGATGACAATAGCCTCGCCGAAATCCGCAGCCTCAAAGTCGGCTTCGTCTTCCAGAGTTTCAACCTCCTCCCCCGCACCACCGCCCAGGCAAATGTCGAGCTCCCCCTCCTCTATGCCGGCATCAGCGGCCGCGAGCGCCACCAGCGCGCCGCCCAGGCCCTCCATCTCGTCGGCCTCGACGATCGCAGCCACCACAAACCCAACGAACTCTCAGGCGGGCAGCAACAGCGCGTCGCCATCGCCCGCTCCCTCATAAATCGCCCAAAACTGATTCTGGCCGACGAGCCAACCGGCAATCTGGACTCGACGACCAGCGATGAAATCATGGACCTGCTGCAGCAGCTCAACCGCGAACAGGGCATCACCATCGTCTTCGTCACCCACGATCCCGAAATCGCCGCATATTGCAACCGCGTCATCCACTTCCGCGATGGCCGCATCGAACGCGACGAACGCAACCACACCGCCCAGCCCGAACCGCCGTCTTACCAGGCGCCCGCCGCCCTAGAAGTCCCTAACCACTAACTACTATCCACTGGTGTTCACCCACTGGTGTTAACTAACCACTAACCACTATCCACTAACCCCTGCCCTTATGAACTTCTACGAATCCGTCCGCGTCGCAATGCTCGCCCTGGCCGCAAACAAACTGCGCTCCATCCTCACCATGCTCGGCATTATCATCGGCGTCAGCGCCGTCATCGCCCTCATGAGCATCGGCCGCGGTGTCGAACAGTTCTTCGTCGACCAATTTACCAGCCTCGGCACCAACCTGCTCTACGTCTTTCCCGGCCAACTGAGCTCCGGGCCGCCCAGAGAACGCGGTAGAAGCGTCGGCGTCCTCACCATGAGCGACAGCCACGCCATCAACAATCCGCTGCGCGTGCCCGATGTCTTCGCCGTCGCCCCCGTAGTCAGCGGCAACGCCTTGATTTCCCGGGGCAGTAATGATATGGACGTCTCCGTCAGCGGCGTAACCACCAGCTACCAGGATGTTCTTTCCGGCGAAGCCGCCATCGGTGGCTTCCTCTCCGACGCTGATATAGAGGAGCGCAGCCGTGTCGTCGTCATCGGTTCCGATGTCTTCGGCAAACTCTTCGAACCCAACGAAGATCCGCTCGATCAGACCATCCGCGTAAATAACATTACCTTCCGCGTCATCGGCGTCATGGAAGAACGCGGCGCCGGTATTGGCGGTGCCAACCTCGATGAGATGCTGTTCATCCCTCTCACTACCGCCCAGGACCGCCTCTTCCGCCGCCGCACCGTCAGCGGCGACTACCAGGTCAACACCATCTACGCCGCCGTAGTCTCCGAAGACCGCATGGAAGAAGCCCAGGAACAGATTTCCGAACTCCTGCGCGAGCGCCACAATCTCGCCTTCCAGGGCGAAGACGACTTCGTCATCATCAATCAGTCCGACCTGCTATCCATATTCGGTGATATCCTCAGCGCCCTCACCCTCTTCCTCAGCGCCATCGCCTTCATCAGCCTCGTCGTCGGCGGTATCGGCATCATGAACATCATGCTCGTCAGCGTCACCGAACGAACCCGCGAAATCGGGCTCCGCAAAGCCGTCGGCGCCAAACGCCGCAACGTCCTCAGCCAGTTCCTCATCGAAGCAGTGATGCTCTCGGTGATCGGAGGGATACTGGGAATCGCCCTCGGCGCCGGCGGTGCAGTCGCCGCCACCTCCTTCGTAGACGACTTCAGCGCCGTTGTCGGCTTCGACGCCATCGCCATCGCCATCCTCTTTTCCATGGCCGTCGGCCTCTTCTTCGGCATCTACCCAGCCTACCGCGCCAGTCGCCTCAACCCCATCGACGCGCTGCGATATGAATGACCCTATCCTGCCCCCCTGCCCCCAGCGCACACCTGCCCGAAACGCGCCCGAAAGTCCCCTATCTTCTATCCCCTATCCCCTATCCCCTGCAGTTTCCGCCCGCATCGCCCTGCTCCTGCTCTGCCTACTGTTTCTGCTCACCGCCTGCGGTCGCCGCCCAGGCCAGCCCACTCCCCTCCCCGCCGGCACACGCGTCGCCCAAAACACGCCCGATTTCAGCGCGCCGGCACAGGCAGAGTCCGCCACCCAGACCGCCGATCAGGTCGCCGACTCCCTTCGCGCCCGCCTTGCACAGCAGCGTACGCCAACAGCCCCCACCGCGTCACCCGCGGCTTCAGCCGGTGCCAACCCCGCCCTCACCCCCTCGGCCCTGGACGCCTACCCTAGTCTCGCCGTATTCAGCCGCCCAACCGCACTCGGCATCCTCTCCGCCGGCAGTCTCCTCTATTCCGCCCCCGGCGCCGGCGTAGTCGCCAACCTGCAGCTAGGCGCCACCCTCACCATCACCGGCCGCTCAGCCAATGGCGCCTGGTTCGCCGCCTACCTCGCCGACGGCGTCGCCGGCTGGGTGCCCGCCGCACAGGTACGGGTCTTCGGCGACGCCAACCAACTCGAAATCGTCCAGCAATCGCTCGGACCCGCTGTCGTCGCCACCCTCATCGCCGAAGCCAGCAAGCCACAGGACCCCATCAGCACCGTCGTTGTCAGCCTGACCGCAACCAGCGCCGCCGCCAGCGCATCTCCCCGCACCACGCCCGCGCCGACCGACGCCGCCCCTGAGATAACGGGGCCTGCAGTCACCGTCCTCGTCGAGGGCGCCAACCTGCGCGCCGGCCCTGGCACCGACTTCCCCATCGTCGGCGGCCTCTACCAGAACGAAAAAGCCGCTCTGCTGGGACGCAACCAGAGCGGCGACTGGCTCCAACTCCAACTTCCCGCAAGCATCGCCTGGATCTTCGCGCCCCTTGTCGAGACCAACGTGCCCATCGCCGAACTGCCGCTCGTTGACGCGCCGCCTGCCGCAGAGCCGTAAGCAATCCCGGATACTCTACTACACTAGCCCCAACGCTCTCGACCGCAAAGTGGCTTGCCTGCCGTCCAGAGAGTTTAGCCGGGGTGGTAGTGTTCGAATAGTAAGTGATGATAGAATTGTAGCGTGATACAGAAAATTATTACCCACAATAGTCACCAACTGGTTTATCATTGACCACAAATTGGCGATGAACCCCTTGCTCTAACCACTTACTTTGTGACCATTGCCAAACATTCTTGCGTTGGTCGGCAACGGGCGGTCTGCCGACATCGTTGATCGCTTCAATGTGCGGGCGCTTACGTGTCAGCAGCCTGTCGAGTCGGATCGTAGACAAATCGTAGATACATCGCCCAAAGAGACGCAAAACGACTGCCGACAATGCAGTGAACTCTTCATCCATACGCCATACTTCGCATCTTTTGTGCCGTTTTGCCCCCGACTCGACCCGTTTCAGACAGGTTCGGAGAGACGCGGGGGTCTCTCTTGGGACACAACCCCCTTGCGGAGTATAGTATGGCACAATCAAGGTTGACACCGTTTTCGCCCATGAAGTATAGTATGACAGACTCAAGGTTGACACCGTTTTCGCCCATGAAGTATAGTATGGCACAATCAAGGTTGACACCGTTTTCGCCTATGGAGTATAGTGTGGCAATCGGGAACTGGTTTCAAGCTCGATTGTTGATCTCGTCTCCAAAACGCTATTGAAAGGATGCAAAATTCTTATGATGCACGCAACTCGATTGAAAAACCTTCGCGATATGCTGGCCCCCTGCCTGCTGGCGCTGCTTTTGGCGCTCCTTATGATCGCCGCCTGGCCTGCCGTCGCGGCCGCACAGATGGACGACAATGGGCCCCCGCCTCCGCCGCCGAACGTTCCTACTAGCCCACCCATCGGAGACCCGCCGGGAGGGGGCCCCACCGGAGCCCCGAACACCGGCAACGGCGACAACGGCGACAACGGCAATAACGGCGACGGAATGGCAGCAGCCATTCCAACCTCCAACCGTATCGTTCACCATGCAGCCACGCCCGTACAGCTGATCAAGACCGGCGACGACGGCCTGCATCTCTACTTCATCGGTGCAGACGGCAGCACCTACACCGGCCCCATCTTCAGCTCTTTCGCCATGCTTGAGGAAATGCATCCCTCCGGCGTCGCCGTCTCCCTTTTCAGCGGCAGCAATCCCTCGACCGGCCAGCCCGTCACCGTAGACTACCTGCCGGACGAAAACAGGATCTTCGTCAAGACCTTCTATCCGGCCGGCCATGACACATACAATCCGCACAAGGCCTACGACTTTACCGTCGACGACGAATACAAGGTCAAGCACGTAAACTGGTAGACTGATGATAAATACCGTGTCCCGGTTCCCGGCCGCAAAAGCTTGTCCATCAACGATAGTCAATCTCCAACCGGCACTGCGCACACCGCGCCGTCCCGGTTGCAGAAAGTCTTGTACACAGGAACTAGAGGCTTTCCCTGTGCTTCTTCACACTATGACTGCCCTGGGCGTCCAACCGGGGAGGAGGGTCTGCAACGATGAAATAACCACGAACAAGTTGGGACCAGTGTCGCCGCGCGGTGTGGGCCGCAAAAACACATTCGCGCTCGTTCGCAACGGAAATCCGAATGTTGCAGGCGGGTCAGACCCTGTTGTACAATGTTCAAATCTGGACTTCACGCCAAATTCATTCACAAGTAACTGTCCGATCAACATGGCGTTCCTAAACGGGCCAGTGAATCCTTTGGCCGCGACAGACCAGGCCAAAGGATCGTACGGTTGCAAACAGAGAATCAGGAGAGCCTACTTATGGAGCTTATGACGTACAAGACACGTGCATTGAGGACTCTGAGCCTCTTAATCCTGGTCGCCCTGCTCGCGGCCTTGAACCCACCCTCCCTCACCGACAGTGTCGCCCTCGCGCAGACCGACGATGAGCCCGCGCCGCCGGTGCTCACCGCGACGGCTGACACCGCCAACCAGGTCGACCTCAGTTGGACCGCGGTGACCGGCGCCGCCAACTACTCGCTCTGGCGCTTTGAGGACACCGAAAAATGGGTCGCGATTGACCGCTCTATCCCGTCAACCACGACCTCCCACACCGACACCAGCGTCGACGCCGGCAAGACCTACTGGTACCAGGTCTCGGCCGATGGCGAATCAACCTGGTCCAATCGACCGGGCGTGACCGTCGGTGCTTACAACGCCTCCACACTCGACACGCCGACCGCCAGCTCCACCGCGATCGGCCTCAGTTGGAGCACAGTCACCGGCGCCGACAGCTACGAGCTCTGGCGCTTTGACACCAGCTGGGCGCCAATAGGTGGCACGCTCACCGGCACGACCTACTCCGACACCGCGGTCGCAATCGGCAGGACCTACTACTACCAGGTCATGGCCAAGGGAACCGCAGGCGACGGCGCCTGGTCCAATCGCGTCAACGCCACCGTGCCCTCGACCACGCCCGACGCGCCCCAGAACCTGAACGCGGCGGCCGGGAATGCTCAGGTCGTTCTCACGTGGAACGAGCCCATCAGCAACGGCGGCTCCGCCATCACCGGCTACCAATACCGTTCCCAGATGGCCGGTGGCTCCTGGTCGAACTGGATTGACACGGTGCCCGCCTTGAGTCGCACCGCGACCGTGAGCAACCTCACCAACGAGAGCGACTATAACTTCGAGGTGCAGGCGCTGAACGCCAACGGCGACGGCCCGGCCGCTACCGCCAGCGCCATGCCGATGTCGGTCGCGGCCAGCATTCCGACAGGACTCGGGTCGACCTCCACCGGACCAACCGAGATCCAACTCAGTTGGAACGCAGCTGACGGCGCCGCCAGCTACCAGCTCCAGCGCAGGATCACCGGCGGAGACTGGGGTAGCCCGATGGACGTGGGCAGCGGCACGACCTACACCGACAGCGACCTGACGCCCTCCACGACCTACGATTACGAGGTCAGGGCCGTGAACGCCGCCGGCATGAGCGCATGGTCTGCCGTGGCCACCGTTTCCACGACCGCGCCGACCGCGCCCGACGCGCCGGCGCTGACCGCGGCGGCAGGCGCCGACAAGATCACGCTCACATGGACCGCGCCCGCCAGCAACGGCGCCGACATCACAGGCTACGATCTTGACGTTTCCGACGACGGCTCGGACTGGAACGATCTCATGATGCCCGCCGCGGACGCGACTTCCTATGACCATATGTCGCTCGACCCCGGCACCATGAACTACTACCGCATCCGCGCCATGAACTCCGTCGGCTCCGGCGACTGGTCGGCCGCAATGATGGCGACCGTGGCCGCAATGGCTCCGGGCAAGCCGTCCCTGACCGCAACCGCGGACGGGACCACGATCACGCTGAACTGGATTGCGCCGGCGGACACCGGTGGCGCGGCCATCACCGGCTACACGATTCAGCACTCGAACGACGGCTCAACCGTTTGGAGCAACCTCGCCACGAAGGCCGCCGACGCGATCTCGCATGATCACACCGGGCTTTCAGCCGGGACGACCAAGTACTATCACATCAGCGCGCGCAACTCGGCCGGTACCAGCGACTGGTCCGACGTGGCCTCCGCCACCATCGGTGGAGCAAAGCCGCCCGCGGCAGACACTGACGGAACGTCGCCGACGAACCTGCGACTGACTGCGAACCCACTCGCCGGAACGGCTCCGGGCTCTACGGAAACCTCGATTCTAATCGAGTGGGATGCTCCGACTACCAACCCTACTCCCGATGGCGAGGATATCGACTACGAGGTTGAGGTGTGGGACGGCTCCACACAGGCCTGGGGAGCTGTCGCAGACGACACTGATAACGATGACGATGCCTCCGATGAAACCTTGCTTGACAGCGGGCTTATGGGGACGACGGAATACACCTATCGTGTCCGCGCAGTCTTTGGCACCAGCGGCGGCAAAGGCAAGTATTCTGCGCATATGTCCAAGACAACTGTAGCCGTCTCTCCGGCCAAGCCGATGCTGACCGCGACCAAGATGGGCACCGACAAGATCATGGTCAGTTGGACGGTTTCCAACGATGGCGGCTCCGCCGTTATCGGCTACGAACTTCAGGCTTCGGAAGACAACTCGGACTGGACAGATCCAGGCTACCTGGATGCCGCAGGCATGGAGCAAGAAGCTGCGGCCGAGCTCCTGGGGGCGGCTCAGCAGAGCGTCACCCACATGGTTGATGCCGGGACGATGCGATACTATCGAGTCCGGGCAGTGAACGGGGTAGCCGCCGCCACCGCAGGCGTAGAGAACGCCGCGCGGAGCGAATGGTCCGACGTGAAGTCCGCCACCACCGACATGGGCGCACCGGGTGCGCCGGTCGTGTCTATAAATGCCGGTACTCCAGGCACTCTCGCGGTCAGTTGGACCGAGCCTGACAACACCGGTGGCTCGGGCATCACCTCCTACGAACTTCATGAGTGGGATGCGGACGCGGGAGAATGGAAACTCATCCAGGACTCCACCGCAACAAGCTATAATGACACGGGTCTTGCGGGCAACGTGATGATGTACTACCGTGTCCGCGCCAAGAACGCAAACGGCGACGGTCCATGGGAAACGGAGTCCGCCACCACTGCGGCAGGCGCGCCGTCCGCGCCCAAGCTGACCGCGACGGTCAATGGACCCAACAGCATCACGCTCAGTTGGACCGCGCCGAACAACGGCGGTACGGACATTACCGGTTACACCGTCCAGGTATCTGAGACAGACGAGGATGACCTTGCTGACGCCAACGAGTCGACTGGTGCGGGACTGACGGACCTGGATATGTCAACGATTACGGCAACCCATACCGGGCTGAGTGCCGGGGATAAAAGGCTCTACCGCGTCCGAGCATCCAACGGTCAGGATGGCGCCTGGTCAAACGTGGTGACCGTCACCACCACCACCGGTGGTGTGCCGGCCGCGCCGTCATGGGTTTCTGATTCGCCATCAGCGACGACCAGCACCACGGTCAATCTCGAATGGACTGCGCCCACGAACAACGGTGGCTCAGCCATCACCGGCTACGACATCGCTATATGGGATAGCGGCAACTGGACGACGATTGCCTCGAATGTGGCCCCAACCCCGACAGAGTACAATCACGACGGTCGGGCGGGCATGACAACGTACTACTACAGCGTCCGTGCCAGGAACGCCAACGGCGCCGGTCAATGGTCGCCGGTGGGGGACGCCATGACCGTAGCGGGCGCGCCGGGCAAGCCGGTACTGACAGTGACGCCGGACGGGCCGGACAAGCTCAAACTCAGTTGGACCTTGGATAACGACGGTGGTACTGCCGTCGCTAGTTACGATGTTCAGGTCTCAAATAACGGCACTGCCGGCTGGAATAACCCGGAGGACAACGACAACGATCCGGATTCGGGGGACGCCTTCATCTCAATCACGATGACGGCAGGGGAGCCGGCTCCGGCTATGAGTTATGTCCACACGGGCCTTACCGGTATGACGACGAAGTTCTACCGAGTCCGAGCGGACAACGGGACCAACGGCGCCTGGTCGGACGTGATGTCCGATACCACACCCGCGGGCAAGCCCGCAATGGTGACGTTGAGTAACCCGCCGTCTCCTGAGTTGGCTGACAAGTTCGTGATCAGTTGGACCGCGCCGGCCAAGGGCGGCTCGGCCATCACCGGCTACCAGATTCAAGTCTGGGAAGACGGCGCCTGGATGGATCTGATGTCCGTAGGCGGCAGCGTAACCTCCTACACCCACGAACCCATCCCGGGCGCGACGACGAAGTACTACCGCGTCCGCGCCATGAACGCGGTCGGCGAGGGCCCCTGGTCCGCGACGCAGACCCGCGTCACTATCGCCGGAAAACCGGGTGCCCCGGTGCTGAACGCGAGCGCCAACGGCACCTCCGAAATCCGGCTCACCTGGACTATGCCGGCAACCGGTGGCACCAACCTCACCGCCTATCAGATTCAGGTCTCCGACGACGGCAGAACCGGCTGGTCCTGGACAGGAGATAGTTCGACCATCGTAGATGGGCTGAGGGTGCTTCAGACCGCCGATGCCGACTCGCAGAACTACACCCACATGGGCCTCGATCCCTCAACGACCAAGCACTACCGTGTCCGCGCCATAAACGGCGCCCTTGCTGCGGACCGGGGTCCGTGGTCCAACGTGGCGATGGCCATGACCGTCGGCGGCAAGCCGGGCATGCCGACACTGACGGCGACCGCCTCCGGGACGAGTATGATCAATCTCGCCTGGACCCCGCCGAAGGAGGATGGCGGCTCGCACGTCACCGGTTACGAACTGCAGTACTGGGACGGCTCCAACGGCTGGATGGCTCTTACGATGCCGGCGGCCGGCGTGACCTCCCATACGCACATGAACATCGCCGGCGGGATGACCAAGTACTACCGCATCCGCGCCATGAACGATGCCGGCGATGGCGCCTGGTCGACGATTGCCTATGCAAAGACCGCAACCTCGGTCCCGTCCCCGCCGACGCTCATGGCGATGGCGGACGGAGCGAACAAGATCAAGCTCACGTGGACGGCCGGGCACGACGGTGGCCTGACCATTACCGACTACTACATGCAGCACTCGACGAACGCTGGAAGTAGCTGGGCCGACCTCGGTGGCGCCATGTCGAATACGATGATGATGTCGTACACCGACAGCGGTCTCGCAGGTGGCACGACCAAGCACTACCGCATCCGCGCCGTCAACAGCAAGGGTACAAGCGGTTTTTCCCCGTTGGCCTACGACACAACCGCCCGTTCGGTTCCTAGCAGGCCGACGCTGATCGCTTCACCGCTGCCGAACGCCGTCTATCTCTCGTGGGCGTCGCCGGCGACCGCCACAGGTGGCTCGAGGATAATCCGCTACGAAGTCCAGAAGTGGGATAGCGACAGTCGCGGATGGGTCGACCTGAGGAGCACCTCCTCGACAGCCTACACCGACACCGGGCTGACGAACGGTACGAAGTACTACTACCGTGTGCGTGCTGTCAACGCAATGGGCGACGGGCCGTGGTCGACGTTCAGACACGCGATCCCGGCGGTCCCCAGCAATTAATCGAAGCGTTCCTCCGAACTCCGCCTGATCGAGTTCGGAGGACAGATACGGGATGCGGCCTGGCTTCGGCCGGGGCGCATCCCCCCATAAGCAAGACAACGACCGCCGCAGCGGCCTTCACCGGCAACAGCGGCGGTCGTTTCGATCTCTCGCCCCCTTGACTTGCCCCTTCCCCCGCAGTTTTCCCTCGTGCTCGCCCGCCTGTCTACCCGCCAGTCCGTGCTCCCAAATAGGCAAGGCCTACCCTCTCCCCGTGCCCCCCGACAGTACCGGCCCTCGTCGCCTCCCCTCCCCATTCGGCTGCCGCGCCCTGGCGGAGCAAGGCGCGCCTCCCCGGCACACGACCGCACAGTCACGCAAAGAAAACCCGCTACGCCTCTGACGCCCTTCGCAACCCACCGCGCCGCTCCGCGGACAAAAGGGCGTCAAGGATGTTCTCCGCGCCCCTCCGCGGACAAAAAGTCGTTCTCCCCCCGGCCCTTCCCCCCTCCGCGTCCCACCGCGGACAAAAGGTGTCAAAGCCGTTCTCCGCGCCCCTTCGTGGACAAAAGAGGTCTTAGATGTTCTCCGTGCTCCTCCGTGGCCCTCCGTGGACAAAAATGTCTTGGCTGTTCTCCGCCCCCCACCGCAGACAAAAAGGTGTCAAAGCTGTTCTCCGCGCCCCTCCGCGTCCCTCCGCGGACAAAAAGGTGTCAAAGCTGTTCTCCGCGCCTCTCCGCGTCCCTCCGCGGACAAAAGAGGTCTTAGATGTTCTCCGCGCCCCTCCGCGTCCCTCCGCGGACAAAAAGGTGTCAAAGCCGTTCTCCGCGTCCCTCCGTGCCCCTCCGCGGACCAAAAAGGTGTTGCCGTTCTATGTGTCCCTCCGCCCCCCTCCGCGGACAAAAGCCAATTCTTCCAGTACTCAGCTGTTCACCAAAAACTCAAAACTGACTACTAAAAACTGCCCTTCGTTCTCCGCCCCCCTCCGCGTGACATAGCAGATCGATCAGTTCCGCCCACTGCAAGATTCAAGCCAGTACCATTCCCAACAGTCCCGCACGCACTCCATTCCTGTTCAACTCTCAACGACCTCCCCCAAAATGCCACCGAAACCTATCCCCTGGCCCCTATCCCCCGCTACCGTGCAAAAGCATACTTGATCCCAATGCTCAACTGATGATAACATGAAAAACAACAGCATTTTGAAGCGTCTTTTTGAGAGAACGCATCTCGTGTAACCGTTCCGTCCGAGTAACGCTCGGACCAGTAGACAATCAAAGGATGAAAACTGCCATGAATCGACCATCACCTCTGAAACGCACCCGCCGCATCGCACTGCCGCTCGCACTGGCGTTGCTGCTGACTCTAGCCCTCACCGCGGCCGCGTTCGCGCAGCCCCCGTCGGGAGACCCTCTCTTGGGCCCCCCGCCTCTGAACGACCCGCCCGGGGCCCCGCCGTCAGGCAATCCGCCGGGCGGTTCAGCCGCGGATCCCTCCGCGGGACCGTCGGAGGATCCGCCGGGGGGCGCCACCGAAACCAGCCATCCCAGCGCCCCGTTCACGCCGCCAGGTAACTGCATCGTCAACCACGCAGCCACCCCGGCACAGCTCTGCCCCGTAGGCGGCGGCCTCCAGTACTACTTCATCGGCCCCGGCGGCACCTCCACCGGGGGACCCTGGCTGGCCTCCTTCACTGAATTGGCCGGCCTTTACGCCGCCGGAGGCGGTGTCTCTCTATACTCCGGCTCCAATCCCTTTACCGGCAAGCAGGTTGACATTCACTACCTGCCCTCCGAGAACAAACTCCGCATCAGCACCTACTACCCCGACAACCAGTACGACGTCAACAAGCCTTACGTCTTCACCGTCGACACCGGAAACGCCATCAAGCACGAAGCTTGGTAACAGCAGTCCCCCAACCGTCCTCTACACGAGACGCGAATCCTAAGTCAAAAGAGCGCCAGGGATACCACCTCCCTGGCGCTCCTCCTTTTCCGCTCAGCCCCATCTCATCAGCCGCCATATTTCTCTCCCGAAATATCGCCCCTGCCCCAGCACGCCCCATCCAACAGTAGTTCAACCGCCCCTTTCCCCGAATCCCGAATCCCTAGCCCCTAGCCCCTGCAGTTCCCCTGCCGTTTCGCCTGCCCAGGGTTTAACAACCTTCGCTCGTTGTGCTATCATATCGGCATGACTACACAGGAAAGCGAAACTCGTAGATTGGAGGGCGGTGTGCTCGGTGACGAGGAGTCACGCGCGTTTGCTCAACAATTGGGATTTATTCAAGGCAAATCTGAGTCCTTCGCCACCAAAGAAGACATCGGAAACCTCAGGAAGGACATCGAATCACTCAAGAACTGGATCACGTGGCGCGTCGTGGGCGCAGGAATAGTATTGCTCGCGGCACTGTTCGCTGCTTGGCGCGACATTATCCTTCGCCTGCCCACCCCCACCCCATAACACATACAGAACCCCCTGCAATTTACGCAATTCCAGAATTCACGTTCTGCCCTAAAACGACTGTGACGAGACAGCCTGTTCGCAATTGTCTGAGCTCGGTCCCAAAAAGCTGGACCACCGGCTAAGGTCCGAAATGGAGCGACCTGCCAAGCCCGCGTAGGGATATTTCAATGGCCAGGATACGGCGGCCGCCAAGTAAATGGTTGTGCCGAAAGCGCTCGAAGGCAGCAAAACGATAGTCCACTAAGAACGCAAAACTGACTACTAAAAACTGCCCTTCCTCCTCCGCGCCCCTCCGCGTCCTCCGCGGACAAAAAGGTGTAAGCCGTTCTCCGTGCCCTCCGTGTCCCTCCGTGGACAAAAGGCAGTTAAGCCCTTCTCCGCGCCCCTCCGAGGACAAAAGCTCATTCTTCTAGTGCTCAGCTGTTCACTAGAAACGCAAAACTGACTACTAAAAACTGCCCTTCCTCCTCCGCGCCCCTCCGCGTCCTCCGCGGACAAAAAGGTGTAAGCCGTTCTCCGTGCCCTCCGTGTCCCTCCGTGGACAGAAGGCAGTTAAGCCCTTCTCCGCGCCCCTCCGAGGACAAAAGCTCATTCTTCCAGTGCTCAACTGTTCACTAGAAACGCAAAACTGACTACTAAAAACTGCCCTTCCTCCTCCGCGCCCCTCCGTGTCCTCCGCGGACAAAAAGGTGTAAGCCGTTCTCCGTGCCCTCCGTGTCCCTCCGTGGACAAAAGGCAGTTAAGCCCTTCTCCGCGCCCCTCCGAGGACAAAAGCTCATTCTTCTAGTGCTCAGCTGTTCACTAGAAACGCAAAACTGACTACTAAAAACTGCCCTTCCTCCTCCGCGCCCCTCCGCGTCCTCCGCGGACAAAAAGGTGTAAGCCGTTCTCCGTGCCCTCCGTGTCCCTCCGTGGACAAAAGGCAGTTAAGCCCTTCTCCGCGCCCCTCCGAGGACAAAAGCTCATTCTTCTAGTGCTCAGCTGTTCACTAGAAACGCAAAACTGACTACTAGAACCTGCCCTTCCTCCTCCGCGCCCCTCCGCGTCCTCCGCGGACAAAAAGGTGTAAGCCGTTCTCCGTGTTCCTCCGTGGATCAAGAGCAGTTAGATGTTTTTCGCGTCAATTCGCGCCCCTTCGCGAGACTTCGCGGATCAAAAAAGGAGTTCACCGCGGCCTTTCCTGGACAAAGACGTGTCCTCCACGTGATCGGCTGTTCACTATGAACCAGCTACTAAGAACTGCCCTTCCTGCAGTTTACTAAATGCTAAGTACTGGCTACCAAAGACTGTGCCCTTCCCGCAGTTCACTAAAAACTAAAAACTGACTACTAAAAACTGCCGTTAAGAAATGGAACAAATCCTGATGAAGAGGCGTCATGGATAGTAGGCGCATCTCGTGTCAATGAACTGTCCAGGCAACACCTGGACCCGAAGCCTAAGAAAGGAAGAAAACTGCCATGAAAACATCATCACTTCGGAAGCTCTCTCGCCGCATCGCTGTGCCGCTCGCATTCGCGTTGCTGTTGACGCTGGCCCTCACCGCGGCCGCGTTCGCGCAACCGCCGGGGAATAACCCGCCAGGCAGCAACCCACCTGCGAACAACCCGCCTGCGAACAACCCGCCTGCGAACAACCCGCCTGCAAACAACCCGCCTGCGAACAACCCGCCTGCAAACAACCCGCCTGCAAACAACCCGCCTGCAAACAACCCGCCTGCAAACAACCCGCCTGCAAACAACCCGCCTGGAAATACGCCGCCAGGCAGTTCTCCCGGCGGTCCCACCGGGAATCCCAATGGTCCTTCAGTCGATCCGCCGGGCGGCGCCACCGAAACGACCCATCCCAGCGCCCCATTCGAGCCGCCGGCAAACTGCATCGTCAACCACGCTGCCACCCCGGCCCAGCTCTGCCCCGTCGCCGGCGGCCTCCAGTACTACTTCATCGGCGCCGACGGCAGCTCCAGCGGAGGACCCTGGCTGGACTCCTTCACTGAACTGGCCGGGCTTTACACCGCCGGAGCAAGCGTCTCCCTCTTCTCCGGATCCAATTCCCTTACAGGCAAGCAGGTCGACATCCATTACCTGCCTTCCGACCAGAAACTCCGTATCAGCACCTACTACCCCGACACCCAGTATGACACCGACAAGCCTTACGTCTTCACCGTCGACACCGGCAACACGATCAACCATGAGGCTTGGTAACGAAGACGCCAGCTACCTTTTCCACACGAGACGCGAAACTTGAGTCAAAAGAGCGCCAGGGATACGAATTCCTTGGCGCTCTCGCATTTCTGGCCCAGCCTGATCTCCCCCGCTGCGACGCTCCTTACGCAAGAATTCGCCCGCCCCGGCCCTCCCCGTGTCAACAGTCACCTCTCACTCCCCCATCCCCCGCCCCCAAACGCACAGTTCAGACACCCGCCCACCGAATCGCGCCGCTCCTCTTACTGACCACTGACCACTGACCACTGACCACTGACCACTGACCACTGACCACCGACCACTATCCACGCCGGTAGGGGGCACCCCTTGTGGGTGCCCTTGCGCTTCAGTGCTTTGCCCCCCGCAGACGCACGTTGGGTCACCCAGACTGACCCATTGCGCAGCCTGGCCTGTTGCCCATTGAGTATCCGAGAACGCACCCCAACTTGGGACCCCATCCCCCCAGCTGCACGCCGAATTGACTATCGCCGCCATTGAAGTCTATAATTGTTTAGCAGATTTTCCCTTCTGTGTTTGTGCGACCAGAAAGAACCCTGGTCTAATGATAGGAGAGTACGGATTCATGATCAGAACAGCCCTGCGTCGAAACTCCAGCTGCATACTTACCATCTGTATACTTGCACTCCTGCTGGCCATTGCCTGGTCGTCCGCCGCGGCTGCGAATGGCCCCCCGACAGGGCCGCCCGGTAGCAATCTTCCGACACGCGGGCCCTCCACCGATCCGGGCGGCAACCCGGACCCAACGCCAACCGCGACCCCAATCCCATCAGGCGGAAACGGCGGTTCGATACCCCCCCCCCCTACGCCGTCATCCCCCCGCGCCACCGGCGAAACGCCCACCTTGAAAGAGGCCCTTGCCGAGTACGAGCTCATCAAGGCTCTCGCGCCCAATCGCATCATCTTCCACGCCGCCACGCCGATCCAACTCTGTAAAGTCAAGGACGGACTCCAGATCTACTACGTCGGCAGAGACGGCAAAACGCGTCTCGGCCCCTGGGTCCCCGGCTTCGCCGAGCTCGCCGCCAACTATCCGGGCGGCCCCGAGGCCTCCATCTATTTCGGCTTCAACCCCCTCACCGGCAAACGCGTCAAGATCGACTATTTGCCCTCCGTGAAAAGAATTCGCGTAGACACCTACTACGCCGACAGAGAACACGACAAAAACAAACAGTACATCTTCCACTTCGGCCCCGATCACGAAATCGTCTACGATGCCTGGTAACCAGGCGCCCTCAACAATCTCCCACACCAGACCGATCCGGCCCACAAAGAGCGCCGGGGGCAAACCCGCTCCTGGCGCTCTTGAATTCTCCCGCCTCCGTCACCCGCTTCCCCGTGTCAACAGTCACCTCTCACTCCCCCATCCCCTAAACGCACAGTTCAGACACCCGCCAAATGAATCGTGCCCCTCCTCTTACTGACCACTATCCACTATCCACCGACCACTATCCACGCCGGTAGGGGCACCCCTTGTGGGTGCCCTTGCGCCGCCAAACCGTAGCGCAGGCAACAAGACGAACGTACCCCTCAGCATTTCGACTAGGAGCGCCCTGAGAGCAGACCAGAATCGAGGTCACCCGGACCGAAAGATTGCGAAGTCCGATCTATTGCCCCCGAGGTATCCGAGAACGCATTCCCATTTTGGACTGCCCCCCGGTTCTCCGGTTCTCAGAATACTTGACAACTGTTCCCGTCTATTGTACAATTAACTGCGCGCCGGCCCGTGAGGAAAAACTCTGATTGGCCGGCGCAAACACAATCCCTGGACCCCCTGTTGGTCTTTGAAAGCGGGCCCCACCACGCGAGGCCGCCGCCCGCTTCCATATCGGACACAGGCGCTCCTTTCGACCCTGCCCAATTCGCTCGCCCGAGAACACCACGCTCGAACGTGCGCTGCATGGCAGACGAAATGGGCGCTTTTTTCGTGCCCGAAAGCAGAGGAAATGCACAATGAACGACAACCCTTCCAATACCGCAGCCAGTGACGAAGCCGGCCGCGAACCGCTACCCCATGATAAGCAATCCCACGAACCGCAACCATGGGAACGGCAAACCGGCGAACCGCTCGACCGCTACCGCTGGTTCCAGATCTATCTCACTCTACCCCAACCGCGCCTCTTTGCCAGCGTCTCCGAGACCGTAGGCTTATCTTCCGGAAGCAGGTTGGTCTCTCAGGCCGCCAGCCGCTGGCGCTGGAAGCAACGCGCCGCCGCCTCCGACAATCCCGACACCGGCTGCCTTCCCCTCCAGGCAGAGTGGCGTAACCAGCTGATCAGAGAAGCAGCCTACCTGGCCCGCTTCACCGGCCTGGAAGATACCAATCGCGCCCTCGCCACCGCCGACATCGGTCAAATGGATCGGATCAGAGCGCGCAGGTATCTGGGTCCCCTCTTCAGGCACCAGCAAGGCCTCATCCGTCTCATCGCACCACCGACGAAGTATGAAGACTTGGAGATTGACGAAGAATGGCTGAAGGAGCTGATCCGGGAAAGGGCCCGCGAGCTCGGGTGGGAGGTCGAAGGGAAGCTGTTGCGAAAAATATACGCCGAAGACGGAAAAGAATCCGAAACGGATATCCACGAAACGCCCGCGGAAGAGGACCCCGAAGAGACGAAACCGTGGCTTCAGCAGACCGGGGAACAGGCCAAATACTACAGCTCGTTCCAAATCTATCTGAGCCTGATGTTCTTCCAATCGATCGCGCAGGTCGCAAGCATGGCCAATTACAGCGGCAATTCCACGCTCGCTAAAATCGCCCGCAAGTGGCGCTGGCCAGTGCGCGCCGCCGCCTTCGAAGACCACCTCGCAGACAATCCTCTTGCCCGCTTCGAGCTGCAAAAACAACTCATCCTCGACAAAGCCTTCGGCGCCCTCCTCCACGGCCTCCTCGATTCCGCCAAGGCCCTAAAAAATGCCGACATCGCCCGCCTGGGCCGCGCCAGGTCGCGCGACCTCTTCTCCTTACTCTCCCGCCGTCAACGCAGCCTCCTGCATCTCCTTTGGCGTCAGAATGAGGCGGTTGACAGGGAAACACTCGAAGAGCGCCGCAAGTTTATCGTCGCTCCTTTGGTCGAGGAAAGGGCCCATAAATTGCCTCCGACTGAAGATGAAAAAAGGTCAGACGAAATATTGACAAAGTTCTATGGCAAAAAGGAAGACGACGAATGATGCCCCGGCCCGTAGCTCGCATCTCTCGCCGCGACGCGCGCCGGCGCCCCTCCCTTCACTCTACCTTAAACCCCCGGGACCTTCCCGTGATCAGTGTTATGACCTGACGCGCGCCGCCTGGCAGGCAGCCCCGTTCCCGCCTGTACCGCTGCAACCATCAACAGGCGCTTCTGACTGCAACCACCTTCTGGCCATATACGAAAAGACAACACAATGAACAACAGGAATACGCCCCCGCCGCGGGCACAGCAACCCAACGAGCCAATTCCCGACTATGTCGCCTTCGCCCTCAACTGCTCTCTCGGCCCCGGCCGGGACCGGATAATCAGCCGGGACGTCGGCAAAGAGCTCTGGGAACGGCTCATGACCGCAACTGACCGCATGGCGCAGGATACCCCCTTCTTCTCGTCTGCTTCCACATATCCGCTCTGCTCAAAAAACTGCGCAGCGAAGATGCCGCCGGGCGCGTCGCCCCGGACCACATCGAGGAAGCCTGCCTCAAACACTTTCCTCGCAGGCCCCACGCCGATGAGCAACTGCTCGCCGCCGTCGAAACAATGCTATCCACATCAAATGCATTGCCGCGCGGCGATGGCCTCGCAAGCCCGCCCGAACAGGCCGGCAGCGAAATCCTTGCCGATGTCGATAACTTTCTGAAACAGCAACGAAGCGAGCTGCCCAAAAGCCCAATGAGTCATAACACCGGCAGCATTTCGAGCATTTGTGCCAAAAGTGAAGTCTCGCCATAGGCCGACCGCAGGCCCGCCGCCGCCCGCCCGTCCAGTGCCGCGTCACAACACCGTCAGATCATCCTGAGAGTGCCGACACAGGAAAACTCCATGAACAAAGAAGAAATCCAATCCCTCCGCGAAGCCGCCAAAGCCGGCGCAACCTGGAAAGACCTCGCCGCCATCATCGGCGTCTCCGACCGCACCCTTCGCCGCTGGCGCGAAGAACTCGAAGAGACCGAATACTACGCCGAAGGCTACTTCGAAGACCTGGAGGACGAAGAGCTGCGCCCCTTGCCCGACGACGCTGCCCAAATCGTCGCCGCAATCCACGCCGGCCGCGCTGAAGGACGCCAGGAACTTATCAACACCATCCGCCGGCAAGCCGCCGAAAAAAACAACCTGCGCGCCCTCATGGACCTCCTCAAACGCATGGACAACATGGACAAATAGCCCGCAAAAACCCAATTTCGAGCCCAAAAAAACGCCTTCGAGCGGACATAGCGGACATATTTATGAAAAAATTCATAGAAACTCTGTGGCCTGTGCGGAAAGGATCCAACCGGCAACCATGACAAAACTGATTCTGGAGGATGAGACCTATGCCGTCACTGGGACGGCCATCGAACTGCATCGTGCCCTCGGGCCGGGCTTCCTCGAAAAAGTATACCAGGAAGCCATGCAGCTCGAACTAAGCGCCCGCAGCATACCCTTTGAGGCCGAAATACCTCTCGACATAAATTACAAAGGGCAATGCCTTACCCAGAAATACTACGCCGACCTCATATGTTTTGGGCAGATCATCGTCGAGCTAAAGGCGCTCAATCACCTCTCCGGCAAGGAAGACGCCCAACTCCTCAACTATCTAAAAGCCACCGGCCTCCAAGTCGGCCTGATCTTCAACTTCGGCAGCCACGGCAAACTGGAGCGCAAGCGACTTGTCAGAGAACATCCTTAATCCCCAGGCCCATACAAAGCAAGCACCGCCTGCCCCAAGAATCCCCCCGAACCTCCCCGACAAAGAGGTGTAAAGCAGTTCTCCGCGCCCTCTGCGGAAAAAGGGTATAAAGCAGTTCTCCGCGTCCCTCCGCGTCCTCCGCGGAAAAAAGGTGTAAAGGTGTCCTCCGCGCCCCTCCGCGTCCTCCGCGGAAAAAAGGTGTAAAGGTGTCCTCCGCGCCCCTCCGCGTCCTCCGCGGAAAAAAGGTGTAAAGGTGTCCTCCGCGCCCCTCCGCGTCCTCCGCGGAAAAAAGGTGTAAAGGTGTCCTCCGCGCCCCTCCGCGTCCTCCGCGGAAAAAAGGTGTAAAGGTGTCCTCCGCGCCCCTCCGCGTCCTCCGCGGAAAAAAGGTGTAAAGGTGTCCTCCGCGCCCCTCCGCGTCCTCCGCGGAAAAAAGGTGTAAAGGTGTCCTCCGCGCCCCTCCGCGTCCTCCGCGGACAAAAAGGTGTAAAGCAGTTCTCCGCGCCCCTCCGTGCCCCTCCGTGGATCAAAAAGGTGTTCCTCCCCGCCCTTCGCGGATCAAAGCCGCGCTTCTGCAACCGCAAACACACCCCGTATAAAGTACCCCAAATCGGTCACAAAAAAAGCGCCAGCGGGAACACTCCCTCTCTGGACAGCGTCTACTATGAAGAGAAAACTATTGTATTTCGAACCGAAACCGGTTCCGACCAGTCCCGCCGCCCACCAATGCGCCTCCTATGCGACCACCAATCCACCGGCTGAGCCTCCCTAACCACTCTGTGACAAAGGCCTAAGAATGGCTCCATCCCGCCGTCGAGCTTATACCACCGTCGCGGCGCTCCTTCTGGCCGTCGTCGCTCTTCTGTCATCCTCGAACCCCTCCGCGGCGCAGCAATCCTCGCCGCCCTCCACACTCTCAACTCCCGAACTGAGCGCACAAGCCGCAGACGGCGCCGTTGAGTTGAGTTGGACAACCGTAACCGGCGCCGCACGCTACGAACTCTGGGCCTGGACCAGCGCCGACGCCTGGCAACAGCTCGGCGGCGACGACCTCACCGCCACTACCTACAGCCATACCGGGCTCGCCGCCGGCGCCGCCTACTACTACCAGATACGCGCCCTGAACACTGCCGGTGACACCAGCGCCTGGTCGCCGCAGGTCTCTGCCACTCTTCCCGAAAACCTGGCCGCACCCGCTCTGTCCGCCCACGCCGCAGCCGGCGCCGTCGAGCTGACCTGGCCGGCGGTCCCCGGCGCTGTGCGCTATGAACTGTGGACGTGGTGGGACGCGGCCACCGGCTGGCAACAGCTCGGCGGCGACAACCTCACCGGCACGACCTTCAGCCACACCGGGCTCGCCGCCGGCCCCACCTACTACTACCAGTTGCGCGCCGTCGACGCCGACGGCGAAATGAGTGCCTGGTCGCAGCAGGTCTCTGCCACCGTAAATGAGACACAGCAATCAGCTCCAGCGCCAACCCCGTCACCCACATCAACGCCTACGCCACCGTCAGAGCTGCCGCCACCGACGGCTACGCCAACTCCTACGCCAACCGAAACGCCAACGCCGTTATTGACATCGACGGCTACGCCTACGCCAACCGAGACGCCAACGCCGTTATCAACATCGACGGCTACGCCAACACCAACCGAGACGCCAACACCGCTATCAACATCGGCAGCTACGCCTACGCCAACCGAAACGCCAATGTCAACCGCGACGGCATTCCCTCCGTCTGCGCCCGCGCTGACCGCGCAGGGAACCGATGGCGCAGTTGAGCTGAATTGGACAGCGGTGGCCGGCGCCATGCGCTACGAACTGTGGTCCTGGCAGGACGCCGCCACCGGCTGGCAGCAGATCGGCGGCGACAACCTCACCGGAACCACCTACCGGCACGCCGGACTTGCCGAGGGCGCGACCTTCCACTACGTGGTACGCGCCCTGAGCGCGGCCGGCGAGCCGGGCGAGTGGTCGGAGTTCGTGCCCGCAACCGCCATCGCAGCCCAGTCGCCAACCCTAACATCAACACTGACCCCACCGCCGACCGCGACGCCGACACCGACTGATACCGCGACGTCGAATGACACACCAACCGCAACGCCGACACCAACTTCGGCGCCATCCCTGCTGGCTGCGCCCGTCATGACCGCCGTGGCCACAGAGGGCGCGGTCGAGTTGCATTGGAGCGCTGTGGCCGGCGCACTACGCTATGAGCTCTGGTCGTGGACAACCGCCGCCGGCTGGCAGCAGATCGACGGCGCCAACCTCACCGCCGCGACATTCACACACGCCGGCCTCGCGCCCGGCTCAACCTACTACTACAGCGCCCGCACTGTCAACGCCGCCGGCGAAACTAGTCCCTGGTCCGAATATGCGGAAGTGACCGTGACCTCAGCGCTAACGCCAACGCCGACACCAACGCCAACGCCGTCACCATCGCCAACACTGACGCCCACCCCCGCGCCCGCGGCAGGTGCCCATGTTTCTTCGCCGCCCCAATCGCTCAACGTCCATTCCTACTATCGCAAATATCTGGACGCTGGCGGGATACCGGTCCTGTCATCCCTCGACGTGTCCGACGAAGAACTGTATCAAACGCGGGACACCTTGCTGGCCATGCTCTCTGACCGGCCCGACATCCTCAAAACTGCTGCCGAAATCGACTACCGGATTGTCATCTACCCCGACAGTTTCGAGAAAGGCGGCCGCATCACCGACCTTCCCGAATTCGAAAATTCGGGTCTGGCCGAAACTTCGCGTGGCGCCGCCGGAAGAACACCCTACGGCTGGGCCGCAGGCGCACCCGAAACCGCCCGGCACTGCAATCACGTCCTCATTCACGAGATCGCGCACCTGGTCGAAGACGCCCTCAGACTGCAACCCGGCGGCGAAGAGTTCCTTGCACGGCTCGATGGCGCCTATCGCTCTGCCATCCTCAGAGGACGGTGGGATGATACATACGCGTCGACCGATCTCTTGGAATACTGGGCTGAAGCCGTCAGAACCTGGTTCACCCCCAGCGAATTTGCCGGCTGGCTGGGATCCGGCTATCAGAAGCTCGCAGACTACGATCCCATCGCCGCCGCTCTGGTCGAAGATGTCTTCGGCAACGCACCCCCGATTGCCTTCTGTGAGATCCAGCGCTTCGAACTACGCGGAACCCTGATCGGGCCGGGCGGCCAGCCTCCCCAAGCCGATACCTATACTCTGCAACTGAGCATGCGCTCCCCCACAGGCGCCAAAAGACTCTATAGCACCAGCACTGCCGTCAGGAGATCAGACAACACATTCGTCTTCGAGCGCATACCCATCGAAAAAGTTTTCCTCTCGGCGGCAGCAGAAGCGCCGCACATCGTTATCGGCCTTTACCGCAATGACAACGCCGCTAACGTTGCCTGCCCCGCGGCCGGCTTCCTTGGCCATGACGGCACCCTCGTAAGGTCCGTCAACCCCGCCAACTGGCAGCGCCTCGCGGTCACAGGCAACCACATATCCGGCATTACCCTCAGCATCCCCACCCCATACGACTGGACCCCCATAGGCATCTGCGTCTAACCCCCATCCCCTATCCCCCGCTGTTCACTAGGGCCTGTTGACATCTGTCTGAACAGAGTTTCGCATGATCATTATTTGGTCTATCCACGAAAGGCCGAGCAAAAAGCCTCCTTTGGGTCCGCCAAGGTCCGCGGAGAGCATCTCCTTTGTCTTTCGTGGAAAATGCCGGTATTCTATCCTCGAAGTTTCACCAAGAGAAACCTTTGTGGACAGAGCGGAAAGGATGGAAATGACGGAACTGATACTGGAGGATGAGACCTATGCCGTCACTGGGGCGGCGATTGAGGTGCATCGTGCGCTCGGGCCAGGCTTTCTCGAAAAAGTATATCAGGAAGCAATGCAGCTCGAACTGAGCGCTCGAAGAATTCCTTTTGAGGCGGAAAAACCTATCGGCATAGAATACAAGGGGCAATACCTTACCCAGAGATATTATGCCGACCTGGTTTGCTTTGAGAAGATTATCGTTGAGATGAAAGCGCTCAAACAACTCTCTGGAAAGGAAGATGCCCAAATTCTCAACTATCTGAGGGCAACGGGACTCAAAGTCGGGCTTCTCTTCAACTTCGGCAGCCAAGGCAAGCTAGAGCGTAAGCGACTTGTCAGAGAACCTCGTTAAACCACACACTCACCCAAAGCACACCCCCCGCGCCGTCAAAATCCCCCGCGTCCTCCGCGGACAAAAAGGGGGTTAAGGTGTTCTCCGCGCCCCTCCGCGTCCTCCGCGGACAAAAAGGGGGTTAAGGTGTTCCCCGCGCCCCCCCGCGTCCTCCGCGGACAAAAAAGGGTTAAGGTGTTCCCCGCGCCCCCCCGCGTCCTCCGCGGACAAAAAGGAAGTTAAGGTGTTCTCCGCGCCCCTCCGCGTCCTCCGCGGACAAAAAGGAAGTTAAGGTGTTCTCCGCGCCCCTCCGCGTCCCTCCGCGGACAAAAAAGGGGGTTAAGGTGTTCTCCGCGCCCCTCCGCGGCCCTCCGCGGACAAAAAGGAAGTTAAGGTGTTCTCCGCGCCCCTCCGCGTCCTCCGCGGACAAAAAGGAAGTTAAGGTGTTCTCCGCGCCCCCTCCGCGGCCCTCCGCGGACAAAAAAAGGGTTAAGGTGTTCTCCGCGCCCCTCCGCGGCCCTCCGCGGACAAAAAAGGAAGTTAAGGTGTTCCCCGCGCCCCTCCGCGGCCCTCCGCGGACAAAAAGAAGCTAAGGTGTTCTCCCCGCCCCTCCGTGGACAAAAGGCGTGTTCTTAGCCGCCCCCCTTGACTCTCCACCCGTTTTCCACTACCATAGCCAAACTGACGAGCGCGCAAAAGCCCTCAGCCCAAAACCCTATAACAATAGTGTGAGAAAAAACATGCAGGCGCTAGAAGAACTGCAAAACCGCGCACAACAAGAACTAACCGCAACCCAAACCGTCGAAGCCACCGAGACCTGGTTCCGCGACTACCTCGGCCGCAACGGCGCCCTCACCAACTTCCTCCGCGGCCTAAGCGACCTCCCGCGCGCAGAACGCCCCGCCGCCGGCCGCGCCGGCAACGAAACAAAAAAACTGCTCGAGGCCGCCCTCCATACCCGCCAGGAGGCCATCCGCCAGCAGGAAATGGAGCAGACCCTCGCCGCCGAAGGTATCGACGTCACCCTTCCCGGCCGCAGGCCCACCCTCGGCAAAATCCATCCCAGCAACCAGACACTGCGCGAAATCGCCCACATCTTCGGACAGATGGGCTTCCAGGTTTACGACTCGCCCGAAGTCGAAACCGACGAAAACAACTTCGGCCTCCTCAACATCCCCCAGGGCCATCCCGCCCGCGACATGTGGGATACCTTCTACACCACCACCCCCGGCGTCATCCTCCGCACCCACACCAGCCCCGGCCAGATCCACGCCATGCGCGAATACTGCCCGCAGCCGATCCGCGTCATCCTGCCCGGCAAATGCTACCGCCACGAGGACGTCAGCGCCCGCTACGACATGATGTTCCACCAGGTCGAGGGCCTCGTCGTCGGCCACAACGTAACCTTCAGCGACCTCAAAGGCACACTCGTCAACTTCGCCAACCAGATGTTTGGCGAAGGCCGCAGCCTGCGCTTCCGCAAAAGCTACTTCCCCTTCACCGAGCCTAGCGTCGAAGTCGACGCCGGCTGCGTCCTCTGTGAAGCCAAAGGCTGCCGCATCTGCAAGCACACCGGCTGGCTCGAAATCCTCGGCGCCGGCATGGTCCATCCCATCGTCCTCCAAAACGGCGGCTACGACCCCTCCGTCTTCAGCGGTTTCGCCTTCGGCATGGGCCCCGAGCGCATCGCCATGCTCAAATACGGCATCGACGACATCCGCTACTTCTTCACCAACGACGTCCGCTTCCTCCAACGCGTCGGCTAACCCCGCCACCGGCCACTATCCACTATCCACTATCCACTGCAGTTACTCGTCTAGCGCCTTGCGCATATCCTCACCTTCATTCTTCCACCACTGGTGCAGGATCGCGATGTCCGTGCCGATACAGAAGTGGCGCGCTCCCATGTCCAGATAGCGCTTGGCATCGTCCGCAGTGCCAATCTCAATCCTGGGATGAACGCCCGTCGCCATGCAGCCATCGATCACCTTCTGCGCCGCCGCCAGCACCTCAGGATCCCCCCGCTGTCCCATCTTGCCGATACTCATCGAAAAGTCGGAAGGCCCCCACTGCAGCATCTCAACCCCGTCCACCGCCAGAATAGCGTCCAGCTCATCCAGCGCCGGCTTCTTCTCCAGCATCAGCGCCACCAAAATGTCGTCCAGCGCCTGCACATACGCCTCATTGCCCCCGTACCCCATGTAAGAGAACCGTCGCGTCGACACCCCGAATGTGCCGCCCGCCTCCGGCGTATCCGCCCGCACATAACTCACACAATCGGCCGCGCCCGCCGCCGAGCGAACGTCCGAAAAAAGCACGCTATTGAACCCGGACCCTACCGCCCGCTGCGCAACAAACTCATTGTTCGCCCAATCGATCTTGATCATCGAGCCCAGCCCATAAAGCTCCGCCGCACGGCAAATATTGTCCAAATCGTGCAGCGTATACGTTCCATACTCCGCCACAAACTCCACATAATCGTACAGGCCCGTGTGGCCCAAAGCTTCCACAACATTCGGCCACACACTGTGAATGTGGGTCGCCAGCGTCGGCTTACCTTGATCCAGCAGATTGCGAATAGCATTCGCGCGCATTGTTATATTCTCCGGTTGGGTTGGCGTTCTGACCATCCGCTGCCGCGGAAGCCAGCCTGGGCGAGAAGTGAGTGGGGAGAGCATATCCTCTCCCCAGAAAAATCCAGTATAGCACAGCCAATATCCTAAGAACAGTCCCGCAACAAGACCGCGTATCCCCAAACTACCGCCCCGCCGGCGCCGCACTAGTCTCTGGCCCCTAACCCCTTTCCCCTATCCCCTGAGTTCGTCTATGACCCACGTTAACCGACAAATCGCTTATGCTCCAGCTTGCCATGGCTGCCGAAATTGAGGAGAAGCCCGAGTTTGAATCCCGTCGCCCTCAAATAGTTGAGAATTTGGGCATCTTCCTTTCCAGAGAGTTGTTTGAGCGCCTTCATCTCTACGATTATCTGTTCAAAGCAGACCAGATCGGCATAATATCTCTGGGTAAGGCATTGCCCCTTAAATTCAATGCCGATAGGTTTTTCCGCCTCAAAAGGGATTCTAAGAGCGCTCAATTCGAGCTGCATTGCTTCCTGATATACTTTTTCGAGAAAGCCTGGCCCAAGCACACGATGCACCTCCATCGCCGCCCCAATCACGGCATAGGCCTCATCCTTCAGAATCAGTTCCGTCATATCCATCCTCTCCCCTCTATCCACAAAGGATCCTTTTAGTGAAACTTCGTGAACAGACTACCAGCTTCGTCCACCAAAGACACAAACCGTGTCCCTCCGCGGATCAAAAAAGGGTGTTCTTCGTGGCCCTTCGTGGACAAAAAAAGGGTTTAAGGTGTTCTCCGTGGTCCTTCGTGGCCCTTCGTGGACAAGAAGGGTTTAAGGTGTTCTCCGCGGCCCTTCGCGGCCCTCCGTGGACAAAAAGAATTCAAGGTGTTCTCCGCGGCCCTTCGTGGCCCTCCGTGGACAAAAAGGGTTTAAGGTGTTCTCCGTGGTCCTTCGCGGCCCTTCGTGGACAAAAAGGGTTTAAGGTGTTCTCCGCGGCCCTTCGTGGCCCTCCGTGGACAAAAAGGGTTTAAGGTGTTCTCCGTGGCCCTTCGTGGCCCTTCGTGGACAAAAAGGGTTTAAGGTGTTCTCCGCGGCCCTTCGTGGCCCTTCGTGGACAAAAAGGGTTTAAGGTGTTCTCCGCGGCCCTTCGTGGCCCTCCGTGGATAAAAAGGGTTTAAGGTGTTCTCCGTGGTCCTTCGCGGCCCCCCTCATCCGCTCGTCTCCAGCAAATCCTCCGTCTGTCCACTATGAATCAACAGCACCGTCCCAACCGTACTAATCCAATCATTCAGCTGATTCCCATACCTCACCCGATCCTCCGCATCCGGCCGATTCATCCCCACCAACGTCAAATCAGTCTCCGTACTCCACCTCTTCACCGTCTCCGGGAACGGTTCATCCTGCGGTGGAACGATCACCACCGGCTCCGCGTTTACCCGCACACTGTCCAACAGCGCCCGCAGATGGGCCTCCGTCCGTTCGCGCCCCTCCCCGCGCGGCAAAATCTGCAGCAGCCGAATCGATGCCCCGTCCCAAGTTGGATTCTGCGCAATGATATGCGCCAACAGCAGCATCAGATCACCGTTCCCGCTGCGCCCCCGCCACCACACGTCGATCACCTTGTGGTTGCCGAAACCGCGCGTCTCGTCGTGATGCAGGAACAGCACCGACTTGTCCAGCTCGTACAACGTTGACAACAGCCGCAATGACATTGTGCGCCCGCCTTCCGTATCACTCCAGCCCAACAATACCGTGTTCGGCTCAAGCTCCCCCACCCCGTGGGCCTGACACACCGTTACCGCGCCCGCATAAAAATTCTCCACAATGTCCGCCTCCGCAAAGGCCGACATGTTCTGCTCGCTGATAAATGTGCGGATCTGACGCCGCGCCACCCTGCGCAGCCGTCGCCGTGCCAGCTGTTCGACATCCCCGACCAGCAGCTGATAAAACGACACGATGCCATACCCGCGCGTGAGCAAATTGGCAACCTCCACCAGCGGCGCCCGGTTATGCGGCTGGCCCGTGAATACCAGAATATTCGGCCGCCAGTTCTTCGCATGATAGGCCGAGCGCTCCAGATTGAGCAGCGACCGCCGCGCCAGCGCAAACCAGATCCCGTTGCGCACATCGCCCCACGTGCGAATCGTCGAACGCCGCTCCAGGTAGAAGTAGATGCCATAGCTGATCAGAATCGCAATGACCGTCGCCGGCAGATTGATCACGAACATCGCCCCGTAGCATCCCGCCGCGCCCAGCAATGAAAACCCGGGATGGATCTTCGCCCGCGGCCGGAAACTGGGATTGCCCACCAGTTTCTCGATCCCCGCCACCAAGTTCGTCATCCCGTACGTATTCAGGAAAAACATCGTGATGATCGGCGCCACAACATTGAGATCGCCGGCCCAGATGATCGCTAACGCAACTGCTGCTGTGACGAGGACGCCGACGCGCGGCTCGGTCCTGCTCCCCAGGCGCGAGCCTAGCACCCGTGGCACGATCCCGTCCCGCGCCATCGCCTGCAGCGTCCGCGGCGCCGCAATAATGCTGCCCAACGCCGACGAAAGCGTCGCCGACCAGACCCCGATCAGAATCAGGGGCGGAAATAGAGCGATGTCCCGCATGATCAACGTATTGCTCTTCAGCTCATCCGCCGTGCCATGCAACGAGAGCCAGATAACCGCTGCAAAGTAGATTCCAGCCGTAACGAGCACCGATAGAATTGTGCCTTTGTGAATGCTCCTGCCCGGATCCTTCAGATCACCCGACATGCTCGCGCCCACCGCAATCCCGGTCACCGCCGGGAAGAAGACCGCGAAAACACTCCAGAAATTCATGCCCTCGCCATAGTCGGCAGTCAGAGTCGGAGCCTGGATCGTCCCCCAACCTCCCGCGAAAAACGAGAGCAGCGCCGCCAGCAACGCTGCCAGAATGAAGTACTGTATCTTTATCGCGAAGTCCGCGCCGATGAAAGCGACAACAGCGAAGACCAGCGCAATCAATGTCGCCAACAACCGGGAATCGATCCGGCTGAAAAACGCGATCCCCTCCAATGCCTCGGTGAAACCGATGATGTAGAAAGCTACCGAGATCGCCTGCGACAAATACAGCGGCACGCCGATCGCACCGCCGATTTCACGCCCAAGCGTCCGCGATATCAGATAATACTTGCCGCCCGCGCGCACATTCATCGATGTCGCAATCGCTGACAGCGACAGACCGGTCAGATAGCTGATCAAGTTGGCGATCGCCACGATCAGCAGCGCGCCCAACATCCCTGCCTGGCCCACAACCCAGCCCGCCCGCAAAAACAGTATCAGCCCCAGAATCGTCAGCACGTTCGGCGTGAACACGCCGCCAAACGTTCCGAAGCGGGCCGACGCACTTGTCGATTGCGATGAAGCCGTCTGTCCGGATGCAGTCATAAACGCTCGCTGACCTCCTCCAATGCAACCCGCCAGTCAGCAGGGATCCCGTCCCCCAGCTCGACACTTTTCGCGCCGATAAACTGGGCCAACTCCAGCAGTGACTCGGCAACTGCCGCCCCGGACTCTGCCTCAACGCGCGCATCCTCTTCCGGATACAATGCCAGGATCTGATAGATTCCCGTCTTGCGATCAATCTTCGAATCCATTCTCCCGATAAAACGGTCGCCGTGTAGCAGCGGCATTACATAATAGCCGTACTCCCGCTTGGCTTTTGGCACGTAAATCTCAACTCGGTAGTGGAAACTGAAAAACTGCTCCGTCCGTTCCCGGTCACAGATGAGATTGTCGAATGGCGACAGAAAAACCGTGCGCGGCGCCCATCCGCCCGCCCGCATCGACTCTAGCAGCGGCAGTGACTCCCGGTGGATATACCATTCGCCCGCCCACCGCCCGTCTTCCCCCACGATCTGCGCCGGCAGCACAACCTCCTCCTCCGCCAATTCCGTCAGCCGTTCCCCCAGGTCCGGGTACATCGCGCGCATGAAATGGTTGTTGATCTGCTTCTGGTTCGCCACCCCCAACGCCTTCAGCGAGCGTTGGCAGGCAAGGCGCACCACCGTCTCCTCCGCCGGCAACTCCTTATCCGCCCACTCCGGCAGCCACGCATCCCGCAAATGCCATAACTTCTGGTTTCCCCGCCGCCCCACCGACATCACAACACCTCTTCGGTCCAGAAAGTCGAGCATGCGCGTAACCGTGCTCCCACTGGTCCAACCAGCCGATTCCCAGGGAATGACCGCCAGGTCCGCAAACCCTTTCGCCTGCAAAGGCCCGTCCGCCCCCAGGCGCTCTATAATATGCGTCTCCAACTCTGCATTCTCCTCCATCCACGCCCGTACCCGCTCCGGCCCCACGCCGGAGCCGCTGAAGGCTCGTCCAATCCAGCGCCGAAACAGAGGATAATCTTCTGTCAGCACAAAAGAGGCGCAGTGGGCCCACGCCTCGATGATCAGGCGCTCCTCCTGCAGATCGTCCAGCAGTGACGGCTCGAATCTCCCCATCCGGCTCCACAGCACCAGCAGCTGTGTCCGCTCTACCGCCCGGATCGGATCGATCTGCACGCAGTTCATCTGCCGCAAAAGCGCAAGCACGCCCGCACTGCTTGCCTCAGCACGCGGCCCCGCCAGACCCTGGGCCGCGATGGCCAAACGCCTGGCCTCAATGTCGGTAAGAGTGATCGACTGCATTGTCTCGCCGGTCGCTGGTGTCAGCCTCTATCGTCCGGCTGACAGGATGTCCCGTTTTCCACGCGCCGCCTTTGATCCAATTGCGGCCCACTACCTTCGGTCTGATTGCGCCCCATAGGGGCGAGAAGCTGTTCATCCCTCTCTAACTCTCTTGCAGATTCAAACATGTCCAGGCAGCGCAATTCCATCGCCGCTATTGGCCTCTTCCCCTTTCAGAGAACTCGGGAGCCGGGCAACTGCCGCAGCCGTTCGGAGAGCAGCCAATTACAGGCTCGCTCCACATAGACCCTATTGATGTCGATTCCGCAAAAATGGGTGATTGAGTCAACTGCTTGCGCGCCGGCGAGGAGAAGATTTCCGGCGCCGCAGATTGGATCCGGCAGCGATTTCAGCTTCAGGCCGGCGTCTCGCAACGCAAGAAATAGTTGTCGCGCCAGCCGGTTCGGAGTCTCGAAATCGCCGAATTCGATTTTTTGCCTGTCGGCGTTTGAACTGTGATTCATATGATCGTCAGAATCGCTGCCACTACGCTATCTCAGCCAGGGCATGGATTCACAGCATGTGAGGCCCCATTACCTCAACATCGCTTCGCAGATCGCCTTATATCCTTGCGCCGCCGCGATCAGGTCGTCCAGCTTCAGTCTTTCATTGATGATGTGCGCGTCCGCTTCCGTCGCCGGGCCGAATCCGATCGTCGGGATGCCGGCAACGCCCGCGCTGTAGGCCGCATTCGTGCAGAAACGGTACGCGTTCAGCCCCGCTTCGATGCCCACCCCATGAACTGCCGCCAGCGTCGCTCGTCACGAACGGGTCGGCGTCATCCGCCAACCAGGCGGGAAAAAACTTCTCGGTCGTAAAAGTGTGCCCCGTATAGCTTGTATATTCCCCTATGCCGACACGCGCATCCAGCTGGATGTCCGCCAACTCCGGTCGTTGCCGGATGTCCGCCAGCACACTCTCCGCCTCCTCCCCGGGCAGCAGCCGCCGGTCATACGTCACCCGGCAGATGCTGGGAATCACCGAGTGCCCCGGGTACGGCGCGCTGATGATATCCGTCAGCGCAAAAATCGCCGGGCCCATCTGCGCGTGCTCGTCCAGCGCCAGATCCTCCACCGCCGCGATCACCCGCATCATATCCAGCACCGCGTTGCGCCCCATCTGCGGCGCCGACGAGTGCGAAGGCCGCCCCGTCGTCGTCAGGTGGATCTCCGCCCGCCCGCGCCCACCCCGCACGATCTGCAAATCCGACGCCTCACCAATCACCACGAAATCCGCGCCCGTCTGCGCGATCACCTTCTCAAGCGCCACCCCTTCCAGCACCTCCTCCATCACCGATGCGCTCACCACCGCCTTGCCCTTCATCTCTGCCCTGTCCAGCCCAACTGCGCCGTGGATCATCGCCGCCAGCGCGCCCTTCATGTCGGCCGCGCCCCGCCCGTGCAGCGCGCCGCCCCGCACCTCCCCGCTGAACGGGTCCAGCTCCCACGGTACCCCCGGCGACACGCCCACCGTGTCCGTATGCGCGTCGAAGACAATCGTCGGCCCGGGCTGCGCGCCTTCAAGCACGCCTACCACATTGCCAACCCCGTCCGTCCACACCCTGTCAAACCCCAGCGCTACCATCTCGGCCTCGATGCGGCGGGCCACCAGCCCCTCCTCACCGCTCAGGCTGGGGATGCGCACAATGTCTCTCGCAAACGAGATCAGGCCGTCTGTATCCAGCATTCGCGCTTCCTTATCTGTATGTGTCTGAACCAGCATCTGTCCGAACCTGCATCTGTCTGAGCCTGCATGTGTCCGAAACTGTATGCGTCCGAACCGCAATACCAGTCGCTGCCGGCGTTTCTCGTCACAGCCGGCAGCCTCTCCCTCTGCACGCCCCAGCAACCCGACTGCCGCCCTGCTACCGGCGCGCGCGACAGAAATATAGCTGAAATACTGGAAATAGCGCAACTGTCTTTTTTTGCCGCCAACAGGTACCCACCCAACTGCGAACATGGGACGGTCGCAGCCCCCACCTATTCCGATCTATCCCAAAGCATTCAGGAGCCAACCGTTCTCTCAATCAGGATCTGCCAGCCTGCCCTCCCCCAAAGCTCCAATACACTTGAGCCGGCCCCAAAAGAACTTACATTAAAAAATATATTATTTATATCAAATTCCGCCACCCAGTTCGCTTGACGGCAGAAACCATGACACGCTACTCGCCCTTTGTCCCGCCCCTATGTCCCACTTTTCCCCGAAGATCTGATAGCATACGCCCAACTATTCCGTTCCCTTGCATACCCCCTATCCCCTACCCCCTATCCCCTATCCCCTATCCCCTGCCCACTATCCACTATCCACTATCCCCTTACCCCCTGCCCTTACCCCCGCCTTGCAAACGGCTTGCCTGTCAGATACACTACAACATGCCGCCACTGGCCACTGGCCACTAGCCACTAGCCACTGTCCCAAGGAGCCTCCCCCTCACATGAATACAACGCGCGCATTCCAGTCGATTGAAGAGACGAAAGACGGTCTTGGCGAGCAGCAGTACATCGCCAATGACGAAATCGCCACAACCGTCTATCTGTCGCAGCAGTTGGGCAAGCCCCTGCTCACCGAAGGGCCGGCCGGCGTCGGCAAGACCGAACTGGCCAAGGCCATCGCCGGCTCGCTCGGCCGTACCCTCATCCGCCTGCAGTGCTACGAAGGATTGGACGAGACCAAAGCCCTCTATGAGTGGGAGTACGCTAAGCAACTCCTGTATACCCAGCTGCTCCGCGATCAACTGCAGCAGACCCTGTCCGGCGCCGGCTCGCTCGCCGAAGCTGCCGACCGCCTCACCGACGAAGAGGACGTCTTCTTTTCGATGCGCTTCCTCTTGCAGCGCCCCCTGCTGCAGGCGATCCTCAGCGACCAGCCCGTCGTGCTCCTCATCGACGAAATCGACCGCGCCGACGCCGAGTTCGAGGCCTTCCTGCTCGAAGTGCTGAGCGACTTCCAGGTCAGTGTGCCCGAGCTGGGCACGCTGGTCGCCAACCACCGGCCAATTGTCGTCCTCACCAGCAACAACACCCGTGAACTGAGCGAAGCTCTCAAACGGCGCTGTCTCTATCTCTTCATCGGCTATCCCTCCCTGGAACAGGAACTGAACGTCGTGCGCCTGAAGGTGCCGGACCTGGCCCCGCAGATGGCCCGCCAAGCGGTCGAGCTTGTCCACAGCCTGCGGCAGCTCGACCTGCGCAAGCTGCCCAGTATCTCAGAAACCTTGGACTGGGCGCAGGCGCTGGTCACCCTCAATACCGAAAGTCTCGATCGGAAGACGCTGGAGACGACGCTCAGCGTGCTGTTGAAACACGAGACCGATCTGCGAAAAGTGCAGCGCCAGCTCGGTCGAATGGACGGCAACGACGGCAACGACGACGACGACGATGAGACCGACTGGGACGATGAGTTGCGCCAGCAGCGACGCATCGACTGACCCGTGTTCACGTAGCAAAGCCACTCGAGTGCCTACCGGCAAAGAGAAGGCAGGACGCCTGCGCTTCCCGTTGCAGAGGAGAATCCCATGGAAGAACGAATCGTAAAATTCATTTCAGCCTTGCGTTCCGGCGGCGTACGCGTCAGCCTGGCAGAGAGCACCGATGCCTTCTCCGCCGTGGAAAACCTGGGCGTCCAGGATCGGGATACCTTCCGCCTCAGTCTGCGCGCAACCCTGGTTAAAGACGTGGAGAGCCTGCCGACCTTTGAAGAGCTTTTCCCCCTCTTCTTTGGCAGCGGCGAGCCGCCCCCACTGATGAATCTGATGGAAGACCTGACCGAAGAAGAGGCCAACATGCTGGCCGAAGCGCTGCAAGAGTTCGGTCAGCGGCTGCGCGACATGCTCGACCGGCTCCTGCGCGGCGAGCAACTGTCGCCCGAGGAACTGGAAGGCCTCGGCCAGATGGTCGGCCTCAACCAAGCCGATGATCTGCGCTACCGTGAATGGATGGCGCGCCGCATGCAACGCGCCCTCCAGTTCGAACAGGTGCGCAAGGCGATGCAGGAGATCATGGAACTCATGGCCCAGATGGGCATGAACAAGGAGCGGCTGGAGCAGATGCGCCAGCTGATCGGCCAGAACATGGACTCCCTGCGCGAGCAGCTGCGCCAACACGCCGGCCAGCGCATCGCCGAAAACATGGCCGAGCAGCGACCGGAAGATCATCTCGACGGGCTGATGGATCGTCCCTTTCAGGCCCTGTCCGACAGCGACATGCAGAAGTTGCGCCAGGAAGTGCGGCGGCTGGCCGCGCTCCTGCGCAGCCGTATCGCCCTCCGCCAGAAAAGGGCCAAGACCGGTCAACTCGACGCCAAAGCGACCATCCGTGCCAACCTCAAGCACGGAGGTGTCCCATTTCAGATCAAACACCGCGACCGCACCATCAAACCAAAGCTGGTGGTGATCTGCGACATCAGCACCTCCATGCGTCACTGCTCCGAACTAATGCTCTCTCTCCTCTACGAGTTGCAGGATCAAGTGAGCAAGTCCCACGCCTTCGCCTTCATCGACCACCTGGAATACATCACCCCCGACTTTCAGGGCAACCGGGCCAATGAAGCAATCCAACAGGTGTTGATCCGTATGCCCCCAGGTTATTACAGCACCGATCTGGGGCACAGCCTGCAGAATCTCTCCGATGACTACCTCGATACCATCGACCACCGGACCACCCTCATCGTTGTCGGCGACGGGCGTAACAACTACAATGATCCCCGGCTGGATATCTTCAGAAAAATCGCCCGCCGCAGCCGCCGCACGTTGTGGCTGAACCCCGAACAGCCGCTGCTGTGGGGCAGCGGCGACAGCGACATGCTCGAGTACCTGCCTCTGTGCGACACAATATTGCCGGTCAGTACGCTCTCCGAACTGACGGCAGCGGTGGACCAGCTGCTTGTCGAGAAATCATAACTGCTGTGGCCAGCGGCAGGTACACCCTGCTGATCTATGGCCGCTGGTGATTTATGAGCGCAAAGAGAGTACTTGTACAGGTTGCAGGTTGGGTCGGGGGGCTATGTCTGTTGGGGGCGCTGCTCTTCTTCGCGGTACAACAGTACGATGTCGTAGAGCCTGCCAAAAAGATGCTGCTCAACGCCGCCGGCGTTGGCGCCTCTCCCGTCGTGGACCCATGCCAACAGGACGACACCGCCGCTGCCATCGTTGCCCGCATCGACTACTCAGACGCTGAAGCTTTGCATGCCCTTTTCGAGCGCGTCGACGTCTGGCACGTCGAACCCGAGCAGCATACCGCCGTAGCACTCGTGTCGCCGGCGCAGCAGCAGTGGCTGACCGACGGCGGCTTCCCCTTCTCCGAAGAGACGGAGCTGACCTCCACTTTGCCCGACCCCTGCGCCTTCCAGGCCCAGGCCGACAGCCGCGGCATTCCCGGCTATGCCTGCTATCGCACAGTGTCGGAGACCTACACCGATCTGGAGTCGCTGGCCGAGCAATACCCCGACCTGGCCGATCTGAGCGACATCGGCAACAGTTGGTACAAAATCCGCTCTTGGGGCCTTGCTGGCTCCGACATCCAGGCGCTCGTCCTGACCAACCGCCAGTCCACCGACTTTGAGAAGGGCGAACTGGTGGTGATGGCCGCGCAACACCCCCGCGAACTGGCGACTGCAGAAATCGCCACCCGCTTCGCCAACATGCTGCTCGAAGGATACGGCACCGACCCGGACCTTACATGGCTGCTCGACTATAACCGCATCCACATTATCCCCCAGGCCAATCCCGACGGACGCAGCTGGGTCGAGCAAGGGTATCTCTGGCGCAAAAACACGAACAGCACCAATGGCTGTGAATTCCCCGGCCACGGTGTCGACCTGAATCGCAACGGCAGCCTCCTCTGGAATCACTGCAATGGCTGTTCATCGGGCGATATCTGCTCGGTCTTCTATCGCGGCGACGCGCCTGCATCCGAGCCCGAGACGCGAGCCATTGAAGCCTATCTACGCACCGTCTTCGCCGACCAGCGCGGCGAAGGCTACAACGACCCAGCTCCGGAGGATACCAACGGCGTCTTCATTTCACTCCACTCCTTCGGTCGCCTGCTGTTTTACCCGTGGGAGCACTCGTCCACGCCGGCTCCCAACCGGGATGACCTGCGCCGCCTCGGCCGCAAGCTGGGCTATTTCCCCGATTACAAGGTCTGCAATCCAGAGCTATGCATGTACCGTTTCGATGGCAGTACCACCGATTACGCCTACGGTACGCTCGGCGTCGCCGCCTATACCTATGAGCTCGGCAATGCCTTTTTCCAGGACTGCACCTACTTCGGCGCGTCAATCGTCGACCAGATTCTGGAATCCCTCGTCTATGCCGCCAAGGCCGCCCGACGTCCCTACCAGTTGCCAGCCGGGCCCGATGTGACGGACGCCAGCGCAGATCCGCCGCGCGTGCCGACCGGAATGGCTGTCACACTCTCCGCAACCGCCGACGACACCCGCAGCGCCGGCAGCGGCTCCGACACCGAACCGTCCCAGCCGATCAGCGCCGCCCGCTTTTCCGTCGGCGCGCCCTCCTGGCTCGCAACCACCTTCGAAACACTGCAAGCTTCAGACGGCGCATTCGATGCTACCGTGGAATCTCTGACGGGGGCGCTCGATACAACCGGCTTGCAGCCCGGCGCCTACACCATCTTTCTCGAAGCCCAAGATGCCGACGGCAACTGGGGTCCCCCCAGCGCCGTATCCGTTGAGGTCGTCGCGCCCGTAGCCGAGCGGACGCCCACTCAACACAAACTGTATCTGCCGCGTGTGTGGAAGTGACTCTGTCCTGGCCAGTGGCTCGACCTGTTCTTCCTCAAACCTCCTCTGGCCTTCCCTCTTTCCTTTCACCTCGCGGTCGAATCTTAGCCTATCAGATTCTTCCGCTGTATAATGCAACCGGACTTGGCATTGCAGGCCAGACGCCTGCTCTCCCAGGCCACCATAACGGAGCCGGTTGGCTCGTGACGGCTGACCGGGCGCTCACCTGGCATGAAGGAGTTCAGCGATGGCGAAGATGCAAGCGGATTATATCTGGATGAACGGGGAGATCATCCCGTGGGAACAGGCGACCGTGCATGTTTTTACCCATGCCCTGCATTACGGCAGCAGCGCATTTGAGGGGATTCGCGCCTACGAAGTGAATGACGCCGCTGCGATTTTCCGGGGCCCGGAGCATTTCGAGCGGCTGCTCTACTCCTGCAAAGTAGCCCATATCCCATCGCCCCTCGATGTTGACGAATGGATGGATGTGGCCAAGGCCATCCTGCTCAAAAACGACCATCGCAGTTCCTACATCCGACCGTTGGTCTTCCGCGGCTACGAGAGTTTGGGCGTAGATGGCCGCGGCTGTCCTGTCGAGGCCATTCTGGCTTCGGTGCCGTGGGGTCGCTATCTCGGCGCAGAGTCCATCGAACAGGGCGTCGATGTCCAGGTAAGCAGTTGGCGGCGCATGGCCTCGAACATGTTCAGCCCGATGGCGAAGATCGGCGGCCAGTACGTCAGCAGCCAGAACATCGTTATGGAGGCCAAGGACAATGGTTTCACTGAAGGCATCGCCCTCGACATCAACGGCCAGGTAAGCGAAGGCAGCGGCGAGAATATCTTCGTCATTTATAAGGGCGTGATCTATACACCGCCCCTGGGCAGCAGCATCCTCGGAGGCATCACCCGCGATGCCGCGATCACGATTGCCAAAGACCTGGGCTACGACCTGCGCGAACAGGCCATGACGCGCGAAATGCTCTATCTGGCCGACGAAATCTTCTTCACCGGTACCGCAGCCGAGATCACGCCCGTGCGCTCAGTCGACCGGTTGCCGGTAGGCGACGGCAAGCGTGGCCCGATCACGCATGCAATCCAGAGCGTCTTCTTCGGCATCCTCGAGGATAATATGCCGGACAGGTGGGGTTGGTTGACGCACGTGGCATGACAAAGAAATGAGGAGCGGGATACCTTCGCTCCTCACTCTTGACTCCTCTTCACTCACTCCTTGCCATTTGCCCGAACCAGCGGTCCTCCAGAAGTTCCAGCTGCCCTTCCTCCTCCAGCGTTGCAATTGCCTCAAACAGCGCGCCCTGCAACTTCGGCGCTTTGATCGACACCGCGATGACATAGGGATCATTATCGAGCGCAGGGCCCACCCCGCGAATCGGTTTGCCCTCGCCCTGCGCCAGGCGCAGCGTGACACCGTCGATCAGCAAGCCATCGCTGGCGCCGGAGACGAGCGCGTCGATCGCCTTCTCCGCAGACTCGAACGGCAGCCGCGTAAAGCCGGCGCCGCCCCGTTGCAGCCGGCGGGCTATCGCATCCCCCCGGCTGCCCCACTCCACCGCGACCGTACCTCCATCCAGGTCCTCAACCTCTTCAAACGCCGCATCGGCGCCGACCACAAGCCGCACACCCGCCTCAAAATAGGGTGGTGAATAATAAACGTCTTTCGTCATGCGGGCGTTGTACGGAAACGCGCTGATCACCGCATCCACACGGTCAACCAGCAACGCATCCAACAAACTGTCGAACCCAATGGCGATGATCTCCGCCTCCAGCCCCCACTCAGCGGCAATCTCCTGCGCCAGTTCCACGTCATAGCCGATCGGCGCCCCCTCCGCATCCAGCATTTCAAAGGGCGGGAAGCTGGGGTCCATGCCAACCCGCCAACTGCCCCGTTCCTGCATCTTGAGCCAGGTTTCATCCACCGGCGGCCCGGTCCGGCGCAGGATCAGCCACCCGCCGACCACCAGTGCCGCCAATACGCAGACGACGATCCACAACCGTGGCTGCTGCTCAAAATTGCGTCGAACAGAGAATCGTGTCCAACGACCCCCATTACTCCCGGCGACTAACCACTGGCGGCCGCCAACAGCTGCTTTCGTTTGAAGAGGGTCTCTCTCCTCAGTCTTTCCCTGATCGTTCATGGCGCGTCGAACCGCCCCTTCGCATACTCCTGCATCTCCAGATAGATCGCCTTGGGTTCAAAATCGGTGCCGACAAAGGTGTAGTTGTCCTGGTAGCTCTTCTGATCCCAGGGGAAGCGAAAGACCCAGAGACTGACGCTTTCGAGCCAGGGCCATTCGGTGCTGGCGATCTCGTATGCCTGTACCGAGTTGAGGATGCGCTGGGCGGGACGCACCGCCCTCGTCCAGCGAGGATGGTCGTTCCATCCCCCTTCGGTGATCATGGCCGTCTTGTCGCTGTCGCCGTTGCGTACCATGATCTCTCGCAGCAGTTCGGAGCGTCGAAAGTTGACAACCGATTCGCCGGCCGGCTCGTCGGCCTCGAATCCCAGGCCGTAAGCGTGAATCGCCAGAATGTCAAAGTAGTCGGCCGCGCCCGCGTCGTACATCCGCTGCAGGTAGTCCAGCTCGTTCATGCTCCATTCGCTGCCCGGCGGGTCCAGCGTGGGCGCGAGCGCGCCGGCCAGCACCTGCACTTCCGGGGCGGCCGCTTTCACCATCGGGTACACCACCTTCAGCATCTCCACGTAGGACGCCGGGTCGACCGGGCGAAAGCCCCATTCAAGGCTCAGATTCGGCTCGTTCCATATGATCAGATAGCCCACTTTGCCCTGATAGCGTCGCACGAATTCGACGGCGTAGCGCCCGAACGCCTCGTAGTTTTCCTCCGCCAAATAGAGATGATGGGAATCTTCCGGGCGCGCCCACTCCGGCACATAGCCCAGGCGGGCGATCACGGTTAGCCCCTGCCGGTTCGCGTGGTTGATGACCACGTCGGGGTGGCTCCATTCGTATTGGCCGCGTCTCGGTTCGTAGTAGGCCCAGGGGAAATACTCAACAATCCAGGACGCGCCCATCTCGCGTACCATTTCGAGGCTTCGTTTGACCTTGGCCGCGTCCGGCTCATCGGTCAGGCGCGTATGAACGCCCATTTTGGGGTTGATCGTTGCGACCGTTCGTTGCGGACCCAAAGGGACCCAGTTGCGAAAATAGGAACGATAGGTCAGGCCAACAATGCTGCAAAGAAGTAGCACCCCAATCAGCTTTCTAACGCGGGGCGACCTCGCTGCGAGCGACGGTATGCGGTTGATAGAGTCTGACTTCCTGCGCACTAAAGAGGCGAAGCGGCCAATCATCAAAAGGAGAGGTGAGGCATGCGGCGACTATGTGTCTTCCTGCAGCTCTGCATCATTATCATCATCATCGGAGGGTATGGCAGAGGAAAATGCGAATTCGCCCTCGGTTTCTTCCAACGCGGGCTGCTCCTGGGGCGCCTGGCTGGCTTCGATCGCCTGGATGCCATTCTCTGCCTGGTGCAGCGAGTTGTTCAGTTTGTCCCGCAGCCGGTAAAGCACATCGAGCGCGTAAACTTCGGCTTCATCAACCAGACGGATCGCTTCGGCGTGTCCATGCGCGATAATTCGCTCCGCTTCTTCCCGCGCGCGTTCGGTGATGGCGTCTTCGCTGACAATCTGTATTGCCTGCTGCTCGGCGTGGGCGATGATCTGCTCCGCCCGCGCCTGCGCATCACTGATAATGCGGTCGCGCTCGGTAATCATGCGCTCGCTTTCCTTGATCGCGCTCGGTATGCTGATACGCATCTGATCTATCAGCCGGAGACACTCCTCCGAATTCACGATCAGGGAGGGGGCCAGAGGCACCCGCCACCCTCTGTTCAAGGTCTGTTCAAGTTGATCCACCAGTTGTAGAATTTCCATGATCAGGTTGAACTTTCGTTTGGCTGTTCCCGGCAGCCGCCAGAAACAGGAAACCGGAAGCAAATCCGCTACTGCTTGCGCTCAGCAAACCGTTGCCGTAAGTCCTCCTCAGTACGCGGCGTCACCCAGTGGGAAACATCGCCTTCCAAGCTGGCCACTTCCTTCAGAATGGTTGAACTGAGATAAACATACTCCGGGCTGCACAGCAGGTAACATGTCTCGATCTGTGGCGCCATCTGCCGGTTGGCCATGTCTATGCGGGATTCAAAGAAAAGGTCATCCACATTCCGCAGGCCGCGTACGATTACCCGGATACCATGTTGCTGTGCCCATTTTACCGTTAGTCCGCTATATGACACAATCGTGATATTCTTCACTTCCTCCAGGGCTTCCCGCGCCAACTGAATCCGCTCGTCCGTGGAAAAGAGAAGCCTCTTGGCCGGCGCGTCGAAGACGGTCACGAGCAGCTCATCAAAGAGCGCAGCCGCCCGGCGGGCAATGTCCCGATGGCCGTTATGGAAAGGATCGAAACTGCCGGGATAGATGGCACGAGTCATAATGCTTCGGTTTCTCAACGACGATCTATGCAATGGCAGGCCCGGCGGCCTTGCATCTGCCTTCAGGGCGGCAAAGGTTAAGTGTTCGAACCATCGAAACAGGCGATCAAATCATCCGGCGCAATGCTGGCAATAGAGTCCAGGCAGAGATCGGCGGCCGAGAAGTCGGAGCCGCGGGTGATGCGATTCGGTACCGAAACACAGCGCAATCCGGCCCGTTGTGCACCCAGCATCCCGTTGTAGGAATCTTCGATCGCGACCGCTCGCTGGGGCGAAACGTCTAACTTCTGCGCCGCCAGCCGGTAAAGGGCCGGGTCCGGTTTAACCCGCTCGACATCATCCGCGGTTACGACCGCGGCAAAGCGCCCGCGCAGTCCCAGCCGTTGCAAATGCGACTCCACCCATTTTCGATCAGAGCTTGAAGCGACTGCCAGCCTGACCCCTCGCCGCTCTGCTGCGGCGATCAGTTCGAGCACGCCGGGCAAGATCGGTTGGACCTCTATTCGTTCCAGAAAAAGCTTCCGCCGTTCTGTGCGCAGGCGCTGCCGGTCGATCTCTCTGCCCAGCAATCCTTCCAGATAGTCTTCGGGGCGAAACACGCCCGTGCCTCCACCCACGCATTGCAGCCAGAGGTCAAGAGGCAACTCAAAGCCGTGGCTGTGGTAAACGTCTTGCCAGGTCTGGAAATCAGGTGTCTCTGTGTCCAGAATCGTTCCGTCAAAGTCAAATACAATCGCCTGCAGCACTGGCATACTCCCTCAGAGTTGTGGTCTCGGGATACGCGCTTCCAGTCTGCCACACGCGCGCGCGTAGAAATCGACAAGGCAACTGGGCCGGCGGCGCTCATGCGATAAACTCGCTGAACACGCGGTTCCCGAGGAACAGCCCTCTGGGGGTCAGGCGCACTCGTTCCCCATCCGATTCCAGCAGGCCGCCATCTTGCAGTCGATCCAGAGTGGGGCCAAACGCAACACGCAATGGCTGTCCATGCATCTCCGCAAAGCGTGCATAGGGCACACCCTCCCGCACGAGCCGCAGTCCCAGCATCATCGTTTCGCCCATCGAAATCTCGTCCGACAGCTCCTCATGGAAATCAACGGGGCTCAAGTCCGCATCGACGTGCTTTATGTAGCCCTGCACACCCTTTCGATTCGACCACCGTACGGCGGCTGCGGGCGAACAAACCCCCGCTGACCCCTGACAAGGGTCACGAGAAAGGAACGCAAGGTCAGGCATCGCCTCCCCTTGCAACGAAATGGGATAGCGCATATGGCTGTGCGCGCCAGGCCCCACACCGACCCACTCCTGATTGCGCCAGTAGAGTAGATTGTGTCGGCTGGCGTATTCAGCGCCGCGCACCCAGTTCGACACCTCGTACTGGTCATAACCGGCCGCCCCCAAGCGGGAAATCGCAATTTCGTACAACTCTGAGGCCACGTCATCATCCGGCGCCGGCGTCTGACCGGTCTCCACCCAATGCGCCAGTGGCGTATCCGGCTCGACAATCAGACTGTAAAGGCTCAAGTGCCGCGGGGCGAGAGCCAGGGCCTTGTCCACTGTGTCGTTCCAAGCTTCCACCGACTGTCGGGGCAACCCGAACATAAAATCAAGATTGATGTTGGCGAAGCCCGCTTTCACAGCCGCGTCAAAGGCGCGCAACGCGTCGTCCGCGTCGTGGATGCGGCCCAGAAACGCCAATTCCTCCGCCTGAAAGCTCTGCACGCCCATGCTCAGCCGGTTCACGCCCAGGCTGTGCAGCACAGCGAACTGCCCCCAATCCTCTATGCCCGGATTGGCTTCACTGCTGATTTCAATGTCGGCTGCCAGCGTGAACCGGTCGTGCACCAACTCCAAAATCTGCGCCAGTTGACCTGAACTGAGCACCGTTGGGGTGCCGCCGCCCAGGAATACAGTATGCACCATGCGCCCGTCAAGACGTGCCGCCCACCGGCCTATCTCTAGGCAAAGAGCCTGCGTGTAGGCTTCGTAAAGAGGTTCCAGACGAGCATAGGTATTGAAGTCGCAGTAGGGGCACTTCCGGGCGCAAAATGGAATGTGGATGTAGAGGCCCAATGGCCCGCCGCCAATTGTGGTTGATTCGATAGTGGGCGCGCTCCAGGCCAGCGACTCGCGGGCGCCGGCTGCGATCGTCGCCGCGTCCTGCTGTGCGCGGCGCTCGGTATTTTTCGGACGCTATGCAGCAGGGACCTTCATCAACCCTGAGTCGTCGCTCCTTGGGCGCGCAGAGAGTGAAGAGGAACGAGAAGAGAGAATACCTCGCTTTTCGCGCTCCGCTCTTGTGGTCAGGGATTCTCCAGCCGGAACCCGTGACCGCGCACCGTTACAATAAAGTTGGATTTCTCGTCGTGCTCGTAGAGCCGTTCCCGCAGCCGGCGTACAAGTGCGTCAATGGCCTGCTTGCTGACACCGGCCCCACTGGTCTCTGGCCAGACCGCCTGCACGATCTGTTCCCGAGTCATTACCCCGCCCCCCTCATGCCAGAGGGCACTCAAAAGCCGGTACTGATGCAGACTCAAAGGGGGCTCCAAAAGCGAGCCGCTGAGCCACACCTGGCGGGTCTCTTCTTCAATCCGCAGACCTGATTCGAGCTGCACTTCGGGTTCGGGAGAGTCCAGCGTCAGGGGCGTGGTTGCCTCGTCATCGACAAAGGACAATTTGAATCGCAGTGCGATCTGCACTTCATCGCCATCGGACAGGCTATGGGACTCGTCGGCAATATCCACGCCATTGACATGGGTTCCGTTCTTGCTGCCCAGGTCCTTGATCGAATAGCCGTAGCCGTCCCAGAAGATTCGGGCGTGGTTGCGGCTCACCTGGCGGTCAGGCAGCGTAACGTGGCATTCTTCGTGGCGCCCGATGATCAAGGCGGTGGTACGGCTTAACGGCCAACCCTGACCGGTCTGGTTGCCATGGCGGAGGATCAGCATTGCCGTCTCACGTTGTCTGTCGACAGGTCGGGCTTGACGATTATCTGCGAATCGTTGTTCAGCGTTGTTGCCCTCTTGCGTCATTTCCACCCCTCTTAAGAATACCTTGCAAGGAAAACTATTATTGTCACTTGCACGTTTTGCCTTCTATTCATATAGTATGGTTCTCTGCATCAAATCCTTCGATCTATAATGGCGAAAGGATATCCGTAAACCTGGTGTAGCGATTCCAGGGGGGAAGTCCATTATAACGAAACGAGTGTGATTCGTCAACCAATTTCCCATAATGAGAGCGCAACCAGGCTTGCGTGGTAGGATGTCTTGGCCGAATGGATGCCACAAATTCTGCGGTCTGCGACATCGTACAATGGCGTTATCTCCCTCCGGGGCGCGCAACGGGCGGCAGTCCTTCCTTTTCCGGGGTTGATGCGCCTCCAACGGTCCGGCAAACGTACAGAGGTGTCTCTTGTCTACAGTGTTGGATTCAGACTCCATTCTGCGTGGACGCTATGAAATTGTCCGGCTGGTGGGTCAGGGCGGAATGGGCGCGGTCTACCGCGCCAACGATCTGCGCCTGGATGGGCGAGTCTGCGCGATCAAAGAGATCCTGCCCGCCCTGCTGATCGACCAAGGGGGACCCGAACTGGATCTCGGCCAGACGATTGAACAGTTCTACCAGGAAGCCAGTGTTCTGGCCCGGCTCGATCATCCCAACCTACCCAAGGTGTCGGACTATTTTTCCGTCGACGGGCGCGAGTATCTGGTGATGGATTTTATCGAAGGCCGCGATCTGCAGGAGATCGTGAATGAGGCACTTCGGCAGAAGAAACACCTTTCGGAGGCCCAGGTGCTGTTGTGGGCCTCGCAACTCTTGGACGCGCTGGAATATCTGCACAACCAGGACCCGGCGGTGCTCCACCGCGACATCAAACCGGGTAACATCAAAATCACACCCGAAAATAGACTGAAACTGGTGGATTTCGGCCTGGTTAAAGTGCTCCAACCGGACGACTCGCGCACAGTGACGGTCGTCCAGGGCCGGGGCACCGTAGCCTATACGCCGCTCGAGCAGTACGGAGGCGACACCGGTCATACCGATATACGCTCAGATATCTACAGCGTCGGCGCGACTCTCTATCACCTGCTGGCGAGTACCCCTCCACAAGATGCCAAGGAACGTTTCCTCAAGTCCGGGTTGCTTGATCCACTGCGGCAGTTGAATCCGGCCATCTCGACGCGAACGGAAAGGGCCGTCTTCCAGGCGCTGGCAATGCATCCCGACGAACGACCCTCCAATATCGCAGCCTTGCGGCAGACGCTGTTCGGCGTCGACAGCGCCAAAAAAGATCCGACCACTGATTTCTTGCCTCCTCCCTCCTGGACTGAAATCCTGCACAGAAACAGGATGCTGATCGGGACAACTATTTTCCTCTTCATCATTGCCACCGCCATCAGTATCTACGATATCTGAAACAGCATCGGCCTGCGAAAACAGCGGTTGCTTTCTCCCAAACCCCCTTAGCCAGCGCAGACGCTGGCAACTGGCAATCAGAGACGCGTTGAATTCGCGTAGTTGGCTGCCGCCCAACCGCGGCAGCCGAGAACAAACAAATGCTGAAACAACGCTGTGAAAATTTGCGCAATCCCTCCATACTCTTATATACTGAAAATAGACTTTTTCAAGCATTACGGCGGCCCCACTGATATGTATCCCCCTGATCTAGCAATACAGAGGGCAGTCGCGTTCTGAAGGGCGGTCTGGGCAAATCCCATCGTCCCAACCCGCTAGGTGTGGAAGCATCAGTGACCGATTTGTTTCCAGTTTTTGGCACGGCCTCAGACGCCGTCTCCTGGCAGCGACTGATAACTGGATACCGACCGCCAATAATTGCCGTTCACAGGAGCGTGGATCTTGTTCAGCCGACTCAAGAATCTTCTCCAATCATTCCTCTCGAACACACGTAAACGCAATGTGACCATTGGCATTGTTGCCTTGCTCGTTCTGAGCGTGCTGCCGTGGTTTCGGGTAGGCCCGCCCCACGTGGAATTGGCGGCCGAATCGCTGCTGGAACACGGGCCAAAGTGGTTTACCAATGGCTTGCTGACAACCTTTCTGGTCGACATTATCATTATCCTGATGGCCGTCTTTGCCGTGTCCAGAATGAAGGAAGTCCCCGGCGCCTGGCAAAACATTGTCGAGATGCTGGTCGAAGGAATGTGGAATCTGACCCAGAGCATCGCCGGCCATGGCTCCGCCAACAGCCGCAAATTCTTCCCTTGGGTGATTACCATCTTCATCTTTGTTCTGGTCAGCAACTATATTGGCCTGCTGCCCGGCTTTGGCTCGATTGGCATAAACCATAGCGCTGGGGCGGACAGCCACGCACAGGCCGAATTGGGCAACCAGATGGCAATGGCCGCGGGAGAGGCGGTTGCAGTCGCCGCGGCCGCTGAAGAAGGCGCTCCAGTCCTTGTGCCCCTGTTTCGCAGCCCCTCCGCCGACCTGAATGTGACCCTGGCCCTGGCGCTCATCTCCGTCTTCATGACCCAATTTTTCGGCGTCCAGGCCTTGGGTATCCGCTATTTCACCAAGTACTTCAAGAATCCGTTCAAGGACGGAATGGGGGCCGTGGTTGGCTTTTTCGAGTTGATCGCCGAGATCTCCAAGATCATCAGCTTCTCTTTTCGTCTCTTCGGCAATGTCTTCGCCGGTGAAGTTGTATTGGTGGTGATGGCATTCCTGGTCCCGTTTCTCTTGCCCAGCGTATTTTACGGGCTGGAGTTGTTCATCGGTTTCATCCAGGCGCTTGTTTTCATGTTGCTGACGCTGGCATTCTTTACAATGGCCACTGTCAGCCATGGCGATCACCATTAACACAAATTGCCAGTGACCAGTAAGCTCCGGGATCCACTCGTGTGACTAGCCACTAGCCACTGGCCACTAACCACTAATCACTGCAGTTAAGAAAAGGAGTTCACACTCATGGATGTTGAAGTCGCCAAGGAACTGGGTTCTGCTCTTGCTATCGGGTTGGGCGCAATTGGCCCTGGTGTGGGAATCGGTCTGATTGGCGCCAAAGCAATGGAAGCGATGGGCCGCAATCCTGAAGTGACCAACACTGTGCAGACCAACATGCTGCTCGGTTTCGCCTTCTGTGAATCGGTCGCCATCTATGCGCTGGTTATCTCGCTGTTGGTCAAGTTTGTCTAAACCTGTTCTCAGTGGCCAGAGTTCAGTCGTCAGTGGCCAGTGTTCACTTCCAGTGGCCTGTGCAGTTGCCGGCCGCTAGCCACTAGCCACTGCAGTTTATCCAGGAGGTTGGCCTTGGACGCTCTCGATAAATTAGGTATCAGTTGGCAGTTATTGCTTTCGCAGATCATCAACTTCAGTCTGTTGATGGTTATTTTGCAGCAACTACTTTACAAGCCGGTTCTGAACATGCTCGAGCAGCGCAAACAGCGCATCGCCCAGGGTTTGGAACAGGCTGATAAGGCATCGCACGCCGCCGCCGAAGCCGAAGTGGAGAAACAGGCGATCCTTGAAGAGGCCCGCCGCGAAGCGCAGGAGGTGCGCGCCCAGGCAACCCGCGATGCCGAGCGCATCGCGCAGGATGTTCGCAGCCGCGCCGATCAGGAGGCCCAGGAAATCCGCATGAAGGGCCAGGCCGATGCCGAAGCGCAGACAGCCGCCGTCATGGCCGACGCCAGAAAGCAGATCGCAGACTTGGCGATTACCGCGACCGAGCAGATCCTGGGCCGGGAGTTGGCGAACCGGGATGAGCAGGAGCGCTTTGTCAACGACTATCTGGCCCAGCAAAACGGGAGCAGTTCATGAGCGAGCGCGCGACGGCCGAACGATATGCCCAGGCCATCCTGCAGGCGATCGTAGAGCAGTGGCAGTCAACGCTGACCGAGGTCGCTGACGCGCTCGCGCAGGACCCGAAGCTCGGCGCCGATGTCGACTCCATCGCCGCGGCGATTCCTGCCGACGCCGCCCCGGAACTGCAGAACTTCGTCAAAATGCTCGTGCAGGAGGGCGATGTAACCCTCCTTTCCCGCGTCATTGCCGCTTTGGGCGCAAGCCTGCGAGGAGAGACCGGGCCGCAGGCAGCTGACATCACCAGCGCCATCGAACTGGGTGACGACGCCCAAGAGCAGATTCGCCAGCGACTCACCAAGCAATACGGTGAGGACCTCGTCTTCAGCTTCGATGTTGACCCATCCCTGATGGGCGGCCTGCGCATCAGGGTCGGTGATCAGTTGATCGACAACACGGTCGCAAATCGGCTGATGGCTCTGCGCGAAATGGTCGCAGCCTCGGTGCGGTGAACTTGGATTTGGAAGTCAGTTTCGGGTCTTGACGAACAGCGCCAGACGCCTGCCAGGAACCCAAAACTGAAAACTTACAATAAAGGACAGCGCTTATGGCAGTTCAGACTGAGGAACTGACCCAGGAATTTACAGACCGGCTCAAGCAGCAGATCCTCAACTTCACGCCGACCCCCAGCCGCGTGGATGTGGGCGAAGTCATCGAGGTCGGTGACGGGATCGCCATCATATCCGGCCTGCAAGGGGTCATGGCAAGTGAGTTGGTCGAGTTCACCAAGACCGGTGTACTCGGTATCGCCCAAAACCTGAACAATGATTCTGTCGGTATCATCATCATGGGCGAATACACCGAGATCGAAGAGGGGGACCTGGTGCGCAGCACCGGCCGCCTTGCTTCCGTCCCCGTCGGTGACGAGCTGATTGGCCGCGTTGTCAACGCCGTCGGTCAACCCCTCGACGGCAAAGGCCCTATCGAAGCAACCGCGACTCGCCCAGTGGAACGCATCGCCCCCGGCGTCGTGCTGCGCAAAGGCGTAGACACCCCCGTCGAGACCGGCGTCACCGTTGTTGACGCGCTCATTCCCATCGGCCGCGGCCAGCGGGAGTTGATCATCGGCGACCGCCAGACCGGCAAAACCGCCCTCGCCGTCGATACCATCATCAACCAGAAGGGCAAGGACCTGATCTGCATCTACGTCGCCATCGGCCAGAAGCAGTCAACCGTGGCGCAGGTCGTGGGCATTTTGGAGAAGCACGGCGCGATGGATCACACGATTATCGTGACCGCCTCCGCCGCAGACCCGGCCGCCCTGCAGTTCCTGGCGCCCTACGCCGGTTGCGCAATGGGCGAGGAGTTCATGGAGCAGGGTCGAGACGCCCTGATTGTCTACGATGATCTCTCCAAACACGCCCAGGCTTACCGCCAGGTATCGCTGCTGCTGCGGCGTCCGCCCGGCCGCGAGGCCTACCCCGGCGACGTCTTCTATCTGCACAGCCGCCTGCTGGAACGGGCCGCGCGCATGGATGACGAATTCGGTGGCGGCAGCCTGACCGCGCTGCCGGTGATCGAAACCCAGGCCGGCGATGTGTCTGCATACATTCCCACCAACGTTATTTCGATCACCGACGGCCAGATCTTCCTTGAGGGCGACCTCTTTTACGCCGGCATCCGTCCTGCCATGAACGTCGGGCTTTCGGTCAGCCGCGTGGGCAGTGCCGCCCAGACCAGGGCGATGAAAGGCGTGGCCGGCCGCCTGAAGCTCGAGTTCAGCCAGTTCCGCGAGTTGGCGGCCTTTGCCCAATTCGGCTCAGACCTGGACGCGGCGACCCAGCGCCAGCTCAATCGCGGCCAACGCATTCAGGAAACTTTGAAGCAGCCCCAGTACGAGCCTTTGCAGTTGGACAAGCAGGTGATGAATCTCTTCGCCGTGACAAACGGATACGTCGACGACATCGCCATCACCGATGTCAAGCGCTGGGAACTGGATTTGCACGCCTACATGGACGCCAACCATCCGGAGATAGGTCAGACTATTCTGCGCACAAAAGATATTCCCGTTGAATCGCTCGATTCCTTGCGCCTGGCTCTGGAGACGTTCAACAGTAGCTGGAGTGGGTCCGAATAAAACGGTGATCAGTTGTCAGTGACCAGTGCACTGACCTGGCAACCAACCACTGATCACTGCAGTTGAGGAGGCATTGGTGGCAAGCACACGTGAGATTCGCCGTCGCATCCGCTCGGTTAAAAACATCTCTCAGGTCACGAGAGCGATGGAAGCCGTGGCTGCATCCAAGATGCGGCGTGCCCAACAGCAGGTGTTGGCGACCCGCCCCTATGCGGAAAAAGCCCTCGAAGTGCTCAGCCACATCGCCCGTCTGCAAAGTAGCGGCGGGACCATGGACGCGCTCATCACCCCTAGAGCCGAAATAAAACGCATTGGCGTTATCCTGATCACGGCCGATCGCGGGCTGGCCGGCGGCTTCAATGCCAATGTATTGCGGCAAAATGCGGCCTTCATCAAGGAGCAGCGTGACCAGGGGCGGGAGATAGAAGTCATTGCCGTGGGCAAGAAGGGCCGCGACTGGCTTCTGCGTTACGATCCGGTCATCCGCGCCGAATACACCAATATGCCCGACACACCATCCTCCGCTGACGTCGGCCCCATCTCTCGCACTATCATCGACGACTTCCGCTCGCAGCGTTTCGACGAGGTCCATCTCATCTTCACCGATTTTGTCAACACGCTGATCCAGCGGCCCGCAGCGCAGCAGATATTGCCGGTCATCCCGGCCGAGCCAACCGTTACGATGCCTCCCGACTATATTTTCGAGCCAAGCGTCGAGGCCGTGTTGGAGCAAGTTCTTGTCGGCTTCATCGAGGTGCAGATCTTGCAGGCCATGTACGAGAGCATCGCCAGCGAACATTCGGCGCGCATGGTTGCCATGCGCAACGCCACCGAAGCCGCCAATGAACTCGTGGACGAGTTGACATTGACCTACAACAAGGCGCGCCAGGAAGGCATCACCCGTGAGTTGATGGACATTATAGGCGGTTCAATCGGCCTGGAATAGAGTTGAGCGGGCTGGGAAGCCCCTTCCCATAGCAGAACGGAGCATACCATGTCAGAGAACGGAAGCAATGGCCGCATCAGCGGCTCTGTATCCAGTGTTGTCGGTCCGGTTGTGGATTTCTCCTTCACCGGCGGGGACCTGCCGGAGATCTACCATGCCGTCTATGTCGGCCTCGACGATGATTCGACCCTGGTCTGTGAGGTGCAGCAGCATCTGGGGGACGGCGCTGTCCGTGCCCTGGCCATGAGCACTACAGACGGATTGCGCCGCGGTATGGAAGGCTACTCCTTCGGCGCTCCCATCACCGTGCCTGTCGGCCCGGCCACACTAGGCCGTATTTTCGACGTCACCGGACGCCCCATCGACAGCGATGACGCGGTCGACGCCGCCGACCACTATTCCATCCACCGCGAACCGCCCAGCTTCGCCGACCGTAGCACGCAGGCCGAGCTGTTCGAGACCGGCGTCAAGGTCGTCGACTTGATCGCCCCCTTTACAAAGGGCGGCAAGACCGGTATCTTCGGCGGCGCCGGCGTGGGCAAGACCGTCATCATTCAGGAACTGATCAACAACGTCGCCGAGTACCACAGTGGCTACTCCGTATTCGCCGGTGTTGGCGAGCGCAGCCGCGAAGGCAATGACCTCTGGCACGAAATGCGTGATTCAGGCGTAATCGATTCGACGGTCATGGTTTTCGGGCAGATGAACGAACCGCCCGGCGCCCGCCTGCGCGTCGGCCTGACAGGCGTGACAATGGCCGAGTATTTCCGTGATGAAGGCCGCGATGTCCTCCTTTTCATCGACAACATCTTCCGCTTTGTACAGGCCGGTTCCGAAGTGTCGGCCCTGTTGGGACGCCTGCCCAGCGCAGTAGGCTACGCGCCGACGCTGGGCACCGATATGGGGCAGTTGCAAGAGCGCATCACCTCCACCAATACCGGCTCAATTACATCCATGCAGGCGGTCTATGTGCCCGCCGACGACTACACCGATCCCGCGCCGGCCACAACATTCGCCCACCTGGACGCCACCATTACACTGGAACGCGCCCTGGCCGAGCAGTCTCTCTACCCGGCCATGGACCCGCTCGGCTCCACAAGCCGCATCCTCGACCCGCTCATCGTCGGCGAGGAGCATTACAACGTGGCCCGCGAGGTGCAGCAGGCCCTCCAGCGCTACCGGGACCTGCAAGACATTATCGCTATTCTCGGCGTCGAAGAGTTGAGCGAAGATGACAAGATCATCGTCGCCCGCGCCCGCAAGATCCAGCGCTTCCTTACCCAGCCCATGCACGTGGCCGAGGTATTCACAGGCCAGCCTGGCGAGTATGTGAGGATCGAAGAAACCGTGCGCGGCTTCCGCGAGATTCTGGACGGGAAGCATGACGACCTGCCGGAGCAGGCCTTCTATATGGTCGGAGCTATCGAGAAGGCGGTCGAAAAGGGTGAACAACTGAGGCAGGAGCAATGACGATTCAGGTCGAAATTGTAACCCCCAGTCGACAGCTGTACAGCGGAGCTGTCCAGATGGTCACCCTGCCCGGCGTCGAGGGCGAGATGGGCGTATTGGCTGGCCATGCCCCCCTGCTGACGACGCTGAATATCGGTGAGATCACGCTGCACAGCGCCGACGGCGAAGCCGAGTACATCGCGGTCAGCGGCGGCGTAGTCGAAGTGCTGCCGGACAAGGTGATCGTGATGGCGCGCTCGGCTGAACGCGTTGAAGAGATCGACATCGCCCGCGCCGAGGCCGCCTTGCAACGCGCCGAAGAGGCGCTGAGCACGCGGTCGCCCGAAGAGCGCCGCCCCGTAGAGATCGCCTACCGCCGCAGCCAACTGAGATTGAAGGTCGCCCGCCGTCGCCGCAGCACCCGGCCGGGTATCTTTGTGGAGGATGAAGGGTAGCGCCTTCTTGCAGAAAAAGAATTCAGGCCGGGTCTTCGCACATGAAGGCCCGGCCTTTTTGTTGCGTATATCTGTCCACTGGTTTCTGCCTGTGTACCTGGACATGAACGAAACAATTCGTTAGGATTTTTTCGCGTGCGGGTAGATAATGGCAGACACAGAGCAAGTTTCAGGGAATGGCGGGTCAACAGTGGAGATGCACTATGGATCGCAATAATATCCGTGACTGGCTGCGCGGACCAGTAGTGGCGGTTGCGACACCCTTCAAAGAGGACTTTTCACTCGATCTGGCCGCTTTGCAAGACAATATTCGTTTCATGGTCGAAGGCGGCGTCACGACCGGTGACGGCGTCCTATTGGTAGGCGCGGCAGGCGGCGAGTTCCCAACCCTGAATGTGGACGAGCGCAAAGCGGTCATGGACGCCTCGATCGAAGCCGCACAGGGCCAAGTGCCCATCATGACCAGTATTCAGCACACCGATTTCCGGGTCATCCTCGACCTCGCCAAATACGCTGAAGAGGCCGGCGTCGCCGCCGCCCAGTTGGGTCAACTCTATTACTACCCTTCGACTGAGCGTGACATCTACAACCTTTTCAGGCTGGTCGCCGACCATTCCGGTGTAACGCTCATGGTCTACCACACGCCTTGGGACGGCATCCACATGAGCCGTGAACTGCTGACCCGGCTGACATCGATCCCAACCGTGGGGGCAATCAAGTGGGCCTCGGCAGATATGGCGGTCTACCGCGACACGATTCTGGCCTTCAAAGACAGGGTGGCCATGGTCGACAACGAGGGCCATCATCTGCTCAGCCATATGTATGGATCACGGGCGTTCGTGACCCACCTCAGCGGTTTCTGGCCACAGTATCCCCGCAAGATCTGGCGCCAACTCGAAGCCGGGCAATACGACGACGCACATGTAACCCTCGCTGCATTCAAGTGGAAGTGGTCGGCCTGGGTGGAGCAGGCAATCAAATATACCGAGGGCGAGGGACCGTTCATAAAGGCGGCGATGGAAGCGGTAGGCCTCAAAGTCGGCCCGCCGCGCCCGCCCTATACACGGTTGTCGCCCGAACTCCTTGCCGATCTGCGCGCCCTTCTGCTCGAAGCGGGTGTGCCTCAGGTGTGAGCATGTGATCCTGGTTCATTCTGAGTATCTTCGCGTAGCTAACGCGCGGCTCATCCACGACAGCGGTCTCTTCCACAAATTCCCTTACTGTCGGCTCCATCGTACAACCTGCGCGCAGGCATTGTCATCCCGCCCGCCGGACTCGCTTATTTCCTCCCTGGCGCCAGGGCGCGGGGATTCAAAGCGTCGTTGAGACCATCACCGAGGAAGTTGAAGGCGATGATTGCCAACATTAGCAGGATACCAGGCATCAGTACCAAGTGGGGATAGTAGCGCCACTGTCCCATGCTCAGGACAATCATGTTGCCCCAACTGGCCCCAGGGGGCTGGATGCCGATGCCAATGAAACTGAGACTCGACTCGTACATCATCGCGCCGCCGAAGCTGCTGCTCAATGCCACGATCAGCGGGCCGAGAGCGTTTGGCACAAGATGACGCAAGATGATCCAGCGTTCCCTGGCCCCCACGCAGCGGGCAGCCAGGACAAAATCGGTCGCCCGCAGCGTCAGCACCTGACCGCGGATCAAACGGCCAATACCTGCCCAGCCAATCATGGACAATGCGCCAAAGACAACCAGGTAATCAATATAGACTGTGTTGTCAGCGAGCAAACTGAATCCCTGCGTGGTCTCAAGGTCCCGTGCCAGCCGCAGAACCCATGGCCTCAGCGTGGACGCCAGTAACATTGCCACCAGAATGTGGGGAAAGCTGTCGAATAGGTCAACGATGCGCACAAACGCGGCATCGGTAAGCCCACCGCGATAGGCCGCCAGCGTGCCGAAGAGAATTCCAATCAGATAGGAGAGCGACGTACTCACGACAGCCACCATGATGGCCGTACGTCCCCCCCAAAGGAGGCGCGACAGCATGTCGCGCCCCAATTCGTCAGTACCCAGCAGGTGCTCGCGGCTTGGCCCTTGATTGTACGCCCGCAGATCCTGGTCGAGGTAGTCCTGCGGCGCCAGGTAGGGTCCGAAGACGCCGATGAAGAAGATGAAAATGATAACAAAGAGACTGAGCATCGCCAGCCTGTTGGCGACCAACTTGCGCACGGCATCGCGGACGAGGCTGCGTTCGTCGTGGCGGAACAGCTGGCTGGCCGCGGCAGGCTCTCTGTGCACTATCATATCTCCTCGACACGTCTGCCCAGTCGGACTCGCGGGTCGACCAACCCATACGAAATATCGAGCACCAGATTCAAGGACATGGCGATAATCGCCGCCACCACCGTCGTTGCCAGGATGACAGGAAAGTCTCGCGCCACGAAGGACTGGAAGCTGAGGGCGCCGTAGCCCGGAATGTTGAAAACGCGTTCAACGAAGATAGAGCCTTGCAGGATCCCCCCGAATAGCCCCACGCCGACCGATAACAGCGGCGTCAAGATGTGGCGAAAAATATGCCTCCAGATGACCATGCGTCGCGGCAGTCCCTTGGCGTAAGCGGTGCGTACATAGTCCTGCCGGATCACCTCCAACACAGCGCTCCGCGCCTGGCGCACTATCCCCATCAGCGGCCCCACCGCGATACAGAATGCGGGCAGCACGATACGCGCGTCGAAGATACCGCCCCAGCCGATTGGGTTCTTCAGAACGGGGATGACCAGCACGAACAGAATGAGCAGCATCGGCGCTAATACAAAGGTAGGGATCGAGGACACCACGACCGACGCCGACACAATGGCGTAGTCAAACAGCGTATTCTGTCTCAGGGCCGCGAAGATCCCCAGGGGAATGCCCGTTCCTACCGTTATGAGAAAAGCGACGAAGCCGAGTTGGACACTGACCGGCAGTGCCCGCCGGATCATGACCTCGATGGGGCGGCCGCCGGCCCAGATCGATTTGCCGAACGTGCCGCGCACGAGACCGGTGACGTAGTCGCCGAACTGCACCAGGAACGGGCGGTCCAGTCCATATTGCCTGCGCAAGGCTTCATAAGCTTCCTCACTCAACCTACCTTGCTGCTCCAAAAAGACACTGACCGGGTCGCCAGGGCCGAAATAGGTCAGGGCAAAGGCGATGAAGATGCCAACCAGCAGCGTCGGCACGATTGCACCCAAACGCCCAATGATATAGCCGATCATTGTTGTTCACCGCCGATGCCTGGCAGCAACGAATCGCAGGCCCGTCGACAAGCCGGGGAAAATCCGTCCTGATAGTATTCACTGCGGGTAGCGCGGCCGGAAACCGTGATCGCAACCTCCCAACAATCGGACCTATTTGCCGTAAAACCAGTCGATTCCGATGCGCGCCGCGTAGATGCCGTCGCGTTTATGATAACTGACCAGCGCCATATCGTTCAGAAAGGTCAGACTCGGATAGCCGTAGTCGTCATCCGGATCAGAACCGATCGCGCGTTCGTGCATCCAGGTGCGGCCCTCATCCGTAGAGACTGCCGAGACGAACGGCGTGCGCAGTCTATTCTTGGTGTCGGTCGAGCGGAGCAGAAGCAGGTCGCCGGTAGATGGGATCCGTTTGACGTTGAGCGCGGACGAGTTGATAGAGAGTTTAAGACTGCGCACATCCTCGCCCTGCGACCAGGTGACTCCCTCGTCGTCGGAGTAGGATCGGACGATATAGCCGCTGTACGTCCGGCACAGCATCATCAGACGGCCGTCTTTCAAAGGGACCACATGCGGCTCCTGCGCCTCCACCGGCAGCGTATTGACGACGTTTTCCGACTGATGCCAGGAATAACCGTCGTCGTCGGAGTAGAAAACCAAGCTGACGAAGCCGCGGTGGTCGCCGCCCTCTTCCTTGATTTCCCTCTCGCAAGGGGCGAGAATCCGACCGGAGGGCAGCTGGATGAGCTTGTCGTTGAAAATGTGATTTGTGCCGGCATGGGGCGTGACGATAAGCTGGTCGCCCCAAGTCGCGCCGTCGTCGTTCGAGCGGCGGTAGTAGGTGTGTGCGTACCGCGGCAGCGACCCGGCAAAGTAGATGTAGGACAAGAGCAACTGGCCATTCGCCAAGCGCAGGAGACTGGGGTGCCAGTATCCCTCATCCTTGCGAGTTGGCCTTGGGCGGCCAATCAGTATGAACGGTTCACCCCAGCTCTTGCCCTGGTCATTTGAGAACCGTCCCATGATGTCACCAACGATAATGCTATCAACAGGGCTGTCATCGTTGCAAGTGTAGGATAGCAACAGACGTCCATCATTGAACTCTGCGATATCGCCCACATTCCCGCGGTAACCGAACCTTTGCCTCGGCAACTTCACCACATGCACTTCTTCGAAGAATGCGTCCGACGTGTCTGCATGTCGACTGGCTTGCATTGTCAATCTCCCTCGCTCTTGCCTTCATCGGTGCCGCGGCAGCGGTGCAGAAAGGCCAGCTCTCTCCACCGCTGCCGTGCAGTCGTTACTCCTCGGCGATGTACATGTATTCGGAATTGATCCAACGGAAAGTGGGATCGAAGACAACGCCCTTTACGTTCGGCCTCACCAGGAACCTGCCTTCCGGCCAGTAGAGCGGGATCATCCAATACTCACTCCAGACGACATCCACAAACTCCGACCAGGCTTGAATGCGCGCGGCCTCATCTGGATTCGATTCTATTTCCGCCAGCAGCGCGTCGGTACGTTCATCACCCCAATGCGTATGACGCGTAGAGATGAAAGAATCGCTGGCGAAGTTGTATGAACCCCAAGCCTGGGCATCCATGGAGAAGGTTTCATAGCCATCCTCCCAGATCTGGAACTTCTCTCTTTCAGCCTGCTCCATACTGGAAGCGACGGTGATCTGGATCTCGATGCCGGTCGCATCGGCCACCATCTGCTGGACCGCCTGCGCTACCTGTGCCCATTCGGGGTCCGGATAGCGGGACCAGTAGAGGATTGGGGGCACGTTTTCGGCGCTGCCGTAAGAAGAATCGGCTACGGCCTGCCTGGCGCGTTCCGGATCCGGTTGCCAATACCCTGGCCGGTCTTCGCGGTTGAAAGGCCCGGAGGGGATGATATCGGTCGCCCGCCGTTGCAGGTTGCGATAGACCGTCTCATGGATCAGATCCAGATCGATTGAGAAAAAGATGGCTTCGCGGATCTTGGGATCGTTGGTCGGTACCGCCGCGAGGTCAAATTCGAGCCACTGCAAGCCGGCAATGCCGAAGGTCTGCACATGGTCATGCAGGGGATGGTTGGAATCGTTCATAAACTGGGCGAAATCAGCTGTCGAAGGCATGGCGATGTCCAACTCGCCACTTTCGTAGAGCACCAACTGGGTCTGCCGGTCCTGTATGCCCTTGAACGTCATCTTCTGCAGCAGGGCCTGGGGTCCCAGTACGTAGTGGGGGTTGGGCACCAGCACGCTCACGTCCTCTTCCGGATCGAAGGACTCCACCATGAAGGGACCAATGCCGCCACAAAAGTCGGGATGTTCATGCCAAGGCACTTCCGCGGTACCGAGTCTGATCTGCGCCGGGTCGAGAAGGCCCCAGGCGCCTAAGTTGCCCGAGGAAGTGACGTCGATGAATGCCGGCGTCACGCCCTTCAGTTTGACCTGCAGCGTGTGGTCATCCAGAACGACCAAGCCGCTGATCGCGGCATCGCCCTGCTGGTCAAAGTCCCAGGGGCCCACGTCCGCGGTTGCCTCGAGGAATTCGTCAATGCCTTCCACCATGTACCAGGCGTAATCCTTGGCCCACTTGAACTGGATATTGAGCCACTCCCAGCCCAACTTGACATCCTGGGCCGTTATTGGTTCACCTGTACACCACTTCAAATCGGAACGGAGGTTGAAGGTGTAGATTGTGCCATCGTCGCTGACATCCCATGAGTCGGCGGCCCATGGGCGGACGCTGCCGTCAGGATGTCTCTCCAGAAGGCCGCCGCCCATGACAAGACCGCCATCATACCAGGAACCCTCAGTGAAGTGGCCCGAAAAATAGAAGACCCTGCCCATGGTCAGTTCCTGGTTGGCGGCCATGTCGGCCGGCTTGGCAGAGCCGGTAGAATCCGCATCGGAGGCTGGCGCCTCTTGCGGCGCTTCAGAGGGGACTGCTGCGGGGGCACACGCGGTGAGCAGAATCGACAGAATGACGATCAGATTGGCTAACCTGAGATACTTTCCCATCAGAATTCCTCCTTGCCATAAAAGAGCCTTCAGGATGTCGAATCTGATTTGCGGGTCTACCACCTCCCTTCCCTATATGAGCCGGAGCTATCGTTTTCCTGTTCCAAATACCAGCGGAGGGCTGCCGGCGAGTTGCGTCAGGAATCCAAATCCTTCTGCTTTTCAAGCCCTTTTACGACCGGTCGTATCGCCGCGATATGCTCCGGCCCCGTTGCGCAACAGCCGCCGATGATCTGGGCGCCCATGTCGAGCCACGTGCGCGCAAACTCGGCATATCGGTCTGGGGGATAGTCGTCGGTCTCGATCACGTGCCACTGTCGCTTTGGGAATTCTGGACGCCCGGCCGCCTGATTGTAGCCAATGTTGGCGTAGGCGCCGACAGGTCCGTCAAAGGCCGCGCGCAGCTTGGGCAAAGAGGCGGAAATCTCCTCAGGTCGGCTGCACATCGGCAGGACTGCATCGACCTTGTGGCCTTCCAAGGCATCAGCCAGTTGCTCGAATGTTTCGCCGGCAGAGTTGGTTCCTTCCAGTGTGACATGCTTGAGTCCCAGGAAGATGGGCAGACCGGTCCCGGAGACGGCCTGGACTGCCAGAACACAGTCGGCGACAGCCCCCACATATTCGAGCAAGATAACGTCCACACCCGCCGCCGCCAGCACCGCCGACTGGTCGGTGAACTCTTTCGTCAGGTCCCCCCCGCCCGGCGGAGCCATGCTGCCGGCCACATACGCCTGCGGATTGAGCCGATCGCGTGCCTCGCAGGCGATCTCCGCAGCCAGGTGCGTGTACTCTTCCATCTTGTCGGCGAGGCCCACCATTCCCAGCCGCTCACGATTGGTCCAAAAGCTGTTGGTCGTGATGATATCGGCGCCCTCGCGCAGGTAGTCTTCGTGGACCTCGCGTACCAGTTCCGGCGCATCTCCCATCGCCGTCGCCGACCATGCGCCGAGACCGCCCTCGGAGGTCACGCCCTTGGAGACATTGACGCCGCGGCGCTGCAGTTCCGATCCGGTAGCGCCGTCCAATAACAGCCTATCTCCCTTTGCCAGCCGAGACTGAATGTCATCTCTATTCATGTTTTCTTCTTTGGAAAGGGGGCGCGCCGCAAGCAGGGAAACAAGCTGGGAAGACGGCGTCCTTCCCAACGCCATTTGCGGTTTCCACCACAGTTCAGCATGAGTTATGCAGCGTCCCCATTGTCATCTGTCTGGTCCCCGGAGGCGGCGTCCATCTCTTCCTGAAGAAATCGCAAGAGTTTCCGGCGCTGCTCTATCGTCAGGCCGGCCAGTCTCTCCTTGGGGCTAAGTCCAGCCAGTCTTACCTTTGGGTCAAGCCCGGCTAATAACTCTTTAGTGGAAGCCATTCTGAGGACGAACCGGCGTGTCTTTTCGCTAATTTCCATCATCTCGTCCATGGTTGACTCTTCCGCCATATCACTCTCGCCTTTATCCGGTAAAACGGCATGTTGGGAAACAAGCTGGGAAGATTACGCCGTTTTCAACGTCATTTGCAGACTCCACCACAACGCAACATGTGCTATCCAGCGTCCCCATTGCTGTTTGCTTCCTCCCCGGAGGGAGTGCCCAATTCTTCCTGAAGCAATCGCAGGAGTAGCCGGCGTTCCTCATGGGTCAGGCCGGCCAGTCTTTCTTGGGGTTTAAGTTCCGCCAAAATATCCTGGGGTTCAAATCCTGCCAAAATATCCTTCGGGTCAAGTCCCGCCAACTTTTCTTCGGGGGTAGCCGTTTCAAGAACGCGTTGGCGAATCTTTTCGCCTATCTCCATGATCTTGTCCGCGGTCAAAATCTCGGCCATATCGCTCTCTCCCTTATCCGGGATAGTCACAAGCAGGGAAGACGGCGCCCTATCCAACGCCATTTGCGGATTCCACCTCAGCCCAGCCTGAGTTATGCAGCGTCCCCATTGCTGTTTGACTTGTCCCCGGAGGCAGCGTCCACCTCTTCCTGAAGCAATCGCAGAAGTGTTCGGCGTTCTGCATTCGTCAGGCCCGCCAGTCTGTCCCGGGGGTCAAGTCCCGCCAGTCTTTCTTCGGGGGTGGCCGATTCAAGGATGCTCTGGCGCATCTTTTGGCCAATCTCCATTATTTTGTCTGGAGTCAAAATCTCCGCCATATCGCTCTCTCCCTTCATTTTCAGTGTCCGTTGCAGTCCCATCATGTAGGCCTGCAGAGGGGGCGACTCGGTTACGGTCGGCGAATTCAGCACTGCAAAGGCGGCCTCTCGTTCCTCTTCCCGGCTGGCAAACAGCTTAACAAAGGCGTTATGGGGGTGGGGCGGCAGGTCGTTCAACACCAACAACCACACGCGCCGCAGCAGTGGTAGAGGGCTGCTGAAAACGCCCTGTTGCAGTTCCCTATACCCCCACTCCTCCAGCCGAGACTTTCGCGGCGTCCTGGCGCTCAGCATGACAGTGAGCGCCTTCTCTTCAGGCAAACTTTGCGCTTGCCGGTAGAAATGATCGTAAGCGACCGCTTGGGCGAGGGCGGTTTCGTTTACCGACTCCGTATATTTGAACTCCAACAAGACGTGTCCCGCTGCGCTGTCGCGCACGCCGTCCGGCAATCGCGCTCTTTGCGCTGCGTTCCACTCTTCCCCCTCTCTGCGCAGAAGTAGGACATCGGCTTTGGGAGACTCCCCCAGCAGATCCACCTCAATGTGTACCGTTATCTCCACCGGTGCCAGGGACAAATGCAAGAGTCTGCCTAGGACCTGATGAGACTGAAAGCGCATGAGCAAAGAATTATAGCCTGCAGAAGATGATGTCAGCGCCCCCTACTTCGGCATATCCCGCAGCGCATTGAAGACCGGCAGGTTGCCCCAATGGGGATCCACAATCCCCCACTGGGCCTTTTCCGTGCCATTGGCCACCACGCGGAAGTTCAGATTCCACAGGATCGCCGGGCCCGCCCAACCCCATCTCTTCATCATTTGATAGGCCTCGACCGTCCAGGCAGCCTGTTCATTGTAGTCGTTGTCGTTGGCGTACCCGTACCGCGCGTCAAAGGCGCCCCCGGCCGCCCAACCAAACTCGGTCGGCCAGATGCGTTTGTTGGCGGCGCCGTACGTGACCGCGATGTTGCGATAGCCCTCCATCGTGCTGCGGAAACTCCACGAATGGTGCGGGCTGTCGCAGGCGCCGTTGAAGCCTCTGTTGCCATGCTTCTGTATCGCTTCACAGCCCTGCTGCCACGTGTAGGACGGCGGCACGTTGTATCCGCTGGGATGCGCGCCGACGCCATCCATGTAGCTGTTGAGGCCGGCCTGGAACATCTTTTCCAGGTATTCGAAATCATCCATCGCCGCGATACCGCCCCTGCTCTGTGGCGCGCCATTGCTGGCCGCCGGCGTCAACGCGCCGCTGATCACCAGCATTGACGGGCACGCCCTCTTGATCTCCGTGTAGGCCGGTCTCAGTAGCGCTACATATTTGCCCGGATCCAAAGGCAGGTTGCCCCACTCGTAATGCAGATTCTGCTCGTTCCAAACTTCGATCGCTTTTAAGGAGGTGCCGCAATACTTGCCGGCCATCGCCCCCAGGAATCTGGCGAACGTGTTCGGATCTGCCGGAGGTCCGCCCACATTCGGTTCGAAACCTCCTTCGCGCGCCCAGGGCGGCGCATTGACAACGCTGAACAGCAGGCTGATGCCGGCGTTATTGGCCGCGTCGATGATGCCCTGCATCGACCCCCAATCGTACTGCCCCTGGTTTTGTTCAAAGACCTTCCATTCGATCTGCTGCTTCACCCATCCGAAGCCCATCTCGCGCGTCTTTTGCATAACCTGACCGGCCTGGTTATTGTGGACCATATGGGCCTGGACTCCATAACCGAAGCTGCCGCCGCCACTGGGCGCCGGCGCTGCGGGCGCAGCCGCGGCCGGCGGCGCAGGAATATCGGCAATCACGGCGACTGTGTTCAGCGGACCGCTGGCGGTCGTCAGTTCAGCAAACACCCAGCCCTTCTTGCCATTGCCAATATCGATCTGCCACCAACTTCCCGCTCGGTTCTTTCCAAAAATGAGGTAGGGCTGACCGGCGTTGAGTTGGCCTACAATCGGATAGTTCGTGCCCGGCCCTTCACGGACGTTTGTGTTCTGCGTGCTGACTAGCCTCGAAACTTCAGGCGTGGCTGTCGGCACCGGCGTGTTGGTTGCCACCGGCGTCGGCGTCGCCAAGCTCAACGCTACCGTATTCTGCGGGCTGGCCGCCATGCGGCTCCCCATATTCGAGATCTGCACAACCTGGGCCTCGACATGGACATCCCCCTCGCCGGCCGGCGCCATAAATGTGTATACCGGGTTTTCGATGGGAACCGTTACCTCCTCCATCAAGCCGCCGTCAGGGTGGAAAATCCTGTAGAATACCTTCAGCATCGCCGGCGCCGTGTTCACGCCCCCACCCGTCTGGAACTGGCGGGCGACCTCCCACAGATCCGGGTCCACATCCCCGGAATCCACATCCCGCACCATCACCTGCGTCACTTCGTATCGCTCCAGCAAGTTGAGTTTGCGGGCAAAGCTGCTGCTGTTCTCGATCGTAACGATTCGCTCCATCTGCTGGTCGTCGGTGTAGGCGTACACATAAGCCCCAATCGCATCATCCCAGGCCACGGGGCGAGTAATTCGCGGGTTGACCGCCGCCACCTCGACATCTGCGCCGGGTAGGATTACCCCATCTTCTCCTCCCAGGCGGATCTGGGCGACCAAAGGTTGAAGGGCCTGCTGAAAGCCCTTCAGCCACAGCTGGTTTCCGCTTCGTTCCACCGACATGCCCGGCAGTTCCACCTGCACCTTGCGCCGGTCAATCTGGTCTGTGGCGTAGGCCAGCAGGGCTCCCATCTGCCCGCCCAGCTGATACGCTGTCGGGTCGGCCGGACCTGGAATCAGAACGCGGTCAGCTACGCTGCCCAGGGCCTCCCAATTGTAGCCGCGTGTGTTCCAATCAACCGCCGAAATCTGCTGAGGTGATTCCACCCGCACAGCCAGCCAGCGATTCATATCGGGCGCGTGCAGTCGTTCAGCCAGACGTTCAATGAAGTAGGTGAACGCTTCCTCTCCCGCCGGCGTCGCATCCAAGCCGCGATAGTCGATAATGACACCCGGGTAACTGTACTGGGACAGAAGACCGGTGATAGCGGAAAGTTGGTTTTGCAGTTGGCCCGATTCCACCAGCATGTTGTGGAGCAGGTCGCTGCGTGGAACTTCTCCGCTATGCCAGTTGCGAAGGACCGGCACGATCGCATAGTTGCCGGCGGGAGGATTGGAGCGCACAACATCCAGCGCGCCGTCCCCCCTTAGGAAAAAGCCAGCCACGGCAAGAGTTGTAACGGCAGCGTTCGCCAGACTGGGTGGAGCCTGCTCGCCGACCCCAATGTTGGCCCCCACTCGCGCCGGCGGCGCGCTCGTCTGCATCACGACGAAATTGGCCGGTGGCGGTCCGTCAGTTCGAGCTTCAATCCGGTCGGTCGTGGCTATGATGGAACTGGGCACATACTCCCAACTGTCCCCATCCCAGCTGTACAACTCCAGCGTCTCGTAAGGCTGGCTGTCATTGGGAATCGGGATCTGTACGATGCTCTGCTCCAAGCGTCCGCCGCGCACGTCCACTTGGTAGATCGGGCTCTTGGCTTCCAGACCCGTTGTGGCCAGCGCATCGCGGGCGGTCATCCATTCCTGGCCCGCGTTCCCGTTCAGAAACTCTGCACGTGGAATGCTGTCAAGGTTGACGCGAAAGGATTCAAATACACTTTCCGGAGGAAAAACGATCGTCGTCCCGTCCGGATCCATTAGCGAGCCCCCGTTCCTGTCAATCGTCGTAAAGGACAGGAACTGGATGCGCTCAAGCAGACTGATCGGCGGCAGCAGCAACGCGGCGATGATCAGGGCGGGAATCAGAACAAGCGAAATAATGGCCGTGACGACCTTCCGCAGCCCGGAGGCCGGCCTTGACTCGGGTTGGCGCGGCTCATCATAATCTAAAGAAGACCTTCGCATTTACTTTTTCCTCCATTCCGCGCTGCTTTCGATCAGCGGCGCATTGAACACGAATACTGTGTATTGGCGGGCGCCCAGTTGCAGCGGTCGCTTCGCGTAGATAAGCCGAAGCGACCGCGCATATGTCAATCTCCTGCGCTCCGCGCCACGCGGTTGAGCCCGGGGAATTCTCTCTGTTGCCCGTTGCCAAGTCACCGGGTTGCCGCCAACTTTCTGAATGGCTGGAGCCGACAGCGGGCAAACCCGGCCATCGGGCTGCCGCGCCAAAGGCGAAAACTCTGCGACCGGGCAAGGAGTGCATCTTCCTGCTTGGCGCACGCAGTTTTGTATCTATCTTAGCACAAGCAAAATACTGAACAAAAACGGTTACATTTCAGAGGACGCCGCCCATGCATGGAATGACTGCGCGTCCCCGTTTGTGTTCCACAACGCACCGGAATTCGCCGCGGCCCACCAGCGTGTATCATGACGCCCTCCGCCCCCGTCCCCTTTGGCGCGCCTATGAATCTCGTCCGGGAAATGATTGCCGAATCGTTCCTCACTGCATTATACTGTTAGCGTTATCCCAGCGACCAGGAACTGCGCATTGGGAAACTGGCTACTGGTGAACAGGTTCCATTTTTCTGGCGGGACGGGAAGGATGTATCGTAGAATCGTCGTAAAGTTGGGCACAGGTGTACTGACCAAGGGCACCCGTTTCCTCAACCAACCGCAAATGGTGGAACTGACCCGTCAGCTCGCGTCGCTCCATCATCAGAACAAGGAGTTGATTGTCTGCTCCTCCGGGGCTCAGGCCGCCGGACGGGCGCGCCTGCAATTCCCCGACCTGCCCAACACCCTGTCCAGCCGGCAGATGCTGGCCGCAGTCGGCCAGAGCCGACTGATGCTCATGTGGGAACGGTTCTTCGAAATCTATGGCATACACGTCGGGCAGATTCTGCTCACCAGGGCCGACACGGAAAACCGCCAGCGTTTTCTGAACGCCCGCGACACCTTCAGCGCCCTGCTAAAACACCGGATCGTTCCAGTCGTGAACGAAAACGACGCCGTGGTTGTCGAAGAGATCAAGGTTGGCGACAATGACAATCTCTCGGCGCTGGTGGCTGTGTTGACCGACGCTGACCTGCTGCTGATGTTGACCGACCAGGCGGGTCTGTTTACGGCCGACCCGCGCACCGACCCAGACGCACAGTTGATTCCTGAAGTCCAGACCATCGACGATTCCCTTCGCGCCCTTGCCGGCAACACGCCGTCCGGCCTGGGGATTGGCGGCATGAGCACAAAACTACAGGCTGCGGAAACCGCCTGCCGCGCTGGCACCGACGTCGTGATCGCCGACGGCAGCGCACCGGACGTGATCTTGCGCATAGTCGCCGGTCAGCCCGTGGGAACCCGTTTCCCCGCGCAGGAAACACCGCTGGAGAACCGCAAACGCTGGATTCTGGCCGGCCCTGCCCCCTCAGGCCGTCTGCTCGTGGATGCCGGCGCCGCCAAAGCCTTGCGCCTTCAAGGCAATAGCCTCCTTCCCGTTGGCATCACTGCAGTGGAAGGCGAATTCGAGCGGGGCGACGCCGTCTTTGTGAAGGAGGGGAATGGGTCGGATCTGGCGCGCGGTATCACCCGCTACAGCAGTAATGACCTCCATCGCATTCGCGGCTGCCAGTCGCACGAAATCAGCGAACGGCTGGGCTATGGCTATGGGCCGGTGGCGCTCCACCGCAATGACATGATCCTACTGGAATAAGGGCTGGGAGGAAATTTATGACCTTTTCTGTCAAGGAACCAAGCGCGCGCGCGGAAAGTTCCCCCCGCAACGATCAGGGGGCAGGGCAACTATCCCCAAATGATCCTTCTCAGGCTGGGGGTCAGCCGGTTGATCTGGAGGCGATGGGGCAGGCCGCGCGGCAGGCGAGCCGCAAACTGGCGGGGTTGACGTCGACGCAGAAGAATGACGCGCTTCATGCCATCGCCGATGCCTTGCAAGCGAGGAGCGCAGAGGTCCTGGCGCAGAACGAACTGGACATCGCCGGCGGCCGCACCAATGGTCTCAGCGACGCCCTGCTGGACCGCCTGCTGCTGACGCCGGAACGAATATGTGGGCTGGCGGACGACACACGGCAGGTCGCGGCGCTGCCCGACCCGGTTGGCGCCGAACTGGAAAGCCGCTTGTTGCCCAACGGTCTGCGCCTTAGCCGACGACGCATTCCGATCGGCGTCCTGGGCGTCATCTACGAGGCCCGCCCCAACACCACCATCGATATCGCCGTCCTCTGCCTGAAGACCGGCAACGCCGTCATCCTGCGCGGCGGCAAAGAGACCCTGCGCAGCAACCTGGCGCTGGTCTCCGTTATTGGCGACGCCCTGCAAGCGCAGGGCCTGCCCAGCGAGGCCGTCCAATACATCGGTAACCCGGACAGGGCGCTCGTGTCCCAGTTCCTGCGCATGGATAACTACGTTGATATGCTCATCCCCAGGGGCGGCAACAGTCTGCATCGCTTGTGCCGCGAGCAGAGCACCATCCCGGTCATCACCGGCGGCATTGGCATCTGCCACTATTACGTGGATATCAGCGCCGAACAGGAGCGGGGGATGGACGTTATCGTCAATGCCCGCACCCAGCGTCCCTCGGTCTGCAACTCGCTGGATACCCTGCTGGTCAACCGCCACATCGCGCCCGAGTTTCTGCCAAAGCTGGCGCGGCGTATGGCCGAATGCGGTGTCGAGATGCGGGCTACTCCCGATGCAATGCCATTTCTCTCAGACCACGGCGCAACAGTCACCCCGGCGGGGCCGGACGACTGGGACACGGAGTGGATGGCGCTGATCCTGGGCGTCAAGCTGGTGGACTCGCTCGACGACGCCATCGCTCACATTCAAGAGCACAGCCAGGACCACTCCGACGGCATCCTCACCCAGGACTGGAACAATGCCCAACGCTTTGTCGATGCCGTCAACTCCTCAGCGGTTTTCGTCAACGCCAGCACCCGCTTCAACGACGGCGGCCAGTTCGGCCTCGGTGCCGAGGTCGCCATCAGCACGCAGAAACTCCATGCGCGCGGGCCTATGGGGCTGGAGGAGTTGACCACATACAAGTGGATTGTGCTGGGCGATATGCACGTGCGCGAATAGCGTCTCGACCATCCGTCTACCGGGCACAGACCGGGGACGCGCAGCCTCGCTCGTCCCCGCCCTCAGCCAGCTGTGGTTCGACTATGTCGGCGTAGTCGAGGAGCGCCGCCGCCGCCGTCTCCAGGTCGGAGAAGATACCCAGGCCGACTGCCGCAGCCACTGCCGCGCCGACCGCCGCCTCTTCCGTATGTCTGGGAATCAGCAACGGCTTCTCGAAACGACGCGCCAGAATCCTGGCCAGGAGCCGGTTCTGGCGCACCCCGTTACCCGCCCCCACCAGAAGCGGCGGTTTTCCCACCACCGGCTTCATCTGTTCGTAAAAGTTGAAAAAGCCTTCCGCCATGCCCTCCAGCAGCGCGCGGGCAAAGTGGGCAGGCGTGAAGTTGTCCGGTGAAAGCCCGCTGAACGAGGCGCGCAGCCCCGGGTCGGTGCGGCTACCTGTGAAGAACGGTTCACAGCGCAGCCCGTCGCAGCCGGCGGCGACCGTCGCAGCCAGTTCCGCCATTCGTGTATAGAGGTCCGCTGGCATATCCGTTCCCAGAAGTTGGGCGCCCACCTGCTGGAAAAAGCGCTGCAAATAAGCATAGGAACGACCCCCGAACAGCCCTCCCCCTATCAGCAGATACTGTCCACCGGGGAAGGGCCGGTGTTCCAGACCGGGAATGAAATGAAAGCTGCCCGTGCGGGCGGAGATCTGGCCGCCGGTTCCTACGTTCAGGAGCAGACTGCGGCCCGGCTCCGGCGCGCTGCCGATGAAGCTGGCCTGATTGTCCCCCAGTGCAATCGTCACCGGCGTGCCCACCGCCAGCCCGATAGCTTCAGCCAGCTCGCGGCGCAGACCTCCCACCACATCCCCGGCGCGCCCCACCGGCGGAAAGAGTCGCCCCGGTAACTCCAGCCGTTCCAGCAGCGACCAATCCCAACAATTCTCGCGGATGTCAAAGATCCCGGAACTGGCCGCCAGCGTCGGTTCACAGACCACTGTCGCGCCCGTGAGGAAGGAGACGACCGCATCCGGAACGAAGCAGGCGGTCACGGGCGGCTCCGGCAGGGCATCTTGCAGACCGAGCCAGTAAAGGCTGGGGCCGAGGAAGCCGGCCGCGGGCAGGCAGCCGGTGTTGCCGAAGGCTTCGCGGCCTCCGGCGTCAGCGATGAACCGATCCAGCACCGGCCTGTCTGAACCGGGCAGCGGCTGTTGCACCCGCAAGTCCTGCCAGGTAATCGCCGGCGTGGCCGGGAGAGCATCCGGACCGATCAGGGCAACACCGTGCTGCTGGCCGGTGACGCCGATGCCCTGGACGGCGGCGGGGGCCAGTTCTGCCTCCGCCACCAATTCGGCCAGGCACTGCACTGTCAGGTCGTACAGGCGCGAAAGGTCCAGCTCGGCGCGGCCAGGTCCGGGCGAAGTACCGGCGCCATTGGCAACTGTCTTGAGGGCCAGCTGGCTGCCGCTTCCAGGGTCCAGCACCACCGCGCTCAATGAAGTCGTGCCAATATCGAGACCGATAAGCATTTTTTCTTCTTTCCCGTCCGGAATGCCTGCAGATATTGAGACGCTTGAAAGTTCCGTGGAGGTAGATAGGGGTGTTAAGGCCTGGTGACTAACCGATTACGACTTGACAGCCCCCATTGTTACTCCAGAGACGAAGTGACTCTGCAGGCGCACGAATAGAAGTAGGGATGGCAATAGTCCAAGTGTAGCAGCCGCCATCACCAGATTCCAATCGGGCGTACGGTACATGGTGCCGAAGAAAAACTCGATACCGACCGACAAGGTCATTTTGGTTTCTTTGCTTATGACGACCAGAGAGAAGAGGTACTCGTTCCAGGCCCAGACGAAGTTGAAGACGGCAACCGTTACGAATATCGGCCGCGACAGGGGTATGAAGATTCTTACTAGAATGGACAGATCGTTGGCCCCATCAATCCTCGCCGCATCGACGAGCTCTTTGGGCAACGTCTCGAAATAATTCTGTATCAGAAAGATTGCAAACGCAGTATGAAAGCCGACGTAAGCGAACACCAGACCGAGGTGCGTGTTGATGAGTTGCAGGTCTCTCAAAAGCATATAAAGCGGCAGCAGTGCTGTCATGGGAGGCACCATGATACTCGCCATCAAGTAGAAGGAAAGCAGTTGCGATCCTCTGAATTTGTGGACGGCGAGCGCATAGGCCGCTGGGGCAGAGACGAGAACTGTGGTAAACGAGCCGCCTAAGGCGACTAGGGTGGTATTCAGATACCATCGGGCAAAGGGCGATGTGGCAAAGACCCGGGGAAAGGCTTCCAGAGTAAATGAAAGGGGTACGATCGTAGGGGGATATGACATGATCTCGGCGAGAGGTTTGAAGCTGTTAGACACCATCCAGTAGAAAGGAAAGGCGATCAGGAAGGCCAAAAGGAGGACAGCGATGTAGATGAGCCATTTTATAATCCTAGTGCTGGTATCTTCGAACAACATGTACGCTACACCTCCACCGGGCAATCCGAAAGCGCTAACGATTGAAAGGGGTCTGCAGCTAGTAGACTTCGCGGCGCAGCCTGAGGGAAACTGTGGTCAAGACTCCGGAAATCAGGAAGAGAACCACAGCCACAGAGGCGGCATAGCCAAACCGCATGTAAGCGAATGAATACTGATACAGATAGATGCCGAGAACCTCGGTTCGATGTAGCGGGTCGCCTTGGGTCATCGCCCAAACGACGCCAAACTGTTTGAACGTGTCTATGCCCCCGATAAACCAGATGATAATGATAGAGTTTCGAAGCAATGGGATCATAATACGTCTGACCACCTGCGAATAGCTGGCTCCGTCGATATAGGCAGCTTCAAACAGGTCCGTCGGTATCGCCTGGATTCCGGCCAGTAGAATGATGGCGTAATAGCCGACCCTGCTCCAGACAATCACCACCATGACTGACGGCATTGCCAACTTTCGGTCCAAGAGGAAATAGACGGGTTCGTCAACGAAGTTCAGTTTTTGCAAGATGTGGCTCAGGATGCCTAGGTCGCCCTGAAAGATCCAGGTAAAGACCAGGGCCATTACGACGATGGGAGAGACCATCGGCACGAAGAAAATGCTGCGCAACAGGCGTGAGCCTGGGATCCTGGTATTCAAGACGATAGCCAATGGCAAAGCGATCAGAAACGGGACAACGACGACACCGATAAGGTAGACCACGGTGTTTCTGAAGACCTGCCAGAATATGGGATCCTCAAACAGTTCACGAAAGTTGGCAATGCCGATGAATTGGCTGTCCCGTCCCATTATGTCCCAATCGTAGAAGGCAATGTGGATACTGCGCAATGCCGGGTAGACAACGGTGAGGGAGACTATGATCAGGGCGGGGGCCATAAAGAGATAGGGCACCAAGCCGCCCGCCTTAAACGCTGACCGTTCCTTGGTGGATTGCAGAATACGCATTGGTGACGCTCAGAGACCTTTCCGACAGGGGGGCGTCTGACTGGCGGGATGGGGATTATTGGAGGCGTGGCTCGCAGACATTGCAGGGAAGTGGGGGGTGATCCTCGTTACAGAAGAGGACCGCCCCCTTCACAATCAATTCATTCGTCGAGCGATTCACAGTCGCCGATCAGCCGGCTGCTGTCAACCGATGTGGGGCCAGACTGCATCCCAAACGGCGCGTGATCAGGCATCGGGATAGGCGCGCTTCAGGATCTTATTAGTATCCTCTTCCAGGTCGGCGAGCGCCTCTTCCACCGTCTTTTCCTGGGTAAACATGTAGAGTAGGGTATCGTGGAACAGTTGCATAATCTGAGGCGATTCCGGGCTCAGCGGGATCACCCGTCCCACCTCGTACTGGGCAGAGGCTGCTTCGATGTAGACTGGGTCTTCGGAGCCTTCGGGCAGTTCCAGGAACCCTGTCCGCGGCGGAAGGTAACCCATCTTCCAGATTTCGACCAAGCCCTCGTCCGTGCCCAGAATCCAGTTGATCATTGACCAGGCCGCATCTTGCTTGTCCGACTGTTTCATAATGGTAAGCGTGTTGCCGCCAATACAACTCGAATTCTGGCCCGGTTCCGGTCCGGGATGGGGCCAGAACCCGATCTTGCCGGTGTACTCTCCGTCAGAGTACCGGAAGGAAGGCGCCCCCATGCTCATCGCCCATTCTCCATTCAGAAGCGCGGGAATGAGTACGCTCCAGTCGGCTGCGGCCACTTCGTTGGTTAGGTTGTGCTTGTGCTGGAGATCGACGACGAACTGCATTGCCGCGATTGCCTCCGGCGAGTTGACAACAGACCTTGTGTAATCGGCATTGAAAATCGAAGCGCCATTGGTCCACAAGAAGGGGTAACCAAACTGCCAGGTATCACCTCCCGCCATCTTGGTTCCAAATCCCAAACCATGTTTGGCTTCGGTTTCCTCCGCCAGAATCTGAGCGAACTCGACGATTTCGTCCCAGGTGGCAGGCGGTACCCTGGGGTCGAGGCCGGCCTGTTCAAAATAGACTTCATTCCACAACAAAGCGGAGCCTTCGGGCCAGAAAGGCAAGTTTACCACTTGGCCAGTCTCCTGGTTCGGATAGTAACTGAAACCGTTTAACAAGGCATTGGGTATTTCGTTGGGGAACCAATCCACTCCGCTTACATACGGTTCCAGATCGAGCAATGCGCCCAGATCGGCGAACTTCCCGGTCTGTGATATCTCCAGCCCGACAAGGTCGGGAGCGGTGCCGGCCGCGATGCGGGTTACCAAGCCCTTGTAGCGAGCGCCACCGCCCTCATAGAAACCTTCCGCCACGATTTCGTCCTGGGCGCTGTTGAATGCTTCCACGACAGGCCTCGTGCTTTCGGCACGTTCGTAGAAGTCCAACGTGATTGTCTCCTCCGCGGGCGCCATCGCTTCTCCGCTGCCGGGCGCCGACGTTGGGGCCGCACACGCCGCCGCCGCCGCCCCTCCGGCTGCCACCGCACTCCAGCGCAAGAATTCCCGGCGGGAAATCAGTTGACGTCTGTTCATCGGTTATCTCCTTGATAGTCTGTTAGCGAGAACAATCTGAACTGTCATTCGAGGATCCTTGTTGGAAACAGATCGCTTTGTAGTCCGGCAAGGAGTGCTTATGCGCCGGATGCGTTGCTGCCGAACGGAAGAGAATGCCAAGAGCGCTTCAGATATCACCTAGTATACGTAATATAGTTTTCATCTGCAAACGTGATTCTGCGCTCAGACCGTCCGAACCGCGGTTAATGTGATCCGGGGATGGATGCCGTTAGGATGCTATCGTCTCTCTTTCTCCTATACATTCCGCGTTGTCGAGAAAGCGGGCTTTGAACGGGAGCGCACCTCAACTGACGATATGCCGCGGTTGACTATTTCCGGGGAGCGCGTCGGGCGGAGTTCCGAAAGGAAATTGAAACCAGAGCGGCTCGAAAAAAACGTCTAAAGCCGCGAAGTCAAGTGGGTGTTTTCCCGCCGGGACCATCTTGATGGAGTACGAAAACTGTCCCGCAGAACGTCGAATGGGGCCAGGGAATCTTCACTGGGTCAGTCATGCCTTCCTGAGTCGAAGTGGAAAGGCCCCCCTCTCTCTGTTACAATAGAGACACGCTCGCGGGTGGAGCGCCCTACTTCTGTGCTTTGTACCTAAACAAGCAGGGAACGAACGGCTCCACCCTCGCACTTCCATTTTTTCTTGTATTTCATGCTACACTACGCTGGGGAGGCATCATGACGACTACCACCATCGTCCGCGACAAGAGTACCCAGTTGATACGGGACGGCTACTGCGTCTTCGAGCAGGTGCTGTCACCGCAAATGCTGGCCCGCGTGCAGGCCGCGAGTGAAGGTCTGCTGGCTGCCCAGTCTGCCGAGCACTTCGAGGAGCAGAAATCCACCGGCAGCTTGATCAGTGTCTATGGCGATCCCTTCTTCGCCGAACTGGTCGCCCATTCACCGGCTCTGGATGCGCTGTCCTCTCTGGGCTATCCGAATCCACGCTGGTCGTCCGGCTTTGTCATCAGCAAGCCTGGCCACTCGCCGCCTCTCTTCTGGCATCAGGACTGGTGGGGATGGAACGATCCGGTCAGCTATACCGATCTCCCTCTCCAACTCTTTCTCATGTACTACCTGGTAGATACGCGCATAGAGAACGGCTGTCTGCGCGTCATCGCCGGTTCCCATCGCAAGCGCCATCACATGCACGATGCCGTGCCCACAGCACATACAGATGAGTTGCGGCGCGCGACCGACCCGGACCATCCGGCCTATCAACCGATGCCTGAGGATCAGGCCGTGCCCGTGCGCGCCGGCGATCTGGTGATCGGTGATTCCAGGCTGCTCCACGGCGCCTTCGCCAACCAGACGGGTGAACGCCGCACCGTCATAACTCTCTGGTACCATCCCAATTTCGACATGTCACCACCCCGCGTCCAGGCCAACTTGAGCCGTACTCAGACGCGGGTCGTAGATTGGCCGCAACAGGCCCAGAAACTCGTTAAAAGTCTGGTGCCCACATACGAGGGCGACGCAGAGCCGCTGGAGTGGAACCGGGTGCCGGGCCCTCAACTGAAGTGAAAATCGTGGGCGCAAGTCGCGCAGCGGGAATTCACACAACAACGCAACCATTCTGGTACGATGCTGAGCTATAAGGGAGAAGAGTCGGACAAATGGCACATTTCCGGGAAGAGGGTAGAAAAGCCCCAGAAGATAGAAGTGTTGCACCCGTTCGAACGGCTCCGTCATCGACACCATTCCCGGTGGAGAACGAAAACTGTCTCACAGAACGTTGAATATGGCGGGGGTTCATCACTGTATCAGCCATGTCTCCCTGAGTCGAAGTGGAAGACGCCTTTGCTCTCTTTTGCGATAGAGACACTTTCACGAATGAGGAGCCACAATCCGGTGCTTTTTCTCTAAGCAAGGCAGGGAGCGCACGATCGAACACCCTCGTTTCCGTTTTTTCTTGTGTTTCATGCTACACTGCGCAGGGGAGGCATGATAATGACAAGAGCAACAAATCTCCACGACAAGACACAGCAGCTGTTACGCGACGGCTACTGCGTCCTTGAGCGGATACTGACTCCAGAGATGTTGGTCCGCGTGCTAGACGCCAGCGAAGGCCTCATCGCAGCCCAGCCCGCCGAGCACTTCGAAAGATACAAGTCCACGGGCACCATGATCAGCGTCTATGACGACCCCTTCTTCGCCGAATTGGTCGCCTATCAACCTGCCCTCGACACCCTGTCCTCTCTAGGCTTTCCTGATTCTCGCTGGTCGTCCGGGTTTGTGATCAGCAAACCAGGCCACTCGCCGCCCCTTTTCTGGCATCAGGACTGGTGGGCATGGAATGATCCGGTCAGCTATACGGATCTCCCCCTCCAACTCTTTCTCATGTATTATCTTGTGGACACCAGCATCGAGAACGGCTGCCTGCGCGTCATCTCTGGCTCCCATCGCAAGCGCCATCGCATTCACGACGCCGTCCACACCACACATTCCGAGGAGCTGAGCAGGGCCACCGACCCATCCAATCCCGCTTATCAGCCCATGCCGGAAGACAAGGCTGTTCCGGTGCGCGCCGGCGACCTTGTCATCGGCGATGCCCGGCTTCTCCACGGCTCCTTCCCCAACCAGACGGGAGAACGCCGCACGGTCATCACGCTCTGGTATCATCCCAATTTCGAAGTTTCACCGCCTCCCATTCAGTCCAGCTTGAGCCGTGATCAGACGCAAGTGTCCTCTTGGCCACCGCAGGCACAGAAACTCGTTCAGAAGCTGGTCCCCACTTATGAGGGGGACGCAGATCCGCTGGAATGGAAACGGGTGCCCGGACCTCAACTAAAGTCATAAACGCCGCCGCAAATCGCGCAGCGGTACTTCATACAACAACGCAACCATTCTGAAACGATCCTGAATATAAGGAGAACAATTCGATGAAAATGCACATTGGCGGGCAGTGGGTGGACAAATCCGAAAAGATCGAAGTTCTGCACCCGTTCGACGGTTCGGTCGTCGACACCATTCCCAGAGGGGATGCAGCCGACGTGGAGCTGGCGCTGGCGACCGCCGAACGCGGCGCCAAAGTAATGGCCAATTTGACCGGCTACGAGCGCTATGAAATCCTGCACAAAGCCGCCCACCTGATGGAGGAACACAACGAAGATCTGGCCCGCACCATTACTCTCGAAGAGGGCAAAATCATCGCCGAAGGCCGGATCGAAGCCTCGCGCGCGGTCGAAATCATTGCCCTCTCCGCCGAAGAGGCCAAGCGCTTGGGCGGCGAAGTCGTCCCCCTTGATGGCGCACCCGGCGCCGCCGGCAAGTTCGGCTTTACCGTGCGCGTGCCCTGCGGCGTCATTGTCGGCATCAGCCCCTTCAACTTCCCCCTCCACTTGGTCTGTCACAAGATCGGTCCCGCGTTAGCCGCCGGTAACGCCATCATTCTGAAACCGGCCACCGACACGCCGCTTTCGGCGCTGAAACTGGTCGAAATCTTCCTCGAAGCCGGCACGCCGCCGGAAGCGCTCCAGTGCCTTACCGGCTCCGGCGCCGTCATCGGCGATGCGCTCTGCGCCGATTCGCGTGTGCGCAAAATCACCTTCACCGGCAGCCGCGACATCGGCGAGCATATCTGCCGTACCGCCGGCCTGAAGCGGGTCACAATGGAACTTGGCTCCAATGCGCCCCTCATCGTAATGCCCGACGCCGACCCCGAACGCGTAGCCCTGGCCGCCGCGGCCTCCGGTTACTCCAACGCCGGCCAGGTCTGCATCTCCACCCAGCGCGTCGTCACCCACGAAAAAATCTACGGCGACTTTCTCGACGCCTTCAAGGCGACCGTCGAAAAAATCACAACCGGCAACCCGCTGGCCGAAGCCACCAAAATGGGCCCGATGATTCGCGAAGACGACGCCGTGCGCGTTGATGAGTGGGTAGAGGAAGCTGTAAGCGGCGGTGCCGAGCTCGTCCTCGGCGGGGAGCGCAACGGTCAGATGTACCAGCCGACCATCGTCTCCAACGTCAGCCCGGATATGAAGATCTCCTGCGATGAGGTCTTTGGCCCCGTCGTCGGGGTGACCCCTGTCAGCGACATCGACGAGGCCATCGCCCTTGCCAACGACACCAACTACGGCTTAAGCGCGGCGATCTTCACGCAGAATATCGACTGGGCAATGAGATTTGTGAAGGAGGTCGAGTCCGGCAATCTGCATGTCAATTGGGGCACCCAGTGGCGCGCCGATCTGATGCCGTATGGCGGTGTCAAAGAGAGCGGCATGGGCAAGGAAGGGCCCAAATACGCCGTTCAAGAGATGACCGAAACGAAGATGGCAGTCTTCCACTTGGGCGGATAGGTCAGACCGGATACGCCCCTGTTTGTCTCGTAAGCTATCGATTACCGAAGGCATTGACGCGGGCGCGTTCCCGTGTCGATGCCTTCATTCTTCTCCGCTCTCGCCGTGGCTGCAGAAAACCGCCAGCCGGAACCCATGGTTCATCCCCGCGTCCTTCTGGGTCAGCCACGACTCGCCCGCGATCTGCTCTGTACAAGGGCCGAAAGAGCAGATCGTTATCCGCCGTGCGCATGCCTCGCGGCGCAGTCTGCTGAGTACCGTCTGCAGCATCTGCCCCCGGAAGGGCGAAAAGAGAAAATAGACCGTGCCCGCACACAGGTCTGCGCTGCGGGCGTCCCCCTGTCTGAACGCCACCCCGCCGATTCCCAGCCTCGCCGCTTCGCAGCGGGCATGGCCCACATACGCCGGCAGCACCTCCAGCCCGATCGCCTCCACGCCTGTCAGCAGGTGCACCAGCAGGGCCACCTGTCCCAGCCCGGAGCCAATGTCCACAAATCTGTCGGCGCGCGTCAGCGGCACGCGGTCCACCAGTTCGAGTAGCGCGCTCACCGGCGTCGACTCGTAGTGAATCATTTCGTTGTCGCTGCCTTCCCACGGCTGCGGCGGGCAGTCGCTGTGGAACAGCCCCGCGGCTAGCGCGTCCGCGGCTTCCGCCCTGAAGTGCAGCCACTCGCTACCGTCTTGCCGGTAGCGGCAATTGCTTTCGAACAGGTTCCGAAGTTGACGCGGTGTGACCACTCCTGTTCGGATGCCTGTACGTAACTTCCGAAAAAGATCCTGGTTACATTCTTCCAGGTCGCCCTGCAACGCGCGCACCCGTCGCAACCCGGTTGCGGCCGACTGGTGACTGGCCTGTATCTGGAACGCTTCCTCCAGGAAGTCGAGCGTCTTCAGCGCCTCAAAGCGCGCTTCCAGATTGTCATCATCATTGAGTGTGGGATCCTGCTCAAGCGCGGCCAGATCCCGTTCTAACTTAAGAAGATCGGCCATAACGGTCTCCGTGCCAGGCGAATTGATGCCTAATTGAGGTCTGCGAGCAGGTCCGTGCGGCTGGAAAATGTCTCGGCGATCAGCGGCTCACCCACCAGATCATATTCCAACGCGCCATTGATATGCACCTGCAGAATGGCGCCGGCGGGCGCGTCCGCGATGCCCGGCACAAGCACAAGACCGTCCACTTCCGGCGCGTCGCGGTAGCTGCGGCCCAACAGCAGCGGTGCGCCACTCTCCGCGGCCTCGCCCTGGCCCTCGACGAGGATGTCGAGTACCCTTCCCACCTGCTCCTGATTCTTGCGCAGGCTGATCGGCTGCTGGGCTTCCATCAGACGACCGTAGCGCTCCTCTTTCTCTTCCTCGGCGACGGGGTCGGGCAGCTCCGCCGCCGGCGTTCCCGGCTCAGGGCTGAAGGGAAATGCGCCGACCTTGTCGAATTCGATCGCCTGCGCGAATTTCAGCAGCCCCTGGAACTCCTCTTCGGTCTCGCCCGGGTAGCCGACAATAAAGGTGGTGCGCAGGGCGATATCCGGCATCGCCGCCCGCAGCTTTCCCACGTGGTCGTAGATCATCTCCAGACGGGAGGGTCGGCGCATGCGGCGCAGCGTGCGCGGGTCTCCGTGCTGCAGCGGCATATCCAGATAGGGCACGATCTTTTCCTGGCTCGCCATTACTTCAATCAAGCCGTCGCTGACGTGCCCCGGGTAAGCGTACATCAGCCGCACCCACTTCAAAGCGTCACTGGTGCGGTTGCATAGCGCGCTCAACAGGCGCGGTAGGCTGTCCGGCTCACCCTGGTCCCGGCCAAAGTCGGTTGTGTCCTGGGCGACGATCACCAACTCCTTGGCGCCTGCCTCCACCAACGCATTGGCTTCGTCGATCACCGCCTCTATCGGGCGGCTGCGCAGCTTGCCCTTGAAACTTGGGATCGTGCAAAACGCACACGGCGCGTTGCAGCCGTCGGAGATCTTGAGATAGGCGCTGCCCCCGGCTACGGGCGGCCGCGGCACCGCCTGGACATAGATTTCGTCCGGCTCACCTAATAGGCTGTACCTCTGCAAGCGGCGCTGCTCCGGCCCGCTGCGCACCTGCTTAATAAGCTCCACCACATCCATCCAGCGGCGCGTTCCCAGCAAACCGTCCACCTGCGGTACCCGCGCCAACACCTCCTCGCCGTTGCGCTGCGCCAGGCAGCCGGCCGCGATCAGCATCTGGTGCCGCCGCTTTCCATCGGCCAGCTCTTGCAACACACCGATCGACTCCTCTTTGGCGGCTTCCAGAAAGCCGCAAGTATTCACGATCAGCACATCCGCCTGTCGCGCATCCGCGCTGGCGCCAATATCCGCCTGTTGCAACAGCATCTCCATGCCGTCACTGTCAACTTCATTCTTCGGACACCCAAGCGTGATCAGGTGATAGGTCTGTTTATTCTTCATTCCTTTGCAGTACCTCTCGAAGCAGGTCTTCAATGAGGGCAATGATATTGTCGTGAGAATCCTCTACCCTGCTGACGATAACGGCCAGCTTTGCTTCATCGATCAGGAAGCCGTAAATCTTAGTTGCGACATGTCGAAAGGCCATTAACTCCAAACATATCCTTAGTGTTCGCGGCTCATATGTCACCTGGAAATCCGCAACCATGGCTTCCAGTGCTTTCACTGCGTCTCGATGCGAAAATGGTCCAGATGGCTTCTCTCTTCTCAGAAATTTAATGAAGCGGAGGATGAGGTGCTCAAAGGCATTGTAGTAACCAAAGCATTCATATGTTAAAGCCGATCGCCGAACAATTTCATCTACATCCTGTGACAAAATATGTAAAACATTTGAGCGTACGCGTGTGAGGTTCTCTATACCGAATCGAACCTCTTGCTCAAACTCGCTTACGCTCATATAACACCAAACCTTCTTGCAAAATCCGATTTCTCAGAAGTCCGTAGCTACTATGCAGATCAATCACGCTGATTGAATTCTCGGAGTGAAGGAGACATTCTCCTAACGCACTGAAGTAGTTTTCATCAGGCAGCCCCTCTACACAGATATCCAGATCCGAGTCCTCGCGCGCGTCTCCGCGGGCTAACGAGCCATACAGAATCACGCGCTCTGCACCGAAACGCTGTAGAGTCTTGACAGCAGAGGCAACATCCTTTTGGTACCTCTGGGGTAGAGCTTCTATCTGGACGGCTCTCACTGGAATCTCTTCTCTCAGTCTTATGCGTCACTAGGCGCAGGCCTGCACGATGCAGCAGATAGCTGAATCGCCGCTGCTGAACAGCATTTGCAAGTCTCTCGATCACTGATGGTCAGGCCTCGCACAACCATGCCATTGTAGCACAGATTTCCGTGAAGAAAGAGACCGCCACCGGGGAGAATTCATGCACAACGGTGGCGCCTGCGAGGGCACCGTCTATCGGGGGCGGACGCGCTCCAGCAGCGCGTCCAGCTCCTGCTGACTCGCGATCGGCCCGACGACAGTTTCAACGATTTTGCCGTCAGGGCTGATGAAGAAGGTCTCCGGCACACCTTGAATCCGATAGCGGCGGGCTGCCTGGCTGCGCAGGTCTGGGCCATTGTGGTAAGTGATGTCGAACTCTGTCAGATAGGCGAGCGCCGCCGGCTCCTGATCCAAATAGTCCAGTCCGAGGAAGACAATACCGTTGTCTTTTTCGCGGCGCCACGTCTGCTCCAGCAGGTCCGCCTCCTCGCGGCAAGGCGTACACCAACTGGCCCAGAAATTGATGACCACGCCTTTGCCCCGCAGCTCGCGCAGGTCGATATCTTCGCCATCGAAAGTCGTGAAGCGCAGCTCCGGCGCCTCGCCTGCGGCCCGCTGCCCCTGCACATTCGTCTGCCACAGCCGCACGGCCAGCAGAGCGATAAAGGCCACGCCTGCGCCAAGAAACAGAATGCGCCAGAAATTCACGGCACGGGTGGATGGCGCTTCAATCTGCCGTTCCGTTTGCGACTTCAGCGGGGCATCTCTGTTAAGTAGATGAGGTGTACTGCGCTCCGACTCCGTCAGTTCAGTCATAGCGGGCCAGTTCCTCATCCAGCCGCCGCTCCCTCTCGTCAATCTCGGGGCCGGCTACTCTGGCCGGCGTCGGTCGAAGCGGACGAGACATCTGTTGCAGACGTAACCAGAGGAAGATGCCGCCGCCCGCAACCGCAACCAACGGCAATATCCATGCCAGCCAACTGAAACCCTGTCGGGGTGGCTCGCCCAGAATCTGTGGCCCGTACTGCTCCAGAAAATAGGCCCTGATCGACTCCGCATCCTCACCTTCCGCCAATTTGATGGCGATTACCTCCCTCATCTGCGCGCATGCCTTCAGTTCGCAGCTATCCAGCCGCAGCCTCCCGCCGCACAGAGGGCACCACAACTGCCGCGCAACCGTGTTCACCTCATCGGCTGTGATGTCAGTTGTTTCGTCTTGGGCCAACAAAGGTGGACTGCTACGGGCGAATGCAAGCAGTATCCAGGAGGCCAGGAGGAGGATGCGCAGGACTCTTGAATGCGCTAACGTCTTGCTATATGAGCGCGGTATGTGGGGAGAGGCCATGCGTGTACTAGACAAAACGAGGCGCGGCTACGCGGCAGCCTGCTCAGTCACTTTCACAAAGAGGCGCCTCGCCAGCGAGCGGCCAATAATCTTCACCAGACTGTCCGGGTCGGTCTGCATGCCATCGTCTTGAATCTGCACAGTGCTCGGCCCGTCAAAGGGTTCTACGTTAAGTACTTTTAGCTGATATCCCGGCACCAGATTCAGTTGAGACAGATAGCGTAGCATCGGCGCGCTGTGGTTTGCCACTCGGCGTATCTCCCCCGACTGTCCGGGTTGTAACTCTGCCAGGCAGACCAACTCCTCGCTCCTAACCCGTCCATCATGGCTGGGAACCGGATCTCCATGCGGGCAGTGGGTCGGGTAGTTGCACAGGATCTCCATCCGCTTCTCGAACTCCGCGCTGATGGCGTGCTCCAGCCGCATCGCTTCCGCCTTTACTTGATCCCAGGTGAAACCCATCACCTCGATCAGAAACACCTCCAGCAGCCGGTGCCTGCGCAGGAGTTGCAACGCAGCAAGACGACCCTGATCAGTCAACTTAATGCCGGTCTGCGCAGAGCGCACCACATGGCCGGTCTCCGTCAGCCGTTTCGTCATGCTGCTGGCCGCGGCCGGCGATACGTCCATCTTCTGCGCCAGCACGGAGGTGGAGATCCTGTCGTTGGTTTCGCTCAACTCGTAAATCGCCACCAGGTAGTCGAGCATCCCATCGGTGATGATGTTGCAGAATGTGCGCATGATCGCTATAGTTCAACCGTTGGGAAATGAATAGATAGTCTTAGGAATTTCTGAAGTATAGTATATTGGTGCCATGCTGTCAATACTGAATCGCTAAGGTCTACCAGCCCTTTACGATAGGTGTTACTGTGCCCGATCTGGGCCGCTATGGCAGCGAAATGCGCGTCGCCAATCTGGGTCTCGTCCCAGTCGGCCCCCGATTGTGGTTCGTTTGGAGAGCCCGCATGCAGCGCAAAATCGTCGACCTGAGCTATCCTCTCGCTCCTTCGACACCCCCGTTTCCCGGCGATCCTCCGGTCGAAATCAAGGTGCAAATGTCTATCCCTGCCGACCTTCCGCCCGGCACACCGGGATATCTGAATACCAGCACCGTGCGCGCTTCCCTCCACACCGGCACCCACATGGATGCCTTCTTCCACTTCTATCATGGCCGGCCGACCATCGATCATATCCCACTGGCGCAGTGCATGGGGCCGGCCTTGCTGCTTGACCTCTCCCATCGACAGTCCAAAGATGAGATTACCGAAAATGATCTGGCTCCCCATCGGCAGGCCATCAGCGGCGCCCCGAAGGTGGTTCTCAACACCGGCTGGGCGCAGAACTGGGGCCAAGCGCTGTATTTCACCGAGTACCCGGCCTTAACTGGGAACGCCGCCCGCTTCCTGGTGGACTGCGGCATCGAACTGATCGGAATCGATACCCCGTCGGTTGACTATCCACCCAACGACGCCCATTTTGTCCTCCTGGGCCATGATGTCCTGATCGTCGAAAATTTGACCAACCTCGATCAGATCGGCCAGTCACTGTTCGAATTCGCGGCCCTGCCCCTAAAAATTACCGGCCGGGACGGTTCACCCGTGCGCGCGATCGCAATCGCCGGGAATACATAACGCTCCGCACACCAGTCACCCGCCGCGGACTCTGGAGAGCAACTGCAACGCGCAGCCATTTCAGCCAGCGAACGCCTGCTCCCAGTGCGGAGTATCCCTCTCTGACTCGATATGGCCGCAACGGTTCCGGACGCATATAACCTGGGGAGGCCCAATTGTGGCACAAACCAAAGCAGAGAACGGATCCTCAGCAGTTCAGCAAGACGCTCCAACCGCCACCGGTGATGACAGCCCCACCCTCGTGGAACGCTTCTTCTTCGACAACAATGGCTACCTGGTCCTGGAAGAGTTCCTGGACGCCGACCACGTCAGTGCCTTGCTCCAGGCTCTCCGACGCGTGATGCAGCGGCGGCGCAATCTGCAAGAGCAGGGAATGCCCCATACCGGCATGACGAAAGTAATCGGCGAAAAGAGCGCCCGTATCTTCTACATTCTGGATGACGATCCACTGTTTCTCGAGATGCTCGACTGGCCCGCCATCTGGCCCTACGTGACCGGCCTGCTCAATGCACTTCCGCATCACCATGCCTCTGATGCAATCCTGGAGGACGGCTACGACCTGAATGGACGGGGCCTGAGATGGCACATTGACGGCATCGACAATGGTTTCAGGAATCTGGGACCCCACATCCCCTTGCTGCAACTCAAGATTGGCTACTACCTGAGCGACATGACGCGACCCGGGCAGGGAAATCTCTGTGTTCTGCCCGGCAGTCATAAGGCGGCGTTTGAACCTGACCGGGACGATATGCAGCGGTGGGGGAGGTCTGCGGGTGTTGCGGAGATCTGCGCGCCGCCGGGGACCGCCATCCTTTTCCACAATGCCCTCTGGCATTCTGCCGGCCCTTTCAGCCGTGAGGATGGTCAGCGCAGCATGCTCTACTATGCCTACGAGCACCCCTGGATGATCGCTTCGCAGGAGCATTGGGGCTATCCCAGCCAATTCTATAACAGCCTTTCCCCCGATCGACGCAAACTGTTCCATGGTTTTCTGTTCGATCCGCCAGAACAGCGCTGGGGATAAATAGCGCCAATCGGCATCCTGTTGCTTCAGGACCCGATCGCAACGCCTTCTAAACTGGACTGGCAGATGTTTCTGCTGGTAGGATTGCTCCTCTTGCCCCTGGTCGCAGTTCTCCCCTGGGGCGATGCTTCTACCGAGCGTAGTTCGATCCGGACAGCACCGGGACCGTGGGTAGCGGTTCTTAACCGGGGTAATCCGCCGCATAGTCGCTTGCGTGGACCTGCCGCGCTAGTGATCTGATAGAGGAACAGAAAATGAAGATCGAAGCTTTCTGCCGATTCTGGAAAATCTGCGTACTGATCGGCGCAGTCGTTGCCACCGCATGCACGCCAAGCGCTCCTCCCGCTTCTCAGCAGGCGGACGGGAGCGGCGCGGCTGCCGTCACTCCCACGCCCGCGCCCGTCCACACGCCTGCCGTCACCCCGGCAAGCGCCGCCAACGGGAACACTCCTCCAACCGGCACGCCCGACTCTCAGCAAACACCGAGTTGGCCGGACATAACTCTGGTCGAGACACTTTCCGGACTGAGAAATCCTGTAGATTTCACCCACGCCAGCGATGGTTCCGGGCGGCTGTATGTGGTTGAGCAGATAGGGCTGGTTCAGGAGTTTGCCGATGGCGTCATGGGCCAGTCCCCTTTTATGGATATCCGCGATCGGGTGAACTGCTGCGGTGAGAAGGGGTTGCTGGGCATCGCCTTCCCCTCCGATTTTTCCAGCAGTCGCGTCGTCTATGTCAACTATACAACCACTGTCCCCGGCGGTCTGCATACCCGCGTCTCCCGCTTCCGCCTGCGCGCCGCCGCCCACCAGGTCGATCCGGATTCGGAAGATATAATTCTGCAGTTCCCCCAACCCTGGCCCAATCACAACGGCGGCCAGATCGCTTTCGGACCCGACGGCAACCTGTGGGTTGGGACCGGCGATGGCGGCAGCGGCGGCGATCCCCAGAACAACGGGCAAAAAGGTCAGACGCTGCTGGGCAAACTCCTTCGTATCGATGTCACTTCTATCACTGATGCCCCCTACACGATCCCTGCAGACAACCCTTTTGTCGGCAATGATGAGTTCTTGGATGAAATCTGGGCCTACGGGCTGCGCAACCCTTGGCGTTTCTCCTTCGACCGCGAGACCGGTGATCTCTATATCGCCGATGTAGGTCAGAATGCCTGGGAAGAGGTGAACTTTCAACCTGCCAGCAGCCCTGGCGGCGAGAACTACGGCTGGCGCATCACGGAAGGTCTTCACTGCTTCAATCCTTCAGTCGGCTGCTCCACTGCAGGTCAGACTCTGCCGGTGGCCGAGTACGACCGGCTCAGCGGTCTTTCCATCACCGGCGGCTACGTCTACCGGGGCCAGGATCAGCCGTCCCTGCGGGGCATATACTTTTTTGCCGACTATGTTACCGGGCGCATTTGGGGGCTGCGAAGCGTAAACGACCAATGGGAATCCAAATTGCTCCTGGATAGCACCCACAACGTCAGCAGCTTCGGTGAAGATGAAGCCGGCAATCTGTACGTCGTCGACTACAGTGGCACGATCCTGCAGATTCAGGCTGCCAGCGAAAATTGAACCAATTGAGTTGAAGACAAGATTGCGCGCACGCCGCAATAAGATTTTTGAGCAGCCCATTTGCAGCACTGCACCAGCATAAGGACATCCCATGGATTTCGATCTTATCATTATCGGCGGTGGAATAGTCGGCGCGGCCGCAGCCTATCGCGCGGGCCAATTGGGCGCCAGCACGCTCCTATGCGACCGGCGTGACCCCGGCCGCGCGACCGATGCCGGCGCCGGCATCCTGGCTCCCGAGAGCAGTACCCGTGACGGCCGCCTCTGGTACGATTTCGCTCTGGACGCCGTCCAGTACTATTCTGTACTGATCGAAGATCTCATCGCCGATGGCGTGCCCGTCGAAGAACTCTCTCAGGCTTATAGCCACTGCTCCAAGTTGACCGTCGCTGTCGATGACAGTGAAGCGGTTGCCTTGGCCGAGATGGAGTCGACAATCTATGCCCGTCAGGAGGAACGGCGCCCGCCCGCCCCGCAGCGCATCCGGCGCATCTCTTCCGCCGAGGCCCGCAACTCCTTCTACCCGCTACTGGCCGACGCCAGCGCAGTCTTGCTCCAGCCGGACGCCCGCCGGGTCGACGGCCGGCTGATGACCGCGGCCCTCGAGCGCGGCCTGCGCAGCCGCGGCGTGCGGACAGTCGATGCCGATGTGTCGGCTCTGTTGCTGGCGGGTGGGCAAGTGCACGGTATACGTACTGCTGAAGGGGATGAGTATACGGCCGGCTCGGTTCTCATTGCCGGCGGCGCCTGGTCAGTTGCCTTCGGCACCCAGCTGGATGTGCAGATTCCCGTTGCCCCCCAGCGCGGGCAGATCATCCATCTGCGCATCCAAGGGCAGGATAGCAGCGCCTGGTCGATCGTGAGTGGGTGCAGCGGCCATTATCAAGTGCCCTGGCCCGATGGTCGTGTCGCTATCGGCGCCACCCGCGAGACCGGCAGCGGCTATGTTCCCCATGCAACCGTTGGCGGTATCCAGGAAGTGCTGCACGAGGCCCTGCGCCTGGCCCCCGGCCTGCGCGACGCCGCCATCCATGAAATTCGCGTGGGCCTGCGTCCCTATACGATCGATAATCTGCCGCTGCTGGGAGCCATTCCCAGGGTAACGGGTGTCTACCTTGCAACCGGCCACGGGCCTACCGGTCTCACTCTCGGCCCGTTCAGTGGCAAGCTGGTGGTCGAGCAAGCTCTGGATCAACCGATCGCCTGGGATTTGGCTCCCTTTTCCGTAGCGCGCTTCTTCCGCTGAGTAGAAGGGATTTCGTGTCCTTTGCCGGTCGCGGACGACGTGCTGTCGTGTGGCACACATCTTCCGATCTGCCGGATGCCTTTTCCTAACCGGTGCCGACGCTGCACATGCTGCCCGACGTTTATCGGCAGTTCCAACAACAGGTCCGCGGCTTACCAATTACATTCAATTCAGAAGCATTGGAATACAATCAATTTTGGATGAGGCTACCTAATGGACGATCTTCCCCCCGCCATCGAGTCACTTCGAAACGATTATCCCAGCAGCGATGACCCCGCTCCCACCGCGCGCGCAGACTACACAATCAAAGAAATGCCGGAAGATTTGCGCCCAAGAGAACGGCTCGAATATGTCGGGGCCGGCGCCCTGAGCGTCGTAGAACTCCTCGCAATTTTGCTGCGTACCGGTGGCCGTGGCGAAAACGTCATTCGCCAGTCCGAGCGGTTACTGACCGAATTCAACGGCCTCTCCGGATTGGCTCGGGCCAGTTTTGAGGAACTCACAAAGACCTATGGCGTCGGCAAGGCCAAGGTCACCCAGATCAAAGCCGCTATCGAGTTGGGGCGCAGGCTCCTGCTTGCAGCGCCGCAGGAGCGGGACAAGATCCAGAGCCCGACCGATGTAGCAAATCTGTTGATGTTGGAAATGGGTATGCTGGAGCGGGAACAGGTGCGTGTCGTACTCCTGGACACAAAAAACCAAGTCCAGCGCACCCCAGTAGTCTATTCTGGCAGCCTGAATGCCGCCGTCATTCGTGTAGGTGAAATCTTTACAGAGGCCGTGCGAGCCAACAGCGCATCGCTCATCGTCGTCCACAATCATCCCAGCGGTGACCCTACACCCAGCCCCGAAGATGTGCAGGTGACAAAACAAATCGTCGCCGCGGGCAAGCTGCTGCAGATCGATGTGCTCGATCACCTGATCGTCACCCGCACAAAGTATGTCAGTTTGAAGGAAAGAAGGTTGGGGTTTGATTGATGGGCAGCGCCGCCGTTACGCCAGCGCGCTGACACTGACCAGATAATCGGTCACCGCACGCACATCGCCGGCATCCAGTTGCAGATCCCCCTTTGTGCGCACATACTTCTTCAACTGATCGACCCGCAACACCGGCATGGAGGGATTCTCAAGCTCCAGTTGCGTGGCCGGATTGATGAAGATGGCCGCGCTTTCGATGGGAATGTCGCCGGCGTTCACCATTAATTCACCGCTGGACTCTCCCTCCTGAAGCAGTTCCCGGACTTTTCGTTCCGTCTCTTCTATCTCACGTACAGGGTTGCCCAGCCCTTCCCGATTGAGAAACATGATCATGCGGCCCAGACTGAACCGTTCCCGCCATCTATCCCCGTAGATGCGCACGGTCCCTTTGTCGCTGCGCACAATAAATACCCGAACACCGGACGGTCCTACCAACATGTAGGGCACTTCATCCAGACCCCACAGGAATAGCGCGTACTTGTCGTCAAACCCTTTCAACCCGTTCTCAACAAGCTCGTCCGGCCGGGCAATGCGTTTGCTGCCAGGCCAGCGGCGGGGAGCAAAGCGGTTGATGTAATAACTCCCTACATTGGAGGCGATAAAGCCCACTGCCAGCGCGCCAAAACTGACAACTGTCCAGTACCGCTGGACAAAGCCGATCAGAGAGTTGGAAGCCTGTTCGTCTGGCGGGAACCAGTTGGGCGTAAAACTGGCAAGAAGCCCGAAGAACAGAATCACCAACCCTCCCAGGGCAATCCGTCGCCCCCGCTGTTCCCTGGACTTTATCGCTGGCAAATTGCGGTAAACTTTCATGAAGTAGATTTCTTCTGTGACATGGCTGGCTACTGTTTGAGGGCTACCAGTTCATCTGGGCTGTCGATAACCTCGCTGACTCCTGACTGAATTTCCTCTACCAGTCGCGAATCGACCAACTGCTTGGCGTTTCGAATCGTGTGGCGGATGGCGTTGGCGTTGCTTCTGCCGTGTCCTACGACCATCAGTTTGGACAGGCCCAGCAGCACCGCGCCGCCGAACTCACTGTCATCGAGTCTTCGCGCCATCCTGCGAAGAGCCGAGCGAACCAGCAGACCGCCAATGCTACTGATCGGCCCCGCGGTGATCTCATCCAACAGCACTCCCTGAAGTAGCTTGACCATGCCCTCGGCGCCCTTCATAAAAACATTGCCCGTAAATCCGTCCGTGACCACCACATCAGCCATCCCACTGGTCACGTCCCTCGCTTCAATGTTGCCCATAAATTGGATAACGGGAGTTTTCTCCAGCAGAGCGGTCGCCTCCAGAACCAGTTGACTGCCCTTGCCTTCCTCCTCACCATTGCTCAGAATGCGAACGCTCGGATTACGCACCCCCATTATGCGCCGCGAGTAGACGCTGCCCATCACGCCGAACTGCTGCAACAGCTCCGGCTTGACGTCGGTATTGGCCCCCACATCCAATACCAGGCAGAATCCCCGCGAGGTGGGAAAGGGAACGATCAGCGCCGGACGCAGAATGCTCTGCATCCGACCAAAGTGCAGGATGCCGGCAGCCAATGCGCCACCTGTGTTGCCGGCGGTCACTAAGGCATCGGCTTTGCCTTCCTTCACCAGCTTGCAGGCCACAACTATCGAACTGTTCTTCTTAGTGCGTACCGCCTTTGCCGGTTTGTCGGCCATTTCAATCACTTCAAATGCAGGCACAATCGGCAAGTCCAGCCTGTGAGTCGGATGTCTTGCCAACTCCCGCTCTATGACGTCCGGCCGCCCGACCAACGAAACAGTCACATCGTACTGGCGAGCGGCCAATATAGCGCCAGCTACGATTTCGCGTGGTGCATAATCTCCGCCCATTACGTCCAGGGCAATATTCATGCAGATTTTCCTCCAATCGGCGATATAATCAATGCTATACTACTATAGGTTCGGAGCATTTGAGAAATCGCCCGAAAAGCAAAAGCTGTCGAAATCGTTTCATTTTTTCCAGGAGGGGTTGCAAATGTGCTACCGCTACGCCATATGAGCGCACGAGTGAGTTACGAAATCGATGAAATGGCGCGCAGGGTGCTGGACGACGGCATCGTTGCTATCGTGCGCGGCGACTTCCCCGCCCAGAAAGTCCTGGAGATCGGCGACGCACTGCTGGCCGCCCCAGTGCTTGTGATGGAAGTGACACTCAACACGCCCGGCGCACTGGAACTGATCCAGTTGTTGCGCGCCCGCTTCGGCGAAAATATGTATATCGGAGCCGGTACCGTGCGCACCGCAGAACAGTTCGATGCCGCCGCGGCCGCCGGCGCCCAGTTCTCCGTCGCCCCCGGGCTGAATCCAGCCGTAGTGGCTCAGGCCTGCAAGGCTGGTATCCTGCACATTCCCGGCGTCTATACTGCCACCGAAGCGGAGACCGCCCACGCCGCCGGCTCCCGTCTGCTCAAACTCTTTCCCGCCAATGTCGGCGGCCCTGCCTACCTCAAAGCCCTGCGCGCGCCGCTGGATGATATCCAGTTCCTGCCTACCGGCGGCATCGGCCCGGAAAACGCCGCCGCCTGGGCCAAGGCCGGCGCCGCCGCCCTGGGTGTCGGTAGCTCCCTCGTCACCGGTCCCCACCAGCCCATGGCTGACCTGATCGAGCGCGCGCGCGCCTTACGCCGCGCGTGGCAGTCCGGCGGCAACTGCGCATAGCCGGTCCAACGATATCGTCTAATCCCGCAACGCATTCATCGCCGCGGGCAAGAGCGGCAGCAGGTCTGTAGCGATCACCCCGCCGCATCCGATCCTCTGTTCACACAGTTCACCGGCCCGCCCATGGAGCCAGGCCCCCAGGCAGGCAGCGTGGAAGGGAGACAGACCCTGGGCCAGCAGGCCGGTAATGACACCGGCCAGAATGTCGCCCGTGCCGGCCGTAGCCAGGGCAGCTGTGGCGACCGGCAGGACGGCCAACTCTCCTTCCGGCGTGGCAATAACCGTATAGGGTCCTTTGAGCAGGACGACGGCCTGCCAGACGGCGGCCCGCTCCCGCGCCAGCCTCCAGCGGTTGTCTACCACCTCCTGCACCGACCCGAGGCCGCAGAGACGGGCCATCTCCGCCGGGTGGGGGGTCAGGACGCAGTCGGCCGGCAGCAGTGACGGCCAGTCGTCCAACTGGGCCAGAAGGTTTAGGCCGTCCGCGTCTATGACCGTAGGCGGCAGCGGTGGAGTCTCGGCTGGCAGCTGATCCCGGCGGCGGATCGGACCGAATGGAAAGCTCGATGCTGAATCCTCTACCGCTTCGCTATCGGAATGCGAGTCCGTGTCTGAAACCGGTTGCTCGTACTCTGCTGCCTCGCTTTCCGGCGCGCCGAATCCTCTCGGCAATGCGGACGGACGTTGTTTGTGATTCCTGCGCAGCAGCCGCTCCATAAAGCCCCGCGTGGCACTTTCCTGGCCCAGCCCGCAGCCGATGAGCAAGGCATCATATTCGCCCAGCTTTGCACCGACGTTGGCAGCTGCGGCTTCATTCACCACGCCCAAGTCGTGGCTGAGAAGGATCCACGTGGGTTCAGCCAGGGCCGATGACAAAGGCACCCACACAGGCTGGGGAATCGCGCCTGTCACCAGTCCCGCTCCCACACGGCCCATCGCCGCACAACTGAGAAAAGCCGCGCCGGGGTAGTTGACGCTGCCGACCACCGCCATCCCTTTGCCAAAAACGCCCTTGTGACTGTTGCGGCTACGCGTCGGCAACAGGTCGGCCACCTGTTCCGGCGTAAGGAAGAACGTCTGCATGTCGGCCGTAAGTTCCGCAGGGATGCCGATGTCCGCCACCACCAGTTCACCTAGAACGGCCGCGCCGGGGAACAGAAATTGGCCGGCCTTCGCGCATCCGAACGTGACGGTCATATCGGCCGCAACAGTAGCCGGATCGAGCGCGCCGCTGTCGGCGTTCAAACCACTGGGAACATCGACAGCGACGACGGTCAGGGGCGAGAGCGCCTCCGGTCCACCCGTTTCTGACGCAGTCGCAGAGCCAGCTTCTCCTGCCTTGGTTCTCGCAGGCAGCAGACGGCGGCTACGGACCTCGGTCAGTTGCTGCAGGATGCCGGCCAGCGCTCCTTCGATGGGGCGGTTGGCGCCCGTCCCCAGAAGCGCGTCAACGACGATGTCGGCTTCGTCCAGCCAGGCCCGTAGTTGCACCGCATCCGCGTCCTCCTCGGCGCTGTGCGCGGGCACATTGCGTTCCAGAACCTGGCCCAAATGGCCCTCGTAGTCCTCCTGTGGCCCGGTTTTTTTACACGGGGCCTTTTTCTTCCCTCTTTTTCCAGCCTGTTCTTCCTTAGCCGGATAGCCGCCCCTCGCCCACAGATAGACCCTCACGCGATAGCCGGCGTCGCTGAGATGACGTGCGCAAACCAACCCGTCGCCGCCGTTGTTGCCCGGCCCCACCAGCACCAACACCGATTGACCCGCGCTGCCGGGAAAGCTCTCCTGAACTGCTTCGGCCAGGGCAATGCCTGCCTGCTCCATCATCGCTGCATAGCTCTGGCCGGCCGCATCGGCCTCCTTCTCCAGACGCTGCATTTCCGCAACTGATATAATTCGTGTATGATCGGCGATTTCATTCATATAATGCCTCTTGCAAGCGGGTGCTGTCAGTCTTACGCTACCCGTATCGGATGGGGTACCGGCTGGTTGAAGAGATAGCCCTTCTCGTTGAAGGGAATCGCGTCTGGTTGAGTATTGCCCGCGGCGTCCGTGGCGCGCGTCATTATCGTGTACTCGCCCGGCCGCGCATCCAACCTGAAGCCGAAACGCGTCCAGGAATATCTGAGTGCACTGCCACTGCGCGCGTCCAGAAAGCGCCCGAGCTCGGATTGAATCTGCGGCTCCACCAGGGTCGAACCCTTCCAGGTCGCCCCGGAATCGGGGCTCCACTCCACTTTCGCAATCGAACCGGTCGGCGAGTGCGCGTAGCCGTGGATGCGCTGCGCGCCTGCGGCCAAATCAGCCGGCCACGGCAGCGCCAACGCGCTCTTGATCGTCTGCGTTGTCACCGGCTTGCCCAGCGCCTCACCTTCCGGCGGATAGGCATCGCCGATCAGCGTGTAAGAGGTCGTGTTGTTGCGGGTCCAGAGCTGTTCCGATGAGACGACAATGCCGCCCAGCCATTTGATGCTGGCTGCCCCCACCCATCCGGGCGCCAGTGCCCGCAAGGGAAAGCCGTGATCCTTGGGTAGGGTCTCGCCATTCAGCCCGTAGGCGGGCAGCGTATCCGGGTCCATCGCCTTTTCAACCGGCATGACGCGGCGGAAGCCCTTTTCCGGCGAACCTGTGTCCAGCCCAATCAGAAGCACACTGACAGCCTCTGCCGTGATACCCGCCCGTACCAGTACGTCCCGCAATGCCGCGCCGGTCCATGCGCCGTTGCCGACCGCACCCGTCTTCCACTGGGTCCCTTCTGCCCCCTGCCCATTCACCAGGTCGAACATGGCCCGATGGTTTCCGGCGCATTCCAGATAAGAGATGAACGTGCGGCTGGGCAGATTCAGAATATCGTCGTAGGTCAGTTCCAGCGGATTGGCGACCGCGTCTCCTCCGACCGAAAGCCGCCAGGCCTCCGCCTCCACGTCAAGGCTGACCGAGTTGTTGCGTACAAAAAAGAACCGGCTCGGGGTGATCACCCCCTGCATGTTTTCCAGACACGCTTCCAGGTTCCCATCACCGTGATCGACAAAAGGTGCAGCGTCCTTGAAGTAAAGGGGCCCTTCTGCCGCGATCTCTTTAGCGGCAGGCGCCGTCACCGTCGGCAAGGGCAGACCCGTACAAGACGCCAGCACTGCGGCCGTCCCTCCAGCCGTTAGCAGCTGTAAGAAACGATGGCGGCTCATACTCCTCTCACGCGCAAATTGCCACAGCAGCGCTCTTTCGTCAGCCTTCTTCTTTGGCCCGAAATTCCCCGCAACCACCGCTGCTCTCCCCTTACCGCGACCGACAGCCGGTAGTGCAACGCCAAAGCAGGCACTGCCAATCCCCAACCGTCGCCAACATCTTTTCTCTCAACTCGGCCTGCCGAAACGCAGCAGATACCCGTTGCAGTCCCGAATAGCGAACTCTCTCATTCCCCACGGCTCGTTCGTCGGTTCCCGTTCGATATGTACGCCTGCCGCCCGGTATCGCTCGAAGAGGCCGTCAACGTCCTCGCCCATGAACACATAAAAGCCAACCTGCGGCTTCGGCGGCAAAGGTTGGTCTGTATAAGAGAGCTGAATGTGCGCGCCTTCTGATGTCCATTCCCCACGGTGAATTCCGCAGTGTGTAGGCGGATCGCCGTATAGAAAACCGATCGTGAAGCCCAGCTTGTCGCAGTAATACTCGGCCGCCGCCTGCACGTCCGGCACGGCCAGTATAGGAGCTAGGCTGTATGCAGCCTGGGCGTTGCCCGCCAACTGGCCCGTGCGCAACTGCTCTGCCGTAATGCCGTAGACGATCTTATCATGGCCGCATGCGTCTTTGTGATATTTCTGGCGCAGACGGCCCCGGCGCCTGAATCCGACCCTTTCCGCGAGACGTATAGAGGCCGTGTTCTCTTCGATGATCCACAGCTCCACCCGATCCAGCCCCATCCCGCCAAATCCGTAGTCCAGCGCGGCCCGCACCGCTTCGCTCATATAGCCGTTTCCCCATTGATCAGGGTGCAGCATGTAGCCCATGCCCGGCACGCCGGCGTTGCCGATGTATTCGACGAATCCCAGCGCGGGGCCGTCCGTGCCTGTGCGAATGGTCCAGGCCGTGCCCGGCCCGCTGAGCATCTCATCGACCCTCTCCCTTGTCTCCGCCGCCGAGGTGTGCGGAGGCGTGTCGACAAAACGCATAGCGTCGGACCGTCGATACATGTCGTAAAGGTCGTCCGCATCGGCGACCGCAAGCGGCCGCAAAGTCAGCCGTTCAGTCCTTAGTGTAGATGGCATGGAAGAGACTCCGAACTTCTGTGTTGCCTGGTTGAATGTGTCACCCGCTTGCCCGCTGCCAATTCTCCAAATTACCGGACTCAGCAACGGAAAACTGCTACTTGGGCGCACGCTCGTACAGTGCGCGTAGCGACGGCCTTAGCTCCGTTGCTTCCAGCAGATCTGTGCTGTCGCTGAACTGGTCGATACTGCCTATCGGCCTGCCTTGCGCGAGCTCCGCCACCTCCGGGTCGCGGACAGAACGCAGCAGCGCGTCGGCAAAGCCTTGCAATGCCATGACGCGAAAGGGCCGGCCAAAAAAGCTCGTTGGCGTTTCCGGCATCGGTTCGGTGAGCGCCAGCCGATTGTGGCGGGCTGCCACAACCTTGTAAGCCTCGCTCAGCCGCCCGTCCCGTTCCTGCCACGCGGCCGCCCCTTGCACTGCCAGCAAGATGTCGGTCAAAGCTGTTGCGCTCTCCAACTGGGCAAAAGCCGTGCCAAACCACTTGGCATACGGCGCATACTGTCGCTCCATCAGAAAGCACAGGTGCATCAGGTCCCGAACCAGCCGCCCGGCGATCAGTGCCGAGCCCAACTCGTCGCCCACCAGGCCGGCCCGACCCATCAGATGCTCATCCTGGCCAATGCGAGCCCAACCCGCCGCCAACAAATAGCGCCACAGATCCGGCGGATACCAAGTAAATCGCGCTCGCACCATGTCCAGTCCGATATCGTCGTGGAAGATCCCCCCGGACATGATCGTGCGCAACTTCTGTTGGGGAAAGGTAAGCCAGTCTGCCGGGCAAATCGTCCTGTCGATGTCAAAGTTCAGGTAACCGCGCAAAAATCTGCTGATGGTCGCCGTTTCCACCAGATGATTTACCGGCCCGCTCTCTGTTGCCTCCATAACCTGGGTCCCGCCGTCATCAGGATCCGGTTCAGAGAAGTTGGTCGCGTAGCCCAGAAAGCAGCGGGGCAGTTCATGCCGCAGCGCTGCATCGATGTCGTCAGCCAGCACCTCCCAGTCGTCCCGGCGCAGAAACAGTTGCAGCCGTGGCCCCCAATTATGATCCGTCGACATCTCGTCGTCGAACCCCAGCGTCTCCGAACCGGAACCGATCAGGGCGGCGCTGTGGTGCACGTCGGGACATAACCTGTCCAGCGCGGGCCGCACCGCCTCCCAATAGAAACGTCTGCTCAACTCCATCCCGGGGATGAACGCCATTCGCTACATCGCCAGATCAAAAGGAAGATCGCTGATGTCGCGCAGCCGTTTCCCCTGGATCATGATATTGAGCATATCCATCTGGTCTTCGTTGTCGATTTCCTCGATGGCCGCTCGCATCTCATGCAAAGCGAAGTGATAAACGCAGTCCACGTCTCCGGTGCCGAGAGCGATAGCAGCCAAGCGTGTGGGGAGCGGTTCGGCAGTGACGACAGCAATGTGAGGAAGGCGTCCTTTCCGATTGCGGATAAGATTCAATGCCTCAGTGCGTGCATTTTGAACGCGATCACTTCGTATCGTCCATTTGCATGAGATACTGGCGTGAAGAAGCGGACGGCAGCTATCCACATTGGCGGCACGCAACGTCGTCATGCTGGCAGCCTCTCCACCATCTTCTACGATTTCCCCGTACCTGTTAATCTCTTCGTCAGTTATGAGTTGTCGCCCTATAACGATGTCGGGCCTAATGATATAACCTTCGCCGAGTGCTGACGCCAACAGAGGATCATCAGTTGACTTCTTGAATCGGTCCAGATAATCAAGGTGTTCATATTGGTCAAACTGTGAAATGGCATACCGCGTAGAGTAGATCCAATTACCGGGCCGTATGTGTCGCAAGAGTTGAAATGCCTCTTCAATAAACGACGCAGTAATGTTTTCGAATTCAGCGCCGACTGTCTGGCCTGAGAGTGGCTCGGAAGTATCAAAGGGCTTCAGGCGCTTAACAATGCCCCAGGCGATTTCACGGCTCGTGCGGCTTGTCCCATCAGCAAAATTCGGAAACTGCAAACCGATTTTCTTGTTTTCGGAGAAGCGCACCACCCGTTCGTAAATCTGGCGGTGATAATTGCGACGTAATCCTCTGATTGACATACCTTGGGTTTCCAATCATTCCGGTCATTTGAGAAATCCAATAACGAACTCTTCGTGCATGCGCTTTTGGATCTGGGAGCTTCGATTCCGCTTTGCGCCGGCTGGCATCATGCGCCGATTTCGATCCAACTGCCGCACACCAATGCCTGGCACATCAAAACCAATCGAGCGACCGATATCAGCAAGGCACATCCCAGTTTGGGTGTCAATACCTCGCATCTCAGAACTTCCTACGACGACAATTGCAGCTTTGCCAGGGCGCAGCACGCGGTACATCTCCTGTATGGCGCCGGTCATTTCGGAATAGTATCGATGCAGCACCTGACCTTTGCGCGCATCCCGTCCACCCACCTCGTCTACAATCTGCGCCGCATGAGCAGGCAGATCGACATATTCCACATCGGTGGTGGATTCGCCACCGATGTAACGCTTGCGAGTACTGCTGAGCGCGCTGATCGAATGTCCGAGCCAAACCAGAGAAAACTTATGCGCCCGCATGTAGTCGATTGCATTGGAGGCATACGGCGGGGAGGTTACGATCAAATCCACAGAGGAGTCTTCCAGATCTAGCGCACGCGCGTTGCCAAACTGCAAGCGCGGTGGGAAGCGGGCGTCTCGAAGAAATGATAGCCCAGTAATGTTCTGTAGGTAGCGTTTCTTGAACTCCTCAATGGGAGAACGTAATCTCTTCGTGAGGAAGGCGGCCCGTCCGGTCGGGTTCTCCGCATTTTCGCTCCCCACAAGAACTCTTCCACTTTCGTCAAGAACGATTTTGGCCTTGTGTGGACGCGTGTGCGCTAGATCAAGCGCCAATGATATGCCACCAGATTTTGTAATAATGATGGCGGACAATGCCAACTCAAAGAAGGAGCGCAGCCAGGAATTGGGAACTTGCATGATTGCCTCGACGAGAGCCAACAGTTCGATCTGCGATTCTCGGGCAAACCAATAATCGACAAACTCTTTCGTTTTGTGATTCCATCGCCGCTCCAGACGGCTCATCAGCCCCGCTCGGTCCTGGACCAATTCAGCTCTTGCATTCTCAACAATACAGTGCCCCGTGCGCCGCGCCTCGGTTATATCGAGAGGGCAGACCTTTACTTGCGTCAGCAGGAGTGCAAGAGGATCAATATCAAAGCCAAACGCTTGGCGATTGAGCAAATACGCTTCCAGAATCGTTGTGCCGGATCCCATCATGGGGTCAAGGACAACGTCGCCCTCTCGCGTCAAAGAACTGATGAACTTGCGAGGGAGTTGCGGTGGGAATTTCGCTGGAAAGGAGTGGAAATTGTGAGACGCGTAACGACTATGTTCACTATGAAAGTCCAAATCCTGGCTGAGTAGTTCTCCTAGTCGCCTGTGCGCCTCTGTCGGCAAGGATGTTCTGTCGAACAAGCTCTGTTGCAAAAGCATATGTCATCTCTGAATTGTGTGTTAATGGGGGGCGGATGAGTAGAACTGATTCAGTATAGCATCGATTCTCAATTAATACTAGAACGAATTTTCTATTTCCAAGCGAAACATTCCCCCCACACAAACGCACCGCCAAATAGCGTCGCCGCCACGTCCGTCTCCAATATCGCCATCGGATGGATCGTGAAAATATCCTGCGACAACACCGCCAGATCAGCGAACTTGCCCGGCGTGATGCTGCCCTGGCTGCTCTCCGTGCCGCCGGCGTAGGCCGCGCCAACCGTATAGGCCCACACGGCCTCGGCGACCGTCAGACGCTCCTCGGGATACCAGCCGTCACCGCCAGGGCTGCCGTCGGCCCGCATACGCGTAACCGCCGCGTGAATGCCCTGGATCACGTCCGGGGTCTCCACCGGCGCGTCGGAACCAAAGGCCAGTTTGGCGCCGCTGTCCCACAGGCTGCGGAACGCATATGCATAGCGGCTGCGCTCCCCCCAATACCTGTCGGCAATCAGCATATCCTGCGTGGCGTGGATCGGCTGCACCGACGCAATGATGTCCAACTGCGCGAAGCGGGAGATGTCATCCGCGTGCAGGACCTGCGCATGCTCGATGCGGTGGCGCAAATTCAGCCCCCGGCCGGCCCGGCGGCTCGCCTCCAACACATCCAGCACCATGCGGTTTGCCCTGTCGCCGATCGCATGCGTGACCACCGCCAGCCCCGCATCCGTGGCCCTGGCGACAATATCCGCCATCTCCTCGGCGCCGGTGACCGCTATGCCGAGATTGTCCGGTTCGCCGTCGTAGGGAGCCAACATCCAAGCTGTACGGGGACCGAGCGCGCCATCGCTGAACACCTTCACCCCGCCGATCCGCAAGAATTCATCGCCTAATCCTGTCCGCAGCCCCAGACGGATGGCGTTGTCCAACTCAGCCACAGGGATCTGTGCGACCGTGCGCAGCCTGAGATCACCCTCCGCGCGCAACTGCTGAAAGGCGCGCAAAGAGGCCGCGCCCTCCTTCGTGTGTACGCCCACGATCCCCATGCGGTTGACGACCTCCTGCGCGCGGCGCACCGCGGCCACCGCCTCCTCCGCCGACGGCTCAGCCATGCAGGGGAAGGCCAACTCCATCGCCTTTTCCAACAGAATGCCGGTTGGTTTCCCCTCCCCATCGCGCACAATCTCGCCCCCGTCCGGATCTCCTGTATCGGCTGTGATCCCGACCCGCTCCAGGGCACGGCTGTTCACCCACGCCGCGTGACCGCACTTGCGCGCCAGGAAGACCGGATGCTCCGCCGCGACCTCGTCCAACTGTGCAGCCGCAGGAAATGCTCCGCCTTCCCAGATCGACTGGTCCCAGCCGCGGCCGGTGAGCCACTGACCGGGCGGCGTACCTGCAGCCCGCCTGCCTACACGCTCCAGCGCCAAAGACAAGGTCGGCGCGCCGCTCAGATCGATCTCTTGCAGACTCAACCCGTATGAAAGAAAGTGGATGTGGGCGTCAATGAAGCCGGGCACGACCGTCGCGCCGCCCAGGTTCACCTCCCGGCCTCCCGGGGCTAGCAGCGCTCGCATCTCGGTGTCGCTTCCCACAGCCAGAAAGCGGTCGCCCGCCATCGCCACCGCCGATACCTGGGGGCGCTGTCGGTCCATCGTGTATATGTTTCCGTTAAAAAGCGCCAGATCCGCCTGCATAAGACACTCCAAGTGTAGACAACCCCGCAGGGCTCCCCTCGTTCTACTTTCGAGCCTTCAGTTCCTTTTAATCGCTCTTCTTCTGTTATACCATACAGCCGCCACAGAGCCACTGTAGTGGTCGCTATCAAACTGGAATTGGCAAGGGGTGCTCTGGCGAGTCTTTGCGACAAGACTGGCCATTCTTTCGCTAAGTCACTTCCCTGGGTTTTTCAGAGTCGCTTCATGATTGCTCGAACAGAGCTCCTGCCCATCGCCATTGGCATACTCATCCTTCTGCTATGGGGCGGGGCAATCGTATGGCTCACACTCCGGCGTGACCAGCGACGCTGGGACCTGCTGTGCGCAACGCTGCTGGCTGGAATGGTTACTGCCTTTTTCTGGCCTACCATCAGCGGCGCCGTCTACCAGCCGGCCAATGGCGGCGATCTGGTCAGTTTCCTGTTCCCCATATACAGATTCGCAGCCCGTACCCTGAGCCTGGGAAGACTGCCGCTCTGGAATCCGCATCTCTACGGCGGCGCGCCGTTCGTTGGCGATATTCAGGCCGGATTTCTCTATCCACCCAATCTTCTACTGTTTCTGCTCAATCCCCACTTCGACTATCGCTGCATGCAGTTGCTCAGCATCGGCCATCTCTGGTGGGCCGGTCTGGGTGTTTACGCGCTGGCGCGCACGCTCGGCTGCAGTCGGCCCGCCGCGCTGCTGGCTGGGCTGGCGTTCGGCCTCTGCGACATCCTCTTCATCCACCTCGGCAATCTAAATCTGATCGCCGTTCTCTCGTGGAGTGGCTGGATCCTGGCCGCCTGTCATCGGGCACTGACCCGCAGCAGCCTCGTCTGGGCCGGCGTCGCCGCCGTGCTCTTCGCCATTGCCAACTATGCCGGCCACGCGCAGAGCAGCTATTACCTCGGCATGGCTGTGGGGATCTATTCACTGGGCCTTTTGGCAGTCAAGTATTGGGAACTGTTCGTCGCCGAGTCGCACAGGACAGCCCTGCGACAATCCCTGGCCGGCCTTCAATATCCCGTCATGCTTTTCGTCTTGACTGCGCTCCTCTCGGCCCCGATCCTCCTCCCCGCATTTGAAATGCTGCCCTATACCCACAGGGATGAATTCGGCTATCAGGACACTGTTTCCTACTCACTGGCGCCGGCGCCCGCCTTCATCGGCCTGCTCACGCCGGGCTTCTATGGACGCGGACCGTGGGCCTACTGGGGTTCCTGGGATCGGGTCGAGCTTCCCTATGCCGGACTGGTGACTCTCCTCCTCGCGGCCGCCGCCTTCCTGCTGCCCATTCCGCAGAAACCGCGCCGGCTGCTTCCCTGGCTGGCGTTGGCCCTGTTCGGCTTTGCCATAGCGCTCGGCGGCCACACTCCCGTCCACGGCTGGCTGACGCGCATCCTGCCCGTCTATGGCAGCTTCCAGGCCCCCGCCAGAACCATAGTCCTGTGGGCGCTGGCAGTGTCCGTGCTGGCGGCGACCGGGTTGGATGCCCTCCTGGCAGGTCGGAAGAGAAGTCGGGAACATCTCCATCCTTCCCATTCCGCACTGTATTTCTCCGTGATTCGCATTGGCGGCCCCGCTTTCCTCCTCGTCCTCATTCCATTGACATTTGCCGCGACGCGCCTGCTGGACGGGGACCCCGCCGCGCTGCAGCGGGCATCCACCGCGGGCCGGGCACTGCTCTTGGCAACTGCCGTTTGGCTGGCTACATGGCTGCTGTTGGCCCGGTTTCGGCGCGGACGTCTGGCGAGCGGCACTGTGGCCGGGCTGCTGCTCGCCCTCTTGTTGCTGGAGCTGATCGTCGCCGGCGCAAACATCGACGTCAGCAAAAACGATCCAACCCGCGGATTTGAGCATCCGCAGATCGTCGCCTTCCTGCACGAGCAGGCCAGCGCCGCGACTGATTGCGTTCCCTCTGAAATGGAGCACTGTCCGGCCACTGCCGCTACCTCCCTCTCACCCCCTCCATTCCGCGAACTCTTCCGTATCGACGCCCGTACCGGCATCGCCGATCTGTGGCAGCCGAACACCGCCGCCCTGGCCGGCTTGGACGATGTATGGGGGATATCCAATCCGCTGGAGCTAGTGCACTGGCATACGCTATGGGAGAACAACGGCGGCCGCCACACCCGGATCTATGATCTGCTCAACGTGCTCTACGTACTTGTGCGTGACGGCACACCTCTGCCGGAGCAATACACTTTGGCCTACGATGCCCCCGGCCCCCTCGCCGTCTACGAGAATCCCGACCCACTGCCCCGCGCCTGGCTTGTATCCGCAGCGCAGATCCTCCCCGACCAAGAGGCCGTACTGGCTGCGCTGCAACAGCCTTCGTTTGAACCGTTACACACGGTCGTCATGACGCAGCACAATGGCAACCCGCCGAGATCCGCGACCGCCGACCAGTCGCCCCCATCCAGCATGGAGGGCCCCGTATCGATCCTCTCATACAGCGAAAACGAGATCGTATTAGCGGCCACCGCAGACAGGGCTGGCTATCTGGTTCTCAGCGAAGTATGGTACCCGGGCTGGCGGGCGACGATAAACGGAGCGCCAGCACCTGTGTTGCGCGCCAACTACACCTTGCGCGCGCTGCCCGTGCCCGCCGGAGACATAGAGGTACGACTGTGGTACGCGCCCGAAAGCTGGCGTCGCGGGCTCGCGCTGTTTGGCGTGGGTATCCTGCTGCTGGCGGGTCTGTTTCTGTGGCGGGCTGTCGCCCTCAAGGAGCGCAAATTCCAGCGGGGTATCTAAGCAATGAGTGAAGAGGAAGAGCGAAGAGGCTCTGCCTCCCGTCGTTCCTCACCTCTCACTCCTCACTCCTGCAGTTCCTCTCTCCTCGCAGTTCCTCACTTCCTGCCTACGGCAAAACCGCCTTCGGCATCTTGCAGATCATCGTGTAGGCCGGATCATAGATGTTGCCAAGATCGTATTCCACCGTCTGACCCATCAGAATGTGCGCTCCTACCGGATCAATCCCCAAATCCTGCTCCAGCCAGCGGATCATCTCTGTCGTGGCATGTTGCGTGGCCTGATCCAGCGGACGGGCGTTGCCCGCCGCAAAGATATACGCCTCGTTTTCACCTCTGGGCCAAAAGATGCGCCGGCCCTTCTGCACATCCACCGTAAAGGCCACGTCGAACGAGATTTCGATACCGGTGCCCACGATCTCACCGTCCCCCTGCACCGCGTGGCCGTCGCCTATGTGGAAAAGCGCGCCCGGTACGAAGACAGGAAGATAGACCGTCACACCTTCCACAAAGCCTCGATAGTCCATGTTGCCGCCGTAAGGCCCGGACGTGGCGGTCGAGATCGCTTCGCCCCGGTCCGGCGCCACGCCAAAGCAGCCGGGCATCGGTGCCAGCGGCAAAGTCAGCGCACCCAGGCTGGTCTGCGGTTCCACCAAGGTCGCTGTGCCAGCCTCGTTGTCAACCCGCCAGTTGGCCAGCTCCTGCCCTGCCGCCGGCCACGGCATCTTCGGCACCTGGTCCGGGTCGACGACATTGGGGGCCACCATCGTGCGCGTCCACCCGAAAGGCCGATTGGGCCGCAGCTTGTCTAGATGCACAACGAGCGTATCCCCCGGCTCGGCCCCCTCCACATAAAATGGCCCGGTCATCGGGTTGCCCCCCGGCGTAACCGGCTGACCGCTGCTGTCATGGCCTCTGGCATCGACGGTTGTTGTCACGATGCTGTCACCCGGTTGCACCCGCATCACCGGTGGGTGAGAGCCGATTGTACTGTAGTAATGGTCTGGCTCGAACTGATGGGTTGCCATACATCTATCCTTTCGCGGCTGTCTGGTACGACGACTATGATATGTGAATTATACTGAGATGGCCTCGTGAAAACCGGCCTGCCCATCGAACGCCGCAGACCCGCCCATACCTGTAGTCAACGGCGTCCATACCTATATTGGGAAGTGTTGGAATGCCCTGGAGCCTGCTGGAACTGCGCCAACCCCGGTCTCAATTGGTGAACAACTGTCCGGTGGGGCCGATGGTCATCGCCGGCAGCACGGCTTGACTGTTGATCATATGTTCAAGCAGTTGAAGTTCGCGCCCCAGATAGTAGTTGCCCAGCTCCAATAGCTGCGGCACACCCGGCAACGCCAACATGCGGTGTTTGTCTTCGGGGCGCACCTGCAAGGTGATGGCTGTGAGGAAGGCCAGGCTGGTAGCGTCCTCCGGCAAACGATCGAGCTCCAGTTGTACGCCTGTGGCTTTCGTCAACAGTTCGACGTAACGCATGATCTTGGGGCGAACCTTGTGGGCCCGCTCGACCGCCAGTTTAGTATCCCCATCGGTCACCGGAAAATGTCGCACACGTCCGGTTAGATAAGGAAGCTCGCGGTTCAATTCCTCAATCCGGAATCGTCGCGTGCCCACCACCTGAATGTTCATCCTCCCATCCGGTTGGCGGTCCGCCTTCACGATTCGGGCAGCCGTCCCCACCCGGCGCGGCAGCGCGTCGCCGCCTACCTCCGGGCCTTCCTTGATCAACACAACGCCAAACGCCAGGTTCTCATCCAGGCACCGGTTGATCATCTCCCGATAGCGGGCTTCAAAGATATGGAGAGGCAGCGCCATACCCGGGAAAAGCACAACGTTCAGAGGGAAGAGCGGCATTTCCATGGTGGAACTCCGTTGTCTAAGGGAGAATTCGTTATCGTTTTCGGGCTTTCATCGCTCATCGTTCACATCTCGTCATCCACCTCTTGCCCATCGTTTTCGCCAGCCGCTTGGGCCAACAGGTCGTCAGGCACCTTCATGATTTCTCGCAGAACTGTTGTGGCAAATGCCCCTTTTGGAAGCGAAAACTGCACAACGATACCCGTCCCATTCTGCGCAACCGACAGATCGTTGAGCAGGATCCGTCCCAGCCGCCGCGTACCCATCATCCTTGCCTTGGCTAACGAGACCATTTCCAGGCCGCTTTTTCCTAAGATCTCCTGCTCCAACTCACCCGATTCGGCCTCCGCCTCCCACATCTTTGGTCCATAGATCGGCGCGGTGAAACTTATCTCTTTCTGTTCGTACCGGCTCTGCTCAGCCAGCTGATCAGCGACGATGAACAGGCCGCCTGTGTCATGCTTCTTGGCGATGTCCCCTGTCAGCATCGTTGTGAATCGACCCTGTTGCTGCCGCACGGCCAGGTAACGGTTGCACAGATAGCTCTGCACGCTGGCCAGCAGGAGACTTCGCAACCAGCGGTTGGACATTCGCTTGTCACCCTGTAGTAACTCCCATCCCCGCCGCACATTTGCCCCGTTTTGCCCCAGACGCTGCGGGCCGTAATAGTTGGGAAGCCCGCATCGGCGCAACTCCGCCGCCACGGCCGCAGCCTGCGTCATCACTTGCTCGCCTTGAACCGATGGCCGCGTTACTGTAATGGTGAAGCGGTTGCCCAACAGGTGGCCCTTCTTGAGCTTGTTGCGATGTAGCCGCACCCAATTGACAGTCACCGGCGTCTTCTCGCTGATACGCGATGGCGCCGTACGCAGAAATTCGTCGTCTACGTGGCCGACCAACAAGCTGAACGTCTGCGTCGCTCGCGCAAACTTGTCCTTCATGCCGGCATAACCAACCGCCTTGTACGGCAGGTCGAACGCCTCGGCCAATCCCCGCTGAACTTCACGGGTAGTCAGCTCCTCTTTCGTTATGTTGACATAGAGATGCAGGCCAACGCCGCCCGCTTCGTATAAGGGAATTTCTTCAACGATAAAGGCATCGGGCGCGGCCCGCAACTGCCCGCCGATCCCCGGCAGTCCCTCTGTACTGTATGGCAGTTTCAGATCCAGTTCCATGTAATTTCCACGCCCGCGAGTCTGTCCACATCGTATGAAGGAATTATAGCAGATCGGCGCTCCCTACATAGGAAGATATGTTCCAATGACGTAACTACTCAGCCATAGCCAATTCGCGACCATACACAGCAGCCCCGCTCCGAGACCGCGAGCGTCTCCCCCGCAACCGCCATCCGCGCCCCATAGTGAGGCGAGCGCAGGTGTTCTCTCACTCCTCGTTTTGCGACGCCTGCGGGCAGAATCGGACCGTTTCTCGCCTGATTCTCGTGATCGCCGACCATGATCTGCATCGACCACAAAATGTTTTCTTCGCGGCCCTTTACGAAAAAAAAGGAGTTCCCGGTTGCCCTTCGTGGACAGACTAAAATATGATCTTGCAAAGGTTTTCTTCGTGGCCCTTCGTGGACAAAAAGGTTTTCTCCGCGGCCCTTCGCGGACAAAAAAGGTGTTCCCGGTCGCCCTTTGTGGACAGACTAAAATATGATCTTGCAAAGGTTTTCTTCGTGGTCCTTCGTGGCCCTTCGTGGACAAAAAGGTTTTCTCCGCGGCCCTTCGTGGCCCTTCGTGGATAAAAAAAGGAGTTCCCGGTTGCCCTTCGTGGACAGACTAGATCGTGATCTTGCAAAGGTTTTCTTCGTGGCCCTTCGTGGACAAAAAAGGTGTTCTCCGCGGCCCTTCGTGGCCCTTCGTGGATAAAAAAAGGTGTTCTCCGCGGCTACTCATCATTGAAATAGAGCAAGCTGTAGCAAAAGGGCGTTCCCTGCATCCCGCCGTACCGAAACCCCACTTCCCCTAGCCAGCGTCGCACCGTTTGTTGCGGTACATATCCGGTGTGAGGCATCTCTTCGCTGACCGCCAAACGCCCACCCGGTTTGAGCACCCGGCGCAACTCTTCCAACGCGAAAAGTGGTTGCGGCATCTCCGACAGCGCGCCGATCGCAACGGCTACGTCCACACTGTGTCTCTCTAACGGCAGGGGGTAGGCGCCGCAGTGATGGAAATCAACGCGTGAGGCAAAACCGGCGCTTTCGACTCTGGCGCGGGCCGCCTCAACCATCGACGCCTGAATGTCCACCGCGTGAACCCGCCCTTCGCCGCCCACCTGGCGCGCCATTTCGACAGTAAATGTGCCCGTGCCGCATCCCAAATCCAGCACAGTCTCGCCAGGTCCGAGTCCGAACGGGCCTAGCGTGGCAACAGGATCGCGATATCGCATGCGCCCCGGATGATCGAGCAGACCCCGCAGCGGCGCGGGATAGGGGCGGGGCCGAACACGGTGCGCGATGCGCGCGCCGATCTGTGCGCCTGCCGCGACGCCTGCCCATCGAATCAGAAGGTTTACCATTCCCATACGTCAAGACCCCAGTGGCCGCCGATCAGTTTCGCGTAACTGACATCCGGCCACTGCTCATTGGCTGCCACAGGGAAAACGGATGCGCAGGATCCCGCCGGCAAAGACCGCTCCGCTGGCTTCCCGTTGCGCCAGCACCGCCGGCAGCAGATATTCGCGCTTAAAGTTGCCGATCGTGATGAAAAGCTCATCGCCCCGTTTCTTCAGTCGGATCTTCTCCAGCTCAATCTGCGGTAGTGGCAGTTTGAGAACGAAATCGTTGCCCTGCTCCTCGATCTCCTGCACCTGACCGACAAACATCACCTCGCCCGGTTCGCGTTGACCGTACATCTCATCCGCCAACGACCGCAACGGGGCAAAGCCGACTACCTCCTCGCTGCGCCAACTGCTGTACAGAATCGGCAGTGGGTAGAAGTCCCGCTCGATTTCAACTAGATAGCGGGCCTGATGCTCCTGAAGTTGACGTAGATAAGGGTCGCTGCTTGGCGCCAATAGGGCTGCTTTGCCAGCCTGTAGAACTGTTTCGCCGCCCTCCCCGCCCGCGTCAGCCCCTCCCGTTCGGACACCCGGCAGTATCCGGTTGACCACCACCGCATCCACTGGACATTCGAACAGCGACAAATAGGTTACTGCCCGGGCGGCCTCCTTTATCACCATCTTTTCAGGATTGATTACCACCCTGTAGCTCGTGGTCTGCGGATCGCTCAAGACCTGTTGCAGCGCCTTTACATCATCCACCAGCTTGGGCAGGCCCGCCAGCACGTCCTGCTCCGGCATCAGCCGCCCCAACAGCCCGCCGGTCAGCCGCATGGCCGTCTCCCCCCAACCAAAGAAACGTTCGACATACCACTGAAAGCTCTCCGGCATGGCCAGCAGCCGCATCGTCTCGCCCGTGGGCGCCGCATCAACAATCACCCGGTCAAATTCACGCGAGGCAGCATGTCGGTAGATATGTAACAGGCTGAAGATCTCCTCCATGCCCGGTATGATCGCCATCTCTTCGGCAACCGTCTTGCTCATGCCCTGCTTACGCAAAACCTTGCCCATGTAGCCCTGCAACGTGCCCCAGTTTTTCCTTACTTCGTCCAGGACGTTGATCTCCTGGGCAAATAGATTGGCCGTTATCTCTGTCGGTACGCTTTGCAGCGGCCTGTCCAGGCTGTCCGCCAGGCTGTGGGCAATGTCTGTACTGACAACGAGCGTACGGAATCCCATCTGCGCGCAACGCAGCGCGGTCGCCGCCGCCGTCGTCGTCTTGCCAACGCCTCCCTTGCCCAGATAGAGTAGAATGCGCACCCTCTCCACCTCTCTTTACTGTTCAGGTACAGGTCACCTGAATCTCCTGCCGCCGCAGAAATCAGATCCGTCCGCTAAATCGCCCGTATCGGCCGCCGCCGACTCCAACTGTGGGACACAAGGCAACGGTCAAAGCGCCTAGACCGTCTCGTCAGGATGATAGCCGCGCCCGGCGCCAAACCAGCGCCGCAATAGCGCCGCTCCCGCCAGCACCATCAGCAGCCCGCCGGCCAACACATAAAACGCAGCCGCGCGGCTCAGACCGAACCAGCCCCGTATCCGCCACCAGTACAAAGGCAACTGGGCCCAGTAACTCCAGCGCAGATGCCAACGATGGCCGATTGAGATCACATACTTGCCCATCTGGTTGTGGCGGGTCCATACCACAAGATAGCAGCGCCCGCCTACTAGCGTGCGCGTGTCGATAAGGGGCCCGGGGTAGTAATGCACATGGGTCAGGACATCCTTTACCGGTTGCAGCAGTTCGGTTGGCGGCGGCGCCACAATCGCGCTGTAGCCATGGGGCAGTGCCAATGGCACCTTCTGTGTGTCCGCGCTGTAGGGCAGACTCCGCGCCACGATCGCGAAGGTCGGCAGCACCGAACCGCCGCGCGGGAGGACTGGCACGAACAACTGCGCCCGCAGACGGTCGCCCGCCTTGCAATCCACCCGGTACACATGCGTCTCGCCAAGCTGTGTAAACGCCCCAAAAATTAGCCGTTTTCGACTGAAATCCGCGAAAGATTCGCCGTCAACCAACTGGCTGCTCGGCCGACTGCCGAATACAGGAACGCTACCCGCAAGATCTACGCCGGCAACAGGCTGGGGCCCAGCGTTTGCGTCTACGGCAGTCACAACCCCTCCTGCTACAATACGTAAAGGATGCCCGTGCGTTGCAGTCCAATGTCACGGGCAAGAGTCTATCACTCACGCGCCGCTCCGTCAACCGAATACCTCTCCCGGATGCATCCGAATCTGTTGCACTCCCACTGGGATCGCGGGCGTCCCGCCCGCACTTGGCGTCCAGAACAGGACTGGGCAAGAAGCGCGCCGCAAATCCTCGATACATGCCCTCTCCCATCGACACGCCAGAAAAGTGCTGCACTCCTTCCCCAAAACCTTCGTGCCCTTCCTGCATCAGCCCGCCCTCGCAAAGACGCCCGCCTCCGTCAACCCCCATTCGGACCATATTTTCCCAGCCTATAATCTTGGAAATCTGAAGAACACTATGGTACGCTTCACCCATGAATGCTCGCGTTCTCGCCCAACTCACCCTCGTTCACGTAGGGGTCTCCATCACCGTCGTCCCGATCACCAGTACGCTCAATCGCGTCATGATCGCCGACTTGAAAATGCCCGTGATGCTGGTGGCCTTCCTGGTTGCTTTGCCCTACCTGCTTTCCCCTTTACAGATATTTTTGGGCAACTGGTCGGACCGGCATCCCGCCGCCGATTATCACCGCACGCCCTGGATTCTGCTTGGAGGGCTGCTCGCCGCAACCGGCAGTTACTTCACTGTCCACGTCGCCTACCTGCTGGATCAAAACTTCGTGCTGGGCCTTTGGGCCGCGGCTGTCGTCTTCTGCTTGTGGGGCGTCGGTATCAATGCCGCCTCGGTCAGCTATCTCTCGCTGGTCACCGACCTGGCCGACGAAGACGGGCGCAGTCGAGCCGTCAGCATCATGTGGACAGCGATGATCTTGTCAACAATTATTACTAGCCTCGGTCTCTCTCGTATGTTGGCAACACCCACGCCTCCTTTGGGCGCAGCCGCGATAGGCGACCTTTCTAAAGAGACGCTCTTTGCCGCCTTCGGTGTGATCTGGTTCGTTTCCGTCATCTTTGTACTTGTCGGCAGCTACCGCATCGAACCTCGGGCTTCAGCCAGAACCTCCCAACCTGCCCACCGCGCCGATGATCCCATGCAGGTGTTGCGCTTGCTGGCCCAGAATCCGGAGGCCCGCAAGTTTTTTGTCTACTTGATGATTGTATTGATCAGCATCCACGCACAGGACGTGTTGCTTGAACCGTTCGGAGCGGAAGCATTGGGCATGTCCATCGCTGCCACCTCGCGCCTGACATCGATTTGGGGAGCGGGCATCCTTATCACCCTTTTGGCCGGGATCATCTTTGTCAAGCGCTGGGGCAAAAAGACCGGCGCCAATGTCGGCGCGTTCGTGACAGCCGTTGCCTTCGCCTCGATTATCGCCACCGGTCTGCTCGGCCATTCGAGCCTGTTTATCGGCGCCGTCTTCCTGTTGGGGCTGGGCGGCGGCCTCATGACCGTCAGCAATCTCAGTTTCATGCTGGACATGACCGTTCCCCAGGCCGCCGGCCTCTACATAGGCGCATGGAGCGTGGCAAATTTCGCCGGCCAGGCCATCGGCAATATCATCAGCGGTGTGCTATGGGACCTGCTCTTCTGGCTGACGGGCAACCCGCTGCTCGGGTACGCAGCCGTCTTCACTCTGGAGATCGCCGGCCTGTTGCTGGCGGTTTGGCTCTTCCGTTCCATCAATGTCGAACTGTTTCGACGTCAAGCAGAAGTGCGCCTGCATACCGTTCTCTCCCTTGCCGCCGAGTAATGCTCCGCTTGTCCTGATTCCGGGGCGCAATGCCTTGCGCCCCTCTTGCGAGCAAGAGGCCTGTCTAACGTTGTCCCTCAGCCGCTCCGGCTCTACACAGTAGCAGTTCGCCTATGCTATACTTGCTCATGTAAACGCGTTCACGGGCCGATTTGACCGCTGCCGACCCCAACTCTTCCGACAATTGGCAACGGACAATATGCCGCAGGACAATCTCCCAGCCCTTGAGGACGGTTGTATGGTCAAAGTATTACTGAGTTACGATATGCGGGAAGGGCACGAAGAAGACTGTCAGCGGTACGTCGTTCAAACCCTGGCGCCAGGGCTGGCGCAACTGGGTCTGCGCATTACCGACGCCTGGTATACTCTCTGGGGAGAAGCGCCGCAGATCCTCGGCGGCGGAGTCCTTGAAAATAGGGAAGACGCCGGCCGCATCTTGCACTCAGATGAGTGGCAAGAGTTGATCGCCGGTCTCGAACCCTTCGTCGAGAACTTCAAAGTCCGGGTCGTTGACGCCAACGGCCGCTTCCAATTCTGAGCGACCCGCCATCTCGCCGCGTCACAGCGCATACCTTATGGCTCCTGCCCGGACACTGCAAAGTTCCTTTCTCACAAATCGCTCTCGCTCGGCTTCGCAACCATCCGAAAAATCGCTCTTCAGCGCGAGGCCGGTCACCGGCAAACCCTTGGCGTTGATTGTCTTTCTCGAAAACGTTGGCCATATCAACGGCGTCAAGCTGCCCCGCTGGGCGATGGCGGCCATCGACTGGGCAACCGAAGAGTACGCCAAGCTGTTGCTGCGGCTCCTCGGCGCACACCGCCGCTACGACCGTGTCATCATCCTCGAGGACGACGCCGCCACTGCTTCCGATCTGACCAGCGCCCTCGTCGACGTCAGCGCCACCCATACTGTCGATCAGCTTCTCCTCGTGCATGGCCAGGAGCGCTGCCTCGTCGGTTACAGGGGACGGGAATATGTCGACGCAGCCGCCTTTGACGCCTTGCTGGCCCGCTATGTCGAGGATAGCTCTCTGCTCGACCTGCGCGTCGTATACGGGGTCAACTGCTACGGCGCCAGCCTGGCCTCCACATGGCTGGCTTTGGGCGCCCAAGCGGTCAACGGCGCACAGGCCGTCAACTGGCTGCCGGAACCGAGTCTCAGCCTCTTTCTTTGCAAATGGCTCAACGGCTCCCCCTTCAGCGAAGCCGTCGGCTACAGCGCCCACCGTGCCCGTGCAATCGGCAGACTCCTTTGGCGGGACCGGGCCGATGGCAGCGAACATCCCAACATCGCCGGCAGCCGCCAGATCGTTTATGGCCTGCGGGATGTGACAATCGCTTCGGCCACGGACAAAGGTCGAACTATTCAATCTACCCCTTCCCATAAAACAGCGCCGCCGGAAGTCCAAAACCCGCCCTGCGCGGCGGCTGAGTAGTTCACAGCAAACAAGAGGAGCCGTTATGCCCCTTCCCAGTCGGACGGAAGCCATACAACTACTTTATGAATGGGTCGAAACTGAGGGTCTGCGCCGCCACATGCTGGCGGTGGAGGCGGCCATGCGCCTCTATGCCCGTCACTATGGCGAGGATGAAGATCTCTGGGGACTGACCGGTCTGCTCCACGACCTGGACTACGACCGCTTTTCCGACATGGAGGACCAGCAGAACGGCCATCCCCGCACCGCGCTGCGCCTCTTCCGTCAGCAGGACTACCCCCCGGAATTCATCCACGCCGTCGAGGCCCACGCTACCTTCCTCGGCGTCCCGCGCGAGTCGAAGCTGGATAAAGCCCTGCTTGCCTGTGACGAACTGACCGGCCTGATCCTGGCCTGCGCCTACGTGCGCCCGGATCGGGACCTGCGCAGCGTAAGGCTCAAATCGGTCAAGAAGAAGTGGAAGGACAAACGCTTCACCGCAGCCATCGACCGTGCCGAGAATCTCCACTTCATCGAGGAACTCGGCGAACCCTTCGATGAGCATGTGCAGCGGGTTCTGGACGCCATGAAAGAAGTCGCCGCGCAACTGGGTGTGTCGGGCGAGCAAAACTGACTCCGCCTGCAGGCCCTGGCTGCGCTGCCGTCACTGTCAGGATCCCTCCGCAGAAAGCGCGTCCAGAACGCGTTCCGGCGTCATCGGCAGTGTGCGGATGCGCCTGCCCGTGGCCGCCGCAAACGCGTTACCAATTGCCGCGCCCACCGGCCCGATCGGCGGCTCGCCCATTCCGTACGGCGTTTCGCCCCCCGTGTCCACCAGAACGGACCGGACGTCCGGCGCCTCTCGCATCGTCAGCAGTGGGTAACTCTCGAAGTTGTTCAGAGCCAGTCGGCCGTCCTTCACATGCGCCTGCTCGATCAGCGTCGACCCCACACCCCACATCACGTTCCCCTCTATCTGCGCCTTTGCTCCGTCGGGATTGACGACCAATCCACAGTCTACCGCGCAGGCCACGTCATGCACCGTGATCTTGCCGGACGTTTCGTCTACCGATATCTCCGCCACCTGCGCCACCATCGTATTAGATATGAAGCAGGCGATGCCCCGCGCCCGGCCCGCGGGCGGCGATGTCCCCCAGCCGCTCAACTCGGCGACCGCTTCCAGAACTGCCCCCATGCGCCTGCCTGAAGGACTGTCAGGCAGATGATCGAGGCGGAACCGCAGTGGATCCGCGCCGGCCGCCTCGGCCAGCTCATCGACGAAACTCTCCACCGCAAATGTATTGGCAAAGAGTCCCAACCCGCGCCACCAACCGGTCCATACCGGCAGCTTCCTCCGCCATGCCGTCACCGTGCGATTGGGCACATCATATTCAATGCGCGACCCTATCGTCGCGCCGAAGTCCGCCCCCATGACAATTCCCATAATGTCCGGCATGAAACTAAATGCTACGTCGCTGCTCCCCTGCCGGTGTTCGATCGCGGCCATCCGCCCGGCACTGTCCAGCGCGCCGCTAAGAATGTTCTTAGTCGGCGGTCGCAGGTAGCCATTACGCAGCGCTTCCGCACGATCCCAGCCCACATGGACCGGCGCGCCAGCCGCCTTGGACAGGCGCGCCGCCTCTATCGCGACGCCCGTATCGAGCTTGCTGCCAAAACCGCCCCCGAGATAAGTTGGAACGACCCGAACCGATTCGGCCTCCACGCCCAGCGCCTCGGCGATCAACCCCTTGGCCCGCTCCTGGGACTGCGTCGATACCCACACATTCACCGAATTGCCCTGGACATCCGCCAGCGCAGCCGGCGCCTCCAAAGGCGCCTGCACCGCAAATGGCGACTGATAAGTGGCCGTGATGGTGGTCTCCTTCCCCAGGACGCCCGCGGCATTGCCCTCACGCTGGATCGTGACACCGCCCTCCCCTTCCGGCTCGATCAACGCCTCGATCTCCTCCTGCTGCCACAGATGCCCTTCCTCCCACTCTGTCTCCATCGCCTTCACCGCCGCCCAGGCCGCGCTGCGCGTCTTTGCCACTACGCCTGCAAAGCCGCTGTCCACGTCGATCAAGAAAAATTCGACCCCCTCCATCCCTTCGGCTTCCCCCGCTGATGCGCTGAGCAGTTTGGCCTCCAGCGTGGGCGGCCGCGCGACCGCGCCGTAGAGCATGTCGGGCAGGCGCATGTCGTAGCCGTAGACCGCCCGCCCCGTCACCTTGTCGGGAATGTCAATGCGCGCAACCGCCTTACCGATGACAGTAAACGCATCAACCGGCTTCAGTTGCAACTGCTCGTCCCCGGGCAGCTCCCAATCCGAAATCGCCGCAGCTAACCTGTGGAAGTCGACGCGCTGCTCTCGATCGTCGGCGACCGCAAAACCGCGCCCGTCAACGCGCAGCGCGCGCTCCGGTTGCCCCAAGGCCGCCGCCGCTTCCCGTTGCAGCAGACTGCGCATCCCCGCCGCCGCGCGGCGCAGCGGGTCATAGCTGGTTGCGACCGAGAAGCTGCCTCCGGTACCGAAACTGTCCGCCAACTCTGACGAGGTATCGGCCTGCTCCACTATCAGATCATCCCAGTCGATGCCCAACTCCTCCATCGCAATCTGCGCGATCGACGTGTGAACGCCCTGCCCCATTTCCACCTTGATCATCGCAAGACGGACGCGGCTATCCGGCAACACCTCCAGCCAAAGGGCTGGATCGGCCGGCAGTTGCATGAAACTGCTCCCGGCATGTTCACTGCTCGCCAGGGTCTCCGCCATGAACAGGTGGAGTGCCGGCTTGCCGAAATACGCGCCCACCGCCAGACTCGCCCCCGCCGCGCCCAGGCCGATCAGAAAGCCGCGCCGCGAGAGCCGCCATCGTCGCTTAGGAGACGGGGCATGGTCGCCCCGATCTTCCCCACCGTCTCCGCTGTTTTCGGTCGTCGAGTCGACTGGAGTGCCAACCGGGTCGTTCGGATTTCGTTTCAGTGTCATGTCGCCACCTCCTCCCCACCCGCCAACTCAGCCGCAGCCTGCTGCACTGCCTGCAGGATACGCACATAGCAGCCGCATCGGCAGTAGTTCCCGCTCATGACCCGTACCGTCTCCTCCACAGTTGGCTGCGGATTCCCTGCCAGGAAAGCGGCCGCCTGCATGATCTGTCCGCTCATGCACCAGCCGCACTGCGGCACCTGCTGATCGATGAATGCCTGCTGAACGGGATGCAACTCTATCACATCGTCGCCGTTCGTCTCTGCCAGCCCCTCAATCGTGCGGATGTCGGCCTCCGCCACCGCCGCCAACGGCATCAAACACGATCGAACTGCCGCGCCGTTGACATGTACAGTGCATGCCCCGCAGATCCCTACACCGCAGCCGAACTTTGTGCCCGTCAGCCCCAACCCGTCACGCAACACCCACAGCAGCCGCTCGTCGGCCGCGACATCCAGCGTATAGCTTGTTCCATTGACCTTCAGTTCCATAGACACACTCTCCTGATTTCTTTCACCCTACAACATCAACTCCCGTCCCGGCCTCGAGTCGAGAGAACCCCCCAGATCGACCAGCGCCGCGCCGACCGCCCGCAAGCAGCCCTCCAGGTCGGCTGCAATCTGGCTTTCGGGGATTCGCAGAATCGTCCACCGATCCGCCGCGTCAGGCGCTTCCCGCACATCGTTGCCCTCTTCAAGCCGGATGCCCAGATATCCGTTGCGCACACGCAGCGCCATGTCCACCGGCCAATTGCCGGCTAACCGGTTGGGAAGCGGCCTCAGTCGGTTGGCCCGCAACGCGCTCCACAGCGCCTGAAACGGCTCTCCCTCCAGCTTGAGGTCCTTTACATCCTGCGCGCCCAGCAGACGCTCCAACGTCGTGTGCATAAAAGTCAGACGGCGGAAGCTGGTTGCCGCAACCGGCTGCGCCAAACGCATCAGCGGGCCGATTTCGATGCGAAAATAGTACTCCTCCGCGCGCGCATGGTCCGCCTCATCCGGCAAAAGGTCCGCGCGCGACAGCAACTGATAGCGGCGGATCGCCGCATAGTAGCTGATCGTGCGAGCCTCCGAACTGCTCTCAAATGCGCTGGTCTGATAGAAGGCCAGGTAGTCGGCGCCTATCCGCCGCGGCGCCCGCCGCTGCGGGATGCGATACCAGCCCTCCGAACCCGCCCGGCGCAAGTCGGCCTCGTTGTTAACGACCGCGACCAGTACCGTCCGCCGCAGATTATAGGGGTCTGTATATTCCTGGGACATTTCCCTTCCTCTACTCCTCAATGCACATGCCGCGACAGGTGCGGCGCAAACTTGCCAATCTGCTCCCGCAGCCGCAACAGAGCTACATCCTTTCCCTTGGCCTCCAGCATCACGTCAAAAGATCCCAACCCGGCCGAGACCGCCGCCTGGAGCACGTCGATGAATTCAAACGGATGGAGGAAGTCACTGTGCTGGTGCGGCAGCGGCATCTGGATGCGGGCTTCGCCGTCGCGATAAAGTGTACGCACCGCCGTGCGCGGGCTGCTGAAGTGGATCTTCGGGCGCATGTCCTCCGGCCAGGTCGCCAGCGCAACCTTCAGTGCGTCCAATGTCGGGATCGCATCCGGGTTGTTACAGCGGTGGTGGAGCGTATCCAGAACCACCGGGATCCCTGTTCGCCGGTGCGCCCACAACACATCCTGAAGACTGAACTGCCGGTCGCCGTTCTCCAGGACCAGTCGCTGGTGCACCGCTTGGGGCAGCAGATTGGCCGCCCGCGCAAACCGTTCCAATGCCGCCGCCGCGCCCTCGCCTCCTCCTCCCACATGAATCACCACTACGCTCGAAGCGTCCAGCCCCATTCCCTCCAGCAAAGAAGCCGCCGCCGCCAGTTCCTGGCCCGAACGCTCCACCAAAACAGGATCCGGGTGACTCAACTGCACGTAAAAGCCCGGATGCAAAGTCAGTCGCACGCGCTGCTGCCGCGCCAAATCACCGATAGCGGCCAGTTCCGTCGAACAGTCGTCAAGTTGATTGTGGAACGCCGGCAGGTCCGGGTGGGTAAGGTAGGGAGCGAGCTGGCCTGACATGCGATAAAACTGAATCTCTCGCCGTTCCAGGTAGAGAAAGATGTCGCGCAGATAGGCCAGACTGACGCTCAAGTGGGGACTGTTCTGCCAGCGCCGGCTGTCGTGCGAGCGCAGACCCGGAGCCCCCAACACCTTGACAGGAAACCCCAAACGGATGCGCGTCTGATTTGGCATCAAGTAGTTCGGCTTCTATCCGTCTGGAATCGCTCAACGCGCCTTTCGAACAATGGCGCGCGGCTTTGGCAGGCGGGGACGATGCGGCTTCGAATGGATCCTATAATGAGACTACTAACGGAATCAGCAGGTCCAGGAACACGGTGCCGCGCCTGTGGCGCGTCAACACTGATGACTTCCACTGCGGCGGCAGAGTACCATAGAAATGGCTCGCCTTGCAATATCCTCAGTGGTGGGCGCCAGGGCCATTGCATTAAATGAGAAAAAACTTCGTGAGGCAGCCTGAATCGGGGTAGGGGCGCCCTTCGTGGGCTATCGTGGCGTCCGAATTTAGATGCGATTGCCCTGTGGTGGGCGCAGCCCATGACGTTGGGCCATAGCACGGTCCTGACCTGTGGCGACTTCCTGCATTCGATTCTGTCCAGAACGCTTTCAACCAGTATATGGTCGATTACTACCTTTCTGAAATGCTGGCGCGATTACAGCGTGTTCGACAAAACGTCGCCTGTTTTCAGCTTGGTTAAGCGCTGTCCAAATACAAACTCGTAGGATTTTTTCAGCAAATATGCGACAAACCCGAGTCTTACAACATTGATTCTAAGAGGCACAAATTTTCTATAATGCCGATGTTCTTCACAGGTGGTAACCTGAGACTGTCGCAATAGGCCCATTTCTGTGGGAATTATCACGTTTTTGGTCACAACATCGTTCTGATTGAAAGAGACAACACGCCTTTTCCATGGATGTAAAGTTTAATAGTAACCCGAGTTCGGAGTTAAATTAGTGCTGGCAAGAAAGCCAAATCCTTGTCAGAGAGATGGAGAGATGGCTTTTTGGCTTGCCAAGTATAGGCAATCAGACCGGCAATGAGATTGACAGCAAAGTTGGTCGTGCTGCGGTGGCGGGTGTGCAAAATCTGTGAGATATTCTTGAGTTGGTCGATGATGGTCTCAATGACGGCGCGCTTACGCGTGAGCAACTTATCGTCGAGAACAACGAGCCGATTCTTCATGTTTTTGCGAAGGGGCGTGATCAGTTGCAAGCCCCGTTCGAAGAGTTGCTCAAAGAGGGGTTGCGAGAGATAGCCACGGTCGCCGACCAGCTTACCCCACAGATTGTTGCTCATCTGTGGCACCGGTTTGCGGTCATCTACATTGCCCGGCGTGAGTTGAAAAGCCAGCAATTCACCTTGGTCATTGACAAGCAGATGGAGCTTGAAGCCATAGAACCAGCCCATACTGCTCTTGCCGCGCGCGGCCACATCAGCAAAGACCCGATGCCGGCCGATGCGCTTGTTGTGGCAGACGGGCAACGGGGTCGAATCGATAAATGCCACTCCTGTCGTCTGGCCGAAACGCCCATACAGGTAGAAATACAAGGCTGGCAGGGCGGATGGCATCAACTCCACAATGCGGGTGTAACTGACCAGACCGGGAAATTCACTGCGCATATGCTGGCTAACGTGCTGCTTATAGTATGCCTTGAAATCACGATAATGCGACTGATGAAAGTGGATCAGAATCGTCATCACTTCACTCAAGCTCAGACGCGGCGCAGGTCCGCGTTTGCGTGCCACCCCCAACAGCTTGGCATTCTCCCAGGTAGCCATCCACTGACAAAAATCATCGACATGACAGAACAGTTCGAGTATACTCATCTTGAGCGCCTTTCATTGCCGGTAGGTCTTGGATTAGGAACCTCTATTCTACCAGCTTGATAAGGCGCTCATTAACTCCGAATTCAGGTGTATAATAAATCGTTCCAGATCCGAGGAAGCCCGTAATGAATGCACCGATGCCAAGCAATCTTCTCATGGCTACAACCCCTTTCCCTAGTCCGACATATTGGTTATCTATCCATGATGGAAGTTGCTACTGGTGAACTTGAATTGATGTGAGTTGTGTGGAGAGATTTGACCACCGACATGATAGATGGTGAGCATTGTCCACTACGGGAATTTGCTTGTAAAGTTAATTTTCCCAAAACCATCGAAAACTTTTGTCTACTTTCGTATATAATCTCCTTCTTAATGGCGATTGGGGAGGCCTGGTTCTCGTTATTGCCGGTCATGATGCGGCAGGTGTTATTGAAGAGGTGGGCGGTCCTCGCCGGGTGATGGGTAGCGGTATGGGATCATCGCGATTCAGTGTAGATGTACTGCACTATGTTGAGCTTTACAAACATAACCAGCCTGAATAAGATGAACTCATTACAGCGACATACCCCCTGGAGCAAATCAATAAAGCTATAGACCTTGTTACAAGAGGCAAGGCATTACTCAATGTAATTGTATTTTAGATCGGACCGCCCGATTGAGCGGCCAAAACAAAACATCGCCATGGAGTGACGCTATGAGTGAAACGAACGACACAATTCCGAGTGAGACTGAACTGGACGCAGAGCATTGGCTCCATGCCTATGAGCAGATGATCAAGATTCGCACCTTCGAGGATGCGGCCAACGAGCTCTACACCAGCGCGCGCATGCCGGGAATCGCCCACCTTTACATTGGCGAGGAAGCGATTGCCGTTGGCATCTGCGAGGCTTTGCGGCAGGACGATTACATCACCAGCACGCACCGCGGCCACGGTCATTGCCTGGCCAAGGGCGCCGCGCTGGACCGCATGTTCGCCGAACTGTTGGGCAAAGAGGCCGGCTACTGCCGCGGCAAGGGCGGCTCAATGCACATCGCTGATCAGGAGACCGGCAACCTGGGCGCCAATGGCATCGTCGGCGGCAGCGCAGGCATCGCAACCGGCGCTGGCATGTCCATCAAACTGCGCGGCACCGATCAGGTGGCCGTCTGCTTCTTTGGCGACGGCGCCCTGGGGCAGGGCCTCTTGTACGAATCAATGAACATGGCCCAACTTTGGAAGCTGCCGGTTATCTACGTCTGTGAGAACAATCAGTACGGCGAATATACCCACAACTCCAAGACCGCGGCCGGCTCCATGGTCGGACGGGCTTCCGGGTTCGGTGTCCATGCGCAGGGCATAGACGGCCAGGACATTCGCACCGTGCACGCCACTGCCCGCCTCGTCATCGATCGGGCGCGCAAAGGCGGCGGGCCGGCCTTCCTCGTCTGCGATACCTACCGCTTCCACGGACATCATGTCGGCGATATCGACCGCCCCTACCGCACGCGTGAAGAGGAGGCGGAGTGGGCCAAGCGGGACCCCGTGAGGCTTCTCGAGGACTGGCTGCTAAAGAGCAAGCAGGCGGAAACGCAGGTCTTCGAACGAATTCAGCAGGATGTAAAAGTGGCCGTTGACGAAGCGGTAGCCTTCGCCCTTGAGGCGTCATTCCCCAGTGAAAGCGAGGTGGAAAGTCATGTCTACGCTTGAGAACGGAATCCGTTACAGCCCGGCCATCCACGCGCCGGGGGAGCGTCAAATTACCTTCGCTCAGGCCATTCACGAAGCTGTTGCCGAGGAGATGACCCGCGACGAGCGCGTCTTCGCCATCGGTGAAGATATTGCCGTGGCTGGCTCGGTATTCAAAGTGTTCGTCGGCCTGTTTGAGAAGTTCGGCCCCGAACGGGTTATCGATTCGCCCATTTCGGAGGCCGGTATTGCCGGCATCGGTGTCGGCGCAGCTATCACCGGCATGCGGCCCATTGTGGACATCATGTTCTGCGACTTTGCTACCCTGGTGATGGACCAGTTGGTCAACCAGGCGGCCAAGACCCACTACATGTCCGGCGGCAAGCTGAAGGTTCCCATGGTCTTGCGGACGACCATGGGGGCCGGTAGCCGCACTGCCGCCCAGCACAGCCAGTCTCTGCATGCGCTCTTCAGCCACATCCCCGGCCTGAAGGTAGCGATACCCGCCACCCCTTACGACGCTAAGGGGTTGATGAAAAGCGCCATCCGCGACGATAATCCGGTAGTGATTTTCGAAGACAGGGCGCTCTTTCAACAGGAGGGGCCGGTGCCGGAGGAGGAGTATACCCTCCCCCTGGGCCAAGCGGACGTCAAGCGAACAGGCGACGACATCACAATTGTCGCGACCAGTTCAATGGTGTACCTTGCCTTGGAAGCGGCCGATAAGCTGGCCGCGGCCGGTATCAGCGCAGAGCTGATCGATCCCCGCACCACAAGCCCTCTTGACACTGAGACGCTTATCCGGTCCGCCAAAAAAACAAGCCGGGCATTGGTGGTCGACGAGGGCTACCGGCAGTATGGTGTCACCGGTGAAATTGCCTCGGTCATCGCCGATGGTGCATTCTACTATCTCGACGTCCCGGTAAAGCGCATCGGCGCCATGAGCGTGCCGGTACCGTTCTCGCCTGCGATGGAGGACTTGACGATCCCCAACGCCGACGTTGTAGTCGAGATGGCCAAAACCATGTGTGGGAGGGGATGAAATGCCCAAAGAAGTAATTATGCCCGCATTGGGGATGGCGCAGGACGAAGGCGTCCTTCTGCGCTGGCTGAAAAAGGAAGGCGAGATGGTGCAGGCCGGCGAACCGCTTATGGAGGTGGCCACCGACAAGGTGGATGTCCAGGTTGAAGCGCCTGCAAGCGGCCTGCTGACGGCTGTGACCGCCCAGGAAGGCGATGAGATTCCCGTGGGCCAGGTGATCGCTCTGATCGCCGCCGAGGGGGAAGAACTGCCCGCCAAGCCGGTTTCGGCGCCGCAAGCCACAGACATGGAAGGCAGTGAGGGCGAGCCGCCTGCCCAATCCGTTCCGTCACAGAGTCGCGTGCCCAGTCCGGTCGCCGCCCGCATGGCCGCGCAGCATGGTATCGATCTGGCCGATGTGCCGGCGGTCGGCGGGCGCATCTCCAGAGAAGACATTGAAGCCCATATGCGCACGGCCGGCGCCGGCGTTCGCGTTCTGGCATCGCCCAAGGCCCGGCGGCTGGCCCGCGAGCGGGGCATCGACCTGGCGTCGCTGGCCGGCAACGGCCCACAAGGCGCCGTACTGGCCGCCGATGTGCCACTGACCGTCCAGCCCCCAACTGAAAGCATCACCCAACCGCAGCCGGTACCCGCCCCGGCCGCAAGTCCACCGGATAAGCCGACCGTCTCGCGTATGTGGCAGATCATGGCCCAGCGCCTGACTGCAAGCTGGACAAGCGTTCCCCATTTTTATCTGGTGCGGGAGGTAGATGCAACCGGTTTGCAGGGCTGGCGTAGCCTTCTGGCCAGCAAGACGCCGGACCGGGTCAACGTCACCTACACAGACCTGCTCACAAAGCTGACGGCCCTGTCTTTGGCCCGTTTCCCCCGTCTCAACGCCAGCTGGCGGGACGGCGAAATCCTTTTCAATCCGGACATAAACATCGGCCTGGCCGTCGCTGTTCCCGAAGGGCTGCTGGTGCCGGTTGTGCATAAAGCAGACCAGCTTCAAGTCGAGGATATCGCCGCCCGCAGGACGGAATTGGTCGCCCGCGCCAACCGCGCTGCCCTGCTGCCCGACGACTTCGCTGGCGGCACATTCACGATCAGCAATCTGGGCATGTATGGCGTGGACGCCTTCAATGCAATTGTCAACCCACCCCAAGCCGCGATCCTGGCCGTGGCCCGTATCACCGATCGCGTGGTGGCGGTTGATGGGCAGCCGGCCGTGCGCCCCATGTTGACTCTGACCCTGTCCTGCGATCACCGCGCCGTAGACGGCGCAAGGGCCGCCCAGTTTCTGGACACTCTTGCCGCTCTGATCGAGGAGCCACTGCGGGCGCTATAGACGCACAACGACCTTGACGACGTTGATCTGCCCATCTGCGCCCAATAGACAATTCAACCGAGAGGAGAGAGAACCTGTTCGCTTCTCTCTCCTCTCTCCTCTCTCCTCGACCTTCGGTGTGGTCAGCCCTCTATAGGATCGCGTCTCGCTCTCTGCCTTTCCCAACCGGAAAGATGCGCATCCCTCTGGTGGCCTTTACTTCCGGCAACTCTCGCCACTGCCACCTCTGGCCGGCGCGGCGCAACGACATTAATGAAGCCGTCAGCGGCGATACTGCCGTAGTTGTGCAGAATCGGGGCCGCCTCCTTGTGGCGGGCAGCGTAGGCATCGGGCGAAGAGGTCTGACGCTCCCTTCCCGCGCCGTGTGGCGTCTGCGTTGCCCCTTCCCCCAACCGGCCCGACTTCAGACGGCGCGCCGCCACCAAAATCACAATCAACAGCGCCAGGCCGCCTGCCAAAGGCAGATAGTGCAAGCCCAACTCCACCCCGCGCACCACTTCCGCTGTCTGGAATCCGATCACCGCCAGCGCCGTCACCCACAGCAGTTCACCCAGTAAGACGATTGGAAACCAGCGCCGGAAAGGCACTCGCGCCATACCCGCGGCAACAAGCGCTGGAATCACTAGCACAGAAAGGGACTTGGCGACGAACAGGAGCCTGGGGCCGCGCACCTGCATCTCCGCCTGCAGCTGCTCCAGATGGTGGCGCCGCAGCCCCAGCCAGCGGCCATAGCGCAGGAGAGATCCCTTCGCATTCTTATAACCAAGCAAGTACCACAGGCTGTCAGCAACTACGCCGCCAACTATCGCACAGACCATAACCAGCGGTAAGCGCATATATCCTACCGAAGCCGCCACCGCCGCCAACAGCGTCACAATCCGCCCTTCAATGATCACCAGAGCAGTCAGTAACGGATAGCTCCAGACGCCCCATTCCTGCAGGCCCTCGCTGCGCAACAACTCTGAAATCGTTTCAAATATCTCGTAAATCGCGTCCATTCGATGCCTTTATCGTGAAAGGGCGGCGGACCAAATTCGAAAATTGGCGGGTCGCTAACTGCCGACAGTGACTTCCTCTACCCACCAGGTCAACACATCCAGCCGCCGGGCAAAATGGAGCAGAGGCACCGTATCCGACAGAAATACTCCGTGTGCCTGTGCGACCCAATTGCGCTCGAACTCGGCCTCGGCTGCCTGTAGCGGCCAGGGCACATGGTGGACCTCAGCGCGATAGATGCGCCCGCTTCGGTCTACACTGTACAGACAGTACCGTTCGATAAGCCACTGCTCCAACGAATCGGCCGCCGCCTGATAGACCGGGCCTGTCGGTCGGTAGACAGCCCTGAATTCTGCTTCCGGCGCACCTCTGTGTGTGCGCCGGCTGTGGTAGCGAATGCTGTCATCCTCGCGCCTGCACGCCATCTGCGCCCGAAAATAAGGCAGATGATAGAATCTGCGCGCCATCGCAACTGCCAGCGGGCTGCCCGCGTCCAGGCTGAAAAAGAAGACGCCCGGCTTTGCCGCCTCTGCACTACTCCCCTTTACGTAGGTACGCACATTTAGTTCCGGGAAAGAGGAGAGCCAGGGCGCCGCCGGCAGAAATCGAGGCCGCACGCCGCTCATGCGAAAGGGCACCACCGTCACCCACGCCTCGCCCGCATACGTATCCAGCGTCAGGCCCGGCGGCAACAGTTCCGCCATCTGCGAGGCAGGTATCGGCCAATGGGCAAACAGCAGGTCTTGCCACGACTGGAAGATCAACCACGGGCGATCAAGCAGGGGCCAGGGGCGGTGTTCCTGCCGGGCAAGAATGTAGGCGGGGCTGGCTTGGCCGCGCCTCCACAGCGCGGCAGGTGGGATGAATTTCATCTACCGTCTTTTCACTCTCCATAGATCCAGAGTGCGATCAAATCATCGATAGGCGTCCCGCTATGCCGCTTGAAGACGTCCAGGAGATCGTCGGCATAGGCGATGGCGTAGCGATATGTCTGCGCATAGTCCAGGAGAGCGGCAAAGAATGCAGTGTCCCCAATGCGCTCACGCACGGCGTGCAGGAACAGAGGACCTTTGCTATAGATAATGTTGATGTAATTGCTCTTATCAAACTCGACCACAGCGCCGGCCACCGGTCTGTCTATCCCCAGGTTCTGCGCCGCATTGTAGCGATAGCGGAACACATTCTCCATCATCGCAGTCTGCATCTGTGGCCAATCCACCGCTTCGTAGTAGAGATAGACCGCATAGTTGGCCAGTGACTCGTCCAACCAGGGCTCTTCCGGCTGGTCGTTACCAATCAAATTGAAAAACCACTGGTGCGCTACCTCATGCGGCGTGGCGATGTTAAAGACCCCGCCGGCGCCCGTATAGAAATTGGCGGCCAGAGCAAGCAGCCCGGCATACTCCATCCCAAACGCCGTCGTCGGCAACGGCACCACATCCAACTCACGATACGGATACTGCCCGAAAAGACCGTTATAGACCCGCAGGCTACCTGTTGTATAGGTCATTGCCGCCTGCGCAAAGTCCAGGCCCCCGACGGGATAATAGGCGTTGACCACTATCCCGTCCACCTCCTCACTGGTCGCCTCCCAGCCGTCGGTCACAGCAGCATAAAAGGACCGTACCGGCCCGGCCGCAATCCGCCACGTCGTCGTGCCGTCATCATTCGATTCCCGCGCCAGAGTCGAGCCGCTCGCCACCACTGAGAGTGCTTGCGGCGCCGTCAGTTCCACCTGATAGAAGCCGATGTCCGCAAAGAGCGAATCGCCGAAGCCGGCCGCGGCGTCCAGATCCCATCCCCTGTGGTCGTATACCGCCAGTGTCGGGTAAAAACCTGCCAGATCATACACGCCTCCCACAAACCCATAGAGCCCCGCCCCCGCTGTGCCTGCGGTCACCTGCGTCGGCAGCGTGGCCCTGAACCAGAGCGTCACATCCGCTGTCGCCCCTGCCGCCAGCCCATCGACAAGCGGGACACGCACGGCAGAACTGTCCGGGAGATGGTCAACGCTCACAACTTGCCCGTCAACCAACGCCCTGCTAACCTCCGCCGTGCCCTCGTAGGCAGGCAAATTCGGATACAGCCAGAAATAGAGTTCGCTGAGGCTGGTCTCCTCCTGGTTGGTGATGCGCACCCGTTGCACACCCTCCACGCTCGGGACCTCCCCCGGCACGAGGCGGACTTGGATAAAATAGTGCGGCGCGTCAGGCAGCCGGACCGCATCCTCCGCGAATGCCTCCAGCAGCGTCTGGCGATAGACTGTATAGTCGGTCAGATCAATATCCGGCGTCGGAAAAAGAGGCTCTTCCGGCGCCGGTGGGGGGACCGGGTTGGGTGTCGGCGGCGGGGCAGTTGGCTCTGGTGTACTGGTGGCTGGGGCAATCGTCGCCGACGGGGTTGGCGTAAAAGTGATGACATCCTGCTCTGCTGTCGTCGGAGTCGTCTCTATGTCACAGGCTGCTAGCACAGCCCCCAACGCAAATGCAATCGCGAACAGAAGGGCGAAACGGAGTTGCTGTCGACCTCCGCACCGGCCCTTCCCGAAACCGCACATTTAACCCCTTTTCGGTGGGCAGACTTTTGATGCGCACGCCTTGCCGATGCCATCATTCCCGTCCCTCTTGCCCGCCGTTGACTCCAGGTCTCTGGTAGGTTGCTGCCCACCCCTGCCCTGCGAATCCTTGGCGGCATCACCTCAACCTGGTGACAAGCAAAACTGACGGCGTGTACGACTCAGCGCCGGCAGCCCCCGGTTGCGCAATGGCAGCCCGGTTTTCCCTCTCATCTGCCTGCAACCAAGCCAGGGAGCCGCCGTGGAGTGAGTTCCCGGCAGTGCGCACGGTTCCACCCAATCCTCTACAATGGCGTACTGATATCTGGAGATTCTCGCTGCATACTCTCGAAGAGCCGCCTGGCTTCCACACTGAGAGGCACGGGCAACTCGACCACCACCTCCACCAGCAGGTCTCCCCGCTTCTTGCCATCTCGCACATCCGGCATGCCCCGACCTTTCAGCCGGAACGCCTTCCCGTTCTGCGTGTCTGGCGGGATAGTCAACGCCACCGTGCCTTGCAAGGTCCCAACGCGTGCCTCGCCCCCAAGTAGCGCTACAAAAAGGTCTACGGGAACTTTCGTGCGCAAGTCGTTCCCGTCCATCTCAAAATCCTTGTGGGGCTGGACCGACACGGTCATGACCAAGTCGCCGGCGCGTACCTTTGACCCGGTCTTGACACCGGGCGGAATCGTCACCTCGAACCGGGACTGGCCCTGTTGCACCGTGCGCTTTGTCCCGCAAAACGCCTCTTCCAGTGCAATCTCCACCGGAACCATCTGGTTGCTGTTGGGGCGGCCGAAACTGGGCTGATGCGCAGGTCGATGTCCCCTACGCGGCTGGGCCGGGCCGCCGCCAAAAAGCTGCTGAAAGAAATCAGAAAAAGAACTGCCGCCAGCGCCGCCGCCGCCAAACATCTGCTCAAACTCTTCAGGGCTGACCTTGCGGCCCTTTTGACGCGCCGCGCCGCCGGCATTGTACCACTGCGACCAATCAAAGCTCTGTCCGCTCTGCTCATACTGCTTCCACTGGGCGCCAAACTTGTCATACGTCCGCCGCTTCGTTTCGTCAGACAGAACCGCATAAGCCTCATTGATCTCTTTGAACTTCTGCTCGGCAGTCGCATCGCCTCCGTTGACATCGGGGTGATACTTTCGGGCCAGCTTGCGATACGCCTTCTTGATATCAGAGGCGCTCGCCTTGCGGCGCAAGCCCAAAACTGCGTAATAGTCCCTATAGTCCACTGATTCGTTCTCCGCTGAATATGGCCTTCGTCGCGTCCCCCCGGCTCGAACCGAGTGCCCAACGAACTCTGTCACACAGGCGTTCCCAAATCGAAACCAACACCAGTGACGCGAAACCGGGCACTGCGCGCCCGGTTTCCTTTCATAATATCGCTACTGCCCCCAGGCTGGCAATCCTGGTCGGATGGTCGACTACACCTGACGAAACTCGCCTTCCACCACATCATCCTCATCAGGCGCCCCCGTGCCGTCCGCTTCGCCGGCTGCGCCAGGCCCGGTTCCGTTTTCCTCCGCCTGCTGCTGATATACCTGCTGGGCCAGCGCAGAGCTTGCTTGCTGCAACTGCTCGGTCAGACTGGTGATACGCTCATGATCAGTCCCCTCCATCGCAGCCCGCAGGTCGACTATCGTCTGTTCAATCTGTTCGCGATCAGAGAGCGGCACCTTGTCGCCCAACTCCTTCACAGATTTTTCCGTGGCGTAGATCAGGCTGTCGGCGGCGTTGCGGCTTTCCACCACCTGCCGCTGCTGTAGATCCATCGTCTCATTATCTTTGGCCTCTCGCACCAGCCGGTCCACCTCATCGTCGCCGAGATTCGTGGAGGCAGTAATCTGGATGCTCTGCTCCTTGCTCGTCGCCTTGTCCTTCGCCACCACATTCATAATACCGTTGGCGTCAATGTCAAAGGTCACTTCGACTTGCGGGACGCCGCGCATGGCCGGCGGAATCCCGTCCAGCCGGAAGTTGCCCAGCGTCTTGTTGTCGCGCGCCATCGGGCGTTCGCCCTGCAAAATGTGAATGTCCACCGCCGTCTGGCTATCTTCAGCCGTGCTGTACGTCTCCGTCTTCTTCGTCGGTATCGTCGTATTGCGGGGAATCAACGTTGTCATGACACCACCCAACGTCTCCAGCCCCAGGCTCAGTGGCGTCACGTCCAGCAACAACAGGTCTTTGACTTCGCCGCCGAGCACACCGGCTTGCAGCGCGGCGCCCACCGCTACCACCTCGTCCGGATTGACGCCCTTGTGCGGCTCTTTGCCCGTCAGGCTGCTTACAAGCTCCTGGATCATCGGCATGCGCGTGGAGCCGCCTACCAGTACCACTTCATGCAACTCGCCGGGAGTCAGGCCGGCGTCCTTCAGCGCCGCATGGAACGGTTTCTTCAATCGATCGACCAGAACCGCCGTCAGTTGTTCGAACTGGCTGCGCGTCAACGTAAGTTGCAAATGCTTCGGCCCCGTGCTGTCCGCAGTGACAAAGGGCAGATTGATCTCCGTCTGCGGTGTGCTGGAAAGTTCGATCTTCGCCTTCTCAGCCGCCTCACGCAATCGCTGAAGAGCCTGCCGGTCCTGGCCAAGATCAATCATCTGCTCTCGCTTGAACTCGTCGATCAGCCACCGCACAATGCTCTCATCCCAATCGTCACCGCCAAGATGCGTGTCGCCGTTGGTAGCCTTTACCTCGATGACGCCTTCACCAACCTCCAGCACAGAAACGTCAAAGGTGCCGCCGCCCAGGTCGAAGACCAGAATCGTTTCATCTTCATTCTTGTCCAGCCCGTAGGCCAACGCCGCCGCTGTCGGCTCATTAATGATGCGCAGCACCTCCAACCCGGCGATCTGACCAGCGTCCTTCGTCGCCTGGCGCTGGCTGTCATTGAAGTAGGCCGGCACCGTGATCACCGCCTGCTTAACGTCTTCGCCCAAATAGGACTCCGCATCCCGCTTGAGCTTGCTCAGAATCATCGCGCTGATTTCCTGCGGCGTATATACCTTGTCCTTGTTCGGAATCCTCACCCGAGCGTCGTGATTCGGGCCCTCGACACTGGCGTACGATACCATCGCCTGCGTCCGTTTCGTTTCCGGATCGTCAATGTGGCGCCCCATCAGTCGCTTCACCGAATAAATCGTGTTCTCCGGGTTGACGACCGCCTGCCTCTTTGCTGTCACGCCGACCAGTCGCTCGCCGCTCTTGGAGAAGGCAACTACCGACGGCGTTGTACGGTTGCCCTCCGCGTTGGCGATCACTGCAGCGTTGCCCGCCTCCATAACAGCGATGACGCTGTTGGTTGTGCCCAGATCAATTCCAATAATCTTTGCCATCTGTGGTTGACCTCCTGTACAAAATGATACTGGGTGCCTGTACGGTCCGCGCTACAACTACCCAGTCTATGATTTCTCAACAGATTGTTCTTCAACCTGTTGCCTGAATGCTCTACTACCATTTTAACTGGCTTTTGTAAGTATGGCATTGGGCAAGTATTAGCGATTCGTTTGAATTGGCCCACGATGGATATACGCATCCTGTCCGACTTTAAGCGTACACAAATAGTCAGCCGCTCACAATGCCCTCCAGCGCGCGCACACAGCGGTCAATCTCATCCACAGTGTTGTAGTGAACCAGCCCCAGTCGCAACCAGCCGCCGCTCTCCTCAACGCCCATCCGCTCGCTGAAAGACTGCGCGTAAAAGCTGCCGTTCCAGACAAAAATGTTTTCGTCCGCAAGCGCAGCGGCCAGCTGTTCCGGCGTAGTCCCGCGCTTTCGTACTGCCACCGTCGCCACCCTCCAGTCCCAATCCGCCCGCTCTGTCAGGCCGTAGATGCGTATGCCTTGCACACCCAGCAGACCGCTGATCAGTCGTTCGGTCAGCCGCCGTTCATGTTCACCGATGACCGACCAGGCCGCGATCAGTTTGCCTCTCCGGCTTTCCGTGGGCTGGGCTCCGCCATATGCAACGCCTAGCCCGGCCAGGTAATCGATAGCCGCAGCGACCCCAGCCATCCCTTCATGATTCTGCGTGCCGGTCTCCCATTTGTCTGGCGGCTGCTCCCCGGCCGGCCGCACCCGGTAGGCCTGCAGCCGTTCCAAATGCTCGCGCTTGCCAAAGAGTTGCCCGCTGTGGGGGCCGAAAAATTTGTACGCCGAGCAGGCCAGGAAATCGCACCCCAGCGCCTTAACATCGATCAACCCGTGTGGCGCATACTGTACCGCGTCCACAAACGTGATGGCGCCCACCTCGCCCGCCCAGCCGATGATCGTGCCGACGTCGTTGATCGTGCCGGTCGCGTTGCTGGCGTAACCAACCGCTACGATTTTTGTGCGCGCCGTTATCTGCCTCCGCACATCCTCCATATCGAGCGTGCCGCTCTCTACATCCACATCCGCCCACCGGATGCGCGCGCCTCTTTCCTGCGCCGCCAGCACCCAAGGCATCACATTGGCATCATGATCCAGCCTGGTAACCACTACCTCGTCTTCCGGCCCCAACTCCCGCGCCAAAGACCGGCTGACGTGGAAGGTGAGGCTAGTCATGTTGTTGCCAAAAATAACCTCATCCCCGTCGCAGCCGAGCAGATCGGCGACCGCCTGATGCGCCGCCTCGATCACCGCGTCCGTGCGCTGGCTGGTCTCGAACAGGCCGTGCGTGTTCGAGTTGCGGCGCGTCATGTAGTCGACCATCGCCGCAACTACGCTCTCGTGTACCTGCGTACCGCCGGGATTATCGAAAAAAATAGCAGTCCGGCCGTTGAACTCCTCATGCAGCGCCGGGAACTGCCTTCGAATCTCTGCCACATTCAACATTGCACTCTCCTCGCACGCCCTCTCCTCGCACGCCCTCTCAGCCGGGCGTCTTGCCCGTTCATCTGCTCTTAGGCAAACCGTCAGCCAGCATCCACACCCGCTCCCGTCCCAGCAAGGTGGAAACGTCACCCTGCACAACCGCCAGCAGCGCCTCTGTCAGTTCGCCAAAGCTGTCCCCGCCCGCAGCCAGATCCAGGCTGCTTTCCAAAATAGGCGGACGCGGCCGATTCTGATCCGCCCTCACCTGTACCACCGGAACCGCCCCGTCTGTCGGCAACTCCGCAATTTCGCATAGCCGTTCAATGGCCGTGGCAAAATCGCCTATCTCGTCCACCAACCCGTGCTCTTTCGCCTGCCTTCCTGTCCACACCCGACCGCCGCAAACCTCTTCAAGCGAGTCCGGCGCCAATTTCCGCGCATCCGCCACCAACCGCTTGAAATTCTGATACGTGTAGCCGACATGCTCCTCCACCTTGTCCCGCTGCTCCCGCCGCCAGGGACCGTCGCTCGCGTAGATGTCGGCATTCTCGCCCCGCTGAATCGGGAAGCGCTTCGCCCCAACCTTGCTGAACGCTTCGCTCGTGATCAGCTTGGCCATGATCACGCCAATGCTCCCTGTGATCGTCGCCGGCTGGCACACGATCTTCTGCGCCGGCAGGGCCACGTAATAACCTCCGCTGGCCGCCACATCCCCCATATATGCCACCACCGGCTTCCGCCGGTTTAGCAGCGTCAACTCCCGCCAAATCAAGTCGCTCGCCAACGCCGAGCCCCCGCTCGAATCGACATGCAGCAGAACGCCCGCCAGCCCCTCGTCATTCAGCGCCGCCCGAACCAGCTGCTGAACCGTTGTGCTGCCGGCTGTGCTGCTGCCAACAATCGGCAGCCCGGCAGGAAACCGGCGGCTCTTGCCCGTCGTGATCATACCGCTCAGCGAAATCACTCCGATCCCCTTCCTGTGCCGCAGGCGGGGTCGGCGGTAGAGAGTTCGGCGCGCCTGTTCATAAGGCAGAATCCGCGCATCGTCCTTCCCCGCGGCCAGCACCGTCGCCAACTCGTCTTCGTAGGCAGTACCGTCGACCAGACCCAACTCCGCCGCCTCTTTGGCAGTCAGTGGCGCACTGTCGATAGCCGCCCGAATCTGCTCTTCGCTCTTGTCGCGACCCCTGCTGATGGCCGCGACCATCTCTTCATACCAGCCGCCCAGCAGCCGTTCGAGCTGCTCCCGGTGGTCGTCGCTTATCTCCGTGCGCGCCAGACTGTCGAAGGCCGTCTTCCAGGGAGCCACCTTCACCACCTCCGCCTCGACGCCGATTCTACGCAACGTCTCAGCCAGAAAGAGCGGCTCAGCCCGCAAACCGAGTACCATCCAGTCGCTGAGCGGCGAGATGAAAATGCGGTCGGCCGCCGCTGCCATCACATACTCGGCATTGCCGCACGTCTCCAAATAGACAACGACCTCCTTCGCCGCCGCGTCTGGATAACGCTCTCGGTTCCAGCTGCGGAAGCGATCGAAAAGGTCGGCGAGAGTCTGAGCCTGCGCAAGGCTCAGTTGCGCGCCCTTGACCATGACCAGCACGCCCCGCACATCAGGGTCCGCCGCGATCCGCCGCAGCGCATCGTGCAGAGATTCGACCGAGAGAGCCGGCCTGCCAAACGAAAGGAACGCCAGATAGCGGGGGCGCTGCGGCGTCCGTTCCAGCAGCGGGCCGGAAAGCTCGAACAGCACATAGTCAGCCCGGCTGCCCTTGGACAGACCCCGTACCAGATTGGCAAGCCCGCAGACGCAAAGCTGCCATAGCATGGAAATGCCCCGCACAAGCCGGCCAACACTTCTGACTAGGAAGCGCATATCGATCCCCCCGTCCATACATGTGCCATCGGCGCAAAAAAACGCGCAGCATGCCGCGCCAGCCCCAACTGAACCTGAACTGGAAAAACTATACTATACCCTGACCAATCGCTTGGGGAAAATGGACGGCCTGCCCATGTGTATGGATTGATCACAAAATACCTTTCCGGTTATGATGAAATACAAACGGAAATTCATGCTGGGGACGTTTATCCGATATCCAAGCCAGCGCGAATCACCATTCCCAACTGTCTGATCGAGGTGCATGTTGGAAGCAGCGGTAGAGGTGCGAAACCTCAATAAGCGCTATCGAGACGGAACCTGGGCCAATCGTGATATCACCCTCACCGTTGCGCGCGGTGAATTGCTGGCTATCCTTGGGCCTAACGGCGCTGGTAAGACGACGCTTGTGCGCCAGATTACAACCGAGCTTGTCCCGACCTCCGGCGAAATCCGCATTTTCGGGCTTGACGCTGTGTCGCGTCCTAACGAAGTCAAGGGCTACATGGGCGTAATCCCACAGGAAACTAACTTCTACTGGGGCCTGTCCGTCCGCCAGCACCTGCGCATCTTCGGCAAGCTGCGCGGTCTGCCTCCCCGGATGGCATCTCGCCGCGCCGCAGAGCTGGTCGCCGTCCTTGGCCTGGAGGAGCACAGCGACAAGCCGGCCGAACAACTGTCCGGAGGACTTCGTCGTCGTCTTCTCGTCGGCATAGCGGTGCTGGCGGAGCCCGGCCTGCTCGTTCTGGATGAGCCGAGCGTCGGCCTCGATCCCGAGTCCCGCCGCGATCTGTGGGGCCTCCTCCGCACCTACCGGCGCAGGGGCGCGACCGTCCTTTTGACGACGCACTCCATGGAGGAAGCCGAAGCGCTCTCTGACAGGGTCGGCATCATCCATGAAGGTGCATTACTTGCTCTCGACAACATCCCAAACCTTCGAGCCGCTCACGGCTTTGACTACAAAATCAGCTATCTCGCCGATGGCCGAACCCACGTCCTCTACGGCGCCAGCGATGCCGCCCTCGTACAGCAGATCCAGGCCAAGGGCATCCGTGAATACGCCGTCTCGCAGACCACTCTGGAAGACGTCTATCTCGGCCTGACAGACGGCAAAGGACGCCTCAACGATGGACCGCCCACCGATGCCTGAACTGCTCTCTTCGGCCACCGGTTTGTCTGGTTCCGACCCAGGCGCACCTGTTCGCCTCTACCCGACCGGCGGTTTCCGCAAATTCATGGCGGATTCAGCCAGCGTCTTCGAACTCAACTTCCTGCCTGCTCTCAAGCACTGGTATGTAACCGTGCTGCTCGCGGCCGGGTTTCCCCTGCCATGGTTTTATGTCACTAGGGCAATTGCCCCCGACGATCCGCAAGTGGTCCGCCGCCTGCTTGCCGGCACCCTGGTCTTTGGCGTCGCCTTTGCCATCGGCATGCTTGTCGGCCAGAACTTCGTAGGCCAGCGGTTTACCGGCGCTCTCCGGCTGCTCATCACAATGCCTGTCTCCAAGGGCGCCTACGTCCTCGGCTCGCTGGCACATTCGTCACTATCAGGCGCGATGACCGTTATCATCCTGCTCGCCTTCGCCCTGGTGGCCGGGGTCGATATCGATCTGGAATGGGGGTTGGCGCCTTCGCTCATCCTCACCGTGCTGGCGGTAAGCGGCCTGACGCTGTTCGTAGTCAGCTTTGCCCCGTCTCTGCAGGTCGGCAACCTCGCTACAGGTCTGCTGTCACTCATCTTGGCTGCCCTATCGCCCGTCTACTTCACAATGGACCAGGCCCCCCTGCTGATGAAGTTAATTGGCTATGTTTCGCCTCTACGCTATACTGCGGACGCGATCGAAAAGTCCCTGTCCGGCCAGGCAGACGTCTGGGTGGAATTGGGAATCCTATCAGTCATTGCCTTAGGCTCCCTGTCACTCGGCCTGTGGAGAATGCCGTGGCGCGAGAGGTAACACATTAGCATTTACCTCTGGGCCAGGACCTTATGCGCTGTCTACGCAATTCGCAGTGATGAAAAGCCCCCGTTTCCAAGTGAATTCCGTTCTGGCTGGAAACCTAGACCTGTGTAAGGAGTGAGCAAGATGTCCCACCAGTACACGGCCGCTGTCATCGGCGCAGGCATGGGAGGCAGAGCCAGCATGGCTGGACTCTCCGCCTCGCCGCGCTTCAACCTTGTCGCCGTCGCCGATATCCAGGCAGAGGCGCGCGCAGCCGTCCAGGAAATGTACCCCGGTGTCCGCACCTTTCCTGACCATGCCGAACTGTTCGCCGCCTGCCCCACCGACATTGTCTGCGTCTCCACTTGGCCGCCCTCCCATCTGGAAGTGACCCAGGCTGCCCTGCAACTTCCTCTGCGAGGCATCCTCGTTGAAAAACCGCTGGCCGATAATTTTTCCGTTGGTCGCCAGATCCTGGAACTCATACGCGCCAGAAATCTGCCCATGGCCGTACCCCATGGCCTCCTCGTGGCGGACCATAGCACTCAGGTCCTGGAACGCGTTCACGGCGGCGAGATCGGCGAACTGAAACTCGTCGAAATCCAGTGCACCGGCTGGGACATAATCAATGCCGGCATCCACTGGCTCAATTTCTTTGTCGAACTGACCGGGCGCGAACCCGTCGAATATGTCCTTGCCGCCTGCGATGCCAGCACCCGCACCTACCGCGACAGCATGCAGGTCGAGACACTCGCCGTCACCTACGCACAGACCGCCTCCGGCACCCGTGTCGTCATGAATACCGGCGACTATATCACCTTTTCCGAACCGATTGACGATACCCTTTTCCGCCTTATCGGCAGCCGCGGCACAATCGACTTCTACGGCTGGGCGCCCCGTTACCGCCTTCTCAACGCCAGCTATCCACATGGCCAGCTGTTCGAATTCGAGCCGGGCCCAACCACCCTTCACCAGCGCCACCTCGAAAACCTCGCAACGCAGATGGACCGTGCCCAGCCGGACTACTCGATCGCCGAAGGTTCACTAGCCGCTCTCGAGCTCTGCGAAGCGGCTTACGTCTCCATTCGCAACGGCGGCGTGCCGGTTCCGCTTCCGCTCGACGACTTTACGCCCCCTCCGCCGGTCGACTGGCAGCCCGGTCTCCCCTACAGCGGCCATGGCGGCGGTCGCAACGGGCGCCGCCTACCTCCTCGCCCTCAACAAAATGACCGAGCCATTCGAACCGCTCACATGGAGGACGAATAATGGCCCGTTTTGGTATTGTCGGCGCCGGATGGCGTGTAAACTGGTTCCTGCGCGCCGCCCGCGCCCTTCCAGACAAGCTGCAGGTCGCCGGTCTGGCCGCCCGCCGCCCGCAACGGGCCTTCGAACTAGTCGCCGACTATGGCGTAAACATCTACCGTTCACCCTCCGAAATGATCGCTGCCGAAGCGCCCGATTTCGTCGTCACCAGCGTCTCCTCGCCCGCCAATCCGCCCATCATTCGCCAGCTGGTAGAGCTGGATATGCCCGTCCTTTCCGAAACACCCCCCGCGACCACCGTGGCAGAAATGACGGAACTATGGGCTCTACAGGAGCAGGGCGCACGCATCCAGGTCGCCGAACAGTACTGGCGCCAGCCCCACCACGCCGCCCGCCTCGCCTTCGCCCACAGCGGCCGTCTCGGGCGCATCAGCCAGGTCCAACTTTCGGCCTGCCACGGCTATCACGGCATCAGCCTCATACGCCGTTTCCTCGGCATCGGCGCCGAGCAGGCAACCGTAACCGCCCGTCGCTTCACCTCTCCCATCGTGCAGAGCCCCGGCCGCGATGGCCCGCCCCGCGCAGAGAAGATTGCCGAGTCCGATCAACTCCTGGCCACCTTCGACTTCGGCGACCGTCTCGGCATTCTCGACTTCACCCCCGACCAGTACTTTTCGTGGATTCGTGGCCAGCGGCTCCTTGTGCGCGGCGAGCGGGGCGAAATCATCAATGATCAGGCCGCCTACCTGCAAGACTACCTCACCCCCGTCCGCGTCGCCTTTACCCGCCACAGCGCCGGCCCCGAAGGCAACCTCGAAGGCAACTACCTCAAAGGCATCCAGGCCGGCGAACAGTGGTGGTACCGCAACCCCACCCTCCCCGCCGAACTCACCGACGACGAAATCGCCGTCGCCGACCTCCTGTTGCGCATGGCCGCCTACGTCCGCGGCGGCGATCCCGCCTATTCGCTCGCCGAAGCCTGCCAGGACCGCTACCTCGACATCCTCACCGCCCACGCCGCTGACACCGGCCAACCCGTCCACTCCGAACCTCAACCCTGGAGCAATGCCCTTTCTACCCAGAGCAAAGTCTGACACGCCCCCCCAGCCGCATCCCACTTTCCACTCCATTTCCCGGTTCACAGGCCCTGCCTGAGGTGAGCGCAGGGGTCTCTAACTCCTCTCTTCGTATTATGGGCGGTCGGGCCTTCGGCCCTCCCTTGTGCAGGGGCTCCGCCCCCGCAACGCCCCCGTCCAAAACCATCCCTCACCCACCGTACGCCTTAATTCCAGCTGTGCGGCTCATCCAAAGTGGCGGCTGCCAGCAAATACACGATGAGAGAGCCTGAACGGCGGCGGGAATGAAGCGCTGGTCAAGACAGGCACAGCAAATGGTTTAGTAGTTACAAATGGTCCTGAAACAGTTATGCTGCGAAAAGTGGAGAAGCCGATACGCCAGTAAGTTCATCACTTGGAGAAGGGAGAGAACTCATGACGGACCTGAGTGCATCTTCACGGGTTGAGCACTTTGCCGAATGTGAAGATCTCCCAATCGAGCGCAAAAAACGCATCAAATGCGTGATATACTGTTAATAACCAAATGTGCTGTCATCTGTGGAGCGGACAACTGGTCTGAGATAGAAGAATCGTCGAATTGGGACAAAGCCTCGTGCTTCTGCCTGAATCCGGTAGGGGCGCCCCTTGTGGGCGCCTTTCGTGAGCAGCTATGGCGTCCGAATTTAGATGCGATTGCCCTGGCCCTGAGAAGCCGTAACTCTCACCCAAAGAAAGACCGAAGGCGAAGGATGGCCACTGCAAGTCTGCGAACTGCCCATATTTCAACTGCCCATAACCCATCAAAGACGGCGAAGAAACATTTGCAAAATCAAGGACATAAGTCCAAAAAAAAGGAAATCACGTCGACCTGGATCGACCTGGATCGACTTAGATCGACTTAGATCGACTTGGCTCGACCTAACCTGCCCTAAACCCGGGCAAATGCATCGAAGTGGGACAAAGCCTCCTGATGCTGCCTGAATCCGGTAGGGGCGCCCCTTGTGGGCGCCCTTCGTGGGCAGCTATGGCGATGGAATTTAGATGCGACTGCTCTAGGCTTGTGAAGCCGCTACTCTCGCTCACAGAAAATCTGAACGCGAAGAAGGGCCGCTGTAAGTCTGTGAATGGCCCATGAATCGACTGCCCATAGCCCACAAAAGACGGCGAGGAAACTTCTGCGAAGACAAGCATATAGGTCAAAAAAAAAGGAAACACTCCGTCATATTCCGTCATATTCCGTCATAGTACGACATAGTACGACATAGTACGACATTGCACGTCAAAACACGCCCCAACCACGGGTAACTGCATCGAATTGGGCCAAACCCCCGCGTTGCTGCCTGAATCGGGTAGGGGCACCCCTTGTGGGTGCCCTTCGCGGGCCATTTTGGCATCCAAATTTAGAAGCGTTTGCCCTGGCCCTGAGAAGCCATGACTCTCGCCCAAAGAAAATCCGAAGGCTTAGGAGAGCCGCTATAAGCCTGTGAATAGGCCATGATTCAACTGTCCACAGCCCATCAAAGACGGCGAGGAAACGACGGCAATTCAAAGCCTGCAGGCCCAAGAAAAATTTTTACCCCGCGACATATGTAGACTTGGCGCGACATATGTAGACCTAACGCGACATATGTCGACCTGATGTGACATGAACCCGTGCAATTGCCTCAGATTGGGACAAGCCCGCGATATACTGCCGGAATCGGGCAGATGCTCATTCATGGGTGCCCATCTACGGCAACTATGGCGTCCGAATTCAGATGCGATTGCCCTGGCCCAGCGAAGTCATCACTCTCGCCCAAAGAAAACCTGAAGATGAAGTAAGTCCGCTGTAAGCCTGTGAATTGCCCATAATTCAACCGCCCACAGTCCATCAAAGACCGCGAATAAACATATGCAAAGTCAAGAATATGAGTCAAAAAAAAGGAATCATGCCGCCCTAACCCGCCCTAACCCGCCCGAATCGCCCCTACCCAGGACAAATGCATCGAATTGGGACAAAGTCTCGTGATGCTGCCTGAATCGGTAGGGGTGCCCCTTGTGGGTACCCTTCGTGTGCTATTGTGGCATCCTGGTTTAGATGCGTTTATCCTGTCTTCTCCTAGCAAGTTCGAACCGTTCATTGTATAATGGCTATCAACTCTCAGCGGAGGGCGCGACAAGGTAACCGAAAACCGGAAACTGACTACCAAAGGCGGCAGTGCAGACCAATGGCCAAAATACTTCTCTGTCATCCACTCTTTCTGAGCCTCAATCCGGAAGAGCAGGCCCTCAAAAGCCCCTATTTCCCACTAGGCCTTCTCTATCTCGCCGGCTATGTCCGCGCCCAGGGCCACACGGTCGCCGTCTTCGACGGCACCTTCGAAGAAGATGCCAGCGCCTTCTCCACACGATTGGCCGCCGAAAAGCCCGACCTCGTCGGCATCTCCGCCCTGCTGCCCTTGCGGGAGATGGCCCTGACCCTGGCCGCTGACGCCAAAGCCGCCGGCGCCTTGACCATCCTCGGCGGCCCCGACCCGACCAAAGACCCCGCCTCCTATCTCCAATTCCCCCAGGTGGATATGGTTGTCCACCATGAGGGTGAGCAGACCCTGGACGCGCTTCTGCGGCTCATCAATGCCGGCCCGCTCACCCCCGAACTGCTGGCGGGTGAACCGGGCATCGCCTACCGCGATGCCGCCGGCACGCCGGTCGTCAACCAGCCGCGCCCGCTCATCGAAAATCTGGACGAACTGCCCCTGCCGGCCAGGGACCTGATCGATATGAACCGCTACCTCGACACCTGGCGCGCAGAAAACGGCTACTCCTCCCTGACCATCTCCACCTCCCGCGGTTGCCCCTATGGCTGCGACTGGTGCCAGGATTCGGTTCACGGCCAGACCTTCCGCCAGCGGTCGCCGCAGAGCGTCGCTGCCGAAATGAAGCAGCTCAAAGAAACCTACGATATCGACCGCCTGCGCGTCGTCGATGATGTCGACGGCATCGAGCGCGATTGGGTCGAAGGCTGGGCCGATGCCGCCGCCGCCGCCGATGCCGCCATTCCCTTTGAGGCTCTCTACGACCTCGAACGCCAGGACCTGCCGATGTTGGACGTGCGCGATTCCTTGTGACAAAAACGCAATCAGTATCTCCCCACCGTGGGTGGGGCCTTGCATGCACCACCGGACGACTCGGTAGCCGGGAACTGAACATTGAAGGACTTCTTTTCCAACGGTTCCCCCTTTCTCCGCCACCCCCTGCTGACCGCAGAACGAACCCGGCATGAGATCGATTTCCTGGTCGACTCGCTCGCGCTCGACCCTGCCGCACGCGTCCTCGACCTGGGCTGCGGCTTCGGCCGCCACAGCATCGAACTGGCGCGGCGCGGCTACCGTGCCCTCGGCATCGACCCCGCCGCAGCGATGATCGAAGCCGCCAAAAAACGGGCACACGAGGCCGGCATAGATGTCGCCTTCCAACAGGTCGCCGCTGAAGACTTTGCCCCTGCCGAGCCATTTGACGCCGCCATCTGCCTCTTCACAACATTAGGCCAGGTCGCGCCCGCTTCGCACCAAGACAACCGCGGCCTGCTTGCTACAGCCGCAAAATCGCTGACAACGGGCGGCCGCTTCGCCCTCGAACTCCCACAAAAGCAGCCAGCTCTTGCCGCGCTCAAACCCTCCGACCGCTTCGGTGACGAAACCAAATATACGCAGGTGCAGCGCAGCTACGAAGCCCAATCCGGCATCCTGACTGAGCAGTTCCACCTGGTTTCTCCCGCTGGCTCCCAAACCTACCACCTGCGCTATCGTCTGTTCAGCCGGCGCGACGTTACCGGTCTGCTGACCGCCGCCGGGCTGCGAATCCTCAACAGTTACGACGGCTACACCTGCACCGACCTGACAGATGATAGCCCCTTTATGCTCTTTGTCTGCGCCACATGACTCTGGATTGGCTGACGCCGGATCTACTCTATCTGCTGCTGCGGGGCCTCCTCCTGACCGTAGTGTTGACAGCCGTGACCGCCGGCTTGGCGCTGGCCCTCGGCATCGCTGCCGGGACGATGCGTCTCTCCCGTAATCGCTTCGCCGGCGGGCTGGCTGTGGTTCATGTCGAGATGCACCGCAACTTGCCGGCACTCGTGCTGATGATCATCTGGGCCTTTGCTCTGCCAAACCTGTTCCCGGTCGAACTGCGACGGACTATCTTTTTTGATAATGCTTTTCTCAACTGGCTCAGCCGTTGGAGTGGGCTGTCCTTGCCCTACTATACGCTGGCCGCAGGCGTGGCCTTGGTCCTCAATACCAGCGCCTATCTGGCAGAACTGTTTCGCGCCGGCGTCGGCGCCATCCCCCAACAGCATGTTGACGCCGCCCGCACGCTTGGCGCTTCACGCCTGAAACTGTTCTGGCGGGTCCTCCTGCCCCAAGGCTTGCGTACCGCCTTCCCGGCTATATCGACCCGGCTGATCCACCATCTGAAAAACACCGCCTTGGCTGCATTTGTCGCCACGCCCGAATTCTTTCACAGCGCCCAAACCGCAATTACCCGCACTTTCCTGGCGCTGGAATTTCTCATGCTCGCAGCCGTCGTCTATCTGCTGCTTGCCTTTGCCTTTTCCGGGCTGCTGCGCTGGGTGGAGAAGCAGTGGCTCGTGGCCAGCGGCTAGCGGCCAGCGGCCAGCCGTGCCTGTTCTCCACCACTATTAATGGAATCTGATTGCAGATGAGTGATCACCTGTCCTTTCTCATCGAAAAACTGCCGGTTCTTCTGTTTGGATTCTCGGGCCAGCGGCCCGGTGGCCTCCTGCTCAGCCTCATCCTGGCCGTGCTGGCCGTCGCCGTCGGCTTCTGCCTCGCCGTGCCTGTCAGCAGCGCAGAACGGTCAGGCTTGCGCCCGCTGCGCTGGTGCGCCATCGCCTACGTCGAGTTCTTTCGCGGCTTACCCTTAATCCTGCTGCTTGTGCTCGTTCATCAAGGACTGGGTGGCGTGCGCTTCGGCCTGAATTGGAGCCCGCGCACTTCGGCACTGGTCGCATTGGCCCTCTATTCCAGCGCCTATCAGGCCGAAATCCTTCGGGCCGGACTGGCCGCCGTGCCCCTCGAACTGGTGGAGTCCGCCCGCCTGATGGGCAGCCGCCCGCGCCAGGTGTACATACTGATCAAACTGCGCTACGCCCTGCGAGTCATGCTGCCCGCTTTCACCGGCCAGGCCATCAGCCTCTTCAAGGATACGTCCGTCGTCGTCGTTATCGGTGTCGCCGAAGTGATGACCGTCGCCCGCATGGCGCTTGGCGCCGATGTCACCAACGCCCCCTATTGGGTTACGATGTACACTGTTGTGGGCGTTCTCTATTTTGCTCTCGCCTTTACCCTTTCCCGCCTGTCCCAACGCTGGGAACGGCGCAGCCGACAGCCGGACCTCGCCCATTCATTTTTCAGCTACTGAAGCCGGCCGCACTGGCGGCATGCACTCTGACCATGCAAAATGGCCGGGCCTTGAGCGGCGATTCACGATTTCGAGCGTTCGCAGAGCAACTACAGTGAAAATGCGTACCGAGTCTTACATTTATACCGCCTTCCAATGTGCTAAAATTGAGCGCACACCCGGTCGTTGCGCCCGATCTACCGTCTTCGCGGCGGTCCTAGGTGGGACGACCCCCGCACCCTGCATAACGCATCCGGAATTCGCCGCTGGCCTTCTGAATTGAAAGCTGCAAATCAACAAGGAACTGGAGCACAGTCAGTACCAATGAAATTCGCATATCCATTCTCAATTGTTCTTCTTCTCGCTGCGCTGCTTCTGAGCGCATGCCAGGCTATCCCTGCGTCTCAATCAGGCGACTTTCGCTCTCTGGCCGAGGAGATAGCCGCCCGCGGAACCGTGAGCATCGGTGTGCGCAACGACAATCCCCCGCTGAGCTTTGTGACCGAAGAAGGTGAATGGGTCGGGTTTGATGTCGATCTGGCCTACGCCATCGCCGCCCAGCTGAACCTGGAACCTGAGTTGATCGTCGTCGATGGCACGACCCGCATCAGCTTCCTGCAGGAAGGGAGAGTGGACTTGTCGATCGCCAGCATGAACCACACCCGCAAACGGGACAACGCCATCGACTTCAGCATCACCTACTTCTGGGACAATCAATCGTTTCTGGTGCGAACCGGCGAATACGCCGCCATCGAGGAACTGATGGGCAAAAAGGTGGCCGCCAATGCCGGCAGTTCGGCCATTTCCTCCTGGATCGCCTACAGCGCCGCGCAAGGCGGTCCGGCTCCGGAAATCGTCGAATTCATCGATAAGCTGGCCGCCATGCAGGCCCTGCGCGACGGCGCCGTCGAAGGCTATACCGAAGACAACATCACCATGTTGGCCCTCGGGGCCGGCGACCCTGCATTGGAACTTCTGCCCGGCGGGCACAATCCCGTCCAGTTCGGCATCGGCGTGCCCAACAACCAGTCCGCTTGGCGTGATCAAGTTAACTACGCCCTGCAGGAACTGTGGCAGTCCGCTGTCTATCACGAGATCTACGCGCACTGGTTTGAAGGCCCGGACGCTCCTATCCAACTGCCATTAGGGGGCCAGATGGAGATCTGGCCCGAATAGAATGCGTTCCCGGTTTTTGGGCTCTCGTTTCCTGTGGCCGCCGCAACCGAGGGCTGCCGCACAATGAATAGCCCGCTACTGAAATTCAGAACCGACTATAAGCCAATGACTTCCGTCTCGCTGCACAACCTTTCCTTAGCCTACCACTCCGGCCCTCCCGTAGTGCACGACGTCACCTTGACCGTCGGGCCGGGTGAGCTTATGGTGCTGCTTGGACCGTCCGGCAGCGGCAAAACCACCATACTGCGTGCCACTGCCGGCCTGCTGCGCCCCTCAGAGGGAGATATCCTTTTCGACGAGCGGTCTGTGCTGAATGTGCCCCCGGAGAAACGGGGCGCGGTCATGGTCTTCCAGGAACACGCCCTCTTCCCCTTCATGGACGTCGGCGCCAATGTCGCCTTTGGTCTCAAAATGCGGCGGATCGATCCAGCCACTATCCGCTCCAAAGTGGCCCAGGCCCTGTCTGCCGTGCAGTTGACCGGCTACGAGACCCGCCGGCCCGATCAGCTGTCCGGCGGCCAGCGTCAGCGCGTCGCTCTGGCCAGAGCCCTCGTCATTCAGCCGCGCGTGCTCCTGTTGGATGAACCTCTCAGCAGCCTGGAACCTGGCCTGCGCGAGGATCTGCGCGGAATTATCCGTACCCTCCAACAACAAGCCGGCATCACCATGATCTTTGTCACCCACGATCAGACCGATGCAGTCGCCGTGGCCGACCGCATCTGCCTGCTGATGCAGGGCGCAGTGCGCCAGACCGGCGCACCCCGCAGCTTCTTCGAACGCCCGGTCGACAGTGAAGTGGCCCGCTTCTTCGGCGGCATCAACTTCCTGCCCGGCATCAAGCGCGGCCGCATCGTCGAAACCGAACTTGGCCCCCTCGAAGTGGATGCCACCGACAGGCCTGACGGCGACGTACTGGTGACGATCCGACCCGAAGCCGTCGAGGTCGGACAAAACGGCCATAACAATCTGGTCGGCATGGTAGAGTCCTACAGCTTTCAGGGGCTGGTGGCCCGCTGTGGCGCCGGCATCAGCGATACACAGCTACAACTCACTGTGCCCCCCTATCAGCGCTTCCGTCGCGGCGAAAAAATCCTCCTCCATCTGCCTCGCGAACGGATCCATCTCCTGCCCATCGAGCCGGACCAATGAGCAGACAAGCGCCCCTCTGGCCCATCGCCGTCGCCCGGGCCCTTATCGGCCTGTTGTGGCTCTTTTCCCTGCGTTGGAAGCTGCCCCCGGATTTTATGCCCTCGGAAGGCCGCGGCCTGATGGACTGGCTCCAACTCGAAGTGACCCACGCCGCCTTCCCGCTCTACGGTCGCATTGTCGAGCAACTGGTTTTACCGAACTTTTCGCTCTTCGCCTGGGTGATCTTCCTGGCGGAGCTAACCGTTGGCCTCAGCCTGCTGACCGGCGCATTCACCCGCTTCGGCGCATTTCTCGGCTTGGGCCTCGCCGTCAACCTTGGCATTGGCCTGCTGGATGTGCCCGGCGAATGGCCCTGGAGTTACGCGATGCTTGCAATGTGGCATGGCCTTTTCTTTGTCACCCGCGCCGGCCGTGTCTGGGGCCTGGATGGGCTGAGACGCCAAAATTGACGTCAGGAAGGATTCGCTCACTTCGTCACTCCCTTTATGCAGCGTTGCCCCCATCCTGCCTGAAGAGATCGATTCGTAATCAGTATTCAGTTGGCCGGCCGCGGCCACTATCAACAACGGATATCCGGAAACGGAAGACTTTCGTATGACTATCCTGCTGGCCCTTGCCGCCGGTACAGTGCTCGGCTATCTCTTCGAACGGGGCGACTTCTGCTTTCACAGCACCTTGCGGGGCCTCGTCCGCCGCCCGCGCCAACTTAACCTGGCGCGAGCCTATCTGCTGTCGCTCCTGGTCGCCATTCCCCTCGTCCAGGGCATGATCGCTCTGGGCTGGATCGCGCCCTGGGTTGCCCCCTGGGCTTGGCAAGCAAATCTCGTCGGCGGTCTGATTTTCGGCGCCGGCATGGTCATCGCCGCAACCTGTGTGACCGGCATCTTCTATAAACTCGGCCACGGCATGATGGGCACCCTGGTCGGCCTGGCCACCTGGTCAATCGGTGACCTGCTCACCTGGCGCGGGCCGCTCAACTCTTTGCGGGTCGCGCTGAATCAAAACGCTGTGGTGACCGACGGGCAACCAACCACGCTCTTGAATGTTCTTGGCTCCTCTTTGGGGCTGGGCCTGCTGATCCTGTTGCTCGCCGCCACCGCCGTCTTTCTTTGGCGAAGCCCCCGCCCGCGCCAGGGCGACTACTGGTCATGGCTGCCCCTCGGCCTATCCGTAGGGCTGTTCACCAGCTTGGCATGGCTGCTCGCCCGTGCCGGCGGCTCAAACTATACCTTCGGCACTTCCCGCGTGCCCACCATGCTCTACGAATCCCTGCTGAGCGGAAGCGAAACTGGCAATCTGTGGATTCCCGTTGCCCTGATAGCTCTGCTGCCCGGCTCGTTCATCGCCGCCCGCCGCGCCGGCACCTTCTGGGCCAGGGGAGAATCGACTGGCCGCTATACACAACTGGCGGCTGGCGGACTGCTGATGGGCATCGGCGCCGGCATATCGGGCGGCTGCAACCTCGGTCACTCCCTGGTCGGCGTCCCCCTCTTGAGCCTGGGCAGCATTACAACCACCGTGGCAATGCTGCTGGGCGTCTATCTGACCGACCGCGCCGCAGGCTTGCTGCGCCCCCTGCCGCCACACCTGAATCGATCATCCGCCAGCGTAACAACGCCGGGCTGAATAATGTTAAACGGACACAGAATTTCAACAGGAGCATGAACATGGGTCAGGAAAAAAACACAGTACGCCAGGCTGTCGCCATTCTACGCATAACTCTTGGTGTGATACTGCTTGTCACCTGGTACAAGAATCTGCAAGATGGGATATACACTGCCGATGGCATCGTCGGCCTTTTTAACTATCTCTTTAACGACAACGGCGGCGGCCCGGCCTTCTACCAGGCAATAATCAACGGCACAATTTTGCAGGTGCCCGGGCTGTTCGCAATCTTTCAGTTGGTGGGCGAGTTGCTGTTGGGCCTGGCGCTGCTGGTCGGCCTGTTCACGCCTCTGGCTGCCGTCGGCGCAGCGCTGTTCTTCTTCAACCTGTTTCTGGCATACTTCGGCGGCAACGAATGGATCTGGACCTATGTGCTGCTCACCGTCTCCGCCCTGGTCACGGCTCTGGCCCAGTCCGGCCGCGCTTGGGGATTGGATAGCCTGCTCCTGCGGCGACTGGGAGAACCTCCAATCGGCCCCATCTGGTAAAGTCGTCAGGGGAGATAGGCACGGCCTGCGCCCCGCTGCTCAGGGGACGCCCAGGCCCCCGCCTGTCCCTGCGAAATATGTGATAAGGGAACAAACTGGCTTTCACAGTGAACGCTACCCACCCCTTCCGTCAACTCTTGGCTCTCAGCGAGAGCCTGCTTGGAAACTGATAACGGGAATCTTCGAATGACGGTTCTGAAACTCATCTACATTATCGCCGCATCTCTTCTGGCCGTATATGGCTTGCAGGCGCTCTTTTTGACCCTCATCGCCCGGCGTGTGCTATTCGACCAGGACCGTCCGTCGAACTCCCTAACCCGGGAACTACCGTCCGTAACCGTCCAGCTCCCGGTCTACAATGAACTCCATGTCGTCCGGCGCTTGATCGACGCCGTCGCCGCATTCGACTGGCCCGCAGACCGGCTCCAGATTCAGATACTGGACGACTCTACCGACGATACCAGCCAGATCATCGCCCGCAGCATCGCAATCCACCAGCAACAGGGAATCGATATCGTCCAATTCCGGCGCACCGATCGCAAAGGCTACAAAGCGGGCGCCCTGCGCGAGGGACTTGCTCACGCACGCGGCGAATTCCTCGCTATGTTTGACGCCGATTTTGTGCCTCCGCCCGACTTTCTGCAGCGAACCATTCCCGCCTTCGACGATCCCTCGGTCGGCTGCGTCCAGGCCCGCTGGGGCCATCTCAACGCCAACGTTTCCCGCCTCACTCAAGCCCAGTCTCTCGGCATTGACGGCCACTTCATCGTCGAACAGAGGGCCCGCAACCAACTCGGCGCGCTCCTCAACTTCAACGGCACCGCCGGCTTGTGGCGCCGGTCCTGCATAGAGGAGGCCGGCGGCTGGCAAGAGGACACGCTTACCGAGGATCTCGACCTCAGCTATCGGGCGCAACTGCGCGGCTGGCGCATCGCCTATCTGCCAGACGTGATCGTGCCGGCAGAAATCCCGGTCTCTGTCGACGCCTTCAAGCGCCAACAGTTTCGCTGGGCCAAGGGCAGTATGCAGACAGCCAAAAAGCTGTTCATAAACGTTCTCTGGTCCTCCCAACCTCTGTGGCGCAAGGCGCTCGGTATCGCCCATCTCACCGGCTACGCCGTCCACCCGCTCATGCTTCTCAACCTGCTCTTCCTGCTGCCAATGATGTCCTCCTTCAGTCCCGCCCTCAGAATTGCTTCCCTGTTTTCTCTCACCGCTATCGGCCCGCCCCTCATGTATTGGACAGCCATGCAGAGCCAGGGCATTCCCGTCCGCCAGCGAATTCGTCGGCTCATGGTGCTTCTGGCGCTGGGAACCGGTCTATCCGTCAACAACAGCCGCGCCGTCATAGAGGCCATGCTGGGTGTTCGCAGCGCCTTCAAACGCACCCCGAAATTCGCTGTCACCCGCGCCGGCAAAGATTGGCACACCAGCGCCTACGTCCTGCCCAGCGACCCCACAGTCTGGGTCGAGGTCGTTCTGGCCCTGTACGCAAACGCGCTCCTGGTGTACAGTCTCTTCAATGGTTTCTGGTGGCTGCTCCCCTGGCTTTCTCTCTACGCCTGCGGCTACACCTATATCTCCTTCCTTTCCATGCGCCAGGCCTGGGAAAAACGCGGCGCGCTCCGCCACGGGCTGGCAGCCGTGCGGGAGGCGGGAGATTGACCGTCCACAACGAGGAAACAGCACCAACAGGGGACAGCGCGCTTCCCCTTCCTGACTTCTCGCCCCTTCCGGATGACGGCCCCCTCCTGCGGCCGGCTATCGCGCCGCCGCTCGACAACACCTCCCGCTGCGCCTTGCTTGTCATGGCCAAACAGCCCATCGCCGGCCGCGCCAAGACCCGGCTTGTCCCCCCGCTCACCAGCAACTCCGCCGCCTCCCTCTACCACTGCTTCTTGCAGGACATCCTGGCAACCGTGCGCGCCGCCGTCCACATCGTTCCCTTCACCCCTGTTATCGCCTTTACACCGGCGGCGGCACGTGATTTCTTCCGCCAGCTTGCGCCCGATTTCTGGCTGATCCCTCAGCAGAGCACTGCGCGCGCATCCGACCGCCTTCCAGCCGCTGGGCCGCAACAAGAGACCCTCGTTCACCATCCTGAACGGCTGGGCGACCGCCTCCATTATGTCCTCTCCGCTGCGCTGTGCCGCGGCCTTCGCCAGGTCGTCGCCATCAACAGCGACAGCCCTACCCTGCCGGCGGAGCTCCTATGCACCGCCTTCCAACGCCTCGACGATCCCCAGGTGGACGCAGTGTTTGGCCCCTGCACCGACGGCGGCTATTACCTGATCGGCGTCAAAAAACCGCCGGGACGCCTTGTTACAGAAGTGCAGATGTCCACACCCACCGTCCTTAGCGATACTTTAGCCATCGCCGCCGAAGAAAGGATGCGGGTCGTTCTGCTGCCCGAATGGTACGATGTCGACAGCGCTGCTGACCTGAAGCGCCTTTCTGCCGAACTGGCGGCGCATCCCGAACGGGCGCCCGCCTCAAGCCGTTTTCTGACCACGCCATGGACGTCGACGTCATCATCCCAGCCCTGAACGAAGCCGGCAACATCGCGCAACTCGTGCGCGAGGCAGCTGCGCAACCTGTTGCGCGCGTCATCGTCGTGGATAACGGTTCCACCGATGGCACCGGTCCCCTCGCTGCCGAAGCCGGCGCCCACGTTGTCGTTGAACCGCGGCGTGGCTACGGTTACGCCTGCGCGGCCGGCGCCGGTGCCGCAACCGGCGATATCCTCGTCTTTCTCGACGGCGACTTCAGCTCCCTGCCCGCCGAGATGCCCCGTCTGCTCCTGCCGATTCAACAGGGCCGGGCCGAGCTGGCGCTCGGTTCGCGCGTGCTCGGCGAAATCTTGCCCGGCGCAATGCCGCCGCATCAGCGTTTCGGCAACTGGCTCACCTCCGCCCTCATGCGCCGGCTCTACCGGGTCGCAGTCACCGATCTGGGACCCTACCGCGCCATCCGCCGCGATCTTCTGCAAAAGCTGCGCATGCAGGAAATGACCTTCGGCTGGCCTACCGAAATGATGGTAAAATGCGCCCGGCTGGGCGTGCCAATTCTGGAAGTGCCGGTCAGCTTCGCTCCCCGCCGCTACGGCCAATCCAAAGTCAGCGGCACCCTTCGTGGCTCCGTCTTGGCCGCCTATTACATTCTCGGCGTTACCCTGCGCTACGCCTTCTCAAGCCAATAAAGACGTGCGCAAAGTGCGGCCGTTAGTCACAGACCGCTGCCCACTGGGGTCAACTAACCACTAACCACTATCCACTAACCACTGCCCCTATGACCCACCGCAAGGCGATTTACTGCCAGGCCTTGGCAGCCGTTCTGTTCAGCACAAGTGGCCTGCTGATCAAAGTCATCTCGGTCGCGCCTCTCCCCTTGCTGGGCGTGCGCGGCGCTTTTGCTGCCCTGACAATCGCTCTGTACATGACGCGTCCTTTCTTACCATCTGCACCTCGGCCCGCGTCGACCGGCCCGCGTCCCGCTCGCGCACGGACGCGCCTGAACTTCCGCTTGTCGCTCCCCCAACTTGGCGGGGCCATCTCCTTCGTCGGCGCCCAAGCCTTCTTTATCATTGCTGTTCGCGAAACCACAGCCGCCAACGCTATTTTTCTCCAGTACACAGCACCTGTCTTCGTCGCCTTTTTCGGTATTCACTACCTCCGCGAACCTGTCGGGAAGTCAGACTGGCTCGCTCTCGCAGCGATAAGCGTGGGGCTTCTCTGCTTCTACGGCGATGGGCTGACAGCCGGTGGTGCAGTCGGTAACCTTTTTGCCTTGCTGGCCGGCCTGACATTCGCCTGGTTTCTCCTGTTTATGCGCAAACAGAAGGATTCATCGACTATCGAGACTGTCCTGCTGGGCAACATCCTGTCAGCGCTGCTGGGGCTTCCGTTTCTGTTCGACGCCGCCCCCACCGCGGCCGACTGGTCGGCGATGCTCTTTCTCGGCATTTTTCAGATCGGCCTTCCTTCTATCCTCATTTCCCTTGCCATAAAAAGACTGACCGCAGTGGAGGCCATTCTTATCCAGACCCTGGAACCGATTCTCAACCCTTTATGGGTTCTTCTCTTTATCGGCGAGATGCCGAGTCCGCTTGCGCTCTTGGGGGGAGCAATCGTTGTCGGCGCAGTCTCGCTTCGCTCAATCCGGTCTATCCGCACGCGACCCGTGGCGCCGGCTTCACAGCCCACAGTATGACAACGCGACCAAAACCACAGTGATCCCATTGAACTCTCTCCTCCGGGATCGCACTGCAATGGCCGCGGCGCAACTGACCCCGATCCGGCAGCGAATCTGGGCCTCCTCCCTACCCGAACTGTTCGTGCTTCTCCTGGCTGCCCTGCCGCGCCTCTGGCGGCTTGAATACCACAGCATCTGGTTCGACGAAGCCGTCTCACTCGGCTGGGCCAGGACCGACCCCGCTCACATCTGGCAGTACACCTTCCATCTGAGCAGCGACAAGCATCCGCCTGCCTACTATCTGGCGCTCCACTTCTGGCAGACGCTGCTCGGCTGGTTTGGCGCCGCCGAACGCGACGCCGCACTCCGAATCTTCGGCGTCTTGATCGGTATTCTTATGGTCTGGGGAGTCCTGCGTCTTGTAACCCAGCTCAGCGGTCGTGTAAACGGCCTGATCGCCGGCTCTCTCACCGCGCTCGCGCCCCTGCTTGTTTGGTACAGCCAAGAGCTACGAATGTTTCAGCCCGCCGCAACCGCGGTTGTATGGGCGGCCTTCTTCCTCGTCGCCGCGCGCGAGCGCTTTCCGCCGCATGACTCATCACCTGGCCGAGGCGCCGCAGTGGCCCGGCTTCTCTGCTGGCTTGGTCTCATAGCAACGCTTCTCCTCGCGCTCTACAGTTATCTCTACGCCGCCTTCTTTCTGCCCGGGCTCGGTCTGTCCGTTCTCCTGCTGGCCCGCCGCGGCGGATCTTTCGACAGACGCTTCTTTTTCGAGGCCAGCGCGGCGCTTGCGATCGTCGCCGCGCTCTTCTTCCCCCTCGCCCGCAACGCCTGGGCCGTCAACAGCGCATCCAGCCTGCCCGGCTCTGCCTTTGCCGACTTCCTGCCAAACCTGTGGCGCCAGTTGCGTATTTTCACTGTCTGGCTTACCGGCTGGCCTTCCGCGTTCCGGACCGCCGCAATCCTCTTCTTTGCCGTCCTCGTTCTCGCCGGTCTGATCCTCCCCGCCAACAGCCGCCGCACCGCCCGTCCGCTCCTCTGGCTGTGGATCGGCGCACCGCTCCTCATCGGCAGTGCTCTGCTGGCGACGAACGCAGCGATCTTCCGCGAGGATCGCTACTTTCTCTTTCTCGCCCCCTTCGTCCTCTCGGCCGCCGCGCAAGGCGTCGGCGCAATCGCAAGGTGGCGGTCCTATGCCGGCCTGTTCAGCGGCTTGGCCGCGGTCGCGCTGTTGGCCGCATCGCTGCCGGTCCTGTGGTCGCCCCCTCTCTTCCGAGAGAACTGGCGCGCCGCCGCCGACTATATCAGCGACTATCAACAGCACAGCCCTCACTCGGTCACGGCCGCGCTCGTCCACCCGTACTTCCTGTTCCCGGCGCTGGATTGGTACCTGCGTCAGGACGCCGCAACAGCAGAGTTGCCAGTCTATGGCAACTTTGGCGGCCCGCTGACGCCCGAGCAGGCCGAAACACTCATCGCCGCCCACCTGCAAGAGATGACAACAACCAATGGCGCCGATACGCTCTGGTTGGCGCAGAGCCATCTCGCCGGTGTCGACGATCATCGCCTCGTCCAGGCCTGGCTGGATAGTAATTTCGCCCTCATCACCGAGCAATACCCGGCAGGCGTCGAGTTGCGAGGATACGCTGTCCGCTACAGATATCCGACCCTGCCGCCGCTACCGGAAACGGCTGTCTATCCGGACGCACAACTCTTTCCCGGCGTCCAACTGGCCGCCTGCGAGATTATCACGCCGGTCGTCCCCGCGCGCGACGTCCTCTATCATCCGCCCAGTGGCTGGGTCCATCTGCGACTATGGCTGCGGGCATATGATGTCGTCAGCGAAGCGCCTGAACTCTTCGCCCTGGCCCAGGCCGATGATGGACAGATTTGGGGCCGTTCCTTGCCACGTGCCGGCGATGTCCTCACCGTCTATCCGCCCACCATGTGGCAGCCAAGCGAGTTCGTCCGGGTCGAGCTCGACGTAAACCTCAACCCCCTGGCGCCCCCCGGCACCTACAATATAAAAGTTGAAGCCACTGGCGAGCCCGGCGTCCCCTGCGGAAAAGTCCAGCTTGAATGACAAGGCAGCTACCCAGCAATAGTCAACTCGCGACCAAACCGAACTACGGCGCCCTCGGACCCAAGGCGTCTCCGCCCCGCCATCCGCTCCTTAAACCCTGACCACTGGTCTCCGGCCCCTATCCCCTATCCCCTATCCCCTACGCCCTCCGGCGACTCCGGCCCGCTAAGGCGTGCCTCCGCACCCTTCGCCGCTAAGGCGGCTCGGGCTGGCGGTCGGGCCTGCAGCCCTCCCTTGTGCGGGGGGGACACCCCCCGCAACGCCCCCCTGAAAACCAAGAACCCAAAGAGCGTTCGCGTGCGAGTGGGGTTACTAAAAAAACTCAAAACCAGGTGTCGTTGAAATTTGGAGAAGACTATTCAAAACGTGACAAAAGCAGGAAGCCTGCGGGCAGAATCGGGCCTTTTCTCGCCTGATTCTCGTGTTCTACGACCACAATCTGCGGCGACGACCAAAAAAGGTTTTCTTCGCGGCCCTTCGTGGGTCAAAAAAAGGGGATTATATACCAAAGTGGGGCTTATGTACTTTAGTAGCCATGTCAGAGTAACCTCCTAATTTTGGAACAGTCGAGACCAACATATCGTGCAGCTTGGTCAATCGCCCCAGAGCTATTTGAGAACTCACCCCCAATCTTGGCAACACCTAGATGGCACCCCTTTATTGCTAGAAATGAACAATTGTGCTACTGTCTCGATGACTGTATCTACCCGCTTTCAAGTTTGGTGTTATGTCTAGCAGCTTGATGGCCTTCAGCGGTTAATTGTAACAAAGGAGCTTTTATAGTTTGGCAACACTGGGGGCTTGACGCCCGGCGGCATAGATCAGGGCGGGTGAGGTTTCTGGTGGCTCAATTCGAGTTTGGGTTGTTTGAGTGCGTAGCGGGCGAGGCGCAGAGGTACAGAGTTTGCGTGCAGGTTGCGACAATTGAAAGCGTGTGGAGGAATGATCTCTTCCAATGGGCAAGAGCACATGGGGACGTTAGCATGCATCCTCATAGACTGTTTTAAGAAGCATAAAGTCACACACATGAGAAAAACAGAAAGAGGCTTTGGGAATGGAGTGGAAAAATGTATATAGAGAGGATTCAAGTTGATGGTGGTTTCTTGAATGATCTTGATGTTCATTTTAAGTCAGGTCTAAACGTACTGATCGGTGCCAGAGGAACGGGAAAGACTTCCCTCATCGAACTCATCAGGTTTGGCTTGGGGGCAAACGCGTTCACTCAGGATGCGGAGAGACGAGGGTATCAGCAGGCAATAAGCGTTCTTCAGGGAGGGCAGGTCACTATAACGCTTCGAGACGGAGAGGAATGCTGGGTGGTGACTAGGAATGAACATGACGAAATGCCCCGTTCTGAGCGCCCTATTCCATCCATAATGGTCCTTGCCCAGAGCGAAATCGAGGCGGTGGGTGCCCAGGCCAGCGGACGATTACAGCTAATTGATCGTTTCCGTCCTGATCGTGCAGAAGCAGACGGGCGTCATAACCATCATATCTCGGCTCTACGTACACTTACGTCGGAAATCGGCGGCATTCTAGGTGAATACGGTTCTCTCGTTGACCAGATTGGCGGAATGGAGGGGGTTCGAGAGGAGAAGGACGATGTGCTTGCCCGTCAACAGGATCTGCTTAAGTCGATTGAAGCAACTGCCGATCAACGTCAGGAAGTAGAGAGACTTCGGGTTTATGCAGCCACTCTCTCAGTTCGAGACGGCATTTACGACCGGGCTGTTGAAAGAATAAAGGGCTATAGTGAAGACCTGATCAAGATTGAAGAGGGGGTTAGAGATATTGAGGAATGGCCTTCTAGCGCAGGAGAGATCGATCTTTTGAACAAAATTAGAGAAAAAGGAAACGAGGCGGCGGCGGCATTGAGCCAGGCATTAGGAATTATAAGGGATGCTGAGTCTGAGATAGATACTCTAAAGAAAAGAAATAGTGGAGATCGAACGAATGCTGAAGAGAGGGCTCGGATGTTCCGGCGAGAACTGGACACATTGGAGGTTGGAGCCGGAGAATTGACTCGGAAGGTAAACGAGCTTGCTGAGCGCGAAGCCCAACTGGGGGTGCTAGAAGAACTCGCAGAAGATCGCTTAAAAAAGATTGCAGAGCTTCAAGAGAGGCGTCGCCACGTATACGAGAGCATCGAGAAAGAACGTGTGGAGCGATTTGAGTCGCGCAAGGAGGTCGCGAATGGGCTACAGGAATCGCTTGGTCCCAAGATCAGGACCGAAATCATCGAGTCAGGAATAACTGACGAATATACTAGGGTTCTTGTGTCGGCACTACGCGGAAGTGGACTGCATTATAACACGCTTGCACCCCTCATTACGAACCATATGTCTCCTCTAGAAATAGTCGAAGCGGTGGAGTCAAACGATGTTCAAGCGATCACGGAGGCCGTTGAGATCGGCGCTAATCGCGCGGCCAGTGTGATTGCCCACTTACAGTCTCGGAATTTGTCTGATGTCATCGCTGCTCCAATAGACGACGCGGTGGAGTTGTTCCTATTGGATGGAGTAGATTACAAGAAGTCTGACAATCTATCGATAGGGCAGCGGTGTACAGTCGTCTTACCTTTTCTCCTAAGTAGCCATAGGGAACTATTGGTCATAGATCAGCCCGAAGACCACCTTGATAATGCGTTCATCACTGGGACACTAATTGAGAACCTTCGCGCGAGGCGCAGAGACTCTCAGTTCATATTTGCATCACACAACGCGAATATTCCTGTACTTGGAGAGGCCGAACTGGTTGTTCGACTAGACTCTGACGGGCGTCGTGGATTCGTTCAGCACGCTGGACAATTGGCTGAGCATGAGACGGCAAGAGCAATCACGTCCCTTATGGAGGGGGGAGTCGAGGCGTTCAGACGGCGTGCTGAGTTTTACGACAGTGTACTGGATGACATAAATGGATAGCGAGCAGGCACTCAACACACTAGAACAATTACCCTCCTCGGTCCCCAGCGCGCGTCTTCGCAGTGCCCGTTTCCTAGCGCGAAATGCGACGGAGGCCGACCGAGGCAGAATTCTGAGGATCAGAGAGGCCGAACACAATTCTTGGATTCAGAAAGCACTCGACAAAGCCATAAGAAGGCCTGAAGAGTGCAAGTCCATGGTTTTGACTGCCGAGGAGGGAGAAAAGGAAGAGACTCCTTCTGACAGACAATTCTACGAAGATGTATACGCTCGGGCAACAGAAGAGAGTTCGGCAATGTTTCTGCACGAATTACGTCCTCTCGTCGGCTTTCTAGAAGTAGACGCGAATACAGAAATAAACTGTTACGCTTGTAGCAATACTAGAGTTTCGGTCGCGCGAATCCGCTCGTTCCTAGACGCAATAGATATGCTGCGAAATGCTTCCGCAGCACCAATCATAAGGGATTTTGACCTGACCGATCTTGTGGTTCGAGTTTCGGAAGTAGAGTCCAGACGCAATCTTGTTGCCTCAGGAATCTTGTCAAAGGAAGAAGACGGCCCCCAGATTCCAGTCGGTTATATTGAACAGTTCTCCGAGTCAACGGGAATTGGGTTGACTCTTACTCGAAGAGAACCCGTACTTAGTTCAGGTGCGCCGAAACTTGTCGAGTTGGCGCTAGGAAACGCTCTCCGCAATGCAATTGAAGCGATTTTTGCAGTTCAAGACGAAAATCATGGTGATATCGTCCTCAACTGGGGCAAAACTGATGTTGACAGCTGGATCGTTGTCCTAGATGAGGGGTGCGGACTTCCGGCAGGGTTTAATCGGCTTATGGAACCCAGAATTAGCACGAAGTCAAATGATCAAGGCAACTTCGGAATGGGATTACCGATAGCACAAAAGGCGCTTCATTCAATAAATGGAGAGATTACACTTACGCCACGGGCTGACGTAGGAGTTAGGTGCGAGATACGCTGGCCACAAAGGAGTATATAGCTATGAAGGTCTTGCTCATAGAAGACGAGCAGTCCATGGTCAAGAAGCTCTTTCAGCAATTGAGTGGTTTAGACCCCAAAATTGACACAGCTATCGCGAAAAGTAAATCTAGTGGGATTTCCGCTATCCAGAGTGATGAATTCGACTTCATCATCTGCGATTTGCGGATTCCTCCTTACGACGGAGGCGTTGATGTAGACGAGGAGCACGGGCAAGCAGTACATTCCATGGCGAGGGATCTCTGTCCTGGGACTCCCTGCTTGTTCTTCACTGGATACGCTACGAACCGAAACGTTTCAGAGCAACTTTCTAGTGGCGGAACACATGACATTCTAGGGACAGGCAAACCTTATGCTATGACGCAACTGCTGACAAAAGACGAACTCTTACCCTGTATAGAACTTCTGGCGGAATTCAATTCCGAACTAACAACTCTAGGCACCATCAGTATTGATTACCTTGGGGACACAAGGAATCTTGACAAGATGGAAAAACGCGCATTGAGATTATTGGCAAGACCCCTTGGAGGAACAAGCGTCGAAGCTGAGGCATTAAAAGGGCTTTCTGGTGCCCGGACAATAAGAGCAAGAGTCAGAAACCACAAGGGGCACCTAGTTGCGTCCCAATTTGTGAAAATTGCTAAGCGTGCAAAGCTGAAGGAAGAACAGGAGAATTATCAACGACATGTTGGACCTCTCCTTGGAGTGGGCCGTTTTCCGGCATTGGGACACCAAATTGTTGCAGGAATTGGCAAACGAGAGGCACTTTTTTACCAATTCGCAGATGATTACCCGGACACTCTATTTGATGTCTTGCGTGTGAGTGATTGCGACGCAACGGCCATTGTCGAATTGCTACGAGACACTCTCAAACCGTTGATGGATAAGGGTGAAGAAAGGCTACTTAGCTTGCGTGAATTACGAGAAGGACGAATCGATAAAGCGAAACTGAGTCCGTTTCTCGATGCGCTTGGGCCAATAGAAGCCCTTGAGGAAGTCGAGCACCAAGTGAGGATAAGCTGTCAGCACGGCGACTTGCACGGATTCAATGTTCTCTGCAACGCATCAGGCGGAGCAGTGGTCATTGACTTTGGGAATGTGGGGCCTGCACCAGCCTGCCTCGACCCTGTCTTACTCGAACAGTCTGTTCTATTCCATAGGGAAAGTCCATTTCGGAACGGTTCTTGGCCGACGATAGAGCAAACGGAAGCATGGTTCGATATTGACGAATACGTGCGAGATTGTCCTTTTCCAAAGTTTATCAAGAAATGCCGTGAATGGGCCAGTGAAACTGGTGGGACTTCGGGCTTACCATGGGTCGTCTACACAGAAGCGGTTCGACAGTTGAAGTACGAGGACACAATTCATGACCGGGCCCTGGGGATTGCTCGTGCCGCAATACGGGAGTTTACATGACCAACCATGCAGTCGAGATTTGGATCTTTCGTAGGGGTCCTAACTGCTAATGTGCCAAGTTGACTGCAATGAAACTCCGCGACTCTTATTAGCATGAATTGGAACGCGATTTACTCTTGTTTCTGGCAAAAACAAGCAGAAAATCGAGGAAATCTTCTACCACATTCGACCCCAGAGAATTCGTGACTATCTATGGTTAGCCCCTTTCCCATCGTCCTCACCCGTCGTAATCATTCTTCACAGTCCGCCCTGGCAGTCATCAGCTTCGCACTCGACACCGCTCTGATCTCCGGCCATTTCCTAGGGGGAATCAGTCGTTTTCCTGGTAAGGCGGCGATATCCCTATTACTTACTAAGGACCCGGACACTTCCTTCGGGTCCTCTCTTAACAATGTGAGTGTTCAGAAGTACAATGCGCTTGAAGCGAGGTGCCCAAAAATGACTTCAAAACGAAAACCGCCAGAGCCATACGAGGATGTAAAGAAACATATTGATCCACCCCTAAGACGCCTCGTTGGTCGTCCTCCTCTTGAACTCCCCGACGCCATCCCTGACTCATCGGAAAACATAGCGCGTATCATTACACACACGAAACTGAAGGGGCGAGGGAATTGGAGATTTGAGAAGAAAGGCAGTAGCAAGACAGGCTGACAGACCTTGAGAGTAAAACAAAGATGGCGCTGCAAAAACAGATTCTGTCAGAACTGATTTTCCCCACTTGGTTACAATAACATACGATTCATCGAACTAGTAGTGTAACAGACAGGGTTTGCCGGAGAAGAAAGCTGAGGCATACTCTCCATAAAGGTAGACATAAGGAGAGGAAAGATGCCAGCGAAACGATATCGGGTGCGATTGACAGCGGAAGAGCGCAAGGAACTGGATGGGCAGGTGAACACGGGAACAGGGTCGGCGCGACGCTTAAGACGGGCTCGCATCCTGCTGATGGCCGATGAAGCGCAAGCGGGTGGGGGCTGGTGCGACGCCGAGATTGCCAAGGCATTAGGGGCGCACCAGCGCACGGTCGAACGAGTTCGGGAGCGGTGTGTCACAGTCGGGATCGAAGCCGCCCTCACCCACACGCGACCGAAACGGAAACGACCACGCGTATTGGATGGCGCCGGCGAAGCCCGGTTGGTGCAGTTAGCGTGTAGCGCTGCGCCTGATGGACAGGAGCAGTGGACGCTGCAGATGCTGGCCGATAAGCTGGTCGAATTAGAGGTGGTCGAGCGTATTTCACGCGAAACGGTGCGGACGACGCTCAAAAAAACGAACTTAAGCCCTGGCTGAAAGATGCGTGGTGCATTCCGGAGACAGCGAGTGCAGAGTTCGTTTGTGCCATGGAAGATACGCTTGAGGTCTATCATCGGCAACAGGATCCCAAGCGACCTGTGGTCTGTCTTGATGAAGGCAGTAAACAGTTGACCAAAGACACCCGTCTGCCCCTGCCACCGCGACCGGGTGCGGTGGCCAAATATGACTACGAGTATGAACGCAACGGCACCAGCAACCTCTTTCTCCTTTTCGCACCTCTGCAAGCTTGGCGTCATGTCAAGGTGACAGCGCGCCGCACCATGGTTGATTTTGCCTACTGCCTGCGTGACCTTGTCGACATCCATTTCCCGCAGGCAGACACGATCGTCTTGGTGATGGACAATTTGAACACGCACAAACTTGCTTCGCTGTATGAAGCGTTCCCGGCGGCTGAAGCCCGCCGCCTTGCCGCCAAACTGGAAATCCATTACACGCCCAAGCATGGCAGTTGGCTCAATATGGCTGAAATCGAACTCAGTGTCCTGCATCGACAGTGCTTAAACGCTCGCATCCCTGACCAACACACCTTGATGCAGAAAGTCGCAGCTTGGCAAACTCGCCGCAATGCTTCTGCATCGACCGTTAACTGGCGTTTCACCACCGCTGATGCTCGCATCAAACTCGAACGCCTTTATCCGTCAATAGAAGATTGTTGAACTACTAGCACTTCTGGCATGAAATGCCAAGCAACGGAAATCTCTCATTTTTTGGGAGGGGAAATATGAACGATCAAGACGCCCATCGACGCCACGATTGGGAAGTCACCGAGACGCAACGCTACTTCAACGAGATCATCGAGTACGAACGCTGCACCAAGTGCAACGCGAAACGTGTGTTGCAGTACCCGCCAGGGATGATCTTGGAGTCAGAGCCTAAGCCCGTGCCCAAGTATTGCCCTGCCACAGTTGGACAAGCAAATTGAAACATGATAACGTACAGTGTGGCTCCGTGCGCTACAGAAAAATTTATTACACAATGAAGGGGAGAGGTAGATGTCGAATGAGAAGAAGGGGAGTCAGGGGGTAGCAAAGCTGATAGTAATCAGAGAGGAATCAAAAGAGGATTTTGAAACGCGCCTTAATGATGCCCTAAAACGTGGTGCTGAGTTTTTGCCAGAAACATTTCAGTACTTTTCTACTGGTGGTAGATTGGGCGATACTACTTATTTCCTTTGTGTCGTATCAATTCCTCCTGAATCCATATAACTTATGGGGTAAATTTCACCCCAAAGCTGTCTAGCATAAGGAACCGCGCCTTGAATTTACATGGGCGCGGTTTTTAATGTGACGTTTAATGTATACCCGCCCAATCTGACACACTTAGGGCAAGTGAGCAACCTTGACAAATTTGTATGAATTGGCTAGAATATCACCGTTAGCAATAGACTAGAATTCGAGGAAGGGAAATGCTTGGAACATATCATATTATCCACTATCACGCTCAATACACTACTAGGCGGATTCCGTACTATGTATCTGGACCCAACCATCGACGCAAAACTCGCTTGGAAGAAATAGTCAAGTCTGTATGCGGTGAAACTCTCGTTGTCAACAAGGATCAATTCTGCAACCTATCTATCGTAACCCCTAGCTGGAATTACGATTGGTGCCATGACTGCGTTAGAGCTTTTCCGTGGAAAGAAAATGCAAGAAAAGTCTGGCTGAAGAAGGGTATAGAGTCTATGGATTTACCGTCATGGGATGAATGGATAAATACGCCAGAAGGGGAATATGCAAACCCGGAGAGTTTCACATGACCAAACCGAAAAAGCAGCAGCCCAAGCGCAAACGAGGGCGACCGCCTTTGCAGTTCCCGGAGCCTATCGACGCGGACCCGTCAGATGTGGCTAAAGCTATATTCAGGGTCAACACAAAAGCCCCTGGCTTTGAATGGCAGTACGAGAAGCAGGGTAAGAAGAAGCAAAAATAAAATGAACTTGCGTCTCATTGAATGGAGGTAATTGTGAATAGCAAAGCCTTAGCTGGATTCCTAGAGTTAGACTGGCCTGAAGAGTACACGTCGCATAGGTTTGTAGAAGGCAAACCTGCCCCCGAAGAAAACTACATAACCAACGGTCAAATGACTTGGTACAAATGCGAACTATGCGGTAGTTTCAAACTCGTTAGGGTAAGACCAGCCAACACTACTGGCCCAGAAGAAAGGATTATCTGGCAAACAGTCCCATATAATTTGGCTTCGGTTTGTCCCAAACAGACACAAGACCACGAATGAACGACCCCGAAAAGAAAACAATCGTGGTTTTCTCAGAGGAACAGAATCTTTTTGTTGCGGGCAGGCTACAAGAGGGTGAAGAACCCCAAATCATGGACTTCAACCATTTTCTTGAGAGAATAGGTGCTCCATTCCAAGTTCATCTGACCGACGATGTAGAGATTCTTTCTGAACTTGTCCCTCATTCCAACATGAATCCTGATTACATCGTCTCGCATGTTGAGGAGTAATCGTAACCCAATAACAACAGTCCACCAGTGGCAACGCTGGCGGACTTTTTGATCTTGTAGAACAGTTCCAATCTTAGTGCCACTGCAAGAACTGCTCCAAGTAGCAGTAGCCCAACCCTGTTTAGTTTGCGATATAAGCCCCCAAAAAAAGGTGTTCTTCGTTCCCCTTCGCGGCCCTTCGTGGATCAAAGAAGTGTTCTTCCCGGCCCTCCGCGGCCCTTCGCGAATAGACCGGACATTGCTCCTGCAAATCTCAGTTCAGACAAACGTCAAAGAGCCCTAACACCTGAAGTTCTCCCTAACCCCTGCAGTTCCCCCTTCCCCCTGAGGTTCAATCAGCACCCAACCCTAACGCCCTCACCTGCGCCCGCAGAAAAAATCGCCTGTACGCGCGCATCTCCGCCAGCAGTTCCTTCAATTCCTCCTGCAGAGGCGTGCGCTCACTATCGTCGTCTTCTCTCCCGTTCCCCGGCTTGATGCGGGCAACATCGCCGCCTTCCCACCCCTGTATTCGCAGCAACCCTTTCCGTTCCAGCCAAAGCAGACTGCAGCGGATGATCTCTTCCGTTACCCCAACGCGAGCGGCCAGCCTGTCAATCGGGAGTAGGCTATCCTCTGCTATGCCGCGCCGCGTCCCTTCCGTGCCGGTTTGAAATGACCACTTCGCCATGCCTGCCACCTGCTTCAGCACAGCGTCCGCCTGCCCCTCGGCAGTGTCGCGGCCGATCAAATACAGCTCCGACGGAGCGAGCCTCTCCACCAACCAATCCAGCAACTCCGGCGACGGCGGACTGCTCCACAACACCAGGGCACGGCCCGTCTCCGCCTCGGCGGCCTCCAGTCGCGACTGAAAAGGAACATCACCCAATCGGGTACCTTCAGCAAACCAGACAGCGCTGTCGAAAGTTGGCAGATCGGCTGCGGATACGCTTTCGCGGCGCAGATCATGGAGAATACAATGTGCCGCCGGCCCGTCGGCAGAGCCTGCCGCCGCCGCGGCTCGGCCCGCCGCTTCTTCCGCTGGCCGGATCGCCCCGAGCGTCAGCTGCAGCGTCCGTTCGCCGCGATACTCGTTAACGCCCAGCGTATAGGCAATGTCCACGGGGCCGCTGGGCAGCTCCACATCGGCGCTGCGCCACCAAACCACCGTCTGTTTCCTCTCCTGCTCATCCTGCAACAGCAGCCGTCGGTGGGCGCCGTCCCGCCCGATTCGGCGATCCTGAACGACCGTCAGGCCGCGGCTTACAAATGTGGGCAGCGGGTTGCCATTGCCAAAAGGGGCCAACCGTTCGATCTCTTCCACCAGCGACAGGCTCAACTCGGGAAAAGGGAGTTCGGCGTCGATCCGCAGACCTTCCGGCCCGGCATCGATGCGGTGCTGGTCGATCTGGCGGCTCAGCTCGCGGCGAAAACGGTCGATGTTGGCAACCTCCAACGTCAGCCCGGCCGCGCCCGCGTGCCCGCCGTGCTGGAGCAGCAGTTCCGCGCAGGCCGCGATCGCCGCGCCAATATCCGCGCCGGGCGTGCTGCGCGCGCTGCCCCGCGCCGGCTCCCCAGGTGGGCTGCACAACAGAACCGTCGGCTTGTGATACTCCTCAACCAGCCGCGAGGCGACAATGCCGATGATCCCCGCATGCCAGTTGGGATTGGCGAGAACGATGGCATTAAAATCGAGCAGAACGGGGTCACGCTCCAGCATGTCAAACGCCGTTTGCGCGATTTGGCTGGTCAGCAGCCGCCTCTCATTGTTCAGCCGCTCCATCTGTGCAGCCAGCTGTCCGGCGCGAATGGCGTCAGCCGTGGTCAGCAGCTCGACCGCAACAGTCGCGTCATCCAGCCGCCCCAGCGCGTTCATGCGCGGGCCGATCTGAAATCCTATCGACTGCGCGTCTACGCTTTCCGGCGACAGGCGGGCACTCTCCATCAGCGCCTTCAGACCAATCCGTTCTGTCCTGCGTAGCCTGTCCAATCCAACTTGGAGCAGGTAGCGCGTGTCATGCCGCTGCTCGGCCACGTCGGCAACAATACCCAACGCCACCAGGTCGAGGAACTTGGTCGCACCATCGGGGTCTCCCGCCAATTCGTATAGCTGTTGCACCAATTTGTAAGCGACGCCCACGCCGGGCAGCGTGCGCAGCGGATCGTCCGCGCGCAGGAACTTGGGGTTGACGATCGCGTCTGCCCGGCGCACGCTCTGTTCGCCAACCAGCGCTGCCGGTTCAGCGCAACAGGGCGCCGCGCCCGCTTCGGCGTCAGCAAATTCAGCCGGCAAGTCATGGTGGTCGGTGACAACGACCGTCAGCCCCGCATCTTTGGCGATCCCGATCCCCTCACCTTCGGCGATGCCCGTGTCGCAGGTCAGCAGCACCTGCGGCTCGAAACTCGGATCTTCCAACAACTCGCGCAGCTTCAAGGGTTGTATACCGTGGCCCTCGCTGAAGCGGTTGGGCACATGAAAGCGGACCTGTTGCGGCGCCGCCAACTCCTGCAGCGCCGCAACCAGCAGAGTCGTGCTCGTCTGGCCGTCCACATCGAAATCCCCCCAGACCAGGAAATTCTTGCCCTGACGGATCGCATCGAACAGCGCATGCGCAGCCCGCTCCAGCCCGACCAGCGCGCTCGGCAGAGCCGGCGCATAAGCAGCGCTGTCGAGAAAAGGCAGCGCCCTCTCCGGCGTGTCGATCTCCCGCTGCGCCAGCAGCTGCGCCACCAGCGGATGCCCACCCACCGCAGCGCACAGCGCTTCCGAAGGTTCGACCTGTGGCAGCAAGATCCAGGGTTGGGGGGACATTACAGGTTAGGGACAGGGTAAAGGTAGGCCAAAATGTTTCCCATAATTACCGCCTTTTCTTCAGGCGAGGCTTCACTGCGCCACGTTTTTGGCAGCCACCTGAAGACGGCCTTCCGAAAACGGTTGTCGTTGCGGATGGCTTGTTCCGTCTCTGCGATGAGCAGACTCTCAGGCGGAACCAGATGCACGACCGCCGGGGAGTGTGTATTTACGATTACCTGTCGCAGCGGGTTGTCCGTGGCAACACGCCTGGTGACGTCAACCGCTATGTCTTGGAGCAACTCCAACATGGCTGCAATTCGTTCGGGATGAATACCGTTTTCCGGCTCCTCCAGGCAGATGACGCCCTGGGCAAAGGGATCCAGCGCCAGCACCGCCAGCGCCAAGAACCGTAGCGTGCCGTCAGACAAAGAACGGGCGGGAAAGATCCTGCCGTTCCTATCCTTCACTTGCAGGGTCAGTAGCTGCCTCTTCTCATCTCTGTCTACGCTGACCTCATACACATCATCGATCAGGTCAGACAACCTCAAAGCTATTTGTTCATAGACCCAGGTATCATAGTCGTCAGAATCTCCCGGATTCCCATAGTGCGCGAGCGAATAGAGTGTGGCCGGCAGATGGGAACCATCGGGGCGCATCCCTGGAGGCGTCATAAAATCGTCAGGTCGGCGCAGCGACGATGGTTCCAACTGGATCAGACGCCAGGACTGCATCTCCCGTCGCGCAAGCAGAGCGGTAGGGCTTTTGGTCGCGTTGACGGTTGACAACACGGTGCGGGGAAGATTCCTCGCCGAGAAAGATTGGGGGCGTCCACTGCCGCCGCCATCCTGGTGTAAACGAATGCCCCACTGTCCTTCGTGCTCTGTAGTAGAAATGAATGGAGCAGCCCTGCGCCCTTTGACAACCGAATTCCGCCAATGTTTGGCGCTGTGATGGAATCTGAGGTGTCTCCACGCCTCGCCAAGTTTGATATGTTCCAAACTCTCCTTGATAAGCTCAAAGGAACCGGAAAACGGTAGTCTCCCGTCAACGCGATACGCCAGTTCCAAAGAATAGCGCAGAAATGTGAACGTGGCCTTTGCTTCCTGACCCAAATCGTCTACACCTTCATCAGGGATAATCATTTCCGCTGCGAACGATATGCTATCCGCGTACTCGCTGCCGATGCGATGAAACAGATTTTGAACAGATGTTGTCTTTTCTTCTTCCGCCCGAATCGACGCCGCGGCATCAACGAAAGTGTCGCTGGCAAGTCTGCTCAGGAACTGGATCGCATCAAACAAGTTGGACTTGCCCGTCCCGTTCGCGCCGGCGATGCAATTGAAGGGGCCGAAGCGGACATCGACATCAACCAGGTTCTTGAAGCCGGATACTTGCAGTCTGGTTAACATAGGACCTTCAGTCGTCTCGAAATCACCCCTCCCCGTCACACGGAAATCTGCTCGTAAGAAACGTTCGAGACATCGATATGTTCTCCCGCGTGCTCGATCGTTACACTGACAATCTTCCCGTCGGCGTCAAGTTCAATCAGAACATCCTCATTGACATCGCGGGTCTCAGCAATCTGCCTGTCCGAAAAAACGACCAGAAGCGTATCTGTAGCCTGAAAATATCTTATGTCCATGTCGCTCGTGGCAAAGGCGTTCAGTGAATTTCACCTAGAACGCCAGCTCCTGTACCTCCTCCAGCGTGAACTCCAGCGCTCTTTCCAAATCCACGTCGGAAAACTCCTCCTCGTCGTACTCTTCCAAATTGCCGGCCTTGGTGCCGCGGTCGCAGCGAGAACGGTAAATGCAGTAGCTACAGAAGCGTTTTCTGTTCTCGTCCGTATCGGGCACTTTGGGAAAGTCCGCCTCCCGTTCCCCGTTTAGTATGTCATTCAGAATCTGTACGAACCGGTCGCGATTGTCCGCATGCAGGTCACTGCTGTAGCAAAAGGTGACCGCGTCGGCCGGCGCCGCCGTGAACCAGTAGCGCATCTCCACCTGTTCAGGCAACAAAGGACCCCAGGGCAGGCCCGCGCTCGCCTCCACCAGCACAAACGGATACACGAGCGTCTGCATCCGCTGTTGCAACGTCAAACGCCGGGTCACTCGCCTGTTCGTCTTCCAGTCGAGAATCACCGCGCGCCGGTCGGCGCCATCTCCCCCGACCGCTATCAGGTCGTAGCGGGCCGCCAGCCGGTACTGGCCCCCCTCCACCGCCAAAGGCGCGCTCAACACGCGCTCAACTTCAACCACCTCCGTGGGTAAATCGGCCGGCCGGTGGCGCAGGTAGCTCTCGAACCATTCATCCAGAGGATATTCCAGGCCGTCGGTCAACAGATCAACTGGCAACTCGGCCTCGGCCCGTTCGACCAACTGATGAAACTGTCCGCCCAATCTCAGCTGCTGCTCAAGCTCGTCATAGGGCTGGGCCTCTAAAGCAGGCCACGAAAGCTGCTCCACATAGGCCAGCCAGAAACGGCGGGGGCAGTTCACGTAGGATTGCAAGCTCGACTGGCTGAAGGCGAAGGTCGAGGGGAGTTCTAAGGGCACGGCGAACCGTTCTCTCTGTATGTTCAGAAGGCCGACTGACCTTTCCTATGCTTCGTCATTGTAGCACACAAGTTCGCGCCCCTCAACCGACCCGGCCATCCATGACAGGGCAATTGCATCAAATTGGGACAAACCCACGTGAGCCTGCCTGAATCAGGTAGGGGCACCCCTTGTGGGTGCCCTCCCCCCGTGTGCGCGCCCACATTATCCAATCGTAGGGGCACCCCTTGTGGGTGCCCTCCCCCCGTGTGCGCGCCCACATTATCCAATCGTAGGGGCACCCCTTGTGGGTGCCCTCCCCCCGTGTGCGCGCCCCCATCATCCAACCGTAGGGGCACCCCTTGTGGGTGCCCTCCCCCCGTGTGCGCGCCCCCATCATCCAACCGTAGGGGCACCCCTAGTGGGTGCCCTCCCCCCGTGTGCGCGCCCTCATCATCCAACCGTAGGGGCCCCCCTAGTGGGTGCCCTCCCCCGTGTGCGCGCCCCCATCATCCAACCGTAGGGGCACCCCTAGTGGGTGCCCTCCCCCCGTGTGCGCGCCCCCATCATCCAACCGTAGGGGCACCCCTTGTGGGTGCCCTCCCCCCTGGTGTGCGCGCCCCCATTATCCAACCGTAGGGGCACCCCTTGTGGGTGCCCTTCTCTAGGCATAACGCCCAGAGAAGACAAATGGTAGGGGCGCCCCTAGTGGGCGCCCTTCGTCGGCTATTTTGGCGTCCGAATTAAGATGCGATTGCCCGGCCATCCATGACGCAATGCTGCCCATACTGGAGGGCTGCCGCATCCAGGCAAACTAACCCGATTCAGCCAGACACTTGCCCCCTTTCGGCAGCAACCAAACCAGTCTCCCGCTTGCGGGAAACGCCTTCTTCGCATACCATCAAAGGACCATCGCTCCCTTCCTGAATCGGGGCGCGCGTATTCATGCCTTCCGGATTCACCAGTTGAGGAACCCGCTTTATGAGCAGACCCACCCACGACTATACCGCCATCGAGTTCCCCTCCGCCGGCGTGTCCCTACCCGTTGACGGCGGCCCCGTCACCCGCCCGCAGCCGGAGTTGATCGAACAGTTGAAGCAAGTCAGCACTGCTACCGCCAGCGCCACCATGCACCGCTTTGGCATCCGCCATACCTTCATCCAGGGCCCCCTGCCCCGCACCCCCGGCGCCAAAATCGTGGGCCCGGCTGTCACGCTCGCCTTTATGCCCCAGCGAGAGGATGTCTTTTCGGGCGCAGCCCAGGAAGGTGCCGAAAAGCGCGGCGCACTCTGGGCTGTCTTCGAGACCGTCGAAACCGGTGACGTGCTCGTCATCCAGGCCTTCGCCAGCCGCTATACCGGCTGCGTCGGCGAAATGCTGACCACCTACTTCAAGGGCCGCGGCGGCGCAGGTATCGTCGTCGACGGCTGCGTGCGCGACTGGCCCAACATCCAGACCATCGGCGTCCCCCTCTGGACCGTCGGCTTCACGCCCAACTACGCATCCCAGGCCGAACTGTTCCCTTGGGGTCTCAACGTGCCTGTCAACATCAGCAATGTGCTCGTTCTGCCAGGCGACGCCATTATCGCCGACGACGATGGCGCCGTTGTCGTACCTCGCCAGATGATCCCCCTTGTGCTGGAGCACACGCTCGCCCACGAAGAGTGGGAGGTTTTCAGCCGCATCAAACTGGCCGAAGGCGGCGCTCTCAGCAAGTACTACCCGCTCAATGACGAGGGCTGGGCCGAGTATGAAGAATGGAAGAAGCGGAACGGATAATCCAGCAACTGAAATTTGCGCAAAAGTGAAGGAGCAAGCTCCAATGTATCTCACTCGACACAGTACACCTGCCGGGCCGCGCTGGGCGGTAGATGGGAAACTGCTGCCCGCCGGCGTGACGCTCAGCACACTGCTGGCCCTGCCGGACGATAGGCTGTCCTCGCTGCTGACCGAGTTGGCGACCGACGAAGAGGCCGGCGGCGCGTTGCTGGCGCCGCTCGATCCCCACCAGGAAGTTTGGGGCAGCGGCGTCACCTATCTGCGCAGCCGTGATGCCCGCAAGGCTGAATCCGAGACCGCGGCCGACGTATATCAAAAGGTCTACGATGCCGCACGCCCCGAAATCTTCTTCAAGCAGGTAGGCTGGCGCACAGCTGGCCACGGTCAACCGGTGCGCATCCGCGCCGACACCACCTGGAACGTGCCCGAGCCGGAGCTTTGCCTCGTCATCAACGCCGCTAGTCAGATCGTCGGCTACACCGTCGGCAACGACATGTCCAGCCGCGACATCGAGGGTGAGAATCCGCTCTACCTGCCCCAGGCCAAAACCTACGACGGCTCGGCCGCAGTCGGCCCCGGCATCCGCCTGGCCGGCGCCGACGCGCTGACCGATCTGGCCATCAGCCTCGAGATCGAGCGGAACGGAGCGGTCGCCTTCGCCGGCGAGACCTCCACCAGCCAGATGAAGCGCACCTTCCCCGATCTGGCCGAATACCTGTTGCGCGAATTGGCCTTCCCCTACGGAGCCCTTTTGATGACCGGCACCGGCATCGTCCCGCCCGACGAGTTCACTCTGCAAATTGGCGACCTGACCAGGATTACGATCGCTGGATTGACGTTGGAGAACCCGGTAGAGTGAGATCTGCGGAAGAATAGAAAACTCGCCTCAGGCAGTAACCGGTTCCTTACTGAAACAACAGAACGTGCCGTCCGTGCGGTCTGAGTATGGGACTTACGAGAGGAGGTTCACATAGTGACTACGTTGGAGCGCAACAAGGTTGAGTTGGCGCAGGTGGTTTCCCGGGATCCTGAAGTCCACAGCGGAGATTTGGTGTTCGCAGGCACGCGGGTTCCCGTTGAGATACTGGTGGCCTATCTCATAGGGGGTTCTTCGATCGGAGAATTCCTGGAGTCTTTTCCAACTGTTGAATGCTGGCAGGTCGAATCGTATCTCGAATTCTCGCTCGAAGCAATAGATCACTTGCGGATGGAAAGTGCGAGTACTGCTTGACGAGGACGTTGACATCAACCTCAGACATCATTTCCCGGAAGGGGTGACGGTAGAGACGGTTGAGTACCGGGGTTGGAAGGGTCTCAAGAATGGGGTCCTCTTGAGTGTCGCCCAAGATCATTTCGACGTCCTAGTTACGATGGATGACAACATTGCCTATCAGCAGCCGCTGCAACAGTTCGATTTGGCGGTAGTGATTTTGCGACCTTCGCGCCAGCGCATTGATGATCTACTGGTGTTGATACCCGAACTTGCCCGGACAATTCCCAAACTTCGGCCGGGACATGCAGTGCGGGTATATCCCCCCAAGTAAACTGCATTCTCAACCTTGGCCGCCCGAAGTCCACCTACGAGATCCCTAGACGCCCATCACATCTGACAGGAAATTCCCATGGACCGTCCCAATATCCTTCTCTTCCTCACCGACGACCACGGCCAGTGGGCGAATGGATGCTATGGCAACAGCGAATTGCAGACGCCCAATCTGGACCGCCTGGCTGCTGAGGGAGCGCGTTTCGCCGATGCCTTCACCCCTTGTCCCGTCTGCTCCCCCGCGCGGGCCTGCCTCTTGACCGGGCGCACGCCCTCCCAGGTTGGCATCCACGACTGGCTCCAGGAGGCCGAACCGGTCATCGGCGATTTCGACTGGCTGGCCGGAGAAGAGACCCTGCCGCAGCTCCTGTCCCGCGCCGGCTACCACTGCGGGCTCTCAGGGAAATGGCACATGGGCCGTTCTCACCGTACGCCGCCCGGCTTCGACTGGGCCTTCGGCCTCCCCCGCTGGCAAGGTGTCCATAACGGCCCTTACACCTATCACCTCAACGGCCAACCCCTGGAGCTGGAGGGAAACAAGAGCGCACTCATCACCGATCACGCGCTCCAATTCCTCGACGACGCGCCCTCGGATCAGCCCTTTTTCCTCAATGTAGGCTACATCGCCACCCATTCACCCTACCAGGCCGAGACCCATGACCCCGATCTGACCGCCCGCTTTGAAGACGCCGCCTTCACCGATATCCCGCCCTACCACCCCCATCCGTGGCAGCGCAACGAGGGCTTGGCCGGCGGCTTTCAACCGACCGATCAGCAGATTCGCAGCCGCTATATCGGCTACTACACAGCCGTAACCGAGATCGACCGCGAGGTAGGCCGGCTGCTGAGCCGGCTGGAGAAAGACGGCTCGCTGGACAATACCATCGTTATCTACACATCCGATCACGGCTGTTCAGTAGGGCAAAACGGCTTCTGGGGCAAAGGCAACAGCACCCGACCTCTGAATATGTACGAAATTTCAACCCGCGTCCCGCTGATGATCCGCGCCCCGGGCCTGGTTCACGCCGGGCAGGTCAGCGAACGCTGCGTCGACCACTACGATACCTTCCGCGCCATCAGTGACTGGGCAGGGATCACGTTGGACGAGAGCCGCAACCATGCCGGCGCCAGCTACGCCCATCTGCTCGACGGCCGCGGCCGCGGCGCCTGGGACGATACCCGCTACGGCGAGTACGGCGACCTTCGCATGGTGCGCACCCGACACCACAAGTTCGTCAAACGTTATCCCGACGGCCCCCACGACCTGTTCGAACTGGACACCGACCCCGGTGAACAGCTCAATCGGGCCGGCTGGGACGAATTCGCCCCGGTGCAAGACGGGCTGGAGCAGCAGTTGGAAGAGTGGTACAGCCGCCATGAGGAATCGACCTCTACCGGCGTACGAGTGAAGTTTCAGCGCACCCACAATCGCAACGAGGCCTGGCGGGACGGCTTCCGCGAACGCCGCGGGCTGCAGGTGTATGAGAAGTGGCAAGAGGTCTGAAGCTGAGTGGGAATAAGAGCGAAAAGAGCGCGCGCCCTCCTCGCTCATGGGAACCGAAATTCCCAATGTCAAAATGAAAGTGCAATTGCTATTCTACAAGCCGTGTCAATTGCCGCTTCTGAACCAACTCAGGAAGTAACTTCGATCTTCCTCATCGACAATGGCATTGCCGGCAGCCTGCGCCTGCTCTCTGGCGTGACGCGCCGCGTCCGCTTCTCCGGCCGCGGCGTAGGCCCTTGCCAGGGCATCATAGGCGAAAGCATAGTCCCAATCGGCCATCAGTTCGGGGTTGGCTTCTATCAGCTCCAGATAGCGGCGCGCGTGACGCAGAGCAGCTTCCCCTAACCCCGCCGCCGCATAGACGCTTGCCACGGCAAACTCCCCCCGAGCATGGTTCGCTACCGTGCCCACCTGCATCCAGTGATAGCAGCTGGCGTGGGCCGCATGTATGTAGGGCTCACATGTCGTTGGCGTCACCAGCCCGGCGTCAAGGGCGTCCATCGTGCTGTTATTCAGATCAACGCCAAACCATCGGTGGGCTTTGGCAACTTCGAACGGCGCGTCACTCATTCCTCTTCCTTTCTCAGTAGTCGTGGTCTCGCCCGCCGTCTGGGAAAACCGGTGTAAATCAGCAGATAACCTCTGCATGGCAATGTAAATGCAATGTTAATCATGTCACGTCTTCGTCGTCTTGTCACACCTCACAGCTCTTCGCTCAGACGATTCCCAGCAAACAGGCATAGTTCTGCGCCGACGTCGGCGCCTCGATCTCCTCTTCCCACAGATGCAGACAGCGCGTGACCGAGAAGCCGGCCTCCTCAAGTAGCTCCAGATGTCGGCTGACAGGAAACCGGCCCGGTTCAAACCGTTGGCGGGCGCCGTCCGGCCTGACGAAATCTCCGTTAAGCAGAATCCCACCCTCTGTTAACGCCGGTGCACAGGCCCGATAAACCTGGAACGTCTGCTCCTGACCCCCCAAATCGTGCAGCGCCCACGTAGACACCATCGCTGTCGGCGGGCGCGACAAGTTTGCCGTCCAACTGTCTTGCAGTAGGTCAGCCTGTTGCAGTCGCACGCGTGCGCCAAATCGCGCCAGGCGGGACGCCGCCTGCGTCAGCATCGGCTCCGAGAAGTCGACGCCTTCATACGAGATGTGCGGCAGGCGCGTCAGCAGATATTCGGCCAGATAGGCCGGCCCGATTCCCAGTTCGACGACATGACCTTCTGCGGGAATTGCGCTTCCCAGTTGTTGTAAAATCGTTTCGAACAGGTGCAGCCGCTCCGTCGTCGGCGTGAACCGCCGCGCCCAATCCTCAGCGTAATCGGCCTCGTGGAACTGATGCGTCGCGCCAACGAATTCAGTCATCGATCTTCCTTCCGACTGTGATTCCCATGATGAACTGTGATTGACCGCCGAAACACGAGCCGGTGCCGTCAACTTTCCTGGTCACATAATCTCATACATCTCCGTTCAGACAAATCAGATCGCTCCCGAAAATCACTTAGACTCCCTCAAAATAGCGAGGAGCCGGGCGTCATTGACCCGGCTCCCCTACTACTATATTGGAGGAGGTATATGTCAACCGAAAGGGAAAGCGGCATGCGCCCCGTTCAGATCAGCGGCGCCCTCAACCCCGCTCTCAATCGCCGCTGTCCACTTCCAGGCTCAATACTTCGCCGCTCGAAGCGTCAACCAACACCGTCGCCGTCTTCTCGTCACCCTCCAATGTAACGATCCAGACCCTGACTCCGCCGCGGATACCGCTGCGGGTAGAGCTTCTCGCCACACGCCCGATTTCGTCTGACACTTCATCAAGCGCGATCCTGACAGCTTCCCCGCTGCCTATCACCTGCGGAGCGGCCTCGCTGGTCTCCGTAGCAGGCCGGGTGGCCAACTCCACGTCAAAGGTGCGGTTTCTGCCTCTGCGTAGCACCCCGATCTCCACCGTCTCGCCGGGCGACTTCTGCATCACCAGGTAGCTGATCACGTCCTCGAAGCTGCGCACCTCCGCCCCGTCCATGCTGACGATAATGTCGCTGCTGCGCAGGCCAGCCTCGGCGGAGGGGCCGCCGCGCAACACCTCGTTCACCAGCACGCCGAGAACATCTGGTTTCAAATTCAACCTCGCGGCTATCGGCCCCGAAATCGTTCTACCGGAAACACCGAGAAATGGATAGAGAAACTCTCCGTCGCTGATCAGTGCCGGTATGACCCGATTGGCCACCATAATCGGTATCGCGAACCCGACACCTGAGTTGACGCGGCTGCCGGCGAAGGGCCCCTCCTGCGTACGAATGGCGAAGTTGATGCCCACGACCCGGCCGCTGAGGTTCAGCAGCGGCCCTCCCGAATTGCCAGGATTGATCGCCGCGTCGGTCTGGATCACCTCCGGCAAAGAGTAACGGCCAACTCGGCCGGGATCCCCCACGGGCAAGCTGCGCCCCAGCGCACTGACGATGCCCAAAGTCATCGAATTCTCAAGGCCGAAGGGGCTGCCCAATGCGATCGTATAGTGGCCCACTTTGGGTAGCGTTGTCGCTCGCTCCAGGGGCCGCAGGCTCATGCCTTCGGGCGCCTCCACACGGAGCACTGCCAAGTCCGATTGGGAATCGCGGGCAACCAGTTCGGCCTCTGCCCACATGCCGTTGGAAAAGCTGACGAAAATGTCCGCCGCGTCTTCGACGACGTGGCTGTTGGTGACGATATGCCCCTCGTCATCCCAAATCCAGCCGCTGCCCTGTCCCCACATGCCTTCGGTCGAATCTGAGGAACGCGAACCTGATTGCTTCACCTGAATGCTGACGACAGACTGGGTTGCCCCTTCATATATGCCGGACAGTAGTTCCTGGTCAGGGTGATCGGGTCCCTCCTCTTGCGTGATGTATGTCAACTCTTGCGGCCGGTACTCAGGCGCCGTGGCCTCCACTGTAGCCGGCGTGATCTGTATCCTGCCTACGCCAGCCATTCCAATGACAAACGCCACCGCCAAAGTACCAATCGCAATCAGAAACGTTCGCAGACTAACAGTCTTTGGTTGCACTGTATATTTTCCTTGATCTACAATACATCTCCTCTCCAAAATCAGAGAGAATGTTCCGCATCGACTCCTCCTACGGCATATAGCATAGCAGGATCCGCGGTAGGAGTCCTTACCGGAATCCTATGGCAACTTTAACGCAACCTTAAATTTCCGTGATGAGCAGTGACCAGTACAGGCAACTGGCGCTATGGGCCACCCGCCAATCGTGTTTGGGGAAGTTCATTCGGAAGAGAAAGCACCAACCTCGCGCCCGTGCCCTCAGCGCGGTGATGCGCAGTCAGCCTGCCGCCCTGGGCCTCTGCCAGCCGGCGCGAAAGCGCCAATCCGATCCCCATCCCTTCCCGTACCCGCTCCTGACGTGGGGAGCGATAGAGAAAATCGAAAATGCGCTCCAATTCGGACGGGTCGATTCCAGGCCCGGAGTCCTCGATCGTCAGCACGGTCCGGTCCGCCTCCCCACCAACCACGATCCGGATCTGCCCACCGTTCGGCGTGTACTTGATGGCGTTGTCCAACAGATTGCCGATTATCTGGCTCAGACGCATCGGGTCTGCTGCCGCTTGGGTCCTGTTCGGCGAAAAGTCCGTGATGAGTTCGATCTCTTTCTCCCTTATGCGCGGATCATAGCGGCGGCACTCTTCCAGAACCAACTCTCCAACATCCGTGGGGACGATATCAAGTACCAGGTTCTGAATATCATTCCGGGCCAGCAGAGCCAGATCATCTAACAAACGTCGCAACTGATCGACCTGGTCGTCAATGCCGGAAGAGAGCTCGACGACCATCTCAGTATCTTTACCATTCTGCCCCATAACCTGCGCAGCCGCCTTGATCGCGCCCAAAGGGCGTCCCAACTCATGCACAACTGCGCTCAGCAGCCGCCTTTTTCCCTGCTCCAACTCATACAGCCGCTCGGACATTTCATTGAATGTGCGGGCCAGCGTGCGCACTTCGGTCGGCCCTTCTTCCTTCACCCGGCTCGGCGGGGCGTCGAAATTGACGGCTCTACTCGCTCTTGTCAATCGCTCCAGAGGCTGATTGAGCGAGCGGCTGAGAGCGAAGCTGAGAGATACCGACACCAGCAGGCCGGCGCTTACGGCTCCCCAAACGGTCCACCGCAGAATAGACAGGCGATTTGTCACCTGCGTCAGCTGCTGTGACAGATGCACCGCCCCGACCACCTCCTGATCCTCATTTCGCACCGGAACGGCCACGTCCGCGTTGCCCAGCCTTACCTGTCGCGCGATCTCGCCAGCCAGAGCCTTCTGCAAAAGCTCCGGGTCCGGTGGCCGTAAAGGCACCTGCGTCGAAGCCGTGGCCAAGCCCGGTCTGACCACTATATTGCCGTTCCGATCCACAAGATAAATCAGAGTCGGTATCCGTACTTGCAACCGGGCGAAAATTGACCGGGCCTGCTCTGGGTCCTCCTGCGCCGACAGCTCGGCCTGATAGAGCCGCGATATAAGCTCGCCCTGCCCAGCCAATTCCGCCGTCGCTTCATCCAACACAAAGCGGGCCTCAATTAAGTAGAAAAGCAGAAAGCTGAGCAACGGCACGATTACCAGAAGAGGAAGAAGATGGCTGATCGTCACCCGGCTGCGCAGATTACGCCACATGCAAATCATCCTTTTCTGCCGGGGTCAACCGGTAACCCACCCCCCGCACCGTGTGAAGACGGCGGGGCCGGGCCGCATCCTCCTCGATCTTGGTGCGCAGCCAGCGAACGTGTACATACACCGTCTGCGTTTCGCCGACCCACTCCGTCCCCCATACATTCTCCAGAATGTCGGCGATAGGGACCGCTTCACCCGCCCTGCCCGCCAAATAGGCCAGCAGTTGGAACTCTCTGGGCGTGAGTGCCACCGCGCGTCCGCCGACAGTGACCTGATGCGCAGACCGGTCCAACTCCAAATCGCCGACGACAAGACTAGCCGGGTCGGCCGCGTTGCCGCGATCCCCGCCCGCCGCCGCGCGCCGCAAAACCGCCTTCACCCTCGCCAGCAGCACATCGATATCGAACGGTTTCGTCACATAATCGTCCGCGCCCAGCTCCAGACCGACAATTTCGTCCAGTTCCCGCCGGCGGGCCGTCACGAAGATAACAGGCGCGTCGAGCGACTGCCGCAGCGCACGCAACGTTTCCAACCCGTCTATACCCGGCAGACCGATGTCCAGCAGCACCAGTTGCGGCTGAACTACGTGGGCCTTTGCCAGCGCCTCCTCTCCGCTGCCGGCGGTCTCTGTACTGTAGCCGGCATCCTGCAGGCCAATCGAGACGCTGCGCCGCATCAACTTATCGTCATCCACTACGAGTATAGTCGTCATAAAGGGCTACAGTTAACCACTGTATCTGAGAAGGAAGTTGAAGAGCAGAAACGCGACGCCTTTCACTTCCCGCTGTTCATCAGCGCACACCCACGCCGAACTCATAGACCAGTTGTCCCCCCAGCCAGCCACTAAAAATCACCAGCCCGATACCCAATATCAACTGCACAGTCAGGCGCCACTTCCGCCCGTGCTCGATCAGGAGATCCGCCGCCGAGACCCAGCCCTCCCGCTCTACACTCTTTCTGCGCTTCCAATCCAGCCAGCCGCCGTAAAGCAGGTCACCGTATATGACGGCCAGGGCCAGACCACTCCCTGTATGCCAGTTGAGAAGGGGCCGGTACGGCGCTTCCGGTGGCAGTGCCCCTTGGGCGACGATGCCGCTTACGATCGCCGCCAGCAATGTAACCCATCCTGGCAAGAGCAACCCCCAGCCTATGACGCGCAATTCAACACGGGGCCAACGATGGAGTGTTCCCAGGATCGCAAGGCTGCCGCAGATCAGCAACGCGATGGGGAAATGAACGACAGCGGCATGGATGAGGGCGGATATCATTGTAGCCAGTTTGGATGCGCAGGGCCCTCATACGGGCAGCTGCGATTGTCTTTCCCCTGTAAACTTAGGGCCGTATGCATACTCCAGCCAACAATAGCCCTGTAGGCAGTACTCTACTCCTCAACTCGCCGTCTCCGCAACTCCGCGCCGGCATGTTTTATGGGACCACAGAGCGTCAGAATGTATCAACAACGAATTTCTATTTTCTATAACGATCTGATAAGATTCTAGGCAATAGTTCCATAATAACTGAGGTATATACTGCATGCTGTAAGTGAATTCGGATGACCGAAACCATTCTGAATGGTCTGAGCATGGCGAAAGGATGAGAAAAATGGCACGCATACAGATTCCCAAAATCCCCTGGTATGAGATCACCCCGGAAGAGGTCTTCCTTAACCGGCGCAACTTCATGAAGGGCGCAGGATTGACGCTGGGGTCGGCAGCCCTGGCTGCATGTAGGATGCCCGAAGCGGAGGAGGAGGCCAGCGGCGGTGACGCGGCGAGCGCCCAACCCGAGACCGCCCCGGCCGATCTCGGAGCCACCGACGAACTTGGCGATCCGCTCAACACTTTCGAGCAGATAACCAACTATAACAACTATTACGAGTTCTCCACCGACAAGCAGGCGGTGGCCCGTCTGTCCGAAGGCTACTCCACCTCCCCCTGGACCGTTGAAGTCGGCGGGCTGGTCAACAATCCCGGCACCTACGATGTCGACGACCTGCGCCAGATGTTCGACAGCGAAGAGCGCATCTACCGGCTGCGCTGCGTGGAAGCCTGGTCTATGGTGATCCCTTGGATGGGGTTCCCCATCTCCGACCTGCTTGCTGTCGTCGAACCGAAATCAGAGGCCCAATATGTGCGCTTTGAAACGATTCTCGACATGGAAGGCATGCCCGGCCAGCAGAACAGCAGTTGGTACCAGTGGCCCTATGTCGAGGGCCTGCGCGTCGACGAAGCCATGAATCCACTCGCCATCCTTGCCACCGGCCTCTATGGCAAAGATCTCCTGCCCCAGAACGGCGCGCCGATTCGCCTCGTTGCCCCCTGGAAGTACGGCTTTAAGAGCATCAAGTCGATCGTCAAGATCGATCTCGTCGCCGAGCAGCCGACTTCCCTGTGGATGGCCGCAGCGGGCGGTGAATACGGCTTCTATGCCAATGTGAACCCGGAAGTCAATCACCCCCGTTGGTCACAGGCCACTGAACGGCGCATCGGCGAAGGAGGCCGCCGCCAGACCCTGATGTTTAATGGCTATGAAGAACAGGTGGCCTATCTCTACGAAGGTATGGACCTGGCTGCGAACTACTAGAATGCCGTCAAAACTGCAGTGGTTAGCGGCCAGCGGCCAGTAACTGTGCCGGCCGCTAACCGCTGCTCTTAGACGTGTAGGGGGTAACGATTGAATATCGATAAACTGCTGACCAAAACACAGATACTCTGGCTGACGCATATCGGTGCTTTGGTCCCGCTGGCATGGCTTTTGTACGAAGACTACACTCCGCTGGCATGGCTATTGTACGACGACTACACGAGTGGACTTAGTGTCAATCCAATCCAGGATTGGACCTTCCGCACCGGCAAACCGGCGCTCGTACTGCTGATCCTTTCTCTCTCTTGCACACCTCTGAATGTCCTACTCGGCTGGCGAAACATCATCCCAGCCCGTAAATGGCTGGGCCTCTATGCCTTCGGCTACGCGGCCGTCCACTTCTATATCTTCGTCGGTGAAGACTACGGCTTTCAATTCACATACATTTGGCACGATGTCGGTACCAAACTCTATATCATCGTCGGGTTCTCCGCCCTGCTGATTCTGCTTTCTCTTGCTCTCACCTCGTCCAAGGGGTGGATGCGCCAACTGGGCAAAAAGTGGAAAAAGCTACACCAGTGGGTTTACGTCGCCGGCGTTCTTGCAGTCTTTCACTATATCTGGGTCGTGAAGGCCGACTACCGCGAACCGGTGGCCTGGGGTGTGCTGCTCGGTTTCTTCCTGCTCGTGCGCATTCCCGTCGTCCGCAAGCGCATTGCCAGATGGCGCTCCAAGCTGCGCGGCCCGTCAGGACCAAGAGTGAGGCGATCTCCGGCTTAGCCCTGGCTTGACGACTAGACCCCGCCAAACCGGCCAATTCAGCAACATTCAGAAAGGGGATGTTCCCGCCTGTCCGCTACGGACCGGAACATCCCCCTTGCTCTTCTGTTTCCTGGGCGCACTGGGGGCAGAATTGAGGGTCTTCTATCTCGATCAGATGCTCGTTGCAGACCGAGAATGTAACCTCCACTCGTTCAGAGAGGAAGCGCCTCTTCACCTCAACCTCAAGCAGAAGACTGGGGCAGTTGCTGGTCAGTAGAAGGTCGGGCACCGGACAACTATTGCACAACTTGCGCTTCCAGGAACGTTCATTGCGGGGGCTAGCTTCGAGCAAACGGCACGTCTCCCGCTGGGTCCCTCGGTGATAATCCCCATAAAAGTAACGGCAATCAACCGGCTGTGGCATCGATTTGTGTTTGGTAAGGCCGCCCTCTCAGCAATCTCTGCAGATTTGGCAGCACATGTGAAAAAGAGTCAAAAAATAGAACCGCCGACACTTATCGGCGGCCCTTTGGCCTGACTGTCCATTTAACGCGCTCAGACGCCTAATTGTTCCAGAATGGCACATCACCGTGGTCGTCCTGGTCCCAATCGCCACCCAACAAGAAATCAGGATCGATAAAGAGGCGGTCAGCCAACTCGTTCTTTCGCTTTTCCTGTTCCGGCATCAGATACCCAAACTCGTGTTCCAGGCTGACAAGCATCTCCAACTCGGCTTCCAAAAGATGGAATTCAATATGGTTGAGTGGCGACATGTCCGGAGCGGACTCCTTGAGTTCGCTCAAATATGCCTGATACGCTTCACACTCCTCCCCTTCAGAATCCGCTGATGAAAGTTCCCCTCGCCCCCATTCCAACGAGGGGGTTCCGGAGTGCCCATTCCCTTGGAAAATCTGGTCCAATCCTGCGCCATCCCAGTTCTCAATCAGGAACTCGTACCGGTTCTTTGGCGGGTTTTCTGCCTTGGAGGGTACCTCACGGCCTTGGGGCGCCGCGTCACCGGTACTGTCATCCTTGCCGTCTGTCGTATATCCGGCGTCATCTAGCAGACGCAGATTGCTATATTCGTGCAACACAAAGTGCATATCGTCCGGCGGTATCTCATCGCTGTATACACTCTGTCCGATCAGGGCGCCCGCCAACTCCCACACCGGCATCGCCGCCCGCGACTTTCTGTCCTTGCCGACGATCTGCTCCGCAGCCCGCGATAGCACCACGTTGCGTTTCCGAATCAGGTCCTCCTGCCGGGACTCTTTCGGCTGCAGCCTCACCCCATATTCTCCGTTGACCGCATCCTTCACTTGAATCAGCAGATCGTCCTCGTTTGCGCCACCGGTCTGATCAACCCATTTCACAAACGCCGGTCCAAGTCGCAAAGCCCAAGTGCCCCGCTCAATCTCCGCATGTACCTGCAGAGTCGGTCCGCCCATTAACTCAACTGATATCAGACGCGTATCGGGCCGATGGGTCTGGAAAAACTGGGGAAAGAAGACAGCATGTTCCAGTTCATCCAGCAGCAGCGTTCCCTTCCTGATTTCGTTACGGGCGAGGGGATGTCGAAAGTATTGATCTCTCAGCAAATAGGAGAGCCACCCGAAACGCCCAGGCCCCACCGGGATCGCCTGATACAGTTTGCTGATCGCCTGATAAACGGCGCTGCGCGCGCCGCTCCCGACCGGTCGCTTGATCGCAATGCGGGAAATCAGAGTATCGACACTGAGGGGTGTCTTGGAGTTGCTCAGAATTTCGGCAACACAGGTGAAATAGCTGGGATATTGTCTATCTTTCGCCATTTAAAATGCCTCCTGCGAGCTATTATCCCATACGAGGCTCCGTTTGTCCACCACAAAACCCTGCTGGGTGCGATTCAATTAGGGCTGAGCGTCCGACTGCCTCCGGCCAACTACACTGAACTCCGAGACCCCCTTGTCCGGACGACTCCTGGTAAAGCAACCTCCATTGGCCCGGGCTTTGACATCACCCTCTACTGAACCTCGCAGGCATCAACTACATCAGTTCGCCGGTTAGATTTTTCGAACTGCAACCTGCTGCCTGCGGAGCGAAGGACAAAAGTACCGCTTCCGGTACGAGGCGCATCTGAAAAAGCTGCTAAAGCCGAATCGCGAAATCCCATCACCGCGCAAACTATACCCACCCTACGCTGCAAAAATTTCTTCGGTATGTGCTACGATGTCAAGTCCAGGATAAATCGCGGGCGGTATTGGCAGACCGCTCTTGTGAAGGCAGGCCTCAGTCGGCCGCCGCGAAAATGGGTCGGAATTTGTAACCGTAGACGATCTCGCCGCTGTCGCCCTCTTCCCGCAGCTTGCGTGTCACCATCTCCACGGGCATCCCGATTTCTACATCCTCATCAGAAATATCGGTCAGCTGCGCCGTCACCATCGGCCCTTCCTCCAGTCTGACTAGCGCCACAGTGTACGGTCGCTGCGCCTGAAAACCGTCCGGCACGTTGAACATCTTCGTATAGCTGTATACCTCGCCCCGCCCGCTCATCGTGTGGACCGGACCCGCGGCCTCGCTGCAATAGGGGCAGACATCGCGTGGCGGAAAGATGGCCTGATGGCAGTCCGGGCAGATTTCACCCTGTAGACTATATCGCTGCTGTCTTGTGCGCCAAAAGCTGGCAATACTCATAACGTCCTCGCTGACTGAATCCGATCAACTTCGCTTCTTCACTACAATCCTACCCCTATCGGTCTATCAAACTCTACCTATCGAAGGCCGGTGAACTGCGCTGATAGCTTCTGACAGCCGTCAGCGCTTCAAATCGCCCGTCGCAGCCTGTCCGCTCAGCCGCCCAGAATATGGGTGACGATTGTCGCACCGCTGCCACCGATGTTCTGCGTCATGCCAATCGCTGCATTCGCGATCTGACCCTCTCCCGCCTCGCTCCGCAACTGTTGCACCGCCTCGACAATCTGGTATATTCCCGTCGCGCCGACCGGATGTCCCCGGCTCTTCAGCCCGCCCAATGTGCTGATTGGAATGCGCCCATCCGGGCCGATTGCATCGTCAGCTGCCAAGTGCCAACCCTCGCCTCGCCGCGCATAGCCGGTCGCTTCCAGGCTGAGCGCGCTCATGATTGTAAAGGCATCGTGGAGTTCAAAAAAGTCGATATCCGCAGGGGTAACTCCGCTCTGCAGGTACGCTTTCTGGCTGCTGACATAAGCGGCCTCGAGAAAGAGCGGGTCTCTGCGATCATGGAGGGCGATCGTATCGTTGGCGCTGGCGCTGCCCAGAATTCGCACTGCGCCGGGATGATGGCCGGTCACGTTTGCCCCCTCCCGCTCCGACGCCACCAGCACCACCGCGGCTGCGCCGTCGCAGACAGGGCTGCTGTCCATGATGTTGATAGGTGTCGCAATCATGGGCGCATTCAGATATGTGTCCAGAGAAATCGGACTTTGGAACATTGCATTGGCATTGTTTGCGCCGTTGCGATGAGCATTGATGCTGAAACCTGCGAAGGCATCGATCGGAGCGTCGAACTCGTACATGTACCGTTGCATAATGAGCGCGTTCAACCCCACAAATGTGACGCCGTGGGCCGCTTCATATTCGGCGTCCGCAGCCGTGGCCAGGCCTGCCGTCGTGCTGCCGCCGGTTGTGTCTGTCATCTTCTCCACACCGCAAACCACCACAACATCATGCATGCCGCTCGCAACCGCCATATAGCCGACGCGGAGAGCCGAAGCGCCGCTGGCGCAGGCCGCCTCGATCTTCGCCGCTTCGACGTTTCGCAATCCACAGAAGTCCGCGATCAGGGTTGCCAGGTGCTCCTGGTTCAACAGGTTGCCGCTGAGCATGTTGCCAACGAACAATGCGTCTACCTGTTCGGTTCCGGCCTCCGTCAACGCTGCTTTGATCGCGTAATGAGCAATGTGACGGACGGACAGGTCCCAATGTTCGCCGACAGCCAACTGTCCGATTCCAATAATTGATACATTGCGCATGGTCTATTCTCGGTAGAGCACTTCAAAATCTGCGCACTGTGTGGAGGGCAGCCCTACGGGGTGTCTCCCGTCCACGCGTTGCCACATCGCCCAATCTCTATCTATCATTGCGCAAACAGCGTGCCATTTGCTACCGGCCGGCGCCCATATCCTGTCAAAACCTATCGCGCAGCCCGCTTCGCGTCCCGTTTCATTACCGAACCCAGCGCGAAAAGAGGGCTCCCCCCGCACAGTACAGAGGAACCGCCGATCTGCGCAATTCGCATTTGCGCGCTGCCTGGCAAATTGGAATGTGGGGTTGAATTGAGGTCAATGCTGCTGAGTCGCGCCCAAACCACCATGGGCGGTGGCCTGCACTCCGGGCTTATCCGGCGCGACAGTGCCAGTCACCAGCCAGCGTGCCGGCCGGCATCATCACTGTCGCTCCACGTCAATGATCCGCCACTCGTCCGTGGTGCGGTTGCTCAAGTCCGAGGGGACGTGCTCCAGGGTAAACGCGTAGAGTCTGCTCTCCAATTCGCCGCCGGCCTGATAGATGAGCGAAGCCCAGATTGTTGTCGTGATCGTCTGCGAGGTTGCTGCCTGGCCGGCAAAAGTAGGGATCGTAGCCATGTATTGCAGTGCATCCACCCACGCGAACTCCCCCAGCATGCGCGGGACAGTCTGACGCGCCTCCTCGATCAGTAGTTGCTCGTTGCGGTCGGGCTGTAGAAGATAGGCCAACACCACCGCTTCAGGGTAAAAGGGTGACTGGGGAATGCCATAGCAAAATATCAGTTTGCGCGGACCCTCCTCATAATAGATGGCCGCACGATATGCGCCCTCGCTCGTAAAGTTCGGGTTCAGTCGGCGCTGAAAGCGGGACTCCTTGCACAGCACGCTGCGATCATACTGGGGGTAGCGGGCGCGCACAGTCCGCATCGGGGATCTGTTCTCCGCGCCGTCCCACTTTTCTACGTGCAAGCCGCCGGGCGCAGAAATCTGTGTGCTGCCGTACCCCTCGCTGAGCGTGCTCCACCAGAAGACGCTGATGTAGGTCGGGCCGCCAATCGGGCTGGAACCGCCGTACACAATCAACTCATCGTGCGGGGGCAAATCGCCGGACGTTTCCCCTGCCGCCTGCCCGCCAGCAGATGCCGGCATCTGCTGGGCCAATACTTCGAAGTAGCGGTTATCAGTCTCATCCTCCCCTTCACGTTTGACCACAATCCAATCGGGACGACCCGGCTGCCGCGGCGGCGCCACAAAACCATAGCCGGAACCTTGCCAGTAGTTTGGCAGCAGCGCATACGGCTGAAGCCAGGGGGCAGGCGGCCTTGTGTTTTCGTTAGTCTCATCTTGCATACCGATTGGCGTCTGCGAATCGTAAATCACAGCGCCGATCGGACCGTTGATGTCTTCCCCATCGGCGTTTGTGCTGGCGTCGTAACGGTAGAATAGAAGATACTCCTGCTCACCGTCAGCGTCAATGTTGATCGATTCCCAGGTGGAGACGGCCTTCCACTCTTCGGGCAGTATCAACCCCAGGTCAATGTTCAACTCCGTGCTGGGCTCGGGTGGCCTGCACCCACTGAGAAGGACCGCCATCCACAGCAGGCAGAACGCCCACGCCCGCGCCTTCATCTTCCAATCGCGAATCTGGCCGTCGCCCTTCTCACGAAAGACACGAAACAACAGGCGGCGGCCACGATTTCGGCCTCCTCCTGAGAGCGGCTTGCTGGAGGGTAGTGTGTTCTTGGGAGTCATCGCTCAGATCGTGCCGTAAGCGCGTGGCAGTGGTGCCAGCGGTGGATCCGTATTGGCTTCGTGAATCCAGTCATCCGCTGCAAAGAGACCGGGGTGCAATCCATTCCATTCTTCCCGCAGTTCTGCGGCCACAAATACCGAGCCGGTTCCGACAATGTAGCCGTCCGACGGGGTCATGCCCTGCGCAGTTTCGATCGCTGCTTCCATCGACGGCGCCGCAACTACCATTCGACCTTCGTCAGCCGGCAATGCATCAAAAGCCGCACGCAGGTCCGGCGCCGGCATCGCCTTCGGATGGCGACTCTGCACCAGTACAATGCGCCGCGACGCCGCGCGGGCCAGCGCCAACATCGGCATGATGTCCTTGTCGCTGTTGACCCCGAAAATGAATGTAATCGGCCGCCGCCCGTGCGTTGCCGCAAGCGTCGAAACCAGTATCTCCAGGCTGTCTTTGTTGTGGGCACAGTCTACAACCAAGGGTGTCCCCCCGGTTGCCGGCTGGGGCAGCCATTCAATGCGGCAAGGCCACCTTGTGTGCGCCAGACCGCTATCCACCAGTTGATCATCCCACCGGGCCAGGCCGAGTCGGTGCAGTTCCTGCACCATCTCGAAGGCGATCCCCGCATTGACCTGCTGGTGTTGTCCAATCAGAGGTAGCGTGGCCCGCCGGAAAAACTGCACCTCCGACAAAGGCGCCTCCTTCTCATCGGCTACCCGTCGCAACACATCTCCTGCACTCTGCTTCTGAGGTGCGCTGAATACAGGCGTGTCGCGCTTGATGATCCCGGCCTTCTCCGCAGCAATCTCCTCCAGGCTGTCGCCGAGAATGTGCATGTGATCTTTGCTGATATGAGTGATGCCGCACACCGCCGGCAGCAAAACATTGGTGCTGTCCAGGCGGCCGCCCACCCCCACTTCCACCACCGCCCAATCGACCCCGGCCCGCGCAAAATACAGAAAAGCAATGACCATGATGCGGCCAAAAACAGTCAGATCAGGCGTAGCTTCCAGATAGGGTATGGCGCGTTCGATCAGTTCGGCGCACTCTTCCCGGCTGATCAACTGCCCGTCTACACGCATCCGTTCTCGGAACGTGTGCAAGTGTGGGCTGGTAAACAGACCGGTGCGGTACCCCAAGTGACGGAGAATCGACTCCGTATAAGCACTGGTGCTACCCTTGCCTTTTGTGCCCGTCACGTGGACCGTCCGGAAACGTTCCTGGGGGTTACCCAACTCCGCCAGCAGCGCCCGCATGCGTTCCAATCGGCTTTCCGGATCGCTCGCTCGGGGAGCGCGGCCGTCAAACCTGGCATCGCCAAAAAGTATGTCGATCGCCTCTTCGTATCTAAGCGGCCTTGTCGTGATCTGTTCTGGCGCCGGCCTGATCGACACGTGCACTCCTTGTTTCTGCAGATGCTCAGCCTCACAATAATTGTAAACTCTGTCCCGGTTGCACGCAAACTGTCCCCGAAAAGCAACTCCTGGTCAACGTCCGTACTCCACTCCGTCACCCCATCACACAATTCACAGTTCAGACACTGGGATTGTCAGCGATCTTAGCCCGATATGGTAGAATTGCGATCATTAGCAATCGTCCAATTCTGCGGAGGAGACTCTCAAATGACCACCAAAATCGCCATTAACGGCTTTGGACGTATCGGTCGTCAGGTAACAAAGGCGCTCTTCGAGCACCATAACGATACTTTCGACCTCGTTGCCATAAACGATCTGGGTGATGTGCATACCATGGCCCACCTGTTTAAATATGATACCAACTACGGTATCTTCGATGGCACGGTTGAAGAGGTCAATGGCGATCTGTCGATCAACGGAGACCGGCTGAAAGTGCTCAGCGAGCGCGATCCAAGCCAACTGCCCTGGGATGAGATGGGCGTTGATATCGTCGTCGAGAGCACCGGCGTCTTTAGCGATCGCGAAAAGGCTGCCCTCCACCTCGCCGCCGGCGCAAAAAAGGTGATCATAAGCGCTCCGGCCAAAGGCGAAGATATCACCATCTGCATGGGTGTCAACAACGAAAAGTACAATCCGGACAGCCATCACATAATCAGCAATGCCAGCTGCACAACCAACTGCCTGGCCCCCGCGGCCAAGGTTGTAAACGACACGGTCGGCATCGAGCAGGGACTGATGACCACCGTGCACTCCTACACGACCGACCAGCGCATCCTTGACTTCGTTCATGAGGATCTGCGCCGCGCCAGGGCCGCCGGCATGAACATTATTCCGACCACAACCGGCGCTGCCAGAGCTGTGTCGTTGGTTGTGCCAGAGCTTGAAGGCAAGTTTGACGGCATGGCCATGCGCGTTCCCACATCTACGGTCAGTGTAGTCGATTTCGTCGCCAAAGTTAGCTCCCCTGGCAACACCGAAGACCTGCTGGACGCCTTTTCCGCAGCCGCGTCCGGTCCAATGAAAGGTATCCTCGATGTCAGCTATGATCCCCTGGTTAGTTCCGATTTCCAGGGCAATTCACATAGCAGCGTGATCGATGCCGAGTTTACAGGCTGCTACGGCGATCTCGTCAAAGTCGTCACCTGGTACGATAACGAGTGGGCCTACAGCGTCCGGGTTACCGATCTCGCCGCCTTTGTTGCCTGCCAGGGCGTCTAGTACAAACGCCATCCACCAGGGGCACTTGGCCGTGACGCGCAAAAGGACCATCAGGGATGTCGACTGGCAAGGCAAGCGCGCCCTCGTCCGCGTCGATTTCAATGTGCCCGTAGACAAAAACGGTCGCATCGGCGATGATACCCGCATCCGCGCCACCCTGCCCACGGTTGAATTCATGCGCAAGCACGGCGCATCCCTGGTTTTGATGAGCCACCTCGGCCGCCCCAATGGCCAACCGGATCCCCGCTACAGCTTGCAGCCCATCGCGCAACGGTTGAGCCAACTGCTCAACACTGAAGTGCGTTTCCCCGGCGTCGTATCCGGTCCCCACGTCGAAGCTGACGCAGCCGACCTCGGCCCACGCGACGTCATGCTGCTCGAAAATACACGCTTTGACCCCCGCGAAACCAGCAATGATCCGGCGCTGAGCCAAGAACTGGCCCGCCTCGGCGACCTCTTTGTTAACGACGCCTTTGGCAGCGCCCACAGGGCCCACGCCAGCACAACCGGCCTTGCCGCCTATCTGCCCTCTGTAGCCGGTCTACTGATGGAAAAAGAGTTGACCTACTTGGGCGCAGCGCTCGAGGCGCCCGCGCGGCCCTTCATCGCCATCCTCGGCGGCGCCAAGGTCAGCGATAAAATCGCCGTCATCCAAAAGCTCCTCCACAAGGTAGATGCCATCCTGATCGGCGGCGGCATGGCCAACACCTTTCTCGCAGCCGCCGGCTGCCAGATGGCGGCCAGCCTTGTCGAAACCAACGCGCTCGACACTGCCCGTGCCTTGCTCTGCCCCGGACAGGACATCATCCAACTGCCGGTCGATCTCACCGTCGCTGACAACTTTTCCGCCGCCGCCGCCTTCCGCACTGTCAGTGTCACCGAGATTCCGGCTGCGTGGATGGCCCTCGACATCGGCGAGGCAACAGTCGCCCACTTCGCCAATCGGCTCGCCGGCGCACGCACCGTTCTCTGGAACGGCCCGATGGGTGTCTTCGAATTTCCCCCCTTTGCCCGTGGCACCAATGCCATCGCTGAGATACTGGCTGGGCTGTCACATGCAACCACCATTGTCGGCGGCGGTGACTCAGCCGCCGCTGTGCAGCAGGCCGGACTGGTCGACCGGATCTCCCATGTGAGTACCGGCGGCGGCGCCAGTCTGGAGTTCCTGGAAGGTAAAGTGCTGCCCGGCGTGGCCGCCCTGGACGACGAGGAGGCGTGACCTATGAACTTCTTAAAAAAACTGGCATCGTTCTTTACCGGCGGCGGTGGAGGCGGAGGCGGCAGCAATCGTGCCTTCCCCATCTATGTATTCAGCAACCGCTGCCGCGAACCGATTATGGCCGAAATAGATCTGGTCAACAGTCTCAGCCGCGATGAAGAGAATGAAAACCAGTTCTACACCCGCAAAGTGCTGCAAGGGAGCGGAAAGAACCGCTGTTTTACCCAAGTCGAAGTCGACATCTGGTTCGACCGCAGCAAAAAGGTCTCCCACTATGAAGTCAGCGGCGGTCGTTGGCTCACCGAAGAGGAGTACGAAGAGGAACTGATACGCTTCAACGCTCCGCCCGAAGGGGAAGACACTGCTGCAGATGACGACTCCCAATCGGGCTAGAACCTTTTGACAACTCCTGGGAGCCAGGTTACGTTGACGTTTGGAAAAGACTGTTCAAAGTTTGATAGTAACAGGATGCCTGCAGCCAGAATCGGCTGTCCGTCGCGTGATTCTCGTGATCGGCGTCCATGATCTGCGCCGATGTCGCCAAACATCTCAACGACATAACTTCAATCACAGTTCAGACAGGCGCAACGCTTGCATCGCAACTGCAGCCTATCCTCTAAACACATAAATCAACGTTCAAACAAATGTCCACGATTCCAGCGGAGTTCAGGACGAGGGCGTATACATTACAGATCGCTCGCCGTCCGCCCAGTCTCACTACACATTCTCACGGTGCAACTTGACGCAGCCGCCTACGGAGAACACTCGTTATGCGTAAGCCAATGATGGCCGGCAACTGGAAAATGAACAAGACCGTGCCGGAGGCGCTTGCCCTGACGCGGCAAATCTACCAGCTGGTCGGTGACACGACCGTGGTAGAGCAGTTGTTGTGCCCGCCATCCCTCTGTCTGCACCCGCTAAAGACCTTAACGGCCGGCATGCCTTTCTCACTCGGCGCGCAAAACTGCCACTGGCAGGAAAGCGGCGCCTTCACCGGCGAGATCAGCCCCCCCATGCTGAGGGGTCTCGCCCAATATGTCATCCTCGGGCACAGTGAGCGCCGCCAGCAGTTCGGTGAAACCGACGAAACCGTAAACAAGAAAACCCACGCCGCATTGGCGCACGAACTGGCTCCAATCGTCTGTGTGGGCGAAAGCCTCAGTCAGAATGAGCGGGGCGAAACCGTGTCGTTCATCACCGCGCAGGTGCAAGCCGCCCTGGACGGCCTGAGCGCTGAGCAACTTCAATCTCTCGTTATCGCCTACGAGCCGATCTGGGCTATCGGCACCGGCCGGGCTGCAACCGCGCAGACGGCCGGCGACATCTGTGGCCTGGTACGCGCCATCCTGCGCCAAATGCACGGCGCCGCCGTCGCCGACACGACCCGCGTTCTATACGGCGGCAGCACAAAACCCGACAATATCAGCGCCATCATGGAACAACCCGATATTGATGGCGCACTCATTGGCGGTGCAGCGCTTGAGGCCGGCAGTTACGCCGAAATGGTGAAGATCACAACTGAGGTCTATGGCGGCTAACCTGTCCCTGTCTGATTCACCTTCCGGGAAGGAAGAGTCAGGGGTGAGCAAATTAAGGGCATGAAGAGCGAGACTGGCTTCTTGTTCCTCTCTCCTCTCTCCTCTTCACTCTCTCCTCGAATTTCCTCATGTCTCCATTCTCCCCATACCTGTTCTTCGTCCTCTTCTTCTTCCTGCTCGCCGGTCTGTGGTGGCTGAGCTGGCGAATCGGCCTGCTGATCCAGGAAAACGTCTACCTGATCACCGGCTCGGATGACTTGGCGATGGTGATTCTATTCCTGATCTACCTGCCGGGCATCCTGATCCACGAGACTTCCCATTGGCTGGTTGCCAGGATCCTCGGTCTGAAAACGAGCAAATTTAGGGTATGGCCGAAATACTCCCGAAATACCATCGGCTTGGGAAGCGTCACAGTTTCGTCCGGGGGCGCCATGTGGGACAGCCTCGTGGGGCTGGCGCCGCTTCTGGTCGGGTCGGCGTTGATCGTGCTTATCGGTGAGCATGTCTTCGACACCCAAACAGTCGCTTTCGCCTGGCGTACCGGCAAACTGCTGGACGGGCTGACCTTTGTCGCCGACGGCCTGGCCCACAGGCCGGACAGCCTGTGGTGGAGCTATCTCCTCTTCGCTATCGCCAACGCCATGATGCCCAGCGCCAGTGACCGCGCGCCGCTCAAGTCACTGGGCATCTATATCATCTTCATCGGCGTCCTGTTCGTGCTCATCGATCAGTCAGGCCGCAATGTAGTTCTGCTGCTAAACTTCCTCCTCGGTCCGATACAACTGCTGACCGGCGCTTTCTTCCTGGTCGCGGCCATCGATCTGGCGATCTTCCTGCTTCTGCTCGCCGTCAAAGCTGTGCTGAATATGTTTCTTACATACTGATGTTACGCAGTCGATGACGCGTTAGGTAGAATAAGGTCAGGAGGTGAGACATGAAGTTCAAACTCTTTGACCTGTATTCGGACTATCTACTGAGTTCATTTTCGGCAACGACAGCGACAGGTATGTCGGCGTTGATGGACAAGGCGATCAGCCACGACCAAGTCAGTCGCATGCTCAACCGACGACGACTGGAGCCGGCAGACTGGTGGCAGATGGTCAAGCCCTCTGTACGCAGCATGCAAGGTGAGGAAGGTGTCATCACGATTGACGACAGCATTGTCGAAAAGCCCTACACCGATGAAAACGAACTGATCTGTTGGCACTACGACCATGCGCAAGGACGGATGGTCAAGGGCATCAACTTTATCACCGCTTTGTACACGGTTGGCGAGGTCTCGTTGCCGGTGACCTATCGCTTGGTATCCAAGACCGAATCGTACCTTGACAAGCAGGGGAAGATGAAACGACGCAGTGCGGTGACCAAGAACGAGCATTATCGCGCCATGCTGCAAAACTGTGTGCGTAACCGGATTCCCTTCCGCTATGTGCTCAATGACATCTGGTTTGCTGCGGCTGAGAACATGAGCTATATCAAACTCAAGTTAGACAAGGAGTTTATCATGGCGCTCAAGACCAATCGCAAAATCGCCCTTTGCCAACAAGACAAACTACATGGTCGCTATCACCGACTGAACCAACTCGACTTGCCAGAAAACACAGTGACCGTCATCTATCTGGAACAGGTATCTTTCCCCCTCTATCTGCTCCGTCAGACCTGCACAAACGCAGATGGCTCGACCGCTGTGCGCTATCTGGTGACCAGTGATTCCGCCCTGACAGCTGACCAACTCATCACAATCTACCAGAAACGGTGGAAAGTGGAGGAGTATCATCGCTCTCTCAAGCAGAACGCATCGCTCGCCAAATCACCGACCCGCACACCAACCACCCAGACCAATCATTTCGTGGCTGCTCTCTGGACCTTCACCAAGCTGGAGTTGCTCAAGGTGCGCACCAACAAGAACCACTATGCGCTCAAGACCCACTTGTATCTCTCGGCCCTGCAACAGGCTTTCGAGGCCTTGTGCCAGTTGGAACCAGTGCGTCTTGACGCCCCGACTGCGTAACATGAGTTACATAGTTCTTACATAGCAACCGTGCCCACCATTTCCCCCGCCGCCTGGTCAAACGTGCAGGCTGCGCGCGCCATGCCTGGCCTTCCCCCGCCTGGCCTCCCCGCACTGAAATACGCGTTCCACTTGCGTCTATAGCGACGGCACCCTTTTCAGACTAGCCCCGATCGCCTCCTCCGGGTAGTCGAAATTCACCAGAATGTCGGCTAGATGCTGCTCGTAGGCAGCCAGGTCAAAGTGGCCGACGCCGCACATGTTGAAGCCGATCACCTTGCTCTCGCCCCTTTCTTCGCACGCCAACGTCTCCTGCATCGGCCCCCAAATGGCATGGGCCGGTTCGGGCGCCGGCAGGATGCCCTCCGCATACGCAAACGTGAGCGCGGCCTCGAATATAGCCCGCTGCTGAACATTGACCGCCTCGATCAACCCTGCCGCATGTAGTGCGCTGACCTGTGCGCTCATGCCATGATAGCGCAGCCCACCGGCGTGGATCGGCGCCGGCACAAAGTCGTGGCCAAGCCTGTGCATCTTGAACAGCGGGGTCAACTGCCCCGTGTCGCCGAAATCATCAGTATAGACCCAGCGCGTCAAGCTGGGTGCAGCCGCCGGTTCCACCGCAACACCCGGCTACAGGATCAAAAAGACCCGCCGCAATTGCAGCAGGTCTTTGCAAGAATCTAATTCATTCGGTCATCAGTTCAAGTGTGCCTGAATCTTCCCCAGCAACTGGGCTTTCTGCTGGAAGCCAACGATCGTTTCCACCTGCTGACCGTCTTTGAACAACATCAGCGTGGGAATGCTCATAACGCCAAATGCCATCGCGGTGCTCTGATTCTCGTCCACATCCAGCTTGCCGATCGTCAGTTTGCCGTCTAGTTCGGTAGCAATCTCATCCAGCACCGGTGCGATCATCTTGCAGGGACCGCACCACTCCGCCCAGAAATCTACCAGTACTGGGCGATCCGATTGGATGACCTCATCTTCAAAATTCGCGTCTGTGACAACAACTGTGTTCGCGCCCATTTTCTCGTCTCCTACTCCTGTATGCAAGCGTAAAAAGTGCAACCTCGTGGTCGGATCCGTCTTCAACTCGCCATACCATATCTATCGTAACAAAATACGTCTGGCGTGGCTGTAGACTTAACTACAAAAAATATGGTACGCCCTATCGAGGGCAAAAGTCAAAACTCCGCCCCAGCCGAATCTGACTATCTGCACTCTCCCTGCGTTGGCAACTGGTCACCCCCCCTTCTGCCGCCGTCGTAGAAAAGCGGCGAACTCTTCCTTGTCCAACGCCCCGGCTCGGGGCTGCTCAGTTTCGGGCCCCTCAGAAATCGGCGCCGCCTCGGCCGCAGACAGTTCATCTTCCGCTCCAAGCCGCGCCGTAACCGACGGAATCACGTCCAGGATACTTTCCAGAAACGCCGCTGTCAGCGCCTGCCCGCCAGGCAGGTTGATTATCAACGTACGGCCGCGGATGCCTGCAACGCCTCTATCCAACAGCGCCATGGGATTGGTCGCCGCGGCCCTTGCCCGCATCGTCTCTGGCAGCGACGGCATCATCCGCTCCAATACGGCGGCCGTGGCTTCGGGTACCAGCTCCTCTGCCGAGGGTCCCGGAGCCGGAAACGTCCCCCCCACCGTCAGGATCAGGTCTATCTCCTCTTCATCGCACCAGTTCCGCAGCGTTTCCTCAACCTGGTAGCGAGGAGGCGCTACATAGACGCGGCTGACGAGGGGGAGAACTCCTTCCAGAACCCCGGCCAGCAAGCTCTGCACATCGGCCAGAACTGCATCTGCGTTCCCAGAGTCAGTCGAATTGGCTATGAAAAGAAATCCGCACCGGATCAGCATGATTGTCGGATTCTCCTTCCACGTTACACAATTTCCGGTTAAAGCCGGGACTTTGCACGCGGATCAATCAAATCTAAATGTGTCTCTCACCTTCACCTACCCGATGCCCCAAAAAAGTGGGCTCATTCGGAAGCCCCATTTTCACGCTGCCGCGCCCAATTGACTCTGCCCTGCAACGCAGGGGCCGCTCCGGGCTTCTGCAGTTCGGTAGAACCTGATGAACAATCGAAGGAAAAAAAGCGATGGCTTAGCCATCGCTTTCAACATTCGTCGATTTTGGGTTGGGCCTCTCTCACCGTTTGGTGTACTGCGGGGCCTTGCGTGCTCGTTTGAGACCTGGCTTCATCCGCTCTTTAACACGTGCATCGCGCGTGAGAAAACCGGCGGCTTTCAAAGTAGGTCGCAGGCCCGGATTCGAAGCCACTAACGCGCGGGACAACCCGTGCCGGACCGCATGGGCCTGGCCGCCTTCACCACCCCCATGCACCTTGATACTGATATTGAAGCTATTCTCCGTGCCGGTCAAAGTCAACGGTTGATGGATCACCATCTGATCCAATGCGCGCGTGAAATAACCGTTCATCGGCAGACTGTTTACGACAATCTCACCTTCCCCCTCATACAGACGCACGCGTGCCGTGGCGCTCTTGCGCCGTCCAACCGCTTCGATATACTCACTCATATCTGCTCTCCTGCAATTTCAGCACTTTAGGCTTCTGTGCCATGTGCGGGTGATCCGGTCCGGCGTAAACTCTCAGCTTTTTCATCTGGGCCCCGCCGAGCCGCGTCTTGGGAATCATGCCGTTGACCGCATCAAAGATTATCTTCTGCGGTTGCCTCTCCAACTGCTCGCGCATCGTTCGGCTCTTCAAGCCGCCAGGATATCGCGAGTGCCGGTAATAGCGCTTATCATCCATGCGGTTGCCCGTGACGTGGAACTTTTCGCAGTTGACCACAATCACGAAGTCACCACAATCCACATTGGGCGTGAAACTCGGCTTGTGTTTGCCCCGCAGAATCTGTGCGATCTCCGATGCCAGCCGGCCAAGTGTCTTGCCCGTCGCATCGACAACCCACCACTCACGTCCGCTCTTGGCCTCTTCATAGCTCAGGCTCAGTGTCTTCACCCTGTAATCTCCTCATTCACACCTGCACGCAGGCCCTCTGCCATTCACACTAATACTATGAATGCGCAGAAAACAGATCAGAAAATTCTGGATACTTCACCCGCTCCAGAACTAGCCCATTGGGCGGGAGCGGCCGCGCTGAGCGGCTGCGGTCTTTTGCCTTCAATGCCGCCGCCAACTCGTCGGTCTGCCACTCACCCAGCCCAACCGCCAGTAGCGAGCCAGCCAGATTACGCGCCATCCGGCGCAAAAAAGCGTTCGCCGTAATCGTCAGAACCAACCTTTCGACCGGAAACGGATCCAATACCGGCAGCGACTCCTCTACACGCTCCCCAAAAAGCGACCCGACTCGGCGAACAGTATTGTCTCCTTGGGGCGCCTGCCCAAACGTGGCAAAGTCGTGCGTCCCAATCAACAGACCGGCAGCCCCGTTCATCGCCTCCAAATCCGGGCGCCTCTGTAACACCATTGCAAACCGATCCGCCAAAGGGAAACGCCTCTCGCCCTCTCCCCCGACTGCCGGCGCCCACATCGTATACCGGTATGTCCGCTCCGCGGCGCTGAAACGCGGATGGAACCCAGGCGGCGCTTCAGCCAGACGGCGGACCAGTATCGAAGCCGGCAACCGTTGATTCCAGGCTTGGCGCAAGGCTTCCAGCGAGTGCCTCCACGGCACTTCAACCGATATAACCTGCCCTTTGGCGTGAACCCCTGTATCCGTCCTGCCGGCGCCACTGACCCGGCAAAACGTGCCCGTCAGTTCGGCCAATGCTTCTTCCAACGCGCCTTGGACTGTCGGCGCATTTCGTTGCACCTGGAAGCCACAAAAATCTGTACCGTCGTAAGCGATCAGACCGGCGACCTTGGGCATTCGCTCCTCACCGGTGTGGCGCACGCGACCATAAACCAACAACCCGCCCGACTGCCGCCAACTGCTCTAACATTCGAATTCAGCGGCAATCACCCTGGTTACTCGTTACTGCCGTCCGTCACTAACTCGATGATAGCCATATCAGCCGCGTCGCCGAACCGTTTGCCCAACTTGACAATTCGCGTGTACCCGCCATTCCGTTCCTCATAGCGGGGAGCCAGTTCCTCAAACACCTTCGTCGCCACCGACTTGTCATTGAGATACGCCACAACCTGTCGTTGCGCATGCACCCTGTCAATCTTCCCTGCAAGGCCGTGCTTGGCTTTGGTGATTAGCTTTTCGGCAACGGGCCGGACAGCACGTGCCTTCGCCTGTGTTGTAGTAATCCGCCCGTGAATATAGAGTTCTCGAATCAGGTTGCGAAACAGGGCTTTGCGTTGCGCCGAGTTCCGGCTCAACTTGTGCCCCGCGATTTTGTGTCGCATCGTCCTATTCCTCCGGTAACGGCGCTAGGCTCGTCTCGACGACGATCTCGACTTCTTCAGCCGTTTCAGCCACTTCAGCCGCTTTGGCCGCTTCGGCCAAAAATTCCTCACTATCGGCTCCGTTGCCGCCACCCAGGTAGGCGCTGAGATCTACACCTATCACATTCATGTATCCCTTCTCACTCAGCTTCTCTACCAACTCATCCAGCGACTTCTTGCCAAAATTGCGGATGGCGAGCATCTCGTCCTCACCCTTCTCCATCCGCTTCAGGATTTCCCCAATCTTCGTGATGCCGGCCCGTTTCAGGCAGTTGTACGCCCGTACCGTCAACTCCAATTCTTCGATCGGCGCCTCTGCTACGCGGCTGGGGATGCTCTCTTCCTCCTCCTCAGGTATCTCGACTACCGCCGTGCGGTCGCCCACAAACAGGCTCAGATGCTGAACAAGAATATCCGCGGCTTGGCGCATTGAATCTTCCGGCGAAATCGTGCCATCTGTCCACACTTCCAGATTCAGCTTGTCATAGTCGGTCTGTTGACCAATGCGCGTGCGTTCGACCCGGTAGGATGCCTTCCTTACCGGACTGAAAATCGCATCCACCGGAATCTCACCCAGCGGCAACTGTACCCGTTCTTCAGCCGGACTGTAGCCCCGGCCCTGGTCCACCACCATCTCGATGTCAAGGTCCACATCATTCGAGTCGGCGAACAGCAGGTAAAGGTCCGGGTTGATGACCTCGACTTCCGGTGGACAGTTCAAATCTCCAGCTGTCACCGGACCTTCGTGGTATACCTCCACCGAAACGCGAACAGGTTCGGCGCTCTCGCTCTTGAATCGGATCTGTTTCAAATTCAATATCAGACGAGTGGCATCTTCCAGCACATGGTCGATTGTAGAAAACTCATGATGCACACCACTGACCGAGATCGAAGTTACGGCGGCTCCCGGCAAACTCGACAGCAATACCCGGCGCAACGAGTTCCCAAGAGTTATCCCATATCCGCTTTCCAGCGGGCTAATTACAAAATGGCCGTAGTTACGAGAACTGGCCTCGACTTCTATCTTCGGCAATACTAGATTGTTAAGCAACGGCTACCCCTCCCGGCATTATATCAGTCTCATCCAAACCACGTGTGGCGACAGACTCTCGTCGCAGCCCTACCAGTTAACTGAACAACCGACCTGAAAAGGCAAAAAAATTGTACAATGTCAGCTAACGACTGTAGTACTCAACGATCAACTGTTCGTTTAGGAGTACGCCAATCTCGTCTCGCTCCGGCGCCGAAGTCACCGTACCGTTGAGATTGGACGCATCCAGACTAAGCCACGTAGGGGGGGACGCACTGCCGAGAATCTGGGCGCGCTCACGGAAATAGGTCTTGGTTCGACTCTTCTCGCGTACAGCTATCAGGTCATTCGGCGACACTAAGAAGGATGGAATATTCGTCTTGCGGCCGTTTACAGCAAAGTGGCCGTGCCGCACCAGCTGACGCGCCTGCGACCGGCTATCGGCAAAACCGAACCGGTATACCACATTGTCCAGCCGGCTTTCCAGCAGCGTCAGTAACGTGCCGCCCGTTTGACCCTTGCGCCGGGACGCTTCCTTGAAATAGCGACGGAACTGCCGTTCCATCACCCCATACATGCGACGCGCCTTCTGCTTCTCGCGCAACTGGATGCCGAAGTCCGAAACTTTGCGGCGCATGACATTGCGCCGGCCTGCTTCGCCCGGTGGGAATGGACGCCGGTCAACCGCACACTTGGGGCTGACACAGCGTTCGCCTTTCAAAAATAACTTCTGTCCTTCTCGTCGGCAGAGCTTACAAACCGCATCTGTGTATCGTGCCATCTTTCCTCCAAGTCGACTTTCGCTCGCAACCATCTGCCCCATTCAAGGCCGCGACTTAGCTCGTTGTCTCGATTCATCTGCCTGACCGGTGATCGCATCGTCACCCCCTGGCGGACATCCGCAACCCACTTCAATCGCCGTTGCGCGAACCCGCTGCTATGCAAAACAAGCGGCATCGCGCCGAAACACGATGCCTCTCTTCTTCCGGCAGGTGAATCCCGTTGTTGCGCAACCCCTCCAACCTCGATACTTGGGGCAACGCGAAGTCCGTTCTCCTAAACTCTTCGCTTGCTCGGAGGACGCACCCCGTTATGTGGAATCGGTGTTATATCGGCTATCGACGTAACCGACAAACCTGCCGGGTTCAATGCCCTCAGCGCACTCTCGCGGCCCGGCCCTGGCCCTTTGATAAATACCTCGACCTCACGCATATTGAAGTCACTCACGGCCTGCCGAGCCGCCGCCGCCGCCGCCAACTGGGCCGCGAACGGTGTACTCTTGCGGCTCCCCTGGAAACCGGCTGTGCCCGAACTGGCCCAACACAGGACGTGGCCCTGGGGATCGGTGATCGTGATTATCGTATTGTTAAATGTGGCGCGGACATGAACCTGCCCGCTCGGCACGTGTTTCCTCTCCCGACGGGTCGATCGACTACCCCGGCGACGCTGTGTTCGAGCCATCGTTTCTCCTTAACCTGATGTCCCTGCGCAAAAAATGGAAGGCGCGATCATCTGCCGCTACTTGCGCGCTTGCTTCTTGCCGGCAACCGTCTTCTTTGCGCCGCGACGCGTGCGAGCATTGGTGCGCGTGCGCTGGCCCCGGCTCGGAAGGTTGCGGCGGTGGCGCAATCCCCGATAACTGCCGATCTCCATCAGACGCTTGATGTTCATGTTCACTTCGCGCCGTAAATCCCCTTCAACGCGGCAGTTGCGCTCAATGTAATCCCGCAACGCCACCAATTCATTGGTGTCCAGGTCCTTGACGCGTTTGTCTTCGTCAATCCCGGTCGATTCCAAAATCTCCTGGCTGATTGTCCGGCCAATTCCATAAATATAAGTAAGCGCGATAACAACCCGCTTATCTCTTGGAATGTCGACGCCTGCAATACGTGCCATGACTCTCCCCCTTAAGTTTCTATCCCTGCCTCTGCTTATGCTTTGGGTTTTGACAAATCACGTATACAACCCTTCGCCGGCGTACAATTGTACACTTTTCACACATCTTCTTGACCGAAGGCCTCACTTTCATCCTTCAACCCTCCTCCCCTGAAACGAAACGCAATTCCGCAAGTGTATCACAAGGCTATAGGCGCGTCAATATCTCAGGGCCTTTGTTGGTGACAGCTACTGTATGCTCAAAATGAGCGCTCAAACTATGATCTTCGCTAATAACGGTCCATTTGTCTTTCAATGTCTCCGTGCGCCACGTGCCCATCTGTACCATCGGTTCTATCGCTATCACCAGCCCAGGGCTTAACGCAACCTTCCCGTCCGTGTCGTCTGATACATAATTCAGAACCTGCGGCCCCTCATGCATCGACCGCCCCACACCGTGGCCAGTGTATTCCCGTACAACGTGAAAACCGCTTGGCTCTACACTATTCTGCACTGCCGCGCTGATATCCAGCACACAATTGCCTGAACGAATCGCTTCGATGCCCGCAGAAAGACTCTCCTCCGTTACCCGCATCAGCCGTTCAGCCGCAGGGTCGATGTCGCCAACAGCATATGTCCAGCCACTGTCGCCCACAAAGCCGCGGTAAGAAACGCCTACATCAATGCTGATGATGTCGCCCTCTTGCAACACGCGCGTCTGGTTTGGTATGCCATGCACCAACTCCTCATTGATGCTCGTGCAAATGTTGGCCGGATAGCCCCTATAACCAAGAAAGCTGGACTTCGCATTGTTGCTGTGGATAATCTCCGCGGCCAACTCGTCCAAATCCCATGTGCTTATCCCCGGCCTGATCCCCTGTCGAAATGACTGATGAACTCTGGCAACGATGCGGCCCGCTTCCCGCATAATCTGAATCTCGCGCGGACTCTTGTGAATCGGCGCTGGACGTTCCCGCACCTGCCTGGCCTTGAGTCGGCCCTGCCCATTCCCGCGCAATCGGTGCCTGAATCTTGTCATCATACTTTCATCGTTCATCTTGCACTTGTAGCCGCCGGCAAACAGGCCGCACACTGCTTAGACGGACAGAGCGCTCCCCGCCGCCTCGATATGATTGGCGGCCAACACCGCCAATAACTGCTCCTGCAACTCCTGGATCGATTTCGCGCCATCAATGTCCACCAGCAATCCCTTGGCGAAATAGTATCCAATCAGAGGCGACGTCTGTTTGTAGTAAATATACAGCCGATTCTGAACCGTCTCCGGCTTATCATCATTCCGCTGGTACAATTCGCCGCCGCAACTGTCACACACCTCGCCGCGGGGAGGATTGAATGTCAGGTTGTAAGCCCGGTCGCAATTACGGCAGACCCGCCGCCCTGTGATGCGCACGGTAACAACATCGTCCTCCAGCTGGATCAACGGCACCAGATCAATGCCGCCGAACCCCGCCGTCATCCCATCCAGCGCCTTTGCCTGAATGAGATTGCGCGGAAAACCATCCAAAATCGCGCCCTTTGCGGCATCCTGTTGGGCTAAACGCGCTTCCACCATCCGAATCGTAACCTCGTCAGGAACCAATTCGCCTTTATCGTAATAGCTCTTGGCCAACTGCCCGAGTTCCGTCTGGTTCTTCAGGTTGTACCGGAAGATCTCTCCCGTCGAAATCTGCGGAATGCCCAACCTTTCCTGCAATAACTGAGCCTGGGTGCCCTTGCCTGACCCCGGCGCTCCCAGCAACACTAGATAAATGCGGTCGCTCATCAACACCTCGTCCTTGCGCTGAAAAAATGGCAGGCTAACGGATAAAGCCCTCGTAATTGCGCATCATCAACTGCGCCTCAATCTGCTTCATCGTGTCCAGCACCACACCGACGACAATCAGCAGACCCGTGCTGCTGATAATCAGCGTATTGAAGCTGCCAACGCCGCCCCCGAAAACCAAGCCGGCCAGAAAGGGCAGCACCGCAACCAAGCCGAGAAAAAGCGCCCCGACCAGCGTAATGCGCCCCAACACACTGTTCAGATACTGTTCTGTGCGCGGACCAGGACGGATGCCGGGGATAAATCCCCCTTGCTTCTGTAGCGTGTCGGGGAGATTCTGTTGCCGAAACATGATGTCGGTATAAAAATAGGTGAACGCAACTGTCAACATGAAGTAGATCAGCCAGTACAAAAAGTTCTGTGGACTGAACGAGGTGAAAAAGAAATTCGCCACAGTGCCGATCCAATCACTGCGAAGTATAAAGTAGGATGCCATTGTGTTCGGCAGTATCAGCAGACTCTGGGCAAAGATCAGCGGTATCATGCCTGCCGTATTTACCCGCATCGGCACATATGTACTCTGCCCGCCGACCATCATCAGGCGGTTGCCCCGCATCGTGCGCACCCGCTTGCCATACTGCACCGGGATGCGGCGCTGGCCCTCCTGTACCCATACAATCAGCGCTACCGTCAACACCGTAATAACGCTGAAAATCAACAACTGTGTGGCTCCCTGCTGCCCAAGCAGTCGCACTTGATTCGGCGCCGAAGCGACAATGCCGGCGAAAATGATGAGCGATACGCCGTTGCCGATACCTTGCTCTGTCAGTAACTCTCCCATCCACATGGCCAACATCGTGCCAGCGGTCAAACTGATCAGGATTGTCAGCGAGGGCAGCAGCGCTTCACCCGTGAAGCCCCACTGCTCAAGAACTGCCCCCGTTGCCGCGCCACCCACCGGACGACTAAGCAGCGTCGCCTGGCCGAAAGCCTGCAAAATCGCCAACGGAACCGTCATATAATGTGTGTAACGATTCAGTTGCTGGCGGCCCTGTTCACCCTCCCGGCTCAACTCCTCCAACTGGGGCACTATCGGCGTCAACAACTGCATGATGATCGTGGCGGTAATGTAAGGATATACACCCATCGCCATCACGCTGAACTGAGCCAGCGCACCGCCGCTGAAAAAGTTCAACAAACTCAGAAGAATGTTCTGATCCGTTGAACGAAATATCTGATCCAGCACCTCGCGATTGACGCCGGGAAGAGGAATATGCGCAGCCAGACGGTAGGCGACCAGAATCAGAAACGTGTAAAGCAGCTTCTGACGCAGATCTGGCAAACGAAAGGCATTGCGTACGGCTTCAAGCATGAAGATTCTCCGGTAGAGATCCGACCAGGCTTGGCGGCCAGTCAGGCGGCCAAGCCGGCCTCTCTACAATTAAGACCTTGGCAGATTCTTGTTGACCGCAAAGGGTAGAATGTCGACCGAACCTCCCGCGGCCTCTATCTTCTCCCTTGCGCTCTTGCTGATTCGATGAACTTGCAGATGCAGCGGCTTGTCTATCTCTCCCCGCGCCAGAACGACCACAGCTTGCTTCCTGCCACCCAACAGCCCCGTGTCAAAAAGCGCCGCAGGTGTCACCTGCGCATCGGCCTCAAAACGTTCGCACATATGATCAAGATTCACCGGCGTGTAGGTCACTTTGAAGCGGTTGACGAAGCCGCGCATCTTGGGCAGTCGTCGAAGAAAGCTCAACTGGCCCCCTTCAAAACCTTGCCGGACACCGCCGCCAGAGCGGGAATTCTGGCCCTTGGTGCCCCGCCCGGCCGTCTTGCCTCGTCCAGAACCGCTGCCGCGGCCTACTCGTTTCCGGTTTTGGGTTGCTCCCTCGACGGGACGCAAATCGTGCAGTTTCATATTCCGTATACTCCAGCCAAATGGAAAAGGCCGCGACTGCTCGTAACAGCCCCGGGCCGCCTAATCGGCGCGCTCAAGCCTCCGTCTCTTCCACTACCTCAACAAGATGAGAGACTTTGGCGATCATCCCCCGAACCGTCGGGCTGTCAGACTTCTCGACAGTCTGATTCATCTTTCTCAGACCCAGGGCTTGTACTGTGGCCTTCTGGCGTTTGTTGTAACCGATCGGACTCTTCTTCAGTCTCACAGTGATCGTCTTTTCCATAGGTCTAATCTTCCTGGTACCAGAAGGGGCGCAATTTCTCGGGATCGACCCCCCGTCGTTGCGCCTCGACTCTGTAGTCCTGCAACTGCTTCAACGATGCAAAGGTGGCCTGCACCACATTCAAAATATTGTCGCTCCCCAACGATTTGGACAAAATGTCCTTCACGCCCGCGGCCTCAACCACTGCCCGTACGCCCCCACCGGCAATAACACCGGTGCCACGACTGGCCGGTCTCAACAGCACCTCGCCAGCCCCAAACCGGGCTTGGCTCGCATGGGGAATCGTCGTACCCAGCAGATTCACCGCCACCATCGTCTTGCGGGCGGTCTCACTCGCCTTGCGGATAGCATCCGGTACCTCGCGCGCCTTGCCTACCCCTACCCCTACTCGCCCGTTGTTGTCTCCAACCACCACCACGGCCCGAAAAGCAAACCGGCGTCCACCCTTCACCACCTTTGCAGTGCGCGCAATATGAACGACTTTCTCATCCAGATCATCCTTCTCTTCTTCCCTCTCGCGGTCCCGTCGACGATCTCGACGTGCCATTTTCCTCTCTCCTTAATCGTTTTAGAAGACGAGACCAGCCTCGCGACTGCCATCAGCCACCGCCTTCACGCGGCCGTGATAGCGGTACCCGCCACGATCGAAGACCACCTGCTCAATTCCGGCCGCCTTGGCCCGCGCAGCAACTAACTTGCCGATCTCCTTCGCCTGCTCCACCTTCAGCTTGTCGGCCAGAATTTCCTGCAGGTCCGCTTCCATTGTCGACGCCGACACAAGAGTATGCCCAGCCTCGTCGTCGATCACCTGCGCGCTGATGTTCTTCAGGCTGCGAAATACATTCAATCGCGGCCGCCCAGCCGTCCCGGATACCTTGCGCCGAACACGCATGTGCCGCCGGCGGCGCGCTCTCGTCCGTATATCTTTCGCCATATTTCACCATTCCTTGCACATTTATGCCTCGGCGACGGCAGACTTGCCTGCCTTCGCACGCACATATTCGCCCTGATAACGGATACCCTTGCCTTTGTATGGCTCCGGCGGGCGCTCCTTGCGTATCTTCGCGGCCAGTTCACCAATCTTCTGCTTGTTGATACCCGAAATCGTCACCGTCCGCCCATCTTGAGACACCTCAAACACTATATCCGGGCTGGGCGGCGCATACTCCACAGGATGACTCTTCCCGACCTGCAATATCAGCTTCTCACCATCATGCTGGGCGCGGTAGCCGACTCCGTGAATCTCCAGAATCCTCGTGAAACCGTCAGTCACCCCCACCACCATATTGTTGAGCAACGCTCTCGTCAGGCCATGTATGGCGCGATGGTGGCGCTGGTCGGTCGGCCGGGTGACAACGAGCTCGCCATTCTCTCTCGAGATCTTCATGTCCCGATTGAACGTCTGGCTGAGTTCCCCTTTTGGGCCTTTCACCGTTACCAAGTTGCCTGGCACAATATCAACCTTCACACTGGCAGGCACAGGAATCGGCATCTTCCCGATTCGCGACATATTCTCCTCCCAACACTACCATACGTTGCACATTATCTCGCCGCCAACCCGTTCACGACGAGCCTGGCTTCCACTCATGATACCTTGCGGCGTCGAAACAATGTTTATTCCCAGTCCACTCCGAACCAGCGGTATGTTACGAAAACCCGTGTACATCCGCCGCCCCGGACGGCTCACCCGCTCTATTCCGGTAATCACCGGCTGTCCCTTGTCGGAATACTTCATCCCGATGATCAGATTCGGCCGGGCATCGTCCCCCGTGACCGAATACCCGCTGATGAAACCCTCCTCCGCCAGAATCTTGGCGAGCGCGACCTTCGCCCTGGAACTGGGCATTACGGCACGCCGGTTTCTGGAGTTTGACGAGTTACGGACTCGCGTCAGAAAGTCCGCGATTGGATCGGTCATCATAACCAAAGCTTCCTCTTGACTCTTGCAGCGCAACTTATGCCGGCAATCAAGCCAGCAACATCGCTGTATTCGGTAAGGCTACCAACTGGATTTGACTACGCCGGGCAAATTGCCCAGTAACGCTTCTTTACGAAAACAGATGCGGCAAAGACCAAAACGACGCATGTACGCCCGCGGACGACCACACTTCGCGCACCGGTTGCGCACCCGCACCTCATACTTCCGCTTAGACTCCCGCGAAACTATACTTTTCTTAGCCACTGACCGTTTTCTCCTTCATCTTCGTAGCCATATTCCCTATCGCCGTTGAAACGGCATATCCATCATTGCCAGGAGCCGACGGCCCTCTTCATCGCTTCCCGCCGAGGTTACAACCGTCACTTCCATCCCCCGAACCTTGTCAATCTCATCGTAGTCGATCTCCGGAAAAATCAACTGCTCGCGCAGGCCCAGGCTGTAGTTGCCCCGCCCATCAAAAGAATCCGGCGAAATGCCGCGAAAATCCCGCTGCGCCGGCAACGCAATGCTTATCAGGCGATCCAGAAAATCCCACATCCGCCGACCTCGCAGCGTTACTTTCACACCAATCGGCATTCCTTCCCGCAGCTTGAATACCGCAATCGACTTGCGCGCCCGCGTTACGATCGGCCTCTGTCCCGTGATAATCGTCAGATCATGGCTGGCGCGCTCAATCGTCTTGCCATCCGTGATCGCCTCTCCCATGCCGATGTTTACGCTGATCTTCTCAACCCGCGGCACCTGCATCATGTTCGTATAACCGAATTCCGTCATTAGCGCCGGACTAATCTCACTGTCAAAACGTTCTTTCAACCGGGGCTTCTGCGTCGGCATTCCGTTCGCTTCACTCATTGCTCTCTACTCCTCGCCCGCAGTTGCCGCCATCGGCGACATCAGGCCGTCAATCTGTCCGTTGAACTAACTGTCTGTCCGTTGAACTATCTGTCGCTTGCTGTTGGCAGGGGCTCACTGGTGCGTCGATCAATCCGGATCTTGTCCTCGCCGTCATACCGGTGGCCGGCGCGAGTCACTGCGTTGTCCGTCCCTACCAGCGCCACATTGCTTATGTGTACCGGCGCCTCCAACTCGATGCGTCCAGTCTGCGTACGCACCGTCGGGCTGCGGCGTTGATGCTTCGTCACAAAATTCGCGCCCGCCACAACAACATACACCCGATTGGGATCGTGGCGGCCTTTCTTGTCCTTCTTGCGTATAACGCTCTGCACTTCACCGCGGTGCCCCTTGTCATTGCCGGCGATCACTTCAACAAGGTCGCCCTTCTTGATCTTTACACTCATCCCCTCATCTCCTCAAATCATGAACGAAACCGTCCACCGGCCCGTCCAACCTGAAACCTATCCACCTGCCCCGCTCAGAGTACCTCCGGAGCCAGGGATACGATCTTCATATACCCGTGGTCCCGCAACTCCCGTGCAACCGGCCCAAAGATGCGAGTGCCGCGTGGATTCCTATTGTCATCAATGATGACAGCGGCATTCTCATCGAAACGAATGTAGCTGCCGTCCTTTCGCCTCACCGGATATCGCGTGCGCACAATAACCGCCCGCACAATCTCGCCCTTCTTTACCGACGCCGTCGGGCTGGAGGCTTTGACCGTCGCCACAATCACGTCACCAATCCCACCGTAGCGGCGAGCGCTTCCCCCTCGAACTCGAATCGTCAATAACTCTTTCGCCCCTGTATTGTCGGCAACCCGCAGGCGACTCTCTTGTTGAATCATAGCTCCATACCTCTTCTCTTGCCGGCTCGCCTCGACTTAGACAACAACCGCATGGTCAAGAATCTTCGCGACATAAAACTTCTTGTGCTTGCTAATCGGCCGGCATTCACGAATCTGGACCGTATCTCCGACTCGACACGCATTGTCGGCATCGTGGACTTTGTATTTCTTATGTGACTTCACTACCTTACCATACAGAGCATGGCGCGCGGCCCGCCCCACTTCCACAACCGCAGTCTTGTCCATCTTGTCGCTGGTGACCACGCCAACCAACTCCCGTCTTCGCTCGCGCATTTCCCTTACTCCTCGTTCTCTTCGGCCATCAACTCCCGCTCACGTAAAATCGTCTTTACGCGAGCGATATCACGACGGACCTGACCCTTGCGTGCCGTATTTGTCATCTGCCCGGTCGCCCTTTGAAAGCGCAAGTTAAACAGTTCCTGATATCCCTCGTCTAACCGGCTGTAAAGTTCACTCGCCGTTAGCGGGCGTAGCTCATGTGCTTTCATCTCTCATTCCCCCTCGCCTTCGCGTCAGATGTCCAGTCGGGCGATGAACTGCGTTCCCATTGGCAACTTGTGCGCGGCCAGACGGAATGCTTCGCGCGCCTGAATTTCATCTACACCGGCGATCTCGAAAATTATGCGCCCCGGCTTTACCACCGCCACCCAATGTTCGACATTGCCCTTGCCCGAACCCATCCGGGTCTCGGCCGCCCGCATCGTCACCGGCTTATCCGGAAATATGCGAATCCACAACTTGCCGCCGCGCTGCACATAGCGGACAACTGCCCGACGGGCCGCCTCGATCTGCCGGCTCGTCACCCAAGACGGCTCAGTCGCCTGTAACCCAAATGTGCCAAAATGGATCCGATTGCCCCGCAAGGCTTTCCCTCGCATCCGTCCGCGATGCATCTTGCGATACTTTACTCGCTTTGGCATCAACATTGTCTACTCTCCATCCCGCCTCTAGTAGTCCAGCCCCCACCCTTGCTGGGCAGAAGCCTCTACTCGCTTAACGCCATCTCCGCATAGCGAGCATGGTACTCTTCACCTGGCAGCACCTCGCCATGGTATACCCACGTCTTCACCCCGATCACGCCGTATGTCGTGTTCGCTTCGGAGGTTCCATAGTCAATCTCCGCCCGCAACGTATGGCGCGGCACCTGTCCGTCACGTATCGTGTCGACCCGCCCCATCTCGCTGCCGCCTAATCGCCCCGCCACCTGGATCATGACGCCTTCCGCCCCAGTCCGCATCGCCCGTCCAGCCGCCTGCTTCATCGCCCGCTTCCAACTGATGCGACGCTCCAACTGCTCAGCGACGTTCTCGGATACCAACTGGGCATCCGTCTCCGGCTTGTCAATCTCGCGGACATCGATCTTGACCTTCTTGTTCGTCAACTCCTGCAAGTTCACCCGCAACACATTCACATTCGCGCCCTTCCGCCCAATGATTATCCCAGGCTTGGCCGTATTGATGATCACGTGAACCTGGTTGGGCTGGCGTTCAATTTCGATAAAACTGATGCCTGCTCGCGGCGCATCACGACGAATCATCGCCCGGACCTCTCGATCCTCCCCTAAATGATTCACATAATCATGCCCCGTGGCAAACCATCGACTCTTGTGTTCCTTGATAATGCCCAGGCGAAAACCGGTCGGATGTACTTTGCGTCCCATAGGGCCTCCTTACGCAGCGCTCTGCGGTCGGTTCAGACCACGAGCCACCGCTGTTCGTCCGCTACTCGTCATTCAAACGCTCTTCCAATACTACGGTTATGTGCGAAGAACGTCGAATCCATGGCTTGAACCGCCCGCGCGCGCCAAAACGTCGCCAGCGCCGGTTCGGCGCCTGATCGGCATAGGTCCTGCTGATGTATAACTCTTCAGCTTCCAAACCGAAATTCTCAACGCCATTGGCAATCGCGCTCTTCAAAGTCTTCGCAACCACCTTAGCCGCCTGTTGAGGCATGAACTGCAGCAGCGCCATTGCCTCCTCTGCCTGCCGTCCCCGCATCTCATTCAATACCAGACGCGCCTTCTGTGGGCTGATCCCCGAATACTTGGTAACTGCTCGAACTTCCATCGTACGCGCTCCCCTATCTCCAGGACGGAGGAAGAAAAAATACTTACACTAATGACAGCATCCCTACACCCTGCGCGTGCTTCTTTCCGACCTGATATGACCGCGAAAGAAACGTGTCGGCGCAAACTCACCCAGCTTGTGCCCGACCATGTTTTCCGTGATGTAAATCGGTACATGGCGGCGCCCGTCGTGAATCGCCAGCGTATGTCCGACAAACTGCGGAAAAATCGTCGAAGATCGCGACCAGGTCTTAAGTACCTTCCGTTCACCCGCCCGGTTCATGTCTTCGACCTTCTTCAGTAGCCGTGGCTCGACATACGGTCCCTTCTTCAGGCTGCGTCCCATCGAATCTCCTCCACATCTGCAAATTCGCTGCTATCGACGCTTACTGCCGCGACGAATAATATTCTTGCCCGTTCTCTTGTTGCGCCGCGTGCGCTTGCCGAGCGCCGGCTTCCCCCATGGTGTCTTGGGACCCGGCATACCAATCGGCGACCGCCCCTCCCCACCACCGTGAGGGTGGGATGAAGGATCCATCGCAATTCCCCGCACCGTCGGCCGTATACCTAGCCAGCGACGGCGACCAGCCTTGCCTATCGAAATGTTGCTGTGATCCGGATTCGACACCTGCCCAATCGTCGCCAGACAGCCCATCTCTATAAAGCGCACCTCGCCACTGGGTAGACGCACTTGCGCACGCGGCCCCTCCTTGGCGACCAACTGCGCCGAAACGCCTGCACTCCGCACCAGCTGCGCTCCCCGACCCGGATACATCTCAATATTGTGAATCTGCGTGCCCAACGGGATATTGCGGATCGGCAGCGCATTGCCCGGCCGAATCTCAGCGTCGGGACCGGATTCCAACACATCCCCAACCTGCACACCCAACGGCGCCACAATGTACCGTTTCTCACCATCCTCATAACTCAGCAGCGCAATGCGCGCACTGCGGTTCGGATCGTATTCAATCGACGTGACCCGCGCCGGAGCGCCATACCTGTCCCGCTTGAAATCGATTATGCGGTAGCGCCGCTTATGACCCCCACCACGGTGACGGACAGTGATACGCCCCTGGCTGTTGCGCCCGCCCGTCCTTTTCACAACCTCAGTTAACGAGCGTTCCGGCTTCGTACGCGTTATCGTCTCAAAAGTCGTGACGCTCATGTCCCGTCGCCCCGGAGACGTGGGGCGGTATATCTTTACAGGCATAAAAATCTATCTCCGTTCGAGAAGAAAATGAAAAAGAGAAACAACCGGTCCCGTTTCTCCCCTCCTACTCCTGGATGTCTTAGACACCTTCAAAGAACTGAATGCTGTCTCCGCTATCCAGAGTCACAACCGCCTTCTTCCACGCCGACTTCCGCACCACCTTGCGTCGGCCTCGCATCCCCGTCTTGGCCGGCATCTTCATCACCCGCACGCCGACCACATTCACCCTGAAAGCGGTCTCCACTGCATCGCGAATCTGGAGCTTATTGGCCCTGGAATCAACCTCAAAAGTGTACTGATTGTTGAAATCGGCCGCATCGTACGACTTTTCTGTAATAATCGGGCGCTTTATCACTTCGTATACGTGCATCAGGTTCTCCTCGTATCAGACACTGACTCGATCGTCTTGACCGCCGCCAACTGTCCGCATAGCCGGATTTGGCAGCAGCTAAGCAAGCCAGTCGTGTATGAAATCGACCGAGGCCTGCGGCAAAAGAAGCATCTCATGGCCAAGCAGATCCTGAATGTTCAGATTGCCGCTGAGAAGTGACTTCGCCTGCGGCAGGTTGCTGATCGACTTCTCGACAGCCATATCCCGCTCCGGCAATATGACGAGTACACTATCACTGCCCAGTTTCAGATCGGCTAGCGCCCGCATAAAATGCTTCGTTTTCGGCGCCTCCATCGTCAACTGCTCCAGAACTACGATCTGGTCCGCCCCAGCCTTCACACTCAGCGCACTCCGCAGAGCTGCCCTACGCATCTTCTTAGGCATCTTCTGGGTGTACTTGCGCGGTGTGGGGCCAAATGCCGTCCCGCCCCCTACCCAAATAGGAGAACGGATCGAGCCATGCCGCGCCCGCCCGGTACCCTTCTGACGCCAGGGCTTGCGACCGCCCCCGCGCACCTCGCTACGCGACTTCGTCTTATGCGTACCCGCGCGCGCGTTAGCCAACTGCCTCACCAACGCCTGGTGCATCAGCCCCCGATTGATCGGTGCGGCAAATACCGTATCTTCCAACTCTATCTGACCGACCGCTTCACCGGCCATATTTCTGATTGGCACTTCCACCGTTTCGCCTCCGTACCAGTAGCTGCTGGTTTGCTGCAGGTTCGTCAATGTACGAACCACAGGCCGCTGTCTTACGCTTTTACCGCCGTTCGAACAAGTACCAAACCCAGACGTGGGCCGGGTACCGCGCCCTGAACGGCGATGAGATTGCGCTCCGCATCGACAAGAGCTACCTTCAGATTCTGCACAGTGACGCGCTCATTGCCCATCTGCCCCGGGCCTTTGGCGCCAGGAAATGTATGACCCGGCGTCGTGCCCGCACCGCGCGACCCCGGTGCCCGGTGTCGATCCGACTGCCCATGGGTCTTCGGCCCGCCGCGGAATCCGTGCCTCTTGACAGCGCCCGCAAAGCCCTTCCCCTTCGACGTGCCAGTCACATCAACAAGCTCGCCCTCCGCAAATACGTCCGCCTTTATCACGTCGCCCGGCGCATGCCCCGCCCCGCTCGGCAAACGCAACTCGCGCACAAAACGCAGAGCAGGCATGTCGACCTTTCTCAAATGACCGAGTTGGCCCTTGGTCAACTTGCGCTCCGGCAGCTCTTCAAACCCAACCTGAATCGCGTTGTAACCGTCCGTATCCTCAGCCTTCACCTGCGTGACATAACAGGGACCAGCTTCGATTACCGTGACTGGCACCACCGCGCCGCTATCATCAAATAGCTGGGTCATCCCAATCTTGCGGCCCAATATCCCTTTCACTTGCTCCTCCAGAACCGACAGCGCGCTCGATAAAATTCCGACCGACTGCCGCATCGCCCAACTAGGCCCATTGCTTGCAGACTGGCATAAAACCAACCCGCTCTATCCATTCCGCGCATGGCCGCAAGCTGAGCCTTATAACTTAATCTCGATATCAACACCGGCGGGCAAATTCAGACGAGTGAGATTCTCAATCGTCTTGTTGCCTGGATCCACCACATCGATCAGACGCTTGTGAGTGCGAATCTCAAACTGCTCACGACTGTCTTTGTCGATAAACGGCGAACGCATCACCGTGAACTTCTCAATCCTGGTAGGCAGAGGCACAGGCCCAACCACCTGGGCGCCCGTCTGCTCGGCAGCATTGACGATCTGCTTTGCCGATGCATCCAGGACGCGATGATCGTATGCCTTGAGCTTGATACGGATCTTTTGCTTTGCCATGTAGTCTTCTCTCTTGTCGCGGTCCAGGAACAAAAAGTGTGGCGAGTGCATTCACTCGCCACAAACCTCTGTACACTATTGGACGATTTCGGTGATAGCGCCGGCAGCGACGGTGCGACCGCCCTCGCGGATAGCAAAGCGACCGCCGGTCTCGATGGCGACAGGGGCAATCAACTCCACTTCCATCGTCACATTGTCGCCGGGCATGACCATTTCGACGCCGGCCGGCAGGTCGATCGAACCGGTGATGTCCATGGTGCGGATGTAGAACTGTGGACGATAGCCCTTGAAGAAGGGAGTGTGACGGCCGCCCTCGTCCTTGTGCAGCACATAGACTTCGGACTTGAAACGGGTGTGCGGCATGATGCTGGCGGGCTTGGCCAAAACCTGGCCGCGGTCTACCTCTTCGCGGTCGATGCCGCGCAGCAGACAACCGACGTTGTCGCCGGCCTGGCCTTCATCCAGCAGTTTGCGGAACATTTCCACGCCTGTGACGGTGGTTTTGTGTGTGGCTTTGATGCCGACGATTTCCACCTCTTCCATCGGATGGATGACACCGCGCTCGATGCGGCCGGTCACCACCGTGCCCCGGCCCTTGATCGAGAAGACATCCTCAATCGGCATCAGGAACGGTCTGTCGATTTCGCGTACAGGAGTGGGAATGTACTCATCCACCGCCCGCATCAGTTCCCAGATCGGCTCATACTCCGGTGCATCGGGGTCGTCCGAACTGCTCTCCAACGCATGCAGCGCACTCCCGCGCACAAACGGAATGTCGTCGCCGGGAAACTCGTAGATATCGAGCAACTCCCGCAACTCCATCTCCACCAGTTCCAGTAACTCCTCGTCCTCCATCATGTCGACTTTGTTGAGAAACACCACCATCGCCGGCACTTCCACCTGTCGCGCCAGCAAGATGTGTTCCCGCGTCTGCGGCATCGCCCCATCGGGTGCGGCCACCACCAGAATGGCGCCATCCATCTGGGCTGCGCCGGTAATCATGTTTTTGATGTAGTCCGCATGTCCAGGACAGTCCACGTGCGCATAGTGCCGGTTTTCGGTCTCGTACTCTACATGCGCAATGGCGATTGTGATGCCGCGGGCCTTCTCTTCCGGCGCATTGTCGATCGCCTCAAACGCACTGAAATCCGCCATCCCTCGCATCGCCAACACCTTCGTGATCGCGGCCGTCAGCGTCGTCTTCCCGTGATCCACATGCCCAATCGTCCCCACGTTCACATGGGGCTTGGTCCTCTCAAATACTGCCTTCGCCATTAGGTTGCTGCCTCCTGCATAGTATTAATGGTCAAATCCGCTACCTCGCTACAATTCGAGCGAAAACTCCGAAGCGCGAAAAGGACGATATCATCAGTTACTGCTGCAAACCGCCCACCAGGAATAGGTGGGCGGCAATGATCCTGCGGCTCCCATACTCTATTGTCTAAAACGCAAACAACCCTTAAGGTTCAGACCCGCCCAACTTCAGCGCGCCAACCCCGTTCGTCTCTGAAGCCCACAATCGGACTTGAACCGATGACCTCATTCTTACCAAGAATGCGCTCTACCGACTGAGCTATGCGGGCAGATCATTGCAACATCGAAATGCACCACCACTGAAGTGGGCGGGGGCGGATTCGAACCACCGTAGGCGATAGCCGTCTGATTTACAGTCAGATCCCTTTGTCCACTCGGGCACCCGCCCATTCTTATAGCGCTTGTATTAATGTGCCTCGTCTGCCCAGCCGCCCCCAACATTCCCAACAATCTCGAGCCGGCCACGGTCAATACGCCTCTACCGAAGAGCCGACGATCGGACTCGAACCGATAACCTGCTGTTTACAAAACAGCTGCTCTGCCGATTGAGCTACGTCGGCGCGTGCTCAGACGACACCTGAGCGATTATAACACACTCAAAGTGTTGGTCAAATCTGGATACGTCCAAATGCAAATACATTTCCTACACAACATTCCTGTTTGGGAACCCATCCGCACAAGGGCATCCAGACAAACGGGCATCCGGACAAACGGCCTCCTGTCCCCCACCCGCCAACTCCCCCAAATTGCCGCAACCCAAAACCTGATGCCTGCTGCCCAATGCCTCGCCCGGCGTAACGCCTACCAGGGCAATTGCATCAAATTGGGACAAACCCACGTGAGGCTGCCTGAATCGGGTAGGGGCCCCCCTTGTGGGCGCCCTTCTCAGGGCATAACGCCCAGAGAGGACAATTGGTAGGGGCACCCCTTGTGGGTGCCCTTCTCTAGGCATAACGCCCAAAGAAGACAATTGGTAGGGGCGCCCCTTGTGGGTGCCCTTCCCAGGGCATAACGCCTAAAACTGTGCAGATCGTAATGCGCTATCGCAAATTCCAAACGTCTTTGGCAACTGGAGGCCGGTTTCTTGGCCGGCAAAAGAAGACAATTGGTAGGGGCGCCCCTTGTGGGCGCCCTTCGTCGGCTATTTTGGCGTCCGAATTAAGATGCGTTTGCCCTGTAACGCCGACCCATCACCATTGCGCTCCTCTCCCCGCGCACTCGCAAGACCAGCGCCATCAACCGCGGCAGTGAGTCATACTGGCCCGACCATCGTCAAAGCGTGTGCCACCCAAAAAATCCGGGAGGCAACCGTTGTCTGAATAAGGATTCTCATGTCTGGCCGCCGCAAATGTCCAATATCCTTGAGTCTTCGCCTGTGAAGGGTCAAGTTGCTAAAATATAGTATTTTAATCTGTAGCCACCATCTGGTCCGGTCGCGGGGAGAGACCATGACGCGCAGCTCACTGTTATGTCACGCGCCTTTGTCACACTTTACGCCGCCGATCTGATGGGATACGCCTCCACTCTCAAGTGCATCCCAATCCCTGCCCGCCAAGTGGTACCAATACCCTGTCCGGACCGAAGTCACCACTGCTCAGACAAATCTCTCAAAAAATCTGGGATGCACCCCGCAAAGCCAGTCGATTGAATCGGCCAAAAAGACGTGTTACAATCGAACCCATGAAACGACGACTATCGCAACAGGTGCGGCGCAAGCTCGAAGAACTACCCAGCAAGCCCGGCTGCTATCTCATGTGGGACGAAAGTGCCAACGTTCTCTATGTGGGCAAAGCCTTGATCTTGCGCCATCGCGTGCGCAGCTATTTCCAACTCTCCGCCAAACACTCTTCCCGCATCGAAGAAATGGTCGTCAAGGTGCGGGACATCACTTGGTGGGTCACCCCGACGGAGATGGAAGCGCTGATTCTCGAAAATGACCTCATCAAACGCTACCAGCCCCACTACAATGTCATGCTCAAAGATGACAAGGGGTATCCCTATATCAAAGTTAACTGGCAGAATGACTTCCCCAAGGTGGAGCGCGTGCGCCTGACAAAAGACGACGGTGCCCGCTATTTTGGCCCCTTTACCAGCAGTTGGGCGGTTAGCCGCACGCTCGAGTCAATGCGCAAAGTCTTCCCCTACCTCGACTGTGACCGTTCCATCTCCGGCAACGACGAAAGCCCCTGCCTCTACTACCATCTCAAACTGTGTGGCGGCCCCTGCATCGGTGTCCAGAGCCGCACCGAATATCGCGAAGGCATCAGCCAACTGATCGATTTCCTCGAAGGCGACACCGATGCCGTGATGAACCAGTTGGATACCAGGATGCGCAATGCGGCCGAACGCTTCAACTTCGAATTGGCCGCCGTCTACCGGGACCGCATCACCGCCGCCCAACGTATCGTCCACCAGCAGAAAGTCGTGGGCGTCCAGAACGACGACGAAGATGTCGTAGCCATCGCCCAGGACGCGAAATCCAGCGACACCGTTGTGCAAATCCTGATGGTACGCCGCGGCAGATTGATCGGAAGAGAGAACTTCGCCTTGCAAGGGGTTGAACTGTCCGAAACCACCGCCGAAAACCTGGGCGATCTGATCGGCATCTTCATCCAGCGCTTCTATGCTGACACTTCCCATGTCCCGCCCCGCCTGCTGGTCCAGTTCGTGCCCCGCACAAAAGACCTTCTGGCCGCCTGGCTGAGTAAGCTGCGCGGCGCCAAGGTCGAGATCCGCATGCCCCAGCGGGGCAAAAAACGCAAACTGATGGAGTTCGCAAAAAGCAATGCCGAGGAGTATTTACGCGTGCAGAAGGCCCAATGGGCCCAAGACACCAACCGCCAAACCGAAGCGCTGGCGGAACTCCAGGCCGCCCTCGCCCTCCACGTGCCCCCGACCCGTATCGAATGCTACGACATCAGCACTTTACAGGGAACCAATACCGTCGGCTCCATGGTCGTGTTCGCCCGCGGCGCCCCCCTGAAATCCGCATACAAGCGCTTCAAGATCCGCGGAAAAGGCGCCCACGGCGAGCCCGACGACTACGCCAGTATGCGGGAAATACTCCGCCGCCGCTTCCGCCGCGCCGTGGAAAATGACCCCGACCGGCCCGGCCGCAAACCGGCCGGCGCCAGCCATTGGAAATTGCTGCCAGACCTCATTATCGTTGATGGCGGTAAGGGCCAGCTCGGCGTAGCCACCGAAGTGTTGGCAGAGTTCGGTCTGCCCGACAGAGTGCCGGTAGTCGCTCTGGCAAAAAGGGAAGAGGAGATCTTTCTTCCCCAGCGCCGCAATCCGGTCCTTCTCCGCCGTGGCAGCCAGGCCTTCTACATGGTACAGCGCATCCGCGATGAGGCCCACCGTTTCGCCGTCACCTATCATCGCAACCTGCGCCGAAAAGGGCAGACGACTACAGTGCTGGATACTCTGCCCGGCATCGGCCCCAGACGGCGTAAAGCGCTGCTCCTATTCTTCAACGGCGATCTCGAAAAGATGCGCCAGGCCACTCTGGATGAACTGCGGACCGTGCCGGGTATGAACCGGAAAGCCGCTCAAGCGGTCAAGGAGCATCTGTGAAGGAGTACTTGCAATGACCCGCGGCACCCGGGCCGGCCCCGCCCGCTACGTTGGCGTCCCTCCCACTTTGGCTCTGCTGCAATCCCTTGTCTATCTGAAGGGGTTGCCCATTGACGAGGTCGACGCTCTCCTCCAGTCGAACTCCCTGGTCGTCGATTTTGCCCCCGGAGACGAACTGACCCGGCAGGATGATGTCGCCGAGTACCTCATCTTCATCCTCAGCGGCTCCGTCCGCGTCAGCCGGCGGGAAAAAAACGCAACCGGCGCTGTAGATACTCTCGCCCGCGTCGCCATCGCCGGCGATATCATCGGCCGCTACGAGCTCACCTTCAGCCTCAAATACATCAGCACTGCCACAGCCGAAAACGCGGTTTCGGCCCTGTGTATCGAACGTTCAACACTGGAACGACTGCTCTACCGCTATCCCGCTTCCCACCAACAGACCGTCTACCAGGCGGTCGTCAACCGCCTGCGAACCATGCCCCTGTTGGCCGATGTCGATATGGCCATTCTCGGCTTCCTGGCCGACGAGATCCGCAGCCAGACAGTAAGAGCGGGCACTGTCCTCTATACACAGAACCAGGCCCCCAACACGCTCTTCCTCATCGCACAGGGACAGATTGAACTCTATCATCCTCGCAGAACCGACAACCGCCTGCTGTTGGGCACCGGCGGCTCCTTCGGCTTTCCCGGCAGCGTCGGCGTGACCAATAACGCAGCTCCAGACAAATACGGCCACTGGGCCGAAGCCAAAGCAGAAACGACAGTGTTCGAACTGCCCTGGCGAACGATTCGGCAGATCGGCCGCCGCTTCCCCCAGGCGATAGACCCGGAAATCCAACTACTGCCCGCCAAAACCATCAGCGCCGTCTCCATCTTCGCCGGGCTGTCACCCCAAGAACAGATCCAGTTGGCCGGCTTCTGCAGCTTTCACCGCATCCCCCAATACCATCCCATCACGCAGCAGGGGGATAGCGCTGACAGCATGTGGATCTTGCTGGAAAACAGCCGCGCCGTCTTGAGCGCGCTGGACGAAGACAACCGCGCTCTGCCCCGCGCACCGGTGCGCGGCATTGTAACCTTCAACGAGACCGCGCTCCTTGCCCCAAATCAAGTGGAACTAACAGTCGAATCCGAACCCGGCAGCCTCTGGCTGCGCCTCCACCGGCAGGACTTCCAGCGCTTCGGCCAAATCTGCGGGCCTGAAATCGTGGACAAAGTTGCCACCCGCCTGCCCGTCCAGGCGGACGACGCCGATCTCGAACAGCGACAAGATTATAAGTGGTTGCGAAAAGACGAAATTCTGGTCACCTTGCAACTGCGTCATTGGCTTGCGCTGCTGGGTCAATCGCGGACGACCGTCGTTGCTGTTTTTGTCAGCGCCGGCCTCATCTGGCTCCTCTCCACTCTCGGTATTTCTCTCTGGGTCGGCCTGGGCATCAGCGCCCTCCTGGTTATCCTGACAGTCATCTGGGGCATTCTCAACTATCTTAACGACTACTTTATCGTCACCAACCGGCGAGTCATCCAGCAAGAGAAGGTCATCTTTTTCAGCGAACAGCGGCGGGAAGCCCTGCTGGAACAAATCCAGCGCGTAGACGTGGCCACGACCTTCTGGGGAAATCTGCTCAATTACGGTACCTTGTCCGTCTATACCGCTGGCACAACAGGCTCTATCGACTTCAACTTCGTCGCCGACCCCGACAACCTTCGGACTGCTATCTTCCACCATCGCAGCCTGTGCCAACAGCGATCCAGCGCCGAGAGCAAGCTGGATATCCAAGACGCCCTTGAGAATCGTCTGGGTTTGTCCGTTGACCTGCCCAGTCGAGTGCGTACCGATTCGGCCCTCCCCGCCCCCGACGACACGGCTGCCGGGCTGCCCTTGTGGCAAAAATTGCGCCGTGCAATCACCGTGGACAGTTCACTCGATCGGGAAACGACCGATCGAATCGTCTGGCACAAACACTGGTGGGTTCTCTTTGTCCAGGTCGTTCTTCCCGGCACACTATTTCTTTTCGAAGTCCTATTTCTGGCTGGTGGCTTCTCTTCGGTTTCCCTGTTGCAGCAACTCCAGTCCAGTTTGAACGCGCAAACCCTGCTGTTGGCAGGTGGATTAGTGACGCTCGCTACCCTGGGATGGATCCTCTGGGCCGTATCCGACTGGTGGAATGACACCTACACAGTGACCGAAGATAGAATCATAGATGTCGAGAAGCTACCGCTCTTCCTCAGCGAACAGCGCCGCGAAGCCCAACTCAGTGACATCCAGGACATCCGCCTCGAGATGAACTCCCCCCTGAAGATGATGCTGAACTTTGGCAATATCATCGTCCAAACCGCCGCCGGCGAGGGCGCTTTCACCTTTGATCATGTGCCCAACCCCAGAAATGTCAAAGAAGAAATCACCCGGCGGATGATCGCATGGAGGCGGGAGGACGAACGGCGCATGGCCCAGGACCGTAGCCGCGACCTGCCCGACTGGTTCGAAATGTACAATCGGCTGGAATTGGGACAAACTAGAAATGAGGAATGAGGAACTGTGAGGAGTGAGAAGGGAAAGGGTGGTGCTCTTTTCTTGACACCTGTTTAACTATTCGACCGCACATCAGCTTCCATACGTCAGGCGGTCGATCAACCGGCGCGGCAGGTTGGCGACGCGCATCTGGCTTTGCGTCAGATCGATCGGATACGCCACCCGGCGCTGTTCCCAAGTCAACTCCTCCAGGTCCAGCAGGGCGTAGGCGGCCCTCGGATCATTGTCCCTTGGTTGCCCTACACTGCCGGGATTGAGAATCAGGCGCTCTAGGCTCGTTAGTTCCAGTCGCACACGTTGCCCCTCATAGGGCCTCAGAAAATCGACAGTTACCGGAATGCCGTTCCGCCTTCCACGCCTCGAAAATATCTTTCTCAACTTCCAGCGGTAAATCGCCGGTTTGTGAGTGTGACCCACCAGACACATCTTGGTCTCAAAGTGGGCAAAGTTTTCCAAGGCGATCGCCGGCGACTGGACATATTCCGACACCGGTTCGCGGGGGCTGGCGTGAGTTATTAATATACTGTCCGCGCCTTCCGGTTCAAGAGGTTTCCCTGGTAAACTGTCGAGGAACGTACGACTTTTTTCGTTTAGCTGGCTCTGCGTCCATTCAACGGCCGCACGCGCCAAGGGGTTGAAATGCGCTATATCCAAACCAGGGCGCCCCAACACAGCCCAATCATGGTTGCCGATGACGCAAAGATCCGCCTCGGCCTGAACAAGCTCGACGCACTCATTTGGCGCCGGGCCATATCCAACCACATCGCCCAAACACCAGATCGCATCGAAACGGCTCGCGGCGTCGGCCATGACCGTTTCCAGGGCGACAAAGTTTGCGTGAATATCAGAAATAATCAGTACGCGCATAAAATCATCTTAACACAGGCCGAATTTGACCTCAAACGGGTAAGTATATTATTTGAATATGCTTGTAACGATATAAGCTGCAATGCTTGCACCACATCGCTTGCGAAAGATTACCCAAAATGACCGACGACGCAAGATGCGCATTTCGACGCATCGGCATTCTGCACCACCCTCGTAAACCGGATTCGCTGGACCTGGCGGGTCAGATGGAACAGTTTCTGCGCCGCGCCGGCGTGAATGAAACCTGGCGCCATTCCGCCTGGGATGCCGAAGTCGTCAAAGCCAGACTCCCCGACGTCGACTTGCTGATCACTCTCGGCGGCGACGGCACCATGCTGCGGGCCGCGCGACTCGGCGCGGCCTTTAACGTACCCATGTTAGGCGTAAAGATGGGAAGGCTTGGCTTCCTGGCTGAGATCTTCCCCCAGGACTGGCGCTCCCCTTTGGAAAAATTGCTCCAGGGCGATTACTGGATTGAAGAGCGGCTTATGGTGCGCACACTCGTGGAAAAGGCCAGCCCCAACGGCGGCGAACCCCTCGTTCGCTGTACGTTCGACGCCCTCAACGATGTCGTCGTCAGCCGCGGCAGCCTCGCTCGCATCGTCCGCGTCAGCGCCAACTTGGATGGCGGCTACCTGACCACCTATACCTGCGACGGCCTGATCGTCAGCACCGCCACCGGCAGCACTGCCTACGCCCTCGCAGCCGGCGGACCCATCCTGCCACCGGATCTGCGTAACATCCTGGTGATTCCCGTCGCCCCTCACATGAGCATGGACCGGGCTGTCGTCCTTTCCGAAGGCACAGAAGTACGCCTGCGCGTCTACAGCGACCACTCCGCCATGCTCACCGTTGATGGCCAGTTCGAAGTCGAAGTAGACGATTCCGATGAAATCGTCGTCGCCAGCAGCCCCTATCAAGCCCGCTTTGTCCGACTTCGCCCGCGCAGCTACTTCTACCAGACGCTCATGGACAAACTGAAATGAACAGGGCGACGCTCACTTGGCGCCTCCTTCCGGGGTGCCCGTGACATAGCAGAAAGCGAAATCAGATGTCAGACGAAACCCGCCATCCTGAAAAGGAGCATTACCGTACGCTGGATCTGCATGAAGATGCCGGGCAAGAGGAGATCACGCAGCAGTTCAGACTGTTGCAAAAGCTGTACCAGCCCGAAACTCTGGAATCCGCCGCAGACCGGGCCTATGCAGCGCAGAAATTGGCCGCTGTCGAGAAAGCCTACGAAATCCTCGGGGATCCCGCCCGCCGCGCCATTTATGATGGCAAGCCCGCTCCGGTCGTGGTAGGGAGCGACGGCGAACCGGAAAGTCTGACCTGCGCCAACCACCCGGATCGAGAAACGCTCCTGCGGTGCAACAAGTGCGGGAAACCTATCTGCATCTCCTGCGCCGTGCGGACGCCTGTCGGCTACCGCTGCACCGACTGTGTACGGGAGCAGCAGAACATCTACTTCAATGCCATGGGCCGGGATAACATCGTCGCCTTGGCTGTTGGCTTTGCCCTAACGTTGATCGTCGCCCCAATCGTCGGCTTTCTGCTTGGCAGTATCGGCTTCTTCGGCTTCTTCATCGCCTTCATCATCGGTTCCGGCGCCGGAACGCTCGTGGCCCGCATCATTCGCCGCGCAGTGGGCAACCGTCGTGGCCGCAAACTGCCCCACTGGGCCCTGGCCGGCATCATTCTGGGCGTGGCGCCCTGGGCGTTCTTCTTCCTCCTGACGGGCGGCAGAGTGTTTCTGATGCTGCTCCTGTTTGCCGGCCTGACCGTCGCATCTGCCTTTCCTCAGCTTCGGTAAGGCGCTCACTTGAACCTTCGCCCGTTGCTGGCCCCCGCTATAGGGCTAGGGTGCCGCCAGCCCCAACTCTGGGCGCACTCCGAACCAATCTGAGCTCTTGGAAACGGGCAAACAGGCTGGGCATGGGAACCTTCGTCCCCGCCTGCAAACGGCCTCACTCTGAAGCCAAAGGACTCTATCGGAAAGCGCAAAAAATTCCGGAGACGCCCACGGGGGAGTGGGCGCCTTCGTATCGCGGCCGCAGGAACCGACAGCGTAAGAGCCGATTTGGAATGTGCCTTCCCCTTCAACCCACCTGAACTGTGCGCATGCCGCAAGCGGTACCGACCCTCCGCCGGCTCCCACTTCTGATCTCACCAACCGCCAGAATGATGAGCGCGGCGCTGGCGTGCCCCGCCAGAATCCAGGCAAGCTGACCGGGATTCCTCACACCGGAGGCCAGTGGCCGCGCCGTTTCCACCGTCTCCCACATTGGCTCCCCACCCACCGCCAGCGGTGTACGGCTGGCGGTAGTAAGCACGTATACCGTCCCTGTCCTTCCGGTTACCGGTAGCAGTTCTGCCACTTGAGCATCCTCCAACTCTGCCAATCTTTCCCACTGGGCGCCGCCATCGATGCTCATCGCCACCTTGCCGGACAATCGCTGGAGTTCCCCCGCAGCCAAGACCTCTGTGGCGGCATACACAACCTCCGGTTGCGCCGGGTCCACCGCCAAGTCGCTGACAACAATCCAACCGTCATCCAGGTTGCCCAGCCCATGGCTGATCGATCTCCATGCCACGCCGTCCCGGCTCACTTGTACGCCCGCGCCGGCCGTGCCCGCATAGATCGTCGGAGGCGACGTGTCGGCAACCGCCACGGCCGTTGGCGGGGCGGGCAGATTGTCGACAGCCACCCATCGCAGACCGTACGCTTCAGCTCGGTACAGCTTCTCCAGAGTGCGCACAAGCGCCAAACCTGCTCCCGTGCTGTCAACCGCAATCTCCTGCACCGGCTCCGCCAACAGCAGATGCCCGCTGGCAACCAAGCCCGGCCCTACCCCTGCACCTATGTCCCGCAGACGATAAACGCCATCGGCATCCGTGCCCACATACAACAGCCGGTTGGACGCATCAAAGGCCACAGCGGTAACGCCGCCAATGGCCTCCGAATCCAGGTGAACTTCCATCCAGCCCTCACCGCCATCGCGGGAGACGAAGACGCTGAGTCCGTTAGCAGCGCCAATAAACACAGTATCCGGTTCCAACCGGTCCACTGCTACCGCGTTGACGATCACACCGGGCGGCACGGATAGCGACTCCCAGACGCCGTTGACCCCGGCATAGAGCCGGCCTCCATCTACCGCGTAGCTGCGTCCATCCACGCGCGCCGCCGCCGCGTACGCGCGCACGCTCTCCAATTCGGTGATTGAGATCCCAATCGGCTCAGCGCCCGCCGCCGCGCCGACAGACGCTACCAGAGTCAGCAGCAAAAGGGTCGTTCCTGTCAACAGTATTCTCACAATCATGGCTGAACCTCCGTGAACCACTCTTCAAACCTTCAATGCCATGATTGTACTTCCGTCAGTAACATCCTTCCGGCCAACTGTCGGAACGTTTCCGGACCGTTTACTTACGATTAACTCGTCTCGGTCGGCAGAGAGCCCGAATCTGCCGGCCGTTTCGCGCCCGACAGTTCCTGCCTCCCCCTTCCCAGTCTCGTCGTTTCGCCGGATTCCAGTGCCTTCTATCCGTCCCGCTCGCTTGGGTATTTCCTGGATTTTCGAAACTTCTTGCGATGCCTGTGTGGATGTGCTATCATTTAGTTTGCCGGCCAATATGAAATGGCGAATCGTCTACTGAATGCGGACTTCTGTCTGTTCCCCGTAGGCAGACGACGCCGCAAAAAGAGCCCGATGGCAGTTGGAGATGCCCTCTGGGCTCGGTTTTTCAGACATTCGGTCGCAACCAAACGGGCTTTTAACTTGAGGAAGTGGAGAAGATCGATGGGCATGCAGTCGCGCTCACATGGCAGGGCGGTAGCGCATTCAACAAACTCAAGGTGGATAGCTGGCGCCATTCTGACACTGGCGGTAATTCTCCTGCTCTCCGCATGTACCCGCGAGCGGCTTGCCGAGGAGGTAAGCAACTCCCTGGGACCGCAGCCAGAGGATCCTGTTGTTATGCAACCGGATACACCGCAACCAACAGTGACTGAAACGCCCCTGCCGACACCGGAAGACACGCCGGAGCCGACAACGGTTACCTACGAAGTCAGGCCGGGGGATACGCTCTCCACAATTGCGGAGAAATTCGGCACCGATGTCGAGAGGATTCGGGTGATGAATCTTCTGACTACGGACGCTCTGCAAGTGGGTCAAGTCTTGCGCCTGCCCAATGTGCCCGGCGTGACAACCCCGGAAGGCATCCCCACGCCCACGCCGGAGCCATTCCAATACACGGTTCAGGAAGGAGATACGCTTTTGTCGATTGCGCTCCGCTTCGACACATCCTTGAACCAGATCATGAGTATCAACGGTCTGCATGACGAGCACAGTCTCAAAATTGGTCAGATCTTACTGATTCCCGGAGCAATCGCCCCCGCCGGTCAGTCGGGCGCAAACCGGGGCGCAACCGGTCCCGATCTGTCTCGCACAGCGGGCACGCACACCGTCCGCCCTGGCGAGACTCTGGCCTACATCGCCGAACAATACGGAGTTACACTGGCCGAACTGATCGCCTTCAACAGCAACACCATTACCAATCCACATGTCGTGAAAGTGAATACCGTAATTCGCATTCCCGGTCTGACCGCCGCCGATATCAGTGCTCTGAACCAGACGCTCTATACGGTCCAGGAAGGGGATACCCTTCTCGCCATCTCCCTACGGTTCGGCGTAAGCGCAGACGCGCTCATGGCGGCGAACAATATTTCTAATGCCGACCTGCTTCGCGTTGGAGATGAACTGATTATCCCAGAGCCTAATCCCTGATTCCTTTTTGTTAGGTAGGCAACCGCCAGCCCTTCTTGCAACTGCAGGTAAGGCGCCTGCGTCCCCGGCATGGAGCAGGACGGAAGAGAAACGCGCCCAACACGGCACAGCGCGTGTCTATCGCGCAATTCAGTTCCTGCCAACTGTTCTTTTATCTGGTTCGGTGTCTGATACCCGCGGGGCTGGCGACAATCAGGTCTGTCACCAGATCGAGGAACAGGCCATGCTCGACGATGCCGGCCCGTCTCTCCAGCGCGCCGGCAATGAACTCCGGATCATCCATCGGGCCGAACCGACAGTCTAGGATCAGATTGCCGCTGTCTGTTCGAAAAGGGCAGCCGTCCGGCGCCGTCCTCACCTGCACTGACGCTCCAAGCAGTTCGATATAGGCCGCATGGCCGCGCAGGCCAAAGGAGATCACCTCCACCGGAAGTGCCCACTGCATACCCAGGCGCTCGGATAGCTTGCGTTCGTCGACGATGATTATTTCGCGCCTGCTGGCCTGGGCAACAATTTTCTCACGCAGGAGCGCGCCGCCCCCGCCTTTGATGACCCGCAGGTGAGGGTCCACCTCGTCGGCTCCGTCTATCGTCAAATTTACGCGCGGATGACTCTCCAGCGTGGTGAGCGGAATAGCCAGCCGACGAGCGTCGACGGCCACCTGCTCCGAACAGGGGACGCCAAGAATATCAGAGAGTGTGCCCTCCACCAAGCGTTCGGCGATACATTCAAGCGCCTTCAGTGCCGTACTCCCCGCGCCCAACCCCACAATCATCCCGGATTCAACATGCGCAACCGCCGCTTCAGCTGCCCGTCGCTTCAGAGCATCTATGTCTTGCATCTGGTTTCTTTAACGCGTCGCAATGAAAGGACAATATTTGACAAGGCTCTCTACCCTAACCACTCTCTGCCCATCGTCTGGTCACAGGCCCTGCAATGAAGTGAGTAACCCTTACGCCGCAGCCAACGACCCGACAAGCCGCTCCAACTCTGCTTGCGAGTTTTCACCTAGATCGATCCGAATCACGCGCCGCCCTGCATCCAGGAGCGCCTGCCGATCTCCCAGCGACTGAGCCTGGATCAGGACGCCAAACGGCAGCGTCGACCGGGGCGAGCCAGGTTCATCGGGAATGTCGACGTCGGAGGTAGGTCTGTCAGTGAGTTGGATAAAGAGGCCATTGCCGCGATCCCCTTTATGCAACTGGCCTGTCGAGTGGAGAAAACGGGGTCCTAAACCGGTAGTCGTTGCCAGCTTTGTCCGGTCCCGAAGACATCTCTGCATTGTGCCCAGCAGTCTGTTCACGGCGGGGCAGGGCTGTAAGTAAGCTTGTATGCTTATGTAATCCCCCGCTTCGGCCTGCGTCAGAAATGCCGCCAACGCTTCGCCCGGACTGCCAGGAGGCGCATTTCCTTCCTGCGAGTCAAGGTATACCTGCACGCCGCCGGCTTCAAACGATGGTTTCGGTTCGGGCAGCCTTCCGCTCTCCATATAAGCCGACATCATCTGGCGCGACTGCTGCTTTGCCGACTCCACATTCGGCTGATCGAACGGATGAATGCCTAGCCGCGCCCCTGCCACCGCCGTGGCAAACTCCCACAGGAAAAACTGTGCCGCCAGATCGTATCGATCGCGGAAGCGGACGCGGATCACCGGGTGGCCGGCGTCAATCAGCGCCTGAACCGTCCTATCCTGCGCGCCGGTGTCGCTCCACTGAAGATGAACGAACAACCGGTCCGTGCCGTAAGCGTCCGGAGATGCCCCCGGTTCGCCCACCACCGGCACAATCCCCGTACCCGATTTGCCCGTGCTCTCGGCGATGAGTTGCTCCAGCCAGTCGGCGAACGAAGCCACTTCGTCGTCGGCGATGATTGTCAGCTTGTCTCGACCCGCCTTCGCCATCTCCGCCATCACCACGCCAACTTGCGCGCCGGGATTGATCGAACCGGTAATATGCCGGCCGCAGTCGTTCTTCGCTTCCTGACCGCGCCGTAGCAGACGCCGCAGATTCACCCCTACCAGCGCGGCCGGCGTCAGCCCAAAATGGGACAGCGCCGAATAGCGGCCGCCTATATTTGGATCGTTGACAAAGACCGAGCGGAAGCTGCAGGCTTCGCCCAATCTGACGAGTTCGGTCCCTGTATCCGTTATGGCGATGAAGTGCTTCCCCGCCTCCGATTCGCCCAACTGATCCTGCAGCTGATTGTAAAAGAATCTGAATAGGGACAGCGTTTCAGCCGTGGTACCGGATTTGGTGGCGACGATAAACAGGGTTCGCGCCGGATCCAGGCTGTCGGCCACGCTTTGCACAGCCGCCGGGTGTGTGCTGTCCAATACCCGCAGCGCAATCCCGCCGCTGTCGAATGTACGCGCAAACACCTCCGGCGCCAAGCTCGAGCCGCCCATTCCCAGCAGGACTGCCTGCGTGTAGCCCTCCTGCTGAACGTCCTGCAACAAAGCGCTTATGCAATGACGCTCCTCTTCCATTCGGACTGCAATGTCCAGCCAGCCGAGCCGGTTGGCGATCTCGTCCGGGCTGTCACTCCACACGCTGTGGCTCCGGGCCCAGATGCGGGTGACGATGCGCTCCCTGTCGGTCTCCTCCAGAGCATCCTCTATCTGGCCCCGGAGGGCTCCGTAAAAAAATCGGCGCGTTCTCTCGTCTGGTTGCTGTCCCCGCCGGCGATCGCGGCCACCTTTTCGGAGATTCCCGACATCAACTCATCAAATGAGTCGGCGAAGGAGTCCACGCCCTCACTCATCAACTGCTCGGTGATACTGTCCAGATCGATGCCCAGATCGGCAAGTTGCGCCAACTGTTGGCCGGCTTGCTCCACATCCGCATCCACGGTGCGGGCAGCGGTTCCATGATCCAGAAAGGCTTCCAAGGTTTCAGGGGGCACCGTATTGACCGTGTGGGGTCCGATCAGTGTATCCAAGTAGAGCGTATCCGGGTAGTCGGGATTCTTGGTGCTGGTGCTGCCCCACAACGGACGCTGCACACGCGCACCCTGCGACGCCAGTTTTTCCCAGCGAGGACCGCTGAATAGCTCGCTGAAGCGACGATAGGCCATCTTGGCGTTGGCGATAGCAATCTTACCCTGAAGCTCGCTATTTCCGAGTTCACTTAATCTGGAATCTATCTTGCCGTCCACCCGGCTAACGAAGAAAGAAGCTACCGACGCCATCCGGCTGAAATCTACGTGTGTAGCAGCCAGCTTCTCCAGACCGTGAATATAGGCCATCGCACTGTCTTCGTACTGCTGCAACGAGAATATCAGCGTGACATTGATATTGATACCTTCGCCAATCAGTGTCTCTATCGCCGGGATGCCCTGCGGTGTTGCCGGCACCTTGATCATCACATTCGCCCGGTCCACCAGGGACGAGAGGCGACGGGCTTCCATGACCGTTCCTTCCGTATCGTAGGCCAGCTTCGGATTTACCTCCAGACTGACATACCCGTCCAACCCGTCCGTGCTGTCATATACCGGCTGCATGATGTCGCAGGCGCGGCGGATGTCCTGGATGGCGAGCGCCTCGTATATGTCATTGACCGATCTGCCTTCACCGACCAACCGTTCAACCGCGGCATCGTAGTCGGTGCTTGCGGTGATCGCCTTCTGGAAAATCGACGGGTTCGACGTAACGCCCCGAAGACCATTGGCGACCAGTTCACCCAGTTCGCCGGAGTCCAGGAAGGACCGCCTGATGAAATCCAGCCAGATCGACTGGCCTACTGCCGCCGCTTCTTGCATCTTTGTCATGGTTGCTCTTCTCCTCGAATTCGTCTTTGCCTTGCAATGTCGTGCGTTCGCATAATGTGGTGAGCCCGCGCCCCGTGCTCCATTCAAATAGGGAAGTTTTCGGTGCTACGTTCAGTCAGCAGTCTGCCCGTCGCTGACTCGTGACTAAGATTTCTCAAAAATGGGCAGAGCGGCTGCACATTCAGTCATACTCCGGCACATAAAGAATGGCGGGATCCAACTCGGCATCCCCACCGCCTTGAATCAGGGCATGCGCTGCCATCGCACCGCCAATCAACCCCGCATGATTGCGCATCTGGGCTGCCACAATCGGCGCCCGCACGTCAATGTATTTGACATACTTTTCGCTTCTCTTGCTTACACCTCCGCCAATGATAAACAGATCCGGCGAAAGCAGAAATTCAATCGTCTGGAAGTATCTGTTTAACCTCTGCCCCCATTTTTCCCAACTCAGCTTTTCCCGTTTGCGGGCACTGCTCGCAGCCCGGCTTTCGGCGTTGTGGCCGTCAATCTCGATGTGCCCAAACTCCGTATTTGGAGCCAAATGGCCGTCGACAAAAAGTGCCGAGCCTATTCCTGTGCCCAATGTAAGCAGCAGGACTACCCCAGGCTGGTCCCTGCCCACGCCAAAAACCATCTCCGCGATTCCGGCCGCATCGGCATCGTTGATGATCGACGCCGGGCAACCTGTCGCCCGCTCGAACAGCGCCGTGGCATCGGTGCCGATCCATGACCTGTCTACATTGGCGGCCGTGCAGACTATGCCATTGCGAATCACTGCCGGGAACGTGCAACCCATCGGGCCTACCCAACCGAAGTGACGGACAATTTCCAACACAACCTCGGCCACCGCTTGCGGCGTTGACGGATCCGGCGTCCCAATGCGTCGGCGCTTGGTTAGCAACTCTCCCGTCTCCGCGTCCACCACCGCGCCTTTAATGCCGCTTCCGCCGATATCAATGCCTAAGATGTCCATCTGTCCCTCCCTGGGCAGGAACTAAGCGCTCCTGGGTACAATCGATATCGGCAAGGTCGCATCAGCCGTATATCCCCTCGCGGTGCTTTCGCTCACACTTCACTCGCTGGTCTGTCTCCTTCCGGAAACCGAGTAAAATGTGTTCCTACTGAGAACGTGCTGATTACAGTGATTTTTCACGCGCCGCCAAGAGTACACCAGATGCCACCTGCGGCGGCTTCGGCCACTCTGAATATCGCGCGGGAGTTTGCGTGTGCGGCTCCTTTGGGAGGGTGCAGCGACTTGGGCGGGACTTCTCTAGCTAACTTGGAGGATTTTCGGAATGTCCGTTCCTTCCACCGAACTATACGTGTCTCGCAACACGCCGAAGGGTCCCCGTCTGCGCCGATTCCAACATCGCCTCCACAACAGCCAGATCCTGCAACGCCTCCTCGGGTGAATTCCGGTGTTGCGCGCCATTCCGAACCGCTGCTACGAATGCAGCCAACTCCTCCCGCACACTGATGAAAACATTAAACTGCTGGCGCTCGCTCTCCTCGCCCCGCTCCAGCACAAGCTCTCCGCGCGAAACGCGCAAGCTGCCTTCACTCCCGCCAATGTGGACCTCATCCAATCCCAGTGTACTGCCGACCGCGTACGTGATCAAATAGGTGCCGACTATGCCACTGGCAAAGCGCAGTGCCACGCTCATCGTGTCCGCCGGCGGCAGGTCCGCCCGATGCGCTGCCGTCAGCGCGCACACACTCTCTATCTCTCCCAGAAGCACCCGCAGACCGGCTACATGATGCACACCGCCATCCAGTAGATACCCGCCCACGACCTCACCCGACTGCCGCCAAGTCGACTGCACATATGGCGAGTCGGCCTTCACCGGCAGTTGCAATGACACGTCGCAGAAAACAGGCTGCCCAATCCGGCCGGCTCGAATAGCTTGTGCCGCCACCTGAAAGGCCTCTTCGTAGCGCCAGTTCTCGCCCACCATCCACACCCGGTCTCCGTAGGGCTGGCTGCGTGCGATCAAATCCTGCGCCTCGGCAACCGTCGGCGCGATCGGTTTTTCGCTGAAAACATGCTTTCCCGCCGCCAGCGCCTGGGAGACAACCTCCGGCAACATCGGAATCGGCAAAACGACATCGACCGCCTCCACACTCTCGTTCGCCAGAAGCGCTGCGATATCCGTGTAAATGTCAACATCGTAGGGGATGGAGTCCGCCACCGTCTCGGCGGATGCCTGCGTGCGGCTGTACACGGCCACAATCTGCACCGCGTCTCCCAACTCCAGCAAAGATGGTGCATGCGCCTTACGCACAAATGCGCCGGCTCCGATCAGAGCAATGCGAACCGGTCTACCCATCGAATCTCTCCGAGCACGTTGATGATGCCGATATCTTCATCCGTTTTGCTATCGCTGGCAACTGATGCTATCGTGGACGCAGATAGATCCTACCGCAGGATGAGGGCCAAGTAGCCATATTATATCACAGTACGTCCGGGGAAACAGTTGAAACCGCTGCTGCTTCTGTTGGCCGTTCCGCTTCCACCGCAATCGTTGGAGGCCATCGGCCCTCTCATCGAAGAACGTACAGTCGATACCCAATACGGACCCGTCGGTCCACTCGCATGGCGCGGCCGACCGGACGCTTCATCGGTCTGGATCCAACCCTACTACGGCCTGCCCTCCCGCACCGATCCCAGAGCTACGCTCCAAGCCGCGCAGGCACTGAACGTCAGCCAGATTGTCGCCTTGGATAGCGTCGTCGCCATCAATCCTATGCTGGGGCCGGGCCATCCCCTGCTGATCACCGATTATATCGACTTCACCCGCCATCAACCGCAGACTTTCTACGAGAACGAAGGCACCGGCGGCCTCAGCCAGACCCCGGCTGTCTGTCCCCGCCTGACAGAGGCGCTGTCGCGCATCCTGCCCATGGCGCCGGGCGGCATCTATCTGGGCGTGGATGGCCCCAGGCGGGAGACCGCCGCCGAGGCGCGCATGTTTCGCATCTGGGGCGCCGACGTTCTCGGCCAGAATCTGGTGCCGGAGATTGCGCTTGCCAGGGAATTGGGCATCTGTTTCGCCGGACTGGCAATCGTCGACGAAATTAGCGCTGAACGCCCGCCCGCGCCCGCCCAAGAGAAGAACTATAGAGGGCTGGAGGCCGTGGTGCAGGCACTTTCCACCCTCTCGCAATCGGCGGAGGCAAACGCCTCCTGCGACTGCAGTGGACGATCTGACCGGCGCGAAGCTGCCGGAGGGGCCGGCGCAGTCAGACACCCCGCTCACGCGCCCCGCAGATGAAAATCTCCCAGCTCTTTGACCAATTGGAACTGTATAGTGAAGGCGACCCCCCTTCCCACTCGCTCTTTGTCCTGGCGCGCTTGCTCGGCTCCCCCGACAGGCTGCTGATCATCGACCCGCCTCCTGATGTCGGTACGCGCTTCGATGTGGCTGATGAGACGGCTACACTCTTCACCTGCCCCGCCCGCGATGTCGGACTGCCGCGCGTCGAAACCCGGCCCGGCGGCGTGGCCCACATCAATGTTGGCCAGCACCTGCTGGATATCTACTCCCAGCAGCACGCCAACCTGGTCTACTTCCCCGCTATGGCGATACTCTGTGGGGGAGCTTTTGGCAGCGATCTTACGCTGCCGGAATTGGGGGAAGATTCTGATGGCGAGGATGAGATTGAGAGCCTGCGCCTTCTGGCACGCCTGGTGAAAGGACGCCGTCTACAGCTGTTTATCCCTCGCATCGGTTCCGTCTCGTCGGACAAGGTTGAGGTGATGGGCCGGCTGGCCGCCGATGTCAGCTATCTCCACGGCCTGCGGCGGACCGTTTCCCAGGCGGCTGCCGAGAGCTCCTTCTGGAGCCGGTCAGAGCAGATAGCCGAATCCCTCCTGCCCGAAAATCGTCGCACCTCCGCCGCCGTAGCCACTAACCGCCAAAACATCGAGCGCCTTTACAACGCAACTCTGGCGTGAGGCATCGTTTCCTATCCATCGGTGAAATCTCCCGCTTGCCACTCAGCTAGTTCATCGGCCGTCTGTTCGTAGTGACCCTTCATTTGCTCGGCCTGCTGCGCCAAAATCTGGCGGCGCTCATCAGGCGATCTTGCTTCATGCTCCACCTTGTGAACGGCTCCCTCTAGTGTCTGAGCATTCCAAGTGATTTTCGTTTCCATCACGTCCCCTCCACGCCTTTGAATTGCATCTGAACCTGTACCAGCAGAGATTCCACCAGGCAAAGGCCTTCCTGTCTGTCAATTGGCGCTGCATCAACCCCGATGGCTTCACAGCGGAACTGAACAGCATAGGGTGTGTATTCGATCAGGGCCAAAAAGCTCGACGCGGCAACGCCTCGTTCCTGGAGGTGATTGACCAGCAATTCCAGATCTTGTGTTAGAGGGTATGTTTCGCCCAACAGAGCAAGCCAAGCCTTGAACAGTTTCTCGGCCGCCTGTTCCACATGGAAGCCGAAGATTTCATCGGCGAAAACGGAGGCATTGCTCATGCCCCTCAGAGCTTCGACATCCCGTTTCGAGGCCTCCATCAACATGTGGGCGCACTTAACGTCGCTCATAGAGCACCCGTCCTTCTCGCAGCGCCCGCGCCAAGACATGGTTGAGGGAATCGCGCCAGTACTCGACCTCGTCGCGGCTATAGAGCAAGATGTCTTTGGCAACGCCGAATCCCGCCAAGGAGCGATAAAGACGGGCCGTCTCCAATCGCCGGCTCCTCTCCTGACCGAATGGCTCGGATTCCACCACCACTAGATCTACGTCCGACTCTGCGCGCGCGTCACCGCGTGCGCGCGAGCCAAAGAGGATCACCTGATCGGGATCCACCTCCTCCACTATCTTCTGCACCATACGGTCTAGGAGTGTATCCGACAATTGGGCCATTTTCCCACCTCCGTGCGTGGCGCCGCCAACCCAGCGGCGATCTCCCTCCCGTCGGCGCCGACCATCGTTGTGTATTTCTGCTTCTTGCGCTGCCGTCCCAGAGCCGCTCATTCCGACCCACCCCCGAACAGACTACTCTGCTCCGGCGACTCCGGATAGGCCGCGCCCATGTGCTCGTAAGCCGCTCTCGTGGCCACGCGCCCGCGCGGCGTGCGGTCCAGAAACCCCAATTGTAGCAAATAAGGCTCCACTACATCCATTATCGTGTCGCCCTCTTCGCTGACGCTGGCAGCCAGCGTCCCAAGCCCGACCGGACCGCCGCCGAACTTGCCGACAATCGTATCCAGCACCCGTCGGTCCAGATCGTCCAGCCCCAGATGGTCGATCTCATGTACGGCCAGCGCTTCAACCGCCAAGGCTACCGTAATGTTCCCGTCCGCCCGCACCTGGGCGTAGTCCCGTACCCGCCGCAGCAGCCGTAACGCCACCCGCGGCGTGCCCCTGGAACGGCGCGCGATCTCGGATGCGCCAGCGTTGTCAATAGGCGTCTCCAGCATAGCCGCCGCACGCAGGATGATCGTCTCCAGCGCCTCCTGGCTGTAAAAGTCAAAACGCTCGACAACGCCGAACCGGGAGCGCAGGGGCGCCGTCATCAGCGCCAGACGCGTCGTCGCGCCGATGACCGTAAATCGGGGGAGTTTCAGCCGAATACTGCGCGCACTCGGGCCGCTGCCGACCGTGATGTCGAGCACAAAATCTTCCATCGCCGGGTAGAGAATCTCCTCGACCACGCGGCCCAATCGGTGGATTTCGTCAACAAATAGAATGTCTCCCTTTCCCAGATTTGTGAGTATCGCCGCCAGATCGCCGGCCTTTTCAATCGCCGGCCCCGCCGTCGGCTTGAGATTGCCCTGCATCTCATGCGCGAGAATATGGCTGAGCGTGGTCTTGCCCAGTCCCGGCGGACCGTACAGGAGCACATGATCCAGGGCCTCGCCGCGTTGACGCGCCGCCTGCACCAGAATACGCATCTTCTCGCGCATCTTCTCCTGGCCGATCATTTCGTCCAGGCTCTTGGGCCGCAATGCATAGTCGACGCGACCGTCCTCGGACTGCCTTTCGCCCGAAATCTCCCTCCTGCTCAATCCTGAAAGCCTCTGGACGTTGCTCTGTGTAACGCTTCGTTCATCAGCCATGCTCGTATCCATTCGGATTGCAAGAACGATTGTGCTAAAAATTGTATACCAAAGGGCGCATGGGAGCAAAACAGCGTATTGCGATCCTGCGCTTCTAGCGCATATCCGTATTGACGGAACGGAAAAAAGCTGCTATAAGATCTCCCACATTTTCTACTTTGTCCGAAATTGAGAAGGAATTATCATGCCAAAAAAGCCGAAAACAGATCGCAAACGACTGCTGTCCAACCTTGAACAAGTGAATGAGGAGTTGGAACATCTGCGCAATCTGATGCAAGGTGAAGTGGATGTTGAATTGGACGAAGGCGACACCGAAATCGTCGAACGGGAGAAAACCGCCGTCCTGATCGCCGTGCTGGAGCGTCGTCAACAAGATATTGAACACGCCCTGCGGGTGATCGACATGGGCCAATACGGAATCTGTGAACGCTGCAGTGCAGAGATACATCCGGCCCGCCTGGAAGTCAAACCCGACGCAACCCTGTGTATGAACTGCCAGCGAGAAGTCGAATCGATAAATCGTCGCAACCGCGCGCCGCGCCGGGCCGCTGGTAGCAAGACCCTACGAAGGTCGCAAGTGAAGAAACCCGACTGAGCAAGGGACCCGCATGACAAACAATCTGTTTGTGTCTGACCATCCACTGGTGAAGCACAAGATTACGCAACTTCGGGACACGACGACCGACTTCCGTCAATTTCGGTCCATCGTCGCCGAATTGGCAATGATCCTGGCCTACGAAGCCACCGCCGACCTGGTTACCAAGCCGGTGGAGGTGCAGACACCGCTCACAACCACCAGCGGCAGCAAATTCGACGAACGCGTCGGCTTGGTCCCGATCCTGCGCGCCGGCCTGGGCATGGTAGACGGAATGCTTAGCCTTATCCCCCAAGCCGAGGTCTGGCACCTGGGCTTCTACCGCGACGAGCAAACCCTGCAACCGGTAATCTACTACAACAAACTTCCTGACGATCTTTCCACGCACACCTGTTTTGTGCTCGACCCCATGCTGGCGACCGGCGGCTCTGCCCTGACCGCCGTCGACATCCTCAAGCGCCGCGGCGTCACCCGCGTCAAGTTTGTCGGCCTGCTGGCCGCGCCGGAAGGGATCGCCGCGCTGCAGGAAGGCCATCCCGATATCGCCGTGCATGTGGCGGCCGTCGATGAACGCCTGACAAACGCAAGTGACGCCGCCGCTGGTTTCCCGCCCGGCTTCATCTGGCCAGGCCTGGGTGATGCAGGGGACCGGCAGTTCGGCACCAAATAAACCTACCCAGAGTTCAGGTTAGCAGCCTGGGCGCATTTTGCAGAGTCGCGGCTAATGCAGCTCTATCACCGTAGCCGCTTCGTCCAGCGCATTGCCCGGGCCGCTGATGACAAGCGAGCCGCCGCTTTCGTGGACAGGCAACTTCGCGCCTCCCGCTAGCAGTCGCGCATCTTGAGCAGTCACCCCTTCGACTCGAATCTGCCCGCCGGGCGGCCAACCGAAGATATGGAGGTAGGTAACTCCCTCCTTACTGGTAGTGCGCAGATCTGCCCGTCCCTGGATTGGGCCCGGCTGCGTGTCGTAAATCGCTTCGCCGTTTACTGCCAGCCAGCGCCCCAGCGCCTCCAGGCGCTCAACGCTCGGCTGGGGGATGACTCCCTCAGCGGTGGGGCCGACATTCAACAGGTAGTTGCCGCCCTTACTGACGATATCGACTAACTTGCGGATCAGGTCGACGCTGGATTTCCAGTTGTGATCGTTAAGTTTATACGACCAGCTGTCATTGAGCGTGGCCGGCGTCTCCCAGTCCAGGTCCAGGACTGTCTCGGGGATGCGGTTGTCCCCGGCCGTGGCATAGTCCCCTAGCGCGTTGCCCAGCCGCCCGCAGACCAGACAGTCCGGCTGCAACTCGTTGCACAACTCCAGCAGGGAACGACTCTGCCCCTCGGAGATCCCCTTGGGCGTATCAAACCAGATGATGCCGATAGGCCCGTAATTGGTCAGTAGCTCCCGCACATGCGGTTTCACATACTCTTCGATATATCCAGCGAAATCTTTCCGCGCCGGGTCGAAGTCCCAGTCGTTGCCGTCGCCGTCCGGGTGATGCCAATCTTGCGTCTGAGAGTAGTAGAAACCCAGCTTTATATCCTGCGCGGCGCACTCCTCCGCCAGCTCCTTCAGCACATCCCGCTTGAACGGCGTAGCATCGACCATATCGTAGTCGGTAACCGCCGAGTCGAAAAGACAAAAGCCATCGTGGTGTTTGGACGTGATCACCAAATACTTCTGGCCGGCCCGCTTTGCCAGCGAGACCCATTCCTTGGCGTCGAACTGGACAGGGTTAAACTGCGCAGCCAGTTTCTCATATTCCTGGACAGGAATTTCCGCCCGGTACATGAGCCACTCCGCGATGCCGGGCCACTCGCGCCCGTTCCAGACTCCAGCCGGAATCGAATAAAGCCCCCAGTGAATGAAAAGCCCGAATCTGGCCTCGCGCCACCAATTCAGACGCGGGTCGCTGCGGGCGCCGGGCCGTTGGCTCCGGTCCGGCTCCACCTCCGGCCGCGTGACCTCGAAATCGTATCCCCGCCGCAGTAGCAGCAGGGCCATATCCTCCAACGATTCATTCCCTTCAGCGGCCACACGCTCTATGCGCTGCAAAAAGGTTGAGGGGATGTCGATTTTGAGTTCTGGCACGGGTTGCCTCCTGACGACAGCGGTAAGTAGCCGGATTCCGACCACTGACCAGGACGATTGCTCAATGTAAGGATCACTATCGCACAGAACGCGCTGGCAGGCCAAGCGCGTCTGAACAACAATGATTTGATACTGATCGCTGACCACTTGCCTTTGCTTGACTACTCTGACATTGCGTACAATACACGAGCCCAAAACACCCGTGGCGAGCGGCTGGCGAGCAAGTCCCGCTCGAGCCACTATCCGTGAACCACTCTAAACCGAAAGGATCTGCAATGACCATTCTGAAAGTTGGCCTCGTCGGCGTCGGCGGTATCTCCCGTACCCACATGCCCGGTTGGGCCGCGTCCGAGGAAGCCGAAGTCGTTGCCGGCAGCGACATCAGCGGCGAAGCGCTTGAACAGTGGGGCGCGCTCCACAATGTCACCAAGTTGACGACAAACGCCGCCGAGCTCTTCTCCGACCCCGACATCGACATCATCGATCTCTGTGTGCCCAATATGTACCACGCTCCCCTGGCTATCGCCGCGCTGGAAGCTGGCAAGCATGTTATCTGCGAGAAACCGCTCGCGCCCACTCCCCAGGATATCAAACAGATGATCGCGGCGCGCGACAAAGCCGGAAAGCAACTCATGACCGCACAGCATTTCCGTTTCGCCGGCGTATCGAAGGCTATGAAGGCTGAGATCGATACGGGCTCGCTAGGCGGTGTCTATCACGCCCGCGGCTGGATGATGCGCCGCAATGGTCTGATCCCAACCGCAACCTTCATCGAGAAAAAACACAGCGGCGGCGGCCCCTGCATCGACATCGGTGTGCATATCCTCGACTTGACGCTGTGGTTTATGGGCAATCCCCGGCCGGTGGCCGTCTCCGGTGTCGCCGACGCGCGGCTGGCCCACCATCCCGGCGCATTTGCCACCTGGCGCGATGGACCGATTCCCAGCAGCTTCGACGTTGAGGACTACGCCGTTGCCTTCGTGCGCTTCGAAACCGGCGCCACGCTCGTGCTGGAGGTCAGCTGGCTGCTGCATCATGACATTCGCGGGGAAGATATGCAGGCCTGGATCTACGGTGACGAAGGCGGCTGTCACTGGCCGTCCGCCCAATTCCTGGACACGAACTACACCACCCGCCAGTTCAACAACCGTACTCTCCAGCTTACCCAGGATAAGATGGAACCCCACGCGCTCGAATGTGTCGAATTTGCCAAAGCCATCGCCGCCGGCGCGCCCTCACCGGTCCCCGCGGAACAGTCCTTGCAGGTGCTCGCCATTCTCGACGGCATCTACCGCAGCCAAGCCGAAGGGCGCGAAGTGTCGATCGATCTGTAAAGATCCCAAATCTCAGTGGCTGGTGGCCTGTACCTGCAGTGGCTACTTATATTTTGGCTGGTCACTGACAACTAGCCACTGGCAACTTGTCTTCCAGGGAGACATTCATGAATATCGAACCCATCGCCGATTACGCATGTGAGACAGGTGAAGGCCCACTGTGGCATCCCGACGAAAATCGCCTCTATTGGCTCGATATCCCGCCGGGAAAACTCTATCGCTACGACCCGTCTACCGGGTCCCATGGGCTTGTGTTGGACGCCGGCGAGGCCATCGGCGGCTACACGATTCAGACTGACGGCTCGTTTCTCCTGTTTATGGCCAGAGGCCGCATCGCCCACTGGCAGGAAGGCAAACCGCTCAAGAATCTTGTCGACGAGATTCCGGCCGAGCGCGAAGGACGATTTAACGACGTGATCGCCGACCCTGCCGGGCGTGTCTTCTGCGGCACAATGCCCCGCAGCGGCAGCAACGGCGTCCTCTACCGGCTGGAGACCGACGGCAGCCTTGCCGTCGTTATCGAAGATGCCGGTGTTTCTAACGGGATGGGATTTACGCAAGACCTTAGAACGTTCTACCACACCAACACCCGGCGCGGTATCACCCGGTACGACTACGACATCGACAGTGGACAGATCAGCAACCCTGAAGTTGTTGTGCGTGAGGGCGCCCCATCGAGCGGCCGCCCGGACGGCATGGCCATGGACGCGGCCAATTGCATCTGGTCGGCCCGCTGGGACGGCTACGCGCTCGTCCACCACCTGCCCGACGGCCGTGAGATCCAGCGGCTCATCTTTCCCGTACCAAAAGTATCCAGCGCCACATTCGGCGGCCACGACTACACCGATCTGTACATCACCACGGCTGGCGGCCATATCAAAGAGACCGACGGTCCGCAGGCCGGTACGCTCTATCGCGTCCGACTGGGCGTAAAAGGCAAGCCCCCCTTTCGCTCCAAAATAAATATATAGACGCCCGCCGGACCCCCCTCGCATACAGCGCATATCGGCGTCCTGAGCGGCAGTTCAGAGTTTTGGATGCCGAAACTGACCCGCCTACCAGGTCCGACACAATGTTCACTACATCGAAAGGATTAGTGATGACATCTAAATCAGACTCTGCCGCCTACCGCGTCGGCATTATCGGCTGCGGACGCCCACTCAGGTCGGAAGGGGCGACCGGCTTTGGCATGGCCCACCGCCATGCCATGGGATATGCCGCTTCACCCCACACAGAGCTAGTGGCCCTCGCCGATATCAGCCTCGAAAACGCCGAGGCATTTAAAAAAGAACACGGCGGCGACGCCATCTATCAAGACTACCAACGGATGTTGGCCGAGGCAGATCTCGATATCGTCTCCGTCTGCGTCTGGCCCCATCTGCACGCCGAAATGGTGCTGGCCGCGTCTGAGGCCGGTGTGCAGGCCATCCACTGCGAAAAGCCGATCGCGCCCACATTCGGCGAAGCCAGACGCATGGTGGAATCCTGTGAGCGCAACCGCGTCCAGCTCAGCTTCAATCACCAGCGCCGCTTTGCTCCCCCTTTCGGCGCCGCCCGCCGCCTGCTACGAGAAGGCGCAATCGGCTCATTGCAGCGCATCGAAGGTCGTTGCCCCGACATGAACGACTGGGGCACCCACTGGTTCGACATGATGCACTTCTACAACGATGAAACACCCGCCGCATGGGTCATGGGCCAGATCGATATCAGCGAGATCAGGACGATCTTCGGTATGGCGCACGAAACGCAGGGTATCAGCCATATACGCTTCCAGAACGGTGTCGACGGCCTGCTGGTAACCGGCCTTGACCTCCCAACCGGTGCGGCCAACCGGCTCCTGGGCAGCGACGGCATCATCGAAGTGGGCGTCAGCCAGAAAATCGGTATCCGCATCCTCAACGACCAGTCCTCCGGCTGGCGGAACATAGATACGGAGGGCACGATCCATGAATTGGACGCCGTGCAAAAAGGAATTATCGACCTGGTTGAGGCGCTGAGAGACGGTAGGGAGCCGGAACTCACCGGACGACGCGCCTTGCGGGCCGCGGAACTGACCTTTGCCACATATGAATCCAGCCGCAGGCGTGGTCGTGTTGACTTGCCCTTGGATATTGACGATTCTCCCCTTCAGACGATGCTGGCCAGCGGCCCTTCCAGGCCGGAGATTAGTTAGGATTGAGTGGTTGCAACAAAGCGAGAACAGCGTCAGATTGCAGGCAATTTCTGCCAAGAGCGAGGAGAGTGAAGCCAGTTGAAGCGCAGAAATCAGACGAATTCACCCCAAACTTGTCCCATATTCGTCAACTGGCGCCGGTTTGGCCAAACCTGGGTGGGGCGGGTATATTTGTACAAATTTGACTTGCCCAGATGGCATCCCATTTCCCGTACATTCGATCCCACAGAGATGTAATTCACGAGAATAACCGTAACCGCGGGTAGAGGATAATGTCCTACTGGTGAACTCCCCGTCCGTCACGGCTCTCGCTACGGTGTCCATTTTCACCGGCATGTGAAGCCAACTGTTACTCTCCTTTTCCGTCACAGGAGTCAGTCCATGTCCGTAATAGACATTCCCGCAATCCAATCCGCCGTGCACAAGCATAGCGACGACATCATCACCTTCCTCCGCCAGATCTGTGCCATCCCTTCTCTGGATTCGCAGATCGGCCCTGTGGGTGAACGCGTCCAGGCCGAAATGCGCAAACTGGGCTTCGATGAAGTCTGGTTCGATTCGATGGGCAACACTGTCGGCAAAATCGGCAACGGTGAACGCATTCTCGTCTACGACAGCCACATCGATACTGTCGGCATCGGCGCCGCGGACGAATGGCAGTGGGACCCGTTCGAGGGCAAAGTCGAGGACGGCATCCTCTACGCTCGCGGCGCCTGCGACGAAAAAGGCAGCACTCCCGGTATGATCTACGGTCTGGCCATCGCCCGCAGTCTTGGGCTGCTCGAAGGTTGGACCGCCTACTATTTCGGCAATATGGAGGAGTGGTGCGACGGCATCGCTCCGCACGCCTTCGTCGAACACGAAGGCATCCGCCCGGACTTCGTCGTCATCGGCGAGCCGACCAAAATGCAGATCTATCGCGGCCATAAAGGACGTGTCGAACTGAAGGCGGTCGCCAAAGGCAGGAGCGCCCACGCCGCCAGCAATCACCTCGGCGACAACGCCATCTACAAAGTCCTCCCCCTTCTCGAAGGCATCAGCCGCCTCGAGCCTCAGCTGGGCGACCACCCCTTCTTGGGGCACGGCAAGATCACCGCCACCGACATCGAAGTCGAAACCCCCAGCATCAACGCCGTCCCCAACCAGTGCACCATCTACATAGACCGCCGCGTGACATTCGGCGAGGAGTTGGAGGCCGTGATCGATCAGGTGCGCGCCCTGATCCCGCAGGAAAATCGACAGGCCGGGGATGTGTCGCTCAAGATGCTCTACTACGACGAACCAAGCTACACCGGGTTCGTCTTTCCCGTCGAAAAATATTTCCCCGCTTGGGCGCTGGAAGAGGACGCCCCGCTGGTGCAGGCGGGACAAGCGGCCCGCAAACTTATCGGTCTGCCGGACGCGCCCAGCGGAAAGTGGGATTTCAGCACAAACGGCATCTACTGGCAGGGCAAAGCCGGTATTCCCAGTATCGGTTTCGCCCCAGGCGACGAAGTGACCGCCCACACCGTCCTGGATAGTGTCCCGCTGGCCGATGTCGTAAAATCGACCGAGTTCTACGCGCTGCTGCCGGCGCTGATCAAGTAACGCGCGCCCTCTCCGGTTACCGCAATCCCCCCTTCTCCGACCGGCCGGCGGCCATCAAGAAACGCGATTGGACGAAATCCGCACAATTGGCGAAAATAAGGGTGATCACTTGGTATCCTCCTGGTTGGGAGGGTGCCCCATTCAGCATCCTGACAAACATTGCAGCTGTAGCGCAGCTCCCGCTACGCTGACTGTGATTAACTGATATGGCGATTGCAGAAAACCTGCGCCAAGTACGCACACGCATAGCCCAGGCCGCCCAGCGTGCACAGCGGTCCCCGGATGAAATCACGCTGGTGGCTGTAAGCAAGACAAAACCGCTGTCGCTGATCGCAAAGACTGCCGCAGCCGGCCAGGTCGACTTTGGCGAAAACCGGTTGGAGGAACTGTGGCAAAAAGCCGAAGCCGCCGCTGAAGCCGGGATGGACGCAATCCGCTGGCACGCTATCGGCACAATCCAGAGCCGCAAGGCAAAACTGGCGCTGGGGCCGTCCGTCGCTGCGCCCAAGCCGACCGCTGGAGAAATCTGCCTGATCCACGCAGTGGACAGGCCGAAAATCGCCCAACGTCTGAGCCGCCATGCCGCCGAGCGGGGGCGGACGCTGGACGTCCTGCTCGAAGTCAACGTCAGCGGAGAAGAGAGCAAACAAGGCTTCTCGCAGGCCAGCCTGATCGCCGGGTTGCCATCGCTGCTCGACCTGCCGGCGCTGCGGTACTGTGGGCTGATGACGATGGCCCCGTTTGTGGAAGATGCCGAAGAAGTCCGACCCTTTTTCCGCAGATTGCGCTGCCTGCTGGAAGAGTTGCGTCACACCTTTCCGGCGGCACAATATCCCCACGCCACCTGGCAGCATCTGTCTATGGGCATGACAAACGATTTCGAAGTCGCCATCGAAGAGGGCGCCACAATCGTGCGCGTTGGCACGGCGATCTTCGGCCACAGGGAGTACGAATGAAACAGCTACAGGGCAAAATAACTTTCGTCGGCGGCGGCGCAATGGGTGAGGCGATAATCGGCTCTCTGATCAGCAAACAGTTGCTCAACCCAATCCAAATTTGTGTCTCCGAGCCGGTGCCGACCCGCCGTGAGTACCTCAACAGCACATACGGCGTTACGACAGAGACAGACAACAGCCAAGCTGTGACCGGCGCCTCCGTCGCCGTTCTGGCGGTCAAGCCACAGGTGCTGGGGCCAGTAATGGCAGACCTGAATGGCAACCTGTCCCCCGCTGCGCTCGTAGTCAGTATCATGGCCGGCGTGCAGATCGACACGCTTCAATCCGGTCTCTGCCACGACAAGATAGTCCGTTCCATGCCCAACACGCCGGCCCAGGTGGGCAAGGGTATGACCGTGTGGACCGACACCGCCGCCGTAACCGAATCGGACCGCGCCGCAGCCCAGTCCATCCTGGAGGCGATGGGCGAGGCTATCTACGCGGCAGAGGAGCATTACCTGGATATGGCCACCGGGTTGAGCGGCTCCGGTCCGGGCTTCGTCTATCTCCTGCTCGAGGCTCTTATTGATGCAGGAGTGCATATCGGTTTCAGTCGCGACCAGGCCCAACTGATGGTGTTGCAGACGGTAGAGGGCAGCGTGGAGTTGATGCGCCAGAGCGGTCTCCATCCCGCTGACTTGCGCAATCGCGTTACCAGCCCCGCCGGCACAACCGCCGCAGGTACCCTCGTTTTGGAGCGCGCCGGCGTCCGCTCAGCCCTGATCGATGCTGTCGATGCTGCCTACCGGCGCAGCCAGGAATTGGGCGGCAGCATGTGACCAGTTCGCCCTTTAACTCAATATCGTAAGGAGTCGTCGTGATTTCTGATTTTCTGGCGTTAGTGCTTAACATCTATACCTTTGTTCTCGTGGCCCGTATCCTGATGACGTGGATCCCAAACCTGGACCCCTCCCATCCAATCGCACAGTTGCTCTTTCAGATTACGGAACCCGTGCTGGAGCCGGCCCGCAAACTAATCCCATCTATCGGCATGATCGACGTGTCTCCGATAGTTGTTTTCTTTGTGCTACAGGTTCTGATCCGGTTCTTGGAGGCGCTTCAGTTCTAGGGACAGTTTAGAGTATATTGACTCTCTTTCGTAGAGGGGTTGAGGAGGAGTGCGAAAAGAGGGGGGATTCCACTCCCCACTTCTCGACTATTGCATCACACAGGGAGAAACTGTGCCTGAGAGTTCAGAAGAAAGAGTCGCTTATCGCTGGCAGCCGCGCCCCTCGACTGCAACAAAGGTCGTCGCCGCCCTTATAGTCGCTTCGTTGTCGCTGAGCGCCTGCGGCATCCGGAAGTTCCTGGCGCCGAGAGCAGAGCCGACCGCTGTACAAGCGGACGCTGATGAAACTTTGTCTCGGCTGATTGTACGGGCCAAAGAGGACCTGGTGCAGTCAACCAGCGCCGCGGCCGACGAAATCACTCTTGTCAGCACCGAAGAAGTTGAGTGGGGCGACACCGGCCTCGGCTGCCCGCATCCGGATGAGATGTACGCCCAGATGATCACCCCGGGCTACTTTATCGTATTGAAAAGCGGTGGCAGCACCTATGACTTTCACAGCGGGACCGACCCCGAAGGACCGCTGGTGCATTGCACAGAAGACGGGACGCCCGCAGGCCTGGCCCCCGCCCTCCAGGAGGAACCCGAAGGTGAGATCCAAATGGATGCTGACAGCGCCCGGCAGCGCCTGATCGAACGGGCGATAGCGGACCTGGTGCAGGCGACCAGCGCCGCCGCCGAGATCACCGTTGTCAGCACCGAAGAGGTGGACTGGGGCGACACCAGCCTCGGCTGCCCGCATCCGGATGAGATGTACGCCCAGATGATCACCCCGGGCTACCTGATCGTATTGGAAAGCGGCGGCAACACCTATGACTTTCACAGCGGGACCGACCCCGAAGGACCGCTGGTACAATGCACTGAAGACGGGACGCCCGCCCTCTCAGGGACAATTGAAGTAGTGACCCAAATGGATGCTGGCGTCGCCCTGCCGCGCCTGATCGAACGTGCGATAGAGGATCTGGTGCAGGCGACCAGCGCTGCCGCCGACGAGATCGCTGTTGTCAGCACAGAAGAGGTGGAGTGGAGCGACACCAGCCTCGGCTGCCCCCAGCCGGACGAAATGTATGCCCAGATGATCACACCGGGCTACCTGATCGTATTGGAAGGCGGCGGCAACGCCTATGAATACCACAGCGGGACCGATCCCGAAGGACCTTTGGTGCAATGCGCAGACGACGAGCCGACTGAAGATGAGACCCAATCAGGCGCAGATGTCGCGTCCGCCAGCGACGCGCAAGCTGAACCGCTGGCGCGCCTCATCCAACGTGCGATAGCGGACCTGGTGCAGACGACCAGCGCCGCCGCCGATGAGATCACCGTTGTCAGCACCGAAGAGGTGGAGTGGAGCGACACTAGCCTCGGCTGCCCGCAGCCGGACGGGATGTACGCCCAGATGATCACACCGGGCTATCTGTTCATACTGGAACGCGACGGCGAAACCTATGAATACCACAGCGGAACCGACCCCGAAGGGCCGCTGGTGCAATGCAACCTCGAGACAGACGGCGAAGAAGAACCCCTTCGCATAGTTAAATGAGTCCGAACAAGAAACAGGAGCAGTTCGACGAACTGGTTCTCAGCGCAATAGAAGATCTGCCCGATGTCTTCCTTGACTGCCTGGAGAACGTCGCCATCGTCGTCGAGGAATGGCCCGACCGCGCCACCCTTCAGTCCGTGGGCGTGCGCCAGCGGACTCATCTCTTGGGACTGTACCATGGCATCCCCCAGACTGAGCGAACACACGGCTATAACTTGGTCATGCCGGACAAGATCAGCATCTACCGCCGCCCGATTCTCATGCGCTGCGACACCGATTCGGAAATCCGCGAACTCGTGCAAAGGGTCGTCCGCCACGAAATCGCGCACCACTTCGGCATCGACGACGATCGACTTACCGAGATCGGCGCTTACTGACGTCACAGCCCGGCCGTTCAACAGCCGGTGGACAGCGGACTCGCTGCAAACGGCAGCTACAAGCGCCCTGCCTCATCGACAATCGTCCACTTATCTCTACTCACTTCCAAGAGCCGTTTTCTCTCGTGATCTCTCGTGATCTCTCGTGATCTCTCGTACAACGCTCGTCAACTGTTCGTGGAGCTAGTTCAGTATCATTAAACTGAAAAATACCCTCTCCCTCACCCCCTTCGCTCAAACACGTCCCCATTCGGCGACGTCATCCCTGGCATCGCGGGCGTCCCGCCCGCAGCCTGTGTAGCTGACCGGAGGCACGCCTGATTCCCACCCCCTTTCTGGACCGCATCCGAATTTTCTTGGGGGTGTATCCCAGACTTGGGGATGTTCAGAGTAACGGGCTGCGGATCCCAGTGTAACTCTCCAGAGGTAGCCAGTAACTCGCCCCCTATTTGGGATGCACCCCCCTTATTGAGGTGCTTTGGCAACCCTGTCGACTATGTTAAGATACCCTTTCGATGTCGTGTTGTTTCTTGCTCGCGCCCCTTTCGAGCACAGGCGCATTCAATAAACATCACGGTTCCTCGCCGACTGAAAACGGACGCCCCTACCCGCGCCCCGTCGAGCCGAAGACGGCGCACGCCCCATTCTCGTGGTGTGCAACCGGCTGAGCAAGGGCGACACGCAGTTATACTCCGGGCGCCGCGCAAGCAGTGGCCTGTGGCTCCTGAGGGCGTTCTGGCCGCCAGCCATTTGTGTTTAAGGTGTTATATGGTCGCTTCCCGCAATTTCCGTTTCCGCCTTGAGTCAATCCTGATCTATCTGGGTCTCGGTATCTTTGCGTTCATCGCCGTGACGCCCTTCCTCCACACCATCGCCCGCTCCTTCAGCGCCGAAGCCCCCATCCTCCGCGGTGAAGTCTACATTTGGCCGGTAGGCTTCTCCCTGGATGCCTACGAGCGCCTGATCATCGGCGGCACTTTCTGGCTGGCCTATCGTAACTCCTTCATCATAACCACCTCAGCAACGCTGGTGCAGATGTTCATGACCATTCTCTGCGCCTATCCGCTCTCGCGTTCCTACCTGCCGGGACGCAATATTCTCATGACCCTGATCGTCTTTCAGATGATCTTCCCGCCCAGCCTAATCCCTTTCTATCTGACCGTGAGGGACGTGGGCCTGATCGACAGTTGGGGGTCACTCATCTGGCCCTACGCGATCAATACCTTCAACATGATCGTGCTGAAAAGCTATTTTCAGGCGCTGCCTAAAGAACTGGAGGAGTCGGCTATCATCGACGGCGCCAACGATTTCAAGGTGCTCATCTATATCATGCTGCCCCTTTCCGTCCCCGTGCTCCTGACACTGACCCTTTTCTATGTCGTCGCAAACTGGAATCTGTTCCTGCCGGCGATTTTCTTCATAAACGACGGCAACAAGCAGCCGCTCCAGGTGATCCTGCGCGACATGATCTGGTCCATGCAACTCGCGACGCAAACCGCCGGCGCTGATGATTTCGAGCGGCTGGCCGGCATGGAAGCCCTCAAAGCCTCCAGCGTCATCATCGCCGCGATCCCCATGTTGATCGCCTATCCATTCTTCCAGCGTTACTTCATCAAAGGCATCCTTCTGGGCGCCATCAAAGGGTAGATAGTGCTGACGGTTGAAGTACGAGTCCAAAGCAACTGCAAGAGAGACGATATCCGTGTAAGAAGGTCCGACCGCTCCGGCGTTTCGTCTCTAACGAACGATGTATGAAATATAGAATTGGTTACTGATGTTACGCAGTCGATGACGCGTTAGGTAGAATAAGGTCAGGAGGTGAGACATGAAGTTCAAACTCTTTGACCTGTATTCGGACTATCTACTGAGTTCATTTTCGGCAACGACAGCGACAGGTATGTCGGCGTTGATGGACAAGGCGATCAGCCACGACCAAGTCAGTCGCATGCTCAACCGACGACGACTGGAGCCGGCAGACTGGTGGCAGATGGTCAAGCCCTCTGTACGCAGCATGCAAGGTGAGGAAGGTGTCATCACGATTGACGACAGCATTGTCGAAAAGCCCTACACCGATGAAAACGAACTGATCTGTTGGCACTACGACCATGCGCAAGGACGGATGGTCAAGGGCATCAACTTTATCACCGCTTTGTACACGGTTGGCGAGGTCTCATTGCCGGTGACCTATCGCTTGGTATCCAAGACCGAATCGTACCTTGACAAGCAGGGGAAGATGAAACGACGCAGTGCGGTGACCAAGAACGAGCATTATCGCGCCATGCTGCAAAACTGTGTGCGCAACCGGATTCCCTTCCGCTATGTGCTCAATGACATCTGGTTTGCTGCGGCTGAGAACATGAGCTATATCAAACTCAAGTTAGACAAGGAGTTTATCATGGCGCTCAAGACCAATCGCAAAATCGCCCTTTGCCAACAAGACAAACTACATGGTCGCTATCACCGACTGAACCAACTCGACTTGCCAGAAAACACAGTGACCGTCATCTATCTGGAACAGGTATCTTTCCCCCTCTATCTGCTCCGTCAGACCTGCACAAACGCAGATGGCTCGACCGCTGTGCGCTATCTGGTGACCAGTGATTCCGCCCTGACAGCTGACCAACTCATCACAATCTACCAGAAACGGTGGAAAGTGGAGGAGTATCATCGCTCTCTCAAGCAGAACGCATCGCTCGCCAAATCACCGACCCGCACACCAACCACCCAGACCAATCATTTCGTGGCTGCTCTCTGGACCTTCACCAAGCTGGAGTTGCTCAAGGTGCGCACCAACAAGAACCACTATGCGCTCAAGACCCACTTGTATCTCTCGGCCCTGCAACAGGCTTTCGAGGCCTTGTGCCAGTTGGAACCAGTGCGTCTTGACGCCCCGACTGCGTAACATGAGTTGGTTATTCCATTTCAACACACTGAATCCCACAGGAGGGAATCGATTATGTCTGCACAATCCAAGTTCACCCGCCGCCAGGCCCTCAAGCTGATGGGGGTCAGTACGTTCAGCGCCTACCTGGCCGCCTGTGCCGCGCCGGCGGACATGGCCGACTCCGGCGACTCGGAGATGGCCGCCGGTGAGAAGAAGGTCATCTCCATCTCTCACATCGGTGGGGGAAGCGTGGATGCCTCAGAGAAGTCGCAGCGCATGATGCTGCTGCGCGCCAACTTCCCTGACATCGAGTTCGAGAACCGCTGGGTCAGCTATGCCGGTTACCTCGACAAGATCCCCGTCCAGATCGCAAGCGGCGACCTCGCCGACCTGCAGTTCTGTAACGCCTTTAACGACATCCCGCTGATGATGGAAAACGAGAGCATCATCGAAACAGGACCCCTGCTGGAACAGTTCGGTCAGAACATCCTCGCGGTCACCCCGGAACCGGCTTGGGCTTCGACCATCTACGATGGCAAGCAGTATGCCGTCACTCACAACGTCTACGACCTCAACAACATGTGTAGCCATTACCGGACCGATTGGCTGGATAAGCTGGGCTTGGGCCTCCCCGAAACAATCGACGAATACGGAGAGGTCCTGCGCGCCTTTTCTCACGGCGATCCCGACGGCAATGGCCAGGACGACACCTATGGCCGACTGCTCTACAACTCCGTTCGCTTTGACGACGACTTTTTCCATGCCTTTGGCGTGGCCGTCGGACACCATCTCGCTGGTTTCTGGCGCGAACGCGAAGGACAACTGGAGTTGGACTGGGTGCAGCCGGGTATGAAGGACGCGCTCGCCTGGATGAGCAATGTGTGGGCCGACGGCGGTTTCCATCCCGATTCAATCAGTATTCCCTTGGGTCAGAAGGACAACGCCTTCTATGCCGGGATTGCCGGCAACGTGTACTCAGGTTGGCCAAGCATAGACTTCGCCCAGAACAAGATCAGGGCTGTCGCTCCTGACGCGGTCGTCATGGCCGGGCCGGCACCCGAGGGCCCGGGTGGGCGCGGCTACACGGGCGAAGGCTGGCCCTGGTGCTTCGTCATACCCGTTACCTCCCAGTGGCCCGAAGACTGCGTGCGCGTCATCGACTGGTTCTTTACCCCGGATATCGCTTCCCAGATCATTTGCGAAGGCGTGCTCGGCGTCACCAACAAAGGCCTCAACGAGAACGGATGGTGTGTCGAGTTTACTCCGGAAGAAAAGGCCGCTATGGGGGACGAGTGGACCAATAGACAGAATGAAGTTCAGGACATCAATGTCTTCTGGGGCCTGTGGTTGACTATCGGTACGTTGGGAGGGACGCAGCCCTTCCCCACCTTCCCGCCCGACATGAAGAAACATTTCGACGACATGCTCGGCGCCAAGTATTCAGAGAACGCATTGGCAGGTAGAGACATTTCGCAAGAATATCGCAGACTCACTGCAAAAGCGCGTCCAGTCCCTGCGGAGAAGGAGTTCTGGCCCGGCCTGCAAACCCGCTTCGGTGAATTCATCTCGCAGGCAGTGGCCGGTACCATCGACCTCGACCAAGGCTGGTCCGAATGGCTCGACTTTTTTGAAAAGAGCGGTGGCCCTCTGCTCACCGAGCAAGTTAACGAAATCTAGTAGACAGTAGTCGGTAAGCAGTATTCCAGTGGTCGGTGGCCGGTGCAGCAACTGGCCTCCGACCACTGCCACAAAAGGATGGCAACGTGGCAACATCAGCCGTTTCCAATTCCGTCGGCACAGCGGGCCGCCGTAGGGGCGTTTGGGCGCAACTGCTCTTCGACGCTTGGACGTACCGCTATCTCTACCTGATGCTTGTCCTGCCATTTGTCTTCTTCATCATCTTCCGCTTCTACCCCATGTTCGGCAACATCATCGCCTTCAAGAAGTACCAGATGATGCACGGGATCTGGGGCAGCCCCTGGGTTGGATTCAAACACTTCAACACACTTTTCGACGACCCGGCCTTCTTGCGCGTTCTCCGCAACACCGTCTCCATTGCCGTATTCAAGTTGCTTTTCACCTTCCCCGCCCCCATCATTCTGGCGCTTTTCATCAATGAACTCCGCCACATGGCCTATAAGCGTTTTGTCCAAACCGTCGTCTACGTGCCCCACTTTCTTTCCTGGGTGATCTACGGCGCAATACTCTATATCGTGCTGTCGCCGGCCAACGGCTTGTTCAACAACATCATCTCTTCACTTGGCATGGAAAAGATCGCGTTCTTCCAGAAAACGGCTCTCTTTCAACCGATTGTAATTATCTCATCACTGTTCAAAGAGACCGGTTGGGCCGCCATCATCTACCTGGCCACCATCTCGACCATCGATCTTACCCTTTACGAGGCCGCCTTAATTGACGGCGCCAACCGCTGGCAGTTGATGCGCTATGTGACCCTGCCCGGCCTGGCAATGACCATCGTCACTCTCTTTATCCTGCAAATAGGCTTCTTCCTCAATGTCGGTTTCGAACAGATCTTTATCCTGCAGAACAATATGATACTCTCTACCGCCGACGTGATCGAAACGTTTATATATCGAGTGGGCATCCGCCAGGCGCGCTTCGACTTTACAACGGCCGCCGGTCTCTTTAATGGACTTGTGGGCATGGTGCTTGTGCTGCTCGCCGACCGGTTAGCGAAACGCCTGGACTTGACCGGCATCTTCTGATGCAAGTTTTCGGCTTTCAGTTGCCAAGCAGGGGTGACTACTGTACACTGAAAACCCGTTGTGGAAGGAAGGAAGGAAGATGCGCCTGAAGGAGAAAGTTGCCATAGTTACCGGAAGCGGTCGCGGGATCGGCCGCATGATCGCCAAACGATTTGTTGAAGAAGGGGCGAAGGTTGTCATCGCCGAGCAGGATGGGGAATCCGGGCGGCGTGTTCATGCCGAGTTGCAAAGTTCCGGCGGCACTGCCATCTTTGTCCGGACCGATGTGTGCAGCCGCCCTGACGTCGAACTGCTGGTCGAAGAGACGGTTCGCCGTTTTGGCCGCATCGACATTCTGGTCAACAATGCAGCTGTCCTCGGCGAAAACGGCCATTTCCTCGAGATATCCCAGAAAGTCTGGGATCACGTGGTCAGCGTCAATCAGACGGCGGTTTTCATCTGTTCACAACTTGCGGGCCGTGTCATGGCGAAGGCTGGCAGGGGAAATATCATCAACATCTCCTCCATCAATGGCATCGTCCCTCTGCCCCGCTGCGCAGCTTATGTCACTGCCAAAAGCGCGGTCGAGTCCCTGACCCGCATTGCGGCCAACGAATTGGCTCCTTACAATATCCGCGTCAACACCATCGCTCCAGGTCCCATCGAGAACCGCCCGCCGCATTTGGAATCACCGCGCCCGACCGAAGATACGCTACTCGGGCGCAACGGCCTGCCGCACGAGATCGCGGCAGCCGCCGTCTTCCTGGCTTCGGACGAGTCCAGTTTCATCACCGGTGAACGGATAAAAGTTGATGGCGGCATGTTGGTCAACGGTTATCGCATTTATGGCGTCGAGCGCCCTTCATAGCTCCTACCTCCTGCGAGACATTTTTGGAGCAGCAGCCACAACCTAAAGGGCGTTAATGGAGGACCTACCTTTGGTCGTTTTGACCAGGCAGAAGCAGAAGAAAAAGACTGGGTCTTGGCGGAGAGGAGCGCGAAGGCCCCAAAAAAGCTACAAATACGCATTGTTAATCAGGAGTGTCTGTCAGTGAGATTTTTCCGCCTGCTTACTTCTACTCTCATCGCGCTTGCGCTCTTGGCCGCCTGCAGCTACCCGGATTTGCCAGGCGCGCCCAAACTGCCTCGGCCGCCCTCACCGCGTTCTCTCCCCGGCGTCAATGAACTGCTGGACCAGCTGCCCGGCTTTGACCTGGATCTGCTGCGAGAACTGGGGCTGCCGGACTTAAGCGATATCGCCGATCTGCCGCAGCTTGGCGACCTCCCCGGCCTGCCTGTCCCCGAAAACGCGATCGCCTTCGCCGGGCCGACCGAAATGCGCATTGAAGTCGGCGACTACATTCGCGGCACCGAAATTCAGTTAACCGGAATCGTTGACGGGCGCGCCAACTTTCTCTTCGCCGGCCTGCGCGCAGAACGCATCGCCGGCGACTCGCTCGACTTCGACGGTCCCTGGCCCAACATCAGCAGTGTCGACTATATGCTGCGTCTGCGCGTCTATCGGGTGGCGGAAGGGTACGTCCGCGCGGCCGGCGTTCATCGCCTCCTGATCGAGGACATCCGGCCCATACACCAACCAACCATGGCCGTGCAGGGGACTCCCCTCAAAATCACCTACACCGGATCAGCCGGCATGGGGGATCTCCTCAAAGGAACAACGTTCGGCTATGCCGGACGCGGCGAACAGGGCGCCGAAATTATGGGTATCCCTACCGGCGATTTCCCGTTTCGCAAGACCGGTGATAGTCTGCGTTGGCAGGGCATGCTGAGGCCGGACCTGCCCAGCCTATTCGACCTACGAATTGTCCACTACGCAGAAAATTCAGTTCAAGTGGCCGGGATAGTTTCCCTGCAACTTCCCGAATAAAATCTCTTGGTAGTCAATTGCTTGGTTAGCGGCGACCACTACGATGCGAGGACTTCCTCAGAACAGAAACCTTTGGCCTACACATACGCGATGACGCGAAGAAATAAAGCGAGCAGGGGAGAAAAAAAGTCGAGCAGCGGTGACAAGTACTGAAGTGTGCAGGAGAACAAAACGATGGTTGAGGCTGTGAGCAACCCAGGTACGTTGAGTGTGATCCGAAGGTTCAGACCACACGCCGACCTTCAGGGAATCCGCGCCGACTATTACAACCTGACCGACCTGCAAGGCGCGCCCCTGGCCGGCCTGCTTGTACTGATGGACCGACGCGGACGACCCGTGCGCGCCGAAATCCATATGAGCAACACCTCTGCCGACGCTCTCTATGAGATAGCCGTGCGCCAGAGCCTTCGTCTTATAGAAGACCGCTACAAAAGCGACCGACCTGTTCGTCTTTACCCCCTGCGGATGCAGCTGGAGACCGACCCGCTTTCGGTTCAGCCCAGGGCTAGGGCCTCAAATGCCGGCGTGGCGCCGCCGCCGGCGTCGGCAAATCCCCTATTGCTGGTGGGCGCTCTGCTCCTCGCGATTTCTGCGTTGTTCGGTGGCTGGTTCCTCAACGAATGGTTCACCGGCGACCTTATCCGGTCCGGAGCGCCGGCCACACTTGCTGTGGGTTCATCCTCGGCGGCCGCTGGACCCGATGTCCTCATCGTCGAAACCAATGGGCTGCCCCCCAGCCGCAACGCAATTCCGATGAATGTGGGCGATCGTATCCGGCTCCTGCCCGAATACAAGATCTCACTGCGCACCGAAGCCGGGGCACAAGCCGGCGCCATCGTCGCCCATCTGCAAAACGCCGATCATATGACAATTCTCAACGGCCCGATCTGGCTGCAAGGCAACAGCGATACCATCGTCTGGTGGTATGTGCGGTTGGATGGCGGTTCCCAAGGCTGGGTACCTGCCAATACCAGTGAACTGACAATTTTGGAACCGCTCCCTCAATAAATTCACACATTTTGGCAACTCTGAGAATGAACGAAAATGACCGAACCCAGCCAAACATCATCGTAGTCGTTGCCGATACGCTGCGTACATCGTTTCTTGGCTGCTATGGGAACGAGTGGATTCACACACCGTCTATCGACCGCTTTGCCCGACAGAGCGTCCGCTTCTCCCGTGCACACCCCGAATGCCTGCCCACAATCCCCACCAGGCGCACGTTGCATAGTGGTCGTCGGGCCTTCCCCTTCAACGACTATAGACCCGTCCCCTGGGACAACGTCTATCTGCCCGGCTGGCAGCCAATGTCGGCCGAGGAAAGTACTGTCGCCGAAACGTTGCTGCAGGCCGGCTACCATACCGGATTCGTCGCAGACGTGCCCCATTATTTCGTGCCGGGCATGAATTTTACCCGCGGCTTCCAGCAGTGGGAATTCGTCCGCGGCCAGGCCGAAGACCGTTGGCATGCTGTCGCCGACGCGGACCCGGCTCTATTCGACCGCTACCGCGCCGGCAGCCGTGATCGGATCGCCGCACATCTTGTCAATGTGCGGCCCCAGCAACCAGAGGAAAAGTGGCCGACCGCCCGCACCTTCCAGCGAGCCATCGACTTTCTGCGAGACAACCACGCACCTGGCCGCAGCCAAGGCGCCTCTCCTTTCTATCTCTACGTGGACAGTTTCAGCCCCCACGAAACATGGGAAGCGCCCCTGCATTACTATGATCTCTATGGCGGCCGCGACGAACGCGAACCAATCTGCCTGACCGCCTCCTATGGGCCGTTTGCTGGTCAGTACGCTGACCGCATCCCCAGCATCCGCGCCAACTATGCCGGCCTGGTCACGATGGTGGACACCTGGTTCGGCCGTCTGTTGGATACCGTCGACTACCTGGGACTGCGAGAAAACACGCTGATCTTCTTCCTCAGCGATCACGGCACCAATTTCGGTGATAATGTGGAAAAGATCATGGGAAAGCCCGCCGACTACATGTACCCCGGCACCATGGACATCCCTCTGCTTATGCGCCATCCCGCCGGTTTGGGAGCAGGCAAGGTCCGGGACGAACTGGTCTACACCCTGGACGTGCCCGCCACAATTCTTGCGGCGACCCGGCAACAGTCAATCGACCCCGTCGAGGGGCAAAATCTGCTGCCGCTGCTCGAAGAAGGAGAGGGATTCGCCCCTCGCGAATATCTGACTTGCCGCTATGGCAACTCTGTCTGGTATCGCGACGACCGCAACTGGTTCTTCAACTCTGTGGACTGGCAGACGTCGCCGGCGACCGCATCCTCCAGCACTGGGCTACAGCCGAACACTCGCCTGTTTGACCTCGAGACCGACCCCGTCTGCCAGGTGAACATCGCTGATCGCAGCCCGGAACGTGTCGCTTTGGCCCGCCAGCGCATCCTCGCCGACGCCGGCGGACATCTCAACTATTATGAGCGTCACGATTCAACCGACGCTCTCGGACGTCCGGAGTTTTCCAGCAGGTAGTCTCAATTTCCCTGTGGCCGGTGACTGCTGCCTGCACTGCCAGCTGGCCATAAGCAACTGGAGTATGCCCTATGCCAAAGATTGCTGCCGATCGACTAGAACGGATCGCAGGACGACTCCTGGTCGCCGCTGGCGCCTCCGCCGCGGAAGCCGAAATCGTCTCGCGCCACCTGATTGCCGCCAATCTGGCCGGCCATGACTCCCACGGCGTGATCCATATCCCCGGCTACATCGCATCTATCCAAAAGGGACACCTCCAGCCCGGCGCCTCCTTCGACATCATCCAGGAGAGCCGGACAACAACCGTCGTGGACGGGAACTGGGGCTTTGGATTCACCGTATCCGAACGGGCGATGCAACTGACAATCGAAAAGGCGCGCCTGCAAAATGTCGCCGCCGCCACAGTCGTGCGCCAGGGCCACGTCGGGCGTCTGACCGATTATCCACTGATGGCCGCCCAAGCCGGCATGATCGCGCTGATGACTGCCGACTCTGGCCGAGGCCCCAAGAGCGTCGCCCCCTTTGGCGGGCGTGAACCGCGACTGGGAACGAATCCGATCTGCATCGCCGTCCCCTCCAATCTGGATGGTCCCTTCTACATCGACATCGCAACCTCCGCTGTTGCCGGCGGCAAATTGGCGGTCGCCATCGAGCGCGGGCAATCGATACCAACCGGCTGGGTGATCGACAGCGAAGGCCGCGCCGCCACCGACCCTACCGCCGCTCGCAACGGCGGGGCCATGCTCCCCATGGGCGGTTCGGAAGGACACAAGGGCTACGGATTGTCCGCAATGGTCGAGATATTCTCCGGGCTGCTCACCGGCCTGGGGTTCGGGGTCGAACCCACCGGCCGCCACAATGACGGCTGCTTCATTGCCGTTTTCCAAGTTGATGCCTTTCGTCCCCTGACGGAGTTTAAACAGGAAGTTACCGAGTTCGCCCAATATCTGACGGCAACACCTCCTGCAGAAGGTGTTGAACGCGTTTATTACCCCGGCGAACTTGAGTACTTGCGATCCCAGACGGGTCGCGTTGATGGCATCTACGTCGAAGAGGGGACTTGGCAGAAGCTTGAAGCTTTGGCCGACGAGCTTGGCGTTGACGAAGAGTTCTCTTCTGACAGTAATGATCAGTGAACAGGTACTGTACTTGCCGCTGACCATTAACCACCCGCAGCGTTGGATGAGGCCGCACTTCAGGCTACAATAGCTGTGGTGTTGCAGAGCATTGCCCACAATGAACTATGCAAAACCTGATAAATAAACCGGGCAGTGCCATCACGCAGAGTCTGCGTGGCATGGCACTATGTCACCCGGACACAATCAAAGTACATTTTGACCCGGACTTTGTCGAGCGAACGGTCCCGGCCCGGTCCGGGAAAGTCGCAGTTATCAGCGGCAGCGGCAGTGGACACGAACCCTTGCCCACCGGCTATGTCGGTTTTGGCATGCTGGATGCCGCCTGTCCCGGCCCGATTTTTACCAGTCCTACCCCCTTTCAAATGTTAGCGGCAGTCCATTCGGTCGACCACGGCGGGGGCGTGCTCTTCGTCGTCAAGAACTATACCGGCGGCGTGCTTAACACCGAACTTACCATCGAAATCGCTCTGCAAGAGGGAATAGACGCCCGCTGTGTGCTCGTCAACGACGATGTGTCCATCCCGGACGTCGCCAACCGTCGCGGGCTGGGCGCAGCAACGTTCGCCTGCAAGATTGCCGGGGCCGCCGCCGAATCCGGATACACGCTGGACGCGGCCGTGGAAGTAACGCGGCGGGCTGTCGCCGCCTCCCGCAGTATGGGGGTCGGTACCAATGTGGACACGCTCCCTCGCAACGGCCCCGGGGCAAGATTGGCCGACGATTCGATCGAACTGGGCGTAGGCATCCACGGCGAACCTGGCGAAGTGCGTTCTGTGAGTAAGGGCATGCCGGAGATCGTCGGCCTGATCGGACAGCCCATTCTCGATGACCTGCCCTTTGCCGCCGACGATCGCGTACTGCTCTTGATCAGCGGCATGGGGGGAACTCCCCCTCTGGAGTTGTACCTCTTCTCCGAGGCAATTCATGACATGCTGGCCGCACATCGGATTCGAGTCGAGCGCCAACTCATCGGAAACTATCTTACCAGCCTCGGTCGCGGCGGGTATATTATGACTCTGATGAGACTGGACAACGAACTGCTGGACCTGTGGGATGCGCCCGTCCATACGCCCGCCCTCCACTGGTGACGAAACTGCATACGCACTACGGACTATGAAAATGGGCCAGGAGATCACAGTAAAACAACTCCGCAGATGGCTTTTGGCTTACGCCTCTCGTATCATCGAGAACGAAGCCCATCTCACCGAGTTGGATACAGCAATCGGCGATGCGGACCACGGAGTGAATATGCGTCGCGGTATGGGAAAGCTGCAGGAGCGTCTACAGGAAGAAGCACAAACTGAAGATATAAGTTCCTTCCTGCGTTCGGTCGCCATGACCCTCATCGGTGGGGTCGGCGGGGCCGCCGGCCCACTCTACGGAACCTTTTTCCTGCGCGCCGCCACCAGCCCCACAAACGGTCGTTCGGTCGATCTGACACAGCTTACGCAGATGTTCCGCTACGGCCTGGATGGACTCCAGCAGCGGGGCAAAGCCCAGGCCGATGACAAAACCATGATCGATACGATCCAACCGGCGGTGGAGGCGATGGAGGCAGCACTGGCAGCCCACCAGAGCGCCGCCGTCGCACTGGCCGCAGCCCGCCAAGCCGCCCACCTGGGCATGAAACATACAATCGAAATTCAGGCCAGAAAAGGACGCGCCAGTTACCTTGGCCCGCGCTCCATCGGTCATCAGGACCCGGGTGCCACCAGTGCCTACTTCCTGTTCGAGACCGCTGCCGAGGTGTTCACAACGGCTGGTACAGACTGATGCCTCAGCTGATAGGCGCGATCGATTCTGGTACGACCAGCACCCGCTTTATGCTCTTTGATCAGAAAGGTGCGATTGTCGGGTTCGACCAGCAGGAACACGAACAGATCTTCCCTCGCAGCGGCTGGGTCGAACACGATCCGCTGGATATCTGGCAGCGGACCCAGGAGGTGATCCGGACGACACTGTCCAAATGTGACGTCCATCCCGGCCAAATCGCCGCCATAGGCATTACTAATCAGCGCGAGACCGCGGTCATGTGGGATCGTCGCACCGGCGTGCCGGTCTGTAACGCCATCGTCTGGCAGGATACCCGCACCGACCGCATCTGTCGGCGCTTGGAGGAGGCCGGCCACGCTCCTACTTTCCGGCAAAAGGCCGGTCTGCCCCTGGCAACCTATTTCTCCGGCCCCAAATTCCGCTGGATCCTGGACAACGTCGAAGGCGCACAGGCCAGAGCCGAAGCCGGCGAACTGATCTGCGGTACAGTTGACAGCTGGCTGATCTGGCAACTCACCGGCGCCGCCCGCGTACATGTCACCGATCCCACAAACGCCAGCCGTACAATGCTGATGAATCTGGAATCCCTGGCCTGGGACGCGGAACTTATGGAGATTCTGGCGATTCCGCGTTCATTATTGCCGGAGATCCGGCCCAGCAGCGAACCGGCCTTCTATGGCATGACCGCGTCGGATGGCCCCTTCGGCGCCGCTATTCCTATCTGCGGCAATCTGGGCGACCAGCAGGCAGCGACCGTCGGCCAGACCTGTTTCAGTCCTGGCGAGGCCAAAAACACCTACGGAACCGGCTGTTTTATGATTTTGAACACCGGTGAGGAGATCGTCCACAGCTGCAACGGGCTGCTGACGACAGTTTGCTACCAGATGGGCGTATCGGCGCCGGTATACGCCCTGGAAGGCTCGATAGCAATGGCCGGCGCCACCGTGCAGTGGCTGCGAGACGAACTGCAACTGATCAGTTCGGCGGCCGAGACCGCAGAGATCGCCCAAAGCGTTGCCGATTCGGGCGGCTGTTATCTGGTACCGGCTTTTAGCGGACTGTTCGCACCCCATTGGCGTAGCGACGCCCGCGGCGTCATCGTCGGCCTCACCCGCTACGTGAACCGGGCACACATCGTGCGCGCCGCGCTCGAATCCATCTGCTACCAGACACATGAAGTGCTGGAGGCCATGAACGCCGACAGCGGCGTGCCCTTGCGCCAACTGAAGGTGGACGGCGGCGCAACGGTCAACGACATGCTGATGCAGATGCAGGCCGACATCCTGGGAACTGAGGTGATCCGTCCCCGCATTGCCGAAACGACCAGCCTGGGCGCGGCCTATGCAGCCGGCCTGGCTGTCGGTTTCTGGCCAGACCTGGAAAGCCTGCGCCGGCAATGGCGGGTAGACAAGGTCTGGCAGCCGCAAATCGGTGAATCCGAACGAACGCGGGGCTATGCCGGCTGGAAAAAAGCTGTCGAACGCACGCTAGGTTGGGCGGCGTGAGAATCGCGGTGGCTAGTCACTACCTCTTTGACCCACTGGAGTTTCAAACGTGATCGGTCTGGTGATCGTCTCCCATAGTGCCAAACTTGCCCAGGGCGTGCATGAATTGGCGGCGCAAATGGCCGGGGATCAGGTTGGCATTAGTCAGGCCGGTGGGCTCTCTGATGACAGTGAGACATTCGGCACGGACGCTTACAAGATTCTGTCCGCCATTGAGGAAGTCTGGTGTGAAGACGGTGTACTGTTGTTGATGGATCTTGGCAGCGCCGTCATGTCGGCGGAAATTGCGCTGGAAATGCTGCCGGAACAGCAGCGGCAGAACTGTCTCCTGAGCAATGCCCCGTTGGTGGAGGGTGCAATCGTTGCCGCTATCCATGCCAGCCTGGGTGAGCCTTTGCGAGCGGTGAACGCTGTCGCCGAGGCCGCGCTTTCGGCGCCTAAACTTGCAAACACAAGCTGAACGAAACTAAGTATCGCAGTCTTGGAATTTTGAAATGGAGAATCAAACTTCACCTTTTTCCCCTCTGGAGGGAAAAATAGAGAGAAATGAGCAACACCAGGAGAGTGGCGAGAGCAACACCTCTCACTCCGCTCTCCCCGATGCTCGCTCCTCACAGTTGGAGCCGCCGCATCAGACGCCCAAATGTGCCGTGGTCACTGTCAGTGATCCCCGCGGCCTTCATCTGCGCTCCGGTAGAGATGTCGTGCGCATTGCCAGCCAGTTTCAGGCGCAGATTACAGCCTCCAATCTCAGCAGTAACAGCAACGCCGTCGATTTGAAAAGTATTCTCCAGTTGCTGCAGCTCCAGGCCCGCCAGGGGCATAGCCTGCAACTGGTGGCATCTGGCCCGGACGCTGACGCAGCCATCGAGGCGCTCTGCTCCCTCTTCTGAACTACAGCGAGTAAACCTGTGCAGCAGCTTTTTCACGGCCTTTCAGCAGCACCCGGGGTTGGCATCGGCAACCTATATAAATATTCTCCGGTCGCCCCCGACGATTCTGGCGAGGCGCCCGCGCCGCCTGTCGGCGACCCCGAAGAAGAGTGGGAACGCTTTCTGGCAGCCCGCCTCCTCGTAGATGAGGAACTGGCCCGCCTCGCACAAATCGGGCAGACCGCAACCGCAGAAATCTTCCTCGTTCACCGCGAAATCCTCCATGACAGCACGCTGACCGACTCCGTGCGCGCCGCCATCGACTCCGGTTCCGACGCCACCCGCGCCACCCAGAAGGCGACGGGTGAACTGGTCCGACTCTTCCAGGACCTCAGCGACCAGTACTTCGCCAGCCGTGCCACCGACATCCGCGATGTAGGGCAACGCCTCGTCTTCCGCCTGGAAGGGATCACCTCCGCCCGCCAGCTGAGCCCCCTACCTGACGGCACAATCCTGCTCGCCGAGGACTTGACCGCCTTCGATACCACCCATCTTGATCAGGCCCACGTCGTAGGCATTGCTTTGGCCGCCAGCACCCCCACCGCCCACACCGCAATTCTGGCCCGCAGTCTGGGCATCCCCCTCGTCTGCAGTGCCGGGGCGGAAATCCTGCAACTAGCCAGCGGCATGTTCGGTGTAGTCGATGGAATCCGTGGTCGTCTCCTCGTCGACCCGGATGAGGAGACGCTCGAACAGTATGAGTTGACCCGTTCGCGGCTGAAACGCTTTCAGGCCGAGGCGCTCTCGCACTCCCATGAGCCGGCACTGACTCCGGATGGCGAACGCATCCCCGTACGCGTCAACGTCAACAGCCGTGAAGATCTCCTGCACATCTACTCCAACGGCGCTGATGGTATCGGTCTGCTGCGCACCGAAAATCTGTTTCAACACCGCACCAGCCCTCCGACCATTTCCGAACAGCTGGCTGCCTACCAGGAAGTGCATTCTTACACAAATAGCCATTCACTGACCGTGCGACTACTTGACATCGGCGGCGACAAGCCGGTTCCCTATCTGCAGCATCCCGCCGAAGCCAACCCCTTCCTCGGCGTGCGAGGCATCCGCCTGCTGCTCCGCCATCCGCAAATGCTCATCGATCAGGCCCGGGCGTTGGTCGAACTGGCGCACAACGTATCGCCGGTATCCCGCATTCGAATTCTCATCCCCATGATTTCGAAAGTGAACGAAGTCCAGCAGACTTTGAAGCTGCTAATGGAGGTCCCCGGCTATCAGCATTGCCGCCAACAACTCGGCACCCTCGAAGTAGGCGTCCTGATCGAAGTACCGTCCGCTGCTCTCCTGGCGCATCACCTCGCGCCGCAGGTCGATTTTCTCAGCATCGGCACCAACGATCTGGCCCAATATACACTCGCCGCGGACCGCGTAAACAGCGCTGTCGCCACGCTCGCAACCCCGCTCGACCCCTCCGTCCTTCGCCTGATCGCCATGACCTGCGAGGCGGGCCGCGCCGCCGGCATCCCCGTCGCCATCTGCGGTGAAGTCGCCGGCGATCCGTCTGTGCAGCCCCTGTTGCTGGGCTTGGGGTTGAATGAAATTAGCGTCGCCGGCCCGGCCGTTCCCCTGGTCAAATCCGCGATTCGGCGCGTGGACATGGACGCGGCCAGAGGGCTCGCAGCCCAAGCGCTCCAATGCAGCCGCGCCCAGGAGATCCATCAACTCCTCCACGATTTTGGATAGCTCCGGATGAAACGGATCCAAACGGAAATCCTCGTGATCGGCGGCGGCGCTACCGGTACCGGCGTAGCCTGGGATGCCGCTCTGCGGGGTTTTCGCACCGTCCTCGTCGAAAAACGCGACCTGACCCACGGCACGACCGGGCGATACCACGGCCTCCTGCACAGCGGCGCAAGATACGTGTTGAAGGATGTCGATAGCGCCGTAGAGTGTAGCAGCGAAAATCGCATCTTGCGCCGTACCCACACCCACTGCATCGAAGACACCGGCGGATTTTTCATCGTTACGCCCGAAGATGAGGACGACTATCCCGATCGTTTCGCGGCCGCCTGCCGTCGCCTCAACATCCCCTGCACTGAGATCCCCACTGCGTCGGCTCTGCGACGTGAGCCCCTGCTGAACCCCTGCATCAGTCGCGTCTTCGAACTGCCCGATGCCGCCGCCGACAGCTTCCTCGCCACCCACGCCACTGCCCAGGCCGCGCGCCAGGCCGGCGCACTCCTCCTTCCTTATCACGAGCTCACCCGTCTCCACCTCTCCGGTGGCGACGGCAACCGCGCCGTGTCCGGCGCCACCGTTCTCGATGCCGTGTCGGGCGACGAGCTGCGGATCGACGCCGACCTTGTAATCAACGCCGCCGGCGCTTGGTCCGGCAAAATCGCGGCTCTGGCGGGGGTAGATGTAAGGATGATTCTGGGCAAGGGTGTGATGCTCGCAACCAACCGCCGTCTGACAAACACAGTCATCAGCCGCTGCAAAATGCCCAGTGACGGCGATATTCTGGTGCCGATTCACACCGTCACCGTCATCGGCACGACCGACGAGCAAGTCGCCGATCCGGAAAACCTGCCCATTGAGCAGTGGGAAGTAGACCTGATGTTGACGGAAGGCGATAAGTTGGTGCCCGGCCTCAGCAGCAGCCGGATCTTGCGCGCTTGGGCCGGCGTCCGGCCTCTCTTCCAGGAGACGTCTACTTCGAATGAACCAATTCAAGTCCACCAAACATCCATGTCCACGCAGCCGCCCGAGCTGGGCGGAGATGGGTCACCACCATTCAGTCGCGACACCACCCGCGCATTGGCCCTGCTCAACCACGAGCAACGGGACGGAGTCAGAGGTTTCATCACCATCACCGGTGGCAAATGGACCACGTTCCGCCTGATGGCTGAATCCGCAGTCGATGCAGCCTGCGCGCAGTTACGTGTGTCTCGCCCTTGCCGCACGGCGGAGACAACCGTGCCCGGTGTCGAACAGGGACACTACTGGCTCGGTCATCGACTCAACGAAGTCGAAGAGGACAAGCTGCAAACGGAACTTATCTGCGAATGCGAACTGGTCACCCGTTCAATGTTGGAAGGCGCGGTGCAGCGCAACCCAACCGTCACCCTGGATGATCTGCGTCGCGATGTACGCCTCGGGATGGGGCCGTGTCAAGGTGGCTTCTGTACCTATCGCGCAGTCGGTATCCTGCACCAGCTGCGCTCTGCCCAAAACCCGCCAGCCGCTGGAGAGTGGGAGGTCGCCCACATGCAATCTCCAGCCCATCAACACAGCGACGCAACAGTAAGGGAAGGCGCCGCCGATGGCTCTGCGCCGGCCGCCGTTCTCGGCCCCGCTGCCGACGCGCCCCAGCGCTCCCCCGCCATCGATTCGCAGGCGGCGGTTTCTCAGCCGAATCTCCTCCTGCGGGACTTTCTGCAGGAACGCTGGAAGGGCGTCACGCCGATCCTGTGGGGACAGCAACTGCGCCAGGAAAGGCTGGACGAACTGATCTATCTGAGCATTCTGAATGCCGATCATCTCCCAGTCGATGACAAAGAAAGCCCGCTCTCGTCCTTTTATCGCGTCGGTTCTTAGTTTTCAGATTCTGATCTATAGTTACTGCGTTCGATCAGGAAGCGAAAATTGGACCGGCGGCGAGTACCACAAAGTGGCGTTTCCAAGCGTCGGAGACTGTAAACGGAAAACTGTAGTCGCGCATGCTCGATCTCATCATCATCGGCGCCGGCCTGACCGGACTCTTTGCGGCACATACAGCTGCCCGCGCAGGTCTGCGCGTGCGAGTCATCGCCAAGGGCATGGGGACAACGCACTGGCATGCCGGAACAATCGATCTCCTGGGCTATATGCCAAATGGGGGAGAGTCGGTAGCAGATTGGATGGAAGCGCTTTCCGAACTGCCGTCCGCGCATCCCTATCGACTGCTCGGCGTGGCGACGATAACAAAAGCACTGGATGAGTTTCAGCGGCTTACCGCCGCGGGCGGGTTGCCCTATGAACGCGCCGCCGCCAACTTGAATATGTCCATTGCCGGTGCGCCCCAAGAGCAGATTTCGCAAAAGCGTGACGCAGCCGGGCAGGTCTATGACGTCACTCTTGGGCGAAACTTTCAACTCATTTCGCCTATCGGCGCGGCGCGCCCGGTCTATCTGGCGCCGACAGCCCAACTGGCAGGAAATCTGTCGGATGAGCGGCCGCTGGTGATCGTCGGCCTTAACGGTATGCCCGACTTCTACCCGGCGCTGATTGCCGAAAATCTGCAAAGGCAGGGTCATCGTGCTCGCAGCGCAACCGTACCCCTCAGCCCGCTGTCCAAGCGACGTGACAATAGCCCACTGCAGTTGGCCCGGCTGCTGGATCAGCTTGGCCAACAGGCGCAACTGACAGAAATGGTCGTAGACGTAGCCGAGGCCGGCGAACGGGTGGGCCTTCCTGCCGTGCTGGGGTTGAACGCACATTCGCGCCTTTTTAATCTGCTGCATGAAGCAGGCGCCGATCAAGGTCGCCGAACGTCCCAATCCCACGACGGCCAGCGGTCGGGCCTATCGTTTTTCGAAATTCCGACACTGCCGCCCAGCGTGCCGGGTATGCGTCTGGACGCAACGCTGCGCTCCCAACTTGCCCGCCTCGGGGTACGCGTTGAAATTGGAATGGAAGTGTGCGGGATCAGTGCAACCGGTCGACGCATTGAATGGATCGAAACCGAGACCGGAAGCCGTCCTCTGCGTCATAGAGCACACAACTACCTGCTGGCGACCGGCGGAATCCTCGGCGGCGGCATCCGCGGTGACCGCCGCGGCCGCGTGCAGGAGACCGTTTTCGACCTGCCGTTGTCAGCGCCGCAGGCGCGTTCCCAATGGTTGCGTCCTCTCTTCTTGGACAGGCGGGGCCATCCCATCTTTCAGGGCGGTGTCTCCGTCAATTCCCGCTTTCGTCCGTTGGACCAGGCCGGCGCCCCTGTCTACGATAACCTGTGGGCTGCGGGCGCGGTCCTCGCCCACGCCGACCCGATACGCGAGCGCAGCCGCGAAGGAATCGCCATAGCTACAGGTTACGCCGCGGCAACGGCAGTGGCCAGTGGCCAGTAACACCATTCGTCTGTAATGGCCACCAGCCACGAGCCACTAACCACTGGCATCCACGTTATGCAAACCGTATCTCTGAACTCAGTCGGAATGAGCCTGGACGCATGTATCAAGTGCAATATCTGCACCAGCTACTGCCCGGTCTCCGAAGTGACGGACAGCTTCCCCGGACCGAAGTACGCCGCGCCTCAGTCTGAACGCTTTCGCGAAATCGGCCATCCCTTTTCCGAGGCCAACGCCGACCCCATTTCTCGGGCACTTGGTGGCGGGCGAGTGCCTGACGCTTCGGTGGACTACTGCTCCGGCTGCCGGGTCTGTAATGAAGTCTGTCCCACCGGCGTGCGAATCGCCGAAATCAATGCCCGCGCCCGTGCCCGGATGGTGGCAATACGGGGTCTTTCCCTGCGTAACCGGATCCTGGGCCGCAATGAGCTGATGGGGCGGATCGGCAGTCTGGCGCCCGGCATGGCGAATTTCATCCTGCACCATCCACTAAGCCGTCGGTTGGCCGCTGCCCTGTTTGGTGTGGCCGAAAAGGCGCCGTTGCCCCACTGGCACCACGAAACGCTCAACCGCTGGCTGGCCCGAACCCGTGCCCAAAGGCTGCGCTGCGAACGAAAGGTCGTCTACTTTCACGGCTGCGCAACCCAGTATTACGAGCCCTTTGTAGGCATGGCCGCAATCCTGGTGTTGGAGCATCTCGGGTACGAGGTGGTGGTGCCTCCGCAAAACTGCTGCGGCCTGCCAATGCTTTCGAATGGCGAGTTTGGCGCGGCAGAGGGTTATCATCGCCGCAACGTGGCCCGCCTTGCCGACTATGTCCACGCCGGTTACCCGATCCTCGGTACCAGCACCAGTTGCACGCTGACCCTCAAGGAAGAGGCGCCTGAACTTCTCGACCTGGAGGACGATGAGGGCACGCAGGCCCTGAAATTCGCGACCTGGGATATCTTTGAATGGCTGCGCGACCGTCAGGATCAAGGCCAACTGCCCTCCGATCTGCGTCCACTAAACCGAACTGAACAGCCTTTCATACTGCCCTATCATGCCCCATGTCAGCTGCGGGCACACCGCATCGGCAAACCGGCGCTGGAGGTGCTGGCCCTGATCCCGGAGCTTGACCTGCGCGAAAGCCCCGCCCGCTGTTGCGGTATCGCGGGGACGTATGGATACAAGTCTGAAAAATATCAGATTGCCATGGACGTGGGCGCGGAACTGTTTGACTATGTCGCCGCGCAAGCTGCCAAATCGGATCCGGTCGCCAAAGGATCTGTTTCCTTTACCGCCTGCGATTCTGAGACCTGTCGCTGGCAACTGGAACATGGGACCGGCCTCCCATCCCGCCATCCTATTGAACTGTTGGCAGCGGCCTATGGCCTGTACGACCTGCAAGCGCGGCGTCCCGTAGATGGAAACTGACCAATGGACTCTCTTCACATCTTGATAATCGGGGCCGGGGCAATTGGCTGTTTTGTCGGCGGCAAGTTGGCTTCTGCAGGGCACGGCGTGACATTAGTCGGTCGCGCCCGCACAACCGCGGCTGTGCAAGCGCGCGGTCTGGAGCTGCACGCTGCTGATGGTTTCGTGCAAACGATTCGCTCGGTCGGCGCGGTTGCGTCTGTGCGAGAGGCGTTCCCCACCCCATATCACCTCGCTATTCTCGCCGTCAAGAGTTATGACACGGCAACCGCGCTGGACGAATTGGCCTCCGTCGAATCCACGCTCCCGCCTACGATTCTCAGCCTTCAGAATGGCGTCGGCAATGAGAACGAGATCGCCGCGCGTTTCGGCCCACAGCGGGTTATTGCCGGAACGATTACTGCGCCGGTCGAGGTGCGGGAGCCGGGCGTGGTCCAGGTGACGAAGCCCGGGTTTGCCATCGGCCTGGCAGAATACCGTGGCGAGAGCGAAGAAGCGAGAATCAACTCTCACTCCTCTCTCCTCACCTCTCTTTCCTCGCAGTTTGCCTCTGCCGGCCTCCCCACAAATGTGTACGAAGATGCACAGGGCATGAAATGGTCAAAACTGCTTATGAACATGATCGGCAACGCCACTAGTGCAATCCTGGCCGAGCCGCCCGGCGCCACCTTTGCCGACCCCCGTATCACCAACCTCGAGATCGACGCCCTGCGCGAGGCCTTGCGCGTGATGGCTGCGGCCAACATTCGTCCCATGAACGTGGAGAAATACCCACTGGGCACACTTGCACCGCTGTTGCGGTTCGGGCCGCGCGCGCTCCTGCGGCCCGCCCTGCACCGGATCGTCGGCGGAGCGAGGGGTGGCAAGATGCCTAGCCTGTTCTTAGACTTGGAGGCAGGTAAGAGCGGGAGCGAAGTAGGCTGGTATAATGGTGCTGTTGTGCGCCAAGGGGGCGAAGTCGGCATCAAAACGCCAGTCAATCGGTTGCTGACCGAAACTGTCCACCAATTGGCTGCCGAACCGCACCTGCGCGCTGCGTGGCGAGGGAATTTCGAGCGACTTACTGCAGTGGCCAAAGAGGTTTCTGGCGCTTAGCTCACAGCAAGCTCCGTCAATGTAAGGGTTCACCAGGAGCCGAAAACAAAAAGCTGTAGTCTAAAGTCCTGGTCCGATCAGTACAATCAGCACCAGCGCCAGAATGGCAAAAGCCGAATATTCCAGCACAAGCTTGCGGTTGAGATGGCCCTCATGCAGTGCGTGGCGCGCCAGCCCCACGAACAAATAGAAGATTAACAGCAGAACCAGCCCACCACTTGCGCCCGATAATGGCCAATAATTCAACGCCCACGCCGCCTCTCCCAATACAAGCGCAACCACCGCCGCATAGCTGAGCACCACGTTCACTCTGGGCAATACATCCCGCAGCAACTCAACTGCCAACAGCGCGGCCGTCGCCGCAATCAGAGAACCGGAGAGCAGGCTACGGGTTTTTGTCTGATACACCAGCAAAAAGAGAGCCAGGGCGGCGGTGTAGGACAGTACGTTGAGCAGGATGCGGGCCTGTCGGTAGCCCGACGACTCCCGATCTGCGGTCACGTACAGGTTGAACAGAATAACTGCGATCAGCCCTCCACTGAGCAACGCCGCGCCGGCCTGGAAAAGTAGTGTCTTGGCCTCGGGCGCCAGCAACACTGCCAGGATGGAGACTGCAGCCGGCAGCCCCCAGAACAGCCAGGTGTGCCCGCCGCTTTCGGCTTCCTGGCCCAACGGGTCGCCGGCGAAAAGGGGATGGGTACGGATCGCCCGTTCCGTGCCGCTGGCCGTGAGCAGGGCGATAAAAACGGCGATGACTGTCGTCTCGCTGATTCTGATCGACAGGGGCGTGCCAAGCGCATTCAAGGTCAGAACAACTGTCGGCAGCCGTAAGAACAGGCTGATCGATACCGTAGCCGCTACGGTCCACGCCAGCACGCTCACGCGCTGCACGAAGCGCCGGTTTGGACCCAATGCCGCCGGCGATGTCGCCGATCGTTCCATCCCCACTTCGGCAAAGGTTGATCTAGCGCTTTCAGATTGCCTTCTATTCTGTTGTTCGCTGGCCGCGAACGGCGAATACCAGTTCTCAGTCCCCAATTTTCGACTTCCAGTTTCCAGTTGGGAAGGATGATGTTACTATAAAACAAAAAGCAACAACTGGAAACCGCAGTTGAGCCAGTACACAAATTTTGACATCACCATAAGCGGGAACAGGCCGCCTTTCTCAGTCCTGGCGTCATATCGGGGTCTGAGCGGCGCCTCCACATTCGGTCAGGATGCACTCAATCCCGTCTGGCAGGAATTCCTGTCCCGGTTGAGCGATCCATTTCTGACGCAAGGGGAGCAGCTTCTGGCCGAAATCGGCAGCAGGCTCTTTTCGCAACTGTTTCGCGATCAGGTGCGAGACCTCTGGGCCCAGGCACGCACCGACCTGGATGATGGCGGCCGTCTGCGACTGAGGCTCATCCTGCATCCACCCGCGGTCGCGGCCCTGCCGTGGGAGACACTTCACGATCCCCGCCGCAATCAATCCTTTGCCGCCGACGCCAATATATCGCTCGTCCGCACCCAGAATCTCGTGAGCTATGTTGCCCGCCCTAGGGCGCTAGAGGCTACGCTGCCGCTGAAGGTCCTGTTGGTGACGGTCGATACAGGGACAATGGACGCCCCCACCCCCACCCCTCAGCGGCCACAGCAAGGCGAGCAAGGGAATAGATTGGCCGCACACAAGGAGAGCGGACAGATCCGCTCTGCTGTTGCGGGGTTGTCGTCCAGCCGCGTGAATTTGGATCAACTGGACGGACGGGTCACGATTCAACAGATTCGGGAGCGGCTGCTGACGGCGCCGCCCGACATCCTCCACTTTATCGGCCACGGCAATGAGGATGGCCTCCTGCTCTGGGCCGATGACGCCCCTGCCCTCGTGTCGGCCGCGACGCTGCGCGCGGTGATGCAGCAAGCAGAATCGGTGAAACTGGTCTTTCTCAATGCCTGTCTTGCCGGACGGGTAGATAGTACGCGCCCCTTTGCCGGCATCGCCCACCAGTTGCTTCAGAGTGGTCTGCCTGCTGTTATAGCCATGCGCTATGAGATCCTGGATCGCTCCGCCGCGAATTTTGCCTCGGGGGTCTACGAAGCTCTTGTATCGGGCCAGGGCCGCGGCCACATTGACGCCGCGGTCAGCATTGCCCGCAACAATCTGTATATCAATGACCCGAATCGAGTGGACTACGCAACGCCAATCCTCTGGCTCAACGCGGAGGACGGCCGCATTCTGCCTATCGACGATCTCCAGCGGTCGGCGGCATCCACCTCCCCCCACTCAGCCTTCCCGCGCTCCCAGATGACGGGCTCCTCGTTGCGGCTCGAATTCAGGTTGGCAGAAAAAGATGCGTGGTACCGCTCCTTGCCGGAATCAATCTCTGATCCCCATCTGCCCTTTGAGTATCAACGTCGCCGCCGGATTATCGGCCTGTTGCTGAGGATATTGCAGCAGGCAGCAGAGGATCGGGAGCAGGGCCAAGTCATCGATATCAGAGCTGTACAAAGGCGCCTGTCAACATTCGAAGAGGAGAGGCGCCACATCCAGAATATCCTTGACCATTGCCTGAATCGTTCGTAAAACCTGATGCCGTGGCGCAGACCAGCATACGACTGATTCGTCTCGCCTGTCTTTACGCGATTCTCTGTTACTTGGGTACTGAGATCGCTCTGACGCTGAGAGATCTTCGGGAAACTGAACCCAGCAGTCTGCAACCACCGGTAGAGGACCGCACAGGTTCCTCCTCAGCAGACCAGATCCCTTTTCTCGGCGTCACCGTCGCGCTCGAACAGTACCAAGACCCGCTCCAACTGCAGCAAGCCTTGCATCGTCTGCACGGCGCCGGTTTCGGGTGGGTACGCCAGCGTATTGACTGGAGTCGCATCGAAACTCAGCCGGGAACGTTCCAGTGGGCGTGGTCCGACGAAACTCTGTCCGCCATCACCGCCGCTGGGCTGGTGCCGGTCGTCGTGCTGGAAGGCAGCCCAGCTTGGGCCAGAGACGGCAGAGATCGCCCCCCCCAAGGTTTCTCGGCTAATGACCGGCCATGGCAATTCGCGCCCCCGGCCACACCAGGGACCTTTGCCCGTTTTGCCGCGGCTTTTGCTGACCGCTACCAGGACACCGTCCGTTTTTATCAGATCTGGGATGAGCCGAACATTGCTCCCCACTGGGGAAACCAATTGATCGATCCGGTCGGATATGCCCGCCTGCTGCGCGCGGCCGCCATCGCGGTCCGAGCCGCTGACCCGGACGCGGTAATTCTGGCCGCGGCGCTGGCTCCCACCCAGGACCGGGGCCACACCGCGATCGACGAGGGCTTCTTCCTGCAGCGGCTCTACGCGGCCGGCGCCGCGCCCTATTTCGATGCCGTTCTCGTGCAGCCGTTCGGCTTCGGAACCGGGCCGGAAGATGCGCGCAGCCGCGTTGACGCGCTAAACTTCCGACGCGCCGCGTGGGTGCGACAAGTGATGGTCGCAGCCGGTGACGGACAGACACCCGTCTGGGCGGTCCGTTTCGGATGGAATCGGCACGTACAAGACCCCTGGAAGACCGTTTCGGCGGCTAATCAACTTCGTTTTACGGAGGAAACGATCCGGCATGCACGGGCCAACTGGCCGTGGCTGGCAGCGATGGGCTGGCCGGTAGACCGACCGGACGCGCCGCCCTCAGATGCGATGTGGGGCTTCTCTCTCGTCTCCGCCGATGGGCGAGAGCACCCGCTCTTGTCCCTCTTTTCGGCCGCCGCACAGGCGACGGTTGACACCCAATCACCAGCAAGAGGCGGCTGGCGATATGCACGATTCGCATTACTACTGTTGGCTGGCGGACTTACCCTCGGGTGGGCGGTGATCACCTCCCGCCGCCTGCCGTTGCGCAAGTGGCAGGCGGCCTATCGCAGCTGGCCGCAGGTCCGAAAACTCGCCGTTTGGGCGCTTCTGTTCACTGTTTACTATCTGGCTGTCTGGCCGCCGCTGATCCTCCTCTGCTGGCTTACTGCCTCCTTCCTCATCGCTGCCGAACCGTCAACAGGACTGATGATCGCGGCCATCGCCTTGCCCTTCCACTTCCAACACAAGGAGCTGCGGCTCATCGGCGTCGTATGGGCCGTGCCGCCGGCCCAGGCCGCGCTGCTGGCCACACTGCCTGCCCTCGCGCAGCGCGCCATCCGCGCTACAGAGTGGCGCATCGGCCCTGCGCTCAAAGCCATCTACCCGATTCGCCAAACAATTTCCGCAATACGCAATACGCAATACGCCACCCTGCTGGTCGCAGCCTGGATCGTCATCAGCCTCCTCGCCGGCCGCAACGTCTGGCACTGGCCAGGCTATATTCGCGGAATGTGGGAGCTTGTAGCGGTGCCGGTTCTGTTGTTTGCCGGCATCAGGCTGGTTGCCGCCCAGCCGCGTCAGCAGCGGGCCGTGCTGGCCGCGCTCTTCGCAGGCGGCGCTCTCGCCGCGGCCGTGGGGCTATTCGACTGGCTGACGGGCGGCGGCGTCTCCGTGGACGGCATGCGCCGTCTGATGGGGGTCTCCTTTTCACCCAATCAGACTGCCCTCTATCTCCTGCGCACACTTCTTGTTGGTGTAGGTCTTCTGTTAGCCTGCCAGCGCAGACAGCTCGCCCTGATCGGGGGCGGTCTGCTGGTGGCGGCGGCGTTGCTTCTGACAGCCAGCCGCGGTGCGCTCTTGCTCGGTCTGCCAGTTGGCGTTCTCGTCATCGCAGTGGCAGGGCCCAGGCACGAACGCTTCCGCCAAGCTAAACGAGTTGTCGTTGTGCTGACGCTGGTGGTCGGCTTGGCGCTGCTTCTACTCTATGGCGAGCGGCTGCTGAACATCGAGACAATGCGCTCGCGCCTCGCCATCTGGCGGGACGCCTGGAGTCTGTGGAGGCAGTTCCCTCTGCTGGGCGTGGGGCCGGGTGGATTTTACTGGAACTATCCGGCCTTCCAGCAGTCTTCGCCAACCGCTGATCCCAATCTGCTACACGCCCACTCTGTCTGGCTGGAGTACGCAACCGGCTGGGGCGTAGCCGGACTTGTGTGGCTGGCCGCGCTGCTTGGCTGGATCGTTTCTGTCTTGAGACGCTCGTCGCGCGGGCCGCGCGCATGGCATCGGATCGGCCTGCTGGCGGCGCTTGCCGCAGGCTTGGCGCACGCGCAAGTAGACGCGTTCGCGGCGCTGCCGGAACTGGCTGCCTGGAATTTCGCGGCCCTGGCACTCTTGGGAGTGCCAGATAGCAAAAGCGAATGACCCCTTATCTTGGCGATACCGTTTGAAAATCGATGAAGTTACTGGTTCTTCAGAGGAGAGATCACTATGGGAACGACGCGACTTACGCAGCAGCAGTTGGCATTCTTCGATACGTTCGGCTTTCTCTACTTTCCAGGGCTCCTGGCGGACTGCGCTGACAAGATCATAGACGAGTTCGAAAAGATTTGGGCCGCGCACGGCGGCGGCCACTACGGGCAGGAACACGATGGCGAGCAGCGGTCCTGCATCCTTCCTTTCCCCGACCAGAGCGTGTTTCTCAGTTCGCTGCTGGACGACCCGCGCATCCACGACATCGCTGCCGGCATCTGTGGCGACGACTTCAACTACACCAGCGGCGACGGCAACTTCTACGCCGGCGACACTCGCTGGCATTCAGACGGCTTCAGTGCCGATCGTATTCTCAGCATCAAGATCGCCTTCTATCTCGACCCGCTCACGCGTGACAGCGGCGCGCTGCGCGTCATTCCGGGCAGCCACCGCGCCGGTGACGCCTACGCCGATGCTCTTGAGAAGGAAATCCGGGAGAGCGGTAAGATTTGGGGGCTGGAGGGACGTGAATTACCGGCTCTGATTCTGCAGACCACGCCCGGCGATATCGTCGTGTTCAACCACAATCTCAAGCACGCCGCGTTCGGTGGCCCAGAGCGCCGGCGCATGTACACGATGAATTTCTCACGCCGCTATCCTGAGCACCGGCTCGAAGAGTTGCGCACTGTTCTTGGCAACGAGGCCCGCTTCTGGATCGACCACATTCACGGCGAGGCCATGATCGCGACGGCCGGACCGGAGCGTATGGTGCATCTCGAGCAGGTCAGGGCCAACGATACCCACCTGGCAGAGCTGACACGTCAACTGAAGAAGACGATGAAAGAGCCGGCCCGCGGCTGAAGGCGGGCCTGCTTCCCGGTCGCTGCCACCCGTTGGCCAAAGGTCGGCGGTCAGCGGCGACCAACCGCATCGTCTACGCGGCAACCTGCACCTTTTCCCCCGTCTGCGCGCTCAGGTAGATCGCATCTAGCAGCTTCATAAAGGTCAGCGCGTCCTCCGGCGATACATCGGGCGGCTGCGCGCCGCGGATAGCTGCGGCAAAGTCGCGGATCTCCCCGTCAAAGTCCCCGCTGCCGTGCTCCGCGTGCTCATCTACAAAGGTGTCGCCTTCAGTATAGATTGAGCCCAACAGGCGTCGCGTGCCGGAACGTGTCTGCCCTGTCGGCAGCCGGGTTGACTCGACTTCGATTGTCCCAGCGGTGCCCAGGACGCGTAGACGCAGGTCCCACGCCCGGTCCGCCCAAGTGGCAATGACCGCCGAAGTGTCCATCTGAATGGTGGTGCCGCCGGCGCAGCCCACCAGAAGACTCATGTAGTCTTCGGAGTGGCGTTCTACTTTGAGCCGCGTCGGAAACGCGCTGTGGCTGACGGCGAACGCCCATTCAGGTTTCGGGCATCCCATCAGAAACCAAGCCTGGTCGAGGTAATGGGAGCCGTGTTGCCCCAATGCGCCGCCCTTCAGGCCCCAGCGGTACAACCATTCCCGGCCGGGCGGCGGTTCATAGTCGACGCCCCGCTCACGGTAATGATATTGGACGCGTGCATGGTACACGCGCCCGATCTCGCCGTCAGCAATCAGTTGGCGGCTCTTCTTGTTTTCTGCCTCGTGGCGCATGAAATATGAATAGACGAGCGTCTTTCCAGTGCTCGCAGCAACCGCATTGATCTCCTCGACATCTGCGGCGTTGAGCCCGTGCGGCTTCTGCACCAGCACATGCTTGCCAGCCCTCAGCGCGTCAATCACCATCGGTTTGCGCACATCGGGCGAGGTGGCGACGCCCACCGCGTCAACCTCGGCATCGGCCAGTAGCTCACGATAGTCTCCGTAGACCTTGGCGACATCGTTCTCGTGCGCTACACGCCGCGCCAAATCCTGATTCAGATCGGCGACCGCCCACGCAACCGTATCATCACCCGCGTGCGCGCCCGCAACCCAAGCCCGACCGACCCGGCAACCGACCACTCCGATCCTGATTCTGTCTGGCATAGCGCTACCCACGGGCCGGTTCAGCCATCTCCGTGCGCGCCTTGGCAGACAGCGCCGGCAGGTGGCCTTCGTGTTCCATCACCTGCTGTAAATGGCGCATCCGTGAAGGAGAGGCGGTACTGCGCATTATCTCGGAGTGCATCTGATCCTTCCAGAAGCGGGCGCCGCCGGCAACGAACTTCTCCATTTCCTCAATCTCTGTGGGCGTTTCACAGTAGGAGCAGCAATTGATCGTGAACATGCGCCGGGCCGTGTCGCCCCCAAACGAAGAGTGCATCAGATTGTGGTTGAAGGCCACAACGTCTCCCGGTTGCGTCTCCAGGGCCGCGTGCGGCACCTCCTGTTGCTCAATCCCCCACAAGTCGGCGGCCTCGCGGGCCTGCCGGGCCGACCATTCTTCTACGTCCACCCGATGCGAGCCGGGAATAACGCGCAGGCTGCCTGAATCAGCCGTCAGTCGATCGAGATAGAAGGCCACCTTCAGGTATTTTCCGATCGTGTGAAAGCCGTCACTGTGCCAGCGGGTATCGCCGGTATAGAAGTTGCCGTCACCACCGAGGTAGTTGAAATCTGCGCCCAGGATGCTGCTTATCAGTCCGTCGATGCTGGGGTGATCCAGCAGCGTGCAGAGGCGCTCTCTCTGATCGATGAAGGGCACGATGCAGGACCGCTGCGTGCCATCATGCACCTGTTCGCTGGCCTCGAAGATGGCTTCAAAATCCTCGATTATCCAGCCGACCTCCTCCTTCATCAGACCGGGGAAATGGAGATAGCCGAAGGTTTCAAAGAACTGGAGCTGCTGTTTGCTGAGTTTCATCAGTTCGTCTCCTGAGAAGCGTGACTCTATCTTATGGGATGCCGCCAATTGCATGAATCATACTCCATTTGTCCGAGTTGGCGAACATCCTTATTTTCAATCAGAACTGCCGGGGCGTGTCTGACTTCCCTGTTCATCAGTTAGCCCTGTTCGGGCGCCGCGCAATGGGTGTACTGACCCGGCGTCGCCGGGGCTAGAGCGTTTGCGCCTTAAGCAACAGCTTTGTTCAATGCCGGCATAAGCTCGGTCGCGAACAGTTCAATATTGCGCAGCCAACTCGCCTTGTCGTCCCAGTCGAAGCCCATCAGAACCAAAGTACCGAACGGGCCGCTTTCCTCTATCAGAGCCAGCAACCGCTCAAGCACATGATCAACGTCGCCGGCGAGGATCTGTTCGGACATCCAGTAATCCATGTCGCAGTCTGCGTTCGACATCTCAAGGTCCCGCTTGAGAACGTCCCGGCCCCGGCTGATATCCATGAGTTTGGCGAGGTATTCGAAGTTCTGCCCTACCGAGTTCGTCCTGGCACGCGCGACCGCTTCTTCTGTCGTATCGGCCAGGAATATGGCGCGCGCCACTCTCCAATCAGCTCTGTCCGGCTGTCGTCCCGCCTCCACCGCGCTGTTCTCATAGGTTGCCCAGTTGTTCGCCAAAACGTTTCCGGCCGCCAGTGCAGCCGAAAACGGCGCGAATCCGTACTGTCCCGCCAGTTTCAAGCTGTAGGAATCGCGGGTAATGCCCGGCATGAGAATGGGGGGATGGGGCTGCTGCAAAGGCTTGTGGATAAACCCGATCTGGCCTACTTCATCGACGTTATCCTTGAGCGAGAACTGCCAGAACTGGCCTTCGTGCTCGTAAGGCGGATCCGAAGCCCATAGCTTCAATATGACGTCAATGGCCTCCACCGTCATCCTGCCGCCGTCTTTCGGATGCTGGCCGTAGAGTTCATAATCCGTGCTCACCCCGCTGGGCCCTAAGCAAAGATTAAGCCGCCCATGGGCCAAGTGATCGAGAAAAGCAAGCCGCGTGGCCAGATAGGCCGGATGATGCAGATTGACGCAGATCGGAGCTGGTCCGAAGCGAATACGCTTGGTCACCCCCAGCGCGCGTCCGATAAAGACCTCCGGCACGACAATGGTCTCGTACCTCATCGTGTGGTGCTCGCCAATCCAGAATTCGTCGAAGCCGAGCTCGTCGGCAAGCACCGCCAGCTCGACATCCTCGTCATAGCCCTGCGCCAGCGGCTTCTCCGGCGGATGGAACGGCATGATGAAAATACCCGATTTGATCGGCTGTCCGTTGGTCGTCATTATCCGCACTTCCTTTCGCTTGGCTGGTGGGTTTCGCGCGACTCTCTACTCGACTTCTGCCTTCCCGATGCGGAAACTGTACAGTTGGGCAGTGTCCAGATGGAATCGCAGACGTAAAGGCTGGCCCGCTGGCAGTTGGTCGCGATCCTGCCAGCGTACGACATGGCGCACACTGTCCGAGCGGATCGCCGCACAGTCCTCGCTAGAGAAGCCGGGCAGGGTCTCGCCGGTCGGCGAGAGGAGTTCGACCGCCAGGCTGCCTTGCGAGGCATCCGCATTGACCACGAGTTGGCCGGACGGCAGGTTGAGCGGAACCGTCTCGACGATCCCGCCGAAATGCCCGGCGTCAATCGAGACAAAGCCGTCCAGCCGCCACGCGGCGCGGGCGATCGTAGCAGTCTTCGGCGGCATCGGGCCGCCGTGCAAGGTGTTGATGGCGGTGTAGTAGTGCCAGACCTCGTCGCCATGGACGATCGGCCGGTCGGCTGAACAGAGAATGCAGCCGGCGTCGAAGCTACCTGGCCCGCCGCGGGGAATGATGGGCGAGCGATCTGCGAAACGTTCCCACATGCGCCCGTCGCGGCTATGCGTCAATTGCGCCTCGATCGGCCCGTCCCAGGGGCTCTGCTCTACACCTACCTCCTGACCTCTCATGTCGCGGACAACGTTAAACACGGGCAGAAAGCCGAGAAACTGTCGGCCATAGACGAAGCCCGACATGCCGTAGAATTCGCCCCGCTGTTCAGGATCCTGGATCCAGGCATCGTCCTGTTCATCGGTGATGATGATCACTTCTGGCTCGGACCAGTCCGTGAAGTTCCGGCTGGTGCATACTGCGATCAGGCGGCGGTCGAAACCGCCTATCTCCCCCCAGCGCCGGTGGAAGGCGAAGTACTCGCCCGTATGGCGGTCGTGCGCCACCGTAATCGCCTCCAGCGTCTCGGTTGAGTTCATCAGAATCGGATTGACGTCATACTCGTTCCAGACCAGGCCGTCGGCAGAGTGGGCAACCCAGTAGCCAAACTGATCGCGGCTCCAGTCCCAGGCTGCCATCTTGTAACGTTCCGATGGGTCGGCTGCTTCGTCAACGATGACGGTGGGGCTGTGTTTATCGAAGATAAGGATATTGTTTGCACGCGAGCCGTCGAACTCATGCAGGCCCAGCTCCGGCTTCTCCCAGTGGATGCCGTCAGCGGAGGTGGCGTAGAGGATCATGTCCCCCTGTCGTTCGCGCAGTCCGGGCGCGCGGTGCTGGTGCCCGCGGCCAACACGCGTCAGATACCACATGCGAAACTGCTGCGCGTCGGCATCGTAATGGACCGTGCCGTAGATGTAGATCCGGTTCCCCTCCCACGGTTGATCCGGCACGACCACCGGCTGCTCCAGCTTTTTCCCCGGATGGAGCGTGCGCACGACGCCGCGTTTGGCGCTGACGAGGGCATCATCGACGAAGAGTTGAGTCTCCGAGCCGATGGAGTGCGCCTTGTCAGTTCCCGAGTTTTGATTCCCCATGCAATTGCCTCCTGGCAGGCGAACGCGCCGCTTTAGTTGTCTTCAACAAATTGAAAGGAGTAGAGCTTACAACCGTTCATCATGAAGCGCAAGCGTACAACGCGCCCTGCCAATTCGCCGACATTTGGGCTGTGTTCCCAGGTAACGAAATGGCGCACCGAGTTGCCGTTCAGTTCGTCGGCCTGGCCCATGCTATATCCTTCAATCGGGTTGCCGCCTTCGTCTTCGATCTGAACCCGGACTGCGCCGCCGGCGCTCGTGTCGGCGTTGAGAGCTAGCCGTTCGCCGCGAAAGCGCAGCGGCACGGTGACCAACTCGCCGCCCTCATAAGGAGCATCGGCCGAAATGAAGCCGTCCAATCGCAGCCGCGCGCGGAAGTAAGCCCCCCGCTTGAGCGCGACTCCCTCGCTGATTCCATAGCGAAAGCCGCCGTAGTAGATCCACAACTCATCGCCGACCTGCAGCGGCTGGGTGAAGGCGTAAATCATTTTGGAATCACCGGCATCCGGTGGCCCCAGCCGCAGGAACGGGTTGCGTCCCCCGGCCCGCTGCCACTTGATCCCGTCGCGGCTGGTGGCGAGCTGCACGTCGACCGTGTCCGGGAAGCCGCCCATCTTCTCCTGATCTCTCCCTTCAGCCGGAAACGGATTCGCAGACCAGTGCCACCAGACCTCAGGCAGCGCGAGGTAAGCGTCCGATGTTCCGGGATACTTGAAGACACAATTCCCGTGAAAGTCCATGATCTGTCGACTCTGTCGATTACGCTTCACCGGCAGCGCAAGATCGACCTCGTCCGCGGCCAGTACCAGTCCTAAATCCTCCCACTCTTCAAAGTCCGGCGACACTAGCCGCCGCACCGCCCGGAATCGGTCCCCGCGGCTGTCCGCGATCCCCAGGCGGGAGTAGCCGACATATTGTTGGATTCGTTCATCCCAGAAGACCACGTTCAGACAGTCGCAGTGGCCCGGTAACGGGTTGTTCCCGCACGGTGTCCACCGCAGACCGTCAGGAGAACAGAAACCGGTCAAGCCGGACTTGCCCTCCTCACCGACCTTGATCTCGCTCCAGAGTTTGTACCGGCTCTGCGGGGGCCCGGTCGGGTCCTTGAAGACTGTGCCGGCGTTCCAGCCGGCCTGGCGCACGGGGTCATGCGTGGCCGGCCCCAGGATGTTGTTGTCGCCGCTGCCGCGATAGGGTACCAGGCCAAGGTCCGGTCGCTCCCAGTGGACGCCGTCGGTCGACTCCGCGTAGCAAAGCCGTCCCCGCGTATGCTCCCAAAAGCGCGCCCCATCCTCCGCAGTTCCCGTTACCGGCAATTCCACCCCCGCGGGCGGGTCCCATTCATAGGCCAGATACCATAGGCGAAAGATATCGCCCTCCCGCATCACGGTCGCATACGGATGAATGCGGTACTCCCACGGCGCTTCGGGTAGGAAGACCGGTTCGTGGTCCTGGTAAGGGGAGTTCATGTTCAGGCGCACGTTCTTCATCGACGAGATCGGCGCTTCGTCGATGAATAGCTCTTTGTGACTACCGATGTCGCGTACTTCCTCTGTTTGGCTCATGCCATCTCCTTATGCAACTGCTAATGTAAGTTCAATTTGATACCAAGAGTTTTTCGTACTCTGGGTCGAGTTCAAATTTAGGCCATAGACGTGTTACGACCTGGTAGGGATGGGCATTGATACGGTCGATGAAAGTTTTGCAAGCATCGAAGAGGTGACGCATGGATTGATGGCAGTGGTTGCGAGTGACCTCTTCTCGCATCCAGCGCCAGAGATTCTCAATCGGATTGAGGTCGGGACTATAGGCAGGCAGAGGGATGAGAGTGAGACCAAGTTTGGCGGCGGCAGCCTGAACGGACTTGGCCCGATGCCAGGTGGCGCCGTCCCAAATGATGACGACTGCGCCCGGCGCATCATCCAGCCATTCAGCCATGCGCTGCAAGAACTGAATCGTATGTTCTTTGTTGCAGTTACCTTCGTTCCAGATGAAACACTGTCCGGCGCCGAAATCGTAGGCGCCATACCAGTTAATGCGATCTGAAAGCGGAGCACAGCCACTCATACGCCAGGCAATCTTGTTCTTTTCGGTCCAGGTGTAGCCCAAGTCCATATCGCGGTGGATGTGGGCTTCATCAATATAGACCAAACGGATCTCCTGGCGACAGAGTTGTTCATACAGTTCTTGGAAGCGTTCCATAAAGGCGGCACGTTTCTGTGGGTCGGCTTTCTTGAGCACCTTCTGGCACTTTTTCCAGCGCAACCGCGCTGCTTGCAGAATCCGGTGCAGCGTGCTGCGGGAGAGATCGCAGTCCATGACCTGCTTGAGCCAGCGCCGCAGCTTTTTCAACGTCCAACCATGACCGGGCAGTCCATGCTCTACAGGTTCTGTCTCGCAGATAACGTTCACGAGTTGCTTGACCTGCTCCGGGCTAAAAAAGGGCGACGTCCACCCGTATGACGATAGAACACGGCCTCCGGCCCCAACCGATTGTAGGCATGTACCCATTTGAGAACTGTCTCCTTGGTGCGTCCGATTGTGCGCGCCCAGGCACAGGCACTCGTTTGCTTATCTGCGATCATATACAGAGCCAGAAAACGTTCACGGCTGCGTGCATCTTTGGCTTCCACCGACAACACCCGCAGATCGGCCAGCGTCTGGCCCCATTTTTCCATATCCGGTCGAACCATCTTAGCTTCCTTTCCTTACAAAAAGCGAGTCTGTCAGATGGTTCTACCACAACTCAACAACCCTTGACCAATACTCTTGATCTCAAATGGGATCTACATTAGTTAAGTTGTGCGCCCCCAATTGGCGTGAATATTGACAACCAAAAGATACGTTCAGGCAGTCTTCTCTAGGTGCAGGTGACGGGCTCTGTCTCGCAAGAATTCAATTCTGTGGGCAATCGCCTTGACGCGTTCAAGTATTTCTTCGAGCGAGCCGGACAAGTCAAGGGCGACGACCTCTAGTTGCTTGCAAGTGTGCCGAATATCGTACGTCGCGCCCTCGGCCTCTCCTTGCGCGTAAATGAGCAATCCTCCCGGTAGATCGAGCGCAGTAGCGTAGGCCAGCAACTGGTACAGATCGGCATTAGGCACAGCACTGTGGACTATCTTCTTGTACTTGGCATCGCCCACAAACATACAGGTTTCGCCATCCCACCACGAGAGATCAGGCTTGAGTTGCACCTTGTTTTTCTCGGCGAGCGTCAACCTGCGTATACCTTTATCATCGCGGAGTGTTTTGTCAGAAACGTTGAGTGCCTCACGCAAAGCTTGTGTGACGAATTCTTGAAACAGGTCGTTCATGTTGATTAGGAAGCCGGATGCGCGCACATCTCCCCGGAAGGACTCAAACTCGCTGTGCAGCAGAATCAAACGCGCCAGCCCGACGACGTGGCGGTAGTGCTCATTGAGCCGGTCGAAGGGGACCTCCGGCACGTTTCGCCTCCGGAATTCGAGCAGAGAAACGTTTTCGAGAATCGCGGTGATCCACCCTAGCCCCCGGCGAGCCTCCGACGAGTGCAAGGTCATGTGACGGAGCCGGGCCGCGGCTGCCTTTATCAGCCGGTTGGCCAGGATGTCCTCGGTGAACTCGTCGAAGCGCAGTTCGACCGGCAAAGGGATGCCGTAACGGCGTCGTATCTGCTCGTCGAAGCGGATGCGCCCGCGCACAGTGTGCAGCGCCTCTTCTTCCGTCAGATATCCCCGCAGAAGTCCCCGCGAGAACGCTCTGCGGGCTGCGTTTGTCAACGCCAACGCCAGGACATCGGGCAAAGTGTCAGCTTTCTGGAAGTCGAACAATGTATCCTTAGGTTTGTACACGCCGATGGCATAACAGGCCAGCGAGAGTAGCTGGGGAATGCCGATTTTGGGTTCGATGCGCACCGACATGTCGCCAATTTCGAGCGCCCCGACGGTAGAGCCGGGTCTGAGACGATATCTGCCCTTCGTGCCTTTGACCGGTTCTATGGTGAGGTCAAGGGATTTCGACTCTTGCAATAGCGCGTCGAGTTGGTCGGCTGTGAGTTTATGCTCGCTGGCAACGTACTCCTGCAGGTCGATCTCAAACATCACTTTTCCGTGGTGCCTTCGCCCTCTGCACTATTTTCAGTCTGCTCTGCGTCCTGCTTCTGTTCGCGGGTATGATCGGCCTTTTTGATCAGCTTGTCCAGGTCAAATTCGCTGAGTCTGTCGTCATCCCCAATGAGGCGCTCCTCGATATACGGCAGGACGCTGTGCTTCCAGATTCTGCGGACGAATTCTTCATTGAGGTTTTCCTTCATAAAGTAACTGGGTCCGATGGCGGCGTGCTTGTCTTTCTCCAACAGCTTGTTCGCCTCTTCAACGACATCGGCCACCCAGTCAATGTCTTCAGACGCCTTTCCTTCCTTCATCTGTCTTTCCAGCCATTTCCGTAGTACATCCTTCACCGGCTCCTCGTCTGGATGAAATTCTATGAAGTAGAAGCGGCGGCGCAGTGCCAGGTCAACCAATGCAATCGAGCGGTCGGCTGTGTTCATAGTGCCGATGATGTACAGATTGTCAGGAAGCGAGAATGTCTCCCCTTTCTTTCTCTGGTACTGCAAGCTTATTTTCTCGTCGCGATATTCCAACAGAAAGTACAACTCCCCGAACACCTTTGCCAAGTTGCCGCGGTTTATTTCGTCGATGATGAGGAAGTGCTTATGGTCTTCGTCGTTCCGTGCCTTTTCCGCTGCCCGCAGAAGTGGCCCATCTTGCAATTCATACCCGGCCTTGCCATCCTTAAGTGTGGGACGGAACCCGCGCACGAAATCCTCGTAAGCGTAGGAGGGATGGAACTGCACCAGCGTAACCCGATCCTTCGACCCCGCGAGGCAAATCGCAAGTTTCTGCGCGACGAAAGTCTTGCCCGTGCCCGGCGGCCCTTGGAAGATGACTTGGCGTTTGTCTTTGAGTAGCGTGTCGATCTCTTCAAGGAAAGGTTGAGGGAACAGGAGTGTATGGGCTAGCGTCGGCAGTGACGGTTGTTGTCCGGCAATGGTTTTTTGTTCAATAATTGGGGGCTCTTCAAGTCTCTTGCTCTTCTGGGATTCTAGCAGCTTTTCTACCCGTCTACTGATCTGCCAAACTACAGACTGCGCGGCCAGACGGTGGCGATATGGCCAGTCCAACCCGCGCGCCTCCGCTTCTTGTATAAGGCGGTCAAGGAAATCTAGGGCGTGCCTATACAATGCGGACTCATCAGTCTTGTTCTGAGGCTGCCTGTACCCGATGAACCTGTATGCGTCCTCGAACTTCCTGGTCCTGAACGGTGGATATCGCTCCACATTCAGTCCCATCAACAGAGCAGATGCAACGGTTACTCGAGTTCCTGCGCCACTTACAACCTCTGGAGGGAACCGGCTGCTGAAAGCACGGATCCGTTGATCTGTTGACAATTCGTCTTCTGTCCAAATCTCCTGTAACGCCCTTTGTGCTTCCGCCGGGTGGTCAATACACCACTGATTGAAGTTTGGGAGTACATATCCACGCCAAGGGATAGGGTGCTCAGAGATTAGAGCACTCCTTAGCAATGCGGCCCAGCCGTCATCACCGTTTAGCACCGCTTTGCGCGCTGCTGCGGTATTACTACCTATGTCCAGCTTGTAGTTTATTTCATCCTCAGCCAGGTTTCCCGTCCTGACATAATCCTGAGCAAGTCTGACATATGCGTCCCACTTCTCTTCGCTACCCATCGTTCTCCTTCCTCCGACACCGAACCAATCTGAATTCCTTCTGAAATTAAGACTCTTCGCTCCGCGGCGTCACACAATCCTGCCCATCCCCACAAATCCCACAAATCACAGTCCAGACCACCCCTCACCACAACGACCCCAACGGCTCACACGCATTATACACATCGCACTCCAACCGAATCGCAAACAACTCCGCCTCGCGCATCGCGATCTCCACGCGCACCGGCCGGTCCACCAGCTCCCCTATATCGTCCCGCTCCCGCCACCGCGGACGCGCGTAAAGATGGTCCCCACTAATCGGCAGCGCCTCCTCCCACGTATAGCCGGGGATCGGCTGCGCCGTCACCCCGTCCAGCATCTGCACGCGGACCCCAGTGTGCGCCATCGTGCGCACGTTCAGGCGAATCTCACCGTCGCGGGGGATGACCACCTTAGTCCGCAGCACCCCCTCACGGCCCCACGTCTTGAGCGAACAGAAGCCGTCCAGCCGCATCTCGTATATCATCGGGCTGCGGTAGCCGCTGCCATACGGCCAGTCTATCTCCTTGTCGACGCGGGCGGCATGGCCGCCATAGTCGCCGACGACGAAAAAGAGCAATCTGTCGTCGTGTGTGCGCAGCATCTCCTTGCCGTAAGCCGACCCGCCCCCCGGCAGGCCGTAGTCGCGGAGGCCGATGAACGGCTCGCGCTCGGTTCGGTACCAGTACAGGCCGTTGTAGCTGTAAGCCAACTGCGTATCCATGCGCCCGAAATATTTGATCTGCGGCCAGTCACTGCTGAGGCTCACTTCTTCGAAGCGGTCACTTGTCATGATGTTGAGGAGTCCGATGTAGAAATCCTCATACGATCGCGGCGGCATGTCGTAGAGTTCGGTGCCGACGCGGTCCTGGGAATCGGGCTGCATGATCGTGACCGGGCGCGTAAACTGCGTGAAATCGGTTGTCGTCGACATCGCAACGCGGCGGTCACCGTAGACCGGGCGCACAAAGAGCTGGTAGAGCTCGGCCTCCCGGTTCCACAAAATATCGCCGGCAATGTCTGAACCTGGATCCAGCCACGGACCTGAGCGGTCGACGGTAAACTGCACGCCGTCATCCGAGAAGCCGCCCCAGGTGAGATGTCGCGGCACGTCGAGTACCGCCGATGCGTACCCTCGCTCGGCCAGGGGCGTGCCTGCCAGCGAATGCACCGCATGCGCCCAGATCGGCGCGCCGTCCTGGTCGACGACGACGTCGGCGAAGCTCCGCCAGGCAGGGCCGGGCGTTGGATTGTAGACCGGGTTGGGCCAGTTGAAGGGGTCGTCAGAGAGCAGGCGGAACTGAAACTCGCCCGCGCTTATTCCCGGCGTGCGGTCGCGGCTTTCGCGGCCCGGAAATGCGATCAAGTAGAGGGCGTATTTCCCCAACCTCTCGTCGTAGAAGGCGGTGGGGTAGCCGCCGTAGCCGTCCCAACCGGGCGGGTAGAACTCGGCAAAAATCTCCTTGACGAAGGTCGGCTTGCCCCAGACGCGTTCCAGGCAGTCACGGCGTTCGAGCATCCAGTCGTCGAAGAACCAGATGCCTCTCATTTGGCGCCCGCATCCTCGCTGCGAAAGCTGTATAGCTTGGCATCCTGCAGGTGGAAACGCAGGCGCAGGGGCTGGCCGACCGGCAGGCGCGCATCCCCGTTCCAGCGCACGGTCTGGCGCACGCTGTCGGTGTGGACCGTCTGGCAGTCCTCGCGAGTGAAACCGGTCAGCGGTTCGCCCGCAGCCGTCAGCGCCTCAACCGCCAGGCTGCCGGCTCCTGCGTCCACATTGACCTCCAATCCCTCGCCCGAAAGCTGCAGTGGGACCGTTTCCACCACACCGCCGAAATGCCCTGCGTCCAGTGAGACAAAGCCGTCCAGCCGCCATTTCGCAAGCCCGATGGAGATCGTCTTGGGCGGCATCGGACCACCGTGCATCGTACTGACCGCCGTATAGTAATGCCAGACCTCGTCCCCGCGGATCAGCGGGCGGTCGGCCGAGCACAAAATACAGCCGGCGTCAAAGCTGCCTGGCTCGCCGCGCGGGATGATGGGCGTGCGGTCTTCGAAGCGCTGCCAATTGTATCCATCTTGGCTATGGGCGAGTTGGGCCGCAATCGGGCCGTCCCACGGGGCCTGGTCGATCTCGGTCCCGGACTCGGATATCACTGCAGGCGCGTGCAAACCTTTGCTACCATCGGCAGCAACCGATGCTGGCATCCCGGACTCGCCGCGGGCGTCTTTGATCACGTCAAACACAGGCAGAAACCCGAGAAACTGGCCCCCATAGACAAAGCCCGACATGCCGTAGAACTCGGTGCGTTGTCCGGCATCCTGACACCAAGCGTCATCCTGCTCGTCGGGGACCAGACACACATTATGGCTGGTCCATGTCTTAAAGTCTCGACTCGTTGCCACGGCGACCAGGCGTCGCACGTGCCCGCGCACCTCTCCCCACAGACGGTGGAAGGCGAAGTAGTCTCCGCTGCGGGGGTGGCGGGTGACGGTGACCGACTCTAAGATTTCGTCGCGCATAAGAATCGGGTTTTCATCGTACTCGCGCCAGTTCAGCCCTTCAGCCGAATGAGCAATCCAGTAGCCAGAGGCCTCTTGGTCCCAATTCCAGGCGGCCATTTTGAAACGATATTCAGGCGGGGCGTCAGTGTCGACAAGGACGGTGGGACTGTGTTTGTCGAAAAAGAGGATATTGTTATCGCGCGAGCCGTCGAATTCGTGCCGGCCCAGGCTGGGCTTCTCCCAGTGGACGCCGTCCGTAGACTCGGCATAGAGGACGATGTCTCCCGTGCGTCCGCGCAGGCCAGGCGCGCGCGGCTGCTGCCCCTGCCCCAGACGCGTGATATACCACATGCGAAAGAGCTTGGCTTCAACGTCGTGGTGGACACTTCCGTAGATGTAGACGCGGCGCCCCTCCCACGGGCGGTCCGGCCGCAGGACAGGCTGCTCCAACTTGCGCGCCGGGTGCAGCGTGCGCACGACGCCCTGCTTGCTGCTGATTATCTCGTCATCAATGAAAAGTTGAGGCTCTGAACCAATTAATCGCGCATCTGCCTTTGTCTGCACAATGCTTGTCTCTCCGCCGCAGATTTGGTTCTGTCAATGGTTGATTGGCTGGCCGCGGTCCCCGGCATCATGCCAGGTGACAGGCCACCCAGTGCCCCGGCTGGACCTCGCGCAGTTCCGGCGATTCGTGTTGGCAGCGCTCTTCGGCGATGGGGCAGCGGGGATGAAAGCGGCAGCCGGAGGGCGGGTTGACAGCGCTCGAGACCTCGCCTTCCAGAATGATGCGCTGGTGTTTGCGCGCCAGCCTCGGGTCCGTCCACGGCACCGCGCTGAGCAGCGCCTGTGTATACGGATGAAGCGGCTCATCGTAGATTTCCAAACCCGGGGCCAGTTCCACGATCAGTCCCAGATACATCACCGCGATGCGATCGCTGATATGACGCACCACCCGCAGGTCATGGGCGATGAACAGATAGGTCAACTCCATCTCGTCCTGCAGGTCTTGCAGCAGGTTGAGGATCTGCGCCTGAATCGAAACATCGAGCGAGGAGACAGGCTCATCGAGGACAACGAAATCGGGGTCAACGGCGAGGGCGCGGGCGATGCCAATGCGCTGGCGCTGGCCGCCGCTGAATTCGTGCGGATAGCGATTGATGAAATAGGGATTCAGCCCGACGCGCTCCATTAATTCCTGGACCCGTTCTCTGGCCTCATCGCGCGTCTGGCAGAGTTCGTGGATCATCAGCGGCTCGGCGATGGCTTTGCCGATCGTCATGCGCGGGTCTAGTGAGGCGTAGGGGTCCTGGAAGATTATCTGCATGCCTTTTCTGAAACTGCGAAGTTCCTTGTCGCTCAACTGGCAGAGATCGGTGCCCCCGAACTGAACGGAGCCCGATGTGGCGCGCATCAGTTGCAGAATAGTGCGCCCAGTCGTCGTCTTGCCGCAGCCGCTCTCGCCGACCAGGCCCAGCGTCTTCCCGCGCCAGATGTCGAAGCTCACTCCGTCAACCGCGCGTACGACGTCAGGCGGGCGCAGCAGGTTCCGCCGCGGCATACGAAAATGCTTTACCAGGTCCTGCACGCTCAACAGGGGTTGTTCATCCATCCTGTGCTCTCTCACCGATTCATTTCGTTGTGGCGAGCTTCTAGCCGTTGAAACAGAGGCCTGAACACGATTCGCAGTTCGCAATACCCATTACGGCGAACGCAGCGGCATCACCTTCCAGCACGCCGCCTGCGACTCACCATACTGCTCCAAAACCGGCTCCTCCTCCCGGCAGCGCTCGTCGGCCAGCGGGCAACGGGGCCAGAACTTGCACCCGGTGGGCAGGCTGGCCAGGTCGGGCGGCAACCCGCTGATCGAGTACAGGCGTTCCCCGGGTTCACTGTCCAATGAGGGGACCGAACCGAGCAGCCCTTGGGTATAGGGATGGCGGGGATTCAGGAGCACTTCATCGACAGGCCCGAACTCGACCATGCGGCCGGCGTACATCACGGCAACGCGGTCGCAACTGCCTGCGACAATCCCCATGTCGTGCGTGATAAAGAGAGCCGTCATGCCGGCCTCTTGCGCCAACTCTTTGATCAGGTCCAGGATCTGCGCCTGCACCGTCACGTCCAGCGCGGTGGTCGGTTCATCGGCCAGCAACAGACGGGGCTGGCACGAAAACGCGATCGCGATCATCACCCGCTGCCGCATGCCGCCGCTGAACTGATGGATGTAATTATCAAAGCGGGCCCGCGGCGAGGGGATGCCGACGTGTTCGAGCAGTTCCAAGGCGCGCTCCCGCGCCTCCTGCCGGCTCAGGGCGAGGTGAATCTCCATCGCCTCGCTGATCTGGCGGCCAATCGTCATCGTCGGCGTCAGGGCGGTCATCGGCTCCTGGAAAATCATCGCAATTTTGCGGCCCCGGATCTGCTTCATTTCCTCGGAACTGCATTGCAGCAGGTCCTTCCCCTCGAAATTGATCTCCCCGGCAACCGCGCTGCCATTTCCCGGCAGCAGGCGCATAATCGACAGCGCTGTCATCGTCTTGCCGCAGCCGCTTTCGCCGACCAGGCCCAAAACCTCGCCTTCGTAGAGGTCCAACGAGAGGCCGTCGACAGCCCTGACCGTCCCCTGTTTTGTCTCAAACTGCGTGTGCAGCTCCTGGATCTGGAGCAGGGGCATCTGATCCGGTTCGACGCCGTTTGTCAGCGGGATCTCTGACTGGGAACTACCGTCCGTACCCATCGCTTCAACGCCGCCTTTGCTCCGGGTTGAGTGCATCGTTTAGTCCATCACCGAGGAAGTTAAAACCGAGCACCACGAGCGCGAGTACAACCCCCGGCATCACTACCAGGTGGGGGTTGAAGCGCCACTGGCCCAGATTGTCACTGATCATCTCTCCCCAGCTTGCCCCCGGCGGCTGGATGCCGACACCCAGGAAGCTGAGCGACGCCTCCGACAGCATTGCGCCGCCAAAGCCGACCGTGATCGAGACGATAAGCGGCCCCAGGCTGTTGGGGACCAGGTGGCTGAGGATAATGGTCCAGTTCGACGCGCCCAGCGCCCGTTCGGCCTCGATAAACTCCTTTTCGCGCAGAGAGAGGATCTGCCCCCGCACCAGCCGCGCCTTGCCATACCATTGCACCAGCGTCAGGGAGCCGAAGATCACCAGGTAGTCCAGATAGACGCGGTTGCCCTCGGATATTGTCCACCCGTACTGCTGCTGCAATTGGAGTTGCAATTCAAGCACTTTTTCGCGAAAGACGACGCTGATGAAGGCGGCCAGCAGAATGTCGGGGAAAGCCATCGTGATATCGGCCAGGCGCATGACGATGGCGTCGACCCAACCGCCCAGAAATGCGCCGGCCGCGCCCAGCACAACGCCCAGGACAGTCGTGCCTATCGTTACGATCAGGCCCACAAGAAAGGCCGTGCGCGCGCCGTGGAGGATGCGGGTGAGCATATCGCGACCCAGGCCGTCAGTTCCCAGCCAGTGATCGGCGCTTGGACCTTCGTTGATCCTGTAAAGATTCTGTTCGGTGTAGTCATAAGGGGACAGCCAGGGACCGAAAATGGAGACGAAGAGGAGCAGGAGGGCGACAAAAAGCCCAAAAATGGCCAAGCGGTTGCGCATCAGCTGCTCCAGCGCATCCTGCCACAGGCTGCGTTGCTCCGGCATGGCAAAAATCTCTTGCTGCACGCTGGCTTCTGCGGTCACTCTGATATCCTCAAGGTTTGTTTGAAATCTGGCACTTCCGCAAGTCAGGCTGTCGCGCGTTGCCGCGACCTGGGCGATGCCATGAATAGAGGCTCATACGTTACCCTGGTGGACAGTCTGAATTCGGCGCTGTGTTCATTCATAGGTGACGCGCGGATCCAGCCCACCGTATAACAGATCGGTCAGCAGGTTTACTGTCACGATGATCAGGGCTTGAAACAGGACGACCCCCATAAATACAGGATGATCGCCCGACATAAGCGTCTGAATCGCCAGTTTGCCTATGCCGGGAATGTTGAAAATCTGCTCGACAAAGAGACTTCCCGTCAGCAGCCCGCTTGTAACAAGCCCCATCGAAGTCAGCACCGGTATCATAGCTGTTCGCAGCATATGGCGGGCCACCACCAGCCGCTCCGGCATCCCCTTGGCACGGGCCGTGCGCACAAAATCCTTGCCCAGCACCTCTATGATGCCGGCTCGCGTCTGGCGCACGATCACCAGCATCGGGCCTGTTGCCAGCACAATGGCCGGCAGGATCGCTTGCCGCGAGAACATGCCATCCCATCCCCCGACCGTCTTGAAAACGGGGATCTTGAGTACGAATATGATCAGCAGGACCGGCCCGATCACATAGGCCGGGATCGAACTGGCGACGATCGAACTCGTGACGATCGCGTAGTCGATGGTTGTATTCTGCTTGACCGCAGCCAAAACACCGAGCAATATGGCGAAAACGATAAGGAAAACCAACGCCCAAAAGGACAATTGCGCGCTGATCACTAAACGGCCGAGGACCATCTCCCGTACACTCGTACTCGTGCCGGAGAAACCAGCGCCCCGACCTTCGCTGACCGCCCTGTCACTGGCGACGCCGCCGAACGCCGACAAGGATTGCCCCCAATTGCCCCCAAACATGGTCCCCATATAGTCAAGAAACTGGATCATGAATGGCCGGTCCAGGCCGAGCGCTTTCTTTACCTCCGCATACCGCGTTTCGTCCTCCCAATCCTCCCCCAGCACAGCGCGCACCGGATCGATGGGACCAAAATAGCCCAGCGTGAAGGTGATTAGCATCACAATGATGACGGTTGGCGCCAGCACCGCGACTCTGCGAACCGCGTATAAGAACATTTCGGTAGCCAGAATGAGAACGGAGTACGAGAAAAAAGGGCACGAGGAGAGAGATGCGAGAAACAATCTCTCTCCTCTGCACTTCTTCTTACTACAATTTCAAATCAAACCACCGCCCGCATCTCTACCGCGCGGCGATGAAGAGATTCTCCGGGTTGCGCACGCCGTGGTCCAGGCTGCCGAACAGGGAGTTCCAATCGCTGACCCATGGCTTGACCAGCATGTAGGCCGGCTCGGTGAAGTGGCCGATGCTGTACACGTCCTCGAAGAACTGACGTCCTGCCTCCTGGTACATCGGGATCGCCTCGGCGAGATCCATCGTCGAATCGGCGGTCATGCACAACTCTTCCGCGGCCGGCGGACCCCACGAATCGGCGCGCGAGCGGTTATACGTCCCGAGTGGCGACGCGTTCTCACACACTGCTGACAGGCCGGGATAGCGGGCCGCATAGCCGCGGCGCACGATCTGGTACAACTCCGGATTGGACTGGAACACGTCTCTCGAACGCTCGATCACGACTTCCAGCCCCAGGTTCTGCTTCCAGTACTGCTGCATCGCCTGCGCGATGCGCGTCAGATGGCCGACCTGGCCGCCAAAGCCGGCCTCGCCCACGTGCATCCGAATCTGCGGCATGTTCTCGGCCGAGCCGTAGCTGGATTCAGCGATCAGCTGGCGGGCCAGCTCCGGATCATAGCTGGGTGTATGGCACTCGCCATCGACAAAGCCCGGCCAGCCCATCGGAATCAACTGACAGGCCGGCTGCCACATGCCCCGTAGCAGCGTATCCGCAATCACCTTGAAGTCAACCGCATGGGCCAGAGCCTGGCGCACTTTGGTATCATCCATCGGCGCAAGATCGCGGGCGATGTAGAAGCTTTTGCTAACCTCGTACTGGAACGGGAACATCTCCGCGCTCGTGGCGCGGCCCGGCTCCAGAAGCTCGGCGGCTTCCAGCGGTCCATACTTCTCCGAGACGTCGTACTCATCGTTCTCATAGGCGATCAGCGCCGTCTGCGGGTCCGAATAGTACTTGAGCACGACCTTCTCCAGGATGGGAGTATCGCCGCGCCAGTTGGGATTGGGGACAAGCTCGAAGGATCCCGCCTCAGAAGGCCCGACCCATTCTGGCTCGGTTGCGATCATGAACGGACCGGTCGCGCCGTGGCCAACGAACCAGGGCGTCTCATCCTCGGCCGGCGGACTGTAGTGGGATGTCTCCGCCATCAGGAAGCGGTGCGGCAGCGAGAGGATCGCGGCAAAGTCACGGAAAGGCACCGTCAACTCGATCTGCACTGTAAGATCGTCAATGACCGTGATGCCCTCCAGCTCGGTGGCTGGATTTTCCTCCGCGCGCAAGGCATCGTAGCCCTTGATGTAGCGGGCATAGGTCGTGCCGCGCGAGCCGGTGTTGGGCGAAGCGTGAAGTTCAATCGACATCTTCACGTCCTCGGCAGTGAACGGTTCACCATCCGCGGCCACGATCCCTTCCTTTACGGTGATCGTCCAGATTGTCTCATCCTCGCTGGTTGTGAACCCTTCCGCCAGCCGGCCTTCCAGCGTCCCATCTTCGTTCATCCAGAAGAGGGTCTCAAATGCCATGTTCAGCATGCCCGAGACCGCGTATCCGCCTGAAGACTCGAAGGGAAAGGGATAGCGCTGCTGAAAGTAAGTGCCCCAACGCAGGATCTGTTCTTCCGCCCTGGGCGTGTCCGCCGCCAGGGCTGCCCGTTCGCGCCACACCGGCGACCACGGCATATAGGCTGTCGTTTCCGCCATTTCGGCCCCTGCCGCCGGCGCCGCGGCAGGTCCTGCCGCGGGCGCGCAAGCGGCCGTCACCGCCAGGACCATGAGCAGTAACAGACCAATCATGATGTTGGATTTTCGGAATGCCTTCATTTTGTCTGTCCTCCTTAGCTGTTTTGACGTTGCGCCCCTTTAGGAGCGCTCAATTCGAAACGGGAACAGCGAACGAATGCTCCGGCAACTTGTGTATTCTCTTGGATGTCCCCCCTTCGTTGAAGTCGATTACATTTGACGGTAAATTTATTACGCCTTAAGGCTGAGAGCGATGATCGCCCTCATGCTGGCTCCTTCGGGCAGTGCTCCAGCCACGCGCAGCCAGTTGCCGAAATGCGCCACCTTGCAATAGACAACCTCCTCCTCGCCGAGCGTAACACTTGTCCCCTCATCGCACCAGCGAATTCCGTCCGCCGAAATCTGCACCTGCAGAGTAATGCCTTCGAGGTCGCCCGCGCGCTCCAATATCCGCACAAAGAAGATCGCTTCGCCCGCCCATCCGCATTCGTAAGGCTCCGTGGCGAAGTTGCCCCTCAACTCCTCACTACGCTCTACAATGGCTGTGTAACTCTCGCGCAGCATCTCTACCAATCTCCTGAAAGAAGGACGGAGTCAACGTAAAGAAAAGCCCGTTTGTCGATATCGGTTTCGACCCAGAATGCGACGTTGAGCATGCAATCCAGATTGGGCATCGCCGGGATCATCATCGGCCCCACGTCGGTCAGGTCGTGGATGCGATCGTTGCACTGCAGGTGCGTGATCTGCCGGCTGGCCAGGTCCAGGTCCATGCGGAGATAATACCAGTTGAATTTGGTGGCAACCTCATTATAGCACAGAATCTGGCTTGAGTCAGGCACGTCTTCCCAGCCGCTGGGCGCCAGATGAAAGTGGGAGACAGTTTCGGCTCTGCCGCCAATGTCGTGAAACGGTTCCCGCTTGCGTTTGAACTGCCACTTTCGCATCGGCTCGCCCGACAATGCATTGACATAACGCCAGTGCGGCATCCACCTGTACTCCTCATCCTGAAGGTCGAACAGCACGCCAACGGCCCTCACATCGTCCACCGAAAGCTGGAGTTCGCTCGCCTCCGGTTTGAAGGTGAAGTAGGCCTCCAGCCGGACCGGCCCCCGATGCCGCCACGTTACGCGCTTGATTGACACGCTGATGTCACCGGCGCGGGCGCGCGTAGCAAGTTTCATCGAATACGTGCCCTGCATTGCGCCGTGTGTTCCCGTATCCCAGTGCGTGCCGCTGCTGAGCATCGGCGGCCGCATGTCGGCGTACTGGGGCAGCATGCTGTCCAGGCTGTCTTCGTAGTTCCCGATCAGTTCGACCCAGCCGCGCAGGCCGCGGTTGAAGTCGTCGTGATAGATGATGCGCGGCAGCGGATCAAACCGGCTCAGCCTTGGATCCGCGTTCAGAATAGCTCTTGCTTGGTCTGGCATTGACATCCTTTCCTTGTTCGTTCCATCATTTGAATCCTAACTCCACCAGCTTGCCCACCATTCCCTTGATGCGCGGACTGTCGCTGTACAAGAATGCATCTTCGTACACGCGGGCTGTTTGCGTATGCTGCATTTTCTCCACGTGCCCGAGGTTACCCTGATAAACCCGCTTCAGAAACTCGATGTCCTTTTCTCTTGACGGCTGCGCTCCGAAATTCATAGTGAACATGCGCCGCCCCGTTATGCCGCCGAACGCAGAATGCCACAGGTTCTGGTTAAAGAAAACCACATCGCCCGGCTGGGACTCGAGCGGAAAACTTGGGATGTCGCGGCCGGCCGCGTCAAACGCCATTTGGTCCGGATCGTGGCGCTGTTGTTTGAGCGGGTCGAGCGCGGCGTGCAGCGGCAGCCGGTGCGAACCGGGGATCACCCGCAGGCAGCCGGTACCCTTTGTCACCCGGTCGAGGTACAAGGCGACCTTGATGCGCCCATAGTCGAGAACCGAGCCGTCGGGATGCCAGCCGGTGTCGCCGACATAGAGGTTGCCGTCGGAGCCTATCCACCCGCCTCTTCGTCCTGTGCCATCTCGGTTGCCGGTACAGCTGGTTGACACGCGGCCGCTACAACCCCTGCAGATCCGATTGCGGATGCCCACAGAAACTCCCGCCGGCTCAGTCTTCTCTTCGCTGCCATCGACTTCCTCCTTTGCTGGGTAACCGTCAAGGCTACACTCCCTTGCCCTTTCAGCCTGTATGAAACCTGAACGCAATCATAGTGGTCTATAGCCAGTATCTGCACTGATCACAGACCACTTCAATTCTTGCCCCTTAGCTACGGGCACAGTTTAACTTGAATACAATATATTGCATAACGCGAAATTTCGACCGGACTTCGGACATCAGCGCTATCGATTCCATTCTGACGAAGCTCACGCCCCCCCACTTACGCCCCGTCAGAGACAGATGGCTGTCATCCCCAACTAACCGTCGGCGTCCACCACCCGGAAAGAGTAAAGCTCTGCGTCTTTCAGATAGAAGCGCAGGCGCGTATAGCCTACAATTTCGTTCACCGTCGACCGTCCCTGCCAAGTGACCACATGCTCGACGGCATCACCGCTGAACCGGTCCGATTCGCTGCGCGTGTAACCGGCCCACGGCTCGTCCATTGCATCGGTGATCTCGACATCAATGTACCCCTTGGCGTGGCAGCGGGCGTTGATGATCAGCTTCTCCCCGGTTGAGAAAAACGGCTTTGTGCTGATGATCCCTTCGCGCAGCCCCGCATCCAAAGAGACGAAGCCATCGGCGCGCAACATGGCCAGCCCCAGCCCCTCGTTCAATTCACTGGGCGGCAGGTCCGCCTCGGGCGTATCCAGCCCCTGCGCCTTGCCCACAAAAGCCCAGTCGTGATGGAAATTCGCCCCGCCATACAAGATATAACTCTTGTCGCCCACGCGCACCGGCGGGATGACCGTATCCACCTGGAACGCATCCCAAGACTCATCACCTCCGAGCGGGATCACCCAGGGGCCGTGGGGATAGTGGTGCCACTCGATTCCGTCGTGGCTGTAAACCAACTCGGTCTCCTTGGTGTTGTCCACCGTGTGAAATACCGGAAGCAGCCCACAGTGATAGCGCCCCAGGCGGAAGTAGGAGAGCGCGTAAAACTGGTCATCCAGATTATGATGACTGCCAGGCGCCAAAACCCGTTGCGCCGGCGACCACTCCAGCAGATTCTCGCTCTCCAGACGGTAGATCGCCCGCTTCGGAATCCAACCATACGGTTGTCCCGGGTAGTATCGCGTAAACCACTGGTCGCCGGCCGGATTGCCCGTTTCGGCTGCGTAGTGACCGCGGCCATAGATCACATAACGCGCCCGTTCCTCATCATAGGAAAGCGACAACACATCCCCGCCCCAGATCAGGCTCACCGGATTGGACGGCTCCTGCGTCCAGGTGATCCCGTCGCCGGAGTAAGCGATGCACAGACCCAGCGAATGGGAATGCGTAATTGTGCTGCGCTTCGGAACGTTTATGTTCAGCTTCTCCGGCAGGTAGGCCATCTTGTAGCGGCGTTGCGGATCCGGATCGGATGGATCGCGTATCACCGAGAGGGCAACCGGCGTGCCCTGCCGATCGTCCCACGCCAGTCGGTTCGTGTTGCGTCCATCAACCGTGACCGCGCCCAGTTCGGGCTTGCGCCAGTGAACGCCATCGCTGGATTCCGCATAGCTCAGTTTCGGCTTCCAAACCGCCTCCGCTCCGCCCTCGAAGCCCAGATTGGTGAAATCCATATACCAGCAACGAAATCGGCCATCTTCCTCGCGCAGCGCCGTCACCGTCGTGTTGAAATGGGGCCATACCTCCCACGGCTGGTCGCGGCGGATGACCGGATTGGCGGCGTGCTTGGCGGCAACGTGGTGCGTGCGTTTGATATTCTTCACCCACTCCAGCATCGTGTCATCCAGAAAATACTGGGTCTGATCACCGATGCGCTCGAAATGGGTCTCCGGGTTGTAGCCAACAATCATTTCTTTATCCCTTCATGCCGGTCGTCGCGATGCCTTCGACAAAATAGCGCTGCAGAAAGAGGAAGGTTATTACGATCGGTACAACTGCCAGAAACGACCCCGCCGTAAGCGGGCCGTACTCGGTCCAGTAGAGCCCCATGAACTTGGTTAGTATCAGTGAGATTGTGAATTTTTCCTCCGAATTGAGCACAATCAGAGGCCAGAAGAACCAGTTCCAATAGACCATCAGATTGAGCAGGCTCAGCGCACCAGCCGCGGACTTGGCCAGCGGCAGCGCGATCGACCAGAAGATTCTGAATTCACTGCAACCGTCGAGACGGGCAGAGTCCAGCAACTCCGAGGGGATGCTGAACATGAACTGGCGCATCATGAAGACGCCAAAAGAGTTGTATAGGGAAGGAACTATCAACGCCGCATACGAATCCACCCAGCCGAGCGTAATGATCATGAGGTAGAGTGGGATCGAGATCACGTAGAAGGGGAGCATCATACCCGCCAGGCTGATGGTGAAGATCACATCGCGCCCGCGAAACGCATACTTGCTGAAAACGAATCCCATCAGCGAGCTGCTGAAGACCGTCGCCGCAGTGATCACGACCGCCAAATAGGCCGTGTTGATCAGGGAACGCAGCAGTTGGGTACGATTCCACACCTGCACAAAGTTGTCCAGGGTCAGTTGCGTCGGCAGCCAGACAGCCGGAATGGCGATGATATCCGCCTGCGTCTTGAAGGAAGTGAGCACCATGAAGACGAATGGCACGATCATCACCAACGCCCCAAATGTAACCAGGACGAAAGAGACCCAATACGCCGCGATCTCCCTGCCGCGCCCGTCGCGCCGGCGAAACTGGTCCCGATATCGAATCGAAGCTGACATCTGCTCTTCAGCCATTGCAATTATTCGGCGCTCAATGAGCGTAGCAGGGGCGCGTCTATCAGTATTCCCATCGGCTGCGCATGACTCTGAATTGCATGAGCGTCAGCCCGAAAATCAGCACAAAGAGGATGACGGCCAACGTTGCCCCGTAACTGTAGTTGAAGCCGCCGACTTCGGAAAAGGCGGTCAGGTAGAGCAGGATCGAGAACACGGTCGTGGCGCGCACTGGGCCGCCCACGACCTCAGTCGATCCCAACGTCATGGCGTAGATCACGCCAAACTCCTGCAGGGCGGCAATTGTGCCGGTGACGACGATAAAAAGCATGACCGGCATCAACAATGGGAAGGTGATGCGCCAGAAGGTCTGCCACGCGCCGGCGCCGTCGACCCGGGCGGAATCGAGCAGTTCGGAGGGAATCTGGTCCAGGCCGGCAAGGAAAAGGATCACGTTGTACCCCAGCCGCGCCCATGCCGCCACCAGGGCTACGGTCAGCAGCGCGCTCTTGGGGCTTGCCATCCAAGGTTGCGATGGCAGGCCCACTATGTTCAGAAGTGCGTTGACGGAACCGAACTGGGGTTGGAACAGCACGCGCATCAGCAGTCCGGATACGACGGCCGGCACGATGTAAGGGATAAAGTAGGCCAGGCGCAACGTGGGCTGCGCCCGCCGGTGATTTCTGATCAGCACGGCGACGAACAGCCCCAGCACTGTGCTGATGACGACAATCTCAGCGCTGAAGACCAACGTTCGCCACAACGAATCCAGTACAAGCCCGTCTTTGACCAGAGCAAACTCGTAATGGGACAGCCCAACAAACTTCTGCTGCCAGATCGGTTTCAACCCTCGCCAGTTGAACAGGCTGAGCACAATGGAATACGCCATCGGCCAGAGCCTGAAGCCTCCGTAGAAGATCACCAGAAACAGCAGCGAACCATAGACCATGGTCCGCTGTCCCTGGCGCACGCCAAGGACATTCAGGCGCATAAGTTCCTCCAGTGGGAACGGAAGAGGCTAACCCTGCTGGCCCGCGGCCCGTGACCAGCACAGTGACTGGCCACCGGCCGCGGGCCACTACAGATTAAGAGAATGGATAGGCGATCTGCCCCGTGCTCCATTCCTCTAGGGCGGACAGATCGGATGGTGGCATATAGTCCGGTTCAAAGACAATAAACGGTGTGCCGGCGTTCTGCTCCATCACGACCGCCATTTCGGCTTGAGACGCGGCGATCGCGTCATCGATCGACGTACCCTGAAGCAGAGACTCCAATGCAGTCTTGGCAATCTCGCGTTGCCGCGGGAACTCTTCACCGCCGAATGGCGCCCGGTAGGGAGCCGTCAGCATGAATGTCTGTATCTTGGGCGCCTGGAACTCGGGCCACTCGCGCACAGCCAGCTTCGAGGGGACCGCGGCCGAGTTTACGGCCCATCTACCCATGAACTCGTCATCGCCGTACAAGTAGCGCAAGAGCGCGTTGGCGGCCTCTTTCTCATCATCGCTGGCGAACTGGTTGACCGTATATCCAAAGCCCAGGTCATCGGCGATACCCCACCAGCCGTTGTCCGGCCGGTCGGCTGCCAGGGGCGTCGGGAAGACGCCAAACTCAAGGTCGGGGAACTGGTTCGTGAAGGTGCCAACCAGCCAGCCCTTGTTGACCGTCATCGCCGCGCGGTCGGTTGGGAATGCCTCCAGATAGGGCGGCATCTTGGGGCTGTCCACCTTCTCTTCCAGGATTGCGCGGACGTAGAAGTCCATGAACTTTCGCCATCCGGTCGAGTCGAAGACCCGCCCCAGCTCGCGGTTATAGTGGTAGCCGCCGTGCTGCCCCGGCCAGTCACGTGCGATGCGGAATGCTTCGGCATGCATGGAAAGGCCGGCTACTATCACATCTCCGTTGTCGTCCCACTGCGTAAGCATCTTGGCGATTTCGAGCATTTCGTCCCAGGTGCGGGGCACATCTTCATCGGTCAAACCGCCCTCTCGCCACAGCTTCTTGTTGTAGAAGGCGCCGGTCATCAAAGAACCGGGCGGGATGATATAAGTATCTCCTTCCCAGTAGAGCGCCTCCTGGAAACCGAAGGTCTCTCGCAGCCAGTCCGCCTCAAAATATCTGTCCGACAGCGGCTCCAGCAGGCCGTCGCGCATGAACGAAGGCAGCGGGCTGAAGATGGTCGGCCGCCCCTGGCGGCCCAGGAGTGCAGTTCGGTTCTTGTCGTTCATCTCCCTGTTGGGGAAGACGCGCAACTCGACCGAAACGCCCGGGTTCGCCTCCCGGAATCGCTCGATGCCGGCTCGAATTACATTGCCTACAGTGGTGTCGTGGTCGGTATGCGTCCACCATTCCAACTCCGCGCTGAAGCCCGATGGCAGGAGTGCCGCCGGATGATCGCTGACTACCGCGGGCGCAGCAGCCTGCTCCTCCGGCGCAGATACGGGAGCGCAGGCCCCCAGCAGAGCAGCGCCAACCGCCGCCCCACCGCTCAACTTGAGAAGATCGCGGCGATTCAATTGATTGTCGTTTCTGGTACGATTCTGGGACATTGAGATTCTCCTTTGTGGATACAGGCCGACTGCTTCAAAGGAAACGTGTCTGAAAAGGGATTACGCTGTGATATGTTCACCTCCACGGCAGAGGAGAGAGGGAAAAAGTAGTGAAGAGAGACAAAAATGTGCAACGCGTTCCCCGCGCACGCCCCCCGCTCTTTGTCGCTGTCGCAAGGCAATAGACCCTGCAGTTCAAATCAGTATGCACGCTGCCCGGTGCCCCCCGCCCATTTCGCGTAGTTCAGGTTGCTTCTCGGCGCACTCCGGCTGAACCAGGGGGCAGCGGCTTTGAAAGACGCAGCCGACCGGCAGGTCGATTGGACTGGGCACATCTCCTTCCAACCGGATGCGATTGCGTGTGCGGGCCGCGGTCGGGTCGGTGATCGGTACGGCGGATAGCAAGGCTTGCGTATAGGGATGGAGGGGATTCTCAAAGAGTTCGTCACAGTCGGCAATTTCCACGATCCGGCCCAGGTACATGACAGCTACGCGGTCGGCGATGTGGCGCACCATGCGCAGATCATGGGAGATGAAGAGATAGGTCAAGCCCATCTGTTCGCGCAGCCTTTCGAGGAGGTTGATCAACTGACCCTGGATCGAAACATCCATCGAGGAGATCGGTTCATCCGCCACCAGGAAACTCGGTGTAACGGCCAGGGCGCGCGCCAGCGCGATGCGCTGTTGTTGCCCACCGCTGAACTCATGTGGGTAGCGGTTGCGCAAACCGGGATTCAATCCCACCGTTTTGAGAGACGCACTCACGCGATCTTCCAACTCGGTCCCGCTGGCCATCTTGTGGATGATCAGCGGTTCCGCAATGGCATTCCCAATTGGCATGCGCGGGTCGAGTGAGGAATACGGGTCCTGAAACACGATCTGCATCTTGCGTCTCAAGGTGCGCAACGCACCCGTCTTCAGTTCCTGGATATTGGCGCCCTCAAAGAAGGTCTGGCCGCTTGTCGGCGCATAGAGATTGAGAATGGTCTGTCCCAGGGTCGACTTGCCGCATCCGCTTTCCCCAACCAACCCCAACACTTCGCCGCGCCGAATTTTCAGGCTGACCTTTTCGACGGCGCGCAGTGTGGTCCTGCGGCTCAGAAGGCTCTGGCGGGGTCCTGGAAAGTATCTGCACAACTCCCGCGTCTCGACGAGTGAGTCTTCATTTGCTTCCATTTTTTGCCGGTCCATCGCTGTTACAAATGAGTGAAGCAACAGCTTCCGTTCCAGTTATCACCGTTGAAATCGTGCCTGTTAACCTGGAACCAAGTAGTGAAGATCACTTCTGGTTTCTCAGTCCTGGATCTGCAAAGGATGCCAGCAGGCCACAAGCCCGTCGCCGCCACTTCGTTCGAGGGTCGGCGTCTCTTCCACACAGCGGGCTGAAGCGTATTGACAGCGCGGGTGAAAGGCACATCCGGAAGGCATGCGCGCCATATTGGGGGGCATGCCCTCAATCGTTGTGAGGGTATCGTCTCTGCGCTCCTCTAACGAAGGCATTGAGGCCAGCAATCCAGCCGTATACGGGTGCTTCGGGCGCAGAAACAGATCCTCAACCGAAGCCGCTTCTACTACCTGGCCCGCGTACATTACCATCACGCGGTCGCACAGTTCGGCTACCACCCCCAGATCATGGGTAATCCAGAGCACAGACTTACCGACATCTTCTTTCAGTTCCAGGATCAGGTCGAGCAGTTGCGCCTGGATTGTCACATCAAGGGCAGTGGTTGGCTCATCGGCGATCAGCAGATCCGGATTGCAGCAGATGGCGATGGCGATCATCACCCGTTGGCGCATCCCGCCGCTGAACTGGTGGGGGTAGTCGTTAAGACGCTGCTTTGCCGCCGGGATGCCGACCTGTTCCAGGATCTCAATGGCCTGCTGGGACGCCTCCTGCTGGGTCAGCCCGAGGTGACGCTGCATCGTTTCGGCAATCTGGGCGCCGACTTTCATGGTCGGGTTGAGCGCGGTCAGTGCATCCTGGAAGATCATCCCCATCTGCAGCGAACGGCGCGTACGCAATGTGCGATCGTCCAACTGCAGCAGGTCTTCTCCTTCCAAGCGGATGGCGCCGCCGACAATACGGCCGGGCGGATTCGGCACCAACCCCATGATCGAGAGCGCGGTCATCGTCTTGCCGCAGCCGCTCTCTCCGACCAGCCCGACTGTCTCGCCGCGATCTACATGAAAGGAGACCCTGTTCACCGGCTTCAGCACACCCTCTTTGGTAAACAGGTGGGTCTCCAACTCCTCGACTTGCAGCAACGCCTCCGACATGGATTCCCCATCCGCTCAGTCCGTCGTATCGGCCTTCTGTTGCAGGCCGCTGTGGTCAGCCTGAGTCTGCTTCTAACTACAGTAGTTCCTGCTACCCCTCCTCAAACCAGAACGAGTAGAAACTCGCGTTGCGCAACTGGAAGCGCAGCCGCACCTCCTGCCCCTCCCGCATCTCCGCATCACCCTGCGACCAGATGACCCGCGCATCCGTCTGATCCCCGTTCACCGGCACTGAAGTTGCCAGCTCCGATCCGTCTGCGCCGAGGACCTGCGCCCTCAGTTCGCCCCCAGCAGCGTCCACATTGACATCCAAAGAACGCCCGGTCCACCGAAACGGATTCGTGATCAGTTCCCCTTCATCCTCCCCCGCGTCAAGCGAGACGAAGCCGTCGCGCCGCAGCACCGCCAGACAGACCGCGCCTTGGTCGCGAAATTTCAAACTCGCGATGGCATACGAGCGGATGCCCGTGTAGTAAAACCAGAGTTCCTCCCCGCGCGGCACGGGCTCGGCCGGTTGGCCCAGGCACAGGGTATCGTATGCGCCGCTGTCAATACGCGAGGGGGTGAGAAAGGGCTGCCTGTCTCCCACTCGCTCCCAGGACCGTAGATCGCGGCTGCTCAACATCTGAATGTGCCATATGCCTGTCCAGTCACCTCCGCGTCGAACGGTCGAAAGGATCGGTTCCGGCAGGTCCATTTCGTCGAAACCGGGCCACTCCTTGGGGAGTCGGGCGCTGCGGTAAAACATCATCGCCAGACCCACATACAGCCCTTCGTAGCGGAACACGGACAGGTTGTAGACCTGGGCATTGTACGTTTCGGGCACGTTGAACTCGGGCTGGCGGCGAGTGGGGTCGGCCAGTGTCTCTTCGATAGCCAATCGCCCGATCTCCTGGTCCCGTTCATCGGCGAAAAAGCTCATTTCCGGGGCGGTCCAATTGGCGAAGTCCGTGCTTGTGCTCAGCGACGCCGCCCTGCTGTTGTGGCCGGCCTCGTCGCCGGGAATGTGCGGAGCGTCCGGCGGAAGGAAGATTGGGCCGGCATGCTTGGTCTTGAGGATGAAGAGTCGCTCCTGTTCATCATAGTTCAAGCTGTGCGTGTCCTGGCTTGGCACGGACGGCGCCTCGTCCAGCCCTGTCCAACGCATCCCGTCCGGCGAGACCGCAAAGCCGACGTCGTGGGTCCGGGAACCAAAGGTTGCCGATTTGTAACGGCGGGCGGGATCCGGGTCGACCGGATCATAGACGACGGTCGCCGGCCCTTCCCTGTGGCCCCGCAGCTCGTAGTCCACAAAGTGATTCGCACGCGAGCCGCGGTATTCGACCTGGTTCATCACCGGCTTGTACCAATGCAGGCCGTCATCGCTCTCAAAGTAGCCGCTTGCACTGATTGTGGTTGGAGAACTGCACCACAGTTGCCACACATTGCGGTCTGCATCCCAGATCGGCGCGCTGTGCGTCTGGATCGAGTGCTGCTCGCGGCCCGACAGCCCCGGCTCCGGGCGGATAACCGCTCCCTTCTTGTCCGGTTGGCGCACCGTTCGGCTCAGCCCGTCAAGGCTCTCGATTCCGTGATCGTCAAGGAAGAGCTGGCGTTGGCCGCTGGGAATGTGATAGGTATCCTGGTTATTCATTTAGAGCGTCCTCCAGGCGTAGCGATGTAGCTTCTCTTTCCTTTGCACTCTTTCCTCAAGCTAGCTCTGGATCTGCCGCGGGTTGAGCGCGTCATTCAAACCGTCGCCCAGGAAGTTGAATCCAAATACACAGATGGCCAGCACAAGGCTGGGCATTGCCACCAGATGAGGATAGACGCTCCATTGCAACATATTTTCGACGATCATCCTGCCCCAACTCGCGCCGGGGGGCTGGATGCCCAACCCCAGATAGCTCAACGATGATTCCGCCACCATGGCGCCGCCGATACTGGCGCTGACCGCCACGATCAACGGACCGATCGCATTGGGAATCAAGTGGATCGCCATGATCCGCCAGCCGGGCGCGCCCATGGCGACCTGGGCCTTGATAAACTCTCGCTCGCGCAGGGAGAGGATCTGGCCGCGTACGAGCCTGGCCAGTCCCGGCCAACTGATCAGGCTGATCGCGCCGAGTACGACCAAATAGTTGATCATCAAAGTATTTTGCAGGAATTCATACCCTGTTCGTTCGTACAGCCATTGTGCGACCAGGGCCACCGGTCTGCGCATGGTTGCGTTCACAAAGGCGGCCAGCAGCAGCGAGGGGAAAGCCATCAGGATGTCGGTAAAGCGCATGATCACCATGTCGACAATGCCGCCCATATAGGCCGAGAGCGTGCCCAGGGCAAGTCCCATCACCGTGTTGATTACGGTTACGAAGACGGCGACCAAGACAGCTGTGCGCGCCCCTTGCAGGATGCGGCTGAGCATATCCCGCCCGACTTCGTCGGTACCCATGGGATGTTCAAGAGACGGCGACTGCGCAAGTGCTCTCATGTCGATGTAAGTATGATCATGGGGGGCCAAGGCGGGGCCGAAGATTCCCAGGAACAGGGTGAGTACCGCGATCACCAGCCCGATGACGGCCATCTTGTTGCGCTGAAAGCGGGCCCAGGCATCCAGCCACAGGTTGCGCGCCGGCATCATCTCGTCAAGAAGATCCGGACTCCCTAATGCCTGTGTCATCGCTCTCTCGCAAGCTGCAACTCGCCTTGGTAGGAGTTGATCTCTGAGTAAGGTCTATCTGATGTGCAATTAAGTGTAGGCCGCTGACGACGCACGACCAACCATCTGCCACTGCCGTTCCTACTCGTACCGCACGCGCGGATCGAGCACGCCATAGAGCAGGTCCGTAATTAGATTCGATACGATTACCAAAACTGCGCCAATGAGGGTCGTGGCCATGATGATATTGTAATCGTTGGCCGTCAGCCCCCGAACAGTCATATAGCCGTAGCCGGGGATAGCAAAAGCCGACTCGACGAAAAGTGATCCTGTAATCATTCCGCTTACGGCCAACCCCAGAAACGTAACTGTCGAGATCAGGCCGTTCTTCACAACATGCCGCAGGATCACCAGCCGTTCGGGCAGCCCTTTGGCGCGGGCAGTGCGGACGTAGTCCTGGCTCAATACCTCAATCAGCCCATTGCGCGTCATGCGGATCGGTCCGATCCAGCCGGTGACCGAAAAGAGAAGAATGGGCAGGATCGCCTTGGCGCTGAAAATTCCATCCCAGCCTAGAGTACTGGGCAGCAGCTTGAGCCAGAGAATCACCACGATTATCAAAAGGGGGGCGAGGACAAAGATCGGAAAAGAGTTGACAAACAGCGCCGAACCGACGATAAGGTGATCAACCCACGTGTTCTGCTTGAGCGCGGCCAGCGTACCCAGCAACATGCCCCCTATGGTCAGGATAACGAAAGCGGCCGCCCCCAACTGGAGCGAGATAGGCAGCCGGTAGGCGATCGTGGGACCGATGTCGGTGCGGGTTGCAAAGCTCTTCCCAAAATCACCACGCAGGATCTTCCCCACCCAATCTCCCCACTGCACCAGGAACGGGCGGTTCAGTCCGTAGATCTCGCGCAGGCGTTCGATCGTCTCCTGGTCGGCCAACCGGGGATTGACGCGCATAACCTGGGTCTGAATCGGGTCGCCCGGCCCCAGATAACCCATGGTAAAAGTGATGAACAGGATCGCCACCACCGTAGGAAAGATGAGCAGCAGACGTTTTATAGTATACGCCAACATAGCATTGAGGCCCGGTCAGTGTAGTTGACGCCGGCCCCGGATGCCTGGAGCCGGCGTCTATCAGAACGCAATCCTTCTAGCGTTCAGCGACAAAGACGATATTTTCCAGTCCAACTACGAAGAATCCGGTTCGCGGCACCAAGGCATTCTTGATCCACGGTTTGACCAGGAATACGCGCCGCTGGTCGAACAGGGGCACGTAGTGGAAGTCCTCGTTCACCGCGTCCTCGGCTGCGTTGATGGCATCGCAGTAGTTCGGATCATTCGGTGTAAGGCCATCCAACTGCGCCACCAGCTCGTCGATGTGCGCGTAGGCTTCTCGCTGTTCCTCGCATTCGGGGCACTTACTCTCGCAGATTTCGACGCCCTCTACGCCGCACATAACCGGCCCGTCTGACGGCCCGTAGGACTTCAGATACTCGATCGGATTGAGGTCGGAGTAGCCGTCACTGACCCGGCCCAGGTGGACCGTCTTTTCGAACTCGGCGTCCCAGGCGCCCATCTGGTGCAGATTGACGTTGACCCCCAACGTCTGGGACCACATCTGCTGGTAGAGCTGGGCGATCTTGGCGGGCAGGATGTCCTTCTGCCAGTAGCGGACGTTGATAGGCGGCAAATTTTCGGGTCCGCCGTACTTGGACTGGGCCAGCTCCTGAACCGCCAACTCAGGATCGTAGGTCCACGGGCGCTTCTCTTGATAGCAGTCGAAGACCGGCGGCAGGATCTGGTACACGGGCAGCTGCCCTGGCGCATCGGCCAGCAGCGTCTCCGCCACCAGGTCGTAGTCGATCGCATGGATGAACGCCTTGCGCACGTTGATGTCGTCAAACGGAGGCTTGTTTGACTTGACCACCAGCACGTACCAGCCGCCGGTCGGATCCCACAGCAGATCATTGGCCGACGGCGTGTCCTTGAACTGGTCCCACATCCCCGGCTCCATGCCCATGAAGTCGAATTCGTCGTTGAGATAGGCCAGGATGCGGCTGCCGCGGTCCTCAATGTAAGGTGTGAACTCGATCTCGTCGATTTGGGGCGTCACATCTCCCCACCAGGTGGGGCTGCGCACGAGCAGAGCCGTGCCTGCCTCGGTATCGTACTCCTGGTACATGAAGGGGCCGGCGCCGATCATGGTCTCGTGAAAATCTGAGGGGTCCGGGTTTTCCAGCACGGGCTCCGGCTTGAAGAAGAACATGTTCGGATGGTTCAGCCGGCTAAAGACCTGCGGCTTGGAGCGCGTGAACTCCAGCACGAAAGTATGATCGTCCGGGGCCTTGATTCCCGGAATGTCGGGCGCGACGCCCGGCTCCCCGTTTGTCCAGGCCTCGTTTTCGCCGACCACGGCGTTGAGCAAGTAGTGGGCGCCGCCCCACCCGCACTGTAACTCCGGAATGTAGCGGATTTCCCAGGCTCGTTTCAACTGGCCAGCGGTAACTGGCGTGCCGTCCGACCAGACTGCCCTGGGATCGATGTGGAACGTCCAGGTTGAGAAGTCCTCGTTCGCTTCCCAACTGGCTGCCATACCGGGTGCATAATCCTGGCCATCATCGGTGAAGTTGATGAGAGGCCAGAAGACCAGGCGTGTGGCCTGGGCTACGCCAAAGTCGCAAGTCGTCGGGAACCCGGCGTTCGGCACGCCCATAAACCGCATCCGCTGTACCTCGGCCGGCGTGTCATAGCTGGGCGGAGCGGCCATTGTTTCCTCTGGCGCGGCCGCCGGCATACAGCCCTGCAACAAGAGGGCCAGGGAGAGGACGAACAGGAACAAATAGGTCAAGCTACCTCTGTGTCTCTTCATCGTGCGTTCTCCTTGTGTAGAGTATGGAGTTGAAAAAACTTACTGCGGACGTTTCCAGATTGTCTCCACCTTACCCCTTGATGGCTCCCATCGTCAGCCCGCCGGCCAGGAAGCGCTGTACGACGAGGGCCAGCAGGAGAACCGGAAGAGTGACGACGGTAGCCGCCGCGCACAAAGCGCCCCAATTCACTTGGCCATACGTCAGGAAGTTGTATACGGCCAGTGGCAGCGTCATCGTCTTCGAGCCGCCCAGGATGAGTACGAAGATGAAGTTGTTCCACGAGGAGATGAAGCTGAGGATCGCCACCGCCGTGATGCCGGGCAGGCTGAGCGGGATCATGATGCGGATCATCGTGCCCAACTGTGAACAGCCGTCGATCAGCGCCGCGTCGAGTAGCTCGCTCGGCACGTCCTCGAAGAAGCCGATCATAACCCACATGATGAGCGGCAACACCGTCAGAATGTGGGTGATCACAATGCCTGAGTGGGTGTCCAACAATCCCAGCCGCTTGTAAACGATGAAAAGGGGGACGAGAAAGGTGATCCCCGGCAGCATGCGCACCACCAGCAACGCCAGCGCCAGGCCCGTCTGCTTGTACTTGGCGATGCTGTAGGCGGCTGGCAGCCCCACCAGGAGCGACAGCCCGACCGAGCTGACCGCGATGGTCAGGCTGTTGAACAGGTATTTTGCAAACGGATTACGGCGAAAGACCTCGCCATAGTGCTCCAATGTCGGGATGAAGAACCATACCGGCGGGTCCTTGATGATCAGCAGGTTCGGCTTGAACGAGGAGGCGAACATGAAGAAGAAGATAAACAGAAAGAATACCAGAAAAATTGCCAGGATTATCCAGAACAGGAAGTCCTGTATCCACCTCGTTTTCCTCATTCCCATAGTCCTGAGAGAAAGTCTGTTCATGTTGTCTGCTTTGTAGCGTGGCAGTTCAGAGCCATGCACGCTGCCGCAATCTGATCAAGACCGCGCTGATGACCAGAATGATCAACATGAAGACGAGGATCACAGCCGAGCCATAGCCCAGATCGTAAAACTCGAACGCGGTCAGGTAGGAGTAGATATGCAGCGTCTCGCTTCTTCTGCCCGGCCCGCCAGCCGTCATGATCCAGATGGCATCGAATACTTTCAGCGTATCGATCGTACGGAAGAGCAGGGCGACAACGATGGCCGGTTTCAGCAGCGGCAGCGTTATCTGAAAAAACTCCTGGATCTTGCTCGCCCCATCGATGCGCGCGGCCTCGAACGGCTCCGTCGGCAGCGAGCGCAGCCCCGCCAGCAGGATCAGCATCACGAACGGGACGCCGTGCCACGTATTGATCCAGACAAGGCTAGGGACCACGGAAGTATTGCCGGCCACCCACAGGCTCGGCGGCAGCCCCAGTACCTCCAGGAAATGGTTGAGTATGCCGATCGAAGGCTCCATCATGATCAGCCAAATCACCGATGTCGCCGTCGGCGTCGCCACCAGGGGCAGAAGGAATAGAGTACGGATGACGCCCAGGCCGCGAATAGTCCTGTTCAGCACGAGCGCCATGATCATCGCCAGGACCAGCTCCAGCATAAGGCTGGCCACCGTGAAGTAGAGCGTTATCCAGAGCGCATTCAGGAATCTTTCGTCTGCGGTGAGCACCTCAACCAGGTTGGAGAAGCCGACAAAAGTAAAGCGGGTCATCGTAACATTGACCCGCTGTAAGCTCAGCGTAAGTGTGTAAAAGAAGGGGTAGCCCATCAGCAGCAGGATTACGATGACCGCCGGCGCGGGCAGCACAAACGCCAAGTTGCGGTCGATCAGCGCATAGGTGCGCCGCAACAGGCCCGCAGGCTTGGCACTCTCTGGCTCCTGCCGAACCTGCCAGTTGTCCTCACCCTCGACGGGAGGCACCCGGGAACCACTCAAAGCCCGTCCAGTCTGCTCTGGTTCCGGCCCTGCTTTCTGCTGCATCGGCAACGCTCTCCGCAAGCTGAAAGTGGCCGGCGACACTCCTGCCGCCGGCCACCGAACATATCCTTACTCCTCCTGCTCTTCCAGCATCTCCAAGAGCTCCTGCTGGCTCTTCTCAGCCGCGGCCCGGACATCGCCGCCTTCAATCGAGGTGACGATCACCTGCGCGATCGACTCGCGCGCCCGCATCAGGTTGATGATCGAAGGCGGGGCCGGCGGTGCAAAGTCGCCGATGGCCCGCGAGTCCAGCAATACCTGAACGTAGTCCAGATCGTCCTGGGTCGCCTGCGCCTTGTATTCCTCGTTATCATAGGTCGAGCGGCGCGGGACAGCCCCCCCGTCAAGCACGTATTTGAGCATGCTCTCTTTGTTGGAGAGATATTGCAGCAGATACCAACTGGCTTCCTTTTTCAGGGACAGTCCGCCGACCGTGATGCTCCACCCGCCGGCAGACGCGCTCTGGCCGTTGGGGCCAGCCGGCATCAGGAAGTACCCGATGTTGCCGGCGACAACCGATTTGCTCGGATCCTGGAAGTCCTTGCGGAAGACGGCGTCGTCGATGATCATGCCGGCCTTGCCCTGGCTGAAAATGTTGACCGCGCCGACATGGTCGATGTTGGGAGAACCGGGCGGGCCGTAGAGGCGCAGCAGGCGGCCGTAGAAATCAAAGGCGGCGATAGCCTCCTCCGAATCCATCAGCGGGACGCCGTCTTCGTCCTCCCACATGATCCCCATTCCGCCCAGGAACCCTTTGAAGACCGAGGTCGGCACCGGTGGCTTGCCGCGCATCGTGATGCCGAAGACCTCCCCGCCGCTCATCTCCTGCACGGTATTGGCGGCGGCTTCGAGTTCTTCGAAAGTGGTTGGCGGCCCGTCGATGCCATACTCCTCGAACAGGTCGATGCGATAGTAACCGATCATCGCGCTCATCTGCATCGGGATGGAAACCAGGCTGCCCCGCGACGAGTAGCCCTTCATCAGATAGTCGCGCCCCATGTCCCCCCACAGATCGTAGTCTTCATGGGTCATGTTGGGGTCGTCGACCCAAGGGCCGATGTCATTGAGCCAGCCGGCATCGAACCAGACGTTCCTTTCCTCGGCGCCCGCGGGCAACTGGTAGACATCCATATCCTCATTGCCCGCCATCAGCTCGACCCGGATCTTCTGAACCATCTGTGCCCACGGCAGGATCTCGGTGTTCACCTTGATGCCGGTCATCTCTTCAAACTTGGGCAGAATGGACAGCACGTGGTCGCTGAGCGGCTGCGTCTCGCCGACGTACCGCAGTTCAGTTCCGGCGTAACGCTGCCAGTCAAACCCTTCCATTTCAGCTGCAGCCTCGTCAGCGGCCGCGGGCGCGCCTGCAGGTGCAGCCGGCACGCAGGCAGTCAGGGCGGCCCCTGCCGTCCCCGCGCCGAGCAACTGCAATAGCTGTCGACGACTGATGTGTGATCGCATGATAGTGTTCTCCTTCTCATAGTGGTTGGAACTACTCCTAATCCACGGGATCCGCTCTGTTCGTCTGGAAGAACTTGGCGCAACTAAAAAACCGATCCGTGAACTTCAATCTCTCAGTATGTCAACGATATTCTGCTGCAATCTCTGCGAGAAGCCCGAAATTTATAGAGGATTTTCTTGGAGTATAGTTTCTTTGGCGCGGTCTGTCAAAGAGGATTTTTCCGTCCCCCCGTCGATCCTTTCTCAGGATTGGAGACATTCGACAGTTCGAGCTATCAGGCCGGCTACTGGTTTTCGCGCCGCTCTGACCGCCAACTGCAGTGGCCCCGAGAGGGTCTGGCCACTGCCCGGTTGGGCGACACGTTAACTTACAAGACGGCGGAATGGCTCCTGTTTCAGGTCGCAGACCAGCAGGCTGTCTATGTCATCGGATTCGAGGCCTGCTCTGATCACATCGAACGCTTCAGATGCCGCCTCAGCGGTCTGGCGAATATCCTCATCGGTGTGTGCCATGTTGAGGCTGAAACCCATGGGGCAATGAACCCCGCGCCGCGCCATCTCCTGGATAAACAAGGTACTGACCTTGGCGCGCAACGTTTCGTCAGGCAAGGAGAGGGTGAGGTTCGGGTGTGTATGCAAACCCGTAAACTCGCCGGAGAGGCCGGCGGCCTCGATGCTCCCGTTCAGTGCACGGCGCAGTTTCTCGCCGGTTTCCAGAAAAAAGGCCGCGGAGTTTCGCCGTTTCAGTTCGCGAATCGTGGTGATGGCGGCGGCCAAACCGATATTGTCGCTCCAATAGGAACTGGATACGAACATGCGGCTTGCCGGCTCCATCACCTCCCGTGAACCCACGACCGCCCCCATCGGGTACCCGTTCGACATCGCCTTGGCAAGGACAGTCATGTCCGGCGTAATCCCCAGGTAATCCTGTACGCCGCCCACAGAGAGGCGCCAGCCACAGGAGACCTCGTCGAAGATCAGGATCGCGCCGTGCGCATGGGCAAGTTTCTTGACACCTTCGAGGAAACCTGGCTCTGGCAGCGAGGAGCGGAGCGGCTCCATCATTACGGCCGCGACCTCCCCAGCATGTTCATCCAACAGATGCCCCAACGCCTCCAGATCGCCGTATGGGAAAGGAATTACGGTGCCGGCCAACACCTTTGGGACCCCAATCGGCTCGATGCCGGCAAACGGAAACTCGCCGGTAACGGGGTCAGCTTCGTAGTTTGCCGCCTGATACCAGTCGTGCCAACCGTGGTAGCCGCAGAAGATGATCTTGTCGCGGCCGGTCGTACCCCTGGCAATGCGCGCGGCGGCAGCACAAGCCTCCCCGCCCCCCTTCGTGTAGCGGACCATTTCGGCGCTCGGAATCGTATCCACCAACTCTTCGGCCAGCTCGATCTCCAGGGGGCTGTTCAACGAGTAGAGGCTGCCCCGCTTGATCTGTTCCCCGACTGCCCGGTCAACCACATCGTCGGCGTGCCCAAGAATGATAGCCCCGACAGCGCTCATCCAATCGATGTATTCATTTTCGTCAACATCGATGAAGCGGGAGCCCTTGGCGCTCTGTGCATAGACGGGGCTGATGCCACTGGCATAGCGGCTCGCCCGCCGGCTTATCAGCTGCGTCCGACCTGGGATCAGTTCACCGGCGCGTTCGTAGATCTCATAGGAACGGGTTACAGCATAATCGGACATGGACACCCTCCTTTGCCAACTGTTGATTGCAGCGGGGACGATTCATCGAAATCGATCAACCAACTCTTCAGTCGGTCCAGTCGTCGGCCGACGGCTGCAGCAGAGTCCCGTCAGGCAGGCGGGCCGCAAACGCGAAACACCATGCCCCCCAACTCAGACTGCGGTGATTGTTAAGTTTAAGAGCGATTCTGTTGCGGCCCCGTTTCAACGTCACTGTCACTTGTCGGGAGTCGAAAAAGCGGTGATGCGTGCGCGCCAACACCGTCTGATCGTTCAGCTTGACGATCAGATCATCGTCCCAGGCGAACTGCAAAACAGCCTGCGTGTCCACCGGGCTTTCCAACCAGGCCAGTGCGCAGGCCGCCGCCGGCCATGTGCGCGCGGCCTCCTTGTTGTCAGGCCGGAACACGTGGCCGAAATCGATAAAGCCATCGATCGCACTGCGCCGCACCCAACGCGCAATATGCTGTTCAGGCTTGATGTCGGACGGCTGGCGCCACGGCGACGCCTCTTCAAAGCCGCCGTCCCACGTCGCGCTGGGATCGAAGGTCTTCTCAGCCTCCAGCTCTGCGGACATCGCCTGCCCATTCTCATCCTCGAACGGTCCGCACAACCACCAGCTGCCCGTCGTCTTCAAGGGCAGATCATACGAGCCGCGGCGCAGCTCAAGCTCCGGCTCTCCCGTTCGCAGCGTCAAGCCACTGATCGAGGCCGGTTCCACCAAATCCCACGAGGGCATGCGGAAAAAGGGGCGATGCGGTTCGGTCTGATACCAGTAGGCTGTGCTGCAAATGTCGTTGCCCACGCTCCCAAAACGGAAATGCAGATGTTGACTGAACGGAACGGCGTCTGTTTCAAAGAAGCGGTAGGCTGCCAGACTATGGTAGGCTCTGGCCGGGCCAAGGTCTTCATGCACGTAATAGGGCATGCCCTGGTAAAGACTCGTATCGGGCTTGTGCAGCACGCCCCCGCCTCCGACGCCAAAGGTGTCCTCTCCGCCGCTGCCGCGCAGGAAGGCCGGATCCTTCTCACCATCGATATAGATATTGTCGGCTCCCCCGTGGGACCAGCGGGCCGCATCATCGCGAACCCGCACACCATAGGTAAAGCCCAGGAGCCTCCCCTCTCCCTCCGCGTCGAGCACGAGATAATCCTCGCCAAATGCTTCGCATGGGTACTCACGCCGCCACTGCGCATGGAACCTGAGCGGCTCTTCGAGTGTGCCTTCAGGATATTCGTGCCATTCGATGTGCCAGAAGAGGTCCAGCCCCTCCGGGCTGACTTCAACCTCTATCCGGGCCTGTGACGAAAATGGCATCGGAAAGAAACTCGTGTACGTGTCCTGATCCGAAGTGGCGAGATAGAGGCTGTTGATGGGGTACATGACCACCCCGTGGCACAGCCCGAAAAAGTCCCCGATCGGCGACTCGACGCTGGGCTCCTCTTCGCCGTCCCAGTAGATCCGCAGTATCGCACGGCGGTTAAGCCGCGTTCCCATCCAGATGCGTTGAATGCAACCGGGACCTTCCAATGTTGCCAGTTCGATCCGCTCGCCTTTGACTTCCGGAATCGTAGCCAGAATCCGCCTCGGTTTGAATGTTTTGGGAAGTTGTAGATCCATAGTTTTCGCCTGCCTCGAACTGAATGACTGCGTCTTCTCTCAATCGACTCTGTCGACACCTGAAAGGGTCAACTCTTCCTGGAAGTGGCATGCGCTCCAGTACGCCCGCCGTCCGGCCACCGGTCTCAGACGGGGTTCCTCCACCGTACAAATCTCCTGACGATAGGGACAGCGGGTGTGAAATCGACATCCCGCCGGGGGTGCGCTGGGATCGGGAAGCTCGCCCGTAGCAATAGCGCGGCTGGATTGAACCCCAGGGTCGGGGAGGGGAATCGAAGCGAGCAGAGCTTCCGTGTAGGGATGGACCGGCGTCGAGCAGACGGCCTTCGTGCTGCCTATCTCCACAATCTTGCCCAGGTACATCACCGCAATTCGATCACTGATGTGGCGCACCACCGCGATGTCATGGGCGATAAAGAGCATCGTCAGATCCAACTGCTGCTGAAGGTCCATCAGCAGGTTCAGAACCTGCGACTGCACCGACACATCCAGCGCCGAGACCGGCTCATCCGCCACCAGAAATGCCGGTTCGGTTGATAGCGCCCTGGCTATCGCGATGCGCTGGCGTTGCCCACCGCTGAACGCGTGGGGAAACCGGCTCTGGTGTTCGGCCCGCAGTCCCACCATTTCCAGCAACCTGCCTACGCGGGCATCAACCTCCTTCCCCCTGGCGATGTTGTGCAGAATCAAAGGCTCGCCCACGATATCGCGCACATTCAGGCGTGGGTTCAGCGATGACAGGGGATCCTGAAAGACCATCCCCATGTGGCGCCGCACTCCTTTCAATGCCGGCTCCGACATGTGCGTTATATCCTCCAGTTCACCGTTCATCCTGAACTGAATACTGCCTGCTGTCGGATCGACCAGCCGTGTGATCAGTCGGCCCACGGAAGTCTTGCCACAACCCGATTCGCCTACCAGCCCGACGATCTCTCCGCGGTGTATCGTCAGATCGAAATCGTCTACAGCCTGGACCGTGCCCACCTTTCGACGTAAGACGCCCTTGTAAATCGGATAGTGGAGCGTCATCTCTCTTACTCTGACGCCAACATCTTTATCCTCTGTAATCTCGCCCTCAGCGGACCCGTCCGCCACCGCAACCCGCTCGACACCGACCTTCGCGGCGGCCATCGTCGCCACCACATGGCGCGCTGATTCCCCGGTTGGCAGCGTGGATGATCTATCTTCCTCAACATCGACCGTCCCAGTATCGGGAGATTCCAACGTTATGGCGTTGGCCGGCTCCGGAGAGTCATAGAGCCAGCATTTGGCCCTGTGTTGCTCGCTCAGAGCGATGAGCGGCGGTGTCTCCTGGCATATGGGCATCACCTCGGGGCAGCGGTCAGCAAAAACACAACCCTGTGGCGCCAAAGCCAACTCAGGCACAACCCCCTTCAGTGACTGCAAGGGAGTCTTTGGCTCACTGTGCAGGCTGGGAATGGAGGACAACAGGCCTTGCGTATAGGGGTGAGCCGCCTGCTCGAATACCTCCTGCACCGTCCCGGTCTCAACGATGACGCCCAGGTACATCACCGACACACGGTCGGCTGTGCTCGCCACTACCCCCATGTTGTGCGTGATCAACAGAACCGACATGCCAAGCCGGTCACGTAAGTCCCTGATCAGTTCCAGGATCTGCGCCTGAATGGTGACGTCCAGCGCTGTAGTCGGCTCGTCCGCGATCAGGAGCTGCGGATGGCAGGCCAAAGCCAGCGCAATCATCACCCGCTGCCGCATGCCGCCCGACAACTCATGCGGATACCGGCTAAGGAGCTGGCCGGGCTGCGGAAGCCCCACCATTTCAAGCATCTCCTCCGTTCGAGCGTATGCCATATTCAGGCTGACATCTTCGTGCTCGAGAATTCCCTCGGCCACTTGGCTCCCTACGGGCATCATGGGATGCAACGAGCGCATCGGCTCCTGAAAGATCATCGAAACCTCGCGCCCCCGTATCCGCCGCAGCACCTGCGAATTCCCCCGGTTGACAAGCATATTCACTCTGCCGGCGCGAGTATTCAACCAGATCTCGCCGCCTTCGAAGACAGCCGGCGGAGAGGGCACAAGTCCAACCACGCTGCGGGCCGTGACGCTCTTGCCGCTCCCGCTCTCCCCCACCAACCCCACTATTTCCCCCGGCTGCACAGAAAAGCTCACCCCGTTCACGGCCCGCGTTGTACCCACGACCGATCGGAAGCTCATCTGCAGATCTTTGATCTCGAGTATCATACCCATTCCGGCTGGCTGCCCCGGACTCCCGTGGTCAGCAATTCAGTGGATAGCGGTAACTGGAAAGAAGAGAGTAGCTGCACTGACCACTAGCCACCATGTCCGCCGGACGCCCCAGACCCGCGGCGGGCGAGTCAGCCACTGGCGTTCAGAAGCGTGAATGTGGATCAACCGCATCGCGCAGGCCGTCCCCGACAAAGTTAAACGCCAGAACGGTGACAATCACAAAAGCAACCGGTGATATCAGCCATGGCGCCACCCCCAGCACGGAAACTTTCTGAGACGCTTGCAGCAAGGTTCCCCAACTCACCGCCGGCGGCCGCAGCCCAAGCCCCAAAAAGCTCAACGCGGTTTCACCCAGAATCATCTCAGGTACGGACAATGTAGCGGCAACGATTGCATAGCTGAGGTTGGCAGGGAAGAGATGGCGTCGGATGATCCACCATTTGCCGCCGCCACCCATGCGCGCCGACAGTACATACTCCTCGTTCTTAACCGACAGTGTCAAACCGCGCACAATTCGCGCCAGGCTGCCCCAGTTCAGGATAGAGAGGATGATCGTAATGAAAAAGAAGATACGGCGCGGGCTCCAATCAAGCGGCAGAAGCGCTGACAGCGCCAGCCACAATGGTATGCTGGGGAAGGAAAGCAAGACTTCTATCCCGCGTTGAATCGCCTGGTCGACGAACCCGCCAAGATAGCCCGAAATCATACCGACTATGATGCCCAACACCAGGCTGATGGCGACACCGCACAGCCCAATCGTAGTCGAAAGGCGCGCCCCATAGATCACGCGCGAGAAAAGATCCCTGCCCTGGTTATCCGTCCCAAGCAGGAAGATCTCACCCCCCTCTGCGCCAAAGAGGTGCAAGTCGCTCTTGAAGAACAGGAACTCGTACTCGTCGCCGCGGACGAAGAGGCGCAAGGGGTACATCTCTGCCGTGTCCGCAATGTAGGTCCGCCTCAGTGTCTCAGGATCTCTTCCCCTTTCGTAGGCGTACACGAAGGGTATGAAGTGCAGGCCGCCTTCAGCATCTACGATCCGGGGGAGCCGGGGCGGTGCCAGAATATCCCCAAAGCGAGTTGTTTTGCCATAAGGGGCAAAGAATTCGGCGCCCAGTGCCGCGACGTAAAGCGCGACGAGTATCCATAAGCCGACAACAGCGAGCCTATTCCTGAGAAAGCGCAGATACAGCAGCTGTCTGTAGGATACTTGCCGGGTTACGAAGAGATCAGAAACGGCTTCTACTTCAGCGCTGGCCGCTGCCATCTCGACTGGTGTTTCTGGATGTGAAAAGCGCATTCTAGTTGAGTGACTCGAAGAATGTCAGATCAGCCCCAAAGTTTTCCATGGCCTCGACCTGATCCCCGCGCAGAAGCGTCCGAATCTGCCTTGCGCGATGTTCGAGTACGATTTCTTGCAAGGGCAAAGGAAACTCCAATGAGAGCATCTGATTGACAGGTGGCTCGGCAATCAATAAATAGCCGTTGGTAAAGCGCGGCGTTCCGCTGACACCTCCAATCTCTAACGTAGCCGGGTCCACCCACGGCGGCACGCGCACAAAGAGCGGCCCTGGACGCTTTACCCAAATGCGGAGGGCAGGATGCGTGTAGGGAGACTCGATCCTGATGGCATCGGTTTCATGGTCGAACAACAGATTGACCCAATGACCGGCCTCGTCGAACCGGGCGACCTCTCGATATGCCTCACACAAGGAGCCAACCGCGCCCCCAACAATGTCCATATTGAAGCTGATTAGGTTCTTTCCAAGAGGCGCGTGCCCGTAAGGCGCCGGAAAGCCGAAGGCGCCACAATGTCGGGCGGCAACATCCCGTTTTCCATCCACGTTATCCGGGTTGGGGGGGTCTTCGATAAAGGAGATGTCTCGCAACTGCGACGGCAGCAGATGCCCTCGCAAGATGCGTTCGGCGTCATGGTAATATTCAGGGTAGCCCCAACGTCCCAGGATGAGCGCTGTTTCAAGAATATCCCCCGTGTTGTTCACCTCGCCGAGGTCGGAAGGTCTATCCGGTAGGCTGGACTCGATCACCCATCCCAGGGCATCACGGATCTTCCACAGACCGTTGTCATAGAACGCCCGGACGCGACGCATCAGAAGAGAGTCCTGCATCAGGTCAGCCAACTGCGCGAGCGATGACATCACACACGTTGTCGAATGCGTATGGGGTCCGAATCTGTCCCGGTCGTAGCTGCCGTCGTCAATAAAGAAACTGCTAATCGCCTTTTCTTTGAGAACAACCGCCAACTCCAGGGCTGGCGCATACCCCGTGGCACGGTAATACTTGACCAATGGACCGATGGCGCGGGCTAAACCGACAATGAAAGACGATTCCGATAGGACATTCAACCCCATTCCTGCTTCGAGGGGTTCACAGTCCCACCCGCGATCGGGATCCCAGTTTGTGATAATCGCGGCGATGCTCGCCTCGGCCAGTTGGCGGGCTTGAGCCGAATCGCGAAACTTCGCCAACGCAAAGAGCGCGTGGAACCCTTCACGAATATGATGCGGACGAAAGTTAACGAGCCTGCCGCCGATTCTGTCTCGGTTTAGCGGCAACGGCAGCGGCCCACTGTAGGAGAAGAACGCTGCATCAGCAAGTTTGTCGACGCATTCGTCATCGATAACGATGCCGGCAGCCTCTTCAGCATTTAGCAGGGCATTCAAATGCCGGCCCGGAACGTGGGCCTCGCTGTTAAAGGAGCTGAAGGTCAACTCAGCCTCGGGGCGTACAGATGAACCGAAAAAGGGAATGTCGTTATCATCGGCATTGAATACGTTGCACATCGTCCGACAGCCCAGCCGAATGGCGTCGCGGATGTCTGTGGTGTTCACGTCATTCAATCGCGTCATAACCGGTTTTCAATTTTTCGTGACGCTACAAAGTGCCGCGTCGTCGGTAGGTACTGAAAACGCATATGAGAGAAGAGACAAACTTCAGGCCCTTGCACTGGAATATGAAATGTCGATGTTTCAGCTTTCCAGGCGGATTCGGGGATCTAGCCAGGCCAGGGTCAGGTCGGCCAGGAAGTTGCCGACCACCAGGGCGAATGTAAGCAACACGATTATCGTGCTCGCCAGGTACATGTCTTCGCTCATCAGCGCGTTGAGGAGCAAAGGCCCGATCAGCGGCAACAACAATACCAGAGATACGATCGTTGCACCGCTGATGATGCCCGGAAAGCTCAAACCTATGCTGGATACAATTGGGTTAATCGCCACTCTCAGGCCATGCTTGAAATATACTTTCGCGCTCGATAGCCCCTTCATCCGCGCCGTGTCGATGTAGGGCTCGCTCAATACATCCAACATCTGCGCACGCATGACGCGAATTGTGCCGGCCGTGCCGGCTGTGCCTATGATGACCACGACGACCCAAATGTGCTTCAGAAAGTCGACCAGCTTTGCCCAGGACCAGGGCGCAAACAGATACTCGGCCGAGAACAGCCCGCCCACGCTGGTGGATCCAAATACCATGACTGAGACAAAGAGGATAATCAGGGCCAGGAGGAAATTGGGCGTCGCCATACCGATGAAACCAACGACCGTGAACAGATAATCCCACCCTGAATATTGTTTGACGGCCGAAAACATGCCAATGGCGATTCCCACCACCATGATGAAGATCAACGTGGCCAGACTGACGACCATGGTCAGTAGCAGGCGTTCCTGCAGTAGATCGGCGATCGGCTGGTTCATCACCATGGAGTAGCCGAAATTGAACGTGATAATGGACGAAAGCCAGCGCCAGAACCGAACCGGCAATGGTTTGTCCAGGGCGAATCGCTCGATGATCGGCTTTACCTGGGCCTCGATCTGCGCCGGAGCGATCCTTTCCGCTACCAGTTGCCCGCGCAAGACCGTCGAATAATCGCCCGGCGGCAACTCTACTACGATAAAGCTGATGATAGAGCTGAGCAGCAAGACCAGGAGCATGTTCAACAACCGGCGGATGATGAACTGCTGCATCGTAATCCTCACATCAACTGAGATAGAGAGAAATACTCCAAGGAGAGAGAAGAGAGGAGTGAGGAGAGATAAACTGCGAGAAGCGAGAGGTGTTCTCTCACTCCTCACTCCTCCTCACTCACTACCCGCCGTTTATCCCTCGTCAATCCAGAACTGGTGGAACCAGGTGTCCCCTTCGTCGGGATTGATGACCAACATTTCGTCGGTTCCAAACCGGCCCCAAACGCCGCGCAGCTTCTTGCTGGCTCCGATCGGTTTCGGACCATTCTGCACAAATCCCATACCGAAAAGCTGGTCGGCCAGGAGCATCTTCTGGCGACGCAAGGCATCGCGGCGCTCCGCCTCGTCCGTGGTGGTAAAGCAGATCTCCTCCAACTCAAACAGCTCGCGCAGGGCGCCCGTAGGCTCCACACCTGGGCGTTCTCCCTCCGGCTTGTCCCGGTTCCGCCACCAGGACGCATTGGACGGGGCAAACCCGTGGGCGCCGGTGCCGATGATCAGATCCCACAACCAGGTGCCGCCCCACCAGCCGAGGATATATACTTCAAAGTCCCGATTCTTTACCCTCTCGCCACGCACGGGGTGCGTTACGCCTTTGGGGACGGAGCGCACACCCACTTCACTCCACTGTTCCGTTATGATCTCAAACACTTCGTCGGTGCCAAGACCCGACGGCCACCCCGGCACGTAATAGGCGATCAAGGTCATCTTCGTGCCGTCGGCGAATGTTCTGAAACCCTCAGCGTCCCGCTGGTCCAAGCCGATAGCATCCAACATATCGGAGGCCTTCTGCGGATCGTAATCGATCCATTTGCCATCGATTTCCGGGTCGTATTTGCCCGATTCGTTGATGCCCTGCCCGACTTCACCAAAACCACCGTAAACCGTTTCCAGGATCAGGTTGCGGTCAACAGCGATCGACAAAGCCCGCCGGAAGTCCGCCTGGTCAAGAACCTCAGCCCAGTTGGGATCGACGTGGGCCGTATTGAAGCCGACGCCCAGGTTTGTTTCTCGCTGGTAGAACAGCGTGTCGATTTGGGACTTTTCCTCATTCTCTTTGAACAGCGTGATATCGGCACCGGTGGTCGTTCGGCGTATGTAGTGTGTTTCCCCGGCCAGGAACTTGAGCCTCTCGGTCTCGCCATCCGCGTCCCCCAGCAGGAAGTTCTCGCAATGGTCGGTGTAAGGCAACTGCCGGCCTTGCCTGTCTACTGCCCAGTAGTAGGGATTGCGTTCCAGACGGACCAGTTGTCCCTCCTTGTAGTCTACGATGCGCCAAGGCCACAGCACCGGGCGCTCGGGGTCCTCCAAATAGCGGGGCAGTAGCCTGAGGGCGTCAAACATTTCCTGGAACTGCTCCTTCGGATCCTTGCCTGAAATCGGGTTAAAAGCCGGGTGGAACTTCTCCACGAAATGAGGGGCGCAGCGGTCTATCGGCGAGGTCTCGCCGCCGGCAAATCCCTGGCTCTCCAACAGAAACAGGGGCTTGGACTTGCCGAACTTGATTTGCAGCGTGTAGTCATCAACGGCGATCAGTTCGTCCGCGCCAGGATCCAGATTGTACAGGCTTTGCGGGGAGTCCGCGAACTCCGATGTCACAATGTGGTCCCACCACCACAAGATATCGGCGGTCGTATAAGGCTCACCGTCGGACCACCTGACGCCTTTGCGCAGGAAAAAGGTCAGCGATGTGGAATCATCCGAGAACTCCCATCCCTCCGCAAAGTGCGCCACGAATTCACTGCGATCGGAAAGCAGCCGTGCGTAGTTGACCTGGGCCAGCATGTCGATGTCCTTGACATGACCCAGTTTCAAGGTGCCGCCATAGCGGGCCTCCTCCGGCTCGAGAATCTGAACATCCTTGGCGTCCCAAACCAGTGGATTCTCGGGCAGGCGCTGTTCGAGCGGCGGCAACGTGCCGGACTCGACCATCTCGGCCAGCATCGGCGCCTCCGGTCCAGACGGGGCTGCGGGCGCCGCCTCCATCTCCGCGGGCGCCGCCTCCTGCGCCGCGGGGGCGCATGCCGCCATTATGGCACCTGTCGCCGCTATCGCAGACAGACGCAAAAACGTTCGACGCGTGATCTCTCGCTCTGACATGGATCTTCCTCCTTGTGTTGAACTGCCGCGAGTTACATTTTCTTTAGAATCACGGAAGCGCGACGTTTTTGCAGGAGCGCCAGACAACAATTCGCTATTGTCTCTACAATATCGCCGGAGAGAAAAATGGTATATTAAAGTATAAGTGTGGAATTCCGGCCTGTCAAATACGATTTTTTCGTCCCACCGTCGAATCTGCGCGGGATGGGGAATAATCGACGGTTCGAACTACCCGGCCGGGCGCCGGAGACCGCGCCGCTCTGACCGCCAACCTCCGGGCGAAGGCTGATTAGCGGCATAGAGGATTCTGGCGGTGGTCATGCCCGTTGTCGTGCCTCAAGCAGCGCGCAAGGCCGCGGTGGGGGAGATGGGGGACGGGGGAACTGGATACGCGTCAACCTTCAGGCGGGAGGGCCGCCGCGAGTGATCAAGTTCAGCGTCGGCTATCGGAGTCTAGCGTTCGAAAACCTGCTCGTCCTCTTCCAGGCCGGCCAATACCTCGGTGCGCTCACCGTCGCTTACGCCAAGAGTGATGTCGACCTCGACCGTGCTTTCACCCTCTTTGACCAGCGCGTAGCGCCGGTTGAAGTAACTGTGGATCGCGACATTCGGGATGGTCAGGATGTTCTCCTTTCGTTCCACAACAATGCGTGGATCGGCAAAGGCTCCGATCTCCAACTCCATGTCGGGCGCAGAGAACTCGATCCGAATTGGTAGCCCTTCGTCGCCTCCGGTGGGTGTTGAGGCCTGGATTAGCAGGCCCTTTACTTCCCTCCGTGGGTAGTCGCGGAAAAGGATCGTCACTGTTTGACCGATCCGCAACTTCGGCAACTCCTCCTCGCCGGGAGACGAGCTTCTGACCTCCAGGGCGTCCGGCGCTGCCAGCCCCATAACCGGTGCGTATTCTGCGATCAACTGCCCAACTTCGCCGTCCGTGTAGCGCACCACCCCGTCGAAGGGCGCCAACAACTGCGCCTGCTCGATTCGATCCTGGAGCATCTCCACATCAATCGCCATGAGCTCCACCTGCGCCTGGTAGAGCGCAATCTCACGGTCATGCTGATCCGCCAGCAGCTTGAACCTCGTCTCCGCGGCTGCGGCCGTCAACTCCAAGCGCGCGATGTCGGGTTCGTCTGCGCCGCCGCCTGCCTGTTCCAACGCCAGCCTGTCCATTTCCAGGGTCGCCACTGCCTCCGCCAATTCCAGAGCTTTGGCTCCCTGGGCCGCGTGCAGCCGCAGTCGGGCGATCTCCAACTGTTTCTGCGCTTTGGCAAGTTCATGCGGTAGAAAGCCGACATCCAGCTCGGCCACCAGCTGTCCTGCCTCTACGGTGTCGCCCGCATCGACAAGAAATCCGTTCAGGCGGCCACCGATGCGGAAGGAGAGGTTCACCCGCCGCTCTGAATCTACCAAACCCAACAGTGTCACGCTGTCGACGATATCGCCGCGTTCAATTCGGTGAACCGTTTTGGGGAGCGGTACGGGCGTGGGAATAGGAGTAGGAGTAGGGGTAACCAATACGTCGCCGGGCAACCGTTCACAACCGGCTAAAAGCGCGGCCAGAATCAGCAGGCAGACAGCCAGGCAAAAGGGAAAAATGACAGAACCCGCAAGACATTCCGTTTTCGCGCCAAGCGGCAAATGAGTTGGCGCAGAACGAGGCCAAAGAAGTGGAGCGAATGGCTTGATGCTCCGTCCCATTTTTTCCTGGATCGGTCTTCTCCGCATTGCCAATGGCTTCTTGTCGATCTTCGCATAGCCTAATCTATTGCAGATCATCGCGGGATTCTGCTCTCTGCGGCGGCCCTTCGCTCGTTCTGACCACTGACCACTGACCACTGACCACTGACCACTGACCACTGACCACTGACCACTGACCACTGACCACTGACCACTGACCACTGACCACTGACCACTGGGTCTACACGGTCTCCTCGGGTCTGACCTCGCGTCCCTCTTGCGCCGACAACTGCGCCGCGCGACAGAACCGGAGTACCTCCTTACCCTCCTCACCGCTCAGCGGCGACTGCCGTCCCTCCGCAATGGCGTCAACGAAGTCGTGTACGCCGGCCACGAAACTGGTTCCCCAATCCGAGTCTACCTCGGGAAACTGCGTGGTCTTGCCGTCCCGGTACATCTCCAACGCCGGTCTGTCCAGCAGCATCGAGGTACAGCGGTTCACCCAGATGAAGCCGTGCGAGCCGGTCAACTCGACCCACTCGTCTTCAGGGCGTCCGTACTTGGTTGGAACCAGCATGTCGTCGGAGGTGACTGCTTCGTAGGAGCCGTACTTTTCGCCGTTCCGGTATTTCCAGATGACGACCGCCGGGCTGTCAAGCATCCAACCATGTTGTATCGGGCGGTGTGTGATCCAGGCGAACACCTTTTCCACCGCGCCCAAGTACCACCGGGCAATCGAAAAGAGATGGTATCCATAATCTAGGATGACCCGACCTCCGCCGCTCTGGGCAGGGTCGAACCGCCATACCCAGCGCCTGTAGGGTATCTCCCAGTCCTCTCCCGTGGTACCCTGCACGCACTTGATGCGTATCGAAAGCGGCTCGCCAATCGCACCGGCGTCGAGAAGCTGCTTGGCCTTGACCAGCGGCGGATAAAAGCGAAAGTTTTCAAACACGCGCATCAACTTGCCCGCACGCTGCGCAGCTTCGATAATCGCATCGCACTCGGCAACGCTGATCGCCATCGGCTTCTGGATGGAGACGTGCTTGCCTGCCTCCAGCGCCGCAATGCCCATCTCCGCATGAAGATGGTGGGGCGTGATCACCTCCACCGCATCCACTTCGGGGTCGGCGAGCAGATGCCGGTAGTCGGTGTACGTCTTCCCAACCTGCCACTCGGAGGCGCGCCGCTGCAGCAGCGCCTCGTCCACATCGCAGACGGCGTGAAGTTCCGCTTTGGGATTGTCCTTGTAGCCGAGGTAGTGCAGGTCGGTGATGGCGCCGGCGCCGATGAAGCCTACGCGCAGCTTCTTCGTGCCGCCGCGGAGGCGTTGCGCGCCGCCGCTCATTGCTCCCCCTCAAACATGCGCGCCGACGGTTCCATTATCGGCCATGGCAACGTTCCCGGCAGTTCGATCAACGCACTCCTGTCCGCTTCGATCGCCTTCGCAACCGCAGGTCCAAGCTGTTCGATCGATGTCACCCTGCAGCCGTCAACGCCGAACGCCCCCGCCAGCGCGACGAAGTCCGGGTTCACAAGGTCGACCGCGTGTGCCTGCCCGTAGCGTGCCATCTGCTGTGGCTTCAAAACACCGTATGCCGAGTCGTTGAAGACCAAAGTGACAATCGGCACATCAAGCTGCACCGCGGCCGCCAGCTCCTGGCAATTGAACAGGAATCCACCGTCGCCGCAAAGCGCTACCACCGGTCGGTCCGGCCGCGCTACCTTGGCCCCGATCGCCGCCGGCAGCCCGAAGCCTAGCGTGCAGAACCCCCACGGGTATATGTTTGTGCGCGGCTCATATATGTCGAGCAGACGCCGGCACCAATACGCCGCCACCGTCAAATCGCTCACGATGATCGTATCGCGCGGCAGCGCCTTTCGCAGCGTCTGTACAAGTTCAACGCCTTCGGGAGCGCGCGCCTGACAGTAGCGCCAAATCTTCTGCCGCAATTTGGCGATCCCAGCGGCACTGCCATTTTCCTGCCTACCCAAATCCTGCAACTGCGAGTTGATCAATTGCAGCGCCGCGCGCGCATCTCCCACAACGCCGACCGTGGCCGGATAGTTGCGGTCGATCTCCTCCGGATCGATATCGATGTGGATCAGCGAGTCCGGCATACACAAGCCCCAGCGATCCGTCTCTTCCTCGGTAAAGCGCGTGCCGACCGCCAGCATCAGATCAGATTCGGCCAGAAACGCCCGCGCGGCAGGATGCAGGATGGTTGCGCCGGCGGCCAGCGGGTGGTCGTCTGCAACCGCGCCTTTGCCCAGCACCGTCGTGAAGATCGGCGCCTGCAAACGTTCGGCCAGCTGGCGCACCTCCGCGCCGGCACCACTGCTGATCACGCCCCCGCCCGCCCAGATGACCGGCCGCCGCGCCGCTCGCAACAGCCGCGCCGCCCGCTCCACCTGCTCCGGTTCCGGCCCCGGCCGATCCACCGCAGCCGGCGCGGGCATCGTCACCTCGTCACTTTCGTCCAGCGTATCGCAGGGAATCTCCACCGCCGTCGGCCGCGGCCGACCGCTCAGCATCTGCGCGAACGCCTCCCGCATCACACCGGGGATCGCCTCCACCGTGTCCGCGCGCGCCCGCCACTTCGTCACCGGCGCAAAGCTCCCCAACTGGTCCTGGCACTCATGCAGATAGCCCTTGTCCAGCCCAATCCCCTCTGCCGGGATCTGGCTGGCAATGCACAAAACGGGCGAAGAATCGCTGAAGGCCGTTCCCAGCGAGGCCAGCGTGTTGAGGGCGGCCGGCCCCGTCGTGCTAATGCATACTCCGACCTCGCCGCTCGCCCTGGCATAACCATCGGCCATAAATGCTGCACCCTGTTCATGGCGGGCAAGGATGTGCCTGATGCCGCCTGCCGCGCGCAATGCTTCGTATATGCCAAGATTGTGCGTGCCCGGAATGCCGAACACCGTGTCGACGTTGTGTGCCGCCAGCGAACGAACAACAGCCTCACCACCGGTTAAGCGCATTGATCAGTAACTCCTGTGAATTGTGGACAGAGGATAGAATACACCAGTGGATAATAGACAATGGGCACCGACATCTCTAGCGGTCGGACATTGCAGTTACCAACCACTAGCCACTAGCCACTAATACTACAACCGCACATTGATAAGATAGGGTTCCTTCGGCGATAATGAGAGCAAGCAAGCTAAGCTGGAGGAGCTATGGAACTGAGCGAATTGGACAGATGGGCGGACGAATTTGAAGCGTTTCACAGTCGGTTTTCCTCGTTGTTTGGACGTAGAGAGGTACAACAGCAAGCGGTAAAGTATGTGCAAGGGTTGGTGTCGCCGGTGGAACGGAAGAATGGCTGGCAGTTGGCGGAAGCGGTGGGCGACAAGAGGCCGGATGCGACGCAACGATTGCTGTACAAGACGAAGTGGGATGCAGAAGCGGTGCGAGATGCGTTGCAGCGATTTGTGATAGAGGGGTTCGGCGATGCGGAAGGCATCGGGGTGGTCGACGAGACGGGATTTCTCAAGAAGGGGGCAAAATCGGCGGGCGTACAGCGTCAGTATAGTGGAACGGCAGGCAAGGTGGAGAACTGTCAGTTGGGCGTGTTCCTGACCTATGCGACGACGCAGGGACATACCTTTCTGGACCGACGGCTCTATCTGCCTGAGGAATGGTGTGCGGACAGAGAGCGCTGTAAAGAAGCGAAAGTGCCTGCCGACGTCGGATTTGCCACCAAGTCTGAACTGGCGGCTGCGATGTTGCGCCATGCGTGGCGGCTGGGTGTGCCGATGCGCTGGGTGACGGCAGACGAGGTCTACGGTGAGGCGCGTGCGCTGCGATATGCGGTGGCCGAAAGTGGTCGTTGGTATGTGTTTGCTGTGGGGGTCCAGAACAGCGTATGGCTGGTGCGTCCAGAGGTAGGCGTCCCTGCCTGGAAGGGAAACGGTCGCAAACCTTTCAAAGCGCGCGTTCTTGATGAAAGCGCACGACCGGTACGGATCCCCGCGGTGGTCGCATCCTGGCCTGACAGCCGTTGGCAACGTCTGCAGGTCGCGGCAGGGGAAAAAGGAGCTCGCATCTACGACTGGGCCTGCCAACGGGTCGTGGAAAATCAAGACCAGATGCCGGGACGGGACAGCTGGCTCCTGGTGCGACGTTCGCTGACCAAGCCGCACGAATGCGCCTACTTTCTCTCCAATGCGCCGCCTGACACTGCGCTGCTGACCCTGGCCCAGGTCGCCTCGACTCGCTATACCATTGAACAGTGTTTCGAAGAGGCCAAAGGCGAAACCGGCCTCGACCACTATCAGGTGCGCTATTGGCCCAGTTGGTATCGACACATTACACTCTCGATGATGGCACATGTATGGCTCGCCTGGCTCCGTCTCAGACGCAACCAGAAAAAGGGGGGCTTGAATCCTTTCTGGCCGAGTTGAGCGTGCCTGAAATCAGGCGTCTGCTTGAAATCGCCTTGCCCTTGCCACCTCGTTCGCCCCCCTTACGGCTTGCCTGGTCCCTCTGGCGCCGCGCCAGACGACATCAAGCTCGTCAATGTCACTGCAGACGCCTCTCCCAACTCTCTGTCATTCCATCCCTATTGCAACCGCCTTAAATGCGGTTGTAGTATTACGCGTCGACCCCAAACTCCGCCTGGAATTTCGTCCACACACTTTCGTCGACAGGTGTAGCCGCGGCGCGGATGTTTGCCTCCAGCTGCTCAGCGTTCAGGCTGCCGATCGGGTTGCCGTGGATGCGCTCTTCACGGAGGCAGAACTGAAGCGCAAGCTGTAAAAGGTCAACATCCTCTTGTTGACACCAGTGCCAGATTTTGCGCGCCTCTTCTATATCGCTCTCGCCCTTATAGCCGCCCTTTTCCCGAGCCTCTTCGATATCGGCTCCGGTGAGCAGCCCGCGCAGGATCGACCAACCGTTGAGCACGCCGACGTCGGCCGCGGCCGCGGCGGGCAGCAGCTTGTCTGCCGCAGTCTGGCGAATCAGATGGTAATCGTTGAAACAGAGCAGGAAGTCGACGTCCCCGGTGGCAATCGCCTGCAGATGAAAGTCGTGCGGGTTCATTCCGAAACCGACATGGCGGACCTGGCCGCTCGCTTTGAGCTCTAGTAGACCTGCCAGCGTGCCATGCTTCGCCAGTGTAGGTTCCATCCGCGTCGGATCGTGGATCAACATGCCGTCGAAATAGTCGGTCCCCAGAATCTCCAGCTGATCCTCTACGTCGCGAATGGCGCGGTCCGCCGAAAAGTCGGCTTCACTATCGCCGCGGTACCCGCCCCAAGCCGCGTTGGAATGGCAGCAGAGGCGCCCGGTTACGATGACATCGCCGCGCGGGATTTCGCGCAGCGCCAGTCCCAACTTGCGCAGCGAGTCCCCGTAACAGCGGGCGCAGTCGAAATGATTTGAGCCCAAGGACACCGCGTGCTTCACCAGGGCCACGGCATCCTCGTCGCTGACAAATCCAAAGTGGTTGCCGAAGCCCTGTGTGCCAAAGGGAATGACGGGTATCTCAAGCTCGGTGCGGCCGAGACGGCGGCGGGGCATCGAAAGGGCGGCTTGGTTCATAGCTTTTCTCCTAGGTTGAATATAGGTTTACGCCATGCCGGGTTGTTCCGTATCATGGCTTGACTAAAAAGTTGATCGATCTGCGCCATACTTCTCAATGCCGCGCATCGACACCGAATTTTTCCTGGAATTTGGCCCACACGCTTTCGTCCAGCGGCGTTGATGCGGCACGGATGTTGGCCTCAAGTTGCTCCACATTCAGGCTGCCAATCGGATTTCCGTGGATGCGCTCTTCCCGCAGGCAGAACTGGATCGCCAGTTGGAGAAGATCGACCTCCTCCTCCCTGCACCACTGCCACATGGCGCGAGCCGCCTCGGCGTCGTCGTCATGCCGGTGGCGGCGTTGCCCAATCACCTCATCGATATCGGCGCCGGTCAGCAGGCCGCGCAGAATCGACCAGCCGTTCATGACGCCAACATCGGCTGCGTGGGCCGCGGGCAATACGGTGTCGGCGGCGGTTTGGCGGACGAGATTGTAGTCGTTGAAGCATAGGATCAGATCGACTTCGCCAGTCGCAATTGCCTCTACGTGGAAATCATGCGGTTCCATCCCATATCCGACATTCCGCACCAATCCGCGTGCTTTCAACCGCAGTAGACCGGCAAGAGTACCATCTCTGGCCAGCGTGGGTTCGATACGATTAGGATCGTGGATCAGCATGCCGTCGAAATAGTCGGTCCCGAGCAGTTCCAGCTGGTCTTCCACGTCGCGTATGGCGCGTTCGGCCGAATAATCGGCTTCCCCAGCACCGCGATAACCCCCCCAAGGCGCATCCGAGTGACAGCAAAGGCGTCCTGTGATGATCACTTCGGGGCGCGGAATCTCGCGCAAGGCCAGGCTCAACTTGCGCATCGAGTCTCCGTAGCAGCGGGCGCTGTCAAAATGATTGGCGCCCAGTGACACCGCATGCTTTATCAGGCCAACGGCATCCTCGTCGCTGACGAAGCCGAAGCTGTTGCTGAATCCCAGCGTGCCAAAGGGAATTACGGGAATCTCGAGTTCGGTGCGGCCGAGGCGGCGGCGAGGCAGCGAAAGGGGCGCTTGGGTCATTGATCAACTCCCTGGGTTGCACCATGCCAGGCTGTTGCGCAACAAGGCCTGGTATGGGGGGTGGCGCCAGACTTCAGGGTTGTGGCCTGGCGTCAGGACGCAGACGCGCCCATCGCCTTCCGTGCGGGTCCATCCGGCCGGCTGCCTGCCATGTTCGGATTCGGTATCGAGAAAGAGGTCCACGTTCGGATCGTTCATCTCCATCATGTAATGTTCGTCCCTCAGCGTAAATGGCGCGCTGCCCTCCGTCAGAGGATGGTCGGGGCGCGGCGCGACCGTTACGGGGCATTGCGGCGGGTGGCCGGTGAATACGCCTCCCATCAGTCGGCAAAGCGAGGGCGCGTTGTCGTACAGCGCCGTACCCGAATGTAGAATAAGGAGACCGTTGCCGGCGGCGACAAAATTGACAAATGCCTTTCCGGTTTCCTCGGAGGCCCAAGGTTCATGGTCCACCTGCGAACGGTTGTTGGCCTTGGAGAAGATGACGAGGGGGTATTGGTTCAAACTGTCTGCGTGCCATCCTGATGGATCCTCCACCCAATCTAACTGAAGGCCGGGCTGTCCAAGGGCCGCCAGCCCGTCCCGCGTAAGCGAGGCAGGGTGGGCGCTGTCATCGCAAAAAACCAGAGTGTGCATTTTAATTTTCCTTTAGACCGCCTCATTGAAATGCGTAACGAATATTGGGGACTCCGCCATGTATTATACAGGAATTTCAACGATTTCGCAGTTCAGACCAGGGTATTCGCATTTGCGACTTATAGAACGTTGAGAAAACAGTCCTGATTCCAGCCAGCACGTTTGCTTTTGGCTGCGATGCCGATTTTCGCGGTTTTCTGGTGGCGCAGGAAATTGAAGGTCATACGGCGATCGATAGCGATGTTATGTAGTGCATGAACTTGGCGGATGCGGCTGTCGTCACGAAAGGCGATGTCCAAGAATCAGTGGACCGAATTCTTACTTCCCCAGTGTCCATGTGTGCCAGACATGAGTTGTTTGGCAATTAGTGGGCAGACTGGAGATGAAGTGTCAATTCATAAAGGAGGTATGGTCAGGCAAACATCGTTCCCATTCGACCATAACCAGATTCTGGAGCTGTGACTATTCCCCATATGGGTTCATATAGTTGAGGATTGGTGGGTCGGCGGTAGCCCAGCGGCGACGGATTTCGAAGCGACCGTGGTCCTTTTCGACGGTCTGGTGGTAGTCGCGGTGGAGATGCACGAATTCTCTTTCCCGTACGCAGGTGAACATCGTGCGCACCTCATCATACAACTGGGCTTGATACTGTTGAGTGCCAGAACATAGTCGGCGCCTCGCTCGGTCGGCAACTGCGCAATCGACTCCTGACAGCCTATGGCATTGATCGTAACAATGCAGCCGGACACCATCAGCAACTGCAACAACTCGTGAAAAAAGCAATCTCATCCTTGATACCGCTTGTGAGGCTCCTCAGGTTCATTCTTTTTGTCGTGTTAGAGTAGCTTTCGAGAGGCGCGTGCGACTGCCCACGAGCGTCACAGAATCGCAACTGGACTGCGCGTGCTCCGGACGGCGCGCAGGGCACGCAGTCGACTTGCCGAACGACCGGAGGATTGGCCTGGGCCAGCATTTCAGCGTAATTCTGGTCGTCCCCGCCATCCAGCCATGCAAGTTTCACTTCGCCCAAATGAAACGGGCCAAAGACGCCGGTCAGTGGGCTGCCCGATTCGACAGGTTCAGCTCGCAGGTGCTTATGCGAGCAGCCCTCGGAGGTTACGTTGACATTGGAGCTGGGATAACCCCCGACGTACCAGTCGAGATCCTGACTCGGTGATTTACTCGGGCCCTTTGCGGAGAGGCCCCACGCTCTCCTTCACCATGTGGAAGAGACTCAGCTTGCCAAAATCCAATCCACCTGCGTCTCACCGCGACTGAAGGTTCAGCATGAAACCGACGCGCCCTCGTCCGGTTATGTTTCGAAGGGAAAGTAGGTCAAACCCAGGCAGAAGGCGTCGTCGCCCTCCCGGTTGACGAATGCAATTCATCCGGCTGTCGAGTCGACACCGATCTTCCCCAAGCGGAAGAAATATTATGCGCAAGTAAGGTTGGAGCACACCTCGCGCTATATTTCGGGCGTGGCCTCTTCTACGAACATGACGTTTTAGACGCTGCCGCACCCTGCCAATGGTCTGGGCGATCCCAGCCCTGGGGCGCAGGCAAAGCCTTGTCGCTGCCGTAATTCTTCTGGGCTTCGATAATTCCGTCCTCCATGTTTTCGTCGGAGGTGAAGAGGCTGCCGGCGGGGCTGCGGTCGATCCACAGAGAGGGAAAGGGTCCCTGGTCATAGCCCATCAGGCGACCGCCTATGTCGGGCGCGGCGAACAGGTCGACGAGGCAGGTACTCTATTTGACAGCCCTCCCAGCCGTGATAGTCGTTCTGGGTCGGATTCGCCCCTGCTCGATAGGGACACATGCGTAGTGAACACCTTCAAAGAGGGGGTCAATCTCGGGCGCTGTACAGTCCGGTTCAACATCGTCCTGAACCAATCAATTTTCTTGGTAACCGCTCCTTATCGCTTCTATTTTATGCCAGTCAAGGCCACCCCGCGCACGATAGTACGCGTCATCAACGCAAAAAGAATCAATATCGGCACCACCCCGATCGTCGCACCGGTGATCACCAGATCTACCCGCGTGGCAAACTCCCAGGCTAAACTGGCTATGCCCAGCGGCAAAGTGCGCATTTCTCTCGAAGAGATAATCATGAACGGCCACCACAGAGAGTTCCATGACCACAGAAAGACAAAGACCCCCAGTGCAGAGAGCGCGTTAAGGGATAGCGGGAGCATGATCTTCCAGTAAATCCACATCTCACCCGCTCCATCCACGCGCGCAGCGTCAACCAAATCGCTGGGGATGCCTTCCATGAATTGGCGCATCAGAAAGATGCCAAACGCGTTTACCATAAAGGGAATTACCAACCCAAGATAAGAGTCCAACATTCCCAATCGGGCAATTAAGAAATAGAGAGGCAGCACGACAACGGCAAACGGGACCATCATACTGCTGATGATTGTCATGAAAACTGCTTCTTTGAAGGCGAAGTCGAACTTGGCGAAAACATATCCGCATATAGAGCTTGTAAAGAGAATTACCAGCGTTACTACTGACGAAACGCCCGCGCTGTTCAGAAAGTAGCGCAAAAAGGGCAACTCCCCCGTCAACATGGCATAGTTGCCCAACGTGAACTCTTTGGGCCACAGCGTTGGTTTGAGCGACAGGATCTCCTGGTATGGCTTAAACGACGACAACACCATCCAGACGAAGGGAACAAACATCCCCGCCGCTACGGCCAGCATGACGAGTATTAGGACAACTCGCTCAAACGTTATGTTTGGCCCGCCCCACGCCCTGGGCGAATTGCCAAACTCAGATATGGATGACGGCCTGTCCATCTCGCAACTCTCAGTTTCCTATTCTGGTTTCCAAGGCCAACGACCCTGGCTCAGAGTGGCCATCGCGCACACTCGCGATCCCTCTGTCGACGTATTCCCCGCATGGGCCTAATATTCCCACTTGGGCCGCAACAGTCGAAATTGGATCATTGTAAATATAAGGATGATAATAAACATCACCAGCGAAATCGCAGACGCCGCTCCCATATCAGTTCGCAAAATGCCCTCGTTGTAGATCAGGTAGGAGAGCACATAGGTAGCGTAACCAGGGCCACCTGATGTCATAACCAGAATCAGATCGAATACCTGGAATGAGCCAATCAGCGTGATAACCGTTACAAAGAGCGTCGTATGGGAGAGAAGAGGCAGGGTGATTTTCCAGAAAAGCTGCCAGCGGCTGGCGCCATCGATCCGGGCTGCCTCCAAGAGATGCTCCGGAATGCTCATCAGTCCAGCCAGAAAGATGACGGCCCCAAAGCCGATATGCTGCCAGATGTCCACAGCCACGACGGAATAAAGCGCCTGGTCGGCCACGGTGATGAACCCTTGACGCGGCAGACCAAAGTCAGCCAACTGGGCGTTGATCGGCCCAAAGCGTGGATGATAGAGCCATTTCCAAAGTACGGCGATGGCAGCACTGGGACAGACGATAGGGGCAAAGACGCAGAAGAGATAGAAGCGCTGTGTACGTCGAAACTGGTACAGCAGCAGGGCCGTCAGTAAGCCCAGCGGCACCAATGCGCCCGTGCGGACAATTACATAGAGCAGGGTGTTCCTGAATGCGTCCTGAAAGCGCGAAGTCGGCAGCAGGAGATCGCTATAGTTCCTGAAGAGTACAAATTGGCTGGCACGGGGGTCTTCAATGATCCAGAGGTGGAGGCTGACCCAGATGGCATAGAGAATCGGATAAATCAGAAAGACGAAATAGTATATCAGGACCGGGGTCAGCACCAGCCACGGAAAGGCATTTCGGGGAATGCGCAGGCGGCTCAGCAACACATCACCGATTCGTTCGCTCATTTGACCGCCGCTCGAATCTTCTACCGTTGCCAACCCCAAACCTCCCCAAAATGTTTTGGTTGTAGGGGAACTGTGCCAGGGGATTGGGGACTCGAACGTGGTCCATTCTTATCGCTGCCCCCAATCCCCGGTACCTCTGGACGGGATCCTCCCTGGAGCGTGCCATCCGCTCTACGACATGGGTATCCCCTCCATCAACTCATCCGGCAAACCATCCCACTGGATCTGAACCGGGTCCAGACCGGGATACTTGTCCTCGTACTGCGCCATCTCATCGTTCAGCGCGGCTTCCATTTCGACTAGCGTTTCCTCGACAGTCAGTTCCTGCTGGAGCATCCTGTTCATCATTGGCCACATGATGTCGTACTCCAGCGTATCCATGTTGCCGAAGGGCCCGTAGTAGCGGTATTGCCCCTTGGTAATGGCGTCCAACACGGGGGCCAGATACGCACCCTTTCCTGTAACAAAGAAGTCGTCCCCGAAGTTGATCTCCTTCAAGGGCGAAATACCCGGATTCTGCTCCAACATGGCGCGCTGCACTTCCCACTGGGCGCAATAGGAGAGAAACTCCGTGACACTATCCTTGTTCTGCGTGCCTGACCAGACCGCCAGGTTCCATGTGTCGGAGTGGTTAAAGATGGCCGGCTTGCCTGCCGTAAATCCCGGCTTAACGATAAATCCCAGTCTCAGACCGGGGAAGGCTGTACCGGAATAGGGCACGAACTCCGGCCATTTGAAGGCTAAGCTTGCCAATCCCTGCGCCAGTGCATCAGAACTGTTGTTGCCAAGAGCAGGGTCATCGAGACGCTTATCCCACACCAAGTCATAGAAAAACTGCATCGCCGCCGAAGATTCGTCCGTCTGCAGCGTGAAGACTTGATTGTCATTATCGAACCAGGTGCCGCCCATATCGATGATAGCGCTCAGCCAATATATCGGGTTGTTCCCGTCGCCGGTAAACATCAAGCCGGCGCGCAGCACGTCATCCCCCTCTCTGATAACCAGCTGCTCCGCATACTCCAACATATGGTCGATACTCTCAAAGACGGTGGGGTGATCCAGCCCAGCCTCCTCTAGATGATCCAGGTTGGCCACCAGGCCCGCGTCGCCCGGTGGGTCGGGCACACCAATAGCATAGAGGTTGCCTTCGTATAGCGACTGGAGGTACGTTTCGGGCATGAAGTCTCTTTTGGCTTGCTCCAAAGTCACGATGTCCGGCGTCACCGGCGCGATATGCCCGGCCAAAGCCAGCTCCAGCAACGCGGTCCCGTGCATTACAAAAATGTCGGGAGCCTCATCGGCCGACATGGCCGCGCGCAGCTTTGCGCTATATTGACCGGGCTGCGGCTGATAGTCCAATGTGAACCCGCGCTCCCCTGCCTCCAGGAACACGTCAATCGCCGCTCCCATCATCCACTCGTGCGGCGGGAAACTCATACTCCACATTTCAACCGAGCCTTCTTCCGCCATAACCGCTTCCGATTCGCCCGAGGTCGCCTCCTCTTGTGCCGGCGCGGCCGGTGCAACACATGCCGCCAGTAGAGAGGCGCCCGTCACTGTTCCCGTCGTCTTCAAAAAGTCTCGTCGATTCAAGCGTTTTGCATTCATGGTGGCCCTCCTCAGACCGTAGAAGATTGATCCGTGTCAGTTGTGCCCCTGCTCGATAGGGGCACAAGCGTTGTGAACACGTGCTAAAAAGCGATCAACTCTCAGGCGTTTTCAGTGGGACTGATGCAAGCCGAGGTCATTTCCTCAACCCAATTCAGTAGAAATTCCTCATGATGACAAGGGGCTGCCAAGACCTGTTGAACCGTCTGAACCGGAGATGACCCGGTTTCAGCATTTCTCGGCAACCATTCTCGACCGGGAAGACTAAGGGACACAATAGGGCTTCTACATTTCCTGCTTCTCCTTTCCTGTACCTTTTATATGGCATTTCCATGTGGAAAAGTCAGCACTATTGTAGATGAAAAATGAAATAGTAACAAACACGTAAAACCGACCATGATTAGTGCCAAAGTTGCCATGGCCAATTCATGAATTATTTGAATCACATCCCGGTATCAACCACTTTCGGACGGTCCCGCATCTGGATCGTTTCCGACAGATTTTCAGCCCCGTTGCAGCACAACTGCTCCGTCCTCACGTACTCGAGGCGGAAAAAATCCTCATAGCCCGCTTCCTGCAGCAGGCGCGGATGGTCGACTATATTCTTCTCGAACTTCGACTATAAGAGATTCTCAAACCGGCCGCGCGAGTGAAAGTGGGCCGTGAAGGGGATCAGCTTTTCGTCTTGGTGGTCGCTAAGCGAAAATTCTAGACAATGTGCGTGATTTCCAGCGTCAGCGTAAGCCCAGGCGTCATCTCCAGCAGGCACAGCGTCTGGTCAGGCGTGCGCCACCCATTCCACGTTGCGCCCCACAGCCCAATCGCAGCCCTTCTGTATTTCCTATCAGCAGTACCCAACCCAGTACACCTGTGTACTTATTTCACGCGGCAGTAACGCGAATCGGGCAGTGAATCACGACAATCTCACAGAATGTGAGCAATGCCGCTCAGACACCTGCCGCCGCCAATGCCTCACCCCATAAGACCAGCAGGCGCACCAATTCCGCACGATTTGCCGAGCTCTCCTCAGCCAGCGCCAGCGCCTTGACACTGGGTGGATTACTCATCGGCACATGCTCACCGGCCTCCAGCAGGTTGGCAATCGTCTCCAGTAGGCCCACCCCTGCCGCGTAATCGGAATTAGTTGTACCGAGCCACTCCTTCGCCTGGCCAAGCACGCGTGTGGCGGCACCCTCCTTATCCACATTGGGCGCCACCATCTCCGGTCCCCGGCGCCGGAAGAAGCCGCGAATTGCGGCCGCGATGCTGGGGTCCCGCACCGTCCCGTCCGGGTAGACGACGCCGTGAATATCCCGCCAGCGGCTTACGCCGATCATTAGTTCCCACAAATACCAGCCGATGCCGGCCTCCTGGCAGATCTCCAGTGTAACGTCATATGGGTTGGCGCGGGCCAGGCAGGCCAGCTCAGAGATGAAGATTGGCTTTTGATTGGCCTCCGCAATGCGGTTTCCTTCGTCAATGTGGGCGCGGATCGCGGCGCGTGTGTTCCTGTAGTCGTGGAAGGAGAGTACATCCACATGCGTCTCCACCTGCGCCAGATTCGCCGCATAGGCTACGCCCACGGTGATCGGATGCGCGCCGTCCAACTCCTTCATGACACCGCAGAAATGATGCACGAAGTTCCAGATAATGCTGATGCGACTGTCGCGGTCGGGAACGTCTTCACCCACCCAGCTCGTGACCATCGGCTCGTTCATCATGTCCCACATGACCAGACCAGGCTCCGGCCCCAACGTCTGCACCAGATCGCGGCAGTATGCCTCGCCGGCCGGCCAGAAGTCGGGCCCCAGCCGCTGCACGCCCGGATTGGGGATCCACTTGTTCTCGGTCGAACCATAGGTTGGCAGCGTGTCGTCAAAACAGGAATCCCACACCACCGGCATGACGCTGATTCCCCGGTCGTGGGCCGCGCGCACAAAGTGTCTCAGCCGGGCCAGGAAGCTCCGGGGATCGTGTTCGTAAACCACGTAGGCCAAAAAGGGGCGGGCGCTGTTCAGGCCCAATCGCTGCGCATAGGTCAACTCTCTCTCGACTAGAGCTTCATCGTAATCGCGCCAGAATGCAATATCGTTGACAGCCGTGCTGGGAACGTAATTGAAACCGCGCAGATGTTGATAGCGTTTAAGAAGTTCCACAGGTTCAGTCCTCTGATGAAGTGGGAATGGGGCAGTGGTCGAGCAGCGCGCCCGTCTGCCCCTGCGGATCGCGGAAGCGCAACTGGACAGCGCCTGCGCCAGGCGGCGCGCTGCGCACGCAGTCGACTCGCAACACGTCGAGAGGATTGGCCGGCGCCAGCGTCGCCGCGGAAATCTCGTCGTCCTCGCCATCCAGCCAGACGAGTTCCACTTCGCCAACTTGAAACAGGCCAAAGACGCCGGTCAGTCGAATGCCAGCGTCTACAGCATCGGCCCGCAAGCGCTCGTGCGAGCAGCCTGCCCCTGTAACATTGACGATGGGACCGGGGCAGCGGGCGACGTACCAGTCGAGATCCAGACTCTGTGTTTCGCCCGGGGCCATCGTGCGCAGAGGCCCCAGGACTTCCGCCTCTACATGGAACAGATTCAGCTTGCCGAAATCCAGACCGCCCACGATCTCACCGTGACCGGTGGTCCAGCATTCAACCGACGCACCCCCGTCCGGGTAACTATCGCCAGGAAAATACGGAAAGCACTGGCAGAAGGCGTAGTCGCTCTCCTGGTTAACGAAAGCGATCCACCCGGCCGTCGAGTCGACGCCGATTTTGCCGAGGCGGTACAGATACTGCGCGCCCAAAAGGTTGGGGCGCACCTCGCGCTGCCATTCGGGATTATCCTCTTCGCCGAACATGACGTTGTACCCGCGGGTAAACCCGCTGTCAGAGTTGGTGGGGATGTAGAGCCAGGCCTGGTCATTGTGCGTCTCCTGACCGCTGGCGTCGCGGCGGGTCGCATCCACCTGGACCACATCCCAAATACTCCAGGTCCGCTCCTGCTCGGAGATATTTGTCATCTCCAAGTGAAGGCTGACGCGGCCCCCGCCCGCATGGAGCGTAATCTGGCGCCTGATCTGGACGCCCGTTCGCGGGTCCGGCAAGCTGGTCATGCATATCGAAGCTGCTGCGGCCGAACTGTCCACGACTTCGAGCGTATAGCGCCCTGTGTCGAGGACGGGATCAGGCGGACCGTGCCACTGGTCCGGGCGGTCCCAGCCCTGGGGCGCCGGCCAGGTCTTGTCGCCGCCGTAGTTCTTCCAGGCTGCGATACTGCCGTCCCCCATATTCTCCTCATCGGAAAAGAGCTTGCCCGCCAAATTGCGGTCGAACCACAGATAGGGATAATTTCCCAGATCATAAGCCATTATGCGGCCGCCTACGTCGGGCACGGCCACCAGGTCCACGAGGCCGTTGCTCAATTTGACAGCCCGCCAGCCGTGAAAATCGATCCGGTCAATGCGGCAACCTGATCCCGCTGCGTTCTGATCAGCCATCAAAACTGTTCCTCCAGAAATGAGGAGCGAGTGAAGAGGAGAGAGAAAAGAGACAAACAGTTTTCTTTTCGTTTTGCCTCATTCCTCATCAAATTTCGCTTTACGAATGTACAGCCTGGACTCGGCCGCGAGCTGCTTTTCGTAGCCCTTCCAGGAGTAAGGATCGACACTGGCCACCGGAAAGACGCGGCGCACATCCGCGCGTGCCACCGGCAGGTCCTCCGCTGTTTTGACCCAGGGCAGCAACGACTCGCTGCTCAAATAGTGGCTGACCAGCACGCGGCGGTAACTGGCCTGCGTGCGGTTGCGCATCGACTGGTGCAGAAGATAGCCGTTGAAGAAGACGACGCTGCCTGCCTTGACCTCGACCGGAATCTGGGGCGATTCATCGAAACCGGTCGCCATGTCATCGTGCGTGTCGAACTCGTCGGGATTGCCGTGCTTTTGGGTGGGATAGAGATAGCCCGCCTGCTGCGAACCCGGAATCACCCACATACAACCGTTTTCAACATACGCATCGTCAATCGCGATCCAGGCGCCGATCAGCGAGCGGTCCCGTGTTGGAATGTAGTTCTCGTCCTGATGCCAGGACTGTCCCTGGTAACCGGGCGGCTTGATGAAGAGCATCGACTGCATGCACTTTACATTGCCCGACCAGTGCGCCAGATGCGCGCCGGTGATCTGGCTCAAAACGCCGCTGATGTTGGAGTGGCGCGTATACTTCTCCATCACCGAGCTTACATAATGCGGCTGATGGATGGCAAGAATCTTGGAGAGCACCTCGTCATCGCTAAGCTCGGCCGCAACCGGCTGGATCGTCTGATTGGGATAACCGCCGCGCGCCAGTTTGATGATGTCACGCTTCAACTCGTCCAGTTCACCCGCGCTCAGAAGGTCTGGCACAGCCAGATATCCGTTGTCCACATAGAAGTCGACCTGCCCCTGGTCCACCACAACGGGCACTTTGATTCGTTCGCTTACCAGCGCATCCGTCATCGCGTACACAACTCCTTATAGCGTGTATTTCCATTCCTATCTCAAGTTGAACAGTTCTTCGTTACCGAAAATGCGTCGCCCCTCACCCTTCAATTCAGATCCGCAATCGACTCCTGCACTGCCACAATCGTGTCCTCGATATCCTTCTTGGAATGGGAGAGGGTGAGGAACATCGGGTGGCCGGGATGCAGGTAGTAGCCGCGCGCCAGGCAACCCTGGAGCATGGCGATGCAGCGATCCTTGTCCTCCTCCTCCATCACCGGAGTGGGCATAGGACCCGTGCCGGTCAGCCGGTAGCCGAGGCCGCCCTCTTCGCAAGCCGCGTTCACGCCCTCGATCAGGCGATTGCCGATCTTCCACTGGTAAGCGATACCGTCGCGGCGCTTGACCTCGTTGATGACCGTCTCGATGCAGACCAGGCTGGGCAGATCGCAGTGGAAGGTCGCCGCCATCCAGCTGGACTGACACTGCGGCGATCCGAGGATCTCCTTGCGCCCGGCGACGAAACTGCCGGGATAACCGTTGCAGCAGGCTTTGCCGAAGGTTGTCAGATCCGGGGTGACGCCGTAGTACTCGCCGGCGCCGCCGAAGGCTACACGGAAGCCGACCTTGACCTCGTCGAAAATACAGAGCGCGCCGTAGTTGTGAGCCATATCGACGCAACCCTGCAGGAAGCCCTCCGGCGGCCCGTCGCCGCGAATCGTCTCCATAATAAGGCAGGCGACCTGGCTGTCATTCTGTTTGAAGCAGTCTTCGATGGCATCGAGATCGCCGTAGGGAACTTCGATCGTGAGTGGAGCGATTACGGCAGGCGCGCCCTCGTCCTCGGTGCGAGACCAGTCGTGCCAACCGTGATAGCCGCAGCGGAGGACCTTGTCGCGACCGGTGTAGGCTCTCGCCAGCCGCACCGCCGCCGACGTGGCCGCGCTGCCGCCGATCAGAAATCCGAGCATCTCCACTGCCGGGATCAGGTCGATCAGCATCTGCGCGACTTCAAGTTCCTTGGGATGCGCTGTGCTGTAGATGGTGCCTTCCTCCATCTGCGCCTGCACTGCCGCGTTGACCACAGGGTCGTTGTAGCCGAGCAGGATGGGGCCGAAGCCCATCAGATAGTCCAGATATTCGTTGCCGTCCACGTCCCAGAAGCGGGCGCCGGCCGCGCGCTGCGTAAAGACGGGATAGCCGAGCGCCAGCATCTCGTGGCTGCGCTTGTGCCCCTGGCACCCGCGCACAATCAACTGGTCGGAGCGGTCAAGCAGGGCCTTGGACTGTTCGATGTTGTAGGGTTTGACTGGCATAGCCTTATACTCCTGTTGAGTAGTGCGCAAGGCAAACTGTGAACGCATTCATTATACATTGATTAGGAAGATCGAGCTGCGCTGTCGCAACCGCGTGGAGGGACGCAGCGCTATCTACTTCTGCTTACTTCAGCGCGCCGGCATCTCCGAAGACGATGGGGCAGTAGCGTGGATCGTCGATGAATGTGGTTAGCCCCTGGCGGACATCATCCTTCGGGCGGGACTTCTCCGTGCGCATGTGAACGGCGAAACTGCGTCGCGGCTGCGAGGACAGGTTGGGGGCGCTGCCGTGAAATGTCAGCTTCTGATGAAAGCTGGCGCTGCCCGGCGGCAAGATGGCAGGCTCCTCTTGCCACTCCTGATTTTGCTCAGCCCGAATGGCGTCGCGCAGGGCTTCGTAATCCTGAGAAAAGAAGTCGCTCTTGGTGGACAAGCCCCACTTGTGGGAACCGACCACGAAGTTCATCGGGCCACAGTCAGGGGCGACATCGCTCAGCGCAACCCAGGCCGTGAACAACTCGCTGTCATCTTCCCAGATACTCCAGTAGTTGTAGTCCTGGTGCCAGCCAACATGGGTTCGGACCTGGTCACCGGCAACCGCCGGCGGCTTATACAACAGTTGCACCCACCATACTTGCACTGCTTCTGCGCCAGTGATCTCGGCCGCTTTTGCCCCCAAACCAGGGTGTGAGACAACCTCCATAATGGCCTGGCTGGCGATCTGTGGCATCTCGATTTTGCAGAGCGAGTCGGGATCGTCACCAGGCGTCCAGGACGAAGGGCGCGGCGGAATGCCCGTATCATACTTACCCGCCCTCAATGCGTCCATGCCAGCTATGGCCGGTTCCACGACGTCCGCCGGTACCAGCGGCTCCGGGCAGATGTAGAAGCCATCGTCCTGATAACGCTCCCGAGCCAAGACAATCTCATCGACCTTCATCCTGTGTCCTCCTGAGGTGTTCAATCCAATACACTTGTGACGGAAAGTGCAATATGCCAGGTGCGGGCGAGACGCAATCGACAATTAGGCGCCTCGCCTTCTCTTACGCTACACGCATTTGGGAAAACGGCAAGTTTTCAAATCGAGGGCAGATCAGGTTCCTTGTAGTCCAGTCAAGGTAATGCCCTGTATGAAGGTGCGCTGTACCAGATAGAAGATAACAATGATGGGTACGGTAAGTGCGGTCGAGGCCGCCATCAGCAGATGGAACTCCGTATCGTGCTCGGAATGGAACATCTGCAGCCCGACAGCAATCGTGAACATATCGCTATCTCTCAGGTAGAGCAGTGGTCCAAGGAAGTCCGACCAGCTGCTCAGAAACTGGAAGAGGACAACGGTTGCCAGCGCCGGCTTCGTCAGGGGCAGGATCAGTTGCAAGTAGATGCGCGGCTCGGATGCCCCGTCGATTCGGGCGGCGTCGGTCAACTCACCAGGAATCGTCATGAAGAACTGTCGTAGTAAAAAGATATAAAAGGGAACACCGAAGAAAAGAGGCAATACGAGCGGCAGATAGGTGTTAATCCAGCCAATCCTGGCAAAGAGAACATAGAGGGGAAGCATCGTAACCGGAAAAGGAATCATGATCGTCATCAGCATCACTACGAAGAGGACATCCCGCCCCGGCCAGTTGATATGCGAGAATCCATACGCTACCATTGGACAAGAGATCAGTACGCCAACGATAGAGCCGAGCGTGATCACCATCGTGTTGCCTACGTAGCGAAAGAACGGAATGTATGTCACGGCCTCCTCGTAGTTTTGCCAGCGGAATGTGTCGGGAAACCAGCCGGGCGGCCATTTCATCAACTCCACGGGCGCCTTCAACGAAGTCATGAGCATCCAGAAAAAGGGAAGTATGAACATGACCGATATGGTCAGAAGGATGGCAAGCAAGAGGGAGCGCGTGAACAGGACGGTCCAGTTCATTTCAGGCGCGGACGTGTCCGTTTTTGATAGCATGGCAATGTGGGATGGTTGCAGCCCTGCGCGGCGGCGGGACTTGACCGGGTGGCCTCCTGATTTGGCGCCGGCGCGTTAGGTATCTGTCGTCGTCCCTCTCTCGCCGCCGCTGTAATGAACCCATCCAGAAGTGCGAAAGATGACCAAAGTACAGGCGAGAATAATCAGAAACAGTATCCAGGCCATTCCGCTGGCATGACCCATTCTCATATAAACAAAGGCTTGACGATAAAGATACATCACGTAGAAAAGCAGCGACTTGGCCGGCTGTCCACTGCCTCCTGTCATGACGTGCGGAGCCGTGAATATCTGGAAAATCGCAATGATCGAAATGACAAGCTGGAAGAAAATAACCGGGGTGAGCAGTGGTATCGTCACATGGCGGGTTTTTTGGCCAACGCCGGCGCCGTCGATCTCGGCGGCTTCATAAAGCGACTGGGGAATATCCTGCAAGCCCGCCAAAAATATGACTACTCCATAACCAACGGTCCATAGCGACATCAGCAGAAGAGTGGGTTTGGACCAGTCTTCGTCGGTAAGCCAGCCAGGCCCGTTGATGCCGAAAAGCTCCCACAGCAGCCCGTTTACGACGCCAAACTGGGGGTTGAACAGCCATAGCCACATGATGGCCAGCGCCACGCTAGGCACCAGCGTAGGAACGAAAATGATGGTGCGAAAGACCGATTCTCCCAGCACCTTCTGATTGAGGAGAAGGGCAAGCCCGAAACCAACCGCAATCGACGTGGGTACGCTCAGCAGTGCAAAGATGACCGTATTGGAGAGGCTCTTGGAAAACAGAGCGTCGTCGAAGAGCATGTCGGCGTAGTTTTCGAGACCCACCCATTTCGGCGGCGACATGATGTCGTAGTCGGTCATACTAAAGACCAAAGAAGCGCCGATCGGATAGGCCGTAAAACATATCAAGCCGATGAGCCAAGGGGAGATGAAAATGAGTCCCCACATCAGCTTGCGGCGCACGATCTTGCTTTCCCGGACCGACTTTAACACGAACTTTTCCTTTCCCTATGAAGGAGGGGGGGCAGAGAGAAGTGAGACAGCGCCTCTCATTCTCACTCCTCTCTACTCACTTTTCGGAGATTTTACACGCCTCTTCCCGTGCAGCGTTCCTTGGCTACAGGTATTCCTGCAACTCTTCGTTGAGTCTGGCGTTCAGATCATCCAGCGCCTCTTGCACATCCACCTTGTCGTGCATGATATCGTCGAATGCGTCACTCAGGCCCGCCCATGCCATATCACTCATCGGCGTCGGCGGCATGATGCCGGCAAAGGGCAAGGTATCGACGAAGAAGCTCATCGCCGGGTTTTCGCGGAACGCGGGGCTCTCACCATGCTCGATGTAAGGCGAGAAATTCGACCTGCCCAGATTGTAGGCTTCGATGTTGTCACGCTGTGCCAGCCAGTTCAGAGCCCTGAACGAGTCGTCCAGGTAGCCTACGCCACGGGGGATGGCCCAACTCCAGCCACTGGTCCAGGTGGCTTCTTGCCCGCCCTCGCGCGGGTAAGGAATCCAGCTGGCGCCATATTCCATGTCAGGGGCATATTTCCTGAAGTTGGAGATCATCCAGTTGCCGTTGATCATCATCGGCACCACGCCCATGATGAACGGATCCTGGGCCTGCGCACCGAACGCTTCGGTAAAGGAAGTGATCACATTGATGCCGCCGTACTGGTCTCGCCACTCCCTCATCCATTCCCACAGGGCCACTACTTGCGGATGGTTCACGGTCAGCTCAAGTGTATCGGGATTCATGAATTGGGCTCCCCAACTGAATCCCCAGGTGTAAATCCAGCGGCCCTGGAAGGCCCACGGGATGAAGCCGATCGATTCGTAGCGCTCTCCGGTTTTACTCGTCAGCGCCTCCGCAGCCACAGCAATCTCATCGATGTGGGTGGGCGGGCTATCTGGATCGAGACCGGCCTCTCGGAACAGGTCCTTTCTGTAGTAGAGGACGCGTCCGTCCATCGAGTAGAGGAAAGCATACCACTTGCCTTTCCACAAGTTCTGGTCGTTGACCGCCTTGTAGAATAGGCCGGTGGTGAGGTCGGCCGCGCTCATCCTGTCTGTAAGATCGATCAGGGCTTCGTTTTCCGCCCACAGCGGCACCGAGGCCGGTTCAAAATCGACCAGGTCCGGTGGAATTCCTGCGGCGATGTCGGCCATGAGCGCCTCTGATGCCAGCGTACCTGCAGTACGCGCCGCGCCCCAGGTATACTCCAGACGTAGATCCGGGTTTTCCTCGTTGAATTGGACTATCAGGTTCCTCTTCAATTCTCCGACCAGGCCCGAAGGGGCGTGAACACCCGCGTACTCAAGCTGGACGATTTCGGGTCTGACAGGAACGGCGGTCACCTCTACCTCGACGGTCGTTGGCACGGCACAGGCAGCCAGTGCCGCAGCGCCCATGCTCCCAGCTCCAATGCGCAGAAAGTCCCGGCGTGAAAGCTTCTTCCTCATTTTGCGCTTCTCCTTTCCAATGGCGGGGCAGATTCGATTGCTGCCGGTTTGACTGATTTATCTCGAAGCGTTTTCTACGGAGTCACCTCCTTTGTTCTGCAAACGGGCGTTTGCGAACGAAGGTAGTACCAACTGCAGCGATTCACGAATAGGGCGTTCAAATGGCAGTTATGGCCTTTCCGCTTGATGAAGTGGACAAGAACAGGTCGAATGCCTAAGCCTCAGCCTGGAGATCGATGCGGAAAGTCTCGGAGTAGGTATGAGTCTAGGCAAAGTATACATCGCTTTTAAGTTGAGGCAAACGCAGAAAAATTTAGGGGTGGCAGGTTAAACTCTGGTTCGTTCCAGGAGGAGATTGGAGGCGCCGTGACTGCTTGGGTCCGCTGAAGGCAATTGCGTGGGCAGTTTAGCGTTGTGGAGCGGTGAAAACGACCAGGAACGGCATCGTGGCAGTATGCGATTTACCTGGTTCGAGGTAACGACTCAGCCAGAGTCAATTCGCGACCATTGAGGTAAACTGCGCCCTGGCGTTTCGGGCGCGCTCTCCCAAAGGGCAACCGCGACCTGGAGTGAGGGGTGCGAAGAGGTGTCAATCTTCCCACCCCTCTCCACGCACTCCTCGCCTTCAGACGCCTGCCAACCGCAGCGCCTCCAGCGTCTCGTAGCAGGCGCCCAGCGGGTGGTAGTCGGTCTTGGAAGGCGGGCTCTTGAGATCGTCGTATTTCTGATTGTTGGCATCCAGGATCCGGTACCATCCGCCGTACTCGTGATCGACGAAATGCTTGTCGGAGTAGGTCCATGCCTTGTCGTACCAATCCCAATAGCTGTCATCGCCGGTGCGCAGCGCCAACGCCGCCGCGGCCGCAAATGTTTCCGACAGCACCCAGTAGTAGCGGTCGCGGTCGAGGATGGTGCCGTCCGGCGCGAAGGTGTAGTGCATGCCGCCGTTCTCGTCGTCCCAGCTTTTCTCGAGCGCGACGTCGAAGAGGTGGCGGGCGCGCGGCAGCATCCACTCCTCCGGCCGGTAGCGTTCCAGGATCAGCAGCAGCTTGGACCACTCGGTGAAGTGGCCGGGCAGGTAACCGTAGGGCTTGAACAGGTTCTGGGGATCGTCCTTGTTGTAGTCCCAGTCATGGCTCCAGTCGGTGCGGTAATGTTCCCAGACGAGCCCGTCCGCCTTATCTGCCATGTCGACGCAGATGCGCCGCGCCAGCAGGTGGGCGCGGTCAAGGTAACGGGATTCGCTGGTTGCCTCGTACGCGCAGAGCATCGCCTCGCACATGTGCATGTTGGCGTTCTGGCCGCGGTAGGGATCGATCGCGTTCCAGTCGCCGTCAGCGATCAGGTCGGCATAGAGCTGCGCGTCCGGCTCCCAGAAGCGCGTTTCCAGCAGTTCGTAAACTTCTGAGGCGAACGCGGCCGCGCCGTCAACCCCGGCCTTGGCCGCGGCCGCCGCCGCCAGCAGCACGAAGGCGTGCCCGTAGCAGTGGCGGTCACCGTCCTCCACCTCCCGGCCATGCAGCACCCACGCGAATCCGCCGTCAGCCTGCCGGTGCATTTCCTGGAGACAGCGCAGCCCATGCGCGGCCGCGTCCCGGTAGGCAGGCTCCTCCAGCGCCAGTGACGCCATCGAGTAGCAGTAAACAAACCGGCAGGTACCTACCAGGTGCTTAGTCATGCGGTCAAAGACCGAGCCGTCGTCGCGCATCTGGTTGACGAAGCCACCGTACTCTTCGTCGATACAGGTGGGATGGTAAAAGGCGACGATACTGCCAATGTGATTTCGCAGGAAGTCGGCATCACGGTATGACATCTCTGTTTCTCCTATCTGCGTGTTTGCGGTAGGGTCCCCGGCACTGGAAGCCTCCCTCAAATCCAAGGTCCCCAGGGATCACATTTCTGCAGCCGTTCACCCAGAGCGGCGTAAATATCGGGCAAGTCGAAGGTCGCCAGGCAGTTCTCTAACATGGTCGAGAAAGGCCAGTTGTGCAAGGGGTTGTCGATCAGCAACTGGTAGCTCGGCAGATAGTGGACAAGCTCACATGTCGGCTGAGAAGCGTGCAAAAGAGCAGCCAGCGCGACCGGTACCGAGCCGACGCCGCGGCCAATCAGATGTACCTCTGCGCCGCCGTCCACCAGGCAGTCGATCGTGCGTATCAGGTCCAGCATCCGGCGTCCAAGATAACTCTCGCCCATCATGCTGCCAAAGCTGGCATAGAGATAGTCGGCCCCGTAGGGTTCGAGCAGGTCGCTGGAACCGCAGGACGCGGGGAAGCTCTGGCCTGTCCCGCGCAGGTCGGCGGCCAGTATGCGCTGCCCCTCGCTCAGACTCCGCTGCAGCCAGGGCAGCGTGGCGCAATCCTCTTCGCTGGAAAGATGGCCGGCGTATAGAGAGACGGGCCCCCGCGGCCGGCGGCACTGGTTTTCCAGGTCGCCGAACATGGTCAGTATGACCTGAATGCCCGGTTCGCTTTCCACTGCGAATTGATAGCCCTTTCCAGTCGCTGCGTCCTGCCCGCCGCTGCGCCGCAGGTAGCGGAAGTGGGGCGCCGTGTCCGGCGCCTGTATCTGTAAGAGCCTGCTTACAGCTTCCTGTAGGCCCGAGTATTCAAGGAGGGGGCGTTGCGCTATCAGTTCTTTGGCCCGCGCTTGCGTGAAGCCGAAGATCTTTTTACTGCCGAACGGGACCACCTCCCCTTCGGCGGCGTTGAGCTGCGTCTCCGCGATCTCCTCCATAGGAGCTTCCTGGCACTCGACGTCCAGCCCGGCATGTTTGATGAAGAAGCCGTACATCGCTTCGCGTGCATGTTTGTGAAAGCCGTGATCAAGGTGGCCGACGCTGATTTCAGCGGAATCAGGCGAACCCAGCAGGGTATGGATCTTTTTCACTTCGGCGTGCGCCTGGCGCGCGCCGCGCAGGTCGAAATAGCAGTTTTCCTCGGCCAGTATCATCGTGGGACGCGGCGCATAGGCCAGCAGCAGGTCTGCTTCGTCCAGGCCAAACGCCAGCGCCCGCGGCGGGTTCTGTTCGGCGTCAGCCGGCAGTTCATTTTCGAGGTTGCACAGCCAGCTGGTGATGAAGCAGTCCGGCGCCGCCATCGTGATGCGCGGGTCGAGGGCCGTCAACTGTGTGGTCTGGGTTCCGCCGCCGGAGCAGCCGGTGACGCCGACTCGGCTCGTGTCCGTCTCCGGCCGCTCCAGCAGATAGTCGAGGCCGCGGATGGCATCCCAGGCGAACCAACTGCCAATAAAGTCGCCGGTCAGCAACATGCGGTTGCCGATCATATTGTGGGCAACCGTCGAGCGGGGGCCTGATTCCCCTTCGGGCACGCCCTCCTCGGCGTAGAACTGGCGCCGCTCGCCCTGCGAAACGGGGTCTACAATCAGGACGGCGAAGCCCTTGCTGGCCAGCCCGCGGGCGAAGAACTGGTAGGGCCCATAAGCTTTTCCGTTTTCGGAATGGCCGCAAAGCCCGAGGACGCAGGGCAGTTCGGCGTCAAAATGCGCCGGCAAGAAAAGGTTTGCGCTGACGAGAAAACCGGGCCGGCTCTCATAGACGATCTTTTCCAGGCGGATTTCTCCGAGATCCGACGTACCCGTTGTCCGCGCATTGAGGTCTGTTCTGGCTGGCAATGCGGGGAAGCAGCGCGCAGCCTTCGCGCGCACGTCGTCCACGTATGCCTGGGCCGCCGCCCGCGTCTGGATGGCGGCCAGCCTGTCGGCCCGCTCCTGCAAAATTCTGCGTACGCGGCCGACCGTGTACTCGTGGACCATATGGCCGTAACGATTATTGTGCATAGATTGCATCCTATGGAGTGTAAAGTTGAAAACAGTTTATCCCTCAATGCCGCTCATCGCAACCCCTTGAACGAGCTTCTCCTTCCAGAACTCTGTCGCGATCAAGCCGGCAATAGCACGATGATCGAGGCAGACTGGCCAAGTAAAAAAATGTCAGGAAGGAGCGGCAAACCAAGTGAAGTTTGAGCTATAGACCGGCTCTAGGAAGTTGCGACGGTAACCGCGACCCATGGTATGGCCCCCCCAGTCTGGATTTCAAGCTAGTAAAGAATGGACTGTAGAGATGTCCAGGGCAATTGCATCAAATTGGGACAAACCCACGTGAGGCTGCCTGAATCGGGTAGGGGCGCCCCTTGTGGGCGCCCTTCTCAGGGCAAAACGCCGAGAGAAGACAATAGGTAGGGGCACCCCTTGTGGGTGCCCTTTACAAGGCAAAACGCCGAGAGAAGACAATAGGTAGGGGCACCCCTTGTGGGTGCCCTTTACAAGGCAAAACGCCGAGAGAAGACAATAGGTAGGGGCACCCCTTGTGAGTGCCCTTTACAAGGCAAAACGCCGAGAGAAGACAATAGGTAGGGGCACCCCTTGTGGGTGCCCTTCTCTAGGCATAGCGCCGAGAGAAGACAATAGGTAGGGGGCACCCCTTGTGGGTGCCCTTCTCTAGGCAAAACGCCGAGAGAAGACAATAGGTAGGGGGCACCCCTTGTGGGTGCCCTTCGTCGGCTATTTTGGCGTCCGAATTAAGATGCGTTTGCCCTGTAGAGGTGTCCCGGCACCATTGACCAGGTCCGATTTACGCGGTATAAATGGGGCAATCCCTGCATGAATGAGAAGGAGATCGGTATGCCAAGCCCCTTCCCCGGCATGGACCCATACTTGGAGCACGACGGACGCTGGTCGGACTTACGCCAGCGCCTGATAGTCTATATTTCTGAATCGCTTCGACCTCAACTGAGGCCGAAGTACATTGCACAAATTGACGTGAGGATTGAACATAGACCACAGGGCAAGGGGGAAGAACGACGGATTCCCTATCTTCGAATTGTCAATCTCCCATCTGGGGACGCGGTCACAATGATTGAGGTACTGGGTCCAGCCAATAAGCAGGGGAGCGGAAGAGACCGGTATTTCCAACTGCAGGACAAACTGCTCAACTTGCCGGTCAACCTGGTCGAAATCGATCTTCTGTCGAGGCCCACCACAACCTCTGCCCGCTTTTCAGAGTTGCACTCCCCCCATGACTGGCGATACAACATTTGCATCAATCGCCCTCAAAAGCATAGGGGTGTGGAAGTCTACGCGATTCCCCTGAGAGACCGGCTTCCGCGCTGCAAGATTCCCCTGCTACCGGAAGATGATGACGCTGTGCTGGACCTGCCTGCCATTCTTGCGCGCTGTTACGAGGTCGGCGGCTATTACCTGCTGCTTGACTACAGCAAACCGCCGCCGGTCCCGTTGAGCAAGGCCGAGGAAGAGTGGATGGAAGCGTTGCTCCTGGAAAAGGGCTTGAGAAATAGGCCTGTTCAGCAATAGGTTCGAGATGAAATCTCAAAACGTTGTCAAGATGCTCTGCTTTCAATTCAACCACCAGCGGATTCCTGAAGGAATAAGAATATTCATTCGTTCATGATTCGGAAGCGGCCAAGCCATGTCAATGACGTCGAACTGGGGCGGAGAGAAGGGTCCCTGCGTTTTCATTGCACGTTATCGGGTCGTGCGACCCAACAGACATTTCAAATGGCAAGAGCGTACAGGAGATAAGTATGCCTAGTCCTTTCCCCGGTATGGACCCATACTTGGAAAAACGCTCAATTTGGCCTGGCCTGCATCTGCGCTTGCTCTACAATATCTCAGAGGCTCTTCAACAGCAGGTGCGCCCCAAATACATCGCCAACATTGGGGAACGGATTGAACTTGAGACTCTGAATAAGGTTTATGTTCCGGACGTCCTGGTAGTCGGGCCGTCCCGAGAACTGGCGGAGACGCGAATTTCTTCGGGCGCGCTCGTTGCCGACGAACCACAGACAATTAGTGTTTTGGATGAAGAGCGCCGCGTTCCCTATCTTGAAATTATCTATCGCGAGACGGGTGATGTGGTCACGGTGATAGAAGTATTGAGTCCAACCAATAAGGAAGGCAGAGGGCGAGATCAGTATCTTGAGAAGCAGGATGAACTGCTCAGTTCACCGGTCAATCTGGTTGAGCTCGATCTCCTGTCAGGGCAGCCTGCGACTTTTGCCCGTCTCTTCGACATTAATGCCCCCCATGACTGGCGTTACATCATCAGCGCTAGCCGCCCCCAGCGGCGCAATCAGGTGGAAGTCTACGCGATCCCGCTGAGAAACCGGCTTCCGCGCTGCAAGATTCCCCTGCTACCTGAAGATGATGACGCTGTGCTGGACCTGCCTGCCATTCTTGTGCGCTGTTACGAAGTCGGCGGCTATGACCTGCTTCTTGACTACAGCAAACCGCCGCCGGTCTCGTTGAGCAAGGCCGAGGCGGAGTGGATGGAAGCGTTGCTCCTGGAAAAGGGCTTGCGAACAGCGCCGGCGCAGCAATAGCCTCACGACGAATTCTCGATACGACGACAAGTCAGTCTGTGAAAGAAGTATCCTGCCCGTTTAGGATGAGGAGATCGCCTTGCCTTCCGATCCAGTCTTCCCCCTCATTCAACTTCCCGCCGACTACACGTCCCAACGCGCCACGAGGCGAGTCAATCTGGCCCCCGGGCAGACTGTTGATCTCATAAGCGCCCAAGGCCCCGGCTGCGTCCGACATTTCTGGATTACCAGCACACTGCCAGATGAACTTGACATCGAAATCACATGCGATGAAGAGCAGCCGCAGGTCATAATGAGGCTGCATCAGTTCTTCGGCGTCCTGCTGGGAAAAGACCCCTATCGCATCGAGTCGGCGCCGCTCAAGCTGCTGCCCAAGAATGGCTACAACTCCTACTTCCCGCTACCGTTCCAGAATTCGTGCAGTATCACTCTGCGCAATACAGGACAGCAATCGACCTCCGTCTGGTCGATGGTCAACTGGCAGCAGTACGACGAGCGACTGTCGCTCACGCCCTACCGGTTGCACGCTCAATTCACTGAGGAGAAACCAGCACAGCCGCTCGGTACAACCCTGCTCGGCGCAATCCGAGGTAGTGGATTTGTCGCCGGCCTCTTCCACGCAGTCCGGCGCCATGACTACCGCGACATGATCTGGCATACGGGCGGAGATACCTGGCTGATCGACGGCGAAACCAATCCCCACGTCCTGCGGGGGATCGGCAGCGAGGATCTCTTCGGCCACTCCTTCGGCATGTACCCGGACATGAGCGAATGGACAGGGGCGCCGCACGTCGTTGGCCTGAACGCCGACTGTGCTGAGGTCGTCGCCTACCGCTTTTTCGGCGCGGATAGCATAGCGTTCAAATCTTCGCTTTCGTTGCGCTTCGGCACGCGCGCCAACGACATGGAGAGCGTCCTGTACTACTACAAATCGGCGGAGAGCGACACCACTGCAGTAGAGACGCCGCAGGAATGGACACTCTCCGGGCCGTTTGACTGCCAGACATGGGACGACTTCGATCGCGCCGAGTTTCCTGAGACGCCTGCAGAAGAGTGGCCGGCCAAATGGGATTGGAGCAGGCGCAGCCTGACCGCTGTGAAGACAGCGCCGGAACTGACCTGGATCGACTTTTGCCGCTGGTTTCGCCGCGATGCCACCGGCAACACGGGCACGCAGCCAGTCGATGCCGCCGCTTACGCCGAGACCGTCATAGCGGCCCAGTCGGAAAAGAGGGCGGTGCTGCGTATCGGTTTTGACGACTGGCTGAAAGTGTGGCTTAACGACAAGCTCATCGCCACCTCGAGGCACGACGAAGGCTTCGCGATCAGCGAAGTTCCTGTCACTCTCAATCGGGGCGAGAACAGGCTGCGTCTGAAATTGAGCAACTTCGACAACGATGAATGGCGCTGCTGGGCATTCAGCTGTGTGATCCGGCCCGCCGATTGAACGCCTCCCGTTTGAAGGCCCCTCGGTTGGGCGCGCCTTAGAGGGACATCTCCCAGACCTGCACGTTGCTGATCGTCGCGCTGCCGGCCTCGACCGCGAAGCCCAGCCGCCCGCCCGACTTGTGGTCCATCGTGTAGCATTGGATATGCACGTCGTCGATGTAAAACTCGACATGCGCATCGCGCAGCAGGACCCGCCAGCGCGCCGGCTGGCCAACCGAATAGCGAAACGGCTTTCTGTCCTGCGGCCTGAACGAGTAACCGTCGTAGCGCCCGACCCCCACGTGACCGTCGCTCTGCGCCAGCAGCAACGTCCCCTCGTTGGCTGCCTCCCCTTCCACGAAAATACCTGCCCCGGAGAGCGCCGCATCCGAACTATGCGGCGTCAGTTCCGCCTCCAGGATGACGCCGCGCCCGGTGTTGTACTGGACGGGCAACATGGCCAGCCCTCCCGAGTCTGCGCCCAATGTCGCTTGGCTTGTTGCCACTGTGCAGACGTCGTCTTGCAGGCCGTACAGCTGGCAGTCCTCTAGGACGACCGGCATTTCTTTGCCCTTCAACGCCTCGTTGCCAGTCCACCAGTGCAGGCTCAAAATGCCGGCGTCGTCCCGCTGCACCGACTTCAAGGGCGAGAAGTAGATATCCTCGGGGCCGGCGTGCCCGCTGCGTGGCACCGTATGATGGTTGAGCAACAGCTCGTCACCGCAGCGGTAGAAGCGAGCGAAGTAGGTGTAAAGAATTGGGCTGCTGCTCAGGAACGGGGCCTGCTGCGGGTCCAGCTCGTACGGCCCGGACTGGCTTTCCGAGTTCAGCACGAACATGCCGCCCTCGCCCGCCGGCAGCCGCGACCGCTGCCGGGCGCCAAGCGGCGCGGCGCCCACTCCCAAAAGCATGTAGTGTCGGTCGCCGAACTTTTCCACCGCGCCGACCTCGACGCGGTCCCCCCATACGCCGGTCTCGATCACCGGCGGCGCCGCCCGAAAGTGGCGGCCGTCGTCAGATACCACGCAGCCGGCCGTGCCGCACAAACCCGCCGGACCATGTCGCGCCACCGCCGTCAAGAATCCGATGTAGCCCTCGCCTTCCTCGCGCGGCAGCGCCCAGATGCAGTCCCAACGCGGGCGGGTGAATGTCGGGTCGTCCGCGTACCAGCGCGAATCCGCCCGGCAGATATATTCCTCGTCCGGCAAGCGCCGCCAGTGCAACAGGTCATCCGACTCGGCAAAGAAGATCTCCTGCAAGTTGGCTCGTTCCTCAGAGAAGTTGAGCATGAACTTGTCACCGACGCGCCAGACCATGCCGGTGCCCAGCCAGACGGCATCATCCGCCTTGTGGATGATGGGGCCGTGGTCGTCGAAGTGGACGCCGTCAGTGGATACGGCCACACTCATACCGTCCCAGCGCACATCCGCGCGCGAGTTGTGCAGATAGAAGAGATAGTGTTTGCCCTCGTGGTAATAGAGCCAAGTGTCCCACATACGCGCGACGATGCTGGGTTTGAAGATCATTTTCAGTTCCTTTCCGACGGGAATTGACAGCGGCCAGTGAGCAAGGGGCGAACATTCGTGGTTACCCTTTCACGCCCGTAATCACTATGCCTTGGATGTAATGCTTCTGCGCCACGAAGAATAGGAGCACCGGCGGAAGCATGGCAATGAAGGAGACGACCATCAGTTCCGACCACAGCACGCCGTGCGCAGCACGCAGAAACGATAACGCGATTGCAAGCGGGTACGTTTCCATCCGGCTCAAATAGATCAAGGGCCCCAGAAACTCGTTCCACGACCACGTGAACGCAAAGATCGCGGTGATGCCCAGCGCCGGCTTGCTCAACGGCAGCAGGATGCGCACGAACAGTCCTATGACACTGCAGCCGTCAATCCGCGCCGCGTCGTCCAGCTCCCGCGGGATCGTCGAATAAAACTGGCGCAGCAAAAAGATGAAATAGGCGTTGGCAAAGAAATGCGGGACGATCAGAGGGTTGTACGAGTTGATCCAACCAATCTTGGAAAACAGTATAAACAGAGGGATCATCGTTACCTGCTGGGGCAGCATCATCGTACTCAGTACGATGATGAACAGGACCCGGCTGCCTCGAAACTGTAAACGCGCGAAGGCGAAGGCAACGATGGCGTTGGAGAGAACCGTTCCCAGCGTGATCATGAGGCTCATGTACATCGAGTTGCGGATAAACACCAGGAACGAGACCGGGAAGATCGTCACCGCCCGAATGTAGTTCGACCACTCAAACGGGTCCGGAATCCAGATCGGCGGAAATTTCGTGATCTGGTGGGGCGCTTTGAGCGATGTGGAGAGCATCCAGGCCAGTGGGATCATGACCACGATTGCACCGGCAATGAGAACAATGTGGATCAGGATGGACTGCGTCCTCTGGCTCCGTCTTAAGCTCGCACGAGATGTCCCGATTCCTATGGCAGCGCCGCTCATGACCTCTTCCCTCCAATATCGGTCTCATAGTAAACCCACGCCTTCGACGATCTGAAGAGCAGAAGTGTGAAGACCAGGAGAATCAGGAAGAAGATCCACGCATACGCGCTGGCGTACCCCATCCGATACTGCCGAAAAGCTACCTGATACAGGTACAGCACCATCATTAAAGTGGCATTGACAGGGCCCCCCTTGCCCTCGGTCATCACGTACACGTTGGTGAACACCTGCGAAGACCAGATGATCTGCGTGACCACGACAAAGAACAGTGTCGGGCTGATCATCGGAATGGTGATGCTGCGGAACCGGCGCCAGATGCCGGCCCCGTCGATCGTGGCGGCCTCGTACAACTCGGTAGGAATGCCCTGCAGCCCCGCCAGGAAGATGAGCATGTTTGAACCCGAGCCCCAGACGCTCATGATCACCAGTGCCAGCTTCGCCGTGCCCCTGTCGTACAGCCAGCGCGGTCCCTCGATCCCGACCAGCGACAACGCCCAGTTGATCAGCCCGAATTCCGGCTGAAACAACCACAGCCACAGCAGCGAAGTGGCGATGGAAGGGATTATCGCGGGCAGATAATAGACGATTCGGTATGTGGGCTGTCCCGAGATGTTCTGATTGAGCAGAATGGCGATGAAAAAACCAACGCTTATCGTCAAGGGGATGCTGAGGAAAACGTAATAAGCCGTGTTGTACAGCGTGGTCCAGAACAGCGTTCGCGTCGAATCGAAGGAGAGAAGCTTCGTATAATTTTCAAAGCCTACAAACTCAAGTGTAAATAGATCGGTCTCAGTTAAACTCAGGCCGAGCGAGGTCAGCATTGGACCGACAATGAACGCCAGAAATCCAATCACCCATGGGGAAATCAGGAGGTAAGCGATTAGCTCCTCCCGCTGACGCAACGTGCGCCGCGACCAGAAATTCGAGGAGAGCATCCTTGTCAAGGCAGTTCGGCCGCTCTGTGCTTGGGCGCCCATGTAGACGATCCCCTATCCGAATTCGAGTTGCAAAAGAGGAGGAGAGAGGTGAGTGTTCAATCCCCTTGACGCGGGCGGCACCCGAGCAAGGCCTCACTCTCTCCTCTTTCTCACTCCTCGAAATTCAACTTGATCAGGCAAAAAGCTCGTCGATTCGCTCTACGATCAGATTGACGCCTTCTTCCAGCCCGATGTCACCAGTCACCCAGATCTGCTCCCAAATCGGAGTAAAGACTTCCGAGTTGACCTTCTCGTTCTCCTGGAAGGCAGGGTTCAGCCGTGCATGGTCCATGATGCGGGAGAAGGCGGCCACGTCGTAACCTTCAACCGCGCCCATCGACTCATTGTCCCAGGCAGTGCCGGCCACGCTGCGCCGCGACGGTTGCAGGCCGACAATGCTCAGCGCCATCACCTCTTGAGCCTCTGGTGAGGTCAGAAACGTCGCCAACTGCACTGACGCGTCCGGCTCCTTCGTCTTCTTGGCAATGACATAGCCGTTGGCAAAAGTGAGGCCCGCCCTGCCGCCGTCGCGTACCACCGGCAAATCTGTAAAGTCCCACTCGAATTCGTTCTCACGAATATAGTTTGTGACAGTCCAACTGTGGGACTCCATGAACGCCACTTTGCCGGTCGAAAAGACGTTCCACCAACCGACTTCAGGAATCGAGCCCGCGGCCGGCGCCACCGGATTGTCACCATAAATCTGGTCGTGGTTGAACTTGAGACCCTCCAAAGACCTTTCGCTGTCCAGGAGGCATTTCGTACCAAAGACTTCGGCATTCATCCACTCGCCGCCGTTCATCCAGACGTAGTGTTGCAGATAACCCTGGGCCACGTAATTTCCCCACTGGACAGTCTTGCCGTCGGCGTCGCGCCTGGTCGTTGCCTCGTATGCCGCCAGATAGTCGTCCCAGGTCCAGTCGCCGCTAGGATGCTCGATCCCGGCTTCATCCAGCAGGTCCTTGTTATAGGCCATCACCACCGTCGACACATACTTGGGCAATCCGAACAACTGCCCATCCATGAGATGGGCATTGACGATGGCGGGATAGAAGTCCTCAAGGTAATCGCTGTCGAAATAATCGTCCAGCTGCAGCAGCTGGCCCTTCTGCATCAGGTTATAGTTGATGTTGCCCCAAACGAACATGACATCGGGCGAATCGCCGGCTACCGCCTGCGTATAAAGTTTGTCGGCGTAGTCGGGCGACTCCGCGTTTTCAAACGTCACGTTGATGCCGGGATTTCCCTCCTCGAAACTGGGTATGATCTCGTCCGTCCAGAATGCAATACCCTCCGGACCGACCCAACTTCCCTCTGCCAGTCTGATCTCGATAGGCTCCTCGGCCATCGCCGACCCTGATTCGTCAGGGGCGGCCGCCGGTGCGACGCAGGCCGCAAGCAGCCCGCCGCCGGCCGTCGTCGCCGACAGGCGCAGAAAATCGCGTCGGTTCATTCGTTTATTCATCAATGCCTCCTGGTTCGCACGTGGAAGTGTCAATATCAGTTTCGAACTCTTTACCCACTGTTACTTTCTTTACGCGCAGCCTCATCAGGTTGATTGGCGCGCATCCTCCCTTTCCACCTTACCCCGTTCCCCAAGCCGTCATCAATGCTGGCCGTTTCCCGCTGCACCCTACATTCCGAGGCCAGAAGGAATGCCCTCCAACTCATCCGGCACAAGGGCGATGCCTGTGCTAATCGTTCAAGTTAGGCCGGCGTGTTGTCCATCGCATTCCTTTGCAACCAAATTGCGGTGGGCAACACACCGGCCTTGCTCTATCTTCGTTCCGGATCGAGGCCTACTCAATCTGCCAGGTCCCTACAAAATTTCGCCCGACCTACTCTCTGCGATCAGGCAAAAAGCTCGTCGATTCGCTCCACGATCAGATTGACGCCTTCTTCCAGGCCGAGCTCATTTGTGACCCAAATCTGGTCCCAGATCGGATCGAGAACCTCCGATCTGACCTTCTCATTCTCCTGGAAGGCCGGGTCGAGCCGTGCGTGGTCCATGATGCGGGAGAATGCGGCCACATCATAGCCTGCTTTCGCGCCCATCGATTCCACATCCCAGGCTTCCCCTGCGACGCTGCGACGGGTCGGTTGCAACCCAACGATGCTGAGCGCCATCGCCCTTTGTGCCCGCGGGCCGGTCAGGAACCTCACCATTTCAACCGCCGCGTCCGGCTCCTTCGTCAATTTGGCGACGCCATAGCCATCGGCGAAGGTGATTCCGGCTTTGCCGCCATCTGGGGATAACGGCAGATCGGCGAAGTCCCACCTGAAGTCGTTTTCGCGGATGTAGTTGGTAACCGTCCAACTGTGGGATTCTACGAAAGCGACCTTTCCGGTCGAGAATACGTTGCTCCAACCGACTTCAGGAATCGAACCGGGGACAGGGGCGACCTGAACGTCGCCGTAGATCTGGTCGTAGTTGAACTTGAGCGCCGCAATTGCCTCTTCACTGTCCAGCAGACATTTCGTGCCGAAGAGGGGGGCGTTCATCCACTCGCCGCCGTTCATCCAGACGTAGTGTTCCAGAATGTTATGGGCCACGTAGTTGCCCCACTGAACGATATTGCCATCGTCGTCTCGCTTGGTCGTCGCCTCGTATGCTACCAAGAAATCGTCCCAGGTCCACGTGCCATCGGGGTAGTCTACGCCAGCCTCGTCGAGGAAGTCCTTGTTGTAGGCCACCGCTGCCGTCGACACGTACTTGGGCATCCCGTACAGTTTCCCGTCCAGCAGGTGGGCATCGAGTTTGGCGGGATAGAAATCCTCCAGGTCTTCGCTGTCGAAGTAGTCGTCCAGTTGCAGCAGCTGGCCCTTTTGCATCAGGTTATAGTTGATGCCACCCCAAATGAACATGACATCGGGAGCGTCGCCGGCGACCGACTGCGTGTAGAGTTTGTCGCGGTAGTCGGGTGACTCGGCGTTTTCGAATGTCACGTTGATGTTGGGTTGCTCTTCTTCGAAAGCGGGGATGATTTCGTCGGTCCAGAACGCGATCCCTTCAGGACCGACCCAACTTCCCTCAGCCAGTCTGATCTCGATCGGCTCTTCGGCCATCGCCGCCCCCGAATCGTCCGGAGCCGCCGCGGGAGCGACGCAGGCGGCAAGCAGTCCGCCGCCGGCCGTCGCCGCCGAGAGGCGCAGAAAACTGCGTCGGTTCATTCGCTGTGTCATCTTTTCCTCCTGGTTCGTGAGCTTCATTCCTTGTTAAAAACATGGCGTGATAACGAAATAGATGCCGTCTGGTCGACCCATTGTCACCTCCGTCACACCCTGTCCACGTATGGCGCTTCGCACGTACGCCTTGCCTCCCCTAAGCTCTGAAATACTGTTGCCGCGGCGCCTATCAGCCCTGAATCTGCGCCCATGGCTGCCGGTAGAATCGGCAACCCGCGGCTATTCTCCGCCCAGATGTGAGACCGAGTTGAGGCTACAAAGCTGTCCCAATACAGCCCACCTGCCGATCCAAGCCCTCCCCCCACGACTATTGCTTCGGGGTCCATCACGTTGACCAGAAAACCTACACTGTTGCCGAGTGCTTCGCCGGCGCTCCTGACAACCCTGACGGCCTCTGGGTCGCCTTCCTCGGCAGCTGCCGTTACCTCCTCGCCCCGTTCCACTACCCGCGAGCCGTGCCGGTTATATCTCGCTACCAGAGCAGGTCCGCTTGCGAACTCCTCCAGAATGGGATTCAAGGATGTGCCGCAAGAACTGCATTCCATCGCAAAAGGACTGCTGGCCATGATCAACGCGTTGCCGCGCGCGCCGGCGAAAGGTCTACCGTCCTGAACCAACGTACTCGAAATGCCGGTCCCAACCGTCACGTAGACGAACAGCCTGTACCCCCGCCCAGCGCCGAACATCGCCTCGGCCAGGGCCCCCGCTCGCACATCCGATTCGACGACTGCCGGAGCCAGCGAAGAGAATGCAGCCCGCACGCCATCGCCCTGCCATGCCAGCGAATGTGCGCTGGTGATGTTCCCCTCCGGATCAACCAGTTCAGGTACGCCGACACCGATGCCCTGCAGTTCCAGATCCATCTTCCCGGCTTCAGCAATCAACTCCTCGGCCAGGGCCAGCGCATCGCCCAGCACCGCGTCTCCACCGCGCCGCGGCAGTGTCGGGATGGTCCGGCGGGCGAGAATAACGCCGGAAGAATGAGCGACGAGTCCGGCCGCGATCTTTGTTCCTCCCACGTCCAGGCCGATGGCACAGGCCGTGGGATCAAGGTTCTCTACCATTGGAGAACAGATCCGGAATATCAGGCGAATACCGGGGCGCGATCCCGCAGAGAAAAGAAGTTGGCGCGCCCGACATATTGTAGTACTGGTGCGGCGTGCCCTCCGGGACGAAAAAGCCGTCGCCCGGACTGAGCTCATACCAGCGCGGCCCATCGTTTTCGGGAACGCGCACGTTAAGCGCGCCCTCAAGCAGGTAGAGACTCTCATCGCCGCCATGCACTTCCACATCGCTGCGCTGTCCCGCCAGCAACTCCATCCTCCCGACCGTCAGATGCTCGGTCGCGGCCAGGATTCCCACCAGCAATTGCTGATCTGCCCCCTCCAGCCGCCACAGCAGATCCGCCTCGCGCACTACCCGTATCGTAAAGTTGGCCGTGGCTTCCGCTTGCACCTGCGGCCACCGGCCCAGCCACTGATCCTGCGAATACTTTGGCGCCGTCAGGTTCGGCTTCGTCTGCGCGTATGAACCCGACGTGCCCTGAGAAGGCGGCGGCGCGAAAAACTCGAGTACACGCAGCGGTTCCGGGCTGAAGTTGAAAGCGTGATGCCAGGTGTCGCGGCGGAAAAAGGCCGCTTCGCCCGGTTTGACCCGATGCACCTCGCCCGTTTCAGGATTGCTCAGCACCATCACACCGCTGAGGACGTACAACACCTCATCGGCGGCAAAGATTGTACGATAGGCGTCCGAGTGACGAAAAGACCCGCCGGGGGCCAGACCGAAGACCAACTGGTGGATTTTTGCACTGGAAACATATATCCAGTCCGCCACCTCCCCCGACTCTTCGTCGCCCCAGAGATGGCGCGTAACCGTCTCGTAAGGGATGTGCGACGGGCCGTCAAAAGTAGGCCGCGGCGAGGCCGAATAACTCATCAGCGCTGTGTCCAGTCATGAACCTTGTGCGGCGCTACTTCCTCCTGCTCTTCCTCGAATGTAGGCGGCGTGAACGAGCTCTCGATCATTTTTTCCTGCCCGTCGCCGCCCGATTCCTGCGCCTTGAGCATGATTTCAAGGACATGAAATGCGTGCTCCGGCTTGATGTCAGGTGTCTTGTCGTTGCGGATGCAGTCTACGAGGTGGCGCAGGCCGTCTGTCCACTGCCAGCCTCTGTCCGTACCTTCGTGAATCTGCCAGGCGCCTACGTCGTTGCGCCACAATTCATATCCGGTAGGGTTCCAGTCATCGCCCATCATTTGGATGGTGCCCTCGCTGCCATAGACCTCGAGAGCCGGGCTTCGATACTTCTGCATAGTGAAGCCTGTCGACACAACTCCGAATACCGACTCGCCCCAATCGATCAGCACGTGCGCGTTGTCCTCGGCCTCCACCCGCATCATCTCACCGCCTACAACGCGATCGGGAATCGCCACGCCCGTCATTGCCATCACCCGCTTGGCCGGTCCCAGCCAGCCCGTCAGGCAGGTGATGTTGTAAACGCCCAGGTCAAACAGCGCGCCGCCGCCTTTGAGGTAGAACCAAGGTCTCCAATCGGGCCCGGAATGGCCGTAGCGGGCGCGCGCCATTAACACCTTTCCAATATCTCCGCCGTGAATGTGGCGCCACATCGTCTGATAGGTGGCACTCAGGACGACATGTGGAGCGCAAACGAGATGGCCCGGACTGTGCCGGGCCATTTCAACGATCTCTGCCGCTTCCGCCAGGGTCACAGCCATCGGTTTCTCGACCAGGACGTGTTTGCCTGCCGCCAGCGCCGCACGCGTGATCGGTCCGTGCTCTCGCATTGAGGTCAATACCATCACCACGTCGACCTCTTCGGAATCGATAACCTCCTCGTAGTCGGTCGTGAATCGCTCAATGCCGAGCCTGTCCTGAACTACCTCCCGTACCTCTTCCCTGACGTCGCAGGCAATCGTAACGTCGACCGTGCCCACGGCCCGCATCGGTTGGATAAGCCTCATGTAAGGGCGCTGCATTACGCTGCCGCAGCCGACAATCCCGATTCTCGTAGGTTGGGTCATCTGAAATCTCCATCAATGCGAAATCACTGTCGCGGTCGACACAGTTGCCGCCATGGTTACACGGCCGACGTCCGGATCTTGTGCTGGGCAAATCGCTTGGCCCGCATCTCTTCGTGCGCCTCGTCTGAGCCGTCGTGGCTGGTGCCGAACCAGTGGTCGAAAGGCATGTCCGGTTCGCCGTAGTTGCACTCGAAGTAGCGGTGATGCAACTGATGAAAATAAGATGCCCCCGCCAGGTTGTACTTGCCGTTGACGATGACCGCCTCAAAGCCGACATGGCCCTGCGCCGGTGTGAGACCTGCGTGCTGCAGGTTCAACACAACGTGAATCGGGTGTGACGGGATGATCCAGTGAATCGCCGCGCAACTGAAGTATAGGATGTGCTCAATTGGATGCATCGACAGCCCGGACCAGGGGCCGACGTTGATGTTTCGGTGGTGCAGAAAGTGCCCGGCCTTGTAGAGCGGCGGCCAATGCAGGAGCCGGTGTGTCCAGTAGAAGTGGAACAGCCGCCACAAAGGAATGGCACACAACAAGAGGACGAAGTAGACCGGATGCGCGCGCGGATCCAGGTAGGGAATGTACTCATTAGCGTAAAGCCACAGAGTTATCACCTCGTAAGCCGTCCAGATCGTGCCGCCGCTAATGCAACTCCAGAAGATGTTGTCGAATAGCTGGTTGCCGCCCAGGAACTGCTTCTTCCCCTTTGCCATCCAATCCGGCGTGTACTTGAACTGGAAGCCTTGCGACTTGCGCGCCCACAGCCACAGGTGCCACGCGCTGACAATCACAATCAACATGATCTGGTTGCGTACGAAAATATAAAGGATCCAGTCGGCGCTGAAACTCGTCATGCGGGACATCTCCGGCTGCAGATAGAGAACAGTCAGCGTGGCGATGACCATATAGATAAAATTCCAGGGAAAGAGGTAGTTGTACAACCATTTCGCCGCCTCCATCGGTTTGGGCGGCCAGGCGAAAATAGGATTGGGCAACTTGACCCCTTCCGGCTGCCAATTCCCGCGCTCGTCGCGCGGCATACCATCGCTTAAGCCATCCTTTTCAGCGCTAATGTCTGCCATGATCTCCCTCCTTGAGTATTGGCTCCGCGGCCCAAAGTGGTTCTGAGTTTCCTTTCGTGCCCGATGGCGTCCTGCCTTACTCTAAAGATTCACCGTACTGTCTCAATAAAGAGTTCCTGATCAGCAATGCCTTCAACTATTGTGTTCCTCCACCGGCACACCTGCCAGGAGCCCGCTCTGATGCATGTCGGTCCACTCGTCCAGAAAGACCTTGTTCCAATGGTCGGTGAGCGGGTGATCGAGCATGTCGCGATAGACAGTCCACATCGTGACCAGCTCGTCAGCGCCGTCGCGGAAGGCGGCGTGGGCCGTCTCTACAGAGCGCACCAGTGCCGCCATGATGTAGGGGCGCTCGTCCCAGCCGCTGAACATGCGCACGCAGTCGCGGATCAGCTTGGTCGGATCGCCGCCCATCTCGCGCACCGGATCGCAGAAGGGCAGGATGTGGTCGACGCCGGCCTGCGCAACGGCCGCGGCCTGGTTCAGTGAGAAGACCGTCGTGCAAAAGGTCTCGACGCCCTCCTGCCTGAGAATGCCGAACGCCTTAAGCCCATTGAGCGTGCAGGGCAGCTTGAGGATGATCTGCGGCGACATGTCGGTGAAGACCTTGCCCACCGCCAGCAACTCTTCGACCGAATGGCCGTCGATCTCCATGACGACCGGTTTGTCGGTCATCTCCAGATAGGCCTCAATCAGCGCGATGACGCTGCCGTAGGGTTTGGCGTACAGATTGAGCACCACCGTGTTGGTGACGATGCCGGCGATGCCCATGGGCATAAACTCCACAAGCTCTGCCGGCGGCCCGGCCAGCCAGATTGTCGGCCCGCGTCCGGTTGAGCGTGTCTTCGTGACAGATCCCTTCTGGTCCATATTTCCTTCCTCGTGGGTGTTGGCTTGTAAATCCAGGAATTCCAAGATGGGAATTCAGTAATTCCTGCCAGTTGCGTTCGATTTCTCATTCACATTACCGTCTGCCGAACCGCCTACTCGCCGGCGAAGATCGGATGAATCGCGTGTTCGCAGGGGCCGCCCACCTCCATCTCATCCGAGGCGCCGGCAAGGCGCGCCGCCTGCACAAAGTCCTCTTCACGCAGCGCCAGAAAGCGCCCGCGCACGACCCGCGCCAGCCCGGTCCAGCCAATCGAGGAGAGGATCAGCGTGATGGCGATATAGACCCTCGTCACCGGCCACTCCTTGGGAATCGCCGCGCTCAGAGCCAGCCAAAGCGGAATGCTGGGCATAGCGCGAATAAACTCGACAATGCGCTGGATCACTATGTCGGCCGTGCCGCTGAAGTAGCCGGCGATTCCGATTCTTCGTCGCCCCAGAGGTGATGCGTCACCTCTGCATAAGGGATGTGCGCCGGTCCATCGAAAGTAGGCCGCGGCGAGGCTGAATAACTCATCAGCGCTGCATCCTTTCGTGAACCAGGTGGGGCGCTTCCTCTTCCTGCTCGTTCTCGAATGTAGGCGGCGTGAATGAGCTCTCGATCATTTTGGCCTGCCCTTCGCGAACTGAGCATCAAGACCAGGATCCGAGAACGCTCCACTTCTGCGTTTGCGCTGCACGCGTCTCGCACCGACCCAGAAGTACCTGCTGTACACCAAATCCGGACGGTAATCCACGCCCTCCCCGGACTGCGGCCAGGCGACCTCGTAGCCCAGAGGGACCTGATAGACAAAGAGTGCCTCCACGCGGCCGCTGCTGGTCTGTCGCCGCCCATCGGTTACGTGCATCAGCGGACGAAAGCGGTCGCGGTCAAAGCGGTAGACGATATCTTCCAGTCCTGAATTCCCCCGTTCGCCCGAATTCTTGGTGTCGGCGACATTCAGATTTCCCTTGATCAGGTTCAGGTCACTGATGTCTGAATGTTGTGCCGGGCGAGTCGCTTCGCACGCATCGCTACGTGCCCCTCGTCTGAGCCGTCGTGACTTGTGCCGAACCAGTAGTCGAAGGGCATGTCCTGCTCGCCGTAGTTGCACTCAAAGTAGCGGTGATGCAACTGGTGGAAATAGGATGCGGCAGACAGGTTGTACTTGCCGTTGACGATAACCGCTTCAAAGCCGACATGTCCCTGCGCTGGTGTGAACGCGGCGTGCTGCAGGTTCATCACCACGTGAATCGGGTGCGACGGGATGATCCAATGGATCGCCGCGCAGCTGAAGTAGAAAATATGCTCGATTGGATGCATCGACAACCCCGACCAGGGGCCGACATTGATGTTGCGATGATGCAGAAAGTGTCCCGCCTTGTAGAGCGGCGGCCAGTGCAGCAATCGATGCGCCCAGTAAAAGTGGAAGGTCCGCCATATACTGATAGCACACAGCAAGAGCACGAAGTAGACCGGGTGCGCGCGCGGGTCCAGGTAGGGGATGTACTCATTGGCGTAGAGCCAGAGTGTAAAAACCTCGTAGGCCGTCCAGATAGTACCGCCGCTGACACAACTCCAGAAGATGTTGTCGAACAGCTGGTTGCCACCGAGGAACTGCTTCTTCCCCTTCGCCATCCAGTCCGGTGTGTATTTTAATTTGAAGCCTTGCGATTTGCGCCCCCACAGCCACAGATGCCAGGCGCTGACGATGACGATCAGCATGACCTGGTTGCGCACAAAGATGTAGAGGATCCAGTCAGCGCTGAACGTCTTCATACGGGCCATTTCCGGCTGCAGATAGATGACTGTCAACGCGGCGATGGCCATATAAATGATATTCCACGGAAACATGTAGTTGAAGACCCATTTAGCGACCTCAACCGGCTTTGGCGGCCAGGCGAAAATGGGATTGGGCAACTTGATTCCCTCCGGCTGCCAGTACCCGCGCTCATCGCGCGGCATTCCATCGATCAGACTATCTCTCTCAGCGCTAATGTCTGCCATGATCTCCCTCCAGGAGGCTTGTCTCCGCGTTCCAAAGCGGCTATGAGTTTCCTTTCGAGTTCGTTGGCATCCTGCGTCATTCTACATATTTAGCACATTTTCGCAATGACGAATACCTTATCAGCAATGCCCTCGGCCGTCGTGTTCCTCCACCGGCACACCAGCCAACAGCCCGCTCTGGTGCATGTCGGGAAAACCTACTCTACCTGAATCGTCAATGGCGCCGAGTGAAAATCCCTTTCCAAACCGCAATACTCGTACCTCTACTGCGCGGGATTTCAAAGGGAACGCCTAGTGATTGGTCAAGTCCGTATGTAAACCTCCAGAAATTCTGCTCTTGAAATTCCTGCCTGCGTACAAATTCGGCGTAAAGTTGAACCTTTGATACGACGGTGATTCGGTAACGTCAATGAATTTCGGCTTCCATCAGTATTTTCTCGTATCATTGCAACATGGTTCCCAGTGCGAAGCACACGAAAGCCCAAGATTTCCAAAGTACTGATCACTCTTTGTTATGGCGCATCGACTGGGAAGCGCTGCATCAAACAGCAACGCCAGCTTCTGATATGAATACATCCAGAATTGGTTCATCAGTCTCGAATTCTTCGTCCCCGAACGTCTCAATGTGAAACTTGATCGCAGAGGTGATGTCGGCTACTGATTCATCGAAGGTATCCCCCTCTCCCACAACAGTGCCCTTCAGACCGACAGGATAGGCGACATATCCGTCTTTATGCTTTTCGACTATGATTTTCAATAAACGCATCTGATAATTCCCCCTCTATATTTCGAGTTGAAATCGTTCGCAAGCGGCGGGGTTTTCGATGACTACCCTTCGCTGACTGATCTGAATTCGAGCGGTGCAAACTCTACTACTTGACCTTCGAATTCGTCATTGCCCGGCAATGATCGGATGAATCGCGTGTTCCCAGGGGCCGCCCACCTCCATCTCATCCGCGGCGCCGGCCGCGTCATTGCCTCCTGTAAAGCTGGTATAGTCAGGGATGTAAATGATGGCAAAGGCCCGCCGCGGCTTGTCGGTGCGGTTCGGGCCGGCGTAATGAAAAGTGCAGCCGTGGTGAAAGGTAACGCCGCCTGCGCGCATCGGCATCGCTACCGGTTCAGGCGCGCTATAGCCCTGCTCCTTGAACCGCTCGACCACGCTCTCGCCCTCGGTGGTGAGGCTTATCGGCTCCAGCCTGCCGTGCTTATGCGTGCCGGGCACGAACTGCAGGCAACCGTTTTCGACGCTGACATCATCCAACGCAATCCAGGCCGACAGCGCGCCGACCGGGTCCATCGGCCAGTAGGGCGCGTCCTGGTGCCAGTTGGTCTCCTTGCTCACCTGGCCCGGCGGCTTGATCATCGCATGGTCATGGTAGATGCGCACGTGCCGGCAGCGGCTCAACTGGCGCGCGTACTCGCCCAGACGCACGTCAAACGCGATTTCTTTCGCCTGCGGGTAGTCGGTCCACAAGTTGACCATCTGGTTGAAGACGCGTTCATATTCCTCCGAGTGGCGACCACCCTTCTCAGCCCCCCGAATGCGCTCGCGCTCGCTGGCGACCGCATCATCCAACGCCTGCCGCAGCGACGCGATCTGTGCCTGCGAAAAAAAGTCGTGATATTGAATGTAGCCGTTCTGCTGGAAGAACTCTATCTCTGCAGGGTCAACCACTTTCTCCGTCATCTTCCCATGTCCTGTCTTTGTGGAACCAATTCCGTCATAGAGTTGTTCTCTCCTGCGCTTTTTCGCCGCCTGTGCCTCTCACCGGGCATAGGGATCGGCGGCATCGCGCAGGCCGTCGCCCACAAAGTTGAAGGCCAGCACCGCGATGACCACCAGTAGCCCCGGCGCGAGCAGCCACGGCGCCAACGCCACCGCCTGCAAGTTCTGCGCCTCACGCAGCAACACGCCCCAACTGAGAGCCGGCGGCCGCATGCCCAGGCCCAGAAAGCTGAGACTGGTCTCGCTGAGGATCATCGAGGGAACGGCCAAAGTCAGCGAAGCAATAATGTGGCTCATGAAGGAGGGCGTCATGTGGCGCACAATGATGCGGCCCTCCGACGCGCCGGCAAAGCGCGCCGCCTGCACAAAATCCTCTTCGCGCAACGACAGAAAGCGCCCGCGTACTACCCGTGCCAGCCCGGTCCAGCCGATCAAGGAGAGGATAATAGTGATGGCGAAATAGACCCTCGTCACCGGCCAGTCCTTGGGAATCGCCGCGCTCAAGGCCAGCCAAAGCGGAATGCTGGGCATGGCCCGAATAAACTCGATAATGCGCTGGATCACTATGTCGGCCGTGCCGCCGTAGTAGCCGGAGATTCCGCCAAACATAACGCCCAGAACGAAGCTGACGATCACCCCGACCAGCCCGATCGAGGCGGAGATCCTTGTAGCCGCCAGCAAGCGGGACAGCACGTCGCGGCCCAACCGGTCCGCGCCTAACAGGAAGACTTCGTCCTCACTGTCTTCGAGTCCAAACAGATGCAGATCGCTCTCTATAAAGCCCCAGAACCTATAGGGGTCGCCCTTCACCATGAATTTGATCGGATGTTTTACCGACTTGTCCACTTCATAGATTTTGCGGAAAGTCTCAGGATCGCGCTCGCCCTCCAGGCCATACACGAAGGGCTGGAAATGGAACCCTTCCTCATCAAAGAATCGCAGTCTCTGCGGCGGCGCGTAAGCCGACTGCACATCGTGGCGCAACGGATCGTAGGGCGCCAGAAACTCCCACGTGAGCGCCACCAGATAGAGCAGGATCAGCACGCCGCCGCTCAGCAGCGCCATCCTGTGCCGGCGGAAGCGCCACCACATCAGCTGCCGCGGCGAAGCAACAAAAATCTTTTCGCGTTCGCTCGGGACCTCGATAAACTCCGAGTCGTCCGGAAGAATGGTATCCGGCCCCTCCGCAAGTTCCTGCGTCATGGATTTTCCCCGCACTGATACGGAGTCCGGAGGTCTGCCGCTGGCCACCGCTTCATTGCGTTTCCATGCGGATACGCGGATCGAGAACGGCCAACAGCATGTCCGAGATCAACGTGCCGACTACGGTCAGCACGCTCAACATCAACAGGAAGCTGGCCGCCAAATACATGTCCTGCGTCATCAGCGCTCCCAACAGCATCGGTCCGGTGGTGGGAAGACTTAAGACGACCGACACGATCGTGGCGCCCGAAATCAGATTGGGCAGGGTCCAGCCGACCGTGCTGACGAAGGGGTTGAGCGCCACCCGCACCGGGTATTTCCGCACCAGCACCTGCTCTTTCAAACCCTTGGCGCGCGCAGTTTCGACATAGGGCTTGTTCAACTCGTCCAACAGATTGGCGCGCATGGTGCGGATCATTCCGGCTGTGCCGGACGTGCCCAGGATGATCAGCGGGAGCCACAAGTGGGTAAGCATGTCCCAGAATTTGGCCAGGCTCCACGGCGCGGCCCGATACTCTTGAGAGAACAGCCCGCTCAACCGCAGGCCGAACTTGTCGAACGCGTACCACATGATCACCAACGCGATCAGGAAATTGGGCAGCCCCAGGCCGATAAAGCCCAGCGTAGTGAAGATGTAGTCGCCAATCGAATACTGGTTGACCGCCGAATAGACGCCGATCAGAAAGCCCACCACCCAAGTGAAGAGGATGGTAGACAGGCTGATGAAAAAGGTCAGCGCCAGCCTCTCCCAGATGAGCGTCTCGACCGGCACGTTCCACTCAAAGGAGAAACCGAAGTTGCCGCGCAGGATATTGGTCACCCACTGCAGATAGCGCAAGGGTGCCGGCTTATCGAGGCCGAACTGCTTGCGCAACGACTCGAGCCGCTCCTTGTCGACGGGGTCGCCGCCGGCCGCAAGGTTGGCAGCGTAGGCGTCCAGGTAGTCGCCCGGCGGCAACTCGATCACTAGAAATGTAACAATGGTGATAAAGAAAAGTGTCGGTATCAGGAGCAGGATTCTGCGGACGATGAATGCGATCATTTCGTTGCTGACTCTGTGTCTGGCCGCCGCCAAGTGTCTGATCACCTGGAGTCAGCGGCGGCGAAAGTGTCAGATCGACGAGCCGACACTACGCGAGGCAACCGGCATTATATACAGTGTAGACGGGGAAAAGCAAACGGGTTGAACGGAAACAGTGATTTCCAGAATAGGGGCGCGCTATCGCGTTAGCGCTGATGGAGGGGCATTTGTCAGGCTAATAATACCGATTTGGTGCTGCCAGCGCTTGACGACCCTCGCCCGAGCGTCGCACGAGAGATCACGAGAGATCGCGACCCACTGCTCCTTGTCAGCCGCGCTCGCTCTTGGCGGCGGCGCATCCAACGGCCTAGCCCTTGATGCCGGTCATGACGATACCCTGAATGAAGTAGCGTTGGGCGATGAAGAAAGCGATCATGAGCGGGATGATCGACACAAGCGTCATGGCCATCAGCGGCCCAAGCCTGACATAGGTGTCGCCGCCTCCCATCTGCGTTTCGAACAAACGCAGACCCAACGCAATGGGAAACAACTTGGAGTCATTCAGATAAATTAGGGGGGTGATAAAGTTGTTCCAGTTGAATGAAAAGTTCAATATCGCCAGAACGCCGATAACAGGCTTTGACAGGGGCAGGATGATGTGACGGTAAATGCCAAACCAACTGCAGCCGTCGATTCGCGCCGCCTCATCCAGGTCGGTCGAAATCGTCATGTAGAACTGCCGCATCAGAAAGACGTCATAAGCCGCCGACAACCATTCCGGCGCCATGATCGGCCAGAATGTATTGACCAAATGTAGACGACTCCAGAACAGATAAGTAGGAATCAGGGTCACCTGCGGCGGCAGCATCATCGTTGCCAGAAGAACGAAAAAGATGATCGTGCGACCCTTGAACGGAATGCGCGCGAATCCAAAGGCCACCAGTGAATTGGTGATCAGTATGACGGCAGTGTTCGTAACCGTGATGAAGATCGTGTTCATGTAGAATAGCAGGAACGGCATCTCCCGCCATGGATCAATGTAGTTTGCCCAGCGCAATTCGGGCGGAATCCAGACTATGGGGATGCGGTTGATCAGTTCAGGGGATTTCAACGAGGTCGAGATCATCCACAGCAAAGGCGTGGAAAAGATAAACGCTCCCACTGTTATGACCACATACAGAACGGTGCGACCGGCGATATGCTCAAGCCGGAATCGGCCCTTACCCCGCTGAATGGCTGGCAGCGACTGTCCCCTGATCATCCTTTTACTTCTCCCGCGTAGTAGACCCAAGCCTCCGAGCTGCGCACTACCAGCACCGTCAAGAGCATCACGATCGCGAAGAGTACCCAGGCAATGGCCGAAGCATATCCGAAGTGGAACTGCTGGAATCCCTTGCGGTACAGCAGAAGAACCATCGTCAACGTGGAGTTGTCAGGCCCTCCCGCCGTGATAATGAAAGACTGTGTAAAGATCTGCCACGCGCCGATAATGCTGATGATAAGATTGAAGTAGATGGTCGGCGTCAGCATCGGCAGCGTGATCCGCCAAAAGCGATGCCAGGCGTTGGCCCCGTCTATAGAGGCCGCATCGTACAGATCGGTCGGAATCCCCTGCAGACCTGCCAAGTACAGCAGCATATTCCCGCCCGCTGCCCAAACCCCCATCAGTATGAAGGCAGGCATCGCCCACGTCGTGGAAAAGAGCCACTTCGGTCCCTCTATCCCCACGAGCGCCAATCCCTGGTTGATCAACCCCCAGCGCGGCTGGAGCAGATACTTCCACAGGATGGCGACCGCAACGCCCGAAACTATCGAGGGCAGATAATAGACGACGCGATAGACCCCCTGCAACTTGATGCCCTGATTCAGCAGCAAAGCGATCACGAGCGAGAAGACGAGCGCAAGCGGCACCATGCCGAAGGCGTAATATGCGGTGACCGAGAGACTCTTCCAGAACAGGGGATCGCTGAACAACCTCGTGTAGTTCTTAAGACCGATGAATTCGAAAGTCGTGAAAAAGTCCGTCTTGAAGAGGCTGATCCCAAACGAGGCAAGCATCGCGCCGGCGTTGAGCGTCAGAAATTTGATGATCCATGGGGAGATAAAGAGGTAGCCTGCAATGTTCATACGGGCTTGCGGCGAAAGGGTAAACCGGCGAGGCGCCGGCGAACCGCCAGAGACTGCTTGCGCCATAGTTCCTCCCACTGTGAGGAGAGTGCGAAGAAGAGTGAGGAGAGAGAGCAACTCTGTCTCCTCACTCCTGCTCTCTCACTTTTCGTTATTCCAGGCTGGCCTGGTACGCTTCCACCTCCGCGCAAACCTCGATCAAATGGCTCGGATCCTCGTCACCCAGATTGAAGACCCTCTCCATCGCCGGGCCGATCAGTTCCATCGCCGCGTCGTTGTCCTTGAACCAGATCACATTCTCCAGATAGCCCATTTCCGTCATCTCGGGGATGATTTCAAGGTGCTTGTCCGCAATCGAGGGGAACTCATCACGGTAGACATCGACCGCCTTGGCCAAGAGGGACTTGCGTATCGGCAGTGAACCTTCCGAACGCAGCGTGCCCAGTTCCTGGAATACCGGGCCTGCCAGGAAATTGATGAATTCCCACGCTTCGTCAGGATAGCTGCTGCCCTTCCAGATCGACCAGGCATCGGCATCGCCCAGCGCATTGCGCTGCACCGGCCCGCTGGGCACGTGTGCGTAGTCCCAGTTTATCTGCTGGCCAACCTGCTCTGACTGCTGCGCCGGCCGCACATTGAACCAGGGGATGGCTACCCGCCCGGACACGAAGTCGTCGTATGTCCCACTCACGTCCTCCGGTCGGATAAATGGATTCGGCTCCTTGACCCACATGTTCTCGTACAGCCAGTTCATGGCCTGCTGTGAGGAAGGTTCATCCAGCCAGCAGTCAGTGTCGTCGTTGGGATTGACGTAGTCGCCCCCAAAGCTGCGCAGCCAGCCGAAGAACTCCGCCGAGGAAGTGGCGATCAGCCGCGTGCCCCAGACGTCGGTCGTGCCGTCGCCGTCGCGATCATGGGTTAGCGCCTCAGCCATATTCGTGAGTTCTTGCCAGTCCCAGTCCGCGCCAAAGTTGGCAGGATAGTCAACGCCGAACTCATCGAAAACATCCTTGTTGTAGGCCATGCAGCGCACATCAATGTACTTGGGCATGCCCACGCGAATGCCCCGGATGCGCAGCCTGGTCCACTGGGCCTCGATAAAGTCGTCCAGATCCTCTTCCGTCAGGTCGCGGTCAACGTAGGGCTGGATGTCCAGGATCAGGTCCTTGGCGACCCAGACATAGAAGATGTCGGGCCAGGCCTGGAAGATATCGACCGCATCGCCCGCGATCATCGACGTCACCAGCTTGTCCGCCCAGCCGCTTGCAGCTGTCTCAACATTGATATTGATCTGGGGATCCGTATTCTCAGTGAAATTGTCCTTGATAATGTCAGGAAATACCTCCTGTGCCTTCTGCGAGTGTGGTCGGGACATGAAACGCAGCGTGATGGTTTCTGCGGCGGGCATGTCGTCGCCAGGTGCCATCGTCTGCGCGGGGACGCAGGCTGCCATGGCAACACCGACAGTTCCTATAGTAGCGCCCTTGAGAATATCGCGGCGCGTTAGCCTCTTTGCATTCATGCTGTCACCTCCAGTACAGGGGGCGAGAAACCTCGCCGTCTGGGTAGTTGGTCTTGCCCAATGGTGTGGGCGAACCGGCCCTCCGCCGCTGTCGGGCGAAAACTAAATACAGACACGGGAAACGATTCGCGCAGCAAGCACGTAGACTGCTGTGACCTCTTCCACCCCCTTTCCAATCCTACTGTACATCACTCTTCGCTTCGCACCCGCCCCACTGCGTCCCACAAGGCCGCAGCCATATACTCGTTCTCCTCCTCCTTCATGAGCGGGTGCAAGGCCATACAAAATAAGCGCGCGCTGAGTTCATCGGAGTCGGGCAGTTCCTGGCCGGCAGTCTGCTCACGAAGGAACGTTGAATCCGCATAGACCGCACGGTTGTAGACCCCGCACCCCACCCCGTGTTCTTCATTCATTATCTGCATGAGACGGTCGCGCTTCTCCCCGGCCCATTCGCGCGGCACCAGCATCGTGTACAGGTAATAGGTATGTTCATAGCCGGGCGGCTCGTAAGGCAGCGTCAGTTCGGGAATGCCCCTCAGCAGTTCGTCCCGCTCTTTGGCCGCCTTCACCCGTTGCGCGGTCATCTCGTCAAGACGCCGCAGTTGCACCAGGCCGACCGCCGCCTGCACCTTGGTAATCTTGTAATTCGTGCCCCAGCCGTCATGCGCCGATCCAAACTGCCGGATGCCGCGCAACTTGACGGCCATCTCCGCGTCATCTGTGGTGACAGCCCCGCCTTCGCCCAGCGTGGTCATCAGCTTCATCGTGTGGAAACTGAAAACCGTCATCCAGCCCTTTGCGCCGATCTTGGTACCTTTGTAACCGCCGGCGCCGGCGCGGGCCGCGTCCCCAACCACCTTGAGTGGGCCATGCTGTGGGTGGGGATGGCGCTCCGCAATCTCCTGCAAAGCATCCATGTCCGCCGACAGCCCGTTCATGTGGACGGGGAAGATAGCGCGCGTGCGCGGCGTAATGCGCTTCTCCACGTCTGCCGGGTCCATGTTAAAGGTCCGGGGATCAACCTCGCACCAGACTACCTGACCGCGCTGTCCGATTACCGCCATCGCCGCCGCCCGGAAGTTGATGGCCGGTACGATCACCTCGTCACCCGGCTCCAGATCCAGACACATCATTGCCATATCCAGGCCGGTTCCAGCGCCGTTAATCGATATCGCTTCAGCCGCCCCGCAGTACTTGGCAAACCCTTCTTCGAATTCCAGGATCTCCGGGCAGATGAAGCCGAAGCCTACCGTAGTAGGATCCATCGAGTCCCGGATCGCCTTGGTGGCAGCTTCCACTTCCTCTTCCGTATACCATCCCCCCAGCAGCGGTTCGGCGGGCCAGAACGGCCCCGGTCGTCCCCGGCCGAGAATCTTCTTGCGGCGGCTTTCATCCATGGTTCTGCACTCTCCTTCTCGCTTTGGTCACGTTCGCCGTGTGCGCGGCATCGAATCATGCCGAGAATCGTCACGTCTTCGACGTCTCCTGCCGGCGCGCAGGCTACGTAGCGCTGTAGGTCTCACAACGGAACTGCGCGGTCGCCAGCCTTGAGGCGGCAACACGCAATGGCAAGTGATGTTGGTATCCTGCATGGGAGAGGCACCCTCCTCTTCGGGAAAGAGCCATCAAGGGAATTTGTGGATATTATAAAATATCATTTTCCCCACTCAAAACGCCTGAAATCAGGGGGATCTATCCCAGATTTGTGGGCAAACGCTGTCTGAACCAGGATTCTCGGGATTACAGGAATGTCAGGATTGCAGGCCATGGTTCGACTCACGATCAATCTTTCCGTTTCGGCTGAAAAGGCAGATCGCACCGGCCCAACAATTTTGGATGCACGACCTGCCCAGGGCAATTGCATCAAATTGGGACAAAACCATGTGAGGCTGCCTGAATCGAGAAGGGCGCTCACAAGGGGCGCCCTTCTCAGGGCATAACGCCTAGTACTGTGCAGATCGTAGTGCGCTATCGCAAATTCCATACGTCTTTGGCGACTGGAGGCCAGTTTCTTGGCCGGAAAAAGAAGACAATTGGTAGGGGCGCCCCTTGTGGGCGCCCTTTGTCGGCTATTTTGGCGTCCGAATTAAGATGCGTTTGCCCTGAAGACCCCCTACCGGCACTTGTCTGAATCGACCATTTGTGCTAAGGTCAGCGCCTGCTGGGCTAGACGGGAACTGTCTTACAACCGCAAGCAGAGCTGCAGCCCACAAGGACGAAAACGAAATGTCATTCCGTCACCCGTTCCCGGCGATCCGACCGGCCATTGCCATCACCGAAAGCGACAACAAAATCACCCAACTTGACCTGCCCGAGCTGCAATGGTGGCCGATTATTCCGACGCTTGGCGACCCTATTCCTGAACCCAAGGGCGAGCGCCCGATGCTGGCATGAGCAGGTGAGAAGAGGCAAGCATGGCAGACGGATAGTGGGGGGCGAAGCAGGCGCTGTTGGGGTGGGGCGGTGTGTGAAGAATGAGCGGGGACGGACGGGGGCACGCAAACTTGACAATTTTAGGAATTCAAGGCAAATTGTCATAATATGAATACAACATTTAATCGAAATACACGCCTTCATTCTTGACTTGTGTATATGGTCCTGTCGTTGTAGATTATGACATCTTGAGAAAGGAAGGAAGCAAGGTTATGTCGACAGAAAATCTACAAATTCGTGTCGTTAAGAGTCGCCCCGACATTTTCGAGCAAGTCATTCTATTTGTGTTGGACAAAGTTGGGGCTAAACCAAATGTTGGAGAAACGGTTCTCCATAAACTCTTCTATTTTATCGACTTCGACTATTACGAGAAATATGAAGAGACTCTGATGGGAGAAACGTATGTTAAGAGTAATTATGGGCCAACATCCGTAAGTCTGGTTCGGAAATTGAACAGCATGGAAGAGAAAGGAGAAATCGAAAAAACGGAGAGAGAATATCATAATTATGTTCAGAGGAAATACCTTATAGCTGGGCACCTGAAGCCACACACTCTGTCAGCCCGCGATGTCGAGCATATTGAAGGTGTACTGGATCGGCTCTCTGACATGAGCGCTACAGAGATATCTGAGTACTCCCACAATGATACTCCCTGGAAATGCGCTGCGTTCGACCAACCAATTCCCTATGAGAGTGTCTTTTACCGCGACGACGTATACTCCGTTAAGGAGTATGACGATGAAATTTGAAAGGGATCTACATAGCGAATCCAATCGATATTTCTTGCTTCTACGATTCCAAGGTGCAGCCCGTGTGAAAAGTCTTGGGATCAGATTGAACTATTAAGTAACTATGTCCATGTCTTACTCTTCTACCATTAAGGGATATTTGTGGACAAACTTCAATGCAATGAACTACGTCAATTCACAAGGGATTTCAAGAGACTATCAAAGAAATATCGTTCACTTCCCGATGATCTTGCTCAATTCATTAAGATTATTTCTGCTGAACCTCCTAAGCCATCTCAACGTGTTAGTATCATTACACAACATGAATCCTTGTGGATCATAAAAGCCCGTTTGGCATGTACGTATTTGAAGAATAGTGACCTTCGCATCATCTTTGCATATTTTACTCAAGAGCGCAGGGTAGATTTCATTGAACTCTATTTCAAGGGAGACAAAGACCGCGAAGACAGAGCACGAATCGAAAGGTATTTGCAAGAGCGGCAAGATAACGTTTAGACTAAGCACCGCAGTCAAGATATCAACAGACCAGACGCGTCCCGATGGAAACATCGGGACGTTATTCGTTTCAGCTAACTGATTGCGCCCAGACCAATAATGCCCACCCTCACCCTCAAACCCACGCATAAGCCGGTCAAATCCTACTACGCCGCGCTCGACCGGTTCGCCCAACTCGGCGTTACGCATGAGAGCGCGGTGCGCGCCGCCTTCCAGACTCTGCTCGAACACTGTGCCCGCCAGTGTGGCTGGACGCTGGTGCCGGAACACGCCATCAGCCCGCAGCGCAACAAGCGCATTGTCGTCGACGGCGCGCTGATCGACGATTTCCGGCTGACGCACGGCTACTGGGAGGCAAAGGACATCGACGACGACCTGCCCACCGAAGTCGAGCGCAAATTCGCGGCCGGCTACCCGCGCGACAACATCCTCTTCCAGACGCCGCAGCGGGCGATGCTGTGGCAGAACGGGCGGTTGGCGCTGGACGCCGACCTGACGGACGCGGGGGAGCTGATCGAGACGTTGCAGATGTTCTTCGGCTACCGCCCGCAGGAGTACGCGGCGTGGGAGGAGGCGGTCGCCCAGTTCAAAGACAGGGTGGCCGACATCGGGAACGGCCTGGCAGAGCTGATCCGGAAGGAGCGGCAGAGCAACCGCCGCTTCACCGCCGCCTTCGCCGAGTTTCTGGACAAATGCCGCCAGTCGATCAACCCAAATCTGGCCGAGGCCGCGGTCGAGGAGATGCTGATCCAGCACCTGCTGACCGAGCGGCTCTTCCGCACTGTCTTCAACAACCCGGACTTCACCCGTCGCAACGTCATCGCCAATGAAATAGATAGCGTGATCAACGCGCTCACCTCGCACTCGTTCAGCCGCGACGAGTTCCTGAAGAGCCTGGACCCCTTCTACGCCGCCATCGAGCGCACGGCGGCGACGATCAGCGATTTTTCGCAGAAGCAGCACTTTCTCAACACGGTCTACGAGCAGTTCTTCCAGGGCTATTCGGTCAAGGTGGCGGATACACACGGCATCGTCTACACGCCGCAGCCGATCGTCGATTTCATGGTGAAGAGCGTGGCCGCGATCCTGGAGCGGGAGTTTGGCCGTTCGCTGGCCGACGAGGGCGTTCACATCATCGACCCGTTCGTCGGCACCGGCAACTTCATCGTGCGCATGATGCGCGAGATCCCGCGCACTGCGCTGGCGCGCAAATACGCCTCCGAGCTGCACTGCAACGAGGTGATGCTGCTGCCCTACTACATCGCCAGCATGAATATCGAGCACGAGTACTACGACGCCACCGGCAGGTACGAGCCGTTCGAGCGCATCTGCCTGGTGGACACGTTCGACCTGGCCGAGGACCGCCAGCTGCCGCTGTTCGCGCCGGAGAACACGCAGCGGGTAGAAAACCAGAAGCGGTTGCCGATGTACGTGGTGATCGGCAATCCGCCCTACAACGTGGGGCAGGTGAACGAGAACGACAACAACAAGAACCGTAAGTACCCGACGATGGACAGGCGGGTTGCGGAGACGTATGCAAAAGCCTCTATGGCGACGAATAAGAATAAACTCTCCGATGCCTACGTAAAGTCAATTCGCTGGGCATCGGATCGGATAGGCAAAGAAGGAGTGGTTGCCTTCGTGACCAACAATGGGTTTCTCGATAGTATTTCGTTTGATGGGATGCGAAAATACCTCGCCGAGGGCTTCGATGCGATCTACATCTTAGATTTGGGCGGGAACGTGCGGAAGAATCCGAAGCTGTCAGGCACGACGCACAACGTTTTTGGCATTCAGGTCGGTGTCAGTATCAATTTCCTTATCAAGAAGAGCGGCAAGGCAGATACACAAACTGGAATGTTCTACGCACGTGTCGATCAGAACTGGCGTAAGGAAGAGAAGCACCGATTTCTCGACGCGAAAGAACAGTACGGCAATATCGACTGGAAGCCGATAACGCCGGATAAGCGGCACACTTGGCTTACCGAGGGACAGCACGCCGAATATGAAAGCTTTATCCCAATTGGAACTAGGGAAGCGAAGACTGGGAAAGGCGAGGCAATTGATGTGACATTTGAGATTTATAGTCTCGGTGTCAGTACGAACCGTGACGCTTGGGCTCGAAATTTCAATCGCAGCGCACTTACTGAGAATATGCGTCGGATGATCGATACTTATAACGGACAGGTGTTCAAGTGGGAGCGTCAGACGAGTCCTAGTACAACCGTTGACGACTATGTGGTATACGATGACAAAGAGATCAGTTGGAGTAGGGACCTAAAAGCGAAGTTGAAGCGTGGCAGGTTCGCTGAATACGCTGAACACAAGGTCAGGGAATCACTTTATCGACCGTTTACAAAGTCACACCTCTACTTTGACCGGGCGATGAACGATATGGTGTATGTCGTCCCGTCCATCTTCCCCTCAATGGATTCCGAAGAAGAAAATAGAGCTATTTGCATGACTGATAAGGGTTCTGAGAAGCCATTTATGACTTTGATGAGTTGCCAAATTGCTGATTTACATTTGGTGGGTGCAGGCTGCGGCTCCCAATGCTTCCCCTTCTACACCTACGACGAGGACGGCAGCAATCGCCGCGAAAACATCACCGACTGGGCGCTGGCCCGATTCCGCGCCCAGTACGGCGACGAGACGATCAGCAAGTGGGACATCTTCCACTACGTCTACGGCCTGCTGCACCATCCCGTTTACCGTGAACGTTACCAGGCCAACTTGAAGCGCGAGTTGCCGCGCATCCCCTTCGCCCCCGACTTTCGCGCCTTCGCTGCGGCCGGCGCGCGCTTGGCGCAGATCCACGTCGGCTATGAGGAGCAGCCGCAATACCCGCTCCAACAGATCGAAACGCCGCAGATGGCACTCGACTGGCGCGTCGAGAAGATGCGCCTCTCCAAAGACAAAGCGCAGCTGCGCTACAACGGCTTCCTGACGCTGGACGGCATCCCCGCCGAAGCGTTCAACTACCGCCTGGGCAACCGCTCAGCGCTGGAGTGGGTGATCGACCAGTACCGCGTCAAGACCGACAAACGCAGCGGCATCGTCAACGACCCCAACCGCGCCGACGAACCGGAGTACATTGTACGCCTGATCGGCAAGGTGATCAGCGTCAGCCTGGAGACGGTGGCGATTGTAGAGGGTTTGCCGGATTTGGGAATTGAGGACGCAAAAGAGGAGAAGCCCCCCGCCGTCCACGCATAAAGGAGAACAACACGAATGAAACACGACGCCAGCAAACATCTCGTCTACCTCAGCGGCGAGATGCTGCCGCCGGATCAGGCCAGGATATCCGTTTTCGACACGGCCGTAACCCTGGGCGATACCGTTACCGAGTCGACCCGCACTTTCGGCCACAAACCCTTCAAGCTGGAGCGGCACATCGACCGCCTCTACAAATCGCTCAAGGTCAGCCGCATCAATCCGGGGCTGTCACCGGCGGAGATGACCGCCATCACTCTCGAAGTCCTGGAGACCAACCTGCCCCACGTGCCGCCACAGGAGGATGTCTGGATCGTGCACAACATCTCGCGCGGCATGGGCGCGGCCGCGGCCGACCCCACCCTGCAACGCTCCCCTGCCACCATCATCATCAACACCGCGCCCATGATTCTGAAAGACTGGGCTGGCTTCTACACCGCCGGCTGTCACGCTGTGACGCCCTTCAGCCGCGCAATCCCCACGCAGTCGCTCGACGCGCGCATCAAGAATCGCAGCCGCCTCGCCTATACCCTGGCCGAAGCCGAGGTCAAACTGGTCGACCCGCAGGCGCAGAGCATTATTCTGGATACCGATGGCAACGTAACCGAAAACAAGGGCGGCAACTTCTTCATCTGGGCTGATGGTGTTCTCAAGACGCCCCACGCTCGCGGCGCACTCGCCGGCATCTCCCGCGAGACCGCTCTCGAACTGGCCTGCGAACTGGACATTCCCACGCAAATTACCGACTTCCAGCCCTACGACATCTACACAGCCGACGAGGCCTTTTTCACCAGTACGCCCTACTGCATTATGCCGGCCACCAAGTTCAACGGCCTGCCGGTAGGCGAAGGCGCGGTCGGTCCCATGACCATGCGTCTGCTGCAGGCCTGGAGCGACCTGGTGGGCCTCGATATCGTGGCTCAGGCCCAAAGTCATTTGTGAAGTGAGAAGGGTGGAGAGCGGGGCGGCCCAACAGGCCTCAGTGTGAGGGGACCCTTTCAAACACTGTAATCTGCCAGAATCCTTCCGTGTCCGCATGCACCTGCTCCAGGCCATCCCGGACGGCGATTGAGTGAACCTCCGCGTGGGGATGCACGAAAGTGCGGAAATCCTTGCGTTTCAACTTGAGGTACACGTTGAACAGCCCGAATGCAATGCGTACCCACCACTTTTCTCTGGGATAACTCAGAGCAAGATATCGCTCGGCCTTGCTCGCTGAGGCCCCGAGCAGCTGGTTCAGATGGGGATAGCAGCAGATCACCCGGTCCAGGACCACTGCATCGGCGGAGTCGATCCCGTCGGCGGCGGCAGTGAAGTCGCCGTGAAGATATTGCACTTGGCTGTCCTGGCCCAATCGCTCGCTAATCGTGCGGGCGGCGTTGATATACGCAGAGGAAGCCTCGACGGCCACCGCGCTTTCGGCAAGGCCTCGGCGCAGCAGTTCATGATGCACGCCGCCGGCCCCGCTACCGACATCTAACAAACGAAGCGGTTCGGCACAGTTCTCCACCAGAAATGCAATCAGGGCTTCGCCCCGCGCCTCCAAGCCATTACGAATGTAGGCGTCGGCCTCTCTGTTCGCCCATTCGGTATCGAACATTCCCTCATAATCGCCGGACTCGGGCGGTTGGCAACAAGGGCACGGCATAGGACATCTCCTGGTAAGCTAATTGCGATTGGCTGTAGCGCTGGGCGGAAATAACAGATGCAAACGCGCCAGTGTTACCTCCGGTTGCCATACGTCAATTTCGACTGTTGGGATCTGTGTTTCAAAGTTGTAAACGACCAAACGCAAATCGTAATTACCGGACTGGAGATCGGCTGGAAAGTCAATAAGAAACATAGAGTCGGCTACCTCGTTGTCAGTCCAGCTGCTGGTGGGTGTGTGGTTTGCCAACTTTCTGATCTTACTATCGGCCTGGTAGACGATTTCGCCGCTGTCATTGTAGAGGCGCAATGACAAGGCGTAGTCAACATCCAAAGGCGGGCCAATTTGCCACTGCAGGAAACCCCACAATGAGCCCTCTTGCTCCAGTTCAATCGACTGGTGGGAAGCCAATTGGTCCTGTCCTTGTCCTAAGGCAATCCCTGTAAGAGCGATGCCACCATCATAACGGACAGTGATCGGCTCCAAGTAATCATAGAGAGTCCAGGATCGATCTAGGGATACATCCGTATACTCGTGGACACTAAATTCCGAATACTGTTCTGTACTCAAATATCGACCGTACTTGTCTAAAAGAAACGACAGGGCTTCAATGTCATCTCCAATCCAAAAATCGTTAGAACCCCACTCCACTATCTTCGCAGTGGCTATCTTATCCTTCTCCGCTAGAACGCGTTCAACGTTTCCGGCAAGGTTGGCAGAAAACACATCGATCATCTTAACCGTCGCCGACCCTTGATATAGATATTCAAGACTGTATCGCCAGTGCGGATAGGAACCGTGAACAATGTAGACTGTATCGCCGTCAGATGGTTGCCCGTTTAATGTCTGGGCGAGCTTTGTCCACGCAGTGCCATATGACTCAGGCATGCCAGGCTCATTTGCCCAATTCTGAAAATAGGTTCGATATGTATTGACTCCCTGAACCAGGAAAAAACCTCCAACTAGAACGCTGACTAGGACTGCAGGTTTCAGTGTGACATTTTGAGGAAGTTTGTCCCTAAGGAATAGGAAAGTTTCCCAAATGCCGACAGAAGCCAGAAGGTAAATCGCCGGGGCGGCGCCGCTCAGGCGAATGAAGTAATGGGAACCGTAGGTATTTGTGCCTGTTGCCACAGAAAGAATGCTGGGTAGCAACATCACTCCCAACCACAGAAGCAACAAGCGATATGTTGGATCCCGCCAGCGCCGAAGGGCCAGCCCTACGCCAAGCCAAAAGAAGAGCGCTTCAAGTGGATACAACATCATTTGCTTAACGGAAAAGTTGTGCCAGTATTGGTCACTGTGAATCCCAAAGAGTAACAGATATTCCCAGACATTCTCGATTAGTGCGGAGAGCGTTTTTGCCGCGCCAATGTTGTCGTCAAAGATCCAGAGTTGACTACTTCGCATAAAAAAGTGATCGGGATTCAAGGCGAAGTGAATCAGAAGTGGTGCAGCGACCACAGTCGCGGTGCCCAAAAACAGCCCAATTAATGGCAATTCAGTTCGGATTTTCGACCTCGACACAGAGCAATGAGGAAGCAAAAAACTGAGGCCAAAGAAAAGGAGCAAGAACGGTACGAAGCGGGCGGGGATATATGTGTATGGAATCAGTCCCGTTCCGATACCAGCCAACGCGATGACCCACCACCTGCGTTGCCTCCACCCTAGCCAAAGCAAGGCCAGACTCACAGTAAGGAATAGTGGGAGGAGATTTGCCCTGAATGCCATTCGTCCCATGAAAGTCTGACCGATGGAAACTGCCATCAGACCGGCCCCAACGGCTCCGACCATCACTCCCCGCCAAGGTGAATACCGCCGACCCTCGATGTCCTGCTCAAAAAGCACTCTTCCCAACCAGAAGACGGCCAAGACAGAGGACACACTTGCAATTGCCAAGGGCAGCCGAAGCGCCAGAACGGTAGGCCCAAATTGGGCAACTGAGAGCGCTGCCAAATAGACAACCATCGCCTCCCGTCCTGTACTTTCTGGAAAGAAGACAGAGTGTTTGCCTTGCAACACCAGGAGCGCGTTAATTCCATTGACCGCTTCGTCGAAATGAAGCCCCGGTGGAAGTTCGCTCAAGCGAAAAAAGCGCAATGCAAATCCCGCAAGCGTTAACGCAAGGATGACCGTACCCGTCACCAGCCTCAGGCACAGGCGTTCATCGATACCAAAGAAGTTCAGTCGTTGTTTCATTTCAAAAAAAAGAATTCACGCCGAATGTAAAGATGGCGACAGGACTCAGCACCTCTCTGCGGCGTGATATTCTGAATGGTCTGCGATCAAGGCCAGGTGTCTAAAATCTTTACAAAGTTTCGACCGTATTCTCCAGAACGCCCAAACCCTCGATCTCACCCTTGATGCGGTCGCCCGCTTCCAGCCTCACCTTCTTGGCGTGCCCGACACCGGCCGGCGTGCCCGTACTCAGCAGGTCGCCCGGCTCCAGTGTAACGAACTGCGAGACGAAGGACAGCGCCTCCGCCGGCGAAAAGATCATCTGGCCGGAGTTGGCGTCCTGCTGTAGCTTGTCGTTATGCCACAGCTGCATGCGCAGGCGGTCGGGATGCGGGATCTCGTCGCGCGTCGTGATCCACGGCCCCATCGGCCCGAAGCTGTCGAGCCACTTGCCCACCAGCCAATCGAAATACCAATCCCCTTCCTGCTCCGGTAGTTCATTTCTGAATGTCAGTTCACGGGCCGAAATGTCGTTGAAAATCGTGTAGCCCATGATATGCTCTTCGGCCTGCTCCGGCGTCAGGTCGCGGCCGCGTTTACCGACGACGACGGCCAACTCCAGCTCCCAGTCGGCAAAGCCGGTCGAGGGCGGGATGCGGATCGGCTGCTTAGTAGCCGTGACCGATGAGCTGGGCTTGATAAAGAAGCGCGGGATCATCTTCTCCTTGCCAATGTAGGAGCCGCCCCCCTCCTCAATGTGGCTCGCGAAGTTTCCGGCCAGGCACATCAGCTTGCCGGGGCAGGGCAGCGGCGCGCGCAACGTGACACTGTGGAGAGGAATTTTCAGCTCCGGCCCATTCCTGTTCTTGGCCCACTCGAACGAGGCGCGGGCGCCTTCCAGGCCGGCCTCTCCGCTTGCCAACAGTGTGATCATGTCCGTGACCGTGGCCGGATCACCCAGCTGGCATGCCTCCATCGTGCCCTGCATATCGTAGATGTGTTCTCCGTCCACGACGCCGACCCGTTCGCCGGCATGTCCCACATACGTCGCCAATTTCACTGTGCTTTTTCCTTTCTGCGGTTATTGCAAAGTGGATTCTTCGTCTTCGCTTCCGTCCACGTTTCACTCATAAGAGTCCGCCGGACTGCTGCAACAGTTTTGCCACAAGTCCTGTCCAACCTGTCTGGTGGCTTGCACCCAAGCCTGCCCCGTTGTCACCATGAAAGTATTCGTGGAATAGAATGTGATCCCGCCAGTGTGGGTCCTCCTGAAAGACCCGTGCGTCACCATGGAACGGACGCTTGCCCTCACTGTTGCGCCGGAAGAGCCGAATCAGTCGCTGAGACAACTCTACCCCCACTTCCTCCAGCGTCATCCACACTCCGGACCCGGTGGGACATTCTACCTTCAGGCCGTCACCATAGTAGTGATGGAAGCGTTGCAGGCTCTCGATAATCAGGAAATTAATGGGGAACCAGACCGGACCGCGCCAGTTGGAATTGCCGCCGTACATTCCGGTTCGGGATTCCGCCGGTTCGTATCCAATCTCGAATGTTCGACCCCCCACATGAACGTGATAGGGATGCTTTTCATGGACCTTGGAGAGCGATCGGATGCCATAGGGAGAGAGAAATTCCTCCTCGTCCAACAGATAGCGCAATATACTCTCCAATTTATCCCTTGACAGCAGCGACGTCAGATAGCGCTGTCCCACGCCGGGTTCGTCGATGCTGCTCATTGTCGACGCCAGACGAGGTCTGTTATCGATAAACCAATGGGTGCGCCGGTTGAATTCGGGCAACGAAGACATGAGCTCCGGCTCCAGCGTTTCAACGGCAAACAGCGGTATCAGCCCCACCATCGACCGAACTTTCAGGGGGACATGGTCGCCGTTGTGAAAATGGAGCAGGTCATAGTAGAAGCGGTCTCGTTCATCCCAAAGTGAAGCGCCTGTGCCCCGCACCTCATTCATGGCCGTGGCAATGCGCAGAAAATGCTCGAAAAACTTCGTCGCCATGTCCTGGTAAACTGAGAAGTTTGTTGCAATGTTCTTGTAAGCCGTATCTTGACCGGCCAGTTCCAGGGCGATTTTCATCATCATCAGGCAATAAAAGCCCATCCACGCGGTGCCGTCCGACTGATCGATGTGGCCGCCGGAGGGCAAGTCTGCGCTGCGGTCAAAAACGCTGATGTTGTCCAGCCCCAAAAAGCCCCCTTGGAAGACATTGTTGCCATCCTCGTCTTTGCGATTCACCCACCAGGTAAAGTTCAGCAGCAGTTTGTGGAATAGCCCCTCCAGGAACGGTCGATCCGGTATGCCGCTCTGGCGCGCATCAATCTTGTAGACACGCCAGACCGCCCACGCGTGCACCGGCGGGTTGACATCGCCGAATTGCCACTCATAGGCCGGCAGGGCGCCGCTGGGATGCATATACCACTCGCGCGTGGAAAGCGTCAGTTGGCGCTTGGCGTAGTCTGCATCCACCAACGCAAGCGAAATGCAGTGAAATGCCGTATCCCAAGTCGCGTACCATGGGTATTCCCACTTATCCGGCATCGAAATCACGTCGTAATTGTGGAGATGATCCCAGTCCCCGTTGCGGCCGTTCTTGCGCGTGTCGGGCGCCGGAAGCACAGGATCGCCGCGCAACCACTGGGGAACGTCATAATAGTAGAGCTGCTTGGTCCACAACATTCCTGCCAGCGCCTGGCGCTGGATCAGCAGTTCATCTTCACTCTGGCCCGGCTTCTGAACAGCTGCATAGAACTCGTCCGTTTCCGCTATGCGCCGGCGAAACAGATTGTCGAACCCTTTGCCGAACGGTTGACGATTGCGCCGATTGGACAGGCGCCAGCGGTACGTTCGCGACCCACCGGCCGCAATGAAATCGAAATAGTGGGCCGCCGCTTTTGTGCCCCGTTCTGCGGGATTGATCGCCTCCGGTTCGCCCTGGATGACAAAGCGATGAAAGGCATCTTTTACGTAAGGAGTTCGATTGGGTGTGCCATACAGCAGTGCCGTATTGGTATCATTTTCGGTGAAGAGTAGTTCGCGGGCCCCCTCCGCCCAAAAGTGATAGGGCCCCAGGCCGGGATGTTCTGCGGTCAGCGCCAACGCGCCGTCCGGGCCATCGTGCCGGGCCAGAAGTGGCTGCTCGCTGACGTCGCCCAGCGGTCCGTTTTCGTATCCCCAGCTCCAGGTATTCCGAAACCACAGAGTCGGCAGCAGATGAAAGCGCGCCCCATCCGGTCCTCGATTGGTTACCGTGATGCGGGCAAGAATATCGTTTTCGTCCGCTTTGGCATATTCGACCACAACATCAAAGTAACGGTTTTCGTCAAAGACGCCCGCATCCAGCAGTTCATATTCGTTATCCTCGTAGCCGCGCACGCGGCCTTCCTCCACCAGTTGCCCGTACGGGAAGGCAGCCTGAGGATATTTGTAGAGCATCTTCATGTAGCTGTGCGTCGGGCAGTTGTCCAGATAGAAGTAGTATTCCTTCACATCTTCGCCGTGATTGCCCTCCGGCCCTGTCAGGCCGAATAGCCGCTCTTTCAAGATCGGGTCATTGCCATTCCACATCGCCACGGCCAGGCACATGTACTGATTGCGATCGCAAATGCCGGCCAGTCCGTCTTCATTCCAGCGGTAGGCTCGACTGCGGGCCTGATCGTGGGGAAAGTAGTTCCAACTGTCACCGTTTGCGCTGTAGTCCTCCCGCACCGTGCCCCAAGCTCGCTCGCTCAGATAGGGACCCCAATGCTTCCAATTGTTGGTGCGCTTGCGATACCATTCCAGGCGCTTGTGTTCCGCGGTCTGCGGCACGTTTTGTCCCGAAAATGCTCTGGTTCTGTTCGTCACAAACGGTCTCCGATCTCAGATAACGATGCGCCGCCCGCTGCGACTCGACTCATAGGCCGCGTCCACCACCTTGGCGACGCGGATTGCGTCCTCCCCGGTTGCCAATGGTTCGCCGTTGCCCTCGCAGGCGCTGATGAAGGCACGTAGGAACTTCTCCCCGGAGGCGCCGCCGTAAGCCGGCGATTCGCCGAACGTGTAGTCGAATGTGCGCCGTGGCGCCGCTGCCCAACTGGGATGGGCGCTTTCGACATGGATGCTCGTCGGCGTGCCGTTCGAGCTATAGGTGATGCGTCCAAGCCGGCCGTTTACGCCGACATAGGTGTCGTAGCCGGCCGCGTTGTGATAACCGCTTCCGCTCATGGCCAGCATATAGCCTGCGTGCATCGTGCCCACCGCGCCCGAGGCGAATTCCAGCGACAGCGCGACTACATCCTCCACGTCAATATCCTCTCCGCTGCGGGTCGCGATCTGCCCCGCGACCGACACGATCTCATCCTGCGTGATGTTCAATATCTGGTCGATGTAGTGGCAGCCCAGCCACGAGAGGATGCCGCCGCCGGCCTTGTCCTGGTTGAAGAGCCAGTGGCGGGGATTGCGCACCTGCACCTGCGTTGTAACCATGCGCATTTCGACCGAAACAAGCTCGCCGATCAGCCCTTGCTCGACAATGCGGCGGGCATCCTGGATCGGTGGCAAGGCGCGGTTCTGGTAAAAGACGCCCAGTTTGCGCTGCTCGCGTCGGGCCACGGCCGCCACTTCCGCGCTTTCGATTGCAGTCTTGCCGATCGGCTTGTCGGTGATCAGATGTTTGCCCGCTTCCAGCGCGCGCGTGAAAATCGGCGGCCCCAGGTCGTTGCGCAGCGCGCCGACGACAAACAGGATCTCCTCCTGGGCCAACACCGACGCCAGGTCGGTCGTTGTCCCGCTGATCTTCTCGCCCTGGCTCTCAACCGTCGACTTCAACAGCTCCGCGTCCGGGTCCCACAGCGTAATGCTTGCAACCTCCGACACGGCTTGGAGCGTGCGCAAGTGTGCCAGCGCATGAGGATGGGATAGCCCCAAAAGGGCTGCATGTACTTTCTGCATGTGCATTTGCCTCCGTTGAAATGTGTTCGTTGCCTTCTTGCAAGTCCGGTATAACTGCACAGCCATAGTGTAACTGCTCAGCCACAGTCAATTCGCGTCCCCGAGCGAAGCGAGCCAAGCGGTTTCTCACTCCTCACTCCTCTTCACTCTCTCCTCGTTCTTAGGCGCCCTCCGGCGGCTCAGGGCTGGCGTTCCCGCCTCCATCCATCCTGCATTCCCAGCGCCGCGTTCGAGCGGGGTTCACAAAAAACTAAAAACTGACTACTAAAATCTGCTGTTCCCGCCTTCGGTCTTCCCTTGTGCGGGGGATCCCCCCCGCAACGCCCCCCACAAAAACCAGCGCTGACAACCCGCACCGCAATCCACTAGCCGTTAGCCTTTGGTGTTTACCAAAAACTAGTGGTCGTTGACATGTGGTGAAGACTATTCAAAATGTGACATATGCAGGACGTCTGCGGGCAGCATTGGCCCGTTTCTCGCCTGATACTCGTGTTCTACCACCATAATCTGCGGTGGCAAAGGTGTTCTCCGTGCCCCTCCGTGGACAAAAAGGTGTTAAGGTGTTCTCCGCGCCCCTCCGCGGCCCTCCGCGGATAAAAAGGTATTAGGTGTTCTCCGCGCCCCTCCGCGGCCTCCGCGGATAAAAAGGTGTTAAGGTGTTCTCCGCGCCCCTCCGCGGCCCTCCGCGGACAAAAAGGGTTTAAGGGTGTTCTCCATGCCCCTCCGCGTCCTCCGCGGACAAAAAGGGTTTAAGGTGTTCTCCGCGCCCCTCCGCGTCCTCCGCGGACAAAAAGGGTTTAAGGTGTTCTCCGCGCCCCTCCGCGTCCTCCGCGGACAAAAAGGGTTTAAGGGTGTTCTCCATGCCCCTCCGCGTCCTCCGCGGCCCTCCGCGGACAAAAAGGTGTTAAGGTGTTCTCCGCGCCCCTCCGCGGCCCTCCGCGGACAAAAAGGTGTTAACGTGTTCTCCGTGCCCCTCCGTGGACAAAAAGGTGTTAAGGGGTTCTCCGTGCCCCTTCGTGGCTCAAAAAAGGCGTTCTTCACAGCCCTTCGTGGATAGGCCACACTCTGATCTTGCAATACTCAGCTTAGCCAATTGTCAACGAGCCCTGGAAACTCAAAACTCATCTGAGATCGCACATTGGATCTGGCTAAGCAATTCACCAAAAACTAAAAACTCAAAACCAAAAACTCACAGAGCCGCCGCTTCAACTTTCGCATTCAAACCAGGCGCAGATCGGGACCGCTCCGGCCAAAGACGGAGGCGAATCCTGTCCTTACCGGGGTGGCGGCATCGTTCGCGGTAGCGTAAAATGGCAGAATACGTTAGCATATCCTAAAGGTGATTCAACTGCGTGTCAACTTGCCACGAATCCCAGGGATTGCATCCAAAGTACGCGATTCAAAACGCCCCAGGAGACATTTCATGTACAGAGCAGCGGTTATCGGTCTGGGACGCATGGGCAGCACATTCGACGATGAAATCCAGCGGGGCGGCGCCATCTTTCTGCCCTACTGCCACGCTCCCAGCTATGTGGCGTCTCCCCACACCGAGTTGGTCGCCGGCGCCGACCTTCATGAAGGGCAAGGCGCGATCTTCGCCGATCGTTGGGGCCTGTCAGGGGAGCACATCTACAGCGACTACCGCGACATGCTGGCCGCCGAGCGCCCGGACATCGTCAGCGTCTGCACCACCGCACGCCACCGCGCCGCCATTATGCAGGATGCAATCGAAGCCGGCGTCAAGGCAATCTGGGCCGAAAAGCCGATCACACTCAGCCTTGCCGAAGCCGACACCGTAATCGACCTCAGTACGCGGAAGGGTGTGGTCATCGCCGTCAACTGCTCCCGGCGCCACAGCCCATTCTTGTCGGAGGCGCGCCGCATGGTGCAAGACGGAGAACTGGGCGAGATTCTACAGATCACCGCCTACGCCGAATGTTATATCTCCCACAACGGCAGCCATGCCATCGACACCATGCGCTATCTGGTCGGCGGCGGCGACGTGGAATGGGTCTTTGGCGAGATGGAGTCGGACGAGAAGGCGGCCGCTGAGGAAGACCTGATGGGCAATGGCTATCTGGCCTTCGACAGTGGCGTGCGCGGCTTCTTGCGCGCCATGCCCACCGGAATCGCGCCGTGGGAGTTTGATGTCATCGGCACGGAGGGGCGCGTCCGCTCCCTGGCCAATGGCGCCGAGACCCAGAACTATCGCTGGGTTCCCGGCGGCCTGCGCGATGAGGGCCTGCCGGCACGCGCGCCATTTCCTTTGCCCACCAGCATTCAGGGCACCGGCCTTTCCGTCATTGCCGACCTCGTCGACGCCATCGAGACCGGTTCGGACCCGCGCTGCTCGGCGGAAGACGGGCGCAAAGCGCTCGAGATTGCAATCGCGCTGCGCGAGTCGCACCGCCAGGGCGGCCGCCGCGTCGACCTGCCGCTCGCCGACCGTTCCCTGCAGATTCTGTCGGTCGAAATCGGCGGTGATGCCGTGCCCGCCCGTGTACGCCGATTGCAAAGTAAGCCCGTGGTCGCATAGCAAAAAACGACTCGCTGCCCGCAGCATTGAGGAGAGCTAACCATGTCCGAAAAAACCTATCGTGCCGCCGTCATCGGTCTGGGGCGTATGGGCAGCACTTTTGACGATGAAATCAAACAGGGCGGTCAGTTTTTTATGCCCTACTGTCATGCACCAACCTATGTGGCCTCGCCCCATACCGAACTGGTCGCCGGCGCCGACCCGCACGCCGAACAAGGCGCGATCTTCGCCGAACGCTGGGGCCTGAATAGCGGGCAGATCTATGCCGACTACCGTGAGATGCTGGAGGCCCAAAAACCCGACTTCGTGAGCCTCTGTACGACCGCGCGCCACCGCGCCGAAATTATGATCGATGCGGTCAACGCCGGCGTCAAGGCGATCTGGGCCGAGAAGCCGTTCACTCTCAGCCTGGCAGAGGCCGATAAAGTGATCGAACTTTGCGACCGCAAGGGCGTAGCCGTCGCTGTCAACTGCTCCCGCCGCTACAATGTCTTCTTTACCGAGGCGCGCCGCATGGTCGAGGAGGGCGAACTGGGCGAGATTTTGCAAATTACCGCCTACGCGCAGTGCAACCTTTCCCACAACGGCAGCCATGCCATCGACGCCATGCGTTATCTGGTCGGCGGGAACGTGGAGTGGGTCTTCGGCGAGATGGAGTCCGACGAAAAGGCCGCCGCCGATGAAGACCTGATGGGCAACGGTTACATGGCGTTTGACAACGGCGTGCGCGGCTTTCTGCGCGGCACGCCGACCGGTATTGCCCCGTGGGAATTCGACGTTATCGGTACCGAGGGTCGCGTCCGCTCTCTGGCGCAAGGCATGGAGACGCAGTACTACCGCTGGGTGACCGGCGGGCTGCGCGGCCAAGGCTTGCCGGCAAGGGCACCCTTCCCATTGCCTACCACCATACCCAGCATGGGACTTACCGTGATCGACGACCTCGTACATTGCATCGAGACCGGTGCGCAGCCGCGCTGCTCGGCAGAAGACGGGCGCAAAGCCCTTGAGATCGCCATCGCCCTGCGCGAGTCGCACCGCCAGGGCGGCCGCCGCATTGACCTGCCGCTCGCCGATCGCTCCCTGCGCATTCTGTCGGTCGAAATCGGCGGTGATGCCGTGCCCGCCCGTGTACGTCGATTGCAAAGTTAGCCAGCTGTCGCATAGCAGCTGAAGCAAGCTGAACTGTCAGAACTGTGAAATGAGCAGCTTGGCGATAGGAGCCGTACTTCCCCCACCGTTTCACGAGTTGGGGACTGCCAGTTACCGCAACTGATTTTGTCGCCGCTTGCTCTTCGACCACGTTCTTTCACAGCAGTGTCTGGCGGCCAGAGTTCATTTCTGCCATCACAACCGATAACGACTCGCAGGCCGCAGCACTCAGGAGAGTTGAACATGTCCGGAAAAACCTATCGCGCCGCAGTCATCGGTCTCGGTCGCATGGGCAGCACATTCGACGACGAAATCAAACAGGGGGGCCAGTTCTTTATGCCCTACTGTCATGCACCAACCTACGTCGCCTCCCCCCATACCGAACTGGTCGCCGGCGCCGACCCGCACGCCGAACAAGGCGCGATCTTCGCCCAACGCTGGGGCCTCGAAAGCGGGCAGATCTATGCCGACTACCGTGAGATGCTGGAGGCCCAAAAACCCGACTTCGTCAGCCTCTGTACGACCGCGCGTCACCGCGCCGCAATTATGATCGATGCAATCAATGCAGGAGTAAAAGCGATCTGGGCCGAAAAGCCGTTCACGCTCAGCCTGGCCGAGGCCGATGAAGTGATCGAACTTTGCAACCGCAAGGGCGTAGCCGTCGTTGTCAACTGCTCCCGCCGCTACAATGTCTTCTTTACCGAGGCGCGCCGCTTGGTCGAGGAGGGCGAACTGGGCGAGATTCTGCAGATCACCGCCTACACGCAGTGCAACCTTTCCTCCAACGGCAGCCATGCCATCGACACCATGCGCTATCTGGTCGGCGGGAACGTGGAGTGGGTCTTCGGCGAGATGGAGTCCGACGAAAAGGCGGCCGCCGATGAAGACCTGATGGGCAACGGCTACATGGCGTTTGACAACGGCGTGCGCGGCTTTCTGCGTGGCACCCCGACTGGTGCGGCCCCGTGGGAGTTCGACCTTATCGGCACCGAGGGTCGCGTCCGCTCTCTGGCGCAAGGCATGGAGACGCAGTACTACTGCTGGGTGCCGGGCGGGCTGCGCAACCAGCGTTTGCCGGCGCGGGCGCCTTTCCCCCTGCCGACCACTATCCCGAGCATGGGCCTTTCCATTATCGAAGATCTTGTTCAATGCATCGACAGCGGTGCGCAGCCCCGCTGCTCAGGCGAAGATGGACGTACTGCTCTGGAGATCGCAATCGCCCTGCGCGAGTCGCATCGCCAGGGCGGCCGCCGCATTGACCTGCCGCTCGCCGATCGCTCCCTCCGCATGCTGTCGTCCGAGATCGCCAATGATTCCCTGCCCGCCCGTATTCGAAGACTCGGTGGTCAGTAACCATTTATCAACAGCTGAATACTGCTCTCACCACTGTCCAAGCCACCAGGAGAAACAAACATGACTGATAGGACCTATCGCGTTGCCATTGTCGGCCTCGGGCGCATGGGCAGCACCATTGACGATGAATTTCCCGACAGGAGTCCACCCTACTCGGTTGCGGCCTCATGTCAGGCCAGCGCACGCTTACAGGTCGTCGCCGGCGCCGACATCGACGCCGCCAAACGGGCAGCATTCGCAGATCGATGGGGCGTCGACGCGCTCCACGAAGACTATGTCGAAATGATCCGCCAGGAGGATCCTGACATGGTTGCCGTCTGCACGCGCGGCCATTTGCATGCCGAGATGGCGACGCGGGCCGCCGAGGAAGGGGTCAGGTTGATCTTCTGCGAAAAGGCGATTGCCTGTTCCATGCAGGAGGCGGATGCGATTCTCAAGGCGGTTCAGGAGAACGGCGCCCTGTTCAACTCGGGCGTCCTGCGCCGCTTCGATCTGGTCTACCACCAGGTGCGTGACATGATCCGGCGGGGCGAGATCGGCGAACCCAAGGCCGCCGTCCATTACGCCAGCACTAATCTGCTCCACGGCCACATCCACTCGATAGACACGCTGAGTTTCCTGTTGGACGATCCGAAAGTGGAAAGCATCTGGGGCGAACTCAACACTATCGATCATCGCATCCCCGACAACAGCCTCGATGAAGACCCGTACGGAATCTTCCAACTGACTTTCGCCAACGGAGTCGCCGCCACCAGCGTTCCGGCCGGCAACTGGGAATTTGAGGTGATGGGCGACGGCGGCAGTGTGCGCACGTTTGACAACGGGACGGGCCTGCAGCTGCGCAAAAACCAAGCTGGCAAGGCCCGCATCGCTACCGAGGTCCCTGTCGAGAAGGTGGCTGAACACAGCGCTACCCAGTTCTGCTTGGAGGACCTGGTCCTGGCGCACGAAGAGGGCCGGCCAACACTGGGCCGAATCGAGATCGCCCACCATCTGACCGAGGTCTGCCTGGCGCTCGCTGAGAGCCACCGGCAGGAACGACGCATCTGCTTGCCGCTGGAGAACCGCTCGCTCTACATCTTCCACCGCTGAACATTGTAGAGGGGAGGAGCCGGAGTTACACGGCCCGGGTTTGCACCATTTATTCAAGTAGGGAGAAGAACCATGAAAAATGTGAAAATCGACGACCGTGACTGGTCAAAGCTCAGTTTCGGTCAACACGTCTATCAAATTGAAGTCGAAGGTTACACCGTCCTGCCCAGTCTGCTCTCCCCGGATCACCTGAACATTCTGCGCATAGAGACCGAGCGCCTGAACACGATCGCCGTTGATTACAGTGTGAAACAGCAAGTTCGTCCGAAAGCACAGTTCGCTGGCGGCGCCATCACCGCCCTCATCGCCCACTCGCCAACCGTACAGTTTCTCGAGCGGCTCTTTGGCGACGATATCGTCTTCATGTCCTACGCCTACGCCCGCTCCGAACCGGGCCATCCCGGTATCAGCATCCACACCGACGGCCAGCCCTACGGGTCGAAGATCTTCGGCTACGAAGGAAGCTGCCCCTGCATGGTGCGTGTGCTCTACTACCTCCAGGATCTGACGGAGGAGGTCTCACCTTTCCGCGTGATTCCCCGCTCCCACCTGGCCATGCACGCGCACGGCAACCCCTATGTGCGCTATGAGTCCCACCCGGAGGAGGTCATGGTGACCGCCGCGGCCGGCTCCGCCGTGCTGCTCAACCATCGCACCTTCCATGGAAACTTCCCCAACGTGGGCGACAACGCCCGCGAGCTGTTGGCGATCGCATATCGTCCGGCCTGGGCCGGGCCGGTTGCCGAGGAGGTGGAACAGTGGCCGGCCGACGAAGTGGCGAAACTGCCTTCGGAGGTCAAGCCTTTCTTCATCGACCGCAATACGCGACAGTGGGACTTTGGCGGCGGCAACAAGCCGGCCAACATGGCCAGCGAAGCCCCCGGCATCAACCCCAGCCGCTGGGAACTGGCATAGCGCAGCAGCCAGTGATTAGGCTCCGTTGACATTTGGAGAAGGCTGCTCACAATGTGACAAAAAACAGGACGCCTGCGAACAGAATCGGACCCTTTCCCGCCTGATTCTCGTGATCGACGACCACGATCTGCGTCGACCACAAAAGGGTTTTTTCGCGGCCCTTCGTGGATCAAAAAAAGGGAATTATATCGAATTTTAGCCAAGCCCCTTGACAGAATAGGAGTATCTGGGGGGTTGTAGGGGTTTGCTCATGTATTCATAGAGGAGATGTTTTTGAGGAATGGTGCGGGAGGCAACCGCCCCTATAAGCCTGCAAATAATAGAGGAATTGCTGAGAAGGCAAACGAAAGAACTACTCCAACTTTCAATATTAGGACTTTCGCTAAGCTGGCTGGAAAGCAGGGATAGTCGGGCTGCGAAGTTGGTTTCGCAGATAAACGCTTAAGAGGTCATTATGCACGCGATAGATGGTTTTGTTGAGCAAGGAGGCGTGGACCTTGAGGGACAGCCAAGCATGGTAACAGCAAGCGAGGTGATTGCGCTGCGAACGAGCTTTGCGACATTGGCATTTGGCGGAGCCTGTTAGCTGCTTCAATTGGCGGTGAAATTCTTCGATCTGCCAGCGCAACCCGTTCGCGTTTTGAGCGACTTGCGTGATCATGGTCTCATCCAGATCATTGGTGATGACCCAGTCAATGTCGCCGTTTATGGCAACTACCTTGAACAATCTCACTTTGAAAGGCACTTTCTTGAGCTTGACAATGATGCCATGCCTAAGCCGTTCGTCGTTCCAATCGATGGCATCAAGATGGATATAGCCATCTTCTGCGCTCAGACTGACCATGCGGTTGGCTTTCAGTGTGGTGTAAAAGGTCAATCCCAGACGGTGAACCAGCTTCAGGTTCTGCTAGGCGCTATACCAACTATCAAACAGCACAGTCTTGGCCTGTATCTGTTTGGCGCCAACCGCTCGCAGCAGCAGCTCTTGAAAATGGTCGTTCTTTGACTTGCCATCCGCTTCTTTGGCGTAGATGCGGAAATCAATCGGATAATAGTCGCCGTCTTCACCACTGGTTATGAATCAGGTTCACGACTGCGATGCCGCGCACCAGACCACCTTCAGCGCCACTGTACTGCAGCTTTACCATCTCGATTGACCGTGCGTAGCGTTTGTCTTGCACACTGTCGTCAATAATCAGGTAAGCGTCTGGGCTGTCTTCGATCTGTCCTGCCACCAGTTCCCACAGATGACTGGCTGTGAGTCGCTCCCGTTTCAGAAAATCGCTGACTACATCGTGGCTCATACCTTCCAGATGTTCAGCCAGATTGGTACAGGTGTAGTTGATCGGCGTGCTGACAAGGTATTCGACATACTTCTGTTTCGTAATCATGTCTCAAGCTTACAGCCTCCTGACCTCCTGGCGAAAGTCCTACTACTCTAATGTGCTCTAATTGTAAAGAAAAGACCCGGACAACCTGTCCGGGTCCATAGTGAGTTAGTAGGTCATCACCTCTTCGCCAGAAAGAAAGTAAGTTATAGTGGAAACCGTTGTCCGTCTGCTGATTGCCGATGGTTTTCGGTCAAGAAACCTGCCTCCGGTCACTGGACAACATTGGAACTTGCGACCGAGAACTATGATTTGCATATTTCTCGGCGTTTTTTCCTGACCTGGACTCGATTCAGGTAGCGTCACAGGGGCTTGACCCAATTTAGATGCAATTGCCCTGAGGGGCATATAAGATACTTTTTACACCATGCTTGCACTGTGTTAACATTAGTTCGCGTTCAACTGGCAATGGAGAAAGAAGGGGCTATGGGGAGAAAAACGTGACAACTACTGAACGTGAAATAAGAGAATGGTTCGATGCTCATTCGCAGATTATAGAAAATCTTCTGAGAAAGAAGGGAGCAGATAAACCTTGTCATCGTTGCGGCAACAATCATTTTTTTGTGCCAGAGGAAAATGTGGGACCACTGTTTGTATCTTATTGCTCCAAATGCGGATTAAAAAATGAGTATCTTGTCTCAATCCTCTTAGACATGGAATCAGAGGAATAATGGAGACAAACAAAACAGATTCTACGAGTGACAGAGCAGTATTTGAGCAAGTTGCTAACCTGAAAGCTCACTACGAACATACAGCAACTGAAGCTGACGTGGAACGTGTTCGGACTGAAATCGCTAATGTTCGGACGGAAATTGCCAAAATTAGAGGAGAATCACAAACGGGAATCGCACTACTTCAAACAGATATTTCCGACCTGAAATCCGAATTGACAAAATGGATTATCGGCGTCGGGATTGCGGCAGCAACCCTAGCGTCAACCATTGCTTCCATCATCGTAAACATGTTTACATCTTGACTGAATTTACTTAACGGCTCTCACTCAATCAGTTCCTCATAAGTCAGCCGCACCCCCTCGGAAGCGGTCAACAGAGTGTCCATGCGAGTCGCTCCACCTGCGTCTCCCATGTTCCAGCGGCCGCTGAATTCGTACAGGTAGCGGTGCAGGTGCTTGTGGCTGAAATGGTGGAACATGCCCACGTAGCCCCGTTTCAACATCGACCAGAAACTCTCGATTCCGTTCGTGTGAATCCGGCCCCTGATGTATTCCCCGACGCTGTGATTGACACTCTCGTGAGCATACTGCGCAAGCCCCTTGTAGGCCATGGCCTCGTCCGTATAAACCGCAGAGCCAGGGACGATGTGAGTCTGGACAAAGCGATGGAGTTCACGACGGTTGGCTCCATCTATCATCTTAGTAACTGTCCACAAATAAGATAGCGGTTTGGGTGATATTCAAGATATCGGTGTTGGTGCAATCATATAGTTCCAAGTTGGACAGATAGGTCGCCGTGTGAGTTGGATTGTTTGGCGTTGCTCTTTGGAGACCTTGCGCCCCTTCTGAAAGGCTCGGTCAACGAGAAAGGCTTTGACGGTCAAGCCGGTCGTGGTGGTTGTGCTGCGGATGTAGTTGCGCATTGTGTCAAAAGAGCGCAAAGGTTTGCCGGCCCAGTTGCGCGTTATCTGACTGAAGAGACGATACTCAATCGGATTATACTTGGAGGCGCCAGTCGGATAATGGCAGACCAGAACCGGGATGCCGAACCGGTCAGCGAATTGGCGTTGCAACGCTAGTTTCCAGAGCCAGGAACGGCAGTTGTTGCTGCCACCCGCATCACAGAGGATCAAGATTTTGTCCTCGCGCTGAAAGCGGGGACGTGCGGGGTCGGCCCACCATTGTGCGATGGCATGGACAGCAAATTCGGGCGTATCATAGGAGTTGCCCAGATAGACATAGCCTTGGTTATGGAGGATGTCATAGATGCCATACGGCACGGCCCGACCCAGCGCATCGCCAGGGAAATCATGCAGATTGACTTGCGCCGGCGCCTGACGCCAAGTGCGGCCTTTGTTGGCGAAGTTGCCGATCAGTTCCTTGTTCTTGGTATCGACACTGATGACAGGATAGCCTGCTTGCAGGAACTGCTGTCGCACACGACGAATGTAGTCAAACTGGCGGTTGCGGTCGGGATGCGCCGCGCCCGTCAAGCGCTTGCGGTTGGCGACCAAGCCAAAGCCCAGCTTGCGCAGCAGCCGACCGACTGTGGTGCGACCGATCCTGTATGCCTGTGCGCGCAGCCGAGATGCAATCGTGCGCAAACTTAGTTTCACCCATTTCTGTTCATCTGTCGGCAAACCAGCGATGTCGTCATTGACGATTTCCTTGATTCTGTCTTCTATAGCTGGACTTTTTTTTCCAGCGCTGGCCGCCCACCGCCCGGCTTGCGCACCCGCTCCGTGGGCCGACCAGCCACGCCCGCGGCTAACTCGCGCCGACCGCGGCGAATCGTGTTGACGTTCATACCGGTAATCTGCGCCAGCCGTTCGGTGCCGCCATGCCCGATGCGTTCGGCTTCCAACGCTACGTACCAGCGCCGCTGCTGTTCGTTCAATCGTCAATGAGACTTAGTGTCAATTGGCTGGTACCGAGACAATTCGCTATTTACTGGTGTGGGAAAGGAGGGCAGAATGCAGTTTCCGGGTGAAACTGTCGAAGTTCCGGAAATCCCGTGGCAGCCCAGCGTCGAACTGCCTGCCCAGAGCAGCGCAGTCATCGTCGTCGACATGCAAAACGACTTTGTGAAGGAAGGCGGCGCCCTGATGGTGCCCGACGCCGCTGCCACGCTCGACAGTTTGCAGAAGCTACTGGCGGGCGCCCGCCGCGCCGGTGTGCATATCGCCTACACCCAGGACAGCCACTTCGCCGGCGATCCCGAATGGGAGATCTGGCCGCGCCACTGTGAACTGAATAGCTGGGGATGGGAGATCGTCGAGGAACTGGCTCCCCAACCCGAAGATCTGGTCTGCCAGAAGAGCCGCTACGACGGTTTCTATGGCACCTGGCTGGAGCACTTCCTGGCCAATGTCTGGCAAGTGCGCAACCTTGTGATTGTCGGCACTGTTTCCAGCATCTGCGTGCTCCACACCGCCGCTTCTGCCGGCCTGCGCTGGTTTACCGTTGTCGTGCCGGCCGACTGCATTTCCGCGCTGACCGAGTTCGACCAGGCGCTTACGCTGCGCCAGGTCTCCTGGCTCTATACCGGCAGTGTGACCAAAACCGCCGCCGCCATATCGTTCAACGGAAATGCAAGTGATCAGTAAACGCTGGACCGTGACCGCGATCAGAATCAGACCACGCCCCAGAGCCGCCTGAACATGCCCCCCCGTATTTTCGTCGCTTTCGATCTGGAGACAACCGGCCTTAACCCCAAGCGGGACGCCATTATTGAGTTCGGCGGCGTCCGCTTTCAGGATGGCCGCCCGCGTGAATACTTCTCAACCTGCATCAACCCCGGCCGCCCGCTACCGCTTCGCATCCAACAAATGACCGGCATCCATCCTGCCGACGTGGCCGACGCCCCCTCCATCGAAGAGGTCATACCGGAAATCATGGCCTTCCTCAGCGGTAGCGGCGCCGTCGTTGCCCATAGTGCCGGCTTCGACATCTCTTTTCTGCGAGCGGCCGGGCTGAACGTGGATGCGCCTGTGCTCGACACCTACGAGCTGGCGACGATCCTGTTGCCCGGCCAGGAGAGCTACAGCCTTGGTGAGCTATGCCGTTCATTGGAGATTCCGCTGGCCTCGGCCCACAGGGCGGACCACGACGCCGCGGCCGCGGCCGATCTGCTGCTCCACCTGCTGAAGCGGATCGAGGCGCTACCAACAGCCATTTTGGAGACGCTATGCGCCGCCGGTCGCGACAGCGATTGGGGGCCGATACTCCTTTTTGAGGACGAGTTGCGCAGTCGAAAAGGTGCCAGGATCGGCGAGAAAAATGAAGGGACAGTCAGGCCTGTCCAGAGCTACCGAACCCCGCTTCGTCCTCCCGCTCCCGTCCCTTCACCGCAGGAAGTTGCCGACGATTTCCTGGCCGCGGCCTTCGCCGACGACGGGCCGCTGGCCGCAGAGTTCGACTCCGAGTCCGGCGCCGGGTTCGAGCGGCGCGACGGCCAACTGGAAATGGCCCTTCAGACCTTGAACGCGCTGAACCGGGGCGATCACAGAATCATCGAAGCCGGAACCGGAACCGGAAAAAGCCTGGCCTACCTCCTGCCCGCGGCAGCCTGGGCCGTGGTAAACAACAGCCGCGTCGTCATCGCCACCAATACCATCCCCCTGCAGGACCAGTTACTTGACCAGGAGATGCCCCGGGTTGCTGAGGTATTGGCGATCACCGACCTGGGCCAGGACAGCGGCGGCCTGCCCGCGCTGCGGGCGACGACTCTGAAAGGGCGTTCCCGCTATATCTGTACCCGCAGGCTGGCCAACTGGCTGGAAGCGCCCCGTGCCAACAGAGGCCTGTTTGCAGAAGGTCTGCCTCCCCTGGAGTTGCGTTTCCTGGCCAAGATACTGGTCTGGCTGCCCCACACGCAGACCGGCGACTTCAGCGAACTCCCGATTCACGACCGGCAAGAGCAAGCGCTGGTGGCACACGTCGCTTCCCATGCCGACGAGTGCAGCCCGGAACGATGCAATGCCAACGGGCCTCCCGGCCACTATCCCTACCTCGGCGGCCACTTCCGCGATTTCTACCTGGATGCCCACCGCCAGGCCAGATCGTCCCATCTGCTCGTTGTCAACCATGCGCTGCTGTTGGCCGATGTAGAGGCCGGCGGCCAGGTCCTGCCCGACTATGACAACCTGATCGTGGACGAATCCCATCATCTGGAGAGCGCGGCAACCGAGCAATTCACCCGCCAGATCGATCTGCGTATGCTGGCCTTCCTTCTGGACAGACTGGACAGCGCAGTCGACCAGTTGGCGCCGCAACTTGGACAAGCCCATATCCAGGAGCTTACCGGGCAACTGGCAGCCGGCAGCCAAGCCCTTCGGACGAGCCTCCCTCCTTTTGCTGATGCGCTGCACGAGTTCGTGTTGCGCCACTCCGAGGTCAAGCCCGCGCCGCGCGCAGCGTCCGGCTATCCCCAGCAGGTAGCCCTGGACAGCCGGATGCGCGCCCAGCCGGCCTGGAGCGAAGTTGAAATTGAGTGGGATGGAATCAGCGCCCAACTGGGCCACCTGCTGGCCCAGCTAACCGAACTTGCCGGCATTTTGGACGCGTCCCAATGGTGGCAGTCGGAACACAACGCCGGCGTCTCACCCTCCGACTCCGCCCCATCCGCCACCGCCGGGCCGGGGCATGCCCTGCAGGCCCTGCACTACGCTCAGACCGATCTCGCCGAAATCCTGCAAGTGGCCGACGATATAATCCTGCGTCCTCTCAACCACCAGGAAGAGTCGGTCGCCTGGCTGGAAATGTCCGACAACGGGCGATCCGCCGCCGGACCTTCTCGTTCGCGGCGCAGTGCAGATGCCGTCACTCTGCGCAGCGCCCCAATCCATGTGAGCGAAAAACTGGCCTCCGATCTCTTCGGCAAGAAACGTGCTGTCGTCCTCACCGGCGCAACGCTGCAGGCCGGAGATCACTTCGATTACCTGCGCGAACGGCTGGGGTGTTGGGAGGCCAACGGGTCCGTCATCGACAGCCCCTTTGACTACAAACGCAACGTGCTCCTCTACTTGCCCGGCGACATGCCGGCTCCGAACCATCACAACTACCAGCAGGCGCTGGAGCAGGCGATCCAGCAAGCCGCGCTGGCCGCAGAAGGCAGAACGCTCGTCCTCTTTACCAGCCACAGCCACCTGCGCGCCAGCGCCGAAGCGATTCGCACGCCGCTCGCAGCTGCCGGGCTGACCCTGATTCAGCAAGGCGAAGGCAGCCGCAGCCGCAATCTGCGCGACTTCCGCGCCAACCCGCGTTCGCTCCTGCTTGGCACCAGCAGCTACTGGGAAGGGATCGACCTGCCCGGCGATCAGCTTGTCTGCCTGATAATCGCCCGTCTGCCCTTCGCCGTTCCCACCGATCCGCTCTACGCCGCCCGCAGTCGCCTCTATGATGACGCCTTCCACGAATACGCCGTGCCCGAGGCGGTCATCCGTCTGCGCCAGGGATTCGGGCGCTTGATCCGCAGTGCCACCGATCGCGGGATCGTCGTCCTGCTGGACAGCCGTCTCTGGCAACGTAGTTATGGCGAAATATTTCTTGACGCGCTGCCCCCCTGCACCACGCGCAACAGCCCGCTATCTCATCTCGGCGAAGCCGTGCAGGGCTGGTTGGACGGTTCAGCGCAGTCGCTGGCCGCAGATGTTGGGGATTTCGCGCCTGCCCCCTGGGGTAACGGCTATGGCTGAGCCGATCCAGGCAACACAGCACGCGCCCGTAAATGCCTCCCCGCAAGAGCCCCGCCAACGGCCAGGACGCCTGAGCGTAGTCCTCGACGCCGGCCCCGCCGTTCACCAAAGCGCAGGCTTGGCCCGCTATACCGAAAGCCTGGCCTCTGCCCTGTGGCAGTACTGCCGCGATGCAATCGACCTGAGCCTCCTTTACAATCACCACAGCGGTCATCAACCGCCCGCCTCGCTCGCCTCCATTCCCGCCCGTTCCCTGCCGATGCGACAACATCCCTGGCGGCTCGGTGTGCTGGCCTGTCAGCTCCTGCGGGCGCCATTCGTGGAGCGCAGGCTCGGGGCCGGCGGCATCTACCATGCCACCGAGCATCTGCTGCCGTGGATGGCGCGACCGTCGGTCATGACTGTACACGATCTGATCTTCGAGCGCTTTCCCAAGCACCACACATTAGCAAATCGGGCCTTCCTGCGGGTAGCGATGCCCTTGTTTGTGCGCAGGGCCGATGCTATCATTGCCGTCAGCCGGCACACGAAGCGGGATATATTGGATTTGTACGGCACGCCGCCGCAGAAGGTATTTGTCGTTGGCGAAGGCATCGAAGACCACTTCAAACCGGTCAGTGCAGAGGAGTGTCGGCGAGTACTGGAACGGCTTGCGATCCGGCGGCCCTACCTGTTGATGGTGGGTACGCTGGAGCCGCGCAAGAATCACGCCCTCGCTTTTGAGGCTCTTGCCCGCCTGAAAGCGGAGGGATGGCCCCATTGCCTTGTAGTCGGCGGCCGCCGCGGCTGGCTCTTCGATGCCGTGCAGAGCAAGGTGGACCTGCTGGGGCTGGCCGACGATGTTATCTTTGCCGGCCGCGTGCCGGACGCCGAGCTGCCCGCCTTATACAGCGGCGCCGACTGCTTCCTGATGCCCAGTCTCTATGAGGGATTCGGTATCCCCGTCCTGGAAGCGATGGCCTGCGGAGCGCCGGTCGTATGCAGCGCGGCCAGCAGCCTGCCCGAGGTGGCAGGTGAAGCCGCTCTCTACATCGATTCAATGACCGGAGAAGGCTTGGCCTCGGCAATCCGACAAGTGCTGTCGGAACCAATAACTGCCGAGCAGATGCGCAGTGACGGCCTGCGTCAAGCAGCCCGCTTCTCCTGGCGGGGCGCGGCAATAGCAACAGTGGATGTCTACAACGCAGTCGCAAGGGGGAGTACTTGAAGCCGCTGCGTATCTGCCTGGTGAGCAAAGAATATCCCCCAACAGGCACAGGTGGAATCTCCTCATATGTCTACCACCTGGCCCATGGCCTTGCCGAAGCCGGACACAACGTCACCGTCATAGCCGGCCCCGCAGATTCGAATAGGCCCGACCGCCCAACCGGGCCCCGGAACCAGGATCAAGAAAGCGATGAGGCCTTGCCCACCGCCCATCAGCCGTCCGCAGTGAAGCTGTCCAGAGTGGCCAACCGCGAGTTCTGGCTGCCCGCTCCAGTACGCCGCAAAGGACGCGGAATCTGGAATACGTTGGAACGCAGCTTTGTCGTGGACCGCGAAATCGCTCGCCTGGAATCTGCGCGAGGGCCATTTGATCTGGTCGAAATGCCAAATTGGGGCGCGGAGGGTCTCTGCTACAGCTTTCATCCACGCGCCCCACTTGTGATTCGCCTGTCTACGCCGCTGGCTCAAGTCAGCCTTCTCAAAGGAGAACGGTCGGCCAGATTAGGTCTTCGCCTGGCCTGTTTCCTGGAGGCGCTTCCCGCCCGGCGCGGCGCCCGCATCATTGCCAATAGCGAATTTATCGCCAGGTATTGCACCGAACTATATCGGATTCCGGACGCCAGACTATTCTTAATACCCCATGGCATCTCTGTTCCGCCTTTTCCGCCATCGAAGAGGAAAACGGACGATGGAGCGGTTACAATTCTGTATGTTGGGCGTCTGGAAAGGCGCAAGGGGATCGACTGTCTGCTCCAGGCCATCCCGAAAGTGATAAGCCGCGCGTCACATTGCAAGTTTGTAATCGCCGGTGCCGACACGGGCGACGCCCCGCAAGGGACAAGCTATCAGGAGTACTTCGCCAGTTTCGCCGCCCCTGCAGCGCGTGAAGCAACGACCTTCTTGGGCTATGTCGAAGCCGCGGCGCTCGCCCAACTCTATGCAGACTGTGATATCTTCGTGGCTCCGTCTCTTTCCGAGTCCTTTGGCCTGATCTACCTGGAAGCCATGGCCCACGCCAACCCGGTTGTCGCCTTCCATGCAGGAGCAGTGCCCGAGGTCGTTGCGCATAGCGAAAACGGCATTCTGGTTGAACGGGGCAGCAAAACCGAACTGGCGAATGCCCTGATCCGACTGGCTGAAAATGTGGAGATGCGGCAGGAGATGGGAATGCGCGGCTACCAGCGCGTGCGGACAAGATTCACCGCCGAGCGTATGGTAGAAGGAACGGTGGCATGCTATCGGCAGGTTATCGCCGAGTCCGCTAAAGGCCATCTGTCGGCCGCGGCGTAGGCAAGCCTTGTCGCCCTCCCGCCTGACATCCAGAGTTGCCGGCTAACAAGAAAGGAATGCCAGCTGTAGAGCCTCTGGCGGTCCCCGCCTTAAGCTAACCCCATGACTGTCTACCAGACCATCGCCAAAAACACCTATTGGAGCGCCCTCAGTACTGTCGGTGGTCTCATTCTGGGTGTCGTCACAAGCATCGTGCTGGCTCGAGTTCTGGGCGCCTCCCTGCTGGGCCAATACAACTACTGGCTGTGGCTGATAGGCCTGCTCGCCCTGGTCGCCTCCCCTGGCTTGCCGCAAGCGATGACGAAATTCGGCGCAGAATTTCTGGGCCAAGGGGAGCGGCAAACTGCCTCGGCCATTTTTGCCCGGCTCTTGCAGTTGGAACTGCTGCTGGGGGCGCTTGTGGGGGGGCTGGTGCTGGTCTATTCCTGGGCTGACCCTGCGGCCGATGCCGCCGCTCTTGCCCTCGTCGCCTTCTCAGTTCTGCTCGTCGCTGTGGAGGTTTTTTTCCAGGCCGCGGCTAAGGGCTCTTTGGACTTTCGCATCTTCAGTCAGGCCAGCCTGGTTGGGGGGCTTCTCTATTCCGCCGCCGCCATGACAGCCGTGTCGCTTGGCTTCGGAATCTATACGCTTCTACTTGCCTATATCGCACGGCGAATTCTCACCATCATACTCATCGGCTGGAAGCTGCCAACCCATTACTCAGTGCGAGGCGCCATGCAGTTCAGTATCCCGCCCGAGCTGCGCCGCCGCATTCTCCGCTATTGCCGGGATATCGTTCTCATCTTCGCCACCAGCACCATTCCCTACGAGCGATTCGGAATATTCTTTCTGAAACGCTTTGCCACAGATGTAGATATCGCCTTCTACAGCCAGTCCTTTGACCTGGCCGTGAAGGCCATGGCCATTCCCGCGATCTTCACCGCGACACTGCTTCCAATTTTTTCCTCGCTGCAAGGGCAGAATGATCGCGAACGAATCGACCGGGTCTACCTTTCTTCCAATCGAATCGCAGCTGCAATCGCCATGCCCATCGGGTTGGGAGGCGCTGCGGTCGCGTCGTCGGTCGCGCTCCTGTACGGTCCTGAATTCCTGGCAATGACTCCAATACTTGCAATTTTCTTTGTTGGCCACATCGGCGGTGCCATTGCTTCTGTCAGCGTATCCATGTTATACAGTCTGGAGGAACAGAATTACATTGTACGCCTGAACGCGGTCATGGCGCTCTTCAACATCGGTCTTTCCCTGCTCCTGATCCCGGTATATGGCGCAGCGGGCGCGGCATTGGTCACTTGCGGCAGCCACACGATTTCGAGCGCACTGTGCATGGCACATGCCGCCCGGCGCCTGCAAGTAGCCTTGCCTTTCCGTGTACTCAGTCGCGTCTGGCTGGCGGCCCTGTCTGCCGCCGCCGTGGCATGGCTCGCCAGCACGTGGCTGGGTGGGCTTGTTGTTGCCGTCGCCGCGGGCGTCCTTATATACCCGGTGACGCTGAGACTGTTTTCGGCGCTGGATGCCTCAGATCAACAGCTGCTGAGCCGGCTGACCCAACACCTGCCCCAGAGTTTGGCGCCGGCCTATCAGGGTCTCGTTCAATTCCTTGTACGCAAATAAACAATGTCTGACAGTCCCTTCTGGTCGGTTGTTGTTCCCACCTATCAACGCGAGAAAGTCTTGTGTGAGACGATTCAATATCTGCTCGGACTTTCCTATCCCCACTACGAACTCTTGGTCATCGACCAGACGCCGGACCACGAAGCAGGGACAGAGCAGTTCATCCGCGCTTGCCAAGACCGGTACCCACATCGTATTCGCTGGCATTTCGTCGCCAGGGCCAATCTGCCCCATGCCAGAAACGTGGGCGCGAAAATAGCCAGAGGCAGCTATCTCCTCTACTGCGACGATGACATTATTCCGCCGGCGGACCTGATCGAACTGCACATGGACAACCTGAAGCAGCCGGGTATCGGCGCCGCAACAGGGGGCGTCCATGTAGAACGAAAAAAACAGCCCCCACAGCCCAGACCATGTATCATTTCCCCCAATGGCAGGATGCGCGACTACTGGCAATACGAAGTCCCTAAGGGTACAACCGACAGTCTGCGAGGCGGCAATATGTCAGTGGATCGTCAACTGGCAATCGATGTCGGTCTATTTGATGAAGGATACATTGGCCGTGCCAATGGCGAAGAGACCGACTTTTCGCTGCGCATTCTGCGCCGAGGCTACCAGATCGCATATGACCCTGCCGCCGCTATCGTGCATCTGGGCCATCCGACCGGCGGTTCCCGCGCCAGTAAGGACAGCGATGAAGGACGGTATTTCTATGAATCTCACCACAACAACGCCTACTTTTTCGCCAAGAATTTCCAGCAGCGATACCTGCCCTGGTTTCTGAAGAGGGAGCTGGGTTGGATCTTGGTAAAGCAGGCCATATTTCAGAAACACCCCGGGCGGATCATCCCCTCGCTTCGCGGCCTGTGGTCTGGATACTGGGCCGGTCTGCGCAATCGAAAAATACCTGACCCACAGTGAATATCGCCGTACTGTCCTCCCATCTGCCCTCCCCCACCCGCGCCAAGTCCGGCGGCGTGGCCTACGCGGCCCACCGCCTAGCCAATGCTCTGACACAACGCGGCCACTGCGCGACCGTCTTCACAACCGATGAACCCCCGCAGGATGCTTGCTATCATGTGCGCACAGTGCTCCCCTCGCCCCCGTCAGACCCCCTGCGCGCTTGGCTGTGGGCCTGGCAGCTTGCATGGCGCTACGCCGCCCAGGATTTCAGCGGCTTCGACATCATCCACGCCCATGGCAACAACGCACTGATTCGGCATCCCGGCCGTCCGGTAGTGCGAACACTGCACGGGGCGTCTTTCGGCGAAGCGATCCACGCCACCACCTGGAAGAGGCGACTGTGGTACCTGACCTTCACGCCCCTCGAACTCTGGGAAGCTGCCAGGGCCACGCGCGTCGTAGCAGTAAGCGCAAACACCAGGCGATACGTTCCGGGCGTCGAGCTCGTGATACCCAATTCAGTGAATCGCAAGGTTTTCTGCCCCGGTCCCCATCTGAACCATCACCTCCGCCATCGCCATCCCGTCATCCTCTTTGTAGGCGCCCTGGCAGGACGCAAGCGGGGCCAGATGTTGCTGGAACTCTTCCAAACTCAGATTCGACCAGCCCTGCCCGACGCTGAACTATGGATGGTGGCAGAGCGCAACGTGCAAGCCCCCGGCGTCGTCTGCATTCGAAACCCGCCTGAGAATGCCCTGGCCGACCTCTACCGCCGCGCCTGGGTCTTCTGCCTGCCCAGTACCTACGAAGGCTTTGGCATACCGTATATTGAAGCGATGGCATGTGGCACGCCGGTCGTAGCCACACCCAATGCCGGCGCGCGCGAACTGCTTGAAGAAGGCAAGTGGGGCGTATTGGCCCGCGCATCCGAACTGGGGCCGGTTCTGCTGTCACTCCTGAATGACGCTCCCAAACGCTTGTCCTATGCGCAACTCGGGCTCGAGCGCGCCGAAGCATTCGCGCAGGATCGGGTGGTTGATGCTTACGAAGCTCTATTCGCCAGCACAATCAGCAGCGGGCGGCAACAAAGCAGCGGGCGAGAGGAGTGAAAAGCGGCTCCATGTCGACGCGACCGTCTCTCGATCCCCACTCCTCCTCCTCTCCTCGTCTGAGAGTAGCTCTACTGACACTGGACTTTCCCCCGCGCGTCGGTGGAATGCAGCAATATCTCTTTGAAATAAGCCGGCGCATCGGGCGCCGCTGCAGCCTCACCGTCCTGCATCCGGACGGCAACCCGTCCCTTTTCAGTGAAGAACCCTTCCAACTGGTTACTTTCGGGCAAAACCGAACTGGCTGTTTCCCTGCTGCCGGCAACTCCCGCCCGTCACTGGGAGCCGCTGTTCTTACGTCCTGGCGCATCGCACGCGCGTTGGCGGCGCTCCGCCCCCACATAACCGTTGTAGGACATGCACATCCCCGGCTGTTGTTGCCGGCGGCAATGTCCAGAGGACGCTACCTCGCCCTGGCGTACGGCAATGACTTCGAAGCGGCGCAGCTGCGTTGGCATGCCCCCATCTTCAATCGTCTACTGGCGGGCGCGCGACCACTGGTGACTATTTCGCACGCCAATGCGCAACGACTTCAGAAACTTGGCTTGCCCTGCCCTGAAGTTCTTCGTCCTGGAACCGACCCGGATCGATTTACGCCGCCCTCCTCGCCGCCCTCCGGACCGCCAATCCTTCTGACCGTCGCCCGACTGGTGTCGCGCAAAGGAATCGACACCGTACTTCGCGCCCTGCCGCCACTGCTGGACCGGGCGCCTCGCCTGCAATACTGGATCGTCGGCGCCGGCCCGGCGCGCGCTTCGCTTGCGCAACTGGCGCAGGAACTTGGGCTTACACAAACCGTGCGCTTCATGGATGCCGTTTCCGATTCCGAACTGCCGGACATTTACCGGCAAGCCACAGTTTTTGTCATGCCGGCGCGGGCGGAGTATCATGCCGGCAGCGTCGAGGGGTTCGGAATCGTCTATCTCGAAGCTAGTGCCAGCGGTCTGCCCGTTGTCGCAGCCCGCACCGGCGGCGCTGCCGAAGCAGTGCGCGAAAACGAGACCGGTCTCCTCGTTCCTCCCGACGATCCTCCGGCGCTGGCCCTGGCCCTGGCGCGCCTGCTCGATGACGGCGCGCTGCGGCAACGTATGGGCCGCACCGGTCGCCGCTGGGTCGAGCGCGAGATGAACTGGGATCGCGCCGCGCACCAGTTTATGTCTATCATCTCCACGGCCGCGGCCGGAAAATCCAGCGGCCAGTGAACAGCGGAAAGTTTCTGCACCGGCCGCAAACCCTGAAGGACTGTAATGGCCCGACCCATACTCTTCGTCGATCATGCGGATGCCCTCGGCGGCGCAGAACGAAGCCTGCTCCTGCTCATGACTTTTCTGGACCGCGATAGCTGGCAACCGCACCTGATTGCACCCTCCGGACCGTTGGCTGAGGAGGCGTCCGCAGCAGGTATCCCTGTCCATATGCTGGAACTGCCGCGGCTGCGCGGCTCCTTCCGCAGTCCATTGGACTGGTGGCAGGCTGCTGCATACATAGCAACGACGGCCCGAGACCTCGGCGCCGCTCTTATCCACAGCAATACCGTGCGCGCTACAGTCTATGCAACCCTGGCTGCCCGGCTCGCATCAGTTCCTCTGGTTTGGCACATGCGGGATTTCTGGCTGTCCGAGGCCGAGCCTGCTACCAAGTGGCCCGATCGTATGAGCAAGGTCATCTTGAGCCGCATGGCCACCATGGTGCTAACAAATTCACGCGCAGTCGCCCGCCATCTGCCCAACTCCCCAAAACTGTCCGTCCTCTACAACGGCATCGATCTCTCCCACTTCGACCAGGCCCACATCGCCCCCGCCAACCGAGCCGTCGCCAACAGAGCCGCCGCCAACAAAACCCTGGTATGCAAGGCCGCCGGTTTTCCATCCCAAGCCCCGATCGTTGGCATGATTGGCAGAGTCCGCCCTTGGAAAGGCCAAGATACCTTTCTGCAGATGGCCGGCGAACTCGCTGCAACCGCGCCGGACTGCCGCTTCCTCGTGGTCGGCGGAGACCCGTTTCAGGTGAAAGACGAATACGAAGCCAGCCTGATGGCCATGTGTACCCAGCTCCGTCTCGACGATCGCGTCCACTGGACCGGCCAAATGGAAGATGTGCGGCCGTGGCTGGAGGCCATGGATATCTTTGTTCATCCCGGCGCGCCGGAGCCTTTCGGCCTGGTCAACATAGAGGCAATGGCCATGGCGAAACCGGTCGTCGCATTTGCCCACGGCGCTCTACCCGAAATCGTTGCACATGACGAGACCGGGCTTCTCGTTGCACCCGGCGACACGGCTGCGTTGACCAAATCTGTCGCCCGGCTGTTGCGAGATCCCAATCTCTCCCAGCGCATGGGCCGTTCAGGACGCCAACGTGTAGAAAGCCACTTCCGTATCGAACGCACCGCAGCCAACCTGGATTCGTTCTACCAACAGTTGTTGGGCAGTTGCTGACGCCGCGCCATGGCTACAATTCACTATTCACTAGGTTCCCTTGAAATTTGGAGAAGACTGCTAAAATTGTGACAAGACAGGACGCCTGCGGGCAAAACCAGACCGTTTCTCGCCTGATTCTCGTGTCCCAAGACCATAATCTGAGTCGACCACAAAAGGTTTTCTTCGCGGCCCTTCGTGGTCCTTCGTGGCCCTTCGTGGACAAAAAAGGTTTTCTCTGCGGCCCTTTGTGTACAGCCCAAATTATGACCTTGCAAAGGTTTTCTTCGTGGTCCTTCGTGGCCCTTCGTGGACAAAAAAGGTTTTCTCTGCGGCCCTTTGTGTACAGCCCAAATTATGACCTTGCAAAGGTTTTCTTCGTGGTCCTTCGTGGCCCTTCGTGGACAAAAAGGTTTTCTCCGCGGCCCTTTGTAAACAGCTCAAATTATGACCTTGCAAAGGTTTTCTCCGTGGTCCTTCGTGGCCCTTCGTGGACAAAAAAAGGTTTTCTCTGCGGCCCTTCGTGGACAGCCCAAATAATGGCCTTGCAAAGGTTTTCTTCGTCGCCCTTCGTGGACAAAAAGGTTTTCTCCGCGGCCCTTCGTGGACAGCCCAAATAATGGCCTTGCAAAGGTTTTCTTCGTGGTCCTTCGTGGCCCTTCGTGGACAAAAAAAGGTTTTCTCTGCGGCCCTTTGTGGACAGCCCAAATTATGACCTTGCAAAGGTTTTCTTCGTGGTCCTTCGTGGCCCTTCGTGGATAAAAAAGGTTTCCTCCGCGGCCCTTCGTGGATAGACCACATCGTAATCCTGCAAATCTCAGTTCAGACAATCGTCAACGAGCCCTAATAGCTATACACTGGTCTTCCATGAGAGTGCTGCTGTTGTACAAGGACTATTTTCCAGTCGTAGGCGGGATCGAGAACCATATCCGCCTGCTGGCCCAAGGGCTGCGCACAGAAGGCGTCGACGCCCGCGTTCTCGTCACCAACACCGGGCCGCATACCCTGCGCAAGACCATCGATGGCGTTCCGGTCACCAAAACGGGACGACAGGCCCACATCCTGTCCACCCCCATCAGCCTGCCCTTCTTCGCCGAGCTGCGGCGCCAGGCGGCGAGCGCCGATCTCGTCCATCTCCACGCGCCCTACCCGCCTGCCGAGCTGGCACAACTACTGCTCGGGCGGGGCAAACCGGCCGTGATCACCTACCACAGCGACATCGTGCGCCAGAGGAGGACGGGAAAGATCTATGCGCCTCTGCTGCAAAAGGTCCTGCAACGCGCCGCACTGATCGCCGCATCCAGCCCCGCCTACGTCGAGTCATCTCCATTTCTGCGCCGCGTGCCAGAGAAATGCCGCGTGATCCACTATGGCATCGAGCTGGATCGCTACATTCCCGCCTCCTCCCAAGTGCAGGCCGACGCGCAAAGTCTGCGCGACCGCTTCCCGGACACGCCGTTGCTCCTCTTCATCGGCCGCCTGCGTCATTACAAAGGAGTCGACGTATTGATCCGAGCCATGCACCATGTCAAGGCCCATCTCCTGATTGTCGGGTCCGGTCCCATGCAAGAGGCCTGGCAGAGCCTGGCGCGGGCAGATATTCTGAACGAAAAAATATCATTTCTTGGCGAATGTTCGGAACCAGAGAGTCTGGCCGCGCGTTATGCCGCCGAACTCTTTGTGCTGCCCTCCACCAACCGCGCCGAAGCCTTGGGCATCGTGCAACTCGAAGCGATGGCCTGTGGCATCCCTGTAATCTGCACCGAACTGGGCACAGGCACATCCTACGTCAACCGCAACGGGGAAACCGGTCTGGTCGTGCCCCCCAACGACCCACAGTCGCTGGCCGCGGCAATCAACAGGCTCCTTGCAGATCCGGCGCTGCGCGCGCAGATGGGATCCCAGGGCCGCATGCGAGTGCAAGAGGAGTTTTCAGCCCACACCATGGTCCGCAATACAATCTCTTTCTACCAGGAGGCCCTTGCCCAGGGAACGAGGAACGCACAATGAGAGCTCTTTCCTCACTCCTCACTCTTCTCCTCTCACTCCTCTCCTTTCAATGAGCCACTTCATCTTCGACGCCCGCACCGCCACCGACCGATTTCCCGGCATCGGTCACTATGTGCGTGAACTGACATCGGCACTGATGCCCCTGCTCAACGCTGATGAACAGGTGACCATTCTCGCGAACCCAGCCGGCATTGCAACATGGGACGCTCTCCAACCCCGCGCAGCAGACGCCCGCCCGCCCCGAGTAGTTCCAGTATCCAGCTCCCCATTCAGCGTCAAGCAACAGTTGCGCATTCCACTTCTGCTCAGGCGGTTGCGGGCTGGCGAGCCAACCCTCTATCACAGTCCCTACTACGTCATGCCCTACCTTACCGGTCTGCCAACTGTCCTGACCTTCTACGACATTACGCCGCTCAGGTATCCACAAGACGTGCCGTTGAAAGCGAGACTATTTTTCCGCCTGGCTACGACCCTCGCCATGCGCGCCGCCAGCCGCGTCGTCGCCGTTTCCGAAGCCGCTCGCAGCGATCTCACCCGCAGCTTTCACGTCCCCTTGTCCCGTGTCAGTGTCACCCCTTTAGCCGCCGGTTCCCACTTTCGGCCCCAGTCGGCTCCTGAAGTTGACCGCACACGCTCCAAGTACGGTCTACCGGACTGCTTCATTCTGTACGTTGGAATCAACAAGCCGCACAAGAACCTGCCAACATTGATCGACGCCTACGCGCAGCTGTCCACCCGAAGCGCGCCCCCGCTGGTTATCGCCGGCGCCTGGGATGAGCGCTATCCGCAGCCAAGACAACGGGCCGCCCAGCATCAACTGGGCGATGCCGTGCGCTTTCTCGGCCCCGTGCCCGAGGCGGACCTGCCTGCCCTATACAGCGCAGCGACCTTGTTCGTTTTTCCCAGCCTGTATGAAGGGTTTGGCCTGCCCGTGTTGGAGGCGATGGCCTGCGGCGTGCCGGTCGCCTGCGCCAATACGGCAAGCCTGCCAGAGATCACTGGCGATGCCGCCCGTCTGTTCAATCCCCAGTCCGTCACGGAAATCAAGGATGCAATCGCCGAACTGCTTGAGGACGCGCCCCAACGAGCCCGACGAAGCGAGCAGGGACTGGCGCAAGCAAGCCGATTCAGTTGGCAGGCAACTGCCGCCGCGACCTTGCATTGCTACCGGGAACTGCTAGGGAGTAGAAGTGACGTGTGAGTAGTGAGAGGAGTTGTCTTTCATTACTCTCTTTTCGCATTGAGTCGATACAGCGTGTGGATTCCGTCCAGGGTCAGCCAGGGGTCGTAGAGATCAATGGAGCTTGTCAACGGGGTGATGATGTGGCCAAGTCCGCCGGTGGCGATGACGGTGACAGGCGTCGCAAGTTCATGACTGATGCGGGCAAGGAGACCTTCCACCAACCCTGTATAGCCTAATACGATCCCCGACCGCAGCGCCTCGTCCGTATCACGGCCGATTGCCGAATCCGGTGCAGTCAGTTCGACCGCCGGCAGAGCAGGTGCCTCTTTCAACATCAAGACTGCCCCCGAATGCAGGCCCGGAGCGATCGCCCCCCCGCGAAAGCGTCCCTGCGCGTCCACGACATTGAATGTCGTCGCCGTGCCGAAATCCACCGCAACCGCCGCGCCCTTAGTGCGCCTCCGCACCGCCACAGCGTCTGCCAACCGGTCCATCCCTACATTTTCCGGCCGCTTCACGTCCAACGCCATGCCAAGTTTCATGCCCTGGTGCAGCACCACAGGCTCTCGGCCAAGCATTTCGCTCAGCAGACTCCGCCACAGTTCGGTCAGCGCCGGAACCACGCTGCACAAGACCGCGTCCCCAAAATCCTGTGGGCTGAACCTGTTCTGTTCCCAGAACTCGTCAAATGTCCGCCGGAAATCCTCCTGTCCCCAATCCTGCTTCGTCCGCAGCCGCCAACTCGTAAAAAGCGCATCGTCATCGGCCTGCCCGGACTCCGCTCCGGCGGCGCCCGCAGGCTCCCCCACATACGCGCCCACCACAATATTCGTGTTGCCGATATCGATCGCCAAGAGCATAATTGTTGTCGCCGTTCGTCAGGACAGTCACCGGTCACTGGCCACTGGCCACCGGTCACCGGTCACCGGCCTCTGCTGTCGGTGTCGGGGTCGGCTCCTTTACATCGGTTACCCCGGGTATGACCGTACCCGGACCGTACAGGAACATGGCACTCCAGGGTCGATAGACCGAAACGATCGGGTCCTCCCGGCTGATGCCGTTCTCCGTAACCGTGCGAATCACGGTTGCGGTCAAGCCCTCCTTGGCCCACTCAACCTGCTTTATCTGGCCGGCTTCCAGAGACGCGTCTTCCTGATATACCGGGTCGCCGGGTTGTTTTACATCCTCGTATTCCGCCTCGCTGATCAACACCTCCCTGTCCGGCTTCGTGCCATAAAAGCGGAAGGTCAAAATGCCGGCCACGCTGTCAACAACCGGCTGAATCAGCAGATGCGCCTCCGTATCATTGAGGAATCTGAAGTCCACATACGGCGTGTATATCGTGGCGTCAAATCCGGGGTCGCCGTACCAGCTGACAACGTAACCGTGATTGTGGCGCTCCAGCAGTGGGAATCCGGCCTCCAACGCCGCCCGGAAAACGGTTGTACTGACCTGGCAGACGCCGCCCCCCACACCGACTGCCGTGCGGTCCCCCCAGATGATGGCCGAATCTTCGAAACCATTAGCCCCGCTCACTGCCTCTATCGTTGAATTGAAGCTGAAGACCCCCCCGGGCGGAATTACTGCGCCGCCGAATTTCTCTGAGGCTACCTCGATGTTATAGACGCGCGTGCTGCTGCTTCCCTTAAAATAGGTGGTGCCGCTGGCGACCAGTTCTCGGATGCCCAATTCGTTCAGCCGGCCGGAGTCAACTGCAGGCGGAATGGCTATGATCGGCAGCGATCCTGTCCGTTGTTCAGTGGCCAGCGCCTGGCGAACTGCTTCGATTGTCAGGTCGACATTTAGAAGCTGGCCCGCCCGGCTAGGCTGCAGTACTGTAAGCGCCGAAGTTGCGTCGTCAAAGCGCAGACGGGCATCTTGGGCAGGGAAAGAAACCTGTCTTGCCCAGCCCTCGACGACGAATCGCAAGGCCTCTTCATTGAGAAAGCTGGAATCGCCGCCAGGCCTAATTCTCTGTAACAGTGCCGCGTCCAGCGCAAAAGCAGTCCCGGACGGCTCGTGCCGCAAGACGACCGGCTGAGACGGGGTGAGACCACTGAACACACCGCCACCGCCTGGGGAAACGGGCGAATTGGCGCCAGCGGAATCCTGTGTCGAATCAGTTAGAGAACTTTGGGGCGCTGCAGTGCTGAACGTTTGCAGGGGCACAGTTCCCGACCGGCCGCTTGTTACCTGCGCCATAATCAGTTGTGCCGTCGCCGCGATATCCACGTCCAGGCCCGGTTGGGCTGGGAGAGAGAGGTCGCCGATCTCTATGGCTGGGCGACTTGGCCGTCGAACTTCGACCGCCGCGTTGCCGACGGCCTGGCGTACAATGCCTTCATTGAACACGACCTCCGGCCACACCGTCTGCTGGCCGTTGAAGGCCTGCCATTGGCTGAGGATACGCTCGAACAGACTGCCCTGCCGTCCGACATGATAGGCGACGTTGACAGCTTCCTCCAGGTCTGCCTGGGGCGCCAGCAACTCCGTGCCCAGGGCCCATCGCCTGGCCGCAGCCCCTGCGAAGCCGACTCCCTCCGGGGAATGGGGGCTGTGTTCGAGAAAGACGGGCGCCAGTGGATAGGGTGACAACTCCTTGTGCAAGCGCAGCAGCGCCGACACCCGGGTTTCGCCGCCGACCGGAACCCCGGCCACGCGCACGCCGCTGAAGATGCGATCGGTATGCCAGAACTGCCAGCCGGCGAATAACCCGGCGCCCGCCACGATCGCCACGCAGAGCCAGATCAGGATGTATTCGAAGCCGCTGGGAGGCCGCCAATGGGCCCTATTCGGGTTTGGGAAGTCCCGCCTGGTCGCGAGCTGTCGACCCGGGGGCAGCGGTATGGTTGAACTCATGCAATCCTTCGCAATCGAATCATCTTGCTGTCCAAGCGAACACCGGCAATTGGGCTTTTCGCACTGCCCTCGCAAAAGGCATCCCCACTGGGGAATAGCATTTGCCTGGGGTTGGAAACCCAAATTTAAGAACCTAGCTGAGGGACAATATACAGGAACGGGATTGCCATGTCCAGAGCAAACATAGCCAGAAATGGGAGGACATACAAGATCGTACGCAAAACATCGTCTTCGCGTAGCCTTGAAAGTGCGCCTTGGGGACCGCGATACTGGTCTCCGGCGACCGTACTCGTGATCGACCGGACGATGCGCTCTGACAGGAGCCCGTGCAGAAGCAGGCCGACGCCGGCAAGTCCGAACAGCAGGAGCGTCCATCGGTCTGCCGCACGTCCCACAAGTGGCGACAACAGGAGGTACGCCGACGCCGAAGCCAGCAGGATACCCCCGGCCGCGAGGCTGGCCCGCCTCTCAAAAACGGCCCACCAACCCACTGCAAAGAGCAGGCTCCACGCCGGCAGGGCCGGAAAGAGATAGCGGCCCTGGTGCTGGATGAATCCGATGTTGTACCAGCCGTAGGCGATGAACGCTGCCAGCCACAGCAGCAGCAGAGCCATCCAGGGCGAAGAGAGGAAGAAAGACCAATGCGTACCTTCTGCGGTCACTCGCATCCAGTACCGGAAAAGGAAGCCCACCGCTGCAATTGCCGACAGGATGAAGAATACCGTATAGATGCGGGCATCCATGAAGACGCCCAGCCAACCGAAAACTCCCCAGAAGCTCTTGCTCGTAAATGACCAGGCCCGCTCCCAATAAGCGCCCCAACCGTTCTCAGCGATCCAGGCAGCTGCTGTCGGCTGCCCGGTTACCACTGCGTCGTGCCAGGAAAGCCCGAGGATGTCCAGGTCTCCATAGAGGAGGCTGTTTCGGATCCACCACGGCAGCCCAAGCAGCAGAGCAGGCCCAATCAGCAGTGCGAACCGCATGAGTTGCTTTCTTGCTAAAGGGCGACGACCAAACTCTGGCCAGACCGAAAAGAAGAAGACAACGATTAGCGCGATTGGTAGAAGGATATAGGCCGTAGCCTTAGTGAGGAAGCCAAGTCCGATGAGGACACCCGCTGCCAGCAAGTAGCCTGGCGCCTCACCTCCTTCACCCACCGACACTGACCGTTGCCAAAGCAACACCGCCAGAACTGTTCCGGCAATCAGCAACTCAGCGAGGGCGTCGTTGTTGACTGACGCCATCAGCGCCACGTGCATGGGAAGAAGGGCTGCGAAGGCGGCCGCCCCCAGGGCAATGTGAGGCGAACCGGGCACTGTCACGCGCGCACAGAGGAAGATCAGCAGCACGACGCCCCCACCCAACACCACGCTGAACAGACGTAGTGCCAGCAGTCGGCCCCCGCTCAACCAATAGACCGGTGTGGACAGCAGATAGTATAGAGGGGGTTGATGAGACTCATAGCGGATCGGAGCGATCGACAGGTCGCGTGGAAATCTCTCAGCTTTCAAGAGCTGGAGATAAGCTTCGTCGTAGTCGCCCATCTGCAGCACCGGTAACTGCCGTTCAATGGCAACATGGGCAACATAGTTGTAGTGGGCAGGCTCGTCAGGATTCTGCCAGGGCGGGGTCGTGATGGCGAAAAGTGTGCCCAAGGCTACATAGACGATCAGGATCAGGAGTAAAGCAGAGGTAGTTGCGTTGATCGGTCTGAGCATAAGCCTTTTCACGCGTTACCCGTTCGCCTCACCCAGCACCACTTCGGGATCTAGTTTCGTGAACAGCGGCGCTGGCTTTCTCAGTGTCTGACCGGCCGCCAGTTCTTGCGCCTGCCAGACGCCGCTGGCCCCGGCATGGTCGTAGCGCAGCACCACATGCGAGCCGCGGGCGTCTTCCACAGCTGTCGTATTTAGCTGGCCAAAGAGCGGCTCGTCATAGCCCAAATAGTGATGCAACCGGTCACTGCTGTGAGGCAGGATCGGCGCCCACAGCAACTTCAGCCAGTCAATGGCTTGCAGCGCCACGTACATAGAGGTCGCAGCAGCCTGAGGATCGGACTGAACTGTCCGCCACGGCTCCTTTTCGTTCAGATACTGGTTCACCCGCTGGCTCAAGCGGCGTGCCTCCTGCAGCGCAGCCTTCAATCTGACCGCTTCGTAATGCGCCGCCACGCTTTCGAATCCCCCGCGTATTTCCTTCAGCAGGGCTTCATCCGTCGCGTCCAACGTTCCGGGGTGGGGAACCGCTCCATCGAAACGCCTGAACGCGAACCCTACCGCCCGGTTGACAAGATTCCCCCAGTTGGCCACCAACTCGTTGTTGACCAGCTCGACAAATTCCGGCCAGGTGAATTCGGTATCCGAACTCTCCGGCGACATGGCCGTCAACGTATAACGCCAGGCGTCCGGCTGAAACTGTTCCAGAACCGTATTCCAACCAATGACGTTGCCGCGGCTGGTGCTGAATTGTGCGCCTCCAAAGTTGAGATACTCGTTGGCCGGTACGTCATATGGCAAGTGCAGCCGCACTGTCTTCAACGGCTCTGCCGTTTCGGACAGACCTTGGATGTTTGCTGCTTCACTTTTCGTCCCCGTTTCATCGTTATAGGCCATAATCATTCCCGGCCAGATTTGCGTGTGGAAGGGAATGTTGTCCTTGCCGATGAAATAGTAGTGGCGGGCATCCGGCGACAGATCTCGATCCCACCAGTCACGCCATTGGCCGCCGCTCAAAGCAGCCCATTCAATCGCCGCGCTCAGGTAGCCTTGCACCGCGTCGTACCAGACGTAGATGCACTTACTCTCATACCCCTGCTGAGGAATGGCGACGCCCCAATCTATGTCGCGCGTGATGGCCCGCCCCCGCAACTCCTTCAGGTTCAGTTGTCCCCGCGTAAAGTTGAGAACATTGTTGCGCCAATGCTCTTTACCGCTGCCCATCCATTCCAGCAAGGGTTCATTGAGGGCCCCCAGATCGAGGAAGAAATGTTCGGTTTCCCGTACCTCCAACTCTGTATTGCCGCTCAGTTTGGACCGCGTATTGGTCAACTCCAGCGCATCATAAAGGCGGCCGCAGTTGTCGCATTGGTCGCCGCGGGCCTCGGCAAAGCCGCAGAAAGGGCAACTCCCTTCCACATAGCGGTCGGCCAGAAAACGCCCCGCTTCGGCATCAAACCACTGCTTCTGCACCTCTTGATAAATATACTCGTTCGCCGAATGACGCCGGAACACCTGCTGCGTGACATCCCAGTGATTCTGCGTATCCGTATGCGTGTACAGATCGAAAGTCAGCCCCATTGCCACGCAGCCTTCGACGAAAAGTGCGTGGTACTTGTCAACGACTTCTGCCGCGTGAATGCCTTCCTTTTCCGCCTGCAGCGTGATTGGCGTGCCGTGCGTGTCGGATCCGCTGACCATTAGTACATCGTTGCCCGCCATACGCTGGTAACGTGCGAAGATGTCCGGCGGCAGATACGCGCCGGCGATCTGGCCAATGTGCTTTTCGCCGTTGGCATAGGGCCAGGCAACACAAACAAGGATCTTTCTGGCTTGATTGGTCATCGGTCATCCTCTTGCGTACTGCGTATTTCGGATTGCGTAAGGACCTGCCTCTGTCCCTTCATTATAGCAGCAGCCTGCCCAATAGCACCATCGGTTGGTGGATAGTAAATCGTTGACTGAAACCCATCTGGCCGCGATTCTCTCTTAGAGCGGGACGACCCAAGCTTTTGCCATTTCTGATCCGGGACAGATATAATGAAGGATAGAGAGTCGCTTCTTGCGCATCCATGAAGGCAGTTTTGACCTTTCCCCCCGTGTGCCTGCGCATCGAGCGGGAAAGGCCAAAAGGGATCAAGTATGAAAGCATTCACAGTAATGTGGCGCACGATCAGAGCGCTCTACGAGGACCTGCTCCTCTGGGTTTGGCTCAGCGTGCTCTGGTGGGTCGGGGTCTTCCTGGTGCTGCCAGCGGGGCCGGTGACAGCCGGCATCCACAATGCCGCCAACCGCGTCGCCAATTATCGGCGGGTGGAGAGCGCATTCTTCTGGGAAGGGGCGAGATCGACGATCGGAAAGAGTTGGTTATTGCTGGGCACAAACCTGCTGTTGATCGCTGGAGTCGTAGTGAACATCCGCTTCTACGGGGCCAGTACCGCCAGTTGGGCCAACATAGTCAGTATCGTCTGGGTCTGGATCCTGATCATCATTCTGATGGCAGGTCAGTACTTTTTCCCTTTGCTCTGGCAGCAGGACGATATGAGCCTGAAAATGGTGCTGCGAAACTCTTTTATTCTCGCACTGCGCCACCCTCTCTATACCTTTCTCATGTTTCTTTTCCAGGTCCTGTTGCTCGTCGTCAGCTTCGTAACCGTGCTGCCAATTTTCCTGCTAACACCGGCGGCGGTTGTGCTGGCGATGAATTTCAGCCTAGTCGGCCTATTGCAGGACCTGGATCTTGCACCGGAACCACCACCGGGCGCATAACCTCGGCGGCTGGAAACCTGTAGCCAGACTGTCCATCGACGACTCACCACTGACCACATACCCGGCATGGCGATTCTTGCGGAACACCATAATCCTAAAACGCTTGCGGACGCGCTCGACCTGCTTGCCGAACGCATGTCGCGGCGCGTGCCCCTGGCTGGCGGTACCCATCTGGTTGCGGCGCTCGAGACGCGGCAGCGGCGGAACGTGGACGGCGTTGTCGACCTGGCCGGCCTGGGTCTCGCCTACATCCAGCGGGACGGTTCCAGCCTGACTGTCGGCGCGATGACAACCCTTACCGACTTGATCGAGCATCCCTTGTGCACTGCCCTGGCCGGCGGCATCCTGCCTGATACGGCACGCTTTGAAGGGCCGCTGAACCTGCGCAACGCCGCCACAGTGGGTGGTCTTGTTGCCCTCGCCGAGCCGGACAGCGAACTGTACGCCGCGTTGCTGGCGCTGAACGCCTCCGTGGTGGCAGTTGACCGGGAAGGAGTCGAAGCGATTTGGCAACTGGATGAATTTGCCGTTTCCCAGCCCCGGTTTGCTCGGCTTCCCATGCTCATCACCGAGATTCGATTGCAACTTGGCCAGGCCGCCGCCGGCCATGCGCGCATCGCCCGCACACCTATGGATCGTTGTATCGTCGCCGCAGTTGTTGTCGCCGCCACCGACAGCCCATCTTCCACTCTTGCCCTCACAACCGGAGAATGCGGTGACACTATGCGTTCCGCCCTTTGCGGCGTAGGCCCGCGTCCTCTACTTGCGGGCGGCCCGCTTTTCCCCGAAGCGGATTTCAAGGGAAGCGCCGAGTACAGGTTGGCCATGGCTGAAGTGGTGGGCCGGCGAGCGCGAACTGCCATGATGAGCGCAACCCTGTAGGCACAGTCCTTTATCAATCTCCACCCATTTGCCACCAGCCATCAATACACTTAACAATGCGTAAATCGATCACTTTCACGATCAATGGAACTCTCCACCGCATCGAATGTCATCCCGGCGAACTGCTGCGCACAGCCCTGCGTCGTCTTCGCTTTTTCAGCCTCAAACACGGCGATGAGACTGGCGAAAGCGGCGCCGACGCCATTCTTTTCACCCGTACTCCGAACGACCCGACCAGCTATCGCCTTGTCAACAGCGGCGTCCTGCTGACCGCCCAGGCCGACGGCGCATCGGTCGTCACCCTCGAAGGGCTGGAAGCGGGGAGCGAGGAAAGGAGCGAGAGAGATCTCTTGTCGCCTCGCCTTTCCGCGTTGCAGCAGCAGTTTATCGAGTGCGGCGCAATCCAATGCGGCTATTGTACGCCGGCGCAGATTCTGGCCGCCCAGCATTTGCTGGACAAGGAGCCGCATCCCAGTGAAGCTGCAGTGCGCACCGCTATTGCCGGCGTCCTTTGCCGCTGCACAGGCTACGTGAAACCAGTGCAGGCGATCCTGCGGGCCGCGGCCCAACTGCAGGGAGAGACCCCGCCTCCGCCGGAAATCGACGTGCGCGACGCGCCCGCCACCGGCGAATGGCCGACCCCGGACCAGCCACCCGCGAACGGCTGGTCCGACGGTGGCCCGGACACGCAGACCCAGACCCGCAGCGTGACGGTGACAGTGGCTCAGCCCCGGACTCAAGTCGTCAATAAGCCTGAACCGAAGGTGGATGCGGTCAAACTTGCCAAGGGCCGCCCCGTCTTTACCGACGACGTGGAAATGCCGGGCATGCTCTATGGCGGCCTGCTCACCAGCCCCGTGGCCCATGCCCGTATCCTCTCAATCGATACGTCGGCCGCGCTGGCGTTGCCTGGCGTTCACGCCGTGCAGACCTACGCCGACCTGCCCCGCGTCATCTACGCCAGCGGCGGTCAGAGTTACCCCCAACCGCCCCCCTACGACCAGGTCTGCCTGGACTCGAAAGTGCGCTATGTCGGCGACAGGGTTGCGACCGTGGCCGCGGAGACCCCGGAGCTGGTGCAGGAAGCGCTGGAACGGATCAAGGTCGAATACGAAGAGTTGCCCGCGGTATTTTCGCCCGATGAGGCGTTGCAGTCAGGCGCACCCGTGATTCACGACGAAGCGGATGCGCAGATGATCCACGACGCCAAACGAAACATCGCAGTTAAGCTACGCGTTGACCTTAACGACGTGGATGGCGCGCTGGACTCTGCCGATTTTGTCTTCGAGAGCGTATACAATGTGCATCAGGTGCAACAGGCCAGTATCGAGCCGCATGTTGTCATCACCTACTGGGACGAAGATGACCGGCTGGTCATCCGCACAAGTACCCAGGTGCCCTTCCATGTACGCCGAATGGTTGCGCCCCTGCTCGGTTTGCCGGTGCGCCGTATCCGCGTGGTGAAACCCCGCATCGGCGGCGGCTTTGGCGGCAAGCAGGAGATGTTGATCGAAGACCTGTGCGCTCATCTGACGATCGCAACCGGCCGGCCGGTCAAATTCGAATACACACGCCAGCTGGAGTTCAGCTCCGCCCGCACGCGCCACCCCCAACAGTTGCGCTTCCGCAGCGGCGTGGACGCAAGCGGCAAGCTGGTCGGCATGGAAGTGCGGGTGGTGGCCGACACGGGCGCCTATGGGACCCACGGTCTCACGGTCCAAATGGTCACCGGCTTCCGCGCCCTCAGCACATACTGGCTGCCCGCGGCCCGCTTCGACTGTGATGTCGTCTATACCAACAAGCCCGTACCCGGTGCCTTCCGCGGCTACGGCGCGCCCCAGGCCCTCTTCGGGCTGGAGCAGCACATGGAGGAGATGGCGCTGGCCTTCGGGATGGAGCCAACCGAGTTCAAGCGCATCAACTGGGTGAAAGAAGGGCAGTCGCTGCCGATGGCGGTAGCGATGGGCGAAGGACGCGATGGCTTTCCCCAGACAGTGGAGAGCAGCGGTCTGGCCGAATGTGTCGATGCCGGCGCCGCCTCTATCGACTGGGACCGGCGCGATGACGCCAACTGGAAAGCCCCGCCCAATCGTCCTCATATCCGTCGCGGCATAGGCCTGGCAATCTGTATGCACGGCACCGGCATCGCCGGGCTGGACATGGGCGCGGCCAGCATCAAGCTCAATGATGACGGCTCCTTCAACCTGCTGGTCGGCGCCACCGACCTGGGAACTGGCTCGGATACGGTGTTGGCTCAGATCGCGGCCGAGGCGCTAGGCGTGCCTCTGGAGCAGATCGTCATCTACAGCAGTGATACTGACTTTACCCCATTCGACACGGGCGCATACGCCAGCAGCACGACCTATATCTCCGGCGGCGCCGTGCTCAAGGCGGCCGAGGATGTCAGCCGCCAGGTTCGACGCCACGCGGCTGCGCATCTGTTCGAGGGCATCGACGCCGACCAGCTCTGGCTCGAGGACCAGAAGGTCCTGGCGCCCGATGGCCAGGCCGTTTCCCTGGAGACGGTTGCCCTACACAGCATTCACCAGGAGGAGCAGCATCAGATCATGGCCACGGCCAGCCATATGAGCTACGTCAGCCCGCCTCCCTTCGCCGCGCAGTACGCCGCGCTGGAAGTGGACACGGAGACGGGCCAGGTGACGGTCGAAAAGGCGGTGATGGCTGTAGACTGCGGCATCGCCATCAACCCCGTTACTGCCAGCGGCCAGGTCGAAGGCGGCATGACCCAGGCCCTCGGCTACGCGTTGTGCGAAGAGATGCCCTACGACGAGAAGGGGCAATTGGAGATCAGCCGATTCGGCGACTACCGCATTCTGGCGGCCGATGAGATGCCGGAACTGGGGACGGTGCTGGTGCAGACCTACGAGCCGACCGGACCCTTCGGCGCGAAGGCGATAGCCGAAATCCCGATGGACGGCATGGCCCCCGCCATCGCCAGCGCCATCTTCGATGCCACTGGCGTACGCATCCGCGAGATTCCCTTCACGCCAGAACGGGTGTGGCGGGCGTTGCGGAGGGAGGATCCTTGATAGTTTCTAATGGACAATCTGACCAGTAGCTTGGCGGCCTGACGACAATGTGCTATTGTCTTGTCAGAAAGTGACGAAACATTAGGGGGGTGGGGAATGCCAGCCAGAACTATGAGCAGCGATGAAGCAAGATCCAATTGGCGTCGATTATTGGAGAGTGCGCTGATTGGTGATAGTGACACAATTATCGAGCGCTATGGTCAGCCGGTAGGTGCTCTAATACCCTTCGCCGATTATATCGCCGTTCTGGAGGCATTGGAGGATGTGCGGTTGGCCCGGCAGGCCATGCCGGCACTTGAAGAGTGGCAGTCCGACCCATCGACGGCCCGACCTTGGCGTGAAGTCTACTCTGAACTGAACATAGATGCCAGCGACGAATAGTCGCTGGACAGTCATATTGCAGCGGAGGGCACAGAGAGTTCTGCGTCGTCTGCCGCGGGAACTTCTGGACCGGCTGGGAAAGGCCTTCGAAACGCTTGAAGAAGATCCTTACGTTGGCAAAAGGCTAGTAGGCGCTTCTCTATACAGATATCGAGTGGGTGACTTGCGAATTGTCTACAGCATTGAGGAGGATCGCCTGATTGTCTTGGTTCTCGACATTGGTCACCGTAATGACATCTATCGGCGACTCGGGCGTCTGTAATCAGGCCGCCACATATACTGGCTGATAGTCGTGGCGGCTTTCACGATTCGTACAGTCGCCTATCCTACTGCGCCGTATACCCCCCATCAACCGGCCAGACGCTTGCCGTTACAAACGAGGCATCGTCGGAGGCTAGAAACGCAACCACTGCCGCAACTTCCTCAGGCTGCCCCATCCGTCCCATCGGATGCAGCCGCCGCATCTCCGCATGCACTTCCGGGTCGCCTACAACATTTTCCGTAAGCGGCGAATAGACAAACCCTGGCGCAACCGCATTTATCCGCACGCCCTCAACGGCGAAGCGCACACCCATCTCTCTTGTCATCTGCACCACGGCCCCTTTGCTGTGCGGGTAAGCCGTAAAGCCATCGGAGAATGGCAACGAGGTCGGGTAGCCGACCATGCCCATAATGGAAACGAGGTTAACGATTGCGCCACCACCGGCAGGTCGCATCACCGCCAACGCCGCGTATGACATCAGGTAAACGCCCTTGGCATTAACCTCCATCACCGCATCCCAGCGCTCTTCGAAGTCGGCTTCCGGTGGCAGCGTGCGCGGGGTGATTCCCGCCGAGTTGACGAGACAGTCTAATCTGCCACCGAGAGAGAGCGCCTGCTCCACACTCGCCTCCACATCTGCTCTCTTTGTCACGTCGCAGACGGCCGTATGCAGACGACTCTGGTCATTTTCCGCAGCCAACTGCACCAGCCCGGCGCGGTCAATGTCACAGGCCAGCACAGTCGCCCCTTCTTCCAGAAAACGCTGGGCGCAGGCCCGTCCGATGCCGGACGCCGCCCCTGTGATAAGCGCTACTTTGCCTGAGAGCTTCATCGTTCTGCCTCTGGTGAACAGCCTACTCCTTCATGCATCTGTCTGTTTCACCGCCCTTGTGCGGGAGAGAAAAGTTCAAGGTGAAAGGGGAGGGTCTGTCTTAGAGCGGGGCTTAGTCGTTACCACTCGAAACTTTGCACCACGACAATGCTGCGCGCTGCGGCAGAGCGCAAGAACTCGGGGCGCGCAAAGTGGGTGATGAGCAGCATTGTGATTTCTTCATCGGGATAGGCGGCGCGCACCACCTCGGCCTTGGCTTCCAATTGGCTGAAGATCCGGTCCTCTTCACGTTTCGAACTGCGGCGTTCGTCTAATCGCTGTTTGGACTCGCCAACAATGAGAACCGGTCTGCCATCGCGCGAGGCGCGGCCGAGGAAGTTGATCTCCTCATCGTTGACTGAAGTGCGAATCAGTCGCTCAGTTACTTCAATGCCATGGTTTTCGAGAAGAAAAGCAGGCAAGGCACGGTAGGCTTCGTTTTCCAGGGCGTAGCTCATACTACGAGACATGCCACCAATTTCAGAGCGAATGTCGCCGACAGCAGAGGTCAGCTTCTCAACCTCTGCCTCAGTTCTTTGCTGTGCAACAGCCAGTTCTCTTACGACTCCCGTTAGATCACGTATCTGGCTGGAGTTTTCTTCCAGGGTAATCGCCATGGCCCTTTGCGACTCACCCATCGCCCTTTGCGACTCAGCCAAGTCCTGCAGCGTCTTACCCATGGCCTCCTGCGACTTACCCATGGCTTCCTGAGACGCGCCCATGGCCTTCTGCGACTCAGCCAAGTCCTGCACGATTGCCTTCAGTTCACTGAAATCGCTGACCTTGACCAGATTGTTGTAAGACAGTCCGATCACTTCAAGCAAGGCGTCAACTTGGTGGGGTTCAAATGCAGATTGTAATTTTTGAGTAATTTCAGTTTGCATCAGCATATGGCTTAGTCCATAAGGGATTCGCCAGGTTGGCAGGGCAACTCATCTCGATTGTACCGAACCGACGGCATGTAGGCAAGCCTAGAGTGTTTGCATCCGCTCGCTTTGTCACGTCGCAGACGGCCGTATGCAGACGGCTCTGGTCACTTTCCGCGGCCAACCGCTCCAGCCCGGCGCGGTCAATGTCGCAGGCCACCACAGTCGCCCCTTCTTCCAGAAAATCCTGGGCGCAGGCCCATCCGATGCCGGACGCCGCCCCTGTGATTAGTGCTACTCTGTCGGTTAGTTTCATCAGTAATGTATAGACCCAGTTGCGCACTCGCCTCCACAATCCTGTGGAAAACGTAACGACCAGGAAACCACCAAGGGCCCTCAGCCCAATGCGGCCTCTACGCTCTGGATCACCGTCTCCAGGACTTTGATGCGCGCAGAACGTTTCGACTCGGCCGCCACAATCGTCCAGGGAGACAGCACCGTGTCGGTCTTTTCTACCATCTCCACAATCGCTTCTTCGTAATCCTTACGCTTCTTCCTGTTTCGCAAGTCCTCATCGGTGAGCTTCCATTGGCGCAAAGGATCCTTTGCGCGGCTATCAAAGCGTCGCTTCTGTTCCTTCGACGAGATATGCAGGAAAAACTTGATCAGAATCGTCCCGTCGGAGACCAGGAGCGACTCCCAGTGGCGAATCTCCTCATAGGCCCGCCGCCAGTCCGGGACGCTCGCAAAGCCCTCCACGCGTTCCACTAGCACGCGCCCATACCAGGTACGGTCGAAGATGCACATGCCGCCTCTTCCGGGAACGGCCGGCCAGAACCGCCACAGAAAATGGTGCCGTTTCTCACGATCGGTCGGCGCCTGGTACTGGTGAACCGAGAAGTGGCGGGGATCCAACGGGGCGGTCATCCGTCGGATACAGCCCCCCTTGCCGGCCGCGTCCCAACCTTCAAATAGAATCAGGAGGGGAGGCCCCATTTTGCCTCCGATCTGCCCTCCCAGTTGCAAACGTAAGGCCAGGAACTGCTGCTGGCGTTCCGCCAGAATGCGTTCGTACTCTTTTCGTTTCAGCCTCTGAGTGAGGTCGACATGATTCAGGAGTGAATGTTCCATTTCCCATACCCTACCTTTCACTTCCATTCCCAATGTATGAAGAGTGGAGCATCAAAATATCGCCGTCTTGACGAAAGCCAGGCGGCATGAGAGTCAGCGGGCAGCAACCGACCGGCTGCCGTTCCCCGGTGAGAATGCAAGGATAGCCGGCTTGCCCCAGGACCACCAGGAAGGACGTGATCACAGTAATTTCCTGCTAAGAACCGGTTCGGGCAGTTAATTCCCGGTCCCATATCCCTCGCGCACCGGGTAACACACGTCCAGGAATCTGCAGGCGGCGACGGCACGGCCGGCGTGCTCTGTGTTTCCGGGAATGACGGCGATTTCGCCCGGATCCAACACACAGGTTTCACCCCCGCTGATGCTCAGTTCGAACCGGCCCTCCAACACGCTGACGACTTGTTCGTGGTGATGGGCATGGGCAGGCAGACATGCCCCCGCCTCAGCCCTCCAATAGACCAGTGTCATATTGTCGGTATGGATTACTTTGCCAAAATATCCGGGATACAACTCCCGTTCACCTGTGGCATCCAAACTGTAACTGTTCATTTCCCACTCCTGCCTCAATGGTAGCGCTTCGGTGTAGTTTCCGGCACCTTTCGCACGACTAGCGCCTCCTCCGAGGAGCAGTCAGCGTCTCTGTTAGGCTGTGGAGACCAATACCATTGTGCCAGTTCCCGCCCCACTGGGGGTCGGGACCACAACAGGCGACCACATCACTTTAGTAGAGCGAAACGCCGCTACAGAGTGGAAAGCTTGGTCATCAGCGCCGTTGTGGATGGCTCTGTCAATACATCGCCATCGGGAAAGACAATTGTCGGCACAGACATGTTCCCCTTGTTGAGCTTCTGCACCAATTCTCTCGCATCTTCGTCTTTCTCGATGTCTATCTCTTCGAATTCGACCCCGTTTCCCCGCATTACCGACTTTGCTCGCCAGCAGTCAGGGCACCAGCCAGTAGTGTACATTTTGATCTGGCCACCATTTCCGGTTACGCTATGGGACATTCAATTCTCCTGTTGCGCGAATTGGATAACATATCGGCTAAGCAGAGCTATCGCGTCTTCCCTTTTGCCCTGAGTGCCTGCTACGCTGCCTACATGCGATGATTAGCGAGTATACCGCAATTGTAGAATCTGTTAAAGTGTGGTGCAATCCGAACCTGTCCGGAATGAGCCTGGATCATCAGAGGCTTCATGCCCTTGGAACTAATATTTCCTCACGATGATGAAACCCGATGGGATGCCGTCCAAATGACACAGTACACCCCGCTAACAAGCCCAGCTACGCTGCCCACCTCCGCCTTTTCCGAACCCATCCAGCAGACGCAGGAACTGGTCTATCAACTAGAGCAGCTCATTGAGGGCGAGGTGCGTTTCGATGGCTACAGCCGGATGCTTTACAGCACCGACGCCAGCCAATATCAGATTCAACCGCTGGGCGTTGTAATTCCCCGCACCGCTGATGATGTGCAGGCCGCCGTGGAGATTGCCGCACGCCATCGCGTGCCACTGCTACCCCGGGGCGGCGGCAGTTCGCTGGCAGGGCAATGCGTAGGCCCCGGGCTTGTCATCGACACGACCAAATATATGGACCGCATCCTGGCCGTGGATGAGGAAGCCGGCTCCGTCACTGTTCAAGCAGGCACCTCTATAGGAACTCTCAACCGCACATTGGCCCCTCTCGGCCTGATGCTGGGCCCGGATCCTGCCAGCGCCGACCGTGCTTCGGTTGGCGGCTCGATCGGCAACAACGCCACCGGCAGCCACAGCATTCTCTACGGCATGATGGCCGACAATCTGCTGGAGACAAACGTCGTCCTCAGCGACGGCTCCGCGACGCGCTTCGGGCCGGTCGCCTCCGCGGAGTTGGCAAGTCGCGGCCGCGGCAACTCGCTGGAGGCGCAGATTTACCGTGAAGTCCCCGGAATCGTGCGCGCCCAGCTTGAGCACATTCTGGAGCGCTGGCCGCGCCATTGGCGCCGGGTCTCCGGTTACAACCTCGACCGTCTTCTGACTGGATTGCTCCAGGACGAAAGCACGGCGGATAGCGAAGGCCGTGGCGCCGAGCGCGCCGGCCTCCTGCGCGCCCGCTTGGGATTCGACAGCCTCTACCGCTCCGAATTCTGCAACGCCGCCCCGATCGACCAATTCAATCTCAGCCAGCTTGTCGCCGGCAGCGAAGGCACGCTCGCTACCGTAACCAGCGCGACGCTGAAACTCGTCCCCAAACCCCAAATGACCGCGCTGGCTGTTGTCCATTTCGACCGCCTCGTCGATGCATGCGCCGCCATTCCCGATATCCTTGAAACAAGCCCCAGCGCATCCGAGTTGCTGGATAAGCATCTGATTGACCTGGCCCGAGCGCAGCCGGAGTGGGCCAAGCGTCTCCACTTTGTAGTCGGAAACCCGGAAGCCGTCCTGCTGACCGAATTCTATGGCACAGACGAACGTGAACTGTCGGCAAGGCTCGACGCCCTGGAGCACCATCTGCACACGCGGGGTTGGCGAAATACTGTCGTCAAGTTGTTGAATCCGGCCCGCCAGAAAGATGTTTGGGATGTGCGTAAGGCCGGTTTGAACATTCTGATGGGGCGTCGTGGAGACTATAAGCCGGTGCCAGGTATCGAAGACGTCGCCGTGCCGCAGGAGAAGCTGGCCGACTATCTGCAGAAGATTCTTGACTTCTGCGGAGAACAGGAAGATGTGCCCGGCATCGCCGTCTACGCCCACGCCTCTGCCGGCTGCCTGCATGTGCGGCCACTGCTGAATCTCAAGAATCAGACCGGCATCGACACGCTGCGCGCTGTCGGCGAACACGCTTGTGATCTTGCCGTCAGCTTCGGCGGAGCCATGAGCGGTGAACACGGCGATGGCCTGGCGCGCAGTTATCTCCATCCCCGCCTGTTCGGCCCAGACCTGTATGGCGCTATGCGGCACGTGAAGGACGTCTTCGACCCGGATAACCGCATGAATCCGGGCAAGATCATTGACGCGCCGCCCTCTTCGGAAAACCTGCGCTTCGGCCAGGAGTACGACACAATCCAACTGCAAACCGTCTTCGATTGGAGTACCGATTTCGGCTATGCCGGTGCCGTCGAAATGTGCAATGGCGCAGGAGTCTGCCGCAAGCTCGGCGCAGGCACTATGTGTCCCAGCTACATCGCCACCAAGGATGAGAAGGACACGACGCGCGGCCGCGCCAATGCCCTGCGGAACGTCCTTGCCGGCCGCATTCCCCGCGATGAGCTTTTTTCACCACAAATGTACGACGTGATGGATCTTTGCATCGGTTGCAAAGCCTGTAAGACCGAGTGCCCCTCTGCAGTGGATATGGCGCGTATCAAGGCCGAGTATCTGGTCCACTATTATGACCGCAACGGACTGCCCCTCTTCAACCGGCTAATGGGACTGCTGCCCACCTTGAACGTTTTGCTCTTTCGATATGGCCGTCCCTTGATCCCGCTTGTCAACTGGGGCCTGAAAGCCGCGCCGGTGAAGGCGCTTCTTGCCCGCATCGGCATCGACCCCCGTCGGGACCTTCCCGCCTATGCGCGGCAGCCGTTGTCGGCCTGGTTTGCTCGTCGCGCCGCGGTAAGCAGTCAACCCGCCTTGGTTGGGATCAGTCCGACCACAGTCATCCTCTTTCACGACACCTGGGCCGAGTACAATCATCCGGAGATCGGGCAGGCCGCCGTACAGGTGTTGGAGGCTGCCGGCTATAACGTGCGTCTGGCGACGGGCCGGGCCTGCTGCGGGCGGCCGCTCATCACCGGCGGACAGGCTGACAAGGTTCGCGGTTGGGTGGATCAAAACGTGGCTCTGCTCGCTCCCTACGCGCGCCAGGGCCTGCCGATTGTCGGCCTCGAGCCTAGCTGTATTCTTACCCTGCGAGATGAATACCTGGAACTGGCTTCCGACCGTGAAGGTGCGCAAATTGTGGCCGAAAACGCGCTGACCTTCGACGAATTCATCGCCCGCGAGACAGCGAGTCCCGACGGTAGAGTGAACGGGAGTGAGGAAGGAGAGAACAGCTCTATCTCTGAATTCCCTGCCATCTGGCGCAGCGAGCCAGGCACGGCCTACCTCCACGGTCACTGTCACCAGAAGGCGCTAATCGGCAACGAGGCCAGCCTGGCCGCACTGAGCGCGGCCGGGTACAACGTGCAGGTAATCGACAGCGGCTGTTGTGGTATGGCCGGTGATTTCGGCTATGGCAAGGGGCACTACGAGGTTAGTCGCGCCATTGGCGAGGAACGCCTCTTCCCCGCTGCGCGCGCGTTGCCCGCCGAGGCGTTTTTCGTCGCCAGTGGCACCAGCTGCCGGGACCAGATCGAGCAGTTCACAGGGCGGGCGCCGCTCCACATGGCGCAAGTATTGGCGCAGGCGTTGAAATAGGAGTCGGGTCAAGAGGCGGCCCCTCTCTGGAATGCAATCAACCGGGTGGGGCTGTGATCCCGGGCAGACTCCGATCCCAAACTGGCGACTGTTCCCGCTCCTTACCAATACCCCATCGCATCTCTGAACAGCGCTTCCAGGTCGTTCGCCTCCGCCGGCCGCGGCGACAGCTTCGTCACCCGGTGTTGGGGCAAAGTCCCCTTTACCAGCGTTGGAATGTCCGCCTCCGTAAAGCCGATGGCACCGAGACCGTTGGGTACGCCGGTCTTCTGCATCAGGCTGATGATCGCCCCCGCCAGCAGCTCTCCTGCATCCTCGTCGTCCGCGTCGGAAATGTCCACACCCATCAGCCGCGCCGCATACAGGTGCTTCGCAGGATTCGTCGGAGCCGTGAAGCGAAAGACTGCCGGCGCGTTGAGGATAACCGCCATTCCGTGCGGAATAATCGGGTGATCGGTCGGGTACCCTGGCGGTACGTAACTGCGTACCATCCCGCTGACCGGGTAGCTCATTCCGTGAGGCAGATGTACGCCGGCGTTGCCAAAACCGATCCCGGCGTAGGCCGCGGCCAGAAGCATGGCGCTGCGGGCCTCGTCGTCCTCCGTGTCCTGGATCGCGCGTACAAGATTCGCCGCAACCATCTCGATCGCCTTGGTCGCCCAGATGTCGCTGATCGGGTTGGCGCCCTGGTAGGCCGGGCGCATCCCTGGCGACTCCGGCGCGTCGCGGCTGTCGTAAGGCAGAGCGGTCAGGGACTCCAGTGCATGGCTCAACACGTCCAGCCCCGTACTGGCGGCAGCCATCTGGGGCAGAGTTCGGGTGTTATAAGGATCGAGAACGCCAATCTGCGGCCGCAAAGCCCGGTGCGCGATTCCGGTCTTTACATGCATCTCCGTCAGATCGCAGATGGCGACGCCCGTGGTCTCACTGCCGGTACCGGCGGTGGTGGGCACGGCAATATGCGGCCGCAGCGCGCCGGGTACGGGGACGCCTTTGCCGATCGGCGGGTTGACGTAGTCCAGAAATTCGGCGGGGTAGGTGGCATAGAGATTGGCCGCTTTGGCCGTGTCGATCGTGGATCCGCCTCCTACCGAAAGGTATCCGTCGAAGTTGCCTTCGCGGGCAAAGTCGATGGCGTCATGGAAGGAGATGTCGGTCGGCTCCACCCGAACCTGATCGTAGAGGACCGCATCGATCCCCTCCGCCCGCAGGGCAGCCAGGGCCACCGCCACCGGCTCGCTGTCTGCTAAGCGCGGATCGGTGACAACCATCACCCGTTCCGCGCCCAGCTTCTTCATGTCAAAGCCCACTTCAGATGTCACACCCGGCCCATACTTGATGCTTGACGTGTCCAGCGTGAACGCGCTTTCTTTCAGCCCAGTGGTTCCCTCCGCCTGGCTGCCGGAACGAGTCAGACCGCCACCCTGGGCGCTAAGTTCTGCCATATCTAAACTCTCCTTGTCGACGATCAGCTAATCATCGAGTGATTATAGTGACTCGAACGCCTATCTGCCCCAAAGAATAACATCGCTCGCCCAGCGAACGAAAACGGTCGACATCCCTGGGCTGGCGTCTAAGTCAGTCGGCCGAAATAAGAACAACTGCGTCGGTAACGCGTCATTGGATGGACCAGCCTTCCAGCTGACGCTCACGGCAACTGCATCTGAAATGGTTACACAATTTTCATGTGCTGAATAGCGGAGAAGCTGATACGATAGCGAGCTCATCACCTGGAAAAGGGAGTGAACTCAAGACGGACCTGAGGACATCTTTTCTGGTTGAGAACTTGGCAAAATGGGAATATCCCCGAATCGAGCCGACAATACTCATCAAATGCGTGATATACTTGTTTTGACGATATGTGCTGTCATCTGTGGAGCGGACAACTGGTTTGAGATAGAAGAACCATCGAATTGGGCCAAACCCCCGTGATGCTGCCTGAATCGGTAGGGGCGCCCCTTGTGGGCGCCCTTCGCGGGCTATTACGGCATCCGAATTTAGAAGCGTTTGCCCTGGCCCTGAGAAACCATGACTCTCGCCCAAAGAAAATCCAAAGGTGAAGTAGGGCCGCTGTAAGTCGGTGAATTGCCCATAATTCAACTGTCCACAGCCCATCATAGACGGCGAGGAAACGTTTGCGAAGCCAAGCATAATGGTCAAAAAAAAGAAAACACCGCGACCTAACGCGACATATGTAGACTTAACGCGACAAATGTCGACCTGATGTGACATGAACCCGTGCAATTGCCTCAGATTGGGACAAGCCCGCGATATACTGCCTGAATCGGGCAGATGCCCATTCATGGGCCCCCTTCCAAGGCAACTCTGGCGCCCGAATTGGGATGTGACTGCTCTGGTCCAGAGGATCCGCCACTCTCGCCCATAGAGAAACTGAAGGTAAAGTAGGACCGATGTAAGTCAGTGAATAGGCCATGATTCAACTGTCCACATCCCATCAAAGACGGCGAGGAAACGACGGCAATTCAAAGCCTGCAGGCCCAAGAAAAATTTTTACCCCGCGACATATGTAGACTTGGCGCGACATATGTAGACCTAACGCGACATATGTCGACCTAATGTGACATGAACCCGTGCAATTGCCTCAGATTGGGACAAGCCCGCGATATACTGCCTGAAACGGTAGGGGCGCCCCTTGTGGGCGCCCTTCACGGGCAACTATGGCATCCGATTCAAGATGCTAACCCTGGCCGACGCTGTTTGAACCTTTTTTCTGTGCAAGGTATACTTTTCAGTACGAGACATACGAACCGCAATGGCCTCACCAGGAAAAGATCAAGAGCCGCGCACGCCCCAAGAGCCGCCGCGACGCATCACTGTATCTTTCGCCACATCCAAACCAGCCAAAAGAGGACCCTGCACCTATGCCTACGATCTCCCACGACAGCCTGAGAGAGTACGGCGCGGCCATCTTTGCCGCAGCCGGCTTTCCCGCAGACCAGGGCCAAGATGTCACCGAACACCTGGTCGACTCCAATCTCGTCGGACATGACTCACACGGGGTCATTCGCTTGCCCGGTTACATCACGGCAGTCCGCGAGGGTAGTATGAAGCCAGTCGGCAAACTCAAGATTGTGCGCGAGACACCGGTCTCGCTGGTCATTGACGCCCAACGGATGCAGGGCATAGTCCTGGCTAAAAAGGCAATGGAAATGGCCGTTGACCGCGCCAAGGAACATACTTTCGGCGCGGTCGCTGTTCATCAGTCTACTCACATCGGCCGTTTGGGGGCGTTTCCACCAATTGCCGCGCAACAGAACTGTATCGGCTTGCTGATGTTGAACGGCGGTGGGCCGTTTACCGCGCCTTTTGGCGGTACGGGACGGCGGTTGCCCCCCAATCCCCTCGCTTTCAGCGCGCCGCGCGCCGGCGGAGGCCCCCTGATGCTGGATATGACGACAAGCATGGTCGCCGGGGGTAAAGTGGATGTGCAGCGCGCACGGGGGCTGCCCGTGCCGGACGACTGGCTCGTGGACGCCGAAGGAAACGCCGTGTTGGACCCGAACGTTTTCATGGCACGTGAAGCCGCAATGCTGCCAGTGGGCGGCTCGGTTGGGCATAAGGGCTATGGGCTCGGCATGATGATCGATGCCATTGCCGGCGGGCTTTCCTGGGCCGGCTGCAGCGCCGACCCGCCCACCCGCGGCGCCTCCGGCTGGCTCGCGCTGGCGATAAAAATCGAGAGCTTCATCGATCCCAACGAATACAAGCAAGAAGTGGAAAAGCTTGTTGAATGGGTCTGGTCCTCGCCCAAGATGCCAGGCGTAAAGAGGATTTACTACCCTGGCGAAATCGAGGAGGAACGACGTCAGCACCGTCTTGAACACGGGATTCCGATCGAAGAGAGCACCTGGTCGCGCATCGTCGAGAGTGGAGAGGCGGTGGGCGTGCCGGCGCCAACAGATCTCATGTAAATAACCAACGCGCACCCTGAGCGCAACCGCATTTGCCCTGATTCTCGAAAGGTGAACAATGAAAACCTACAAGAAACTGTTCCGTGCGCCTTACTCAGTGCCCAATGGCCTGCAGGCTACCGATGATGGCCTGTGGATAGTTGACCAGATCACCGACCGCGTGATGCTGGTCGAACGTGACGGCGAGTTGGACTATTACGGCGTGCCCAAAATGATTCGCGAGATTCCCAGCGATTCGTCCAACACCAGCGGTATGGCCTGGGGCGAAGGCAGTCTCTGGCTGGCGGCCAACGGCTCAGCTGACAAATGGCGGCCGGCACGTGCGCACGATGCTGGCAAGTCTATGGGAGAGGTGCTGCGCGTCGATCCTGAATGCGGCAAGACGATCTCGCGCCATCCGCTGCCCAATGGCGGCGGCACCCATGGCATCGAGTACGACAATATCGAGCCTGGACACCTGTGGCTGACCACACTGAAGGATCAGACGCTGACCAAAATACGCATCAGCGATTGGTCAATTCAGCACGTAATTCCTCTGCCATACAACCGCGGCCATGGCGTAGTGCGTGAGGAGGACGGCGTTTGGGTTGTCCATACCGGTCACCGCGTGATCGTGAAACTCAGCCTGACCGACGGCTCCGAACTCGATCGAATCACCGTGCCCGAAACGGAACCGGAGCCGCATGGCCTGAGTGCAGACTCTGACAGCCGCTTCCTCTATTGCGATGCGTCGTCGGGATCGGTAGTTGCCATCGGGGAGTAACAGTGCAATGCCGTTTTCCTGCCTCCCCGTATCTCTTTACCCGGCAATCAGCGACGGGGAACGAACACTGGCCGACTGGTTCGGCCTCGCCGCCGCCCTCGGCCTCGACGGGGCCGATATAAGTGTGGCCCATCTGGCCTCGCTGGACAGCGCCTATCTGGCCGGGTTGAGAAAGCAGGCACTGGACGCCGGCGTGGTAATCGCCGGGATGGTGACGTATACCGATTTCACCCATCCTGATGCGGCAACTCGCCGGCAACACAGGCAGGAATTGTGCCAATATATCGACGCCGGCGCACAATTGGGCGTGGACTTCCTGCGCGTGACCGCGGGCCAAAAGCACCCTGGGGTAACAAGGGCAGATGGCATTGCCTGGGCCGCTGATGGATTGACCGCATGGGTGGAAGAGGCGAAGGCCGCCGACGTGACTCTCGTATATGAGAACCATGCCATCGGCTATGGCTGGACCTATTTCGATTTTTCGCAAACAGCGTCAGTATTTCTCGAAATATGCGCCCGCACCGCTGACAGCGGACTGAAACTCCTCTTCGACACAGCCAATCTGCTGGCAGTCGATGACGACCCGCTAGCGGTGTTGGAAACCGTACTGCCGCGCGTTGCCGTGGTCCACGCCAGCGACATACGGCGCACAGGCGCGTTCGAACCGGTTCTCCTCGGCAGCGGAGTTACGCCCTTGAATACGATTTTCGAGCGTCTGCGTGCAGCCGGTTTCGATGGCTGGATATCCGTCGAAGAGGCTAGCAAGACCGGCGAAGAGGGATTCCGGCGTGCCATAGAGAATGTCAGGGAACTGTGGCCAAACTGAAGAAGTTAAACCGAAAGTAAATCCTATGCCTGAAAATCGACCCAGAGTCCTGTTGGCCTGCAACAACGAAATTCGCTATAACCACGTGGCCGATCAGGACCTACGCCGGCTAGAGGCATTTGCTGACTGGGACTGGTTCCCCTGCTCTGGGGGCGGCATCTACGATACCAATACCGACCCGAATGCCGCGCTCCTTTTCTCGAAAAAGCTGCCCGGCCACGACGCGCTAGTCGTCTGCTTAGGCGCGCCGACGCTTACTGCAGATATGCTGGATGCCGCGCCCACTCTCAGATTCGTCGGGGAGATGGAGGGCGACCGCTTTGCCAGCCGCATCGATCTCAACGCCGCCTGGGAACGCGGCATCCGTACCGTTGATACCACCAACGCCTCATCCTATCCGGTCTCGGAATGGGCGCTGGCGATGATACTCGTCTGCCTGCGCAACGGCGGCGCACATTTTCGCCGCATGATCGCCGGCCAGACTTCTCCTGACCGCTCCGTAAGGGAGGGAATGTCGGGCGTACTGTGGGGCCGTCGCGTCGGGCTGATCGGCTGCGGCCACATGGGACGCCGCCTGATGAAGTTTCTGCGCGCCTTTGAGACGGAAATCTGGGTCCACGATCCATACCTGCCGCGGGAAATGCCCGAAGCACTGGGCTTTTTGCAGACGAGCCTGGAAAATGTACTTTCCTGTGATGTGGTTGTCTGTCTGGTGCCCCACACACCCGCAACCGAAGGAATGCTGGGCAAGGAGGAGTTGGCCCGCTTGCGTCCCGGCTCAGTCTTTGTCAGCGTATCACGCGGCAAGGTGACCGATTCGGCCGCGCTGATCGAACGGCTGAAGCAGGGCGATATCGTCGTCGGGCTGGATGTCTTCGACCCGGAACCGGTGCCTCCTGACAGCGAAATCCTGCAACTGCCCAACGTTTTTTTGAGCCCCCATATCGGCGCATACGGTGGCACAACAGGGCAGCTGGGCTTCTTCTCGCTGATGGTGGATGAAATGGAGCGCTTCTTCAACGGCCATGAAACGCAATTCGATCTGACCCCGCGCGTACAGGCGAACCGCACAGGGGCGGAACCGTAAAGGAACCGATCGCGGTAGAAAGGACCGCGCCTTCCAATTCCTTTAGCCAGAAGCCAATTCCTGTGCTGCCGGTACGGCCCCAATAATAATGAAACGCGGTCAAGACAAGGCATATTGGGTACCACAAAAGAACGCCGCGCCGTTGCCAGGAGCGGCTAGGCCGGGCACTAACCGATATACCGAGGAAAGCTATGAATCTGGAACTTGCGGGACAAACTGCCGTCGTCGTCGGCGGCGCAAACGGGATGGGCAGAATGATCGCCAAGACCTTCGCCGCCGAGGGCGCGGGCGTTGCACTGCTCGATCGCGATCCGGTCGTCGATGATGTGGCGCAAGAGGCCGGCGAGCATGGTGTGAATACGTTATCAGCCCAGGTGGATGTCACCGATTTTGCGGCCTTGCAGGCGGCCGCGGCGCGTGTGGAGCAGGAACTCGGACCGGTACGCCACGTGGTCTTCACCGTTGGCATCGATTCGGGCAAAGGAGGCTTTCCGTTCTGGAACCTTGATCCCTCCGACTGGCTCCGCGTCCATGAAGTGAATGTGCTGGGCGCCGTCAACACGGCCCACGCCTTCTATGCGCCGATGATCGCCCGCCAACAGGGTACTTTTCTCTTTTTCTCCTCCGTTTCCGGCCAGATCGGCTCCCAGACCGATCCTCCCTACAGCGTTTCCAAGGCCTCGGTACTCAGTTTCATGCAAATTGCCGCCAAGGACTTTGCCACTTACAATATAAGAGCCAACGCTATCTGTCCCGGCATGGTCGACACGCCGCTCCAAAGGCGGATTCACAAGTTTTCCACTGCTGACCTGCCAGAGGACGAGAGACCCACCTACGAAGAATGGTGTACGGACAAGATCGGGCGACTGGCTGTATTGGGACGTCTGGTTTCCCAGGAGGAGATAGCGTCCACTGTTGTATTTTTGGCATCGGAACACGCCCGCAACATCACCGGCCAGGCCATCAACGTTGACAGTGGCTGGGTCATGCACTGGTAAGAGAACTGCCTAATTCAAGGGGTGAAGCTATGACCGAAACGAACGACACCAATCCGAGTGAGACTGAACTGGACGCTGAGCATTGGCTCAATGCCTATGAGCAGATGATCAAGATTCGCACGTTCGAGGAGGCGGCCAACGAGCTCTACACCAGCGCGCGCATGCCGGGCATCGCCCACCTCTATATCGGCGAGGAGGCGATCGCCGTTGGCATCTGCGAGGCTCTGCGGCAGGACGATTACATCACCAGCACGCACCGCGGCCACGGTCATTGCCTGGCCAAGGGCGCCGCGCTGGACCGCATGTTCGCCGAACTGTTGGGCAAAGAGGCCGGCTACTGCCGCGGCAAGGGCGGCTCAATGCACATCGCTGATCAGGAGACCGGCAACCTGGGCGCCAATGGCATCGTCGGCGGCAGCGCAGGCATTGCTACCGGCGCAGGCATGTCCATCAAACTGCGCGGCACCGATCAGGTGGCCGTCTGCTTCTTTGGCGACGGCGCCCTGGGGCAGGGCCTCTTGTACGAATCAATGAACATGGCCCAACTTTGGAAGCTGCCGGTTATCTACGTCTGTGAGAACAATCAGTACGGCGAATATACCCACAACTCCAAGACCGCGGCCGGCTCCATGGTCGGACGGGCTTCCGGGTTCGGTGTCCATGCGCAGGGCATAGACGGCCAGGACATTCGCACCGTGCACGCCACTGCCCGCCTCGTCATCGATCGGGCGCGCAAAGGCGGCGGGCCGGCCTTCCTCGTCTGCGATACCTACCGCTTCCACGGACATCATGTCGGCGATATCGACCGCCCCTACCGCACGCGTGAAGAGGAGGCGGAGTGGGCCAAGCGGGACCCCGTGAGGCTTCTCGAGGACTGGCTGTTAAAGAGCAAGCAGGCCGAAACGCAGGTCTTCGAACGCATCCAGCAGGATGTCAAAGCGGCCGTTGACGAAGCGGTAGCCTTCGCCCTCGAGGCGTCATTCCCCAGTGAAAGCGAGGTGGAGAATCATGTCTACGCTTGAGAACGGAGTCCGTTGCAGCCCGGCCATTCACGCGCCGGGGGAGCGTCAGATCACCTTTGGTCAAGCAATAAAAGAGGCCATCGCCGAAGAGATGGCCCGTGATGAGAGCGTCTTTGTGATCGGTGAAGACGTGGCCGTGGCCGGCTCGGTATTCAAAGTGCTTGTCGGCCTGTTGGAGGAGTTCGGCCCGGAACGGGTTATCGATTCGCCGATTTCGGAGGCCGGAATTGCCGGCATCGGTGTCGGCGCCGCCATTACCGGCATGCGGCCCATCGTCGATATCATGTTCGGCGACTTTACCACCCTGGTGATGGACCAGTTGGTCAACCAGGCCGCCAAGACCCACTATATGTCCGGCGGCAAGCTGAAGGTGCCCATGGTCCTGCGGACAACTTTGGGGGCCAGTCGCCGTTCCGCCGCCCAGCACAGCCAATCTCTGCATGCCCTTTTCAGCCACATCCCCGGCCTGAAGGTAGCGATGCCCGCCACCCCATACGACGCCAAGGGGCTGATGAAGAGCGCAATTCGCGACGACAATCCCGTTATCATTTTCGAAGACAAAATGCTCTATCAAGAACGGGGCCCGGTGCCGGAAGAGGAATACACGCTTCCATTGGGTCAGGCGGATGTGAAGCGCAGCGGCGAAGACATCACTATCGTAGCAACCAGCTCGATGGTGTACGTGGCCCTGGAAGCGGTTGAAAAACTGGAGTCGGTCGGCATCAGCGCGGAGTTGATCGATCCCCGCACCACAAGCCCTCTTGACACAGAGACACTGATTCAGTCCGCCCGGAAAACAAGCCGGGCGCTGGTGGTTGACGAGGGCTGCCGGCAATATGGCGTTACCGGTGAGATAGCCTCTGTCATCGCCGACGGCGCATTCTACTATCTCGACTCTCCGGTAAAGCGCATCGGCGCCATGAACGTGCCGGTTCCGTTCTCGCCTGCGATGGAGGACCTGACGATCCCAACTGCCGACTACGTTGTCGAGACGGCCAAGGCTATGTGCGCCGGAGACAGCTAACATCCCGGTCTCGTTATCTGAGGTCGCCAAAAGGGGGAACGCATGGCCAAAGAAGTGATAATGCCGGCGCTGGGAATGGCCCAGGACGAGGGCGTCTTGCTGCGATGGTTCAAAAAGGAAGGCGAGATGGTCACGGCCGGCGAGCCATTGATGGAGGTGGCCACCGACAAGGTGGACGTGCAGGTGGACGCGCCCGCCTCCGGCCTGTTGACCGCAGTAACCGCCAAGGAAGGCGATGAAATTCCTGTCGGACAGGTGATCGCACAGATCGCCGCCGAAGGGGAAGAACTGCCCGCGCCGCAGCAAGCGAGCGACCCTGTCGAGGCCTCGGCCGGCGACAGACCCGTAGACCCCCCTCTTCCTTCCAGCCCGGTCGCAGCACGCATCGCCGCCGAACACGGTATAAATCTGGCAGAAGTTTCGGCTGCAGGTGGTCGTATCTCCAAGGAAGACGTGGAGGCCCATATCCGTGCAGCCGATTCCGGCGCGCGCGTTCTTGCCTCGCCCAAGGCGCGGCGGCTGGCGCGCGAACGGGGCATTGATCTGGCCACGCTGGTCGGAAATGGGCCGGAAGGCGCTGTGCTCGCCGCCGACGTCCCGCAGACTGCGCAGCCTCAAATCGAAAGTCTGCCGCAACCTGTCCCCGAAGTTGTCGCAACGACCGACCGTGCGCCGGCAGCGATGGAACCGGAAACGCAGCCCGTTTCGCGCATGTGGCAGATTATGGCCCAACGCTTGACGCAGAGTTGGACCAGCGTGCCGCACTTCTACCTGGTGCGGGAAGTGAACACAGCCCAGCTCATAGGCTGGCGTACTCTTCTTGCCGACGGCGCCACAGACGGGGCCAAGATCACCTACACCGACACGCTCACGAAGCTGGCAGCGCTCTCTCTGGCCCGCTTCCCCCGCCTGAACTCCTTCTGGGACGACGGCAAAATCGTCACCAATCCGGACATCAACGTCGGCTTGGCCATTGCTGTCGAAGACGGTTTGCTTGTGCCGGTAGTACATAGGGCCGACCGCCTGCGCGTCGATGAGATCGCCGCCCGTAGGGCCGACCTGGTCGCTCGTGCCAACGGCGCCGGACTCCTTCCGGACGATTTCGCAGGCGGGACCTTTACAATAAGCAACCTGGGCATGTATGGTGTAGATGCCTTCAATGCCATTGTCAATCCGCCCCAGGCCGCGATCCTGGCGGTGGGCCGCATCGCAGATCGTGTCGTCGCCGTGGACGGGCAGCCGGCCGTACGTCCCATGATGACCCTGACCCTGTCCTGTGACCACCGCGCTGTCGACGGCGTCCGCGCCGCGCAGTTCCTGGATGCCCTGGTCGGCATGATCGAAGAGCCGCTGCGGGCGCTATAGATTCAAGCCGTCGGTGACACAGAAATCCATACCAAAGCGAGGGAGTCGAATGCCGCGCATAAACAGAGCGATCGAGTTGCTGGAAGCCGGACAACCGGTCTACTACAGTGGCGTCCACGGTGGTCTGACCTATGAGAACGGGACGGCGCACAGAGACACTTGGGCTGATTACCTGATGGTGGAGTTCGAGCACGGCGCCTTCAATCCCGTCGGGCTGGGCGAATTCATGCGCGGGCTTGTCGATGCGGGCGCGACAAGGAGTGGACACCGCACGCCGGCAGTCATTTGCACACTGCCTACCGATGGCACCGATGAAAATGTGATGCGGGCAAACGCCTGGATGATCAAACAGGTCCTGGCGCGCGGCGTCCATGGAATACTTCTCTGCCATGCGGAAACGGCCGGCGCGGTCCAGGTGTTCGTCGAAGCCTCCCGCTATCCTGTCCACTCCATCGGCGTTTCGGACGGTCCAAACGCACTGTCCCAAGGCCGAAGGGGCGCGGGGGGACAGTCAATGGCCGCGGCCATCTGGGGCGTTACGCCCCAGGAATATGTCCAGAAGGCTGACGTCTGGCCTCTGAATCCCGATGGCGAAATTATGCTCGGCCTCAAGATCGAGAACCGCCGCGCGCTCGCGAACGCGGAAGCCAGCGCTGCTGTGCCCGGCATCGCCTTCGCAGAGTGGGGACCGGGAGACATGGGCATGAGCCTGGGCCATCCAGACGCCCATGACCCGCCCTTTCCACCCGAAATGAGCGCGGCCCGTGCCCGTGTGAAAGCGGCTTGCGATGCAGCGAAAGTCTTCTTCCTCAACGGAGTGCGTCCCCATGATGTGGTGGAACGCATTGATGAAGGCGTCATGGTTGGTTCAGCAACGGAAGAGGCGGCCCGCATTGGGCGGGAATATACAGGGCGTCAGATGATGTGGTGAGCATAATAATTTGATCCGTGTCTTGCAGGCCGAGCACAAAGTAAGGGGCATCAAAAGAAATGCACAGACTACAGCGACAGCGCGCCGCGCAACTACTTGAAGAAGCCGGGGTCGAGCTGGCTCTCTTTTCGGATCATGACAGTGTGCGCTGGCTGACCGGGCTGGATCTGCCCGCGCCCGCTCTGATCCTCTTCGAGCGCGGAAGTTTCACCCTTCTGGCCGACGAGGGGTTTGCCGATGCCTCCGCCTTCGCCGCTGAACCCGACTGCGCGCACATTCCCTTTGTCGGATATACGATTCAGCAGCCTATTGACGCCCCGGGTCGGCTGGCGGATGCACTGCGCGATCTGGTTGCTGCAAGCAGCGGGTTGTCCGGTCCGATTGGCGTAGAGGAAAAGAGCCTGCCCCTGGCTTGCTGGCAAACACTCCGCGACGCGCTGCCGGGCTGCCAACCCGTTTCGCTTGAGGGCAGGCTGTTGCCTCTGCGCGCGGTCAAAACCGAAGAGGAACTGGCCCGCATTCGCGAGGGCTTTCGTCTGGTTACAATCGGCCACGTTGCCGGCCGCAAGGCTGTGCGTCTTGGCCAGCGCGAGATCGACGTCTGGACCGAGGTGCAGACTGCAGTGGAGCGGGAGGCGGGCAAATGGATGCAGATGGGCAATGACTGTATCGTCGGCCATCGACCGGCCAACATGAGCGCCGCGCCCCTGGACTACGAAATCATTGCCAACGATGCCCTCATTCTCGACCTGAGCGTCGTGGTCGACGGCTACTGGACCGACAGTTGCGCTACCTACTATGCTGAGCAACCCACGGCCCAGCAATTTCAAATGCACAAGTTCGTGGAGGAAGCCCTCGCTTATGCAGTCTCCCTCATTCGTCCAGGCGTAGTCGCGCAGGAAGTAGACCAAAAAGTACGCAGCTTCATGGCTGGCGGCGGCTACGAAGTCTACCCCCATCACACCGGTCACGGAATCGGGCTGACCGGCCATGAAGCGCCCCGCATCGTCCCCTACAACCAGGAGCTATTTCAGGAAGGCAATGTGATCATGCTGGAGCCGGGCATCTATATCCCGAGCGTAACCAGCATTCGCTTGGAAGACGCCTTTCTTGTCACTGCAAACGGAGCCGAACAGCTGAGCCATCACGACAAGAGTTTGCCGTAGTGGTTGACTCGTCTTTGGCAAGCTCGCTTCCACTGTCTGGCGACTCGCGCAAGCATCCTTTATGCACAGTTGGGAAAGACGGACATTTGGCGCCTCAAGTCCTCTGAATTGGTAGTGCCCCGTCTAACAAAATGCCGTCCCGCTGACGAATTTCAAAGTGATCTAATCTGTTTAAAGAGTGCCTCTTTGCAGAGCGCGCCAAAATTCTTTGCCGCAGCCGACGCGGAAGTTGCTAAAGCCGCCAAGGTCCTGAAAACTCTATGAGCAACTAGGGCCGCCAACAGTCCACCATGATGGTGGAATCTCTTTGCGAGGGTTCGCTCTGGGCCAATGAAAAACGCAGCTTTCAACCCAGCAGCCCACTGTTCTGGGGAACCATCGCGCCTTGTGGATGGCCTTGCAATGGCAAAGTGCTCTTGAACTGGATATTGAGTATGCGATTTCTCTTCGTCTCGACAATGCTGATAGGGGCGGAGTCTACCAAAAGGATATTGTCATCCCTAACACGAATCATTCCCGGACAGAAGATTGAACCCCGAAAAAGCCGTTCGGAACGCTATATCACATCGAGCTTCCGGCTGACATGGATTCCGGCGAATACGAATTTCGTCTGATCGTCTACGACCTTGCAACGCTGAAACCAACTGTCTGACCTGCAGTTTGGGAGGTGGAGACTGTTCTGGCCATCTTGCAGTTTTCGGAAGGCAAAGGATGGGAAGTCCCGCCTCTGCGAGGCGAATTCTGGACAATCCACTGTGTTGGCCATAGAGGGAGAAAGGACCCGAACAACGCGAATGTCTGAAACGCCCTTCTCCGGGCAGATGTCTGCCGGAGTTTCCGAAATAGAAAAAGACGAACGCCTTCGCCTCGCGCTGGTGGCAGGGGCAATTCTGCTTTCGCTAGCGATTGCGGCCCTATTGCTGCGACTTCAACGACTGAGCGAGTTGCCCCCAGGGCTCCTCCTGGACGAAGGAATACATGGCGCAAGCGCCCTACAGGTTCTGAGAGGAGAGCACACAGTTTTCTTTCCAGAAAAGAACGATGGCCTCGAAGGTCTTATGGGCTATGCAGTCGCATTGGCCACAGCATTCTTAGGGCGATCAGTACTGGCTCTTCGACTGCCAACTGCCCTTGCCAGCACAGCTACACTCTTTGCGACATTCTGGTTAGGGTTCGTGCTCTTTCGGGAAGCTGAGCCAGGAGGAAAAGCAACTCCGTGGCGCGGCATATTTGTCGGCGGAGTGGGGGCCGGTCTACTTGCCGTTTCTCTAGGCCAAACGATCATTGGACGAACTGCGCTGAGAGCAAACTTCCTGCCGCTTGTGCTTTCGATCTGTTTTGCTCTGCTGTGGTGGGGATGGAGAAGGCGAAGCATGTGGCCGACAGTTGCGGCGGGCGTGTGCGCGGGCGTTCTACCTTATACGTATATCGCCGCCCGTTTCGTCCCCATTCTCTTCCTTCTTTTTGGTCTGAGTTTCCTACCTCTCTTTACTTCAAGAACTAGAGGGCGCTTAGTGGCCGGTCGGCTAAATCGGCATATCTGGCGCGTTGGCGTGTTCTTAGGCGTGGCCGCGTTGGTAGCTGCTCCTATCCTCATCTATTTTGCACTGCATCCTGAGCACTTTCTTGCCCGCAGCAGTCAGGTCTCTGTGTTCCATCCTAGCCGCAGTCAAGGTGAACCTTTCAGAGTCCTGCTACTCAATGTGTGGGAGCATCTTCTATCCTTTGGTATTCTCGGCGACCGCTATTGGCGCTACAACTTCCCCGGTAAACCGATGCTGAATGTGGGGGAGGCTTTCTTTTTTTGGCTGGGCGTCGGTATCGCCATCCGGCGCTGGCGTCAGCCTGTTTTTCGTCTCCTCCTGGTTTGGTTGGGTGTTCTCCTCATGCCGGCAATGCTTGCAAGAGATTCCGTGCCTCACACTCTTCGGATGATAGGTGCAGTGCCGGCCATTTATCTACTGGCTGCTATCGGCGCCTGGGAGGTTTTCCAACTATTGCAAAGGCAGTTTCCCCTCAAAGCCGCCAACTGGACTGCAATCACTGTGGCCGTTCTGGTCCCGGTCTTGATACTACTCAAGGGCATAAGTACCTATCGCATCTATTTTCAGGAATGGGCGGCCGCGCCCGAAATCTACAATTCATTTGAAGTGGAATGGACAGAACTGATCCAGACCTTGAATGCACAACCGCCCGCGACCAACACTATCTACCTGATTCCTGATGGCCAGCGTCGAATGGACATGGAAGAGAGCTACCAGAACTACATTTTTGACTATCTGTACCAGAACACGACACCGGTTCTGCTCTTTTATACCGCAATGCCCGACTTGGCACGAAAGATCGAGACAACGATTAGGGCCTTGGAAAACCCAACCCACGTAAGGATTGTCGAGTGGGATTTCAAACCTGTCTGGACAGGTGACGAAGACGCACGTATCGCGGTTCTCCTCGGAAAATACGGACGCTTCACGGGCAGCGACGACTTCGACAGTTTTCGCGTCCATAACTATACAGACATTGATCTGGAGAGTCCCTGGACGTTCTATGAGCAGCTTGAGCAACTGGATGTTCAATACGATGGCGGCATCACTCTTCTAGGAGCCGCTTACGGTCAAGGACAAAAGCAGTTCACTGCAAGAGAAATACTCAACTTGGGACAGGACCCAGAAATGTGGGTAGCGCTACAATGGATCACCGGCCCCGACCTGGGGATTAACTATTCGTTCTCTCTCAGGCTGCATGATGAAGGGGGAGCAGGCGTCTCCCAAACGGATACTGTCCTATGGAAACCGAATCATACTTTAACAGGAAGTGGAGGCCCTTCCACCCAGTTCGATACCGTGTTTCTACTGCAATTGCCAGCCGATCTACCGCCTGGCGAATACGAAGTGAGGCTGGTCGTGTACGACACCGAGACCCTGAAACCGACTGTCGAGTTGAGCAATTGGGAGCCGGAGGTAACCTTGGCGCGTCTGCGTTGGGCGGAAGGCCGGCAATGAGTCGGACGGTACCCTCTGTAAGTAAGCCTCCGCTGTCTTCGATTCTGGATTGGTCGTCGGTCAGAACTGAGGGACGGAAACAAAGTGTGACAGAAGTAAAGAGATTAGACTATGTCTGAAGATTCTTCCTCTGTACAAGGCTCTGCAAAGGGCGTCAGGTCAGGAAGAGCCGAACGCATCCACCTTCTGTTGGCAGCAGGGGGGATTCTCCTCGTATTGGCATTAGCCGTCGCGTTGCTTCGTCTACAGCGCTTAAGCGAACTTCCACCCAGGCTCTATTATGATGAAGGGGCACATGGCGTGGATGCTCTCAGTGTCTTGCAGGGTGAGCACGCCGCCTACTTCGTCGAAAACAATGGACGCGAAGGGCTGATTGTATACGCTGTGGCCCTCTCCACGGCCCTTTTGGGGCCCTCAGTGCTGGCAATTCGCCTGCCCACCGCCTTGGCCAGCGCGGGCACGGTCTTCCTGGTCTTCTGGTTGGGGCGGTTACTCTTTGGGAAAGATGAAGAAAGCGGCAAAGCCACACCGTGGCGGGGTCTGTTGGTCGGCGGCATTGGGGCAGGTATATTAGCAGTCTCTCTCGGCCAGACGGTCATCGGCCGTACCGCGTTCAGGGCCAATTTCCTGCCTCTGCTTATTTCTCTCTGTTTTTCCCTGCTCTGGGTTGGGTGGAGGCAACGGTCCGGCTGGCGAATCGCGCTGGCGGGTGTGTGTGCCGGGCTGCTACCGTATACCTACATCGCGGCGCGCTTTGCCCCGTTGCTGTTCCTATTATTTGGTCTGAGCTTTTTGGTGCCCTGGGGTAGAGGCGAACACGGAGGAAAGGGGAGAGCGAAGAATGCCATCCTTCCTTACTCGTCTCGACTCTACTCTCTCATAAAGTCTGAACTGTCGTGGGCAGGTATCTTCTTAGGCGTGACCGCGCTGATGGCTGCGCCGATTCTCGTCTATTTTACTTTGCACCCTGAAGATTTCATTTTTCGCAGCAGTCAACTTTCGGTCTTCCAAACTAGTAGCAGCCAAGGAGACCCTCTGGGGGCCCTTCTGGAAAATGTGTGGGCGCATATTCTGGTCCTTGGCTATCGCGGCGATCCGAACCTGCGTTACAACGTCCCCGGCCAATCGTTGTTGAATCCATTTGAAGCTTTCTTCTTCTGGCTGGGCGCAGCTATGTCACTGTGGCGCTGGCGGTGGCCGCAAAACCGCTTGCTGCTTCTATGGCTGGGGCTGATGCTCCTTCCCGCAATGTTGTCTAAAGATCACAACGTCCCTAACACGCTGCGCATGATCGGCGCGACGCCGGCTATCTATCTGCTAATCGGTGTCGGCGTTTGGGAGGCGGTCCGGTTTCGTCCATTGATACTCTTCGGTCGTCTTGTAACGAATATGTTTCGCCAGGACCCATTGGAGTCTCCTGTAAAATCAAGCGCTGAGACTTCACAAATCAGGGTCGCAGATCAGTCGAGGGTGGCCATTGCCATGGGGCTCTTAGTTGGAGGCTTGATTCTGGTTCAGGGCGTACTTACTTACCGAACCTACTTCCAGAAGTGGGCGGGCGCCGCGACAAAAATCGAGCAGCTGTACTGGACGCAGTGGCAAGAGTTGACCCAGGTGGTGGACGCACAACTGTCGCCTCCGGACATCGCATATCTTATTCCCAGTTACAGATGGCATTACAGTTTCGAATACCTGGATCAGAGCGCGGCGCCGCCTCACGTAATCTACTTGGATGCGCCCAACCTGACAGAAAAGCTAGCGTCTGAACTGTCGGCTATGGAAAACGTTTCGGCTGTGAAGATAGTGGACTGGAACGATGACAGCTATTTTCACTGGTCCCACTACGAAACCGAACGCTTCATTGTTCTTCTAGGCAAATATGGACGATACCTGGGCACCGACAAGCATGCCGCCTTTCAGATCCACACCTTCGCTGATGTTGACCTGGATCGCCCGTGGACGGTCTTTGAACAAATGGAATCGCTGGAAGTCCATTACGATCGCGGCATATCGCTCCACGGGTTCGCGTTGACCCAAGCCAAAGAGCAACTGTCATCTTCGCAGCCACAGTTCGATCTGGGACAGAATCGCTTCCTGTGGTTGGCTCTGCGATGGGATACTGCGCCTGGACTGGACATTGATTATTCGATATCCCTGCGCCTGCACAATGCTGAGGGTGGGAAGGTCTACCAGGGGGATGACGTTCTATGGAGATCGTCAGATCATGCGCCGACCAGCGGCTGGGAAGCGCAAGAACTGGTCGACACCTTGCATTTACTTGAGATTCCTGTTGAACTGCAGCCCGGGGAATATGAACTGCGGCTAGTCGTTTACGACTTCGAGACCCAACAACCGACAGTTGAGTTGGGTGTTTGGGAACCTGAGTTTGTGTTGGCGCGTCTGCTCCTTGAGGAAATTGAGTGATAGGAGGCTGTCCTTATGCAAACTAAGGTGACAGGGCGCCATAGCGGTGTGGAGAGAAGGAAAGTCGAAGAGAATGTCTGAAAAGATAACGTCGGCGCAAGGTCCAGCAGACGTTGCCGGGCCAGGAAGAACTGAGCGTCTCCTATTCAGGTTGGTAGTTGCGGGAGTCCTACTTGTACTGGCGCTGGCAGTGGTGATGCTGCGACTTCAGCGTTTATCCGAACTACCGCCTGGGCTCAATTACGATGAAGGGGCGCATGGCGTGGACGCCCTCCGCGTATTGCACGGAGAGCACGCTGTTTTCTTTCCCGACAATAAGGGACGCGAGGGGCTGATAGTCTATGCGATAGCCATGACAACCTCCTTGCTGGGGCGAACGATACTGGCAGTTCGGCTGCCAACGGCCCTGGCCAGCGCCGGTACGGTTTTTGCCATCTTCTGGTTGGGACAGCTGCTCTTTGGACGAGATGGGGAAACTGGGCGGGCAACACCGTGGCGAGGCTTGCTGGTCGGCAGCGTTGGGGCCGGACTGATGGCTGTTTCTCTCGCCCAGACGGTCATCGGGCGCACGGCGTTGAGGGCCAACTTCATGCTCCTTCTACTTTGTCTGTGTCTGGGCCTGCTCTGGGAAGGCTGGCGGTGTCGGAGCCGGCGGCGGGTTGCGCTGGCAGGCGTGTGCGCAGGGCTGCTGGCGTATTCCTACATTGCCGCTCGATTCACGCCTTTCCTGTTTCTGTTATTTGGTTTGAGTTTTCTGATCCCTTGGGGAAGGAGCGAATCTGAAGGCGGAAAAACTGAGAATAGTATTCTCTCACATCGCTTTTCTGTCCTCACTTCTCGCCTACGGGCTGAGTTGCCGTGGGCAAGCATCTTTGTAGGCGTGGCAGCGCTGGTGGCTGCGCCGATCCTCATCTATTTTATCCTGAATCCAGAACATTTTCTTTCTCGTAGCAATGATGTCTGGCTGTTTCGTGACAGTCAGGGCGACCTGCAGGGAAGTCTGTTTTTGAGAAACGTGTGGGAGCATCTGTTAGTCTTTGGCTTTTATGACGACCAGGCCGCGCTATACGATTATTCTGTTCAGCCACTGATGGGCCAATGGGAAGCTTTGTTCTTCTGGCTGGGCGTGGGCATAGCCGTGTGGCGTCTGCAACAACCCGCGCATCGTCTTCTGCTTCTCTGGCTGGGACTATTATTTCTGCCGTCAGTTCTTACCAGAGATGTTGCCGTCCCCCACACTCTGCGCATGATCGGTGCTGTCCCGGCCGTATATCTGCTGGCAGGTGTCGGCGTTTGGGGGACGATCAGATTTCGCCCTCTGCTTTCTCTATTTTACGCGATGGGGACAATGATCCGCCTTGAGAAACTGAAATCACCAGTCAAATCAATTGCAAAGACTACACAATTCAGAGTCGAAGATGAGACGAGGGCCGCCATTGCCGTGGGGATGCTGGTCGGTGGTCTGATTCTGGTTCAGGGCGTGCTCACTTACCGCACCTACTTCCAGAAGTGGGCGGGCGCCGCGACGGAAATCGAGCAGCTGTACTGGACGCAGTGGCAAGAATTGACCCAGGTGATAAACGCGCGATCGGCCGCCGTGGACGCGGCCTATCTGATCCCAAGCCACGCGTGGCACTACAGTTTTGAATACCTGGATCAGAACGCGCCGCCAGCCCACGTAGTCTATCTTGGAGCGCCAAACCTGACAGAGAAAATCACATCCACGCTGGCTGCTGTGGAGAACGTCTCGGCGGTAAAGATTGTGGACTGGTACGATGACATTAGTCATCATGCGTTTCACTACGAAACCGAACGCCTTATTGTTCTTCTTGACAAGTATGGACGATACCTGGGTAGCGACGAGTACGACGCATTTCAGGTTCACACCTACACCGACTTTGACCTGGGTCGTCCATGGACAATCTATGAAGAATTGGAACCGCTGGCAGTTTATTACGATCGCGGCATTACGCTCCACGGGTTCGCGTTGACCCAAGACAAAGAGCAACTGTCATCTACGCAGCCACAGTTCGATCCGGGACAGAGCCGCTCCCTGTGGGTGGCTCTGCGATGGGAAACTGCGCCCGGACTGGACATTGATTATTCGATATCTCTGCGCCTGCATAATGCAGAGGGCGGGATGGTCTACCAAGGGGATGACGTTTTATGGAGATCGACCGATAATGCGCCGACCAGCGGCTGGGAGGCACAAGAGCTGGTTGATACCTTGCATCTACTTGAAATTCCTGCCGAACTGCAGCCCGGGGAATTTGAACTGCGGTTGGTCGTCTACGACTTCGAGACGCAGCAACCGACAGTTGAGTTGGGTGTCTGGGAACCTGAGTATGTATTGGCGCGTCTGCGGCTTGAGGAAATTGAGTGAGAGGAGGGTGTCCTTATGCAAACTAAGTTGACAGGGCGCCATTGCGGTGTGGGGAGAAGGAAAGTCGAAGAGAATGTCTGAAACGATAACTTCGGCGCAAGGTCCAACAGACGTTGCCGGGCCAGGAAGAGCTGAGCGTCTCCGTCTAACGTGGGTAGCTTGGGGAATCTTACTCGTACTGGCGCTGGCAGTAGTCATGCTGCGATTTCAGCGTTTATCCGAACTACCGCCTGGGCTCAGTTATGACGAAGGGGCGCATGGCGTCGATGCTCTCAGCGTGTTGCGCGGAGAGCACGCCGCTTTCTTTCCCGAGAGTCATGGACGTGAAGGGCTGATAGTCTACGCGATAGCCCTGACGACCTCCGTGCTGGGGCGTACAATACTGGCAGTAAGGCTGCCGACGGCCTTGGCCAGCGCGGGTACTGTCTTTGCCGTCTTCTGGTTGGGACGGCTGCTCTTTGGGCGAGAATGGGATAGTGGGCGGGCAACCCCGTGGCGGGGCCTGTTGGTCGGCGGCGTAGGAGCCGGTCTGATAGCTGTTTCTCTCGCCCAGACGGTCATCGGGCGCACGGCGTTCAGGGTTAACTTCCTCCCTCTATTGCTCTGTCTGTGCCTGGGCCTGCTTTGGGAAGGCTGGCGCTGCCGGAGTTGGCAGGGGGTTGCGCTGGCAGGCGCGTGCGCCGGGCTGCTGGCGTACACTTATATTGCAGCTCGATTCGTGCCTTTCCTTTTTCTGTTCCTCGGTCTCAGCTTTCTGGTGCCTTGGGGCAGGAGCGAATATGGCGGAGAAATGAGAGGGTGGGCACTTCTCTCTCATCGTTTCTCTTCATTAACTTCTCGCCTACGGGCAGAGATGCCGTTGGCAGGCGTCTTTGTAGGGGTGGCCGGTGTAGTGGCTGCGCCGATTCTCATCTATTTTGCCCTGAATCCAGACCAATTTTTCTTGCGCAGCGACCAAGTATCGGTTTTCCAATCCGATGGCGGTCCGGCAGGCCCTCTGTGGGCTTTGTTCATAAACGTGTGGGAGCATCTGTTGACCTTTGGCATTTACGGCGACCCGAGTTGGAGGCACAATTACTCTGGACAGCCTTTGCTGAATATATGGGAAGCATTCTTCTTCTGGATTGGCGTGGGGACGGCCGTGTGGCGATGGAAACAGCCCGCTGTCCGTCTGCTGCTTCTCTGGCTGGCGCTGTTGTTGCTACCGGCCATGCTGTCCAGAGATGAGAATGTTCCCCATTTTCTGCGAATGTTTGGCGCCACGCCAGCCATGTTTCTGCTGACGGGTGTCGGCGTGTGGGAGACGATTCGAGTCTTGCGGGGCCGATTCTTATGGGAACGGGCCAAATGGGCGCCCCACTGGATACGCGACGGTACCAAGGCCGCCACCGTAGTGGGAGCTCTGGTCGGCGGCTTGATTCTCATTCAAGGCGCGCACACCTATCGCGACTATTTCCATTCATGGGCGGCCGCCACAAAGAATCTTAGGGCGAACGAGATGCAGCAGTGGCAAGAGTTGGCCCAAGTAGTAAGCACGCATCCCCCCGCCGCTAACATGGCCTATCTGATCCCAAGCTACGCGTGGCATTACAGTTTCGAATACCTACATCTAGACACTACGAAAGAGAATGCGGTCTACCTGAGTCCTATCAATCTGACGCAGAAGATCGAATTCACCCTCGCGGCTATGGACAACGTCGATTCTGTAAAGTTTGTTGACTGGGACAACGATCTTGTTGGCGGGGATGCCACTGCAGAGGAACACTTTGTTGTGCTTCTGAGGAAGAACGGAAGATACCTGGGCACCGACGAGTACAGCAGTCTCAAAATCCACACTTTCATCGATATTGTTCTGGATCCTCCTTGGACACTCTACCGAAAACTTGAGCCACTTACAGTCCACTATGATGGCGGAATATCTCTCTACGGGATTGCCTGGGGACAGGGGGAAAAGCAACTTTCACCGCAGCAGCCGCTCAAACCGGTCGAGGAACCCGCAATGTGGGTTGCGCTGAAATGGCAAACTGCCCCCGGATTGGATGTCGATTATTCGATTTCGCTGCGCCTGCACGATGCCGCGGGTGCCGCGGTCTACCAGAAAGATGATGTTCTTTGGAACGAGCAAGCCGAACCTACCAGCCTCTGGCTGCCAGACAAAGAAGTGGACACACTAATTTATCTCGGGATTCCGACCGATCTAGAGCCGGGCGAATACGATATGAGACTGGTCGTCTATGAATATGCAACACAGAAACCGACTGTCGAACAGGGCATCTGGGAGGCAGAGAAGACCTTGGCTAGACTGAAGGTGGGTGAACTCGAGTGAGGCAAAACCATCTCCATTCGCATGGCTGAAATCATGTGGTTGAATTCGTCTCAGCCTGCGTCAGGATCGTGTTTTCAAAGGAATTAAATTGGGGTATATTGAGTAAACCAACCGCGAGCGACGTACCAACCGCGAAACTTCCGACGTCCCTGCGGCGCGGAAACTCCAGTCCTCCCATATGCGAAAACACTGTACATCTCAGACAATTAGGGACTTTCGCTAGGACGTCAGGATCCGGTAAGCTGGAGACCTGATTACAAAACAGAAGTATGTCGAATACCTTGTCAGCACGCTGCTCAACTACACCTGTGCCAATCTGGCTGAGCATCTGGGAGGGATGAGCCACGATGTCGTCAGTGATTTTCTGAAACGAGAGCGACTGACGGCCATACGTCTCTGGGAACTGGTGGCAGAACAGATCGACGATGGTCTGGATGCGTACCTGATCACTGACGACAGTGTGCAAGACAAACGCTATTCACGGTCAATCGAGATGGTAAAACTGCAATTCAGTGGCCCTGAAGGTGGACTGGTGCGCGGCATCGGTGTTGTGAATCTGGTTCACAGCAGTGGTGAAGATGGCGACTGTTATCCGATTGATTGCCGCATCTACGCCAAAGAAGTAGATGGGAAGTCTAAGAACGACCATTTTCAAGCGATGCTGCTGCGCGCGGTTGGCGACAAACAGATTCAGGCCAAGACAGTGCTGTTAGACAGTTGGTATGGCTCTTGGCAGAACTTGAAGCTGGTTCACCGTCTGGGATTGACCTTCTCACCACTCGCAAATCCAATCGCCTGGTCAGTCTGAGCGCAGCAGAGGGCTACATCCATCTTGATGCGATCGATTGGACCTACGAACGGCTCAAGCATGGCATCACTGTCAAGCTCAAGAAAGTGCCCTTCAAAGTGAGATTGTTCAAGGTAGTTGCCCGAAACTTCGACATTGACTGGGGCATCACCAATGAGCCAGATGAGACCGCGCTCACGCAAGTCGCGCAGATTGCAAACGCGTTCCGTTGGCAGAGTGAAGAATTTCACCGCGCATTGAAGCAACTGACAGGCTCCGCCAAATGCCAATGCCGCTAAGCGCGTTCGCAGCGCAATCTTCTCGCTTGTTGTTACCATGCTTGGCTCTCGCTGAAGGTCCACGCTACCTTGCCCAACAAAACCATCTATCGCATGCATACTGACCTCTTCAGCGATTATCTGCGAAACTAACTTCGCAGACCTACTATCCCGGCTTTCCAGCCAGCTCCGCGAAAGTCCTATGAAGAATTTTGGTTGCAGAGCTACTATTCTACCAGCTTGGTAAGGTGCTCACTTCCTCCGAATTCAGGTCAATTAGGAATCGCATTGAGTACGCACTGTAGTGGGAAGAACTAAGACATTTCCATGAACGACCCAGGCGCTGCAGTAAAGCGAAATCTGTCCGCATATCTCCAACTGTTTGGTAAGCCGTCCTCTTTAACCGGCCGCGCTGATGCCTGGCTTTCCATCACCCTATTCTCGATCAGTCTCTCCTGTTACTATTTTCATTGGTTCAGGTTGCCCCAGACCCTGGATCACGATTCGACCTTGTTGGCACTGTACACACGTGATTTCTTACAAGAAAATATCTTTCCGTTTTATATCTATCATCAGTTTGGGACCCAACCCCTGCTCGTTTACATGCAGGCCCTCATATTCTCTGTATTTGGATACAGCGTTGCCAGTCTGCAGGGCATCACTGTTGTGGGCGGCGCCCTGGCCGCGCCGGCGACCTACTGGGCCTCTCGCTGGTCCTTTGACCGCCTTGGCACAGTTTTCGCCCGCAGAGCAGGGCTGATTGCAGCCTTGGGACTGGCTCTTTCGACATTCTTTGCTTCACACTCTTACCGCGGCATTGAACCCATTCTGCTACCTATAGCGGAATTGATAGCCATTGGTTTCCTGTGGCGAGGTTTTCGGCGCGGAGATAGGCGGGACTTTGTTCTGGCCGGTCTGCTGGTTGGACTGAGCCAATATGTCTATATTGTTGCCCGTTTCTTTCCTGTCGCGTTGGCGGTAGCTACCGTAGGCGCCGTTCTGGCGAACCGCCGTCTATTAACGCACTGGCGCGACCTGCTATGGGCCGCAGCCGCTTCCGCCCTTGTTGCTCTGCCTCAGTGGATTATGTTTGTCGTCTATCCCTATACATTTGTCGCTCGCGTCTCGAATCCCGTCGGTCCTGCGGGGGGACAATTTGTTTTCGAGTTGCCGGATCCTGTAGCCATTGTCGTTGCAAAACTGAAAAACCAACTCATTGCGTTGTCCTTTTTCTGGCAAGTAGATCATCAGTACGGGCCCAGAACGATTCTTACAGCCGTTTTCGTCGTTGGTCTGGTAATAGGGATTGTGGTCGTCATCCGCGGGAGGCGAGACGGACATGTCTTTGGATTCCTGATGATGGCGTTGATGCTACTGCCCGAACTGCTGACGTACGAAAAATATGATCATACAGCTATCGATTTCTCCCGGCTGCTTCCAGGAATTCCTTTCATTTTTATGATGGCTGGTTTAGGAACTGCGGCTGCTTGGGCCTGGATAGATAGGAGCCCGCGATTTCCCCGCTGGCTGGGTTATCTTGTCCTGGCGCTGGTGCTGATTTTCGGCTTGTTTCGCCAGTGGGACTTTGCCCAGCGAGTCACGCCGCATCCCATGGCTTATCGCGGAGAGGATTCGAAGTCTGGCCCGATTGCAGAGTTCATCGGCGATGAACTTGACAGATCCATTCTCCTGCCCACCAGCCTGTACAGCGATTCGCGTCTCTCTTTCCTGCTGACTGAGCAGTTCCCACATCGGCAGGGCGGGATGGAAGAAACTTTGCGTCAGGGGGAGCGTGTCTTGGCCATTCTCCCGGACTCCGAATGGTCAACAGATAAAGGACTCCCTGAGGAATGGGTCTTGCTCAAGGAGGGAACGGTCTTTTTCCTTCCGTCCATCCCTGCAAGCGTCGAGCCGCTGAACGAGAAGGAAACGATAATCCTGACGAAAGATGGTATCCCGGTAGGCAAAGCCCTGGAGACGAGTTGGCGGGGCGGGACTCCAGCATACATGCCTCTGGAGGGGCTGTCTTTTGCCAACCATTTGGAACTAGTCGGCTTTCAGAGTAACGAGCTTGAACTTGACTCGAACCTCGATGTAACCCTTTTTTGGCAGCCGGCAAAAAAGATTGGAAGAGATGTCGAGCTTGTCATCGAACTCTACGATCGCACGCAGGACGTGACAGTCATTTCCAAGGAGGACTGGCCTTTGAACGGAGCCTTTCGTGTGCGCGCTTGGCGCCCTGATCAGGTAATGCCTCTGAGCTATTCTTTAGCAGTCCGCCCCAACCTCTCTGCTGGCCATTACCAGTTGCAAGTTGGCCTGATTGACCAGCTTTCTCGCCAACGGATTCCCCTGGTCACCGGTCAAAAGGCGGCCATTGTCAAGACATTCGAGATTGCCGGGCCACAGATTCTTACAGACATAAACTTTGGAAACTTTTTCAGACTTGAAGGCTATACGCTGGCCCCGACCAGCGAAGGCCTCAAGATACTCTTATTCTGGCGCGCGATAGAGAGCCCTGATTCGGACTATACCTTGTTTGTTCACATCGTCAATTCAGATGATCAGATTGTTGCCCAGAAGGATGGACAACCGTTCAACGGCCGCTATCCGACATCTACCTGGCCCCCAGGCGAACTGTTCGTAGAGGAGCGATTTCTGCCCGCGGTTCCCGATGGCGAATACCGGATCTTTATTGGATGGTATACGCATCAGGAGAATGGCTGGGAACGGTTGTCAACGGTTGCGCAGGGAGGAATGCCCGCGACTGACCATCCCTTGTTGGACACGATTACATTGCCGTAGAATCGGTTGTGAGAAGCGAATCAACAAGGAACAGCGAATTTCACTGTCAGGTAGTAAGATATGTTGACGACGGGCCAGGATGGGGCGAAGTTGGGTCATGACCTCGTCCGCTCTCAAGATCGGGGAACTCGAAGTCTGAAAAGGAAGGTCAAAGGCGAACCATACTCGACACAGCCCGAATCGCCGTCATCGGAACAGGATGGTGGTCCACGACCGCTCACATTCCCGCGCTGCAGGCCAACCCGAACGCCAACCTCGTCGCCCTGGCCGATATCCGCGCGGATGTACTGGACAAAGCGGCCCGGCATTTCGGCGTGGAGCGAACCTATACCGACATTCACGAGATGCTGGCGCAGGAGCAGCTGGACGGCGTCGTGATCGCGGCCTGGTACGCCGCCCATTACGAGGCCGCGCGCGCCTGCCTTGAATACTGGCTGCATGTGGTCCTGGAAAAGCCGATGACGCTGTTCGCGGCGCACACACGGCATCTGACCGAGCTCAGCCGTGCGAACGGATGCCAGTTGATCATCGGCTACCCCTGGAACTACAACCCCCATGTGCTGCGAGTAAAGGAGGTGATCGCCTCGGGACGGCTGGGCGGGATACGTTATATCAACAACATGTTCGCCTCCAGCGTCATCTCGCTGTACCGGGGCGATGACAGCGTCCACGATAACCTGTACCAGTACCAGGTTACCGGCCCCGGCGATGTCTACAGCGATCCGGAGCGCTCGGGCGGCGGCCAGGGCCATCTGCAGGCGACCCATTCGGTGGGGCGGATGCTGCATATGACGGGGCTGAGGCGGGTCAGTGTGTTGGCGTTGATGAACAATCTCGATACGCGGGTGGATGTCGTCAACGCGATGATCGCGCAGATGGACAACGGCGCGCTGGCCAATGTCGGCAGTACGGGCACGCTGCATGCGGGCGGCCCAGAGCAGGAGATGGTTGTGCAGATCTACTGTGACCGGGGGTGGATCAACGCCGACATTATCCACAGGAACTGTGCAATTTACTCTGCTGATAGTTACGTCGAGGAGTTGCCGCCCATGACGGAGGAGTAGAGCTAACTGTCGTCGGCGCCGGCGAACAACCTGGTGGACGTCATCGTCCGCGGCGCGCCCAACCAGTCGCCGGCGGAGGTCCGCTGGCACACGGTCTTGCTTCTGGATGCGGCCTACCGTTCGGCGGCCGATGAAGGGCGCCGGGTGTCGGTCAGTTCTCTGTACGGAGATCGTTCCTAGTAGTTCAACAATCTTTTATTGACGGATAAAGTCGTTCGAGTTTGATGCGAGCGTCAGCTGTGGTGAAACGCCAGTTGACGGTAGCGGTCGAGTCATTGCGTCGGTTTTGCCAAGCTGTGACTTGCTGCATCAAGGTCTGTTTGTCAGGGATGCGCGCGTTCAAGCACTGTCGATGCAGGACACTGAGTTCGATTTCAGCCATATTGAGCCAACTGCCATGCTTGGGGGTGTAATGGATTTCCAGTTTGGCGGCAATGCGGCGGGCTTCGGCCGCCGGGAACGCTTCATACAACGAAGCGAGTTTGTGTGTGTTCAAATTGTCCATCACCAAGACGATCGTGTCTGCCTGCGGGAAGTGGATGTCGACCAGGTCACGCATGCAGTGGGCAAAATCGACCATGGTGCGGCGCGCTGTCACCTTGACATGACGCCAGGCTTGCAGCGGCGCAAAGCAGAGAAAGAGGTTGCCAACGCCGTTGCGTTCATACTCGTAGTCATATTTGGCCACCGCACCCGGTCGCGGTGGCAGGGGCAGACGGGTCTCTTTGGTCAACTGTTTACTGCCTTCATCAAGACAGACCAACGGGCGCTTGGGATCCTGCTGCCGATGATAGACTTCAAGCGTATCTTCCATGGCGCAGACGAACTCTGCGCTCGCGGTCTCCGGAATACACCATTCATCTTTCAGCCAGGGCTTAAGTTCGTTTTTTTTAGCGTCGTCCGCACTGTTTCGCGCGAAATACGTTCGACCACCTCTAATTCGACCAGCTTATCGGCCAGCATCTGCAGCGTCCACTGCTCCTGTCCATCCGGCGCAGCGCTACACGCTAACTGCACCAACCGGGCTTCGCCAGCGCCATCCAATACGCGCGGTCGTTTCCGTTTCGGTCGCGTGTGGGTGAGGGCGGCTTCGATGCCGACTGTGACACACCGCTCCCGCACGCGCTCGACCGTGCGCGCATGCGCTCCTAATGCCTTGGCAATCTCGGCGTCGCACCAGCCCCCGCCCGCTTGCGCCTCATCGGCCATCAGCAGGATGCGAGCCCGTCTTAAGCGTCGCGCCGACCCTGTGCCTGTGTTCACCTGCCCATCCAGTTCCTTGCGCTCTTCCGCTGTCAATCGCACCCGATATCGTTTCGCTGGCATCTTTCCTCTCCTTGTGTCTGCCTTTCTGGAGAGTGTGCCACAGTTCATCTTATCCGGCAAACCCTGTATGTTACACTACTAGTCCTTAGGAACGACACGCGACACAGGCACATGGTGTACCTGAGAACATAGCAACTAACGTGCATTCGGAGCTAAATCAGAGCAGGTAAGAGAGTCGCCTCCTTTTCAGAGAGATGGACAGAGGGTCTTTTGGACTGCCAGGTGTTGGTAAACAGACCAGCAATGAGGCAGGGCAATCGCGAACCTTAAGTTTTCGGCCAACTTCATCTACCTGATGGAGGAATTGGGCAAGATTCAGACGCCATCCAGGTGAAATCGGGGCCGTCAATGCTCGTTTCCTGCTGGAATTAGCGGACAATCCGCTACTATCACGAAGTTCGCGATAGCCCTGGCAATGAGGTTGACAAGGAAGTTTATAGGGGTGAGATAATGGGAATGCACGACCTGGGAGATGTTCTTGAGTTGGCCGATAATCGTTTCAATGAAAGTGCGTCTATGCAGAAGCAACTTAACTTGGGCAAGATTGAGTCGATTCCGCATGTTTTTGCGAATTGGAGTGATCAACTGTAGCCCCTGTTGATAGAGTTTCTCAAAGAGCGGCTGCGAGAGATAGCCACGGTCGCCAATCAGCTTGCCCCATAGCTCGCTGGCCATCAGTGGAACCGAATTACGGTCATCGACATTGGCGGGGGTGGGACACTAGGAGAGCATTTCCTTTGGTCGTTGACGAGCAGATGGAGCTTGAATCAATAGAACCAGCCCATGCTGTTCTTGCCCCGCTCTGCATAGTCAGCAAATACCCGATGCGTGCGGATGCGCCTGGTATGACAGACGGGTATCGAGGTCGAGTCAATAAAGGCGATGCCCGTCGTCTGTCTTCAATCCTCAATGACTCAGGAGGTAGAAAGACAAGAGCAGCAACGCGGATGGCATCAACTCCACAAAGCACGTATAGCTGACCAGAGTGGGAGTTTCAGTCCGCATATGCTTACATACTTGTCGGGTATAGTATGCCTTGAAATCGCGATGATGCGACTGGTGAAAGTGGATCAGAGTCGTCATCACTTCACTCATGCTAAACCGGGGTGCGGGTCCTCGTTTGCGTCCTTCCCCCAGTTGCTCCCTATTCTCCCATGTGGCCATCTACTGACATGAATCATCGCCACGACAGAATAGTTCGAGTTTACTCGTTTTGAGCGCATTTCATCGCCAGTGAATTCGGGTAGGAACCTCTATTCTACCAGCTTGATTAGGCGCTCTTTAACTCCGAAATCAGGGTAATACGAACTTCAGGAGCCTGCGAAAGTTCACGACGATGGCGGCATTTCTATCCACGGGTCTGCTCTTGGGCAAGGCACAGTGCAGTTGTCATCGAATCAACAATTTGACTTGGATCTCGATCGCACCTGGTGGATAGCAATGCAATGGCAGACCGCCCCTGGCCTGGAAGCCATCTATTCGATTTCACTGCGTTTGCACGATGCTGAAGGCAGTATGGTCTATCAACGTGATGCCGTCCTCGAAAACTCGACACCATTTCCCACGAACAGATGGCAAGCAGACGAACTGGTCGATACACTGCACTTTCTTGAATTCCCTTCAGATCTTCTGCCCGGCGAATACGACCTGCGCCTTGTCGTCTACGACTTTGAAACGCTGAAACCGACGGTCGAACTGGGCGTTTGGGAGGTGGAGAAGACCTTGGCTAGACTGAGGGTGGGTGAACTCGAGTGAGGTTAAACCATCTCCCAATCGCGTGGCTGAAATCCTGTGGTTGACTACCTCTCTGCCCGCGTCAGGATCGTGTTTTCAAAGGAACAAAATTAGGGTATATTGAGTAAACCAACAGCGAGCGACGTACCAACAACGAATCCTCCGACGTCCCCATATCGGGGGAATTCCGGATCCCCCTATAAGCGAAAACATTGTGCATGCCGGATTATATTGGTTAATCTGCATGCCGAATTAGTTCCAAAGGAGGAACCAAATTGAAGTCACTGTTTTCGATTTACTTGCGGGTTCTGGCTGTAGTGCTCTATGTGCAATACATCAGCTCACAGCTCTACGATCCAACCGGGGAAGCATTGGCTGAAACCGTCTACAGAATTCTGGATCCGCTGCTGGTGTTAGGCATGATCATTGTCGTGTACTACGCTTACCAGCGTAAACTCGCAGTGGACGCCGCTTCTGATGACAGCGTAACCAGAGAGTACCTGGAGGCCAACGGAGTCTTTTATTTGAGTGTTGCCCTGTTTGTTGGCCTGCTGTGGAACTGGGTAGGCTTTCAGTTCTCCAATCCTACGAACTCTGAAGGCTGGCTATGGGCTATTATCGACCTATCGTTGCCGCTTCTGTTTTTCGCGTCCAGCGTGCAACTCCTGAAGAGCGAAGAATAGCTGCTCTCCATTGTTTCAACATGCGCTCTGGCCTTCGAATCGGAATGCTTTTCGCGATCTAAGACATCTGGAAAAGGAACCTTCATGGACAAGATCCCTCTTGCAATCGTCGGTTGTGGTGGCATGGGCCACCGCCACCTGTACGGGCTGGCAGAACTACAAAACGCAGGCCTGTCACCCTTCGAGCTGGTTGGCGCCTGCGACCCTGTCCGTGCCAACGCCGAATCCTTGGCAGACGACGCCGAGGAGCGCTTGGGCACCCGCCCGCAGGTCGTTGAAAGCATGGAGGAGTTGGAAGCCCTCGGCGTGGTTGCCGTGGACATTACTACCACTCCCCGCTACCATCACACCGTGGCCGAGGAAGCAATTGCGCGCGGCTGGCATGCCATGATCGAAAAACCTGTCGGCCTCACTGTACGCGCCAGCAATCGCATCCAACAGGCGGCTGAACGCAGCGACAGTATCGTCAGTGTGGCCGAGAATTACCGCCGCGATCCCATGAACCGGCTCGGCAAAGCGCTGTTGGATGCCGGTGTTATCGGCTCGCCTCGGCTGATGATACACAATACGATGGGCGGCGGCAGCAACATGACAATCACTGTCTGGCGGCACCAGAAGAACCAGAGCGGGGTCCTGCTGGACGTGGGAGTCCATTTTTCCGACATTCTAGAATTTTATCTCGGCCCTGTTCGTACCGTCTACGCCCAGTCCCGGCTTCATGAACCGATTCGCTACAACCCTGCCGCCGGGCCGGCAGGACGCTCGTCAAGCAACCCCGCCGGTGTGTATGGCAAGTGGCAGAATCAGATGCCGGTGCAGTTTGAAGCTACCGCTGAAGACGCTTCCTACGCCACGCTTCTGTTTGAGAGTGGCGCAGTCGGCCAATTCATCGAGGATCACGCCGCCCATGGCCAGGGCGTGTGGACGCGCCAGATTCACGGTTCGGCAGGTTCGCTTGAGTTGCCCTCCGACCGCTCCGGCCAGCTCATCACACTGCACAAGGACGGCGAAGCGATCTGCGACGAAAGCCTGCTCGACCTGGTGCCGGACTTCCACGTGGAGCCAATAACCGCTGCGCTCTTCGGTGGCGACCGTCTTTGGGGCTACGAGTTTCCTTTCCCCGTGACCGATCGCAAACTGCTCGCTACCGAATATGGCGAGTTCGGACTGGCCATCGAAGACGGCGGCAGCATCGAAGTCGACCCTGCTCAGGGCGCGCGTTCGGTTGCACTCACCTACGCCATGTTGGAATCCAATGTGGCGGGCCGGGCATTGACTATGGAAGAGGTACTGTCAGAAAAGGTCGACGCCTACCAGCTGGAGATCGACGAAGAGCTTGGGTTGGTATAGGTGATACCCACAGTCAAGTGGCGCTGATTCTTGCATAAACGACTATCCCTGCCAGGAACGTACTCGACGAGCGAGCGGCCAATCGCGTTGAGTTGGTGTACATCTACAACCGAAGTCAGTCCTATATAAAACGCACGGTTCCTTGGCGTAAACTGCGACCAGGAACCGTGCGTGTCTTGCCTGCTCTCACTCGAAATAGGATGCCCAATACTTAGTGGGCGCAAGAGCAAGTCTTCCATTTGATTTCATACCAAGAGTTTCAAGCCTACTATAACGCCGGTATTACCTCATTCTTCAACAGTTCCATCGAACGCAGCCAGCGCGGCTTGTCGTCCCAGTCATGGCCGATGGCGAGCAGCGTGCCGAATCCGCCTGTCAGGTCTTGGATTTCCTGCAGACGGCGTGTGCACTCCTCCGGGTCCCCAACGATCGCCAGGCGTCGCACCGCGTACTCCGCGGTCACCTCTTCGTCCGGCATATCCGGATCCTCTTTCCACCCGTCGAGGCGACCGGGTCCGATCAATCTGATCAGATAGTCGAACGATTGTCCGAAGGCGCTGTTGAGAGCAAAGTCGAACGCCTCCTCTGTCGACTCGCCTACGAAGATGTTGCGCGCCACCCGCCATTCTCTCCGATCCGGCGCGTCCCGCCCGGCTTCGCTGGCGCCGGCGCAGAAGGTTTCCCAGTGCTGCGCCAAAGTCGCCATGGGCACGAGGTTCGTGCTTAAGGGAAAGAATCCGCGCTGCCCCGCCATGCGCGCCGCCATTGAGGTGCCCTTCAGGACCGCCATCGCCACTGGTGGATGCGGCTTCTGATAGGGCCGCAGGATCTGGCCCATTCCTATGTCCGGGCGCGTCTCATCGATATGTATGTGCCAGTAGTCGCCCTTGAAGTCGAAGGGGGCGTCTGTTGTCCACAATTTCAGCACCATATTGATGCTTTCGACCGTCATCAGGCCCAGAGTTCGGGGATCCGCGGGCAGATTGAACAAGCTGAGATCCGTGGGGATGCCGGTCTGGCCGAAGCCGCACATCAACCGGCCGCGCGAGAGATGGTCCAGCATCGACAGGCGGACTGCCACGTTGACCGGGTGGTGAAAGGGCGCGATCGTCACGCCCGTCCCAAACTTGATCGTGCTGGTGCGGGCCATTGCATTGGCGATGAAGACGTCGTTCGAGGGCATCGGCTCCCATTTGACCGAGTGATGCTGGCCGATCCAGGCCTCAGAATACCCAAGCGCCTCGGCCCGCACGATCAACTCCAGGTCCTCTTCAAGACTCTGCGTAAAATCCTTTTCTGGCGGGTGGACAGGCATCAGGAAATAGCCGAGTTCCATGGGCTCTTCTCCAGTTCAGTGAGACGGAAAGGTGGGTGGTTGTTCGCCCGCAATGATCTGTAAGCACCGGGGCGAATTCTTAGTCGCGTCCGTTCAGGCAATGGCCTGCTCCAGCCAGGCATCGTCTATTTCAAGACCAAAACCGGGAGCGTCGCTGGGCCGTAAGTAACCGTCCTCAATGACCGCAGTGCCCGGCAGCTTGACCATCTCCGCCAGGGGCACCCCAGGAGCAGAGACACCCTCAGAGCGTTCGCCCCATGTCACGGCCGGCATAGCCATCGACAGGTGCTGGCCAAAGGGGGTGTTCATTCCGCCATGAGCTATGACGGAAATGTGATTCGCCTGCGCCAGGTGGCAGATCTTGGCGGCCGCGGTGATGCCGCCGCACCACAGAACGTCCGGCTGAAAGATGTCCACCAAACGCTTGCCCGCGGCCGCGGCGAAAGGCGCCAGGTTATACCAGTGCTCCCCGGTGGCCAGCGTCTGCCAGGGCAACCGCTGCCGGATCGACTCGTAGCCCAGTAGATCCTCCGGCTGGATATAGTCCTCCAGCCATTTGAGGTTGTAGGGCCGCATCCGCTCGGCCACTCTCACGGTAAACTCGCTGTCGTACGCCGTCCAGCCGTCCAACATGAGTTCCACTTCGTCACCGATGGTTTCCCGCGTGTCGGCCACCAGCTCTTCCAGCCTGTTGAGGCCCTCCAGTCCGTGTTCCGGTCCCCAGGGGCTAAACAGTTTTGTCGCCTTAAAGCCCAACTCCATATACCATTCCTGATCGAAACCGGAGGCGTAACAGAAGATCTTGTCCTTCTGGGGCCCTCCCAGCAGTTCGTATACCGGTAGGCCCAAAAGCTTTCCTTTGAGATCCCATAGGGCCACGTCGAGCGCGCTGATGGCGTAGCTGGTTATTCCCGTGGGACTGAAGGCGGAGCACAGCCGAACCATCATGTCCCACAGCTTCTCAGTGGCCATGGCGTTTTCGCCGATGAGATTAGGGCCGAGGTGCTCGTTGATAATACTGGTGACCGGCGGGCCGTAGAGCGAAAGGCCGAATCCCTGCGTCCCGTCCTCAGCCGTGACCAGTACAGCCGGGCGTTTCCACGGGGCGAATGAGACGTGCCCCTCGCCGTTGGGGAAGCGTTCGTATCGCGCCATCGGGCGGTTCATATGGATCGTCTGTGCGCGGCTGGGCGTACGCGGCTTAGTCTTTGGCTGCACCTCAGTTCTAATCTCAAATGCGCGGATCTCTTTGATTTTCATCTCGGTTTCCCCGTGATTATGTAGGAAACCCTGCGCAGGGGCACAGGGCAACAGGTGACATGGAGGGATTGTACAGGATTTTCGTTCTTGTCAGAAACATTACTTTGTTACCAATCGCAACTGAGGACAACGATGCGCAACCAATCTACGCGCCCACTTGGATCCCGCTGCTTCTCACACTTGGCTCGGCTAATCTTGCCAGCCGGACCGGTCTGTTTCTCATGTAAGGGCGCCACTTTGCAAACTCTGTCTTGCGCATGGGCAGGCCGGCGACTACGTTTCCAATGTGTACACCGCTCGCAAAATCGCTCCCTGAAACTCAATTCACACTCACATGGGGAAAATGTACTTGAACTGATTCCCATGGGAGGCTGCGAAATCGAATGTTACTATGTTGACAATACGCCTTACGGGGCCTTCGCTTATCCTATGGAAATCGGACATATTGTCAATTTTTTCGTTCGCTCATTCGGAAGTTCACTGATCGAGAGCCACTGGCAGCGGTATACAAGCCATATGCCGGGAGAGATTCCCAGGATTCATCGCCGCTCGCCCGCCAGTGCCTTTCCAATTCAAGCTGAGCATCTCCCATACGTTCGCAAGAGTGCAAACCGTTGCGTACGAACGGCGTCAACGCATTGTGGGAGAGTCGCACTAATCTGAGTCAGCTGTTCTTGAAATGTGAGGGAGAAAGGTGGGCCGGCAGGGACAACCCATCTGCGGTCGGAGCGGATCCTGTCACGCGGTGAGCCACAAAATCGGCTCGGAGACGTACTCACGCACAGTGTTGAGAAAGCGCGCCGCCGGGGCCCCGTCCACTACGCGATGATCAAAGGTCAGGCTGAGGGCAACCATCTGGCGAGGAACGACCTCCCCTTCGTGGACGGCCGGCTTGCAGACGATTCGTCCAATTCCGAGAATTGCGGCTTGGGGCAGGTTGATGATGGGGGTGAAAGCGTCAATGCCATACATGCCCAGATTTGTGATCGTGAATGTCCCACCCTGCATCGACTCAAGGCCCAGACGTTCCTGGTGCGCGCCTTCTATCAAGCGCGTAGTTTCCGCCGCGACTTCGCGCAAAGACTTTGCTGTCACGTCACGCAGCACCGGCGCCAGCAACCCCTTTTCTGTTTCGACCGCGAAGCCGATGTTGATATCGTTGTGAAGAATCAGCCCTTCCTCGCTCCAACTGGAGTTGAGCCCAGGATGATCCTGAAGCGCCGCCGCATTCAACTTTATATAGATGTCGTTGTAGCTGGGAATGGCCAGCCCGCGGCGGGCATAGCTCGCTTTCAGTTGCTGGCGCAACGCTACCAACTCGGTGGCATCGGCCTCCGTGGTCAGTGTGACCGGGGCGGTCAAGCGTGCACTCTCCGACATGCGCTGGGCCGTGATCTGGCGGATGCGGCTGTGTGGCACAATCTGCGTCGCCGCCTCGTCCACCAATACAGGTTGACGGCGGGCCGCGATCGCGGCCTCCACGTCCTCGCGCTGGATGCGGCCGCCCGGCCTGCTCGCTGTCAGGTCAGCCAGATCAATACCGGCCTCCGCCGCAAAGCGACGCGCTACCGGCGTGGCGTCCACGACCATCTCTAATGCGCCTATCTCCGCGGCGGCGCGCACGTCCCGTTCGACGATCCGTCCCGTGCGGCCGCTGCCTCTTAACTGCGCCCAGTCTACCCCCAACTCGCCCGCCACGCGCCGCGCCCGCGGGCTGATAGTTGGCGTGTCCCATCCGTCCGCGGCAAGATGCCGCGACGACGAAGCACTCTGTGCAGCAGCCGGCACCGTCGCTGTCCGACTCGCAGCGCCTTCCTGCTCTGTCTGCGCGACCTGCCGCGCAGCGTGACCACTCTCCTCCGGCATCGATTCACCGGCCTGCACGATATAAGCGAGCAATGCGCCCACGGGAATGACATCACCTGTTGCCGGTGCATTGGCAGGGAGCCGCAGGATTCCGCCCTCGAACACCTCGACCTCTTGCGTGGCCTTGTCCCCTTCCACCGTGAAGAGCAGGTCGCCTGCCTTTACTTCGTCGCCGTCCTGCTTCAGCCATTCGCCGAAAACGCCCTCTTCCATCGTCCATCCCAGGCGCGGCATTGTCACTTCGTAGGCCATCGGATCTCCCTTACTGACCCAATCTCGAATTGGCGGTAACGTTAGAGCACGTTCTTCGAATCTCGTTCAAACCGGTTACTCAGCGAGCAGGTCGCGAATGCTCTGTTCAATGTCATCCGCCTCCGGTGTGATCGCCTGTTCCAGTGTCGGACTGTATGGCGTGGGCACGTGCGCGCCGTTCAGGCGGCGAATCGGCGCGTCCAAATCGTCAAATCCCTGGTCGATGACCTGTGCCGCGATTTCCGCGCCCACACCACAAGGCTGGAAGGTCTCATCCACGATCAGCAGCCGCCCGGTCTTGTTAACCGACTCCAGAATCGTCGCCACATCCAGCGGCGCAATCGTGCGTGGATCGATCAACTCGGCTGATATGCCTTCCTCAGCCAGCTTATCGCACTCTGTCAGCGTCTTCTCCACCATCGGACCGATGGCGACGACAGTGCAATCCGTGCCCTCGCGAGCGATCCGTGCTTGCCCAAAAGGAATGGCGTAGTCTCCCTCGGGCACATCGCCGCGGCTGAACAGCAGCGACTTGTGTTCGAGAAAAAGTACCGGGTCGTCGCTCTGTAAAGCAGTAGTGAAAAGACCCTTGGCGTCGCTGGGAATGGCAGGTACTACCACGCGAAATCCGGGCAGATGGGCAAAGATCGGATAGTAGCTACCCGAATGATGGGTCGCAGCCGAGTGGCCGATCCCAATCGCGCCGCGCAGGAGGATCGGCATCTTGAGGCGGCCGCTGCTCATGTACTGCATCTTGGCGATCTGATTAACTAGCTCACCAAAGGCGTCCAGGATGAAATCGAAGAACATGAAGTCGACAACAGGACGCGTACCGGTCATGGCCGCACCGGCGCACATGCCGACAAAACCGCGTTCGCTGATAGGCGTGTCACGCAGGCGTTCGGGGCCGTACTTGGCGTAGAGGCCGACAGTTGTATTGAAATTGCCGCCCCGTTCGCCGATCCCTTCGCCGACAACGAAGATCGAGGGATCGCGGGCCATGGCGCTGTCAAGGGCCTCCAGAGTGGCATCAACGTAGGTCAGTTCTCGCATGGCCTTTACCTCTGGCTGAATACATGATCGATGACCGTGTCCGCCTCCGGCCATGGGCTGTTGCGGGCAAACTCCTCCGCGTCTGCTACTGTAGTCTTCACCTCGGCCTGAATGGCGGCGAGCGTTTCAGTGCCGGCCTCCTCGTTTTCCAGGAGCCACTCACTGTAGCGCTTGATCGGGTCGCGCTCCTTCCACTCCTCGACCTCTTCCTCTGTGCGATAGCCGGCGTCGCGCATGCCCTCAGAGTGGGCGCGAGTGCGATACGTGCGGCACTCGATCAAGGTGGGACCTTCGCCGCCGCGCGCCCGTTGCACTGCCTCCTGCGCCGCTTCGTAGACGGCCAACACGTCGTTGCCGTCCACTGTAACGCTCACCATGCCGTAGGCAGGTCCGCGGTTGCCCACGTTGGGATTGCCGGCGGAATAGGCGAAGGGCACCTCGGTTGCATACAGGTTATTCTCGCAGATGAACAAGGTCGGCAACTTCCAGATGCTGGCCAGGTTCAGCCCCTCGTGAAAAGCGCCGTTATTGACCGCACCATCGCCGAAAAAGGCGACGCCGATTTGGTCGGTCTTGAGCAGTTTGAACGAATAGCCTGCCCCGGTTGCCTGTAGAATACAGGGGCCGACGATGCCGCTCGTTCCCATCATCCCGACCTCCGGCTTGAAGAGGTGCATACTTCCTCCCCTTCCTTGCGAGCAGCCGGTCGCGCGACCGAAAAGCTCGGCAATCACTTCGTGCGGGCTGACTCCCTTCGCCAAGGCATGCCCGTGCCCGCGGTGCGTGCTGAAGACGGCATCATCGGGTCGCAAATGCGCGCACACGCCGGCGGCAATCGCCTCTTCACCGACATAGGTATGGCAGGCGCCGTGAACCAGACCCATCTGGTGCGAACGGGCCAACTGCTCCTCAGTGTAGCGAATAATGAGCAGCTGCCTGTAGAGCGCGAGTAGTTGCTCTGATTGGGGCATACGACCCACCTCCCGGGTGACGAGTTGGCAAAAAATCGGCAGGCTGCTTACCCCTGCGCGACATTCAGCATAAGTTCGGATTGAGTTCAGACAGGTACCGCGGCAGGCATGCCCGGATGGGACCCGCTGACATTTTTAGCCAGGTTGCCGCCATCCAGGGGTATCAACGCGCCTGTCATCCAGCCGGAGGCATCAGAGGCGAGAAATATCGCCGGCCCTTTGATGTCGGTAGGATCACCCATGCGGCCGATCGGCAATCCGCGCAAATAGGAAGCCCCCAGAACTGGGTCCTCCGCGATCCGTTCCCGCAAGTCCTGGTTCATAATCTGGGCACATACAATGGCGTTGACGCGGACGCCCAGGCTGCTCCACTCGGTGCTCAATTCCCGCGTCATCGCCGCAACCGCGCCCATCGCCATGCTGTACGCAATGTGGTTGCGGCCTAGCGCGCTCAACCCGGCAATGGAAACGATGCTGAAAATGCTGCCGCGCCCTTGCGCCATCATCCGCTTGGCCGCCTCCTGCGTGCAGATGTAGCGGCCTACCACCAGATTCTGCATCACCTGCTGAATCTCGTTCTCGGTCAGGTCAAGAGGGTCGTTGCGGATGCCCTCGCCGGCGATGTTGCTGAGCACGTCTACCCGCCCCAATTCGCTGTCGACCCGTTCGAACGCGGCCCGGATCTGATCCGGATCCGAAATATCACAGTAGATCGGAAGGGCCCGTCGGCCCATCTGCTCAATCTCGTGCGCGGTCTCCTGCGCGCCGGCCTCGTTGATGTCGAGCAACACCACGTCGGCGCCGACCTCGGCAAAACCCAGCGAAGTGATGCGGCCCATGCCGCTTGCCGCCCCCGATACGATGGCCACGCGGCCTGTCAGGTCAAAGAGTGGATGGGTCATTGCGCTCGAACTCCTCTGCTTCTTCTATCTATTTGGAACGTCATTGACCGGCGCACGCGGCCTCTCGCCGCCCAGAACGCGTACCACTTCCTCCGCTCCCTGCACCCGCACGTCGACCTTGGATTCCTCAGAATACCACCCAGCGTGGGGCGTGAGCAAGATGCGCTCTTCCTGCAGAAAGGGATGGTCCGCCGCCACCGGTTCGACCGCCAACACGTCCAGCGCAGCGCCCGCAATCTGGCCGCCCTGCACCGCTGCCAGCAGCGCGTCCTCGTCGACCAACCCGCCGCGCGCCGCGTTCACCAGGAAAGCGGTCGGCTTCATCAGCGCCAGCGTCTCGGCATTTATCAGGTGGTGGGTCTCTTCCGTCAGGGGCGAATGCAGCGAAATATAGTCAGACTTGGCCAATACCGTCTCCAGGTCAACGACCTGTGCCCCAAGTTCCTCTATCTCCGCCGCGTCCACGTATGGATCGTATACCAGCACCTTGAGTCCCAAACCGCGGCCTTTGGCAGCCGTCGCCTGCCCAATCCGACCGCAACCGACGACACCCAGTGTCTGGTTACTGAGCCGGTAGAGGATGCCGCCCGATTCACTGTTCCAGATACCCTGACGTGTCGCGCCGAGGAGACCGGCCAGCCCGCGCGCCTGCGCCAGCACCAGCGCAATGGCATGGGTAGAGACCTCATCAATCGAATAGTCGGGCGCATATGTCACCCAGATGCCCCGCTTCGTGGCCGCCGCGATTTCGATGGCGTCCAGTCCCGTGCCAACGCGGCAGATCAGACGGCAGCGTTCCAGGCTCTGGATGAGTTCCGCCCGCACCGGCTGGATAGTGACCATCAGAGCATCGCATTGCCGTGCGGCCTCCCTGGCCTCCTCCGTATCCAGGTTGCCCACATGCTCAATCTCGAGGCCGGCGGCACTGAGAATCTCTCTTTCAATCTCGATATCCCCAAAACCGGGGTAAGCGATCACGACGTTCGCGTTCATGGATTCTTCTCTAATGTCTCATTGGAGTAAGTTACTGATGTTACGCAGTCGATGACGCGTTAGGTAGAATAAGGTCAGGAGGTGAGACATGAAGTTCAAACTCTTTGACCTGTATTCGGACTATCTACTGAGTTCATTTTCGGCAACGACAGCGACAGGTATGTCGGCGTTGATGGACAAGGCGATCAGCCACGACCAAGTCAGTCGCATGCTCAACCGACGACGACTGGAGCCGGCAGACTGGTGGCAGATGGTCAAGCCCTCTGTACGCACCATGCAAGGTGAGGAAGGTGTCATCACGATTGACGACAGCATTGTCGAAAAGCCCTACACCGATGAAAACGAACTGATCTGTTGGCACTACGACCATGCGCAAGGACGGATGGTCAAGGGCATCAACTTTATCACCGCTTTGTACACGGTTGGCGAGGTCTCGTTGCCGGTGACCTATCGCTTGGTATCCAAGACCGAATCGTACCTTGACAAGCAGGGGAAGATGAAACGACGCAGTGCGGTGACCAAGAACGAGCATTATCGCGCCATGCTGCAAAACTGTGTGCGTAACCGGATTCCCTTCCGCTATGTGCTCAATGACATCTGGTTTGCTGCGGCTGAGAACATGAGCTATATCAAACTCAAGTTAGACAAGGAGTTTATCATGGCGCTCAAGACCAATCGCAAAATCGCCCTTTGCCAACAAGACAAACTACATGGTCGCTATCACCGACTGAACCAACTCGACTTGCCAGAAAACACAGTGACCGTCATCTATCTGGAACAGGTATCTTTCCCCCTCTATCTGCTCCGTCAGACCTGCACAAACGCAGATGGCTCGACCGCTGTGCGCTATCTGGTGACCAGTGATTCCGCCCTGACAGCTGACCAACTCATCACAATCTACCAGAAACGGTGGAAAGTGGAGGAGTATCATCGCTCTCTCAAGCAGAACGCATCGCTCGCCAAATCACCGACCCGCACACCAACCACCCAGACCAATCATTTCGTGGCTGCTCTCTGGACCTTCACCAAGCTGGAGTTGCTCAAGGTGCGCACCAACAAGAACCACTATGCGCTCAAGACCCACTTGTATCTCTCGGCCCTGCAACAGGCTTTCGAGGCCTTGTGCCAGTTGGAACCAGTGCGTCTTGACGCCCCGACTGCGTAACATGAGTAAGTTAATTGCGTTCAATTGAAGAATGCCCCTATGTTCTAAGTGTTTCCCGGTGTGTGCCCCCAGAGAGTAAACACTGTCTTAGACCAACATTTCACTGCAAAATCTGCACGCCGCGGGCTACAAATGACTGACAATTACGGAAATCGGCGGCCAACATTTTAGGCAAAAACCTACGGGCATCACACTGTGTTAGCGCCTGGATTCATTTCTTCTCGTATCACCTGCCGCAAGAGCGACTCAATGCCTTTCATCCTGATATTTTCCTTTAACGCCTCATTGACCAATGTTTGATAGCCTCGACCTCCTGCTTGAGCCTTATAGTACGCTACTATTTCAGCGTCCAAATAGATATTGACCCGCACCTTGCGTCTTGAAACAGGCTCACGCCTAACGCGTAAGGAGGAGCGAGCTATCTGTTCTGCAGAAACTTCCGGAATCTCGCTAAGGTCGATATCCTCATCCTTCATTTCTTCCAGAGTTTCCCAATTCGTCTGCGAACTCTCCAAGGTAGTTTTTTCGTTCATTGTTCGTTGCCTTTCTCATTGAAATGATTCGAACTGCGTCTTCTCTCTCAGTATGAGCTATTACCACCACAGTCCCTTTCAGCATTCCAATTGAGATAAATCTGTCCTCGGTGTAATCAAATCTGTCGTCGTCAAATCAAATGATTGCTCCTTCAAGGACTATTCTCGCATCGACAAAGTCCAAGTAGTGCTTGCGAAGATTGGAAATTCGCTTTGCCTCGGACCATTCAACTTTCATTAGTGAATTATTATGTATAATTATACATATTGCAAGCTTGAAACGGTCCAAAAAAGGCCCTTCAACACCAATAATGCTGCACAACCTCTGAATGTGGGAGGAACTACGTCTCTCTTCCGAATCAAAGGCAATATGAAACCATGACTAGACCGCGGGCTGCATCCTGAGTTCGAGGGCGCCAACCCTCTCCGAAGGGAATTGCAGGCTTTTGGTCTCAAGTGGGACAAACAGTAGTCAGCGCGGTTGATTCAAGGCCGGGTTCTCACAAGCGCGTTTCTAGTCCCTCTGCGCCAACGACGAACAGGTGATGTGGGGCTGCCCGTCTACCAGAAAGGAATGTAGCCTATCCCCCTGAAACATCCTTGAGACTGGACGGGTCGCTGACTTCAACATGGGCATCACCGCGCGCCAGCACCTCCGGCCGCAGCGCCGTGCCGAGGCCAGGCCGGTCGGGAAACTCCAGATGGCCGTCGCGGATAACCAACTGCTCGGTCATCACGTCATTGTACCAGCCCTCAGTGTAGGCGCGTACCGTCTCCATGATCATGGCATTGGGCGCGTGCGCCGCCAAATGGGCGGCCGACCACAACGCCACCGGGCCGATCGTGTCATGCGTGGTAAAGGGCAGGTAGTATGTATCCGCCATGGAGACGATTTTACGGGTTTCGGTCAGGCCGCCGGTCCAGGCCATGTCGGGCATTACGATGTGGGCCGCGTTTTTCTCCACGACCTGCCGGAAGCCGAACCGGGTGAAGAGGCGTTCGCTCACACACAGGGGGACCTTTGTCGCCGCGGCCAAACGGGCGTAGGAATCGACGTTGTCCGGAGGAATGATTTCTTCCAGCCACATGATTTCGTACGGTTCCAACGCACGGCCGATATCTATGGCGATCGGCAGGTTCCAGCGTGCGTGCCCTTCAATCGCGATCTGCATCTTGTCACCCACCGCCGCCCGGATCTGTTGGATCGGTTCAAGGCCCCGCTTGAGATCATCCGGATCCAGATAATGGCCGACAGGCCCCACCGCGCCGACGCCGGCGCGCTGACCAACAGGACCGCCCAATGAAACGCCGAACTGATCCCATGGCCAGATCTTCATCGCCCGGACCCCCGTTGCCAGCAGCTCCTGCGCCAGCTCGCCTGCCCGTCCTTCCATCCAGGCGTGGTAATCCATGTGAGGGCCATGGCTTACACAAGTGTTATAAATAGGGATGCGGTCACGGCTGCGCCCGCCCAAAAGGTTGTAAATGGGCTGGCCTGTGTACTGCCCAAGCAGGTCCCACAGAGCCACATCAACCGTCGAGATGGCGCGCATTTCGGCACCGGCAAAGCCGAAGAAATTCACCGTGGCGAACATGTTGCTCCAATGGCTTTCGATATCGAAAACAGAGCGCCCCACCAGCAGGTTGGCGAAGACATCATGGATCACCGCGGCCACCGCGCGCGGCACATAGTAGGTTTCGCCCAGCCCTATCAGCCCCTCGTCGGTGTGAATGCGCAGCCAGAGTGTGTTGAACTGTTCTTCAAACCAGATCGTCTCCAGTTTCTGGATCTTCAACTCTTCCTCCTAGGCTTTCAGCCCGGTCATGGTGATGCCCCGAATGAACTGTTTCTGCGCCACGGCGTAGAGCAGCATGACCGGAGCCACGGTCAGCATGGAGCCGGCCGCCCACATATCATAGCGCTCCCAATAAAGGCTGCGCAGCCCGGCCAGGACGAGGGGCAACGTCTGCGACTTCGGACTTGTCAAGACCACCAAGGGCCACAGGAAGTTGTCCCAGTTGAATAGGAAGGTGAAGACAGCCAGGGCCGCCATTGCCGCCGTGGAAAGCGGGATGATGATGCGGCTGAAGATCCACCATTCTGACGCACCGTCAATCCGGCCGGCATCGATCAGATCGGAGGGGATCCCCTCCAGAAACTGGCGCATCAGAAAGATGCCAAACGTTGAGAACAACACCGGTACGATCACTCCGCCCAGCTTATTGTTCAGCCCGATGTCGGCGATTGTCACGTAGAGGGGCACCAGGACGACCGCAAACGGGACCATCATCGTTGAGAGGATCACGATGAAGAGTTGCTCTTTGCCCCAAAAACGGTACTTGGCGAAGACGTAGGCCGCCGCCGCCGAAGTCAGCACCACGCAGCCCGTTACAACCAGAGATACGAGCGTGCTGTTCCAAAACGCCTGTGGGAAGTTCGCCCGGAAGAGGATTGCACGGTAGTTGTCCACAGTCCAGACCTGTGGCACGAGGCTTTCTCCGCTGGTGAGTTCGACATACGACTTGAAGGAACCGAAGAACATCCACACGAACGGCATGACCGAGGTGAAGACGATAGCCAGCAGAATCACATGAATCACCGCAACGCGAACCTGTTCGATCAGGGCCGCCATCCGTAATCTGGAACTTGTGACCGTGTTGGTTCTTTTCATAGGCTGTGAACACACTGCCGTTTCACTGATTGAGCGATGCTGCTTCCCGCCACCGCCTACCGATTGCGTTCAATAGCTCCAGCTTGGCCGCAGAACCCGCAACTGCACAACGGTGATCACGAAGACGAAAATAAAGAGAGTGAAGGCGGTCGCGGTGGCGAAGCCAAAGCGAAGATTGGTGAAGGCTTCGTTGTATACGAGCAAGTTCATAACGTAAGTGGCATTGCCCGGCCCGCCCGCTTGTGAGGGCATGACCACAACCTGGGTGAATACCTGCAAACCGTGCATCACGATCAGAACACTGACCAAAGTCAGTGTATGCCCCAGCAGCGGCAGGGTTACAAGCCAGAACCGTTGCCAGATGCTGGCCCCGTCCACCTTGGCCGCATCATACATCTCTTCCGGGATGTTCAACATGCCCGCGGTCAGGATCACCACGTAGAAGCCGAGCGCCTTCCAGATGTCCACCCCGATCACCGAGTAAAGCGCAGTCTCGTGGCTGGTAAGGAACTGGCTTGGCGGGATTCCCACTGATCTCAGAATCTGATTGATCTGGCCGAGTTGGGGGTTCATCAGCATCTTGAACAGGAGCGAGATCGCCACCAGCGAGACGACCACGGGCAGGAAGATCACGAACTGGTAAAAGTTGCGCCCGCGCGTCACAGAAGTCAGGCAGGCGGAAACGAAGAGGGCCAGGGGAACCATGGCGGCATAGAAGACCGCCGCATAAACGAGCGTGTTGCGGATCGAAACCCAGAACAGCTTGTATTCGAACAGCATCCGGAAATGCCGCAGACCGACGAAGGGACTCTGGTCGGGCTCCAGGATCTTGTACTCGACCACTGCCATCCAGAAAGCGCGCAGGATCGGCGAAAAAGCGAACCAGACGTACCAGACGATCAGCGGGGCAAGCACGGCCAGGCCGAACCAGAATTGAGGCTTGCGTAACATCCGGCGCGTGTCCGTAAGCCGGTCACTGGGCTGTCTAACCATCACTTTGACTCCCCCCAAGGCAGCAACACCGGACAAAGCCTATACATTCTATTATCCAAAGTGGCGAGCAGGTTCCCAAATCTGCATGGAAACCTGCTCATCGCTTTCCGTCGTTTAAGCGGCCTCTATGACTGGGCTTCCAGCCATTGCTCGTGATGTTGAATCATCTCGGCCTGCATCTGATCACACGCCTCGGCGATGACCAACTCGCCCGTGCGCACCTGTGTGATCGCCGTGGACGTGATGCGCTCCATCTCGGAGGGGATTCCGAATCCCCAGCCATAGTACACCGTGTTGGACAGCACATTTACGCTACGACGTACGCTGCGCTTTACCGGGTTATCGCCCTCGTAAATGTCGGAGTGCATTACTTCGACAGCAGCAGGCATACTACCCCCGTAAATTCCCGAAAAGATATACTGCGCATCATACGTACACATATAGCGCAGGAACTCAATGCCTACGTCTTGACTCTCCGCTTCCTTTGGCACCTCGAACCCCCAACCGCCTTCACCGACGAAGAGCGGATCCTGTCCCAGTGTAGTAGGCGGTCTTGCTACCGCTTCGATTGGCAGGCCGATCTTGGCCCCCTCGCCGGCCATCGCGTTGTTCCCCATCGCCACGGCAACTCGCCCAGCCAAGAGAGCATTGAAGTGAGACGTATCCAAGTGCGCCTCGATCCCGCGCTGGAAGATGGGCTCGTCTACATAGATCCTGAGGGCCTCCATAGCCCCTTCACTATTGAGGAAAAACTCCTGGTTGGCGGAGTCCCACCAGTCCTGCCCCAGGTCGCGCATGATGCCCATCCAGGTGCGGTTGTCCCAACCCTGGCCGTTCAAGCCCCAGACCTTGACATTGCCGTCGTCGTCGGTCTGCTGAAGAATCTCTGCCAACTGCCAGACCGACTCGAAGCTGTCAAACCAACCCAACTCCAGCGCGTTGTTCCAAATTTCCATGGCCTCGTCGCCGGCCTCCTCGACCCAATCAGTGCGCACGCCGACCGCCTGGCCGACGTTGTTGTCCTCGACCGGGATGCCCCAATGGTTTCCGTTGTAGAAGAAGGCACCGATCGCGCCCGGGTTGAAGAACGCGTCAGGATCGATGCCGGCCGGTTCGAAGACCGCCTCCTCCATCGTTATCAGGGCCCCCTGCTCTAGCAAGGGCACAAGCTGTTTGCCCATGATGCAGGTCACGTCGGGAACCGTACCCGCGGCCATGGCCGAGATGACTTTGGTCTCCAGCGGCCACGCCTGCGGCTCCACAACCGCCACTGCGCCGGACACTTCTTCAAAGGCATCCGACAGCATGTGGTAACGCTCTACGTGGGGGTCATACTGCAAACCCCACAAGATATACTCTCTGCCCTCAATGCCAGCCTGCATCTCAGACGCGGCGGACTCTCCACCCGAACTCTCCTGCGCTGGCGTGGCCGGCGCGCAAGCTGCCAACGCGCCGCCAACAACGGCAATGCCGCTGAGCCGCAAAAATGATCGCCTGCTTAAAGCTCTGTGATTCATCGTTTTCTCTCCTTCCAGAGTGGTAGCGTGATTTTCAGTAACTGCAGAGGATGCTAGAGCAAAAAGGCTACGAGAATTCGCGTTGGGCTGCAATTGGGCCAGCTAAACTGTCCCAGGAAACCTTTCCCCGCCTTCACATCAGGGCAGGCCATCCACCCGGTGGATCGGACGGGACGATCTGCAAGCTGCGGGGCGTCGAAGTCCCTTTTTGAACGAGAAACAGATGCCTATGATCTGACCGAATCGAAGGGCCAAATAAATCGCTTGGGGTGGATGACGCTTTCTCGGGAAGATAAGAGATGATCGCTATCGGATTGACAAGCGAAAACCGTTGACAGTACACTTTCTCTTGTTGGAATCCTAGCACAACCCCAGTGAGGGCGCAAGCAGTTTTTTTGCGTAAGAAGGCTCTTAGCCGCGACTCCGCATACGCCTCGGACTCGCCCTGAACCTGCCTTTCGCAAGGCGTGAAAGCAGGCTATGAGAACGCGGCACAGGGGTGTTTACAGCAAGAGGCCTGCCCATGTCTAACTGGAGTCATCTGCAAGATTTCCGCGTGGTGCGTCTGAACGCCGAACTTTCTCCAATGTCCCAGTACAAAGGGATCTCTTCAGAGAGCACCACCTCAATCCCCTTGAGGTCGAGGCCAATAAGCCCGCGACAATCATTCCCCGCGTCGCCGAATGTGACGCCATCTTTGTCGTCTCTACCTCGCTTCCTGAAGGCGTGATCGAAAGCCTGAGCCGCTGCCGTGTAATTTCTCGCCTCGGCACGGGGACCGACAAGATTGACGTTGCCGCCGCGACCCGCAGAGGAATGCTTGTTACCAATGTTCCTTCATTCTGCGTCGAAGAGCAGGCCGACCATACCATGGCGCTGCTGCTGGCGCTGCTTCGCAAGCTGCCGCAAATGTCTCAGGCGATGTCGGCAGGAGCCTGGAGCAGGGCGCGCCGCCAAGCCTCCGCCAATCAACGTCTTGCCGGGCGCGTGCTGGGCCCGATCGGCTTCGGTAACTCTGCCCGTGCAGTGGCCCAAAGGGCGCAGGGCTTCTGTCTGCGGGTCATTGCAACGCGCCGCAATCTGGACGCGCCGCGGGATGCCGCCGATGAACTAGGCGTCGAGATGACGAGTCTTGAGGATCTCCTCGCACAATCCGATTATGTATCTCTTCACCTGCCCCTGATCGGCGAAACCTACCATCTCCTCGATGGCGCCATGTTACGCACAATGAAGCCGGGCGCCTACCTGACCAACAGGACCGCCCAACGAAACGCCGAACTGATCCCATGGCCAGATCTTCATCGCCCGGACCCCCGTAGCCAGCAGCTCCTGCGCCGGCTCGCCGGCCCGTCCTTCCATCCAGGCGTGGTAGTCCATATGGGGGCCATGGCTTACACAAGTGTTACAAATAGGGATGCGGTCACGGCTGCGCCCGCCCAAAAGGTTGTAAATGGGCTGGCCTGCGTACTGCCCAAGCAGGCCCCACAGAGCCACATCAACCGTCGAGATGGCGCGCATTTTGGCGCCGGCAAAGCCGAAGAAATTCACCGTGGCGAACATGCTGCTCCAATGGCTTTCGATATCGAAAACAGAGCGCCTCACCAGCAGGTTGGCAAAGACATCATGGATCACCGCGGCCACGGCGCGCCACATAGTACTTTTCGCCCAACCCTATCAGCCCCTCGTCGGTGTGAATGCGCAGCCAGAGAGTGTTGAACTGTTCTTCAAACCAGTTGGTCTCCAGTTTCTGGATCTTCAACTCTTCCTCCTAGGCTTTCAGCCCGGTCATGGTGATTCCCCGAATGAACTGCTTTTGCGCCACGGCGTAAAGCAGCATGACCGGAGCCACGGTCAGCATGGAGCCGGCCGACCACATTTCATAGCGGTCCAAATAGAGGCTGCGCAGCCCGGCCAGGACGAGGGGCAACGTTTGCGACTGCGGACTTGTCAGGACCACCGACGGCCACAGAAAGTTGTCCCAGTTGAATAGAAAGGTGAAGACGGCCAAAGCTGCCATCGGCGCCGTGGAAAGCGGGATGATGATGCGGCTGAAGATCCACCATTCCGAGGCGCCGTCAATGCGGCCGGCATCGATCAGATCGGAGGGGATCCCCTCCAGAAACTGGCGCATCAGAAAGATGCCAAACGTGGAGAACAGCACCGGTACGATCACCCCGCCCAGCTTGTTGTACAACCCAATGTCGGCGATGGTCACGTAGAGGGGCACCAGGACGACCGCAAACGGGACCATCATCGTAGAGAGGATTACGATGAAGAGTTGCTCTTTGCCCCAAAAACGATACTTGGCGAAGACGTAGGCCGCCGCCGCCGAAGTCAGCACCACGCAGCCCGATACGACCAGGGATACGACTGTGCTGTTCCAAAACGCCTGTGGGAAGTTCGCCCGGAAGATGATGGTGCGGTAATTGTCCAACGTCCAGACCTGCGGCACAAGGCTTTCACCGCTGGTGAGTTCGACATACGACTTGAAAGAGCCGAAGAACATCCACACGAACGGCATGACCGAAGTGAAGGCGATAGCCAGCAGAATCGCATGAATCACCGCAACGCGAACCTGTTCGATCAGGGCCGCCATCCGGTATCTGGAACTTGTGACCGTGTTGTCGCTTTTCATAGGCTGTGAACACACTGCCGTTTCACTGATTGAGCGATCTTGCTTCCCGCCTCCGCCAACCGATTGCGTTCAATAGCTCCAGCTTGGCCGCAGAACCCGCAACTGCACAACGGTGATCACGAAAACGAAGACAAAGAGAGTAAAGGCGGTCGCGGTGGCGAAACCAAAGCGAAGATTGGTGAAGGCTTCGTTGTATACGAGCAAGTTCAAAACGTAAGTGGCATTGCCCGGCCCACCCGCTTGCGAGGGCATGACCACAACCTGGGTGAATACCTGCAAACCGTGCATCACGATCAGAACACTGACCAGCGTCAGTGTATGCCCCAGCAGCGGCAGGGTTACACGCCAGAACCGTTGCCAGATGCTGGCCCCGTCCACCTTGGCCGCATCATACATCTCTTCCGGGATGTTCAACATGCCCGCGGTCAGGATCACCACGTAGAAACCGAGCGCCTTCCAGATATCCACGCCGATCACCGAATAAAGCGCAGTCTCGTGGCTGGTGAGGAATTGGTTTGGCGGGATTCCCACTGATTTCAGAATCTGATTGATCTGGCCGAGTTGGGGGTTCATCAGCATCTTGAACAGGAGCGAGATCGCCACCGGATTGACAGGCGAAAACAATTGACAGTATACTTGCTCTAGTCGAAATCGTAGCACAACCCCAGTGAGTTCGAAAGCGGTTTTTTTTTTTGCGTAAGAAGGCTCTTAGCCGCGACTCCGCATACGCCTCGGACTCGTCCTGAACCCGCCTTCCGCAAGGTGTCGAAGCAGGCTTTGAGAACGGCGCACTGGGGAGTAAACAGCGAGAGGCCAGCCCATGTCTGACTGGAGTCATCTGCAAGATTTTCGCGTGGTGCGTCTGAACGCCGAACTTTCTCCAATGTCCCAGTACGAAAGGGATCTCTTTGGCGAGCACCACCTCCACCCCTTCGAAGTGGAGGCCAATACGCCCGCGACCATCATTCCTCGCGTCGCCGACTATGACGCCATCTTTGTCGTCTCTACCGCCCTGCCTGAAGGCGTTATCGAAAGCCTGAGCCGCTGCCGTGTCATCTCTCGCCTTGGCACGGGGACCGACAAGATCGACGTTGCCGCCGCGACCCGCAGAGGGATACTCGTTACCAATGTCCCTACTTTCTGCGTCGAGGAGCAGGCCGACCATACGATGGCCTTGCTGTTGGCCCTCGCCCGCAAGCTGCCGCAGATGTCCCAGGCCATGTCCGCGGGCGCCTGGAGCAAGGGGCGTAGCCAAGCCTCCACCAATCAACGTCTTGCCGGACGCGTGCTGGGCCTGATCGGCTTCGGCAACTCCGCCCGTGCGGTGGCCCAAAGGGCGCAAGGCTTCGGTATGCGGGTCATTGCAACGCGCCGCAATATGGACGCGCCGCGGGATGCCGCCGATGAACTAGGCGTCGAGATGACGAGTCTTGAGGATCTCCTCGCACAATCCGATTATGTATCTCTTCACCTGCCCCTGATCGACGAAACCTACCATCTCCTCGACGAGGCCATGTTGCGAAGAATGAAGCCGGGCGCCTACCTGATCAACACTTCACGGGGGGCGATCGTGGATGAAATGGCACTGGTGAACCTGTTGCGTGACGGAGTGCTGGCTGGGGCCGGTATCGACACCTTCGAGGGCATCGATGTCTTCGTCCAGGATGAGAGGCCGCCGGAGCACCCCCTTCTGTCACTCGACAATGTGATTCTCACCCCCCATGTCGGCGCCATCTCCGTGCAGGCCATGCAGGATGTATCAGACGGCGGCATTGGCAACGCGGCGGCCGTGCTGAGCGGGTATTGGCCGCCGCCCGAAAACCTTGTCAACCCAGGCGTTGTGCCCAGGTTCCCCCTGGCCGATCGCGACGCTTGACTCGACTGCCGCTCGCCCGGTACGCAATTGAAATTAATTCCCTCGCCAGGGGTCCCGGCGCACCGTAGAGTCGGAAAAAGGGGAGTCGCCCCGCTGCACTCTTCTGTTGTAATCTGGCGCCAAAACTGCTGCCTGCAAACAATACTTCAATTGACCGTAAAAAGATTTGCACTGGCTATCATATCTGTTGTATGGTGAATCTGAATCGCAGGCTGTCACGAATAGAGACGTTTTCGATTCACATTCTGATTTACCTTAGCTTGATGGAGGAGTCAATCCAATGACCCATGTTATCTTTGATCTGTGCATTCGGGACGGTGCCTGCGTTGAAGTTTGCCCCGTGGAATGCATAATCCCAGGCATGCCGGAAGAGGAATGGCCCTGGTACTATATCGATCCGGAAACCTGCATCGACTGCGGTGCATGCGTGCCCGAATGTCCGACGGACGCCATTCTGGCTGAAGAAGATCTGCCGGAAGAGTATGCCTACACAACCGAGCTGAACGCCATGTACTTCGAGGAAGGACCGGGCTACGCAGCTCTCGACCTGGTCTGACCCAATTGGGCTTGTTCGCGCGAACCTGCAGTCTCTGCCGGCGGCTTCACTCTTCTGCTCTCCTTCCAAGGGATGCGAAAGATGGGCGACGACTTCGCATTGAGAGTGCAAACGGCAGGACATTTCGATTCAGGTCCGGTTCGTTCGATTTGAAATCTTGCCCCTGCCCCTGCCCTGCAGGGGCTTTTCTGTCCGCAGACTCTCTTGTTGTCTCAGGAGGCAAATCCCATGACCGATTCCCGCGAAATGAATCCACCGGACTGGTCGGAGGTGGAGCGCGCCCTGGTGATCATGGCGCATCCGGACGACCCCGACTTCTCCTGTGCCGGTTCCGCAATCCAAATGGCGCGCCAGGGTATCGAGGTCACATATATGATCCTGACCAATGGCGACAAGGGCAACCACAATCCGCTTATCACTCGCCAACAGCTTATCCTGATGCGAAAGGAGGAGCAGCGCAAGGCGGCCGCGCTCTCCGGCGTCAAGAATGTCCTGTTTATGGATGAGGAAGATGGGTTCCTGCGCCCAACGCCCGAAATCCGCAAGCGTGTTTGTCGCGAAATCCGCCGCATTCGGCCACAACTGATCATCTGCAACAGTCCCGATCGTTACGTTTCCGGGCGCGGTTACATCAACCACCCCGATCATCGCAACGCCGGAGTCATCACGCTCGAGGCCATCTTCCCGGCGGCCGACAACCCGATGTTCTATCCCGACCTGACGAACGAGGGCTATCCTCCCCACAATATCAGCCAGCTCTACATCAGCCATGCCGAAGAGGCCGATGTCGAAGTGGACATTACAGCTGAACTTGAGCAAAAGATCAAGGCGATTCTCTGCCATGAAAGCCAGTTCGACGACCTCGAGGAAACCAGGAAGCGCATGCGAGACAGGGATGGGGAGGAGCAGGAGGACGGTAGCAAGCGCCACTTCGAGCGATTCCAGCAATTGGATTTCCGCAGTCGGCCGCGTAGAGGGCCTGCACGGGACGACAAGGCCGCTAAACAGTAAGTAAGCTGAAAAGAGAAGAGTGGAGGGCAACCCCTCCACTCTTTACACCTCGATATTCTGTCGATTCGATGTTGTTACAGTATCTGAGCCTACCCTCTACTGCATCTCACCCATCAACTCTTCCTGCAGTTCATTGGCCGTATCCGTCAACGCATCGAGCGTCGCTTGGATGTCCGCCCCCTGCAAGATCTCGTTGAAGGCCGTTTGTGCGGCATCCCGCACAGCCTGATAGGAGATGAGTTGCGGCTCATACGCTCCGTAACCCAATAGGGCAAGAGCCTCGCCGTACTGAGGGTTCTGCTCCACATATCCGGTCAGATGCGCTTCCGTTCCCGCACGAGTGGGGAAGTAGTTGCTGGCCTCTACCCAGCGGGCCTGTATTTCCGGCGACGTGAACCACTTTATGAACAGCCACGCGGCCAGCTCCTGCTCCGGCGGGCCGGCCGTGATCATGACATCGGCGCCATAGATATTCTGAACCGGATCCGCGGTCGTGTGCGGAATCGCGGTCACGCCCCACACGTCCATGTCGCGGCCCTGTTCTTCAGCGATAGTTACAATGTCGTTGGCGTAGAAGGGCAGACCGGAACTGGAGCCCTGTGTAAAGCTCGCCCGTCGGGCCGCAAACTCAGGATTCGGGTAGCCTTCGGTGAAAAAGTAGGCGCAGCCGTTATCGAGCATACGCTTCAGCATCGTCATGGCGTCGATCGTAGCCTGTCCGTTGTAGACATAGCCGGTGTTGTCTTCGTTCAGCACATCGCCGCCAAAAGCAAATGTCCAGGACGCCATCGCCGAGGCGTCATCGCGCAAGATGTAGCCGCCGGTGCCGTCGCCGTTCGCTTCGGCCGCGGCGCAAGTCATCTCTTCAAACTCCTCTGGTGTCGTCGGCGGTCCAGCAAACCCCAACTCTTCCAGCCAGGTCAGGTTATAATAGAGAACCTCCATCGAGCGGTTCGGCGGGAAGCCCAGGCGCTGTCCGTCAAAGACGGGGTGGACGCCCTGCTCGATGAAACTGGCGAAAAAGTCGGCCCTTTCCTCTGCCGTCAGACCCCACGTAGGATCATCAATGAACTTGTCGAAGTCGGCCAGTACTTCGTTTAACTGATAGAAGGCCTGATCGTTCTGATAACCAACAATCAGACTCGCAGGCTGCTCGCCCGAAGCAGTGCTGGCGTTCACCTTGTCGCGGATATCATTGTAGCCGCCCTGGTTTTGCGCGTCGAGGACAATGCCGCACTCATTGCCGCTGTTGAAGTCCTCGACAATGACCGCCAGCTTCTCCTCGCGTGAACCACTGTGCTGATGCCACCAGACGATCGTCTGGCCGCGCGGATCGATGCCGGCCAGCGGGCCGTCAGCCGTCGGAGCGCATGGCCCCTCGTCCATCGCCTCGCCGGCGGAAGCTTCCTCTTCCATTGCTGCCGGCGGCGCTTGAGCCGCAGGCGCCGGGCAAGCCGCCAGGACCAGAGCGGCAACCAGAATCGTTGCCAACATCCACATTCGTTTTGTATTCATAAGGTTTGGTCTCCTGTTGTGGTTGAATACCGAAATGGAAAACACGATACTGAAAACTGCAGCCGAAATGTCGATACCCTTCTCCCTTCCAATCCTTGCCCAAAAAGAGCCTTCTACCCCTTTAGGCCGGTCGTGGCGATCCCGTCGATGAAGTGGCGTTGCGTAAAGAAATACAGCACTACGATTGGCAGCATTGTGATGATTGCCCCCGCCATCTGCAAATGCAGCAGCGAGCCTGCCTCGTCCAGAAAAGAAAGCAAACCATAGGAAATTGGCCGCCAGTCTGGCGTCGTCGTCACCAAAATCGGCCAGGCCAGCGCATTCCAGGCCCCGACAAATCCAAATAACACCAGTGTCATGACTGCAGCGCTGGAAAGCGGCAGAACCACCGTAATCAAATAGCGCAGGTGCCCTGATCCATCTATCTGCGCCGAGTCCCACAGTTCGCGAGGAATCTGCTGAAAAAATTGGCGCAGCAGGAAAATCCCAAACGCGCTCGCCATGAATGGAATCGTCAACGAAGGCCAGTTGTTGAGCCATGGCACCGGGCTGATGCGACCCAACCACGAAACTGTGATGAAGTTCGGCACCCAGGTTATCGCCTCCGGCAACATCAGCGTCGAGAGCATCAGCGTGAACAGAAGGCCCTTGCCGGGAAACTCCATCTGCGCGAAAGCGTAGGCCGCCAGCGCGCAGAAAACAAGCGCCCCACTAAGCGAAATCAGTGTAATCTTGACGCTGTTCATGAAATACTTCGAGAACTGCGCGTCGCGCCAAGCCTCTACATAGTTGCTCCACTGCGGCGTGGCAGGAAGAGCCCGTCCTCCGGTTGCTTCGGTCAGGTTCATTAACGAGACGCTGACCGTATAGAGAAAGGGAAGAATCGCGGCAGCCGCCCCTACAATCAGCACCGTGTAGATGATCGCCTGGTTCAGCGCCGCCCGCCGTGCGGCCGGATCTACCTGCTGAGATGAAACGGTCTGGCCGCCTACCACCCCCTCAGCCATAAAAGACTCTCCTGCTGGCGATCCGATTGTTGACCAGTGTAATCACCATAATAATGATCAAAAGCAGAATGGCCAGCGCCGAGGCATACCCGTAGCGTGTATCCCGTTTGAATGCCTGAAAAATGACTATGCTGGCCGTGTCGGTCGACCCCAATGCCGCCGCCTGTCGCAAAACGAAAATGTGATTGAACGCTTTGAAAGTGCCTATTACCGCGTATAGCGAAAGAAAGTAAATCGTCGGCGAGAGCAGGGGTAGCGTCACATGCCGGAACTGCGCCCAGCCCCCGGCTCCGTCTATATCCGCTACTTCGTATAGCTCACTGGGAATCGCCCCCAGCCCGGCCAGAAAGATTACCGTATCGAAACCAACATACGTCCATATGCCGTATATCATTATTGCCACCAGCGCCAGGCTGGGTCCCGACAGGATCGGCCCCAAATCGATCTTCGCGCCGGCTATCATCTGGATTATGCCGGCCGGCTCGCTCAACCAGAGTAGCGGGTCGGCTCCGAACAGATCCAGCATGCTGTTTAGCGGCGCCGTGGGCCGGTTGGAGAAGATGATACGAAACACCGCCGCCGTGCCGACAAATGGCGCCACGTAAGGCAAAAAGTAGAGAACGCGAAAAAACGTCTGGCCGCGAATCTTCTGGAAGAGCAGCACCGCCAGAATCAGCGCCAGTCCCAACTGAATCGGCACCGTTCCCAAAACATAGAAGACCGTTGCCATCAACCCGTTCCACCAATCCTCGTTGCCCGCACCGATGACCCGCGGCAGTTCAGCAATCAACACCCAGGCGCCCACCATCAGCGCTACGGCGCCCACCAGCCGAAAGGCCATACCCGTATTGGAAGCGCGGTCCCCAGCGCTCTCCCACAGGCGCCAGGCCAGCAACAGCAGCAGAAATCCAGCGCTGATAGTGATGATTTGTGTCCAGAGTTCCAGACCCACGCCCTGTTCCAACGCTTCGGCGTAGGCCGCGTTGATCTCCGTCCACGTCAGCCAGGTCAGGGCTGTGCCCCCAAACAAACAGATGCCTGCACTGAAAAAGGGCATGAAATAGATGCGCTCGCCTCTGTCTTTGGGCATCTGGCGATTTACGAACAGCGCCCACACCGCGCCTCCTGCCAGTAAAACGATCGCAATCCACAACGCGATCTGCACCTTCGGCAACCACCATGTCTCTACTACCAGACTACGAAATGCCGCCTGCGTGTTGGCCTGCCCGCGCAGTTTCGAAGGAATTAACAGCATCTCCGGCAGAAGTGTATAGACAAAGCGGGTAAAGAGAGCCGCTCCGGACGCCGTCAAGAGCCCGGGCAACAACCACTGCATCGACTCTGCCTCCCCCTCCCGCTGATCATGAACCGCGCGCGCAATCGTGCGCACTGCGTAGTAGACCAGGCCGGCAGCCAACCAAAATGCGACGATGTAGATCAGGTTGTCTATTGCTTTAACGTAGTTGCCCAAACCGTCATACGAGCCGACGATCTTGTTCAGACCGCGCAGCGTACTCTCATATGCGGCGAATGCAAGGGGAAAGAGGCCAAAGAGACCAATGATGGTGAAGGCTGGCGCCAGGAATGAATAGGCGAGCAGCATCTCTCGCAATCGCCTACCCTGCCGCCCACGTAACCAACTGGGCGCCGCCCGCACCTGTTGCCGGAGATCACTGCGAATTGCCGCGGTTTGAGAAGCTGTACTTTCCACGTGGAGGTCGCTTTCTCAGATCTTCATAGCCATTGCGCCGACGCCAAGTTTATCGCTACTAGTATAGTGCAAGCCGTGTTTCGCGTCAACGAATGCGCCTTGTGCTCAGTCACTAAACAGCCAATCTACAATGTGACAGTCTCAGGAAGCTCCACGCCGGCAGCAGCATGTTCCAGCATGCTTCCATTGTGGCACATTTCCATTAACGTTCGGTTAAGAAGTGGTCAACATTGGCGAGGTCCAGATGGCCATTCCGGAAAATCTGGGAGCCTCTGTTAACCATGATCCTCTGCCCGACAGCCACTGAGGCTATCTTTTCCCTCGCCTGCCCCTGCGCTACACAGAATCCAGTAAGTGCAACTGCTCATCGAATTCGAACATTACGCAACCAGCAGCCGGCCTATCTCGCAGGTTTCGGCGTTGCAGAACCACAGCACCCCTTCATGGATGGTCATGCCATGGACTTCGTCCGGCGCCTCTATCCGCATCACATCATAGATGCGTCCACTCTCCGGATCCATCAGGCAAACGGTGCCAGACGATGTATCGGCAACCCACAGTTTCCCGTCTTCGGCCCATGCGACTCCGTGGACTCGCAGCCCCGGCGCGCGAAAACTGTGGGTCTCCCGCCAGCCGTCGGGGTCAATGACATGCACCATCTGTGATGGCGGAGAGGCCACGTACAGCCTGCCGTCCCGCCACTCCAGGCCGTGGGCCCCCGTCTCCTGGGCATCGGCCGCCCCCTCCCGCCAAGCCACCACTCCGGTACCGGGAGAACTGTACTTGGCGACGGTCCGGCCCGTGTCGGCATCCAACTGCACAATCTTCTTCTCATAGGTGGACGCGATCCAGACATAGCCGCCGCCCACCGTGATACCGCTCGAATGGACCGTATCGGTCTGAACGTCGAACAGCACTTCCCCCGTCGCGAAGTCCTGCCGATAGAGCCGATTGTTGCCTTGGTCAATGCACCACAAACCATCGGCGCTGGCCTGGAGTCCGTTTGGATGCGGCCCCGGGCTTGCGAACCGCTTCTCTACTTGCGCGATCTTAACCGGCATGACAATGCCCTCCATAGTCTGTTTGACAATTGGACGTCTACTCTCTGGAAACTGGTCTCCCAAATTCCATACGATACAGGGCAACCGACTCGGCGTCAAATCTATTTCGCGAACAACTGTGAACAACCAAAGGGGGGCGAAAAATTGCATCCCCTTCGCGTCCCATCTATAATTGAGCGTCTTGAGATGCACGTAATGCGAGCGCGATGCAGTACACTGAGAGCGAGGGATTATCGCCTGCACCGTGCGCCTTCCCGCTACGCGATTTTACCGTTTCAACTTTATGGAGCACTCCAATGCTGAAGACCCATACCTGTGGCGAACTGCGCGCCAGCGATGTCGGCAAAACAGTCACTCTATCCGGCTGGGTCAACCGCCGACGCGATCACGGCGGACTGATTTTTCTGGATCTGCGCGACCGGTTCGGCATCACACAGGTCACTGTATCAGACGACCTGGAACTCGATCTGCCGGATGTGACTAATCCCTCCAGTAATGGGAAAGATGGTTCCGGCGCGCTTGAAGTCGCCTCCCAGGTTCGCAGCGAGTTCGTTGTCCGCGCCGAAGGCGCAGTGCAAAGACGTCCGCCGGGCTTCGAAAATCCTGAACTGGAGACCGGCGAAATCGAGGTCATCGCCGCCGATCTGGAAATCCTGAGCGAGGCCCGAACGCCCCCCTTTGTCATCAGCGGCAATCAAGGCGACGAGGTCGATGAGGCCGTGCGCCTGAAATATCGTTACCTCGATCTGCGCCGCCCCAAGTTGGCCCACAACCTGCGGCTGCGGCACGAGATCGTTCGCTTCATCCGTAACTTTTTCTACGACCGGGACTTCCTCGAAGTCGAGACACCGATCCTGCTTAAGAGCACGCCGGAAGGCGCACGTGATTTCGTCGTGCCCAGCCGCATGAATCCGGGCAGGTTTTACGCGTTGCCCCAGTCCCCCCAACAGATGAAACAACTGCTGATGATCGGCGGCATCGAGCGCTACTTTCAGATCGCGCGCTGCTTCCGTGATGAGGACCTGCGCGCCGACCGCCAGCCGGAGTTCACACAGCTGGACCTGGAGATGAGCTTCGTCGAGGCCGCCGACGTGATGGCCCTCATCGAAGAGATGCTCATCAGCCTGTCGGCAACAATCAGCGATAAGCCTGTCCAGCTACTCCCGTTCCCGGTGCTGACCTACGACGACGCCATGGCCAAATACGGCATCGACCGCCCCGATCTGCGCTTTGGGCTCCAACTGTTCGATGTGACTGAACTGGTGCGCAACAGCGGCTTTGGCGTTTTCAAGAACGCGGCGGCCGCCGGCGGCATCATCAAAGGCATTCGTTACCCGCAAGGAGCGGGCCTGAGCCGAAAAGATATCGATGGGCTGATCGAATATGTAAAGCCATATGGAGCAAAGGGTTTGGCGTGGATTGGCATTACCGGCGAAGTAGACGCCAGTGGACACTACCCGGCCGAGAGCCTGCGCAGCCCAATCATCAAGTTCCTCAGCGAGGAAGAGATCGCAGGCATCGTCGCAGCCGCCTCTGCCTCCAAAGGTGACCTGATTCTGCTCGTGGCCGACGACGCCGGTGTGACCAATCCAGCACTCGCCAACCTGCGCCTGGAGATCGGCGCACGCGCCGATCTCATCGATCCAAATCTGCTTGCCTTCTGCTGGGTGGTAGACTTCCCCTTGCTCGAATACGACAGCCAGGAAGATCGCTGGGCGGCTGTTCACCATCCCTTCACCAGCGCCCGCGACGAGGACTGGAGTATCCTTGAACAACGCCCTGCGGATGTCAAGGCTAAAGCCTATGATGTCGTCCTCAACGGTTGGGAGATCGGCGGTGGCAGCATCCGCATCCACCGCAGCGATCAGCAGATGAGAATGTTCCAGCGCATGGGAATGACCGAGGCCGAGGTGGACGAGCAGTTCGGCCATATGCTCGAAGCCTTCCAATACGGTGCGCCTCCCCATGGCGGGCTCGCGATGGGAATCGAGCGCGTTGTCGCCCTCTTCGCCGATGCCCAGAGTATTCGTGAGGTGATGGCCTTCCCCAAGACCTCCACCGGTACAGATCTGCTCCTGGAGGCGCCCAGCCCAGTTGAGGATGATCAGCTGGCCGAACTGCACATCGCCGTCAGGGAGCAGAAGACTACTACAAAATTAGAGGAAGGTCGGCCTGCTGGTGCTGAATAGCCCTCTTGCCGAAAGCAGTTCCTGTTTTCGGATCTTCGCCTCGCGACCGCGACGGCGCCAGGAAAGTGAGAGCAAGCGACTTCTGTCACTGTTCCCCGGCATCTGGCCCGCAGCCTGCCAAATTTCTTTTTTGCAGGCGTTCCCAGTTGTGCTATAGTTGCCCAACAACCCTACAATGCCCGTGATTGACTAGTTTGAGGGCGAACCAACACCAGAAATTAGGGAGCAAGGCGAAGGTTTGTGGATGTGATAGCCCGCCCGATCAGGGAGAGGGCAAGACGGAAACGACCAGCCGGCGCCCACCTACGAACCTCGGTTCGTACCCACTGGATCACACGACATTGCGGGGTCTGAAAAGCGTCCGGGGCCACCCGGACGCTTTTCTTTGTTCGCTTCGGAAGCGCGCAACCAATAGGTAGATCCACTCGGACAAAAAGCAGCAATCGGACAAAGATCTTATGGAAGTTAAGCGCAACAATTCGACCCGAACCTATCCGGTGGACTTGCAAGCCCACAGCAACTTCTCTGACGGTACCGACACGCCGCAGGAGTTGATCGCCAAGGCCGCTGCGTTGGGCATCCGCGTCCTGGCAGTGACCGACCATGACAGCGTTCTCGGTGTAGCCGACGCCCAGGCTCACGGCGCAGGGGCAGGCGTGCACGTGCTTCCCGCCGTCGAATTCAGTACCGCCCGCGACCGCGAGAACGACTTTCGCGATTTCGACATCTTGGGTTATGGCATAGACCCGACCAATTCCACCCTGCTCACTACGCTGGACCGGTTGAAAGACAGCCGCATAGAACAGAAAACTTGCCAGACAGAGCGACTACAAAGTTATGGACTACATGTTCCGGTCGATGAAGTGCTGGCGTTAGCAGGAGGCGTACCGGGGCGGCCTCACATCGCCCAGATCGCTCTCAAATACAACCCGCACAAGTTCTCGTCCCTCAGCGACGTCTTCCAACAGTACCTCGCCTCCGACGCCGAACACTCTACCAACGTGCCCCGTTCCTTCATCCTGGGTGTCACCGACGCTATCGAACTGACGCATGGTGCCGGCGGTAAGGCCGTTCTCGCCCATCCCGGCATCTACCGGCGGATTCGCAGCCTCGAAGAATCGCTGTCACGTCTGGCCGACATCGGCCTCGACGGTCTCGAAATTCAGTATCCCTATGCTGACGAAGGAAGAGACTCGACAGACAGGCCGATTGCCTGCTTTGCCGACCTGGCCGACCGCTTCGGCCTGTTCGCTACCGGCGGCAGCGACTACCACGGCGAACGCAAACCAAATCGACTCGGCGAGGCCGGTCTCGAATGTGAAGAATGGGAACGGCTGCGGGACGAAAACGGATGGTAGTCCACCGCTCATCTTTCGGCCAAGGACACCCGCAACCCTGTCCGCGCCCAACCTGGCTGGAGATCGATCTGCCCGCCCTGGCAAGAAATATTCGCATTCTTCGCCGCCGCATAGGGCCCAGCCGGCTTCTCTATGCCGTCGTCAAGGCGAATGCCTATGGCCACGGCGCTGACCTGATCGCGCCGGCGGCGTTGCAGGCCGGGGCCGACCGGCTCGCCGTCGCCGCCGTCAACGAAGCCATCTCCCTGCGCCGGGCCGGCGTGCGCGCCCCGATTCTCCTGCTCGGCTACACGCCGCCGGAACTGGCAGAGACGCTGCTGGAGCACGATCTCACCGCAACCATCTACGAAGCACCCGCTGCCCTCGAATTCGCCGCCGCCGCCGCCAACTTTGGTCAGCCGCTGACAGTACATCTCAAAGTGGACACGGGCATGCACCGTCTGGGGATCGATCCCGCCGAGGCGCCTGAACTCTGCGCACTGCTCTCCGCCCACCCCCATCTTCACCTGGAGGGCATCTACACGCACTTCAGCACTGCCGATGAAGCGGACAAACAGTACAGCCATGAGCAGCTTAAATGTTTTGCTACACTACTGGGTCGGCTAGCGCGCGCAGGCTGCCGTCCGCCGATTGCCCACGCCGCCAACTCCGCCGCCACCGTGGATCTGCCCCGGGCCCATCTGGACGCTGTCCGCTGCGGTATCCTCCTCTACGGCCTCTCACCCAGCGCCGAAGTGCCCGCTCCGACCGGAATGCGACCAGTGTTAAGTTGGAAGGCGCGCATCGCTCAGGTGCGCAGCCTCAATGCCGGTGAACCGGTTTCCTATGGCAACACCTGGCGGGCCCCCGGTCCGCGCACAGTTGCTATTGTGCCGGTGGGCTACGCCGACGGCTTTCCCCGCAGTCCCAAGACCTGGCAAAATGTTCTCATCGGCGGCCGCGAAGCGCCGGTTGTGGGCCGCATCTGTATGGATCATCTGTTCGTTGACGTGACTGAGCTGTTGGCGTCCGGAATCCCCGTGACCCGGGACTCCGAGGTCGTTCTGATCGGCAACCAGCAGAATGCGAGCATTTCGGCGGAGGATGCCGCCGCACGGCTGGGGACGAACAACTACGAAGTGACCAGCCGGCTTATGGCGCGTCTGCCCCGCATTGCAACTGGAACCTAGGCTTCGTCAGCGCGAAGGGAAGAGGCAATGGCTGAAGCGGATCGTAAACTGCAGGCCAGGGCCAGGAAGATCTACGACTTGCTCTTGGCAGAATATGGTGTGCCGGAATGGAAGCCCACCCGCTCCGGCTTCGAGCAGCTCATCCACACCATCCTCAGCGCCAACACCAACGATAACAACTCGGACAGGGCGTTCGAAACGCTCAAACAGCGCTTCGCTGGCGACTGGGACGCAGTACGCACCGCCCCTCTGGACGAGATCAAAAACGCCATTCGCGTCGCCGGAATGTACAACCAGAAAGCGCCCCACATTGTCGAGACACTGGAGATCTTACACCGGGAGCAGGGTCTCTACAGTCTGGAACACCTGCCGGAGATGGCGCCCGCGGCCGCGCAGTCCTACTTGCTGCGCTTCCCCGGCGTAGGCCACAAGACGGCAAGCATCGTGATGCTGTTCAGCTACGGAATGGCGGCCTTCCCCGTCGATACGCACGTTCAGCGCCAGACGCAGCGCCTGGGCATGAGCGGCCGACGGGCGTCGGCGCAAAAGATCAAAGCTGTTTGGGAGCAGACCCTGCCAGCAGAAACCTACTTTGCCCTGCATGTCAATATGATCCAGCACGGACGCACAGTGTGCAGAGCGCGCACGCCGCACTGCGCCCATTGCGTCTTGCAGAAAGAATGTGACTATGTGGCGCGCCTTGGCGCCTGGGCGGACAGTGACCCCTAACTACGAACCGATGACGCGAAAAAGCCGCCGGCGGCGAACGCAGGCGGCTTGCCGTCGACATACCATCGTACGCGGCCCCGAAGGCCGCCCGGATGATCTCCCGGCTGGAATTTACAGCCGTTTATGCCGCGACAGCTTTGGAATGTTGGAGCATCAATCTTTTCTTGCGCCGCGCGGCGTTGTTGGCATGGATCGCACCGCGCTGGGCTGCCTTATCCAGCGCCACGGCTGCAAGGCGCACCGCCTCGTGCGCTCCGGGATCTCTATCCACAACAAGCTCGCGGGCCCTCTTTACAGCAGTGCGGGCAGCACCGCGATACCCTCGATTACGGTCGCGGCGGCGCTCGTCCTGGCCCACACGCTTGGCGGCTGATTTGATATTTGGCATATTATTCTCCACCGCGGCTCCACTTGCCGCGCCGATTGAAGTCTCCCCAAAAAGGTCTAATAGCTCAATTATAGCAAGGAAGAGTGGGCGAAGTCAATTTTGACTGGTGCCGGGGTGCGTCCCAAATTATTGGGGCTTATATAATTAAGTTCACAGCTATTTTAAGGCAATTAAGAACGTATTTCTAGGTGAATTTAGGGTAGATTTTAGGGCGATCCCAGAGAGGGGGTCGTCCTTAATTTGACGCGCGTCCTATGAGACTGTCCGAGTGACTCCGCAAAGAGCACACTGTTTATACTCGACAGTTTCTCCTTCGCCACCCATGACTCTTTCGTCACGGGTTGTCTTCTAGTCGTGCGGTATTTTACTGCTGTTCATTTTCCTCAATCCACTCCATAAGGCCCCCTGCGGCCATTCGTTCAAAGGCGGGGATGCACTCTTCAGTCCCCCCAAACATCCCCGCTCAAGGCTGGCCCGGTTACATACAACGCTACTGAGGCGTGAAAGAGGTCTGTGTCGTCTACTTCTTCGAATTCCTCTAAGCCTATTTTACCTTGACTCACTTTTTTTCTACCAAAGCGTCGCAGTTCGGAGGCAGACTTCTTGGCGTTTCGATCCAGTACTGGCAACCACTCACTTGCGTCTTCCTCGCAATAGGCAGATAAAAGCTTCGCAAACATATCGTAATCTGTCTCTTGGGCATTGCCCTCTGTTTCCTCTGGGAGGGCGCATGAAAGATATTCATGGGCATTACCCATTGGGCAGTTAGGGTACTGAGGTGGAAAGTAACACGACGCCAAAAAGAAAAAGGCAGCAAGCACTGTGGTAATCGCCCTTGTCTTAAACATAAGGTGCCCGCTTGTTGGGATGTGGATGGATCGACGCTTGCCACAGCAGCCTTAGACACCGTAGGCCAACAAGGGGACGCGTCGCGTCCCCACACTTTCTGGTGTCTAGAACGCCCCGTGTCTCCACGGGAGTTCCTGCAGGGGGAGTGCCACGTTCTTCCATTTGCGAGAAACTGTCAACTGGCGGAAAATCCAAAGCCACCGTCAATTTGACGGTGGCTTTTTAGTTGCGTACTTGACAGGTTCCCGTTATTGGCATACCGTGGCGCTTGCCACAGTAGTAGGTCCCGTGGCGACATGGGGCGTTTAAGACACTAGAGGAAAAGTGGGGGTGTATCGCGCCTCCTTGTTGACTCATAGTGTCTAAAGGCCGCTGTGGCAAGCGCCCATTCACTTACTCAGCAAGGAGGCACCGTCGGGTCTGGCGAGGAATTGTTCACCGTTGCTGATTTGGGCAACAATTTGGGTGATTGTCGGGCGATGGATTGCCTTAAAGAAGGGTAGATGGACAAAGGGGATTGCAACCGCACTTTTACTTTTCGGGCCATTCGTAATAGTGTACCTGATAATTGCGAAAACAGATAGTGATGCGCTTACAGAGGAAATGATCAAAAAGGGTGAACGTAAAAGGTGCCCTTTCCGCGTCAATATCATACACGCCCAAGCGATAAAATGCTCATTTTGTAGTAGTGACGTGGAAGAAAAGCCTGAGTTGGCTGAACAGGAGACGAGCCGTGAAGGAAAAGAGGGAGAAGAAGAAAGCTGACGGGGGATTCGAGATTATAGGGTTGCTTTTTCTTCTCGTCGCGAGTGTGTTCTTTGAGTTTGCACACGCTAAAGATGTAGCAAAATTCATCCTGTCTATCTCTTAGGGTTAACAATGCAAGATCAAGACGCACATCGCAGACACAACTGGGAGGTTCAGGAGTATGGTTGGCCCGTCGCTGCAATCTTACGATTACTTTGAGAAAGAAGTGTGCTCTAAGTGCAATGCGAAACGCACCGTTCTGTACCCGGACGGTATCATTTTGAAATCGTAGCCAAAGAAGGTGCTTAAGTTCTGTGAAGTGGACGGGGACAAGAAGAAAGTGGTAGAGTGAGATTTGGAGCGCATAGGGGTGGCAACGCCCATATCCCCACAACTACGAATTCCCTTCCTAATTTCTGCGAGATCAAAAAAGACACCACGCGGGCTGAAAAGATTTATTGATTTAAGGTAACTACTAAGCCTGATTTGTAGAAGGGATGAAGGGTTGGTCAAGGAATGCGTTGTAGATGGCATCAATGGCATTGAGGCCGTGTTTGCGAGCGGTTGAGATATAGGAACGGATGGCGCAGAAGGTATCGGCGCCCTCTAGTGTGCGGAAGGCGCCAGAGACTTTCTGTTGCACCTTGATCATGCGCACATCGCGCTCGGCCTGGTTGTTGTCAAAGGGGATGCGGAAGTCATACATAAAGGCCAAGACGCCAGATTTATGTTTGAGCAGGCGGTCGAGCAAGTTTTTTGGAGGCGATTGTTTGGGGCGGCCGCGCGGTCTGGGGTGGGTCTGTGCGGGGGGCGGGTTGGCCGCGAGTCCTTGGGCAATGAGCGCATCGTACGCGGCCGCGTAGTCGGTCAAGCGCTCTGGGGGCAAGGCAGTGTACGCTTCCGCGGTCGATGCGACTGCGGCCTTGATGGTGTGCAACAAGCGGGCCATCTCTTCAGCCCATGCTTGGTCGTATTGCTCGTGAATAAAGCGCAGTTCGCGCAGATGATGGACGTTGCAGAATGCGTGCTGGCAGTCGGGAAACTGGAGGTAGGAGGCCCAGTGGTCATGGACCGCGACACCTGGATAGCTGGACAAGATGCCGCCGGCTCGCATGCCGACATGCCCCCGTCTGTCATGGACATGGTAGTGGGTCAGCATGGCTGTGCTGGCCACGTGCAGCCACTGCAACCGGCCCTCGACACGCAAGCCGCTCTCATCGAAATGGACAACAGGGGCGGCGAGGAGTTGTTGTTGGATGTGCGCCCGACTCGCTTGGGTGCGGGTGACCAGTTGGCGGTTGTCGGCGATGAGGACCGCCTCCGAGGGCGCGTGTCCGTAGAAATCGGTCAGCAACTCGGTCGTGCGCGCCAGCGGTATCAACTGATAGTTGTGCAGATAGCAGGCTTGCGCTTTCAGACGCGGACCATATTGGGTCGGTTGGCTCACGCCGGCCGGAAAGGCAGCCTGCACGCGCACGCCACAGCCAGGACACTGCTTGACCTCTGCCTGATGCTCGGTCACTTCGATGCCCAGCGGCGGAATATCGAACACCTGCCGTTTCACCTGGCCCACGGCAGCCACCGCCTTCAACTCTGTTTGGCAGTGCGGGCAACCCGGCAGCGCATGGCGGATGACATGCTGCGGTTCTTCCACTTGCGTCAAAGTCTGGCCTTTGTGACCAGGTTGCCCCCCGCGCGGACGCTTGCCAGACTGACGCAGACTCTGGCTTCTGCGCTTCTTCAGACCGTCGCTGCTCGGCGGCTTGCCGCTGTTGCGACTGTCTTTCGCCAATTGATCCTGCAATGCCTGGATCAACACCTGATGCGCTGCCAATTGCTCCTGCAAAACCAGGATCAACTCGATCAGGCTCTCTTGGTCTAATCGCTTCAGTTGCTCACGATCGGCTGCCACGTAGTCGCTCATAATATACATTCTAACGCATCTACCATTGGATTCACATTAGCTTACCGTTTGCTTTCCGTCTGATCCCTGGCCTGTTATCCTATGGCTTAGTAGTTACGATTTAAGTATATAGGCCCCAACCAAGTATGGGGAAAGAGGGTAAAATGACTCAAGAAGAAATAAGGGAATTAGACATTTCGGAATATGCAGAACTCGTTAATGGAAGAGTAGCGGGGTTGCGTCTCGCCTTTACCCTCTTTGTTGCAAATTCCCAGACTAAAGAGCAAATAGAATCTTATGTTAGAATACTAGAAGATGCAGAAAGCCTTATCGAAACAGGGATGCAAAAAGGTGAATTCCAGTTCGATTCTAAAGGATACTCAGATGGCACTTTGGCGGAACTAAGAAATTTGAGAGAATCCCTAACTGGCTTGGCACGAGAAAAAGGGGAATAGAAGATGACCGCTAGAAACTCTCAACAAGAAATGGAAAACATTGTCGGAAATTTTATCAAAGAAGACCGAGAGCGTCTAGCTGCAATAGAAGCACGCGAAAAGTATACAGCCACCCAAGTAGACATTCAACGCCTAGAAGGAAAGATTGATAAGAGAATGGCTGAACTAGAAGGGCACACCGACAAAAATGTTGCTGACCTAAAAAATCATATCGACAAAAGTATCTCCCAAGCTGAAATATCCTCACTAAAACGATTCATAACCCTCCGGTCGTCGCTGCCACTGTCCTTATCCCAACGATAAGCGCAGCACTATCTAACCTAATCCCCCATACCCCCTGACACATACCCCCAACTGCTACTAACGCCTCTGCTACTACTGCTGTGAACTCTTCCCAGCCCACAGGGGTGTTTTTGCACTAACGTTCGGGTCAAATTTTCTTGTGCAGTTAACCGAATAATTCCCAAATTTTTGGGGCCTCTGCAATCCGCCCTTTCACTCCACGCAAAAAGGATCCGCTGGATAGGCATCAGCCGAATGCCTGCAATCCTGAAAATCCCCAAGAAATCCCGAAAATCCTGATTCAGACAACGTCCACTAAGAATTCTGGGACAGACCCTGGTGCCGGCGCACCTTATCGCCCAGCCCGTAGACCACAATACAGCGGCAGTCAACCCTCTAGCCGTCCCCAGAATGTGGCGCGTTTTCCGCACTTGCGCTACAGTAGGCGCGAAACTGTTTTGCATTTTATTCCCAAATACGAGGTTCCCAATGAAGATTTCCAAAGTAACGCCGATGGTGCTCGGCACCGAATGGCGTAACCTGACCATAGTCAAAGTCGAGACCGATGACGGACTGGTCGGTGTTGGCGAATGCCGCGCTCTCAACCGGACTGATGGCGTCCTCGGTTACCTCAGCGAAGCCGCGCCCCGCTACATTCTCGGCGAAGATCCATTCAATATCGAGTCCCTCGTCGCCCGCATGTTCCGCGAGGACTTCGGACGCGCCGGCGAGATTACCCAGACCGTTACCGCGCTCCTCGAAGTTGCCTGCTGGGACATTGTCGGCAAGGCTCTCAACCAGCCTGTTTACAAATTGCTGGGCGGCGCCGTCCGGAACCGGATTAAGGGGTACGCCAACGGCTGGTATACAGGGGAACGCACGCCCGATGAGTTCCACGCCGCCGCCAAAAGGGTATTGGCCAAGGGCTATAAGGCGCTCAAGTTTGATCCCTTCGGCGCCGGTTTCTATGAGATGGAGCGGGCTGAAAAGACCTATGTCATAGGCCTGGTCGAAGCTGTGCGCGACGCGGTCGGCCCCGATGTGGAGATTCTTATCGAGATGCACGGCCGCTTCAACCCAGCCACCGCCGTCGAATTCGCCCGCGAGTTGGCGCCCTTCAAACCCTCCTGGCTGGAGGAGCCGGTTCCGCCTGAAAACCTGGCCGCGCAAAAAAAGGCCGCCGACGCAATCGCGCCCTTGGGCATCCCCGTCGCAACCGGCGAGCGGCTGCACACCATGTACGAGTATCGCGAACTGTTCGAACTGCAGGCCTGCGACATCATCCAGCCCGATATCACCCATTTTGGCGGCATTCTCAATACCAAGAAGCTGGCCGCCTGGGCGGAAGCCTACTACATGCTCATCGCGCCCCACAATGTGGGTGGCCCCATTTCGACCGCGGCCGCGCTGCATTTGGCAGCCTGCACCCCCAACTTCAAGATCCAGGAGCACTTCAACGACTTCTCCGAAGCCTACGTCAAGAAGGCTGCGCCAGGAAATCCCGAAATCGACGACGGCTACTTCGCTCTCCCTTCCGGTCCCGGTCTGGGCGTCACGCTCGACGAGGAGGTTGTCGCCGCCAACCCCCGCCGCAGAGTTCATTTCAATCTCTTTGCCGAAGACTGGCATCGACGCTCGGCCGAAGTGGACTGAAATCGCGTAACGCACCGAAGTGATCTTTGATACCCATTACGCAATTCGAATAGGCGGTAATGGTTTTCTTATCAGGCCGCAGTCCTTTCTTCACTCGGCTTTCAACCGTTACCGGAAAGGGATACAGGGACCATGAATTCATTGACGATTCTCGGCGGGGGCAACACGGCATTTGCCGTCGCCGCCAACCTGGCGTTGCGCGGCGTTGCCGTTACCCTGTGCGAACATCCAGACTATGCCTGGACGTTGGAATCGATCCAGCCGGATGGAGAGATTCAGTTGGCGGGCGTAGCCGAGACCGGAACAGCGCAGATTCACCATCTTACGAGCAGCGCCGCAGAGGCGCTGCAGAACGACCTCCTGCTCCTGATCGTCCCTGCTTATGCCCACCGGCCATTCGCCGAGTTCTGCGCGCCCCATCTACGGGACGGGCACATCGTGGTCATCACGCCCGGGACGCTCGGGTCGTTGGAATTTGCCCATGTTGTGCGCAGCACGGGCAATGACAGCGAGATTCTCTTTGCTGAGACAGATACGGCGCCGTATGTCTGTCGCAAAACGTCGCTGCGCTCGGCTCACATTTGGGGCGTCGTCACAGGCTTGGGGCTGGGTGTTTTTCCGGCAGCGAGGACAGAGACTGTTGCCGACGCTCTGCGGGAAATTTTTACCCGCGATGGTCGCAACGGTCAGCCCACCGCCATTTCCCCTTACCCAAATATACTCGCCTGCGGGCTGTCGGCCATGAACCCGGTTGTTCACCCGCCTGGCGTTCTGATGAATGCCGGACGGGTTGAATACGCACGCGGAGATTTTTACTTTTACGAAGAGGGCGTCACACCGACTGTGGCCGATGTGATCTACGCTATCGACACCGAACGACGAGGGATTGGCAGGGCGTTGGGTCTCGATTTGACGCCGGTCGACGCTGCCTTCCACGCGGCCGGATTTGGGCCAAAGGGGGATCTGTGGGCCACTATCAATGGCAGCCGTATGCTCACCCAATTGCGGGCGCCCGGCGCGGTCGACACCCGCTGGCTCACGGAGGATATTCCCTACGGCCTGGGGGCATGGAGTCTTTTGGGAGCGCAGGTGGGCGCAGAGACACCACTGATGCGCTCCCTGGTCACGCTCGCCGGCGCAGCCCTCCAGCGAGATTTCTGGCAGGAGGCGCGCACCCCGGCCAGGTTAGGTGTGGCGGGGATGAACAGTCAGGCTTTGACAGGGTATGTCGCTCAATAGAATCCGCGGAAGAGATACCCGCCAGTCACCAGACTGCGCAGTTTGTCGTCGGCTGCGGAGCGCGGCGGGGCGCGCAAGGCGCAGCGCCGGATTGACACAGAGGCTCCGCTCCTGACCAACCGCTATAACCCGTATGCTTCCTTCGCCAGTCCATACGACAGCGCGTGGGCCATGCCAAAGGCATCCTCATCGTCAATCTGGCCCTGTACCAGCAGACCCGCAAGCCAGTCGCAGGCGACGCGCCGCCACAATTCATGCCGACTAGGGATCGAAGCGAAGGCCCGTGTGTCGTCATTAAAGCCGACCGTGTTACAAATGCCCGCCGTTTCCATCACCTGCGCAAAGAAATTTCGCATCCCGTTGATGCTGTCGTAGAACCACCAGGGCGGGCCGATGCGCAGGATGGGGTAGTGGCCCGCCAGGGGGGCAAGCTCTCTGGCGCTGGTCGATTCATCCAACGTGAACAGGATCAGGCGCAATGACGGATGGGAACCGAACCGGTCCAGTAACGGTTTCAGGTTGCGGCTGAAATCGAGCGCATGGGGAATGTCTGCGCCCTTGTCCGCGCCGAAACGCCCGAACACGGCCGGATTATGGTTGCGGATCGAGCCGGGGTGGAGTTGCATGACCAGCCCGTCCTCGCTGCTCATGCGGGCCATCTCAACCAGCATATGCGCGCTGAAGCGCCGGGCGTCTGCTGCAGTCGCCTTGCCCGCCAGGCCCCGCTGGAAAACTGCGTCGGCCTCGTTGGGAGTGAGAACCTCGGTAAGAGGCGTTTCCGCCCCATGATCGGTGGCGGTCGCGCCCATCTTTCTGAAGAAATCGCGGCGGGCCTCCAGCGCCGAAATATAGGCGCTGTAATTGCCAATGTCGATGCCGGAGACGGCGCGCAGCAGGTCGATCTGCTCCGTCCAGACCGGCATATCGATCCCATTAACGACCTTGTCCGGACGAAAAGTCGGGTATATGCGCCCGTCCCAGTCCGATTCTTGGATCGCCTGGTGGTATTCGAGAGTATCGGTGGCTGCGTCGGTAGTAGTAAGCGCCTCCACCCGAAACTGTTCGTACAGTTGGCGGGGCGTAAATTCAGGGGCGGCCAGCCGTTCGGCTATCTTGTCGTAGATAGTCTGGGCGTTCGACGGAGTCAGCTTTTCGGTAATGCCAAAGAGATCGTGAAGCTCATCCCGCAGCCACAGTCCGGTGGGCGTACCTTGAAACAGATGATAGTTTTCGGCAAAGGTCTGCCAGATTTTACGGTGATCCGATTCGACGGCGCTGGCATCCTCCCCTTCATTCACCGGCACGCCCTGGGCTTCAAGGGGAACTCCTTGCGAGTAGAGCATCCGAAAGACATAGTGATCCGGGATCAGGAACAGCTCTGCCGGGGATTCGAAATGGTACGAAGCATCAGCGAAAAGCAGCGGGTCCACATGGCCGTGCGGGCAGATCAAAGGCAGGTCGGCTACGCTGTCGAACAAGGCGCGGGCCACAGCCCGCTGTTCCCTGCTGCCGCTGAAATATCGATCGGCTCGCTCAGGCATATATTGGCTTAGAGACGAGTTCACAGAAAGTTCCTTTCGTTCGTACGGAGTGGTTGGCAAATGGTGAACTTTGGACAGATCGAACGAATAACGACTGTCCTCCTTTTTCTTTCTACTGATTATAGCTGAATAAAACCGCAAAGAGCGAGGAAACATGGATGCGGAGAGAAACATTCCGCCCCTCGCTTCTCACAGTCAGGAGATGGTCATGAGCACATTGGGGCAGTTCTCATTGGAGGGGAAAGTTGCTGTCGTCACGGGCGGCACAGGTGTCTTGGGCGGAGCAATGGCCCGTGGATTGGCCGCGGCCGGCGCAAAAGTGGCGATCTTAGGGCGGCGTGAGGCCAAGGCCCACGAGGTAGCCGACGCCATCGCGGCGGCCGGTAACAACGCCATGCCCCTGCCCGCCGATGTCTTGGACGAGGACAGCCTGCGAGCGGCGCGGCAGACACTGCTCGACAATTGGGGCGGAGTTGACATTTTGATCAACGCCGCCGGCGGCAATCGTCCTGACGCCACCGTGTTCGGCGATATCACCTTCTTCAATGTGCCGCGCATCGCGCTCGAAGGCGTCGTCGGCCTGAATTTCACCGGCACGGTCCTGCCTATTCAGACCTTCGGCCAACCAATGGCGGAGCAAGGCAAAGGCTCGATTATCAACATCTCCTCGATGGCCGCGCAAAAAGTGCTCACACGAGTAATGGGCTACTCCGCTGCCAAGGCCGCCGTCGACAACCTGACCCGCTGGCTGGCCGTGGACCTGGCCGAGAAGCACGGCGCGGGGCTGCGCGTGAATGCAATTGCGCCCGGCTTCTTCATCGGCGAGCAAAACCGGGCGCTGCTGATCAAAGAGGACCCTGCACACGGCGCCCAGGATTCCCCCTCCCTGACCGAACGCGGCCAGCAGATCGTCGATCATACGCCGATGGGACGGTTCGGCGAGCCGGATGAACTGGTTGGCGCCGCAACCTGGCTTGCCAGCGACGCTTCGAGCTTCGTCACCGGTATCGTCCTACCCATTGACGGTGGATTCTCCGCAGCCAGCGGCATCTGATGAACTGCCGAACGTCGCGCTGCCAGCGGACAGGACGCTCTGCAGACCACTTTCCATTCACCCTTCTCTCAGTACAAATTTTTGCCTGGCGCCGTGAGGGACTGTATATTGAACTGACAGTAAACCAGGCGAGTAAGTAGTTGATGTTCACTTACTTGAGAATGAGTCACTCATGTTACGCAGTCGGGGCGTCAAGACGCACTGGTTCCAACTGGCACAAGGCCTCGAAAGCCTGTTGCAGGGCCGAGAGATACAAGTGGGTCTTGAGCGCATAGTGGTTCTTGTTGGTGCGCACCTTGAGCAACTCCAGCTTGGTGAAGGTCCAGAGAGCAGCCACGAAATGATTGGTCTGGGTGGTTGGTGTGCGGGTCGGTGATTTGGCGAGGGAAGCGTTCTGCTTGAGAGAGCGATGATACTCCTCCACTTTCCACCGTTTCTGGTAGATTGTGATGAGTTGGTCAGCTGTCAGGGCGGAATCACTGGTCACCAGATAGCGCACAGCGGTCGAGCCATCTGCGTTTGTGCAGGTCTGACGGAGCAGATAGAGGGGGAAAGATACCTGTTCCAGATAGATGACGGTCACTGTGTTTTCTGGCAAGTCGAGTTGGTTCAGTCGGTGATAGCGACCATGTAGTTTGTCTTGTTGGCAAAGGGCGATTTTGCGATTGGTCTTGAGCGCCATGATAAACTCCTTGTCTAACTTGAGTTTGATATAGCTCATGTTCTCAGCCGCAGCAAACCAGATGTCATTGAGCACATAGCGGAAGGGAATCCGGTTACGCACACAGTTTTGCAGCATGGCGCGATAATGCTCGTTCTTGGTCACCGCACTGCGTCGTTTCATCTTCCCCTGCTTGTCAAGGTACGATTCGGTCTTGGATACCAAGCGATAGGTCACCGGCAACGAGACCTCGCCAACCGTGTACAAAGCGGTGATAAAGTTGATGCCCTTGACCATCCGTCCTTGCGCATGGTCGTAGTGCCAACAGATCAGTTCGTTTTCATCGGTGTAGGGCTTTTCGACAATGCTGTCGTCAATCGTGATGACACCTTCCTCACCTTGCATGGTGCGTACAGAGGGCTTGACCATCTGCCACCAGTCTGCCGGCTCCAGTCGTCGTCGGTTGAGCATGCGACTGACTTGGTCGTGGCTGATCGCCTTGTCCATCAACGCCGACATACCTGTCGCTGTCGTTGCCGAAAATGAACTCAGTAGATAGTCCGAATACAGGTCAAAGAGTTTGAACTTCATGTCTCACCTCCTGACCTTATTCTACCTAACGCGTCATCGACTGCGTAACATCAGTGAGTCAATTTGGGCGAGACGTCCGACAGCCCAGGGAGTACAAATGAGCGACACTGATTCCACTACGCCGCCGAAGGACTTCATTCGTGAAGCGATTGCGGATGACATTGGCAACGGGCGTTTCAATGGACGGATGCAAACACGATTTCCTCCCGAACCCAATGGTTTTCTGCACATTGGCCACGCCAAGGCAATTGGGTTGAACTTCGAGGCGGCGGCGGAGTTCAACGGCCACTGCAACTTGCGCTTCGACGATACCAACCCTCTCAAAGAAGAGCAGGAGTTTGTAGAGGCCCAGTTGAAAGATATCCGCTGGCTCGGCTACCAGCCGCCCAGCGTCCTCTATGCTTCCGACTATTTCGGACAACTCTACGAGTGGGCGCTCCAGCTCATCAGAGATGGACATGCCTATGTGGATGATCTCAGCCAGGAAGAGATTCGCGCGCACCGCGGCACCTTAACCGAGCCCGGCAGTAACAGCCCCTATCGCGATCGGCCTGTTGCCGAAAACCTGGATCTGTTCCAGCGAATGAAGGCCGGCGAATTTCCCGACGGCGCAAGGGTCCTACGAGCCAAAATCGACATGAGTTCGCCCAACATCAATCTGCGGGACCCCGTGATGTACCGCATCCGCCATGCAGCCCACCAGCGCACCGGCAATGCATGGTGCATCTACCCGATGTACGATTGGGCACATGGCCAGTCCGACTCGATCGAAGGCGTCACCCATTCCCTCTGCTCGCTGGAATACCTGAACCACCGGCCGCTGTACGACTGGTACCTGGACGCGCTCGGCGTCTACCATCCACGCCAGATCGAGTTTGCCAAGCTGGAGTTCACCTACACTGTGACGAGCAAGAGGCGCCTCCTGCGTCTTGTCGAGGAAGGCTACGTAAACGGCTGGGACGACCCGCGCATGCCCACACTTGCCGGTCAGCGGCGGCGGGGTGTGCCGGCAAAAGCGCTGCGCGATCTTTGTGAACACGTCGGCATCGCCCGCACCAACAGTACAATGGAAATCGAACTGTTGGAGCACTTCATTCGCCAGGAGTTGAACAGTACCGCCCTGCGCGTGATGGGTGTACTCGATCCCTTGCCTGTCGTCATCACGAACTTCCCCGAAGGCGAGACCGAATGGCTGGACGCGGTGAACAACCCTGAGGATGAGAGCGCAGGCAGCCGTCCCGTCCCCTTCAGCCGAAATCTGTATATCGAACGGGAAGACTTCATGGAGGACCCGCCCCGGAAATTCTTCCGCATGGCGCCCGGTCGCGAGGTGCGCCTCCGTTGGGGTTACTTCGTCCGCTGCGAGGAGGTCATCAAGAATGACCGGGGCGAAATCGTCGCGTTGCACTGCACATACGACCCGGAAACAAAGGGCGGTTACGCGCCGGACAGCCGCAAAGTTCGCGGTACGATCCACTGGGTAAGCGCCGATCACGCAGTTCCCGCCGAGGTGCGTCTCTATGATCGTCTGTTCAACGCGGAGAATCCTTACGACGTGCCGGAAGGCGAAGACTTCATCGCCAGCCTCTCACCCAATTCGCTGACCGTGTTGGACAGCGTACAACTGGAGCCGAGCGTACAAGACCTGGCTGCCGGCCAGACCGTCCAGTTCGAGCGCAAAGGCTACTTCTGTCTGGACCCCGACAGCAACGGCGGCCAGCGCGTCTTTAATCGCACAATTACCTTGCGCGACTCATGGGCGAAGATGCAGTCCCCTAAGCAAGGGCAGCGGGGGCGTAAAGCGAAAAGTAAAGTTTAAGTAAGGGCAGGGGCGTAGGCGTAGGAAGAAAGTCTTTTGGGCTGAGAATCAACCCTATGAGAAAGGGAGCCGGAGCTGTCGCCTCTGCTCCCGGGTGCATCCCGATTTATTGCCTCTCTGCAAACTGCTCTTTCATCCGACGCAAAAAGGATCCGCCGACCAGACATCAACCGGTCGCCTGCAATCCTGAAAATCCCCAAAAATCCCGTAAATCCTGATTCAGAATTAGTGAACCATCGCGTACGAATGGGGTAACAAAAAACCAAAAACCAGAAACGTAACGACTCAGCCCTAGTCAATTCGCGACCCTGAGCAAGGCGAACCAAGGTGTTTCTCACTCCTCACCCCTCTTCACTCTCTCCTCGTTCTTAGGCGCCTTCCGGCGGCTCCGGCCCGTAAGGCGTGCCTGCGCACCCTTCGCCGCTAAGGCGGCCCAGGGCTGGCGTTTTCGCCTCCATCCATCCTGCATTCCCAGCGCCGCGTTCGAGCGGGGTTCACCAAAAACTAAAAACTGACTACTAAAAACTGCTGTTCCCGCCTTCGGCCCTCCCTTGTGCAGGGGGATTCCCCCGCAACGCCCCCCTGAAAACCAGCGCTGACAACACGCCCCGCCATCCGCTCGCTACGCACTAACCACTATCCCCTTTCTCCTGCAGTTCCCGCGGCACTTCGTGGATAGACCAAATTATGACCTTGCAAAGGTATTCTTCGTGGCCCTTCGTGGTCCTTCGTGGACGAAAAAGGTGTTTTCCCCGGCCCTTCGTGGATAGACCAAATTATAACATTGCAAAGGTTTTCTTCGTGGTCCTTCGTGGTCCTTCGTGGACGAAAAAGGTATTCTCCGCGGCCTTTCGTGGATAGACCAAATTATAACCTTGCAAAGGTTTTCTTCGTGGTCCTTCGTGGCCCTTCGTGGATAAAAAAGGTGTTTTCCCCCGCCCTTCGTGGATAGACCATATTATGACCCTGCAAAGGTTTTCTTCGTGGTCCTTCGTGGTCCTTCGTGGTCCTTCGTGGCCCTTCGTGGATAAAAAAGGTGTTTTCCCCCGCCCTTCGTGGATAGACCATATTATGACCCTGCAAAGGTTTTCTTCGTGGTCCTTCGCGGCCCTTCGCGGATAAAAAAAGTTGTTCTCCGCCGCTCTTTCAGTCCGCCTATCAAAGGCGCCTTTGCGGCCACGGCACCAGTATGTGACCCTCCTCCAACGACCCATACCGCTTTACCGACCCTGGCCCATAACGCCAGAAATATGAGGCGACATAGGCGCAAGTTAACGCATCCAGAGCGTCTTCATACTCCTGCAGCGCGGACCCGCGTAGGCCGAATATATCTGTGCCGGTGAGTAGCTTCTTGGTCCTCCGCAGCGGCGGATCGGCCTTGCGCAACCCCCGCAACAGAGTGCGGTAACGATCAAACTCCGGCCAGCGCTCCTCATAGGCACGCCCGCGCCCGCGTTTGTATTTGAGGATGCTGTCCAGGCTAAACAGGCTGATCAGGGCCGGATGGGGATAAACCTCGCACACCAGCCGGGCCTTCGTCCGCTGGGGAATTACATCGGACTCATAAAACTTGAAGCGCTCGGACAGAGCCGCCGCCAGTGCCTCGCCGCGCACAACTCCGTCGCGGGCAAGCAGCCGCCGGTTGGCCGGATACGCGCCGGCGTGAAAACGCTGCCAATCTGCAGACAGTGCGCGGTCACACGGCCTTGTGCCCGTCTCGTTTGGTACCCGCAACGGCGCGTCGACCGCAACAATTGACCCATTTCGCCGGGAAAGATGGGCGCCAATAAAGTCGACAATCTCCGACAGCCTGCCCAGACCGCCTGAACAGGCGACCAACCGCCCCTCCCGGATCACCGCACCGCCCGACGGGTTACGGTCGCTCCAGGCTAGGTCGATGCCAATAAAGGAGGGGTTTCCCCGCTTCTTTGCCACTGAGGACCTCCTTAAAGTGCGCTGACTGTACCTTTCGCCCAGCTGAAAAAACTAAAATCTCTGCCCGCGAGGACTTGACTGAATAGTGAGCCGCCAATCTCCCTTGCCGGCTCGCCATAGGGACCGTTACTTATCGCGACGCAGACAGACTTTCTCCACCGTCACCTCTTCCAGGTACGCCTCGTCAACCTGCGCGCCGTGCCCCGGCCCGTCCGGCACGGTCAGCGTACTGTTGCTGTTGAGCGCAAAGGGATTGGTCACAATATCCCGTTTGAAATAGCGGTCGTTGGCGCTGATATCGCCCGGCAGCGTGAAGTTGGGCAGGCTTGCCAGCGCCACACTGATGGCCCGCCCGATCCCAGTCTCCAGCATCCCGCCGTGCCAAACGGGAATGCCCGCAGCTTGACACATATCATGGACTGCCACTGAATCGGCCAAGCCGCCAATACGGGACGGCTTGATGTTTATCACTCCGCACGCGTCCAACTCCAGCGCCCAGCGGGCGTGATCCGGGGAAACGATGCTCTCGTCCAGGCAGACCGGCGTCTCTATCAACTTGGCTAACTTTGCGTGATCGAAAATATCGTCGTGGTCGAGTGGCTGTTCGTTTAGCAGCAGGTCGAATTGGTCCAACTGTCGCAGATGGTCCGCATCCCCCAGGTGGTAGATACTGTTGCCATCAACTTGCAGCAACAGCTCCGGCCAACGTTCTCGTACCGCTCGCGTCGGCTCGACATCCCAGCCTGGCTTGATCTTCAGCTTGACCCGCTGGTAGCCGTCCGCCAGGTAACCTTCCACCGTCTCCAGCAACGCCCCAACGCTCGCTTGGATCGGCACGCTCACGCCCACAGCCACCTCCTCTCGCGTGCCACCCAGGAGGTTTGCCAGGGAGACATCCTGCATACGCGCACAGAGATCCCAGACCGCGAACTCCAGCCCTGCCTTCGCCATTCGGTTGGCGCGCACTCGCTTGAAGATCTGGCGCACATCCTCCGGCGCGGAGATATCAGCCTCCAATAGCATAGGCGCCAGAAACTCTCGCTGCATGATCAACGCCGTATGAAAAGTCTCCTCGTTGTACCAGGGACCGTCACTGACGGGCGACTCGCCCCAGCCCATTTCCCCGTCTGCGTCCACACGCACAATGACTGCGTCGCTCCCTTCGTGCCGCCATCCGCTGGTTTCAAAGGGGCGTACATACGGCATATGGATGTGACGGAGTTCGATACGCTCAATTCTCATTGTTGATTTCCTGTTATTGCCTTCGACTACGTGTTCAAGAGTAGATTGGAGGGCGCAGCATGGGCGGGTCCACCTGTTTCGACGCCGAGGGAGATCCAAATCGCAAATGGTTTCAACAGTGCATGCAAAATCTGTCTGGCCATACCGGTAGCCGCGTCAGGGCCGCCAAGGCAAGACGCGTCGATCGATCGGGGCACGCTGATGAGGGGGGATGAACCCGCCGGCTGGGCCACCTCTCGCCCATGCAAGAGGAGGCCGGCAAGGGTCGAGAGTCCATGGGGGCCCGCCCCTCCTGAACTGCCCTAAGCTTTCGCGTAGTCAATCGAAAGCCCAGATACGGACAGACGGGCCACCCACATTGTGTCGCGCAGGCAAATCTTTACTTACGCGGCGTAAACACAGTCGACTTGACGCTTGCTCGCCGCCGATTCCAGGATTGCGTCACAGATAACAGAGTTGCGATAGCCATCGACAAAATCCGCGCCGATGGGAGCCACGTCGCCATCGTTGACTATGCAGTCCAACAGATGGGTTATCTCATGCACAAAGGTATGTTCCCAGCCGATGATGTGGCCTTGGGGCCACCAGTTTTCCCACCAGGGGTGGGACGGTTCCGAAACAAGCACGTTGCGGAAGCCCTGGGCTTCAGTCGGTTCGTCGCCAACCCAGAATATCTCCAACTCGTTCAGGCGTTCCAGATTGAAGACGATGCTGGCCTTTTCGGCGTTGATTTCGATGCGCTGGCCGTTCTTGCGGCCGGCGGCGAAGCGGCTGGCCTCAACCGTGCCGATTGCGCCGTTATCAAACTCCAGCAGCGCCGTAAAGGCGTCGTCTACATCCACCTTACCCATCGTGCCGTCGCCCCACGGGCGTTCCTCGATGAAAGTGCGGGTCATTCCCGAAACACTCTTCACCTCGCCTACCAGATAGCGGCCCAGATCGATAATGTGTGCCCCCAGATCTCCCAGCGCGCCACTGCCAGCTAACGACTTCTGCAGCCGCCAAATCATCGGCAGATTGTAGTGGGCCATCACCCACTCCTGCAGATAGACCGCCCGGAAGTGGTAAATCTGCCCCAGCAGACCGGAATCCACCAGTTTACGAATCTGCCTAATCGCAGGCACAAAACGATAGTTGAAGGCCACCATGTTCTTCACGCCTGCCTTTTGCACCGCTTCCAGCATCATCTGCGATTCATCCGCAGTGCGTGCCAACGGCTTCTCACACAGGATGTGCTTGCCCCTTTCGGCGGCGAGAATGCACGGATCCGCGTGGGTATCGTTCGGCCCGCCGTTATCGAAAAGCTGGATGTCATCGTTGTCTAGCATCGCTCGCCAGTCGGTATAGTAACCGTCATATCCGTAGCGTCTGGCAGCCTCCGCTACAGCCTGCTCATCGCGTCCCGCAATACCTACCAGCCGCGGCACGGCCGGCGGCGGGTACATCATATGCGCAATATTCAGCATCGCATGGCTGTGGGCCTTGCCCATAAAGGCATAGCCCAGCATCCCGATACCGATTTCCGGGGCGTCGCCCTCGGCCCGCGCCCCAGCCATCGACGTGAATCCGGATCCTTCACTCATAAGTCAGTCCTTCTCGTGATTGTGGTTTCTGGCATCAAATGGTCGACCGCCTACGGGCGCCGCGCCCGCGCTCACAAAGTCGCCCTCTATTCGGCAAATGCCGCGTCAAAGGCGATCTCGGACGGCGGGAAGTCGATTTGACGAGTGTAAGCGCACGATTCGGTTGCGCCGTGCTCCCGGTCCATGCCCGCGTCCTCCCATTCGATCGAAAGGGGGCCGCTGTAGCCGATATCGTTCAACGCCCGTATTATCGCCTCGAAATCGATCCTGCCGCGTCCAACGGAACGAAAGTCCCAATAACGGCGGTGGTCGCCAAATTCGGCGTGCCCGCCAAAGACACCTGCCTCTTTGCCTCCGTCCGACCAGCCCACGTCCTTCATATGTACATGGAAAATCCGATCGGCGAATTTGCGAATGAAGCCGACGTAATCCACTCCCTGATAGCCAAAGTGACTAGGGTCGTAGTTAAAGCCGAAAGCCTCATGGCCATCAAGCGCGTCGATTGCATTTTGGGCGCTAAAAATGTCGAAAGCAATCTCAGTCGGGTGGACTTCCAGGCCGAACTTCACTCCGTTCTCACTAAAGACATCCAGAACGGGAGTCCACAATTCGGCAAAGAGCGCCAGGCCCTTTTCCAGAAAATCGGGAGGGTTAGGCGGAAAGGAATAGACCAGATTCCAAATCGGCGAACCGGTGAAACCGGGCACGACCTTCACACCGAATTTGGCCGCCGCCCGCGCCGTATTTTTCATCTCCTCTGCTGCGCGGGCGCGCACTCCGTCTTCTGTGCCGTCGCCCCAGATGTGCGGCGCCAGAATGCTTTCGTGGCGTTCATCGATCCGGTCAGCGACTGCTTGGCCGACCAAATGGTTGCTGATCGCAAAACACTGCAACCCGTGCTTGTTCAGGGTGTCCCAACGTCCCTGTACATAGCTATCGTCCTCCAGGGCCCTGTCCACTTCGAAATGGTCGCCCCAGCAGGCCAACTCCAGACCATCATATCCGAATGATTTGGCCTTCTCACAGATGGTTTCAAACGGCAGATCCGCCCACTGACCTGTGAAGAGCGTTACTGGTCGCGGCATGAATTCCTCCTTGACATTGTTGAAATTGTTGGTTGTTCCGGTTGGGAGATTCGGGTCTACCGATCGCATCACGATTGGGTCATTTTCGCAAATTGACGTTGTATTATGGGATTACTCCAACGCGCTCCTGCATCTCGAAATGAGTTCGGCTTCGACGCCTTCCACCCTCGCAATGTAGGCTTGTTCGGCTCATGCGCCACCCCAGTGCGAGGGAGCAGCCGAACAACATTACAGAACCGCGCCATTAGCCTTTCAAGATTTGCCTACTATACAACCATCCCCCTGATATGGCAATCCAGAACGGGGCCAGGGTGCATCCCAGTTCCTTGAAGTTAAATCATTCTCAGCTTCAGGGTAACAACCTAGCCTTAGTCAATTCGCGACCATCCAAAACAGCCACCCTGAGTGAGGCGAATAAAGGGGTTTCTCACTATCCCCTATCCCCTATCCCCTATCCCCTATCCACCGGTGTTTACCAGGTTCCGTTGACATTTGGATAAGACTGCTCACAATGTGACAAAAAACAGGACGCCTGCGGGCAGAATCGGACCGTTTCTCGCGCGATTCTCGTGATCGACGACCATGATCTCCGTCGACTACAAAAGGTTTTCTTCATGGCCCTTAGCGGCCCTTCGAGGACAGACCAAATTATGATCTTGAAGTGGTTTTCTTCGCGGCCCTTCGTGGACAAAAAAGGTGTTCTTCCCCGCCCTTCGTGGACAGACCAAAACATGACCTTACGAAGGTTTTCTTCGTGGTCCTTCGTGGCCCTTCGTGGACAAAAAAGGTGTTCTCCCCCGCCCTTCGTGGACAGACCAAAACATGACCTTACAAAGGTTTTCTTCATGGTCCTTCGTGGCCCTTCGTGGACAAAAAAGGTGTTCTTCCCCGCCCTTCGAGGATAAACTAAAACATGACCTTGCAAAGGTTTTCTTCGTTGTCCTTCGTGGCCCTTCGTGGACAAAAAAGGTGTTCTTCCCCGCCCTTCGTGGACAGACCAAAACATGACCTTACAAAGGTTTTCTTCGTGGTCCTTCGTGGCCCTTCGTGGACAAAAAAGGTGTTCTCCCCCGCCCTTCGTGGACAGACCAAGTCATGACCTGGCAAATCTCAGTCCAGAAAAACGTCAACGAGTCCTAACCACTAGCCATTGGGGTTTACTGAAACCTCAAAACTCAAAACTCGAAAAACATGGATATGCTGATTGGCACGATCTAATACGATTGACAAAATCCAGCACGTCACGTACCGGCGCGGCGGCTGGCAAACCAGATTCTCGAAAGTCCTGCAGAAAGGGATGGGACCTGAATCACAGTACCTGCCTTCCCCTATGGGGTCGGCCTGTCTGGACCACCTTGTCAAGCCATTCAGTTGTCACGGCTTCCAACGGGCTATCGTACAACTTAGGTGAACAACAATTACAGTAGAGTTGGTTTAGATTTAACTGCCGCTTCCAAACCAGACGAAACTACGTACATCGCCGGGGGAGTTGGCTGCTTCCAGGCTGAGTTCTCCCTCGGGGCTCGTCAGCACGCGCACGACAGAGGTCTGCCATCTGTAGGTGACCTCCCGGTCCGGCGGAGGCGCCCACTGGCTCGGCAAGCGATAACTGGTCGCCTTTGTCCAAACTGGGGGTGGCAATTCAAACAACCCCTCTAGCGGCCAGATGTAGAGGACATACCATTCATTTTCTTCCAAGAGGCCGCCGCTCAACCAACGAAATAGCACATCTTCGGAACGAGGAATTCTTTCGCCATCATTCGGCCCGAGCAACTGCAGAGCCAGGTACATCTGGCTTGAATTAGGGTCTTGCCGGGAAGGAGCGGCCTGGCTGGTGGCCAGAATTGTGGACGGTACGCCGGAAACAGGTAACTGCAATACCTGCTCAGGTCGGATGAGATCGTCCGGCCCGATTCCGTTTGCCTCCTGGATCGCTGCCACAGTTGTGCCGAAGCGTACCGCAATCGAGATGACCGTGTCGCCAGGACTGACGATATAGCTGAAAACTGTGGAGATAGTTGGCGCGCCTTGGCTGCTTCCGTCCTCAGAAATCGAGGCAGGAATCGGGATCAGCAGAACATCGCCGGCGCGAATCAGTGTGCCGCTCAGATTGTTGGCCGCCTGGACTTCCTCGACCGTTACTCCATATCGGCCGGAAATTCCAAGCAATGTTTCTCCCGCCTGCACAGTGTGGCGTCCAACGAACGAACCGGGCTGCTGCCCGTCTGTGCCAGCTGTCGGCAGGACATCGACAGTCTCCAGCGAGGTAGAGGGAGTTTCGACCTGGGATTCGTTTGGAAACTGGATATTAGCGCCAAGGCTGCCGAACTGCCACCAACCGATCACGACTGCCAGCAGGACGAGGGCCAACACTGCATCTCGTACATTGAGACGCGCCGGCCTTGTCCTGGAGGTTCCGGTCAGCTCATGACCGCAGAAGTAGCAGGTCTCAGCGTTTTGGGCGACCCGCGAACCGCAATTCGGGCAGCGGCGGCCCGTTGGAAGGGAAGAACGTACACCTTGAGTCATGAATGATGAAGTCGTCTGTACTTCCGTTTCGTTAGAAGAGCGCAGTATAGCACGGGTTCCATGCCGGCGCGAACAGCCGGAAACCAGCGCCCCCAACAGTTGATAGCGTCTGCCAAGTGGTGGACGCAGACTGGCCTAGTTCGGCGAGAATACGATCTTGACTCCCTCGCGGCGCTCGAACAGGTCGAAGGCCTGCTGCCACTCCTCCAGCGGGAGGCGGTGGCTGATGAGCGGGGCCGTCTGGAGCTGGCCAGAGCGCAGAAGAGCCAGGGCCTTGCGCCAGGAACTGGCGACCGTGGCGAAGGTGCCCTGCACCTGAACCTCCTTGATGCAGACCTGCTCAAGATCCCAGAGCACCGGCTTGCCAAAGAGGCCGACTTGCACATAGCGCCCTCTATGCCGCACCAATTCGAGAGCCGTCTGCGCACCCGGGCCCGCGCCGGAACACTCGAAGGCGACATCCGCGCCGAGGCCCTCGGTGCGCTCTGCCACGGAACTCTGAAGATCATCCCTGCCCACGATCAGGACCTCGTCCGCGCCAAGCTGCTGGGCCAGGTCCAGGCGCGCCTCGTCCGTATTTGTTCCAACCACCAACGCCTGCGCGCCCGCGGCCTTTACTACCTGGAGCATCATCAGGCCGATAGCTCCCGGGCCGGTTATTACAGCCACATCCCCAGGCTCGACCTTCGAATTCTCCAGCGCGTGAACACAACAGGCCAGCGGCTCAGTCAACGCGCCGGCCCACTCGTCTACGCCTTCCGGCAACAGGTGAACCGAACGCTCCGGCACAAGCACGTAGCGGGCAAAGGCCCCATTTTTCCCGCTGCCTATCGACGCGCGCTCTGGGCAGTGATTCGGCATCCCGGCCAGGCAGTAGGGGCAGAGTCCACAAAGAGTAAAGTAGGGTTCAGTGGTGACTGAATTGCCGGTGGCACAGCGCGTAACATCGCTTGCCGCGTCCACGACTTTCCCCGCGACCTCGTGGCCCAGGATAACGGGCGGCCGGCAAGGATACTCGTCTTGGTAGATATGGGCATCCGTGCCACACAGCCCGGCCGCCGTCACCTCTATTACAAGATGGCCTGGGATCGCGGTTGGCTCGGGCGCGTCGAGCAGACCCACCTGACGAACGCCCGGGCGTAATTTGGCCACACCTTTCATTAAGATCTGCTCCTGTGTATTCGATCGCACCGCCCCACGAACTGAGACGGTCTCTTCCTGTGCTGAACCGGTCAGAAAAACGGTACCTCCGCGCGCATGGCAGGAAGCGCGGCGGCTCAGCTATCCGAGTGCAGAGTAGATAACAGGGTTCAGCGGCGTGTCAATCGGTTCGCCTACCTGCGCGCCCGGCAGCCAGCGATCCCAATCTCTCTGTTGATTCTCATTCTTGGGCGGAGCAACCCGCATCCCGTCTTCCATATAGATGATCGTCATCACTGCTCGCATCTGATCGCTCTGGTTGGGCCCCGCCCGGTGAAATGTCCAGCCGGAGTGAAAGCTGACCTCACCCAAAGCAAAAGGGGAGATACATTTCGGATAGTCATGCAGAGTGCGACCGATCTTCTGTTCACTCTCGTCGCTGATGGAAAGACCCCGGTTCTGCAGCAGCTTGTGGCTGCCGGTGCAAAACGACAATGGCCCCATCTCCACAGGGACCTCCTGCATCGGAATCCACGCCGTGACTGTGTTGTCGTTTGCCAGAGGCCAGTAGAACTGATCAACATGCCAGGGCGTGAAGCCGCCCCCCGGCTCTTTGTACAGGGCCTGATCGTGATACATGCGCACTCCATCTACGCCCATCAACTCGGCTGCAATCTTCCCCAGGCGCCGGCAGAGCACAAATATCTTCACCTTTTCGCTGTGCTCCCACAGGTTTGGAACCTGCAAAAACGCCTTACCGTATGTGTTCCGCTCCCCCAGGGCGAGGCTCTGGCGGTTAAGCGCATGAACCAGCCCCGTGAACTCTGCGCCGTACTCGGCCAGTACCTCCTGCGAAAGCACATTTGGCAGCTTTACGAAACCGTCTCGACGGTAGGCGGCGGTCTGTTCACCAGTCAGAGGATAGTCGGAATTCAGTTCGTCCATGTCATGTTTCTTTCGCAGACATCGTTGTCTTGGAATGGTTTCACTGCGATCGGAGGAGAGTACTGCGCAGGGCGTTCCCGTATTTCTGCGAAGACGAATAATTCGCCCCCACAAGTTAATGCAGACGCCCCTCCCGATTATACCCGAAACGGGGACAAAAGGCATCCAACCGAAAACAAAGCTGCGGTCGTATGGCAAAGCGTATATAATCGGCTCATAGTCCTATCAATTCTGGTCTTGGGTAGGTAAGGCCTTTATGGCCCTGGTTGCTTCGCGTTGAGCGATTCGTCTACCCGTAAGTCGATTTCGGGCGGCCGCCATGCAAGGCGTCTGCACTCCACATCGGAGCGCGGTCCGTCTCTTTCGTTCCTACTCCCTCCCGATCTTTAAGGAAATCCATGTCCCACACCGTATTCATTGCACTGGGCAGCAACATCGGCGACCGAGCCGCCTACCTCCATGCCGCGTTGGATGCAATGTCTTCGTATTCGACCGTTTTGGAAACTTCCCATCTCTACGAGACGGATCCGATGCTGGTTACCGATCAGCCCCTCTTTCTGAATGCTGTCTGCAAAGTCTTCACTCGCCTTACGCCGTCAGAGCTATTGCAGGCGGTCAAGCAGACGGAAGACTCTCTCGGAAGGACGAAATCGATCCGCTACGGTCCGCGCGTCATCGATCTTGACATACTCTTCTTTGACGACGCTGTTATCGACACGCCCGATCTCACAATTCCCCACCTGCGTATCCCGGAGCGAGACTTCGTGCTGGCTCCGCTGTTGGATCTGGACCGGGACTTGCGCCATCCTCGCCTGGCTCTGAGCGTACAGGAACTTTGGCAGAAGCTGAACATGCCGATCCCGCCGCGGGTGACGCCGATCGGTGAGAGGATGTGGCACTGGCGGCAGGGCGCCCGCGTGATGGGCGTACTCAACATCACACCGGACTCGTTTTCCGGTGACGGACTGGCCAACGCGCCAGACCCGGTAGCGGTAGCACTGGCGCACGCGAGGCAGTTCGTCGCCGCAGGCGCCGACATCCTGGATATAGGCGGCTACTCCACCCGCCCCGGCCACACCGACCTGCCAGTCAACGAGGAGATCAACCGCGTCGCGCCGGTCATTTCCGCCCTGCGCGACGCCGTCGACGTCCCTCTGTCGATCGATACATTTCGTGTTGAAGTCGCAGAGGCGGCCCTCGACGCCGGCGCCACCTGGCTTAACGATGTGTCGGGGTTGCGCCCGCCAAACCAGGAGAAAATTGCGGGAGTCGGGGAGGAAGAGAACCTCTCCCAATCCTCACTCCTCACTCCTCACTCCTTACACGGGATGGGCGCCCTGGCGGCTCGTCGCCGTGTTCCTCTGGTACTCATGCACAACCCCGCTCCCCTTCGTACAGTCCGGCCGGTTGCGGATGCGCAAAGCAACCACTCGTCTACACCCAGAAAAACGTCGAACGACGTGGTGGCCGATGTAAGCCGGGAACTGTCCGCGGCCCTCGATCTGGCCCGCCGCGACGGCGTTCCCCGCTGGCATCGAATCATCGATCCGGGCATCGGTTTCGGCAAGACGCCCGCACAGCACGCCGCGCTCATCGCCCGCCTGGATGAACTGCAAGCCCTTGGCTATCCACTCGTGTTCGGCTGCTCGCGCAAGGGCTTTCTCGGTAAGATGGCCGGCGGGACTGCAGTGGACGACCGGCTGCCGGCGACGATAGCCGCCAATACCATGGCCGTCGAACGGGGTGCGCAGATCGTGCGCGTCCACGACGTTCGCGAAAACGTGCAGGCAATCCGGGTTGTCAACGCAATCTTGGGCAGAGGTCCAGAGTCGAAGGACTAAGGCAAGTACAGTGGGAGCCGTCTGAATCGACGCATGTAGAGATTACGAGGAGCACGAGCAGGCGCTAAACCCAACGATTCCGAAATCCTGAGTCTTGATGAACTCACTCTGGAGGCGGAATTTTATCAGGGGACATCCTACTTTGTGTTAGATTCCAAGCCCGTTGCAATTCTTCTTGGCGGAGTGTAGCCCAATTGAACACTAGGCGCTCAATACTCTTCGGAAGACTGCCACCTGACTTCGATAAGGTGGCAATTTCAATTGTGGCTTCATCTCCGGCATACTTTACATGAAAGTGGGGTGGATTGTGGTCGTTCCATTCCATTCTAATGACGATTCCATTGAATCGGCATAGATTAGGCATATTCGGCTAAAGGGCGTGGATTTGGGAACATCTCTTCGTAGGTCTTGCCAGTGATTTCCATATAGAGCGCATCCGGGCAGAATTCCAGTTCTTCGCCCCACGAGATGTCTCTGCCGTCTATATGCACCGTTTCGAAAACCGCTCGGTCTTTCCATATCTGGAACAATTCACTGTCAAGCATGTGCGACAGGTCAACTTCGCCCTCTACGCCGTCATCATATCGAAGCCAGATTCGATATCCCTCTAACGCTCTTACCTCAACCGGTTGAACAAGGCCCATGACATTTCGCCTCAAGTTGGTATAGGGGTATGCGGTTCTCTATAATACAATTCTACTTTACGCGAGAAGGCAAGAGAAGTCAACCTGATCTTCTAGTGTGTCCCTAAATGGGGTCGCGTATCTGACGCAATGCGGGTAAATTGGAGTGGATTCTATAACTTTCTGGTCTGAATGCCCCTTGACCTGTGTTGAAGTGTTGCATGCGCTCCTGCTCGCAAGGAGCGCAAGGAGCGCAACGCCATGCGATATCCTCTGACCATAACCAACCTGTCCGGCCGCGTCGCTGTCGTCGTCGGCGGCGGCATTGTCGGCGAGCGCAAGGTGCGAAGTCTGCTCGCAGCAGACGTGTCGGTGCGCCTGATCAGCCCGTCCGCAACTGAGCAGTTGACCGCCTGGGCCGAAGGCGGCGAGATCGAATGGACGCGCCGCCTCTACCGAGAAGGGGACCTGGACGACGCCGGGCTGGTCTTCGCCGCCACCAACGCGCGCGCCGTCAACCATGAAATCGCAGTGGCCGCCCACAGGCAGGCGCTCCTGGTCAACGTAGCCGACGCGCCGGCCGAGGGAAATTTCCACTCGCCCGCGGTCGTGCGCCGTGACGATCTTATTGTCTCCGTCAGCACGATCTCCGGGCAGCCGCGCAAGGCCACTTCCGCCCGCGACCGCATTGCCGCGCTGCTGGAGCCTGAACTGTGATTGCAGTTCCCCATGATGGGGAAGAGAGCCAAGCTGCATACTGTCCTGCTCCGAAGGGGCGTTGGTCATGACGGGGAAAGCTTACCTGGTGGGTGCCGGGCCGGGGCGCGCCGACCTGATCACAGTACGTGGGCTGGCGCTGCTGCGGGCCGCCGATGTCGTAATCTACGACCGCCTTATCGCCCAAGAGCTACTGCAAGAGATGCGCCCGCAGGCAGAGCGAATTTTCGTCGGCAAGCAGGGCCACGGACGCCAGGTTATGCCGCAGGCCGAGATCAATGCGCTCCTGGTCGGCCGCGTACGGGCTGGCCTTCATGTCGTGCGCGTGAAAGGGGGCGATGGTTTCGTCTTTGGCCGCGGCGGCGAGGAGTGTCTGGCGCTTGCCTCAGCTGGACTGGCCTTTGAAGTTGTGCCTGGCGTCAGCGCGGCCATCGCCGCGCCTGCCTATGCCGGCATCCCCGTCACGCACCGCGGTCTGGCGAGCGCCTTTACCGTTGTTGCCGGTTATGAAGATCCAGCCAAGGAAGAGTCCACTGTTGACTGGGCCCTCCTGGCGGAGACGCCTACACTGGTGGTTATGATGGGCGTCCGTTCTGCCGCAAAGATATGCGAAGCTCTGATTAAGCACGGTCGCGATCCGCACTCTCCCGCTGCCGCGATCGGAAGTGCCGCCACCATCCATCAAAAGGTTGCCCGCTCAACCGTGGCCGGCCTGGCTCAAGCTATGGTGTTGGCTGAGATTCATGCGCCGGCCGTGCTCGTGTTCGGCGATGTGGTCAAATTCCATGACCAACTCGACTGGTTCACCCCCGAAGATGGCGGGAGCGGCTTCCTCGCCCTCGATCAGTCTGAACCTTGATCTGGGTCAAAGCGCTGTACGATACAGCTTCGACTTGTATTTGCAGGTGGCGACTGCCGGGACAGATTATCCTGGCTACTCACGGTAGTGACATCCGACGCCTTGCCGATTGGCCCAGGCCGCGTTGGCAACAGTGATGGCGGCCCGCATCGCCTCCGGCCCTTCCTCGGCCAGAATGCGGACCGCGGCCGGGTTGCAGTGGCCTGCGCCGTCCCGCTGCACATCCTTTGCCAGCAGAGCCGGCGCATCCCCTTGGCCCACGTAGATGATGCCGCCCTGCGCCAAAAATGTGTTTGAGTTGTGTGGTTTTCCCCCGCGTGTGACGAGCGTCACGGGCACGCCGGCGTCGGCCAACTCCAGCGCAGAGGTCGCCCCGCCGATTCCGGAGCCGACAATCAGAACGTCGCAGTGCAGCAGGTCATCCGGCATGGAAGCTGTCGATAAGCGTGAACTACGATTCTTGGCGATGCGGCACAGATCTAACTGGCCGGACACGGCCCGTCGTCTTGTGGAGTGTCAGAATGGAAAACGCTGACAGCTAGCCGATCTCAACCATCCGCTGCACCGAACGCGCCGCCCGGACCAGAATCTCTTCGGGAACGTTGATCTCGTACTGCATCTTTTCCAGCGCAGCCAAAGTATCTTCCATCGTGATCTGACCCATGTGAGGGCAACGGACAGAGCAGAGGCGCAGCATCTCCTTATCCGGGTTGGCGCCAATGATATTGTCCCCCATCGAACATTCGGTCAGCAGCAGATAGCGAGGAGCGTTGGTCTGTTCGACATGGCGAATCATCGCAGACGTGCTGCCGGCGAAGTCTGATGCCCCAACCACCTCCGGGCTGCACTCGGGGTGCGAAAGAATCACGACATCCGGGAACTCGGCGCGCACACGCCGGATGTCATCGACGGTGAACTTGTCGTGAACCTCGCAACGTCCATGCCAGCCAATGAGGTCGAACTCCTCCGTTTCCAGAGGGATGAAACGGTGGCCGGTCTCCTGATCGAGGCGAACCGAAGCCTGCGGCTCCAACGAAATCGCCGTGGACTCGATTTCGTCCACACGCCCCGCTTCGGCCTCGGCCGCCGACGGAATGATAATCTGTTTGCCCGTCTCCTTAGCGACGTTCTTGGCCAGAAATTCGTCGGGCAGGAAAATGACCCGATCCGAGTCCAGAGAGTTGACCACCGCGACCGCGTTGCCGCTCGTGCAGCATATATCCGTCTCCGCCTTCACATCGGCATAGGTATTGACGTATGTGACCACCGGTACACCTGGGAACTGCTCTTTAAGGCGGCGCACATCCTCCGCAGTGATGCTTGCGGCCAACGAGCATCCGGCCTTTTCGGCTGGCAGCAGGACGGTCTTGTCCGGGTTGAGAATCTTGGCCGTCTCCGCCATGAACTCCACGCCGCAGAAGACGATCACTTCCTTATCGGTCTGCGCCGCCATCCGGCTGAGAAAGAGAGAGTCGCCGACAAAGTCAGGGATCGAATGGAAGAGAGCTGCTTCCATATAGTTGTGGCCCAGTATTACCGCATTGCGCTCCTTCTTCAAGCGGTTGATCTGCGCGGCCAGTTCAGCCTTGATGCGCAACTCTACATCCAGCGCCACGTTGTGGAGCTTGCGCGCGAGTGCTTCGTACATCAATTTGGCATCGGTGATTCCTGCCAGAGGTGTTGTCAGTGTTGCTGCTGTCATTGTTGATTCCTCGTGATTCAAGAAATTGCCCAGGGAAAGACGGCTGCTCCCTATTGGCTGTAGTTACGCCGCCATCCCCAAATCGAAACTGATATCCAGCGCCGGAACCGAATGGGTGAGCGCGCCAACCGAAATAAAATCTACGCCGGTCGCCGCAATTGCCGCGACATTCTCCAGGTTTACGCCCCCGGAGGCTTCAAGAGAGGTGCGGCCCCCGGTAACGGTAACTGCCTCTCCGATCTGTTCCGTTGTCATGTTGTCAAGCAGAATGCGGTCCACGTCGAGCGTGAGAGCCTCTTCCAACTGCGTCAGATCTGCGACCTCTACTTCTATAGCCACTCCTTCGAACCGGCCCCGTATGCCTTGCACTGCCGGCGTGATGCCACCGGCCGCCGCAATGTGATTGTCCTTGATGAGCGCCATATCGAAAAGGCCGAAACGGTGATTCTTCCCCCCACCCAGCGCCACCGCCCTCTTGTCGAACAGGCGCAGCCCCGGCGCCGTCTTGCGCGTGTCCAGGATGACTGCCCCCGTGCCTTGTGCGGCCTCAACATAGCGCCGGGTCAACGTAGCGATGCCGGACATACGCTGAACGAAATTCAGTGCCACCCTTTCTGCCGTCAGCAGGATTTGCGCAGGACCCGCCGCACTGGCGACTACAGTTCCCGCAGCTACCCACATCCCCTCCTCTACGCAGGGAGAGAATTGAACGAGTTGGCAAGCACCCTCTTTCGACGCCGCCGTCGTTGTGACACCCTCGCCATCAAGTCGGCGCGGACCTGCCAGATCAGGCGCCGGACGCCCTTCCGCAATCAGTCCATAAGTCAACGCGGCGACCTCCAACCCGGCGACAATCCCTGAAGATTTTGCCAGAAAACTTCCTCTAGCCTGCGTCTCGGCGGGGATCGTCGCCAAAGTGGTCACGTCACCGCCTCCAATGTCCTCCTCCAGAGCCAACAGCACAGTCGGCCTGGCTTGCTCTAAGAATTCGTCCATACACGCTTCCCCTCCAGGAGGCGGGAACTGCCGCATCTTTCGATCGAGTAGAGATTTGGCGCGTAGAATACCACTGGCATTTCAGATTCTCCAAAAAAGCCGTATCAGATCCAACACGATAATACTGAATCTGCTCTACATGCTTTTTTCTGGCTGAAGTGTTACGTAACGGCGAAGTGGCATACCGCAATTGCCCCTCCTGGGCAACTCCGGAGCAGAGCTGTCTACTGTGTACCTCACCAAGAGCAAGAGAACCTGCGTCTGTCCCAGATCTTTTGAAGGCAAGCGCTGTCTCTATCAGGTTTTCGTGTTTGGTCGCTGCAAAATGTCCAATATGCATGAGTGGGCGCCAGTAAGAGGACAAATTGCCAAGATATTTTATTTTTTACTTAACGTCACCACCTGGTTCGGTTTAGAGGAGAGACCATGACGCACTGCTCCCTGTTTTGTCCTACCCCTATGTCCCACTTTCTGCCGGGGATCTGTTGGGATGCACTCTCGCAAGTGGAGTATCCCACATCACTGTCCGTCAAGTGGGCCCACTTCATAGACCAGACCGAAGTCGCCACTGGCCAGACCAATCCCCAAAAAAACTGGGATGCACCCGAGAAACTGCGTCCGCTTTGACCGTCCCGGCAATTCGGTTACACTGAAACCGTAACTTGAGCCAGGCGTATTGATTAGCGGAATGACGATGATGAACGACTCGATTCTGACACGTACAGTCGCAGCGTCCGCGACCGAGCCAAGAAAGGGCAAGGTTCAGGCGAAGCCGGTTTCCGGTTTGCATTTTGACTGGTTGATCAACCTGTTGAGCGCGATTTTTGTCGGCGGGCTGTTTCTGGACGGCTGGGCACACAACCACGGGCGCGTTGATCAGTCCTTCTTCACGCCCTGGCATGCCTTTTTCTACAGCGGCTATCTGCTTGTGGCCATCACGTTTGTCGCGGCAACTGTAATTAACCGAACGCGAGGTTATTCGCTGGCCCTTTCCGTCCCCGACGGCTATCGCCTTACCGGGGTCGGCCTCTTCATTTTCGCCGCCGGCGGTGTCAGCGACATGGTTTGGCACCAGCTCTTCGGCATCGAAAGAGGCGTCGAAGCCCTCTTCAGCCCAACCCACATCCTGCTGGGAATCGGCATCGGCCTGACCGTCACTGGCCCCCTGCGCGCGGCATGGCGCCGGCAGGACGATAGCGCCAGCTGGCGCGAGTTAGCTCCGGCGGTCGCTTCACTGGGCCTGTTTCTGGCTGCGCTCACCTTCTTCATGATGTTTTTCTTCCCTGTGACTGTGCTCCTCGGCACGACCGGAACAGGCAGTGGGCACTTCCGGAATGATGTGGGCAAAGTTGCAGGCATGCTCGGTGCCACACTCACCGCCGCGGCGCTGGCCGGGCCTCTTCTCCTGACTCTGCGCCGCTGGCGATTGCCCCTGGGGGCTGTATCATCCGTTCTCGGGCTGGCGATTCTGGGCGCCACGATCGTGGACTATGAGCGGCCGCTGATGATCTGGCTGGCTCTCGGCATGGGCGTCCCCGCCCTGGCAGTGGACTATCTGGCCTGGCGGGCACGACCGAGCGGCAACCCGACTGCGGTGCGTTGGCTGGCCCCGGCCATCCCTTTGCTTCTATACAGCGGCTACTACGCCGTCCTGCTGCCAACCGTAGGCACAACCTGGTCGGTCCACATGTGGACCAGTACCATCGTCATTCCGGTGTTGGTTTGTTGGCTTCTCAGTTTTCTGCTCCTGCCGCCGCCAACCCCGGAACCGTTGCCGTGAACCTGCCTGCCCTCTCCGCCGACCAGATGCGGGAAGTCGACCGGTTGATGGTCGAGCAGTATGGCATCCAACTGCTCCAGATGATGGAAAATGCCGGGCGCAACCTGGCCCTGTTGGCCAGACGGATCCTGTCTACTGACGACGAAGAGGACGCGCTGCAAGATCGTCCTATCGTGGTCCTGGCCGGCCGCGGCAACAACGGCGGCGGCGGCTTGGCGGCCGCCCGTCACCTCCTCAACTGGGGCGCGTGGGTGCAGATCGTGCTGACCCATCCCCCCAGCGACTTGCCGCCGGGCGCAATGAAAGATCAACTTTCCATTCTGCAGAAGATGGACGCGCCCCTCGCTTGGGCGGAAGAGGGTTGGGAACTTCCGCCGGCCGACTTGGTCATAGACGCGCTGATCGGCTACGGGCTTTCGGGAAACCCCCGCGGCCGGACCGCCGATCTGATCCAGCTGGCAAACAGCAGCGTGGCGCCTATTTTGAGCCTGGATGCGCCCAGCGGTCTCGACATGGCCGGCGGCAATCTCTTCCTTCCCTGTGTCGCGGCGACCGCAACCATGACGTTGGCCCTTCCCAAACGCGGACTGTTGCAGCCGCGCGCGCGGGTGGCCAGCGGTCGACTTTTCCTCGCCGACATTGGGGTGCCGCCTGCTCTGTACGAACGCCTGGGCATGGATGTGCCGCCTCTCTTTTCCAGAGATACAATTCTGCCGCTCCAGGTTGGCGATGGCGTTGCTTTCGTCGAAGAGTAGATTGGCGTGTTTGAACTTTCGACACTCTTCTTCTTGGTAAGCTACCTGCTCATATTCTTGGGCATTGTCGGCGCGCTGGTTCCGGTTCTGCCGGGGCCGCTTCTAATCTGGCTGGGCGCATTTGTCTGGGCTTGGGCTGATGGGTTCGTCCACATTGGCTGGCCGACGCTGCTGGTACTGGCAGTTCTGACTATCATCTCCTGGGGCGCTGATCTGGGACTGAGTTTCATCAGCAGTCGCCGGTCCGGCGCGGGCTGGCGGTCCATCGGCGTGTCGATTTTGGGCGGAATTATCGGCGCGATCTTGCTCTCAAGCGTCCCGGTTGTCGGCACCTTTATCGGCGCAGCTGTTGGCTCAATTTCGGCTCTGTGGCTGATGGAGTACCGCCGCGCGCAGGCTTCTTCCAGTGAGGCGGCTGGCCCGAATTCCACCGGGATGGGGTCGGGCGAGACGAATGCGCAAGGGAACAAGGCCGCGGCTACGCAGGCGGTCAAGGGCTACGTAGGCGGCTTTCTGATGGCCATGGCCGTGGAGTTCCTCATCAGCGTGATGATGCTTTCGATCTTCGCGTGGCAGGCCTTCCTGTAGAGAGGCGGAGGAAACGTGCGGGCTGTCGTTTTCGTCAATGGCGATATCGCCGACTACGGCGCATTGGCGCGCTGGCTGCGTAAAGATGATTATCTCGTCGCAGCCGATGGCGGTGCGCGCCACATGGAAGTCCTCGGGCTGTCCCCCGATGTGATCGTCGGCGACCTGGACAGCATCGACCCTGCCCTCCTGTCACGCCTGCAGGAGAAGGGTGCGGACGTGGAACAACATCCGGCCGCCAAGGACGCGACCGATCTGGAACTCGCAATCGCCCGCTCGGTGCGTGACGGCGCGACCGAAATCCTGCTGCTCGGCGCTGTCGGCGGCCGCCTCGATCAGACCATAGCCAACCTATTGATACTGGCTCAACAGGACTTGTCGGTGCCGCTTGCCATCGCCGAGGGAGACCAGATGGCGCGTGTGTTGCGGGGCCGCCAATCGGTGACTCTAGTGGGGCCGACCGGCGGATACGTCAGCGCGGTGGCTCTGAGCGAGGAGGTGACGGGCGTTACCTACCGGGGCCTCGAGTACCCACTGAAAAACGCGACCCTGCGCCTAGGCAGCACCCGCGGCGTGAGCAACACTTTGGCATCATCCCCCGCGCAGATATCGATTGAATCCGGCATCCTGCTTGTGACCCAGCAGATTCCTTAGCGAATGTCTTCTGCAGGCTCCAACTCAACCCTGCGTCACACAATTTCAGTTTTGAAAGCGCCCATGCAATTGCAGACCGCCTCTCGATGACATTGCCTATTCTTCAGACGAACGACCGACGCCTTCCTGCCCGCCAGCCACCTGCATTTTGCTAACGCCGTTTGCCGTCTGAGCCAGGAATACAACCAGCCCCAGCGCCGCAGCAAACGCCACCAACTGGGTAAGTCGCAACGAACCCAGCAGCCGCGTATCCGCCGCGAATCCGTCTGTGAAGAGCCGCAGCAGCGCCAGCGCCAGAACTGCTTGACCCGCTAGCCGACCCGGTCTGCGCCAGTTGTCCCAAAGCAAAAAGCCTCCAACAATCAGCATCATTCCTATCGCCCGGTAGAGTGCGACAGGATGACGAATCGCGCCCCTCTCGAACAAAAGCGGATCGGATGGTCCGCCAAACCAGGTCAGCGCCCAAGACAACGCTGCTGGCGGCACACCCGGAGTACCTACTGCCGCCCCGGTCAGAAAATTCGACACCTCCAGCACGGCGCCGCCTGCGAGCAGGCCGAACACCGCCGCAACCCCGACCGGCCTTGGATCGACTCCTTGGCGGATCAGGTATAGATAGCCTGCAACCAACACGCCAAATACGCCCGGCCACAACATGAGCCCGCCGGGACGGATACTCACCAGCAGCAGCGGCTCCGCGCGGTAGACGCTCCAGAACTGGACGGCATGGGACAGCCGGGCTACAATGACACCCGCGGCCAGCGCGATCGTGCCCAGATTCCAGATCATATCCGGGTCCAATTGCAGACGCCTGCCTACCTTCGCCATGACGGACAAGCCAAACCAGAAAGCGACGATGGCCAGAATCTGGGCCGTTGGCAGAGACAGCGGTCCTAATGGAAGTGACGGATACACGGTTACTCTCTGTTTGGGCCGGTGAAATGTCGACGGAACGCGAGAGCGGCTGCCGGCTACTACTGTAGTATACTATCTTCGCGTCGACGGCAAACTTTCTCCGGCAACCGGTACCGGCATTCCTATGAATCTAGACCACATTCGCAACTTCTGCATCATTGCTCACATCGATCACGGCAAGAGCACACTGGCCGACCGCCTGATTCAGCAGACCGGGACCGTCACCGACCGCGAGATGAAGGAACAACTGCTCGACTCGATGGACCTGGAGCGGGAAAAGGGTATCACCATCAAGGCCAGCGCCGTGCGCATGATCTACAGCCGCCAGCCCAATGGCGAGCCCCCCACAGATTTTGAAATGAATCTGATCGATACGCCCGGGCACGTTGATTTCACCTACGAGGTCAAGCGCGCGCTTCAGGCATGTGAGGGCGCCGTCCTGGTCGTTGACGCCTCCCAGGGCATTCAAGCCCAGACCGTCGCCCACCTTCTGGCGGCCATGGAACTTGACCTGACCATCGTCCCCGTTCTGAACAAGATCGATCTGCCGGCGGCCGTGCCCGACGAAGTCGCGCAGGATATTGAGGATCTACTTGCGGTACCCGCCGAAGATGTGCTGCGAATCAGCGCCAAAGACAGTCTCAACATTGTTGAGGTGCTTGAAGAGATCGTCATGCAAGTGCCGCCGCCGCAGGGGGACGCTAGAGAAAAACTGCAAGCACTGATTTTCGACTGTCACTATGACCCATACAAGGGCGTCGTGGCCTACGTGCGTGTGGTGAACGGCACAATCACCGCACCGGTAAGCCTGTTGGCAATCTCAGGCAACAAGCGCATCGACCCGATTGAGATCGGGGTTCTAACCCCCGCGCCCGTCAAGGCCTCCCAACTGTCCGCCGGCGAAGTCGGGTATATCGCCACCGGCCTGAAAAGTGTGCAGGACCTTGATGTCGGCGACACGATCACTCTCGCCTCCGACCCGGCTGCGGAACCCCTGCCCGGCTACGAGCCGATGAAACCGATGGTCTTCGCCGGCCTCTATCCCACCGACTCCGATGATTACCATGATCTCCGTGACGCCCTCGAAAAGCTGCACCTCAACGACGGCGCACTTACCTTTGAACCGGAAACCAGTCAGGCCCTGGGGTTCGGATTCCGCCTCGGCTTTCTCGGTCTCTTCCACATGGAAATCGTACAGGAACGGCTGGAGAGGGAGTACGATCTGGACATCATTTTCACCGCGCCCTCTGTGGCCTACCGCGTCGTCACAACCAGTGGCACAGAGTTCCTGCTCGAAAGCCCTGCCGACTTGCCCGACCCCAGCGATATTGAACGGATCGAAGAGCCGTGGTGCGGCCTGCAGATCTTCACGCCCTCTACCTATATCGGCCCGATCCTGGAAATGGCGACGAAGCGTCGCGGCCGCGTCAAAAACCAACTGTGGTTGGATACGAAGAGGGTGGAACTCAGCTTCCAGATACCGCTAGCCGAAATCATTGTCGATTTCTACAACGAACTCAAAGCCCGCACTCGCGGCTATGCCTCCATGGATTACAGCCTGGACGACTATCAGGCCTCCGACATGGTCAAACTCGATGTTCTGGTAAACGGCCAATCAGTTGACGCCCTCAGTATCATCACCCATCGCGACAACGCCTTCTACAAAGGGCAGCGCATGGTAAGCAAGATGAAGGAGATCATCCCTCGCCAGCAATTCGTGGTGCCGATTCAGGCCGCCATCGGCAATAAGGTGATCAGCCGCGCCAATGTGAAGGCAGTGCGCAAAGACGTACTCTCCAAATGCTACGGCGGCGACGTGACCCGCAAGCGCAAACTGCTCGAAAATCAAAAGGCAGGTAAAAAGCGCATGAAAATGGTCGGCTCCGTGGAGATCCCGCAGGAGGCCTTTATGACTGTCCTGAACCTGGAGGATGAATGACATCGAGAATGAGGTGCGCAGGCATTTAAGCTTAGTTCTTGAGAGCCCGTCTCGGGGTCGCCTCTCTCTAAATTGGTCCGGCGTCCCGCCTATGATACAATGCCGTTATCGAGACTCCGCCTGCAGTAGCGTTGACCGCATGTGACTTCGAACTTGGCAACTTGAGCCAGCAGGCCACTGCTGACGATTTACGTGAAAGCAAACTATTATGGCGACTGACGGTGTGCGGATCGCTCGACTTGAAGGCGAATACCACCATCTTGCAACCAGGGCTGACATCGAGAGCCTGCGTGCCGAACTACGGGGCATGAAATGGCTGATCGGAGTTGGCATTTCAATTGCAGGTATTGTAGCCAGTATCGTCGGATCTCTGTTGACCTTGTGGCTGGGGACCTGAGTTAAGCGAATTGACAATTGATCGTAACCCCACCAACAAGAGCCATTACCACCTCCCCTCCCCCCTCGAACTGATCCGCCGCCACAATCTGAACCTTAAGAAGTCCCTCGGCCAGAACCTCCTCATCGACACGACCCATCTGACCCGTATCGCCGACGCCGCCCACCTCACAACAACCGACACAGTGCTCGAGATCGGTCCCGGCCTCGGCGCATTGACCCATCACTTGGCCGAAAAGGCCGGATGCGTCGTGGCCGTCGAACTGGATCAGCGGCTGATTCCCATCCTGCGTGAGCAATTCTCCGATCAACCCCACGTTTCCTTTGTCCACGGCGACATTCTTGAACTCAGCCTCTCAGAAATCGTTCATGCCCACTCTGCTTGCCAGACGCACGCTTCACCCCTCTCCTCAAAATATAAGGTAGTCGCAAACCTCCCCTACTACATCACAAGCGCGTTTCTCAAGCATATGTTGGAGAGCCTCACGCCTCCCTCCCTGGCAGTCCTTTTGCTGCAGCGCGAGGTGGCCCAGCGCCTGGTTGCACAGCCCGGTGCAATGTCGATCCTGGCAGTGAGCGTCCAATTCTACGCCCTCCCACGCATACTGAACAGAATACCCGCCGGCGCCTTTTTGCCCCGCCCAAAAGTCGACAGCAGTGTTGTGCGTCTGGATCTGCGCCCGCAACCCGCGGTCCCCGACGTGGACCCCGCTCAATTCTTTCGCATCGTGCGCGCCGGGTTCGGGCAAAAGCGCAAACAACTGCGCAACAGCCTCAGCGCCGGCCTGTCTTCCTCAAAGGAGGACACAGATCTTTGGCTGCACTCCGCCGGCATCGATCCCCGTCGGCGCGCGGAAACTCTCTCCTTGCCGGAATGGGGAATGCTGACCAGAACAGTGTACGGCACCATTTGAAACGGGAAAGCGAAGACCTCCGCCCCTTGGTGGACCACCTGGCGCAGGCTCTGCAAGAGGACGAAAAACACGAAAGCGGTCGCAAGCAAGTGGAGCAACTGCCTGCAAAACCTGCGGCGCGTCAATCGGATTGGCCTCGGCAAGATTCATCCTTTCAGTGCAGAGACAAATGGCAGTGGCAAGATTGGACCATTGTGCGTATTGACGGCGGTATGAACAATCGCCTCTTCCGTGCGACCGGGCCAACCGCTGACGTAGCCGTGAAATTCACCATTCGCGACGCGCGCGATCGGGTCGGTCGCGAGTGGGCCGCACTTAAATTCTTGGCCGAGAATTCCGCGGACCTCGCGCCCCTACCCCTCCTGCTTGACCGTGACCGTTATGCCCACCAAGTCATCGTGCAGACCTGGTTGGACGGTGAGTCATCAGCCTCGATTCCCGCAGATGACTCTGCCTGGCACTCCTTGAGCCAGCATCTCTTGACAATTCATTCCCTGCCAAAGTCGCCGGATCATCCTGCCATCCGACCCGTAGCGCTTTACGTGACATCGCCGGCCGAGGCGTTGCAGGCCATTCGTCTTCAGCACAGCCGTTTACAGCGGGCGGAATGGCCGGATGAAGTGAATGACCTGATTGCACAGGTCCATTCGATTCGATGGCCCCGGTGGCCGCAACCTTCTCTGCGTTTCTGTCGCAGCGACCCGAACATACATAACTTTATCCGCCGCGCCAATGCCTGGGGCCTCCGTCGACTGGGAGTACAGCGGTTGGGGCGACCCGGCCTTCGAGATTGCGGATTTCCTCGTTCACGCCGCCCACAGTGAATGGCCGCGTCAGCAAACGCGTCGTCTCGCAAATATCTATGGAGAATGTAGCAATGACACCGCGATCAGGGAACGGATCGCGGTGTATGAAACGCTTATGTTGGTCTGGTGGACTTTACGGCTGGGGCGCATCCTACCCGAGGCACTGTCTGGGCGGGATAAACGGCTACTGACATTTTCGCAGTGCTGGCTGTTGGACCGTCAGCGGCTGCAAAAACGCTATCAAAATTTGGCAGAAGCTGCGCTTGCCAACTGGAAGGCTGTTCTGTAAACGCCCGTCCCCAGCTCGGTAGAGTCGGGCGAGGAACACTATCCCAATCCCACTGCCGCCTTCGACTATGGCTGCCCGGCCAGTCGTTGGATCTTGAGGCTCGTTTCCCGCCAAGAGACTTTGCTCAGTCCCATCTTCAGCCTCAGATTCTCATCCTTCACGCCCTGCCTGTAGTCCCGAACCGCGCTTGTCCAGCGCAACGTCTCAAACCCTACTTGGACGCGCCGAATGCCTGCCCGCTGGCCCGCTTCCTCCAGCACGTACTCCAGGTTGCGAGGCGTACATTCAAACAGAAAGTTCTCGGGGCCGTACTTCGCCAGGTACTGGTCGAGCGCTCCCAGAAAGTAGGTGTCTAGGGAAAGCCGTCGATTCTTGTGTACGTAGCGCTCTTCTTCGTATCGAATGAACACCGACGGCTGCTGCGTATCGGTTCGCTCGATATCCTCTAGCAGTATCTTGACCGCCTCGTTCTTCTTGATGCCGGTCTGCAGGAGTAGGCTTGCGAGCACATAAGGGCGGGCATCAGGCTTATCACGATCCCATAACCAGTCCCGGCAGACCCCCATAAGCTTGGTGGTTTCGCCGTTGTTCAGAATCACGGGCAGTGGCGTTCTGACCGATTGCTGGACGATTGGTTCAGCGGGGTCTGTACCGATCGCGCCGACGCTGTGCAACCAGGCGAAGAAGACCTTGAGCGTGGTGATTCGCCGCGAAAGCGTCTTGGCGTTGCATGGCCGCCCCCGCTCACTCTGCATCCATTCCAGAAAATCCTCGAGATGCTGCGTCTGGATCTCTCTCAGGATGGCCGAACTATCCATAAATGTACGTAGTATCTTCAGATCGTTGGCGAAGGCCTTGATCGTGTTCTCGCTGAACCCTTTGCGAACCATCTGTTCTTCGTATTCGGCGACGGCGTCACCGAGCGCGCTGGTCGCCCTCAAAGTAGGCGCAAGGCTGCCGCCGGGATCGACCTCTACCTCGGGCGCTCCTTGTGTCAGATTTTCGCTCATATCGCAAACCTCCCGCTTCTATGCCTGAGTCCAGGTGCCTCTACATGATTACTTTGCGTATAGCCATAAACAAATATAGCCTTCTCCTCTCGAAATGGCAACCTGCAGTCCTCACCGACCGAGCGCTTGGCCGATGCTAACCAACCCCTGGCTTTCCCACAACGGAGTAGTATCTTCATTCCTTTGCGCACGTAGGCACCAAGCTAAGTTCACCTTGCCGCGGTTCACAGATGATGTACGCCAATTCCCTCTCGCCTTCGGCCAATCTGCTTTGCAATTGCGCCCGCCACTTCTTTGACAGGTTTTGTGCCTTTTTGTACAATGTCGTTCGGATGACGCACCCGCGTTTGCATGCCCTGCCCCGCGCCCTTCAGGTGCACAGCTGCAGGTTCATCGGCAAGACGATTCAGTCAAGGAACTGTTGAGGATAGTTGTATGGCAAACAACCGTCGACACTTTGTCATCGCATCCGTGTTGATTGTGATCTCTACCGTGCTCGTTTACTGGGTGCTGGACAGCGTCCTTCTCAAACCTATGGCAGCAGTCGTCGAGGCCGGTCCTATCGATAACCTGTTTGACCAGCACATCTGGCTGATTGCATTTCTCTTCGCCCTCGTTTCGGTCTTCATGTGTTACGCCCTAATCGTCTTCCGCGCCCGCGGCGATGAGGGCGACGGCGAGCACATTCACGGCAATGGCACCCTCGAAATCGTCTGGACCGTCGTTCCCTGCTTCGTTGTCGTCTATTTCTCCTGGATCGCGACCACCATGTTGATCGACCTGACCAGGCCGAATCCTGAAGAATACGTTGTCAGCGCAGAAGGACGGCAGTGGAGTTGGCTCTTCACCTACCCGGAATCCGGCGCTGTCACTCCTGAATTGGTTCTGCCGGTTGACACACCGGTGCGAATGGACCTGACGTCGGACGATGTCTTGCATAATTTTTGGGTGCCGGAGTTTCGCGTCAAGCAGGATACCGTGCCCGGCAAGGTCACACACGTACGTTTCACCCCCAATGTGATTGGAGAATATGAGCTGCGCTGCGCGGAACTGTGCGGCACGAACCACAGCGGGATGCTGGCCACGGTGCGAGTTGTCTCTGCCGAAGACTTCAAGCTCTGGCAGTCCGAGCAACTCGCTCAACTCCAGGAATGAAACGTCTCAAGACGGTGGGGAATCTGGTGAACCCGTTCCCGCCTGCTGTCGTAATTCAGCTCTGACTTTCTTGGCAGGAGATTCTCTATGTCGCTTTTCACTCTAGGAATCGCACGCGGCCTTGTTGGCCAGGTTCTTGGCATGGTCATCGGCATGTTGTTGACCTGCGGCGTGCGCATACTGCTGGGCTTGGAAGCCTGGGCCGCCGAACCGGCCTGGACCTTCGGCTCCGTCTGCAGTATCATCGGCTTCCTCCTCGGCGTTGGCGCGCTGGACGACTGGCTGACATGGACTAAGGGCGTAGCAACCCCTATGCACCACGGCCCTCCAGTGGACAAGCCGGCCTGGACGCGCTATTTCAGCGTTGACTACAACCACAAAGTGATCGGCGTCCAGTACACCGTCTGGGGCATTTTCCTGCTCATGGTGGGTGGCACCGTGGCCATGATCTTCCGCACCGAGTTGGCGAGCAGCGGGCTGCAGTTCCTCGGCCTCGACCTGTACAATACTTTCATCGGCATGCACGGGATGATCATGATCTTCGCGATCCTCCTTGGCGTTGGTGGCATGGGCAACTATCTCGTTCCTCTAATGATCGGCGCCGAGGACATGGCCTTTCCCCGCCTCAACGCACTCGGTTTCTGGTTCAACGTGCCGGGCAGCATTCTGCTATTGCTGAGCCTCTTTATCGGCGGCTTTGATGCCGGTTGGACCGCCTATCCGCCACTTAGCGCACGCGGCCCCATTGGCTACCAACTCTTTTTCCTCGGCGTCTTTGCCATCGGCCTTTCCTCCATCGTCGGCTCACTCAACCTCCTGGTTACTCTCCTGCGCATGAGGCCGGCCGGCATGAGCCTCTTCCGCATGCCCATCTTCTGTTGGGCGGTCTTCGCCACCAGCCTGATCCAGCTCACCGCTACCCAGCTTATCGGCACAAGCTTCCTGATGGTTTCGGTTCAGCGGGCCTTGGGAATGGGTTTCTTCGACCCCCGCGGCATGTTGGGTGAAGTCAGCCCTATGGTTGGCGGCGGCGACCCGGTCCTCTTCCAGCACCTGTTCTGGTTCTACAGCCACCCGGCCGTCTATATCTTTGTGCTGCCAGGCTTGGGCATTGTCAGTGAACTGCTGCCCGTCTTTTCTCGCAAGCCCCTCTTCGGTTACAAATGGATCGCTCTTTCCAGCATGGCGATAGCTATCGTCGGCTTTATCGTCTGGGGCCACCACATGTTTATGTCCGGCTACAACGACATTCTGCGTGTGCCCTTTATGTACGCAACTCTGCTGGTAGCAATACCAACCGGCGTCAAGTTCTTCAGCTGGCTGGGCACAATGTGGGGCGGAAAGATCCATTTCGATACGCCCATGCTCTTCGTCCTCGGCGCCATCAGCGTATTTTTGATCGGTGGGTTGACCGGCCCGATTTTGGCGACCGTGCCCACCGACTTCCCCTTACACGACTCCTACTTTGTGGTCGGCCACTTTCACGCCACTATGTTCGGCGGCTTTGTCTTCCCGTTCTTCGCCGCCCTCTACTATTGGTTCCCCAAAGTCACCGGGCGTATGTACAACGAAACGCTCGGCAAGATCCACTTCTTTATTATGACACCCGCTTTCTGGGTACAGACTTTGGGACAAATGGGCGTAGGCGTGATGGGCATGCGCCGCCGCATCGCCGACTACGACCCTACTCTGGGCGCCGGTCAGATCGAGAACTGGCATCTGGCGGTAACAATTGCCGGATTTGCCATCGCTTTCGGCGTGATGCTGATGCTGTGGAACTTCTTCCAAAACGCGGAAGTGGGCGTAGCAGCCGGCGACAACCCCTGGCGCTCCCGCTCGCCCGAGTGGCAGATACCTTCGCCGATTCCAGAACACAGCTTCCCGGCCCCTTTGCACGTCGTAGGTGAACCCTACGACTATGGCCTCGCAGATTCCGGCTATGTGACGACGGCATCGCCGGGTGACGACTAGCGATCCGGGAATCAAGTCTGGTATAGCGGATTTTTGGCCGATTCAGCATCGAAAAAAGAGCTAAAATGAGCGAACAAAGCCGTACAAAACGCAAGACTGCCATCTATCGCCAAGGAATTATCGTCGCCGTCATTTTGGCCATTCTGACCCTGGTGGAGTATTACGCCGCTATCACACCTCCATTAGGCTCCTTCGCCATTCTGATGATCCTGGCGCTGTTGAAGGCCATTCTTGTGGTGAACTATTTCATGCATATTCGCAGCCTCTGGTCGGAGGATGAGCACTGATGAGCGTAACCGCTATCGAACATGGGCACGAGCACGGCCACGCCGCAGATGAGCACCACGACACAGGCGAAATAGATCTGACGACCTACCAGGAAAACACGCGGCGCAACCGGCTGGGTATGTGGCTGTTCTTCGCCTCCGAAGCGTTCCTCTTCCTCGCCTTGCTGGTCACGCGCTTCTATCTCTGGCGCGGCCCGCACGGCGAAGTCGTTCGGCCGGAATTGGACCAGTTCTCAGGCTTGGTCGTCACCGCCGTTCTGCTGCTGAGCAGCTACTTCATGAACCGCGCCGAAATCTCGATCGCCAACGACAAGCGCAAAGACTTCCTCGTCAGCCTTCTCATCACCGCCGTGCTTGGCACTGCCTTTCTCATCGGCGTCATTGTCTGGGAATGGGGAATGTTCCCCAGCCTTGTGAAAGGGCATCTGAAACCAACCGACGGCGTGTTTGGCGCAGTAGTCTTTGGTATGACCGGCATGCACGCTCTGCACGTCCTCTCCGGCGTTGTGTTGATTCTTAACGTCTGGTGGCTGGGGCGCAAAGGCCACTTCTCCCCCAAAAAGCATTGGGGCGTCGAAGCCTGCGCAATCTACTGGCACTATGTGGATCTAGTGTGGATCTTCTTCTATCCGGCCATCTATTTGATCGGTTCAACAATCGACATACCCCACTGATAGAGTGCATGCCCCCGCGACATTGGCATAGTATGATCCATCGCAGTCGCAAATGAATCCACTAACAAGAGCGCTTCTGCTTTCCTGGGACCTCCGTCCGGAGATCCTGGTGCCGCTTGTCTTGTTGGGAGCGCTCCATTTTGCCGGTTGGCAGAGACTGCGGCGGCGCAGCCATGGACGGTTTGCCAACCGGTGGCGCTTGGCGTCCTACACGGGAGGCATCCTGGTATTGGCGCTGGCGCTCCTCTCACCGATCGACGTTCTGAGCGGCCAGCTCTTTTCCATCCACATGGTGCAGCACCTGCTGCTGCTGATGGTCGCGCCGCCGCTCCTACTCCTGGCAAACCCGTTCCCAACCTTCTTGTGGGCCTTGCCCGCCAATCTGCGAGTCGCTGTAGCCGGCGCTTTTCGTCGCCTAACGGTCTGGTTGGCCGGGGAAAACATCCTCAGTCAGGGTGCACGCAAGGCTACCTCACCGGCCAGCGCCTGGGCTCTGTACGTGCTGATCTTCTTCGCCTGGCACGACGGCAATGCCTACAGTCTCGCCTTGCGCTTCGCATCCGTGCATGGGCTGGAGCACATCACCTTTGTTGGCGCGGCCTTGCTCTTCTGGTGGCATGTAACTGGCGCCGCCCCGCGCCTCCATCCGAAACCAGCCCAGTGGATGCGGGTCGGGTATGTGCTGGCCATGATTCCACCCAACATGTTGCTGGGCGTGGCCCTCTCCTTCGCCGAAGCTCCGATATATCCTTATTACGAGTCCGTGCCCCGTTTTTACGGCCTCAGCGTCATGGATGATCAGGTATGGGGCGGGCTGATTATGTGGATCCCAGGTAGTATGATGTACGTGATCGCGGCGTTGGCCCTGCTGGGCCGCCTGCTGGTGAGCGCCGAACAGAAGGCGCGTACCAGGAAGCCGCATCCGCCGGTTGTGGGAATGGCGCAGCGGCCCAACCGCGCCGGCCCAACCGCTGTGGCTTGCGGCTAGTGGCCACTGACCAACCCCGCACAGCAGCGTAGCAATGTGTACGGATCAATTTCACAGGTGAGACACCTGTGATTCCTGGAAATAGATATGCGTAAGTTAAAAGAAATTCTTTTCTCGAAAATCTATGTACTGCTTTTATTGACGGTCGCGCTGTTGCCGGCGCCTCTGCTGGCTCATGGCGGCGTAGGCATCCAACATCTGAACAACGTGCCGGCCGGCCCCTACCGTGTGTACGTCTGGTCAGACCCCGAGCCGCCCCAGGTGGGCGAATATCACGTGACCATCGCCCTGACCGAAAACATCGAAGGAGACAAAACCGGTCTGGCTGGCGGCCCTGTCCTCGATGCGTACGTGATTGTCGAGTTAACGCATCTTGAGAGCGGCTCGACCTTTAGCGCCCGGGCGACTCACGATGACGCGCTCAATAAGCTCTTCTACGAGGCTTCCTTTGAACCGGCCAAACAGGGAAACTGGTCCGTGCAGGTGCGAATTGCACCCCCAGGCTGTGAAGCAGGAGAAAATAGCGGAAGCCAACAGAGTGGCGCCTCGACCTCATCTTGTGAGCCTACACAGGTTGTGGGCTTTCAAGACGAAATACTGCCCAAATCCTTCCCCTGGCAGACAGTTCTCGGCGGTCTACTTTCCGTCATTCTGTTAGCAGGCGCAGCAGCGCTCTATTTGATGACCCAGCAGTCCGCCGCGCCCAATGAGCCTGCACACGTCAATGAACGGGACCCCGCGCGGGCTGGAGGCCACTCATAATGGCCGGCTTGCCCGCATCACTGATTGCCCACCGCCGCATCCGCCGTGTTCTGCAACAATGCAGGATGAGCGTTAACACGAGTGCCAGGTCAGTCACTGAGATCGGGTCTACTTTGGCGCTCCTGTTCAGCCGCCGCTACTGGTGGAAGAGCCTGATTGTGCTGCTGGCGATGGCCGCAATGGCCGCTCTCGGTTTTTGGCAGCTGGATCGCCTGGAACAAAGACGTGCGTTCAACCAACTGCGCCAGGCCGCGCTGGCCGCGCCACCCTACGAACTGACCGGCGCGCCCTTGCCGCCCGGAGATCTACGTGATCGTCAGGCAATAGCGCATGGAGAATTTGACTACGCTCGCCAAGTGGCAATCCGCAATCAGAACTTCGAGGGCCAGCCCGGTTTCCATCTCGTAACGCCTCTCCGAATCACCGGCTCCGACATGGCCGTCCTGGTAAATAGGGGCTGGATTCCCGCCAAGGAGACTGATCCGGCCACTTGGCGCATCTTCGACGAACAGCGGAGCGGCCCCCAGATGGGTGTCCTGCAACCGACTCGCCGCCGTCCTGACGGAACCGTGTCCGAAATCCCGCAGGATACCGTAACCGGTTGGTACCGCCTCGATATTGAAGCCATCGGCCAAACCCTGCCCTATCAGTTGATACCGGTTGTCTTACAGTTAGTACCCGGAAACGGCGAAAACCAGAACCCGCGCAGTACTCAAACCGAATCGCAGGCGACAATTCAACCCCGTCGCATACAACAGGATCTGTCCCTTGATGAAGGCAACCATTTGAGCTACGCGCTTCAATGGTTCGGCTTCGCAATAACTGCCGCCGTCGTCTATATCTCTGTCGCACGGCGTGCAGAAACCCGTGGTCAGTGAAGGCTGTGACATTCAACCCCGCCTTGACAGGAGGGAACCAGCGGCGGCAGAAAAGCTGGCAACTTCAGGAGAGTCCCATGCAGGCCGAAGCTGATTCCCGACGGCCCATCTCAGTAAAATTGGCCGGTGCCAGGTGACCAGCAACCGCAAACTTGTCGCCGCCGCCGTTATTTCCGCTTCGCTGGCTGTAATGCTCAGTTCGGGCATTCGTTCCAGTTTCGGCCTGTTTCTCGGGCCCATCACCGAAACGCTTGGAACCGGGCGCGAGAACCTGAGCATTGCCATCGCTATCAACAATCTGGTTTTCGGCCTGCCTCTGATTGGCCTCCTCTCAGACCGTTTTGGGCCGCGGCGGATGGTAATCGCAGGTGCAATTTTCTACGCGACTGGCTTGGTTCTGCTTGCGCTTGTGAAAACGACACTTGGACTGATGTTGTCACTCGGTCTCCTTGTGGGAATTGGCCTGAGCGCCACCCACTTTGTAATCGTATTGGGGGCAGTGGCGCAGTTGGTCACGGAGGATCAGCGCAGCCGTGTTTTCGGCATCATCACCGCAACAAGCTCCGCGGGAATGTTCGTGGTCCCTCCGATAGCCCAGCTTCTCCTATCCAATCTGGGCTGGCAGGGCGCGCTCTACGCTCTGGCTGCAGTCGCCGCAGTGGTGGCGTTGATGGCTTTCGGTCTGCCCGCGCGGCCGGGCACACAGCTGCATGGTGCGCAACAGATGCACCTGGACGAGCCCTTTCGCGGAGTGATGGAAAGGGCCGCGCGCCATCGGGGCTACCTGCTCCTGACTACCGGTTTTTTCGTGTGCGGGTTTCATGTCGCCTTCATAAGCACACATCTCCCCGCTTTTCTGGGCGACAAAGGACTGCCCGAGTTTGTTGCCGCTGGCGCACTGGCCCTGATCGGCGCCTTCAACATTCTTGGATCGATCACCTTTGGCTGGCTGGGGGATCGATTTTCCCGCAAATACCTGTTGAGCCTTATCTACCTGGGCCGGGCGCTGGTTATCCTGCTCTTTCTGCTCGCGCCCGTCACCCGTACATCCGCCCTGGTTTTCGGTGGGGCGATCGGCATCCTCTGGCTGGCGACAGTGCCGCTCACCAGTGGAATCGTTGCCCAAATCTTTGGGGCGCGCTATCTCTCTACGCTCTATGGAATCGTCTTCTTCAGCCATCAAATCGGCGCGTTCTTAGGGGTATGGCTGGGAGGACGCTTTTATGATACCACCGGCTCTTACACGCCCATCTGGATTGCCGGCATTGCACTAGGCGTCTTTGGCGCACTCGTCCACTTGCCAATCCATGAACGCACTGAACTGTCCAGCGCCGCCGCGGCCGCAGATTGATCAACAGCAGTGCGCTACTATTTCGATCGCGAGCTGGTACCGAAACTATCGCTTTTTCAACCCTCAACCGGAGATTATGAATTCTTATGACAACCGTTCAACCGCAACGAGTCGGGCTTTCAGTTCAACGCCTCTCCCGCGTGGACAGGCTGCTGGAGCGCTATGTGGAAAGTGGTCGTCTGGCCGGGGCCCTCGGACTGATCTATCGCAAAGGCGAAATCGCCTACAGCAACGCCGCCGGCGTGCGAGAAGTCGAGACTGGTCTACCCATGACCGAGGACACCATCTTCCGCATCTATTCAATGACGAAGCCAATCACCGCTGTGGCCGCTCTGATGCTGTTTGAGGATGGCCAATTCCTCCTGGATGACCCGGTGGCGATTCATCTGCCGGAGTTTGAAGACGTACAGGTCTGCACGGGCGACATCGAGAACCTCGTGCCGCCGGACCGGCCCATCACAATAAAAGACCTCTTCATGCACACGGCGGGGCTGAGCTATGGCTGGGGCCAGGATTCCCCGGTCGAGAAGCTGTATCGCCAATCCGTCGGGAACCGTGAACACCTGTCCCTGGAGACGTTTGTACACAAATTGGCAGCTCTGCCACTGCTCTATCATCCTCGCACAAGCTGGCGCTACAGCCTGGCGACCGATGTGCTGGGGCGGCTGGTAGAAGTGCTCTCCGGAAAATCGCTGGCCGAATTCTTTCAGCAGGAGATCTTCAAGCCGCTGGCGATGAATGATACCGGGTTCCAGGTACCTGCCGACTCGATTGAACGCTTTGCATCCTGCTACTGTCCGCCCGGCGGCTTCAACTTTGGCCGTGACCTCGGGCGCAACTCAAGGACCAACGCCGGCCAGTCCGACGACGAAGAGCAGGTCATAGAACCGAAAATCGAACTGCAGGAGGCCTCCCAGGACAGCCGCTTCACCAAGCCGCCGGTATTTCTCTCCGGCGGCGGAGGCCTCGTTTCAACCCTCGGCGATTACTTGCGCTTCTCCCAGATGCTGCTCAACTGCGGCGCCCTGGACGGCAACCGCCTGCTAGGCCCTAAGACGGTCGAGTTAATGCGCGCCAACCACCTGCCGCCCGAGTTGATCCCTATAGCCGTTGGCGAGGACCCCCTTGCTGGATATGGCTTTGGCCTCGGAGTGAGCGTCCTGATGGATGTGCCGGCCACCAGTGCGCCGGGTAGCGAAGGCATCTACGGCTGGGGCGGCGCGGCGACAACCCAGTTCTGGATCGACCCCAAGGAGGAGATGCTGTGCATTTTTATGGCCCAGTTCATGCCCTCCGGCTACTACCCGGTCGCCCGCGAGTTCCGGGTGGCCGCTTACCAGGCGCTGGTCGACTGAACTGGATCAACCGCTGGAGTAAATCATGCCTTTCCAGAAGGAATCGCGCCTGCTTCGCGTCGGCGTAGTGGGCGCAGGAGCTATCGCCCAGATCGCGCATCTGGAGGCTTGCCGCAAGGGACGCAATACGCAGCTCTATGGACTTTGCGAGACTGCGCCCGATCTGTTGGCGCGTGTGGCCGCCATCCACCGCCCCCATCGCAGTTTCACCCGCTACTCTGACATGCTGGCTGACTCCCAGGTTGAGGCGGTCATTGTTGGTGTTGCCGATCAATTCCATGTAGATCTGGCCCTGCAGGCGCTGCGAGCCGGCAAGCATGTCCTGGTAGAAAAGCCGATGGGCGTCACCGTTGAGGAGTGTGAATCGCTTCGAGACGAAGTGGTCGCCTCCGGTCTTACCCTACAAGTAGGCCACAACCGCCGCTTCGACCCCGGCGTCATCCATGCTCGCCACTTCATTCAGGATCAGATCGGTGGACTGCTGTCGGCCCAGTTCTGGTACTACGATTCCGTCCACCGCTACACCATGACCGACGCTCTCCAACCCCTGATAGAAACCAGCTCGCAGGCGCTTCGCCCTCGCGGCAACCCCAAAGCCGACCGCCGCCGCTACCTTATGTTGGGCCACGGCAGCCACCTGACCGACACAACCCGTTTCCTCTCACAGAGCGAAATCGTGCAAGTGCGGACGCGGCTCCTGGAACGCTTTGGCCGGCGCTGTTGGTTCGTGGACATCGCCTTTGCCGACGGCAGCCTGGGGCACCTGGAGTTGACCATCACCGTAGCCGGGGATTTCGAAGAGGGTTTTCGCATTCAGGGTGAACATGGCAGCGTCAACGGGCGCCTGCCTCTTTCCTGGTACCACAAGGCCGGCAGCGTGGAGTGCTTTTCTACCGAAAACGACCTCTACACCCGCCCTCTGGGCCAGGACGGCCACGGCTACCGGCAGCAACTCGAAGGTTGGTCCGACACGATCCTGCATGGCAAAGCGCAATGGGGAGCCAGTGTCCATGACGGCCTCGCCTCCATGCGTGCCATGGCCGCCATGGCACGCTCCGCGTCCACCGGCGGCGGCTGGGTCGCGCTCAAATCAGTTACAGGAGGTGTATGAATGGAAGTTGGAATCTTCGCCCGCACTTTTGAAGCGCCAACGCTGGCAGGCGTTTTGGACGCGGTCGCCGCCCATGGTATCCGTCACATCCAACTCAACACCAGTTGCATGGGACTGTCAGACATGCCGGACGGCTTGGACGCCGCGGCCTGTGAGCAGGCGCGCCGAGAGATTGACGCTCGCAGCATCGAGGTGGTCTCCCTTTCCGCCACCTACAACATGATCCACCCTGACCCGGCTGCGCGTGCCCAGGGCATGCGCCGTCTGGCCGTGCTGGCCTCCCACGCCGCCGAATTGGGCACCGACCTGCTCACCCTCTGTACCGGCACCCGCAACCCGGACAATATGTGGCACGATCATCCGCAAAACAACTCTCCTGAAGCCTGGTCGGACCTACTGGCCGCTATGGAGCAGGCTCTCGCCCTGGCCGAAGAGTACGACGTGCGGTTGGGAATTGAGCCGGAAGTTTCGAACGTGGTAAATTCGCCCCACAAGGCACGCAACCTGATGGACACAATGCGTTCGCACAGGTTGACGATTGTCATGGATGGGGCCAACGTCTTTCCCAAGGGAACGATTCACCGCCAGCGCCAGATCCTGGACGAATCATTCGAACTGCTGGGGGATCGCATCGCGCTGGCTCACGCCAAAGACCTGAGCCGCGACGGCGAAGCCGGTCACGAAGCCGCAGGTACTGGACTGCTTGATTACGATCATTACTTGCATCTGCTACATCAGTCCGGCTACCGCGGCGCAGTCGTGCTCCACAGCCTGACGCCGGCGCAGGTCCCGGGCTGTGTGCGCTTCCTGCTGCAGAAGCTACAAGACAATGTATGAGTCTTACCGAAGGGCCTTCGCCTGCCCGGGCAACCTTCCCCCTGCAGACTCTGCACTGTCGTGGCGGCCACCGAGGTCCCACCGCCACTGAAGAAAGCAAAGGAACTCGCCATGAACGCATCCATGAGAGTCGCAGAAGTACTTGAGTCAGCTCTGTACGTTCTGGATCTGTCGGCAGCAGAACGGTTCTATACTGAGGTGCTAGGTCTCACCTTGCACTCGAAGCTGGAGGGGCGGCATGTCTTTCTTCGCTGTGGCCAGCGAATGGTGCTTCTCTTCAATGCAGAAGCGACCGCTGTCACCGCGGGCGGCGAAAAAGATGCACCTGTACACGGCGCCAAGGGTGAGGGGCACATGGCTTTTGCCGTGCAGGACCATGAAATCGATCGATGGAAGGAACACCTTGCCAAACACGGAGTAGAAATTGAGAAGGAGATTCCCTTGGGCAAAGGTCGAGCCGTATACTTCCGCGACCCGTCGCAGAACAGCTTGGAAATCGCCTCACCTCTGATTTGGGGGATCCCTGAGGAGACACTTTCTTCCCGCGGTTGATCAGGGACGGTGGGATGAAACGCCCCCAGGCTAAGGTCCGGCGGGGAACAAGACAGCGTTCTAAAATGCGGGGGGAAACGACTCAGAGGGACTCGTGGTAGGACTGGTCATTCAGCCCTGAGGAAAGGGGAACCTGTCCTCCATCCACGAACGCCACCGCGATTCTTCGCGGGAAACTACCTCGACGGCGTTCTCGCCGTAAAGATAGAGCCTGACCGACAGTAGAATCTGCTCGTTAACAGGCCAAACAAAGAGATGAGCCACCCCGGTGGTCGGCTCGTCAATATGCAATATGATCTCCGTCTCGTCAGGCACAGTGTCGATAACGCCGGCGAAATTCAGCCCGCCAGCCGGCGCGGCAAAGCGCGCTCCCAGCTCCGCTGCTGAGAATCCAAGTTCGGCAGCCAGATTGTCCCATGCCTGGGAACTCTCAGACGTCGCGCCCATCAACTCCAACAAGGCGCACGGCTGTCCCCTATAGTGGGTCATGTAGATTTGCAGTATGCGGAGAAAGGCCGGCCAACCCGCCTCCGTCCCCTCGATATGGCTGTCGTATTCGTCGCTGTCCACGAACAAACTGTGCTCTATGCTCAAGAGGCACGTATTGGCCGCCCCTTCCTCAATACTCCAGTCCGTTGCCACCTCTGGGCCGCCCTTAATGAACTCATCGCTTGTAACCGCGAAGCCTCGCGGCGGGTCCCACCCCGTCACCGTCGCCGCCGAGGAAATGTCGGGACCGAAATGGCAAATTAGCCGCTCGGGTTGACCATCCGCGCCCAATTCAAAGTCGGACCGCGTAAACCACGACGAAAGCCCAGCCTCGGTGCTGATCGCCTGCCAAACCTCTTCGATAGAACCGAGCGTCTCAACCTCTGCCCGTACCCATCTGCGTCCGGAAGCATCTACTCTTACGCTCATAGTATCTCCAGTTTACAGTGCATGATCCAGGTCATCAAATCGGAATTAGCGACAGCTGCGCTTCCCCCAGCAGTCGACCCCGCAATCTTTGTCCTCGAAGAGCAACCCTGGAAGGGGGCACGCTCAGAGATCAAGTTGCCGCACTCACGGATAATAGCTACAATGAATGCATGGGCTAGGAATGGGACGAGGAAAAACGTCACATTAACCGACGGAAACACGGAATCGATTTCTCGGCAATTGAAGGCTTCGATTGGTCAACGTCAATAACTAGACTGAACAGTCGGCATCAGGAGCAACGCTTTATCGCAAGGGGACGCATTGGCACGCGCCTTCATGTGGTTGTCTTCACCAGGCGTGGGGAAGATATTCGCATAATCAGCCTGCGCAAGGCCAACTCTCGAGAGGTAACGGATTATGAACAGCGACAAATTCAAGGGTAAGTCCTTTGAAGAGATTGCAGGAGAGTATGGGGAAGAGGCCGCCATCAACGCCGGTATCGAAAATGACCCCGATACGATTGAACTGGATGAGGCGTGGTTCAAGAAGGCGCGGCCCGCAAGTGAGGTAGTCCCGGACATTGTCGAGCGCTATCAATGCTTGCAAGAAAGAGAATTAGAAAACAAAAAGATAATGCTTTCTATACCTTTGGACGCTGATCTCGCGGAGCACATTCGCGGCCTCGGTCCCGATTGGGAGGAAGTGGTGAACGAGAAACTGCGTCGCGCATTCTTTGGCTCTTGAGGCCGCAAGCATACTCTCGTCAACTCGCGATATAGCGCTACAGTGCGTCATACATCCAAGCCATTTGATGGGAAGAGCCGTTGGCGTAGGTATGAGTAGGAGGCTACTGGCACAAAAATGACGATCGATCTTCGTACGATGTTTCAGACGTGGGTGACGGTGCTCAGCAGACCCAGTGAGCAGGTCTTTGAAGCTGAGCGACTGAATCCCTTGGCGACCCTGCATACCGCGCTCAAGTGGGTGTTTCTGACAGCGGTGGTTACAACGATATTGAATGTCCTCCATACGCAGTTCATACCATCGTCTTGGAGGGGCATCGGTCCGCTACTGAATTACGTACCAACTGGACTTCGCCCTCTCTTCGAACTAACGCCTCCTGATACACCGCTTAACATGCTCGTGCTCTTGGGAGGCGTTATCGTTGCTCCGATCTTTTTCTGCATTGCTGTCGGCATTCAGCACCTTGTCGCTTCGGCATGGGGTTCAGACCGGATTCGTCTTGAGCCTTCGGGCCAGGTGCGTAAGGGAAAGTTTGGGCAGTATGCCTATCTCAACGCCACTTTCTATGCACCAATCGCTCTTATCAGCGCCGTCTCCGCATTTGTGCCGATAGCCGGTTTTCTGATTGGAACTATTCTATCGTTCTATAGCTTAAGGCTTAGCTATTTAGCTACAAGGGTGGAGTATGGGCTATCAACGGGCAACGCTATACTTGTCGTGCTGTCGCCCTTGTTCGTCGTGATATTGCTCGCATTATGCGGCGGCATAGTGTTTTCAGTTGCGTCTGGTCTTTTCAGTTAAGCATTTCCCCAGCACGCTACCGACCTTCACAGCCAAGTAACAGTGGGGCCCTCTGACCCGCGAACCTGCCGGCTGAGCAGTTCTACAACAGTTCCAAAGACCAGAGGGAACTCTCTTTCGACCTGAATCGCTGCCGAACGAATCCAAATTAACTGGCCCTGCACCTCGTTGTAGAGGCATTCCGAAGCTACTGCTTCAAGGAATTACCAATGGACATCAGCTCGATCTTCCAAACCTGGCTGAATGTATTGACCAAGCCCGGCGAAGAAGTGTTCACTGCCGAACGAGAGAAATCCTCGGCGACTCTGAAGACCGCTCTCCTCTGGATGATTTTGGCCTCGGTCATCTCGGCCCTGCTCGGAACGCTGCAAGCCCAGATTTTTTCGTCTCCATTAGGAGGCATCAGTCAGGTCATGGAGATGTTACCGACAGAACTCCAAGGAGAACTCGGGCCTATCACTGAAACCGATACGCCCGGTGGGTCTTTTCTCAACCTCTCCATCATCTTTTTTGGACCAATCACTTTCCTTATTGGCGTGGGCATCTACCATGTTGTCGCTTCCGTACTAGTAGTTCAACAATCTTTTATTGACGGATAAAGTCGTTCGAGTTTGATGCGAGCGTCAGCTGTGGTGAAACGCCAGTTGACGGTAGCGGTCGAGTCATTGCGTCGGTTTTGCCAAGCTGTGACTTGCTGCATCAAGGTCTGTTTGTCAGGGATGCGCGCGTTCAAGCACTGTCGATGCAGGACACTGAGTTCGATTTCAGCCATATTGAGCCAACTGCCATGCTTGGGGGTGTAATGGATTTCCAGTTTGGCGGCAATGCGGCGGGCTTCGGCCGCCGGGAACGCTTCATACAACGAAGCGAGTTTGTGTGTGTTCAAATTGTCCATCACCAAGACGATCGTGTCTGCCTGCGGGAAGTGGATGTCGACCAGGTCACGCATGCAGTGGGCAAAATCGACCATGGTGCGGCGCGCTGTCACCTTGACATGACGCCAGGCTTGCAGCGGCGCAAAGCAGAGAAAGAGGTTGCCAACGCCGTTGCGTTCATACTCGTAGTCATATTTGGCCACCGCACCCGGTCGCGGTGGCAGGGGCAGACGGGTCTCTTTGGTCAACTGTTTACTGCCTTCATCAAGACAGACCAACGGGCGCTTGGGATCCTGCTGCCGATGATAGACTTCAAGCGTATCTTCCATGGCGCAGACGAACTCTGCGCTCGCGGTCTCCGGAATACACCATTCATCTTTCAGCCAGGGCTTAAGTTCGTTTTTTTTAGCGTCGTCCGCACTGTTTCGCGCGAAATACGTTCGACCACCTCTAATTCGACCAGCTTATCGGCCAGCATCTGCAGCGTCCACTGCTCCTGTCCATCCGGCGCAGCGCTACACGCTAACTGCACCAACCGGGCTTCGCCAGCGCCATCCAATACGCGCGGTCGTTTCCGTTTCGGTCGCGTGTGGGTGAGGGCGGCTTCGATGCCGACTGTGACACACCGCTCCCGCACGCGCTCGACCGTGCGCGCATGCGCTCCTAATGCCTTGGCAATCTCGGCGTCGCACCAGCCCCCGCCCGCTTGCGCCTCATCGGCCATCAGCAGGATGCGAGCCCGTCTTAAGCGTCGCGCCGACCCTGTGCCTGTGTTCACCTGCCCATCCAGTTCCTTGCGCTCTTCCGCTGTCAATCGCACCCGATATCGTTTCGCTGGCATCTTTCCTCTCCTTGTGTCTGCCTTTCTGGAGAGTGTGCCACAGTTCATCTTATCCGGCAAACCCTGTATGTTACACTACTAGGAGGGCGCGGGCAGTTCGGTCGCTATGCCTATCTCTATGCCACCTTCGGCGCACCGATAATCATTGTCGGCTCCATACTCGGTTTCTTACCGGCCGTGGGAGGCTGCTTAGGCGGCATTCTTGGAATTTATCAGGTGGTTCTAAATTACTTTGCCTTAAAGGTAGAGTATGAGTTGTCCCAGGGCAGAGCCATCGTCGTTGTCGTTGCCCCGCTCCTGGTCGGAATGGCTCTGGCAGCATGTCTGGCCATTGCCCTTGTTGGCATGGTGGCCTCCGCCTTCCAATAAGAAAACATGACCATCATTGACGCGCACAACCACCCCGATTGGCTCGGCCATGATCTGCCGAAGTTTCTGGCCAACATGGACCGGCATGGCATCGACAAGACCTGGCTGCTCACCTGGGAGTGCCCTCCCGATGAGTACAATCCGGCCAGCTATTTCAAGGAGATGCATTTTGGCGACGGCCGCGCCTACCCCGTCCCGTTTGCCGCCTGCCTGCGCTACAAACAGGCCGCCCCCGACCGCTTCATTCTAGGCTACGCTCCCGACCCCCGCCGCCCTGAAGCCATCGACCAGCTGCACGCCGCCATCGAGATTCACGGCGTGCAGGTCTGCGGCGAAATCAAACTGCGGATGCTCTACGACAATCCCGATGCTCTTCGGCTGTTCCGCTTCTGCGGCGAGAAGGGTTTGCCGGTCACGTTCCACATCGATTATCCCATCCCAACCGGCCACCGCTATCCCCGCACGGACTGGTGGTACGGCGGCAGCATAGACGCCTTCGAACGCGCTTTACAAGCTTGTCCTGATACTATCTTCATCGGCCACGCACCGGGCTTCTGGGCGCACATCTCCGGCGACGATCAGTACGACAAGGTCGGATACCCCAAGGGACCGGTGCTGCCCGGCGGCAGACTGTTCCACCTGTTCCGCACCTATCCCAACCTCTACGCCGACCTCTCAGCCGGCTCCGCCTACACCGCGCTTACGCGGGACTTCAGCCAGCTTGAAAGCGACCCCTTCTCTCCAGACAGCGGGGCGACGGTCGAGCCATTCTTGGTCAAATTCCAGGACCGCCTGCTCTTCGGGCGTGACCACTTCGACGACCGCATGCAGAAGCTGCTCAACAGCCTGGATCTGTCTGCAGAAGTCCGCCGCAAGATCTTCTACGCCAATGCCGAAACCCTTCTGGCGTAGCGGTCCGCCTGTCCGCAAGATATTCTGTTAGTCAGTCGGTTGTCTGGTGCCCTGTCTGGGGACGATACGATTCGCTGGGCATCTGTGCTTCAGGGTCGGCCAGTCGCTATCTAATCGGCCACTATTTCTGCGGCGCCCAGGGCCTTTGCCATCAGTCGTCGGTAGCGGCCCGCGTCCACCGCGGTGACAACGTCCAAACCGGGCCATTCACCGTCATCGTAATCGCGTTGCCTCACGCTGCGCCGGTCAAAAACGGTTGCTCCCCTCGTCTCGCTGCCTGACAACTCCACCCGCATGGGGCTGCGTTCCACTGTTGCACCCTCCGGGTCGATTACCGCGGCAACCGTTCCGGCATCGCCGATGAGAGAAAACTTCGCCTTAAAGAAACGGCAGTAGTGCAGAGCAATGCCGCCTGCGATACGTGCGGACGCACTCGCCGATTTCGCCAGGGCCCGTGCCTCACTCTGCGTGAACCACACCTGCATGAAGGGATCCAAGGGATACAAAGTAACAGGCAGCCCACTGTGAAGTACGATGGCGGCTGCCTCCGGATCGCAGCGTATGTTGAATTCGGCTGCCGGCGTCGCATTGCCTGCTGAGGCGTACGTTCCACCCATCACATACAGCCGTGCGATCCTGTCCGTAATGTGTGGATACATCCGCAGCAGCATCGCGATATTGGACAGGGGAGCAAGGCAGATCAGCGTCAGCGGCTCGGTTGCGTCGGCCAGAGTTCGCCGCAGGTATTCGACCGCATGGATATCGACAGCGGCGCGCCGCGGCGGCGGCAGGCCGAGGTCGCCCATGCCATCACTGCCGTGCAGAGCTGGCGGCGGCAGGCCGCCATCGATGATCGACCTGTCCATCCCCGCGGCGACAGGGACCGGGGGCGCCCCGATCGCATCCAGAAGCGTGAGCGTATTGATGACGACCTGACTCAGCGGGCAGTTGCCGGCCACGCAGGTGATGCCGCGTACATCCAGGGCCGGAGACGCCATCGCTAGCAACAGCGCCAAAGCGTCGTCGCCTCCGGTGTCTACATCTAGCAATACGGGGAGTGGCAATGACATCGGAAAACTCCTATCGCGCGGACGACGGGTCTATCTTCTCGATCAACTGGGCGTTACGATTGCGCAGCGCCAGGGCCAAGACCGCCACCAGCAGCGCGCCAAGAACCGGCGCAATGACCAGACCTTCCAATGCAATCTCCAGCGTTAGCCGGTCTGCCAGCCAGCCGGTAAAGGTTGCGCCCAACCCTCCCGGCCACCAGCCCAGACCCATCACCAACCCGGACGCCATAGCCAGACCCCTGGGCCAGACCTCCTGGGCAACGACAACCGTCGTCGGATAAGTGCATCCCAGCAGGAAACCCATTGCAGCCGCCAGAACGAGTTGGAGGCTGCCACCCGCGTGCAAAAAGAACCAGAAATTAGGTCCAAGCAGGGCGAAGCAGGCCAGCAAGACCTGCCAGCGGCCGAACCGATCGGACAGGATGCCGCCAAAGAAACTGCCCACTCCGATTAAGAGCGACAGGACGAAGAGCATCTGACCGCCGTAGACGACGGAAAAGCCGCGATCCTCCAGCAGCGTCGGCAAATATGTCGTCAGACTGAGCTGAAACCAGGCCCGGGTCATCGCCACCACTGTGATCAGAATCAGTCCCAGCAAAAAGCCCTGCCCGGCCCGCGACTGCCGCTCTCGATGCGCTTCGCGGTCTCCGCTGCTTTCCCGCCCCAGCCCGCTGACCAGCCAAATGGCCGCTACAAGGACGACGGGCAGAAGGACTATCGTTCCCTTCAATCCCAACAACCCCAACCCAAACGCCAGCAGAAGCGGGCTGCCCGCCGAACCAACATTTCCGCCTACCGCAAAGAAAGAGACGGCTCGTCCAGTCTTCCCAGCCTCAGTTGCCTTGCTGACGACCGAGGCGCCCGCAGGATGGAATGCCGCCGACCCAAACCCCGCCAGCGCCACCCCCACCAACAAGGTCCAATAGTTGCTGCTGAAACCGAGCACGGCCATAATCAGCCCTAGCCAGACAACGCTCAGCGAGGTGATGCGGCGGGCATCCCAGCGGTCAATATAGTAGCCAAACACCGGCTGCGCCAGGGACATCGTGGTGGTTCCAACCAGAGTCACCATACCTATCTGTCCATAGCTCAGCCCATACTCGGCGCGGAAGAGCGGAAAGAAAACCGGCAGATACTGTTGGAAGAGCTCCAGCAGACAGTGCCCGCCCGCCACCAGGAATACCGTATTGGTAAGGATTTCGCGCTTGAAAACTGCTCGTGGAATGTTAAGTGCCCGTCTGTCGCTGATCATCGCAATAACTGGTTAGCTGAAATGCAGTATGTCTGGCACGTGACGAACGCCTGCTTACGCCATCGCCTTGCCCGGCCACCGGGTCGCGATGGCCCATGAGAATTTCTCGCCTCACGCAACGACGCCAAAAAGTAAAGAGGGATTGAAGACCAGGAATCTTCATCCCTCCACTACGCCCATGATATTATGCAAGCCAGGAACTGGCAACTTGTATCGACCCTCGCAGGATTCCGGTGCTTAGGACAGCGAGATTTCCGGCCTGGTCGCTATGGGGAGTGGCAAGCGAAATATGATAAACGTCTGCGCCCATTGTGGCCTCTATAGTGCTGACAAAACCGTTGCCGGGCCGACAAGTGTTACTACTGAATCCAAGCACTGCAACCAGGCCGATCTCGTTGGGGATACCCGGACGGCCGTGGCGACCTGCCCTGAATGCGGTCATCCGCACAAATTTCTGCGCCTGCCGCTCCTGCTGGTCGGCGGGGCCAGCGCTACCGGCAAGAGCGCTATCCTGCAGCAACTGGCAGGCCGGTATACCGCAGCCGTGCTCCTGGAAGCGGATCTCCTGTGGCTGCAGGAGTTTGAAAAGCCGCCGGACGGACATCGTCGCTTCTTCGAAACATGGTTGCGGCTAGCGAAAAACATCGGCCAGTGCGGGCGGCCCGTGGCCCTCTTCGGTGCCGGCCTGGCCGTTCCCAAGAATATCGAACAGTGCGTAGAGCGGCGCTTTTTCAGCCGTACGCACTACTTGGCCTTGGTCTGTGACGAAGATGCGTTGCGATACCGGCTTCTGGCACGACCCGCTTGGCGCAAAAGCGGCCAACCGGAACAGCTGCAAGAACAGCTCGACTTCAATCGCTGGCTGCTCAATGAGGGGCCGAAGCAGATTCCACGGGTGACACTTCTGGATACCACGCACGCGCCTGTTGAGGAGTCGGCAAGTGCAGTCAAAAAGTGGATGGAGAGCACACTTGCGCTGGAACCTCCAGGGACGAATTGATGAAGCAATCCGGGGGTCTCTGGCACAACCGGGCCTTTACGCGGCTATGGATTGCGCATGTCACCTCTGGTGCCGGAACTGCAATCACAACCGTTGCCCTGCCATTGACCGCCGTGCTCGTACTGGGTGCTTCACCTTCAGAGATGGGTCTGCTGGCCGCCGCCGGATCTCTACCCAACCTGCTGTTCGGCTTTGTTGCCGGCGTCTGGGTAGACCGGGTCCGGCGCAGACCAATATTGGTGTGGGCGGATATCGGTCGGGCGCTGCTGCTCGTCTCCATCCCCGTCGCCGCATGGATGGGTCAACTCACCTTTTCCCAAATCTGGATTGTTACCTTCGCGGCCGGTACACTGACCGTCTTCTTCCAGATCGCTGCTATCTCGCTACTGCCCGCGCTGGTGGAGAAGCGCGAGTTGGTTGCGGCCAACAGCAGACTCTCGACCAGCGATGCCGTCCTCGCTATCGCCGGCCCAGCCGTAGCCGGCGGCCTGGTGCAGCTTTTCAGTGCCCCCAAAGCCATACTCCTTGACGCAGTTTCCTATCTCTTTTCTGCCCTGGCGCTCAGCGGCGTGACCGAAGCTGAGCCCAGTTCAACGGCGCCGCGAGACGCCGATGATACGAAAGGGCCCAAAGAGCAGTTCCGAGCCGCTGTAGTGGCCGTCGGTCAGGAGGTCGGGGAAGGTGTGCTCGAACTGCTCCGAACTCCTCTGCTGAGAACACTTACGATCACCTCCAGCATGGGAATGCTGGCCGGATCGATGTCAGCAGCCGTACAGATGCTATTCCTGGTGGATCAACTGAACTTTACGCCGTCAGTGATCGGCACTGTCCTGGCCTGTGGCGGTGCCGGCTCCCTGTTGGGCGCGCTGTTTTCCGGCAGAGTGGCAAAGATCTTGCAGGTAGGGTTGACGCTTGTCGTGGGCAAACTGCTGTGGATCGCGGGCAGTCTACTGCTGGCGACCGCCGACCTGATCGGCTACGACGTCGGCGCCGCGGGCGCGGCGCTTGCGTTGAGCGGCTTGGGCAGCACCATATACTTTGTCAATCAGATTAGCTTGCGTCAGACTATTACGTCCATACGGCTTCTGGGGCGCGTGACCGCAGCCAGGCGCTTTGTACTGTTTGGAGTGGCGACGATCGGCGCGTTTATTGGCGGCGCTTTGGGCGAGGCTGTCGGACTTCGGGCAACCCTTTTGGTCGGCTCGGCAGCCCTTACGATAGAACTAACACTGCTTCTTTTTTCAGCGGTCCGGCGAGCGAGAATCGACTAGCCCGCGAAAATCAGGACTTGACTTTCTGGGTCCTTGGCAGCAGAGAAAAATCGACAGTGTGGAAACGAACGAAAAGGGCCAACGCTGCGGCCAGCAGGATTCCGGCCACCATCCACAACATCCCGCCGTAGCCCAGGCCGGCGATAAGCAGCCCGCCGAGCAGCGGCCCGACCACCTTGCCGGCGTTCTTGAGCGAACCGGCCAAGCCCATGCCGGCCCCTACTTGGCCTGCCGGCACCTGCTCTGCGATCAGCGCAACTGTTGCCGGGAAGATAAGAGCTTGGGCCGCGCCCATAGCCACCGCAACTGCCAACAGGCCGATGGTGCCCGTCGCGGTCAGCAAGAAAGGGAGGCAGAGCGCCAGGCAGATCATGCCCAGAGACACGGCTCGAAAATGGCCCAACCTGTCTCCCAGTCTGCCGCCCCAAGGTTTGAGCAGAATAAGCGCACCCTCCTGCGCGCTGAAGAACAAGCCAATCTCGACGGTCGAGTATCCGCTGGTAAGCGCGTAAATCGGCAAGAAGGCTTTGATGACGTAGGTTACGACATAGACGGCCGCCTCCAATGCGCCGGAAAGCCAGACCGCAGGCGCACGCACCACCGCCGCCTGGCCATTTAAGAGTCCTCGCATTGCACGTACTGCAAATGTCTTCGCCCCTGGTTGTGTGCCGGTATTCTCTTGGCGGGGCAAGGCCCTCTCATGCGTATCCGGCTCGTCGCCTCCCAACGCCAGCACCGGTACGAACGCCGCAAGGCTCAGCGCGCCGATGAGCGTGAAGACCGTTACCGGCTCCAACGACAACAGCAGCCAGCCCGCCACAACCGGTCCGACCAGGTAGCCGCCGCTGCGGGCCATTCCGAACCAGCCCAGTCGTTCGGCTTTTCGCTTGCCGCTGCGTTCAGCGACATAGGCCACCGTCACAGGCCCGTAAATCGCTGTGGCCGTACCGTGCAGAAGACGAATGACGATAAGTTGGCCGGGTGTTTCAATCAACTGGTAGAGAAACGGAACGCCTGCGAATATCAGCGTGCCAATCAGAAGCCATAGCCGACGGCCCGTTCGATCCGAGAGCAGACCGAAGAGTGGTTTTGTCGCCATGCCGGTGAGCGTTGAGATTGCGACGATCAGCCCCAGCAGCGCGTCAGACGCGCCCAGCGAGGCGGCGAAGATGGGCAGAAGGGGCGTCTTTCCCATCTGATAGGCGCTGCGAACGATGAAATCGGCCAGCGTAATCTGAAAGAGCGCAGGTGCGCCTGCGCTCTTTCGAAACGTGAATGGTACACGCATTTCAGGTTCTCTAAACCACCACCGGCGGCACGTTTGCCGCCTGCACCGCGGCGTTCAAGTCGTCTACACTCTCGCCCAGGATCGATTCCAGTGTATCTAGCTGGGCATCGACTTGCGTGCCAAGTGCGTCGAACACGTCATAAGTCTGCTGCGGAGGCGCGGCGTCTGCCGCGGAGATTACGCTGACAAGATTGTGCAGCTTGGCGTTGAGCATTGTGCGCAGCCGCAGTTTGTCAAAGTTTACCTTGGCGTCTGGCTGAACCAATTGCCTCTCCACTTCGCCTAACTGCTCGGCAATCTGATCTGCCCTCTCCCGGACGGCGTTCTTTGTCTGCTCGTCCGCCCCGCTGTCCGCAACCATTTCGGCCATCCCCTTAACGCGTTCCCTTGCCCGCCGCAAACGTTTGACCGCCTGGTGGGTCTCGGACAGCTTCGCATTCACCTCCTGCCACAGGTCAAACTGAGCCTGCATCTCTTCCGGGCTGGTCCCAACCTTAGGGTCGATGTAAATTTCGAACTGCTCAGTCTGGCTTTCACCGTCGACGGTCAGACACACCTGGTAGGTCCCAGGCGGCGCCATGGCTCCGGTCACACTTTTCTCGGTGAAAGCGTCACCCGGCAACTGTTCAGCATCGGCGTAGCGCATGTACCAGACGAAGCGATTGAGGCCGGCGTTGGTCGAAACGTACTGAACAGAGGGATACTCCTCCTGCTCTTTTTCTATTTCCTCTTTAGCGGGTTTGGGACCGAACGAGCGGATTTCGTTGCCTGCCGCATCGAGAAATGTCAGGCTGACATCCTTCGCATCTTGCGGGAGCGTGTAGTAAACAAGAGCGCCCTGGGGTGGATTCTGACCACCGTCGATAATACGGCGGGCGCCGATTCCGTTGTCGTCATCCTCGTCGCGGAAGGTGATCAACTGGCCGAAGGCCAAGGCATAGTTGCGGCCGTCGCCCCGTCTTCCTTCTACCGACCAGGGCAGCCAGCGCCGCAATGTCCTGCGCGGTGGGAAAAGTCGGGCCGCGGCCTCGTCTGCGCCATCGAGCGCATCCGTCTGGCGCAGAGGTGTGAGATCATCGAGAATCCAGAAGGAGCGGCCATGTGTGGCCACCACAAGATCTTCGTCCTTGACCTGCATGTCGTAGACAGGCGCTATCGGCAGATTTCCTGGCATCCTTTGCCAGGAAGAGCCGTCATCGAAAGAGACGAAAACACCGGACTCAGTGCCGACATAGAGCAATCCCTCCCGCGTCGGATCCGCCCGCAACACGCGAGTGATCTCGTTTTGCGGGAAGCCTGCGTCGAGCCGGTGCCAGTTTTGGCCCATATCGGTGGTCTTGAACAAATAGGGGCTGTAGTCGTCCAGCTTATAGCGAGTAGCGGCAACATAAACTGTTGCCGGATCGTGTGCGCACGGCTCAATTACCGTAATCAAGCTCCATTCGGGCAGGTCCGGTGGCGTGACGCTGCGCCAACTGCCCCCGCCGTCCTCGCTGATGTGTATGAGCCCGTCATCGCTGCCGGCCCAGAAGAGACCCTCCCTGTGGGGGGACTCGAAGAACACCGAGATCGTGCAGTAGTGCTCCGCGCCGCTGGTATCCAGCGTCAGCGGCCCGCCGGAGGCCTCCAGCTTGCTCTCGTCGTTACGTGTCAGATCAGGGCTGAGTATTTCCCATGAACTGCCTTCGTTCGTCGTGCGGAAAACGTTGTTGCCGCACGTGTAAAGAACATTGGTGTCATGGGGACTGAATGTGATCGGAAAAGTCCAGGGGAAGCGGTACTTCATTACCTTAGGACCGAAGCCGTTGAAGGGTTCCGGCCAGACCGTTACAAGCCGGATCTGCTTGGTGCGGTGGTCGTAGCGTTGCAACGCACCTCCGCCGCCGGGCGAAGAGCCGACCGCGCCGACATAGACGATGTTGGAGTCGTCGGGCTTGACAGCGATGAATCCGCTCTCGCCAGTGCCGGCCGGATAGCAGTCACTCCACGGGATCGCCCCTTTTTCAGTGGCGCTAGGCACCGAAATGCTGGAGTTATCCTGCTGCGTGCCGTAAACACGATAGGGCTGCTGGTTGTCCACATCAAGACGATAATACTGGCCTGTCAGTTGGTTGTAGATCGTGCTCCAGGTCTCGCCTCCGTTGAAGCTGACACAGGCCCCGCCGTCGTTGCCGTTAATCATCCGTTGCGGGTCGGCAGGATCAATCCACAGATCGTGGTTGTCCCCGTGAGGCGTTGTAATCTCGCTCCAGTTCCTGCCTCCGTCGACACTCTTCCACATCTTCAGGTTGTTGACGTAGACCGTGTCCGGATCCTGGGTGTCGGCGAAAATGTGCATATAATACCAGGGTCGGTTTAGCAAGTCCTGGTTGTTGGTCAGTTGCTCCCAGCTGGCGCCGCGGTCGTCGGAGCGGTAAATGCCGGACTTTTCGCCCTCCGCCTCGACGATAGCCCAGACTCGGCTGGGTCGGGCAGGCGAGACTGAGATTCCAATCTTCCCCAGTATCCCTTCCTGAGGCAGGCCGGGGTTGCGGCTGATGTCAGTCCAGTTGTCACCGCCGTCGGTTGATTTCCAGAGCCCGCTGTCGGGGCCGCCGGAGACCAACTCCCAGAAGTGGCGGTGTACCTGCCAGATCGAGGCGTAGATGATGCGGGGGTTGGTGACATCCAGAGTGAGGTCCACGGCGCCGGCCTTGTCGCTGACATGGAGTACCTGCTCCCAGGTTTCGCCTCCATTAGTGGAGCGGTAGACGCCGCGCTCGTCGTTCGTCCCAAAGGCGTGGCCCAGCGCGGCCACGTAAACGATGTCGGGATTCTGGGGGTGAATGCGGATTTCCCCAATGTGATGGCTGTCCCGCAGCCCTACGTTTTTCCAGGTCTCGCCGCCATCGGTCGACCTGTAGACCCCATCGCCCCAGCTAACGTCCAGCCGGATCGTCGACTCGCCAGTCCCCGCGTAAATTACATTCGGATCGGCCTCGGAGACCGCAAGCGCGCCCACAGAAGATACGTCGAACTGTCCGTCTGTAATGTTTTCCCAGTAGTGGCCGCCATCAACAGTCTTCCATACGCCACCCGCCACCCCGCCAAAATAGAAGACGTTCTTCTGCGTCGGGTGCCCTGCAACTGCGACTACGCGTCCGCCGCGCGGGGGTCCGATACAACGAAACTCTAGAGCATCCCACGCCGTTGAATTGGTTTTCATGTCTGACTCTCTCTGTTTGGCTGATGGATCTCTTCCGGTATCGCTCTGTTCGTCAGAATCCAGACGACAAGGGCGACATTTCGATTCTAACAAACCTGAATCCAGCTTGCGCTGACACATTGTGCTCGGTTTCCGCCGGGGCGCGGCGCTGGTCAACTGCTAGTTTTGAGGAAGGGGCAAGCGGGGACTGCCCGCCGCCAGAGTTTCATGCGCTGCCGTTCTGCCAGGTGAGCGCGAGGCGAGCGGGCTGGCTGGGAAGCTAAATTCAAATCGACAAGACTCAAGAATGTTCGGAAGACTGGCTTCTTGGTCCCTCTTCATGGGCAAATGCTTGTGGAAAATGGTCGAAATGTGAAGTTTTCTCAAATCAAACAGCCGGTAAGGCAAAACTGTGTCCTCAAGGGGTAGCCCATCGGATTCCAAAGTCTTATCCAATTCAGGTCGTACCCACTGATTGGGCGTCTGTGAGCCGAAAAGAGGAAACTCTGCCTAGTCTGTCAGCGGCACAGACCGTGCATATCCTACCCGATTCTGGCGAACAGGTCAAGAACAATCTAAGTACGAATTCCAGGAAAGCCTGCGTTCAACTTGGGACGCGCTCGGCTGAAATAAAAGCAGATGCGCAGGTCTTTCGCTCTTATGGGCCCTAGTCCCGGGAATGCCCCTTTCAGTTCGCCGCGTTTGCAGCCAACGTCCCACTGACGCGACAATGTGAACGGAATCTAGGGAACTAACAGCACCTGCTATCTCAAGCGACCACTATAGACCACACAAGGGGAAACACCATGCCTCTGCTCTTTGACATGAAACTGGCTGAACTGGCTTCTTACCAGGGCACCAACCCGCGTCCGCCTGACTTCGACGAGTATTGGGACTCCGCCCTCACCGAACTCGCGTCGATCGATCCGGAAGTGGAGCTGATTCCGGCCGATTTTCAAGCGCCCTATGCCGAATGCTTCCATCTGTATTTCACGGGAACGCGCGGCGCTCGCGTCCATGCCAAGCTACTGCGCCCTCGCGACGCACAGGCCCCCCATCCAGCAGTGCTCATGTTCCACGGCTACAGCGGCAACGCCGGCGACTGGCAGAGCAAGCTGGGCTATGTCGCCGCCGGTTTCACGGTTGCCGCGCTGGACTGCCGCGGCCAGGGCGGTGGACGCTCCACAGATGTCGGCGGCGTGCCGGGCTGGACGTTGCGAGGGCACATCGTGCGCGGGCTGGCCGGCGAGCCGGATGACCTTCTCTATCGGCAAACCTTCCTTGACACGGCGCGGCTGGCGCAGATCGTGATGGAGATGGATGATGTGGACGCGACCCGAGTTGGCGCTACGGGCGGGAGCCAGGGAGGGGCGCTCACGCTTGCCTGCGCCTCGCTGGAGCCGCGCGTGCAACGGGCCGCGCCGATTTATCCCTTCCTGTGCGACTACAAACGGGTGTGGGATCTCGACATGGACCAGAACGCCTACGCCGAACTGCGGGAATGGTTCCGCAACTTTGATCCCCGCCACGAACGGGAGGAAGCGGTCTTCACCCGTCTGGGCTATATCGATGTCCAGAACCTCACGCCCCGCATCCGTGCCGAGGTTCTGATGGGCGTCGGTCTGATGGACCAGGTCTGCCCGCCTTCCACGCAATATGCTGCCTTCAACAAGATCAGTTCGCCCAAACGGACAGTCATCTATCCGGACTACGGCCACGAAAAGTTGCCCGATCTGGACGATATGATCTTCCAGTGGATGCTGGAAATGTAAGGTGGACGGAGATCATCCTGTGTACACAGCCTGGCGGAGACCGCGTATGTAGCCGATGGCGTACAACCTGCCGATCGAGGAGTAGCCGGCGTCCTGGTTGCTGTCACCCTCCATCGTCGGCACATGATCGGGCCGCAGAACGCCGCTAAAGCCGATCTCGCGATAGGCTTTCATACAGGCGAGCATATCTGTTTTGCCGTTGTCGTGGAAGGTCTCATTGAACTTCTCGGGCACGCCCCGCACGTCGCGGAAATGGACGAAAAAGATTTTGTCCTGGGCGCCGAAATGGCGGATCACCTCCGGCAGGTCGTCGGTCATCAGCGTGAAGTTTCCCTGGCAGAGGCAGATGCCGTTGGCCGGGCTGGGCGCCAAGTCGATCAGGCGTTGAAAGTTTTCGACGCTGCGCATGATGCGGCCCAGGCCCCTGATCGGCGACAAGGGTGGGTCGTCGGGGTGCATGGCGAGTTTGACGCCGGCCTCTTCCGCTACCGGTACGACGGCCTCCAGGAAGTATTTCAGATTCTCCCAGAGCTGCTCCTCGCTGACCTCGCCGTGCTCGGTCAGCGGCGCGTTGCGCATAACATCGTAGTCAAACCCGGTCACAAGGGCGCCGCCCCGCTCCGGAATCGTTGTGGCCGTGCGCATCCAATTGAAGACGGGCATCCACTCGCTGCACCAAACGGGCACACCCAGCCGGCCGAGGTTGCGAATCAGTTCGCAGGCGGTCTCAATCTCCTCGTCGCGCCCGGGCAATCCCAGCTTTGCCTTGTCCAGCGGCGGGCGGCTCTCCAGCACCTCAAGCCGAAAGCCGGCGTTCTCGTAGGCGCTCTTCACCCGGGCCAGGCTCATGAATCCCCATGGTTTCATGTCCGGATCCGGATGATCGATCGTCGACATGTCCATCTGGCCTACGGCGTTGTTAACGCCGCACTGTTTGACGAGCGTCCACAAGGGGGATGGCTGCGCCGGCAACATCTCAGCGATTCGAATCATGGTTGCGTTCCTTTGGTCATGTGAACGTGGGCAATAGTCGTAGAACGGTGACCAACGTTTAACGCTGGTCAAAGGCTGTTTGCGCCAGAAACATATCACAGTTTTTCGACTACGCAAGTCGACGCAGGTGGGTGAATGGCCAGGCAGTCTTTACCTGGGCCGGTTTGACTCCGCCTCCTTCTGCGGTAAGATATATGCATCTACCACTGCTGGCGCCACCGGCACGAATACGTGTCAAAAAACCGCCGCCGGTCATCCTGTCGGACTTGTGATTCTTGCAAATTGGAGACGGATTATGATGTCGGTGAGCGCAGAAAACAGTCAGATGCCGGGGAGAGTTCGCATTGCAGGACTATCAGATAGGGAGAAAGTGCAATGACCAATGATTTGAGCTCCCAGGAAGTTGCCACCTTGGGCGGGGGCTGCTTCTGGTGCCTGGAACCCCTTTATGAGGAACTGCTTGGTGTGAAACAGGTCGTATCAGGGTATGCCGGCGGCCATGTAGTCAATCCGACCTACGAGCAGATCTGCTCGAAGACAACCGGCCACGCCGAGGTCATACAGGTCTCTTTCGACCCGTCCGTGGTCTCGTTTCGTGAGATCCTCGAAGTCTTCTTCACTTCACACGACCCGACAACACCTAATCGCCAGGGCAATGATGTCGGACCCCAATACCGCTCAGTCATTCTCTTTCATGACGAAGAACAGAAAAGAGTGGCCGAGGAGATGATTCGCGACTACGTCCCGCAGATCTGGGATGCGCCCATTGTTACCGAGTTGATCCCCCTTGACACCTTCTACGTCGCCGAGGCCTATCATCAGAACTACTACCGCGACAACGGATTCCAGCCCTATTGCCTCTTCGTTATCCGCCCCAAAGTAAACAAATTTCGAAAGCAATGGCAGGCCAAACTGAAAGCGAGTTAAGAGTTTCCATGACTTCTCAAACCGATATCGCCACCGTAATCCAGCAGACCCCTCTTGTGGATTCCCACGAGCACATGCGGCGTGAAGAGGGCTATTTGGATGAGCGTCCTGACATCCTGTGTCAGCTCTTCCAGAACTATGTCCATGCCGACCTGTTCGTAGCCGGTGCCTCGCAGGAGGCCATCGATAAGTTATTCGACCAGGCAGACCCCGATGTTGCTGCCCGTTTTGCGCCTGTTCAGGAAGCATGGGCGAGAGCGCAGCATACCGGCTACGGCGAGGCCGTACGCATCATTGCACAGGATCTCTACGGCATTGAGGAGTTGACTCCTGATTCGATTGCCGCCGCCCAGGACCAGAACTCTGCTTTCATCCAGCCCGGTGAACGCCTGCGCTTGCTCAGGGAAGAAGCCAATCTGGACCACATTCAGACCGACGCGGGGACGATTCACATAGATGCAGATCGCTCTGGGCCCGACTTTTTCTTCTATGATATTTCCTGGGCCGCAATGTGCTCCGGCAGGCCCAACCACGAGCAGATCGCCGAACATACCGGTTTGGAAGTGTCCGACCTGTTCTCCCTGCGGCGGGTGATGGAAACGATTTTCCATAAATTCTCCGCCCCGGCGATCGCTGTCAAGGCGCAACACGCCTACAATCGCACCTTGCGCTGGCAGGAGCGCAGCGACGCCGAGGCCGCCAAAGCCCTCGACATCTATTTGCGAGACGGGGAAGAGATCGACGAGGCCGCAAGGCTAACCCTGGGAGACTGGTGCTGGGCCAGGGGCGTGGAACTGTGTATCGAACACAATCTGCCTATGAAGTTGCACACCGGCTATTACGGCGGCCACAGCAGAATGCCCGTGGACTACATCCGCAGCGGCAACTTGTGCCCTCTGCTGGCAAAGTATCCCGAGGCTCGATTCGTACTCATGCACATCGCCTACCCATATACCGAGGAGTTGGTTGCGTTGGCGAAGCACTACCCCAACGTCTATGCCGACCTCTGCTGGGCCTGGAGCATCAACCCTTATAGCTCGATGGAGTTTGTGCGCCGCTTCATCCACGCGGCCCCGGCCAACAAACTGTTCCTTTTCGGCGGGGATACCGGTTACCCGGGCGCAGCCCTCGCCTACGCCAAGCAGGCCCGCGCCTGGTTCACGAGGGCGATGCAGGCAGAGATTTCCGATGGTCTGCTCACTGAAAATCAGGCCATTGACCTGGCGCGACGCTATATGCGTGATAACCAGTATGAATGTTTTCGCGTCGAGGAAAAGAAGGCAATCCTACGCGCCGCCGCTGGCTAGTCACCATCGTTAAGGAGCCTAGCCGCGACCAGCAGCGCGTGGCCGACAGTCGTCCCAACATCATACTTATCATTACCGACCAGATGGCCGACAGTCGTCCCAACATCATACTTATCATTACCGACCAGCAGCGCTTCGACACGATCGCGGCCCTGGGATTCGACTACATGGAGACGCCCCACCTCGATCGCATGGTACGGGAGGGGGTGAGCTTCACCAACTGCCATATTACCGCGCCCTCGTGCGCGCCGGCGCGGGCCAGTCTCTTCACCGGCTATTATCCTCACACCACCGGCATCCTCAAGAACGGCGACCGCTGGACCCGTTCCTGGGTGGAGAATCTGAGCGCAAGCGGTTACCACAGCGTCAATGTGGGCAAGATGCACACCTCCCCCTTTGAGACGTCCCTGGGCTTCCACGAGCGCTACGTGGTCGAGAACAAGGATCGTTTCCTGGAAGGCCGTTATTATTTCGACGAATGGGACAAAGCGCTGCGTGCCCGCGGCCTCGTAAAACAGCAGCGTGTCCTCTACCGCCAACGAGCTGACTATGGCGACAGCCTCGGCGCGTTCGATTGGGAGTTGCCGGAGGATCTACACTCAGACATGTTTGTGGGCGACTTCGCAACCTGGTGGGTTCGCAACAAGCCCAAACCGGACGGGCCGATCTTCCTGCAGGTGGGCTTCCCCGGCCCTCATCCCCCTTACGACCCCACTCCCCGTTTCAGCCAGAACTATCTGGAGAAAGATCTGCCAATCCAAGCAGTGACAGAGGAGGAGATCGCAAGCCAGCCGCCTCCCTTCCGCGAAATGCGCGTTCACAACGCAGAGGTTGATCACGATTCGGTCGTGCATCTGCTCAACCCGACGCCGGAGCAGCGCCATCGCCAGCGCGCCTACTACCTGGCAAATGTGTCGATGATCGACGCGAAGGTGGGCGAGTTGCTGGCTGCGTTGGAGGAGCAAGGGTATCTGGAAAACGCGGTCGTTATTTTCACCTCGGACCATGGCGACTGCCTCGGAGATCACGGCCACAGCCAAAAGTGGACGATGTACGACACCATCACCCGCGTGCCCACGATCGTGTGGGCGCCGGGCCGTTTCGCCGGCGGCCGCTCGCTGGACCAGCTCTGTTCGCTCTTCGATCTGGGGCCCACGATTCTCGAATTGGCCGGGCTGGAAGCGCCCGAGGAATTCGAAGCCGGCTCCTTGCTGCCCGCCCTCAAGGGGGAGGCTTGGCCGGGGCGAGAGATCGTCTTTGCCGAGCACTGCCGGGACGGGACCCTGCCAACCGATTATATGACAATGGCGCGTACCAGCGAGTGGAAACTGGTCCATTTTGTAGACGAACCTTACGGTCAGCTCTTTGACCTGGTCAACGATCCGGGGGAGATTCATAACTTGTGGGACGACCCTGCCCATGTAGCGAAGAAGGACGAGCTACTTCAAGCGCTGCTGGCGTGGCGCATCCGCAGTGGCTTGACGACGAAAGATTGGGCACTGAACTGTCGTTAGGGGGAGAGAGCGATGCAGATCACCGATGTCCGTACCATTTTCATAGACCGCTATCTATTCGTTGAGGTGGATACTGACGCCGGCATCACCGGTCTGGGCGAGTCCGGCGCTTGGGGGTTTCTGGAGGCGTCAGCCGCTGCAGTGGAAACGTTCAAGCGCTACCTGATCGGCCAGGACCCGCTGCGAATCGAGCACCATTGGCAATATATGTACCGTTGGAGCCACTTTCGCGGCGCGGCGGTGATGGGCGCTCTCAGTGCCGTGGACATCGCCCTGTGGGACATTGCCGGCAAACATTTTGGCGTGCCTTCCTATCAGCTCCTGGGCGGCAAAGTACGTGACAAGGCCCGCGTCTACTATCATGTCTTCGGTGAAACAAAGGAGGAGTTGATCGCCGGATGCGTCGATGCGAAGGAGCGGGGCTTCACCGCCGTCGGGCACCTGACCCCTTTCCTCGACGACAGCCGCGACCTACCCTACTTCAAGACCCACGTGGCAATGATTGAGGACGCCATCGAGACGGTGGCCGCCTACCGGCAGGCGGTGGGACGTGATGTGGACCTGTGCATCGAGATCCACCGGCGACTGACCCCGAGCGAGGCCATTGTGTTGGGGCGAGGCATCGAGCCCTACCATCCCTTCTTCTACGAAGATCCGGTCACGCCGGATAATCTGGACGAGATGGCATTGGTGGCGTCAAAGATTGGTATTCCGATCGCGACCGGCGAACGCCTGCACAGCATCTGGGAGTTCCAAGCCTTGTTGCAACGGGGCGCAGTGCAGTTTGTGCGTCCGGACGTCTGCATGGTGGGTGGGTTGAGCCACGCCAAAAAGATTGCAGCCCTGGCCGAAGCGTTTCACGTGCAGGTTGTACCGCACAATCCTCTCAGCCCGGTCAGCACCGCAGCCTGCATTCAACTTGCGGCCTGCATCCCAAACTTCGCATTGCAGGAGTACCCCAAGGGCGAGGACGAACCGCCCAAGAACGAGATCGTCAAGAGCGCCCTGACCCAGGAGGACGGTTTCCTCATCATCCCCGACGCGCCCGGCATCGGCATTGAATTGGCCGCGAATGCCTCCGAGCGCCATCCCTACGTCCCGCGCGAAGTGAAAACACGTCTGCATGCTGACGGTTCGGTGGTGGACCAGTAGATCTGCGCCACCCCGCCTTCAAATCAGATTTCCTATTGAATATGCTGAAGACTGACACACCCCTGAAAAGTCAGTTACGGTGCCGCAGGACGAACTGTCGAACGGCCCAGGCAACGCCCTCATCATCATTTGAAGGGCCGACAACAGTGGCTGCAGCTTTCACTGCCGGCGGCGCGTTGCCCATAGCCACACCGACGCCGGCCGCGGCGAACATCGGCATGTCATTGGGGTTGTCGCCAATCGCGAGGGTCTGGGCGAGAGGAATCTCCAGTTTTCTTCCCACGAATTCCAGCGCCGTGCCCTTGTCAGCCTCAAGCGGCAATACGCACAGCGAGTGCACACGACCGTCCGGCTTGTAGTACGTTTCGGTTCGGCATTCCTGCGGGAACTGTTCAGTCAGATCCCGCGCCGCGGCAATCGCCTCCCTTTCATGAAGGAGCATCCGTACCGGCTCGGCAACCAGTGCTTCTTCGTTCGTCCGTACAATTTCCATTTGGGGCAGGTCTTGACTGTCTTCTATGCCTGCGCTGGACGGGCTCCCTACAGGCCCGAGGGGCTGCCCCGTCCGCTGCCTCAAATAGCTCAGATTTCCGACACTTGTGCTCACCTCCCAACCATTGTCATCCGCAAGCCGGGCAACAGAACGGGCGACCACCATCGGGATCGTAAATGACGCCCACACTGGCCCTTCGGGCGACGCAAATATCTGCGCGCCGTTTGTACAGATAACCGGGTCGCGAAAGCCCCAAACCTTGCAAAGTTTGCGCACGCCGCCGATGTTGCGGGTGGTATTGATGACAACCCGCACACCCGCCTGTCGAGCACACTGCAATAGCCGCACACTTTCGGGCGCAGGCGTACTATCACTGCGAAACAGCGTGCCGTCGAGATCGACTGAGATGAGTCGAATGGCGTAAGTCCAGTTCAATTGCATCCTCGCTGGAAAGGCAGTTGAGATCAGAAAGTTGTGTGACTGCGACCTTCTCAATGACCGTAGAGTCTAGGATACCTGTTTCTCCTCCCTTCTCCCTAAAGATCTGGTAGGCTTATCTGATGCGCCTGGCACATTGCCATGAAACGTCCACAATTCCCTACACCTGTGAGCCATGCATCTCCATATCCGCCGGCAAGCGCTATGCAATCTACTCTCCCAACTCCAACCTCTAATTCTTGTAAAGATTGGGTCTGTCCTGGACTTTCTGTTACGCTCCTTCCTGTAAAGCAACGCGCCAGTATGGAGTGGTACATGCTCCGTCGGAGTTGCAACCCCCTGAAATCGTAGCTACAATCAAAACAGGAGACAAAAGTAGGAAATCCGATACGACTTCTGAAGGTGTTGCGCACTACGTGGCGACCGTGCGTAATTGTATGGTCAACAATGCAGAAAGCGGCCGTACGCTTGGCGCAATCTTTGAAAGGAAGAAAATGGAAGCGTTCCCGAGAATCACTTTCGACCCTTCCGTGATGGGAGGCAAAGCATGCATTCGGGGGCTGCGTGTGACAGCTGGAACAGTCGTCGGCCTCCTGGCAGCCGGGAGGTCTACCGAAGAGATTTTGGCAGCCTACCCGTATCTTGAACGGGAAGATATCGACCAGTCTTTAGCCTATGCGGCATGGAGGCTGGAAGAGCGCGAAGTTCCGCTTTCCCTCCAATGATCGTGAAACTAGTGGTCGACATGAACCTGTCGCCAAATTGGATTTCTTTTCTGGAAAGCCATGGGTGGTCGGCAGTTCATTGGTCCAGGATCGGCAACCCGCGGGCCAGCGACGCTACGATTGTGGAATGGGCAGTGACCCACGAAAGAGTTGTGATTACACACGATCTCGATTTTGGCACAATACTGGCATTGACTCATGCAACGGGACCGAGTGTACTTCAGGTTCGGGCTGCTGACGTAATGCCGGATAGGCTCGGGGACGCGGTTCTCGCCGCTCTTTAGTCAGCATGAGGCCGATCTCTCATCCGGCGCATTGGTTGTAGTGGACGAAAGCAGGAGCCGGGTCAGGCTCTTGCCAATCGGGCGATAAGTTTGTATAGAGAGATTCCCGCCCTCCTTACTCTTACGAGAATGTTCCTAAGTGCAAACGCCTGGGTGCAGTCCCAACAGGGAGTGAAGTGTAAGCGCCGGGTGTATCCCATATTGTTGTCCCTCTGCGAACTGCCCTTTCGACCAAAGCGAAAAGGATCCGCTGAACAAGAATCGATCGGTCGCCTGCAATCCTGAAAATCCGCAAATCCTGTAAGTCCTGATTCAGACAACGTCCACCAAAAATCTGGGACAGACCCTAAGCGCCTCGCATCTTTGACTGTCCAGAAAATGAAGTGGTATACTGGCTTCCATCATGAGAAAAGCAGTGAGTAAACCTCGCATTCCCATCCATTTCGCCACCGACGGCTTCTCCGTCGGCGGCCTCCTCGCTCTTAGATAGCCCGCGCAAGGGAACTGTGAGCCAGATTCCCTGTGCCCGAGCGGGCGCAACCAATCTTCGTGAAAAGTGGAACATGGTTCGCAACGACGCGCGCATGTTAGCCATGTGTCGCGTCTTTATGTTCCCATCACTTCGACCTACAGAAATCAGTATGAATAGATCCTCCGCGACGGGAGACTCTGACAATGTCTGACAGATATAAACATCAAGAGATTGAGGAAAAATGGCAGGAGACCTGGGAGGAACAGGGCCTCTATGACACGGTCGAAGACCCCGGTAGACCGAAGTGGTATGCATTGACGATGCTGCCCTACACGTCCGGAGACCTGCACACGGGTCACTGGTATGCGATGACCCCCAGCGATGCCGCCGCCCGATTTCGCCGCATGAACGGCTACAACGTGTTTTTCCCGATTGGATTCGACGCTTTCGGTCTGCCGGCCGAGAATGCGGCCATTAAGAATAACGTCCATCCCCAGGAGTGGACATATGCGAATGTCGAGCGCATGCAGGGCCAGTTGCGGCGCATGGGCGCGATGTGGGCCTGGGACCGTGAAGCCATCAGCTGTGACCCGGAGTATTACAAGTGGTCCCAGTGGTTCTTCCTCAAACTGCACGAAATGGGGCTGGCCTACAGAGAGTTCGCGCCGGTCGACTGGTGTCCAAATTGCAACACTACACTGGCGCGCGAGCAGGTCTGGGGCGAGGATCGCCACTGTGAACGCTGCGACACACCGGTCATAAAGAAAGATTTGAACCAGTGGAAGTTCCGCATCACCAACTACAGCGAGGAACTGCTGGCCGAACTGGACAACATCGACTGGCCGGAGCCCGTAAAGGTGATGCAGACAAACTGGATCGGGCGCAGTGACGGCGCGCAGGTGACGTTTGTCACCGAAGCGGGTGACCCAATTGAAATCTTCACGACTCGGCCCGACACCTTGTGGGGCGCGACCTTCATGGTGCTCGCGCCTGAGCATCCCCTGGTGGACAAAATCACCAGCAACGAGCAGCGCAGCGCGGTCGCCGCATGTGTGGAGCAGGCGAGCCGCCTGGATGAAATCGCCCGCACTGCCGAAGACAAAGAGAAAACCGGCGTGTTCACCGGTGGTTATGCCGTCAATCCGGTCAACGGCGAGCGGATTCCGGTCTGGATCGCCGACTATGTCTTGATGGGATATGGAACCGGCGCCATCATGGCGGTGCCTGGCCATGACCAGCGAGACTTCGAGTTCGCAAAACAGCACGATTTGCCGATCCGGCTGGTTGTGCAGCCGCCCCCGGACAGCGAGGCTGGTCACGTTCGCAGCGCCGACGACCTGGAGTCGGCCTGGCCCGGCGACGGTGTGATGATCAACTCCGGGCCGCTGGATGGAACGCCCGTTGGCAAAGATGAGTGTGAAAGCGTCAAAGCAACCATTACCTGGCTGGAGGAAAACAATAAAGGAGAAGGCGCGGTCAACTACCGCCTGCGCGACTGGCTGATTAGCCGTCAGCGGATGTGGGGTACGCCCATCCCGATGATCTTCTGCAACAGCTGTGGAACTGTGCCGGTCCCCTACGCCGACTTGCCCGTTCGTTTGCCTGACGACGCGCAGTTCAAACCCACCGGCGAAAGCCCGCTCAACTATCACGAAGGCTTCCGCTACCTGAAATGTCCGAAATGCCAAGGCGATGCCGAGCGGGAAACGGACACGATGGACACCTTTATGTGCTCAAGCTGGTACCAGTACGCCTATGTCGATCCCTACCACAAAGCGGGCGCGCCACTGACGGCCGACGACACGCCCTGGGACAGCGGACGCGGCAACTACTGGCTGCCGGTCGACCAGTACACAGGCGGCATCGAACACGCCACCATGCACCTCTTGTATACCCGTTTCTTTACCAAGGCACTGCGAGACATGAACGTCGTTGACTTTGACGAGCCGATGCACCGCCTCTTCAATCAGGGCATCATTCTGGGGCCGGACGGTGAGCGCATGTCCAAGAGCCGCGGCAACGTCGTCAACCCGGACGAATACGTGGACAAGTACGGCGCCGACACGGTCCGGGGCTACCTGATGTTCATCGGCCCATGGGAGTATGGCGGGCCATGGGACCCAAGCGCCATTGAAGGAGTAAGCCGTTTTCTCAACCGCGTATGGAGCGTCATCCTGGACGAAACAGATGCGAAGAGCCCACAAAAGCCGGAGACCGAGGTCGACGTGCGGGGCCTGGAGCGCAAGCTGCACCAGACGATCTTGAAGGTGACGGAAGACCTTGGCAACTTCCGATTCAACACTGCCATCGCCGCGCTGATGGAGCTCAACAACTATCTGATTAGAGTGAAAGAGACCTTCGCCAGTTCACAGGGCCGCGGCGCCGAGACCGGCATCTGGCAAGATTCAATTCGCTCGCTGCTGCTGATGATGGCGCCGGTATTCCCCCATATCAGCGAGGAGTTATGGCAGCGGACAGGGAATGGCGAATCCTCTGGCGAAGCGAAGAGCGTTCACCTGCAAGACTGGCCCCAGGCCGACCCGCACAAGGCCAGAGAGGACGAGATTACCGTGGTCGTACAGGTAAACGGCCGTGTTCGTGACAAGCTGACCGTGGCGCCGAATACTGCCAAAGAAAAGCTGGAGGCGATGGCCCTGGCTTCAGACAACGTGCAGAGGCGGATGAACGGCAAGCAGGTGCGTAAGGTCGTTGTCGTTGCCGACAAACTTGTGAACATCGTGATCGGGTAGGGCTATGAAAGTTATGATAGATCTGTGCGTCGTCCCCATTGGAGTGGGTGTCTCGGTGTCTGAGTACATCGCGGCCTGTGAGCGAATACTTGACGAAGCCGGACTCCGCCACCAGATGCATGCCTATGGCACAAACGTCGAAGGCGAGTGGGACGAAGTTTTCGCTGCCGTGAAGCGTTGCCATGAAGTGGTGCATGCGATGGGAGCGCCGCGCATTTCAACCAGCCTGAAGATAGGTACGCGTTGCGACCGCGAACAGAGTATGCAGGACAAGATCGATAGCGTCAACCAGAAATTAGGGCGAGGAGTTTCATGAGCGAAGACTGCATTTTCTGCAAAATTGTGGCGGGGGAGATTCCATCGGATCAACTCTATCAAGATGAACTGGTGACCGCCTTTCGCGATATCTCGGCACAGGCGCCGGTCCACGTGCTGATCGTACCTAATGAGCACTTCAAAGATGTGGGAGAGATGGGTGACGCCCAAGCGGAACTGCTGGGGCGGATCGCGCAAGTCGCCGCCCAACTGGCTGCGCAAGAAGGAGTGGCTTCCGAAGGCTGGCGTTTCGTCACCAACGTTGGCGGGCACGGAGGCCAAGAGGTCTTCCACACCCATTTTCACCTGCTTGGTGGGCGTCCCCTCGGTCCGCTGCTGGCGCGCTAATCTCAAAAAAGACTTTGCAACAGATACTCTGAGGGTCCTCGGTTTACGTCGCGCTTCAGCGTTTTTCTTATTCGATGCAATTGCGTGCCTTCGATCTGTATTCTCTCTGGGTATCGAAGGTCTTCGGCAAAAGCAGCACTAATACTAGCAGAAGAGGAATGTTTTCATTCGCCGGCCGGCTGCTGTTGGCCGGGCAGGCCGCGCTCGCAGTGACGATGTATGTCTTTCCTTTTGGTTTGGGAGCAGCTTTGCCTATTCCATATGATGTTTCAAAGACACGGACGCTACTTCCGCTCGCCGGCGGGGGCCGTCGCCGATGCCCGACGTCTCGCCCTTACTTCACCACGGCCATCGCCAGTCCGTCAGGGTAGGGAACGACAGTGCTGACGAGCCGCTCATGCTGACTGAGAGAGCGGGCAAAATTTCGCATTCCCTGTACCCACTCCCCGTCCTGCTTGTCAGGATCCACCAGACTCCCCCACATCTGAACGTTGTCTCCCAAGATTATCGTGCCCGGGCGGCTATATTGAATCGCAAAGTCCAGATACGCCGGGTAGTTGCCCTTGTCGGCATCAATGAAGACCAGGTCGAAGGGTGCCTCCTCCGCCAGGTGTGGTAGAGACTCCAGCGCCGGACCGACCCGCACCTCAATTTTGTCGGCCAACCCCATCCGCTGCCACTGCCTGCGGGCAAAGTCGGCGTGCTTCTGCTCCAGTTCCAGGCCGATCAGTTTGCCGTCCTCCGGCAACGCACGCGCGATCCATGCACCGCTGTAGCCGCCCAGCACACCGATCTCAAGTGCCTTCCTGGCTCCTGTCAGTTGCACGAGCAGTTGTAGAAACTTGCCTTGCTCCGGCCCGATGCTCATGTTTGGTATTCCCTCGGATTCTGCCTCTTCTTGCAGCCGCGACAGGTCGGCGTCGTCGCTGTGAAACAGATCGCGCAGGAACTGTTGATAGGGATCGACTTCGGTCAGTTTTGACATCACATTTCTCCATAAAGTGGCAAGTTACTTCACCAGCGCCGCGTCCAGAGCATCAGCTACAGTGCGCGCGCCGATGACTTCGATTTCAGAGGGAAGGTCGGACGGGCCTGCTCCGGCGCTGCCTGGCATCGCAGTCTGGCCCGACTGTGCCTGTCTTCGTCGGAGCGCATGACGGGGCACGATCGCGCGCGCGAAGCCGAGTTTGGCCGCTTCGCGCAGGCGCAGAGCCAGTTGACTGACGCTGCGCAGCTCTCCGCTCAGCCCGATCTCTCCCAGGAGCACGGCCTCGGCGGCGACCGGCACATTGCGGTAGCTGCTGGTGACAGCCGCGGCGATCGCCAGGTCTGCCGCCGGCTCACCTACACGCAACCCGCCAACCACATTAACGAAAATGTCCTGGGCGCTCAGATTAAGGCCCAGTCGCTTGCTGAGTACGGCTGTCACCAGGAGCAGGCGGTTGAAGTCCACGCCATTTCCCGTGCGCCGGGGTTGGCTGAATGCAGTCGGGCTGGCCAGGGCCTGTACTTCGACCAAAAGGGGGCGGCTCCCCTCCAGTGGCACGGCTATTGCGCTGCCAGCTGCGTTTGGGAGCCGTTCCGCCAGAAACAGCGCGGAGGGGTTGGCAACGGGGGCCATGCCGCGCTCCGTCATTTCGAAGACGCCTACTTCATTTGTGCTGCCGAAGCGATTCTTGACAGAGTGCAATAGGCGGTAGGCGTGGAAGCGCTCCCCTTCCAACTGCAGCACGGCATCCACCATATGCTCGAGCACGCGCGGACCGGCGATTGCACCCTCTTTCGTCACATGGCCGACGAGAAACAGCGGAATGTTCAATTGCCGGGCCTGTCGCAGCAGATGAGCAGCGCAATCTCTCACCTGGGAAACGGATCCGGCCGCACTACCGCTGGCATTGCTGTGGATCGCCTGCACCGAATCGACAATCACCAGCGAGGGTTTCACCTTTCCGACCTGTTCCAGGATCTGTTCCAAAATCGTGTCGGCCAGAATGAGCAGACGCTTCTCGTCCAACCCCAGGCGCGATGCCCGCCGCCCAATCTGATAGGCGCTCTCCTCGGCGCTGATATATAAGACTTGCCCGACGTTGCGCGCCACCTCCGCAGCCGTCTGGATGAGCAGAGTACTCTTGCCAATGCCCGGATCGCCGCCCACCAGTATTCCAGCCCCGGGCACGATCCCGCCCCCCAGGACGCGATTCAGTTCGGAATTCTCGAGAGTGATGCGCCGCGATGGCTCTTCGGGAATATCCGGCAGCGCGAGCGGAGCCGGAACGTTCAGCGACCCGGCGCTGCCACTACCCAAAGTAGCCGCGCCCACTTGAACCCTGCTTTCTTCAAGAGTGTTCCACTCGCCGCACTCCGGGCATCTTCCCATCCATTTCATCTGCGCGCTGTCGCACTCCGTGCAAATGAATTGGGTTCTGACCCTGGTTGCCACAGACGCCTTCCTTCTGCTCTACTATGCGGGCGCTGGAAACGCCTGCACCATTTCCAGCACCTCGTCCCGTACTGCTTCCTGTAAAGCCGTATCTTTGGGATTGTGCGCAATCGACGCAATCCAGCGGCCGATCTGCTCAAACTGGGGTTGCTTCATCCCCCGTGTTGTCGCGGCCGGAGTGCCCAGTCGGATGCCGCTGGTCACCATTGCTTTGCGCGAGTCGAACGGAATCATGTTCTTATTACAGTGGATGGATGCGTTGTCTAGGGCCAACTCCACCAACTTGCCGTTGATTTCTTCCTTTGCCAAGCTGTTCAGATCGATCAGAAGCAGGTGATTGTCCGTGCCGCCTGACACGCTGCGCACTCCCTCTTGCTGCAGCGTCTCGCTCAGCGTCTGCGCGTTGTCCAGAACATGCTGTTGATACGTCTTGAACGACTCCTCCATCGCCAGCTTGAAGCCGACTGCTTTCGCCGCGATGATGTGCATGAGCGGGCCGCCTTGTATGCCGGGAAAGACCGCTCGGTCGATTGACCGGGCGTGCTTCTTTCTGCAAAGTATCATGCCGCCGCGGGGGCCGCGCAGAGTTTTGTGGGTGGTTGTGGTCACTACATCACAATAGGGTACGGGGTCCGGATGCAACCCGACGGCGACTAGACCGGCGACATGGGCCATATCCATCATCAGTAGGCAACCTGCTTCGTCCGCAATCTCGCGCAGGACGGGATAGTTGAAATGGCGCGGGTAGGCGCTGGCGCCCACTAAGAGCAGTCTGGGTTGGTGTTCCATTGCCATCCGACGCATGATGTCGTAGTCGAGCTGCTCGGTTTCGGGATCGAGGCCATAGTGGATGAAGTTGTAGTAGTGGCCAGAGCTGTTCAGATGAAATCCATGGCTCAAATGGCCGCCGTGGTCAAGTTTCATCGCCAATACGGTGTCGCCCGGCTCCAGCAAGGCCATGTAGACGGCAGCGTTGGCCTGGGCGCCGGAATGGGGTTGAACATTGGCATGCTCGGCGCCGAAAAGCCCCAACGCCCGTTCTATGGCAATCTTTTCGGCTATGTCAACGTACTGGCAGCCGCCGTAGTAGCGCCGCCCCGGATAGCCTTCGGCATACTTGTTCGTCAGAACGCTGCCGGCCGCCGCCAGTACCTCGGGAAAGACGTAGTTTTCGCTGGCGATCAGTTCGATACCGTTCGTCTGCCGACGTCGTTCCAACTCAATCGCACTGTATATTTCAGGGTCCCGCTCCCGCAGTAACCGCCGCGGATCGGGTTGATCTGTCCAGGCGGGAAAGGACGCGCCAACCGCCTGCGAATCCGAAAAGAGTTCGTTCATCGGTGTCCGCTCCAGAGTCGAAATATTCTCAAAACACGCAAAACGAATGCAAATTACACCAGTAAAGAACATTAGCACGGGCACGGGCTTACGTCAATTTTCGCGGGATATTCGGGAGGTCAAATACTGGAAAAACATTGGACTCACCGTTTGAAATCAGGATTCTGGGAGCCGCCAGGGCTATAAAGGCTCCGCCGGGTAGCCGTCTCATGCGCTGCTGGCAAAAGAAAAAGGCGTGTCCGCAATAGGAGTTTTCGATCGGGGCACAGTGTCGCGGATTCACCATGAAAAAATGGCGTGTGATAGAATCGGATGGGCCGATAAACTGGAATTTCACTTGGTCAGGGGGGAAGCCTTGTCTCACCTGCGGGGAACTATTCAAAGATGCAGGGAACCGGGCCCTGCCGATATTTCGGATCGGGTATGATAGGGACTGGACGAAGTGACCGCGGAGACGCAGCACCAACTGCATCCTTCGACACGCAATTGCCGTACAAGCAGCAACCGGTGAGATTGGGCCGTCTTTGGTGGCGGCGGTGCCCAGTGCCGCGGCTTCTTGTGTGCATACTGGCGTTTCTCTGCGCGGCATGTAGCCGGCACGAATATGTGGGCACCGTGTTCGAAGAAGTCGAGCCGGCTGCCTCAATTCGCGGCCAAAACTATGACGGTTCGCCCTTCGAACTTGCCGATCTGATTGGGAACCCGGTTCTGATTTTTTTTGGCTATACTTTCTGTCCGGACATCTGTCCGCTGACCATGATGGAACTGGTCGCGGCCCAACGCGTATTGGAGGAAGAAGCCCCCGCCTTGGCCGCCGAACTTAAGGTCGTCTTCGTCTCTTTAGATCCAAAGCGGGACAGTCTCGCCCGCTTGGAGCCTTATGTCCACGCCTTTAACCCCCGCTTCTACGGAGTGCGTGTTCTCGAAAATGAGTTGGATGCGCTCAAACCGGCCTACGGGCTTTACGCCGCCGCCCCCGAAGGCCAGAGCCTGGCGGACGAATACTATCTTCTTGATCACACGTCGGGCGTCTATCTCATCGACCGGGAAGGGAACTGGCGGGCTCTGTTCAGCGCAGATGTGACCGCGGAGGCCCTGACCGCAGATCTGCAGGCTTTGCTGCGCTAACCGACCTCTCGTTTTGTCCCGATTCCGGGAAGAGCCTACCAACAATGCGCACATTCATCGCGATAGAAATTCCCCCCGAAGTGAAACAGCAACTGCGAACCGAGCAGAATCGGTTGCGGGACCTCTCAGCGCTGCGCGACCTCCCGCCCGTACTCCGTTGGGCAGACCTCGACAACCTGCACCTTACCCTGCGGTTCCTGGGCGAGACGGATGCAATCCAGCGCCGTCAGTTGCAAAATGGGCTGGCCGGAATTGCGGCAAGGCACGAGCCATTTTCGTTGGCGCCGTCCCGGCTCGGATGTTTTAGTTCGTGGAACAATCTGCGTGTGGTGTGGGTGGGAATCGGAGGTGATTCCGCAGCGCTTCAGGCAGTGCAATCAGAGGTCGAATCCCTGGCCCGGCAGGTGGGATTTCCTCTGGAGCGAAAGCGTTTTTCGCCTCACTTGACCCTCGCGCGCGCCGTCCGCAACGCGCCGCGCGCTGCCCTGCTTGCGGCATCCGAACGGCTGCGCCGGGCAGCGGCCGAAGAAACACACCAGTCCTGGATCGATTGGAGGGTAGGTGAACTGCATTTTATCCGCAGCGTTCTGGACCGGGGCGGCGCTCAATACTTCAATCTGGCAACCAGTTCGTTGACAGCGGACGCGTAACCGTCTCACTGAAATCGGGGTTCTTCCGCAGGCACTTCTGCCGCTGACGGCGTGGCCAAGTCCGGCGAAAGCGGGACCTCCGCTCGCTCTGCTCTCGTGCCCTCAGACCAATTCCGCTGCCTGCTCCGGAGTGGTTCCTGCTGGGTCACATACTCCTCGTCTTGCACGGCCCTTCCAAAGCCATAGAAAAACAGGCCCAACGGCCCGCAGATGAGGCTTCCGCAAATGAGTCCCCATAGGCTCAGCCCTGCGATGCCAATGACTTGTGCCTGGATCTGGCCGGGAAAGTCGGCCCGAAAGCCCGACGCGGCCAGCAAACCTGTAACACCTTGACCTGACACATCCAGATAACTGCCAGCTCCAATCTGCTGCCAACCTGCGCCCGCAGCGCCGTCGGCAAAGATCCCTACGCACAGCAGCCCGATGGCAGCCGGCAATCCTACCGTGGCGAATATGCCCGCACCGTCGTCGAGGCGGAACACTCTGTGAAGCGCAAATGTCACAAACGGCACACTACCCCCGGCGATCAGACCGGTCAACAGCGCGCCAAGGTGCCCGGGAAACGGCCCCGCAGCCAATCCGGCGATTACACCGGCTACCAGGCCTCGGGCGCTCATCCCCGGATCACTCGTCCCTGTCACGAACCAGGTATAGAGAAGAGGAACTGTCACGCCGCCGGTGGCGTAGAGCAGGCCGTTTACAGCGGTTCGCATGGCGGTGAACGCATTCGTTCCCGGCTGCTGAACAGGGCTTGCCCACACCCAAGCCAGTACCCCCGCCATGACGAGCAGGGCGCCAACCACCGCCAGCAATGGCAGGTGGACGGAAGGCAGTCCAGAGTCCACTTGCGGCGTCTGCCCGTTTCGGCGTGGTGGCCACACCAGTAATGCGGCCAGGGACGCGGAGGCCGATACGAGGAAAACAGTTCCGCCGCCACCGAAATCGATCACTCCGTGTCCCAGGCCGATATTGTGTCCCAACGCGGCCAGCCAACCGCCGCCCTGCACCCAATTGCCAGCCAACGGATAGACAAAGCCGCCGACAACCAGCGCGATAATCAGTGTCGCCAGCGCCGGTGCCCGTCCTCGTAACGCCAATACCGGCAACAACGCCGCCGACATGGACCACGGCACGTGCGCCAGAAAAAGGCCCATCGCAGTGGGCGTCGCCGCCGAGCCAGTGAGGAACCAACCCTCCAGGCCCACAGTTACCCAGCCGATTCCCCAACCTTCGGGAAGAGGACTCCACCCCCGCAAGAGGCCGGAAAGCTCCGGATGGTCTGCATATAGGAAACCGACGCTGCCGAACTGAAACGCAAAGCCAACGGCCCAGTACCCCAGCCCAGCCAAGCAGAAAGCGGCCAGCCCGCCCAGCGCGGCATCCCAAGCCCGATGGGCTCTCATGCCGGATGCGGCAACCAGGATCAGGCCGGCGGGCAGAAGGAAGGCTAGGCCGCTGGCGGTCAGTTGCCAAAGATATGAACTGTCCATTACAGTGCGGTCCCTACGTCCGCCCCCATGAAGGGGCGACGCGTCGTTGTTGGCGCGCAAGACATGCCCGACAATGTCGCTGTTTTGGTTCCGTTCGCACGGTTACCTCGGGCCACTCTTCATCTCTCAGTTTAGCATAGCAGACAACCAGGAGCGGAACAAAGCATCCGGTTAAGACGAACTACCCCGCGCGTTGGTCATGAATGAGCCAAGTGATACAATTGGCACGTCGCCGGACAAATGCAAAGCGGGGCCTTGCCGGCCCCATATTTTGGAAGCCCAAAAGTGGAAAAGGAAGCAACCGCTCGCCGATTCGATAAACAGGTTCAGAGAGAGCAAGTTTTCCTGAATCTGATTCGGGCCTCGTTCCTGTTACTGGTTCTCCTTGTGCTGTGGAACGTAACGAGCATAGCGCGGGCGCACTTGACCGAACAGTTTCTTGCCGTCGAGCAACAGTCGGACGCGCTCATCGATCCAGATGAAGGCGAAGATGCACTAACACCGGAAAATATCGAGGCGTTCATACTGGCCTGGACTTGCGACTGAGAGAAGATCAACTTTCGGTTCCTGCCAGCAACGATCCCCGGCCGCGGGCCTTCACGATCAATCCCGGTGAGCCGGCCCGCTATGTTGCCGCCCGTCTGGCCGTAGCCGGTTTCATACGCGATGCGGACCTGTTCAACCTGTATCTGCGCGTGAAAAAATTGGACACAAATATCGAAGCCGGCCACTTCATGCTGGCAGAGTCGATGACCATACCGGAGATTGCAGTTGAACTGCGGCAGGCCCGTTTTGAAGAGGTTCCTGTGACGATTCCAGAAGGATTTCGGGCGGAAGAGATCGCTGAGCGACTGGCCGAGAATTTAGTAATCGACAGCGAGCGATTTCTGACGGCTGTACGCCAGCCCCAAAGCCTGAACCTGGTGGCCGACTACGATTTCTTGACGAATCTGCCTGCTGGCGCCTCATTGGAGGGCTATCTCTTCCCCGACACCTACCGTTTCCCCGTCAATGCCAGTGGGCCGGAAATCGTCCTTGCCTCCATGTTGAACAATTTTGAGAATCGGGTCGGCGCCGAGGGGCTGATCGGGGGAAACAGCGGCCTGAGCGGACATGACCTGATAACGCTGGCATCGATCGTGGAACGGGAGGCCGTCCAGGATGACGAACGGCCGCTGATAGCCAGCGTCTATCTCAATCGACTCAACCAAAGCTGTCCTGATGTTGGTGGCCGGTATTTGCAGGCCGACCCAACCGTCCAGTACGCTAAAGGCGCCACCGGAAACTGGTGGTGGAAGCCGCAGACAATCGACGAGTACGCACAGGTGGAAAGTCTCTACAATACCTATCTGCATCAAGGACTGCCGCCTGGTCCCATCGCCAGCCCAGGTCAGCGCGCCATCGAGGCGACCAGAAATCCGGGTCAGACGGCTTACTGTTTTTTCCTTGCTACAGGCGAAGATGGGCGCCATGTCTTTGCTCAAACGTTCGCAGAGCACGAGCGGAATCGGTTGATCTACGGCTATCAGCCTTAATCTGGCAGCCTGATGAAACCAAAAAAAACCTGATGCCGCGCTTACGCCGCTACCGGGTGCTAAGTTCGGGCGAAAAATCTGTAGTTGTGGAAATTTTCGAGCCGCGCCAGGGCTGTGATACGATTGGAGGCGCCCCATTAACACTATGCGCCGTCTTCTGTCTGGTCATCTCCCTAACTCTTTTAGCCTGCTCTTCCACGCGGCCAGTTGTGAAGATAGGATTGTTGGCTCCATTCGAAGGGCTGCACCGTGAGAGCGGATACGAGGCGTTGTCGGCCATGCGCGCTGCACTGGCAGACTATCCTCTGGTTGAGGTCGAGGCATTGCCGCTCGCGTTGGACACCTCAGCCGACCCGACGCAGGCTCGCCGCGCGGCCCTGAAGATGCTGCGTGATGATAGTGTGGTGGCTGTGGTCGGACCGATGCAGGCGCGCACGGTCTCTGCGGTGGCAGATGTCATAGCCGCTTCGGATCTGGACTGGTGGCTGCCCACAACGCCAGCCACAGATGAGAAGGCCCATGCACTGATCGTCGCGCTCATAGCGGAAATCGCGGGACAGAAGATTTCGCTTGCCGGACTGGACGCCGGTCTGCCGCAGCTGTCTGCAAAGGAGTGGTCCGCGCAAACAGGCAAGACAGTGACTGTTTCAGACGATGAGGATGATGGCGCGGCAGCCGACGGAGTGCTCTGGCTGGGTGATGCTCAAGAGGGCGCGGAGTTTCTGGCCCGTTTGAGATCGCATAACCGCACAGTTCCCTTCTGGACAACAAACGTTGCTGACGATTCGATCTTTCGATCACTGATGCTGGAACAGCTGGCCGGAGTTCCACCAGGTCCTGTCTTCTGGGCAGTCGCGCTGGACGAAAGCGCCTACCAATACAGGGAGTGGGTTGAAACGCATGAAAACGCCACGCCGACAGCTTTTGCCGTCTACCATGCCACACGGTGGGCGTTAGCGCAGATTGCCGGACATAGCGTTGCAGCCAAAGAGCCAGCCTTGGCTGTTTTCGCGCTCGATCGCGAGGGAAGAAGCGAATTGGCGGAAATCGTGCCTTTCCCCTAAGACGCGTAAGGCCAGAACTGCATTCCGACTGTAAAGACCACACTGAGTCCACCCCAGAATTCAAAATGCGTCTTCTCTTCATTTCCTGGGAGTACCCCCCCAATGTCGTCGGCGGGATAGGGAAACATGTTGCGGAGCTTGTGCCGGCATTCGTGGCCCTTGCCGACAAAGGCGGTACCCCGTTCCAATTGGATGTGTTGACGCCCCACAGCACCAATGCGCCTGATATTGAAGAGCTTTCGGAAGCAGTGACGGTCTACCGGGTGGAGACACCCGCAGTCAATCCCCTGGACCTGTTTAACAGTGTCATCGACAACAACCGCTATCTGGTTACAAAGGCAAGGGAGTTGCACAACAGCAACCCCTATTCGCTGATACACGTCCACGAGTGGTTGACCGCTTCTGCTGGCATCGAACTGAAACATGCCTGGAAAATTCCTCTTATCGCCACCATTCATGCCACCGAGCGGGGTCGGCACCATTCACATGTGCCGAACGAAACCAGTCGTAAAATCAATCAGCTGGAGTGGCAGGTATGCTTCGAAGCCTGGCGGCTAATCGTCTGCAGTTCCTACATGGCTGGCGAACTGGCTAGATTCTTCGACGTGCCTCTGGACAAAGTTACCCTGATTCCGAATGGCGTGGATGTCACTCCCTTTGAGTCATGCTCAGCCGAGCGTATGCGGGAACTGAAAACGAGATATGCGCCCGACGGGGAAAAACTGCTGTTCTATATCGGGCGCATCACGCCGGAGAAGGGGGTGCAGGTTCTGCTGCAGGCGCTCCCCTCGATACAAGAGAAATATCCCAATGTGCGTCTGCTGGTGGCAGGCAGGAACAGTGAGCAAATGCAGCCACTGGTGGATGAACTAGGAATCGGGGAGGCTGTCGAGCTGCTGGGGTTTATCGACAGCGAAACGCGAGAATGTCTGTATCGCAGCGTCGATGCGGCGATTTTTCCCAGCCTCTATGAACCCTTCGGGATCGTTGCCCTCGAGGCAATGGCCGCCGGCTGTAACGTCATCGCCAGTGACGCCGGCGGGCTGGCTGAAGTTGTCGATCACCGGCGCACAGGTTTGACAGTGCGGGCGAACGACGCCCAGAGCATAGTGTGGGCAGTAGACCAGCTATTTTCGGATCCCGTCCAGGCGCAAGCGATGCGTGCTCGTGGCCTACAGGAAGTGATGCGGTCTTACAACTGGATTACAATAGCCGCTTCGACCGTGGATACTTACAGGGCAGTGGTGGCGCAGAGGCAGGACGTCAATTGGTGATACGTTCCAATACTATCGGCATTTCCGGCGCGCCCGGTACCGAAGCGCTCTCACTTCTGATTTTCTCTCCGTTGGTCCCCTCACCCTTTTTGTCAGTGGCGAAACTTGGCATATCACTGAAACTGTAAGCATCCAGAATGCGGCCAGCCGCGATGCGGGCAGCCGCCGCGTCTGCCGCGTGGATCGTACAAAGCGTATCGCCTGCGTGAACTTGCTCGCCTACTTTGCACGCCAAAACCACGCCGACACGGTGGTCGATGGCGTCTCCCTTCTGCTGTCGGCCGCCGCCCAGCTCCACAACGGCAAGGCCGATAGCCCGCGCGTCCAATGCATCGATTAATCCCCCGCGCTTCGCCTGCAGTTCCAGCGTGACTGGCGCGGCGGCCAGGCGCTCTGAGCTGGTGACAACCGTCGCATCGCCTCCCTGGGCCGCTACGAATTCTACGAACTTGGAAAAAGCTGCGCCTGAGTTGATGGCCTCTTGCACCCTGCGCCTGGCCGTGTCACGCGCGGCCTCTTCTCCTACCGCCTCCTGTTCCTTATGAAGTTGTGGATCGCCCAACAACAACATTTCGGATGCCACGTCCTGAGTCAACTGCTGAAAATCGTGCGGCCCACTCCCAAGAAGCGTATCAATCGCCTCCCGCACCTCAAGAATATTGCCGACCGCCCGCCCCAGAGGCTGATCCATCGCCGTAACCAACGCTGTCACCCGGCGGCCGGCGCCGCGGCCGATAGAGACCATCAACTGGGCCAGTTCTCTGGCCTGGGGTAGCGATTCCATAAAAGCGCCGCGTCCGCATTTTACGTCCAGGACGATGGCGGCGGCGCCCGCAGCCAACTTCTTGCTCATGATGCTGCCGGCAATGAGAGGCAAGCTGGGAACCGTGCCGGTGACATCCCGTAACGCATAGAGCAACTGATCGGCGGGCGCCAGCGTGGCCGTCTGGGCAGCCACCACCAATCCCACCTCCGTGAGTTGGCGCCGGAAATGCTCAGCGCTCAAGCTGGCGCTCCAGCCGGGAATGCCTTCCAATTTGTCGATCGTACCCCCGGAAAAACTGAGCCCGCGACCGCTCATCTTGCCCACCGGCAACCCGCAGGCGGCTACAATCGGCCCGACAGTCAGTGTGGTTTTGTCGCCGACGCCGCCGCTGGAATGCTTGTCAACGATCAGCTTGTCTGTGCTGGTTAGTCCCCTCAGATCCAGCGTCTCTCCGCTGGCGGCCATGGCCAGAGTGAGCGCGGTCGACTCTGTCGGACTCATCCCCTGAAAGTAGACGGCCATCGCCCAAGCCGCGATCTGATAGTCGGGAACTGTCCCCTGAACCATTCCCTCCATCAGGAATCGCAACTCATCGGCCGTGTGCTCGCCACCGTCCCGCTTCTTGGTGATCAAATCGACAACGATCATCTTCATATTCTTGGGCTCTGTACGCGTTGGTGGTAAACTGGCACAATCCTTCAGTGGCGCCCGTGACGCCGGTGGTTTGCCTGCGTCAACGGGAATGTGGCGCAGGGCAACTGTCCTCGGCCGCATCCAGCCTCTACATGGGGAACAGCGTCTAATTATCCTTCCAGAGCGAAAAATGGGCAAGACAGTCACAGTGGTAGGAGGGGGGTTGGCAGGTACGGAAGCAGCCTGGCAACTGGCGCAGCGGGGCTTTTCCGTCCGGCTATACGAGATGCGCCCTGTATGCCCCACCGCTGCCCATGTTACCGACCGGTTGGCAGAACTGGTCTGTTCAAATTCAATGGGTAGCACGCTGCCAGACCGTGCACTGGGCATTCTCAAGAATGAGATGCTGAGTCTGGGCAGCTTTGTAATTCGTACGGCGTTCAAACACGCGTTGCCTGCCGGACAGGCGCTTGCTGTCGGCAGAGATGAGTTTGCAGGGGAAATCACAAGCCGCATCGCCTCGCACCCGCAGATTGAGCTGATCCGCCAGGAGGTGACGGCCATACCCGATGGGCCGACGATATTGGCAACCGGCCCCCTGACAAGCGAGGCGCTGACTCGCGCCGTCCAATCCCTGACCGGTCCTTATCTCTACTTTTACGACGCCTTGGCCCCGATCGTCACGTATGAGAGCATAGACAGGTCGATCGCGTTTCGTCGCAACCGTTGGGACAAGGCCGGCAGTGAAGGTACTGATGACGGCGATTATCTGAACTGCCCGCTAAATCAGACCGAATACGAGGCGTTTGTCGACGCCCTGCTGGCCGCGCCCAAGCTCGAGCTTTCAGGCGCCGACAAAGAACTTGAGCGCTATTTTGAAGGATGTATGCCGATTGAGGCGCTGGCGCAGAGGGGCAGGGACGCCCTGGCATTTGGGCCGATGCGACCGGTTGGACTACGCGATCCCAGCACCGAGCAGCGCCCATTCGCCGTGGTTCAACTCCGGCAGGACAATGTGGCCGGCACGCTATACAATCTTGTCGGTTTTCAGACCAATGTAAAATGGGGCGCGCAGGCGGATGTACTGCGGATGATTCCCGGTCTCCATGATGCGGAATTCGTGCGTCTGGGCCAGATGCACCGAAACACCTTTATCAACAGCCCGACCCTTCTGAAGCCGACACTTCAATTCAAAGGGTGGGACGAACTCTTTTTCGCCGGGCAAATTACCGGTACGGAGGGGTATGTTGGCAGCGCGCTGGGGGGTCTCCTTGCCGGGATCAATATGGCGCGCCTGCTGCGGGATGAGCCGCTCATCCAGTTGCCGCGAGCTTCAATGAGCGGCGCTCTGTTCCACTATATCACCCATGCCTCGCCTGACGACTTTCAACCAATGAAAGCCAACATGGGACTGCTGCCTCCGCTTCAGGAACAAGTACGCAACAAGCGTCAGCGCTACACCGCGTATGCTGAAAGGGCGAATCAAGAATTGGAAAACTGTCTTGAACTGATGGAGTTCAGTCCCATCTCCTCAACAGGTGAATCGTCTCACTAGTGGCGCCTTGTTCAGGCAGGTGTTGACGGAGCCGCTGGCAGAAAGAGGGCGATTCCATCACCGTTGCAAATCTTCAGTCTGTTACTCGGCCGCTCTTGCATTGACAATGGAAAGCAACGCGTTCGTTTGGTCCAGTTTCACTTTGTAAACTTCGAAATCGCCGAAATAGGCACGATCGTATCGATCACCCTCGAATTCGCCCGTAAAAAACCAGCGCTTGGTATACTGCATCGAGACAAGCATCCCTGTACGAACGTCATGGCAAGTCGAGCCATTGTAGACCGTCGTCCAACCGCTTTCCTCTGCGACTTCCGCTTCCTGTTCATTGCTGCACCAGACCTCTATCTCTTCACCTGTATCCAGGTGGAAGAGAGCGTTGGGATCTCCAGGGCTGGGGCCTAGCCAGTAGTTGAAAAAGAACAGGCCGGTGGAGTTGGGATAGCGCTCCGTTCCTTCGATTCGGTCGATCTGATGTGGCCAGGTGGAATCTTCGCCGCAGGCCTCCTCCCAAGTGACGATGCGATTGATCTCCAACCAGCGCAAATCGCGTCTATTGTTGATTTCCGTTCTGGAGACGGCAGCGCACTCGTTTACTGCGCAGCGCCTCGAGCCGCATTCATATTGGACATTCCAGGAGGCCGCTAGATCTTCAGGGAACAGAGGAAACAGAGTCGGTAGTGCCTCGGCTCTCTCGTCAGGCGTCACCACTATCTGAGATATCCAGGCAGCCTGTGTGCGTTGATCATCGGCATCGCCATCGACACAGCAGATGCGCCACCATCCCTCTTCAGTCTTGCCGGTAGTTGTGAAGGTATTTCCTTCTACGGCCTTGGCCACTATCTGAAAATCGATGCTTGGCCCGCTTCGGATGTTGACATTGGGCCTCTTAACCGTTAACGTCGCTGCTTCAGATACATCGCTTGCAGCTGCATCACCCCCGTCGCTCACCTCCGTGTCGATATCGGCGCCGCCTCCTTGCAGCGGCACGATCCCCGGCGGGTATGGGTCCTCCTCTTCAGTGGCCACTATTTCCGGCACGACCGCTAAGGACGGGTCTTCGGCAGGAATAGGTACGCACGCAGCGAGCGCAAGCAGACTCAGGCCCAAGAGCAACCAAAGGAAGAAAACTCTCATTGATTGGGCCCTGTTGATGAACATTCCGGCTTGAACAAAGTAATCCGTTCTGCTGTTGGAACTTTCGGAGTTGATCATCTCTGGATTCGCCCCTGTTCTAAGAACGGGCAGCTTTCTGGGCTGACGCAGGCCAATGAGGAAGTTATCGGCGGCCCTAGTCTGGCCGCCGAAAAAGTGTGTGGTGATTTGCACGCTCTCTTCGGCCTTCAGTATAGCGATGTTGTGGCGGATCGACAATAGTTGTGTTCTAATTAACTCCCGTCTCCATGCCTTTTGAGCCGGCTCGAAGGTAAGTTGTTCAGGGTTCGTAGGGTAATCGTGTCACAACTCTCATTCTACTGAAACTGCAAAATGAACCTTCCCGATAACCAACCAGAACGACAACCCGCCTCCCCGAGAGAGGGTTCGACGCCAGCCGGGCACCCGACAGTTTCGCCGTCAGCAGGCCAGAAGGTAATCTCCACGCCGAGACACCCTGTCTTCGAATCTTCCCAATGGCAACGGGCATCTCTTACTGTCGTCGTGCCTACCTACAACGAGGCCAGCAATCTGGAAGAGTTGGTCAATGCTCTGTTTACTCTGCCACTGTCCAACCTGCGGCTGTTGATCGTTGACGATAATTCTCCGGACGGCACGGGCGCTCTCGCCGATGAGTTGGCGCAACGCTACAATCAGGTACGCCCCCGTATGGCGGTCATTCATCGCCCCGAAAAAGGCGGACTAGGCACCGCCTATGTGGAAGGCTTTCGGCGCGCGCTTGCCGATGGCGCAGACTTCGTAGTACAGATGGATGCCGACTTCAGCCACTGTCCCTCTTATATTACACAGATGCTCGGAGTAATCTACGCCACGGGCATGGATGTCGTCATCGGCAGCCGTTACGTGCCGGGCGGAACGTTGGACGAAAACTGGAACTGGTGGCGGAGCTTGCTCAGTAGGTCGGCCAACATATATTGCAGCACCTTACTGAAAATTCGCGTCCGCGATATCACTGCCGGCTTCAAGCTGTGGCAGCGAACGGCATTACAGGAGATAAAGCTGGATACAATCAGGAGCAACGGATATATTTTTCAAGTAGAGATGGCATATCTTAGCGAGAAACTGGGCTTTCACATCATTGAACTTCCAATTCACTTCGAAGATCGGCGGGTTGGTCAGAGCAAAATGGATGTGTCGGTCAAACTGGAATCAATCTGGCGAGTGTGGGAACTGCTGTGGCGGCATCGCAAGCGAATTGCTGGAAACAGACGGCCCCTTGCTCAACCTCGGCCCATCATGGGCAGCGGGCGACCAGCTGCCCACCGTTAGATGCCGCCAATCGGACATGCCGAAACTATGCACAGGCTTCGTAGATTCCGCACCGATCTGCTTTCCCTCGCCCTTCTCACTGTCCTTCCACTAATATGGTTCGGCCCGGTTCTTTTCACCGGCAAGACTCTGCTTCCCTTTGACAACCTCTACCAGTTCGAGCCTTGGCGAGCGCTCCAACCGGACATTTCTCCGCACAACGAGTTGCTGAGCGATCTGGTTCTGGAAAACGCTGTGTGGAAACTGCATGTGCGCCGAACGCTGGAACAGCGCGAGTTGCCTCTTTGGAACCCTCAGCTATTTGCAGGCGCACCCTTCTTCGCCGCCGGCCAGGCCAGCGCCGCCTACCCCCTTAGCATCCTCTTTTATCTTCTTCCGATCGAAGCCGCATATGGTTGGTTCACAGCAATCCAATTGGCTATCGCCGGCGTCAACGCCTATTTGCTGGGACGGGTATTGAAGCTGCGCCCCGTGGCTGCCCTCTTCAGCGGCGTCGCATTCCAATTCAGTGGTTTTCTGGTCGTTAGCGTCGTCTTCACAATGGTTATCGCCGCCGCATCCTGGCTCCCCTTGTTGTTGGCAATTATCGAGAGAGTGTTCCAGAAGCAGGAGGAGAAAGGGGTAGCCAGCTTTCGGCCGATACCGTATGTAGTTGCCGGCGCGGCAGTGGTCGGGCTGGTCGCTCTGGCTGGCCACCCTGAGTTTCTGTACTACACGCTGCTGGTGGCAGGAATCTTTACGGCAGTGCGGCTTTTTGTGGCCTGGCGAAGAGTCCTTGGCAATAGCGACGGGAAATGCACAGAGAGGCCGGCAGTCGACCCGCCGCGCGCCAAACAGACAGGGCTGCAAGCACTACGGGCAGTCGCAAAAATTGCCAGCTGGATTCTCCTGGTCGCGCTATTAGGCCTTGCCACTGGGACAGTGCAGCTCCTGCCACTATTTGAACTAGTGCAACAGAACTTCCGTGAAGGCTCAGCCTCCTACCAGCAGGTGGTCGGTTGGGCCTGGCCGGACCGCCACATTCTTACATTCTTTCTCCCCGACATTTTCGGCAACCCCAGCCATCATCACTGGTTCGATCTGTGGTCTCTGCGTTGGCAACCTGCCGTGCTAAACCGGCTGGGAGAGCCCAATAACACTATCTTCTGGGGCATCAAAAACTATGTGGAGGGCGGCAACTATGTTGGGGTCGGCACATGGTTGCTTGCCGCGCTGGCCATCGTCTTCTCGTTGGCGCCTGCGGTCGGCCAGGTCGGCGACGAAAAATCCGACAAGTCGCTCGTCGCGCACCGGCAGTTGCGCGTTCCCACCCTCCTCTTCGCCTCGTTGGCGCTTGTCTCCCTGCTCTTCGCATTCGGTACTCCCCTCTACGCCTTGCTGTTCTACGGTCTGCCCGGATGGGATCAGCTTCATAGCCCCTTCCGCTGGGTCTTTCCTTTCACACTTGCAATGGCAGTGTTGGGCGGGATAGGGATGGAACAGGCGCTATCACTGCGTGTGCCGGATAGCATTCGCCGCTCGATCGCATTTGGGCGAATCTATATCCGGTTCCATTGGGTTGTCGTAATTCTCGCGCTTTCGTCTCTCGCGGCCGGGCTGACCGCGCTTCTGGCAGTAGCTGCCAGTTATTTCTTTCCTTCACCCTTTTTGAACCTGGCGCAGCGGGTCGTGGAAGCATCCGATCTGGCCCAGGCAGCATTTGCCGATGGGCGCATGTTCTGGGGATATCAGAGTGTCGGACTTGCCCGCTTCGGCGTTTTCGCCCTCATAAGCGGACTGCTTCTATGGCTACTCACGCGGGCGAATCTGAATGCTTCTAGGAAGCAACTAGCAGTTGGCGAAGTGCCGCATGTTGTCGATATGCGGGACCGCGTTGCTACCGTCCTTCCCTACGCATTTGTAGCGTTTCTCGCTCTCGATCTCTATGCCGTCCACGGCTCCTTCAATCCTGCCACCAACCCTGCGCTTTCACCGCTGAAGAATGTGCCACCGGTCGTGCAATTCATCAATCAGAAAGAAGATGCAGGTTCGGGTAGTACGATTCACTACGCTCCGTTTCGATTTACCACCTTCGACGCGCCCGGCAGTAAGACCTTCAACGCCAATGTCGGCATGTACTACGGATGGCAAGATATCCGCGGTTACGATTCGATCATACCCAAACAGTATGTCGGCGTGATGAACCGCATCGCCGATCAGAGCGGCGAACTCCTTTACAATCGAATTGCGCCAATCTACGCTTCGAATACGTCTGAAAACGGGGGCAATCCTTTCGCCGCGCTGGAGAATCAGCTGCTGGACCTTCTGGGCGTAAAATACGTCCTGTCGGAACTGGTCGTGCCCAATGCGGACACGTGGGAGAAGGTTTACGAAAGCGGCTCGATCCGCGTCTACGAAAACCTGGAGGCCTTCCCTCGCACCTTCATCGCAACTGAGGCGGTCGTCCTCCCTCCCGCAGAGCAGCCGCTCCTGGAGGCGGATCTGCGTCGGACTGTTTTCATTGAAGAACCGCCGACCGCGGCCAACGCGCTCAATCCATCCAGCCCACAGACAGCCGACACGACTATCAGCCGATACACTGCCAACACCGTGTTCGTCGACGTCAACCTCAGCGATAGAGGTTGGCTGGTCCTTACCGACGCCTACTTTCCCGGCTGGAAAGCCTATCTGCGACCCTTCGGCGGCGATGAAAATAGCGAACAAGAGTTGACAATCCATCGCGCCAACTCGGCATTCCGTGCCGTCTTTCTGCCCGCGGGCGGCCAGTGGACGGTGCGCTTCGCCTACAGCCCTATGAGCTTCAAGCTGGGCCTCTATATCAGTTTTCTGGCAGCGATGGTGAGCCTCTTGCTGCTACTTTGGTGGACATGGGGACGCTATTTTCGGCCGGAAGCCACGGCTAACGAGGCCCGCACCGTTGCCAAGAATTCTGTGGTGCCAATGGGCCTGAATCTGGCGAACAGAGCCATCTATTTCGCCTACGCGATGCTGTATGTGCGCCTTCTGGGGCCGGAGGGAACGGGCAAATATGCTTGGGTTGTCGCCGTTTACGGTATTTTCGAAATCCTCAGTCGCTACGGACTAGGCACACTCCTTAATCGCGAGGTGGCGGCGGACAAAAACCAATCAAGCCGCTATCTGACCAATGTGTTGGCCCTACGCACCTTCCTTTGGGGGGGAACTCTGGTTCTGATGGGGCTGACAGTAGGCGGCTTCTGGTTCAGGAATGTCATCGGTCAGTCGGAACTACGAGCAATCGCGGTGTTTGCCCTGGTGATACTTGTCTCCAACTGGTCCGACGCTTTCAGCAATCTCTTCAATGCCTTCGAAAAGATGGAGTATCCCTCCGGCCTTGGCATTGCCGTGGCCCTCCTGCAAGCGGCTCTGGGTGCCCTCGCGTTACTGCTAGGATGGGGAATTGTCGGGCTGGCATGGATGGCTCTTGTCGTGAATCTAGTCCAACTTCTGTGGCTTATCCGGTTGGTGCGCTCAACCCTTTTCAAGCCCGAATGGAAGTGGGACTGGTCCCTGCAGAAGGAGATGTTCGCAACCAGTGGGCCGCTGATGATCAACCACCTGCTTGCGACAGTTTTCTGGCGCATGGACATCTGGATTCTGCGCCCTCTTGCCGGGGCGGCTAGCGCTGGTCTCTACAGCGTAGCCCTCAAATACGTAGACGGCCTGAACATTGTCCCCAGTACATTTACTCTAGCCCTCTTCCCGCTGATGAGCCGATATGCAAGACAGAAGGGCCAAGAACTGCTGCGTTCATATGTGCTTAGCGTTCGGTTGCTTCTGTTGATCAGCCTGCCAGTGGCAGTGACGATCACAGCGTTAGCGTTTCCACTAATCTCTCTTCTCGGCGGGACGAGGTTTGTCGCCGCTTCCTATGAGGTACACGAACTACCGTCTTTTGCCTGCCGTATCGTAGGGGCAATTCTGGGGTCGTTAGATTGCGGTGGCTTCAGCATTCAAGGGGGCTCAGCGCTGGCGCTGCAGGTGATCATCTGGAGCATTCCTGTCGGCTTTGTCAACAGTGTAACCCAATATGTACTCATTGCCGCCGACCAGCAACGGTATCTGACCAAGGCGTTTGTCTTGGGGGTCCTCTTCAACCTGGTCGGCAATCTTCTGCTGATCCCGGTTTTCAGTTTCATTGGCGCGGCGGTGGTGACGATTCTGAGCGAAGTCTGTCTGCTGCTCCTCTTTGCCCGCCGTGTTCGCCGCCACATCGGCGTAGTCGCCTGGCCGGAGCTGATCTGGCGACCGACAATCTCCGCTGTTGCAATGGGAGCTGTTCTTTACGGCATGTCCACGATTGGCGTGGACGTTTGGCTGGCGATCCTACCCGGCTGGGCCGTGTATGCCGCAGTCTTGGCTCTGAGCGGCGGTTTCACCGATGCCGACCTGCGGGTTGCGGGCGCGGCGCTGCTGCATAAGCGTTTCGGCTGGCAGTCGCAAGAAGAAGCGGAGAGCGCGTAGTAGGCAGCCCGCAGGGTACCTCTCCGCGATCCAAGTCGGCTCATTCATGTTCCGCAAGATGGAAGTGCCGGCTCAGCCTCCGGAGCGCCAAGGCAGTCGCGTGAAGCCCTGCGCTTCCAGCCAGTCTGGGTCCGGCCCTCCCCATCCATAACGATTCAGATCGATGCGGCCGTCGGGTTGGAACTGGATGCCCTCCTCAATCAGCCGTTTGCGTTGCCGGTCCGTTGCCAGCGGATCACCGCGCGGGCTGATGCCCCCATGCCTGTTGACCACCCGCTGCCAGGGAATGTCGGTGTCCTCAGGCAACCCGCCTAGCGCATAGCCGGCCATGCGCGGCGACGCCGCACCCACAATCCACGCAATCTGGCCGTAGGTCGCGACCCGCCCCCGCGGAATCTCTCTAACGACGAGAAGCATCTTCTGGTAAACACTTACCTCATGGTCTGCCATCGACCTCTGTTCCTTTGGACGCGCCTGGACGACAGCCATCCCGCTGGCTCGCAGTTAGCCGCTGGCCAGGACTTTCTCATCCGCTTTGCGCTTGCCATGCACTGCTTCCGGTTAGCGCTGCGGGCCCGTTCAGCATCGCACGCGTGTGGCATGGGCCGTCAAGCCGGCGGTTCGTTGCGCCCTCTCGATTCTGCCACCAGGCTGCTAATTCGAGCAAGATGGGCGAGCTGGCGACCTTGCTGCGGCAGCCCATCCTGCTGACATGCCTTCTCTGTTTGGCAAATCGCCTTCACGCGACTATGCTTGCATCCATGAACGCCTCGATTCCTGAACTCTTGACTGACTGGGAGTTCTATCCTGTCTCGGCCGCGGCTATATTAATCATCTTCCTTCCCTACACGTGGGGGTGGCTAAGATTAAGGCGCACTCGCGCGCCATTGGCAACGATTGCTCGGTTGATCAGTTTTGTAGCCGGCATATTTGCGCTGGGGCTGGCAATTCATTCGCCGCTTGTCGCCCTGCAGCAGGAGTTGCTGATCGGTAGGGCCGCGCAGCAGATTCTCATTGGGCTCCTGGCTCCCCCTCTCCTGTGGCTGGCATGCCCGGTGCATGTAATTCTGCGCGGCCTGCCAGCCTCTGCCCGGCGCTGGACAGTGGGCAAGCTGAGAGATTCGACACCGTCCGGGCGCTTCATTCGCAGCGCGACACATCCGCTTGTTGTCTGGATGATTGCCTTCAGCGCCTTCCTGCTCTGGCACGAGCCCAGCATCGCCAACTGGCTGCTTTTCCATCCCACAGTCTACCGACTCAGTCTGTGGGGCGTCTGGATTACATACATGCTTTTCTGGTGGTATCCGCTGGGAACCGGGCCGCGTCTGCGGTCAGCGATGCACCCGGCAATCTCGTTTCTCTATGTAATAATTGGCGGCGAAGTTCCAAATATGGTTACCGGCGTGACGCTGGCATTCCGCCAGACTCCGGCCTACAGTTACTATGCCGGCCGCTTGCCCGTTCCCGGGTTGACGACGATGCAAGATCAGATGGTCAGCGGAGGCATGATTTGGTTCCTCGGCAGCATTGTCTACGTTGGCATTGCCGTGGCGCTCTTGGGCCGCGTCTTCCGAAACTTTGAATCGCCGCGGCCGCCCCCCATCAGTTGGGAAGCTACTGAAAGGACCATTGCGCCTGGCTTGGAACATCGAGTCATCGGCCAGTAACTGAAGTAACACTACGAGGTTGGCAACATTGGGAGGTCTCCTGGGGCCAACCATTTGTAGCCACTCAATCTCTTGACGATCCGGCAGGGCATGGATACCGACGAGCGCATAGGCATACAGCCGCCGGCAGGAGTTCCCCGGCAACAACAACACCCTACACCCAACTCAATGTACAGAGATGGGAAGCGATTCCTGCCTTTCGGCGTCGTCGCGCTCATCCTGTCCAGTTTCGTGGTTCTGGGCGGTTGCTCATCCCTCACCGGTTTCCTGTTCCAGGAAAGTAGCGACGACCGCGCGGCGCGCATCAGTGTGCAAAGTCAGGTAACGCCAGTTTCCCCCCCGACTTCCCCGACCGACGACAACACTGTGGGACCGGCGAACGGGGGGTCGACCCCTCGGCCCATAGCTCTGGCTTTGGCGTCACAAGCGCGCCAGCCTGTGGCTGTTCCCACCCGTGATATTAGGGACCTGGCGCTGCGCCTTCGGCCCGGCGTCGATTTCATCCCGGAAACGGTTCCCGCTCCCAACTATACGGTCGGGGATCGGGTCCCATTTTGGGTGGCGAACGTGGACAACAATGAGCACTTCCAGGTTGAGGCCGAGTTGCTCCATAAGAACGATGTAGTCTATGTCTGGGCCGAACGCGGCCACGACCTCGACCTCGATGCGATGGCTGCGTCGGCAGACCGATTCGCCCAAAATATCTATCCTCAGGTGCGAGCCTTCTTCGGCACTGAGGCAAATCCAGGTATTGACGCCGATCCCCGTCTACACATTCTCCATGCCACCAGTCTGGGACGGGGAATTGCCGGTTACTTCAGCAGCGCCAACGCCTTCAGCTCTCTCGCCAATCCGTTTTCCAACCAGAAAGAGATGTTTACAATCAGCCTGGACTGGCTGAATCAGATCAATGACTTTGATGTGTACGAGACTGTACTGGCCCATGAATTTCAGCACATGGTCCACTGGAACAATGACCGCAATGAAGAGAATTGGGTCAATGAAGGAATGAGTGAACTGGCCCAGGAAGTTGCCGGCTATCTCCCGGATTTGGGATTCGCCCGCGTTTACGCTCGCCAGCCGGGCACGCAACTGAACACCTGGAATACAGACCCGCATGACAATGGCCGGCATTATGGGGCTGCCTATCTCTTCATGGCCTATTTCCTGCAGCGGTTCGGCGAGGAGATGACGCGGGCCGTCGTTTCCCAACCGGACAACGGCACCCAGGGATTTGATTCCGCGCTACGGAAGGCGGGTCTGGATCTGACGTTCGAAGATGTATTCGCTGATTGGACCATCGCCAACTATGTTAGCGACTTCGACGCACTTGCAAAGCATGGAATATATGGCTACAGGCAGCTGCAAGCGCCGGTTCCTGCATTGGATAAGTCGGCTCAGCGTCTTTCACAGAATACATGGAAAGGCTCCGTGCGCAATTTTGGCGTAGACTACATCGCGTTGCCTGAACGCGGCGACGCATCAGTCTACTTTCAGGGAAACACGGTAACGCGATACGCAAACGTCGAGCACTTCAGCGGTAACTATGCCTGGTGGAGTAACCGGACCGACGATTCCGATGTTCGCCTGACGCGCGCATTCGACTTCTCTGACGTGCCCGCCAATGATGCGCTGACGATGAACGTGCGAATGTGGTTCGACATTGAAGAAGATTACGATTACGGTTACGTGCTTGCCAGCCGCGATGGACGAAAGTGGGATATCCTGCCAGGCCAGCGGACCAACACCGACAACCCCAGCGGCAATAGCTTCGGCCCCGCATATACAGCGTTAAGCGCGACTTCGCCCGGCGCCGCGAAACCGGATTGGGTGCAAGAGTCCTTTGACCTGCAGGCATACGCCGGCGAAAAGGTATTTTTGCGTTTTGAGTATGTGACCGATGATGCTGTGAACGCGCCCGGTTGGTTCGTCGACGAAATCGAAATTCCGGCGATTGGCTACGCGACAAACTGGGAAAATGGAGTGGACGGCTGGGAGAGCGAAGGCTGGCTATTGACCGACAATCGCCTCCCCCAGGAATGGCTCGTGCAAATCATGGTGTTTCAAGACGACAGGCTGGAAAGCTTCGAGCGGGCGACCGTGGAGGCAGACGGGACCGTCCGTATCGATGTGGAGGGCTTGGATCGGCGCAGCGAGGTAGTGCTGGCTATCAGCGGCCTGACGCCGGTGACGACTGAGGAAGCTTTCTACGAGTACCGAATCGAGCAACGGCAAGAACCATGACTTGCCTACCTCCTTCGGTAGGCGCACGAACTGCTCATATCACTTCCTGCGTTGGCCCAATGTGCCTTTGCGTATGAATCGAGACAGACCTACACCGAGGACAAGACCGGCAACGACATCGCCGATATAGTGGATGTTTAGCGCCACCCTCGCCCAGCTAATCCACAGGACGAGCAAAGGGGCCAATTTGCCGGCCGCAGGCCAGAAGGCTGTAGCCCACGTCAATATGACTCCGCAGCGCACACTGTGCCCGCTCGGGAAGCTATGCGCGTCGGCACCGCCCGCATAGAGAAAACGACCGCTGCCCGGTCGGGGTCGGCGCACCGCCTGTTTGACCAGCATCGTGCCCGCAACGCCCCCCGCGAACGACACTATCCAGCCGATCAGAGTGCCCCGCTTCTGCCGGCTGCCCTTGGACTGACGCCACAATAATAGCGTCACCAGCAGCCATACAATCGAGTCCCCCAAATGCGCACCGATATGGGCAAGCCAGAAAAGGGGGTGGCGCCTCGACATCTGATCTTCGTTCAGGGCAGTATGGGCAGTGTACGTTTCATCCAGCCCGCACAGTACCTCCAGAAACCTGCGCATCCTCAGATCTCACCCTGTCCCGCCGACCTCCGGCGCGTATTTGCAGGGTGATCGGCATGTCTCTCCAAATAGTCACGCACCTGGGCCAGTTGCTCCGGCTTATCGACATCCATGCCAGCTTCGGCAAGTGGCAGAACTACCGGTCGCCCGTGGATGTCCGCGATCCGGTAGGCGATGTCGACTATGTCGGACATGGAAAGGCGGCGAAACAGGAACTTGACCACTGTTGGCAGTCCCAGCTTCCACACCTGCGCCAAGACATTCTTGCGATTGTCGATGAAATACCGGACGCGCTCCTGGATGTGAAAGCCGGCCGAAAGACGCCCCAGGTAAAGGTCGCTGCTGCAAAAAGAGCCTTCCCGCAGTGGCAGGTAGGTGCGCCTACTGTCGGGAAAGCTGGACAGCATTACGTCTTTTCGAACGATGCCCCAGTAGACATCAGACGTCAATGGTTCGCAGGTCTTGATAAATGTATCGACGATCTTGCCTGTCAGAAGTGCTATGTCGGCGGAAATAGCGAGGATGTAGCGGTCGTTGGGATTCAGTTCTCGGAGTTTGCGCAACCCGGCATTTTGGCTGGCCCAAAGGCTGGGTTGATTGGGCACGTGATGCACAGTTACGCCAAAATCGATCTCATCCGGCTCCAGACCTACTACAACGATTTCGCCGATTCGGTCACTCTCCGCCAGGGCCTGCACCACATGCCAGGCCATCGGCATTCCCGCCACAGGCACGAGAGACTTATGAGCCGCGCCAGCCGCCGCACTGACCTGCTCCGGTTTGTCCGGGTCATAACCGGCAGTGATGAATACGTCGAACCGTTCCTGCAAAGCGCCCCCTTCTTGCGAAAGACAACGCCATATCGGCGCATAAACCGACCAGATTTTGACCGACTGCAGTCAACAACCATCGGCCCCCCCCAAACGTGGCCAGACCCTTCCCTCTGACCTCGAGTGGGGCCTGCGTATCGCTATCTCGCGCGATCGATGGCGATGCGCAAGCGATACTCCTCCGCCATCAACTGTTCAATTTCATTCTCCAACTGCTGCAGTTGGCGCCGCTGATGCGGACTGTCAGCACTACGAATGGCTTCCAGTTGCCGCTGTGCTCTCTTCAACTCACGCAGAACTTCCTGTTTACGAGCGATCAGCGACTCCCGGTCATTCTTCATCGTCGCCCCAGTCCATCTCATCGAAGTCGCGTGGCGCCCGCGGCTTGTAGAGGACATAGGCCAGTCCGACCCCGAGGAAAAAGAGGCTGATGAGCGGCAACATGACTATCGTCATATTGATCGGATCGATGGTCGGCGTAATCATCGCCGCCACTACCGAGATTATTACGATTGCCTGCCTCCACATCCTCAGCAACTGCGGCCCGCTGACGAGGCCTATGCGCGCCAGGAAGGCGATCACAAGAGGAGTTTCGAAGGCAACACCTATCCAGAAGACAATGCGCGTGTAAAATCCTACGTAGCGGTCGACGGTCCACTCCTGATCGATTACATCTCCCAGAAAGTTCTGCAGGAAGCCGACGGCCACTGGCAGCATAACCCAATTGGCAAATGAAGCGCCGCCAAAGAACAGAACCATAATGCCAGGCAGCAGCATAAACAGGCTGCGTTTTTCGTGGGGATAAAGTCCTGGCGCAATGAAAGCAACGATCTGGTAGACCAACACCGGCATGGCAACGATCACGCCCATCACAAACATAACCTTAAAGAATACAAAGATTGTGTCGGTGGGGCCGATTGCTATCAGCCTGTTTGCTACAGTCTCAGAGCCACCGGACTTGGTAACTGGTTCGGTAATAAAAGCAATGACCGGCTCCACGAAAGCGATGCTGGCGACAACACCGAACAACAGCGAGCCAACTATCCAGATCATCCGATTGCGCAATTCGGTCAGATGATCAAGCAGCCCCATGCGGCTGCCATCAAAAGGATCGGTGTCCAGAGGCGTAACCTGTTGCGTCACAGTTTCGTCTCCTCGCTACCCTCGCCGTCCGCATCCTCCGCCACCGCGGCGACCGCCCCCTCGCCGGAATCTACGTCGCCCTCCTCCGCGAGGACGTCGGTATCAGAAACGCCTTCCCTTGAGCCTTCAAAGTTGCCACCCAACTCGGCAAGTACAGTGGACTCATTACTCACTTCTGCGTCAACAGGATCTGGCGCGGCGTCCTCGGGCTCGGACGCCTCTTCCTGTACGTTCTTCTGCGCGGCCACTGCATCGCGCCGATCATCCGCCCGCCGCTGGGCGCGCTTGTTGCGCTCTTCCAGGTAGGAAGAGTCCGACCCACTGGAGGCGGACTGTCTCTTTGTCCGCTGCTGCTTACGCAGTTCGGACAGTGTCTTGACGCCGCGCTTCTGCCCACTGCTCGTCCCTTGGGCCGCGGCGCCAACCGCCGGGCTTCGGGTCGAAGCCTTCGAAGAACTGGCCCGCGGTGCTGATGGGATTGCTGTTCCTGTTGACTTGGGCTTGGCTTCGGTGTCTTCGCCACTCTGCTGGCGCCCGTTCGACGAAGCAGACGCATTCAGGTCCGACAGTACCGGCTGGGTAGTCGACGAGGCAGCCGCGGGTGCGATTGTCTCCTGCTCGGAAGACGCCGACTCAGTGTCAGCGGCCTGACCCGGTTGGGAGGGAGCCGAAGTCTGCTTCTCGGAAGCGCTCGCGTCCTGGCTATCCTTCCGACCGATTGACTTCCCTTCTTCCTCCTCCTCCTCGCCCATCAGTTCCTTCAAATGAAAGCTGGGATCGAGTTCGCGCAAGTCTCCGATCTCTTCATTTACCTGACGGGTCAGATCGCCCGAAAGCTTTTGCAAGCGTCGGATAAAGTTTAATACGTCTCGGGTTACCTTGGGCAGCCGTTCCGGGCCAAGAAAGATCAAAGCGAAGATCAAAATGAAAATAAATTCGAGGACGCCAATGCCGAAGATGCTATTCATGCCAGAAGTTACCGGCTCTCTTGTCTATACTCGGTTGGCTGGGAAATCTCTCGAAGCGCGGTGCCGAGGACACCATTGACAAAACGTGGGCTGCTGTCACTGCCGAAGGTCTTGGCCAACTCCACTGCCTCGTTGATGACAACCTTGGGAGGCGCATCCGCATCCGGGCTTGACAGTTCAAAGATGGAAAGACGCAATACGTTGCGATCGACGATGGCCAACTTCCCTACGGGCCACTCCGGCGCATAGCGGCCAATCAGCGAGTCCAGGTCGGCCTCGTATCTGATCACACCACTCACTAGCCAGTACAGAAAAGCAAGCGTCTCGTTGGCGAACCGTTCCTCTGCCTGGCGATAATCCAAAGCAATGCCCGGACGATGGTCGGCGCAGTCCACTTCATAGAGGACCTGCAACGCGGTGCGCCGCGCACGTCTGCGCTCGGCCCGCCGGGCAACGACAACGTCGCCCGTACGGCTCCGCTGATCGGGCCTTCCGGTTACTTTCGCATCGGGACCGATTTTCCCCTGACCAGTAGCCGAACAAGCCCGTGGGATCGCCTTACCGTCCGAAAGTTCGGTGTCGTCTCTACTCACGACCACTGGATCGGGCGCTACCGATGGCTCCACGAGATGCTGCGTATGGTCTATCATTGTCACCTGTTTGTCAATTTGCAAACGATCACATCATCACAAGACCACCATCTACAGAAAGAACCTGGCCGGTAATGAAACCTGCCCGTTCGCTCGCCAGAAATGCGACAGCCCAGGCAATGTCCTCCGGATCCCCGAACCGTCCCAACGGTGTCTGGGCGATCGTATGTTCCTTCTGTTCGTCGCTCATAACATCTGTCAGTGCTGTCGGCACAAAGCCCGGCGCAACCACATTTACGGTGATGCCGCGGCTGCCCACCTCTCGGGCAAGGCTCTTGGACAGGCCTATCATTCCGGCCTTGCTGGCCGCATAGTTCGTCTGTCCGGCCTGTCCCGCCAGGCCGACTATGCTGGATATGTTGACAATTCGCCCCCAACGCTGCCGAATCATGCCGCGAAGCGTGGCCCTGGTTACATGAAAAATACTGTCCAGGTTTGTGCCGATCACCGTGCGCCACCCTTCTTGTTTCATGCTCATCAGCAACGCGTCGCGGGTCGTACCCGCGTTATTAATCAGGATGTTGACTCTGCCCAACTCCTTTTCAACCACCTTCACCAACTCGGTGGCTTCGTCAAAACTGCTCACATCAGCCTGAAAACTGGCGCATTCGCCGCCGGCGTCACGGATGGCGGCGGCCGTCGCGTCGGCGCCGACCTGATTGCCGCGGTAGTTCAAGGCAACGCGCGCCCCCCCTGTAGCCAGTTCCTTGGCAATAGCCGCTCCGATTCCGCTGCTGCTGCCTGTTACAAGCGCAATCTTGCCTGTAAAATCCATGGAATCTCTCGGTGCGGTTACTATGTTGCCGCTATTCTACTACAGGCTGGCGGAAAAGAGGAAAGGGAAATACAGCACCTTTGGCAATGTGTGTATTGGACAAATCCGGAGCAACCGGCAAGCAACTGAATGCGTTCCGGTATACGTCGTCTTGGACACGGCTGAGAGGCTGCCGTTCTCAACCGAACTGCCCCGTGAACCTCCGTACCTCGGCCGCGTTTGACACATTCACCCTCTTGCCCTTGCGTTGGATGCGCCTCATCAGGCCGGTCAGAACGGATCCTGGTCCGATCTCAACTGCCGTCTCGACACCGGCGTCAACGGCATGTTTCATCGAAGCGGTCCATTTTACGCTGCCTGTAAGTTGTGAATTCAACTCCTTACAGATTGCTTCGGCGCTGTCGAGAGGGCGGCCGCTGGTATTGCCTATTACCGGCGCCAATGGCTTACGCACTTCCATCGTTTCGATCGTAGCCCTCAACTGCGCGGCCGCCGGCTCCATCAGCGGACTGTGTGCAGCAATACTGACCGCCAGGGGCACGACCTTGCGTGCTCCGGCCTTTTCCAACCCAGACATTGCTGCAGCGATGCTACTCTCGTCGCCGGATATTACGATCTGACCAGGACAGTTGTCGTTGGCGATTTGGGCAACGCCTTCATGCGCAGCAGCCGCCTCCGCGCAAATCTGGGCAACCTCTTCCTCGCTCAGTCCGAGCACTGCGACCATGCGCCCAGGCTGCCTCGCGCCCGCCTCCTTCATGAGCCGGCCCCGCTCACGCACAAGACGCAGCCCATCTGCGAAGTCGATGCAACCGGCCGCGGCCAACGCCGTGTACTCGCCCATCGAGTGGCCGGCGAAAAAGGCCGGTCGGGGCAAGTAGCCGAGCTCCGCCTGTATGGCGCTGAGAGCCGCCATACTCGATGCAAACAGGGCCGGTTGGGCGTTGATCGTGTCGGTCAACAGTGCCTCCGGTCCTTCGAAGCATAACTTGCTGATCGCTACGCCCAAGAGATCGTCCGTCTCAGTGAACACGCCGCGCGCGACCGGATAAACCTCGGCCAACTCCTTTGCCATGCCCACATGCTGGCTACCCTGACCGGGGAACATGTAAAGCAATGGGCCGGCTTCTTCACTGTACGTGAGCGGCAGAGCCATCTTTATCAGGCTTCACTTTCATCCACTTCCACGACCTGCATGCGGCCCCCATATGAGCCGCAGTGCGGGCAGACCCGGTGCGGCAGGGTCTTCTCGTTGCATTGCGGGCAACTCACCAGTCTCGGGGCGCCGATCGCGTCGTGCGCCCGGCGGCGGTTGCGGCGGCCTTTGCTTATTTTACTTTTCGGCAGCGGTCCCATTTCGGTTCCTCCTAAATCTACTCGCGGGGCGGTTCATTTCGTAGCGCCAACAGGGCCTCCCAACGAGGATCAATCCCTGTGGCTTCTGAAGGTGTCTGCGTGCCTTGAGGACTGGCGAGGGCAGACTCTGACAAAAGTTTCAAGTAATTCGGGCAAGCCTCCTGGTCCGGGGCGCCGCTGGCAGGGTCGGTGTAGTCGCAAGCGGCTACGATCGGATTTGAGAGCCAGATATTCTGGCGCACGACCTCGGTGATGTCGAGAATGTGCTGTGCATCGATCAGCAGAGCTTCATCGGTCAGGTCCTCTGCCTGGCCTTCAAAATCCTCCGGCAACAGGAAACGCCCTGTCTGGATATCAGTCAAAGGGCGAAAGCTCTCAGCAAACTGGACGGGCACTGAAGGTGTCACCCGCTCAAGACACCTTCCGCACTGCAACGACAACTTAACGCGCAAATCGCCGGTTGCCAACACGCCGCTGTGAATGCGCAATAATTCCAGGGTTCCGGTCAAAAAGCTCAAGGGCGTCAGGCCGGCATCAAGATCGGTGATGTCATCATCAAGTGCAAACTCCCTGCATGCGCCGGTCGCCTCCTTCATTAGTTGTGCAACATTGAACTCCACTCTCTCGATCCTCCTGTCCGGTTCCTGCAGGACCGCCTGGGCCAATCCAACCCGCTGTCGAGTTTCTGGCATTGAATATAGCTCCAGTGCGATTTGTCTTCCTCCAGTCAATCGGACGGCAATCTCCTCACTGCGCGGTGACCGCACAAATAGTGATTATAAAAGGACGCCTGACTTTCCTCCAAAAGTCAGGCGGGTCAGTGAATCAGTGGGAATGCATCCGCTACAACGTCTAGTTCAAGAAAGCGATTCCTGTTGATTGGGGGGCCGTGATTTTGGACTCAAAAGAGGGTGGATGGTATAAAAACGTGGCTATGTAAGCAGTTTTGTCTATTTCCACAATAGAAACTGTGTAAATTGACAAAATGAATGTGAGGTGGTATGATTTGGATCAAATGTTATTGTCGGTCTGACCAAATGTTTGTGCTTGAAGCCGCAATTGGCCCTGAACAGCAGAGAAAATGACTCATGTCTATCAGTCCAGACCAAAACTCACCTGCATGGCAGATTCTTGAGTATCTGCAACGCAATCCGTCTGCCACCATCAAAGACTTTGAGATTCTGTTGGGCGTGACAACTACAGCCGTGCGCCAACATCTGAACGCCCTTCAGGCCAGCGGATATCTGGATCGGCGTGAGGAACGTTCGGGCGTAGGGAGGCCGCACTACATCTACGTGGCTACGGATGCCGCCCGCGAGCTTTTCGCATGCCGCTGTGACGTTCTGGCCCTGACCATGCTCCAGGAGATGTACGGAATGGTCGGCGCCGAACAGATTGGTACGCTCTTGAAGCGAGTTGGCGTGCGGCTCGCGGAACGGTACGAAGACAGCGTCAAGGCGACCGGTCTGCAACACAGAGTCGAGGAGATGGCCGGCGCTCTGGGCCGGCAAGGTGTTCTGACCGATGTGTCAGCCGACGAAAGCAATACAATCGCCTTGAAAATGTATAACTGCCCCTATCACGACCTCGCCATCGAGCACCGGGAGATCTGCGAAATGGATCAACTGATGTTGCAGCAGGTCCTGGGAGCGGAAGTCTCTCTGGATGACTGCATAATGGACGGGCACGCCAGCTGCTCCTTTGAAATCAAGCAGAGCAGCCCCGCCGAACTTGAGTTTGAGTCCTGAACGCTTCATCCGCGGTCAGGCGGTCGTTCGTATAGTTCACGGCTGCACACAGCCGCCAATTGGAGGAGTGAAGAAAGATATGAGTACACTTGAGATCCAGGATCTGCACGTTGCTATCGGAGATACAGAAATATTGAAGGGTGTGGATCTGACATTGAACAGTGGGGATATCCACGCATTGATGGGACCGAACGGGTCGGGAAAGTCGACACTCTCCTACGTGATCGCCGGCCATCCACATTACCAGGTAACACAGGGCGATATCCTGCTCGATGGCGAAAGTATTCTGGACATGGAGGCCGACGAACGGGCCAGAACGGGAATCTTTTTGGCCTTCCAGTATCCCGTTACTATTCCCGGTGTCAGCGTCGCCAATTTTCTGCGCACGGCCGTATCCAACGTGCGGGGCTACACCAGCAAAGATGCCGGCAGCAGCGCCAACGGTGTCATCGGCAGCAATCTCATGCCCATGCGGGAATTTCGTCGTGAATTGAACACGAAAATGAAAGAGTTCAACGTCGATTCCAGCTTTGCACGTCGCTATTTGAACGAAGGGTTTTCCGGCGGCGAGAAGAAGCGGACTGAGGTCCTGCAGATGGCAATGTTGGAGCCGAAATTCGCGATTCTGGACGAATCCGATTCAGGCCTGGACATTGATGCTTTGAAGGTAGTCTCGGATGGCATCAACAAGCTGGCCACCGAAGACCGGGGTTTCCTGCTAATTACCCACTACCAGCGCATTCTGAACTTCGTAAAGCCGGATTACGTCAGTATTTTCTTTGGCGGTCGCATCGTCAAGACGGGCGGTCCGGAAGTGGCGCTGATGTTGGAAGAAAGGGGCTATAACTGGGTCGAGGAAGAGTTGGTTGCCGGACTTGTGCCCGCCTGATAAAAGGGGGCACTGATGGGGCATGTCGAACACGGCAAACTTTCCCTTGGTGCACTGGCCGAAACAAGCAGACTGAGATTTGGAGGCAACCGGCTACACACGATCGGTCGCTCCATTCCTTGTCAAGGAGGGTTATTGTGACTGCACTGACAGATTCACAGCATCTTGAAGGCGTAAAGGACGATTACCAGTACGGCTTTCATGACGAAGAGAACGCGGTCTTCAAAGCTAAAAAGGGCTTGACGCATCTGGTGGTCGACCAGATCTCCAGCATCAAGAAGGAACCGGAATGGATGTTAAAGTTCCGTCACGAAGCACTGGATATCTTCTTTTCCAAGGCGATGCCGACTTGGGGCGCCGACCTGAGTGGTATCGATTTTGACGACATCTTCTACTATCTGCGCCCAGCGGAAAAGCAGGGCAAAAGCTGGGACGAAGTGCCGGAGGACATCAAACGCACTTTTGACCGGCTTGGCATCCCAGAGGCGGAACGCAGATTTCTGGCTGGCGTCGGCGCGCAGTACGAGTCCGAGGTGGTCTACCACAGCCTGAAAGAAGAGTGGGAAAAGCTGGGAGTCGTTTTCCTCGACATGGACAGTGGCCTGCGCGAGCATGAGGACATCGTTAAGGAGTACTTCGCCACAGTTATCCCGGCCGCCGACAATAAGTTCGCCGCGCTGAACAGCGCAGTATGGAGTGGCGGCAGCTTCGTCTATGTGCCGAAGGGCGTGCATGTCGATATTCCCTTGCAGGCATATTTTCGCATCAATGCCGAAAATATGGGACAGTTTGAGCGCACTCTGATCATCGTGGAAGAGGGAGCCAGCGTCCACTACGTAGAAGGATGCACAGCGCCCATCTACTCCAGCAACAGCCTCCACAGCGCGGTTGTGGAAATCATCGTCAAAAAGGGCGGACGCTGCCGCTATACTACGATCCAGAACTGGAGTACCGACGTCTATAACTTGGTTACCAAACGGGCGATGGCCTACGACGATGCCACTATGGAGTGGATAGACGGCAACCTCGGCAGCAAGGTGACGATGAAGTATCCGGCCGTCTACATGATGGGCCCCAAGGCGCACGGCGAAATCCTGTCTATTGCCTTCGCCGGCAAAGGCCAGCATCAGGACGCCGGCGGCAAAGTGGTCCACGCCGCCCCGAACACCAGCTCCAAAATCGTCTCCAAATCGATTAGCAAGGACGGTGGCCGTGCCAGCTATCGCGGCCTGCTGAAGGTGGCAAAAGGTGCCCACCACAGCCGCAGCAACGTCGTCTGCGATGCCCTGCTGCTAGACGCGGACAGCCGCTCGGACACCTATCCCTACATCGAAATCAATGAGGACGATGTAAGCATCGGTCACGAGGCGTCGGTCAGTAAGATCGGCGAAGAGCAGCTCTTCTATCTGATGAGCCGGGGCATTGACGAGGACGAAGCAGCCGCCATGATTGTGGGCGGATTCATCGAGCCGCTTGTCAAAGAATTGCCCATGGAGTACGCAGTTGAAATGAACCGCCTGATCCAACTACAGATGGAAGGCAGCATTGGATAGTTTGCTTGCTTAACTTCTCGGTTCACACTAAAGGCAGCAAGCAACCCGGTACGCACATTGCGCCGCGGGAGATAAATTCAGACTTGTGATCTCCCGTTTTCGATAACGGAGTCTACTGAATGTGACTGTGCTTATAAAAGAACCGCAAGAAATTGTCGAGGAGACTGCCGGTTTTTCGCAGGAAACCGTGCGGCGGGCATCGGCAGCAAAAGACGAACCCACTTGGATGTTGAACTTTCGCCTGCGCGCCTGGCAGACGTTCGAGAGCCTGCCCTGGCCCAAACCGACCGACGAAGCCTGGCGGCGTACACGCCTGACCGGCTTTTCATTGGATAACTACACGCCCTTCGCCACTCCTGGTAGGACCGTAGAGCACCATGAACTGGACCCCGTTCTGCTCAACGCCTTGGACGAGATGGAGTCCTCCGCCAGCCTGTTATATCGCGACGGCGGGGTCTTGTATAGCCAGGAAAACGACGACCTGGCCGCTCAAGGCGTAATTTTCGCCGACCTTCAAACGGCCGTGCAGCGGCATCCCGCACTTGTGCAACGCTACTTCATGACTGAGGCAGCTAAGCCGGACAACAACAAATTCACAGCCCTGCACGCGGCGCTGTGGGACACCGGGTCGTTCATCTTCGTGCCCAGCAACACCAAAGTCACGCTTCCCCTGCATGCGATCCTTTACCAGGGCGAGCGCGTCGGCGGCTATCACCACACACTCCTGGTGGCCGAAGAAGGTGCCGAAGTGACCGTAGTCGATGATCTTCTGGGCGCGAAAAACTCCTTCCAGGCCAGTGTTGTAGAATTGATTCTGAAGGACAATGCCCAGGTTCGCTACATCAACCTTCAAGATTTTGAGCATTCCGCCTGGAATTTTCTCACGGGTCGGGCGGCAATGGGCAAGGATACCGACCTGCGCTGGGTCCAAGTGAGTTGGGGCAGCCGCTTGACAAAAGCCTTCCTCGACCTGGACATGCGGGGCGAAGGCGGGCACGGCGAACTGCTGGGGCTCTACTTCCCAACCCGTCGCCAGCATATCGACCACCAGACGCTGCAGCTGCACCGCGTTCCCAACTGTTTCAGCGACCTGCTCTTCAACGGTGCGCTCAAACATCGTGCTCGCAGTGTCTACATGGGCATCATCAAAGTGTTGCCGGGCGCGCAGAAGACAGATGCTTTTCAGCGCAACGGCAATCTAATCCTGGATAGCAGCGCCCGTGCCGACAGCATACCTGGGTTGGAGATTGAGGCTGACGATGTGCGCTGTACCCATGCGGCCACCGCAGCACAGGTAGAGGACGAGTACGTTTTCTACTTGATGGCCCGCGGCCTTTCCAGACCCCAGGCTGAACGGATGATCGTGCAGGGATTCCTTCAGAAAGTGCTCGACCGCGTTCCTGTGGAAGGCGTCGTAAAAAGGCTGGAAAAAGTAATAAATCGGAAAGTCAGCAGGTAACCTCATACATCAAGCAATGGAGAAGTGATATGGCAGACAAAGGGTATGCCAATCCTGACGTGTTGGTCAGTACTGAATGGGTCGCCGCTCATCTGAACGACAAGAACATTCGCCTGCTCGAATCGAATGAGGACGTTCTTCTCTACGATACGGGCCATATCCCCGGATCTCAGAAGATCGACTGGCAGGAAGACCTTAACGATGCCGTCGTGCGCGACTATGTGGGCCAGCAGCAATTCCAGGCCTTGATGGGGCGGCTGGGTATCTCCAACGACACGACTATCGTCTTCTACGGTGACAAGAGCAACTGGTGGGCCACCTATGCCTTCTGGGTGTTCCAACTCTTCGGGCATACCAACGCCAAAGTTATGGATGGCGGCCGCCAGAAATGGGTCGACGAGGGCAGAGATGTTACGACCGACAGGCCCTCCTATCCCGCCGCTTCCTACAGCGCGCCGGCGCGCAACGACGCCGCTATCCGCGCCATGAGGGAACAGGTGCTGGCCCACCAGAAGGCCGGCCTTCCTCTGGTTGATGTGCGCAGCCCGGCCGAGTACAAGGGTGAACTACTGCACATGGCCGACTATCCGCAAGAAGGTTCACTGCGCGGCGGGCACATTGCCGGCGCCCACAACGTGCCTTGGGCGCGCGCCGCCAACGACGACGGCACCTTCAAGAGCGCCGATGACCTGCGTGCCATCTATGAGGAGGAGCAGGGTCTCAGTGGCAGCGATAACATCGTAGCCTACTGCCGCATCGGCGAGCGCAGCAGCCATAGCTGGTTTGTACTGACCTATCTTCTCGGCTACGGGAACGTGCGTAACTACGACGGTTCCTGGACTGAGTGGGGCAACGCCGTCGGACTGCCGATCGAGAGATAGATACGTGTCCTGGCATTGTCGTCCGCACTGAATTTTGACGTTGCGTAAAGAGAAAAGGCAAGGGGTAAAATATACCCTTTGCCTTTCGTGTAGGATTTAAATTTTAGTTCCCATGGATCTTTTCCGCGAAGCAATCATCGACCATTACAAGCGCCCCCGCCACAAAGGCAAGCTGGAGGCCGTCGACGTCCACCGTCATGAGACCAACCCGTTCTGCGGCGATGAAGTCACCATCTATCTGAAGATCGCAGACGACATCGTGGCGGACGCCGCGTTCGAAGGGCGGGGATGTGCCATTAGCCAGGCCAGCGCGTCAATGATTATGGAGGAGATCATCGGCATGTCGGTGGCCGATTTGAAGCAGTGGGGCAAAGAGGATGTACTCGACCTGCTTGGTATCGAGATCGGACCGGTGCGCCTGAAATGCGCGCTTCTGCCCCTGAAAGCACTTAAATCAGGGCTGTACGGACTGACAGACTGGCCCAAATAGATTACGCCTTGAGGTAATGAGAGTAAATGGAAGACTTTGTAAGAGTGGCCGCGACTGAGGACATCCCGCCGGGCGAACGCCTCCTGGTCGAACTGGATGGTGTCCGCATCGCCGTTTTCAATCTGGACGGCGATTACTACGCAATCGAGGATGTCTGCACCCACGACGGTGGCCCGCTGGTGGAGGGAGAAATCCTGGAGGGAACTCAGGTCGAGTGCCCCCGGCACGGCGCCCGCTTCGACATCCGCACCGGCGAAGCTCTCAGCATGCCAGCATTCGAGCCGACCCCATCCTACGTAGTACAGGTTGAGGGCGGCGACATCTACGTGGAACAGCCCTATTGAGGAGAATGACCCGATGAATGAAAATTCAGTGCCTACACCCGACGAAGTACGAGCCGAAATCAGGACCCATGTAAAGGATCCGGAGTTGATGATGAATATCGTTGACTTGGGCTTGGTCTACGATATTGAAGTGAACGAAGAGAGCAACATTGACGTTACCATGACTCTGACCAGCCCCGGCTGTCCCGTCGGCCCGCAGATCATTAGCGACGTCCAACGCACCGCCCACAACGCCTTCCCCAACGCAAACGAAGTAAACGTTCACCTTGTGTGGACGCCATTCTGGAACCCCGACATGATGTCGGAAGACGCCAAAGACGAACTGGGGATTTTCTGAACCTGTCTTTGGTCGCTATACAACGTACCAAGAGAAGACAATCCACTATATGGCATTGTCTTTTTGGCTTTTGACTTGAACTGAACGGTTTCCTTAAGATGGAGAAGGGGTACACAGCTAATGTCTGAAACGAAAGCATTCTTAGAAAGAGTTCACATCGAGAATTTCCTTAGTTTGCGTTATGTAACTCTTCCTCTCAAGCCACTAACTGTTCTAGTTGGACCCAATGCAAGTGGAAAGTCAAATGTCCTTAGCGCCTTGGGCTTGTTAAACAATATGATGAATGCCGAAAGCGCTCCACCGGTCACATTCATCCAAGGTTTGTTTTGGGCGGGTGAAGCAAGTCATATCATATTCCAGATAGAGTCCCAAGTCGCCGAAACTCCAACTGTATATGAACTGGAACTAAGAGCGGAAAAGGACAACCCTTTTGGCTCGGAGAATCTGTCGGTTAACAGTATAGAGGTCATATCAATCCAGAGCGGAGGGGGTGTTGTTCGGGATGAAAACGGTGAAAAAGAAACGACATTCAAGTCTAACAGACTCGCTCTAAAATCCGCAGGAGACTATGGGCACAAGCCCATAACAAGTGCTTTGACCGAGTTCGTAAAAGGTTGGGAGTTTTACGATTTTTCGCCAGAAAGAATGCGAACTGGTCTCTCAAAAATAGGGAAAGCGATTTTCGACGAGTTCAAAGAATCTCGAGGGACTCCACGGCTTGATGATGATGGTTCCACCTTGTCGGAGATTCTCTCCTACTGGTATGAAGAGAATAACGAATTGTTCAACAGGGTGAGTGATTCTCTCGCTGAGAGTACGAACATAAGAATTGACCACTGCGAAATCGACGGTGAAGAACAGCTTTGTCTTTTGGAAGGGTACAGTAAACCAATCTCTTTGGTGAGGGCATCGGAAGGCACACTTCGCCTGGTTGCGTATTACACTTTGGTCAACGAACCTAAATTGCCCCCACTAATAGCAATTGAAGAACCAGAGCGCAACCTGCACCCTGGTGCGCTTGCTGACATTGCAGATGTACTTGAGCGAATTGCAGAACAGTCACAAGTGATAATCACGACGCACAGTTCCCAATTGCTAAATGCGTTTGATTCTAGAAATTTGTCCGACTCTCTGGGCGTCCTCCTCATCCGCAATCTGCCTGGACTCGGCACAGAGGTCATCAATCTTGAGGAAATAATTAATGACCGAGCAGCACTAGAGGGATGGATTGCTGATTTTGGCATTGGAAGTGGTATTTTCGATAGTGAGCTTCTCCAGGACATGATGGAGGAGCCGGCATGCCAAGCATAAGGATTTGGACTTTGGAGTCAGACTATGATGCCAAAGCGGTAAAAAGTTTGGCTGGGAAGTTGGTTGCTCATTTGGGACTCCCCAATCTAACGATTCACGCTTCTGGAAAAGGGGCGGTTCCCAGGCCCAAAAAGAGTGACAAATCGTCGAGTATAACGCTGAGTAGAGCGGTGAGGAACTACCTGAAGCAAGATGATTGTGTGATTTTCGTCATCGACAGCGATAGTCCGATGTCATCAGAAATGCGGAAGCTACAACAGGATTCGCTCCTTAATCAGATCGAGCGAATCAAAGGGGATAGTGGTTTGGCGGGTAAAGTGTTTTTTGCCCCGGCAATTCAGGAGGTTGAATCCTGGCTGCTAATTGACTGTCTGGGGATCTTCTGCTACTTCGCAAGCAAACGCCCGCGGTTCAGAGAAAACTGTCGCGAAAAGGTTTCAACAAATCAGCCCTTCTCTAGAATGGTCACGCGTCATCAGAAAGGCGACACTCAGAATATCGTCGAAGCACAAGTAGGTGGCAGGGGCGCAAAAGAATTCTTGATTGACTTCTCGGAGCAGATTCTACTTGGACTCAATCCGAATCTGTCACACAGAAATATCAGGAGAGAGCGATATCGAGAAAAGATGTCTCCCGACATTGCTAGGCTTGTTGTAGTCGACCGGGAAACATTGCGACGGAACAATTCTCTCCGCCAACTGGGAGACTTGCTTGCACTATTCAATTGAGTGGAATGACGTATCGTACTTTCTCCTCACGCTGCAACCACCGCTCAGAATGGCACTCTGCCTACTTTCTTAGTTGAATCAAACGGAACAACCTGTTCGCCAAGAGCACCTTCAACCGAACTAAGAAACTATCGGCCTCTAACCGCAACCTCCAGCGCGACCTGAAAGTCGGCCCGCGCCTCCCCAGCCCGCCCCAAAACAGCCTTCGCCACCGCCCGATTCCTGTACGCTTCAACATCGTTGGGCCGCCGCAGGATCGCCTGATCGTAATCTGCAATCGCCTCCTCGTACTCACCGCGACGCTCCTTAGCATACCCTCGATTGTAGTAGGGATCCGCACTTTCGGGCTGTAGTCGAACTGCTTCATCATAGTCGCCGACCGCGGCGCTTTGTCGCCCCAGCTTCGCTTGCGCAACACCCCGATTGTTATACGCTGCCGCGTATTCCGGCTTCAAACGGATAGCTTGAGCGTAATCGGCGATGGCTGCCTCGTACTGGCCCTGCGCAACCTGTTCCACCCCCCGGCTGTTGTAGGCCTCGGCAAAATTTGGATTAAGATTGATCGCCCTACTGAAGTCAGCGATGGCATCCTGACTCCGGTTGAGCGCAGCCTTCACACCCCCGCGAACTGCATAAACTTTCGCATAGTCGGACTCCAGGAGGGCAACCTCGTCAAAATCTGCGATGGCATCCTCGTACTGGCCAAGATCGGCCTTGAGAAGACCTCGATTCAAGAACGCTAACGCATAATCCGGCTTGATTCCGATTGCCCTACATAGGTCGGAGATGGCATCCTGATATTGATGAAGGGCGGCCTTCGCATTGCCGCGATTGATGAATGCATCGGCAAGATCGGGTTTCAAGTAGACCGCTTTGTCGTAGTCTGCAACCGCCTCCTCATATTGACCCAGGTTGCACAATACATTACCCCGATTGTTGTAGGCCTCGGCATAGTCCGGTCTCAACCGAATAGCTCGCGCGTAGGCGGTAAGTGCCTCCCTTGATTCTGACATGCCCGCCTCGTCCAAACCGTCCCTCGGTAGAAAATAGGCGAGGGCTTGAAGGCTGGTCATGGTCTGTTGCTCCGGCTCAACCGTTCCGAAAGGTCACCAATCGACCGATAGGCGAGCGCAGCAAGTTCGTCATTTGTACCTTCAGCCACACTGGCAATGTGCCGCCATCTCTCTCTAGCCTCGTCAAGCCTTCCTTCCTCTTCCAACAGGCGGGCATCTGCAATGGCGGATGCCCCGGCTCTGCCTGGATCTCTAGTAGAATCCTCGCCAATCTGTACGCGTGCGAATTCTACATTTGCACTGGTTATGCTCCGCAACCGCTCGTCAGTTTCTCCCCCATAGCCCCTAATCTCTTCTACAAATTTGAATGCTTCTTCCGCGTGCATGCGCGCCACTTCGACATTTCGGCGAGCCTCTTCCTCGATTTCCCGTAGTTTCCTGAAGCCCAGATAACCGGCAACCGCAATCAGTAACACAAGGACGGAAAGGAACAATGCAATTCCCGATAGCCACCAACCGATCGCATCAGCCCTGTCGTCCAGAATCTCGCGCCGTAACTCGTTGAAGCGGCGCTGAATATCGACTTCAGTGTCCTCATCAATTCCCGTCTCCTCGGCTGGCGCAACATTTACCTGGCCCGTGGGCACTTGTGCAATACTTGACAATGACGCCGCCAGACCGGCAGTGGCAAACAATGCCAGCGACGCCGTGACAGCGACAATCCACGTCCCTATTCGGATTCTTCGCATCTTGAATTTCACTGGGCGCTCGGATCGTTCTTGGAGGTTATGCAAGCGCAGAATGCCACCAATGAGCACAGATTGCCGAAAAACTCGCTTGCCGGACTAAGTTACAGCTGTTCGGGGCTGAATTCAGTGATGTGGTTGCTCACAATGCCCGATTACCATTCTTGGCCTTTAACAAGGACGACAAAACCACTCTTGCCGGGGTAGCCGGTCCCGTTCGGTAGATCGTCCAAACCCGCGTTTCCAGCATTTCCGAAAATGCCATGAAAATTGAAAAAATCCGTATACATGTTGTTGCCAGAGGCGCGTAACGATATCTCCACAGTCATCCGACGCATTGAGCCTTGGTATTTTGGTGAATTCACTACATAGCCAGACCCGCCTATCCTGTTTAGTATAGCCTCCACGCCGTTTCGATTGCATATCAGGCCTGCTCGATTGCCCCCTTCTTCTATCGAATCATCATAACTTTGTAGCGCTTCGTCAAAGCGGCCCATAATGACCAGCAAATTTCCTTTGTTATATCGTGCCAAAGAGTATCCCCAATGTATTGCCCTATCGTAGTCACAGATCGCATCTTCAGAATTGTTCAAGAGAGCGTTGGCATTCGCTCTGTTGTAATAGACCATAGAATCTCCCATACCGGTTTCCTGGCACAGTCGAACTGCTTCATTGTAATCCTCCAGCGCCCCTTTGAAATCGTTCAATGCGGCCTTGGCGTTTCCGCGATTGAAATAGAGCGCCCAGTAAAGAATTTCTCTGTCGAAGATTGACGTGTTTCTCCCAACACCACTTTCGGATGACCTGTCCCAATTTTGAATCGCCAGATCAAGATCCTCTATTGCGCCAAGGTAGTCACCAGTTTCCGCTCTTGCGTTCCCTCGCAAAATATAAGGCGGGCTAAAACCGGGAGCGAGGTCAATACACTTATCGTAATAGGATATCGCATTCTGGAATTCACCCCGCAGGTAGCATTGTTTGCCTTGTAGACGGCAGAAATCCGGATCGTTTATCTGCGGCAAAGGAAATATCGCGCCATTTGCAGCCGAGAAACGCCGTATGTCGGCGAAAGGTTCAGGTTTAACTATGTCCAGTAATCCCTCAAGTTCCTCTCGTATTTTTGCCTTTTCTGATGCTTTTATCTTGACGGACCTTACAACTCCTTCTGAAATTAAGGGGCGCCCAATTACACTGAGGCTGCGTTGATGAAGAACCCGAGGGGCCGTCTCTTTTTGAAATGTCGCATCAAAATAAAGTTGCTTCCAATGGCCATCCGGCGGATTAAAGATTTCTTCAGCACTAAGCGAATCCTCTTTCTGCGTAATTTGCTGAAAATTAGTCCCATCGCTCAGGTCAAGGATAAACACATTTCCGTCGGAGTGGTCACGTTTACATGCAAACCACAATGCCACCAAAGGATCCCAGGTAAAGTCTAACAGTCCCGTAGCTGCCCCAAAATGCTGCAACTTTTCGAGAAGTTGAATGTCCGAATTCCTGTGACCGTTGGCACTCCCAAAGCCGAATTTCCGGGCAGGTTCAAGCAGAACCGCTCGATGATAGACCAAGTGCATCTGGGAGAAATAAGTTGCATCAGTGACACTTTCATCATCACCGAAATACCGGACCAAGCGACGCGTAGCAGCAGAACGCAGTTTCCAACTGCTATCCGCTTGACCACGGAATACGCAACTACTGCGAAATTCGCTGATTTTGCTCAAAAAGGCCTTTTCAATTGCGGTCACTGACCCTTCTCCCCAGGTTGGCCTCTACTCATCTTAAACCCTGATCCCTCCCAACTCTCTCCCTGCTACCTACATGACCTGCAAGGCGGCGAGAGAGCGGATCTCGGCGATTGTTAGACGGAATTTGACACCCCTATAATTGGCGAATGAGCTCAGCACATCATCTGATGTCGGGGGAATGGAGAGAGCCGCCAACTCTGCGATATTTCTTCTTTGAATTCCCTCAATCCCCCCTCGTGCTTGTGTTCTGCCTCGACGATCGTTGCCAAGGACTTTCTACCGCTTGTTGAAAGGACAATAGACCTGAAATATGCCACAGGGCGGTCAGGCCGCGCCCCTTGCAAAGATGCGCCAAAGCCATTCTGAAAGTACAAACCGATTCTCTAACACTGTAAGTCAGTCACCAGACACAGCAATCCGATAAGGCGCTGTGCAGAATCACTCTTTTTCAGGACTGCGAAGTCCTTATTTTACTCATCCCTCAAAGAATGGCAAGCCTTCGCCTTCTTTGCCATACCTGCTGCCCGGCGCCGACCGCCATAGGGTCAAGCAAATACACATTCCTGCTGTTCCAATCTCCCAGCCCTCCGGGGATATTCCTCTACATAATGCCAATCAGCCATCCGGGGGCAAGCGCACACACTTCCGCAGCAATCCTGTAAACAAATCGCCGCCAAGTCGGTGTTTCTCCAACCTGACACGAATCGCGCCAATTAGGACAGGTCGGGATCGGATAGGCTGCGGGCCCACTCCTCCCGAAATTCTTCCAAACGCCGGTTAAGATCAGTGATGTCGTCCAGTTAGCCCAGGGTGCGGGGGACTTCCCTTTTTGGGAAACAGGGAGGCATGGGAAACAAAAAACCCGAGCTTCCATTTTCGCGCTGTAAGTTTGGCCGTGATTCCCGTCGTGCTGGCACATGTCTGCTACTGTACTACATCGAACACAACAGGCAGACTAAGATTCAACTGCGCAACTGTACACTCTGTTGTTCTCTTACGAGACCCTTTCGCTGCCCTCTGGCGCAGTCCTTATTTGCCATCCCCGAATAGGGGGCGGGATGGCAAGCATGTCTGCCTCTTCCTTAAGAACGGCTTCTGAAACAATAGAGCCGATGGGGACGAGGGCTACTGAACTTGAGAGACTCCGTCGAAATGCTTCCTCTATCCATACAATTACTAATTATTTTACTATTCATACCTGAACTTGCTACAAAATACAAGTTTTTCGCGGGTAGGCGAAACATGTCGATCACGAATGCTTCTCGAAAATTGCCACTTGCAACTGCGTTGGTGTAGTAGATATTTGCACGGAAACGAAACCCGCAATGTTTCCTGGCTTTTTCACCCCGGCTACTTTGGCGCGCCGCCTTTTTCCTGGCTTTGATTGAAACCAAGCGCAATCATTTGCAACAGCAGCGGATGGCTGTGAAGCGGCTCGTGGCGCAGACTCTCGGCAATGTATACCGCGTGGCGCGCGTAACTCTGGTGGCCCGCGAAATGCAACCATCCGGCCTGGGCAAGCAACGCCTGCCGCAACTGCTTGGCCAGTTCCTGCGGGGCCTCTTCCGAAACAATTGAGCCCGCCAGCTTGCCCAACTCCTCCAGCGGCAGACCGGCCAGAGGTTGCAATCCGGTTCGACCCTGTTCACGGCCCTGGGACCGGCCTCCTGACTCTCCAATGTCCACACTCGTGTTCCCGGTCGACAGAACCCAGCCAGCCATAGCCGGATGACCTAGCAGCGACATCGTCACCTGCGACAAATCGTTATGTTCCTGTGCCCGCAGCTCCGGGCCGGAAGCGAGCAAAGACGAGAGTTGAAGAGAGGTCGCTTCCAAACTGTGCTGAAAAATGTATGGGCAATAGAGTGTAAATTCCTCTGACAATGTACGGGAGGACGCCCGCCAGTGGCTCTCCAGAGAATGTTGCAAACACTGGCGTGCATATGTATAGGGGATGGTAAGAAAGACGGCACTCTCATCTGGCGCCATCGAGATGGACAGCATCTCGCCTACCTGGCGCCTCGATGGCAGATGCTGGCGGTCTACATTTTCGCTGGCGAAGCCCTCAAGAACACCCGCCCTTCTGTTGATGCGCAGACCGATCAATATGCAGTCAGTCCCACTTCCGTTTCTCAGAAACCACAGGTGCTGAGTTCCCTGGAAGTCACATGGCGTGATGAGCGTCCACCAATCGTCTGCCGGAATCGGTTCCCAGCGGTCCCCCGCTAGTCTCAGCTTGCGAAGATTCCGAGCCGCAACCTGTGCAAGGTCCGGCCGCAAGCTGGATTGAAGCGTGTGTAACGCGGCCGCGCTCTGCGCCCCAACTCCAGGCCCGCGCAGCGCGCTCAGACGCTCCAGTGCGGCCCCCGCGACAGCTGTACGCGGGAATCGTATGCGATCAACCGCAGCAACTCGGGCTGATCTGCCTCCTCCAACTGGCCGACAAGGTCAAGAACCAGAAAAGCGACATCCTGGTTCTCCTGCCGCATCTGCCGCACATATTCCAGCAAAACAGGCCGATTGCCCCGTGCCTCCTCAACCGCCTCCTGCAGGCTCTGCATCACAATGAGGTTCGGGTCTCTCAGATCGCCCATCAGGCCCGCAGATATCTCTACCTCAAGGAATCTTTCCAGGATCATTGCCGCGGTCAATCGGCTCTGCGTGGGATTGTCACGTCGGCCGGCCTCTTTCCGCAGCATCGCAACTGTTTCCGGACCGGCCAGCAGCGCCGCCAGTCGGCCTAATCCGCCTCGCATCTGGCTACTGTCGGTGTTCAATTGCTTGCGAATCGCCGGCAGGACCAATGAAGGCGCGTGATCGCGGGCGATCTTCTGCACCTCCTGCACCATAGCCGCCTCCGAAGACAAATCGGCCAACCCGGCCACGGCCTCTTCGATCAGGCGCCTTTCCTGAAGTGAGTTGATGATTTTTTCGCTCATTAGTGAAGTATACCACGTGGAAAAAAACTGTTCCGTTTGCTTCTGGTCCTGCCCGATGGTAGACTGATTTGGGACGCCGGAATGGGCGTTGTACGCGCGCGCGAAACCTCGCCGGATTCGTTGCCCAGCAGGAGAAAATCAACATGGCTCAGGCGCTATATCGCAAGTGGCGCAGCCGAACTTTCGATGAAGTGGTGGGGCAGGAACACGTGACTACGACCCTGCTCAACGCGTTGCGCGAAGGGCGCGTGGCCCACGCCTATCTGTTTGCGGGCCCGCGCGGCACCGGCAAGACCTCGACCGCCCGTATCCTCGCCAAGGCCCTGAACTGCACAGATGAAGACAATCAGCCCTGCAACCGCTGCCGCCACTGTAACGCCATCAACCAAGGCCGCATGTTGGACCTGATCGAAATCGACGCCGCCAGCAACAACAGTGTCGACGATGTGCGGGAATTACGAGAAAAGGTCGGCTTTCAGCCCAGCGAGTCCCGTTACAAAATCTACATCATCGACGAAGTGCACATGCTCAGCGCCAGCGCATTCAACGCCCTGCTGAAAACGCTGGAGGAGCCCCCACCTTACGCGCGTTTCGTGTTAGCGACTACCGAACCCCACCGCATTCCCGCAACCGTTCTCAGCCGCTGCCAGCGCTTTGATTTCCGCCGTATCCCTGTTGCCGAAATCGCAGCACACTTGACGCATATCGCCGCAGAGGAGGGCTTCGAGGTTCAAGAAGCTGCCGTTTTCGCGATTGCTCGCAGCGCGCAAGGCTGCATGAGGGATGCGGTCAGCCTGCTCGATCAGATGACCAGTTACGGCGCAACCGCGTCGACGGAGGACAGCCCCGCCATCTCCTTGGAACAGGTGCAGCAATTGCTGGGCAGTGTCGCCACCGCTACCGTGGCCGCATTTGTTGATGCTTTGGCAACCAAAAATGTATCCGCGGGGCTGCAACTGATTCATGACCTGCTGCTGCAAGGCGGCAGCCTGAACGAGTTTGTTGCGCAGGTGATCGAACACCTGCGGGGCGTAATGCTCATCCAGATGGTCGGAGATGGTGCCCTCCTGGAAGACTGTGCTCCTGATACTGTGCAAACGATGCAGCGGCAGGCCAAAGACTTATCAAAGTCGGGGACGCTCTGGGCAATCAAACGTTTCAGCGAGGCCGTGTCGGAACTGAAGGGCGGGTTCCAGCCCCAACTACCTCTGGAGTTGGCGCTCATTGAGGCCATAGAGGGAGGTCAGCAGCAAGCGGCCGCGGCAGCCCCAGCCCAAACCCTGCCTCAGCCGGCGGCACCCACTCCGCCAGCCGTGGACAAGAGTGCCGCCCCGCCTGCTTCTCGAGCCAGTAAGAGTCCCGTTGTCGACAGACAAACAACTACACCTCTGGACGCCGAGGCCATGCAGCGACTGAGAGACCGTTGGGATGAATTCTTGAATACGGTTCGCGACCGGTGCGGACCAAAAGAGCAGGCCTCATTGCGCTCTATACGGGATCTTGCAATCGGCGGAGATTCCGTGGCAATGGCCTTTGGCAATAATGTATTCACCCAGGGGGTGATTTCCGAGGCCAAAACGAAAGATACTATCTCTGGCATCCTGGCCGAAATACTGGGCCAGCAAATAACCCTCATCTGCCAGGGCGGCGACAATGCTACGATCCCCACTGCTGCAGGGCGGGCGGTGGAGGAGAAGCAGCCAGGCGGAGCGGATCCCCTGCTAGAGTACGCCGTATCCGAATTGGGCGCAGAGGTAAGCGACGGCCGCCGGTAGCAGGCGGTCCTGATGGCACATTCATAAATCTAGCATTGGGAGTGAAATCCATGGCGAAAAAGAATAAGAATCGTAGAACCAGGAGCGGCACAAATCCATTTGGCGGCGGTGCCGCAGGTTTACCCGCTGGCGGATCGCAAGGCGGCGGCGATCTGGCCGCCCGCGTGCGCAAGATGCAGGGCGATATGGAGAAGGCGCAAGAAGAGTTGGCCGACGAGATAGTGACAGGCAGTGCCGGCGGCGGTATGGTTGAAGTTGATATGGACGGCCATCAAGCAGTGCAGGCGTTGCGTGTCAATCCGGAGGTGGTCGATCCAGAAGACGTGGAGATGCTGGAAGACCTGCTCATGGCCGCAATAGGCGACGCCTCAGAAAAAGTAAAATCTCTGACCGAAGAGCGCATGGGCGGATTTGCCGATGGGCTCAATATCCCTGGCATGGGCTTCTAGGATCGCGATGCAGCCGCTTGCACAGCCTGTCTCAAATCTGATCGACGCCTTCAGCCGCCTGCCGGGCATCGGGCCAAAGTCTGCCTCACGCCTGGCCTATTTCCTCCTGCGTAGCGATGGGGAAATCTCGCTCTCGTTGGCGGCCGCGCTGCAAGAGTTAAAAGCCAATACGCTCTTCTGCGGCGTCTGTCACAACATCGCCGACAGAGACCCCTGCGCAATCTGCGACAGTGAACAGCGCGACCGGTCGATCATCTGTGTGGTCGAAGAGCCGCTCGACGTCCAGGCCATCGAGCGCACCGGTACCTACCACGGGTTGTATCATGTCCTGCATGGGGCGATCTCGCCGGTAGAGGGAGTTGGCCCCGACGATCTGAAGCTTCGGGAACTGCTCGATCGGCTGCGGCGCGACCATGCCGGCGATCCAACTGAAGACGGTGAGACGCAAGAACTGCTGGTGGCGACCAACCCAAATCTTGAAGGAGAAGCCACCGCCATGTACATTGCCAGACTCATCAAGCCCTTGGGCGTGCGCGTGACCCGTCTTGCACGGGGCCTGCCCACCGGCGGCGATCTCGAATATGCCGATGAAATGACCCTGAGCAACGCCCTGGCAGGGCGGCTGGATATGTAAACCGCACCGCCAGCGCTGCACGCCAAAAAGGTGTATCGAGATGGCTGATTCTAGAGGCAAGCAGCAAGCCAACGGCTTGCAGACCTCCCCCATCCCCAACAAGCTGACCACTCTGAAACAGACCTGGCAGGAAAACACCCTGGCCCCGGTGGTGAGGCGGTTCCCCGAACGCAAAGAGCGCTTCACGACCAGCAGCCCCTCCATCGTCATCCAGCCTCTCTACTCACCCTCCGAGGAGGCAACGACCGAGAAAAGCGCCGCCGACTACATGCAGAAACTCGGCTTCCCCGGTGAATTCCCTTTCACCCGCGGTGTGCAGCCAAATATGTATCGTGGCCGCCTCTGGACCATGCGCCAGTACGCCGGCTTCGGCTCGGCAACAGAGAGCAACCGGCGCTACCACTACCTGATCGAGCAGGGGCAGACCGGTCTTTCCGTTGCCTTCGACCTCCCCACTCAAATCGGCTACGACGCCGACCACGATCTTGCTCTGGGTGAAGTGGGAAAAGTCGGCGTCTCCATCAGCAGTTTGCAGGACATGCGCACCCTCCTCCAGGGCATCCCGCTGGACAAAGTCAGCGTCAGCATGACGATTAACGCGCCGGCCGCTATCCTTCTGGCAATGGTAGTTGCAGTCGCCAAAGAGCAGGGGGTACCCCTGGAGAAACTGCGTGGCACGGTACAGAACGATATTTTGAAGGAGTACATCGCCCGCGGCACCTACATCTTCCCGCCGCTGCCCTCGATGCGCCTCATGACCGATCTATTCAGCTACTGTGCCGCCCACGTGCCCAGATGGAATACCATATCGGTCAGTGGCTATCACATTCGCGAAGCCGGCAGCAGCGCCGTCCAGGAGGTTGCTTTCACACTGGCCAACGCCCTCGAATACGTGCATCAGGCGATCAAGGTCGGTCTTGACGTGGACCGGTTTGCCTCCCAAATCAGCTTCTTCTTCAACGCCCACAATGACTTTCTGGAAGAGGTGGCCAAGTTCCGCGCGGCCCGTCGACTGTGGGCAAAGCTGATGCGGCAGCGTTTCAACGCGACCGACCCAATGAGCTGGCGGCTTCGCTTTCACACCCAGACCGGCGGCAGCACCTTGACCACGCAACAGCCGGACAACAACATTGTCCGCGTAACGGTTCAGGCCCTGGCAGCGATACTCGGCGGCACCCAGAGCCTGCACACAAATTCAAAGGACGAGGCCCTTTCGTTGCCAACCGAAAAGGCGGTCGAAATCGCCTTGCGCACACAACAGATTCTGGCCGGCGAAAGCGGGGTGGGCGATGTCGTAGATCCGCTTGGCGGCAGTTACTATATTGAATGGCTGACCGACGAAATCGAACGCCAGGTTTGCGACTACCTCGAGCGCATCGACGAAATGGGCGGGGCAATGCAGGCGGTTGCAGACGGATTCATTCAACGCGAGATACAAGAATCCGCTTACGCAGCCTTGCGCGCTGTCGAGAGCGGCGCACAGACCGTTGTCGGCGTCAATCGCTACCAGGGCGGGGCTGTGCTCCCCGAAGAAACCCTGCACGTCGACGAGGCCGTGCAGAATGAGCAGATCGCCGCGCTGGCCTCTCTGCGCGCCAGCCGTGATCAGTCTGAGGTTACCGCCATCCTGCAGCGCATAGAGCAGGCCGCGCGCGCTGCCGACGAGCCGCTGATGCCGCTCTTTGTGGAGGCGGTCGAGAACGATGCCACAGTCGGCGAAATTTGCGACGCTCTCAGGGCGGTTTTCGGCGAGTATCAACCTGCAAGCTGGGTGTAATGCAGAAGCAACCCAATAGCTCTTTCTGCTTTGTCTGCGGCCTGGAAAACGTGGCCGGCGTAAAGGTGCGATTCTATGAAACTATCGCCGCCGACGGCGTCGCCGAAATCCTGGCCCGCTTCTCTGGTCAACCGTGCCATCTGGGCTACCCGGGGCGCATGCACGGTGGTGTCCTCACCGGCGTCCTTGACGAGACGATCGCCCGTGCAATCAACTACGGTCAGGTGTGGACGTGGAGAGATGGGGCAACACCGCGGAGCTGAATACGAGGTTTCTGCAGCCGGTGCCGCTCGAAGTCGAAATCAGCGCCCGCGGACGCGTACTCTCTCACAACCGGCGCATGTTCACCGGCAGCGGCGAAATCTGTCTCCCCGACGGCACAGTCGCGGTGCGCGCCGAGGGAAAGTTCCTGAAGCTGTCCCTCAGAGCCATCTCCGGGGCTGAAGTGGAATTACCCGGCTGGCGCCTATACGAGGATGAGGAGTGAATTGTGCTCGACAGCATCACTGTGAAGGGTTTCAAGAGCATTGCTTCTATTCAGGACCTGAAACTCGGCCCGATAAACGTCTTCATCGGCCCGAATGGGTCAGGAAAGTCGAACTTCATTGGCGTTTTCTCCTTCCTGAATGCCATCCGGTCCGGGCGAATTCAGGAGTTTGTTTTGCGCTCTGGTGGCGCGGACAGGATTCTTCATTTCGGGTCTAGGACAACCAAGCACTTGTCAGTTAATGTCTCGTTTCAAAACAGAGATTTCCAGTATCGTATTCAGATGGCTGCGACAGAGACCGACTCTCTCTATCGTCTCGAAGAGAGGGTAAGTGATGGACGCATTAGTATTTTCGAGAGTTCGAACGGGAGAGGTACTCTTGGCAAAAGCGAAACCTTTTTCGGTGACCCGAACGAAGACGAGCTCATAAGGCATGCCCAAAACGCTCTTGATGGCTGGCGGGTTCATCACTTCTACGACGCAGGCTCCACCTCTCCCATGAGGAAAACCACTAATGTCAATGACAACCGCTATCTCCGCCCGGACGCTTCCAATCTGGCCGCTTTTCTGTTCTTATTAAGACTGAAGCACGAAAATGAATATGACTTGATCCGTCGCACTGTAAAACTCGTCGCCCCCTTTTTCGATGACTTTCTCCTTCAACCACTGGCACTGAATGAAGAAACGATCCGCATGGAGTGGAGACATAAAGGAACAGACGCTTATTTTGACGGTGCCTCGTTCTCCGATGGCACATTGCGGTTTATCGCCTTGGCCACACTGCTGCTCCAGCCGGAGCCTCTCCGACCTCCTACCGTAATCATAGACGAGCCGGAGTTGGGGCTGCACCCCTATGCCATCACGCTTTTTGCATCACTCGTAAAACAGGCGTCCGTCAATACGCAAATCATTCTTGCAACGCAATCGTCACTTCTTCTCGATCACTTCCAACCTGAAGATGTGCTCGTGGCTGACCGTGTGGACGGGCAAACGCAGTTCAGTCGCCTCGATGCGGACAGCCTGAAAAACTGGTTGAATGACTACAGCCTCGGCCAACTGTGGGAAAAGAATGAAATCGGTGGGCGCCCGTCGCATGAGTAGCTAGAGAACGCTAACGTGACCAGGTTGCTCATCCATGTTGAGGGCCAAACAGAAGAGAGTTTCGTAAAAGAGCTACTCGCTCCATACCTCAGCTCCAAAGGCTGCACCATGATCACTGCCCGCATTGTTGGTAACGCCCGTCAGCGTGACCGACGTGGTGGAATCAAACCCTGGCCGGCAGTGAGAGAAGGCATCCTCCATCACCTGAAGCAAGACGCCGGTTGCCTGGTCAGCACGATGGTTGACTACTATGGACTCCCGCAGGGCGGTGCAAGCGCATGGCCTGGACGCAAAGCAGCAACAGCTACTGTATATTCTGACAAAGCAAATAATATTGAGGACGCCTTATTGGCAGATGTTTGCCAGCACATGGAAGGCAGCTTCAATCCCAATAGGTTTGTTCCATACGTGATGATGCACGAGTTTGAAGCAATGCTCTCTAGCGACTGCGTTGCGTTTAGTCGTGGGTTCGACATTCCTTCCTTGGCCGGCCAATTTCAGGCCGTTCGAGACTCTTTCGGAAGCCCTGAAGAAATTGACGACTCGCCCCAGACTGCTCCTTCCAAACGCGTCGAAAATCTGGTTCCCCGCTATAACAAGCCGCTGTTTGGGACACTGGCTGCACTGGAAATCGGTCTCGAAGCCATCCGCAGAGAGTGCCCGTACTTTCGAAGCTGGTTAGCTCGCTTGGAAGCAGGGCCCGGATAGGGCGAAAAAATGAACGTTCAAGACCCCATGCAACTAACCGACGCCCAAATCGACCACGTCGGCATCGTCGTCCAAAACCTCGACGATGCCCTCGCAACCTACTGCGACATCCTCGGCTTCCGCCTCCTGGAACGGCTCGACGCGCCCGCTCACGGCGTCGAGCTCGCCTTTCTTGATGCCGGCCACAGCACGATTGAACTCCTGTCACCCACCGACGAACAGAGCGGAACCGCCCGCTTCCTGGCGCGGCGAGGAGAAGGCGCGCACCACGTCTGCTTCGCCGTGACCGACATAGCGCAGACCCTGGAAGATCTGCGCGCCCGCGGTGTCCGCCTGATCGACGAAACGCCCCGCCGCGGTGTCCACGGTCTCGTAGCTTTCATCCATCCGCAGGCCGCGCATGGCGTCATGATTGAACTGCTGCAGAAAGACGGGACACTTCAGCTCGAATGACTCCCCCCCGTTTCGGTCAACCACCAGCCATTCGCACGCAACTCTCCCACTGGAACGACGTCATCGACGGCCGCCTGGCTGCCAACCGCGCCGAAGACGCCCTTCCGTTGATTCGCGTTGTCCTCAAAAGCCTGCCCCGACACCTGCCAACCTACTTTCGCCTCCTCCAGGTCGTCTGGATGCTGAGCCGGTGGCAGGAAGGCCGAGACTTGGCGCTACGCTTGCTGAGTGCCGATCCCGGCAGCGAACTGGCCTGGGCCGTGCTGGCCAGATGTGCTGAGGCCGACGGCGAATTGGCCCTAGCACAACGCTATTGGACACTAGCGCTCGAAAACGCGCCCTATAACCGCCCCATCCGCCAAGGGCTGTCCCGCACCCTCCTGAGGCAAAAACGCCCTCTGATGCTAACGCGGCCTGCTCTGGCGACTCTGTACCGGATGGGTGGGCGCTGGCAAAGGGCCATTCGCATCTACGCCGAGTTGACCGAAGAGGAACCGGGCCGGCTCGACTTTCGCAGCAATCTTCTCGAAGCCACTTGGCACTGCGGTCAAACAGAGGAGGCGCTGCACTTGGCGCGTTATCTGGTATCGCTAAACCCCAACCTGCTACTGGGTTGGGTCGTTTCAGCCCGGATCGGCGATGAAGACGACAAGGCGCTGGCCAGGGCGCCGCTTGTGGCCCTGGACCCCGACGGAGAGTACGCCATCACACGATTCGCCGACAAGAACGCCTTCGCCATCCCTACCGACATCTCCGTCTCCCCGGAAGACGCGGCCCTCTTAAGCGCAGCAAGGAAATCCTTGTAGCGGCCCTCCGGGCGTGCCGAAATCTGCCCAAATTCCAACAATACCCTCATCCTACGATTTTCTTGTCAAAACGGAAGCTCTGCGGTACGCTGCTGCAAAGACGGGGCGGCTGGGACTGCGTCTGCTGAACGGTCCTGAAACGGACGCGGCAATATCCTGGTCGTCTTTCTCCTGAAACATCTTGGTACAAAGAAGGAGCATTTTGTGCAGAATCAGCAACAGTTGAAACAGCAGCTGCTACACTCTTTGCAGCGCGATGAGGATATCGCAGTTCTTCAACCGCCTGCCATCGGCCAAACTGAGCGGCAGAACGAACTGCTCATGTTCATCAAACCGGAGATTTTGGCCGTCAAAGATCAGGCCTGCCTCGGCAATTCTATCGACTTGATCTGGGCAATGCTGTCAGAGTTTGGCGCCATGGTAGCAGGCATTGTCCTGGTCGGCGGCCAGATGCTCGAAAGCAAGAAAAGCATGGACCAGCACTATGGTGCGATAAATGTCCTGTCTAAGACCGCATCGACCGGCCTGAACGCGGTTGACCGCCGCAGCCTCTATGACGCCCTCGCCGTCACGCCGACCGACTATCCCCTTTTCGGCGGACATGAGTTCTTGGCTGCCCATCCCTCCTTTACGCCGGGGAGCCTGGACACTCTTTGGTTTACCAAAAAAGCCGAAAAAATTCGTTCTGGTTTCTACGTCCAGGCATACAAGAAAGACGACGAAAAATTCATTCTCGTCAACGGCTTCCACCCCGCCCAATTAGCACATTTCACAGAGCCCTCCCACCGAATCGCTCTCATGCTCCTGCATTCGGAAACGGGCTGGGCAATTCTGCGCGACCAGATGATCGGAGATACTTTCCCTGAAAGGGCCGTAGCCAACTCAATTCGCGGCGAACTACACGCCAAGCCGGCCCGCTACGGTTTCGACGAAGTGACCATTGCAAACAACGGCGTCCATCTCTCGGCAGGTCCCTTCGAGGCCATGTTTGAGATCGACAACTTCTTCGGCAGCCTCTTGGGGTCAGATATTTCTTCGACGCCGCCCCGGATTGTCAATGCAATGCGGGCCGCCGGGATTTCGCAGAGTCAAGCCTACAAGGCAAAAGAAAACCCTGATGTCGATGACGGCGCCGGCGAAACGACCGACCTGTTCGACGCCACCGAACACATGGACACCGAGCCAGCCGTTGCCCTGTACATGTCAAACGTCGCAGGATGATGACGTCCGCCTTTTGACGCCGGGGCACCGCCTACCGTGCCCGGTTGGTGTCTGCGCCGGTCACAGTATTTTCAGTACGACATGGGCGTCATTCCATAGCCCTTCCAAGTCGTAGTGAAGGCGGGTTTCTTCGGTAAAAAGATGCAAGATGACATCGCCGTAATCGGCCAGAAGCCACCCCCCTCCCTCTTGCCGCAGGTCATGGACATTCAGCGGTCGCATCTTCTCTTCAATCTGGAGTTGCTCCCACAATTCATCTCGAATCGCATTGGCCTGTCGTTCGTTGCCCACACTGCCCAGCACAAAATATGTAGCTATGCTGGTCTGTTCACTTACATCCAATAGGACGATGTCCGCAGCCTGCTTTTCCTCGATGATTTCGACGATCTTCCGCGCCAGTTGGTTGGTGTTCAGTTGAGCCTCCCTGTCAGTAAATAGCATCGGGTCGGTCTTTCAGTATAACACAGCCCCTGGCAGTTTCCTGGAGCACCACTGTACCGCAACTATGACGGAACCTGTGCATTTTCTGCTATAGACTACACCTTTGCGATTGTAGGATCCGCGCCCGCGGAAGTCGCTGCGGACGGCGGCAACAGGATAACCAAAATAGTACTTGGAATGTGCCCCTGGCTCAGCCGCACGCACTTCTTATCTGGAAAATTTCTCCCCAGTGGCCGATCAGGGCAATTTCATCAAATTGGGACAAACCCACGTGAGGCTGCCTGAATCGGGTAGGGGCGCCCCTTGTGGGCGCCCTTCTCAGGGCATAACGCCTGGAGAAGACAATTGGTAGGGGCACCCCTTGTGGGTGCCCTTCTCTAGGCATTGCGCCTGGAACCGTGCAGATCGTAGTGCGCTATCGCAAATTCCATACATCATTGGCGACTGGAGGCCGGTTTCTTGGCCGAAAAAAAGACAATTGGCAGGGGCGCCCACAAGGGGCGCCCTTCGTCGGCTATTTTGGCGTCCGAATTAAGATGCGTTTGCCCTGGGTGGCCGATTCCTGTGCCTTGCTAACACACTGGAATCCGCATATAATGTTGCAGAGTCGCATGGAGACGCGCCGCCGAAAAAACAGTCTGGCCTGCCTATCCCGGAACCCGAGCACGTTCTACTTGAAAGATTATCGGGTCGAACAGCCTTGCCAAATCTCACCGAATCCGTCGACCCAAGCAGTTTGGTGAGCAAATTCTCACATCAGCAAAGGAGAATCCGGATGAAAATATCCCGCTTGACGACCCTTTTTGTTATCCTCACCGCGCTTGCTCTGCTCCTCGCAGCCTGCCCCGCGCCTGTGGCGGCGCCCGCAGTTGACACGGATTCAGGCGCCGCCGATACCGCTGGCAGCGCTGCCGGACAGTTCAAGGTTGGCTTGGTCACCGACGTCGGCCGCGTCAACGACCGCAGCTTCAACCAGTCCGCCTGGGAAGGTGTTGTCGCCGCTGCCGAAGGGCTGGGCTTGGCCGAAGATGACATCAAGTACATCGAGACGCAGGATGCCAAAGACTACGCCGACAACATCCAACAGTTTATTGACGCCGGCTACAATGTCATCCTCAGTGTCGGTTTCGCACTGGGGGACGCTACCACCGTCGCCGCCAAGGAGAACCCCGACGTATACTTCATTGGCGTTGACCAGTTCCAGGGCGAGACAATCCCCAACCTGGCCGGCCTGATCTTCAACGAGGATCACTCCGGTTATCTGGCTGGTGTCCTGGCAGGCAGCCTGTCACAGTCCGGTACCATCGCCGCAGTACTGGGTACGGACCTCGTGCCCCCTGTCGTAGCCTTCAACGAAGGTTACGTCGCCGGCGCCAAGTCCGTGAACGCAGACATAAACGTGATCTCCACCTACCATCCCGGCGAAATATCCCAAGCGTTTGTCGACCCCGAATGGGGTGCCGCGACCGCTAAGCAGGCTTTGGACCAGGGCGCAGATGTTATCTTTGGCGCTGGTGGTATCACCGGAAACGGCGCCCTACAGGAAATCGCTACTGCTGAAGGCGCAGGCGAATCCGTCTTTTGCATCGGCGTCGACACCGACCAGTGGAACACTGTGCCCGCAGCCCACCCGTGCCTCGTGTCCAGTGCCATGAAGCTGATCACCCCCGGAGTAGTCGAGCTGGTAAACATGGCCAACGATGGCACATTCCCAGGCGGGAACTATTTCGGCAAAGCCGACTTGGCCCCGTTCCACGATTTTGACGACATGATCCCCCAGGAGTTGAAGGATCTGCTTGAAGCGACCAAAGCCGGCCTGATCGATGGTTCGATCGACACCGGATATGGCAACTGATACAACTGGCAAGTGAGTCAGTGAATTGGGATTTCGCCGGCTGCGTTCGGGATGCGGTCGGCGAAATCCTCACCAAAGCGGGAGGCAACAGCAGCGGGGCCTCCCGCTTCATCTGTAGAGGTTCCAGACGCTGGCCCTCGACGCGTCCCCGCGATGCTCCTTACCGCCGCCTCCGGCAGATCGCTGAACCCTTTAAATCTGCCAAGCCGGAAAATACGCCTTCAGACGGAGGCCCGCAGTGGCGACCGCCCTATCGATAGCCGGTTCAAATCGGATTTTGCGCGCCCTTCTCATCCCGGCGCTTGCCCTGCTGGCTGCGCTACTTGCCGGCGCAGTCGTCATGCTGCTGTCGGGCGATGATCCCCTGGCTGCCTATAGTGGACTGTTCCAGGGAGCATTCGGCGATGGCAAGGGTTGGGCCAGGACGATTCGCAAAACCGTTCCCTTGATCCTGACGGGACTCTCTGTTGCCCTTGCCTTTAAGGTCAGCTTGTTCAACATCGGCGCGTCTGGTCAATTCGTCTTTGGCTCGATTTCCGCCGTCGCTGTGGGCATAAACTTCGAAGGTTTGCCGATCTTCATCCATCTGCCTTTGGCCCTCATCGCCGGCATCGCCGGTGGCATGTTCTGGGGCGCCATTCCTGGCTTTCTCAAGGTCTATACCGGCGCCCATGAAGTTATTGTCACCATTATGCTCAACTATGTCGCCTCGCTCTTCGCCGGCTGGACCGTCTACGCCGGCGGCACCCAGGGCCAGACCCCTGGCCCCCTCTGGGATCGCACCGCCGGCGCCATTTCCGAAACGCCGGACGTGCTGGCCTCCGCACAGATTCCCTGGCTGGTCGGTCCCCCTCACCGCGTCCATTACGGTATGTTCCTCGCCCTGGCCGCCGCTGTCCTCATCTGGTGGCTGATTTTCAAGACACCCCTCGGCTTTGAAATGCGTACCGTCGGCCACAACATGCGGGCGGCGAAATACGCCGGTATTCGCGTCAATTTCACCATCATCCTGACGATGGCGCTCGCCGGTGGACTGGCGGGCCTGGCCGGGGCCATCGAAACTCTGGGACTGAACCACAAATTCGCCCCCGAATTCGGCGGGGCGGTCGGTTTTGACGGCATTACCGTGGCGCTGCTGGGGCAGACCCACCCCTTTGGCGTTCTCCTGGCCGCGTTTATGTTCGGCGCGCTCGATGGCGGCGCCTCCAAAATGCAGTTCGAATCCGGGGTCCCCGCCGACATCATTCAGATCATTCAGGCGCTCGTGCTTGCCTTCGTGGCCGCGCCTCTAATCATCCGCATGATTTTCCGTCTACGCCAGCAGACGCAAGAAGAAGCGGCCTCTGCCGTCAGCACAAGCTGGGGCGGCTCGTGAAAAATACCTCACCTGTTTCGGCATTCCAGCGCATACGCAGACGCTACGGCAGCGCCCTGATAGTCGCGCTGGCGCTGGTCGTCATGTCGATTCTAGTGAATTTAACGCCCCTGAAAGAGCAGACCTGGCTCCGTGTGCTTTTCGGAATCAGCGCGCTCAACTTCACGTTGCGGGCGACAGTGCCTCTGGTGCTCGGCGCGCTAAGCGGAATCCTTTGTGAAAGGTCCGGCATCATCAACATCGGCATCGAAGGCATGATGCTTGCCGGCGCCTTCGGCGGTTTCGTCGCCAAAACCAGTACCAACCACTGGCCCCTGCTCGCCAGCCTCATTTTCAGTGTCGCCGTGGCCATGGCTATCGGTGGCCTTATGGGAGCGATCCACGCGCTTTTTTCGATCCGATTTCGCATGGATCAAATAATCTCTGGCACTGTGATTATAATTTTCGCGTTGGGAGCAACCTCCTATCTGTACAATCGCGACGCCATCGCCGAAGGCAAGTTCGCCTCGATTCCTTTGCCCGGATTAGCCCAAATTCCAGTTATCGGACCGGTCCTCTTTGACAATCCTCCAATCACTTACCTTGCGCTGATCATGGTAGTTGTCGTGCATGTCGGCCTGTTTTACACGCGCTGGGGGCTGCGGACGCGCGCCGTAGGAGAACACCCCCGCGCGGCCGACACTGTAGGCATTAATGTCAATCTCTATCGCTACGTCAATACGTCGCTGGGAGGCATGTTGGCCGGTCTGGCCGGAGCATTCCTCGTTCTGGAGGCAGTCGGCCAGTTTCAGGAGGGCATGACCGCAGGGCGCGGATTCATTTCCCTGGCAGCGATGATCTTCGGAAACTGGACCCCCTTCGGCGCCCTCGGCGCGGCTACCCTCTTTGGTTATACCCAGGCCTTGCAGAACGAGCTGCTGCTTGCCGGCGTTACGCAAGTACCCCGTCAGTTCATTTCGATGCTACCCTACGTTGTTACCATTGTCGCTGTCTCCGGCCTCGTGGGCCGTGTGCGGCCTCCTGCTGCAGAGGGCAAAGTCTATGAGACGGAGGGCAGCGCATGAACCAGTCCCAATCCGCCCCGGACCGCCAGCAGCAAGCCGGACCCCCGAAACTTGAAGTGCAAGGGATTACGAAGCTCTTCCCCGGTGTCGTCGCCAATAAAGAGATAGACCTTGCCCTGTACAAGGGCGAGATCCTCGCTCTCCTGGGGGAAAACGGCGCCGGCAAATCGACCCTCATGAATATCATCTACGGGCTGTATCAGCCCACCGAGGGCCAGATACTTGTCGATGGCCGCGCCGCGGAAATGCATTCTCCTCGCGATGCCATCGATCTGGGTATCGGCATGGTCCATCAGCATTTCCAGCTTGTGCCGGTTATGAGCGTTGTCGACAATATCATGCTGGGCAGCGAAAGCGTAGAACGCGGCCTCCTGAATCGTGAGCGCGTCGCCGCCCAAATCCAGGAATTGGCCGAACGCTACAACATGTCCGTCGACCCGAACGCGATCATCGAAGACCTGCCTGTCGGAGTACAGCAGCGGGTCGAAATACTCAAAGCGCTCTACAGAAACGCTGATATTCTGATTCTGGATGAGCCTACGTCGGTCCTGACCCCACAGGAGATTGAAGGCCTGTTCGCAGTCATGGAGCTGCTGCGCAGTCAGGGCAAATCGATCATATTCATCACCCACAAACTCAAGGAAGTCCTCCGCATCGCTGACCGCATCGCTGTCCTGCGCCGCGGAGAAATGGTGGGCGAGGCCGATCCAGCGACAGTGTCGCAAGAAAATCTCGCCGCGCTCATGGTGGGGCGTAAAGTGACGCTCGAGGTGGAAAAGGGGCCCGCCAGCGCCGGCGATGTACTGCTGCAAGTGCGCGATATCGAAGTGCTCACAGACTTGGGTGAACCAGCCCTGCGCGGGGTCTCGCTGGACGTGCGCGCCGGCGAAATCGTCGGCGTTGCCGGTGTGCAGGGCAACGGCCAGACCGAGCTTGTAGAAGTGATCACCGGTCTGCGCCCGGCTACCGGTGGCTCCGTCCTTATAAACGGCCGCAATATGACGAATGCCCCGCCCCGCCGCATCACCGAGGAGGGGGCTATCTGCCACGTACCCGAAGACCGCCAAATGTATGGCATGGTGGGCGCCTACTCGATAGCGGACAACCTTGTTCTTAATTCATACCATAAACCACCCTTTTCCTCCGGATTGACGATGAACGAACAGGCGATTGCACAGCATGCCGAAGAATTGGTGGCGCGCTTCGACGTGCGCACCCCTTCCGTCACAACATCCGGCGCCAGCCTTTCCGGCGGTAACCAGCAGAAAATGGTCGTCGCCCGCGAATTTGGCCGCCCTATTCGCCTACTGGTTGCGGCGCAGCCGACCCGTGGAATCGATGTCGGCTCAATCGAGTTTATCCACAGCCAGATCGTCGCCAAACGGGACGAGGGCGTCGCCGTGCTGCTGGTCAGCTATGAATTGGATGAGATCATGGCCCTTTCGGATCGCATTGCTGTCATGTTTCACGGTCAGATCAGCGCCGTTCTCGCGCGTCGCGACGCCACCCGCGAAAAGATCGGGCTTCTGATGGCCGGCGTCCGCGTGGAAGATTAGACGACTGCTGGATGACAAGCACGGCCTGCCGAAAGAGTGAGCAAGCCACACAGCAGAAGAAAGCGCCTGTTTTCCCGAAAGACAACCTATAGAAAAGAATGACGCGATGACCGATCCAGCACTCGACCAGCCCCAACTAGAAGAGTACGACGATATAAACGACGAAGTTCGATTTCCACACAACAACGGCGAACTATATTTTAATGCCGACAGGGACAGCGACCTCCACGATCTGCGCTGGTACTGGCACGGTCGTGCCTATGCACGTTCCATCCGCATCCTCTTCGACGCGCCCATCTATACCAGCAGCGGAATCAGCAGCGAACAACTGGATGATGTCCTGCCCCTGGCCGTTCAGCTCTATCCCGGCTATCAGGAGACAATCTACGGCGTGGAAGGGGTTATCGTCAGTAAACGCATCTTCGCTCCGCTCGACAGCTACTACGATCGGTCGCTGCTGTGGATGATGGAGGCCCAGGCCGAAGGTGATCGTCTTATCCAGATTAGGGTAGAAATCGACTGGGGCGAACCCCTGGAGCAGCGCATGGTGGACGGGCTTCTGGTCGCACAAAAGGATCCCGGTGAAGCCAAAGGCGCACACGATCAGAGCAATGCCGAGAGCACGCGCGTCTTCGGAGCCGCCGAGGGACGGCCGGACCGGGTCAGCTTCCCAACCGACTCGCAGGCACAGTTGCTCTATCATGTGCTCGTGGCCGGACAGGTAGACCTGCCGCTGATCCTGTCGTTGAGCGACGTGGGCGAGCAAGTGGCCTGGAACGGCTTCCTCGTTCAGCGGGACATTTCACGGGCCTTCAACCGCAGCCTGAACAGCTGGCGCGACATCACGCACCGGGGACGTCTCTGGTCACCGGATGCGATGGCCAACCGTAAAGTGCAAGAAGCAAAAATTGGCGCTGTGCAAAGCCTTGCTCGTTTCCGCTCCGGTTATGCTCCTGCAGACCGGTCGATCCACTCCGTACCAGGTCTGGTCGATCTGTTCGACACGTTCGCCCCGGAACGGAGCCGCGCCATGCTGGACACACTGCGCAGGGTCGCCGAGCGCACCGGCGGCGCACTTCCCAGTCAGCTACCCACTCTGCCGCGCGGGCCGATTGACGTGGCCGATGCCGATATTCCCTTCGCGGCTGCTGCCTACTTGGAGACCCTGCAAGCGCACCAGCAGCGGCTTCCCGATCCGGAATGGCTGTCCACGCACCAGACAACAGTGACAACCGCTGCAAATGAACTAGCCTCATATTCCCAGGCTCTTACGTCTCAAGCCCCTACCGACTGCTCAACCGCCGACGCGCGCGATGCCGCTCGTCGAGCGCTGACCGCGGCGTCCGCCCTTGCAGAGATGTTGAGGCAGTCTGAGGACGCCGCCCGATGGGCGGATGCGGCAGCGCTGATGGCACGCAGCGACAATTCATCACCGGTGGGCCTGCTTCCTTCCGCAGCAAAGACGATCTGGGATCTGTTGGGGATCACCCCTCACAACGGCGTTCTGACCGTCCAAAAGAGGTGGCCTCCCCAATGGAACTGGTGGGCGCTCCTCCGTCTCCCTTACGCCGCACAGGAAAACGGTGACGAGATCAGCCTGCTCTGGGATGGCGAAACCCTGCACTCGACCCGCCCGGTGACGTTCGACGGCCCGGTCGCAGTTCAAAACCAGGTCCAGGCCTACGGATCCGATGAACACAGTTTTGACCTTCGCTTCCGCCTGGGGACCGAACTGTTCATCCCCACTTTCGATAAAGACGCCCATTCAATCGGGTAAGCTTCATTGAGTTTAGTGAGGAGAATCCGCAAGAGAGACGTGTTGGGTTTGCCATCACCACTCTTTCCCCGGCAATCTTTCAAGCGCCAACGAGTTTTCGCCCTGCCCGGACCAAAGCGCTCAAGTCAAGTGAAAAGGAAACGGAGAGCCGTCCAAGAGGGTTAACTTCGCCCGCCTCATATCTCCTGAGCTTCTTTAGAGGAGAACGTCCACTCACCGGCGCCGTAATACGCTGGGACAAGGCGCCCTCAGTTTAATGAATGTTTGTATCAACCTGCTTCGGGGGCGACTCTTACCCATCTCGTCACAGAGAAACCGCATGACTACAGCTTTCGTCTACGACCCGTTCGAGCGCTACCATAGCTTCCCCGGCCACCCGGAATGCCATCAACGCACGGAGAGCGCATGGGCACTGTTGGAAGCTGATGGCATCCTCGATACAATTGCCCGACTGCCAAATTCAGCAGCCCCTCTCGACCCGGTGCTGGCCGTCCACAGCGCGAACTATGTCGAGCAGGTGCAGGCGATCTGCCAGGGCCTAGGTGAATCTGCCCCCAGCGAGGAAAACACCCCCCATAGCTGGGGCGCGGCAGCAAAGTGGCTCGACCAGGACACCTACGTCCTGAGTGGCAGTTGGGAGGCAGGCCTGCGGGCCGTGGGCGGCCTGCTCAATGTAACCGACGCCGTAATGAACGGCGCGGCATCGAATGGCTTTGCCATGGTGCGTCCGCCAGGCCACCATGCCCGGCCCCATAGTCCTAAAGGCTTCTGCCTGTTTGGCAATGTGGCAGTCGCGGCCCGTCACGCGCAGCAAGAGCACGGCGCCGAGCGTGTCCTGATCGTCGACTTCGACGTCCATCACGGTAACGGCACCGCGGAGATGTTTTACGACGATCCCACCGTTCTCTTCATCAGCATTCACCAGTACCCGCACTACCCCTTCAGCGGAGGCATTGACGAGGTCGGGCGCGACCTCGGCGAAGGCTTAACTGTAAACGTTCCTTTTCCCGCGGGCGTTGGCGACGCCGGCTACCTTGCGGCGGTTCGTCAACTGGTAGCGCCGCTGGCGAGGGAATTCGGGCCGGACACCGTCTTTGTGTCCGCCGGCTTCGACGGCCACTGGATGGATCCGCTCAGCGGGCATCGCCTGAGCGTTGGCGGCTACGCGGCAATAGCGGAGGAACTGCTGGCCCTTGCCGACGCCCTCTGCGGCGGGCGGTTGATCTGCTCGCTGGAAGGGGGTTACGATTTGGATGCGCTGCCGCACTGTATACTGTCCACGCTACGCGTACTCAGTTGCAGTGCGGCTGGCATCAGCGACCCGTTCGGCTCCGTCGAAGGGCGCCCGCAGGACGCCGACCAGGTGATTTCAGCGGTTAAACGTCGTCTGGGAATTCGCTGAAACGTCAATAGTCCTGTAGACTTGCGGCCAATAGTAGCTTTGAAGGCGGGCTTTCCCGGAAAACTAAGATGTCTTCGCGTTGCCCCTTAGCCCACTCCCTGTCCGTTAACCACTGAAGCGGCCCGGGGGCCAACGAAACCATATCGGTCAATTGTACAGCAAGAGGAAACATGCACACCATAATTCTACAGACCAAAGCCCGTCAGTCATCCACGGGCAAGACTTGGCGTATCGAAGTGCTGGGCGACAGCCTCATCAAAGAGGACGTCAAAGTTTCTATCGGTGAACTCGAATATCACCCGGCCAAAGCCGAGCGCCGTTCACTAATCGACATTCTTACGATTGTCGAACGGCATAACTTCCGCATCTGCCATGCCGAGCACAAACCCAATGACGAAGGGTTGGAAGAGTGGATGTTCATTTTGCAAGGCTAAACCTGGCCGCAAACTCTTTCACCGCACGGGAACCGCGACCGCCCACCAGCTAGCGCGGCGCCCGGCATCGGTACGTCGCCCCGGCATTGCCGCACATGGACGCGTAAACAGCGAAGCCATGAACGCGTTTCAATGCATTTCTGCCAAAGGAAGGTCGTGACTACTCTTCCACAAATATTCGCCCATCGCGGCGCCAATGCCGTCGCGCCGGAGAACACGCTGCCGGCTTTCGAGAAAGCACTGGAGCTGGGGGCCGATGGCATCGAATTGGACGTTCAGGCGACCGCAGACGGCGCGCTGGCCGTTCTGCACGACTTCAACCTGGACCGTACGACCACCGGGGCCGGCCTTTTGCGTACATTTACACTGGCGCAACTCGCCGGAATCGATGCCGGGGTCCGCTTCGACGACTCATTTGAAGGCACTCCGATTCCCACTTTGGAGCAGGTATTCGATCTGGTGGGAGATAGGTGCGTCGTCAACGTAGAAATTAAAAATATGGATTGGAACGGAGGCCGCGAAGCCGAGCCGCTGGCGCGCACGATCCAACAGCGCAAGCTGCATGACCAGGTCATCGTCTCCAGCTTCAATCCGATCGCCCTCCGCAAAATGCGGCAATTGGACCCCTCAATCGCCTTGGGGCTGCTCTATTTTACCAAGCCTCCGCGCCGGACCGGGGCGACGGGAAACTTTATCCAGAGGGTCCGCCGCGTCCCGCCTAAGTTTCTTCTCCTGCATCTGTCACGCGCCTGGCTCAGCCCGCGCATCGCGGCGGAAGCGCTCCACCCACACTTTGCCTCTATCGACGCCCAGCTGGTAGCAAAGGCGCTCAGCCGCGGCCAACTCGTGAACGCCTGGACCGTCAACAGCGGGGCAGAGGCCCGCCGTCTGGCTCGCTTGGGTGTAAACGCGATCATCACCGATCTGCCTGACAAAATCCGCCAAAGCCTGTCGAAGGCTGCCCCGGCGACCGACTCTCCAGCCAACTGACTCGGAAGGCGAGCGAAGGGAAACGCGGCCGGGTCAGAGGGCTCGTCCGGCGAGGGCAAGCGTATGAAATCCACCACCGCAACCGCTCCGGGCAAGGTCATACTATTTGGGGAGCACGCTGTCGTCTATGGAAGGGCAGCCATTGCCGTTCCGGTGACCAAGGTTAAGGCCACCGCCACCGTCATGGACGCACCGGCGCGAACGGGCTGCACGATCTTCGCGTCGGACATCGGTGCCCGTGTCCGCCTGTCCGACTCGCCAACCGATCCACTTGCTGTGGCTGTGCGCTTAGCAATCGCAGAGACAGAAATCGAGACCGAACCGGACTGGAATGTCTCCGTCCTCAGCAATATACCCATCGCCGGCGGTATGGGCAGCGGCGCGGCAGTAAGCGCCGCCCTGGCGCGCGCCGTCCTCGCCCATTGCGCGGGGCCATCCCGGCGCTCGCTCGCTGCAGATACCGTAAACCGAATCGTCTACGCCACCGAGAAACTCCATCATGCCAACCCCAGTGGGATCGACAATACCGTCGTCGTCTACGAGCAGCCGGTCTGGTTCGTGCGGGGTCAACAGCCGCAGGTCTTTGACATCGCCCGCCCCTTTCACCTGGTCATCGCCGACACCGGTATTGCCAGTTCAACAGGCAAAGTGGTGGCGGACGTGCGCCGGGCCTGGCAGGAAGATACCAAACGTTACGAGGCGATTTTTGATCGAATCGGTGCGTTAGCCGAGGCTGCGCGACGGTCCATCGGAGCTGGGGAAGTGGATTCGCTGGGGCCGATGATGCAGGAAAATCAGCGCTTGCTGCGTCAACTGGACGTCAGCGCCGAACCGCTTGAACGGCTGATAGCGATCGCTGAAAAAGCAGGCGCGACAGGCGCCAAGCTCAGCGGCGCCGGCCGCGGCGGCAATCTCATTGCTGTGGTGGAGCCAGAACACCTTGAGGCAGTGCAAGAAGCGCTTCTGACAGGTGGCGCCGCGGGAGTCGTAGTGACCGAAGTGGGCGCGTAGGGCTACCACGGTCCATCCTTTAGCCGCCAGCTGTCCCGCAGGTAGGCGAGTTTCCCCCCAACGACCGTGGCGACCACCTGCGCCTCCGCGTCCAGCAGCGTCAGGTCGGCGCGGGCGCCGGTTCGAATGCGGCCCACCTCACTGTTGATTCCCATCGCCTGCGCCTGGGACAGGCTGGTCAGCGGCCACGCCTGCACCAGCGACCAACCGGCTGCTGCCATAAAGTTTCGCAGCGCCACATCCAGAGTCAGAACTGACCCGGCAAGCGTGCCGTCCTCCAGTCTGCAGGCGCCGTCCTTGACGATGACCGGCAGGCGGCCCATTTCATACCGTCCCGGTGGCATGCCCGCCGCCCGAATCGCGTCGCTGATCAGGAGCGTGCGGGTCGGCCCTTTGCAGCGCCCCAGAATACGCATCGCCGCCGGATGAACGTGGATCCCATCGGCGATCAACTGGGCATAGATTCTGTCGTCGCTCAGAATCGCACCTACTGTGCCAGGCAGTCTGTGGTGCAGACCGGTCATGGCATTGTACGTGTGCGTGGCCTGTGAGACACCCGCGTCAATGGCGGCGCTTGCCTGGTCAAATGTGGCCGCGGTGTGCCCCAGCACGACCCGCACACCCGCCGCAAGCGCTACTTCCATCAGAGCTTCTGCTCCCGGCGTTTCCGGTGCAAGCGTTATCATGCGCACCGGACCGGCAGCCAAAAACTCTTCGAACTCCTCGACCGATGGCGGGCGTATGAAGGCCGGGTTCTGTGCCCCGGGGAACTCGGGGCTGATATACGGCCCTTCCAGGTGAACGCCTAGGATACGGGCGCCGGTTTGCTGCTCTTCAACGTTCCCAGACTGGGCCAAGCCAACAAACCGGGCCACGTTTTCGACCGCCGCCAGCGTAGCTGCATGCGACGCGGTGACCGTCGTGGCGTAGAAACCGGTGACACCGTGCTGGACTAGGAACCGGCTGATCGTCTCCAGACTCTCCGGCGTTGCGTCCATCACGTCGGCGCCGCCGCTGCCGTGAATGTGAACGTCAATGAAGCCGGGTAGCAAAATGCAGTTGCTGCCGTCAAGAAATGGCGTTTCCAACCGGGCATTCTCTTGCAGCCACGGGCCAAGCAGCCCGCCCTCGCAGGCCAGAACGAATGAATGACCCGGAGGAGCTGCCGTAGTTCCAAAGACTGTCCGGGCGGTCAGGCCGCCTATTCCTCCGATAGAAGGCGACTCGCCGCCAGACGAATCCGCTGGCTTCTTCCACTTGTTCTGCACAATCTACTCCGTTCCCGTCGGGCCCGCACCCTTTTTCCAATACAACACGCCCAGCGGCGGCAATTCCATCAGCGTGGACCAGGAGGCGTTCTGCCAGGGAATCTCTTCCGCCTGCAGAGGGAACGGGTTATCGATGCCACTGCCGCCGTAAATCTGCCAATCGCTGTTCAGGATCTGCTGATAGCGTCCCGGCCCGGGCAGACCGACCCTGTAGCCTTGGCGCGGAACAGGTGTAAAGTTGCAGACGACCACTATGCATTCGTCACCTTCGCCGTCTCGGCGCACAAAACTGGTTACGGAGTGATCCACGTCCTGGTAATCGATCCATTGAAATCCTTCCCAGTTTGCGTCGGCCTGGTGCAATGCCTTTTCCCAGCAATAGAGACGATTGCTGTCCCGCACGAAACGCTGCAGGGTACGGTGTTCTTCGAGTTCAAGCAGATGCCAGTCCAGACTTGAGATCTCCGACCATTCGCGCCTCTGGCCGAACTCCCCTCCCATAAAAAGCAGCTTTTTGCCGGGATGAGCGTTCATCAGTCCGTATAGGAGCCGCAGATGCGCGAACTTTTGCCAGAGATCGCCGGGCATCTTTTCTAGCATCGACCCCTTCAGATGAACCACCTCGTCGTGCCCGAGTGCGAGAATGAAATTCTCGCTGAAAGCGTAACTCAGGCTGTAGGTGACCAGGTGATGATTATTGCGCCGGAACAATGGGTCCATTTCGAAAAAGTTGAGCGTGTCGTGCATCCAGCCCATGTTCCACTTGTAATCGAACCCCAGGCCGCCCGTGTAGGTGGGACGGGAAACCATTGGCCAGATGCTGCTCTCTTCGGCGACGGTCAGTACGCCCGGCGTCCTTTCATGCAATACTTCGTTTGTCTTCCGCATAAAGGCTATCGCGTCGAGATTTTCGTGGCCGCCATACTGGTTCGGAATCCATTCGGCGCCCTCTCGGCTGTAGTTCAAGTAGAGCATGGAGGCAACCGCGTCAACCCGCAGCCCGTCTAAATGGTACTCCTCCGCCCAGAAGAGGGCGCTGGCAACAAGGAAGTTGCGCACTTCGTTGCGACCGTAGTCGAAGATTTTCGTGCCCCAGTCGGGATGGTCACCGCGGCGGGGGTCTTCATACTCATATAGCGCCGCGCCGTCGAAGTAGGCCAGCCCGTGAGCGTCCTTGGGAAAGTGGGCCGGCACCCAATCCAGAATCACGCCAATATTGTTCTGATGGCAGTGATCGACGAAATATTTGAAGTCGTCCGGTGTGCCAAAACGGCTGGTTGGCGCAAAGTACCCTGTGCTCTGGTAACCCCAGGAGCCGTCAAAGGGGTGTTCGGTTATGGGCAAGAGTTCGATATGTGTATAGCCCATCTCCTGCACGTAGGCCACCAACTGGTGCGCCAACTCCCGGTAACCCAGAACTCGATTCTCTTCTGGGTTCCGCCGCCAACTGCCGAGGTGGACTTCGTAGATGTTCAAGGGCCGGTCCAATGCCTGATTACGGGGGCGATCCGCGACCCATTTCCCATCTCCCCAGTGGTGGCTGTCCAGCGACCAGATCCGGGAGGCCGTTCCCGGCAGTACTTCTGCATAGAAACCATAGGGATCCGACTTGTCGATCCGGTAATCTACCAGCGGAAGTTGGATGGAGTATTTGTACTCGTGTCCTTCCGCCAGGCTGGCGCAGGGCGAACCATCTGCAGCCGTCGCAGGCTGGGTAGGGATGAAGATTTCCCAGATTCCTTCGCGCAGTGACTGCATCGGGTGGACATGCGGATCCCAGTCGTTGAAGGGGCCGATTACACTTACACCTTGGGCATTTGGCGCCCAGACCGCAAACTGAACACCGCTTACGCCGTCCACTGTGCGGAAGTGAGCGCCGAACCTGCGGTAGCAATAGAGAAAATTCCCCTCTCCAAACAGGTAGGCCTCGTCATCCGTTAACCATGATCCATTCAATAGATTAAGTCCTTCTCCCTCCATCTGGGATTCAGGAAACCGGTCTTCCCCTAATCTGTATGCAAACGCTCACAAAAGGCAGACAACTTTGCCTTTTGCATGTTTTCTTCCATTTCTCTTCCCGCGTAGTATGCTCTACTGCTTGCAGATCCTCGTCAGTCCTGGCAGAAAACTGTTTTCCACCACGGTATCCCAGCTCATGCTACTCGCCAGGGCACTGCCGATTCGGATCATTTCGGCCATCTGTACGCGGCTGGTGGGCAGCCGCTCGAAAATCCTCCCGGCCGTGCCTACCGAACTGTGGGCTTCGATACTGCCTCGGGTCTCCCCGTCAATGGCCAGAGCATCCTGCGGGGAAACCGGCGTCTGCCCTTCCGGCAGACCAATGTAGTCGGCGATCACAAACGGGAAACCTTGGTCAGCAAAAACAGGACTGGCCGCGCCGCCGTGAGGCAGAATGATACGACCATCCGAGTGTGTGGACCGGTCTCCAGGCCTACCCGCTGGCAAAAGCCCCTGCTGAACAAGCTCGTCCGCCGCCTGCTGCACAAAGCCGATGCACCCGCACACATTGCTGACACAGGAGATTGCGCCGAAGTTGACAGGTTCAATCTGCGAGATTCCGAACGGTTCGTAGATGCTCTGCCCGAACTCAAGATCGCTGCCGCGACGAATGTCGTTGAACTCCATCGCCGCCGGCATGCGTGTGCCGCATCGTTCCCGGCTCCAACCAAACTGGTTGACAAGGACGATCCGGCTGCTGTGGGCGGAATGGTTGAAAGGTTCGACATTGCCGAAATAGAAGTGTGCTTCCTCTCCGATCAGGTCGCCGTTGTCTGCGCGATGACCCACGGGCCAGCTATATTGCGTTTCCCAATTCTGCACCGACTCGGGTTGGCGTCCGGCCGGCTCACTGGTGGCCAGCACAAACAGCACGGCCTTCTTCCCGGATGACCGCAGTAGCCTGTCCAGATGACTCAACACCCCCACGTCTCGCCACAATGCTTTGGAGAGAACCAGGCGGGCCACATGCGTAAAGACGTAATCCGGTTTGTACCCGAGCAACGTGTGGCAGTAGTCCTGCAAACGGCGCTTGGAGTCCAGGTGTTCTGCAACCGAAATCTCCTCTGAACTAACTCCGTTGTACACGAGATCGATGTCGTAGTTGGTAAAGTGACCGCCCAGGAAGCGCAGTTCCTCTCGGACAGAGTCGCCAACAGCAAATATCGCATCACAATGAACCGCTAGTCGAATGATGGCGTGCTTGAAATAGGCGCTCTGGTCGCCAAATACGGTATCCAGCGGCAGATGGGACTCTCTGGCGCGCAGGAGTGCGTTGTAGAAGCGAGTATCGTAGCCTTCGTGGTCTTCCACCAGCAGGCGGGCTGTCGCCACCTCATGGGCATAGAATACCGTGCGCCACTGCTCCGGCTCGTTTATCTGCGCGGCGAAGACGACCGGCAATCCCAGCCATTCATGGGCGATGATTACCCGCTCATACGGCGCGAGGCCTTCGTCAACCCCCAGTGCCTTAAGGCCCGAAAAGAGAGGCTGGGCGATTGTGATATATAGGTTGTACTCATTGTCATAGCTGTAGCGCTGGCTCTGGATGCCGTAGTTTTCCCACAGAAAATAGCAGAAACTCGCCACGTGTACCATATGCGGGTTGCTGGCATCAACCAGCAAAATCTCGTGCTCTACATCTCCGAAACGGCGCCGCCCATACAGGAGCGCAACCTTGAAAGTCTGCTCAACCGTTCTCAGTGCCTGTTGGACCGGCTCGCTGACACCGTAGAATATTCCGTGCAAGCTGCTGTAGCGGATCTGCACTCCGCTGAGCGGGTCGTTCAACCGTTCCATCTGCACAGGATCCCAGCCGAACATTGGGCCGACCAGAACTGTCCGTTCTACCTGCTCGTTGTATGACTTTGCACTTAGAATCCCGTCCAGGACGGAGCCAATGCCGCCGACTTTTGCGCCAGCTTCATGGGTGGCGTGGACCGCAAGCGGGATGGTATTGGACACTGGATTCTCCAATTTCGATTGTAATTCTGTCCAATCATAGCACAGGGGAATGACAGCGAACGAATCGGCCTGACGCGCCCGGCCAGGTCACATTTGCATTGAGCGACGAGCGAAACTGTGCTATGGTGGCCTGCGCGGCCGCAAGTTTGGGGGTGAATGAGGAACACTGATGACTGACGAAAAGGTTGTGCATCTTCATCTGCAGCAGCAGAGTCGGCGGCTTACGATGGTATGCAGCTTGACGCTCGTGTTCGGCGTGCTGTTGTTACGTCTAACGGCCATAAATCCGGATTTTAGCGCGCGCCGCTGGCTTATGATTTCCGCCCTTGTCGTTGCCGGCGAGTTCTGGTTTCTGCGCCGCGTCCTCGACCAGAATCATCCTCCAGGCCAGAAGGAACTCTACCCGGATCTGGGTTCGGCCAACCGGCTTACAATCTTTCGCGGCATTGCCTACGCCTGGATGGCCGGGTTTCTGCTCATGCCCCGGCCCGGTGGCCTGATGGACTGGCTGCCGGCTCTGCTCTACGGAGGGGCAAGCATCGCCGACGTGTTCGATGGTTACCTGGCCCGCAGATCCGGGCGCGTATCCCGGCTGGGGGTAACGCTCGACATGGAATTTGACGGGCTGGGCGTTCTGGTGGGCTGCGCCCTGGCCGTGCAGTATGGACAGTTGCCCCTGCTGTTCCTGCTGGTGGCGGCTGCGCGTCCACTCTTTGTCTGGGGAATGCTGTGGCGTACCAGGATGGGGCTTCCCAACTACCCGATGACGGCAAGTGACCAGCGCCGCATCATCGCCGGCCTGCTCATGATCTTTTTAAGCACCGTGTTGTGGCCGATTCTTGAGCCGCCCGTCACCCATGCGGTTGGGGCCGTTTTCGGCGGCGCGGTGGCGCTCAGCTTTGTCCGCGACTGGCTGGTAACCATCGGCTGGCTGCGCCCTGGCCATCCCTCCTACGTCCTGTGGCGCGCCCGCCTCAAAATGTGGGCTTTTTTCTGGATTCCCGTTGGTCTTAGGATAACAATTGCAGTGCTGGTTTCGCTCACGGTCTCGGGCGTCCTGATGGGCGCATCTTCAATGCCGGCGGCGGTGAGTTGGCCCGTCGCTGCGGTGGGCGCAGTAGGCGGACTGGCGGCCCTGTTTGGCGTCGGTGCAAGGGCGTCGGCAGGGCTTGTAATTGCGAGCGCCTTTCTGTACTTCTCTTTCGGAGGCCAAACGTGGCTGGGTCTGTCCCTGCTCGTCCTGTCATCCCTCTTGATCGTCCTCGGTAGCGGCCACTTCACTCTCTGGATCCCGGAGGAGCGCTGGCTGCGGGTCGGCGCCAACGAGATTTGACCGTAGCGAGTCCTGGTGTACTTCTGCGGGACACATCTATTGCGAGAAGGAGTTCAGCCTCGGACAGAGTTTGCGATCACCCGTACAACCGACGCCTTGGGGAAACTTTGCCCACAATTCTTGCCAGCGCCTCCAAGAAAACTGGCGTTGTTAGAAACCCAAGTTTATGCAATGATAGAGTAGTCTGTCCTCCCCCTCGCGCCGGAACGCCACCCCTGGCCTAATATAAGGAGACAGAAGACCATGAACGATCTGCGTACTCTAAGTTCACAATCGTATCGCATTATTGCGCTTGCCCTCCTGACCGCCCTGATCCACCTGTTCCTGGGTGTCCAGGGCGGGATCGCGATCTTTATTCTCAACGGTCTTGGCTTTATCGCGCTGGTTGCCGCTCTCTATCTCCTCCCCCAACTGGCCCACTGGAGCACTTACATTCGTTGGGCATTGGTAGCGTATACGGCAATTACAATTGTCGCCTACTTTGTGGTCAACCAACAGCCATTAGACAGCGGAATAGGCTTGATTACGAAAGCAATCGAGGTGATCCTGATCGTGCTGCTCTACTTGCAAACGAGGTAACGTCATGCACTTCGAGGAACTGGATACGCCGGTCGGCGTCGTTGATCTGGACCGCCTTTCTGCCAACATCGAGCGGCTGCAGAACTACCTGGACAGCCACAACATCGATAACCGGCCCCATATCAAGACGCATCGCATTCCGGCAATTGCCCATATGCAGTTGGAAGCGGGTGCGGTCGGCATCACCTGCCAAACGCTGAGCGAAGCGGAAGTGATGTGCAGCACAGGCATAAGAGATATCTTTCTGCCCTACAATCTGCTTAGCGCGGCGAAACTGAGACGGCTGATGCTTTTGGCGCGGCGGGCCAAGATGAGCGTAACCGCCGACTCAGCCCGCACCGTCGCCGGATACGCCAACGCGGCCGCGCAGGAAGGAATGGTCCTGCCAGTCCTCATAGAGATGGATGGCGGCTATGAACGCTGCGGCGTGACAACCCCGGAAGGAGTGCGCGAGTTGGCTCGCCAAATCGACAGCGCGCCCAATCTCCACTTTGGCGGCCTGATGGTTTTCCCTTCAAATCCGGAGTCGAACGCGTTTATGGGAGAATCGAAGATGCTGCTGGCCCAGGACGGACTCGACGTTGAACGAGTCAGTGGCGGCAGTTCATTCTGTATGTGGCAAGCCCATGAGTTCACCGAAATGACTGAACACCGGGCTGGCATGTATGTCTACGGCGATCGCAACCTGGTCGATGCAGGTGTCATGACGCTGGACAATTGCTCATATTTTGTCTTGGCGACCGTGGTCAGCCGACCGACCGAGGACAGGGTTGTGCTCGACTCGGGGAGTAAGTCGCTGGCCGCGGACAGCGCCCGCCAGGCGCCGGGACACGGACTGATTGTCGAGTATCCGGAGGCGGAGATTTTCAAGCTCTCAGAGGAACATGGCCACGTGGATGTTTCACGCTGTGCCCGCAAGCCGGAAATCGGCGATCGCGTCAAGGTCCTGGTCAACCACTGTTGTGTCTCAAACAACCTTTTCCCGCGCATCGTCGGCCACAGGAACGGGGAGGTCGAATTGGAGTGGCCCGTCCTCGCAAAAGGTTGGTGAGAATGGGCTGATCAACGCCTTCGCATCAGAAAGAAAACCAGCTTTCGGCAGCGGCTCCGCAATCGCTGGCTGCATGGATCAGAAAAAGTTGCCAAGCAGGCTTGGCAAAACGACAATGCCGAGGTAGGCCAGCAACAGCACAACAAGCACGAGACGAATCTTCGCCCACAATCCAAGATTGCCAAACCAGCTTCCGCTGCTGGGACGAGAACCGCCGCCTGAAGACGAATATTCCTCCGCTTGGGCAGCGTCGCGTCGGCGTTGTGCGGGCCCGGCTGGCGCCCCAATCGCCGGGTCGGCGCCGGACCGCTGCCGGGGCAGTCCCTGATAGTCATCCTCTTCGCCGGCAGGCTGGCTCAGTATTCGATGCAGTTCAGTGGCAACCGAAGGCAGCCGCGATTTGAGAAATTCCAATCCCGGTTGCTCGATATATAACAGTTCTACGTCGGTTTCGGCGAACGCGCTCTGGCCATACGGCTCGTCCGACAAAATAGCCTTTTCCCCAAAAACTTCGCCCACGCCGCGCACCCAACTACCGGCCCCATTCAGAGTTTGAAGACGGACAACTCCCCTTTCGATGAAATATAGAGCACTGCTCGGTGCCCCCGCCCTGAAGACCTGCTCCCCTCTATTAAGTTGAGAATGACGTAGATGACGGGCGACTTCCTGCAATTCGCCGATGTTGAGATCGGTCAGCAAAGGGAAGCGGCGCAATCTTTCCTCATCCACTGACTCCCGGCGGGTAGTAGAACGGGACGCTACCGCCTGGTCGAGCGCCTCTCCAAGCGCAGGGACCCGTCCAGCCAGTTCTTCGAGGTCCGATCTGTAAAGCACCCACAAATTGGTGTTTCGAATGGCCGTGGCGTTTTCCAAGCGGTCCTCGCCTGTAAGCAAGCTCATTGCCCCAAAGTAACTGCCCTCACCTTGGCGGGCCAACTCCTGCAGTACTCCGCTCTCGTTTTCCGCAGTCAGTTCAACCTCGCCCTGATCAACCAGAAAGAGGGCATCGCTGCTATCGCCCAGGCGGTAGATCGATTCTCCCGAAGGAACATGCTGGAGCACGAGCTTCTGAACGATGGCGTGCAGATTGGCGGGTTCCAGTTGGCCAAAGAGAGGCGTCTGTGCCAATCGCACCACCGCCTGAGTCTGGTCGGCTACGCTCAGGCTGCTACGGCTGTGTCGGCCCAACGTCCGGCGCAGCAGAGGATACTGGCTGCTCAGGCTGTAAAACGTAGCCGCGGGCAGCGTCCATACCAAGCAGTCGTCTACCGCAAATGCGCTGGCATTATACGGCTTTTTCGTCAATATCGGCAGAACACCGAACAGATTTCCCGGTTCAATCAGCCTTGCGGTTGGGCTTGGGTCCTCCGGCGTAGGGGCAGGCTGCAATTCCAGGGCGCCTCTCTCCAACAGGTAAAGGGCCTCGGCCTGCTGGCCGCTCTGATAAAGGAAGCTGCCTCGCCGAAGCTGGTGGGGCTGCATACTTCGGGCTATTGGCCCAATCACCTTCTGGGGCAAGCCGCCCAGTGCCGGCGTATGTACGAGTTGCTCCACCAAATAGTCTTCCAACTGCGAAATCTGCTCACCGAAGTTCTGACTGAGTTTTATGCCGATACCGTAATGACTCTGTAGCAGTTGACGCAGGTCAGAGTCAGGCAAAGCCCAAAAGTGGACATCAGAGGCGGCTACCGCGCTTGTGTTGTGGGCCAGGCTCCGCAGGAACTCGGCTTCCCCCAACAGACTGCCAGGCCCGAGGGTCGCCAGAACCGAGCCGTAGGAGTCAAACAAGCGAACAAAGCCGCTCCGAATCAAGTAGAGATCACTGCAAGTCTCATCGCTGCGGAAGATGGTAGCGCCGCCAGGCTGATTCCCTTCTCGGAGGATCGATACAATTTCTCTCAGCTCTGTATCTGACAAATCGTGAAAAAGAGGCGTTGCGCGTAGAAATTCGACAGACATGAAAACTCCTTTCGGACACCATTTTCTGCGCCAAAGTCAACCGGTGTTGTGCCAGAATGAGTATACTATCACCCATGAGTTCGCGGATAGGGCAAGAACGCCGTCTGCCTGGGCCATGCAGCGTCGCCAGCCAGGTCAAGCGGGTAACGGGAACAGCCAATCATTCAGATCGTTGCCCGGATCTCGTTACCCTGACGAAGCCACAGCGTGGTGCCTCGCGACACCACCATGTTGAACCCGTTTATCAGGGAGTTCGTTCCAGTCTTGAAGAATCCGGGATCGGAATGATAGGATGCTATAAACATAATGGAGAAACCGCCGCGCTCCTGATATAATGAATGAATACAGGACTGGAAAGTAGGAAGCGGCGGGACGCAAAACGGCCTGCCATCAATGCAGACCGTCGGAGGGAACGAGTTCTCCACACCATTGGCCCGCTCCCTACTTGGGAAACAGGGGGACATTCTGGCTGGATCCTGCTCTGTCGGAGCGGGGAATCTCTTCCATAATCTGGTGCCGAAGGTGGGAGTCGAACCCACACGGGTTTCCCCACACGAGTTTGAGTCGTGCGCGTCTGCCTATTCCGCCACTTCGGCTTGCAAAAATTATAGCCGTTGGGGCCAGTTTCAGTCAAATAGGCGGCAATTGCGCTCCCAGCTGCCCCTGTGGTTGTGTTCGTACCCGCCGGGAAATGAAACGAATCGCGCGGCCCCGTGGCGATCGGCGTATCAGTCTTAGCTCGCCGACCTGCTGGGCGGTCCGCAGCCAACCTGCTAAAGCGAACTGTTCATGGACCAGGATAATTTGATAGAACGCTCGCTTCAAGGAGACCTGGAAGCGTTCAACCAACTGGTTATCGAATATCAAGGGCTTGGCTATGGAGTGGCATACCGCCTCCTCGATGACCAGGATTCGGCCGCAGATGCCTTACAGGACAGTTTTATTAAGGCCTTTCAGGCGCTGGAGAATTACCGGGGCGGAAGCTTCAAGAGTTGGTTGATGCGGATCGTCGTTAACACCTGTTACGATCATCTGCGAATCCGGCAACGCAAACGGACCGAAAGCCTGGATGACATGCCCGTTGACGAGGAGTACGTTGTCCAGCTGACAGATCGCGGCGAATCACCGCATGAATTCGCCGAAAGGCGGGAGCTACAGGCGTTGATAGGCTCGGCAATTACTTCCTTGCCCGAGGTCCTGCGCACTGCCATTGTCCTGCGCGATGTCGAGGGGTACGCATACGATGAAATCGCGGAAATCACCAGCGCGGCCGTGGGAACGGTCAAGTCTCGGATCAATCGTGCGCGCGGCCGCGTGCGCGACTATCTTAGCAAACATGCGGAACTTTTGCCGGCGGTCTATCGTCATTCATTTAAGTAGGGGATTCACCGTTTCCCCTACCCACTATCTGTACCACTAATACGGTTCACCCTACATCAAGGCAGAGGGTGGGCAGGCCGTGGAAAGCAACCGGGTCGGTCAAGCCAGCGCGTCGGCGAAACAGAGCAAACGACTATGAAGCCCCACAATATGCATTCGGTCGATGAAGAGTTGGTTGCTGCATACATTGACGGTGACGTGACTGCCGAAGAACGCCAGCACGTCGAGTCTGCTATGGCGACCAATGAGCAGATCGCCTGGGAAGTGAATACGTTGCGCCAGACAGTTGGGTTGTTACAAGAAATGCCCAGCGTGCCCCTGCCCCGCTCATTTGCATTGACCGAAGATCAGGTGCAGGATGTACTGCGTGAACGACGCAATCGCGTACGCGCCACCGCTGCGCCGGCCCAAGGGGTCCAAGACCAAACGGATTCCGCCTGGCAGAGATTTCTGAGATTTCTGAACGGCGGCGACTTGGCACTTCGAAACGCGGCGGCGCTCGCGGTTGGGCTGCTCGTTCTCTTCTACGTCGCAGAGTTTCAATTGCAACAGAACCAAATCGAAGGTCCCACCGGGGACAACGGCCAGCTCTCGCAGGCACCCTCAACTCCCCAGATCCAAGTTACGGCCGTGGGAGGATCCCCTTCGCAACCTGTTGACGCCATAGCCGATGCGCCCGCGACCGGGGATCAGGCCCCCTCTGGTGAAAGTTCGGTAGCCGCTGCCGAAGACGGTGCTGCCCAGGAGGATGACGAGGCCGATTTTGGCGTGATGAGTGCTGAAGACGAAGACCCGGAAACTGCTGCATCGGCGGAGAAACCAATCGCGGCAGCGGCAACGCAACCCGACACGAGCGCTGCGGCCGATGCAGAACAAATTGCCCGTACAGAATCGAATCCCGCTTCGGCGGCTGTCGATTCAAGCGAACGGCAACTGTCTGGCAGCGAAAGTGTAGACCCCTCCAGTCAGTCTCTACTCACCGTTTTCAGGTATGCACGTATCCTTCTTGTCTTGGCCGTCATAGCCCTCTGGCTGCGTAGCCGGGCCAGGTCCCGCGGCGGCCGTGCCTGAACTGCCGGAAGTTGAGACCTACGTGCGGGCGCTTGAACCTCTGCTGACGGGGAAAACAGTCCTGGCAGCCGAGGTACGCTGGCCGCGCACAATCGCTGCCCCTGATGCCGCATTATTCCTAGACCTGATCCGCGGACGCCGCTTTGTTTCCTTTGCACGGCGCGGAAAATACATGCTGTTTGGCCTGGATAGCGGCGAAACGCTTGTTGTGCATCTCCGCATGACCGGCGAACTGCGAATTCATGCTCCCGCCGCCTCAGAGTCGGAGCAGGCGGCTGTTCCTGTGGACAAGCATACGCATGTCCTGTTTGAGCTGGACACCGGTGAAGAACTGAGATTCCGCGACACCCGCAAGTTTGGGCGCATCTGGTTGGTCGAGGATGTGTCAGAGGTTGTGGGAAAGCTGGGTCCGGAGCCGCTGAGCGCAGAGTTTCTTCCCCAAACCCTGGCGAAAGCCCTGGACGGGCGCAAAGCAAACGTCAAGGCGCTGCTGCTCAACCAGACAGTAGTGGCGGGCGTTGGCAATATCTACGCCGACGAATCGCTGTTTCACGCCCGCATCGATCCACGGCGGCCGGGCGGCGCCCTTGCCTTCGAAGAAATTATCCGTCTTCATCATGCTTTGCGTCAGGTACTGCAGGCGGGCATCGAGGCGCAGGGTAGTTCTATACAGAACTATGCGCCGCCGACTGGCGGAAAAGGCGGTTTTCAGGAGCAGTTCCGGGTGTTCCGCCGCGGCGGCGAGCCGTGCTTTCGCTGTAATGCGCCGATCAGCCGCATCCTGCTCGGCCAACGCAGCACCCATTTCTGCACCACCTGTCAGAGTTAAGCAGGAACGCTGAAAGCCTGGAAAGCAATGCTTGAAGGGCCGGCACTGCTGCTGTTCTATGCATCATCTGGCCCTGTTGCCGTAAATCATCCGCCCCGCCCCGGAGTATGGCGCCGCTTCGCCTCTGCCAATTCCTCTTCAAGGACCGCCTTTCGCTGCATTTCGGCCTCTTTCCCCTCCGCCAGAGCCCGGTCCCAGCGCGACTGGTAGTTGGCGTCGAAGGTTGTAGTCCGCGATGGCCCGAAGATGTAGGCAACCGCGGCGCCCACTGCTGCGCCCAAGAGCAGGCCGATCAAGAGATTCTCAGATTTTCCCATACTGACCTCCTCCCTGCCTGTTTCGAGCCCGTCTCTGGCGTGGGCGAAACCTGCCTTCCGAAAGAGTAGCGAACGACCACCTCCCGTTTCAGCCCACCCTGCCGTCAATCACCGTTACGTCTTGTGGCTCCTGGATGGCGGCCGGCGCCACGCTCTGTTCCTCTTCGGGCAGGAGCCAGCCGATCAGCACGTAAACCAGTACGCCTGTGCCAACGCTGCCAATGGCGAATGCAACCCAGATCAGCCGGACAAGATTGGCGTCCAGGCCGATCGCCTTGCCAATCGCCCCGCACACGCCGAAGACCAGGCGGTCTTCTCGGCTGCGCTTCAGCGGAATGCTGGACTTAGCGCGGCGCAGACTGGATTTAACCGATGCGCGGTTTAAGCTGGACGTCGCCCGCGTTCTTCCGCTCTGCATCTTTTCGCGAGCGCTGGAGAATCGACCGCGCCAAGCCCGCTGGTTCTTAAGCATAAGGAACCCCGCGCCGATCAACAACACTGGCCAAAAGAGCAGCCCCATCACCCGCCAAAATACACTCCACAGTGCTGGCAGGATGCCAAGATTCGCCAGCAACCACAGAGAGCCGCAAATGACCAGTAGTAGCCCGGCCCGCTCTACGTTTCGTTCATTCAACTCAAGCGTCGCCGGGGCATGCTGACCGGCTTTCGCCGTACCTACAGGGAGCAGAAGCCACAGCGCCGCGTAGGCAAACAGGCCGGCGCCGGCAGTTCCAAGCGTCAGTACTATCCACATGATCCGCACCAGAATCGGGTCGATTCGGAAATAGTCACCCAAGCCGCCGCAGATACCGCCGATCATTTTCTCCTCAGGATGACGGTAGAGAAATGTTACCCTCTTACTTTCTGCACTGGCAGACTGTTCGCTCCCAGTACTCTCTACCGGAATGGCAACTTCCTCTGTGGAGGACTGGGCCGCTGAGATTGGGCCGCCCTCGATATCCGGTGCGGCCGTCTGCGCAGCCTGCGTTGGCGTATTTTCATTCATAGCTGACTCCTTATGCGATGGGTAGCGGCGGATTCGCCATCTTTGCGGCGCGATGCACTCTTACTACATCCTACGCAGACACCGTAGAAAAGTTTCGCGCCTCCACCGGTACGGAACCATCAGAGACGCGAATTGTATGTGCAATGCGGAGCGCAATCAACATGAAGCCTGGCCTACCCAATCAAACAATGCCGTGCGTCAAATGGCGCAGCCGCTCTTAACTCTCTATCCGCACCTCTCTACCCTCTTCCTGACTGCGGTAGATACCGTCCAGAATCGACTGAACTTGGAGTGACTCTTCCGCCGCCACGGGCGACGGCGCGCCCTCGGCAATCGCCTTGGCGAAGGCAACGCATTCCAGCGCGTGCGGTTCCATCTTGTCCTGCGTGAGTTGCAGAAACTTGTTGTAGAACTGTTTGGTTTCGTAGTTCGTTTCCAGGATCTTTGTGGTTGGCCAGTGGCAACCGCCTTCAGTCCCGTAGAGCCAGATCTGTGGGTCCTCGCCCAACTCGTCGTGGTGTAGCAGCCAGCTGGTCTCCAGAATCAAAGTGGCGCCATTGTCGAAGCGCACAAAGGCGGCCGCGAAATCCTCCACGTCCATGTCCTTGGGCACAGGGGCCAGCCCCCATGCGCTGAACGCGCCTTCCCGGTGCGCCAGCGGAGCCTTGGCCACGCCGGAGACGGCCACCGGCACGGGATTGTCCATCAGCCAGAGGGTCAAGTCCAATATGTGGACACCGACATCGATGGTTGGTCCGCCGCCGCTGTGTTTCTTGTAAATGAAACCTGGCCGCACAGGCATCAAGCCCCGTCGAAGCATCCAACTGCGAGCGTGGTATATTTCGCCCAACACGCCGGTAGACACTTCTGCTTTCAGCGCCTGAGAGTCTCCTCTGAAGCGGAAGTGTTGGGCCGTCATCAGCAGCTTGCCGGAACGATCGCGGGCCGCAATCATCTGGCGAATCTCCGCCGGTGTTGGCGCAAGCGGCTTTTCGCAGAGCACGTGTTTGCCCGCGTCCAGGGCCGCAATCGCGAGTGGAGCATGGTACCGGTTCGGCGTGCACACATCGATAATGTCGATGTCTGGGTCATTGAACAACTCTGCTGGGTCGCTTGTCAGTTTTTTGACGCCGTACAGCGCGCCCCACTTCTCCAAAGCCTCCGCCGAAATGTCGCCGCCTGCCACGACCTCCGCCTGCTCCGACGCGGCCCAGCCAGGCATGTGTGCTTTGGAAATGCCGCCGACTCCCACAACCCCAACTTTGAGAATTTTCGACACACTCGCTTCCTTTCGAATTTCAGTACCTGTCACCTACCAAGTGACGAAGAGTGGAAAAACAGTTCTGTCGTCCGTATGACTCGGCGAAGACGATATAGGGAACATCCATCATCCCGAATGCCAAAAGGGCGAAATCGCACAATCTGGTTCAAGCGACCCCCACCTTGTGACTGCTTCTCATTTCTAGTGTGGGCTACAATTTTTCATGTCAGATCATAGCACGTAAGGCTTACGGACTCAACTGCGCTTGGGCAACACGCCTCCTATCTCTATGGTTACTACTGTGTGCCCTTCTCAGTCGACCCATAACGAACTATTGGCTCTGTCAGCGACCCATCCAACACTCGCCAATATGACCATTCCCCAATCCCACATTTCATTGTTCAGACTTTGGTACAGCACTCGTCAGACGCACGTGATCTCTCGTACAACCCTCGTACGATCGCTCACGAGCTCGCAAGACCCCAGTCCCCATCCCCCCAAAAATATCCCAGTTCAGACAAGCACTAGGAAAGCGCGATTCGCAAACCGCACTTCAATGCTGGTGCAGAGCTACTGGGGCTGGGGGATTGCAAAGTTGCCCAACTGATGCTATGAATAGATGGAATTTACTCTACCCAAAACCCGCGCCTACATCGAGTCCACCAGGAGAACAACCTATGCCACGCATGACCGGAGGCAGGTTTATCGCCGAAACAGTTCATGGTTATGGAATCACCCACGTTTTCTTCATGCCCTATATCGGCCCGAGGGCCCTGATGGAAATGGAAAAACTGGGGATCAAGCGAGTGCAGACGCACGGGGAAAAGGCCGCCGCATACATGGCCGACGCTTACGCCCGCATTAGGCGAGGCCCCGGCCTGTGCATGGCCCAATCCGTCGGCGCGGTCAATCTGGCCGCCGGATTGCAAGACGCCTACCTGGCCTGTTCACCGGTGGTTGCTCTGACAGGCCGTGAGCTTCTCATCAACCAGAAGCGTCACGCCTACCAGGAGGTCGATCACGTCAATCCGTTTTCGGCTGTCTCCAAGTACAGCGCCTATGTCTCGACCCCGGAACATCTGCCCTTCTACCTGCGCCAGGCTTTTCGATCCGCTACGACTGGCACGCCCGGACCGACCCACCTCGACCTGGAGGGAATCGCCGGTCAGGGCGTGGTGGATCAGGAGGCCGTCATGGAGGTAGCTGCTGAAGAGATGTTTTCCCAGTTGCCGCCCTTTCGGCCCGAGGCAGAACTTTCCAGCATCGAGGCAGCGCTCCAACTTCTCGGCAGCGCTGAACGCCCGGTCATCGTCGCCGGCGGCGGGGTCACGGCTTCTGATGCCCGCGACGAACTGATTGAACTGGCAGAAAAACTTTCTATCCCTGTGGCAACATCCTTGAATGCCAAAGCCATGTTCCCCTCCGACCATGCGCTGGCCGTAGGTGTTCCCGGCTCTTACTCCCGTGCCTGCGCAAACCAGGCCCTGTGTGAAGCCGATCTAGTCTTCTTCGTCGGCAGCCACACCGGAGGACAGGTGACCAATTCCTATCAGATTCCTCCCCAGGGCACGCCCATCATCCAACTGGATATCAACGCCGAGGAAATCGGCCGCAACTATCCTGTACAGGTTGGCCTGCAAGGGGATGTCAAGAGCAGCCTCAGGCGCATGATCGACCGCGCCGCGCCCCGCGCCCCCCGCAATGCATGGGTTGGCCGTGTTCAAGAGCTGGTGCAAGAGTGGAAAGCGAGTGTGGCGCAACACGTTGACTCGGAGATCCTGCCCATGCGCCCGGAGCGCCTCTGCCGCGAACTGACCGACTACCTGCCGTCCGATGCTATCCTTGTCTCCGATACAGGACACGCCGGAATTTGGACCGGTACCATGATCGATCTGAAACATGCCGATCAGAGCTACGTACGCTGCTCCGGATCTCTGGGATGGGGACTGCCGGCCGCTATGGGTGCGAAGTGCGCACAGCCGGAACGCCCCGTGCTTTGCTTTACAGGGGATGGCGGCATCTGGTATCACCTGACCGAACTGGAAACCGCGGTGCGTTGCGGCATCAACACTGTTACGGTGGTCAACAACAATCACTCTCTCAATCAGGAACAAGGTGGCGTCGAGCAGACCTACGGTGCACGAACCACCGGTTCCGATGAACTCTGGCTCTTCGAGGACGCCGACTTTGCCAGAATGGCGGAGTCGTTCGGCGCACTCGGGATAACGGTACACAAACCGAGCGAGCTTGCCGGAGCCCTCGACCAGGCCTTCGCTTCAGGCCGACCGGCGGTCGTTGACGTAAAGACCCACTTAGAAGGCATCGCGCCGCGGGCGTGGGCGCCAACCCAGTAGTACTGAATGACACAAACTTCGCCCATTCAGCCAGGCAAGTGCCCTATCCCATAGGCCTGCATTGCAGCCTGAATGGGTGTGCAGGTTTGCTTTGGAGATCGCCAATCTGCTAGAATGTCGTAGCCTTGCGGTAGATCTGTTGGCTTCAGTGCCCAAATCAAGAGGTGCTGCCCGCAAATTGGAAGACGGGCCCCTGCAGACCGAAAGTCTGGAGTCTACGCAAGCAAGTTGATCATATCAATTCGATCCTGGAAAGCGGAAGGCTTTGCATGAAAGCGATGCTATATTTGGACCAGATGGTCGAGCCGGTGGCTGTGCTGGACGACGTGAAAGTCGTGGAGTTTGGCAGTGACAATCACCCGGAAGGCGACCGAGTCCGAATCTATTACAATACCTATAACCTGAATGCGACAAAGACGATGGTCGAACTTCACCGTGATCGCAAGATGACGGTCAAATTGGAGGACGGCCGTTCTGCCCCCGCATTGATCACGCACGCCAGTCTGGATGCAAAGGGCCAATTTGTTGGCGTTCTGAGAGTGCTCGGACCACTGGCCTGAGATCGACGTGAGCCTCCAAACCACCCCTGCTCTCCCCTTGGCTCCATTCAGCTACGGGGAGAACACCTTTTCTTGCTCGTTACCGGCACAATTTCCAGGCAAAGCGCATAAGTTTCATGGTCGCTGATCAGCACCTGCGTCCGGCACAAGAGGAGGTCCTCCGCTACGAAGGTGGGCGCCTCGGTATCAGCGCGGTGCCCGGCAGCGGCAAGACCTTCACTTTGAGTTGTCTGGCCGCCCAGTTGGTGCAGAGGCTGGCTGGCTCCGGCCCCATGGACGATCGTGAAGTGCTGGTCGTCACCCTCACCAATGCGGCCGTAGAGAATTTCCGCAGCAGTATCGGCAACTTCATTCAGAGTGAGCGCCTGTTGCCGAGTGGCTATCGGGTGCGAACTCTCCACAGCCTGGCCCATGACATTGTGAGAGAACGGCCGGGGCTGGTTGGGCTGGGTGAAGACTTTGCCATCCTTGACGAGCGCATCACCCTGGACATAAAGCGGCAGGCGGTCAACAACTACTGGCAGGCCAATCCCGATTTTCTGGGCGGTTTTATCAAGCCGGAGCATTTGAGCAATCCCCGCCGCCTGGAGCGCCATCTCCTCGACACGGGGCAAGAGATTGCCGAAGCAGTCATTCGACGCATGAAAGAGTTGCGCGCGGATGCCGTCACGATGGCGAATGCTCTGGAACAGCAGTCGGGCGTTTGGCCGCTACTTTCATATGGTTTGCAGATTCATAAAGACTACCAGCGCGGGCTAAGCGTGCGGGGAGGCGTAGACTTTGATGACCTGATTCTGTTTGCGCTTCAAGCTCTGGAGTCCGATGAAAATCTCCTGGCGCGCTTGCAGCAGCGCTGGCCCTATGTGCTGGAAGACGAGGCCCAGGACAGCAGCGCCCTGCAAGAGCAGATGCTGACCCTTCTGACCGCCGCCCATGGGAATTGGGTTCGGGTAGGAGACCCCAACCAGGCTGTCAACACCACCTTTACCAGCGCCAATCCCCGCTTTCTTAGAGAATTCGTGGACAGCGAGGCCGTAAATGCCTTACCCCTACCCAATTCTGGCCGCAGTGCCAAGCCGATCATAAAGCTTGCCAATCAGTTCATCGACTGGAGCCGTGACGGCCATCCGCTTCTTTCGCAGCACCAGGCGCTTTCCCTTCCATACATTCTGCCCACCGACGAAGGCGACCCGCAGCCCAACCCGGACCCGGGCGACCCCGACCTGTTTTTCTATGACCGTCCACTCACGCCCGCGCAAGAGATCCAGATTCTGGTCACCAGTCTGCATCGCTGGCTGTCGAACAATTCCGAGAAGACGGTAGCTGTGCTCATTCCTGATAACCGGCGTGGGGCCGAGTTCGGTAGAGCTTTTGAGGAGGCCTCGCTGCCTTTCGACGATTCGCTGCTACAGTCCACGAGCACGACCCGCGTCGCTGTTGACGCGCTGGTGAAGGCTTTGCGTTTCATCAGCCAACCCCACAACTCCTCCCATCTTCGTCCATTCTGGTCCGATGTCTGGTGGGCGCGGCGCGGACGCCCGCACTGTGTTACCGAAGGTGGCATCGAGAACGGCGAGGTCGGCTCTGTAGAAAACGGCCCCTCCTGGCTTGCTGCCGGCTCAAATCCAGACGAGAGTTCGTCGGGTGATGCACTGCCACAGCCGGTGTTGCTCTTTGGCAAAGCTCTGGACCAGATGCGTCCTCCCGAGCAGTACGTCTTTCCCGCCGCTGGCGACGACTGGTTGGAGGCAATCGGCTGGCTCGACAACTTCGACGGCTTTCGGCCGGTCGTTGAACGGTTCAGGAAAGACCTTAAGCGCTGGTGTGCGGCCACAATTCTTCCTATCGACGAACTGATCCTGACATTGGGTCAGGATTTTTTCACAAAAGCTCCGGAACTGGCTTTGGCGCACAGCGTCGCCATTCTGCTGGCAAAACGGGCTAAAGAACGGCCCGACCTGCGATTGCCTGAGTTGACAACTGAGTTGGAGGAGATCGCACGAAACCGTCGACGTATCCTTGGGTTCGGTGAGGAAACGCGCGGCTACGAACCTCCGCCGGGCAAGGTAACTATCGCAACGATTCACACTGCCAAAGGGCTGGAATGGGACCGCGTTCATCTGGCGTCGGTCAGCAACTACAGTTTTCCCAGCGGCGGCGACGAGGAATCCTACCGAGGGCAACGCTGGTTCGTGCGCGATAGCCTCAATCTGACCGAGGAAGCTCTGGCCCAGACCGAGCAACTGCACATGGGGACCCTGGATGAATATGTCCCAGGCCAGGCTACTCGGAAGGCCCGGCAGGAATTGGCCGCGGAGCGTCTGCGCCTCTTGTATGTTGGCATCACTCGCGCCCGCCAGGAGTTGATCCTTACCTACAATACAGGTAGTCGACATGAGACAAGCCCAAACGAACCGGCATTGGCGTTCGAGGCGCTGCGTCTGTGGTGGGAGAATGGAAGGTAATTGAGAAGGGCTGGGGGAGTGGAACTATGCAGAGGTTTACAAAAATTAGAGTATCCGGTTACAAGAGCTTCGTTGATGTTGACCTGGAATTGCGCCCACTTGCAGTTATGATTGGCCCAAATGGTTGTGGAAAGACATCCCTATTGGAGCTTCTGTGGCTCTTAAACCAGGCAACGCAGGAAGACCTGACGAAGGCGATTGAACAGCAAGGCGGAGTCAACTCAATGGCCTCACGTTTGAGGCCGGCGCCGAGCCAGATGGAGATCGAGTTGGCCTTTTATTCTGAGGATTTCCAAGGCGACGAGGAAATGATCTATCGGGTACACTTAAGTGCCAACCTGAGAGAACAACCTATCCGTCTTGAGCAGCTTGAAAGACGATTCAATCCTTCGGCGCCAACCCCCTATCGCTACATTGACGCTCAGAATGAGAGAGTTCGATACGCCGAGCCTGGAGAAACGGGCTTTGTTACTCCTACATGGAATTACCACAACAATGAACTTGCATTGGCACAGATTCCGAGAATGTATAAGGATCCTGAGAGATTGCGAAGCGCGTTGGCACAAGCGCGCTTTTACAGTTTCTTGGATGTTCAGCCCCGTTCTGTTGTTCGCCTACCCCAGTCACTTACGCCGACAGTCCGACCAGGACCAAACGGCGAAAACCTTTTCTCAGCCTTATACAATCTCAGAGCGTCGCACGAAAGCTTGTATCGATCTCTCGAGGATGTTCTAAGGACAGGTTTTCCGGGTTTCCAACGTCTGGAGTTTCCGGTTGTAGGATCCGGCCAAGTAACTCTTGGCTGGTATCAAGAAGGAATCGAAGGCCCTCTATATCCCAATGAACTCTCCGAGGGCACTCTACGCTTTTTGTGGCTCTCGACAGTTCTGCTTTCGCCGTCCGCTGCACCTATTACCTGTATCGACGAGCCCGAAGTCAGCCTTCACCCGGAATTGCTGAAACTGCTGGCGGGACTGCTTCAAGACGCCTCAATGAGAGGACAATACATTGTTGCTACCCACTCTGCTGAACTGATCCGATGGCTGAAACCGGAAGAGATTCTTGTCATGGACAAGGAAGAGGGCCGGTCCAACTTCACTTGGGCAGACTCACTAGACTTGCAAGAATGGCTCCAGGAATACACATTGGATCAACTGTGGCTGATGGGGACTTTGGGAGGGCGTCCGTGACAGTAATTTTACTGGTGGAAGGAGATACTGAAACAGCCCTGAAGAGGCACTTGAAACGCTTTCTCGAAAAACGAGCAACAGGGGAAAACAAGCCAAAACTGGCTCTACGGACGAAGTCTTTCAGGACGGTCCCGAACGAGGCACAGTTTCGAAAACGCGTAAAGTTAGAGTTGGGGGCTAGCAGTGTAACGGCTGTTGTCGGCCTGCTTGACGTCTACCCAAAATTTGAATCGGCGGTCGGGGCAAAGGAGTTCATGCGCAAGGCCGCCGGCTATGACGAACGATTCTTTGCTCATGCCGCTCAATATGATGTGGAAGCTTGGCTTCTCCCATACTGGGAATCCATTTGTAATCGGATCGGAGTAACGCGATCGCGCCCTGGGGCAAACCCTGAGCAAGTGAACAATATCAGCCCTCCTTCTAAGCGTCTGGAAGAACTCTACCAGATCAAAAGGAGGAAATATAAGAAACCTCTGGAGATGACGGCGATCTTGGAGCGGCAGGACTTGAGTATAGCGGCGCGAGAGTGCCGTGAACTCAGGCTGCTGTTGAACACACTGCTCAAAATTGGAGGTCTTTCTCCACTTTGACCTGTGCCAGTGGGATTTTTGTCAACGGAGGAACGGGACCAATCTGGCCTACGTTCGACGCCAATATCGTTTGAAAATCTCGAAGTAGATTCAGGCATAGGCCTACAGATCAAAAGAAGTCATGCAACCCTCAAAGATTCAACAGTATTGCGAAGGGATCATCGAGGCCGGCTGGCTGGCGGCTCTGATCATCGCGCCGCTCTTTTTCAATACATACTCCAGTCGTGTGTTTGAGCCGGACAAGATCAGCCTCATTCGCTCCATATCCTTGGTCATGCTGCTGGCATATCTGGTGAAGATAATTGATGGCGGCCGACTGTGGCTGCCCGCGGGTGGAGTAACACCCGTGGCCAGAAGCCACAATCCTCCGCCCAGTGACCAGTTACAAGCCGGAATGGCCTTGACGCCGGCCAACTTGTGGAAGCTGCCCCTCCTGCTGCCCGTATTGCTTTTGGCGGCCTCCTACGCACTCAGCACACTCTTGAGCATTTCCCCCTCCTTAAGCTGGTGGGGGTCATATCACCGATTGCAAGGCACCTACACCTTTTTCAGCTATCTGATCATCGCCCTCCTCACCACAGCACATCTGAGGCAACCGGCCCAGTTGCGGCGTCTTCAACATACGATAATCATCACCAGCTTGCCCATCGCTATCTATGGCGTGTTCCAGCACTTTGACAAGGATCCCCTACCCTGGGGACAAGATGTGACAAACCGTATAGCAGGAAACGCCGGTAATCCGATCTTTCTCGCCGCGCACCTGATCATGGCCTTCTTCCTGACGCTGGAACGCGTAGTCACCAGCTTTTCTTTCCTCCTGGAGGGGGGGTCATCCCCGACCACGGCAGATGACACGGCCGAGGACAGACAGAATCCTGCCCCTGACTATGGTCTCGCCAGCGTGTTGGCCGGCAGTTCCTACCTGTTTGTGCTTGTCGTTCAACTTCTCGCCATTTTCTGGTCTCAGAGCCGCGGCCCCTGGCTTGGCCTCGCCAGCGGTATCTACATATTTGTATTGCTTCTTCTGACCGCGATGCGTCGTAGAAATTACCGCATCTGGACGACTGCCTGGGTCGGACTGGGTGTGGCCGCAGTCACTCTGCTTGTTCTCCTGAATACGACCGCACTGGGCCATGCCTTTCGCCAGGTTCCTATCTGGGGACGCCTCACAACCATGCTGGATAGTTCCAGCGGCACAGGACGGGTCCGCGTTCTTATCTGGGAAGGCACTTCCGAGATGGTTTCCCCCCATCAGCCTTTAACCTACCCAGATGGAAGCCAAGACCCCTTCAATCTGCTGCGTCCATTGATAGGGTATGGTCCCGAGACGACGTGGATGGCCTTTAACCGCTTCTATCCCTCAGAGTTGGCCCAATTGGAATCCCGCAACGCCAGCCCCGACCGCGCCCACAACGAAACTTGGGACAGTTTGGCTTTCACCGGCGTCTTCGGCTTTCTGGCCAGCTCCCTCCTCTACCTGTCGATATTCTTTTGGGCGCTGCGCTGGCTTGGGCTCATCCGTTCACGCCGGGACATCGCACTGTTTTTTGCTCTGCTGGTAGGGGGAGGACTTCTCCTGAGTGCCCTATTCCAACTACTCGGTGTGAGTGTCGGTTTCCTGGGCGTAAATTGGCCGACCGGACTGATTCTGGGGCTTATTGTATTCGTCACACTAGCGGTCTTCCTTCAACCGGAATCCAAGACCCAGGTAGCGGATAGCCGTCGACAACTCCTGTTGGTTGCTTCCCTGGCAGCTATCATTGCCCATTATGTCGAAATTCATCTCGGAATCGCCATCGCAGCCACCCGCATCTACTTCTGGATAATCGGGGCCGCGCTGCTTGTACTGGGAATGCGTTGGCTGGTCCCCGAGCCCTTCGCCGTGGAACTGGACGCTACCAGTCCTGGAGCAGTGAGAGACGAGAAACGTGGCGGGAAGAGCCCGCGTTCAGCCGCGCAGGCAATGTCGCGGCGCAGACGTCGCCAAGGTGGGGCCGGCGGGCGAGGATGGGATAACCTTGTTCCGGCTACCATTTTACCGGACCTCTTGGTGATGATGACACTGGTCTTTCTCTTTACAACCAACTACCAGCGATTGTCGAATCCTTTCCTGGTTTTGTTTCGCGGTCTGACCAGGTATGTTCAGGATCAGGCCGTAAGCAATGGGTCCAACATACTGTGGCTGGTGTTTTTCACATGGGTAATCGCATTAGTACTGGGCATTTCTACGGCCATCCTTCGCCAACCCGGTTTCTCAATGATTCGATTTGTGGGAAATAAGACCCCAGGAAACAGCCGACAAAGAGGAGAACCCAAAACAGGCCAGGGATTGGGGACCGCTCTCAATCTTGCCCGAGCAGTGGTTCTGTACGGTTTAACTCTGTTCGCAGGCTGGTTGCTCTTTGGTCTAATCCACGCTGGCCGCCTGCTGCCACCCACAAGAACAGGAAGTTTGGCCGAGCAGCTTGATCATATTGCCGGGCATTACGGCCTGTTTGCCTGGATTGTCGTGTTCTGGTGCCTGACCGCAGGCTTGGTCCTGGCGTGGCGCCCAATACTGGATGAGAGACGGGCGTGGATGAACCACAGCCTGACCACAGCCGGTGCAGGGGTCCTGCTTTCGGTCACCATCTTTTTCATCATAGGTAGTATCAACATTGCACAAGTGCGGGCGGACGTCTTCTACAAACAGGGTCAGAACTTCGATGTCGCCGGCGCATGGGTCGAGAGTTCCGACCTGTACCGACGAGCCCTGGTAGTTCGACCAACAGAGGATCACTACTTGCTCTTTCTTGGACGCAGTCTGCTGGAAAGAGCCACCCAAGCGCCGAAAGAAGGTTCGCTGACTCTACCTGCTGAACCGACACTACAGGAAATTCTGCGGCTAGACGTTCAGGAGATTGCTCTCTTGGGACAGGAAGATTTGCTGCGGGTGGTAAGAACCGTCCTGTTGCGGGCACAAGAGTTGAAGCCCCTGAACACTGATCACACCGCCAACTTGGCCCGCCTATACCGCCGCTGGTCGAGACTGACCGACGATCCGCAGGAACGGATGCCAGCGATGGAAAAGAGTCTAAACTACTACAACATTGCTCTGTCACTCAGTCCCAATGTCGCACACCTGTGGAATGAACAGGGGGAAATCCTGGCCTCAATGGGACGGCTGGAAGAGGCGGAATCATCACTACAACACAGTCTTACCATTGACGGCCGGTTCGAAAATACCTATTTACTGCTCGCAGAGTTGTATGTCGAGATGGGGGAAACCGAGAAACAGTTCCAGCTATTGGATCGCGGACTGGAAACACTGCCGAATAGCCTGGTCTTGCTCAGCCACAAGGGCACGGCCCAGTCACGCGCCGGCGACTTGGAAGGTGCGCTGGCAACCATTTTGGAGGCTTTCGAGAACTATCCGACCGACCTTAATTCCGCCCGCAATCTGATCGTCCTTTCAAGATTGCTGGACCGTCAAGATGAGGCGATCCAGTGGGCTGATCAAGCCATCGCCCTGATTGAGAGTGGCCATGGCAGTAACGATGTGGTCTTTTCCACGTTGCGCCAGATAGTCGAACTGAATTCTCAGAGTGGGCGACTGCAAGAGTCGGTCGACGTCCTGCAACGCCTGATAAATCTTGCCCCCGCCGACTATCGCTTACCGTTCCTATTGGCTCAAGTACACACCCAGCTTGGCAATAACACGCAGGCTCGCCAGTTCGGCGAAACTGCCCTGAGTCTCGCGCCCGAAAATGAAAAGCCCAATGTCCAATCTTTCCTTGACTCCCTTGATTAGCCTGCTTTGCACCTATTATTTGGTAGGATAATGAGTCCTTTTCTTTTGATGGCAGCAAGTGCCTTGATAATTGCGATAGGCGGCACGCCCCTGGTGCGGTATGCCGCCCTGCAACTGGGCATCCTGGACCAGCCTTCAGCGCGCAAAGTACACCATTCACCTGTGCCGTTGATGGGTGGCGCCGCAATCTATGTCGCATTCATCGTCGCTCTCGCCGTCTGGGGTGAACGCAGCTATGTCAACGAGGTCGTAGGTATCTTTGTCGGTGCCACCCTCGTCAGTCTCATCGGCGCGCTGGACGACAGCCGCGGCGTGGGGAGTTACCTTAAGCTTGCCGCCCAGATTGCTGCAGCCTTAATTCTGATTCTCAGCGGCGTGCAAGTCCGTCTCTTTGATGGGTTTATGGACATCATTCTAACCCTTTTCTGGGTGGTCGGAATCACAAACGCATTTAATCTGCTGGACAATATGGACGGGCTGTCCAGCGGTGTGGCGACAATTGCATCGGCCTTCTTCACGCTCCTGGCTGCGATGAGCGATCAATATCTGGTGGGAACCTTGGCTGCCGCTTTGTGCGGCGCCTGCATGGGGTTTCTTGTCTATAACTGGAATCCGGCTCGCGTCTTTATGGGGGACACAGGCAGCCTTTTTCTCGGTTTCCTGCTTGCCGCCGTCGGTATCAAACTGCGTTTCCCCGCCAACAGCGCAAGCATCACCTGGATGATTCCTATACTCATACTGGCGTTGCCAATCTTCGACACGACGCTGGTTTTCGTCAGCCGTCTGCGTCGCGGCAAAAATCCACTCACCACGGCAGGAAAGGATCACGTCAGCCACAGGCTGGCCCTGCTGGCGGGCAGTCAGCGTGAGGCGGTCCTCCTGTGTTATCTTATAGCGGGAGCAACAGGGCTGGCATCCATATTTCTGACACAGGCAAATTTGCAGGAGGCACTCGTCGTTGGGGGGGCTGCCCTGGCTTTGGGGGTGTTCGCTCTTTGGAAGCTCGAATATCGGAATAACCGAGTCTGATCATCCCGCGCGAGCTCGACCTGACTAACACAATCCGACAAGGAGATAATCTTGACTTCCTTTACCAATCTCAAACCCATAATCGCTCAACCTGCGGCCTGCCAACAGAGCACTCCTACTACAAGGTCGACCGCGACTGGCGGTCGGGGAGAGAGCTTTCAAGAACAGAAGCATTTCACGCGTCACCTACAGCGTCAATACAGCTGGGCTTTCTGCATGCTGCTGCTCTGTATCCTCGGCATGTCCGCATGCACTGCCACTTTCCAGGCGACTGAAGATCCACAAGAAGCCGAAGAGGGTGCCGCGGCTGCGCTTGCACCCGCGGACCGCACCGGAATGTACAGCGCTGCCCCGGACATGGCCATCGATCCGGAAAACGAGTATCACGCCATATTAAAGACTGAAAAGGGTGATATGCGCATTCGACTCTTTACCCAAGACGCGCCGGTTACGGTCAACAATTTCGTCTTTCTTGCCCGCGACGGATTTTACAACGACACGCATTTTCACAGAGTGTTGGAGAACTTTATGGCCCAGGCCGGCGATCCCAGCGGAAGCGGCGCTGGCGGCCCAGGCTATCAGTTTCAAGATGAGATCGTTGCCAGCCTTCAATTTAATCGCGCCGGCCTTCTGGCAATGGCAAATGCTGGGCCAAACACGAACGGCAGTCAGTTCTTCATCACTATTGCGGAAACGCCCTGGCTGAACGGTAACCATACGATCTTTGGCGAAGTAGTGGAGGGCATTGACGTGTTGTACTCGCTCACGATCAGGGATCCGATGGCAACGGGAGCATCCGAGTTTCCTGGTGATCTGCTAAAAACAGTAGTAATCGAAGAGTCGGAATGATCGCGGGCCGCGCCCTCTTTCATACGCCCCATCATTCCCTGCATACAATGTATCGATCGCAACTGATTCAGACCGTTTGTGATTGGATCAGCTACACTATCACTGACCCGCCTCTCAGTGCCCTTTGGGGGTCGTCGCGAGCAAAAAACGGGCTAATAGAGGGAGGACCGTTCTCTAATCTTTCCATCCCAAGACTCAAATAGACGATAGGACCATGCCGTGGCGGATTGGAAGGAGATAACTTAAGCCGAACTACGACCTGTCCATGAGCTATACTGAAGATTCACACTCACTTCTCGAGTCGGGGGGTGCAGAACGCAATCGAGAGAAAGACTATGAACCGTACCAACGACTCAGAATCACTTCACAATGCCCCCCGCCAGGCGACGGCCAGCGACGGTCTTTCCCTACTCGAAGAAACTGATGAGAAAGGTCCTACTGCCTCTAGTCTCAATCCTTGGATCACGACTCTTCAGATTATTGGAGTTCTGGCAATCGTTGTTGGCGCCTTCTGGTTGGGGACACAGAGAGAGTTAGTTCAGCGGTTCAGCCAGTGGGGGTACTTGAGCAGTTTTCTGATCAGCCTGATTGGAAGCGCTACAGTCATATTGCCAGCCCCAGGACTGGCTCTTGTTCTCGCTCTGGGCGCCCACTTGAATCCCGTTCTCCTCGGCGTTGTTGCTGGCTTTGGAAGCGGTTTGGGGGAACTGTCAGGTTACCTTGCCGGCAAAGCCGGCCGCAATCTGGTCAGTCGGCAGGGGAGATTCAACTCTATCCTCCACCACATGACCACCCGGTACACTTCTCCTGTTCTGTTCTTTCTGGCCATTCTTCCCTTGCCGGTCTTCGACTTTGCCGGTATCCTTGCAGGTGCCCTGCGAATGCCGATTCTGCGATTTCTTACAATTGTAATTAGTGGCAAGATAATAAAGCACGTTGGCGCCGCCTATCTCGGCGCTGAATTCTTAGAGATGGTACTTTCCAGGTACGGCTTCTGATCCCTGCAGATTGGTGCCGCCAGAGCTACGCCATCAGATAACTGCACACCGCCATTCGATCGCACGGCGAAACACATCGACTATGTTGGTCTGTCTCCAAAGGAGAAAAGAGCCGTGTTCCAACGCTTCGTCCTATTGTTATTGCCGCTTCTCATCGCTCTGACATCTCTCAGTTGTACCTCGAACGGATCAATTGACAGGCCTGACGCCGGTGGCGCCGAGCCGTCCGTTGTGCATGAGGAGGGTGAAGTAGTTGACTATCACTTCGACGATTTTGCCTTCGATGAGGAGCAGGATTCTGACGAATCAGACTCGCCTCCGTTTACGCTTAGCGAAGGACAGCCCGATTGGGACGGCAGCCAAGCGCGCGCCCCCCTTGCCGAGACAACCCCCCTTACTCAGGAGCAGGTTCAGGAACTGTTGACCCGCCTACCGCCCGTCCGCGCGGAAGAGGGTGACGTCGAGCAGGTGCGCCTGCCCGACCAGAGCTTGCCGCCGCCGCGCCCCGGAGAAGAGGTGGAACTGCCATTCCCGCCACCTGAGGCCGAGCCTACGCCAGATATCCAAACAGACGCGCCACTGGCCGCGCTGCGCTATTCACCGGTAGGGGATGTGCCTCTTGCACCACAAGTGAGTGTAACCTTCAGTCTTCCCATGGTTCCACTCAGCAGCCACCTGGAACTGGCAGGGGAGGATATTCCGGTCGAGCTATCGCCTGCCGTGCCGGGCAACTGGCGTTGGGTTGGTACAAAGACGCTCCTGTTTGTGGCCGACGTGGACGGCCTCCCCCGCATGCCGATGGCAACCGTATACACGGCTAGGATTCCTGCCGGAACGGAATCCGCTAGCGGCAAGAAACTGGCAGAACCTGTCAGTTGGACTTTCCGCACACCGGCGCCGACTCTGGAATCAGCATATCCAACCGGCGGCCCGGTCGGATTGCAGCCGGTCTTTTTTGCCTCCTTCGATCAGCGCATCGATCCCGCCGCAGTTATCGACCATACGCATGTGACTGCCCAAGGGCGCAGGTACACCGTCCGCAAGGCAAGCGAAGACGAGATTGCCGCCGCCGCACGCGTTCAACGCCTCATTGCAAGGTCAGTCAGTGACCGGTGGCTGGCATTCGTGTCCACTGAGACTCTGCCTCGCGACACAACCGTAACTGTCACTTTCGCAGCGGGCACCCCTTCCGCCGAGGGCCCGCTCGTCAGCGCCCACCCCCAGGGCTTCAGCTTCAAGACGCCAGGCCCATTTGTTCTTAGTCAGAAAGAGTGCGGCTGGGGAGGCGACGATCTGTGTCCGCCCAACAGTCCCTTGTTGTTGCGCTTCAATAATCCAATCGACACAGAGGCATTCGATCCCTCTTTCATCTCCATCGAACCGGAACCGGACTACATTTGGTATGAAGTTTTCGGCGATTGGATCTGGATCGCGGGCAACACAAAAGGCAGAACTACATATGACGTTACCGTCTCCACCGAACTCACAGATCTGTTCGGCCAGTCTTTGGCTGATGAGACGGAAGTCCAGTTCCGCATCGGGCCGATGGAGGCGTTTCTGACCGCCAAGGTAGAGGGTCCAATTACGATTCTCGACCCCTACGGCCAGCCAGCCTTCCCTATCTATACGGTCAATGTAAACGAAGTTAAAGTGCGTGCCTATCGTGTCGCGCCTGAGCAATATCTCGAATATCAGGAGTGGCGCAGCAACTACCGCCGCAACAACCGCCGCAACAACCAAGAGGTTCCTCCTGGCGACTTGGTCATGGAACGCACACTGGAAATCAGCCGCCAGTATGACCAGATGATCGAGACCGAAATCGATCTGACCGACGCTCTCGACAGCGATACCGGCCACCTGATTCTTTACGTTGAGCCAGAGAGTGACCTGCTCTCATCCCTCTTCAACAGACGGCTGCAAGAGATGCGTATCATTAGCTGGGTTCAGGTAACAAGTATTGGCCTGGACGCCTTTGTCGACGCCGATGAAATGCACGTTTGGGCCAACCGCCTCGCTGACGGCGCGCCGTTATCCGGGGTCAGTGTGGCCCTCTGGCCCCAGAATGAGCGTGGCACAACTGACGACACCGGCTCAGCTCTATTGCGGCTTCCCTCTAGCAGCGCCCAGTTGCTCATCGCCCGTTACGGCGATGATGTAACATTCGTGCCCGAAAACCGCTACGAATACTACAGGACCGAGAGCGGTTGGAATGGATGGCGGCAGCGGGATGAACCTGCACGAGTTCGATATTATGTCTTCGACGACCGCAAAATGTACCGCCCTGGCGAAACCGTAAGTATAAAAGGTTGGATGCGTCGAATCGAGCGCGGCCCGGATGGGGATATCAGCCTGTTTCCTGAAGGCGCGGCGCCCTCCATGGAATATGTGGCCCGGGATTCGTCCAACAACCGGATCAGCATGGGCGAAGTCTCCATCAACGCCCTGGGCGGATTCCACTTCCAGTTTGAACTGCCGGACAACGTTAACCTGGGATACGCCTGGATTGAGTTGCGGTCGGCCTACGGCGGCTTCGACGAGGATGAAGCGCATCACGGCCACGTGTTTCAAATTCAGGAGTTCCGCCGACCTGAATTTGAAGTAGGCGCTGCCGTCAGCGAGGGGCCCCACATCGCCGGTGGTCGCGCTCTGGCGACTGTCAGCGCCAGCTATTTTGCCGGCGGCCCACTGCCCAGCGCAGAGGTAACCTGGGAGGTTGAGGCTTCTACGGGCTCCTATGATCCCCCGAACTGGTCCGGCTTTACCTTTGGAAAGTGGTCGCCGTGGTGGGGCTACCATGGCGAGTCCAACTACCTCGGCCGCGCCTCGTTCAGTTCCCGCACCGACGCCGCCGGCCAACACAGCCTGCGCATCGACTTCCTGACCGATGATGTCGCCGAGAGTGGTTCTGATGCAGCCGACGGGCAGAGATCGAAACCCTTCCCGGCCCACATTGACGCCACGGCCACGGTCATGGATGTGAATCGTCAGGCGTGGAGTACCGGCGCTGGTTTTCTGCTTCATCCCGCTGACCGCTACATCGGCCTGCGCACCGCCCGCTACTTTGTAGAGCAGGGCGAGCCGCTGTCGGTTGAAGTGGTCGTAACCGACATTGATGGCAATGCAATCGAGGGGCATGACGCGGTTGTAAGGGCCGCCCTCCTGGATTGGGAATATCGCAATGGCGTGTGGAAGGAGGTCGAGAAAGAGGCCCAGGAATGCACTGTGAAGACGACCGCCGCGGCCGGGCCCGATGACACAGAACTCGAGTTTGCCTCCTGCACATTTGACACGACCGTAGGAGGCGAGTACCGGATCACCGCGACCGTTGAAGATGGCGCCGGCCGTCGCAACCAGACCGAACTCACCCGTTGGGTAAGCGGTGGTCTGCGCCCGCCAACCGGCAACCTACGGCGGGAAGATCTGCAACTCATACCGGATGGTGAGGACTATGCCCCCGGCGAAAAGGCGCAAATCCTGGTACAGGCTCCCTTTTTCCCTGCAGAAGGCCTCCTGACCTTGCGACGGGACGGGCTCGTGTTCAGTGAGCGGTTTACGATGGACGGGCCGACCCATACCTTGCAAGTGCTCATTGAGGAGAAATACATTCCCAACATTCACGTCCAAGTGGATCTGGTCGGGGCAGCCGAGCGTGTGGACGACGCCGGCAACGCCATTCTTGGCGCGCCACTCCGCCCTGCCTACGCGCGCGGCAGGTTGAACCTCTCGATTCCACCTCTGAGTCGCACACTGCGAGTGGATGCCACGCCTCGAGCCGACCGCTTGGAGCCGGGCGCAGAGACGACAATCGATGTGACGGTGCGGGACGCAGACGGCGCGCCTGTAGCCGGCGCCGAATTTGCCGTCGTCGTCGTTGATGAAGCAATTCTGGCCCTGACCGGCTATCAGCTGATTGACCCTGTAAGTGTCTTCTACAGCGAGCGGCGTCGCGGCGTTGGCGATCACCACAATCGTGCCGATGTGCTGCTTGCGAGTCCACTGTCGTTGCAGGGAGTCACGCCGGCGCCGACGGGCACGCCGCAGCCCCAGCAGGCCCAACCCGAGTCAACGTCCAGGCAGGCCAGCTTCGGGATGGACACTAAGTCTGCGGCTTTGGCGCCAGCGGCCATGGCGATGGACGAAGAAATGGCCGAAGAGGCGAATACGGCTGGTAGCGATGGACAGTCGATCCGAGTTCGGCTGAACTATGATCCGCTGGCCCTCTTCGCGCCCGAGGTGCGTACAGACGAGAACGGCCATGCCAGCGTCCAAGTCACGCTGCCGGACAATCTGACCCGCTACCGGGTGATGGTGGTGGCAGTCGCCGGAGGCCGCTTCTTTGGCGCCGGCGAATCCAGCCTCACCGCGAGGCTGCCGCTGATGGTGAGGCCCTCCGCTCCGCGTTTCCTGAATTTCGGCGACAGCTTTGAGCTGCCAGTCGTTCTGCAGAATCAGACCGACGAGGCGATGGAAACACATGCAATCGTCCGCGCGACAAACGCCGAAGTGATGACGGGGAGCGGATGGGAGGGCGCCGTCGGCTACGCCGTGACGATTCCTGCCAACGACCGGGTTGAGGTTCGCTTCCCAACAACGACGGCCAGCGCCGGTACGGCTCGCTTCCAATTCGGCGCAATCGACGCCAACCAGCCGGCAATCGCCGACGCGGCCGAGATCAATCTGCCCGTGTTTACTCCCGCTACGACCGAAGCCTTTGCGGTCTACGGCGAAATCGACGACAGCGGCGCGGTCCTGCAACCCCTCCGGCCCCCAACCAACGCGGTTCCCAACTACGGCGGTTTGGAGGTGACGCTTTCCTCCACGGCTCTGCAAGCGTTGACAGACGCCTTCATCTACCTCGTGCGCTACCCGTACGACTGCTCCGAGCAGATCGCTTCCCGTATACTAGGCGTTGCCGCGCTGCGGGATGTGTTAGCAGCGTTCGACGCCGAAGGCCTGCCGGCGCCAGACGAAATTGAGAGCACCATGGTACGCGATCTGCAGACCCTGGAGGCTTTACAGGACTACGGCGGCGGCTTCCCGATCTGGCGACGAGGCGGTGACATTTGGCCCTACCACAGCGTGCATGTGGCCCATGCCCTGGCCCGCGCCCGTCTGAAAGGGTATGCCGTATCCGCTGAAATGCTGAGCCGTTCCCTCGATTATCTTCGCAATATCGAGCAGCAGTTCCCTTCCTGGTACGGTGACAATGCCCGGCGGGCGCTTTCCTCCTATGCGTTGTACGTTCGCAAATTGCTCAACGACGATGATCCCTCCAAGGCCCGCGCGCTGGTAAGGGAGCAGGGGCTGGAGAGCCTCTCCTTGGAGAGTGTCGGCTGGCTTCTCTTTGTATTGACCGACGATGCGGCCTCGCAAGCGACGGTTGTTGAGATGCGGCGTTTCCTCAACAATCGGGTGACCGAAACCGCCGGCGCCGCGACCGTTGCATCCGGCTACAGCGACGGCGACTACTTGCTGCTCCATTCCAGCCGCCGCGCCGACGCGGTCCTGTTGGAGGCACTCGTTGTCGATCAGCCGGACAGCGATCTGATCACCAAGCTGGTGCGGGGACTGCTGGGGCATCGTACCGCCGGACGCTGGGGCAATACCCAGGAAAACGTGTGGGTCCTGTTGGCGATGGACCGCTACTTCAGTCGGTTTGAGTCCCAAACGCCCGACTTTGTCGCCAGAATCTGGCTGGGCGAGCAGTACGCCGCCGGTCAGGCCTTTCAAGGGCGCTCTGCCGAAAATGTCAACCTTGACCTGCCTATGCAGTTCATCCAAGAAAGTGCGACAAACGCTGATGGCGATCTGTCTCTGATCCTCCAGAAGGAAGGGCAGGGCCGGCTCTATTACCGGCTGGGTCTACGCTATGCTCCCACGGACCTGAGCCTGGACCCGGCGGATCACGGCTTCACCGTCGAGCGCATCTACGAATCTGTGGACGATCCTGGAGATGTAAGCCGCGATGAGGACGGCGTCTGGCACATTCGGGCCGGTGCCCGCGTCCGTGTCAAGCTGACGATGGCGGCTCCCTCGCGCCGCGTCCACGTAGCACTGGTGGACCCACTGCCGGCCGGCCTGGAAATCCTTAACCCGGAACTGGCCGTGACAGCCGAACTGCCGCTGGATCCGAACAGTTCACTAGGCAGACGAAGGTGGCGGAGCAGCTGGTATCAACATCAGAACCTGCGCGACGAGCGGGCCGAGGCCTTCACTTCATACCTGTGGGCAGGTGTCTACGAATACACCTACCTGGCCAGAGCCACGACGCCCGGCGCCTTCGTAGCGCCCCCCGCCAAGGCAGAAGAAATGTACGCGCCGGAGACGTTCGGCCGGACGGGAACGGATTGGGTTGTTGTTGAGGAGCCTGAAGAGTAGGTGACGCCTGGGCTAATTCCGGCCCATGCACTATAGGCAGGAGAAGAGGTGACAAAAATGCCGCGCAAAAAAGCGACCAGAGGAAACTGCGTCTACTGTGGCAAGGAGTACACGCGGTGGGGCATGACTCGCCATCTGCAAACGTGTGCAGTACGGGCCAGCACGTTTGAGACTGATGCCAAGAGGCCGGGGCGAGCGCAGGAGATCTGTCATTTGCTTGTGGAGGATGCTTGGTACAGCAACTACTGGCTGCACCTGGAGATGTCTGGTCGGGCGACGCTGGACGAGTTAGATGAATACTTGCGCGTCATCTGGTTGGAGTGCTGCGGCCACCTCAGCCAGTTTCTCATCAACGGAATCTATTATGAGAGAGAGCCTCAGGAAGAGTGGTCTATTGGCGAAACAAAGTCGTCAAACGCCCAAATTGGCAGCGTCCTTCGACCAGGGACCATAGCAGAGTACGAATATGACTTCGGCACCACTACCGAACTGAAGATTTCCGCCCAAACTGTCCGCTCAGGAAAATGGAGCGGCAAGCCCATCCGCCTGATGGCGCGCAACCATCCACCCGAGACGCGCTGCATGGTCTGCGGCCAACAGGCCGAATGGATCTGCGCCGAGTGTCTATGGGAAGGCGAAGACTGCTTCTTGTGCGTTCAGCATCTGGACAAGCATGAACATGACGATGAAATGACCCTACCAGTTGTGAACTCACCGCGTATAGGCATGTGCGCCTATTTTGGCCCTGCGGAGCCGCCCTATTGACGATCTGATCGCGACATCTGTTCTTGGATTTCCTTCCAAATCTCGTTCAACTCCAGCCTGTCAATCCACTGCGTCAGATAGTCATGTTCCAAACTATCTTTTCCTACCATGGCGATGATGCTGCCAATGTCGCGGATATGTTTCGTCTGGCTGCTCAGACTGTAGTATTGTAGCTTATAGAGGATCAGATCCTCCGGCGAATGAACGTAGGCTTCACCGATATTCGGGCCGAAGTCGACCAAAAGGCGCCGCTGTAACGCGATTGCTCGCAGGGGATCGTCTGGCCGCAGCAAGAAAATCTCCAGTTTATAGCCGGTCGGCATGTGGATGGCGTTGATCGGCAAGTCCGCAGGCGACATGTAGAGGTCGAGCATCACTTCCACCGGCGCCAACATCTCTCTGGCCCGCAGCGAATCGGAAAGACCTGCCATCTGCTCAAGAGGCAGGTCCACCACGACATCGAAATCCTGGGTAGTTCGAACTTCACCCCATCCCCACACGGCGACGGCTCCTCCCACCAAATATGTAACGTTCGACTCTTCCAACGCGTCAAGTACGTCTCGCATGAAATTGGCAAATTCAAGGTCTGGGTCTACCATCTTCACTTCCTCTTTCCCGGCATTCGGCTGCCGAGCCAGTCCTAATGATGTACCAGGCGTAAGTTCGGGCCTGCGCGCGCGCATGCGATAGGATGCCACTTCCTCCGCGATACGGATCATCGAAAGCCCTTTTTGCACTTGTTGCCCTGTTGATAGCCGCTGGTTCACAAGAATCTGCGCCCGATCGATATCCCTCAGCGCGCCAGCGATCTCCCGCTCCTGCTTGTCTGTGAGAGGCATAGCAGTAAACCCTACTCGTCGTGCAAAGCCACGAAAGTGTGGCCCAACAGGCTCAATGCCAGTTCATAAGTTCTCTGTCGAGTCATCCTGTGCTGCAGTCTGGGGCCGTTTCCAGTCGAGCCGCCCCAGGCGCACTACAACGCGCTGCATAATCGCCTGGGCGACCTCATCCTTGCTCATCAGCGGCCAAGCCTCGCGGTTGCCGTCACGCTCGAACAGGGTAACGCGGTTTGTGTCCACCGCGAAGCCGCTGTCGGGCGCGGTCACATCATTGAGGACGACCAGGTCGAGGTTCTTGCGCTCCAATTTATCGATGGCGTTGGCTTCCAGATCGTTCGTCTCAGCAGCAAAGCCGATGACAAGCCGGGGGCCAGGCCCGCCCTTCCCCCGCTGCTGGCCGACCGTCTGCAGAATGTCTGGTGTCCTCTCGAGCGAAATGACCTGCGGTTGCGGCGATTTCTTCAGCTTGTGGTTGGAACTGCTGGTGGGGCGATAGTCGGCTACCGCTGCCGCTCCGATCAATACATCGGTCTGGGGCAGCTGTTCCATCACCGCCGAATACATCTGGTGGGCGGTATGAACTGGCTCAAGCGTCACACCGCCGGGAGGATGAACGGCCAGGGGCGCGTGGACAAGAACCGTTTCTGCACCCAGATCACGCGCCGCTCGTGCCAGCGCGGCCCCCATCTTCCCAGTAGAGTGGTTGCCCATGAAGCGCACCGGATCAATCGGCTCACGTGTGCCGCCGGCTGTGATCACCACCCGCAGCCCGTCCAGGGGGCCGCCTCGTCCGATCACCTTACAGGCGACTTCAAAGATTTCCTCCGGCTCCGCGACCCGACCCTCCCCCACTTCGCCGGACGCCAGCCGTCCCTCCGCCGGGCCGATAAAGTCGACACCCCAATCGCGCAAGGTTTGGACATTGCGCATTGTGGCCGGGTGGGTCCACATATTGGTCTCCATGGCCGGCGCCAACAGCATCGGTCCCTTGTAGCTGAGCGCTGTGATGCTCAACAGATCGTCGCTCAAACCCAGGGCAAGGCGGGCGATCGTGTGTGCTGTAGCAGGCGCGATGATAAACAGGTCGGCGGCGTGCGCCAGCGCTACGTGGCCGATCCGCAAACGACCGGCGTCGTGCCAGAACTCGAATGTATCGGTCGCCACACTGCGCTGCGTGATAGCCTGAAAGGTCACCGGTGCGACGAACTTGGCAGCCGAGTGGGTCATTATCACGTCCACCAGCGCATTGGCCTGTGTAAAGCGGCTGGCCAGGGTCACCGACTTGTAGGCCGCGATGCCGCCGCTGATGCCGAGCACGATCCGTTTGCCAGAGAGAATCGGAGCCATTTGGTAACTCCACGTCAGGTCGATGTAGGAATGCGCGCCCACGCAGGGCAAAACCGAGAATTAGGAATCGGCGATGCCGCCGTCGCGGTGGCGAGCCAGGTAGGATTGATAGGAGCTTCGCACGCTTTCCGAACTGAAGTCCGGCGCATGGCGGGCGCAAGCGGCCTCGTCCACTTCGACGCCCAGGCCCGGTTTGTCCGGTGGCAGAATATGTCCGTCCACGACTGAAAGAGGTTCTAACACGAATTCGGTCATCGAAAGAGGCATATCATCAGGGTCGACCATCTCTTGAATAACGAAGTTGGGCGTAGTGAAATCTACCTGGACGCAGGCTGCAGTCGAGACTGGCCCATAGGGATTGTGGGGAGCGATGCCGGCGTAATACACTTCTCCCAGCGCGGCGATGCGGCGGACCTCGCTGATGCCCCCGGCGTGGCAGTTGTCCGGCTGCAACAGGCTGGCCGCTCCGGTCTCGAGAATCTCGCGAAAGCCCCAGCGGGTAAAGAGACGCTCGCCTGTGGCAATGGGAATGCTGGTGGCGCCGGCTACTTGCGCCATGGCCGCCGGGTTCTCCGACTGCACCGGCTCCTCCATGAAAAACGGCTCATACGGCTCAAATCGTTGAGCATAGCGAATCGCCATCTGCGGCGTTACGCGCCCGTGCATATCCAACAGGATGTCCACGTCGTTGCCGACCGCTTCGCGCACAGCTCTCAGGCCGGCCTCGGCTTCATCCAAGACGCGCGGCCCATCCAGGATGTTGGTAATCGGCACAGGTACCGTTTTTACGGCGTTCCAACCTTTGGCAACTTTCGACAGTGCGCTCTCCGCCATTGCATCGGGCGTGTCGCCCCCGTAGTGTGTGTACATCCGTACACGATCCCGTACCTTGCCGCCGAGAAGCTCATAGATCGGCTTGCCCGCTTCCTTGCCTTTGATGTCCCACAATGCTTGGTCGATTCCTGAGAGAGCGGACAGGCCGATGATTCCCTGCCGCCAGAACCCGCTGCGGTAGAGAACCTGCCAGCAGTGTTCCACTTCAAGAGGATTGAAGCCCAGGATCATCGGCTCCATATCCTGGACACAGCCGGCCACCGCGCGCGGCTTGCCTTCCACTGAAGCCTCTCCCCAGCCGACCAGCCCCTGTTGATCGGTCTCGACCTTGATAAAGACGAATGTGCGGCGCTCTCCCTGCGCGAAAATCGGTCGGATGGCGGTTATCTTCATCGTATCTTTCCTCGTATTGAATTGGAACGGAGCCCTTCTTACCCTGCAGGCCTGGCAGCGGCCTGCGCAACCTAGGCTGCCGCCAGTTTATTGCGTATGATCGACTTTGCCAACTCCAGTTCCGCGGCGCCGGCTTCGATCTCTCCATCTAGTAGAGCCCCACGCAACCTGCGCAAAATGTGGCCGTAGTCCGGTCCCGGCGGCAGGCCCAACTGTCTCAGGTCTCTTCCATCCAGCGAAGGATGAATGTGCCGCCAGGTCTGTGTGTAGCACTGTACCCTCTCTCCCAGCAGGGGGTTCTCCTCCAGCAGCGAGAGTAGCAACAGTGCAGCTGGTTGCGCTTGGTCTAGCGAGGCGACTATTGTGCTGGGCGGTTGCTGGGGGTCGGTCAACTGTGGCAGCCGTCCCTTGGCCATCCGAAGCTGGCGCATCAAGCGCTGGGTTCTGCCGCGTAGTTTCAACCGTTCGCTCAGGTCCCTTTCGAGCGGGGACGCCCCGTCATCACTCCCATGCGCCTTGGGAAGAAGATCATATATGAGGAGCCCCCAATAAAGAAGCTCAATTGGCGTGTCCTCCAGTTGGAATTGGCCGGCGCGGCGCTTTTTTTCTGTCAGCGCGGAAGAATCTCTCGGAATCTGGCTCTTAACCGGATCGTGGTCAGAACCGCCTGCCTCCAATCGAGCTCCAGTAGGCATACCTGCCCCCAAACTGTCGCGCAGGGCTTCGCTGCGAATGGCAAATGCAGCGCCGGCCCGCAATTCAGGATGGATCTGCTTGAGAACACCCAACTCGTCGAGGCGCAGGATCACATCTTCCGGTCTTGCTTCCTGGAAAATCCTATCCAACTCCTGTCGAATTCTTGCCCCCGTGACTCGCTCGAGCAATGGAGCCGCGTCCAACAGATGCTCCTGCGTGCGTGACTCCATGCAAAAATCGAAACGCTGTTCATAGCGGACCGCGCGCAGGATTCTGGTCGGATCATCCACAAAACTCAGGCTGTGCAAGACTCGCACCTGTCCTGTCTGCAGGTCAGACAGCCCACCATAGAAATCAAGCAGGTCGCCCCAGCGGTCCGGTGTCAGTGCGACCGCCAGCGTGTTGATCGTGAAATCCCGCCGGTGCAAATCCAGTTTGATGCTACCTTGTTCCACCGTCGGCAAAACTGTTGGCTCGGTATAGAACTCGGTGCGAGCGGAAACGAAATCGAGATGGTGGGGTAACTGATGCTGGTTCACCTCCTCATCGCTCGCAAGCAGGTCAGGGCAGGTCAGCGGATAGCCGGACTCGTTCAAAATCCATTTTGCGGTGCCGAATCGTGCGTGGGTGACAATCCGCCCGCCGCACCGGCTCTGCATGCGCTCCGCCAGGTCGATAGCATCACCTTCTACCACTAGGTCCATGTCCACCGATCCCGTTCTGTCGGCGCTATCGAAGCGCCCCAATAAGAGATCTCGTACAAAACCGCCAACGACGTACACGGCATGTCCGATTTCAGCCGCCATCTCGCCGACAATCCACAGAAGCCGATGCTGCCTGTCCGTCAGGATCTGCCCCAACTCTCGGCTTACATCCGGGATTTGTGTCGACGCCTCTGTCTCCTCTCCCCAGAGCTTTAGCAGATCTGTGCGGGTTACAATGCCGATCATCTCGTCGGCGGCGTCCACGACCGGAACCTGTCCCCATCCGCTCTCTATCATGAGCCGATGAAGCGCGCTGACGGGCGCGTCCTCACGAACGGTATAGTCACCTTGACGCATTACTTTGTGGACCGGCAGAGAGCCCAGGCGATGGCTGATGGTGCGGTCCGCCTCGCGCCGGGTAAGAATACCGACCAATCTGCTGCTGCCGTCGTCGCCTTTTTGCAGAACGGGGAATCCTTCGTGGCCATAGCGCTGCATCAACTCCATAGCCGCCGCGACCGTCATCTCCTCGTCCAAGGTATGCGTCCGCCCCCGGCTCATGATTTGTGCAACAGTTGCAGGGGCATGTGCGTGATCCCCAAGCAGACCTGTGATGCGTTCTCTTACCTCCGTCAGAGTTGCGCCGTGCAACAGCGCGGCCGCGGCACGCTTGTGGCCTCCGCCGCCGAGAAGTTCAGTGATCAGACCGACGTTGACTGCGTCTGTGTTGCTGCGCGCCACAACCTGGACGTGATCGTTCAGGTTGACGACGACAAACAGGGCATCCGGGTTGAAGAGTTCGTTCAGTCTGCTTGTCGGCCCGCTGAGTTCGTCGTCGTAATCGGGCGCACTCGCGACCGCGAGTAGGACGTTTTGACCGGCGACATTCAGATTCTCGGCTTGCTCGGCCAGAAGCTTGGTCAGTTCCTGCTGCGCGGCCGTAGGCGGGAAGTGCAAGAAACGGCGCATCACCTCCAGGCGAGCGCCCTGCTCGACCAGCCAGGCGGCGCAGCGAATATCACGATGCGTTGTGGACGGGTACAGGAGGCTGCCGGTGTCTTCATATATGCCCAGCGCCAACAAAGTGGCCTGAAACGGGGACAGCCCTGCGTTCTGGTGCATCAGCCGCTCAATGAGAAGCGAGGCGTTGGCACCCGTAGTGTGGGGGCCAAGTGACTCTTGCCAGTCGTCCCAACCGAACGGCAGAGGCTCGGCCGCGGTGTGGTGGTCGATGACCAGATGGCGTGTATTTTTGTCCATTCCCTTCACGGCGTTGAATTTGCGGGTGTCTACCACGATCGCCAATTCGACGCGACCACGCGGCAGGTGCCTGGGATCGATGAAGGGAAACTGGTTCCGGTACAAGGACAGAAACGCCTGGACGTTCCGATTAATTTTCCATGGCTGGACGGGCTGCGCTTGAGGGTAGAGCAACGCCGCGCCTAGCAAAGAGGCCAGCGCGTCGAAATCAGCGTTTTCGTGAGTAAGAATTACTGTATGGCCGCGCATTTGCGTAGTCGGGTCGCCTGTCCATGGAAGCTGCCATCTACTATACGTCCCGCCATGCCGATGCGCAAGCACGGGGCTGTCGGCGTTTTGCCATGTCCGGCAAGGCTTCTATCGACTCCGCTTACGAGGGAACTAGCCACCTTCAGCGCGGCGCATCAGTGCCAGCGCCGCACGGTTGTGGCGCTCGACCAATCGCGGCAAATCGATGTGGCGGGGAACGCCGTCCTCTACCAGTAGGCGCCCGTTGACAAAGGCGAAGTCGACTGGTTGCGGAGAACAGAAGACCAGTGCTGCCACCGGATCGTGCACTGCACCGCCGGCAAAGGTGAGCGCTGTAAGGTCAAAACCGACCAAATCCGCAGCCATCCCCGGCATCAGCGCGCCGACATCGTCGCGACCCAACACTGCTGCTCCGCCGAGCGTGGCAATTTCCAGCGCCTCGCGCGCCGTCATGCCATGTGGATTTCCCATCACCCGCTGCAACAACAGGCATTGGCGCACCTCCTCCATCATGTTGCTGCCGTCGTTGCTGGCGCTGCCGTCCACGCCCAACCCCACATGCACGCCCGCATCCCGCATGGCCCGCACAGGGGAGATGCCGCTGGCCAGGCGCATGTTGCTCGTAGGGCAGTGGGCCGCGCCGGTCCCTGTTCGGGCGAACTGTTCGACCTCATCCTGGTTGAGATGCACGCAGTGGGCATGCCAGACATCGTCGCCTAACCAATCAACAACCTCTGCGTACGTACCGGGCCGGTAGCCGTACTTCCCCATGCAGAACTCTTCTTCGTCCCGTGTTTCCGCCAGATGCGTATGGAGATGAACATCCATCTCGGGCCCAAAGGAGCGGGCAAGGGCAGCGCACTCTCGCATCAGTTCCTGGGTGACGCTGAAGGGGCTGGTCGGGCCAATCACAACCCGCCGCATCGAAAAGCGCGAGGCGTCGTGATACGCTTCGACTAGTCTCCGGCATTCGACAAGAATGTCTTTCTCTTCTTCCGTCATCCAGTCAGGAGGCAAACCGCCCTTGCTTTCGCCCAGGCTGACACTGCCTCTTGCTCCATGAAAGCGGACCCCGATTTCCTCCGCGGCCGCGAACTGGTCATCAAGCCTTGAGCCGTTGTGCCAGAGGTAGTGGTGATCGCTGCTGGTCGTGCAGCCGCTCAGAAGTAACTCCGTTAGAGCAACCTGCGTGCTGGCATGCACATCCTCCGGGCCCATGCACGCCCATATGGGATAGAGGGCCCGCAGCCAGTCGAATAGGACAGCGTTCTGCGCGGCGGGGACAACCCGCGTAAGCGTTTGAAAGAAGTGGTGATGCGTGTTGATGAAACCGGGAAGTACGATCTTTCCGCGCGCGTCGACATATGCTGTTGACGAGGAGTCCTCTGATGTTCCGTCCGTGTATTGGGACGGCAGCTCGGCGGTGGCACCCACCCAGACGATTTGCTGTCCTTCCAAAACCAGCGCGCCGTCAGCGATCTCTTCGCGCTGTGCGTTCATCGTTACAAGGCAGTCGGCATTCGTTAATACAGTTCTGGTGGTCATCGACAAAACTGCTCCTTTTCGGTGATGGCCCACAACAGGTTAAGAGAGGAATTCCACTTTGAACCGTGGAAAAGAACGAATGGTAGTTGAAGTTGCTTTTCTGCCCCTTCTCATCAAACCAATGAGAGCAGGCTAGGGGTCATATCTTCTTCGTCCAACATCTCTCTGAGTTCTGTAACTGACAACGGACGCCCCTTGCCTGCCAGAGCTGTGAGCGCAGCTTCCATTACATTTGTGCCGAAACTGCGGCCATCCAACCGCGGCGTCACTGTCGCCAAATAGGAAAGGCCCCGCTCCTTGAGCAGGGCCACGTCGTCATCAGTCGTTGTGTTGGTAACGATCGCCTTTTCTTCCAGGAGCGGCGGCAGGTGCTGCCTGATGTAATGGAAATCGTCTGCGATGACCGAGGCCCACCTGTACTGCGCCCCGTATTTCGGGACGATCTGGTCCTGTTTCTCGCCAGTGGGGTAGATCCACGAAAACGGCAAACGGGCCATTACCGGAAGCAGGATTCTGGCCAAAACGTGGAGGGCGCTCAGGCTGCGTAAGAAGACGGGGATGCCCAAACCAAAGGCCAGATCGCCGAAGAGCGGCTGATAACCCATGTCCAGAAAGCTGCGTACCATCGCGTAGCGCCCGACAGCCACACAGAACAGGACTCGTTTGGGATGCGGGGGCAATAAACTCTGCAATCGTTGTGCGGTCTGCCGCTCGACAACAGCGCGGATGCCGCCGCCATCGACTACTGGAGTCCGAATGCCGGCCACGATGCTGCCAACCGAATGGAGCGGGAAGTAGCGGCTATTTACTTCCAGACCGAGGTCCGCGCCTCCAAACCCGAAAGCATCCGCTTGACCGTCATATTCCAGAAACAGTTGCCGCATTCGTTTCTGGTCCCCATCGGCGCCGATTCGTTCCAGGACGATCTGCTCGTTCCTGAGCGTGGTCTCGACCCGTTTGTCACGCCTGCTACTGCCCAAGCTGATGGAGATGACCCGTTTCATTGTGCCTCTGCTTCGGCTTTGTGGCGCGCAAAATTCCGGCGCGCACTGCGCACTCGTGATTTCCGCCGTTCGCCTCAGTCGATCACGCCAATTTGGCGTCCCGCCTCGATGAAGACACTCAGCGCGAAGTCGATGTCTTCAGTCGTGTGGGCAGCCGTAACGTTTGCCCGCAGTCGGGCAGTGCCTTCCTTGACGGCCGGTGGCAAAACGGGGAGTACGAATATGCCGTTGTCTTGGCAATACTTGGTCATTGCAAATGCGCGTTCTTCAGTGCCGACCATGATTGGTACTATCGGCGACTCGGTTAGACCGGTGTCGAAACCGGCGGCTTGCAGGCCGCTTGTGAATTGGCGCGCATTGTGGAGGAGGATACGGTTACGCTCGACGCCTTCATCTTCCAGGACATGGAAGCCTTCGGTTATTGAGGCCGCCACCGAGGGCGGCAGAGCAGCACTGAAGACGAAGCCGCGTGCAGTATGCCGCAAATAGGTGACCAGCTTATTGCTGCCGGCGACATAACCGCCTATACCCGGAATAGTCTTGCTGAGAGTGCCCATCTTCAGATCGATGGAGCCATACATGTCGAAATGCTCTTCGATGCCGTGCCCGGTCTTGCCGAGCACGCCAATGCTATGGGCCTCGTCGAGCATCAGCCGCGCGTTGTAACGCCTGCAAATTTCGTGCGCCGCCGGCAGATTGAAGATGTCTCCATCCATCGAGAAAACTGCGTCCGCGATCACCAGTTTGCCGGCGTCTTCCGGGGCGCGGCGCAACTGCCTTTCAAGATCGTCCATATCGTTATGACGGAAGCGGGCAAACTTTCCGCGGGCCAGCAGACAGCCATCGACAATACTGGCATGGTTCCACCTGTCGGAAAAGACCCAGTCCCCCCGGCCGACTATCGTGCTTACAGTGGCCAAATTGGTTACATAGCCGGAACTGTAGACGATGGCCTCTTCGCGCCGTGCGAAATCGGCAATTGTCCTTTCCATCTCGGCATGAAGATCCAGTGTGCCTCCAAGAATTCGCACACCATGTGTACCGGTTCCATACTTATCCGCCGCCGCTTTGGCCGCCGCCACTATGCGAGGGTGGTTAATCAGTCCCAGGTAACTGTAGGTGGCAAACATCAGCTTGCGCTTGCCCTCAGTATGTACCCATGGCCCCTCCAGCGCATCTACCGGTTGAAAGTAGTAGTAGTGTTCGCTGGCCTTAACCTCCTCTGTACGTTCCCACCAGGCATCGATTCTCTGCGAAACTGGATCGTCCTGTTCACCATCGCCATTCAGGAAGGACTCGAGGGGAGGGGCTTCGATGGCTGCTGTGGAGACGCCATCGGGATGAACCCCAATTGGCTCGGCTCCAAAGCGCGCTAACTGATCGACCATTGTATGAGACCTCGTTTTCCACTACTGTACAATACAAGAAGGCAGAGGTGGCTTTGGATAAAGGTTTAACCACCGCTCGCCCGCAAAAGGTAATCAGCCCAACTGACTTCGCGAAGGGCGCGAGAATAATATCATAGAATTGTATCGTAAAGTAGTCCACTGTGCAAAGACTAAGAATGATGGGCCAAATTTCGCAGATTCGGCGGTCAAATGTGGCCCAATGTCCACAATTGAAGTAGAGTGGCAAGATCAACGCTCAAATCCAATTGCAAAATATTATGGCAAATCTGACAAACAGTTCGGCGACTTCCAAGCCAATCGACCCCATCCACATTTACCGGCCCCACCGACTCCTCCGCAGTGGCAACATGCAGACCTTCTTAGGTCAGCATATACCGGCAGATGCCTGGTTCGTGACAGAAGGCGAACAGATGATCCTGTTCGATGCCGGTCCTGATCAGACCGGCGTCGATCCCGCCCGCGCCGTGCGTCTGCTTGGTTACTATACGCCATGCCGGAGCCGCGGCAATACGCCCTCCAAGCCAAAAGGGTTGGTAATGCTGTTGCACGGTTGGGAAGGGGATAGTCATTCTGCCTACAATCTTGTGCTCGGCAGTGCTCTGGTTCGAGATGGATATGACGTTGTCCGTCTGAATTTGCGCGATCATGGACTCACGCACCACCTGAACAAGGGAATATTTTACGCGACCCTGATCGAGGAAGTCCATGCCGCGACCCAGCAGGTCGGCCTTCTCACTGCAGGAAGACCCTTCTACCTCATCGGCGCGTCGCTGGGCGGCAGTTTCGTCGTTCGCATGGCATTGCGCCACGCCCGCAGCCCGATCCCAAATCTGCGCCGGGCTATGGCGATCAACCCCGTTCTTAATCCTGGACGCACTAGTTTCGTCCTTGATGATCATCTGCTGCTTCGCAAATACTTCCGCGGCTGCTGGCTCGAATCACTTCGCAAAAAACAGGCTCTCTTTCCGGATCTTTACGACTTCGCGCCACTGGCTTCGATTTCAACGATCCGGGAAATGAGCAACTGGGTCATTAAGAGCATGACCACATTCAGCGATGTCGACGAATACTTGAATGCATACGCCGTGAGGCCAATGGAGTTCAACGACCTGACCGTGCCTGTGTCGATTCTCACGGCGGCCAATGACCCGCTCATTCCACCTGAGGACATCGCCGCTCTGCCCTCCCATCCGCTGCTGCAAGTAAACGTCCTGCCCTTCGGGGGTCATGTAGGATACAACGATCTTTTTCCGTTTCGGCATCGGCTTCCGGACTTGGTAAGATTGTTGCTGGAACAAGATTCCTGGACAGATTGAAGACTTCCTTTCCAGAAACATCCATGTAATCTGGCCGTGTCCTTAAAGGAAGAGCAGGTCCCCTTGTCGCTGCATTTTCAGGTGTATGACTATTCTTACCGACATTGGGGGCAGGAGCACAGTCGGAATGGCGTATCTTTCTGCCAAGTTTGAAGGTCGGGTATACTGAGAATCGTCCACGGTGAAGTACCGTTTGACGCATCAGAAAGCTGTAGCAACGCGAACATAAGGTCACGATGCCCCATATTCTTATCGCAGGCGCAAATGGACAGCTCGGACAGGCCTTGGCAGTGCAGCATGCCTCCGCCGAAAAGCTGACCTGCTGGACGCGCCCCGGACACGACTTAGCCGACCCTGCGATCGTTGACGCAGTAGAGGAATCTGCCCCGGATGTCGTCATCAATGCCGCCGCCTGGACCGACGTCGACGGAGCCGAGCACGCGCCCGGCGAAGCGTTTGCCGTTAATGCGCTTGGCCCGAAATACCTGGCGGAAGGATGCGCGCGCTGCGGCAGTGTGCTCGTGCAGATCAGCACGAACGAAGTGTTCGCAGGGGAGGCGGGTCGCTTCTACCACGAATACGAACAGACCTCCCCCGCTAGCGTCTACGCCCGTAGCAAAGCCGCGGGGGAGCAGGCCGCGGCCGCGGCCTTGACACGTCTGTTCATTGTACGCGTGGCGTGGCTCTACGGTGCCGGCGGCAGTAACTTCCCAGCCAAGATCAGCGCGGCCGCAGACAAGCACGGCGCTCTGCGTGTAGTCAACGACGAGTATGGCAACCCGACTTATGCGCCCGATGTGGCCGCGGCAGTTGCATCGCTGATCGAGACCCAACGCTATGGCATCTACCATTTTGTCAACGAGGGCTGCGCCAGCCGGTACGATTGGGCGGTGGAGCTGATGCGCCTGACCGGGCGCGACGCGGTGCCGGTCAGCCCTATCGGCGCACGTGAATGGCCGCGTCCGACTATGCCGCCGCCGCACGCGGTCCTGGTCAACCAGGCCGGCGCGGCCTTGGGCATAGCCCTGCGCGACTGGCGTGAGGCACTGCGGGAATACGTGCAGACAGGGCTAGGGGAATGAAATGGGCGACTTGAAAGCAAGAGACCACAAAGACAGAAGTGGCGAGGGAGATCAGCAGGCCAATCCCTCCCCCTTCTTTTCAGTGATCATTCCCAATTACAACGGCAGCCGGCATCTGCCTGACCTGTTCGCGGGGCTGGCTGGCCAGTCTTTTTGCGACTTTGAGACCATCTTCGCCGACGACGCTAGCAGCGACAACTCCGTGGCCTGGGTGCAGTCCAATGCGGAGCGGGTGCGCGTCCTGAGTAACCGGGATAACGTGGGATTCGTTGCAACGGTCAACTTGGCTGCCCGCGCCGCGAGGGGCCGGGTCATAGTGCTTCTCAACAACGACACGCAGCCGGATCCGGAGTTTTTGGCCGAGCTGACCAAAACCATCTGCACCCATCCCCAGGCAGGAATCGTAGCCGCCAAACTGTTGCTGTTTGAGGAACGCGACCGCATTCACACGGCCGGAGACATGATGGGGCGGGACGGCATTCCACGGAATCGGGGCATCTGGGCCATTGACAGCGGCCAGTTCGACAGCTCGGAAGACGTGTTTGGAGGCTGCGGCGGGGCGATGGCCGTACGCCGTGAGCTATGGGAAGCCCTCGACGGCTTTGATGAGGAGTTCTGGATGTACCTCGAGGACGTGGATTTCTCGTTCCGGGCACAGCTCTTGGGTTGGGATTCAGTCTTCGCGCCGGCGGCGCGTGTCTATCATAAACTGGGAGGGAGCGGCGGCGACGAGTTGAGCAGCTTCTTCGTGGGCCGCAACACGATTTGGACTCTGGCCAAAAACATGCCGACCTCACTCCTTCTGTGCCATTCGTCGCATATCGTCAGCGCCCAACTCTCGATTGCGGCAAACGCGCTGTGCAACTGCCGTGGCAGCGCTGCCCGCGCCCGCTTGCGAGGGCAAATCGCGGGCCTGCTCGGTCTCCCCCGCGTACTCCAGCAGCGCGCCATCGTCCAAGCCCGTAAGAAGCGCCACGATGTTGATATTGATCGTCTCTTGATTTAACGCCTGGTCGCACCTGCCGAAGACGCGGTGTGCAATGCATCCAGTCGCGGAGCGAAGGCGGGTCCCCCATTCAGTCCGGCAGTGCAAATATGCTGTCCAGCAGCTTGCCTTCCACGCGCTCGCCGATCAGATAGCGACGCGAACCACTCATCCCTGTGTTGGTTATGATGTACTGGCCCTCCTGCATACCGAGGTAACAGTCCAGCAGTAGATTGGTGATGTCGCGCCAGCGTTGGGCGGCCTGCCGGTCTTGGCGCTGGAGAGCCACCCAGTCGGCAGGGATCTCGATAGCGATGCGGGCGCCGGCGGCATCAAGGACCGGCGTTGAATTCGCTTGGTTGACGACTGTCAAGCCCGGGTCGGATTCCATCGCGTATGGACCCGGCTGCTGGTCGTCCTGCAACGCCCTCTGCACCCGCCGCGAGCGGACCGGCCATAGTAGATTCAGTCGCGCCGCTGTAACCCGGTTCAACTCGTTGCGAAATGGATAGAGGCTGGGCTGGAATCCGCAGGCGACCGCGCGTAAGCGGGTGAAATTGAGTAAACCGTTGGCAAAGAGCAGCGGATCCGTCGTCCAACTGATCAAATCTATGCCCATCGCCAGGGCCTGACGAGCTTGAAGCCGTTTGAGCAACTGGCCGATACGTCGCCTGCGCCTGCCGGGTGCGACGGCAAGCAGTTGAGATTCCAACTGCAGGTCCTGGCCGTAGTTTTGAAGGGGCAGGGTGGTTGGATCAGGACAAAAACGGAAGAATCCTAGCAGGAATCCGGCCAAAGCGCCGTCCACGCGTGCTACAAGGGAGCAACCCAGACCCGCGTCGTCGCTGTGCAGATCGCTCGGATAGAGCCCGTCCGGTGGGCTGTGCCAAATGGCCTGCTGCATCGTTCGAATTGCCGCCGCTTCGGCCGCGTCTGGGTGCCCGCAGTCCACCCCTTCAAGGTCGATATGAGTTTGTGTGTAGCGCTGTTCTGCGCCGGGACGATAGAAATGCGTCCGCTGGCCCGGAGGCAGTACTTTTTCGACAGCACTCGTAATTTCGTCGGAACCGGCGGCCGGCGAACCGTCCACATGCTCGTAGCGCAGCGTAAATACCGGTCCTTCGGCACCGGTGTCACGCGGGAGCAGGAATGCGTAGCCGCAAGGGGCCTTCGCGTCGTCCGTCTGGAAGGGGGAAAGTGCAATGCACGCTCCGCCGATTTTGGGAAGAACGACCTCCAAAAAGTGATGTGGGATGAGCGTCGGCCGTTCCGCCAGCTGCTTCCGCATCTCCCGAAGCTGGACCGGCCAGTCGGGGGTCGACGGATCGAGTCGGATCGCACTGAGGGCGCGGTTCATTCCCCCGCTTCTCCGTATCGCTGCTGCCACTCTTCAACGGTCATGCCGAAGTAAAGTTCGTCCAGGTAGCGCCCTCCCGTGAAGATCGCCCTCCGCACTGCGCCTTCGCGCACAAATCCCAACCGTTCGTGCAGAGCACGCGAGGCCTCGTTTTCGCTGTGCATCTGAATGGTTACCTTCTGGTAGCGCAACTCCTGAAAGTAGTAGCGAAGTATGAGGAGAATTGCGGCCGCTGCATAGCCTTTGCGTCGGTGCGACGCATCGACACCCAATCCGTACTTGAAGACGCCGTTCCGGGGTTGGCAGTTGTGCGTGTGAATGAAGCCGACTGGCGTACCATTGGAATCCTCGATGATCCAATTGAAGGTGTCGTTCTCCATTTTCTTCTGCGCATCGGCAGCGGCCTCCTGTCGCACCTGGGCGATGGAAATAGGAGGCCAGACGAATTCAAGATTGCGGGCCATCTCGCTTTCCTGGTTCCAATGCCAGAAGATGTCGCCGTCCTCCGGCTCCACCCCGCGTAGACGGATCAAATCGGTTTGCCAGTAGTTCATCTTGTCTCTTGATTACCCTCTGTCCAGTGCGCGGGTCGGCCCTCGATGCCGTTTGCCGAACCCAGTTTTTGTGAACGGGTACTTTGCCTTGGAGGGTTCCGTGAACGAATGCACGGTGGCTGCCCGGTTCGTCCTTTAGGCCATAGAAAACGAGAAAAATGTTGTCGCGGGTAATGCCGTAGCCAGAATCGTGGCGGTCGCAGGAACGTGCGTGGTTGGGAAGAGGATCAGGCGTTGGCCGAAGTAGCTGAGGATCTCCGCTTCCTGCGATAGCACGGCGCCGTCGCCTATCAGGCAGCTGGGGGTGGACTTTCCTGCGCCGATTGAGACGGTTCAGCTTCTGGGGTGGTCCTCCGTCTTGTCGGCGTAATCTCGCCCATCGAACTCTTCAATTCCGACCTGATCACCCGCACAGAGCGCCAGATTCCGGCCAGCCTGCTGCTTGTTGCTATCAGGGGGCTTATGAAACTTGTGCTGACAAATTCGGCTGAGCCTTTGACCGTGCCAACCGTCTCCTGGCTGTCTTTGATCACCGGTTTCACCTCGACCTTAATCATTTTGACCAGACGCCAGACCTGCCAAATGAGTACCACCAACAGCCCGTTCATTACGAGTATCTCCACGGCGACAAGAATGATGGCGATATCCCGAACTGTGGCGCTGACCACGACGATCTCCTCTTGCGGTAGGTCGAGTTGACGATGTCCGGTTCAGCCGGCAGATTATCCGGCCACACGGCGCGGTATACCCGCGGCTAGGGAATGAGTATCCTGACGAGAAACAGGGCGAGCACCGACGCCAGCGTCGCCTCCAGCAGGCTAAGTTGTCCAACTCGAAATGTTTCCCACTGAAGAGTCTGGCTCACCCAATGCCCCAATATAAATCCCACCCCGGCTGCAACCAGAAACTGCGGGAATTCTCGCAGTGAACGACCTGTCCACAGGTGGAAGATGCTGGCATAGCCCGTGACCAGCAATGTAGCCAGAAGGACTGCCGGACTGAGAATAAGTGACGTGAATGGCGTACTGGGAACCAGTCGTGCACCTCCTCGCCCCTATGTTATGGAGACCTGTTGGGCCGACGAGTGCGCGGATGCCCTCGCCGTTTCGCCGCTGGCGTCCGGCTTGGCGATCAGCCCGCCGCCCAGACATTGATGACCTTCGTAGAAAACCGCCCCTTGGCCCGGGCTGACTCCGCGAGCGGGCGCATCGAACGCGACCCGGACACAGCCGTCCTGCTGTGGGTAGACTGTACAGTCCAACGGGCCACCTGTATAGCGGATCTGGCACTGGACGCGGCTGCCCGCGGCGACCGGCCTGCCCTCCGTCCAACTAACGTCCGTGGCTATCAATTCGGACCTGCCCAGTGCTTCTGCCGGTCCAACTACCAGTTGATTTCGGCTCTGCTCCAACTCTACGACGTACATGGGGGCGGAGGCGCCGCTGAGCCCCAGTCCTCGACGCTGGCCGACTGTGTAGTTCGGCAAGCCGTTGTGCTCGCCGAGCACGCTGCCGTCGACGTCGACGATTTCACCGGCTGTCATCGCATCCGGCGCCCAATCAGTGAGAAAGCGGCGGTAATCGTCATCGACTATGAAGCAGAGATCCATCGAATCGTGCTTGCTGTGAATAGGCAGGCCGCGCGCAGCCGCCATCCGGCGCACTTCCTCTTTAGCGAAGTCTCCGACGGGAAAAAGCAGGTCATTCAACTCGGACTGTCCCAGCATACTGAGCACATAGGACTGGTCCTTGTGCGCATCTACGCCGCGCAACAGATGCACGCTGCCGTCTGGTTGCCGCCGCAGACGGGCGTAGTGGCCCGTGGCCAGAAAGCCGGCGCCGAGGCGGCGGGCATAGTTGAGCAGATGATCGAAGCGAATGTGCCGGTTGCAGGCCAGACAGGGGTTGGGCGTCAGCCCATCGCTGTAACCGTCGATGAAGAGATCGACCACCTTTTCTTTGAAAGGCCGCTCGACATTGATCAGATAAAAGGGCATACCCAGCTGATCGGCGACGCGGCGGGCGTCGTCCACGCTCTCTTCGTCACAGCACTTGTTGCCGGAGCCTTCACCACTTGCCACCTCTGCCCACAGCCGCATCATCACGCCGATACAGCGATAACCCTGCTCGGTCAGCAGGGCGGCGGCGACCGAACTGTCGACGCCGCCGCTCATGGCGACAACGACGGTCGTCTCAGAAGGTGGTGTGTCATGCTTGTGCCGAGTTGCTTTGTCCATCATGCTGCGTATTCTAACACAGCCGCCGATCTTCCGTCATGAACGGGGCAGCCTGCGCGTGTTCCTCCGCTCTCCTTCCCGCCTACGATTCTGCTGCCTAGTGGACCGGGTGACTTGAAAAAAGTGGTATAATGGAGTAGTGCGGTTACCGGTGCAAGAGTTCGACGATCGGACAGGAGGCAAGCGAGCGCAAGGAACGAAGTCCGCACTTGAGGAGATTCGCCGATGGCGATACCGACTGACACAGCAAATCCGGCTACCTCGCAGACCCTGCAAAAGGCCCTGGAGGTTGCTTCTGCCCGCCACAAACATCTGTGCCCGCGCCAGGTACTGGGCGCGCGCTGCGCCATTGCCGCAGCAACGATGCTGGAACTGGAAGTGCCGCGCACGGACAAGCGCCTGCTGGTGATAGTGGAGACCGACGGCTGCTTCGTGGACGGAGTGGAGGCTGTGGCTGGCGTAGCAGTGGGAAGACGCACCCTGCGCGTGGAGGATTACGGCAAGATGGCGGCTACCTTCGTCGACGTGAAGACCGAGCGGGCCCTGCGCGTCGCGCCCCAGGTCGACGTGCGGCAGCGGGCTCGCGAATACGCGCCGGAGCAGACGCGTCGCTATTTCGCCATGCTGCACGGCTACCAGCGCATGCCGGACGCCGAATTGCTCTCGTTCGAGTGGGTGCAGCTCGCAAAGCCGATCGCCGCCATCGTGAGCCGGGCCGGGGCGCGGGCAAAGTGTGATGCCTGCGGGGAAGAGATTATCAATGAGCGGGAAGTTGTGGGCGTAGACGTTACGTTGTGCCGATCTTGCGCAGGCGGGGGGTATTATTCGGTAAGCAGGGAGTAGTGATCCGTATGGGAGGCTGTGAACTGTGTTGAATCGTGTTGTCCATCCGGGGGAGATTCTGAAAGACGAGCTTGAGGAAATGGGCGTGTCCCCATTGGTGTTCGCCTGCCAGATTGACGTGCCGCCGAATCGCATCAGCCAGATCATTGCCGGCAAGCGTTCCGTGACCAGCGACACCGCGCTGCGCTTCGGGCATTGGTTTGGGACTGGGCCACAGTTTTGGCTGAACCTTCAAGAACAGGTTGACCTCGCCGCTGCCGACCGAAGCGGCATTGCAAAGCCGGTATAGGGCAGGACACCGGAACCCCATGATTTGGAGAGAGTGTCGGGCATGGCAAGGAGAATAGGGCGTCCATGACCTACAGCGATGAAGAGATCAGGCGCCGGTTGCGCTTGGGCGAGGACAGCCGCTGGGAGTTCAAGCAGTTCGAATTCCGCGGCAACCGCCCGGTCGCTCCCGATCGCGACGATCTCGCTGATGAACTGGCGGCCTTCGCCAATGGGAATGGCGGCTTGATGCTCTGCGGCGTCACCGATGATGGCCACGTCCAGGGGATGACCCGTGAGCAGTTGGACGCTGTTGAGCAACTGGTGGTCAACATCTGCTCGGATGCGATCAAGCCCGCCATTGAAGTCGATACCCTGCGCCTGGAGCTTGACGACAAGGCGTTCCTGGCAGTGGATGTGGCGGCCGGATACGCTCTCCATAACAGTCCCGGAGGCAGCTATCGTCGCGCCGGTAGCTCCAAGAGAAGAATGATGAGCGATGACCAGTTGCGGCTGGCGCAACAGCGTGCCCAGGCGCGCTTTGTCTGGTTCGATAAACAGCCCGTTCCCGGAACCGGATTCGGCACGTTGGATGAGTCTCTGTGGCGGCCGTTGTTGAGTGTTCAGGGCGCTGCCGATCCCGAGTTGGCTCTGACCAAATTAGGCCTATTGAGCGACGCGGTTGACGGCCCGCAACCTGCGACGGTGGCCGGCGTGCTGCTTTGCAGCCGCAACCCGGAAGAATGGCTGCCGAACGCTTGCATCACAGCAACCAGCTATCGCGGAACCGATCGCGCCTCCGGGCAGGTTGACGCGCAGACAATCGTCGGGCCGCTGAACCGACAGATCGCCGAGGCCGTGGCCTTCGCAGCGCGCAATATGCGGGTATCCGCTCACAAGGATCCCGGCCGTATCGATCTACCCCAATACAGTGAGCGCGCCATCTTCGAAGCAGTCGTAAATGCGGTGGCGCACCGCGATTACTCAATCCGTGGAACCCGTATCCGCCTTTCAATTTTCGCGGACCGCATGGAACTTCAGTCGCCTGGCCCGCTGCCAAACAGCTTGACCGTTGACAACATCGCCGACCGGCAAGCCACGCGAAACGAACTGCTGGTTTCCGTCCTGGGCAGAATGCCCACCGGTAATGTCCACGGCCGCGGGGAGCGGCAGTACTTCATGGAGCGCCGTGGCGATGGTGTTCCGATCATTCAGCGCGAGACACTAGGCGTAAGCGGAAAACCGGCCGAATTTCGGATTGCGGGAGATGCGGATCTGCTTGTTGTTCTCCCCTCCGCGCCGCTGGAGCCAAGTGCGGCGCAAGTGCAGATCGCGGTGCTCGCCGCCGCTCGCCCTCTTCACCGTGTCGATGTCCTCGTCCTGTTCCCCAACCACACATGGCAGCGTGCGAAGAGTGACGAAGAGGGAATAGCGACCTTCTCTCTGCACACCACTGAACTACCAATGACGGTGTACGCTGCCACAGAGGGGTACGCCGCCCACCACGAGCGTGACTGGACGCCGAGCCAAAGAGCCCTCGTCATCGAGATGAAGCTTCTACCCAGCGGTGGCAGCGTGATCTTTCCAGAAGGGACTGGAACTCTTCCAGCACTGGAGGGGCGGCTGAATCCCATTCGCGACACACACGACCGAACCTACCTCTACACTTCCAATGTGGCCGTCAACCAAGGTGTGCCGCAGCCGGTTCCCTTCTTTCTGAAGGAAGATCTGCGTCTCACTGATGCTGAAGGAAACGAACTCTTGGCTCGGATCGTTGACATCTCCGGGCGGTCGGCGCTCGTTCAGTATCGCCCCTCTCAAAGGAGGCGAGAGCGGTGAATGCACAGACGGTGGCAGGCAATATGATTACCGGCCTCTTAAATCGACTTAGAGACTGCCTTGCTCTCCCATATCGGAACCCCCACCTATGTTCCAACTCAAAGCCACACACAAGGTCGTCAAGGACTACTTCGCCGAGGTGGAGAGGCTGACCCAACTCGGCGCCGAGCATGAAGGCGCGGTCGCGCCCGCCTTCGCCAATCTGCTGCGCGCCGCCGCGCATCCGTTCGGCTGGACGCTGGCCGAGCAGTACGCGCGCACAGGGCGCGGCGGGCACACAATCCGCATCGACGGCGCGCTGCTGGACAATTTCAGGCTGGCGCGCGGCTACTGGGAGGCGAAGGACGCGGCGGACGACCTCGACGCGGAGATCAGCCGCAAGCTGGCCGCCGGCTATCCGCAGGACAACATCCTCTTCCAGTCGCCGGCGCGCATCGTTGTCATCCAGCAGGGGCAGCGCGTGTGGGACACGCCGGCCAGCGAGCCGGAATCGCTCGTCGCCGGGCTGCGCGCCTTCTTCACCTACCAGCCGCCCGCGTTTGAACGCTGGCAGCAGGCGGTCGAGGAATTCAAGGCGGTCGTGCCGGAACTGGCCGCGGCGCTGCTGGAGCTGATCGAGGGCGAACGGCGCGGCAACCAGGACTTTATCGACGCCTTCGGAAGATTCGCGGATCTCTGCCGCGCCGCGATCAATCCCAACATCTCCGACCAGGCCGTCGAGGAGATGCTCATCCAGCACCTGCTGACCGAACGCATCTTCCGCCGCGTCTTCGACAACCCCGACTTCATCAACCGCAACGTCATTGCGCGCGAGATCGAAGGGGTGGCGCGCGCCCTCACCAGCCAGCGCTTCAGCCGCCGCGACTTCTTCCGCCCGCTGGACCGCTTCTACGCCGCCATCGAGACCACCGCCGCCACCATCAGCGACTTTTCGGAGAAGCAGGGCTTTCTCAACACCGTTTACGAGCAGTTTTTCCAAGGCTTTTCGGTCGACGTGGCCGACACGCATGGCATCGTCTACACGCCGCAGGCGATCGTCGATTTCATGGTGCGCTCGGTTGAGGCGCTGTTGCAGCGCGAGTTCGGTCGCTCACTGGCCGATCCCGGCGTCCATCTGCTCGACCCGTTCGTGGGCACGGGCAACTTCATCCTGCGCGTCATGCGCCACCTGGCGGAGATCGGGAAACTCGGCCGCCTGCCGCACAAGTACGCGCACGAACTGCACTGCAACGAGGTGATGCTGCTGCCCTACTACATCGCGGCCATGAACATCGAGCATGAGTACTACGAGTTGACCGGCCAGTACGCGCCCTTCGCCGGCATCTGCCTGGTGGACACCTTTGAGTTGGCCGAGGACATCCAGATGAGCCTGTTTGCGCCGGAAAACACCGCACGCGTGCAGGCGCAGCAGGGGCAGGAGATCACCGTCATCATCGGCAACCCGCCCTACAACGTCGGCCAGGTCAACGAGAACGACAACAACAAGAACCGCAAGTACGCAACGATGGACAGGCGGGTGCGGGTTACCTACTCGCAAGCCTCGAAAGCCACCAACAAGAACGCGCTCGCCGACCCGTATGTCAAGGCGATTCGCTGGGCCGCGGACCGCATCGGCGATGAAGGCATTGTTGCATTTGTAAGCAACAACGGCTTTCTCGATGGTGTTGCGGCTGATGGAATGCGGAAGCATCTTGAAAACGATTTCGACGCCATCTACGTCCTCGATCTGGGTGGGAACGTGCGCAAGAATCCCAAGCTGTCAGGCACGACGCACAACGTCTTTGGCGTTCAGGTCGGTGTCAGCATCAGCTTTTTCGTCAAGAGGAACGGCAAGACAGACTCTCAGGCTGAGATGTTCTACGCCCGTGTCGATGAGCGGTGGCGCAAAGAGGAGAAGTACCGCTATCTCGATGAAACGGAGCAGTACGGCAATATCGAATGGAAGAGGGTTACGCCGGACAAGCGGCACACATGGCTGACGGAGGGGCTCCACGCCGAGTTTGAAACATTTGTCCCGCTGGGGAGCAAGGAAGCCAAGGCGGGCAAAGGTGAGGCAGCGGATGTGATATTCAAGTTGTATAGCCGCGGTGTCAGCACGGGCCGCGATGCGTGGGCGTACAACTTCAAACGCAACGTGCTCATCAAAAATATGTCCCGGACGATCGAAACCTACAACGAGCATGTGTTCAAGTGGGAACGGCTTGGGAGCAAGGGTGTCAGCGTTGATGATTTTGTAGCTTATGATGACAAGGCAATAAGTTGGAGTCGGGACCTGAAAGCTAAGCTGAAGCGAGGCAGGCTCGCTGAATTTGCTGAACACAAGGTAAGAGAATCTCTCTATCGCCCGTTTACCACGTCAAATCTCTATTTTGACAGGACGATGGACGATATGTTGTACGTCTTCCCATCTTTCTTCCCCACACCGGAGACTGAAACTGAGAATCGAGTGATTTGGCTAAAAGTCGGTGCTGATTGGCCGATGTTTGCGCTGATGGTCAATAGGATTCCCAATCTGCTGCCACAAAGTGGCTCTCAATGCTTCCCCTTCTACAGCTACGAAGAGGACGGCGGCAACCGCCGCGAAAATATCACCGACTGGGCGCTGTCGCAGTTCCGCGCGCAGTACAAGGACGATACGATCAACAAGTGGGAGATCTTCCACTACGTCTACGGCCTCCTGCACCATCCCGGCTACCGCGAACGCTACCACGCCAATCTCAAGCGCGAGCTGCCGCGCCTGCCCTTCGCCCCCGACTTCCGCGCCTTTGCCAATGCTGGCGCGCGGCTGGCGGAGATCCACGTCGGCTATGAGGAGATGGCCCCTTATGCGCTCGCGGAGATCGAAACGCCGGGGCAGACGCTCGACTATCGCGTCGAGAAGATGCGGCTGTCCAGAGACAGGACGCAGATCCGCTACAACGGCTTCCTGACGCTGGGCGGGGTCCCGGCCGAAGTGTTTGACTACCGGCTGGGCAACCGTTCGGCGCTGGAGTGGGTCATCGACCAGTACCGGGTGAAGACGGACAAGCGCAGCGGCATCGTCAACGATCCGAACCGGACGGAGGACCCGCAGTACATCGTTGACCTGATCGGGCGAGTGATCGCGGTGAGTTTGGAGACGGTGCAGATTGTAGCGGGGCTGCCGGGGTACAGGTAGGGTAGAAGGCCGCACTGACCGGTGCCCGTTGTCATTCTTCGGATTCTAGCACTCTTGTGCTATGCTTGGCACAGAACAGTAGCGAGCGAGACGGGCACACTCCCCTCGCTTCTGAAAAGGAGGCCCAAAGTGATAAATGTAAAGACCAGGCTCACATACGCCGACTACCTGAAAACACCGGACGATGAACGCTACGAACTCCTGAACGGAGAGTTGGTAATGGCGGCAGCACCACTCTTGTATCATCAGTACATCCTGCGCAAACTGCTCAACAAAATGTCCGACTACATAGACGAGCGCAACTTGGGGGAGCTTTATTCTTCCCCCGCCGACGTGGTCCTGTCGGACACGGACGTGGTGCAGCCGGATCTTCTGTTTGTTTCCAGCCACCGAAGCCACATCCTCACGCGTGAGAACGTCCGGGGCGCGCCCGACCTGGTGGTCGAGATACTCTCTCCTGCCACAGCCGAGCGCGACCGGACGATCAAGCTCGACCTGTACGCGCAGCATGGGGTGAAGGAGTACTGGATTGTGGACTCCGACGCCAGGACGATCACGATTCTGGTGCGGCGTGAGAGCCGTTTCGAGGTCGCCGGCATCTACGGGGAGGGGCAGACGTTGCGTTCACCGACGTTGGCGGGGTTCACTATTGAACTGGATGGGATATTCTGAAAGGAGGCCCGCTGTGATTAACGTTAAGACCAAGCTTACATACGCCGACTACCTGGAAACGTCGGACGACGAGCGCTACGAACTGCTGAATGGAGAGTTGATTTTGTCCCCATCCCCCAGGGAGATACATCAACACATTTTGAGTGTTCTGCACCTCAGGATAGGAGCCTTCGCAAGAGAGCGTAACTTAGGGAAAGTCTATTTCTCTCCTTTCGATGTCGTGCTGTCGGACACGGACGTGGTGCAGCCAGGCCTACTGTTCATTTCGAGTGAACGAAACGAAATCATCACTCCGGACAACGTCCGCGGTGCGCCTGACTTGGTTGTCGAGATCCTCTCCCCCGCCACTGCCGAGCGCGACCGGACGCTTAAGCTCGACCTGTACGCCAAGCATGGCGTCAAAGAGTATTGGATCGTGGACCCGGATTCCCGCACGATCATGGTCTTGCTGCAGGGCGAGAGCCGCTTTGAGGTGAGCGGCATCTACGGGGAAGAGCAGAGCCTGAGTTCGCCAACTTTAGAGGGATTCAGCGTCGCGCTTGAGGAGATATTCTGAGAGGAGGCCCAAAGTGCTAAATGTGAAGACCAAGCTCACGTACGAAGACTACCTGAAAACATCGGACGACGAACGCTATGAGCTTTTGAACGGAGAGTTGGTTATGCCGCCAGCGCCGCTTACAGCCCACCAGATGATTTCGATAGCACTGGCATCTCGTCTCTATCAATATGTAGAGGAGAAAGGGTTGGGGACAGTTGTTGCTGCCCCCACCGACGTTGTATTGTCGGATACGGACGTAGTGCAGCCGGATGTTCTGTTCGTTTCCAATGAACGAAGCCACATCCTCACGCGTGAGAATGTCCGCGGCGCGCCGGACTTGGTGGTCGAGATTCTCTCCCCCGCCACAGCCGAGCGCGACCGGACGATCAAGCTCGACCTCTACGCCCAACATGACGTGAAAGAGTACTGGATCGTAGACCCCGACGCCAAGACGATCATGGTGCTTCTGCGGGGTGAGAGTCGCTTCGAGGTCAGCGGCATCTACGGCGAAGGGCAGACGCTGCGTTCACCGACGCTGGCGGAGTTCACCATCGACCTAGATGCGATATTCTGAAAGGAGGTGTGAAGTGCTCAACGTAAAGACCAGACTCACATACGCCGACTATCTGAAGACACCTGACGACGAGCGTTACGAGCTTCTGAACGGAGAGTTGGTTATGTCTCCATCCCCCAAAGAGTTGCATCAATCCATTTCGGGTGTTTTGTATTTCATGATTGTCACGTTTGTGAGAGAGCGCAGCTTGGGCAAAGTCTATTTTGCCCCTTTCGATGTCGTGCTGTCGGACACGAACGTGGTGCAGCCGGACTTGCTGTTCGTCTCCAATGCGCGCGCTTCGATCATCACTGCGGACAACGTTCAGGGCGCGCCCGATCTGGTTGTCGAAATTCTCTCCCCCGCCACTGCCGAGCGCGACAGGACGATCAAACTCGACCTGTACGCCCAACACGGCGTGAAAGAGTACTGGATCGTAGACCCCGACGCCAGGACGATCATGGTGCTGGTGAGAGGTGAAAACGGCTTTGAGGTGGCGGGTATCTACGGGGAAGGGCAGACGCTGCGGTCCCCGACGCTGACGGGACTCAGTGTCGCTCTGGAGACGATTTTTTAAGGCGGTGGAGTGAGATGAATTGGATCTTTGATGGGTTCACGATCTTGAGAACAATCGAGCATTGCAAGAGAAACCAATGTAGACCCCAATTAGACCAAGAGGTTGCAAATATCGGGAGAGCGGGCGAGACGCTTGCGAATCCATGGTGCAGCCCGTGTGAAAAGTCTTGGTATCGAATTGAACTTGCATTAGCCACGTTTGGCGAGGATGTTCAAAGCTGTGTTCTTCAAGTTGTCTTCAAGATTTCTGATTCCTGGAGGCGTGTACTCATATACAATACACCTAAGATGTCTGAGATCAAAGGGTACGTCGTCCATCGACTGCGTTATGAGTATCACATCTTTTCCGATAGTGTGTGCAATGCCCGTCTCATAGAACACATTGGCGTTTCTTCCTGTGAGCTCAGATATCAACAATTTGGCTTCATTTGAGTATCGCCATATATCTTCAATGATAGACTGATTGTCATAGATATCATCAGCTCTCACGCATTTGAGTTTTCCTAGGCTTTCAATTGATGGCTTAATGTGGTCTGCAAAAATGTTGTCGAATGGCTCTCCGAATGGTGATAGCACAAACACGAGTTGCTCATTCAAAAGAAAATCTCTGCCTTGGAATATGGGATTCATCCTCACGATTCTTCTCAGTCTTTCCAAATTCACAATTTCCTCATTGACATATCGCTCGGCGATTCGAGAAACTGCTTCTTCTTTACGATCCTCTTCTAAATCCAGCACGGAACGACTAAAGTTAATTCCGAATGCGTTTCGGAATGCTAAGTCTCTCTCAGCCAGGAAAATCGCAGTCGGCATATTCATTTCCTTACCTGACCAGTCCAAGAAATTGCTTATTGACACTCCTCCTGCGTCATGCACCGACAAAACAACGAAGATTTCTGCGTCGCCAACGAGCACACAATGATGTAAAGGCTGCAAATATTTTATGTCAAGCGGGGACAAGCCTTTTGCTTCTGAAAGCTCTCTTATCTTCTGATCGAGGATTGAGAATATCTGAGTGATTTGCCTCTCCAACTGCCTGTCTATGTCTCCTCCATGGTAACTTAGGCCATCCTGATTCAAAGGCATAGCGATTTCTTGCCCCTGTTATTGAATGCTTTTCGCAGCGCCGAAGCATTCTTCCTCACTGAAGCGGAAAAAGTGGTCCAGAATCATGGCAACCCACATCTCAGTCAGCGACGCGATCTTCTTCACATGCCGCGTGAACCGGCGAAAACATTGGGGCGCATTGACACATAACCTCGTAGCAAAGCAGCCCAAAAAGCTATTTCCAGCTTCTCAAAAAAGGCGCCGGAGACATAACCTCCCCGACGCCCCTTTCATCTCTATTCAATTCGCAAACCAACCCACTCCTACATCATGCCGCCCATGCCGCCCATGCCGGGGTCGCCGGCTGGCATCGGCTTCTCTTCCTCAGGAATGTCCGTGATCAGCGCCGCCGTCGTCAGGATCATCGCCGCAATCGAACTCGCGTTCTCGACCGCGCTGCGGGTGACCTTGACAGGGTCGGACAGGCCGGCGTCCAACATGTCGACGTAGTCGTTCTGAATGACGTCGTAGCCCGTGTTGGCCTTGCCGTCTTCGTGCAGGCCGCGCACCTTCTCAATAACCACCGCGCCGTCAAGGCCGGCGTTGTTCGCGATCATGCGCATCGGCTCTTCGAGGGCGCGCTTCAGGATGCGGGCGCCGGTGGCGGCATCGGCATCGTCCAGGTCGACGCTATCCAGAGCGGAAACGGCATTGATCAGGGCAACGCCGCCGCCGGGCACTACGCCCTCCTCTACCGCGGCGCGGGTGGCGCTCAGGGCATCCTCGACGCGGGTCTTGCGATACTTGAGCTCCGTCTCGGTTGCGGCGCCAACGCGCAGAATGGCAACGCCGCCGGCCAGCTTGGCCAGCCGCTCTTGCAGCTTCTCGCTGTCATAGTCGCTGGTGCTGGTATCGATCTCGGCGCGGATCTCTTCGATGCGGCCCTGAATATCCTCAGTGACTCCGTGGCCGCCCACGATCGTGGTGGCGTCCTTGCTGCTGATGACCTTGTCGGCCTGGCCGAGATCGTCCAACTGGGCACTCTCGAGCGTACGGCCGACCTCTTCAGAGAGAATCTGCCCGCCGGTGAGAATGGCGATGTCGCGCAACATCGCCTTGCGGCGGTCGCCAAAGCCAGGCGCCTTGATGGCCATGGCGTTGAACATGCCGCGCAGCTTGTTGAGCACGAGCGTGGCCAGCGCTTCGCCGTCCACGTCCTCGGCAATCACAATCAGTTCCCGCTTGCCGACCTGGACCAGCTTCTCCAGCAGAGGCACGATGTCCTGCGCGCTGCTGATCTTCTTGTCGGTGATCAGAAGATATGGAGCCTCGAGTTCGGCCTCCATCCTCTCATTATTGGTCACGAAATAGGGGCTGAGGTAGCCGCGGTCGAGCTGCATACCTTCGACGTACTCGGTCTCGAATTGGAGACCCTTGCTCTCTTCGACCGTAATCACGCCGTCCTTGCCGACCTTGGCCATGACCTCGGCGATCAGGTTGCCGATCTGCGCGTCGGCCGCCGAGTTGCTGGCGACCTGGGCGATCTCTTCCTCACCGGAAACTGGCGTCGCCATTTCTTTCAGCGCATCGACAATGGCGGTGCAACTGGCCTCGATGCCCCGTTTGAGTAGCATCGGATTAGCGCCGGCTGTGACGTTCTTGAGGCCTTCGGTGACAATCGACTGGGCCAGGACCGTGGCGGTCGTGGTGCCGTCGCCGGCGATGTCATTGGTCTTGGTGGCGGCTTCCTTGAGAAGCTGGGCGCCCATGTTCTGGAATGGGTCTTCCAGTTCGATTTCTTTGGCGACTGTGACGCCGTCATGGGTCACCGTCGGGCTGCCCCACTTCTTATCGAGCGCCACATTGCGGCCCTTGGGGCCGAGAGTGGTCTTTACCGCATCCGCCAGGGCGTCGATTCCCTTCTTCAGGCTGCGGCGGGCTTCTTCTTCAAACTCAATTTGCTTTGCCATTTCAGTCCATATCCTCCAGTTTGACCCGCTCTTCAACCGCGGGTGATTTGAGCTTGTTCAGTGTAGGGCTGACTATTTCTCTACGAGCGCCAGAACGTCCGATTCCTTGATAATCAGAACCTCGTTCGAATCCAACTTGATGTTGGTGCCGGAATACCTAGCATATAGAACGATGTCACCGACGGAGACATCCATGGCAATGCGGTTGCCGTCATCGTCCCGGGCGCCGGGACCCGCTGCGACTACCTCGCCCTGCTGCGGCTTCTCTTTGGCCGTTTCCGGCAGATAGATGCCCGTGGAAGTCTGCTCTTCCCCCTCCAGGGGCTGGACTACCAGCCGATCACCGAGCGGCTTAAGATTCATTCGACCTTCCTCCTTGCCTTGCGACTTTTTCTGATGAAATACCACTGTTAGTAGATTGCCCGCTATATGGCAGCGGGAAATGGAAACCGATTGCACTTGACTATCCGACCACACAGCCCGTCCGAGGCAGCGTTCGCACGGATAGCACAACCCTTCAGATACCCCTTTAGCACTCAAATGGCTTGAGTGCTAATCCATCAAAAAGTGTAGCATAGTTCCTGTCGCCTGACAAGACTCTGAACACCCGAAAACGTAAGCGTTCTGTTAGCGTTGAGATCTTTCCGGCGAGGCAACGACGTCCACGTACGCGAGCATCTCGTCCTCTTCCGCCACGTACTCCTCAAGTTGAAAGGCGGCGTATAGCTCGCGACTGCGGCCGAAGTATTCGGCCGCCTGCGCGTGGTCCTGCTGTTCCAGCGCAACATGGCCCAGGTTGTGAAGCGTGGCCGCCTTATCCATCCAGGCGCCGCGCGCGTCCGACAGCTCCAGATCCTTCTCATACCACTCTAGTGCGGCCGCAAAATCCTGCCGCGCGTAACAGACAGAGCCGAGGTTGTTGTAACAGGTACTGATGCCGGTGGCGTCGCGATTGCGCTGGAAAACGGTCAGAGCGGACTCGTAGGCGCGTTGGGCCTCGGCGTACATTGCCATCCCTTCCATGGCCAGCCCCAGGTTGTTGTGTGCGCTGGCCACGAGCGCTTCATCTCCCAGGCGCAATGCCACACGCAGCGCTTTGCGATGCTGTTCGACTGCCCGCTCGAAATTGTTCAGGCTGAGATAGGCGCTGCCAAGATTCATGTAGGCCGGAGCGAGCGAGCGGGGATCGCCCAACTGTGCGGCCGCTTCGAACGCCAGCCAGAAATGATCGAGCGCCTGACGCGGATCCTCCAACACGCGGAACGACGTACCGAGGTCGGTGTGACCGTATGCCATCGCCATCAGCATGTCGCGCTCGTCAAAGATGCGCAAGGCCCGTTGCAGCCACTCAATCGCTTCTTCGACTTCGCCGTTGAAGAACCGCTGGCGGCCAATGTTGGCCAGCATCCAGCCGAAATCATCGATGTCGCCGAGCGCGATCGCGGCCACTGCACCGCCGCATAGCCAACGCCAGATGCCCGGTGGGTGACGCCAAAAGGCATAGTGGGCAAGCGCCAGCGCGTAATCCCGCATCAATTTGAGATCGTCCTGCAATTCCGGAAAGTTGATCGGCATGTCGCGCAGCCCCTGGTTCTCCAACTTTTCCCCGACCATCTCCTGCACGGATTTGCCGAAGATGCGCTCCACCCGATCGGTAGCCCAGTCCGCTCCCCAGTGAACGTTGCCCCAGAAAGGGTCGATCTCCTGCCAGCGTTGGATTGGCAACTCCTGGTAGCGTTGTGCGAATTGTAGATAGTAGCTTGCGTGCTGGCGGTTCCAGTCCTCCCCCAGCATCACCGCGCCCTCGACAAGATAGCGGCGCACGACCGGCTGCACGACGATCCGGCGGTCAAAAAGGTCCACTTCGACCAAAGCCCGCGTGACCAGGGCTTGGAAAGTCTGGCGTTTTTCGTCCTCGGTACCAATCCCGACCGTGAACAGTTCCGACAGCGCCTGGTAGGTTGCGCCCCCGGCAGCGCTGACCAATCGATCCAGGATCAGGCCTGCCTCCGGCCAGAAGGCGGCGAAGTTTTCGACGGCAAAGCCGGCGAGACTCGACATCTCCACCGCGCCGTCCGCGGCGGGCAACTCCGCCAGAAGCTGATCCAACTCGCTCCACATCCCGAAATCGATCAGCAGACCCATCACCAGGCGCATGCTCAGGGGTCTGCCACCGGTGCGGCGATGCAAGCTCTCGATGTTGCGCAAGGCCGTATCACGTACAGATTCGGGCGCCCGCGCGTGAACAAATCCTACCGCCTCGGACAGGGGCAGCCCGCCCAGTTGCAGGTGACGGTCATCGACCAACTCTGCGAATTCGGGGTGGATATCGCGATCAATGAGCAGAATATGGGACTGACCGCCGGAGTCGTGCAAATGACCGATGATTTCGGCCAGCGTTTGAATTTCGCGGTCGGTCGCGCCAGAGAGTTCGTCCAGAATGAGAAGGCGGCGACGGCGGTAAAGCTGTTCGAGGATGCCGATACCCCAGCGGTCCTCGCTCACCCGCGTCAGGGTCGTGCCGAGCACCGTATCCAGCGTGCGCACGATGTCGTACATGCGAAAGCGATCCCTGCCGGCGGCCCCGACCCAGATGATGCCGTCGGGGAAGTGATGGATCGTCTTCCAGGCAGCAGCGGTAGCAAGGGTACTCTTGCCGTTGCCCTGGCCCCCGCTGATTGCCAGCGCCGGCTGCTCATGCGTTTCAAGCAACCACTGGCACAGAGTCTTCAGTTCCACACTGCGCCCGCTGAAGCCGCGCAGCCTGTAGACACCCAGATTGTGCCGGATTCGCGAGAAATCGTCAGTCATCAGTCAATGTTAGCGTAGTAAGTATCTTTGAAATCCGCATTGGTCACGCAAGAGTGCCGTTCAGCTATGATTCGACAACGAAAGGATCAGGCACGGGTATTCGCTGGCGATGATCGTCTCATAGTTGAGCGCCTCCGACAGGGCCTTGCTGCCTTCAACCGCACCGAAACCTTGTTCGCCGATGCCGGGGGAGAGCAGAATCAGGTCGGGGCGCACGCGTCGGGCAATCTCATTTACGTTTACGGGCGAAATGTTGGCTATCAGATCGACTCGCTCGATCAACCCGCTGCGCACAGCTTCGGGTTGATCCGAGGGGTCACTAACGAAGATTTCGACAGCCGGGTTTTTCTGTAGTTGGCGCAGTGCGACCGTACCAATATTTCCAGCGCCAATGAGCCAGACTCGCATACTCTCACCCCCTATCGTATCTGTTCAGATTCACATTTTTGCCTTCATATCTGGTTGCAAAGGCAGGTAATTGGCGATTGGTTTTCAGATCATCCCGAATTGGCTGAGCAGATAGAAGAACACAAAAATCACGCCCGAACAAGCCATGCCGACGATCACGCCACTGCGTATCATTTCCCGCCTGTCTACCACGCCGGTCACGGCCACCAGAATCATGCGAGCGGAACCGCTAGGCAGCGCGAAGGCCAGCGCGACTGCGAAGATGGTCGGAATAACAAGGCGTACGGGGTCGATGTGCGATGCCTGCCCCAGGGTAATCAGTACCGGTGCCAGAATTGCGCCAAGGGGGACATTGTTCATAAACTGGGTGACGCAGAATGCCAGCATGATCAACGTCGCCAGAACGCCTACAAAAGGCAGTCCCTCTAACGTCGGCGCCACGAGATTGGCAAACCAGGCGCTGGCGCCGGTCTTTTCCAGGGCATCCCCCAGCGTCAGTCCGGCGCCGATGACGAAGAAAACGCCCCAGTTCACGCCCTTAAGATCGCTCCAGTCGACGATCTTTTCGACAGAAAGGACAGCAACCGCACCGATCGCAATGACTGTGCTACTCAATAGAGTGGCAGGTAGCTTCAGAAATTGTTCGATATACCCGCCCGTAACCCACAGGCTAATCGACACCAGAAGCACGACGATGATTTCCCGCTCCGGACCGGAAAATCTACCCAGCCGCTCTATTTCCCGTCTGGCCGGCTCGATATCAATCGTTAACTCAGGCAGAGCGAACAGCCGCGGCAGCAAGAACCATACAAGCGGTATCAACAGCAGAACCACCGGCAACCCGTATTTCATCCAATCGACGAAGTCAAACCCGTACAGCTGTCCCAGCAAGCCGCTTGCTATTGCATTTTCGCCGCTGCCCATGATGGTGGCGATCGCGCCGATGCTGGAACTATAACCGATGGCGAGAATCAGGACAGCAAGTGCCTTGCGACCATCCTCTGGTCGCGGCATGTGCTGGGCGATTGTTATCGCGACCGGGATCAGCACCGCGGCCGTGGCCGTGTTGAGGACGAACATGCTTAGCCCGCCGGTTATGGCCATTAGCGCGAAGAGCAGTGGTCCGAACTGTCCTCTGCTTCTGACGATTGCTTGGAGCGCCAGCCGGCGGGTGAGGCCGTGCTTTCGCAACGCCTCAGCCAGGAACAGGCTTCCCAGAATCAGAAATACGACAGGCGTGCCGAATGGCTCAAACGCGCCTGCGGCATCATCGACCCCAAGCGCGATTTGAACAATTGGGACTAGCAGGGCAACGATTGGCAGTGGAGCCGGCTCCAGCGCCAAAATCAGGCCGGAAAATGCAAAAAGCGCCAGAGCCTTGTGCCCCTCTACGCTTAGACCGTCCGGCGTGGGCAGGAGCAGGACGATAATAGTCAATCCCAACACAAACAGCAGGCGGCGCAGGTCGAAAACCTTGCGCATACCTGCCTGAATCGGCTGTTGTAAGACCTTGAGAGTCGTGCCGGGTCGCTGCAGGCGGCGCTTGGAAGTAACTGTACGGGTGGCCACCCGTTCCCGAATCAAGGCGCTGCGTTCGGCCTGTACAGGTGGACCAACTGGCGTAGACGGATGCGGCGGATCGGCGGGGCCCCGTCGCCCGTTGCCGCGTGAAGGCGCTGCGATTGTGGGACGAGGTAAGGAGGATTTCAGACGGGCGCGGTTATGAGACATATGTGATGACAGTTCGTAACGGCAGAACTGCTTTCGTATGCCAACGTCAGGTTGTCTTTGCCAACATTAAGCAAAACTTCAACTGCTGCAAACCATCTAGCTGGAACTGCACCGGCGCAGGCCGTACAGGGCAGAAGATAGCCCCGGAGCGAATTCCAGAGTCTTCCGCAGCCAGGGCACGGCCCGATCGCATTCTTGCGGTTTCTTCAAGACGTGGGACAGTCCCACAATCAAAGTAATTTGGGCATTGATTTCATCTTCATCCAGAATGGCCAGCGCTCGCTCCAGCGTTTCGGCCGCGCTTTCGTAGTTGAGTCGGCGATAGTAGGCCATTCCCAGATGGGCGAGCACAAGGCCGTTTTCCGGTTCCAATTCGGCTGCTCTGCGCAAGATGCGCAGGGCTTGTAAGTGGTCGCCGCTCTGCCACAGAGCCCAGCCGAGGGCGTCAAGCGCGAAAGCGGTTTCTCCCACATTCGCGGCCTTCTCGTAGCTCTCGATGGCGAGTCCCCATTCATCCAAACGCTCGTATTGCCGTCCCACTTCGATGTACAAATCGGGCCGCTTCGGCGCCAGTTCAATGGCTCGGCTGTATTCGGCGATGGCCCGCTCGTAGTCGCGTTGTATTTCAAACAGATATCCAAGGTTTCGGCGGGCCAGCACATTTAATGGATCGATGGCCAGAGCCTCTTCCAGATATTCCAGCGCAACCGAATAGTTGCCCACGTCGCTGTAAATCTCGCCTAACACGGCCAGGACGTCGGCGTTGTCGGGCTCCAGTTCAAGCGCTTGGAAGGCGAAATCGCTGGCAGAATCGTAGCTGCCGCGCCAGTCCAACACGCGTGCGTGCATCGCCAGCGCCGCCACATTTTTGTCGTCGATCCGAACCGCTTCCTGCGTGAGCGCGTATGCCTGTTCGATCTGCCGCGCCATCAAGTGCAGGTCTGCCAGCGCAACCAGCGGGTAGGGGTTCTCCGGCTCCAGTTCGGCCATACGCTGAAGAGCAACCGCGGCCTCGCCGAAGTTGCCCGCGGCAATGTGCGCTTCCGCCTTCGTCTGCCAGTAGAGCGCGCTTGGAGTGGGGGTCGTCACGGCCGGTGGAGGTTGCCTCACAAGCCAGTCTGGGCGCTGTATGTACAGGTAGACGGCCAGAAGCAGAATTATACCGCTCCAAACGAAACACCCTTTGCGACGTCGGCGGCGCGGCCTGTACGTCCAGTCAAGATCCATGCATTGCTTAGTATAGCGCAATAGTGGCGCTTCGTGCGCATTGCCATTTGGGCCGTATCTCGCGGCCGGGGCCCTATTTGTAAGAGTTGAAGCGATGATGAAATGCGTACTGCCCGGTTGCCCGTTACTCGCTTATGCCTCAATCCCTGCGCGAATACAGTTCCAACACGATCGAGGCCTCTGGCTGGGAACTGTCGACCAGCGCGGTGATGTTCTGGCCAGGACGGAGACTTGGGCGTTTTTCGCGCCGGTGATTGCGGCGAATAGCGTTGCGACCGGCATACGCGCTCTGCTGGAACCAGTATACGTAGTCCACACTGAATTCCAACGCAGTGATATGCAGGCTCCTGATCTGACCGGCGACAAGGGTGGTGGAGAGCAAAATGCGGCGGAAATGGACGATTCGCAACAAAAAGGATGGCCCGGCAACCAGGAGGACAGCAGCCGCCCCTGCCATCAACAATGGAATCTCTGTTCCTTCAAATACAAGTCTGTCCATGTTGCCCCGCCCGAAGGCCGCATTGAGAAAGCCCACTGGCAGATAGCCGAGAGTCAGGACAATCGAAGCAGGAATGAGGGCGCCAAGAAAAAAAAGCACACTGACAATTGCCGGCAGATCCAGGCTGAGCAGACCAACAAGCGTCAGATTGTGTTGCCTGGAATGGATCTGGTGAGGATGATTTTGAGGAGAGCTGCGCATACGCGTTTCAAAAGAAGGCGCCGCCGCGAACCGCGGCCGTAACTCTTACAAAGGCGCAGGCACGGTCTGGCGATGCTGGCCGACGATGCGCGGCATCCTCTGCAGGAGCAGTTCTATCTGTTGGGCGGTGTTGCTGCTGCCAAGGCTCAACCGCAGGCCGCCCGCAAGTTCTTCCGCCGGGATTCCTACAGCTTCCAACACATGGCTGGGCTGCTGGCGGGCGCTGGTGCAGGCACTGCCGCTACTTGCCGCGATGCCGGCCAGATCCAGGGCAATGAGGATGCCCTCCGCCTCTACATCCCGTATAGTGAAGCTGGCGTGATTGGCAAGCCTCTCAGTGGGGCTGCCGGTCAGCCTCGCCCCAGGTATGGTTTCCAGAGTGTGGCCTATGATTCGGTCCCGTAGCAGCCGCAGGCGAGCCATTTCCGAATCTCGTTCCGCTTCGCACAGGGCCAGGGCCGTCGCCATACCAACGATGCCAGGCACATTCTGCGTGCCGGCGCGCCGCCTGCCCTCGTGGCTGCCGCCTGTGAGAAAAGGATGAAACGGGGTTCCGCCGCGCAGGTAAAGAAAGCCGACACCTTTCGGCCCATAAAACTTGTGTGCGCTGGCGCTGAGCGCGTCTACGTTCAACTCGTTTACGTCCAGAGGCAACTTTCCCGCCGCCTGCACCGCGTCGGTGTGGAAAGGCACATTCCGCTCTCGGCAGAGCGCGCCCAATCTGCGTATCGGCTGTATGCTGCCTATCTCATTGTTGGCGTACATCACGCTCACCAGCGCAATGTCAGTACCGTCGCCCAGTGCCTCCGCCAAGTCATCTGCATTCACCAATCCGTCGCTGTCCACAGGCAATAGAGTCAAATCGAACCCGAAAAAATCCTGCAAGTCCTCCGCGGTATACAGCACGGCGTGATGCTCCACCACCGTCGTGATGATGCGATTGGCGCCGCTTTGGTTGCGCCGGGCCAGGGCGATCCCCCGCAGAGCGGCGTTATCGCTTTCACTTCCACAACCGGTTAAGATAATCTCCTTGGCGGCGGCGCCCAGGATGTCAGCGATCTTAAGGCGGGCGTCGCTCAAACCGGCATGGCCCGCACGGCCCGCTCGATGGATACTGGACGGGTTGCCGTATTTCGAGTTGTCCTCCTGGTCGGTCGAACCGTAATATGGCTCCATTGCCGCCAGAACTTCCGGGCGCAAAGGAGTTGTGGCTGAGTGGTCCAGGTAGATCAGTGCCATTCGGTTAACTCTTGACTTATACTGCTGCAACGCACAACTTGCACGATCGCAGGTAACGCAATATCGTAAAAGAAAAGCATACCATTTGTCCCGACTTTATACAAATGTGCTGCTGACACAGGAACGCAGCACTTGCAGTCGGAAGCTCGGCAACCAGCAGCTGCCCGCCTCTTCGAACAAGTGGGAGACCGTGCCGACAGACATAAACAGGGGTTAAGCAGATGAACTTTATCGAGACGATCATAGGTAGGCAGATACTGGACAGTCGGGGAAACCCGACGGTCGAGGTAGAGATTCAGTTGAGTGGCGGCGCAACCGGCCGTGCGGCCGTCCCCAGCGGCGCAAGCACCGGCGTTCATGAGGCTGTTGAACTGCGAGACGGCGACAAGTCAAAGTACGGCGGCAAAGGGGTCCTGCAGGCGGTGAAGAATGTCAACACACTTTTGGCCGCGGAATTGGAAGGGGCGGACGCACTCGATCAGGTAGCCATCGATCAGTTCATGCTGGAGCTGGACGGCACAGAAAACAAAAGCAGGCTGGGCGCAAACGCCATCCTCGGCGTCAGCCTGGCGGTGGCCAAGGCGGCGGCCGCGGCGTCCGGTCTGCCGTTGTACCGCTATCTGGGCGGTGTCAACGCCCATACGCTGCCAGTGCCGATGATGAACATACTCAATGGTGGCAAACACGCGGTAAACAGCACCGACTTTCAGGAGTTTATGGTCATGCCCGCGGGCGCCCCCTCATTTGCCGAAGGAGTAAGGTGGGGCACCGAAATCTATCACGCGCTCAAGGAAGTGCTTCACGATGCCGGTTACAGCACCAATGTAGGCGATGAAGGCGGATTCGCGCCTAGCTTGGGTGGCAACGCCGCTGCCATCGAGGTGATACTGCAGGCGATAGAGAAAGCGGGGTTTCGCCCAGCGGAAGACGTATACATCGCCCTGGACCCGGCAGTGAGCGAGCTGTACGTAGAAGAGACGGGACGCTACAAACTCGAAATCGAAGGCATAGAACTGTCCAGTCAGGAACTGGTCGACCTTTGGGCGGATTGGAGCGCCCGCTACCCAATTATTTCTATTGAAGACGGTATGGCCGAGGACGACTGGGACGGCTGGAAGCTGCTACATGCAACGATAGGGGATCGCGTGCAGTTGGTAGGGGACGATCTGCTGGTGACGAATGTGAAGCGTATCGCGCGCGCCATTGACGAGCGTGCCTGCAACGCCCTGCTATGCAAAGTTAACCAGATTGGTACCCTGACTGAAAGCATCGCTGCCATTGAGATGAGCCATCGGGCAGGCTGGGCCGCTGTGGTCAGCCACCGGTCTGGCGAGACGGAGGATGACACGATCGCCGACCTGGTAGTGGCTTTCAACACCGGGCAGATCAAGACCGGTGCGCCTGCCCGCAGTGATCGGGTCGCGAAGTATAATCAGCTACTCCGTATCGATGAAGAACTGGGGCCTGCTGCAACCTTCCAGGGGATAGGGGCATTCGCACATCTTGGCAACTGAATGGGACCTGGAACAAGAAAAGGGCTAGAGTAAGTCGACAATCCGCGCCGGTTACCTGCGTTGACTGCCGGCACAACGCCGCCTAACAATTAGCACACGCCCGCGACGCAAATGCATGCCCCGAAAAAAAACGAGATGCGTGAGGAGAATACTCACGCATCTCATCCAAGGTGCCCCCGCTCCGACTCGAACGGAGATGCCCTAAAGGGCACAGGCCCTCAACCTGCTGTGTATACCAATTCCACCACGGGGGCGCAATCGCCTCATATCATATAGGCCGGCTTCGAAACTGTCAAATGCCGCGCCCATTGCAAACATCCAACGGCCCATTGAAGGCCGAGCATGCGAATATTGAGCAGGGAGAGGCGCCTGCCTATGCCATCTTGCGCTTTTCCTCCTCGACCAGCACGCGCCGCAGGATCTTGCCTACCTGACTCTTCGGCAATTCGTCGCGAAACTCTACCAGCCTCGGCACCTTGTAAGGTGCCAGGTTTTCCCGGCAGAAGGCGGTAATTTCTTCCTGTGTGCTCTTCTGGCCTTCCTTCAAAACAATATAGGCCTTGACAGTTTCGCCCCGAATTGCGTCCGGCACACCGGCCACCGCCGCTTCCAGCACGGATTCGTGCATATAGAGCACCTCCTCAACCTCTCTCGGCACGATGTTATAGCCGCTGGCGATAATCAGGTCCTTTTTGCGGTCTACTATGTAAGTGCAGCCGTCTTCATCCATGCGGGCGATGTCGCCGGTGTGGAGCCAGCCCTCTTCGTTGATAGCAATGGCCGTTTCTTCAGGGCGCTTCCAGTAGCCCTTCATCACCTGCGGTCCGCGGACGATCAACTCCCCCTCTTCGCCTGCTTCCACGGTTTCGAACTCGCCATCCTCATTCGGCTCGAGGCCCACTATCGCAACTTCAGTGCTGGGCACAGGAAAGCCGATCGATCCTTCTTTGCGGAGTCCATTAATTGGATTGGCGCAGGCCACAGGCGAGGTCTCGGTCAGGCCATATCCCTCCACCAGTTTCCCACCAGTGATCTCTTCAAAGCGGCGTTGAATCTCAACCGGCAACGACATGCCCCCGGAAAGGCAGGCCTTGATCGAACGGAGATCGGCTTCATCAACTTTGGGATGGTTGACTATCGCAGTGTACATAGTGGGAATGCCGGGGTACATCGTCACCTTTTCGCGCTGGAGTATATCCAGCACAAGGTCGGTCTGACGCGGGTCGGGTGTTACGATCAACTCGGCGCCGGTGTACATCGAGAAGAGCATGGCAACCGTCATACCGTATACATGGAAAAACGGGATCGCGCCTAACATCCTCTCGCCGCCGTACTCAAGATCCCGGTACCAAGCCTCGATCTGTTGGACATTTGACATCAGATTGCGATGGGTCAGCATAGCCGCTTTGGGCGAGCCCGTTGTGCCGCCGGTGTACTGGAAAATTACGACGTCATCCGGTGAAACGTCAATGCTGGGCGGGTTGGGTGCGCTCGTCTCGATCAGGTTGTCAAAAGCCCAGATGCCAGGGCCGTCGGGGACATCGGTCATCATTCCGGAAGCCCGCACCTTTTTCTCCACGAGCTTGTTGAAGGGGAAGCCCAGCGGGTCGGGAACATCGGTTACAATGATGTGCTTGAGATCCGTGTTTTCTCTGGCCTGTGCCACCCGCTCGTAAAACCCGCTGAGAATGACGATGGCAGTCGCGCCGCTGTCCTCCAACAGGTGGCCAAGTTCCCGCGGTGTATAGGTCGGGTTCGTGTTGACGACTACACAGCCGGCCTTAAGTGCGCCGAAAAAGGTAATGACCTGCTGCGGGGTGTTGGGTAGCATGATGGCGATGCGGTCGCCTTGCTGCAAACCGATTCGGCGCAAGGCAAAGGCAAAGCGATCGACCGAGTCTTTCAGTTCGGTATACGTCTGCTTGGCCTGAACGGTGATGCCCAGCGGCAAGTATGCGAGCAGGAGGCGTGTTGCCACCTGGTTGCCATAGGTCTGGGCCGAGGTATCCAACATTTCATGGGTGAGTTGGCCGTTGTATTCAATTGACTCCGGCACACCCGGCTCGTACTTCTGTATCCATGGCTTTTCTTCGTATATTGTCATCGCAGTTCATTCTCCTTTGCTAGATGCTGCTGAGTCCTGCGTTACGCCGACCATAGCGAAATAAATACCTTGAACTGGCGGAGAAGTGGCGGTTATCTGCCACTCGTATGTGAGTCAAGTATATCAAAAGGCAAGCTGGTTTGGCAACGAAGTCAACTATAAGGCATATTCCTCGACTGAGAACCGTGGTCGGATGTCGACCCGAGGTCTAATGGGACGCGGACAAGTGCTAACCTGAAGCAGAGTACGAAGTGACGGAATCAGCACGACTGAATCTTTGACACGGTCATTCGGACGAAAGTATACTTCATTGGCAAGCGAGTTGACATGAGCCTAGGCTGATCCGGGCGGTGGGATCGACGCAGTTTCCTGGCAGGTATGAGCATGAAAGATCAGAAACGCCTGATAGAGAAATACGTTTACGAACCAGTTTGGGCCGTTGTGGGGGCCAGCAACAACCGGGCCAAATATGGCAATCGTATCTACCTGAAGCTCAGGGAATCAGGCTACCGCGTCTTTCCCGTGAATAATCGCGAGCAGCTGATAGAGGGCGATCGTGCCTACAGCAGCTTGCTTGACCTACCGGATACCCCCGCGGTTGTCAATATGGTCGTGCCGCCCCAGGAAGCGTCCGTCGTCGTAGAGCAGGCCAAAGCGGCCGGGGCGCAAGCTATATGGTTCCAGCCGGGCGCAGAGAACGTCACTGCCGGCCGGTGGGCACAGGAACACGGCCTGGACGTCATCGAAGCTTGCATTCTTGTCCAGCTTGCCCTTATGCCTCGACCAGAGGGGACGGAATCGAACCCGCCCCACACTCACGTACCCCCCGTTTCCTCCCCAGACCCTACTACCTCCACCCGTTGAGCGCATCGCCCGCGGACGCGGGTGGAGGAATAGCAGTTGAACTGTCGCGATGCCATTGGATATCGGCCTATGTGTCTCGGCAAGCGCGGAGGAATGACATCATATGGCAAGAGGCCGCGAACAAGAAACCGAACAAGGATGAACTGATATGCGGATGTCGAAACTTTTCTTCCAGACATTGCGGGAGGCCCCCGCCGACGCGGATGTTCGCAGCCACCAATTGATGGTGCGGGCGGGACTGGTCCGGCAGGTCGCTGCCGGAATCTTTGAATATCTGCCCCTCGGGCTGCGGGTCAAAAAGAAGATCGAAGCAATCATGCGGGAAGAGATGGAGGCAATCGACGGGCAAGAAATCGTGATGCCGGTTGTGCAGCCGGCCGCGCTCTGGAAGCGCACTGGAAGGTGGTACGAAATTGGCGATGACCTGGCCCGTCTAACCGACCGCAACGGTCGGGAATTGGTCCTGGCCATGACCCACGAGGAAGTAATCACAGAGCTGGCAGCCGGCGTCATCAGCAGCTATCGACAACTGCCGGTGATGCTGTACCAGATTCAAACGAAGTTTCGCGATGAACCCCGGCCCAGAGGCGGCCTCATCCGAGTACGTGAATTTACGATGAAGGACGGTTATTCCTTTCACACCGATATAGCAAGTCTTGACGACTACTATCCTCTCGTCTACCAGGCCTATTTCAACATATTTGGTCGTGCCGGCCTGGAGGTAATTGCCGTCGAGAGCGATACGGGCATGATGGGCGGTACCATGGCCCACGAATTCATGGCCCTGACCGAGGTCGGCGAGGACACTCTGCTTCTCTGTGACGAATGCGGATACAAGGCTAACCGGCAGGTGGCCACTTTCGTGAAAACGGAAAGTATAGACCCGGATGTCGAAGAGGCGCTCCCACTGGAAGAGGTCTCCACTCCCGGGGTCAACACAATTGCTGCCTTGTCTGACTATCTCGAAGTTCCGCAAAGCCGGACAGCCAAAGCGCTGTTTTTGGTGGCGACGATTGAGGATGACGGTCAGGAAAAGGAGCAGTTAGTCTTTGTTGTCGTGCGCGGCGACATGGAGTTGAATGAGACCAAACTGACGAATGCGTTGAAGGCACGCCAGTTGCGGCCGGCTCAGCCCGAAGAGATTCGGGCGATAGGCGCAGAGCCGGGCTATGGCTCTCCGGTCGGAATTCGCAGCGAAAAGGTCTTGCTGGTTGTGGATGATCTGATTGTCCGCAGCCCGAACCTGGTGGCAGGCGCGAACCGCGAAGGTTGGCATTACAGAAACGTCAATTGCGGGCGCGACTATGAGCCCGATTTGGCCCTGGATGTGGTTGCAGCCGCCAATGGCCATCCCTGTCCCAACTGCCGGGCCCCCATGCGAGCTGTGCGCGGCGTCGAGGTGGGTAACATCTTTAAGCTGGGCACGAAGTACAGCCAGGCGATGGACGCAACTTTCCTTGATGAAAGTGGCGGCAGCGCGCCAATGGTGATGGGCTGCTACGGAATCGGCTCCGGTCGGCTCATGGCAAGCGTAATTGAAACGAACAACGATGAAAACGGGATAGTCTGGCCGATTACGATCGCGCCTCACCAGGTCTACCTGGTCAGCCTGGCGACAAGACGCACTCCCGACGTGACTAATGCGGCCGAAGGAGTCTATGCTCAACTACAGCAAGCCGGAGTGGAAGTACTGTATGACGACCGCGACGAGCGGGCCGGCGTGAAGTTCAACGACGCCGATTTGTTGGGAATCCCAATCCGGTTGACAGTTGGGGCGAGAGGGGTGAAGAACGGAGTCGTTGAACTGAAATTGCGCCACCGCGATGAAACGCATGAGTTGCCGCTGGACGAGATAGTAAATCAGGTACGGGCGGTTATGGACGGCGAAACGGCTGGCGTTCTCGCCAACCTGATTACCGAGCCGCTGCAATAGACCAGGCGATCGCGATGGCGTGATTGGCTGCCTGTTTTTTTGACCCAGACAGTGATCGGTGCTACCGTAGTTGGCGTGCCCTGATACAGAAACGGCGCTGAACTCAGACCAACACCGAAAGGAGCGAACACCATGAAATTTAAGCCGTTAGTAAATCTTGGTTGCAACGCATCCTTTGCGGGGAGATCTGCGTCTGACAGTTGATTCGCCCCTGTACTGTTTCCCAAACCGTGGATGCGTGTTTTGATCGCTCCACGGTTTTTTGATTGGTAGAAGAAATCGAAGACGTACCACTAGAAACGAGGAGCGAACAACCAGTATTTCGTCGTCTTCAATCCCCGGAAATCCGATGAATCTCGCGAATGGAGTTAAGAGCATTGATCACAATTCGACCTTTTGAACAGAATGACGAGGACTACCGGCAGGCGGTAGAAATCTGGAATGCCGTGTGGGTAGAGTATCCCGATACAGTGGAAGAGTGGAAGGAATCCGACGAGAAACGATCGAAAGCGGTTAAGAGAGGTCGTTTTCTTGCTGAAGTCGAAGGCCAAACGGTCGGCTTTGCCTCCTACAGCCAATCCTTGTGGATGAATCATCCAGGCAAACTGTGGGTAGGGATAAACGTACTGCCGGCCTTTCGCAACCGCGGCGTCGGCACAGCATTGTGGCAGCACATGTGCGAAGAAATGAAACAATTCGACCCCCTGCGTATTCTCACGAGTACACGCGAAGACTACGAGGACGGGATTCGCTTCGCCCGGAAGCTCGGCTTCACTGAACGTATGCGCGATTGGGAGTCCAGGCTGGACCCGGCGAGCGTCAGTCTTGCAGATTGGAATCGTTACCCACAGCGCGTCGCTGAACAAGGCATCGAAATCAAAACTGTTGTCGAGTTGGAGTCCGATCCAAATCGGGATCGAAAGCTATACGAGCTGGAGTGGCTGATAGATCGGGACATTCCCAGTCCGGAGCCGCCGTCGAAAGTGCCCTTTGAGGAGTTTCAGAAAGTGTGGGAGTGGAAAAATCTGGTGCCGAACAGCTGGTTTGTTGCCCTGGACAACGGAGAATACGTAGGGACGACCAATCTGTGGAGGAACCAAGCAGATGCCAACGTACTCTATATTGGCATCACCGGCGTGATTCGCTCCCATCGCATGCGGGGTATCGCGATGGCTTTGAAACTTCGTTCTATCGAATTTGCCCTGCAGGAAGGATTCGGTGAGATTCGAACCTGGAACGAGTCGAACAACCAGGCAATGCTTGGCATAAATAACCGTCTCGGATTTGTGCGCCAGCCGGCACATATCGATTTTGTGAAGGTGATGCGAGAAGAGCGTCCGCAAGACGCCCATCTGAAGATAGTTGAATCTTCTGAGGAGGAGGCGGAAGCTGCGGTCAGCCCATAGAATCCCCGTTTCCTCGCCGCGCTGCCGGTCTGTCCGCGCACAATCGCTAACGCTTTAGAACCTTCCGCAACAGCAGGGACGCACTCAACACGGTCCCTGCTGTTGTTTATCCAGAAGCAAGTTCGGTTACAGCCGCTCTAGGATTTTTGTCAGCAGTGCCGTAAGTTGAGGCACGACCTTCCTGCCAGTTTCCAGCACCTCTTCGTGGCTGGTATCGCTGTCCGCGTCCAGTTGGTCGACTGCCTCATTTGTAACTGTGCTGATGCCCAAAACTTCCATGCCCGCATGGACAGCCACCAACGCCTCCGGCACCGTGCTCATTCCCACCGCGTCTGCACCCACCAAGCGTAAAAAGCGAACTTCCGCCGGCGTCTCAAAGTTTGGGCCGGCGAGAAATGCGTACACACCCTGGCGCAGCGTGATATCCAGTTCCCGTGCAGATTCCAGGGCCACCTTGCGCAGAGACCGCGGATACGCGTGCGTCATTGACGGAAAACGGGTTCCGAATGCCGCCATATTGGGGCCGATCAGAGGATTGTGACCAGCCATTCCTACAAAGTTCAGGTGATCCACGATCAGCATGAGATCGCCGGCGCGAAAGCTGGGATTTAATCCACCGGCTGCGTTGGTCAGGATCAGCGTCTCGACGCCGAGACGACGCATCACTCGAATAGGAACGGTGATTTCCTCGGCCGAATATCCCTCGTACAGGTGGATTCGCCCCTGCATGGCAACTACCGTCTGACCAGCAAGTTGGCCGACGATCAGTCGCCCTTCGTGCCCGGGAGCAGTGCTGGTGGAAAAGTGCGGGATTTCCTCGAAGGGGATCGCTTCTGCCCCCTCGATCGCCTCTGCCAAGGCATTTAGCCCGCTGCCGAGAACCAATCCCACTGGCCGCCGTTCGGACAACTGCACTCCGCGCCGTTCGGTTCGGTCGCGCACAAAATCTGCCGCACGGTCATACTCTGCAAGACTGAAATGTGTGGTCATAAATATCCTGAAATCTGTCGGAGCCTGAATCTCTTGGGAATTCTTTCTGAAACCAGGAATTCTGGCAAGCGCCGCTCCCCGGTATTGAGGGCGACTCGCCCGCTCAGCCGGTATCCCCAAGCTCGTAGTCCCATTTGGGATTTGCACTAGTACGCTTGGCGTTTTGCGTCCCGCCTGCTAAGCAGCTTACGCATCCCCGTGGTACCGTGAAGCCTCTTGCCCCGCAGTCTCGGGGGAGAGGACGCGCCATCGGAATCGTTGGGCCCAGTCATTGGGCTTGTCTTCCACTACGTCGGCGATCAAATCACCGAGTACCGGCCCGAATTTAAATCCGTGCCCACTCCCGCCCGTAGCTACGCTCAGACCTTCCTTCTCCGGGTGGTGGTCGATCCAGAAGTCTTCATCCAACGTGTCATTGTACAGGCAGCGTCGGGTATAGGTTATTTCGGCATCCAGGAGCGCAGGGAATGTGTCCTCCAGGAAGATGCGTAGCTGGGCAAAATCCTCCTCATATACGGTCCGCTCGTCGTGCTCCGGGTGGAGTGTAACGCCGACCCCGTGTCGTGAGATCTTGACAATGCCTTCGCGCAGCATCGGGAACCCGTACCACCCGGTGCGGGGCGTGTCGGCCAGGAAAACCACAAAGTCAGGCGCTGTAAACGGTGCTGGATCTTTCGGTTTCAAGTGGAAAATGGGGTGGCCGGTGGCCTTCATCACCGGCTGCAACTCCGGCAGCAGCCAGGGCGTCCACGAGCCGGCGGCCAAAACGGTGTGGTCAGCACTGAAAGTCGTCCCTTCGCGGGTACCCATTCCCTGCACACGGCTGCCGCTAAGCAGGATTTGGTCGGCGGTCTGGCCCGGCCGTACGTCGACGCCGGCAGCAGCGGCCTGTTCAACCAGCTTGCCGACGACGCGCCCGCTTTCAGCGTAGCCGCCCCGAGCATGGTAGAAGCCGTCGACATAGGCCCCAGTGGTCCACGCGGGGAAGCGCCGTCTTATTTCTAAGGCCGACAGCTTTTCGGGCCTTTGCCCCTCCTCCAGCAACATCTGATAACTTCCTTCGATAAATTCGCTGTCGGACAACTGATCCTTCGCCACCACCAAAACGCCGGTCTCGTGGTACAGCGTCTCTTCAAACAACGCATTCCAGCGATGGAAGCCCTCAATCGCGCGAATCACCATGCGCATGTATTGGCGGTTACTTCCGTACTCCATACGAACGACCTTGCTGACATCTGTGGAAGCGGCCAGAGGATAGGGAAGGGGGCCGGGATCGATCAGGGTGACGCTGTATCCGCGGCTGCGTAAAGATAACGCTGTCGTCACGCCAAAGATACCTGCGCCGACGACAAGAAAGTCAGATGAAGAGGACATTTCTCTGCTCCTTTCTGCTTGCCAATCCTTAGACAAGGCCGAACAATAGACCCGTCTTGGAATCCCCGATAATTCGTTGATCCAACAGTCTGGACCTTCTGGGCCGCCAGCAGGTATGTGCTAGCTTGTGAAGTTGGCAAGGCGGGCGACGGCAGTCGCTGCGCCGGACCCTAGCAGGCCCCCGTCGCTGGTGGCGGTGATAAATCGGAAGCCCTGGCTGGCTTTTTTCAGGGCGTCGTCCACGCCGAGTCCGGCAATGCCAGGAATCTTGCCTGTGTTCTTACATGCCTCCAAAATCGTTTCAAGCGCCCGTGCATGCTCCTCACGGTCGTCCATCTCGGACGGGTGAAAGCCCAAAGAAAGCGACAGGTCGCTCGGCCCAGTCCAGCAGCCGTCTATGCCCGGCGTGCTCAGAATTGCCTCCGCGTTCTCTACTGCCTCGACGCTTTCCAACTGCACAGCCACGAAAAGTTCCTCGTTTATCCTGTCGGCATAGTCGGCGCCGTACAACTTGGCCCGGCCCCAGCCCCAAGAACGACTCCCCTGGGGAGGCAGACGGCAGGCGTCGGCCGCGGCGCGTGCCTGGTCCGGCGTATCGACCATCGGAACGACCATCCCCATCACACCTTCGTCCAATAACCGGCCAATGAACGTGTAGTCATTCCGGGCGACGCGGGCCATCGGAATCGCGGAACTCCCGGTGATGGCCACCAGCGCGGCAATGGCACTGTCTTCTCCCCAAGAGCCATGCTGTCTGTCGACCATAACGAAGTCGATGCCGCTCCGACTCAAAAGCTCAGCGTTGAGCGGCGACCCCATCCCCAGTGCGAATCCGAAGGCGGGCCGGCCGGACAGCATTTTTTGTTTGGCAGTATTGAGAATCATTTTCTCCCCCTAAACTGGCGAAATCTTGAGCCGCGTTGGTACGCGCCTATCGGTCGCAAACTACAGAAATCATGGCAGTGTCGTGATCCGGCAGAGAAGCTAAAATATTGGCAAGGAATGAGGATTGACGTTTCATCCCGATAGTATCCGCAGACGCGCTCCCTGTCAAAAGAGACCTCTCCCCGCACCAACTGGCTGAATTCAAAATCCTGAGCGGCGGCATGTTTGCAGCGACCCCTGCCGAGGAGAAGTGCAGGGACCAGGCACAGTTTGGCCCTTCCCGCCCACAGTGGCCTTGCTACCGAGACAGTATGTTACAATGGCTTGGAATGGCAAGCCCCACCGACCAGAGAACCATGCCCAACAAAGTTTCCGCCCGACAGCCACTGCATTCCTGCAACTACCATGTCCCCAATTGAGCCTCATTCAAGATCTGAGTCACCTTCCACCATTCCCACTCAACAAAAGCCGTCACCCACCGCTCTGGTACTTGCTGTCTCGGGGGCGGTCGCTTTTGCAATTATGGGCGATTCGCTTCTGTACGCCATCCTCCCACTGGCAGCTGGCAGCCTGGGACTCTCTCCCCGCCATGTCGGCCTCCTGCTGAGCGCAAACCGTCTCATCCGCCTCTTCTCGAATACCTGGCTCAGCGCGCTCTTCGCCCGCTTCGGGCCGTACCGCACCTTCGTTTATTCGACAATTCTTGGTGTCCTCACAACTGCTGCCTACGGGCTGGGCTGGGGATTCCTTGTCTTTCTCGTCGCACGGATGGGATGGGGAATCAGCTGGTCGGGTCTGCGGCAGGGTACCTTTCAGTCGATCTGGACCGGCCGTGATACCGACGCAGGCCGGCTGATGGGGATGATGTGGGGAGTCGTACGCGGGGGCAGCGCCGTCAGTGCAGTGCTGGGCGGCTTTCTCTTCGATCACTATGGCTACGAGGTAACGATCTGGTCAATTGTGGGGTTGTCTGCCCTGGCCATCCCCATTGCACTGGCCCTTAACTGGCCTGCAAGCGCGTCGCCTGAGCCAAAAAACCAGAGTTCGGGCCCTGCGGCAAAGCTGCATCCCGGCAGTCCGGAGTCCGAGGAAGAGCCTCCGGCAAGTGAACCCAACATCCTTCAAAGCTGGAAAGTTGCGTTAACTGACCCGTTGCAGCGCTCCATCCTGCTGGTCGGTTTCTTCAAGCTGCTGCTCAACTCCATCCTGATTGCCACGGCTTCCGTTTTCTTGGCCGAAAGCTTCGGCGGCCGTTCGGGCGGCATGCCGATGGGCTTGGAAGTAGGTGCGATGACTGGCATCGTGCTGGGGACGCGTTGGTTTTCCGATCTCTTTCTCGGCGCAGCTATCGGCGCATTGGCGGATTGGATCGGGCGGATAAGGCTGACCATAGCGCTGGTATTTATGCTGTGCCTTGGTCTTGCTGCAATGCTCTCGATATCGAACAACCTGTCCATTCTTGCCCTGCTGGCAGTGCTGATTATCAGCACTGGCGTCAACGTAGTTCTCGACGCCTACGCCAACCAGGCCGCCCTTATAACGCCCCAGCCCCAACTGTTCGTTGGCGCCTATGCCACGGCATCGGACCTGGGATCAGCCGTGGGGCCGTTGTTTGCATTCTCTCTGGTATCATCGGTGGGATTCGCGCCGGTTTACGGTGTTGCGGCATTACTGGTGGTCGTTACAGTCTTCAATCTGGTTGCGCTCGACCGCCGCCTTGCCGACCGGTAGGCGGTCAAAGAACGCGTAACAAGCGGGGGTTGCCTTGCTTCGAAAGCTGACACCATGGAATTCATTGGCCGCGAGATCAATGTAACGCTGCCGGGTGGCTTTTCGCTCGAGAAGAAGCCGCCCCCGCCGCGGGCCTTCCGCTGGAAGTGCGTTGTGCATAAGGTGACCGAGATGCTGGCCACATGGCATCGCTACGGAAAGCCGGAGATTCGAACTCAGGGCGGGCGTCCTCCCTATTTCGTGCGCAGCGGCCGCACGCAGGGTTCCTGGGGTCAGGGAAGGGTCTACTTCCGCCTGCGCACGGAGGAGGGCCGGCTGTTTGATATCTACTACGACCGAGCTCCCAAAGGACAGCGTCGCGTCGGTGCCTGGTTCTTGTGGCGGGAACTCTCAGCCGCGGAAGAACATGTCGGCCTGGATGAAGGCGAATAACATTCAATGAAGGGTCGAACTTCCCTCTATTCTTCGCTGGAGTTCAATACGACAGGCAGATAAACTCTGTAACCACTGGACGATTTGTCCCCTTGCTCTGAAGGCTCCGTCGAACCACTCGGCACGCGCACGTCGGCCGGCCGCGGTCTTGCCGCAGGCCCGCTGCTTTGAAGGTTCTGCGCAGGCACATCGCTGAAAGTAACTAGGTCGACAAGCGCGCTCGTGCGCCGATTTGGGGAGGTTTCATAAACGTTGAGAATCAACGTAATCTCCTTGCCCGCGTACTGCCCCATGTCAAACGAGCGATACTGCCAGCCGCTGCCCTGGCGCTGGACCAGCAAATAGTTTGCCGCCTGGCCGTCCTCCACAGCAATTACCTCGAAAGAGTCAGTGCCTGTGACGGGTTCGCTGGTCTCCACGCGGTAGGCAAATGCCAGATAAGGTCGGCCCGAAGGTACCGTCAAACGCTGGGATACTGTGCTGTTGCCGCCGTCGCTTCCCTCAGTTCCGGGCACGCCGTCATTGGGTACGAAACCGCTGGCCAGCCGCAGTGCATGGTCTGACGTGCCGGCCTGGCCTTCGATTTGGGACGAAGAACTGCCCGACTTCGTCCAGCCACTAAATTCGCTTTCGAAGTCACCATTCGTCACCGCGTTCGTCCCGGGCGAGTAGAGCAGCGCCAATGTATCGCTCGTGCTGAATTCCCGCCGGCGAATCAGAAGCTGATTGTTGACGGAGATATTCCAGCTCCCGGTCGGCACGTCCATCGTGAATTGGCCATTGCTGTCCGTTGTTGCCGTGGACTCGCCGATACGCACCTCTACACCCACGCCGTTCTCCGCTGCTGGGTTGATCACCCTACCTGTCACTACGCTGTTGGTCGTAACCGTTGTCTCAGCCAGTGCAGTGTCGGTCTCCAGCTTGTACCCCAGCACATCCTCGGCCTCAATTCTGAAACCATAGCGCGTGCCGGCCTCTCCGCTGTAGGTTGCCTCGCCATAGGCCTCCGCGTCTTCCTGCCACGATTGCCAGTCTCCATCCCCGACTTTGACATAAACGGAGGCCGACTTCACCCCGGCGCCCCAGTCTTTCACCAGCCAAGTGACTTTGAAGGTTGAGGGAGAGTAGGCAGGCAGGTTCAATATCGAGGCGGTGGGGGCCAACGTGTCCTCTTCAATCAGCATGACCGGCTCGCCGAAGATGCCCATCCCGTAGCCGCCTTGGCCGTCGGGCCAGTTGGCACTGGTGGCGCCGGTTAGGCTTACCTGGTAGAAGCCGTCCGTCGGCGTCAGCTCCGTTGCCGTGCCGTCCATCTTTATAAGGCGCGCTTTTGTCCCAGTAGCAGGGATGTATCCGGTCTGGGCCTGCGATGTCAGCGCCCAAGCCAGCAAGCGGCGCTCCTTAGTCTTCGGGTGATAGAATGCGACCCGGCGCACACGAAAACGTTCAATGTCTGCCCAGGCGACTTCCGTACCGGTAAGGTGCTCATTTGCCAACTTGAAGGCCGAATAGGCCAGCCGCGTCTCGGCGTTGGAAGGGGAGCAGTAGCTTGTACTCTCGTTCTTTGCCAGGCCGAAACCGTCCGGCGAATCGACCGCAACAACGTTGCCGCAGTCGTCATGCAGCATGAATTGGAATATTGGCCCGCCGCCTGCCAATCTTGTGTAAGCGATATTCTGCCAAATGTAAGAAGCCTGCTCGTTCGCCGAGGCCCGCCAGGGGCTGGGGCAAGTCGGCCCCGGATAATCGTTGCAGACCGGCACCCCGCTCTCAGTGATCCAGATCGGCTTGTCGGCCCAACCGCGCCTGTCCAACGCGCTGCGAACCTTGCTGGTGTACTGATAGCCAACATAGGAAAGGGAATAATGATGAGAGCCGGCCGCGTCAAAGAAACCGTCGTATTTTTCGCTCAGCGAATCGGCCTGCAGCGCGTCCAACATGTCAAAGAGCCACTGCCCGTTGGCGAAGTGCGCCAAGCCGCCGAACACAACAAAGGCCTCGGGGTCGATCCAATTGATGACGATGTAAGCAACTTTCTGTAAGCGGGCGAACTCCTGGGGCGTGCCCGACCAAAAGTGGCAGAGGTCGGGTTCGTTCCAGATTTCCCAGTGTCGAATATTGGTGCCGGCCTCCCCGCCGGGCTTATAGCGGGTTACCGCAGCTCCGACAAAGCGCGCCCATGGGTTGGTCGGGCTGATCCGCGTTCCATCCGACGGTTCATCGCTGCCGTTGACAAAGATGGGGTTCCACAGGTTAAAAGGGGCCGGCGGCCCATCGCTGCGGGAACAGACACCTGACTGCCCACGCAGATCCGGCTGGTCCGGATTTTCCTCTCCGGCTCCCGCCGATTTGAGCAACTGCTCGCCAGAATAGGTTGTGGCTTCGATTACGTCGCACTCGCCCCCGGCTTCTTGCGGGTCACAACCTTCCGACCGTGGGGCTTGGTTCGCAGGCGCCTCCGTAAATGATCCCCCAAGCGACACCGACATCGCCCGGCCCCCGAGGCGGTACTGGCGCGGCGTGCCCAGGAGGATGGCCAGCGTGTCCATTCCCAGGCTCTCGTTGGCGCGAATGGCGGTATCCTGGCTCGTCCAGGTGTAGGTGCCGATGTGCCTTTCGACCTGCTCCCAGTAGATAGGGAATCGATCCGTCGTCACGCCCGTGTCCACGCCGCGCTGGATGCGCTGCGTCCCGCTGTGAGACTCGGCAGAGTTGACGAAAACCAGGCCAAAGTCGGAGATTGTGGGCGTCGTAGTGAAGGGTAGCGTCGCGGTGGAGGGTAGCGTCGTGTTAAGGGGCGCGGTTGTCGAATCCTGTCGAAGTCCGGAAGGCGGTCGGCCCTGCAGCCGGGTAACCTTTTGGAAAGGGCTGTTGCCCAGGCCGCCGCTAGCGGCCTCCGTTGTCAGGCGGACGTCCTGCGCGAACACAGGTTGAATCGCCCCGCTGCCGTAGAGCAGTGACAAAAGAAGGACTACCGCTACTGCGACAGCCGCAGTCAATCTTCGGGCCGCTGCCGGCAGCGTGGGAGTAAGCATGTCCTGCTCATCACCCGCTCTAAAATGTCTAGGTTGTGACTTTGAAATTGAACACGGCCCCCGTCCGATCAAAATTAAGGACCGAATCGCTTTCAAAATGGGCAGTACATTTCTTGCAAGATAAGAGAAGCGTTGCATTAAGCTTGCATCCCAAAAGTGTGAAACAACGCGCGGCACAGCCGCCAGCGGAAGACTAGAAAGAGGCATCTGGAAGTCCTGCCTCGTCTCCTTAGTTTACCACAGACATCACACGTCGGTCATCGAAAGCTGGAAAATAGAAATGTGCTCCAGACTCCGGCGTAACGGCGCGAGCCGGAACCTTATGACAATGGGGCAGTCTGCGGCCCGTGGGCAGAGTATTACATGCGAGGGACTTTGTCTTGCCAGGGCAAGTCTAAAGAATTCCATGTATGGAGACTGGAATGACCGCTCAATGCTTCGACACTAATGAAACAAAGGGCAATCTGGCCATGAGGTTGAAACCGGTCGCACACTCAATCTGAGATTTCGCTGAGGGAAACGGCGCGCTTCTCTCGAAACGACAAACCCGCCGCCAGGGCCAAGACTACCGGCGCCCGCCCATCGCTGCCCGTTACCTCGACCTCTGTGTCGTCCAGGATGGCTTGAATAAACGAGCGCAGTTCATCGGCGTAAGCTACCTGATAGCGCTCAAGGAAGAAGTAGAGAGGTTTGGGATGGATCACGCCCCTTTCAGTCTGCCTGATGACCCGGTCCGGAGTGTTATTTTCGCATGAGACCGAGCCAAGCGAGCCGAGAACCTCTGCTCGTTGATCCGAGCCGTAAACTGCCTCGCGCGAGTTGGTTATTACGCCGAGTGCGCCGCAACGATATCGTACGGTAACGACGGCAGTGTCGATATCGCCGGCTTCGCCGATAGCCGGATCGACACGAACAGCTCCGGTAGCTGACACCTCCTCCACCTCGTCGTCCAGGAGGAAGCGCGCCATATCGAAGTCGTGAATCATCATATCCAGGAAGAGGCCGCCGGATCCCTTTACGTAGCTCAAAGGCGGAGCTTCTGGGTCGCGGCTTGTAATCTGCACGAGGTAAGGCGCGCCGATTTCGCCTTTACGGACGGCATCGCGAATGCCGCGGAAGTTGGGGTCAAAGCGGCGATTAAAGCCGATCTGCAACTTGGTCCCACTCTCTTTGACCGCCGCCAGCGCGGCATCGACCGCGGGCAAGTCAAGTGCGATCGGCTTCTCGCAGAATGCGTGTTTGCCCGCGCGCGCGGCCCGGATGATGTATTCGGAATGCGTCTCCGTTGAAGAGCAGATGGCGACGGCGTCGACGTCGTTACTGCTGAAGATTTCCTCCGGTTCCCCGCTGGCATGCGGGATGCCGAAGCGTTGCGCGGTCTGCTTTGCGGCATCGTGGATGACATCGACGATGGCGACCACCTCCGCTTCTTGGACATGGCGGGTCAGGTTTTCCGCATGTACCTGCCCAATCCGCCCGGCGCCGATGATCGCGAATCTGACCTTATGGTCCACGTCCGCCCCCTTAGTTGATATCTTTCAGCCTGACCCAGCGCCCCTCGCGTGCGCTCAAGTCGGCCGCGTCGATGATTCGTTGCACGACGGCGCCATCCTCAAGGCTGGGACTGAAGGGGCGTCCCTCCGCGATGGCGTTGATCCAGCCGCGGGTCATATGGTCCTCAACACGAAAGACATCGCGATAGGTGTTATGCACAGTATCGCGTCGCGCCGCGCCCCAGACATGCTCCGGAATCTCAAGCGGGCGGGTTGGCCCTTCGCCTCGGCGCGCGCCATGCACATCCTGCCGTTGGTCCCAATCGATCACGCTGCGCAGAGTGCCTCCCTCCCCGTGCAGATCGAACTCATGCCGCTGGCCGAAGTCGGTCTCCTCTGTGCAAACGGCCGAAGCCTGCACAAGCCCCTGCGCGCCGTTGGCGAAGCGCAACAACGTGTAGGCCGCATCTTCGGTGCGCTCATACGGCTCCCCCTCCGGCGTGAGGGTCGGCCGGTCGACGAATTCGCCCGCTAGACAGAACACGTCGGTAACCTCGCCAAACCACCAGTACGCCAGATAGAAGAAGTGCGAAGCGATATTGCCCAGCACGCCGGTCGCGGCAAAGGCCCGATCATTTCGCCAGCCATATCCAGGCTCGCGGGCGTAACCGGTATAATAGCGCACGTTCAAATGATACGGTCTACCGATGTACTCTTCCTCCAGCAATTCCTTGATAAATCGGTTGGTCGGCATAAACCGGTAAGTAAATGGCGTGCAGTGGATCAGATTCTTTTCTGCGGCCACCGCCGCCATCTCCGCCGCTTGACTGTAGGTCAGTGCCAGCGGCTTCTCACACAGCACATGCAGATCTGCGTTCAAGGCTTGCATGCTGATTGGGTAGTGGCTCTCATGGCCAGATGCCACCACCAGCGCGTCGATCTCGCCACTGTGAATCAGCGAATCAACACTGGTATACACTTGTGGGATGTTCCAGCGCGCGGCGAATGTGTCCGCCCGCTCCCTGTTGCGGCCGCAGACAGCCACCACTTCTGCCCTCGGGTGGGCGTCCAGCGCCGGTAGATACATTGCGTCCGCCCACCAGCTTGTACTGACGACTCCCACTCGTACAGTTTCAGACATCTCTGTTTTCTCCGACATCAGTTGGCAGGTGCCAAAGAGGGGGCAACCGGCTGGCGAATGCTTTCGACCGTCAGCGGCCGCACATCCTCCCAAGCGCCGCTCTCCCAGGAGCGGGTCATCGCCTCCTGCACTGCCGCCAGCCGCAGTGCATCGGCGAAACTTGGCGCACGCTGCTCGCCTTCGGCTATCGACATCAGGAAATTGTGCGCTTCAAGCACCTTCAGGTCCTCATATCCCAACCCGATGCCATCGCCCGGGTTGAAGCGCCCGTGGGAAGGGTAGGCGGGACCGCCTAACAGTGTAGTGTAGCCGTCGTGCATCCCGTCGGCGCCAGGAAGATAAAGCTCCAACTCGTTCATGCGCTCAAAGTTCCATTTGGCCGCGCCGGCGGTGCCATTGACCTCAAAGGACATTTCGCACTTCGGCCCGAAAATTGCGCGGCAGGTCTCGAAACTGCCCTGTACGCCGTTCTCAAACTCGACCAGCGTGCCCACATAGTCTTCGTTTTCCACCCCGCCCGTTGGGTCGCCTTCCTTGCCGACCGAAAAGTGCGTGCCCTGTCCCGGCACCGGCAAAGGTCTCTCGCGGATGAAGACGTGCCGGTTGCTGACCAGCCGCCTGATCGGTCCAACGAGCATGTGGGCCATATCTACGGTATGGGACATAATGTCGCCCAACACACCTAGGCCGGCTTGCTCTCTCTTGAAGCGCCAGGTCAACATGCCGTATGGGTTGCTGCCGTACATGGTGAAAAACCGGCCCCGGTAGTGGGTCAGCCCTCCGATCTTTCCTGCGTCAATCAGGTTCTTGCAATGTTGTACCATCGGCGCCCAGCGGTAGTTGAAGCCGACAAAGCTCATTACGCCGGCCTCACGCGCCATGCGCTCTATGGCCGCCGTTTCCTGTGGGCTGCGGCCAACCGGTTTTTCGCAAAAGACATGCTTGCCTGCTGAGGTTACTGCCTCCACCATCTCCCTGTGCAGAAAGTTGGGCGCGGCAATGTTGACGACCTGTACGTCAGGGTGAGCGACGACCTCATGCCAGTCAGTCGTCGACTCGGCGAACCCCAGCGAACTCCTGGCCTCCTCCGCCCTGTGCGCAACATCGTCGGCGCAAATCACCAGCCGCGCACGGACGCCGCTGTCGTGGAAACGGTCGTTAACCAACCTGTAAGAGCGGCTATGAGCCGTGCCCATCCAGCCCATGCCGATAACGCCTATCCCGATCTCCTGAGCCATGTGTACCTCGCTTGCCTCACGTCGTTACGTTTCGGACAGGTCAAACCAGCCCCCGCTGCGGAGCGCGGCCAGAGGAAATTGTAGTCGGCGCGACAGTTGTGAAGCTGTAAGGCGCAAGCCACCTGTGCCTAGAACTTCCGGCTCCATTCCTGCGGCCAGCGTTCCACCACAACCTTTGTCTGTGTATAGAACTCAATCCCGTGCCGGCTCTGCGCGTGGAGATCGCCGAAGAAACTCTCGTTCCAGCCGCTGAATGGAAAGAAGGCCATCGGTGCGGCCACGCCGATGTTTATACCAATATTGCCGGAGTCGACCTCGTGGCGGAACTGGCGCGCCACCGCGCCGCTGCTCGTGAAGAGGCAGGCCATATTGCCGTATGCGCTGACGCTGCGGTCGTTTATCAGCGCAATCGCGTCCTCAATCGTATCTGCGTGCATCAGGCTGAGAACCGGGCCGAAAATCTCCGTGCGGGCAATCTGGCTGGTTGGCTCTACTGCATCCAGAACTGTCGGGAAGACCCAATAGCCGTCATCATAACCGGCCACACTCTTCTGGCGGCCATCCACCAGAACGCGCGCGCCCTCTTGCGCGCCGGCCTCGATCAGGCCCTCAATGCGTTGCTTGCTCTCGCGGGTGATGACCGGACCCATTTCAGTCGCTTCATCCAAGCCGTAACCGACTTTGCGGCTGGCGGCCAGATCAGCGATTCCCTCTGTGAAAGGGTCTTTGGCCTCGCCCACGGTCACTGCGACCGAGACCGCCAGGCAGCGCTGGCCCGCGCAGCCAAAGGCGGAATCGCCCATCATCTGGGTAGTGGACTCGATATTTGCGTCCGGCATGATGACGACCGGGTTTTTGGCGCCGCCCTGGCATTGGGCGCGCTTGCCGTTGGCGGTGGCGCGGCTGTAGATATATTTCGCCACCGCGGTCGAGCCGACGAAGCTGATGGCGCGAATATCAGGGTGATCGAGGATAGCGTTGACCGTTTCGGCCCCGCCGTTGACCAGCTGCACCACGCCTGGCGGAAAGCCCGCCTCTTCGATCAGCGCAAACAGCTTCTGCGTAGTCATCGGCACCTTTTCGCTGGGCTTCAGGATGAAACAGTTGCCGGTGGCGACGGCATAGGGCAGAAACCAGAGGGGGATCATGCCGGGAAAGTTGAAGGGCGTAATTGCGGCCACTACGCCCAACGGCTGGCGGAACATGTGCTCGTCGATGCCGCGCGCGATGTCCTCGTTGTTCCAGCCCTGCATCAGCGAAGGCGTGCCACAGGCGACCTCGACGTTCTCTATGCCGCGCCGTATCTCGCCCACACTCTCGGCAAAGGTCTTGCCGCACTCTTCGGTGAGAATGCGCCCCATGTCGTCCAGATGCTCTTCCAGCAGCATCTTCAGTTGGAAAAGCGGCTGGATACGATCCACCACCGGCGTTTCCCGCCACTCCGCATAGGCCTCCAGCCCGGCGCCTACGGCATCATCCACTTCTGCAGCCGGCGACAGGCCCACTGTCGCAATCGCGGCGCCGGTGGCCGGGTTAAGTACATCGAGCGCGTCCCCTGCCCTACTCCTCTGCCACTGGCCATTAACGAAATTGAGTAGTTCCTGTTTCTGTGTCATATTTCCTTCCTCGTTTAGGAGAAAACCTCTTTCAGCGCCTGGCCAATAGTCAGTTTCCCCACGCCGGGCAGCCCTGTCAAAACGACTAAATCCATCTGTAAGTTTCCGCCGTGGGCTGTTTACGCCTCTACAAATAGTACCGTTCCTGCGTGCGCTTCTCTTCCCACTCCTCACGCGCCGCATTGACCGAATCCAGTTCACTCACCTCAGCAACCGGCACGCCCACCTGCTGAAGCAAGGCACGCCTAGGCTGCGGTCGATGGGCCATTCATGATGAAAATGTCTGCGAGTGCCACCTTAACGTCCAGCGTCGGGTCGACTACTTCGCCTTCAATATAAACCTGGGGCTTCATGTCCGACGTGAAGACAGCTACCTGCTTCAAGGGCGGCTGCACCAGCCATACTGATTGTACTCCGAACCGGAAGTATGTCTCTATCTTGGGAACGATATCTTCAACGCTTTGAGAAGACGACATGATCTCGACTACGGTTATCGGTGGGTCCGCCGCGCGTGTTTCGTCATGCAGCCAGTCCGGTTGTCGAAAATTACACACTGAGATATCGGGCGTGGTCGAAGGCTCCGTAGCAAGCGTTAGTTCCCCTCCGACGATAAATCTATCTCCGCAGGCTGCACGTAAGGCATGCTGCAACTGCGATTGCACCAGAAAGTGATTGTAACTTGGCAGAGGTTTCCCACGCTCCTGCTCGTAATCCTCTACCAAGCTTCTTTCCGGTGGCACTGTAACTGTCATTGCGCGTCTCCTTCACAAAAGCCATGGGCCACTCGCCCCCGTTCGCCCAACTGCCGTTCCGATCCGGAATCGACCAGGTATGGCGAGCAGCCTCCAGCCGGACGGACGATCAAATGTAATACCTCTCCTGCGTGCGCTTCTCTTCCCACTCCTCACGCGCCGCATTGACCGAATCCAGTTCACTCACCTCGGCCACCGGAACATCCCACCAACTGTAACCGGGCACGCCCAGATAACGATCATTTTGCACGTAGATGACGGTCGTCCTGTCGATCGATTTGGCCTCTTGCAGCGCCTGCGCAACGTCGCTCACGCTCTCGCACCGAATGACGTGACATCCCAGGCTTTCGGCGTTTGTCGCCAGGTCTACAGGTAGCGGTTTGACATCATATCCGGCCTCGTCCGTTGGCAGTCCGTCATAAGACTGCCCGTTTCGGTGGGGCACCTCAACCTGATCAGGGAATATATAGCGGGTCCCGAATCCCTCCTGACCCAGCGAGCGGCTGAGGGAGCCAATCGAGCGGAAGCCAGTGTTGTCCATCAGGATAACGGTCAGCTTGTAGCCCTCCTGGATAGAGGTGATCAGATCGGAGTTCATCATCAGATAGCTGCCGTCGCCCACCATCACGTAGACCTCACGGTCGGGCTCGGCCATCTTGATGCCCATGCCGCCGGCGATTTCATAGCCCATACAGGAGTAGCCGTACTCAACGTGGTACTGTTTGGAATGGCGTGCGCGCCACAATTTGTGCATGTCTCCGGGCAGACTGCCGGCCGCGGCGACCATCACCGCATCGGGGTCGCCCTGGTCGTTCACCGCGCCGATTAGACCGCCCTGGTAAGGAAGTCCGCTCTCAGCAGTGTGTGTGTCATAGTTGCGCTGAACTTCGGCCTCCCATTCGACGTGCAGACGCTGCGCCTGCGCTACGCTCTCGCTGCTGTTGCGGTAACCGGCCAGCATTTCGCCCAGCTCCTCAAGCGTAACGCGGGCATCCCCAACCAGGGGGATGGCGCAATGCTTGTAGGCGTCAAACTCGGCCACATTAATATTCACGAACTGTACGTCCGGGTGCTTGAACGCGGTCTTGCTGGAGGTGGTGAAATCGCTGTAGCGCGTGCCAATGCCGATCACGACGTCAGCCTCGTCTGCCACCTGCTCGGCCGCAAATGTGCCGGTGGCGCCGGCCGCGCCCAGCTGCAGCGGGTGGTCATACGGCAGGCTGCCCTTCCCAGCCATTGTCTCGGCCACCGGAATACCAAACTGGTCGACAAATTCCCTCAACGCAGCGGTCGCCTCGCTGTACAGGACGCCGCCCCCAGCAATAATAATCGGCTTCTGCGCCGCGCGGATCGCCTCCGCCGCCTGCTCCAGCGCAGCCCGGTCCGGCCGGTTGCGTTGTATGGACCAGACCCGCTTCTCGAATAGCGCCGACGGATAGTCATATGCTTCAGTCTGGACATCTTGTGGAATCGACAGAGTGACCGCGCCGGTGTCGGCCGGACTGGTAAGTACCCGCGTGGCCTCGATCAGCGAAGTGATCAGTTGATCGGGCCGGTTGATCCTGTCCCAATAACGGCTGACCGGTTTGAAGCAGTCATTTACAGAGATATCCTGGCTGTGCTCCGATTCCAACTGCTGCAACACCGGCGCCACATTGCGTCGGGCGAATATGTCTCCAGGCAAAAGCAGCACAGGCAACCGGTTAATCGTCGCCGTGGCCGCGCCGGTGACCATATTGGTCGCGCCAGGACCGATCGAGCTTGTGCAGGCCAGCGTGCGCATCCGATTGCTGTGTTTGGCGTACGCAGCCGCGGTATGCACCATCGCCTGTTCGTTGCGCGTCTGATAGTAGCGAAAGTCCGGATATTGCTGGAGTGCCTGGCCGATACCGGCAACGTTGCCGTGCCCGAAGATGCCGAAGCAGCCGCCAAAGAAGGGCTGTTCCACGCCATCGCGTTCGCTGTACTGTTTCTTGAGAAAGCGAACAATCGCCTGTGCCATTGTCAATCGTTCTGTGTTCATTTTCGTCCTCATCTTTGCTTCAGAATAACAATTCTGAATGTGGCGGCTTCATTAGCCCCAGGCCGTCGGACGTCGCTACCCGTAGATGGCAGGCCTTTCCGGCACGTCTACCGCTACCGGCTGCACCCGCAGTCCCGATTCAATGCTGGCGTCCGCAACGAGTATAGCGACATATCCATCCCACGCACTCGGTCCTGTGGCCTTGCCGTCCAGGATTGACTGCACCCACGCCTTGGCTTCATTGATATAGGCCACTCTGAAACGCTGTAACCAGTCCTCTTCAATCCACTGGCTGCTTGCGTTACTGTGCCGCACTATCGGGCTGGGCAGAGGACTCGCTTGGACCACGCCCGTTTCCCCGGTGATGCCCACAGAGATTTCATAGCCGTATCCGGCATCCGCGTTGCACTCTAGTCCACCCAAGGCGCCGTTGCCAAAGTGCAACTGAATTATGACATAGCGCGCGCTGTCGGGATCGGAGGGCGAGAAAGGGATGAAGGTTGTATGAACGCGGGCAATTTCATCCCCCATCATCCAACGGGCCGAGTGAATGTCATGGATGAGGGAGCCGTTGATGACGTCATTCAGGGAGGGGATGTCATCTGAGTTCGGGTTAATGTGAACGCTTCGAAAAACGAGCGCCTGCCCCTGTTCACCGCTGTCGCTAACCTGTTTGACGGCAACATGGTCCGGGTCATACTGGCGCATAAAACCAACCTGCACCAGCCGTCTGCCGCCTGCGACCTCGGCGTCAATGACCTCGCGGGCTTCCTCGCCATCGGATGCCAGCGGCTTTTCGCATAGTACAGGCTTGCCTGCCGCGATACAGGACCGCGTCAACCCCGCATGAAAGCGGTTCGGCGCCGCGATAAGGACGGCATCGACATTCGGCGCCGCAATCAACTGTTCGGCATCGGCAAATATCTTAGCGCCGCCGCACCTTGCCGCTATCTCCTCAGCCCGCGCCGTGTCGACATCCATGATGGCGGCCACGTTGGCCGCCGCCACCGCGTCGGTCAAATTGACCGCGTGTCTGCCACCCATGCCCCCCGCGCCGATTACCCCAATGTTGACCGTGTTGCTCATCTGTCGTTCCGTTCCCTGGTGGAATGCGGCTTCAATCGACGGCTGTTGGTTGTCGTCTGCCATATCCAGCGCACTGTCCGCAGCGAATTTGACGGCTGAATGCTACTGGCCCTAATCCTTGGCGCCGATGCTCCAGTATGGATCGTCCAGCGGCGGCGGCTTTGAAACCGGCCCGCCGCCCCGCACCGACTGGTCGAAGTCGATAACGGTACCTGTCATCATGCCGGACTCGTCGGAGGCCAGAAAGGCAATGGCCCGCGCCACCTCGTCCGTTTTGAGCAGACGGCCAAATGGCTGCTCGCTTTCCGCCGCTTCCAGCCAGTCTTCGCCGTCAGAATGAAACTTGCGCTGAATGAAATCCTCGGCCGGCGAATCCATCCAGCCGACAGCGATCGCATTCACGCGGATCTGGTAACGCATGACCGCGAAGGCGACATTCTTGGTCATCGCGTTCAGTGCGCTCTTGGAGGCCGTATAGGGAAGCAGGAACTGTTCGCTGCCGTAAGAGGCAACACTGGAGATGTTGACGATGGAGCCGCCATTGCCCTCGCGCCGCATCAGCTTGCAGGCATCCTGCATGAGCAGAAACGGCGCCCGCGCATTGACCGCTATCATTTGATCGAAGAGAGCAGGAGTCGTGTCCCAGATATTGCCGCGCACGGTGAGCGCGCCGCAGTTGACGAGCGCATGCAGCGCGCCGAACTGCCTGTCTGCTTCGGCCAAGATGCTGCCACATGCGTCCACGTCGGCCAGGTCGGCCTGTACAAAATGGGCTTGGCAGCCGCCTGCGCGCAAGTCCTCCGCCACCGCATTGCCCCGGTCAACGTTACGCCCGCTCACAATGATTCCCGCCGCGCCCCGTTCGGCAAAAAGGCGCACCGCGGCTTCGCCAAGTCCCTGCGTACTGCCCGTGACGACGGCGAATTTTCCCTGCATGGAGTTATGCGAGTCCTGCGGATCTCTTTCGTTTGTATTCACAATAGTAAGTTTACCTTATTTTTCGCGCGCACCGGTTATCAGATCGGCAATGTCCTGCTGTGACAGGTCTCCCTTCTGGTATGTGCCGACCTTCTCCCCCTGGCGAATGATTGTATAGCTGTCAGATACCTGGTAGATGTGATTGACATTGTGCGTAATGAATATGACAGGAAGTCCCTTGGCTTTGGCGCCCTCGATGTAGGACAGCACCTTCTGGGTCTCGGCCACGGACAGGGCGGACGTCGGCTCGTCCAGAATCAGAAGCTTGGCGCCAAAGTGAATCGCCCGACCGATTGCAATGGACTGGCGCTCGCCTCCGGACAGCTTCCCCACTTTATCCTCGGCCGAGCGGATTTCAATGCCGATGTCGTAGAGGGATTGACGACACTGCTCGCTCATCTCCTTTTTCTGCAACCAGCGCATTGGCCCAACCTGCTTATGCAACTCGCGGCCCAGAAAAAAATTGCGCCAAATGCTCATCAAGGGCACCAGTGCCAGGTCCTGGTAGACCGTCTCGATGCCCAGTGCGCGTGCGTCTGCCGGCGAATTTATGACAACCTTCTGACTGTCAAATACAATCTCGCCCCTGGTAGGCGAGTGGACGCCAGTAAGCACTTTGATCAGAGTCGACTTTCCAGCACCGTTGTCGCCCATCAGTGCTCGCACTTCACCTTTGCGAACAGTGAAGTCGACGCCTCGCAGGGCCACAACCGAACCAAAGCGCCTCTCGATCTGTTTCATTTCCACCACAACAGGCTGGCCGTTTTCTTCACTCATAGCCGAAACTCTTCTGATTCTACATGGACGGCGTCCAGATTGCCCGCGAAGGAAGACATCCTGGCCGTGTCGTCACGCCACCAATTGGACGGCTTGTTGTCCCGCCTTCCGTGTCCTAGGAGGACGCGCGAGTGCGCAGGTAGTTGTTAAAAATGACGGAAGCAATAATGGTCGCACCAATTACTGCTGGGAAATTATCTGCTGGAATGAATGGAATGTCCAGCAATATGACGGCAGAGCGCAGCAGACTAATCATGAGAATGCCGACAATTGCTCCCCACACGCTTCCATACCCCCCGCTGAGCAAGGCTCCCCCGACAACAGAAGCAGCTATCGCCGTCAGTTCGACTCCGGCCTGTTCGGCGACGCGCACTGAGCGGAACTGGCTGAAGGAGATTATTCCGGCAGCGCCTGCCATCACGCCGCTGAATACAAAGCAAAGGACCTTGATGCGTGCCGTCCTTATCCCTTGGGCGGTAGCGGCACCGACGTTTCCGCCGACCGCAAACACGTGATTACCAAACTGCGTTTGGACAAGCAGGTAATGACCCAATAGGGCTGCCGCCAGGAGCCAGAGAGTTGCCGTGCGGAAGTTGGCGCCATCGAGCAATGGCAAATCGTTGAGAAGGTCAAAGCGGCCGTTGAATACATTGAAGATCGGCGGCCTTTCGAGAGTTTGCAATAGAACGCCGCCGGACGTTAGCCATGCCAGCCCCCGGAATATTTGCCGGGTCCCCAAGGTAACGATAAATGACGGTATTCTAGTCCAGATCAGTATCAGGCCATTCACCAGTCCCATCAGTGCCGGTACTGCCAGCGCCAGGATCAGGCCAAGCGCCAAATTGCCTGAACCTTCGGCAACAGGTAAACCGACAGCTGACAGGCCGCGTGTAATCCGGGATTCGGCGCCGACAGAAATAGTGCCGAAAAGAAAGCCGCTCATGGCAATCATGGGACCGATAGACAGATCAAACTCACCGGAGACCATCAAGAATGTGATGCCAACTGTCACAAAACCGGAAATCGAAACAGCAGTTACGATGCCGGAAAGAGTGCGCCATGAACCGAAGTTGGGCACGAAAAACAGGCACAACAACAGGACTACGATAAATGTTGCCAGAGGACCTGCCACCGGCGAAGTGTCGAAAAGATTTGATATTGAGTCGTACCGGATTTTAGCGCTGCGCATGCCTGATTCTACTCACTACCCCTTGCACTCATTCAGCGCCACGGGTAAAGGAACCAGGTACACCCGGTCGTAGCGAAGTGTTTCACAGGTGTACCTGGTCGAGGATATAAACTTAAGCGTTCACAAGAACTGCCTAACGGTACTCACCAGCCAGTTCCTGAACGACAGACAGGTTGCCCTGATCTACGAAGCCGGGGCCTGTCGGGGTCACAGGAAGGGCCGGCACGATTCCGTGGCGCACGAGCAGATTCAGCGCTTGGATACCGCCGAAGCCTTGAAGGAATGGTTGCTGGTCAATGCCGAACATCGTCAGGCCAGACTCGATGTTGGCATTGATCTCCTGACTCAAGTCGAAGGTGCCGTGCGTAATGTCGTCGGCCGTGAGTCCCTCGTTCTCGATGAAGACATAAAAGGGATTGGCGCCGTTGGGTCCGAGAGTAAGGAAGACATCGGTGTCCGGGTTGGCCGTGTAGTAGTCGCCGATGATCGTGGCAGCCTCTGCCGGGTCGTCGCCGATAGCGAGAACTTCGGCGGGAATGCCGCTTTCGGCCAAGGCGTCGACAAAGCCGGCGCAGCGCTTATCCAGGCCTGTGTGGCCGACCTGCTGGTTTATGCAGACACCCTGCGTACCGCCTCCGGCCGCCAGGCGCAGACCACCAAGATAGCCGCCCTGGTACTCATCCTGACCGAGGTAGGTGTAGTAGGGTATGTTGTCGGCGATAGGGCCGGAACCCGCGTTGTAGGCGATGACCGGGATGCCGGCATTGATGGCCTTCATAATCGGTTCCTTGAAAAGGATCGGGTCGGTGACGGTAAGCATAATGCCGTCAGGGTTGGCTGCGACCGCCTGCTCGATCAGTGAGGCAGTCTTGTCCAGGTCGAACTCGTCCGGTGCCAGAATCGTCACGTCCACTCCCATCAATTCGGCAGCAGTATTTATACCGTTCTGCACTACACACCAGAAAGAGTCCCAAGCACATTCAGCGTGCTGGACGGCGATAACACTCATTGCAGCATCCGGGTCAGGCTCCGCTGCCAGGCTGGCTGCATCCACGAAACCGGGACCTGTGGCCGAGACTGGAAGCGCCGGCAGGATACCATAGCGGGCGATCATGCTCAGTGCCGCTACACCGCCATATCCCTGAAGGAATGGTTGCTGGTCGATGCCGAACATCGTCAGTCCGGCCAGGATGTTGGCATTGATCTCTTCGCCCAGGTCGAAAGTGCCGTGCGTAATGTCATCGGCTGTGAGCCCTTCATTCTCGACGAAGACATAGAACGGATTGGCGCCGTTGGGGCCGAGAGTGAGGAAGATATCGGTGTCCGGGTTGGCGGTGAAATAGTCACCGATGATGGTGGCGGCCTCTGCCGGGTCATCGCCAATGGCAAGAACCTCGGCGGGAATGCCGCTTTCGGCCAGGGCATCGGCAAAGCCGGCGCAGCGCTTGTCAAGGCCGGTGTGACCAACCTGCTGGTTTATGCAGACGCCATTCGTGCCACCCCCGGCCGCCAAGCGCAGACCACCGAGATAGCCGCCCTGGTACTCATCCTGACCGAGGTAGGTGTAGTAAGGGATGTTGTCGGCAATAGGGCCGGAGCCCGCGTTGTAGGCGATGACCGGGATGCCGGCATCAATGGCCTTCATGATCGGTGCTCTGAACAAGATAGGGTCGGTGACAGTCAGCATGATGCCGTCAGGGTTGGCTGCGACCGCCTGCTCAATCAGTGAAGCCGTCTTGTCCAGGTCGAACTCGTCTGGCGCGAGGATAGTAACATTCACCCCAAGGTCGCTGGCCGCGGTGTTGATGCCGCTTTGCACGGTGCACCAGAAGGAGTCCCAAGCACATTCAGCGTGCTGGACAGCTATGAAATTCAGCTCGCTTTCCGCGCCTTGCTGCCCAGAGGCGTCGCCCCCGCTCTCTTCCGACTGCGCCATTTCTTGCTGCCCACTGTCTGCGGCTGGCGCACAGGCCGCCAAGGCTAGCAAAGCAATCAAAAACAGAGTAGCAAAAAGGTACATTCGTCGTTGCATGATTTTCCTCCTGCAATCTTGTTGATGGTTTGATGAAATGACCGTTTAACTCACGATGGCTGGCGACGGTGTCTACTGACGACTCAAATAAGTATTGCTGATCACCGCCAAGATGAGAATAAGTCCCATTGTGGCCTGGAACAGCTGAACATCGACGCCCACAAGAATCAGGCCTTGCTCCACCATCTGGAGAAGAAGCATGCCTATCGCTGCGCCGACAATCGTGCCGTAGCCCCCGCTGAGCCAAATGCCGCCGATGACGCAAGCTGCCACGGCTGTCAGTTCCCAACCCTCACCTCGCAAGGGGTCCACGGCCGGCCGGGAGGCAAACTGTACGATCCCTGCAAAACCGGCAAGTAGGCCGGTGACTATATAGTTGACAGCGATGACGCTCTTCGTTTTAACACCTTGGGCAATGGCAGCGGCCCTGTTTCCACCGGTTGCGTAGACCCAACTGCCGAAACGTGTGTTACGCATAACCACGGCGGCCAGGACGGCAAACAGGAGGAACCAGACGATTGCCATGCGGGCGCTGCCGGCAGGTTCAGCCAAGCGATTGATGAAGGTGAACTCACCGTTCAAGCCTGAGAAAAAGGCAGGCAGTTCACCTGTGTAGCGCGCAAAGTCCCCGCCGCCGATAGCCCGGGCGATTCCCCGAAAGGCCAGCATCGTCCCTAGTGTTGCAATGAAGGAAGGGATGCCGGTGCGAATGACAATAAAGCCGTTTATGCCGCCGAGTGCGGCGCTGACGGCCATGGCAAACACGAATGCCGACAGTGGCGCGATGCCGCCCTCCAGGCTAAGCGCAAAGACGAAGGTCGCCACGGCAAGAATCGACCCAACCGACAGGTCAAACTCGCCGGAAATCATCAGCATTGCCACACCCACGATAAATATGCCTTTTATACTGGCGATCGTGAGAATGTTCGTGAGCGAGACGAGCGACAGGAAATTCTCCGCCCGGATCGAGAAGAAGAGAAACACGAGCGCAAAGCTGATCAAGACGACCAACTCTGAGGCATCCGCGAGCCGATGACGAATCCTGATTATTGTGTCCATAGCGCTCGGCAGGTCAAAAGCCCTTGTCAAAGCATTTCCATAGCTGTTCCGCTCACCTACCACTCCAGTTCGGCCCGCAGGAAGGCGCGGTTGCGCCTGGCGCTTGCCAGGGCATTGATGCCCATTTCCGGCAGGATATCCTGCTCAACCGTGCCCCAGCCATCAAAGTCTATCTCATGCAAAATACGGTTGATCCCCTGCCAGTCAATGGTCCCTTGACCCAGTTCAGGAAAGACGCCTGACTGGACCCCGTCATAGTAATCGCCTCCGCGACTAGTAACCTCTTCGCGGACGTGGCCGTTGCACTCCTTTATATGAAGATACCACGTGCGGTCCCTCCACTTGTCGAGCACGGCAATCGGGTCGCCGCCCCCATACGCAATGTGCGCCATATCAAAGCATAGGCCGACCAGATTGGGATCGGTGCGCTCCAGCAGGGCGTCTATTTCAAATTCGGTCTCCAGGTAGCCGCCGATATGTGGGTGCGCTGTACATCTCATTCCGTACTCTTCTTTGACTACCCTCGCAAAGGCATCGACATTCGCCGCAGCCTGATCCCATTCAGCGTCGTTGAGCGAATCCTCCCGGCGTATGCGCCCAGCGCGCTGAGCGCGGATGTCCACCTCAAATAGAACGTCGGACAATACGATGTTCTGGCAGCCCATCGCCGAAAGCACTTGAACCGTCTCCAACGCCTCCCGGTAGACGGTCTCGTCCTCTTTTCCAGCCAGAAAATTGAAAATCGTGAATGCCGATATAAGGGTCAACCCGCGCCGGTCCAGTTCATCGCGCAGTTTTGGGATCCCAAAGGGCAGGTAGCCGTATGGTCCCAATTCAGTTCCCACATAACCGGCCTCCCGTATCTCATCCAGGACCTGACTGTAGGGAGGAACGTTTGGCGTGTCTTTCATCAGCACGCCCCAGGAAACAGGTGCTGTCGCGACTCGTACATGCATGGCTTACCAACTCCTATTCTGTCTGGGACAAGCGATGGTGCAGCGCACGAAAGAGAGGGCATTTCCCACTCACCACTTCTGGCGAAATTCTCCGCAGAAACCTTGCTGTATGACCACCCTTGGAATATCGCGCCTGCGCGCCGCAGTAAATTGAAGATTCGATAATTGCGTCAGAGAGCTTGTCGCGACACGAATCTTTTTCCCGGTCATAACTGCTGAATGTCTCCGGGCGGTCAAAGGGAACAGCCTTCTGCGTGCTCAGCCAGTGTCGCATCTGATTATGACAACCGCGGAAATCCGGATCTTTGGCAACCGAATGGTCCCAATCGGCGACGATCCACGCTTCAACTTCTGGCGAGGCAAATCCAATATAGTGTTCGACGTTGGCTGCTTGATCCACTTTCCCTATCGATTTGTCGAAAAGTTCCCGCCTTGCGTCCCGATCATGGCAGTCAAGATCATCGATGACGAGAATCAGATCACAGCATTCCTTTGCTTTCAACGATTCAAAGAGGAGCTTTTCAATCTGCTCTGCCAGGCTCCTTCCTGTCCTGCCATAGCCTGGCTCATCTGAAGGGCGTGGTCCAGGCTTCCGTCTGACAGGCGATTTGCGTTCGAATGTGTGATCTATGCAGATGTTTTCGAGCAAGGGAACTAATCCACGCACTTCCGATTCTCCCCCTCCTGCAAAGACCCAAACTACCACGGCCACCCCCCAACCGCGGGATTGCCTACCCTGTACAAATCGCCCACCTGCCAGCCATCCTCAATCCAGCCCGAAACTGTCTCGCGATCTAGGCGCTTGGGCCTGAAGTGATTCTGACTTTCGGAATCCTGCTGAAAAGTATAGATGTAACCGCCGTCATCAAGTTGGTCGGTGAAATGATCCAGCAGATCTGGGCTATGTGTAGTCACTATGACCTGCGTTTTCTGCGCTGCTCTCTTGATCCATTCCGCCAGAATCGGCATCCAGGCAGGGTGGATTCCGAGTTCAGGTTCGTCAATAACGATTAGTGAAGGAAGCTTTGGAGAGTGCAGAATGACGGCCCAACATAGCATCCGAACAGTGCCATCAGACATTTCATAGAGAAAGAAAGGTTCATGGAAGCCTTCAACATTCCACTCTACTGCAAGTGAGAATCTTCCAGCCGGTACAGCGCGCAGCTTCCTGGTTAATGGCAGGATGTCCTTGATCATCTGATTCAGCAACTCTTCAAATTCAAAGTCAACTTGAATCAGGTTGTATAGGACAAGTGCCAAGTTATCGCCCGATGGCGAAACATAGAAGTCAGACTGACCTAGTTTAGGTTCAGACAGCCGTATCCGCTCCAAATCCATATTGTTTGCATTATTGAATTTCCAGTTAAATGAAGAATCAATAATTTTTCCGCGTGGCCCGTATAGTAGTACCGCCTCAGGTGGGAAATGACTGTTTTCAAGCAAACGGGGCATAGCAGACAAAGCTAGTTCCTTGACCGGAATGTCCTTTATGCTCTCTAGATGGGTTGAGGAACTCATTGAAGTTCCCATCCGGTAGTGTGGATAATCTAAGACGGAAACAACACCGGACCCACTACCTCCATTCCCTCCACTATGCACACGGTAGTAGGCAGGAGGGCTGGATAGACCACGACCGCTATCGAGAAACTCCCTTTCTATGATAACTGGACGATGGAAGTCTTGAACAAGCAGTTCGATTCCAAGGGTTGTCTCTTCTTCGTCTACTGCGAATTGATATTCTAAACCGACGTTAGCCGGGGTATCAAGCGATCCATCCAGAATCCTTGCCCCGCCTAAGCTGAATACCGCGTCCTCGAAGCTTGTCCGCCCTCGCTGATCATCCGCTCCGGAACCGTTAACGCATTCCTGGAGAAATCGGAAGAGTGAAATCAGGTTGCTCTTACCAGACCCATTCGCTCCAATGAGGATGGTCAGCGGGCCGAAGTCGATCCCGTCTTCCAGGCGGATATTCTTGTAATTCCTTGCGACAATCCTGGAGACCGAAACTGTACTCATAGAACCCCTGCCTGGTCTGTAATCACAGTGTTCAGTCTAACGCTCGATCCTGTGGCATTCTGCCCTCATTCCAACATAGGCGTTGCCGATTCACAATCCCCCCCGTTCCTCCACAAACGCCATCACCTCGTCGTAAGTGGGCATGAAATTTGCGCAACCGTGCGCCAACACCACGATCGCGCCGCAAGCGTTGCCCAGCCGGGCCGACCGCTGCCAACCCCAGTCGTTGACAAATCCATAGATGAAACCGGCGCCAAACGCGTCGCCAGCCCCAAGGATGTTGTAAATTTCCACCGGAAAGCCCGGCGCCTCAAGAACCTCGCCGCTGGCCAAATGTACGCGCGATCCGAGCGCGCCCACCTTTTCAACTACAGCCTCCGGACCCAACTCCAGCAGCCAGCTAATGGCCGCCTTTACATCGCCCTCTACCTTCGCATCAGATATCTGTGAATGGGTCAGCGACATCTGGCTGGCATCGCTGAGCACCGCCGCGTTGATCTCATCCTCCGTGCCGACCACCACATCCACATTGGGCAGGACGGAACGAGCGACTACGCCGAACGCCCGCGGGTCATGCCACTGGTCCGGCCGAAAGTCAAGGTCGAATACTACTGTCGTACCAACCTGCTGGGAAAATTCAGCACCGAACATGGTGGAGCTGCGACTCGGCTCTTTGCTCAGGTTTGTGCCCGCAAACTGAAACACCTTTGCATCCGCCACCGGGGATGCTAGCACGTCGTCAATGGTCAGCTCGATATCCGCGCAGTTCTCGCGGTAGTAGACCAGGGGAAAGCGGTCCGGCGGCTCAATGCCCAAGACAACCGCGCTCGTGCGGTGCTCCGGCTTGCGCGGGCTGTAACTGAAGTCAACGCCCTCCTTCTCCAGAAAGTCGGCGATGAAATCCCCAACCGGATCCTCCCCCAGACCCGTTACGAGCGCTGTCTTAAGTCCCAAACGGGCTCCGCCAACACTGATGTTGGTCGGAGATCCGCCGACATAGGCGGCAAAGCTGCCAATCTCGGCAAACGGCGCGCCCACGTCGTTGCTATACAGATCGATCGACGAACGCCCCATGTGCAGAGAGTCGAAAGTTCTCGCTACATTTTCAGATGTCATGTCCCTGGTTTCCTGTGGCCGCCCCCGGCGATGGCGCAACCCACTTGAACTGGTGCGCGCCCGTTCTGCCCTCAGTACAGCGGCAGTCGTTCATCCATCCCGGTGTATTTCTCCTTCACCCACATGTAATTCGGATCCTCCTGGTTGGCCAGACTCTGTGCGCTGCCCGCCAGCACATTCAAATAGTATGTCGTGTAGCCGGGCATACTGACCACAGGATGGTAACCCTCCGGCACCAGCACGGCCTCGTTGTGCCCCACCCGTACCAGCGCGTCGATCGGATTGCCCGCTGCGTGCATCGGCGACCTTTCGTCTGTGTACACGCGCTGATACGCGAACCCTTCCGGCCGGTCGATATGATAGAAGTAGACTTCCTCCAGATCGGCTTCGATCAACTCCCCTGTTCCGTCCTCAATGTGGATATCGTGCTTATGCGGCGGGTAGCTGCTCCAGTTTCCGCTCGGCGTGTACACCTCGACCAGCACCAGCCGGTGAACCGGTGAACCAGGAGGCAACAGGTCGTTGATCTGCCGGCTTACATTGTCGCCGCCCCGTACGCTGATTGCGACGTCCTCCGGCCTGATCAACCACGGGTCGTGTTCTTCGGACGTTGGAACCCACGTGACCGCAAACTCGCCGGCCTCCTCAGCGGTGACCGTCAAACTAGTGCGCCGCGGCAGATAGAGGGCGTGGGCGCCCCCGCTGAAAACATCCGCCCGCCCGCCGATCCCTGCCCAGGAACCCCGGTTGCTCTCTACCCGGTAGCGTCCGCTCAGATTGACAAACGCGAACTCGTTTTCCCCTGTGTCGAAGGACCAACTTCCCCCTCCATCCAGTCGCCTCGCCTGGAACGAAATATACTCCCAGCTGGCGCTCTGCGGTGTAACCGCAAGGATCAGGTCTGGGTCCTCGCCGTCGGTCATCGGTTTGACCAACATGTTGTCTGCCGTGTAACGCATTCTCGCCTTCTTTCAACTGCTCGGCCGCATTCTGTTCGACCAAGAGAGTGAATTTTACTGTTTCTTAGTCATAGCAAAGCGGGCATAATCAAGCGGCTCTGTTGGATATCCCAATTGAGCCAATTCAGGTGTCATCTGGCTGCGGTGCTCAGTCGCATGATTGAATACGTGGCGCAGCACGTCATCCAACTTCAGCATATATTCGATTCCTTCAGTGTTCCGGTAGTGTAGAGTATCGTCGAGCCTGCTTGTGGTCAGCGAGCTAACAAACTCCTGCCATGCCGCCCACAGCGTTTGCCACTCCTCTCGCAGATCCGCGAAGGTCGCGAACTCCGAAGCCTCTGGCAAGTGTGCCGGGCTCTCACCCCCAATGCGTTTAAGCCAGGCCCGCTCCGCGCCGTAGCCGTGGGCAGCCAGCCCATGAAGTGACTGCCAGAAAAAGGGGCGTTCGGCGAAGTATTCCTCTGCCGAAAGCGCTTCCAAGCTCGGAAACACCCGTTGCCAAGCCCACTTGTTGTATTCAAATAGCCTGCCTACAGAATAAACAGACATCGATTTCATCCTTTCAGAGCATGGTAACGGGACGCGCTCAGTTGCAGCTTCCTTGCACTGTTGCGCCGATAGATATGTTGATGAGTGTGTGGGGCATGGGGCTAGCCTGGCCTGCCTCTTTCCCACATGGCCGGCGCCTGCAGCAACCGCAGGAAACTTATAGCACGCCAAGGTTGAAATGTCAACCATTTTAGTGGATTCTGGAGTCGGCTAAAATGCCAGACGCTTCCCCTTCGCGGTAACTCCGAGAGAGTGCCCGGTGCCGCGTGGAAAATGCGCACGCGTCGAAAATAAACCGCTGTCTGCAAAACTTTCTTAGGGAATGGAAGGCTGGTGCGGATCTCGTTGACCGCAATTCAGGCACCTGCCTATCTGACCAATGGGGCGAAGCTCATTGTTTCGCGGCTATGGCAAAATAGGCATAGTCGAGCGGCTCCGTCGGATGTCCCAATTGGGCCAATACAGGTGTCATCTGGCTGCGGTGCTCAGTTGCATGATTAAATACGTGACGCAACACGTCATCCAACTTCAGCACATATTGGGTTCCTTCAATGTTCCGGGGTTCAAGAGTTTCGTCGAGCATGCTGGTGGTCAGCGAGTCAACAAACGCATGCCATGCCGCCCACAATTGATACCATTCCTCTCGCAGTTCGGCGAAGGTTGCGAATTCGGCATTTCCTGCCAACCGTGACGGGCTTTCACCCCCAATTCGCTGCAGCCATCTCTTTTCCGCGCCGTAGCCGTGGGAAGCCAGCCCATGAAGTGACGCCCAGAAAAAGGGGCGTTCGGCAAAGTATTCTCCCTGCGGGAGTGCTTCCAAGCAGGGAAAGACCCGCTGCCAGGCCCACTTGTTGTATTCAAATAGCCTGCTTACAGAGTGAACTGACACCGGCTCTATCCTTTCACGGCATGGTAACGGGACGCGCCCAGCTGCAGCTTCCTTGCACTGTTTCGCCTATCGATATCTTGATAAGAAAGTGGGAAAGAGGCCCGTTTTGGCCCGCCTCATCCCCAAATGGCCGGATCTCACACCAACCATACAAGATACTTGGTATTCGAAAAGTCTCTTGTATGGCCGTCCTTGAAGATCTTGGAGTCAGGTCTGATGCCAGACACTTCCCGTTCGCGGCAACTCCGCCAGGGGGCCGGTTGCTGGCAAGACCCTGCGCAGGCGCAGAAAATCGACGGCCTGCTGCAAGACGTTTTCAGTGGTCAGAAGGCTGGTGTCAATGATTAGATCTGCGTGGCTGCGGGCATGTTCCAACCGCTGCAGTTCGGTACGACGCCAGCGCTCGTTCCAGCTGACATCAGGACGACGCGCCCCTTGCGCCGGCAGATTTGCGTCCAGAAAAATGAGCCAGTCAGGGGGGCGGATACGATGCCACATGTCGGGCACCTGGCTATGCTCTTGAGCCACCGGGCGGGCGTCATAACCGAGCCGCCTCAATCCGACCACAAGGGTCGATTTACCTGCCGCGCTTATGCCTACAATCTTGACAAGGTCTCTGTCCATCTGGCCGCCCCCATTGGCGGTCCGAAAGAACTTCGCCGAATCCTAAATGGGCAGGGAAATCTCCATGCGCCGAATCTTTTGTTCTCTCTGATGCGTTCCCACCTTGACGACAAGGACGGTCGAGTCATCACCCGGCCGCCCTTGATCCAGTGCCAGGGCCGCCTCCAGAACGCGATTGGCGATCTCCTTGGCGCTGTTACTCCCCACAGTGGCTATTTCAAGCGGTGGGCAACCGTCATCCAAATTCGCCGCACCTGCTACATCCATCGCTCCGCCGCTGCGGTGCCCCGCACTCCAGATACCGTCCGTGAACACAACCGCGGTCATTCCAGGCAATAGCGGCAGTTCCACGATATTGGGTTTCGTATTGCGGTAGATGCCGATCGCGTCGCACTGTTCATCCAACCACTCGATTTCTTCGTTACTCTGCACCAATACCGGACAGCGGCTGTTGCGGCTAAGCACAAGCGTCTCGGTGACCAAATCAACACTGGCGATAACGAGTTCCGCGCTGACTTTTCCACCGCGGAGAGTGCGCAAATAGTCGTGCGTAGCCCGCGCCACAGCGCCATCCCGTACACCTTCCGCAAGCAGGCTCATCGCCTTTCGAGCCACCAGATTGCTGATCGCTTTGGCGCTGCGTCCGCTGCGCTGGCCGTCCGAAACGACGATGCTGATGCCGCCGTGGGGACGCTCCACCACCTCTACCGTATCTCCGCTTTCGCTGGAGGCGTATTTTGCAATCTTCGCAACAGCGATCTGGATGTCCAGGCGGTTCATCGGCAGGTGCGACCTCCCAACCGCGGGCCATCCCTGCACAGTCTGTTCCCGGATGCGAAACCCGGGTGGTGGGGTGAAAAGGGAGAATCAAACATGTCAGCCAAGTAAGGAATGGAAGCTGGATCGATCTCTGATCGCCATAAAAACACAACAGAAGCCTGATGTCAATCTTGCGTGAAGAAAAGACCATGCAGTTTGACACCGACAGCGTTGTCCCTGATAATTCTTGCAATCCGCCATAGGAGCAATTTCCATGAAAATTACACGTATTGATACGCATTTAACCGAATTGGCAAATCGCTCGATCCCGTTCGTCGTCGTCCATACCGACGAAGGCATCCATGGGGTCGGCGAGCCTTTCTCGTGTGGGCCCGACGGTGCGACCGTCGCCGCAATCCACGACTTTGAGAAATGGTTGATCGGCCGTGATCCGCGCGATATAGAGGGCCTGTATCACCTCATGTACGCCGGAGGCCGCTTTCCCGGCGGCTCAGTCGTAAACGCCGCCATCAGCGGAATCGAGCACGCCCTGTGGGACATCGCCGGCAAGGCCGCTGGTCTGCCAGTGTACCGGTTGGTAGGCGGCAAAGCCCGCGACCGTGTTCGCGTCTACCAAAGCGTAGGCGGCAATACACCAGAGGAGGCAGCCGACGACGCCGTTCGTCTCATCCAGACCTACGGCTATTCAGCCCTGAAAATGGGGCCGCTGCCGCCCGACTGGCACCAAATGTCCTGGAACCAGGCACTGCGCGAGACGGAGCGCCGCGTTGCAGCCGTGCGTGACGCGGTCGGGCCGGACATCGACATCGGCCTGGATCCCCACGCCCGAATTCTTGAAATCGGTCGGGCTGCGCAACTGTGTGAAGTAGTGGCTCCCTATCGACCCCTTTTTGTCGAAGAGCCTTTGCGACCGGAGAACTATGAGGCGCTGGCAAAACTCAGCCAGAAAGTAAATGTTCCCATCGCTACCGGTGAAATGCTTTACAGTCGCCATGAATTCCGAGAGTTGTTGGGCTACCACGCCGTGGACATCATCCAGCCGGATATCTGCATAACCGGCGGCCTTTGGGAGATGAAAAAGATCGCCGCCATGGCCGAAGTCCACTATGCCAGCGTTGCTCCCCATAATCCCTGCGGGCCGATTGCCACCGCGGTCAACGTCCATTTCGCGGCCAGCACTTCCAACTTTCTCGTTTTGGAGTACAAGGCCGACGAAGGCCAGCGAGCCGAGATCGTGGATGAGCCGATGAAGCTGGTGGACGGCTACCTGGAGTTGCCCGAGCGCCCTGGCCTCGGCATCGATCTGAACTTGGAAGCACTGGCCGCCCGACCAGGCCGCCCGTGGCACCGCCCGTTCCTCGTGCGCCCGGACGGCTCTCTGGCGTATCAGTGAGTCTGTATCCGGCGTGGAAAATCCATGTTGCCATTCATTTCTTTGTAGGCTGCCGCGCCTTGCAGTATACTGAATCCGAGAACGCTTGTGCGAACTGAAAAAGTCGCCGAATCCTTCTCCTTTTGACCACACTGTGCTAGCTGGAGTTCTGAATAAGAGACACGACAATGACCGCCATCAATACCATAGAGGACCTGGTTCGAATCATGGACGAACGCCCCGAATGGGTCGAGGCGATGCGCGTCCGTCTTTTGACAAGAGAAGTCCTGGAACTGCCCCAGACCATTGCCAAGCTCACCGATACGGTGGAAAAGTTTGTCGACTCCACGAACAAGCGCCTGGACAGCATCGAAGCCCGCATGGATCAGCATGACGCCAGATTCGACGCCGTCGACGCTAGATTCGACCAAGTTGACGCCAGATTCGAGGCCGTCGACGCCAGATTCGACCAAGTTGACGCCAGATTCGACCAAGTTGACGCCAGATTCGAGGCCGTCGACGCCAGATTCGACCAAGTTGACACCAGATTAGAGGCCGTCGACGCCAGATTCGAAACAGTCAATGGTAGCATTCAGAAGTTGCGAAATGACATTGCGCCCCTCAAAGCCGCCCACGCCCGAAATGCCGCGATTGATGACGCCATCGCCATCGCCAGCGACTTGGGGCTGAGGCGAACTAAGAACTTGACCCGCGATGAGGTTTGGGAACTGACCGAATCGGTAGACACCTCCGGCATCCCCACCAACGAACTGAGGAGCTTTCGCCGCGCCGACCTCGTTGTGGAAGCCACCGACAAGAACGACGAAGTCTGCTATGTGGCCGTCGAGATCTCTTTTACCGCCAATGGCAGAGATACGATCAGGGCGATCCGCAATGCCGAATTCTTGAACCGATTTACAGGAAGGCGCTCCTATGCGGCAGTAGCCGGTCTCAGTCGAGACAACCGGGTAAACGAGGTTTTTGAATCCGGAAAGGTCTTCTGGTACCAGTTGGACCCTGATCATCTGGAAGTCGAGTAGCTCTTCCCAACCGACCCAGGAAGTCGTGCAGTCTTGACGGCCTGCACTTGATGACCGGCCCTGGCTGCACAGTTTCATCCGCATAGACAAACACAGTTCGAGCTTGTGAAGGATACAATCCATGCACGCAATCGAAGTCGAGCAAACGAAATCAGGCCCCCAACTTGTCTGGCGGGAGGTGGAAGAACCAGTCTTGCAAGCGGGCGAGGCGCTGGTTTCTATAAACGCCACCACACTGAATCGGGCCGATCTGTCGCAGGCGGCGGGTAACTATCCTCCGCCACCCGGGGCGCCAGACATAATGGGACTTGACATGTCCGGCGAGATTGCAGCTGTCGGCGCCGACGTGGAGGGATGGCAGGTCGGGGATAATGTCTGCGCGCTTCTTGCCGGGGGTGGATATGCCGAACGGGTAGCCGTGGACCAGCGGCTCCTGATTCCAATTCCAACCGGCTGGTCCTTTGAAGAAGCAGCCTGCCTGCCCGAGGTCTACCTGACCGCTTTCGTCAACATTTTCATGGAAGCAGGATTCCAGCCCGGTGAGACGATTCTCATCCACGGCGGCGCAAGCGGTGTAGGCACGGCGGCCATCCAATTGGTAAAGGGAGCGGGAGGCCGCGTCATCACGACGGCCGGCCGCCCGGACAAAGTAGAAACTTGCCTCGACCAGGGCGCTGATCTGGCGATAAACTACCGGACTGAGGACTTTGCCGTCCGCACACGCGAGTTTACGCAAGGCGCCGGCGTTGATGTCATTCTCGACATGGTGGGAGCAGAATACCTGGAGCGCAATGTCAGCCTGCTCAAGCTGAAAGGCCGACTGGTATTCATCGCCACGCTAAGTGGCGCCGAAGCAATGGTCGACATCAGGCAACTGATGGGCAAGCGCGCGCGCCTGATCGGCTCGGTACTGCGCGCACGGCCTGTCGTCGAAAAAGTCGAAATTATCAGGCGTTTTCGGCAACAGTTCTGGGAACAGATCGAAGGAGGCGCGATCCGTCCCGTCATCGACCAGGTTCTGCCCGTAGCCGAAGCCCACGCCGCCCACCAACGTATGGCCGCCTACGATAACATCGGCAAGATCGTGCTCAAAGTGCGCTGAGTTCGTCCAGCAGTGTCTGTACAGCTTCCTCTATCGCGGCCAGCCCCGTGTCTGCGTCCGTCACATCCAGGTCGTGAACACTCCAATAGCGCACGCGCTTCGCCCACTCTGGATAGCGCGCCTCCATCAGCGGGCGGTGCTCAATCCCGTTTACTGCGATGGTAAGCGTCGCCGCGGTCAGATCGGCCAGCTGCACGTCCATTGGCAGACGCAGTGGTCCGGGTGGCTCGATGCCTAGCGCGTGCAGCCGGTCCAATGCATCTCTGGACATAAAACCCAGGTTTTCCTGGCTTGGCAGCAATCCGCGGCTGGTCGCCTGCCAGTCCAGATTTCGCAGCCGGGCCTGTTCGTTGAAATAGTGCTCAGCAAAACGGCTGCGGAAATAGTTCCCAGTGCAGAGAAAGAGTACAGTGTCTGCCATGGTACTTACGCCCTGTTTTCTATTGTCGATTTCGTAACGTTATCGCCTGAAAATCGGCGAAGCGTGGCCCTTCTTTCGGCATCACCTCGAAAGAAAGAATCTGGAAATAGCGCTCTAGGATCGACCGCAACTCGTCATCCTTGTAAAAAGCATAGAAGCGCTTAGGCTCATATCCATCATCTTCCCACACGCCTTCAAAATCCTGCCCACCGTAGACGCTTAAGAATAGCAGCCCCCCCGGTCGGACCACCCGCCGGATCGCTTGCAGAACTCGCGTGAGATCCCTTTTTGGAACGTGTAGGAGACAATTCTGGGCGAATAGCCCGTCAAAGTGGCCGTCTGGAAAGTCCAAATGCAGAAAGTCCATCTCATGTGCTTCCAGCCCCTTTTCGCGGCAAAGGCGTACCATCTCCGATGCCAGATCGGTGCAGACCACCGCCAGCCCCGCGTCCTGAAAGAAGCGCGCCGCTTGGCCTGTGCCAGCCCCAATTTCAAGGAGTGAAGTCAACTCCTCGGCCTGCAAGTGCCGCAAATACTGCGCCCACAACCTCTTCTTCCATTCCTGTACACGATTCCTGTCTCGCAGTTCGGCTTTGCTATTGTAAGCGCTCTTCAATTCGGAGGTGACGGAGTTATAGTCTGTCACCGCGCTTCCTCCTTTTCACCGCACTCAGGCGTGGTCAGCCTTTTCCCGTTCGGCCTGTTTGAAAAAACCGGGCCCAGGCTGGGCCAACATGCGCGCCAATGGCCGCAGTTCCATCCACCACTGCTCAAGAGGCCGTTGATGTTCTTCATCCATAAGGCGGGGAATCCGATAAAGTGGTGTAGCAGTTACATCGCCTTCCTGGATGCCAAGACAGATCGCTCCTACCTCCGAAAAGCTTTTCGCGTTCTGTCGGTGCGACATCTCTTCAATCCGACGCACTGATTCCCACGCCAGTCGCGCGGCCAGAATGCGGTCGTAAGGGGACGGGTTGCCGCCCTGTTGCAGGTGCCCCAAAATAGACTGGCGCACCTCAAAAAGGTCGCCGCCCTCCTCGTCGAACAACGCGGCGATGAAGGGGGTTGTATAGAAGGAGTTGGCAGTTTCGTTGCGGATCATCAGCCCCAAACGCTTGCCCTGTTCAAAACCCTCCTTTAACAGGTCGATGTCCCGCTCGAGCTCCTTGAGTGTAATCCCCTCCTCGTGCATATAGACGCGTTCCGCCCCTGTGGCGATCGCGCTCATAAGGGCCAGGTAACCGCAAAAGCGGCCCATCACTTCGACAATGAAGCACCTGTTCAAGGCCACGGCGGACTGCTTGATTTTGTCGACCACCTCGACAATGCTATTCAGCGCCGTGTCGGCGCCAATGCTCAACTCCGAGCCCGGCAGGTTGTTGTTAATACTGGCCGGGATACAGATCAGGGGAATGTTGAAGGCTGGGAAATTGTGCCTCTCTTCGTATAGTCGATGAACCGCATGATACCCCGCCCAGCCGCCTATCATTACGATAGCGTCAACCTGATGTCTTTCAAGCACCTGCGCCGCCGCATACAACTCCGCTCCCTCAGGGCACGTGCGGCTGCTCCCCAGTTCGGATCCGCCAGTTGGCGCCCAACCGTTCACTGACATCCAATTCATTTCGTGGATATCGTCGTTGATCAAACCGCGAAATCCCCGTTTGACTCCAAGAGGAATATGGCCGTTGTCTTCCAGCAGGCGCACTACGGCACGCGTTGCCGCGTTCATACCGGGCGCTGGGGCTCCCCCCGTCATAACGGCGACTCGCAGCCGTCGCTTGCTTGGCTCTGGCGGGCGAGGATTGGCGCGAATCAGTGTGCGCAGAATCCGGAAAGAGTCCCTGTAAGCCTTGCCCCGGAACTGCATCGCCTCTTCAAATTCGCATTCGTGGATACAACTGTTGACTTTGAGGGTCTGTGCCACGCACTCTGTCAGGGATTTGTGAACGATCTTGTTATTCTGAATGCCGATAAGAACCGCTTCATCGCTTGGCTTGGCGTTAAGGGCGGCTTCTGCCGCCGCCGCGCCTAGCAACGTTGCCAACACACGGTCATAGGCACTGGGAGACCCGCCGCGTTGAACGTGGCCCAGCACCGTTACCCGTGCCTCCTCTCCCAGATAATTGGTCAGCATCTCTTCAACGTAGCGGCTGGTGATAGGGTTGCCGTGACGGTCTTGTGCCCCCTCTGCCACCACCACGATACTGTCCCGCCGACCGCTGTCGCGGCCAGTGCGCAAGATCGAACACATCTTTTCTTCCCACGCATCCAGATTAGGCGGGCTCTCTGGGATCAGCGCGAAATCGGCCCCCGATGCCAACGCGCCCATCAACGCAAGATAACCGCAATGGTGGCCCATTACCTCTACGACAAACGCGCGTTGGTGGCTGGCCGCCGTGCTTGTGATGGCGTCAAGCGCCTCAGTGATGCGGTGCAGGGCGGAGTCAGTTCCAATTGACATATCTGTGCCAAACATGTCATTGTCGATCGAACCCACCAGTCCGGCAACCGCAAGAAATCCGTACTCTTCGGCTACCGAAGACGCCAGGAGCCCTTCGGCCACCAACTCCTCCGCCAGTGAGCCCCACTCCTCCCGCAAAACCTGCGCGCCGGTCAAACTGCCGTCGCCGCCTATGACTATAAGACGGTTTATGCCTTGGAGAAGCAGATTATGCACCGCTCTTTTGCGGCCTTCCCTGGTGAGGAAGTCTGGGCTGCGGGCGGTTCCAAGCAGCGTCCCGCCCTGCTGTAGCACGCCGCCAACCGAGTCCCAGGTAAATGGACGTATCAGGTTGCCGCCCTCGATCATCCCTTGGAACCCCTCAAAGATTCCGAAAACCTGCGCCTCCCGCTCCAGCGCCGCACGCACGGCCGAACGCACGGCTGCATTCATGCCCTGCGCATCACCTCCGCTGGTGAGGACGCCAAGACTCGCTGTCTTTGCCATGGGCCATCCTCCTATTGCGGCAAACCGTCTTCTCAACGCCGCCAGTTAGCGACGCACAACTTGAACTGCAAAGATTATAGCATGTCGCAGGCTATTCTCGCACCTCGATTTCTGTCCTCTACCTATTCCCCGCCAGGTCCCGCGACTCCCTGGGCGCGGGTTGCCCTGGCCTTGTGGGCAGGGCTGCGGCAGAAAAGGCCAACAGCCAAGGATGGAGCCACATCACTTCTCTTGCTGTCTCCCCCAACTTTTCCTCCAATATGGGTACTTGATGAAGAGGGCAGAATTGCCCGGAACTCCGCGATCCACATACCGGTTGTGCCACATGGTAGGCCCGTGATCAGCGTCTGCGCGCCAGTTCTGGCCCACCTGAACGATTGGGAAATTGGCAAGAAACCCTGAATAACCATTGGCCTCTCTCCAACCAGTCGAAGCTCTAGACAATGGAATCAAGACCAATCTACCCATAAGCAGTTTACTGCGCCATGTCTTCAAGTTTGGGTGTCACCGGTCACTTCATTCGGAAGTACCGCATTCCCATCCCCCCCACCCCCTGCCGGCTCACTGCATTAACCGGCACGCTTTGACAGATCGAGCCCTTAAAATGTAGACTACCGGTGACCAATAGGGACAGTCATTCGCTTGACGATTTCGAATTCCGGTGTCGATGTACGTAAACTTCGGTACACCAAATCATTTGGACAAAGGGTTTCAACTATGGCAGCCAGACGTAGAACTTCATTCAAATTAGGGGTGACAGGCCTGGGTGAGAGGCAGGAAATAGCGCCCGGCCTCTTTATCAACACCTTCTATCGAGGCTGTACGCCGGGGTTTGTCGTCACTGACGAGGGTCTGATTCTGATTGATACGCCCTTAATCCCTAAGCAGGCCAAAGACTGGCGGGAACAGATCGAATTGGAAGCGCCGGGCCTGCCGATCCTTTATGTGTTCAACACGGACCACCATCGCGGCCATGCCCTGGGCAACCAGTATTTTCTGCCGACGACGGTCATCGCCCATGAGCGTGCCTTCAAGGAGATGTCCGGTTACACGGAAAACTTCAAAGAGCGGGTCTACAACAGCTTCAAGCGGGAGCCGGAAATCCAGGAACAGTTGACCAATATCGAAATTGTCCTCCCTGGTGTTACCTTCACCGACTGCGCCCGTCTACAATATGGTGGGCGTGAAATACAGTTGATCTATGCCGGCGGCCATACCCCGGCCACCAGCTTCGCCTGGTTGCCGGAAGAAAAGATCGCCTTTGTCGGAGATATACTCTGGGTGGACCAGCATCCTTACATGGCCCAAGCGGATTCTCTCGAATGGATCGAAGCACTGCGCCGGATCCGAACGCTCGGCGCGGAGAGATTAGTCCCAGGTCACGGGCCCGTGTGCAGCCCTGATGACACTTTGAAAGTTGAGGAGTACATTCTTTTCAAGCGCCAGCGCGTCCGCGACTACTACCGTGAAGGCAAAACCAAGAACGAAGCAAAGAGCGGCTTGGTGGGCGAGATGCTGGAACTATTTCCAGTGCCGTTGGAACGCAAAGCAAAAATTGAGAGCCAGATTAAGTCAGGCATCAATCGGGTCTATCGTGAGATTCAACGAGAAGAAGAATTGGCTGGAGCGGAATCGAGAAACGGCGCCTTGCACCCGCCGGCTAGTGGCGCAGATCTCGCACTTGAGCCACAGGCGGAGGCAAACCTCATTCCGGCCCCGGTTGGCCCGGAGGCCAACCAGTAATGGCCTACTCAGTTCGGGAGGAGCGACAAAGCCTTGCCGTTAGTCTGCGTGAAGACATTACCGAAGCGGAGCGGGGGATCGTTCAGTTGCGGCGAGACAATGTTGAATCCTTCCTGCAGCTCTTGGATGGCATCGAAGAGCGCTTCGCACAACTGGAGTCCAGCGGCCTCGACCTCAGGACCGAGCTCACGCGGTGGGTCAGTCTGCAGAGCAAGCTGCGGCGCGAAGCAAGCCGCATTTCTCGAGTACTGGACCTGGCCGGCGGCTTGGCGCAGTTGCGCCAAGCCAATCCCCCGGCGCAAGGGCTGTGGTGGCGCCTTGACGAAGTGGTGGCAGCCGCCCGTCGCCGCCTCATACGTCGTCTGGGCATAACCATCGGAACCATTGTCGGTTTTCTTGCGATCGTTTGGGTGCTGCTAACTTTTGTATTCCCGCCTGACCCAAATACAGTTGTCGCCTCAGAAGCAATCTCTACGCTGCAGCAAATGGCCTTTGAGGGGAGGTGGGACGAGGCCTTGGAGGTTATCGAGGTGGCCAAGGCTCAACTCACGCAACCGGACCCGGAACTCTTGATCTGGGAGGGGGTCATTCGCGACAAACTGGGCCAAAGTGATCGCGCGCTGGAGGCGCTGGCCGAAGCAAGAGCACTGGTCCCTGCCGGTAAACTCGTGTCGTACTGGTGGACAGTTGGCTCCGTCTGGCTTTCAGTTGTAGATGTGGAGAAAGCTCGCTCTGCCGCCAACGAGGCAATTGCATTCGACTCTTCCGATCCCCAGGGCTACTTTTTGCTGGCCAGTGTCGCTGAGGTGGAAGGCAACACACGTTGCGCCATCGATCTCTTCGACAAGACTTTCCAACTGGCATCGGAAAGCAATGCCCAGTTGGCTGTCATTGCCCGTGTCCGCATGGGCAACCTGCTGCAACGGCCTGGCAATATGTCGCTATTCGGCAGTGAAGGGACAGACAACGGCGAGTCCGGCACTGGCGATAGCGGCGGAGCCGCCGACCCCTGCAACGGCGAATAGCCCTGTGTCACCGGTGGCGGTATCGGAAGCCCCGCCTATTGAGGGACCAGGACTTTTGTGCCGGCAACGATTCTTGTACAGTGGGCCTGCGTAGATTTGGTTCAGATACGCCCCCTTAGCTCAGAGGATAGAGCAACGGACTTCTAATCCGTCGGTCGTAGGTTCGACTCCTACAGGGGGTGCCTTTTCAGAGGGAAGCAGACGCAGGGTTGAGATTCGCGCTAGGCCGATGTCCCCGATCGGCACTGTTTAGCCAATACAATGCACATGGGTCTGAAGCGGTTGTTTCAGCAACTGGGTGAAGGATCAAACAGCGCTGCCTACCACATCTTGGGCTTGGCAGCGCCGTTTCTTTCTATAGGCCAGGGAATTACTACTGCCTATCTACTCCTGGGCTGTTGCAATTCTTCCGCGCTGACAGATCGGCCTTCACGCGGAATTACGACTCCTGCCAGGCTCTCGTGGTCAATGGCTCCTACATAAATTCCCAAGGATCTGGGCCACGCTTCAGGCCATCGGAGGATATGAAATCCGTATCCGGTCCCCGCGTACAGTTACCACTGCTTGCGATTCCATTGCCTCCCGAAATCGTTCGATCACTCCGGCAAGCAATGCGATCCGCTGTTCTGCCGGAACGTCAGGGAGTCGAACGAGCCCCGCATGTGGAACCCTTTCTAAATAGATGAGTTCCCCGAAATCGGTATCAGTCGTGATCAGGATTCGGTTCTCGGCCTCTGCACACTCCAGTAGCGCACGGTCCCCGGGATCTGGACCCAGACTACGTGCTTAGAGAGCATCGTTCCCATTGTTCCTGAGTCATTCTGCCAAACGGCGACCAGCATACCGGTCGACGAGAAACTTCACAGCTGCTGCACGGACACTGCGGCCAGTGTGTCTCCGGCGATCACTGCGTGCGCATAGGCGGTGCAGGCGCGAATGTCATCGAGTTCCAGGTCAGGGAAATCATCCAAGATTGCTTCCGGAGTGACGCCCTGTGTCAACAAACTCAGTATGAGTTCCACCGAGATTCTCATGTCACGAACAATCGGCTTTCCACCAAAAACGTCCGGGCGAGCCGTTATACGCTTGAGCAGTTCATTTTCAGTCCGCATATCGTTTCTCCGTGATTCGGCGCCTGGCTATCCTGACAAGGCAAGCAGCATGATGTCACGGTTCCTTTCCTTACAATGTACCTATTGAAGCGCAACTTGCAATACGCGACGCCACCGACTCTAACCAACCCTATCCCGCGCCGAACCCTTCTCCGAGATCCTCTCGTGCGGTTCTTTCTCATTGATCGCATTAAGTCCCGGCTTGCCAGGCTGAATGTACGGGAATGTCGGGCCGGCGGACGGCGCGGCCCAGCGCACGCCGTTGGCAACTACCTGGCGAATGATGTCCTGGTGAAAAATCGGGTAGGTCTCATGGCCGGGCCGGAAGTAGAATATCTTTCCATTACCGCGGTGGAAGCAAGCCCCGCTCCGGAAGACATTGCCGCCCTCGAACCAACTGACAAACACCAGGTCGTCCGGTGCGGGGATATCGAAAAGCTCCCCATACATCTCGCACTCTTCAATCTCAAAATACGGCGGCAGCCCTTGCGCAATCGGGTGGGACGGTTTGACCACCCAAATCCGTTCTCTCTCGTCGGCTTCGCGCCAGCGTAAGCTGCACGTGGTACCCATCAGCTTGCGAAAAATCTTCGAGAAGTGGCCAGAGTGCAGAACGACCAGTCCCATTCCCTCCAACACGCGCCGCTGCACGCGCTCGACGACCTCATCGCAAACCTGCGCGTGGGCGCGGTGGCCCCACCAAGTCAGCACGTCCGTCTCTGCCAGCACCTCATCAGTCAAACCGTGTTCCGGCTCGTCCAGCGTGGCCGTGCGGACTGAACTGAATCCGTGCAGGCGCAACCCTTCGGCAATGGCCCCGTGAATTCCATCGGGATACAGGCCGCCGATAAACTCGTTCACCTTTTCGTGTTGAAACTCGTTCCAGACCGTAACGCGAATGTCTCCCATCCTGTTTCCTCCGTAACTTGAGAAGTGAAAACCGAGATAGGGGATGCACGAAGCGTAAGATGTTCCACCTCGTACCTTTGTCCCCACCTCTCTGATCAATCGCTATGAGCCTACTGTTACCGGCTTTCCCCCTTGGCCGGCGGATTCCTTAATTGCATCCCACAAACGAGCCATTCGCAGTCCGATTTCCGGTGGGCATGGGTTTTCCAAATCACCGGCCCGCACTCGCAGAAACTGCTGCCAGGTGCCCAATGATTCTGGCAACTCCACTGGCGTAAGTTCCTCGTCCCCTGTTTCCTGAATCAAGAGACGCTCTCCCCAAACACCCGTTTGCAACATTCCTTTCTCGCACAATACACGAACGTCCGAGCCGATCTTACAGTTCGTGTTTCCGGCCGCGTTCATCGACACCAACGCGCCCGAACTCAATCGGGCGATGACCGCAGCCAAAATGTCCACAGGGGCGCCATGATTGTCCATCCAGGCCGCCACCTCGATAAAGTCTTCGCCCGCCAAATCGGAGATAGTATTGAGCATATGCGCGCCAGTGTCAAACAGGAAGCCGCCCCCTGCAACTTCAGGAACCTGGCGCCAAAGACCGCTTGTGCTGGTCATCCAGTTCTGCCACACAACTGCGCTGATGTTCAGAATCCTGCCCAATTTCCCCGCCCGCAGAATCTTCGCGCCGGTTCGTACCTGGGGTGACATGCTGCCATTGAAGGATACCGACAGCAGACCGCCGCTTCTATTTCGGGCATCGATCAACGCAACCGCTTCCCCTGCGTTCATTACCATCGGTTTTTCCAGCAATACATCCAGCCCGGCTTCCAAACATGCCTTTGCCTGCGGAAAATGCAAAACGTGCGGCGTAATGATAAATGCAGCGTCGATCTCGCCTCGTTTCAACAGTTTCTCGAGATCAGGTTCGTTTGGAGGTGGCTCTAGGCCCGCCTCATCGAAGAGTTCGCAGAATGCCTCATAGGCATTCGGAGAAGGCTCACACACTACCCGTATCTCCGTGGTATCCTGCTGCTGGAGGAGGCGCCGGGTATGGCTGCGGGCCATGCCGCCACACCCAATAAATGCCATTCGAACGCGGGGTGTCCCACCGCCAGACTTACGTTTAGTCATTGACTGACTCCTGAAAGTATGAGAAATGAAGAGTGCAACATCCACAGACGCGCCCGTTCAACGACGAATGGGTCAGCTTTCAGAGTTGCATCCTGCCGTGCGGTGGGGGGACCCGGCGCGCCAATATACCGGAGGACATCGGAATGGTTCCCCACCGGCCCCCCCAATGATACCCTGCGGGGCACCCACCGGCAAGAATTCATTTGCATTTATTGTGAAATCTCTGCTCTGCGCTCGCTATGTCCATCTCCTCCAATCCCTCCAATTGCATGGCGCTCTGGGACAGGGCAATTGCATCAAATTAGAAAAACCTCGTGAGGCTGCCTGAATCGGGTAGGAGGGCACCCCTTGTGGGTGCCCTCCCCCCCTTGTGGGCGCCCTTCGTAGGCTATTGTGGCGTCCGAATTAAGATGCGATTGCCCTGCACTCTGGGATTTTGCTAACTCTGAGCCGACTCGTAGAATAGACAGTGGTAATTCGCGTTCTCGAAATTGCTAGACCGAATCTATGCCTTTCACACGAGCCACGCGGTTTGAACGCTCAGAAAACAGGCCGCGAAGAGATTCCTGCCATGCCCACAACTTATTCTTCGCCGCCAAACACTATTCCCACATCTTCCTACCGCGCTTATGAACTTTCCTAGAGTCATACTTGCCTCTGCAAGCCCGCGTAGGCAGCAATTCTTCCACTCCCTCGGAATCCCCTTTTGGCCTGAATCTGCAGACATTGATGAGGCGCCGGCGACCAATGAGACGCCCCTTGCGATGGTGGAAAGACTTGCCATCGCCAAGACTCTGACAGTTGGGAAACGGCTTGCCGCCAGACAAGCGGACGAAGCCGAATCCGCCGCCCCGGCCGAATTTCTCGTCGTCGGCGCCGATACAGTGGTGGCAATTAATGACGAAATGTTAGGCAAACCCGCACACGTCGAAGAGGCTTACGCCATGCTGTTGCGGCTGCGCGCACGTCCCCACCAAGTCCATACTGCGCTGGCATTTGCCCACTTTTCCTGCGGTAAGTTAATGCGAACCCGCAGCCTGATTAACACAACCACAGTGAATATGCGTTGCTACAGTGAGTCGGAGATTGCAGCATACGTGGCAACGGGGGATCCCTTGGACAAGGCCGGCGCCTACGCCATTCAGCACAAGAAATTCAGACCCGTAGAGAGTTTTACAGGCTGCCCTGCCGCCGTGATGGGACTGCCGGTCGCCGACCTGCTGCGGCTGCTGGCTGAGTTTAACCTCCCTGTCGAGCGTTCTCCTTTACAGGTCTGCGGAGTTCTGACAGGAGTCCAATGTTGCCAGCTGCGGCCCGCGGCAACGCCGGGCTCTTCCTGCAGTCACCACCAAGTTGTCAGCGCTGGCGGCGTGTTGCCAAACGGGCCGCTGCGTTGATACACTTGTACCAGAAACTGTGCCCCCAGAGAAGGCACGACCAAAGCCCCGGAAAATCGCCGCCAGGAGTTGCCTTTGCCAAAGAATATGGAAGCCTACGAAGAGTGGGAAGAGGCCTACGAGGACGACTATTTTGACGCGCCCGCCAAGAGCAAACCAAAGCAAAAGAAAAGGGAGCGGACCGCTAAGGGCGTCGTCGTACGCAGCAGGGGGCATCACTATGATGTCGCCACCTCAGACGACAAAGTAATAAGCTGCCGCGTGCGGGGCCGGCTCCTCCAGGAACGGACCAAAGACACGACACTTGTGGCCGTCGGCGACCGCGTCCAAGTTGTGCTGGAGGGCAAACGATCTGGCCAGATAGACTCGGTCGAAGAGCGGGAGTCTAGTTTGAGCCGACAAATGCCAGGCTCTTCTCGACCGGCCGAGGACGTGATCGTTGCCAACCCGGATCAAGTTCTGGTTGTCTTTGCCGTGCGCGATCCCGAACCGCACCTGCGAATGCTGGACCGCTTTCTGTTGATCGCCGAGGCCAATGAACTGCCGGCCGTAATCGTCGCGAATAAGATTGACCTGACAGGTATCGAGGCCGCCCGCGACAGATTCCTTCTCTACGAAGGTCTCGGATACCCGCTCCTGTTCGTGAGCGCAACAGAGCGAATCGAAGTCAGTCCAGCCCACAACGCTGGTGACCCGGCAAGATCCCAAGGCCTCGATCAACTGTGCCAGCTGCTTACCGACAAATTGACAGTCATCACCGGCCCTAGCGGCGTCGGCAAGAGCGCGCTCATAAACGCCATCCACCCACAGCTGAACCTGAGAGTGGGCGAATTGCGCAATTTCGAAGGCAAAGGCCGGCACACAACCCGCAATGCCCAACTCTTCCGCCTGCCTTTGGGCGACCAGACTTTCGTAGCCGATACGCCCGGCATCCGCGAGCTGGGCCTGTATGAGATCGATCCGGGCAGTCTTGCATTCTATTTTGTCGAGATGAAGCCCTACGTCAACGACTGCCACTTTCCTGACTGCACCCACGACCACGAGCCGGACTGTGCCGTCCGCAAGGCAGTAGAAGAGGGCAAAGTATCGACGGAGCGTTACGAAAGTTATGTGCGCATTTTGAACGGGGAGAGCTTCCAGATGGAGGATTGGTAAGTTGCCCTCGTTCATCCCTCTTACTGACACTTTGCGCCTACTTGTCCCAAAGACCCCCAATATGATTCGCAACTTGCAAAATCACATATGTCACTAATACTTGACGGTCTAAATGCCCAACAGAAGGCTGCTGTCCAGACGACCGAGGGGCCGGTTCTGGTGCTGGCAGGCCCTGGCTCCGGCAAAACCCGCGTTCTTACCCGGCGCATCGCCTACCTCATCGAGGAGAAGAAGGTCGAGCCGTGGCACGTCCTGGCGGTAACATTTACCAATAAAGCCGCCAAAGAGATGGGCAATCGTGTTGAAGAGCAGATCGGGCACAATTTTCCGCTGCCAGGCGAGGGCAGGCGCCAAAGCCTTGGCGGGCTGACAATCGGCACCTTCCACGCCGTCTGCGCGCGCGTACTGCGCGTCGAAGTGGAGGCGGTCGGTTTTAAGCGCAATTGGGTCATCTATGACAGCTCCGACCAACTGGCGCTCGTCCGCGCGATTCTTAAGGAGATGAAACTGGATGAAAAACGTTTCAGCCCGCGGGCAATCCTGGCGCAGATTGGCAAATGGAAAAACGATCTGCTTACACCGGAGCTAGTGCGCGCAGAAGGATACATGCAGGAAATCTGCGACCGTGTCTATGGCCGTTACCAGCAACTCCTGCTCCTGAACAACGCCATGGACTTTGATGATTTACTGATGCGCACCGCTCTATTGCTGCGCAAGGACGATGGAATCCGGCGCAAATATCAGGACAAGTGGCGCTACGTCCTGGTGGATGAGTTTCAAGATACAAATACGGCGCAGTACGAGTTGGCATCGCTCTTCGTCGGCCCGCCGGACGGCAGGGGCAATCTTTTTGTCGTCGGCGACGAAGACCAGTCGATCTACCGCTTTCGCGGCGCCGACTACCGCAACGTCCTGCGCTTTCGCCGCGACTACCCCGCCGCACAAGTCGTCCTCCTCGAGCAAAACTATCGCAGCACCCAATACATTCTCGATGTCGCAAATGCCGTTATTGCCAAGAATACAAATCGTACGCCCAAACGTCTGCGCACTGACCAGGGCGAAGGGGTAAAGGTTACGATTCACGAAGCCTACAACGAGACGGAAGAGGCCGACTACGTGCTGGATGAAGCTACCCGCCTGGGCGCCCACAGAGGATTGGGACTGGGCGATGCCGCGGTCGTCTACCGCACAAACGCGCAAAGTCGTGCCTTGGAGGAGGCTTGCGTGCGCCGGCAGGTGCGCTACCGCCTGGTGGGGGCAACCCGCTTCTACGAACGCCGTGAAATCAAGGATGTTCTCGCTTATCTGCGGCTCGTGCAGAACCCGGCAGCTACGATGGCGCTCGACCGAATCATCAACGTGCCCCCGCGCGGCATCGGCGCCAGAACGTATGAAGCGCTCAAGACTTGGGCTGCTTCGGCCTCCGTCAGCGAGTGGGTGGCACTGCAGGCTTTGATCAGAGAGGGAAGCGATCAATACAGCGAAGACCCTTCTCCCACCCCTCACCCTGCTCTTCCCGCTGCTCCGTTCGCCGCCCGCGCCCGCAACGCGTTGATCAGATTCGCCTCGATGCTGGAATCTTGGGTGAAGCTGGCGGCCGAGATTCAGTACGAGGATGTCGGCGCCCTGATGGATCAGATCCTGGCCGAGAGCGGCTACCTCGACCGCCTGCGGGATGGCAGCGACGAAGGTGAAGAACGCTTTGAAAATGTCAACGAACTGCGCGCCGTTGCCGTCCAATATCGTCCAGGCCTCGATGATCTGGAGCCGGGACAGGACCCGCTCGGCCTCTTCTTGCAGGAGATCAGCCTCGTCAGCGAGCAGGATGACTTCGACGAAAACGAAGATGCCTTGACCCTGATGACTCTGCACACCGCCAAAGGGCTGGAGTTTCCCGCCGTCTTTATAGTAGGGATGGAAGAGGGCCTGCTGCCGCACGCCCGCAGCATCCAGAGCGAGGACGAGGAGGACATGGACGAAGAGCGTCGCCTGGCCTATGTCGGCATCACCCGCGCCATGCGCCGCCTCCACTTGATACACGCCTCCCAGCGCGCGATGTGGGGTACCAGCGAACTGCAGGAACCTAGTCGGTTCCTGGAAGACATTCCGGCCGAGTTGCTGAGAGGGCAGGTCAACCGCCGTAAGCGCCAGGCAGCCGCCTACCAAAGAGCGACCAGTTGGCTGGACGGTCCCGAATTGTTAGGCAGGTATAAAGAGGACAGTTCGGGCTCGGGCGAAAGTACCCCGTATAGGACAACGAATCGCTCATCTTCCGGTCGTGGAGAGACCCTCCGCCAAGACCGGCCAAATCGTGCGTCACCCCGCCGCCGGCGGACCACGTCTGACGCGCCGACGAAATTCAAGCGCCGCCAAAGCGTGGAACACCCCAAGTTTGGCGTGGGAATGGTGATCGACAGTGTTGTTATAGGCGGCGAAGAGGAAGTATCAGTCGCCTTCCAAAACTTGGGCGTCAAAAAATTCATGGCGTCGCTGGCAAATCTGAAGATACTCTAGGCAGCGCCGACGCGCAGAGGTACTCCGATTAAGATGGTGCAATCCCCTTCTCCGCCCTGGAGCACAGCCACCAAAGCAATCGTCGCCGTTTCGGCGCTTGCACTGTTCTGCCTGCTGATATGGGTATTTCGCGGTCTGCTGCAACAGGTAGTGCTGGCCGCACTGTTGGCCTACCTTCTCCATCCGCTGATTTCATTCATCGACCGGCGTACGCCCGTCAATCGAGTCACCGTCGTCCTGGTCGTATACCTGGTGCTCGCCCTTCTCGTCGTGGCGACCTTCTTGCTGGTGGGAGTTACCACCTTTCAACAGGTGCTCGATCTCTCCCGCCGTCTGCCTGGCTGGTTCGACGACGCGCTCGCCCAGTTACAAGACCTGCGTGAGCAACTGCCGGAGTCAATCACCGTGGGCGGTCTGCCCGTTCCCGTTGCCGGGCTCTTGCCCCAACTGCCCGGATGGGAGGAGCTATTTGGCCAGCTCTTTAGCCTCATTCAACCCATATTCAGCCGCGGTGGCAGTCTTGCCGCCAATGTCGTCACCGGGACAGTGGCTGTCCTCGGCCAGATACTACTCATTTTCGTCCTCTCAATCTATGTCGCCATCGATATGCCCCGTTTTGGTAGCATGATCGGAAACCTTGCCCACAAGCCCGGCTATCGCCAGGACGCCGAACGTCTGACCTCCAGCATCAGCCAGGTTTGGGCGGCCTACATGCGTGGACAGGCCCTCCTTGCCCTTATCATCTTTGTGCTTGTCAGCGTCGTACTCGGCGCGCTGGGCGTGGACAATGCCCTCGGCCTGGCGCTGCTCTCTGGCGCAATGGAGTTTCTGCCGGTTATCGGGCCACTGGTCGGCGCCGGCGCCGCCATCCTCGTCGCACTTTTTCAAGCCACACCTGGTTTCGGTATGACCCCTCTCCAGTTTGCCTTCGCCGTGGCCGTGGCGATGATATTGATTCAGCAGATAGAAAACACGTTGCTGGTTCCCCGCATCGTCGGCAAGGCCCTGAACCTGCACGCGCTTCTGGTGATGGTTAGCGTTATCATGGGCGCATCCCTGGCCGGGCTGCTGGGTGCAATTCTGGCCGCGCCTGTGGTCGCTTCCTTGCGCATCCTCGGCGATTACGCCTGGCACAAAATGCTTGATCTGCCGCCCTTCCCGGATGAATCCGAGAGTTCAGAGGAAGAAATGGAACTGAAAGACCATTCCAATGACAAGAGCGTGAAGCCGACCACCATGCCAACCCACTCTCCCAACTCATCTCCGATAACTTCCCAAGTCTACCCCCTCTCCTTCCAGCCGGTCTTTAAGGACTACATCTGGGGGGGGCGCAATCTGGAAACGAAACTGGGGAAGGAGTTGCCGGCGGGCATCGTTGCCGAGAGCTGGGAAATCGCCGCACATGCCAACGGGCAATCGAGAGTCAAGGCCGGCACAATGGCCGGACGCACACTCGCAGAAGTCCAGGAGCACTGGGGCGAGCACCTGCTCGGAAGTTCAGTTGAGCATGATACCTTCCCTCTGCTGATAAAGCTTCTAGACTCTAACCGCTGGCTTTCCGTTCAAGTTCATCCTGACGATACCTACGCTCGGGAGCACGCCGGCGATCTGGGTAAAACCGAGTTGTGGATCATACTTCACGCTGAGCCGGGCGCAGAGCTGATCTACGGGTTGAAGACCGGTGTCGACCGTCAGCGTTTTGCACAGGCTGCCGCCACTGGCGCGATCGAACCGATGCTACATCGCATTCCGCTTCGGACCGGGGACGCGGTCTACATACCCGCAGGGACGGTCCACGCCCTCGGCCCCGGCGCGATTGTGGCCGAGATTCAACAAAACAGCGACACCACCTATCGCCTTTACGACTGGGGACGCAGCGGCGCAGACGGCAATTCCCGTCCCCTGCACGTCCGCCAGGCTCTGGACGTAATCGATTGGCGGCTATTGGAACCAGCAATTGTCAAGCCTCCAATCCTTCCTTCGCCCGCGGGATGGGTGCGAGAAGGGTTGGCCGATCTGCGCACCATTGGCGGTGCCGCCGCCGCCAACCTGCGCACAGTGGCAGGCGCAGAGACCGCCTGTCCCTATTTTCGTGCCGAGCGTCTGACAGGCCAGCCCGGCGCAGTCTGGGACGACCGTTGCGATGGTACAACCTTTCAGATATGGGGCATTCTCTCAGGTCGCGCATCCCTGCACTGGGAAGGTGCCCCTGTGGAGTTGCAGGGGGTCTCATGGCTCCTTCTGCCCGCAGCACTGGGCGCCTTCGAACTTCGCGCAGAGACCGATTGTGCCCTGCTTAAGGTTTACTGAGACGAAATTCTAAGGAGACTATTCGTGCCCGAAATTGATAAGCGCGCTGACACCACCTACCCCATTCACGATCTGCTTTCCAACCGCTGGAGCCCAAGGGCTTTTGCCGACCGCCCCATCCCTCCAGAGGTCCTGGGCAGTCTGTTTGAAGCCGCCCGCTGGGCGCCCTCTTCTCGCAACCTGCAACCGTGGCACTTTATTATCGCATCGCGCCATCGCGACGCCGACGGATTTGCCCGCATTCTCAGCACGCTCATGGAGATGAACCAGGCCTGGGCGCAGCATGCTTCTGTGCTGCTCATCGCCGTGACCGAGCCGAAACCTGACAATGCCTCCCGCGCAAACGCCTACGCCCGCTACGATGTCGGCCAAGCCATGGCCCACCTGACGATCCAGGCGATGGCTCACGGTCTCTATATGCATCAAATGGGTGGATTCCGCAGAGATAAGGCCAGGGAAGTTCTGGAGATTCCCACGCAGTTTGAGCCGGTTGTCTCCGCGGCCATCGGCTATCTGGCGCCGCCTTCCGCCCTGCCCGAAGAGATCCGAGAGCGCGAACTGGCCCCCCGCAGCCGTCATCCTCTTTCCGAGATTGTCTTCGGCGGCATGTGGGGCGCAACTCATCCCGACTATGTATGACCTGGCAATCAGGCATGGGCAACTCATCATGCCATCCGGCCCCATCTTCGCCGACCTGGCCATCGATAAGGGCCGGATCGCGGCTATCGGCGCACAACTGAATGCCACTCGCTCGATTGATGCCTCCGGCTGTTACGTGATCCCCGGTGGAGTTGACTGCCACGTCCACCTTCAAATGCTCCTCAACGGTCTGACCAGTACAGACAGTTTTGTCACGGGAACTGTGGCCGCGGCCTGCGGAGGTAGTACAACGGTGATTGATTTCACCGACCCCCAACCTGAGCAGTCTTTGATGGAGGCGCTTCACGATCGCCTTGCCGAGGCCGATGGCCGTGTGGCTGTCGATTACGGCCTTCACATGACGATTCCGACTTGGCACGCAGGCGCGCAGGAGCGCCTGCACGATATTCCTGCTGTCGTGGCAGCCGGCTGTGCCACGTTCAAACTCTATCAGGCGTATGACCGCATGCAGCTTGACGATGTTGCCCTGCTGGGGGCCATGCGCGCAGTGGCCTCTGCCGGAGGGGGAGTCGTTCTGCACAGCGAAACCGGGCCGGTTCTCGATCAGTTGCGTGCAAACGCGGTCGCCGCCGGCCATCGCCAACCGATCTGGCATGAACGTACTCGTCCGGCGCCGCTGGAAGCCAGCGCAGTGCTGCGGGCCGCCGAGATTGCCGCCCTGGCCAACTGCCCTCTTCACATATTTCATGTCGGCGCCGCCGATTCCCTGGCGCAAGTGATCGCCGCGCGCAAACGCGGCGTGGACATCACCGCCGAAACCTGCCCTCACTATCTTCTCCTGACCGCCGACGAGCATCTTGCAGGAGCCGATGGCCATCTATTCATATGCGCTCCTCCTCTGCGCCGCGCCGCCGATCAGGACGCTATCTGGCGCGCCCTGATCGGTGATGATCTGGAGATCGTGAGCACCGATCACTGTCCCTGGACTCGTCACGAGAAACAGCAGCCCTCGTTTGCAGACGTGCCGGGCGGGCTGCCCGGTATCGAACCAAGGCTTGCCTTGGTGCATCACTTCGGTGTCAATGAACGAGAACTTCCTCTGTCAACCTGGGTGTCGGCCTGTTGCACGGCCCCAGCCAGCCGCATGGGGTTATCGCGCAAAGGTACGTTACTGCCGGGTTGTGACGCCGATATCGTTGTGTTCGATCCGGTGCGGGAAAAGACGCTCCGCTCCGATGAATTGAGCGAGGCCGCCGACTGGAGCCCGTTTGAAGGTACAAGAGTGGTGGGCTGGCCGCGATCTGTTCTGCTGCGCGGCGATGAGATCTTGCGCGACGAAGCCTACGTCGGCTTTCCAGGACAGGGTCTATATCAACATCGGACACTGATGCTTGAACACTGATCTTTTCGCCTATCTTCCCCGGTTTAATGTGTCGCTTGCCAACACTAACGCAATGGTAAGTGCCGCCAACCAGCGCAGGAAATCCCTAGAGTTCCTCCTAACTGCGCACGGACTGCGCGATAAAGCGAGAGTTTTATAACGACATGGTTATTCTGAGCAGAGCCACGTTTAACGAGGGTTTGGCCTACCTGGCAGCGCGGGACGCGGACCTGGCCAGGGTCATAAACCAGCATGGACCACCAGTATTGCGGCATCGGCCCCAAGGATTTTCGACATTACTCAAGATTATTCTTGGTCAACAGGTCTCTCGCGCTTCAGCCGACTCCACATACCAACGACTTTGCGATGCCATCGGTCCTCCCCGTCCCGCAAACTTTCTAGCACTTGACGAAGATTCGTTACGTTCAATAGGCTTCAGCCGCCAGAAGAGCCGCTACGGCCGCGTGCTGGCGGCTGCACTGGTCGAGGGACGACTCGATCTTGACAGCCTGGGCGAGGGCGAAGATGACTCGGTGCGCGCCACCCTGACCGCGCTGCCCGGCATCGGCGCTTGGAGCGCAGAAATCTATCTGCTTTTTGCCTTGCGAAGACCGGATGCCTGGCCCGCGAGCGACCTGGGCGTTGTCGTCGGCGCGCAAAAGGTAAAAAATCTTGCGGCACGACCCACCCGCCAGGAGTTGGACGCAATGGCCGAGTCGTGGCGTCCTTGGCGCGGTCTCGCCACCTTCATCTTGTGGCACGGCTACCAGATGATCTGAGCAGGCTATCGCAGGGCCTGTCAGTACCTCCCCTACCCGGATGAAAAGTCTTATTCCCATGCAGGCCGCCCGTTCCAAGTGAGCCTGAGACTGCTTCCCCGTATGCCCCCTGGCGATTTCTCCCTTGCTGGAACGCAGTTCTGGTCGGCTCGCGCCGCGCAGAAGAAATGCTCCCAACACCTCCTTTCGCGCCTGAGACGACTGCCCATAGGTTGCCGTAGACAGATCGTAGGCATATCGCCCAGGAATCATCTGAAACGTATTTTACCGCTTTTTTGGGCCCGAAAACTGCCGTTCTTGCCAACTATCTCCCCATTACCAGTGTATGCATCTCCCGATTTTGGAAGATTCGGGCCTGCCTTTTGCTAACAAACGAAGCTGAAAAGTGCATTGTTTGCCACTCCGAGTCGTGTTAAGATTTCAAGTCCTACAGTCCCTTGTGATGGGGACGACACGGCACGGCAGATTCCCTTCTGGCCGATCGTAGGTTAACAGCCGGGGCCTGGATTGGCCCGTTAACGCATGGTGCGGCAATAAGTATTCCTGTCGCCAAGCTGACTGTCGCAATACAGAATCTCCGGTCTGATAGCGACAGTCGAGCAGTAGTTACTTACTTCCAATAGCATTTGCCTCGGGGACCGCAATGGTGCTGGTTACGGGCTGTATAGACGTAGCTTCGCAACCTCGCCTGGGGCCAGGTCGGCGAAGCGTGCTCCTAAAATGCGCCACTGTCGACACAAAAATAATGGAGAGGGTCAGATGGGCTTCATCATTGGGCAGAATGTCATCCACCCGTCCCACGGCGCCGGCAAAATCGTTGCTTTTCAGGAGAAGGAACTGGTCAAAGGCTTCCAACGCTACTACGTCATCGAGTTCATTCACAATCGTCTCACTGTACATGTGCCTGTGCGCCGCATCGAGCAGATCGGCGTCCGCCCCGTCATGTCGGCCGCGCGCATTGCCGGCGTAATTGAGACACTGGAGTCACATCCCCTCGATCTGCCTGATGAGTTCAGATTGCGGCGCAACGACATCGACAAACAGATTCACTCAGGCTACCCAAAGCAGATAGCCGCCGCCGTACGCGACCTGACTTGGCGCGAAACAGCCAGGTACCTCACAGAAGCGGACTACGAAGCTCTGGCCGAAGCACGTGCACTGCTTATCACCGAAGTGGCGCTTGCGCTTGAACAAGCCTGGGAACTGGCCGAACAACGCGTCGACGATGCAATTGCGCGGGGTATCCGCGCCCGCCAAGCCGCCGAAGCAAGGGCGCTGGAAGAACTAGAACTGCAAGAACTGGAACCGGTTTCGACCGACTGGCCATTCCCCGTCGCAGTGCCGGCGGAATTCAGTGAGGCCACGGCTTAGATTCTGCCTTTCCTGTGAGGCTGGACGCGCCCTATCGCTTTTCCCGTAAGACGTCGGCCTTGATTAGAACCCTTCCACAGTCCGGGCGTTTGCGCTACCGGGCTGTGTCGCGTCCAACCCGTAATCCTTCCTGTCGGATTCAACTGGACCCCTAATTCCCAAGGACGGAGATGAACCATGCGTGTCCAGATCATGACCGATATGGAAGGTGTGAGCGGCATCGTCGCCTGGGAGCAGGTCAACGGCGGCGAGCCCATGTACGAAGAAGGCAGGCGCCTGTATACAGAAGAAATAAACGCCGCCGTCCGGGGCGCGGCCGCCGCAGGAGCAACCGAGATCGTGGTCGTGGACTGCCACGGCGCCGGCGGCCCCTGGAACTTCAACTCTCTCGTTCCCGAACTCCTTGATCCCCGCTGTGAATGGGTTGCTCACCACACCTGGAGCCGCTATCTCGACACGCTCGAGGCCGGCTGTGATGCTGTGCTCCTGGTGGGCATGCACGCAAAGGCCGGCACAGCCGACGGCGTGCTAAGCCACACGATTTCGACTGTGCGCTGGCGGCATCTCTGGTTCAACGGCCAGGACGTGGGCGAGGTAGGCGTAAACGCCGCCCTTTGCGGCTATTACGATGCGCCTGTCCTGCTCGTCACCGGCGACGAGGCCGTCTGTCGCGAATCCACCGAACTCCTGGGCGATGGTCTGACCACGGTTGCAGTCAAAAAGGGGCTTTCCCGCTACGCCGCCCGCCAGATCCCGCCGGTGCGCGCCCGCCAGATGATCGAAGATGGCGCCCGCCAGGCCCTGTCAGATCTGAGCGCCGTACCCCCTTATCAGCTCAGCAGCCCTGCAACTATCACTTTCGACGTAAGCACACCGGAACATCTGGACGCCTTCCGAGGCCGTCCTGGCGTGCGCTTGGAGTCTCCCTATAGAGTCCACAGCGTCGGCGCCGACTGGATGGCCGCCTGGAATCAGATCTGGTCCTGGTAAGATGCCGCCGAAACTGCTGATAACCGGCGCAACCGGCCTTCTGGGATCCCATATTCTGCGGGCTGCTAAGGAACGCTGGCATCCTGTCGCAACCTATCACCGAACAACCCGCCGCCAAGCCCAATATTTCTTCGGGGAAATCGACCACGGGCGCATCGACCTGGGCGACTACAGTGAAACAAAAGCCATGATAGCCGACGTGCAGCCCGCCGCCGTCATCCATACCGCTGCCATCACCGATCTCGACTACTGCGAACAGTATCCACACGACTCCCTGCGCATTAACCTGCACGCCGCAACCAATCTGGCCGCCCTCTGCGGTGACATGGACATCCCCTTCGTCTCTACCTCAACCGATCTCGTGTTCGACGGCGCCAATGCCCCCTATGCTGAGGATGACCCACCTGCGCCCATAAACGTCTACGCAGAGCACAAAGCCTTGGCCGAGGAGGGGATTCTTGCCGCATATGCCGACGCCGTCGTCGCCCGCCTGCCTCTCATGATCGGCTACGGCAGCCTGGGACGAGAGACCTTCTTTCACAAGTTGGTTGCGGCATTTCGCAGCGGGCAAGAGGTTACCCTCTTTGGCGACGCCGTCCGCACACCGGTCAGCGCAGCCGTCGCGGCCGATGGTCTCTTGCAGATCGCCGGCAGCGGCTTCGAGGATGACGTGAATATCGCTGAAATAGATCGCGTGATCGGCCGGCTTCACCTCGGCGGGCGCGACCAGATCAGCCTCTTCGAACTTGGTCTTCTGACGCTGAACATCTTAGGGCTGTCCGAACAGCTGGCCGTTCCAGTGAGTGTGCTGGACTCCTACGCAGGTCAACTCGAAAGACCATTTCTGGCCGCCCGCTCCGCCAATGTCGCCCTCGACAGCAGCCGCGCCTACGAACTGGGCTACGACCCGCCCCCCCTGCGCTCGCAGCTCGAAGAACTGCTGCCTGCCGCATTGCGTACGCCCCACTATGGCGAAGATGGAGCAGAATCGAAGACAGAACCTGTCGAGCCGAGTGAGAGCAAATGATATTCCCGCCCAATCTCTTCACCTCCCCGTTTCGGCATTCCAGCCTCTTTCCCCTCATCTTCCACAACTGAAGGCACCTCACCAAGGCCGCTAGCGCGCGGGTGTGTCGCAGATCTCTTTGAGGGCAGGCGCTGTCCCTATCAGGATTTTCGTGTTTGGCCGCTGCAAAATGTCCAAACTGCCTGAGTCGGCGCCAGTAAGAGCTCCAATTGCAAAGATATTTTATTTAACGCAAATACTTTGTTAGCTTTAGAGGAGAGACCATGACGCACTGCTCCCTGTTTGTCCCACCCCTATGTCCCACTTTCTGCCGGGGACCTGTTGGGAGGCACGCTCGCAAGTGGTGTTTCCCACATCACTGTCCGTCAAGTGGGGCCACTTCATAGACCAGACCGAAGTCGCCACTGGTCAGACCAATCCCTCAAGAATCTGGGATGCAACCTGGCGCGCCTGCAAATTGCGCAAACTAAGAAAATAAGTAGAATAGGCCTTGCCTGTCAGTTCGAAAACTGTCTGCCCGCCGCATATGACCAATTCTGATCCCAAGACTCTACCAAAAGACAGAAGAGAGCTGAAACGTTTCATAGCAGACATCCTAACACTTGAATTCCACGAAGAAGTGAGGGCGGTCCAGATGCTGACCACTGAACAGAAACGCCAATTCGACAGCCATGGCTACCTCAATGTGCAGGGACTGTTTTCCGATGAAGAAGTCCAACGATACCGGCAGCATTTCATGGAACTGCGGGCGGCCGGCTCCTATTCCGGCGACTCGGCCGGCATCGACAACGGCAGCAAGGACCCGCTCAAGAGGTTTCCCCGCATGATCCACATGCACCGCTGGGATGAACTCAGTATGCAATGGATGTTGGACAGCCGCCTGCGCAATTGCATGACAGATCTGCTTGGGTGCGAACCCTTCGCCGTGCAGACGATGCTCTACTTCAAGCCGCCCGGCGCACGCGGCCAGGCCCTGCATCAGGATCAGCACTACTTGCGTGTACAGCCCGGCACCTGTATCGCCGCGTGGATGGCTCTGGACGACTGTGACGAAGAAAACGGCTGCCTCCAGATGGTCCCGGACAGCCACTCCTGGCCCCTCCTGTGTACAGCCAAAGCCGACACCACGGAGAGCTTCACCGAAGTCACCGTCGACCTGCACGAGGGCGTCAACGCGCAACCGGTCATCATGGCGGCCGGCGATGTCGTCTTTTTCAACGGCCAGGTCGTGCATGGTAGCTTTCCCAACACCAGCGCCGACCGCTTCCGTCGCGCCTTCATCGGCCACTACATCGCCGGTGAAGCCCGCCAAGTTTCCAAGTACTACCACCCCATCCTCCGCATGGACGGCACAGAGGTCGAGCTTGATATCAGCGAGGGCGGAGACCAGTGTGGCCGCTGGGTAGACGTCGACGGTACGCCTGTGATTGAAATGCAAAACGGTGATCCCGTGGCGTGGTAGGGCGGGCTAGGCTGCTCCGGCACAAAGGCCCGCAAATGGAAGGAAAGAGGATTTCTCGCTCCTCAATTCCTCCCCTCTCATCTTTCCACCATGATAGGCACTGGAATGAGTAGACCAAACATTCTGCTGATAATGAGCGACGAGCATGACCCGGCTGTGTCCGGTTGCTACGGACATCCGGTAGTCCAGACGCCCAACTTGGACCGTCTGGCAAGTCAAGGCGTGCTATTTGAGAACGCCTACTGCAACAACCCCATCTGCGTTCCCTCGCGAATGTCCTTTCTTACCGGGCAGTACGCCTCCGATGTCAATGTCTTTGACAACGGCTCCCCTCTAGCCTCCGAAATCCCGACCTTTGCCCACTACTTGGAAGCGTCCGGTTACGAGACAACGCTGTGCGGACGCATGCACATGGTCGGCCCCGACCGCCTGCATGGTTTCGGGCAGCGGCTGTTCGACGACATGAGCGAATGGGTCCACTTGGGCCAGGGTCCAGCGCGCACAGCAGAGGCGCGGCGGGGTAGCAACTCCCACGTCACCGAATGCGGACCCGGCCCGGCCCGCTGGCTCGACTACGACCGCACCGTCACTGATCTGAGCGAGCGCTTCCTGCGCAACCAAGCCGATGTTTCGACAGACCGGCCCTGGTTACTGGTCGCCAGCTTCATGTATCCACACTTCCCCCTGTACACGCCGCAGGATTACTACGACCTGTACCCAACCGACCGCATCGACCTGCCCGAATTGGGTACTGAGACGCTGGAAAGCCAGCACCCCGCCATCCGCCAACTCCGCTACTTCTTCGGCAATGACGAGCCGCTGCCCGACGAGATCACGCGCACGGCACTTGCCAGTTACTTTGCCCTGGTAACGTTGACCGACGAACACGTTGGCCGCCTGTTGCAGGTCGTTGATCGCTCCCCGTTGTCCGACAACACTGTGGTCATTTATCTCAGCGATCATGGCGAGATGGCCGGACAGCATGGGATCTGGCAGAAGCAGTGTTTCTATGAATCGTCGGTGCGCGTGCCGCTCATTGTCAGGGGGCCGAATCTGGCAGAGGGCATCGGGGTCAGCCAGAATGTCAGCCTCGTCGACGTCATGCCCACCCTGCTGGACCTCGCCCAAACCCCTATTCCCGATGGGCTGAGGGGACGAAGTCTGTTGCCCTCGCTGCGTGGAGACACCGCCCCGGAAGACGTCGTCGTGGCGGAATACCATGCCCAGGGAATGCTCGGCGCCGGCTACATGGCAAAAAAGAGAAACTTCAAGTATAATTACTACGTAGACCTTCCCCCGCAGCTGTTTGACCTGGCCGCCGACCCCAAAGAATTTGACGATTTGGCCGGCCAGCCCGGTTGGGCTTCCGTCCAAACGGACCTGCATCGGGAACTGCTCGCGAGAATCGATCCCGATGATGTCGACCGGCGGGCCAAGCGTAACCAACGGCTTCAAGGCCTCGCCAGATCATATGCCGACTAAGCCGAATCTCAACCGGTTTTTTGCGAAGGAGGTGATAACCCAAGAAAAGAAGGACTCCGCAGGCCTGTTTTCCCGTGACATTCTTGGTCAAGTCGTATCGCGAACAGTTTTTCAACGCTTGTGCATTGACCATTCGCACACGAAAGGAGAACATTCCATGTCTGACCGTACTCTTAGCCGACGACGCTTCCTGCAGGGAATGGGAGTAGCCGCCACTGGCGCCGTAATGGCCGCCTGCGCCCCGCCGCCCGCTCAACAAGCGAGCGGCGATATGGCCGAAACCGCCGAAACTCCAGAAGTATGGGTATTTGTCGTATCCGGTTGTGCCACCGGCGGCAATGCCGAAAAGACCAAGGCCGTGCAAGATATCATCCTTGAAGAATCCGGCGTCCTGGTCCAGAACTACCTCACCGCTCACGGCACGGCCTCGACCGAAAAACTGAACCTGCTTATCGCCTCTGGAACACAGCCCCTCGACCTCTTCGAGGGATCGTGGCCCGACTTCAAGGGCATCATCTTGCCCATGGACGATCTTTTGGAGGCGCATGGCCAGAACATCCTCGCCCTCAACAACGACTTTGCCTGGGCGCGTATGAAGGATGCCGAAGGCGTTACCTGGGGCTACCCCCGGCTGGGGCTCATGGCCCACACGCACTTCTGCTTCTTCCGCTCCGATTGGCTGGACGAAGCCGGCCTTGAAACACCCGATACCTGGGACGGCATGGAGGCCACCATCGAGGCCTTCAGGGAAACACACGCCGAATCTGTCACATCCACCATGGGCCGCCGCCACCTGATGTACAACACGATGGGCGCCTTCACCGAAAACGGCTACTCCAACTGGGTCGATCCCGCCGACAACCTGCTCAAGCCGGTCGAGACCAATCCGGGATACATCGACTGGCTTACCAAGATGAGTGAATGGTGGGAGAAAGGTTGGTTCCAGCTTGAGTCCTTTGCCAATCCTGACTTCCGCTCCATGCTCAAGACCCTCACTATCGGCACCTGGCTCGGCTGGTACTCGCGCATCACCATCTGGTGGGAACAGATCAGGTTGGACGCTGGCTACACCGACATCGACTACACATTCCCCGAAACGATGACCGGACCGATGGGGCTGGCCAAGACCAACAACGTTGGCGGCAATGCCGCTTATATGATCCCCCGCAAGTCGCAGCATCCGGACGCCGTCATTCGCTTCGCCGATTGGGCCTACGCTGGTCTTCCCGATGAACCACGAAACCTGGTCATCACCCAGGCCGGCATCGAAGGCGTCGACTGGGAATGGCACGACAAAGAGGCGGGACTCTACCGCGCCCTTGTCCCTGCTACAGCTCCCTGTGAGGAAAGGTATCCCAGTGACTACTACCAGGTCAAGGGCATGGGTACCGAACCCCACGTTGTAAGGGTGTTGGCTGACGGTACCGTCCACCGCCAGAGCGCCCACGTCGTCAAATACAACGACCAGTTCCAACATGGCAAGATGCCAATCGACTTTGACGTTCCCTACGACCTGACCGCGATCCGCGACCAGTACCCCGGCCTGTCAGACTTCGAGCGTCTCATTGACGAGGAGTCGGTCAAATTCATTACCGGCGCGCGTCCTCTCTCAGAATGGGGCGACTTCCTCGACTCGATGCAGAACGCCGGCCTGGACAGATGGAGCGAGTTGCACACCGAGCAGTACCGCCAGTATCATCCTTAGTAGATCGGGTCTGCCAGCCGGATCATCTTTCCCGGCTGGCAAGACTCTTTCTCATATCATCGTAGTTCACTTCATCAACACCATCCACAAGTGAAAGGAATCCGAATGGTGACTTCCAATCAACTGACACGCCGTCAAATGCTCCAGGGCATGGGTGTAGTGGCCACCGGCGCCGTCCTGGCCGCCTGCGCCCCGCCGGTAGCGCCAGATGCCGCCGGCGACGGCGGCGCCATGGAGACGCCCGAAGTCTGGTTCGCGTTTACCAACCCCTGCCCCGGCGGCGGCGACCCTGAACGCACCAATGCCGTGCGCGATCTCATCTTCGAAGAGACCGGGGTCATGGTCAACTCCAACATCTTGCCGCCAGGTGGCGCTGCCACTGAGAAACTCAATCTGTTGCTCGCCTCCGGCACACAACCCCTCGACCTCTTTGTCGGCAACTGGCCCGACTTCAAGGGCGTCACACTGCCGCTCGACGACCTGCTTGAAGTCGACGGCGCCGACATCCTGGCCGGACACTCCGACCTGGACTGGCGCATGATGAAGGACTTCGAGGGCACAATCTGGGGTTATCCCCGCCTCGGTCTTATGGGGCATACCCACTTCCCCTTCTTCCGCTCCGACTGGCTCGCCGAAGCCGGCCTCGACGTACCCGATTCCTGGGACGGCTTGGAACACGCCTATGAAGCGATGAAGGATAGCCATCCCGAAGCCGTCATCGTCGCCATGGGCCGCCGCCACCTCATGTACAACACACTCGGCGCCTTCACCGACCACGGCTTCTCCCGCTGGATCGATCCCGCCGACCAAATGCTCAAACCCCCAGAGCTGCAAGAGGGGTATCAGGACTGGCTCGCCAAAATGAACGAATGGTGGGACAACGGCTGGCTCCAGCAGGAATCCTTCGCCAATCCCGACTACCGCGCCATGCTCAAAACCCTTGCCATCGGCGTATGGCTCGGCTGGTACTCCCGTATGACCATCTGGTGGGACCAGATCCGCCGCGACGCCGGCTACGAAGAGGAAGACTACGTACTCTCCCTCAAGATCACCGGACCGGCCGGCGTTGCTAAGACCAACAACGCTGGCTCCAACACCGCCTATATGATCCCTCGCAAGTCCAGGCACCCCGATGCTGTCATCAAGTATGCCAACTGGATCTACGAGGACGGTCCCGATGACGTAACCAACTACCTCATCGCCTCCTGGGGCGTGCCCGGCGAAGACTGGGAATGGGTCGACAAAGAAAATAAGGTCGCCCGCCTCCACTCCGCCGGCAGCACAGTCTGCGAAGAAAAATACTCGCGTGACTTCCAGGTCACTCTCGGACTGGGGCCGGAAACTTGGGCTACTGCCGTCAAGCTTCAGAACGATGACGGTGAAGTCGAGTGGAACCGCCACTGGCGGCACATCAATACCTATTGGAACCAGTACGAGGGCGGCCGCATGCCCGTCGACTTCGACGTGCCCTACGACCGCACCGCCATTCGCGACAGCTTCCCCGGCGAACCCGACTTCGAGCGCTTCGTCGAAGAGGAAAGCATTAAGTTCATCACCGGCGCGCGGCCAATCGTCGAATATGGCAACTTCGTTGATGAGTTGAATGGCGCCGGACTCGAACAGTGGAGCGAACTCTACACCCAGCAGTACCGGCTCTATCACCCTTAATTGACGAGAACTAAAGGGGAGTGAGGGCTTGCCCCTCCTCCCCTGACCCTCCCCTCGGCGACAGGAGGTGGACGAATGCAACAACCCCTTGGCGAGCAGATCAGAGTGCGCGTGACCGAGGACCGCCCTGCCTTCACGGATAGGCGGGGCTTCCGCGAGGCATGGCGCCAGATCAAGCGTGATCGATTTCTCTACGCCCTTGCCGCACTTCCTCTCCTTTACTTCGTGATCTTCCGCTATCTCCCCATGGTCGGCCTGATCATCGCCTTTCAGAACTACGATCCCTTCCTCGGCCTCGGCGCCATGTTCAGCATGGACAACTGGGTGGGATTTAAACACTTCCGCAACTTCTTCGACTCCATCTTCTTCTGGAACGTCGTTCGCAACACTGTCCTCATCAGCTTCTATAAGCTTCTCTTTGGTTTCCCCCTCCCAATCGTCCTCGCACTCTTGATTAACGAAGTACGTATTACAGTATTTCAGCGCACCGTCCAGACCATCTCTTACCTGCCGCACTTCTTTTCCATGGTTGTGGCCGCCGGCATCGTCCGCGCGATGCTTACACCTCAGGGCGGCCTCCTCAATCAAGCAGTCGTCGCTTTCGGGGGCGACGCCCAAGCCTTTCTGACCGACCCAGCCCTCTTCCGTTCCATACTGGTCTCCATGGACGTCTGGCAGCAAGCCGGCTGGAACAGCATCATCTTTCTGGCCGCCATGGCCACTATCAACCCGGAGATGTACGAGGCCGCCGCCATGGATGGCGCCAATCGCTTCCAACGTATGTGGTATGTCACCCTTCCCAGCATCTCCTTCGCGATTGTCATCATCCTCATTTTTCGCATCGGCGGGATGCTTGACGCAGGTTTCGAGCAGATCCTGCTTCTCTATTCGCCATCCGTCTACTCTGTCTCCGACATCATAGACACCTACGTCTATCGCGCCGGTCTGATTGGTCGCCAGTACTCCTTTGGCGCAGCGGTAGGCCTATTCAAGTCCGTTCTTGCCCTTATCCTGATGTATATGGCAAACAAAGTTGCCCAATATTTAGGGCAGGAAGGCCTCTGGTAGGAGGACACTATGAAACTATCGCGAGGCGAAAAGCTATTTGACTGGATCAATATCCTTGTTCTTATCATTCTCACAATGTTTTTTCTGATACCCTTCCTCTCCGTTGTGTCCACATCTCTGGTCAGCGGCAGAGAGTATGCCTTGCGCGGGCTGTTTATCCTCTATCCCCGCCAACCGGTGCTTAACTCCTATGACATGCTTCTGGGCCAGGGATCAATCGTTATTAACGCCTATTTCGTCACCTCCGCCCGTGTCATCGTCGGTACCTTCCTCGGCCTGACCTTCACCTTTCCACTTGCCTACGTCCTTTCCAAACGCAGGCTCTATGGCCGCGTCCCCATCACGATGTTAATCTTCTTCACCATGCTCTTCTCTGGCGGCCTGATTCCCAACTTTGTCTTGGTGGAAAAACTACGTCTGTTGGACAGTTTCTGGGCAATGATTTGGCCCGTCCTGATTAACCCCTGGTGGCTCCTGATCATGCGTAACTTCATGTTGGCCATCCCCGAAGAGCTGGAGGAAGCAGCCATCATGGACGGCGCCAGCCCGCTGGTCGTCCTCATACGCGTCTACCTCCCCCTCTCCATGCCCGTTATCGCAACGATCGGTCTCTGGTATGCAGTCTTTCATTGGAACCAATGGTTTGACGCGGCAATCTACATAAACGACGCCAAAAAGCTTCCCCTCCAGCTCATCTTGCGCGGCATCCTTGAGTACGGAACAGGCCAGTACAGCGACTACTCCGGCCTCGCCGAAATGACAGAGCTGACCGATCCTCCGCCCGCAGAGTCGCTCAAAGCCGCAATGATCGTCATCACAACCCTGCCGATCCTCATGATCTACCCCTTCATCCAGCGCTATTTCGTCAGGGGCATCATGCTCGGCTCAATCAAAGGCTGATACCAAAATGGACAAGACCTTACACGGCGCATGGCCCGCGCTCATTACACCCGCCACCGCCGACGGCGACGTCAATCTTACCGCCCTCCGCGACCTGGTCGACTATATGCTCGCCAAGAAGGTCGATGGCCTCTATCTCTGCGGAGGCACCGGCGAAGGTCTGCTTATTTCCGCAGATGGCCGCCGCAAGGCAGTCGAGACTGTCATGGACCAGGTCGGCGACCGCATCCCCGTTATCGTTCACGTTGGCAGTATCAGCACGCGCGAAGCCATGGCGCTCGCCTGCCATGCCCAGGAGAAGGGTACCGCCGGCGTGAGTTCTGTGTTGCCCGTCTACCTGGGCGGCCTCGAGGCAACATACCGCCACTACGGAGCCATCGCAGCCTCCGCACCCGACATTCCCTTCTTCCCCTATCTGTTCGGCGGCCAGATCGACGCCACCTCCCTGATGAAAGAGCTCCTCTGCCGCATTCCCAACGTGGGCGGCGCCAAGTATACCGACCCAAATATGTACGAGATCGCCCAAATCATCGATCTGGGCGACGACCTGCCCCAGGACAGGGGCTGGACCATCTTCTCCGGCATGGATGAACAGTGCCTCTTCGCCGCCATGATGAACGCGCCCGGTAACATCGGCTCCACGCTGAACGTCATGCCCGGCCCCTACCGCAAGATGCGTGAATGCTACGATGCCGGCGATATCGCCCAGGCCCTGTCCCTGCAAAAGCAGGCCAACCGGCTCACCGCCGTCATGATCGACCACGGTGTTACCCCCGCGCTGCGCGTATCCATGAAACTCCTGGGGATCGACTGCGGTCCTCCCCGCCTGCCGCAAGAGCCTGTTTCGCCCGAAAAAGAGGAAATCATGCGCGCCGAACTTGAGGAGGCCGGCTTGGCCGCGTTGGCCGCTATGTAACGCACCGGCCATCCTTAACAGAGTCGAGTCGCCATCTCTGAAACTGCCGATTTTGACCAATCCAAGAGCGTATCGTAGCATTGGCACAGCTTTCTGGCATGGCGCAATGCCCGCTGGATACGCGCGGCGGTGTGCCGCGCCATCCAACTCTGTCAATGCGAGGACCCTGCATGTCCTTTTATGCGAAGCTGGAAGCGGCCGCACACCGAAACGAAACGCTTCTTTGCATCGGCCTCGACCCCACGCCCGAGGCCTGCCCGTCTCAATTTCGCGCCGCTGGGCAGGTTTCTCAGGCGGAGTCCGTCGATCGAGTCGACAGAACCTGTGAAGCGTTGTTAGCGTGGAACCGAGCTGTCATCGAAGCCACCTCCGATCTGGTCTGCTGTTACAAACCCAACATCGCGTTTTACGAAGCCTTGGGCCAAGCAGGCATGGCCCTCCTGCGCGCCACAATCGCCGCCATCCCGCCGGACATCCCCGTACTTCTGGATGCCAAGCGGGGTGACGTCGGTTTAACCGCTGCGGCCTACGCGCGCGCCTGCTTCGAAGATCTCGGTGTCGATGCCGTCACGCTCAGCCCCTACCTGGGCCAGGACAGCATCGCCCCCTTTGCCGCCTATAAGGACAAAGGGCTGTTCGTGCTCTGCCACACATCCAACCCCTCGGCCGGGGCATTCCAAAAGCTTACCGTCCGCGGCGGGCAAAGCGATGACGATGGCCGCCCCCTATATATGCAGGTAGCGAGAGAGGCTGTAAGTTGGTCGCCAACCGTAGGGTTGGTCGTCGGCGCAACCTACCCCGAGGCGTTGGCAGAAGTGCGCACCGCCGCGCCCGACGCCTGGTTACTTGCTCCCGGCATCGGTGCCCAAGGAGGCGACCTGCAAGCGGCGCTGGCCTCAGGTCTGCGCGCTGACGGACTCGGTGTTCTCGTCGCCGCCACCCGCAGCGTTACCCAAGCCGACGACCCCCGCCAAGCCGCTGCAGACATCCGGGATCGCATTCGCGCTGTGCAGGCGCACCGCCGTTCCCAAGCGCGATTGGAAAAGCCTCCTCCCGATCCGCAAACAGCAAAGCCCCATAAGCAACTGATTTTCGGCCTGGCCGAACTGGGCGCTCTCCAGTTTGGCGACTTCACCCTCGCCAGCGGCAAACGTTCCTCAATGTACGTCGACCTGCGCCTGCTCGTCAGCCAGCCCAGCCTGATGCAGGCCGCGGCACGCGCCTACGCCAATAAGCTGGATCTGCTGCAGTGCGACCGCATCGCCGGTATCCCTTACGCCGCCCTGCCTATCGGCATGGCCGTCTCGCTGGCCAGCGGCGTCCCCCTCATCTACAATCGCAAAGAGAGCAAGAGTCACGGTCTGGGCAAGGATATCGAAGGTCTGTGGCAGCCGGGCGAGCGGGTCGTCATAATTGAAGACGTGATCACAACCGGTGGCAGCATCGTCAGCTCGGTCGAACTGTTCCGCGCCGCCGGGCTGGTGGTCGAAGACGCGATTGTGCTGCTGGACAGGCAGCAAGGCGGAGTGGCGAACCTGCGGGAGGCCGGCATTCGCGTCCACAGCGTCCTCGAGCTGGGGGACGTCTTGCAACTACTTGCCGAAACAGGCCATATCCCTGAAGACATTCGTCAGACCCTGTCTGCTGCCGTCCCCGCCGCGAATGGCGCCACTGTGCCCGATGCGTTGAAGGACCGGTGAACCAGTATGAGTAACGCACTTCCCGACCTGACAGTCACCTTTCTCGACCGCCAACTGCCCACACCGCTTGTACTGGCAAGCGGAATATGGGGCACATCGGTCAGCCTGCTCGAGCGGGCTGCGACGGAAGGCTGCGGCGCGGTCACGGCCAAGAGTTGCGGCCCTACTCCCCGCAGCGGCCACGTCAACCCTTCCTGCATCGATTGGGGCGGCGGTCTGCTCAACGCGATCGGTTTGGCGAATCCGGGCGTCGAGGAGGAAATCAGGCTGCTGCAAGAGGCCAAAGCGCGGCTCCAACCGCGCGCGGTCGCCGTCATCGCCAGCATCTTTGCCGCAACTTCCGCCGGCTTTGGCGATGTTGCCCGCAGCATCGCCCGTGCCCAACCCGACTTCATTGAAGTCAATATCTCCTGCCCCAACGTCGAGGACAGTTTCGGCGAGCCCTTCGCCGCCAATGCGGATTCTGCCGCGTCCGTCACCGGCTACGTCAAGGCGGCCGTTGCAAGCCAGGACATCCCTGTCATCGTCAAGTTGGCCCCCAACGTTCCCAGCGTCGGCCGTATTGCCCAGGCCGTGGTTCACGCCGGCGCCGATGCGCTCTGCGCCATAAACACCATGCCGGGCCTTGTCCTCGATCCCTACAGCGGCCAGCCCGTCCTCGCCAACCGCAGCGGCGGCATCAGCGGGCCGGCCCTAAAGCCGATCGCCCTCAAGGCCGTGTACGATGCCCGCAAAGCTTGCCCGCAGACACCGATCATCGGCACCGGCGGCGTCAGTAGTGGACAGGATGCGGTGGAAATGCTCATGGCCGGCGCCACCGTCGTCGGCGTCGGCAGCGCAATCTACCAACGCGGCGCCGACGCAATCCAACTCATCCTCGCCGAACTCCAACAGTGGATGGCGGCCCAAAGTGTCACCTGCGTCGCCGATCTTCAAAACCGGGCCCACAGCGAGCCGCTCTATGCGGAATCGCCCTCCACGCCGCCCGCGCCGACTGGTGCAAAGAGCATCTGACGCGATGCGGCATGCCGATGCATAGCTGCCTCATCTCCCTCGCGCAGACCCACCTCAACTGCGAGACTCTCCACCTCACAAAATCAGCATCGCATCGCCAAAGCTGTAAAAGCGATACCCCTCAGCTTTGGCCGCTTCATAAGTTTGCAGGAGAATCTGCCGGCCGGCGTCCTGCTCCTGTGGATGGGCCTGGCCCACGAACGCGCTGACCAACATCAGCAACGATGATCGGGGCAGATGAAAGTTCGTAAGCAGCGCGTCCACCGCTCGGAACCGATAGCCCGGATAGATGAACAGATCGACCTCGTCCACGAAAGGCACTACCGCTCTTCGCCCACGCTTTGAACCATACTCCTCTTCTCCCTGGCCAGAAGCAGCCGAGTACTCCAACACCCGCGTCGACGTAGTTCCCACTGCGAAAATTCGCCCGCCCTGCACTCTGGCCGCGTTGATAACATTCGCCGACTCCGCCGTCAACTGCGCCCACTCCCGGTGGATCTGGTGGTCGGCCACCCTCTCTGCCGTCACCGGGCCGAACGTGTCCAACCCCACGTGCAAAGTAACTGTCTCCCACGCGACCCCCCGGCCCCGCAACCTCTGCAGCAGGTCCGGCGTGAAGTGCAGGCCCGCCGTCGGCGCGGCAACGCTGCCTTCTGTCTGGCTGTAGACCGTCTGATATCGACCCTTGTCTCCGGCAAAATCGTGGATGTACGGCGGCAAAGGTATCTCTCCCAACTCACCCAACTGTCCCGCAATCGGCGCAGAGAAACGTGCCCTGCGCAGGCCCCCCAAATCTGCTGCGACGATCTCCGCCTGGATGGAGCTGCCGTCCAGGTCCATCGTGGCTCCAACTCGCAATCCCCGGCCGCGCACCAAGCAATTCCACTCACTTCCAATTTCGTCCAGCTGCCGCAAGAGAAAGATCTCAACCGCCCCACCAGTAGGCTTATGCGCGCGCAGGCGGGCCGGAATCACCCGGCTGTCGTTGGCCACCAGCAGATCGTCCGGTCGCAGGAACGCGCCAATTTCGCCAAATCTACCGTGTTGAATGCGACCGGACGCCCGCTCCAACACCAGCAGCCTGCTGCTATCGCGTGGGTCGGCCGGCTGCTGGGCGATGAAGCTCTGCGGCAGTTCGTAGTCGAAAAGGTCGGTTCGCATCGGGAATCCAAATACCACTGGCTGAAAGATCAATTCCGTGCCAGAGAATGTGTCGAATTCCAACAGGATCCCGGCACGATAGTATCCCGGCACGATTTCACTTGGTTTTAACACAGGTGTTAGAATCGAGGAAGCGTACTACCGACCGGATTCGGCAGGCGCAATACCGCAGAAAAAATGCTGAATGCATTGGGCACCGTCCGATAGTGTCGTCCACTGGTATCAGTTAAGCCAAAGTAAAGCCAAGTGATTCGCGATAAACGGAACCCCATGAACCTGGTAACCGTAATACTGGCCCTCGCCCTTCTCTTCGTCATCATTCTCTTGGGAGGCGGGCTGATCATCTACATCTACTGGTGGCTGGTTCAACGACCTGCTCCCCAACATGTGGGCCAACTGGAGCTCCCCGAACTGGATGCGGCAGTGGAGGTGCTGCGCGATCAACACGGCATCCCCCACATCTATGCCCAGACCGAAGCGGACCTGTGGCGGGCACAGGGATTTACCCACGCCCAGGACCGCCTGTGGCAAATGGAACAGAACCGTCGTGTCGCGCAAGGCCGCATGGCCGAACTGTTCGGCAAAGTCGCACTTGACGTCGACCGCTTCAGCCGCATCGTCGGCTTTCGCCGCGCCGCGCAAGTGGAACTGGATGCCCTGGACGAAGTAACGATTACCACCCTGCACCACTACTGCCAGGGAGTGAACGCCTATATCCGCAGCCGCAAGGGGAAATTGGCCGCCGAACTCAACCTGCTCCGCCGCCAGCCTGAAGAGTGGTCCCCGCTGGACATTCTGGCCTTTGGCAAAATGATGGCCTGGAGCCTGAGCATTAACTGGGAAAGTGAACTGATCCGTCTGCAACTTGCCGCCAAGTTGGACCCGACCTTGGCCGCCGATCTCGAACCCGACTATCCCAAAACCAACCCAACCGTGGGCGAGGGCGCGGGCAGCCAGGAGTCGATGCGCCTGCTTCATACTGCCGGCCTCATGCTGAATGAATATGAGCAGTTGAAGGGCTGGATGGGGCTCGCCGCGCCCGGGATCGGGCAGGGCAGCAACGCCTGGGTGGTGGCCGGCAAGAAGACCACCAGCGGGCGTCCCGTACTTTGCAACGATCCCCATCTGGTCATGTCGATGCCCGGCCCTTGGTATGAAATGCACCTGAAATGCCCACCGCCGTCCGGGAATTCCGGCCGCGGAATCCACGTCAGCGGTGCCTCGTTCGCCGGTGCACCGGGTATCATAATCGGCCACAATGAGCAGATCGCTTGGGGCATGACCAATGCCTTCCCCGATGTGCAAGACGTGTACATCGAACGCCCTCATCCCGACAACGAGAATGGCCAGCCTCCGCGTTTCGAGTACGAGGGAAAATGGGAAGAGGCCACCGTTCTGCGCGAAGAGATCTATCTGCGGAACCGCCTTCGCCCCCACGTGGAAGAGGTCGTTATCACCCGCCACGGCCCTCTGCTGAGCGGAATTCTCACATCGGACAGCCCGGACTCTGGTTTTCCCAACGAGCCAGCGCTGACGGCCGCGCCGCTGTCTCTCCGCTGGATCGGTCACGACCCGGGCAAGGTGTTGCGCGCGATCCTGCGCATCAACAGAGCACAGAATTGGCAAGAGTTTGACGCCGCTCTGTCCGACTGGAGCGCGCCTTCCCAGGTTTTCGTCTTCGCCGATCGCGACAACATCGCCTACCGCCTCGCCGGCGCGGTCCCTCTGCGCCGCAGCGGCAACGGCCTGGTTCCCGCGCCAGGTTGGAACCGCGACTACGAATGGAACGGGCTGATCCCCGATAACGAACTGCCGCGCCTCCTGAATCCCACCAGCGGCACTATCGTGACGGCCAACAACAAGATAACCGGCGACGACTACCCCTACATCCTAAGTTTTGAAACAATGCCCGGCTGGCGGGCACGGCGTATTGAAGAGATGTTGGCCCAGAAAGATGCGCTCTCCCTGCGCGACATGGAGCAGATTCAACTTGATGAGACCAGCCTCTACGCCCAAGCCCTTACTCCACTGCTGACCGGCCATCTGAGCGAAGACCCATACGTACGCGTGGCCGTAAACATGCTGCAAGACTGGGGTTATCACATGGATCAGGAGAGCCCGGCCGCGCTGGTTTTCCACTACACTCTCCTGCACCTCCTCGACCTGACTTTCGGGCAAAAGCTGGGCGCCACCGCCGAAGGCTTTCTGGGCAAAGGAAGCAGCCCGGTATTTCTCATCAATGGCTTAATGCTGCGCGCCCAAACCCGCCTGCTGGAACTGCTGCAAAAAGAAGAAGATTCGCCTTGGTATGCCGACGCCGCTACAGGCCGCAGAAGGACCAAAAAGGAGCTGATCGAGACGGCGCTGCAACTGTCGGTGCGCCGCCTGCGTCGCGAGGTAAATCCCACGCCTCGCAAGTGGGCATGGGGACGGATGCACCAGATCCGTTATAACCATACATTGGGTAGCGCGCCCATCCTCGGCTGGCTATTCAACCGCGGGCCGTATCCCATTGGCGGCGACGGAACCACCCCTAATCAAACCGCCTTTATGCCCGAACTGCCGCCGGGCCTCGTGCAAGTACAGGCCGCCTACCGCCAGATCTTCGACATTGGCAATTGGGACGCAGCCCAAAGCGTTACCGCCAGCGGCCAGTCCGGCCATCCGGTCAGCCGCAACTATGCCGATCAGATCCCCATGTGGCTGGAAGGAGCCTATCACAAGATGCCCTGGAGCCGCGCCGCCGTCGAGAAAGCCGTCCGGCACCGTCTGATTCTAAAGAGTAACGGCCGGTGACCAGTATACCTACCGGTCCCAAGACACTGGCCGCTGTTCCATGAATTTCTCCTCCTACCGCGGCTATCTCTACGCACTCATTGCCTTTGGAACATGGGGCGTCATGCCCATCTACTGGAGACAGCTGCATGCCCTGCCTTCGCTGGAAATCCTCGCCCATCGTCTGATCTGGTCCGCCGTGACCATGATCATTGCACTGGCCATCCTTAAAGACGGTGCTTGGCTGCTCAAAGTGCGCCGTTCACCCGGCATCCTGCTGCTGGTACTGGCAGCCTCTCTGCTCACTGCCGCCAATTGGATCACCTACATCTGGGCCGTCAATACAGGCTTTGTTGCCAAAATAAGTCTGGGATACTTCATTAACCCGTTGTTGAGCGTGCTGCTGGGTACAATTTTTCTTGGCGAGCGGCTGCGCGGCGGCCAAAAGGTTGCCGTACTGGTTGCGGTCGCCGGCGTGGTTTATCTTACGCTTAGCTTGGGAGAGCTGCCGTGGATTGCGCTGTCGCTGGCCTTCACCTTCGGTCTTTACGGACTCGTGAGAAAGAAAATCGATCTGAGCGGAATGCAGGGCTTCTGTCTGGAGATGACGCTCCTGTTGGTGCCGGCTCTGGTCATACTTCTTTATAGCGGACAACAGGGCGGCGGCGCTTGGACAGGCAGCAGCTGGCCCCGAATCGGCCTTCTCTTAATCGGCACCGGTGTCGTATCGGCCATCCCACTTGTGAGTTTCGGCGCCGCCGCACGCCTGATTCCACTTTCCAGCCTGGGGCTTATGCAATACCTCGCCCCTTCGACCCAATTCCTCCTCGGCGTCTTCCTCTACAAAGAGCCGTTCACGACAGTTGAACTGGTCGGCTATTCCTTTATCTGGGCCGCACTCCTCCTTTACTCTCTTGAAGGGCTGCTTTACATGCGAAGGTCGCCGCGTATGGGCTGTGTCGGCTGAATGCCCAGCGGCTTTCCCCCCAATATCCACCCTTTCTCAGTAGCCGGCGCGGGATCGCTGGTCCAGGAAAATTGACTTTGGAATTACTTCCGCCTATAATTGCCGACGAATAATGAGAACGGCAGCGCACCGGAGGAGTACCCAAGCGCGCGAACGGCAGAGAGACGCCCTCCCGGCTGAAAGGGGCGTTCGGCATCGCAGCGCACAACGGGGTCAACGGCACTTTGGATCTACGCCGGAGTCCCTCGGGGGGAATGTCGCCGGGAAGGCCGGGAGAGTGAACAGGCGCACAGCATAGCCCTCCCCGGGTCCGCCCGTTATCGCGGCAGAGAGAGTTGGCAGTTCTTTGGATTTCTTCACCTACGGCTGCCTGCTAACCAAGGTGGTACCGCGGAGTCATTTCGTCCTTTGGATGAAGTGACTTATTTTTTTGACCAGCTTTCAGCCGGTTCCCGTGGTAGGGATGTTCTACGGGATGAGCTACCGGGCGAGTGGCACGATATTCAAGATTCCAATATCTTTGGCGAGAACTGCAGGTGATGGACTACGGCGAATCATGGACAGGAGAACAGGAACTATGGCAAACACAACTTCGCTTGAACCGCAGGGGGAAATGCCCAAGATTTATGAACCGCAGCAGTGGGAAGAGAAGCTGTACACATGGTGGGAGTCGATGGGCTTTTTTCGCCCTGAACAGCAGATCGAAAGCGGTCTTGCCGACCCCGACGCGCCTCCGTTCGTCATCTCCATGCCGCCGCCCAATGTAACTGGCGTACTCCACCTGGGCCATGCCATCACCAGCGCCGTCCAAGACATGTTGATCCGCTATCACCGCATGGCCGGCAGGCCGACTCTTTGGGTGCCGGGCACCGATCATGCCGGAATCGCCACCCAAAATGTGGTCGAACGCAAACTGGCCGAAGGCGGTGCTACCCGTCACGACCTGGGACGGGAACGCTTCGTACAAGAGGTATGGGACTGGAAGGACGAATACCATGGCCAGATCAGCGGCCAGCAGCGCCGTATGGGAATCTCCTGCGACTGGGGCCGAGAACGCTTCACCCTTGACGACGGTCTCAGCGACGCCGTCCTCGAGGCCTTCATCCGCCTCTACAACGACGGGCTCATTTATCGCGGCAATTACCTCGTCAACTGGTGCCCCCGTTGTGAGAGCGCTATCAGCGACCTGGAAGTCGAACATGAGCCGGTCGACGGCAAGCTCTACACCTTCCGCTATCCGCTGAGCGAGGCAAACGGTACCGCACCCACGACCAGCCACGTCGAGGTCAGCACAACCCGACCAGAGACGATCCTGGGCGACACCGCCGTCGCTGTCAATCCCCACGACGAGCGCTACGCCCATCTGATCGGCAAGACAGCTCTCGTGCCCATTCTGGAACGCGAGATTCCCATCATCGCCGACGAACACGTTGATCCGCAGTTCGGCACCGGCGCGCTCAAAGTGACGCCCGGTCACGATCCCAACGACTACTTGATCGCACAGCGCCATAACCTGCCCTACATAAATATCACCAACGAGGACGGATCTCTCAACGCAGCCGCCGGCCCCTATGCCGGGCTGGACCGGTTCGCAGCCAGAGAGAAACTGTGGCAGGACATGGAGGCGGCCGGCCTGGTCATCGGCGAAAAGCCCCACGTCCATGAAGTTGGCCACTGCCAACGCTGCCACACGATCGTCGAGCCACTATTGAGCACCCAGTGGTTTGTGAAGACGAAGCCCTTGGCTGAGGCCGCCATCGCGGCAGTACGGGACGAACGCGTCAAGATCGTGCCCGAACGCTTCGAGCGAAGCTACTTCAACTGGATGGAAAACATTCGCGACTGGTGCATCAGTCGACAGCTCTGGTGGGGCCATCGCATTCCTATCTGGTACGGTCCGGACGGACATCAGTTCGCAGCCCGCAGCGAAAGCGAAGCGCTCGAACAAGCCATCGAATTCTACGGCGAGACCGCAGAACTGGAACAGGACGAAGATGTCCTCGACACCTGGTTCAGCAGCGGCCTCTGGCCATTCAGCACTTTGGGCTGGCCTCAGTTCGAAGAGACTGAAAAGGGCAAAGAGAGGAAAGACAATCCTGGCTCCAATGGCTCCCGCTCCTCACTCCTCTCCCCTCACTCCTCGGACCTGGCCCGCTACTATCCGACAACCGTGCTTGAGACAGGCTACGACATCCTCTTCTTCTGGGTCGCCCGCATGATTATGATGGGCCTCTACTTTACCGGCGAAGCGCCCTTCCGCTACGTCTACCTGCACGGTCTGGTCCGTGCGGAAGACGGGCGCAAAATGAGCAAGAGTCTCAACAACGCCTTGGACCCCCTCGATCTCATTGGCACTTACGGCAACGACGCCCTCCGCTTTACACTGCTCACCGGCAGCACGCCCGGAAACGACATGAAGCTCAGCGTCAGTCGCATCGAAGCCAACCGCAATTTTGCCAACAAGATCTGGAATGCGGCCCGGTTTGTGCTAATGAATATGGAGACGGACGGGATTGCGCTGGACGAGGAAGAGGGGCGGCACAACATAACCTATGCCTTGCCCCCTCTGGCCGCCCAAACTCTTGCCGACCGCTGGATTCTCAGCCGCCTGAATGCCGTGCAGACCCACGTGACCCAACTCATCGAAAACTGGCAACTGGGAGAAGCCGGCCGCCAGCTCTACGAATTCCTGTGGAGCGAATACTGTGACTGGTACATCGAAGCCGCCAAACCTCGGCTCTACGGCGGCCAACCCGAAGCCGCAAATGCTACCCGTCAGGTGCTCGCCTACACGCTTGAACAGTCTTTGCGGCTGCTGCATCCCTTCATGCCTTATGTCACCGAAGCGATCTGGAGCCACCTGCCCGGCGTGGCCGAGCGCGCAGAAGCCCTGATGACCCAAAGCTGGCCCCGTTCTTCCGAGCGCCGCGACGCGCCCGCAGAAGATGCCTTCGGCCGCATCCAGGAGATCGTGCGCGCCATCCGCAATGCCCGCGCCGAATACAACGTCGAGCCGGGCCGCCGTATCGCCGCCGTCTTCGCTGGCGTTGACCACACGCTCGTGCAGGAAAACCTGGATCTGTTCACGAGCCTGGCGCGGCTGGACCCGGCGCAGGTTGCCATCGAAAGTAATGCCAATGGCAGCGCGTCCGGCCCATCCGTCCAACTCTCCGCCGGCGGTATCAATACCTATCTGCCGCTGGCCGGCATGGTCGATCTGGTGGCCGAGCGGAATCGGTTACAGAAGGAACTGTCAAATATCGAAAGCCAGATCAGCCGCGCCACAGGTCTGCTGAGCAACGAGAAATTCGTCGGCAAGGCGCCGGAACTGGTGGTGCAGCGGGAACGGGACAAACTGGAGGAACTCGAGTCCCGTCGGCAACAGGTCGCCGCCAGCCTGGCACACCTGAAAGTTTAGCGAGACCTTGTGCCTCCTGAAGGAATACTGGCAAACACTTCTTGCTTTCGGCAAGCCATAAGAATTCATGGAAGAGTGTGTTAGAATTCTGAAAGTGGAGTCTAAGTCTCGCAAGGAGGGGATGATGGGTAAGAAGACTGTCAAGTTCAATCTGCCTGCCGATCTGTACGCCAGACTCCAGGAACTGGCTGCCGAATCTGATACCACTCCAACCGAACTGATCGCGACACTTGTCGAAGACGCTTTCAAACGACGCGCCTGGTTGCGTGATCTGGACGAATTGAGTGAACAGATACAAGGTGACGATAATCGGGAAACTGAGTCAGACCAGGACGAGTTCATAGAACAACTGCGCACGGCCCGACGTGAGATCTTCGAGGCCGAGTATGCGCATCTGTATCGATAGCAGTGTTCTGATTCCTGCCGTGCGAAATACCGATCCCAACGCTGCATGGATTCTCAGAGCATTGGGGCATGGTCTTTCTCTGGTTATTCCTCGCTTGGTCGCGCCGGAGGTAAACCGCAATCTCACCACGACGAGACACCTGAGACATTTCTATCGTCTGTTTTCTGTCCACGGCAATGCCGTTATCATTGACGAACCAGTCCCACGCGAATTAGTTTCGAAATACCTCGAGCTTGGTATTCCCGAAAAAGCAGATGCATTTATCGGAGCCTTCGTAGACTGGCTGCAGATTCCGTACCTCATCTCGGCGAATCGACACTTCTTGCGCAATCTGCAGATAGAGGCCTTCCGAGTCCTTAACGCATCTGAATTTCAGGCCAATCTTCGCGAAGACATGCCTTAGAACTTTGACTAGGGCGATTTCGAAAGCGCTTTTGCCGCCAGAAGGGTCGGATTGAGGCCTGATGTAAATGCGTACAATTGGGTCGTCAGATCGTTTGTGATAATTTTGACAATGTAATGGCCGCCTGCTATACTCAAGCCGACTCTATCGAACGATGCAACGATTCCCGGCTAGGCTTGGAGACCTGTACTTTCAAGCCTGATGGCAGGATGAGGAAGGGGCGAGAAGTGGGAAACTGTTTCCCTCATCTCCAAGGAGACCAGACATTATGGCGGAAGTGAGTCAGGCATGGCTCGAAAGGGTTAAGCGCGCGCAGCAGATGGCTGCCGAACGGAGCGGCGTCGACGTCAGCGTGATGCAGCCCCCGCGCGACGGTAGCACGGGCGAAGCTCAAGAGCCGGCGCCTACATCCGAAGTGGCAGCGACCCAGCCAGAACCGGCCGTGGTCGCGGCCGTAGAAGCGCCCGTGCCACAAACGCAACCGGCATCAGCGCCCGTCGCCGAAGCCGCGCCGTCCGAAACAAGCGCTGCCGCGGAGACCCCCGCTGAAGATGCTGCGGCCACCCTTGCGGCCCAGGCCCCCTCTGCTGTCCAAAGCAATGGCAGCGCCGCCGCAGCTGCCGCCGAAAGGGTAGCCCCGGTCGGCCGCGCCGCCGTCCTTGAATCCTTCGAAGCCGGACAGGAAGGCATCAACCGGCGCGAGTTTATGTCATACGCATATGCCGGCGCCTTGAGTCTGCTGACATTGGAAAGCGGCTTGGCGACCTACCAGTTCATGTATCCGCGCTTTCGCGAAGGTGAGTTCGGCGGCAAATTCCTACTCGGCAACCCGGACATCCTGCCCCAGATCGGCATCGATCCGGAAGGCAATACTACCGGCAAGTTCTGGCTTATCAATACCGACGAAGGCCCGCGCGCCCTGTACATGGTCTGTACCCATCTCGGCTGTTTGTACAAGTGGGAGCCTTCCGCTAACCGATTCGAGTGCCCTTGTCACGGCTCCAAGTTCAGCCGCGAGGGACATTACATAAGGGGCCCCGCGCCCCGCTCTTTGGACCAATTCATAATTGAAATAGTCCAGGAAGGGAATATTGTTTCTGTAACGGAAGACGCAGGGGACTCGATTGCGTCTCCATCCCTACCCGCGCCCGATGTGGAAATAGTGGTCGACACTGGGAAACGGATTCAAGGTAAAGCAGCCGCAACGTCACCTGACAACGACCCTACCGCTTAGTTGCAGGCCAACGTCACGTGCAAATACTTTGGCACAGATAGTTCTTGCAGAGCTGCACAAGTTCTTGCAGGAGAAACCAATCCAAATGATTGGCCAACAAAGCATACGGGGAGAGCGACCTGGGAGTGCTATAAACGCTTTGATCGCCGCAGAACGGATTGCGCCGGATAGTCGGACGTCGCTCCTTGAACCGGCTACAAGAGGCACGGGCAACAGCCGTGGAAGCTTCAGCCGTAGGGAGATGCTCACCTACGGTTGGGCCGGGACGCTGGCGGTGATGACTTTGGGAAGTGGATTGGCCGCATATCAGTTTCTCTACCCCCGCCGCCCTGTGAACGAATTCGGAGGCATGTCTCACCTTGGGACAGCCGTCGACTTGCCGCCGGTCGGAAGTGCTCCGCAGGCAAATGTCGAAGGTAGATTCTGGCTAATCAATAACGAAGAAGGACCGCGAGCCTTCTTCGAAATATGCACGCATCCTTGGCGAGGCACACCTCACAGATTCAAATGGGATCCTAAGGGGGGCCGCTTTGAATGCCCAGTGTGCGGTTCCAAGTTCAACCGCGACGGACATTATTTGACCGGGCCGGCGCCCCGCTATCTCGACCAATTCGTTGTAGCGATCGAAATGGGAAAATCGGTCGTGGCGAGAACTGAAGTTTCAGGCGATGAGGTCGTGGCGCCGGCTCTGACCGGACAGGCCGCAGAAGTGTTTGTTGATACCGGCGAGTTGCTCCGCGGAAGATCCACCTGATACGATGAGAATGCTCAAGCTTGTATTCTGACAGCGAGAGACTAGATAGATAGCGATCCAGCCCGCCATTGCACGCGCCAGTACCAGTATTAGCAGCAATTGGCGGCGATAACTGCCGTTTGGAAACTAACTCAGTGTCTTAGATTGGTCTTTCTCTTACCAGGAGACGATAGATCCAGATGGGCCTCCAACAAGATATTCGCGAAAAAGGAGTTCTGGGCGCGGCCGCGGCCGCGGCGGATGACGTGTTCACCCGCCTCACCGCCGGGATCGATGCCGGTGAGTTTCGCCGCATGTTGCAGGGCGAACCCCCGGGCCGCCCCAACCCGCGCCTCAAGCCCCACAGCGAAGGCTTCCTGCTCCACATAAAACCCACCTACTATCACGAGAGCGTGACCCGTTTCACCCACACGTTCCGGCTGGGTTTACTTTCGACATACCTATTCATTGTCGAAACCATCACCGGCATCCTGCTGATGATCTGGTACGCTCCTTCGCCGGAACGGGCCTACACCGACATGATCCTGCTGCTGACCAATATCCCCTTCGGCCAGTTCCTGCGCGACATGCACCGGCTCGGCGCCGAGGCGATGGTGGCAATCGTCACGCTGCACATGGTGCGCGCCTACCTAACCGGCAGCTATAAGCCGCCGCGCCAATTTACCTGGTTTACCGGTGTGCTGCTGCTGGTAATGACCCTTTTCCTGAGCTTTTCCGGCTATCTGCTGCCTTGGGACCAGCTGGCCTTATGGGCTGTCACCATCGGCACCTCGATGGCGGAGGCCGTGCCCCCGGCCGTCGTCGGCGAAACGTTAAACTTGCTCGCCCGCGGCGCTCCCGATATCGGCGCTAACGGCCTGCTGCGCTTCTACTTGCTGCACGTGCTCTTTTTACCGATTTTGCTGATTCTCTTTTTCTTCGTCCACTACTACAAGGTCGTTCATTTCGGCATCAGCTTGCCCGCCGATGAGGAGGAAGTGGGAGAGGATACCGCCAACCGCGTCCCCGCCGACAAGCGGGTCTACTACCTGCCCGACGTGCTGGTCGACGAAACCAGTTTCATGACCGTCATCACAACGCTGCTCATCCTGCTTACGGTCTTCTTCTTCCAGGCCCCCTTGGAACACATCGCCAACCCGCAATCGACGCCGCTCCATACCGTCGCCCCCTGGTATTTCTACTGGCTGCAGGGAATGCTCAAAATCGCCGACAAGTTCATCGCCGGTGTGCTGATGCCGGGCGTGCTCCTTGTGCTGCTGATGGCAATTCCATACCTCGACTATAACCCCAGCCGTCGCGGAAAAGATCGCAAAGTTGCCATCGTCGCCGGTATCGTCGCCGGCGCAGTCATGATCATCTTGAGCTGGATGGGCACGCCCGAATACGCCGTGCAGGGCTCCCCTGCAGTCGAGATCGTCCAGGACCTGATGCCCGAAGAAGGCTCCGGCCTTTCGCGTGAGATCGGTTATAAACATCTGCCGCTCGGCGTCTGGCGCACCGATGAAGAGTACGACGTGCATGACCACGAATTTACCGAACTCCTGCACGAGTTTGATAATGTTGTCGATTTCTACCGGCGTGCAGACCCCGACTTCAACGCGCCCATCGGCATATTGACGATAACCCAGGATCAGGCCGACCTCAAGAAGTTGAACTGGGAGGTCCACTGGTTCGACGCGCAGGGAAAGGAAGCCAATTATGAAAAGACCTTCTGGCTGCATGAGGACTCTATATATTGGGAACAGTACGGCTGGAAGAACCTGGTCATGGGTTATGTTTCAGACGGGTGGAAGAGTCTGTCCGGCGCTCTTGTAGGGGAGTAATCTAGCGACTATGCATCGTTTCTATACCAGGTCTCCGATTGCCAAAATAGTATGGGGCATTTTGTCCTCCTTGGTTGGCATCATTGTGCTGTTGATGGTCTTGGTGAGCGAAAACCCGCGCATGGAAGCGCAGACCGTTAACTGGCAAGGCCGCTCCATCGAAAACGGCGCCATTCTCTTCGCCAACAACTGCTCGAGATGCCACGGCCCAAGTGGACAGGGTCTGATAGGCCTGGGGCCGGCGTTAAATAGCTACTACTTCTTCACCTCAACAGGCCGCTTGAAAGATGTAGGCTGGGTCGGGTCACTCGAAGACTACGTATTGCTGACCGTTGCGGCCGGTCGCCCCAGCAAGACCGATAGCCAGTGGGCGGAAGTCATGCCCACCTGGGGCGGAAACTTCGGTGGCCCCATGCGCGGCGATCAGGTCGAAGACGTAGCAGCCTACGTCATGAACTGGAAGGAATCCGCCCTCGCCCAGACGCCTGAAGAAGACCCCTTCAGACCCTTTGAAGATGTCTTACAGTCGACTGAATTCCAGAATACCGCCTTCATCTTGATGAGCGAGGAAGAACAGGCCATTGCCATCGAAGAGTACAAGGCGCGCAACACCCGTTCCCCCCAGGAACTATGGCAGAACGAAGCCTGTCTCGGTTGCCACAATCTCAATCTGACGCAAGCGAATGATCCTGGCCAGAACGGCCCCAATATGGCCGACCTCTACGAACGTGCCGCCAGCCGCGTCGATGACTTGACCGCCGAGGAGTACGTCTACCAGAGCATCGTCGACCCCCGCGCTTTCGCCGTTCCGACCTACGAGGATGTTGGTCAAATGCCCCAAACTTACGCCGAAAAACTGAGCGAAGACGAGCTCCGGGCCCTGGTCGCCTGGCTGCTCGATCCCGATCGAGAGCAATAGCTGAGGAGCTAAGAGTGAGGAAAGAGGAGTGAATTTGTCGCTCCACTTTCCTCTCGAATCTTCCCCTTCCCCTCGCTAGTTCCTTCTCTTTCCTCCTCTCTGTCAAAAACATCGACTGTAGAGGTTGTTGCTTGACAAGCGCAATACCGCAACGTTTCCGAAACCGCCGCCAAGCTGGCGCACTGCTCGGGGCCATGCTTCGTGAGTTAGAGGCTGTAAACCCCCTCGTTCTCGGCCTCCTGCGGGGTGGCATGCCCGTCGCCAGCGAAGTCGCCCGCGCGCTTAAGGCTCCACTCGACGTACTACTCGTGCGCAAACTAGGCGTGCCCGGCCAGAGCGAACTGGCCTTCGGCGCCATCGCCGAAGGCGGCGTCCAGGTCATCAACCAGCAAGTTGTCAGACAACAGGAACTGAGCGAGGATCGAGTCCGAAAGATCACCCGTCAGCAGCAGCGTGAACTGTCCCGCCGCGCCCGCCACTTCCGCGGCGAGCGCCCGCCTGCTCCCATCAGAGATCGCACCGTCTTCTTGATTGACGATGGCTTGGCCACGGGCGCTTCCATGCGCGCCGCAATCCAGGCATTGGCCTACCGGGAGCCGCTTGAAATCGTCCCCGCCGTCCCTGTCGCCCCGTCGCGGACTATCGCCGAGTTGCGTTCGCACAGAACCACAGTTGCCGGCGCCTCCGCAGTCGCGCCCTCCCATCTGGTCAGCCAGGCCGTCGCTCTGCTGTCGCCTTCCCCGTTCTGGGGCGTGGGCGCCTGGTATGATGATTTCCGCCAGGTGAGTGACTCCGAAGTGGTCAAGCTTCTGGCCGCCCACGCGCGCCCCGGCGACTTTCTCATGTAACCCACTTTGGCACTCGACCTTTCACGCGCTTCTCGACTGTCATCTGAAATTGAGTCAAGTTACATAGTCTGTGCTTCGCGAATAGAAGGGATCCATGCAGATTGTGATACCGAAAAAGACCATTTTATGTCAGGACAATTGCATCTAAATTGGTCAAAATATAGTCATATGCCCAATAGTGGAGAAGCCGATACGATAGTGAGTTCATCACCTGGAAAAGTGAGGGAACTCAAGACGGACCTGAGCACATCTCCACTGGTTGAGCACTTCACGGAATGGAAAGATCCCCGAATCGAGCAAAAAAACTCGTCAACTGCGTGATATACTAGTGATAACAGTATGTGCTGTCATCTGTGGAGCGGACAACGGGGCTGAAACAGAAGAATGAGGAAACGTCTGCGATATCAATCACTCTAGCCCCAAAAAAAGAAAACCCCCCGACCAAACGAGACCAAACGAGACCAAACGAGACATAGACCGCCCTAACCCAGGGCAATTGCCTCGAATTGGGACAAGACCTCGTGATGCTGCCTCAATCGGGTAGGGGCGCCCCTTGTGGGCGCACTTCATGGGCAACTATGGCGTCCGAATTTAGATGCGATTGCTCTGGCCCTGAGAAGCCATGACTCTCGCTCAAAGAAAATCTGAACGCGAAGTAGGACCGCTGAAAGTCAGTGAATGGCCCATAATTCAACTGCCCATAATTGATCAAAGACGGCGAGGAACCGTTTGCGAAGTCAAGCATATAAGTCCAAAAAAAAAGAATCACCGCGACCTAACGCGACCTGACGCGACATAGACCGACATAATCCGCCCTAACCCAGGGCAAATGCATCGAATTGGGACAAGACCTCGTGATGCTGCCTGAATCGGGTAGGGGCGCCCACAAGGGGCGCCCACAAGGGGCGCACTTCATGGGCAACTATGGCGTCCGAATTTAGATGCGATTGCTCTGGCCCTGAGAAGCCATGACTCTCGCTCAAAGAAAATCTGAACGCGAAGTAGGACCGCTGAAAGTCAGTGAATGGCCCATAATTCAACTGCCCATAATTGATCAAAGACGGCGAGGAACCGTTTGCGAAGTCAAGCATATAAGTCCAAAAAAAAAGAATCACCGCGACCTGACGCGACCTGACGCGACATAGACCGACATAATCCGCCCTAACCCAGGGCAAATGCATCGAATTGGGACAAGACTTCGTGATGCTGCCTGCACCGGGTAGGGGCACCCCTTGTGGGCGCCCTCCGTGGGCTACTATGGCGTCCGAATTTAGAGGCGATTGCTCTGGCCCTGAGAATCCGTTACTCTCGCTCAAAGAAAATCTGAAGGTGAAGGAGGTCCGCTGTAAGTCTGTGAATTGCCCATAGTCCATCAAAGACGGCGAGGAAACATCTGCGAAGTCAAGCATATAAGTCCCAAAAAAAGAAACACCCCGTCGAAACACGTCGAAACCCGACCTAATCCGCCCTAACCCAGGGCAATTGTATCGAAATGGGACAAAATCTCGTGAGGCTGCCTGAATCGGGTAGGGGCGCCCCTTTTGGGCGCCCTTCGTGGGCTATTTTGGCGTCCGAATTTAGATGCGTTTGCCCTGCATTTCTTGTCACTTGACACAGTTCCTTTTAGCCATATAATGTATCTCGTTCCCTTCTTAATTATCGGTAAACGTCTATCATCAAAAGAGGCCCAACCGTGAGAAGTACTCTTTCGCGACGTGATTTCTTGAAAGCCGCGGCTATGACCGGAGGTGCTGTCGCCTTGGCCGCCTGCGCAGTTCCCGCAGCTCCCGCCTCCGATGGAGGAGAGAGTGCAGTCGCAGCTTCCCCGGTCGCGACAAGCTGTTCTGGCTCATTATCAGCACTATGCTTGTCCCGGCTTGGTCGACAATTATTGCCTCCTACGTCCTGACCTTGAAACTTGGCATGCACGACACCTACTGGGCCTTGATCCTGCCGGGGCTGGCATCTCCGTTCGCCCTCTTCCTTTTCCGCCAGTTCGCAGTAACCCTGCCAGACGAGCTGTTCCAGGCCGCGCGCATCGACGGCGCCCATGAATTGCAGCTCTGGTGGATGATCACGCTCCCGCTGTCCAGACCTGTTCTTGCAACACTGGCCATCTTTACCTTCACCTACCACTGGAACGATTTCCTTTGGCCGCTGTTGGTACTGAACAGGCCCCAGATTTACACGATGCCTGTGGGCGTTTCCATAATTATGTTCCAGCTGAAAGGCACTGGCCCTGCCTATGGAATAGGTATGTCTGCCGCCATTCTGATGTCCGTGTTGCCGATCGTCGCTTTTTTGCTTATGCAACGCCAGATGATTCAAGGAATCACAATCGGGTCCTTGAAGGGATAAGTCCACCAGGGTATTCGCAAGGAGTTTTCCATGGACTACAGTCATATTAAAAAGCCTGAATTTGACTATCGCTATGAGTTCAGCATCGATGAATTGGATGCCATGAATGAATGTGTAGAAGCGCACGGCTTTGCCATCATAAAGAACGTCTTGACCGAAGAGCTGGTGAAGGAGCTTCAGGAATCTGTGGTCGAGGTTCTCGATCCGGACGGCACGCTGGGCAAGGGCAACAGCTTTACGCACACCGCCTTCGTCGAGCATTCCCCGGCCTCTTGGAAACTGCTCGACCATGAGCCGTTCATGCGCGTGATGCGCTTCTATGGCGGCAATGGCGGGTTGACCATTCACCGCTCCGCCGCGATTATCCGCAATCCCGGCTCCGATCCGCTCGGATGGCACACAGACTGGCATGGATTCTCAGACGGCCCCCCGCAAAACGCCGGTGACATCCTCAACAAGTTCCTCCTGCCATCCGGCCTCTGGTTATACATCACAGGCTCCTTCCCCAAGCACGGCGGCCTGGCCGTCATCGAGGATTCCCACGGGGAAGACTGGCAAGGGCCCGAGGGATTCCAGCTGACCCCGGACAAGCGCTCATTCCACCCAGAAGGAACCGAGCCGCACAGCTACGTCGGCTTCGACGTGCCCGGCATGGTACCGCTCTTCGGCGAGCCGGTTGACCAGCTCGTCTTCGCCACGCGCACATACCACGCCGCCTTCCCCAACCGCATCGACCGCGTCCGGCTCTCCTGCGGCGTCGGCTTCCGCCCGAAGGCGTACAAGATCGACGCGCCGTGGCCGCTCCCCGAAACGGCGAAGGCGTTCAAAGAGGCATTTCCCCAGCGTTTTCAGCACTATGTGGAGGAATATACCGGCATCGAAAACGACTGGCGGCCCGACGATGCGGAACCGCAAGCCGACGCCATGATGGGGTAGTGCTGAACGTTCAGCAGCTACTCTCGAGCTGAAGCTGCTTCCTCGCAATCCAAGATCGCCTTTTTTGGTCGGCGGCTGGGTTTTACAGGGCGTGGTCATCGGGCCAATGCAGGACAGTCCTGGAAATGCCGGAGCACTGAATGGACTACAGTCACATCAAAAAGCCCGATTTGGGCTATCGCTATGAATTCACTCTCGACGAGTTGGACGCCGCCCAGAACTGCGTTGAAGCGCATGGCTTCGCCATAGTCAAGAAGGTACTTCCCGATGAGCTGGTAGAGGAACTCCAGCAATCAGTCAAGCAGGTTCTCGACCCGGACGGCTCACTGGGCGAGGGCAACAGCTTCACCCATCCCTCCTTCATCGAACATTCACCTGCCATGTGGAGGTTGTTCGACCTTGAGCCGTTCATGCCGGCGCAACAGGTCTTCTGCCAGGCCGAGGAGTTGACCATCAACCGCACTGCCGCGATTCTGCGCAACCCCGGCTCAGCGCCGCTCGCTTGGCATACCGACTTTTGCGGCTTCTCCAACGGCCCTCGCCAATTCTCAGGAGACGTATTGAACCGCGGCCCCTGGCCCTCCGGCCTCTGGTTCTACATCACCGGCTCCCATCCCAATCACGGTGGGCTGGCAGTCATCGAAGATTCCCATCTCGAGGGCTGGACTGCTCCCGAAGGATTCCAGCTTACTCCGGATCGGCGCTCTTTTCACCCGCAGGGGAGCGAACCGCACCGGCATGTCGGCTTTGACGTGCCAGGCGTTGTGCCCATCTTTACCGATCCGGGCGATCAGATCGTTTTCGCTTCCCGTACATACCACGCCGCCTTCTCCAACCGCATTGACCGCGTTCGGCTCTCTTGTGCCATCATCTTCCGCGCGCGCGAGTACAGGATAGACGCGCCATGGCCGCTCTCCGAGGACGCGCAAGCCTTCATAAAGGCCTTGCCCCAGCGCTGGCAGCCGTTGGTCGAGAATTACGTGGGGATCGACAATGACTGGAGTGGCGATGACGCTATGATGGGCTAGATCAAGCAGGCCGTATCGCATCCTCGCCCAAACACCTTCACAGCACCTGCACTGCCTCATTGAATTGCGCGATCTAATGCCGCGCCTCTGAGTTCCCAAGCAGGTCGAAGATGCCTGTCTGGCGCGCGATCGGGACCAACCTGCTGCCCTCGACGCCGGTCAGTCGAACGGGCCTGTTGCTGGGACGCTGCGTGTACAGCGGATCCTGTGGATCACGATCGGTTCGTTCAAAAGTTAACTACGCAAGGAGCTATGCATGGACTACAGCCACATTCAGAAGCCCGAGTTGGGCTACCGATATGAATTCAGTCTCGAGGAGTTGGACGCCGCGCAGGACTGTGTGGAAGCGCACGGCTTCGCAATAGTCAAGAACGTACTCTCAGATGAACTGGTGAATGAACTTCAGCAGTCGGTAAAGCAGCTCCTCGACCCGGACGGCACACTGGGCGAGGGCAACAGTTACACCCATACCTCCTTTATCGAACACTCTCCTGCCATGTGGAAGCTGTTCGACCACGAACCGTTTATGCGGGCCCAGCGCGTCTTCTGCCAGTCTGAAGAGTTGACCATCAACCGCACCGCCGCGATTCTGCGCAATCCAGGCTCTTCCCCGCTAAACTGGCACACCGACTTTTGCGGCTTCTCCGACGGCCCTCCCACTTTCTCAGGCGACATACTGAACCGCGGACCCTGGCCCTCCGGCCTCTGGTTCTATATAACCGGTTCCCATCCCAAGCATGGTGGGCTGGCCGTAATCGAAGATTCCCACGTCGAAGATTGGGAAGGGCCCGAAGGATTCCAGCTAACCCCCGACCAGCGCTCTTTCCATCGGATCGGGACCGAACCCAGTAGTCACGTGGGCTTCGACGTGCCCGGGCTGGTGCCCCTCTTCACCGAGCCGGGCGATGAAATCGTTTTCGCCTCCCGCACCTATCACTCGGCCTTCCCCAACCGTATCGACCGCGTCCGCCTCTCCTGTGGCATCGGCCTGCGCCCGCGCGGATACCCGGTCGAGGCTCCATGGTCTCTGTCAGAGAATGCCGAGGCCTTCCTGAAGGAATTTCCGGAGCACCTGCAGCCTCTAGTCAAGGGCTATGTTGGCATCGACGGTGAATGGCGCGGCGAGGACGCCATGATGGGGTAGAGGTCAATCTGCGAACGGTCGCTGGCCTGAATGCAATCCTATCGGGCTACTGAACGCGCTCCCCATTCCCGCAAGAAGAAGGAACTGCCTCCCACTCAGATGGCGAAACAAGGCTCTGGAGTAACGCCGCGCCATGGCTACTCAGGTTTTCCTATGGCTAAGCCCCAACTAGCTCCATCCTGACCGAAGCCACGAGCCTTCCATCGAGATCGAACTCTTCTCCCGATCCGGCCCTGTGAAAACCCAGCGACTCGAACCAGGACTGCTTTTCCTCATCCTCAACCGAAACTACGGCAAAGCATCCGCGCATGTCCTGTTCATGGGACTTGTCAATCGCGGCCTGCACCAGTTCTTCCCAGGAATCCGAAAAGAGCGCATGTGCGAACGCATCAATCTGATAGATACCTGTGTCATCCCTGCGCGCCGTCGACAGTCCAACGACTTTTCCTTCAACTGTCTTGGCGACGAACCAAGCACCTCCACCGCCCATCCTGATTCTCTCATAGCGCACATACAGACCCATACACGACTTCTGTGTGGCATAGCGCGTGGAAAACATCCTTGTATTCGCGTCCAGCACCTGCCAATCATGTGGACAATGAAGCAACGGAATTATCGGCACTCGATCCGCAGGAGACGCCTCCACAACCGTCGTAGCACCCTTTTGGAAATACTCTACCAGGAAGGCCTCGGGCGATTCCCCACTTAGGACATTGGCCATAACTTCTGCTCCGGCCAGCTTTCGCCACCCAAGTCGGTGATAGACCCGTGCCGCCGCGGGATTGACCGTCCCCAGGAAAAAGGCCTCACCTCCCGCAGCACGAAAATCCTCCACCGCTTGACCGCACAATTCTGTCGCAATGCCCCGCCCCCGAAACTGCGGGTCCGTTGCCACCTCGCCAAATCCCGCAAGAGCCGGCACCGACTTCGAGTGCATCGTAAAACATGTGCCGGCAAGTTGCTCACCCTCTCTTCTCAAGTAGAGCGTTCCCTGACTGTATGCCTCTTCCGAACCCAAGAAAACCGAGCGCTCAATGTCTGGCAATACTTCGCCAAAAATAGACGCCCAAAAAGGGAACAGTTCGTCTATCAACTCTTCTGAAATCGGGACTTCGTATCGCATTGGGTTCATCTCCGTCACATGCAGCCGCTCAGGTATGGGACCAAAAAACTTGCTCAAAATACGATTTAACTTAGGCCAAGAGCCGTGTCAAAAGCCCTTGTACTATTAACGAAACTACATTGGACTTCGCGCTTCTTTTCCCTGGTAGCCGGTCCGAACCGGTTTCACAGTTCGCTCCCCCGCCTGATAGCATCTGCGCCGAACCGCTTTCGCAGCATCTGCACTGCCTCGTTTAACTGTTCCTCCTTCGCCTGCGCCTCCGCGTCCGCCGGCAAGTCAAAAATGCTCATCTGCCGGACCGCCGCCACCAGTCCGCTGCAACCTACGCCTATCAGCCGCACCGCCGTACCTCCAGGCCGCAGGGCCGTCAGCAAGTCCAGGGCGATGCGGGCGATTTCGTCTTCGTCGTCCAGCGGCTGCGCTACAGTGGTCTGGCGAGTGCGTGTCGTGAAATCGGCCCAGCGCAGCTTCACTGTGACCGTGCGTGCCGAAAAGCCGTTGCGTCGCAAACGAGCCCCCACCTCGGCGGCCTGCTGCCGTAACGCCCGCCGCAACGTCTCCGTATCCTCGACGTCCTGCGCGAAGGTCGTCTCCTGGCTTATAGATTTGGCCTCCCGCTCGGTTACAACCGGCCGCTGGTCGATTCCCTGCGCTTGCGTTCGGAGATCATGCCCCAGTTTGCCGAACTGTCGCGCCAGTTCTTCCGGCGCCGCCGCCAAAACATCGCCGACCTTGTGAATGCCTATCTCAGCCAGCCGCTCCCGTGTGCGCGGCCCAACCCCCCACAACGCGTCCACCGGCAACGGCGCCAGGAACTCGGCCTCCCGGCCCGGCGGGACAACCTGAATCGCCCTGGGATAGCCATCGGTCTGAACCGCGGCTTTGCCGACGTCAGTGGCGATCTTGGCGACCAGCTTATTCGTTGCCACCCCCAAAGAGGAGGGCAGCCCCAGAGTTTCCTCGACCTGCGACTGCAGCTTCCGTGCCAGTGCAGTGGCATATTCGCGCCGCTCTGTTACGTCAAGGAACGCTTCGTCGATCGAGATCTGCTCCACCAGCGGTGTCACACTGTGCAGAATCTCCATCACCCGCATGGAGACCTGACCGTACGCCCTCATGTCCGGCGGCAAAATGCGTAGCTGCGGGCACAAGCGCACCGCCTGCGCCATGCCCATCGCTGAACGGACGCCGAAACGCCGTGCCGCGTACGAACAGGAGGCGACAACGCCCCGGCTCTCTGGCCGGCCGCCCACTGCAAAGGGTGTCCCCTTCAACCCTGCATGTCGCTGCTCTTCGACCGCACAGTAGAAGGCGTCGAGATCGAAGTGGAGAATTTTGCGTACCATCGGAGTGGCTTTCGGCAACTTCCCAATACGCATGATTCACAAGCCCATCTGTATTTTAGCACAGCAGCCCCTTACCCTTCTGGCGCCATTCGCCAAGGCCGGATATGATGAACAGAGCGGGACAAGGATGCGTGTCGCCGGCACAGTGGCAGCCTGGGCACGAGATGGTCTCCCTCCTCATTTCTCGCTCCCCATGCAGAGGTAGATGCGATGACGGAATTGCCGCGCAGAAGTCGCGTAGCCATGATCTGGTCAGGCGGCGGCGGGGGACAGGTTGGCAGCGCACGTGGAATAACCCTACTGGTCAGCCTGTTGATGATCGACAGCCTGCACTATGTCTTTGCCCGCCTCGTCTTTCCATACATCGAGCCGGGGCTGGGCGCCTTCTATGTGATTGCATTCGCCGCGCTGGAAGTTGGCCTACTCGGCCTTTTTAGGCGAAGGTTGCGTTTGGCGCCCCTGCGTCGAATGTGGCCGACGTTCCTGGCAATCGGACTGTGCGTTGCGGTCAGCACCAACCTCAACTACGCGGCAATGGCCTATATCGACCCGGGCGTCGCCGCCTTGGTGGGCAAGATGACCGTACTCTTCAGCCTGGGCTTTGGCCTCCTGTGGCTGGGGGAACGCTTCAGCCTGTGGCAAGGAGTTGGTTCTGCGATCGCCGTGGTCGGACTGGCCGCAATTTCATTCCAGCCGGGGGACTACCTGGGACTCGGCGCGCTGATGATACTCCTCTCCACCTTTATCTATGCGTTGCACGCCGCTCTCACCAAGCGCAACATGGGTGAAGTCGATTTGCTCAACTTCCTTTTCTACCGCCTCCTGTTGACCGCGGCGTTCCTTGCTCTCTTCAACATAGCCCGCGGCGATATGGCCCTGCCACCCAGCAACGCACTGCCTATCTTACTGCTGGTCGCCACCGTCGATGTCGTCATCAGCCGGTTCCTGTACTACTGGGCACTGCGCCAACTCGACATGAGCGTCTTCGCGGTGGCCCTGGCAGTCAGCCCGGTGGCAACAGTCGTTTGGTCTCAGTTCCTGTTCGACGTCTTCCCCACTGTTCAGCAACTGCTGGGCGGTATCGGTATACTGTTCGGCGCAGCATTGGTCACTGCCGCGCCGGTGTGGCAACGTAGGCGGCGTCGGGCCGCACTCGCCGCGGACGCATGAGCAGCCTAAGCCAGGAAACGTGGAAGTTACCTGACAAGTACACCATACCTCGTGCCGATGAATCTTGAGAGTCAACACACTGCAAAGACCACTCGTCAAGTCCAAGCGGGACATTCCTCAGTGTACGCAGGCTAAGACAGGCACGCGTGGCTTCTTGTTAGGTTACACTCTTCATTCAGGAGAACAGCGGACCAGCCCAAAAGGCTTACGACTGTTACGCCGGAATGCAGTTCTGGGGCGAGTTATCTCGCCAGATGGTTGAGAACACCAACAGGGAAGTTAGAGGGCATTTGAGAGTGGAGAAGATTGATCCCCTGAAGTTCATGGGCTTCAGGGAGGCTACAGCTCAACGGCGACCGCCGATTACAACCATAAACTCTCCTTGCAGTTTCTTACCTGCTACCTCCTCCAGCAAAGCAGAAACAGTTCCCCGTTGCACTCGTTCGTACAGCTTTGTCAGATCGTTGGCCAGGGCTGCCGGCCGGTCTCCGTAAACGGCCAGTGCATCGGTCAGGAAAGCTGCCAGCCGGTGTGGGCTCTCGTAAAAGACGAGCGTGTGGGGCGAGGCTGCGTCCAATTCAAGGAAACGACGCCGCGCGGCGGATTTGCGAGGTGCGAATCCGCGAAAAGTAAAACTGTGCAGGGGCAGCCCGGAGAGAATCAGCGCAGTGATCAAACCGGTCGGTCCCGGAATCGCAGAGAAAGGAAGCCCCTCCTCCAGCGCTCCCCGCACCACGGAAAAGCCGGGGTCGGAGATGCCTGGAGTGCCCGCATTCGTCACTACTGCGACAGACCGCCCGCTCCGCAGCGCACCTATGATGCGCTCCACAGCCTGCCGTTCATTGTGCTCGTGGTAGGAAAACTGAGGAGTGTCGATGCCGTGATGCTTGAGCAACCGTCCTGTCTTGCGCGTGTCCTCCGCCGCTATCAGATCGACCGAGCGCAGAGTCTCCAGGGCGCGTAGAGTAATATCACCGAGATTTCCGATTGGTGTGGCAACTAGATAGAGCATGTCAACCTGTTAGAGTTAGAGGTCCGATTCTTCCCTCAATTTGACATTGTAGTAAGGGATACGTATTTGACAATGGCTTGAAGCAGGAGTATATTTCCGCCAATAGCGTATAAGTGATATGGTTTGCTTCCAGTCGGGTTGAGTTAAAGGGTTTAAGTGATGAAGTCATCTGATTTCTATTTGCACGAGGTTGCGGCCGTAATTCTATCAGACGAAACGCAAAAGCATGACTATTCGAACATCCATCACCGATTCTTAGTGTCCAGGGGAGTTATTCCTAGTGATTGGGAGCCACAGGATTCATTGATCTCACCTCCACACTCTAGGATTGACTACGAGAACGGTGTGCAATTAGCAGTGAACAGAGAAGTGTTACAAATCTCTCATACTCGAGAATCACAATTTGATAAGAACTATGAGACTTACGATATAGCAGTCAAATATTTGGCTTCAATGGAACCTATTAAATACAACGGCTTTGGCATGAATTGGACTGTAGTGGCCCTTTGTCATGAGGACTCAGCAAACTGGATTCAAAAGCATTTCTTCCGCTCTGGAATCATATCACTGGATTGGCAGAGTTTTCAAGCAAGGCCCCAGATAGGATTCGTCGTGGATGGTGTTGAACTAGGCCTAATCTTTACCGCTACCCAGGCAATAGCAAGAGAAGAAACAACACCGGAAGCCGTTCGTATTGACTGTGTAGTTTCGCATGATAGTCTCTCCCAGAAGGACGAGCTAATTAGAGAAATGTCCAATTGGCAAGGGTATGAAGAGATTGTGCTCTTTCACTTGAAGTCTCTTATGGGGATTGAACAAGATGACTAGAAACTATGGCATTTGCGGACAGGCAGAAACTAAGGCGTTTCGAGTGTTCTCCGGATCAGGTGCCTTCCAAGCCTGTAAGTATATGACTCAAATTGAAATCGATCGGGACAACACAGGTGTCACGCTAACCTCATTGGATCTTGTGGAACATGACTGGCATGACACACATCTTGATTCCAAGGCACTAGAATGGGCTTCTAAATTTCTTTACACTACGGACAATGTCCAGATACAGTACAAGGATAGGCAGGTAGAGGGAATTGATTTTGAATGCTTGTTGCCAAAATACTCATGGGGAACTAAAGCCGAAAGAAACCTACAGAACCTCCTTTCAAAATTCTTAAGGCACTTTTCTTTCGAGAGGAAGGCGTTTGATTCTGGTCATCGAATGTCATTCGACGGACTTAACTTGTCCGATTACCCGGCTGAAATTGTTAAGGACAAAGTCGAGCAGGTAAATGAACGAGTCTTATCTCTAAAAACTCAGGATGAAATCCTGGACCTTTTGGCAGAATACAATTATGGGGAGCATATTAACGAATTTCGCCGATACTTAGGAGAACGTGGAGATCATATCGAGAATGAGGAGAATCCTAATATCGACTATGAATCGTTACAGGCTGCGGCAAAATTTCTTCTTGTACATTCTGACATCAATTATTCTGGATTGAGAGCCGACTCTGACGGTCACATAGATATCGAATGGTGCTTATCTTCCGAAAACATTGAAGATGATCCAGACGATTCTACATTCTGGGGCGATGGCGAAGGAGCTATGGCTATTAAATTCATATCGGGCGATGCTATAGAGTTTGCTCTGCTGTCAGGACCATATGGACAGAAGAAGAGAGCGGAGAGGATCAACATTAGTGGAGTGTTGTCACACAGCAAAATGAACTGCATGATTCGGATGTTCATCAGCAGGATGATTCCATATGACTTGGAGTAACCTTGGACACGGGGATGAGTTACCAGGTTGTTATGATGTGGCCCGGTACTGCTTCAATGGGACGATTAGAAAGGTGCAAGGAAAACCCCATGTCGTAGCCCGTGCGTTTGAAAAAGGAAGGGACAAGAAAGCGAATATCTCCTTAAGTGTCATGAATTTCTTCCATTCCCGAGATAAGGAAGTCATTTGGGAGGTGTGTAAGTACAGAGGGGGACTCATAGTATGCGAAAAGGGAAACTATCTAAAGCTGAAAGTTGACCGGATCACCCAGCAATTGCAGGAGGCTACCAACAGATACTATCCTGTTATCTTCACACCTTTCCGACGAAATCCAGCCCATGCTACGATCTATCCTGGTGACCTGCAGATCTCAGTTTCGCTTGCCGTCTTGGCAAATCAAGAGGGCGAAATCTTACCAGTCCCCAGCCCGATACCAGACCCCTTCTAAAGAAATATCAATCTGATGCTTGACGGCTCCTTCCCTGCCTATAGTTCAGATTGACCACCATCTACCGCGACGTGAGCATACTGCAAGTTTATCCCTGCTCCGCGGCCGCGAAATCTTCAATCGCGGCGAACAGGCGCTCCAGGTCGGAAGGCCACACCTCGCCCATATGGCCAATGCGGAAGGCTTTGCCCTTGTAAGGACCGTACCCGTCGGCGATCTGCATGTCCCGCTCGCCCAGGAAACGGTTGAGCCCGCCGATATCTAAGCCCCTGCTGTTCTCGACAGCCGTCACAGTATCGGACTCATACCCGGTTTCCGCCATCAGGCCAAAGCCGTTAGCGACAGCCCAGGCTCGGCTCATCTGCCCGCAGAAGGAGTGGCGGGCGTAGCGGGCATCCAGCCCCTCGGCGAAGATTCGATCCAGTTGTACGCTAAGCGCCCGTAGCAGAGAAATAGCCGGAGTGGCTGGCGTGGTGCTGCGCAGGCGGTATTTGTCGAGCTGCAGGAAGTCGAAATACCAGCCTCGATTGGAAACTGTCGCCGCGCGCGCCATCAAGCGGTCGCTGACCGCCGCGAAGGCCAATCCGGGCGGCACCGCCAAAGCCTTCTGCGAGGAAGTGAGCAGGAAATCTAGCCCCCAGGCATCGAAAGGCAACTTAACCCCGCTGAAAGAAGAAACCGCATCAACCAGGATCAGCGTGTCCGGGCTGACGCGGCGAACACATTCCGCGATGGCGTCGACCGGGCTGGCGACGCCGGTGCTTGTCTCATTGTGGACAAGCGTGATGGCATCGACCGCACCTCCATCAAGCTCTGCACTAAGGGCCTCCTCTACCTGCTCCAGCTTGACCGCCGTACACCAAGGCAGCTCAACTGCAATCGCCTCCTTGCCGCACCCAACCGAGACATCATGCCATCGCTGGCTGAATGCGCCGTTCACAAAGTTGATTACACGCCCGTTGACCGCATTGAGGATGGCAGCCTCCTGTAAGCCGGAGCCCGAGGCCGCTACCGTGAAGACCCGCGCCGCGGTATGGTAAAGCTGCTGTAACTGTTCGCTGCACTTGCCGAAGAGCGATTCCAATTCGTCGCTGCGGTGGCCGATCATCGGCGCGGCCTGCGCGGCCAGCGTGTGCGGATGCACGTCGGTTGGGCCGGGCACGAACAACCGCTGCGGGGGCTTATCGGGCGGTGTCTCGAATCCGGCCCTCTGCCAGCCCTGTATCGACAATCCATCAGTATCCGTAGTCATGTTCACTGTCGCAGTCATCTGATTCAGGTTCCTCGCTGGTCTTGTATGCTCCAGAGTTGGTAAAAGAAAGTCGGCACGGTGAAAGCCAGGCGGACGGTTCGAAATGTGTAACGGGGAGAAAGAAAAACTGCTCTACTCCTTCACTGGCTCCACACAGCCCGGCTCATCGTTGCGCGGGTTGTTGACAATTCTGCTGACAGCCACAGCCCGCATCGGCGCGCTGCTGAACGGCCGCATCAGGTGCAGCAGCGTATCCCCTTTCTGCAGACCTGGATCAAGCCACTCGTCAAAGTCCTGCGGTTCGAGAATGACCGGCATTCGGTCGTGGAGCGGCGTCATGAAACTGTTCGCTTCCGTCGTCAGGAGAGTGCAAGACTCAATAACCGAACCGTCTTGTTCCCAGTGTTCCCACAGACCGGCAATGCCAAAGACACCTCCGGACTCCAATCCGATCAGGTAGGGTTGCTTGCCGCCTTGTTCCTTTTTCCACTCGTAAAATCCGTCGGCGGGCACGATGCAGCGCCGGTACTTGAACGCGGCGCGGAAGGAGGGTTTTTGCGCGGCCGTTTCGGATCGGGCGTTGATCATCCGGCTGCCGATTTTAGGATCCTTGGCCCAGAAAGGGATAAGCCCCCAATTCAGGTAGGTCGCTTCCCGTAATCCACCATGTGGATTGGCGCGCACGGCCAGTACAGGTTGGGTCGGCGCAATGTTGTAGCGCGGCGCTGTAGTTGGTGGTTGCTCCAGATCAAACAGAGTTTGCAAATTCTGAGGCGAAGCCCGCAGGACAAATCGACCGCACATCATCTACCCCCAAGAAACGTATGAGCATCATGAGAACGCTACCGCTTATGCTATCGATCTTAGCTACTGGCCTTCTGCTTGTCAACTGACGGTGTCTGCAAGTGTGCATCCTGGATTCTCCTGGCGAGAGCTAACAGTGCCGAGGCATCAGCCACCGCGTAGGCGCGATCTTCAGACCGCTCCCGTTTGACGGTTTTGTTTCCACCGGGTAGCATAGCGGGCAGAGTGCCGCAAAACGTCTGAGGCCAAACCACCTATTTCTTATGCGACTGGCTGTCCTTGCCGACATTCACGGAAATCTGCCCGCGCTGCAAGCCGTCCAGGCCGAACTGGAACGGCTTCAGCCCGATTTCGTCATTCTCGACGGCGATCTGATCAATCCAATGCCGTTCAACAACGCCGTTGTCGACATTGTGCGCTCCTCCAACTGGGCTGTCGTGCGGGGCAATCACGAGTTCTACCTGCTCGATTATGGCACCGAGCGCGCACCCCAAGGCGCCGAAGACTCGGAACGCTGGGGCAGTCTTCACTGGTTGGTGAAGCAAATTGGGGCAGCGCAGGCCAACTTTCTGGCAGCCTTGCCCGATGAAATCAGTCTTCGATTTCCCGGTGTCCAGCCAATCCGTGTGGCCCACGGCGTGCCGGGGCGCAATCGAGTCGGCTTCTATCAGGCGATGCCAGCCGCAAAGATCCTCCCGGCGATCGATGCTATTGAGGAACGAAACATCATCTCTGCCCATACGCATGTGCAGGTAGACAGGCATCTATACAAGGCCGAGTCGGTGGACCCATTGACCGATCCACATGAAGGCCGAGCAGCCTTTGAAGACAGCAGCCCTAAACAGGCGAATGGGTCCATAGCGGCCCATCCCTCTCGGGTGGCGGGCGAACCCCGCCAATGGAGCCGTCACTGGCATCTGATGAATCCCGGCAGCATCGGTCTCCCTCTTAACGGCGACACCGCCGCCCAGTTTGCGCTTATGGAGTCTGTTCAGGAAAGCGAACAACCGGGCGGCTGGAAAGTGCTACACCAGCGGGCGCCATACGACCGGGGTCCGGTGCTCGAGGCCTTTTCCGCCGAAGGGCTACTGGAGGCCGGCGGAGTAATCGCCCAGCTGTTTTACTGGGAACTTGTGACCGCCGAACCGGAAATTATCAACTACTTTCGCTGGTGTTGGTCCAACGGCCATGATCCGGATACGGCAGACATCCGGCAATCCTTTGATGCCTACAGCGAAGCTACCGGACGAAATCAGTACGTAGAAGAGCGAGACCCGTTGAGGGCGGCACGGTCCACATGAATCGACCCCTGCGCCTGGCATTTCTGGGCGACATTCACGGCAATCTGCCAGCTCTGGAAGTCGTGCTGGATGATATTGACCGGCATGCCCCCGATGCGGTCTTTCTTTTGGGCGACCTGATAAACCGCTGTCCGTGGACACTGGAGGTTCTGGAGGTCTTGCGCGCGCGAAAGTGGTTTTCCGTTCAGGGCAACCATGACCTGGTTCTCGCGCTGCTCCACACGCCTGAAGGCTGGCCTCAGTTCAATGACAAGAACCGTTTTCCCAATGTCCACTGGACCTGGGAACAGTTGTGTCCGCAGGACATCAGCTATCTGCTCAATCTGCCGCACGACCTGTTGATCGAGATCGAAGGCGCGCCGCGGCTGCGGCTGTTCCACGGTCTGCCGGGTGACCCCTTCGCCGGTATCATGCCCGATGCAGACGAACAGGCGGTCTCCAGCCAGATAGCGATCTACGACGAACCCATTCTCATTTGCGGCCACACGCACCAGCCGCTGAATCGCACCATTGCAGGGCTGCCTCACGCCTCCCACAACGCACTTGCCCAACCTGGGCTGCAGAGGATTCTCAACCCCGGAAGCGTGGGTATGCCATATAACGGCGTTCCCCGCGCCCACTATTTGCTCCTGGATCTTGTCAAGGAGAACGGCCATCTGGACTGGCAGCCGCGTTTTCAACAGTTGGAATATGATCACAAGCGGGTTGCCCGCACTTTCCGCTCGAGCGGTCTGTTGGAGGCTTGCGGGGCCATTGGCAAGCTCAATTTACGTACGATCCAAGACGGGTTGCCATGGGCCAGCGACTACGGCCAGTGGGTGCGAAACCAACCACAGTCGCTGCGAAGCGACCCGGAAGCTGCGGTCGATCTGTATCTTCAGACCCACGGACCCAGCCAGTGGGCTTTTGGCGGCTGAACTATCCGTTCTGCCGCGACGGCTGTGAACCAAGGCGCCGGGCAATGACACCGAATGTGGCCGGCGCCTTGGAACGACAATCAGTTCAACAAATGAGAAAAGAGAAAATGCCTCCAAAGTTAACAACAGTCAGAGAAGAGTTCCCTGCGGTACAGAGCGCGGCCTACCTCAACACGGGGAGTTATGGTCCCCTCAGTCGCGCCGCGGCATCGGCCATCGAAGAGGCGAACCGGCAGCAGTTGACAGCCGGCCGCCTGAACGCAACTATAGGTGAATCGAACCAGTCGATTTCTGCTGCATTGCGAGGCGGATTTTCCCGCGTATTGGGGTGTGAGGCCGATGAAGTAGCGCTGACCCATCACACGACCGACGGCATGAACATCGCGACCTGGGGAGTAAAGTACCGGCCCGGCGACGAGATCGTCACCAACTCTTGGGAGCACCCTGGTGGGCTGCTGCCTGTCTACGCCGTTGCCCGACGCTTCAATCTCGTCGTGCGCGTTGTGCCCCTCAGCCTGGACGACGATGAAGACACTCTCGTAAGCAAGTTCGAGCGTGTCATCGGACCTCGTACAAGGCTGGTCTCTGTCACCCATGTTTCGTGGAAAACCGGGACCGTCTTACCGATTGACCGCCTCGCCGCACTTGTTCACCGGCATGGTGGATTGATCGCCGTGGACGGTGCGCAATCCGGCGGCGCCATGCGCCTGGATATGCAAACATCAGGGGCAGACTTTTATTCGATTCCCGGCCAGAAGTGGCTTTGTGGGCCTGAGGGCGTCGGCGCGCTCTACGTAAACAGAGAGCGGATGGTTGACCTGCTCCAGACCTATGTGGGGTATCCCAGTCTGCGGGACGGCGGGGCCTTCGACGACACCGGTCTCTTCCTTCCACCTGCCGGGGCCAGCCGATACGAAGTCGGCACCACCTACCGGCCGGCAATATCCGGCATGTGGAACGGCCTCCAGTGGCTGGAGGAATTGGGCCTGGACTGGGTCTACGAACGCACCCAAACGATGACCCGATACACGCGCGAAGTGCTTTCTGCCATCCCTTTCGTGCGTCTGGTCCCTACTCCTACGCACGCCGGGCTGACCAGCTTCACCATCGACGGAATCTCTCCTTCCGCAGCGGTCGACCGCCTGGCAGAGGCCGGTGTGCTCATCCGCTCCGTGCCCAATCCAACCCTGTTGAGGGTCTCCTCCCACTTCTTTAACGACGAGACCGACATCGATAGTTTGAGGGCGGGGATAGAAGGACTCAAACGCAACGACGCCTGACAACGGCAAGAACAACCGCCGATGATTGAACCCATCGACGGGCCGGTTAGAGCAGCATATCCTCGGCCACCAGTTGGTCGCGCAGATTTGCGCGAGCGCGACTCAACCTGGACTTGACCGTGCCTCTCGGCAGCCCCAAAGAGGCCGCGGCTTCGCCGTAATCGTAGCCCTGGATATCCACGAGGACGACCACATCTCGGTACCAGGAAGGGAGCCCATCGATCATCCCGCTTAGAACCGCGAGCTTCTCCTGGCGCAGCGCGTATCGCTCCGGGTTCTGTTCGCTGCTGCTTTCGGGCACTTCAAAATTAGATTCCTCTATCATCTGTTCTAGACTGAGAGCCCGTTGACGTTTCTGGCTTCGCAGATGGTCGTAGCAGGTGTTTGAGACAATGCGAAGCAGCCACGCTTTAAAGTTGCCGTCCTTAAATCGAGGCATGGCCCGGTAAACCTTGATCAGGGCCTCCTGGACGGCGTCCGCGGCTGCTTCCTCAGTTTGCAAGATGCTGCACGCCAAACGTGCTGCCGGACTCCAATGCGCTTCGACCAGTCCTTGGAATGCCTGCTCATCCCCGGCCCTTGCAGCGGGTATTAAATTCTGTGGCCACTCCCCACTGCCTGTGGCGAAAGCAACAACTGATGCGCTTTCTTTACCTGACCCCAGAATGCCACCGGTCTCTCCTCGGCTGCGAGCTGTAGCAAGATTCCCTTCGCCGAAGGCCATTCCATTGTGATCTGCTAACATATGCATATCCTTTCGCTATGCCTACATTCTGCGAAACATTGTTGCCCCGTTGTAGGTTTGGGCTGCCGGATTAGTAGGACGACCCCGTAAGCCGGGGCTCACTTGGTCCCGTGTATCAAGGATATGCCAAATGCGGAGATTCGAGTCTGAACGTTTTGAAACACAAATCGGACCGTTCGCTTACGATCGCTGGAGATTCGCAAATCAGGACGCAACAACCACAGAAGCCTGCTGTACAGGTATGTTCGTTTTTGCGGGTAGATTGAGGGGACTGACGAGTGGAGATTGAGCGAACGCAGCAAACTACTGGGCGAGCAGGCCGTTAGTTCGCAAATTCCTGACCAAAAAGCGATCGGCAGTTGAACTATTGTAGGCCTACCGGACCGTTACCCATCCGTAAGTTGATAACCGTAGCCACGCACCGTGACAATGAAACGGGACTGCATATCTCCTGGCATTTCCGATGCCGGCTCGATGCGGCTGCGCACTCTGCTTACCATGCGGTCAATGCTGGCGTCGAACACGTCGCCCTCGACCTCAGCCCATATATGAGTCGCCAGTTCATCTTTGCTGACCACGCGACCACGATTATGGTAGAGATACCAGAGCAGATCGAATTGCTTAACGCTGAGGGAAGGAATGAGTACTTTGCCGTCAATGAAGACCTGGCGCGTGGCCGAATCAACTCGGATGCCGGTCTCCGGCAGAGCTTCAAGAAAGGGCGCAGTGATCGTGGCCGATGGGTCGTGAAATCGGAAACGGGTCGATGCGAACTGCAGCTCGTCTCCGTCCTCCAGCCAGGCAGTTGAACCTGGCGACAGGCGACTGCCGTTTACAAAGACGCCGTTCTTACTTTCCAGGTCGTGCAACCGGTAGGCGTTATCGATAAAGTGTAGTTCGGCGTGTTGTCGGCTGGCAAAGCCATCGTTTACGGTTACAATGGCGCTGGTAGAACGCCCGATCAGAGTTTTCTCTTTGGACAGTTCGTATTCCGTTCCTGCATCCGGTCCGCTGAGGCAAACAAATCTGGCAGTCTGACTTGCGCGCATCACTGCTCCCTTCGCTATGACAATGGATTGGACAAGCTTGGGCTGAGCATACCTGGTCTTAGCATGAGAGTGGAAAGTTTCGGGAACAGCAGCCCATGCCAACTCTTCGAGGCTGAAGCTCCCTTCAATACGCCCAGGTGTAGATAGAGTTCTATGTTCACAATGCACGCCAAGATCTGTGAAGTAATAGCGTCCACTCTTTTGACTTCTTGTTTCCCTATTCCTGTTTCTCTGGTATTATAATCCGCGAGAGGTTGATTTTCAACCCTCGCGCCCGTACCGGCTCGCGTCAGTGTAGTCGCGCCGGGCCTGGCGAGAAGTCAGTGTACATTGCGCCGCTTTTGGGCAGCGGAGCCGCAGAAGAAAAACTCTAACTTCGATCCTCTTCACCTAACTCTACGCGGAGACAAGCTTGGCTGAGCCGCCGCTGATGGACGGCGTGAGTAGAGTTCGGAATGTTGTTGCGCGTGAGCCTGCTGATTTAATATGTTAACGGAGCAGAAGTATCCTGCGGGCGAGGCCATAAGGTCTGACCCACAAGAAGAATCAGGGAGCGAGAACCTGGCCCCGGAGCCTGTTGACGTAGGGACAGAATTCCCACAGCCGTCGAGCTCTCATCTGGCCGACTACCAGATCGGAAGGTATCTGGTAGGGAAATTGCTGGGGAGCGGCGGTGCGGCGAGCGTATATCAGGCCTACGATCAGATCCAGGAACGCATGGTTGCGCTCAAGATTCTGTTGCCAGGCGCTGATCCCGCGGTGCACAGCCGTTTTCGGCAAGAGGCTCGCACTGTCGCCCGATTGCGGCACCCTCATATCGTTCAAACATTTCAAGTGGGGGACGCCGCTAGCGAAGGCAGCGCCTATATCGCCATGGAACTGGTCGACGGCGATAGCTTGGCACAGCTTCTCAAGCGTCGCGGCAGACTGAGCGTGGCAGAGAGCTGCAACCTTCTGGCCCCGATTGCCAGGGCACTGGACTATGCTCATCAGCAGGAGATTGTCCACCGGGATGTCAAACCCAGCAATATCCTGTTACGTCCCGTCAACCCGGTGGCGTTCGGCAGCAGTCCGCGAAATCGTCATTCCGTTTCTGCCGTTTACGAAGCTGAACAGATCCTGATCGGCAGCCCGACTGATGGCGAGAACGCGGCTGATCGTGCAGCAGAAGAGTTTCCCGTGGTGCCACTGCTGTCCGATTTCGGCATCGCGCGTGCCCTGGATATGCCGGAGTTGACAATTGTAGGACGCACTATTGGGACGCCCGCCTATATGGCGCCGGAACAATGCGCAAGTAGTCGCGAGGTGACCGGGCGCGCCGACATTTACTCGCTGGGCGCCGTCCTCTTTCGTTGCCTGGTCGGCCGACCGCCCTTCACCGGCACGACCACACAGATCCTGCACGCCCACGTATATTCGTCTCTGTCGTTGCCTGACGACTTGTTGGCCTCTCTACCGTCTGAACTGGTTGATGTGTTGCGTCGCAGTCTGGCAAAGACACCACAAGAACGTTTCGCCTTCGCTAAAGATTTGGCGGACGATCTGACTGCAATATCCGACCGCATCTTGTCGCAAGAAAGTAGTCTCGCCGAGCAGACATCAACACTTACGCTGGTGTCACTGCCCTCGGTCCAGTTGCCGCCGTCACTGCCGCACACGACGGACACGGTGATAATTCCTGGCGCGGAAAGCAGGCTCGAAGGGTCGGCGGCGCAGGACATCCCGCCGGAACCGCCCAAAGTGCAGGGCGCCCAGCATGCCGAGCCGACCGTATTCAAACGGTCCAGGGCACGCCTGATAGCTACAATCCTGGGCAGTGTCCTCGTGCTGGCGCTTCTGGCGATAGGCCCCGCTGCCAGAAACGCGCTGCAGGGCAACGAGTCATCGGCGACTACGGTGAGCCCGTCAAGCGATGCCGCGGCTCCGCCCTCATTGTCGGCTGCCGAATCGCAGCCAGTTCTGGACGAAGCCGTGGAATCGTTGGCGACAGCAGACAACACAGCTTCGGTACCTGTCGAAACTCACCCAGAGGCCACCTCCGAACCACCTGCCGCGCTGGAAGAGGAAGCGGCAAACGCCTGCCAGTATCAGGCAGCGGAACAGTTCGAGAGTTTTCTTGGCGAAGATGAGTCGGTCGCCCAGGAACTCGGCTGCCCGAAAGGCGTACCGACCAACCTTACTTACGAGATCCAGCTTTTCCAAACCGGCATGGCACTTGGCCGCCTGGACAAACCAATCGTTTATATTCGTTATTTCAGCAACGACGAGTGGGAACAGAGGGAACATGACTGGCGGGAAGGTTTGCTGGAGGCAAACGATTCCCCCAATCTTCAGTCACCGGCAGATGAACTGTTTCAGCCGGTTCGCGGCATAGGGCAAATCTGGGCCGAAGGCCTGTTTGTAAGGCAGGCGCTGGGCTGGGCAATTACCCAACCTAATGAGACAAACGGTGTTCTACAATCGTTTGAAGGGGGGTTGCTCATTTACAATAGCGAGTCACAAGACCCACACATTTTTTTGAAGTCGCAGTTGCGGCTCTAACTATCCAAAATGGAGGAATATGATGCAATTCTCGACAGTTGAACGAGCCAGATGGTTGGGCCGACACGTCATGCGGTTGAGCCGATTTTCCTCGGCGAAATCATCCTACATGGTCGTTCTGATCGTTCTGGTGGCGGCGTTGGCCTTGGCTGGCTGTAACAGGAGGCAGCAGGCGGAACCTACCAACACGCCTGTGCCGCCCACTGACACGCCTGTGCCGCCCACGGAAACGCCGGTGCCGCCTACCGACACGCCGGTGCCACCGACAGACACGCCGGTGCCACCGACAGACACGCCGATGCCGGAGCCGACAGATACACCCGCGGCGACGGACACGCCGGTACCGCCAACAGCGACGCCTGCCCCGATACCGAAGGTGAGCATTCCGTCGGGCTGGAGTCCAGTCGTCAATGATCGCCTGGGTTACTCCTTTGCAGTCCCGCGCGGATGGTCTGTCTTTGACCTCCAGAGCGGCCAACTAAGCCAGATCATGCGATTCGTGAGCGCGGACGCCGCAAAGCAAGTAGATGATGCCCTCACGGGGCCCGGTGGCGAATACGCAGGCCATCTCGCTATACAGCTGGCGATTTTCTCCAACCCGCCTATCGCCGCCTTGGCGGGCGTCGGCATTTACCCGAATCTTGACGATAACATATCGACAGAAAGTTTGGTAGAATGGCTAACAGAGCAGCTGGAAAGTCTTCCCCTGCCGGTTCCTGTGGAAGTTCAGAGCCTTGAGGCCGGCACGACCAATAATCTGCCCTCTATCCAGGGTGTAGCCTCCGCCGATCTGGCCAGCATGGGTTTGTTCAACGCCCATATTGTCATCACGGCGTTGCGGGCAAATGATTCAGCCTACATTCTGATTGTGGCGGTTCCGGACAACCAGGCCAAAAACAGGCAACAGGAAATCAATCTCATTGTCGGGACTTTCCGACCCGAATAGTCGCTAGAACATAGTTTTGCAGCGGGGAGAGAGAACGGTGGCGGCACGGTCAACCAACAGGCCCGCCGCCTACCCCTCTCTCCTCGTCTTGTTCCCATAGACCGGGCTAGACCGGTGAAGGAAGAGATGCGAAAGATGCCTGGTTCAGACGAGCCGTATTCCATTCATAATCAGGAAAGGTCACTGCCTTGAAGGAAAATATTATAGACTTGCGTTCCGATACCGTGACCCAGCCAACCGAGACCATGCGTAAGGCGATGGCCGCGGCGCCGGTTGGTGATGACGTCTACGGCGAAGACCCGACCGTCAACCGCCTGGAGGCGATGACTGCCGACTTGCTGGAAAAAGAGGCGGCCGTTTTCGTGTCCAGCGGTACCATGGGCAACCTGGCCTCGGTGCTCAGCCACTGCGGTCGGGGAGACGAAATGATATTGGGAGATCAGGCGCATATCTTCCTGGCTGAGCAAGGCGGCTCTGCAGGACTGGGCGGTGTCCATCCGCGCCCGCTGCCTACCGCCCCAGACGGAACTCTGGACCTGGGAAAGGTAGAGGAATCGATTCGCGCCGATGACGACCACTACCCCCGTACGCAGTTACTGGCGATAGAGAACACCCACAATCGCAGCGGTGGACGTTGCCTGCCCGTAGACTACATGGATGCCGCCGGCAGGCTGGCACACAGCCACGGCATGAAGCTCCACGTTGACGGGGCCCGCCTATGGAATGCCGCCGTCGCCCTCAACGTTGCGCCCGCCCGCCTGTTGCAGGAGGCGGACAGCGCCAGCCTGTGCCTGAGCAAGGGTCTCGGTGCGCCTGTCGGTTCGGTGATTGTAGGGGATTCGGAGTTTATCAAGCGGGCCCGGCGCATGCGAAAGATCCTTGGCGGCGGCACGCGCCAAGCTGGCATCATCGCCGCAGCCGGCATCGTCGCCATTACCGAGATGATCGAAAGGCTGGCGGACGACCATGAAAACGCCCGAAAGCTGGCCCAGGGCCTGGCGGATATGGACGGTATCGTCATCGACCCAGACGTGGTAGAGACCGACATCGTCATCTTCGAACTGCGCCGCGACGACATGTCCCCGGCAGATCTGTCGACCGGTCTGAGAGATTTCGGCGTGCTGTTGAATCCAATCGACAGCACCCATCTACGGGCGGTCACTAATCTGCACGTGACCTCCGCTGACATCGAACGTACACTTGACGCCTTTGCCCATGTGCTTGAGTCTGAAGGCGGTGGCAACAGCGATGGCGTGCGCGTGTACGGATAGGCGAAATGGGCGATGCGTTCACTGCCGTTGCGTTCCATCTGGCAGATTGTCTCAGAAATCAATCTGGCCGAGATTCGGCGCGAGATTGATACCCCATTTCATCTGCTGATCGCAGCTGATGACTTAGCAGACGCCGAAGAGGCCGCGCGCAGCCTCAGCGCCCCCGGCGCCGATTTCATCCATCCCTGGCTTACCGTCACCGACGGCGCCGGCTCTGGATTGCGCTCCCCGGGTACGGAAGTCGTGCCCTATTCACCAGAATCCCAAGCTCCTTCTTCCCAGGAAGCCCCGCCTTCAATCGACGGCGCTCTGCTGGTCACGACCCGGCTTGAACTCAGTCCTGATCTTGCGGCTCTGCTACGCATGCTTCGCTCAAACTCGATCCCAGTTCTGATCGTCTTGATCGGGTCCGAGGGTAAACGACCTGACGGCGAAATTGCCCGCTGGGGAGAGCAGATCCGGTTGGCGATTGCGGATTGGTCCGATGATGCGGTCAACCGCGTGGCCGGCGCTTTCATCGAAGTCGTCCCTGCTTCCTTACGTCTGCCACTGGCACGGCGTCTCCCTCCGCTGCGCACGGCGGCTTGCAACCTGCTCATCCAGGAGACATCGCAGGTAAACGCCGGTTACTCCTTCACCACCGGCTTCGGCGAAACCGTGCCGGGGCTGGGATTCGTACTAGGCGCCGGCGACGCCATTATACTCACCAAGAATCAGTTGATGATGGCATACAAGATCGCACTTGTCTCCGGCAAGTCCGGTTCGCCGCAGCAGTTACTAGGTGAAATCGTGGGCGTTCTCGGCGGCGGCTTCCTCTTTCGCCAGCTCGCTCGCCAAATGGTCGGTCTGATTCCCGTATGGGGGATTGTGCCCAAGGTAGCTGTCTCTTACGCCGGCACCTGGGCGATCGGACGAGCGGTCCAGTTGTGGGCAACTGAAGGTCAGAAGATTACTCCGGAACTGATGAAGGGCCACTACCGGGAAGCCCTGGCCCAGGGCCGGCAAGCAGCCCAGCGAATCGTCGACAACGCGCGGCGGCCTCGTCTACCCTCTGGTGCCCCCAAGGCGCCGAACCCAAAGCTTTCCGCCTCCTCCAGGCTCTTGCGGCGAGTCCGAAAAAGCATTCCCCCCCTGCCCCCGCGTAAGCGCTGAAGTGGACCCGAAGCCCGTTTGATTGCTGTCCAATTTCCTCCGTCTTTTGGCCCCCTACATTTGACAATCGCGCGTGGCAGTGGTATTCTTTCCACCACATGTCATGGTTTCCTGATGGGGGCGTGGTGTAGCGGTTAGCACATCGGCCTGTCAAGCCGGAGGTCGCGGGTTCAAATCCCGTCGCTCCCGCCACGGCGGAAGAAATGCCAAACCATAGGGAAATCGGGGGGCGTGGTGTAGCGGTTAGCACATCGGCCTGTCAAGCCGGAGGTCGCGGGTTCAAATCCCGTCGCTCCCGCACCTAGACATGAAAAAACAGGTCAACCCATCGACCGGGTTGACCTGTTTGCATTCAGGACGGAATCGCTATCGGCCTTTTACCCCTCGCCAGCGTCCAGGTCGGGGGCTCCCATAATGTTGTAGCCGCCGTCCACATAGACCACCTCACCAGTGATCTTCTGGGCCCAGTCTCCCAGAAGGAACCGGGCTGCATTCCCAACGTCGGCCTGCGTTACATTCCCCATCGGCGCAACAGCACCGACGTAGCCAAGGCTTTTCCGGAAGCCGCTGACACCGGCCGAGGCCAGTGTCTTGATCGGACCGGCGCTGATTGCGTTTACCCGCACCTGTTCACGTCCCAGGTCCCAGGCAAGATACCGAATCGTCGCTTCCAGCGCAGCCTTCGCCACGCCCATCACATTGTAGTTGGGCGTAACCTTTTCGGCGCCATAGTAGGTCATCGCCAACATGCTGCCACCCTGGGACATCAACGGGACAGCGCGTTTGGCCAGCGCTACAAGGCTGTAGCAACTGATATCGAGAGCAAGCCGAAAGCCCTCGCGGCTGGTATCTACAAAGCGACCGCCCAAATCCTCCCGAGGCGCGAATGCAATCGAATGAACGAGAAAATCGAGGCCGCCGAAATGGTCCCCGGCCTTCTCGAAAAGTTCGTCTATGGCGGCGTCGTCGGTGACGTCGCATTCCTCTATGAACCCGCTGCCAACAGTTTCGGCCAATGGAGTGACCCGTTTTTGCAGTACTTCGCCGGCATAGCTGAATCCAAGTTCCGCTCCTTCCTCGGCCAACGCCTGCGCGATTCCCCAGGCAATTGAATTCTTGTTCGCAACGCCAAATATCAGACCCCGTTTCCCTTCAAATAACCCCATCACTCACTCCTTATCTTGATCCGAGACTGAAAATCGATCTGTAGAAGGGCCCTTCGACTCACGAGTTTCTCGAGTCTGTCCGAACCCCGACTGCGTCCTACGCAAATATGAATCTACACTAAGTCGTCGCCACAACAGCGACGCGTGCCAAAGTCTGTGTCATATTGGTGAATTAGATGAGAAATGATTCGATTATTGTCGAAATTCCCCCTTTACAAATAATAATTAGTATGTTATACTACAAACTGAGGGACCGAGTTGTCACGTTGTGGTTGGAAGCCACTATCGGGGGAAGCGTGGCATCCGGTCCCTTTTTTTCGTTCGCCAGCACGCGCCGATTGTCCAATGCGAACAGGCGCGAAGCTATCTGGCGGAAACCACACGCAAGAATCGCTTCTTGCCGACCTGAATAACACTCTCGCCGCCGTTCGGCGCAACCGATGTCTGCACGCCGTCCGCTACCGCTTCCCCATTGAGCCGCACACCACCCTGTTGAATCAGACGTCGTGCCTCCCCTTTGGTGCGTACCATCCCCGATGCGCTCATTAAGTCCAACAGATTCATCTCCTGCGACAGACTAAACTGGGGAGCATCGCTGGGCGCCGCCCCCTCGTGCATGCGCACAGCGTCAACCGCCGCCTGCATAGCCTTGTCTTCGCCGTAAAAGATTCCTACGATCTCCTGCCCCAAGGCACGCTTTGCAGCTTGCGGCTCCATTTCCCCGGCTTCCACCTGCTCCACCATGCGATCGATCTCTTCCTGATTCCAGCGAGTCACCAATTCAGCAAAATTGCGGAAAGTGTGATCCGGCAAGTTGACTACTTTAGTAAAGATCACCGCAGGCGGCTCATCGATGCCGATATGATTGCCCGTCGACTTGCTCATGCGCCGGTGGCCGTCCGTACCTACCAAAATGGGGAAGGTCAACACTACCTGAGGACGCAAACCTCGCGCGTTCATCAAAGTGCGCCCGGCCATGAGATTGAATAGTTGGTCCGTTCCGCCGACCTGCACATCAGTATCCAGCATAATGGCGTCGTATCCCTGCATGAGCGCGTAGAAGAACTCGTGCAGCCAGATCGGTTCGCCCGTGGCATGCCGCTTGCTGAAGTTATCTCTGGCGAGGAACTGCTGAACCGTGAAGTGACTGGCCAGCCGAATGACATCTCCAAAGTCCAACTCGCTCAACCACCTGTGGTTGTAGTCAACCACAGTTTTCTCCGGGTCCAGCACTCTATGCGCCTGCTGCGTGAATCCGCGCGCGTTCGCCATTGCCTCTTCCAGGCTCTGCTGCGTGCGAGCGCTTTCCTTGTCGCTGGGATCCCCGATAGTGCCGGTGAAAGTGCCGATCAGGAAGATAACGGTGTGGCCAAGATCCTGGAACTGTCTAAGTTTGCGCAAGGGAACGGTATGCCCCAGGTGAAGATCGCTCGACGTTGGATCGAAACCGCAGTAGACGCGTAACGGGCGTGCGCTTTGGCGGCTCTCCTCAAGTCGCAGGCGCAACTCCACCTCCATATTGGTACGGGTCCGGTCGTCGCCAAACTCGACGCCCCGCATCAGGATAGCCATCTGCTCCCTAACCGGTGGAAAATCGGTCATTTCTTAGCTCCTTCTCAGTTCAACCGGAGTTTGAAATCCTCTACGTACCAGGCACAGGATTCTGGAATGTCCGGACAGTGGCAGAGGCAACTGGTCAGAACTTCGGTTGTGCCATCGTCTGCACGGGGTCGCGACCCTGTAGGAACTCGAAGTCCATTCCTTGCGGCGCCTGGAGCACATGATCCAGGAAAAGTTTGCCATAGCCGCGTCGATACTCCGGCTGCGGTGGGCGCCAATCGGCGCGCCGCCTCTCCAATTCCTCCTGCTCGACGCGTAGTTGCAATCGCCTGCCCGCCACATCCAGCTCGATTTCATCCCCTGTGCGTACCAGTGACAGCGGTCCGCCCACCGCGGCTTCAGGCGCGACATGCAGTACGATTGTGCCAAAGGCTGTTCCGCTCATGCGCGCGTCCGAGATACGCACCATATCGCGTACGCCTAGTTTCAGCAACTTTTTGGGGATTGGTAGATTACCCACCTCCGGCATGCCAGGTCCGCCCACCGGCCCCGCATTTTGTAGCACGAGAACGTCGTCAGGATGGACATCTAGGGAGGGGTCGTCAATTCTCTCCTGCAGGTCGGCAAAATTGCGGAAGACCACTGCCCGCCCTCTGTGCTGCAAGAGCGCCGGTGAAGCGGCCGCATGCTTGATAACTGCCCCGGACGGAGCCAGGTTTCCCCGCAAGATAGCCAGACCCCCCTCCGTCTTCAGTGGACTATCGGGCGAATGAATGACCTCTGGATCAATAGTCTGGCTCTGGGCCACGTTTTCCGACAGTGTCCTGCCGGTTACGGTCAGAGCCTCGCCGTGGAGAAGCGGCAGGAGCTGGCGCAGAATGGCGGGAACTCCGCCGGCATAGAAGAGGTCCTCCATCTGGTAAGTGCCCGCCGGCCGCACATTGGCCAGTAGGGGCGTGCGCCGGCTGATTTCATCGAAAAGCGCCAACGGCAGATCGATTCCCAGCCGGCCGGCAAGGGCCGGCAAATGCACGACGGCGTTTGTGCTGCCCCCCAGCGCGCAAAGGAGCGTAATCGCGTTTTCCAGCGCATCAGCGGTGAAGATTTGCGACGGGCGCAATCCTTCCGCCGCCATCGCCACAATACGGCGACCGGCCCTTTCGGCCAAAAGGATGCGCCGCGAATCTGCCGCCGGGATGGCGCCGTTGCCTGGCAGGGAGATGCCCAGCGCCTCAGTCAGCGAATTCATCGTTGAGGCCGTACCCATTACCATGCAGTGGCCCCGGCTTCGCACCAGGTTCTCCTCGACTTCTGCATACTCTTCGGCATTGAGGTTGCCCGCCCGGTACTCTGTCGTAAGACGGCGGCAGTCTGTGCAGGCTCCCAGCGTCTGTCCGCGCCAGTGGCCGTTGAGCATAGGCCCGCCGGAAACGAGAATTGCTGGCAGGTCTGCACTGGCCACACCCATCAGCGCCGCCGGCGTCGTCTTATCGCAGCCGCAAAGCACCACAACACCATCCATCGGGTTGCCGCGTATCATCTCCTCGGTGTCCATGGCCGCCAGATTGCGCCACAGCATCGAAGTCGGCGTCAGGTAGATTTCTCCCAGGCTGATTGTCGGAAACTCCAACGGGAAACCGCCCGCCTGCCACACGCCTCGCTTGACAGCCTCGACCAGCTCGGGAAAGTGTGCGTGGCAGTTGTTCATCTCGCTGTACGTATTCAGAATCCCGATCATGGGACGGTTCATGTCGCTCTTGTCGAAGCCTAGAGATCGGGTGAATGCGCGGTGCATCAGACCGGCGGTATCCGGTTCGTTGAAGAAAGCGCGGCCGCGGCCGTTGTCTTCCAACTTTTCTGGTTTCTCAGTCACAGTGCCTCCAAATCAATGGGTCTGACAGCCAGCGCCGTCCAGTTTTCCAGTTGGCGAGGCCAGTTATGGAGAAACCAGCACGCGATAGATGTTGCCACCCTCGCTGTCGGTTACCAAGAGGTTCCCTCCCCCGTCTACGGTGATGCCCACGAGTTTGCGTAACGACTGACCGCCCGGAAGGACCCATGCCTCCATCTCCTCGGCGTTGTCCCCGGAGATACGCAGGATCCCGCCCTGCTCCGGTTGAGTAGCGTACAAGTTGCCTTCACTGTCCAGGGACAGGTGGGGCCCATCTACGCTGTTGGCTGTGACCAAAGGCCACAGGTTCAGCAGCTCGCCTGCCAGAGAAAAGCGCAGCACAGCTGTCATGCCGGCCGTGGAAACATATACAGAACTGTCGGAGTGGAAGGCCACGTCCACGGGCTGCAGATCGGCGCCTTCAAAGTCGGTCGAAATGCGGATGAGTTCCTGCCCATAGATGTCGAAGGCGGCTACAGCCAGCGCCGGCGTCAGAGCCAACCAGATGCGGCCCTCGCTGTCAACATCGATTCCCCTGCTTCTGTCTGCCATCTTGTTGGAAACGGGAACGACTTGAAGGAATTCTCCCTCTGAACTGTGGATACTCACTTGCCCGCCATCACCGGCGTCCAGGACATAGACATTCCCTGCCTCATCGGCAGCGACATCCACAGGTTCAACAAAGCGCCGGTTCGAGTGGAGCACCTGGGTCATCTGCTGTCGATCACCCGCCAGGACAAACAAAGCTCCCTGGCTGGAATCGACGACATAAATATTGCCGTTGGCAGCAGTCACGCCGCGCGGACTCTTGAAACCGTCGATGACCGTCTCGAAAACGGCAGTCTTTTCTACTCCTGTAAACGGCAAAATAATTTCGAGTGGCAGTGCCAGACCCGGCGCGTCAGCGAAGACCGGCGCCCCCTCGGAAACCGCAATGGCGTTTCCTCCTTGCAAGGTTTGGGGCGCCTGCGCTTCGTCCGTCCTGAAATTGTCTCTGGCTACGGCGGCAACCAGAATCACCAAGAACAGGGTCGGGCTGCCACTCCAGAAGACAAGAGACCAGATCCTGCGGCCGACCAGCTCTCTCAGTCTCCCTTCCCTGTTGACAAGTTTCTCTTCATATATCGTTCCGACTGAAGATCCAACCCTGTTTTCCTCGGGAACTTCCCATGCCGGCGCCGGCTCAGCATTCAGGGGCGCATCGCCGGCGTCTAAAGAATCGCGCCCTTCCAGGTTGTCAGCTTCGTACTGGTCACATGTCTGTTTAGAAGACAAAGGCCGGCCACAGTATTCACAAAAGTTGGCCGCAGGTCGGACTGGAGCTTCGCAACTGGGGCAGACTGGGACCGAGTCTACATTCGTCATGTCTTTCGCTGAACTCCAAATCATGAACCCGGACGGTCTGTCCTCCGTCGATGAACGAATCGCAGACTTGAGGAATAGACTCTTAGGCAGAATCGCCGCCTGTTTGCCCCGGCTGTGTGCACTACCAACGGCAGTAAAATACTATAGTCAACGATGCCCTTCCATTACACAACAGGGGACTGATCCATTCACCTGGTCCTCCGCCGGCTTGCATCTGCCCTTGTGAAGTTGCGCGGGCTACCGCGAGGGAGGAATACGGTAAACTCTACCGTTCTCGCTATCGGTCAGCAACAGCTCCCCATCCGGCCCCACGCTGATGCCGATCAGCTTGCGTACTGGTTGGCTGGCAGGGAGTTCCCATACCTCAATTTTCTCCTCCTCGTCGTCGGAGATGCGCAGAAATCCACCCAGTTCAGGCTGGGTTACGTAGAGAGCGCCTTCACTGTCCAAAGCCAGATGTGGGCCATCTGCGCTGTTTGCAGTTGTCAGGGGCCACAGATTCAACGGCTCTCCTTTTAGAGAAAATCGTATGACGGAGGTCGCACCGGTAGTAGAAACATAGACGGCATCGTTGGCATGGAAGGCTACATCCACCGGCTGTAATTCTCCTCCCTCCAAGACTGTCGAAAAGCGAACTAACTCCTGGCCATCCGCGTTGAAGGCGGCTACAGCCAGCGCCGGCGTCATGGCCAACCAGATGCGGCCCTGTATGTCTACATCAAGGCCTCTGCTTCTCTCCACCATGCTATCAGAAAAGGGTATCACTCGCACAAAGTCGCCGGCCGCGTCATGAATGGAAACCTGCCCGCCATTTCCAGCATCCAGAACATAGATGTTGCCGTCTGCGTCTGCAGCAACGTCGACCGGTTCGCTGAAACGTCGATTCGAGCGGCGTATCTCGGAAATCTTTCGCCCGTCCGGATCCATGACGAACATTGACCTCTGGCTGGTATCAACGACGTACACCCTTCCGTTGGCTGCAGTTACGCCCCGGGGCCGTTCGAAAATGTCGCTGACGATTTCGAACGCGGCTGTCTGCTGTTCATCCACTGGCAGAGGAGTGACCTTGAGGGGAAGGCCAGCAAAAGCTTTCGCCGGCGTTTTGTCAAAGATTGCCAGATCCTCAATCGAAAGGTGGTCGTAGCTACCCTGTGGGGGGATGAGTGCATTGGCCTGTATCAATGTGCGCTCCTGTCCGGGCGGTGCCCAGTGGAGGTTGACATGGTAGTGGGAGGTGCGGGCTACATAGCGGATGCGTATGTCGTGCAGTCCAGCGGTCAACTCGATGGCGTCTTCGTCGTACTGATTTGGTTCCGGGCTTGCAGCGACCGCTTTCCCGTCGAGCCATAACTCTGACTCGTCTATCGATTCGATTCCCAGCATGTAGACGCCATCGTAGGGGATGGCCAGCTTGCCTTCCCATTCCACTGTATAGGGTCGAGGCAGCGGAATGTCGTGGAAGTAGAGATTGATCTGAGGATCAATTCGGGTGAACGCGGCCGGCTCTTGCCAACTTCCATTCGCATAGTACCGCCCCAATAGGCCATTGCTCGAAACTGGTGGCACGTGCAGAGCCGAAGATGGTACGATCTGTTCTTCCTCACCGGGACGCTGCCAGGAAAGGGTAACAGGACCATCTCCACCTACTGCGCGAATTCGAAGTCTGTGAAGTCCCAGCGCCAATTTCAGCGCGGCCGATACTTCCCCGCTTCCTCCTTCAGAGGCAGGATCTTCCCCAGCTTCAAGCCGGGCAACGAGTTCTTCGTCCACATACAGTTCGGCGGCCGCCGGAGCGCGCAGGACAAACTTGTGCGGGCCATACTGTTCGATGTTGAGAATTCCGTTCCACTCGGCGGAAAACGAATCTGTCAAGGGCGCCTCGCGGGGCCAGTCCACGGCAACAGCAGCGTGCCTTTCGACCGTCACTGGGGTCCCTGCCCACGCGTCACCTTCAAAATAGGATACGCTCATTCCCTGTATTGAAGAGATGTCGGCAGGGCTGAGGCGGATTTCGTATAGAACCGTTGGTCCGCCGAAGGGCGGCTTATGCTCGACAAACTCTCCATTCGGATAGAATTTGCGCGCCTGCTCAAAGAAATCGCGGCGTTCAGGATCCATGAGGAAGAGCGCGTCGCGATCGGGCGAGAGCGGCATAGGCAGTGTCTCAGTGTACTTGACAGCCTGGTAGTACGGGACAGAACTGCCTACAAATCGAACGGAGGGATGACCCGCGTAATGGGAAGTCAGAAAGACATCAGTATCATTTCTGTCGACATGCCCGGCAACGACAGATGCTGCTATTGTCTCGCCTGTGGAGTAGGCATTCCACACCGCAAAATCGTTCTTTTGGAGTACGAAGTATGTTCGATAATTGTATACTGCAACCGCCGCCAGCAGTATAGACACAAATAATGTGGGACTTCCTCTCCACAAAATGAGCTGCCAGAACTTTCCAGCGATCTTTCTGCCTAGTGGGAAGATTGCGTTATCAGATGCGTTAGCCGACGTCCCGCTCTGTCGCTCGAGAGTTAGTTCATGGTGCGAGGCTACTCGCCAGTTCTGCCAAAGTAGCGCCAGGGGAAGGAGGGCAAGGAGATATGCGACTGGCATTGTCCCGATGGCGCGCAAAGACTGTGGCGCTTCGAAGCTGAGAGCGAATACGCCTCCGGCCATAAGCCCAAAAAACCAGAGAATGAGGAGTAGGAAGCGGGGGCGCCAAAAGCGGCTGACGCTAAGGGCCAGTCCCAACACGAGTAGAGCTCCGGCAACCGGAGCCAGCATTGGTTTCCCGGGCAAGTTGTGGCGGCCGTTTGGATCGCCGCGCACGTTGTACATGAGAACATGAGAGACTGCGTTTTCCTGCAGCTTGCCCCATACCTGGTCCTCCGGATACTCTTCAAAAATCGACACCGTACGCGTTCGTTCCAAATAGCGGTCAAGTCTTGCAAACGCAAAAGTGGCCAGTGGCGCCAGGAATAGCAGTACTCCCATCGCCAATACCACGAGACCCTTCCACTGGGACAGAAACAGAGTCCAGCGCGAGATCACCAAATACACGACAAATACCGAAACTACTGCGAGGAATAATTGGAAAGCGTAGTATGTGTTGAGTCCAAATCCAAGGCAAAGTCCCGCCCACAGAAAGTCAGTTAGCCGGCCTCTGCGAAGTGCCTTGAGCAACAGGCCAACACCTAACAGGACAAACAGTGTCATGAGAATGTTGAACATTCCGATACGGCTGAAATTCACGCTCCAGCGCGAGACCGCGATCAGAAAGGCGAGCGCTAGAGCGGGGCCGCGTCCAAACAACTGGCTTCCTGCCAGGTAGGCGGCGGGAACAGAAAGGGCACCTGTGATTACGGTTGCAAGACGAACCACAAATGTGATTTTGGGCAGTAACATGAACAGGAAAGAGACCAGGTAGACGTAGTGTTCCGGTCCCATCAAGGCGCCTACATAGAGAGGTCGATAGTCCGGTTCACTTAGTATCCGCTTGGCCTCCAGCCCGGCAGTGGCCTCATCATACCAGGTGCCTGGAGGAAATTCGGGCAACTCATAGACCCGCATGAAGAATCCGATGCAAACGATTAATATGACAAGTAGCCGCTGGCCGGTAGTCCAGCGCGCCGCCGCGGAGTCTGAATCCGAAGTTAGACTTGAGGCAGCGGACTGCGGTGGATTCGCCCCGCCTTCCCGCGGCACATTTTCAGCCTGTCTGGTCCCGAATCTTCTTGCTAAAAATACACATCCGACAAGAAGCAATAAGCTCGCCAGGTGTAGCAGCCAGAAAAGATCGGGCGGCCGGTCCGGATCCGTCAAGAGACGTTCCAATGACCATGCCGATATCGCTCCTGGCAGCAGCACGATTGGAAGCAGCCACCAAGCGTCCATTCGCTTAAGCCGTCCGTGATCGGATGTTGCAGGCAAGGCGAAGACAGTGCTCCTTCGAAAAGCCCACAGGGCCAACAAGACTGCAGCGGCGTAAAGGCCGATGGCCGGCAGCGTTTGTCCGTGCTCAAGTAACCACTGGCCTCCGATTGCGACAACGATCGCGAGTACGCCCCATAAGACGTTGGCTCGTACAGTTCCCGCCGGACCAAAATTAGCGATCTGTTCGGGAGAAACTGGAATAACGGCTTCGGTCGCGCTACTTCCCGCAGCGGGTTCTTCCATGCCAACAAGACCGGTGGGACTTGGTGCTAGCAGCAGTCTCACCTGCCCCCAAAAGGCGGAGGCTCGGATAGTGGTAGCCGCTCGACCGTAAAGACCACGCAACTCGAGCCGGTTCAAGGGGCCAGAGTCCGGCCTCGCCTCGGCATCACGCAGGCTGCTTTCCACTCTGGGAGCTGTCGTACCCTGGGGAGGCTCGCTCGTCAGCGAATATCCGCAAGCATGGCAGAAAAGTTGCCCTTTGTTACATTCTTCACCGCATTGGGGGCAAATCGTCTGCTCGGGCAGTTGTTCACCACAGTATTCGCAATAATTGGCCGTAGGACGGTTGACGTGCATGCACGCCGGGCAGGTCCTTTGCCCCCGGCTTTCTTCGGTATTCGGCATTCTTCTTTCGCTTCTGTCTGTCAGTTTCCGACTGTCAGTCGTAGCAATCCAACGGGCTGAAAGGACTCGTGAAGGCAGATGTACTTAGTTTACCCTGCGAGGTGATATACGACATAGAGGGGCTGAGTCCTGTCATCTACGATGAGTTCGCCGCCTGGATACATCTCCATGATTCTGTCGATTTCACCCATATACTGCCCTTCCAGCAGGTACGTAACTGGCCCGGGGTCGAGCTTTTCCAGATCGAATGTGCCGAATTCCCGCGACCGGTCGATTCCACGGTTATTCGGGTATAGGAACTGAATTGTTTCGTACCTGAATCTCCGTTGCTCGGAATAGTAGTAGATCGTGCCTGGATCGTCGAAAGAGTGGGCCGCGTCAAGAGCCTCGAAATAGTCGTTGGGGAAGGTCCACTGAAAGGTCGAAGACTGAGGTAATTCAACAAAGTAGTAATTCAGATTCCAGATTCCGCCTACGAGAAGGACAATGGCGAGACAGGCAACTGAGACAACTCGCCCCAACTTCCCCAGATGTCGGCGCACAACCTCGGCAATGGCGACGGCGCCGATTCCGGCTAACCCAAAGACCCAGGGAATCGCAACGATGCTGCGCCTCATTGTCCCTGACGACGGATCTGTTAAAACTATTGACAAGAGGGCGAACAACACGGCAAGCACGGCAAATAGATGCGGTGGGCTGCGCCATCTTCTTATCGATGCGGCCAGCCCTACATAAGCCAAAATCGCTGTTCCTAGGTCCAGAGCGCCTTCTCCTCCTGTGCCGTCTGCGCCGTCCCGTTTTGGGTTCGTGTAGAAAAGACTAAGAGCCTCCCAGGCACGCTTACCTAAGAAACTGGCATTCCCTCCAGCCCCCTCAGCCCCTGAGAACTCCCGATATCCATTAAACGAAACTCCTTGCATTCGGCCGAAGTAATAGCCAGGAGATTCAAGCGCCAGGCTGAGCACCGGACTCGCGACGATCAACGATCCAACCGCGAACCAGGCGAGCAATTTAAGTTTACTTTGAAGAGTTCCTCTATTTAGAAGGAAGTAGGTTGCAAGTACTACCCCTTCCGCAGCCAAAAAAGAGGGGTAGGCAAAATAGGTATAGGGCGTCAGGCCCAGGCAGGCGCCAGCCGTCAGCCAGCTCCATCGGCTGCGTGATCTCATCGCCCATAGCAACGAGGCGGCCGCCAATGTTGCCACGAAAGGGAGAGAAATCAGTCCGTATCCCAGACGGCTAAAATGAAGATGCCAATAGCTTACTGTCAAGGCCGTGGCGCCGAAGAGCGCGACCCAGCGGCCGAAGGCCAGCCTCAACAGCAGATGCGCCGCCGGTACCGTTGCAATGCCGAAGAGGCCCATCGAGAGGCGGACAGTGACTTTGGAAGCGTCCAAGAGCCATATCAGCAGTGCAGTCAGATAGAACGGCCCGGTCGCCTGACCCAGAGCAGACGTACTGTAAGGCCCGATCCAACCTTCTTTCAGGATGCGCAGTCCCTCGATTCCTGTCCAGGCCTCGTCGCCATGAAAGCCGGCTGGGATCTCTTCCAAACGGTATACACGCAGGAAAGCACCGACAGCTGTCAGTAGAAAAACTGTGATCAGCTCCCAGCGGTTGCGGAGGGTCCATTCTCTCAGAAACTGCCGTGACCATTGCCAGTTCGGGGGAGGCGTGAACCAGACCAGTCCCTGTCGCGGCGCATTTCTTCGAGGCTTTGGAAGGCGCAGTCTGATGCGGCCAATTAAGCTGAGACCGCTAGTACCTTGGGGGGGATCTCCATAAAGAGGCGCGCCGCACTCATCACAATACTGATGACCGCCCGGGTTATCTTTACTGCAATGTGCACAAACGATGTCTACGGGCCGGCCGCAGCGCCCACAAAATTGGGCGTCGGAGCGATTAGAATATTCACACGCCCGACAGAGCCATGGCTCCAAAAATGGGCCCTTTTCGCTGTGTTCCACTGAAGGCAGTGTCAATTGGGAAAATTCTAATAGCTGGAAGTTACTGTTGGACTAATGGCAAACTGGAAAGTGAGTGCCGGATGGCAACGGCGACCCCGCCGAGAATGATTGACGCGGAGCCTCTTATGGCCGATCTCTTACCTGGATTGCAGACCCAGCGCTAATGAACTGCAAATACCAGAATTCGGCTATTGTCGGCGTCGGCAACAAGCAGTTCGCCGGTGAACGGATCGACTACTATCCCGGTCGGCTTCGAGAAGCGGTTGAGTTCGATACCATACTTGCCAAAGCTGGTCTGAACGAAGCCCCCGGAAGAGATCCCAAATACCTGGGCAAACTGCGGGTCGGTTGCGTAGACCGTGCCATCGGCTGCCGCGGCAACATACGGCTTGTCCCACACATTCTGGCTCTCCCACGTAGGCATAAGCCACTGTGCAAGAGGTTCCAGTTCGGCCGAGAGCACCTGTATGCGGCGGTTCCAGGCATCGCTGACCAGGATATGGCCCGTCGGCGGGTGAACCACGATATCGACCGGCTCCTCGAAGTGACCGAGCAGGAAGCCGCCTCCACCGATCTGCCGCACGTACTCTCCCGCCGGCGTGAACTCCAGAATGCGCTTGTTGCCCGTGTCGGCGACGAGGAGGTTTCCGGTAGGCATCACTGCCAGCCCCCGCGGGCCAAAGAGGGCGTATGGGTCTCTGTTCTCATCACTGATTTTGCTGAACACACCCCATTTGCTCAGGAAATTGCCTTGGCTATCGAAGGCTTGAATGCGCCCGTTCCATGTATCGGCCACGAATATCGTGCCGTCAACTCCCACGGCGATGCCCCAGGGCTCGCGAAATTGGCCGTCGCCCAGTTCCAGCGGACCGCCGCCGTCGGGATCGGCGCACCCGCTGCTCGCGCCGTCTGACAGGAAGCAGCTACTGCCGAATTCCAGCCGGAACGAGCTGTCCGGGTTGAGGACAACCACGCGATTGTTGCCTGTGTCGAGAATGTAGCGCAGTCCGTCTTGCCCAACCGCGATGGAGCGCGGTGTTACCAGGGGCAGGTTACCATAGACGCCACTGTAGACAGTGCTGGCGCTACGCTCGATTTCTTCATAGTGAAAGGATGGGATTTGGGAACTGGCCAAGGGGATAACGTTCAGGTCCCAGACGATTTCGGCGATGTCCTTGTGGACGTACATGCGGAAATCATGGCGGTGGGGCCATGCCGTCAGCTTGAGGTCGGGATGGTTGCGGAAAAAGAAGATCTGCCACAGGCGGCTCCGCCGTTCCGGTTCAGTCAGGGCTCCCCAGATCTGCGTGAGCGTCAACCCCTGAGATCCCTCCCCGTCCCACTCCCCTTTGTAGCTCTCCTCGGGCCACCAGACAAGCCGGTAGTTGCGGCTGACATAATCTCGGGCTACGTATGGCTTAACCTGTTCATAGTTCTTCTTGCCGACGAGGATAATAGGAGCGTTCATGGCTTCAGTAGTCGGATTTGCGCCATAGAAGAAGATGTTGTTGGGGTAGAAACGCATGTACCAGGTCATGGGCCACGCAACATCATCGTCATAAGAGACTTGAATTTCGCGCTCACCGACTGTGCGCTCGCTTATTGTTTCGATCTCGTGCAATGCCCGCTTTACGTCCGGCGCTGCGTGAGCATAAACGAGATATTCGGTTGCCATGTCGTAGTTTATGTAAGTGAGCAGATAAGAGAAGCGAATTGTGAGGAGGAACAGAATGGCAAATGCCGTAACTGCAGACAACCGCAGTGTCAGCCGCCTACCTACGCGCTGGAAGGCCAACTGAATGAGATACAGCAGACCACCGGTTAGGCCGAGAGCAAGAATGAAGCGCACAGTTCGCGACAGAGTGTCTATGTCTCGTCCGGCAGCGGGAACTGAGCCGAAAAGCGTCACCAACGCGAACAGCAGGGCCGGCAACAGCGCCAGAATCCACCAGCCCTGCGCGGTTCTCACCTTCAGCCAGTTGATCCGCTGTAGCAATTCCGCGCCCCACCAGCCGCCAAAAAGCGCCATGGGCTGGGCCATGTGCGTCAACAACCAGGGCATCCTTTCGCCAGCGTAAGAATACGCCAGCCAGGCCCCGATCCCCCACCAGGCAAGGAAAAGAATGAAGTAGGGCCGCACGAGCGAGGAGGCGTGGGTAGAGTCGGGCGCAGCTTGCGCTCTGTCATTTCCGCGCTTCTTCTCTGGTTTGGTGGGAAACTGCTCTGCAACCGCCGGCGCGTCCCAGTCGCCCGTGCGCAGGCGACGCAAGAGCAGCGCCAAGCCGCCCAGGCTAAGAAATATGAGCAGAAACTCATACAGCAGACCCTGCATAATGTAGTAGTACCACGGCTGGCTGCCGCGCTTAACCTCCTGTTGCGCCAGCCAATAGCCGAGGCTGCCGACAACGCCCGTGGCCAGCCCATCGACCGGATTGGTGAAAAAGGTAGTAAATAACAGGATCTCGATTGCCCAGAACAGAGCCATCAATGTCGCCCAGTTGGAGAAGGTGATCTGCGTTGCCTGGCTATTGCCTGCGGGCGGCTTGCCTTCTTTCTCGATCTCTTTGACTGGACTGAACCACCAGAAGGCGATCGCTGCGCTCACTCCGGTCATCAGCAGGACGAGGAACGCAGACCTTGTCAAATCCTGGGTCGAACTATACGCGAGCGCATCCCAACCGAGGAGGAGATGTCCCAGTGGGGCGACAAATGGCAGGACAAGAGTGAAAAGCAAGACCGCAAGATCGGCGAAAGAGCTTTCTCGTAGTGACTCTTGCCCGGTTCGCATACGCCAGAGCGCGGCCCCCGTTAAGAAAACTCCAAAAATCGTCCCGGTCATGAACTGATTTTCTTTGGTTGCAAAGCCTAGCGCCATTGCGGTTACGGTCAAGTAGAGCCACTTCATCTTCCGATCTTCGATATAGCGAAACATGCCGTATATCCACATCATCGCAAAGAAGACGATGTAGATATCGTTTCGGATATAGCGGCTGTGGAACAGGAGACTGGGGCTCAACAGGAGGAAAAGGGCGGTCAAGAGCGCGCCGGTTCGCCCGATCCAGCGCCGGTAGAACCAGGCCGCGATGATCGTTCCGATGCCGGCCAGGGCTGGCATAACGCGTGAAGTGGCATCGCTAACGCCAAACAGAAAGTAAATGAAGGCGTTTGTATGGAAGAGAAACGGCCCATGCATCATCGGGCTGTGTTGATAGCTGCCGCTTCGGTAAAGATCGAGCGAGTAGAGGGCGTGCAGACTCTCATCATGGCTCATGCCGCGCGCGCCGAGTGCATAGAAGCGGCTAACTACCGCCACGATCAGGATAACTGCCCAGGCAACTGTTTCCCAGTTGGCCCGCACAATTCCCAGAAGGCTTGAGTCGAGAAAGCCTGTAGAAGACGGAGCGATCTCCGCCGGTTGGGGATCTCGCGATACCTGGGGAGCCAGTTCCTCCCCTGGATCTTGCTCATGGTCCTCAGTAAGAGGAGCAGAGAGAGAGGAGTCAGGAGAACGGTCACCCGACTTCTCGTTTTCTGCCTTCCCTTTCTTCTCGCTCTGCGCTTCAGCCATTGTTTACTTCTCCCGAATTACCCAAAGTTCGGCCTCCTGTCCCGCCGGAGCGCCCCCTGGACTTTGCTGCTTTTCCCGAAAAAACATCCAACGTAAACGGGCTCCAAGATTTTCCAATTCTGTTGGCAGCCAACGCTGCGTCGCTGTGTAACTGCTGCCAATGAAACTGGCAGGCAACTGGGCTCGTTCTCCCTCTCCCCAGGCGCTGGCCTGGGTTACAACTAAGGCATTTTCCTCCACGTTCGCTAGGTCGAGGCCGGGCTGCCATTGCAGATTCCGCATATCACGCAGATGCCAGCCAAAGAAGGGCAGGTGGGAAGAATCGATATGGAGATAAACGAGCGCCTCGGTAGAATCCCCCGTGCGCAGGGAACTGAGGCGGGCGATATCTTCCACCAACAGTTCCATCCCTTTGTCACCGATTTCAGCAAAGAGGGCGCGGCTGTGGCCGATTTCCGGGCGTAGATTCAACATCCAGCTGCTGCTGGCCTGGGCCAGGAAGAAGGCTGCCAAGGCCAATAGGCCGTATACTTGACTACTGGCGCGCACGCCGGACCACCAGACGAAAAACGCGCCGAGCGCGGGAATCAGCAGATAGAATATGGTCAGGCGGGGATCATAGCCGCCGTCCCGCAGCGCTGCGGTCACATTGCCTGTCCAGAAAAAAGCTGTCACCAGAAGAACACCCATCGTTACAAGTGCTGGCATGCGGGCATCGTTTTGAAGCAGCATTCGGGTCGGCGCAAAGCGCAATATCTCTGTGGCTGTCCCCGCGGCCAGCAATAAGAGTGGCAAGCCAACAACAAGCAGACTGAACGGTGTGCGCCCCGGCATTAACAACAGCAGAAGGCCCCATGCCGCGCCTACTACCATGACATTGAGCCAAAGAGTGTTCACCTGGACTTCCTTTTCAGCTTCGACGATGTCCTTCTCATTGCCAGCCTGCGTAACCGAATTCCAGGTGAAAAATCTCGTCTTCACGAGCGCAACTACCAGTCCAGCGCCTCCGAACAGGAGGAGGAAAGGTTCATCGACGAGCAGACGCAACAGCGCCCATGTAACCGTATATTCATGATCGGTAGACACGAGCGCCCCGCCGCCTGGCGAACCGGTGAGATGGGTGATGGCAACTCCTACACTTTCCCCAATGGCAGCCAAGCCGGAGATCTGGGCGAATAGCCCGGTGGATCCGACAACGACAGTCCCTACACAAATGTATGCAGCCCGTCTGCGCTGGCTGGGTGCAAGGAGCGCAAGCGGTCCCCCCCTGAGCAGAAAAATCGCGTACAGAATAAGAGGAAGTAAGAGCCACGCCAACGGTCCACTTATCAAGAACAGGCCGCCTACCACGGCAAGCCACATGACTTGACGGCCTTCAGTACTATCATCGAACAGCGCCGCAAGCAGCAGCACACACGTCAAAGCAGAAAGGGCCGCTCCGTCAGCCAAACGACTGAAATAGAGAAGCCAAGGGTCGAAGGTGAAAAGGACTGCTGCCATCAACGCGCCGCCTCGTCCCATGCGCCGCCGCAGCGCCCAGGCTGCCAGGACCAAACCAGCGCCAGCGCATGCGGGTGCAAAGCGAGCCCAAAAATCGCTGCCGCCACCCGTCACGAGAAAAAGTGCTCGCTGGAAAGTATTCAGCAGGGGGCTGGCTGGCGGGTCAGGTTCTGGAAACCCGCCTTCTTCCAGGACGCCGGCAGCGTGGCCCAGCCAGGCGGGCCAAATCTGAGCGGCCTCCCAAGGCGAAATGGGATTCAGGTCACCCAGGGAATATAGGCGCAAGGCCAATGCCAAAACAAAGAGGATCGCATATAACCCCTGTTCAACGTTGGGCCCGCCGCCAAGCGATTCCGACGTGAGCGCGGTTGGCAACGGTGTTGCAGGTGGCTGATCCTCTGTCGCTGGTCTGACGCTGACTTCTGGTTCGGTCGTCTTCGCTTCTGTCACCTGCAGATCCTGACCTCTGCCTAAATGATCTATCTGTCTGCCGCCCCGGTGGCTCGGTAGATTCGATAACTTCCTTGCTCGAAGGCCAGTTCCAGGATCTGGTTCAGCCGTTCTTCCAGCGCGGGCGTGACGCCATATTGCACGCGTTCTTCTGGGCCGACAAGGAGATAGTCGATCTGCCAACTATCAAACAGCTCCTGCAAGGTTAACAGCCTGGGACTCTGATAGATTTCGCGGATCGCTTCGGCCCGACCGGCCGCCATTTCTGCGTAAGCACGTCCACGCCACTGGGCTTCGTGCCAATCCCACCCTAGCAACGTAGCCCGACCAGTTGCCGCGCTGATACGTGCCGAACTGACTCTGTAACTCGCGCCTTTGGCCTCCAGAATCACGGCTTCAGGCCGCGTATTGCCCCGGATCCACTCGATCACGGCCAGCTCGTCGCCGCCAACATAGGCAAGGCCATTCAGCGTCGGCTGACGGGTGCCGTATCCCTTTATTTTTGCAAATGCGCCTGCCACAGGATAGATCAAACCCGCTAGGATAAGCAAAAGAGAAAGCGCGGTGGGAACGAATACCACTAAGGACATTTGGCCCTGGCCCGCGCCACCCGCCCGAAATCGACGCGCGCCCAAATGGATACACCATGCAATGGTATATGCTGCGGCGATCCCCAGCAAAAGCCAACTCTGGTAGTAGAACTTGAATATGGTATTCATGCGGTTGCCGAAGTTGTCCCGAAGGAAGGCGAACTCCGGCATGAAGGTAAGTAAAGAGCCGATGGCAACCAGGCACAGGACAAACGCCGTTGCGCGGGACGCCTTGCCGGGATCAGCGAAACGCTGCCACAGTAAGCCCAACGTCAGTGAGACGAGTCCACCCAAAAGAAGAAACGTCCAGGGCTGTCCGAGCCGGCGCTCGGCGATGTTGCCCAAGAATTCGCTTGCTTGGCCTGCGATGGCCGGAGTTTCCCCCGCAGCGTTCGCCGTCAGCAGGCCGGTGGTGATCAGGAAGATGACAGGCATACCTACGACGAGGGCCACCGCGGCAGCCAGCGCAGCTGCCGAGGGTCGCTGCTCTCGCCAACTGATGATCAACAATCCTGCAACCGCGAGCAGAAAGTGACCGTACATTAACAGGAATTGTGGTAGCCGTGTCGGGTGGAGCAGGTTGGGCAGGATTCCACCGGCCTGGCTTTGCGCAGTAAGGAAGTAGGGCAGATAGAGGAGGAGGGCGCCCAGAATAAGCATGATCCCCACAATTCCCGCCCGCACGAGCGCGTGAGTCAGAGCAGTGGTGACCTTTTTTCCTTGCCGTGCGCCGGTGAGCAGGGTGACCAATAACATCAACAGCCAGTAGGGTGGGAAATCCCAAGCATTGAGAAAGAGTAGGGCGCCGGTAGAGGCGATGAGCAGGAGGAGGCCTGACGGGCCGAGCGGCCGGGTAACCGATAAGAAGTGAGAATTCATGTGAGACAGGAAAGATTCGCTCCGTCCGTTCTCTTCTTCTGTACTCTTATTCTGGGAAAACAGAGGGCCCCGTATATGTCGGCCATCAGCAAAGAACCAGTTCATTGCGACTGCGATGACGAGAAGCACAAAAGGCATGGCCAGCAAGTGGGGGTGATTGTCGCCGAGGACATAACTGAAGATTGGGAATTCGTCGATTATTTCGATGTGGTTGCCACTAAGGTCGACATCTTCGATTACGCGACTAGCCCGCCACCACCAGCTCCAGCCACTGTCGATGTACCAGAGGCCGGAAACTTGCGCCTGCTCCGGGAAGTTGTAGACATCGACCAGTCGATTCAGGCCATCAAGACTTACGCCCTGGGCATACAGCCACTCAAGAATGACGTGCAAGTTTGAGGTCAATGCAACCGCCACCGATGTCAGAAGCCCCGCCAAAGTGGGGAGCGCAAGCTGCGCGTCGGTATCTCTGCCCACGTCAGCAGATGCGTCGGAATTTCCGGTGGCCTCGACATCGATGACAGGCTCTTGTACTCGCAAGCGAAAGAGGTTGTAGCCGACGCCAAAACTTGCAGTGACCAGTAGGCCAAACCAGCAGGCTTGGCCCAAGTTGTAGGCAATTTCAGGCGACTGTCCAGCGAAACGGGCTAGGGTTGAGATCATCCAATAGCCGAAGTAGTAATAGCTGATGGCATAACCGGCCAGCCAGGGATCGCGGGGGGGATAGGTTGGGCTGCTCCAGATCCCATTTACAAACATCAGGTCCATCAGCTGCTCGGTGTGGCTGATGGCCGGATCGTAGGAACGCACCAATGTCCACGCCGCGAAGCCAAGGAAAAAGAGTATCTCGACGGTCAACAGATACGACCTTGAAGGTAACCGTAAGAGTGAGGAGCGCAAGGGGGAAAGTGGACTGATCCCTTCAGACTCATCTCTTTGTAAGACAGTCCAGAGGCTGAGGAATGCGACAAGGAGCAGGGCCAACCAGGCGCCGCCAGTTGTGTTGCGAAGCAGGCCGTAGCTTGTGCCTAGCCATAGCAGAAGGCTGACAAGGAGAATCCCCAGAACGCGGGCAAAGGCATAGCCGTTGTCGGGCAGGTGGCGAAATAAGCGCAATGTCAGAGGCAACGCCGCCAAGCTGACGATCTGCGTGATCAAATACCAGCTCAGGAAAGGAATAACGATTTCACGCATGAGGCGCGTCCCCATCCGCTCTGTTGGCGTCTTCCAGTTCTTCTCGACCTGGGATGAGAGGCGTCTCCCCCACCTTGCTGTTGGCTTCGCCTACCAGGGCCTGGCCCGACTTTCCGACGGCAAGCCTGATTTCCGACTCTTGAAGTTGGCGGAAGGTCCGCCCAACAACGCCAAAGTGAAAACGCTCCATGGGCGGCAGTTCATCAGCAGAAAAGAAGCGACCCTCGAGGATTTCTACTGGATCGATCTTCATCTGGCCGCCGCTGATACGCCCCAGCAGGAAAAAGTCGAGAGTGTGCCGGGTGGCCCGATGGCAGACAATTGCCTCGACATCTGCGCAAAGGTTTAATTCCTCCTTTACCTCACGGCGCCAGCAATCGCAGATCGTTTCGCCGGGGGTAAGCCAGCCGCCAGGCATTCCCCAGATCCCGGCGCTGTGAAAACGGTGGCGAAGAAGTAGAATCTGGTCTGCGTCGTTCAGCAGCACGCCGCTCACCCCGACGATGACTTTGCCGTTTATCGCCCAGGTTACTGCGCCTCGCAGCCACTTAGGCGAACTACGCCAGATGCGTGCCAGCAGCGGCGCGATCACTGTAAGTCCCCCCATGGAAGCCCCCTTCATTGGCGCTGTACCTGACCTTGTATCTGGGATGGCACTGCGTAGATAACTACCTTTGGATTCCGATAGACCGTCTCCAGCAGTCCGGACTGTTCCAACTCTTCCAGTCTCGCGGGGGCATCCGGGTGTTGATGGCGTTCCAGTTGCCCCACGTAAATCAGACCGATGTCCAGGTCGTTGATGAGCCGTTCAATTTCCCCAAGGTCTGTCGAATTCCAAAACTCATTGAGTAAGCCGTGGCGCTCGGATACTTGTCCGTGGTAGCGCTGTTCGCCTTCGTGCATTCCCATAAGACCGCTCAGGCCTGTAAGGCTGGCGACCCGCGTGCCGCCGGCCCGGTAATAGTCAAGCTGAGCGGATTCGGCGAGGACAACATTGCCGCGCACCTCTGCCAATAGCCACTGAATCGCCTCCCAATCGTACCGCAGCTCGACTTCATGGTCGCTGTCGGGCCAATGGTAGGCTCCTTTCTCCATAAAGGCCATGCCGTCCAAGGTGCCTATCGGCGGCCGCCAGCCGGGGAAACGCTGTGACAACCGCGACGGCGAACCCCACAGTGGATAGGCCAGACTGGCGAAGAGTAGGATAAGAAAGATGAAGCCCCATAAACGGCTCACCGCATCAGGCGCGACGTTCGAGAGTGCTTGCCCAATCCCTTCCCTGCCGGTATTTGCACCAAACCGCCGCCGTTCCCTACCACCTCGCATCATGGACCCGAAGCGGGAGAAAATCTTGGGTAATATGATGGCTGCCGCCACACCCCACAGGACCCACACCTGGTTAAAGAACTTGAATAGGGTATTCATGCGGTAGGCGTCGCCGCCTTGTAGATGGTCCTTGAGATAAATCATCTGAGTGCCGGCCAGGATAGCCAGGCCGGTCGCTGTCAGCAGGGCAGCGCAAATCGTTCCGGTATCTGCCATGCTCTCCCGTCGCCAGATCTGCGAGAGAGACAGGCCAAGCGCGGGCAGGCAGATCGCCAATACCGTCTGGTCAGTGAAAATCAGCAGCAAGAAAGAGGCGAGAAATAGTAGGGGAAGCAAAACTACCCCGGTAAAGTACACAAGCGTCGGATGTTGAACCAACAGCCGGTGGATGCGCATATAGCGGATCCGGCGCTTGTTCCCCTGTCCAACCAGCAGCCACGTAAAGAGGACAAAGGCGAAAAAGCCCCAGATTTGCGCCCACTTACCCAATTCGTCAGGCTCCCTCACCAGCCCGATTCCACTTGCGGCCACATTTGTGTAACTGCGAAAGAAGGGAAGGAAGAAAAGATACGCGCCACCTACCATTAGCACACCAATCGCGACAATTGGACCTACCTTGAGACGTCCTCGTCTGCGGTAAAGTGTGACGGCCAGCGTGAGCATTCCCAGACCAAAGTAAGTGGGCAGGTCCCACAGGTTGACGACTGCCAGAACGCCCAACGTGAAGGCTAAGCCACCAACGAGCAACGTCCCGTAGAGCCAATTTCGGCGCCAGTCGAGATGGTAACTGTTTAGGAGCGTCAGCGTCAGAGCCAAGAAGAAGAGCGAAAAGGGGATTCCGATCATATGTGGATGCAGATCGGCGTACATGAAGCTCCAATAAGGGAACTCGTTGATTGTATGGGGGATGACCCGACTGGGTGCCCAGAAGTCATAGCCAGGCAGGTTTGCTCCAGAGGTGACAACATGCCACAACCCGCTTGCCGCATCTACCGCCTTCTGTACGCCCGGAACATTGCTCTCGAAGCCGCTTTGGCTAACCCTGCTCAACGTATGTATCAGTTGACCAAATCCTGCCAGATTGCCGAGGATTGCCAGAAATAGCGGAGCCAGCAAAGCCGCCCCGATTCCGTCATGCCAGGGTTGACATGTTGCCGGCAGAGGTTCAGGAGAGAGTGACTTCTCATCGGAACGGGTGGGAGGGCTGGTTTCCGCATCCCACACATGGCCGGGGAACTCTTCCTGTGAGTCGATGGCCGAGCCGGATGCTTCCTGCCGCGCATCCGTTTCGAGCCCCCAGTCTGGACTGACAAGCAGAACCTGGGAGTCCCGCCGCTCTTCCTCTTCTCCTGGCGGAAAGTTTCCGCCCTGCCCGGCGCTAGAAGAAGTCTGAGCCTCCTCCGCACCAAAGGTCACGTCAGTGATGGCGGGCTCCACAGTAGGGCGCGGCTGCAATGGCGTCTGTACCGTGGTTGCTGGCGAACGGCGCGCACGAGTCACTGTTTGTTGAATGCCGGACACCGAATAGGCCACAGCAAACGCGTTGACGACGGTGAGGGCAAACAGCATAGGGATGGCCAGATTGAAGGCCACTTCGGCGTAGATGCCGGTCAATTTGACCAAATATCCAACCAAAAAGATGCCGTAGTAGTAATAGTTGATGTAGCCGCCCGCGAAATGGGGATCCACCGGTGGAAAATATGGGCTGCGCAGAATGCCGTTGAGGAACGCAAACTCCATGAATTTTTCACCCCCGAACCAGGGTTGCCAAATGTCCGGATTTGCAAGGCGGATCAACACAAAGCAAATGAACGCGGCTGCAAACAACCCCTCACCGACCAATAGAATCCCCCACATGCGCCGCAGAAACGACCGCACGTCCCGCCAGGAAAACACGAGAACTGCGGCGCTGAGGAGAGCTACCACTGCGGCGACCAACCAGGCGTTGCGAACCGAATTCTGCGCCAAGCCCAAACTTGCGAAGATCCACAGCAGCCAGCCACTGAGCAGCCATCCCAGCGTCTTGGCCAACAAAAACCCCCGATCGCGCAGACCGCGGAAAAGTACAAAGGCCAGGGGCCACGCTATCCAGCCAAGCAGAGAGACAACCAGCCACCACCAAGCGACCGCCAACCAGTGATTGGTGCTGGCGACAGTGTTCCACCTGTAATTGTCCACGAGCGGCAGTTCATTTAACGGGGTTTCCAGCAACAGGGATGGTTTTGAGCCATCTGCAGCATCGGCATGCTCCTGCCCGCTACCGGCCGGGGGCTCTTTCCCCTGCAAGAGCGCAAGAATGATGTTGATCAGACCTTGATCCTGGTTTTCCGGCGCGCTGCCCAACCCTATGGCGTTCAGAAAGGGCGCGAGGGGCGGATCATTTCCCCGATGCCACGGAATGGCGCCTTCCCAACTGCCTCCCAGCAGTCTGTCGAATTCAGATTCGCCTAGCTCCTGCTGTTTGGCGAAGATCCTGACACGGGGGTGGTCATACAGGCTCCAGCTTTCGTCTGCGTTGTGGTCGGGGAAAGTCAGTCCCAGCAGTCTGGGGGGCGAGGTAAAGTCGGCAACGCGGACGAATCCCAACTGCTCATCAAACATCAGGTCGTAGTAGCGATTGGTCATCGGGTAGCGCGCAGGCAGTTCGTCGACACTTTCGTAAATGCGCTTGGAACTGTAGATGACGTAGTCCGCCTCTTGCAGTTTCTCCCGCAGAATTTCATACTTTTCCGGTGTGTCCTCTTCATATGGGGACCAGTCGATATGGCGCAGTCCGTGGCTGCCCATATCCATACCCGGTTCGCCGGGAATGCTCTTTGGCAGAGGGTCGTCCCACGATTCCCACAGTATTACCGAGCCTGAAGGTACGTTGGCATACACCCAGCGGCTGGCCGTGACCCACGTATGCTCACTGGCATAAACTCCGTTGGTATAGGCAAGAGACCAGAACAGGCCACCGCCGATCGCGAGGGTGGCCAGAAGCGCGGCCGGCAGACGGGCCGCCAGCTGGAGCCTAGGTCTTGTTTTCAGTTGCAGCAGCCAGACAATTAGAGCAGCGGCAAAAAGCAATACAAATGGGAGTACCGGACTCATGTAGCGGTTGAACTTGGCCAGAAAGGCGCCGGTGATGCCAAAGTAAGGCAACACCCAGGCCCAAACGACAAGCTCGCCGGCTCTGGCCCGCAAAAGGACCAGCTTTAACAGCGCCCATGCGCTGCCCACAAGCGCAATCAATCCCAGGGGCAGGCCCATTCCCCATACGACCTGCTGCTGAATGAAATAGAGATAGGGAGTGGTATTACGGTACTGGCGTGTAAATGGTAAGTCGACGACACCGCGCACCATGCGGCCCTGTTCAACGAGCGTGGCTTGAATGAAACTCACCCAGTCGAGCACCGCGTAGGGGCTGGAAATGAGAAAAGCGAAGGTAGCTACCAAGAAAGAAACCAAGAGTGAGAAGAGTGCAGAACCTGCTCTCCGCCCTTCGCGGTTCATTCCGTTCTGGCTGGCGTCCGTCCACAGCCCGATAAGGGTGGCAGTGACAGGAACGGCAAGGACCGGAAGGGCGCTGAACTTGGAGGCGATCGCCAGCCCGGCGCCGACTCCGGCCCAGATCACCCCTCTCCACGTGCGCTCTTGGACCATCAGCACACTGCCGTAAACTGCAAGGACAACAAAAGTCGTGCTGGCCGGGTCCATGGCAAAGAAGTGGCTAAGCTGAATTGCTTGGGCCGTGAATGCATAGAGTGTCGCGGCCAAAAGTCCGGCCGGGGCCCCATACAGCCTTCTCCCCAGCAGAAAGAGGAGAAAGATCGTAAATGTATCCAGCAAGGCCATCATCAGCCGACCGGCGAAGGCCACCCCATCACAGGCCGTATTGGCCCGTTCCATGAGCGAAATGGTCCTGTCGGGGAGGGGTAGCAAACTTGCCGGCTTGGCCAGCTTGCTCAGCAATTCGCCGGAAAGGATGCCCATGTACAGCGGAAAGTGGCCGTAAGTATAGGAGCGGCGACGGTCGTTATGTCGGTCCCACAGAGGGTTGAGCGGGCTGCTTTCTGGATCAAGAAACTCGTCCAGAGAGGTAGGCCATCCAATGCTTGGCGCGTAGAAGCAGGTAGTGCTTCGTTCGTCAGGATGAGCATTCAGCCCGCCGTCAAAGTTGATATTCCATGTGCGTAAGGCCATCCCGGCCAGCATGACAACGCCAAGAAGGAGAATAACAATCTTTGATGTCGATATTGGTTGTTGCAGCCTGGATGTCTTCAATGTGACTCTAATGGAGTGAGCGGCGTATCGGGTAGGCCTTGCTGATGTTGCGAGAGTTCGACTGTTGAGTTCTTCTGTAGTTCTCCAAATCCACCAAACATATCACAAGTATCGCGGTTCCTAGTTGCAGCAAGACCATCACGAGCCGGTAACACCGTCAGGTTCGTAGGACAATGTGCATTGTGCAGGGAACCGACCCTCTTTAGACTGTCTCTGACTTTTGCTTGACCCAGGCCGGAAGGGCTGTCATTCAAAGTGCGAAACCTCTTACAATTTATGGCGAATCAGCTATGATCCAGTCTAGAGGTCGGCTGACTATTCATTATCAGCGGTCCATAGGCAACGCGTATGCCTGCCATCGTCTTGTTGGCCGCGACCCAGCCGGGGCCGGCCCTTGTGCAACTCCATGTCGGCTTTGAAGTCAGGATTCAAGGTTGAAAGAAAAGTTACTGTATTGGTGGGCCGAGGGTTCACACCTCCCACAATTTTCCAGCGGGGGAATGCCACAAAGGGGGTGGTTGCTTAACTCTGCGCTCCTGGCTGGCATTACATCAATTTGTTAATTTACCTGGACTGTACGGCCTGGTAAAGCTCGCTGCCACAATAGCATAACGCGCCCCCAATAAGCAAGGAGTCACAGTTGCCGTCAGCCACCTGTTCCTGCGGTTCGCGCCCTGGAATTTGTGTTCATTCCCACTCTTTCAACCAACCGCCGGAAGCAAAACCGAACCTCTGCAGCGGCTTTCCTTTTGCCAATGGAGGCTAGATTCCATAGTGCTGCTCAGCTTGGGATAAAGGGGGACTATTGGCCCATCTAAAGGGCCCTGAAAGTGAAGGTGTGGTGGGTTGCTGCCAGCAGACTGGCTCCTGCACTGAATAACTGTGCTCTCAACGAGGAAAGGAGAGCCGACTTCCATGTGCTACACAAAACAATAGGTAGCCGACAGGCAACGGCAACGCCTTCGAAATGTGTATTGGCACGACCGGGCAAAGGACGGTCAAGCCGGGGAAGGTCGGCATTCCGCCAGGTTCAGACAAACCAAAGAGAGCTTTGCCGATAAAGTTGCTGTCTGGTAAGACAGCGGCCACAAGTCCAGGGCGGCGGAGAACTCAATGCCTGTCCCCCAACGAGTCGAAAAGGTTGCGAAGCGGGTCGTAGGTCTTAACGACGGAGGGCGGCCAACTTGGAGTTGGCTTATCGGAACAGGTGGATGGTCGATCAGCGGGGTTGATTCTCAGGCCGGAATCGAAGTTGAAGGTTCAAGTTCCCAGAATCAAGACTGCTAACACAGCTAAACCTTGCGTTAGATCGATCCTTGGTGCGCGCAATAATCTATTTTTCTGTGGCAGTATATGGCCGGGGCGTGCCGCAGTCCGATGAGACAGGCGAAAATCAAAGCGCGCCAACCAATATGTCCAGTTGGCACGTTTCTATGCTGCTCTCAGCTTCCATACTTGCCGCTACTGCTGCTCAACCGGCCAGTTGCGAATTACCCACATGATCTGATGTTCAGGCGGCGGCGGCCAAAGCAGATAGACGTCAACCCAGCGGCTCCACAGTACAAGATTGTGGTCGTCATAGCCCAGATCAATGCTCTTGAATTTGATTTTGCCGCCCGTGTCCAATGCGTCACCATAACCGTATCCGGGAACATAGACCCTGGTGCGCAGCGGAATGAGTGACGGGTCGACAGCTACTACGCCTTTCCGCATCCGGTCCCCGCTCCGGGTGACCCCGTACCAAGGAACATTCTGCGAAACACCGGCGGTGGCCGCACTATAGCTCGTGGCCCTCATTCTAATTTTACGCCAGTAGGTAAACTCCTGACCGTCATCGTCAATATGAGTCTGGCGAACGATCTTCTGGCCGTACACTCTCACCCTGTCCCGCGGCACTTGCGCTACCCATACGTCTTCAAGTGCACGGTCGACCTCCAGGCCATCCCTGTAAAGTATCCGATAGCGCCGGCGAGTGATCCCTTCTGCGCCAGGACGGTCTTCGAATGTGTCGATAGGGAGGTCTCGATCTCCCTCCCATACTGTCTCAAAAGAGGCAACCTCCTCTTCGATAGCAATCCCCTCTCGCACACGGGCGATCTGAATCTGCATGTCCGGATACAGTCTGGCATTCAGAGGAGGAGAGACTTCGTCAAGGCCGGTAAGACCGACCCCAATCTCCGTCAGCACATCACCCACGGTCTGGCTCTGGGTGCGCGTTTTGTAGAGCAGGCCATCTGCCAACAGACTGATAGGTGTGCTGCGCCGGATGAGCACCCGAAGTCCGGAACTGACAGGAGTGCCCAGTCTCGGTTGGACTTCATCGCCAAGATAGATCGTTATCTCGGCATCGCGGAGAGCCTCGCCCACAGTTTCAGCCAGTGTGTGAACGGTATAGGGCATGCCTTCCCCATAGACAGTGAGCCGAACCGATCGGCTGACTTCAATTTGGAGCGGATCTCGCTCAATCAACTCCCATGCGGGGCCGCTGTAGACCCTTGGATCTCTGGTCCGGCTTAGACCCGATGGCATCGGGTCATCCCACCCAAAAGGTTCACCCTGTATGAGCACTTGGTCCCGTGGACTGAAAGGGATTCCTGCATCGTCCATTAACTCGGCAGGAGATTTCGCCCAACTCGAGACCTGGGTCTCCCGCCCGTCGGCGAAAATATGAAACGGTCGCGGGCGCACCACTGAGACTTGCAAACCTTCTGTGATTCTCGTGTCCAGGTTGTGGGATAGCCGCAGGCTTTCTTGAGGCGTCGCCAGGGCTGCAGCACCCGCAGTGGAGGCCGCCGCTTCGCCGACGAGGCCGTGAGTCTGTGTCACTCGTACGGGAACGCGTGAGCCCTGGACCACCACTTCTTCAATGGCGGCCTCCGGCCCTAGTAGCAGGCCAAAATCGGTAAGCAGATCGCCCACTGCTCGACGGTGCGTCTGAACTGATTCTGTGACACCGTCAACTTCGATTTCCACTGTGGTTGCTGTCAAGTTCCAAAGCAGCCAGAGCCCAACAATCGCAGCCGTCAACGCTGACAACTGTACCAACATCCGAATCTGCCTGGTCGGCCTTCGCCTCTTTGGGCGATTCGCGACAGCAATTTCAGGCCTAATCCGCCGGGTGACAGTAGCCATGGCACCATTGTATCCAAAGTTAAGAGTGAATGAAAAAATCCTTGTATTGCCGTTCGTTAATAAGACTGTACCAGGGCCGAAAATGTTCCCCAGTAGGATGAAGAAATCGTTCGCGATGCTGCCTGGGGCGCGAAAAGTGCGACCTGCCGCAAGGTCTGTCAAGCGTCATTAGGAGGCAACCGGTACAGCGAGGCAAGGAACAACCTGCCTTCCTTGACCCAGAATCGCCCGCCGCCGTTGAGCACATTTCCTATCAGGCGACAGACTGCCAGGGTCTCTGAGGTGAAATATAGTGTGATAATGTCGGTTCCCCTGTTGGGCACAAGCTGGAACCTTTGCCGCACTTCTGTCTCTGCCAGTCAGGAGTGCAATGATAGGCGAGATCGTTCGAGACTGGGTAACGCGAGAGCACTGGAGTCTGGCCAGTGCGAAATCTCTGGTCTGCTACGCCGAAAGATACGACCACTACGGGGCTGGTGGGGTCTGGTAGGTGAGAGGGAGCGCAACAAGGTCAGGGGCGCGATATTTTTGACAAGCCAGGCGCGCTGTAGAACTGTCAAGTTGTGCCGAAAACTCCGGCAACAGGAAGAGTCGCTGGCTTTAGCAGTTCACCCGCGTAGGGCGGTTGCTGTGGCCAGAAAATAGTGGTCGGTTACTTAGGGTGAGCAACAGGAAACTGCCCTGGGGTAGGACTGCAACTCCTTTCTGTCAGGCCAGCCAATTCATCTCCCGCAACATGGGCCAGCGATAACGCTCTTCCGGCCCAGTATGACGCGCCCACTCCACCAGGATCGGTTCGTCGGCCCTTTTCTGTGCCATCTTCCGTCGCACATTTTCAGGATCCCAGTCCCGCAATACCTCGTCGCGCAGGTCCTTCAATATCGACCTGCAGCCCAGATCGTCCGACCGGTCGAACAGTTCTTCAGGGTCCTCCCTGAGATTGAAGAGTTGGGAGGGGTGCTCGTGATAGTGGATGTACTTCCACTCCTCGCGCCGGATCATGCGATGGTAGGCCCCTTCTGGAGGACCGAATTTGTCGGTACAGTACTCGGAGAATGCCACGTTTTCCCACGCGGGGACCTCGTGCAGCCCCTCGACCTGGGAAAGGAAGCTGCGGCCGGCTGAGTTTGGCAGCGACGGCGCTTCCATAGCATCCAGCATTGTGACGGCTACATCAAGCGCGCTGACGACCTGCTGACAGCGTTGTTGCGGTGGAATGCGGCCAGGCCAGCTGAGGATAAGGGGCACGCGCACCGATTCTTCGTAGAACACATGCTTCCAGAAAAGGCCATGCTCGCCCTGCATGTCACCATGGTCCGATGTATAGATGATCAGTGTGTTGTCGTCCAACCCGTTTTCGACAAGCGCGTTTAGGATCTGGCCGATCATCGCGTCGGTGCGGTAGACCAATCCTGCGTAGGCGGCCCGGGCGCGGCGAACCTCACTGTCGTCCATCACCTCGATACCGGTAGACTGGCGCCACCAACGCAGGAAAGGATGCTGCTCGTCGGCTGGCGGCGAAGACTTGCGCGGCAGAGGCATCGAATCGGCGTAGCGGTCATAGTCCTCCTGGCGGGCGACATAGGGCGGGTGGGGAAGCATCAGCCCAACCGAAATGCTAAAGGGCTGCTTGAGGAGACCGGCCCGCTTCTGCACTCCCAGCCGATTGAGGCGAGCTATAGTGACGGCGGTAACGTCCTCGTCATGGACCTGGTAGGCACTTTGACCGGGGCCGGAGCGTTCGAGACTGAGATGATGGGGACCGGCAGTGACACTGAGGATGCCTCGATCGGGGCCTGGGTTTCCCGGGAAGTTCGCGCCGTGGTCGCCGACGAAACGTGCGGCGTAACCGTGGAGCTGATCCGGCCCGACTGCGTGCATCCGGCCGACTAGCTCTGGCTGATAGCCGGCCGCGCCCATGGCGTGGGCGAAGGTCGGTATTCTAGAATCCAGGCCGTGTTCATTTGTCCAGACTTCGTTCTGGTAAGGATGACGCCCGCTGAGCATCGACATACGGGAAGGAACGCAGATGGGAGAGCAACAGTAAACATTATCAAACATGGCACCGCTGGCAGCGAGGCGGTCGAGGTTGGGCGTATCGACGAGGTCATTGCCGTAGCAGCCGGTCACGTGAGGGCTGTGTTGATCAGAGTGAATATATAGGAGGTTGGGACGGTTAGGCTCGTTCATGTCGCGCTCCACTTGTTGTCTTCCTTCGTGTATGCAATCTTTCCACCCGACCGCGCCCTGCGCGTCTGAATTCCGCTCGAAAGTGAATCACTATTCTTTCCGGACGCACCTACACACCTCTTTAGTATCGTCCAAAGCGATTCAATAAACCGCGGTCCGATATGTGTCGACCGGCGCAGCTAAAATTGCATCCCGTGTCTGACTGCGACCTGGGCGCTGAGACGGCAGTTGGATCTGCCCTACCGTTTCGAGAATCTGCAATGAAAAGAGTAGCAGCTACGCGCGGGAGAGGCAAGTGCCATAGAGACGATTTCCCTGATTTCCTGCCGAGCCCCGGCTGCCGCAGTCTGCGAATCCATGCTCGGGCGAGGCGCCAGCAAACCCAGCAGTGACGTACAAGATTTCCAGGATGGCCCTTGTTTGACAGGGATTTGGCCTGCCACCAACTCTATGTTACGATCATGCCCTCCTTCATCCCACTAAAAAGAATATACTTTTAGGACTTTCGCTAGGAGGACAGGATCCTGTAAGCTTGAGACATGATTACAAAACAGAAGTATGTCGAATACCTAGTCAGCACGCCGATCAACTACACCTGTACCAATCTGGCTGAACATCTGGAAGGCATGAGTCACGATGTAGTCAGCGATTTTCTGAAAAGAGAGCGACTCACAGCCAGGCATCTATGGGAACTGGTGGCAGAACAGATCGACGACAGTCCAGACGCTTGCCTGATTATTGACGACAGTGTGCAAGACAAACGCTATTCACGGTCAATCGAGATGGTAAAGCTGCAGTACAGTGGCGCTGAAGGTGGTCTGGTGCGCGGCATCGGTGTCGTGAATCTGGTTCACACCAGTGGTGAAGATGGCGAGTGTTATCCGATTGATTTCCGCATCTACGCCAAAGAAGCGGATGGCAAGTCCAAGAACGACCATTTTCAAGAGCTGCTGCTGCGAGCCGTTGGCGCCAAACAGATTCAGGCTAAGACGGTGCTTTTTGATAGTTGGTATGGCTCCTGGCGGAACCTGAAGCTGGTTCACCGTCTGGGATTGACCTTTTACACCACACTCAAAGCCAACCGCATGGTCAGTCTGAGCGCAGAAGATGGCTATATCCATCTTGATGCCATCGATTGGAACGACGAACGGCTTAGGCATGGCATCATTGTCAAGCTCAAGAAAGTGCCTTTCAAAGTGAGATTGTTCAAGGTAGTTGCCCTAAACGGCGACATTGACTGGGTCATCACCAATGACCTGGATGAGACCGTGATCACGCAAGTCGCTCAAAACGCGAACGAGTTGCGCTGGCAGGTCGAAGAATTTCACCGCGAATTGAAGCAACTGACAGGCTCCGCCAAATGCCAATGTCGCAAAGCTCGTTCGCAGCGCAATCACCTCGCTTGCTGTTACCATGCTTGGCTTTCATTGAAGGTCCACGCTGCCTTGCTCAACAAAACCATCTATCGCGTTCATACTGACCTGTTCAGCGATTATCTGCGAAACCAACTTCGCAGCCCGACTATCCCGGCTTTCCAGCCAGCTTAGCGAAAGTCCTAACTTTGTGACTATACTTTCACAAGTTCAGGCAATGCCCGGTTTATCAAGTCAGCGGCCTGATCGACCGCTCCCGCAAGACAGAAAGCAAGAGTGGGGTCACTACGGTTTTTCCTCTTCACCATTCACTGTGGACTACGAAGAGTTTCTCGAGCGACTACAATTCCACTGCCTTAAGCACACGGAGAGGCATAGATTTTTGCAAGTGCCACATTGGATTCGGCGCCTGCCACAAGAAGTCCTATAGACTCGTCCAAGACAACGTTCCAGCAACAACTCGTGTTAAGAGACTCGGACCAATCAGGAGAGGAGAACAGCAGCCATGAACAAGCAAAGGATTTCCCGCCGTTGATTCTTGCAACTCTCAGCAATTGCCACCGCCAGTACCATTGCGGCGGCCTGCTCTCCGAGCGCGCCGGCTCCCGAAGCCGAAAGTCCCCCAGCAGTCCAAAAAGAGGAAATCTCAATTCCGGCGTCACAGTATGGCGAAGCGCCGATGTTGGCTGACCTGGTCAAAGCGGGCGAATTGCCGCCGGTGTGACCTGCCCCCCAAGAACTGGTCCAGGTAATATGTTAGTATTGGGCCGTAGAAAGGGGGAAGAAATGGCCAGGAGGAGACATACGCCAGAGCAGGTGATCAACAAGCTGAGAGAGGCCGAGGTGGCGATAGCCGAGGGCAGCACAGTGGCTGAGGCCGCCCGCCGGATCGGAGTGACCGAGCAGACCTTCTACCGCTGGCGCAGCGAGTACGGGGGTCTCAGGATCGACCAGGCCAGGCGCCTGAAGCGTCTGGAGTTGGAGAACAGCCGCCTGAAGAGAGCGGTGGCAGACCTGACGCTGGACAACCAGATCCTGAGGGAGGCGTCTGAGGGAAACTTCTGAGCCCTTCACGTCGTCGCCAGTGTGTCGACCACGTGAAGGCGCTCTTTGGGGTTTCGGAGCGACGCGCCTGCAGGGTGCTGGGTCATCCTCGCTCCACACAGCGATACGAGCCAAGCCCGGTGGACGATGAGAAGGCGCTGACCGAGGAGATCGTGGAGCTGGCCAGTCAGTTCGGCCGGTACGGTTACCGCAGGATCACCGCCCTTCTGCGGCATCGTGGCTGGCAAGTGAACCACAAGCGAGTGGAGAGGATATGGCGACGTGAAGGGCTGAAGGTGCCTGTGAAGCAGCCGAAGAGAGGGCGTCTGTGGTTCAATGACGGTTCGTGTGTGCGTCTGCGGCCTGCGTGGAAGGACCATGTGTGGGCCTACGACTTTGTGCACCTGAGGCTCCATGACGGCACAGGGGTGCGGTTGCTGACCGTCATCGACGAATACAGCAGAGAGTGTCTGGCGATCCGGGCTGCCCGCAGCATACGGTCTGCCGATGTGATAGAGGTGCTGGCCGAGTTGATGGTAACCAGAGGCGTGCCCGACCATATGCGCGCGGACAACGGGCCGGAGTTTACGGCCCGGGCTGTACGTGAGTGGCTTGGGCGGGTGGGAGCCAGGACGCTCTACATCGAGCCTGGGTCGCCGTGGGAGAACGGCTACATCGAGAGTTTCAACGGGAAGTTGAGGGACGAACTGCTGGGCAGGGAGGTCTTCTATACGTTGCTGGAGGTGCGTGTGCTGACCGAGCGGTACAGGCGGACTTATAACCAGGTCAGACCGCACAGCTCTCTGGGCTACCGGCCGCCGGCGCCTGAGGCCCTCTTGCCTGCCGACCCTGTCCCTGCACTTGTCGGACTAACATAACGGGTGGTACAAACATCGGGGGCAGGTCAGGGCCGCCGGCGCATCCGACGCACGCATCATCTTTCGCCACATGCTGCCCAACGCCTTCAGCCACATTATCGTCGTCTCCACACTGGCCATTCCCGGCATGATTCTGGCCGAGACCGCTCTGAGCTTTCTGGGATTAGGCGTCCAGCCGCCTCAGACCAGTTGGGGCGCCCTCTTAAAGCAGGCCCAACTGGTAAGTGTCCTCCTTCAACAGCCCTGGCTACTGATCCCTGCTTCCTTCGTCATTGCGGCCGTCCTCACCTTCAACTTTGTCGGCGACGGCCTGCGCGACGCTGTCGATCCTTATTCCCTGTGAGAGAATTGCAAGAAACTGTCGAACGCCGCTACCGATTCTCGTATTGGGATTCTCAACCGCCGCCACTGCAAAGCCCTGGCTCCACAGGACCAGTCTTTGCAAATACAGTCATAACAAGAATGAATTTAATCTATCGGCAATTCTGTCTCCGTTTTATTTTATTGACCTGCAGTTTGATCGCTGTCTGCTCCTGCGCGTCAGCATCCTCTTCGACCGGGACCCAATCTTCCCAGAGCCTTACAGGTACTGACGAATCAGCCTCGCCAATAGCAAATCTGACAATTTCAGTTTCTCCAGCCGATTCGCGGACTGCCGCCCTCCAAATTCACGCGCCGCTTGGAGAGAATATTGCCCCCCTTGCGTCTGGCCTCGCCTACATCAGAGGCGCCGAAGGCCATCTGGTACCCGATGAAGCAGCTCACTTAGCCATAGATGGCGATCCGGAAACAATCTGGAGTTCCCAGCAGCCGGCCCCGCAGTGGTACGCTATCGGTCTGGACCAGCCCTATCTCGTAGACAGAGTGGAGATGATCATCACCCAGTCGCCTCCAGGCCCGACAACGCACGAAGTATGGCTAGGACATGGGTCCGGCCTGCGCACCTTCTATAAGCGGCTGTCAGATATCCACACAGAGGACGGCCAGACTCTTGCAGTCGCAATCGACCCACCTCAAATCGTGAACGAGGTCCTGATTCTGACCCTTCACAGCCCTAGCTGGGTCGCTTGGCGCGATTTGAAGGTTTTCGGTACGCAACCTGCCATCCCCGAATTGGAAGAGGATCCCCCCCAATATGAAGTCGCTGAAGTCGCAACTGGTTTCAAGTACCCTGTCAGAGTGACGCACGCCGGCGACGGCAGCGGACGCATCTTCGTCGTCGAGCAGCCAGGTCATATCCGCATTGTTAAGAATGGCGTCAAGAATGAAACAGCCTTCCTGGACATTTCAGAACGCGTCGACTGCTGCGTCGGCGAAAGGGGCTTGTTTGGGCTTGCTTTTCCCCCATCCTATTCTGAGAACAGACACTTTTACGTGAGCTATACAAACAGTGAAGGCGCAACCACCATAAGCCGTTTTGCCGCCACCAACGACCCGGATCGCGCAGACGAAGAAAGCGAAGAAATACTTCTCACTATCGAACAACCCCATGAGAATCACAACGGCGGCCATTTGGCCTTCGGCCCGCAAGACGGTTACCTCTATATCGGTAGCGGCGACGGCGGACTTCCCCGCGATCCTGAAAACAGGGGACAGGCGGCCGATTCCCTGTTGGGCAAACTCCTGCGCATCGATGTGGAGGCCGGCGAAGCGCCTTACGCCACTCCCGCCGACAATCCTTTCACGGGGAACGATGAGTACCGAGATGAAATCTGGGCGCTGGGTTTACGCAATCCCTGGGGATTCGCATTTGACAAGCAGAGCGGCGGCCTGTATCTCCCTGACACCGGCAACTTCAAGCGCGAGGAAGTGAACTTCCAGTCCGCCGGCAGTCGCGGCGGCGAAAACTACGGCTGGCCAATCATGGAGGGCAGCATCTGTTTCGAACATGATCACGTTACCTGCAGCGCCGATGGCCTGACCCTGCCGGTGGCCGAATACGACCACACGCGTGGATGCGCCATTGTCGGTGGAGCTATCTATCGCGCCGACAAATTTCCCGGCCTGCAAGGTACCTTCGTCGTTGCCGATTATTGTACAGGGAGAGTCTGGGGTGTGAAAAGGTCCAACGGTGAGGAAACACACGCAGATAAGAGCATATGGCGCAGCGACCTGCTGACAATTGCAGGAATGCCAATCAGTAGCGTAGGAGAGGACGAAGAGGGCAATGTCTACTTCACCGGCCATGCCGAAGAAGCCGGCATCGTTTACACACTCGCAAGGAAATGATCCGCCGATGAGTCTTTCACTTTTTGGGCCCCTGGCCTCCCGAGTCTTCGAACACCTCCTACGCAATATCCTCTTGCCGCCAATACACCAACCCATCCCGCTGGACAAGCGCAAAATGAGGACTGCCCGCGCGTTTACCGCCCTCCTTCTTGCTCTGATATTCTCGGCCTCGTGCGTGGCGCCACTCGAGCTTGTCCCGCCCACTGCCGAGATCAATGTTACCAGGCAGCCCGCAGCTGCTGCCACCCCGACAATCCCTCCCACAGCCACACCGACACAACTGCCTACTGCAACGCCAGCGCCAAACAGCCAAAATGCCGCCTTGCTGGGAACAGTACGCGCCCATTTGGGTGAAGAGACAGCCCTAAATGCCATCGATGGCGACCTCGAAACAATCTGGAATTCAACGGATTTTCCTGCAATGTGGATTGCTGTCGCTCTCGACGACCTGTATCTTGTTGAAAAGGTTGAGCTGGTCGTTGCTCAGGCTCCTGCTGGCCCGACGACGCATGTTCTGTGGGTCGACAACGGTTCTGAAGTGAGAACGTTATTCAAGCGATTCGCTGACGTCCACACAGAAGACGGGCAGACGCTGACAATCGAATTCAATCCCCCCCGTCCCATAAAAGAAGTCCTCATCCAAACACTCCAAAGTCCCAGTTGGGTCGCTTGGCGGGAGGTGAGAATAATTGGTACGCCTCTTTCTCCCCAAAATGAGGGCGAGAAGCCTCCCCCGCTAAAACTTGAGAAATTTCTCGACGGCCTCGAGCTGCCGGTGCAAGTTACCCATGCCGGAGACGGTAGCGGTCGAATCTTCGTAGTGGAGCAGAATGGCCGTATCAAAATCGTTCAAAACGGAGTCGCCAACGATGTCCTTTTTCTCGATATATCGGATCAGGTAAGTTGCTGTGGAGAACTTGGGCTCATGAACATCGTCTTCCCCCCCTCCTTTAAGGCTAGTCAGCAATTTTACCTGAGCTATACCAATCTTGACCGCGAAATCGTAGTCAGCCGCTTCTCAACCACAAACAATGGTGCCACAGCAGACCTCGCCAGCGAGAAAATCCTGCTCGCCGTGAGTCAACCCCATCACGCGCACAACGGAGGAAGTCTGGCATTTGGTCCGCAAGACGGCTACTTGTACGTTGGTATTGGCGACGGTGGCAGCGAAGGCCGTCCTGCCCACTTCCCTCAGGACCCCCAACTGCTTCTGGGAAAGATCCTGCGGATTGACGTGGAATCAGGAGCCGATCCATACGCTATACCAGCCACCAATCCCTTTATCGGCGACGATGGTTTCCGCGACGAAATCTGGGCACTGGGTCTGAGAAATCCTTGGGGATTCGCGTTCGATGCCCAGACAGGTGAACTCTACATCCCAGATACCGGGCACAATGACAGAGAAGAGGTGAACTTCCAGCCGGCTACAAGTGTCGGCGGCGAGAACTACGGCTGGCCTACGATTGAAGGGACTCGCTGTCCCAAGATTGAAGACCTGCCCTACCCCTGTAGCCAGGCAGGGATATTCGATCCTCCTGTAGCAGAGTTCGACCATACAGGCCATTGCGCTATTGTTGGCGGACTTGTCTATCGCGGCGCTGAACTGCCCCATCTCAGTGGCCGTTTCATCTTTGCCGATTTCTGTCGCGGGGTCATTTGGAGCTTGAAGAAGCCAGAAGCCGAAGAAGCAACCGGCTCAAATCAGGCGGTTCAGGAGGAATGGCTGAACGAAGTAGTATTGTATTCCTCCGTCCCAGTCAGTAGCATCGGAGAAGATGAAGAAGGAAATCTCTATTTCACTGGCTACGCCGACGGCACAATCTACCTGATTTCGCCCGGACAAAGCGAGTAGAGTTGCCCGTTTGCCCAACTGCCGCAGCCTTAGACAAAACTGGAAACTAAGTGTATTTGTAGCTGGACGCCGCCGTTCCTCTTGCGAGAGTGATAAACAGGATTCGACAAGTCTTTCCCCTTGGAAGCTGGGACGAAGTTCCCTTTTTCCCATGCCCGCAGAAACTGCCGCATCAATATGTAATATAATTCGAACAATGGAGGTCCGGTGATGCAAAAGGAGCGTCCCAACATTCTCTGGTTCTGCACCGACCAGCAGCGGTTTGACACAATTAACGCACTGGGCAACCCCCATATCAACACCCCCAATCTGGATCGCCTCGTCGAGGAGGGCGTCGCCTTTACCCACGCCTTCTGCCAAAGCCCCATCTGCACGCCAAGCCGGGCCAGTTTCCTCACCGGCCGCTATCCCGCCAACGTGCGCGGCTGCATGAACGGTAACGAAGAATGGGGCGAAGGCGCCCCCCTCGTAACTGCCCTGCTGGCCGAGAGCGGCTACGACTGCGGCCTCAGCGGCAAATTCCACCTTGCCGGTGCCTACGGCCGCGAAGAGCCCCGCCCAAAAGAAGACGGCTACAGAGTCTTCCACTGGAGCCATGACCCTGAAGACCTTTACCCTTCTGGCCACGCCTACGCCGACTGGCTGGCCGCGCAAGGATACTCTCTACGAGATCTTAGAGAAGACCCTGCCTCGATTCCCCCGGACCTGCACCAGACCACCTGGTGTACCGACCGCGCCATCGAGTTCATGTCCGAGAAACGGCGCAAAGGTCCTTGGCTGATGAGCGTAAACGTATTCGACCCCCATTCACCCTTCGATCCACCACAGGAATACCGCGATCGCTACGATGCGTCCAAAATGCCCGCCCCACTCTTTCGCCAGACCGACATCACTACACAATCGGCAATTCCCGGCGACTTCCCGAACCCATCCCGTCCCCCTCAGGATTTCAAAGCCCAGGACGTGATCGCCGCCTACTACGCCATGATCGAGCTGATCGACGACAACGTGGGGCGACTGCTGGCTGCGCTCGAAGAAACCGGGCAATGCCAAGACACCGTCATCATCTTCACCAGCGATCACGGCGAGACGCTCGGAGATCACGGTCTGCTTACGAAGGGCTGTCGTTTCTACGAAGGGTCGGTGCGGGTACCGCTAATCATCAGCTGGCCGGGCCAGTTCCCGTTGCAGGAAGAGCCGGTTATCGAAGATAGTCCCGAGGATGACGGATCCGGCGAAGAGGAAGAAACGATCTCGGAGGAGTCCAATGACAACGCGTCAGCCGATTCACCCGCCCCGGCCGGATTCGTCAGTAGCGCCCTGGTGGAGTTAATCGACATCGCGCCCACGCTGCTCGAGCTGGCCGGCCTGCCCATCCCCCTCCGAATGCAGGGCCGCTCTCTTCTGCCGATCCTGCGCGGCGAACTGCCACCCGATCAACACCGCGATTTTGTCCGTTGTGAGTTCTACCGGGCTCAGAATCCCGATGTTGTCAGCCGCGTACAATACGAGGGCAGCTATGCCACAATGTACAGGGACACCCGGCACAAGATCGTCGTCTACCACGGCCACGAACAGGGAGAACTCTACGACTTGGAGAAAGACCCCGCCGAGTTCGAAAACCTCTGGAATGACCCAGACTATGTCGATCTTCGCTTCGACCTGATGCGCCGAAACTTTGATGCCCTGGCCTTCTCTGTCGACCCGGGGCCGCCGCAAAAGACACCTTATTGAACAGGAGATTAAGAACGGCAGGCTATGACAACGCAGCCACAAAGAGTGAAGACCTGATCTCCTCCTCTCTACCGGGAGTCTGGTAAGTCAGGTCGTAGTCACCAACCCTGTGCAACGGAACCGACGCGGAGGCAAGGTTCGGCCCCCCCAACTGACGCCACTGCTCAATCTCTTCCCCGTGTCCGAGACGTCGCAACGTGTTCCAGGCTGTACCGAAGTTGGCGCGCCCGCGTGGCCCCGCTGAATCCCAATAGAAAAGATTCTCAACGCCCTGCGCATAGAGTGAACCGGCCTTGCGGCCAAACGCTTCCGGAGACATGTGGCGCGGCATCACATTGAGAGCGATTTGGCAATTCGTGCCTTCCACCAGGTCGACAAAGTGGCCAACCGCCTCCTCATCCTCCCAGGCCAAACCCATGCAATCCAGTTCCGGCAAGTCAGTGTAAGGGATCAGCGTATCGATCAACTCTTCCGCGATCCAGCTCTCTAAGTCGAGCCCGTTGCGAAGATTCTCCTCTCGGTTCAACACACAGGCGGAAACCGCGATCCGATCACGCCCCTTCCATCGGGTTGCCGCACCTGAATCTTGATTTCACCAGCATAAGGAATCATCACAGAAATGGAACTACGAACGAAGGAGGCCCTACGATGAAAAACGAGCGTCCCAACATTCTCTGGTTCTGCACAGACCAACAGAGGTTCGACACCATTCATGCCCTTGGCAATCCCCATATCAACACGCCCAATCTGGATCGCCTCGTCGAGGAGGGCGTCGCCTTTACCCACGCCTTCTGCCAGAGCCCAATCTGCACGCCCAGCCGGGCCAGCTTTCTGACCGGACGCTATCCCGCCAACGTACGCGGCTGCATGAACGGAAACGAAGAATGGGGCGAAGGCGCCCCGCTCGTAACCGCATTGCTGGCCGAGAGCGGCTACGACTGCGGCCTCAGCGGCAAGTTTCACCTGGCCGGCGCACACGGTCGCGAGGAGCCTCGCCCTGAGGATGACGGCTACAGGGTATTCCACTGGAGCCATGACCCACAAGACCGCTACCCATCCGGCCACGCCTACGCCGACTGGCTGGCGGCGCAAGGCTATTCCCTTCGAGACCTGAGAGAGGACCCAGCCTCGATCCCGCCGGACCTACACCAAACGACCTGGTGTACCGATCGAGCCATCGACTTCTTGTCGGAGAAGACGCGCAAGGGACCCTGGTTGATGAGCGTCAATGTCTTCGATCCCCACTCCCCCTTCGACCCGCCTCAGGAGTATCGCGATCGATACGACTCCGCCAAAATGCCGACGCCCCTGTTCCGCCAGAGCGACTTGGCCGCACAGCCAAAGATTCCTGGAGACTTTCAAAACCCGGCCAGAGTGCCGCAAGAGTTCGATGCCCAGGACATTGTCGCCTCCTACTACGCCATGATCGATCTCATTGACGAAAACTTCGGTCGGCTAGTTGCCGCGCTTGAAGAGACAGATCAACGCGAAAACACCGTCATCATCTTTACCAGCGATCACGGCGAGATGCTGGGAGACCATGGTCTACTCCTCAAGGGTTGCCGTTTCAACGAGGGTTTGGTGCGGGTTCCGCTGATCATAAGCTGGCCAGGCCACTTCCCGGCGAAAGAAGTGCCGCCTCCCGATGATAGCTCTGCAGTCGAAGATTCCAACGAAGAGGAAGAAAACGGAGTGGAGGATTCGGCGGCAGGCGCGCCCGAAGAAGATTCACCCGCCGCGCCCGCCGGCTTCCTCAGCAATGCCTTGGTCGAGCTCATCGACATCGCGCCCACACTTCTGGAGTTGGCCGGTCTGTCCCTGCCGTACGGCATGCAGGGCCGGTCACTGCTTCCCATTCTTCGCGGGGAAGCCCCGCCGCATCAGCATCGAGACTTCGTCCGCTGCGAATACTATCGGGCCCTCAATCCCGATATCCCCGGCCGGGCGCAGTACGAGGGCAGCTTTGCCACTATGTACCGGGACCAGCGCCACAAAATCGTCGTCTATCACGGTCACGAGCAAGGGGAACTCTACGACCTGGAGAAAGATCCCGGCGAATTTGAGAACCTGTGGGATGACCCCGATAGTGAAGCTCTGCGTTTCGAACTGATGCGCCGCAATTTCGATGCCCTTGCCTTCTCCATCGACCCGGGACCGCCGCAGACTAGGCCTCACTAAAGACAGGCCAAAAGCCCAAAAAAAAATGGAATTGCGGTCAAATTGTGCGGCAGCCTGACCCTATCCCTTTAACCGGGCGTTTGGTAGGTCAGGTCATAGTCTCCCACACGACGCAGGGGAACTGACGCCGGCGCAAGGCTTGGCTCCCCCTGTCCCAGCCACTCCGCGATCTCTCCTCGGTGTCCCAGCCGTCGCAGCGCATTCCAACTGGCGCTGAAGTTGGCGCGCCCGCTTGGCCCCGCCGAATCCCAAAAGAACAAATTCTCAACCCCCTGCCCGTAAAGCGCAGCGGCCTTGCGGCGAAACGCCTCAGGAGACATGTGGCGCGGCATCACGTTGAGCGCAAGCTGGCAATTTGTCCCCTCGACCAACTCGACAAAATGGCGGACAGCCGCCTCTTCCTCCCAGGCCATCCACGTGCTATCCAAATCCGGCAAGTCGGTGTAAGGAATCAGCGTATCGACCAACTCCTCTTCGACCCACCTCTTCAGGTCGAGCCCGTTTCGCAGGTTCTCTTCCCGGTTCAGCACACACGCGGAAACCGTGATCCGATCTCGCCCCTGCTCACGCGCCAACTCGTCCAACGATTCTCGAAGTTCGCGGTGAAAGTCCGTCAGAGCCACGCTTCGGTAGTCCAGCCAGCGCGGGTCATCGTCCGCCAGCACCCGGGGGTCCTCACCATAGGCAGCCATAAACCCGTCCACCAAAGGCGGTTCATAGTCTACCAGCGGCGGCCGCCTGTTGTAGAGTATGCAAACGCCATCAATAGGATGTTGCGCAACCTCCAGCAACATGTTGATTACGAACCGGCGTGTGTCGGCAAACGCGTACGAAACGCGGGGCGCGCTCCTTCCGCCCTTGCCCACCATGCGCAGCTCCGGCCGCGAAAAGTAAAGACTGCCGGCGTTCCACTGTTCCAGCGGAGACGGATAAAAGAACCCCGCGGGGCGGTAGCTCGCATGAAAACTGAGCCCTATCTCGTGGGCGGCATTCAGCGCCACCACCAAGGGGTCCAGTTGGCGTTCTCGGAAAGTACGCCAAGTCTCCGCGTGAAGCCGGTCCCCGCGCCTCTCAAAGTCTTCGATTCCGTCGGCCGCCGGAAGTCGTCCGGCTTTCCCCAGGTAAAACATCAGATCGCCCGCGCCGCACTCCCAGTAGAGTCGCGAAAAGTCGGTGTGGCGATAAGGTTCGATCTCGTTTCTCACCGCCGCCTCGGTCGCCGTGCCATACAGATAGAGATAACCGTGCGCGTCGTTGTGGGCAAAAAGCGTGCGCGTTTCCGAACGCATTCGTTCCGCCTCCAAAACAGAGATCTCCTCCTCAGTCAGCGGGACAAGCTTGATGTATGCGACCTTGGTGCGCTGACAAGACACCGCCGCCGCTTCATCACTGTTCCCCGTTGGCGTGCAGACCTGTCGAATGAACAGCTCCTGCCCGGTCAGATCCGCCTCTTTCCACCACAACTCGTAGACTTTGTGCCCGTGCGGACTCGAAGGCGCCCACTCCGCGCCCATGTTCAAGTGCGTAAAACACGGGTCGTCACTCAATTTCGCCTCCACAGCCGCGATTCCCCGGTGTTCCGGGTAGACACCAATGTAGATGCGATGCCATCCGCTCAAATCGAGGCCGACAGCCACTTCGGGGGCCGCCGTCTCTTCCCCGGCGCTGAGCAGATGGCCCCTCAAATCTGCAGTTTCGTATGGCTGCGCGTGCCAAGCGTGTCGTCTGGGCTTGTCGGAGATGGAGGTCTGTGGCTGACAGCGTTCAAGATCGGTTATGTAGATCGCAGCATCGTGCGCAGACATGACTTACACCTCCATGCGAGGATCAAAAGCGTCTCTCAGTCCATCGCCGACAAAGTTCATCGCCAGTACCGCTACCAAAATGGTCGCTTGAATGAGAACAGGTCCAGTCGGGTACGCAGTCGTGATCCGAATCGCCTGGTCATCTACCTCAAATTCAAGTCCAGGAACAGTTGAGATAGCTGCTCCATCTGTTCGTCGGTTAGAGAGTGGTATGGCGGCCTCCGCCAGCGTTGGGACAGGCCGAAATGCTCAAATGTCCCATGCAACGCCGCGTCAAAACCGCCGATCACATCTAAGACATAGTCAAAGTAGGGCATGTCGTATTCCCTGATAATGCGTGCCGCTTCAACCCAATCCTCCGTCTGTACAGCCTGCCAGTAGGCCTGCGTCACGTGCGGCGCGAAAGTTACGAAAGTGGAAAGATAGCCGTCGCACCCATAGTGAATCAGGTCAAAGTGGTTCTGCTTCTGCCCGCCCGAAATGATAGACCAGTGACCGCGCAGCAGGATCGCCATCTTGCGTGCGAAAACGCCCACCAGGTCGTCTTTGATTGCAATGACACCCGGCACATCGTCCCGCAACCGCCGCAGTACCTCCAACCCCATCGCCTGCGAGCGGCTGAAAGCATTGGTCACGACCATGACCGGGATTTCGACCGCCACCGCCGCATAATGGGCCACAAAACTGTCCGCAGTGCAGGAACCGGCCCAGTCCGGCGGCAATACCATCAGCACGTCGGCCCCAACTTCGCGCGCGTAGCGGGCGAACTCGACTGTCTTGCCTGTCCACCAGATGCGGTCGGCCGCTACCACCACCGCCCGTCCTGCCGTCTGCTCGGCCACCACTCTGGTCACTGCCGCCACTTCATCATCGGTCAGCAGGGAAAAGAGGCTGTCCCCATACGTCAGCAGCATAGTCGTGCTGCCGGCATCAATGCCCCTATCCACCAGGCCGCGCAGACTTCCGTAGTCAATCGCGCCATCCCGAGTGAACGGCGTATGTACGGACATCACAGGCCCGGTCAGCAAAGTACGCAGTTCCTGCGGAGAATGCATAGTAAGATCCCTATTCCTGACGAATGTGCAGATCGGCTACCGCATGAAGGATGTCTGCAACCATCAATAAGCCCAATGCGGCGGGTACTTGTCCAGTACATAACCGCCTACGCTGCGCAGCGGTACAGTCCTGTAAAGCCGTCCATCGCCGTCATCAAATTCGGCCAGCTGATCCCTGTGCCCCAGACGTCGAATCATGCTCCATTCCTTCAGCCTCTGGTGACGCCCATTCGTGTCCCAGAAACACAGACCGTCAGCCCCTGCCGCGTAGTATTCCAACGCACGGCCCCGGAAAGACTCCGGAGGCATAGTTCGAGGCATGACCTCAGGATAGTATCGGACAGACGAACTGCCGGTCAGCTGCGCAAAATAGTCGACATCAATTTCCTCATCGCGCCATGGGTACGATATCAGATTGTCGATCAACCCCTGTTCAACCCAGGCCGGCACGTCCAGGCCATAGAACAAATTGGTCTTCGCGTTGTTGAGCACATGCGCCGAAATCTCCAGCGGCCGACCCCGCGCCGCGCCGATCTCCTGCATCTCCTTGCGCAGTTCTGCCATGAATTCAGTCATCACCCCCGCACGGTAGCGCAAATACCGCTCATCTTCCTCTGCCAATTCAGTTGCATCGAGCCCTGTCTCCGCTCTGAAGCCTTCGACCAGTGGCGTCTCGTAAAGGAGAAAGGGCGCCCCGCGGTTGAAAATCGGGTTGACTCCGTCTATGTCATAACGAGTAGCCAGTTCACGAAAAACGCCCAGCAGTAACTCGCGCACCTCGGGGAAGGCGTAACTCATCCGTGCAATCTCGCGGCCGTCGATGTCCACACAGCGCCACTCAGGGTGCTGCATGTAGAAGTCGCCGGTAAAGTAGTCCTCAAATGGGGGGCAGCATTGAAACGCCTCCATACGCTGGCTGATGTGGACCTCCAACCCCGCGCTATGGCCATATTCCACTACAGTCTTAACCGTGTCGATGCCCCCGCCTGCCAGAATCTGCATCGACTCGGCGATGTAACGGTCGTGGATCCTCGGAAAGTCCTTCGTCTTGCTTCCCGTCAGACTGCCGATGGCGGAAGGATAGGTAAGAACGTCGCCGCCCGCGCCCGGGCACCAGAACATTTTCTGAAAGTCGGTATCTCTGAACGGCTCAAGCCATTCCCAGATCTCTTCCCGGCTCGTCGGACGGAAGCGGCCAAAGTCGCTGAAGCCGTCATTCATGCAGATGAGGCGCTTGTTGCTTCCTTCGCCGCGATCAGCCAGCAGCCGTGCAACCTCATCGTCGGCCAAGGGAACGAGCTTGGCGTAAGCAATATAGGCCGGCTGTGAAATACCTGCCGACTGTTGGCCGAAAACCAGGTCCTGGCCGGAGAGATCCGCTGTCTTCCAATAACGTTCATCCAAGGAGTAATTGTCGGCAAACTTGCCCTCATCGGTCTCTCGGTTAATTTTGACGAAAGAACTGTCGCCAGAAAGTTTGACGCGGGCCAGGCCGTCAGTCCAATTGCTCCAGAGGCCAATATAGATGCTGTGCCAACCGGATACACCCAAGGGTAGGGTTATTGGTGGCGCCTCAGTCTCGGGGCCGGCAATAAGCATGTTGCCGCAGAAATTTTCGGTTTCGTAAGGAACGACCTGCCAATGGTATTTTCGTCTGTCGGCGGAGAGGGCAAGCTGAGGCTGACACTGGCCCAGATCGGTCAGGTAGATCGGCTCAGTTGCAGACATATGAAATTCCTCCCGAGGTATCTGGCGAGTTGGGTTCCTTGGATGCTGAGGGGGGACGGCACAACTACACCAACCGGTGCCGTCCGCTCAAAATATAACCTAATTGACAGGAACTGTGCAACTCGCTTTCTGAGGGGCCGCATGCCGGAGGTGGGGCGCAGTCTGTTGGAGACGTTGGGCGGAAGTGCTGCTCATTTGGCGACGAGTGAGTGACCCGCGCTTGTACTTGTGCTGTTACAGAAAAGTATTCTTTTCCCAGGGCTCAGTGGCCGGGATGCATCGGCTGTATACGCGGTAGCACCGGCCACTTCCCTGATGGAAAGGACTACATTGGTCGTTCAATAGCCCGTGACCTTGGGCCGCGGAAACTGGTCAATCAAACACCAGCACCGACCGCGCAACCTTGCCCTCGTTCATGTCGGCGAAGGCCTCGTTAATCTCATCCAAAGGCCGGTAGCGTGAAATCAGTTCGTCCAGTTTGATTTTGCCCTGCTTATAGAGATCGAGAATCCACAAAAAGTCGACACGGGGACGCGCCGCGCCGTGGAAGGCGCCCATAAGCGTCCGGTCTTCCAGCAGATGCCAGCCTTCGACCGAGACATCCTGCCCTGTCGGCTGTACGCCGACAACGACGGCTGTGCCTGTCATGCGCACAGAGTCGATCGCCTGCCTCACGATTGAAGGAAAGCCAACGACCTCAAACGCATAGTCTGCCCCCCCGCCGGTGATCTCGATGATGCGTTGAACAGGGTCCTCCTTGGCGCTGTTGATGAAGTGCGTCGCCCCCATCTGCTCAGCCAACTCCAGCTTGTAGTCAACTGTATCGACCGCGATGATTTTACCTGCGGAAGCCAGCACCCCTCCCTGGATGACATTCAGACCCACACCGCCGCAGCCAAACACCGCCATCGACGCCCCCGTCTCGACTTTGGCCCGGTTGACCACCGCGCCGATGCCGGTTATCACGCCGCAGCTTATCAGGCAGGCTTGTGCCAGCGGTGTATCATCCGGCACTTTGACACAAGCGTCGGCCAAGGCCAGCGTCTGCTCCACAAAGGTGGGACGGATGTGATAGATCGGCTCACCATTTTGCTTGTACCGGCTCACCGGCTCCATCCGGTGCGTTTCACACAGGGCAGGTCGGCCATTGGTGCAGTTGCGGCAGCTTCCGCACATGGCATCCAATGAGAGGATTATCTTGTCGCCGGGCTCGAAGCCGCGCACGCCCTCGCCGACCGCGCGCACAGTGCCCGCTCCCTCATGCCCAAGCAACCAGGGCATCCTGCGCGGCGTTCTATGATCGTTAACATAGTGGTAGTCGCTGTGGCATACCCCAGCCCCCACGATATCCAACAATACCTCTCCAAATTCCGGTTCCTCCAGTTCGACTTCCTTCACCGCCACCGGCGCGTGCGCCTCGTAAAGGATTGCAGCTTTCATTGTCACTCTCCTCCAAAAGATATTTGGTAGCTAAGCAGCTTAGTCAATTCTCGATCCGGAGTGAGGCCACCGCGTGTGTCTTTTCTTTCTCCACTCTCCTTTTCACCCTCTCCCTTCTTCTGGGCGGTCGGGCCTGCGGCCCTCCCTTGTGCGGGGGGATTCCCCCCGCAACGCCCCCCTCCAAAACCAGGCTTCGCGAACGGTTCGCCGTCATAGCAGCAGCGCGGCTCAAGCAAGGCGGCGGCAGTCATCCAGTTGCGTCACCAAAGTCTGAATGGTGCCTGGGATGACGGGCTGGTTAGGAAATATGCAGAGCAATTGCATTCAGTTAGGACAAAACCTCGTGAGGCTGCCTGAATCGGGTAGGGGCACCCCTTGTGGGTGCCCTCCCCCCTTGTGGGCGCCTCTCTCAGGGCAAAACGCCGAGAACCGTGCAAATCAAAATGCGCCTTCGCAAATTCTAAAGGTCTTTGGCAACTGGACGCCGGTTTCTTGGCCGAAAAATGAAGACAACTGGTAGGGGCACCCCTTGTGGGTGCCCTCCCCTCTTTGTGGGCGCCCTGCGTGGGCTATTTTGGCGTCCGAATTTAGATGCGATTGCCCTGCTTCTGCGCCCCTTACTGAGTTCGCACTCCGTACATTGATTATCTGCATCGAACTCTGACCGAGTGAGAAAGAACTGCAGAACACATCATATACGATTACCAGACTGAATGCTACGTGTGAATTCGCGGCAACTTCAGCCGGCCCCCGAACCGTGAGGCAGCAGCGAGTATCCTCAGCCGCCCTTCAGAATTGCACATACCTGGCAGAACAACTAAGGTTGTTGACATTTAATCTTTCAACCATAGGGGCACCCCTCGTAGGTGCCCTCGTCGTAATCCAACGGTAGGGACACCCCTTGTGGGTGCCCCCCTCGTGGCCTTGATTCTGTTGATGAAACGTCGACACTTTAACTCTTGCCCTGCGTAGGCTGGAGTGTGTCCTTGCAAATACTCCTTTAATTTCTGCCACTGCTGGCCTGCAATTCCTTAGCTAGACATCCTACTATTGCTGCAAATCTGTCAAGACTCAACAAACGTCAACGAGCCCTAGTCATCGAATAAGGGCCAGTCGGTCAGAGATTGATCGTTAGGATCACTATCTTGCTCCGTGTTAGAATGCACCCGTTACAGCCTCTTAGGCGCAGTATTGAATTCCTCTGCCAAACGTGCCAGGCGCCTTTTGAATGGCAGCCTGGAAACTGTGCCGGCGCATGAGGAGAAGATATGGAATCTAAAGAGTTGTTGCAAGAAGAGCTTCAAGAACAACAGAGTGTCGATCCGGAAAACGGCCGTGCCGCGCCGCGTCAAGAGAAGGCCCCTCGCGCCAGTAATATTGCCCCCGATGAAGGGCGTCGCGTCTCTAAAGAAGAGTACTTCGCCAAGTGGTACGAGAATCCGTATCCGGATATTGACGTAAGTTACGAGTGGAACAACGGCATTCTGGAGGCCAAACCCTTGCCCAATCGCCCTCAATTGGACCTCTATAACTGGTTCCTTATCCTTTTGCATTGCAACACTGTGACCTTCCGCCACGCCTCCCTGCTCAATTTAGAGACCGGCTTCGAACTGACAATGGCCGACCCTTCCGCTCCTTCGGGAAAAAGAGAAGCCGTTCGCAAGCCCGACGTGGGCGTAATTCTGAACAGCAACCCAACCCCATGGGGCCGTATCGACCAGCGTCACTTCGAAGGCGTATGCGACTTGGTTGTTGAGGCAGTCTCCGATTCTACCATGGCCGAAGTATTGCGCGACACGGAAGAAAAAAAGGAGGACTACGCGCTGGGAGGTGTTAGGGAATATTTCATTCTCGACCCTAACGGAGAACACACGCGGTTCTACCGTCTTGCGCAGCAAAGTCATTATGAAAGCATTCAGCCCGATGACAAAGGCGTGATCCGCTCAGACATTCTGGCCGGTTTTCAGTTTCGTGTGGAAGACTTGGACCGTAAGCCGCCGCTGGAGGAACTGGCACTGGATCCCGTTTACAGCGGGTATGTCGTTCCCGGCTATCAGGCCTCAGTCCAGAAGGCCGCAAACGAAGCACAGCGCGCGGAACGAGAAACCCAGCGCGCGGAAAGAGAAGCCCAGCGGGCGCAAAACGAAGCCCAGCGCGCGCAAAACGAAGCGGTTTCCCGTCAACAGGCAGAAGAACGAGCTACAGCCAGTGAAGCCCGTGTCCGCGACCTGGAAGCTGAACTGGAGAGACTGCGCAAGAAACTCTCTTAGCTCCCCCAAGAAGAAGGCGCAACTCCTACACCGAGCTCTCTGCCATTCGTCGACAAAGAAGATTTCCAAGCAAAGGATTCTCCGGCTGCCATGAAATCGGGTCGCCGGTCCGTCACCCCTGACTTTTAAAAGGAGCTAAAATGGGCATCAGCCTCGGTATAGTTGGCCTGGGGTCATTTGGCAGTTCATTCGCCGACCTCTTTATGAGCCACCCGCTTGTAGATCGCATCGCCCTCTGTGATCGCGAACCGGAACGAATCGCCCGCTTTGCGACCGATGAACGCTGGCAAACCAAGTTCCACCCGCGCGATGCCTACACCTCTCTGGACGACATCTGCGCCAGCGACTTGGACGCCCTGGCCCTCTTCACACAGCCCTGGCTCCACGCGCCGCAGGCTGTCCAGGCCATGGAAGCCGGCAAACACGTCTACAGCGCCGTCCCCATCGTCATGTTGCCCGACGGCGACGAAATCCTCGACTGGTGCGCACGCCTGGTCGAAACCGCGGAAAGCACCGGCCAACTATATATGCTGGGTGAGACTACCTTCTACCGGTACGAGGCGATCTACTGTCGCCGGCGTGCGGCCGAAGGCGCATTCGGCGACTTCGTCTACAGCGAGGGCGAGTACTTCCACGACGTTGACAGCCGCGGCAGCAATCTGCGCCAAGTGCAGGCCCACCGCCTTGCCGGCCAGGCCGGGCAAGAATGGCTTAAGGCCCGCGATGCCTACAAAAGCAAGGGCATCCTGACCGGACCCATGCACTATCCCACCCACTCGACCGGCGGACCTATGAGCGTGATGAACGCCCATGCGCGCAAGGTTTGCGCCTGGGGGTACCAAAACCGCACTGGGGACGCTTATTTCAAGGATCAAGGCTACGGCTTCAGCAACGAAACGGCCCTCTTCCACATGAGCAATGGCTCTACCATGCGCATCAGTGAACTCCGCGAAATCGGGCACCGAGGGCGTGAGACTTTCCGCCTCTATGGCACGCAAGGCAGCTTCGAGAACGACCACTGGTGCGATAAGGAAGGGAGCACGCCCCTTACCGCCGAAGAGATGCGTGAACCCCTTCCGCCCGGCGTTGAAGAGGCCTTTCAAGCCGCCAGCCGCAGCTCCGAAATTTACGGCGGCCACGGCGGCTCCCATCCCTACTTGGTCCACGAGTTCGTCGAGGCAGTGGCCCAGGAGCGGCAGCCCGAGATTCCAGTCTGGGAGGCGGTGCGCTACATGGCCGCCGGGGTCATCGCCCATAAGTCAGCTTTGCAAGACGGGGAGATTCTGTCGATACCGGACTGGGGAGATGGGCCCGCCGGCTAGTTACCCGGAAAGCCGTTCGCTTTGTGCTAGCACGGCCGCAGGCCGAAGCCGTCAACATGCCTATGTCCGGCCCTGAGGACCGACCCTGATCCCGGGACAAGCCCAGCGTGCCCTCAAACCAGGTTGGCAAGCCAGGCACGGTGCAGGTTCCATTCGTCCTCTGCCGGGTCCCATCGCAACTCGTACGAATTCTGGTCCGGCGTCTGCACAAGGAAACAGCGAAGGCGTTTGTCCTCCGTCCGTTCGTCCCACTGTCGACCCTGAGCGACGACGTAGTGGGTCCTTCCCTGCCAGTCGAAAGACTTGGGCACGATCTTGCCTGATGGCAGCAAGCGCACTTTCACCCGGATCGGATCGTTAACCGCTACCTGATAACTCATCGATCTGCTCTGTCCACAGCAAACGACCGCAACATTTCCAACGCACAATGCGCGCTCAACAACTTGTTGCCGCGGCGGTCAGCCGGCCAAACCGCCTTCTCCGCCCGGTTTGTGCCATCGCCCGCCGCAAGATGTAGGTAGACAAGGCCCATCGGCTTCTCAACAGTGCCGCCGGGTCCCGCCACACCGGTGATCGACACCGCTACGTCGGCCTCGTATCGCAGGAGCGCACCGGCCGCCATCTGACCAGCTACTTCTGCGTTAACCGCCCCTTCGCGTACCAATAGATCGCGGTCCACGCCCAACAGCCGTTCCTTGGCCGCATAACTGTAAACGCCGGCGCTTCCCAGAAACCAGTCCGAACTGCCCGGGATTTCCGTGATGAGATGGCCGACCAGCCCACCGGTGCAACTCTCAGCCACCGCGGCCTTCAACCCAGCCCGCTTGAGCGCGAAGCCCGTTTCTTTGGCCAGCCCGGTCAGGGCCTCTTCATCTCTTGGAACTGTGATCTGCGTCGACATATCGCCTCTGTGAATTGTGCAAGTGGCTGACTCCCGTAGACCTGGGCTATTGCTCACTTGCTTGGTCAGTCCGTTCATTGGGCATTATAGACCGCCCCGTTCCCACTCAGCAACTGTCTGACCTGAGACTTCTCGGCACCTGAACAGCTGGCCCCAGCGACCCTTTGGCAAGGCCAGTGCCGGATCCGGCTCAAACACAGTTGACAGATTTCGGCGATTTTTGTATTGTCCACAGACAATACCGTGACGATAGCCCAATTGCCAACTGTGTAGGGTGGCGGCGCAACCTTCGTCGTCTAGACACGATTGAGGATAACGCTCGCTGCCCGTAGCGTCGCCGTTTGACATGGCATCCCCGAGCCGCGCAGAAGAGAGATGGCTACTCCGAAATTGCGCTGTCCTGCAACCCGGGCACAACAGAGAAATCGGTTTCGTTAGAGGAGATTACGATGGAACTCCAGACAAAGCAGCCGCCAGAACTGGAATTCAGCATGCCGGAGGTCGAAGAATCGCTGACGGCCTATCTCTCGGCGATTGGAGGGGCCATAATTGGCCTGCTTCTCACTCTGCTGGTCTTGGCGATTTGGAATGGCGGCACCCTGAATTTTACCAATATATCCAAGGTGAATGCGCTGGAAGCTGGCCTGACCGATGTGGCCGCCGATCTCGATGGCGTAAACACGAGCTTCGACGCCTTGGGCGAGCGCATAGTAGTTCTGGAACAGGAGGCCGGCGCAGTTTCCGCGCTTCAAAAGAGCCTCGTAACGCTTGACGCCAGCCTATCCGAACTCGACAGGAGTCTCAGCGATCAGGGCATACATATCAGCGAACTGGACAGTGCCTTTGCTGATCTCCAAATCACCAGGCGCAATTTTGACCTCTTTACCGCGGCCCTGACAGAGGCGCTGGCACTGATGGAAAAGGAAGCTTCGGCCGCCGCGCCGTTTGGCGATGCGTCCGACGGTCGCCCGGCCCAGGAAAGACGTACGTCGGCGACCGACCCGACTTCACAAGAGAGACAGGCCGCTACGTCAACCGCAAGCACGTCCCCCGCAGACAATGCCCAGGCTGTTGAGTCGGCGGCTTCTTCCACAACGGCCGATGTTTCAAATGCACAGACTTCGGCGGAGGCGCAACCGACGCAAATACTTGCCGAGCCGGTTACGGTCATTAGCGAAGACGTCGCACCTGATTCCCTGCTCGTCTATCTTTTCCTCGATGTGAACGCAAACGGTCAATTCGACGGGGATGAAAACTTTATCGCCGGCGCTACCATCACCCTTACCTCCCCCGATGGCCGAGCCGTGGCCGCGGAGAACAGCGTCGGTTCTGCCGGCACTCTCTTTGAAGAATTGGTTGCCGGCGATCATAAGGTCACTGTGGAAGATGTGCAGGGCTACGATCTTGTTAGCCAAAGGAATGCGGCCGTCAATATTGACCAGGAGGCCGATGCCGGCCATATTATCTACTTTGCCGTCGTAACCACCGCCGAGGACTGATCTGCACTGCAGGAATTCCCGCCCAGCCCGATTAGTCAGTAAACTCGGCAACTTCGTAAAAAATTAGTAACACCGAGCCGTAGCGACGCCGGTCGAACTCGCAAAGTACATCGAGTGCGACTGGCGTTTCTTCGCGGGGGTGTAGCTGGACAATGACTACACTCTCCTCCACCAGCAGCGCCGGTCTGGAATCAACCGCCTGAAGTGCCGCCTGCCACATCTCCTGGTACTGGGGCGGCGCAATGTAGATCAGTTCAAACGGATCACCTTCAAACTTTTCGATGTAATCGAAGCTGTCCCTCCTCGCAACTGTGGCCCGGTCTGCCAGCTTGCAATGACCCAGGTTTTGCAGGATCGTGCGAATGGCGGCGCGGCTGCGATCAATGAAGAGGACATGAGCCGCTCCTCTGCTCAATGCTTCGATCCCCACTGCACCCGTTCCGCCGAACATGTCGAGCACACGACGCCCTTCGATCCAATTTCCCAGAATCGAAAAGAGCGCCTCCTTGGCGCGATCCGTGATTGGGCGCGTGCTGTTCCCTGGGACCGACTGTAGCCTGTGGCCTCTGGCGCTACCGGAAATCACTCGCATAATTGTCTGAAATGGAAGAAAAAATTTCGGCAACTGGCGGCTAACGCCGACTGGCGAAAGCCGAATTTCGCTTCACCAGATTATAGTTGCGATCATGCGATTTCTGACAATTGCGCTCGAGTGTTGACTACGCTACAATTGCCCACGTAGGATTACAAAACCTTATAGCAAGCTGATGCGCGACGAGAGAGACTTCGATTTCGAAGCGCCGAAGGGGCAAGCCGACAGGAGAACCCAGCCTGCCCGGTGACACTCTCAGGCAAAAGGATCGTCGCGATACGGCACCTTTGGAAAGCGCCGCTCGACAGGACAGAGTGGTCACCGACGGGGCAATCGCACGCTGAACGGGACGACTGAGGATAGGCTCTTTGCTCTCTTATCCTCCATATTCATCCCAGCACCGCGTGTGTCAATCTCTCAGGTCAAGGACAGAGGCAACGGGCACTCTTTAGTGATGCCCGTTTTTTCTTCCAAAACGGACGAACTTTCGCACTCCCTGATAGTGTGATAGCAGCGAAAGTGAGTCGGAGACCAAAGGAGAGAATGATGAGCCCCAATCCCCCCGCAGACGCTTCCACAGCCGCAAGCAACGGCCTTGGCCCATCCTCATCCGTAAGTAACTCGAAGAAAATCGCGGACCCTGCTGCACTTCCAGCCGGTCTCGAAAACCTGCTCCAGCGCACCGATTCCTTCGTCCATCGTCATCTGGGACCCGGACCGGAAGACCAGCAGGCGATGCTGCGAGTTGTCGGTGTAGAGTCGCTCGACGCGCTGATCGACCAGACAATCCCGGCCTCGATCAGGTTTGGCGGCCCTCTTGCCCTGCCGGGGCCGCGCCCGGAGTCGGACGTGCTGGCTGAAATGGCGCAGATCGCCGACCACAATCAGCTCTTCCGATCCTTCATCGGCATCGGCTACTACGATACCATCACGCCTCCTGTCATCCTCCGCAACATCCTGGAGAATCCCGGCTGGTACACCCAATACACGCCCTACCAGGCCGAAATTGCGCAGGGGCGGTTGGAAGCCCTGCTTAACTTTCAGACCATGGTGAGCGATCTGACCGCCCTCGACATCGCCAACGCCTCCCTTCTTGACGAAGCCACCGCCGCCGCCGAAGCAATGATGATGTGCCAACGCGCCCAAAAGCGGGGCGCAGCCGCCAACACATTTCTTGTCTCGGACAAATGCCACCCCCAGACAATCGACACGATTCAAGTAAGGGCCGAACCGCTGGGCTATCAGGTCGTCGTAGGAGACCATCGCCAATTTCGCCCGGACTCCGATACGTTTGGTCTCCTCTTGCAATACCCGGACACGGAAGGAACAATCAGCGACTTTCGCAGCCTTGTTGAAGAGGCCCATTCCTCCGGCGCCTTCGTAGTCGTTGCCACCGACCTTCTTGCACTGACCCTGCTGACGCCCCCCGGCGAATGGGGCGCTGATATCGCGATCGGCAGTGCCCAGCGCCTTGGCGTGCCCATGGGCTATGGCGGCCCCCATGCCGCCTTCATGGCAACCCGCGACGCGCTCAAACGGCAGATGCCGGGCCGGCTCGTCGGCGTCTCTCAGGACGAACAGGGCAAGCCGGCCCTGCGTCTCGCCCTGCAGACCAGGGAGCAACATATCCGCCGCGACAAGGCTACCAGCAATATCTGCACCGCACAGGTTCTGCTGGCAATCATGGCCTCTATGTACGCCGTTTATCACGGCCCCGTCGGCCTGAAAGGAATCGCCCGCCGGATACAATTGCTGACCTCGATGCTCGCCGCGGAGTTGGCAAAGCTTGGCTACAATATCAACCAACCCGATTGCGGCCCGTTCTTCGATACCCTGAGGATAAGTGGCGGGCCCCGCACCCAAGAAGAACTGCGCCGGGCCTCCAGTTCCCAGCGTATCAATCTACGTCTGTACGATGACCGTGCAGTCGGTGTTTCATTGGACGAAAAGACCACCGCTGCAGAACTGTGCGCGCTACTGGAGATCTTTGGTACCGACGAAAAACCACATTCGGCACACTCTGAACTGGACCTCCAGTCGAACACCGCCAGCCCCGAAATGGCCAAGCTGGCTTCCGAAATAGATCTCGACTACCCTGAGCCCTTCGCCCGAACAAGCCCCTATCTGACCCATCCGATCTTCAACATGATGAAGTCAGAGACGGAGATGCTGCGCTACATCACCAAGCTGCAAAACCGGGATCTCTCACTGGCCCATTCGATGATACCCCTCGGCTCCTGCACCATGAAGCTGAACGCCACTGCCGAGATGATCCCCGTAACCTGGCCGCAGTTCGGCGGGATGCACCCGTTCGCGCCGGTGGAGCAGGCCCAGGGCTACCAACTGCTCTTCGACCGCCTTGCGCGAGCCTTGCAAGAGATCACAGGCTTCGCCGCCGTCTCCCTCCAGCCCAATGCCGGTTCCCAGGGGGAGTATGCCGGGCTGCTTGCTATTCGCGCCCTCCACCGCAGCCGTGGTCACGAACACCGCGACATCTGCCTGATCCCCTCCTCCGCCCACGGCACCAACCCGGCCAGCGCGGTGATGGCCGGCATGGAGGTCGTGGTCGTACGCTGTGACGAGGACGGCAATATCGACGTGGCAGACCTGCGCGCCAAAGTCGAACGGCATAGCGACCGTCTGGCCGCGCTGATGATCACCTATCCCAGCACGCACGGCGTCTTCGAAGAAGCGATCGAGGAAGTCTGCGAACTGGTCCACCGGCACGGCGGCCAGGTCTATATGGACGGCGCCAACATGAATGCGCAGGTGGGTCTCTGCCGGCCAGGCGATATGGGCGCCGACGTCTGCCACCTCAACCTGCACAAGACTTTTTGCATCCCTCACGGCGGCGGTGGGCCGGGAATGGGGCCGATCTGCGTGGCGGAGCATCTGGCGCCGTTCCTGCCGGGCCATGCCGTCGTGCCGGGGGTCGGGGGGGAACAGGCCATCGGCGCGGTCTCAGCTGCGCCGTGGGGCAGCGCCAGCATCCTGCCAATCTCCTACGCCTATATCGCCATGATGGGCGGCAGCGGGCTCACCGAAGCCACCCGCGTCGCCATTCTTAGCGCCAACTATGTCGCCACTCGCCTCGAAGACGCCTTTCCTGTTCTCTACAGAGGCGCTAAAGGGCGGGTGGCCCACGAGTGCATACTCGACACTCGCTCTTTGAAGGACCACGGCCTGCAGGTGGACGACATCGCCAAGCGGCTGATGGACTACGGCTTTCATGCCCCCACTATGTCTTTCCCCGTCGCCGGCACACTGATGATCGAACCGACTGAGAGCGAATCTCGTAACGAGCTGGACCGATTCTGCGCGGCCATGCTGGCAATTCGTGAGGAGATCCGGGCCGTTGAGGATGGTGAACAAAGCGCTGAGGAATCTCCCTTGCGCCATGCCCCACATACAGCGGAACTGGTAACGTCTGATCAGTGGAGCCGTGCCTATAGCCGCCAGACGGCCGCCTTCCCCGCGGCCTGGGTGCGCGACAACAAATTCTGGCCCTCGGTCGGCCGCATCGACAACACCTTCGGCGACCGCAATCTGGTATGTGCCTGCCCTCCGTTGGAGAGTTATATGGGCTAAAGGAATCAAATCGGCTCGTTTACCGAATAGGATTGTTTCTTAGAACTTCTGCCACAACTCCGCGCAACTCTCTTGGCAGTCGGTAATGCCACTTGCCATGGATCTGTTTCCAGTCCAAGTATGGCGCGTCATTGTAGCCCGGCGTCTGGTGAATTCGTCTTCCGAATGAACCAAGGAGGCCAGTAAGCTGTTGGTCCGTAAACTTCTGGCGGGTATGATTTCCGATTTCCCTGCAAAGAGTTTTCCGGGACAGGAGATCTTGTTCCTCGGCCTCGTAGAAGGTCTTTAGCAACGCTATTGTGTTAATTGTTAGGGGATGCCTCTCTAGGGCTCTGCGAAAAAACTCGGGGGACACACAACTTGTCTCCTCATCAGACTTTACTTGCTGGGTTACTTCCGGAGATGTTGCCTCCGCGAATCTCGTCGCCTGCAGAGCCGAAATTACTGGAGAAAGTTCTTCCAAAGTGCCTTCGAGATTGATCGAGATGTTCATCACTTTAGTCTCCTATTGACTAAGTTTTCTTGGGAGTTACAAATTATCACCTAGATATTATATGCCCTCTATCTATATTTGTCAACCCTTCAACTGTCTTTTTTCATGTCTTTACGTCTTTCTAGTCCTTCTCAAATGCTTCTCTAACAGCATGCTAAGAGTGCGCCAGGCTCTATTTCGCCTCTGTGGGAGTTTCAGTTCTCAAACAGCTGAGGGGATTTATGTCCTCAAAACAGGAAAACGGAGATCAGGGCTGATTAGCAGAAGTGTTGGGCTTCTGCCCTTAGTACTACAACCGCACTCTTGTTGGCCGAAGACCGAAAGAGTAAAAAGAGGCGCTGAAGTGGCTGCATTTGGGCCGTTTATGCAGTTCCGTGGTTGTTCAAAATGCGCTCTTGCACCCTCATTTTCGCCGGAAAAACTTCAGATTCGTGAATTGCGGTTGTAGTATTAGGCAGGGCGGAATAACAAGGGGGGGCCTAGTTGTCTCTCTCCTTTCACTACCTATCAATGAAGAGAAGGAACACATGGCATACAATCGCCTCCTCCTCGCCGGCGGCTCTGAGTTCGGCGGCCTGATGGAACTACCGGACCGGCGCTGTATAGAACTGGCCGGCGGCACAGACGCGCCAATCGCCATCATCCCCACCGCCGCCGCGCCCGACAACAATCACAGCCGCGCCGGCGAGAACGGCCGTCGCTGGTTCACAAGCCTGGGCGCGACAAATGTGCAGGTCGTTCCCCTGATCGACCGCGATTCAGCTGCAAACGCAACGGTTGTCGAAATGGTCGCTGAGGCGAGGCTGATCTATCTTCTGGGTGGATTCCCCGGCTATCTCTGCGAAAGCCTGCGCAACACTTCCGCGTGGACGGCTATTCGCGCAGCCTGGGCAAGCGGAGCGGTGCTGGCCGGCAGCAGCGCCGGCGCTATGGTCCTGTGTGAGCATCTCTATGACCCCCGCGCCAAACAGGTCATAGAGGGCCTCGGGCTTATCCCCAATGCTTGTGTTCTGCCCCATCACAACAACTTTGGACAAGGCTGGGCCGAGCAGCTGCGTGAACTGCTGCCCCATGCAACCCTTGTGGGCGTAGATGAACAGACCGGTATGATCAACGACCTGTCGGCGCACGAATGGAGCGTACACGGCGCCGGCAGCGTCACCCTATACGCGCCCGACCAGCCGATATTGCGCCCCTCGGTCTACCAACCAGGCGAGTCAATGCACCTCGCCGTCTCCGCTTGACGCCATTTGCAATCACCGTGTCGTGTCCGTCTCGGGCTACGCCTCACGTCTGACAACAAGATGCACTACCGCTAGGACAGGCGCACGATGCGAAAGTCTTCAAAGCGAATCCAGTGCTCTTCTCCAGGCGGTCCGTTATAGCACTGGATGCTGACCTGCTCACTGTCAGCCGGCGGCAGTTCGCCGGTTGCCGCCGTCGAAAATTCGGACGCCCCCTGTGGACGGTACTGTGCCTCCCATGACTCGGAATCTACCACGAGGCGCAGCCGCACGCTCTGAGTAGGCATCTGCTTGCCGCCGGGAATGATAAGGACTTCCCCGTGTACCAACTCCTTGACCTCCTTGAAAACAGGTTCGCCGTTCTGGTACCAGGTGATACCGGCCTGTTCGTACTGCTGTGTAGGCACCGTATGGTTGAAGATCGTCACCTCAATCGCGTAGATGCCGCTGCTGCGGTCAGGGGCCGGGCGCACCAGTCCATTGTGCACCGTGGCCGCTACGCCGGGCTCGACCGCGATCTCCAGCCCGCCATTGCCCATCCGCCAGCAATCCGGATTTTCGCGCAACCAGAACCAGTCGGCGTCCAATTCGCCGTCAAATTTCTCCTGGAAAATAATCTTTTCTTCGGACCCGCTCATCTCTTCCGCTCCTGTCTTTGTGAATCCAACAGTCTCGCCAGTCGATAGCAACCTGGTCCACCTCAATTGCGCCGTTACAAAGGCTACCACCCGCCCCTCTAAGGTCGAAAGCCCTGCCGATCCTTACGCTCCTAACTGCCCCCGGCACGCTGCACAGTGCGCACGACCAGATTGCTATACTCGCCGATCAGCGGGGCCATCTGCCGCAGTCCAATCTTCCCGCCCCCCAACACCGGACCGTAGCTCACGCCGTCATCGCGCCAGTCGAAAATCGGCAACTCGTTGATCAAGAATGCCACCTCATCCCCACACTTGATCACCTGTATTCTGTAAGGCGAAGTCGCATCTTCCACCGAAGGAATAGGATCCGCGCCCTGCGCCACCATATGGAAGCCAAAGCTCTTACGCAAATTGCAAGTGTGGAATGCCCTCTCCTCCGGCCAGCGTCGGCGAAAATAGGACACATGCAACGCGTTGATGTCCCCGTGATGGTACTGCTTGTATTCTCCGGTACGCCTGTCCAATGAAGGATCAAACAGATCCTCTCCACTGCCGCCCGTCGCCGCAAAAAACAATATACACAATCCCGGCTCCTGCATCGGCCAGAACTCCCATTCAATGCTCACATCCGCCGGAAACGTTTCAGGACACCACAAGACGAAGTTGGACTTCTGCCCCTCCGTCGGATCGCGTAGATTCTCCATTCGCAGCCGCCCCGCGGGGAAGCCGATGCGCGCCTCTCCCTCCAGCCGGAAACCGACCATGTCAGATTCGGCTGCGAGAAAGTTGTGATAGATCGTTTCATCCAATGCGAAGGAACTCACCGGTGCCCCATCTTGTTGCCGTGGTTGGTTGCAGAACTGCATCCTACGCGGGTAGGTGTAATGTGTCAAAGGTAAAAACATCTCTGAAACACGATAGGGGAGCGAATTCTGTTCACTTGGCGTTGCATGAAAGTCCAAAACGGCCGTCAGTCTGATTTCCCTCCAACCTGGAATTCCTCCCGTTTTGTGGTCTTTGCAAGCTACTTGACATCACAACAAAAATTCAATATCCTTGTACCACATTCGTCGCCTCGAACTCACATTCCATCGACGCTTCCGACGCCCGCGCCCACGAAAGGTAGATCCAATGTCTGAAGAAATCCGCGAGATGCGCGTCTCGAATGACGCCATGGACGATCCTGCCGAGCTCCAAAGCCGCATCGCCGACGAAGGTTACCTCTTCTTCAAGCAGTTGCAGAACCCCGACAAAATGCGCGAACTTCGCCTTGTGATGATGACCAAAATCCAGGATGTTGGCTGGCTGCTGCCGGACACCGACCCATTCGAAGGCATCGCCGACATCTCCAGGCAATGCACTGAAGGCGATCCCGATTACACCGCCGGATACAGTCATGTCTACAAGCTCGAAGCCTTCCATCGCGCCGCCCACTGGCCCGAAGTCACAGACATGATCGAGAAGATTATGGGGCGCCCAATTATGCCCCACCCAAACCAGATTGCACGTCTCTGGTTCCCCAAATATACCGAGCACACGACCCCCATGCACCAGGATTTTGTCCACTTCCAGGGCAATTTCGAAACGCTGACAAGTTGGGCCCCAATCGGCGACTGCCCGATCGAACTGGGCGGCCTGGCCGTCATTCCCGGATCGCACAAAGTCGAAAGAGTTCTGGACCATCACTTCTCCCTTGGGGCGGGCGGCCTCGCAGTGGATGTCGACGCCGAGGAAGAAATAGAACCGACCTGGTACTCGACCGACTATGAGGCTGGCGATACGCTCATCTTTCCCGCCTTGACGATTCACCGCGCACTGCCCAACTACACCGACGACCGGCTGCGGCTCTCGCTCGATAACCGCTACCAGGCCGTTGGCGACCTTATAGCTGAGCAAATGCTCGTTACCCACGGCCCCAGCGGTCTTACATGGGACGAAGTCTACGAAGACTGGGAATCCGACGAATACAAGTACTTCTGGAAGGACTATGACAATCCAGTCGTTGCCCAAGATCTGAGTTACGGCGAAAAGGGCTTTGCCGAGGCGCTGGAACTGGCGCGCGCCGGCCACGAGCAGGCCATTGTCAGACTTCAGCGAACAATTCGAAAGGATCCGGAGTCACAGGCCGCGCAGGATTCCAGAGAAGTGTTGGACCAGGTAGGCGTCATGGCGTGAATTGGGGTGAAGGAGTCGCGAACTCTCGCTTTCGAGAACTGCAGCCAGAACGGGCCTGACTCGCAACTTGGATTTAGCAACTCGGAACCAAGGCCCTGAGAAATCAACTTCGAGGAGGTGACATCGCCCGATGCTGCTTATTCAGGCTACGGCGCCAATCGAGGCCCGTACTGTATCCTGGTCTATCCACATCCCACGAACATGAGAGAAGGCAGAAGATGACTAGCAAACGATTAAGCAGACGAAACTTCCTGAAGGTCTCCACAGGTGCAATTGGCGCAGGCTTGATGGCCGCTTGCGCTGCGCCGCCGGCTCCCGCCGGCGAGGAGATGGCCGCCGAAACCGGTGGCGACGAGCCGTCCATGGACAAAATAGAAGTCCACTGCTACTTCGCCAGACTTCATCCCACCGAGTGGACTACCCGTTCAGCCGAGCACCCCCTGGTAGGCAATGCTGGCCGTATTCTGGCGCAACGCTTTGAAGAGCTCAACCCCGACATTACCATCGTGTTCGACGATGCAGGAGATGATGCCTGGCTTACCGCCGCAGTAAGCTCAGGCGAAGCCCCCGACCTGATTAGCCGCCTGGACCTGGTCCAACGCGGCTGGTGTGTCCCCATTGACGATTGGCTCGACGCTCCAAGCCGCTATGCCCCGCAATACGATACTTGGTCCGATAGCTTCTATCCGTCGATGATGGAGTCTTTGACCTGGTCCGACGGCCTCGACTATTGCGCGCCGATCCGCGCCGTCTGGCCCTACCTGGAGGTCGGCCTCGCCTGCAACATGGAGATCCTCAACGAGATGGGCCTGTCGCCGCCGGCGACCTGGACCGAGCAGATGGACGTTTCGCAAGCGTTAAAGGAGGCTGGACTTGGTCTCTCGCCCTGGCCCCGCGAAGGCGAGACAGGCAACTGCTGGCCATTGGCCTTGCAGATCCTCCCTCCCATGATGCAGGAAATCTGTGCCGACATGGACCTCGACGCCGATTTCTTCGTCGGCCTTGAGGAAGCGCTGCCAGCCTATCGCAACGAAATAATCGGCCCATATACACCCATCTACCAACTCGCTTGGGACGAGATGTACGAACTGTCACAGACCTGGGTGGATGGTTTCAATACCACCGACCTGGACCTTCTCTGGCGTGAAGGGTCTGTCGGAATGCAGTACCGCGCTACCTCCGAGTTTGCGACCCTTGCCAATGACCCCAACGTTGACTTCGAGCGCACGTTTGTGCCTTCCCCCATGCCCGGTAGCGCAGACATGCCCGCCGCCGATAGCATGCCGGGGGCCTTCGACCCCGACGAATATACAGCCGGTGACGGCAAAGTGCCCTCCCACCAGGTGCAGGCCATCCGCGGCCCGCAGGACGTAATGATCAAGAGTTCTACCGAGCAACGCGGAAACCGTGAGGAAGTAATCAACTGGTGGCAGTTCATCACCGAGCCGGAAAATAACTCTTTCCTCAATAACGAGAACCAGCAATTCATCCCTTCTACCAAGGATGGCAAGCTAGGGCCGCTGTGGTCAAACATCGGCACCTACAAGCTGCCCCTCTACACCTACACCATCGCTTGGTGGGGCATGGGTCTCCTTTGGGACTGGGACTACTTCACCGAGTGGCGCCGCATTTTCGTCGCCTGGGCCATTGGCGACATGGACAGGGCAACCTTCTTCGAGCGCCAACAGCGTTCTTGGGACGAAGGTGTAGCACGCTACGAAGCCCTGCTCAAGGACCAGGAATCTGACAGCTAACGCAGTCATATTCGCGGTGAGCGGATAGGAGCAGCCTGCTTCCCTTCCGCTCGCCGCCTTCCAATTTCCATTCTCCAAATAGATGCTACGCAAAATACGTCTGGCCGCAGCAGCGGTACTGCTCATACTGTTCGCCCTTCTGGTCGTGGACTGGGTCCAGGCTCAAATACGTCTCGCCAACGTCTCGATAGAGGGCCAGTTGGACAAGGCCAAGGTCATCTCCGACGGCGAAGACTCAATTGTACTGACCATTCGCGTCACCGAAAACGGTCGGCCGCGCGTCGACGATACTTTGCAGGCTTGGCTGCAGCCCGGCAACGGCCTCATGATCCCGGAGTGGTCCTACACCGACGAAAATGGCGAAGTCCAAATCACTTTCACACCCAATCCGGCCACTCCCTATGACGTAGAAGTGGACACAGTCATCAACGTCATCGATATCAACATAGGGCGCTGGCTAGAGGTAGATAAGCGCTTCTCCATCGAAGTGCCGGTTGAAGCGCCGCTTTCTTCCGACTGAATTGGGCTGCTTTTTCCAAGGCTCCGGACGTCGAGCACCAGACGCTCACCAGCAGAAACTGAAACGCAAAAAGGAAAATATGCAGCGGCTGTGTCGTGCAACAGTTTTGGAAACGGCTACCAACCAGGCTGACATTTCTATTTCATTGGTCCTCCGGGACCTGAGGCCGTTCGACTGCCGTAATGCAGGAGGGTAGCATGTCAGAGGTGACGCAAGCTGCACAACAGGGCAACGGGGAAACCGTGAGGACAGGATTGCCTTCCAACCAAAGGAAGATTTCTACCTGGCAAGCCATGCGCAGGTCCTGGCAGGCCTACGCGCTTCTGGCCCCCATCTTCATCCTGTTAATCATCTTCAACTATTACCCTCCCATCTTAGGCCTGTTACGTGCCTTTTATCGCTGGCGTCCGGGTTTCGAAGCCAGCTTCGTCGGCCTTCAGCACTTTGGCGTCTACTTCACCTCCCCCGAAACGGGCCGCGAACTCCTCAACATGTTCAAACTGCTGGCGTTCTTCTTTTTCTCAGGCGCAGTCGTCCCATTCATCATGGCCGTTCTCATCTTCCGCATCCGCGACACCGAGTCCAAGGAGCTCTATCGCCTCTTTCTCATCATCCCGATGCTCGTCCCGCTCATCGTGGTCATTCTCCTCTGGAAACAAATCTACGACCCCAACCTTGGCCCCATAAACGGCATCCTCGAAGCGATTGGGCTCGAATTCCTGGCCCGCAACTGGTTGGGGGATACCTCCTCGGCACTATATGCCATCATGTTCATGGGCTTTCCCTGGGTGTCCGGCGTAGGCACGCTCATTTATCTGGGCGGGCTGGGGCAGATTTCGTCCTCGATTTTCGATGCCTGCGAAGTCGATGGCTGTACCGGGCTGCGCCGCACCCTGCTGATCGACCTGCCGCTTGTACTTGGCCAAGTGCGGCTGATGACAATCTTGGCAGTTATCGCCGGGGTCACCTCCTTCCAGACCATTCTTGTCCTTACAGACGGCGGTCCCGGATTCGCCACTATGGTGCCTGGCTTGACAATGTTCCACAAGGCGTTCCGTACGCAGCAGTTCGGCTACGCAGCCTCCATCGGCATGATACTCTTCGTCATCACGTTCACCGTGACCCTCGCCATCAACCGCACAATTCATACCGCGGTAGAAGAGGTTGTAAACTAGCAGACTTTGAATAGGCAATGGCAGTACAAGGAGAACAGTGAGTGAGTACCACAACTTCTAACCAGGTCGCCCCGTCCCGCCGGCGTCCCATTCGACTCTACCAGATAGGTTCGCACCTTTTTATCACTGTAATGCTGCTACTCTCGCTCATTCCGACCTACCTGCTGATCACCTGGTCCTTCAAGAATGGCCTCCAATATCGTTGGGAACGATGGTCGATCAGCTTTCCCCTGCGTTGGCGCAACTATGCCGCCGCCTGGGAAATTGTCGGCGATTACATGATTAATACAATTATTGTAGCCATTGTCGGCCTGATGGGTATGCTGCTGCTCTCACTCATCGGCGGCTACGTCTTTGCCCGCATGGACTTTCCCTTTCGCCAAACGCTCTACTACGCCATCATAGCTCTGCTTATGGTCCCCTGGGTCCTGTCCTTCATCCCTGCCTACATGGTTTACGTCCGCTTCGGCCTCCTCAATTCACGCTGGGCACTGATAATTCCCGAACTGGCTGGCGGACCCATCTTCGGCATCTTCCTCATGCGCGCCTTCATCGCCGGCATCCCGGAGGAGCTCTTCGAATCCGCCCGCTGCGACGGCGCCGGAGTCCTCGACCTGATTGGACGTATTACCTTGCCGCTCTCACTGCCCGGGCTGGCCACCCTGGCCGTCCTCAACTTCATCGGCGTCTGGAACTCCTTCCTCTGGCCGCTGGTAATGATCCAGGATAACGACAAACAGATGATAGCGGTCGGCCTCTACAAGCTGGCCCAGTCCGCCACCTCCGCCGGCGTCCCCGGATGGACCAGCCAGGACTTCAGCGTCTGGGGTCCCCTTTACGCCGGCTACGTAATCGCCTCCTTGCCCCTCGTTCTTCTCTTCATTGTACTTGGCAAGTTCTACGTCGAAGGGCTTGTCGATTCCGGACTCAAGGTTTGAACGACAGGTCAGTGCCATCTTGGCGAAACCTGGCGTGATGGTGCTGCCGCAGAACGCGCTCTACAACAGGCAATCCAAGGCAACCAACCACACTTTTCGGAGACACAGTTACAATGACCATCAAAACACAGTCGATGTTCTTCAAATCCGAAGGTGTTGATGCCCATTGGGATACCTGGATGTACTTCCACGAGGGTACCTACTATCTCTTCTATCTCATCACCGAATACAGCCCCGGCGAAGGTTTCGGCCTCGCCACCTCGCCCGACGGCGTCACCTGGACCGATCACGGCTGGGCCATAAAGGCGTCGGACAAAATGGTCACCTACCTCGGCACCGGCGCCGTCTGGAAGTCACCCGACTTCGACAACAGTGGCCGCTTCATCTGCAACTACTCCGAATGGCGCGTCGAAGAGGACGGTCGCCAGACCCAGAACATCCTCTTCGCCTGGAGCGATGACCTGATGAACTGGACGAAATTCGGCGACGACCACATCTTCAGAGTCGACACCCGCTACTACGAGCAACACGGCCGCTGGGACTGCATCTTCCCCCTCCCCCGTCCCCAAGGCGGCTACTACGGCTACTGGACCGCCACGCCAAATGACGCCGTAGGCTTCGGCTTCGGCCAAAGCGAGGACGGAGTCCACTGGGAGGCCCTGCCCTCCCCGGATCTGCTCTGGGAAGGCGCCGACCCGCCCAAGAGCATGGAGGCCGGCGCCGTCGCCGAATTCAACGGCAAATACTACGCCATCGTCGGCCAGGGAACGAGGACCATGAAGACCATGATCGCCGACAACCCCGCCGGCCCCTACACCGTCGCGCCCGCAAACTACGCCCTCCTCGAAAACTCCGGCGAGCACAAACACACCTACTTCGCCCGCTTCCTCCCCACCCCCGACGACATCCTCGTCAACCATCACGCCGTGACCCGCTTCCAGCTCGAATCCGGCCGCGACATCTGCTACTGGGCCCCCCTCAAAAGGGCCTTCGTCGACGACGCCGGCACGCTCTGGTTCGGCTATTGGCAAGGGAACGAACGCCTGAAGAGCAACCTTGTCCCCGCGCAATTCTCCGACTCGGGCGGCCGACGCATTCAGATGGCCGGCACCGAAGTCGACGCTGAAGGCGGCGTTGTTATCGAGGGCCAGATTACTCTGCCCGCCGCCAATCAACATGAATCGGAATGGCCCGGACTATACATTGAGTATGACGCAGGCCAAGGCAGCTACATTCAGGTTGGCGCCTCCGCCGTCACCCACTTCGGGCTGACCCCAGAAAGCGGTGACCCATCCGAGCGCGAGGATGTCATGGCGCGCGCCTGGCCCTTCGGCTCCAGCGTCCGCTTTCGCACTCTCCTCAAAGCCTCTGTAATGGAATTCTATCTTGACGACCTGCTAATCCAGTCCTACAGCCTGCCCGCCGAGGCCACTGGACGCATCGGGCTCCTCAATCCCGCCAATGGTATTGCTGACGTTCAGGTCTGGAACGCCACTTAGAGGGCCGATCGGTCGTAACTTCAGTCTGTGCCCGCCTGAACCGACCGCCATTGGTTTCACTGGCGGCTCTATGAGAGCCAGCCTTTCATTCGAATCCTATTGACGAAGTTTCCAAGAGGACAGGAACTGCCAGTCAGTTCAGCGAAACGAGTCCTACCACCTATGCGATCTTTTTCGAATTACGCTTTTCCGCTAAAATAGCCTGAATCCTCCCTCCCAACCGTAAGTCATAAGTTCTCATCATCGACCAGAATAGCGAGTTGCAGCCACCAATGCCCACCGCCCTGACCAGCGAACAGCTCAGCTTCTACGAAACCAACGGATTCCTCCACGCCCCTGGCGTAATCCCACCCGACCTCATGGATCTGATGAAGACCATCCTCTCGCGTTGGGTCGATGAAACTATCGAGAGTTGGCTGGCCGAAGGTCTCATCGACAATCCACAGACCGATCTCGACTTCCAACATCGGCTATTGCAAGTTTGGGAGGTCGCCGGCAGGCCAAAATATATCCGCAGCCCCCGCCGCGACCTCGTAAGTCGCGAAATGTTTGATCTTCTGGTACACCCCTCTCTCCTCGCCCTTGCCCAGGACCTCCTCGCCACCCCCGAAATCTCCGTCCACGGCAGCTTCAATGCCCGCCCCAAACTGCCCGACCAGATCTGGACCCAAACCCCCTGGCACCAGGACGCACAATACTATCGCGACGCCGAGCAAGTCCACGTCACCTCCATCTGGATGCCTCTCCAACCGGTTTCCGAACACAACAGCTGCCTGCAGGTCGCGCCCGGCCTCCATCGCGGCCCCCTGCACGAAGGTTGGAACGACCCGGAGACAGGCTTCCTTGGGCTCTCTCCGGAAGTTCGCCAAAAATTGGAAGGCGTCTCCGTAGAAATGGCGCCCGGCGACGCTCTCTGCTTCACCCAAATAACGCCCCATCGCGCCCTGCCCAATCGTTCAAACCAGGTCAGATGGTCGATCGATGTGCGCTACGAGCCGACCGCCCAGGCCACCGCAGCCGGCCAGAAGCAAGGTTTCGTCGCCCACAGCCCGAACAATCCGACCGCAGTGCCGAGCTACGAAGAGTGGCTCAAACAGTGGAAAGAGATCCCCGCCGGGAGCTATTGAGCGAGCGCTGACTGACCCATGGCCCGGGCGGGATGACGCCTCGCATTTGGACGGCTGCTGCCGATTCAAATTCTCGATTGCGACACGATATGGACTAGCTATCATGAGCCTGACCCAACCCGAATTGACACTTTTTCAAAAGCAGGGTTTTCTCCTCAAACCTGGCCTGTTCTCAGAAAACGACCTGCAGCCTCTGCGGTCCGCATTCACCGAAATCATCGATCAAAAGGCCCGCGCCCTGCAGGCCGACGGCAAACTGGCGGACGTCTTCGAAGATGCCCCTTTCGACAAGCGCCTCGCCAGTATCTATGCCGACAACAAGGCGGCAGGCGAAGAAATAACACGCGAGGTCATGGGCAAGGGCGGCGGCGGCTACAACGGGCCGGCCATGCTCCAAACTATCCGCCACCCGGCGCTACTGTCCTGCATCGAAAGCCTGATCGGCCCGGACATCGTCGGCTCCTCCGTCTACCGTATCCGCCCCAAACTGCCCGGCTGGGACCGCGGCGAAGTCCCCTGGCACCAGGACGCCGGCTACACTCTCGCCCACTGCGACCGCCATCTCATCGTCACCTGTTGGGTCCCACTGGTGGACGCCACCCTGGAGAACGGCTGCCTCCACGTCATCCCAACCGTGCACAGTAGCGGAATTCTGAAGCACTTCACCGGCGGCCACGCCGGCTTTCTCGAAGTGCCGCAAGATGAACTGCCCCAAGTCGACCCGGTTCCGGTCCCCATGAAGGCGGGCGACGTCCTCCTGCTGACCAACCTGACGCCCCACGCCTCCTTCGCAAATCGCACCGACCAGGTCCGCTGGAGCATCGACCTCCGCTACCAAAGCGCCGAGGTACCCAACAACGTCGACGAAGACCCCGCCTCCTACACACCCGAACGCGACCCAGTCACCATGGCCTGCTACCCCCCCGAAGCCGACTTCGTCATCCGCGATCCGAACGACCCCGCCCGCGAAATCCAATCCGCCGACCAGTTCAGGCGCGTTCGCGAGCGCTACGAAACAACCCGCCCCAACACACCCGGCCGCGGCTGGACGCCCCTCCAGGAGCGCTGACACAACGCATTCAATAAGGCACAACCAGCCCACCCAACGTCTCAAACCCAATACTCTGTCCGACAGGGCCCCGAAATACTACGGCTCGTTGACGTCTGTCAGAACAGAGATTTGAGGGTGCAAAGCGCTTATCCTCGAAGGACCCCGCAGTCATGCAAAGAAAACCCGATTTGCCTTCGGTGTTCTTCGCGGCCCTTCGCGTGACTTCGCGGATCGACTGTTTTGTTTTTTCAACATTCGAGCGAGAAACAGCCCTACCAGGCCTGCAGGCTTGTCGTCCCTGTTGTATTCTGAGCGACCTTCCCGAAATGTCAAGGGAACCTAATGTATTTCCCGTTTGACAACAAGACTCTCCGCGCGGGTTACGTAGCGGAATCGCGTCTGTCTTGCCTGCCTCTACGCAATACGCAATACGAAGAAAAAGCGGGTTCTCAACTTGAACGCACATTAAGAGGGGCTTTGCGAAGGAGTCCGAGCCTACATGCGGAACGGGTCAATGCGCCTACTATCATTCATGAACCAATACCAGCGTGCCCGGGTTGGCGTCGGTGCTGAACATCCAGCCGTCATCGTCATCGGAGTACATGAATGGGGACGCCCAATCGAAGAGCCACTTGGCATCCTCGTCGGTCATATTGATGCAACCGCGGCTCATGGGCGTGCCGAAGTTGCTGTGCCAGTAGGTGCCATGAAAGCCGTAGTCTTCGTAAAAGTACTGGACATTCTTGACCTCAGTCACATGGTAGGAGGTGCCGGCGGCGCGGTTCCCGCCGCGCATGTCTTGCATGGCGATCTTGACCCAAATGCGGAATGTCCCCGTGACGGTGGGCGAGTCGTCTACTCCGGATGAGATGACGAACGCTCTAACCGGTATGGCGCCCTCATAGGCGATTGCCATCTGTTCGTTGAGGCCGACCTCGACCCAGCGCTCGGTAAGCGTAGGGTAGAGTGCCCGGTCAAGCCTTTGACTCATGCCTTCCAGGAGTTCGAGCCCGTTTGCGGATGGAATTCGCAGGGCCCGGCCAGGCTCAAGAGTGCTGTTGTTCTGCAGGTCATTCAACCGGGCCAGGGCAGCAGGATTGACTCCGTGCCGCTCCGCGATGTCTGAGAGTAACTCTCCTGTCTGCACGGTATGAACAGCGGGCCGGGTCCGCCCCGCTTGCATCTCCGTAATGGGAGGCGCCGGGTGCAGGGCAGAAATCAGATGAGCAGGTTGAGGAGCGGGTGCGGGCGCGAGCGCGCGGGGCACCAGCAGTTCCTGACCCACGATGAGCCATTCCTCGGAGGAGAATCCATTCATGGACATGAGCCCGGACAGGCTGATGCCATGCTTTCCGGCCAGACGGAACAGGTTGTCGCCTGGCTGGACCGTGTAAAGCTGATGACCCTCGGCACTCTGGGGTGCCGGAGCCGCAGTTTCCCCGGCGTCGATCAAAAGGCGCTGGCCGTACCAGACAAAGTTGGCATCCGGCAGGCCGTTGAGCTCCTGCAGGTTTGCAACCGTTGTTCCATACTGTTTAGCGATCTGGCTCAGCGTCTCACCCGGTTGGACGATATGCACTTCAGAGGCGGAGGCGCTGCCGGCAGTTGACATGATAGCGACAGCTGCCAGGATCAGTGCCAGTGTCCCGCATGCTAAGGAATTCATATGCCGTCTCATAAGTTTGTCCCCAACAATAAGGGCCCGTTGACGTTTGTCAGAACAGCGATTTGAGGGGGCAATGCGCTTTTCCTCGAAGGGCCCCGCAGCTGCGCAAGGAAAATCCGATACGCCTTTAGTGTTCTTCGCGGCCCTTCGCGTGACTTCGCGGATCGATTGGTTCTGTCTTTCACAAAACTCAAGCGAGAAACATCCCTGACATGCCTGCAGGCTTTCCGCTATTGTTGAATTTTGAGAGGCTTTCCCAAAATATCAACGAAACCGAAATCTTCGCTGAACTACAGATACTGACAAGCACATTGCTTTAACCAACTGTTGTTTGCAAGACAACTTTCTGTCAGCGTTCTCAAGATATTCTGCCATTGGCATTTGCACACGATATTCAAAGTTTCTCACTTTCTCAAGGAAGTTCCCAATCTCGGCAAATGTATTCGAAGATTGTGGCCGCGAATCAAAGTACGCTTTCCACTACCTTTAGTTTATCAACTCACCCTATGTCCCCTAAAATGCGGTGCAGACAGGCAGTTCACTTCTTGACAACTGTCGCATATCTCTCTTTTCTTTGGAATCGAGGTGAAACCAATCGGCTCCATTTGTGTCTTTACTTCACACTCTGATTTCCTCCCACTTTTTTGGGCCACTGGAGCAGAAAAATGCCCCAAAACTGTCAGCCCATTCTATGAAACCGGTGGCGGCCGCCGCGGCCGGGCCCCAGCCTGTCCGGCATCTCCTGGCTGTCGACGAATGCCACGGCGGGACCGGCCCTTTCCCCCTTCCTGGCCCGACATGCGATATTCCTACATTTAATGTATAATTTGCATCCGGGAACACGCTCCTGCACAGATCGCCGCCCCCGGCGAAGGCGCCGTGATTGAAACGGGCGTACCCTGTAAGCCCGCACTCGAACTTCTCTTGCCCAGGCAAGCCTGTAACAAACTAAATTCGCCAGCAAGGACGCGGCCCGTAGCGCCCGTCTTCGGCACAAATATCACACACTGTCGCACATCAACGCCCCTTCCGTCGTGCACGAGAAAGGAGACCTCCCATGAGTGTCCAGGCCATTCCCAGAGACTACAGCCTGTCCGGCGGCCACCAGGACGCCGTTGAGCTCGACGACGACCGCATAGTTGAGCGCATGGAAGAAACTTGGTGGAAGCCAAAACTGTCCCGCCAGCAAATGAGAGAGATCATGCAGCGCCGCGACGGCCCCGCCCTCCGGCACTACGGCCTCTGGTTCGTTCTGCTCGCAGCCAGCGCCTACCTCGCCGTCATATCCTGGGGAACCTGGTGGGCGATTCCCGCTTTCCTGGTCTATGGAACCATCTACTCCTCGTCCGACGCCAGCTGGCACGAATGCGGGCACGGCACGCCCTTCCGCACACACTGGCTGAACGAAGTCATGTATCACATCAGTTCCTTCATGACCCTGCGAGAAGGCTACATGTGGCGTTGGAGTCACTCCCGGCACCATACACATACTTATATCGTCGGACGCGACCCTGAAATCCAAGTACAGCGGCCAGCCGACCTGCTTAAAATCGCGATGGATTTCTTCTATTTACGCAGCGGTCCACCAGAGGTCTGGCGCGTTGTGCGCAACGCCTTTGGCCGGCCCAATGCAGCTGTACTCGATTTTATGCCGGAACGGGAACTGCCTAAAATGTACTGGTCGAGCCGCATCTATGTGGCGCTCATCGGCGCATTTGCTATCTGGTCCATCGCCATCGGCAGCTTCCTGCCCATGATGTTCGTGCTCCTGCCCCGTTTCTACGGCGGCTGGCTGCATCAACTTCTAGGTCTGACCCAACACGCCGGCCTTGGCGAAGATACCTATGACCATCGCGAAAACACGCGCACCGTCTTCATCAACCCGGTTTTCGCCTACCTATACATGAATATGCAGTACCACATCGAGCATCATTCCATGCCGATGACTCCCTACCACGCGCTGCCCAAGCTGCACGAGGCGGTAAAGGACCAGATGCCCCCGGCCTACAAGAGCCTCTGGGAGTGTTACAAGGAAATGATCCCCGCGCTCATCAAGCAGGCCACCGGTGACCCCTCCTACAAGATCATCCGTCCGATTCCACAGGACCCTGAGACCGAGGCCGCAGAGCAGCGCGCCGCCGCCGAAACGTCAGGCGAATGGGTGGAGGTCGGTCCGATTGAAGACCTCGACGAAGAGGATGTCATCCGCCTCGACCACGGCAGCCGCACGCTCGCCGTCTACCGGCTCAAAGGCGACAGATTCTACGCCACCGACGGTCTCTGCACCCACGAGTACGCCTATCTCGCCGACGGTCTCGTAATCGACGGCGTCATCGAGTGTCCGCTCCACAACGGCCGTTTCGACGTCGCCACCGGCCGCGCCCTGCGCGCCCCGGCCTGCGACCACCTCGAAACCTATCCCGTCGAACGCCGCGGCAACACGATCTTCGTTCGCGTCGCTTAACCCGTCAAAATGCGCATTGGCTCCCCTATTGGACGGTTTTCTTAAGGAGTTCAGCCATGAGCGTACAGGCGTTTCGCAGAGACTACAGCCTATCTGGCGGCAACCAGGACGCCGTAGAACTCGATGGCGACCGCATAACGGGTCGCGTCCAGGAACAATGGTGGAAGCCGAAACTGTCCCGCCAGCAGATGCGCGAAATCATGCAGCGTCGCGACGGCCCTGCACTTTGGCACTTCGGCCTCTGGTTTGCACTGATCGGCGTTAGCGCTTACCTGGCCGCCATCTCTTGGGGTACGTGGTGGGCCGTCCCCGCCTTCCTCGTCTACGGCGCCATCTATACCTCCGCCGACTCCCGCTGGCACGAAAGCGGCCACGGCACACCCTTCCGCACCCGCTGGCTCAATGAGGTTGTCTACGCCATCTCCTCTTTCATTGCCATTCGCGAAGCATACTTGTGGCGCTGGAGCCACTCCCGCCACCATACCCATACCTACTTCGTCGGCCGCGACCCCGAAATCCAGGTGCAGCGCCCTGCCGACCTTGTCAAAATCCTCCTCGACTTCTTCTACCTGCGCAGCGGCCCCCCCGAAGTCTGGCGCCTGATCCGCAACGCCTTCGGCCGCCCCAACCCCGACGTGCGCGATTTAGTGCCCGCACGCGACCTCCCCAAAATGTACTGGTCAAGCCGCGTCCATCTCGTCATTTACTGTGCCTTCGCAATCTGGTCCATCGCCATCGGTAGCCTGTTGCCGATGATGTTCGTCCTTCTCCCTCGTTTCTACGGCGGCTGGCTCCAGCAACTCCTCAGCCTCCCCCAGCACGCCGGCCTCGGCGAAGACACCTACGACCATCGCGAGAACACCCGCACCATCTACGTCAATCCTGTTTTCGCCTTCCTGTACGTAAACATGCAGTACCATCTTGAGCATCACGCCATGCCCATGACCCCCTTCCACGCGCTACCCAAGCTGCATGAAGCCGTCAAAGATCAGATGCCTCCTGCCTACAAGAGCCTGTGGGAAGCCTATAGGGAGTTGATTCCCGCCCTCATCAAGCAGGCCACCGGAGACCCTGGCTATCGGGTCATGCGCCCGATTCCCCAGGATCTTGAAACCGATACCGAAACCGGGACAGCTGAAGCCCTTGCCACCGCCCCCGGTGAATGGGTAACTGCCGGCCCTGTCGAAGACATCGACGAAGACGACGTCATCCGCCTGGACCACGGCAGCCGCACGCTCGCCGTCTACCGCCTCAAAGGTGATAAATACTACGCAACCGATGGTCTCTGCACCCACGAGTATGCCTACCTGGCCGAAGGCCTCGTCATCGGAGGCGTCATCGAGTGCCCTCTCCACAACGGTCGATTCGACATTGCCACCGGACGTGCCCTGCGCGCCCCTGCCTGTGATCACCTGGAAACCTATCCTGTAGAACTTCGCGGCAATATGCTCTTCGTCCGTGTCGGCTGACCCGTGCGCGTTCGAAACGGCGACCCAACATAAACTTTTTTCCACAGGACGCAAGGAACTGAAACGATGCAAATAGCATTTGTCGGTGTAGGTGGAATCGCCCAAAATTATTTGGGCAGCTTGGAGAAACTGAACCGGCCTGTGGCCGCCGTCTGTGACATAAATGCCCAGACAGCCGCCCGCGTCGCCGACGAGCTGAACTGTACCGGCTACACCGACCACCGCGAAATGCTGGCGAGAGAAAATCTGGACGTGGTCTTCATCGCCATTCCGCCCTCGGCCCACGACACCCAGACGATCGACGCTGTCGACGCCGGCGCCCACGTCTTCGTGGCCAAGCCGGTCGCCCTCGATCTTGGCGTCGCCCGGCGCACCCAACAGGCGATCGCCGGCAGTGGCTGCATTAATCAGGTCGGCTATATGGCTCGCTACTCGGACGTTACTGAACGAACCAAAGAGTTGGTGCAGGGCCGCGATCTCGGCATGGGCATCGGTCGCTTCCTCACCCGCATGCCGCCCTCCCATCCCTGGTGGGGCAAGGCTGCCGTCAGCGCCGGCCAGCTCGTCGAGCAGAGTACCCACGTCTTCGACTGGCTGCGCTACTTCCTGGGGGAAATCGAGGCCGTCCAGGCCTTCGGCCACGACGGGCCGGACGATACCATAGCCGATTTCGAAGACAGCACCTCCGTGAATCTCAGATTCGCCAGCGGCGCGGTAGGGAGTGTCGTCAGCACCTGCTCGGCCCGCGTCCGCGACGGCTTTATGACCGAACTCTGTGGCCGCGATCTCTACCTGCGTCTGGCGATGGACACCCATCTTTCCGGCTACATCGACCAGGAAGAGATCGACTATCACGGCGAAGAGCGGGGCTACTTCCGCCAGATCGAATGCTTCTTGGCCGCAGTCGAGACGCAGGACCAGAGCCTGGTGCGCTCCTCCTACGCCGATGCCGTCAACTCTCTGGCCGTTACCCTTGCCGCAAACCGCTCGCTCGAAACCGGCAAAGTCGAAACGGTGGAGTAAACCATGAAATTCGGCACACTACAGGGCGTAATTGAAGAGCCGCTGTCATCCGTGTTTTCTGTCGCCGCCAAACTAGGTTTTGCAGGCGTCGAACTCGACTGGAACGACTTCGCCCAGGCGCAGCCGGGCGGCCCTCTCGCCCCGGAAAACCGTCAGAAGATCCGCCGGACGGCCGCGCAGGCCAGTGTGGAAATCCCCTCGGTGGCGGCCCATTTCCTCAACCAGGGCGGCCTGGCCGACGCCGACAAGGAGGCGTTTGGCCTCGAGGCAGTGCGTTCCGGCATCCGCCTCTGCGCCGACCTCGGCGCGGGCTACCTGCTCGTGCCTTTTTTCGGCCCGTCAATGATTCGCGACCAAAAGGCCATTTCCCGCCTGGTCGAAAATCTGCAGCGGCTGGCCCCCGAAGCTGAAGCCGCCGGCATTACCCTGGCAATCGAACACACACTGGCTGGGGATGTAACAGCTGCTTTGCTCGAACGGGTCGACTCTCCCTTTGTAGGCGCCTATTGGGACATGGCAAACTGCATGGGGCTGGGATACGACCCTCTGGAAGAGATCGCGCAACAAGGGCAGCATATCGCGCGCGTGCATGCCAAAGAGTACCACCAGGGCGATGCTCCCCCAGGCACACCGCAATCGCCCCACTTTGCCGGTCTGAACACAGTGCCGTTTGGCGATGGCGACGTGCCCGTAGCAGAGGTGCTGGCTAACTTGCAACAGATCGGGTATGACGGCTACGTCGTCCTCGAAACCGGCAAGTTTGAGGATGCCAAATTGTCGGCGCAAGCCGCGCTCTCCCTTCTGCAAGAACTGTCTGGCGAACAGCAATGAGCTCCAATTCCCTCGGTATGGCCCGCTTTGCCGGCAAGGTAGCTCTGGTCACAGGAGGCGCTTCGGGAATCGGCCGCGCCACCGCAACTAGGCTCGCCGCCGAAGGCGCACACGTCTTCATCGCCGACTTGAACGAAGAGATGGCAGATCAAGCTGTTGCCCAGATCCGCGAAGCCGGCGGCAGCGCTGACTTTACCAGGGTTGACCTGGCAGATGATGCCGCCGTTGAACTGTGCGCGCAAGCAGTTTCAGAAAAGACCTCCGCGCTCCACCTTCTCGTCAACAATGCCGCAATTTTGCGCCAAGGCCGGATCGAGGACGGCGCCTGGATCCCAAACTGGGAAATCGAGACCCGCATCGGTCTGCGTGGCTGGGTGCTGATGACCCAAATGCTGTTGCCGCTCCTCAAGCGGGAAGGCGCAGCAATTGTCAACCTCTCATCCGAGGGCGGCTACCTGGGCCGGCCCGGCATGTGGGTGTACGATGCAATCAAGGCAGCCGTCGTTTCAACAACCAAGACCATGGCCCAGGAATTTGTCGACCACGGCATTCGCGTCAACGCCGTCGCCCCCGGCTATATTGTGACCGAGATGCACTTCGGCAGCCATCCCGATCCCGCCGAACGCAAGAAGGAACTGGAAGAGACGCCCATCTCCTCCTGTATAATGAAGCGGCCCGCCGGGCCGGAGGAGGTAGCCAGTGCCATCGCCTTTCTGCTCAGCGATGATGCCTCTTACATCACAGGAACAACCCTCCATGTGGACGGGGGCCGGGTCGGCATGAATCTGTGAAACCTGGGAGTTCTCGAGTAGAATTGCCAAGCTGCAGTTTTGTTCGTATTTGAACCCGTTGCCTGTGCCCGGTTGCCAGTTTCCCGAACATACACTGGACACCGACTACTGCGAACATTCGCTGGCCCAGGCGCCAGCCTACACAGGAGAACTGAATGAACGGTACCCTTGATGGACAGTTATGGCAGGATCAGCCGCAACAAACACTGGAAGCCTTCACGCGCGACGGCTATGTTGCCCTATCCGGCTTTCTTACCGCCGACAAAGTGGCCGAGGTCAGGGAAACGGTGGCCAGCTTCATAGATGATCGGGTCCCGCAACTACCCCGCGAACAGGTGTTTTACGAGACGCTCGGACAGCCCGAAACTCTCAAGCAGATTATCGGGCTCTACAACCACGACAGCTACTTCGAGCGCTTGATGATCGGCAGTCAATTCGAGAAGTTGGCAGAGGTACTCTTGCAAGGTCCCGTCGTCGGCAAGAATATGCAGTACTTCAACAAACCCCCGCAGATCGGCAAAGCGACCCCGCCCCACCAGGACGGCTACTACTTTATGCTCGACCCCTGCGAAGCGTTGACAATGTGGCTGGCCTTGGAAGAGGTCGATGAGGAAAACGGCTGCGTTCGCTACGTGCGCGGCTCGCACCAACGCGGGATACGTCCCCACGGACGCACCCAAACGCTCGGCTTTTCCCAGGGCGTCACCGACTACGGCACGCCCCAGGATCAGGCCGACGAAGTAGCTTTCCCAGCCCAACCCGGCGATCTGCTCGTGCATAACGCCATGACGATTCACCGCGCCGACGCCAACCTCAGCCCCACCCGCACCCGCCAGGCAATCGGATTCATCTACTACTCGGAACGCGCCAAAGAGGACGAAGCGGCCCACGCCGCCTATCAGAAACGTCTCGCCGAGGATATGAAAGCCAAGGGGAAGATCTGACCCCCCCGAACAATACCCTGGGGTCGCCCGCCAATCACCTGCGCTTGCCTGCTACTTCAGCGCCGGCCCCGGTGTCCATTGCGTCTCAATCGGCTCTGCGCTGCCCTCATAGACGATTTTGAGCGGTTCCAACCGCCTCTGAAGACGACTCTGCGGGCGCGTCTCCGTGATGCTGTTGCCGCCCTCCAGTTGGCTGACCGTCGCCTGCGTGCGCCCCGGCAAGTCGACAAAGTGCGGGTAGTACCACATCGTCAGCACCGTCCTCTGATCGTCGCTCCGGTTAGCGTGGGAGGCATGAAACATCCTGCCATAGCCCATCACCAGGTCCCCTGCTTCAACCGGCACGTCAATCTCGCCTTCCGCCCGCTGGAAAGCCACGTTGTCCGGGTCCGTATAGCCTCTCAACGCATCGGTATGTGTAGGCGACGCCTGATCGTGGAGCGGATGCCGCTTGCGATGGGACCCGGGAATCACCCGCAAACAGCCGTTTCGCGCATCCGTATCCGTAAGATAGTACATCAGAAAACTCTGGATCGGCTGCCACGTATAACTGACCGGATCGTCCCAGAAACGACCGTCTTCGTGCCAGAATAGCGGTGGACTGTGCGGCGGCTTGCTGATGATGCGGCCGTGTCCGAATTTGGGTTTGGCGAACCCCAGCTCAGCCAGCGCCGCCAGCACGTTTGGATGGCCAATGAGTTCGGCCAACACTTCATGCTGATAAGCCATCGCCCAATCGATCAGTACCATGCTCCCGGTTGAGCGATGTTGTCTGAAATGTTCCTCTTCCTGCTGGCGGAGTATCTCATCGCTCCACTTTCTGAGCCCCTTGACAAATTCAGGTTCAAGAACGCCCTTGAACACGGAAAAGCCGTCTCGGATGAACTGCTCTCTCTTATCAGTGTTGACGGTATCCATTTTTCCCTCTCCCATTTCTTTGAAGCCGGCTGACATCCGATCGCCGCCAGGCGCGAGTGCCTATCTGGGCGGTCGGGCCTTCGGCCCTCCCTTGTGCGGGGGGACTCCCCCCGCAACGCCCCCCTTCAAAACCACGCCTCGCCACCGCCGCTCTTGTCTCCAGCCACTGTCCACTATCCCCCGCAGTTCCCACGACTCGCCCTCAATCGCTCCGCCATATGCTCAGCTACCATCACCGTCGTCAAATGCGTGTTCGCCCGCGGGACCTCAGGCATAATCGAAGCATCAATCACCCGCAGACCGTCAACGCCAACAACGCGGCAGTCCGGGTCGACCACCGTGCGGCGGTCACTGACAGCTCCCATGCGACAGGTCCCCACGATGTGAAAACAATCTACACATTCCTCCAACAGCCAGCCATCCAACGCCTCGTCACTGCCAAAACTTTCGATCCCTCGAATACCACCGCCAAAAATGTCGCCTACCCACATCTCCCCTGCAATCTCGTCAAATGCTGCATGGCCCGCCAGCGCAAACAATCGCCGCACACCGTCCCGCAGCCGCTCCAAGTCTCGCCCGTCCGACAACATACACTCTTCAATAATCGGATCTTCCCGTGGATCGGAAGAAGCAATCCGCAGATAACCCTGCGAAAATGCCTGGAAAACGGAAACCACTATCACGCCCCGCTTCAGCTCCTCCCCTTCGATGCCAAAAACATTGCAACTCGCCATCAGCAGGTCGTTTCGACCGGCGCCCGCAAGCCCCGAACTGTAGCGGATGCAGCAGTTCGTACGCCGCGCATGAGGACCGCAGGCCTGAGCTCCGGCACGCAACAAAAGGTGCATCCCTACCGTCGGATGATCCAGTAGATTCTGACCGACACCTGGTAGGTCAACCACCGGCGTCACGCCAACCTCCTTCAGAGCCGGGGCCGCGCCAATACCGGATCGCATCAGAACGGCCGGCGAATGTACAGCGCCGGCGCACAGCAGGATTTCTCTGCCGTGCACTGTCGACCAGCCGTCCTCCCCCGCTTTACCATCTGTCCTTCCACCGATACCTCCCACCCGCACGCCAACGGCATGGCGCCGCTGTCCCCGCCCGCCCCCGAATGAAGTCGTGTCGAATTCGACCCGGTCCACTAGCGCCCCGCCGATAATCTCGAGATTGCCGCGCCCCCGAGCTGGCTCCAGGTAAGCGTCATTAGTCGAAACCCGCCTGTCATCCCGCATCGTCAGCGCCACCGGAGAAATACCTGTGCTCCCAGGCGCGTGATAGTCCTCTGCCCAGCCGTAACCAAGTTTGATAGCCGCCGCCTTCAGAGCCAGATCGACCGCTCCCCATTCCCTCTCCGGAACGCGAAAGAGGGGGATCGGACCGCCGCGACCGTGGTAGCGCGCGTCGCCAAAATTGAGGTCATCCTCCAGGCGTATGAAGGAAGGCAAAACATCCCCGCCCGACCAGCCGGCGCAACCCAGTGCCGCCCAGCGATCAAAGTCGTCCGGCTCTCCTCGCAGTCCGATCAGCCCGTTGATGGCCGAACTGCCACCCACTCCGCGCCCCCGTACAAAAGGCGCCGGTTCCTGCCTGCAGCTGCGCCGCGCCGCCAGGCCGGGCCATTGGTAGACCGCCTTATACTCTTCCGACAAGAGTATCTCGCCGTGATTGTGGCTCTGCATCGCCGCCGGAGCCCCCCGCGAGCGATAATCGGCCCCGGCTTCCAGCAGCAACACCGACACCGATGGATCCTCAGAGAGACGGCCTGCCAACGCCGCCCCCGCCGACCCCGCCCCTACAATAATATAGTCGTACACTCGCCCTCTCTAAAGTAAGTTCAACACACTGTTCGTAACAACCCGCCATACTCAATTCGCGACCCCGAGCAAAGCGAGCAAAGGACTTTCTAACTCCTCACTCCTCTCCCTTCACTCCTCGCCTTTGATCGCCCTCCGGCGGCTCCGGCCCGCTAAGGCGTTCCTCCACGCCCATCGCCCCCCTCCGCGGCCCTTCGTGGATCAAAAAAAGGGTTTAAGGTGTTCTCCGTGCCCCTCCGCGGCCCTCCGCGGACAAAAAGGTGTTAAGGTGTTCTCCGCGCCCCTCCACGGCCCTCCGCGGACAAAAAGGTGTTAAGGTGTTCTCCATGCCCCTCCGCGGCCCTCCGCGGACAAAAAGGTGTTAAGGTGTTCTCCGCGCCCCTCCACGGCCCTCCGCGGACAAAAAGGTGTTAAGGTGTTCTCCATGCCCCTCCGCGGCCCTCCGCGGACAAAAAGGTGTTAAGGTGTTCTCCGCGCCCCTCCGCGTCCTCCGCAGACAAAAAGGTGTTAAGGTGTTCTCCGCGCCCCTCCGCGTCCTCCGCAGACAAAAAGGTGTTAAGGTGTTCTCCGCGCCCCTCCGCGGCCCTCCGCGGACAAAAAGGTGTTAAGGTGTTCTCCATGCCCCTCCGCGTCCTCCGCGGACAAAAAGGGTTTAAGGTGTTCTCCGCGCCCCTCCGCGGCCCTCCGCGGACAAAAAGGTGTTAAGGTGTTCTCCGTGCCCCTCCGCGGCCCTCCGCGGACAAAAAGGGTTTAAGGTGTTCTCCGCGCCCCTCCGCGGCCCTCCGCGGATAAAAAGATGTTAAGGTGTTCTCCGCGCCCCTCCGCGTCCTCCGCGGATAAAAAGATGTTAAGGTGTTCTCCGCGCCCCTCCGCGGCCCTCCGCGGACAAAAAGGGTTTAAGGTGTTCTCCGCGCCCCTCCGCGTCCTCCGCGGACAAAAAGGGTTTAAGGTGTTCTCCATGCCCCTCCGCGTCCTCCGCGGACAAAAAGGGTTTAAGGTGTTCTCCGTGCCCCTCCGCGTCCTCCGCGGACAAAAAGGGTTTAAGGTGTTCTCCGCGCCCCTCCGCGTCCTCCGCGGACAAAAAGGGTTTAAGGTGTTCTCCGCGCCCCTCCGCGTCCTCCGCGGACAAAAAGGTGTTAAGGTGTTCTCCGCGCCCCTCCGCGGCCCTCCGCGGACAAAAAGGGTTTAAGGTGTTCTCCGCGCCCCTCCGCGGCCCTCCGCGGACAAAAAGGGTTTAAGGTGTTCTCCGCGCCCCTCCGCGGCCCTCCGCGGACAAAAAGGTGTTAAGGTGTTCTCCGCGCCCCTCCGCGGCCCTCCGCGGACAAAAAGGTGTTAAGGTGTTCTCCGCGCCCCTCCGCGGCCCTCCGCGGACAAAAAGGTGTTAAGGTGTTCTCCGCGCCCCTCCGCGTCCTCCGCGGATAAAAAGATGTTAAGGTGTTCTCCGTGCCCCTTCGTGGATAGGCCACACTCTGATCTTGCAATACTCAGTTTAACCAAATGTCAACGAGCCCTAAAAACCAAAAACTAAAAACTGCCACAATCCTCCGCGATTTCCACTTCCAAACTCAACAGAATCGAACTGAGCACCTTGCCATAACCGTCCAAAGAAAGCGTGCGGGTTGCGCCGCCGTCCAAGGCATCATACAGCACAAAATTCAGCGCCCCCATGCGAGGTAGCTCGTAACGTTTCACCTCGCCTTTCACGCTGTCCCCAAATAGGCTCTTGACCACGTCCGCAGTTACCTGCTGTCTCACCAACTCGAAATGCTTGCGATCGTAGACAATAAGTCCGATATTGGCGTGGAAGCCCTTGTCGCCAGACCGAGCATGGCAGATTTCGCGGAGTTGGACCTTCGCCATCGATTATGCCTCCCTGACGATTACCTCTGTCTCTACCGTCTCTCTGGGTACGAATGTGGAATAGTAGCCCAGAATCTCGGTTATCTCCTCGGATCGCAAACCGCGGCCAATCGCGGCCGGACCATTGTTGTCGATAGTTTCCAACTCGTGCATTATCTTCCAGGCCTCATCTCTCGACCGCGTTCTGCCGGCAACCCGAAGACCTACTTCCCACGGCGTGTTATTAACTTCCCCCGAAGGCGGACCATAAAGCGCGTTGATGCCAATAAAGTCGAAACGCAGCGCGTCAGCTTGCAAAGCGGTGACTTTCTCCAGCCGCTGCCGTATCACATCGGCCGCGAGCTTGGCCCTTTCATATGCCCCAGGTCCGGCGTAAAAGATTGTCCCTTCCGCCCGGTAGCCCTCGCTGACGCCTAAGTTGACCTTGAGCAGATCCGGCTTCGGCTTGCCTTTGACAGTCCCGTCGATCCTCACTCGGTCCGGTCCCACCTGTTCAAACCCAATGTCAGTGAAGTCTGTGATCACATCGGCTTCAATGTAGTTGGCGGGATCATCGACTTCGTAAAGCATCTGCTCAGCGCATGTGGCCGGACTCACAAGACCCCCGCTTTCCGGCGTCTTTGTTATTGTCGTCTCGCCCTCCGCCGTGATCTCGGCGATCGGGAACCCCAGACGGTAGAGGTCCGGCACATTCTTGTATGGGGGGTCCGCGAAATAGCCTCCCGTCACATGACCGGCGCATTCCAGCAGGTGCCCCAGAACGATCCCCTTCGCCATTAGATTCCAAGCATCCGCTCGCCAGCCAAACTCATGGATCATCGGCGCCAAAAAAAGGGAGGCGTCGCCTACTCGCCCGGTGATGACCAGGTCTGCACCCTGTTCCAGCGCCTCAACGATGGGGTCGGCAGGAATGTAAGCATGTGCCGCTATCAGCTTGTCGCCAAACTCGCTGACCGCGTTCCCTGTCTCGTTGACGACCGGGTTCAGCCTGGTCACCGATGCAAGCACATTGTCCCCCAGCACCGCCGCGACTTTCTGGCCCCGCAGTCCCATTTCACGGGCAACCCGTATCGCCACTTCCTGCGCGCCCCGCGGATTGGCCGCCCCCATGTTGCCGATAATTCGTATCCCGCTGCGGGCGCACTGCGGCCATATCGCCCTCAGCCGCCTCTCGCTGTATATGTCGTAGCCTGCATCAGGCTGGCTCATCTTCTGTCGCTCGAAAGCCAACATCTCGCTTTCCGACAACGAGTCGAAGATGATGTAGTCAATTTTCCCTTTCTCGACCAGTTCAACTGTCGGCTCCAACCTCTCGCCCGGACAAGCCGACCCGCCCCCCAGCCGCAACAGTTTGGCCCTGTCTTTCACGCTTCGACCCATCGGAGCGCGCCTTTCTCTTGGCTTCTTTTCGTTGGTTGTGAACGTCCGCTGTCGTCCGATTCCCGGGCGGCAACGCTGTTTGCTTTGGAAAGGAGATACCCCACTTGCGACAAGAGAGCCTGCCAAAACTCAAATTTCCTGGATGCTCTATCGAGGAAATCTGAACTCGTTCCAGTTGGAGCAAGCCCCATAATCACCGTGCTCCATCATAACAGTAATGTTTTGCCTCGTTAAGTCGCTGCTTTTGTATTGCCACGGTTATCGAAAAGTAGGCACCTGCAACACATCTTCCGCTGCTTCCGCTCGAGAACTGGATACCGTCACGGCTGGTTTCCCAAATAGTCGCAACACTGTGCCATCCTGTCAGCCAAGCAAGGCCTGAGTCGCCGAGAGTCCTGATCTTCACGACAGACCGATCCGCGCCTCCAATGTCCCGGCTCAAATGGAGTATGTGGTCACAGCAGGGCACCTGTAGGCGAATTGACAATCGGATTGGCAGGCAATATAGTTGGGTTATGATCGAGCGACTATTGCCCGTCCTACCGCCTATCGCTCCATAGGTTCTTTGCAGGCTAATTATCCAAGGAGCGAGAACTTCATCTTTGGAAGGAAGCAACACACGCGAAGATCATCCCAATCTCCGACCCCCGCGAGGGAATGCACTCATTACTAACTTCATTGTGAGACTCGAAAAAGACAAAGGAAGGAACAATGAAAAAGTCACTTCTAATCCTGCTCATCGTGGTATTTCTCGCTGGAATTGGAGCGCCGCTCTATGCACAGGACGCAGCCCTGACGCTCGAAAGCCTGGCTGAGAAAGTCGAGGCAATGGTGGAACTGGTGACTTCGTTGTCGGATCGAATGAACTCGTTCGAAGTGAGACTCGCCGAACTGGAAGCGACCGATACCCCGACTGCAACGCATACACCCACGCCAACGCATACACCTACGCCAACGGCGCCACCGACACCCTCGCCAACCGCTACCTCAACTTCGCCCACTGTGTCGATTTCCAGGACCATGAACGTGCGCGCAGGCCCAGGGACCAACTATCCCGTTGTTGGACAAGCGTCGCCTGGTGACCAGTACATTATCTCAGGCAAAAACCCAGCCGGTAACTGGTGGCAGATCATTTATGGCAACCAGTATGCGTGGGTCTACAGCCCGCTGGTGTCGGCGACCAGAGGCCAGTTCGTGCAAGTTGCTTCCATCATTCCAACGCCCGCATTCACGCCGGTCCCTCCGCCCCCCACCGCGACGCCCATCCCGCCGCCGCCGCAGTTCGCCTACTCCCTCGTGGACAGCGGCAACTGCCCCGGCAACAATCAGCAGACCTTCTTTGAAGGACTCGTCCGTGACAGGAACAACAATGTTTTGAATAATGTCTGTGTACATGTCGCCTTCAACGGCCCCCGCAACACCAAGTGTACCGGTTGTGGCAAACCTACCGGCAAGTGGGGCTTCTCTCCCTTCGGTGGTCCGGCCTCTTCTGGCACATTTGTCGAAATCTGGGTTGTGAACTGCCCCGCCGGCGTGAACACGGATGGAAGTCATAACTCGAAGGACTTCTCGAACCTGACTCCCCTCTCGCCAAAGTGGTCCATGACTATTTCCAGCAGCGTAGCCTGCACGAACATCACTTTCAAGCAAAACTGAGGCAACGCAAGCATTACCTGCTGCTGAAATAAGGCGCAAAACGAGAGGCGGATGAACTTATCATCCGCCTCTCTTCGAAAAGGAACGCAATTACTACAGTCTATTGCCCGCCTGCTCGGTTGGCCTTCCCGGCGCTCCAGGGCAACGTCAAAGGCCGCATCCCAACTCCACGTGTCGAAATTGGCCTCCAACATTGACGGGTCGGAAAAGTTGCAGCTGGGATGCCGTCTCCTTTAAGTTCTCCCCTTGGCATCGCCGAGCGACCCACTCTTTCCCAGGGGCACAAAGTATCCGTCTACGATCCTTCAACTAAGTTTGGACTTGACATGGACAGAGACATGGGATCGCTGCGGGTCTTCATTCCACGCTTCAAGTAGAGGGGCAATCCTTTCAGGTATGCGCTTTGCCAGACTTAGTACGGCCCTGTAGACTGCTCTGCGCACGACGTTTCGATCGTCGACCGCCAACTGCCAGAGCAAATCAGAAAGAAGGTCGAAGTGCCTGGCGGCCTCAGCCGCAGACAGAGCCATTGCCACATTCCACTGCGCGCGCGGATGACTGCTCGCCCGCCCCCGCCACTCGGCAACCAGCGCCGGCTGAGCTTTCAGGAAGCTGTCGCCAATCGCAAAGGCGCCCAGGTTTTTGCGGACATAGGGATCGTCATCCTCCAGCAGTGGCGTCAACGCTTCCAATAGCAGTCGGCATTCCTTTTCCGTGCAGCTTCCGGCAGCAGAGCCGCAGCCAACCGCCGCGGCCCGCCGTATATTGGGGATGGATGCACCGTCCATGCTTGAACCGTCGGAAGGATTGCTGCGAAATGGCCGCTGATATTCCGGCGCAACGCGCTGGCCGCCCATTCACGCACCTCCCAATTCTCGCTGTCCGCCAACCTCAGGATAATATCCGTCACTTCAGCTGGATTGTGCCCGAATAACGGCCCTAACAGCACAAGCCCGACCTCCTGCGCGCCCTCACTTTCTGATCGGGCAAAAGCCTTAGCCATGTCGTACAGCAATGCAGTCGACTCGCCGTAATGCAAACTGACAAGCTTGGCCGCCTGCAACTTTGTAGCTTGGCGCGGCGTGCCGGCATGCGCAGTCTTCTGTGAATCCAACACGGCAATCGCCCCCGTCACATCATTCCTCTCAATTGCTGAGAGAAAACCATCCTTCCAGCTCTTTTCCTTTCGTGTAGTAGTAGCCAGTTCCTCTTTGGCCGCGTTGCGTCCATCGTTGTTGTGTGGCATGATGACTGCTCTCGATTTGTGGATTGGGGCAGGTGGATTGTCGATTCATTTATTGCCCAGGCCGCAATTCCGGGCAACAGCGTCTGGCTGCGCAAGGAGCCTGGAGTGTTTGTAGGGAATCAGCGAGCACCGGCCGACGAGGGGAATCAGGTTTATCAACCAACTGAACAAAGAGTAGCGCAGGATTTCGTTAGTGTAACTTCGCGCTCTTCCTATTCAGACTTCAGCCGCGTCTAAGGGGTGACTTTCACGTGAGAGCAATAGTCATCAGAAACAGGGACGACAAGATCAGAGAAAAGGTCTTCGTCAACGATTGGCCTGCCCCCGAATTGCCACGGGGGAATCAAATCAAAATCAGGACCCTCTACTCCGGCATCACTAACGGCACCGAGCGCAACCAGCTGCACAGAGGAAACTACGCCCCCGGCGACAATCTGCTACCCATGCCCACTGGCTATCAGACCGTCGGACGCGTCATCGAGACCGGGCCGGATGCCGAGTGGCTGCAAACGGACGACCTGATATTCATTGGCAAGAGCACCGGCGCCCACCTCGAATACATCGTCGTCGCCGAAGATGAACTGCTCATCAAACTGCCCGACACGGTTGACCAGCGCGAGGCCGCCTTGTACGGAATGGCGGCAGTGGCCCTCAACACCTGCCGCAATGCCGACTTGAAAATCGGCGAAAACGTGCTGATTGTCGGTGCCGGTTATATAGGGCAAACCGCCTCCCAGGTAGCGGCCCTGTTCGGCGCGCGCGTGACCATCTGCGACATTGACGACCGCAGGCTTCAGTTAGCGCGCCGCATCGGCGCCGCCGAACATGCACTAAACGTAGAGGGCTCCGGCTGGTCTCAACAGATCGCCGATGAGAGTTTCGATGCCATCCTCGACTTTGCCGGCGTTCCCGGCATGGAGGACCAGTTCCTCCATGCGGTGAGGACCGGTGGCCGAGTCCTGCTGATCGCCGGTCGCGATAGAGTGAACTACCACTTCAACCTTGCCCAACGCCGTCTCATAACCATCAAACAGAACAGCCACTTTTCTATCGATGACCTGGAAAACCTCTGCCGGCTACACGGTCGCCGGCAGATCGACCTGTCATCCCTCCTGCAAGACGTAGTTGCGGCCGAAGAGGCCAAACGCATCTACGACACCTTGCGCGATCGGCCGAATGACCTTCTTGGTACCGTATTCAGCTGGTGATAAAGGAAACGAGTGAGCGATGAGTACAATCTCTTCCAAAACTGACAGCATCTCGGTTGCCGTCATAACCGGCGGCCACAACTTTGATGTTCCCGGCTTTCAGGCAATCTTCCGCGACATGCCGCAGGTGGACAGCTATATCCAGTATGAGGAGAACTGGGCCGCGGATGTCGGTCAAGTGAGGGACGCCTATGATGTTCTTCTCTTCTATAATATGCCTCGCGGCGAGCCGGAAGCTAAGATCCGGACCGTTCTCGAGGGGCTTGGCGAAAACGGCCAAGGCATCTTCCTCCTTCATCACTCCATTCTGGCCTACGATCAGTGGCCCTTCTGGTCGGATCTGGTTGGAATCTCCGATCGCAGTTTCGGATACGACCATGAACAGGAACTCTCAGTCGAAATCGCCGACTCCGCACACCCGATCACCAAAGACCTCGAGCCTTGGCAGATGGTCGACGAAACCTACTCCATGGCCAGCGCAGGCCAGGAGAGCCATCTACTGTTGACCACCGAACACCCCAACAGCATGAACGTCCTCGGCTGGACCCGCCAGTTCAGAAACGCACGCGTCTTCTGCTTCCAGTCAGGCCACGACAATCTCACCTACGTGAACCCAACCTTCCGCAAAACAATCCTGCGCGGCATCCAGTGGTGCGCAGGCCGTATCTGAGTTGCGGTTTCAAGAAACAATCGCGCCATTCGATCGCCTTCGCTACCAGGGGGCGTACTGCAAGAGCAGCCAGGGCCTCCACCTGTCCTCAGCAACTAGCCTTCTGGCGTGACGTCCGCAACATTCCTCAATAACGGTCCAAGGCGGTAACTGTCGATTTAGCCGTTCCCGGCGGACCCTGAAAACCGGTCCCCAGAGAGTGGACCAATTGGCTCACACTTCTGAAGCATTCTGGCTTGGCAGGTTCGTTCGCCTTCATCGCCTCAGTCTGAGCGATGGCCGACTCGCGGCAATCAGGCGCATTACCGCTCCGGCAGCCACAATCCCCAACAGTAAGCTGACCGTGAGCAAGCGCCGCGCCCGCCCGACCACGTCGCCGGCGCCTTGCCCGCCCTTCCCCAATACCCAAAACAATGCAAGTTCCCACCCAGCCACAGTCAATTCGCCATCCTGAATGAAGCAAGCGAAGCATTTACTCTCTCCTCGCTCCTCTCCTCTCTCTCCTCGTTTTTTGGGCGGTCGGGCCTTCGGCCCTCCCTTGTGCGGGGGGACTCCCCCCGCAACGCCCCCCTTCAAAACCTGCGCCGCAGTCATGCGCCATCGTCGTTGCCAGCCGGCTGTGTCATCTACCTTCTTGCGATTATGCGTGAGTCGGAGCATTGCTGACAGGTTGCGCAAGACAGGATATGCAGTTTTCGATACCCGCTTGAAAGCCGCGCCACTTCAGAAGGTCAGCCCGCATCTCCGCCGCTGAAGAGTCTGCTGACCAGGAATTGACCCGTCGCCAACAATTTCAACCCATCACCACAGTCCCAATATTCACAGTTCAAACAGTCTTCCCCTCCTCACCGACCAACAAAGACCCACAGTGCGCTGTTCGCCCCCCCGCCAATAATCACAGCCCGTCCAAAAAAGCCCCCCAAATCACAGTTCAGACAACGCCCTGCCCCGACTGCCCCACCCCATCCGGGCCCGCTACCCTTTCCCCAGGGCCTCCCACCGCCAACCTGTCGCCCCACTCACCAGCGCCCGCGCAATCACCCCAACACAACTGCCGATCCGCCCCTCGCCATCCCGAAAATCCCGCCTCAAGCATCCATCCCCGCCCCCACAACGCCATCGTAGGGGCAGGCCTTGTGCCTGCCCTCGTCCCCCCTCGCATGAACTCCCCACCTTGACCTCCCCACCCCAATTCACAGCCCATCCCTGAAATCCCATGAAACCCCGTCCAGATAATCCCCCAATTCCGCCTCAAACGCTGGCCGCGCACAAATCACAGTTAATCACCAAAATCTCCCCAAATCACAGTTCAGACAAAAACACCCAATTTCCGTGTTATAATACCTTCTTGGCACAGGTGTTCCACCCGGCACAGTTCATCAACCCATCACCATCGCCGGCCCTCCGGCCGGACGACCGGTTACACCCGTACTTCAGGAGAAAGGAAAATTGTCTAAAAATCTCTGCAAAAGTGTAAGAAAAGACGGCAGCCCCTGTCAGGGACGAGGGCTCAAGAAATACGACGGCCTCTGCATCGCCCACGGTCCCGCCCCCGACCAGGTCCACGAATGGCGCTCACTCGGTGGCAAAAACTCCGCCACCGCCGCCCGCCTCGACAAACGCATCCCCGAACGCCTGAAAGACATGATCGATTTGCTCGACGATGGCATGAAACGGGTGATGGACGGAACGCTCAGCCCCGCCCGCTACGCCGCCGTCTGCCGCGGCGTCAAATTGAAGCTCGACGTCTACCGCCAGGCCGACCAGGACATGGATTTCATCCGTACCGAAGAGACCTTCGCCGCCGCCGCCAAGTTCGCCGGCGCTCACGGCGACCCCGACATCCTCGAAGCCGCCGACACCATCACCGCCAAACAGGACCGCTACCGCGCTGAATCCCTCGTCGACCAGGGCTTCGCCGAATTCACTAAACCGTCCAACCCCGACGAACCCCCCGCAGTGGTCCTCAACGACAAAGGTCGGCGCCGCTTCGGCTACCATGACCTCGACTTCACACAACAGTTACTAATTGAAGTGAATGATCAGCTAGATGATTTTGACGGCCAACAGGCCGCCCTAACCGTTCTTCCAGAGACCACCGACCTGTTGGAAACCATGAAAGAGCGTGTCGAAGAGACGCAGTCACGTCTGGCCGGCGGCACCGCCGCCCCGTTCGACCCCCTGACCGGCCAGCCCATCAACAAACGCCCGGCCCGTGTCAAAGTCAACTCGAGTCGCTCCCGTTACAGCCGCTGCGACGAAGCGCCGCCAGAAGTCCTGGCAGAGCAACTCAGCAAGATCAAAGAGCTGATGCGTAAAACGGAAGAACTTTACGAAGACGAAGACTTCAAACCCAGATGGGCAGAGGCAGAGAAATACAAAAAAGACTGGAAAGAGACTATTGCCTATATCGAAGTCCAAGAGAAAAACGGTCTACCATTAGCCACCGCCCCCGCAACTGCAATAGGGGCGTAACAAACAAATAATATATAACAACAGCAACTCCTGTTGCCCCAAGGCAGCAGCCCTACTTCCCTACCCTGCGCTCTCCCCAAAACCCCCACGCTTGCCCCCCAACGCCCCTCCCGCCCCCAAGCCCCCCCAAACCACCCCATTTCCGCCCGGACCCACACGCCTCGTGCCCTCCACCCCCTTCGCAAATAGACCAGCCAACCGTTCCCGAACTCTCCATCAGGTCGCCATCCACGCATCAGCAACAATCCCCCACTTCTCTCGTGGATCTCTCACGAACTCTCGCACAACGCTCGTCCATCTCACCACCCCCCCAAGCCCTAACACGGCCCTCCGCGCCAACCAAATCACAGCCCATCCCTCAAATCCCCCAGATCCCTGTCCAGCCCTCCCCCCCGTGTGCGCGCCCTCATTGTCCAACCGTAGGGGCACCCCTCGTGGGTGCCCTCCCCCCGTGTGCGCGCCCTCATTGTCCAACCGTAGGGGCGCCCCTCGTGGGTGCCCTCCCCACTTGTGCGCGCCCTCATCATCCAACCGTAGGGGCACCCCTTGTGGGTGCCCTCCCTCGCAGGCTTGACTACCCACTGATGTCTACTATCACCTGCAGTTCAAGTTGCAAGACTCAACAGATAACGCGAAAATAAGTCATCAGCCCTAAACATATACGCGCCGAGAGGAGAATCGAGCAATGACGGACACCTACAAACGGGATGGCTACCTCCATGTCCGTGAAGCCATCCCGCCTGCCGATCTGGAGCCGCTGCGCGCCTGCATCTGTCGCCAAGTAGGCATATACGCCGAAGACATGCTCAACGAGGGGAAAATCAGTAACCCCTACGAAAACCTCCCCTTCGGGCAACGGCTGGCCGCACTGCACCGTGAGAACGAAATCCGCCTGCGTTCCTGGAACGCGCCCGTCTTCAGCCCCGAACTGCACGCCCTGATCCATCACCCCGGCATCGCCGACGCTCTGCAGCCCCATCTTGGACCAAATCTCAGCTTCAATGGCGATTATCATCTCCGCCCCAAGATGCCCGACAGCGTGTTGACCGCCTTTCCTCTCCATCAGGACAGCCAGTACTACGGCAAACCGTCACAACACGCCCACATTATCACCGTCTGGATCCCCCTCGTCGACGTCGACGAACAAAACGGCTGTCTCTACCTGATCCCCGGCAGCAACGCCTGGGAGCTGATCGACAGCGCTCGCGACAAGAATCAGAATATGCGCTCATTCGAGGATCCGGAGGCCCGCGGCACACCGGTCCCCGTACCCATGAAACGCGGCGACATCCTTCTCTTTTCCAACATGACTTTCCACGGTAGTAAAATCAACAACACGCCCGAAGTACGTTGGAGCGTCGACATTCGCTACTGCCGCACACCGGGAACCTTCACCGCGCCGCCCCATGTAATCCAGAGCGAAGACTTCATGCACAACAAGCTGAAAGAGACCAAGCGCCCACCGATGGTAGTGCGAGGTGACGGACGCCCCCCGAACTATGAGAAATGGCGCTCCGCCTTGCAGGCACTCCGCAACTGACCAAACAGAAGGACGCCGCCGGCAAACGGCCAGGACCCTACCACCTCCATTAAACGACCCATTCCACCCCAGTTTCCAAAGGAGCACCTGTGCATATTCATCCACGTTCCGTCGCCCACAAAGTCTTCGACGTCTGGCGCAGCCCCGGACGTTTCACCAAGAATCCCGACATTATCGAGCTGCCCTCCGGCAGGCTCATGCTCATCTATTCCGACACCGACTCCCACTGGTCGCAGGTAAATCAGGTCCTGACGCTTCTCGCCAGCGACGACCGCGGCCGCACCTGGTTCAAGCACCGCGAGATCGACCGCGCCAACCTGCAGGAGGGGGATGAGCGGCTCGTCACCCCCCGCCTCAGCCGGCTGAACGATGGCCGGCTCGTAGTGATCATAGACCATGACGACCACAGCCATTTCCACGAAGATCAACCGCCCGGCAACTGGCTATACTGGAGCCGCGACGACGGCGATACCTGGACGGAAGCCCAAAAACCCCACATCATGGGCTTCGAGCCCGATCGCATTCTCGATCTGCCTGACGGCAGACTGGGCGTCGCCTCCCACATCATGCGCGGCGATACCCAGGAGTTCGCCGTCATTCTCTCCTGCTCCGACGACAGCGGCGAAACCTGGTACGAGGCCGCTACAGTCGCCGACAACGGCTACCACCGCGTCTGCGAAGGTGCCATCGTCTTCCTCGACAACCCCGACGCCGTCGGCGGCCAAGAGCTGGCCTGCCTGCTGCGCGAGAATCACCATGCCGGCATCCCTTCCTTCGTCACCTTTTCGACCGACAGCGGTCGCTCCTGGTCCCCGCTCCAAATGTGCCCCTTCGCCCTCGACCGTCCCTACGGCAAGCAACTGCCCGACGGCCGCATCTTTGTCAGTGGCCGACATGTCAATGGGCCTTTGGGGACCTATGGCTGGTGCGGCGACATCAAGGCGGAGGCCGGTACCTACCAGATCGGTGGCCCGCGCCGCAAGTATGCCGCAGGACTGCAAGACGACGCGCTTGTGATCGACAACCTGCCCGGCCACGAAGCCCGCTACTGCCTGTTACCGCCCGAATCCGCGCGCAGCGAAATCCACATGGAGGCGACCCTCAAGGTGGAGGGCAGACCCGGCCAACCTGCCGCCTTCCTGTCGATTTCGCAACTCGGCGTCGTGATCAATGTCGCCGCCGACGGGATCTGGAGTCGCCGCGGCGCCGACTTCCGCAGCGCGGTCGACATGACCGACTACCACACCATCACCTTAATTCATCGCCGCGGCCTTCTGCGCGTTCAGGTCGATGGCGAGACCGTGATCAACCAGTGTGTCTTCCGAGAGGACAAACCAATAGGCGACTCCCGCCGCGCAGGTGCACCCAGCGGGTACACCCAGTTCGGTCAGCCGCAGACCGGCGGCCGCAGCTACTGGCGCCAATTGTCCTATCGAGTGCAGAATCCTACTCTTGAAGATTGCGAATGGTCATGGCACGCCGACAGCGGAGCCTTTCCCGACGAATACCAGCGGCAGCGCATGATTCAAATCCATGGCAACCATCCGGAACAGGCGCCGGGGCCGGATCACGGCTACTCATCCTGGTTGATGCTGGAGGACGGCCGCATTATGTGGGTGGACTACACCAACTACGGCGATCCGGCCGGCTCCAGCCACCTGGTTGGAGTTTTCATCGAACCCGAAGACATTGATTGAAAGGAGTTAACCAGCATGGCCGCGCAAAACGCATCGGTTCAGCCCTGGCTCCTGCAAGAGACTCTATTCACCAGTGGCGATGGCAGATACCACACCTACCGCATACCAGCCCTCGCCGTCTCCGCCCGCGGCACCGTCCTGGCCTTTGCGGAGGGGCGCAAACACGGACGCGGCGACGCCGGTGATATCGACCTGATATTGCGTCGCAGCTTCGACAACGGCCGTACCTGGGCTCCGATTCAGGTCGTAGTCACTGAAGCCGGCATGACCTGCGGCAACCCTTGCCCCGTGGTCGAGCGGCAGACAGGAACCGTCTGGCTACTGTTCTGCAAGAACCTTGCAGATGGCGGCGAAACGCTGATCTGCGAAGGCAAGGCGCCTCGCACTGTTTGGATCACCCACAGTGTTGATGATGGCCAGACTTGGACCGAACCGCGCGAAATAACCGAGTCGGTCAAAGATCCGCAATGGACCTGGTATGCTACCGGCCCCTGTCACGGCATCCAGCTTCACACCGGCCGCCTGGTCGTCCCTTGCGACCATATCGTCGGCCTCCACCTGGACCGCAGCCGCGACCCTTACCATTCCCATGTCATCTACAGCGACGACAGAGGCGCAACCTGGCAGCTTGGAGGCAATGTTGAAGCCGGCACCAATGAGTGCGCAGTGGCGCAACTGTATGATGGCAGCCTCTACATCAACTGCCGCAACCACGTCGGCGGCACGCGCCGGGCTGTGGCCCGCAGCCAGGATCAGGGGCAAACTTTCGCCCAATTCGAGTGGGACGAGACGCTGATTGAGCCTGTCTGCCAGGGCAGCCTGGAGTCGCTGCCCGGCGGACAACTCCTCTTTGCAAATCCGGCCAGCACACGCCGTGAGCGCATGACGGTCCGCCTCAGTTCTGACGGCGGACGCACCTGGCCCACTGCCCGAACTCTCCATCCCGGGCCATCCGCCTACTCGGATCTGGCCGCCCTGCCCAATGGGGATGTCTGCTGCCTCTATGAGAGCGGCGAGAATCAACCCTACGAATCACTGACCCTTGCTCGATTCAACCCTGTGTGGCTGACAGAAGGGTCCGACCTTTGACTCTTTTCATTCTCAGAAGACGCATGATGCTAAGCCAAATCTCACGTAAGTCTCGACGCTGATGCCAATGTGGCAAGAAAATTCCAGCACGCCGGCAAAAAAAACGGAGGACGGCATTATGAACAGGCCTTCGAATTTGAGCTTGAGAGCGATACCCCTTTTCGCAATCCTCCTCCTTCCCTTCCTGGCGATTGCATGTGTACCTGTAGGCCCGCCCGCGGACCCGCCCATCAGGGCCGCGGTGCAGCCCCACAAAGTCTCCCCGTTTCCCTGTGAAGATCGCTTCGTCGCCCATACGCTCGATCATATCACCACTATTGAGGGCGATGTGGTCAGAACCTACGATAGCAACGGCGCAGGCCTGGCTGTCAACGATCTCGACAGAGATGGCGATCTCGATCTTGTACTGGCGAACTTGGCGGGCCGCAACGCCATCTTCTGGAACGATGGCGACTTTGCTTTTCGCAAGCAGGAATTCCCGCACGGTCAGTCGCGAGGCGTAAGCATCGTCGACATCAATGGCGACGGCTGGCTCGACATCGCCTTTGCCCATCGCATTACCCGCCCCCTCGTCTGGATGAATGACGGCAACTCCCATAGTAACGCCAGCGAAGACGGTTCGGCCCAGCAAAGAGTTGTCAAACCCATCCCCGGGTTCACTCTCATCGACTGGTTCGCAGCCTCCCAGAAAGCCTATACCTTCGCCTGGGCAGACCTGGACGGCGACATCGACCTTGACTTCGTCCTCGCCACCTATCAGACCGAGTACACGCGCGTCGACCCCCACGACCTCGCCAATGGCGGCGTCGTCTACTATGAGAACACGGGAAATGACTTCGTCGCCACCCTTCTCTCCACCCATTCTCAGGCCCTCGCTCTGCTGCTAGTCGATCTCAACCAGGACGACCACCTCGACATCTGGGTAGGACACGATTTCCTGTTGCCCGACCAGGTCTGGTTCTGGTCACCGGATGGATGGAAGGAGTCGATGCCCTTTGCCGAAACAGCCCAGAACACGATGAGTTTCGCCGTCGGAGATATCAACAATGACGGGCGCGCAGAACTGTTCGCGGCCGATATGAAACCCTACCCGGAGACCCCCGATATGATGGCAGCCTGGTCTCCTCTCATGGAAATGATGGCAGATGCTGACATCCCCGGTGACCAGCAGATCATTGAGAATGTCCTCCAGGTCCCAGCGGCCTCCGGCGGCTACCTGAATGAGGCCGGCATTCGAGGACTGCGAGCCAGCGGTTGGAGCTGGTCGGCCCAGTTTGGCGACCTGGATCAGGACGGTTATTTGGACCTGTACATCGTTAACGGCATGGCCGCCGAGGAGATGTTCAGCCACCTGCCCGGCAACGAACTCGTCGAGCAGAATCTGATTTTCCGCAACGACCGACAAGGAAACTTTCAGCCTGAGCCCGCCTGGGGCCTCAATGCCACCGCTGGCGGCCGCAGCATGGCCATGGCCGACCTCGACAACGACGGCGACCTCGACATCGTCATCAACAATCTCCTCGCGCCCGCCCTCATCTACGAGAATCGCCTCTGCGGTGGGAACAGCCTGACCGTCGATCTCTCCTGGCCCGCCAGCAAGAATACCCGCGCAATCGGCGCACATCTTACGTTGCACACCACAACGGGCAGTTACACGCGCACGCTGCGCTCCAACAGCGGCTACCTGACCGGCGAGCCGTCACAGGCCCACTTCGGCTTCCCCACCGCCAGCATACCTCTCCTTCTGGAAATCCGCTGGCCCGACGGCTCTGGCTCTACTCTGGTTATGCCGATGGCTGCAGCCGGAAGAGTAGTCGTAGAGCGCACAAACTGACCGTAAGCGGTCCTCGCACTCCCTGGAGAGTTTATCGCTATGCAGAAATCAGGGTGCCCACATCAAGGTTCCGTGTGCCGAAAAAATACACTTGACTTTCACTTGTGTATGCTGTAAAATCGCTCTGGTACTACAGTGACGGCTGGTACGACCCAAGCCCCCAGTTGGCCGCCCGGAACTCCTGTACAGAAGCCATTCCAGACCAACTGTCTTACTCACTACCTGGCAACCCGCATCGAGGCGGCGCGTTTCGTAAAGTAGCTATTCGTCAGTCGACCTTTCTGATCCACGTTCATTTCCGATTCCGGATACACAATGAACACATAAGGAGGACCTGAAAATGTCCACAAGAATGAGCCGTAGATCAATGCTGAAGTGGATGGCCGCCGGCAGCGCCACCGCAGCGTTGGCAGCCTGTGCCGTACCCGCCGCAACTGATTCCGGCGGCGGTGGCGATATGGCCGACATGGAAGACATTACTATCGGCTGGGCCAGGCATGGCTCAGAGGGAGACGTACCCTCCGAAACCGGGCTGGCAGAGCTGTTCAAGGCTAACAATCCCGGCGTCACAGTTGAACCCCTTGTCCTGCCGTGGGGTGACTACAACACCAAGATTCCGGTCATGGTCGCCGGTGGCACAGCGCCCGATACCTTCGGCTGTCATCCTGCCCTCATGGCCGAGACCCACACCGCCGGCGGGTCCGCCCCTCTGACCGACTTCATCGACGCCTACGGCGCCGACCTCAACTATGATGATGTCGTCTATCACGGTGACGCCCTCTTCGACGGCGTCGTCTTCGGCCTCCCCCAGAAGTCCTGCACCCACCAGCTGCGCTACAACAAGACCCTGCTAGGGGAAGCCGGCATGCCGCTCCCCGGCGACCTCTACTGGGAAAAAGGCGCCGACGGCTGGAACTGGAACACCTTCGTCGAAATGGGCAAAGAGCTGACCAAGGATCTGGATGGCGACGGCGAGACCGACCAGTACTTCTACGGCGGTTCCGGCGGCACCAATCAGCTGGCCACAATCCGTGCGGCCGGTGGCGAAGTCTTCGATGAGGCCATATCAACCTGCACTATCAACAGCGCTGATGCCGTCGAAGGCATCAAGTTCATGGCCGATCTTGTATTGGAGCACAAGATTCAACCCCCGCCCGAAATGCAGGCCGGCCAACTGGGCATCAACTTCAACACCGGCAAGATCGTCATGGCCGGCGGCACCACCTGTGACTCCGTGCGCGACCTGCGCGAGGGCTACGAGCTCCCCTTCGAATGGGATTTTGTGCTCGTGCCCGCCGGCAAAGCCGGTTTCCGCTGCTGGGGCGATACCGACCAGATCGTGATCTCCTCCACCAGCGAGCACGCCCAGGAAGCCTTCGACTGGACCGTATACCGCAGCAGCCTGCAAGCCTGGGAAGAGGGCTATGACAGCGGCATCAAGCTTGCCTTCTCCGACGGCCCCACCCGCTACTCGATCTTCGAGTCCAAAGCCTATACCGAACCGTTAGGTGTGCTCGACATCCCCATGATTCGCGAAGGGTACATCAACACGATTCCCAACCCCTTCGTACCGCGCAGCCCGCAGCCCTACCGCGTGCTCTTCACAGTCATGACGACCGAGGTCGACAACGCCATGCGCGGCGCCAAGTCGGCCCAGCAGGCAGCTGACGACATGTGCGCACAGATTGAAGAAATACTCGCCGAAAATGCCTAGACCGTTCTGTGTTCTTAGTGCCGAACGAGAAGTATGATGGGACCGGGAGCGCGGGGTTGCCCGCCTCCCGCCTCCCGTCTCCCGTCTCCCCTCTACTCTGTCTCGTTTTGGGGGGTACCGATGAGCCGATCCCTTATGTTGGGCAAGAGCAAACGCTACTGGAAAAACGTCTTTGAGGGCTACGCCTTTATCTCCCTGTGGATAGTCGGTTTCGCTGTCTTCACCGCCGGCGCGCTCCTCGGCTCCTTCTCCATCAGCCTGACAAAGTGGAACATCGTCGGTACCCCGGAGTTCATCGGCTTGGGTAACTACCAGAAGATGATCGAAGACAAATTCTTCTGGAAGTCGCTCAAGGTCACCATAATCTTTCTCCTCAACGTACCGCTGAATCTTGCCCTCGGCCTCTTCCTCGCCATGCTGCTCAACCAGAAGATCCGTCTGATCGGCTTCTTCCGCACGTTGTTTTATCTGCCCAGCGTGACCGCGGGTGTGGCCGTCTCATTGCTTTGGTTGTGGATCTTCAACCCTCGATTCGGCGTCATTAACGTGCTGCTCAAGTACATCGGCATCAAAGGTCCTGCCTGGCTGGGAAGCGAGACATGGGCATTACCCGCCCTAATCGTGATGAGCGTCTGGGGTGTTGGCGGCGGCATGCTGATCTACCTCGGCGCGCTCCAGGGTATCCCGACAACGTTCTACGAGGCGGCAACGCTCGACGGCGCCAACGCCTTCCAGAAATTCCGCCGCATTACCCTTCCCATGATCACGCCCGTCCTCCTCCTCAACCTCATCATGGGAGTCATCGGCTCCTTCCAGGTGTTTACCCAGGCCTTCGTCATGACCATGGGTGGGCCGAACTACTCCACTCTCTTCTACGTACTCTATCTCTACCAAAATGCGTTCCAGTGGTTCAACATGGGGTATGCGTCCGCGCTGGCATGGGTGCTTTTCCTCGTGATCCTTGCCTTTACGTTCCTGATTTTGCGAACCTCTTCCAGCTGGGTCTTCTACGAGGGCGGGTGATCGAATGGCTCAACACAGTCTCGAACACCAGGGTCAGCGGTCGATAGTGTCAGGACTGGCTAATCTCTTGCGGAGTCGGCGTCGGCAGGACCTGCTGTTAAAGACGGTTGTCTATTTGCTCCTGTTTATCGGAGCGTTCGGCGTGATGCTGCCTTTCTTCTGGATGATCAGCACGTCTCTCAAAAAGCCGGGCACCGAGTTTACCTTCCCTATCGAGTGGATACCAGTCCCACCGCGCTTCGGCAACTACTGGACGGCGTGGACCATCCTGCCCTTTAACCAATGGCTAGTCAACACGATCCGCATCACCGGGCTGTCGATTCTCGGGCACATCGTCTCCTGCGCTATTGTCGGCTTCGGCTTTGCCCGCATTCGTTTTCCGGGCCGCGACGCCATCTTTCTGCTCGTCCTGGCAACCATGATGTTGCCCTATCCTTCGATCATCATTCCGCTCTTCATTCTTTTCAAGGAGTTGGGCTGGATCAACACCATTCTGCCACTGGTAGTCCCCACTTTCTTTGCGACCAGCGCCTTCTACATATTCCTGTTGCGCCAGTTCTTCATGACTCTGCCCTTAGAATTGGACGATGCTGCGCGCGTCGACGGTTGCAGCACCTTCGGTATCTTCTATCGCATCTGCGTTCCCCTCATCAAACCCGCCTTGGGCATCATCCTTGTCTTCTCCTTCATGAACCACTGGAATGACTTTCTTGGCCCCCTGATCTTCCTTTCTGACCTCGACAAATATACTCTTGCGCTCGGGCTACGGTTCTTCCAGGGACAACATCGGGTCGAGTGGACGCTGCTGATGGCTTCATCGCTAATCATTCTGTCGCCCTGCATTGTTCTCTTTTTCATCGCCCAGAAGAACTACATCCAGGGGATCGTCATTACCGGCGTCAAAGGCTGAACTTCCTTCTATGCTTCGACCCTATTGAACTGCCACAAGCCTCGTACGGGCCGCAACAGGGCCTCGGCTCCCCGCTCTGCTCCTCTTACTGACGAGCATCCCTGTCCCAGACAAGTGCCATTAGTTTGACTTTCGATATGCTTGTCGGTAAACTAATCGGGCAATTGTTTCCACGGCAACAAGGCGTCCAATGGCTAAGGCCCGCTTGGCACACGGCCAAAGATCTCTCTTACGCTCAGACCAAGATCGCATGAAGGAGAACGCACGCATGCCTGCTAACGAATGCAGCCGCAACCGCAGAATGTCCCTTTCCCACGCCGGGCGACGGCTGAGCGGCTCTTTGTTCCTTTGGCTGGCTGCAACGATCGCAACAGTGGTTCTGAGCGCTTGTATCATCATAAACCCCCCGCCGGCTCCTACACCAACCCCCGTGCCAACGCCTACACCCACTCGTCAGACCGTTGTCGATGTAGTCCGAATCGTCGAAGGCGGGGACCCGGCAGTGATCGGTCAGACAGTTCGCGTCGGCCTTACTCTTGATGAGGACAGTTATAGCGATCGCTCACGCTGGCAATGGGAACGCTCAGACGATGGCCTGACCGGCTGGAATAGTGTACCCGGTGCCCGGTTGACCGATTCGTCGCTCTACGCCCCTGTTGCCGCTGACAAAGACAAATACCTGCGCGCCTCCGTCAACTTCGTCGATGGCGACGAAGTTGGCAAGATTGCACTTAGCCCAACCGTAGGCCCTGTGGTCAGCGCGGAAATTGAGACCGACACTGTGGACTTTGCCTTTGGCAATGATCCCGTAGTGGTAAGCCGCGCCGTACGCTCTCGCCTTTCTCTCCCAAATGCAGATTTCAGCGAACTGGGACGTTGGCGTTGGGACCGTTCCGTCAATGCTCTTAGAGGGTGGACCGATGTCTCCGATTACGATGCCGAGGATTCCTCGATTTACGTGCCTTCTTCCTTGGATAATGGCAAATACCTGCGCGTCTCAGTTGTCTATCTCGATAACGATGAGGATTACAAAAGAGGACTGAGCCAAACTATTGGCCCGGTCATCGCAGTTGATACAGTAGCAGACGTGGTCAGATTCGCCGGAGGCGCCAGTCCGCCGACGGTTGACAGTGAGATCGCCGTTGAACTTTCTCTTGCCAATGACCAGTACAGTGACCTCGGATCCTGGAAATGGGAGCGATCCAACGATGGTCTCGGCAAATGGCAGGATACCACCGACTACGACGCTTCCGATTCCTCCAAATACACGCCCACCAGCGCAGACGAAGGCAAGTATCTACGTGCCTCCGCCCTCTACAGGGATAGCGACGGCGAACTCAAAAGGGCACTAAGTCAGACCATCGGCCCTGTCGTAGACTGATCACCGTGGTTGCTTATCTCCGACGTCGAACGTTGAACACCTGACGAGCCTGCACGACATCCTCGCGTCACAGCGAAAACTGTGCCACCGGAATCACGAACGCAGCCTGGTCGAACCTGTCCTCTCGGAACAAAACCTGGCGAAAAGTAACCTCGCACTTGCCGCGAAACTTCGCGGCGCCCTGCTGGGTTGACTCCGTCCCCAGCCCAGGTTGAGCCGCCTCTCTTCTCCTCCAACCACCAATTGCCCTGACAACCGCTTGCCGCAATGAGAACACTCTGACAGGTCAAGAATTGCGCGCTCGGGCTTCCTTCAAAGCATGCCCTCTTCTCTCCTGCGGGGCGGTCAGTTCCCTCGTCTGTTGTTGCAGCTCTCGCAATACAACCCCAAACCGCTTTCTTCGGCGATTCTCGCCCCCCACACCCCTACAACAAGCCCGAAAGGCTGGTTCACCGAATAAGCTTTCCCCTTGTCCAGATCCTCCCGTCCAACTCAGTTGCAGGAAACGCGCTTCAGTGAATCGGGCGATGTCTCGGACGTTTGCCGATCAGCGCACGAGAACTGCCGGCCTGGTCGCTGCGCGGCCTGGGAAGTGGGCCTCCCCCAACTCAACGCCTCCCGTACGATTCCTCAATAACTTGCAGACGTTGACAAATCGTAGTCAGCCCGTTGATGACGGCGACACAGCCTATTTCAGGGTCCTTCAAACGTAAATAGTGACTCGCTACCAGTGTATTTTCTCGAAAAATTTCCGGAAATGCGTCCAGTTTTCGAGTCAGATTTTCAACAGCGAACGGATTTACAAACCATTTCGCTGCTACTATACTGAAAATCCGGTAGATACGTCGGAGAATGCCATTTCTGGCTACCGAATGAAGTCAAAGCTTTCACAAATCGCCCGTCAATTTGGAGTCCCGAAACACTAGAGCCAGGAGGTTGATAGAATGGCAAACTTGCCAATAAGAGAAACTAATCGCGTACAATTGGTCCTGCGAATGTTCCTGCATATGATGTTCCGCATGAGCGTTGTCATACTGCGCCTACTAGTAAACAAGATCTCCCTGGCCATCTTTGGAGCGCTGATTGTTGTAGGCGCCATTGTGGCGGCGATGAGCGTCGCGCCTCCTCCAAAGTCCATCTCGGGTCAGGTGGAGCAACACTCAATGGAGGAACTGACAGTTCAATTCTCTACGGCGCCTTTACCACTCTCGATGCCCTTTCTCCACGTATCTTCCTACGATATCCAGTGGAGGTCCGTGGGCACTGGCGAGTCCTGGACAACCGAGGGTGACATAACAATTCTGGGTGTCACTGAAGGTACTGACGCGGTCTCATACACGGTCAAGGGCCTGGATCCCGAAAGGGTCTATCGCTTCCGAACACGCGGCAAGAACATTCTCGGCGCCGGGCCTTGGTCGGACTGGTTCCCAGCTAACGGGCTTGTCCCTGGGCCAGGGCCTACGCCAACTTCTGAGCCGACCGCTACGCCAACGCCCACACCCGTCCCCCAGACTGCGACAAACGTTGTCTGGTTCAACACGGACCAACGACCAACGGTTGGACAGGAAATCTCCGCCCAGCTGACGCTCTCTGAGGACTCTTATACCAACCTCGGCGATTGGCAGTGGCAGAGTTCTGAAGATGCGCTTAGCGAGTGGACCGATATCGTAGTCGTCTCGGCCGAAGAATCCTCAGCCTATACGCCGGTCAGCACAGACATCGGCAAGTTCTTGCGAGTCTACGTGACCTACACCGACAGCGAGGGCATCTCTAAGCGTGGACTGAGCTCGACTATCGGACCTGTTCAGGCAGCTATTGAATAAACATTAGCCAGCTACCACAACGCTGGCTCGCTCCGGCGAGCGCCGTACTGAATTCGGACGGCGCAGCGAATCCCATGTTCAGGGACGCTGCGCCGTCCGAACACTTTTCGAACCTGTTGCGCCTTTCCGCATGATGACGTATGATGTGGTGAGGCGCTATCCCAGCCCGAGAACAGGGACAAGTCAGGACACTCAATCGAGGTCAAAGTACGAGAAATGAGCGATCTTCATCTGCTGCAGTATCTCTTCGATGTGCAGGGCTATCTGGTGATAGAAGATGCACTTAACAAGACTGAAGTCGCGACGCTCAACCGCCTGCTGGATGTCCAGCAACTGCCTGGACCGGGTCAGACGCAGCGCTTTGGCAGGGCGCCGGACGGCCCCGGCTTCCTCGAGTGGGGGCAACCCTTCTGCGATCTGCTGGACCATCATCGGATTATGCCAATACTGCGCTTCCGGCTGGGTGACTGCTTCCGGCTGGACAGAATCTACGGGATGTACATGCAGCAGGGGATGCCGAGAGGGCTGCTCCACGCCGACTACGGCGCCACTTCCACAACCTCACGCGCCCAGCCCGGCGAATACGTTCCATTCCGCGATGACCAGATCTACAACGGCTTCGTCGTCGTGACCTGGTGCCTAACCGATACTGGACCGGGAAAGGGCGGGTTCTGCTGCATCCCCGGCAGCCATAAGACCAACTACAAGCTGCCCCAACAGATTTCCGACGCCCCCGAAGAGGCCGCCAACGTCGTCATTCCCGAGGCGCCTGCCGGTTCGGCAATTCTGTTTACCGAGGCCCTGACACATGGCACCGCCGCCTGGGACGCACAACACGAACGACGGGCTCTCCTCTATAAGTACTGCGTTTCACACGTGGCGTGGACGGCAAGGCGTGTACTGCCTCCCTCAAACACCGAATTGACGCCCCGCCAGCAGATTCTCTTCCGCGATCCGGGGGATCCGCACAAGCATTTCCCTTCCCTGTTCGAGGACGCGGTCGCAGTCTGAGCATGGTCGGATAGAACTGTCCCCTCAATTTCAGCCAATTCAAAAAACGGCGCAAATCTCTCCAATTACTTGGTTGTTGCGCCGTCTTATTTTGTTCTGTAAGGGAACGTCAATGCCTTCGCAAGCGGCACGCCACCGGCCGAAAAATCTGTGTAGCGACTGACCTGCTGATCCTGCCCAGGGCGCCCCCTATTACCCCTTCTGCTCCTCAAGAAAACTGGGTGGGATGGCATCTCCCTCCGGCCGCGGCATAGGCTGCCAGTAACCGTCCGGGTCGACACCGCGAGCGACAATCGCCGGAGCGCTCTCCGGCTCGGGTCCTCGCACGTCCGGCGGAAAATAGCGGAGAGTCAGGCCGCAGCGGCGCCGGTTGGAAGGGTTCGGCTGCGAGCCGTGCAAGAGCATATCGGTGTGCAGCGAAATCTGACCAGCTTTCAACACAACCGACACCGGCTGCCCATACCGCTCCGGGCTGTGAACATGCTGGTTGAGCACGCCATCTTCCTCGTCAGTCACCCAGTCGAATGGAATGCGGCCCAGCAAATGGGTACCGGTGAACAGCTTCATCGCCCCGTTTTCCACATCCACGTCATCGATTGCCAGCCAGACGGTCACGACCTTGCTCGGCGTCAAGGCCCAGAATGAGGCGTCCTGGTGCCAGTAAACCGACTTGACATCTCCGGGCATCTTGGAGAAATAGTGCGTCATGGTGCAAACGATGTTCGGCCCCAGAACGTCCTCAACATAATCGAGTATGCGATCGTCCATGGCCAGATCGTAGATGCCGGCGCAGTGGCCGTGCCAGCCGCTGATCGCATAGCTGTCAAGCCCGGCGTCCGAGGTCATCTTCAACAGGCTGTCGAAATAGCGACGGTTGGCGTCCGCCTCTTCCTCGGAGAAGAGATCGAAAGGGAATACATACCCGTTTTCGTTGAAATAGTGGATCTGCTCGCGTGTCAGCTTCCTCGGCTTTGTAGTCGTCGAGGGGAAAAACCTCAAGTCCCTCTCCATCTTCGGATGTGCGTCAAGGACAGCCATGTTTCAGTTCTCCTGTGGGCGTACTGAAGCTCTCCGGACCTTCTCCCACCTCGTCACTCCTGGGATGGAACGGGGCCCGCTTGTCTGGGGACAGGCAAGATCCTATCCAATTTGCACCTGTTTGTCAACTCTCCTGACAATTCACAGCCGTACTGCCACGCCGGTCTGCATCGCCTCGGCAATGGCATCCAGCGCACGCATCTGCGCAATACTGTCCTGTGGTGAAATACGATGGGGTTGGCCGCTCTCAAGGCAGTCGCAGAGATGCTCCAACTGGTGGGTAAATTGGTGTGTTGGCGGGAAATCGATCTTCTCCACGCCATCCGCAGAATGGTGTTCCAGCGTCACCTCCTGGTTTTCGTTGTTCCAGGCCTTGCCAATCCGCAACAGGCCGGCGTCACCGCTGATCTCCACATACTGCGAAGCCCACCCATCGAAGCCCACCGATAGCTGAGCGGCTCGTCCGCCGGAAAAGACCAGCGTGATATAGGCCGCGTCGTCCACCTCGACACCCCTTGTCTGGACTGCAAAGACGATTTCCGGCTCCTCGCCAAAGATAAAGCGTGCCTGGTGGACGTTGTAGCAGGCCAGATCGTAGATGGAGCCACCGCCCTTGCTGCGGTTCCAGCGCCAATTGTCTCCAGGGCGCCGCCTCTCCAGAGCAACGTTGGTACAGAAAGTGCTGCGTACGTTCAGAAGACTACCAATCCCGCCCAGTTTAACGATCTCCTCCGCTTTCAAATGCATTGGGTGGTGCCGGAATTTGAACGCTTCAGCCACCAGAACACCATGTTCGTCGCCGGCCGCCACAAAAGCTTTGGCTTCTGCCGCACTCTGCGTAAAGGGCTTCTCGCACAGTATCGCCCGCACCCGGCCTGAGGCCGCCAGCTGCATTCCCACCTGCGCATGCAGAACACCCCAAACGCAGATAACGGCAATATCGTATTCCCCAGCCGCCATCATCTCATCCAGTGAGGAATATACATGTGGCACCGCAAACTGCTGAGTGAATCGTTCAAGAGCTTGGTCTGAGACATCACATACCGCCGCGAGCTCAGCCCTGTCAGAATTCTCGCAAGCCGTCGCATGCCCGCGCGATATTCCCCCTGTCCCTACCAGGGCCACACGATACTTTTTCTGCGATTCAGTTGTCATCCTGTGCTGTCCTTGTCTGGAGGCTGGAAATGCTCGCGGCGCACAAACTAGCGGCTTCCGCCATGACCAATCTTACCCGCCATGAGATAATACCCTGCATCAGTCACCTATGCTAACATCTGTTGCAAATGGCAGCACAGCCCAACCACATTGTCTATGTCTATCAAAACCATGAATCGTACCCCTATTATCGTCCCAAAGAAAGGTTGATGCAATGAAAGTATTTGCCGGCGGAATCTCGACCGAAACCAACACCTTTTCACCGATGCCGACAGGTATGCGCGATTACACTATCATTCGTCCGGAGGATGACGTTGAAGAGGGCACAATGAGGGCCTTCGACCAATTCAATTCGGACACACTGGCCCGGGGCTGGGAGTACGTTTTTGGATTGTACGCCAACGCACAGCCCGCGGGCTTCACGACCCGCAGCACCTACGAAAGCCTGCGCGATGAACTCCTGCAAAGACTTCAAGCCGCGATGCCTGTAAATATTGTCCTGCTGGGACTGCACGGCGCAATGGTGGCAGAAGGGTACGACGACTGCGAGACCGACATCATTGATCGTGTTCGACAAATTGTTGGACCAGACGCAAAAATCGGCGTCGAACTGGATCTCCACTGCGATGTCACCCAGGCCATGATCGACACCGCCGACGCAATCGTACTATACAAAGAGTATCCTCATACCGACGTCGTCAATCGAGCCGCTGACCTTTTCAACATAATCGCCGATGCCGCCGTTGGCAAGACAAATCCAACCATGGCTCTGTTTGACTGCCGCATGATCGGCCTGTACCTGACCTCGTATGAACCACTTCGCAGCTTTGTAGACGAAATCCTGGCTATGGAAGGAAAGGATGGTATTCTTTCCATCTCGTTGGTCCACTGCTTCCCCTGGGCAGACGTGCCCACCTGCGGCGCGCAGGCATTGGCAATCACCGATGGCAATGCAGACAAGGCCGCACAAGTGGCAGAAGAGATCGGGCGCAGATTTCATGGCATGCGCCGCGAACTTGATCAAACGCCGCTGTCGATCGATGAAGCGCTAGCCCAGGCACAGGCCGCTCCCGCCGGTCCGGTCGTCATCGCCGACCGGGCCGACAACGCCGGCGGCGGCGCGGGCAGCGATTCGACATTCATGCTCAAGGCGATGCTGGATCAAGGCATCGAAAACGCCAGCCTGGCGATGATGTGGGACCCAATCGCAGTACAGGTCGCCATGTCAGGCGGCGTCGGCGCTAAACTGGATTTGCGCCTCGGTGGCAAAATGGGACCGATGTCCGGCGACCCGCTTGACCTGACTGTCACTGTGTCGGCGATTGTTGAGGACATGGTCCAGGAATGGCCCCAACAGGGCGACCCCGTCCGCATTCCTTGCGGCGATTCCGTCTGCCTGCACTGCAACGGCATTGATATCATCGTTTGCAGCAGGCGCGTTCAAGCCTTCAGCCCGGATGTGTTCAGTAATCTCGGCGTCGATCCGAGTCAGAAGCGGCTGATGGTGGTAAAGTCTTCACAACACTTCTATGCCGGATTCGCGCCGATCGCATCGAAAATCATCTACATGGCCGCACCCGGCGCCGTCGCGCCCCGCTATACCGAGATTCCGTTCAAACGCGTTGATCTCCACAAGTATCCTTGGATTGACGACCCGTTTGCCTAGAGGACCGCATTTATTCGAATGAGAGGATAGGAAGAATCTTGGACGAACAGAGACCTTCCGCAGAAGACTTCCCGAGAGATACGTTGGTCGCGGCCCTGCGTGACAATGGCGTCAGTTATCTTGTTCCTGGCGATGCCGACACTGACGAGGTCCTGAAATCTCCCGTGCGCCTGTTAACTGCACTGCTGCGCCAACCGGATGCACGGCTTAAGTTGGCGATCGTTCCTCTCTTTCTGCGCCAGCCGTCTCTGGCGGAGAGTGTCCCAACTCTGGCTGCCCGCCTGGATGCCCCTCAATCTCTGGAGTTGCAGACCCTGTACATGGCCGCGGTCTACTTGCAACGGCACTGGCAGTCACGTCTGAGTATCTACCTGGACGACATGACCCTCTTGCCCGATCTGTTTTCACGCCAAATGGACCTGCCTCCACCGGAAGAACGATTTGGCAAGACTGGGCTGTATGAATTGGCAGACTCTTGGCAAGCGCGATCACACCATCCATTTGCTCGCCTGGCCGCCTTACAACAAACAGTAGATCTTTTCTTTGAACAGTTGAAGTTGGAGAAATGAGACCAACCGTATGCGCCAACGAACTGATCGCCAGGGAATCGAACTGTTCTTGCAGAGACTGGGGCGACGCTTCTCAATGCCTGGTCGTCTCTTCCTGGTGGGCGGCACGACGATGGTCTTTGAAGGATTCCGCCAGCAGACACTTGACATCGACATCACCTTCGAGGTTGCCGACGAACATCACAGCGCATTTGTCGTGGCTGTGCGCGACCTGAAAGAACAGCTCTCACTGAATATTGAAGAGGCCTCACCTGCAGAGTTCATTCCTCTTCCGTCGGGCCACCAGGAGCGCAGCCAGTACATAGGCCGTTATGGTCAGCTTGATGTCTTTCATTTTGACTTGTACAGCTCCGCGCTCAGCAAGATTGAACGGGGTACGGAAAGCGACTTTGATGACGTGCTGACACTGCTGGATAGCGGACGGCTTGAACTATCCTTGCTGAGCAGATTCTTTGACGAGATCATGACCCGCTATGCTACCGAAAGCCTAAAACAGGACCCAGTGGAGTACCGGAGAAAATTCGAGATTCTGAAAGAGATGTATCAATCGCGTTTATCAAGCTGAATTGCCTGAGTCAATCCCCAGCAATGTCGTACCCAGAGTCTAATGGCAGATCACGCAGCGATCGTGGTCGATAAGGCCGCTGCCGTAATGCTTGCTCGTCCAGGTCGATTCCGAGACCTGGCCTGTCCGGTAGCGTGATGAATCCGTCTTCTACACGGAAAGATTGGTCCGCAATCTCTCGTCCCACCTCTTCGAAATTGACGAAGTACTCGGTGATTAAGAAGTTAGGCATTCCCGCCGACGCGTGAAGGGTCGCAGCCAAGCCAATAGTCGTGCTGTTGTAGTTGTGCGGCGCCATCGCGACATGATAGGCTTCGGCCATCGCGCCAATCTCGCGCAATTCGAGAATCCCTCCGCAGTTGCACACGTCGGGGTTGAGGATGTCAGCGGCCCGCTGCTCAAATACGTCCCGAAATTCGTTCTTTGTGTATAACTCCTCCCCGGTAACTACCGGTAAGGTAATTGCTTTTCGCACCTCGGCCAAAGCGCCCAAGTCACGGGCAGAAACCGGCTCTTCAAACCAGAACGGGGCGTATGGTTCCATGGCGCGAGCCACCCTTACTGCGTGCATCGGCGCCAGCCGCCGATGCACTTCAACCAGAATGTCCACGTCCTTTCCAACCGCCTCCCGCACTGCCCTCACGCGGTCTACAGCCTCCTCCTCCTCATGACGGTCGATAAAGGCCCGCCACAGACCAGGGAACGGGTCGAATTTCAGCGCGGTGAAGCCGCATTCAACTACGGCCTTGGCGCGGTCTGCCAGTTCGTCCGGCGGCTGCGCGCCGCCCCAGCCATTTGCGTAAACACGCAACCGCCGGCGTGTTCGACCACCCAGCAAGTTGTACACAGTCTGACCGGTAGCCTTGCCGACAATGTCCCACAGCGCCTGTTCCAGACCGCTGACCGCGCAGAAAAGCTCCATGCTCCCACGCTTGCCGGCAAAGTCGGTATAAGCAGAGAAGCGAAACTGCTTGATGTCAAAAGGCGATCTCCCCACCAAGTACCGGGAGAGCTCATCGATCTGTCGCTCGATGACCCGGTCCCTGTCAAGCTGTGTGTACGCTTCGCCCCATCCGTGTATCCCTTCGTTCGTCTCAACCTTGACGAACAGCCAATGCTTGGCTGAACCCGAATCCACCAAATAGGTCTTGATCGAATCGATTTTCATCTTAAGTGCCCCGTAATGGGTTCTGTCTATCGGAAAGTCGCTTAAGCAAAAGCCCTACTTTTTGCGCACAGCGAATCTCGCATCAACCGGAACCTGCGCCCCCATTCCGATTCGAAATTCCAGGCGCGGGGATACCCTATACGCAAGATCCGCCGACCGCGCAATCGAAGGCTATGGCGCCGCCCTGTCCCGGTCGCAAAATGACCTCAAGGCTGGCTCAAACTGGAATAAGGCCGGTTTCTGGACGACTGTATTATGTTATACATGCTGCAACAGGAACGATTCGAGGGCATCGGCAAAGGGACCGGTGAGGTTATGTTCATGTACCTCGGCCCTGAAGTCGACCCTGTTTTCAGCATCGTAGAGGCGGTACACTTGGCGGGTCAATTTTTCGACGTCGTCGAACCCGCTTATCGGCCACCACTGGTCCCCCAGATTGGCCCGCACCAGGAGTGGACGGGGTGCGATTGCTGCGTGCAGGTGTTGGATATCACATACGTTCAGGATGCCGAAAGGAAAGGGTGAAGAGTCGGCGTTGGCGAAATATGATGCCATTTCGACCATATGCACTTCATACGTGGTCGCTGCGCACAACGGCGCGGCCGCGCAAAAGCGTGGGTCCAGCGCCCCTACCAGCCACGTATCCATGCCCCCTTGGCAGAGGCCGGAGATGGCAACCCGTTTCTCATCAACATCGGCCCGCGCCCGCAGGTATTCTCCGGCTCGCATCGCTTCTGCCGCGCGCAGTCCCAATTGGCTTACGCCTAGAACATCCCCCATCCCCATCAGCAAGGACATCCCCATGCCTGCCTTATCCTGCATCGGCGAGGTCTCACCAAAGGGGGCGTGGTCAAGGACTAAAACGGCGAATCCCTGTTCTGCCATCCGAACGGCAAAGGCCTGGTAAGCGGGTTTCCACTTGTCTTCCGGCCAACCGGGATTCCAAACCAGACCAGGCATTTGCTCTGCCGGCAATTGCGAAGGCAGAAAGACAAATGCCGGGATGGCGTAGTCCTCGTCTACATAGATATCAACGCGCTCACATATTGTTTCCGCTCCAACTTGAATTCGACCACGGACCAGACTTTCACGCAAAGGCGGAAATTCTGGAATACCTATTGTCGCCGGCAGTTCGCTTCTGATCCGGTCTCGAAACATCTCCCAATCCACCTGGCTGTGGAAATCCGTAGGCAATTCCCTGGCTTTCCGCATAACCTGTTTCTGAAGCCAGCGGATCGCATTTGTCTTCTGGCCGAGTGGTTCCCCTTCCTCTCTACCTGGGTCTAGCGAGCCATTGTCAGACAATGTAGGCTCTCGTAAAGCTTGTTCGATTACAGTCATGGTGTGTTCCTTTGGTTATGGAAGACAGAACCGATCTGCCTTAAGATCCGTGACAAAACCATGTCCTGGAGCATGTGTAATCATCAATTCAGGTTTGGCCAGCAGCGCCGTCTGCTGTGGCGTCACACCGCAGGCCCAGAAAACAGGCATTACGCCTTTCGGAATATCAGGCACAGGGTCTCCGACGATGGGACTTGTCAGATCGGCGCCAATTGCAGCCGGCTCGCCAACGTGTATCGGCGCCCCATGATTTGAAGGATACCGGCTCGTCAACTGTGTGGCAATTATCGCTTGGCTCGGTGTCATCCAGCGCATCGTCACTACCAGCGAGCCTCTGAACCTGCCAGCGCGGACAGTTGGCAAATCCGTGTTCAACACCCAAACCTCTTCAGACCTTGGGACACCCGCCCTTTCCAGTGCGTCGTCAAACGTGAGACTGGAGCCAATAAGAAATCCTACACTATCTTCACGCCACAAAGCACGGATGTCGCTTACGTCCTTGCCGCGGACGCCGTTGCAAAAGATAGCATAACGTGGGAGGTCAGTACGCAGGTCTGCTCCGGGCGCGCACAGACGCGGCTCAGGCACGCCGCAGTCGGTCACTTCTATAAGAGGGCAAGCCTTTGGGTTTCTCTGACAGTAGAGGAGAAAATCGTATGCTTCAGACTCTGGCAGGATGACCAGGTTGCATTGAACGTAACCTGGCGCTTTGAACACTGTAGGGCCTGTCCATTCCCCTCGGCGCATGGCCAGCCGGGCCTGTCGAGCCTCGTTCATGGGGAAAACCTATGTATTGACTTTTCAAGAAGGGAAGCGGTTACTTGCCCAAAAAAGCATTATCGTCCCAAACTCCCTTTGCTGAATGCGAAGAGAGATAACGGCGAATGGTTGCGATGGTGGCAGGATCCCTATTAGGCGCCTGAAAGCTATCGTCTTCTCGAAATCTTTTGCGTCGTGTACCAGCGCATTCTTTGGGCGCAGTGTCTCGAATTTGGGCGGGTTTGACTCCAGGCAAGCAAAGCATGTGTTCAGCAAGCTGTGCACTTTGTGCCACTGGTGAGATGGCTAGTTTCTGTCCTTAACGGCCGCTTAAGCCCGTAAGGACGATGCCCTGCATAAAGTATTTCTGGGAAAAAGCAAACAACATGATTACCGGAATGGTAATCATGGTTGAAGCAGCCATCATGGCGCCGGTGTTGCCAGGCCCGGCCTGTGAACCGGCCAACACCATCTGGATGCCGACGGCCACTGGCAGTTTTTCCGTCGTATTGATAAAAACCAGGGGGGACATGAAGGAGTTCCAATTGAAGATGGCTGTAAAGACGACCACCACGGCCAACACAGGTTTCAAATTCGGCAACAGAATTTGCCAGAATATGCGCAGATTTGACGCCCCGTCGATCTTGGCGGCCTCATCGAGTTCAAGCGGAATCGTTCGAAAGAACTGGCGCAGCAGAAAGATATTAAATGCTCCTCCCCCCAGGTAGAAGGGCAAAATCAAAGGGATCCAGGTATCAATCCAACCAAAAAAGCGCATCAGAGCAAAGCGAGGGATGATGAGTACGCTCTCCGGTACCATGAGCGTGGCCAGAACAACGGCAAACCAGAAGTTGCGGCCAATGAATTGGAGCCGGGCAAAGCCATAGGCAACCAAAGCGGCGGACAAGATGGCCCCGAATGTTGCTGAAATAGTAATGACGAGAGAATTGAAATACCAGAGTTCAAACGGATTGGTGATAAAGACGCGCTGATAGTTCTCGATAGTGATTGGATCTGGAAACCACTGCGGGGGAAAGCGGAGAATGTTGCCTCTAAACTTCAACGACGTTGACATCAGCCAGTATAAGGGAAAGACAGCAACAACCGCCAGCGGGACCAAGTATACGTGGGTGAAAAGTACGAAGAGCCGCCGACTGAGCGTGCTGCTCCTCTCCTCCGGGGGGGCCGTTTCTGTTACCGCTTCGATCTTGTGTTTCATATCAATGGATGACATCAGTTTTCATAGAAAACCCACCGGCCCGACAGACGAAACTGGATAAGCGTAAAGAAGACGACAATCAGGAACAACATCCAGGCTAAGGCCGAGGCATAGCCAAATTGCAAATCCTCAAAGGCTGATCGATACAGATACAGGACATAAAAGAGAGTCGAATTTTGGGGACTGCCGTTGGTCATCAGGAAACCGGCGGTAAATATCTGAAAAGAGCCGATGATGCCCAGCACCAAGTTGAAAAAAATTACCGGAGTGAGCATAGGAATCGTGATATAGCGGAACCTGGCCCACCAAGCGGCGCCATCGATACTGGCTGCTTCATAGAGCGCTTCGGGGATCCCTTGTAAGCCCGCCAGGAAGATCACCATAGTGCCCCCAACCCCCCATAGGCTCATAAAGATATAGGCAAGTTTGGCGTACTGCGGCAGATAAATCCAACGCTGTCTGGGCAGCTGGAACAGGTCAAAGGCTGCATTTAGCAGTCCAAATTCGGGGTTGTATATCCACATCCAAAGGTAGGCCAGACCAACGGCTGGGACAATGCTTGGAATAAAAAAAGCGACCCGATAAAAATTGATACCCCAGACACGCTGGTTTATCACCATTGCCGCTGCCAACGCTACAACGAGCTGCAAAAATACTGCAATAAACGTAAAGTAAAAGGTATTGTATAGGCTAATGTAAAACAACTCACTGCTGAACATCTCACTGTAGTTTTGCAGACCAACCCAATTTGGCGGGCCGACAAACTTCCAATCTACAAACGACAGCCCAATGGCGCCCAGGAGTGGCCCCGCCTCAAACAGAAAGAATCCAACCAACCAGGGCATGATAAAAAGATAGCCCCCGAAGTTTCTTCTGAGCAGGACGCGAATGCGGTCTCGGCGCAATATTTGGTTGGATGAGACTATTCCTTCTGGATGCGTTGACATCATAAGGGCGACTAGGGTTGGATCAGAACTCAACGCACATGCGGTATCTACGGCGATCTGCCGCACGAAGAATGGTTACAGGTCGAGAGACGCGCAGATACTGCATGGTACCCCGGGCGTAGCCGTTGAGTAACGCAACGAATAGCACGTTGCCAAGGAACACGTGCGGGCCGGCAAGGCCGGCCCGCAACAGGCTGGAACGATCAAGGGAAAGAATGGCTCAATGCCACTGTTTCCACCTTCGACAGGCGCATAGACCTCGTAGGGGCTTTCCCTTATCGATAACCGTGCGTCATCGCAACTGCGGCCGTCACTCTGGCACCCTCGCTCAACTGTCTGCGCTTCATACGGCAAGGGAATATGGAGTTGGACAGGTTGCAATTCGGTCAGCCTGACTCGTGTAGTTGCCAGGCTCGCTGATTAGCTGCCAAACTCCTCCAGGTCTTTCATGCCCAGCTCAATCTGTTCCTGAACCTCCGGCTCTACAGCTGCGATCAGTTCCTGGGCATTAGTCTTCTCTCCAGTAATCAGCACGTCATGCACTTTAGGGGTCCAGATGTCGCGGTTGACAATGAACCAGCGCGGAAAGTGCGGATTGACTACATCAGCATAGTCGAGAGCCTGAAGGAAAGGCTCGCGCGGCATCTTGAGCAGTTCCTCTGTTACGTAGTCAAGCCCGGGGGCGCGAGTCAGTAACAGGTCGGTATGCTTGTCGAGTATCGGAGCCGCGTAACCCAGCGCTACATTCAAGTCATCGCCCTCTTCCACCATCCAACGCGCGAACTCCAACACCGCTTCAGGGTACGCGGACTGCTGAGAGCAGGCGATCGGGATACCGTGCGCCCACTCTTTTGGCTCTTTGAACATGGGGAGCGGGTGAGGTGAAGGCGTCCACTGACCATATGATGCTTCAACGAGCCGCGCAGGCCAGGTAAGCCAAGCCATGTCCATCGCGACCTTGCCGGTCCAGAAGCTGATGCCCGCCTGACTTTCCTGGGGTGTGGGCGCCGTCTTGTGGACATTGAAGTTGTCGTAGGCCCACTGCACTACGTCTGAGGCGGGATCTTCGTCCATTAGCCATTCCGTCCACCCTTCATCAAATGCCAGCCCCCCGTTTGACTGCACCAGGGCGTAGCCCGGGCCGCCGCCAAGAATACAGCAAGGTATATTAATTCCCAGTTGCTCGGGGTTGCCGTCGCTGTCTCGCTTTGTGAGCGCCTTCGCGATCTCAGTTACCCGCTCCGCAGTCCATGAGGGATCGCCCCAATTCACCGGCGGCAGATCGATGCCCGCCTCTTCGAACAACTCCTTGTTGACCCAGGTTCCCATGATCTGGACCAAGTGTGGAATACCGTAAACACCGCCCACATAACTGTGGCTATATTCCGGAATGAGATCCAGAACTAGCCTGATCGATGAATCTTCAGGCTCCAAATCTACCAACGGTTTCAAGTCTCGAAGCCAACCAGCGAAGATCCATCCTCCCCACAGGCGATGGTCGCACCAGATCGCATCAGGCGCATCGCCGCCGGCGAACGAAGTCTCAACTTTGGTGAAATAACCCATGTAATCTGTGATAATTCGCACAGAGCAGTTGATGTTCATTCCTGCCCCGCGATCCTGATTGAACACCTCGACGGTTTCTTGTTTGAGCTTGATTTCGGCGTCGCCGCCAGCCCAGGTAGACCATACAATCTCTCTAACTTCCATGTCCGGTGAAGCTGAATCACCGGCAGCGGACTCGGCGCCTGGTGCCGCAGGGACGCAGGCTGCCAACGTCACTACACCTGCACCGATACCTGTTAGGCGCAGAAATCCTCGACGACTTACATGCATTTCTGATGAAGACATACGGCTGCTCTCCTTATCCAATGTGAATCCCGCTCGATACGATGTCTTTTCGCTCAGACTACGCTACACAGTCGTGCCTCTTGTAATTCCTCTTTGCAAAACACAATCCAGAATGAAGCGGATAAGCGGGGGAAACGAAGGTTAATCCGGAAAGAATCGTAACCGCGTCTTTACGATAGGCAAGTATACTCCAGAAGCAAATTTCAAGACAACTGTATATTCTTGTACTGAAAGCCACTATCTTTTCGATATACAAGCCTTAATGGGCTATAGCAGACCTTGGCAGTGTGTCGAAGGCCCGCCACCTCCCCATGTAAATCCTCTTCAGCGTCGCCAACTATTAGTGGGGCTGCTCCGAAATTACTTTGGGGCACTCTCTCCCAGGTCTGACAAGTCATCGTTTCATCTCTTCAATTTTCTAGCTGCCAGAGCACAATATGACATTGTCCATTGAAGGATTTCTGGGCGCGATTGTCTGTGCCAGGAATTCACTTCGTGACGTACAGCTTCACTGCTCTTCAAACAATTTGACAGGGATTTCAGGTACGACTCAGAGGGTAAGATGCCAACTGCCAGCCAACTGCGAACAGGTAAAGCGTTCTAGAAAAGGCAATGGACGGGAGCGCAGGTTGATATGCAGCCCCCACTCGATGCCGGCGCCGGGCTGATCATCCTCAAAAAAGTCGGCGCGATACGGCCCTGGGGCCTGGGGAGGTCTCACCGCCGCGCAACGGCGAAAATGAATGCCATCCTCGCTGTACTGCAACGTGCCGCCCTCCGGACCGTTGGGTTGGACAAGTGCCGCTACGCCTGTGCCCTGCCGCCATACACAGACTTCGTGTCCCCCCTCAATAAGAGGATTCTCTTCAACTTTCTTGTAAGGACCCAGGGGCTCTTCGGCCACGGCAAGCCCCATTCTGGTCTCGCGCGGGCTTAACCCTTTCTGCCTGCCCTTGTAGTAAAGCCAATATCGTTCATCGCGCACGACGAGACAAGCATCATCCACCCGGTGACTGTCCCAGGCGGGACATGATCCTGTACGCAACACAGGATTTCCCGCGCTCTTCGTCCACGGACCGGCAGGGGATTCGGCGTAGGCGACGCCGATGGCGGTGAGCGGTTCTTCCGAGTATGGTTTCCCAACCGAAGTGTAGAAAAGAAAGTAACGGCTTCCGGCCACCAGAATATTAGGCGTGAATACGCTCTGTTCATCCCACTCGCCCACCGCGCCGCGGGGAAGCGCTTCGCCCCGTTCCTCCCAGTGAACGCTGTCTTTGGAAGTAGCGTGCCACACTGTGGCGTCGTAACCTGACGGGCCGAAAGGGGTCCTCGTGTACCAGACGTGGAATAGCCCGTCCACACTAATGATGCAGCTGGGATCCCGCCGTGTAATGCCCTGTTCATAGCCAAGACCGTGCGCCTCACTGTATTCGAATTCGACTGTCAGGTCGCCGTCCATCATGAAGGTACCCCAGTGTGTTTCCTACCAGCTTTCCTGGCGAATCGCCATTGCCGGGGGCAAGGCGCGTCGAAGGCAATCGGCCAGCATTGCTTTGAGGTTTTCATAGGCCGGGTCCGTTGCCAGGTCTTGCATTTCAAACGGGTCATCCAAGGTGTCGAAGAGGCGTTCCTCGATTCCGTCAGTAAAGTAGAGATGGCGCAGCGTCCGCAGGCCGCGACTGCCATTCCGAAAGTCAAGGTCATCCTGGCTCGTGCTGAAATGGACCACGTAGCGCGCGCCCGTTCTGTGTTTCGCCAGGATTCCAGCCGAAAGATCTTCGCCCCGTGAAGTTTCAGGCACATCCAGACTGCAGAGTCCGAGCAGAGTAGGGTAGATGTCTATAAGGCCGATGAGCATCTCATTTTCCTGGCCTGCCGCTATATTCTCCGGCCACGCAAGCACCAGAGGAACCTGGGCTGACTCCCGGAAAAAGGCGCCCTTGCGCAACCTGCCCTGTGAACCTAGCATGTCTCCGTGGTCGGAGGTATACACGATCAGTGTCTCCTCCAACGCATCAGTCTCTTCCAGCTTCGTGAGCAGCCGCCCGATTTCGGCATCTACACCATTGATGTGGGCATAGTATTGGCCCAGCTGCTCCTGGAGTGTCATCGTCACGTGGTTGCGATGGGCGCCGGCGGGCACTAGTTGCGTGCCCGAAGTCAGCGCCTCCGGAACGTTCTGGCGCATTGACAAAGAGCGACCTGTGTATAGGTCCAGATAGTCCTGCCGTGCATCGTCAAGAGGCGGGTGGGGTGGATTCAGACTGAGACAAAGAAAAAAGGGCCGCGACCGATCCCGATTGTTCAGGAAATCCAGAGCCTCATCGGTCATCAATGTGGCATTGTACCCGTTTGTACGAACGGGCGCGCCGCTCCCTTCCTCGTAGCGCACGCTGTCCCAGTGGCGATTCGTCTCGGTCCAGACGCTCATACGCTCAAACCCGTGACGACCCGGACCCGGCGGGATATACCGGTCGTTGCCGTCGACCGTTTCCTGTGGCCCCCCGTGAAGATGCCACTTTCCGACATAGCAGGTCTGGTACCCGCCCCAGGCAAAGATTTCCCCCAAGGAGTTGGTCGAAGGTTTCAACTCGGAAAGATTGTTGACGATGCCGGTGTCGCTGGGCCAGCGGCCGCTTAGAAGCATGCCGCGCGCCGGTCCACACAAGGGGTAGTTGCTAAAGCAACTTGAGAACGTTGTGCCCGCGCGCTGCAACCGCTCCAGGTTGGGGGCGATAACCTCGCATCCATCCACGCCCGGCATGGAACAGTATCGATGTTGGTCGCTTAGAACAAATAGTACGTTAGGTCGGTTTGTCATAGTGCTGGCGCAAAGTAGTCAGCTGCTTTACTGCTCGGTGGGAGCCCGCAGGTCGCAGTCGAAACGCACGATAAACAAACTGTCATCGGAACGCTGTTGGGCCACGCCCCAGCTAATGCCGCGGCCGTAGCGTGTGTCCACGAATGCGTCTGGGTCGTAAGGACCGCAGCCCGTGTGGACGAACTCCAGCGAGGCCGCGCGCCGAAAGTGAATCCCATCCGCAGCATATTGGACAGTGAAGCGTTCCGGCCCGGCGTTGTCCACTAGCGCCGCCACCCCTTCCCTGTGCGGCCAGACGCAGACTGTGTGACCGCTGTCCAAGATCGGATTCTGCTCATGTTTCAGGTAAGGACCAGCCGGATCGTCGGCAATTGCCAACCCCCACTTTGTCTCGTTGGGTTGTAGCGTCGGGCTACGTCCCTTGAAATAGAGCCAGAATCTACCTCCTCGAACGACTACGTGAGTATCGTCGACAAGAAGCGAGTCGTACAAAGACAGGTCCGGGCTGGGGCTGAGGATCGGGTTGTTAGCGAGCCTTTGCCAGGGGCCATCTGGATTGTCCGCAGTGGCAACGCCGATGTGTCGCAAGGTGCTTTGAACGCCAAAGGGTTCGACAGCGGACGTAGCCGTATAGTAGAGGTAGTATCGGCCTCCCACTACGGCCACATACGGAGTGTTGACACCAAAGCTGTCCCAAGCGCCGGTTTGACCTCGGTCCAGCGCCTGGCCGCGATTATGCCAACTGTAACCGTCCGAGGACGTTGCGTAATGAATCGTCGACGCGTAGGGATGAATGCCTGTCTCCCGCTGCGTGTACCAAACGTAGTATAACTCGCCAACCTTGATCACATTGCTCTGATCTTGTCGGTCCAGCGCGGGGTCGTAGCCAATGCCGGCCAACTTTGTGCTGCGATAGTTTGGCTTCCTCAGTTCAGGCGGGATTGCATTCAAGAAAGGGAATCCTTCTGTTGTGTCTACTGTGTGCCCAAGGAAAAGACGACCAGAATTCAGGTCCTCCTTCCCCTGGTAAACTCGGACCCCAGCGAACTATACCCAAACGCCACAGTTTACAAACTGCGATTTTCCTGCGAATACGCGTGGTTCTCCCCGCCGATTTGCCACACGCCGCGGAACAACGACCGGCGCTTGGACGGCATCGCCTCGATGATCTCGTGATCGAGATTGAGCCGGTGCCATTGCGCCCACAGCGAATTGTAGCAGTTGAAAACAGCACAGCGGGGATTGTCGGGGTTCGTCCAGTCGTTGGCTGCGTGGAGCAAGCTCTCGGTGAATATGACCGCCGACCCTGCTGGGCAACTATAGTCCTCCATCAATTCGCGGATGTTGGTTTCCCATGACGAGTCGCTGATATTGGGCCGGAAGTGGTCAGGCCCCCCGTAGCTGAAGTGCGCCTTGTGCGACCCGCTGAGGAACGATGTCCCGCCCTGTCCGGCCTTGACCTCCTCTAGCTCCCACACTACCCGCGTAAGGCCGGCGAAGATCTTCCCTCCAGCCGCTTGATACCGCATGGCGTTGGCCTGTTGCGGCGGCCGCACGACATGTGGCATTCCGCCATCTCTGCGTTCCTGCTTGCTCCAACCGGGCGGGCGAATCGTGATAAACGAATTCTCGCAGCGGAAGGCATAGAAGTCGTCCGACAGAAATGGCTCTTCCGCCAATATCTCCGACAATATGCCGACGATGGCGGGGTGGTCCAGCAACGTCTGTAGCGTCCCCCGATACGACTGCCTGGGGTTGATGGACTGTTGCTGCTCAGCCTTGTCTACGCTGTAGGCCTCCGCCTTCATCGCCCCAATTTCTTCATCTGAAAGGACGCCGGGTAGCAGGATCCAGCCCCGCAGATCAAAGAAAAACTTCTGCTCTGCATTCATCGGAATTGGTTCTTGAATAGCGTATTTCATCTGTCCTCTCCGCAATAGATAGAGCCCAGCCGCTTAGTGGTCTTGTCTCGATTCGCTGGCACTTCGTTAAACTGTTTATTTTCCCGTTTACCCTTTAACTCCCGTGAAAACGATGCCCTGGATGAAGTACCGCTGCCCCACGAAAAACAACAGGATTATCGGGATTGTAAAGGCCGCCGACGCGGCCATCTGTAAACTATAATTGACCTGAGTATCGGTGACAAAGTATCGTAGGCCTATCGCCGCCGTAAACTTGCTCAGATCGTGCAGATAGATAAGCGGGCCGATGAAGGCATTCCAATGATGCTGGACTGCAAACAGCGCCACGGTGGCCAGCACTGGCTTGCTCAGCGGCAGCATGATGCGCCAGTAAATGCCAAAGATGCTGGCGCCATCGATACGGGCTGCGTCGTCCAACTCTGACGGCAGTCCCATGAAGAACTGGCGTATCAGGAAAACAAAAAATGGATTGGCGAACCATGCCGGCACGATCAGGGGCAAATACGTGTTGACCCAGCCCAACCTGGCAAAGAGCACAAATCGGGGAATCATCGTGATCTGCCCTGGCAACATCATTGTCAGCAACAGCAGAAAGAAGACCGTATCCCGAAAGCGCCAGCGCAGCCGTGAAAAGGCGTAGGCCCCCAGGCTGCTGCTGACCAGTGTACCGAGGGTAGCCCCCACTGCAATGATAAGCGTGTTGCTGATGAATCGGCCAAAGGGCAGGGCTGTCAGCGCTTTGGGATAATTTTCCCACAGGACCGGGTCCGGAATCCAGATCGGCGGGAAGGCGACCAACTGTGCCTGCGGCTTGAGAGAGCTTGAAATCATCCAGATGAAGGGAATCGTAACCAAGACAGCGCCAGCGATAAGAATTGCGTAGAGGGCGATCTTGGCGAGGAGATTCGCCATCCTGTGCCGGTTGGTTACCAATTCCCAAATGGCTTCCGCGGGTCTCATTACCGCATACGTAATTGTTCGCGCCATACCCGTTTCCTTACATAGCCAACGTGATTAGCGGTGCCCTTCATAGTAGACCCAGGCCGTCGACGAGCGGAATACCAGCGCCGACAGAACAATGATATAGAGGAAGAGAATCAAGGCCAAAGACGATCCATAGCCGAGGCGGAAATACTCAAATGCATTGCGATAGAGATGCAGCATGTAGAACAAAGAAGCGTTGCTGGGGCCGCCCCCGGTCATTACAAATGCAACGACAAATACCTGCAGGCCACCGATGATACCCATGACGAGGTTGAAAAGGATGAGGGGTGTCATCATCGGAATCGTCACGTTTATCAGACGCTGAAGAGCATTGGCGCCATCGATGGAGGCGGCGTCATACAAATCGGTCGGGATGCCCTGGAGCCCGGCTAGATTGATCAGCATCCCACCTCCGACACCCCAAAGACCCATCACAATGAATGCAGGCAACACCCACTGCGGGTCCCCAAGCCAATCCGGTGCCTGGATCCCCATCATCGCCAGCCCGATGTCCAATAGACCAAAACGCTTTAGGAAGATCCAGCGCCATAGCGCGGCCACCGCGACCAACGGCACAATCGAGGGCAGGTAGTAGAGCGTGCGCATCAAAGCTTGCCCGCGAATCTTCTGATTGAGAAAAAGCGCCAGCAGGAATCCCGTGACCAGATTGAGCGGAATTGATACAAAGGCAAATATCGTCGTTATCCGCAACGAAAGCATGAACAGGTCGTCGCGAAACATTATCTCCTCGTAGTTGGACAGACCGACCCACTTCGGCGGCGTAACGCCGTTCCATTCGGTGAAGGAGATAAGGACTGAGGCCACCATCGGTCCGATGTCAAAGACAACGAAGCCAATGATCGCAGGCAGCGCAAATAACCAACCGAAAAACGTTTCCCGCTGTTGATTCGTCCTCAACAAAGAGAACATTGCACAACCATTCTTGTCATCAGTGGACACCGAGGGCGAAAAGATCTCGCGGCGGGTGGGGATAGTCCTGCAGGATTATCTCTTCCAGGAGACGGTCGCGCATGGCGCAGCGAATTTCGGCATGGCCGGAGTCTGCAGCCAGATTTCGCGTCTCGTCAGGATCGACGGACAGATGAAACAGTTGCTCTCCAGCCCGATCCGGGTAGAGCGTGTAGCGCCATTCGGGCGTGCGGATCGTGCGCGCCCAATTTTGCGGTGTCCGGCTATTCGTATTGTTGTAGCTCTCGATGTAGACGGCGTCACGCCAGTTGGCAGGCTGTTCACCGCGGAACCAAGGCAGCAGCGACCTGCCAGGCAGTGCTGTAGCAGCCTCCTCCAGGGAGCGAGATCCCTGGACAGGTTGCGGCGTCATCGGCAGGCCCGCCAGCTCCAAGATCGTGGGCACAATGTCCTCGAGTTGAACCAGGGCGTCGCATTTGAACCCTTTCCGCAATCCCACCCCGGCCACGATCAGGGGTATGCGCACGCAGGCGTCATAGTGCCTTTCGCCCTTGCCAAAGAAGCCGTGATCGTAGAGCAGATCTCCGTGGTCGGACAGGAAGAAGAGAGCTGTTTTCTCCCACCGGCCAGACTCCTCGAGTGCGTCGATCACCAGCCCGAGCTGATGATCCAAATGAGCAATGTCTGCCAGATAGTAATGGCGACGGTCGCGCCAGGATGAAGTATCGCTCCTAAAGCCATTCTCTTTGAAACAGTGAGGCGCCAGAGGGTCGTCCACCCATTCGGGAGGCACCGGTTCCGGGATATGGGATCGATCTATTCGGTCCATGTACTCGGAGGGCGGACAGGAGGGCGCGTGGGGCTGGACATAGCTGATATGGGCATAGATCGGACGATCGGGGTCGGCACTGGCGAGGAAGTCGAGCGCGTGACCGCTAATCCAGGCGGTTTGAGAAAGCTCTTCCGGGAAGGGAAGAACGTAGTATTGAGCTGTGCCATTCGGAAATTCGTCCGTTCCCCAGCGGAAACTCTTCCTGATTTCTCTGATGCGGCTGGCAAGGTCGATCTTCTGCGCGCCATAGACGGAAAACGCTGGAATTGAGGAAGGCCAAGCCGTAGCCAGGGCAGCTTCGTAATGTTCGGGATGCTCCTGTACGATCCAGTCGAGCCACGCCCCTCCGCGCGGATCCTCCGTATTGTGTACAACGTCGAAACCGTATTGGCAGTTGTCGATGTCGAAGCCCCGGTAGTGGGGCTCAAAGTGCAGCTTGCCAAATGCTCCCGTCTGCCAGCCGGCCGCCTGCATTGTCCCCATCACTGTAGGAAGCTCCGGGCTTAGACGGTAGCCGTTCTGCAGCACGCCGTGCCCGCGGCTCGTCAGCCCGGTTGCCAATGTAGCCCGGGCAGCGCACCAGACCGGATTGCTGGTGTATGCATTCGTAAAAGTGACACCTGCCTGACGCAATCGGTCGAGATTGGGCGTCGGGCAGGCCAGAGCGGAACTCTCCTCCAGCCATTTGGAGGAGAGCTGGTCCACAATAAAGAGGACAATGTTCAATGGGCTGCGATTCCTTCGTCGCCACACAACAACCTGCGCAACGCTTCGCTATAGGTCAAGGATCGTCCTACGCCCTTTCTGCAAATATTTCCTCCAGCTTCTGTTGCGTGATCTCGATCGCTTCCTCAATCGTGCGATCGCTGTTGACGACAGCCGGTTGGAACAGTTCTGAGCCGACCGCACTGCCGATCTCACCGCCGAAGGGCAGCCGCAGGTTGGGGCGAACATGGCCGTAGTCGATCAGTGAAGGTAGAATCGTGGCATGGGGCGCCAGCACCAAGGCCGCTTCGACGAAGTTTTCGCGCAGGCTGTAGCGGGCCGGCGACTGCAGGTTCTCGGCAAAAACTCTGCCGGCGTAAGATGGATCGGTGATCCACTTGACAAGATCCCATCCTCCGTCAGGGTTTGCGCTGCCAGCCACCACCTGGAAAGAAATCGGGATGACCTCTGCCGCGCGCCCGGCAGGGCCGGCCGGCACGTGCCAAAAGTCCCAATCCACGACTGCTTCACGCATCATGAAGTTCCAGGTGCCGATGCCGTGAATGGCATGGGCTATGCGGCCCGACGCCAACATGGGCCGCAGTCCGCCGAAGGCCTCGCCATACTCACCTTTCAGCACCACATCGGCCTCGTAGAGGCTCTTGAGGAAGGTGAGCGCCTCCAGGTTGGTAGCCGAGTCGAGGATCGGCTGCTGGTCGTTGTTCTCGTCCAGGACATCGCCGCTCCAGGCCCACATGAAGACGTAATAGCGCTCCTGGTTGGCCAGGGCGATCTTCTTATCGGCGAATTCGCCCGTCGCGATCAGCGGAGCGGTTTCCCCAAAGTCCTGCCATGTCCAGGTATCCCAGTCCGGTTGGGGCACGCCCGCCTCGTCATACAGACTGGGCACCGTCACAAATGCCTGGATGTTGATCGACCAGGGAATGCCGTACATGACGCCGTCAACCGACGCCGCATTGATCGACAGATCAGGGAAGTCGTCGATCTGGACGGTGCCTGCGTCCCGCTCAATGTAGCTGTCGAGTGACAGAAAGGCGCCGGCCGGAGCCAGGGCGATAAACGCATTGGGGGCCCAGTATCCGCAGTCTGGCGGAGTGCCTGCCGAGACCAGCGTTTGCAGCTTCTGCGTCGACTCGCTGTTCGTTGTCTGAATCAAGGTCAGGTCGTACTGCGGATGGGTTTCGTCCCATTCCTCCAACAGTTCAATGATAAAGGGCGTGTTATTGGCAGTCCAGATGTTGACGAACTGCACCTCCGTTGGCGCTTCGTCTGGCGCGGACTCTCCGTCCATCGAGTCTGTGGAGCTAGGCGCGGCTGCAGGGACACAGGCAACGGCCACTGCGCCGGCCGCCCCCGCAGCCGAGACGCGCAGGAACTGGCGGCGAGTTAACTTCTGGTAAGTCATGGTTGGATTCTCCTTGGTTGTGGAAGGAAGAGTAATCGTACACGACTGCAATTAGGGGACTGTTCGCACAGCCACATGGGCATTCTTTGACTGGACAATACAGTTGTACTCAAAGGAAGACCATTCGATCATAGTTGCAACGAAAACCAATGTTAAGTTGGTTTCAAAAATGGGTGCATCCCGGTAAATCTTAAAGTCAGGCAAAGCCAGGCAACTGACAAGTGGGCATAACTTCCGCAGTCTACGATCTTAAGAAAGAGATATAGCCTCAAGTGTTGTACAAGACACTCGAATGCTCCCATCCCTTAGCCCCATTTGCCAGTTTCGACCGTACGGGCTACATTTCCCAGAACTTACAAATGGAATTCCCCCACTTTTTGACCTGGAGGCGCCCATGAACATCATCGTCATAATCTGTGATACGCTGCGCCGCGATTTTCTCGGCTACTACGGTAACAGCCGGATGCAAACGCCTCATATCGACCGCCTGGCTGCCCAGTCGCTGATATTCGACAATGCTTTCATCGGCTCCTTTCCCACCATCCCGCTGCGCGCCGAATTGATGACCGGCCAGCATGTCTTTCACACGACCGGCTGGGCGCCGCTGGAACCAGGTCAGACCACCCTCCAAAGCTACTTGCAGTTGCAAGGCTACGTGACCGCCATGATCACAGACAATGTTCAATACCTGAATCCCGGTATGAACTACCATGTCGGTTTCGACGCTTGCCAGTGGATCCGCGGCCATCAGGCAGATCGCTGGCGCACCTCACACACGCCGGTAGAGTTCCCCTGTGACCCTGCGAAGCTAAGACAGCCCGAAAAGCTTGTCGTCCCACACTTGCGCAACAATCGCAACCGCACACACGAGCGGGAGTGGCACGATCCGCAAACGATCCAGGCAGCGATCGACTGGCTCGAAGAGAACCACCGGCACGAGCGCTTCTTCCTCTACCTGGATCTCTTCGGCATCCACGAGCCATGGGACCCACCGCAGCACTACGCGGATATGTATGATCCCGGCTATGTTGGCGAGAAAGTTATCCTGCCCCGCTATGACTATGCCGGCTACATGTCCGAGGCGGAATTGCGCCACTGTCGCGCCCTCTATGCCGGAATGATCAGCATGACCGACGCCTGGTTGGGGCAGCTTTTCGCCAAACTCGATTCGCTCGCTCTCTGGGACAACACTGCCATCCTGTTCATGAGCGACCATGGCTTCTATCTCGGCGAGCATGGCTATGTGGGGAAACACACCGTATTGAATCACAGAGACGGATGGCCGCTCTACACAACCGTGGCCCACGTGCCGCTGCTACTCAAGCTACCAGGCGACGCCACAACCGCTGCAGATGGTCGTATATCGGATCTAGTGCAGCCGGTCGACGTGATGCCCACGTTGCTCGACCTGGGCGGCGTGACCCCGCCGGAGGGACTGCACGGCCATTCCCTGCTGCCTCGCCTGCGCGGCGAATCGGGCAGGCGCCGCGATCTGGCGGTCAGCTCTCCCCGCTTGGCGACCGACGCCGAGTATCGGGTTTTTAGCTCCATCACAGACGGTAACTGGACCCTGATTGACGGTGGCAGCCGCGATAGCTGGGAACTCTACCACCTGGCGAGCGATCCATTCCAGGCCGAGAACCGAGCGGCTGAACAGCCCGATATCGCAGAGCGCCTTCACCGCGAATATATCGACTATCTGAAACATATCGGCACATACGGCCAGAAGCTGGCACTACGGGCTGCGCAATAGACCACTCTGCCTCGTGCCCAAAAGCAGACTGACGAAAGGAAATCCCGATGAGAAGCACTCTGCTTGGCCTCTTCTGTATTGCGACACTCTTGATGGTCCCGGCAACAAGCTATGGCGCCCCGCCGACCCAGGAAGCAACCTCTGAACCGACATCGAGCATTACCGTTTTGGGTTATGGGAGCGCCTCTGCCGCTCCGGACAGTGTGCGTGTAAACTTATATGTGGGCGAGGAACCTTCTTATGGCCCCGGCGGCCCTGAGATGACATTTGTCGAGCCGGCCGATCTTGAGCATGTGAGTGAATTTCTGGTCGAAGAGGGGGTAGACGAGGATACGATAGAGATCAATCTTCTCAGCCGAAACTATGCCTATGGGCCTTCAAGTTTTGCCGGTGAAGTAGCCTTCACCTCTTCAGAATTGGAAGGCTTGCGGGCGTTGCTGCAGGCGCTCAGGGATGAAATGAAAAATCGACGTGGTCCGGCCATACAGGGAGCCAACATAGTCTTCCGCGTCGAAGACTGCGCGTCGCTGGAAGGGGAGGCAATGCGTGACGCACTCGACAGCGCAAGCCAGCGCGCGACGCGGATGGCGGAGATTCTCGAGATGTCGCCGGGCCGCGTCATTTCCGTTTCCGAGGATGTTTCTCAGACTGGCGCGGTCCATTCGGCAGGAGGCTGCATTGCTCACGAAGGACAGACATCCTCCACCGGCTACATAATGATGGGTGGATTCAGCTCGCTGGGCAATTCTCCGTCGGAAGTGGAAGTGGCGATCATGCTCAAAGTGACTTTCGCCCTTGAGCCGTAAGACGGGGTCAACCATCCAGTCCACATCTTGATATGACTGGTTGAAGCCAAAGTTTGGCACAATGAAACGGGCCGTGAGCAGCTTAATGAAGTAGCCGGACGAGTCCTGGGTGGCAGGCACTGCTCTATCCGATTTCCGATGCATTGTGGCGTGGGGCCTAGCCACCTGCCAGTTGCGCTGACTCTTGCTCCTTTGCCCTTGCCGGCGTCCTTTCGCTGGCAAGAGTTGCCTGCGAGGCGTTTGACCCTTTCCCCTTCACCGACCTATACTGAAAATGGATCTCCCAACGATGCCGTTTGGGAGAGGAAGAAAAGCCAACCTTTCTTGGAGCGACTAGGATGAATGAACGCGAGAAATTCATGTACGACCTGCAGGGCTTTCTCAAGGTAGAGAACTTCCTTTCGCCCGAGGAGGTGCAGGAATTTAACGAAGCCTTTGACGCCAACTGGGACAAGGCGATCCCCGACCCCAATTCCCACGCCGATGGCGACATGATGGGCGAACTGCACCGTGAATACTTTGAAGGCATGTTGACCTGGGAGCAACCCTGGTGCCGGCCGTTCCGCGACCTGCTGGCCCACCCTAAATTAATCCCTTTTCTGAACACGATGTTCGGCCGCGGTTGGAAGATGGATCATTCGCCCTTCCTGCTGGCGTCCACTGCCGGGACCGAGGGGCTGCGCCTGCACGGCTCAACCAGCCGGCTCTTCGATGGTACCCAGCACTACAGCTATGCCAACGGCCAGATGCGCTGCGGTATGATCGTCTGTCAATTCCAGTTGGCTGATGTTAATGAAGGTGATGGCGGCCTCTGCGTCATTCCCGGCAGCCATAAGTCAAACTTCGCCTGCCCGGACGACATTAAGACTTATCAGCGGAATCGCGAGCTGGTTTACAATATCCCTTGCAAAGCTGGCGACATGGTGATTTTCAACGAAGCGACCATCCACGGAACTTTACCTTGGAAGGCGGAACACCAGCGCCGTTCGCTGCTCTACCGTTATTCGCCAAATTTCTTGCACTTTCACGGCGGAGTTTACGAAACCAGATTGCCTTCGTGGGTCAAGGAGCTTACTCCTGCACAGCAGGCAGTCCTGGAGCCGCCTTACATATATAATCGTCCTCTGATCGAGGAGGATGGCGAAACAGTCATTCGACCCACGCGCGAGAACCCGGACGGTACGATTCGGCCATAGGGAACTCTTGCTGCGGTTACGCCGACTCCTCGTGCCATGACATTGCCTCTCCCCGTACAAGACCGGCGCGGCGTTCGTACCTGCCGGGCCACTCCACCGCCAGATCCCCGCTCTCGACCATCAGCCCGAGCGGACTAACGCGTGTCTTCAGTGGCAAGAAGATGCGCTGTCGCTTGCGCGCCGACTCAAACAGCGCCATCATAACCTCCTGCACTGCCCTACCCCGCGCCGCGCCGCTGATCGGCTCCTCGACGCGGCCTTCAACCCAATCTATCGCCTCCTGGCACTGGTGCGACCAGCAGTCATGCCACGGCTCAGTCACTTCGACCCAGCCGTTCGTCTCGCCGTTGAGATAGCGAAGCGTGCCGATTTCGTAGTTGTAGCGGGCCGATAGCCCCTCGGGCATGTGCATTGGCGCGTCGGAGGGGATCATGCTGTCGGGATGGTAGCTGGTATCCAGTTCCATGATGCCGTGGGTGCCGACAACGCGGCAACCCTGGTTCAGCCCCGTGATCAAGTTGCCCTGGATGAGAATCGTGGCGCCGTTATTACAGGCGGCCAGGCCCAGGCAGGCATCTTCGGCCGGCAGCCCGCGTTCCATCTGTTCGGTAGTGCGTTCGACTGCGCCCATCACCCAATCGACCCGCGGCTCGTCCATGAGAAAGAGGGCCAGGCGGATGTTGTGCGAGTTGGTGTTGAGTAAATTACCGCTTGCGTCCAGTTGGATCTGTATGACGCGGCCAATTGCGCCCTCCCGCAAGAGATCCCTTGCTCTGAGCCAAGTGGCGTGGTGGGGCCGCTGGTAAGCAATTATCAGCTTTACGCCATTGCGGTCGCATGCCGTCAGCATCGCGTCGGCTTCGCCCAGGTCCACGGCCATAGGCTTCTGGCAGATGATCGCCTTGGGCTTACGTGCTGCCGCTGCGATCACCATTTCCGCGTGCTGCTGGTGCCAGGAGCACACATCGACGAAGTCCAGGCGCTCCCTGTCCAGCATCTGCCGGTAATCAGTATAGCGGTGCTCCTCGGCGACCCCGAAGAACTCGCCAAATTCCCGCAAGGCGTCAGGGTTCGTGTCGGCAATTGCCCCAATTTCAGTGGGGCGCCCCTTCACACCCTGCCAAGCGCGCCCATGTACGCGGGCGATGATGCCACAAGCGATGATTCCGGTACGATAGGTGATCATGGGAGGCTCCCGTTGAAGACTCGTGATTCGTTTCGGCTGGACAAGAGTTTCGGCTGGCAGAAAATAGCAATGCAGCGCAAGAAAGTTTGCGCCGGCGGCCTCGCCCTATGGGGAGAAAGCGAACTGTTGGATCATCTCGATTTCGGACGCGTCATATGCCGTGCCGTCAGCATGAAATATGTCATGCTGCCAAGTCGTCGGTACTGGATCGCCCGCCTTCGAGCGCCAGTCCAGATATGTATGCGTGCGTCCGGCAACCAGTCCCCAGTTGTACCAGCCCACCTGCTCGCGCGCAAACAGCGGCAGCGTATCTGCAACTGTGTTGCCGGTGGTACGGCGCAGCCATTCGCTGCAAATGACTGGGCGCCCGTAGGAGCGGCAACGGGCGATGGCCTCCTCCATTTTCTTCTGCCCATAACAGTGAAAAGAGATGACATCTGAAAGCGCCAGCATCTTTTTCGACATGCTGCAGGAGTATGAAGGACCATCTCGCCAGACCGCGACGGTTAGCGGCTGCTCAGGACCTGCCTGCCTGGCCCAGTTGAATGCCTCCTCCATCAACGGCCTGCTCTGTTCCCCCATCCTGGAATTTCCCGGTTCGTTGTAGAGATCCCAGAACAGAATTCGCTCGTCACTGCCAAGAGAGCCCACGACATCCCGTACATAGGAGGCCAACTCCTGCCACGAGGAGCGATCCATAACGAGGCTTGGCCCGGGGCTGGGGGTCCAACCGCTATTGTGAACACCCGGTACCGGGTCATCCTGCTGACCTAAGTACGGCTCTTTGCCAGCAAAGGCGCAGTCGTCAAACAAGATAGGAGCGGTCGAGATTTCATGACCGCTGGCAATCGCCAAAAACTGCTCTAAGCGCAGTTTGAGGCCGTCTGGATCCTCCTGCCAGACAAGAAATTGCAGGAAGACGCGCACGCTGTTATAGCCGGCTCGTCGCGCCCATCCCAGTTCCTGCTCGATCGTCTGTGGGTCGAATGTACGAGCCTGCCACATTTCGGTCGAGTTGATCGCTGAGCGGGGCAGGTAGTTGCACCCGCGGATCGGGTCGATCTCCGCGTACCACGCGTGGGTCTGCTCAGTCGTCCACCGATTTCGCATCAGTCTGCTTCCTCTCAATTGGCGCCTAACGCCTCTTCCAGATCGGACAGGCTGGTGAACCACCGCACCTGTTGCAAAAAATGGGCTAGATCTTCACTTTCTTCACGCAGCTGCTGAAGCTGAGGGCCGATCGGGCTGGACGCGGCCCCGCCGGTTGCGTAGTTGCCATGGAAGGCGAAATAGGCCTGATTCAGCACGCGCAGGGGATACCCCTTTTCCACGAAATAGCGCCGCCGCGCCTCCATGTAGGCTTCGGCAGTCTCTACGAGTCCATTTTTCAGCAATGCATCCACATGCAGTCGCGTCTCGCGCATTGCCCTTTGAAAGTCGAACTGAAGGGGCCGGTCGAATCGCTCCCACTGTTGCTGTTCCGATTCGTATACCTGCGACCACAGCTCCTCGACGCTGCACGCGCAGTGCTCCTCAGAGGACGATCCGGCCGCTGCTGAGGAGGGGATTGCTTCGGAATAATAGCGCCGTGCCAGCCGCTCGCCGATCTCTTCGCCGACGATCTCAGACACTGTTTCGTTCAATGTCGTCACCTGGTCGTTGCTGGCGTAACGTAAGCCCAAGGGGAAAAGAAAGAGATAGTGATGCACCCACTCATGGCCGATAGTGCTCAGCACCCAGGAAAGCGAATTGCTCTCCACAACCATCGCCGGGTAGACGGCCATGCCTCCAATTTGCGAAATATGCGCGCTCAGATTCGTGTGTGCTTGGATAGCACGTTCACTCTCACCCAGAGTTACCGGGTCGTACTCAGCTTGCAGTACACGAGAGTGGATGGTACTGATCCGATCGCGGGGGCTGACTGTCAGCTTCAGTGGCGGTTCGATGAACGTGAACTGGACCGGAGGCCATACAAAGCCGCGCAATCCCAGGCCGGCCTCAACCAGCTCCTCTCGAACCTGCAGTTGAAGGACGGCCTCAACCAAGGGGCGATCTGCAGCCTGTTGGCGGCGCAAGGCAGCCAACTCCCGACGCGCATCTTCAATCGCCGTGCGATGTTCGAAGTCAGTGCTGGGGACGGCATGTCGAATCGACTCAGTAAGCGCCTGACCTGATGCGCGACCCGTTGGCACAGAATCATATTCCCGAGATGCAGTCGGTACCTCTTCCGCAACCAGGCGTCTGAGTTCCTCCTCTAACTGTCCAATGCGCTGCGTCCGTTCCAGGTAGGCGCGCACCAGCGCTTCCTGTGCTTCCGGATCGAGACTGTCGTGCAGCTGAAGTCGGCCAGAAAAGAATATCCGGCCAATGGCTTCCAGCTCCCAAGTCAGGAAGTTGAAATAGGGCAGAGCCCCGGCCGTCTTGATAATGTGAGCGCGCGTAGGGATCGATCGCGACACAGCGCCGCCCGCAAGTAGAAGGGCCAGCAGTAACGCTGTCGCAATCCAAACGTTTCGACGTAGGACAGGCAAAACCATGACGCTTGTCCGGTCGCGGAACAGTATTTCCTTGATGCCCCGTCGGCCCCCTGCCTCAGGTCGTCGCAACAACTGTCGAATTTTCGAACCTTTCCAGTTCATGACTGGCGATGCCTGCTCATCAAGGTTGGCGATTCGTGCAGCCAGATGGCAGCTCGGCGGCACGAAACTTCCGACAGTCGCTCTGTGTCTGCCGACAAATGATGCCCAAGCTGGGCTGAAGCGGCATGGCAGGTCGAATAGCCTGCGCCTCGGAAACCTTCTTCATTTTTCCCTGGACAAACGGCCATAACGAAGTGCAGCTCTGCCCAACTGTCGCGCCTCAGGTTGCCTGACCAGCAAGAGTGAGCCGGCGTATACCAGCGCGCCGCCGCCGCCGGCGACGACGACCTGCACAAGGTCATTCGCAAAAGTGGGCGATGCGTCGCCGCCGAGGAAGGACAATAGCGCCACCATCACAACTGCCATTGCACCGGCCGCTCCGGTGACCGCGATGACTGACTTGGCGTTCGGGCCAACCTCCATCGTTGTCCCGTCTACTTGCCTTTCCGGCGCACTGCCCGATCGTTGTCGCCGCTGCAATTGACTCAACTTCCAGAACAGCAGTGTAAGCATGACAAGCGCGTGAGCGGCCTGTTTGCCTGTGTCCGCCCAGACCAGCCCAAGGAAACCCAGTCCTTCGACAAGCGCCAACGCGATCGCGGCGTACACCAGGACGCTCAAGACTCCTACTAGCGCTGGCAGCAGCGTGTCGTTTCGAGCATAGAAGGCGTAAATCAAGGGGAAGTCGATCGCCGCAAACAGCGCGCCGGCAAGATAAACGTGGAGGGCCATCACCACCTGCGCGGAGTCCGCTGGTGTGAATTGCCCCCGTTCAAACAGAAGGCGCACCACCGGCTCCGCCAGTAGCCCCAGGCCGATCAAAATCGGCACGATCATCACGAGAACCATGCGTAGCCCCCGTGCCAGCGTCGCGCGGTACGCGCCCTCTTCCCCCGCCGCGAACTGCTGGCTGAGCCGGGGCAGCGCCGCCAACGAGATGGCAACACTTATCATCCCCAGGGGCAATTGTTGGAGAGTAGTAGCTTTGCTCATCCATGCGATGCTTTGTACACCAGTGCCGCTGGCAAGGCGGCGGTCCAGCCCGACCTGGAACTGCGCTACGACCAGCCCGGCCGCGACAGGCAGATAGAGCCGTACGATTCGCGCTAATGCCGGATGACTCCATTGCACGGTAAACTTTACTCCCGCCCGTCGCACGTCCCACGCCATCAGCCCGAACTGTACCATGCTTCCGGCCAACACACCTACGGCCAGACTGGCAATGCCAACGCGCCCGGCCAGGAGTGGAGCCGCCACTACGATTCCCAGGTTGTAAACGGCAGAGGCCAGCGCGGGCATACTGAATCGTTGGAGCGCAAACAGAACCGCAGTCAGCAGTCCGGCCATCGATACAAACCAGACGACTGGCGCCATCAGGCGCAGCAGTCGGGCTGTCAATGGCAGCAGTGTCGGATCAAAGTCGTCGAAGCCTCCCGCCAGCAAGCTGGCAACCTGAGGCGCAAAGACAACCATCAGGAGAGCCAGCCCCGCCAGTGTCACTACGGCCAGGCTGAGCAATGCCCCGACCAGCCGAACCAGCTCCGGATTTGGACCGACCTGTTTGCCTTTTGACGGGGAAGCTGCCTCGTCTTCCGTTTCTGTTCGCTCGCGGTCGAGCCTGGCAAAGTCGCTGAGAACCGGAACCAGCGCCGCGCTCAACAAGCCGCCGATCAAAAAATCGTAAAGCATCTTCGGCGCGCTGCTGGCAACCATGAACGCGCTGACAGGACCGGATGCGCCGAAGTAGGCAGCGATTACCATCTCCCGCAGGAGGCCGAGTACGCGGCTGGCCACCGCGCCTAAAGACAGAAGGGAGGCGCTTCGGGCAAGCGCTGCAGATTGTTGATGTTGGGGTGTCGAGCTTGGAGAAGGCGGCACTGCGGATCTGCTCATTCGCTTTGTCGATGTCTCCTCGGAAAGACACATCCGATCGCAGCGTCCGCCTTCGTTTTTGCGGATTTCCTGGCAGCGGCAACAGCTGGCTTCAGTCGGCTGCCACTAGGTTGGCCGGCTGCTTGGGAACGCCTGGTGTGGGCCACGTGCGCGGATCTTCATTCAGGTCGGGCAGCCCCTCGGCTTCCAAGGAGGACAGGAACTTCTCCGCCTGCATCGCAGCGGCGCAGCCCTGTCCAACACTGGTCGCCACTTGCTTGAAGACTTTGTCGGCAATTTCGCCTGCCGCGAATACACCGGGGATATTGGTACGCGTCATCGGGTCGGCGATTAAGTGCCCGTCCTCATCCAGGTCCAGCTTTCCGTGATAGAGATCGTTGTTGGGAATGTGGCCGATGTATACGAAAACACCGTCCGTGGCCATATCGCTCTGCGCGCCATTCAACGTGTCACGTGTGATAACGCCGGATACAACACCCTTCTCATTCCCATTGATGGTTGTCACGACCGTATTCCAGACAAATTCAATTTTGTCGTTGGCAAAGGCACGATCCTGTAAAATCTTGCTGGCGCGCAACTCGTCCCGCCGGTGTAAGATCTTCACATTGGTGGCAAACTTGGTCAGGAACAGACCCTCTTCGAGTGCGCTGTCGCCCCCGCCCACTACCACCAACTCTTTGCCGCGGAAAAAGAAGCCGTCGCAGGTCGCACAGTAGCTGACGCCCTTGCCGGTATGCTCCTGCTCTCCGGGGACCTCCAAGAATCGAGGTCGCGCGCCCGTGCAAAGAATGAGCGACTTGCTCTTGTATTCCTTGCTCTGGGCGGTACGTACGGTAAACGGATGCTCGTCGACCACGATTTCCGTGACATGGTCATAGGATACAATGCAGCCGAATCGTTCGGCCTGCACTTTGAACTTCTCCACCAAATCGGGGCCGCTCAATCCTTCGGGAAAGCCGGGATAGTTTTCGACCTCGTATGTAATGCTGACCTGGCCGCCGTAGTCGTCTCCTGTGATCAGCAACGGATTCAGATTGGCCCGCGCCGCATACAGTCCCGCGGTCCAGCCTGCCGGCCCACTGCCAATTACGATCACTTCATAGACGGCATCTTTCTCACCGGCGCTATCCAAATTGGTTCCCGCACCGTTCGACATCTCTGCCCCGTTCTGATTCGCATCGCTCATGTCATGGCTCCTGTCTATCTGTACGATCCTGCTTGAGTCGGCGCGAGTTCAACCCGCGCCTACACGTGATATCCTGTGAATCCCGTTGAGAACCTGTCTGGCACTCAAGTGGCCCTTGTTTGTCGTCTTCTCTTTTTCATTGCTCCGCGATCTGAATTAAGTTTCCGCAGGTGTCGTCAAATACAGCCATGATCACTTCACCCGCGCGAGTCGGTTCCATTTTGAATTGAACACCGAGTTTCTTCAGCCGTTCGTACTCTGAATGGATGTCAGAAACGCCAAATAACGTTGCAGGTATTCCTTGTTCAAAAATAGCTTTCTGATACACCTTGGCAGCTGAGTTGTCGTTCGGTTCAAGTAAGAGTTCCGTGCCCTCTTGGTCATCCGGAGAAACAACCGTAAGCCACTTGAAATCCCCAACAGGAACGTCTTCCTTTTTCAAGAAACCTAGAGTCTCCGTATAGAAGCTCAAGGCCTTGTCCTGATCTTCTACAAATATACTTGTGACTATTATTTTCATATCTCGCTATCGATTCCTACATTCGGAGAGTCTGTTCGCAAATGGTCGAGCCAAGGCCCAAACAGTCTCATATGAAGCAATATGTGAAACATATGAGGAAGGTATTTCCCTCTTTCGGCAGCCCCACTTGGCCTTCTCGTTTATACCAGTTTTACGTTCATCAGCTACTATTCCGTCGTGGGTAGCGTCGAGGCGATAGCCTCCACCGCCAGTTCAATCTCATCATCGCTTATAATCAGCGGCGGCAGCAGCCGCAGCACTGTTGAACCGGCCGGTAGCGCTAGCACGTTGTGCGTCTCCATCAATGTTTTCAGGAAAGGCACGGCCTTTGTGCGTAGGTCAATGCCAATCAGCAACCCCTTTCCGCGGATCTCGCGTACAACCCTGCGAGAGCCGATTGCTGCCTCCAGCGCTGCGCACAAGCGGTCGCCGGCTCGCTTCGCCTGCTCGATCAGGCCGTCCTGGTAGACGCTCAGCGAAGAAACACCGGCCGCACAAGCCAACGGATTCCCCCCGAATGTGCTGCCATGCGCACCGGCGAAAAGGCTTTCCTGTATCTCGTCAGTGTATACAACTGCCCCCATCGGAAAGCCGCCGCCCAGCCCCTTCGCCAACGCGATGATGTCCGGCGCCAAGTCGAAGTGCTGGAAGCTGAACCAACGCCCAGTGCGCCCGAAGCCGGTCTGCACCTCGTCGATGACCAAGAGTGCACCCCGCTCTCGGCAGATTCGCTGGGCCGCGGCCAGAAATTCGGCACTGCCTACATGCACGCCTCCCTCGGCCTGAATGACCTCCAACACCACTGCGGCCGTCCCATCGTCGACAGCAGCTTCGAGTTGCTTGATGTCGTTAAAGTGTATGTGGCCGACATCAGGCAGCAACGGTTCAAACTTGCGGCGGTATCTCGGGTTCCATGTGAGGGACAACGCTCCGACAGTGCGCCCGTGAAAGCTGTTTCGGGCAGCTACAATTCCCGTGCGCCCCGTTGCCAGCCGCGCAAACTTGATCGCGCTGTCGATCGCCTCGGACCCGCTATTACCTATAAAGGCGCGTGTCAAGTGAGGAGGCGTCACCGCAATCAGCTTTTCCAGAAAAGCTGCGCGGGTATCATTGTGAAAAAAGTTTGGGCAGGCGTGCATGCGGCCTGCCTGCTCCTGAATAGCCGCCGTCAAAACAGGATGACCGTAGCCGAGCATGGCCACGCCTTGCGACGATGTCATGTCAAGATAGCGCTGGCCTTTGCTATCGATCATCCAGCAGCCCTCGCCAGCCACCATGACCGTTTCACCGCGCCGAGGCACAACCCCCGACTCATAGGTGGCGGTATTGCGTACTGCGAATTGCGAATCGGGTAAGTTCAGTTCAGAATTCATCTGTAGGTCGGTCCAATTTGAATTCAGTGTTGATCGCTTGCTCTTTTTTTCGGTATCGATTGTCGACTCTTCCCGAACCGCTGCAATACATTGCCCCGGGACTGTCGCAACACTCCTACCACTTCTTTCTGACTACGCAATACGCGATACACATGGCTCACGAAATTTGCGTTCCATGCCCGTCCAGCGCCCGGAGTATCGGCTCCTCCACGCGCCCGTCGGCAAAGATCACCTGCTGTACGCCGGCCGCGACAGCTTCGGCCGCCCCCATTACTTTCTTCTTCATTCGCCCTGCCGCAAACTGCATGAAGCTGTCGGCTTGGGCGCGTGGTATCTCACGAATGAGGCTGGACTCGTCTGGAAACTCCCGCAGCAACCCAGGCACGTTTGAGAGGATCACAAGCGCTTCGGACCCGAATGCAGCGGCAACCATCGCCGCGGCACGGTCACCGTCGACGTTGATCGCCTCGCCGCTGACGGATGCGCCGGGAGGCGTAAGTACCGGCAGATAGCCGGCTCCCAGCAGCAGTCGTAGAAGATCCACGTTGACCTGCTCGACCGTACCGGTCCAATCATCTCTCAGCACCAGCCGCCGTCCGTTGACTCGGACGCGCAGCTTGTCCTTGCGCTTGCCTTCGAAGATTCGACCGTCCAGGCCGCTCAGCCCAACCGCATTCACCCCGGCTCGCTGCAGCTTCTCCACCCACATCTTGTTGAGCTGGCCACAGTAGACCATCTCGAATATTTCCAACGTGCGCCTGTCAGTGCGCCGGCTCTCGTATCCGCTCTCGCTGGTAATGAACTGGGGCGGATGACCCAGTGCCTCTGCCACGTCGTTGGTCGTCTCCGCGCCTCCGTGGACCAGGATCAACTCCCGTCCGGTTTGACGCAGCGCGACAATATCGGAAACGATGGCGTCAATATTCAATTCCTTGCCGCCGCCTACCTTGATTACCAGCATCTCTTGAATCCTCTAACATCAACCAGTCTTATTGCACCACGTGCCGTACAACTCAAAACAAGCCTAAGTTGGCCTTCTACCTAGCATCGCAAGTCTCTACTCTAAGGGCGAATGCTTTCTGTAAGCAAGACAGAGACGATTCACAAGAATCAGTGTTCAAGACATTTCAATGACCCAATGAGAAAGCAGCCATCTCTGTGTCTCTACCCATCAAAACGGTACCCGATCCCCCAAATTGTACGAACACGCTCAGGGTTTGCTGGGTCGTCTTCCACTTTTTCACGCAATCGGCGAATGTGAACGTCTAAGGTCCGGCCGTCACCATCGAATTCCTGGCCCCAGACTTTTTCCAAGATCGTTTTACGATTCAATGCTCTGCCTTGATTGCGAGCCAGAAAAACCAAGAGGTCAAACTCTCTTAATGTCATATCCAAAGCATTTTGGCCGAGACGCACTTCCCGCCTTCTTTGATCAACTACTAAGTCTCCAAACGATAGAGTCGGCCTTTCTTCTTCTGAGATACCGCTTCTAAATGAATGAGTCTCAACATTCATGTAAGGGTCAGTATCGAGAAGTCGGCCAGTCTCTGACCCCTGAGCAGGCCTAGACCGGCTTACATCCTGAGCCACGGAGTGGGGAGAAGTCACCATCTCGATTAACGCTCTAACACCGCCAACTTCATGTGCTTCAAGTGTCCCCAACACATAGTCGCATCGCCAGGTCCCGCCCCCCTCCAACTCTTTCACATAACCTTTGGCTTTTTCGGCCGCTTTGCCCTCGGGTTCCGCAGTGGCAGGCAAGACCAATCCCAAAGCATCCTGGTCCGGCGTGCGACTGATCCAACGCACTCCAACCGGCAACTGCTGTGGTCGGTGGCGGACATAGTCAGCAACGCCGTTTGGATGCACGTGTAAAGTATGGGCCCAGCCCTCAGCGTCCGCGTCGTAATCGATTCCGAAAACGAGCTCGGGGTCAAACGACAAGCTGGCGTCCAGGATATGATGTTCCTCCGGTCGTTGGCCCAGGCGGTTGAGGAAATCCCGATATTCGGGACCGGGGCTGACATGGCTGGGTATGCTGCGGCGGACGCGTACCGTCTGGGGCGATACCTTTGCACTGTAGACGATGCGGCCGCCATCAACCGGTCGGTAATTTGCGTGGGCCAGGTACATATACTCCATCGGCGTATTCTTGCAGTTGCGACAGCAAAGCGACACGTGCGCTTCCTTCGCGCCGGCGTAGAGTTTCACTAACGGCGTCGCCGTGTAGTTATACATAAAGGCAACCGTGTGTTGGTATTGCCCTCCCAAGCCGATATAAGCGCCGCCTTCGTCTTCCCCAAGCACTAGCCACGCCTGCTGGAACCGAGCATTTGGCAACTCTCCATGAAGTGGGTGGCCATCCTCTTCCGTTGGCACGCCCATAGCCGTGAAACCGCAATGGAGAAGGAAACCGCCGTACGTCTGCACGTAGTCGGTGGTTGGCAGTGGCTGGCTGAACATCGACTTCATGGTGACGTTCCTGCCGCCAAAGGTTGCCGACCAGATCTGCTGTCCCTGGAAAGGCAGCATGACAAGCTCACTCACGCCGTTTTCCAGTTGGACGGCCGCGACACCGCTGTCATAGAGAAAAAGTGAAGCCTTGAAGGCGCCACTCTCGATGAACAGGCGCTCCTTTTCTGTAAAGAAACGTGGGAGCAGCGAAACTTGAACCAATTGCCGCGAACTTTCAGACATTTCGACGCATGCCCTTCCTACTCAAAGTTGAAACCGCCTCTATCGTACAATTGCGAACTCTGGCGCATGGTATCACGAGAAGCACTGTTTGAAAAGGTTTAGACCCTCCGGCTATGCTATAATGCGGTCAGAATGGCACGCTTACTGTACGGGCGCGACAGCCCTACACCGTATTGGAGGGCGGGTGGCCATGGTTGCAAAGATGGCTGCAAATAAGTCGAATGACGGGGGGCCGGCCCGACCTTTGTTCCCATCGGAACAGACCACCTCCCGTTTCCCATGGGAGCGTATGATGTTGCTTCGGCATTGGCTTGGCCGGCTATTCCGACGCGCCTCTCCCTTGGCCGCGCAGACAGCCTCCCCCGCCCACGACACCGCAGCGACGCCAAGCGAAGAAGCTAACGTCCATTCATCACCGTTCAGACGAAGGAACCGTGAATCGGAATATGTCGTAATTGGGCTTGGACGCTTTGGCACTGCAGTCGCAACTACGCTAGTCGAGCATGGTCGCACTGTTCTGGCCATCGACTCGAACCACGACCGCGTGCAAGCGCTCAGCGGCGAGCTTCCTCACGTAGTCCAGTTGGATGCAACCAACATTGACGCCCTGCGGCAGGCAGGCGTCGAAACCTTCGACACCGGGCTTGTCTGCATCGGCACCGACTTTGAGAACAATCTGCTGGCGACAGTTCTCCTGAGGCAACTGGGCGTAGAGCGAGTGATCGCAAAAGCGCTCACGATTACGCAGAGGGAAATCCTGCTGAAAGTTGGGGCAGACGAAGTGATTTTGCCCGAACATGAGGCCGGTCGTCGTTTGGGAAGAAAAATGGCCATCGATCACCTGATCGACTATCTGGAGGTCGGCAACGATATAGGTGTCGTCGAACTTTTGGCCCCGCCCAGCACCTGGGACCATTCCCTGTCGGAACTGAGTCTGCGGCAACGCTATGGGCTGACCGTGATCGCCGTGCGCAGGGGCGACGACCTGGTAGTCAGTCCTAGCGCCAGTTTCCTCATCAAAGAGGACGATATTGTAGTAGTGTTGGGCCGGATGGAGGATGCAGAGCGCCTCCGACAATAAGGGGGTCCAACATCGACCGAACGCAATTCGCAATAGTCAAGTAGCAATATTACTCTCTTCCATGCCATGACAAACGACTTTCCGATACTCGATCCTGAATCCGCCCGTAAGTCAATTCTGCGCCGCCAACCTTGGGACGCATTCGACCTACCAGATGAGATACTGGACAGAATTGAGGGCATTTTCGGATCACGCATCGGCCCCGATGAAGCCGTCCGCCGTATTCTGGCCGACGTGCGGGCAGGTGGCGATGCCGCGGTGCGCAACTGGACGGAAAGGGTAGATGGAGTCAGATTGGACGATCTCGGCGTCGATCCGCAGACCATCCTGCGCGAGTCTGCCGACGTCGGCCCTGAGGTTTACGACGCGCTGGTCCTGGCATCTGAACGAATAGAGAACTTTCACCGCCGCCAGCCCAACCAGAGTTGGATCCAGAACGACGACGAAGGCACGGTCGGCCAACTCGTTAGACCCATCGAGCGCGTAGGCATCTACGTTCCCGGCGGCACCGCCCCTCTACCCAGCACACTGCTGATGACCGCCATACCGGCACGGGTGGCAAACGTGCGCGAGCTTGTCGTCGTCACGCCCCCCCAGCAGGATACTGGCCTGCCGGACAAGGTAACTCTGGCGGCCGCCACAGTTGCAAGGGTGGACGAAGTCTACATTGCCGGCGGCGCGCAGGCGATCGCTGCAATGGCCTTCGGTACCGAGACGATTCCCGCCGTTGACAAAATCTGCGGACCTGGCAACCTGTTCGTCACATTGGCAAAGAGGCAGCTCTTCGGCCTGGTTGGAATCGACGGCCTGCCCGGTCCGACTGAAACCGTAATTATCGCTGACGAGGGCGCGGATCCGAATCTAGCCGCCGCCGACCTTCTGGCCCAGGCTGAGCATGATGTACTCGCCAGCGCCATTTTGCTGACCCCCAGCCGATCGCTGGCGCAAAAGGTCCAGGCAGCGGTACACGCCCAGCTGGAGGAGCTGGAGCGCGGGCAGATCGCCGCCGCCACCTTTGCCCGCGGCGCCGGCATCGTCGTCACAGAATCGATCAATGACGCTTTTGCTCTGGCCAACGAATACGCGCCTGAGCACCTCTGCCTCCTCGTCGAAAACCCGTGGCGTTGGATCGACCAAGTGCAGAACGCCGGCGGGATCTTTCTCGGCGAACGAAGCTTTGAGGTGCTGGGCGACTACACTGCCGGCCCCAGCCATGTCATGCCTACGGGCGGCACAGCACGCTTCGCCAGCCCGATCAACGTGACCGATTTCGTCAAACTGATCAGCCTGATCGGCCTCAATGAGCAAGCTTTGGCTGCTATCGGCCCGGCCGCCGAAACGCTGGCCCGCACCGAAGGATTGGGCGGGCATGCCGCTGCAGTGAGTCGGCGGCTTAACTCGATGACAGACAATGAGGACAAACCTTAGAGATGGATGCTACCCCGTTCCAGTCACTGCTCAACCCCCATCTGGCCAGCCTGGAAGAATATACGCCGATCCAGCCGTTTGAAGTGCTGAGCCAGCGGCTTGGCATTCCGGCCTCCGAAATCGTCAAACTGGATGCCAACGAGAACCCGTACGGGCCGCACCCTGCCGTTGCGGAAGCGTTGGCTGAATACGCCTATTATCACATCTACCCGGACCCGCAGCAGACTGAACTACGCCAGGCCCTTTCTGCCCACTTGGAACGTGAGCAGCGGCAGTCTGAATCGCTCCAGGACAGCGGCAGCGCCAACACTTCCCCCGCGGTAGTGCCTGTCGAACAGATCCTGCCCAGCCACGGCACGGACGAGCTTCTCGACTATCTGTGCCGCCTGTTTCTTGGGCCTGGCGACGCTATCATCAATACGCCCCCCACCTTCGGCATGTACAGCTTCGACGCCAAGTTGGTCGGCGCCGAAGTTCTGGAAGTTTGGAGAAGAGATGATTACCATATTGATGTCGAAGGCATCTTTGAACTCTTCAATTCTGACGTGCTGAAGAGGGAATCGATCTCTCCAAAGCTGCTCTTTCTCACTTCGCCCAACAACCCTTCTGGTAACTGGCTGCCGGACAAAGACCTGCTGCGATTGCTGAAGCTGCCTTTGATCGTGGTTCTGGATGAGGCCTACGTCGAATTCGCGGTCGAGACAAGCCGCACGCCCTGGGTCCTGGAGCACGACAATCTTGTCATAATTCGTACTTTTTCCAAGTCCGCTGGAATCGCCGGGCTTCGCTTGGGTTATGGTATCTTCCCCGCCTGGATGATGCCAATTCTTTGGAAGTTTAAACAGCCCTACAATGTTAACGTCGCTGCCACCGTGGCCGGTCTGGCAAGTCTACGCTATGCAGAAGAAATGCACTCGATTGTAGAGAAAATTTGTGCAGAACGCGACCGCCTCTTCAACGCATTGCAGGAAGTACCATACCTCGCGCCCTACCCGTCCGGCGCCAATTTCGTCCTCTGCCGGGTCGAAGGCTTTCGCAGTGCCGAGAGCGGGGACGCCGCCGCCCTCAAACTTGCACTCGAAAGTAAAGGCATCCTCGTGCGCTACTACCAGAAACCGGGCCTGGACAACTGCATCCGCATCTCCGTCGGCCGGCCGGAGCAAACTGACCGCCTGTTGTCCGAGTTGCACCAGCTCACTTAGACGACGGACCACAGCCGCACAAGATAGAACACCTCCTCCGCAAGAATGGCTGCCACAGTTTCCCTCTCTTGTCCTCTTGCGGCCCCGGACCTCTAATGCGCTTCTGCAGTAACCCATGCTAGCGTCTGGAACACGCAACCAGCGAGGTTTCCACCTGCAAGAACCATCCGGACAATGCTATCAATCTCACGGAAGGGTCAGACGCTATAGGGTTAGATACAGTCTATGGGAGAGTACATTGAGGACCCACTAACTGTTATGATCTTCGCCGATGATTCGCTGAGTTTGCACGGGCTTGCAGCTATCCTCGCGCAAGAACCGGCCTTAGCTGTTGTCCCCGTAGAGACTGTGGCCGAGTTGACCCAAGACAAGGTTGCCGGCGCGAGCGTCCTGCTCTGGGACGCGGGCTGGGATTCTGCGACCGCCGGTTCCGGCCAGGTCTGGGAGACGTTAACTGATCTGATCGAGGACGGTCTGCCGGTCATCGCAATACTGCCTGACAACGAGGCCGCTGGCGCCGTCCGTCAGATCGGTGTGGCAGGGATCCTCCAACGCAGTACAAATGCACGTCAGTTACGCGCCGCCCTTGACGCGGCTGCAGCAGGTCTGTTTGTGGAAGACCCGGCACTGACCAGCCCGCAGCGAATGCCATCCCCCGCGCCTGTTCTTCCCTTTCCCGATCCGCTCACCCCCAGGGAGCAGGATGTTCTGTTCCTTCTTGCCGAAGGACTAACAAATCGAGCCATTGGCGTGCGACTTGGCATCAGCGAAAACACAGCCAAATTTCACGTACAAGCTGTCCTGGGCAAATTGGGCGTCGGCAGCCGTACAGAAGCTGTTGTCCAGGCCACCCGGCTGGGGCTTCTCACGCTCTGACGCCAGCGAGCAAACTTCGCAGTGCTGCTTTGATGCCAAACAGGAGCGAGCGGCAAGATGCCTTTCTCACCTACCCGATCTGACGGGATGCCCCAGTCCGATCTGCAGATGTGACGAAAAATGATCTGTACTATTCTTGAGAATGCAGCGACATCAAACACTGGTATGCGCAGGAACGCAAAACAGACCTTTCTCAAAGGAGCCAACTAATGTCAACTCAGTTCAAAGCGGTCAGCGATGGAATGGTTGCTGTCGTAAGTTCAGCCGAGCAGAGTGTCGTGCAGGTCGACGCCCGCCGGCGTTACCCGGCCAGTGGTATCGTCTGGTCAGCCGACGGGGTCATCGTTACTGCTAATCATGTGGTAAGAAGGGACAGCATTCGCGTCGTTCTGCCCGACGGCAGCCAAGTGGAAGCGACCCTTGTCGGACGGGATCCCGGCATAGATCTGGCAGCGTTGCGAGTCGAAAGCAAAGGACTGACAGCCGTCGAGTGGATGCCCGAAGAGGAGCTGAGTGTAGGCGCCCTGTTGTTGGCCCTTGGTCGGCCAGGCCGCAGGGTCCAAGCCTCTCTGGGAATTCTCAGTGCAGTCGGCGGGGAGTGGCGCGTTCATGGCGGCGGTACTATCAGCCATTACGTGCGACCCGATCTTGTCATGTATCCCGGATTTTCAGGCGGCCCGATCGTTGGCGGCGATGGACGCGTTGTTGGCTTGGCGACATCTGCCCTGAGTCGGGAGGGAGGCATTGCACTGACTCATGCTACTGTCGCACCGGCGGTAGAATCCCTGCTGAAGCATGGCACCATACGCAGAGGCTATCTGGGCGTCGGCGTTCAGACAGTTCAGTTGCCAGTTGAACTGAGTACAGAATTGGTACAAGAGACTGGGGTGATGCTCAACTCGGTGGTGGCCGACGGTCCCGCAGAGAGTGGAGGTCTGATGTTAGGCGACATTCTTGTCACTCTGGACGGCGAGGCGGTGCAAAGCCCTGACGATCTGGCCATCTTGTTACAGAGCGATAGAGTCGGCAAAGAAGTGTCTCTGCGGATTATCCGCGGCGGCGAAGCGCAAGTCCTTGCAGTCGAGATAGGTGTGCGAGAGGAGTGATTCGAGGAGAAGTTCTGCTTACAATGTACAAACATTTTTCTCAGCTAATCCTGCTTGACTGCAACAGTGCAATCTCCCCAATCGAGAGTGTCAACTGCTGAACCACCTTGAGAGGACGAAACTCCGAGCCCAATTCGAAGCCGTCGACTTCCATCGCATCTGGGAAATGTCTGTCCGCCTCTGCTTTGTATAATAGTTGTAACTACTAAGCCATAGGATAACAGGCCAGGGATCAGACGGAAAGCAAACGGTAAGCTAATGTGAATCCAATGGTAGATGCGTTAGAATGTATATTATGAGCGACTACGTGGCAGCCGATCGTGAGCAACTGAAGCGATTAGACCAAGAGAGCCTGATCGAGTTGATCCTGGTTTTGCAGGAGCAATTGGCAGCGCATCAGGTGTTGATCCAGGCATTGCAGGATCAATTGGCGAAAGACAGTCGCAACAGCGGCAAGCCGCCGAGCAGCGACGGTCTGAAGAAGCGCAGAAGCCAGAGTCTGCGTCAGTCTGGCAAGCGTCCGCGCGGGGGGCAACCTGGTCACAAAGGCCAGACTTTGACGCAAGTGGAAGAACCGCAGCATGTCATCCGCCATGCGCTGCCGGGTTGCCCGCACTGCCAAACAGAGTTGAAGGCGGTGGCTGCCGTGGGCCAGGTGAAACGGCAGGTGTTCGATATTCCGCCGCTGGGCATCGAAGTGACCGAGCATCAGGCAGAGGTCAAGCAGTGTCCTGGCTGTGGCGTGCGCGTGCAGGCTGCCTTTCCGGCCGGCGTGAGCCAACCGACCCAATATGGTCCGCGTCTGAAAGCGCAAGCCTGCTATCTGCACAACTATCAGTTGATACCGCTGGCGCGCACGACCGAGTTGCTGACCGATTTCTACGGACACGCGCCCTCGGAGGCGGTCCTCATCGCCGACAACCGCCAACTGGTCACCCGCACCCAAGCGAGTCGGGCGCACATCCAACAACAACTCCTCGCCGCCCCTGTTGTCCATTTCGATGAGAGCGGCTTGCGTGTCGAGGGCCGGTTGCAGTGGCTGCACGTGGCCAGCACAGCCATGCTGACCCACTACCATGTCCATGACAGACGGGGGCATGTCGGCATGCGAGCCGGCGGCATCTTGTCCAGCTATCCAGGTGTCGCGGTCCATGACCACTGGGCCTCCTACCTCCAGTTTCCCGACTGCCAGCACGCATTCTGCAACGTCCATCATCTGCGCGAACTGCGCTTTATTCACGAGCAATACGACCAAGCATGGGCTGAAGAGATGGCCCGCTTGTTGCACACCATCAAGGCCGCAGTCGCATCGACCGCGGAAGCGTACACTGCCTTGCCCCCAGAGCGCTTGACCGACTACGCGGCCGCGTACGATGCGCTCATTGCCCAAGGACTCGCGGCCAACCCGCCCCCCGCACAGACCCACCCCAGACCGCGCGGCCGCCCCAAACAATCGCCTCCAAAAAACTTGCTCGACCGCCTGCTCAAACATAAATCTGGCGTCTTGGCCTTTATGTATGACTTCCGCATCCCCTTTGACAACAACCAGGCCGAGCGCGATGTGCGCATGATCAAGGTGCAACAGAAAGTCTCTGGCGCCTTCCGCACACTAGAGGGCGCCGATACCTTCTGCGCCATCCGTTCCTATATCTCAACCGCTCGCAAACACGGCCTCAATGCCATTGATGCCATCTACAACGCATTCCTTGACCAACCCTTCATCCCTTCTACAAATCAGGCTTAGTAGTTACTAATAGTTGTAAAAAGTCCGGGTAGGGGTAGCGGTAGCCCGCTGGCTTGGGTGAGTGGATATGGTAGTGGAACAGGCCGATAGGGGCGGGTTCACCTCGGACAGTCCAGCCGGTTTCCTCCAGGAGTTCGCGCCTCAGGGCCTCCAGAAGCCCTTCGCCGTCGTCGATACGTCCGCCGGGCACGATATGCTCGCCGCCCGGATCCCGCATTACCATTATTTCCTGGCCGCGCGTCAGGAGCGCCCTAACAGAGGTTATCAGGTCTGCTGACGGAGTAGAGGCTTCTTCCAGCTCATATGTATAGCGAGTCTGAACCAACTCAATCCCGCCTCCGGACCAGTCCATCTCTTCTTCAGGTATGGGCGTTTTTCCTATCAGAAATCTCTTCAGTGCTTGGACCATATATGCCTGGTTCGACTGCAACTCTCGGATCTAGAGGGGTTCCTTAATCCCCGCCATGTGCCGAAATACCGCGCAGGTCAGGCGGGCATCGCCCACCGCTCGGTGCGTGTTTGGCAGAGCGATGCCGCACTGCCGGCCCGCCTTTTGCAGACTTTGCCACTTGGCGTCCTCTATACCTCGCTTGTCGCCATAGTACCGAGCATACATCTTCATCACACAGAAGGCGTTCCCTCCCATATCTTCCCACGACAAGCCATGTTGTTGATGCGACTGCCGCATCATCCGCAGGTCAAAGTCGGCGTTGAAGATACCGACGCGCCTACCTCTGAACAATTCGCTGACTTCCGGCCAGAGTTCCGCCCATGTGGGCGCTTCCCTTACCATTTGATTGGAAATGCCATGGACGGCGACGGCGTCTGACGGAATCCGTCGGCAAGGGCGGACGAGACTCTCCAGAACAGTATTTCCCTCCGCGTCGACAATGCCAACCTCAACAATTTCGGCCGAGCTGTTTAGTCCCGTCGTTTCGGTGTCGAAAAAAAGTGGGCTATCTTGAAGAATGGCGCGTGCCCGTGCTACAGCATTCGGATTCATGGCGAGCCTATCTCAAGTGGGTGGGAGAAATCATCCTGCGGTCAATGAAGGAAGCGGTGAGAATTTTTGCCTGCGGGTCGGGAAGAGGATCTTTCGGGAAAATCAGCAGGCTGGCTCTCGGAAGAGCGATAGCATTTGGATTGCCTTTTGCCAGTGCTGGAGAGAATCCTATGGTCATTGCCCTCAAATTGGCAACGTCACCGGCTCCGCCCGCCGCGCCGACTCGTAGGCTGCCAGCGCAACTTCCAGCGCCCGTTGACCGTCCTCACCGCTTACGGATGCCTCACGGTTCTCGCGGATCATTTCCACGAAATCAGCCACCAACCCCTCGTCGCCGCTGCTGCCCCAATTGACTGCCGAGGTCTTGCCCGCTTCCTCCGAACTGACCTGAAGATTCTGCTCGAAAGCGTCGACGCAGATCAGCCCCTGCTCGCCGAGAACATCCAGTTTCACGTCACCCCACGTAGGGTAGCTCGGCGACCGCGACCAACTTGTGTCCAATGTGCCAAAGACGCCGTTTGCAAGCCGAAAACTCAGCAGCCCCACATCGTCAATGCCCAAGCCGGGATGCAAAAGATCATGGCCGACTTCGGCGTAGACCTCCTCCACTTCCGTGTCCCAAAACCAGCGCAGCAGATCGATCACATGCACGGTGTGATCGAGCACCGCGCCGCCGCCCGCCAGTTTGGGATCTGCAAACCAGCGGCCGGGCATCGAACCGTGATTGGTGCTCTTTACGCTGTAAATGTCGCCCAGCACGCCCGTGTCGAGCTGCTGTTTCAGCTCCATTACCGGCGGGGAGAAGCGCATCGGAAATGCGATCTGTAGTTTCGTGCTTGTCTCGCGGCAGCGGTCGATCATCGTTTGGCCGTCACTGGCGGTAGTGGCGATTGGTTTCTCGCACAGGATGCCCCTGACGCGGCCGGCAGCCTGAAGTACGAGGGGCGCATGGAACGCATTCTCCGAACAGATGATCGCTCCGTCCAACTCTTGGCCCAACAGGCCCTCCGCTCGTTTGTAATAGGGCACACCGTACTGGGCAGCAAGGCGGCCACCCCGATCACGGTCATCGTCGTAGATACCCGCAATCGTTACGCCCTCCATCTGAGCAAGGAAGTGGATATAGCTAACAGCGTGCATGTGGGCAAAGCTGAACATGCCAAGACGGACTTCTGTCAAAGATTCGAGTTCGCGAGTCACCGGCTTATCCTTCTTCATGTTGTCCTTCGATTGGTTAACCATTCAAAATGTTTCTTAGGTTTCCCGCGTTGTCTGCAAACTTGCGCAAGACCAAAAAACGAATTACGAGGGCTCAGCTAATTGTGACCGGCTTCCCCGTCTCCAGGCTCTCGATCGCGGCCCGTGAGATTTTCACCGCCATCATCCCGTCGTATGGGGTGACCAGGAAGGGCTTTTTCGCCTCCGTGCAACTGACAAAGTGTGCCAGCTCTGCATAATACGGATCGTCTTTGGGGGCGGTGGGTGAACTACCGGACGAAGCGAGAGTACCATCGTCCTGCGCGAGGGCAACTTCCACGGGCGGCTGCCCCCGCGAATCCCACTCGAGAATGCCTCCGGTGCCCGCAATCTCGATGCGGGTGGAGGAGCGGCCGCGGGGGTAGGACCAACTGCCTTCGATATGGCCGACCGCGCCATTGGCGAAGCGCACTGTCAGCAGTGCGTGATCCTTTGGTTCCTTACCCGCAAACATCAATCCCCTTGCAAAGACCCGTTCTATCTCACCGAAACACCAGCGCTGGTAGTCGATGTCGTGGATGCAGAGATCCAGCAGTACGCCCCCGCTCTGCGCAAAGTCGGCGTAGTAGCTGGTTATGGCCAGACCTTTGCGCCAGCCGGTTCCGGAATCGGGATAGCTGCCGCTGCGCACGGTGCGGATCACGCCAGGCGCGCCGATGGCGCCGCTGTCCAGCACCTGCTTGGCTTTGGCGAACTGAGGGAAGAAGCGCACGACCATGGCCACAAACAGGGGGGTACCGGTGCGCTCGGCGGCGTCGACGATTCGCTCGCAATCGGCAACGCTGTTTGCAAGGGGCTTTTCGCAGACTGTCGGCAGCCCGGCCTCCAGCGCGGCGATCACGGGCTCGACGTGGGCCGTGCCCGGCGTGCATACGTCCACGTAGTCGACCGCATCGAAAAGATCGTGCATGCTGCTGAAGACCTGGCCGCCGGAGCGTTCGACGGCGCGCTGGGCGGCATCCTCTACGATATCGTAGAATCCAGCCAGTTCGATACCCGGCATCCGGCTCCAGCGGTCGGCGTGCGTTCTGGATATTCCGCCTGCTCCGACGATCCCGACTCGTCTCATCTAGATCTCTCCCTGATTCGGCCTCCAGGAATGAAAAGTGCTGTTCCTGGCGTTTCTTGAATTATGGACTGAGGCAAAATGCTCTGCATGTTCCGACATTCAGACGATTCCTAACATCTTGTTGGCATAATCTTTGCCGGCCGTCGGTGAAGGCAGGGGCGTCCCGTCCTTTATGTAGGTCTCAATAATATCATCCACAATGCGACACAGTTCTATGAACACCTTCTCTTCGTCATCACCGTGACAACCGCCATAGAAGAGCCCGGGACAACTTCCAACATAGCACTGATCTTCGTCAGACCATTCCACAATCTTCACATAGCGCGTGCTGATCTTCACTTACCTGGACCTCGCCGCCTAAGCTAGACCGAAATGGTCATCAATCTCCTGCTGGTAGCCGCATACTTCGCCTGAGAGAAGCTCGGCCATCGTGACGGTTCGACCTAGCAGCGATGACTCTATCATGCCGAGAGCCGCCGCCAGGTCCCTCATTCCCTCTTTGCCGTCGGTCTCGGGCTGACCGCCGCGGGCAATGGCCTGCAGCCAATCATACTGTTGGATTGCAAACGGGTCGGTCAGACGGGTTTGGGCGGGTCCTACCAGCGGAAACTGCTCGTCTTGGACTGCAGAGTCAGCTTCTGCCCAGAACGTGTCCAGGAGACTGCGGCGGGCGCCGTCGTCTGTGACTAATTCGCCACCTCTGATGCACCCTTGGCTGCCGTAATAAACAGGCGCGCCGGGGATTGGAGTCTCCTCACCGTGTCCGGCCCAGGACCACATCAATTGCGCCAGCGCGCCGCCCTCGCAGGTGACGGTTGCGAGATAGGTGTCGTCTACGTTGGCCTCGATTGCCGGGCCGGCGGGATCGCCGCGCAGGTAGCGCAGCGGCTCGAAGGTGCGCACTGTTCCGCTGACTGCCGCCACTTCGCCGCAGACGTAGCGGACCATGTGCATGACATGGACGCCGATGTCGATGGCCCCGCCGCCGCCGCCTTCCAGCTTGCGATGACGCCAAGGCGTTTCGCCCACGATCTTGTGCGGCGACCATAGCCCGCCTATGCCACCGAAAAGCGCCAGTTGCAGGTCGCCTATCAGTCCGCTGCGGATGGCCCAGGCTGCAGCCCGCGTGCCGGCGGACTGGCGCACGTTTTCGAAGAGGCCTAGCGTCAGTTCCTCGGCCTTCGCCTTGTCTACCAGAAGGCGGGCCGCGGCAACCGAGATGGCCAGCGGCTTCTGTACGAGCAGGTGGAGGCCGGCGTCAAGGGCAGCTGCGCCGATCTGGTGGTGCATCGACAAGGTCGTAAAGTCGTTGACCGCATCGACTACGCCGGCGGCGATCATCTCGCGGTAGTCGGTGAATACGGCAACGTCGGTGTCCGGCTGGAATTCGTCCAGGTAGATGTGGGGCGCGGCCAGGGGGTCGCCCGTCTCCGGCGCCAGCACAGCCGCGCGCGGCGGCGGCCCTTCGCCCCGCTTGCGGAACATCAAGGCGTCGTCGCGGTTGCGGGCGCACAGCGCGGTGATGCGAAAGTCGTCGAAACCGGCCTCGCGCAGGAGCCGGTAGCCGTGCAAATGGGCGTTTAGGATGCGGCCACAGCCGACGATGCCGATGCGAATCATGTAGTCTTACTCCGCTTCAATTAGGGTACGAGCGGCACTGCTGCCGACTATCCGCCAGCCGGAAGGCGCGCTCGCCGGCGGTGACTTCGCACCGGCAAAACCGTGAGTGACCAGGATACTCAGCTATTCGGATACACCTGCGGAAAATGCTGGCCCCGCATCTGCTTTCCGTCCTCCACCTCTACGAACGCTTTCATCACGTGCTCGCCGCTGGCGACGAAAAAGGTCTCGTTCGTCATGTAGTGCAGCGCAATGGCCCGGCGGGGACGGTCACTTTTGTTGTCGTGCGAACCGTGCCAGGTGAGGGAGTGATGGAAGTGGACCTCGCCCTTCTTGACAGGGCAACTCGCCACTTGCAACGGCCGTCCCTGGAACTCCGTCGGCATCGCCTGGATCTCTTCCAGCTGTTTGAGATATTCGATGTTGTTGCCCCACTGGTGCGAGCCTCGCACCATCGACATGCAGCCGTTCATCTGGTCGGCATCGTCCAGCGCTACCCAGGCAGTCACCTCGGTCATCGGCCTGATGATCGGCCACAAGGGCGCGTCCTGGTGCCAATGGGTCGTGCCTCCGGTCTGGGCCGGCTTGTACTGGATCTGATCGTGCCATATGCGAAGCTCGCTGGCGCCGGTCAGTTGCGCAATGCCGGTTGTGATGTCCTTCCGGCTTATGAGCTCCCGGAATGGCTTGCTCGCCTCCCAGATATTGACGATCTGCCAAACCGCCCTGCTGTCGTCGCGACTCATATTGCGCACATGAACGGGCTGGGGAATGTTGTCGCGCTCCCGCTCGTCGATGACACGCATCACCTCGGCGCGCAGCGTCTCTACCTCCTCGTCGCTGAGCACCTGACCGCCATTCAGGAATCCGTCGGCTTTAAATTGTTCAATCTGGGTTGAAGTGAGCATGTTCCTCTCCTCATCAAAGGTGTGACAATTGAGAATGACAAACCAACCGCCTCTTGTGGCGGATAAGGAAACTGTCGGGTGGCGGATAAGGAAACTGTCGGGGCATCTTAGCGTGCGCCGCATGCTTGCAGACATGCCTGCATGTGGCCGCGGCTCTCGGCGGCGATGGTGCAGCACTGCTCAAGGCTGTACTTGCGGGCGCCGATCACCTCCAGATTCAGAGGGCCGTCGTAGCCGTTCTCGTGCAGGACGCTGACGTAGCCTACCAGATCGATATCGCCGCGCCCGTTGGCCTGTAGCTCCGGCTTGCCGGGCCCGTGCTGGCGCCCCTTGCAGTCGCGAATGTGGACATGCTTGACGCGGCTGATCACGGCGGCGATCGCTTCAACGGGATTTTCGTCGGCGCGGTGAATGTGCGACGGGTCCATGTCGATGCCGAAATTGGGTGAACTGATCGCTTCCATCGCGCGCAGAGTCGTTGGCGTGTCGAAGATACTTGCGCCGACGTGGGCCTTCACGCAAAGCGTTACGCCGTACTTTTCGGCCCTAAGCGAGAGCGCGCCCAACTCGTCGATGGTCTGCACCAGACTTTCCTCGTTGCCGCTCTCACCGCCAGGCCCGCAGTTGACAATAGGGATGCCACACTCCACTGCCGCCTGCATCGCCTTCTCCATGACGTCGCGATCGCGACTAGGCTGTTCCATGGCCAGCAGTTCCAGCTCGTAGGTCTTAGCCAGCTGTCTGACCTCCGGCGCCAGTTCTTGCCAGCGATCCAGCACGAGATGCTCGCACATGCTGTCGATAGCGGCAACCTCGATGCCGTCGTAGCCGGCCAAGGCGATGCAGCGGAAGGCGGTCTCCATGTCGTAACCGCCGAACAGGACTGAATTTGCGCCAAGTTTCATGAAACTCGCTCCAATGTGAGGCGATCGGGCGGGCCAGCCAGTCGGAATGCAGCTGCCACGGTCCCGAATCGTCTGGGCTTATGCTTTGTTTCCTTCAAGACTCTTTTGCCTACGCTCTCGCTGCAGCGCTTCCTGACTGGGGCGGCCAATTCGCAGGTTTTCATAGGCCTGCTGCGAACTGTTGAAATAGTCGATACCTTCGATGGCGTGCCATCCGGGCTGGTGATGGATGGGATTGGGCAGCCCGGCCTCGGCCTCCCGCTTGCTCACCCATGCGTCCAGGCGTGCGGTGAGGGTTGCCACCACTTCGGGCAGTTCTTCGGCCAAATTGCAGCTCTCCTCAGGATCTTCGATTAAGTTGAAAAGCTCGACCGGCGGCATGAAGTGAAAGTCCGGTTCGAGCGCGCGGATCAGTTTCCACTGGGGTGTGCGCCAGCCGTGTTTGCGCATCCAGGCGCACTCAGTGATGTAGAATTCGCTCGCATGCGAAGGCACCTCGCCCTCGATCATTGGCAGCAAGGAGCGACCGTCGAAGTCGATGCCGGCGTCGATTTCCGCGAGTTCAAGAATCGTTGGGACCAGGTCTTTGTGCTGGTTGTAGCCGGCCACGCGGTTACCAGACGGCAGCTTGGGCGGATAGCGCATCATCAAAGGCACGTGGAGTATGTTGTCATAGAGTCCGTGGTGATCGTACCAGTATCCGTGTTCGTCGAGCTCCTCGCCGTGGTCGCCGTTGATTGCCACAATGGTCTCGTCGAAGAGCCCGTGCGCTTCGAGCGCGGTAAAGATCGCCTGGATGGACGCGTCCATGGAGGCGATGGAGCCGTCATACTGTGCGTTCACATATTTTCGGTCGGTGATGCCCGGCGGCAACATGTCGATGAGCGTATGCTTGAATGGCTCAAACGCCAGGACCGGGTCCATCGACCGGTTGGCGGCGTCGCACTCATCTCCGTGGTAGAAGATGCGCTCGAAGGGCTGCGGCGGCAGATAGGGCGAATGGGGATCCATGTGGCGCAGGAAAAGAAAGAACGGTCTGTCGGCGGCCACAAGTTTGTCGAGCGCGGGCAGTGCCAACTCGTTCAGCCGCTGGGCTTTGGGCACACGGCCCTGCGACCAACTGCCCATTTGCGTGAAGTTCAGATATTCGTCGAAGCCGCGGCTGCTGGCTCTGCCTGAAAAACCGACCGAGACTGTGTTATAGCCGTGCTCCCGCAGGATTTCGGGCAGTGTCTTCACCTCCGGCCGAAGCGGGCCTTTGGGGCGATGCGCCACCAATTGCGTGGTGAAGATGTCCATGCCGGTCAGCATCATGCAGTAGGCGCTGGTGGTAGGGATATGGGGGCTGAATGTGTTCTCGAAGAGGACGCCCTGCGAGGCGAAGCGGTCCAGGTGCGGGCTTGTAAGCCGGTCGTAGCCGTAGCAGCTCAAGTGGTCGGCCCGCAGCGAGTCGATTCCGAGAACTACGATGTTTGGTTTCGCGGACGAAGCCATCGCGGGTACCTTACCCCTATTTTTTCTCTTCGACTTCGCGAGATTTGGCTTGAAGCCGCCGGGCGGCGCTGGCGTCGCCGATGTGCAGGGAATCGTAGGCCTGCTGCGAGCTGGTGAACGGGCCGACGCCTTTGATGCCGTGCCAGTCGCCCTGGTGGTGGATCGGGTTCAGAAGCCCGGTTTCGGCCTCACGCTTGCTCTCCCAGGCGTTCAGACGGGCGGTCAGCGCCTCGACCACGCCGGGCAACTCATCGGCGAGATTGCAGTTTTCCTCGGGGTCTTCGACCATGTTGTAGAGTTCCACCGGCGGCTTGAAATGAAAATCGGGCTCCAGCGCCAGCATCAGTTTCCATTGGGGCGTGCGCCAGCCGTGCTTGCGCATCCAGGTGCACTCGGTGATGTAGATCTGGCTCTCGTGGGAAGCCACCTGGCCCTCGACCATTGGCAGAAGGGAACGACCGTCGAAGTCGATGCCGGCTTCGATGCCGGCCAGATCCAGTAGGGTGGGTACGAGGTCCTTGTGCTGGTTGAAGCCAGCAACGCGCGTGTGCGCGGGCAGCTTGGGCGGATAGCGGAGCATCAAGGGCACGTGTAGCACGTTGTCATAGATGCCGTGGTGGTCGAACCAGCATTCGTGATCGTAGAGTGTTTCGCCGTGGTCGCCGTTTATCGCCACGATGGTCTCGTCGAAGACGCCGTGGGACTCGAGCGCGGTGAAAATCGACTGAATGGCGGCATCCATGTAGGCGATCGAGCCGTCATACTGGGCAATCACATAGTCCTTATCGGTGATGCCAGGCGGCAGCCAGGAGGCCAGAAAGTCGCGGAACGGCTTGAAGGCGAGCACAGGCTCCATCGATTTGTCGCTGGGATCGCACTCGTCGCCGTGATAAAACATGCGCTCATAGGGCTCGGGCGGCAGGTAGGGGGCGTGGGGATCCATGTGGCGAAGGAATAGGAAGAAGGGCTTGTCATCAGCCAACATGCGATCGATGGCCGGTATCGCCTGCTCGTTCAGTAGCTGGGCCTTGGGAAGACGTCCTTCCTCCCACGAGCCCCAGGCCCTGTAGCTCAGATATTCGTCGAAGCCCCGGCTGCTGGGGTTGCCGTCAAAGCCGACGCAGATGGTGTGATAGCCCTCGTCGCGCAAGATTTCGGCCAGGGTCTTTACCTCCGGCCGCAGCCCGCCTTGATGACGCAGCGCCACTACCTGTGTCGAGAACACGTCCATACCGGTCAGCATCGAGGCGTAGGCGCTCGTGGTGGGAATGTGAGCGCTGATCGTATTCTCGAACAGCACGCCTTGCCCGGCAAAGCGGTCCAGGTAGGGGCTGGTCAGATGTGGGTAACCGTAGCAACTCATGTGATCGGCCCGCAATGAGTCGATGCCGAACAGGATGATATTCGGTATTGCGTTCGATGCCATCGTGCTTTCCTTCGCAGTTGGTGAACTGGCGGGTCTCAAATGTGGAGAGTGTAAGCCCTACCGGGACAGAGATTCACGCAAATATTCCGAGTCGTGCGCTGGCGCTGAATTATTTCCACCACACGAATCACATGAATCACGGTCCAGACCGGTTGAACCGTACCACAACACCATGTTCGCCGCAACATTTCCCATAGATTTCCGCCTGCGCCTGTCCAAGGTTTCTCCTATTGATCCGCCTTTCGGGGCGCATCTCGGATCGGGGGAGTCGAAGCAAAAATGTTGACGAATCAATCGTAGTTACCTAAGAGTTCGGTAGGAACGTAACGCCACTCTGGGAGGCATCCGCCGGCCGCTTAACCTTCTGTTGACAAGAACTTTATTATGATATATTCTTTAAGGACTCAAACTTGCTTTCGCCACCACCGCCTACCTTCAGATCGAGTTTGCTCAGTCCCAAAGACTGGATTTCTGCATCAGGAGGTACACCATGACCTGAAGAAAAGCGTATACTCGGCTTTGGCAATGTCGATACGGCACCTGAGCTTCCATTCATTCGGTTCTGCGCCAAATTGCCGCCACCGCCTCATACGCTTTAAGTCCTCTGCCATTTGCAGTCTTGCAGTTTCATGCCGAAAGTGGCGTCCTTAATTCAGAGCGTCAACCCAAACGCGGATTTACGCTCCTAACGTGATATCCGACTGTATGGTTTTCCCTGATAGCGAGGTGAGAGGAGGTGGCAGATCGATTCAAAACGGGAGAAGAGGGAGTAAAATTGTGGGATAGCCAGAATCGTTTCTATGGTTCACGGCCAACTGCTGTAGAATCCAGAAATATGGGAATTAGGGAGGAGAGACAATGAGCACGAAGAGACTCAGCCGGCGAGATTTCCTGGCGATCGCCGCGGGGAGTGTAGGAGTCGGGGTCATGGCCTCTTGCGTTCCTGCGGGGCAAACGGTTGTTGTCGAAGTCACGGCGGCGCCACCACCCCTGGAAGAACAGGAGGGCACTATGTGGGGCTTGCAGTACGAGCCGCACGTCCAAGCCTACCACAGGCTGACGGATCTGTTCATGAAACAGACGGGCGCAACCTTGCTCGTTGAGCCGCAACCTTGGCCCTTGGAAGGGAAACTGCTTTCGGCGCTTGCGGCCGGAACACAGCCTGACGTCTTCTGCATGGGCGGTTCGGGGCTGATAACCCTCTATCTGCAAGGCGTATTCATTCCCCTCAAAGACATAGTCTTCGACCACATGGGCGTGGACCCCGAGGAGGACTTTCACGGAGACGGCATTGGAGCCTACTCCTGGGGAGGTGAAATCTACGGCGTACCGACGGAAAACGCCACCTCGGGCGTTGTCAACCTGCCGGGGCAGGAAATGGAGGAGATTGGCCTGGCAGACAACTATCCACCTTGGAACGGAGACTGGGCCTTTGACAGCTTCGAAGATATGTGGGGTCTGGCCAAGGAACTACAGATAGAAGAAGATGGGCGGGTCACCAGATGGGGCATAAGTGGCCAGGGCTGGGATACGCTCAGATTTTGCTCGATCCTGCGCAGCCTGCTCGCCCCCGAGGGAACGGACTGGTGGGACCAGGACCAAGAGCAGTTCAACGTTGACACCGAAGCAGGTGTAGAGGCAATGAACCTGCACGTCGGGACACCGGTCGAGTTAGGGATCGAGTCCCAATTGGCTTCCCATCACCTCGATTCGGCTCTGGCGGGCAATATTGCTATAGCATGTGGGCTCCCCGTCGGTGCCTTGGCAGCTAGTGAGGCAGGCATTCACTTTGAACCAACTGGCCCACCGAGAGTTGTGTCGGGCCAGGATCCACTGAACTGCGGGTTCGCGGGCTGGGGGTTTGTGGCGCCAAGGACCGCGACCCATTACGAAATGGCAGTTGAGTTCCTGCGCATGATGGTCACCGAAGAAGCCCAGTCAGAGTATTGTAGAATCTATGGTGGGTTCTTAGCCCCTTCGTGGAAGGGACTGGTCGGCAAATATGATCATTTCGCCGATCCCAGCCCAGAAGGCATGGGCGTGAAAGGCGCCAAGCTATTCCAGAACCACATAGCCCCACTGACCCGCTACATAGGCGAAGGCTTTGGGTACGCCCGAGATATCGAGCCGGCCGGAGGCGAAGTTTGTTCACTGGTGCGCGAAGGAGAACTGACAGCCGCCGAAGCGGTGCAAGTGCTTCAGGAGAGATTTCAGGCGTCCCGAGACCGTCTGGTCGAGGAGATGGCCAAATACGCATAGTACTCCGGTTGTCGGCTTTTTGAATGAAGCGCGTTCCTCCCGGAGGTTCCTTGTCGCCCCTGCCTCGGAACCTCCGGGCAACTGAGGAAATGGGCCATGGCATCAAGAACATCTATGGCGCCTGAAAAAAGTGGCAGAGGAACTCTCTCTCTGTTTGAAGGCTTTCGTGCATCGCTGCGGAAAACTCTGCGCAAGCCTCAATTCTGGTTCGGCGTGGTTGGGCTTGTGCCTACGCTGGCCTGGTACTGGCTACTTTCCTTCAGGCCTGTTCTGCAAGCCCTGCGGTTTAGCGTGCAAGACTATTGGATAGTAGATCCGGCCAAGAGTTCGTTTGTAGGGCTGGACAACTTCCGTATCCTGTTTGAGAATCCCTTATTCCTCATTTCTGTTCGAAACACCTTCGTCTGGGCCATCCTCGTGTTTGTAGGAATGCTGCCGATCAGCCTGGGACTGTCGATGTGCCTGGTGAACGTCAGACGCGGGCGCAACTTCTACCAAGGGCTCATCTTTGTCCCCGTCGTCGTTTCCATGGTAGCCATCTCCCTGCTATTCATGATGTTGATGGATCCGCAGGTGGGCCAGTTCAACCAACTCCTGCGGCAGTTCGGCCTCCCTGAATCCGGGTGGATAAGCAGCTCCAAATCGGCTCTCTCCTCAGTCGCAGGTATCAGTATCTGGAAGAGTCTGGGCTTCTACGTGGTCATACTGAGCGCGGGATTGCTGAACATTCCCCAAGAACTGTACGACGCCGCCCGGGTTGATGGCGTCAACGAATGGCAGCGTTTCTGGCATGTCACACTGCCCTTGCTGCGGCATACGCTGGCCCTGGTAATGGTCATATTGGGAATAGGCGCGCTCCAGGAATTCACCGCCGTCTACGTCCTGACGCGGGGTGGGCCTGGCCATGCCACCTACATGTACAACCTACTGATCTACGGCGAGGCTTTTGAAAGAATGACCTATGGCACGGCCACCGCCGCCGCTGTACTCCAGTTCGCAGTCATTGTTGCGATCAGCCTTTTTCAGTTGAAACTGCTCCAGCCCAAGTGGTCGTACTGAGAGTGGGAGCGTAGAGGACATGGAAGTCAGCAGGAACAGAAGTTGGTTCAAGCTTCGAGGGCCGCATCGCCGGTTCTTGGGCCAAACACTATTGCATGCGCCGCTGTTGATTGCATCGGTCCTATCGCTAATGCCCTTCATCTGGATGGTGTTTGCCTCGCTCAAACCATACACTGAACTTGTCAGATCCGAGCGTCTCCTGCCCCAAACCTGGACTCTGGACAACTATCGCGAGATCCTTGCAGTGTCCAACTTCGGATACGCCTTTCTGAATTCGGTGGTCCAGGCCATTACAGTGACAGTGGCGGTGTTGCTAAGTTCAGCCTATCTCGGCTATATCTTCGCCAAGTTCCGGTTCTGGGGCAAGGAGCCGCTGTTCAGGCTGCTATTGGCCACCATGATGGTGCCTTTCGCGGTCGTGTTGGTTCCCCTGTACGTCACCATCGCCGACATGGGCTTAGTCAACCGGTTGGGCGGGATTATCATCACCGGCCTGTGGTCCACTTTTGGCATCTTCATGTTGCGCCAGTTCATGGAAACCATCCCTTTTGAACTCCTGGACGCCGCACGCATTGACGGCGCCAACGAGTGGAGGATTTTCTTCACTATCATCCTTCCTCTGTCTGGCGCTCCGATGGCGGCTCTGGCGGTCTTCACCTTTCTGGCCAACTGGGACAGCTTCTTGTGGCCCTTGGTGGTGCTGAACAGCCCCGAGCGCCAAACGCTGCCCTTGGTGATCGCCAGCCTGCGTAATCTGTGGTGGACGCGCTACGACATGTGGGCGGCAGGATCGATGCTGACGGTCGTGCCAGTAATGTTTGGCTATAGTTTCGCCACAAGGTATTTTATCCGCGGGCTCGCGATGACCGGTGTCAAGGGCTGATAACCGGCGATGATGAAATGGTACACATCTTACTGCGTGAGGCAACGGGAATACCCGACTTCAATTCTGCAACCCCAGAGGCCGTTCTACCCCTTTCCGACTTCGACTCGGACAGACCGTCAGACTACTACTGACGAGATACCGGTTGGCACAGACCCGAGACCAGTGACGACGAAAGCGAAAAATCCATGACAACTCCAAAGACACCTGATAACAGTTCGCGTGTTCCAAAATACAGCTACGCAGATACCCTGGAAGCACAGGAAGCGCAACTACAGACAGACCCTCTGATGCAGCGGCTGCTCGATTCCCGAAAACGGTATGCCGACGATCCATATCGGCCGCTCTACCATTACGTCAACCCCGAAAGCACACTCAATGACCCCAACGGACTCTGTTTCTGGAGGGGCCGCTGGCACCTCTTCTACCAAGCTTATCCGCCCGAAGATCCACGCCAGCACTGGGGACACGCGATTAGCTCTGATCTGATCCACTGGCGAGATCTGCCCTATGCCATCTATCCTGGCCCCGAAGAATGTTGCTATTCTGGGTCAACCCTGGTGGAAGATGACCGGGTCATTGCGATGTATCACGGCTACAAGGTTGGCAACATGGTGGCTGTTTCGAGCGATCCCCTCCTGTTGAACTGGGAGAAAGTTACCGGCCAGGCCGTAATCCCTCTCCTGAATGCGGACGGGTCCCTGCCGCCCTACCGGGTATTCGATCCCTGCATCTGGAAGAAAGACGGTCTGTACTACTCGCTCTCGGGCGGTATCCTACCCCATCAACCGTCTGGCAAGCGGACCAGGGCCAACTTCCTGTTCAGTTCGGTGGACCTGATTCGCTGGCATTACCTCCACCCCTTCGTAGAGGGTGACCGGTTCACCAGGATCGGTGACGACGGCGCCTGCCCCTATTTCTGGCCCATAGGCGACCGCCATATCCTGTTGTTCGCCAGCCACGCCAGCGGCTCGCATGCACTTCTGGGCGACTATGACCACGCGCGCGACAAATTCGTAGCTACCGCACATGCAGATTTCAATTTCGGCGCAATGACGCCCGGAGGAATTCATGCACCGTCGGCGACGCCCGACGGCCAGGGCGGTGTCATCGTGATCTTCAACATCAACGAGGCCAAGGCCACCCCGGGCTGGGACCACATTATGAGCCTGCCCCGCCGCCTGACCTTGCTCGGCCCAAACAAGCCAGAGCGAGATGAGTTGGGGGTCGAACCGGCCGGCGATATTGAATCGCTGCGCACCGACCACCAGCAAGTAGCCGCGAGGAAACTGCCGGCAAATCAGGAGATCGTGCTGGACGATATCCGGGGCAAGGCCATGGAGATCATCGCCAAGATCGACACCAATGACGCACCGCTGGTGGAGATGAATGTGTTGCGCTCCCCCGGCAAAGAGGAGTTTACTCGCATCGCTCTTTTCAGGGAGCGAGGCTTTCGAGACTGGGAGCGCTACGCAGGCTGGGACAGGGAAGGGCTGCGCCGGTCCACCTACAGCCTGCTTGTAGTCGATTCGTCCTATTCGTCGGTGCTGCCGGACGTGGTTTCCCGTGCGCCTGAAACCGCACCTCTTTTCCTTGATCCCGACGAGCCACTCACTCTGCGTGTGTTCGTGGACAACAGTGTGGTTGAGGTCTTTGCCAATGGGAAACAATGCATTGCGCTGCGTGTTTACCCTGGCCGGGAGGATAGTATCGGCGTATCCCTGCGCGCCCAAGGGCGGGACGCCCAACTCATCGCCCTGGATGCGTGGCAGATGAAGAGCATTTACTCCTGAACACCCGGACCAAAACGATTGCTCCATCAAGAGGTATCGCTGAATTCCTCCGTTTGGCGGCGAGCGCCCTGCCAGGACATCCTGACCAAAGTCGTCGGTCGGAATTTTGTGAAGCGGACGGCGTGCAGCGACTGTACAATTCCAACGCTCCGCTGTCTGAGAGATCTGTCAAAATCCCATCTCCGCTATCAGAGGCGCAGGCGCCCTCTTTCTCCTCCTTCTCAACGCAATTGCTCTTTGCTTGATGACTGTTTACAATGTGTTGCACGCCATCCCAAGCTCAGGCCCTTCCCTCTCCCGGTCTGCGTAGCGCCGGGCAAGTCAGACCTGTGAAGGACTCTTTCTCCATGATTCCGATGTCCCGCGTTCAGCGGCGGCTTACAATCACGTTGTTCATCGTCAGCAGCCTGAACAGTGCGGCGATGATCGCCAGTTTCGTGCTGACGCCTATCATCTCCTACTCGCTTAGCGGCAGGGTGCAGCTGATCGGTCTTCCCAACGCGCTGTCGATGGTGGGGAGGGCGGGGGCGGGTTATCCGCTTGGCTGGCTGCTCGATAAGGCGGGCCGCCGCATAGGATTGGCGGTTGGCCTCTCATTTGTGATATTGGGAATGCTCGTTTCGGCGTCGGCGATCAGTGCGGGCTCGCTGGCGGTCTTTCTTGGCGGGGCTGTGCTGCTGGGCGTAGGTCGGGCGGCCCTGGAACAGACGCGGTATGCGGCGGCGGAGATCTTCCCGCTGGCACAGCAGGCCAAGGTGATCGGGCTGATCGTCTTTGCGGGCACAGTAGGGGCGATTGGCGGCCCGCTGCTGGTGGAGCCGGCGGTTAGTCTGGCCAGACAGCAGGGCTTCCATGAGCACGTGGGGCCGTTCTGGATTGGCGCGGGGTTGATGGTACTGGCGTTGATTCTGCTGCTGGTGGCGCTGCGGCCGGATCCAAAGGAGCTGGCGGCGCTGCTGGATCGGAAGAGGGATGCCGCCAGGGCAGAGGAAAGTCCAAAGGATGGCTCGCCTGATGACCAGACCTCTTCGGATGGGAAGGCCAATGGGCTGCAGCAGGTCAAGCGGCTGCTCAAGCTGCCGGACGTGCAGCTGGCGATAGCGGCGATGGCGATCGGGCAACTGGTGATGACGCTGCTGATGGTGGTCACACCGCTGCATATGAACCGCGCCGAATACCAGGCTGCCGCGATATCCTATGTCCTGATGGCGCATACGCTGGGGATGTTTGGTCTGTCTGGCGTCAGCGGCTGGCTGGCGGGGCGTGTGGGCCGTGTGCCCATGATTTTCGCGGGGGCGCTGATACAGGTACTGGCCGCGATCATGATGCCGCTTTCGACTGAGCTGCCGGTTCTGTTCCTTTCGCTCTTTCTGCTGGGGCTGGGGTGGAACTTCAGCTATATTGCGGGCTCGTCGCTGCTGTCGGCGGCGCTGGAGGGCTCGCGGCAACGGGGGCGCGTGCAGGGCATCAACGAGGCGATGGTGGCAATCGCGTCAGGTGTCGGAAGCCTTGGGACGGGCGGCGTGTATTCGATTAGCGGCGTCGTCGCTGTTGCGGCGAGCGGTGTGGTATTCTCCGTTGCGCTAGGCGCGTTGGCCCTTTGGCTTGGGCGCGCCCACCTCTTCCCTCTCGCTGCACAACGCGGCTAGAGAAGCGAAATTCTCCTTAACGATGCGCCAATGGTTATCTGTTTTGCGTAGTACGTAATGCGTATTGCGTAATGCTTCATCCTTGCCATGTGCCGGCTGCGCTGGGATGGTCGTAGGGCTCGTCTCCCAATTGCGATTGCAGCCGGTATAGCTCCGCAGTCAACTCCTCGACCACGTCGGCGTAGGCCGGATCGTGGTAGATGTTGTTCAACTCGTAGGGATCCGAATCCAAATCGAACAGCTCCCATTCCGGCTCTTTCGAATCGTCGATGACGCCCGGCTGATCAAGGCCGTCTGCGTAGTAATAGATCAGCTTATAGCGGAGGGTGCGCACACCGTAGTGAGCGTAGACGTGATGGTGTGCCAGGTGCATCCAATAGCGATAGTACATAGAAGTCTGCCAGTCGTCGAGTGTTTCGCCAGCCAGCAGAGGGCGGAAGCTGGTGCCCTGGAAGTGGGACGGGACCTCAACACCGGCGTATCCGAGCAGGGTCGGCGTGAAGTCGACGTTAAGAACCATCTGATCGTTGACCGTGCCGGCGTCGACGCCTTGCGGGTAGCGGATGAGCAGCGGCATGCGCAGCGACTCCTCGTACATGAAGCGTTTGTCATACCAGCCGTGATCGCCGAGGAAGAAGCCCTGGTCGGAGGTATAGACGACGATCGTGTTTTCTGCCAGCCCCTCCTCTTCGAGGTAGTCGAGCAGCCGGCCGACGTTGTCATCGATCGAGGCGACGCAGCGCAGGTAGTCCTTGATGTAACGCTGGTACTTCCACTTCTTCTCCTCCTCCGCGGTCAGCCCCTCCGGCGTTGGCTGCTTCAGATCGGTCAGAGTCATGTCACGGTCGATGCGCATTTTGGCGGCGGCGGCTGCGGCGGCACGGTTGCTGTAGTCGTCGTTGAAGGTCTCCGGGTAGGGGATCTCCTCATCCTCGTACATGAGCGCATGTTTCTCGTCCGGCTCCCAGGAGCGATGCGGGGCCTTGTGGTGGCACATCAGCATGAAGGGCCGCTCCGGGTCGCGGTCCTGCAGCCAATCGAGCGAGAAGTCGGTGATCAGGTCGGTGACGTAGCCGGGGAAGACTTTGCGTTCGCCCATCTCGATCATCTCGGGGTCTTGGTAGAGGCCCTGCCCGGGCAGCACGTTCCAGTAGTCGAAACCGGTGGGGTCGTTGACGCCGCCGTGGCCCAGGTGCCACTTGCCGACGATGGCGGTCTGGTAGCCGGCGGCCTGCAGCAGCTTGGGCATGGTGACTTGGCGCCCGTCGAGCGTCGAGGAGAGGGTGGTAACGCCGTTGACATGGTTGTAGGTGCCGGTGAGGATCACGGCGCGGCTGGGCGTGCAGATCGAGTTGGTGCAGAAGCAGTTGTCGAAGCGCATGCCACCGTCGGCGATACGGTCGAGGTGGGGCGTGCGGTTGATGCGGCTGCCGTAGCAACTCATGGCATGCGACGCGTGGTCGTCGGACATGATGAAGAGGATGTTGGGGCGCGGGTCGGGCATGGGAAGTCCTTTATGGTATTGCGTATTGCGTATTGCGTAGGGTCAATGAGGTCGTAGTGTTATCGCCTGCAGCTGGCGTCGATTTGAGCGGCAGGGCAAGGCCCGGCCATGCTATCAGACAACTATGGTGGGGTCAAGGAGGCTGGCGGGGGTTGTCTGAGTTGGGAGCTAACAGTTTTTAGTTTCTGGTTTTTAGTTCTTAGTAACCCCACTGGTACGCGAAAGCTCTTTGCATTCTTAGGGTTCGCTGACGTTTGACTGAACTGAGAATTGCAAGGTCATTATTTGGTTTGTCAGCGAAGGCGCGGGGAACACACCTTTTTTGTCCGCGAAGGGACGCGAAGGGCCGCGAAGAAAACCTTTGTGAGGTTACAATTTGGCCTGTTCACGGAGGCGCGCGGAGAACACCTTTTTTGTCCGCGAAGGGACGCGAAGGGCCGCGAAGAAAACCTTTGTGAGGTTACGATTTGGTCTGTTCACGGAGGCACGCGGAGAACACCTCTTTTGTCCACGAAGGGCCACGAAGGGCCGCGAAGAAAACCTTTGTGAGGTTATAATTTGGTCTGTTCACGGAGGCGCGCGGAGAACACCTTTTTTGTCCGCGAAGGGACGCGAAGGGCCGCGAAGAAAACCTTTGTGAGGTTATAATTTGGACTATTCACGGAGGCGCGGGGAGAACACCTTTTTTGTCCATGAAGGGCCACGAAGAAAACCTTTGTTAGGTCATAATTTGGTTTGTCGACGAGGCGAGGCTTTCTGTGGGGCAGGTCAGTGCAGACTGTTTGCCAGCGGGTATCGTGCGAGGGATTGGCCGGGCAGGGCGGGCCTATGGGGGTATTCTTATGATTTGTTTCATAAATATGTCCGCTTTGTCCGCTCGAAGGCCTGTTTTGGCTTCGAATTTGGGCGGTTACGGGTTATTCGTCCATGGTGTCCATTCGTTTGAGTAGGGCCATCAGGCCGCGCATGTCCTCCTTTTCGACGGACAGTTGGCGGATTGTGTTGATGAGTTCCTGGCGGCCTGCGGCGCGGCCGGCGTGAATGGCGGTGACGATGCTGGCGGCCTCGTCGGGCACTGGACGAATATCCTCGTCCTGGCTGTCCTGCTGGACTCCGGCGGCGAAGTAATCGGTTTTTTCGACTTCCTCACGCCAGCGGCGGAGGGTTCGGGTGGAGACGCCGATGATGGCGGCAAGGTCTTTCCAGTTTGCCCCTGCCTGGGCGGCATTGTGGATACATTGGTATTCCTTGTGCGGGGCATTGGAGGGGTCCTGGTAAGGTTCCTGGTCGTGTTTGGGCTTGCGAGCTGGGATGAGCACTGTGTATTGGTTGAGAGCGGCCATATTGTCCTCCCCTGTGAGAAAGAATGACTGAGAATCGCCGCTGCCAGGCGCAGATGGGGCAGCGGACGATGGGCGGCCTGGACGCGTCGGCCTGAACAGGCGCGAGGCGAAAGGGACACCAACATATTGAGTTGCGCTAAGGCCGGGGAGAATCTAATTGTGGACAGCTGTGCCAGGGTCCTGGCAAGTCAGCGGTCAAGTCTCTACCTGGGGCTACCAGTTCCAGAAAGTGCCATGATCCGACTAGGAGGCGTTCTGGAGAGGAGGTGCCAGTGTGATGATATCATCGCACATTTGTTCATTTATGTCAAGGGGTAAATTAGGATACAGCCGCGGATTGGGTGGGTCCAAGATTTTATGGGTGGACGTTGTCTGAAGCAGGATTTACAGGATTATAGGGGATTTTCAGGAGTGCGGGCGAATGGAGGTTATTAGTTCTTAGTGACCCAACTTGTATGCGGTACTGAGGATAAGGGATGGACGGGATGGCTGGCGGTGGTAAAATTGCTGTTCGGCGGATCTGTTTCGCTGTCTGAATCAGGATTTACAGGATTTGGGGATTTTCAGGATTGCATGCGATCGGGTGATGCCTGTTCAGCGTATCCCTTTTGCTCTGGTTGAAAGAACAATGCGCGGAAGGACAATAATTCGGGATGCACGGGGCAGGGCAAAGGCTGTTTAATTCGTAACTACTGAGCCACTTCCAGTGTGCGGACCAAAAGAGAGGAGGTTTAAGCCATCAAGGTGTAATGATTCGTGTTCAGAACCTTTTGAAAGGGGCTTATATACCAAAGTGCCACAGGAAAAGGTGACAACGAGTCACAGTTAGACATCGGTAGGTAGGAAAGGAAACATGCCCATAAAGAGGCCCCCTTCTACGTGGGGGGCCTTTATGTGATCAGGTGAGGAAAAGCTGCGGTTGCTATGCAAGGTTACTCGGTGTCACCCGTTAGGGACAAAACCTGGCAGGCAACCTGCTGGGAACCGTTCAGAAAGTCATAGGCCTCGAAGACAAGACGGGACTGTGACGTTATGCCGGGAACATATCCGATTAGAGTTATCGTGTTTTCCTCAGGCGATACCTCCAAGCTGATGCTGCTGAGATAGGGGCCGCCACTGCCTGGGTCCAATTTCCAGGAGTTGGCCTGCACAGCTTCACTGAGATGAAGATGAACACTGTTGCCACTGGACGAGGAGAACGCAAAATGACTGGCGCCCAGCGAATATTCAGCCCCCAGCAAACCGGTCTCTTGGTCGTTGTCCACGTCTATCGACACCTCCCACTTGTACTCCAACGCATCATCCGGGACATTCTTCCTGTAGAATTCCAGCGTTTCCGGAACATCTCTGAGATGGAAAACAACGGCAAGCGTCTCACTGCCTATCAGAGCTGTGCTGACTTCGGTAAAGTCTACATGTGCAGGCAGCGTGTCCGAGATAGTATCGACGACTCGTTGGCCCGGCCTAATTGCCGCATCATCAGGTTGACACGTGTCGTTGACTAAACCCGTGATCGACGGACCATAGCTGCTCATCTCTACGGAACCGTCAAAGTAATCATGCGCCTTGAATTTGAGCGGTGATTCCGCCGTGATACCGGGGATCTTTCCCGAGAGCGTTATCGTGTTCTCCTCAGCAGACACCTCGATGCTGCCCTCTGCGAGGATCCTGTTCCCCTCCCGATCCAGCCCCCAAATGCCAACCTCGACGAAGCCCGGTTGCGTTATGTGTGCCACCGTATTGCTGTTTGTGGCAAGGGGATGCACGAAATAGCCGGCCGACAACATGTACTCAAACCCGTCAGTGCCTGTTTCCGGGTCGTTGTCTACATCGACCGACACCTCCCACATGTACTCCAGAGCATGCTCCGGCACCCCCGTTCGGTCGAACGTCAACGTATCCGGAACATCCTTGAGTAGAAAAGTGACGGTCAAGGTCTCCCCGTCCAGCGTTGTCGTGACATCACGGATATCAATGTGCCCAGCCAGTTCGTGTGACACATCATCGAAAACTGCATGACCCGGTGTCACTGCTGGCCCATCAGACGAACTCTGAACGATCGGTTGGCCCAAGCCAAACGGAGAAAGACAACCAACCTCATCGGTACCTTCCAGATAGTCATACACGCCGAACGCAAGCTGTGATTCTGCTGTGATGCCGGGAATCTCTCCGGAAAGCGTTATCGTGTCCTCTTCAGCCGACCCGTCGATGCGCGCCCATTCAAGAAATGCGACATCGGGGAATGCCTCTCCCGCTGACTTCAGATGCCATGTGTTGGTTTGCAATTCGTCCGTTGATATAGCTGCACTCCGGTCGCGGCCGCTGGAGCCATGGGAAGAAACGTATATCGAGGACAGGTTGTATTCGAACCCGTGAAATCCTGTCTCCTGGTTGCCGTCCACATCGATCGAGACTTCCCAACTGTACTCGAGCACATTTTCGGGCACGCCGGTTCTGTCGAATGTCAGTGTCTCCGGAACGTCCCTGAGATGAAATACGACCGTCAGAGTTTCCCCCGAAAGGGACGTGCTGATCTCCGTCACGTCCATATGCGCGGCTAAGGAGTCCGAGACATCATCGATGACGCTTTCCCCCGGTGTGACCGCTTCATCGATATCGCACTGGCTGGAGGATGTGAGCAAGCTTGGCGGAGCCTGGCATCCGACCTCGTCGGACTCGCCAAGATACTCGTGCGTCCGGAAGGAGAGGCGCGAGTCCGGCGTGATTCCAGGAATCCGGCCGCTGAGAATCATCGTGTCCTCCTCGGCGGATACCGCGAGCCTGGCCCCCCTTAGAGTCGTGGTTCTCCCTCCTGATAGCCTTTCCCAAACGCTGGCCTTTGCAACCTCCTCTAATGCCGCCTCCGTATTGTCCCCCTCTTGCGCCGGCCGCACGATGTGATAGGCGGATAAAAGGTACTCAAACCCGCGGTCTCCGGTCTCCGGGTCGGCGTCCACGTCAACTGACACCTCCCACATGTACTCCATCGAGTTTGCCGATGTCCCTGTTCTATTGAACGTCAGTGTCTCCGGAATATCTCTGAAACGAAATACGACGGTCAGGGTTTCGCCAGCGAGGGAGGTGCTGATTTCAGCAATGTCAAGATAGGCGGCAGAAACATCCGAGACATCGTCAGTTGCGGTCTGCCCCGGCGCAACTGAGGGTTCGTCAGTTGCACACTGGCTGGCAGGTGCGATTTGGCTCGGCGGAGCCTGGCATCCGATATCATCGGAACTGCCATAATAGTCGTACGTCTTGAACGCAAGCCGTGATTCTGCCGTGATCGCAGGGATATAGCCGGAGAGCGTTATCGTGTCCTCTTCTGGAGATACCTCGAGGGTGGCGTCAATTATATACATGAAACTATCAGGCCGGGCTTTCAAGACGTTGGCCTCCACCTTGCTCTCTATGGGCGCTTTTACGTTACTCCCTTTTTCGGATGGGGATACAAAGTGGCTGGCCGCCAACTCGTACTCAAAGCCATCATTGCCTGTCTCCCGGTCGTTGTCTACATCGATCGACACCTCCCAACCGTACTCCATATAGTTTTCTGATATACCTGTGCGATTGAACGTCAGCGTCTCCGGCACGTCCTTGAGATGGAAGACAGCTGTCAGAGTTTCGCCCGACAAAGAGGTGCTTACCTTGGTTACATCCATATACGAATCTGTGGCGCCCTCGATCTCATCTGTTACGGTTTGCCCCGGCCTTATCAGAGCCACGCCGGAGTCGCACCCCGAGGGCCCCACACTTTTGCTGTATGGATCATGGCACTCTATCTGATCGGCCTCTCCGGCGAACTGGACATCATAAGCCTCAAATGCCAATCGCGATTCGGATGTGATACCGGGAATGACGCCAACGATCTCTATCGTGTCTGCCTCGGCAGAGACGGCAAGGTCGGCGTCTTCGAAAGTACTGGTGGAGCCATCGGAGTGTGTTTCCCATACGCTGGCCTCTACCATATCCACTATTGGGGCGGTGGTGTCAGCCTGTGTATGTGACAATAGCGCAATATGGTAGGCGGTCAGCAGGTAATCGAACCCACCGGGACCGGTGCTGCGGTCGTTGTCGGCGTCGATTGCGACCTCCCATTCATACTCCTTGGTGCCCTTTCCAAATTCCGTTCGATTGAACGTCAAGGTCTCCGGCAGGTCCCTGAGATGGAACACAACAGTTAATGTCTCGCCGGACAGGGAAGTTTCAACTTCGGTGATGTCGATATGTGCGGCCGGCACATCTGCTACCTCATCGGCTAAAGTCTGACTAGGCGTAACTGCATCATTGGTATCACATTGGCTGGAGGATGTGCTCTGACTTTGCGCTACATAGCATCCGACCTCATCGGAGCTGCCAAAATATTCGTACGTCCTGAATGCAAGCCGTGATTCTGCAGAGATGCCAGGAATATAGCTGGAGAGCGTTATCGTGTCCTCTTCTGGAGATACTTCGAGGGTGGGGACTACAGTTGACATAGAACTCCCAAGTCCCATTCTCCAGACGCGTGCCTCCACCTTGCTCTCAATGGACGCTCTCGCGTTACTCCCTTTCTCGGATGAAGGCACAACGTGACTGGCCAACAACTGGTACTCAAACCCACTACTGCCTGTCTCCCGGTCGTTGTCTACATCGATGGCCACCACCCATGCGTACTCCATCCGGTCTTCCCATATGCCTGTACGATTGAACGTCAGCGTCTCCGGCACGTCCCTAAGATGGAAGACAACTGTCAGAGTTTCGCCGGACAAAGAGGTGCTCACCTCGGTTATATCCACATACGAATCGGTGAAGCTCTCGATCTCATCTGTTACGCTTTGCCCCGGCCCTATCACAGCCGCGCCGGCATCGCACCCCCAGGGTCCAACACTCTTTTTGTAAGAATCATTGCACTCTATCTGATCGGCCTCTCCGGCGAACTGGACATCATAAGCCTCAAATGCCAATCGCGATTCGGATGTGATACCGGGAATGACACCGACGATCTTTATCGTGTCTGCCTCGGCAGAGACCGCAAGGTCGGCGTCCTCTAAAGTACTGGTGGAGCCATCGGAGTGTGTTTCCCATACGCTGGCCTCTACCATATCCGCTATTGGGGCGGTGGTGTCAGCCTGTTTATGTGACAATAGCGCAATATGGTAGGCGGTCAGCAGGTAATCGAACCCACCGGGACCGGTGCTGCGGTCGTTGTCGGCGTCGATTGCGACCTCCCATTCATACTCCTTCGAGCCCTTTCCAAATTCCGTTCGATTGAACGTCAAGGTCTCGGGCAGGTCCCTAAGATGAAATACAACCGTCAAAGTCTCGCCGGACAGGGAAGTTTCGACTTCGGTAATGTCTATATGTGCGGCCGGTACGTCTGAGACGACATCGACCACCGAATTGCCCGGCGCAATCGGATCCACCGAGCTGCATTGGCTGGGCTCCTGCGCGAGAACAGGGATTGACCGCGAAACCACCAACAGGACCAGCACAAAAAAGCAGGCGTAGTTCTTGATTCTCATAGATCGTTCTCCTTAGAACTGGGTCGGCCCTGAAATTGCAATCAATGGCCTTCCAAACCGCGCGATGTCTGGGGCTATGAAAGGACGACAGACAGACAGTTGCCAAGCCGGGTCGATCTGATGTTCGCGTTCCGTTTTTGAAACTCCTCCTTTTTCCTTGGATGAACGACCGGTCACCATTGAACGGTTCCAATCCGGTCACAATTGCGGCTGTCATGCCGAAACTCGCTTACCAGTTTCTTCGAAGCATACGCCCCGTGCCTTATTGCCACAAAGTAGATAAAAAATCTCACACAGTTAATGGCACTTTGGTATATATTCCCTTTTGAAGAGGTCTGGACCGGGTGAGGACGGTCTGTCTGAAGCAGGACTGGTCAGTTTTTGGTTTCGAGGTAACCACTCAGCTATTGTGCTGAAAGAAGGTGCAAACGTATAGTGAACAGAAAGCTAATGCGAATCCAATCGTAGGTGCAGTAGGCTAAGAAATATGAGCAAGCTAATGTAGATCCCAAATGAGACCAAGAGCATTGGTCAAGGGTTGTTGAGTTGTAGTAGAACCATCTGACAGACTCGATTTTTTGAGGAAAGGGAGCTAAGATGGTGCGACCGGAATTGGAAAAATGGGGCCAGACTTTGGCCGATCTGCGGGTGCTGTCGGTGGAAGCCAAAGATGCACGCAGCCGGGAACGTTTTCTGGCTCTGTATATGATCGCAGACAACGAGTGCCTGTGCTTCGCTCGCAGATCGCATTAACTAGGATGGCGCCTACGATTTCTGCGCGGTACAGTGTTTCATCTGGAACGAGGGCAGTTGTAACAAAGAACACACGATTCAGTTCTTGCAGCGCATGGCTGAATGGCTGAATGATGCGCCGGGCGCAGTCGTGATCATCTGGGTCGGCGCCACCTAGAATCGGGCCAAGTCCGTTCAGGCTGCCGCCGCCAAACTCGGTCTCACTCACATCCCTCTGCCTGCCCATAGTCCCGACCTCAATCTGATTGGGAATCTCTGGCGCTGGATGCGAGAAGCGGTCACGCGCAACCACTGCCATCAGTCCATGCGTCACCTCTTCGATGCTTGCAAAGCCTTCATCGACCGTATCAATGCCCATCCCTATCAGGTCGTAACACGTCTGTGGCCTATATTTGAACTCGACCCAGAGCACGAAAAACTCTTGGTATCAAATTGAACTTACATTAGATGTGGACAAAGAACGTGACTGTTTACTTCTACGGAACAGTCTACACGCATCCCGCAGCGTCTGTGGCGCTTATATGTACCGGCTTCGGGACTTCGAGCTCCCGGAAGCGGTACATTGTTTGAAATGTCCTCTTTATTGGCGCGGAGCGTTAAATGACCAAAATCGTAGGACACATCCCAAAATGAGGGTGAGTTTCTGACGATCTCTGAGCAACAATACTGAACTGCGCGACCTGCTGGTCTGGTCACCCCCAAATCTGGAGTGCACCCCGAATGCCGGTAGAGCGGGCGAGACGCCCGGGATCCCAGGATGCAGCCTGTGCGACAAATCTTGGTCTCAAAGAGAACTTATATTGGTTCAGATAGGCCACGAGCAACTAGAGCGATTAGACCAAGAGAGACTGATCGAGCTGATTCTGGTTCTGTAGCAGCAATTGGCTGCGCAATAGGAGTTGATCCAGGAATTGCAGGATCAACTGGCGAAAGACAGTCACAATAGCAGCAAGCCGCCCAGCAGCTATGGTTTGAAGAGAGTCAGACGAAAGAGTTTGCATGGTTTTCAGGAGTATTATATCAGCGAGTCTCGGGGGATTCAGTTGGACTTCTTCAGACTGGCGGCAGCTTATAGAGCTACTGATGGAGCTCTCATCAGTAGCTACGACGTCAAAGGTCAGATCACCATAGTAATCTGGTGTGCGACTTCTGCATGGATGATCCATCGGCCACCATTCTCTAGACTAGCATTCTGTGTGACACTGGTCTTCGTGAGGCGGCCCGCCTGTAGAGGTTTGTCAGAAATCCGCTTTCGTCCTCCATCCATTTTCGGGCGGTCAAACCTCTGTGCCGGTTGGCGCGGCCGCCGGACAGGCTGCCAGCAGAGAGGCAATCACCAACAGCAGGAAATAGACTCGAAAGTCTAAACTCGGCCTTTCAGACTTGCAACTTGCCTATTGACTGGACAGCGTGATTCTTATGAGCAAGTGCAAACGACGTGCCTGGTGAAAAATGTAAGTCCAGGCATCCGGGCCATTGAGGGCGGAACAGGACAACCGGATTTTCTGGAGAGTGAGTAGGCAGATGGGGGAAGGCAGTAATCGTGTATGTCTAACAGCCCTTAATACCGGCAACCGCCGTTTTTCCAGTTCCGTCGCGTCCCCAAAAAACTCTTGTTTCCCTACTGTAGTTGAATGATGTCAGATGTTTATGAAAAATTAGGGGGAAAATTGTATGAATTTTTGTAAGTTCTGGTAGGAACTGGCATTATGGTCCAGAAGTAGTGAAGACCCGGCGACGAGTCCAGACACAATGCGGCAGCGCGGGAAGAGCTGGTATTGCGACCTGCAAGAGAGGTGGACTGATGAAACGAGCAGACGAACTGGCGCGCGAAAATGCGATGCTGCGGGAACGCCTGTCACGGCTGAACGAGGCCAACCTGCTCATCAACGAGAGCATGGACTTTGAAACTGTGTTGTAAAGGGTGCTGGACTATGCCCGCGCGCTCTCGGAAACGCGCTACGGGATGATCGCGCTCCTGGACAGTTCGGGAGGGAAGCAGGATTTTCTCTCCTCCGGCATCACCAAAGATGAACACGAACAGTTCCTGGTCCTTCCCGAGGGTCCGGAACTCTTCGAGCACTTCGGTAAGATTGTGGAGCCGCTGCGGCTCAAGGACGTTCACAGCCACGTCAGGGCCTTGGGCCTTCCCGCGTTCAACCCGCCCGTACAGATGAGCCCCATTCTCGCCATTCTGGCGGTGCCAATCCGCCACCGCGAGTGGGACCATTCGAATGTGGCGCCGGAGGAGGAAGAGACGGTGGCGCTGCTGGAGGCGGATGCCGTTGCCAGCGTAAAGTTTGGCCCGGCAGACAGCAAGGGGTTTTCTAACCTGGTATGCGCTTGGCATAACTTGAACGGCAGGAAATCAGGATGCACTCGATTTGGGCGCGACCTCTTGGCGGATTACAAGGCTCTTGCGAACACGGCGGAATTCGAGTAGTTTGGTGATACAGCAAACGCTCTCGACGGCCTACTGCGCCTAACCAGTCGAAAGAGATTCCAATGTCCAAACAGTCACAACTGCGCCATGTCGTTCTTTTCCAGTTCAAGGATGGAACGCCTAACGAGAAGGTAAGCGAAATCGAGGACGCGTTCCGCGCCCTACCGGCCAAGATCGACGGCATACAGGATTTTGAGTGGGGAACGGATGTCAGCGTCGAAGGCAAGGCGGACGGCTTCACCCACTGTTTTTTCGTTACGTTTGGCAGCGAAGCCGACCGCGACGCCTATCTGCCCCACGCCGACCACACGGCCTTCGGCGCGCTGCTGCGTCCGCACCTGGAGAAGGTGCTGGTGGTGGACTACTGGCAGCGGACGTAAAGGGTGTCGACCTTGGAGCGCACAGCGGCTTTAGCCAAGCGCAATCTCCACGATCTGATGGCCTTCCAGCTTGGGCACGGTGAAGTTGAGCCGTCCTTTTGACTCGCTGAATGCCAGGGCCTCGCCGTCCGGGACGCAGAGCACGCGCGCAACCGGCCCGGGCAGCCGCAGGCTCACTGCGACATCGTAGAGGGGCAGAACGTCCTCGATGACGTCGAAATCCTGGCCGCGGCGTTCCGGGACGTAGTGGAGCAGGTGGACGATCCAGCGACTTTCTTCAGCCTGCTCGTTGACCGCAGTCGACAGGCTGCTCGGCCCGCTGTGCCGCAGTAGGGGGTCGGGCAGGAGTATCTCCAAGGCGTTCAACAGCAGTTGCTTGCACCAACGGGGCGCGTTCTGATGGTACTGGCGGAAGATCGGGTGCGCGAAGTAAATCACATCGCCAGTCCGCGTCGCGGCCGGACTGGCCAATTCGCCGCTGCAAGGGGTTTGGCGGTGCGAGCAGAAATGTTGCCAGGTGCGGTCGAAGTAGGCCGGGGCCATCCTCGCCAGCACCTCCGTTTCGTCGCTGGTTGAGACCTCCAGCCCGCGTATGTACATGACGTATTCAGTATCGCGCAGCCCCTGCGCAAAGGCTCCCTCTGCTCGCAGGTAGTCGACGTAGTCGCCTTTGGCGAAGTTGCGGCCCCGCACCAGGTCGCCATGCCCGTCGACCGGGCCGTCGCCTGCCTTGCGAACGCCCCAGGCGGGCAGCGCGAAGTCGGACAGGTCGGGCGTGAGGCCGGACTCGAACGAGGCGATCAGTTTTCCGCCGCCGGCCAGGTAGTCGGTCACCTTGCGCGCCAAACTCTCGTCGAGCGTCACCGCGTCGGGCAGGATCAGCAGGCGGTAGCCGTCCCAGTTGGTCTCGCTGTCGACAACATCGAACTGGTGGCCGCCCTCCTGCAGCATGCGCACGGCGGCGACGGTCTCGGCGGTCAGCCGCTCGCCAGTGAACTCCTCGAGTGTGAAGACGCCGATGTCGGTGAGGGGGCGGGCGCCGCGGCACCATGGCTCCTTGCGGGCAACATCGCGGTAGACCGGGCCGACGAGGTCGTAGGTGGCTTGGTCGAGCCGTCCGGTGGGGTGGAGCTGGTCGCCGATCGAGCATTTGGCGTTGAGGGCCAGCATCTGGAAGCACTCGAACTGCAGAGCCTCTGCGTTTTTGTAGGACTGGAAGTCGCCCCAGGAGGTGTGGAACTTGCCGGTCATGCCGAGGCTGTCGTGGCCGGTGGTGCGGGCGTAGCGTTGCGACAGGGGGAAGTGCATGTAGCCCCAGCCGCCGGAGGGCAGCGATTCCAGCTCCCAGTGACTGTAGGTGTCGCCGGTGGTGCGCTGGCGCGGGCCGACGTGGCCGGAGTTGTAGAAGATGGTGCAGTCCTGGCTGTGGCCGCGCACGTGCGCCGACATTGCCCGTTTGAAGCGGTCGGTCACTTTCTGCCCGAACGCCTGCCGCTCGGCTTCGCAGGACGGGTCGATACCCTGGGTCAGCATCTCTGGCCGGCAGGCGGAGCAGGAGCAGTCCTGGTCTTGCACGATGTCGAAGAACAGCCCGTCAACGGCAGGCAGCAGCGCGAACATTTCATTGACGTGCGCCTTGAGGAAGTCGACGTAAGGAGTGTTCAGGCAGAGCTTGGCATAGAAACCGGCCTCGTAGGGCCTCTGCCCCTGAATCGAGCCGTCGGCTGCAACTTGCAACCACTGCGGCTCCTGCTGCGCGGTGTAGTAGTCCCACTGAACGGTGGTGTAGATCGGCAGGCGGATGTTGCGGGCGTGGGCGGCTTCGATTTGCTGGGCCAGCAGGTTGCCCTGCAGGTGCGGGTGGCGGCGCTCCGGGTTCGCTTGGGTGTCGTAGAAGATCATGCCGTGATGGCCGCGAGCGAAGCAGGTGATCGAGTCTACGTGGGCGTCGACCAGCTGTTGGGCCCAGGCCGCGGCATCGAACTCGCCGCCGATGTTGGTGAGCTGCTCGCTGGTGTGGAAGTCGAGGTGGATCTGGCGGTAGCGGAGGAAGTCAGGCATTTGGTTGCGTGCTCCTGTTGGAAACGTGATCTGTATAGAGTCCAGTTCTGGTTGACGTCTGTTTGAACTGAGATTCGCAAGGTCAAAATATGGTCTATCCACGAAGGGCACGAAGTTACACGAAGAAAACCCTTCGTGGTCGACCCAGATCATGGTTGTCGTTTACGAGAATCACGCGAGAAACAATCCGATTCTGCCCGCCTGCGTCCTGTTTATGTCATATTGTGAGCAGTCTTCTCCAAATGTCAACGAAACCCAAAGCAGTTGTCGGATCGAGTTGCAGTGTATCGCAGTATACAGATCGAACCAATCGCCGGGCAGACATTCGAGTAAGTGGGCTGGCGTGAGAATCCAAATTCATTAGGCAATTTTGATGCGCCCAATATTGCGATGGGTGCAGTCCAAAAAGGGGGTGAGATATACTGGGAGGAGTGGATGATTAAGGAGGGGAAATTTCGATACCACTCTTGACATTTCGGTGTTCTTGTGTTAGGATATGGTTGCGTCTAGGAGGAGTCGCCAAGCGTCTCTGATCGGGGCCAATGCCCCTAACCTAGTCGCTTTTTTTATGGAGTTTCCCCAATGCAACTATGCTACATTGATGAATCAGGAACGCCAGAACTAACTGGAAATACGTCTCACTTCGTGTTAGCAGGGATCTCAGTCCCTGATCAATATTGGAGCCAACACAATAAACAGTTGGAGAAGATCAAGTCAAGTTACGGGCTGGGAGACGCAGAGATTCATGTTGCCTGGATGATGAGAACGTACATAGAACAAGATTCGATTCCTGGCTTTGAGTCGATGACATATCAGAGGCGACGGTCAGAGGTGAGCAAACGCCGTTGAGCCGAGCTTTTTCGGTTACAAAAGGAGAACCAAAAGGGATACAAGCAAATTCGAAAGAATTTTGGGAAAATTGAGGCCTATGCGCATCTTACGAAGTGTGAGAGGCGACAGGCCGTAACTGATATTGCGAAGCTCATATCAGAATGGGGTGTCGTCCGGTTGTTCGCGGAGTGTATAGACAAAGTTCATTTTGATCCAAATATGGCAAACACCTCAGTGCATGAACAGGCATTAGAGCAAGTCGTATCCCGGTTTGAACACTATTTGCGGAACAGTCAATCGGACTATGGGCTTCTCATTCACGATAACAACGACACTGTGGCGAAGAAACATACGGAGTTGATGAGGACATTCCTGCGCAAGGGAACACTTTGGACACAGATTGAGCATATCATTGAAACGCCAATGTTTGTCGATAGCCAATTGAACAGTATGGTTCAGTTGGCTGACCTGTGTGCCTACTCAATCCGTCGATACATCGAAAACGATGAGGAGGAGCTTTTCGAACTGGTCTTCCAAAGGGCACATAGGGTAGGAGCCACAACGGTAGGCATAAGACACTTCACTAGCCCAGGTTGCTCCTGCAAGATATGCGCCAACCATGTTCCTTCAGTTATAGCGGACAATCAGAACTCGTAGACGAGTCATGAATACTGAGAGGCCGTCTGCTATCCACGGGTCATTTTGCTGCATTTGTAGGATTGCGAACGCAAAATAGAAGGTATCAGTTAGGTCCGCGCATTGAACTCCGCCTCAGACGGCCAGTGCCCTCAGATTGAACTCTCCTTCCCTACCTGCATCCACAGCACTGCTGTATAGATGGGCACATGGAAATCGCGCGCATGGGCGGCTTCGATCTGCAGGGCCAGCGGGTTGCATTGCAGACGGGGGCGGCGGCGCTCCGGGCGGGCCAGCCTATTGTAGGAGGTCAAGCCGCGATGACCGCGCGCTAAGCCGGTGATCGAGTCCACATGGGCGTCGGCCAGCTGTTGCGCCCAAGCCGGGGCGTCGAACTTGCCGCCGATCTGCTGCCAGCCACCGACGCTGGATCAGGCCAACAGTTCATAGCGTAGCGCACCAGTGACCCCTGTCCAGTTCAACTCGATGGCACGCTCCCTGGCCTCGGGGTCAGCGCTGGCGTTGCTTATGACGACTACGGCGCGGCGACGGTTGCGGAGGCATTCTCCGACCAGGGACTGGTCACGCCTCCAGCGTGTACCGCACGCACCGCGTAGTTGTAAGTCGTGCCGGTCGCAAGCTGAGTATGCGTGTAAGATGTGCCGGTCAGGTTGTCGCCGCCGATCTGCTGCCAACTGCTGGCGTTGGTCCGAAACCACAGTTCATAGCGAAGCGCGGCTTTCACCGGTGTCCAGTTCAACTCGGCCGCACCACCCTCACCGTCCACGGCGGTCAGCGCTGGCGCTGCCAATGACGACTGCGACAAGGGACCGGCCACGCCTCCAGCGTGAACTGCGCGCACCGCGTAGAAGTAGGTCGTGCCCGCAGCTAGCCCGGTATGTGTGTAAGTCGTGCCGGTCAGGTTGTCGCCGCCGATCTGCTGCCAGCCACCGGGGTGGGTCCAGGCAAACAGTTCATAGCGTAGCGCGCCGGTCAACGATGTCCAGTTCAACACGATCGCACCCTCACTGGCCGCGGCAGCAAATGCTGGCGCTGCCGATGAGGGCTGCGGTGCGGCGTCGGATGCGGAGGCATGCTCCGACCAGGGACCGGTCACGTCCTCAGGGAATACTGCACGCGCCGCGTAGTGGTTAGTCGTACCCGCCGCAAGCTCAGTGTGTCTGTAGGTCGTGCCGGTCAGATTTTCGCCGCCGATTTGCTTCCAGCCGCCGGCGCTGGTCCAGACCCACAGTTCATAGCGTAGCGCGCCGGTGACAGAATCCCAACTTAACTCGACCGAATCGTCGCCGGCAATGGCGGTCAACTGCGGCGCAGATAGCGTTATAGCCGTGGGAGTAGCCGCGGTAGTAGCCCTGGGGGCGGAGGTAGTGGGAGCAGGATCGCCATCGCTGTACACCCTGATATGGTGAACAGTGTATCCTCTGTTGTCAGGATAGGTGGTCACCGTCAGGCTTATGGATGTTAAGTGTTCAAACCCTGGACAGCGTCTAACGTAGAAGCCCTCTCTCGCTACTGTCTGGTAGCCCGCCGCAAAACTACTGTCTATATAGTGAGGCAAACTACATAGACCCTCGCGCGGCCTGATTGCGGTGGCAATACCGTATTCGTGGATAAGGTCAACGGAGACAGACCGGTCGGGATCGTTGAGGGCGTAGAATGGACCAAACCAGGGATCGTCTTCCGACACGGTAACAGAGGCGGGCATCACTATTTCTTGCTGACTGCCGTCCTCCGGCGGCGCCAAAGTAGTGATGTACACCGGGTCCACGTCCTGTTGCTCCAGAGCGTCGACGCTGGTCCAGGCCAACAGTTCATAGCGCCTAGGGCCGGTCGCCGCAACCCAACTTAACTCGACTGCGTCCTCGCCGGCCACGGCGGGCGCAGAGAGCATGGATTCCGTCGAAACCTGTTGTGCCGCGGTCAGTTTCGTGTATATCAGGTTGGCCGCGACGGCCAGGAGGACCACCGCCAGCCAGACACCGAGACCGACCAGTAAAGTCAATACGACGTTTCTTTGTCGCATAATCCGTCTCTACCTCCTTGTACAAACGGTTTATTTTTGACTGTCATATTCAATCCGGCCGCGGCACAACTCCCCATGTCGGGCTGCGACCCAAAATGTAACTTCGGCAAAGAAGCTGTTGCTATAACAAGGCATGCCGCCCTGTAGAATTAACTATATTATTGGGGAAGTGGGGGGTCTCTACTGCCGTCAGAGGCACAGACAAGAGCCCATACTGCTGCGTCTTCCGACTGGATTACTTGCGGACTGGGTCAGGACGGATTCCTGATCGCCAATCTGTCTTCACGTGCCCATGGGCCGTCTGAATTAATCGTCCGTCAGTACGGGCGCCTGGGTGTGGCTGGACAGCCTGATGGAAGAGACAGTCGCCCACACAGAAATGGTTGATCGCAATTCGCAACTTTTCGAACGGCGTTGCAAGGGCCACAGAACGGCGCTTGCGAAAAACCAGACCGAGCCTTGCTTGTCTGCCAGGGGCCTTTCCACCGCGAGACTGCAAGCGAATATATAGCTTGCAACAATTATTCCCGACAAAAATAATTTACCCAGCATTTATAGCACGTTATACTTTTCCGAGCAAATGGCGTTTTGGGCCGAATGTGATTGGGAGAGGGGAGGGTTCCTGAATACCACTGGGTTGAAACGCCAGACGCCGCGGCCTGCTGTTGGGGACGCCCTCAGGTGTGGCGCACACGCCTGAAATACAAGTCCACACCGCAGGTTGCCCGATGTTTTCCTATCCTGTGGATCAAAGATTGGGGCCAACTACATACAGGTGGTCCAGATTGGTATACAGGTCCCAATGAAAAGAAAGACGCTCCGACACAACGTCGGAACGCGACGGAGTTCAGTAGGTGAAGATCGCTGAGCCAATCCTCATGTCGAGGTCCAGCAACCTTCGGTGTAGGCCTCGCGCATGAATAGCATCTTGCGCGCCGGGTTGGCGCTCGCTATCCATTCAACGGGAATCTCCTGCGTGTAACGGTGCGGCGGGCCCGCCTCCTTGAAGATGTCGATATTGAAGATCCGATACGGTTGCGGAGAGTCTATGGGCTTTGGTTCGACGGCATGGAAAATACGGGCGTTGATGTAGACCATGCTGCCTGGCGGCAACTCGAGTCGTTTCTCGCGGAGCGGGCGACCGGCCTCGGTGTCGAACTCGCCGGCGAGCATCCTGTCCGGTGTGGCGTCCTCGGTCGGCGCGACCAGGTGGCTGCCCGGGATTACTTTGAGATTGCGGTCGCCTAGTGTGAATCCGTTCAGGTAGTAGAGAATCTGCACGTAGTATTTGTCGCGTTCAGCATGGTTGACGGGATTTTCATGCTTCCAGTGGTGATGGTCCTGGTGGAAACGAAGCGGCCCGATGCCGCGCGGCGCGATGTTGAGCGCGGAATGGCAGTAGTGATATTCGTCGCCAATGGTGGTTCGCAGCAAAGAAGCGATGAAGGGATCGTCGATCAGCTGGTCGCTGTAGGGGCCGCGTTCGTTCCAGGGACGGATGAAGTAGGATTTCGGTTCGCCGCGATAGCTCTCCAACTGCTGGACGTACTCGCGCACCTGATCGAGTCCCTCGATCTCTTTGATCAGGGATTCCCTGGCTTGGTCGGTGAAGATGTTGGGAAAAGCGATGTAGCCGTCGTTGTGGAAAGATTCGATATCGGCCGGGGAAGGGCCTGAAAGGCGGAACAGTGAGTTCAGGTCGGTTGACATTGGCGTGCCTCCTTGTGTCTGAAATTTAGCACACAGTTGGAGGGTTTACAAGATGGGTTTGTTGGTTTTAGCGCTTTGGGTATGGTTGACTTTTGATTGAAGTGGGATTCGTGGGATTTTGGGGATGGGATGTTTTCTGAACAGGGATTTTTTGGATTAGAGGATAGGCTGTGATTGCAGTGTGATCGATTCGTTTCTTCGTAAGCATTGCACAAGGCGCGTCTTTGGAGTGAACGCCCACTGGTGTGGACATCCATCCGTCCTTCCATAAAAGGACACTAATTGGTTCCCTGAATAAGGCTACTCATTGTCTATCTGTACAATCGTTATGCGCAAAGGAAGAGTTGCCAAGCGTCGCTGATCCGGGCCCCAGGCTTCGAACCTATTTGCAGCAGAATCTGTATAATACGCAAAAGACGGTTCTAGCCAAGCGAGGCCAGATTCTTATGTTCACTCGAAAGCTGGCGAATTGTCTTGCTGCCTTCAACTGCTTCCAGCGCATTGCGGAACTTGTAGGCCGCCGTGTGTCGCCGTCTTTTCTTGACCATGATTCTGCCGCTCCGCGTGCTTGGACTTCTGCTCCAATGTAGGGTAGGCAGCAAGCGAGTTGCCTTTTGGCACTTTTCCTACAGCCCCCCTCCGAACCGTGCTTGCGGCTTTCACCGCACACGGCTCTCCAGTGTGTCGTTCCATTTATCGTTCTTTCTGGATGACGTCAAGTACAGGTTCGACTTATTGCATTACGCATGTCTCTCTGTCTTTCTGTCTGACACACCTGTCTCCCTTCGCCATGTAAGAGGCTTTCCCTCTCTCAGACTACTATGGAGACTCCGTTACCCTATGCCTCTCGGCACTTAGGCAATCACGGATTCCGTAACGAATCCCTGGATAGTATCCCTTAGACTCCCCGTTTGTCTCCTTACCCTTGCTCTCTGCAAGTCGTTCCCCTTCGGCAGGTAGTACTGACAGTGTATAAATGTCAGCACCTTTAGGGCTTGGGTTTCATCCACTTTCCCAAGGGCGGCTAATTTACGCCAACTGGAGACTAGGATTCAAGCAGTCTAGCCTTAGTAACTGTCCGTTAACAAATTAGCGGTGTTTGGCGTAAAATGGCTCCACGAACAGGAACAAACAAGGAGTCAAAGAGATGAGCCAAAGACCGATCCATCAATGTCAGTGTGAGATATGTCAGTCGCCGCAGCCCCATGCAGACAAAGAGGACCACCATCGCATGAATGTTTTGTTGAGTCGGCTCAACGAACAGCAGCGACGCTGGTACGTCGCGTTGGAAGCCGATCGCATCGGGCATGGCGGCACTGAACGGCTGGCGCAGATTACCGGTATGAACGTCAACACGATTCGCCGCGGTCGGCGCGAGTTAGACGACGACTTGGCCGGACGCCCAACCGACCGGGTGCGCAAGCCGGGCGGTGGGCGGCCAGCGCTGGAAAAAAAAGTCCAGCGATAGAAGACAGAATCAAGGAAATCGTCAACGACGACATCGCTGGTTCACCGACAGATGGACAGAAATGGGTGAAACTAAGTTTGCGCACGATTGCATCTCGGCTGCGCGCACAGGCACACAGGATCGGTCGCACCACAGTCGGTCGGCTGCTGCGCAAGCTGGGCTTTGGCTTGGTCGCCAACCGCAAGAGCTTGACGGGCGCAGTGCATCCCGACCGCAACCGCCAGTTTGACTACATTCGTCGTGTGCGACAGCAGTTCCTGCAAGCAGGCTATCCTGTCATCAGTGTCGATACCAAGAACAAGGAACTGATCGGCAACTTCGCCAACCAAGGTCGCACTTGGCGTCAGGCGCCGGCGCAAGTCAATCTGCATGATTTCCCTGGCGATGCGCTGGGTCGGGCCGTGCCGTATGGCATCTATGACATCGTCCATAACCAAGGCTATGTCTATCTGGGCAACTCCTATGATACGCCCGAATTTGCCGCCCATGCCATCGCACAGTGGTGGGCCGACCCGGCGCGCCCCCGCTTTCAGCGCGAGGACAAACTCTTGATCCTCTGTGATGCGGGCGGCAGCAACAACTGCCGTTCCTGGCTCTGGAAAGCTGAATTGCAGCGCCAATGCGCTGACCGGTTCGGCATCTCGATTCTGGTCTGCCATTATCCGACCGGCGCCTCCAAGTATAATCCGATCGAGTATCGTCTCTTCAGTCAGATAACGCGCAACTGGGCCGGCAAACCTTTGCGCTCTTTTGCCACAATGCGCAACTACATCCGCAGCACAACCACCACGACCGGCTTGACCGTCAAAGCCTTTCTCGTTGACCGAGCTTTTCAGAAGGGCCGCAAGCTCTCCAAAGAGCAACGCCAAACAATCCAACTGACACGGCAACCTATCTGTCCAACTTGGAACTATATGATTGCACCAACATCGATATCTTGAATCTCAACCAAACCGCTACGTTGTTTGCGGACAGTTACTAAGTCTTAGGATACAGGTCTTGGCGGCCTGATGTTCATTGTGGCTATCCCATCCTCCGCCTTTACCACCATGCTGTTTTCCCTTCATCCTTTCGGACTCCGGTAGGGTGGTTGACCTACGGGGTGTCCCGCTCCCGGTGTCCACTTTGTGGGCAGGGGACTAGCTCGTAAACCGTCGCACATACACCTTAGCTCGTGGTCCGGTCTTAGGGCCCCATCCAAAAGACAAAACTATGAGAAGACCCAAATTCAAGTATGGGGATTAAATACTAGGGGGCTCTCTCATAGACGTCGTGCTCATATACCCGTTTAAATGGCACTTTGTTACGCATGAGTTTAGTTGGCCCTGGTTGCTCCTCTGGATTCCTCTCTTGGCAATCGAGTTTTGGGTGTCTAATGTCGCTTGTTTTTTCCTAAACGTCAGACTTGAAGGACGGGTTGACGCCTCTCTGGTTCGGCTAGTGGAAAAATGGTGAAATATAGCCCCGACACTCGCGCCAGTACCACACTGATCTGACCAACCTCTATCGAACTCCTCTCAACCATCCTGCCGGGAGACACAACACCCGCCAAAACACGAAAACCACCACGTCCCGTGATGGCCCACCTCAACCCGCCAATTGCCAGCAGTTGACACCCCTGCCCGCTACAAGATACCCTGCACAAACCATGCCCTAGTGGAGTGTCTTGGCTTGCAACCTGTTCACGTCAACATCACCATCACGCCAACTTAGATTACCTAAGCACAAAAAGGAAGCAAGATGCACCTCCATCCATTCAATATCAATAATAAAGATGGTGACAGGAACTCAAGACGATCTCAGGGTAGTGACAAAAGCCTGGTCAAGATATTCCTGACTGAACCTTTTCCATTGCCTATTTGGATTTGGAATCTCCTGGTTATCGCGATCTACTTGTCTATAGGATTGTTTGCGATCCAAATCGTTATCATACTCGTGTTTGGGATCTTATCCCTGTTATCTTGACGCCTTCGCTGCTCACAATGACGATCGGCTTGCCTTTCGCCCAACCAAAAAAAACCGCCACATCCCGCGGCGGCTCCTCTCATCCCATCACTATTGTGGGCTTTCCCCAGGGCAAACGCATCTTAATTCGGACGCCAAAATTGCCGACGAAGGGCACCCACAAGGGGTGCCCCAACCGATTGTCTTTTCTGGGCGTTATGCCCTGAGAAAGGCGCCCACAAGGGGTGCCCCTACCGATTGTCTTTTCTGGGCGTTATGCCCTGAGAAGGGCGCCCACAAGGGGTGCCCCTACCGATTGTCTTTTCTGGGCGTTATGCCCTGAGAAGGGCGCCCACAAGGGGTGCCCCTACCGATTGTCTTTTCTGGGCGTTGTGCCCTGAGAAGGGCACCCACAAGGGGTGCCCCTACCGATTGTCTTTTCTGGGCGTTATGCCCTGAGAAGGGCACCCACAAGGGGTGCCCCTACCGATTGTCTTTTCTAGACGTTATGCCTTGAGAAGCGCACCCACGGGGGGTGCCCCTACCAGTTGTCTTCTCAAGGCGTTATGCCCTGAGAAGGGTGCCCACAAGGGGCGCCCCTACCCGATTCAGGCAGCCTCACGTGGTTTTGCCCCAATTTGATGCAATTTCCCTGGGGCTTTCCCCTTTACAATTTAAGCGTTTTGGGTGAAATACTCCCTGAAAGAGGTGCCCAAAATGACTTCAAAATCAAGGCACCAGCCCGGAATAAGGGCTCAAGAGAAATAGTAACCCCCGATCCGAACGCCCTGTAGGTCGCCCTCCGCTTGAACTACCCGGTCCTATTCCCTACACACCGGAAAACATCGTGCGGGTCGTTTTGAACACGATACCGAAGGAGCGCGGGGAATGGCGCTTCGAGAAACAAAGTATTCGAAAAAGCGACAAGTAGGGATGTCCGGTTTTCCCTCCACCTGTCCCTCATCGCCACGAAGGGCCACGAAGAAAACCTTTGCAAGGTCATAATTTGGTCTATCCGCGAACTGCAGGGGGAACTGCAGGGGGAACTGCAGGGGATAGGGGATAGTGAGTAACGCCTTCGCTCGCATCGCTCAGGGTCGCGGATGGCGGTTGCGGGAGAAACGGCAGTGGGGCCGGTCCCGCCCTGTCATATGCGAGTATCGTTGCTACGGCGCGGGTACAGTTGCTGGCATACTTTGCGACCAGGCGCTCGTTTTTCCGTTGGCGTTCACTGTGTGGATGGCGTAATAGTAGGTCGTCCCGGCCGTAACACCGGTGTGGGTGTAGGTCATGCCGGTTAGGGTGTCTCCTCCAATCTGCCGCCATGGCTTGACGCTGTCCCACACCCATAGTTCGTAGCGCGTTGCGTCTGGGACCGAACTCCAGTTGAGAAGCACGCGGCTCTGTTCCGGCGCCGCGATCAGCATCGGCACAGACAGATCGGACTCAGACGCAGGTGCCGCCGGGACCGCCACGGTTAGATAGTGGGACCATGGGCTGTATTGGCCGGCTGCGTTTACAGCGAGGACAGCGTAGAAGTAGGTCGTTCCGACCGTCAGCCCCGTATGGCTGAAATTCGTGCCCGTCAGATCGTCTCCGCCGATCTGTTGCCAGGCGCTGGTCCAGACCATCAGGACATAGCGCTGCGCGCCAGTAACAGCTGTCCAGATCAACTTGACCGCACCCTCGCCGGCCTCCGTTGTCAGGACCGGCTTAGAAAGCGTCATCACCGATGGAGTCGCTGTAGGAGAGGCCGTGGCTGCAGCATTTTCCTCAAGTGTTGCCGTGGGAGTAACCGTGGGAGTAACCGTGGGAGTAGCCGTGGGAGTAGCCGTGGGAGTAACCGTGGGAGTAGCCGTGGGAGTAGCAGGGGGTGCGGAGGAGGTGGGAGTAGGATCGCTACGGCTGATGACCCTTATGTGGTGAGTGGTGTATACCTCGGCGTCAGGATACGTGGTCACCCTTAGATTCATAGAATCTAAGTGTTCAAACTCGGGACATCGTCTAACGTAGAAGCCGTTACTCGCTGCTGACTGGTAGCCCATGGCCAAACTACCGCTCACATAGTTTGGATAATTACATAATTCGTTGTTCGGATAGTAAGCGGCTATAAAACCGTAGTCATTGAGAATGTCAATGGAGACAGACCGGTCAGGATCGTTCAGTGTGTAGAATGGACCAAACCAGGGGTCGTCTTCCGATACGTTAACAGATCTGGGCATCACTACTGCCTGCTGACCGCCGTCCGTTGGCGGCCGCAAAGTAGTGATATACACCGGGTCCAGGTCCTGTTGCTGCTGAGCGTCGACGCTGGTGGAGGCCGACAGTTTAGAGCGCTGCGCGCCGGTCACCGCATCGCGACTTAACTCGACCGGGTCCTCGCCGGCCACGGTCCGAGCAGGCGCAGAGAGCGTGCGTTCCGTCGACTTCTGTTTGGCAGAAGCCAGATTTGCGTACAAAAGGATGGCGGCGATGGCCAGGAGGGCAACGGCCAACCAAACACGCAGTCCGGCCAGAAACGGCAAGTGTCTTCGTTGTCGCAACATTGGTCCCTACCTCGATGTAAGAACGGGTCAACATTGACCATCAGATTCAATTCGACCGAGACATTGATCGCCAACACGGCGAGCGACCCGACAGGATGACATCTCGGCAATGAAGCTGTTTTTGCAACAGGGCCTACCGACGTGTCAAATTATATGAATTATTGTGGGAACAGGCAACCTGGGATTTTGGGGTGGGCCTGTCTCGGATTTCTTGTGAATGTTGTCTGAAGCAGGATTTGCAGGATTTCCTGGGATTTTCGGGATGGCGGGCGTTCGGTTGATGGCTGTTTAGCGGATCCTTTTTGCGTCGGTTGAAAGGGCAGATTGATCCACGAAGATGAAGAAAGGCACGCGAAGGAAGCGCGACACAAGGTTGGGGAGCCGCGAAGTTCAGCGGCATGGGCCACGAAGGGCCGCGAAGAAAACCTTTTGATCCACGAAGGGCCACGAAGGGCCGCGAAGGGGCACGAAGGGTGAACTATTTCGCGGCCCAACCGAGCCCGCTTGTTTCTACTCCTTGGAGTGTCCCGTAGCGAACATCAGGCCGTCTTGCCCCTCGATCCGGGTTTGTTTGTGGGCAACCTTGTCGGCAACCGTGCTGCGGACGTAGTCGTGGATCCACCTGTGTTCCTGGGTGGCGGGCAGGAGGGATTCGGGGTCGCGGGTTTGGAGCTGGCTTGTTGTAATGATGACAGTGGTGTCTGTCTAGGTCATGCGGCCTCTTTCTGCTCCTGGCGCAGCAGCGAGATGATGCGGTCGACTTCGGCCAGTCTTCGCCGTGGAGGGCGCGGCCGAGCTGGTGCATGACGCGCAGGCTGGCTTCGTCGGCCTGACCGAACGGGGTCTCTTCTGTGGTTGGCGCCGGCGCCTGGGCTTCGTCCAATGGCGCGGGCTGTGGCATCAACAGCATCCCCTCAGGGGGTGCCGCACGGTGAAACTTCAGGTAATGCTCGCCGTATTTGCCGTCGCCGAGGCTCACGCTGTACCAGTGATGCCCCTGTTTTTCGCGATGCGATGCAAGGCTCCCGTCCTCCAGATGGATATAGGACGGCCAGCCGACGTCGTCGATATCCCAGCTGCAGCGGTAGCCGCAAAATGCCGGGTGCGTCAGCGGCGCGGTCTGGGCCTGGGGGCCGGCGGCGTTCAGGCGTTCGAGCTCGGCGAGTACTCTGTCGAGTTTTGCGCTTAGCTCTCGGGCCCATGCGGGCGCTTCATCCAGCCGCTCGCATAGGTCTTTTATCCGATTGGGGGTTGTGTCAGACATTTTTCCTCTCTCATTTGCCGGTCGATGCCGGCGAATTGTAGTGGGTTGTGGGCTCTTTTTTCTTCGGCAGTTTTACTCGCTTCGGCGCAGTGGAGCGGCCGGAGTAGCCCTGCACGCCGATGTCCTGGGCGATTTTCACGGCCCCGGCGCGGGTGGCGTGGGGCTGAAGGCTGGACCAGTTCATGCCCGCCAGCGAGCGACGGCTACAATCCCACTATCCGTTTTCCTGTCGAAGGGTGATATCCAGCTGGGCGCTCAGGGGACTGTCCTCGTGTTAGCCTGAGAGGAGGGTGTTGGTCGTACCGCACCGCTCGGTTTTCCCGGTCAGGACGATCGGCTACGGACTGTATTTTGCCTCACTTTAGGCTAATGGCAAAGCGGACAAGCACGGATGTTTCACTGGTGGTGTTCGGATGGGCTCGACGGCGCGGTTTGGGTTGGCTTGGGGTGGCATGGGCGGGGCATACGCTGGAATGAAACAGAGGTATTTCAGGGGATTGAGGGGAAAGTCGAGCAATTGGTAGTGCGTTACTTCTGTTTATGAAAGATGAGAAAGGCGCTGGGCAGTCGAATCGGAGTAACTTGGAAAGGATCACGAGTGCGCCTCGGTTCGAGTATGGCCATTCATGGCATGGGACAGCCGCTCAGTGTCACGTCGAAAACGTGCAAGACTTCCTGACTGCGCACTTGAAACGCTAGTCTTGACGTTCCAACAACACAATGTTATCGTTGTGTTGTGATTCCGGAGTTCGCCCCCGAAGGTAACTTACCCCCAGGTGTCCACTTGGCTACTTGGGACCAAATCTGTGATCGATTTGGGACAACAATACGGCGTCGCAGGTTACTAGCAGGACTGCGAACTGCTTTGGATAGCTTGCAAAGCGCCGGTCGCCAAAGGGTCTACTTGGACGGAAGCTTCGTCTCCTCCAAAATAGAACCAGGAGATTTCGACGCATGTTGGGACGAAGAGGGGGTGGACCTCGATAAGCTCGGCCCTGTGCTGCTTGTATTTGATGACCGTCGGGCAGCCCAGAAGGCGAAGTTCGGTGGGGAGTTCTTTCCAGCAGGCTGGCCAGCCGATGAGAGAGATCGTGTTTTCTTGAATTTCTTTCAGATCGACAAGGATACAGGCGCTAAGAATGGCATCGTGGCCTTGGATTCAGGAGGTCTTCAATGATTAAGAATGAGAGGCAATATCGAATCACCAGGGCTCAAGCAAAACGATTTTCGCAGGCCTTGCGTAACCTTCAGGTTGACACAGACGAACGGTACGAACTCCATCCTAGTTTGCGCCAATTGCAGGAGGAGGCTCTTAGAAGCCAACTTGGCGATCTTGAGGCGGATATTCGGGAATATGAGGCTCTAAAGGAAGGGAGTTTTGCTTTTGAGAAACTGGAGGGTATATCGGAACTCCCTAAGCTCTTAATTTGCGCTCGCATTGCAAGCGGCCTCACGCAACGAGACCTGGCTGGCCTCCTCGGATTGAAGGAGCAACAGATCCAACGCTACGAGGCATCCGACTACGCTTCTGCCAGTTTCAAAAGAATTAAGGAGGTGGTGTCGGCTCTAGGCATGGAAGTAGACGATGATTTGTCTGCCGATGAGGGAAACTATGGTTGGCCTCAATGACTAGACCACGGATCTTGAAGAATAAGCTCCATCATTTTGAGGGGGCCGGGGCTTGAGCTGGGGGTTTCTACTGTTGTCTGAACTGTGATTTGAGGGATTTAGGGGATGGGCCGCGATTTTGGTTGACCGCGTTGTCTGAAGCAGGATTTGCAGGATTTTTTGGGATTTTCGGGATGGGTGGAGCGGCGGTGGTGCTAGGGCGATGGAGTCTGCGGGCAACAGGGGCTTGTTGTATCAATCCTGGTGGGCGGGCGGCGTGGACTGTGAGAAATGGCCCAGTACGGCTGCATGCAGAAATCCGATCTCGCGTGAGAGAGCGGCGATCTGTTCTGAGTTGCGAGCGATCTGCTCTGCATTGCGGTCGATCTGTTCTGAGTTGCGAGCGATCTGCTCTGCATTGCGGTCGATCTGTTCTGAGTTGCTAGCGATCTGCTCTGCATTGCGGTCGATCTGTTCTGAGTTGCTAGCGATCTGCTCTGCATTGCGGTCGAGCAGCCTGTCAATGTGGTCGAGATGTTCTGAATTGCGCGTGATCAGCCTGTCGGTGGCCTCAAGCGCGTTTTCCAGCCTGTCCATGCGGTTGTCGGTGTGGACTTGCCGCTCAGCCAACTGCTCAAGCAATCGCTCTACGCGGTCGAGGCGATCTTCGCTGCGGTTCGTCTGTCTGGTCATAGCTGTTTCTCCTTTCTTCCTCACCAGTATATGGCAGTAGAGGAGTTGGGGGCAAGTATTTTGTGAACGGTGCCTGCCGACCGAATCGTTGCGGCCTTGTCACAGGTGCCTGCAAACTGTTTTGGCTCAGGACCCGTTCCCCTCCGCCAGATTCAACGCCAGCAACGCCGACAGCGCATCCTCATTGGAGATGCCGGCATCCCAGCCATAGGCGGCGGCGACGGCGGCATCGAGGGCGGCGTGGGCGTCGGCGAGCCACTGAGGACGCGTGGTGGACAGATCTAAATGCGTGTAGGTTTTCAACGCCTTCGCCGCGGCCTCGTCGCCGGGCAGCGACGCCCTGGATTCTTGGAAACCCAGGGTTATGGAGTTGCTACCTCAGTCGTTTCAGAGTACTCGTACTCTCACGACCAGTTTCTTGATTGCTAGTCTTCCTGTATGCAAGTGCGCGTCAGGAATTTTTCCCTGCAAAACGTTTCCGCCCGGTCCAGCCTGAATTTAACCAACGCTCTTTCCAAAGTTCAATCGGACAGGATGTCCCATTCGCCAACTGTGGGATTGCAGTCGCTATCATAGTAAATAAAGAGACCATAGTAGTCTCCGTCATAGCGTTCCTGATAGTAATAGGAGACTATCTGCTGATCGGCATTGAACTCAACTCCCTCTCTGAAAAAAGTAAGAGTTTCTTCTCCTGTCAGTTCTTCCCATTTTGACTCTGCTTCTGGATCCAAATAGCTGATGCTGACTGGGAGTTTGCAGTATCCATCAACAGTCACAGTGGTGTGAATAGCCTCTAATTTGGTAATTCTCTCCGTGAGAGAAGTAATCTGTTCTGCCAACCCCTCCAATGTCAGGTCGCCCTGCGCGAACAGCAAGGTTGGAATCAGAAGAACCGATATAATGAAGGCAATCACGGGCCCTCTGACGAATTGTTGCATGATGAAATCTCGCTCCTTTTTCTTATCTCTCAAAGGTTCTTAATTGCTCTGTTCTTCCAAATTAAGCTCCAGCAAGGGCCACAGCTTACCCTCCTCACAGAAATCCGCATCCCATTCATACGCGTCCGCCACTGCAGCTTCCAGCGCCGCGTCCGATCGCTACAGCGGCTGCACATTGTACTGTTTTGTCGAAATCCGGGTCTTCAATGCTCTCACCTTCGACTGGTTTCCTACGCCTTGCTGGCTTCAGCAGGATCCACTGTGCGAACACTTGTTCGGATTCAGTGTAACATAGCTGACGCGGCGAACCAATTTATGTACTGAACCGATTCAAGCGAGTTTCGAGTCACCCTCCAGGCGTTCCTTCTGTCGTTAGGCCAACGTCAGAAATTGCATAGAGATTTCACAAGGACTACACTGCCCGATAATCAACCTGCCAAAATGAGGGAATCCAATGACGACACCGCTTACAGACCCATTCCAGTTTGACGATCTGTTGACTCCGGCCCAGCGCGCGCTGCGCGACCAGGTGCGCGAATATATGGAGAGGGTCGTCAGGCCGGCGATCAACGACTACTGGGAACGGGGAGAGATCGCGCTGGAGCTGGCGCTGGGTCTGCGCGACCTGCCGATCGTGGGTGGGACGCAGCGCGGGTATGGCTGCGCGGGGCTGGACTGCTTGAGCGACGGGCTGGTGAAGTATGAGATATGCAGGGTGGACGGCTCGATCAGCACGTTGTTCGGTGTGCATTCCGGGTTGGCGATTGGTTCGATTGGGATGCTGGGTTCGGAGGAGCAGAAGGAGCGCTGGCTGCCGGCGATGGCGCGTATGGAACGGCTGGGCGCGTTCGCGCTGACGGAGCCGGAGCGGGGATCGGACGCGGCACACGTGCAGACCACGGCTCGCCGAGTAGGCGGGCACTATGTCCTTAACGGCGAGAAACGCTGGATCGGGAACGGTACGATCGCCGACTTGATAATTGTGTGGGCGCGCGACGAGGGTGGGCGTTTTGGCGGCTTCGTGCTGGAGGATCCGGCGCAGCTGCCCGGATTCACGGCAAAGGCAATGGGCGGCAAGATCGCCAAGCGGGCTGTGCACCAAGCGGAGATCAGGCTCGAAGATGTGCACGTTCCCGCGGCCAACCGGCTCGTCAATTGCAACAGTTTTCGCGATTTGACCGCGGTGCTGGCCAACACGCGCGCGGGCGTCGCCTGGGAAGCAGTGGGCCTGGCGGCGGGCTGCTACGAGATTGCGCTGGAGTACGCGTGCGAGCGCGAGCAGTTCGGTAAACCGATCGCGGCTTTCCAGTTGATCCAGGCCAAGCTGGTCGAAATGGCGGCCGATCTGGCGCAGACGCAGCTGTTGGTCTGGCGGCTGGCCCAGTTGATGGAGGGTGGAACGGCAACCTCCGGCCAACTGTCGCTGGCCAAGCAGACGTGCGCGGTCAAGGCACGGCGGGCGGCGGCGCTGGCGCGCGAGATTTTGGGCGGCAACGGTATTCTCATCGACAACCATGTCGCGCGTCTATTCACCGACGTCGAGGCCACTTATACCTATGAGGGCACGAACGAGATCAATCTGCTTATTGCCGGCCGTGAGATCACGGGCATCGGCGCGTTTGTTTGAGGGGAGAGGCAGGGGGAAGGGCAGGGGATAGGGGTCAGGGAGAAACTCTTTCGCTCGCCTCGCTCAGGGTCGCGAGTTGACTTAGGCAGGGTAGTCAGGGAACACGAAGAAAAACTTGCGGCTTCAAAGGATTTTCGGTTGACCTATTTTCCAGCAGGCACTACAATTTGCCGGAGAGTTCCCCCATCGCAGTGACCTCGAATTGCAAGTTCAGTTGTTAAGGAGCCATCGTATGCTAACCGGCCTGATGATGGACTATCAGCTCACCATCGACCGCGTGCTGGAACACGGTAATCGCCTCTATCCCCACAAGAAGATCAGGACCAAGCTGCCTGATGGCACTTTGCACGAGTGCTCCTTCCGCGACTTCTATGGGCGGGTGAAGCGGCTTTGCAATGTGCTCGAGGGGTTGGGCGTTGAACCGGGGGACCGGGTCGGCACGTTCGCATGGAACAACTACCAGCACGTGGAGCTTTACTTCGGCGCGCCGGGCGCGGGCGCAGTGGTGCATACGCTCAACATTCGCCTTTTTCCCGATCAGCTGGCCTACATCATCAACCACGCCGAGGATAAGGTGATCTTCGTCGACGCCACTTTGCTGCCGCTGATCGAACCACTGGCGGGCAAGCTGGGCTGTGTCGAGCATTTCGTGCTGTTCAACGGGCCGCACGGCGGTGTGGAGACGGAATTGTCCGGCCAGATTCACGACTACGAGACGTTGATGGCGGCTGCGGACGACGAGTACAACTGGCGGGTGGAGGGGGAGAACCAGGCGATGGGGCTCTGTTATACGAGCGGCACGACAGGCCATCCCAAGGGCGCGCTCTACAGCCACCGCTCGATGTATCTACACACGGTGGCGGCATGCCAGGCGGCCGCGATCGGCCTGACAGAAAACGATGTGGTGATGCCGGTGGTACCCCAGTTCCACGCGATGGCTTGGGGTCTACCTTACGCGGCTATCAACGTTGGCGCAGACCTGGTCCTGCCTGGGCCGCACATGCAGCCGTCGGTCCTGGCCGAGCTGATCGAAACGGAGCGGGTGACGGTTGCGGCGGGCGTGCCTACGATTTGGAACGGTCTCTATCATGACCTGAAGGAGAAGCGGCGCGACATCTCCTGTATACGAGCGTTGGTGGTGGGCGGTTCGGCGATGCCGCGCAGCTTGATCGAGGCTTATGAGAAGGAGTTGGGCGTAAACGTTGTCCATGCCTGGGGCATGACGGAGATGTCGCCGCTGGGGACGGTATCCAAGCTGCTGAGCCATCACGAACAGTTGCCGCAGGAGCAGAAGTGGGATGTGAAGGCGCGGCAGGGATATCCGATTTCGGGCGTGGATATGCGTATCGTCAACGAGGAAGGTAAGGAGCTGCCCTGGGACGGCACAACGATGGGCGAACTGCAGGTGCGCGGGCCGTGGGTGGTGCGGGAATATTACAAGCTGGATGGGGGCGGCGACAGTTTTACCGACGACGGCTGGTTCCGCACGGGGGATGTGGTCACTATCACTGAAGACGGCTTTATGACGATCACCGACCGTACGAAGGATTTGGTGAAGAGCGGGGGCGAGTGGATCTCATCGGTGGAGTTGGAGAACCTGCTGATGGCCCATCCGCAGGTGTTGGAGGCGGCGGTGATCGCGATTCCCGATGAGCGCTGGCAGGAACGGCCACTGGCTGTATTCGTGCCGACTGATACGGGCGATCCGCCTGGCGCGGATAAACTGCGGAGTTTTCTGGAGCCGCAGGTCGCGACGTGGTGGCTGCCGGAGGATTATGTGCTGATTGATGAGATTCCGAAGACGGGGACGGGGAAGTTTGACAAGAAGGTACTGCGGGAGCGTTATGGCAGGGGATAGGGGAAAGGGCAGGGGGTAGGGATTAGGGGAAAGTAAACACCAAATTGCGGGTGTCGTTAACGAGTTTCTGAATTGAGATTTGCAAGAGCAAGACGTGGTCTTTCCTCTGAGAGCTGCGGGAGTTTAAGAGGAAAACCTTTTTGAACCACGGAGGGCCGCGAAGACCACCTTCTTGATCCACGAAGGGCCACGAAGAGCACCTTTTTTGTCCACGAAGGGCCGCGGAGGGCCAACGAGCCTAGTCTTCGCCCTCGAAGATAAGGGCTCTCACTGAAATAGATGGAATCTTTGCTGCCTTGTAGTCCCTCGTGCCTGTCATCCAACCGGTGAAGGCGACTATGTCTCCTATAGATATGCGCTCCGGCGATTCGTGGTAGCGCAGGAACAGAATGTTTTCTCCGACGTCATTTTCCTGCGAAACGCTTACCCAGACCCGGGTGTCTCCCCGTAGCTCTACTACTTGAATTACTTTGCCGCGAAAGAACACCGTCTTGCTTACATGGTCATCTGCATTTTGCAGCAGTTCGTCGTAGGCGACTTCAACTGCTTGGGCGCGCCTCTGCTGCCAGGTCATAGTTGGAGCGGGGGAAACAGTTCGCCCTGGCGGTGTCAAACTGTCCGGCGGGGTAATGCACGAGTAAAGCATGAACGAGGCAAATAGCAGCAGGAAAACCGCGCAAAGAGTCTTCGACATTGGAGCCTCTCTTTTTCAACGAGTCTAAGGGGCTACGCCGCCCCATCCCACGCCTGCTGCAACATTTCGATGCTCTTGGGTACCGCGGTGGCGGCGTCTTCGGCGCCTTCCATTTCGATTGAGCAGTAGCCGCGCCAGCCGGCATCGAGCAGGATGCGGAAAATGCGGGCGTAGTCGAGGTCGAGGCTGTACCAGGAGCCGCCGCCCGGGTATGTTTTGGCATGGGCCAGGCACACGTGAGGGGCGATGCGCGCCATCGCCGCGTACATATCTTCTTCAAACAGGAAGTTGCCCATGTCGAGTATGGCCTGCAGCCAGGGCGAGTCGATCGTCTCAATGATGCGGGCCATGTCGTGGGCGAATGTCGTCAGACCCCAGTGGTTTTCCAGCAGCAGGAGCACGCCCCGCCGCTCAGCGTGCGGCAGGCAGCGCTCGAGCGCGTCGATCACCCAGCCAAAGCCGTCATCCATGGTGAAGCCTTGCCACGGCTCCACCCAGCCCTTGGCCTTGATGAGATCGTCGAAGCTGCCCTGTTTGCGGAAGCCGCCGGAGTTGACCCGGATCGACGGGATCCCCATCTCGTGCGCCAGATCGATGCAGTGGAGTGTGTGGTCGATGTGCTGCTGGCGCACTTCGGCATCATCGTGGACAAAGTCCTGGTGGATCGAAAGGTTGTAGAGATCGAGGCCCAGGGTGAAGGCGCGGCGCTTAAGCTGCTGCAGGTAGGCGTTCTCCTCCGATTCCATCTGGCGGTGGAGGATCTCCACGCCGTTCAGCCCCAGTTCGGCGGCGGCGTCGAGAACGGTTTCGATCGGGGTCTTCTCCTCGGTGAAGTGCCAGTAGGAGTAGGTCGAAGTGCCAAGGCGCAGGGCACTGGTGTTAGTTGGGCTGCTGCCGGCGCCCGCCATCTGGGTTCCGCCTGCCGAATTGGTCTGGTCAGCTGTCATCGAGTCCTCTCCTGTGAAACATTCGCCACGTTAAACGCGGCATGGTCCGCGCTCAAGCGTCGGTCACGCAGCCTTCCGAGGCGCTGGAAACGGACTTGATATATTTCCAGAGGACGCCGCTCTTGGCTTTGAACTCGGGCGCGCTCCAGAGCACCTGGCGGCGCTCGATTTCTTCTGCGGTAACCTCGAGTGTGAGCGCATTGTTCTCGGCGTCAATCGTGATGGTGTCGCCGTTTTGCGCTAGGGCGAGCAGGCCGCCGTCCTGTGCCTCGGGCGTGATGTGGCCGACGACGAATCCGTGGCTGCCGCCGGAGAAGCGTCCATCGGTTATGAGCGCAACATCCTTGCCCAGCCCCTTGCCCATGATGGCAGCGGTGATGCTGAGCATCTCGCGCATGCCCGGTCCGCCTTTGGGCCCCTCGTAGCGGATGACGACGACGTTGCCCGGCAAGACCTCGTCGCTCTCGATGCCGGCCAGGCAATCCTCCTCGGAGTCGTAACAGACGGCCGGGCCGCTGAAGCGAAGGCCCTCCTTGCCGGTGATCTTCGCCACCGCGCCGGTCTCGGCGAGGTTGCCATAGAGGATCTGCAGGTGGCCGGTCTCCTTGATTGGATTTTCCACCGGCATGATGACCTTTTGGCCCTCGCTCAAGTCGGGGACGTCGGCCAGGTTTTCGGCGAGTGTCTTGCCGGTGACGGTCATGCAATCGCCGTGGAGGAATCCTTCGCGCAGCAGCATCTTCTGCACTGCCGGTACACCGCCGACCTCGTACAGATCCTCCATCACGAACTGGCCGCTGGGCTTCAGATCGGCGAGCAGTGGCGTGCGATCCGAGATCTCTTGGAAATCGTCGATGGTCAGCTGCACGTTGGTTGCCTTGGCGATCGCTATCAGATGCAGCACGGCGTTGGTGGAGCCGCCGAGTGCGATTGTGACGGTAATGGAGTTTTCGAAGGCCTGGCGCGTCAGAATGTCGAGCGGCTTGAGGTCCATCTCGAGCAGGTTGCGGATGGCGGCGCCGGCCTCGAGGCACTCCTGCTGTTTGCCCTCGCTGCTGGCCGGGTAGGAGGAGCTGTAGGGCAGGCTCATGCCGAGCGACTCGATCGCCGAGGCCATAGTGTTGGCGGTATACATTCCGCCGCAAGCGCCTTCGCCGGGGCAGGCGTTGCGAAGCACCTCGCGCATCTGCTCTTCGTCGATGTCAGCGGCCAGGTAATGCCCATAGGCCTCGAAGGCGGAGATGATGTCCAGTTTCTGCATGCTGCCGTTACCGGGCTGCGCCAAATGGCCGGGGCGAATCGTGCCCCCGTAGACCATCAGGCTGGGCCGGTTGAGGCGGGCCATGGCCATCAGCACGCCGGGCATGTTTTTGTCGCAGCCGGGCAGCGAGATATTGGCGTCGTACCACTGGGCGCGCATGACGGCTTCGATCGAATCGGCGATGATGTCCCGGCTCAACAGCGACAGTTTCATGCCCGCGGTGCCCATTGAGATGCCGTCGCTGACGCCGATTGTGTGGAAGATAAGACCGACCTGGCCGGCCTCTTGCACGCCTTGCTTGACCCGCCGCGCGAGGGCGTTGAGGTGCATGTTGCAGGTGTTGCCTTCCCAGCCCATCGAGGCAATACCGACCTGGGGTTTTTTCATGTCCTCGTCGCTCAGCCCCACCCCGTAAAGCATCGCCTGCGAGCCGACCTGTGAAATGGTCTGCGTTAGCATACTGCTGTACTTGTTGAGTTTTTGACTGGTTGTCACTGCCATGAGATTCTCTTCCCTGATGAAAGGATGGTTGGCCCGCGCTGCCTATTGTTTTCAGACGCCGGACTGCTCTTTGTTTCCCGGTTTGGCTCTCCACTAGCCGGCGCTGGTAAGTTCCGCGCTCCTGCTGTCTCCGGCATGGACCGGAGTTCCACCTGGTTGCAGTTCATCCGCCAGCGGCTGCACGTTTCCGAAATCCTCGCCGCGGGCAGTTGTACCTGTGAACTCCTGGTGGTCGTAGGTGAGGAGGAAGAATTCGACTGCGTCGGATATCGCCGTCCAACTGGCCTCGATGATATTGGTGCTGGCCCCGACGGTGGTCCAGTTGCGTGCGCCATCCGAACTGGTGATCAGCACGCGGACCGATGCGCCGGTTCCCTGGTCGCTGTTGAGAATGCGCACTTTGTAGTCCAGAAGGTGCATGCGATCCAGTTGAGGGAAATAGCCATGGATTGCCTTGCGCAGCGCCAGCATCAGCGCGTTGACCGGACCGTTGCCCTCCGCTACCTCGTGGTAGATTTGATCCCCTACCTCAACCTTTATGGTCGCCTCGGACGAGAGCCCGCGCCCGGCCCGGTTGGCCACGGCCACGGTGTAGTCGATTAACGAGAAGCTGGGGCGGTATCCCTCTTTCGAACGGCGCAGCAGCAGGTCGACGCTGGCTTCGGCGCTTTCGAAGGCGAAGCCGATGTTCTCCATTTCCTTGATCTGCTGGAGTACGGCACGCTCCTTTTCGCGGGACAGTCCTTCCACGCCAAACTCATCCGCCTTGATGGAGATGTTGTCCTTGCCGCTCAGTTCGCTGACGAGGACGCGGGTCTGGTTGCCTATCAGCTCCGGGTCGACATGCTGGTAGCTGTCGACGTTTTTGAGGACTGCGTTGACGTGCGTGCCGCCTTTATGCGCGAAGGCGCTCTGGCCGACAAAGGGCAGGTGCGTGTTGGGACGCAGGTTGGCCAGGTCGTTGACATAGTGGCTCAGATCGGTCAGGTAAGCCAGTTTTTCGGCCGACACAAGGTCGTAGCCCATTTTGAGCTGCAGGTTGGCAATGATGCTTACGAGGTTGGCGTTGCCGCAACGTTCACCGTAGCCGTTAATGGTGCCCTGCACGTGTGTACAGCCGTGTCGAATCGCCTCCAGCGAGTTGGCGACGCCGGTGTCGCTGTCGTTGTGGGCGTGGATGCCGAGGGTAAATCTTCCGGCGCCTGGCCGCGCGCTGCTTTGGCGGCCGTTGCCGCCTTCGATGGTGGGGGCGAGGTCGGCGGAAAGGTCGCGGCAGACGGCGCGCACAATTTCGCCGATCTCCCAGACAAGGCTGCCGCCGTTGGTGTCGCAGAGGACGATGCAGGTGGCGCCGCCGGCAATGGCTTGCTTGAGAGTCGCCAACGCATAATCGGCGTTCTTCTTGTAGCCGTCGAAGAAATGCTCGGCGTCGTAGATCACTTCCCGGCCATGTTCGGCGAGATAGGCCACCGACTCGCGAATCATGCGTAAGTTCTCTTCTGCGGTCGTCTGCAGGACATCGCGCACGTGCAGATCCCAGCTCTTGCCAAACAGTGAAATGACCGGCGTGTCGGCTTCCAGCAGCAATTGAATCTGTGGGTCGTCGGCCGGACCGGTGTCCCGTTTGCAGGTCGAGCCGAAGGCGGTAATGCGGGCGTGCTTCAGCGTCAGTTCGCGCCCGGCCCGTTCGAAGAACTCCATATCCTTCGGATTGGAGCCGGGCCAGCCGCCCTCAATGTAGTCGACGCCAAACTCGTCCAGTCGGGCGGCGATGTGCAGTTTGTCGTCGCAACTGAGCGAGACGCCCTCGGCTTGGGCGCCGTCGCGCAATGTCGTGTCGAATAGTTGAATCTTCACTTCTGTTGACTCCGTATAATTGCAAACAGTTCCACTTTTCCTCAAGTGGCTGCCATTGTCAGGGGACAGATCGAATCGTCTAATCTCCGTTAGCCCGTAGCCTGCAGACCGGCCGCGATACCGTTGATGGACAACAGAATCGCCTGTCGCAAACGGGGGTCTTCCCCAGATGCTTCGCGATCTTCCGGGGCATTCTTTTCCTTGCGTCCGCCGGCAGTTCTTTGCTTGTTGAGTAACGCCACCTGAATATAGTTGAGCGGATCGACATAGGGATTACGCAGATTGATGCTGCGTTGGAGCCAAGGCTCGTTGTCCAGAAGGGCAGCCTGGCCGGTAATCTCCAGTATGAGCCGCTCGGTGCGCCGAAACTCGGCGATGATTTCAGCGAAGATCGCGTTTTGCGTCGAAGTTTCGGCCAGCGACGCATACAGGGCGGCGATCGGCATATCGGCGCGCCGCATCGAGAGTTGCGCTCTGTCGATGACGGTGCGGAAGAAAGGCCAGTCCTTGTACATCTCATGCAAGACCGCAATCTCTTGCGGCGAATCGGCGTGCAGACCGGTGCCGAGGCCGTACCAGCCGGGCAGATTCACCCGGCTTTGTGTCCAGGCGAAAACCCAGGGGATTGCACGCAGATCGGAAATGTCGGCGGTTTGGCGGCGCTTTGCCGGCCGCGAGCCGATGTTCATCTGCGCCAGCTGTTCAATGGGCGTGGCCTCGTGAAAATAGCGCAGGAAGGCAGGTTTCTCGACCAGCGCCCGATACTTTTGTTCCGAGCGTTCGCTTGCGGTCTCCAGGATTTCCGCCCAACTTTGAGCGGATGCGTGCGACGAGTTTTCGCTCAACTCTTCGCCTTCCAGAGAGTCCTGGTAGGTCTCGCAGCTCGCCAGCAGTACGGCGTTGACCAGCTGTTCAAGATGGCGTTGGGCGACCGCGCGGTTGCTGTAGCGGGCGCTGATTACCTCACCCTGTTCGGTAATCTTGATACGTCCTTGGACAGAGCCCGGCGGCTGGGCCAGGATGGCCCGATTGGCGGGCCCGCCGCCGCGACCGATCGAGCCGCCTCGCCCGTGAAACAGCGTCAGTTTTACGTCGTAGGCGCGGCAGGTTCGGGCCAATCTTTGCTGCGCCTGATAGAGAGACCAGCTCGACCGCAGGAAGCCGCCATCCTTGTTGGAGTCGCTGTAACCGATCATGATTTCCTGGCGATTGCCCCGTAGCGCCAGATGTCTGCGGTAGATTGGAGATTCAAAAAGCGCACTCATTATCTCGGGCGCTCTGACAAGGTCATCGATAGTCTCAAAGAGAGGCGCAATGTCTAACTTGCCGAACAGGCCGGCGTCCTTCGCCAGCAAAAGCACCTCCAACACATGGCTGACCGAGGTCGTCATGCTGATGATGTAGGCGCCGATGGCCTCAGGGGCGATTCGTTCATGGGCCTGGCGGATGAGCCGGAAGAGGGCCACGGTCTCGTTGGTTTCGGCACTGTACTGGAGGCGCGCGGTTAGCGGACGCGGGCTTTCGATCTCCTCGACCAGGAGCCGTGTCCGGTCCTGTTCCGGCAGCTCCCTATAGTCGAAGTTGCGATCCTGCGGCCGATTGTAGCGGTGCAGCAACTCGGCGACCGCTTCACGGTGGCGGTCGGAGTGCTGGCGGATATCCATGGACGCCAGATGGAAGCCGAAGATACGCGCCTGTTGGACAAGACGGGCAAAACGTCCTTCTGCCAGCCGATTGCCCTTGTTCTGGCGCAGGCTGCGCTGGATCAGCTCCAGGTCATCGATGAATTCGTCGGCATTCTGGTAGGCCCAGGGATCCGGCCTGCGCGCTTGCCAGGCTTCCCGGTTCTGGGCCAAAGTCGCGCCCAGGCGCCGGTAAATCAGGATCATTTTTTGGCGGTAAGGTTCAAGCGAGAAGCGGTCCAAGCGTGCGGTGTCGCTAGGGGGGGCGCGCTCCAGGTCCCGCGCCAAGCTGTCGAGAAACTCTTGCGAAAAGGCGCCGCGCGTATTGGCCACACTCAGGTGCCCGTACATGCCGACGACGGCGCGCCGGTAGAGTTCCAGTGCCTGCTGATTCTGTTGACGAAGCGCGCCCTCGGTGACATCTTGGGTTACAAACGGATTGCCGTCGCGGTCGCCCCCAATCCAAGAACCGTAGCGCAAAAAGGTGGGAAGGTGGCTGGCGGAGTAATCGGCGCCTTCGCCGACGACGCAATCTGGGAATTCCCTATCCAGTGCCTGATACAGTTCGCTATAGATATCAGGTAACAGGTCGAACAGAGTCGTATCGAAGAAATAGAGGCCCTCACGCACCTCGTCCAACACATCCGGACGTCGTTCCCGGTTTACATCGCTTTGCCACAGCGACACCACGATTTCGCGGATCTGTTCCCAGTTCTGCTTCTTTTCGCTGGGCAACAGGAGGTGGGCCTCCAATTCGTGTAGTAATCTCGTCAAGTCAAGCAACTTCAGGAGTATGGTTCGGCGTTTGGCCTCGGTCGGGTGCGCTGTAAAAACCGGCTTGATCAGCAGTTCATCGAGGAGGCGGCGCATCTCACTAGGCGGAGTTCCCCCGGTTCGCAGCGTCTTGACGGCGGCCTCGATCGTCTCGGGCATGGACCGGTCGTTCTCTTGCGCGTGCGCGGCCCGCTGGCGTACGACGCGCACGCGCTGCTGCTCCTCTGCCAGGTTAACGAGCTGGAAGTAGGTGGTGAACGCTTTCAGCACACCCAGGGTGCCGTCCAGATCATCCACCAGTCTTGTAGTCAGCCGCTCAATCTGCGGTCCGGCGTTTTGATTCCCCTGGCGCTGGGCGCGTGTCAGAGCGCGCAACTCTTCCACGAGGTCGAAAATTGCCTGACCTTCCTGTTCGACAATTGTTTCGCCCAGGACGTTGCCCAGCTGGCGAACTGTCCAGCGCAACCGGCTGTCGGCGTCGGTCTGGGCCGACAGGTTCCCGCTCGCGGATTCTATGTCTGTGTTACCTCTTTCCTGCCTCGACAGAGAAGCCATTCAGCTATCCCTATTATGGGCGCTCACTTTTCGCCGCTGGTGCAACGGAGAATACGGAGCGCCCCAGTTCTGGCGTTGCCAGAACCAACTCATTCTATGAATCTTGGACTTCTTGAGCCACCAAATCTCCCAAAACCTCCGTGCCGGCCGCCTCCGTTCCCGGCTGGGCAATATCGGGCGTGCGCACGCCCAGGGTAAGGACAGCATCGACTGCCGCCTCGACCGTCGCGGCTTCCTCCTCCAATCCGAGACTATGGCGGAGGAGCATGGCGCAGCTCAGGATTGCCGCCAGAGGGTTGGCGATTCCCTGTCCGGCAATATCGGGCGCGCTGCCGTGGATCGGCTCATAGAGACCGAGGGGCAGGTTGTGCCGGTTGTTGCCATCTCCCAAGCTGGCGGAAGGCAGCATGCCCATCGACCCAGCCAGCATTGACGCTTCATCGGTGAGGACGTCCCCGAACAGGTTGCCGGCTACGATCACATCGAAATCGGCCGGCCGGCGGATCAGGTGCATCGCCATGGCGTCGACGAGAATATGCTCGACCTCCAGGTCGGGATAGTCGGAGAGCGCCTCGGTGGCGACTTTGCGCCAGAGGCGGGACGAGGCGAGCACATTGGCCTTGTCCACGCTGGCGATGCGCCGCTTGCGCTCCATCGCCGAGTCGGCGGCCAAGCGCACGACGCGATCTATCTCTGGGCGCGTATAGACCATGGTGTCGAAAGCCTCGAAATCGTCGTCAGCCTCCTTGCGCTGGCCGAAATAGATGCCACCGGTCAGTTCGCGCACGACGAGAAGATCGACACCTTGCAGCGTCTCCTCCTTGATGGTGCTGGCGGAGAGCAGCTGCGGCTGGAGCTTGACCGGGCGCAGATTGGCGAAGAGGTCCAGGCTCTTGCGCAGCGCCAGAACGCCGCGCTCGGGCCTATCTGGCACGTTGGGACCGTCCCATTTCGGCCCGCCAACAGCCCCCAGCAGCACGGCGTCAGCTGCGGCCGCGGCTTCCAGCGTTTTATCAGGTAGGCTTGCGCCAAACTTGTCGATGGCGCCTCCGCCGATAATCTGATGGTCAAACTCAAAACTGTGGCCGAACCGATCGGCTACAACCGCCAGGATCTTCCTGGCCTCCGCCGTGACTTCCGGGCCGATGCCGTCACCATCCAAAATTACAATCGTTGCATCCATTCGTTAGTGTTCCTTCTGAAGTACCGCCCCTGGTTCGTGACATCCCTTAAATCGAAATCGGGGGGTTGAAATGGCTTATGTGATAATCTTTTCCTTCTACGTGATTCGCTGCAATCGAATCTGGTTCGGTGAACCGTACTTACGAGATTGTGATAGAAACTCCTGGCGGCAAGCGGCGATGCGGCCCAATGCGAGCATCTAATCTGTCTGCAAGTCCGGGTAGTCGATATCCTCCTCAGTCGTCTGCGGACGACTGCCGCCGAAGACGGCCAACTCGAAGATTTTAAAGAAGCAGTCTACATCGCCATAGCCGATGGCACTTAACCACTCACATTGCAACTCCACCGAGGCCAAAATGTTCGCCCGTTTATCCTCGCGCTTGCGGTAGGCGCCTGCCACCTGGGCTCGTGTCTGCGCGTCGCCGTCGGTCAGTTGACTTGCCCACAGACTATCGATGAAATAGTCGTCATAAAGCGTCTCGATGCGGGGCGTCGCCGAGGAAACATGCTCGACATTCACGAAGACGCCGCCCGGCATAAGCAGATCGAATATATCCGTGTAGATCTGACGCTTGACGGAATCGGGCTGGTGGTGAATGGAGAAGCCGGAAACAACTACGTCGAAGGGCGCGTGGTTGGAGATGATATCGAACCAGGAGGGGTCGGAGTAGTCTACGGACGAAACGTGGAGCGACTTGCTATAGGCCTGCAAATTGCGGAGGGCTGCTTGCAGCATGGGCATGGAAAAATCGACCAAAGTCCCCTTGGAGCGGGGGTATTTCTCCAAAATCGTTGCCGCCAGAATTCCGTCACCACAGCCCAGGTCCAGGAAATTGTGAACCGGTTGCTCCTCCGGCCCGGCAATCACCCGCATCATCACGTCCAACTGGATCTGCGCCAAGGGGACGCCTTTGCGCACCTTTCGCAGGAAGTCTTCGACCAGGGAAGGGTCTTTCCACACTGAACTCTTTCCATCCGTCGGAGGCGCGCCTGATGTCATCCGCTTCATCCCCTTTCCGCTTTCCAGCTTTCGATCTTTCGCAGACAGAAACTGCTGTTTTGCGATCGACAACGAGAGATCAAGAACTGTTAAAGTGACGCCGCGGCCTCAAATGCGCTTATCTGCTCCTCCTTGTCCAGAAGATAGCCCAGGTCGTCCAAGCCGCGCAGCAGGCATTGCTTGCGGAACGGATCGATCTCAAATGACCAGGAGCCAACTGAATGACCGGCCTTGCCGCTGGAAAACTCCGCCAGCGTGACGGTCTGGCTTGGCAGATCGATACTGATGCTCGTATGCGGTACCTCTTCGACAAGATCAAGCAACTGGCTGACAGTCTCTTCCGGCAATCTGATCGGCAACAGACCGTTCTTCAGGCTATTGTTGTAGAAGATGTCAGCGAATGCGGGCGAGATAACAGCCCGGAAACCGTACTGGGTGAGTGCCCACACGGCATGTTCACGGCTTGAACCAATGCCGAAATTGCGGGCTGCCACCAGGATTTGCGAGCCCTGGTATTGAGGCTGATTGAGTACGAAATCGGGGTTGGGGCTGCCATTGCGGGTGTACCGCCACCATGAGAACAGCCCATCTCCCATGCCTTCCTGCGTGACGGCGGTGAGATAACGGGCCGGTATGATCTGGTCGGTGTCTACATTCTCAGTTCGCAGGGGCAGGGCGGCCGACGTCAGCGTGGTGAATGGTTGCATTACAGAATCTCCCGCACGTCGGTAACGCGCCCGTTGACCGCGGCCGCTGCTGCCATGATTGGACTCATCAACAGTGAACGGCTACCGGGTCCCTGCCTGCCCATGAAGTTGCGGTTGCTCGTGCTGGCGACGTATTTGCCTTCTCCCGCTTTGTCATCGTTCATAGCCAGGCACATGCTGCACCCGGCGCCTCGCCATTCAAATCCGGCCTCACTGAAGATGCGGTCAAGTCCCTCGGCCTCGGCTTGCGCCTTGACAGCCTTTGACCCGGGCACTACCAGCGCCTGCACATGTTCCGAGACGCGCCGCCCTTTGGCGATGGCCGCGGCCGCGCGCAGGTCTTCGATGCGGCTGTTTGTGCAGGAGCCAATGAAGACGATATCCACATGCTGGCCTTCTATTGGTTGGCCTTCGGTCAGGCCCATGTAATCGAGCGCGTCTTGGAGGCTGCGTCTTTCCGCCGGGTCCTCCAGGTCACTTGCCCTGGGCACGCGCGCGGTCACCGGCACACCTTGACCGGGGTTGGTGCCGTAGGTCACCATCGGCGCCAGCGCGGACGCGTCCAGCGTCAACTCCCGGTCGAATTCAGCATCTTCGTCAGTTTCCAAAGTTCGCCAGTTGGCGACGGCCTTTTCCCAGGCGTCGCCCTTGGGCGCGTACATACGCCCCCTGATGTATTCAAAGGTGGTCTCGTCAGGCGCGATCAGGCCGGCGCGTGCGCCGCCTTCGATGCTCATATTACAGATGGTCATGCGGCTGGCCATGTCGAGCGCCCGAATCGCCTCGCCACGGTATTCGAAGACGTGGCCAACGCCACCGGCGGCGCCATTCTTGGCGATGATGGCGAGGATAATGTCTTTAGCCGTGATCCCCAGGCCCATAGAGCCTTCAACGTTAATGGCGAATGTCTTTGCTTTTTCTTGCATGAGACATTGCGTTGCCAGCACGTAGCCGACTTCGCTGGTCCCGATGCCGAAAGCAAGCGCGCCGAACGCGCCGTGCGTGCTGGTGTGGCTGTCGCCGCAAACGATTGTCATTCCGGGCTGGGTGACGCCCAATTCCGGGCCGATGACGTGAACGATGCCCTGGATGTCGCCCTCGATATCGAAGAGGGGTACGTCGAAGTCGGCGCAATTCTCCCGCAGCGCGCGTACCTGGGTGGCGGCGTCTTCCGGCCAGTCGACCTCCACCGCCCCGATTCGTGTAGGGATGGCGTGGTCCATGGTGGCGAAGGTTTTGTCTGGGCGCCGCACGGGCAGGCCCCGCTCTCGCAGCGTGGCGAACGCCTGCGGAGAGGTGACTTCATGCACAAGGTGGGCGTCGATGTACAGCACTGCCGGTGCGCCTTCATCCTGCGCGATCACGTGAGTATCCCAGATTTTCTCGAACAACGTCGTTCCCATTCTCAATATCCTTGCCTGAATCGTATTGGAGCCTGATTCCCGGACCTCTTAGGGCAGGCTTGTCTCTCCCATCAAAAAGCGGTCGCACTCTCGCGCCGCGCCGCGGCCTTCATTGATAGCCCATACAACCAGGCTCTGTCCGCGGCGCATGTCGCCCGCGGCAAAAACGCCGGGTATATTGGTAGCGAAATTGTCGTACTCGGCCTGGGCATTGGAGCGGGCATCTCTGTCGACGCCGAGCTGATCCAGCACTGGGTTCTCCGGCCCTCGAAAGCCCATGGCCAGAAATACAAACTGGGCCGGCCACACTTTCTCAGTGCCAGGCACCTCACGCAACTGGGGGCGTTGGCCGTTTACGCTCGGCAGCCACTCGATCATGACCGTATGCAACTCCTTCAGCCGGCCATGTTCGTCTCCTACGAATTTCTTGGTGCTGATCAGGAAAGTGCGGGGGTCTTCGCCAAAGCGAGCCGCGGCCTCAGCGTGACCATAGTCCACCCGAAAGATATTGGGCCATTCGGGCCACGGATTGCTTGCGGCCCGTTCCGGCGGCGGCATGGGCATGATTTCGAACATATTGACGCTATTGCATCCGTGCCGCATCGAAGTCCCCAGGCAGTCGTTGCCGGTGTCACCGCCGCCAATTACGATCACGTCTTTGCCTTCGGCAGAAATGAAGGGGTAGCTGAAGCCCTCCCCTGGAACTTGGCCGTTCTTGTCGTCCAGGAGATGTTTTGTATTGCCGTGCAGGAACTCCATCGCAAAATGGACCCCTTCCAACTCTCTACCCTCAATCGGCAGATCATTTGGATTGGTAGCGCCCCCACAGAGCACAATAGCATCGTTTTCTTCCAAGAGACTGTCGGCGGGAATGTCTGAGCCTATTTCGCAGTTGGTGACGAAGGTCACGCCTTCGGCGCGCATCAGATCGACCCGCTGCTCGACCCGCTCCTTTTCGAGTTTCATGTTAGGGATGCCGTACATCAACAGCCCGCCGATCCTGTCTGCCCGTTCATAGACTGTGACGGTATGGCCGGCGGTGTTGAGCTGCGCCGCGCAGGCCAGCCCCGCCGGCCCCGAGCCGACGACCGCAACTCGTTTGCCAGTGCGCACAGCGGGGGGTTGAGCAACGACCCAGCCCTCTTCAAATCCTTTGTCGATGATCGCGCATTCGATGCTCTTGATCGTGACTGGCGGTTCGATCAGGCCCAAGGTGCAGGAGCCTTCACACGGCGCCGGGCAGACGCGGCCGGTAAACTCGGGAAAATTGTTGGTGGCGTGGAGCCGATCCAACGCTTCGCGCCAGCGGTCCTGATAGACCAGATCGTTCCATTCCGGGATCAGATTATTGATGGGGCAGCCACCCTCCGGCATCGTTCCGGTATGGCAGAAGGGGATGCCGCAGTCCATGCAGCGGGCGCCCTGTTGCTGAAGATCCTCTGTCGATAAATGCAGATGAAACTCATCCCAATCTTGAATTCGTTCAAGGGGCGGACATTCCGGAAAGGGCTGTCGCTCGAATTCAAGAAAACCGGTAGGTTTACCCATACGTTAACTCCTGACTGCGTATTGCGTAATGGGTGTTATTTCGCAATACCTGGTCGAGATTCTTGGTAACGCAATGCTCAGTTGCCGCCAACCCGCGCCGCCATGTCCTGGCTATTTCGTTTGAAAGCGGCCATCAATGCCTCCGCGCCCTTGAGACCGGTGGCTTCCACTTCGGCAAGGCATTGGAGCATCCGCTTATAGTCTTTCGGCATCACTTTGACAAATTTGAGGACGGAGGCATCCCACTCCGAGAGGACCCTTCTGGCCACTTCCGAGTTGGTATAAGCGTAGTGGCGTTGGATCATTTCCCGTACTTCGGCGCATTCGTCCGGATCTTCCAGTTTTTCAAGCTCGACCATTTCCAAGTTGGCGCGTCTGCTGAAGCCGACGCCGTCCACCGGTTTCTCGTCCAGTACGTAGGCGATGCCGCCCGACATGCCCGCGGCAAAGTTTCGTCCTGTGCGTCCGAGTACGACCACCCTGCCGCCGGTCATGTATTCGCAACCGTGGTCGCCTACACCTTCGATGACCGCATGCATACCGGAGTTGCGCACGCAGAAGCGCTCGCCCGCCATGCCGCGAATGTAGGCCTCGCCGCTGGTCGCGCCGTAAAAGCCCACGTTGCCGATAATGATATTGTCTTCGGCCTTGAAGGTGGAGCCATAGGGCGGGTAGGCAATGATTTTGCCGCCGGAGAGTCCCTTGCCGAAATAGTCGTTGCCGTCGCCCTCCAGTTCAAGCGTCATGCCTTTGGGGATAAAGGCGCCGAAACTCTGGCCGGCCGCGCCCTGGAAATGCAACTGGATCGTGTCTGCGGGCAGTCCTTGCGGGCCGAAGCGGCGGGTGATCTCACTGCCCGTGATTGTGCCGACGACCCGGTTCGTGTTGCGGATGGGCAGCGTGTCCTTCACCTTCTTCAAGGAGACCTCTGAGCCGTCGCCCTGCTGCGCGTCGAGGGCCTGCTGCACGTCCTCCACGCTGTTTTCGAGCGCTGGCATGCAGAGCTCGAGCAGGGTTGTATTGTCCAGCGCCTTGTCCAAACCGTGATCCTGCCCGATCTGACAATAGCGTCCCCAGTCATCAGGCACGTCCGGCCGATGCAAGATTGCGGTCAGGTCGATGCCCTGCGCTTTCCAGTGATTGATCGCGTGTGGCGCGTGCAGGCGGTCGGTGCGCCCGATCATCTCGTTTACGGTGCGGAAGCCGAGCTTCGCCATGTACTCCCGCAACTCCTGGGCCATAAAGCGCATGAAATTGACCACGTCCTGCGGATCGCCGGTAAACTTTTCCCGCAGTTCGGGGTTTTGCGTGGCGACGCCGACGGGGCAGGTATCCAGATGACAAACACGCATCATAATGCAGCCCAGCGCCACAAGCGGACTTGTGGCAAAGCCATACTCCTCGGCGCCCAACAGCGCGGCAATTGCAAGGTCGCGGCCTGTCTTGAGCTGGCCGTCGGTTTCGACGACGACGCGGCTGCGCAGGTTGTTGATGAGTAGGGTCTGGTGGGTCTCGGCCACGCCCAGTTCCCACGGAAGGCCGGCATGTTTGATGCTGGTCTGCGGCGATGCGCCGGTGCCACCGTCATGGCCGCTGATGAGTATCACGTCGGCATGGCCCTTGGCGACGCCGGCGGCGACGGTGCCAACACCTACCTCGGAGACCAGTTTGACGTTGATGCGGGCGCTATGGTTGGAATTCTTGAGGTCATGGATCAGCTCGGCCAGGTCCTCGATTGAGTAGATGTCATGGTGGGGCGGCGGCGAGATCAGTCCGACGCCCGGCGTCGAGTGGCGCACTTCTGCGATCCAGGGGTAGACCTTTTTGCCGGGCAACTGGCCGCCTTCGCCGGGCTTGGCCCCCTGCGCCATCTTGATCTGTAACTCTCTGGCGTTGACAAGGTAGTTGCTTGTCACGCCGAAGCGGGCAGAGGCCACCTGCTTGATGGCGCTGTTTTTCGAATCGCCGTTCGGCTCAAGGGTATAGCGGGCCGGATCTTCGCCGCCTTCGCCTGTATTGCTGCGCCCGCCGATGCGGTTCATCGCAATCGCCAGGGTTTCATGCGCCTCTTTGCTGATCGAGCCGTAGGACATCGCCCCGGTCTTGAAACGTTTGCAGATCGACTCTACCGGTTCCACTTCTTCGATGGGAATACTCGGCGCGTCGTCAAAATCAAACTCGAGCAGGCCGCGCAGGTTGCACCACTCCTTATTCATCTGGTCGATGTCCTGCGTGTAGCCCTTGAATGAGGCGTAGTCGTTAGTGCGGGCCGCCTTTTGCAGCAGGTGAACGGTGCGGGGGTTGAACAGGTGTAGTTCGCCTTCTTTGCGCCACTGGTAGTCGCCGCCGGGCGAGAGAAGTTGGCCACTATGACCATTGCCACTGGCGGCAACCAACTCCGTGTTTGCGGCTGTAGGCGAGTGACCGTTTGTCTGGGCCGACGCGAACAGGCGCACCGGATATGCCCGATCGTGCCGCATCTTGATCTCGCTGTAGATCTCCGGCAGATCGATGCCCTCGACGCGACTGGAAGTCCAGGTGAAGTACTTGTCCACCAGATTCTGGCTGAGGCCGAGCGCTTCGAAAATCTGCGCGCCACAGTAGCTCTGAATCGTCGAAATGCCCATCTTGGACGATACCTTGACGACACCCTTCATCGCCGCTTTGACGTAATTATAAATTGCGGTGTCGTGATCGATATCGACGAGCAGCCGGTTCTGGATCATCTGGTCCAGTGTTTCCATCGCCAAATAAGGGTTGACTGCCGTCGCGCCAAAACCGATCAGCAGAGCCAGGTGATGGACCTCACGCGGTTCGCCTGATTCGACGACCAGCGCTGTTCGGGTGCGCGTTTCGTTACGGATAAGATGGTGATGCAATCCAGAAGTTGCGAGCAAGGCGGGGATGGGCGCAATGCCGGGAGCGACGCCCCGGTCCGAAAGAATCAGGATATTTGTGCCATCTTCAATTGCCTCTGTCGCGGCCTGGAAGAGATCCTCAAGCGCCTGTTCCAGCGCTTTGGGTCCACCATTTACGTCGAAGAGAAATGGCAGTGTCTTTGCGCGGAAGCCCGTTGCCTCGCTGCGATCGATATGCCGGATTTTGGCAAGCTCCTCGTTAGTGAGGATTGGGCGGCTCAACTTTAGCTGGTGGCAGTTTTCGGGCTTAGTTTCAAGCAGGTTCAACTCGGTGCCCATCATCACTTCGGTGGCGGTAATCAGTTCCTCGCGTATTGCGTCGATAGGAGGATTGGTCACCTGGGCAAAGAGCTGTTTGAAATAGTTGTACAACAGTTGTGAGTGGTTGGACAGGGCCGCTGCCGGCGTGTCGTTGCCCATTGCGCCCAAAGCTTCGACACCTTCGGTTGCCATTGGCGCTAACAGAATGCGCAACTGCTCGAAGGTATACCCGAAAATCTGCTGTCGTTCGAGCATTGTCGCGTGGTCGACGCCCGGCACTTCGGCTTCCGGCTGCGGAAGCTCATCGAGGCTGACCATGTGCTTGTCGAGCCACTCACGGTAGGGATGCGCCGCGGCCATCGTCTCCTTCAGCTCTTCGTCCGAGATGATGCGTCCTTCATCGGTATCGACCAGGAACATCCGGCCCGGTTCCAGGCGCGACTTTTTGAGGATGCGGTCCGGCTCGATTGGCAGTACGCCGACCTCCGACGCCATCACCACTATGTCGTCCTTGGTGACGCAGTAGCGCGAGGGGCGCAGGCCGTTGCGGTCCAACACGGCGCCTACGATCTTGCCATCAGTAAAGACCATGGAGGCCGGTCCGTCCCAGGGTTCCATCATGGTGCTGTGGTATTCGTAAAACGCCTTTTTGGCGTCGCTCATGGTTTCATGCTGCGACCATGGCTCGGGGATCATCATCATCATTGCGTGGGGCAGCGAGCGACCGGACAGATAAAGAAACTCCATAGTCTCGTCGAACTTTGCCGAATCGCTGCCATCCTCATGTATGATGGGCAGCACCTTCTTCATGTCTTCGCCGAACAACTCACTTTCAAACTGGGACTGGCGGGCGTGCATCCAGTTTTCGTTACCGCGCAAGGTGTTGATTTCACCATTGTGAATCATGTACCGATAGGGGTGGGCGCGCTCCCAACTGGGGAAGGTATTGGTGCTGAAGCGGGAGTGGATAACAATCAGCGCCGATTCCATGTCCTCGTCCAGCAGATCCGGGTAAAATCCCCTGACCTGCGGCGCCATCAACATTCCCTTATAGACAACGGTACGCGCGGAGAGGCTGGCGACATAAAACGAATTGCCTTCACGTAGTGGGGAGTAGCGGATCTGGTTTTCGGCAAGTTTGCGTATCACATACAGTTTGCGTTCAAATGCCAGGTCATCATCGCCAGTCAGCCGGTCCGGGTTCCGTCCGATAAAGATCTGGCGGACGACCGGTTCCCCCAGCCGCGCTGTATGTCCCAACTCGTTATTTACTGTAGGCACAGTACGCCAGCCGAGAACCGTCTGGCCTTCGGAGCGGATAATTCTCTCAAAGAGTTGCTCACACCGGAAGCGGTAGTCCCCTCTTTCCGGGAGGAAGACCATCCCTACCGCATACTCGCCTTCGGGTGGAAGATCGATCCCTTCCTCCATGGCGACTTTCTGCATGAATTTGTCCGGCATCTGTATAAGGACGCCGGCACCGTCGCCGGTGTTCGGCTCGCATCCGCAGGCACCCCTGTGCGCCAGATTGAAGAGCACTTCCAGCCCTTGCGCGACGATGGAGTGTGACTTCCGGCCTTTAATGTTGACGACGAAACCAACACCGCAGGCATCGTGCTCGTAGCGCGGGTCATAGAGGCCCTGTTTTTGCGGGAGACCGGAATGCGAATGGGGGGTGGGATGGTGATGACAAGAAGGAGTCAGTTGAAACTCTGACATAACGACATCTCCTCGAGAAAGTCTTTAGTTTCGAACCGTTCAAGCAGAGACGGCGACCGAGTGGTTCCTTCTCTGCAATTGGACAGCCCAAACCAGCAACTAATGCGAAGCAAGAGCGTCTGCAAAGACCGGATGACGTCGTTGTCGAATCGCGAATACCTTGCCTACAGGTATAGTTTAGAGGGATATACCCGTGATCATATCATATAATGTACACGAAATTGGTTGGTCCGTCAACTTTCGGCCTCTTTAGGGACAATGCGAAAACCGTTGCCGTAGATGATCACTTCCACACCTCCTTCTACGACCACAGGGTGGCTGATTTTCACACCCAACACGCCGTCATAACCCTGGGCGGCCGCCTTGTTTTCTAGATCGGAAAGGCCTTGCTCGATGGCTTTTGCTATCAGCGCCTCGTAGTGCGACATTCGTCCGCCAACGAGGTTTCTGATGTTTTCTCGCACATCCTGGACGATGTTGGCTGCGTAAACGACGACGACCACGAGGAGTTCGCCGACTTCAGCGTCGGGGCGGTGAGGCTGATCGAGGGCGATCAAGGTCATTTCTCATTCTCCTCTCCTCTACGGCTCTCAATTCTCTTGGTCTCGGAATTACCGCCAATGTCGCCGCTGTTCTCAGGAAGTATGACTGTCACATTGACATCCTGTCGCTGGCGGCGAGAGATAGTCTTTCGCCAAAGAATCGTAAGCACAATTAGAACGGCAAATGCGTAGAGAACATTTCTCAGGACTACCCCGTCATAGAGCCAGAATAGCCTCCAAGACAGTTCTCCTGAAATTGCTGGTCCTAACATTGCCAGCATGTCAATGACCCTGCCCACCAATTGTTCATCTCTCGTTTTTCGCGAAATGTAGTTCAGCGTTTTTTCGAAGTCCTGGCTTTCTAACAATGCCTTATGAACCAAAGCATTTTTCAGTTCAGATATCAGTTCAGGCTTGCTCAAGATGCTGTCAACCAAGATGTTTCTCTCTTGTGCCTCCAGGTTCGCCAAGTAGGTCCTGGCCAGCCAAGACAGATCCTCAACCGACATGGCCTCCAACACCTGCTTGATTTGCGCCGAAGGCATTCCCAAAACGGCATCCCGCACATCCCGGTCCAGCAGCATCACTTTCTGAATTAGTTTGGCATCCTCCAAGGCAAGGATTTGCTCCAAATCTGCCCTGTCTGTGAAGTCGGTCGGCGAGGCAACACGATACAATTCCATCGTAACGACCTGATCGATCAATTCACCCGCCAGGTCTGCCCAAGCGATGACCACGTCAGGATCAACGCCCAACTCAAGCATCTCAAGGATCTTTTGAGGGAAAGCAAACAGTCGCGCGAACTGACCTCGATCAATCAAGCTATTTAGTCGTTCCGGGCCGTGTTTTGCTTCCACTACCGCTACCAATTCGGCCAGCTTCTTCACTTCCTCAACAGGCGCATTGTCCAGGATTTTTTGAAAGCGCAAGTTTGCATTGGCAAGCTCTAATATGCGGGCATACTTCCTTCGAAACTCTTGCCATTGGCTGTACAAATCGTTGGAAACGGAGCGAGCGAGTTGGGGGAGTTCCTCTCGCAACTCATCATTCACTTTTCCTGCGACTTGAGCACGAATCTCCTCTTTGACCTCCGTGTGCTGAAGAGCATCTCGAATCTGAGGCAGAGATCCTTCCTTGGCATTGAAGAGGTCCCACACAATGAGGCCGGCACCTACAACCCAACCGACGAGAGGTATAGCGCCACTAGCCAACCGGGCAAGAATCCGCCCTACAACTCTACCGGCGATTTTCTGAGCCAATTGCTTCCCCAAGGATTTGGCAATCTGGGTTCCAATGATGACGGCGACGCCGCTCGTGAGATTGGGATTGGCTTTTACAATGTCCAGTAGGTTAAGATCCTCTTCATCAGAAAAATCGATATCTTTGAGCTTGCCTTGGATTTCCTCCTCCAACAGACCCGCGATTGTGGGCGAAATGGTATCACCAATAAATGCCTGTACGCACAGTAGCGCTGAAGAAGCCGACTTGGCGGTCATCAGACGAATCTCTGAGACCAAGTCAGCGGTAATGTCCAGTGACAGTTGGTCGATAGAGCTACGAAAAGCCGGAGACCCAAACGCTAGAGTAGCAATTTTTTCGGTCAACTCCTCCGCTTTTGCGGGAGACCAACCAGAGATGATTCGGCCCCAGAGTCCTTCCTCGTCGCCAACTTTCTCAGTCGCATCTGCCACCGCCTTGTCCACTGTGGCATCAAGATTCAAAGCCACCCAATTGCGATTGACAATTGCTACTAAATCTATGCCTCCCTGCTCCTCTGCAAACACTGCCTGGGTGATGCGGTTCAACTCATCCCGTAGACTTGCCTCGTTGATCTGTTCACATTCCTCAAAAGTGTAGGAAACCGGAAAGTTACTCTGAGACCGAGCTGCTTTTGGTGGCATCAACGCGGAGAGTAGGAGAGCGATCAGAAGGGCAAGAGTCGGACACTTGCGCCAATTGACGCCAATTCTCCTTGTCATGGTCTACCTCCCTTTGTTCGACGAATGCGGTCCCAGATTTCGGGCAATTGGCGGCGGCGGAAGAGCCTCCAACCTGAAATGGTCAAGGCGGTAAGAACCAACAATGCAGTCAAGAGAATGAGCCACTGCGTCAAGAAATAGTGCAAATAGAGCGCATTTGGCAGGTCGCCAGAGATTAGTTCGCTAGCGGATGTAAACATCGTTAAGGTCGGCAACAATGTTGCCCGCTCTCCGGTCCTTTCTGAAAGAAATGTCAATACAGCCTCAGGATTCTGGCTCACCTTAAAAGACTGTCCAATACTTTCAATCTCTAGCTCAGATATTAGCGCAGGGTTTTGGTCAATGAAGGCTGCTAACAAAACGGTCGTGTCATCTGCCAGATCCGCTTTGAATGAGACCAGCCACAGGACCTCCGCCACAGATAGAGAAGTGAGTAAGACGGACCGATCATCCTGATTCAGCTGTATTACCCATTTAAGGGCTTCGGTGTCCTGAAGATCGAGAGCCTTTCCCAATTCCTCGCGATTCATGAATTGATCAGGCGAGGCATTCTTGTACAACTCCGAACTGACGACCCGAATGATGTCCTCACCAGCTAAGTCGGCCCAGGCGATTACTATTTCTGGGTCCCCGCTCCACCTCAGGATCTCGAATGCAGCCTGCGGGAGTGAGAAAATGTGCTCAAACTGGCCGGATTCGATAAATGCTGGTAGCTGGTCTTGATCAAGGGCTTCTTCCGCCACTACAACCAATTCGGTTAGTTTTTCAATATCATTTGCGTTAGTGTTTTCGAGGAAAACTCTCAACCACGGAAGTGTTGAAGCACGTTCTAGAACACGCCGAAATTTGTCCTCCAAGTCCTGAGAGTTTCGAAGAATTGGTATGAGTTCTGGCTTTGTCACCGCATATTTCGCGAAGAGTTGTTGGGCTGGGGCCGTCAGGTCACGCAGATAAGCAGCCATCCAGGACAACACCCCCTCCGATAAATCAGACAACAGGATTTTTCTTGCTTCTTCCGACGGTAGTCTCAAAAGTGCATCTCTTTCTTCCTGTTCCAATTTCATCAGCCCTTGGATGGCAATAGGATTTTCAATTGCAAGTACCCGTTCCAGATCCGCTCGCCCGAGGAACTCATTGGGAGCCGCAACCAAGTACAGTCCTGTCTCGACAACTTCAAACAAAGCCTCGCCAGCGAGTCCGGCCCATTCAAGCACCAGAGCCGGATTGCCAGTCACACGCAGAATATCAAAAGAGTTCTGGGGAAGAGGAAAGATACGTATAAGCTGATCCGATTCTAGAAATATGGCCAGATTTTCTGGCGTCATCGTCGCGTCCGCGGCTGACACAAGCTCGGACAGTTTCTCCAACTCGTCCACGTTTAGGCTGGTAAGAAACTCTTCAAAGCGCGGTAGATTCAGGGAAAGCATAAGTACGCGGGGAAACTTCGTCCGAACGTTTTCGTTATCTTTCAATAAAGGAATCAGCCCTTGCTCTTGCAAAATGTATTCGACTATAGGGTCTTTTTCGTCGGCCGGCAACTCCGCAAGAAAGAGGGCAAGCCACGAAAGATCTTCCAAGGACAGAGCGATAAGTGCCGACCTTGCCCGTACCGTTTCCAGTCCAAGCAGCACGACGCGCTCAATCTGGTGTAATTGCATGAGTTTGCGAATTGCTGCCGGGTCTTCCAAGGTTAACACCTTGTTCAGGGCCTCGAAGCCACTGAAATCAGGGGGAGAGGCAACGCGGTACAACTCCGTTTCGACGACCTTTTCAACCTCCTCACCTGCGAGATCTGCCCAAGCGAGGACAAGCGCTGGGTCTTTCTTTTCTTTCAGAATTACAAAAGCAGCTTCGGGGAGTGCAAATATGCGTTCTATCTGACCCGATTCAACTTCGCTGGCCAATTGCTCTGGTGTCAGCGATTCGACTGCTACCGCAACCAAATTTGACAGCTTTTCCATTTCACCTACGCCCGTATCGTTCAGAATATCTTTGAAATTCTGATTCCGTTCGGAAAGGGTCAAGACCTCAGGAAACTTGGTCTGGAAATTCTCTGAAACTCTTAACTTGGGGAGCAGCCCCGGCTCGCGCAATATGGAATCTGCTATCAAGCCTGCTTCGCGGTCTGCCAACTTTCTGACATACCCGCTTAGCCAAGAAAGCTCCTCTACTGTCAAAGCTACGAGAACTGCCCTGGCCTGTACGGCCGGAAGTTCGATTAGAACATCCCGCGCCGCCCGATCCAAAAGCATTAGCTTAGTTATCGCTTCGTAGTTCTGCAGAGCAATTACAGGTGACAGAGAATCCTTTGTGCTGAAATCAGATGGCGTTGCAACGCGGAACAGCCCCGTTTCAACGATTTGAATGACAGCCTCACCGGCCAGAGCGGCCCACTCGATGACAAGGGCCGGATCCTCTTTCTCTCGGAGGATCGCGAATGTCGCCCTGGGAAGTGCAAGAATCTCTTCAAACTGGCCGGAGTCTATCAAGGCGGCTGTTTCCTCTGGTTCAAGGGCCTCGCTCGCTACTGCAACCAGTTCAGACAGCTTGTCCACTTGTCGGGCGGCAGTACCATTTAATATTGTCTGAAATTTGGAACTCGTCTCGGCAAGGTTTAAGACGGCAGGGAACCGTGACCGCAATTCACCGGATCCTTGCAATTGTGAAATCAGTACCTGATCTCGTATCACAAAATCGACCAAATTTTCGGTTGCCTTGCCTTGCCATTCCGAAAAATACCCTAAGAGCCAGGCAAGATCTTCTTCAGACAATTCAGACAAGAGCCACTTGGTCTGCTCGGTTGGGAGACTTAGCAGGGCCATTCGTTCTTCTACCGTAACTACTAAGGCATAGGATAGAAGGCACTAGAGCAAACGTAAAGCGAACAAAAAGCCAATGCGGATCTTATGTTGGCTGTGATAGAGTAGGCACTATGAGCGAATTGGTGGGAACAGGTCGAGAGCATCTAGAGCAGCTGTATCAAGAGAGCCTTGAGTTGGTCCAGGCCTTGCGTCAGCAAGTGGCTGGGCAACAAGCGTTAGTCCAGGAGCTGCAGGAGCAGGTGGCTGCGCAGCAGGTGTTGATCCAGGCATTGCAGGATCAACTGGCGAAAGACAGTCACAATAGCAGCAAGCCGCCGAGCAGCGACGGTCTGAAGAAGCGCAGAAGCCAGAGTCTGCGTCAGTCTGGCAAGCGCCCGCGCGGAGGGCAACCTGGTCACAAAGGCCAGACTTTGACGCAAGTGGCGGAACCGCAGCATGTCATCCGCCATGCGCTGCCGGGTTGCCCGCACTGCCAAACAGACCTGAAGGCGGTGGCTGCTGTGGGTCAGGTGAAACGGCAGGTGTTCGACATACCGCCGCTGGGCATCGAAGTGACCGAGCATCAGGCAGAGGTCAAGCAGTGTCCTGGCTGTGGCGGGCGCGTGAAGGCTGCCTTTCCGGCCGGCGTGAGCCAACCGACCCAGTATGGCCCGCGTCTGAAAGCGCAAGCCTGCTATCTGCACAACTATCAGTTGATACCGCTGGCGCGCACGACCGAGTTGCTGACCGATTTCTACGGACAAGCGCCCTCGGAGGCGGTCATCATCACAGACAGCCGTCAACTGGCGCCCCGCACTCAAACGAGTCGGGCGCACATCCAACAACAGCTCCTCGCCGCGCCTGTCGTCCATTTCGATGAGAGCGGCTTGCGTGTCGAGGGTCGGTTACAGTGGCTGCACGTGGCCAGCACAGCCAAGCTGACCCACTACCATGTCCATGACAAACGGGGGCATGTCGGCATGCGAGCCGGCGGCATCTTGCCCCGCTACCAGGGCGTTGCTCTGCATGACCACTGGGCCTCCTACCTCCAGTTTCCCGACTGCCAGCACGCATTCTGCAACGTCCATCATCTGCGCGAACTGCGCTTTGTGTTCGCGCAATACGGCCAAGCATGGGCTGCGAAGATGGCCCACTTGTTGCGCACCATCAAAGCCGAAGTCGCATCGACCCCGGAACCGCACACTGCCTTACCCCCAGAGCGCTTGACCCACTACGAGGCCGAGTACGAGGCGCTCATTGCCCAAGGATTCGCCGCCAACCCGCCCCCTGAACAGACCCTACCCAGACCACGCGGTCGCCCCAAACAAGCGCCTCCAAAAAACTTGCTCGACCGCCTGCACAAACATAAATCTGGCGTCTTGGCCTTTATGTATGCTTTCCACATCCCCTTTGACAACAACCAGGTCGAACGCGATGTGCGCATGATCAAGGTGCAACAGAAAGTCTCTGGCGCCTTCCGCACACAAGAGGGCGCCGATACCTTCTGTGCCATCCGTTCTTATATCTCAACCGCTCGTAAACACGGCCTCAATGCCATTGATGCCCTCTACAACGCTTTCCTTGACCAGCCATTCATCCCTTCCGCATATCAGGCTTAGTAGTTACCTTCTACCTTAAATTTCATCAACTCTTGTATGGCTAATGAGTCTTCAAGAGCAAGTACTTTTTCAAGAGTCTCTCGATCTCCTATCTCAGAGGGAGACGCGACTTTGAAGAGTTCCGTCTCCACCACGGCTCCAATCCTCTCACTTGCCAATTCGGCCCAGGCCAGAACCAGCTCCGGATCTGCCTTTTCTCGAAGAATTTCAAAGGAAGCTTTCGGGAGATGAAAAATGCGCTCGAATTCCCCAGTTTCGACGATGCGGATAAGCCATTCTGTTCCCAATACTTCGTCACCAATGGCAACCAGGTCGGACAATTTGTCCACTTGGTTGGCGGTGACACTATCCAAAATTGCGCGAAATCGCTCATTCTTCTCGGCGATCCTTAAGACATGCTCGAAACTTTGGAGGAAATCCTTCCATTTTCCAAATATGTCAATGGTGACAGGTTCGGAAATCTCCGGCAGAGAGTTATTCAGTTCTTCTTCAACTATTGAGGAAATCTCCTGGCGTATCGTCTTCTTTACATTCTCCCCCTTGAAATCCTTCCCGATCTGAGGCAATGAACCATCCCAAGCCTGGTATAAGTCAAAGATGATGAGAACACCACCGATTACCCAACCAGCAACTGGTACGACGGCTGTCGCCGCCTTGCCAAGGATTCGTGCAGCAATTTTGCCTAGTAGTCCTTGGGCCACCTTCTTCGCAAGCACACTGGCGATCCGAGCACCAACAATAGTGCCGAGGCCGGCTAGAGAAGCTTTGTGGTCTCCCAAGACATCGAGTTCAACTTTCCCTTCTACCTGCCCCTGGTCAATTTCTGCCAGCCAATCGCGAATCTGTTCCGCTAACATTAGCGACACTGTTTCGGAAAATGTAGTGCCGATGAATTCCTGAACACATAATAAAGCCGAAGATGCCGCCTTCACTGTCATTAAATGGATTTCATCTGTCAGATCATCCACTATGGCCGATGACAACCTGTCAACGCCGTCCTGAAATTCTACAGAGCCAAAAGCATATTGGGCAACTTTTTCTGCAAACTCTCCAGCCTTTTTCTCTGACCAGCCGGAAAAAATCCGATCCCAAGTACCTTCTTCTTCTCGAACCGTGTCGATTGCACTGTCAACTGCCGAATCCACTATTCTGTCCAGGTCAAGATCTGTCCAATTTGCTTCGACAATCTTCTCTACGTCCAGACCACTTATTTCTTTATCCAAGACAGAGCGAGTGATGCGATTCAACTCGCCAAGCAGAATTTCCTCTTCAACGTTTTCACATTCGGGGAAAGTGTAGACCGGTGGCGTTTGCTGGGCGAAAGCCGGACTTATCGGGAGGATAGTGAAGGCCAAGAGGGCAATGAGGAATGCATGAGCAAGGCGCGAAAACTTGCTGCACGCAGTATCGCGGCGACTGGCAATCCTGCTTATACCCTTGTCAGTATTCATAGCTAGGACTCGCTGAGGACTGTCTATTCACTGACAGAAGCAACCTGGATTTCCTAGTCTGTTACTGGCGCTGGCGTTGAATCGGTCGGCTGGTCACGAGGTTCCTGCTAGACAGAGGAATGCTAGAGGCTCTGCCGGTTCCAACAATCGAGTCAGTATAAGTCGCTAGTGAAAATCGGCACAATTCGAGAGTACAACGCACGCGAGTTCGCCTCGTAATCTACAGATATGCGCTGAATTAATACGGCTTTCTTTCCCTAGTACGCACTGAAAACCTTCCGTTGTACACATCCGTTTGAAGCGACAGCTTTCTGTTTCAGCCTGTTTGGGGTGAATAGGGAAACAGGGAAGGAGGCAATCACACTCGTAGTGGAGTTTCTCAACATGCTCTAAGTGCTGGAATCTCTTAACTGTTTAGCTAGTTCTATAGGAAGAAGTGATTTTCGAGATGAAGACCGAGAATTCCAATTGACTCGCGTCGAGCTTCGCCACTACGCAGGAGCAGGTGGAATCTCTGCAGCCAGCTAACGAGACGACTTGGATTGCTACAGTCTGAAATTCGGAATTCAGGGCTTACAGTACGAGACCAGTGTTGCTTCGCCGAACACCTCCTCAACCAGCTCGGCGACTGTGGGATCGTAATCTGCGAGCTTCGAGTAGCTCGTTGCCAGCGAGGGCGGCAGGGTCTCCCAGAACCAGAACCTGACGGCTTCCGCCCAGTATTCCCGATCATTCCTCCTGGCGTACAATCCGTCCCAAAGACCAGCGTTCAACGCAGCCTGGTAGGCGGCCTGGAGACGTGAGTTGAAATCTGCACCGCCCGTTTGCTCGTCAATCATGTAGTGAACCATGTGAGCAAGCTCGTGGACTACTGTCCCACAATGTGGGTCCTCATCAGGTACACCTGCCACGTGCAGGTTGCCACCCCTGTGGACATATCCTAGTGGCAGGCTCGTGAGAAACCAGAGTTCCGGCAACTGGGTGATCCCGCCGGCGTCTTGATTGTCTGGGTAGATGGCGATTCGGGCATGGTCGGCAGCCAGGGCGTCAAGCAGGTCGGACCTTTCGGAAAGCGTACTGGTGATGACATCGCGCACTTGAACGATTTTGTCATCAGACACCTCAGTGGGGGCGACCACGACCACGCCGCCAACGTCCAGGTATTTCTGATAGAACAAATCTAGTCCAAGGGACAGAGGAGGTGGTGGAAACCGCGGCGTGACGACGGCCGCGTATACCCGATCCGACCACGCGCCCACTACGTCGTTGGCGTTGCGGGCGCGGACCTGGAAGTGGTAATTCCTGCCGTCGGTGAGGACAGTGTGCGTGTATGTCGTCGTACCTGTCAAGACGCCGCCGATGGCGCCCCACTGGCGGTGGAGGCTGTCCCACACTCTCAGTTCGTAGCCGGCGGCGTTAGCTACTGCATCCCACGTCAGCGTGACCTGTCCGATACCGACTGTCGCCGTAAGGTTTTGCGGCATGCCCGGCGCCACCATGGTTTCGGTGCTTGTGCAGGTCTGTAGACTTAGTCTATTCAGATGGGCGGCGACAGAAGTATGTAAACCAGAAAAGGAGAAACCTGCAGGCAGGCATAGCAGATTGCCTGCGAGGTCCAGGCTGGTCAAGTTGGTGAGAGCGCCCAGATCCGGGACTGGGCCCGCCAGCATGTTGTGATCGAGGTGGAGAAGTACCAGGTCAGTGAAAAAGCTCAGATCGAGGATTGGCCCGGTCAATTGGTTGTGGCTCAGGTCCAGCCTCGCCAATTTGGTGAGGAGGCTCAGATCCGGGAGTTGCCCGGTCAACTGGTTGTTATCGATTTCCAGCCTGGTCAGGCTAGTGAGTGCGCTCAGATCCGGGATCTCGCCGGTCAACTGGTTGGAGCCGAGGTCCAAAGATTTCAGTTTCGTGAGAGCGCTCAGGTCCGTAACGTGCCCAGACAACTGATTGGACTGAAGGCCCAAATATTGCAGATTGGTGAGAGCGCTGAGGTCAGGGAATGGTCCGGTCAACTGGTTGGAGTGAAGGAAGAGCTGCGTCAGGAAGGAAAGAGCACTCAGATCCGGGATGGGTCCGGTCAACTGGTTGTCGCTGAGGTCCATCTCTACAAGGTAGGTGAGAGCACTCAGATCAGAGATCTGTCCTTGCAACTGACTGGAGCGGAGGGACAGAACTCTCAGGCCGGTGAGGGCGCTAAGATCGGGGAATGGCCCGCTCAACTGGTTGCCGCCAATATAGAGACCTCTCAGTTTGGTAAGAGTGCTCAGATCGGGGAATTGCCCGGTCAGCAGGTTGTTACTAATTGACAGCCTTGTGAGGTTGGTGAGGCTGCTCAGATCGGGGAATGGCCCGGTCAACTGGTTGTGACTCATGGCCAGGCTCGTCAGGTTGGTGAGCGCGCTCACTTCCGGGACTGGTCCAGTCAACTGGTTGGAGTCAAGGTTCAGGGTCGAAAGCCTAGTGAGGGCGCTCAAGTCCGGGATTTCCCCGCTCAGTTGGTTGCTTGCGAGGAACACATTAGACAAGTTGGTGAGGTCGCTGAGATCGGGGAGTGTACCACTCAATTCGTTGTGTCCGAGAGACAATCGTGTAACGTGACCGTAGTTGTTCGTGAAGACACCGTACCAAGTACTGATCGGTTCGTTGGAAAGCCAATTATCGTTGTTCTTCCAGTTGGCTCCGTCGGTTGCGTTGTAGAAAGCCACCAACGCCGCCCTCTGCTCGGTCCCGCCGGTTGTGCATGAGGGCGGATTCAAGCTTCTTAACTGGGCGGTTACTGAACTGTTAGGATGTGACAAGCTTGTGCCTGCCTGCAGGCACAAATCATTGCCGGTGAGGTACAAAGTTGTCAGATTTGTGAGAGCGCTCAGGTCCGGGACATGACCGGTAAACTGGTTGTAACTGAGGTCCAGTTCCCTCAAGTCAGACAGGTAGCTCAGATCGGGAATCTGCCCGTTCAACTGGTTGTCGCCGAGGTACAGGACTGTCAAGTTGGTGAGGGTGGTCAGATCTGGGAAAGGCCCCGTAAACTGGTTGCTGTAGAGATATAAGCTTCTTAGTTTTGTGAAGGCGCTCAGATCGGGGAATGGCCCTGTCAACTGGTTGGCAGCGAGTCCCAGGCGCGTCAGGTTGGTGAGGGCGCTTATATCCGGGAATGGGCCGGTCAAAGGGTTTTGGCTGAGGTTCAATGAAGTCAGGTTGGTGAGGGCACTCAGATCCGGGATTGGTCCGGTCAAATTATTGGAGTCTAGGTTGAGGGTCTCCAGGTTGGTGAGGTCGCTCAGATCTGGAATCTGTCCTGTCAACTTGTTGTGATAGAGGTACAGAACCCTTAAGTTTGTCAGGGAACTCAGATCCGGTACTGGCCCAGTCAACTGGCTGAGGGAGATGTACAAATGAGTCAGATTTGTAAGAGCACTCAGATCCGGGAGTGGCCCCCTCAATCCGTTGTTTGTGAGAGACAACATTGTAACGTGACCGGTACTGTTCGTTGTGACGCCGTGCCAGCTAGAGACCGGCTCGTCGGTCCACCAATTGGCGTTGTTGGTCCAGTTGGCACCGTCCGTCGCGTTGTAAAGGGCGACCAGAGCCGCTCTCTCTTCTGCCGCAGTTATCTCTGAGATATTGGCTGCGGTCGCGGTCGGCGTCGGCGTTGGGGTTGGCGTCGGGGTCGTCGTGTCGGACGGGATCGCCTTCGCGTAGTTCGACCACGCGCTCACAGAGCCGTTGGCGCCTACGGCGTTGATTAGGTAGTAGTAGATCGTTCCGGCCGTAAGTCCTCTGTGCGTGTAGGAGGCGCCTGTCAGAACGCCGCCAATCCGGCGCCAGTCGCTATTCGCCCAGTCGTAATAAATCAGATAATAGCTGTCGGCGTTTGCCACTTCTTCCCATGTGAGTGTAATTTGGCCGGGTTCGGCCTTTGCGGTCAGCGCCGGCGCTGGCAGTGCGGATACGGTTGATGCAGGGGTAGGCGTAGGCGTAGGCGAGATTGTAGGCGTAGGGGTAGTTGTAGGCGTCACGGTCATAGTGGGTGTGACATCTGTGCAGGGAGGCAGATTGAGACTCTGCAGCTGAGGGGCCACAAATTCATTTGCACCTGAAAGGCCTGTGCCTGCCTGCAGGCACAGGTTATTGCCTTCGAGCTGTAGAGTTGACAGCTTGGTGAGTGCGCTCAGATCCGGTACCGCCCCATCTAACTGGTTGTGAGGGAGGGATAACGTTCTCAAGTTGGTGAGGGCGTTAAGAACTGGGATCGGCCCGCTCAACTGGTTGGAGCCGAGGTAAAGGCGCGTCAGGTTGGTGAGGGCACCCAGATCCGGAAATGCACCGGTCAACTGGTTGGAGCCGAGTTCCAGATTCTTCAGGCTAGAGAGGGCGCCCAGATTCGGGAGGTGCCCGGTCAACTGGTTGTCATTGATGTACAGGTCAGTCAAATTGACGAGGGCGCTCAGATTCGGAATTGGCCCGCTCAGCAAGTTGTCTGAGAGGGAGAGATAGGTCAGGTTTGTGAGGGCGTTCAGATCCGGAAATGGCCCGGTTAACTGATTGGAGCCGAGGGTCAGATAGGTCAGGTTGGTGAGGGCGCTCAGATCCGGAATCGGTCCGGTCAAACCGTTGCCCTCGATTACCAACCGTGTAACCCGGCCGCTATCGTCGGTGGTAACGCCGTACCAGGTAGCGATCGGCATGTCGCTCAGCCAATTTTCTCTGAACGGCCAGTTGGTGCCGTCGGTTGCGTTGTAGAGTGCGACCAAGGCTGCTCTATCCTCTGCCGCGTCAGGATTGACCGGGGGATCGGTCACGGTCGCTATCCCGTGCTCTGACCACCCGCTCTGCGCGCCGTTGGCGCCTACCGCGTGGATTAGGTAATAGTGGGTCTTGCCGACGGTAAGCCCTCTGTGTGTGTAGGAGGTCCCCGTCAGAACGCCGCCGATCTGGCGCCAATCGCTGATCGCCCAGTCATAGTAAATCAGAAAGTAGCTGTCCGCATTCGACACTGCTTCCCAAGTGAGTGTGACTTGGCCGGGGCCGGCCTTCGCGGTCAGCACTGGTGCGGGCAGCGGGAATTCGGTCGGCGTTGCCGTTGGCGTTGGTGTTGGCGGGTGTGCCGACGAAAGTGTAGGTGTAGGGGTTGGCGTCTGCGTCCCGGAGACGGTCGGGGAGAACAGAAACTCAATTTGCCGCGAATCGCTTTCCCTTCCGTCGGCGTCCACGGCGCGGATTAAGTAGAAGTACTTCGTGCCGGAGGTAAGTCCAGTGTGGGGGTAGGAGGTGCCGGTCAGATTCCCATCGTCAAGGCGTTGCCAGGCGGTGAGGCCGGCCCACCAGACCCAGAGCAGGTACCTGGCCGCGTCGGGGTCGGCATTCCATCTGAGCTCTACCTCGTTCGGGCCCGTGGACGTCGCTGTCAGCGCCGGCGGGTCCAATACTGCCGAGGTCCCAGTTTGCGCCCGGGTTACACCCTCCGTGAGTAGAGCGAGAGGAGTCAGCGACGCGAGAATGGCGAACAGGAGAAGGATGCGCGCGGGCTTCCCGGTCAGTTTGCCTTTCTCATACTTCATCGGGGCGCCTTCCTGAATTCGTAGATGCGAGCCTCTGAATTTAGGCCGGCAGGGGCAATACTACAACAAGAGTGCGTTCACGTCGAGCAGCGCAATTTGCCGCAAGGCGCAGGAGCGGGCGAAACGCTTGATGTGCCTACTGCGCTTGGTGTCAAATAGTACATATGAGCACTTGCACACATGGACAGAGCTGCGGCGCGCCCGGCCCCGCCGAGGGTTAGGCGTCTGCGCAAGCAGCCAGATTGAGGCGATTGAGGTGGGAGGACACAACACGATTTGAACTGGATAGGACTGAGAGGACCGGCAGGCATAGGACATTGTCTCTGAGATCCAACCACGCCAGATTGGCGAGAGCGCTCAGGTCGGGGACAGGCCCGGTCAACCGGTTGTTGCTGAGGAGCAGTCCCTCCAGGTTGATGAGGATGTTGAGATCGAGGACTGGCCCGGTCAGCGTGTTGTCGCTGAGGTCCAGCCACGCCAGGTTGGCAAGCGTGCCCAAATCAGGTGTATTCCCGCTCAACTTGTTGTCGTTGAGGACCAGGCCCTTCAGGAGGGTGAGGGCGTCCAGCTCGGGGATTTCCCCGGTCAGCCGGTTGTGGCTGAGGTCTAACCACCTCAATTCAGTGAGGGCGTTGAGCTCGGGGATTTCCCCGCTCAGCCGGTTGTGGCTGAGGTCCAGGTCTTCCAAGCTTGAGAGCGCGCGAAGCTCGGGGATTTTCCCGGTCAACTGGTTGCCGTTGAGGGACAGGCGCTTCAAGCTTGTGTAGAGGCTCAGATCCCGGATCTGCCCGGTCAGCTCGTTGTCGTTGAGGTACAGGCCCGTCAGGTCGGCGAAGGAGTTCAGATCCGGAATCGGCCCGGTCAACTGGTTTGATCCGAGATTCAGGGCTGTCAAGAAGGTGAGGGCCCGCAGATCGGGGATTGGACCGGTTAACCGGTTGCCATGGAGAGACAGAAAACGAAGTTTGGTGAGGGCGCCAACATTCGGGATTGGCCCGCTCAGCTGGTTGGACCCGAGGTCCAGAACAACCAGGTTCACTAAGGCGTCCAGATCAGGGATCTCCCCACTCAACTCGTTGCCAACGAGATAGAGATAGGTCAGGTTGGCGAGTGCGCTCAGATCGGGGATCGACCCGTTCAACCGGTTGGAGTGGAGTTGCAGCAGATTCAGCTTGGTGAGTTTGCTCAGATCTGGGATTGGGCCGGTTAACTGGTTGTAAGCGAGTCTCAGGCTCCTCAGTTTTGTGAGAGCTCCCAAATCCGGGACTGACCCACGCAAGCGGTTGTTATCGAGTGCCAGATCTGAAACGTGACCGGTCTCGTCCGTATGGACGCCGAACCAGGCAGAGATCGGTTCGTTAGTCAGCCAATTGTCGCTTCGTTTCCAGTTGACCCCGCCAGCTGCCTCGAAGAGCGCCACCAACGCGGCTCTTTCCGCTGTCGCCGCAGCCTGTGTGATCGGGGATGTGGGAGTGGGGGTTGGCGTCGAGGTGACAGTGGGCGTCTGCGTCTCGGACACGGTCGCATTGACAGATTCCGACCACGCGCTTGTCGAGCCGTTGCCAGCCACAGCACGGACAAGGTAATAGTTTTCCGTGCCGATCGTAAGCACGCTGTGGGTGTAGGACGTGCTTGTCAGGACCCCGCCAATGCCGCGCCAATCGTCGAGCGCACTGTTCCATACAATCAACTCGTAGCTTTCCGCGTTTGCCACCGCTCCCCAAGTGAGCGTTATTTGGCCTTTGCCTGGCTCCGCTTTCAGTGTAGGCGCAGGCAGCGCGGAAGCAGTCGGCGTTGCTGTTGGCGTGGGCGTTGGAGTTGGCGTCGGCGGGTCGGCCTCGCGTACGGTCACTTCAAGCTGCGCAGACCACGCGCCGCGTACGCCGCCGCTGTCCAACGCGGCGACGATGTAGAAGTAGGTCGTTCCGGGCGTACGCTCATTGTGGGTAAAGGAGGTGCCCTGCAGGTTGCCGTCATGGGCGCGTTGCCAGTCGGTGGCGCCATTCCACCACACCAGCAGTTCGTAGCTGACAGCGCCGTTGACCTGCGTCCAATTCAAGTCGACCGTTGTCGCCCCCGTGGACAATGCTGTAAGCGTCGGCGCGGGTAGCGCAGATATTGGCGGCGCCGGGGTAGGTGTCGGGGTGCCGGGTACGGTTGCCTGAGCCGGATCCCACCTGGGGTTCACTGTGTGGTCGGCTGCCACGGGGCGGGCGAGAAGGTAAAGTGTCGATCCGGCCGGGAATTCGGAAGAATCGTAGGTTGTCGCTGTGAGGCGGCTGCGTGCAACATGCACCCAGTTGCTGCTGGAGCCTCCTTGCAGAAGGTCCTCGTACTTGCCGGGACCCGCTACCGGCTTCGCATCTAACCTGACAAAGTTGGGGTTCGAGTATGAAGTCCCCGTCAGCAAGGGCATTTCCCTGGCTGCCGGATCGCCCCGCTGCCCCGGAACTGGCGGCTCTGTGCCGGTGTGCGCACCGGTTACATTTTCTGCGTGGAGGGGGAGAGGAGTCAGCGAGGCAAGAGTGGCGACCAGGAGAAGGATGCTCAGGGCCCTTACGGTCAGCATACATATTCTATGTTTCATAGGGATACCGACCTGTAACTCTCGACGCAAGCCTCTGAATTCAGGCCGGCAGAATGAATTCTACAATAAGAGCGCATTCGCGACGAAGAACCGTTCACTGCTGCAATCTTCGGGGGCGTTCGGGACGTATGGTGAGTCTTCCAAATCGAGCTAACCGCACATTGACAGGTAAAGAGTCGTGAGGAGGGGGGAACTGCAGGCGTCAGGAGCGAGAGGAACATCAACGGCGGCTCCGCAGTTTTCGGGATTTCAGGGGGGCGTTGGGAGGGGGAGCCCTCCGCACAAGTGAGGCCGCAGTTCCGACCGGCAGCCCTGAGCCGCCTTAGAGGGCCGGAGCCGCCGGAGGGCGTCCTCGCTTGTAGGCGCACTTTGAGGACAGGGGATTTCGTCATATCGGTCAGGACGCCGGCGACGGGGGCCCCACAAGAGTTCGGAAATTTCCCCTGCTCGCTAATCGCAACTGACTGAGTTTGTCAACGCATCCCGGGTTAGCGGGAAATGGCTGATACCGATGCCCGGCGCCAAACTTTGCGGCACGCCTGGTACCGACGCAAGTCAGGAGTCGGTGCAAGCGGCCAGATTGAGTCCCTTCAAGTGGGCGTCCACTTCACTGTTCGGATGAGACAATTCTACGTTGTCTGGCAGGCACAACTGATTGTCTGCGAGGTTCAGTTTCTCCAATTTGGTGAGTGCGCTCAGGACCGGGATCGGCCCGGTCAGGTCGTTGTTATTGAGATACAAGATTAACAGGTTGGTTAGAGCGCTCAAATCCGGGATCGATCCTGTCAGGTCGTTGTCTTTGAGGTTGAGGCGTGTAAGTTTGGTGAGTGCGTTCACGTCCGGGATCGACCCTGTCAGGTCGTTGGCAGCGAAGCTCAGTTCGACCAGGTTAGTGAGGGCGCTCAGGTCCTGGATCGACCCGGTCAACTCGTTGTTATTGAGGTACAGGATTCTCAGTTTGGTGAGGGCGCTCAGATCCTGGATCGATCCGGTGAGCTCGTTGCCAGCGAAGCTTAATTCCGTCAGTTCGGTGAGAGCGCTCAGATCCGGAATCTCCCCGCTCAGATCGTTATAGTCGAAGCTCAAATATTTCAGCTTGGTCAGGTCGCTCAGATCCGGGATCTCCCCACTTAAATCGTTGAAACCGAAGTACAGATTAATCAGGCTGGTGAGTGCGCTCAGATCGGGTATCTCCCCGCTCAAGTCGTTGGGGCCGAGGGAGAGCCAAGTCAGGTTGGTGAGTGCGCTCAGATCGGGTATCACCCCGCTCAATTCGTTGTATCCGAGGCTCAGATCCGTCAGCGAGGTGAGGGCGCTCAGGTCTGGAATTTCCCCGCTCAGTTCGTTGGCATCGAGGTAGAGGACAGACAGTTTGGTAAGGGCGCTTAGGTCCGGAATATCCCCGCTCAATTCGTTGAATTGGAGGCTCAGCAAAGTCAGCTCGGTGAGAGCGCTCAGGTCCGGGATCTCTCCGGTCAACTCGTTGAACACGAGGTACAATCGTGTGACGCGCCCGCTCGCGTTCGTGACAACTCCGTACCAGGAAGAGAGAGGCTCGTCGGACAGCCAGTTGGTGTTGGTGGTCCAGTTGGCGCCGTCGGTTGCGTTATAGAGGGCCACCAAGGCGGCCCTATCAGTGGTCGAGACCGGGGTGGTCGGGGTCTCGGTGCTCGTGCAGGCGGACAGATTGAGGCTCTGCAGGTGTGCGGCCACATCACTGTTTGAATGGGAAAGGCTTGCTCCTTCCGGCAGGCATAAACTGTTGCCTGAGAGGTCCACGCTGGTCAGAGCGGTGAGGGCGCCCAGTTCAGGGAGCGGCCCATCCAACTGATTGTCTTTGAGGTCCAAGGTCGTCAGGCTGGTTAGGGTGTTCAAGGCGGGGATCGTCCCGCTCAACTGATTGTCGCCGAGGTCCAGGGTCGTCAGGCTGGTGAGGGCGCTCAAAGCTGGGATCCGGCCGCTCAACTGATTGTCGCCGAGGTCCAGAGACGTCAGGCTGGTGAGGGCGCTCAGAGCGGGGATCGTCCCGCTCAAGACGTTAGACGGGAGGCTCAGTGCAGTCACCTGTCCGCTGGCCGTCGTGGTGACGCCGTGCCAGGTAGAGGGCGGCTCTGCGCTCAGCCAATTGGTATCATTGGTCCAGTTAGCACCGCCGGTTGCAATGTAGAGCGAGACCAAGGCGGCCCTTTCGGCGATGCTTTCGCAGGAAGGCAGGTTGAGGCTTTGCAGATGGATGTTCACTGCACTGTTCGAGTGGGACAGGCTTGCGCCTTCCGGTAGACACAACTGATTGCCTGTGAGGTCCAGACTTGTAAGGCTGGTGAGTGCGCTTAGAGCCGGAACCTGGCCGGACAATTGGTTGGCGCTGAGGTCCAGGCTTTCCAGGTTTGTGAGGGTGCTCAGAGCCGGGATCCGGCCGTTCAACTGGTTGACACTGAGGTCCACGTTTGTCAAGTTCGTGAGTGCGTCCAGCGCAGGGACCCTCCCGCTCAATTGGTTGTCGTTGAGGTTCAGCTCTCGCAGGAAGGTAAGTGCGCTCAAATCCGGGATCTGCCCGCTCAATTCGTTGTCGCTTAGGTTCAACTCTCTCAGGTTGGTGAGCGCGCTCATATCCGGGATCTGCCCGCTAAACTGGTTGTCGCTAAGATATAGTCTGCTCAAATTTGTTAAGGAGCTCAGGTCGGGGATTACCCCACTCAACTGGTTGGCGTGGAGGTATAGAACTGTCAAGTTGGAGGAGGCGTTCAGATTCTGAATCGATCCGGACAGTTGATTGTCGCTGAGGTCAAGCCACCACAGGTTGGAGTGGGAGCTGAAATCAGGGACCGCCCCGGTCAACTGGTTGGAGCTGAGGTTCAGGGTCGAAAGATTGGGGGTGGCGCTCAGGCCCTGGATCTGCCCGGTCAACTGGTTTGAGGCGAGGGACAGATATACCAGACTGGAGGGGGCGCGCAAGTCTGAGATCTGTCCGGTCAGGTTGTTGTCGCTGAAATTCACCTCTCTTAGGTTAGCGAGGGCACCCAAATCTGGGATTTGTCCGGTCAGATTGTTGTCGCTGAGATCTACGTGGGTGAGGTTGGATAGGGCGCCCATATCCGGGATTGGGCCGGCCAGCTCGTTGATCCCGAGGTCCAGTCTCTGCAGGCTGGTCAGGGCACTCAGAGTCGGGATCTGCCCGGTCAGCTTGTTGCTGCGAAGTTTCAACTCTGTCAGTTTGGTGAGGGCGCCTAGAGCCGGGATTGGCCCGGTCAACTGGCTTTGAAAGAAGTTCAGGACTGTCAGGTTTGTAAGGGCGTTCAGAGCCGGGATCTGGCCGCTAAGATTGGTGTAGCTGAGGTCCAGATCTGTCAGGTTGGTAAGGGCGTTAAGAGCCGGGATCTGCCCGGTCAGCTTGTTGCCGCGAAGATTTAACTCTGTCAGTTTGGTGAGGGCGCCTAGAGCCGGGATCTGGCCGACAAGGCCGTTTCCTGGGAGGCGCAGTCCAGTCACGCGTCCGTCGTTGCCGGTAGAAACGCCGTACCAGCTAACGACCGCCTTGTCTGTCAGCCAATTTTCGTTGTTGACCCAGTTGGCGCCGTTGGTCGCGTTATAGAGCGCGATCAGGGCGGCCTTGTCCTCGGAAGAGGTCGGCGCCACGGGGATCCCTTCATTTCCGCAGTAATAGAGACCAATGCTCTTCAAGTGATTGGCCACGTCAACATGCAGGACAGACAGATCTGTGTCTAAGGGCAGACATAGTTCATTGCCAGAAATCCTAAGGGTGGTCAGCCTTGAGAGAGAACTCAGGTCGGGGATCTCCCCGGTCAACTGGTTGTCGCTGAGGGACAGGGTCGTCAGGCCTCTGAGGGCGCTAAGATCGGGGATCTCGCCGGACAACTGGTTGCCACCGAGGTACAAGGTCCTCATGCTGGTGAGGGAGCTCAGTTCGAGGATATCGCCGGTCAACTGGTTGCCACCGAGGTTGAGATTGTTCAGGCTGGTGAGGGCGCTCAGGTCCGGGATTTCGCCGGTCAACTGGTTGCCGCTGAGGGACAGGCTCCTCAGGAGGGTGAGGTCGCTCAGGTCGGGGATCTCGCCGCTCAATTGGTTTCTGTAGGCAACCAGATACCGCAGGTTGGTTAGGCCGGCAAGACTTGGGATCTCTCCGGTCAACTGGTTGTCGTCGACGCTCACGCTCCACAGGTTGGAGAGGTTGCTCAGGTCCGGGAAGGAACCGCTCAGCTGGTTTTGATAGAGATGCAAATATGTCAGGTTGGTGAGGGAACTCACATCGGGGATCGGCCCGCTCAATTGGTTTTGATGGAGTTCCACGCTGGTCAGGCTGGTGAGGGTGTTTAGGGCCGGGATCTGCCCGGTCAAGAAGCTGTTACTGAGGGCCAGCTCCGTCAGGTTGGTGAGGGCGCTCAGGTCCGGGATCGGCCCGTTTAACCCGTTGACACTGAGGTCCAGGTGCGTCAGGCCGGTGAAGGCGCTCAGGTCCGGGATCGGGCCGGTCAATCGGTTGCTTGAGAGGAGCAGCCTGGTCACGGTTTCGGTACCGTCTGTAGCGACGCCGAACCAAGTGTCGATTGGCGCGTCGGTCAACCAGCGGTCGCTGTTCCTCCAGTTGGCGCCGCCGGTTGCGTTATAGAACGCCACCAACGCAGCCTTATCGTCGGATGCGTCCGGAACGTCCGAGGATTGGGGTATTGTCACGCTGAGGTATTCCGAATACGGGCTCTCTCCGCTGTTGGAAACCGCGCGCAGTGTGAAAGTATAAGTCGTGCCGGGCGAGAGGTCGCCGAGCTTGAAGGAGGTGCCGTTGAAGCCCGAACTTGAAAGAGGTTGCCAGCCGTTGGAGCCGTTCCACCAAATCCAAAGAGTGTAAGAGCTAGCGCTGGTGACCTGATTCCAACTGACCTCGACCTTGTTCGCCCCTGTGAGTGTCGCTATCAGCACCGGCTTGGACAGCCCGGATGCGGACGTTGTAGGCGTTGGCGTTGGAGTTGGGGTATGAGTTGCTGTAGACGTGTGTGCCGACGAGAGCGTTGGCGTAGGTGTAGCGGTTTGCGTTGGCGTAGGTGTCGGCGTTTGCGTTGGCGTCTGGGTGCGTGTTGGCGTCGGCGTCGGCGTGTGAGACTCTGTGCAGGAGGGCAGAGAAAGGTCTTTCAAGTGGGCGGACACCGCACTGTTCGAATGGGACAAGCTTGCGCCTCCAGGAAGGCACAATTGATTGCCTGAGAGGTCTAAATCTGTCAAGTGGGTAAGGGCGCCCAAATCTGTTAAAGGCCCATGCAACCCGTTATTTGAGAGGCGCAGAGCAGTCACGCTTCCGCTCCTGTCGGTGGAGACGCCGTACCAGGTAGAAATTAGTTCATTGTTCAGCCAATTGTCTCTGCGGGTCCAGTTGGCGCCGCCGGTGAAGTTATAAAGCGTCACCAGGGCCGACTTTTCCTCGGCCGCATTCCTTTCTCCGGCGGTCGATGTCGGCGTTTGCGTCGGTGTAAGCGTAGGCGTTGGTGTCAGTGTCAGCGTTGGTGTCAGCGTTGGGGTTGGCGTTGGGGTTGGCGTCGGCGCATCGGACTCGGGTAGGGTCGCTTTGGAGTAGTTCGACCAGGGGCCCAGCGGCAGCCCGTTGGCGTCGATGGCGCGGACTGCGTATTCGTAAGTCGTGCCGGGCGAAAGCCTAGTGTGGGGATACGACGTTTCGGACAGTCTGCCGTCATCAAGTTGTTGCCAGCCGATAGCGAGGTCCCATCGAGTCCAGAGCACGTATCTGACTGCGCCGTGGACCGCCGTCCAACTGAGGTCGACTGCGGTCGGCCCCGCCACAACTGCGATCAATACTGGCCTGGACGGCGCAGAAACGGTCGGCGTTGGTGTCTGCGTAGGCGTCTGAGTCGAAGTGGGGGTCTGTGTTGGCGTCGAAGTCAGCAAGGGCGTTGGTGTCAGCGTTGGCGCCGGTGTCAGCGTCGGCGTCGGCGTGACATCTGTGCAGGAAGGCAGAATAAGGCTCTGCAGATGTGCGGCTACTGCACTGTTTGAATGGGACAAGCTTGCGCCTGCAGGCAGGCACAGATCATTGCCTGTGAGGACCAGTTCAGTCAGATTGGTGAGTGCGCTCAGATCCGGGATCGGCCCAGTCAGCTGATTATGATTGAGGGCTAAGATGGTCAGATTGGTGAGGGCGCGCAATTCGGGGATCAGCCCGGTAAGCTGGTTTTGATAGAGGTACAGAGCAGTCAGGTTGGTTAGTGCGCTCAGATCCGGGATCGGCCCGCTCAGCCGGTTATTATTGAGGGCTAGGTGCGTCAGATTGGTGAGGGTGCGCAAAGCGGGGATCTGCCCGGCCAGCTGGTTTTGATATAGGTACAGAGTTGTCAGGTTGGTGAGAGCGCTCAGGTCCGGGATCGACCCGCTCAGCCGGTTATCTGGGAGGCGCAGTTCAGTAACGTGCCCGCTGCCATCGGTAGTGACGCCATACCATGTCGCGAGCGGCTCGTCTGTCAGCCAGTTGTGGTGGTTCGTCCAGTTGGCACCGTCGGTTGCGTTAAAGAATGCGACCAAGGCGGCCCTCTCCTCGGCTACGGTCGTCTCCGAGGAATCATCTGCGGTTGGGGTCGGCGTTGGAGTTGGTGTCTGTGTTGGTGTCGAAGTCACTAGCGGCGTTGGTGTCGGTGTTGCCGTTGCCGCCGACGTTTCGGTCACGGTCGCTATCCCGTACTCCGACCAGGCGCTGGCTGCGCCAGTACCGGTCACAGATTGGATCAAGTAATAGTAGGTCGTTCCCGTTAAACGCCCGGTGTGGATGTAGGAAGTGCCGGTAAGGACGCCGCCGATCCGGACCCAGTCGCTGATCGCCCCATCATAGTAGATCAGCACATAGCTGTCGGCGTTCGCCACCGATTCCCAGGTGAGCGTGATTTGGCCGGGGCCGGCCTCAGCGTTCAGCGTAGGAGGGGACAACGTCGCTTCGGAATCTGGTAGAGTGACCTCCTGCTGCGACCACGCGCTCAACTGGCCGTTGCTGTCCACTGCAGCGACTATGTAAACGTATCTTCTTCCAGGCGTCAGTCCAGTGTGGGAAAAGGAGGTGTCTGTCGGGCTGCCGAGTTCAAGGGGTTGCCAGCCGGCGGCGCCGGCCCACCAAACGCGAAGATCGTATCTGGCCGCGCCGGAGATCGATGGCCAGTTGAGATCGATCGCGGTCGCCCCGGAGGCAGTCGCGGTCAGCGCCGGCGCCGCCAAACCTGCCGAGGTTCCGGTCTGCGCACGCGTTACGCTAACCAGGTAGAGGGAGAGAGGGGTCAGCGCGGCGAAAATGGCGACTAGGAGAAGAACCCTGCGTGCCATCACAGGAGGCATGGATATTCTATTATTCATTGGGGGGCCTTCCTGAATTCGTCGATGCGAGCCAATGAAATCAGGCAGGCAGGGGATATCTTGGTCTTAGCGGATGCTCACAAGTCCTCAGCTATTCTACAGTATTCGAGTTTTCCTGTCTATCTCCCGCGTTTTGCTGCATTGCCTTGGCACGTGCGAGGAGCCGGCGGGGCACACTGGGTCTAGTACTTGAGGTGTTTTGCTCGGGAGTGAACCTGTAAGAGGCTACAGTGCGGAACAGTGTGCAGGAAATAAATGGTTCCCAACCACCGGGAAGGGGAATGGCCGCTCGGAACTCGTTGGTTGGCCTGTGTTCTGGCCGAAGGGGAATGGCAAATGATGCTACAATCGATTGGTGTGAAGGCAAAGGTGCGGGACCGAAGTGACAATCGAATGAAACGAAAAAGCGGCGGCTGGGTACATCCCAGCCGCCGCCTTTTTCTCTCCCAACTCGACCTAAATACCGACTGTAGCCACCTCTGAGTTTCCGGCGGCAATCGCGATCTGAGAGTCATCATCCGTGGCAGTGCAAACCTTGTTGAGCGCCTGCAGGTAGGCCTTGGCGCTGGCTACGATAATGTCCGTATCCACGCCGCGTCCGCTGAACAGCCGCCGCCGTAGCCGGCCTTGCGCCGTCTCGCTGTGTCCGCGGCTCTCCGGCACCTCGATGCGCACGGTCACGTCGCCGTTGGCGTCGATCCCCTCCGTCACCGCCTGTACCAGAAACTCGGTCAGCTCGTTCGGTTGCTGTACAATCTTGTCGATGCAGGTGTAGACCGCGTCAACTGGACCGGCGCCGAAACTTACTTCGGTGATCTCCTCGCCGCTCTCGTTGTTGCGCAGGGTCGCCACCGCGGTGGGCGTCATATTGGTACCGCATTGCACCTGTACGCCCAGCAGTTCCCAGATTTCGACCGGCTGATAGAGTTCATCCGCCACCAGCGCCTCGATATCGGCGTCGGTGACAGTCTTCTTTTTGTCAGCCAGATCTTTGAAACGGATAAAGACCTCGTTCAGATTCTCGCGGTCCAGGTGATAGCCCATCTCCTGCAGACGCACGCCCAATGCATGGCGTCCTGAATGCTTGCCCAGCACCAACCGGCTGTGGTGCAGGCCGATCGTGTGGGCATCCATGATTTCGTAGGTGCGTTTGTTCTTCAACATCCCGTCCTGGTGGATGCCGGCTTCGTGGGCAAAGGCGTTAGTGCCCACGATCGCCTTGTTGGGCTGGATCACCATGCCGGTGTAGCGGCTGACCATGTCGCTGGCGCGGTGGATCTCCTGGCTGCGGATGTTTGTGCCCAAGTCATACACAGATTGGCGTGTGTACAGCGCCATCACAGTCTCTTCAAGACTCGTATTGCCGGCCCGTTCGCCAATGCCGTTGATGGTAACCTCGACCTGGCGGGCGCCGTTCTGGACGCCTGCGAGCGTGTTTGCCGTTGCCAGCCCCAAGTCATTGTGGCAGTGGACGCTGAAGATTACGTCCTTGCCGCCCTCGACATTTTCGCGCAAGTACTCGATAAGTCCGCCAAACTCTTGCGGCGTTGTATAGCCAACCGTATCAGGAATGTTCAGGGTGGTGGCTCCAGCCTTAATTGCCACGCTCAACACCTTGACCAGAAACTCCGGATCGCTGCGGCCGGCGTCCTCGGGGCTAAACTCGACGTTCTCGCACAGGCTGCGGGCATACTGCACCATGTCGCCTACGGTTTCGAGCACCTCGTTGGGCGACATGCGCAACTTGTGCTGCATGTGAATTTCGCTGGTGGCGAGAAAGGTATGGATACGCGGGCGCACTGCGCCTTGCACAGCTTCCCAGGCTTTGTCGATGTCGCCTTTGTTGGCCCTGGCCAGGCCGGCGATGGTGGGCGGGGCGCTGACATTGCCCTCTTCGTCGACGCGGGGAGTGCGGCCAACGGATTCGGCGATGCGCCTGACCGCGCCCAGATCACCAAGCGAGGCTGCGGGAAAACCGGCCTCCATAATGTCGATTCCCAGGCGCGCCAATTGGCGGGCGATCTCAAGCTTTTCCTGCTCGTTGAGCGTAGCGCCGGGCGACTGTTCTCCATCGCGCAGGGTAGTGTCGAAGACGAGAACGGTGTTGCCCTGGGCGATTTCACGGGCCCACCTGTCGACATCGTTCAGACGGAACTGTTCTACGTCGATGGTAGAACTGCCGTCCGCGGCGGCGGCGTCCTGCTGTTGCGTATCAATTGTGTTGGTCATTACCAGATGTCTCCGGAGGTGATATGGTCGAAAGATGACAGGGTCGCTCTCCCTCGCTCAGATCGGCGGGGGATGTTGCGAATGCAGAGTGCAAATCAGCGCTTCGCATAAGGTCACTAAGGCCGTCATCCATGCTCATCACCTCCTTTCCAGATACGTCACACCTGGTCCCAAACGCCTAGACTTCCTTGGCGTCCAGGAAGGTCATCATCCTACGCAGTTCCTTGCCCACATTTTCCAACTGCTGGTTCTGTTCGGTCCGGCGCCTCTCGTAGTAAACTTTGCCGCCGCCGTGATACTCGTCCATCCACTCTTCGGCAAAAGCGCCCGACTGGATGTCGGCCAGAATTTTCCTCATTGACTCTTTTGTTTCGTCGGTAATTACGCTCTGGCCGCTCTTGTAGTCGCCCCATTCAGCGGTATCACTGATGCTGTAGCGCATGTAACTCAGCCCACCCTGGTACATCAGATCCACGATCAGCTTGAGTTCGTGCAGGCATTCAAAATAGGCGATCTCGGGTTGGTAGCCGGCATCGACCAGGATCTCGAAACCGGCCTTGACCAGTTCGCTGACACCTCCGCAGAGGACCGTCTGCTCGCCAAACAGGTCGGTTTCTGTCTCCTCGGCAAAGGTTGTCTGCAACACGCCGGCGCGTGCCGAGCCGATCGCCTTGGCATAGGCAAGCGCGTTGGCCAGGGCGTTGCCCGAGGCGTCCTGGTGGATGGCGACCAGAGCGGGTACGCCCGATCCTTCGATAAAGACCTCGCGCACGCGGTGGCCGGGGGCCTTCGGCGCTACCATCGACACATCCACATCCTTCGGCGCAACGATGAAGCCGTAGCGCACATTGAATCCATGCGCAAACATTAGCGTGTTGCCGGGCTCCAGGTTGGGCTGGATCTGCTCTTCATATATCTTGCCCTGGATCGGGTCAGGGATCACGACCATTATGAAGTCCGCTTCGCGTGCGGCCTCGGCCACGCTCACCACTCGCAGACCTTCAGCTTCGGCTTTGGCCTTGCTGCGGCTGCCTTCGTGCAGTCCGATGCGGACGTCCTGGCCGCTGTCCTTCATGTTCAAAGCGTGGGCATGGCCCTGGCTGCCGTAGCCGATGACTGCGATCTTCTTGCCTTTTAGCAGCGCAAGGTCGGCGTCATTCTCATAGTAAATTGTTGCCACAGTCCCCTCCGAGAAGTTTGTTTCCGGGTAATTGTTGCCCTATTGGTGGTACCCTGTCGCTACGCTAGCCTTCGTGAAGACTTATGTCCTTCTGTCACCGCGCCCACGCAAGCCACATTCTTGTAACTTTTTACTCGATCTCGTCGTCTACTCCTGGTCATCGTGCCCGCTGCCGTTGAGGCTCGCGGCGGCATTGAATATCGAGGTAGACGGTTTCTTCCGCCTCGGCCGGTCGTCACCGCGGCGGAGGGCAACGCGACCTGTGCGTACCATTTCTTCAATGCCGAAAGGACGCATCAGATCAATGAGTGAATCGATCTTGTCTTCGGTGCCAACTGCCTGCACCACAAGATTTTCCGTGTTGACGTCCACGATCTGCGCCCGGAAGATCTCAGCGAACTGCAAGATCTCCCCTCGAGTTTCCGGTGTTGTTCGAACACGAATCAGCGCCAGTTCACGCAAGATGGCCAGCCGGTTCGTGATATCGTCGACTGCGGTTACGTCCACGACCTTACGCAGTTGCTTGACCACTTGGTCGGCCACGCGCTCGTCGCCATCAACCACGAATGTCATGCGGCTGATGCCGGGCGTCTCGCTGTGGCTGACCTGGAGGCTGTCGATGTTGAAGTTGCGCCGGCGCAACATGCCGGACACCCTATTCAGCACTCCGGGTCTATCTCGCATCCAGGCGACAAGAGTGTATTGCATTGTTCTCCCCCTGTGGCGGTTCACTTTCTCAGCTTCCAAGAGTGTCTGCAGATCGGGCAACGATGAGCCGCCAGCCATCGCCTGAAAACAGACTCACCAACTTGGCTTGACTCCGCTGTATCCTTGCACCATGCCGGGCTTTGGCCGCCGGATAAGTTCGTCTACGGCAGCGCCGGGGGCCACCATCGGATAAACGTTCACTTCTTCCTTGACCTGGAAGTCGACCAGGAACGGCCCCTCGGTCGCGTGCGCCAGCTCGAGGACCGACACGACTTCGCTCGGGTGGCGCACCGCCGCGGCGGGGATACCGTAGGCATCGGCCAGCTTAACGTAGTCGGGCGAGAGAATCGGCGTGCCTACGTAGCGCTTATCGTAAAAGATCTGTTGCCACTGGCGCACCATCCCCAAGAATCCGTTGTTGATAATGGCGATTTTTACCGGCAGTTTCTCCTGCTGGACAGTGGCCAACTCTTGCAAGGTCATCTGGAAGCCGCCGTCACCGGCCACGCACCACACTAATGCTTGCGGGTCGGACATCTGCGCGCCGAGCGCGGCCGGCAGCGCGTATCCCATCGTGCCCAGTCCGCCGCTGGTGAGCAGCATCCCGGCTTGTTCGTGGATATAATATTGGCTTTCCCACATCTGATGCTGGCCCACGTCGGTGACAACAATCACGCGTTTGTCTGTCTGTTCCGTGGCATGCCAGAGCTGTCGAATCACAAAAGGCGGAATCAACTCTTCGACCTCGTACTGGATGATGTCGGCCTCGTCCGTTTCAGAGCGCCACTCGTTCAACGTTTCAATCCAGTCCTGGTGGCGCCGTTCCTTGACTAGTGGCAAATAGGCCGGAAGCGTTTCGGCGAGATCGCCTACCACGGCAACGTCAGGAACGATGTTTTTGCCGACTTCTGCCTTGTCAAGTTCAAAGTGAATGACTTTGGCATCGGCGGCAAAGCGGTCCAGCCGTCCGGTGATGCGGTCATCGAAGCGCATGCCCATCGCAATCAGGACATCGCAGCCCTGGATCGCCCGGTTTGCAAATGCCTCGCCGTGCATGCCCCCCATCCCCAGACTCAGCGGGTGGGTTTCGGGAATGTTGCCTGTGCCCAGAAGTGTTGTGACCACAGGGATACCGGCCTTCTCGACCAGTTGCAATAATTCTTCACTTGTATTCGAGAGGTGAACACCGTGACCGGCGAGGATCAGCGGGCGATCGGCCTCGTTGAGCAGGTTGGCCGCCGCCTGCACTGCCTCGGGACTGTATTCAGGCCACGGTTCGAAGCCGGGAAGATTGATTTCGAAATCATAGCGAAAAGTGCCAATCGCATTTTGCACATCCTTGCAGATGTCGACCAGCACTACCCCCGGCCGGCCTTCGCGGGCAATGTAGAAAGCCTCTTTCATCACCAGGGGCAAATCGGCTATGTCGGTCACCAGATAGTTGTGTTTGCATACCGGTTGGGTGACGCCTACGACGTCCGATTCCTGGAACGCGTCGGTCCCCAGCAGATTGGTAGGGACCTGGCCGGTAATAGCGACAACGGGCACGCTGTCCATCTGTGCAGTCGCCAGCCCGGTGACAAGATTGGTCGCCCCGGGCCCGCTGGTGACAACACACACGCCGACCTGGCCCGTGGCCCTGGCAAAACCGTCGGCCATGTGGGCGGCGCACTGTTCGTGGCGCACGAGCACGTGGTGGATGCGGCCGTCCGCTTCGTACTCGGCTAAGGCGTCATAGGCCGGCAGGATCGCTCCGCCCGGGTGGCCAAAGACTATGTTTACTCCCTCTCGCAGCAGGGATTCCCAGATCATTTGCGACCCGCTTTTTTGCTGGGGGCCCAAATCGTATCCGCTATTTTCCGGTTCTCTCTTGGCTAGTGCCATCCATCTCCTCCTGCAAGCTGGCTCAAAAGCTGGTGGGATAGTCTCTCAGACTCGGATGATCGGTCGTCCCCGGTCCAGCCAACATAATCTTAAGATGTTCAACAGCCCGTTGTTGTTCCCGATCACGTGAACTTTTCTAAAGAAAAACCCTTCCCGGTTGGGGAAGGGTCTCCACTGACCTGAGCGAGAAGTCCAACCTACTGGACTTCTGTGCCTTCGCCAACCGCGAACGGCTCGTAGCCGCTTACAAGAAGGGCTACGAGGCCAAGAATAAGGACTAGAAGGCTAAGAAGCAGGTCTGTTGGAAAGAAACCGTTCATTTTCCGTATAGAAAGTAACAAATGCTGTGACTGCTTTCAAACTTCACACTATTATATGCACAATTATGATATGTGCAACTCCGCATTACTGCAATATGCACAAAGGCGCAAAACGCTTCCAACCCCTTATCTGTTCCGGATTGAATCACGATCAACAGTAACGCTTGTGCCTAGAACGCGCACGACAGCAAGCCAGTGTATCGCCAGACGGTGAAGCGCTCCACCGAGCGCTGTAGCCGGGTGTCGTTGGCCGGCCCGACAGCGGCCTGTCAGAAAGAGTCCCTTACCCAATAACTGCCCGACTGCGTTTATTGAGGCACAAGTCGAGCGCATGTGCTATAATCGCATCATTACACGGTCTGCCTGGGATTTGTGAGGAGAAAAACCTGTATGGCAAATCGCACTCTCATGCTGGAGCAACTTGCCAGTGTCTTCGAAGAAGAGCAGGCGCAGGTTCTGGCGGAAGTAATCTACGATTCCTACAACAATCTTGTACGACGTGAAGACTTCAGTGATCTCAAAACGATAGTTCGGGAAATTGCTGAGACGCAACAACGCACGGACCAGCATCTTGTGGATTTGGCGGAGGCGCAACAACGTACGGCGGGGGCCCAACAGCGCACGGAGCAGCGCGTAGGAGATTTGGCGGAGGCGCAACAGCGTACGGCGGAGGCCCAACAGCGCACGGAGCAGCGCGTAGGAGATTTGGCGGAGGCGCAACAGCGCACTGAATATGCAGTCCAACACCTGGCGCGAGAGGTGGGCGGACTTAGCAATCGGATGGGCGGCGACCTGGAGGATGTAGCAGCAATCGTGATCGAGGATGCATTGACGCGTGAGCTGGGCTGGCAGGTCGACGAGTTGAGCCGTGTGTGGCAAACGAGGGACGGGGCAGAAGAAGAGATCGATGTCTTTGGCAAAGCGCATGACCCCTCCCGACCGGACACATCTCTTTGGATTGTGGGAGAGGTTAAGTTCAATCTGACGCTGCGGGATGTCGAGCGGTTTTCCAAGGTATTGGAGCGTGCCGCCGCGCACTTGGACGGCGAAATCGTTCCGGTATGCTTCTGTTACAGGATTCGCCCAGTAGTGCAGGAGAAGGTGCTCGAAGAAGGATATCGGCTTGTTCTCTCCAGCGGACGGATGCCAAAGTGAGATTCTGGTGATGCAGTCAGTTTTTCGCCCTGCGAACAGGGTCCCCAACCTCCTTTTGCCAGCGGGCAAGCTCCTCTTCTAACCGTTGCCTTTCTGAAGCTGCCCCCTCATCCTCTGAAAGATCGTTTAACTCCCACTGGTCGGTCGCGATGTGGAAGAGTTGCGTACGGTCGCAGCCCTGATCTCCGTCACGGTGGTAGGTGATCAGTTTCCACTCCTGATCCCGCGTCATCCGCTGAACATGCTTGTAGACCGAATGCACGTATGGCCTGGTAGCCGCGGCAGTGCCCTCCATCAGCGGCACAAGACTTAACGCATCGACCCCTGTGGGAACCTCTAGACCCGCTAGATCACATAGAGTCGGGTACACATCGTAAGTATGGGTAAGTGCGTCCACGCGCTTGCCGCTGGGCACGCCCGGCCCGCGTACAATCAGCGGAACCCGCACACTGTGATCGTACAGATTCTGCTTGCCCAGCAGGCCGTGCTGGCCTACCGACAGGCCGTGATCGGCGGTATAGACGACAATCGTATTTTCCGCCAGCCCCTTGCGCGCCAGCGCGGCCAGAATGTCGCCGATCTTTTCATCCATATCCGAGATCATGCCGAAATATTCGGCAATATGGCGGCGCGTGTCCTCTGGCGTGCGCGGGAAGTCGGCCAGTTTCTCGTCGCGCACCGACATCTCCCCGTTGTCAAATGGATGGATCCCCGCGAAGTTGGCCGGTAGGGGCATTGCTTCGGGCCTGTAGGCGTTGGCCCAGTCGTGCGGCGGCGTGCGCGGGTCGTGGGGCGCGGTGAAGGCACAGTAGAGAAAGAACGGGCGGCTCCCGTCTTGCCGCTCTACAAAGCGAATGGCGGAATCACCGAACAGGTCTGTCGAAAACTGATCGCCGATGCGCTGCCGGCCGCTTTCGTATGTGCCGCTCGGATCATAGTCCTGCACTTTCACCTTGAAATGACTGTCCATGCCTCCGAAGAAAACGTTCTCTACTTCACCAAAGGAGCGGGCGAAGCTGGCGGCATCGTTGTGCCATTTCCCAGTGGCAAATGTAGAGTACCCGTTCTGGCGGAAAAGCTCGGCAAGGAAGGTGTGGTCCGGATTCAGTGTTCTTATCGCATCGGGGACGTTCATATCGTTGCTAACCGGAGCGCGGAAGACATGTGCACCGGTGTGAATGCAGGCCCGCGTCGGCACACAGACGGCGCCGCTCAGGCCCCCCATGTGGCAGTTCTGGCGGAATGACGTCCCCTCGGAGCAAAGTTGGTCCAGTGTCGGCGTCCGTACGGTGGGATCGCCGAAAGCACCGATAGCCGAAGCGCGGTGGTCGTCGGCAATGAGGAAAAGTACGTTGGGCTGCCTAGACATTTCCGGGGGCTCCTATTGGCAATATGGTGAGTTCGAACTCTGAGAAGGGGTTCTACACTGCCCGGGCCGCGCCTGGCACATTGGTGGGACCGTGCGGCCATTTGCAGCGGTTACTGCTGCTCCATGAACTGCCGCTGGTACAGGGTGGCGTAGATTCCTCCCTCCTCCAGCAGTTCGTCGTGGGTTCCCTTGCTTACTATTTGCCCGTCCTGCATAGCGCAAATCTGGTCGGCCCTGCGGACAGTGCTCAAACGGTGGGCGATTACAATCGCAGTGCGTTGGCTCAGCAGACGATCGAGCGCCTCCTGTATAAGCGCCTCGGTGGCAGTATCCACGCTGGCGGTGGCTTCATCCAGAATGAGAATTCGAGGGTCAGCGAGAACTGCTCTGGCAATGCAGATCAGCTGCCGCTGGCCCATTGACAGATTGGCTCCGCCTTCTTGAATCTCAGTTTCGTAGCCTTTTGGCAGGTCCATGATAAATTCGTGGGCGTTGGCCTGCGTTGCCGCCTCCTCCACAGCGCTGGCTTCAATCTCGGGCAGGCCGAAGCGAATGTTATCGAGCACCGTCCCTGCGAACAGAAATGGTTCCTGCGACACTATTCCAGTCTGCCGGCGCAGCGTCTGCTGCATTACCGTGCGCACATCGATATCGTCGATCAGAACTTTCCCATCGCTGGCATCGTAAAATCGGGCCACCAGATTGGCGATCGTAGACTTACCCGCACCAGTCGGCCCAACCAGCGCAACCGTTTGGCCGGCCTCGATCAACAGGTTTACGTCCCGCAATACCGGTACGTCGGCGCCATAGGAGAAGTTAACGCGGCGTAGTTCGATGCGCCCATTGATTGTCGGCATCTCACTGCCGTCCTCGGGATCTGCCACATCCGGACGCGCGTCCAGCAGTTCCAGCACGCGTTCGCCACCGGCCATCGCCGACTGCAATGTCGTGTACAACTGGCTCAACTCCTGTACGGGTTGGAAAAAACGGGTGACGTAGGCGAGAAATGCCACCAGCACGCCAATTTCCAAAGTACCCATGGCCGCGGCCCGGCCGCCAAACCAAAGCACAATGGCCGTCGCCAACACTGCCAAAAACTCGACCGTTGGCAGAAAGATAAGAGAGAGCGACATCGCATCCACGTTGGCGTTGCGATTGTCCTGGTTGGCAGCATCAAAGAGATTTCGCATCGCGACTTCCTGTGCGAACGCCTGGATCACCCGCATCCCGGTCAAGTGCTCCGCCAGTGTGCCGATAACGGCGGCCACACTCCGTCTCGTCTGCCGGAAGGCGGCCTTCGCGCGCCGCGAGAACAGGTAGGTAACCAGCAGCATCAACGGTATTGTGCTGAAAGTTAGCAGAGCCAGCGAGGGACTGAGGGCCAGCATGACGGCAATGATCCCTACCAGCACCAGCACATCGCCGATGAGCGTGATCAAGCCCTGCGACAACAGTTCGTTGATCACTGCCACATCGCTGATGACCCGCGAGATCGTGACGCCAACGATGTGCCGGTTGTGATAACCCAGCGACAGGGCCTGCAGGTGGCGCATGAGCTGACCGCGCAAGGTCGCCAACACCCTTTGCCCCACCCACGAGAGAAGAAAACGCTGGCCTGACGCTGCGCCAAATAGCATCAGAAACATGACCGCCATGATTACGGAGATCCGGGCCAGCCCGCTCAGATCTTTGGCCGCGATATACTGGTCGATCGCCACCTTGAGGAGGAGAGGGATGCCAAGAGTCAAACCGGTGACAACGAGCATCAGGACAAAGGCGCCAAGCATCTTGGCCCGATGCGGCCGCAAGTAGGTCAAGAGTCGGCTTACAACCTGGCCATCAAATGCCTTCCCATCTGCCTCGTTTGCCATGCTGCGCAACAGGCTTTGCGGGCCGCCGCTGCGTCCTGCTGATCCAATTGAAATAGACATTGTGATTTGTAAACCGTAATCCCTGGATTAGCTACTACGCTTTTCGCTACTGTTCGACCTTTTCAAACTGCTCCTCGTAGATCTTGCGATAGAGCGGCGACCTATCGAACAGTTCCTCATGTTTGCCGGCAGCTGCGATTCGCCCCTTTTCCAACATCATAATCTGGTCGGCCAAGCGCACGGTGCTGAGGCGCTGGGCGATGATGACAGAAGTGCGCCCCTTCATCAGATTCGTCAGAGCCTTCTGGATCAGGTGCTCAGTCTGGGTATCCACGCTTGAAGTGGCATCGTCGAGAATGAGAATGCGTGGATCTGTCAGCAAAGTTCGGGCGATGGCTACCCTCTGTCTCTGCCCACCGGACAAGGTCGCGCCCCGCTCACCCACCTTGGTGTCGTAGCCGTCCGGGAAGGTCACGATAAATTCGTGGGCCTGCGCCGCATGGGCCGCCTCTACGATTTCTTCTTCGGTAGCGTCGGGCCGCCCGAAAGCGATGTTTTCGCGGATGGTCGTGGCGAAAAGTGTGGACTCCTGCAGAACGATACCAATCTGACTGCGCAGCGAATGCAAGGTTGCAGTGCGGATATCCTGGCCGTCCAGGAGAATGCGGCCCTCTGTCGGGTCATAGAAGCGGGGAATCATGTTTATGATCGAAGACTTGCCCGAGCCGGTCGGGCCGAGGAGGGCAAGAACCTGACCCGGTTCAATTTCAAACGAGACTTCTCGTAGCACATTGTGGGGGCGAGCGTAGCTGAAGGAGACGTTTTCAAAGCTGAGATGGCCGCGAATTTTTTCAAGTGGTGTCGCGTCCTCCGCGTCCTCCACCTGCGTGTCTTCGTCCAGAATCTCGAAGACACGTTCGGCTGACGCACCGGCCATGGCAATGGAGGGAATGAGAAAACCCAGCCTCCGGATCGGAGAGGTCAGTTGGGCGAGATAGGTGATGAAAGCCACCATTTCGCCCAGGGTCAAAGCCCCCCGGATAACCAGAAGGCCGCCAAACCAGATGATAACGACGGTGGCGAGATTGGAGATCAGGTCCAGCAGCGGGATGTTCAGCGCAGTGAGCCGGGCGGTGGCCGCGGCCAGGCCGAACCACTTCTGATTTTCGGTCTCAAATCGGTCGATCTCTGCATCTTCCTGGGCAAATGCCTTGACAATGCGGGCGCCGCGCAGATTCTGTTCCAGCCGGGTCGTCAACACTGCCAGCTGCTGCTGAATCTCGACAGACAAGGGCCGGTAGCGGGCACCGAAAATCGAAGCTCGGTACGCCAGTATCGGCATTGCAAGCATAGCAAGCAAGGCCAGTGTTGGGTTCATAAAGAACAGCGCCGCAGCCGTGCCGATGAGCAGAACAACGGCATTTGCCAGGCCCAGAATCGACCGCCCGGTGAGCATGCGCAGCCTTTCCACGTCCTGCATCGCCCGCGACAGGAGTTGCCCCGATTCGGTACGGTCGTGGTAAGCAAATGAAAGTTCAGTGAGCTTGGCGTGCAGATCCCGGCGCAGATCGTAGGACACACCCTGCGAGGCGATTTCCGCCATCAAGCCCGAGGCAAAAGTGAGCGCGCCCCTCAGCGCCGAGAGCGCCAACAGACCCAAAACCGACCACGTGAGCAGTTGCATATCGTTCTGGCGAATGCCCTGGTCGACGATCCAGCGTAGGAACTGGGGCGTGACCAGTACAATGGCGGTGGTGCCAAGGAGGGCACCGTAGGCAGACACGGTCAACCGCAAATAGGGGCGCAGGAGACCGAGAGCGCGCCATAAGATGCGGCGGCTTTGGTTTGAGCTTTCAAGCTTTGGTAGGTCTGCGGGGATGGTTGCCATTCTTCAAATCCGGTTTAGTAAAGGTGCAGGAAGCGCAGCGCACCCATTGTACCACGTTTCCGGTTTCCGGCCTTATTGTCCACGCGTCAGGGGTGGGTCCCAGTTCATATGGACAGCCGAACGCTGTATGTGATTGGCGTGATAGGGGGACTTAGACGATGGCTGTACGAGGTGGATGATGGGAGATGGGAAGGATGGGAGATGAAGAGAATGGGGTCGGCGGCAGTTGTCTGGATGTGAAATCAGATTTCTACCTAGGCCTGGAAGGAGAGGGGAAAGAAGAAGGCAGTTAACAGAGGTAATTCTATTTCTACCTGGCGAAAGGACGGCGTCGCGCTGCCTTCTTTGAGACGCGATTTTTTCTTGGAATGCATGAGGAGCCATCCCAACTAAATTCGAGGGCAGCGGCTGCTAGTGGGCAGGAACCCTCAGAGTTTGCGCACCGCGTCCCCCGACCGGATGGGGCCGGGATGGACTACCTTTGCATACATGCCGCGCAGGCGCAGTTCTTTACCAACGGGCGTACTGACGAATTTCACCGCGTCGACGCCGAAGCGTTCGGCGAATTTCTTGCAGCCGGTATGGTCGATCGGCGTCACTTCGATGATTGCCCCGCCCAGGGCCAGACGGGTGCCGTTTGGCAGGTTTGCCTCGCTCAGTTCGAAATCAATGTAAAGCTGATCGCCGAAGAGTTGCCAGCGCTCCACATCTTGCGCCAAGAGACCGGCAACGCGGGCGTTCATGATCGTGAGTTGACGCTCAGGTTCAAGTGGAACGCCTGGTGTGCGCGTGCTCCAGTTGTCGCCGACAAGCCCTTCGGCGACAGACAGTTCGGCTTCATCGACTACTTCTCGTTCCCCCGATCGCGGGCGCTTCACGATGAGTGCCAGCCTGCCCTCGAACTGGGGTGAACTGCGGATCTCGTCCAGATTCTGTTCCAGTTCTGCCATTTTCAGGTGGGTTACGGTCGACATGGTTGTTCTCCTCATTTCGTCGCTGGCCGGTTGGCCAGCGGGTTCAACATTGGGGCGGCGTTTTCTGTCCGCCCGGGCATGATTGGTGGCGGAGTACTCAATGTTGGTTTTCAAAGTCATTTTTCAGACTGTCAAGCCAGCCGCGTATGGCCGCTTCGTCGGGCCGGCCCCGCCGCCGCAGCCAGTGGGCCAGCCCCAGCCCGAGGAACGGCAATAGCACGGGAAATAGGAAGGGAAGCGCGTCTTGGGCCGTGCTATCCGGCGTCGCCCGCAGGGCACCGGCCAGCAGCAGCGCCAATGCAAGCAAAGTGGACAACAATATCCAGGCCGAGACGAACAATCTGCCTACGGGGTGAATCTGGAAGTGACCGACAAGGCGACCACCTTCTCCTTCATCCTGAATTATACCGTAAAAGACCGTAGCGAACGCCCCTCTCTGCCTGGCACTGCTGGGACGGCATTCAATCTTCACGCCCCGACCAGCCACACGGCCAGTAACCTGTTCACTTGAAGCCAACATTTCACCGAAGCGCCGCGCGGCCTTATCTGCATCCCCGTTCAACTCAAGTGCTAACCGCCGCCGGCTCGGAGTCCACAAGAAGGAGAATACAGAACCTGGTGCCGTCATCCGTCCGACCGAAATTGCTTGATAGGAGACTGAGAGGCGCACGTGATCGTCGCAGATTTCGCCGTGCCAGATTGATTAAGAGCCTTTTCTCTCATTGTCCCGTTCGCGATATGCTAGCATGATTTTCCAGAATGGTCGGGCCAGAAGCGCAAGGGCCGCAAATCGGCTACTGTTTACCCTAAATCGGATGCAGGCCAGCAAAGCCCAAGCCGGTCGTCTCTTCCCAGCCGCACATCAGGTTCAGGCTCTGCAACGCGCTGCCGGCCGCGCCCTTGACCAGATTGTCGATTGCGCACAGGGCAACAACGCGCCCCGTGCGTTCGTCCAACTCGAATCCTACATCGGCGTAGTTGGTGCCGCTGAGAATCTTGGGCTCTGGATAACGGTAGATACCGGTCTTCTCCTTGACGATGCGCACAAATGGCTCGCCCCGGTAGGTCTGGCGGTAGGCCCGCCAAAGATCCCGCTCGCTGACACCATCTTTGACGAAGACATGCGCCGTCGCCAAGACGCCGCGCACATTGTCGATTGCGGTCGCGCTCATATGCGCGTCCACTTTTGAGTAGTCGTCCGCATTCGCCAGCGCCAGCGCCTGCAGCAGTTCGGCGGTATGGCGGTGGCCGGTCGGAGCGAAGCTGCGCATCGCGCGCGCGCGCTCCGGGTGGTGGGTGGAGTCGCCGGAACGGTTGCCGCCTTCGCTGCTGCCTACTTTAACTTCGCAGATCACGTCCCGCTGTGGGTCGGCCAGCCCTGCCGCGAACAGCGGCCACACGGCCAGCACACTGGCGGTAGCATTGCAGCCGACTCCGCTCACAAAGCGCGCGCCGCAGATCTGTTGGCGGTACAACTCCGGCAGACCGTAGACAAATCGGCCCAGCCAGTCGGGCGCGCTGTGCTCTTTGCCGTACCAGTCTATGTACGCCTGCGGATTCCGCAGTCGGAAGTCGGCGCTTAGGTCGATGATGCGGTCGGCCAACTCCGTAAAATTAGCGATGCGGCCCATCGCGCCGCCGTGGGGCAGTCCCAGCACCAACAGGTCGCAGGGCGCCAGCTCAGCCGCGCTGACGAACTTCAGTTTCGTTCGCCCGCGCAAATTCGGATGCGTGAAATGGACGAAAGAGCCGGCGTTGCGCTCGCTGGTCACCTGGGCCACTTCAACGTGGGGATGATCCAGCAGCAGGCGCAGCAACTCACCACCGGCATAGCCGCTGGCGCCGAGGATGGAGACTGAAATTTCAAAGCTTGATCCGACTTGGCGCAAGATCTAACTGCTCACTTTCCACTCGTGGTGAAATGCACTGTCGCCGCACTAACTGTTGGCCTCCTGCCAGCCTTCACGTCCCACTCGCAGCGCAAAATCGGCGATGCGGCCGGGAATATCTACGCCGGTGGGTTGCACACTGTTGCGGAACTCCATCGTGTAGTTGACCTCGTTCACCAGCAGCCCGCGTTCCGGATCCTCCAGCACGTCGATGGCGACACATCCGCCGCCGACGGCCTTGGCGGCCCCCACGCACAGGTCGTTCAGTTCCGGCGTTACCGGGCACACCGACGCCTGGCCTCCGCGCGCCGTGTTCGTTATCCAATGGGGCGAGTCCCGGTAGATGGCACAGATCGTCTCGTTGCCGACGGTGAAGGCGCGGATGTCGCGTTCGGGCTTTTGGATATACTCTTGAATGTAGAAGATGCTGTGATGATAGGTGCCCAACACCTCCTTGTGTTCCAGGACCGTCTCCGCCGCCTCGCGGTCGTTGATCTTGCTCAGCAGCCGCCCCCATGATCCGATCGACGGCTTCATCACCACGGGATAGCCCAGCTCCTCGATAGCCTCCAGCGCACTCTCGGCGGTAAAGGCCACCATCGTGCGCGGCGAGGGAACGCCGGCCGCTGTAAGTGCGCTCGTCGTCTGCAGTTTGTCACCGCACACGTCGGCCACCTGAACAGAATTCACGGTTGGGATTTCGCGATCGTTGAGAATTCGCAGACTGACCAGCGCCCGCCCATGATGGATACAGCGCTCGACTATGACATCGTAATTATCAAAGCGCGTTGTCGAGTCCACGCCGCCGGAGATGTCAAAGATCAGCTTGCGATCGTCGAGCAGGTCGAACTCGGCGCCCCTTTGCCTGAAGGCTTCGAACAGCAGTTTTTCCTCCGCGCGCACGCGGCTGTAAAGGATGCCAACACGCATCAGTTCTATTCTCCCCAGTCTTCGTCCTCTTCCGGCGCCAGTTCAAGCGCGACAGGGTCTACGGCGACGACCTCGAGGTCGATTCCGCATTCGCCGCACTGTACGATTTCATTTTGCATCACGTCATTGAGTTCAACTTCGGCAAAGCATTCCGGGCACTCGGCTACGGTCGTAATGGTCTGTACTGCCATGCTACTTCTCCTGATATGTAGTGTGTAAGCGTAACGCCAATACGGTCCAGGTGATGATTACTTACCAGGGTGCCGCGACAGCTCTTGCGCCGGCGGCAAACTCGGCTATTCTTCTGCGCGTGCCAGGGGACGTCCCCAGCGGCAGCTCGTCGAGCGCGAAACAGCCGACGCTTTCGAATTCACGATTAGCGGTACTTTGCCATGTAATGTCCTGGCAGACAAAGACGACGATGTGATCGCTCTTTCCTTCAAGGAAGCTACTGTAGACGCCAAACAGTTTCAGTTCGTGCAGAACTGCCCCGGCCTCCTCGGCAGCTTCACGTTTTATGGCGTCAGGCAAGGATTCGCCCGCCAGTACGCCGCCGCCTGGCAAAAACCAGCCTTCCAGGTAGGTGTGGCTGACGAGAAGAACCTTCCCGTTCTCAACGGCCAGCAGCCGGACGCCAACAGTAAGCGGTCTGAAAAAACGCCAGCGCAGCCGCTGAACCGAGTACAGGAATCGCGCCAACCTCGGCGGCTGCATTGCTTTCACATGGCTCCCAGGCCCACGAACGGGTCCCCGGCCTCTTCAGGAAGACGAACTGCTTGCCGCAAGGCGCCGCCTTACCTGTTCCACCAATCCGCCCGCTTCCAGAATCTCCTGTACGGTCGTACTCAGGGCCGGGAATTCAAAGCGGCCGCCTGCGCACTCGATCACCTGCCGCTCTCGGTCTACCGAAACCATCTCTTGTCCGCGAATCGCGCCTGCGGCTTCGGGGCAGACGATGACCAACAGGCCGTTGTTGATGGCGTTACGATAAAAGATGCGAGCGAAGCTGTCCGCTATTACCGCGCCGACGCCGTTGTAGACGAGGCAGGTCGCGGCCTGCTCGCGGCTGGAGCCGCAACCGAAATTGCGGCCGCCGATGATCAGATCGCCGGCTCGCACATTGGGCGCGAAGGTCGGATCGAGGTCCTCCAACGCATGGCCGGCGATCTCAGCGCGCCCTTTGGCCGTATAGGTGTACTTGCCCGGAAACAGGACATCGGTGTTGATGTTGTCACCATATTTCCAGGCTCTGCCCCGAATCTCCACAGATCCTCCGCTCATCACACGCATCCAAAATGACTGGTGGGAGAGTTAGTCCAATGATGCCACCGACTGGCACACCCCTCTGGTCTCAGGCAATGCTCCTCGGATCGGCGATCTTGCCGGCAACCGCGGATGCCGCCACTACAGCCGGATTCGCCAGGTAGATCTCGGCTTCTGCGGTGCCCATCCGTCCGCGGAAATTGCGGTTGGCGCTGGAAATCGTAACTTCCCCGGTCGCTGGCACGCCCATATGGTTGCCCATGCAGGGACCGCAGCCCGGCGTACCGATGGCCGCGCCGGCTGCAACCAGTGTCTGGATGTAGCCGAGCTGCATGGCTTCTTGCAATACGAGGCTGGAGGCGGGGATGACCAGAAGGCGGGTACCGCCGGCTACCTGGCGCCCTTGCAAGACCTCTGCAGCGGCGGCAATATCCTCAAGACGCCCGTTCGTGCATGTGCCTATAAACGCCTGCTGCACGCGTATCCCCGCCACCGCGGAAAGTGGGGCCACGTTGTCGACCGTGTGGGGGCAGGACACTGTCGGCTCCAGGTCGTCTGCACTGTAGCGGTAGGTGGCGCTGTAGGCGGCGTCTTCGTCGGGGAAGAGCTGCGAATGAGCAATGTCCGGCAGAGGGCCGTCTGTCCCTCTGCCCCCTGTTTCTCTCGCTGCCCTCCGTTCCAGGGCAGAAGACAGATAAGCCAGTGTCCTGTCGTCCGGCGGGATGTATGATGATTTCGCGCCGAATTCTGCCATCATGTTGGCCAGGGCCATGCGCGAGTCGATGCTCATCGCCTCTACGCCGCTGCCGCTGAATTCGACCGACGCGTACAGGCCGCCGTCTGCGCCCCAATCGCCGATGATGCGCAGGGCAAAGTCTTTGGCTGTAACGCCTGCCGGCAGGTCACCTTCGAGGACGATGCGAATCGATTCCGGCACGCGCAGCCACAGTTCGCCCGTCGCCCAAAGAGCGGCAACCTCACTTCGTCCGATCCCTGCGCCAAAGGCGCCGAGCCATCCGAAGTGGGGGGTATGGCTGTCCGCGCCCAGGATCACCTGACCCGGCAGTGCCAGCCCTTCCTCGCTGAGGACCTGGTGGCAAATGCCCCGTCCCACCTCGAAGAAGTGGCGGATGCCCTGTTCCTGCACGAATACGCGAATCTCGGCGTGGTTTTGCGCATGGCGGGTCGTCGGCGCCGGCACAGCATGGTCGAGTGTGATCGCCAGCTTTTCCGGGATCACTACCCGGACCTGCCCGAACTGCTGCCAGATCTCGCGGATAGCGGCGGTGTTGTCATGGCTCAGCACGATGTCGGGGCGCACGTCCACGACTACGCCAACTCCGACCTCTTCGAGGCCGGCCGCCCTGGCAAGCGCCTTTTGCACGAAAGTTTGGGGTTGCGGACCGCGTTCACCCGCCTGCTGCTCCGTTTGCATGGGAAGTGTGCTTTTGTTCATCTTCGGGCCCCTACACAGGAGGAGTCGTCACGGTCACGGCGCGACTGTGATACTCGCGCAACAGAACGTCAACGTCGTCCAGACTGAGTTTGCGCTGGTCTGCTTCCTCTTTGATGTGTGCGGTCACTTCCTTCACCTGCGGGTCTGTCAGGTCGAGCTGAAGCTGCTCGGCCCGCTGTTTAACCGCATTCCAGCCGGTGAGACGGTGCGCAATGTGCAGATAGCGTGTCAAGCCGAAGTCGGCCGGATCGAGGATCTCGTAGGTTTCGGGGTTGTTCAGAATCGCCTTGGCGTGAATGCCGGCCTTGTGCGTGAATGCAGTGTAGCCGGTGATGTAGTTGTTGAAGGGCACATCGACGCCGACGATTTCGGCGACGAAGTTTTCGACTTCGCGCAACATCGGCAGATTATATTTGTTGCGAATCTGCTCTGGGTCGAGGGCGTACATGCGCGCTACAAGGCCCCCCAGCGGCGTGATGCCGTTGCGCTCACCGATGCCGAGGACAGAAGTATCTACATGGGTGGCGCCGGCAGCCAGGGCGCAGTAGGAATTGGCGATGGCACAGCCGGTATCGTCATGACCGTGAAATTCAATGTCGCAGGAGACGACCCCGCGCAAGGTCCGCACCAACTCATGCACTTGCAGGGGCGTGGCTATGCCTACAGTGTCGGCGATTCCAACCCTGTCGACACCGATCTGATCGACCTCGCGGTAGACGGTCAAAAGATCGACCAGGTCGCTGCGGAAGGAGTCCTCGCTGCTGAAGCGCACCTCCAGGCCCTGGCTCTTAATGAATTCGATTACCTGTACTGCGCTGTCGATGATCTGCCGGATGGACTTTCCATGGGAGAACTCGCGCAAATAGCTGCTGGTGCCAAAGAGGACATCAATGCCGTCGACGCCAGTGTCTACAGCCAGGCGGGCGTCGTCCAGATGGCAGCGCGTATGGGTAAGCAGTTTCGTCTGCAGTCCCAGGTCGGCGATGCGCGAGCAGTCGGCGCGGCTCTGCGGGCTGGCAGCCGGCGAGGTTAACTCCAGGTACTCGACGCCGAAGGCTTCCAGCAGGTGGGCGATTTCCACCTTCTGCCCGCTGTCGAAGAAGGCATTGGCGAACTGCTCTCCCTCCCGCAGTGTCGATTCGATAATGGCAAATTGTTCAAGGCTCATACTCGTGCTCCCGGCGATCTTCTAACGCAACAAAAAACCGGTCCATCCTGTCTGGAATGGCCGGTGGCTACGGTTGCAACATCTGAGCAGGCGCAAACAACAGACAGGTCAGTCTGGATTCCGCTTTTTGCTCTTTATGCAGGTCAATTGAGACATAACTTCTAGAGTTGTCATCCGCTTACTTTTTGACTGCAAGGTCTGGCTTTACGCCTTCCTCGCTCCTTCTCTCCCGACTTGGCTGTCAACAAGACAATATCATACTTAAGTGATGCACCGTTGTCAAATCCTACAGTATATAGCGCGCGTTACAGACAGACAGTTCAAGTTTACCGTAGATGCCCGGTACACATGTTGAGATCAACAAGGCCAGGCTGGGCAATCTGCACCCGGAAGTCGCTGTGTCGGGAAAACTTGAATTCTGACTGACCAGAACTGGGTCACAGGGGCGGGACAAAAGCTGCGCCGATCCGCTACTATTAACTTTCAGGCCGCGAAGTTACCCCTCTGATTAGATAAACGAAAGCAAAACGCAGGGGATATAGCTATCGTTCGACCATCCAAGAGGCTAGTTGAGTGCTGGGTCTCCATAAGGTTGCGTCGTAGCGAAAGAGATGAGAGCAGAATTCGGCACGGGGAGGGCGCTTGTCCTGGTATTCGATGCGTAGAAAGACCAATAGAGCAGATGTATATTTCAGGTTAGCATTTGCAGTCTGTTCCGTGCATCAGCAAGCTGGCGCGACACTGTCCCTTTTCCGGTTCAACCAACAGCAGCACTTTTGAACGGACGCTTAATGTACGTTGGACAATTCTTATACGCCAGGGCTACGTATGGGGATCGTCTACTTCTGGCCGACCTAAAATCGCATCGCGTTTACAGGCATCGAGAGGGATGCTCTGGAGGGATTTTCGGGCCGAATTACTCTGGAAATTGCCCATTGCGGCGAGGCGGGCAGCACGTGTCTGACCGCCGATCTTCGGCGTCTGGAGCGAATGCTCAACTGCTTGACAGGGCCAATGGGGATAACTTAAATTTTGGCTGAGACATGTGCGACAAATTTCGATCACGCGCAAGGAATAGGTGAAATTTGGACCGAATTAGACGAGGGACGAAGGAGATGCAAAGGCGGAAAGAGTTTCTGATCGGTTCACTGATCGGGCTTTGCATAATGCTGCTTGCTTTGCTGGCTGCCGTCGTGGCGCCCCGGCCTCGTGCTGCCTTGGCACAGGATTCCCCGCGGGTCACGATTTCAATAGGGGAGAGTTCGTTGATTCAGGGACAATTGACCTGGGTCCATGTCTCATTCCACAACCTGCCCCAGGATAGCAATGACGATTCCGAATTCGCCGATCTCTCCTTCCGGTACCATTTTGAGCGTAACGCTGACGGCGCCTGGACAAACGCAGACAGTTGCACAGTGGACCTGGCCGAAGGTGACCTGTATATCACCACTTGGTACAGAAGTCCCTGGAACCACGGGCCATCCGACTTTTCCATTTCAACTACTTGTGAGGTTGGCACCTACAGGATGCGGGTGAGCGTAAAGGACAACCCCTCCAACACCGTAATTGTCTCCGGCACACATGACTTTAGCATTAGTTTGGGCCCCTCTGTCGACATCGATATGCCGAACACCCCCTACTACCGCGGCACGGCTATCAATCCAACCATCAAATTCAAGGACCTGGTCCAAGGCGCCAACTACACTTACAAGGCCCATTTGATGGCTAGAAACCCCTCCAATTTTGCCGACATCTGCGAGGGAACGGGGCTGGAAAGAGACAATACATTCACGCTTAACAACGTCTCCGGCAACCCAATACAGAAGTCGGTCACCATAACCGACGTCTGCCCCAAAAATGAATATACCCTTCATGTCAGTTTGAAAGATTCCGACGACCGGCTACGAGGATCGAAAAGCGTCGATTTCGCAATCGTCACTGATGCCGATGCCAGTCCGTCCGTAAGTGTTAGCATGTCCGAAAGTTCCCCGATCCCTCCAGGTACGGAATTCGACGTCACTTTCTTGTTTAACGATATACAAGACGGCACAGATGTCCGGATGACCGACTTTCTGACCAATACACTCACAAATCAGGCCGTAAGTGGAATGGTCTGTGGAGGTAGCCTGGTAGGATGGGGGCAGGATGTCCAAGGTACGATCAACAGTAATCCATATGTAGTTCGCGTGACCATTCCCTCCGACTGTCCTGTCGGCTCTTACAGGATAGTGAGCGAAATAGAGGACACTTCAGGGAATGCTATTATTTTCGGCTCGGCCGACTTCATCATCGGCGATCCCGATCTAACCCCAACGGCGCCAACTGTTTCCAATATGACGGCGAAACAAAATTCGCCATTCAGCCAACAGCTTCCCGTGGGCAGCGGCGGGGACGGTACGTTGTCTTACGGCGCGACCCCCCTGCCTCCAGGTCTCACCTTCACAAATTCAACGCGCACCATCGCCGGCACACCCTCTGGCACAGGAACAACCTCAGTCAGATACACGGTGACGGATAGCGATGGTGACTCGGACTTCGTCGATTTCACCATCACGGTCAATCCCGATCTGACGCCTACGGCGCCAAGCGTTACCGGTTATACCGCGAAACAGAATACGCCGTTTAGCCAGCAGCTGCCTGGGGGGAGCGGTGGAGACGGAACACTGACGTACGATGCAACTGGGCTGCCCGTAGGTCTGACCTTCATTACCACAACTCGCACCATTGAGGGCACGCCGACAGGCACAGGGTCATCTACTGTCCAATACACGGTCACCGATAGCGACGGCGACTCGGCTTCCGTTAATTTCAACATCACGGTTGACGCCGATCTGACGCCGACTTTCGATCCCATCGCAGGGTACACGGCCAGAGTGGGGTCACCGTTCAGTGAGGTACTGCCGGCGGCGACGGGTGGGGACGGTACGCTGTCCTACACCGCGATCCCCCTGCCAGATGGTCTCACCTTCGATAACGTGTCGCGCACGGTCTCGGGCACGCCGACAAAAGTGGAAGCGCCGACCGTGACCTACACAGTGCGCGACGATGACGGAGACTCGGACAGCGCCTCCTTCACAATTACAGTCAACGCCGATCTGGAGCCGACGCTGACTACCATTTCAGGTTTCAATGCCAGAGTGGGGTCGCCGTTCAGCCAAGTACTGCCCGCTGCCACGGGTGGAGATACGCCGCTGGGATATACTGCAACAAATCTACCGGACGGTCTCAGCTTTACCGAAGGAACGCGGACGATCGCAGGCACGCCGACAAAAGTGGAAGCGCCGACCGTGACCTACACAGTGCGCGACGATGACGGAGACTCGGACAGCGCCTCCTTCACAATTACAGTCAACGCCGATCTGGAGCCGACGCTGACTACCATTTCAGGTTTCAATGCCAGAGTGGGGTCGCCGTTCAGCCAAGAACTGCCCGCTGCCACGGGTGGAGATACGCCGCTGGGATATACTGCAACAAATCTACCGGACGGTCTCAGCTTTACCGAAGGAACGCGGACGATCGCAGGCACGCCGACAAAAGTGGAAGCGCCGACCGTGACCTACACAGTGCGCGACGATGACGGAGACTCGGACAGCGCCTCCTTCACAATTACAGTCAACGCCGATCTGGAGCCGACGCTGACTACCATTTCAGGTTTCAATGCCAGAGTGGGGTCGCCGTTCAGCCAAGAACTGCCCGCTGCCACGGGTGGAGATACGCCGCTGGGATATACTGCAACAAATCTACCGGACGGTCTCAGCTTTACCGAAGGAACGCGGACGATCGCAGGCACGCCCACAACGGTGGAAGCGCCGACCGTGACCTATACGGTGCGCGACGATGACGGCGATGAGGCCAGCCGGACGTTCACAATTACAGTCAACGCCGATCTAGAGCCGACGCTGACTACTATTTCAGGTTTCAATGCCCGAGTGGGGTCGCCGTTCAGCCAAGAACTGCCCGCTGCCACGGGTGGAGATACGCCGCTGGGATATACTGCAACAAATCTGCCGGACGGTCTCAGCTTTACCGAAGGCACGCGCACGATCGCAGGCACGCCCACAACGGTGGAAGCGCCGACCGTGACCTACACGGTGAGCGACGACGACGGCGACGAAGACAGCACGACATTTACGATCACAGTCGCAGCCGATCTCACACCGACACTTTCCACCATTACGGGATACACGGCCAGAGTGGGGTCGCCGTTCAGCCAAGAACTGCCCGCTGCCACGGGTGGAGATACGCCGCTGGGATATACTGCAACAAATCTGCCGGACGGTCTCAGCTTTACCGAAGGCACGCGCACGATCGCAGGCACGCCGACAACGGTGGAATCCCCGACCGTAACCTATACGGTGGAAGACGATGACGGCGATCAGGCCAGAAAGACCTTTGTGATCACGGTGGAAGCCGACTTGACGCCGACACTGGAGAGCCTAGCCGATACCGACGCCAAATTGACAAAGGTGTTTACCCTCCAACTGCCGGCAGGCAGCGGCGGTGACGGCGACCTGGAGTACGATGCGACAGGGCGGCCTCCTGGTCTTTCCTTCGTCCAATCCTCTCGAACAATTACCGGTACACCGACAACCGCGGGCGACTACGTAATCACTTACACGGCTAGTGACGAGGACGACGATGTTGCCCGTCAAACCTTCGAAATCGTTGTCTACGCGTTGCCCTCGCTGCGTGAAGTTCCGGACATCATGGCAACGAAGGATGAGGGGTTTACACTTGTGCTGTCCGCAGTGTCTGGTGGAAAGGAGCCGTTCGACTATGACGTGACCGGCCTGCCAACCGGTCTGTCCTTCGTGGAGTCCACGCTAACCATCGCCGGTACACCGACGCAGATTCAAGTAGCCGACGTCACTTTCGCAGTAGATGACGACGACGGCGACACGGCCAGCCGGGATTTCCAAATCACCGTCAGCGAAGGAGACACAAATCCTTCATTTCCCTACACAATTCCCAATTTCAAAACGAGAGTAGGGAGCTACTATAGTGTGCTTCTTCCTGGAGCGACCGGCGGAAACTCCCCGTATACCTATACGATTTCCGGGCAACCCAATGCGCTTTCCTTTGATTCAAACACGAGAAGACTTTTCGGCACGCCTACCGCGTCGAGGATGCACGAGGTCACCTATACGGCCACGGACCGAGACCTCGACGAGGTTACGCAAACCTTCAATCTCGAAATTGTCGCCGACAACATGCCGACTGAGCCGTCCGTGGATGACATGCATCTGAAAGTGTCAAGAGCCGTCAACGTAACGTTGCCGGCGGGCACTGACGGCGACCCACCTTATACGCATACGGTAACGGCACTGCCCCCAGGTCTGAATTTCGATGAAGACACGCGCATACTCGATGGCACGCCTGACACCGCAGGCGCCACCAACGTCACCTACACAGTCACTGACGAAGACGAAGACTCCATCTCTACCGATTTCACAATCAACGTCTATGAGATGCCTTCTCTGACCGACGTAAACGACACCTCAACTAAGCAGGGCGATCTGTTCACTCTGGTACTACCTGAGGCCACAAGAGGCAGGACTCCGTTTGGGTACTCCGTAACCGGTCTGCCCACCGGGCTCCAATTTATCGATACCTCGCGCACCATTACCGGCACTCCCACTGCCGTTGGCCCTGCGGACGTAACATATGAGGCTACTGACAAAGACGGCGACAAAGTAAGTGTCACTTTTGAGATCGATGTCAGTCTGGATCCAGTGCCGGTCTTAAGTTCGATTTCGGGCTTCAATGCCCTCAAAGGCACACAATTCTACGCGCTGTTGCCGGAGGCATCAGGCGGCGACGGAACGCTATCCTATGCCGCGACGGGGCTGCCAACCGGGCTTGTCTTCATTTCGGCTTCGCGCACAATCACGGGCACGCCAACGGCAATTGAGACTACGAACGTCACGTACACTGTAACGGATGAAGACGGAGACTCGGACAGCGCCTCCTTCACAATTACAGTAGACGCCGATCTGACGCCGACCCTCGGTTCCATAACGGGTTACACGGCCAGAGTGGGGTCGCCGTTCAGTGAGGTTCTGCCGGCAGCGACGGGCGGGGATACGCCGCTGGGATACACCGTTGTTGATCTGCCGGACGGACTCAGCTTTACCGAAGGAACGCGGACGATCGCAGGCACGCCCACAACCGTGGAAGCGCCGACCGTGACCTATACGGTGCGAGACCACGACGGCGATGAGGCCAGTCAGTCGGTTACGATTACGGTCAATGCCGACCTGAAGCCGACACTGACTACCATTGCGGGTTACACGGCCAGAGTGGGTTCGCCGTTCAGTGAGGTACTGCCCTTAGCGACGGGCGGGGATACGCCGCTGGGATATACGGTTATAGATCTGCCGGACGGACTCAGTTTTGCCGAAGCGACGCGGACGATCGCAGGCACGCCCACAACCGTGGAAGCGCCGACCGTGACCTATACGGTGCGAGACCACGACGGCGATGAGGTCAGTCAGTCGTTTACGATTACGGTCGAAGAAGATCTGAAGCCGACACTGACAACCATCGTTGGCTACACGGCCAGAGTGGGTTCGCCGTTCAGCGAGGTTCTGCCTGCGGCGACGGGAGGGGATACGCCGCTGGGCTATACCGTCACAAATATGCCAACGGGCCTCAGTTTTACAGAGAGCACGCGCACGATCGCGGGCACGCCCACGGCCGTGGAATCCCCTACCGTGATCTACACTGTTCGGGACGACGACGGCGACGAGGCCAGCCAATCCTTTACGATTGCGGTCAGCGCCGATCTGATGCCGACACTGGAGGCCATATCGGACTCCTCCGCCAAATTGACGGAAGTGTTTACCCGCCAGATGCCAGCAGGGAGCGGCGGCGACGGCGACCTGGTTCACGCGGTGACCGGACTGCCTGATGGACTAACGTTTATCCAATCCTCTCGCACGATAACCGGTACGCCAACGGTTGCGAATGACTTCGAAGTCACCTATACGGCTACCGACGAGGACAACGATGAGGCCAGCCAAACCTTTCACATTGTTGTCTACGCGTTGCCCTCGCTGTCCGAAGTAGCGGACGTCATGGCCACAAAAGATGAGGTGTTCACACTTGTATTGAAAGCAGTGTCTGGCGGAAAGGAGCCGTTCACCTATACTGTGACCGGCCTGCCAACCGGCCTGTCCTTTGACAAACCCTCGCTGACTATTATCGGCACTCCGACGCAGGTGCAAGTTGCCGACGTAACTTTTGCGGTAGAGGACGATGACGGCGACACGGCCAGCCAGGAATTTCAGATCTCTGTCAGCGAAGGGGACACAGAGCCTACGTTCCCCTACACGATTCCAGACTTTAGATTGCGAGTGGATAGTCCCTTTACGGTGTTACTCCCTGGCGCGACCGGCGGGAATGCACCTTATACCTATACTATTTCGGGGCTTCCCGAGACGCTTACCTTCAATCCTGATACGAGATGGATTTCCGGCACGCCGACCGCGTCGGGGCTGCACCAGGTCACTTTTACAGCCACGGACCGCGATCTTGACCCAGTTTCGCAAACCTTTGAGATTAATATCGCCGCCGACAACATGCCGACTGAGCCGTCCGTGGACGACTTACACCTGAAAGTGACAAGGGCCTTCAGCGTAGAGTTGCCGGCGGGCGCAAACGGCGACCCACCCTATACCTACACGGTTTCGGTATTGCCCTCAGGTCTGGATTTCGACGACCAAACGCGCTTCATTTCAGGAACGCCTGACACGCCAGGTATGACCAACGTCACTTACACGGTAACCGACGATGACGGGGACCCGATCTCAACTGATTTCAAAGCCACCGTTTATCCGATGCCTTCTCTTATCGACGTATCGGACATTTCAATTATGCAGGGAGATTTGTACACTCTGGTGCTTCCCGAGGTTACGGGTGGCAGGTCTCCGTTCGGCTACACAGCGGGCGGTCTGCCAACAGGGCTCCAATTCATCGAGTTGACACGCACAATCACCGGCACTCCCACAACTGTTGAAACTGCGAACGTCACTTATGAGGCAACCGACGAGGACGGCGACAAGGCCAGCGTCACTTTTGAGATCGACGTCAGCCAGGATCCAATGCCTGAATTTGACTCGGTATCGGACTTCAATGCCACGAAAGGCTCACAATTCTACGCGCTGTTGCCGGAGGCAAGCGGCGGCAATACACCACTAGTTTACTCGGCTACGGGATTGCCTGCGGGCCTGCAGTTCATCACAAACACGCGAGTGATCACCGGTACGCCGACCCAGATGGAAGTCGCCACCGTCACGTACACGGCTACTGATAAGGACGATGATCAAGACAGCGTCACGTTTAATATAACGGTTAGCGAGCCGGACCAAGGGGTGCAGGGGGGCAATAATCAGGTCGGCAACCAGGGCGGTGGCAACACGCAAACTCCGCCGTTACTGACCTTGTACGACACCACAGGATTCTCGGCTAGAGTGAGCGAGCAGTTCGTTCAGCAACTGCCTGCCGCCACGGGAGGAACACCTCCCTACGAGTACTTCGTCACCACACTTCCGGCAGGGTTAACGTTCGATAGAGGGACGCACACGATTTCGGGAACGCCGACGGAGGAGGTCACGAAGGACATCACTTATACAGTGAATGACGATGGCAATAACGTGGCCAGTGATGACTTCACGATCACGGTAGGCCCTCCGGTCCCCAGATTGAGTGACACGTCGGGATTCTCGGCGACAGTAGGAGAACAGTTCACGCAGCAACTGCCGCAGGCAACGGGAGGAACGGCGCCATATCAATACTCCGTGACCGCTCTGCCGGCCGGCCTGTCCTTTGTGCAGAGTACGCGCACCATCACCGGAATACCCACGGAGGCGGAAACAAAGGATGTCACCTACGCAGTGACTGACAGCAGGTCTGCCTCTGCCAGCGATGATTTCACCATCACTGTTACCGAATCGCAGACTGACCCACAAGGCGAAACGGGAGATGGCGATGGCAACGACGTCAACACGCAAGATCCGCCAGAACTGACATTGGACGACACTACTGGACTCTCGGCAACTGTAGGGGAGCTATTCACGCATCGGCTGCCAGCTGCAAGTGGAGGTACAATCCCCTATCTGTACAGCGTCACCTCCCTGCCGGACGGCTTGATTTTCACTAGAGGGACTCAGACAATAGCGGGATCGCCGACAGTCAAAGGGACGACGGTCATCACCTATACGGTGATCGACTTCAACTATGGCGAGGCCAGGGATGACTTTACGATCACGGTAAGTGCGGCGCTTCTTACATTGAGCGACACCACAGAACTCTCGGCAACAGTAGGGGAACTGTTCACGCAGCAACTGCCTGCGGCCAGCGGCGGAACGTCTCCATACGCATACATGGTCACGGACCTACCATCAGGCCTGTCCTTTTTGGAGATAACCCGAACCATCACTGGAACGCCCGCGATGGCGGAGACGAAAGTCGTAACTTATACTGTTGCTGACAGCGAATTTTCCTCCGCCAGCGACTCTTTCACCATCAATGTCGGCGAAGCGCTGTCCGACCAACAGCATGGAACAGGAAATGGCGGCAAGAGCGGAGGTGGCGGCGGTAAGAGCAATTCAGGTGATTCTGGTAATTCGGGCAACCGGCAGAGATATGTTCCACCGGCCCCGTCTCCGCTGCCGTCTCAGCGGCAGTCAGCTCCCACTCCCGTTCCTGTTGCGATTACCACACCATATCTTATGAATGTTCGTTCTGGGCCGGGACTCGACTACGAAGTAATCACAACAGTTCCCGAGGGGACGCGTGCCAGCATCTACGGCCGAGACCCGCTTGACGACTGGTTCCAGGTCCAAATTGAAGGGATTGACGGCATGGTCTGGATCTATCAGGATCTGACCACAGTTGAAGGTTCCCTTGATGGGGTCAGATTCCTCGAGCAGTGGGAAATTGACCTGATTGCGAGGCCGGGCGACGACCCTCTGGCCATCACTACGCCCGACATATTGAATGTGCGCTCGGGGCCGGGCCTTGATTACGACATACTGACAACGGTTCCAAAGGGAACGCAAGCCACGATTATTGGCATCGGGCCAAACAGTGAATGGTATAAGGTGAACCTGGGAGTCTTGAGTGGGCCTGCCTGGATCTATGCCGGATTGACAACAGTTACAGGATCGCTTGCCAGCGTCAAGCAGTTTACGCAAGCAGAAGTGGATGGTATAGAGACGGGAGTTGATAATCCGGTTGCCACTACAGTTCCTGCCATCCTGAATGTGCGCAGCGGTCCCGGAACCGAGTACGACATCGTTACAACGGTAGCGCAAGGCACGCGGGCCGAAATCATCGGCATCGGCCCGCAGGACGAGTGGTTCCTGGTGGAGTTGAACAGCCTGGACGATCCAGCCTGGATCTATCAGGACCTGACAACTGTCGTAGGATCGCTTGCCGGGGTCAGACGGGTGGCGTCGTGGCAGGTTGGACAACCCAGCAGCGACACGGAAGTTGATCGCCCGATTGCCGTAACCTACCCGTCGCTGGTCAACGTGCGCGAAGGTCCCGGCGACAGTTACAGCGTTCTGAAGGCTGTCGGCCAAGGGACCAGGGCCCGGATCATGGGAATCGGCCCGGACGAGAATTGGTATCTGGTTGACATCGACGGTCTGGACCAATTGGGTTGGATACGCGAGGACTTTACCGTTCTCGTCGGGTCGCTGGATAATGTAAAACGCATTTCTGCTGAGGAAATAGCGATGCTGCCCGTTGCCATCGCTAACACGGCCCTCCTTAATGTGAGGTCAGGGCCGGACACCAGTTACGGCCTGGTCACTACGATTTCAGAAGGGACCTGGGTCGAGGTCATTGGCGTCAACGCACAGTCCGACTGGTTCAAGGTGAAGTATGACGAGGTAGGGGGACAGGGGTGGATTTACCGCGATCTTACTTATCTCGCCGGTCCCCTTTCGGGTGTAACTCAGGTCGCTTCAACGGGAAGTCCGACCTCGACACAGCCCGCTTCTACACAGCCTGCCGACTCCACAACTACACAGCCTGCCGCATCTCCACAGGAGGTCGCAGAGGGTTCGATAACCGTTGATCTGTCGCTGCCATCGAATGGCACCATCGATCTCGAAGTCAGTTGGACCGATGCCGGCGCTTGTTCGGAGCTTTACAGAATTTACTACAGGTCCAACACTGACTCGGGCACCTACTTTTCTCTGGAGACAGCAGTTCTTGCATCGACCGCCAATTCGAAAAGCCTGAGCTTCCAAACGCTACCTGGCAGCAGCCTGATATCTGCCTGGTGTGGAACGCACGGCGCGGGGCGGCAGGTGGCGGAAGTTCAGATTGACGCAAATGTGGAAGGAACCTACAGTTCTGCGCCGCAACAGCCGGCGCCTGATGCAGTTGCCGCCGGGCCCATAGAGGCGAGTCGAAACTGACGGGGTCAAGATACAGGCTTGCGTGCGAGTTTACGATACGTTGCCAATACCGAGTAGGGTACCAGGAGCCTGGCCAGCCCATTCCGAAGCCCCCGCCAAGCGAAGGCGGGGGCTTTTCTCTTCCGCGACAGGCCTTCGACTTCGAGATCGCGTTTGAATTCTTCAACGGAGTTCTGCCGGAACTCATGCAGAATTCGCCTTCCCTGTAGTCTGATATAGCAGTCCAAATAGAAATGGCCGCGTGGCGACCGACAAGTAATGGAGTATGACGCAGCAAGCTCATTAGCGACGCCCCTTGGAGGGGCTGCCGAGCTTGGTGAGCCTATGGGGCTCTTCTCATATCAATATGGTCCCGGCCCAAAGCTATTTCTCTCCCAGACGCGTACCTTCGGGTACTTCGGTGTCGCTTTCAAAGTCGAGCCGGTATCCGTCCGGGTCGGTCAACGATGTAAGCCACATGCCGTTGCTGACAAAAGGTTCCGACGCTTTGAGTCCGCGCGCTCTAACCTGGTGATAGACTTGCAAGGCGTCATCGCAAATGAAGACGATTGAAACTCCTTCGCCCACCTGCCCCGATGGGGTCCAGGAGTCGGACCCCGTGGTAGGAAATTCTTGCAGCATCAGCGCTGCCTTTGCCAAAGTAAGCCAGCACCAGCGCAGCTGCCCATCCGGTTCCCACCTGTCTCTGATTTCGCATCCCAATCCATCCACATAGAAGCGGATCGATGCTTTCATGTCTGAGACCCTGAAGAAGGGCACGGCCTGCTTTACATTCATTGCCTATCTTGCCCCGATTCTCTCAGTTAATAGCAGGAAAGCACGCCTCTGCGGCAGGGAAGCAGAGGCGCGTTACGTTGCCGTACCTGCCCAGTTACCAGTTTGTGTGCGACCCATCGCGGCGCCGCAGGTGGGGCGCTTCCCAGAAACGGAATTCTTCCGCCTGCGCCCGCTCTTCGTTGAACTCGACGCCCAGGCCGGGACCGTCCGGCACGATATAGTGGAAGCCGTCCAACTGCGGCTGCACGGGGAACCAGTCGGCGTCGTAGAATCGGCCCTCTTCGGTAGGGGAGACGCGCACCTCCAGCCAGGCGAAGTTCGGCACGGCGGCAGCCAGATGTACGGTCGCCGCGCTGCAGATGGGGCCAAGCGGATTATGCGGCATCAGGTCGATGTAGTGGGCCTCGGCCATTGCCGCCACTTTCGCCGCCTCGGTCAAACCGCCTACGTTGCAGACATCGATGCGCGCGAACTGGGTGATACCCCTCTCGATGTAGGGCAGGAACTGCCACTTGCTTGAGAACTCCTCGCCGATGGCAAAGGGGACGTCGGTCATGCGTCGGAGTGCTTCGTAGGCTTCCGGTGTCTCGTCACGGATCGGTTCTTCCAAGAAGTCCAGCGTTCCGGAAGGCATGCGTTGGCAGAATGAGGCTGCTTCGGCCACGCTCAAGCGATGGTGAAAGTCGATGCCAAACACCGGCTCCGGTCCTATCGCTTCGCGTACGGCAGTCAGCCACTGGGCCGTCACGCCCAACGATTCGCGCGGTTCGAAGATCGTTTCCGGTTCGTCCGCCCGGCGGCCAGGGTGCGAGCCGGTGCGAATCGCTGGCCAGCCCAGTTCCACCAGCAACTGTACGTTTTCGATCAACTCCTGTTGGGTTGAGCCACCGGTCGAGCCGAAGCAGGGAACCAACTCCCGCTGCTTCCCCCCCAACAGTTGGTACACTGGAACATTGAGCGCTTTGCCGGCGATATCGTACAAGGCGATGTCTATTGCCGAAATTGCAGCGGTCAGGACGCGCCCGCCCTCGAAGTACTGGCCGCGGTACATCTCCTGCCACAACGCTCCCATGCGAAGCGGATCGCGGCCGATCAGGAACTCCCGGTAGTGCTTGACTGCGCCCACCACCGCCATCTCGCGGCCGGATAGGCCCGACTCTCCCCAACCGTGCAATCCTTCGTCGGTCTCTACCTTGACGATCATCTGATTGCGCTGTCCTACCCAGACAGGGTAGGTCTTGATATCGGTGATTTTCATAGTGATTTCCCAGCTTCTCTTTTTGCAGTCCCGATGGTTTAGGGCGAACTGCATTCGGATCGAAGACGGTGGTTCGGACTAACATTCACTTGTGCGGGCTCTTGGTTCGCAGGTGAGCGGTGCCCTGGTCGACCAAGAACAAAACGTAGTCGAAGAGAAGGCGCGACGGCCGGCTAAACTCGCGCTATCCTTTAATAGCTTCTCGCAAGCGCGCCGCTTCCGTCTCTGTCAATGCCTTGCTGCCCGCCGCGGCGTTTGTTCGTGCCTGTGCGGGCGACTTTGCGCCGGGGATCGACAATGACACGGCCGGATGGCTGAAGGTATAACGAATTGCCGCCTGTACCATTTCTTCACCTGGCGAGACGACCTCGCTGAGACGGCCGACCTGCGCTGCGCCCGTCTCGAACTGGGCCTGTTGGGCGCCGCCCGCGTTCCAACTGGCCCGCACCGAGTCGGTGAATACGGAACCTTGGGCATAACGACCAGAGAGCAGCCCTTTCGACAGCGGGCCACGCACCATTACTGCGATACCGTGTTCCTGGCAGTAGGGCAGAAATGCTTGCTCGGGAGCCCGGTTCAGAAGCGAGTAGTCCACCTGCACCACGCTGCAGGTCCCTTCCCGGTTGAAGCGCTTGAGTACATCCAGGTCGTTGGTCGAGATGCCATAGGCGCGCAGGCAGCCCTCATCTTTGAGCGCCTCGAACCCTTCCAGAAAGACAGTCGGGTCGCCGAGGTCGCCCTTATGACAGAGGATCACGTCCACCCAGTCGGTGCGCAGCCGGCCCAGGATGGCATGGCCGGAGATGCGGATCGAATCGACGCCGGTCTTGGGGATCGCGCCGCCGGTGCGCTGGCCCCAGTTTCCGATCTTGCTGACCAGGATAACGTTATGTCGGATTCCGCTGAGTGCCTGGCCGACCCGCATTTCAGAGAGGCCGTTGGGGAAGCCGTAGGACTCGGCAACGTCAAACAGGGTCATACCGGCGTGGTAGGCCGCCCGCACCGTCGCCCAGGCCGTGGCGTCGTCGATCTCGCCCCACTGGTTGCCAATATTCCATGCGCCCAGCCCCACCGCGGAAACGGGCCAGCCGAGTTTGCCAAAGCTCTTAGTAAGCATTCAAGTGACTCCTTGTGTCAGTTCTGATGAGAAATGGGATGCAACACCCATATATTCCGTTCAACCCGGAAATTGTCTTCTATCGGGCGAAAATACGCAAAGAGTAAGAGAGAAACAATCGGCCTACTTTTCCAAGTACAGACGCCGTGCGAGCCATCTGTACTTGGCCTGGAAGGGCGGGCAGAGCAGGAATTCATCCAGGAGATGCGGGCGCTGGAGCTGGCCGATCTATCTACCGACAGAATGCTGGAATTGCGCATACATGGCGTGACGCCTGCGTATGTGCGGGAAATGCGCTCGTTCGGCCTCAACCCTTCTGCGGGCGAACTGGTCGAGATGCGGGTCCATGGGTTGACGCGCGACTATATTCGGCGGATGGAAGCACTGGGCCTGGAAGGATTGGACCTGAAACGGCTGATTGAAATGCGCGTGCATGGTGTGACACCCGAGATTTTCCAAGAGTTCCAAGAGTTTGGTCTTGCCGTTCTGGACAGTGGTAAACTTATCGAGATGCGAATACACGGGGTGACGCCCGATTATTTGCGAGAGATGGAATCACTGGGGCTGAATGGCCTCACGCCAGACCGCTTGGTCGACGTACGAATTCATGGCGCAGACGCAGGGTATGTTCGCACGATGAAGAAGATAGTGTAGAATGTGACGAGAGTTGCCGCCTCTGGTCAAGTAAAGATTGGCCGAAATCGAGCTTCCTGCAAAGTGCCGGTATTCTCAGGGAATAGGCCAGAAGAGGTACATTAGGAAGAGAAAAGGCAACTGGAGTTTTCTGCGCATGATGGCCCGGGCCTTCGTTGTCATGAATGCGTCAGGAATTCTAGACCCGGACCAAGGAGAATAAATCATGAACGAAGAAGGCAATGCCATTCTCAAGATGCTGGAAGAAGGCAAAATATCTGAGGAAGAAGCAGCTTTACTGCTTGATGCAATCCGGCGGCCGGAGCATCCCAGCAGCGTTTCGCAAATCCTTGTTGATTCACTTCAGCCTAATGTACGGGACAGATTGCAAAAGGCGCCGAGCGCACGACCTGATGCGGAGGGGATTACCTCCTCTGCCAAGACTAAGGGAGGGGCGCGAAATGGCCGCGGCGTGGGCCGTCAATCAGGACGGTCACGCGACCACGGCAGCGGCCTCGGGCCGCGCCAAGCGCGTGACCGCAGCCGCGGAGGCAAGCGGTGAACCAGGTTTCTCAACGCAGTGGCCTTTCCATCTGACGGGACGCCTAACATGAGAGAAGGCGTCCCCTTTGGTCAGTTTTGAGTTTTCAGTTTTTGGGGGCTTGTTGACGATTGTCTGAACTGAGACTTGCAGGATCATAATCTGGTTTATCCACGAAGGGCCGCGAAGGGCCACGAAGAACACCTTCTTTTTGTCCACGAAGAGCCGCGGAGGGCAGCGATTGGCGGCGAAGAAGACCTTTTGTAATCGCCGCCGCAGATTATGGTCGAAAAATATGGGAATCACTCGATAAATGGTCCGATTCTGCCGGCCGGCGTCCTGTTTTTGTCACATTGTGAGCAGTATTCTTTAGACGTCAACGGAGCCTAGTAAACCCCAATAGCTAGTGGTTTGTGGACAGTAACGCCGCTTGTACGCGGCAGTTCGCTATTCACTATAGCCCTTGCCTCTCTTGACCAACATTTCTTCCTTGCCGCCATTCAGGCCTTGTCATAATGACATAAAATTGTTTAAATTGACACCATAGTAGACTCTTGCTACCATTACTCTGACACAAACGGTCAGAATGGAGCAAGGCTATGTCAATTCCTGGCAGCGTAACCGTAGCGACCTCCGGCGGCCTTCCGCCTCGGCGTGAAACTTTGCTGCGCCGCATCTGGAAGGCCCGCCTGCTCTACCTCTTGATGATCCCCAGCCTAGCCTTCGTGTTCGTCTTCTCGTACGTCCCCGCCGCCTCGGCAATCTATCACGCCTTCACCCGCTGGAGCGGCGGTAAGGAAGTCTCGTGGATTGGACTGGGAAACTTCAAGACTATGCTTGGGGATGCCTATCTCAACGCCTCGTGGACAAATATGATCAAGCTCACTGTTTTCCACCTAGTGATCATGGTCATACCCCTATTCATCGCCGTCTGTGTCTTCCGTCTACGCAACCCTGCCTGGCAGTATCGCTATCGCGTCCTTCTCATCCTGCCTGCCATTTTGCCCTTCGTGGTAGTGGCCCTCCTTTGGACCAATTTTCTCTCGAACAATGGCTTGGTAAACCAGACTTTGGACGCCTTTGGCCTCGGTCACTTTACACGCCCATGGTTGGGAGACTTCGATACCGCACTCTACGGGCTGATGTTCGTCGGTTTCCCCTGGACCGGCGGCGTGACCATCCTCTTCTACCTGGCCGGCCTTATGGCGATCCCTTCGGAACTGGTCGACGCGGTCACTGTTGACGGTGTCAACACCTGGCAGCGTTTCTGGCACTTGGAACTGCCGCTGGTGATGGGGCAAGTCAAGCTGTTCCTCGTGCTTACAGTAATCTACAACGTTCAGACCTACACTTTGCCGCTGATTATGACAAGAGGTGGCCCTGGATTCGCTACCATGGTGCCGGGCCTGCATATGTTCCTGACGGCAGTTGAGCGAAGCCGTTACGGTTACTCCTCGGCGATTGGCGCCCTACTCTTTCTGTTGATCTTTGGCCTGACCTATCTGAACCTGAAATACGTGCGCTCGACAGTGGAAGTTACAGACGCCTGATTCGTAACGGGGTTGCCCGGACCCAAATGCCGCCCCTGGGACGAAGCCGGCAATTGCATTCGGCGGCGTCGTTTCCATAAGAATCATTCGCCTGAGTTCGGGCCGACACTCGTAGCACGCGGGAGACTAAGAGTGAGTCGTCGCGGGATCCAGTGGGACCAGGTTGTAGTTCACGCTGTGCTGATTCTTATGGTCGCCGGTACACTTTATCCGATGTACTTCATGCTCAACATGTCGTTGAAAGACACGGGCCAATTGAACTACGGCGTCTTCCGCATCACGTTTCCCTTCACGTGGAGCAACTACAGTCTCGCCTACATGCTCATGTGGCGCCAGCTCCTGAACACCATTGCCGTGACCCTACTGAGCGGCCTTCCCATGCTGTTGTTCGCATCATTCACGGCCTATGTACTGGCACGTTACAAGTTCCCGGGTGACAACCTTTTCTTCATGGCTCTATTGGGCCTGATGATGATTCCCGGAATTTTGACCCTCATCCCCGCGTTCCGCTGGGTCGCACGACTGGGACTAGCCAACAGCTGGTGGGCGTTGATTCTACCGTACATTGCATTCGCACAGGCCTTTAACATGTTCATCCTCAAGTCCTTTTTGGAGAGCTTGCCCGAAGAGATGTTCGAGGCCGCGCGGATGGACGGGGCAGGGCACGTCCACCTATGGCGCCACTTCATCGTCCCGCTGTCGATACCAATCCTCGTCACCCTAGGCATCCTGCACACGTTGTCGGTCTGGAATGACTACATCTGGCCCTTTCTGACAATTACCAATCACGACCTGCAGACAGTCTCCGCAGCCGTTGTTCTTCTCAACAACAGCGGCTATTTCAAGACGGCAGGGCGCGGAATGGCCGGAAACGTCATTGCAGCCGTTCCGCTGCTCATCATGCTCATCTTTGGCATGAAGAGCTTTATCTCAGGCATCACGAGCGGCGCAGTCAAGTTGTAGTCGAAAGGGGGAACGGAGAGTCCATTGCGAAAGTTCGGGCGCACGTATCTTATTCGGTTCTCAGTCGATGTGAGTGTTTCGCGAGCACGCCTCCTATGGTGCGCATATTAAATCACGCTACACAAAGGAGATGAACGATGAGTTTTAGACGCAGCAGAGTGGCCCGCTTTGCCAGCATTCTTATGGTCCTTTCTCTACTCTTGTCAGCATGTGTGGGCGCATCGCCCTCCGAAGAACCAATGGCCGCCGAGGCTGGGGAAGGTGAGCTCTCTGGTGAGTTCGCATACTTTACCTGGGGAGATTGGAGCGATCCCACTAATGGGAACTTTGGTCCGCGCTTCATACACCTCGTCAATAAGTACATGGAACTGAACCCCGGCGTAAAGATTAACTTCCAGCCCTATGCAATCGGGGACTGGAATGAAGTCTGGCCGTGGGTGCGCCAGCAGGCCCTTGCCGGCACGCTGCCCGACGTGATCTACGCCTTCGGAAGGGAAAACTACTGGGACGATGCACTGTTCTACAACTTCCAGGACGTCCTCCAGCAGCCGAACCCCTATAGCGACACAGGGCTGCCCTGGGGCGAGGAGATGACCTCGAGCAGTGGGATGTTCGTCTCGCCGATCGCGCCGGGAGGCAAGGTCTATACAGTCGGCATTCCATTGTGGGGCACGACCAATCAGATCGCCGTCTACTACAACGTCGATCATTACGAGCAGGCCGGCATCGAAAAGATGGTCCCTGACAATTATGCCGAGTGGCTGGACCAACTCGAGAAACTCAAAGCGGCCGGCTTTGTGCCCTTCAGCCCGGTAAGAGACGGGCGCTACCACTTTTTGGGCCTCTACGCCACCAACCTGGCAGAGGACCTGCTCTATGGCACGATCGATCACGCCATTGACGACCTTGACGTCGGCCAACCGGACGGCCAGGTCTCGCTCAAAGAGTGGGCCTGGGCATACTGCACAGGAACTTACACACCCAAAACCCATGGCTCATTTGCCGATTCAATGCGTTTGATTAAGGGCCTGGTTCCATACTGGCCAGAGGACTGGCTGGCTCCTGAGGACGTGGCCGGCAGCGATCCCTGGGTTACGCAACAGGTCAGTTCAGACTGGAATCACGGCCCCTGGGCAGTGCAGACATTCCGCGCCGATCCTGACTTTGCTTTCCCCTTTGGCACGTTCGCCCTGCCGGGAATTGGCCCTGAAACCAGTGAGTTCGGTCAAGGGCTTGCGACCCGCGCTCTCGGCGGGAGCTCCGGCGGCGATGTCCGGCTCGACATGCCATTCATGGTTCCGGCGTCAACGGTCGAGAATGGGAACCTTCCCCTTGTTCTGGACTTCGTGCGGTGGATGATTTCGCCGGAACAGATCGAATACTGGAACACAAGCGCAGATCCAAGGGGCTTCGACCCCAGCGTTACCTCCTACGAAGAGGCCTTTCCCGATCAGGAAATGCAGCGGCAGTATTGGGGACACTATAATCCCAGCACGCTCGGCATTGGCGGCGGCGCGTTCTGGCCCATGCTGCACACACAGGGAATGTCCATAATTGATCTCTACTACGCCGACCAGCTTACGCTCGAAGAAGCGCTCGATCAGGTCGAAAACCTGTGGATCGAGAACGCCCGCCTGAACATCCTAGACAATCCCGAGTGGGATGCCGCCGGCTGGGGATGTGAATAGCATGTGCGTGCGAATCTGAATCGTAGTTAGGCGCCTGTTTAGGGGCCTGGAACATCGAGTTGAATAACGGGGCGGCAAGACCAACGCCCTGGCCGGCGTATCCGTCCGGCCAGGGCGTTTCGTCAAAGGTTCCCCATTCCCACCTGTTGCAGATCAGTCTTTGACAACAGACTTTATATGGAGTCCAATTGGACTGGCCCCTTCAAGTACGGACAATAGACTATTCCTCTCTATATGTATCTACTATGCCTACCCAGCCAAACATTCTCGTAATCCTTACTGATCAACAGACGCACGCGGCGCTCAGCGCCCACGGCAACCCGCACCTGCATACGCCGCACATGGACTCGCTCGTCCACGGCGGGCTTAGCTTTCTGAAGTCGTACTGCCCCGCTCCGGTCTGTGGGCCGGCTCGCGGCAGCCTGCTCAGCGGTCGGATGCCGCATGAGACCGTCGTAGAGGTCAACGGACCTGATGTCAAGCCGGGTATTCCCACGATGGGAGAACACTTTCGCCAAGCCGGCTACCGGCCGTCTTATGCAGGCAAGCTGCATCTTGGGCCAAAACGCCGCAAGGGTGTTCAACAGGTGGGCGGCATGCAGGGCTTTGATTTTCTCTGCGACGAGTACCCAGAAGGCATTCCGCGTCAACTGGGCAGCGATACCGATGAGGTGTGGACAGATCATGCCGTCGACTTTCTGCGACAACAGACGCAGCCAGAGAACCAATCAGAAGAACCCTTCCTGCTGGTCGCTTCGCTCCACAATCCTCACGACATCTGCTACTGGGTAATGGAGTGGCACCATATCGTCGATATACCACCCGATAGCGACCTGCCGCCACTGCCGGCCAATTTCCAACCTAGTGCGGACGAACCTGAATTTATTGGGCTTTGCCGCCAGCGTACGGAGTACGGCCCGGAGATGAGCTGGACTCATGGCTGGGACGAAACTGATTGGCGTCGATATTTGTACGTGTATTATCGTCTGACTGAACGGGTTGATCAGCAGATTGGCAGGTTGCTCGCGGCTCTGGAAGAAAGTGGTATCGGCGACGAGACACTGGTCGTGCTGACAAGCGACCATGGCGAAGGGGTGGCCGCCCACAAGTGGGTCACCAAACTTATGTTGTGGGAGGAGGTCGTCAGGGTGCCGTTCGTGATGCGCCTGCCCGGCGCAGTTCCACAGAACCGGGTGGACGGCACACATCTTGTCTCCGGGCTGGACCTGCTGCCTACCTTGTGTGACTACGCAAACATCGCAGCCCCCACAGGATTACCAGGACACAGTGCGCGTCCGGTGATAGAGAACCCTGCACTGCCGGGCCGATCCTGCGTCGTGACGGAATTGCAAGCGTTCATGAGCGATGAAAGCAAGAAAGGCCGTATGATTCGTACGGCCCGGTACAAGTATGTGGTCTTTTCTCACGGGCGGCGCCCGGAACTGCTCTTTGACTTGGAGACTGATCCTGGCGAGACGCAGAACCTGGCTTATGAGTCCGCCTATCGGGAGATCTTGTCGGAGCACCGAGTTCTTTTGAGGAAGGAGATCGAAGAGACGGCTGATTCCTTCAGTTTTCCTGTGGACTAGAGGAAGCTGACCGGACAAAAGTCCTTCCAAATGCCCTGTATCGTTCAATATATCTCAGGTCGTAGGAGGGAACCAATTCCGCAGAATCTCTTTGAATTCTCGAAAGGCTTCGTCCTTGCATCTTGTTAACGAGACTTTCCGAGCAATTTTCAAGTAGAGAGATGAACTGCGCTTCGTATTGGCCGCTCGGAGGGCTGCCCTAAAGGCCTTTGAAGGCAGCTTAGGCTTGACTTCCCCATTTTCCAACCAACCTTCCTCTCGAAGCCAGCGACGTAGTTCGTAGTTCCTGTTTGTCCATCCAGCTACTTCGGCGACGTGAGGAGAGGTCCCCCAGACCCAAGCCTCCAATTCAGGTACCAAGACTACTGCTCTAGCCCTTTCCCCCCATCCTGTCCGGCGAAACTCGTCGCTAAGGTTATCCTGCAAATTCTGGGGCGAAATCTGTTCCCTTCCGCTTCCGAAATGATCGAACATCAGCAGACCGTGACGATAATTCTCTGAAAACATCGACAGAAAAGAAACGCCGCGCTGTGCGCAGGCAGCATCATGCTGCGTCTCAACATGAATTACTGGTTCGATGGCCTGAATGCCCAGAGCCTCTGGTCTTTCAAATATACCTTTCAGAGCTTGCGCCATATCCTTATCAGCCACGAGAATGACAAGATCTCTCTTGTTCATCCCAAAACTCCCGACGCCAGAAGTGTCCCCAAATCCACTTGTCCTTGCCAATTTTGGAGCATCGGATGCTCTGATCCGAGAACTATGTCCGTTGCCCCCGTATCGTCTTTGGCAAAACACAACACGTCGTCCAGTTCGGCTGCATTGAGCACTACGGTGGAATGGGTGGCGAGCAACACTTGTGCTTCATACATTGAAGAGAGGGAATCAAAAGCTGTAGACACAGCACCTGGGTGGATGCCGTTTTCCGGCTCCTCAATCAGATAAATGCCCTCGAGATCGACTAGATAGGCCGGCAATGTTAGAGCTGTCAATCTCAGGGTTCCGTCAGAAACCAGCCAAGAGGGAACATTCAGGCCATCTGCATATTCATAGATCATGTACCTATGCCCTTCTTCCGGTCGCTCGAAGGTGTCGATTCCTTTTAGGTCCGGGAGCGCCGTTTGCAAATGAGCGATCCAATCACCGTATTGTTCCCTGTTTTCCTCCCGTAGACTGTCAACTACCCAGGGCAGATTCGAACCATCAGGCCTGAAGCCTTTGCCCCTGGTCTTAGGGCTGGGCTGACGGATTTCCAAGCTGTTTAGTACGAGTCGCTGAACGCCTGTGCCCAGATACTCTCGGAACCATGTCGCGACAGGAAAACTGTCCTCAATCGCAGGCAGATTGCCGAGTGCAGATCTTTGAACTCCAAGTCTGAACGAGGGGAGCCAGCCCTTTCCGGTTTTGGATTGAATCTCGCTGTAAAAATTGTCATTTCCCCCTGATACCTTACTTACAACAGGCTTAGTGTCCGTTCGGCGACCAGGAGTAAGCAAAGAATTCGGAACATTGGGTAGTGCAGGGAACAACAAGCGTTGCTCTGGGTTCACAACCCTGTCCTCTTTGAGCAGAAACTTTTCTCCCTTGAATTCGAGTTGGCGATTGGACTCGTCGAAGCCGATAGCTATTTCGTATCGTGCTGTGCCTAATTCTGGTCTCGCGGTCAAATTGCGTAGCTCATTTGGGATGCGCGTTTCAATCGCCAATTCGAACCGATCTCCCTCTCGCCGAAAGAGGAGTTCCCGCGGATTCCTAGTGCGATTCTCCAAAGCCGCTTCCAACCCGTCAGAAATTAAGTCCTGCAAGAAGGCGACGACATCCAGAAAGGTCGTCTTGCCCGACGCGTTCGGTCCGACAAGAACGTGAAACGGCTTAAGTGGTCTCGATATGTATCGTAAGCAGCGGTAGTTAAGTGCTTCAATCAGCGTGATCATGGATCACCTCCGCTCCTCCTTTTCGTCCAGAACGCCAGATAGGGCGGGCTGACCGCCTTGAAATGCTCCCAGGAGCCCGGCTCCGGATTCTCTTCCCAGGTCGTGTGCTCGTCAAAAGCCAGGATCTCGAATCCGCTGGCAATCAAGCAGTTAATGAATGTTTTCATCGTGTGCCGAAACTCGCGCGGCCCCGGCACTTCGCTCTTGACGCCATCTTCGTCCTCGACGCCCCAGCTATCGCTTCCATAAATGGCGACGACGTCGACCTCACAGTCGGCGTAGATCGAGTTGGACGAATAGCCTCTATTGGGATCATAGTCGTCAGGGTTGAAGGTCTGGGTATAAGGATTGTGCCACTGGACGTGATAGAGTCCCTCTGCTTTCAGAACACGGGCCACGCCGGCGAAGACGGGGCGAACGTCCGGCACGAAGTTGATCGAGAAGGGCTGGTATACGATATCGAAGGCGTCCTCAGCGAAACGGGACAGATCCCGCATATCGCCTTGCAAGAGTACGGGGGAAAGACCGTAATGGTCGGCCGCGCGCTTGTCGTTCGCAAGCTGTTCGTCCGAGAGGTCAAGAACCGTTACGTGCGCGCCAAGCAAACCAATTGCGGCCGACTGCTGACCGCCGCCCCCGCCGAGAACAAGCACACGCTTGCCACGGACGTCGCCCAGTAAGCCGGCCTCGTCTACCATCTCCCGCGCCGACGCTTCGTCCAACTCCAGTTTGGGCCGGGAATAGAGAATGCCGGCGCGCACCAACCCGTTCCAGCGTTCACGATTGAAGCTAGAAAGCTCATCCATTTATTGCTTCCTTCTGTGTCATGTATGAAATTCTGCGAATCAGGCCTGCTGCACGGAGGAACTCCTGGATTCCAGCAGTTCCTGTGTGAAGGCAAAAATGTCGGCGCCTATTACAGGCTACCAGGAAAGCAACAGTTTCTCGAACCTGCGCGTCTCAACTTGCCACACGATGCCCCAGCATCTCTTGCCAGCATGCCTGGCGAATGGTCCGCTCTTTGTAATGATCGCTCTGTGAGACGCCGAGAGGGTTGCCAAACGAGAGGATGTTAATGGCATCTTGCGCTTTGTCGCGGGCATCCCAGTCGCGCGGCCGGTTGAGCGCGTCGGGGTCATGGTTCCACGAAGGGGCTGTATTCTCACTGGCGCGGTTGAAGAGGAACTTGATCATGTGGCGCTTTGCGCCTGAGCTGTTGCTGGCTGTACCGTGCCACAGATCATAGTGGGTGAATGCAACTGTTCCTGCCGGCACTGTCAGTGGCACCTGTCCTCGAATGTTGGAGTAGGTGGACATCCTGTCAGTCGGCGCGTTGCGAAACTGCGTTCCCGGGACGACCACCGTCGGGCCCATCTCGGCGGTGATGGTGTGAGGATAATATAGCCCAAGCAGGCGATCGATCTGTGTTTTGCGATTGTTCGTGCCATCCTGGTGCCACTGCATGGAGCCGGATCCGGGCTGTTTGCAATGCCAGTGGCGGTGAGAGTTTACCGAATAGTCCTCGCCCAACAGGCTGACAAGGGCGCCCCGGACCTGCGGATGCTCCAGCACTTGCCAAAGCTCGGGCACGGATTCGGTGATGGCGTCTCCGGGGTTGGCCGATTGCGCGTCGAGCTGGCAGGCAATCCGCTCGTTGAGGCCGGAGGGGAGATCCGGTTCAACAATATAGTAGCCGTTTACAAGGAAGCGGGCCACGTCAACGTCTGTGAGCAGGTATTGGGCATCGATCATGGGAAAACCTCCATCTTCTGCAGTATGAACTCATAGCCGACTACGTCCAGATCCGTGTCGCTGAATGGGGACTGCAAGTGAGGGAACTGTACAATCTGCCAACCGTCAATTACCGCATCATGCACTGTTGTGTAAGGCCATTTGAACTCCCCGCCGCTGATTTCAAGTTGGAAACCCTTGACCGGTTCGATCAAGGTGTACCCCAAGATCTCGGAAAATACGCTGGGAGTGCGTGCGTGCAGATACAACAGTCGTTGGCGCGGCCGGTCATGTGAATCCATCTGCGTGCAGTTCCTGTTAGAGAGGTAGAGCAGGTCATACTTTAGTTCAATTATATGTGAAGGGCCCCGCGCCGGCAAGCTATTGAGAGGAGAGAGGAGAGAGAAACGGCCTCTGCGAGACCGGCCAGGTGTGAGAAACTCTATGGCGTCCAACCAATCGCAAAAACGGGGCAGCGTTAACACTCAAATCCGGGTTCCTGCCCTATCACTGCCTGGCGTTGACGATGAACGCGCAAGGCGGTAAAATCTGCGTAATCATGAAACCGCTTTTTTGACAATGCAAGCAAAGTGGGGGAGCAGCGAGCCATGACGTCAAAAGCCGATGCGCCGCAGTCCCGGACGGCCGCATCCGAGAATGGACAAAACAAGGGGCAGCGCAAGCAAACCGCCGTTCAACCGCTAAACGGGAAGCGGCGACCGTCTCCTCCACATCCAGTAATAGACTGCGACATCCACAACGAGGTGTCGTCCATCGAACAGTTGATGCCATATCTGTCCGACCATTGGTGCGACTACGTCCGTGAATCGGCCTTCCGCGGTCCCCACGCCAACGACTACCCCGGCGGCGCGCCGACCTCGGCGCGGCCGGGAAGTATCCCCGCCGAGGGTGGGGTAGCCGGTTCCAACTTGCAGTTGGTCCGCGAGCAGGCACTGACCCCCTGGAATACTGAAATCGGAATTCTCAATTGTGCCTACCGCGTACAGAGCGTCAAGCAGGAAGATCTGGCCGTGGACCTGGCTACGGCCGCCAACCGCTGGCAGATCGACGAGTGGCTGGCGCCGGAACCGCGTCTGCGGGGATCGCTGGTGGTGCCTAGCCAGACCCCCACTCGCGCTGCTAAGGAGATCCATCGCTTTGGCGACCATCCGCAGTTCGTCCAGGTGGTGCTTCCGGTGCGCTCCTATATCCCTTATGGCAACCGCTTTTACGATCCTCTTTATGCGGCCGCCGTTGAGCGCGATCTGGTCGTCGGCATCAATTTTGGCGGTGCGTCAGGTCATCCACCGACACCTGTGGGCTGGCCTTCGACCTACCTCGAAGAACATGCCGGCATGGCGCAGGTATTTCAGTCCCAGGTCATCAGCATCATTGCCGAAGGTGTGTTTGACCGTTTCCCCGAGCTGCGAATCGCACTGATTGAAGGCGGCTTCGCCTGGATGCCTTCTCTGATGTGGCGGCTGGACAAGGAGTGGAAAGGGTTGCGTACCAACACACCATGGGTCAAGCGCCCTCCGTCCGACTACATTCGCCAGCATATGCGCGTGACCGTGCAGCCTGTTGGGGCGCCGCCCGATCCCCGTTATATTCTGCAGACAATCGAACAGATGGAGTCGGACTCGTTGCTCATGTTCGCCACCGACTTCCCGCACTGGCACTATGATGATGACGATGAAGCCTGGCCGGCAACACTGCCGGAACCGCTCAACGCAAAAATATGGTCAGAAAACGCCCGCTCGTTCTATCGACTCCAGGGAGATCTACCATGACGCTGGATTTGGAGATCACTGCTCAGACCAAGAGCGCTCACAAAAAGCGCCTGGCGGTAATTGACACCGACATCCACAACTTTGATGTCTATGACGACCCCGTCTTCAACCAGGTCTTCACCGACTATCTGGCGCCAGAGTGGCAGGAGTATCACAAAATGTTCGGGCTGCGGGGACATTACGGCGGCGGCTACCCGCGCGCTCAACCGAATGCTGCCCGCACCGACGCCTGGCCGCCGAGCGGACGTCCTCCTGGAACTGACCTGGATTTCATGCGCAAGCAACTGCTGGATGCCTGGGATATGGACTACGGCATACTGAATCCGCTGGCCGGCGCCGGCGGCCAGGTGAATAGGGAGTACGGAGCCCAACTGGCGCGGGCCGTCAACGACTACCAGATCGCCGAATGGCTGGAACTTGAGCCGCGTCTGCGGGCGTCAATCCTCGTCAACTATGAGGATGCAGAACTGGCCGCGCAGGAGATTCACCGGCTGGGCGACCATGACGGATTTGTGCAGGTGATGCTGGTTGCGCGGACGCAGGAACCGCTTGGTCGGCGCAAATATTGGAAGATGTACGAGGCCGCGCTGGAGTATGACCTGCCCATTGGCATACATTTCGGCGGACTTGGCGGCCATCCTCTCACGGCCGGCGGGTGGCCTTCCTACTACATCGAAGATCATTGCGGTATGGCCCAGGTATTTCAGGCCCAGGTCGCCAGCCTTGTGTGCGAAGGTGTCTTCGAGCACTTTCCTGAACTGCGCATCATGATAATTGAAGGCGGTTTTGCCTGGATGCCTTCGCTCGCCTGGAGGTTGGACCAGAGTTGGAAGCGACTGCGCGCCGAGACGCCCTATCTGAAGAAGGCGCCTTCAGAGTATATACAGAGGCACTTCTGGCTGTCGACGCAGCCGATGGAGGAGCCTCGGCAGCAGCGCCATTTTGAACAGTTACTGGAACAGATGGACGGCGGTCGGCACCTGATGTTCGCAACGGATTACCCGCACTGGGACTTCGACTCCCCCGATCGCGCGTTGCCTGCCGCCCTTCCGCTGGAAACCCGGCGCAACATCATGGCTGAGAATGCCCGCCAATTTTACAAGCTGGCATAGCGAAGACCTGGACGGACCAAATGGGCGGGATCATCCGCTTTCTGAGTACGCCTCTGACGACTGTGCAGGGAACGCCCCTGAGTTTTATCGACCTGTTCATTACGGTCGGCTCCGTCCTGCTATTCTACATTCTGGCGCGGGTAGCCGCGCGCCAGTTTCAGAGGCGGCTGGAGTCTCGGCTCAGGCTCACCGCAACCAATCGACGCCTCACCCGGACCGCTATTTTCTTGTCGATTCTGTTTGCCGGTATATACACGTCGCTATCTTACCTGGGCGTGAACCTGTCCATCTTTCTGGTGCCGCTCAGTGCACTGAGTATCGGATTGGGTCTGGGACTTCAGAATCTGGCCAGCAACTACATTGCGGGACTGGTCTTGATGACGGAAGGAACGATCCGAGACGGAGACATGATTGAGGTTGAAGGAATTCGCGGCACTGTCCAGGAAATGAGTCTGCGCACAACTGTGGTCAAGACATTCAGCAATACAGAGGTTATCGTCCCGAACTCGCTGATGGTTTCACAGCGGCTCGATAACTGGACAAAGTCGGATCGAATTCTCCGAATCGAATCCCAGATCGGAGTTGCCTACGGTTCCGATATCAGTGTCGTTCATGAGATCCTGCATTCCCATATTGTTAAACACCCGGCAGTGCTTACGGACCCGGAGCCGCTTTCCTTCTTGGTCGAATTCGCAGATTCGGCCCTGCTGTTCCGCATTCAGTATTGGATCGATGATCCATCGCAACGTCTTTCCTCACTCAGCGAGATCCTGGAAGATATTTATCTCGGACTGCAAGCGCGCGGCATTTCGATTCCTTTCCCGCAACGCGACGTGTGGCTGAAGGCCGATCCCTTTGGCTCGAATATTTCCTACGCCTCTGCAACCGAGTCCGAATAGCGGACGCAACGTTCGCCCATTAAGAGAAACTGCCGAAAGTTAGCAAGGAGACGTTTCCATGACCAAGACAGGGGCAGCTCCGATATCGGCGCCGGGTTGGACCGCCCAACCAAAAGAAGGCGTCAAGATCGTGGACTGCGATGTTCACCACAACTTTGAACGGCCTGAGCAGCTGTTGCCCTACCTGCCCAGATTCTGGCAGAACCATTTGATTGACCAGGGACTTCACCTTCCCAGCGCTGGCTATGCCAACATTCCTTTCCGCACCAATCGACCCGATCTGAAAGACCCGGCCTTGAAGGAGCGCGACTTCAACTTTTCGTTGGAGTTTCTGCAGCGCGAGCATCTTGACCCATGGAATATCGACTATGCGCTCCTGACCGGCCCGCCGCCATTTTACGGCTACAGCGGCCTGCCGGACCCCGACTGGGCCGCCGTACTCTGCCGCGCCTTCAATGACTGGACAATCGAACACTGGCTGGAAAAAGATGACCGCGTGGTAAATGCCATTCTCATCTCTCCTTCCGACCCGGCACAGGCTGTCAGTGAAATCAATCGATTGGCCGACCGCCGGGACACCGTTGCCGTGATGGTTCCGATGGGTACAAGTATGCCGTTCGGTAACCGCTTCTACCATCCGATCTGGGAGGCGTGCGAGGAGCACGGCCTGCCGGTTGTCGCCCACATTGGGGGTGGAGGAGGGGCCGCTCGGACTACGCCCACACCAGTGGGCTTCCCCACCTACTACATGGAATCCCGCATGAGCCGTCCTTTCGTAGCCAGCACGCATGCTTCCTCACTCATATGCGAAGGCGTGTTTGAGAAGTTCCCCAACCTCAAGTTTGCCCTCACAGAGGTGCAGCAATTGTGGGCGGTGGCGGTGATGTGGCACATGGACTCGGATTGGAAGGCAATTCGCGATCAAACGCCTTGGCTTAAGCGATTGCCGAGTGAATACTTCCGCGAACACATTCGCGTCGGATCCCAGCCGATGCACGAGGCGGAGACCACCGAGCAACTGTATCAGTTCCTGGAAATGCTGCACGCCGAGGAAACGCTTGTCTACTGTTCGGACTTTCCTCATTTCGATTGGAACGATCCTGTCACAACCTTCCCCAAACTTGCGCCGGAAACTCAGCAGCGCATCTTCGCCGACAATGCCCTTGAAATGCTTCGCATCGGAGACGACCGGCTATGACCAGGGTTGTCATCGCCAAGGTATGGGAGATTCCGCCGGGCGACCGCAAAATCGTAGTACCCTTCCGTGGACGCGCGGGCATCGGCGTCTTCAATGTCAAGGGTGAGTTTTACGCGCTGCGCAACATCTGTCCGCACAAGCGAGGGCCCCTGTGTACCGGTGAACTGACCGGCCACATCGCCGCTGACGCGCCGCCCTCCGCTTACGAAGCAGAGTTGTCGGTAAAGGGAGACGGCGAAGTCCTGCGCTGCCCGTGGCACCAGTGGCCCTTTGATATCGCGACCGGACGCTGTCTTGTCGATCCGAACGTGCAGGTGAAGACCTACCCGGTTCGCATTGTTGGCAATGATATTGTCGTCGAACTTGACGAATGAAATACCGAATTACCACTGAGGCCGGACCTGGGACCCGACAGGAGAAGAGATGACAACCAACGCCTTGATGGACCGCCGCAATCGCCTACTTGGCATGGGAGCGCCGATCTTTTATGAGAAACCGGTCAACATCGTTCGCGGGAAAGGTGTCTGGCTCTACGATGATGAAGGGCGCCGCTACCTCGATATGTACAATAACGTGCCCTGCGTCGGTCACTGCCATCCCCATGTCGTCGAGGCTATGCACAGCCAAGCCCAAACACTCAACGTTCACAGCCGCTACCTGAACGAAGGCGTTCTCGACTACGCCGAGCGGTTAGCGAATCTTCACGCAGATCCCCTTACAAGCATCATCTTCGCCTGCACCGGCACGGAGGCGAACGAGGTGGCCCTGGGCATCGCCCGTGCCGCCACCGGAGGGCGGGGCTTCATCTGCAGCGACGCTGCCTACCACGGCAACAGCGCCGAAGTGGGCAAGTTCACTCGCGTCGGTCAGCAGGCAGAGGAAGAGCGAGCGGACGAGGTACGCGCCTTTCCCTTTCCGCAGCGATACCGCCCTCTTCGCGACGGCGTGTCCGACGGGGAATTGACCAAGCTCTACCTGTCGGAGGTTGAGAGCGCCATCGACAGTCTGCGTGCAAATGGTATCCCCCTGGCGGGTATGCTGGTCTGCTCGATTCTCGCCAATGAGGGCTTGCCAACGATACCAGAAGGGTTCATGCCGCGGGCGGCAGAGCTGGTGCGCGCGGCCGGGGGCCTTGTCATCGCCGATGAAGTGCAGGCCGGCTTCTGCCGAACCGGCCGCTGGTGGGGCTACGAAGCAACCGAATTCGTGCCGGACATCGTAACGATGGGAAAGCCGATGGGCAACGGGCTGCCGGTAGCCGGCGCCGCGGCATCAAGCGAATTGATAGACAACTTCCGCCGGCAAAAGCGCTACTTCAACACTTTCGCGGCCAGCCCGCTGCAGGCCGCCGCGGGAATGGCTGTGATCGACGTGATCGCAGAAGAAGGGCTTGCCGGCAATGTCGACCAGGTAGGCGCATTCCTGCGTAGCGAACTCCTCAAGTTTCAGGACAGTTGTGAACATCTCGCGGAAGTCCGCGGCCACGGACTGTTCATTGGCATGGAGTGGGTGCAAGATCGCACATCGCGGACGCCGGATTCCGACGGCGCAACCGCGGTCGTCAACTCCCTGCGAGACAGAGGAATCCTCATCGGCAGCGCCGGGCATATGGGCAATATTCTGAAGATCCGACCGCCGCTGGTTTTCCAGCGGGAACACGCGGATCTTTTCTTGACTGCGTTCGAAGAGAGTATTCGAGAAAGTGTGACCGCCTGAAACGCAAGGCCCGGAGTTCATCGAGCCGCGGATCATCGCAAATGACACTTTTCCGGAAAATTTGCCTGTCTCAACGATTTGGAAGGAGAGGGAGTGGAAGACCCAAATAGCGATTCGGGTTCAGGGGACGGCATGGTTCTTCACAGATATGAGATTCAGCATGAGAAGGCGCTGCTCGCCTCTGCCGCGCGCGCAATTGAGGCCTGGGACATTTGCGTTTCAGAAATCTCTGTAGTGTCCCATTCCGAAAACATCGTTTTTCGGGTCGACTCCGATAGTGGGCAGGCTTTTGTATTTCGTTTTCATCGGCCCGGCTATCATTCACTGCGTGAATTGCACGGTGAACTAGAGTGGACTGCCGCCCTGAATCAGTCAGGAATCGGCGCACCAGTGCCAGGCCATACGAGAGACAATAGCGCCTTTGTCAGCGTCTACCTGCCGGAGCTGTCACAGACCCGATATGTAAGTCTGGTCGAGTGGGTCGAGGGGACGGCGATGGCAACGCTGATCGAGCGGGAAACGGACAAATCCAATTTGGTGAGCTACTTCCACAAGACTGGGCAGCTCGCCGCCCAAATTCACAATCAGGCGATGGCCTGGCCTCTTCCTGCCGGGTTTGAGCGCCACGCGTTTGACGCCGATGGACTGATGGGCAGAGAACCGTTCTGGGGTCCGTTTTGGGAACAATCGAAGCTTACGCCGGCCGAGCGCGCGCAGATCATATACGCCCGCGACCAGATCTATGGAATCCTGACCGATTACGGCAAGGACCGAGGAACCTACAGCCTGATCCACGCGGACCTGCACCCGGATAATCTGATTATCACCGGCGACCACGTGCATATAATCGACTTTGACGACGCCGGATTCGGTTGGCATCAATACGAACTGGCGGTGGCCATCTTCTACTATCAGGGCACACCATATTTCGACACTATACGGGATGCCATCATCGCCGGTTACCTCACCGAACGGCCTTTGTCCAAGGCTGACATCGAACTCCTGCCCATCTTTGGGCTGATCCGGAGCATGGTCCTGCTAGGCTGGATCGAACAACGTCCGGAATTGGATAACACCGAAAATCTGCCCTTACTTATCGAAAGATCTTGCAAGCAGTCGAGGGCACTATTTGGTAGTGTCTGAAGCGCCCGCCAGGCAAATCTCACCCTCTCGCAGGCCGGTATTCGGCTGCTGGCGTCAACAGAAGATTTACAGCCAGTTGCCTCTACTGAACATTTCTCCGTAGTCGATTCTTTCCTGCCCCAACGGTTTTTCGAGCCCGAAATCTCGTTCAGCGACCACTCGGCGCCAGTTCTTTGCTATGGGCGGATTCTATGCGTTCGCCCGGAAAAAGAGTAGAATGGGAACATATAGAAATGTTGCTCAATTGTTTTACCGGAAATACATGCCAACAAAGCAAGGAATTCATGCCCGCAGAAACTTCGGAAGGCCAGGAAATAGAAACTACGGATACCCTCTCTTCCGCTAAGATAAACGACTTCGACGAAAACGTCAGTCCTTCAGACCTGGTCGAACCGGAGAACGCGCTGCCAGCGATTACACTTGCCGAACTGCCTGAAGTGACGCAAGAGGCGGCCGCCGTCGCAGGCTGGACAAAGCTGATGCCGGTACAGGCAAAGGCCATCCCCTACCTTCTCGCCGGGCGGGATTTGATGGTACAATCGCGCACAGGCAGCGGAAAGACGGGCGCGTTTCTGCTTCCCATCCTTCATCGCATCAATCGGGAAAAGCGCGCTTGCCAGGCCCTGATCCTGGTGCCTACACGGGAACTGGCCCTGCAAGTTTCAAAGGAGGCCGCGCTGTTGGGGAAGGCAGCCGGCGTCAGCAGCGTTGCGGTCTACGGCGGCGTGGGATACGGCCCTCAAATTTCAGCTCTGCGTGACGGCGCGCAACTTGTGATCGGCACGCCCGGGCGCATCCTCGACCATCTGCTGCAACGCACCATGCGCCTGGATAATCTGCATCAGCTTGTATTTGACGAGGCCGACCGCATGTTGTCGATGGGTTTCTACCCGGACATGCTGCAAGTTCAGAAATACCTTCCTTCAGGGCGGGTACACGGATCGATGTTCTCGGCCACCATCCCGCCGCATGTGTTGCGCCTGGCCCAGCAGTTTCTAACCCAGCCCGAATTTCTCAGCCTAAGCCGCGATCGCGTCCACGTATCCGAAGCCGAACATGTCCTCTATGCCGACCCGGGTATGAAAAAGGATCGAGCGCTCATACGGCTGATCGAAGCGGAAAACCCGGCTGCGGCGCTCGTATTCTGCAACACGCGTCGCACGGTAGATTATGTGACAATCGTCCTGCAGCGATTCGGTTACGACGCCGACAGACTCAGTTCAGATCTCAGCCAGCAGGAGCGTGAAAAGGTATTGCGCCGGGTGCGCGAGGGGAAATTACGACTGCTGGTGGCGACCGACGTGGCGGCTCGGGGCATCGACATTCCCGAACTGTCCCATGTCTTCCAGTATGAACCGCCCGATGATACCGAGTCCTACATTCACCGCGCCGGACGCACGGCCCGCGCCGGCGCTTCCGGCGTTGCGATTTCCCTGACAGCCTCGTTCGATGAACGCATGCAGATGGAGCGGATTTCCAAACGCTACAGCATCCCTATGGAGGAGCGCAAGCTGCCCACGGATGGAGAGGTTGCGACCATTGTCTCGGAGCGTGTCACTGCTCTGCTGGAGGCCAAGCTGCGTAGCCGCGATAACCTGAAGAGCGAACGAATGAGAAGGTTCCGGCCACTGATAGACGAGTGGATGGAATCTGACGAGGGCCAAACGCTGTTGGCGATGCTGGTCGATGACTTCTATCAGGACTTGCTACACGCGCCGCCGGCCTTGCCCGCAGAGAAGCCCGCCGGAAAGCCCGCCCCACAAGACAGACAAAGACCGCAGCGGCGCAGCAGCCGCCCACGGCGTCCACGCAACCGTCGCGAGTGAGGCCACTGCCTCCCGTTACATACCGCCCAATGGGTTGGTATTGGCGGGGGTGCTCGCAACCTGTGAATCCCCGTATACTTCTGAATAACCGACTCTCTTAGTCCGGCAGGTTTCGTCGCAACTCGGACAGCCAAGCTGTTGCCGAGGAGTCGCTGGGCGCGCGCCAGTCTCCACGCGGGCTGAGCGATCCGCCGCTGCCCACTTTGGGGCCGTTGGGAACGGCCGTCCGTTTGAACTGGCTGATCTGGAAGAAGCGGTAGAGGAATAGTTCCAGCCACTTTCTGATCTCTGACAGATCGTACTGGTTGCGTTTGTGGTCCGGCAGGAAGTCCGGCCAAATGCCCTGGCTGCGGTCTCCCCAGGCCTGTAACGCCATAAAGGCGACTTTGCTGGGCCGAAACCCGAAGCGGGAGATATGGTACAGGAAAAAATCCTGTAACTCATACGGCCCGATTTTCGCTTCGGTGGACTGCGCCGGCCCGTCACCCGCCCCGTCTCCGGGCACCAACTCCGGAGAAATCTCGGTATCCAGAATCGACTGCAGAACAGTGCCGGCGGCATCGTCGAACTGCTTGGTGGCAATAACCCAGCGAATCAGATGTTGTATGAGCGTCTTGGGAACGGAGGCATTGACATTGTAGTGGCTCATCTGGTCGCCTACGCCGTAGGTGGCCCAGCCCAGCGCCAATTCGCTCAGGTCTCCGGTGCCCAGCACCAGTGCGTCATTGAAGTTGGCCAGACGGAACAGATGGCTGGTGCGCTCGCCCGCCTGCACATTCTCGAAGGTAATGTCATACTCTGGATCCTCTTCCGCGAATGGATGCCCGATGTCTCGGAACATCTGCATGGCGGCGGGCCGGATGTCAATCTCGTGCCCTCTGACGCCGAGGGCCTCCATCAGGAGGTGGGCGTTGGAGCGGGTGCCGGTACTGGTTGCAAAGCCGGGCATGGTGTAGGCCAGAATATTGGTGCGGGGCAGCTTAAGACGGTCCATCGTCCGAGCAGCTACGATGAGCGCCTGCGTCGAATCCAGTCCGCCGGATATGCCGACAACGATCTTTTGGATGCCTGTGGCTCGCAGACGCTGCATCAGACCATGCACTTGGATGTTGTACGCCTCGTAGGCCTGTTCATCGCGTCGCACTGCGTCGCTGGGAACGAAGGGGAAGCGCTCAATTCTGCGATGCAGACGGTCGATGGGTTGCGATTTGCAGGGCGATTTACTGCTGGCGGCCAGGTCCGTTAAGTGCGGCGAATGAAAGTCGAAACTAACAGTACGAATCTCCTCCAGCTGTTTACGGTGTAGGGCCGCTGCATCGTTGAAGCTTGTCAGCCTCATGCGGCTTTGGGCCAGGCGTTCGGTATCGATGTCGGCGGTGATCATCTGCTCGTGATCGGCGAAGCGTTCCGATTCAGCCAGCAGGTTGCCGTCTTCGTAGATCAGCGCATGGCCATCCCATGCAAGATCGGTCGTCGATTCTCCCGGCCCGGCCGCGGAATAGAGATAGGCGGCAATACACTTGCCCGACTGGCTTGCACACAGGTCCTTGCGGTAGTTGGCCTTGCCGATGGTGATGTTGGAGGCGGAAAGATTGGCCAGAACGGTGGCCCCCGCCAGTGCCGCGTAGGAACTGGGAGGAATCGGCGTCCATACGTCTTCGCAAATTTCGACGTGCAAGACGAAGGCGCCTGATTCTGCAGCGAGGTGCTCCCCGCCACCGCTCGAAGGACGGCCCTGGTGACCCGCGGCGATGTCTCCAGCAGAGAGCCCTGCCCGAAACAGTAGATCGTTGCCAAAGGGAACGGTTTCGCCCAGGAACGGGACCTGCTTACCGACGGCATGGCGCGCGGAGCTAAACTGACGCCTCTCATAGAATTCGCGGTAGTTGGGCAGATAGGTCTTGGGAACGATGCCCAGCACGCGGCCGCGGTGGATGACGACCGCGCAGTTGAAGAGACGGTTTTCGAAGCGAAGCGGGGCTCCGACCAGCAGGACGGGCGTCAACTCAATGCTGGCTTCTGCGATCTGTCTGATTCCTGCCAGGACGCCGTCCAGAATGGCCTCTTGCTGGAGCAGGTCGTCAATCGCATAGGAGGAGATGCCCAGTTCCGGAAACAGGGCAACGGCGGCGCCGGCGTCAGACGCTTGCGCGGCCAGGCCAGCCGTGCGGACTGTGTTGAATTCCGGGTCTGCAACCCGTACATGGGGCACACAGACTGCCACGCGGATAAAGCCATGGCTATAGATTGAGAAAAAGGAGTCGGCCATATTGGGTTTTTGACTTCCCTAGGCTACTGAAGTCGTTGCGAATACCTGACTGTAGCGTATTATCTGAGAAACAGACAGTTGGCGCAAGGCCCTGTGGACATAGGTCAACAGACTCTGCGATAATTGCGAGAACACAGAGCGGCATTGTTGCGCGATGTGTCGTACGCGGGCGAGGCGGCCAGTCCCAATTGAAAGCGGGTCCTCTGTAGCGGCTGCCCGAACCCAAATACACATGACCGATAGCGGAGTGCCGCGATAAACAGACCCAATATTTCTCAAGAGCGGCCAATTCAAGGTCTTACTAAACTGGAGACGCCAAAATGACCTGGAAAGTTGCGGGCATCAACTTTGATCATGCGCACATGGGCGACCTTTTGCGCTTGTGCCATGAGCATGCCGACGTCGAGATCGTCGGCATCTGCCACACGGATAGAGTACGGATGGCGTCCGTCATCGAAAAGTTCTACATTCCCAGCGAGCGAGTCTTTACCGACTACCGGGAATGTCTGGAAAAGACGCAGCCTGAGATTGTCATCCTGTGCCCGTCCACGGCCAGTCATGCCGAATGGGTGCTGAAGGTGGCACCGTTCGACGTGCATGTGCTGCTGGAAAAGCCGTTTGCCGCTGAATTGGAAGCTGCCGACAGGATGATTGCGGCGATGGCGAAGACGCAGAGGCAGTTCATCATCAACTGGCCGCTTCGCTGGTATCCTTGCCACGTGACGGCCAAGCGACTCCTGAAGGAAGGGACAATCGGCGAGTTGATTGAGGTCCACTACTACGACGGTAACCGGGGACCGCTTTTCCATGTGGCCGACAAAGAGGAGACAGACGAGGGATCTCGTCAGCGTAAGAGGGAAAGCTGGTTCTATCAGAAGGTCGAGGGGGGCGGCTCGCTGCTGGACTACCTGGGCTACGGCGTCACGCTGGGGACATGGTTCCTGGACGGCCGCGCGCCGCTGGAGGTGACGACGGTTGTGGACGAGCCGCCCGGGCTGGAGGTGGACGAGCACAGTATCACCATCTGCAAGTATTCGTTCGGCCTGTCCAAGTATGAGACGCGGTGGGGCACGTTTACGGATCCGTGGACGTTACAGCCACAGCCCAAGTGCGGCTTTGTGCTCAAGGGAAGCGAAGGGACGATCAGTAGTTACGACTACGAAGAAACCGTGCGCATCCAGACGCCTGACTGTCCCGAGGGCTATGCCCAGCCGGTTGATCGGTTGACGCCGCCCAACCAGAACGTGATTCAGTACTTCATCCACTGCCTGGAGACAGGGCAAGCACCTGAAGGCCCGCTGTCGCCCGCGATCTGCAGAATAGGCCAGCAGATTGTGGATTCGGCCATACTCAGTGCGCGAGAGAGGCGAACGGTCGAGTTGGTGCCTTGACCGAATCCTGCAATAAGAAAGGCGCCGGCTTCCGCAGCCGACGCCGTCATTCAAACCAACTCGAAACCTGGGCACTGGTTCCACATGTGGGTGAACTATACAGTGGGCGGTGACGGACTCGAACCGCCGGCCTATTCCTTGTAAGGGAATCGCTCTAACCAGCTGAGCTAACCGCCCAATTTCGCATCGACCATAGTATATATCACCACCTGGAGAACAAGAAATGTACAACCTGGAGGGAAAGGTTGCGTTCGTGACCGGCGCCGGCGGTGAACACGGCATCGGCAGGGGCATCGCCCTGAGGTTTGCGCAGGAGGGGGCGGATGTCGTTGTGACGGATATCTCTGCAAAGCCCTATTCCGACTCCGGGTGGGGCGGCCTGGCAGCGGTGCAAGCGGAAATCGAGGCGCTCGGATGTCGTGCCCTGGCGTTGACCTGCGATGTAGCTGACGCGGCGTCCGTGGAGTCAGCCATTCAGGGGGCGATAGAGACGCTGGGACGAATAGATATCCTGGTCAACAACGCCGGCGCCCGTGCAGCCGGGGACCGTGTTCCGGTCGTCGACCTGCCGGAGGAAGAATGGGACCGGGTACTCGGCGTCAACCTGAAGGGAACGTTTCTGTGCAGCCAGGCGGCGGCGCGTCATATGCTGGCCCGCGGCGACGGTGGACGCATCATCAGCATCTCCTCGACCGCGGGGAAGCGAGGCGTGGCCCGATTCGCGGCTTACTGCTCCTCCAAGTTCGGGATAATCGGATTCACGCAGTCTCTTGCCCAGGAACTGGCTCCGCACGGTGTCACCGTCAACGCCATTTGCCCCAGCCTGACCACAACCGAGCGGGTCGGCCACATGGCCAGCGTGCTGTCCGACCCGGACTTGCCGCTGGAGGAAGCGACCGACAGCCTACTCTCCAGGTCGTTGGCGGGTACGCCGATTGGGCGTCTTGCCAGCCCGAAAGACATTGCCCGCACCGTGGCTTTTCTGGCTTCGGATGAGGCCGACTTTCTCACCGGGCTCGCGGTCCCTGTCGCCGGTGGGACGATGATGGGGTAGCGAATTGTGAGCCCGTGGTCTCTCGCGTATGGCCAGACCGCGAGATCATCGGCGGTTGCCAGACCGACGTCACTGTTGTGGATGGAATTTGGATAAAGGTCGGCCAGCCTGCCCTTGAGGCGAGGAGAGAGGTTCTGGTCGAAGAATAGCCTTATACAGGAAGGAGCGAGACGAGGCGGCGTTCTCGGTCGGCGGCGAAGGCAAGGCATGCCCGGATATCTTCACGCCGCAGATCGGGAAAGTCGGCAAGAATCTCGTTTTCCGACATGCCGGAAGCAAGGTACTCCAGCACATCGTAGACAGTGATACGCAGCCCTCGAATGCAGGGCTTACCTTCCCGCTTTCCAGGTTCAATGGTGATGATCTCTGAATAGCTTGATGTCATAGCGATTTTGCCCTCCGCGCTTATTTCAAGATGCGTTGATCGCCCAGATCCTTGCCGCCGATGGTCTGGGTGATGACCGCGCCCCGATACTCCAGGATCTCCAGGTCGGCCAGGCCGTTGACGATGTTGTACTGGGTGGGCATATCGTCCCACCTGGCCCTGTGCCATTGCACGTTGCCCTGGCCTCGCAACATGCCGAGGACACGGCGGTTGGGAGTATGGGCAGGTGTCAGCACGGCATACTGGGCGTCCGCGGTGCCCCATTCTCCCGTGCGAGGCATATACTTGTAGTGGAGCGTACCATCGCTGGTCGCGTTCGCCGTTTGAGCAGCGATTTCCTGCTCAGACACTTCGGTCAGGTCGTGCAAGCTCAGATCCAGGAAGCGAAAGCCCAACCAGCTGCCGATGCAAAGGGTTTTACCGTTGTAGACGACCGGCTCGGGCAGTTCACAGTAGATTTTGGAGAATCCCAGTTCCTCGCGGCCGGTGAGGATGGGATCGGTCAGGTTCTCCCACAGTACGAGCAGCAAACTGCCGGTCACTTTGTCTACCTGGCCGGTATAGGTGACCGGAATCGAAGCCCCCAGCGTGTTGTACCCCCGCCCTGCCAGCCAGTCGATCTCCTTCATGTAGGTTGCGTTGATGGTCACTACAGGCTCGCCGTTCAGAGCGAAACCGGGCGGCAACAGCGCTTCCACGGCCGATGCGTAGGTGAGGAAACTGACAGAGTGGGAGAGGCTCTTGGGGCTGTTGACACAGTCGAAGCCGCGTCCGTCCGGCCCGCGGCGAGGACCTGTTCGGGGCCCGAAGTGGGTCGGCATACGGTACATGGCATCGGGCTGGAAGGAATAAGGCATTTTCTGGGCTCCTGGGTTGGGTGAAGCGGACTATGTTGGCTGCTGCGGCCTGTGGGCATTGCAAGCCGCCGCCAGTCCAGTGGGAGGAAGGTCCCGGCAAGAGGGTAGCCGCTGCGCTCTGCTATTATTCGATACTCATGCTTGCTCAATCTTTCCGTCTTCCCCTTCGGTTTCGGTGGCGGGCTTAAGCAGTACCTTCCGGCTCTGACCGCCGCCCGGTTCGGCGGCGATGAAGCCTTGCGACTCGAGCAGCGTGACCAGCCGTGCTGCGCGAGGATAGCCGATCTGCAACTCTCGTTGCACAAAACTGGCGCTGATCGTCTTTACTCCGCGAATGGCGTCGATGGCCTCTGCCAGCAGTTCATCCTCGTCATCCAACCGATCCAGAAGGCCGATCCAAGGCGCCACTCTTGCCGCGGGGCGGTCCGGTTTCTCAATCTGATCACGTTCTATCCACCAGTCGACAACCCGCTTTATTTCCGAGTCGGTGACGTAGCTGCCCTGCACGCGCTGGATCTTGGCCTTGTCCGGCCGCATAAGGAGCATGTCCCCCTGACCAAGCAGCTTCTCGGCGCCTGGCGAATCCAGAATAACGCGGCTGTCTACCTGGCTGGTGACGGCAAAGGCGATGCGGGAAGGAAAATTCGCCTTGATTAGGCCGGTCACGACATCGGTGCTGGGGCGCTGCGTTGCGAGCACAAGGTGGATGCCGGTCGCGCGCGCCATCTGCGCCAGGCGAACAAGCTGTTTCTCGATCTCCTCCGGCGCCGTCATCATCAGATCGGCCAATTCATCTACGACCAGGACGATACGTGGCAAAGGGTCTAACTTTTTTCTACGCCGGGCAAGGCGATTGTAGGCATCAATGTTGCGGACCGTGTATTCACGGAACAGTCGGTAGCGTTCATCCATCTGGAGCAAAAGCCATGTCAGCGCGCCATGAACATCCTCCAGGTCGGTAATGACCTTGCCAATCATGTGGGGAATGTGGTTGTAGCCCGGAAGCTCTACCAGCTTGGGGTCCACCATGATGAAACGGAGGCTTTCCGGGCCGTGGTACATCAGCAAGCTGACGATCACGCCGTTGATGCAGGCCGACTTGCCCGACCCGGTGGCGCCGGCAATGAGCAGATGGGGCGCGCGTGCCAGATCAGAAACAACCGGCGTCCCAGATGTGTCCCTGCCAAGGGCCAGCGGCAGCGTCCCGCCTTGCCCGGCCATCTGTTTGCTCTGGAGGATTCCCCTCAGGCCCACCATTGTCTTTTCCGGGTTCGGCACTTCTATGCCCACAAAGGGCTGGCCTGGAACCGGCGCTTCAATGCGGATGGCAGGCGCGGCGAGCGCCAAAGCCAGGTCGTCGGCCGCGGAGGCGATGCGGCTGACCCTAACTTTCCGCTTTTCGCCGCCCCGCTCAATATAAAGGGGCTGCACGCCGAATTGGGTTATAGTCGGCCCGCTCTCGATATTGACGATTTCGACCGGAATGTCGAAGTCCTGCAGCGTCTCTTGAATGATTTCGGCCATGCCCTCAATGTCCCACTTGAGTTGGGCGGCATCATCATCCAGTACCGTTGCGGCGGGCAGGTCTCGCTCTTTGCGACTGCGTTTGAGGGGACTCTCACCCGAAACAGCGGCCTTCGGTCTGCGTCTGGCCGGCACAGTTGCCGGAATCGGCAGTTCGGCCTGGATGGGACGGCCCGCCTCATTCAGGTCCGAAGTTTCCGGTGGAAACGCATTCGGGGGGGGTGGATCATCGACGTTGGCAGAGGACTGCGACTCGTAGACGTCTTCATGTTCGAGTGGAAATTGCTCCGGTTCCGCTTCCAGCGGAGGTGGAGATGCGTCGGGTTCGAGAGCGGGCGGCTGTGAATGGTCGGGCCACGATTCCGCCATCGAGTGGCGCAGCTGGCCGATATAGCCGAACAGGTATATCAGTGGGGTATGGCGGAACAGCAGGTAGATACTCAACAGAGCCAACAAAACGGCGGACAGGGCGGCTGGCAGCTGTCCAAACAGGCTGATGAACAGGTTGCCTGCGCCCCAACCCATCAGGCCGGCGCCCTGGCCTGCTGCCGGAATATCCCACTCGGCAACCTTGTGATTGCTGATATGCTCCAGAGAGGCTAATGACAACAACAGGAGTTCCGCACCGACAAGCGCCTCAGGGTGCCAGTAGCCGGCCTGGCGACCCAGCAGCAGTACGGCCCCCGTTATCAGCAGGCTGAACACAAGCGGCCAGGCCATCCTGCCGGCAAGCAAAAGGGTCCAAGACTCCAGGCCGGATACGAAAAGGGTGAAGCCGAGGTAGCCGCCGAACAGAAACACGGCAAATCCCAATACCTCATTGCCAAATCTGGCAAAGAGTTGCTGAAGGTTCGCCTGCAAACCAGCCACGGGGCCGGTGTTCTGATATTTTCGCCGCCTACGCCGCGTGGCAGCCATGGGCCCTGTCCTCAAGATCACCCGCGCCGGAGGCACCATTTGGTCGCGGGTATCTCGCCCGCATTATCTTACCTGCTCCTCGATCGGCGCTGAGTCTTCTTCCTGCATTTTGAGCAAGGCGTCCCAGTCGCCCTGCTCCATTTCCGTCAATACCTGCGCCACTTGGCCGATTGCGACCCGCTGCTTGCGATACAGGTCGCTCTCGCTGATGGCCAGTCGGACGGCGATATCTCGAATTTTGCGACCCTGAATGAAGCGCATTTCCAGGATGTTGTAGAGCAGCCATTCGGGTGTGCTCAGGTCCTGCTTACCACCTGGGCGCAGATTCTGGATGGCGCGGCCCAGCACGAGCCGCAGGGCTTTACCGGGATTGCCATCTGCTTCTTCAATGACGCGATCAACCACCCGCAATTGCATTAGCGGACTACGTGTCAGCTTGGGGCCGCCCCAATAGTGACTGAGCGCTTCCTTTACCCAGCTTTCAAATTCCGGATTGTGAATCGGGCTCGGTTCCAGCAGTTCGGACGCAGGCACCTCAGTATTTTCCGACACGTAGGGCACAATCCCGCGAATCTGCTGGATGCGGTCGATGCCGGGGATGATACGACGCAACGCGACCATGATTTGCATCTGCATTGTGCGATCCTGCAGGGCTAGGGCGACACTCTCGATCTGTTGCGACAACAAAGAAAGTTCATCTGCGCTGATATCCGGCGCATCAGTGCGGGCGCGCACGCCCAGCATGCCCACAATAATCGCCCCTTTCCGTTCGCTTGCTGGTTCGAGCACGGGCCAGAGCCAATATCCTCCGAATTCGGCCGGTTGCGAAGCCGGAAGGTGATGGGGCGCTTCTTCGCCGTTAACAGAAGGAGAAGATCTATCATCGACCCTTTTTGCGGGCCCGGCAATGCTGGGCGAGCCGTTCTTGCGAACACGGCTAAGCGCCTCATTCAGGGCATCGCTCCAATCTTTGTCGTCCAAGATCTCTTGCCGAGTTCCCTCCGGTCCAACCGTCGCCTCGAGGATCAGATCTGTGCCTATGACGGCTGCCACGAAGCCTGAAGGAACGCGCAGTATTTCGCATAGCACCGTCAGATGGTTTTCGAGAAACTGGCGCAGGTCGGTCGTGGTAAGCAGGCGCCTGTCCAGTTCACGCAGCCAGGCAATCTCTTCACGATCCTCCCCGTAGACCAACCGGTCGGTTAATTCTTTGGAAATGCTGAGAATTACCTGTGCGGCAATGATGACACCGGTAATGACGCTGAATAGGACGATATTGCGCGGCAGGCCAAGTATATGCTCCACAGTTGGGATCGTCTGAACTGCCAGGATGACGAGAATGGCCACCATCGGCCCGCGTGCGAAGTAGCGAATCAACCGGTAACGCACAACTCTGTCCGGAGTATAGACCCCGAAAAAGGCTACGGTATAGCTTAGAAAGATCAGCATGGTGCCGATGGCGCCGTTGCCCACGATTGCCAGACCAAAAATCCACTCCGGCGAAATCAGGCCAACCGACGACTTGCCCAGGGCGATCAGGTAGGGAAATGTACCGATGCCGGGGGCGGCCGAAGCCAACAAGAGATAGGTCATTCGCTTGCGGCTTTCGGCGGTCAGGCAGCGCTGGCGCGCCTTCCAAATGTTGAAGTGAGAGAGTATGACAACGCCGGCGAAGAGGGCGGCAAAGGGCCAGAAAAGTATGCCCGGATGCAGATAGCTGAGGAGCGGGTCAAACTCGACGTAGTCAACCAGTAGGGAGGAAAACAGGGCAAGAAGCGCGCTGACGACCGAGAGAACGCCGATGGCATTGTTGAGTAGCCGGCGGCGGTCGGTATGATAGTTCGTCGTCCGCAGAATGGAATAGGAGAAGGTATAGTAGGCCCCGGGCAGGAGCGCAATCCCCAACCACTGGAAGTGCAGCCATTTGGTTGCCGAGTCGGGGCTGATCGCCCGCGTCAGGGCGACCTCCGACGCGTAAGTAATCATGACCAGGGCAAGCAGGAAGGCGAAGCGCCGCGCCACAGGATTGCGAAAGTTATATGTTAACGTGTAGGCCAGAAGTGAGAAGGCCAGAATCACAACCACCGACGAGACAAGGGCGTTCATGAAGCCCAAGGCCTCAGCGAGTGTCAACGATAGTTCGTTCATAAGATGCAGTCACTCGAATCGCCGGTTCCTCGAATTCCGCACGAGTAGTTGAAGCGGCAACTCGCTGTGGGCAGTCCTTGTCGCTTGCTGGTCGAAGATGGAGGGTGCCTGTGAAACCCCTTGTCTGCAGGACTGAGCGAATGAATTCTACGGTCCCCAGTTGATCCGCTCGTCGACCACGACCCACATGTCATTTCGTTTCTCCATCGTCATTGTAAAGTTTCCCCCGACAGTAGGGGTCCTCTGGATGAGCAGGCTAACGCTCGCTCGATCTACTGTTTCGAACCGCACGCTATCCATCTGGATGATTGGGCCTTCAACTAGCATGGAATCGTCGGCGTTTTCCAGCCAGATGGTTGGCCCGTCGAAGCCCAATTCGCCTAGTTGCTCGGCGGGATGGCGAACCAGACGCAGTTGGGACAACATGCCATCTGCACCCGGTTCGAGTTGCCGGCGCTGGCCGAGCTTGTGGATCAACGCGGTCCGGCGGATACGCATACTGTCCGGCTCTGCGGTATCGGTACTCTGGTAATAATGTGCCAGGGCGAAAATAGGGCCGAACGCGTGTTGGGCGGAGAGCAGCCCCAAGAGCTCCTCCCGGACTCGACTCCACATGGATCGCCACTGCGCCGCTGTGATCTGGTCGCCGTATTCCAGGAGCCGCAGAGTTGTCTCCGCGCCAAGCCGGCTGATAATGGACGGCGGCGTCAAGTATGTTGGATCCTGCTTCAGTCTTGCCAGCAGAGTTTCGGGTGTTGCTTCCGCCTCCTGGAAGGCGTGAAAGCGGTAGCGTGTGTTCAGCGTGAAAAAAACGCCAAGTATCACCGCGCCGGTCAGGAGCAGTATCAATGTCCACGACAACGGGTCCATCGATTCGATAATCTGCTGGTAGGTCGGCAGGGCATCCAAACCGAGCCGGCGCAGCAACTCTTCAAATCGGTTTTCGCTTTCCGACATGCAGTATTAGCCCGTATTGACAAACGGCAGAGCGGTTCCGCCCCTCGTTCCCGGGGATACAGCATAAGGCCGCTGGTCAGCGACGTTGCCTGCTTCATTTGCGGAACTGCTCTGCATTAAGGACGGTTTTCGACATCAGACCACGACAGTCCGCGTCCGATACAATTGTATGGGAATTATATACCATAGTACCACTTGACATATGTTTCTGGCAGCACCGACGGCAACCCATCGGTTACGCTACCCGCGACAGATTCCCAGCCGCGTTTCAAAATGTTCAGTGCGGCATTCACGTCCCGATCAGCAACGTGGCCACACTCTGAACAGTTGAAAGTTCGATATTCTTGTGCTTTGTCGTTCACAAAGCCACACTCAGAGCAGATTCGCGATGTATAGGATGGATTTACTTTGACCAACTGTCTACCGGCCCATTCTGCCTTGTATTCCAGTTGTTGCCGAATGATCCCCCACCCCTGCGACAGAATCTCTCTGTTCAAACCTCTCTTATGGGAACCTCCGGCACGTGTCATGTTCCGAATGTTCAAATCTTCGACAGAAATGAACGCATACTTACGCACAATCTCCGTCGTTATCTGATGACAAATGTTGCGGTTACGAACTGCGTTTTTGCGTTTCACATTAGCAAAGGCAGAAACCACCTTACGCCTGCTGTTACTGCCTTTCTTCTTCCGACTGATAGCCCTTTGTAGTCTGCGTTCACGGCGTCGATCTACTTCTCGCCTTGAAATCGTTTGACCAGTGCTGAATGTCATGCGTTCATTCACACCCATGTCGATTCCGACTACCGCTGCACTCTCTGACAAAGGCACAACATCCTCTTGGTAAACCAGATCAACCGTCAATTTGCGCCCGTGCATCACGAGTCGCATGGACAGTGGTTTACTCTCTGGCAGCGGGCGTGATGGGCATAGCCGAATTAAAGGCAGCCCCTTGATCTTGATGCGGTTGCCTTTCACCATACTTGGCGAAACTTCCGCCAGTTCAATGCAGGTATACCTTTGCCAGGGCTTGAATCGAGGGAAACCTGGCATTTCCCCATCTTTCCGGGGTGGCTTTCCCTCTTGCTTCCTCTTGGCAGCAATTGTCTTGTATTCATCGACACGAGAGATGAAGTTGCGAAAGGCCCTGTCAAGTCGAATGATTGCACCGCGTTCCACCTGTGAGGATATACCGGATAGTTCTTGTGAGTTGGATCGCAGACTTGTCAGCCACTTCATTTGCGCGTACTTACCCATTGTCTTGCCAGTCAATCGGAATATTGCCTTGCGTTCGGCCAGCAAACGGTTGTAAAGACGCTGGCACACGCCAAGGACTTCACGGATACGGGCATATCCGGCTTTTGAAGTATATCCTCTAGTTTGGTATGTGCGGTGAACAATCATAATTTACTCGTTGGTACTCTTGTATATAAGCCCCAATTGTATCATATTTCGACTGGCGAACGATGCTCGTTCTCCGGCGGTTCCAGCCAGGTCAGCAAACCAAAAAGGCCGCATAAGCCCTTTTCGGCCCGGTGGCTATAAAATTCATCGGTATTGCGGGCGGTGTCAATTCCGGCTACTTCGATCTGACTAGAGGTGATACCGGCTGCGTTGAACTGGTCGATATTGGCCTGCCAAAGGTCGAAGCTGGGATTGGCGTGTTCGCCGAAACGATTGCAGAAATACCTTTCTCCGCCAAGTAGCTTTGCGATCGCCATTTGAATCACATCCTCGCCAACCTGGTAACTTTCCGGCCCGATACTGGGCCCAATGCCCACACGCACGTCGGCCGCGACCGTCCCGTAGGCCGCTGCCATAGCCCTTAGTGCGGCGGTACCGATACCGTTGACGGTACCTCGCCAACCGGCGTGGCAGGCTCCCAGTACATGGCGTACTGGATCGTACAAAACCAGGGGCACGCAGTCGGCGAAGACCAGGAAGAGGGGCAAGCCAACCGCATTGGTGATGAGGGCATCGCAATTTTCTTGACGGGAACCGGCGTCCTTCCAGTCGACCCGCGCAACGCTTGCACTGTGGACCTGGTGAGTGCGGACTGGCTCGGAGGGATCCTGACCCAGGGCGGCGCAAAAGCGGGCGAAATTTTCCAGAACGCGCGCGCGTTCATCTCCTCGGCTGTAGCTGAAATTCAGACTCCGCCAGGGGTGGGGAGATACGCCGCCGTGGCGGGCGCTGACATGGGCTTGGAGAGGAAGAGAGGTAAAGCTTTCAAAGGAATAGGCAACTACGCCATTGTTGTAGGGAATGCGGTGCATCTTTCAGATCGGTTTCCTCTCACCACCGAATCCCCAACGTTTGCGTTGTCAAGCACTTTCGCTCCAGCGGTTTTCCTGCCAGAGGACCGGATTCAGTCAAGGGGGATCGGTTCGACAGTGACATTACCCAGGCCCGTGTCGTGTTTCTGGGCCTTGAGCTTTGTCCAGGGCAGCCAGTCCTGCGCTCGCCAGGCCCCGCCCTTGGCAGCGGGGATAGGCCGGTTTTCGTTGGCGCCGTAGCGGAAGGCCCAATCGCTATCACACGCCTGGCAAGTGAGGCAGCCGGCGCTATCCGGAGGGCACGAGAGGCCGGTACGTTCCTGCGTTGCCAGACGCAGTTCGTAATTGAAATAGCTTTCGCTGACGCCGCTCTGTACGATATCCCAAGGCAGTGGATCTCCAGCTTTCCACTGGCCCAGATAATGCTCCTTATCAAGCCCGAGATTTTCCATTGTGCGGAAAAAGAGGCGGGTATTCAGCTGCCCGGGTGGAATCGCCAGAAGGACATCGGCCAGGGCGCGATCTCCCCGGCTCAAGACCGCTTGCACCTCAGCCCATTCGGGGGAATCTGCCCGCACCTCGACGCCGTGCCGACCCAACGCTTTGTTAATGGTACGCTGGCGCCGCTTAAGCTCCTTGGCCGGCATCATCGCTTCCCATTGGAATGGCGTGTGGGCCTTGGGAACGAAGGGCGTTGCGTTTATGGCCAGCCGCCGCTTGTAAAGCTGGCGCGTTTTGAGCGTGAAGTCGATCAGGGCCTGGATATCGTCGTCGGTTTCGGTCGGGTGGCCGGTCATGAAGTAGAGTTTGAGCTGTGGAAAGTTCAGTTCGGCCGCCAGCCCCACCGCTCGCATCATCTGCTCTTCGGTCTGGGTCTTGTTGATCACATTTCGCAGGCGTTCGCTGCCCGCTTCCGGCGCGACGGTCAATGTCTGGCTGCCGCCAGCGGCCATCGCCTGGATGAGCGGAACGCTGATGGGGTCCATCCGCATTGAACTGGCGCTAATCGACGCGCCCATGCCGGCAAGTTCGGTTGCCAACTCGTCGATCTGGGTATGGTCGCTCACCGCGGCGCTGACGAGTCCAATGCGTTTGTGACCCTTTGCCATGGCCGCTTGGGCCCAGTCCAGCAGCTTGTCCAGGGGCTGTTCGCGCGGCGGCCGGTATACATACCCCGCCAAACAGAAGCGGCAGCCCCGTCCGCAGCCGCGCGCAATCTCCATGAGGTGCATGCCGCTGAATTCCGTGTCCGGCGTATAGATAACTGAGTGGGTCGGGTAATCAGCCAACTGGCGCACCCACAGCCGCTCCACCGGGCGGAAATCGACATGGTCACGGTTCGACGGGCGCAGATGGGGAATGTAGAAACCGGGCTGCAGATCAAGTGTCTGCAGGAGCGCCTCGCGATCCTGGTAGAGCGCGTCGCGGCACAGGTCCAGGAATTGCGGCACCGCCTCCTCGCCCTCGCCAATAAGAACGGCATCGAAGAAGGGGGCCATCGGCTCCGGATTCATGGTGATGCCAGGCCCGCCGGCGATAATCAGGGGCCATGCAGATCCGTCCCAGCGGCTGCTGTCGCGACGATCCTGCGCCAGAGGTGGAATGCCGGCCTGGCGCAGCATTTCAACCACGTTGAAGTAATCCATCTCCCAGGAGATGGTAAAGGCCCAGATGTCGAAATCATCTGCCGGGCGCCCGCTTTCGAGCGAGAGCAGGGGCTCGCCGGCCGCGGCCGCGCCCTTTTGCCAGAAAATGCGCTCGCAGACTACGTCAGATTCATCGTTCAACCAGCGGTACAACAGTTGAAATGCCAGGCTGCTCATGCCAACGTAATAGCTGTTGGGAAAGGACAACGCGATGGGGAGGCGGCCCCCCCAGTCCTTGACGACCGCGCCTTCCTCCAATGGCTCGCCGCGTCCCTGCGAGCCAGGGACAGCGGCTCTCTGTTGCGCCGAGCGTCTTCGATATTTTGCCATATTGAATTGCTCTAATCCTATGGGATCCGGAGGTCAGGAAACTGTACTTCCCTCCATCACCCTGAAAACAATCGGCCGACAGCTGGGTTTACTTCAATCTACGACAGACTGCGCAAGTGGCGCAGCCCGTGCGCGGCATCACCGCCGCAATCAGGAGCCGGCGCAGTACAGCCTCCATTCTAACACTTGGCAGTCAGCCTTGCTAAAGTAGGGAAAGGGCCTTTTTCCACTCGGCCGGGGTGTTGACGTTGGTAAATGTATGCAGTTCCGGGTCGAAGGGGCGCAGAGCGCCGGCCGCAATCCAGCGAACGCGCACATTGGGCCAGAAGCTGTCCATGCGGCGCAAGCCGCACGCTAACGCGCATGCTACAGCAGGCAGGCAGCGTCTGTGATACAGTGCATGGAGGGGCTGCGCCTGTCCATCGAGAACCGGCACGACTGCGTCACAGCCACTGTCTGATAGGTCGATCAGATACTGACATGCTGCCGCCAAAATAAAGGGCATGTCACCGGCGACGGTAAGCGCCCAGCCGTCGGTCCGGCGCAGGCCGGTCGCGAGGCCACCCAGGGGGCCGTCCCCAGGGGCATCGTCCGGCAAGCAATGCAACTCTGTAGGAACTCCAGCTGGAACAACCCCGCACCGTTTGTCGTTTGGGCCAGAATCTCGCAGAGCCTCACAAACGTTAATGTTGTTGGCAACGATGATCGCTTTTGGAGTCAGGGACAGGAGTCGTTCGGCTGCGTGCCGGACCAGCGGTATTCCGTGGGGAGGCACCGGCAGCAACAGTTTGTCGGCGCCCATGCGGCGGCTGCTCCCTCCGGCAATGATCAGCAGCGTTACTTTCTCGTTGGTACGGGCAGTTGGCCCGGCCACATCCATACCCTCGCTTAGGCATCCCCAATAAGAAAGCGAGTTGCATTCACAACTCGCTCTCAGTCAATAGGCTGTTTACCAGCGGACTACTCAAGCCGCTTGAGCGTCAAGATGCTTTACGACATCGCCGACCGTTTCGATCTCCTGGGCTTGCTCGTCACTGATTTCGCCGCCAAATTCTTCTTCGAATGACATTATCAACTCAACCAGGTCCAAACTGTCAGCGTCCAAATCTTCTTTGAACTTGGCATTTTCGGTCACTTCATCAGGATCAACATCTAACTGATCCACTATGATATCGCGAACCTGTTCGAAAGTTGTTGCCATATTCATAACCCCCTTTTGTCAATAAACGTAATCTAATTCAATGCTAATGTCTTGCATTATAAATCATAAAACACTAGAATCGAATCAGAGTTACGAACTTCTGTAGGAAAATGGGTTGAATATGTTTAGAGCAGGAGTGACAGGCTGATTGAAGTCTTTGCCGGGGCGTGTTGGGGAAGAAAGGGCGGGGCAATTGGTCCTTTCCCCGGTCGCAAACGTTGATCAGACCGCGCGGCGGGATTGTACGGAGACGTTTAGCAGAAGTCACGTTTTCTTGAAGCAGTCCATGGGAGGACTCGTTTGTCCACGGCCGGTCGAAAAGACGACCATATCCGCATAAACCTGGAGGAGGATGTCGGGTTTCGGCAGCTGACTACGGGTTTTGAGCGCTACTATTTCATCCATCAGGCACTGCCTGAAATCGACCTCGCGGCTGTTGATACCAGCGTCAACCTTTTTGGAAAGCGCCTTTCCGCGCCAATTCTGGTCAGTTCCATGACCGGAGGTACAGCGCAGGCAGGACTTTTCAACCGGCGGCTGGCAGAGGCGGTGCAAGCAAGAAGCCTGGCGATGGGTGTTGGCAGCCAGCGCACTGCGCTGGAAGATAGCCAGACTGAGGCCTTCTTCTCGGTGCGCACGTATGCCCCTGACGCGCTGCTTTTTGCCAATCTGGGCGCCGTGCAACTCAACTATGGCTACACGGTCGATCAAAGCCGGCGCGCAGTGGAAATGGTGGAAGCCGACGCATTGATTCTGCACCTGAATCCCTTACAAGAGGTATTGCAGCCCGAAGGCGACACACGTTGGGGAGGGCTGCTGGCCCGAATTGAAGAGGTCTGTACGCGAATAGGAGTTCCTGTCATCGCCAAAGAGGTAGGCTGGGGAATAAGCCGGCAAGTGGCGCGAAGTCTGATCGATGCCGGCATCAGTGCGATTGACGTCGCCGGCGCCGGCGGTACATCCTGGAGCGAAGTGGAGAAGCATCGGGCGACGACAGAGCGCCAGCGCAGGCTGGCGGCATCGTTCAGAGAGTGGGGCATTCCTACTGTCACCAGTCTTGCATATGTCCGGGAGGCCCGGGTGGCCGCCGGCAAGCCGGACCTGCCGGTTTTTGCAAGCGGAGGCGTGCGCAGTGGCCAGGATGTTGCCAAGGCGGCGGCCCTGGGCGCCGACCTGGCAGGACTGGCATCACCGTTTCTTAAACGTGCTGTTGAATCGACGGCGTCGGTGCTAGAGGAGATGGATCTGCTAGTCGATGAACTCCGCATTGCCATGTTTGCCAGCGGCTCCCGGAACATCGAGGCCCTGCGGCAACCCGGTGTCCTGGTGAGCGCGACCGATTTGACTGATGGCACCGCGGTCGGTCCGTTTCGATCTCCCCATACCGGTCCATCTGAAAGGGAGGAAGGGCACAGGCAGGACAGAATGCACGTTGCCCCCAGGGACGGCATGTCCGGGATAGGCCGTCCCAATCCCGACCCGGACAAGGAAAGGAATTCTACTGATGCGATCGCGGGCGCAGCGGGAGAATCCGAATCCCTTGCTGTGGGCGCCGGGGCGCAGGGCAGTAAGGCCCTGCACGAATTCGCCTCATTGTGGCTGCCACGGCTCGAGGAGGAGATGAAGACCGTACTGGCGACCCGCCACCCGATGCAGGGGAACCATTACGCGATGATGCACTATCACATGGGCTGGGCAGATGAAGCGCTCCGTCCCGGCGCTCTTGCGGCAGGAAAGCGCATCCGGCCGCTGCTATGCCTGATCGCATGTGAGGCGGTTGGGGGGAATCCGGCCGACGCGATTCCAGCCGCGGCTGCGGTCGAAATCCTGCACAATTTCTCTCTGGTCCACGACGATATCGAAGACGGTGATGAGACGCGCCGCCACCGACCTACTCTGTGGGCGCTCTGGGGCGTGCCCCAGGCGATCAATGTTGGCGACGGGATGTTCGCTCTCGCCTATGCCGCTCTAATGAGGTCGGCGTCAATCCCATCTGCTGATGCCTTGCCATCCTCAGGCGGGAACGGCCTCACACTGGTTGCTCTCAACCGTTTTACAGAGACCTGTATCGGCCTGATGGAAGGCCAGCATCTCGACCTGAGCTTTGAAGAGCGAGAAGACGTGGCCGTCGCTGATTATCTTCGTATGATTGAAGGGAAGACCGCCGCCCTGATCGCTGGATCGATAGCAATAGGCGCGCTCTTTGGGGGGGCTGATGCAGGCCAAGCCGAATGCCTGCACCGGTTTGGGCACAACATTGGACTGGCGTTTCAGATTCAGGATGATATTCTGGGAATATGGGGCGATCCGAAAGTTACAGGAAAGCCGGCCGGCAATGATATCCTGCGTCGCAAAAAGAGCCTGCCGCTGCTCTATGGATTGGAGCATCCTGACGTAGCCGGCAGCTTCAAGACTTTTTGGCGCGATGGGATTTCAGAGGAAAAGCTCTCGGAAGTGCTCGGTCTCCTGGAGGGGATTGACGCGAGGCGCCGGTCAGAAGAGCAAGTACAACATTACCACAGGGAGGCGGTGGGGGCACTTGGTGACGCGTTGGGCGAACAGGCCGGCAGTTCACTGTTACTTGCTCTGGCCCATGAACTCTTGCAACGCCAGACGTGACAGAACTGTGGAAATGTCCGCATCTTCCCCTCCCTATTCTAACTCTTCCCCTCCCTAATCTATCGTGAGTCTCGCCCAGGCAGGGCGCCTCGCACACCGCTCTTCGTTCCAGCCCTTCCAGGTCTAGTCACTCCAGGCTTCCAGTTGTCGTTTGACAACGACACAGAAAGCATCTGCGCTGGCCCCGTCCAATACGCGGTGGTCGTAGCTTAGGGCCAAGTCCATCAACGGGCGGAAGGCCAGATAATCATCCACGCTGGCTTCATACGGTTTGCCACGGCTGACGACTACCGGCCGCTTTTCTATCGCTCCCGTTCCAAGAATCGCAACCTGTGGTTGCAGGATTACCGGCGTCTGGAAGAGGCTCCCGGAAGTGCCGTAGTTGGTCAGCGTGAAAGTGCCGCCTTGGGTATCGGCGGGCGTAAGTTTATTTTCTCTGGCGCGTGCCGCCAAGTCAGCTACCTGGCGTGCGATCCCAAGCAGATTCATATCGCCGGCGTCGCGTATCACCGGCACAATCAGCCCGCCCACTCCGGTGGCGTCGGCGGGCAGGGCGACGGCCATGCCGACGTGAAAAGAGTGCTTGAGCAGCAGGCCCTCCTCGGTCCATTCTGCATTGACGGCAGGAGCCGCCTTCAACCCTGCCACGACGGCAGCCACAATATAGGCGGTCAGTGTCAGTCGCACACCTTGCTGCGCGAATTCGCCTTTTTCGGACTGATAGTGCCCGGTCACCGTGCCCATGTCGACACTGTGCACCGTTGTGACATGGGGAGCTGAGAAGGCGCTCTGCACCATATTTCTGGCGATAATCTGGCGCATCCGGCTGTGTGGGATCAGTGTTTCGTCCGCGCGCTCCCCCCTGGGAGCCGGATCGGCTTTGGTCGCGGAATCCTTAGCCGTACGAGCGTCTTTTCGAGGGCGGTCTGTTTGGGAAAGTGCGGGGTAGCTCGCCGCGGCTGTCAAGTGGGACAGACCTTTCTGCTGCCTGGCATATTCAATCAGGTCGTGCCGCGTCAGATCGCGAGGAGGGCGCCCACCGGCGGCCTCCCGCAGATCGATGTTATAGGTTGCTGCCAGCCGGCGCACTTCCAGGGGCACCATCGAATCATAGTGGGACGATGATTCGTTTTGCGCGTCAATTTCTTCCTCGTGCGCTACTCGAGGTTCTTCCCGGCCGGTGCCAATCGCTCCTCTAAGAGTTGCCTCCACGTCGCTCTTTGTGATCTGCTCGCCGTCGCCTCTGTGAATGGCCGACAGTGCAATTCCTGCCTCTTCTGCCATGCGCCGGGCCACCGGTGTGGCTCGAACCGCTGTGGCTAGGCTCTCCTGCGCGTCGTCTGATTGCGATTGAGCCGGCTCATCCTCCGTGGCGGCCGGGTCAGAACGGTCCAATATGTTGTCAGCCACAGGATCCACTGGAGCCGGTTCAGTCTCCTCTGTCGCATCTCCAATTACGGCGATGACTGCGTTCAGATCGACGATTTCACCTTCGCTAAAGCGAATTGAAAGAACGGTGCCTCCTACGGGCGCCGGTATCTCCGAATCCACCTTGTCCGTCGCAATCTCCAGGAGCGGATCTCCAGCGCTGACGTTCTGGCCTTCCTTGACCAGCCAGCGGCTAATGGTCACATCTTCCACATCCTCTCCCATATCGGGCAGAGTTACATCCGTAGGCATTGCGGTATCCTCTTTATCCCCGCTCCATCTCCAGAACTGTGGCGATGATTTCGTTCTTCCAAGGCAGGGCCTCTTCTTCCAACACGCGTGAAACCGGGATGGACACCGGTGCCATTCCCAGGCGGCGGGCCGGGGCGCGCAGCAGGTGGGGCACCTCTTCGTAAGCCCGGGCCACAAGTTCAGCGCCGATTCCGCAGTTCGCATAGGATTCGTGAACCGCCAGCAGGCGTCCGGTCTTGGCTACCGATTCCCAGACCGTTTCGGTGTCCAACGGCTCGACTGTGCGCAGGTCGACAACTTCGCATTCGATGCCATGTTCTTCCTGAAGAGTAGCCGCGGCTTCCAGGGCCTGCAACAGGCTGAAACTGAAGGTTGCAATAGTCAGGTCGGTTCCCTGGCGCTTAACTTCCGCCTTGCCAATGGGAATCAGGTACTCTTCTTCCGGCGGCGGCGCCTCGCCACGCGTAAAGTAAAGCATCTTGTGTTCAAGAAAAGCGACTGGATTGTCGTCGCGGATTGCTGTTTTGAGCAGGCCCTTGGCATCGTATGGTGTTGCCGGGGCCACAACTCTGATGCCGGGAAAGTGGGCATACAAACTGTCCAGCGACTGGCTGTGCTGGGAGCCGTAGCGTTTGCCTCCGCCCTGCTGCCCCCGAATCACAAGTGGGACGTTCAGAATGCCGCCGGTCATGTAACCGTACTTAGCTATTTGATTGAAGATCTGGTCGGCGGCCACCAGCGTGAAGTCCATGTACATCAGTTCGACGATCGGGCGCATCCCGACCGTGGCCGCGCCGAGGGCCATGCCCATGAATGCCTGCTCGCTTATGGGCGTGTCCAGTACACGCTTCTCGCCGAATTCGTCGAGAAGATTGCGAGTTACGCGGAAAAGCCCGCCATAGTGGCCAATGTCCTCGCCGATGAGGAAGACATTCTCGTCGCGCTGCATTTCTTCTCGCAGCGCCTCGTTAATGGCCTGAATGTAGGTGGTTCTTCGCATAGATAATCTGTGGCCTCAGCTATTCGTTGCAATCAAAATTACTTTCTGGACTTACTGTATTGTTCTCATCGGACCACTCTTGGAAACAACAGACGGTAACGAAGGCGCATCATCCTTGTCTTGCATTTGCCTAATCTCCTCGGCCATTTCTACAAAACGTTCATAGCTGCCGAAACGATAGGTTGTTCGCTCGTCTTTCGACTTCCGTCTCCACATGCTTTTTCCGATTTCCCTTTGATAAGATACAGGGCCGGTCGCCGAAACCACCTCCACGATGCCCAGTCTGATAAAGTCGAAGACAAATTCTGCAACGATCTCCGGCGTCATGGTTTCGTGAACGGAGCCGCCCGACCTCTTGGCGATCTGATTGTGGGTTGCCGAAAATTCTCTACTGCCGCATTCATCTGCCATCTCAGCAATACATCTAAGCAGCGTTTGATATTGCGGGTACATCAATTCGATCAGTCCGCTCCCGTTCAGCGCCTCGGTTACGTTTTCAATTCGGTGTTTACCCATTCGTGACCTCCTCGTGTTCATGCTACGTCTGGCGCAGTCTTGACGGGCTGCTGCGGGACTCCAGAACCAGCGCATAAATTGCATATCTGAGAATGACACTGAACCAATTCCAAGTCTGTTCGATTATTTTTACACGTTCAGCTTCGTCAATAGAATCGATGTATAGAATCTGATGGAATCTATTCTCAGTATGCTCAAAACTGTCAATGAATTCTTCTAAAATATTTATTGCTTCTACCTTGAAAACTCGGCTCCTCGCCAGAAACTTATTGACGGACATCGATAGCTCATTACATCCTCTCTGCCAACGTTCAATAGGTACGGAGTCTTCCTCAAAGTGCTGGCCTGCCTCGTCTCCAAGAAGATCAATCGCTGCTAGCGCGTTGTCAATCTGCTCTTCTGCTGTTGAAGTTTTGAGTTTCTTGAACAAAGAAAAACTGGAAGTATCAACACGATCTTCATACCTAGGCATTATTGCTTCCTCTGCCAAAAGCGGCCTTGCCGTTCAACAACAGTTCAACATCCACGAAAGCATCTTGGAATTGAACATTTTTGGAAAGTTTGTCAGGCCCTCATCTACTCATCGCCTCAACAAACACGTCCCGGTAGGTTTCCGCCGTGTCTGGCCAGGGGCTGTTTTCTGCAAAGGCAACCGCCGCGTCCATTGCTTCGTCGACCTCCTCCTGGATTGCAGCAATCCGGGCTTCGTCAATGCCCCTTGCAAGGAGCTTTTGCCGCAGGACCGTCAGCGGTTCATAGGCTTGCTGCTTCTCGACTTCCTCCTGCGGGCGATAGGTCTCCAGATCGCCTGCCATATGTCCGGCAAGGCGGTAGGTGATACCCTCGATGAAAGTAGGTCCAGAACCTGACCTGGCGCGCTCGGCCGCCTGACTGACCGCAGCGTGGACGACCTCCACATCGTTGCCGTCGATTTGCATGGAGGCCATGCCGTAGGATCGGGGAAACAGGTGGATATCTTCAATCGAAGATGTGCGCCAGATCGGCGTCATCTCGGAATAGCGGTTGTTCTCACAGTAAAAAATAAGCGGCAGTTTCCACTTGGAAGCGATGTTGAAGGTCTCGTGCATAACTCCCTGGAACAGCGCGCCGTCACCGAAAAAGGTGATCGCTACGCGATCCTCGCCCCGAAGGTAGCTTGCCAGGGCCAGTCCGGCGGCGTGGGGCACCTGTGCACCGACGATGCCATTCGCTCCCATCATGCCGTTCTCCGGAGAAACGAAGTGCATCGAACCTCCCTTGCCTTTGGCGAAACCGTCGCTGCGCCCCATGACCTCGGCAATCGCCCGCCCCGGATCCATGCCCCAAGCCAAGCCATGATGGTGGCCGCGATAGGTACACGTTATGTAGTCGCCCGGACGCAAGGCGTAGGCCGCGCCGATGGCATTGGCCTCGTGGCCTATGGCTGTGTGCATGGCTCCCCCGATATGTCCCTCTTCCGCCTCTGCCAGCAGCGCCTCCTCCATCAGCCGGATCGTCAGCGCTTTCTGGTACATCTCCAGCAGTAGCTCGGTCGGTAGGGCCTGCACGTCGAGGTCCGTAGCCGACATTGAAGGCAAAGCATCGGTTGTGATCGAGATCGAAATAGTGCGACTTCCTGTTTCGGTCTCGTCGGTGGCAGGGAACTGCGCGCCGCCATCTTCAGTTTCTATCGCATCGGTCGCTTTGTCGGCCAGCTGCATTCTGATTCATCCCTGTTTTTACAGACCTGTCCAGGCTCTCTTCCCAACTGACGGTGGAGCAGACATGTAGCAGTCACTGCAAAAACAAACGGAGTGCGTTGCCGCACCCCGTTACATAGCGTTCTTTATCTGGAAACGCGATTCTCGGCATTGAGACTATTTGTTGATCTTTATGTCCTTCTTCGAAAACTGAAGTACGCCGCCAACGTTTGGGCCGCCATCGTCTAGCGTATGCCAGCCATTTCCTGCATCAGATGCCAGTTTGCAAGCCGGTCGGCCTGGGCCATCATCAGTACTTCCGACGGGTTGCCTTCTTTGTCGAACTGCTTGTTGAAACGGCCTTCAGAACGGGCGAAAGTAATGAAATCGATGGTTTCGCCGGTTTTCTTGATAGTGTACCAGTCTTCCTTGACTGCAGGATTGCCCTGGAGACTCAGGCGCTCGCGGATGGTCTCGCCCTTGCGTGGGTCATAGACGAACATTGGGAACGCGCGGCTGTCTACTGCCAGTTTTGCCTGATGGCGGGCCATGTTGTCGGCAACGCCATGCTCCGGCTGGCAGGTGGTGAACACATTGACGATCGCCGGCCCTTGAAATTCGGCTGCCTCCAGAATCGACTTGTAGAAATGATTGGGGACGGACTGTACCGTCTGGGCGACGTATGTGTTGGGATGCATCATCGCGATGCGGCCCAGCTCTTTGCGCATCTCTTGTTTGCCGGCATGGACTTTGCCGTGGGGGGACATCTTTGAGTCCTGCCCGGTGAAGGAGGCTGTGCTGGTCTGACCGCCGGTGTTCGAATAGACCTGCGTATCCAGCACGAGCACTTTGATATTAAAGCCGCTGGCCAACATCCGGCTAAGCGCCTGAAAGCCGATATCGAGCATGGCGCCGTCGCCGCCCATGACCCACAACTGCTTATCCTGCCAACCGAGCTGGTCCCAGCGCATGCGAAGGCCCATGGCGAAAGTAGGACCGTCTTCAAAGAGCGAGTTGCTCCAGGGGACGATGTAAGGGTTGTAGGGATAGGTGCTTCCGTAGACTGTATTGCAGCCGGTGCTGGCGGCGATGCCGATGTTTTCGGATCCGTACTTGTAGCCCAGTGCAGCTAGCCACATGCGGATGGCCGTGGCTTCGCCGCAACCGGCACAGGAGCCGGCCCCGCCCACATAGAGCATACTCTGCTCCGCCAGCATCATGTCGACGGCGACGCGCTCGTTGATGAACTCTTCCGGTGTTGGAGGCAGCTTGCGGAAGAAGTCGATGCTCTTCTGGTAGATGGGAACTGTTGTATCTTCTTTCTCAATCATCTTCAGCGCATGGTAACCGAGGTCGTCGCAGGCCTCGACGCATTCGGCGCAACCCTTGCACTTGGTCGGATCAATAAAGATGCCGAATTTTCCGGGTGTCTTCTTTCGTTTCGCCGGAACCTTGTAGAACTTATTGGTCTCTGCGAACTGCAGTGACATGAAATTGCGTTCGGCCTCGTTTTCAATGTCGTCTAACGCCTCGCCAAGCACGTCATCGGTCACGACTTTGCCCAGGATAGCAGTATCCGGGCACTGGGTGACACAGCTCATGCAGCCGGTGCAGTTCTCCTGAATATATTCGGGGATTTCCGGCGCAATGTAACTGAAGTCGCGATAGGCGCCGGTGCCCGCAGGGATAATAGAGCGAGCCAAGCCTGGGTCCGCATCGAGCGACTCCGGCCCCGGCCCCTCGTTGTACTCCTGAACTACCCTTTCAAAAAAGTCGTGGGCATCTACGACCATCGAATCGAAACCGTTACTATGGCCGTTGGAACCGTTTACGGCAGAGTCGGTGTTTTCGTCGGCATGATCGCCTGTATCGTGACCGTTCGCCGTCCGGGTCAAATTGCGGATATCGAACGTATTGACTGTAACACCCATAGGAGTTGCCGCCTTTCGGGTAGATAGAGTACCGGTGACGCTGCTACCGGGAATCGATTAAGAAAACAGTGTAATCTCTGCGCCCGGCACGAGTACGGGCGAGGTAATGTCTTGCGCGATAATCTCTGGCGGAATCTCGAAGGCCTCTTCGTAGCCGCGTCTTACACAGCGCATATTTGCCTGTATCACTGCTTCGCCGCGCTTGCCAAAGTACTTGCGCAGTGCCTGTTCAGAGCGTTCCATTACATCCTCATCATTCAAATTTGCGTCGGCTGCAAAGGGCGTCACCCGCAGGAAGATACCCAGCAGCACGATACCCTGCATACGCACTTCAAGGTCGGCAACCGGCGCCTCTTCGCGGGAGATCTTTGCGCCGTCCGCTGACACGACTCGCAGACTCTTTTCGCGGATCAGATCTTTGGCTTTGGGCGGCACATTGGACCACACCGCTTCCGGCGTTGACTTGTTCGTCTGGACGAAGAGCGTGCCTCCTTGCTGTAGTCCAGCCAAAGGATTGCTTGTAAAGAAGGCGTTTATGTCGTTCATTGGCACGAAATCGACGTTGTTGAGTTCGCAATGGGACAGGATAGGCTCGTTTGCCACCGTCAGATAGTAGGTTGTGGGCAGGCCCTTCTTCTCCGAACCGTATTTGGGATAGGCTTGAACCTTTTTGCCAAATATGTCGCCGGCGATGGTGGCGATAACCTTGTTAGTGGTAACTGACCCGTAGCCGCCGACCGAGTGGCCGCGCATTGAAAACGCGCCCTGTGGCCGGACATCCGGGTCGTCGTCTATTGGCAAGGCGAGGTCATGCTTGATGCCGACGACAAAGAAGCGGGGGCCTTCCTCTACCATGTTGCGGGCGATAGAGATAAAGTGGCCCGGCCGTACATCGCGGCTGCCCAGCCCGGCGGAGCCGCTATAGATCGTCGGGATGTCGTCAATGGCTGTGAAGCCGGGGCTGCCGGTATAGGCGTCGGCAAAAGCGGCCTTGATGTCATTGGTAACCGGGTTGTTCGGCGCAATCGGGTCGTCCATCCGCTCCAGTACGGTAAACCCTCGCAAGTGCTTCAACGCCTCCACGATCTCCCGGCTGGGGAAGGGCCGATAACAGGTGATATGCACGACACCAATTTTGATCCCTTTATTGCGGCGAATGTAATCGACAGTCGCCTTGGCTGTTTCAATCATGCAGCCCATGCCGACAATGGCATAGTCGGCGTCTTCCATGCGGTAGGTGTCGAGCATCTGGTAGCGGCGCCCCGTCAGGCGGTGAAACTCGTCCATCGCGTTTTGCAGCGCGTCGCCTACCTTTGAATAGTATTCGCGCTGCGCAATTTTGCCTTTCATATAGCTGTCCTGGTTCTGCACAACACCGGTCATTACCGGATTGTACGGGTTGAACAGATTGACCAGTTTGTCTTCGGGGCGGCCGATAAACTCCTTCATCATCTGCGGTTCACAAAGCAGGACATCTTCGACTGTGTGCGTAGTAAGAAATCCGTCCTGGACGTTGAAAAAAGGCGTGCGGCTGTCTTCGGCCGCGCGGCGGGAGATCAGTGCCAGGTCACCCGACTCCTGGGCAGTACGTCCGAACACGATGCCCCAGCCGGAATCGGAAACGGACATGATATCGTCGTGACCGGCGTGGACATTCAAGCTGTGACTTGTCAGGGCGCGGGAGCCGATGTGAAACACGACCGGCAGGCGCTTGCCCGAAATCGTGTACAGTACTTCGTGCATCAGGATGAGACCCTGGCCGGAGGTGTAGTTGCTGACGCGACCGCCGGCCACCGCGAATCCTTCACAGGCGGCGGCGGCGCTATGTTCGGATTCCGGTTCCAGGAACATTAGTTCATCACCCCATAGATTGCGGGCGCCATTGGACACGGCTGCTCCATACCCGTCACTCATCATTGTTGAAGATGTGATGGGATAGGCGCAGGCGGCCTGCGTTATGTGTGTCTCGGCCCAAACTACGGAACCGGCTCCGTCTGTCGTCGTTGGGATACCCGGGTACGGCACATGCCCGTTCAGGTTGTCTGAGAGCTTCTCAGATGAACCGGAAAGGTGATTTGTGTCTGCCATGGTCATCCTCCTGATGCCAGTTAGGCGTGCCAAGTAAGGACGGAATATGGAACTGCTACAGTATATCCCGTCCATTCACAACAGTGTACCACAGATCTGCACAAAGGATCAACCTGCGACTTGTGCCAATCTGCTGATTCTTCGGATGCCGATGCCGGCGCCGAACAGCCCGGGCCATACCGCATCGCGATGGGCTCGGCCTGCGCTGCGCGCCGTGAGGGATCAGCCTGGCACCCTCTTCCGTCGTTGAAGCTGCATAAGGGCCGACAGTTATTCAGATATGGACCCACCAACCAATGTCATTCCAGCGTAACGATTCCGAGTGGCGTCTCCAGCCGCGCCCGCATTGCCGGAGAGGGTGCCGCCGTTACCAGAATGTCGATGTGCAACGCCGAAAGCATCGGCTGCACTTCGGCGGGTCGCGGATGGAAAAGAGACAGTTCGAGCAGGCGGACCCCCTGCGCCGAAGTGGACGACGGGTGCGGCGTTCCCTCTCCCCATTCGATCAAGAACGGCACCAGACCGTCCCCGGGCGGCGGCCAACCTTCTTGCGTTTCGGGTCGTTTTGTCGTGCGCCAACTCAGTCCCACGCCGTCAGGTCGTACACGACCGCCTTCAATTACCACACCGGGATCGTAGCCTGCAGCCTGCGACGCGCGCGCCACCTCTTCCAGAGAAGGAGCCAGCACCGCCCATGTCACCAACCTTGGGACCTGCAGCCGATCCAGTCCGAATGCCAGTGGCTGCTCGCTATCCTGGGGGTTCTGGGTTGGGTCCGGCGCAATAATCTCCAGATAGCACGAGTTGCTCAATGCCAGCAGCGCATTGTGGGTACCATTCGGATGCTTTCCCCCGGAAGAAGGGCGCACGCCAAGACGCTCCGAAAGGATGTCGATTGCTACTTCCAGGTCGGGCGCGGCGTAAACGAGATGATCGGGTGAGAGAGCCATGATTTTTAAGTCGATCTGTCTCCTGGTGTCCTGTCCGACTTCGCTGTTGTATAATGGTCCGAACTGCGACGCAAGCAGGTAGTTGCATTCTAACTTGCCGCGATGCAATTTGCGCAGCATTGTAGCTTACCACTACATACGGCCAAAATGAACAGAACTCTCAACAGGAGAAACGATGAGCGCCGAAGTCCAGAAACCGACCGAAATCGATATCTTCTTGTTCGATCTGCGGGGATATCTGCTGGTGAAAGACGCCCTCGCTGCCAAGGAGGTCGCCGCTTGCAACACCGAGATCGACGCCGTCCTGCCCCTGTCTGTTGGCCAATGGGCCGGACACATTCACGGCCACCAATACGGAAAGGCCGATGGCCTCAATCTGCAACAGACCTATGAAGCCGGCCCCGGATTCGAAAATCTGATCGATCATCCTTCCTGGATCGAGAAGGTCAAATTCTTTGTCGGCGGCGAAGGCACCTTCGATTTTCACCACGGACCCCTCTTCATTGACGAGAACTTTGCCAACCTGCGCGGACCTGGCGAGGCAATCGGCATTCATTCGGGCGGCCATCACGGCAGTAAGCGCAACCAGTTCCGGTATCACAACGGGAACTTTATGAACGGCCAGATCAATGTGCTGGTGGCGCTCACCGACATCGGCCCGGGCGATGGCGGGACCATGGTGATCCCTGGCAGCCACAAGTCCAACTTTCCGCCCCCGGAATACGAAGCGCATAGCATCGGACTCGGCGGGTCGGCCGACGCTGTTATCGGCGCAGAAGAGATATACATGGAGGCGGGCGACGCGCTCATTTTTGTGGATACGATCTGCCACGGCTCCGCCCGCCGCTCCGTCCCCGGGGACCGCCGGGTCGTCGTCTATCGCTACGGACCGTCCTGGGGCATTTTCCGTTTCGGCTACAGGCCATCGCCAGAACTGCTGGCCCGGCTTACGCCCGCACGCCGCGAGATCGTATGGCCGCACAACGTGATGGTGCGGGAGCCACAAAAATAGATGCCTCCAGCCTCACCTCATGCGCGACGGGGCGTACCACATGTCAAGGTTTTCACCCAGGGCTTCTTTGACTGGCTCAGTCACATCGGACAGCTGCTTCAAAACGTCTTCAGTGAGCGTCAGTTCAAGGGAAGGCAGGTTTCGGCGCACTTCTTCGGCGTTACGGACGCCAACCAGCAAGGAGGTTATGCCTGCCTGTTGGCGTAACCAGGCCAGAGCAACTGCAGCCATTGGTTCTCCCAAGTCGGCCGCGATACTACGGATATTGGACACAGCAGCGAAAAGCTCGTCCTCGAGGCCGGGTTCGCCGTGCTCTGAGAATGGCCTATTCTTCGAATAGTGTCGGGTGCGAGCAAGACCATCGGGTACCTCGTTTGCATTGGCGTAACGACCGGTAAGGACACCCTGCGCAAGCGGACTATAGCAGATGACCCCGATGCCGTTCTCGCGGCACAATGGAAGCACCGCCCTCTCGATGCCTCGACATACCAGGCTGTACGGCATCTGATTCGTTACGCACTGGCCCGCAGCGATCATCTCAGACAAATCTTCTTCGGCAAAGTTGCAGACACCGTAGGCCCGAATCTTGCCATCCGTCTGCAAAGAATCCAGCACGCCAACCGTCTCGGCAAAGGGCACGTCCCAATTGGGCCAGTGAATCTGGTACAGGTCGATATAGTCGGTCTGTAAGGCGCGCAGACTTCGTTCGCATGCGCTGACCACGTCATCCGCCGCCAGATTGCTTGTGGTTACCTTGGTGGCAACAATCGCTTGATGCCGCCGGCCCTTAAGGCCGCGGCCCAATACCTCTTCTGAACGGCCATAACTCTCCGCTGTGTCAAAGAAGTTGATGCCTTCGTCCAGGGCAGCGTGGACCGCAGCGATCGATTCGGCGTCCTCCTGGTCGCCCCAAAACTCGCCGCCGGCGAACGGCCAGCAACCCAACGCAATCGGCGAAACCTGGATGTCGCTCCATCTACCTAGTCCTCTGTATTGCATCGTCGATGCCTCCCTTCCATAATTTGGGTTCGATGTACGCTACCGCAACGGGGCAGCTTTTGCAAGGCGAATTTTCGTGGTACTCTCTATGAAAAACCACGCAAAAAGATCAGCCGGACCTCACCATGCCTAACATTCGCAGCCAACTCTTTAAATTCTATTTTCGCCAGCGCAATAGCCGCCTTCCCCTCGACCGTCCCATTCCAGACCAGCGTGAAACAATGGACCGCCGGGGCGGTAACCTCCCTATGGCCAAGGGGATGGTGGCGGCGCGTGTAAACGCCTACGGCGTACCAGCCGAATGGATCGACGTGCGAGATAACCGTTCAGACAGCGCATTTCTCTATCTGCACGGCGGCGGCTATTTTATCGGCTCCTGCCAGTCCCATCGCGGCTTCGTGTCCCATATCGCCAGGGAATCCTGCAGCCGTACATTGCTGCCTGAATACCGCCTGGCTCCAGAGAACCCTTTTCCGGCCGGCCTGCTGGACGCCCGTGCAGCTTACAGGTTCTTGCTGGCACAGGGGTATTCGCCAGACCGAGTTGTTGTAGGTGGCGAATCTTCGGGAGGGGGTCTCACCCTGGCGCTTTTGCAGACACTGCGGGATGAAGGGATGCCGATGCCGGCGGGCGCGGTTCTACTGTCTCCATGGACCGATTTGCTGGGGACGGGGGAAAGCCTGCGCACGCGCGCCAGACAGGATCCCTGGCTACGCCCCGCGGGCATTGAGATAGTGGCGGATCGCTATCGCGGCGATACTGCGACCGATCATCCACTGGTTTCTCCGCTGTATGGCGATCTGAACGGACTGCCGCCGCTGTTGATTCACGTTGGCAATGACGAAATCCTGCTGGACGATTCCACGCGCCTGGCGGACAGGGCGAGAGCGGCCGGCGTCAATGTGACGCTTAAAGTCTGGAAAGGCCTCTGGCACGCCTTCCACGCATTCTATCCATGGGTGCCGGAAGCGAGGCGTGCGCACGGGGAGATTGGAGAATGGGTCGCAGCGAGAACACAGACAGAGAAAACGGATGATTCGATCAGCAGAGGTACGTACCGACTCCGACGCGCGCCAATGGGAGGCGCGCCTCAATCGAGAACGGCCCGAGAGGAAGCAGGTGGCGGCCTGGATAGTCGCCCAGATCAGCGCCAGTTCGGCGAACTCGCCACGGGTGGTTGAGCTGGCCTGCGGCGCCGGCTATCTGGCAGAAGCCCTACACCAGCAGTTGCCGGGCGCCCTCTATCGCGGCTTCGATCTTTCGCCCCACCTACTTGATCATGCCCGGCGCCGCCTCGCCGGCGATAAGCGCCAACCGGACAAGGAGAGCGAGATCGAGTTCCACTGCGTTGATCTGGTCAACGACGATTGGACAGCAGTGTTCCTTCGAAATGGCTGGTTCGGAGATGTGGACGCGGTGGTCTCCATGCAGGCGTTGCACGATTTGGGAGAGCTTTCGCAGCAGACGAAAGTTCTGAAGCGGGCGCGAGAACTGATGCGCCCTGGCGGCCTGCTGGCCTACGGCGACCTGCTACTGGATGACGAAAACCCCCATTCCAGCCGCTACAGCGCTGCCCAGCACGAGGAGATGCTGCTCGCGGCGGGATATTCACAGGACAGCGGCCAGTTGACCGAGCATAGAGGTGTGACTTCGCGACTGAAAGGCTTTGCCACAGCGCGTTTTGGCGATTTTGGCTGTTTTGCGTGCTTAAAATGAGTGCTGACTCTATCGCAACCAACATGGAGGAACAAGCGGTGGCGGTTCGCCGCGCGGCGTCTGCAGTGTTTCCTTATTACGGCAGGGGGGCCCAGCTCAAGGCAAAGCACTTGGGTACGAACATGTTGTCCGGGCGCCGGCTGGAAACCTGGGCGCTCGATCGGGTGCCTCTACATGCCAACGCGACCGTGTTGGACGCCGGCTGCGGGTGGGGCAGATTCACGTGGCCGCTCATCGAACGGTTCGGGCTGGCATCGTCCAATGTCATCTGTAGCGACAGTTCGCTGGGCATGCTGCAATCGGCCGCAGAGGAGGCGCAACGATGGCAACATCATCCCAAGTTCGTGACCTCCGATATACAAACACTGCCCTTCCCGGCCCAATATTTTGACGGCGTTATGGCCAATCATATGCTGTATCATCTTGCCGATATCCTGGCAGGGGTCAGGGAACTGGCACGCGTTTTGAAAGAGGACGGCTGGCTGCTGGCCACAACCAACAGCGACGATATCAGGGTGCCCGTACTTGAGTTTCACTATGCGGCGCTTGACAAACTTGGTATCGACTATGTTTCCGAGGCCCGCTCACCGTTTTCGATGGAGAATGGAAAACAGATCCTGGGCAGCAGTTTCGGAAATGTCGACCAGATATACTTTGAGGACGAGACACTGTACTGTTCTGCCGATGCGTTCGTGGCGAGCTACAAGACAATAGGCCGCTACCGCAACTTGCTGGCACAAGAAGATATCGACCCCGACAAAAAGCGGCAACTACCAATCCTGGTGCGTCAACAGGCGGAAGAGGTCATTCGTAGGTACGGAGAACTGCGCTCGCCCGTACGCATGGGGGCATTTGTCTGCCGGGGGCCCGTTGGGTGACGTGCAGACGAGGCAGCGCATCAGGTGTCAGGCCCGTACGCGGCCTCCTCAGGCGATCATAAATGAAGATGGAGAACCAGAGATGACAACGCTCAATCCGGAAAGTGATGTGGCGCAACTGTTGGGCACACCAACAAAGCCAGGAACAGTGGAATGGATCGGTCTTCGCCAGGAACGGCGCGGACCCCTGCAGTCTGTGCAGGAGGCAGAAGCTGTCAGTGGCAGTGGGCTTGCGGGCGACCATTTCCACGGCCAGGGCGGCGGTAAGCGCCAAGTGACCCTGATTCAGGGAGAGCACCTTGACGCGGTGGGCGCTTTTTTGCGCGGGGCTACTGCCGACCCTGCGATGGCGCGGCGCAACATAGTAGTGCGTGGAATCAATCTGTTCAGCCTCCAGGAGCGGCGCTTTCGCATAGGAAAAGTGGTGCTTGAACACACGGGCCCTTGCCATCCCTGCAGCCGCATGGAGGAAAACTTTGGACCTGGCGGCTACAACGCGATGCGCGGTCACGGCGGCATCACAGCCAGCGTCGTGGAAGGCGGGTTCATTCGCGTTGGAGATGCGATCGAGAAACTGCCACTGGGCGAGGAAGTGGAAGAGGTCGGCTAGCTCTTCATGGAAATAGAGGGGCGAAAACCGACTGCAGGCTTTCGGCTTCGTCTGTCGGGTTCTGGTAGGCGCGTGCCGTTGCAAGCCCGTTGCGGGTGACGTGACTATGGGCTTCCGGTTCGGCGGCCAGATCACGAAGAACGCTTTCCAGCTTAAGGCCGAGCGCGGGCACGTTGCCGTTTTCCACGAGGATACAGTTTTGTGAGGGGCCTTCTGGCTCCATATAGACGCCGCCGCCGACACCGCTGTAGCCCACGACCAGACAGCCGCAGGCCATCGCCTCCAGGACGGAAGTGTTCATGCCTTCCTGCATGTTGGTTGTTACGTAGACGGTTGCTTCGCGCAAATGGCGGGCGTATTCGTCCTCGCTCAACTCGCGCAGCGGCATCCACTCGAAGCCGGTGAAAGGCTCGCCTTTGGCGTGTAGGACTTGATGCAGCCAGGTCGCGGAACGCTCTTTGCGGGTCAGGTAACAGATTTTGGGTCTTTTCGCTTCCGCCGCATCGTAGTAGCGTTCAGGAGTTACATATTCGTTGATCAGCGTGGCCTCGATTCCCATGCTCCATCGCAGGTATTGCTGGATGAGGGGCGACTTGGTTATGACACGGTGAATGCCGAAACTGGACCATGTTTGCCCCTGCGGCAGGTTCCAATAGGTGGGAGACCAACTTAGGGCTATTACGATTCGCTCGCCGGAAAACCTGGCCGTTTGTTGCATGACCTGGGGCATTACTTCCGGTATGACAAGGATATCCTGGGGCGCAAACCTGGGTCGTTCAGAGAGCCAAAGCGTTGGCGCCTCGTAGCCGTGCCAGGTCACCCGGAACGGCGCCTTCTGGTGGACAATCCAGGCGTCAAAGCCCATCTCAGCCAATGTCTGCACATGACGGTAGATGGTCTTGATGCCCCCGGAAGGTTGAGGAAAGTCTGGGCAGAAGTATAAGATGCGTGACATCGGTATATTTGCCTCGTGGAAGACTCGTTTGCAACTCCTGACAATCCCACCCAATCCCCTGTGAGCCGCAACAGTAAGTAAAGGAGAAACCAGTGCCGTATCAGATCCTGACCGACTCCGCTTTACCGCCGGAAATGGCGGCCATGGTGGCCGACACCTGCGATGTGCACATCTGGGACTTGACCGAGGAGGATCCGATCCTGTCGACAATCGAAGCGTTCCTTGTGTATGGTCATCCGATCGTGCCCGGCTCGCTGATGGACAAAATGACGAGTCTCAGGTGCATAAGCAACTTCGGGGTCGGCGTCGATCATATTGTCTTGGGGGACGCAAAGGCGCGCGGTCTGCCGGTCGGCTACACGCCCGGCTTCGTTGACGGCGCAACGGCCGACATGGCCTTCACCATGCTGATGGCAATCGCACGCAATCTCGTGCAGGGCTGGGTCCACGCCCGCGGCCCCAACTACCTTGTCTACGACGGCAACATCCTGCATGGTCATGAGATATACGGTTCGACCCTCGGCATAATTGGTATGGGGCGGGTGGGCCGCGTGGTCGCCCGCCGTGCCAGCGGTTTCGACATGAAAGTCCTCTACCACAACCGCAATCCCAGCCCCCATGCCGATGAACTGGGCGCCTCCTACCGCACGCTGGAGGAGCTGCTGGAGGAGGCCGATTTCGTCGTACTTAGCGTGCCGATGTCGCCTGAGACGCGGCATCTCATCAGCACGGCCGAATTGGCGCGCATGAAGGAGACCGCTTTCCTGATCAACGTGGCCCGCGGCGGGGTTGTGGACCACGAGGCCCTGCTTGACGCTCTGCAACGCAACCTGATCGCCGGCGCCGCCATGGACGTAACCGATCCGGAGCCGCTGCCGCGTGACCATCCTCTCTTGCGGCTAGACAACTGTATCATACTGCCTCACCTGGGCAGTGCCACCCTCCAGACTCGTTACCAGATGTCTCGACGAACGGTGGACAACATGCTCGCCAGCCTGCGCGGGGAGGAGATGCTCAGCCGCATTGCCTGATGCCATCAGGTTCAGTGGCAGGGGCGATGCCGGCACTCTTCGCGCCTATTCCATGCCCTCCGGCGGGCGCAGCAGTTCCGGCGGCGCATCCGGCGGCGCGCTGAGGGTCAGCAGGAACGCCTTAAGCGCAGCGCTCTTCTCCTCGGTCAGCGCCAACGGCACCAGGTCCGAGTGACCGGGGAAGGCCGGCGGCGCGTGATTGTAGTGGCGAAGCACCGCGTCGAGGTCGGGGAAGATGCCGTTGTGCGTGTACGGGGCGGTATTGGCCACATTGCGCAGGCTGGGAACTTTGAAAGCGCCGACCAACTCCTCGCCTTCGAGCTTGATGAAGCGAAGTTCCACGCACTCCTTTTCGGTGGCATCGCTGTACTCGCCGAGGCAGTTGAAAACGTCCTCGTTCACCTGCAGCGTCCCCAAAGAACGCCCTTGGTCAAACTTGCTGCCCTCCGGAAAGGGCAACCCAATGTTGTGGAAGGTGCCGTTCGTAAATAGTGGGCCGTTGTGGCAATTGGTACACTGCCCGTCGCCGATGAACAGGCGCAGCCCGTCCGCCTCCTGTGCGCTGAACAACTCAGCCATGCGCACCTGGTCATTGGCGAGCGCCGCGGCCGCATAGTCGTCAAAGCGGGTGCGGCCGGGCAGGATTTTGCGGGAGAAGGCGGCGATGCTCTTGCCTATGTTGGCGAAGACACGGTTGACCGTACCCTGATCGTCCTTGGTCATCCCTTCCCAAGCTGCCCGTATCGCTTCGTCTTCCACAGGAGCGGCGGCAGGGGGGAAGCGAGACGCATCGTTGAGATCAGGCCCGGCCCCGAAGAGCGCCTCGTATTGGCTGCGGTATGTGTCCAGCACATAGCGGGCGTGGGCGGTGCGGTTGCCTCCGTGTTCGATAGCGGCCTCCGGAGGCGCCAGCGCCTGTGCCCACTGGCTGTCTTTTCTTCCATCCCAGTAGAACCAGTCGCTGTAGGCGATCCCCACGATTGTGGGGGTATGCCGCGGCGTATCGACGTCGCGCACATTGGCGCGCACTTTGCCATCAGTAAAGTAATTCTCGGGCATGTGGCAGGTACCACAGGAGACCGTTCCATCGGGGCTGAGGCCGCTATCAAAAAAGAGGGCATGGCCGAGCGCAACTGCATTGGGGTCGTCGCCGACCGCGTTTGAGGGGTCCGGCGGGAGTGGCGGCAGACGATCGATGCTGAGAGAGGCGATCAGGCCGCGTTCAGCTTCGGTCCAGCGATGGGCCGCTGTGCCGCGCGGCGGGGCGCCGCGGCCGCTTTCGCCTCCAATGGCTGCAAACAGGCCGCGAAGAGTAGCGCCGATGGACCCTGCGCCAATCACTCCTGTTGAGATCAGTGCGCCGCTGGTGGCCAGGAAAAGTAGAGCCACTGCCGCGCCAACCATGAAAATTCGACGCACGCTCTATTGCAACTCAAACTCAAAGGTAACGGAATCGCTCTGATCGCCTGAACTGATTTCCAGCGTCAGCACCCAAACGCCGCCCATATTGAATCGCATCCCCTCAAGTAGATAGTCGCCCTCACCCAGGTTCTCGGTTACGCGCGGCGCGGTGGGAAAGCCATGGTTGTGCTCTGGCATCGCGCCCTCGATTGCAATTTCGGCATCGGTTACCGGGCTGCCGTCCGCAGTCTCGACGTGGACTGTCCAGGCATGGGTCTCGTTAATGACTACTGGATCCAATTGACTGACGGCGCTGACGGTGAAGAGACCGTTTTCGGTCGTCTGCGGTTCTAGTGCATCGGCCGCCATCGAACCGCCGGACATGTCCATATTGTCGCTGTCCATGGCCATGCCGTCTTCGCCGGCCTGGGGCGGCTTGACCATATTACAGGCGCCTAGTAGCAGAGCTAAGGTCAGCAGGCAACGAATTAGATGAATCTTCATTCTTGTTTACTCCGTTGTAAAAAGAACGGTTGTCGTAAACCCCTTGCAGTATACCACTGCTGTGATATTATGGTCGATTTCGGGCTCTAATAATCAACAGGAAGGTGGTAACGCGGAACCTATCCATCCGGCAAGGCGACGATGCTATTCGTCTGCGGCCAAGGGTCCGTTGCATGGAGTCAACATTGGGCGAACATGCACCTGGGACAACCGGTTCTGTGCGTCCCAGACAAGCGCCTGCTGGCTGGCAAGCCCCTTGTTGCGCACGGTCATGTTGCCGTTGGCGTCGTAGTCAAAGCGGTCAGCGCTGCCGATGCGGTCCACCGCGTGGTAGGGCCCGCCATCGCCATAGCGAGTGTTCTACCGAATTGGTGCCCTGTTTGGCCCCTTCAGTTTTGCAAGTTCCAATCGACCTCCATAGCCTCTATCGATCCCGGCCACGGTTTCACAAATTCTGAAGCTTCTTGCTGGGTAGGCTCTTGTCCTGGCGGATACAGGGCAGCCACCATTTTTTCGGGTGGGCCAGGGGCGACCACAAAGTGAGGGCCATTCATGACATGATCAGATCGTACAATAGGATCCCGCCAGGGATTTTGCATGCCATAGCGATTGAAAATGAGCCCTTTCTCTTCATACCAGATGGAAAAGGACAGGCTCCGAGATTCAATTTCCTGATTGTAGGATGCCCAATAGTGATCGGGGAATCCCAGGCAGTCTATGACTTGGGTTAGTGTAGGAGAAGGTTTGTATTTTATGTCAACCTTTACAAGTTTCCGCGCGGGACCAAACGTAGCCGAGTAGTAGCCACGTCCATCATTTAGATTTCCCCAGTTTACGTAGAGCACATCGTCCACCGATGACGTGTAATGAATCTGACTCTCGTCAATATTCCATAGCCTTGCCACTGTAGAGACGGTATCTTCTGGAGAATCGACGCCAAAGTTAAATCCTTTCCAGTATGATTCCGTAATCTTTTCGCATGAGAAGGGGCCTGGTATAGCAAAAGCTGTTGCGCCTGTTGTTGATGGGAATACGCAGCCGGAGAGGACGATAGTCATGACGATGGCACGTACACATTGCCACCTGATAAGCGCGTCTAAGTTGACAATCACAAGTCGTCGATTCATAAGATCGTTAACCTCTGCTGGCCGCAATGTGAACGCGTTCTTGTGGAGATACGGACGTAACATTTCAGATCGAGAGAAGAGAGGAGCTAAACTTTTTGGGAAGATATATCCCGTTGGGTTCCTCTTAAGGAGGAGGTTGCCCCAAGGGATTGAAAAGCTGTTTTATGTAGGTTTCTTGGGCGCCAGTAATTCTTTTCCTGGCAACCTGCCCCCCTCTAAATGGCCTATAGGCGAACTCATATACCCAATCCGCTACGGCTTCAGCCCAGTACTCCCAACGGTTCTTGTTGCCGTAATCCGCGATGTGGTGTATGCCCCAGCCGGATAAGCCGTATCCTACACCGAGTATCAGCCCTCCTTGAACTGTACAGGATCGTCCCATGCCCATGACAGTGTGGCAACTCATATTGTGGATCACATGTGCCATTTCATGCACTGCCGTCGCCCGAATATAGTTTTTATCTGAATTGAACAGAGCATCGTAAAAGGATACTGATGATCCTATGACACAGGCGCCAGGATCATCGATTGAACATAGGCCATACCCATATGCCAGACGATGCCAGGAGGTAGCACCATCGGTCAACTCCTTCAAACGTTCGAGACCTCGTCTAGTCGCAACATCGCCCGTCAGTCCAAAGAGCCGTCCAATCTCCAATGCAAATCTATCAATGCCTTCTATGAGCAGCTTCAGATTGTCAAGATCCCATTCACTCCTGTCAACCGCGATACCGGCATCCCCCAATACATCGATGGCTGCCTGTTGAGATCTGAAAACGCGTTTCCCAATTCTCACGTTCCAGTGACTACCACCCCAAGCCCAGCCGCGGGCATTGTACCAACTATTCTTCGCTTCCCACTCGCGCACAGCCTCGGTCGTGTACCCCGTTGGGTCCGAATACTTAAGCGGATTCCCCCTCGCATAGAGGAAGCGGTTGTAGTCGATAACCATCCCCGCGTCCGGCACAAGCGAGTCCGGCGAGATGAACGTGCCCAGCGCGGGGTCGTAGTAGCGGGCATTGTAGTACAGCAGCCCGATCCCGTCCTCCTTCTGGCCCGTGAACGTTCTGTCCGTCCTCAGAGTTCCCGACGCGCTGCGCTCGGAACCGTAGGGATGATAGGTGCGGCTGCCCTCTTCGACCGAACCGGCCGTCGTCAGCGACGTGCTGCCCAGATGGTCGCCGTGCACGTGATAGAGCGCGCTGCCGCGCTTGACCGCAATGCGCAGCCCGCCGAATGTGTAGTGGCTGATGGCGGTGGTGACGCCGTTGGTCACCTCCTCCTCGTAGTGGGCGAAGAAGGTGTAGGTCGCGGTCGCGCCGCTCGTCTTCTTGACCCGCCCGCCGCCCGCGTCGTACCAGTAGTTTTCCAGCATGCCGCCATTGTTGTCCCGCACTTCCGACAGCCGGTTCTGCGCGTCCCAGAAGAGAAGTTCATGCTGCCTGGCCAGTGGCTCTTTTTGAGCCAAATTGGCGTTGACGACGCGCCGTACGCACCCGGTGCTTGCCCCGAGACCGGGCAAATGGCCTTATGAGTATTCCTATAATATTTCTACGTCAAAATTTTCGTGGGAGAGGAGTTGGGGAAAGGGTCGAGGCCGTCGTGCGCTATGCCAGGCGACGGTAGGAATACGGTAACTTCTCATTAGGCAGAGGGGCCTGTGTCTGGACATTTGGGGCAGGGAGGATTAGGTAAGCGGTGGAAGCCCTCGCTACTTACCCATCCAGCTGCGTCAGACCCCAAACTCCCGCCACCTTGCCGCCATCTTGTCCAGTTTCTGCTGGAATTTCACCTGCTCAATTACCTCCAGGTTGACCGGGAAAGCAGGGATCTCGCCCCGGAACACGGACAGCAGGCTCTGGCAGGCGATCGTCCCGTTCATCTCGTAGAGGTCGTCGGTCCACGCCAGCGCGTGCGGTGACAGGATCACATTTTCCATCTGGATCAGCGGATGGTCGAGGGGAAGCGGCTCCGGTTCGACCACATCCAGTCCTGCGCCGGCGATCGCCCCTGCTTGCAGCGCCGCGACCAGATCCTCCTGGTTGACGATCGGACCCCGCGCCGTGTTGATGAAATATGCGCTCGGCTTCATCAGCGCAAACAGGCGGGCGTTGATGAAACCGCGCGTCTCGTCGGTCAACGGGCAGTTGGTGACGACAAAGTCCGATTCGCGGAAGATTGTCTCCAGGCTCACCAGTTCGACGTTTAGGGCCTGCGCTCGCTGCGGATCCAGGTACGGGTCGTGGGTGAGGCGCCGCCCCAGGTCGAACGGGCCTAGAAGACGGAACATTTCGCCGCCGATGTTGCCCGTGCCGACAGAGCCGACCGTCTTTCCGCTCAGGCCCAGCCCGGACGTCTGTGCTTTCAGATCCCAGCGGCCAGTGCGCACCAGCCGGTCCTTGGCCGCCAGCTTTTTGGCCAATGCGAGGATTAGTGTCACGATCGCCTCTGCAACGGGCTTGCGCACGGCGTCGACCGCGATCGCCAGCAAGACATCGTTGGCCGTCAGGGCTTCGGTGTCAACAAGGTCGTAGCCGACTCCCCAACGGGCGACGCAGGCGAGGCGCTCGCTGCCAGCAACGGTAGAAGCGTCATAGGGGCTGCCCAAGGCGATTACACCCTCGAAATCGGCGATGGCGGCCGCGGCAACCGGCTCGCCTGAACCGGCGTCGAACAAGTCCCACTCGACATGGGGTAACGGGTCGATCAACCGCGCCAGGACCGGTTCGATCGTGCCGGGCGCGGCAGTCTTGAATCCGGACGAAACGCCGATGCGGAAAGGTTGAGGCATGGGTATACTCCTATGCTGAACTCCTGAGATCTAAAGGCCGTATGAGCGGGGAAGTGGAGCGCAAGAACGGAACGGGTGTTGAGCTCCTGACCGTTCTCGGTCTCTCCGCAACTACTCCACATCCTCAAAGAGTGACGGGCGCGAGTTGAAGTAGGGCTTTTCGAACAGCAGCCTCTGCCTTGCCGTCAGGTCGACGGATTGGGGCGGCTGCGTGTATTTCGCGCTCCAGGACTGCTGCCCCGGGCTGTACTTGTAGAGAAGGGACCGGCGCTGGAAGTCAGCGGTCCACACCACCGTACCGTGTGTCAACGCCTCGGTGAAGATGACCACGGAGCCGGCCGGCGCCTCCGGTATGACCACGGCCTCGTGGGCGTCGTGCGCGGTGCGGATGCTGTCAGGGCAGCAGAAGTTGGCTTTGTGACTTCCCGGCACGGCGCAGAATCCGCCCAATCCAGGCCCGGTCGCCGTCAGATTCCAGGCCACCACCGACAGGCCGTTGTACATCTCCCCGCTATGGAAGCGATAGAATTCAGGCGGATCGTAGGGCGTGGCGCCGCCGTGCAGCCGCAGCCGCTCCGTGCCCGCGCGCATGTAGATTCCATATAGGTGATCCAGGCGGAATCCGTCACCCAGAATTGTTTTCAGATAGGGCATGATGCGCTCGTGGTCCAGCAGGTCGCAGAACATCTTGTCCCACTCCAGAAAGCCGCCGAACCGGGCTCCCATAGTGTCCAACTGCGGCGGCGGGAGATCCTGGCTGTCCATCACCCGGTTCAGTTCCTCCACCTCCTCCGCCGACAGCACGTCCTCAATGACAAGGTAGCCTCGCACATCAAACAGATAGCGCTCTTCCTCGTTCATCGGCCCTCTCCTCTTTTATTTAAGCGGATGAAACAGTACTACTTTTTCCAGACCCTGATTGTTCCAGACACTGCTTGTTACTGACACTGACAGGCGGATGTCGACCGCTACTATACAAGGTTGCCCTCGATATAGTCCCAGTTGATATCCTGGCCGAGTCCGGGCAGTTGCGAGATATGCACGAAGCCCTCGTCGTCCATCGGGTCGTCCAGGCGATTGAGCCAGGCCGGCGGCTGCTCGTAGTCGATATAGGGATGCAGCAGGCCGCGCTCGTAATACTGGCCGGGTATGCCCATGGCGCAGAGGGCGTGAATGTTGCCCGGACCTCCACCGTGGACCTCCATCCTCATCCCGAACGACTCGGACAAGTGGGCCACCTTCATCAGCGGTGTAAGCCCGCCGAGATCGCCGACGCCGCCCCGCACCAGGTCGCAGGCGCCGGCTTTGATCCACTCGGCCCGCGTGAACATCTTGCCCTCTGCCGTCTCCGGTCCGCAGATGGGCAGGGAAGTTTGTTCGCATAGCCAAACATAGGAGGACATGCTATGTTCGTCCATCGGCTCTTCCATCCAGTAGTAGTCGAGTTTTTCAAGACCCTTTGCGAGATAGAGCGCTTCCAAACGGGAATAGTAGTGATACGGATCGAGCATGAGGTGGGCATCGGGGCCGTAGACCTCGCGCACAGCGGCGCATGCGGCAATGTCGCGTTTGACATCGGGCGCGCCATCATAGGGCGGCTGCCAGGTGTGGAGCTTGAAGGCCGGGTATCCCCGTTGGATGCACCACTCGGCGAAGGTCGCGTAGTCTTCCGGTGTGCCGAGGCCGCCTTCAATGTCGTCGCCGCACATCGTGCTGGCGTAAGCGGGAACCTTGTCGCGCGTCGCGCCGAGCAGCTTATGCACCGGTAAGTTGAGCGCCCGCCCGGCAAGGTCCCACAAAGCCAGGTCCACCGCGTTCAGCAGCCTGTCCGACATTGTAGCCATATTGAGCCGCTGGCGTTCCTTCAGATTGTGCCAGATGCGCTCCCGGTAAAATGGGTCTTCGCCGGTAATATATGGTTTTACCAGGCTATCGATCAGTGCTTGCGGAGGGCCGCCAAAGAAGTAGCCTTCCGCACCCTCGTCGGTATGAATTGTCAGCACCGACTGCACTGCCTCGTGGTCCGGCCCGGGATGGCCGTGGCCTTCTGAATCGCGCTCGGTGTTCGAAATATAGCGAAAGCGGCGGACGGACAGATCCGTGATCTTCATGGGGTTCTCCTGCCTGTAAGACGAATTATGTGGGGATTGAAGGGCCGGAAAGCACGCCGCCCTAGTGGCGAAGGCGTCCGCCCGTCTGTGCAGTGTAGCATACGCCGCAAGAGGGGAAAAGTGACAGGATGCGGGCTCTAAAACCGGGTCCGATCCCTATCCGATGAAGACAGGAATCGACTGTCGCGTCTCGGTTACCACGAATCTGACAAGCAGTCCAGTGACCCGACTCGAGCGCACGAGACCTTGCTGGTGAAAGGACACGCGGGAATATGCGCGCACCCTTGCAAAAGTCCACTCTGGCCCCATTGGAAGAGGCGGACGCTCTCGCCGGACTGTCCTTCCAGGCAGCTACCATCGCTGAATCCGCGAGAAATGGTAGCTGCCTAACTTTTGCATTCAGCTTTTTGTGGTACAATTATTCTATGGTTTCAGTCCGAATCCTGTCGCGACCAGGACGGAAAGACTGTGCCAGTTCAGGGAAGTGGAAATTTTCCAGGCCGCTCAGTTGGTTGGGAGACGGTCGGAAGTTGTCGCACCAACGATCTGGCGAACCTATGGAGGAGTGACCGTTTTGCTGATGCTCTTCCAAGAAGGGGTTGCTCTTGCGGTTGGCCAGTTCTTTTTTCAGAAGCGTCGGGAAAACTATGAGTGTGGAACAGGAAGAGTTGGTAGACCAGGAAGAGGTTGAGATAGAGATAGAGCGGGAACAAGACCCCATCCAGGAAGAGTTGGAGGCAGAAGAGGAGAGCGAGGCATCACCCGCTACTGCCGAGGGCGACATCGATACTGACGAGTCGGAGGGCGAAGAGGCCTCCGGCGACGATTCGAAAGCCGAAAATTCGTCGAGTTCCCCGTTGGACGAAAACGTTGATGACCTGCCTGTGTTGCCGCTGCGAGGCATTGTCGTCTATCCAATGATGTGGCTTCCGTTAACCATCGGCCAGGGACGCAGCATTCAGCTGGTTGAGGACTCGCTGCCGCAGAGCCGCATCATCGCCCTGGTAACAAGCCGAGATGAGTCGGTCGAGGTGCCTTCCCCCGAACAGATCTACGAGATCGGCACCGCTGCACAGGTTCACCGGGTATTGAAGGCCCCTGATGGCACGATTCGATTGGCCGTACAGGGACTGGAGCGTATCCGCCTCACAGAGTACATCCAGGAAAAGCCCTATTTGCGCGCCCGCGTCGAAGTGCTGCCCGAAACACTGGAGGAGGGCTTGGAGATCGACGGGACGGCCCGCGCCGTGCAGGACCAGTTCCGGCGGTTAGTTGAATTGGACTCGCAGATGCCGGATGAACTGGCTGTGATGGCGGCCAACGTCGAAAACGCCCGCCAGCTTGCCTACCTCGTCGCCAGCAGCATGCGGATCGAGATGGACGACGCCCAGAAACTCCTGGAGATCGACAGTGTGCAGGACAAGCTCGTGCGGCTTACGCAGCTTCTGCACAATGAAGTCGAAGTGATGGAACTGGGTAACAAGATTCAGTCCCAGGCCCAGGGCGAGATGGAAAAGATGCAGAAGGATTTCTTTCTGCGCGAACAGATCAAGGCGATCCAGAAGGAACTGGGGGAAGAAGACGAGCAGGAAGCCGATATCCGCGAATTGGAGGAGCGGATAGAGGCAGCGGGCATGGCGGAAGAGGCGCACAAAGAGGCGCTGCGTGAGCTGAACCGGATGCGGCGTATGCCTATTCAGGCGGCCGAGTACAGCGTGATAAAGACCTATCTCGACCTGATGGTTTCATTGCCATGGCAACAGACCACCGAGGACAATCTGGACATCACGCACGCCCGTGAGGTCCTGGAAGAGGACCACTACGGTCTGGATGAGATCAAGGATCGCATTGTCGAGTATTTGGCGGTGCGCAAGCTGCGCACAGTCCGTAAGGCGCAGCGTGAAGAAGAGGAGGAGGACACGCGCGACAAGATTCGCCGCGAGCGCGAGGGCGTATTGCTCTGCTTTGTCGGCCCTCCGGGCGTGGGCAAGACGAGCCTTGGCATCAGCATCGCCCGCGCAATGGAACGCAAGTTTATGCGCCTGGCCTTGGGTGGCGTACGCGATGAAGCCGATATTCGGGGTTTTCGCCGCACCTATATCGGATCGATGCCGGGCCGTATCATCCAGAGTTTGCGCCGGATCGAGAGCAAGAATCCGGTCTTTATGCTGGATGAGGTGGATAAACTGGGTCGCGATTTCCGGGGCGACCCGACCAGTGCGCTGCTTGAAGTTCTGGATCCTGAACAGAACCGGGAGTTTCGAGATCATTACCTCGACGTGCCCTTTGACCTGAGCGAGGTCATGTTCATCACCACTGCCAATGTGCTGGACACAATCCCCGGGCCGCTGCGCGATCGCATGGAGATCATTCATCTCAGTAGCTACACTGAGAACGAAAAGGTAAAGATCGCCCAGCAATATCTCGTTTCACGGCAGATCAAAGAGAACGGCCTCCGCGAAAGCGAGATTGTCTTTGAGGAAGCCGCACTGCACAAGATCGTGCACGACTATACGCGTGAGGCCGGCGTACGGAACCTGGAACGCGAGATCGGCAAAATCTGCCGAAAAGTCGCCGCAACCGTCGCTGCCCTGCAGCCGTATTGGATCCAGGCGCCCCTCCCTCTTGGGCTGGACGACACTGCCTCGCAGCAGGGCTACATTGAGGACGCTAAGAGCAACGGGGAAGGCCTCGCTACCCACGCTCCGTCCAACGGCGGGCAGAACTCGCGGCCGCCTCTTACGAAATTGAGCGCAGTGACAGAGGCACCGTTCACGCCTGTCCACATTGCGCCGGAATCCCTCGTCGAATATCTGGGCAAACGTCGCTTCCAGCGCGAGGAGATAGCCGATCGCACCAGCGTGCCCGGCGTGGCGGTAGGGCTATCGTGGACGATGGCGGGGGGCGAAATCCTCTTTTTTGAGGCTACTAAAATGCCCGGCAAAAAGGGCTTCGTTCTCACGGGACAGTTGGGCGAGGTGATGAAAGAGAGCGCGCAAGCCGCGCTCAGTTATGTTCGCAGCCGCGCCCGCGAACTGAATATCCCTCCTGATTTCTTTGAAGAAATCGACATTCATCTGCACATTCCTGAAGGCGCGTTGCCCAAGGACGGCCCCAGCGCCGGCGTGACCATGGTAACGGCCATTGCCAGCCTGCTGACGGGACGGTCGGTCCACCCTGAAATCGGCATGACCGGCGAAGTGACGTTGCGAGGCAAAGTACTTAGAATCGGCGGGTTGAAGGAGAAGGTCTTGGCCGCCGCAAGAGCGGGGCTGGGCACGATCATCATGCCAGCGGCCAACGAGGCCGACCTGGAAGATCTGCCGGAAAACGTGCGCGAAACAATGAAATTCATCCCGGTGGAAACCGTTGAAGAGGTGCTGAAAATGGCTCTGCAAGATGAGCCTTACTCAGAAGGGCCTACACATTCCACCGACATGCCGGACCAACCTGAGGAGAAGCCCTTAGGCGAAGCAGTGGAAGATTCCCTGGAACGGATCGAAAACGCTTCCTAGTTTGGATGCCCTGATTCAGGGACCACAATTTACAAGTTCGAGAAAGATAATGAGTAGAAGACGAAGGACAAAGGTCGGTTCCCAGCCGAATCGACAATCGAGAACAGCCGAGGCTGGGGGAAAGAACGTCTCCAGTGAAGGCGCGTCAGAGCAAGCGAACACGCGACAAGGAGCAGGCAGGCGGCAGTGGTACAAAGTTGACCTCCACACGCATACGCCGGCTTCGAACGATTATGAAGATCCCGGCATCAATTATCTGGAATGGCTGGCAACAGCACGCAAGCGCGGGTTGGATGTCGTCGCCATCACCGATCACAATACGGTTGCCGGCGTGGCCGCCATTCGCCGCGAAATTGAGTGGCTCACCCGCCTGCAGGAACAGGACCGACTCACCGATGAAGAGCGAAGCAATTTGGAACAGTGGCACAAACTGGCCAACGAAATAGTGATTTTGCCAGGTTTCGAGTTTACTGCTACGTTCGGTTTCCACATTCTCGCCATCTATCCCCCGGAGACCTCAATCCGCAAGTTGGAGCATACTCTGCTTCAATTGAATGTGCCTGAAGACAGGCTGCTTGTCGGCTCAACCGAAACCGGCGCCAGCACCGACGTGATCTCCGCCTACGATACGATTGTGGGTTCTGGAGGTATCGCCATTGCTGCCCACGCCAATAGCACGAATGGCGTGGCGATGCGCAACTTCCCCTTCGGCGGGCAGACCAAAATCGCATACACACAGGATGCAAACCTGAGCGCGCTTGAGGTGACCGATCTGGAAAGCCGCAGCCGCAAGGCAACTTCTCGGTTTTTCAATGGTTCCAAAACCGAGTATCCCCGTAAAATGCACTGCATCCAGGGGAGCGACGCCCACCGGCTCAACTCCGACCCGCGCAACAACAGGCGCCTGGGTCTGGGCGAACGCGCCACTGAATTGCTCCTGCCAGAACCCTCCTTCGGCGCCATAAAAGAGCTGTTTGCAAGCCGCTCCTTCGACCGCACGCGCCCCTTTCGGGCGCCTGAAAAAGTGGTCGATCATTTGGCTGCCGCCAGAGCCGAAGGTCCCAACCAGACCCAGAGCTTCCATGAGACGGCCAACCTGAAAGGGGGACGCCAGACTGTCGTTCTGGCCGATCTGTGTGCCTTTGCCAACACGGACGGCGGCACGATCTTCGTCGGGGCCAATGCACGTAAGGGTCGCGTGAAAGGACTGGCGGCATCAAAACAGGTGCAGAAGGAGCTACAGCAGGCACTGGCAGAACGGCTTACGCCCCCGCTGGAGACCCGATTTGAAATCCTGGCCAATAGCGGCGTGGACGTTCTCCGCATTGGTGTGGACGCAGGCGACGCAAAGCCGTACTGCCTGGACGGGTCCAAGTTCTATGTGCGAAATGACGCCGAAACCAGTCTCGCCCTGCGCGATGAGATCGTGGCGCTGGTTCTTGAAAGCGTCGGACTCAACGCCGATCTTGTCGGCAGCACCGAATCAGACGACGCGCCCTTGGCAGCTGAATCCGATGGAGAGGCCAAGACTGGCGCTGGCAGAGGCAGTGGTTCCAAACGATCCAAAGGGCGCGCCAGCTCAGGGTCCACCGAGGCGGATGACCCATTTTATCTTCCCCAGGACGGCGTAGAGATTGTGGATAGCGAAACGCGGGGAGACACGACCTACTACGTTGTGCGCAACCTGCGAAATCACCACAGTGTCAGTAATGTCACCCGTAAGGGCGCGCGCAAGCTCTGGAACTACGCCATCACCCAATTTGAAGATAGCCCGGTCAAGACCGACCAGATCCGCTGGAAGGAAAATGTCGGCTTTATTCGTTCAGGAAAACGGGCCGGCAAGGAGCGCTTTGATCTGGCGCTGCGCGAAGGCTCATCCCTGCGCGTCTTCTTCGGGGTAACCAACGACGGAATGGAGGGCGCCTGGGCCCAGTTTGTCGAAGAAGGTGGCTAGGATATTCTTCGACGAACTGCCCTGATACTCTGGCTGCCGCTGTTCAACTGAGATAGATGACCGCCACTACGGAGAGGACCCACAAGGTCACAGCTGCCAGGAGAGAGCGATCTGCGAACAACAGGTCGTCCGGCGCACCCCCCCGTTGCTCAACGTGAATCAGGTAAAGATACCGGAAGACAACGAAGACGATGAACGGGACCGTCAGCATCATCTGCGAAGGGTCTGCCAGCGCAGTCTCGGCCTCGAAGCTGTAGAACGTGTAACTGATAAGGCCGCTTGTAGTAACGATTCCGATGATCTGATCCAGAAATGGCAGGTTGTACTGTTTCAGGCTGGTACGGTGGCCGGCAGCAGCGTCCTTCAGGAGTACAATTTCGTGCCGTCGTTTGCCGAACCCAATGAATAGGGCCAACAAGCTAACGCAAATGTATAGCCATGGGCTGAACGCGCTGACTTCCACTGCCACCGCGCCTGCAACGACTCGGAGGACGAAAAACACGGCAATCATCATTACGTCGATGATTACAATGTTCTTTAGGTAGACACAGTAAGCCACGTTGAGGGCGAGGTAGGCCGCAAGCGTCAGCGCAACGTAGGCATCTACCAGTCCGGCGCCGATGATGCTTGAAACGGCGAAAACGACCATGGCTGCCTTGGCGAAACCAGGGTTGAGTTGGCTGCTCGCCAAGGGCCGCAGCCGCTTGCGGGGATGGTGACGATCCTTCTCGATGTCGATCAGGTCGTTCAGTATGTAGACGCTGCTGGAAACCAGGCAAAAGCAGACGAGAGTCGATATGGCAGTCAGGGCCAGGGGCAGGTCCAACAGTTTGCCGTCGAATATCAGCCCAACCAGAACGAAACCGTTCTTCGTCCACTGCTTGGGCCGCATGGTTCGCAGCAGGTACAACAGGCCTTGGCCTGAGGCCCACGGCGATACTCCAGCCAGCCTGGGCCGTCCTTCCGACAAGGGCGGGGGCGGCTTTGAGGCTCGATCCATCAGTAGAAACTCCGGGTTGCAGTGTCGGATTGACAGTTCACTTTTCCAGTTATCGGCTTTTTGCACCAGCGCTAGCCTGCCGGTAAGGCGGGAAAGTGGACCATCAGTGACCAGCCAATGATACTTCACCCGTAATGGCAGAACCAAACCGGACCAGGAATCACAGAGTTACTGCAACTAGTGCGGCGCAAGGCATGGCACGGGCGACGCATTCTTACAATACGCGCCAATCCCGTGTCCATTGCTTTCACAGAACAAATGGTCAAATCGTCTTCAACGAGAAGAAAGGGTCAAGAGTCAGGCAGTAAGCGCTTACTACAATGGTAGTACTCCTGGTTATCATAACCGTCTTTCTACTTATCACGCTGAACGGTCTCTTCGTCGCTGCCGAGATCGGAACGGTCGGCGCCCGTCGAGCACGCATCGCTCAGCACGCCGCGACCGGCAGCCGGCCGGCACAGATGCTGCTTCCGATTCTGGAAAGCCCAAACCAACTTGACAACTACATCGCCGCTTGCCAACTGGGCATCACCCTCTCCAGCCTCATATTGGGCTATTACGGCAAAGCGGTTATCACCCCTTTGGTGGCGCCGCTGCTAAGCGATTCCGGGCTGGTGGCCCAGGCCGCCGCAGTGTCGATTGCGACTACCAGTGTCCTCGTTGTCCTTACAATTGTCCAGGTTGCGCTGAGTGAACTCGCCCCCAAGACCGTCGGCATCCAGTTCCCCGAACCCACGGCTCTTCTGCTTGTATCGCCGGTGAATTGGTCAATGATCCTGTTGAGGCCGCTCATTTGGTTCTTCAACGGCAGCGGCCGCCTTTTCCTGCGCCTCGTCGGCTTAAAGTCGGTTTCTGAGGGCTTTCACATCCATGCTCCCGAAGAGATCCTGATGATGGTACAGGAGAGCGGCGCAGGAGGTGTTCTACAAGAGGGCGAGACCGAACTGTTGGAGAATACGCTGCAGTTGCGGCAGCGTTCGCTGCGCCACCTTGTCGTCCCCCGCACTCAGATGCTGGCCGCGCCGGTGGATTTGCCAGCGGCCGACCTGTTGCGCCTACTCGCCGAATCGAGCCATTCGAGACTGCCCCTGTATGAGGGTACGGTGGACAACATCGTCGGCGTCGTCCACCTGAAAGACCTCCTGTGTCTTAGTGTCGACCTCGCCCCAAGGGCAGCCGGACACACTCAGGGCACATGCGGACCGGACGGGGATGTCCGCGATGTAATGCGAGTTCCCCCTTATGTGCCGGAGTCGGCTTCGGTGGGGACAGTGTTCCGCCAACTCCAGCGCGAACACTTCCATTTGGCCGTTGTCATCGACGAATACGGAGGGACCGCCGGCATTGTAACCTTCGAAGACCTGATCGAGGAGATATTCGGCGACATTGCCGACGAGTTTGATGCCGACAGCCAGGAAATGGCCCTGGCGAACGACGGGCGTTTGCATCTTGCAGGCGATGTCGACCTGGAAAGTCTGTCGGCCGTACTGGGTTCTCCCCTCGAATATGATGATGTCGATACCCTGGGTGGCGCCATTCTTGCCGAGCTGGGAGCCATTCCCGAACAGGGACAGGAAGTGCGGCTGCAAGAATTTGACTTCCGAGTTGAAGAGGTGAGCGGATTCGCGATTTCCCAGGTCAGCGTCGCCTTGCCGCCCGACGCGGAAGCGAACCTGTTCCAGGCCGACGATCCATCCCAAACCCGTGCGCAGTCAACCTAGAGCCCTCGTCAGCCAGATCTGCGCGGGGCAAATTGAATAGAATGCAGGTGGAGTTGAGCGAGTGGAATTTCTGCTTCCCGTATTGATCATTGCCGCACTGATTTTTTTCAACGGCCTATTTGTAGCCGTGGAATTCGCGGTCGTTGCGTCGTCCAGGACGCGTATGGCCCAATTGGCCAATGAAGGCTCAGCTTCAGCCGCCAAGGTAATGCGAATTCTGACCGACGCGCGCGGGCAGACCCGCTTTATCATCATGGCACAGTTGGGAATTACGCTTTCCAGTTTGGGATTGGGCATGTACGGCGAACACACAATCGCCGAGTGGATCCTGGCCCTGTTGGAGCATTACGGTGTCGAGATGGGCCTGATCAACGTAGCAACGGCCCACAGCGCGGCCCTGGTCCTAGCCATCGGTCTGATGACCTATCTGCACGTAGTTTTTGGGGAGGTGATGCCCAAATCTTTGGCGCTGCAGGCGCCTGAGGCTACCGCCTTGCGCGTGATCAACCCTTTCTGGGTCATCGAGCGCACCTTCTCGCCAGCCATCTATGTCCTCAACGCCATTGCTCGTGCTATAACACGCGCTTGCGGCGTGCCCGAGCGGGACGAACAAGACCGCATGATCTCTCCCCAGGAACTTGAGTTGATCGTTGAAGAGAGTTTCGAAGAGGGACTGATCGCGCCCTCCGAGCAGCTCTACATCGAGAACATTCTGGACATGAGAGAGCGTACCGTGGGCCAGGTTATGACGCCGCGCACGCGTATTGTCGGTATTTCTGCCGTTGAAACCGAACAAGAAATTCTGCGGCTTGTCTGCGCATCCAATCACTCGCGCTATCCCATTTACGATGGAGACCTGGACCAGATCAGAGGATTCTTCCACGTCAAGGACCTGGCCCGCCATCTGCAAAATGGCGCCGAAGCCGGCCCGCTCGATCTGCGCAAGATGGCGCGGAACAGGCCGGTGATCGTCGTGCCGGAAACGCTCTCGCTGGACCTGATGCTGGGGCGATTTCGGGCCGAGAAAGGCGCGCTGGCGGTGGTTATCGACGAGTTCGGCGGCACGGCCGGAATCGTCACCTTCGAAGACCTGCTGGAGGAGGTCGTTGGCGAAATCCAGGACGAGTTCGACGTAGAACGAGCGCCTTTCGAGTTTGTGGGTGATAGGCGCCTGCGTGTAGACGGATCCCTGCTGTTGCATGAACTCAACCAGCATTTCGACATCAACTATGACGAGGAGGACGTCGATACTGTAGGCGGTCTCATCATGGCCCACTTGGGCCGCATACCTGAGGTTGGCGACGTCGTCGAGCTAGACGGCGTGCGGTATGAAGTTGAACAAGTGGCCGGGCGGGCTGTGGATTCGGTGTTGGTGGAGTTGCCAGCGTATGTCCAATTACCCGCGGAAGTGAACGAAGACGATCCTACATCCGCGGCCGGTCCAGATTGACAAACTTCCTCAGCGGAGTTACAATTGCGGCGATTTGCTCACTTGAGAGCAGAAATGGCGTTGAAGGAGACGAGTAACTGTCGTCAAGTTCCCAGCGAGTCCGGGTAGGTGGAAGCCGGACGGACCCCTGCGGCAGCGAATATCACTCCTGAGCCGTGACCTGAAAAGCGGCCATTTCGTTTAGTAAGCGTCACCGGTGTCGTGAACCGTTACCTTCACGGCCAGACAGGATGTGGATTTCTTCGCTGGCACAAAAGCGGTCCGGCCCGATGGCCGGGAAGCAGGGTGGTACCGCGGACTTTTCAGCCCGTCCCTGATTTTGGGGTCGGGCTTTCTCTTTTGTTATCTGGTGGTAAGCTTTTTTGCCCGAGTACTGAAGCGAGGAACTGATGACTGCCGAACTCTTTTACGACGACGCCTATATCCAGGAATTTGACGCCGCCATCACCGCTGTCGATAAACAGGATGGAAAGTTACGCGTTGCGCTTGACCGCACAACCTTCTACCCGGGCGGCGGCGGTCAGCCCAACGATATCGGCTGGCTGACAATTGACCACCGCCGGCTGTCCATAAGCAAAGTAAAGCGGGAGGGCAGCCGCATCTGGCATACGCTGGATGGGATGAAGGGCGAGTCGATTCCGATCGCGCCGGGGCGAAAAGTGCACGGGGAACTGGACTGGGCGCGACGCTACCTGCTGATGCGCACACACACGGCCATGCACATCCTGTGTGGTGTCGTCTGGCGGGATTACGGCGCCTCTGTTACCGGCGGCGACATGAAGCCGGGGGGCGGGCGAATGGACTTCGAGTTTCAGGCAATGAGCGGCGATCTGGTGGCCGCGATCGAACAAAAATGCAATGCTGAAATTGCGGCTGCACGCCCGGTCACTACGCAGATTTTGCACCGCGAAGAGGCATTCAAGATACCGGATTTGATCCGTACCAAAATCAATCTCCTGCCCAAACAGATTGCCGAAGTGCGGACAGTTGATTTGGAAGGCCTGGACCTCCAGGCCGATGGCGGAACCCATGCCCGCAACACAAGTGAAGTCGGAGCAATGCGCGTGGTCGACTACCGTAGCAAGGGCGCGATCAACAAGCGTATCTATGTGGAGATAGGCGAGGCCAAGGCGTAGAATGGCACCGTTTCCAAAACGATAAGGGATAATAAAATGTCACAGACAATCTCAGAATCGGTTGCGTCGACCAATGGGCGTGCGCAGCGCGACAGATTCAAAGCGGTGCCCGCCAGCACCTCCTTTCCGGAGATGGAGGAGGCAATTCTGAAGTTGTGGCAGGAGAAGGATGTCTTCCAGCGTTCCGTGCGGGAGCGCGAAGGCGGTCCGGAATATGTCTTTTTCGAAGGTCCGCCGACTGCCAACGGCCGGCCGGGCATCCATCATGTGCTTGCGCGGGCGTTCAAGGACATGTTCCCCCGCTACAAGACCATGCAAGGCTACCACGTGTTGCGCAAAGGGGGCTGGGACACGCACGGCCTGCCGGTTGAACTGGAGGTCGAAAAGCAACTCGGACTTACCGGTAAAGACCAGATCGAAGAGTATGGCGTCGCCAGTTTCAATCAGATGTGCAAAGAGTCGGTCTGGGAGTATCTCAGCGATTGGGAGGCCCTGACCGAGAGAATGGCGTTCTGGGTAAGTCTCGATGACGCCTACGTCACCATGAACAATGAGTACGTCCAGTCGCTTTGGTGGATTCTGCAGCAGCTCTGGAACAAGGGCCTTCTCTTTGAAGGCTACAAGGTCGTTCCTTACTGTCCACGCTGCGGCACGCCTCTCAGCAGCCATGAACTCTCACTGGGTTACAAGGAGGGAACCGTCGACCCCAGCGTCTACGTAAAGTTCGCCGTAAAGGGCGAAGAAGACGCTTTTCTGCTGGCCTGGACGACCACGCCGTGGACGCTTCCCGGCAACGCGGCCCTGGCCGTCGGGGAAAACATCGACTACCTTAAGGTACGAGACGCTTCCGGCGCGCATCTATATTTGGCCAAGGAAAGGGCCGAGGACGTTCTCGAGCCGGGCTACGAACTGATAGCTGAAATGAAGGGCGCTGCGCTGGTAGGCAAGGATTATGAACCACTGTTCCGTTTCGGGGCTCCTGTCGAAGAGCGCTTTGCCTACGTCATCGCCGCCGACTATGTCAGCACTGCTGACGGCACCGGTATCGTTCACATCGCGCCCGCATTTGGCGCAGACGACCTGGCCGCCGGGCAAACCCACAACCTGCCGGTCTTCCACACGGTCGATTCCGCCGGACAGTTCAAGCCGGAGGTGACGCCCTGGGCCGGCATTTTCGTCAAGGAGGCTGATCCCCACATTACCTCCGATCTGGAAGAACGGGGACTGCTCTACAAGGCCGGCACCTACGAGCATACCTACCCCTTTTGCTGGCGCTGCGACACGCCTCTGATCTACTGGGCGAAGGAGACGTGGTACATTCGCACCAGCGACTATAAGGACCGGCTGGTGGCGTTGAATGACACGATCAACTGGGTGCCCGACCACATCCGCAGCGGGCGCTTCGGGCGTTGGCTGGAGAACAATGTGGACTGGGCCCTGGGCCGGGATCGTTATTGGGCTACGCCGATCCCGATCTGGAAGAGCGACGCGGCCGGCAGCGATTACATGGAGTGTATCGGCAGCATAGCCGAGCTCTCGGAGAAGAGCGGCCGTGACTTGAGCGGGTTGGACCTGCACCGCCCCTACGTGGACGAAATCACGTGGCCGGCGCCGGACGGCGGCACGATGCGCCGCGTCAACGAACTCTGCGATGTCTGGTTCGACAGCGGCTCGATGCCCGTTGCCCAGTGGCACTACCCGGTCTCCAACGAAAAAGAGTGGGAGACCTACAAACAGGCCGACTACATCTGCGAAGCGATCGATCAGACGCGCGGCTGGTTCTACACGCTGCACGCGGTCAGCACACTGCTCTTCGACAGGCCGGCATTCAAGAACGTTATCTGCCTGGGCCATATTCTGGCCGAGGACGGCTCGAAGATGAGCAAGTCCCGCGGCAACGTTGTCGACCCGTGGCAGGTATTTGCCGAACACGGAGCCGACGCCACCCGCTGGTATATGTATACTGCCGGCCCGCCTGGAAACGCGCGGCGCTTCAGCGGCAATCTGGTGGCGGAGGTGAAACGACGATTCCTCAATACATTTTGGAACACCTACAGCTTTTACGTCGTATACGCCAATCTTCAGGAGGGCAATAACGGAAGCGATGGAGGAACGAAAGAGTCGACGCCGTCTCCCGAGTCCGCACTGCATGATCGATGGCTGCTCTCCGAACTGAACCGGCTCATCCGCGACGTGACTGCCGCCTACGAGGCCTACGATGTCACTGCGGCCACTCGCCCCATCGCCGACTTTGTCGACGAACTCAGCAACTGGTATGTTCGGCTCAACCGGCGGCGCTTCTGGGATGGCGACGCCGCTGCCCTGTCCACCTTGCGCCATACGCTCGTTACTCTCTCCAAACTGTTGGCTCCGGCGATCCCTTTCATCTCTGAGGAGATTTACCAGAATTTGGTCGTTGGCGTCGAGCCTGATGCGCCGGTCTCGGTCCATCTGGCGACTTGGCCGCAATTCGATGAAGCTGCCATTGATGACCGTCTTCATGCTGACATGGCCCTGGCGCAAAAGGTGACGACGCTGGGCCGGGCGGCAAGAGAATCGGTCGCGCTGAAAGTGCGCCAACCGGTGCAAAGGGTTGTTGTTCGCACGCGCACAGAGGAGGAAAACGCCGGCTTGGAGCGGGTGAGCGATCTGCTTCTTTCCGAGTTGAATGTTAAGGAAGTGGGCTTTGCCAGCGAAGCCGGCGATCTGGTAGACGTGACCGTCTTTCCGCTACCTAAGCAGCTTGGTCAAAAATACGGCCGCGGTTTCCCGGTTATCAGGCGGGAATTCGCCGAGTGGAATCAGCGGGAATTGGCTGACCGCTTTGACGCCGGCGAATCCGTGACAGTGGATGACGACGGCCAATCTTATGTCGTCGAACCGGAGGATGTGGAGGTGCGCCGAACGCCCCGCGCCGGCCTCGCCGTCGCCGAAGACGGCGGCTACCTTGTTGCCGTAACGACGACACTGACCCCTGCATTAGAACTGGAAGGCCAGGCGCGCGAGCTTGTTCGCCGCATTCAGCAACTGCGCAAAGATTCCGACCTGGACATCAGTGACCGCATCAGGCTGACGCTGCCGGATTCGCCGCTCATGAGCAGCCTGCTGTCGGCACATAAAAGTTACATAATGGCAGAAACCTTGACGCTGGAAATCGAATTGACGACCGAAACCGCTGGGGTTCTCGAAGGTGAATCAGTTACATTTTCTCTGGGGGAAGAGGAAGCGATAATTGGCTTGAGCAGAGCGTAATCAAACTGCCGGCGGCGGCGAGCCGCTCGTATGCCGCGCCGCCCCCGTCGCAAGAAGCGTGCGTACTCTGCCGGGCCGGTCTGTTTTCATTTTTGCCCGTCTTGACACGGGCGACAGGCGTTCCAAAGGAAGAACCCAATGACATCCTACCACTATGAATCGAATGTGAAATACGCAGGTACACACGAATGGGCCAGACAGGAAGAGTCCTCCGTTGTCGTCGGCATCAGTGATGCCGCCCAGGACATGATGAGTGATATCGTATTTGTCGAACTGCCCGAAATTGGCGCCGCCGTTTCTGCCGGCGAAGCAATTGCAGTGGTCGAATCGGTTAAGGCAGCCGAGGATATAATCGCTCCCGTTTCCGGTACTGTTGCCGCCGTCAACGAGGAGCTGTCCGATACGCCCGAGCTGGTAAACAGCGATCCTTACGGCGCCTGGTTCCTCAAAATCGAAGTAGACGATGCTGCCGAACTTGACAAGCTGATGGACGCAGATGCCTATTCAGCGTTCGTTGAAAGCCAACAGTGAGAAAAGGCGAGACAGGAGCACTGGCAGGAGAAAAGTGTTCGAATGCCTTTCTCGCCCCCGGCGCATTCATTCACACCTTGGCCTCTTGCTGCTGACACTCTTGCTGGGCGGATGTGACGCGCTGCCATTCCGTCCTCGCTTGCCAGAACTGCCCTTCCTGCAGCTGGGGAAAGAGCCTGATAGAACCGCGCGTAGTCTACGCCTTTTCCTTCCCGAGGAGGGGCAGGTTACCGAGGCTCTGCGAGGCCACATAACTGCGTGGGCAGCCGCCAGAGAGCTGCCGGTCGATCTGTACTCCGCTGCCGATTACGGCCTGGAGCTTCGCAAGCGGCTGGCAGGAGAAGATCCGCCCGATCTGGTGGTAGTCAGCAGCTTCCTCTTTCCGGATCTGGTCGCCGAAGGGTTGCTGGCCCCTGCGGAACAGGGTCTTCTCGATCCGATGGGATATCCCCCCCAACTGGCGGCAGCCTTCACTTGGCCTTCGGACGAGGCATCGGTTGCGCGCTACTGTTTGCCGCGGGAAGTGCGGACGCTGGCACTGGTCTATGACAGTGAGGGGCTTGCCGCCGCAAGCCAGGCTCCGCCTACCGATTGGGAGACATTAAGGGCCGTTGCAGTCGGACAGACCGACCTGGAACGAAATCGCTTCGGATTCATCGAATCCCCCGATCTTTCCCGTTGGCTTCCCCTTCTGTACGGTGCCGGTGGTACAATTATCGATGAGAGCGGCAGCATGGCCCTGCAATCCCCGGCTGCCGCCTCCGCACTGGACTGGTATATCCAGATTTTCCGGGATAACTTCGCCGGGCATGCGGGTGAGTCGAACAGCGAGTGGGCCGGGGAAGTGTTGGGAAAGGGCAATGGCGCCATGAGTATAGAGGGAAACTGGATCGTTCCTTATTTTGAGACTGAATTTCCAACATTCCGCTACGGGGTCGCGCCCCTGCCCGCCGGGCCTGCTAAGCTGAGCTATTCACTGGCATTTACCAGCTGCTATGTCGTCTCTGCTCGCTCGCCGCGAAAGAGTGAAGCTTTCGAGCTTGCGGATTTTCTCAGCGGCCCTGACGTGGTTGGCTCGCTGCCAAACGACGGCGGTTGGATGCCTGCCCGGACGTCGTTGAGAGATGCCTGGAAAGAGAGTTTCCCCCAACTCGCAGCCTTTGCGGACGCTGTCGAGGATGCCGAAGTCTGGCAACTTCCGCCCGGATTCGAAACCTTTCTGCACAGCTTCAACCGGGGTATGGCTCAACTCTTTGCCGCCCAGGTCGAAGCCGCAGATTTTCTGGCCGATCTGCAAGAGTTAGGGGAAACACTGCTGGCAGCGGCCGCCGACCAGTGACATCCTTCCAGCAGTGCAGCAACCTCTTACCGCTGACCGCGGGTCACTACGATGAATTTTGCAGGGAGTGTGGCGCTAGTAACCGGCGCCGGATCTGGAATAGGACGTGAAGCCGCGCGGCGTTTTGCCGAACTGGGCGCATCTGTTGTCGCGGCCGATGTGAACGCGCATGGCGGCGCTGAGACTGTGGGTCTTGTGCAGGATTGCGGGGCAGAAGGCCTTTTCGTCTCATGTGATGTTTCGGACCCCGAGCAAGTGGCCGGTCTGCTTGAGGAATCCGCCGGCCGTTTTGGCCGCCTCGATTTCGCGGTCAACAACGCTGGAATTGGAGGCCCTTGGGTACCGGTCCAATCCTATCCGCACGACGGTTGGGACAAGGTGCTGGGCGTAAACCTCACCGGCGTCTTTTACTGTATGCAGGAAGAGATCAGGCGGATGTCCGCCTCGGGCGGGTCGATCGTCAACATTTCTTCGATTGCGGGTAAACGGGGCCTCCCCAACCAGGCGGCCTACACTGCCTCCAAGCACGGCGTAATTGGCCTTACCCGCGTCGCCGCCCAAGAGGTCGCTCGCTATAACATACGCGTCAATGCCGTCTGTCCTGTCTATACCGAGACGCCCCTGTTCAGTCCGATGATCGCTGACAATCCCCGCAGGGCGGAAAAGATGCTGGAACGCATCCCGATGCGACGTTTTGGTCAGCCGCGAGATATTGCTGACGCAATCGTCTGGCTCTGCTCGGACCAGTCCCGATTCATTACCGGCCAAGCTATCAACCTGGATGGAGGCATGACCGCCTGACGCCCTCATCTACGATTTTCAATTGGAGAAAATGATGTCCCGACAAGCGGCATATACAGATCTGCAAACGAAAGTCGGCGCCGAACCCGGGGTCGGCGATTGGTTCACAGTTACACAGGAGATGATCAACGGCTTTGCCGACGCGACGCTGGATCATCAGTGGATTCATGTCGACGTAGAACGTGCTGCACGCGAATCGCCCTTTGGCGCGCCGGTTGCCCACGGCTTTTTTACACTCTCGCTGGTCCCCCATCTGACCGGTATGGTCGAGCCGGACAAGCCCCGATATCCTGGCGTGGCACTTACGGTCAACTACGGACTGAATCGCGTGCGCTTTCCCCATCCTTTGCTGGCAGGGTCTCGCATCCGTGCTCGAACGCAGTTGCAATCGGTTGAGGAGGTCAGGGGGAACGGCCTGCAGATGATTCACAATGTTACCGTCGACATAGAAGGAGTCGAGAAACCCACCTGTGTAGCCGAGATGGTGTCACGCCTCTATTTTGACGAAGTCTGAAGTTAAGGAACAGCTCGCGTCCACCACCAGCAGCCATCTACCACCAATGTTTAGAGACCAAACAGTTGTCATTACAGGCGCAGGAAGGGGAATCGGCGCCGGCGCCGCCCTCAGATTTGCAGAATACGGGGCCAACGTCGTTGTGAACGACCTCGACGCCGGCGCGGCGGAAGAGACCGCCCGCCACATCACAGCCCGCGGCGGACAGGCTATCGCCGTTGCCGGAAATGTCACCGAGCCCGAATTTCCCGCCCAACTGATGCAAACGGCCGTTGACACATACGGCCACCTGAATGTCCTGGTCAACAATGCCGGTTTTACCTGGGACGGTATGGCGCATAAGATCGCCGATGACCAGTGGCAGGCGATCCTGGACGTACATCTGACAGCTCCATTTCGGATGATCCGTGCGGCAGCGCCCTATCTGCGGGCGGCGGCTGCTATCGATCTGCAAAGTGGTGCGACGCCGGTCAACCGCTGTATCGTCAATGTCTCGTCCACGTCCGGCCTGCACGGCAACATAGGTCAGGCCAACTATTCAGCCGGAAAAATGGGCATCGTCGGACTGACCAAGACCATCGCCAAGGAATGGGGCAATCTGGGAATCCGCTGCAATGCCGTCGCCTTTGGTTTTATCGACACGCGCTTGACCCGCAGCCAGGAGTTCCAGGAAGAGGCGATTGAAATCGACGGGCAAGAGGTAGTGTTGGGTATTCCCGGCAAGGTGCGCACTATGCTCGACAAGGATATCCAAATGCGCATCCCTCTCGGCCGTCCGGCCACTGTTGAAGAGGCGGCCGCGGGCATTGTTCTGATCGCCTCGCCGCTGGCTTCCTACATCACCGGCCACGTACTCGAAGTCACCGGCGGTATGGGAATCTGAGTTGCGAGAATGGAGCACAAGGGAGAGGGAGTTGCGGCTAGCGAGGGAATTCTGGACGCAACCAGCCATCTACCACGTCCAATAAGGAAAGGCCGTCCCCCTGCTGAGGACGACGGAAAATCCAATGGCTAGAGAGAGCGCGACAGCGGAGATACAGCCCGCACCGCCGAAAAATGTTCTCATCACCGGGGCCTCGAGCGGAATCGGGCGCGCTTGCGCCTTAAGGATGGACCGCGCAGACTGGCATGTATTTGCAACGGTACGCAAAGAAAGCGACGCCCGCCAGCTGCAGAACGATGCCTCCGAGAAGTTGCGCACCATCCTGCTCGACGTGACCGATGCCGATCAGGTCGCGGAGGCGGCGCGAACGGTCGGCGAAGCGGTAGGTAGCCAGGGACTGCACGGACTGGTAAATAACGCCGGCATTGCAGGCGGGGGCCTCCTCGAATATCTGGACCCGGCCGATTTGCGCCACATCCTGGAGACAAACACTATCGCGCCGATTAACGTCACTCAGTCGCTGATTCCTCAACTGCGAATGGCGCAGGGGTGCGTAGTGATGATCAGTTCGATGGCCGGCTTCAGTGCGACGCCGCTTCTCTCGCCATATAGCGCTTCAAAGTTTGCGCTCGAAGCTCTCACCGATGGCCTGCGGCTTGAATTGAGGCCCTGGGATATCGACGTAGTGTCTGTCCAACCAGGCGCCATTTACACCGAAATCTGGGGAAAGGCCCACTCCTTCGCGGAAAGGGCGCTGCGCGGATATCCGCCGGCAGCCTTTAAGCTGTATGGTCCTCTACTTACTAGAATGATCGGGTCCCTGGAGAAACCACGAGGCGTCGACCCTGATCAGGTTGCCAAGACTGTGCAAACGATTCTGACCTCTGCTCGGCCCAAAGCTCGCTATCTGGTGGGCAGGGACGCCGTAATCCGCCGCTGGATCGAGCGCCTTCCTACTTCGCTGCGAGATCGGATTCTCTTGAGCAAAATGCCCAATTACGGAACGGCAGCGAAACCACTGATCGAAGAACGGCGAGAAGTCGAAAGCGAGCATCGATAACTGAAGCGATCTTACCTCGACATCTCCAAGCCCAACGCCACTGTTCGCAAATATCCAAACCTCTGACCGAGGAGCAAGGAATGAAGTCCAAACGAGTTCTGTTGGCGAGTGCCGCCGCATTTATTGTCATGACCTTAGTCGTAGCGGCGTGCACGCCGCCTTCGTCATCCATGGAAGTAACCCAGCCGGATTCATCCCAGAAAAACTCTGCCGGACAGGAAGCAAAAGAGTCTACAATCGTTGAAGCGGATCAACCGGATTCCGAGAAGGCTATTCGCATCGGCGCGTTGGTTCCCCTCTCAGCACCGGGTTCGGTGGTCGGGGGTGAGGCAATGCGCGACGCCATGGTTATCGCCGCCGACGAGATCAATGCCGAAGGCGGTCTTCTGGGTCGACCTGTCGAACTGATCGTCGTTGACAGCGAAGGCTTGCCAGAGCGAGGATCCGCCGCCTGCGAGCGGCTGATTAACCAGGAAGGCGTGGTTGCCATTGCCGGCGGATATCATAGCTCGGTTGGCGTAGTTGCCAAGGAGGTGGCCCACAACAATGGCATTCCCATCGTCCTGGCCAATACCTGGAACGACACCATCACCAGCGTGCAATACCCTGAGGTCTTTCGTATTGCGCCGCTTAGCTCAGAGGTATCGGCTGTAGATGTCAAGTTTATCGAGTGGCTGCGGGACGAAGGCGGCGCTCAGCTGGAAAAGGTTGTACTCCTGACCGAGAACACCGACTACGGGATACCGGCAGCCGAAGATACAACGCGGCTATTGGGTGAAGCGGGGATCGACGCCGTCACCTTCGGCGTCGACATTGGAACACAGGATTTCGCCGGCATTATCGAGAGGATAAAGGCCGAGGCGCCGGACCTGATTATGTCGTTGGCTACAGGCGAAGCTTCCTACAACTTCGCACAGCAGTCGGCCGACGCCGGCATTGGGCCTCAGGACGTGCCGACTCTCTGTGAGCATGTCGCTCTGGAAAGCAGTTCCTTTTGGAGAAACGTTCCCGACGGCAATTACTGTTTCGTGCGGCGAATCGGTCTGCCGCCGCAACTCTACAACGACATCGCCCACGACTTTCTTGCCGAATACGAAGCCCGCACCGGCAAGAATGGGGCCGAGTCCTACGCGTTCGCGGCCTACGATGCTGTTCGTATCATCGCTCAGGCCATAGCTGAGGCCGGCACGACAGACGCGCAGGCGATCATCGCAACATTGGAAGGGATTTCCTATGTTGGGGCACTGGGCACGATAACATTCCCCGTAAACAGCAACAACACGCCTGAGCAGGCCGGCGTCGATCCCAAGTGGTGGCACCAGTTCCCCGACCCTGCTGTCACAGTTGTGCAGTATCAGCACGAGGGGGAGGACTCCGTCTCTGCCACAGTTGTGTTTCCACAAACATATCGAACAGGCGACCCGGTCATTGTCGGGCAGTAGGCTCTTACAGACCACTTGGGGAAGTGGTGCGATTCAGGCAACTTGCTCGATGTCGATGCAACAGACCTGACGCAAGTGGAGGCGGCCAGGATCCAGGGCAAACGCATCTAAATTCGGACGCCACAATAGCCGACGAAGGGCGCCCACAAGGGGCGCCCCTACCAATTGTCAATCTTTTTCGGACAAGAAACCGGCCTCCAGTCGCGAAAGACCTTTAGAATTTGCGACTGCGCACTATGATTTGCACAGTTCTCGGCGTTTTGCCCTGAGAAGGGCGCCCACAAGGGGCGCCCCTACCCGATTCAGGCAGCCTCACGAGGTTTTTTCTAATTTGATGCAATTGCCCTGGGCCAGGATCCAGGGCAATCGCGAACCTTAAGTTTGGGGCTTATATCGCAAAGTAACATTTGAGGGTTGACACCCTTTTTAATTTATGGTAGAATAGTAACATAATGAACTACTGTAAAGGAGAGGGTATGTCAAGCAAGGTACACAAGGCACCGGGGAAACACTACCGAAACGGCATTACGATGGCCGAGTTGTTCAAGAAATTTCCTGATGACATGGCGGCGGAAGAATGGTTCATCAACACCCGATGGCCCGATGGGGCTCGGTGCCCGCACTGTGGAAGCGACAACGTGAAGGTGGGAGCATCTCATCCGACTATGCCATTCCGATGCAACTCTTGCAAGAAGCAGTTTTCCGCCAAGACTGGCACAGTGATGCACGGCTCAAAGGTTGGCTATCAGAATTGGGCAATCACGTTGTATTTGATCACGACCTCACTCAAGGGTGTTTCCAGCATGAAATTGCACCGTGACCTAGGCGTAACTCAGAAAACCGCATGGCACATGATAAACCGTATTCGTAAGTCCTATGACGAGGTAAATGACCTGTTTGATGGCGTGGTAGAGGTCGATCAGGCTCACTTCGGTGGACTAGAGGACAACAAACACGAACACAAGAAATTGAAGGCTGGTCGAGGTGCCGTTGGCAAGACTACTGTGGTGGGCATGAAAAATCGAGACACGAATCAGATTAAAGCTCAGGTTGTGGAATCTGAAGATAAGCCAACGCTACAGGTGACCTGCCCCCGATGTTTGTACCACTTGTTATGTTAGTCCGACAGGCACGGGGACAGGGTCGGCAGGCAAGAGGGCCTCAGGCGCCGGCGGCCGGTAGCCCAGAGAACTGTGCGGTCTGATCCGGTTGTAAGTCCGTCTGTAGCGCTCCGTCAACACGCGCACCTCCAGCAACGTATAGAAGAGCTCCCTGTCCAGCAGCTCGTCCCTCAACTTCCCGTTGAAACTCTCGATGTAGCCGTTTTCCCACGGCGACCCAGGTTCGATATAGAGCGTCCTGGCTCCCACCCGCCCAAGCCACTCGCGCACAGCCCGGGCCGTAAACTCCGGCCCGTTGTCCGACCGAATATGGTCGGGCACGCCTCTGAACACCATCAACTCGGCCAGCGCCTCTATCACATCGGCAGACCGCATGCTGCGGGCAGCCTGGATCGCCAGACACTCCCTGCTGTATTCGTCGATGACGGTCAGCAACCGCACTCCTGTGCCGTCATGGAGCCTCAGATACACGAAGTCGTAGGCCCACACATGGTCCTTCCACGCAGGCCGCAGACGCACACACGAGCCGTCATTGAACCACAGACGCCCTCTCTTCGGTTGCTTCGCCGGCACTTTCAGCCCTTCACGTCGCCATATCCGCTCTACACGCTTGTGGTTCACATGCCAGCCGCGATGCCTCAGAAGGGCGGTGATCCGACGGTAGCCGTACCTGCCGAACTGACTGGCCAACTCCACGATCTCCTCAGTCAACGCCTTCTCATCGTCCGCAGGGCTTGGCTTGTATCGCTGTGTGGAGCGAGGATGACCCAGCACCCGGCAGGCGCGTCGCTCCGAGACCCCAAAGAGCTCCTTCACGTGGTCAACGCACTGGCGACGACGTGAAGGACTCAGAAGTTTCCCTCAGACGCCTCCCGCAGTATCTGGTTGTCCAGCGTCAGCTCCGCCACCGCTCTCTTCAGACGGCTGTTCTCCAACTCCAGACGCTTCAGGCGCCTGGCCTGGTCGATCCTGAGACCCCCATACTCGCTGCGCCACCGATAGAAGGTCTGCTCGGTCACGCCTATCCGGCGCGCAGCCTCAGCCACTGTGCCGCCCTCGGCTAGCGCCACCTCAGCCTCTCTGAGCTTTTTGATTACCTGCTCCGGCGTATGTCTCCTCTTAGCCATGTTTCCCCCTTTCTATGGCCCAATTCTAACATATTAACTGGACCAGTTTTTGGGGGGCAGGTCATTACTTGTCAAGCCCATACCGTGTCATTCCCTAAAACAATCAGAAAGGACTTTAGAGATGAGGCTGCAAAAAAAGCTTCTTCATAAGATTCTGCGCTACGCGGAGGAGAACGCAACGGGACGAAAACTCGCGGCACCAGAGTTTGAGTGCTATGACAAAAACGAGATCAACTACCACATAGGCTTGTGCTATGAGGCAGGGTTTCTTCACGTCTATCACACTCCAGGATCAAGTATCAGTATTGACGAGTATGCCATCAAAAACCTCACATGGGCCGGACATCTCGAACTGGAAGAAAGAAAGTACGCCTGTCAGGACTAACCTCCATCCTGACGAGAGAGAAATTAGATTCTTGTGACTTTGTTGGCTGACTCTTTTGCGGTAGACTCCTCGCACCACGACAAGTTGAGTATTGCGGTCTGTCTAAATGGGCTGGTGGGCGCATTGCGTCCCCTTGTTGACTGCGTGCTTTTGGCTTGTCGTAGTGGCTACCATCGGTCTGTTACCATCAGGAGAGAATCGCAATGTATCGCAAGTTTACTGTATTAGTCGCTGTGGTCGTATTGACAGTTTTGGGTGTAACGCAACTAAACGCCCAAGGCATTGTTACACTTGCAGACGTAATAGAGAGACTTCAAATATTGTCTCGCAATGTTGAAGTACAAAACGCCTATGCCGACACACTCGCTACTAGGGTAGTGGACGTGGAGAATAGACTAGAGATATTAGAGAATCACCAAACTGGCACACCCACGACATCAATCGCGTCTGTCAAGCCAACATCCACAGCCACGACATCAATCACGCCTGTCAAACCAACACCCACGCCCACGAAAACACCAACTCCTGTTCCATCAGTGACTTTTCCCAGGTATGAACTTGAAGACATCTTCGACGAATATGGGGCAAATGAAGCTCGTGCCGAGGCCAAGTACCTAGACAAAGTCATTGAAGTAGGTGGTGTTATCCTTGACATCGAAAAGAAAGGTGGAGGATTCTTTTCTGGCAAGGAGAGATATGAGATAACTCTCGAAGGCGAAGGATTTCTCAGCTACTTGGATTGTGCGCTCCCGTTGTCGAGTGAAGAGGAAGTCCTTCAGCTCAACGCAGGTGAGTCGATTATCTTGAGAGGGGAACTATATTTTGGAAGCAGCACCATAATAAACATGAGGGATTGCGAAATCATCAAGGAGTAGACTTTATCCATAAATCTCCATCCCCCGGAGATTGATTCATGATCATCGGAACCCAAACCCTCAATTCTGAAACGTTTAATTCAGAATCTTAACGCACTAGCCGAAATCATCAATACATGGTCTGAGGTTAGTCAAATGGAGGATAAATAATGAAACGGACACTTATCATCATCGTACTGCTGGCACTGTTCATCCCTGGCGCACTTTTGGCACAAGATGAATTGACGCTTGAGGACTTGGTTGAACAGTTGGGGGCGTTGGAAGTGCGACTGGAATCACTCGAAGCGATGTTTGCTGACCCCTGGTCGCCAAATATTATTTACGTGGATGATGGCGTATGTCAGAGCCCCCTTCACTCAAAGAGGGAGTGGGGAGAATTCATACGAATGGAAATTCGGCAGGAGACGGCTGACGCATACAGGACTCAATACGGCACATCCATTGACCCCAGTGGCGATGTGTACCTATCGAGCATTTCTTTCGATGTGGACACCAGTAACGTCTATATTCAGTACACTACCAATGATCGTACTGTGGTGGAGAAGTGGGCGCATTGTGAGTTCCTCGGCCATTCGGAATGGGAGGCTGCTGAATAGCCCCCGTTATTCCATCCATAAAGCAGGAGGAAGCCTAGGTGAACACGCCAGACAAACCATCGCCCAAGAAAGGGAATCCAGCCTCGTCCATCCCGTCAGGAAGGCGACGCGGACGCCCCAAAACGTTTCTTAAGATAGACGACACGCCGGAAAACGTTGCTCGCGCCTTGTGGGGCGAGCGATCAACCAAGTTCCCTAAAAAACAGGGGAATCAGACGCTAAGTAACTGTCCGTTAACAAATTAGCGGTGTTTGGCGTAAAATGGCTCCACGAACAGGAATAAACAAGGAGTCAAAGAGATGAGCCAGAGACCGATCCATCAATGTCAGTGTGAGATATGTCAGTCGCCGCAGCCCCATGCAGACAAAGAGGACCACCATCGCATGAATGTTTTGTTGAGTCGGCTCAACGAACAGCAGCGACGCTGGTACGTAGCGTTGGAAGCCGATCGCATCGGGCATGGCGGCACTGAACGGCTGGCGCAGATTACCGGTATGAACGTCAACACGATTCGCCGCGGTCGGCGCGAGTTAGACGACGACTTGGCCGGACGCCCAACCGACCGGGTGCGCAAGCCGGGCGGTGGGCGGCCAGCGCTGGAAAAAAAAGTCCAGCGATAGAAGACAGAATCAAGGAAATCGTCAACGACGACATCGCTGGTTCACCGACAGATGGACAGAAATGGGTGAAACTAAGTTTGCGCACGATTGCATCTCGGCTGCGCGCACAGGCACACAGGATCGGTCGCACCACAGTCGGTCGGCTGCTGCGCAAGCTGGGATTTGGCTTGGTCGCCAACCGCAAGAGCTTGACGGGCGCAGTGCATCCCGACCGCAACCGCCAGTTTGACTACATTCGTCGTGTGCGACAGCAGTTCCTGCAAGCAGGCTATCCTGTCATCAGTGTCGATACCAAGAACAAGGAACTGATCGGCAACTTCGCCAACCAAGGTCGCACTTGGCGTCAGGCGCCGGAGCAAGTCAATCTGCATGATTTCCCTGGCGATGCGCTGGGTCGGGCCGTGCCGTATGGCATCTATGACATCCTCCATAACCAAGGCTATGTCTATCTGGGCAACTCCTATGATACGCCCGAATTTGCCGCCCATGCCATCGCACAGTGGTGGGCCGACCCGGCGCGCCCCCGCTTTCAGCGCGAGGACAAACTCTTGATCCTCTGTGATGCGGGCGGCAGCAACAACTGCCGTTCCTGGCTCTGGAAAGCTGAATTGCAGCGCCAATGCGCTGACCGGTTCGGCATCTCGATTCTGGTCTGCCATTATCCGACCGGCGCCTCCAAGTATAATCCGATCGAGTATCGTCTCTTCAGTCAGATAACGCGCAACTGGGCCGGCAAACCTTTGCGCTCTTTTGCCACAATGCGCAACTACATCCGCAGCACAACCACCACGACCGGCTTGACCGTCAAAGCCTTTCTCGTTGACCGAGCTTTTCAGAAGGGCCGCAAGCTCTCCAAAGAGCAACGCCAAACAATCCAACTGACACGGCAACCTATCTGTCCAACTTGGAACTATATGATTGCACCAACATCGATATCTTGAATCTCAACCAAACCGCAACGTTGTTTGCGGACAGTTACTAATACTACAACCGCACTCTTGTTGGCCGAAGACCGAAAGAGTAAAAAGAGGCGCTGAAGTGGCTGCATTTGGGCCGTTTATGCAGTTCCGTGGTTGTTCAAAATGCGCTCTTGCACCCTCATTTTCGCCGGAAAAACTTCAGATTCGTGAATTGCGGTTGTAGTACTAAGTGGGGCGTAAAAACCCCGATGTTACTTTGCGATATAAGCCCCTTAAGTTTTCGGCCACTTTCACCTACGTGATGGAGGAATTGGGCAAGATTCAGACGCCATCCAGGTGAAATCGGGGCCGTCAATGCTCGTTTCCTGCTGGAATTAGCGGACAATCCGCTACTATCACGAAGTTCGCGATAGCCCTGGGCCAGGATCCAGGGCGTATTGACATGTAGCATACGCTGTTGCATAATAACCTGGAACATCGTCTGTTTCCCCTTGCTTCCGGCGAAGCTGGTATTTTGCTGTCCATGAGCATACCCAGCCAGGAACCGGCATTTGATGGCAGTAGGCCCACCTAACTAAAGGAGAAGACTCCTATGAACAGAACCCGAACTCTATTCTGGAGCGCAATAGCGCTAACTGTCCTGGTGTTGCTACTCGCCGGTTGCGCGCCGCAAGCAGAAACGGTCGGCGAGGCCGAACCAGCAGCGACAGAAGCCGCAGCGCCCGAACCAACCGAAGCCCCCGCCGAAGAAGAATCTGACGACATGTCGATGGAGCCGATCAAGATCGGCGGGCTGGCTCCTCTGTCGGCGCCCGGCGCCGTCGTAGGCGGCGAAGCCATGCGCGTGGCGATGATAATCGCGGCCGACGAACTCAACGCCCGCGGCGGCATTATGGGGAGACCGGTCGAACTGATCATCGTCGACACAGAGGGCCTGCCGGAACGCGGCACTGCGGTCGTTGAACGCCTCATTAACCAGGACGGCGTCGTCGGCATCGGTGGCGGCTACCACAGCTCGGTAGGCGTGGCAGCCAAAGAAGTTGCCCGCGATAATGGTATCCCCATCGTCTTTGCCGAAACCTGGAACGACACCATCACCAGCGTCCAGTACGATGAGATCTTTCGCATCGCGCCTCTGAGCTCCGAAGTTTCCGCGGTCGATGTCAAGTTCATCCAGTGGCTGCGCGACGAGAACGGCATGAAGCTCGACAAGGTGGTGATCCTTACCGAAAACACCGACTACGGTATCCCAGCCGCCGAAAACACGACAGCGCTGCTGGAAGAGGCCGGCATCGCCTCTGTCACCTTCAGCGTTGACATCGGCACCCAGGACTTCGCCGGCATCGTCGAGCGCGTGAAGGCAGAGAGCCCCGACATGATCGTGATCCTGGCTACCGGTGAAGCCTCTTACAACTTCACCCAGCAGGCCGCCGATGCCGGCATCGGCCCCCAGGACGTACCGACGATGTGCAACCAGGTCTCGCTCGTGAGTGACACCTTCTGGACGAACGTCCCCGACGGCAACAACTGTTTTGTGCGCCGCATCGGTCTTCCTCAGAGGCTCTACAACGACGTTGCCCAAGTGCTGGTAGCGGAGTACTCAGCCCGTACCGGCAAGGATGACATCGAGTCTTACGCGATGGCCTCCTACGACTCGATTATGCTTATCGCCCAGGCAATCGAAGACTCTGGCTCAACCGACCCGGGCGACATTATCGACGCTTTGGAGAGCATCAGCCACATGGGCGCCCTGGGTCCCATCACTTTCCCGATCAACCGCAGCAATACGCCTGAGCAGGCGGGTGTGGATCCCAAGTGGTGGCACCAGTTCCCCGATCCCGCTATCACTGTCGTCCAGTATCAGGAACCGGGCCAGGATGCGGTAGACACGGCGATCGTTTACCCTGATGTCTATCAGACCAACGAACCGGTCATTGTCGGTCAGTAGTATTATTCTGAACTTTGGCACTTGAATCTGGGCGGAAGGCCCTGCGAGCGAGCCCACATGGCTTGCAGGCCTTCCACCCTTTCTTTCCCAATCTGCAACACTAGACGTTGCATCCTTTGTCAGCTTTGCGAAAAAATCTTCCTATTGCCCACCAGGCTCTGATCTGAACCATGGAGAACGCAGCGATCTTCGGTTGGACGCTCCTGTGGATTCTCTTCTGGGGCGCCTTGGGCGGCGTCGTAACGCCTCGGATCTACGCCCGCAAAGACCTGGAGATTTCCAAGGCTTCATTTGGCGGGGCAGTTATCGGCGCGGCCCTCGGACCGTTCAGCCTCGTCCCGCTCTGGTTCGCCACGCCAAGGATTACTAGTCGCCTGATCGGCATCGCCATTGCGCTTGTCGTCGGCATCTTTATCGCCGCTTTCGCGCTCGCCGATCCCGACAACCTCTGCGTCGCCAATGGCGGATTTGTCGTCTCACAGCTTGCCAACGGTATCGTCATTGGCATCATTTACGGGCTGATGGCGCTGGGTTTGACGCTCATTTTCTCAATTCTGGGCGTCGTCAGCTTCGCCCATGGCGAGTTCTACATGATAGGCGGCATGGTCACCTACTTTGTGTCCGCCGTATGGTTACCGGGCGTATCTCCCCTGGTCGCTATCCTGGCAAGTTGCATCGTGACCTTCGTCATCGGCTTCATATTTGAGAGGATCTTCCTGCGCCCCATGGGCAGCGGAGAGATCGAACGGCCCACCGAGTATGCAATTCTGGTGACATTTGGGCTGGCTTTCTTCCTGCAATACTTTACGCAGGCCCTGACGTCGGCGGTGCCGGTGAAAGCGCAACGTTTCTTTCCCTTCCCACGCGTGGAACTTCCCGCCGAATCTGGAGCGTTGCTCAAGATGACACCGGGCAATGTCACCGTCTTTGACGCAATTTCCATCCCCAACCCGCGTTTCACAGCTGCCGTTCTGGCCCTTATCATGCTGGCTGCGCTACTCTGGTTCCTCTACCGGACCTGGGTCGGCAAGGCCCTGCGCGCCGTCAGTCAGGACAGGCAGGCCGCGGCCGTCACCGGCATCAATCCCAACTCAATGAACACGCTGGCCTTCAGCATGGGGGCGATGCTGGCCGGGCTGTCCGGGGCTTCGCTGGTGCAGGTCTTCTCGTGGCTGCCCCAGGTGGGCGTCCCCGCCGCGGCCCGCTCCTTTGTCATTATCGTCCTGGGCGGCATGGGCAGCCTGCCTGGCGCTTTCCTCGGCGGGCTAATCGTTGGGCTGGTCGAAGCCGCGGGAACCGGATGCATTCCCGATGCAACCAGGGCCGCCGCCTACATCCCCGCCTACAGCATGGTGATACTGACTCTCGTACTTCTCCTGAAGCCGACCGGCCTCTTTGGACGAGAACTATGAACCCAACTGTTCTCTACCGCGTCGCCGGATCGACTGCCGTGGTCATCCTGTTGGTGATCCCGCTTGCGTCGTCGGAACTGGGAGGACTGGGACCAATCGTCCTCAACAGTTACATCATGCACCTTGCCATTACGGCATTCTTCTACGCGATCCTTGCCTCCAGTTGGTCCCTTTTGGCCGGTTACGCCGGGCAGTTTTCCTTTGGTCACCTGGCATTCATGGCGATCGGGGGCTACACCTCGGGGCTGATTGGGAAATTCATTCGCTTCACAACCGCCCCTTCCGAACTTTGCACTGACATACCTTTGCTCGGCAACTGGTGGCTGGTGATTTTGAATGTCCGCCGCGTCGGCACGATAGACGAATCCTGTCTTGACATGGCCAAGACGCAGACCCTTCCCGCCGGCACGCTGATCATCTTTCCGCCGGTTTGGGCGAGTATCGCAATGGGGCTGGTCATGGGCGCTATCTTTGGCCTCCTGGTCGGCTGGCTTGTGTTGCGTTTGCGCAGCACCTACCTGGCTCTGTTTACGATTGGCTTCTCCGAGATTTTACGGGCATCGATCAGTGCCGAGATTCCGATTACCGAAGGTCAGAGCGGACTGGAGTTGGTGCCGCTCTTTCCCGGCGGCGTTCTTGGTTTCAGTTCGACCAGCAAAATTCCGCCTTACTACGCCATGCTGCTCCTGTTCCTGATTGCAATGGCCTTGATGACGTGGCTGGCAGCGTCCCGGTTCGGCCTGTTCATCCGCGCTATTCGTGAAGATGAAGAGGCCGCGGCTGCCCTGGGCGTCAACATCGTGCGCTACAAGGTGCTGGTCTTTGTGGTCACAAGCACTCTGGCGGCGGCGGCCGGCGCGTTGCAGGGCCATTACATCGGCATCATCACGCCCAATACGCTGATTATCCTGCAAATGTCACTGGTGATTGCCATGGCTGTCATTGGGGGCCTGGAGAACATTTACGCGGCATCAGTTGGCGCTATCGTCATCACCTTTCTCCTGGAACTGCTGCGCACAAGCATTTCCATCGGGCCTATTCATGTCGACATGACTCTTTGGCGGTTGGTTTTCTTCGGCATGCTGCTCATGCTAACTCTCCGCTTCCAGCGCAATGGTCTCCTCTTCCCGCTTCTCGAGCGTATCAGTCGAGGCGGCGTCGCCAAAGAAACAGTCTCGATTCGCGCCGAAGAGGAAGAGGAAGAGGAAGAGCCGGATGTGGAGGTCGAAGAAGAAGAACCTTCCGCCAGCTGAGAGAGGGGCGCTGCATAGTGCAACCAGGCAAATAGCAACCATGTTAAAGCTGACCACGAACAACATTTGCAAGAACTTTGGCGGACTTGAAGTGCTTAAGGACGTCTCCTTTACCGTTGAAGGGCCCGAGCTGATCGGGCTCATTGGCCCGAATGGGGCCGGAAAGACGACACTGACCAACATTCTGGACGGCGCGCTCAAGCCCTCAAGCGGTACGGTCTATTTGAACGGCGAAAGAATTGACACGCGTCCTCCCTATGGCGTCGCCAAAGCCGGATTGGGCAGAACTTTTCAGGTCACGCGTGCCTTCCGCCGCATGACTGTGCTGGAGAACTTGCTCATCCCGGCCATGGCGATGCGCGCTACCGCCCGCCAGCGCGACTTTGAAGAGAAAGCGCAGGAGGTGCTGGAGTTCCTGACCATTGCTCACCTTCGCAACGAATACGCGCGCGCTCTGTCAGGCGGCCAGCAGAAGCTGCTTGAGCTGGGCCGCCTTCTCATGCTTGATCCCCAGATGATCATTCTGGACGAACCCTTCGCCGGCGTCCACCCCCGGTTGATGGAAGTGATCTACCGCTACATCACTGAAATCAATGCCCAGGGAAAAGCCTTCATCATTATCAGCCATAATATGGACACGATATTTACGCTCAGCCGACGGCTGCTCGTGCTGAATTATGGAGACCTGATTGCCGACGGCGAACCGGAGGTGGTCCGGGAAGACCCCGTGGTGAAAGCGGCCTATCTGGGTGAGGACGAAGAATAATGCTGGCAATTAACGATCTGTACGTGGGATACTACCGCGATCTGAATATCCTGCAGGGTGTCTCTATGCAGGCAGAGAGCGGCAAGATCACAACTATTCTCGGCGCAAACGGCGTCGGCAAGTCCACTATGCTCAAAGCGATCTACGGGTTCCTGCGCCCCAACCAGGGGCAGATCCACCTCAACGAGCAGGACATTATCGACGTGCCCACGCACGAGCGCATAAACAAGGGAATCTCCTATATTCCTCAGCAGCCGGGCGTCTTTCGTTTCATGTCGGTGGAGGAAAACCTGGAACTTGGAGCCTGGACATTTAAGAATGACAAGAACCGCATCAGGCGTAAGCTGGCGGAAAACTATGAGCGCTTCCCCGATCTGAAACCGCGACGCAAATCCAACGCCGGCGAACTCTCAGGTGGAATGCAGCGGATGGTCGAGATCGGCCGCACGCTCATGACCGATCCCAAACTGATTCTGGTGGATGAGCCGACCGCCGGGCTGGCCAAACTTCTGTCGGAAGATGTGTATCAGATGCTTGTGGATTTGCGGGATCGGGATGGATTGACGATCCTGCTTGTGGACCAGGAGATTCGTTCCGCCCTGAAGATAGCCGACTATGTCTATGTGCTGGAATTGGGCCGCAACAAATTCCAGGGACCGGCCGAAGATTTTACAGACCTGGAAAAGGCGTTCTGGGTTGGCTAGAGATGGCAAAGAGTTATGTGTGAAGATCGCCAGTGAATTTTTCTCTCTCGCCTTCATTGGGCAACAGCCTTGCTCCCTCGCCCACCCTGTATATCAACGAACGCGTTCGCCAAATGTGGGCCGCGGGCGAGTCAGTCTATCACCTGGGATTTGGCGAGTCTCGCTTTCCTCCCCATCCAAAAATCGTCGCCGCGCTGGTTGAACACGCCTCCCGCCAGAGCTATCTACCCAGCGCCGGGATTGCCGAACTCCGCCAGGCCGTCGCAGCTTTTCATTCCCGATACTTGCAGGCCGATGTCAACGCCGACCAGGTCATCGTCGGCCCCGGAAGCAAGGCCCTCCTGTTCGCCTTCCAAATGGCGTTGGCCGGCGCCACAATTCTGCATACGCCTTCGTGGGTGAGCTATGAGCCCCAGTCCCGGCTGTTGAGCCGCCCGGTCCTGCGCCTTCCGGCAAGCCCGGTGGATGGGCACCGGTTGCGACCGGAAAAGCTGCTGCACCTTCTGCGTAACTCCCCACATTTACAGCACCTCTTGATCTTAAACAGTCCCAGCAATCCGACCGGGCAGATGCTCGAGCCTGCCCTTCTTGAAGAGATTGCAAACATCTGCCGGCGGGAGCAAGTCCTGGTTCTTTCGGACGAGATCTACGGGCTGACCGCGTTCGGTCGCGAGCACGTTTCGATCAGCAGCTATTATCCGGAGGGAACGGTCGTGCTCGGCGGGAAGAGCAAGCATCTCTCGCTCGGCGGCTGGCGTTTGGGCACGGCAATCGTGCCCCCCGGCGAAGGCGGTCAACGGCTGCTACAGGCCGTCGCCAAAATCGGCAGCGAGGTCTGGTCCACCGCGTCGGCGCCGATTCAATATGCCGCCATCACCGCCTACGCCGACGATGCCGAACTCGCCGCGTACATCGAGAAATGCACAGGGCTGCACGCTGCCCGCACACGCTACCTCTGGCGCGGGCTCTGCGAACTGGACGTTCCTTGCGCCGAGCCGATGGGCGGGTTCTATCTGTTCCCCAATTTCGATCATTGGCGCAAATCGCTGGCTGGACGGGGCGTTAACACGTCGATCGATCTGGCGCGCCACCTGTTGGATGAGTGGCAGATCGCCACTTTGCCCGGTTCGGATTTCGGCACACCGGCGGAGGAACTTTCCTTGCGTCTTTCGACCAGCTATGTCGACCTGGAGACGGACGAAAAGGCGGCAAAAATGATCGAGCTGGCAGACGGTTCGATCAGCGACGAGCGGTTGCTGCGCGAATTCCACCCGGGAATGAATGAGGTTCTGGCCCGTCTTCGGAGCTTTCTGTCCTCGATGTAGAGTCCCTTAGATCGGTGGTCATGTCATGGTCGCCTCTACGCCCTGGTCCTGACAGTCACGGCCGATATTTGCCATCTTGGGGCACTTTTCCTTTCCTGCATCAGCGAAAAAAATTTCCTCCAAATGAGAAGACTCAATGAGTGAAAATCAAACAGAGATTCCTGTGCCCGTCGGTCTAATCGAGCGGGTCGCCGTCATTGGCGCCGGCACCATCGGCGCGAGCTGGGCAGCCTGTTTCCTGGCAAACGGGCTGGACGTAATCGCTGTCGATCCTGTTCGCGATGAAGCCGACCTGCGACGCGCCATCGACGGGATGTTGCCCGCGCTGGAAAGCCTGGGTCTGGCGCTGTGCGCTGACTCCAGCCGCTTGCAGTTCTCAGCCCAGATCGGCGCTGAACTTGCTGCGGCCCAGTTTGTGCAGGAGAGCGTGCCGGAACGCCTGCCCGTCAAGCGGGAGACGCTGCGTGCATTGGAGTCGGTAATCGACCCGCAGGTGGTCGTGAGCAGCAGCAGCACCGCGCTGCTCCCTTCCGACATACAGGCTGAGGCCAGGCACCCGCAACGAATGATTGTAGGCCATCCTTTCAATCCTCCCCATCTGATCCCGTTGGTGGAGATTGCCGGCGGCATGCAAACCGCGCCGCACGCGTTAGCCTGGGCGTTGGAGTTCTACCAGGCGATCGGCAAGGCGCCAGTGCTGATGAAAAAGGAGGCTTACGGCCACGTCGCCAACCGGCTTACCGCCGCGCTCTTCCGCGAGGCGGTCCACCTGGTGGCAGAGGGTATAACGACCGTAGAAGATATCGACGAAGTAATTACACAGGGGCCAGGCCTGCGCTGGGCGCTGCAGGGACCGTTCACCACCTATCACTTGGCCGGGGGAGCCGGTGGCATCGCCCATTACATGCGCCATTTGGGGCCGACCCAGGAAGCGCGCTGGCGCGAGTTGGGGGAGCCAAGACTTACCGACGAGCTTGTCGCGCAGATAGTCAGGGACGTGCGAGAGTCGGTGGCCGGACTTTCAATGGCACAACTCACCAGTATCCGCGACGCAGGGCTTGTGGAACTTCACCGGCTCAAAAAAGGCCTGCCTGTGCAATCTACCCCCGGAAATGAAGAGTAAGATTTTACGGAGAACTTTTGGCTCTTACGATTTAACTTCGTGGGGCTTGTCACCCAGCTCTTTCTGTAGCCGCTCCAACTCGGACTTGAGCCCGCCGATCAGTTCGGCGTTAGCCGGGTCGTGGTAGACATTCACCATCTCCTGGGGATCGTTTTCGAGGTCGAACAGCTCCCACTCCGGCGCTGTAGGCTCATCGATGGCCCCCCCGCTGCCCAGGGACTCCCCGTAGTAGTAGATCAGTTTGTAACGTTCGGTGCGGATTCCATAGTGGGCCGGGATATTGAAATGGGCCAGGTGCATCCAATAGCGGTAGTACATCGAGGTGCGCCAATCAGAAGGCGGCCTGCCTTCGGCGAGCGCTCGAAGGCTTCGTCCCTGCATCTCCTGCGGGAGGGCCTCACCTGCGTAGTCCAGAATGGTCCGTCTTAGAGTGGGCAGGTCACTGAGGCTGGGCCCTAACCTTGCAGGCGTGGACTCCTATGCGTTGCCACATGGGTGGGTTTCGAGTAGAATTCCTGCGTTACCGCCGATCTCACCACAACACGATTTGCGAGACAATCCGTGTACCCAGCCACGCGTACAACCAACTTCAACCAGTCGATGATCCGGGAGATGACCCGGCTGGCGATGCAGCACAATGCCATCAACTTGAGCCAGGGCTTCCCCGACTTCAACCCGCCAGAGGTAATCGTCAACGCCGCGGTCGAGGCAATTCGCGGCGCTGCCAACCAGTACACCGTCACCTGGGGCTACCCGCCATTGCGTCAAGCGTTGGCGGAACAGTATACGAGTCAACTGGGTTGGACGGTAGACCCGGACGTACACATCTGTGTCGTCTGCGGTGTGACCGAAGGCATTACAACCACGCTGCTTGCGCTGCTGAATCCGGGCGACGAGCTGATCATCCTGGAGCCCGGCCACGAGAACTTCCGACCATCGGCGTTGCTGGCCGACGCCGAAGCGGTGCCGGTCGTCCTGGAGGCTCCTGACTACCGCATCGACGGGGAGCGCCTGGAGGCGGCAGTCACTGCCCGGACGCGTGCCCTGCTCCTCAATACGCCCCACAATCCGACCGGCCGCGTTTTTGACAGCGAGGAATTGCAGACGCTGATTGATTTTTCGAACCGTCATGATCTCATCCTGATCACCGATGAAATCTATGACCGGATTCTCTATGACGGCCGGGAACACATTTCGCCGGGCAGCCTGGACGGTCTTGTCGAGCGTACCGTTACCATTGGCGGACTGGGCAAGAGCTTTGCGGTCACGGGCTGGCGTCTGGGCTATGTGATCGCCCGCGAACCGCTGGCCGCTGCCATCCGCTCGGTCCACGACTATTCCACGATCTGCGCGCCCACGCCATTGCAGGCGGCGGCGGCTGTCGCCTTCAGTCAGCCGAGCGATTACTGGTCACAGATGCGAGAGGAGTATGGCGAGCGCCGGGAAGTGATGTTGGAGATGCTGCGAAATACCGGTTTTCGCGCCATCCGGCCCGAAGGCTCATACTATACGATGGCCGATTTCACCGCCATTTCCGCGCCACAAGCGCGTTGGGACTCGCACCGATTCGCCCGCTGGCTGACGACGGAAGTAGGCGTGGCTGCCGTGGCGGGGATTAACTTCTACACCAGGGATAGGGAAAGGTACGGTGAAGGCATTGTGCGCTTCGCCTTTGCCAAACGGCTTGAGACTCTGCACGAAGCGGGTAAACGCCTGGCGACGATTGGGCAGTAGACGGCTCTCGGTATTCCACCACACGGAATATACGCTTGAGGGCAGTTGAATTCTTAGTGCAACCGAACGCGTGCCAGCAAAAACTCGGGCTCCCAGATCCCAATTTGAACTGCAGGTTGCAGGGTCTCGGTGTCGTATGCAAGTAAGTGCAGTTCGTACTCGCCAGCAGGAAGGTCGGCCGGGAAAGACAGGCGAACGAACGTGTCAATCTGATCAGTAGGGGTTCCTGTCTCCGTCGCCGCAGCAGCGAGAGAATTCCACAGGTCCGTGTCTTCCTGGTAGACCCAATCTCCGTCCTTGTCTACGGGATACAGCCTTAAAGAGGTCGCATAGTTGATATCCGAAGCGACGTCATCTTGCCACTGCAGGGCCACCCACAGAGAACGATCCTGTTCCAGCTCAAGCAACTGCCCGGTAGAAAGCTGGACTTCCCCTTGACCCAGCGCGACGCCCAGAAGTGAGATGCCGGTATCGTACTCAACGGCAAGCGGCTCCAGCTGCCCATAAAATGTCCAGATGACGCGGCTTTCGATCCGAGGGCCTCCACCCACGACCGGCAAGAGTCCCTCGCTTTCCAGGGCCGTGGACTCCGGATCGACAAAGCCCACATACAATCGGGCCAACGCAGGCGAGCGGTGGTCTATCGGGATCAGGTAAGTGTCCTCGTATAAGACGCCGGGCTGCCATAGCGTGAGGGGCCGAGCACCCCAGCCCGGGTGGGTGGTCACATTCCCAATCTGCATGTTATTGCTGTCCAACAAGTGGATGAACAATTCGTAGTCCTGTGTCTGCTCCTTTTGCGATCGGAAGTAGAGCGTAACCGGTACCTCTCCGCCAGAGAGAGAGTGAAGGTCCGGTAAACGGGCAGCAACCAGTTCCACGCCATCTCCGTAGACAATTCCAATTGGCCGGGCGTCTGGCGGCACTGCCTCAACCGCGTTGGCCATGCTGTCCAACCCATACGCCACTGGCAACAAATCGGCCAATGCGTACAGTGAACAGCCCCACAGGCCCAAAGGCACAGCCAGCCCCAACGCGGTGCGCCCGATGCGGGGCAGATATCCAGCCCAAAAACGGAGGCCGTACACCGCGAACACTGAAAGTGCGCTGATAGCCGGGAACAGAAGCCGACCCTGGGAACCCTGCGCTATGGCAATCCAGTAGGCCAAGAGTACGAGTGAAATAATGATCCACATCGACGCAAGACTCATAATGCTTCCAGGCTGCTCTTGCAACACATTCGTCCAGTGGGAGGCCTTCAGGGACCGCAGCCAGGCAATTACGGCGCCTGCCGCGGCCAGGGCGGTCAGCAACTCAAAGAGACTGTAGGTCCAGGAGGGTAGGAGTATGCTGAACCAGCCGAAGATGCCCAAGAAGGACATCTGCAGGCCTCGCAATTCCCCTATCAGGCCCTGCCAGGTGACGGTCTCCACGCGCAGCCCGTTGACATTGAGCAGGTTTTCGGTGCCGAACGGGTCACCGTAGAGAAGCACGTTGCGCGCGTACCACCAGCCGGCAACGATCAGAACACACCCGCCGACCATGAGCGCGCCCTGCAGAACTGTTTGACATTCCTTCTGCCTATTGGCATACAGCAGGAAAGTGATGGCCGCAAGCGGCAGCAGCCCCAGCCCTTGCAACTTGCTAAGTGCCCCCAGCCCCAGCAACAGGCCTAATCCCAGCCACTCCCACCAGCGAATCCCCATGCCCTGGCCGCGCTTGACAAGTGCGGCCAGGCAGACCAACGCGGCGGCGCTCACGACGGTAATCATATTGTCATTGGAGAGGCTGGCGCTGATGAACGTGAATTGGGGAACGGTCGCCACCAGCGCCGTCGCCAGCAGCCGGGCCCACCTATCATCAGGGAAAACATAGCGGGCGAGCAGGTAGGCAAACAGGACTGTTAACGTGCCGAGAACAACAGAAATCCATCGCCCGACCCGTAACGCCAGGTTCACGCCTTGAAGGGGTCTCCTCTGCGCGCTGAAGAGCATAAAATTCTTGTTGCCGGGCTGGATTGGGTCGCCAAGATTGGCTCTGGGGTTGCGAACGGCGAACTCATCCAGGCCGCTCTGATCAATGCCAGCCGTAGCCAACGCGACCAAACTGTAGTAGAGGGGCGGTTGACTGCCTTCCTGCTCCCAAGGCCCGGTCTTTTCGGGTCCTTGCACGGGGAGCCCGTTTCCCGCGGCAAGATGCCGGGCAAAGGCATAGTGGTAGATCTCGTCGGGTGTCTCAAAGGCAGGAACGACAAGGCTGTAGGCAATACCGGTCAGGAAGAATAGAGCGAGCAGCAGTCCGACGAGAGTCTTCTCCAAGTCCACCGCAATAGCTGACCGGAAGGGCGAGGACGACACCTTGCCCCGCATTCCTCGCCACCAGGGTTGGAGAGGTTCCAAAGAACTGCCAGAAGGTCTGTTTCGCCGCGCCATGAGAGGTTGCAAGTGTGGCGACTGCAGTGGTTTAGTGTGCATAGGAGTAGAAAAAATAGGCCGTCAGGTTGCTTGAACTGATAGCGAGTTTTTTGAGAATTTGAGTTCGGTCAGGAAGGTCAACGTCCACAGGCATCGCACTCAGTAACCTGAAAGAAAACCAGAAGCACTGAATCTGCCCCGGATTCGGTCAGAATCCGGGGCGCGCCTTCGACAGAGACATCGTAAAGGCCGGTAATCAGGCGGAGGGGGCCCACTGGAATGTTCGGGGGTATGGGCATCGCGACACTGGTGAGGACCTGCGAGCCATCCATACGAAATTCGGGATCCCACTGGGCGACCAAGTTGCCCGACTCGTCGAGCAGGTGGAGGAAGAGCTTTTCGCCGCCGGTCAAGGATGCTGGATCTCCGCTCCATTCCGTGTGGACGACCAGTCTGCCGCCGGCCGGGGGGAAGTCCGGGCTGACCTGGGCGCGCTCCAGCGTCAAGCCGTTAGCGAACTTTACGTTGAGGAGCCGCCATAGTTGGGGATCGGGACGGGCGTAGAGCTCGACAAGCCAGGTGCCGACCGATTCCTGTCCAGCCAACTGGTAGGAACTGGCAAGCGCTTGCCGGGCAATGTCGGTCGCTTCCTGATCGCCTTCCGAACTGACAGGCAAAATAAATCTGAATACGCCGTCATTGCGGAGTTTATCGACGACCTCAAGGGCGCCGTCGGCATCGTCCGGCCCATGAGGAACGTGCGTTTGCCCAACCCCTCCTGTATAGTAGTACCAGAGCGCGGGTTCGGAGAAGGTCATGGCGAAATGAACTTCTGCCGGGTCGAGTCCAGCGCTCCAGCCTTCCAGCGCTACTGACAGTTCCCGCAGTCCTCTTGACTTGATAAATTCCGGATCGAAGTAAAGGCCCCGCAGGCCGAACAGATTGCCAGCGACGATTACCAGGACAATTGAGGCTGCGGCTACGCTATACACGCGAATCCTGTTGAGGGAGAATGGGCCGCTGGTATCGCTTCGAATAGCCCAGTTTCTCCATCGCCAACCCAGCCAGCTTTCTGCCCAGCCGCCGATGTTGGTCACACCGATAGCCAGTATTAGCAAGAATGGGGGCAGAGCTATGGCGTGGGAGCTACCGAAACAGAACGGCCAAGCCTGAGTAGGGGTACAGACTGCGAGTAAGGGAATGACCAAGTAAAGGAGGAGGAGAATGGTCGAGTGGTGATGTTGAAACTGGGGCAGTGACGCCTGTGCTCCCGATGAAGGCTGATTTTCGACATCGCTCCCTTCATCAGCGCTTTCTTCTTTCAGGTCCGGTTGCCGGCGAATGGCGAAGACGGCACCCAAGACGGCGGCAGCGGTGATGGCTGCAGCAAAAAGACCTGCGCTTGACAGCCCAATTTCACCCGGCACATTCACGCCCAGAGTTGAGCGGCCAAACGTAAGCACAAACATTTCAGCGCGGGAGGCTGATGGCACGTTTACGTTAAAATCTGCAATCTGGGGCCAAACGCTGACAAGCCAAGGGATGCAAAAAACGCCGACTGCGATCTGGGACACGATCCAGCGGAACCTTAGAGAACCTGTCCGAACCGAAGAGGAAGCACTCTCACTGCCGCGCCGGTCTCGCGCCATGAAGAACAGCACGTAAAGGTTCTGAGCCAGAAGAGCAAGAATAGCGAAAACATGAGTGTAGATAATTGCCGCCGTACAAAGTGCGTATGCGATCAATACCTTCTTGCTTCCACTGCCGCCAATGACTCTTAGGGCCAGTGCGGCACTGGCGATGACGAGGGACATGCTGACGGAATTAATGAGTACATACTGACCGTGCATGATGGCGTACGAGTTGATTGCCACTAAGAGGGTTGCCGTCAGGGTTGTGAATGCGCTCAGTCGCATTTCCTTCCCAATGAAGTAGACGAGGGGAACGGCAAGGGTGCCACAGAGTACCGAGATCGAACGAATGGCAAACTCACTGCTCCCAGTCAGAAAATGCCAGGCGTGCTGCAGCCAGAAGCTACCGATTAGAAGGGGCTGACCCATGTCCAAGAAAAGCCGGGCAATCATGGAGAACCGCAACTGGCTGACGCTATGAACAAATGCCTCCCAAGATGTTAACTCCTTTGAGTCCAGCAGAAAGAATCGCAGCCAAAATCCGACCAGGATAACGAGAAGGATTGCGACGCGTTGCAACTGGTTTTCTGCAGGAAGCCCGGGCCTTATAAGGCCGAGATCTTCTTGTGATTTAGCGTGTGTCACGTTGCTCTCCCCCTGGGCCTAACAGAAAAGCTGTGGGCCAAAGTTCTCTGCCTTTCAACCGAACTTGCCGCCAGCCATGTCTGATCGCCAGGCCCCAATGCTCGCTGGCCGGAAGGTAACCTAAGACAAGTGTACCACTGCAAGCGAAATCAGGGATTCCCGGAAATAATTCGTTGACGGGCTTGTTCGACTGGATGGAAGGCACTGAATGTCGATCCGATCCTGTGCAAGGTGGCAGCCTGCCGGGAATCCAGTTCCCGCTGAGAAGAGGATGCCAAACTGATCGCTTTCCTTTCGGGCGACCAAGTGAGCAGGCCCCATATGTTCGATAACAAGGGATCGGTCAGGCGAGTTATCGCCCGCAGGCATCGCACTCAGTAACCTGAAAGAATAACAGAAGCAGAGATTCCTCTCCGGATTCGGTCAGGATTCTGGGCGCGCCTTCCGTATTGACATCGTAAAGTCCGGCGATCAGGCGCATTGGGCCGGACGGTAGTGTCTCAGGAATAGGCATCGCGACACTGGTGAGGACCTGCGAACTGTCCATACGAAATTCAGGATCCCACTGGGCGACCAGGTTGCCCGACTCGTCGAGTAGGTGGAGGAAGAGCTTTTCGCCGCCGGTCAAGGCCGCTGGGTCTCCGTTCCATTCCGTGTGGACGACCAGTCTGCCGCCGGCGGGCGGGAAGTCCGGGCTGACTTGGGCGCGCTCCAAGGTGAGCCCGTTAGCGAATTCGACGTTGAAGAGCCGCCATCGTTGGGGGTCGGGCCTGGCGTAGAGTTCGACAAGCCAGGGGCCGACCGATTCCTGTCCAGCCAACTGGTAGGAACTGGCAAGCGCTTGCCGGGCAATGTCGGTCGCTTCCTGATTTACAGTTGAACGATTGGCTAGAACGACTCTCAGTACGCCGTCATCGCGGAAAGCATGGACGGCCTCCAGCGCCCCTTCGGTATCGTTTGGTTGAGGAGGCAAGCGTATGTAACCTACTTCCCCCTGATAATAGTAGTTCCAAAGCGCCAGGTCAGGGGAACTCTGGGCGAAATGTACCTCTGCCGGATCGAGTCCGGCGCTCCAGCGCTCCAGCAATCCGGACAGTTCCCGCAAACCTCTTGAACTGGTGAACTCTGGTAGGAAGTGATAATTCCGCAGAGTGAACATATTTCCTGCGACGATTACCAGTATGAGAGAAGCCGCGGCAGCGCCGCCGACGCGTATTCTTTTCAGGACGGTTGGGCCATTTGCATCGGCATCGTCAACCCAGATTCTCCATCTCCAGCCCAGCCAGCTCTCTACCCAAACGCCGATGTTCACGATCCCGTTGGCCAGTAGTAGCAGGATGGGGGGCCAAGCCACGGCATGAAAGCTCCCGTAGAACCACCATTTCTGGTAGAAGGGACCCAAGAATGCGAGCGGCGAAACGAGCAGATATAGCAGGAGGAGGACGGTTGGACTGTGACCTCTGAACCAGGGCAGTACTTCGTGGGCCTCCGATAGGTCCTGCTGTTCGATTTCACTCTCTTCTTTGGCGTTTTCTTCCTTCCGGTCCGTCCCGAGCCGCACAACGAAGATAGCGCCGACAACTGCGGCAGCGGTGATGGCTACGGCAAACAGACCGGCATCGAGCCGCCAGATTTCATCCGGCACATGGACTCCGAAAGTATAGCTTGCAAACCTCCGCCATAACATCGTAGCCGGGGACGGCACTGTGGCGTATCCGTTAAATTCGAAAGTCCCAGACCAGGCGTTGATCAGCCACGGGGCGCACAAGACGCCAATCGCGATCTGTGCCACGGTCCAGCGCAACAGCAATGAACCGGCGGTGCGTAAGGTGGATCCGCTCCCCACGCCGCGCCCGTCGCGCGCCAGCAAGAACAGTACGTACAGGTTCTGTGCCAAAAGTGCGAGAAGGGCGAAAACTTGAGTATAGATGGTAGCGGCCGTGCAAAGCACGTATGCGACCAAGATACTCTTGCTCCCGCCACCGCCGATGAATCTCAGTGCCAATGCCGCGCTGGCGATGGTAAGAGTCAGACTGAGTGAATTGAGATGAGCCTCCTGGCTGGTAAAGATAGCGAACGAATTCAAGGCCATCAAGATGGTTGCCGATAGGGTGGCGAAAGCACTCAGTCGTAGTTCCTTTGCCAAACGGTAGACGAGCGGAACGGCTAAGGTACCGAGGAGGGCCGAAAGCGAACGTAAGGCAAACTCGCTGGTCCCGGTAAGGCTGTGCCAAACGTGCTGCAACCAGAAGCTGCCGGGCAGAAAGGGTATTCCCAAGGCATTGAATAGCTGAACAGGGCCAACAAACGAGAACTGGCTCATTGAATGAGCTATTGCCTCCCTAATGCTCAATTCCTGAGTGTCCAGCCGGAAGAAGCGTAACGCGTAGCCGATGAGGATAGCGAGCAGAATGGCGCCGCGTTGAAACTGTCTGTTTGCAAGAAGCCCTTGACTCTTTAGGGGGGTATCCTCTTGCTCGTTAGGGAGCTTCTCCTTGCTCTCCCACCTGGAGAGAATTGAGAAATCGATGAGCCTGAGCTTTCTGGCCAAAAGCCGAACTCGCCGCCAAGTCTGTCTTAAGGCCGCAGCCAGATGGTTGCGCAGTGCCAACAGGAGTATCATCCAGCTGGCGCCGCTGATCGCAATGCCCCAGCGCACGCTTGCCGGTCGGTAGGCCAACTCCAGGGTGCCGCTGCCCGCAGGTACAGCTATGCCCAAAAAGGCCTGATGGGCGCGCACGATCGGCAGTTTGGAGGGCGGTGACTGTCGGTCCACTCCTGTCCACGTTGCCTGCCAACCAGGGATATAGTTCTCGCTGACAAAGAGCAGGCCGGGCTGATCGCTCTCGATCTGAAAAGCCAAGTGGGCAGGCCCTTTCCGTTCGACCTCTATCGAAGCCGCGCCGCCGCTTCCAAAGGTCATGCGATCATCTTCCCAGGCGCTACCCAGCGCATCGGCATCGGACTGTGCGATCAGCAACTCCTTCTGCGGGTCGAAGCCAGGGTCCGCCAGCAGATCAAGCGCTGTCCGGTTTGATACTCGCCGCGCACGCTGTGTCCACCAATGTCGGGGCGAAACCGAATCCAGTCGATGCAGGCGGGTCGTCTCGTCTATGAGTGGGAACTCTTCCACCAGTTGGCTGGCGACCGGTAGTTCCTCCCTCCAGGTGAGGACTGTGCCTACCCCGGTCACTGCCCACATTCGGTCAACCGGGAAGTTCTCGAAGAAGGTGTTGTAAGCGGACAGACGCAAGACGCTGGCAGCCCAAACATCCTCCCAGCCGGCGAACATTCCACTGTCTTCGGGAAGCCGACGTTCGTTGTAGACCCGAGGCGGAAGGGAGGTCGTTTCATCAGCCAACGTCTGTGCTGCCTGGAACGTTGCAGCAACCTCCGGTTGTGTCAGTGCGGATTGGATTTTCTGACCTTCGGCGAGATTCGTAGTGAAGTTGGTAGTGTGGAGGTCGAAGACTATAACGAAGAGCAGAAGAATAAGGCGGGTCTGAGAAGGCCGCGGTGCGCTGCACAGACTGGCAAACACCGCTGCAAGGAGAATGGACTTGCCTGCGTGGAAAAAGAATTGGGTGCTCGATGCTTCGAGACGACCTGGAAGCTGCCAGAAAACTAAAACCAGTGCTATGCCGCCGGCAACCGAAGCCACGAATCCCCAGCAGATTCTCCGGCGCCAGCGGACAGTGAGAGCAGGCAACAGAGCCAGCCCAAAGCCGCTAAGGACGCTGAGGGAAAATGCGACCAGATAGGCAACCCGCTCCTGGCCTCGGAAGAGCGACCAACCAGGCGCAAAGCGATAGAGCAGAGGATAGAACGGGAGCTGATCTCCGAAGGAAACCAGGATGGCAAGCCCTCCTACGATGATGAAAAAGAAAGCAGCAGGCCGGGCGAAAAAATATGTGCCGGAGAGTTGGAACCGGTTCGACAGGAGTGCGGCCACTGCAATGAGGGAAAGGCCCAAACCGGCGATGCCTACATACAAAGGTGAGAAGTAGGTCATAACGCCAGGTACGAGAAGCTGCCACATGTCTTCCGTTGGAAAGCCGCTGCTCAATTCGTGAAAAGGACGGGCGGAGCGTACTGAAAGCCTGGTAAATTCGAGTGCCGGCCACAGTTGTGCAATTGTCAGGCCAACCAGGAGGACGGCATAGGCGATCATTTGTCCCAGATGCAGAATCAGTGGCCCAGAGTCAAGAGCCTTCTCGCCTGTTTCGGGCTGGACGTCGCTGTCCGCCGTAGGCCGGCGCCGCAGCTGGCAGATTCCCAACAGTAACATCCAACCGGCTACGGTGTAGGTAAGAAATAGAAATGTCTGGGGATGGTTGGCGAAAAAGGCGACCGCGTGGACGGCGCAGGCCATCAGCCAGCGACTCCAATGCGTTTTGCCTGACTTGTCAGGCAGCAGCAGCCAAAGAATCAGCGGCAGCCAGACGGCCACCCGCAGGATGCCGAGTTGCAGAGGTGGATAGCCGGTAAGGTAGCCGGAAAAGCCGAAGACAAGCCCGGCGGCAAAGCCGGCCATGCGCCGCCCCGTCAAACGATGCACCAGCAAAGCCGTGAAGCTGCAGGCCAGGATGATGTGAATGAGAGCTTCCACCTGCAGCCAGTAGAGTCTGCCGACGGCTGTTGGACTGAACCATGTGAGGAGTAGAAGAATGTTGCTGACAGGATAAAACACTGCCGATTCAGTGTCGGCCAGGAAGGGATGACCGGAGTTTACGTGTGGATTCCAGACCGGCAACTGCCCAGCCAGCAACGATTTCTGTTGAAAGAAGCTGTAGGGAAGGTAATGGCGCGTAAAGTCGCCATCGGTAAATGCAGACAGTCCGAGCAGGTGCGGCGCGAAGAACAGCGCGGCCAATGCGCAGAATGCCCAAATTGTAGGGAAACTCGAATGACGTTGAGGTCGTTTCATCTGCGCAGACTTGAAGTCTTGGCCCGTTTAGGGTTGCACATACGATAGATCAGAGCAGCCAAACGACAAAGTAGCTGGCCAATCCCAGAAACAGCGTAAACCCCAGGATATCTGTAGATGCCGTCACCATCATGCTTGAGCCGAAGGCAGGGTCGACTCCGACCCGGCGCAGGGTCATGGGGACGAGAACGCCCACCACCGCCGCCACCAGGAAATTCCCCACCATCGCCGTGCCGATCACCGCGCTCAGGATCGGGTTGCCGAGCCAGACGAAGATGACGGCAGCTACCAGCGCACCGAGTACCAGGCCATGCAGAAGGCCGACGCCGAGCTCGTGCCGGAATACAGCCCAGAAGTCCTTCAAGTCGATCTAGCCCAGCGCCAGCGAGCGCACGATGATCGTCATCGCCTGGTTGCCGGCATTGCCGCCCTGGGCCGCTACTACCGGCATCAGCGCGGCCAGAATCGCCACGGCCGCGATTGTGCCGGCGAACTGGGCCACAACCGTAGACGATATCAGTGCCGTTCCCAGATTGACTACAAGCCATGGGAGGCGGGCGCGGACGGCGCGGGGCAAGGGGCTGAAAATGACGGCCTCTTCACTTACTTGGGCCAGACGGTAAATGTCTTCGGTGGCCTCCTGCTCAAGTACGCCTACCACATCGTCTACGGTGACGATGCCAAGCAGGCGATCCTCTTCATTGACGACTTGCACGGCGAGAAGATTGTAGCGCGTAAGGATCCGGGCGACCTCTTCCTGATCGGCGTCCACACGGGCGGTCAGCACTTCCGGATCCATGATCTCTTCCAATCTGACTGCGGGGTCGGCGAGGATGAGCGTCTGCAGGCTGACAATTCCCACAAGACGGCCCTGATCAGCAACCGTCGGTAGGCCGGCCTCCGGAACGTATGGCTCGCCACCGTCAAGGACATACAGATAGTAGAGGTCATGCTCGTCGTCGTACTGCTCTCTCAGAAACTGCATGGCCTGGTCCGCGGTCATGTGGCGGTGCAACATAGGGCGGGGGGAGTTCATGATGCCGCCCGCACTATCCTCCGGATAGGCCAGCAATGGCGTTACGCCGGCGGCGGCCTCCATCTCATCCAGTAATTCCGCCGCGGTCTCGTCGTCCAGCTGTCCGATCAGATCGGCCGCCATGTCCGGTTCCATCTCATCGAATACGTCAGCCAATTCGGCGACCGTCAGACTGTGAACGACCTCCACCATCTCTTCTTGGTCCAACGCTTCCAATACGTCCGCCACCTCTTCCCAGGGAAGTTCCTGCAGGATGAGGTTTTGGGCATCCGGCGGGACGAGAATGAGAATTTCCGAACTGTCAGCGGGATGCAAGCGGCGCAATATGTCAATGACTGTGCCTGTTTCGCCCCGGTCCAGAAGTGTGTGGACCCTTTCCAGCAAGATTTCTATGGCTACTGGAGAGACCATGGGCTGCTCCAAGTCACAGTTGCGTCCTCTACCTCGCTTGGGCAGGGGATCGTGAGTTCAATGGCTTGCAACGAGCAGGAATAGATAGGGCCCGTTCCAAACAGAATCGCCGGCCGCAGGTCGGCCGGCGAATGACATGCCTGGCTGTTGGTTGTTTAGTCAGCGAATCGCTTAACAGCAATCGACATGCTGTCCCAAAATCGTTACAACCTCCATGCTGTCGTCTTCAAGGTGCGTACACGCCGTCCATCACTGTTTCCGGGTCGGGCAGAGGGCTGGCCTCGGCGAACTCGATCGCGTCCTCGATTTCGAACGCGGCCCGTTGCCTGATTTCGTCTAATTCGTCCTCATCTGTCACTTTTTCAGCCAGCAGTTTGGCCTGATAACGCGCGACAGGGTCCTTCTTTTCCCATTTGGCCAACAGTTCGCTCGGCACGTATTCGGCGCCGTCATGAACGGCGTGTCCCATCATGCGCATGGTCTTGGCTTCAATGAGGGAAGGCCCATCGCCCTGTCTGGCGCGCTCAACTGCTTCACAGGTTGCCTGATAAACAGCTTCCACGTCGTTTCCGTCTACGATCGTGGCGGGAATGTTGTAGCCGGCGGCGCGGTCAGCGATATTCTCGATCGGCATCTGCTGGGAAACGTGGGTGGAGTAAGCGTACTGGTTATTTTCGACGATCAGCACATAGGGGGCGTTGTAGAGCGCAGCCATATTGAGGGTTTCGTGCCACAGGCCGGCAGTACTGCCGCCGTCACCCACGTAAGTCATGGCCACGCGGGCTTCTTTCCGTAGTTTGAGGCTCATGGCAACCCCCAGGGCGATAGGCATCGACATGGGAATATGACTGATGTAGCCAACTATGCCCAAGCTCAAATCACCCATGCCATGGATGTTGGCGTCGCGCCCACCTGTTACGCCGTTAGCTTTGCCCAGGAGATTGCCAAAGACGCGGCGCGGGGTCAGCCCACGCAGAAAATAGGCGCCAATGTCACGGTGCATCGGGGCAATGATGTCCTCCGGCGCCAACGCATAGGCAGAGCCAACACTAACGGCCTCATGGCCCCGCTCGCTGAAAGTTCCGCCCAAACCCCGGCCCTGCTTCCAAAGAGAGACCATTCCTTCGTCGAATGTGCGCGTCAGTACCATCCAGTAGTAGATTTCGAGTTTCTGCTCAGTGGTCAGCGCTGGCATTGCGCAACTCCTTTGCGCTGAAGCGTTTTGTGAAATGCCTGTGCAAATTTGCCGAGACTGGATGCAATAATACCACAATCCGGTGACAGTTGCAGCGATGGCCTGTCTGGAATGAATGGGGTGGGACTAGAGCCAAATGAGGGCCTGGACTCAGGGAAAAGAGAAGATCGCGCGGCTGCTTTTTGGCAGGCAAGGTACTCCTCCTAAGGCTACCCGACAGCTGATTCACCGTCGGCAGGAGAAGCCTTTTCGCCGGGGGGGACTGGTTCTATGCCAAGCTGTGTAGAGGCGAGAGCGAGGATCTGATCGACGATCTGCTTGATGGAGGAGCCGTCCGTCTGGATCTGATGCGCGTCTTGGGCTGGGCGTAGCGGCGCGACCGCGCGCTGGCTGTCGATTTCATCGCGGAGCCGCATATCGTTCAGAATCTGAGCAAAGTCGGCCTTTTTTCCCCGTGCGGTAAGTTCTTGGAAACGACGTCTCGCCCGCTCTTCAACCGGCGCGCGCAGGTAGACTTTCAATGGAGCCTCCGGCAGGACGACTGTGCCGATGTCCCGACCAACCATCACCACACCAGCATTCCCGCCTGCGCCAGAACTATGCGCCAAACCGATCCGGCGTTGCTGGCGGCTCAATTCCTGCCGGACTTGGTTGTTTGCGGCCACGATAGGAACGATTCTGTCTACGCGGGGGGTACGGATGGCCCAGGTTATGTCCTGCTCGCCGATCTGGACCGTCGATTGGCGCCCATCGGACTGTCCGCGCGTGGGCACACTGACTTCTATGGGCAATTGCTCGGCAATGCGGCCAACCGCGGCACTGTCAGTGCTATCTATGCCCCTTTCGAGTATGGCCCAAGCGACCGCCCGATACATGACCCCCGTATCGAAAAAGAGGAAACCCAAACGTTGGCCAACTTGGTAGCCGACAGTGCTCTTGCCGGACGCTGCCGGACCGTCGATGGTGATGGCGTTCACCGCAATTACCTGACAAAGGAGGAACGGGTATTCAAACGGGCCGAAGTAGAAGTCAACAGTTCGGGAATTTTGCGGAGGGCACGGTACGAAATTTGGGCGGCTCGGTTAGCTGTCACCTGCCCCCGTTTTCGTCCGAAATAACTTATCGGCAACAGTCGATCACTTCACCGCCTATTTCGCGGCGCAGAACGCCGCTTTGGGCGCGAGCGGTCAGGACGGTTACCCTGCCTTGTCCCAGGAGTGTGTCTCCGAGAGCCTCCGCCTACCATTTCTTGAAGCGCGTTTACCTCGCCGGGTTTCAGCGGGTTGGCCATTCCGGGTTGCAGTCCTTCCAGCGTCAGCGGGCCGATCGACCAGCGAATCAGCCGTCGCAACTCGATGCCGACCGCAGCTGTCATATGTCGAATCTGGCGCTTCTTGCCCTCGCGCAAAACAATGCGCAACCACACGCCTCTCACTGGCGGGGGCCTCTTCCAACCGTCCTCAGGGGCTGCGCCGAACTGATTGTTTCCCTTGTCTAAAATAAGGCGAGCCGGCAGCCCATCGGCGAGATCAACCCGGGCCGGGGCAGTGCGTCCGTCCTCCAACTCGATCCCTTCACGCAATCGAACCAGCGCGTCTTCTGAAGGCCGTTGCGGCGCCAGTACATAGTATGTCTTGGGATGCTCAAAACGGGGGTGGGTCAGTTTATTGGTCAGCTCTCCGTCGTTTGTAAGGAGAACGAGTCCCTCACTGTTCAGGTCAAGGCGCCCCACGGGGAAAACGCGGCCGACACCTGGAGGCAACAGATCGGCGACCGTCTTGCGACCGCGGCTGTCCCCGCCAATGTCGCTTAGGATTCCGCGCGGTTTATAGAGCTTGAAGTAGACATTGCTCTGTGGCAGACGGACAGGACTACCGTCAACCTCAACGGTGGCGCTGGCCCGATCCACTTTCGTTCCCAGAGTGGTGACAACTTTTCCATCGACCCGGACGCGGCCGGAAGTTATCAACTCTTCGCAGGCCCTTCGACTGGCAATGCCGGCCGCGGCCATTACCTTTTGCAGGCGCTCTTCAGCCATGTATCCTCATTTTCAGGTCATGTAACAACGCCGGGGAACCGTGGCTACGCTGCTCTTTCGTGTTCTTTCACTGGACGAAGAGGCGCTGGGTCGCAATAACGGTATCACCCAAGCGCCATTCCAAAACGCCGGCCTGCATACCCGTGTCCCACATTCCAGAGGGCGGTGGATGAACGCGTCGGTAGACTCGCAGATCCTGGCGCTCCCATCCGGCCAGTAAGGCTTCCAAAAATGGACCGGTATCGGACGCGGCCAAGTCAACGTTGAATCCATCGGCACCCAAAAACCAGCGATTGCCTTCGGCATCGAAGAGCCTGTCCAGAGCGGTTGGACGCTTCCGCAAGTGTAACGGGACCCAACTATAATTGCCCTGGACAGCCTGCAAGACCAGACTCATATCGTGATAACGATCTACGCTGCCGAGCACAACCGCGAAGAGTTGATGTCCGTTCTGTTCCAGGCCGGCAATCAGCGACTGGCCGCTCTGAAGGGTCGTGCCGGTCTTGACTCCATTAACGCCTGGGTAACCACCGAGAAGGCGGTTCGTCGTCTGTAGTTCATGGCTGGCCACGGTTGTCGAAGAGGTGCCAACAATTTGGCGGAAGAGTGGATACTCCCAAAGCTGCCGCACGAGCGTCAAGAGATCCTGTGCACTGCTGACCTGACCGTCGGCGTCGAAGCCATTGGGATTAAGGAACTGTGTCCTGTACATACGTAAATCCCCGGCTCGCAAATTCATGTGGCGTACGAAGGCCTCCACCTGGCCGGAGTGATGGCGGGCAAGGGCCATGGCGGCGTCATTCCCGCTTGGAATCAATAGCCCCCACAGCAGTTCCTCGACACGCAATTCCTCTCCATTGCTCAGACCCATTGCGGCCTCTCCGACCAGGTCTTCTTGCTGAATCGTAACCTGCTCCTCGAGGCGATTCTGTTCAAAGACCAACAGGGCAGTCATCAGTTTCGCAAGGCTAGCCGGCGAAACTGGCAAATGGGCCGCCTTTGTCATGAGTTCGCGTCCGCTGTCGAGGTCGTACACCAACACTGACACAGCGCTGGTTTCGGGCGGCGGAACAAGCGCCCGCTGAATCTGACGCAACTGCCCGACGGTGAAACGCTGGCGGGGCGCCACATCCCGATCGATCATCGTAGGCGGACCAAAACCGCACAGAAAAAACGCAATCAGGCCCCAAAGGGGTAACAAACACGGCAAAAATCGAACTGTAGAGTTTCGCCTCCAGGCTGGAAATGTGATGGTGCGACCTGGTGTGTTTCGATTCCCTGCTTTCTCGTGTGTCATTCTGGGAGTCCGTCACACCGATTTGAGTGGGTCTGGAGTCAATGAGCGCCCGTCAAAAATGGCTGGATATGTGTTTGGGTCGAGAAAAGCAACCGGGACGAGAGCGGCCCGGCTTAGCACTGCGCTGATTGCGTAAAGAAAGCCAAACTGGACGCTTGGCCCCGGCCAAGGCCCTTGGGACGAAAGATACAACTGAAATTTCGAGCTATGCCGGCGCAGTCTGTTGTCTGGCGCGAACCGGCTTTTTTGCGCTGGGCAAAAACGAGCCCTCTTCCCAGGCGACGACGAGCGGTGTGGCGGTAAAAATGGAACTGTAGGTACCTGAGACCAGACCGACAATCAGTGTCGCCATGAAAATGCGCAAGGTACTCCCGCCAAAGATCAGAATGGCCGCAAGCACGAGCAGCGCAGTCACCTGTGTAGCGATCGAGCGCTGCGCAGTCTCGATAATGCTGCGGTTCGCCACCATCGCCAACGGCTCCCCGCGATGACGGCGCAGATTCTCGCGGATTCTATCAAAGATAACGATCGTGTCGTTGACGCTGAAGCCGATGACGGTCAACGTCGCGGTCAGGAAGAGGGCGTCCAGCTCCCAGCCGGCGATCAGGTTCATAATCGAAAGGAATGAAACTGTGATCAGAACATCATGCACGAGCGCCACAATTGCCGCCACTCCGTAACGGAAGGGGTGTGATATTTCTCTGAATGCCAGCGCGATGTAGGCCAAAATCAATACCGAGGCGGCGATAACAGCGAGAATTGCCGCCTGGCTTACTTCGGCGCCGATGGCCGGCCCGATGCTGCGGTAGAGCCGCTCATCGAATTCGCCGAAACGCTCGACGATCAACTGTTCGATCACTGCTTTCTGGGAAATGTCGATAATCTTGAATTTGACCTGAACCGTCCGGTCATCATCGACATGAAAGGCCTTGGTGTCAGTGAAACCTGCCTCGACGAAGACGCCACCTAATTCGGTCGGAGCGACCGGCTCGGAAAAACGCATCTCCCATTGCGTACCGCCCGTGTAGTCGATGCTGAGGGGCAGGAGAGTACCGGAAGAGGAGAGATTCCAAAGAATAAACAGGATGCCCGGCAAGATTCCAAGCAGGGAGACCAGAAACCAAAGCTTGCGACGTTCAACCAAGTGATACATAGAAGACTCTTTCGTGTTGCTAAGACCGTTTTCCGTAACCAGAGAACTCAACCGTCACCATGGACGATCTAGATTTTCCCATTATGACGAACAGCCAGCGCTTATTGTGTAAGAATGAGGCGACTGTTCGCCAACCGCAGGACCTCAATAGCCAAGCAAGCCGCGGCTGCTAAGGAGCTTTTCTCCCTGAGTCGAGAGAAAACTACGCAAAAATGTGCGCGTGACATAAACTGCGGTAAACATCGACAGCAACACGCCAACGGAAAGGGTGATTGCGAAGCCCTTGACAACACTGGCGCCAAAATTGTTTCCGAACCAGTAGAGCACGGCGCATGAGATCAAGGTTGAGAGATTACCGTCGCGGATAGCAGGCCAGGCACGGCTGAAGCCGGTTTCGACTGCCAGCCGCAAGGAGCGGCCGCTGCGCAGCTCCTCCTTCATGCGTTCAAAAATCAGGATATTGGCATCAACGGCCATGCCGATCGAGAGAATGAAGCCGGCGATGCCGGGCAGGGTTAGCGTCACCGGCATCAGCTTGTACATGGCGATATTCAATGTCACATAGATCGCCAGGGCCACGGTGGCGATAAGGCCGGGGAGGCGGTAGAGCAGGACCATGAAGAGTAGCACCAGCGCGCCGCCGACAATGCCTGCCAGCAAACTGCGGTCGATCGAGTCCTGGCCCAGGCTGGCGCCAATGGTGCGAACATCCACAACTTCAAGAGGGATTGGCAGGGCGCCGTAGCGCATCTGAATCGCCAGGCTCTCTGCTTCCTCCTGGGAAAAATCGCCGGTAATGACGCCATTGTCATTGATGGCAGCATTGATAACCGGTGTCGACAACACGCGCCCGTCGAGAACTATAGCCAGGACTTCGCCAATGTTGTCGCGCGTATAGGTAAAAAAGTCGCCGCTACTCTCGCTTTTTAGATCGAACTGAATCTGCCAAAATGTGTATTCATCCTGCGTAGCGACGACAGCTTGCAGGATGTCGCCAGTCATAATGGTCTCGAACAGTTCCTCGGGAAAGGGAACCGTCTGCGGCGCGGCTTCGCCGGCGGCCATGGCCGCCTGTAAGGCCGCGACCGCATTGGGGCGGTTGGTCGTATTGATAAAGTGATCGGGACGGACGGGGAACCCGCCAAGATTGACGAACTCCAACTGGCCGGTGGAGCGTATCGTTTCGATCGCCTGGTCTGGATTCTTGACGCCCGGCAATTCGACAATCATGCGGCGCTCGCCCTGCAACTGAACCGTCGGCTCGGCGAGGCCCAGTCCGTTCACCCTCTGCTCAACGATGATCTTGGCCGAGTTGAGCGCGTCCTCGGGCAGGGGCTGGTCCTCGTTGATTTCGGCCTCAAGCAAGACCTGGGTTCCGCCCTTCAAGTCCAGGCCTAGCGTCAGGTCGCGGATATCACGTTGCGTGTCCACGCCCGGAGCCAAGCCTTCCTCCAACCAGGCAGGATGGTCGATGGGAAGCGCCACAAACAGCGAGCCAGCAAACAAGCACAGGATTATAACGACGTAGACATGTTGATTGCGCATAAGGTCCCTTTACGGTTTGCACATGTTGAAATGCGAATCCTGCATCGGGGCGCCGGCGCCAAAGCTCGCAAGGCAGGCAAGAAGGTGACAGGGATTTCGTACCAGACGTTGAATGTCACCCATTCTCCATGGTTACCCCTGACAACAACCCGCAATGCCCGCAACGGAAGGCACAAAAAGGGCCAATACTGGATCGCAATCCTATCCATTATAAGCACTGACGCTACCGACACCAAAATCCCATGCCGTTTTCCGCCGCTTCTGCTGTCCGCGTCGCCGGCACCCGATATTGTCTGATGTTTCAATCCTGGCAAATATTTCGAACTTGACAAATGGCCCATTATGTGAGATAATGCCTTCGTATCTCTAACAAAAGGAGGTGATGCACATGGATAATTGTAGTAGTAGTACTGGTCCGGTAGCATCACCTCTGGAGATTACTCTCTAAGTGATGCTACCGGACCAGAAGCCACAAGACCCCGTCGAAGACGGGGTCTTGTACTTTGCGGGGAAATAGGCCCGCGGTTCCTCCAGCTTTGTAGATTTGCTTCTTTTTAGCCGGCCAGTTGGCACGGATTGGAAAACTATTGACGGGAATTCTATCTTGGTCTATATTTGATTGTGAAGTACTTCACAATCAAGGTGCGGTTTCCTGGCCTCTCAGTCCAGTTCGAATGAATGGATTAAAAGGCGCAAGTTGACATAGAGCGCAGCGGATGCGTGTAAAAGGAGAGAATCCCATGACCAGCGCTGTCGTCCCGATTGAGCGGCGACCGGCTCCCCCCTCTCCCCGAGCGAATCGAATTTTGGGTACGGCGAATCGGCTTCGGCGCGATCCGCTGGGATGTTTGCAAGAGTTCGTAACGGAGGCCGGGCCTGCGGTCAGATATCAATTCTTCGCCCATATGTGGGGCTATCTATTTGTACACCCCGAGCACTACCAATACATCCTGCAAGACCACTACAAGAATTTCACGAAGATGCCTAGCCCGGGCTTTCAGTTGCTGCAACCACTGGTTGGGAAAGGTCTTCTGAGCAATGACGGCGAATCCTGGCTGCGGCAGCGGCGGCTGGCCCAGCCTGCGTTTCACCGCGGACAGATCCGGGAGCTTGGCCAGATCATGACCACTGCAGCGGAGCGGCGACTCCCTCGGTGGGAGGAGATAGCTCGCTCCGGGAAGGTAGTTGCCTTTGATCGAGAAATGATGGAATTGACCCTGGAAATCGCTGGCAGGGCTCTATTCAGTGTAGACCTGACCGGCCCCGCTCGCGAAGTCGGCGACATTTTCAACCGGCTGAATGAACTGTTCGCAAGAATGGTTGTTTCGCCTGTGTCGCTGATTACAATGCAGATCCCCTTCTGGCCCAGTACGCGCAAAGTGGCACGCGATGTTGGCGCAATTGATCAGTTGATTTATGACATTATCAACCAGAGGCGCGAGAGCGGGAAGCCAGGTAACGACCTGATGGGAATGCTGCTCTCGGCTCGCGATCAGGACACCGGTGAGGGGATGGACCAGAAGCAACTGCGTGATGAGGTTATCACCTTGCTTATTGCAGGACACGAGACCACTACGCTCCTGTTGACCTGGTTCTTCTATAGTCTGGGGAGATTCCCTGAGATCGAGGCGCAGATTCACGATGAAGTAGACCGGACTTTAAGCGGCCGTTTGCCAACATTCGAGGACATTCCAAAACTGGTCTATACGCGCCAGGTGATAGACGAAACGTTGCGCCTCTATCCGCCCGCCTATGCCTTGTCCCGATTCGGCAACCGCGCCGATGTCATCGGGGGTTACGACGTGCAAGCAAACGCGGCGATCACCTTATGTCCGTTCATATCCCAGAGGCTGCCTGAGTTCTGGCACGATCCCCTGGAGTTTGATCCGGAGCGGTTTAATCCAGCCAACGAACGTGATCGTCACCGTTTTGCCTATCTTCCCTTTGGCGCCGGCCCGCGGCAATGTATCGGAGAAAGCTTTGCCCTGACTGAAAGTGTCTTGGTGGCCGCGGCAATTGCACAGCGCTTCCGCCTGCGCATTCCGGACAGCTACGTCGCACAATTGGACCCGCAGATCACACTGCATCCGAAAGGCGGGATGCCGTTACAATTCGAGCTTCGCTGACCCTCCCCTGAGCCCGCCTGACTGAACCGCAAAATCCGGCCAGAATTCATCCCCGCCAGATAAGAGGTGGAGGCCATTCGTCCTAAGCGGAAGGCAAGTTGGGCACCCATCTTTTCCCCGGCGCCCCATGTCCGGTACTCATCCAAACCTGGCATTTCATTGTAGCTTCTTTGCACGGGTGCTATACTGGCCATCACGGCACTCTCCGCGCAGGCCGGGATAGCGCTGCGGCAAACCGGTACGCCTGCTACCCGGAAAGTTAAGGATTCCGGTGCAGTTACCGGGTCGATCCGCGAGCGGCAGAAGAGCGCGGCCAAGTTCAGCTACAAGGAGTCAGATTCTGATGGCGAAGAGATCGTTGATGATGTGGGGTGGCTGGGAAGGCCACGAACCGAAGCAGTGCGTGGACATTTTCGCGCCTCTGATCAAGGAGGCCGGCTTTGACGTAGATATTGAAACATCGCTCGACATCTATACGGATGCGGAGCGCATGGCAACCTATGACGTCATCACGCAGGTCCATACGATGAGCTCCATCACAAAGGAGCAGGAAAGGGGCCTCCTGGACACAATCGCGAACGGGGCAGGCTTTGCCGGCTGGCACGGGGGGATGGCGGACGCGTTTCGCCAGAACACGGAGTACCAGTTTATGGTCGGCGGTCAGTGGGTTGCCCACCCGGGCAATATCATCGACTATACAGTCAATATTGTTGACCACGCCGACACAGTCACAGCTGGGCTCAACGATTTTCAGATGCACAGTGAACAGTACCTGTTGCATGTGGATCCAAGCAACGAAGTGCTGGCGACGACCACTTTTACCGGTGAACACGCGCCTTGGATCGATGGAACTGTGATGCCGGTCGTGTGGAAACGGCGTTGGGGCCAGGGCAGAATATTTTACTGCTCTTTGGGACACGTGGCCAAGGATTTCGATGTGCCGGAGGCCAAGGAGATCGTGCGTAGGGGCATCATCTGGGCGGCGAGAGACTGAGGGGGCCGGGACGTCGGTCCGTTGCAGAGAGGGCAGCAACTAACGAGTAAGGGGAAGTGACAATGGAACTGCCAGCACGAATCGGCGTGGTCGGTTGCGGCATCATCAGCAGTAGATATTTTGAAGTTAGTCGAGAACTGCCAGAAATTGAAATAGTGGCCTGTGCCGACATGGTGACGGCAGCGGCTGAAGCCCAGACAGAGAAGTACGGACTCAAAGTCCTGTCGGTTGAAGAGTTGATTGCTGCACCCGATATCGATGTGGTGCTCAATCTTACGCCACCTACTGCTCACTTTGCTGTCGGAAAGACAGCGCTGGAGGCTGGAAAAACGGTCTATAGTGAAAAGCCGCTGGCCGCGTCCTTTGCCGAGGGAAAGCAGCTGGTGGAGCTTGCCCGAGAGAAGAAACTTCGCATCGGCTGTGCGCCTGATACCTTTCTAGGCGCGGGACACCAGTCGGCGCGACTCTATCTGGATGAAGGCGCCATCGGCGCACCGGTAGCCGCCACCGCGTTCATGATGAGCCGAGGCCACGAGTACTGGCACGCCAACCCTGCTTTCTTCTATAAAGCAGGCGGCGGCCCGATGTTGGACATGGGTGTCTATTATTTGACAGCGTTGGTGCATCTGCTTGGTCCAGTGCGGCGGGTTACCGGTTCGGCACGGGCTACCTGGTCGGAGCGAACAGTCGTGAGCGAACCGCGTAGGGGCGAAATCATCCAGGTGGAGGTCCCAACATACGTCGCCGGCCTTCTCGACTTTGAGTGCGGCGCCATCGGCACGATTATCACATCGTTCGATACGCAGGCATCCGGGTTGCCTCGTATCGAACTATATGGCACGACCGGAACATTCAATCTGCCCGATCCGAACACATTTGGCGGCCCGCTGCAATTGCGTACTGCCGCGGACAAATCGTGGAAGGAGTTGCCGTTGCGCTTTGGCCATGCCGGCAACAGCAGGGGGATAGGCCTGGCGGACATGGCAGTCAGCGCCATGGAGAATGCTGCGCACCGTGCCAATGGAAACATGGCGCTGCACGTACTGGAAATTATGGAGGCAATACAAATCGCATCGGAGACAGGCCGTCATGTAGAGCTGACGACTCGCTGCGAACGGCCAGAGCCGCTGCCGGATGGCGAGTATGCGGGGATCAGGCCTGCATAGCCGTCCGACCGGGGAGTTTGGCAGTGAATGACTGCCTTGCAAGTTCGCTTTTGAAGACCATGAGGTTCGAATGACTGTCGAGATAGTTCGAGGTGTACCTGTTTGGGGCGACCCGCTGGACAACGCTGTCGATCAGATTGCCAACTGCGCCCAGGAAGCCGACGCGGTTGCGCTGATGGCGGATCATCATCTGGGCTACACTGTTCCCATCGGCGGGGTGGTGGCCTACAAAGACAAGCTGAATCCGGCAGGGGTCGGCTACGATATCGCCTGCGGCAATAAGGCGGTTCTTCTGGATATCCCCGCGTCGGAAGTGAAACCACATATCGACAGAATCATGGATGATATATGGAGAACGATTTCTTTCGGCATTGGGCAAAAGAACAGGGAGCGGGTCGAACATCCCCTCTTTGACGACGATCCGGCCTGGGACCTCCCCGTTGCCCGCGAACTGAAAAAGCTGGCGGCCGAGCAACTCGGAACCGTAGGCAGCGGCAATCACTATGTAGACATATTCGAGGATGAACAGGGCCGGATCTGGCTGGGGGTCCACTTCGGGTCACGCGGACTGGGGCATCGCCTGGCCACATATTTCATGGAGGCCGCCGATCGAAAGCAAGCCGGGCCCCGCCAGTCTGTATCCGCCTCAAAAAGCCGATCACGCAACCGCCGCAGCGCCACGTCGGGTATACCAAGCCTACTTGAGGTGGACTCGACACTGGGGCAGGAGTATCTCGCCTGTATGCAGTTGGCCGGGCGCTATGCCTATGCCGGGCGGGACTGGGTCAGCAAGAGGGTGGCCTCGCTGATGGGCGCCAACATCGTCGAAGAGATTCACAACCACCACAATTTCGCTTGGAAAGAAGAGCACAGCGGCGGCACCCTTTGGGTCACCAGAAAAGGAGCTACCCCGGCCTTTCCAGGGCAAAAGGGCTTTGTCGGCGGCTCGATGGGGGACATCTCGGTAGTTCTGGAAGGCGTGGAGAGCGAAGAGAGCAAGTTGGCTCTCTATTCGACAGTCCACGGCGCGGGCCGACTGATGTCGCGCACACAGGCCGCCGGCCGTTTCCGCTGGAGAAACAGGCGAAAAGTGCAGGTGAAACGGGGGCAAATTGGACGGAGGCAGATGCTGGACTCGATCCAGAACATGGGCGTGACGTTGCGCGGCGCCGGTACCGATGAGGCGCCACAAGTCTACAAACGCCTGCCCGAAGTGCTGGAGCACCATCGCCGCACGATTCGAATCCTCCACACGCTCACCCCGTTGGGCGTAGCCATGGCAGGCGAAGACGAGTACGACCCCTATCGGGACTGAAAGGAATTGTGTTGCGACCCGCGTTTAGTCACCGGGCGGCAACGGTGGCGTCGTGTCTCGCCAGTTCAATATAGAGCACTCTTCCCGCGGCCGGTACTACTCAGATTACCCCTTTGGATTCCGCCTCGGCAAGGACAGACTGAATCGTCTCCACCAGTTGACGGGCGCTGTCGACGCTCAGTTCGACAGCGACGCGGGCGCTTGGCCCATAGCCTTCGTTGACGAAGTCGATGTTGAGCGCGTGCTCCGCGGGGGCATGGAAGGGGTGGTCCCAGCAGACGTTCGCCTGGTTCATATCAAACCAGCCGTCGGTGCCCTTGCCAAACCCTTCAAGCGGGACTTTCTGGACGATCATGGTACACATGAGTTAGCTCTCCAGTAAATGAATTCCTGTTCTGTAACCGCCCCTGTGCAAGTGCTTCACTCCGCCAGTTTCTGGCCGAGGAACGCCCAGATTTTCTCCCAGCCGTCGACAGCCTGGGCCTGACAATAGTTGGGCCGATGGTAGTAGAAGAAGCCGTGGCCGGCATCATCATACATATGGAACTCGTAGTCTTTTCCGTGTTGTTTGAGTGCCTCTTCGTGGCGCGCCACCTCGTCCGTCGTCGGGCTGTGATCTTCCGCGCCAAAGAGGCCCAGGATGGGGCAGTTGAGATCAGCGGTGTAGTCGATGGGCGCAACCGGCCGTTGGGGCGTTATCTGGTCGGGCTGCATCACGACGCCGCCGCCCCAACAGTCGACGACAGCGTCGAAACCGGCTACGCGGCTAGCAACCAGCACAGCTTGCCGCCCGCCGGAGCAGGTGCCGAATATGCCGATCTTACTATTCACATTGGGCAGGGCCCGCAGAAATTGCATGGCCGCCTCCAGGTCGCCTACAGCCTGGTCGTCGGGCACGCCGCCATCGGCGCGCGCGGCCGCGGCTACGTCTTCGGGTGTACCGTGCCCGACGCGCTCGTACAGGTTTGGCGAGATTGTGACGTAACCGTGATGGGCAAACCTGCGCGTGGCCTCACGATACCACTCGTCCCAGCCGGGCATATGGTGAATGAGCACCATGCCTGGAAAGGGACCCTTTCCAAGTGGCCGAGCAAGGTAGGCAAGGACTCGATCGTCCTTTGCGCCGCGTATGGCGACGGTTTCCGCCAGCATTCCTTCATATTGATCGGTAGTGTACATGGTTCATTCTCCTGGATTATTAAACGCAAACTACTGACATTGAGGTAAGGATGAGTTGTTCCGCTGAAGCCAAGCTGTCACCAGGTGACAGGTCGCCGCCACCAAACCTTTCCCATGTTTGCCTCACAGAATAGCACATCCCTTTGCAACTGCCCCTGCTTGAGGATTGTGAAATGCGTTTTCATTAACTTGATCTGTGCAGCGTGGACGACTAAAATAGATCGAATCAGGTCAACGAAGGATTTCACAGGTCTTCCACTAACTGAAAGCAACTTTCTCACGTAAAACAATCCAGATCGCCCCAGCTTGCGAGGGATCGAGAACCATGCAAGCTGAGAGTATACTTGCCCCATTTTCCCGTTTCTTCTTGAAGGGATCGGGGCCGGTTAACAGGCGGCGCACCGGATTGAAAATCAACACCAGGATCAGAAGGTGACCCCATGAACATTCTGCCACACGCCGTCAACCGTTTCAATGGCATCGAAATCAACACCGAAGACCTGCCTATCGACGCGGCAGCCTTTGAGCAAAGCCTCTCCTCTTCCCTGGTGAAGTGGATCCAGGATGGTCGCTTTCTCGTCTGGCTGCACTTGCCAATAGAACGGGCCGCTCTAATCCCCGTCTCCACGGCAGCCGGATTCGTCTTCCACCACACTGAACCAAACTATGTGCTTCTCGTTCGCAAAATGCAGGAGGATGCCCTGGTTCCCGGCTACGCCACCCATTACATTGGCGCGGGAGGCGTTGTAATCAACGAGCGCCAGGAACTGCTGGTCGTTTCCGAAAGGCATCGAGGTTCTTCACGGGCCTACTACAAACTGCCCGGCGGGGGGCTCCATCCGGGCGAACACCTGGCTGCGGCCGCCGTGCGGGAGGTGCTCGAAGAGACCGGTGTGAAGACCACGTTCGAGTCGGTGGTATGTTGGCGGCATTGGCATGGATACCGGTATGGGAAATCGGACATCTATTTCATCTGCAGGCTCACACCGCTGACCGAGGCCATCGTGCGGGACGAATGGGAGATAGACGAATGTCTGTGGATGCCTGTTGACGAGTATTTGCAGCATGAACTGGTCGGAGACTTCAATCGCGCGATTGTCGAGGCGGCTGTCAAGACGCCCGGCCTGAGGGATACCTGGATGGACAGCTACGATGATCCGACCAAGCGGGAATTCTTCTGGCCCTACTACAAATAGGCTTAGCCTTCTGAAGGGGGCGACAGACAGACGGCAAATTCTGTAAGATTGTGGTTCCTCTTCGACATACCAATTGGGGGTGCAGAGCCTGAATCGAATGACCGTCTTCTCTGACTAAGCCTTCCACTCAAAACGACTACGCCAGTGTCGGCAAAAGTGGCTCGGTCAGGGGGTCCCGCATTGGAGGGCAGCGGATCACGAGCAACCAACTGTGCACTTGCCCGGCGTGGAATCAGGCTCAAAGTGAAACACAATACCTGGCGAGGGCCGCCTTGTTGTTCTGAGAGCAGGCCGTGCCGCCCGATTCCGAGACGGGGCGCTGAGACGGCCCGAAACCTCTGACAACTTCTTAACCCCATCGGCAATTCGAATCCGATCCTTACAACCTCGCAAGGGGGCGACACTTTGTTAAAGTCTTCCAGTTGTGGAATTACCCTTCTTCCAGCCAGAATGTGTATCAAGCCCGTACTGACTGTTGTCTGGGCAATGCTCGCCGCTCTGACAGCGGCCGGCTGCACTTTCACGACCGGACAACTTGAAGGGGCGCAGTGTGCCAACGGCGTCGCGGTGGCGGACGCATCGGAGAACCCCAGTCTGGTTGCCGACTGCGCAATTCTCCTGGGTATCAGAGACAAATTGGCCGGCGAAGCAACTCTGAATTGGAGCGCGCAACTTCCTTTAGAAGAGTGGGAGGGTGTGAGCGTAGACGCCGCCGCAACGCCTCCGCGGGTCACGGTATTGGAGTTGGAGGCCAGAGGTTTGACAGGAGAAGTGCCGGCTGGACTCGGGGAGCTTTCCGAACTCAAGGGGCTGTGGCTTCAGGGCAATCGGCTAACCGGCGAGGTTCGGGCCGAACTGGGCGCGCTCGTAAATCTGGAGTGGCTGTGGTTTTACGACAACCGGCTGACTGGGACAATACCGCGCGAGTTGGGCGCGCTAACGAAGTTACAGGGATTGGGCCTGCATGAGAACCATCTGACTGGAACGATTCCGGTCGAACTTGGCACACTGTCCGACCTGGAATGGCTGCGTTTGGACGGCAACCGGCTGTCTGGAACCATCCCGGTCACATTAGGCGCGCTCGCCAACCTCAAGGGATTGGGCCTTCATAGAAACCAACTGACCGGCACAGTTCCGGCTGAGCTGGGCGGTCTTGCCAGCGTGGAATGGTTTCGGCTCGATGCCAATCATTTGGAAGGCGACATCCCGGCTGAACTGGGCATGCTTACAAATCTGGAGGGGTTGGGCCTCCAGGAAAACCATCTGACAGGGGGTATCCCCCCCGAACTGGGCGATCTCAGCAATCTGGAGTGGCTGCATCTCTTCAACAACGATCTCACTGGTACTATTCCGGCTGAATTGGGCGCTCTCGCCAATATGGAGTGGCTGCGGCTCGACGGCAACGGTCTGTCGGGCCCGATCCCACCTGAGCTGGGCGCGCTGGCAATTCTGCGCGAACTGCACCTCTCCGACAACAGACTCTCTGGAGAAATACCGGTCGAATTAAGTTCGCTTTCCAGTCTGGAATGGCTGCGGCTCAATGACAATCAACTGGCCGGTGAAATTCCAATCGAACTGGCTGGCCTCACCAGACTGCGGGAGCTGGGGCTTGCCGACAACAGACTTACGGGTGGAATACCGTCGGAGTTAGGAAAACTCTCTTTTCTGGAGGGACTGGATCTTCAAGGAAACCAGTTGACGGGAGTCATTCCTTCTGAATTGGGCGCGCTGGCCGACCTTGAATGGCTGCACCTCTTCGGCAACCGTTTCACTGGTGAAATTCCAAGGGAACTGGGCACACTGGCCAAACTTCAATGGCTGCGTCTGGACGGCAACGACTTAAGTGGGGAGATCCCTTCTGCGCTTGGAAACCTGCTCGACCTGAAGGAATTGCGCCTGGATGACAACGATTTAACCGGCGCAATCCCGCCTGAGCTGGGAACACTCTCGAACCTGCGGCAGTTGAGCCTGGCTGAGAACATGTTGACGGGAGCGATACCCGCAGGGCTCGGCGGGCTTGAAGATCTGCGGGAGTTGCGTCTTGACAATAACCATTTGACAGGCGAGATTCCGATTGAAATTGGCGCGCTGACGAGTCTTAGAGAGTTGCGGGCCTCAGCGAGTCTTAGAGAGTTGGGCCTCAGCGAGAATGCTGGCGGGAACAGTTCCGGCGGAACTGGGCGCAATTGCCAATTTGCGATTGCTGCGGCTCGCCGGAAATCTGCTCAGTGGGTGCATGCCCCAGGCCCTGGACGATATCAGTAACAGCGACCTTCTCGAATCAGGGCTGCCCTTTTGCGAATAAGGTAAACTGGCGGGAATGTGTCTGCACATAGCGGCGTGAGGCAAGAGCAAGCTGGAGTAGCCATGAGTGAGACCAAAACTACCACGGAGCAGCAAGATGGCAATTCCAAACGACTACACTGAACGAGTCTACGCCGGCGTGCTGGGCAAGCTGATCGGCGTCTACCTGGGCCGGCCGTTCGAAGGCTGGAGTTACGAGGCGCTCAGCGAGAAATTCGGCGAAATCAACTACTACGTCCATGAGCATCTGGACGTGCCCCTGATCGTCACCGACGATGACATTTCCGGCACATTTACATTTCTGCGCGCACTGCCCGACTACGGCAACAGCCGTGCGATAACGCCGGCGCAGATCGGGCAGAGTTGGCTGAACTACATTATCGAAGAGCGCACGATCCTTTGGTGGGGCGGTATGGGCAACTCCACTGAGCACACTGCCTTTTTGCGCTTGAAGGAGGGCACTGCCGCACCCCGCAGCGGCTCGATGGCGCTGAATGGCCAAGTGGTGGCCGAGCAAATTGGCGCCCAGATCTTCATCGACGGTTGGGCCATGGTGGCGCCCGGCGACCCGGAGCTTGCCGCCGATTTGGCGCGGCGGGCGGCCAGTGTCGCCCACGACGGCGTGGCCATTCACGGGGCGCAGGTGCTGGCAGCCATGGAAGCCCAGGCCTTCGTTGAATCCGATATCCAGAAGCTGATCGATACCGGCCTGTCGGTCATCCCGGCAGACTCGCTCATCCGAACGATGATCGAGCGGATTCGGGAATGGCATGCTCTGAATGGAGACGACTGGCGGGCGACGAGGGAGCAGATCGCCGCCCATTTTGGTTATGACAAGTACGGCGGCAACTGCCACATGGTGCCAAATCACGCGCTTATAATCCATTCACTCCTGCATGGCGATGACGATTTCCAAAGATCTCTCATGATCGTCAACACCAGCGGCTGGGACACTGATTGCAATTCCGGCAATGTCGGCTGCCTGTTGGGCATCAAGAACGGACTGGCCGGACTCGAAGACGGCCCAGACTTCCGCGGGCCGCTGTCAGACCGGCTCTACCTGCCAACTGCCGATGGTGGTAGGGCCATAACCGACGCTGTGACGGAGAGCCTTCATGTGGTAAACGTTGGCCGAGCATTGGCGCAGCAGCCGCCGCACACGCCCAAGAATGGCGCCCGCTACCACTTTGAACTTCCCGGCTCCGTGCAAGGATTCGTGGCGGACGAGAGCGTTGACAGCCGCGGCACTCTGACTCTCGAAAACGTGGCCGGCCACAGCCTGAGCGGCAGCCGCAGTCTGGCGCTCCATTTCAACGGCGTGGCCACCGGACGCCCGGCGCGGGCCGCTACCCATACTTTCATCCCCTCCAAGGAGATCGCCGCTTACTTCGAACAACGGGGATACGGCCTGATGGCCTCGCCTTCGCTTTATCCGGGGCAGAAAGTAGCCGCCGCGCTGGAGGCGGACGCGGGCAACGAGGGCGCTGTTGAAGTGAGCCTGTTCCTGCGCCGCTACAATTCGCAAGACGACCAACTGACGCTTGTGGCCGGGCCCCGCCAAACGCTCGAGCCTGGCGCACGCCATACTTTCGAGTGGTCGCTCGATGGCGCAGGAAACGAACCGATCGCTGAAATCGGTGTGGCGGTTCACAGCGGCGAACGGACGCAGGGAGCTGTCTATCTGGACTACCTCACCTGGGAGGGCGAACCCAACGTATCGTTTGCGCGTCCCGATGCCCCTATGGATCGCCGCCGGCGCGGCCTGTCCGTCCCAGAAATGTGGAGGCGTGCCTGGGTCAACGGGGTAGACAGCTATAACTTCTGGTGGCCCGAGACATTCCGCATTGTCCAGAACCGCGGCCGCGGCCTCCTCATCACCGGCACCCGTGACTGGAATGATTACGAGGTGCAGGCAGAGATGACTCTACACCTGTGCAAAGCAGCCGGTGTCGCAGCCCGCGTGCAGGGGATGCGTCGCTACTACGCGCTGCTTCTCGGCTGCGCGGAAGATGGCCGCGGCGTAGCGCGACTCTTGCGCGCGCTGGATGGCGATACCGTTTTGGCCGAGGCGGATTTCCCCTGGGAATACGGCGAGTCGCACACCTTTGCCTTGCGGGTCACTGGTAACCGCCTGCAAGCCGCCATCGACAATCTCGATCAAGGCATCTTCGATGTGACCGATAGCGTTCTCGACGGCGGCGGAATCGCCCTGGTGGTAGAAGAGGGGCGGGTGATGAGCGATGAAGTAGCTGTACGCCCATGAAAGGTGTCGCGCGAAACAGTTGAAGTGGCGGATCGGCTGTGCGATAATGGAAGCAACATCAGGGATTATCATTCATACAAATAGGCAAGTCGGGAATGTATGCAAAGCAAATGCACTTTCCCTTTGTGCGCGAACGTGCGCCAAAGGCGAGACCGTTTCTCAAGTGGGCCGGCGGCAAGGGGCAACTCCTGGATCAGATTGGACATTATCTTCCCACCGAACTGGGGGAAGGGGGACTTACAAAGTATGCCGAACCCTTCATTGGCGGCGGCGCAGTCTTTTTTCAGATTGCAAACGTCTTTGATATTCGCGAGTTCTTCATTTCCGATATGAATGAGGACCTAGTTCTTGCATACCGCACTATCCAACAGCAGGTAGAGAGTTTGATCGAGCGACTGGAGGAGATCAGAGGCCAGTATCTCAAATTGAACCAAGACCTGCGCAAGGAATTCTTCTACGAAACAAGGCGGTCGTTCAATCAGAGCCGTGCCTATAGCGCCTACTCCGCTTCGGTTCAGGACCAGGCGTTGCACGTTGCGCGCCTGATTTTTCTGAATCGCACCTGTTTCAACGGCCTTTATCGTGTAAACTCCCGCGGCGAGTTCAATGTACCATGTGGCAACTACCTCAACCCCCGGATCTGCGATGAGGCGAATCTACGCGCGGTATCGCGGTCACTCCAGAAAGCAGAAATTCACTACGGGGATTTTACTGCGTGCAAGAATTTTGTAGACGAAAAAACCTTTGTCTATCTGGATCCTCCGTACCGACCGATCAGCAAGACCGCTAACTTCAACTCCTTCTACAAGAGTCCTTTTGACGACGACGAACAGAAACGACTGGCGCATTTCTACCACGAATTGGGGAGCGGGGGCGCCAAACTGATGTTGAGCAATTCAGATCCGCACAATGAGAACCCGGACGACGGTTTTTTCGAGGAACTCTATGCTGGGTTCAACATTCACAAAGTGCACGCCAGTCGCCGCATCAACAGTAACGGGGCGAAACGAGGGAAAATTACTGAGCTGTTGATCGCCAATTATTGAGCGAGAGGGGAGGATTGGGGAACGGGAGTGACAACAGATTGCCTCGTTCCCACAAGCTTTACCGTCAAGATGCTGTACTCCTTGTACATATCGGTCCAGTTCGCTGGAGGACAAACATAGCCGCACGGTTCGAAATTCCAACCAAAATCGTCGCAGAATTTTGCCAGCGACACCAAATTCGTAGGTTGGCTCTTGTGAAAGACAGTCCCACGTCAAAGAACGACGTGAATATACTTGTTGAGTTTGCCCCAGATGTGAAGGTAAGTTTATTTCGTCTGGCTAGCATCGAGCATGAGTTAAGCGAAGTGCTCGATCGGCCAACCCACATGATGACCTTTAAGAGTGTCGAAAGAAGCCCAAATCCTCTGTTCAGGGAGGCAGTCTTCGATTCGGCAGAAATTCAGTATGAGCAAGAGTGATGACCAGGTAGGGCTCGTTGCCATGGGAGTATATGCCTCCAAGGCGATTTTCATGTTAGGAAAAACTGAAAAGGAGGAGTTGGATCTCAACGAAATGATGCAGTTTGCCCTGATGAAGCTGGAAGAGATAGTAGGAGAGGCGGCAAATCGCGTATCCAAGCAGTCACAAGCTAAGCACCCCGAAATACCATGGTCTGAAGTAATTGGAATGCGCAACCGGTTGGTTCACGATTTCGAGGCAGTTGATCTCAGCACCTTACGGGAAACGATAATTGATGACTTGCCACCGCTCCTTCGAAAGCTGATAACTATCGTTGGAGAAGGTGTTGCTGATGCCGCTTTCCCCAGGACCGACCCGTAACAGCCTCGTCAACGACATAGAACTTCAAGCTATGTATGGGAAGAAGAGACGACAAGCTAACACAGCCATTACCACATGCTTCAGCTCTTCGACGCTTGTAAGATTTTCATCGAACTTATCAATGTTCATCCTGTGCAGATCTTGACTCGTCTGTCCCCTCAATTTGAAGTCAACCCAGCGATCAAAAGACCCTTGGTATGATTTCCGACATGCATTAGCGTTAAGCCCATTTCGGCATCAAATTGGTTCGCAAGAGGACTCCCATGACAGCACAAATCGAAATCCCAACCGACGTGGTTGCTGACTTCTGTCAGCGCAACAAGATTCGTCGTTTGGCACTTTTCGGCTCGGTGCTGCGAGACGATTTCACGCCCGAGAGCGATGTTGATGTTCTAGTTGAGTTCGAGCCAGATGCTCAAGTGGGATTGGCGTCTGTCACAATTCAGGAGGACTTGTCAGAAATTCTTGACCGGCAGGTGGATCTGCACACGTTTGCGGGAATCGAGCAAAACCGCAACTGGTTGCTTCGGGCGGAAATTCTCGGTTCAGCGGAGGCAGTGTATGAGCAAGCGGGATGACCGGGTAAGCCTTGTTGATATGCTGGTCTACGCTGAGGAAGCCATAGAAATACTGGGGGAGACTGGCCTGAAGGCAATGGTAGGTGACCGGGTAATGCAACTCGCCTTGCAGAGATTGGTGGGAACTGTGGGCGAAGCGGCCAGACGCGTTTCGCAGCAGACACAGGAGCAACATCCAGCCATTGCCTGGCGTCAAATCTACGAAATGAGAAATCGCCTGGCTCATCCCTTCGACCGAGCGGATCTCAAAGTACTATGGAACGTCATAGTCAATGATTTACCTCGCCTTGTTGAGCAACTGGAGGCAATCGTTGGCAGAGATCCTGGCCGTCCCGATCTCGCCGTTGATCCATAACCTCCCTACTTCAAGCGCAACTCCTCCGATCGCACGACATCCCGCATTGCCGCTTCAAGATAGGGGTAGGCAAGCCAGACCGAGGCCCCGCCAAAGAGCGCGGCTGTCACGGTGCGCAGCCACCAGTTGCTCTCGCGCAGGCCAAAGAGCTGACTGAGGCCGTCGAGTGCCATCGGGATCAGGAAGAGCAGATAGGCCTTCAGGCTGAGGGCACGGATTCGGCCGCGCAGCAGGCCGAAGAGCAAACCGGCCAATACGACCGAACCGTAAATTGCCACGTCCCGTTGACAAACCGCGATCTTGTAGCCGGTGACCTCGTTGCCGCGGAAGGCGCGTCGTTGAAAGAAGCCCTGTCCTTCCTCCAGCCCGCTAGCCTCCAGCGCGGTGAGGCTGTAGAATGGCCGCTCGCCGAAGAGGAAATAGCTGCGTTCGGGCAGTTGGTGACAGGCCGCCGAGTAGGTGGAATAGAGCAGCGATGCTGGTGTGGTCAGACCGGCATTTGCCAGGACGGGCGCCAGGAAAGGCAACAACAGATAAAGCGCGACCAAGGAATTGAAGAGGGCCAGCCAGTGCCTGGCTATCAAGATAACCACGCCGTCGACACGGCGGGCGACGGTCGCCTGTATCCGGCCTTCCGCCGGCTCACTGCTGCTCGTGTCCGACGAATGGCTCATTCTTGCCCGCCCGACTGACGCTTCATCTCGGCGTGAATTGCGCGGCGCAGTTCGGTTTGCTTTACGGGAAAGTCTAAGCGGAGGATGGCTCCGCCGGCCCGTTCGATATCCACAGCCGGGACCAGCGGCTGCGCTCCCGCCTGGACGTCCTGATCGCTGGCAACGAATTCCTCACGCAAGCAAAAATCATACTCGCTCTGCAAATCCATCAATTCATACTTGATGGCGTCGCAAAGCTGGCAATTCAGTTTGGTAAACAGTGTCACCTGCATTTTGCGCGGCTCACTGTGTCCTGATCTGCTCGACGATTTCGCTCAACTGCTCGCCGACGAGAATACCCGGCCAGCGTGCACCGATCGTGCCGTTTGCTCTGATAAAGACCGTCGTCGGCATGTTTCGAACCTCGTAGGCGCGGCGAATCGAGTCCTCCGGATCCAATACGACGGTCATTTTCATCCCGAATTCAGCGGCGAACTTCTCCACTGCTGCCAACTCCTCACCGACATTGACCTCGAGAACGACCAGATCAGGATCGCCTTCGTGAAGCGCAACCAACTCCGGCATTTCGGCCCGACACGGTCCGCACCAGGTGGCCCAAAAGTTGAGAACGACAGGCTTGCCTTGCAATGAGGCCAGGTCAGCGCCGCGCCCGTCCGCCAGGAAGAATGCGAAATTAGGCGCCGTGTCGCCGATGTCTACGCTGCCTTCCTGGACGCGTTCGGCCACAGGGAAGCCGCTTCCCAACTCGTCAGGGAACTGTTCCAGGGGCGTGGGCACGAATTCGTCAGGCGGGCTGCCGCCTGGTGAGGCCGACGCGCAGGCGGACAGCGTCAACGCAAACATGAGCCAGATTGTCAGAACTGACAGACGCTTCATCGGACTGTCCATCTTGCTCTCAACCCCGGCTACCGGAGAGCGCGGCGCCACTCAGATAGCCGATATAGGCCGGGATAAGCGGCAGGACGCAGGGACTGATGAAGCTGATTAGGCCGGCGATGAAGGCCAGGGGCGCCGCGTTCAAAGCGCCGGCATTAAAAGTGGCTTCGACCCCGATCGACGACGAAAGACCATCCTCCAGCAGAAAGACCCACTGATTCAGGAACGCGAACTGCGTCGTCAGTGAAGTCAGCTGATCGCTCCAGAGGAGCCAAGCCACGTAGAGCAGGAAGAATCCGCTGACGATGCTGACGATGTTGGTGTGGCGATTGAGGCGGCGCAGTATAAGCGTCGCCCGGCTGAAGGCGGCGCCGGTGATTAAGAATGGCAAGCCCAGGCCCAGGCTGAATATCGCCAGGAGGAGGGCCCCCTGGACGGCGGTGGCGCTATCGCTGGCCAGAAACAGGATGCTGGCCAGGATCGGTCCGACGCAGGGAACCCAGCCGGCGCTGAAACTGACGCCCATCATGGCGCTGCTCAGATAGCCCCAACCTCGTTTCACTTTGTGCAGATCGGTCACCCGCCGCTCGGTATACATTAACGCATTGAGAAAGCGTAAAATGTCCACTAGCGCGGCAATGGCCGGATTGGCGGAAAGCCTGTCGTTTGCCTCAACTCGATTGACGATTCTGCCCAGGACGCCGAGTGTGGTCAACCCGAAGATGGCGAGCAGGACTGCGCCCAGCCGCTGTATTAAGGGCAAGTAGGAGTTCAGACTCTGCCCCAAAAGACCGGCAGCAGAACCTAGCAGCGTAAAGACGGCTCCGAATCCGATGACGAAAGCAAGCGAGTGAAAAAAGGTGCTGCTGCGCCTCACCGGCGCCGGTTCCGGGACGCTCGACCGACTGCTCGTGTGGACGTTCCCTGTGCTTGAAATGTTTTGCACCATGGCATCAACCTGTTTGCGACTTTATGCTGCCTTCGGTCGCCCTTGGGACAGCGCTTTGGCTTCTCTACATCCAGTATAAGGGCTCCGGATGGGGCAGGAAGTAAAGAAGCTTACGAAAGGGTAGGTACTACTCTCGCCGGCGCCCCTCTGCCTCTAACCTCTCTTGCAGAGACTGCAAATCCCTCTCCAGTGCCCTCTGACGGATGAGCATAAAAACGAGGTAGCCGCCCACCAGCAGCCACAACAGGATCAATACGGATGCCAGAAAGATCATTCGTCGTATACCTCTCGCAATTTTTCAATGCGGGCCTCCAACCCAAGCTGACGGACCCTGTGAAAAAGCAGCGCCAGAAAGAGGATGGCGAAGCCGATCATGGCAGTTGTAAGCGTCTGCCCCATGGTTGGGCCGATGGCAAAGCCCCCCTGCGCTTCCTGGTTGGCTCCGTCAAAGACAATCGGATGGATTGAGCGGAACAGCCGTGCACTGTAATAGGTGAGCGGAACGCTCAAAAATGCGAACATTGCGTAAATGCCGGCAAACCTGGCTCGCGTCACGGCGTCTTCGAATCCGTTTCGAAACAGCATATAGGCGATGTAGATGAGAACGGTGATCGTCGCCGTTGTCAGGCGGGGATCCCATGTCCAATATGTGTTCCATGCAGGTTTGGCCCATATTGCCCCTGACAGAAGCACGACAACTCCGAATATCGTGCCAATTTCAACGCTCGCCACAGCCCAGCGATCCCACTCCAGGCGCCTGCTGAATAGATAGCCGAGGCTACCGACAACCGACCCCAGAAATCCGAGCAGCGCGGCGATGTTGCTGCCCATGTGGAAGTAGAAGATACGCTGGGCAACCTGTTCGTCGCCGGCGAGATTGATGGCGTCACCGGCATAGAGTAGCGCTGCCCACATTACCGCTACCATCGCCAGGGCAGCAATGACATCGAAGGCCAGCATGGGGGCAAACCAGCGATCCGCGCCCGGCAATCTCGATTGTGCGTTCATTGGACAACTCCGGCAGATGGTTTCAACCCTGCTCCCAAATCAGATCGACGAGCAGAAAGGCGATTGCGAAAGTAAGAGCATCATACATCGCCAGGATACCAAGCCATGGCCACGCTTCAGCGCTCGACCGGCCATCCAGAATGACAGCTGTCAGGCCAACTCCCGCTATGAAAAGGGGCGCAAGTACCGGCAACAGCAGGACCGGAAGCAGCGTCTCCCTGGCCCGGTTACGGGCAGTCAGCGCCGCGAAAAGTGTCCCCACGCCTGCGTATCCGATCGTGCCCAGGAACAGTCCCAGCAGAATCATGGGCCGCAGCAGATTGACATCGAACAGGATAAGCAAGGCCGGCACAAGCAGCGCTTCGACAACCAGGAAATAGAAAAGGTTGGCGGCAGCCTTGCCCAAATAGATCGCTGACCGCTGGACCGGCGCCAGTAACAGACCGGTCAGTGTGCCTCGATCCATCTCCGATCCGAATGAACGTTGCAAACCTAATACGCCTGTAAACAGGATGATCACCCACAAAATTCCAGGTACTACCAGCTCGGGCCGGGGAACCCGCAGGTCGAAGGCCAGCCCGAAAACGACCGCGGCCAGGATGGAAAAGGCCGCCATCGTCCCGACGACCTCCTTTGCCCGCAACTCCGTGCGCACGTCCTTCTCGGCCACGGCCCAAACACTGCGCAGATAGGCTGCCAGCCCCTTTCCTCTGCTCGGAACACGACCATCTCCGGGAAACTCTGCCATCATACCACGCGGGTGTCTTTCCAGTACCAAAAAGGGAGCCAAACAAAAAGACCCGGTTTACACTTCACAATACTCACTACGTTCTGAACCCTCCAAATGATGCAGGCTTCCCGCACGCAACTCGCAAACACGGTCGGCCCAACTGAACGCACGCTTCAAGTCGTGGGTAGTGAACAGTACCGCCCGCCTACCCTTTCGCAACAGTTCGATGAGCTCGCTCAGTCGTTCCAGGCTTTCTCTGTCGAGGCCGGTATCCGGCTCATCGAAAACCATAACCGGCGGATCGTGCAGCAACGCTCTTGCGATGGCCAGCCGCTGAGACATTCCCCGGCTGTAGGTCCGCACGGCGTCATCCCGTCGTCCCCAAAGTCCCAACAATTTAAGCAGTTGTTCGATTCGGCCTATCGGCTCATCAAGATCGTACATGCGGGCGTAGAATTGCAGGTTCTCGACGCCGGTGAGCCGGTCGTACAACAGCGGCGCATGGGCGACCACACCGATATAGCGGCGAATCTCATGGGCAGCGGTAAGGAGAGGAACAGGTCCCAGCCACACCTCACCTTGATCAGGTTTGTCCAGTCCTGCAACGATCCGCAGTAGCGTCGTCTTGCCCGATCCGTTTGCGCCCAGTAGAGCTACGACTTCGCCGGCTGAAACGGTGATCGAGACATCACGCAGGACGCGTTTGTATCCAAATCGCTTCGTGATCCGGTCACACCGGACTAGCGGTGCTGGCAGTTCTGTCATGGGGCAGCTCGCGTTTGCTGCTCGGCCAGGGTGATGCCAATCAACTCTCTCTTCAGCGAGGCTCTTTCACTTTGCCAGGCGCTCTCTTCCAGTTCGCCCAGAGCATACAGGTCATCGAGCCGGGCGATTCGATCTATCAACTCTTCACGACGCGCGGCCATCTGCTCAGCTGTTGGCGGGCTTTTGGTCCGCTGCCGGTGAACAAACAGGGCGAGGGCGGCGGCAAGTACCAGGGTGACGATGCTGCCGAAAGCCAGGGGAATGCGGGCGTCAAGTGGGGGCGCGGCGACCGGCATCTCTCGATTCAGCTGGGTGCCTCTTTCTGGTCGAGGATCGCGCCCTCCTTCAGCAATCAGTCCACGCAACGTAACATGTACCAGGTAGCTGCTGGAAACGGGCGCGCTCCAACGGCGAAAGAAGACGCCCTGTATTGTTTCCTCGCCTTCCGACACTTGGACTTCGTCGGCAATCGAGAGTTCCACCTCAAGATCGGGCAGGTCGGCCACCAATAGATTCAACATCGCCGTATCATAGGGGACAGGAAAACTGATTTTGGCTGAGTCACCAATGTAAGGCAGGCGATATCGCACGAATATTTGGCGCGAGCCTTCGCCCGGCGGCACGGGACGGGTATCATAGAGGATCTGTTGGCGGAGTCGATAGACTTCACCGATCAACCCGTCCTGAATTTCGACTTCGCGGGCGTTGTCAGGCAGCGGAACTACAAGGGTTACCGGCGTGTCGAAGTCATCATCCACAATGCCGATAAAGGTGCGGTCGCCGCGATTGCCGAAGGTGAACAGCTGTCCGACAAGCAAGGTTCCTGGCTCATGCTCTACTATCCAGTTGGAGCGGTTGACCTGCAAGCCGGAAGGATCGCTCGTTGTCTCAAACACAGGCAGCGACGTATTGATACGTTCCGGGCCTACCCTGTCTTCGGTGAAGTCAGGGCCACTAAATGCCAGTATCGGCGACGTATAGCGAATGTCTCGATGTTCGGTTTCCACCAAAAAGTAGTAGCCGACGTCCACCGGCAAATTCTCGAAGCGAAAGCTGCCATCGGCATCTAGCGCGGCGCTGAGCGTAGACAACAAATTGGTCTGTTGATAGACATTGAGCGTGACATCTGACTGGGGAAGCGCCTGTCCACCCTCCGTACCCTGGAATAATTGGCCTGTGATGACACCGGGTCCAGATACCGAGAAGGGGGCCCACAACGGCTGGTACGTGAATGTGCGAATGTATTCGAGCACTGCCAGCTGCTGACCAGCTGACCACTCAGCGCCGAGTTTCGGGTGTGCCATCTTCCAGCGCTGCGCCAACTCCGCCTGGCTGATGAAGATCATTGAGTCTTGCGAGGAAAAGTCTGGCATCTTCGCACCGGCTTCGCTGCTGTCGCCGCGGCCGCTCTCGCCATGGCAGGCAGCGCAGGACTGGGTGTAAAGTTCTGCGCCCACGGCAACTTCTGCCTCATCGGTGTGCAGGTTCCAGGCATAGTAGACCGCCTGCCAGATCTGTTCGTCGCTCATGCTGTTGCGCCAGGGAGGCATCAGCTTCTCGATGCGGCCAAACTTGGTAACATGGAAAAGTTCGGCCGGTGAACGCTCCCAGACCACGGCAGGGTCGGAGAAGACGGTCGGACTTGCGGCAGCGCCTGCCGGGCCGTCGCCATCGCCGCTGGGGCCATGGCAGGGAGCGCAATTCTGTGCGAAGGAGTCGGTGGCCAGACCAGTAACAGGTGGTCGAGCGGGAATAGGGACCTGCTGCCGGTCGAAAGGAGGAGGAGGAACTTGTGCCTGGAGGCTACCTGTCGTCAATGTCACGAAGACAGCTAAAATAAAGGATAGTAGTAGCGGCGCACAAGAGGACCATTTGCGAAACAATCGTAGCTATTCCAACTCTCTACAAGAACAGTACAGGCGAGGATTCGAGGGGCCGAAACTCACCAACCCACCGGCAACCAAGTGAACCTGTTCACGCAAACAGATCCTGCACAATTCAACGAAGGGCCTGAAGCAAGATATCTTCCGGCGCTTCCTCATAGCGACTGGGACACTTGAGAAGCAGGTCATCGGCCTGGAAAACGCCGCTTGGCAGGAGTTCTCCCGTCGCTATGACCGAGGCAGCCCGCTGAAAATTGTCTGGGCGCGAATCATAAAAGACGACTTCAAGCTGCTGATTTGGATTCTCCTCGTCCTGGATTCTGAAGCGGAGAGTTACCTCAGCGGGGTTCCAATCTTCGCTGCCATCGACAACTACGCCGTTCACTCTCAGGCGTTGGGAAACCAGTGCGCTGCCTCTCTGTTGTACTTCGTCAACAGTCAGCCAGTAGGCCGTGGCCGTGGTCAGACCATAGACCATTAGCGAGACAATGACCCCCACCAGCAGCAGTCCCGCCACCAGAAACTGCGGCTTGAGACCGGAACGCTTACGAGCCAGATGGGCAGGGATCGGTCCCTCCCACAACTCTTCTTCGGAAAATTCGCCTAAAATCGGCTCCGTTTCACTCATCAGTTTCCTTACCTGCTTCTACTCTTCCCGCGCTGCAATCCGCACGCTGTGCCAGGTACGCGCCAAAAGGGGCGGCCGGGCAACTTTCCCTGCATTATAAGCGCGGCACCCAGCTCGCCGGAAATTGTGCTACGTACTTTCCTCGCCGTCCAAGTCCCACTGGATCTCCTCGGACAGTACCTCCTGGGCGGATTCGGCCAGAGGGCCGGGCACGAGAACATCACGTTCGGCCAGTCCGCCATAGACGAAGCCGTAAATCCGGCCCATGGATTCGCCTCGGACGATGGCAGGAATGCCGGCGCTTTGCAGGCGCCCCTTGACGATCTGCGCTTCCATCGGATTGGCGGCCTGCCAAACAACAACCGGTTCCTGGGAAACGGATCCGCCTGTTGTAGCAGACGAATTCGTGTCCTCCGATTCAACAGTCCGGGCACGCTTCTTGCGTGTTCCCCATAGCCTTTGGAGTCCACCTGCCAAAATCGTCATGGCATTCTCCTGTAGGTCAAGTGATGGAGTACGCGGCAGCCCTACCCACGAAGGGATTGCTTTCTCGTTCTGCGCCTATTGTTGTCGCTTCTCCGTGGCCGGGGTACACAGCGTACGAGTCGGGAAGGGTCAGCAACTGGTGTTTGATGCTGTGAAATAGAGTAGGGCCATCCGCGAGTGGCAGATCGAAACGTCCCACGCTGCCCCGAAATAGAGTATCACCGGCAAAAACCTGCTGATTGCAGTGATCAATGAAGACTACGTGGCCCGGCGAATGACCGGGTGTAAACCGGATTTCCAGGGATTCGGCGCCAAATTCGATCTTCTGACCTTGTTCCAGAAAGTGGTCCGGCTCTACGACCGGTTCGATGTGTGCGCCAAGCCATTCGTTGACACGCTCAGGCGCCGCCCTCAAAATCGGAAGGTCGTCGCGATGCAGGTGAAATGTCGCGCCCGTGGCTGTTCGTACGGCGTTCACTGCCATCACATGGTCGAAGTGTGCATGCGTATTTAAGATTTTCTCGATCGTAAGTCCCATCTCTTCGACTTCGTTCAGAAGTGCGCGCGCGCTGTCCCCGGGGTCGATGAAGACACCGCGCATAGTTTCCTCACACCCCAGGATGTAGCAGTTCTCTTGCAACAGGCCCACTGTGAGGCCGGCGATCAACATGCTCGCAACGCTCCTTGTTTGAGATCCTAAACTAACTGAGCCGCCTTGACCTGCGCTTCGCCCGCGCTGTCCTCCTCATTGCAGACCCAGCGCTGGCTCCAGCCGGCAATTTCTGCGATAACCGGCGCCAACTCTCTGCCCTTATCCGTTAAGCTGTACTCGACATGGAGCGGGATCGAACTGACCTGTTCACGCATGACCAGGCCCTCGTCTTCAAGCATTTTGAGTCTGCTGCTCAGAGTGCTTGGATTGACGCCTCCCAACTCTTCCTGAAGTTCGCAGAAACGCTTGTTACGGGCATTTAGAAGCCGGTGCACAATTTGCAGCGTCCACTTCCGACCAATGATTCGGGCGGCTGCTTCAACGGGGCAAGGCAACTCATCCGGCAGAACCACGGGATGGTTTGGCATGCGCATCGGGCAAAGTCCTTTCCCGCTAGCGGGCCCCAAACCTGTTGCGGCGGGGCTCCAGCGCTTTGCAAAGGCCGGGCGCAGTTACAGTTGGAAGACGATTCCCCGGCGTGATTCCCGTAAAGGAGCATTCTCAACGTCGGGCATTATGGTACTATGCGCATAGCACCTTGTCAAAGCAAAAAGCGTCGGCGTCGACCCGGTGTGCCGATGCCCCAGAATTTGCCGAGGCCGGATTCCCGTCAACGCAAGTGAGGTGAATTCCAATCTCTGACCGGAACTGGCTGGATAGGCAAGGGGGGAGGCTGCAAGAACTGTCCAGGCATTTGGCTTACGACTATGTTGGCTGCCAGGACTTACCTGTTGTGTGGTACCCTGCCCAATCGAATTCGTTCGTTTTCGACTTCCAGCCACAGGTTGGGATCCGAGCCATCATAGTAGATTTCGAATGTGCAGCGCACCAGTTCGCCGGCGTGCCATTGGCGCGTTGGGTAACTGCCCCCGGCCAGGGGGGATTTCACAGCCCGGTCGCCCAGGAGCAGTCGCATACTCTGGTCGGTCGGCCAATTGGAAGGAAGCGGGGACGGCGCCTGCCAGTACAAGGTAACCTGGAGCATATCGCCTTCTACAAGAGCAGTCTGCGGCGCGTGGGCAAACGCCTTGCGATAGTAGTCGTACCCGACGACAGTCACGCGACCAAATTCGAGATTCGTCCGGTGCTGCATAGGGATAATCGTCACCGGCAGCGCATTTTCCGGACGGTTCAGAGTCGGTTGCGCGATTTCAATGGCATCGCCTGACTGAGTGGAGAGACGGGCCCCCGTTTCGGCATCGTACAGGGCGACAATGAGGCGATAATCACCGGGGGGTGTTCCCGGCGGCAGAGGGAGACCGTGATTGTCGGTGACGACTACGCCTTCCTGCCAATCCAGTGTGGGCAGGGTGCCGCCCGCCGGCTCGCCATCCAGCTGGACAACCACCTGATCGCGGGCATCCAACAGTTGTATCGTTACTTTGAAGCGTCGGTCCGGCGTCGTCAGTGGTCGCCAACGCAGTCCTATCGTAAGAGTGTCGCCGGCTGCCAGTTGCTCCCGAGAGAGGCACAGCTCAATCAGGTCGGCGACGTCGCCGAAGCGGGGCGGCTGTTCCAGAGCGGTGCAGGACAGTTCCTGTGGCATGAAATAAGTTGCAAAGCGCACGTTGCCTTGCCAGCTTTCCAGGCCTTTGAACGCGTTCCTGCCCAACCAGTTCTCAACGATTCCTCCCTGATCCGACTGCTCGGTTGCCCACAATATGGCAAAGACGCGCCGCCGGTCGGCGGTTTCACGCGCCAGAGTATCTTCGGTCTTGACCCGATCAGGGGGCCTCTCCGAAGGCAGGGGCAGTGTGGCCATCTCGACATCGTAGAAGCGCCAAACATCCACCTGGCCCGGCGCGTTCAGAATGACTAGATCCCGTTCCGGGTCTCCCACGGCAACTACAGTGCCGGCGATGCCGGCGTAATCGTCGCGTGCGGCCGGGTCGGAGTAGTAGGGAGGGAGGGCAGCCACTGCGAGGGCTGCGGCCAACGCGGCGACCGCGCCTATGGCAACTGAAATGGGACGAAGTTGGAAAACAGGCAATGCCCCTGTCCTCTTCTCGTAAACCTCTCCCCTTGGCCAAAAAAAGGAAGGGAGTGAAAAGTATCGACCAGAGAGATTAAGAGGGGACGCCGCGGCTGCCAGGCACCAGGCCGGTGACAAGATCAAGAGAAACTTGAGGAACGAGGAATTGAACAGTCCGAAAGTGAACATCACACCTATGGGCAGCAGCAGCCACAGTAGGAGAAAAGCACCGGCATTCGATCGCCGCGTTTGCCAAAGTCCCAACAGAGGTAGCAGCACGACCAGGAGAAGCCAGCCCCATGCCAGCTGTGGCCCACTACGGATCGACCCCGTGGCTAGCGTATGCAAAGTAAGGCGCAACCCATCCGCCGGTCCGACGAATCCATTCTGGGGTGGCCAGTTGAGCAGGCGTTCGATTCCCGTCGGCAGCCAAGGCAGGTAAGCAAGTAGCGCCAACGCGTTCAGGCCGAGGAAGAGGAGAAGAGGCATCCACGGATTTGCCGCCGGTGGCAGGCCAGCCAGCCCCAATCTCAGGTCACTCCCATCCTGATGGGGAGCCTTTCTCCACCCCAGCCACCACCAAACGACGGCTCCACCGGCCGCGGCCAGGATCACGACAGAAATGTAGTGGGTCCACAGACCGACCGCGGCCGACAGCAGAAAGACAGCCGCATACGAAGCAATTCTTGTGCGCGGACCATGTGCTGTCCAGCGTCTACTTATCGCCAGCAACGACCACATCAGCGCTGTGCTTTCCAGAGTCAACAGCGCGTACATGCGCGCCTCTTGGCTATAGAAGACCTGGAAGGGATTGAGCGCGGCCAGGAAGGAGGCGAGAAGGGCAAACCAGGACCGATCCCGCTCGGGGCCGGCCGAGATCTCCCGGGCGATCAGGTAAACGACCGCCACGGTAAGCAGGCCGGCGAATGCTGACAGACTGCGCATTCCCCATGCGGAGAATTCGAACGGGCCAGCCCACAGCTTCAGCAACCAGTAGTAGCCTGGCGGATGGATGTCAGCCGCGGCGTCTCTGGCTATCTGTACGAAACTGCGTTGCGCTACGGCCCAGGAGTTGCCCTCGTCGTGCCAGAGGGAGGAACACGTGAGGCAGTAGAATCGAAGAAAGGCGGCCAACGCCAGTATGGCGACGAAGATGGCGCGATGCAGGAAAGACGGCCGCGCCGTCATCTTCAACATAGTTTATTCTTGACCACTTACGCTCGCGATGTAGGCCCCAAAAGATTCATAGACGGGTTGCGGGGTGAAGTCCGGCGCAAGGAGGCGAAAGTAGGCCTCCGGCTGGCGGTTCTGCTCCCACAAGTCTGTTGCCCGCTTCAGGTACCAGACATTGGCCACACCCAGCCAGGGCCAATCGGCGCGTATACGCTCGAAGGCCAGCGGCAGATTGGCCGACTGCTCTTCCAGGCTAACTCGCCCATAACGCGGCTCAACGTCCACGGGAGCCGCGTTCCAATTCATCTCGCTGATCCAGATTGGCTTGTGGCCGTCATCGTTGGCGACCATCAGATCGCGTATGAACTGCGGACGACCGAAGTTCATGACGCGAGGGTGCATGCGCCGGTCGGTTGGCCCGGACCAAAGCCCATAGCCCTGCGTGGCCATCACATCAAAGTAGGGCGCCGCGCCGGCGTCGTACATCCTCTGCAAGAACAGCAGATCGGAGAAGCTGCGCCCGGGATTCGTGGTGCCGTCCAGATCGATGGTCGCGGCCAGCGCGCCGGCAATAATGACGGCGTCGGGATCGCTGGCTCGAATAGCGGCGGCGCCGGCTTTGAGCAGTTCGACGTAGGCCTCCGGATCGATGGTATAGTTGCCCCATTCGGGGTAGATGTTCGGTTCGTTCCACAGCTGGTAGTACTGGATGCGCCCCCGGTAGCGGGCGGCCAGCGCGCCGGCGAATTCGGTGAAATCACTGAAGTCATCGGGCGGCGCGTACGAGCCGACCTCGTTACCTTCGGCCCGGGTCCAGGCCGGTGGATTCGAGATTCTCACGATCAAACGCATGTCATATTGCTCGGCAAGCGCTACAATGTGATCGTATTTTTCCCAGGCGGAGCGGGCAGGATCGTGGCGGCGATCCTCAAAGTCGCCTTTGCCGTGAATCTCAATGTCCTCCCACGGAAACTCCTGCCGCAACCATTTGAAGCCGACCTGCGCGGCCATCTGTACCGCCTGTTCCCGTTTGGCCGGTTCGACCTCTTGTTCCAGGAAGACGTTTACACCGAACGGCGAGACGCCGGAAGGGGCCGTCTCCTGTAGCGGGGCCAAATGCAGACGCGGGCGCAGCATACCGCCGGCCAGGTCGGTCAGCCCTTTGATCTGGGGCAGAAACTCCGACTCACCGGTCTGCGACCGGAGCCAGCCCCGGCTGGGACTGAGCGATAGAAGAAAGAGGGCCAGTCCGCCGCACAGCAGCAGGCCGGCCCATAGGATCACAGTTTCGCGTACTGCTCGTTTCACAGAGTCTTGTGCACCTGTCAAATGGCTATAGTTGCTCGGGTGCATCCCAAATTGTTTGTCAGGTCAAGTAAGACCAAGGAGTTGAAAAGGGTTGAGGTTGGGCTGGCTAAGTAAAGTTGAACGCAGTGCAAGCATAGCTTGGGCACCCAGACGGGACCAGCGCATACCAGATTGTTTAAGGCGCTGCTGGACGACATGCTTGCAGGCCGACTCGACGGTGCCACTGCCGATGGGGTAACCGGCCTCACGGAACAGGTGATAGCGCATACGCCAGCGATTGTGGAAGAGATAGAGCATCGCCTTGCGCACGGGGTCAGGCAGGACATGCCCTCTGGGGTAGAGTAGGCGGATGTTGCGCAGGATATCGTGCAGGCGGCCTTCCATCAACAGCTGTTTTTGGGCGGAGACCCACTCTTTCGTCTGCTCTGATTCTGCGTCGAAGTGGTGTTGTGCGATTTGCCATAGCTTTTCGACAGCATGCCACCAGTCGATGATTTCGACGCAGTTGCCATAGCACATGCGCACGATGTTCCAGATCCAGGCTGCGCCGTCATTGACACTGCTCAGATAGTTGGCTGTCTCCACACCGCGGCTACAGGCTTCCGCCCACTGCTGCTGTCCGAATTCGGTCGCATCCCACAGACCGGCCCGATAGCTATGGTCGCTCAAATGGGCGACGACCTTGCCTGTCATCGCATCCCGCAGATGGCGTACAGCTGAAACGGTCACCAGTTTCACCTCTTTCCAGCCTTCGCCGCGGATGTTGACCATCGCACCATCCATCGAGATGTTCATCACCTCGCTCGCCGGCGCAACCGTCTCGCGCCAGACAACTTCTTCCTCCTTACTCGCTATCTGCACCGTTGCCTGCGCTTCTTCGGCTTGCTGCGCAACCAGCCGCCCTCCATACACCTTCGCCAGCCGCTGCAGACTGTTCTTCGAAAGCGTCACATGCGTCAATTCGTTGAACTGCTTGGCCGCACGCGCAAAGGGGATCTCACTGCCCAACCGCAACGCTTGCGCTATCGTCCCCGGCGACCAACTAAGTTGCTCTAGCAGCTGAAGTCGTTGGTCCAGGGGGAAAAATCCCCTGCCCACAAGCGGGACAGAGGCGATGCGTTCGCTTCACTTTCACCTGCCCTTCGGCATGTATCACCGTGCGTGTGCGCCGCCCATTCGATTTCGTCTCCTGCCCGCACGCTGGACAATCTTCCTCCTCATACCTCCCATCTCCTTGCTGCAACACCAACTCCCCTAGCATCTCTCCCATCAATTCTCGCCGCAGTCCTGACAACTTGCCTGCCATCTCATCAAAACTCGCTTGCGGATTCTCTTCCCCCCACTCCCACATCTCCTCAAACATCTCCTCTGCGCCTCGAACAAACTTCGCCTTTGCCTCTTCTCGCTTCATCTTACTCCCCCTTTACTTTCCCTTTTTTTCCTATCCCTAGTCTACCTCCTCTCAGCCTTCCAAAAAATCTGGGATGCACCCTAGTTGCTCCTAGCCGCCATCTGGATCGATACCATGTGCGCGAAGCAGAGAAATGAGTTGTGCGTTGCGGTTTTCGGTCAGGGCGGCACGCTCTTTCTCCTCATCCGCCCCCAATTTTTCTCGCAATCTACCTTCCGCAGCAGTTGGAATCAGTGTTCCTGAGGTGTCTTGCCAACGCAACCAGGTACTGTTGTCGTTTTCGAAGTGTCCAGCCCACAACTTCAGGCCCAGCCCTGTACCAGGCAGAAGATCGGGCGTACGCGGCACGTACCTGCCGTCGGAAGCGAGTTCAAAGGCGCGCAACGTCCCTTCCTTCAACCGATCCTGGGGGTCGAAGATGATGTAATATGGTACTTCAAATTCTGCGTAGAGTTGGAGTTTGGCGCCTGTCTCGCCGCCTTTGGCGTTGGACACGATTTCAATAACGATCTCGGGCGGTTTACCGTAATGCCAAATCAGATAGCTGCGTCCGGGCTGATCCCACCAATCTTGGGGACGGCTTACATCCAGACTGAGGAACACATCGGGCACGAGGGGCGAATCGAAGGGCGTGCGGAAGACGCCGACATTGGCGGCGATTACGAAGGGACGGCCATCGCCAGGGCCGTCCCAAGACTCTCTCAAAGAGCCGGTGAGCAAGCGCTGTTGCGTCTCGGAAAACATGTTGTCCACGGGCGTGTCGTCCTCGGTTACGAGTTGCTCGACCGCGCGCTCAAACTCCGGCGTGCCAGCCAGTGTCACTTCGTCTCTTGCAGTTATCTCACTCGCAGGAGGAGATTTCACCCCCGAAGCGGCAGTAGCCCGGGCCATGTTGCGCCTCCAAATTCCGTTCCAACTAGAGTCGGTGTAGTGTAACCGACGTTTCAATCAATTCCACTTCTTGAAGAATAAAACGCCCCAGACAGTTCTAGTTTTCCTTGAAAGTGATGTCGACACAGCCGACGCTTTCGCTAACTGTTTTCGACCATTTTTCGGAGAGAGGCGACAGATTTGAGAAATCCTTCGTACGACTTCTCGGATCGTCCCATCCTGAATTTGGACAATTCACTACATATATTTCGACAAATGTACCTGGCGAAGCCGGGCCTCCAAAGGGAGAGAAACCCCACCTTCCTGCAGGTTTACCGCATCCAGTACACTTAATGTTGCGCGGGCCGCCAAATGCAATGTGTAGACATACGCCGTTCTTGAAATTGTTATTCCTGTCGTACACAATTCCTTCGAAGAAAGTCTGTTCTCTATTGTAAGGACAGTTCTCTTGACTGGTAAGCGAGTACGGGAACCGGGGTGCGGGCGGTTGCGTTGGCGCCGGCACTGCCGTCGGCGGTATCGGGGTAGCCGTGGGTGGCGGGGGAGCGGGAATGACCACGGCCACCTGCACGGAATTGGCGTTGGTTGCGGTCACCAGCGGGCCGTATACCCACCCCGTCTCGCCGCTAAAGTCGATCTGCCACCAGTCGCCCAGTCCCGGGTTCTTGCCGGTTATCGCGAAGCGTTGGCCTGGGGAAGCCGTACCGATGACGTGATAGTTGGTGCCCGGTCCTCCCCTTACATTCATTAAAACGTTGCCTATCGTCACCATGGGAAGCTCGGGCGTCGCGGTAGACCCGGGAGGCGCAGACGTAGCAGCTGGCTGGACCTGAGTCTGGGAACCTGTTTGGCTGCTACTGGCGGCGGGCGCCGCGCCGACCGGTGTGGCGGTAAAGGTCGGCACCGGCGTGTTGGTGGGCAGGGCCGGCGCGACCCTCGCGTTTCGTGGACCGCACGCGGCAAACAACAGAACTGTAAACAAGAAGGTCAGCGAATGTAGCCAGCGCATTGGTGGGATCCCCCTGTTCGTAACGATAGGCATTTTGGCGGGTGGATATACCGGGGGAAAGAGGGCCGCGAAAGTATATCACAGGCCGATGCAGATTTAGAAAGTGGTTTCAAAGCTACCCTTACCAGGAATGCCTCCTACGGGTCTGTTCCGGCCCCCGCTGGGGCCGGTTCGCCTCAGTTTGGTCGGCGCTGCCGCGATAGCTGCCGGCCTTGATTGTCCAAACCTGACAGCGGACCACATCGCGAATGCGAGTGCGCAGCCACCGTTCCAGCCTCTCCTCAGCGATGCTGGTTGTGATGACCGTGGGCAGCAGCGCGGTGTGGCGGTAGTTGAGCAACTGAAACAGCTTCTCCTTGGCCCAGGGAGTCGCGCTCTCCGTTCCAAGGTCATCCAACACGAGCATGGGCGTGCGCCTCAACTCGTCAAAGCGGCGGTCGTAAGGCACTGGCGACTGGGGACTGAATGCCGCACGCAAGTAGTCAAGAAGGTCCGGGACGACCACAAACATCATGTCGTGCTGCCCCTTTTCTTTCTGGACATTCGAAATCGCTGCCGCCAGATGGGTTTTGCCTACTCCATTGCCTCCAAAAAGCATGAACCAGCCTTTTGGACTGTCGGCGAAGGCCTCTGCCGCTTCTTTCACTTGGCGAAGGTTCGAGCTCGCCTCCGCTGAAGTATTGCGTCGCTGCACCTCGAATGTCTCGAACTTCTGTGTGGCGTGGAAGGAAAGTGTGCTCAAATCGCTTTGGCCGGAGTTTGCACCGGCACGGTAATCCGGCGCAGTGATACTTACCCGCTGGACTAGGCTTATGTCCTGTAAACGGCTACGTAGTCGCGGGTCCAGGTCTTCCAGCCGCTGATTAGTTGTTAGAACCGTTGGCAACTGACCGTTATAACGGTGGTTTAGGATCTGAAATAGCTTTTCCTGTGCCCAAGGTGTCACACTCTGCGCGCCCAGATCGTCTAGAACGAGCAGGCTTGAGTTGCGTACCTGGTCGAACTGTTCATCGTAACCAACTTCGCTGTTAGGGCCAAACGTCACGCGGAGATGATCCAGTAGATCAGGTATGACGAGGAAGATGGCTGCATGGTAGTTCTCTATACGTAAGTTTGCAATGGCCGCGGCTAGATGGGTCTTTCCACAACCGTAGCCTCCTGTGAGGAACAGCCAGCCCGTAGGCTTCTTGGCGAATGCCCGGGCAGCTTCAAAAGCTCGTGTGAGGTTTTGTCGTTTGTCCTCCGGAAGCCAAGACAACCTTGGGGTGAACGTGTCAAAGGTGAACCTGGCCAACCCATCCAGATCGCTTACTCTTTTAAGACGTTCCTTACTTCGTGCCAGCCGTTCCTGCAATTTGCAGTTACACGGGACGGCCTTGCCGAAATCAGGATGTCCCAATGGCAAGTCGGCGCGCAAAAACCCGACTCCGCCACAGATAGTGCAAGCGTCGGGAGCCGGTGTGTTGCTTTCATGCGAGCTCGCAGGCAGGCTAAGCGGCGCTTGTCGCTGCGAGCTCAATTTGCTGTTCTGATCGGGCAAGGTGAGTTCATCGGTAGCTGATGATGTCCGCGATTCCATGCCGGGCTTCAATTTCTCCGTCATTCCCTTCAAGATGTCGTTCAGTTCATCCATGATTTTCGTCCTTGCCCTCGGTCTCCCACCGCCTCAAGATCGCTCGGATGTAGTTCAAGTGGCGCTTGTTGTTCAGCAACGCAATCTCCATGGCTTCGGTGATCCAATCAGGAGGGTAGCTTCTCTCGAGGTCCCTGAGTTGATCGGCGATCATGGATGTCATCAGGCCGAAATTCTGTTCGTATAGCACGAAAATGTTGGGTCGCTCAACGTGGAGCCGGGCCTCCTCCGGTACAATTCCTTGCAGATCAGCCAGTTTTCCCTGTCGAATGGCTGCCACAGACTGGCGGCCTTTGGCTGTATTCAGAAAGTACCAGTCCTCGACTCGGGTCTCGGCGTCAGCAGGAGGAGAGTCGCTGTCGCCTTGCTGTTTGCGACCGTTGAGGCTTGGCTCGTCATCAAACGGTTCGGTTTCGACATCCATGCGTATCAATGTGTTGCGGGCGACCGCACGTTCGAGCGCGTCTTCGAGCGCTGCCAGAGGACTGCGCAGTTCGCTTTCGAGGCTGAGACTCTGGAGCAGTGTCCTGTCGCTGCGCATGTCGTCGCCGCGAACAAAGCGCATTTGCCCTTCCTGCTCGTTTAGCAGCCAGAAGAAATAGACTGTCAGCTTCAGTTCCGCCAAGTCGTCGATCTGGGGAAGAAGGTCGACGAAAAACAGGTCTGGCACGATGACGGCCAGCATTTTTTGGTCTGGAAAGCCGACAAAGCCAGGGAGTTGTCGAGTCATTTCAGCTTCGGTAACGGAATGGCCAGTCTGGCGTCAGCCAGTCCGTGAATAGTGTAATTGATCTTAGAGTCGGGTATTCCTTTGACAACCAGACTTGCCGATAGGTTTACCCATTGAGGGAGCAAGGAATCTGACTTATCCAAAAACTATTCACTTTCCATAAAACAGTGAATGCCGCGCAAACTTTCTTCAATATTCTAACTCTTCACGGTTTATTTCCAGGTCGCGAAACTGGGTCAGTTCCTTGCGGAAATAGAGATCGACCGTGCCGGTAGTGCCGTGACGATGCTTGGCAATCATTAGATTCGCAATATTTGTGTTGTCCGTGTCTTCATTGTAATAGTCTTCGCGATAAATGAAGATGACAACATCGGCATCCTGCTCGATCGAATTGTGAACAATGAGATTGTTGGCGACGAAATTGTGAAGTACCGGTACGGTGAGATCGTAGACGTCATCGACGTCATCCGCCTGAATCGAATCTACCTTGTCCCAGCATACGCCGCTACCGGCACCGCCAGAGAAATCGGCAAAGCTTGGGAAAGCACACACGGTTGCGAGATCTTCAGCCGGTCGCTGTCGGCCCCATGGCCCTCCCGGCAAATCTGCAGCAAGGACGGTCGCTCTCTGAACCGCAGGCAGGCGAAGGAAGTCATTAATGGTCCCGGTACGCTGGCCTGCCTCGAGTGTCGACAACGATTGAGCGGCGGTGTCGAAAGTAGCGATGCGTTCATCAGTGCGCAGTTCGTCCAGGCGCTTCCATCCGCGTTCGGTCAGAAACTTGTGATTGGCGGTCGCTCGCAGAGTTTTTCCCATATGCGAGGTAATTCGAAATACGGGTTTTGTGCCGGTACAGAAGGCGTTGCTAACCTCAGTTGGAATGAAGCACTGCCTGACCTGGTCGAAGGCGACAACTCTGAAATCCTTGCGACCCGCCAGTTCCCGTATCGGCAAGTTCAGGCCGAGGTCTGGAAGATTGACCAACGTATCTCCGCTGAGGCAGCCGCTTTCGCGCAGGTCGGAAAGTACCGGCTTGTTGTTCGCTCGGCTCTCGACCGCTCGGCTGAGCTGGCTGAGGGCGATGACGGGCACGTTCAGTTCTCGAGCTAATCCCTTCAACGAGCGACTTATATAACTGATCTCTTGCTGGCGGTTTTCGCCTCGACCGCCACCACCTCCACCACCTCCACCTGACATTAGTTGCATGTAATCGACGAGAATCAGGTCAATGCCGCGCTCGGCGTAAAGCCGGCGTGCCTTGGTGCGTATCTGCATGACTGACGCGCCGGGGGTATCGTCGATGAACACGTTGGTCGAGCCCAAAACGTTGGCCGCCTCAAGCAAAATGGGCCAATCTCTTTCATCGATTTGCCCCAACCTCAGGCGGTGGCTGTCAATGCCGGTCTCGACAGAAAGGAGTCGCTGCACCAACTGTTCGCTGCTCATCTCCAGGCTAAAGATGGCGACGCGTGCGTCGTAGCGCTTGGCCGCGTTCTGTGCAATCGAAAGGCCAAGGCTTGACTTGCCCATTCCAGGGCGGCCGGCCACAATTATCAGATCGCTCTTTTGAAAACCACCAAGCATCTGATCCAAATCTGTAAGGCCTGTGGGCACTCCCATCAACTGATCCTGGTTACTAGCCAGAAAGTCGATGTGATTCACTACCTCGGGCACTATTTTCGAAATGGGTGTCAGGTCACGGTGGATACGGCTCTCAGAGACGCCGAAGATTAGACTTTCAGCGCGGTCGACTACCTCTTCCAACTCATTAGTCTCGTCATAGGCGAGCCCGGCGATCTGGTTGGCCGCGCCGATCAGACGTCGCAGGGTGGCTGTTCGCTCAACGATGCGCGCGTAATGATCAACATAGATCGCCGTAGGCGTGCTGTTGATCAGCTGGGTGATATACGCAGGACCACCTATCTCCTCCAGCTGATTGTTGCGTTCAAGTTCATCGACGAGGGTGACAAAATCGGCCGGTTCGCGGCGCTCGTTCAGCGAAAGCAGCGCTCTGTAAATCCACTGGTGTGGCTCGCGATAGAAGTCGGCGTCTTGTAGAGTGCTGGCGACCTTGACTATTGCATCGGGATCGATCAGAAGAGAGCCGAGCACGGCCTGCTCGGCTTCCACATTGGCCGGTGTCGTCTTGACAGTAGCTTCAATCGTTTCGCTCATCGTACTCTGCGCATATGTTTAGGTCGGACGGTTCAGGAAGGGAACTCGCAAAGGGCGCCAGTTGGAATGCTTCAGCTGTGCCGCCGTGTAATCAGTTAAAAAGCCAGGAATGGGCAAGAGCGAGAGTGCAAAAACGGCGAGAACCGCTTGGATGCGACCCCGCCGCCGACTGAATTCGTTCTGTTGCGTGTGCGCAGCCCCCGTTTCCGTCCGCCGTTCATCCTTGACCCTGGCCGACGAAGCCCTACTCCCCCTTAATTGTCGATGTCGAGTCCTTCAATGAAGTCGCGGAAGACGTCCAGGTCTTCATCACTGGTTTCTCCGACTTCCTCTTCTACGCCTTCGTTCTTTTGGCCGATCACGCCCAACTCCTCTTCCGGCTCCATGCCGGCCCGCTCCATCACTTCGTCGGCAACGTAAATCGGAACATCAACCCGCACTGCCAGGGCGACGGCATCACTGGGCCGGCTATCGATTTCCAGCGTTTCGCCGTTGGCTTCCAGCACGATTTCGGCGAAAAATGTCTCGTTTTGCAGATCACTGATAACAACGTGCGTTATTTCGCCGTCCAGGGATTCTGCAATCTGGCGCAGCAGGTCGTGAGTCATTGGTCTAACGACTTCGATGCCTTGCAATTGTATCGTGATCGCATCAGCTTCAAACGGGCCAATCCAGATGGGGAGATACCTTTCGCCGCTTTCTTCGCGCAGGACTACGATCCGGTGCTGGGACATCAGACTTACGCGTACGCTATCGATTACAACCTCTATCATTCCATGCTCCTGTACTCGATATGCTGAAACGGCTCAACGGTATCTCACACAGTGTCGCCGAAGGGGACTCACAATAATAGCCAAATTGTGCCGTACCAAGTTGGATTATAGCATAGCCCCAAAATGGCGCAAAGTGATGTAACTTTCAAAGGTGGCGTCCCAGGATAGGGTCGGAGCGGCCTTTTCACTCTCTTTCATGTTGCTTGTCTGAAAGACCAAAATGTGAATTCCGCCGCCAATTCTGTCCCGGAGCACAAGATTCGGGAGGGAATTGAAGTCAATTTTTCCGCCGGCTCGGAAGGCCAGTCTCCAGACAGGTACTGGCCTCGCTGAGTTCCGGTGGCACGCCCGTATCTGAAAGTACTGCTGAGCAAGGCAATCATTTCATTGCGTGACCCTCGCCGCTAAGAACTTGATGGAAGGCTTTTTATGCGATACTTTTGGCAGGCACCCAATTCAGACTGACGCGACGAGGGAATCAGTCGTATAACTTGCATGGCTTATGATTGGATCCAATGCAGGCGTGGGTCTGATTTTGAGACGCTCCAAGTTCCGCCGGCCAGACGAATCTTGCTCTGACCAGAAAGTGGGTCGTAGATCGATGACAAATTCAAACCAATCAGCACCGCTGACAATCTGGCTTCTCTCCCCATACCACACCGGAAGCCATCGCGCGTGGACTGAGGGATATAAAGCCCACAGCCGGCATGACGTGCATCTTTTTACCCTGGCCGGGCGATTCTGGAAATGGCGCATGCAGGGGGCCGCCGTCGAATTGGCGGCGCAGACGGAAACGGCCTGCGCCGCGCATCCACCCGATCTGATCCTGGCAACCGACATGACGAATTTGCCCGCTTGGTTAGCTCTGATGCGGCGGACTTTGCCGGCGCAGACCCGGACTGTCCTCTACATGCATGAGAACCAGTTGACCTACCCATGGCGCCCAGGCGAGAAGCCTGATTTGACCTATGCCATGATCAACTGGCTCAGCCAGATGTGCGCCGACTTGGTGGTGTTCAATACGGCATTTCACCGTCGGAGTTGGTTCGCGGAACTGCCTAACCTTCTAAAACACTTTCCTGACTATAATCACCTGGAAAAGATCGAGGAGGTAGAGGCGCGCTCACGAGTCTTGCCAGTCGGCATCGACATGCAGGAGGAGAGCCCCCGCTCAGATCCTTCGGGCCCGCCGCTTATCCTGTGGAATCAACGCTGGGAGTACGACAAGCGCCCAGATCGCTTTTTTCGATTGCTGTACCGATTGGAGGAGGCCGGGCACAATTTCAGATTGAGCGTAGCCGGCGAGAACTTTCGAAATGTACCGGCGGAGTTCGAGGAAGCGGCGACGCGTCTGGCACATCGAATCGAACACTGGGGCTATCTGCCATCGAGGGAAGATTATCAGGCGCTACTGCGTAAGGCCGACCTCGTAATCAGCACGGCTGAGCACGAATTCTTCGGAATCAGTATTCTGGAAGCGGCACAGGCCGGGGTCTTCCCTCTGTTGCCGAATCGTCTCAGCTACCCGGAACTGGTCCCCACGGACCTGCACGCGGCCTGCCTGTACGTTGATGATGATGATCTCTACAGGAAGGCGGTCGCGCGCCTGACCATGCCGCGTAAGGCCCCACCTTCACTTCGCCGTGCCGTGCAGGAGCGCTATAGCTGGCCTGTCGTGGCTTCGGCCTACGATAACCAGTTCGCCGAGCTATCGCATCAGGCCACAGCGCTCGCGCAGTAGGCAGCGGAGCCGTTAAGCAATGCGAGCGGGATTCCGGTCATCACTGGATGGGCTCTCGCGTCAGCAAACGCACGTCAACCGCCTCGGCTCCTTTCTCGTTCTCCTCGACAGCGAATTCAACCAGATCCCCCTGGCGCAAGCGTCCGACGTCCTGAAAGCGTGAACGGTGCGCAAATAGGTCCGGGCCGGTAGAGGGCGAAATAAATCCATACTTTTTGCGCGGGCTATACCATTTGACCAAGCCCCTTTGACGACCGCTGGCAGGCAAAATGCAGGAACACCCCATGCAATTTGGGGGAGGCTTTTGACCGTCATTCGCACTGCGTCTCTCTTCAATGGTCCATAGAAAGGTAACGCCGCAACGCTCGCAAACGATCATTTCATCCGTGAATGTCATGGTCTTCTTTCGTCCTGGCATATCAATCAGTTTCTGACAGACTTACAGAGGATACCCCTGACCCCCCTTATTTGACAATGTGCCTCAGTCCTGATAGGATCCGGGCGGACTGATTCCTGTTGGTTGTTCGGCGACGTAGCCAAGTGGTAAGGCAGGGGTCTGCAAAACCCTGATCGCCGGTTCGAATCCGGCCGTCGCCTTTAACCGCTCTTTTGAGCGGTCTTCTTGTTTGACTTCGATTCAATTCCGTAGCAATCTATATTTACAGAGCCATTTGGCATAATATACTATAGCCATTTGGCAGATCTGCGACGCATTTTTGTATCTTCGCGATTGCAGATACTAATTGTGTGATACAATTTAGCTTGTAGCCCCTGTTCACATGGACAATCCTTTGAACTCGCCGACATCTGTCGGCCCGTTCAGCCCAAGGAGATAACACGCGAAGGGCCATGTCGAGGCATGTTCGGCAAAGAATTGACTTGGAGGGCAGTTCCGAAATGAAGGAAAGAATTGGGACAGTAACCAACGCGCAGACGCAGCTTTTTGTGCCAGCTGGCAAGGTCGACTTCAATTTTGCGAGGAAGTCGCGCGCTCCGATGACCGATCGAGAAGCTTTACTCTTTCTTCCGAACAGATTACGCCACAAAGCGTGGAACGCATGTGCGCGGCGTGCGGGCAAATTGATCGTTCTTCTCTTGGCAGTCATCCTGGCGGCAGGCTGTTCCGGGGACGATTCTCAAGAGGGGGAATTGGGTCTGGAGAGTTTTCCATTCGCGTTCAACGGAATGGAGGCTCCTGCTTTGGATGACTTGGTGGCAGAGAGATTGGGGCCGCGTCCCCAAGGGTCTATAAAAACGGTCGTCGAACACTACTTGCAGCAATATCAGCCCGAAGGCAAACTGCCTAAGCTGTTCGAGACGACCCGTGTATACGATCGCAACGGTGTGCTGCTTGCTGAGTTTTTTGAGGAAGGGCGCCGCACGTGGGTTACCCTCGATCAGATCTCTTCGGCCTTGGTCTCGGCCACGGTCGCAACAGAGGACTCTTCATTTTTCACCAATCGGGGCGTGGACAGCCGTAGAATTGTCGGTGCAGCTCTGCAAAATGTGCAGACCCAGTCGATTGCATCAGGCGCCAGCACGATAACAATGCAGTTGGCGCGCAATCTCTTCCTTAACCCCGAAGAACGGTTTGAGCAGACTTTCGATCGCAAACTTCACGAGATAGGTCTGGCCCACGACCTGACGATTCTGTTCAATAAAGAAGAGTTGCTGGAGATTTATCTCAACCTTGTCAACTACGGCCATCTCGCCTACGGGCCGGAGGCCGCCGCCCAAGTCTACTTTGGCAAGAGCGCCATCGACCTGAACTGGGCCGAGGCAACAATTCTGGCCGGAGTCCCCCAGCAACCAGCTTTCTTCGATTTGTTTCTAAATTTTGATGCAGCCAAGCAGCGACAGCGCGTCGTCCTGGACTTGCTGGTGCGCCACGGCTTCCTGCAAGTAGAGGAGGCCGATGCCATCTTTGAAGAAGAGGTCCTCCTGATAGGTTCTTCAGTACAACAGGATTTTCTGGCGCCCCATTTCGTCCTCTATGTCGAGGAGGCACTAGAAAGACGGATGGCCGACGCGCTTGGAATCGAAGAAGGGCGATGGAAGATGCGCCGCTCCGGCATGCATATTGTCACCACTCTGGATATGCCAATGCAGAGGCTTGCAGAAGAGGAGTTGCAGGCCTGGATTGACAAGGTAGGCAAGGCCTACCGCATGACAAACGGCGCGCTCGTGGCTATTCAGCCGCAGACGGGCGAACTCTTGGCAATGGTCGGTGGAATCGATTTCACAGAAGAGGATGCCGGGCAGGTCAATCTGTCTATGAGTCTCCGCCAGCCGGGAAGTTCATTCAAACCGATTCTCTACGCCACAGCGCTGGCCGAAGACATGATATCGCCCGCAACTGTGATCTGGGACACGCCAACTTCCTATACAGTGGGCATGGGCCACTTCTACAGTCCCCGCAACTACGATCTGACTTTTCATGGCCCGGTCACGGTTCGAACAGCTCTGGCCAACAGCTACAATGTGCCGGCCGTAAAGCTGCTGTCATCGGTGGGCAATGAACGCCTGGTGTCCAAAGCTAAAGAATTCGGCATCACCAGTTTTACTAGAAAACCGGACGACTATGGCTTGAGCCTGTCTCTTGGGGCAGGGGAAGTGTCACTGTTGGAGTTGACAAACGCTTTCCGCACTTTTGCCAACAGCGGTCTCTATTCTCCGCCCCAATTTGCGTTATTCATGGTTGATGATTTGGGCCGCTATCGCTCCCCGCCTCCTGTAGAACAGAAACAGATCATATCTCCAGGCGTCGCCTTTCAGATGGCCGACATTTTGAGCGACACCGAAGCTCGCAAGCCGGCCTTCGGTGCGAACAGCACGCTGAACCTGAGCCGTCCGGCGGGGGCAAAGACTGGCACGACCACCAACTTTAAGGATAATTGGACGGTTGGTTTCACGCGATATCTTGTGGCCGGTGTGTGGACCGGCAACAGTGACGGCAGAACGATGTGGGGCAACAGCGGCGCAGCCGGCGCAGGACCCCTTTGGCATAACTTTATGGAAGCCGTAATTGCCGACAGGGGGATGCGAGAACTGATTGGTGCGCCCGAAGACCCAAATCTGTGGGCATTTGAAGTGCCCGATTCGGTAGTTAAGCTTCCGGACTGCCCACCGGCAGTGCGCTGCCGCACAGGCGGTGAGTACTTTACTTCAAGTTGGTTGAGTAAAACGCGAGGAAATGGGCTGTTGGCGGGCTCGGTAGTCACGGGCAAATCGTTGCCAACGCACTTTCCCCGCAATAACGATTTCGTGGATTTCTCCTACTGTATGCTAGATGAAACGGCTGGCGCCGGCAGCGGTGGCAGAACTTCCAATGACCCGCAGACACGTTCACTCCTCCGACTTTCAAGTTGGGTCGGTCTTGCTTTCCCGCCAGGATACTCTACCGTCGGCAGGCCGCTCCCGCCAATGCCGGACCTTCCGCTCGATCCTGATGACAACGGGTTGAACTCACCACCACCTTCCTATCGAGAGGACTTGGTCTATTTTCCCGCCACGGAACTAGAAAAGTTCCGGCTACTCTCGTGGAGTTTGCAGAAGGGCATTCCCGTATCAATTGGGTCCTGCTCCGATCTCAGTTACTATACAGCGAGGCCAGGTGACAGTTGGGCCGGGCTGGCCCGAGCCCATAGCCTGCCTGAGAGTGTGTTGCGGGGGGCAAATGTCCATGTACGCGGTCCCCTGAACGGTGAACGGTTGCTCCTGCCCCGTGGCATTCCGATTCGTTTTCACGTAGAAAGCATGCTTCACGAAGTGCAATCGGGCGACTCCTGGGTCAACATCGCCGCGAAGTATGACATCCCCATAAGTTTGCTCCGAGCAGCAAATCCGAACGCTGAGCGGCCCTACAATATCCTGCGCCCGGGCGATCTGTTGCATGTCCCCGAGAATTTGGAAATCTATCAGAATCCATTCGAGTAGGCCGCTCCAGGTGTCGCGGGCGCCCCCGGGGAAATGTGCGCCAATTGAACGATGGGCAGTAGAAACGACATCGAAATGCGCCACTTGCAGGTCACTAGTTCGGTGGAACCGAAATGCGCCGGTCAGTCGTTACTAAGAGCGAGGCGTAAGTTCCACTATAGAACCTGTTTCGTTCGGTAGTGGGCGTAGACGCCATAGAACAGTTACTGACCCACACTGAAACCGACTGTGAATCCTCATGCCTGGAATGCACTTGGAGCGGCGCACCTCTCGTTTTCTCCTCTGGTTGCTGACACTTTTAGTGGCAGGTTGCGGCTTTGGCGAGCGCTCTCTCGGTCGTCGACCGGCGATCTCACTGGCGAACGTCGCTGAAGCCTACCTGCAACTGTACCAGCCTGGCCCACTGCCGCGGATTTTCCAGACAACATTCATTTATGACCGCAAAGGCATACTGCTCGCCGAACTGATCGGAGAGGGCCGCCGTGAATGGGTCCCCTTGGATCAGATCTCCCCGCATCTTATCAATGCCACGATCGCGACCGAGGACGCGACATTTTTTACCAATCCCGGCATCGACCCTGTTCGGATAGCCGGCGCTGCCCTACAGAACGTCGAGCAGGGCGAGATCGTTTCCGGGGCCAGTACAATTACAATGCAGCTGGCCCGCAATCTGTTTCTGGGATCGGAGGAACGCTACGATCAGTCTTTCGATCGCAAGATCGTCGAAGCTGGGTTGGCCGGGGAGTTGACGCAGACCTATGCCAAAGAAGAACTGCTGGAAATGTATCTGAATCTCTTGAACTATGGTCGTCTGGCTTATGGTCCACAGGCGGCTGCCCGTACCTATTTTGGAAAGTCCGCCGCGGAACTGAACCTGGCAGAGGCCACACTTCTGGCGGGCATACCCCAGTCTCCTGCGCTCTACGATCTGTTTGAGGACTTGGATCCAGCCAAGGAGCGGCAGCGCACCGTGTTGGAGCTGATGGTGCGACACGGGTTTCTGTCGCTCGACGAGGCCAACGCAACCTTTGGCGCCGAGGTCGAACTGGGCGGGTCGCCTGAGATACATTCACCACGCGCACCGCATTTTGTCGACTACGTGGTCCAAGAACTGGATAAGTCGCTGGGCGAAGGTTTCGTTCGGCGGGGCGGGTTGCACATCTATACAACATTGGATCTGGCATTGCAAGAGACGGCCCAACAGATCATCTCCGAAAAGGTCGCCGCGCTGCAACCCCGCTATGACATGAACAATGGTGCCCTCATCGCACTCAGGCCAGGCACGGCAGAAATCCTGGCGATGGTTGGCAGCGTCAATTACCAGGACGAGGAGATCGATGGCCAGGTCAATGTCGCCATCAGTCCTCGTCAACCGGGCAGCGCTATCAAGCCACTACTGTATGCTACGGCATTTAACGACGATCTGATCAGCCCGGCGACAGTGATCTGGGATACGCCTATTACGTATACAATTAGCACAATAGAGGAGTACGAGCCGCTTAATTACGATCGAAGAGCTCATGGGCCGGTTACTGCGCGTGCGGCCCTCGCGAACAGCTTCAATGTCCCGGCGGTGAAGCTACTTGACTCGGTGGGCGTCGAGCGCATGCTGGAGAGCGCTCGTAAAATGGGCGTCGAAAGCCTTCACAGGGGAACCGATTGGTATGGGTTGAGCCTGACTTTGGGAGGGGGCGAGGTAACACTGCTAGACCTGGCGACTGCCTACCATACGATGGCCAACGGAGGACGCTATCTGCGTCCCAGATACGTCCTTACTATCGCTGACGGGCAGGGCGTAACTTTGCTCGAAAACAGTTCACCGGAGGGCATTCCCGTAATCTCAGAGGCCGCCGCCTCCATGATTACCGACATCCTCAGCGACGACCCGGCACGCGTACCAATGTTTGGGGCCAATAGCCAGCTGACCCTTAGCCGCCCAGTGGCGGCCAAGACCGGCACCACAGACAACAATCGCGATGCCTGGACGATGGGTTATACGCGCCATCTCCTGGCCGGTGTATGGGTGGGCAATACCGATGGCCGCCCAATGCGGAACGCTACCGGCGCCGGGGCAGCCGCGCCGGTATGGAACGAAGTCATGCGCACAATCCTGGCTGATCCGGCGCTGCTCTCAGTTTTGGATGCGCCCCTGGCAGATGCGGACTGGGAGTTCCCGATCAGCGAAAGCGTGAAACTATTGGATGTCTGTCCCCCGAACCTGACCTGTCGAAAAGGGGGCGGTGAACTATTCAGCAATTCCTGGTTGGAGGCAGCCAGCAAAAGCAACGCGGGCACGCAGGACGAAGAAGAGGAAAAACAAAGTCGAGATGAACAGGACAGTCTCATCGTACCCCTGGGGGACAGTGTCGAAAACATTCCTTCGGCGCCTGTATACCTGAGGCGGCAGACGGAAGCGGGTGTGGAAACGCGCCTACTCGGCTTCTGCGGCTATGCCGGGGGGGCAAAACGCACATTGCTGGCCCTACCGGATCCCTTTGGGCTTCCACAAGCCTCGTCTACCTCTTGCCTCCGCTGTTGGACTATGGGGGAAGCGGCCACCAATGCAGTTGATGAGGACAGGCTGCTTAGGGACCGGAGAGGCGCTCTTATGTGGAATATGGGCTCCAACTTCCCTGTCTACCTGGGCCAGTGTGACGAGATGAACCTGATGGCCGCATATACCGGGCTGGCGGTCGGCATCGATATCGCGAACGCCGGCGCTCCTGGTTCGCCAGAATTTCTGTCGAGCGGACAGTTGGCTGAAGTGAGCAGTGCGATTGCCCCCGGAACATATCTCTTCTTCCTGGATCGTTTGTGGCATGATGATCAGTGCCCCGGTCAGTACGTAATGGGCCTCACTGTCAATAACCAGGGCGATCCGCTCCCGGGTGTACATATCCGCCTGACCGATGCTTGGGACAACACGTCCCAGGCTGTTTCCAAGAGCGGCGCCAACGACACCGGCCGTTTCGATTTCCCTATCTACGGGCAGAGCGCTCCTCAGAGTCTTGTCTTGCAGGTTGTGGACGCAAGCGGTAATCCCCATAGCCCACCGATCCTCGTCCCCCATCGTACGGATCAAGCCAGCAACAAGCCCTGTCACCACTTGGTTGTTCGACGCCAATAATAGAGAGATAAATCAACGATTACAATGCGTTGTGCCTACGGTCGCGCCACGAAGTTCAATGTGCCAACCGGATCTAAGGGAAGACTGACAGAAAGAGGGGTAGAGACTGTTGGAATTTCGCCTGGGAATTAGATAAACTGGATGAACATGCGCATTTTGTTTCTGAACTGCATTGATATCAGGGGCTGCGCTTTGCAAAGTTGAAGAACTTTCGAGTCCGGCAAGTGGAGTGGCCGGCTATCTTTCTAAACGGGATTCTGGAGGGTACAGATGCAACTAAGAAAGACATGGCGTTTCGGAGGCCTCGTCGCAATTCTGGCGCTGGTTCTTATTGTAGGCCCTTATGCATTGACTGCGCAGGGCTCTGTCGTGTCGTCAACCGTGAGCGGTCAGTTGAACGAACAGTTTGCCAAGCACTACTTGGAATTGCAGGTCATCGACTCTTCACAACCCGTCAAGATAAAGATGGATTACCAGCCCCAACACAGCAACACCCTTGACGAAAATTCCGGCTTCTACGTTTTCAAGCAATCCGGATTTGACCGGTATTTAAACGCAGCGCCGCCCTCGGATAGTGTATTCAGTACAGGGTCACTGGAAACAATGGGTGGCATCAAGCGAAAAACTGCCGAGATCGGTAGCGCTGATGCCTCCGAGATCGTTACGATCGTTGTTTACAATGACACCACGTTTGCTTTGTCCTATACCTTGACCGGAGAAAACGTCACATTCGTTGATGAGTCCGGTGAGCAGGTTGTTAGCGGCAGCACGCCCGCGGCGCCGGCAACCTCCACGCCTACCGCTTCGGCGCGGGAAGTGGCGGCGGCGGCCCCTGTGGCAGTCGTGACGACAGGTGCCGTGCGGTCAACCTGGGTTAGAGGTGAGTTGAATGAACAGTTCGCTAAGCACTACCTCGGGGTGGAAATTGTCGATACAAGCCAGCCGGCAACGATCAAGATGGTATACGATCCTCAAAATAGCCAGCAAGTGGATGACAGTTCCGGTTTCTATGTTTTCAAGCAGACGGGATATGATCGTTACCTCAATGCCTCGCCACCTTCTGATAGCGTCTTTCTCACCGGCTCGTTAGAATCCATGGACGGCATCAAGCGAAAAGTGGTAGAGGTCAGTGTCGACGACGTGTCTGATATCGTGGCGGTGGTTACCTACAATGACACAACCATGTCGTTTTCCTATACCTTGACGGGCGAGAACATACTGTTTCTCGACGACTCTGGCGAGCAGGTTGAGGGAGACAGAGTCGTCGTCCAACAGCCCGCTGTCGGAACAGGCGCCTCGCCCGCGGCGGTAGCAACTGACATTACTCCCGGCAGCTCCTACACTGTGCAGACGGGTGACACGCTCGGCACCATCTCTTTGCGAGCTTATGGCAGTACCACTCACTGGTCTGCAATCTGTACCGCGAACTCGCTCACGAACTGCGATCTTATCGAAGCTGGGGACAATTTGACGATTCCAATCCTGGCGCAGACCGACACCAGTGGCACTGGCGGAACCGCGACGCCGGCGGCGACGGCAGAGGCGATGCCCGAGGCAACTGCCGAAGCGACGGCCGCAGCGACGGCCGCGGCGACAGCAGAGGCGATGCCCGAGGCAACTGCGGTAGCGACTCCCGAGGCGACAGCAGAAGCAATGCCGGAGCCGACAAGCCAGGCGGATTCGGGAGGCAGCAATCTCATCGAAGTTGCGGAGGACTACGAGCAGTTGGACATTCTGCTTCTGGCGCTTGACTTGGCCGGCATGAGCGCAACTATTGCCGACGGCGGACCCTATACCATCTTTGCGCCTACAAACGCCGCCTTCGCCTCACTGCCGGAGGCAAGGCTGGACATGCTAATGGCCGATTCGGGTTTGTTGGCGGAGACGCTGAAGTTCCATGTGGTTTCCGGGAGTCTTAAAACGACTGACTTGGCTACGCTAACAACCCTGACGACACTTCAAGGGGGCACGATCGATGTGAGCACGGACAGCGACGGCGCTCTTTCAGTTGAAGGAATCAGCTTCGTTACATCGGATGTGGAAGCATCCAACGGTGTCATTCACTTCATCCACCAGCTGCTACCGGATCCGGATGAAGACAATTAACAATAGGCTATAGATTAGGCGCGGGTTTCAGTGTCCAATTCAACAATAGGGACGCCCTCCTCTCACTGAGCGAGGGCGTCCTTCTTTTTGCAGGGTCCGTACATTTGTGCTACGGTATGGAAATGGAACATTTAGAGCAAACTTATATTTCGGAACTGCCGGCTGCCTCGTCTCTGGTTGAGGTCGCAGAGGAAAAGAGACGGTATGGCAACGATAAAGAAGAACAGAAACCATCTCCCTTGGAGAAGACGGATCTGCCGGCGTTCTTCGGAACCGGCGGCGCGTTGGCCGCCGCGATGGACGATTATGAACTGCGGCCGGGCCAGTTGGAGATGGCAGAGGTCGTCAAACGGGCGATTCTCGAAGAGCGCCCGGCGCTGGTTGAGGCCCCCACCGGTACCGGCAAGTCAATTGCCTACCTGCTTCCTGCTGTTCTCAGCGAACGGACGGTCGTAATTGCCACCGCGAATAAGTCTTTGCAAGACCAACTTTTCCGCAAAGATATTCCCTTCTTGCGAAAAATCCTGGATCGTCCGATCGAGGCGATTTTAGTCAAGGGGCGCAGTAACTACGTCTGCAGCCACAAATGGGAAAACGAGGCCGCCGCGAGAAGTCGTCTTGCCTTTCCGGACAAAGAGGAAGAACAGGTCGCCTATCTGAGAAGTTGGCTGCCTGGTACTGATACCGGGGATGTAGACGACTTGCCGTTTGTCATGACGAACGATCTGCGCCCTCGAATTGTCAGTTTCCACGACGACTGCATTGGCCGCATCTGCGCCCACTTCGAAGACAACTGCTTTGTAAACCAGATGCGAGAAAAAGCACGGCAAGCGCAGGTGATCATCACCAATCACCATCTCCTGCTGACTGCTCTTGAGTTGGGCGAAATGGGGCAGGGGATTCTTCCAGAGGCGGCAGTCTACATTATTGACGAGGCGCACCAACTCGAAAATACTGCAACGTCGGTATTTGAAGTTGAGACCTCCGATTACGCTCTGGAGCAGCTTCTCGGACTGGCCGTCTTCAAGACCCATGTGGAAAAAGATCGGCTGGATGAGCTGCTCTGGCACAACCGGCTTGCCTTTTCTGAAGTGGAACGGTTGTCGGACACAATGGTATTCCGGATTGACTCCGACCTGGAGGAGCTGAAAAAGCTGGCCGCGAGCCTTAGGCAGTTGCAGGATGAGATGCGGCAGGCCCATCCATACGATCACTCGCAACAGGAAGGCCACCCTCCGCTCACTTCCGAAGAGTCCGAAGAGAGCGCCAAATATGACCTGGCTGTGACGGGGCTGGGTTCTCTGGCGGGTAAATTGCAGGCGGTGGCAAGCAGTTCAAAGGATGAACTCGCCGTTCGCTACGCCGAAAAGATAAGCGGTGCTCGCCACCTGAAGCTTCGCCTCCATTCCGCACCGATCGATCCGGCCCAGGACCTCTCCCGGCATCTCTTCGTTGAGGAAGGTCGCACGGTTATCTGCACCAGTGCCACTCTGGCAACTGATGGCAACTTCGAGCATTTCAAAAGCAGATGCGGCGTGTTTGGCGTTCCACTGGAACTAATCGCTGATTCAGTGTTCGACTATCCCCAGCAGGCCCTCCTATATCAACCCGCATTGCCGGCCTTCGACTGGAGAGCCAAAGACCCTTTTTACGACGCGGCAGCGGCTGAGATTGAGCGCCTGCTCAACGTGAGCCGAGGAAGAGCATTGTGTCTTTTTACCAGCTGGACTGGTTTGCAACAGGTCTATGACCGCCTGGATGGCGTCGCCTGGCCACTTCAGGCACAAGGTCAACTCCCCCGCAACTTGCTACTGGACTGGTTTCGACAGACCCAACACAGCGTTCTCTTGGCGACAAAATCTTTTTGGGAAGGTGTCGATCTGCCCGGCGACGGTCTGAGCCTGGTCGTGCTGGACAAGCTGCCCTTTCCTACTCCCAGCGATCCTTTGCACGACGCCCGTATGAGAGCTATGGAGGAGGTCGAGAACGGCAGCAGCTTTAGCAAATACATGGTCCCGCTGATGACCCTGGCTCTGAAGCAGGGATTTGGCCGCCTGATCCGCCGTACTTCCGATCGGGGCGTCGTCGCCATTCTGGATGAGCGGCTGTCAACCAGGGGCTACGGCAACCAAGCCCGCCGCGACCTGCCTCCCGCGCAGTTCAGTCGCAACTTTCGCGGCGTATATCAGTTCTACCGTACGGGGCTTGCCAGCCAGGCTGACTTTTCCTTGAACGTCTCTGTCAAAGAAAATGAAAACACCGGCGACTTGGCGTGGCGCTGGCAGTTGACTCGATTACAGGATGGAAGGGCTGACGAAGAGTGGGGGACTGGGAGCGACGGCGACACTTCTGATGCCGAAATTTCCGCCGCGGTGGCTGGGCTGGGCAATCTGCGCGCGCGCGTTTCCAATGCCGGGCACATGACAAGCAGTTTTGGCGTGGAACTTCGTTGCAGCGAGGAAACTGAACGCAGACTGGGAGTCGGCGCTCTGCCTCCCGCATTGCACAACCGATGGCTAGAAGAACGTGCAGCCTGGAAATCGCTCGAAATTATTGGCCTGCGCTCTACCGACACCGTCTAGAAAATATGGACCTTGGTAAACGGCATCGGGGTATCTCGCTCTACATATCAAAGGCCAGTATTCCACGGGCGTTTTTGCCCGCTTCCATGTCTGCGAATGCCTCGTTTATCTGTTCCAGCCTGTAAGTCTGGGAAATCAACTCGTCGAGCTTGAGTTTGCCTTCATCGTAGAGACGAAGGTATTCGAGCATATCGACACGGGGACGTGAAGATCCGTAGTAAGAGCCAATCAGCTTTTTTTCGCTCCAAATCAACTCCTGTGGCGGGATCGGAACGAGATCATCATGGCGCGCCAAACCAATGGCGACTGCCGTGCCGCCGGGGCGAACCATATCGAAGGCTTGCCTGATCGTCACCGAGCTTCCGATCGCTTCAAAGGCATAGTCAACGCCCAAGCCGCCAGTCAACTCAATGACCGCCTCGACGGCATCTACTTTGGAACCATTTACCGTATCGGTAGCGCCGAACTGGCGGGCGAATTCCAACTTTCTTTCCACCAGGTCTACTGCGATTATGCGTTCAGCGTCAGCGATCTTGGCGCCTTGAACCGCATTGAGACCGACTCCTCCTGTACCTATGACTGCTACCGTGCTTCCTGCTTCTACTTCTGCCGTTCTCAGAACTGCGCCTACACCCGTGGTTACGCCGCAGCCCACCAGCGCAGCCCTGTCCAGCGGATAGCCGGGATCGATCTTGATCAGGGCCTGCTCGGGCACGACTGCCAACTCGGACATTGTGCCAATGCGGGACATCTGCGGAATGTCCTGGCCGCCGGCGTTGTGCAAGCGACAGGTGTCGTCAAGGAGATAGCCCTTGCGCACATCAAAGCCTCGGCACAGACAGACCCGGCCCATCTCACACATAACGCAGGCTTCACAGTAGGTCACGAACGACAAAATGACGTGGTCGCCAGGCTTGACATAAGAGACATTTGCACCTACCCGTTCCACGATTCCGGCGCCCTCATGGCCGAGCGCGATCGGCGGCACGTAATAGATTGTGCCGTTCACTATCGACAGGTCGGAATGGCATACGCCACTAGCTCCCATCCGCAGCAGGACTTCGTTATCTTTGGGATCGTCCAGTGTTAGAGTTTCAACCACGACTGGCGCGTCGTGTTCATATACTACGGCTGCTCTCGTCTTCATTTCTTACCCCCTCTGAATAGAATATACAGCTTCCTTACATCCAAATCATTTCCCCTCCACAACCAGCACTGCTGGCGCCGCCTAGGGGAAAGGAACGCCCGGCTCTAGCCGTAGCCAAGTGGGCATGCCTGTCTCGAATTCTTCAAGGACTGATTCCACGCATCAGCCTGTGGGTGGCGCCGTGGGTCGGCAGCCGCAGTTTTTCCGCCCCGTATCCTCTTGGCTGAACCTCTACTTCCCAATCGTACCCGGACCGGTTGATCACAAAGAGCAGGTTGCCGCGTTCGCTCTCCACAAGGCGGGCCTCCACGAGAGAACGGTACTCGTCAGGTACGCCCTGAATTGTAACATCGGGCGCCAATGATTGGGGAAGCCATCGCTGTATCAGCCGTCTCAATCCGCGGTGAAGCGATGAAAAGTAGGAGCGGCCAAGAGCGAATGTCGGGATCAAGAGTCGGCCGTCAGGGCCGGCGGTGATCAGCGCCGGTTTGCCGCTGTCCCGGTAAGTTGCAACCGGATGCCCCCGGTAGTCGTCCAACAGCACCTGATCGTGAAATGCAAAACCGCCGAACTGTCCGGCTGAATCGTTCACGCTCCAACCGGCGACGTTGAAGTAGATGGGGCGGATCCACTGGCGGCAGACCAATCCCAATTCATCGCCCACCTTCTGGCATTCCTCCAGATTGGTCATCGGCAGTTCGGCGATGACCCTGCCGCCTCGCTCAACATAGCTGTGCAGTGCCTGCCATTCGGTCTCGGAAATGCCAAGCGTGAAAGGGATCGCTACCACTTCCAGGCCGCAATCGGCGTCGAAGGCATGGGGCACGAACGTGACTTCATAGCCCAGGTCCATGAAGAGCGCGTAGAGGCCGACAACCGCTTCACTGATCGGCGCCTCGCGGGCGTTGGCCGCCCAAATCATTTCCCGAGTCAAATAGATGCCGACCCGCGCCGGGACGGTTTCGCCGGCTGCAATCAGGTCTTCGTAGCGCCGCAGGTCTGCGATGACTCGCTTGGTGGCAAGCCGCCGCTCAGTGTCATATTCGTCGGCGTCGACCATGTGGTTTATCCACGGTTCCGGCCCCGACATCAGGGGCTCCCAGCGGCAAAAGTAGTGGGCGTGGCTGGCGTAGCTGAATACCTGGTTTACCTCGGCTTCTATATTCATTCCCCGCCACAGGATATCGGAGAGGAAGGGACCGCCCTGGCACTCGGTCAGCCAAGCTTGGGAGCCGGGCGCCAGCGCCTTGAGCAGAGCGATTCGCGAACCAGCCTCTGCTCCTGTGCGCGGACCGGATCCCCAATAGTGGCTTGACGAAGCGTAGTCCAGTTGTGGCAGTATCCACCAGTCCTGACCGCTGCTCTGGATTCCGTAGGGGTTCGTGTAGTTGAAACTTGCCCGCACGCCGGGTGCATGCTGTTTGACGATGCGGATGCCGTCCAACAGGAATTCGTTGAGGTTGTTGGCGATAAACTCCCGCCAATCGCGCCAGAAGCTGCTCGGGTCAGTTTCCACCTCCGTCGGCGGCTCAACATCTTCGAAATCCTCGAATGAAGTTCGCCAACGTTCGTTCAACTCCGAAATCGAGGTGAACCGCGCCGCCAGATCTGTGCGGTACTTGGAAACGGTATGGGGGTTATGACAAGAATGGTCACCCGGGCCAATACTGGGTTCATTGTGTACATCCCAATCGATAACCGTCAGGTGTGAAGCAAAGCGCGTGGCGCAGTCAGCCAGGAGTTGGTCCCTTTGCCGACGATACTCGGGATGATTGATGCAGGCTCGCTGCCAGCGAAAATCATGTTCGTGAAGGGGGTAGGCAACTCCTTGCCTGTCAACCACCTTGGCATCGGGAAATTCTTCGATGAAACTGTTGTTCACGTAGAAAGTTGCAAAACCGAATAGGACGCCCAGTTCCAACTCCTGGCAAATATCCAGCAGGCGGCCCACCTCATCCAGACTGCTGTCGAAGCCAATACGGATGCGGATTGAATCGAAGCCGGTATTTTTTATCATCCCGAGATCACGGCGCCAATCTTCCTCCCCCTGGGGCAGCCATTCAGGCCGTGTCGCCATGCCGCCGAAGGGATATTCATAGTGGATACCAATAAGGATACCGTCTTGTCCGGACAATGGATACCTCGTGAGTGGAGTGACGGGGGCTGGATCGTGTATTCGCGCTGCGGCTTCTATCGCGTTTACATTACCCTTTGATACCGGTAAGCGCGATGCCCTGGATGAATGTCCTCTGGGTAAAGAAGAAAAGCACGATCACGGGCACTGTCAGCACCGTTGTCACTGCCATCATCCATCCCCACTGAACACCTACCGTGCTGACAAAAACCTGGATTCCCAGGGAGAGGGTGTACTTGCTGGGATCATTGAGGTAAATCAGCGGCCCAATGAAATCATTCCAGCTTCCCAGGAATTGAAAAAGCGCCACCGTTGCCAGAGCCGGCTTTGCCAGAGGAAGTATGACCCGCCACAGGACGCCGAACTCTGAGCAGCCGTCGATAATGGCGGCGTCGTCCAGGTCTCTGGGCAGACTAAGAAAGAACTGACGCAGCAGAAAAATGAAAAACGGAACGCCGAAGGCATGGGGCACGATCAGCGGTAAAAGCGTATTGACCCAGCCGAGACTCCGGAAAATGATGAAAAGCGGAATCATCGTAACCTGGTAGGGCAGCATCATCGTCGAAAGCATGGCAAAGAACAGTATGTCGCGGCCATGCCAGCGCAGCCGGGAGAAACTGTAGGCGACCAGCGAGCTGGAAATCACTGTAAGAAAGACTGCGGAAATTGCTATTACCAGCGTGTTGCGCAGCTGCTGGAAGAAAGGAAAGTAACTCAATGATTCCGGATAGTTCAGCCATCGAAACGGATCGGGAATCCAAATGGGAGGCAGCGTGAATATCTGGTCCAGATCTTTCAATGAGGTGGAAATCAGCCAGAAGAAGGGCAGGAAAAACAATAGCCCCGTCAAAATGAGTCCGAAATGGCTAGCTGAATGGCTCAATATCTCGCGTTGCGTCCTCGTTAGGCTGCCTAAGCCAGAGGAGCCCACCTGTTGTTGCCGTTTCAGTGTCGTCGTTGTCCTGCCCATGGCCCTATCGCTCCTCTCCTTCGTAGTACACTAAGCGAGCCGAACTGCGGAATATGACCAGGGTCGTCCCCATAACTACAAGGAACAAGATCCAGGCCATGGCCGAAGCATAGGGCATTTGGAAAAATTCAAAAGCGTTCTGGTAGAGGTAGTAGGCGTAGAACAGGGTCGTGTCCAGCGGGCCGCCCCTGGTCATGATAAAAGCCTGGGCGAAAATCTGGAAACCGCTGATCACGCCCATGATTACATTGAAAAAGATTACCGGGGACAGCATCGGCAGGGTAACATTCCTGATCCTCTGCAGGGCTCCCGCGCCATCGATCATCGCCGCATCAAAGAGATGCTGGGGAATGTGCTGCAGCCCGGCCAGAAAGATCACTAAGGTTCCACCGATTGTCCACACTCCCATCAGAATCAACGATGGCTTTGACAGGACAGGGTCGGTCAGCCATCCCGGCCCGTGGACGTCTATGACGCTTAGCGCGGAGTTGATCAGACCGAATTCAGGGTTGAACACCCACATCCAGAGCACCGAAGTGGCGACAATCGGGACAATCGTTGGTATATAGTAGACGGTTCTGTAGAAGGAAACGCCGCGCAGATTCTGATTGAGCAGGAGCCCGAGAATGATGGCCAGAACGATGTGAAAGGAGACGCCGAAGACGACCATGTAGAGCGTATTATAGAGTGAAACCCAAAAGAGATCGTCATTCACCAATTTGACATAGTTGCTCAACCCAACCCAGTGCAAGGGCTGCCCCAAAGTCGTAAACACGTTGAGGCTGTAGTAGAACGAGTAGACGACCGGCGCAATCGTAAGACTCACAAATCCGATGATCCAAGGCAGCGCAAATAGCAGGCCTATCCGCAAACGCCGGAACTCCTGTCGCGTCAATCCGAAAGTCATGCCAGCCTTCTCCAGTCTCCCGGCGGGTTCACTTGCCAACCCGCCGGGATCTTCGTGCCTCTGGACAATTCTATCAGCTAACCTGCTGGCGGAAGTCGGTTAACTCCTGCTGCAGCTTGGCAGTCATATCGTCCAGGCCTTGCTGGGGATCGATCTTGCCGTGAATTACTTCGTCCTGGAGACGCCGGATCTCGGTCTTGTATTGCTCCAGAACCGGAATCCGGGGCCAAGCGCGGCCGCCGGTTGACTCGGTCAGCTCGACAAACAGTTCGTTGTAGGGCAGCGAGTTGAGGAACTCCGGATCGCGGGCCGCTTCATTCAAGGGCGGAATGTCGCCGACCAGATTGCCGAACTCGATCTGCTGCTGCTTACCGGCCATGAACTTGGCCAATTGCCAGCCACCCTCCGGATTATTTGCGCCTGTGGGTACGTTGAACATGGCGCCAATCTCGACAAGACTTGTTGGTTCCGTGCCTCCCGGCCCATACGGGGACTTGATCACCCCGTAGTCAAGCTCGGGTGCGTAGAGAGGGATCCAACTGCGCTTCCAACTGCCATCGATCTGCAAGACAATCTTGTCGACGTACCAGGGATCTTCGGTCAGCGAACTGCGGTTGCCGAACCCGGACACATAGCGGTCGATTTTGTCGATATCGTACTTATCGGCGTAGGACTTGAACCATTCGAGCGTATTGAGCAGCGCCTCTTCCGAACCGGCTGTAATCGTGTCGGTCTCCGCATCATAGAACTGAGCGCCATTGGCCCAGCCCCAGTGCCAGAGGCTGCCGGATCGGAGCCACGGCAGGAAGCCCAAACGGGTCAGGTTGCCGTCGTCATCCCAGGTTGTCAGCTCTTCTGCCATTGCGTCCAGGTCGGCAAAGGTTTCAGGCGGGGTGTCCATACTGTACCCTGCCTCTCCGAGGAGCGTGTTGTTGCTGTGCAATGCAAAGACGTTGAGCGTATGGCCCGTGCCCCACAGGTGGCCTTCCGACCAGAGGGCATCCCAGGCCGGTTTGGACCAGCCTTCGCCGTCAAAACCGTCACGTTCCGCGTAGTCTTCAAGAGGAAGCAACAGGCCTCGGGGACCCCAGGTATAGGCCTGAGCCCAGAGTGATACCATATCGGGCGGGTTGCCGCCCTGAATTGCGACCTGCGCTTTCTGGGTCACATTTCCCCAGCCAATCGACATGAAAATCGCGTTTTCGCCGGTCTCTTCGTTAAAGCGTTCGACCTGCATTTGCGCCTGTGCCGCCTCCTGCAATCCGAACATCGACCAATAGATTATGGGCGCGTTTTCCTGCATCGGCGCGGCGGCTTCATCGGCCCCCGGCGCGGCGGCTGGCATCGGCGCGACACATGCGGCCAATGCGGCGCCACCTGCGCCCACGGCCATAGTGTGCAAGAATGCGCGCCGACTCAACTTCTGGTTCGTATTTCGCGAATCTGACATGATTGTCCCTTTCGCTAATGGGTTGGACCGTGTCGTTTGACCGTTCACGGCCTGTCAAGACGCCCGGCCATTCTGGGTTCTTGACGTCAAATGGAACTGCGACAAATGCTCTCGCTGTATTGTTTTGCTGTGGCGCCCCTCCTTTCTCGTTCCCTGACTTTTCGCATCTGCTGCCTGTTTGGCAGAAGCGTCGCCTCCCTCTTGCAAGCGTCTGCGGCCGGCCGCCATCTCAGCCACAGTCCGATTGTTACAAACTGCCGCGGGCGATCACCACTCCCAGTGCGATACCTCGTTATTCTGGTTGATGACGAAAATGTAAGGTTTCATCGAGCCGTCATGGCGGTTCAGATAGGATGTGTTCACATGGATGACCTGCTCGGTGGACAGGTAGCTGATGACAACTGATGCGCCCGATATCGAGTTTAGGCCGTTGTACAAAACAATGTTACCCGACCCCGGCAGGTGCATTTCAGCTAGTTTCTGCACTGGCGGGAGCAGGGGCCCGGTCGCAATGCCGCCGTCCCCAATGAAATGGTAATTGAAGGCGCCGTCTGCGCCAATCGTAATATTGATGGGCGTGGCCGCGTGCCTGATAAGACACGTTGAGCAGTCATGACTAGCATAGACCGTGATATGAACGGTCGCGTAGGTCGCGCCCCCACGACTGTCAGAAACTTCGTAAACAAAGCTGTCTTTGCCTACAAAGTTCATGTTGGGCGTGTATTCGAAGGAGAGAATCTGCAGGTAGGCATTGCTGGTGAAAGAAGTAATCCTTCCGTTCTCTGGATCGGTGAAATTAAAAAAGGCGAAGTCGGAGAGAGTGTCATTGCCTAGCACCTCAATCTCCACACTACTATTAATTGGGACAGTGATGAAGTCGTCAACCGGGATGTTTGGCGATTGGGCAAACATGGGCGCGGCCGCGAAGGCCATCACGGCAAGGGCCAGGGAGAGCGCCAACACAATTTTGCGAAACGGACGCCTGTTTATGTAGTCTTGGTTTTTCAGGCTCAGGACAATGTTATCATGACAAAGAGAGGACATAGCGTTTTCTGATCCTGAATGGTTGACGACGAAAGATGTAGGGTTTCGAGGAGTCGACATGGCGGTCCGGATTTACTGTCTTCACATTAACTATCTGCTTGGTGAACAGTTAACTGTTTTCTGCAGGCGCGCCGGTATTGAGCTTTGCTCCTCTGTCCAAGACAGATATGCCCTATCCAACTGCGTGCGAAGCGGCCGGTTCCTGAACTGCCGGGAGGGTCGGCGCCCGCTCTTGTGCCTGCCGCGGGATCCATGGCTGCAATGGCCCTTTATGCAAAGGCCTTAAGCCAGCCATTTTCGACCCAGGGCAAGGGAGTGAATCCAGGTAGGTTGCTTTTTCCATTCACCGGTGACAAAACTAAATTGATAGATGGTGGTATGTGTTCGCGGAGAGTTTAAGGTATAGTAACGCGAAAGTACTTGATAGTCAAAACGCGGAGGTCTTGTTCATTCTCCGCAAATCGAACCGAGAAATGTAGCGTCTGCGCAACCTGCCGATTCGTGAGTCCACCTAGCCTTGCAAGGAAACGATTAGTTTCGCAACCGAGCCAACTTGACCATGCATTGCATTTGTTCTGCGTGCTGCCCAGGAACCATTGAGTGAAAGATATCGCAGTTCTTACGTCAACGTAATAGTTTTTTATGAATTTATTCATAAATATGTTTGACATACACCGTAAGTTCTGCTAAAATGGTTAATAAGCAGATCGGTTGCATCCAGGAGTATTACCGTGCAAACCATTCGCAGTCGGATACTGGAAATCCTGAAACAGAACGGGCAGGCTTCCGTAAGTGCATTGGCCGAAAGCCTCGACATGGCCGCCATTTCGGTCAGATACCACTTGGATATCTTGCTGGCAGACAATCTGATCGCGGTGTCCAAGGCCAAGCGGCCTCGGACCGTTGGCCGTCCCCAGCAGATTTATTCGCTGACCGCGAATGCAGATGCACATTTTCCAGATAATTTTGCCCTGCTGACGGCCGGTGTGGTGCGCCAACTGAAAGAGATGCTTCCTCCTGATAAGGTTGGCGGCTGTTTTCGCAATCTGGCAAAGGAGATGGCGGCGCCAATTGTGCAGGACAGCCCTGCTGGTGAACAGCTGGATGAGCGCATGGACAGGGTGGTCTCCTTCCTCAACGAAAAGGGATACCTCGCCCAGTGGGAGCCTGCCAGTGGCTTGCTGCATACACACAACTGCCCCTACACCGGTGTCGCCGCTGAACACAGGGAACTGTGCTGCATGGATCTGGCGCTGGTCGAATCGCTCAGCGGAGAGAACTGCGAACGTGTTCAGGCCATCGCTGATGGTGGACGCTGTTGCAGTTTTCGCGTGCAAGGTGCAGACGGCGAGCAGGTGACGCAGCCACAGGCAGTTGAACTGATAGTTTGAGGAAACAGTAGGTCCGCTACAGGATTCTGTAAATATGGCAACGACGGTTCGCAATCCGAAATTGGAAGAACTGCCTCTTACCGAAACGGCCGTGGCCGAGCCAAATGGGCATCGGCTTCGAACACGATACGGCAGTGTCATACTTTCGCCGCCACCGGGCGCGGACGCGCTGACAGCGATGACGGAGCCAACTCACGACAGCTATGGCCGCCGTGTCCGCTACCTGCGCATCAGCCTGACCGACGCCTGCAATCTGCGATGCGTCTACTGCATGCCGGAACATATGCAGTTCCGCCCACGGCACGAGTTGATGTCCGACGAGGAGATCATCTTTCTTGTCAATGTCGCCGCCAGCCTGGGAGTGGACAAGATTCGTCTGACCGGCGGCGAGCCGACTATTCGCCCAGGCGTAATTGAGTTGGTGCGCCAGATTTCAACCATTTCCGGAATCGGCGATGTGGCCATGACGACCAACGCCCTGCTCCTGCATGATTTGGCGCAGCCGCTGGCCGACGCCGGCCTGAACCGTGTAAACATCAGCATCGACACAATCGACGCCGACAGGTTCCGCCGCATTACGCGCTGGGGCGACATTGAAGATGTGTGGCGGGGAATCGACGCCGCCGAACGGGCCGGGTTGCTACCGGTCAAGCTTAACTGTGTTGTCGCCCGTGGTTTCAACGAGGAAGATGTCATCGATTTGGCGCGGCTGACCTTGGAGAACGACTGGGAAGTCCGTTTCATCGAGATGATGCCCTTTGGGGAAGTCAGCGATTTTCAGTTGAGCCACGTCGTCTCCTTCCGCGAGATCCGCCAGAAAGTCGAGTCCGTTTTCGGTGCGCTTGATGAGGCCACCTACGATTTTGTCGATCCCAGCCGCCCGTTTCGAATCCCGGGAGCAGCCGGGACGCTGGGCTTTATCAGCAGCGTCACCGAGCCATTCTGCCAGGGCTGCGGCCGCGTGCGTCTGACAGCCGACGGGAAGCTACGCCTCTGTCTTTTGCGCGATGATGAGGTCGACCTGCTGACGCCTTTGCGCAGCGGCGCCGATTTCGATAAGATACGGGCGTTGATGAAGGATGGCGCCTTCCACAAGCCGTGGGGCCATGGTCTTGCTTCAGGCGAATTCGCCGAAAACCGGGCTATGAATCAGATCGGCGGGTAATTCGAAATAGGGCAATTCTGCGGTGGTTGACCCCAACCAAGAGGAACGGTTTTCCCAGTTGGAGAGGGACGTCAGCCAACCAAGAGGCGAGTTTGCAGAAGTCAATGGCGAGTTGCGGCTCCTGAAAAGGTTATTTGGCATCTGACAAACTTCAATAATCGCATCCGTGACAGCCGTCCTGTATTACATCTATGTCTGATTCCGAAGAGAGTGAGGCGAAACCGTGCCCTTATTCATATTTAGTTCAGAGCAAGAACTTAAGTAAACGTCGAAGTTCCAACTAAGTCACTATGTCAGATTCATCCATTCATTCAAGGAGATTCCAATGGACATTGCTCTGGCCGACACCAAAACAACTGTAGTGACACTAACGGAAAATGCTGCAGAGAAACTCGGCGGCATTCTCGAACAGAAGGGTCTGCGCGAGTCGCACGCGTTGCGGGTCTTTGTCAAGGGCGGCGGCTGTGGAGGGATGCAGTACGGCATGACCTTTGACGACGATATCCAGGAGGCGGATCAGGTTTTTGAGCAGTATGGCATGCGCGTTGTGATCGATCCAACGAGCTTCGTTTACGTTGGTGGATCCAGCATCGATTACATCGATAATCTGATGGGCGGCGGATTCCATATTGAGAATCCCAACGCCGCCAGCTCGTGCGGCTGCGGCAGCAGTTTCCGCACCAATGGTGACGAGGCTGGCGCGGCTGCCGGCGCCGGCGCCGGCTGCGGCAGTGGCTGCGGCCACTAGTCGTTAAAGTTAAGAATCGAATTGGCGGAGGCGAGAAAGTCCGCTGCATGCCACCGGCTGCCCGTCGCAGGATCGGACGGGCAGTTGGCAGTGTGCCCATTGGTATTCGACTGGTTGGAGTCCTATGCAGGCCCGTTATTACACTTTGGACGAGGCAAAAGCCGCGCTCCCCATAGTCAAGGCGCTGATGTCACAGGTGCAGGAGGCGCGCACCGAGATCATCCGTCTGCGTCCCGAAATCTGGCCTGTACTGCAGAAGGCTGCCCAAAACGGCGGCAACGCCGCAGCCGGAACAGTCTTTTCCCAATTCAACAAGCTGGAGACGGGCGTAAAGGCCATTCTGGAGATGGGTATCCTTGTCAAGGATGTCGATATGGGCCTGATCGATTTTCTGTCGATTCGCAACGGGCGCGAAATCTATCTCTGCTGGAAACATGGTGAAGAAGACCTCAGCTTTTGGCACGATGTCAACACCGGTTTCGGGGGCCGTCAACCGATCGATCCCGCCGATTTTTGATCGCAGGCTAGAGATTCTCTGTCCGAAGCAAAATCTGTCCTTCAGAAAAAACGTATAAACGAAGACAGGATAGCGAGAGCAGAAACTATGCCCAATCCGTATAGCGCCCCGGAAATAAGTGTGCATGATGTAGTAGACAAACAACAGCAAGGCACAGAGTTTCTGTTAATAGACGTACGCGAACCCAATGAACTGGAGTTGGCAAGTCTACCGGCTGGAGAGTTCATCAAATTGCCCTTGAGCGAACTGCGCGAGCGGCGGCTCGACGCACTGCCGGAAGCCTTGAACCAGAACAAGGACGCGGACGTTGTCCTGTTCTGCCACAAGGGGTTACGCAGCGCGCAGGTGACGGTATTTCTGCGTCAACAGGGCTGGTCAAATGCAGTCAGTATGGCCGGCGGTATTGACGCCTGGGCTGAAGAGATCGACGAATCCGTCGGCAAATATGCCAACCTGTAAATAGTTGCCGAATCCTCGGAGATGGCGAGGGCCCGTGTCGACGATCCCGGTCACGATTGACCAATTCTGTACTCGAAGTTGGAGGAGCATCTGGTGAATTCCTTCTGGCCCTGGAGCAGGGAACGCAAGAGCGATATCGTTTGGATCGATCTCGGCGACTTGGGTGATCTGGTCTATCCTCAGGGTCCACATGAGCAGTGGCAGGACCACGGGCTTGGGCTGTTGCGCACCATATTGCAGCAGAACGGTATAGAAACTGACATTGTCTCTACGCGTGCCGTCACTACGTGGGAACAGTTGGCTCGGAAGCTCCCTGGTTATAAGATGGCTCTGATGAATGTGCGCAGCTACACTTTTCCGGTGGCTTTGAAGGCTGCGCAGATCTTCAAGGAGATCAATCCCGACGGATTGGTCCTGGCCGGCGGCATGCATGCAACGGTCGCGCCGGACGAGATGGCCGAAGTTGAGGCCTTCGACAAGATTTGCCAGGGGGCAGGCGAAGAGATCATCGTCGACCTGGTGCGAGACCCCGACAGTTTTTCCAGGGTGTTCCTGGGCCAGGGCTCACGCTCCATGGCCGACTGGCCGGAGATCGATCGGGAACTGTGGCCCAAACCGGCAAACTGGAAAGAGGCGCTCGCCAATGCGCGGCCTCGGCGTGCTCTACGCGCCAGCAAACTGGAGCGAAACTTCAACTGGCCGATGGAGCCGGAGTGCGGCTGGGGACCACCGCCGGTCGCCACCATTATCACCAGCCGGGTCTGCCCGTGGCAGTGCGTATTCTGCAATGAGGCTTCCTACATCCCCAACATGGGTCGCCGCCCTGTTGCCATGGTGATCGACGAACTGAACGCGCTCGACGAGAAGTACGGCGTCGGTTCGGTAGTTATCCACGATTCCATGTTTTTCCAAAACCCCAAGTGGCTGCAGGAGTGGATCGAAGAGTATCCCCGCCGCGCCAATAAGTTATGGCCCTATTGGGCGGCCGGACGCGCCGACACCGTGCGCCAGTGGCCGGAGCTTTTCACAGCGCTGGTCCGCGAGACAAACTGGAACCTGATTTCGATCGGGTTCGAGTCGGGCAGCGACCGCATTCTGAAGTTGCTCAACAAGGAATGCACCGAAGAGGACAACAACTTCGCCATCGATCTTGTCAACCGTATAGGTGATGAGATGGAAGCGGAGGGGAAGGTGGCGCCCGTCTTCTGGTCAAACATCATGCTGGGCATCCCTGGCGAAACCGATGAGGATGCCTTCAAGACGATGCGCATGCTCAAACGGATGAAGCGGGTCTTCCCGTCCATCTCCTACTATGCGCCCTATCCCGGCTCCGCTCTGGGCTTTCAGTTGATCGCCGAGGGCAAAAGCCTGATGAGTATGGACAACTATCACCGCTTCCCGGACGACGAAAAGGTAAAGGGCGTCAACTATAGTTTCTACCGGGAACTGCTTGCCGGCAAGTTTGACGCCGAAGTGAATCGCGGCCTGTCCAAGGATGAGCAGCAGCGGGGCTACAAAGGAATGTACCAGCAGGCACTGGTAAAGGCGTAAGGGATGAGCAGCTTTTCCAATCCCCACTACATGTACTTGTTTGACATGGAGAACGGCAAGAAGAAACTTGCCTACGGGCAAAGCCCGGAAGATGCGCTCGACATCCTGCGCTTGCGCCTGTCAGACGAGGAAATGTTGCAGATCAAAGCGAACCAATACGTGAAGATCAACCAGCGCAAGCTGCAAGAGCACGTCAACGAACTGGGATGATCCTGCGCGCCGCGGCCGCGAGAATAAGCGCGGGACTGCGTGCCATTTTTCGGCTTCAGACGCTCCCCACCCCACACAACGCCATCTCCCCGTCGCAGACGCGTCTCCTGCATGCGCTGCTGCGCGGCGACACGCTCAAATCCCACCGCTATCTCGACGGCGGCAAAGAATACCGGCTCCATCCTCTCGACGGCGAGCCGACTCCAGTCGCGGCGCAGGACGTTCGATCACTTGAGGAAAAGGGCCTGCTGCTCAGCAATCAGAAATTCCCCGCGGCCACCCTGAGCCTGTCAGAGCGGGGCCGGCGGGCCGCTGAGGATGCTGAGGAATCAAACGAGGCGGCCTCCCCTTCCGACATTTCGACCGCCATTTCTCGGTAGGAAATCGGTGAGGTGATGCAAAAAGCTTGGCCTGCAACTCCTCAAGATCCGCCGGCTTCACCTGCCTCAGGCAGCGTCACACCAAGGTCCTCCGGCGTTTCCCCACCATAGGGATTGTTGAACTCGACTTTGGGAAACGAAGAGTCGGTGATTTCGACGGACTGGCCTGGCCCTAACTCCGACAACATGCGATGGATATTTTCGGCAGTTGTGCGAAAGGCTGCCACGTTGATCCCCTGGCATTCGTCCGCCAGGCCCCGTAGCTTCGGCAGGCCGCGGCGAAACATCTTCAACGCGCCTCGCCGGTTGCCCCGCTCCATCTGCAGAAAAGCTACCCCAACCTGCAGGATGCCCTGGTACAGATCGCGTACCGGGCGCGACTCTTCGTTCCAGGCCAACTCCAAGTATTCATGCTGATCAAAGAATCGGCCCTGGTTGAAGGCAAGCAACCCGGCGACTGCGGCCCGGCTGGGCGGATCTGCGCAGCCGTCTAGATGCCGGACCGGTGGATGTATATGGCGTTCAACCACCGCCACCAGCTCCTCCATCATGCGGCTGCGCGCCCAGGCATGATCAGCGCCGGCTTTGCGCGCCTTTTGTAGCGTCGCCACGTCCACATGGCTGCCAAATGCATATATCGGTGTCTGGCGTGTGTGAGGCTTCATCTTGCATTGGCGGACAGCCGTTTCCCAGTCTCCAGGCGTCTTCAGATCAAGCAAGGTAAGGGCGGGAAAGGTACGTTCGACCGCGGCAACGAACAGGTCTGCATCCTCAACGGTGATTGGATCTCCGCCCGCAGCGCGCACAACGTCCTCCAGCCTGACCGAAAAAAACAGGTCCTGCTCCAGGATTACCACTGCAGGTCTGTACTGCTCAGTGTCTGCCATCTCGTCCTCCATCCCAATTTAACTCCTTCCAAGTCGTCCAAGAAGCGGAGAAGAATAGCTGTCGAATCTTGCCCCGGCGCGGGCCAGGGGAACAGTTCTTTCAGTCCAATGTTCAGAACAGGCTAACACAGATCTGCTCGCCAGGGGAACTGCGCCGCCTCCTCCCCCTTTGCCGCAAAAGGCATTCCATTTGGTATACTGTTATCGAATAGGCTTGCACAGAGAGGGGAACAATGGAAAGTCAGCAGAAAGCAGCCGAAAAGGTTGCGGAACTCTCTTATGAGGAATGCTACGCCCGGCTTCAGACGGTACTGGAGAGGCTTGAGGCAGCCGACCTGCCCCTCGCCGACTCCTTGGACTTGTACGAGACAGGGATGGTATTGGCTGCGCGCTGCGGCGACCTGCTTGAAGAGGCTGAACTGCGGGTCAGGCAATGGCAGCCGGACGGAACGGTCTCCGAGTTAAGCGGGGCCCAGGATCACTAGATCGATGCAGATATTTGGATTCGGTGCCGTCATCTGGCTACCCTTGAGCGTTGGCTTTATAGTGCAGCTCTACAAGTTTCTCTTCGAATGGATTCTGCGGCGCGATTTCGATCTACGAGTTCTGGCCCGTGCCGGCGGCATGCCCAGCAGCCATGCCGCCATGGTCTGCAGTCTGGTTTCCGCCATCGGCTATCGATCCGGCCCGCGCAGCGACGTCTTTGCTCTGGCCGCCGTCTTCGCCCTGGTTGTCATGTACGACGCCACCGGTGTGCGCCGGGCCGCTGGCAAGCAGGCAGAAGTCCTGAATCAGATCTTGCGCGAGCTGTTCACCGGTCAGCCTGTCAGTGAAGAGGAGTTGAAGGAACTGATCGGCCATACACCCACAGAAGTCTACGTCGGCGCGCTCATAGGTGTACTCTACACAGTTCTGTGGTTTCAACTCGCTCCCTGACCACCCCGAAAGACGCCCCTTTATCAGTTCTTATTGCGACGGTGTCGCTTCGCCCAGCTTCTCCAGCAGCCGGCAGTAGGCAACCTGCCCCTTGCGAAAGCTGGCCAACCGGAAAAACTCGTCCGGCGCGTGGAAATTTTCATCTTCAATTCCAAAGGCGAAGCTGATCGTATCGGCCCCCAGTTGCTCTCGGAAAACACCGGTGATAGGGATACTGCCGCCGCTACGTGTCTGGTAGGGTTCCCGGCCGTACATTTCCTGTAGAACCGCGGCCGCCGCCCGGTTTCCCCAGTGATCCGCCGTGATGCTGTAAGGCCTGCCGAGGATCGACAGGGGAGAAACGTCTACTGTCACCCCCGGCGGCGCATGTTGTGAAATATGCTCCTGCAACAGGGCGATGATGCGGGCAGGATCCTGGTCGGCAACCAATCGGCAGGTAATCTTTGCATGCGCCGAGTTGGGCAAGACCGTCTTGATTCCCTCCTCTTGGAAGCCGCCCCAGATGCCGTTCATCTCCAATGTCGGGCGAATCCAGCCGCGCTCGCGGTTCGTGTAACCCGGCTCGCCGAATTCCTCTTTCAGCCCCAACTGCTCCAGGTATTCGTCACCCTCGAAAGGAACGCCGGCTATGGCGGCCCGTTCCTCTGCAGTAAACTCTACTACATCATCGTAGAATCCCTCCACCGCCACCGTTCCGTCAGCCCGGCGGAGCGAGCCCAGGATCTGCGTCAGCGCGTGAATCGGGTTCTGTATTCTGCCACCGTGTAGACCGGAATGGAGGTCTGATGAAGCGCCAAGCACATCTATCTGTATTCCACAGATGCCGCGCAGAGACATCAGCAGGATCGGCTCGGTTTCGCTGTATTGGCCGCCGTCGGCGCTGACCGCAAGGTCGCAGGCAAATCGATCCCGGTGGGGTGGCATGAAATCGGGAATCTGTGGACTGCCAATCTCCTCCTGGCCTTCGAAGCAGAATTTCAGGTTGACAGGCGCAGCCCCATCCCCTTGCAGGAACGCCTCGACCGCGAGAATCGGCGCCAGCATATTGCCTTTGTCGTCGGACGCGCCGCGGGCATAAACCCGATCCCCAATAATCTTTGGCTCAAAAGGCGGATGTGTCCACAATTCAACCGGATCGACAGGCTGCACGTCGAAGTGACCGTAGATCATGACTGTCGGCTTGCCAGGGGCATGCAGCCAGTCGCCGTAAACCACCGGATGGCCGCCCGTCGGCAGAACTTCGACGTTTTCCACACCGGCAGCGGTCAGACGTTGCGCAACCCAATCTCCGGCGCGAGCAACGTCTTCGGCGCGCTCCGGCAGCGCTGAGATGCTGGGGATACGAAGAAACTCAAGCAGTTCTTCGAGGAATCTCTGCTTGTGGGAATCAAGGTAGGTCTGGTATGCCGCCATGCCTGTTGCTCCTAAATTCGAATTTCGGTCCACCTGTTGGGCGCATTCTACTTCAGAGAGAAGCCGCCGGGCAAGGGCGGGACTCCCTCCGTCGACCGCAGCATCCAAACTCCGATATGGGCCAACCCATTCTGTAAACACTCTTGACTGAGGCGAGTCTGCAGATTCCTTGAACCGTATGCTTCCTCCAGGCCCGCCATCTGCTTGCAGCGCCAGCAAGGAAATACAGGGGTATAAATGCCCTTTCGCTTTGTTTTCAGCCGCGTTTGAGGTAGAATGCTCCCCCAGATCAGGATAGCGCCCACATCCCCAGTGACAGGATTCCCAATGATAGAACCCAAGGACTGCGAAACGCTCGCCGAGGTACGGACGGAAATCGATCGTCTCGATCAGTCGCTCATCAATACCATCAGCCGGCGGCAGAAGTATGTCCACGCGGCGGCTCGCTTCAAGCGCAGCGAAAAAGATGTGCATGCGCCCGAGCGGCAGCGCCAGATGATGGCTGCACGGAGGCTCTGGGCCGAGACCGAAGGCGTGGACCCGGATCTTATCGAGTCGCTTTTTCGCACGATGGTCGATCACTTTGTCTCCGCCGAACTGACAATCCTTTCAGAAAGGGAGAATCAGAAGGCGGACGGTAAGTCCTCTACATGAATCGACGAGGCGGTTGCCGGTGGTTGCGCTGAAAAGGCCAGCTCTTGAGCCCCTCGAATACAAGAGCGGTGAAACTGGCCCCGAGGATTGGAGGAGCCGGGTACGCGTGGCACTGGTCCACGATTGGCTCAATCAGATGGGCGGCGCCGAAAACGTGCTGGAAGAGTTCGTTGCGCTCTTCCCGGGCGCGCCGATTTTTACCAGTATGTACGGGCCGGACAAGATGCCCGATTCCTACCGGAACTGGCCCATCCATACCACCTTTATGCAGCGTCTTCCACGGGTGATGGACTTCCACCGGGCCTATTTGCCGCTCTATCCAGCCGCGTTCCAGACAACCGACCTGAGTGGGTTCGACCTGATCTTGAGCAACAAGAGCGGATTCTGCCACGGGATCCGGTCACGTAAGGGCAATCAAAAGGCCTTGCACATCTGTTACTGCCTGACACCTACCCGATTCCTGTGGCTCTACGAACAGTACCGGCAGCGAGAACGGATCGGTAGTCTGATGGACCTAGGGCTGAAGCCGCTGTTGGCAATGCTGCGGCGTTGGGACTACGCCGCAGCCCAGAGGGTCGATCACTTCATCGCCATCAGCAGCACTGTGCAGGAGCGCATCCGCACAATTTACGGGCGCGAAAGCGTCGTCATCCATCCGCCGGTCAATACCCTGCGATTCACGCCCGACCCGTCGGTACCGGTGGGCGACTACTATCTAATCGTCAGCCGCCTCATCCCGTACAAGCGCATCGACCTGGCCGTGAAGGCATTCCAGGCGTTGCCGCACGAAAGGCTGATCGTCGTCGGCAGCGGACGCGCCCGTCAGTCGCTCGAGGCGCTCGCCGGACCGAACGTCACCTTCCTCGGCTGGCAGCCCGGTGACCGTCAGCTTGAGCTGATGCGAGGCTGCAAGGCATTCCTCTTTCCCGGTCTGGAGGATTTCGGCATCGCCCCGGTCGAGGCGATGAGCGCCGGCCGCCCGGTGATCGCCTTTCGGGCAGGCGGCGCCCTTGATACGGTCGTCCCGGGCAAGACAGGAGAGTTCTTTGATACACAGACGCCGGAATCACTGCTACAGGCTGTCCACCAGTTCGATCCTTTTGCATACGACCGTGCTGACTGCCGGGCCCAGGCCGAACGATTCAGCCAGGAGGAGTTTCGCCGGCGAGTCCTCGACAGTTTAGAAGAGTTAGTCAGCCCAGGAATTGCGTGAATCTACCCACACAGCATAGGGCTGAGAAGGAAATCATGTCCGCCACAAGAAATGGCGCACCCGGTCCGACGACAGAATCGGCTCTGCTGAACGAAACCGAAATCCGCCAGTTTTACACCGCCGGCGACGCGGCCCACGACTTCGACCACGTGCTGCGGGTAACGCAGATGGGGATACGCATCGCAAAGGCCGAAGCCGCGGATGTGGAAATCGTGCGCGCAGCGGCCCTTCTCCATGATCTGCCCGTCGCCGGCAGCGGTCGCAGCAGCCACCACGTTGCCGCGGCTGATTACGCCGCCGACTACTTGCGCGCAGCCGGCATGGAAGCGCCGCGCATAGAGCAAGTCGTCCACTGCATCCAGGCCCACCGCTACCGTGACCGCTCCGTCCAACCGCAGACGCTGGAAGCGAAGTGTCTCTACGATGCCGACAAACTGGACAGCATTGGCGCTATTGGCGTGGCCAGGGCCTTCTCCCACGCCGGCAGCCACAACTGCAGACTCTGGAACCAGCCGGTTAATGAAGCGCCGCCGGATCATGCCCAACCGTCGGGCCCTGAATATACGCCTGTTCACGAGTACGTATACAAGCTGCGCCACATTCTGTCGACGTTATACACCACAACCGCCCGCAAGATCGGCGCACAGCGACACGAATTCATGACCCGTTTCTACGAACAGCTGGACTCAGAAATTGGCGGGGGCGCCTGATTTCGTATAGCCAAACAAAGGCTTGTCCAACTTACCGTCCTGCACACGTTCAGGAAAGCCAAACAACGGCAGTCATGGCGTCGACCGAAACTGTGCATTTCCACCAAATGTGATAGGCTATCCGCGTTGGCAGACCCGTCTCCACACTGCGAAGGTGAAGCGATGACACCGCCACACGAATCCCTGACCGATTCCCCATTACCCTTCCAAGAGGTAGCCCGCTTGCCACTTCCCGGCGACAATGTCGCCGTTGCCACGCGCATGCTGGCGGCGGGCACGCAAATTGAATTCAACGGAGATGTCCTGACCTTGGACTACACAACCATGGAAGGGCACCGCTTCGCGGTGGCGCCGATCCCGCAAGGGGGACCTCTGCTCTCCTGGGAGCTACCGTTTGGTTTGGCGACGCGCGCGATTGTCCCTGGTGAATACATCAGCAACGCCGAGATGCTCGACGCCCTCAGCGTACGCGCCCTTGACTTTGACCTGCCGGAAGAGCCCAATTTCGCCGACCACGTTCAGTCCTACGATCTCGACACCGATAGTTTCCGGAGCGGCCAACAGATTCCCCGCTATGATGAGGACCGTTACTTTGAAGGGTATACGCGCGCCGGCGGCAGGGGTGTCGGTACTCGCAACATGGTCATTCTGCTTGGAACATCCTCCCGCACAGGTGGATTCGTCAGGCAATTGGAATCCCGTTTCGCAGGCGTTGCCGATGGATTCAGCAACATTGACGGAATCGTCGCCGTCGCCCACACCGAAGGCGGCCACGACAACCCCAACAACACCGATTCCGTATTGCGTACGCTGGCCGGTTTCATCACTCACCCCAATGTCGGCGCGGTGCTGTGCGTGGACTACGGCCGGGAACCTGTAAATAACACACTGCTGCGCGACTATTTGGCTGAAAATGGCTACCCACTGGACGCATTGCCCCACGCCTTCCTGACGCTCGAGGGCGGCTTTCAGGCCGGGTTAGGGCAGGCCGAAGCGATCGTGCAGAGCTGGCTGGCGGAGGTAAACGCAACGCCGCGCACCCCTCAGCCCCTCTCCGAACTGAAATTGGCGCTCCAATGCGGAGGCTCCGACGCCTTTTCCGGCATCTCCGGCAATCCTCTCGCTTCCTGGGTAGCCCGAGAACTGATTGGCTACGGCGGCGCGGCCAACCTGGCTGAGACTGACGAACTGATCGGCGCAGAGCCGTATATGATGCTGAAAGTGCGCGACGCACCTACCGCCGCAGAATTTCTCCAGACCATCGAACGCTTCCAGGAGCGGGTCGCCTGGCACGGCCATTCGGCGGCAGGCAATCCCTCTGGCGGCAACAAGTATCGCGGGCTGTACAACATCGTCCTCAAGTCAATCGGCGCGGCCATGAAGCGCCACCCCGACGTGCGCCTCGACCACGTAATCCCCTATAGCACGCCGATGAAGGTGCCCGGTTACTACTTCATGGACAGTCCCGGCAACGATCTGGAAAGTATCGCCGGGCAGGTGGCTTCCGGCTGTAACATGATCTATTTTGTTACCGGCAACGGTTCCATCACCAATTTTCCATTTGTCCCTACAATCAAGATCGTGACAACAACGCGCCGCTATGAACTGCTCAGCGGTGACATGGATGTCAACGCCGGCCGTTATCTGGATGGTACGCCTATGGACGAACTCGGCGCCGAGACCCTCGACCTGACCGTGCATGCCGCTTCCGGCGAGCGAACCGTCGGCGAAAAGGCGGGCCATGCCCAAGTTCAACTTTGGCGAGACTGGCGTCAGACCGGACCGGGCCGCGTCGAAGAGATCAGTAGCCGGCCCAAGCCTGCCGGGCGGGCGTTGCCTCTACGCCGCCGCTCCGCGCCCCTACCCGACCTCGATTTCGCCTACCCTGCGTTCGCAACGGCCGCCGGCCCGGCAGCAGACCGCATCGGACTGATCCTCCCCACCAGTCTCTGCTCCGGCCAGATCGGCCAGATCGCGGCCGCCCGGCTTAACAGCAAATACACTGGCGGTAAGGAAAGTGCGCCCTTGCTCAAAAGGTATGTGGCTCTTGCCCACACCGAAGGATGCGGCTTCTCCGGTGGACACACCGGCGACCTCTATGTGCGCACCGTCTTGGGTTATTTGCGTCATCCCCAGGCCGCGGAAACGCTGCTGCTGGAACATGGCTGCGAGAAGACGCACAACGACTATTTCCGTCATGAGCTGGAAGCCAATGGATTGGATCTGGACCGATTCGGATGGGCCAGCATCCAACTGGACGGCGGGATCGACGCAGTGTTGGACAAAGTCGATGGCTGGTTCGCACAGCGTTTGGCCGCGGCGGACCCGCCCGAGCGGACGATGGCCGACATTTCTGCCGTGCGCATCGGGCTCCTCAGCGCCGGCGAGCCTCCCGCCTCAGTCTCCCGCCAGTTTGGACGGCTGGCGGCGGCCATAGTTGCCGGCGGCGGCACGGTTGTCTTGCCGGAAAACAGCCCCTTGCTTTCTGCGCGCGCATTCCTGGATGAGTCCATCGGTGACGGCCCGCACCTTCCCACTCTTGCCTACGGCCAGGCGCTGGCCGACGCCGCTGACCAGAGTGGTCTCCACGTGATGGAGACGCCAACCGAACATTGGGCCGAGACTCTTACCGGCCTCGGAGGTGTTGGCGTTGAGGCGATTCTGGCATATGTTGGCAGCCACCCAATCGAGGGCCATCCACTCGTGCCGGTGCTGCAGGTTGCGGCCGCCGAGAGCGCGGGGAAGCAGTTCGCCGCAGATATGGATGCAGTGCTCGAAGGCGACCCGGAATCCTGGCCCCAAATTCTGGCGGACCTGCTGGCGCAGACACTGGGAGGGCAGCTCCAGCCTAAGGCAATGCGGGCAGGAAACATCGACTTCCAATTCACCCGCGGCCTGCTGGGTGTGTCACTGTAGCCGAAAGCACCTGAGTGAGATTGACTAATGCCCCAAAATCGCCCCAACATTGTCTATGTCTTCGCTGACCAGTGGCGGGTGCAGGACACCGGATTCGCCGGTAACCCTCAAGTAAAGACACCACATCTCGACAGCTTGGCCGCGCAAAGCGTCAGCTTCACCCATGCCGTGGCCGGCATTCCCGTCTGCTGCCCGGCGCGCGCCTGCCTGCTGACAGGTCAGCACGCGTTGACCCACGGCGTTTTCGTCAATGACGTGCATCTGGCGGACGACGCCGTCTCCATGGCCAAACTCTTCAAATCGGTCGGATACGATACAGCCTACGTGGGCAAGTGGCATGTCGACGGCCGCGGCCGCAGCAACTACATTCCGCCCGAGAGCCGCCAGGGCTTCGACTACTGGAAGACGCTGGAATGCACGCATGACTACAACAACTCGCGATTCTATGCCGGCGACTCCGACCAGCCCCTGACCTGGGAAGGCTACGACGCCATCGAGCAGACCAAAGACGTCCAGGCTTATTTGCGCGGTCGCAGTCGCGACGGCGACGGCAAGAGCGACACTCCCTTTCTCCTCGTCCTCTCCTGGGGCCCTCCCCATGCGCCCTATGAAACCGCGCCAGAAGCCTATCGACAGATGTACGACCCGAACTCTATCGAACTGCGCCCAAACGTGCCCCCTGAGATGGCTGAGGAAGCCCGCAATTGGATCGCCGGCTACTACGCTCACTGCACAGCACTGGACGACTGCCTGGGCGCGCTGCTGCAAACTTTAGAAGACGAGGGCTTGGCGGAGAACACGATCTTTGTGTTTACATCGGATCACGGAGACATGCTCGGCTCGCAGGGGGAGGTCAAAAAGCAGCGCCCTTGGGAAGAATCAATCCGGGTGCCTTTTCTGCTGCGCTGGCCGCAGCGTTTTGGCTGGCAGGGGCGAGAGGTCGATGCCCTGCTGGATACGCCTGACATCCTTCCCACCCTGCTCTCGCTAACTGATATACCCATTCCCGATACGGTGGAGGGCCGGGACTTTTCGGCCACCATCGAGGGCGGCGAGGATCCCTCCGGCGGCGCCGCGCTTATCTACTGTCCCCATCCCTTCGGGCAATTTCTGCGCCCGGACGGCGGGCGCGAATACCGGGGCCTACGTACACGCAACCACACCTATGCGCGCGACCTGAACGGACCTTGGCTTCTCTACGACAACGAGGCCGACCCTTACCAACTGGACAACCTTGTAAATCGCGCCTCGGTCAGTTCCATTCAGGCCGAACTGGAAGCGCAGCTGCAACGTAAGCTCTCCGATCGGGGAGACGAATTCCTGCCCGGTGAGACTTACATCGAGAGATGGAACTATCCGTTGGACAGGACCGGGACCGTACCTTTTTCCTCGTGACAAACTCGGCGGCTGGCTTCCGGCAAAACAGGTTTCGCGCCTCCCGCCCTGAGCCAGACTGAGCAGCCTGAGACCCTCAATGAATCCAGCATCTGACTACCTGAACGCAGCCCAAGCCATCCTGGAACGAATCATCGCCACGCAGACGCAGAACATTCAGCGCGCCGCAGACATCTGCGTCGACACTATCGCAGCAGATGGCCTCGTGCATCTTTTTGGAACCGGCCACTCTCGCATGTTTATTGAGGAGATGTATCCCCGCCACGGCTCCTTTCCCGGCTTCCATCCCATCGTTGAACTGTCACTGACTTTCCACAACCAGGTCGTCGGCGCCAATGGGCAACGCCAGGCGATGTTCATCGAGCATGTGGAAGGCTTTGCCCGGCAGATCCTTCGCAACTTCGTGCTGCGGCCGCCGGACAGCTTCATGATCTTTTCCAACAGCGGCGTTAATGAGGTCGTAGTAGAAATGGCCCTGGAGGCAAAGGCGCTGGATTTGCCCGTGGTCGCGGTCCTCTCGGTCGACCACTGCTCCGCGTCTGCGCCAAAGCACAGTAACGGCAAGAGGCTTTTGGATATCGCCGACGTTACCATCGACAACGGAACGCCTGCCGGAGATGCCCTGGTTACCGTCGAGGGTCTCGAAGATCCGGTCGGCCCAGGCTCGACAATCGGCGCGGCCGCGGTTGTGAATGCAGTCAAGTGCCTTGTGGCTGAAGGGTTGACCGCGCGCGGCAAGCCGCCTCTCGTCCTCTCCAGCAGCGTTTTCGCCGGTGACGCGTCCGCCGCCAAGTTTGACGCCTCCTACGACGATTACCGGCGGCGTGTTCGACGCGTATACGGCGACTGATTGGCAAGGGAGGCCAAACCATGGCGTCCCTTGGACCGGCAACAACATTCCGTAGTCGAATCAAACCATCCTGATCTCAGAATGCAACCCATTCCTCTGCGCACAACCGTAATCGGCAGCTACCCTTTCCCGGCCTGGCTCGAGTTTGCCAGCGCTCATCTTGATCAGTTCGGCAGCGACGACGTCGCCGAAATGGTCGATGACGCGGTGGTTGCCGCCGTCCACGACCAACTTGAAGCCGGGACCGATGTCATCACCGACGGTGAACAGACCCGGCTCGACTTTAACCTGTCCTTCTATGGTTACCTGGAAGGGATCCAGCCGGAGCCTGCCTCGCCGCGGCTTTGGGGGCCTCCCGCGCACGACCAGCGCGGCAAACACACCATTGTTGGAGAGCTCTGCGCGCCGGACAGGCTTGGCGCGGTGGAGGAGTTTCAGCGCCTGCAACGGCTCGCCCCGGACTCCGCGCAGGGGCCAACGCTGAAAGCAAGCGTGCCCGGGCCCTACACGCTCAGCGGCCGGCTGCTGCCCAATGATCGGTATCCTGACCGCTATGCAGTGACAGAGGCGCTCCTGCCCATTGTTCGCCGCGAACTGGAGGCCCTGGTTGCAGCCGGCTGCCGCGAGATCACGGTTGATGAACCCTCTATGAGCTGCTATGCCTACCGCGAAGATCCCGTCCGCTTCGTCGATATCTTTAACCGCACGGTCGAGCCTGTCGTGGGCCGCTGTCGGCTCTCGACCCATCTCTGCTTCGGCAACTTCAAGGGCCATCCTGTCGGCTTCCGACGGTACGCGCCCATGTTCCCGGCCTTTCTGGAGCTGGCCGTGGACGAAATTCACGTGGAGATGGCAAACCGTGAGTATTCCGAGTTGGAGGTAATCGGGCTGATCGCGGAGAAAAGGGATGTGGCAGTGGGCATCATCGACGTAAAGAGCTACTTCATCGAATCGCCGCAACACGTAGCAGCCACAGTCCGCCACTGCCTCGAATTCGCTCCCGCCGACCGCTTGGCCTTCGCGCCCGACTGTGGGCTCAGCCAGACCGCCCGCTGGGCCGCGAGGCAAAAGCTACGAAATATGGTGGATGGCGTACACATCGTACGTACTGAACTATAGTGTTGAAAATTTGGTGTGCGCATGCCACTGTGGTACACTTCGAGGCTGTGTGAATATTAGTTGCCTGGGTGGGAAATGACCCCCGTGGGCCAACCTTAAAGCTCTTCTCCGTCGGTGACCCCAGCAACTGAAGGGTTTGGGCAGGGAAAGCAAAATCGGCATGGGCATGGCCCAGGCCAAATCTTGCGAAGACACAGTTCAATACATAGGGCGGTGTAAGATGACAAACGCATTGATGGCTTCCCTGCAACCGGAGATGCCAGCGGGCTTGGCGGATTTTGCCTCCGGTGATACGGTGCGTGTTCACCAGCGCATCACAGAAGGTCGCAACGAACGGATTCAGGTGTTTCAAGGGGTAGTGATCGCGATGCGCGGCGGCAGCCAGCCAGGCGCGACCTATACTGTGCGCCGCACCGGCTCACATGGCGTCGGCGTAGAGCGCACTTTCCCACTCTTCAGCAAAAGCGTGGAGCAAGTCGAGGTACTGCGTAAGACCAAAGTCCGACGCGCGCAACTCTACTTCTTGCGCGACCGGCAGGGCAAGTCCGCCCGCTTGAGGGAAAAACGCTTCATTAGCGTGTAAGCTGTGATCGCCTCAGCATTTCTGAGGCCGACTCACTTCGAACCTCGCAGAGATTCATAACAGTCATAAAAAGGCGCCGACGCACATGAAGTGCGGACGGCGCCTCTTTCTTTCCACGCTAGCCCGGCTCCTGAACCGCCAGTCCCAGCCTCTCGAACTGCTCCGGCGGCGCTTCATTGGCCTGCATCAATTCCGCCATGCGCGCTGAAAGTCTCGCCTCCTCCGCCACACTCTCGATTGGATTCTCCTGCCCCGGATCCGTCTCCAGATCGAAAAGCATCGTGTAGCGTGGCGGGGCCGCGAATGGGTGGGACGAGGCGATTCTCATTGAGCGGCACCCCTTCGTAAACGAGAAGGGTTCGGCCAACTGGATATCCTGCAACTCCCCTACCCCAAAGCGGTCACGCATATGATTGGGCATCAGCGTGTAATTGTATAGCGGCTCGTTCTGCGTGGGGTCAACCGGCCCGCGCATGTACACATAACGTCCGTCGGTAATGTTAACGTGCCCTCCATGTACGCCGAACAGGACCGCATCGCGCGTCGGCGCGTCCGCGGCAATCACATCACCCAAGGGAATCCCTTCCATGTCCGGCGGTCGCGCAACACCGAAATATTCCAGGAGCGTCGCCGGCAGGTCGATCAACTGCGTCAGCTGCGTCCTGCGGGCACCTGTCACCCGGCTGCGAGGATCCCAGATGAAGAGCGGCGTGTGCGCAACTTCATTGTAGAAGGGCGGCACAATCTTGGCCCACCAGTCGTGCTCTCCCAACAGAAAGCCGTGATCGGTACACACGATCAGCATCGTGTCATCCCACATGTTCAAACCGTCCATCAGATCCAGAACCTTCCCCAGGTATTCGTCGCACATACTGAGCAGGGCCGCGTACTCGTAACGCAAGTGCTGCACCTCTTCTTCCGTCTCCTCCACCTTCCGATAAGAGGGCCAGTCAAACAGCTTGCCGTTGTACTCGTGCGGGTAGAGGTCCTTATACTTCTGCTGAGTGAAGAAGGGTTCGTGCGGATCAAAGGTCTCCACTTGCAAGAACCAATTGTCCTGCTCGTGGTTGCGGCGGATAAAATCCAACCCCGCGGCAAAGGTCTTGGCCTGCGGCATCTTTTCTTCGCTGTCAATCACCTCCCGGTTGATCCAGTCTTGACGGCGCGTATCTCCATACCGGCGCTTCTCTCCCTCCCCGCGAGGCCGGTAAGTGGCAGCCGTCGTCCGGTTAATAGAAGCAGGTTCCACCGGATCTTCCACCTGCCCTATCCAGCCGTCCCCTTCCTGGCCGCGATGAAACTCCCAACTGTCGTAACGCGTGTGATAGGAAGCGCCGCCATCTTCAAAATAGTGTTGGTGATCCGTGCTGAGATGGGTGTAAACGCCGTTCTCCGACAGTATCTCCGGCGTCGAATCGTCGAACGGCTCCAGCGGGCCCCAACTGCGATGCAGGAAATTGTAGCGTCCGGTGTGCATCTCCCGCCGCGCCGGCATACAGGGCATACTGCCCACGTAGCAGTTATCAAACGTGACCGTCCGCTCCGCCAGACGGCTGAAGTTCGGCGCATGAATCCAGTCGCAACCGTAGGGCGGCAACATCCGTCGGTTAAGGGTGTCGAACATGACCATCACAGCTTTCATAGGGCTAAGGGCTCCTGAATCAAGTTAGTCCAATGCGTGACCAAGCAAAACCAGCACTTCCAGTCTACTCTTGCGCAGAATTCAGTACGCAATAGGCAATTCCAGCAATGTCTGCGCTCTAAATGTCCTCTATTTCTACCACCACCTGCCCGGAATTCTCCCGGCGCAAAACCGCTACCGACGAAAGAATGGTATACATGAAGGGATACTTCAGTCTGAGACGGCTCCGCATCAGCTTCTTCTCTTCCATGTCATCGGAAATCGAAGCGACAATACCCTCCACCCAGGGTCCCTCAATGTTGCCCCGCATGTCACACTTGGCAACCCGTACGCGAGGATTGTAGCGGGCGCGTTTGATCTTCCAGCTGTCGCCCTGCGTCCACACCAGTAGCTTGCCATCCTTCGCAACAGTCCAGACCGGCGTCTTGACCGCCTGCCCGCTTTTACGAAAGGTCTCCAAGGCGATAAATTTGGGATTTCCCAGTTCTCTCAATTTCAAGCTATCCCACCCCCTGGCCGCGTTTCCTCATTCTGACAGAAGTGTACGCAGGACTATATCGCGCCTGCCGATGAGTGTTGGATTGCCTTCATCGTCAATCCCTTCCTCGACCTCCATGATCAATGCACCCACTTCCCCACCTGCTCCCGCGAAAATTCGATCTTTGGAAGCCTCCGGGTCGTTACTGAAGTAGAACTGCGTTGTCAACAGCTCGTGGGTCCCCAATCGTACCTTTACGTGGATGTGACGGGGGCGCGGCGGGTAGTTGCCCGGCATGATCGTCCGAAAGCTGTAGCTCCCTTCCTCAGTTGTTACTGCCTCACCGTAAGACTGAAAGTTTACGTCCCGTCGCGAACTGCCGGCATCACCCGGATGCAGGTAGACTCCGTTGTCGTCAGTCTGCCAGATCTCGATAACGGCCCCGCTTACCGGCATACCGGAGTTGTCGAAAAGCCTGCCGCCAAACTCCAACACATCTCCGTCCGGCCTGCCATCGGCCCCCTCCAGAACCAACAGGTCGCTGTCCCGATCTGCCGGCTTCGCAACAGGATAATAGGGACCTTCCGTCTGCGCAGGGGTGAAATACGTGACCGTTATGGGAAAGACTTCCTGGCTTATCTCCTCCTGGCGCGTCACGGCCGCGTTCAGCGGGATCTCCTCAAGGGCAGTTCCGTTCCCGGATGCTACCGGACCTTCAATCGGCGCACACGCAGCCAGAAGCAGAACTGCCAATGCTGCGATCGGCAAGGAAAAAAGAATGGGCTTCAACTGCATCGCCTTTTCTACTCTCCTTCTGGTAGGACGGGACAACCGGCCGCAGCGCAGACCCCTCAACCCGCCAACGCGATCTCAAATAGTGCATCCGTCTTAGCCTTCACCTCCTCCAGCGACGCCCCATCCAACAGTTCGGTCAAGGTCAGGCGCCCGTCGCAGAAGCGAAAAACCGCCAGTTCGGTAATGATCACGTCAACCGCATTCGTCGCCGTCAGCGGTAGTGTACAGGAAGGTACGATTTTAGATTGGCCGTCACGGCTGGCGTGGGTCATGGTCACGATAAGTCGCTTGGCGCCGGACGCCAGATCCATCGCCCCACCTACTCCCAACAGCGGCCTCCCTGGCGCGGCCCAGTTGGCGAGATTGGCCTGCTCGTCCACCTGCAAGCCGCCCATGATCGCCACGTCCACATGGCCGCCGCGGATCATCGCAAAGGAGTCGGCGCTGTCGAAATAACTGCTGCCCGGCAACGCAGTCACCGGGATCTTGCTGGCGTTGATCGGGTACTCGAGCGCACCGCCGCTCTCAGGCGCCGGGCCGACCCCCAACATGCCGTTCTCAGTATGCAATATGATGCCATGCGCCGGCGTGATTAGGTCGGCGACGAGCGTCGGAATGCCGACGCCCAGGTTGACAATGTCCCCCGGTCTCAACTCGGCCAGCGCGCGCCGCGCCAACTTCATGCGCAAGCCGCCTGCTTTCTTGCCGCTGTCCGCAATCGACGCCGAAGAGCCCAGGTCGGCCTCAGTAGTCTTCACAGGCACCAGGTAGTCGACGTAGCACCCGGGCGTATGGATGCTCTCCGGAGGCAGCTCCCCTGTGGGGACGCACTCCTCGATCTCGGCAATGACAAGATCCGCAGCCGTGGCCATCGCCCGGTTAAAATTTTGTTCCGTCATCCGGTAGGTAAGATTGCCAGCCGTATCCGCGCTCCACGCCCGGATCAGCGCGACATTCGCCCTCAGAGCGGGCTGAAAGACATGCAGGCGTCCGTCAATGCGCCTGGTCTCGCGCCCCTCGGCCAGGACCGTGCCCGCTGCCGTCGGCGTAAAGAATCCGCCTATCCCCGCGCCGCCGGCGCGGATCGCCTCTACCATCGTCCCCTGCGGCATCACCTCAAACTCGATCGCGCCCGACTGCGCTGCCGCCACCGCCTCCGGATTGCTCGTAAAGAATGAGCCAATTGCCTTCCTGATCTGGCCGTTTCGCAACATCCGCCCCCCGCCCAGACCTGGCTCGCCCACATTGTTGGCAATGTAAGTTATGTCGCCAACATCCGTCTCCGCCAGGGCGTGCAGGACCTGTGTCGGATTTCCGGTCATGCCGAAGCCGCCTACAAGCAGCGTGTCCCCTGTCTTGACAAGAGCCGCCGCCTGGCGCGGTGTGATCTGCGGTAGCTGCTTCACCGGTCCAGACTCTCCACGACAGTCGCCTCGCCCTGGCCCACGCCCACGCATAGCGTCGCCAAGCCGTACCGGCAGTTCTCCCCTGCCTCCGACCGTCTGCCCATCTCGTGAATAAGCGTCGTCAGGATGCGGGCGCCGGAACAACCCAGGGGATGCCCCAGCGCGATTGCGCCGCCGTTCACATTTGTTTTCGCTTCGCTCAACTTCAGCTCCCGCAAAACGGCCAGCGTCTGCACCGCAAAGGCCTCGTTGATTTCGACCAGATCGATCTCTTCGATCATTAGCCTCGACCGCGCCAATGCCTTGCGAGAAGCGGCAACAGGTCCCAGCCCCATAACTCGGGGATCGACGCCGGCCGCGGCCGACGCAACCCAGCGCGCCAAAGGTCGGATTCCCAGGGCATCGGCCTTGGTTCTCGACGTCAGAACCAGCGCGCAGGCGCCGTCATTCAACCCGCTGGCGTTGCCGGCAGTTACAGTACCCTCCCGGCGAAAAGCCGGCCTCAGCTTGCCCAAGGCCTCCATGCTGGTCGCCAGTTGGTAGCCGTCGTTCGTTTTCGTGTAGCGAGGGTGCTCGTCGGTATCCAGAACAACAGGTTCGCCCCGTCTCTGCGGGATCTCCACCGGCACGATCTCCCTCCTGAAGCGGCCCTCCTTGATCGCACGGACCGCCCGTTGCTGGCTCTGCAACGCGAAGCGGTCCTGGTCGGCGCGGCCGATCTCGCCTCCTGAGATTTCAGAGGCGCAACTCATCTCGTAGATGTTTTCGGCCGTCTCTCCCATCGCCTCCAGAGGGAAGAGCGCTTCCATCGCCGCGTTAGGATAGCGCCAGCCGAGGGTCGTATCATAGCCGGTTATGTTGCCCGTTGGGCCAAAACCGGTTGAATTCTTTGGTATGGAATAGGGCGCACGCGTCATGCTCTCTACGCCGCCGGCGACAAAGATTTCGCCCTCGCCGCATAGTATTGCCCGCGCCGCCTGGTTCACGGCGGTGAGACCACTGGCGCACAGCCGGTTCACCGTTACGCCCGCCACCTCCTGCGGCAGCCCTGCCAGCAGAGCGGCCATGCGTGCCACGTTGCGGTTGTCTTCGCCTGCCTGGTTGGCGCAGCCTAGATAGACTTCCTCTATCTCTGCCGGCTCCACGCCCGCCCGCGCCACCGCCTCGCCGATTACCAGCGCCGCCAGGTCATCCGGCCGCATGGAGGCCAGCGCGCCGCGAATCCTGCCAATCGGCGTCCGCACCGCGCTGACAATGACGACTTCAGTCATGCGGATTAGCCCACTATGTTGATGAGCGCCTGAATGAACCCGTAGTGCTGCGACTCGTGGTAGGTGTTGAACACCAGCGCGCCGTCGATGTCGGACAAAGTGATGCCTGACCCGGTCGTGAACTTGCTAAACCCGTTCTCACTGAAACGACCGTCCGCGTAGTCCGCCTCCAGCTGTTCCTGCTGAGGCATCAGCATCGCCACCAATTCCTCGGCGTCCGGCTCCGTCTCCCAATCCGCCGGCGACGTATTCGGCAGATAGAGCGGGATCATCGCCTCGGTGAGTGAAATGGGAAGACCGCAGGGGCGATAGAGGAGACGCTGCTGGACGACCAATAAGTGCCCCACATTCCAGGCGATGTTGTTGTCGAATTCCGCCGGCATCGCGTGCAGTTGCTTGGCTGATAGACCCTCCACAGCCGAAAATATCGAAGAGCGGACGTGCCGGTGCATACCGAGTGCCACCTGTGACATTGCCTGTTTCCTTTCAAAGTAAGTGACTGTGATGTGAGTGCCAGGGGAAATCTATTGTCCAGTTGCTAAACAGCAAGTTTCCGCCATGCCTCTTCAGCATTTTACCATAGCCGACCGTGGCTCTCATACGCGCACGGGTCGATCTCTGGGGCCGAAACAGGTCACAATCGTCTCTTCTCGAAGCGAAAGGCAGATTGAAAACCCTGACTGTGGCCGGAAATTAGGTCCTCACGCAAGCTCTTGTCGAATCTTCACCCATCCTTCATACTATCTGAACATTTCTGCGCGACAATCAGAACGATGACAGACCAGGAATTGGCCGGGATGCAAGACCTGTAGCGGCTTACCATTCGCCCCGGCAGTTATGGCTCCGCAGTGGTGCTGGGAGAGGAAACGTCATGTCCCAGACAATCCTCGTTGTTGACGATGAGGTCAATCTGCGCGAAATGGTGCGCCTATACCTGGAGCGGGAGGGATACCGCGTGGTTGAGGCTGCCAACGGGCGCGACGCCCTGTTTGTGGCGCGCTACGAGAAGCCGGACCTGGTTCTCCTCGACCTGATGATGCCGGAGATGGGGGGCTATGACTTCATTCGTCGCTTCACAAAGGAATCAGACACGCCGATCATCGTGCTAACAGCCAAACTGGAAGAAAGTGATAAAGTCGTCGGCCTGGAGCTGGGCGCCGACGACTATGTCACCAAGCCCTTTGGCATTCAGGAGCTGATCGCGCGCGTCCGTGCAGTGCTCAGGAGAGCGGGACAGCCGTCGCATCTGCCGGAAATCCTTCGTAGGGGAGAGATCACTCTTGACCGCACCGGCCGCATTGTGAGCGTAAGCGGTAACCAGGTCGCCCTTACTCCTTCCGAATTCGACCTGCTGGAAACATTCATGTTGTCGCCTGGTCGGGCATTTTCCCGCCTCGATCTGCTGGAATCAGTCAGCGGTGACGCCTACGAGGGCTATGAGCGTACCATTGACGTACACATCCGCAACCTGCGCACAAAGATTGAACCGATCCCAAGCGAACCACGCTATATTCAGACAGTTTACGGCATGGGCTACCGCTTTGCCGCGGAGACGAAGTAGATGATGCGTTCTCTGGCTGTGAAGTTGACTTTGGCGTTTCTTGCAGTAGGCGTCTCAGGCGCCCTTCTTGTCGCCGTGATCAGCGGACAACGTACGCGCCTGGAGTTCGACCGATTCGTCGCCGACCGCAGAGGCAACCCGGTTGTGACCGACCTGCTTCTGGGCTACTTTCTCAAGGAGGAGAGCTGGGACGGCGTCGAGCGGTGGCTGGACAGCGACCCATCGCTTGGCTTACTTGGTCGACGAGTCGTTCTCGCCGGCACCGATCAGACAATTATCTACTCTTCCGCTCCGGAGCAGCGCGGGCTCAATGCAGCCGATTTGGATTTAGGCAGCGGTATCCCTATCGAAAGCGGTGGACAGAGTGTAGGTACTGTCTACCTTCAGAGCCGGTCTTCCTCTGGCGAGAGCGTGTCCCGATTTTCGCCGGAGAGCTTCTTCCTGCGCAACGTGAATCAGGCAACCGCGCTCGCGGCCTTGATTGCCGTGCTCATGGCATTGGTCCTGGGCTTTCTGTTGTCACGCGCCCTCACGCACCCTCTGCGGGAGTTGACCACAGCCACCGAAGAGATGTCCGCCGGCCAGTTGGGAAAACAGGTAAATGTCTATTCGCAAGATGAGATTGGACAGCTGGCCGCCTCCTTCAACCAGATGAGCAGTGAACTGGCCAAGGCCGCTCGACTTCGCCTTCAGATGACCGCCGATGTTGCCCACGACCTGCGCACGCCTCTGACAGTCCTGCTGGGCTATACCGAGGGCCTGAGCGACGGCTCAATTCAGGGCCGGCCAGAGTTGTATGAACTGCTTCACCAGGAGGTTGCCCATTTGCAGCGACTGGTCGAAGATCTGCGAACCCTGTCCTTGGCCGATGCCGGCGAACTGACGCTCCATCGACGCGCTGTCGATCCCAAGGCCTTACTGGAACGGGCGGGTCTTGCGCACGTAGTTTCGGCCCGCCAGAAAGATATTTCCCTGCGCGTAGAAGCGCCGGAGACGCTGCCTTCCGTTGCTGTCGATGTTGAACGGATGACGCAGGTGCTCAACAATCTCATAACCAACGCGCTGCGATTTACTTCGGAGGGTCAGATCGTTCTCAGCGCTTCAAGCCGGAGCCAATGGGTCACACTCCAAGTGGCAGATTCAGGGATTGGCATTTCGCCCGAGGAGCTGGGCAATGTCTTCAACCGCTTCTATAGGGGCGACAGTTCCCGCCATCGCGATGGGCAGGCACAGTCCGGACTCGGGCTGGCCATAGCCAAAGCGATTGTCGAGGCACACGATGGGGCAATTCAGGCCGAGTCGACCCCTGGCAAGGGCACGCGATTCTCGATCCGACTTCCGAAAACGGCAAACTGAAACAACTTCAAAACGGGTCCTTCACACTTTCTAAATGAATTGCGAGTATGATTTCTGAAAGAGTACAACCTGCCTGGCAAATTCGTTTGCCGGCCTGACCCTGGAGAATATCGGACTGGGAACGGAGAGAAGAAAATGAGAAGATGGATGACCCTGATTCTGACTATGGCGACCTTGCTTGCGCTCTCCTCCTGCGGGCGCGGCGAAGAACCCGCAGCTGACAGCAGTTCAGAGGCAGCCGCAAACGCCTCCCAAGCAAGCGGGAGCGATGGCGCCAATCAAACGCCATCCTCTGCACTCGCAAGCAACTACGAAGGCGCTTTGCCACCGACAAACCAACTGGTCCTGGGCATCCTCCGCTTGGAAGAAACTGATGATGCCGTGAACGGTGCTCAGGCCGCAACTATGTTGCCCCTCTGGCAGGCGCTTCAGAGCGGCTCCATTCAAAATCCGTCCGAGCGGGCCGCAATAATGCGGCAGATCGAAGGAGCGCTTTCCGAGGCGCAGATCGAAGCGATCGGCGCCATGCAGCTGACCTTTACCGATATGACCGACTGGGCGCAGGCCAATGGAATCGAGATGCCCCAGTTCGGCCAAGGAGGTCGACAGGGTCAGGCTGGACAAGGAGGGCAAGGAGGGCAAGGAAGACAGGCAGGACAAGGGGGCCAGGGCGGCATATTTGCCGATATGTCGGAAGAGGAACGGGCGGCGTTCCGCCAGGAGATGCAGAACCTGTCGCCCGAAGAACGCACTGAGCGACTGCGGGAAATGGGTGTTGAAGTTCCCGAGGGAGGCTTTCGAGGTAGCGGCGGGCAAGGCCGTGCCGGTGGTGGTGGACTTTTCGCCCTTCTCTATGACCCGCTAATCGAGCTTCTTCAGTCAAAGGCCTCAATTTAGCAACGTTGTCGCGGCAAATCTCCAGGTGATGTGAATCGGAGACCACCTATGAAGACCATCCTTCTGAGTCTGGTGATACTACTCGTTTTCGGAACAGGCGGGTACTATGGCTACAACACTTATTTTGTGTCCGAACAGCCCGAACTCGTGGCGCCCGAATTGCAGACCGCCCAGGTTCGCCGCGGCGATCTTGTTCTGACTGCGGGAGGGATCGGCACGCTCTTCGCCGGCGAGGAGACGAAAGTCGGTTTTCCCAGCAGCGGCATCGTAAGCAGCATCGCAGCACAAGTCGGCGACCAAGTAGATATCAATCAGATTCTGGCAACTCTGGAGTATGACTCAAATCTCAATTCGCAGCTCATTTCGGCCCAGATTAACCTGCGCCTGGCCGAAATCGCGCTGATCGAGTTGACCGGGGAGGTGAGCGGAGCCGACCTCGCCGCTGCCCAATCCAGCTTGGCCGCCGCGCAGGCCGAATATGACCGCTTGGTAGCGCCTCCCACCGCGGAGGTGGTCAATGCCGCCCGCAGCGAACTGCTCAGCGCCCAAAAAGCCCTTGAGAATCTGCTCGCCGGTCCCTCGCAGGATACGTTTACAAGCCTGCAAGCCGATCTGAGTTCAGCAGAAATCGCCCGCGCCGAGGCCCAGAGGGCTTATGACAGAGTAGCCTGGCGCAACGATGTTGGCAGCACCACCCAAGCCGCTGAATTGCAGACAGCTACCCTCGCCTACGAAAAAGCCTTGGCGCAGTACAATATCAATACCGCAGGCGCGTCTGAAGACGCAATCGAATCGGCCAGAGGGCGGGTCTTACAGGCCCAAAATTCGCTCAACATCGTGCTTCAGAACGCCGACGAGATGGACGTGGCCGCTGCCAGGGCCAAGGTGGAACAGAATCGCGCTGCGCTGGAAGACCTGTTGGACGGGCCGAGCGCCGAAGCGCTGGAAAAGGCTGAACTGGCTGTCCAGCAGGCCGGCCTGTCAGCCGAAGACGCAATACGTGAAATCGAAGGCGGCACAATTCGTGCGCCAATGGCTGGCGTTGTAACTTTAGTCGACATTCAGCAGGGCGATTCCGTCGCGGGAGGACCCATCATCGGCCTGGCAAATGTCGGTGTCGCCCAGGTCCGCTTCTGGATCGAGGAACTTGACATTGCCGCCGCCGTGCCCGGTTTTCCGGTCAGCATCGTTTTCGAAGCCTTCCCCGAATACAACTATACCGGGCAGATAACACGCGTCGAACCGGCGCTGGTTGAAGTCGACGGCGCCTCTGCGATTCAGGCATGGGCCAGTATCGACATGACACAGCACTCGGCGCCACTTCTGTTCGGAATGAACGCCGAGGTTGAGATCATCGCCGGTGAAGCCCGCAACGCCTTGCTCGTGCCCGTACAGGCCTTGCGAGAGTTCAGCCCAGGGCAAACTGCAGTCTTCGTTGTGGGTCCAAACGACGAACTGGAATTTCGGCCGGTCCAAGTGGGCTTGAGGAACTTCGTCAGCGCGGAGATTATTTCCGGTCTCGAAGAAGGCGAGACGATCAGCACTGGCGACGCCCAAGTCGGAACCAACTGAGTACAGTTTACCGGATGCGGCCTGCTGCCTGACTACGATGGTGACAAAATGAACGATAACGTGATCGAGATCACCAAACTGACAAAGACGTACGGTGAAGGCGAAATCGCCGTGCACGCGCTGAAGGAACTGGACCTGCAGGTGGAACGAGGCGAGTTCGTTGCCATCATGGGGCCTTCCGGTTCAGGAAAGTCCACGCTGATGAACATAATTGGCTGTCTGGACCGGGCTACAAGCGGTCTCTACATACTTGACGGCGAGGACGTCAGTCAACTCAATCGCGACGAGCTGGCCGGCGTGCGCAATCGCAAAATCGGTTTCGTCTTCCAGTCCTACAATCTGTTGCCCCGTCTGAGCGCGCGCAAAAACGTTATGCTGCCGATGATGTACAACGGCTTTCAGAATTGGAGCGAGGACCAACGCAGCGAACGGGCCGCCGATTTGCTTGACCTTGTCGGCTTGGGTGACCGTCTGAATCATCTTCCGACCGAGCTTTCCGGTGGTCAACAGCAACGGGTAGCGATTGCTCGATCATTGATCAACGACCCGTCTCTGATACTGGCCGACGAGCCTACAGGCAATCTCGACACCCGCTCCAGTTCAGAAATTTTGGGAATATTTCATCGACTGCATCAGCAGGGCGCGACAATCGTGATGGTGACCCATGACCCCGAAAGGGCGCGCGAGTCGCAGCGGGTCGTCAACGTATTGGATGGAAGAGTCGTCGCCCCGCAGTCCGAAATCAATCGCCTGGTGGTGGCTTGACCGGAACCGGAAGAGAGGTTGGGCTGATCGTTTCAACTGTAGCGCAGCCCTGTACACCCGCGAAACTGAGGAGATGAATCTCTTATGCTCCAGGACTCAATCCGATCTGCGCCGTTAGGTAGACAGACTCTGGAAGACAATTCTTTCAAAGATCTGCATGGAATGACCGCGCGGAACTCCTTTCGCGTCGCCTGGGAAGGGGTCATGCTCAACAAGCTGCGCTCATTTCTTACTACCCTGGGCATCATCATCGGCGTCGCCGCCGTAATCATCATGCTGGCTGTCAGCGCCGGCGCCGAAGCCGAAATTGAGGATCAGATTAGCGGGCTTGGCGCCAACCTGATCATGGTAACGCCGTTTCGCAGCTTCGGCGGCGTGCGCAGGGGCCCGGGCGGCGGCGGCCCCGGAAACATCACCACATTTACCTATGACGAGGTCGTTTTCCTCTCACAGAATCTGCGCTATGTCAGTGGTGTATCGCTCGAACAAAGCACGTCGCAGAATGTAAAGGGCGGTTCTGCAACGATGACCGGAGTCTCCATTGTTGGCGTAACCGCCGACTTCCTGGAGGTGCGCGACTACGAAGTTGCACTGGGGCGCTTCTTCACCGCGGCCGAAAATGATGCGACGCAACGTGTCGCCATTCTCGGCGCCGGCATCGCCGAAGACCTGTTCGACGCCGTCGACCCGATTGGGCAACAGGTGCGCATCGGCTCCTCGCGCTTTACCGTCATCGGCGTGATGGCAGAGCAGGGCGTCGTTGGCGCGACTGACAACGATGGCCGCATCTACATTCCGGCCTCGGTTGTTTTCAAAAAGTTCGGAGGCTCCGGCTTTGGAGGGAATCGCGTGCGCATGATTCTGGTCAAGGCCGAGAGCGGCGAAATGTTGGACAGCGTGATGAACCAGATTACAGCCTTGCTCGCTGGCCGCCGCAATGTGGATCCGGCTGAGCCGGATTTTGGCGTGCGAACCCAACAGGACATCGTCGACGCCCGCTCCTCTACAACAGCTGCCTTCCGCAGTCTGCTGGCATGGGTCGCCGCCATCTCGCTCGTCGTGGGCGGTATTGGCATTATGAACATCATGCTTGTAAGCGTGACCGAACGGACGCGCGAGATTGGCCTGCGCCAGGCCTTGGGCGCCCGCCCGCGCGACGTGCAGCGGCAGTTCCTGCTCGAAGCGGTGATGCTCAGTCTGGTAGGCGGGCTTGCCGGCCTTCTTGTTGGCGTGGCTGGCTCCTTCGTCTTCGGAGAACTGGGCGGTATGCGCACAGAACTGGTGCCACTGTCGCTGCCCCTGGCCTTCTGCGCGTCCGCCGCCGTCGGCATCTTTTTCGGCTACTATCCGGCCACGCAGGCAGCGAAGCTGGATCCAATCGAAGCTCTGCGCCGGGAGTAAACATTTCTGTGACCATGATTGGTCGTACCTTATCGGCCTCCAATGCCGCAGGCCACCATCGAATCTGGAGAAACTGTAGATGTACTCTACCCTCAAAAGTGCCGCTCTATCTTCTGCGTTAATCGCCCTCTTTCTGGTCCTGAGCGCATGTACCCCAACAGCTTCGTCCGCACAATCTTCCGCAACTGGCCAGGAAGAATCGGCCGCTGCAGAGACCTCAGAAGGCGCCGCCTCTGACAGCGCGATCGTTTTGGACAGGATCAATCTAAACGACATGACCCGTGAACAGCTTCTGGAAACGATTCCAGACTTTGGCAATCGCATGGTTCGCGAGTTCTTCGAATATCAGCCCTATGTCAGCATTCAGCAGTTTCGCCGTGAAATCGGTAAGTATGTCGACGACGAACAGGTTGCATTTTACGAAAGCTATGTCTATGTTCCGGTGGACGTCAATGAGTCCTATGCAGAAACTCTGAAGCAGATTCCTGGTCTCACTGACGAGATCGCCGAGGAGCTTATGGCAGCGCGGCCTTTCGACTCTAACGATGCCTTTTTGGCCGCGCTCTCCGAACACGTCAGCGCAGAACTGCTTGACGCAGCCCCCTCGTACCTGAACGAGTGACGCCATGAGCGCAGACATCCTGGTCAACCGCTACCGAACCTTTCTGCTGTTGGTAGCCGGATTCAGCTGTGTCTTTACGGTTGTAGAACTGTGGCTGGAGGAACATACGGGGAGCCCAACCCAGCTGATTCCCTTCATTCTGTGCGGACTGGGCGTGGCGGCGATTGCCGCCGCGCTCGTCCGTCCGCAGCGGATAACTGTAAGGCTGTTACAAACTGTGATGGGCGCCACCCTTGTCGGCAGCCTTTTGGGCCTGTATGAACACATCGAACACAATTGGGAATTTGCCAGGGAGATCCGCCCCAACGCAACTTTCTCCGTTCTGCTTATGGATACGCTTCACGGCGCCAACCCACTGCTTGCACCCGGCATTTTGGCCCTGGCAGCGGTCCTGGCCATTGCCGCCACCTACTTTCACCCTACACTTCAGGCGCAAGACCCCCCGAACTGACAGATTCTTCCCCTTTGAAGCGGGCCAATCTGTGGCCAGTTTCCGCGCTCCACCTGCCCCTGGAATCGCAAGCTTAACGCCCGCTCTCGCCCTGAAGCGGGATGTCCACGGATTGCCGTCCACGTTCGCTACAACGCCACCTTCGTTGCAGCCCGGATAAAAAGTTTGCTTCTTCGGGTCGGGAACCCGCCGCCAGGTTTCCACCTCTTCTTCCTTCAGTTATACTGCCTCCACAACAGTTCTCGGCAACCCCCCCGTTAAGGACATTTTTCCTATGGATCAACGCAAGGTCGCACTAATGGCAGCTGTCTGGATTGCTGTTGTCTTTGTCATCGGTCTTACGCGACCGGAGCCGCCTCTCCCCCTTCAGACACTTACCGCCGACGCCTACTTCGACAAGGTCTACGGCGCCTGGAAGGCGACCATGCTCGCCAACCACTCCGGCCTCGAACTGCAAGGCGTTTATATCGACGAGCCGGGCCCTCAGGGGTCATTTTCTCCCCTGCTGCTTGAGGAGTGGTCTACCGACGATGATACACACGTCGAATGGGTGGACCTCCATATTCTGGAGATCTATGGACTCAATCCCACCCCCGAACAGATACGCGACGAATGGGTCGACCATCTGAACCACGACATCTGGGTATCGACGCGCCGCGCCCGCGATCTGATGGATGAGGGCATGCTACCGCCTGAAACCGGCTACCCCAGCAACAATCCCGACGGCGCATGGTCCATTGACGCCCAACTGCAGACCGAACTGTTTGGGATGTTGGCCCCCGGTATGCCAAATACTGCCGCAACCTACGCCGAGCAGTTCGCACGCATAACCAATAGCGGACCGGCCGTGGAGGCCAGCGTCTTTTTCGCGACGCTGTACAGCCTGGCTTTCTTTGACGATGACGTGCCCGCACTAATCGCCGCAGCACGCCAGCGTACAGCTGACGAAGCCATCATCGCTCCAATTGTCGACAACGTTGTGCGTTGGCACCAGGAAAACCCGCAGGACTGGCGCGCAACCCGGCAACTCATTCGCGATATGTACGACACCGACCCGATGTGGTGGGCTTCGCGGGTCAACTTTGCCGTCACCGTAATGGCCCTGTTGTATGGGGAAAGCGATATTCTCCGGACCATCGAGATCGCGGCCTTGGCCGGCTGGGATGCCGACAACACCATGGCCACTGCCGCCGGCCTGCTCGGATTGATCCACGGTTACAACAAGCTACCGGAAGAGATCGCCACCAGTACCGACGTCTATTTCAATGAGGACATCACCGGCGATCTTCCCCGCTACGACACTGTCACAGAGTTCGCCCTCCGCACCCAGAACCTGGCAGAATTGATGATCAACCGCGCCGGTGGATCGACTTCCCAACGCGTTTACCGGATTCCAATTGAAACGCCGCCAGGGAAAGGGCGCTGAAAAGGATGGCAGGTCTGAGGTCCTGGTCTGTCCCCCTATCCCTCTTCATCATATCGGTCTCTGCCTACGGTGGCATGGTCTCCATGCAATACCGTCACGGAAACCTGGGAACTACCGAAGTTGCGGAGTTTCTGGCTTGGTTTGGCTTAGCGTTCGCCGTCTACGCCGGCGCCGTCTTCTGGTTGGAGCGATGGTGGCGCGACAACGGCCGCGCAGGCTCTCCTTCCCGGTCCGGTATCAGAGAGTTCTACCTGCTCGCAGCAATCTGGGGGGGAGCTTGCCTTTTCAGGTGGCTGCTGCTGCAAACTTTTCCCACCCTTTCGTCTGACGTCTTCCGCTATATGTGGGATGGCTACGTGACTGTCAACGGCGTCAGCCCCTACGCGTTTCCCATTGACGCCGCCCAGCTGGATTGGCTTGACGTCCCCTTCCGCGCCCAAGCCAATCATGCTTGGATGGCCAGCCCCTACATGCCGGCGGCCCAGTGGTTCTTCGCTGCCATCGCTTTCTTCTACCCTCTTGATCCGCTCTCATTTCAAACCGCCGCCATCCTGTTCGATCTGGCAACGGCGTTCATTCTTTCAAGACTGTTGGTGTCGGCCGGCCTGCCTGCCCATCGTCTGTTCATCTACCTGTGGAACCCGCTGGTGATCGTCGAAACCGCTCAGGGCGCCCACCTCGATGCTCTAATGGTACTGCTGATGATGCTGGCTGTTTTCGCAATGTTGGGATTGCCATATTCAGGAGGTCGGGCACTTCAAGCAGGTAGTCCTCGTACCGTCGCTGCCGGACCTGCGTTCTCTGTGCTCGCTCCGGCGCTGCTTGCTCTGGCCACCCTGACGAAACTGATTCCCGTGCTTCTGACCCCCATATTCTGGTGGCGGTGGAACTGGGGAAGCCGCCTGCTCTACGGTTATCTGACGTTGGCGATGCTGGTGTCGCCGGCGCTGCGGGCCGGCTGGGGATGGACCGGCGAACTCGACGGCCGCGGACTGTTCGGTGCCCTCCGCATCTACACCAAGCAGTGGAAATTCAACAGCGGCCTTTTTCGCTGGTTAGAGAATTGGCTCGAAAGCATGGGTATCGGCGACCCAATGGTTCAGGCGCAGGAAATCACATATTTCCTGCTTTTCTTGCTCTTGCTAAGTCTGTGGTGGCGGTTTCCCCGCGTCCAAACCGACGTGAGAACGACCTTGCGCTGGCTGGCAGTTCCAATGGGCGGCTATCTTCTGCTCACGACAACCGTTCACCCCTGGTATCTGCTGGCGCTGTTGCCCTTTCTGCCCTTCCTGGCGCCGGGCAACGACGAGCCAACCAGATTCTGGCTGTGGATGCTTCCCTGGCTCTGGCTCAGCTGTTCGATTGCCCTCTCGTATTTCACTTACATTAATCCTGAAAATCTGCAGGATCTGGATTGGGTGCGCCGGTCGGAGTGGTTGCCGACTCTGGCACTGCTGGGGATAGCGCTTATTTGGGGATCCGGGAAGCCGTTCAGTCTCTTCGGCTTCTTTGCTCAAAAGAAAACAGAGAATCCAATGGAGAGTCAACTTAAGCCATGAATATCATCGCTGTCCGGTATTACATTTGAGGGCTCTTCACTACCTTTTCCCGGCGAAGCGCATAATCTGAATCCCGGTGAATTCGGCCAGCTCCGTTTCAACAAAAATCTTGCCCAACTCTCGCGGAATGATTCCATCGGGGTCGGAGTACCAGTTGTGGGAGTATACCAGCCAGACCTGCTCTCGGCCGTCGAGCAACTCCTTGATACGGGCAACGTCGCCTTCCTCCATCCTCGGTTCCAACTCGCCTCGGTCAAACAAGTCGACAGGGAACCCCTTCAATTCCGTGTCAAGATCGTAACGCTCGTAGTAGTACGCAAAGGGAATCTGAACCCAGGTCGCGTTGAAAACAATCATGTCTGCCGGCTCGACCTGCTCCGCAATATACAGAGCGGCTTCATCCCAACCCTCCTTCTGAAACCAGAAATAGTACCCATTCAGGGATAGGCCGCTCAGTACAAGAATAGCCAACAGGATAAAGAGCTGCGTGCCCACACGCACCGTAGATACGAGCGCTGCAATGCTGGCTTTTTGGCGAAGGTCGAAAATCTCCAATAATCCCCGCTGCAACGGGCCGCCAAGAATGCGGATGCCGGCTGCAACCAGGGCAAAGTATGGCAGCGTCGTCCAAATCAGAGGTCGCTCCGCATAGATCGGGCTGCGCAGACTCACAATCAAAGCTACGATGTGAGGAAGGGCAAACAGACAGACGATGAGAACCGCAGCCCTGTCGCTGTCCGCGGACGAGGCAGAACCCTCGCCGCTTTCCGGCCGGGATCGCTGGCCGCCCAAACCTAGCAATCGCAGTCCGGTCGACAGCGAGCTTCCCCTCACAAGCAGCCCGACCAGCCCGACGACAGCCAGAACGGAATAGCCCCACATCCATGCCGGTCGCAAGGGCAGATCCGAGGGCAGGAACGCGAAGTGAAAGTTGCGAAACGTATCCAGCACCAGGTTTGGCCACGGCGGCGGCAACCAAAACCCTGACCCCACGTCGATTACCTGAATGATGAACGGCACGGCCCACGGCAGCCACAGCAAGACGGCCAGCCCTTGAAATCTGACCCAATTAATCCAGAACGAGTCCGCGTCGGCCCCCGCCTTCGCTGGACTTTCCATTCCCGGCTTTTCCGCTGCCGCTACATTGGAACCGTTCGCTTGGGCGGCGTTCTCCCCCTCAGCATCTGCCGGAGTTGTCCTTCCCTGCCAGCTGCCGATCCCCCGCCCTACTCCGGAAGGGAATAGCAGGAAGATCATCCCAGCTGCTGCGTTCAACGCCACAGGCAGATAGACAGCTGCCGTATTGTGAGTCAACATGACCAGGGCCTGGGCAAAGGCGAGCCCAACCCAATCTCGGCCTCGCGGGACCTGGGTCGTCACCAACCGCGCCAGGAAATAGATCACGCACGCCACTTCGAGCGTAAGCAGCGCGTACATGCGCGTTTCCTGGGCGAACTGCACGTGGAAGGGCGATACCGCCAGAATTCCCACGGCAATAGCCGCTGTTGGGCGATCCAGTAGACGGCGGCACCCGAGGTAAAAAACCGGCACGGTCAAAATAGAGGCCAGCGCCGAGAGCGTTCGCACTGCGCCCTCCAGCGGCCCGAACAACTCGATCCACAAGTGCAGGAGGCTGTAGTAAAAGGGGGGATGCTGGTCCACTTCGATCAGCCAGCGCCAGCCTTCCCAGATACTGTGGCGAGCGATCCAGAGGCTGAACGCCTCGTCCAGCCAGATGCTCTTATCGGCGATACGGTAGAAGCGTAGCATGCCGGCAAAGACGGCGACTGCCAATACTAACAGCAACTCGCCGCGTTCAGACAGAAAGTTTTTTAGCGTTGGGGCACTGAGTTTTCCGTTCATCTTCTCCATTATGGCATCTGCCGCGCCAGGCATCAACTGCGCGAGGCCCTAACTGAGAGGCCCGCCATCACACTTCCGTTGCACAGGCGCCCAAGCCCATGTACAATTCTCTGTACCAGCCCGCCCCGCGCGCCGCCGGCATGGACCTGGCGGACCGATGTCGCAGGACACTTGGCGATAGCGACTGTCGTTGACAGGAAGCGCTGGGCAGGACAACCCTCTCCATCCGTCGAGAATGTCAATGACTACCCCGCTTCAGCTTGAGGACAGCGCCCCGTGGCGGCAGCGCTTCCGCTCCAACTCTCTCGGTAGCGTCTATGTCGCGTCCGAAAGTCCCTCGCGGGGAATCGTCCATGCCAGCTTGGATGGCCCTGAGCGCCGAATCTATGCCTGGGATATCCCATCCGGCGCCCTGCGTCCACGGTTGCACGTGGACGAAACGCCATCATACTGCTGGTTGGGTCCGACCGGCGACTTTCTCTACTACTTGCAGGACCACAAGGGCAGTGAAATAGGTCACATCGTACGCATACCTTTCGCAGGCGGGCCTCCTGTCGATCTAACCCCGGACCTGCCTCCGTATACCTTGCGCGGCTTCGACATCTGCCGCAGCGGCCGTTGGCTGGCCTTTGACGCCGTCTACGAAAGCCGCTACTGGTTCTACTGCATCGAACTGCATGCAGACGGTACTTTCTCGGCCCCGCGTCTGATCTACTCGTCCCGGCAGGAGACCTGGGCCTGTCATCTCTCCTATGATGGCGGCCTCCTGGCAGTCAAGTCAACGCAGCGCGCGCCCCACAGCCGCCGCTACACAATCCTCGTCTTCGACACAACCTCCGGTGGGCAAGTCGCTGAGCTGTGGGACGGTTTCGACTACGGAGTCGAACCGGTCCAGTTCTCCCCTCTTCCGGGTGACGACCGTCTGCTCGCCACCTCAACGGCCGGCGGCGCGCTTCGGCCCCTCCTCTGGAATCCGCGCACGAATGAACGTCGTGACCTTACCATGCTCTCGAGCAAAGGATCCGCTCTGCCTCTGGACTGGTCGCCCGACGGCAGCAAAATACTTGTGCAGACGAAAACCGAAGAAAACGAAGGACTGTTCGTCTACGATCTGAGCGACGGCGAACTGCTCCCACTCCAGCATTCTACCGGTACGTTTCGGGGACCGAGCGGGACCTTCCATACGGGAAAGGCCGCCTCCTTTTTCGCGCCGGACGGAACCGTCTGGGCTCAATGGAGCGATGCCTCGCATCCACCCAGGCTGCTTTCGCTGACTGCGAGCGATCCCCCCACGCCAGTACTTCCCGTCGCCGAATGCCCACCAGGACGCCCTTGGCGCTCGGTCAGCTTTCCAAGTTCCGATGGCGTAGCCGTCCAGGCCTGGTTAGGGCTGCCAAGCAGTTCAGACCTGTCAGAAGGCCCTTTGCCTACAGTCCTGCACGTCCATGGCGGGCCGAGCGGCTCAGTGTCCGACAACTTCGACGCATCCAGCCAGGCCTGGCATGATCACGGATTCGCCTTTCTCACGGTGAACTACCGCGGCTCAACCGGCTCCGGCCGTGACTTTCAGGAAAAGATCAACGGCGATGTCGGCCACTGGGAATTGGAGGACATGCTGGCTGCCCGCCGCTGGCTGATCGAGCAAGGGATCGCCCACCCGGATCGAATTTTGCTGGAGGGAGGATCCTACGGCGGATTCCTTACCGTTTGGGCTCTCTCGCAGGCGCCCGATCTCTGGGCGGGTGGCGTCGCACCGGTGGCAATTGTAGATTGGACGCTGAATTACGAGGACTCGTCAGCCGCCATGCAGGGCTGGGCACGCATGATTTTTGACGGTACGCCCCAGGAAAAGGCGGAGCTCTACCGGGACCGTTCTCCCCTCACGCACGCAGCGGACATCCGGGCCCCCTTACTGATCTTTCAAGGTCGACATGACAGTCGTGCCACACCGCGCCAAATGGAGCGCTTCGCGCGCAAAATGGAGGAACTGCAAAAGGATTTCACGCTGGTCTGGCTCGACAGCGGCCATGGATTTGGTAGTGCCGCCACAGCCGAGCGAATACAGGAAGCCCATCTGAGATTCGCATACCGAGTACTGGGGCTGCACGGGCCAGATGTGGACTGATCTTTACAAGCGTTACAATCGCCTGTTCCAACCGGCATCCGGCGTTCGCGCAACCCTGGCGAATGCCGACTATCGCCTTCTCCTGGGATCCAGCACGGTCTGGTGGCTGGCCAATTACATGGAGATGATCGTGTTGGGCTGGCTGGTGCTGGAGTTGACCGACTCAGCCGGCATGGTCGGCTTGGTCGGCTTCTGCCGCTCCATTCCCTCTCTGCTTGTCGGTGGTTTTGGCGGTCTGCTGGCCGATCGAATCGGCCGCCGCCCCCTCATCGTCGCCGCGCAGACGCTTACATTCGGCATGTTTGCTACAGTTGCGTTGCTGTTGGCAACCGGCCTGCTCGCTCTCTGGCACCTCATCGCAATCGCCTTCATGCTCGGCTGCGCTTGGGCCATGGACTGGCCGACCCGCCGCGCGCTGATTCCCGACCTCGTGGGACGTCCTCGCATCGTTGACGCCCTCCTGCTGGAGAATTTGGGAATGAGCGTCGCCCGCGCTTTGGGACCTCTGCTAGCCGGTGTCGTGCTCGATAAATTCAACGTGATGGGTTGCTACCTGACTTTGAGCGGGCTGTCTGCCGTCTCGCTACTCCTCCTGCGTGCTCTTTCCCGGCAGGCGATTCCCCGTACCTCCTCACCATCCAGCGCGACGCCTCTGGCTCAGATTCGGGACAGTGTGCGTTATGTTCGTCAGAATCAGTCGATTCTGGCCGTTACGCTGATCACGATGATCATGAACATGCTGGCATTCCCCTATATGAACTTTCTACCTGTTTTTGCACGCGATGTGCTGCAGCAGGGGCCGGTGGGACTCGGCTATCTCGGCGCGGCCGTGGGAATCGGCAATTTCGGCGGACTCTATCTGGTCAGCCGGGCCAGGCGCTTTGCCAGCGCAGGATGGATCTTCATCGCCGGCACCATTTTGCACTGCCTGGCGCTGCTGACTTTTTCAACCAGTTCCGTTTTCGCCGTCTCTTGGGCGTTGCTGCTTGTGGTGGGGATAGGTCATGCCTGCTTTGGCATCATGCAAAGTTCCATCGTGCTGCTCGCCGCCGCAGACGAAAGACGGGGTCAGGCGATGAGCGCCATTGCGGTTGCCATAGGCACCGGCCCGTTTGGCCGGCTCCAGACAGGTCTGCTCGCCGACGCATTTGGCGCGCCCCTGGCAGTGGGCGGCGAGGTTGCAGTGGCCGCTCTGCTAGTGGCATCAGTCGCCGTGACTCTCCCTGGTCTGCGGCAAGTCGACGGCAGCCAAGAGCGTGCCGGCGGCTCCTGAAAGACGCATCAGCCGCCAACCGCGCCATCATTGCATCGCCTCTTTCATCGCCGCGACAGCCGGCTCCTCAATTGCGCTGATTGTTAGCACTTGTGCCGCTATCTCCTCCCTGAAAGAGACCACCTCTTCCTCCGAGAGCGGAAAGTCGGTCTCCATCTGGCGTCGAATCTCGATCAGACGGTCTGCGTTGGTCCTGCCCGCTTCATAGGCCGCGTCCCCTTGCTCCAGGAAAAGCCGCTGGTTCTCCAACATCAGCCTGCGCGCCTCCGCCCAGACGGGAACGCTTTCTGGGAGCAGCAGCAGGCCCAGATCTCGCCAAGCTAGGCCGCTCGCTCGAAACTGCTCCGCCGCCTCTCGCAAAACAGGTTGCTCCAGAATCTCAGTGGCTTCGTCGAGAAAAGTGGCGAACACATCCCTTTCAGCGAAACCTTCCTTGCCAAATGTGTGCGTATCGCTGAAGACCGATTCCAGACCGGCGTACATCTTGCGCCCGCGCGGAAACTCCTTGTCCCAACTGCCCCGCATCTTCGGCTTTCGCAACGCGTCGGCCCAGCGCTGGTAAGCCGCAAAGCCAAAATTGTGGCGGGCGCCCTTGGGCGGTTTCTCCGTATACAACTGAATGCTGTCGCGGATACCCGACTGGACTGCCTCCTGAAGCTTGTCGGCATCCGGCTCCTCCAGCGTTATGATTCGGTGCCTGAACTTTTTCACCTTCGCTCGCGCCGCCGCCAGCGGACCGGTCGAGGCGACCAGCGGCACACGGGCGCGGTCAGCTATCCAGACCCGGTCGGTTTCTTCGTCGAACCCAAAGACGACAACCGGCAGCATGTGCGGAAATTCAAATTCGTAAGGTTGCGGGTCGTATGGGAGGCTCATCGCGTCGACCCAGGTGATGGCCGGCGTGCCGTTTGCCAGCGCATCAACCAGGTTGCCGACCGCCCTTTCCGCGCTGGCAGTTTGGCGCACATCCTGTACCGCGCCGAGCCGCTGCAACATCGTCTCCATTGGGTCGAATGTGTTGCGAGTCAAGATGCGGGCCATCGGGTCGATGCCTTGATAAGCAAAGACGAAATAACCCATCACCGCGCCGCCGCTGATACCCATAAGCAGAGCTTCGGTATAGGGCTTGCCCGTATGGGGCGCCGTTACCCCGCAAAAGTCGTAGTAGTTGCGGACTGTACCAGTCTCCCAATGGAGTCCCTCAAACTGGTTGTAGTTGTCAAGCGTTGGCATTCTTGTTTTCCTTCAGAAGTCGTTGGCTCAAGATACCCCTATCTTACCCTACCGCGCGGCGTCAATGGCGAAAGAGAGACATAGTCGTCACTTTTTGCTCGACAAGCGCCAGCGGGTTGCGTCACTTGCAAAGCCGCTCCAGGCGATGACCGTTAAAGGGTAAATGGCAAAGAGGCCCGCGGGAGGAAAACTGGAACTGTGCGGGCTATCCAGGTGTTTGCTGGGGCGGTAGGTCACATACTTGCGGAGGAATTCGTCGTCCAGCTGCCGTAAGAACTCTCGGCCGGGGCGGCCGATCTCTTCAAAATGGCCTTCAATCAGCACTACATCATCTCCGCTCTCCAGGTGAACAACGGCTTGCGGATTGGCGCGCAGATTTCGGACTTTGCGACCCGCGCCCACGAAGTAGAAGACATCTTCCAGCCACGCGCCCCAAACGGGTACCGCATGAGGCCTCCCATCGGTTCCCGCGCTTGCAATCCAATAGTTCAGCGCCTCCCGCATACGAATATCGACGAATTCCCAGGAAAGCATTCCGTCTTTGAATTCTGGGGGGCTGGGTCCCTCCAGCAACGGTCGGCTGCGTTTACTGCCATGCCTGTCGTCCATCGCTTTCCTCAGACGTTAGCGGTAAGACGCGCGCGCCGGAACTCGGGGCGCTTATGTATACCTCGGGCCACAGGTTCATCGCTTTTGCATATCTCTCGCGTACGGTCTCTCGGACATCCTTCTCTGTGCCGGCCTCCACCAGCGCCACGGCACAGCCGCCGAATCCTGCCCCTGTAAGACGGGCGCCCAGGCATCCGGGATGACTGCGCATCGCCTCGACCATCCTGTCCAGCGCTTCGCTGCTGACTTCGTAATCGTCCCTGAGGCTGGCATGGCTGGCGTCCATCAACTGGCCGACCTTGCGAAAGTCGCCCCGCTCAAGCGCAGCCACCGTGGCCTGCACGCGGTCGTTTTCGCTTATGACATGAAGGCAGCGCCGATAGACCGTATCCGGCAGCAGACTTCTGTGACTTTCCAACTGGTCGCGGCTTACATCCCGCAAGGCGGAGATGTCCGGCAAGACCGCTTGCAATCGGCGCACTCCGTCCTCGCACTGCGCCCGGCGCTCATTGTATGCGCTTCCTGCCAACGAGCGGCTTGCCTTGGTATTGCCAATCACCAGTGACACGCCTTCGGGAAAGGGCACGCGCCGGTAGTCCAGGCTGCGGCAGTCGATCAGGAGGGCGTGTCCTTCTTCCCCCAAAGTGCTGATGAACTGATCCATGATGCCGCAGTTGACGCCGACGAATTCGTTCTCGGCCTTTTGTGCCGCCCTGGCAATCTGCGGGCCCGTCAGCGCATGGATCTGGTCGGCAGAGGCAAGAAACGCCTTGGCCGCGGCAATCTCCAATGCTGCGGAACTGCTCAGCCCGCTGCCCCTGGGAACATTGCCGCTGACGATCCCTTCGTATCCCTTCAGTTGAACGCCAAGCTCGGCCAGTGCCAGACCCACTCCCTTCACATAGTTGGGCCACAGTTGGCCGCTGTCCGGCTCGGCCGAACCAATCGCGAAATCTGCCCACGAGTCGAATTCCAGCGCGTAAAGCCGCACACGTCCGTCGGCGCGAGGACGAAACAGTACACGCACGTCACGGTCCATTGCGACGGGCAGCACGAATCCATCATTGTAGTCGGTATGTTCACCGATCAGATTGACCCGACCCGGCGCGATGGCCAGATGGGTCGGCTTGCCCTCAAAATGGGCGTCAAATCCATCGAAGATGTCTTGCGTTCGTTTGTCGGGTTGCATGGCGCCTTTATTGGTTTGGAAAAAGGGGCAAAAAGCATCGCCCCAGTGGGCTGAAAACAAGCTGCCTTTAGGGACCCGCCGTTTTCGGAGCAGCAGGTCCCAGAATTGCATACAGGTTCAGGTCACCCTCCCTGCCGTCGGCGCGAAACGTGTGCAGCACCGGCAGGCCGGCGTCCGCGGCCAACTGCCTCACCTCAGTCTCATCGACCTGGTGAACGTAGCGGGTCGCCTCAACGCCTTGACGCCACGGAAGTAGACCGTCACCTGGCTCTAATTCGGACGCCTTGATCCCGACCGTTTCCGGGTCAATCAGCCTGGCACGAAACCTCACGCTGCTCAAAAATTGCCAAAAGGAAAGAATTACGTAGCCGGCGCTCAGGCGCTGCAGGTCACGGCACAGACGTTGACGCAACGCATAGCCTGGCAGGTGCTGCATCGTTGCCGTGCAAAGTACAATGTCAAACCCCCGAGTGTCGTTCCCTTTTTCGGGCGCTTGCGCACGTCCCTTTTCAGTATCTCTACCGGCTGCGAGGGCGTCGGTCCAGCCTTGGTCCGCCAGATCTCCCTTGATGAACTGACAGTCGACGCCCGCTAGGTTCGCCGTAGATTTCCGGGCGAGGTGGAGTAGCGTATCATTTCCGTCCACGCCCGTGTAGGAGGCAGCGAGGCCCTCCTGTGCCAGCAGTCTGGCAAAGCGGCCATTGCCGCAACCCACATCCAGCACGGTCGGCCTTTCCTTCCCTCCTACCCTGAAATACGGTAAAATGGCGCATAGTCCGGGCGTTCCCCCTTGGCGGCTTGCGTCGAAGTGGGGGGCCACCTGCTCATAGAAGCGCTTGTTCAGTCTCAGCAGCGCATCGCGCGTCTGCGGATCCATACCTGCTACCTGCGATTGTCTATTGTCCAACTGCCGCTGGCGGTCGAGTGAATTCACAAATACCATGAAACGAGTACTGGCGCCGGAAGAGATTCCGGCTGAGGTAGTACAAATATCTCAGGAATGGCAGCGCAAACGGAGCTTTGATCCGGCTGCCCACCGTAATGCGTTGTCCGCCATCTTCCGGGAGGTTCTTGCTGTGCAGGAATCTGAATGGGATGCCAGTCGCACCCTGCGTTCCATTCTAGCCCGATACCCCAAAGACGGCAAGGGATTCTATGCCAAGTCTGATTTGGTCGCGGGTTTTCGCCTTCTCATCGACGACGAAGAGCTCGATCCGGACCCGCTCTTGCTGGACCGAATCCGGATGAAGCCGGTGCGTACGTCCAGCGGAGTGGCGCCGGTGACTGTTCTGACCGCTCCAGCCGGCTGTCCGGGCCAGTGCATATTCTGCCCCGATGACTTGCGCATGCCCAAGAGCTACATCTACGACGAACCCGGCGCGCAGCGGGCCGAACGTGACGGCTTCGATCCCTTCAAACAGACGCTTGGCCGCATTGACGCTTTCGAAAGTATCGGCCACGACACCAGCAAAGTGGAACTGTTGATCCTGGGGGGCACCTGGAGCGCCTACGGCCAGGACTACCGCGAATGGTTCGTGCGCCGTTGCTTCGATGCCATGAATTCGTATCGAGACCCCGGATATGTAACGTCCTCCTCACTGGAGGAAGCGCAACAAAGCAACGTTTTGTCGGCGAACCGCAACGTTGGCTTGGTCGTGGAGACGCGCCCGGACTGGATTACCCCCGACGAAATTCGGCACATGCGTCGCTTGGGCGTGACAAAGGTACAGATCGGCGTGCAGAGCCTGGACGACGAAGTTCTGGAACTCAACAAGCGCGGCCATACAGTTGCCGAAGTAAGGCGAGCACTTGGCCTCCTGCGTACGGCCGGGTTCAAACTGCATCTGCACTGGATGCCCAATCTCTACGGGGCCACGCTGGATTCGGATCGAGTCTCGTTTCGCCGATTCTATGATGATCCTGCAATCCGACCGGACGAACTCAAGATCTACCCATGCTCCTTGATCGCCGGCACCGAACTTTACCAGAAGTGGCTGGCCGGTGACTATTATCCCTATTCGGAACCCGAATTGGTAGCTCTGCTGGCGGATATCAAGCCGACGGTACCTCCTTACACCCGCATTAACCGGCTGTTCCGCGACATCCCTGCACATCACATCGAGGCCGGTGTGAAGACGAGTAACCTGCGCGAGGTCGTTCAGAAAGAGTTGACGCGCCGCGGCGAACGCTGCGGCTGCATCCGTTGCCGCGAAGTGCGCCGCCAGCAAGTGAGCGAAGAGGCGCTGCGGTTGACCGTCTCAACCTATACAACCGATTTGACGGTTGAGCACTTTTTGCAGTTTGTCGTTGTAGAGGAAGGGGAACGCGACTCGCACGCTGCTAACCAAAAACGGGCCCCGCTCGCCGGCTTTCTGAGGTTGAGTTTGCCCAAGACTCCGACGGCTGGGAGTCGGGCGTTCCTGGAAGAAATACGCGGCAATGCGATGATTCGCGAGGTGCATGTGTACGGACCGGCCCTCGCCATCGGACGCTCTGAAACGGGCGCGGCCCAACACGTAGGCGTCGGCACACGACTGCTGTCAGAAGCCCGCCGTCTCAGCCGCGCAGCCGGCTTCGATCGCATCAGTGTCATCGCCGCCACCGGCACCCAAGCCTACTACGCGGCGCGCGGCTTTGAGCCGGGTGACCTCTACATGACCGGCCCTACTTGATACAACTTGGAAGTGCAGGGACCACCTTGTCAGCGCACCGTGAGATGGGAAGAGGCGCGTGGCAGTTGGAATTCTCGCCCTTGAGGATTGTGCCGCCGCCCGGCAGAACGGGACACATTCAGAGCCAGAAGGAGCGCTTCCTGTCCTTCGCTCCCCAAGACTGAATCCAGTTGAATTGGTAAGTCGCCCGTACCCGTACAATGCAAAAGGAGGCGCGGCAGTGTAGTGCCGCGCCTCCCCTTTGGTTCAGCGCAATATCAAGCAAAGTACTGAGCAGCGCCACAGTGGCGGCACCGCTCAGGCTGCTTTTGATTTAGAAATGCAGGGTCAGGTCGAATTCCGTCGCCTGGACCAGCGGCAGAATCTGGTTGATCATGGGCAACATTGATCCCATTCCCGGCATTGCCATATCCAACAAGGGAATCGTGGTGACCAATTCAACCAGATTGCTGGCTTTACCGTCGGACCAGTCCAGGGTCGGCAACGCTTTTCCATCAATGGAAATCGTGATACCGTCAACATTGGTGCTGATGCCCAACTGGGAAATCCCCAACATCCTGGCCATACCGAGTTGGCCCAATGTCATCGCCAGAGGGGCAAGAGCATAGTCGGTCATCATATTAATCTCTGCGATGGACAGATCACCTATGAGGACGTCGCCATTGGCTTCGTAGAAAATAGGCAGATTGATGCGCGGCGGCGTGCCTACGGCGGCCAGGAACTCTTCCTGCGCAGCCTTGGCAGCCATCGCTGCGCTGCTGTCACCTTCAATGTACAGCGGAATCTCTTCCATTCCTGGCGCAACCGGGAAGCGGGCAATCACGCCAATCCCGAGTTGGTCGACAAGCGCAAAAAGCAGGTCCGCCATCGGTAAGACCATGCCAAAGGTGCTTAGGGCTCCAGGCAAGGCCGACAACGAATCGCCCTTGTAGCTGATAGACGGAATACTGCGGCCATTGACCAGAAGCAGCAAACCATCAGGCGTGTTGCTCACCTGGATGTGCTGGATGTTGCTGGCCTCCATCAGGAAAACCATCTCGGGTGGGACGGGCAAATCCAGCGGCACGCCAAGCGCGTCTACCAGACCGGACAGGGCAGCGTTCTTAATCATAGGCGTCCCGTCCATGCCAAAGTCAATTACGAGCGCGGGCAGATCAATGACCAACTGGTCTGCATCTCCAGCGACACTGCCTTGACCGGCGCGAGGTGCACAGCCCGATAAAGCAAGAACTGCAATGAGCGTAATGGCGGCCCAAAACGTCACACGTCGATTGAGCATTTCATACCTCCTAATGGCGGTCTAGGTAAAAGGGTGATGATTGATTACAGCAAGAGCACGGAAAACACGGCTGATTATGATAAATCCCGGAATGCTGGTTCTTCCGGAAAGTATACCATCCATTGTAAACCGAAACAAAGCTCCAGAAAAGCCGGCTAGTGGGGAATCTCCCTGCTTGCGTTCCAAATAATAAAGGAACTACGCGTATTTTGCAAACTCCCCAATCCACAGACGAATTATACGCGTGAAATGTTTGCTCCGAACTCAATTCTATATGATGCGTGGCAGATCGTCAACCTTTTATTGAGTGGATTCAGGGCAGTGAAACTCTGATCCGCGGGCGATCAAAATACGATACGTCTGCGAATCTACATTCACATGGATGGCGCCTGGGGCCGCCATATTTACAAGCGCATGGCCATGAGTTGCCAAGAACTCCAAGATGTGAGATGGCCCTGAAAGAGGCCGAGTTCGGCGTTGGCGAGGCGATTCTGGAGCACACTCGCAAGCTACCGCCATGGCATCACCATGAGATTTGCCCGGATGCCTTCAGTTCATGTCGAATTCAATGAATTCACCGGTTACGGTAAAGATTATCCGCTCGCAGATATTGGTGACCCGGTCGGCTGCCCGCTCGAGGTTGTGGGCGGCCCAGAGCAGGTAATTCGAGCGGTCAATCAGCGTCGGGTCCTCAAGAATCATTGCGATCAGGTCACGGTGGACCCGATTGTATAGTGCGTCAACCTCATCGTCTCTCAATGGAATTGTCCGAGCGGCTTCCAAATCCTGGTTCAGAAAGGCATCAAGCGCCTGATGAAGCATCTCCGTAGCGATTTCGCACATACGGGGTATATCAACCAAAGGTTTGATCAGCGCCTCGGGCCCGATCAGCAAAATAATTCGGCCGATGCCCTTGGCGTAATCGCCAATCCGCTCCAATTCTGTGCTGATCTCTAGCACCGCGGCAATCAACCGCAGGTTACCGGCCATCGGCTGCTGGGTTGCAATCAGTCGCAGACAGTCAGCCTCGATTTCGAAGCGTTTCTTGTTGATGATTTCATCTTCTTTGATCAAGCGCCTGGCCGTCTCCAAATCCCTGTGGCGTAAAGCCTCGACAGACTCCTTCAATGCCTGTGTCACCATACTGCCGAGCATCAACGTATCGGTCTGGAGTTTTTCCAGCTCGCGGGCAAATGAAGTGCGCAGGAGTTGTCCCATCGATTGCCTCCTCTCTTTCCGAAGGGTTATCGCCTCCGAAGGTAGGCGAGCAGCTTGTCACGCATCTGATCCCGTACCTGCCGACAGGCTGTCATTCTTTCTGAATCGCTGCCAATCACCTTTGTTGGATCTTCGAACGACATGTGAGTGACTTCGCCGTCCCCTAGCCAGACAGGACAGTTCCTGGCCGCATTGTCGCAAACTGTTATTACAAGGTCCGGTTCCAGATCGCGATAGACATCTATCGACTCGGTTACGCCCCCGCCAATGTCGACGTCCAGTTCCGCCATCGCCCGAATAGCGAGAGGATGTACCATGCCTGAAGGTGCTGTGCCGGCTGAAAATGCCTGCCAATCTTCGCCCAGATAGAAATTTACCAGCCCCTCGGCCATTTGACTGCGGCAAGAGTTGCCCGTGCATAAAATGAGAACGCGCTGTCTATCCATACCAACCCCCGTCTCCATGACATACCGGCGGTTAACCGAACCGGCCGGTAATGTAGTCCTCAGTGCTCTTCTGACTGGGATTGGTAAAAATCTTTTCCGTATCGTCAAACTCGATCAGATTTCCGGAACGGCGATCGTCCACGCTGAAGAATGCAGTGTAGTCGGAAATCCGTGCCGCCTGCTGCATGTTATGCGTGACAACGATAATCGTGTATTTCTCAGACAGTTCCTTCATCAGGTCTTCAATACGCAGGGTGGCGATCGGGTCCAGAGCGGAAGCCGGTTCGTCCATCAGAATAATTTCCGGCTCCACCGCGATGGCCCTGGCGATGCACAGCCGCTGTTGCTGTCCTCCTGAGAGGCCAAGAGCGCTCTGTTGCAATTTGTCCTTAACTTCATCCCACAGAACGGCAGATCGCAGGGCCCTTTCTACCATCTCGTCCATGTCGCCGCGAAAGCCATTTATGCGCGTGCCCCATGCGACGTTCTCGTAGATCGTCTTTGGAAAAGGATTCGGCTTCTGAAACACCATTCCGATGCGGCGCCGAACTTCCACTGGATCTACGCTGTCATCGTAAATGTTCTGACCCTGGAACAGTACTTCACCTTCGATTCGTGCGCTGTTGATCAAATCGTTCATCCGGTTAAAGCAACGGAGAACTGTGCTTTTGCCGCATCCGGAAGGCCCGATTATCGCTGTGATCTTGTTCGTCGGCACCTTCATATGCACATCACGCACCGCGCAGAAGTCGCCATAATAGACGTACATTGCCCCAGCTTCGATTGCAGACCTGCCCGACCCATTCGGAGAAGGCTTGCTTGTCTCCGAATGGGCCTGCGAAGGGCGTTCAATAGCTATTGACATGGTCAGGGATACTCCTCTAGGCGTTGGCCTGATTGCGATTGAAATGATTTCGCAATAGCACCGCGGAGGCGTTCAGGGACAGCAGAAGAATAAGAAGGACCAGAATCGCAGCGGCGGCCAGATTCCGAAATTCATCCTGCGGCCGGGAGGTCCACTGGTAAATCTGTATCGGTAGTACTGTAAATTTTGAAAACGGGCCGCTGGGATCCAGAGCGATAAAGGTTGAGGCGCCCACTACTACAAGCGGTGCTGTCTCACCAATCGCCCGACTGACAGCGAGAATTGTTCCCGTCAATACACCGGGCATGGCGCTCGGCAAGACGTGATGCCAGATTACCTGCCAGTGGGTCGCGCCCAAACCGAAGCCGGCCTGCCGCAACGAATTGGGCACGGCGCGTACCGCTTCCTGACCGTTGATGATGATTAGCGGCAGAATCAGGAGGCCAAGAGTCAGACTGGCCGAAATGATTGTGCGGCCGTTGGCAGTGGACTGGTCGCCCACGCCCAGAAACGCTCCGCTAGTGAACACCTCTAAGACCCGCACAAAGATGGCCAGCCCCAACATGCCGTAGATGATCGACGGCACGCCAGCCAGATTATTGATATTGGTCTGGATCAGTCGGTTGAGGAAGCGCTCTTTGTGCGCGTATTCCTCCAGATAGATGGCGGCCCCCACTCCAATCGGGAAGGAAAACAGGATGGTAATGGCAACTACCCATAGAGAGCCGAAAATCGCGGTGCGAACGCCGGCCCGCAATGGTTCGCTCGACTGCGAATTGCTGATGAAACTGGTCGTAAGCCAACTGCGGAAATATACTTCGGAACCAGGAAACCTCTCTTCAGCCTCGGAAAAAACGCTTCCACGGGCGAAAATGGAGTCTAACAGCCCCCAGGTTGCCTGTACTTGCGGCTCGACCACCCGTTCCAAAATCAACTCGTGGACATCTTCGCGGCTGCGCTCGGCAAAAGGCATGTCGTTCTCATAACGCCGCATAAGTCCCCTGGAAATGTTGGCCTCCAGGACCTCCACAAGTGTTGCTTTGGGGAGCTTGTTCAGTGGCGCCCCATCCACGGCCAGCTCAGCAGGATCGATGTTATTGACAATAGCGACGTAGCCAAAAGACCTGTTGAGAATGTTAAAAAGCAACGCGCTCAGTGCGATGATGCCGAAGAGCATGGCGACCTGAAAGATTACCGCCCAAGTTCGTCCCCGGCGCTGCCGCGCCAGCACCCGCTCATGGTAGGCCGGGCCCGAGGGCATCAGCCCGCCGGTCGGTTGGGATGTGGTCTCCTGTTGGTGGAGCGCCATCATTCATACTCCTCGCGGAAGCGGCGTACAATCCATTGGCTCAAAACATTGAGACTTAATGTCAACAGGAAAAGTAACATGCCGATGGCGAAGATGCTGTCGTAGTCGATTGAATCGTAACTCAGGTCGCCGCCGCTGATACGTACGATGTGTCCGGTCATGGTCTCGGCCGCGCGGAAGGGTGAGAATGTAAAGTTGGGCCCGGCGCCGGCGGCGATTGCCACGATCATCGTCTCCCCGATCGCCCGCGATATGGCCACGATAAAGGCCGCCGCGACGCCGGAAAGGGCCGCCGGCAAAACGATTCGTACAGCAGTTTCCAACCTTGTCGCACCCAAACCATACGAGGCTTGCCGCAGCGAATTTGGAACCGCGTTCAGTGCATCCTCGCTCATCGAACTGACTAAAGGTATAACCAGAATGCCAATGACGATGCCAGCGGAGGCGGTGTTGTAAATCTCAACGAGGTCGCGTCCAAGAATGCCGCGCAGCAGGGGCGTCATGAATGTCAACGCAAAGTAGCCGTATACGACGGTGGGAATGCCCGCCAGCACCTCGAGAATTGGCTTCAAAATCTTGCGGATTCCCTGACCGGCATACTCACTGAGGTATATGGCAATGCACAGCCCCAGAGGCAGAGCCACTGCCATTGCAATCACGCTGGCCATTAGAGTGGCAGTGACCAGGGGCCAAATGCCGAAGCGGCCGATGGCCGGTTGCCACTCTGTCCCGCCGAAAAATTTCAGCAGATTCACTTCCTCGCTGGCGAAGAACAACAGTGATTCCCGGCCCAGAACAATGACGATGCCAACAGTTGTCAGAATCGATATCGCACCGCACAGGAACAGGAATCCCTGGATGAACGATTCGGCGACCCGCGGCTTGCGCCTCAGATCATGCTGTGGCCCGCCACCAATCGCGTCAGCATCGTCCCGGCTTTCAGCGCCGGCCATTGGCCTTCGCATTGACTCTGCTGAAATGGCAGCTTGCGCACCTGGCGCCGATCGTGTCATGATTTCTCCCGGTTCTCAAGAGGTTGGCGTTGGCAGCCGGCAACAGCCTGCCTGCGGACCTGGCTAGCCCGACAGGCTGCCGGCTCCTTTTCAGCTACCCTGCCAGAGGCACGCTAATTCTCATTTTCATGCTTGCTAAAGGCACCCTCTGGGCGCCCCAATTCAACCTTACCTCTACAATGGGGAAAGTTGGGGAAAGGGTATTTCCCTATTCCCCAACTTCCAGTACTACCGGTCAAGAGTCCCCGATTTGACCGGGATTCTCCAACTTACTGCTCAGTCGCGTTCATCGCATTCAGAAGACTCTGTTTGGCGGCCTCGAGTACAGAAGCGTCGGCCGCGAAGTAGCCAATGCGCTCGACCTCTTCGTTGACGTAGGTCAGGTAGAAGTTGACGAACGCGGCGACCTGCGATTTCTCGGCCAAGATGCCGGCATCCGAGTAGATGAACAGCGGTCGGGCGAGAGGGTAGGTTGCGTTGTCAACGTTGGCGGCGGACGCCTCGACGCCGTTGATGGCGACGATTTTCAGGGTGTCGGCATTTTCCTGGTAGTAGGCGTAGCCGAAGTAACCGATGGCGTAGGGGCTGCCGGTGACGCCCTGGACGAGGACATTGTCATCCTCGGATAGCTGGATTGCGTCGGCGCTCAGGATCGGCTTTTTGTCGTCGTCGAAGACCTCTTCGACGAAGTAATCGAAAGTGCCGCTGTCGGTGCCGGGGCTGAAGCGCTTAATCGGTTCGGCCGGCCAGTCCGGGTTGACGTCGGCCCATGTGGTGGCAGAGGAGAAGACCAGCGCGAGTTCTTCGAGAGTCAGGTTGTCGACGAAGTCATTTTCCATGCTGACGGTAACGGCAAGGGCATCGGTACCGACGCGGAACTCGATCGGGATACGGTTGATGGCGGCGCAGGATTCCCGTTCGGAGTCCTTGATGGGTCGGCTGGCATTGGAGATGGCGGACTCGCCGGCGACGCAGAAGCGTTCGAAGCCGGCGCCGCTGCCGATGCTGTCGATGGTAATGTTGTCGGCGTAGCCTTCGTCCTTGAAGCGTTCGGCCATGGCCTCGGACAAGGGGAAGACGGTTGAACTGCCGGCCGAGATGATGTCACCAGTCACTTCCAGGGGATTCACCTCAGGCAGCCCATCTAACCGCTCAACCGCGGCCATCGTCTTCTCTTCCGTGGCCGGCTCGTCAGCTGGAGCAGCTTCATCGTCGGAGCCTCGACATGCAGCCAACGCCATCGCGGCAATCAGCAACCATACAAACAATACACGACGCATTTTTTCTCCTTGGGTAGTTGTTGTGTTGGAGCAGGATGTTGTATTGAAAACCGCGCGCAGACTTTGCCCGCGTGATAAAGTCGCTTTGAAACGAGAATTGACGTTCGACTCCTAACCTCTGCCACCAGCCTATCCTTATCAGGTTAATGGCGTGTGATGAAACGAACTACAGGCGTTAACAACCCTTAGTCAATATGTTAAGAATCGTTTAACGGTCGCATTTCCTGGGCGCTGCCAGGTTGACCAAATGTCCTCAGCGAGGGGAATCCGCTCTCGCCTCGATCGGGTATTACGCTCTTGCGCCCGCTTAACCTTTTGCAACAGGTTGGCCCGCTACTGGGATCTGAAGGTCTGACGCGCACGACAGGGGTCACTTTGCCCGAAGCGACCTACAGCGGAGCTGTTGCGTGCTTGTACAGCCGCCGCAACAGTTCCTGTCGGCCGGTCGGGTCTTCAAAGTAATGCTCCATCGTGTCTGATTGGCAACGCACGTCCGGGGCGTCGTCCAGGCTCAGAACCTCACCGGTGCAGGACAACAATCCGACATCCTCGAGTTCCTCAATCGCCTCGTCAAGTGTTGGCGCATCGGTGAAGGTAACCTGGCGGACATACTCGCGGTTTATCTGGTGCTTATTCGAATGCCGGTGAAAAACAGGAGGAACCAGATCTTGTGGAATGAGTCGATCCTTCGATGCAAAATAAACCTTTCGAGTGATTCTGGCAGCAAATGCCATCCTTTCCTTGCCTGCGGCCCAGTTCGCGTAGCCTCATGCCTCCTGTCGCTCGTTTCAAAGGCGGCGGGAAACTGATTTGCCTCTTCTGGGCGGAGTCTGTGTGTGTTTTTCTCCATAACACATAACAGACTAACGCGATCCGATTAACGCGAAGTAGAAGCGATGTAAATGGGGGGTTAGGAATCGGTTAAGAAAACGTTAGTGGACTGCCGGGCGTGAGGAAAAACTATAAAGGAGGGGGCAAAATGAACCGGTCAGTTCCCCGATAAGGGCGAAACTAAGCTCCACTCTGCGCCTGGTCGCCGTTGGTTGCAACCGAAAGCGTAAACGAGAATGTGCTGCCCCGGTTCTCGATACTATCCACCCAAATCTGGCCGCCGTGCGCCTGGACAATATGCTTTGCTATTGCCAGACCCAGCCCTGTGCCGCCGCCGGCGCGGGCGCGATCCGTCTTGAAAAACCGCTCGAAAATGCGGTCCTTGTCTTCGACGGGAACGCCAATGCCGGTATCAATTACCGAAACCGTGACCTGCTGGCTCTTGGGATCGTCGCTTGCGGATATTTTGACCGAGCCGCCGGCAGAGGAAAACTTCAAGGCATTGTGCACGAGATTAGTGATCACCTGGTGGATGCGTTCCGCATCTGCATATACGTAGGGCAAACGGGGAGGCAAGTCGACAATCAGGTCGATATTTCCGCGTGCGGCAAGCGGCTGCAACCGTTCGACTGGCGTCAGGACGGCTTCACTGACCGGGACCGGACTAAACCGGAATGGGACTTGGCCGGACTCGATGCGGGACAATTCCAGAAGTTCTTGCACCATCTGGGCAAGGGCATCCACTTCGGTCTCGATGCTGTCCAGAAAGCGCGGCGCCGCCGCAGGATCGTCTAGAGCGCCGTCGCGCAAGGTTTCGGTCAGCGCCCGCAGCGAAGCGAGAGGCGTCCGCAGTTCGTGGGAGATGTTGCTGACGAAATCGCGGCGCACGCGTTCCAGCCGGTGCAGTTCCGTCATGTCCTGGAGCAGCACTATATAGCCGTCGCTGCCTCCGGCAACAAAGGGGAGCGCAATTACGCGCACTGTCCTGTCTCCCCACTGAATAATGCTCTCAGACTGCTTGCCGTCATCCCGGCAAGCTTGCCAAGTCTCAACGATGCGGTGATCCCTTACAATCTGAGCCAGGGGTTGCCCTCGAAGACTCTCGGAGTTGAGATGCGAAAAAGGAGAATTTGCATGTGTGTATCGAGAAACGGTCGCACTTTCTTCGTTTGACGCTCCATCTTTCCTCGCCTCTTCTCGCCCGTCTACTGCCGGAGAATAGGTGCTCGTCAGCGACCCGATGCCCACCATGCGCGCCGCCACCAGATTGCAGAGGCGCACCCTCCCCTCACTGTCGAGTATGAAAACGCCGTCTACAAGGTTGTTGAGAACTGAGGTCAGCCGTTCCCGCTCGCGAGAGACAGAAGCTACGTGCGCCTCCAGCCGGTCTCTCATGCGATTGAAGACCCTGGCAAGCTGCCCCGCCTCATCCGAGCCCTGTGGCTCGATTCGTGCGCCAAGATCCCCCTGCGCCAGACCTGCCGCCACCTGAACCAGATGCCGGAAGGGGCGCGCCGTCCGTTCGGCCAGAAAGAAGGCGATTCCGACGCCCGCGGCCAGAGCAAGCAACATTGCTACCAGAAGACCCATCCGTAAAGGAAAGAGCGCGGCGAACACCTCCGAACGCGGCACCGATAGCCGCAAAACGCCCAATGTTTCTCCGGGTCGGCTGGATTCTGTTCTGCCTGACTCGTCCAACCGCGTTGTCGCTACCGCGGCGGCATATATCATCTCAATGCCAAGCGCCCGACTCATGCGAATGCTGTACCCCGTACCGCTAGTCAGTGCGGCCCGGACTTCCGGCTGCTCAACCTGGCTTCCCATCGACAGTGGATCGACCTGCGAGTCCGCCAGTACCTTACCGTCAGCAAGCATGACCGTTACGCGCGCATCCAAATGTGCGCTCCATCCGTTTACCAAGCGAACCAGTTCAATGTCGCCCGCTTGCCAGCGCGGCTCGGCCAGCCCGGAGTTCAATTCGCTAACCCCTGACAGCAGCAACGCGTCGGCAGACAAGCGCTGGCGCAACTGGTCCGAATAGTATTGATTAAATTGAAAGAGGGAAAAGAAAAAGAGGCCAGCCAGAATGGCTGCGGTCAGGATGGCCAACGGTACCGCGATTCGCCAGCGGATCGAGCGAAACTCAAGCATGTGTTGTGATGGGTACGGCAAGGCACCCACGGCAGTTCGAGCAGTACCTGACTCGGCACCGTTACCGGTGCGCTTAACCGTCAAAGCGGTAACCAATGCCCCGCACTGTCAAGATGCGTTTTGGATTGGCCGGGTCAACTTCAATCTTTTCTCGCAGCCAGCGAATGTGAACGTCCACCGTGCGGCTGCCACCGTCAAAATCCCATCCCCACACGCGTTCCAGAATCAGGCTTCGTCCCAGGGCAATGCCCTTGTTGCGGGCCAGAAACAGGAGCAACTCAAATTCCTTCGGCTTCAACGCCAAGACGCCATTTTCGCGCCGTACTTCCCGCCGGCTTTCATCAATAACCAGATCATCGAAGGAGAAAACAGTGCCACTATTGCGTGACTCCAGAACCGCCTGGCCCGAGTTCTCCATCTCTTCACGCAACAGCCGGACACCGCGTAAGTGAGCCTTTACGCGCGCCTGCAATTCGCGCATGCTGAACGGTTTAGTAAGATAGTCGTCTGCGCCCACTTCAAGGCCGACAATTTTGTCTACCTCCTCATCCTTTGCCGTCAACATCAGAATAGGCACACTCATCTCCTGCCGCAGAATTCGGCAGATCTCGAAGCCGTCCAGACCTGGTAACATCACATCCAGGATCACCAAATCCGGCTTTTCAGTTCTGGCCGTTGACAACGCTTGCAAGCCATCCGAAGCAGTGACCACCTCATACCCCTGCCGCTGCAAATTGTACTTCAAAGTCTCTAGCAGCGTCGGTTCGTCCTCAACGATCAGCAACTTTGTCTTGTCCAAGGCGTGAGCCTCTCCGATATCTAAGTGGCAACTACCTATTCGACCCCTCCGAATCTTTACGAGAAATCTCGCGGCTGGCCAGAATGACTTCTCGTCCTCTAGTCGCTTCGGCAGGACACTACTGCAATACCACCATCTCATGCAAAGAGCCGGCGCGGTCGCTGTGGACGTGGAGCTGAATCTCGGTGCCGGGCGTGGCCCGCAGAATCCACTCCCGCCAGGCCCGGTTGTCGGTCGGGCTTGCCGCGTAGAGGGTACTCACCGAGAGCCTGCTGCTGCGCCCCTCAAGATGTCCCAACTCCGACTTCGCCTGCCCGCTGATCAACTGCACGTTTCCCGGCAGGTCCAACTCGGCGCGAACCGGGCGCGCCGCCTTGCGCGTTCGCCCTTGCCCGCTCGTGTAGGTAGGCAAAAAACCGCTGTTCTCTACAACCAGGCGCACTCGAAAATCTCCTTCAGCTGTGAGACGGTCCGCCGACAAGGTGTGTATGGTCAGACGCGGCAACATATCCGCCAGGGCCAACGCGTAAGCCGTGTTCGACTCCGCCTCCTCCCCCATTTTGCTTCGTGGTGGATTGCGCCACGTGTACATCCGGTTGTAGCCACCTATCTCCACCGTACCAAGCTGCGGATGCTGGTAAGAATACCATTCCACCAGTGGCGGTTCATCTCCGTTTTCCTCCAGCCACTTTAGTATCTTTATGTCATCCCGGTGGGGGTGCTTGCGAACCCATTCGATGAAATCTCTGTCCTTGATACCCGCTCTGCCCGGCAGATCCCACAATTCAATCGTAAACGAAAACATGCCCAGATGTTCATACACCCAATCGTCGAAAGCTCCCGTAACAAACTCTTTTGGATGATAGCGGAAGCCGTGATAGACCGACAAACAGGGATAACCGGTCAGCTCCTTTCCCCGCTCACCCATCAACTCAAACACCCAAAGGTCGATAGTCTCCATCTCTTCGTCCGGCCTCGTACTGAAGGGCCGCAGGATAACTCCCCCTTGTGTATGATAAGTCAGAGCTAAATTGATATTGTTGTGCCGGCTGATGAAGGCGACCGCCGCCCGGATTTCCTGTTCCGAGGCCGGATATGGCCCCGAGCCCGCCTGCGTAGACTCCGGCTGCCATTCAAACGGAAAGTTGCGGTTGAAGTCGAGTCCTTGCAGCGGCCTGGCCAACTTTATTTCCACACCATCGAACTCTTCGAGCCTGCCCTCAGGCAATAGCCTGTAGAACTCACCATCATGCTCGTCCGGCCCTCGTTTCTCCATGAGGCGGTCGTCCAGCGAACTGATCTTCCAGTCACCATTGGGGTCGAGGATCCGCATCTGTAAAATGCGCCCGTCGCCATCGATATCCTCGTCATGCAGGCCTGCCAGAGGTTCGGAATAGGGGTACGGGCGCGTGCCGGACCGCACATATTGCGGTTTTGCGGCTAGCGCCAAGGCTGCCCCGTCCGGATTCAGCCGCGGCACAATGTAGAACGCCGCGTTGTCCAGGAGCCGCGTACAACGCGCGTCGCTGCCATGCCCGTACAACAAGGTGTGGGCAATATGCAGCGCTACCGTCGTGCCGGCCACCTCTGTCGCGTGAATGTTGGCGTCGATCCAGATCGCCGGTTTGTCCTCGTCGCTGCCCGTATTCCCATTGGTCAAGATCAACAGAGGGATCGGCCTGTCCTCATGGCTCTTGCCCAATTCCGTCACCTTGGCCAATTGAGGACAGTCCTCCACCCAGCCATGCAGTACGGAGGCGACTTCAACGTTACTGAAATAGCGGTTAAAATCCATTCTCTATGCGTCCATTTTCGAAAACGTTATTGCGTTTCGCCCCACCCATTTCCTTGACCTCCGGCTAAACAGGCCGCCTCACGGAGAAAGTTCCATCAGAAGAGCAGTCAAGAGTGCGGCCCGTTCGCCGATTTTGTCCACTTCGATATGTTCATGGTCTGCGTGCGCCCCGTGCCCCGGTATTCCCAGGCCATCCAAGGTTGGGACGCCCAGGGCGCCGGTCAGGTTTCCATCACTGCCGCCGCCTGTTCCGGCCTCTTGCAAGTCCATGCCGAGCGTTTGACCGACTGCCCGCGCTTGTTCGAATAGTGCGCCCGTGACGCTCCTCTCCAAAGGAGGACGGTTCTCACCGCCCGTCACCACCAGGTCAACGCCGCTCACCATCGGTTCAAGACCCAGAATCGTCGCGTTCACCCGCTTCATCTCCACCGCGGTCCACGCACGAACATCTATGTGCGCCTCCGCATGTGCCGCGACTACATTGGAACGCGTTCCCGCTGCTACCACTCCCACATTGACCGTTGTGCCCACCTCCAGATTAGTCAAACTGTGCAATGCCAGGATCTGGTGCGCCAGCTCCTGCACTGCGCTTATACCCTTTTCCGGCTCGACTCCAGCGTGCGCTGCTCTCCCCGTTATGGACAGTGCAAAGTGAGCGCCGCCTTTGCGTGTCGTCTTTAGCTTTCCGCCGGGCAGTGGCGGCTCCAATACTAAAACATAGGCGGCGCGGCGTGCTTCCTCCTCTATCAGCTTTCGCGAAGTCTGGCTGCCGACCTCCTCATCCGAAGTCGCAAGCACCGTCGCAGGGCGCGGAAGCCGCAGGTTCAGGCCCTGCACACCTCGAAAAACATACTCCACCAGGGCCAGACTGGACTGCATATCGAAAATGCCCGGACCATAGGCCCATCCCTGTTCATCCACCCGAAACGGATGCGAGTCCAGCGAACCGACTGGCCAGACCGTGTCATAGTGGCAGAGGATCAGCGCCGGCGCCGCGTCCGGCTTGTCGACATGTGCCGCCGGTTCGAACCGGGCGCGAATGTGGTTGCCGCGTACCTGGTTGTCAACAATTTCCGTCTCCAGCCCGGCTGCGGCGTACCGGTCAGCAAGGCGGGCGGCAAAGACGTCCAGGCGGCCCTTTTCGTCCGTGGGCGTCTCCTCTTCTACAAGCTCGCCAATTGTTTTCAGAATTTGCGGCTGCTGGTTCTCGTAAAAGGAAATCAGTTGAAGGGGATCCATTTCGAGCTCCTGCTAGGCGATGGATTCTGGGCCTGAACGTGACCTTGACCGACCGAAACGCGACTGCCGGCCCTAACTTCCTAAACCGAATTCGACTGCGCTCAAAAAGAGCGGGACCATGGCCACAAAACCGACTAAAATCGCGCCGATTTCCAGGTAGACCCAGCCCTGCGCAACCCGCAGCAGGATACGTCTGCCATCGGTGACAGCCCGCTCCCTGGTGGCGAAGACGTATCTGACGCCAGGCAACTCTTCTGGCCTCACCGTCTCCCGGGGCAGCACTGTCCAGCCAGCTTGCTGGAAAACGCGTGGGAAGGATGTAACCAGGCGGTGGGCGCCATATCCAAGAGGCAAGAGGATGAACAGGACGAAGGCCAATGCACCCAGCAAAAAGTCAAGGGTCCGCGACTGAATCGGGCTGAAGTGTCCAAACAGATCTATCCACAACCAGCCGAAAAAGCAGATCCCTGGCGCCGACAGAATCCAATGACCCCATCCCCAGGCTCCGGGCGTCGCCTCGACCAGATGGGCCTGCACCTTTCGTCGCTCCTTCTTCGTTGTCTCGACTTCGGATGTCACCGGCTCGCTCCGTCAGCCTCGGCTGTGCCTATTCGACTTCGCCTGGCCAAACCCGCCTATCATGAAGCAATGCGACACCATGGGTCCCGCGTCTCAATCTTCTGCGCGGCGCTCAGCGTCTGCGCCGCTTCCCATCTAACCTCTTGCGTAAAGCATTCTTTTGCCTGGAAAAAGTCGCCTTGCTCGACGATGGAGGTTTGCGGTCGACTCGAACAGGCCGCTGGGCCGCCGGTTCTGAAGGTCCGAACAGTTCCATCCACTCCGAAACCTCCCGTTCAGACAAATTTACCTGGCTCTCTGCGCCCTTCTCGTTTGGCCCGGCGTCCGGCCCTGCTTCACTTGTAGCTCCGCTGCCCTCGTGCGGGGAACCATGCTGAGAACGGGTGGAACGCGCTTTTCGACTCTGCATTCGGCTTACAAACTCTTCCGTCTGCCATGTCTCCACGTCGTGCAGTTTCGCTTCCTGGCGCAAGGCCCAATCATTCGTCACCACGATCAGACCCTGCAGACGCTTCTGGATGCGACGCTTAATCCAGTCGTCGGCTTCCTGGGGATTGCGGGCAAAGATGACTTCAACGCCGCCGCCGCTCAATTCGCGCGAGGTCCCACCAACGATTCCGCGATCAAAGACCACCGTTACATCCCCGCGGTAGTTGCTCCGCCAAACGCGCAAACGCTGTACGAAACGCTCCTCATCGTTTTCGTCCTGCAAACTGATATTTTCCAGGACGCCTGAGCCGATCACGTTGTGTCCGTCTATGAGTAATGGCACTGCACCTCTCACTTTCGCTGACTTCAGAGTACATGTCGATGCGGCTACCTATCTCGCCAGTGAATTTCCAACCTGTGCAAATTGCGCCACCGCCAGAGCAAGCCAAACGGATAGCCTGCCATTTTCGCCGCATCGCCCACCAGTCGAATCACCGGCACCAGTAGGCCGGACTGCAGTCGCTCTTCGAAGGGCATCCCTCTACCCAACAGCCGCAGGCGCCGCCAAGGACGTGCGCAATTGACGATTCCCCCTACGAGCAGTCCAAGCCAGCCCAACCACCGCGCCTCCTGCCCCCACAGCGCGTGGCCCAACAGTGCAGGAATCAGCAGCAGATAGGTGGCGTAGCGGATGGCGTGCCGTTGGCGCCACAGGTCCGCCTTGCCATCACCTCTTGCATATCGGAAATACTGCTGCCCAAAAGATTTCAAGTTTGTACGGGGGCGAAAGAAAACTACAGCCTGCGGCGCCCAAGCGAAAGCGGACTCCTCCTCTTCCGCCGCCGCCTTGAGCCGCAAATCAAAGACCAGGTCTTCGCTGTAGTCGAGCCATTCCGGATACCCGCCAACCTGTTGCCATAGCTCCTTGAAAAAGGCCATCGACCGGCTGCTGGGCAGGAACCGGGCCGGGGCTATCTCCTCCGCCAATGGCAGAACCGTCGCCCCCATCGCCAGCTGAAACGGTCCTGAAACGTCCGGCACAAAGAATCCGGCCACCGCGCCTACCCTGCTCTCCTTTGATCCTTCGCCGGCCTCAAGCGGCGCTACCAGCCGTTCCAACCAATGTGTGTCCAGCCGCACGCCGGCGTCGGTGGTCGCTATTATCGGTCCGGCTGCCTGTGCAATGGCTCTGTTGCGCCCCTGGCTGATGTTCGCGCCCGCCTCGCAAAGAATCTGCAACCCCGGTAACCTGCCACAGTACTCCTGCAGGACGGCAACCGTATCGTCTCGGCTACCGCCATCGCAAATGATTGTCTCGTCAGGCTGGCGGGTCTGATTCAAAAGCGAATCCATCAACGGACGGATGCTATTCCCTTCATTATAGACTGTGGCTACGACCGTTACGCGCATCAGATCGAATTCGTCCACCTGTAAACGCATGCGTTACAACCACAGAGCACCGCAACGAAAAAGGCGCGCCAGGCAGTGGCGCGCGCCTTTAGACTCGCAAATGGTGAACCGGAACGGCCCATTCTATGCTCGACACCTACGTCTATTGTGCCCAATACCCTGCTGCCGGCCAAGCTTGGCCTTACTTCACAGGGGCCGGATTGACTGCGTCGAACCTGCACTGCAGCCGGCCGGCTCTTCATCGTCCTTGCCGCCATGGCGCGCAGTATCAGTTGAAACGGGGCTGGAGAAGCCCGTAATTGCCGTCGCGGCGACCATACACGATATTCAAGGAACTCGTGTCGACATTGTAAAAGACGAAAAAGTCGTGGCCTAGCAACTCCATCTGTTCAACCGCCTCCTCCGGGATCATCGGCTCGGCGACAAACTGCTTCGTGCGTACAATATGCACCGACTCGTCTGGCAACTGTGTGGCCGATAGCTCGACTGCCGCCGCCGCCGCCGCCGCATCTCGTCTCTTGCTCTTGACCCGCCGCCCCTTTAAGCGTTCTATCTGGCGATACATTTTGTCGACAATGGCATCGACCGAGGCGAACAAATCCTCGCTCGACTCCTCCGCACGCAATATCCGGCCGCTCGTCCAAATGGTCAACTGCGCCGTGTATCGGTCTGAGGAGGCCCGAGTTTCGCTACGGACCAGTTCTGCCCTCGCCTCTCGAATCTGGGGTAGAAACTTGTCCAGCCTGCCGACCTTCTTCTCGACATACTCTTGAATTCTGTCAGAAACTGCGACATTCCTTCCGTGGACCGTCAGGTTCATGCTATTTCCTCCCTTCAATCTGACTTCGCATCAACTGTGAATTTATGGTTGGTGATGGGAACGCGGCTGATCCCCGACAATGATTAAGGGGTTGGCGCCACACCTGCCTCGATCTGTGCATTTTATGCCCGGTTCGGCCTCGCCAATGCAAGCCCAAACACTGCGCCCGCCCCAGCCTCGCGCAAGGCCGCAGCGCATTCACGCATAGTCGCGCCCGTAGTAATAACGTCGTCGACCAGCAACAACGACTTGCCATTCACTAGCTCGGGATTCGCTCTGAATTTGCCTACTACGTTAACTGCGCGTTCCTCTCGTGACAGACCTACCTGGGAACGGGTAGCCTGGTCGCGCACAATAGCATTGTCCAAAACGGGTGTATCGGCATCCACTGCGAAGCCGGCCGCTAACAGCCCGGCCTGATTGAAGCCTCTTTCGCGCAGCCGATCCTTGTGCAAAGGTACCGGCACAATTCCGTCCACGCCACCCAGGATGCCAAGCCAGGGTGCTTCCATAGTCACTGCGTGAAGATAGCGGGACAGACTTGGCGCCAGCTCCACCCGCCCCTCGTATTTGAGAGCGTGGATTGCCTGCTGCAGAGGGCCCGTGTGCAACGCCGCTACGCTGACCAGCCCCATGGGATCCTGGCAGCGTGGGCACGGCGACCCTAGCCCTGCCTGATCTCCGGTTAGCTCGCAACCGCAAAGGAGGCAGGCTTGCGGCAATCTGGCAGCCTGCACCTGCTGCGCGCAGGCGTCACAGAACCACTGACCGTTTCGCTGGCAACTCACGCAACGGGGAGGAAAGACCAGATCGAGCAAATAGGCACTGACGGTTTGAAGCAATTCTTCAAGCTGTTCTATTGAAAATGGCATTCTGCCGCAGCCGAAAAGTGGGGCAATCCAAACCTACATGTAGAACAAAGCCCGCAAAGCCTCTTCCGTTGCGGGGAACCAGCGCTGGAGTATGTCGTTGATTAACGTCCGCAGGTCGTTACCCAAAATCAACAAGATCGACAATAGAACTATCGACACCAGGATCAGCAACAACGCGTACTCGACAAAACTCTGGCCTCCTCCACCTGGCGAAGATCTGAACCTCGACATGAGCGCGATCTCTCCTTTAGCGCTGCGGGCAAGATGCGACCAATTAAAGCCACCCAATTTCACGGCCCACTTCCTGCATCTCTATTCTTGCGGATATTGGCAAGAATTGCAACTCCTTATCGGCACGAGAGCGCCTCCCAGGGCACGAGTAAGTGCTCCTGGCTTGTGACCATCCACCATCTCTAACCCGAAACCCGCCGTGCTTGACCAATGGAGCTAACTTGGAATTCCGGGACGTATTGCAGGAATCGTCTCGACATGAGAAGTTGAACAAACGGGCGCACTACTGCCGCCCACCGGAGTAATCTTGCTGTCCTTCACAATTCTGATTGGCCGGCCGCCATCGTTTTGGTAGCAAGGAACTAAAGAGAAGCCAGGCCGGACAAGCCTCGTGTGAAGGTCAGCAACATAGTCACTTGTTCCTTGTTTCCCCAGCGGTCGGGTTGGCGTTGGATAGGGAGCCATACCGGTTAGCAGGCCATTGGGCCAAGGGCAACTGCCCGGCAGGGGCGGGTAACGCAACAAAACTGCATATCGCGACCCTTCCCAAGAAGTCCAGGGCAATTGCATCAAATTGGGACAAAACCACGTGAGGCTGCCTGAATCGGGTAGGGGCGCCCCTTGTGGGCGCCCTTCGTCGGCTATTTTGGCGTCCGAATTAAGATGCGTTTGCCCTGCCGAAAAGCCTTTTGCTTCATCAGCTAAAGGAATGTTATGATAACGTGAGGCGGAAAGCCCGCGGCAGCAGGAATGCCTCTTCTTTTGTTCATGTGGCACGCCAAACGAAGAGAAACCGCCAAACGGCAAGTATTTTCAAAGAGTCATTTTATTCACGGTCGCGCCCCCAGATTGATGCACTGAATGAGCCTGCAAACTTGTGCCGGCGGGGTCGTCTCGACTGTCGACATCCAGGCCGGGCTCTTGCTTTTTTCGGCGCGAATCTGGTCAGCTTTCCTGCACACAGTCGGCGGCGCACCTGTGAAAACTGTAACCGTACTGGGGATAGATGTGAATGCTAAAGCTGCATTGCTCAAGATGCACGAAATTGATTCACTGTATGGAAAAGTTCGCAGCCGGCTTCTCCTCCTGACTAAAGCTGTGGAAGGTTCGACAGAACTGGACGCGCTCCGCGAGGAAGTCGATTCGATCGATCAGAACCTGCAGAACACGCGCACCGAACAGCAGGACCTGGAGCTGGAATCACGTTCACAGACCGACAAAATACGTGAGTCGGAAAAAAATTTGATGAGTGGCGAACTACACAACCCGAAGGAACTGGAAAACCTGCAAGCCAGTATTGACGCCATGAAGGGCCACCGGACTGACCTCGAGAATAAGAGCGTGGATCGCTTGGTCATGGTCGACTCGCTTCAGGTAACTTTGGAAGAAAAGCAGGCAACTCTTGTCGAAGTTGAAGAGAAATGGACCAACCGAAAGACCGCCATAGAAACAGAGATTGATAAACGTAAGAAAGAGTATGTCTATCTCAAGAGGGCGCGCGAACAGGTAGCTGAGGCGCTCTCCTCCGAAAATCTTGAACTGTACGAACATCTGCGCCGCCGCAAAAACGGCGTGGCCGTCGCCCAGCTCGAAGACGAAATGTGTGGAGCCTGCCACACGCAAGTCGCCGTTGGCATCCTCAACAACATTCGTTATAGCGATGAACTGCTAAGTTGCCCCTCCTGTGGTCGCATCCTCCTGACCCAAGGGTAGATTGTGCCAGTAGCGAGAATTGAACACGCCACTAACGGTTCTATTTCTTGCTCTCGCCAGCGGCAAGGGGCGGTCCAGAAATCGCGTAACCACTTTGCCGCGCCCCTCCGACGCCCATTTTCGCCAGGAGCTAACCAATGACAGAACGTATTCTGGTGACCGGCATGAGCGGCCTGATCGGCGGGGCGGTCCGCAAGCGACTAGAGGGCCGCTACCACCTGACCGCTCTCAACCGCAGCCGCGTACCCGGCGTTGCGACTGTGCAGGCAGACATCGCCGACTTCGACTCCATTCGACCCGCTTTCGAAGGTCAGCATACTGTCGTTCATCTTGCCGCTTCGGCGCGCGGCCGTGATCCCTGGGAACGAGTACGCGACCCAAATCTGATCGGCGTTTACAACGTCTTCGAAGCGGCCCGCCAAGCCGGTGTTTCCAGAGTGATTTACGCCAGCAGTGGCTCGACTATCTCCGGCTGGGAGCAGGTGCAACCTTACCGGGCGTTGGTCAATGGCGAATATGATAAAGTCACACACCCGTGGCCGATGATTACGCACGAGACGCCCGTTCGCCCGACCGGTGTTTACGGGGCGACCAAGGTGTGGGGCGAAGCCCTGGCCTGGCAGGTCACAGACAGTTCTGATCTATCGATAATCTGTTTGCGAATCGGGCTTGTCAACGCCGTAGACCGCCCGACCGATTCCCGCCAGTTCTCCGTCTGGTGCAGCCAAAGAGATATCAGTCGGATGGTAGAGTGCTGCATTGAAGCCCAGTCCGAACTGAAATTTGACATTTTCTTTGCCCTCTCCAGGAATAAGTGGGGCTACCGCGACATTTCCCACCCCCGCGAAGTCGTAGGCTTCGAACCACAAGACGAGGCCGAAGCCTACCGTTGATGCCGCCCTCTATTCTATTTGCGGTCACCCGGCGCAAGTAACAACGTCCTTCGCATCGGCTTGCCGAAACCTCTGAAAAGCTGTTCAAAGCGCTGTTCCCAGATTCTGAGACGACCAGGCGCACACAAAATTGAGCGAACATACCTATGGATCCACTCTCTGAACACCGCTACAACCGCCTGACCTGGGCGGAGATGAACGAAGCCATCGCCGCGCAAAAGGTCGTGCTGCTGCCGGTTGCTTCGACCGAGCAGCATGGCCGCCATCTGCCATTGGACGTAGACGTTTTCCTGTGTGAATCGGTCTGTCTGGAGGCGGGCCGCCGCGCGCCGGAGTCGATCTTGGTGCTGCCTCCTATCTCCTACGGACTGAATCTCCACCATATCGACTTTCCGGGCACAATTCACATCGAGCCCGATGTCTTCATCGCCTTTTGCCTGAACATCACAAAGAGTGTCGCCTACCATGGCTTCGAAAAGATTCTGCTGGTAAACGGGCACGGTTCCAACACGCCTCTGATCGATCTTGTCGCCCGCAAGACCGTACTGGAGACCGACTCTTTATGCGGCGCATTGGGGTACTTCGGGCTGGCCATGGACGCATTCAATCGTGTCAAAGAGACGGAGGTAATGGCTCACGCCGACGAGTTCGAGACCTCGCTCTACCTCCACTTGGCGCCCGAACGCGTGCAGATGGACAAAGCCGAAGCTGACGATGATGTGCGCGGCCAGTATGTCAGCTCAGACAGTGTCTATACTAATCCCGTTCGATTTAATGATTTTTGGGGCCGTTGGACCCAGCTGGGTGTACACGGAGATCCGACTCTTGCCACCCCGCAAAAGGGAAAAGTCATCTTCGAGGCAGCTGTGGAAGGGCTGATCGCGGTTGCCAAGGAGTGGCGCGGCTGGCCGATCGCCGAACGCTCCGACCAACATACCGGACCCGTTCAAAGCCACATCCGCTGGTGAGAATTGCTAGCCTTCCCAAATCGGTTGACGTGGGGAAGTGAGGCGGTTCGCAGGTTTCCGTCCCCGCCCTGGCCGTATCAGGCCGTGTCCTGCTCCATCCGGCCTGGCCACGCCTCCGGATTGGCAACCCAGGTCGGCCGCTCGCCCTTCAAAACGTTCACAATATTTTCAACCGTGCCGGCCTGCATGGCAGCCATGCCCGCATCTGTGTTGGAGGCGATATGGGGTGTAAGGACAACATTGTTCATCTTCAACAAGGGGTTGTCCGCTAACGGCGGCTCCGGATCGAAAACATCCAGCCCGGCACCCGCCAAATGACCCTCCTGCAGCACTTTGATCAACGCCCCCTCGTCCACCACACCCCCGCGCGAAGCGTTTATCAGATAGCTGCCCGGCTTCATCAGCCGCAAACGTCTTTCGTTGGCCAGATGGTGAGTCGCCGGCAGGAGCGGCGTGTGCAGAGTTACGAACTGGTTCTCCGAAAACATCGCATCAACATCGTCCATCCTCGAAACGCCGGCGGGAAGCGCAACATCGCTGGCCAATAACGGATCATATATCGTCACTTGCATCCTGATTCCCAGTGCACACATCTCTGCCACCCGCCGGCCGATACGTCCATAGCCGACGATGCCCAACTTGCTGCCAAGCAACTCCGTGCCCCGCATATCATCCCGTCCAAAATCCGCCGCGCCCCGCAAATGCATATCTCCAACCATCACACGTTTGGCGACCGCCATCAGCAGCGCGACGGCGTGTTCTGCAGTAGATTCAGACGGCGCGTCAGGAGTGTTGCAGACAAGAATTCCACGCGTCGTCGCCGCATCGAGGTCGATATTGTCGACGCCAATGCCAGGCTTGGCAATCATTTTCAAGTTTGGCCCCACGCGATCCATGAATTCGCCGTCGTAGTAGCGGCGAATCCCGGTAATGACGGCAGAACCGTGAAGTTGCGCCATATCACCGTCGCTGACGACCTCCCCCAACTCCGTGAGACGAGACATAAGAGTGGGCGAGAGTGACCATTCCATCCAGACTTTCTTCGTCATCGTTTAGTTGCCTCTTCAGAAAAGTCGATCCGGAGTCAATTCCGCCAACATTACATCAGTCGCCGCATTCCCACAAGCCAAGGGAGAGATGAAGACAAAAGAAGAATGAGAAAGGGGCGATGCAACGTAGAAGTCGTTCTTCTCACACTGGCGAAACTTGCGGTACTATGTCAATCCGTGATTTCAAAGCCTCTTCCCTGCGCTACACTTCTATTGCCAAGGAGCAACTCATGACCACAATCGCTTACATTTCCCTGTCTGGCGACGATCTCATTCGGGCCTATGAAATGGATAATGACGGCTTGCTGACGCACCGCCAGGATGTCCCCGTGCCCGGAGGTCCTTCCGCGCTGGCGAGCGCCCCAAACGAGCAGACATTGTACTGCTCCCTGCGCGCCAGCCGCGAGCTTGCGGCATTCCGCTTCGAGGATGCCGGCGCGTTGCGGCTGCTGAACAAGCGGCAGCTCGACGCCGATGCCTGCTACGTCGCCCCGGACAAGACCGGCGGCTATCTGCTAGCCGCCTACCACCGCGCAGGCAAGGTGACTGTCCACGGACTTGAATCCAACGGTTCAATCGCCTCTGAGGTATGTTCTGTTCCCACTGCGGCCCGCGCCCACTGCATTGAAACCGATGCATCGAACCGCTACGCTCTCGTGCCCCACCCTCTCGAAGCCAACTGCGTTTTCCAGTTCCTGTTCGACGAGCGCACAGGTCGGCTGACCCCAAATCCGGCTGCCCCCCGCCACGTCGCCGGCGAAGGAGATGGACCCCGACACTTCGTTTACTCACAGGATCAGCGCTTCGTTTATACATCCAATGAAGAAGGGTCCAGCGTCACCGCCTACCATTTCGACGGCCCCGCCAACGCTAAGACGCAAACTGAACGGGAGGGCCGCACTTTGCGCCCCTTCCAGACAATCTCGTCACTGCCCGCTGATTTCAATGGCGCCAACACCTGTGCTCAGATCCACCTGCACCCTGCCGGGCACACGCTATACGTCTCCAATCGGGGCCACGACAGCATCGCTGTCTTCGCCATCGACACGGAAAACGGCACGCTCTCCCGGCGAGGATGGCAGCCTACCGAGGCAGTACCCAGGGTATTCAATATCGACCCCAGTGGACGCTATCTCCTCGCCGCTGGCCAAGGGACCGGCAGAGCGGCCACATACGCGATCGACCCCGACAGCGGCTCGCTGGCTCCGCTGGGCGTGTATGACGTGGGCCAAAGGCCCATGTGGGTGCTGTTTCGGCAAGTTTGACAGGGTGGCGAAGGTCGGGGAACGACCTGTTTTCGGCTCTCTATAACCGATTCGGCTCGCTCTAACCGATATTGTCATTCGCCGGGGGAGCCACCCTCTTCGAACTGCTTTCGCCGGTACCGGGTCACATAAATCAGCGCCCACTGGAATAAGCCGGGTAAGAGCGTAGCAACTAGGACTAGAAGACGATCAAACAGGGTGATATATACCACGCGTTCGCCCCGTTTGATCGCCTCGACAGTGCGGCGGCCAACCCTATCTGGCTCGACACCCCGCCCCAGTGAGTGTCGCTCTCCTTGCCGGTGCTCGGCGCCGCGAACACTGATTCGGCTGTGCTGCGAAAACTCGGTCTCCGTCAGCCCGGGGCAGACGAGAATGAGATCGACGTTGTCTCGCTTCAACTCTGCGCGGGCCGCGCCGCTCGCCCCTTGGAGCGCATATTTCGTTGCCGTATAACCGCCCCCCAGTGGCTGAGGAAATTTTCCAACTATACTGCTGACGTTGACTATCGTGCCCCCTCCTTGTCGCCGCATCACCTGAACTGCCGCCTGCAATGCGGCCAATGGGCCGAAAAAGTTGACCTCAAAGACATGCCGCAGATCGTCCAGATGCAGTTCGTCTACCGCGCCGTATATGCCCATTCCTGCGTTGTTTATCAGAATGTTCACTCCACCGAAATGGGCCGCCGCCGTCTCGATCAGTTTGCGCGCCTGGCTTTCTTCGCTGATATCGGTGGGCACGCTCAAGACTTCGACGCTATAACGCATCCGCAGATCCTCAGCCACTTTCTCGAGCCGGTCTGCGCTACGCGCCGCCAGGGCCAGCCGGCAGCCTTCCGCGGCAAGTGCCGCGGCAATCGCAGCGCCTATGCCTCGGCTTGCGCCGGTGACTACCGCAACCCTTCCCTTGAGTGTCTCGCCCCCGGCGGCCGTGCGAGCGCGTGGTCTTCTGTCAGTCATCTGCAAGAACCCTCCCTTAGACGAAAGCTGCCTGCAGGCGGGCATCGGGTCCGAATCCTCCCGCCCGGGAAAGCCAGCCCAGGTCCGAACTGGCAATGTCCATGAACAGTTGCCCGATGCTGGCGCCCCCGTAACTGCGATACTTGAAGAGCTACCGAATCGGGAGAGGGGACACTTAGTTTAATCGCGCCCAAGCGGCCTGCCCGGCCTCTGCCATAGCTAGCTTACTCTGATTGCATCCACAGCGAAAGTAAGGCCCGCCGCCTTCTCGAAAAATCTGTGGCAGTTTTGTGAACGACGGGAATCGGTGCTATATTCCATTACCAGAGTTTGATCGCAGAAAGAGACAGCCTGAACCGGAAGCGAGGGGCTCCATGGCGGCAGGTGGCGGCAACCGTCCCATTCGACTCGGTAGGCGCGTAGAGAAAATGGAAAAAACAAAGAGCCGAATTGCCAACAACCCACCTACCAAGGGTAAGTGGCAGCAACCGTTGGTCCTATATCTGGTCGGCGGGGCCGTTTTGTTGGCAGGCCTGATTGCAGTTGTCCTGGCAATGGCGGCAAATAATCAGCAGTCATCAAACGAATCGCCCGTCTATTCCGGCATTCCCGCCGAATGGCAGAATCGCAACATCTTGGGCGATCCAAATGCGCCGGTCACCGTACAAGCGTGGGAAGATTTCCGCTGCCCGGCTTGTGCTGCTTTCAATCAGCGAGTTAAGCCTGGCCTTGTTGAAAACTATATCTCCGCCGGCAAAGTGAAGCTGGAGTTCCATCACCTCCCTTTGCAACAACACGAGCCAGGCGCGTCCCTCGCTGCTCAGGCCGCTGAATGTGCCGCCGACCAGGGGTTGTTCTGGAGTTACCATGATCGTGTCTTCCAGGCAACGTCCTCAGGCGCAAACGCATTCTTCATGGAGCGGCTAATCGACTACGCCGTGGAACTGGAACTCGACGAAGGCTCGTTTACCTCTTGTCTCACTAACCAAACACACCTCTCGACTGTATCCGAGAGTTCACAAGCCGCCCGCGCAGCTGGGCACAACAGCACTCCTACCGTCCTGGTTAACGGCATCAGCGTCGACAACCCTCTTGACTACGAGGCCGTTTCAGGGGCGATTGAAGACCGGCTGTCGTCAGGTCAATAACGAAGCGAAACACATTCCGATGAACAGTTCATCCACTTGGTCTCGGCTCGGCCTTTTCGGATCGCTGATAGCTGCGTTGGCTGCAACGATGGGCAGCCTCTACTTCAGCGAGGTGAGCGGCTTTACGCCCTGTACACTATGTTGGTACCAGCGCATCCTGATGTATCCCCTCGCGGGCCTTCTTGCCTTGGGGATATTGCGCCGGGACAACCATCTTCCCCATCTTGTATTACCCTTTTCTCTGCTGGGGCAGGGTGTCGCCGTCTATCACTTCCTGTTGCAGAAAACGCAGTTTTTTGGCGCGCCGTCGTCCTGTGGTGTCGGGGTAACGTGCACAACTGTCTGGATTGACTGGTTCGGATTCATTACGATTCCGCTTCTGGCTATGCTCGGTTTTATGACCATAACAACAGGCATGCTTGTGGTCATCGCCGCCGAAGCGGGAAACGCCAACAAGGTCTTTCCATACCTGTGGCCGCGCTGGCCTGTCCCCATAATCGTTATTGTCGCGATAGGATTGTACGTGGCCGGGGCCGCCCGTGCCGGAAAGATTCAGATAACTCTGCCGATAGTGGAGCTTCCCGTCGTTTCAGAATTGCCATTTCTGGAACTGTTTGCGGGTTCGACCGCGACTCCTACGCCGACCGCCACGCCGACGAGCCTGGAAAACGGGGCAGTCCTTTATGTGCAAGGCTGCGCCTCTTGCCACGGGGAGTATGGCGAGGGAATAGACGGGCTGGGAACCGTGCTGTCAAACTCGCCATTCGTTGCCGGGCAGACGGATAGTGAGCTTGTGGCCCTCATCCGAGATGGACGTGCGGCCGATGCGCCGGACAATCGCACGGGAATCGCCATGCCGCCACTTGGCGGTCAATTGGATCTGACAGACGAGGAAGTTGGTGACATTATTCGATTTATTCGGAATTGGCAATAATCACGACCGTACAGTTCTGGTGTAAATCCCCAATGAGACCAGGAGTTGGGGAATAGCGGCGGTGCGGGCGAAACATCCGCGATCCCGGAATGCAGACCGTATAGGAACTCCTTGTCTCAATATTTGATGAGGAATCGTCACCGCACGATACAAAACGAGGCGGCCATATAGCTGCAAAAGCCTGCTGGGATCGCCCACAAGGACCACGTTTTTCATGATCGATTTTCCCAACTATAGTCGCAAAAGGTACAGACGTTTAGTACGAACAGCGGCACTCAACCTCTTGTGTATTCTTTTCCTGGTCCTGACTGGGCTGGCTCTTGTGGCAGGCACCTCAAATGCTGCCGTTGCTCAGGTTGGCGTTAAAAACTTCCTGGACCAGGAGCCGGACCTTCGACTGGACAGAATACTGGCGCGAAGCGAGCAAGCGGGCCAATCGGGAATCACCTCCCCAGCGCCAGGCAGCAGTGTCAGCGGTCCCGTTCCCATTATTGGAACGGCAACCGGTGCTCAATTTGCCCGATATGAACTCTCCTTTAAGCAGGAATCACGCGGAGAAGAGGCCTACTCCTATTTTGCCGGCGAAACCCGTCAGGTAATCAATGGACAATTAGGTGTATGGCGTACCGAGGTCCTTCACCCTGGCACATATACCCTGCGCCTGCGGGTTGTGCGGCCGGATGGAAACTACGGTGAGTTTTTCGTACCCAACATCAGCGTTGGGCGGGATCCTGTTACGCCCACGCCTGACGCGCCCACTCCCACGCCGATCCCCATTGACACCCCGACTCCTTATCCGCAACCTACCGCCGTTGCAGTCCAGGTCGATCAACCGAACATCGAGGGGTCCACCGACGAACCGACTTCAACGCCATTGCCGCCCAGCCAGGATAGCAGCGGAAGCGCAGACGGAGGCCAGGCCTCTACGCCCGGCCAGGACACCATCGTCCAGCAGCCAAGCATTCTGGGAGACTTGGGCGAATCGTTGTCTTTGGATAGACTGCGGGGGCGCTTCTTTACCGGAGTGCGCTGGAGCGCAGGACTATTTCTTCTGTTGGCAGCAGTCATTGCCGCCAAACGTCTTCTGGAGTGGGTGAATTCTAAGAGCGAGTAAGTTTGGCTACAATCGCGAGGTTGACTCCAAAACAGAGCAAATTCGGCCGAGCGCGCGCAGTAAGCGTGGTCGGCCATTTTTCACTACGCAAGATTGTTTACACCTATCACGTGAAAGCTGTAGGACTAGCGTACAGCTATACTGAAAAGGCGACCCAAAAATCTGAGCTATATGAACGTGCGCGTCGTTACCCAGCGATTTGCGAAATAGGATCCGCTTCCCGTCTATGCGTTCATTACAGGAAACAAGCGAATGCGACAGCGTCGTGAACCTATCTCTGCCTTGGGACCCGGAAGGCGCCGCCAACCAAGTTGTGTGCCCAGTCACTGACCAAACCTTAGCCATCGCCATTGCAATTGTCGAAGGTCGTCGTAGTCCTGCAAGCCAGTTGCCGAGACAGGGTAAGCTAGCTCGAGTCAATTGCACATGCCTCCGCTGAATATTTCAAGAGACGTTTGGACGGGGCGGAAGTTCTGAACAATGCATCCGATCACGGTCGGTTGGAGTATCACAAGGCCGGCCCCGCTCCAATGCAACACTTCATTGTCGTGAGCCTTGTTTGGCGGTTGGAGTCAGATTCTGGTCGCTGGATCGGCGGCTTTCGGTCTACGTTGGAGGGAATTTCTGGCTGCCGCAAGGGTTGGGCATACTACAGTTCGGCCTTCTGCCCCTTTTCAAAGTTGTAAGAGAAGGAACTTCGTTCGATAACAAGCTTCGTCGGCACGCCACCCGCTTTGCTTGGTGCAATGCATTCCCGAGAAGTGCAGGTCTTCGGCGAGAGTGCGCTCGTGCCGAAAAACAACCTCCGCCGACGTAGACTCAGAGACTCGATCTGAAGGATTCAGAAAGGTTCTCCCTAAGATTCATGTCAGGCATACAGAAAAAGAAATCCTCGCGAATCTACATTTTTGCAACCGTACTAGCGATGCTGGTTCTTCTATCCTTTCTCATTCTGCGGATTCCGTCATTGCAGACCGAGGCCGAGGCGACAACGGGCGCGCCGACCCTGAATGCCGCATCCACGGGTGCCACCCAAATCGAGCTCAATTGGGTCACGGTCACCGGCGCTGACAGTTACGAGCTAATGGCGTGGTGGGAAGGCGCCATAAGCTGGCAACCCATCCATACCGGTAGCTCGACCGTTAATTCATACATCCATGAAGAACTGACCCCAGGGAGAACGTACCACTATATCGTCGCCGCGGTCGATGCAAACGGAGTACGTGGTGAGTGGTCGGAGCATGTGTCGGAGACCGTACCTGGGTCGTCGGCATCTCTGGCCGCGCCGGTGCTGACCGCGGCATCCACTGTGACGACAACGGTCGAGCTCAATTGGACCTTGGTCGCCGGCGCTGTCAGTTACGAGCTAATGGCGTGGTGGGAAGGCGCCACGAGTTGGCAACCCATCTATACCGGTAGCTCGACAAGTACCTCATACACCCATGATGAACTGACCCCAGGGAAAACCTTCTACTACATCATCGCCGCGGTGGATGCAAACGAAGTGGGTGGTGAGTGGTCTGTGGAAGTGTCCGAAACCGTACACGGGTCGTCGGCATCTCTGGCCGCGCCGCTGCTGACCGCCGTATCCCCAGTTACGACAACGGTCGAGCTCAACTGGGCGTCCGTCAACGACGCTGTAAGTTACGATCTGAGGGCGTGGTGGGACGGCGCCCCAGGCTGGGAGCGCATAGATGATGGAAGTTTGACCGGTACGTCCTACACCCATGATGACCGGACGGCCGGGAAGACCTACTTCTACATCATCGCCGCAGTAGACACCGACGGCGAACCCGGCACATGGTCCCATCAGGTAGAAGTAACCGTACCCGAGTCCGCTGTAATTCCGGACGATCTTCAGGAGAGGGCCGCATTGTTCGCACTCTACAATGCGACGGACGGCGCCGGCTGGACGCACAGCGACAATTGGATGACCGACGCTTCGATCGCCGCCTGGTACGGCGTCACCACTGACGAAAATGGACGCGTGGTGGAACTGATACTTGCTAGCAACGGGTTGAGTGGATCACTCCCAGATCTGAGCGCCCTTACCAACCTTGAGACACTGTCGCTCAGCTCCAACCAGTTGACCGGGTCAATCCCGGATTTGGGGGCCCTTACAAACCTGGAGGAGCTATTCCTTACAAGCAACCAGTTGACCGGGCCGATTCCGAATCTGAGCGCCCTCGCTAACCTCACCAGCCTGGATCTTGGCTCCAATCAGTTGACGGGGACAATCCAGGGCCTTAGTACCCTCACAAACCTCGAGACCCTGTCGCTCGGTTCAAACCTGTTGACGGGCTCATTCCCGGATTTGAGCGCCCTCACCAACCTTTCGAGCCTGTCGCTCGGTTCGAACCAGTTGACAGGCCCACTTCCCGATCTTGGCGCCCTTACCAACCTTACCGAACTGTACTTAACAGACAATCAATTGAGTGGATCAATTCCGGATCTGAGTATTCTCACCAACCTGAAAGAGTTGTACCTGGGCTCCAACAATTTTACTGGGTCATTTCCCGAGCTGGGCGCCCTCAGTGAACTGACGTGGCTGGACCTCAGTCACAATCAGTTGACCGGGTCAATCGGTGATCTGAGCAACCTCACCAGACTGAAATGGCTTTCCCTCAATGACAATCAGTTGACTGGGTCGACTCTGCATCTGAGCGCCCTCACTAACCTGACGTGGCTGGACCTCAGTCGGAATCAGTTGACCGGGTCCATCAGGGAACTGAGCAAACTCACCGAACTGACGACACTGTCCCTCGACACCAACCTGTTGACCGGGTCAATCCCGGATCTGAGCGCGCTCACAGATTTGACGAGCCTGTCCCTCGGCTCCAACCAGTTGACCGGGTCAATCCCGGACCTGAGCTCGCTCACCAAGCTGACAAATCTGGACCTTGGCTCCAACCAGCTGACAGGATCGATTCCAGACTTGAGTGAACTTACAAACCTGACAAGCTTGACTCTCGGCTCCAACCAGTTGGCCGGACCTATGCCGGATCTGAGCGCTCTCACCAAATTGACGAGCCTGGACCTTTCAGCCAATCAGCAACTATGTCTGCCTGGAGGCTACAGTTTTTCTGGCCTGACTGGGGCTGTGACCGCTCACCTGCAAAGCCTCAATCTGCCTACCTGCGACGTCCCTTAATCCGTCATCCGATTGGCAGTGTTCAATTCACACAGGATCGGTCTTTTGGGAGTCGCCGGGAAGACACCCAGCGGATGGGTAAAACGTGTGCAGGTTGAGGACCCAAACTGTGGCTTTGTTCGGCACGAGAGTGCCCGTCTGACCCAATACGCGCTAGAACGGCAACCCGAAGGTCAGGAGCGCACCTCGCGGCTCCAGGCCTTGCCCCGAACTGCAATGGGCGTATGCCTGAAACAGGGCAGGTATGCGTGCAAGAATTTCAGGGCAAACTGGGCCGAAACAGCCAATTTCTCGTTCTTGAAATTGCTGCCATCCTCTCTGCCAGCGTACAACTCGACGCTCGCGAAATACGATCCGGATGTCGCCTGACTGACTGAGGATGAGTTGGGCGAATTGACAATCCGATCGTTATGGGAGAACCGCTATGCTGCAGACGGGGGACTGCAACCCGGCCAGACCAGAGGCTTCCTGACAGGACAATTGCAGTTTTAGCCCATTGGCCCAGGGCAATTGCATCAAATTGGGACAAAACCACGTGAGGCTGCATGAATCGGGTAGCGGCGCCCCTTGTGGGCGCCCTTCTCAGGGCATAACGCCTGGAACTGTGCAGTTTGTAGTGCGCTATCGCAAATTCTCTACGTCTTTGGCGACTGGAGGCCGGTTTCTTGGCCGGAAAAAGAAGGTAGGGGCACCCCTTGTGGGTGCCCTCCCCCCCTTGTGGGCGCCCTTCGTCGGCTATATTGGCGTCCGAATTAAGATGCGTCTTCCCTGCCCATTGGCCAGGCCCTCCTTGACTTGGATGGGAGCCTTCTATCGTGCTTGACAAGTAGCCAGACCGCGTAGTCCTCCCCTCCATTTGCCCGCCGAAATCAGATGTTGGATAATGAACTACTGGAGTTCGGTCAAATCAGTCCCCAATCCATTCTCATTCCTAACGGGAGTCGTGTACCAGAAATCTGGCCGAGGGCTTATTACTATTTGCAGGCTCTGACAGGAGGCAGTATTCCTGAACTGAACGCACTTTGTGTGTCGTAAGACAAGAAACTGGCAAAGAAGTTGACCATGAAAATGATCGTGGGTTTGGGTAATCCCGGGCCCCAATATGCGCGCAATCGACACAATATCGGCTTCCAGGTGCTGGATCTCCTTGCCCAGCGCCATAGCATTTCGCTCTCTCGCGCCAAGTTCAACGCGCTATTCGGAGTGGGTACGATCACGCGCTCGAGAGCGCTCGAAAGTAAGCGTTTGCAAAGAGAAAACGCAACCAGCCAGAAGGTATTGATGATGCGGCCGCTCACATTCATGAATCTTAGCGGAAACGCCGTCGCGCCGATGGCCCATTTCTATAAAGTAGAACCGGAAGACATCTTTGTAATCTATGATGAACTCGACCTGCCCAGCGGCAACCTGCGCTTGCGCCCTTTTGGCGGAAGCGGAGGACATAACGGCATGAAGTCCCTCATCCGACTGCTGGGAACCGATCAGTTTCCGCGGGCCCGCGTCGGTATAGGTCGACCAAACACGCCAATGAGTTCGGCCGCCTACGTTTTGCAGAATTTCAGCGTCGACGAGGAAATCATCTTCGAATCTCTACGACCGCGCATTGCCGACGCCGTCGAGAGTTGGCTGCTCAATGGAATCGACTTGGCCATGAATCGGTTTAACACAACCACCGCGGCATCGGCCTGAACGGCCAACCAATGCAAGGGACGAACAGGCCTCCTACACTCTTGGTGATATTCGCGCCGGCGTCCCCAATTCAGACAGTGATATATCGAGGACAATGAATCTTTCCGGTTTGCTGCCATTGCTCCGCACTCTGCCAGCTTTTCAGGAGCTTGTAAGAGGGCACACATCGGCGCCCCAAAAACTATACGCGGCCGCGCGCGCCTTCGTTATTGCCACTGTCGCGACCGAAAGAGAAGGCCCGGTCCTGGTAGTCACCGGTACTGCAGAGCAGGCCCAGAACTGGGTCGAGCGCCTTGAACTGTTCCTGCCTCCCGCCGATGGTGTGCCGCAGGTGACACTCTATGCCGAGCCCGACGCGTTGCCATTTGAACGCATCCCCTGGGCAGGCCGTACTCGCCAGCTCAGACTGACCGCGCTGGCCGCCCTGCAGCAGAAAAGCAGCCGGCCAACGGTTGTTGTCTCCTCGGCCCGGGCAATGATGCAGAAGACGTTGCCTGCAAGAGCGTTTCGAATGGCCCTGCGTCCTCTACGCGTCGGCAGTTTCGTTCAATTGGATGAGTTGACGGGGCGGTGGGCGCACAGCGGCTACGAACCTGTGCAAGTAGTGGAGGAGCCGGGAACTTTCGCCCGCCGCGGCGGCATCGTCGACATCTGGCCCCCGAACCTGTCCCACCCGGTCCGCATCGACCTTTTCGGCGACGAAGTTGAAACGCTGCGTGCCTTTGACCCGGCAACGCAGCGCAGCGAACGACAGCTGCAAAGGGTACTGATCGGACCGGGCAGTGAAGCTCTCGGCGGCGCTCTTTCTACAGGGGCTTCACCGCCAGTTGCCGCAGAACATGCCCCCACTTCTACGGTCCACGATCAACTGGCCGGTTCTCCCCTGGCACAGGAGACCCTTGAGGAAGGGTCTGGCAGCGAGGAGGAGTCGGAGACGCACCAGACCGGCAACACCCGCGCTGCCAGTCTGCGCGCGACTCTGCTGGGGGAACCCAACCTCGTTCTCGCAATTCGCGAGGAGATTACCCGGGAGTTGGAAGATCTGGGCGCCGGACGTACATTTCGCGGCATAGAGTGGTATCTGCCCTATTTCTACAACAGGCCGGCTTCGCTCCTGGAACACCTGCCCGAAAACGGCCTGTTGGCAATCGACGACGGCGAGCAGGTGGCCGCCAGTCTCAAAGCCTCCGAGGAAGAAGCCGCTCGCACGTATCTGGAACTGACACGCGGCTATGAACTTCCGGGCGAATTCCACTCCAGCTTTTTCAGCTGGGAATCGCTCATGCCGCAAATCATCGCTTGCAATCCGCTTGTTTTGGGCGCGAACGGTCTCCCGGGTGAACTAGTAGAGAGCGAAAGTTCCGCCCTGGCACGCCTATTTGTCCCCAGCCCACACTTTGCCGGCCAAACCAAGCGCATTCTGCAGGAGATGCGCAAGTTTGCAAAATCCTCCGACCGCGTCCTGCTCATCTCAAGACAGACTGCCCGGCTGCAAGAGGAACTGCGCGAGGCCCAGGTGCCTACGAACCTGATCCCAGAACTGGACAAGCCGCCTCGCAGCGGAATCTCGCTCTTGCAGGGCGTTCTGCCGGAAGGGTTTGTCATGAATGGCCCCGCGGATCCGGAGGACGATGGTAACGGTCTCCAGCCTGCGGGCCTGCGTCTGTTCACCGATTCCGAGCTGTTCGGCTGGACCAGACAGCCCCGTCAGCAAGGGCGAAGATCCCAGTCCACGGTGGCGCCCGAACTGTTTTTTGCCGATGTCAGCCCCAACGATTATGTCGTTCACATGGAGCACGGCATAGCTGTTTACGAAGGCCTGACCAGACTGGAAGTGGGAGGTGTCGAGCGGGAATATCTGCAGGTGAATTATGCCAGAGGTGACAAACTATATGTGCCAGTGCATCAGGCAGACCGCCTGAGCCGGTATGTAGGAGCAGGGGATGCCGGGATCCCGCCCGGCGTCACTCGCCTCGGTACCAGCGACTGGCAAACGGTAAAGGCGCGTGCCAAAAAGGCAGTTGAAGATATCGCCGAAGATCTGCTTAAACTCTATGCAGAGAGGGAAGTCATCCCTGGCTACGCCTTCAGCCCGGACGGTCCCTGGCAGGAAGAGATGGAAGCGGCCTTTCCTTTCCGCGAAACGTCAGACCAGATCGATGCAATCATCGACGTCAAACGTGACATGGAAGGCGACCGCCCTATGGACCGAATCATTATCGGCGATGTCGGCTACGGCAAGACTGAAGTTGCCATTCGCGCCGCGTTCAAGGCTGTGATGGACGCAAAACAGGCAGCTGTGCTCGTGCCGACTACTGTTCTTGCCCAACAGCATTTCCGTGTCTTTAGCCAGCGCCTCAACCAGTTTCCCATAGTGGTGGAGATGCTTTCGCGCTTCCGTACACCGGCCCAGCAGGAGCGGGTTCTGCAGAAAATGCGCGATGGGAGCGTTGACATCGTCATCGGCACGCACCGTCTGCTCTCAAAAGATGTACAGTTCGGGTCGCTTGGTTTGCTCGTTATCGACGAAGAACAGCGCTTTGGCGTCAGCCACAAAGAGCGTCTCAAGCAGATGCGGACCCAGATGGATGTGCTCACGCTTAGCGCGACACCGATCCCTCGCACCCTCCACATGAGTCTCAGCGGCGTCCGCGACATGAGCGCCATCAATACGCCGCCAAGAGAGCGGCTTCCGGTGCGTACAATTCTCGCAGAATTCGACAACACGCTCGTACGTCAAGCAGTCCAAAGGGAACTGGAGCGGAACGGCCAGGTGTTCTTCGTCCATAACCGGGTGCGGGGATTGCGGACGCTTGCAACACGGCTGCAACGCGAGGTGCCGGAGGCTGTTGTTGCAATAGCGCATGGTCAGATGGCCGAGCGTGAACTGGAAGATACGATGATGCGCTTCGCCGACGGCGAGATCGATGTACTTGTCTGCACAACGATTGTCGAAAATGGCCTTGATATTCGCCGCGCCAATACGATGATTGTCAATCGTGCCGATCATTTCGGTCTGGCCCAGTTGTATCAGCTACGGGGCCGTGTCGGTCGCGGCGCTGTCAGGGGCTACTGCTATCTCTTCCATGATCGGCACAGTACACTGACCTTCGATGCCCGCCGCCGGCTGGAGGCTCTGATCGAAAGCAGCGAAGAGCTCGGCGCAGGGTTTCGCATCGCCATGCGTGACCTGGAAATTCGGGGGGCTGGGGAACTTCTGGGTGCCAAGCAGCACGGCCAGATCGTCAGTGTCGGCTTCGATCTGTACACCCGCCTCCTTACCCAGTCGGTCAATGAGCTGCGGGAGAAACGGGATCTCTTGGCCGTGGCTATGGGAGATGGCGCCGGCGTTGCGCAGCCGGCCTCCGGTAACGGCGACCGTGCACCTCACCCTCCGGGGCAGCAACTGAATGAAGGGCTGCTCCCGAATACTAGGGAAGATCCACTCGCTCCTCCGGTCACACTCGACCTACCCCTGCGCGCTGAAATTCCGGCAACCTACGTTGAAGAAGAGGGACTGCGTCTGCAGCTCTACCGCCGCATTGCCGGCCTGAATTCCCAACAGGAACTGGAAGAAATGCGCGGCGAAATTGAGGACCGTTTTGGCAAAGACTCAGAGACGAATTCCATCCCGCTTGAAATGGAGAATCTGTTTTACCAGATCCGAGTAAAGATGGAGGCGTTGAGAGCCGGAATACTCAACATCGGCCGCCGGCGCGATCAGATCGCCATTCGGATCCCGCAAGGGTTTCCACTGCGTGCAATCGGTTCTGCAGGCGTAGTCAAAGGGGAAATCGAAGACGGTTCCAGGCGCAAACTGCAGTACTCATTGAGGATGGCGTTGGGTCACACAACCGATGAAGGAGAGTTTGTGCCCAACAACGCAATCCATGTTGGTCGTGAAGCAATCTATATTCCCATTGACGAGGAAAGCGGTTGGCGGACCACTCTGGTACGCGCCCTTAAGGCACTATCAGTAGAACGCTAGCGCAAGGCGAGTTGGATGCGATGTATATTGACAGACGAAGAGGGAATTAAGAGCTGTTTCGTCCAGTTCGCGCTCTTCCAACGTCAATTCTCAGTTGGTAGCCAGTTTCCCCATTAAACGCACATATTGCGCATAGTCAATCTCAACGCGGCGACTTAGGTACTCCCAGGTTCGGGGAGCACGACCTTGTGCGTCAGTAACACGCTCGGTTGTACGCAGTAGGAATGCGTCAGAACCGGCCCCGCTGCCGTAACTGACGACCAGTACAAGCTGCCCCGCAGGGGCTATGTCCAGAATCGCGGTAAGGCCAACCAGTGCGGAACCTGCATACGTGTTGCCAATCTCCTCGACCAGCAAGCCGCTCTTCCACTGACTTTCCGTGAATCCCAGCTCGCGCATCGCCCGCACCGGGAACTTGACATTCGGTTGGTGTACAACCACATGGTCGATCTCCCCCCTTGCCAACCCCGTCTCTTGCATCATCTGCTCGGCGGCCGGAATGACGTGACCGAAATAGCCGGGGTCTCCGCTGAAACGCTCGGCATGGCTGGGGTACTGGCTTCCAGGCCGTCGCCAGAAATCGGTCGTATCGGATACAAAGCTCAAACTTCGCTCAATGACCGCTAAAGATTCCTCCGCGGCGCCCACCAGTACCGCCGCACCGCCCGCGCCAGCCGTATATTCCAGCGCATCACCCGGCCGGCTCTGCGCGGTATCCATACCGATCGCCATCGCATATGGGGCCATGCCGCTGCCAACAAGCCCGACTGCCGCCTGCAATGCCTCTGTCCCCGCTTTGCACGCAAACTGCCAGTCCCCCGCCATCGTGGCGGGAGTGGCGCCGATCGCCTCGGCTACAACTGTACCGGTCGGCTTGACCGCATAAGGATGACTTTCGCTGCCGACCCACACAGCACCGATGTGTTGCGGATCGACCTGCGAACGTGCAAGCGCATTGCGGGCCGCCTCTATGCTCATGGTCGCTGTGTCCTCATCAAGCCCTGGCACCGCCTTCTCCTTCACAGGGCTACTATCTTTTCCTTGCGATGGAGTTTCGACGACCTGACCGGACTCTGGGCCTGCCGTGCCAATCTCGCCGCTCCAGATCCGGCTAATTTCTGCTCCCGGCAAGCGGTAACGCGGGACGTAAGCGCCATATCCCACAATCCCCACTGGTTTAACTGGTTGATTCAACATTGATTAATCCCTTTAAATGCAAATTCAACACGTTCGACCCGACGCGGCGGCTGTTTCACTCTCGCAGTAGCTCCTTGGCCCGCTCCACTCGTATATTCCCTTCGGCCACCAACTGCCCGGCAATTTGCTCGACCGCGTCACCCTCTGCGCCTGCCGCCACTGCCATCTGACGCGCATGAAGACGCATATGTCCCCGCTGGATACCGGTGGTAGCCAACGCGCGCAACGCCGCCAGATTCTGAGCCAAACCAACCGCCGCGACGATCTCACTCAGAATTCTTGCATCTCGTCTACCCTGCCCTGCGTCTCCATCGGGATGCACACCGCCCTTGTCTCCTCTGAGAGAAGCCTCTCCCTGCGCGTCCAGGCCCAGGATTTTCAACGCGACACGGGCTGACGGATGGCTCCGCGTCGCCCCTCCCACCGTACCAACTGCAAGCGGCAACTCCAGGCGTCCGTACAAGGACTCGGAACCCGCGCGGCCGCGCACATGCCAGTCTGTAAGCGCACGATACTGCCCATCGCGTGCTGCCCAAGCGTGGGCGCCGGCCTCCACCGCTCGCCAATCGTTTCCGGTGGCCAGAAGCGCCGCGTCCACACCGTTGAGAATGCCCTTGTTGTGGGTCGTTGCTCGGTAGGGGTCCGCCCACGCGAACGCGTTGGCCTCTGCGATCCCATTAATTACCTCGCTGGCGGAAAAAGCACTACTTTCGAACGCCTCGGCTGGTATCTCGACTTCCGCCCAAGCGCGTCGCCTGTCACTGAGATTGGAAAGAATGCGCAGGCCGGCCCGGCCGCCACTGAGTCGCTCCAGCAGCGGCGCCGCGGCTTCAGCGGCAGTGTTGGCGGCGTTCGCGCCCATGGCGTCGCGGCAGTCGATCAGCAAGTGAACAATCAGCATCGGACCTGCCGGTGTGTCAGGTAGATGGCGCACCTCAATCTCCTGCGGGCCGCCCCCCAGGCGCGATAACGTAGGGCTGGTATCGGCGGCAGCCAGAACCAGCTCCTTGGCGGCTAATATTGCGCTCTCCGCTTTGGCCGCGTCGGCCACGTCGAGCAATTGAATCTGGGCGATCATCACAGGCTCTGTGCTGCCCGTCGAGAAGCCGCCCCCCGCGCGCGCCAGCAGGGCCCCGGCGCTGACAGCAGCCACGACTGATGGTTCCTCTACCGCCATCGGAACCAGATAGTCCCGCCCGTTGACTCGAAAGTTGGCGCCAAGTCCCAACGGCAGCGCAAACCGGCCGACGACATTCTCGATCATCATGTCGGCCTGCTCTATGCCGATACTGTCAGCCAGCAACGCCGTCTCATCGCCGGTCAGCTCCGCCCAGTCGGCGATGAGAGCAACCCTAGCCTCCAGACTAAGCTTATAAAAGCCCTTGAGTCTCGACGAACGAACGTCCGGATCGAAACCGATGGTGGGTCTCCTGAGTAAAGTACCGCGACTTTGGGCGAAGCGCTCCCAACTAAAACGCACGCCTAAACGCGATTTAAGATACAAAACTGTCCAACCCCTGCCTATCTAACCCTACCAGGAGTGGACTATCAATCTCTATCAAATGTCGGTTGAGGAGATTCTGACAGTTTCTGGTCAGTCAAATGCCAGCAAAGCTCTGGAGATCGGTCCTTCGAACAACTGCGGCACGATTGCCATGGCCGTGACCAGGAGTATCGCTATCACAGAGAAGACCACACCGAGCGGTCGTTCTCGGGGCAAGAGTGGATTGTCCAGTCGGCCGAAAAAGATGCCTACCATCCGCACAAAACCGAAGATTACGCTGGCGCTGGCGATCAGCACGATCGCAGCAAAGCGCCAGTCGCCTTCTGCCAGTGCCTGTATTGCCGACCAGTGCCCGGAAAATCCCGCCGTCAACGGGAACCCGGCCAGTCCGAGACTGCCCAAGAGAAATGCCGCCGTGCTCCATGGCAATCGAGCTCCCACCCCGTGAAGACTGTCCGGCTCCAAGCTGCCTGCCGCCTGCCGCATTTGCGCCAATCCGGCGGCGGCGCTCATTGTGCTCAATATGCGCAGCGCAAAGAGTGAGACGACCATTGGCCGGCTGCGCTCGTCGGAGCTAGCAAGAAGCAAGAGAATCAGGCCCCAGTCGTGTAGCATCGCATAGCCCAACAAACGGCCTGGATGACTTGCCGCTGCCGCGGCCACACCTCCCCAGACCAACGTGATCGTGGCTGTTGACGTCAACCATACGTTCAAGGCAGTGCTGCCAAAGAGCATCGGGTAACTGGAAGTTGCCAAAAAGTAGAGATATAGCGCCAAGGTCTGGTAAAGCAGAAGCGTCAGCGCCATCGTAATCGGAGGGGAAGACTCGCCTAATTGTGGCTGGGCGCTGTGGAAGGGCACCGGCGCCAGTAGAATAAGAAGCCCTACCCCCAGAAGCTGTGCCCCACCAGCAGCAAGGTGTATGTCCTGTGGATTGAGAGGCAACTGTTCCATATTCCATGCAGCGAGCAACACAAACGGAGTCGCCAGAATCGGTGGCAGAATCGCCCGCAAAGAACCCAACGCCTCCCCCGAGATGCCGACCTGAATGGGGAAAACGCTTACCGTCATCAATATCGCAAATGAAGCGGGAGCAAGAAAAACCGGCGAAAGCGGGGCGTCAACCATCAGCGCCATCCCGATATATCCTGCGCCAACCAGTAGAATTGTTGGAGGAAATACCCTGCCCTGACTTGCCACCGCCGTCAACAGCATGCCTGTTCCTAACAACAGGAGGACTATCACAACTATCGGTTCATTGGATTGTGTTAGTTGGAAGCGGAAGCCGTATTCCCAAATCCCTGCACGAAGATCCATTGTGACGGGAACGAATGGAATGGAAAGCGAAGGCGCGTCTGAGGGAAGCCGCCAAAGAAGAACTGCGAAGAGAATCAGCATCCCGCCATTGATGAGCGAGACGCTCTGCTCCCAGCGGCGTAAAATATAACTGGACAACACTGCCAGTAGTAGGAGGCTGAACAGAAAGGAAGGAAGGGCAAGTTGGATCATGGAACGCAGTCGTTCAGTCTCTATTCGTCACTTTGAGCATTCCTCGATCGTCCGCCGGGCAGCCGACTAACCACAGTTTGCCGACCGAAAACCTGTGGCTTCCTCGACATCTGCCCACCCTGCATTGAAGCAACAAATGTAATTCCCGTCCGACACCAAGACTTTTCGCACGGGTTACACAATTGGAACGAGCTTGTCCTGCCTGTTTTTGCACAATAAGAATGGCGCAATTCGTAACCCGCAAACAAGCGGTTGTTCAAATTGAACGCCCATTAGTAATACTTTTCCCGTTGCGGGTCGCCCTGTTTTGGCGACGTCTGACCTGGGAAAAAAACCAATAGGCAATGCCATACCAGAGGATCTTTGCGCCGGCGGTAATGCTTTGACGGCGCTGAACCCCCGGCGCCAAATCGGGATCGGTTGATGGTACTTCAACCGATGTCAGTACGTCGTCCTCGGCCAGTATGAGATAGCTGCACGCTAAAGCCACCAGAAGCTGCAATATGCCTAGCAGTACGATCACGGCTGGCAAAGGAAACAGGACAGACAGAAATGCCTGAACTGGAATCAACCACAACATAAGACCGATTCCTCCAAAAAGTACAGTCTCGGTCATGCCCAGCGTAAGCAATGCCACAGCCGCCAACCAAAGAAACAACATCTTTGAAGCGTCGCTGAGGAGAGGCAATTCAATACTGTCGCTTGCCATCCAAACCATAAGAGCCGCTATTCCCAGGACAAGTAAGCGAAAGAGCATTGAACTGAATTCGCCAGAATGATGGACCTGGACATTGCTTGTCTGTAAAATCGATAGCAGAAGTATCAGACAGGCTAAGAACAGTACGCTCAAATGGACCGCCGGCCAAGGCGCCGGCAGTCCATAGACTGCCCCAATCAACCCGCTTGTCCCCAATTGGACAATCAGTAGGCCAGGCAGGGCAAATCGCCAATCCCACAAAATGACAGGAAGACTTGCGGCAAGCCCCAAAATTACATGTACGGGGACTGAAGCCCACAATGCATCCATGATCTCTGTTCTCTTATTTCAGACACTTCGCAAACTCGGGTCGCCAACCAAATATGATCGCACAAACAGTTCCACCGGTTAAGTGTTGCTCACAGAGTTTCCAGGACGGAAAACAGTCCTGCTTTCCAGCGAATTTCAATCAGGAAACTGATGCCAAACTGATGTCTCAGCTTGCCAATCTGTATTTTGCGGCCATCGCCAAATTCGGACAAATGCCTCTCCAGGACCATGCTCGCCAGCCAACGATTTCGACTAGGTACTTAACAATAGGTAGCCAATGATTCCAAAGACGACGACCCATCCCATATGGCCCGCTCCTTCGACAATCTCCAGGCCAACATCCCACACATTTCCCATCCTGCTGGTGCCCCACTTGGTAACGCCCGATAGCCAATCAAGGGTCGCGAGACGAGCAATTCGGCCCGACCACGACCGGACTGACCCTAACGCGCCGGCTCCATTCCCACCGGTGCTCAGTAGCTCCCTGACTTGTGAGCGGGCGATGGCAAGCCCGATTCCCAACGTGAGTGGGCCCACAAGCGTCAACCAAACCTGCCAACTCGCAACCGCACTGGGGGGGTTCCCTGCGCCGCGGGGTATTGCATCCGGAAGATTGGCAAGGTTGGTCATCATCTCGGGAAACACACCAGCAGTCGCTAGTGGGATCGCAAGAATAACCACATATACCAACAGTCTGCCTATGATCCAGCCGTCCGGTCTCAGTTCCGTCACGGAACTGCCATCAGGCTCATTGTCCCAACTGCGCAAAAGGGATGAGACGTAAATCATCTGCGTAACAATATATGCCGCAAACAGGGGCCACTTCAGGGTGCCCAATTTCCAGCATAGACCGGTTTCATCGGCGCAATTTCCCACCATCAGCAGCTGAGCGACTACGGACTGCGTCAGAAAGCCGGGTGTAAAAGGGACACCTACCAATGCCAGAACACCCACACTGATAGGGATCTGCCAATGCCAGGCGCGCCAGATTCGTTCGCCGATAAGCCACAGGCCCCCCCCTAAGGCGAAGGTCGTCGTCGGCCACAGAACTGCAGCCGGGCCTCGAATTTCGGACAGTATACTTGTCAGGCCGGCTATACCAACTGCGGTGATCAAAACGAACGTCGTGTGCTCCTGCCTTGTCGCCGTCGTGAATGTAGCGATGGCCGAGCCGAGCAGACCAAACAACGCAAGCGCCACGATTTCAGGACGTGCAAGAAGCTCCTCACCAGCCAGGCCGCTCGACCAGCCCAATAGCCAAAGCCCGCACAGCGCCGGTGGCATCTGGTCGATTAGTCGGTCCGGCATATACAAGCGTTCCCCTCTTTGCGGTAACAGCCAGAGATGCAAAGGGTAAACGCCGGCCCGAATGACGCCGGCAAGCAGCATCAGAATCACGGTCTCCTGGGGCAGTTGGCCGCCAGCCAGAAGCTCGGCCGGTCCATTTTGGCCTGCCGGAAGCAGCCCGATCAGCAGCAACAAGGCTCCCATCATGCTCAATCCCTGAAACTGCCGCGTGGGAGATGGGCCAGGGCCTTCCGGCACGACTGCACTGCGGGCAATGACAAACAGATCCATCACTACCCACATCAATGTTACGGTAAGGAGATTTCCGCTGCTGACAAAAAACAGTGCGCTCGCAATTGCATTAAGTGACAAGGCAAGAGTCATCGCTCTGCCGTGCCAGTTCTCGTCAGTAGACTGATCGCGGCTCTGGCCGGCCATGCCGCTGAACAGCAAACCGCCGCCCCCTAACAGAAGGACAAGGCACGAAACATACCAGTTCCAACCGTTGCTGACCCATAACAGATCGGCGCCACTGGAAAAGAAGGGCTGCCAGGGAATACTGTAGGATGGGGATATGGGTTGCATCCGCAGTGCTACCGTCAGCGCTGCCGCCCCACCCCAGAAGAGCAAGGCTATTGCACTGAGGATGCCGGTCGCACTCCCAATGAAGTGCCATCGCGCCATCGGGCGTACAAATCGACCAAATATCCAGAGTACTATGCTGCCCATTGTCAAAACGAGAGGGGGCCCCACAGGGGCGATCAGCACTGACAAGGGCAATGCAAATTCGTTCATATCAGTCCATTCTAGCACAGCCAATCCCGCGCCCGAAACAGTTCAGGTTAGGAGGCATGGCGCCTGAAACTGGTCCATATGTTTCGCCACGCCCCTCCTCGAAAGAAGTGACGATAAAGGACGAAGCACACACTGCCTGCTCAGCTAAATTCCTTCCAGGATCCACCATCCGAAACTGTGATGGCAGGTCAAGAAGCTTAGAAGCGTACTCTTTTTGAATATGCAGAGAGCGGCCTAGTTCAGGCCCATGTCTGCACCGGAACTAAAGGATGAGGGGGATGAAGGAAAGATAATTCGCACCATTTCAAGTCGCGGGTACTGTCGGCCTCCGTTCTTGAATGCTTTTCACTCCAATAAACAGACGGAAGCCGACCGAAAAGGCGACCACTGGTGGCAAGACTTTCTGCCAGGGCAATTGCATCAAATTGGGACAAACCCACGTGAGGCTGCCTGAATCGGGTAGGGGCGCCCCTTGTGGGCGCCCTTCTCAGGGCATAACGCCTGGAACTGTGCAGATCGTAGTGCGCTATCGCAAATTCCATACGTCTTTGGCGACTGGAGGCCGGTTTCTTGGCCGAAAAAAGAAGACAATTGGTAGGGGCGCCCCTTGTGGGCGCCCTTCGTCGGCTAATTTGGCGTCCGAATTAAGATGCGTTTGCCCTGGACTTTCTTCCGGCAAGCGTTGCCCTTTCATCGAAAATAAAGTAGAGTACCATAAACAAACCTGCCCGGAGGAATTTGATGAAATCCACTCGACTTTTGCCCGCAGCGACCGCGAATATCGAACAGGCCAAATTGGATATCGAAGATTTCGGTTTTTGCCTGATCGCCAACGCATTGGGGCCGGGGGAGGTGAAGGCCGCACTCAAGCGGTTAAAGGAGCAGGCGGCCGCCGAACTGGAGCAGGGGGCGGCCTTCGAAGATGGTGGACAGAAACAGCAGTGGGGGGCCTTTACGGATGATCGAGGCAGGCTCAAACAACAGGCCTACACTGCCGCATCCGGTGGCGTCAACCAACGCGTTTGGATGCTTGTCAATAAGGGCCGTATCTTTCGCAAAATCCTCTTCACCGCCAGCGTACGCGCCGTCGTTGATCATGTCTTGGGCGAAGACTATTTGCTCTCCAGCTTTTCCGCCAACATTGCCAAACCGGGCGGCGCCCCCATGAATCTGCACACAGACCAATGGTGGATGCCCAACCCCATTAACCGCGGGCCTTCGCCGCTTCCGGTCGGTTCAATTACGCGCGAACGCTCCAATTTGGCGGGAGAAGAGGAGCCGGCCATGGTTGCTCCATGCGTATGCGCAAACGTCATGTGGATGCTCAACGATTTCAGCGAAGAGAACGGTGGCACGCGATTCGTGCCGGGCAGCCATCTCCTTGGCCGGGCCCCCACGGCAAGAGACAACTACGAGGAAACGCTGGCCGCGGAAGGGATGGCAGGCACAGCCATGGTTTTCGACGGCAGGCTCTGGCACGGAACCGGCGCCAATGTCAGCACAGTGAACCGCTACGGGTTGCTAACCACCTTTTGCGGTCCACAGTTCCGGCCCCAGGAGAATTTTACTATAGGCGCCCGCCCCGAAATGCTTGCCGAGGCGTCTCCTGAGTTGCTGGCATTGATGGGATTTAAGATCTGGAGCGGCTATGGACGTGTGGAAAGTCCGGTCGCCGATTACGTCAGCCAGGACGAGAGGTCTTTGGGCGAACTGCATGCCTGACTCCTGTAAGTGACTGTGTGCCCCGGTGAATCTCAGGTTTTGGCGCCAGCACTCGCAAGAGCATGCTCTTCGCCTCCCACTGTTGCTGCCTGACAAGGGTAGGCAGAGTAGTCTGGTCCAACCTCTTCGTCCGACCAATTGCCCCAACTTTCGCGAAGCTGCGGCGTCCATGTTATACTTCACATGTAGTGAATTCTGATTTCTGAGGAGATTCTGTGAGCGGAAACTGGACTAGAAACGCCTTTGTTTATCTGCTGATACTGGTGGCCGCCGCCGCCCTGTTTCTGAATGTCTATGGCCCCAACGAGAGACCACAGAGCATCAGTCTGAGCGACATTGCCAGGCAGGTGGAGCGCGGCGACATAGCGCGCATTGACGTGCGCGGCGAAAGGTTGCAGATCTATTCGCAGGGCGGCGATCAACCACTTGTCAGCCGCAAAGAGGAAGGCGTTGCTCTGACTCGAACGCTGCAGGCCATGGGCGTCTCCGAGGAGAGCCTTGCCCAGGTGAAAGTCAGCGTCCAACCCCCCTCCAGTGGGGGAAACTGGTTCGCACTGATCATAAATTTGCTGCCCCTCATTCTGATTGCCGGCCTCTTTCTTTTCCTTTTCAGACAGAGCCAGAGCGGCAACAACCAGGCCCTTTCCTTCGGGAAGAGCAAAGCCCGCATGTTCGTTGGCGACATGCCCTCCGTCACCTTCGGCGACGTCGCCGGAGCCGATGAGGCAAAGGAAGAACTCGAGGAGATCGTCGAATTCCTGAAGGAGCCGCAAAAATTCGTTGCTCTGGGCGCACGCATCCCCAAAGGCGTACTGCTGGTCGGACCGCCCGGCACCGGCAAGACACTCATGGCCAAGGCGGTCTCGGGTGAAGCCGGGGTGCCCTTCTTCAGCATAAGCGGTTCCGAATTCGTCGAAATGTTCGTCGGCGTTGGCGCCAGCCGCGTGCGCGACCTGTTCGAGCAAGCCAAGCGCAATAGCCCCTGCATTGTCTTTATCGACGAAATCGACGCGGTCGGGCGCTACCGCGGTACGGGTCTCGGAGGTTCCCACGACGAGCGCGAGCAGACCCTTAACCAGATCCTGGTGGAAATGGATGGGTTCGGCACCGATACCAACGTCATCCTGGTGGCTGCCACTAACCGCCCAGACATCCTGGACCCCGCCCTGCTCCGTCCCGGCCGCTTTGACCGGCGCGTAACCATGGATCGCCCCGACCTGCCGGGTCGGCGGGCCATTCTCGACGTTCATGTAAAAGGAAAACCTCTGGACCCCAATGTGGAACTGGACCTGATCGCCCGCCAAACGCCTGGTTTTGTCGGGGCCGACCTTGAGAACCTGGTCAATGAGGCCGCAATTCTGGCGGCGCGGCGAAACCGGCGCACGATTGCCATGACAGAGATGCAGGAGTCGATAGAGCGTATAGCCATGGGAGGGCCCGAACGACGCAGCCGCCTGATTACCGATCGCGAGCGCCGCGTCGTCGCTTACCACGAGGGCGGCCACGCTATTATCGCCCATGTCGTCAAGGGCGCAGACCCTCTACGCAAGGTGTCAATCATCCCTCGCGGCATGGCTGGCGGCATCACATTGACCGTACCGGAGCGCGACCGTTATCTGCTGCCACGTTCCTATTTTGTTGACCGAATCGCCGTGGGGTTGGGCGGCCGTGTAGCTGAGGAACTGGTTTTCGGCGACATTTCCAACGGGGCCAGTGATGACATCCAGACTATCACGCGTATGGCGCGGGCGATGGTGACGAAGTATGGGATGAGCAAAAAGATAGGGCCTATTCAGATTGGCAGCCAGGAGGAAAATCACTTCCTGGGCCGGGAATTAACCCAGAAACGCGACTACAGCGAGGAGGTCGCGGAGGCCCTCGACAGGGAAATACAAATGATCGTGAAAGAACAGCACGATCGAGCTCGCAACATTCTTAGGATCCATCGCCTGCGATTGGACGCAGTGGCCGAAGCTCTGCTCGTGCGTGAAACGCTTGAAGAGCCTGAGTTTGTCGATGTCTTCGAAGGGAACGTCGGCTCAGACCAACTGTCCGATCCGCTAGCGCTCCAGCCCGCCTGACCCTTCCTCTGCGGGTTCTCAATACCAAATCTGCCCTGTCGGCTAGTGGGGTCTATGGCGAGTTAGTTGTTAGAGAATGATTCCTTCGCCAATCAAAACTTGTCGCCATTGCCGAGGAGTTTGAAAAGCGCCGGCCCATACGCTTGCGCCTTCCACCGCCCTACCGATGGAATCTCATGCAGCGCCGCCACCGTAGTGGGTCGACAAGCCGTTATCTGCAATAGCGTCTCATTGCTGAACACGATATCGGGATCGACGCCGCGCGCAGCAGCCGTTTCGGTCCGCCACCGGCGCAAGACCTCGTAACAGTTCCTTTCGGCGGCGGTGCGGAGATGCTCCGCCTTCCGTGCGTGCCGAGGACGCTTGGGCGAGGGCTGCTCCGCCCCTAAACGAACTGCGGCCAACAACTCTTTTCCAAACCGCTCAACTTGCCGCACACCCAGCCCCGGGATTTCCCTGAGAGAGGCCAGCTTTTGCGGCCGATTCTGCGCCAATGCGACCAGCGAATCCTCCCCCATGACTTTGAAGGGCGGCCGTTCTGCACTCTTGGAAAACTTCTCTCGCCACTCCCAAACTGCCTGTAAGACTCCCATATCGCTTTCATCCACCGAGCGGATCTGCTTCATTTGCCAGACGGTGCGCGGCTCCGGTGGCCGGTATTCAATCGTTTCCAACATCCGAAATGCGTCCTGGGCTTCTTCCCAGTGACCAGCCTCTTTCAAGAGCTCAACCTGACGGACACGCAGCGCGGGCAAGTAGTGCGTGTCGATCTGCGCATAGGTCAACTGTTGCGGGCTCAACGGGCGCTGTCCCCAATTTGTGCGCTGCATCCGTTTGTCGCTTAAAACGTCGAACTCCTCTTCCAGGACTTTCGCCAGCCCAACGCCCTGCCGCCCCAGAATCCGGGCAGCCAACTGTGTGTCAAAAAGCTGCCGAATCCGAAAATTCAAGTCCCTCTGAAGCGTCAGGATATCGTTTTCGGCTGCGTGGAGGATGACCTCCGTCGTGTCATCGGCGAGAATCTTTCCCAGATCGGACAGATCGAGCGACCGCAATGGATCAATCAAGTAATCCACAACGTCCGCAGTATCATCCGAACGAGTGGTGCTATCATCCTCGGCCGGAACTGAAATCTGAATCAGGCAAACCCGCGGCGTATAGCGAAAGAGACTATCACTCTCGGTATCCAGCGCCAGCCATGGTTGACCGGAAACATACCCGAGAAATCGGCGATATTCTCTTTCGGACTGCACGAGCGTCGGCGGGGCAATATTTGCCTGGCGCCGCCTGCCTGACTGCTGGCTTCGTCGCCCGCGTTTATGTACTGGACGCGTCATCGTTGCTGTTTTATCCCTGGCGAAGTGAACTGAGATCCCCTTGCGTAGCGGCTGCATCATACCTCAAAGTAGCCGCCTCGCCAACTCCTCAAGACTGTCTGGCGTCCCTCTAGCTCTGGGGTCAGATCGACGCCTCCAGTCTGACCACTCCAGACCGGTCTGCAACTGACACATCACCAGCAGGCTGGACAAACAATTCTTCCCAAGAATTCTGATTCAGACAAACTTGGCACAAGGTCTAAAACCCGCCCCTCTTGCTCTTCCAGTCTGCGGAATTTTCCCGACTGTGATATTATCTGTCCCAACCAATGTTTCCAAACGGCTCGGTAACGCTCTAAAGCCAAACTGGAACTGTTGCCGAAGGGCCGGCAAAAATGAAGTGCCGCCGTGCGGGCAAGGCAGGTCCCCTGTCTGCCGCCACACCTCTTGGTTTGCACAGTCTTTCTGAACCGGCGTGGCGGATCGTACTGATCAATCCATATGACGCATTCCATGGCCAGATGGTACTGGTTCGACGAAGATAAAAGCATGACAGCATCCCCCTGCCATCCTCCGCATAGCCGGCCTATCGCCGCGGCGGTAGAGTGGATACATCCGCCGATCATTTCAGATCTGCACTTGAGTTTCGCCCGTTGGACCTCAGCGCACATGTCGCCTGGCCCCGTAATCCCCCACCGCCTTTGGATCGATCAGTCTGGCAAAATCGCTGTGCGCTTCGCTGCCAATCCGCCGGCTCCGCAATCGGCTGTCGGCGCGGGCGAGGGCCTCGCCCAGTGGCTCGTGCTACTGTCAAAGTGGATGGAAAACCATGTTGTACTTGCACGCGCCCGCACTGTCTGGACGCTAGCGGAGTTGGCCGGCGCACTGCCGTTCACCTCGCCATCGCTACTGCCTCGCCAACTTGTCCAATTTCCACCGGACAACTGGGAACAAGTGGCCCGCGGACTGGCCGCCATTGTTTCTGATGGCTCCTTGGCAGGAGAACGGCAAAGCATTCGCAAACCCATAAAATGAGAATTGTTGCACGGTGGCAAGCATGCACCAATTTCATGGACCGCAACTCTGGCGGTCCACCAATTCGACAAGGCGGGCAACTTTCCCGTTGAAAGATTGTTGATGAGCGCTCTGCAAAATAGTTGGGAAGCAACAAGGCTTGTTTCGGCGCCCCAAGGGGGAGGCTATAATGAGTGTCCGCCTGTTAGCGGCGGGGCCACCGATGAAAACTCAAATGACTATACTGTTCGGCACATCCACTCTGCCGGGGGTGTTGCCTATCGTCTGCAGCAGGCCGAAGCACAAAGTTTTTTCGAAGTGGCCGTCATCGCCACAGATAGAGAATGCCGCCGCTGGCAACTGCCCAAAGGGCGGCTCTATCCGACGGAGCAACCTCTGACTGCGGCCCTGCGAGAAGTGGAAGAGGAGACTGGACTGGAGACCGAGTTCGAGTCCTTTTTGAAGACTGTGCATTACATATATCTTGATACATACGCCCGCACTGTGCCGGAAAGGGTCTTCAAGAAGGTAGACTTTTTTCTGCTGCGCGTAGTGGGTGGGCATCTCTCCGCTGCCAGTGTCGAAGTCCAAAAGGTCGAATGGGCCTCAGTCGGCGACGCTCTGGCGCGGCTGGCATACGACGGTGAACGAGACTGCCTCAAGCTTGCTATGGAACATCTGAATGGTCACTGAGATTGGGAAGGCAAACTCTGCGCAGATCCGTGAAGTTCTGAACCTGCTTGTCTCCGGAGTTACCAGCGATGTAAGCAGTATGGAGGAAATTGCTGGTAGCTGGTGGCGGCGTCTGCTGTTCATGCACTGGTTCGGGCCGCGTTTTCTGGGTAAACAGATGGATACATTCGTGGCAACACGGGGTGATCGCATCGTCGGATTTGTGATCGTCCAATATGATGGCGATGCCGCGGGTACTTTCGACTGGGCTTTTGTCGAGCCGCTGGATGTGGAGGAAAATCGCGAGGACTTCGCCGATCTCATAGATTCGGCCCTGGACTATGTTGAAGAACAAGGAATCCATCCCTACTTCTACTTTGGATTCGCCACCTCCTCGCCGGCCGAAGTAACGCAAGTTCTCGACGAGGTCGGTCTGCGCTCGGCGGACTATCAAAACACCCAGATGGTGGGCGGATTGCCGTTGGCAGAGACTTCCAGTCTGCCTGACGGATTTCGACTTTCTCCTCAGATTTCAGCCCGCTTCGGGGCCAAAATGGCCGAACTCCTGCCTTTGGTCTATCCCGACGCGGCGAAAGAAGAGACGGCAATGATCGCCTCCATCCACACCAGTACACTGCGCTCCTCAAAAGTGTTCCTGATCCTGGAAGAGGAGAACGAGGTCGGTTTTGTCCAGCAGTTTCGCTGGCGGGACGAACTTCGTCTGCTGCTTGCTCTGCCCCCTGAACTGTGGGGAGCAGATGCAGAGCGCCAGTTGGTCGCCCACCTGGCGCAGACGTTGCAAGGCCAGACCCGCCGTCTGCGCTTGCGTACCTTCAGCGAGGGCCACCTGGACAAGGCGCGACAGTCCTTCGAGCGCCTGGGACTTGGCGGGCATCAAGCTCCCTGGCAACGCTGGATAGTATCCTTGGACGCGGATGAGAACGGTGAGGAGCCGGCAGAGCCGGACAGGCGGCGGGGTGAGAATTTTTCCGTCTGGCCGCCGCAGTCTTCGCAAGTGGAGCAGAGCCGCGGCGGAGGCACTGGCGGCCAAGCGGCGAAAGTCGACAAACAAGAGACCGATGAAGGCGATGAAGAATCGGGTTAACGGCCCTGAACTATCCTCCGCCGAAAAAGAGACTGAACGCGCTTACGGGGAGAGCTTGAATTCCTTCCCTTCAACTCCCATGCAACAAGGCCTACATCTTTGTCCAGCAGTCGGAGAGTATACCCGGACTTCGTCAGTCCAACTTGCACTTGCCCCTGAGAAATTTCCTGGTCATTCGACCGGCTACCTGCGCAGTGAAAGCGGCCTCCCGATTTACTACAGCCGCTGGAAACCTGTCGGGTCAGCGCGCGGCGTTGTTCTCATCCTCCACGGGCTTGGCGAGCATGGAGGGCGCTATCGCCACTTGGTTTCGTGGCTTCAGCAATCCGGCTACATCGTCTACGCGCATGATCATCAGGGATTCGGTCGCTCAGGCGGCGCTCGCTGCTTTGTCCAGAGCTTTCACGATTACCTGAGCGACATTACGCAGGTTGTTTCAATGGCCCGGCAGCACGACCCCGGCCTCCCTTGCTGCCTTTACGGCCACTCCATGGGTGGGTTGTTAGGCCTTCTCCACCTGATGGAGGCGCCAGGCGCGGTCGAACTGGCAATCATTGCATCGCCTTCGCTGCAGTCGCACAGTCTCTCTCCCGTCAATCGGCTTCTCAAGCTGATACTTATGGTGGTGCACCGTATTCAACCCAAACTCACGTTCCGACAGCGCGGCAATCTGGACATCATCTCGCGAGACTGGGAAGAGGTGCAACTGGCCCTGCAGGACTCCCTGGGCGTTCCTCAACGCAGTGCCCACTGGGTAGTTGAATTCTTCGAAACGATGCAGGAAGTGAGAGATCGGGCCGGCGAAATCCGCTTGCCGATTCTTATTTTGCAGGGATTGGCCGACGCCGTGGTCATGCCCGCGGCTACACAGGAATTCTTTGCGAATATCAGTTCCGCCGACAAGAGCCTGCGTCTCTATGAAGGTTTTTACCACGAACTGCACAACGACTTGGGACGGGAGCGTCCCATTGGCGCAGTCCTCGACTGGCTGAATAGCCGCTGCCTCGACACCGATCGATCCCAATGAAATCGACACAAAATCTCAGCAGATGATCCCCTTCTTTGCCTCGGGGCCGTGTGCGATCGGATCTTCACCAATCCAGCGTTCGTCCACCGGTTCGGCGGCAAGCTGATAACGCGTATCGGTCGAGAGCCGCAGCCGGTTCGTATGGTTGTCCATACTGGCGTGCATCGTGTACATGCTGAAGACCAACAGGTCGCCGAGCTGGTAGTCGGTCGTGAGCCAGCGGCTGTTCAACTGCTCCCGCAAAGCCACGGCATCGGCGGAGTATGTGCCTGAACCTGTGCCCTGCCAGCGTTTCTGCCCCGACTCGATCTCGGCGGCGTCAGGCCAATTCGTGCAATAGACATCGACGTCGCTCTGGCCGTAGGTGGCCTTGATCTCCTGCTGACGGTGGGAGTTTTCCAGGATCATCAGGCCGCCCATTTGGCGAGGGATGTCGCCCAGCGGCGTCCAACTCGTGTGGAGGTTCTTGGTCCCCCGCCCCATGAAAACGATGTCGTAGTGGGGGCTGGTGGCAGATTCTGCGGCTGATGACTTGACCCGGCACCATGTGAAGTCGAGAGGGCGGATTGGGCCGCCCAGGAATCGTTCATAGAAGCTGATCATCGGCCCGGCAAAAAGCGCCTGCCGCAGTGGTTCATTGTTCTTCGAAAGCCTTTTCATTTCCATTGCCGAGACGGTGATCTCTCGCTTGGCGACACCATCGCTCAGCGGATAGTCCAGGTCCACAAAGTCCAGATCCGCTAAAGACTCCAGCATAATCAAGCGCGCCGCCAACAGCGTCTCGCGATCGAGAAGGCCGGGCAGGTAGATATAGCCGTCGGCCTTGAAGCGACCGTGCAATTCACCGACGTCGTCAAGCGCGTCCGTCGAAGCGCGAAGTTCGCCGAAACTTCGTCCTGTTGTATCCAAAGGTTGCCCGTTGAATGATAGTGCCTCTTGCGAAATCATCGTTCCCCCACTCTCACTGGATTGAAACATGCAGTTCTTGCTTGAGCTATAGCAGGTATCATACCCCGCTACGGGCCAAACGGAAATAAGCTTTCGATGGCGAAATATTCTTAACGGCGCCCAGATTGTCCCTGGTGGAATGACGCATTCTTGGCGGAATCGAGTAACAGCAACCTATTGTCCTAATTCTTGAACTGGCGTTGTCCAAAATGGCCATAATACGAAATGGGAGAGAAATTCTCAGACGGCTGCTCGAGGGCGCCAGGCGCGAGGAAGAAACGGCCTTCGAACGGCTGGACAATGAACCCCACTATGTGCGAACATAGCTAGGCGCGAAACGCTGTCGCCATCCCGAAGTGTTGCATCACAATCGCTGAGCTTGATTGCTTGTCCCAATTTGGTCATGTTGCCAGCAGTTACCGCAAGGTATCGAGACAGGAGGAACTCAGAATGAAAATGACTGCGGTTTACATGAAGGTCCCACAAGGATACATCGGGTTCGTTGAAGAACTGCCGGGAGCGAATACGCAAGGGGAAACTCTTGAAGAAGCCAAAGCGAATCTCCAGGAAGCTATAGAGATGACTTTAGAGGCAAATCGTGTCCTTGCCCGAGAGTCTATGGCGGAATTTCAAGATGTCATTCGTGAGCCAATGATTGTCTAGTAATGAAAAGGCGTGATCTTATTCGTCATCTTGAAAGCCACGGTTGTGATTTCCTCAGAGAAGGTGGGAACCATACTGTTTACGTGAATCGCAATTCTCAGAAGCCTACCACTGTACCAAGACATCGGGAGATAAACAGGTTTCTAGTCAGAAAGATATGTAGAGATCTGGAAATCCCAACCCCTTTGCGTCGGTTACATTCAAATGGGGCACCAGTTCGCGATCTCATTGTCGAAATCGGCCCTGTCGCTGATGGAGAGAGGAGCGCTGAATGAGATCGCCAGTTTCTTCCACGCTTTTCATGCCTCCCTCATGGCTTGCCGAGACGCCTCAACTACCATTCCGTTTCCTTTAACCCCATAGCATGGTCGTGAGTTCTCCTTTGGATTCCGGTCAGGAGAAACTCGCAGCTGCTTCTCAAAGGGCTGAATTATTAACTGACGAAATGCAGTTTCAACGAACCGTTGCCCGAATTATTGTTCGGTCCCATTTCGCAATTCATGCTGTCAGCACATACTTCCGCAACACCCGCCAATCCTTCGGCGTAGTCCCATCCGGGTACGAGACCGCGACCTCGCCTACGTACAGGTCGCCGCGTGAATCGAACGCAATGTTGTGCGGGCTGAAGTAGCGGTTCGCGCCATATGGATCCTCCATCCCCCACTCGCTCAGAATCCTGCCGCTCAGATCGCGCACGGTGATACGGGACGGCGGATTGTCGAAAGCCGGCGCCTTTGTTTCACCCATGAAGATGCCGCCCACCTCGGCAATATACATGTGATTATCGGCGTCAATGCACATGTCGCAGGGCCACCAGATGTCATCCCACTGGCCGACAAACTCGCCCTCCGGGCTGAAGAGCTGAATGCGGCGGTTCTGCCGGTCGGCCACATACACTGTGCCCTCGCTGTCCACGCAGACGTTGTGCGGTGTAACGAACTGACCGACGCCTTCGCCCGGCTCGCCCCAGGACAACAACAGTTCACCGTCCGCAGTGAACTTGTGTACGCGCGCGTTGCCGTAGCCGTCCGACACATACAGTTCGCCCACCGGAGACAGCGCAATCCCCGTCGGGTAGTTAAAAGGCGGGCCGGCGCGCAGAACATTTTTCTGCACGTCCCAGATGTATCCTGTATCGGACGGATTGTCCGCCGTCTCGATCGACATCAGGAGCTCGCCCTCGGTGTTGTACTTGTGTACCGCATGGCCCCAGTCGTCAACGCAGTAGATCGAGTCATCGGGGCCGACGATAATGTCGTGGGGCCGTTTTATCAGCCCCTCGCCCCACGAGCGCAGGAAGCGCCCGTCGCGGTCAAAGACGATAACCGGGTGCTCGCTGCGACAAAAAACGTATACCCTGTCCTCGGAGTCTACTGCAACTCCCGGGACCTCCACGATATTCCAGCCGTCCGGAACCTCTCCCCAGCCATCGACCTCTTCATAGACAAACTGTCCACTACCGAGTCGCATCGTCTCTTCCTCTCATGTGAATGGGTATTGACCGTCAATGGACCGCAAGGGAACACTCTTTGCGAAAAATACTGTACACCACAGAATGGGCTGCTTACAAGGTCCTGCACTTAAGCCTTCTCACACGCGTGGCCTGGGGGGAATTTCGTCTCTCTCCGGTTCGTACCACATCCCGGCCACCGGCGGTGGAACCGGATCTCGTGCGATACGCATATCTACGACGCAGGGCCTGCCGCACTCAAGCGCATAGCGCATCGTATCGCCGATTTCGGCATAGCGGTTGACTGTCACGCCCTCGGCTTTGAGCGCTTTGGCCAGGGCCGCGTAATCCGTATTCTCGCTGAACTCCGTGCCGATCACGCGCCCCCCATAGCTGGCCTGCTGGCCCCCGCGGATAGCGCCCAGCGTCTGATTGTTGAACACGACCCACACGACCGGCAACCCCCATTCGACCGCCGTGATAACCTCCTGGCAAACCATCAGAAAGCCACCATCGCCGGTAACGCAGACGGCCGGCAGGTCAGGCCGCGCCAACTTGCCGCCGATTATGGAGGTGGGACCGAAGCCCATCGGCGTCCAGCCACCGGGATAGAGCAGGCGTCGCGGCGAATAAATAGGAAAGAACGCACCAAAATAGTGGTTGTGGTCGCCTGTATCCAGCGAGAAAAGCAGGTCTCTGGGCAGGATGCGCCGTAGTTCCTCGACCACGCGCAGCGGCTCCATTCCCTGCCCGTCGCTCTCGTCGCCCGGTATCTCCATGTGGAAACTGTCTTTGACCTGCGCTGTAAGTTCCCGGTTCGCCCGCCTGTTCGGAACTGCTTCTTTCGCGGCCAGCGCGGACAAAGTCTCCCGCAAAGTAGCCTTGGCGTCGCCCAGCAATCCAATCTCCACCGGATACGTGCGCCCGATCTGGTTGGCGTCAATGTCGACCTGGATGAACCGATTCTGCTCAACAAACGGCATCCCTTCCGTCCACCAGCAGGTCGACAGATCGGAAAAGCTGAAGCCTACTGCCAGCACGACATCGGCATGTTGGCGGATCATCTCGTGCGCACTCGGATGGCCGAGCCAACCCAGATTTCCAACGCTCAGAGGGTGGTCCTCGGCCAGAATACCTTTGGCCGCATAGGAGGTCGCCACCGGCGCCCCCAGCATTTCGGCCAGTTCCCGAATCTCCGGCCCTGCATCGGCCAGGACTGCGCCGTAGCCGGCCACGATTACCGGGTGGGTCGCTTCGTGTAGCGCCTCCGCCGCCTTCGCGATCGCCTGCGCATCGGCCCGCACGCGTCCGGCATAGCCGAAACGGCCGGGATCGGGGATTTCGGCATAGTCGTGGAAGGCGGCCTGCAAATCCCAGGGAATTTCGATGGCGACCGGGCCGGGGTTGCCCGCGCGCGCCAGTGCGCAGGCCTTCCGTACTACCTCGGGGACCAATTCGGGGTGCTGCACCTGCCAGACCTTCTTTACGACCGGTTGCAAAACCTGTACAAAGCTCTGGTCCGGGAAGCCGTAGAAGGGGCTTGTCTCCTGCAACTGGCCGCGGCCGACCCAGCGCGAAATCACCCCGCCAAAGATCGCCAGCACCGGGCTGGAGGCGGCCGCGGCCGTAGCCAGACCCATCACCATATTGGCCGGCCCTGGTCCAACCGAGGCACAGCAGACGCCGATATCGCCGGAAATGCGAGCGTAGCCGTCGGCGATATGCGCTGCCGCCTGTTCATGGCGCGTCAGCTTGAAATTGATCTGCGAGGAGTCGTAGATCGCGTCCAGAATGTTGGTGTTGCCATGCCCCGGGTGGCCAAATACCTGCCTGACACCTTCCAATTCCAGCGCCCTGACCAGTGCCTCAGCGCAGCGCATTCGTGTCATAATCTCTTACTCTGCATCTGCCTGACTTGCCTTTTGTCCATCATGATTCCAGGTGGAAATCCCGCGCCCCACCACAACCTTGGCCGCACTGGTCAGATGAATCTTAATGTGTTTCAGGAACACCATACGGGCTTTCCATGTACTTGCCGACATTACGGTTCAGCGGCCAACCCTGGCCGCCAGCCAAAGCAAACGATTCCGACTGGCCCAGCAGCCAGAAATACATTTCGGCAGCATCATTGCAGTCGCGGAACTGCTCGCGAAAAGTCGGATCCTCCAGCTTGTAGTTGGCAGTCGCAATGTCGAAGTCAGGCTCCCGAATCCAATCCCGATGCGGAGACTCGGTACGCCAGTAGTTGTATTTGAGCAGGTTGCGTAACCCATTTCCGCTGGCAGTGGAGCGCCGATGCCAGATCGAATAGACTGTCAGAACGATCGTCCCGGCCGGGGCGGCTGCTCGGTACGCGCCGCGAATTCCGCCATAGTGTCCCATTTGTTTGGACAAGGAAAAAAGAAAGTGGGATCCGGGCAGAAGCTCGGTCGGCCCAAGATCGAGCGAACAGTCCTCTGGATAATAGAAGACCTGCAGGTAGTTGAGCGCCGGGCCATGTTTGGAATTGCCATCCCGATGCCAGCCCTGGGCCGGCGAGGGGCAATTGACGCGGTGGTTGCTCATTATTATCGGCAGCCCAAAGTTTTGGCCCAATAGGCAACGGACCGCACCTGCCGCCTGCTCGTTCAGAATCACATTGTCGACAAACCAGTCCTCCAGCAAAATCTCCGTAGGCTCATGCGAAGGGTATTTGTCCAGAAATTCGACCGTGCGACGGTTGACCTCATCAGGCACGACCCCTTCCAACACCATGTAGCCCTTCTTGCAGAAGTCCAATACTTGCGTGTCTCTCAATCCCGGCCGGCAAGAGTGCGTTCTCATGGTTAATTTTCTCCTAACCCAAATACCGGATGAACTCGTCTCCGAGCGACTACTTGCTAGTGCGCGCAGATACCAGCGAGCGGCTGGCCAAAAAGAAAATCGCTGCGCACTATCTGCCCAATTCTTTCCCTATTACCCCCGCTCGTAAATCTCCCCACGCTCTCTCGCTACTCTGTTGCGTGTGAGATTTTGCAACTCAGGAGGCATGCGCTCGAACGTCTCAGGCCACACCGGCTGATGCCCGCCCTCCCGTGCCAGGTTCCACCACGGAGGATAGTAGGCGATGTTCAGCGCCATACGATGCTGGTCCTGCGTCGTGTTTGCGCCGTTTGCATGCCATACGCCGCCGTGCCATAGGAAGACAGAGCCGCGGCGGCCTGTAATTGGCAAGAGTCGTCTGTCGTCCGCCATCATGCCCTTGGGCGGCCGGCGCCGCAAGCGGTGACTGGTAGGCATGATTCGAGTGGCGCCTATCTCTTCAGTAAAGTCGGTCATCATCCAGATCGAATTGATCATCCAGGGAGAGTCAGGCAGAAGGTTCGGCAAATCTTGTGCCGAGTCGGTGTGGACTCCGCCGGCAGGCGCACCCGGCTTGACCCACTTGGAACAGGCCTCAGCCAGCCGAATATCCTGCCCAAGGAAATGTCTTACCACGGCCAGTACATCGGGATGGGCAGCGCAGGCCCAGCTTGCCTCATCCAGGTTTAGGAGGCCGAACAGCGTCTGGTACAGATCGTCGTTCGGATCCTGGAAGTAGGGGCGACTCTTCGGGTCCTCGTGAAGCGCAAATAACTGCTCTGCCAGGCGATCAGCCTGTTCCGCCGGGATCGCCTCATCCAGCACGCAGTACCCGAACAGATCCAGATGGTCGATTGCCTCTTGAATGCTCACGTTGTTCTGCCCTTTCGCCACTGTGGTCAGCGTTTCACTTTTCGAGGATAAATTCACTTCCCAGGCCAAAGGTCCGGGTCTCATCCAGCAACAAGGCCTGGTTGGGAAACTGGACAACCCGCCACCCGTCGCGAATTGCCTCCAGCACCGTCTGATAAGGCCAGTCATCGGCGTCGGGAACCTCATCAGCGACTTCGCCGTCCTGCATCAGCAGCATACCATGAACTTGACTGGTTAGGGATGTACTGCCAGCTTGCAGATAGAGGAGGTCCTGGCGCCTTTCAACGCTGCTCTTGGCCGTCTCCAGTGCCGTGTTCAGCATCTGCTCACTGAGAGTTCCAGCCTTATAGGATTCGATACAATGTTCGAGCTGTCGTCTGAGATTGTACCCAGCCATTGCTATCCTTCCTCTCGAATAAGCTCATTCAGTTACCGGAATAAAAAAAGCCGTCACTCACTGAAAGCCCGAAAGTAAAGACTGCTCAAAAACCATATACATGAAGCGCGGTCTCTCCCAGAACAAGCGCTTGGTCACGCGTTGAGAGAAATCCGGTGTGAAGTTTCGCCAGCTCTACATACTGACGATAGGTAGCGTGCAACAAGGTTCCTGGCTGATCAGTCCCCCACATTACCTTGTGTGCGCCAATGCGTTCAACTGCCAGCCGCAAGTATCGCTCCACGCTGGGAAAGGGATAGCCTTCCTCGTTGACAAAAGCGATGAGCGAGGCACAGTCGAACCAAACGTTGGACAGCAGGCCCAGGTCCACCTGCTCCTCCCACAGTTTCCAAAATTCTGGTTCTGTTTCTGCTTCAGGCCTTGGCTGCCCCAGATGTGCAACTACAATTTTCAAATTGGGATGCCGGACTGCGATGGTTTGGACAGCCTCGGTCTGGTACGATCGGCTGCCAATCCCACCCAAATCGAGCACCAGAATGAGGCCGCGCATCTCTAGTTCTTGCCACAGCCAGTCAAGGTCGGGGGAGCCAAGCTGCGCCTCCGGGTGGATGCCGCACAGACCGGAGGGAACGGAACACTCCAACTTGACTGCGCAAAAGCCAGACGCCTCCAGAGTCGACTCGAATGTCTGTCGGCTTCCAGCCATCCAGGGGTCATAATAGGCCGCACCTGCTAACCTGTCTGCATAATGATCGAGCGCGTCGCCCACGTAATGATTGCACTCGCCATAAAAGGGACCTTGTAGAAGGACAGCCTTCTCCACGCCCGCCCACTCCAGATTGGCCAAGAGGTGTTCGGGCGTATAAGCCAGCCCGTCCCCTAAAGGTGGAGTTGCTTGAACTTCCTCTGTACCAACCAAGGCCCGTCCATATCCTCTACCTCGCGTCGGGCCAGCCGCGTTGAGGCCATGGATGCGAGGAAAAATATGGCTGTGGGCGTCAACGAGCATAGAGCTAACTCACTATGGCTTAACGCCAAATCGCTCGAAAGCACGAAACAAAGAGAATGGGCTGCGCCAGGAACCATGAAAGGCACCCGGTTCAGGCTGCTGGCTCACAATCCATCCACCGCGCGCCGTCCGGTCGGCGTCAACAGGACGATTCGCCCCAGGTTTTCTCCGGAACGCAGTACCGCCAACGCCTCATTGGCATTCTCCATCGGGAAAGTCTGGGTAACAATCGAGCGGATTTTTCCGGATGCCATCAGACGCGAGACTTCGATCAAATCCTGCTTGCGCCCGGCGCGCGTGCCGATGATTTCCATTTCGTTTTGTGCCAGATACTTACCTTCCACCGGGTAATGATCAGCCGTGTAGCCGACGATGACCAGCCGTCCGCCATGCCGCAGCGAGTCGATCCCGGCGCCCATCGTCTCTGTTTGGCCAACGATATCTATCACGCAGTCAACGCCCAGCCCTTCCGTCAGCTCCCGCACCGCAGAGGGGATATCCCCATTCTCCGGGCTGAGCAGTTCATCCGCGCCGATCTGGCGCGCCCACTCCCGCTTTGAATCGGAAAGTTCAACGGCCAGAACACGTGCCCCGGCCGCTTTGGCCAGCTGAACGGCGATCGAGCCGACGCCGCCTACCCCAATAATCAGCACGGTTTCACCCACGCGCAGCCTGGCTCGATCGATGGCGTGAAAGGCCGTCATGCCGGCGTCGCAGCAGACCGCGCCGTCCGGCCACGCGACCTGCTCCGGCAGATGCACCAACTGGCGTCCCGGGATAGCCACAAATTCGGCATAGCCGCCGTGTCGGTCCTTTGCGCCCAGCACGCCGCCCATATTGACGCAGATCTGTTCCCGATACGTCCGGCAAGGAAGACACTCGCCACAGGTCGTGAAGTTGTAAACAATCACCCTGTCGCCTTCCTCGAAACCGGTTACCCGGTAGCCTGCTTCGGTCACAATGCCGGCTACTTCATGACCCATAACAAAAGGCAGATCCGGCGTGTACCCGAATCCGTCCAGAAGTTTGAGGTCGGTGCCGTCGATTCCGCAGGCCATTACCTGCACCAGCACCTCGTCCGGCTCGGGACTGGGCGTGCTTACCTCTTGCCATTCCAGCGGCTGCTTGAATTCGCGCAGTATGGCCGCTTTCACAAGGGAGCCTCCTGTTTGATCTGTTCAGCCCTGAAGGGGCTGTCGCGGACTGGCCTCCAATTGCCCTTAGCCGCGTTCAAGAATCTCTTCCACATAGGCCTTGCCATCCGCCAGCACCTGCAGCGGATCGTCGGGGTAGCCCCATGCCATGGCTTCATACTCAATCGAAATGTAGCCGGAGAAGCCGCCACTGACCATAGCAGTGATTAGTCTGGCGAAGTCGATCTCACCTTCTCCCAGCGGCGGGAAGCCGAAATTCTCACTGTTGCCGCGCGCGTCCTTGGCATGCATGTGCTTCACCCGGTCGCCCAGCGCCTGGTAGGCGTCGAGTACTGAATCACCGCGCACATGGTAATGGGCTGGGTCAAAGAGGACGCCCAAACCTTCGAGCCCGTCAGTGTTCAGCAGCCGTTGCAAACGCGCCAGGTTATGAACCAGTGAGCCGTAAGGACTGGCTGCCTCTATCAGGATCATCACGCCCAGACGCCTGGCATCCTCTGTCAGGTCCCGCATTGCCGCCAGACACCACTCCCAGTACATACTCTCCCAGCCGTAAAACAGTTTGACGCCGCACCCGCTGATCACGTAGGGGACTTCCATATCCGAGGCCAGTTGCAGCGCGCCGCGGATGAACTCTGTGTTTCGCCGCCGCTCTTCAGGGTCGCCGTGGATCACGTTCGTGTGGGCGTTCAACGCGCCGATGGCGATACCTGCCTTGCGTGCGTAGTCGCGCACCGCGCGACGCCGCCCCGCGGCCGCACCCGAATCCATGTGCGGCTTGGGAGGGGGGATAAAGGGCGGCGCCAACTCCAGGCTGATGTCGATCGCCTGGTAACCCTGGTCGGCAAGGATATCGATCGACTGCTCGACGCTGTAAGCGTGCAACAGGCCGGAATTGCAACTAAGACCTTTCATGGTTCCTCCAACTGCTCAGCTTTCTAAACGCGTTTACTGGACCGGCGGCAATCCCACAATCTCTCTCGCCTCAGCCGCCGAAGCAATCTCCCTGCCTATCTCGCGGGAGATGCGAACAGCCTTCTCGACCAGCTCCGCGTTTGTTTTGGCGTAAACACCGTCTTTGATGAATGGGCAGTCCTCCATGCCTATTCGGACGTGGCCTCCAATCGCGATCGTATGGGCAACCACCGACCAGTAATTGGGCGGATCCATACAACTCATGCTGTAGTTGGCCCGCGGCGGCAGATTGTCCACCATGTACTGGAGCGCTTTGGCAGTTGGCGGCGTCCAACCCTGTCCGGCCCAACCGAAAAACAGCGTCAGCCACAGCGGGTCCGGCAACAGATCCTTCTCAATCTCGCGCACGCCTTCCTCTGTCCAGAAATCGCCGCCGCGAATCTTGCCAATCGCCCAGTATGCCCCGGTATTGAAGCACTCAATCTCCTGCTTGACGCCGTGCTCTTTTGCCAGGCTCGAGTACATTCTCAGTTCCGGAATCGGGTGAATCGAATAGATCGGCACCGGCGGGTGATCGGCGTCCGGCTGGAAATACTCGTCGTGCGAATTGAAGTTGATCGAACTCATGTCCGGCCTGAGTTGCCTCCACAACTCCAATTTCTGTTCCAAACGCATGCTGGCCAGCCCGAACTGCACAATCGGCTCTCCCGCCGCCCGTACCCGTTCGGTAATGTCGCGCCACCCGTCGAAGTCGGGTATCGACAGCTGTTTGCCGTCAGGCTGGATTACCGGATCCGACCTGTATTTGCCATGCGTGTGAACGATTGTCGCGCCCGCGTTCATGGCGCGAATATACTCTTCCGCGACCCCCTTTGTGTCGGTGCAGGGCGTCAGATTGGGGTTGCGGGGATACGACCCCGCTGAATCGGTGGTCACGGTAATGACGAGTTTTTCCATGATCTTCCTTTCGTTGTCCGTTGCTTAGTGCTTCTTATCATATTCAAGACTGGGATGAATCCGTGAAGGCAATTCCTTGGAGGTCCAACCGATCGGCAAAATGACAGGCGACGTGGTGGCCAGGTGTCAGCTCGGTCAGCGTCGGCGCCTCCGTCTGGCAGATATCTTCCATGTAGCGGCAGCGCGGGTGAAAGACGCAGCCGGGCGGCGCGTTGGCCGGGTCGGCCGGTTCGCCTTCCAGGCTCAATCGCTGCATGGCGTGATGGGGATTGGGGCGAGGCACGGCCGAGAGCAACGTCTCACTGTATGGATGCTTGGGGTTGCGGAGCAACTCCTCCGACTCCGCCACCTCTACCAGCTTGCCGACATACATCACCGCTATCCGGTTGCTTACCTGTCGCACAACGCTCATATCGTGTGCGACAAACAGATACGTCAACTCCAGTTCCGTCTGCAGATCTTGCAGCAAGTTGACTACCTGGGATTGGATCGACACATCCAGAGCCGAGACAGGTTCGTCACAGACAACAAGCTTTGGACGCTGTACCAGCGCACGCGCAATGCCGATGCGTTGGCGCTGCCCGCCGCTGAAGCTGTGCGGGTAGCGCGGCAGATGTTCGACCTTCAGGCCCACCGCGTTCACCATTTCTGCGACCCTGTCTTCCAACTCCTGGCCGCGGGCAAGGCCATGCGCCAGCAGCGGTTCGCCCACCAGTTCCAGCACGGTCATGCGCGGATTCAAAGACGAAAAAGGGTCCTGAAAAATCATCTGCATGTTTCTACGAATAGCCTTCAGCTCCTGTCGTGCCAGCAGATTGAGATTGACCGCCTCGCCGTCGTCATGAAAAATGATTTCACCTTCCGTGGGCTGGTAAACGCGCATGATGCAGCGACCGGTCGTCGTCTTGCCGCAGCCGCTCTCGCCGACCAGCCCCAGCGTTTCGCCCTTCTTGATCGAAAGGCTCACCCCGTCGACCGCCTTGACATAGCCGGTCGTCCGCCGCAACAGACCCTTCTGGATCGGGAAATACATCCTCAGATTATTGACTTCAAGCAGTAGTTCGCTGTCATCGGCCATCGGCAACCTCGTTCACTATCTCCTCGTCCTCAGAATATAGGAAGCAGCGGACGCGATGCTCAGGGCCCGTCGCGGCCAGGTCCGGCATGGCACTGTCGCACTTTCCTGGCATGAAGCTGGGACAGCGGTCACTGAAAGAACAGCCGCTGGGTATATCATACGGATCGGGCACGACGCCCTCGATGGCACGCAAGCGCGTCAGTTTCGCCTCGTCGATGTGGGGAATCGAATTCAGCAGCCCCTGCGTGTAAGGATGTTGCGGATTGTCAAAAAGTTCGTTTATGCCGGCCTGCTCTACGATGCGCCCCAGGTACATCACGGCCACTTCATCAGCGACTTCCGCTATCACGCCCAAATTGTGAGTAATAAAGATGACGGCCATGCCGAACTCTTCCTGCAAAGTCATCATGAGTTCAAGAATCTGAGCCTGAATCGTAACGTCCAATGCAGTAGTCGGCTCATCTGCTATCAGCAGACGTGGGGAGCAGGAGAGCGCCATCGCGATCATCGCCCGTTGCCTCATACCGCCGCTCAACTGGTGCGGAAAGGAGTCGACAATCTGCGCGGCGCGCGGAATGCCCACCCTCCTCAGGTTATCTATCGCCAGCTCGCGCGCCTCCGTCTTGTCCACACCCTCCTGATGTAGCAGGATACTCTCGATAATCTGGTTTCCGATCGAGTGCATTGGTCCGAACGACGTCATCGGTTCCTGGAAGACCATGCTGATCTCAGCGCCGCGAATCGAGCGGATCTCCGCCCCGCGCGGATCCAGTTGGGCAAGGTCGACCGGTCCGCTGTTCTCTCCATTCTCGCCTCGATACAACAGGATCTCACCGTTCACGATGTTGCCAGGCGGGGATGGCACGAGCCGCAGAATCGAGTGCGCTGTCACCGATTTGCCGCAACCGCTCTCTCCAATGATGCCCAACGTCTGGCCGCGCCGTACGTCGAACGACACGCCGTCAACAGCCCGCACAATACCTTCCTGCAGGTGGAAATGGGTCATCAGGTTTTTGATTTCAAGCAGCGAGTCGTGGGCCATATGGTCTCTTGAAGACTGGAAAGATCTCTCCGCGCCTGGAAGGCATTCAATTTATCGAGTACGGGTCAGCCGCATCTCTCAAACCATCGCCCAGGAAATTGAACGTGAGCACCGTTACAATGACAAACAGTGCCGGAATGAGGAGCCAGGGATGGAGAGCGACGTTAGCGATCATCTGCGAGTCCTGCAAGAGCGTGCCCCAGCTGACCGCCGGCGGCTGGATTCCAAGCCCGATGAAGCTCAGACTTGTCTCGCCGATAACCATGCCGGGAACCGAAAGCGTGATCGCAACAATGATATAGCTCGCGAAAAGCGGCAACAGATGTTTTGTAATGATCCGCCATTCGCTCACACCGGAAATTCGGGCAGCGACCGTGAAATCCTCTTCGCGTAGCGAAAGCAGACGGCCGCGCACCGTCCTTGCCAGTCCGGCCCATCCCACGATCGAGAGTACGACCGTAATAGCAAAGTATGTCTGAATCGAGTCCCAATCTCGGGGCACGGCTGCTGCCAGCGCCATCCACAGCGGTAGCTGCGGAATCGACACCAGCAGGTCGATAATCCGCTGGATGATCTCATCGACAATGCCGCCGAAGTAGCCTGAAACTCCCCCTATGATGAGGCCCAACACAAAACTCAGTAAAACGCCTACCAGCCCAATCGTCAAAGATATACGAGTACCGTAAATCACGCGCGAAAACAGATTCCGGCCCAGGCGGTCACTACCGAAGAGGAAAATCTGGCCTTCGTCATCTACTCCGAAAAGATGGAGATTTGTTTCGATCAATCCCCAAAATTTGGGAATTATATAGCTAGCTAGAGCTATTCCTCCTCGTTTTCTCGGTCAATCCAGATAAGTAACATTGCCACTATAATCTTCTTCCCAGAATCGGGAATGAGATTGAAATTCGCATCCGATCCAGTATTCGGTAACATTTGCCTTTAGTGGTGTTGACATCCCAAAGGTGAGCGCGATCTCTCCCTCTGAGGTATACCGAACCGATCCAATTCCTATTGCAGCAGGGACTTGATTTTCTGAAATTGCCATATAGGCGGCAACAGTTGTGGGATGCATACCGCCCCTGGTACCACCAAATAATCCACCCATTCCAATAGCAATCTGACAACTGCCTTCGCCATCCATCACAGCGTCCGGCGAATAAAGACGCTCCAGCATCTCAACCCTCTCTACAAGACCGGTTACCTGCTCGGCCAGTCCTTCCAGCGTATGGCCTTCCTCCTGCGCCCAGGTCATGGCAGGCATAACTATGGCAATAACAACCACTGCAATCATCAGAAATCGCTTCATCCCTCTCTCCTTTCAATGTTCGCTTCGTTTGATCGGCCGCCCTCCGTTCCACACAGAGGGCTGGCCGGTTTAGGGATCCGTGCTATGCGCCATCCTCTTCTGTAGGCGGCGGCGTAGTCCCCTCCTGCAATTGTGGATCAGTCGGCGGCGGAGACGGAGGTTTCGGAATACCTAAAGCCTGGTCTATTCGACTTACCGCCTGAGAAAGCTTGAATACATCCTCTCTAATATCCTCCCGCTCCTTCTTCGCGCTTTGCAGTTCATTGAGGATGATTTCAAAACGCTTATCAATCAACTCCTGGCGTTCACCTATCTCTTCCTCAATCTTGCCCAACCTGTCTTCGAGTAGTAGAACTCTGCCTCATTGGCAGACTGGATATGGAAACCTCGCTTGGCCACATTGCCAAGACCCTCATTCACGATCAAGGGATTCTGTAGCGGATCAGCTGCCGAAATCCAGAAGTAGTTATCGCGGAAAATCGCAATCATCTCCCCCCAGATCCGTTCGTGATCAGCCGCCTTCGATGTCGCGAAGAGCTCGGCCTGCAGTCTGCGCAGGTCCTTGTAGGTCTGTGGCGGCTCGACTCCCACGATCAAGGGATCGGTCTCATCGGCGTTGTCCGACGCCTCTTTGCCTCCGCCCAGATTCCACTCATACCACGCCATCCACAAGGGGGCGTAGTGGCGCTGCCATGCCTGGCCAATATAGTCGCCGCCCTCGTGCCACGGCCAGCGCGGATAGTGTGCCCACCAGACCATCGCCTGCGTCTGATTGGCGCCTGCCTGGGTCAGGAACAGGTTCTGCTCCAACTGCTTGACGGTCGTGCAGATGCCAATCTCATTCCAGTTCTTCGCCACGATCTCGGCTGTCGGCAGAGATTCGCCCGTGAACGGGGTGAAATTGAACTGGATCTCGATAGGCAGACCACTGGGCGTGAGTCGGCAGCCGTCCTCGTCGCGCTGGTCCAAACCCAGCGAATCCAGGATGGCCTCAGCCTGCTCTACGTCTGAGGTCGGGTCCATGGTTTCGGGCGGTGCTGCCAGCCCGGAGTAGACGGCGTCGATAATTGTCTCGCGGTCAACCGCGTAAGAGAGCGCCTTGCGGAACTCTACATCGTTGATAACTTCCTGCCACCCCTCGTCGGCGTAGGTCATGTTCAGGTAGATTTCGCCTGTTGAGGCGTGCATGTCCAGCACAACTACCTCATAACCCTTGTCTTCCGCATTCTGCACATAGAGTGCCATGTCGGCCGGGTTGACGCCGCGGCGCACCATGTCCGCCTCACCCGCAATGATCTTCAAGGTGGCGGCATTGACGTCCGGCACAATTGAGATCTGCAACCGGTCGATGTAGGGCATTTGCTGTCCCCACTCGTTCACCTTCCAGTAGTAGGGGTTTCGCTCCATCACGGCCTGCGTTTCGCCCATCTCTGTCAAAATGTAAGGGCCAAGCGTAGGCATGCCCGTTTCATGCTGCCGATTGACACTATTGAATATGCCGTACAGGCGGTTCCACTCAACGGCTTCGAATCCATGCTCGTCGAGCAACGCCGCCAACTCATCCGCATCGGCGAAGTCGCCATGGAACTTCTTCAGGTAATCGCTGTCAGTAAAGCGGTGTGGACCGCCTCCGTATGTGAAGAGGCCGGGCCAGCCGCCATAGGGCGCGTCGTATGTGATCTTAAAGGTGTAACTGTCGATCACCTCCAACTCACCGACATTGCCGGTCGGCGTGTTGCCCGCACGCCAGGAGCTACCGACAATAGGCGTGAGAGTCTCGTTATGCAGGATATGATCCCAGTAGAACAGGATGTCCTCGGTATCAAAGTCTGCGCCGTCCGAAAACTTCATGCCTTTGCGCATGTGGAAAGTGAATTCCTTATCGTCGGCACTGATCTCCAGGTCGAAGATGTTGCCAGTCATCGTGGCAAAGTCATGCGCAATATCCTCGGTTTCCACCCAGGGCTCGTTAGAAATCCAGCCGGCGTCATGGCCAATCGTGCCGGCGTCGAAGTCTAGCAGGCGCAACGTGCCGCCGTACTCGCCCCGCTCCATTACTGCTTGCCAATCGGGAATACGATTGTTGCCGACCACCGGATTGACCGGGAGACGCTCATCAACAGGGGCCAGTTCACCGGCTGCAACGCGGGCCGCCAACATGGGCGCTTCACAGAAACTCATCCCTGCAGCCTGGGACTCGAGGCAGCTCTCATAGGAAGATGAGGGCATGGCCTCTTCCGAAGTGTCGGCGGCTGCCGGCGCATCGACCGCGGCTTCTTCGGCCTCCTGCTAAGGCTGACAAGCCGCAAGCAGCGCGACCGCAGCGAAAACAACGAGCAGATAAATCAGGATTTTCCTCATCGGGTCACTCCTTTGGACCGATCGTGTGGAAGAAAACTGCTAAGGACATACTCTTAGGATCTGGTACGAATCGGCCTCCTTTGTTTTCATTGGGCAGGTTGCTGGCAAATATGAACCAGGGGGCTCTCACCTGTTCGCTATTCACCTTCCGGGAAGCTGAGAGTCTGGCGCGTGAATAATACGCGCATCATGTGTATAATGCAAACATGTTAAATCTTTCCCATCACGCTGTCAACCCGCCCAAAAGTGGCTGGCGGCCCCCGAAAGCCGGTTCGTGTCCAAACCGGCAGAGAGCAGAAAAACGTGGTATAGTCTATGGCAAGGACCTCTGCCTTCTATCTAAAGGAAATCCGAAGTGCCTATTCTGCTCGTCGTCATCATCTTTGCCTGTTTCATCGGCATCGTCCTCGCACTCATCACCCTCTCCCTCAATAGGATAAGCGGACGCGTCATTGAGCAGTACAGGGAAAAGCTCGACGACGCCAACGCAATTATGAATCAGGGCTCTCCTCCTGATTCATGGGTCGAGAAGTACCGCCAGCGGATTGGAGAGGAAGCGGGCGAATCAGCCGGCTCTTCGGAGGGGCGTATCACATCCAGCGCGATTAGCTGGGACGAATCAGCCGATAAGATTGGGGAGCAGGCCAGGCGGCAATGCAGAAAGAAGCTCAAAACACTGATTTCGTTTATGGAAAAGGGGAATTTCTATGACGAAGACCAAACACGCGAAATGGTGGTGAAAACGCTCAAAACCGAGTATGACAGGTGGGCCTCCTGCCATTGGGCAGACCTGATTCTGAGCGGCGGCGCAGAGCGCAGTGAATAGCTGGCCCAGATAACCCTCAGTAATGCGCAGCCCGAACCTCCTCTCAGGCCTCACGCCGGCTCGATTTCCACTGCGACGACATCCCGGCGCCCCACTTCAAGATCGACGCTGCACCACTCCATCCCCACCGCATCGATGTTGCCGACCGGTTCACCGTCTACCCGCACCACATATCTTCCCGGCTTCAATCCGCCCAGTCTTAGAGTCGTTTCGTGTCGGTCACCGCTACGGTTCTCCAGGCCGAACCCAATTCTTGAGCCCTGCCGCAGAGCCTCTGAAGGGTCAATAAAGGCGTGACTCAAAGTGATTGGCTGATCAGCGGTGAAGCCGTCACGCTTCAGCAGCAAGTGCAATCGCTCCCCCCGGCTGACGAAGTGTAACTTTTGGCGCAACCCATCCTGCGGCCACACTCTGAATTCGCCATCGGTCTCTTCAAGCCGACCGCCGTAGGCAAACCAGCCGAAGAGTGGGTCGTCAGCCACAATAGTGGCCGCCGTGCGTAGCCCGGCCCCGTACCCCAGCTCGATCTCGCCGTCGTAAGGCCAGCTGCCCCTGCCGTTGTCCTGCCTGATCCACATGCCGCTGTACTTTTCCGGCGTTATCGCCCAGCCCGACGCGCCGTCATTCTCCTTGCCCGGAAACCAGTACCCGTAGTTGGAGTCGGCCGTACCGGTATTCATCAGACACCAGGAACTGAGGTAGGACGCATACCCCAAACGCAGGTAGGGGAAAGGATCCTCGGCGAAATAGAGCGCATAGTCAACGATGGCCCAGCCGCCCAGTTGCGACATGTAGCTCAGCCCGTAACGCGACGAGTCGCCCCCGCGGTTGTCTCCTCCCAGAAGCGTGTACGACGGCTCCAGCCAGCCGCGCAGCGCGATGTTGGCGTCAATCTGTTTGACCAGAAACTCCTCAAAGTCGGCCGGGCTGACTTCGGGATGCTCATACCACTGCCCCTTGTACTTGTCATACCAAAGCCGCGTATCCGGCTCCACCTTGCGCGTCAGACCGTACTTGGCGACAGCGTGGGAGGTCTCAAAGGCGGTCGTGTCAAAGGGATACTCGGAATCAAACGGATAGGGATCATCGTAAACGAAATACTTGACCTTCTTCTCCCACTCACCCCGCAACCAGTCGGACCGCTCCTGCCATCCCTCGGCAGCCAGGGCATCAATCAGATCGACAATCAGCATCTCATTGTACAGACCAAGTCGATACGCCCAGTACCCCTGCCCCCCATGAGGGATGTCGCCCGTCCCGGCCAGGAGGAAATGTGCCTCCGCCGTACCAAATGCCCTCTCCAGATATCCAGCGCTGTCCAGATAGTGGGCCGACCCGGGGTACATCTTGGCGATCTGGTACATGTGAAAATAAAGCATGATCAGGTGGGGATAATCATAGCTGCGCCAGAAATGTTCCAGCCCCTCGCCTTTGGAACCAAAGCCGTGTTCGCTATGCCGGTTCTCATACCAGTTGGGGACGCCGTAGATGAAGTATGGGTAGGGATTCTCCTCGTCCGTGCGCTGCAGGCCGCCCCATACAAACTTCTCGATATAGTACTCGACCGCATCGATCTCTTTTTGTTCGGGGAAGTGTACGTTCTTTGCCGCGATGAACGGCGCCTTTGGCAGAGCCGTGTCGTCACAAGTCAACGTGTAGCCATACCAGCCATCGAACCCGCCCGTATTCTCCGGTCCCCGCAAGACCGCCTCCCGCATGTCCCACACCGAAAACAGACCCTCGTACCACCTACCCGTGCCCCGGTGCTGCTGCTTGTCCACCAAAAAGGCGGTTCGTTTCTTGATCAGTGTCTCTATCGGCTCTGTGACAAAGAACTCCAGGTTCATATACGCGCCGTCGCCATAGCTGACGGTCAGCAAATTTTCTCCCAGACGATCAAACTGGACCCGGTAACAACGCGTCTCCGCATCGGGCTCGCCCGTAGCTTCCAACCTCGTTTGCTCGGGATATTCTGACGTGATCGTGTAGTCTCGGTTCCGCGTGCGCAGCGAGAACGACGCGCCCATATCGGCCGGGACCGTCATGCCCGGCACAACATGGACGTCGAACAGCCCCTGCTGGTAGAGCGCGTCCCTAACGCCATCGTAGTTCTCCGCCCATTGCAAGCAAAAACCGTATGCAATCCGATCGCCTTCCGTGCCCTCGGGTGTGAGCGTGACAGAGGTATGCGGCTGGCGCCATGTCCCCCGCGTCTCGCTGCCCCCGCTCAAGGATGAATGGATATAGACACGGTAGGGCACGCTGGTTGTCGAAGGGTGGGGGTCGATCTCCTCATAATATTCCAATTTCGTTCCCGCCAGCGGCGTCATGACCAGGTAGGGTCCGACGCCGTTGGGGCGCTGCCAGAACAGAAATGAGCCATGGCCCGATACGAAACTGTGGCGGGCGACAACCTGCGTGTAGTTGGCCAGATTGTCCCGCAAAAACTGCTTGTTGAAAGGGAGCGGCAGACCGATGTCGCCAATCTCCAACGTCTGCTCCGTCTCGTTGCGAAACTCCAGCCGCCACTCGAGCGTGTCCCCCTCCTGACTGAACTCTTCCACCAGTCCCAGTCCGCCCAGGCCGTGCAACAACTGTCCGTCGCCGCTGAAGATGTAGGCACGCCTTCCGTTCCCATCGTCCTCCACAGTGCGAATGTCCCCGGAGGCAAAGGTCGTTGTCGATCTCCATTCCCCTCCGCCAATGCGAAGGCCGACCAGCACCTCTCCCAGCGTCCCGCCGGGCGTAATGTATTCGGTGTCGTAGACATCGTTCTGCAGCTTGAGACTGCTGATGCCGCCGCGGTTCCATTCCAGCAAGAACTGACGCCCAGGCCGTTCTGATTCAGTCTTCATAATCGATATAGCTCAGCCCTTCAGTCAATTGCATACGAAATAGGCAGGTAGCATCGAGCCGTCTGACCATTAAATAGTGCCAAACGATCTTTCTGTATGAGTTTTGCTTCTTGCGAGAGTTGCTATCCAGCCGAGCGGTTCTGCTTTCAATACGCAGTACGCATAGCGCCTTACGCACTGCCCCTTACACACTGCCCCTTACCACATCACGCCGCCCCCGGAGTTGATGTCCTGACCGGTGACGTTGGCCGCATCCTCCGACGCCAGGAAAACGGCAATCGCCGCTGCGTCCTCCGGACCGGCGCCTATGTCGACAAGACCTTCATCTGCGCACCACCGTCCGGCCAGGACAGCGTTGGGCCGCTGCTCACGGTAAATGTTTCGCACCGCTTCCTCATCGAAAGAATCCCCGCGGTACTCGGCGCGCCCCCTTGCTAGTTCAACGCCCCGCTCCTCGTGAGAACCGGGGCAGATCGCGTTGACCGTGATGTTGTACCGTCCCACATCGGCCGCCAGCGTGCGCGTGAAACCAAGCACACCCATTTTTGAGGTCGCATACGGCGCTCGGTGCGAGAGAGGCTGCTTGCCCGTACCGGAGCTGAAGTTGATGACGCGGCCATAACGCTTGCGGATCATTTCGGGTAGTGCATACTTGCAGCCGAGGAACGCCGAATCCAGGTTGACCGCCAGCGTCTGCCGCCACTCTGCCAGGCTCATCTGCCAAACATCTTTCGTGGGGCCGGCTATGCCCACCACATTGGCCAAAATATCGATCGTGCCGAAGCGGTCAATCGTCTGCTGCACCAACTGCCTGACCGGCTCTTCCTGCGAAACGTCGGTCTGGCAGCAGAGCGCCTGCCCCCCCACCGCGCGAATGCGGGCGCCAACCCCGCTATCCAATTCGTCGACGGGAAGAATGTCACAGACCGCAACCGCGGCCCCCTCCTCGGCAAAACGTACCGCAACCGCCTCGCCATGCCCCCGCCCCGCGCCCGTTACCAGGGCAACCTTTCCGTCCAATCTTCCCATCGAAGACTTTTCTCCTTGTCGTTTCCTGCTCTATGACTGTCTCTTGACAACCGCTTCGTCCAACTCCACGCCCAGCCCCGGCCCGGTGGGGGGGATGATATAGCCATTCTCAAATCGAATCGGCTCTTTGAATAACTCCTGGTGGAGCTCGGCGCCGTTGTACTCCTGAATCAGGAAATTGGGCGAACAGGTATCAAGCTGTATGGCCGCCGCCGCCGCCACCGGCCCACAATACATGTGGGGGGCGATCATGGCGTAATGCGCTTCGGCAATGCCGGCGATCTTCTTCGATTCCAGGATGCCTCCGCACTGCCCCACGTCCAGCTGAATAATCTGCGCCGCCTGCTTCCGGAGCAGCTCAGCAAACTCGAACTTCGTTACCAGCCGCTCGCCGGTTGCGATCGGAATGCTCGTATGCGCGGCAACGCGGGCCATTTCGTCGATGTTTTCGGGCGGTACCGGCTCCTCGAACCAAAACGGGTCGAACTCCTCCAATATCTTGGCAACGCGGATTGCGCCGGCCGTGCTGAACTGTCCGTGCGTCCCGATTCCGATCTCGAGGTCGTCACCCACCGCGTCCCGTATACACTGAAAGATCTTGGCAACATGCCGGATCATCTTCAAAGGATAATCTCGCGGCTGGGGAAAGATTGGCGTGAAGGGATCGAACTTGCATGCCGTGTTTCCCTCTTCAACCAGCTTGATGGCGATTTCCCCGGCCTTTTCCGGGTTCTCCCAGATGCCTTCGGTCGGCATATAGGCGTAGGCGCGCAGCTTCTCATGGAAGCGCCCACCCAGCAGATTGTAGATGGGCTGACCGAGCGCTTTGCCGACGATGTCCCAGCAGGCCATTTCGATCGCGCTCAGCGCCGGCGTCATGTCCAGACCGGGATTGCGATAGTCGTGACGCGAAGCAAACATTGTTTGCCACAGCTTCTCGATGTCGAAGGGGTTGGCGCCGACAACAAACTGCTCGCCCAAATCTTTGATCAGCCCGACCTGCGCGTCCAGGTTTTTCGCGTTCCCCGATGGCCGTTCACCCAGTCCGACAATGCCCTCATCCGTTTTCAGCTGCACAAACAGCCACAGGCTCCCGCCGCGATAGGGCGGGATATTCCTGACTACGATGGTCTCTACTTCGACGATTTTCATTCCTTTCCCCCAATCAATGCCAATAGGCAGTTGGTCCGCCGGCACGTCGTCCTCTCACATGCCAACAAGAATGCGGAGGACGCCCTATCAGTTCCCAGACGCGTCCCCCGCAGTCCCTCTATTTCGCAACCGTTAACCCCAACGTGCGTTACATGCTACAAAGAACGCAACACTTTTCAATCCGCCGCCACCGCCTCCTCGGCCCGGATCACCGGATCATCCCGGACAGGCGTCCTGCTGATACCATTGGCCTCCCAGCCCGCAGGCCAGCGGAAATACTCGTTCATTTCCCCGTTGAAATCCTGACCCAGGATCGCGTCCAACGCCTCTTCCGCCTGCGCATAGGAGCGCGTTTCGTTGGCGTCAAGCAGCTCCCACAACAGCAGTGAGCGATCTCCCGTCTTTATCGCCAGCAGCGTGCGCTCCAGAGAGAGTACCAGCGGCAATATCTGCGTGAGCATGATCTTGGGCGGCAGCGGATCGACCTGAATGCGGTGGATTCCCTCCTTGTTCACCACCGCAGGGATCTCGACAACAATGTCGTCCGGTACGCCCGGCAGCGCCCCGCGATTGGGCACATTCACCTGAAATTGGCCCTCTTTGTCGTTGACCAGAGCATCGATAATTGGCACCTGCTGCTCGATAGTCTTGTTCTTGCCCAGGTTCTCTACCAGGCTCGCATTCTGGTCTTGGGCGAGGCGAGCGATCTGTTCCACCTTCCGCTCCTGGTTGTCAACATACATCGGCCACGAGAGGTGCGAGCGCTGACCGCCCCAAGGCTCGCCGAACCAATAGCGCTTGGCATCGAAATCCTTGTGGTACCACCATCCGATGTACTTCATCCAGACCGTGTCGCCTAGCGGCATCAGTCCGTACATTCTGTACATATGCGCCGCGGCCCGCGACAGGTCGATCTCCCACGCCCGCGACAGCTCGCCTGACCAGCCTGTTCTGCCGGTTGGCAAACCCCTGCTGGCGGCTGTTTCCGCCCAATACTCCTCGCCCTTTGACTCAATCCATTCATCGATCAATGGATACGCGTCCTTGCCTTCGTATTCAAACTGCGTCAGCCAGATGTTGTGGTTCAACCCAGGCGCCTGCCACGTGACCTTGGTATGGTCGATCTCGAGCATATTGCAGATGTCCCGGTAGCCGTAGTAGCCGTGGCACAGACCACAGACTTTGACGTCGGTCTCGCGGCCAATTGCGGTGCAGCCATCGTAGACCGGATTTCCTGACTGGATCAGCCAGGCGTCGGGGCAGATCTCTTCTATCTCGCGCGCTACTTCGAGAATGAAGGAGGAGTTGTAGAAGGAGTACTCCAGCGTGCCCGGCCCATCCCAGTCGTAGCCGAATTTCTGGATCAGGTCGCGCGTCTCCAGGCCTGAACGGTAGGTCACGACCGAGGCCGTGTTGATCACGAAATCGGCATCCTGCATTGCCGCGCGACGGTCCAGGGTCTGGTCAAATGTGATGTCCGCGCCTAACTCGTCGGCATATCGCACGGCCAGCTTATGAATCATCTGCAGCCGTTCGGCATCCACATCCATGAAACTCACATGGCTGCCTCTCAGGCTCTCCGTCAGGCACAGATCCTTCACAAGTCCCAGGGAGAATGTCGCGCTCCCAGCGCCTATCACGCCTATTTTGACTGCGGTTCCCATAGCATATGCTCCTGTTCTGGATGTGATGTGTTTTGTCAGACTGGAGGATAGTCAGAATAAAATGATATTGGGGAATGCCGGTGTGGACCTGGTACGCGATGTGTGAGGCGTGTACTCTTTCGCCAACTATGCAGCTATCCCTTTACGGCACCCAGCCGGATTCCGTGAATGAAGTAGCGTTGCAAGAACGGGTAGACGATCAGGATCGGCACCGTGGCGACGACGATGTTGGCGGCCCGAATCGACCGATCCGACAAATTGTAAATGTCTTCCATGTTGACTGTCAGAATCTGCAAATTCATGTCGACCACCACTGTACGCAGGAAGGTCATGATCGGGTACTTGGAGTTGTCCATAATCAGAACCATGCCGTCAAACCAGGCATTCCAGTGGAAAACCGCGGCGAAGAGAGTGAGCGTCGCCAGCGCCGGCACTGAAAGTGGCAGAAAGACGTAGTAAAGCGTACCCCAATAGGAGGCGCCATCGATGATCGCAGCCTCTTCCAACTCCTTCGGGATCCCGCGGAAAAAGTTCATCAGCAGAATCACGTTCCAGATCGGTAGCGCGCCTGGCAGGACCAGCGCCCAAAGGCTGTTGAGCAGCCCCAGGTTGCGGATCACCATCCACCATGGGATCAGGCCCCCATTGAACAGCATGGCGATCAGCACGATCCACATGAAAACCGAGCGCCCTTTCAACTCTTCAGACGACTTTGAAAGAGGATATGCTGCTAATATCGTCATCCCCATGTTGATGGACGTTCCCAACACCGTGCGAGTCACCGAGACCAGAAACGCTTTGTAGACCGGCCCCGCCTCCAGGATCTCAAGATAGTTCTGGAATGTCGCTCCCAGCGGCCACAGCGTGACAAACCCGCCCATGGAGGCGGCCCGATTGCTCAGCGAAATCGCGATTACATGCACCATGGGAAACAGGCAGGCCAAGCCGAAAAGAAACACAAAGAGATAGTTTCCTATGTCAAACAACCGGCTGGCCAAACTCTTTTCATGTATCATTGTTCTTCCAATGCCCGACGTCAACAACCATATGAGTTGCCCCGTTCAGAAAATGCGATATCCGGCATACCGACTGGCCAGCCGGTACGCCACCACAATCAGAACGAAACCCATCGCTGACTGGAAAAGCCCTACCGCTGCCGCCATACTATAGCGCGCGGAGATGAGACCGGCGCGGTAGACGTATGTATCGATTATATCGGCCGTTTCATATACGGTCGGGTTATATAAGGTCAGCACCTGTTCGAAACCAGCTTGAAGGACATTCCCCAAGTTCAAGCAAGCGATCAGTATGACCATCGATATGATTCCTGGAATATTGACGTGGCGAATACGTTGCCAGCGGTTGGCGCCGTCGATAGCAGCCGCCTCATGCAGCACCGGGTCGATGCCCGTCAGCGCCGCCAGGTAGATGATGGTCGCCCAACCGGCCTCTTTCCACAGATTCGTGATTACGATGATTGGACGGAACCAGGTGTTACTGCCCAGAAAAAGGATCGGATCAAAGCCTGCAAACTCGATTGCCCGATTGATCATCCCCGATGTCGACAGCAAGTCCAGCAGAATGCCCCCTAGCACGATCCAGGAGAGGAAATGGGGAAGGTAGATAATCGTCTGCACCGTACGCTTGAAGATCAGCGACCGCATCTCGTTGAGCAGCAGCGCCAAAGAGACGGCCATAAATTGGAGAGTTACGATCTTCGAAATGGCGATAATGAACGAGTTGGCGAGGACGCTCTTGAAGTCGGGATTGGCGAAGATAAACTCGAAATGCTTTAAACCGACCCAAGGCGACCCGCCGAATCCCAGGCCCGGGTTGAAATCCTGGAAGGCGATTATTACGCCGTACATGGGGTAATAGTGGAAGAGTGCAAGCTGGATGACGGGCAACACCATCATGACGTAGAGAGGCCATGACCGTGCCATATAGTTGCGGAATCTGGTGCGGCGGACGGCCGCTTCATCCGCTACTCCCCGGACCGGTTGCGCAACTGCCATCGGGTTTTCCCTGGGAAGTTAGGTGAACTGTAACTTGCCTGCGAGAATGGCCGGACGCGTGCTGGGCAGGAGATGGGGGCGCCCTCAACCCACCAAGGGCGCCCCTCAAGCTATGCACAGCGAAGTACGTTATCTATGACCTTGCCGCCGCCCACCATTCGTTTACTTCCTGCGTCATCTGGTCACCGCCCTGGCTCTTCCACTGATCGACGAATTCGTCGAAAGCGCTCAGAGGCTTCTCGCCGATCATGATGCCAAGCACCGTCTCCACGTGCAGCTTGCTCAGGTCGCTGCCCCGTTCTATCATCGTCGGCGTCGGCAGACTCTGGTACTGTGTAATCTTGCCCTGTTCGGCTGTCTCCAGAATGAAGAGGCGCGACTGCTTTCCCAGTATACTCACGCCGGTGGGATCCTCGAGCGAAAGCGTCTGGTAAGCGTCTCGTTCCTCAGACGGAATCTTTCCCCACTCTTCAAGCTGATAATTTATCGAGTTGGCAACGTGGCGGGGATCGATCATGCCGCTGCCGCGCGTTCCGATCGGGCCGATCGCCCATGCGGACCAGTAAATTGGGTTGATGGCGACCGAGCCATCTTCCTGAAATTCGTAGTTCTGGCCTTCCCAGCCATGGAATCGGCGATCATAGTCCTCGGTCAATTCGTGCATAAAGTTCGCGATCTCGAAGATCTTGTCGACATGCTCCATTCCGCGGCGGAAACAGAAGGGGCTGCTTTTGAAATTGTTCTCCGTGTGCCGCGCCCGCACTCCGTCGGGACCGGCAGGATTGTCGGCAAAAGCCCATACGGTATCCGGATCGTTGCGCACTGTGTCCAGCCATGCACCCCATGAAGGCGTGTAATGTATGCCGCACTGGCTCGCGGCCACGTCCTGGATCGAGTCCGACGTGCCGATCGTGAAGAAATCTTCGCGGAAAATACCGTCCTGGTACCACTGGTTCAACAGCGCTAGCGGCTCCCGCATCTCGTCGCGGATGCTGTCGAAGACCAGTTCGCCGCCGACCTCGGTCCAGTGGCCTGGTACAACGCCGTGAGGCGCCCAGATCGGATCGATGCTGCCGAACCACGTCGGCCGAAAGCTCTTGTTGGCCAGCAGACCGATCGTGGTCCCAGGCGCTCCCTTGCCAATGTCAGCCTCGACAATGGCCATTGCCGTATCGTGTAACTCGTCCAGCGTCTGCGGCACATCCAGACTGAGCGCGTCAAACCAGTCCTGCCGGTACCAGAGAATGTTGTCGTTGTGTGCCAGATCCTCTACCCGCGGCAGCCCATATTTCCGCCCGTTGACCGTTGTGAAAATCCAGGGCAGTTCACCGTACTCCGCCCAAATGTCTTGCCACCGCTGGCTGGCGTACATCGTGTAGGCGTCGGTAATGTCCTCCAGCAGGTTGGCCTCTACCATCTTTACGAAAATGTTTGACGGCACAGTTTCCAGATAGTCGGGCATGTCCCCGCTAGCCATCGCAAGGTTGTACTTGGTCGTGGCCTCGTCACCTCCGGACCAGCTCCAAGAGACTGTGAGCTTGACGCCGAAAAGTTTTTCGATCATGCGCGTGAAGGGGTTGTTCTCCAACGAATCCCCTTCGCCGAATTTGGTCTGGGAGTCAACCCGGCGCGTAGTCGAGATCTCGATCGGCTCTTGTCCGGGTGCAGGCGGCAGGCCCTCCGGCAGATCAGGCAGCTCTGTCGTCCAACCCCTGGGATTATCCGGACTTCCGGGCATGTCCGCGCCCAGCAACTCAGGGACCGACTGGGTTGCGGATTGCGACATGGCGTCGGACCCGTCGCCAGCGCTGGTTGCTGGCTCGGGCGCGCCGCCCGGCGCGCAGGCCGCCACCAGTGCGGTGGCGCCCGCGGAGCCGCTCAACTGTAGAAATTGACGTCTGGAAAAGTTTGCACGGTTTGACATGGCTAAATTTCTCCTTTCCGGATTGAGTCTAGCGCTTAGGATGCTTTCTACGACAGACGATATAGTAGTAGTTTCGGGCCAAGCTGCTGTCCTTGCAAATCTCAGGCTGAAAGGGGTCCGCGGGAGCTTACTATACAGAACAAGTAGGGTTGCGTCAATCGCGGCAAAAAGAAGTGGTCAATCCCAAACTTGTGTATGAATGAAAAGACGGGATAGCTGAAATGATCGAAACAAGGGCTGGTTAGGTAAAGTGGACCGCACTGCGGGGATGGCTTGCGCACCCGTGCGCGGCCAGAATATGGCAGATTTTCGCGGATTCCTGTGCGTCTTGCGGCGTCTTCGACCACTTTTCCTTGTTCCGTCTGTAGGAATGGCTTGAGGAGGACCCTGTGAAACGACCAGCATCGCAATTCCAAAGCGAGGGTCGTCTTACAGCTAGGAAAAAAAGAAAGGGGTGCCTTCATGCAGTTGAGGGCACCCTCTTCTCTCACAAAAATGCGATTCCCCACTCAAGACTTTGTGGCCCACCATTCATTCACTTCCTGCGTTATTAGGTCGCCGCCCTGACTCTTCCACTGACCGACAAACTCGTCGAACGCGCTCATCGGTTTGTCGCCGATGATGATGCCAAGGATCGTCTCGTCTTGCAGCTTATTGAGGTCGCTGTTTCGCTCTATCATTGTTGGCGTAGGCAGGCTCTGGAATGCGTTGATTTTCCCCTGTTCGGCAGTATCCAGAATGAATAGAAGCGCCTCCTTTCCCGTTATCGTCACACCGGTCGGGTCCTCGAGCGACAATGTCTGGTAAGCGTCCCGCTCCTCAACAGGAATGTCGGCCCACTCCAACTGATAGCGGACCTCGTTGGCACGGTTTGCGGGGTCGATATTACCGCTGCCGCGGGTGCCGATTGGTCCGATGGCAGCGAACTTCCAAAAGAAATTCGTAGTAGCAACCGAACCGTCCTCCTGGAACTCGTAGTCGTTGCCCTCCCAGCCGTGAAAGCGCCGGTCGTGTTCTTCGGACAACTCCTGCATGAAGTTGGTAATCTTGAAGATCTCTTCCACGTGTTCCATCCCCTTGCGGAAGCAGAACGGCGAAGGATAAAAGCTGCTCGCGGAGCTACGCCCACGGGCGCCATTAGGGCCGGCCGGATTGTCGGCGAAGGCCCACACAGTTTCGGGATCGTTGCGCACCGTATCCAGCCAAGCGCCCCACGACGGTGTGTAGTGAATGCCGCACTGGCTGGATGCCACGTCCTGGATCGAGTCCGAGGTGCTGAACGTAAAGAAATCCTTACGGAAGACTCCGTCCTGGTACCATTGGCTCAGGAGTTCCAGCGGCTCTCTCATCTCTTCGCGAATGCTGTCGAAGACCAACTCGCCTCCAAGGTCGCTCCATTGGTGTGGCATGACTCCGTAGGGCGCCCAAATCGGATCAATGCTGCCGAACCAGTTGGCGCCATAGGAACTGTTGGCCAGCAGGCCGACTGTGGTGCCCGGCGCACCCTTGCCGATGTCGGCTTCGACCACTGCCAAGGCAGTATCGCGCAGCTCGTCAAGCGTCTGCGGGACCGACAGTCCGAGTTTGTCGAACCAGTCCTTCCTGTACCAGAGGATGTGGTCATTCTGGGCCAGTTGCGATACGAAGGGTAACCCATATTTGCGGCCATTGACTGAGGAATAAATCCAAGGAAGGTCGCCGTACTGCGCCCACGTGTCCTGCCAGCGCTGGCTGGCGTACATGGTAAATGCGTCGGTGATATCCTCCAGCAGATTGGCTTCTACCATCTTGAGGAAGATGCTGGACGGCACAGTCTCCAGGTAGTCGGGCATATCACCGCTGGCCATGGCCAGATTGTACTTGGTTGTCTGTTCGTCACCCGCCGACCAACTCCAGGCTACCGTGAGCTTGACGCCGAAGAGCTTTTCAATCATTCGGGACCAGGGATTGCTCTCCAGTGAATCCCCTTCGCCGAAGGCGGTCTGGGAGTCCACGCGCCGCGTAATCGAGATCTCGATTGGTTCCTGTCCTGGAGCAGGGGGGAGACCCTCGGGCAGGTCGGGCAGGACGGTGGTCCAGCCATTAGGATGATCTGGACTTCCAGGCATGTCCGCGCCCAGCAGCTCCGGGATCGACTGGGTTGCCGACTGCTGCATGGCGGCGGAACCTTCTCCGGAACTCGCCGCTTCAGGCGCGCCACCCGGGGCGCACGCCGCAATCAATGCGGTTGTGCCTACTGTTCCGCTCAACTTCAGAAAATGGCGTCTCGAAAGAGTTGTTCTCTTCGTCATTTAGTCCGTTCTCCTTTTCTGTGTAAATTCCTAGGGGAGGGTAGCGTGCAGAAAGGTAAGGCACAGTGCTGTGATTGCATTTCAGAAAGCGGCAATCTCGATTTTGCCAGCGTCATGGTGCAGGGTTTCAATTGTACAAGGCCAGATCGACCGTGTCAATCGCAGCAAAAACTGGGGTTCTGAAACACACTATCATGTGGCCATCGCCGACTGCTCTCCACCGAACCAAAGGGCCGACAGGAAACGAACGATCACTTTCAATTCTGTCCAACCACAAGTCCTGCAAGTCCTGATTCAGGCCACTTCTTTAACCAGATCAAGGAGGAACACAACGCTGGAAAAGTCTTTGTTATGACTTGAAAATAGCAAGCGGAGAACTGCTGCTACGCACGTCCAGGGAGTTTTCAAACAGTAAGTAGTCCATCGTTATGTGGTGTAAGAACTGTCAATGGATGCAGAGCCAACTCGCTTGTTTTGACTGCTCCGAGCACGGGCTCAATGACACAAGTTAGCGCCACCCAGCCAGCGAGACAAAAAAAGCGACCCTGTTCACGATGTAGGTCGTGTTCAGGATCGCTTGAGCCTCGCAGATTTCCAAGCTGTCAACCGCGGAAGAAACGAAGAATGAGAAGTTATACTAATTGGCAGGGCTAAGACAGCCTGCAATGCACTTCTCGCCTTACAATTCTCACCCGTCGCTCATCTCCATTCCCTCTTCCACTGGCAGTTCTTCAAACTGCCCAGAGGTCGTTACATAGGTGGCGGACACCCAACCGTAACCACTGGGAAGATCGGCTAGGGCGACCTTTATCCAGTCCCCGGCTGCCGTCCGACCAATCCCGTTAAATGTTACGCCGGCGACTGCCTTGGCGACGATGTCGTACGTGGTACCGGGGCCGGCGCGCACGTTCAAACGCTGGCCGAAACTGTTGACAGTGACAACAACCTTCTCGGTTGGGCCCGCAGGTGTAGGAGTAGCAGTTGGCGTCTCTTCCTCGGCAATGGGAGTGATTTCCTCTCCTGGAATCGTAAACTCTTCAATTGCCAACGAATCTCCACTCACGACAAGAAGCTCTTCAGCCAGTGCCCAACCGTGGATCCCATTGTCGCCATATACAAAATACCAACTGCTGTCTTCAGTGCGATAGGCCGCTGTCAGACGAGAGCCGGCCCTGAAGTGAGCGACAAATGCGCCGTCTTCGCCATCCCACAGGACTGCACCGCCAATCCGAGCCAATGACAGAGCGGTTGGGCCTTCTGGCGGCACAAAGGGCGTCGGAGTTGGCTCTGGCATTGATTCTTCTGTCGGCTCAGGTGTTGTCTGCTCCTGCATCGACTCGTCCGAGGGCGAGGACGTGGCCTCCGCCATGCTCGAATCCGGCGTTCCCATAGCTTCCGGAGCTGGCGAGGACTCTTCTTCCGGCTCCGGCGTAACCGTCCCAGTTACCTCCATCACCTCCGCTGAAACAGTGTCAGATGTTGGCGTTGGCGTTAGTGTTGGCGTCGGCGAAAGCGTCGGCGTCGGCGTCGGCACTTCTACCGGCAAGCGACCAAGACCCGCAGCCAACAGCGTACTCACTTCGACCCAACCTTCAGTCAGGTCCCTCGTCTTAACCAGCACCCATTGAAGGTCGGTTGAGCGCAACTGGACCGTAACCAACATACCACCCACGAGCCTCTGCATCGGCTCGCCGTCCGGTCGATCGTGAAGCGTCGCCCCTTGGTTGCGGACGACCCCCAGGACGGTTGGAGTACTGGGCGTTGACTGTGCAATTGCTCTTTCGTGTCCGCCGCCGTGAACTGAACCAGGCTGGATAAGCGCGTAAATAATTAGCGCAGCGAACCCCAAGACGAGTCGAATCTTCATCATTCTCTCCCCAACACTCGAATGTGGTTCGTCATTGCGCTCTCCTTTGGGTGCATAGGACGAAGTGTCGATTGCAAAAAGGCGCCAAGGCAAACAGGGCACCCTCCATGCCGCCCTTTATTGACGCCTGGGCCAGGCTATAATTTCACCCGCGGACTATTGCCTACTGTCTGTCCACAGGTCAGAGACATACGACGCCCAGCACCGCAAGGCGGGTTTGAGCTGTCAAAGGCTAAAGAAATTACTCGAATGTCGCCGATACAAAAATACCAGGGTTAAACTGCGCCATACCCTCCTCCGGAAGCCGAATCGTCACCGGGAATGTCGAGTTGCCCTTTCCAGGCAAACTGATGGGGGAGATCTTTGCGATCGTCGAGAGGACGGTGATGTCATCGCTGCCGTACCTGGTGATCCGCACCGGATCACCGACCGACATTGTCAGCACCTGGTCCTGAGGTACGCCCACAATCAGTTCCAATGCTGAGGAGTCGCCAATCACAGCTGCAGACGAAGTTGCCCCGATAACCGTTCCCTCTTCAGCGTTTAGAACCAACACGACACCTGTCATCGGCGCCCGTACTACGGACTTGTCCCGACGCTGTTGCGTTTCCTCCAGGCCAACTAACGCCTGGCTTACCCTTAGCTCGGCTGACTTCTGGCTGCTGGTCAGCTCCATGATCCTTAAGATAGTCGCCTCCACAGCCGCAACCCTCGCCCTTCCCACCGCCAGCTCGACTTCCGAAACGCCTTTTTCCAGTTCGTTCAATGCGTGCTGGGCCCTGTGCCCCGCAGCCAGTGCCGACTGTAATTCGGAAGCACGCGGCGGCTGAGTCGCCTCATTGAATGATGCCTGCGCCACATTTAGATCGATTGTGATTCGCTGCAAATTCGCAGCCTGCGGCGTCCGTCCCACATCGCCCCGCCAAGCGACATCATTATAGGCTCGCTGCGCCTGCGCTACGGCCAGCTCCGCTCTCTCAAGGTTGGCCCGCAGTTGCTGCAGGCGGGCCTCGGTTGGGCCGGCTCTTAATTCATTGTAGCGCGCCCAGGCGGCAGCGGCGCTTGCACGCGTCGCGGCAAACTCTTCTTCAGTCGCCCCGCCCGTCTCCAGCTTGGCCAGGTTGGACTTCTCCAGTTCCAGATTTGCTTGCGCAACAGCTAGATCGCTTTCGGATGACTGCTCGTTGATCTCCAGCAGAGCGATGCGAGTCAGCTCCAAGGCAATCTCTGCTCGCTGAACATTCCAGTCCAATTGCGTTGCATCCAACCGGAAGAGCTCCTGTCCCTCCTCCACCAGATCGCCAACTTCGACAAATACTTCCAACACCTCTCCGCCCACGCCCGGCGTAACCGCGCGCGACTTCTTTACCACCAGAGAGCCGAAATAGGTTGGAATGCTTGTCTGGGCTTCGACCGCGCCCGGCTGTGCCCCGGTGGAAGGCGTCAGCCCATCATTCGCCGCCAACGTGGCCGTGAGTTGCCCACTTCGAACGAGTACAACACCAGATGCAATCAGGGCGATCAGGAGCAAAATAGGCGCAACTCGACTAAATGTTCGGAACATAATGGCCTCCTCTGAAGAATTCAGATCCTTCGGAGCCTGACTTCATCTTTTCGGTGGGAGGGGGAGCAGAACCGAAAATCGCTTTCTTTTGCACTGGCCGCCGCTGTGTCGGACCAGTCACCCAGTCCCAATGCCGCTCGCCGGCACAACCTTAATAGTATACCAATCGAGCAAGATCAACGCAAAGTTGTTTCTGACACTGGTAACTGCAACTTTCATCACGTTACAGGTAGGAGTACGTACGCTTGCGAGCCAATTTGCGCCGATCCAAAGGGAACACTGGGGATTACCCGCGCGCAATCCTGCAAAGCGCCAATAGCATGTTTTCTGTAACTACTAAGGCATAGGATAGAAGGCACTAGAGCAAACGTAAAGCGAACAAAAAGCCAATGCGGATCTTATGTTGGCTGTGATAGAGTAGGCACTATGAGCGAATTGGTGGGAACAGGTCGAGAGCATCTAGAGCAGCTGTATCAAGAGAGCCTTGAGTTGGTCCAGGCCTTGCGTCAGCAAGTGGCTGGGCAACAAGCGTTAGTCCAGGAGCTGCAGGAGCAGGTGGCTGCGCAGCAGGTGTTGATCCAGGCATTGCAGGATCAACTGGCGAAAGACAGTCACAATAGCAGCAAGCCGCCGAGCAGCGACGGTCTGAAGAAGCGCAGAAGCCAGAGTCTGCGTCAGTCTGGCAAGCGCCCGCGCGGAGGGCAACCTGGTCACAAAGGCCAGACTTTGACGCAAGTGGCGGAACCGCAGCATGTCATCCGCCATGCGCTGCCGGGTTGCCCGCACTGCCAAACAGACCTGAAGGCGGTGGCTGCTGTGGGTCAGGTGAAACGGCAGGTGTTCGACATACCGCCGCTGGGCATCGAAGTGACCGAGCATCAGGCAGAGGTCAAGCAGTGTCCTGGCTGTGGCGGGCGCGTGAAGGCTGCCTTTCCGGCCGGCGTGAGCCAACCGACCCAGTATGGCCCGCGTCTGAAAGCGCAAGCCTGCTATCTGCACAACTATCAGTTGATACCGCTGGCGCGCACGACCGAGTTGCTGACCGATTTCTACGGACAAGCGCCCTCGGAGGCGGTCATCATCACAGACAGCCGTCAACTGGCGCCCCGCACTCAAACGAGTCGGGCGCACATCCAACAACAGCTCCTCGCCGCGCCTGTCGTCCATTTCGATGAGAGCGGCTTGCGTGTCGAGGGTCGGTTACAGTGGCTGCACGTGGCCAGCACAGCCAAGCTGACCCACTACCATGTCCATGACAAACGGGGGCATGTCGGCATGCGAGCCGGCGGCATCTTGCCCCGCTACCAGGGCGTTGCTCTGCATGACCACTGGGCCTCCTACCTCCAGTTTCCCGACTGCCAGCACGCATTCTGCAACGTCCATCATCTGCGCGAACTGCGCTTTGTGTTCGCGCAATACGGCCAAGCATGGGCTGCGAAGATGGCCCACTTGTTGCGCACCATCAAAGCCGAAGTCGCATCGACCCCGGAACCGCACACTGCCTTACCCCCAGAGCGCTTGACCCACTACGAGGCCGAGTACGAGGCGCTCATTGCCCAAGGATTCGCCGCCAACCCGCCCCCTGAACAGACCCTACCCAGACCACGCGGTCGCCCCAAACAAGCGCCTCCAAAAAACTTGCTCGACCGCCTGCACAAACATAAATCTGGCGTCTTGGCCTTTATGTATGCTTTCCACATCCCCTTTGACAACAACCAGGTCGAACGCGATGTGCGCATGATCAAGGTGCAACAGAAAGTCTCTGGCGCCTTCCGCACACAAGAGGGCGCCGATACCTTCTGTGCCATCCGTTCTTATATCTCAACCGCTCGTAAACACGGCCTCAATGCCATTGATGCCCTCTACAACGCTTTCCTTGACCAGCCATTCATCCCTTCCGCATATCAGGCTTAGTAGTTACTGTTTTCTTATATCACCCGTTCATTGCCGCCGTCTATCGGAATCTGCGCGCCGGTCGTCTTGGAAAATACCGGCCCGGCCACGGCACAAGCCATCGCGGCCACATCAGCCGAGGTAATCTCTACTCTAAGCAGGTTCTTCGCTTTATAGTCATCCACGCTGATTCCGTAACTGGCAGCCCGTTTTTGCAACAGATCCTCTGTCCATAGCGCAGTGTCAAAGACCGCATTGGGATGCAGAACGTTCACCCTAATACCTGCCTCTGCCAACTCCAGGGCGGCGACACGGGCCAGCTGTGTAAGTCCAGCCTTTGCGACCGAATAGGCGCCCGCTCCCGGCCCCGGCGCCGGGGCATTCTTCGAGCCAATGATGACCACGGCCGGGTCGCAGCCCAACTTCAGAAATGGCGCGCATAACTGCAAGAGGCGCTGCTGGCTGGTCAGATTGACTCGGATACTTCTGTCCCAATGGTCAGCATCCATCTCCGCCAACAACTGGCTGGCTGGAAATATGCCAGCGTTGCAAATGACTACATCCAGCCCGCCCCAACGCCGCACAGATTCTTCGACAGCCCTTCGCAGTGCATCGTCATCGGTAATGTCGCAGCAGATCCCAAGCACGGTCCCCCGGTCGAACAGTTCAGTAACCTCCGGATTGATATCCAGCGCGGCAACGACCGCGCCCAAACTAAGAAATGCTTCGACGCAGGCCCGGCCGATGCCGCTGGCCCCGCCCGTAACGAGCGCCACTTTGCCTTGAAACGGCGGCGCCGTCCCCGCGCCCTTCAGCTTGGCCTGCTCCAGTTCCCAGTACTCGATCGCAAAAATGTCTTCCTCGCCAAGCGGCTGCCAACCTCCCAATGCCTCCGCCCATCCGATTGCCCGTAACGTGTGGCGCTTGATGTCGTCGATCACGCCAATCTCTTTGGGGCTGGCGCCGAAAGCCACGCTGCCCTGGCCCGGCCACAGCGCCCAGCGCGGCGCGGCGTCGAGTTGGGCGAGGCTGCCGTCCGTGTGTCGGGCAAAATATTCGCAGTATGCCGAAGCGTAGTCAGCCGCGTCCTTCTCCGCTCCGTCGCCCGAGACGACCAGCGGAATCCGCTTCGTGCGAATGACGTGGTCCGGCGTAAGCAGGCCCCGTGTCGCCAACTGGCGTGCGTCCGGCAACTCCGAGAATTCTCTCACCGCCGCGCCGTCATCGAGCGATGCCAGAGTCGCTTGTCCTCTGACCTGCGAAACGGCTTTGCGCAACTGTGCCAACTCCTGCAGAGGCGCCTGAACGCCGGCAAACTTCTCTCCTCGTTCTCCCTCCAACTTTCTCTCGGCCCTCGGCTCTATGTACGCCTCGGCAGCCGTTACAATCTCAATGTGACGTTCGTAGCTTTCGCGGGCATTGTCGGCAAAGGTAAAGACACCGTGGTTGAGCAGAATCATCCCCGGCAACACATCCCAATCCGTGTTCAGCGTCATCTCGTATATCTTGCGGGCGAGGATGAAACCGGGCATGACATAGGGGACGATCAGCATCTGCGGGCCGTACAGGTCGCGGACAAGGGCTTCGCCGTCCGGCGTGTTGGTTAGAGCTACAACCGCGTCTGCGTGGGAGTGATCGACGAAGCGAAAGGGTATAATCGCATGCAGGATTGCCTCTACCGATGGATTGGGCGCGTAGGGATCGGTCAAAGCAGCCCTCTGGGCCGTGACCATGGCGCTGTCGCTCAGTTCCTCCAATCCAGCCATCCGCTGCAGCGCGTCCAGCCGCACCGGCGCAAATCCTGGCGCTTCGATCGTTGCTAGGTCCCAGCCGCTGCCCTTGACATACAGCACCTCTTCCTCGTCGCCGAATATGTCCAGCACCGTCGCCTTCACCGACGTGTTGCCACCCCCATGCAACACGAGTGAAGGATCGCTGCCCAGCAGCCGCGACGTATACACCCGCAACGCCAACGGATCACCAGAAAACTTAGCCGCCTCTGCGTCACTCCATCTACTGCGCATGACCCTACGCTCCCGAATCTATCTAAAATACTAGCCGGACAGCCGCTCAAGCGACTCCTGTACGCTGGGACGCCCGCCAGCTGCGACATCCTCCCGCCGACGCTGATGAAAAACCGTCAGAATCCCATTCGACTTGGCCAGCCCGCTGATCTCTTGACAATACTCGTCCAACTTCTCGCCAGGGATCGCCCACAGCGCAGTTTCATCAGAAAGCGCATCCAGGTAGGCCCGCGCACCGCAACAGCCCAGGCTCATCGCAGCCCGTCCGCCGTTTTTCACCTGTGGCACAACCGCGCAGGCCGGCCTGCCCATCGCCAGCGGGATGCCCTCGTCGACACGCGCCACCGCTTCGGTTAAGATCAGGCTCTGCTGGGCGTGGGCAAACAGCAGGACCACATCGGCGGCCATGGGAAAGTCGGCCAGCGGACCGTAAACAGTGTGCCGGACCGGCTGTGCCAGGACCGGAATCCCAGCCACCTCCTCCTCGCGCACGTAGTCCAATCCCTGCATTGCCTCCAGTGCCGTCATCAGCTCAACCGGCTGCGACGCCGAAGCACCTGCAAGGTTATGCGTGTGAACGCCGATGGCACACAGTTCGTGATCCTTGGCGGCTGTCGAAAAGACGCGCTGGGCCGCCTCCTGCCAGAAGTAGCAACCCGCCGGCGCCACCTCCCCATAGGGCTGTACTCCTGCCGGCAGTTCGTCGGCAAAGGCGAGCGCTACCGGCGGCAGCGAAAGCTGCAGCGACTCCTCAAGTTGCGCGGCCTGCGTAGTGTAATTGTTCATCGGGCACTACCTCCTGAATGTGAATGGGCTTGACATGACTTCCGTGACCTGCGCCCGGCGCAAAGAGGCTGGCTTGCATAGACCGGGCCCAATTCCCTGGCAATTGGAATTCGTCCAACGACGAAAAGCCTCACTTGAAAGCATCCCTGCTGTAGTCTATCCACGCCGGCTTGGGCTTGAATCCCAACCTGAGGTTGAGTGCAAACATCGGACTGTCTTCCTCGTTGCTGGTTTCGATCGTCTCTGCCCGTCTTCCCGGTTTTGCTCTGGAAAGGAGAGAGGCAAAGAACGCGTATTCCTGTCCACTCTCTTGAAATCGCCGAACAGAATACGCGTTCACGACCTGGCGTTCAGCGTAGACATGTCGACGGCGCTGTCGCGCCGTTCGTGCATGTTGGCCTCCATCGACTTCGGATAGCGATCAGGCAGGTGAGAAACGTCGTTGAGCCGCTTAAGTGCTTCGGCGGGCAGAACCCAGCCGCCTGCCCCGAGATTGTCGCGGGCTTGCTCCAGAGTGCGCGCGCCAACGATAGCGCTGGTGATGGCGGACTGTTCCAAAACCCACCGGGTCGCAACCTGGGCTGGGCTGCGTTCCAACTCTGCCGCCACTTCAAGCAGCTCCGCCAAGGTCTCGTCGGCATTGGCAGCGAAATTGTTCTGGGGAAAGGCCCAGCCTTCCTCCGAGCGCGTGCCGCTGTGCGTGCGTTCCCCCGGCCTGTACTTCCCTGTCAGGAATCCCCCGCCCAATGGGCTCCACACAACCACACCTATGCCCTTCAATTCGCAAACGGGGACGATCTCCTGCTCAATATCGCGCACTACCAGGCTGTATTGGGGCTGGAAGGCAGCAAAGCGCTCCCAGCCGTTGTGATCGCTGAGCCATATTGCTTCCATCAGACGCCACGCTTCAAAATTGCTGCATGCCGTGTAGCGTACCTTTCCCTGCCGCACCAAGTCATCCAGCGCCCGCAGGGTCTCGTCCAGCGGCGTCTGCGTGTCCACATGGTGGATGTAGAGGATGTCGATGTAGTCCATCTGTAAGCGGCTCAGACTGTCCTCAACCGAGTGCATCAAATGGAACCGGCTTGTGCCGGAGCTGTTGACATCGCCACCCATCGGATTGAAGAACTTGGTCGCTACTACGGCGTTGCGTCGACGTCCCTTCAGTACCCTGCCAACTATAGTTTCTGAAGCGCTGTCAGCGTAGGAATTGGCCGTATCGAAGAAGTTGACTCCGGCGTCGAAGGCAAGGTCGACGATGCGGGCAGCTTCTTGTTCGTCCGTGCCGTGACCAAAGGTCATCGTCCCCAGGCAGATTTCCGAGACTTTCAGTCCGGTTCGCCCCAACCGTCGATATTTCATGCCTTCCTCCAATCATTAACCATGGAAAATCGGGTCCTGCGCAGCCTACTTCGCCAAGTCAAAGTGCGAACCGCTTCCCGCTGGCCCGAATCGGATCTGAGCGAGTCCAAGGTAACCTGAATGAACAGATCCTAAATCCGCACAATTTCGAAACCGATCGCCTCGGCAAAAGTCTCCAGGGCCTGGCTATGATCCCCGTACCCCATTGCAATATGGTGGGAAGGCCCTTCCTGGCGCCAGTCCTCCATCACCTCATGCAGCGGTCGGGAAACCTTCACCCTCGCGTTCGGGTTGCCGATGTTGAGAATCGGCCCGTCAACGATCTCGCCGATCGTATAGATCAATTTGAACGTATCCCCCGCATCGAACTGCGTCAGGTTCAGCAGAGTCGCTGGCCCTTTTCTCAAATCAAAGTCGATGCCCAAACCATGCCCGGATTTGCCGTGGTGAACGTCCAGATGCATCAGCCGCGGCTGACCGTCGGCCATGCCAATGTTGGAGGGTCCGTCGTGGCCCATCAGGAAGGAGTTCTCTTCGAAATCCATGGCAAAGAACTCGACAAACATGCCTCCGGCCCCCAGCAGATCCAGCAGTTTCATCGCCAGCGCCGTCTTGACGTCCCCCTCCGTGACGCCGGGACATCCTTGCGCCGCCAGCCGTGAGACTGCCAGTCCCGACTGCGCCCGCAACTGTGTTATTAACTCCTTTTCGCCCCACCAATAGTAGCCGAACGCGTCGATGTCGTGACGGCGGATGACCTCGTCGTAAGCGACCGCCAGTTGGGCCGAAAACCGCAAGTGCTCGTTTGTCACAGTAGCGTCTACGGCATAGACTCGGCGCAACTCGGTGTACATCTCCTCCAACTGGTCGTCCGTAACTCTATGGTAGGCCTCTTCGAACTCCTCAACTTCCGGTCGCGCCAGCATCCGACCCGTCACCCGCAGCAGCCTGTGTTCGTCAATCGGCATATCGGTCATGCCCGGGTACACCTGGCCGACCAGTCCGATGTTCAACCGGCGGAAACTGCGGGCCGCAGCCGCGCCGGCAAAGTCTGCCCGCAACTCTTGCCGCAGGCGCTCGTCGGCAAAGGACCCGGTACGCACCGCAAAACGGCGTCCTTGACTCGTTAGCGCGCCGGCGAACTCAGGAATGCAGCAGACGCCTTCGTGATGGAGATAGTCGGTCGTATCCGCCGCGGCGTAATCATACGAGCGATCCTCGTGCGCGTTGAGCAGTCGGATCGGTACATCCAACCCTTGGACTGCCGGCAGCATATCCATGCTCGGCGTGTAGCCGAAAGGAAAAACGAGCAGCAGATCGACTTCGGCGCGAAGGAACATTTCACCCGCCTCCGTCGCCTTTTGCGGTGTATCCACCAGCTCCGGTGCGACGACTTCTCCCAGCGGGTCCAGCAGTTCCCTCAGCTTGCCATACATGCTCAGACCCATCGACTTGAGCCTGGGGAACTGCTCCCAATAGTAGTGGTGCCCGGTCGGCAACAGGCCAATTCTTGCTCGCGTTCGTTCGGACATCACCGGACTCTCCAATTACTCGCGCTCGGTTAAGGCGTCTTGCAACCGGCGCATCTTGAGCACGAAGGAATCTTCGTTCAGTGTTACGTCGCCGTAGCCAATGGCCTCGCCCTTGACCATGTCGCGCTTGAGAACCGCACGATCGGAAAGACCCAGCGGCAGCAATCCCTCCTGTCGCGCGATAAACGCCTTTTCGCACTGGCCAACGACCGTGTATCCCCCTCCGCCATCCAACTCCTCGCCCGCACGCAGATTCCGCTTCGCCACCGTGACGCATTCCGCCGTAGCTGTCGGCGCGCACGAACCGTTCGCGGCATTGAGAAGGACCGCACGGGCAATACTGAGCGGCGCCGGAACTGCCACCAGGTGATATGGCCGATAAAGCAGGAAATTATTGCCGTCGCCGCCGACGTGGCAACCGTTATATGCCAGGTCTTCCCGCGTAAATGGATGGTCCGAACGCACGACTGCAAATACCCCCATCTTGAGCGGGTTCGGCAGCATGGTCTTGCCATCATCGGCGACTGAGTTCGCCAGCTCCACCACCCCGTGCCTGCCCAGCAACCCGCCCTCCTCCTGCAAACTGAAGTGAACGGGAATGTCCTCCAGATTCACCGAAGGCTCGTGCATGCCTCGCACGTCCGGCACGAGCCCGGCGGCATTGGCCAGGGCGGTCATCTCCACCTGCGCCTTCGTGCCGTCGCGAAAGGAGTTGAACATCTTCAAGTTGATCGTTCGCCGTTCTATATGCTCCTCCGAGAAGCCAAACCGGGCCGCGGCCGTCTCCGGCGTGCCTTCGAAATCGTCGGCATAATAGATTGTTCCCCTACCCGCGGCTACAATTTCCAGGCCAAGACTGCGCGCCCATTCGACGATATTCCATGTAACAGCCGGCTGGTCCCCGTCCACCATCGTATAGACGACGCCGGCAGCATCAGCCGTGCGCCGCAAAAACGGCCCGACTGTCACATCCGCCTCCACATTAACCATCACGACATGCTTGTGGTTGCTCAGGGCTTGGAATGCATGGCGGGCGCCCACCTCGGACAGACCTGTCGACTCGACAATCACATCAACCGATTCACAGTCGGTCAGTGCCAGGCCGTCCTCGACGATCACCGGCTTGCCGGCACGGACGGCGACCTCCAGTTCGCCGCCTGTCTCAGCGGTGCGAATCTCCTCCGGGCTCGCCCCGCTCGACTCGTAGGCGTAGCGTGCATTGTGAGCATTGATGTCAGCGATTGCTGCTACTTCCATCCCCTCCATCTGCGAAATCTGAGCCACCAGCCCGGCGCCAAACTTGCCAGTGCCGATAATTCCCACCCTGATGGGGTTCGCCTCCGCCGCCCGTTGGGCCAACAACTGACTTATCACGAATCTCTCCTACTTGCCTGGTCTCCAGTCAACGGGCCCCGTCCTCATCCGGTTCGAGCGCAAAGGCCAACTCCAGGGCCCTTGCCGACACTTCAAGATAGATTCTCGCCAGCCTGTCGTAAATCTCTGGGCTGTCCTGTTGAAATGGGGGCGGGCCAAGCCGTCGCAAGAGTGCCAACCGAATGAGTGGTGGAGCGATATTGAAGTGCAAAGCGCGCAGATCGTGGCGTGCGCCGCCTGGTCCCAACTGGCGCCCCCCCCAAAAACTGTCGATCTGTGCGGCCAAAGCAATATCCTCACCTTGTTGGACTGCCGAATCCTCCAACGCCCGCAACCCATCGTAACCGGCTATTGACGGGTCGGACAAAAAACTGGGCGCGGCGCCGTCTCCTCCTCCGTCTCCATCTGGCTCCTCCTCACCACCATCGCTGCGACGAAGACGCAGACCGGCGAGAACCTGCTGGCGATCCCGTCCTCGCAGCAACAGTAGCAGCCATGGGTCGTCGGTTAACATCTGCCCGAACCGGTACAACACGACCAGAGCGTGCTTGCAGGGGCCGTGCTGGTTTTCGCATACACTGCAGTGAGCGACTAGTTTGTCAACCTCTGATGTTGGCGACAGCAAAGAGACATCGGCGTCCGTAAAGACCGTATCGAGTACCGTCAGAAACGTTTCCCATTCGTTTCCCCCGGCCAACAACTGCGCCGCGTACAGTGCCTCGCCTGCCAACGCGTCAAGCACAGCCGACCACTCGTCGTCGCGCAAGGGCAGAATGCCAATCTCAACCTGGCAGCCGCCTCGTTGGCCCTCAACAATCTCTGCCAGGATGTGACCGAACTGCACATCAATGGATTTCACCTGCATCCGGCGCGCCAGGGACCGCCCTCTATACAGGTCGAACCCCTGTCCATTCAGGTATTCATACCACCGGCCTGCCCACGAACGCTCACTGCCGGACGATGCAGTCATCGGCTTTTTGACTCCTTGGGAGTGCCCAACGAACACAATCCCTCTTTGACAGTGCAAACACAAATGCGATCTGCCAGCTCGATCGCGGGGAGGCGGCTCACGGTCATATCATTTCGCTCTTTAACGAATCCCTTGGCCATTGCCCGTATTCTCAACTCCCGCTTCGCAGCGCAATCATCTGGCGCAGCCCCTCTGTATCTATATCGGCCAGCCAGTCTTCACCGCTGTTAACGATCGATTCCGCCAGGTCCTTTTTGCTTTCAATCATCTTGTGGATCTGTTCTTCCAACGTACCAGCCACGACAAATTTGTAAACTTGGACCGAGCGCTGCTGGCCTATGCGGAAGGCCCGGTCGGTAGCTTGATTCTCCACTGCCGGGTTCCACCAGCGATCGAAATGAAAGACATGATTGGCTCTTGTCAGATTCACGCCAACCCCGCCTGCGCGCAAACTGAGCACAAAAATCGGCGCGCCGTCGCTGTCTTCCTGGAACGAGCGCACCATCTGCTCCCGTTTCGCCGCCGGTGTACCGCCGTGTAGAAACAGCGCCTCGTGCCCCAGACTCTCCATCAAGTGGCGTCGCAAAAGATGACCCATCTCCACAAATTGCGTGAATACCAGTGCCCGGTCCCCCACGGCAAGCGCCTCTTCCAGCATCTCTGTTATCCTGCTTAGCTTGCCGCTGCGCCCCTCCAGCGGCTCCTTCTCGCCCAGATAGTGGGCCGGATGGTTGGTCACCTGTTTCAGCTTGAGCAACAGACTCAGTACCAGCCCTCTCCGCTGCATTCCCTCGCTCCGTTCCACGCGGGCAATCGTCTCTTCGATTACCCTAGTGTAAAGAAGCTCTTGCTCTTTGGAAAGGGAACAGTAAACGACCATCTCATTCTTCTCAGGCAGATCTGAAATGATCGTCGGATCGGTCTTCAGGCGGCGCAACAGGAATGGCTGTACCATCCGCCGCAGATCTGCGGCGGCAAACTCGTCGTTAAATCTCTCAACCGGAAGTACAAACTGCTGCCGAAAATGCTCCCGTTTGCCCAAATAGCCCGGATTGAGAAACTCCATGATGCTCCACAATTCAAGCAGGCGGTTTTCCACCGGCGTGCCGGTCAGCGCAACGCGGAAGGGTTGCGAGGCGGCGCCCTCTATCGGAGCCCGGGAATGTCCCGTCAACCGCCGAATCGCCTGCGTCTGTTTGGCCGACGGATTCTTGATGTTCTGCGCCTCGTCCAAAATCAGATCACTCCACTCCTGTGCCTCCAACATGTCGATATCCCGCCGTGCGATGCCGAAGCTGGTAATCACCATGTCATGCTGGGACAGTGCGGAACGAAAGTCCTCGCCACTTAGCCTGCCACTACCGTGGTGAAGCAGAAAACGCAAATCCGGCGCAAACCTTTCAATCTCGTGCCGCCAGTTGGCAACCACGCTCGTCGGGCAGATGAGCAGCGCTGGCCGGCTTTCCTTCTCCACGCGGCCGTTAGGAGATTCGCGCTGCTTTCTTGCCTTTTGGCGCGAGTAGAGCAAAAGGGCGATCGCCTGTATCGTTTTCCCCAATCCCATGTCGTCGGCCAGGCAAGCCCCCAGCCCCAACTGCCGCAAAAATGATAGCCAACCTACACCGCGTCGCTGATAGGGCCGCAACGTGCCGACGAAGCCCTCGGGCTCCTGGATTTCTTCGATCGGGTCCAGGCCGCGCAATCGCTCCAAGGCCGTGCCGAGCCAGCCATCCGCGTAAACCGCCTCCAGAGGCAATTCCGGCCCTGCAACGCCCTCCACCATTTCCCAGTCGCTGGTCAGTCCAGCAGGCAGCGCCGACATCTGCGTCGTAGGCCCTTCTCGGCTCACAGGCAGGCCGTTCGGCCGGAACCAATCGGATCGCGGCGTCGGCCTGGGCTCCTGTTCGCCCTCAGTACCTTCTTTCTCTGTGCGCGAAAAGGCCTGCGCCAACCCCACCGCCTGCAAGAGAGGCATACTCCCCGCCGTCTCGTTGCGGTCTATGAACTGCCTTGCCGCCTGCACCTGCTCCGGGTCCAACTCCAGCCACTCGTCCCCAATGCGCACCAGCGGTGACCCCAGATTTGCAAGGCGCTCAAACTCCTCTCTGCTCAGAGTCTGCTCGCCAAGAGTCAATTCCCAGCGGAACTGGATCAAGCCGCTCAAGTCAAGTGACGTCCCACTGCCATGTCCTTCGCCGGGTCCGTGCGGTCGCACTCTCCTTCGCCCAGCCACCTGCCCGTCTCCCGCCCAGTCGGGATCATCTGAACTCCCCAGGCGCAGGCGCAGCCCCAGGCGGGAGCGGCTGCGGCCCGTCCACCAATCCGGCATTATGACACCAAAACCACTGCTCTGCAGGAGCGGACCGATCTCTTTCAGAAACAGATAGGTCTCTTCCAGCGATAGAATCGCCCGTTCAGGCCGCGGTGCCCGCAAGCTCTCACGAATAGGCGCAAACAACCGGCTCGCAACTCCCAATCCAGTAAGCAAACGTTCCTGCGGCTGGTCAAAACGCCGACCCTCAATGCGGATACTTTGCCCATTCTCGTTCCAGACCTTATGCGCAGGTATCAGAAGGTCTGGATCGTCTTTGTCCTGTAAGTAAAAGTGGAGATGCCAGGTGTTCAGTGTAACCGGGGTAGGCGAGACATCGCCGTGCTCCCTTCCTGGAGGCGGGAAGCCCAGCTCATCCGGTTGCAATTCCAGCGAGAATGCCACCTGAAAATTGGAATCCGCCACTGAGGAATGGAGCTGCTCCATCCAATCAATCCATCGTTTGTAAAGTTGATGGGCCGGCTGGGGAGGAAGTTGCAGCAGTGGCTCTTCCCCGGAGAGGCCGTCCATCCACATCGAGCCGGAAGACGCAACAGAGGGCCGCTGCCTGCTATGCGGATAAGGTACGGCTTCGGGATGCTGACCGCGTCCGTTTTGCCCGCCATTTCCAGGGGCCCAATCACGAATCGCCCGGTTAATGAGAACGCCAATGAAATGTTCAAGAATCGCACCGGGCGGCGGCGCTTCGTCCAGCGTTTCCAACTCGTACGCTCTGCAAATCGGAGGCATCGCCGCCACCAATAACTCCAGTCGTTCTCGCAGGCTGCCCTCAAGCAGAAATGGCTGCCAGGCGGCCCAGAATCGGCCGCTCTTGTCCGGGAATAGGCCTGGCAAAAAGTGCTGGCCGGCTAAGAGCTCCAGGACGAACTTGGCTGCATGGCTCCAGAACAACAGATCGTTGCCTAGTCGGGCGCGGCGAAACAACGTGGTAGAGGAGGGAAGTTCAATAAGCCGCTGATTTGTGAATCGGCTGAGGAAGGCCAGTGTGTGGAAGGGATCCAGCGTCAATCCTGTGACCTGCCACGGCTCCAACCTGTATGGCGTTTGGTCGCCCGACAATGCGTTGACGCCTTTCTGGAAGGATCCCAGGCGTGTTTGGGGGCGTCCATTTTGGCTGGGCAGCCAAACGCTGGCCGTGGCAGGACTACCCATCAAACTGGTCAGCTCGCTCGTTGTCGCCAGCTGGCGCAGTATCTGGCGCAGCCCCCCTACCGCCATCTGCGCAGGATGGGAGGGTATCTTGCCGTTGCCCCGTGCACCTTGAAAACGTCCGCTGTTCCTGCCTTCGGCCGGCACCGCGGCCTCGGCGGGACCTGCCCCCCCATTGTCCAACGACCCTCCGTTTTCGCCGGGTTCGCGCTCTTCCCAGACGCTGGGCGGATCATGGTTTTCTCCCCAAATAAATAGCCGGGGACCCCCTTCAGGAGCGGACACACTGGACGATGCAGACCGACCACGCCCGCCCGGCTCGGCTGCGGCGTTCTTGACGCCTCTGCCTTCCGCTCGCAAGCGGGACAGTTGCTCCTGCGTTGCCGAGGCATCCCCCTGACCTGGCGCGCGAGAAATATGTGCCAGACCGTAGGCATCCTGCTCTTGTCCGTCTGTAGATTGTTTCCCAGATTTCAGCCAAGCAGCGTGAAAGGTGAAAGGCATAACCTATATTGTACCCTGATTCGTCATGATCAGTCCAAACTCGACATTGAATTCTGTTCTTCACAAAGAGGCACACTTGCTGTTCAAGGTCCCTCTTTGGCCGGTCGCTCCCCAGCAATAAAGCCTTTCCTCACCAACTTCCCAATCCTCGAAACGGGGCCTGCCATAGTGCATTTAATGTGAAAACCGTGAGAAGTCTTCTCTTTTCGGACCGGTTACACCCTGGAATCGTGGTCGTATTGCCTTCCTTTACGCATTACGTATTTCCTGGCGCGCTAGAAGGGCTGGTTGACATATTGTATACACTCTAGAACAACCCGACCACCTGCCCGGTCTCCAGATCGATGTCCACATTCTGGGCCGCCGGCGAACTGCCAAGCCCCGGCATCGTTCGCATCTCTCCCAGTAGCGGATAGACGAATCCGGCGCCGACGCTGGCTCGTACCTCCCGCACCGGCACCGTGAATCCGGAAGGCGCCCCCTTTAGCTTGGGATCATGGCTCAGGCTCAAGTGCGTTTTCGCCATACAGATCGGCAGGTTGCCGAATCCACTCTCCTCATACTGACGAATCTGCCTGTTGGCCAGCGCAGTGTACTCTACGCCTTCGGCCCCATAGATCGCAGTCGCAATCTTTTCCATCTTCGCCTTTAGCGGCTGTTCAAGATCATAAAGGAAGCGGAATGCGCTCGTCTCCTCGGCCGCTTCCACGACCGCCCGCGCCAACTCCTGCGCGCCGCCGCCTCCCTCCGCCCAATGGGTAGAGACCGCCCAACGCGCGCCTTCCTCTTCGGCAACCCGCCCAATCACATCGATTTCGCTCTGAAAGTCGCTGGCGAAACAGTTTATGCAGACAACCGGGCTTACTCCATGTGCCCGCACGTTCTGAATCTGCTTGCGAAGATTCGCCGCGCCTTCGCTCACATCACCGGGATTCTCCAGCAGCATCGCCTCTGGCAAAGGTCGGCCGGGAACAACCCGGTACCGGCCTGTATGCGACTTCAACGCCCGCACCGTCGCCACCAGCACCGCCGCGTCCGGTCTCAGCCCGCTGTAGCGGCACTTGATATTGAAAAACTTTTCGGCGCCGATATCCGCGCCAAAGCCGGCCTCCGTTATCAAATAGTCCGCCGTCTTGATACCGATCAGGTCCGCCAGTACCGAACTATTGCCGTGCGCTATGTTGGCGAACGGGCCGGCATGGACCAACGCCGGCGTGTTCTCCAGCGTCTGGAAAATATTCGGCTTGATTGCCTCCTTCATCAATACCGTCATCGATCCCGCTGCCTGCAACTGCTCGGCAGTAACAGGCTGGCGCTTCCGATCTCTGCCAACCGTCACTCGACCGAAGCGCGCACGCATATCGGCCAGGCCCGTCGTCAGTGCCAGAATCGCCATCACTTCCGACGCCGCAGTAATGTCGAAGCCGGTCTGTCGCTGCGGCCCGTCGGACTTTGGGCCAAGGCCGCTGACGATATTGCGCAGACCCCGGTCGTTTACGTCCATGACCCGCCGCCACATGATACTGTAGGGGTCAATCTCCAGCGCGTTTCCCTGGTAAATGTGCGCATCTATCATCGCTGCCAGAAGGTTGTTCGCCGCCGTCACCGCGTGCATGTCGCCGGTCATGTGCAGATTGAACTGTTCCATTGGCACAACCTGGCTGTAGCCGCCGCCCGCGGCGCCGCCCTTGATTCCGAAGGTCGGGCCCTGGCTCGGCTGGCGTATCGCCACCGTCGCCGTCTTGCCAATGTGGTGCATCCCCTGTCCCAGGCCGACCGTAGTTGTCGATTTGCCCTCCCCCAAGGGTGTTGGCGTAATCGCGGTTACCAGGACGTAACGTGCGTTCGGGCGATCAGCCAACCCTTCAATGGCCTCCAGCCGCACCTTTGCCATGTGGTCGCCGTGCAGTTCGATGTCCGACCTGCTCAGTCCCATCTTTTCCGCGATCTCCCAAATCGGCCGGAGGTCGGCGGCCTGGGCAATTTCAAGGTCGGATGGTACAGCACGTTTGCTCATGGTTAAGCTCCTGTATGTCTCAAATCCTTGTGTCAACGACGGCGGGCTGGATCTCGGCCCCCTTTCTCATTGCCGCCCTTAGGGGCCTACCTGCTCTCCAGCTTGTCAAACAGTCGCCGCGTCGTCGCCGCGACTTCGTTTACAGCCTCATTGAATGCCCGCTCATTTGCCCTCGACGGCTTGCGATATCCGCTCACCTTACGTACAAATTGCAAGGCCGCCTCTCCGGTCTCCTGGTCCGTCGGCAAGCGTTCCGGCTGGCGCAATTTCCGTATGTTTCGACACACAATCTGCTCTCCTTCTGCGAACACACTCAAGTTGCCGCCACAACTTGTGGACATGGACCCGTCCCGCCCGGTTGAGACGTGCCGTTTAGCCCTCTGCCTGTGTAAAATTGCTCGAAATCATCCGCTCCGCCCGCAATGCGATGATCACGCCAGGGTTGTCTTTGATCAACTCCTGATAGCGCTCGGCCTCAGCTTCGTCGGCGTGATAGTGCCTGACTATCTGCCAGCGCAGTGCCCTTTGCCGCTCTCCCGCCTCGATCAGTTCAGCCCTGCCCCTGAGTACGACATAACGAGCGTCGCCCCGTCCACCGTCAATACAAACCGTTACGGTCGGGTCCCGGCGCAGATTGATTACCTTCACCGTAGTGGGCTGCGCACTGGCGTACAGCACGCCATCGATGAAGAGATACCAGACCGGCGTCAATTGGGGCGCGCCATTCCTTCCGTTCGTCGCAATTATCGCATGGCGGTCCGCCTGCAAAAATTCTAAGATTTCGGCATTCATATCAAAACTCCTTCGCGATTGTATGGCAATAAGAAGGGTAACGCCGTCCACCCGTCTGCAATCGTCTGCCCCCTAGGCGGATACCGCCTTTGTGCGCATTAACCGATGATCATAGCAGAAACAGGGTCCATTGTCGAAACCGCGTTTGAAAAACACGCTGACTTGGTATAGTGTAGCAACCATATTAGCAATGGGGAACGAGCCATTGGCCAGCGAACGGTGCTGGACCAGACCGACGTCCGTTTATGCCCTCCCGAGCGCAGAACGCTATGCGGTTTCCAGGAGACCATCCACCCCCTCAATCACGAATACAGGAGCCAAAAATGCCTGTTATGACCCAAGCTCAGACAGACGACCTTCTGCACAGCAACACGATCTGCCGCCTGGCCTGTGTGGACGCAGAAGGCGCGCCCTATGTCGTGCCCTGCTGGTTCACCTATGCCGACGGTGGCTTTTACGTCGTGCCCCGCGCCCGTTCGGCCTGGGCCGGCTACCTTAAAAACGATGGGCGCGTCTTTCTCTGTATCGACGCCGAGGACGGGCGCCGCGTATTGGTGAAGGGGAACGCAAGAGTGGTAGAAGAGCCGAACGTTGGCGGTCAGTGGGTCGCCATCGGCAAGGAGATGGCCGAACGCTACGGAGGCGCATCCGGCCTAAAATATCTTGAAACAACCATGAAGGAACCGCGCTGGTTGTTCTTCATCGAAGCAAGCGAATCGCTGTCCTCCAGCGGCGGCTGGGCCGAGCGGTATAAGCACTACCAATGGTAAAGGAGGACGCCTAGCGGGGATCTGGTGATTTGCAACTGGACTTCTGATTCCACGAAAGCCCAAGACGCATTCCGCCAAAGAACAAAGCTTGTTTCCCAGTGAGCTATAAGCTGGTATGGCACAACCGGAGATCGTGCCCATGGCGCTCACGGTCAAAATAAGACTTTCGGATTAGGCAGTCTGGCTTTCGTAGGATTGAATGGATTCCTCTGACTCTTTAAGTGCTCTTGCTACTCTCGCTGCCTCTGCTTCTTCCAGGTTTTGAAAGTACAAAGCGTCTGGGTCAGACAGGATTCCCGCCTCGATGGCGGCGTCAGTTCCTTCCTCTTTCTCGATTTCTTTGAAGGTTTTCCGCCGGGTCTCTGATGTAAGCATCGTAATACCTCCTTCTTCTTGAACCAAGTCTATGTAAGGTAATTACGCGGGCAATTTCCTGGTTTTCACCCCGCCATACATATATGACGACATAGATATTGGAGTCAATATTTATGTATTGCCCTATTCTTGTTTCTCGTGCGCCTGTGTTCGGATCAATATGGTCAAAAAGAGTAATGTTTATTATAGGCGGATGCTCGAATTCTCGAATCTTCTCAAAATCGATTCCGTGTTTCTCTATATTTGAACGATTCTTTTCCTCGTCCCATGTTATTCTTCCATCCCGAGCAGCGTTCCGCAACGAAGCGTGAGGATAGGGAAACATGAAATACTGGTCCCACGGATCTCTACTCTCCGCAGTTTCTTCCTCCGATGGGCGATATTCAAATGATAACTTTAGTAAAATGTTGTCGACATCTGTCCAATTCTTTTCGGTCATCAGTTATCAGACCAACTCTATCTCCGAATCGCTTCAAACTATGTTAATGTGCTTCCATTCATTTCGACAGACTAAGCATAGGCCATACAGTAGAGGCGGTCGAATGGGCCCATAATGGTCAATTGCCCTGAAGAACTGAAAATGTGAGCAAGAAAAATGGCATGACTATTCAGCCGTCTTTTCATCCTCGTGCTGTAATATCTCCTTGATAACATTCTCTCCAAAACCTGCCATTCGGTAAGCCTCCTCACGTGAAACTCCTTCCATCCTCTCCTGAACACGCGCCCGCGCGCTGCGTAGCAAACGAAGCGCTTCCTCCCTTTTTCGGGCTTCCTTATCCTTTATCAGCTGTTCGTATTGCGAATACGAAACTATCACCGCTGTGGGCTCTCCTCGCACTTTTATGACAACTTCCTCGTTTTTTTCGCTCGCAAGAATCAGCAACTTACCTAAACTCTTTCGAGCCTCGCTAGAAGATACGCTAATAGTCATTTCCGCCCTCTCAATCCCTTGTCAGTCAGAAATCGCTTTCTGGCATTGTAGGGCGCGAGCGAACGTTCGTCAACACGCCTTGGTTTGCCAAAAACGGTTTCGGGCCTGCCCAGTTTGCTGCCTATGACGGCGGCGGCCTCGGTCGGGTTGACCACGCTCACTCATACCGCAGTGCCTCCGCCGGATAGATGCGCGACGCCTGCCATGCAGGCAGGATCGTAGTAAGCAACGAGAACAGCCAGGCCGCCGCCAGCATCCCGGCTATCGTCAGCCAGGGCGTCGGAAAGCTCTGTTGCGTCGCCAGGTCATAGGCCTGGCCTATCGTCTTTTCGCCCAGAATCAACCCCGTGATGCCCCCTACCAATATGCCGGTGAGGGCAATAAAGTTAGCCTCCAACACGAACAGCAGCGCCACCGTACTCGAAGGGAAACCTATTGCCCGCAACACGCCGATCTGCTGCCGGCGCTCTACCACCGTGCGGCTGCTGATAACGCCCAGTCCTGCGATGCCGACTACCAGCCCCAGTGCCAGAAAGCCCTGGAACAACCCCAGTATTCCCCGCAAAACGGCCTGACCGGCCGCGAACAGTTCTGAAAGAGGAGCTGCGTTCAATCCGCTGCTCAGCATCGACCGCTCCAGTGCCCGGGCTGTTTCGGTCAAGCTCTCGCCCTCCGCCACTTTGGCATAGAAAAAGCTTGGTTGAACAGGCTCGCCGTTAAGTTTGTCCAATATGAGGCGGTTCATCTGCATACTGCCCTCGGCCAGAGTCTCATCACTCTCCAACACGCCGATGATCTGTACAGTGTGTGTTATTTCCTCCCCGCCTTCAAAGCCGGTAGGGCTGCTGATCGAGACCTCGGCCTGAACTCCGCCCATCGCGAAACCCGCGCCTGTCATCAAGACATCGGGACTGTTGCTGAGCTCAACCAACACGCGGGGCAGCGTGCCCCCCTCCTCCAAATGGAATCCCTGTAACTGCATGCCCCTGCGCCAGGGCGGGCCCCCATTGCGCCCACCGCGCTCGAAGGGATCACCAGAACCGTCGGAATCTTCCTCGGGAGGACTCTCCACCCACCATGACGTGACCACCGCCACGTCATCCCGCTCAGCCAGCGCCTTCCAAACATCCTCGTCGCTGTTATAGCCCTCTGCCCGCATCTGGAACCCGTAATGCTGAGAGGCTTGCTTCGTATAGCCTTCATCGATGCCGGTCATGCTAACCGTCACCGTGCTGTCTACTCCAGCGGCGATCGGTTCCATTTGCCGCGCCGTCAACCCCATCTGCGCTACCGTTCCCAGAACCGCCAACTTCTCACTCGGGAAGTCCGACCGCCTTTCCGCCTCCTCGTGGATATCCGTTACCGGATCAAAGAAACTGAGCAGACTGGGCGATAAGACAATATCGAAACCGGCCGTCCGGTCTACGCTGGGCTCGGTAACCACCTCCGTCGCCCGGATTACCACACTCATCACCGTCACCGTCGTGATCACCATCGCAAACAGTAGCATCGCCGTACCAGTTCGGAATCTACTGCTGAGCGGGTAGGCCACTGCCGTTTTTAGCACAGGGGTCAGCGGCCCAATCCCGCCGACCAGCCGCACGAGAAATCCCGCGATGCTGTCGGCGTTGAACATCACCACCATGATCGCGCCGATGATGATAAACGGTCCGCTCAACGCAAACGAGAGAAGCGTGAATCCGGGATTCTGGTTGAACCAAGGCAGGTCCGTGCTGAGTAACGCGCTCCATGGCACGCCCCACAGCGCCAGCAGCCCCACGCCAATGACGGTATTCACCAGTCGTTGGCGGAGCGCGGCCTGCCCTGGCGTCCACCTGCGGCTCAGCCACCCGCCCCCCCAAGCTATACCTGCCAGCAGCAATGTCCCGCCAAGAAATGCGACCGTCTGCCCGAATTCGGGGCCCAGCCAGACCAGAAATCCGCCTCCGCCAAGCAAAATTATCAGCGCCAACCCGCGTAGCGAGCGCCCCAGCCAGCCCTGCCGCTTTCCGTTCGAAGTGTCGGGCAAATTGCGAATCGCGGCGATGATATTAAGTCGGCTCACGTTCCACGAAGCGACCGTCACCACGACGAAAGTAAGTATGACGCCCAGACAGTAGGCGATTATGAGTGACGATGGCGCCGCCTGCCAATAGAAACGGATCGGCGCCGTGGCGCCCTCCACCCGTTGCGCAATATTGTTGATGAGGCCGCTCAGAAAGCCGATCATTCCGTAGGAGACCAGCAGCCCAAGGCCAAGGCCTACCAGGGCCGCGGCCAGGTCGTAAATCAGCCCTTCGGTTACAAACATCTGGACCAGATGGATACGTCTCATCCCGACAGCGCGTGCGATACCCAATTCGCTGCGCCGTTCCGCGGCCATCATTACAAAAATCAAAAAGATCAGCAGGACGCCGGCAAAAATTGAAAGGATCCCGAAGCTCGAAAACACCGTGCCCAAGGCGATGCCGCCCACCTCCGCAACATCCGTGACGAACTGCTTGCTCAGCGGCGCAAGAACCTCGAAATCGCGAATACTCGTCAGGCTCTCCTCCAGCGCCCGTCGGTCGCCGTTGGCCAGAGGCAATGCTTTCAGCCAGTCCTGAACCGCCATGCTGCTCAGCGCCGCGCGCAGCCCCACTGAGATCTCGGCATCCGGCGGACCGGTGACATAGTCGACCAACACGCCAATGTCCGCCTCGAAATTCGTGGCCTGCGTCCACAGACCGGCGATCTGCATGATGAAGTCGGGCGCGTTATTGTCCTCAAAGAGCGGATTGACCGGCGCGATCCCTTCCCTCTGGATTGCATCAGCAATCTCCGGCCTGCGCAGAACCTCCAACAGTGCGGCCAGTCGCGTTTCGTTGAGAGACAACGCTCGCAGTTGGTCGCTCACCTCCGACGTGTGAACCATCCCGCTGACCTCGTCGCCCGCGTTCGAGATCAATATGTTGTTAACCCTGCCCGTCATAAAGAGCAGTTTCTGTGCCTCGTCCGTATGCATCATGACAACCGGCAGGACCGCGCCCAGGGGCCCGGCCTCTGAGACCACCGCTCGTACACGGTAAGGTACCGGAATCGGCCCAATGAAAATCTCCAACAGATCGCCCGCCCGCGCGTCAAGCTGCTGCGCGCCCAATTCGTTCAGATACACTTCCCCCTGACGCAGTTGAAGTCCAAACTCGCCGAGCCTCTCGTCCACATCCTGACCCAACGTGTTAAGGTTTATCGAGTTCAACGCCTCCATCGCCGCCGCCAGCAGTTCTTCTTGGTTCGGCACGTCGAACCCCAGCATAGGCAACGTGGGGATCGTAATCGGCGTGTCCGCGTCCAGATTGAACTCCGCCAGATCCTCGTCGCTGATGCCCAACCCCTCCAGGCTGATGACGTCAGCGCCTATCTCGTCAAGTATGTCGCTGGGGAAGCCCAGGTTGCGCAGCGTCTCAACCGGAAACTCCAGCTGCCGCAGCGTAAAGCTGGGACCTTCTTCCTCCAGCAGTACAGCCCCGACCGCGCCAACCGCCAGGGCTGTCTCTACCAAACCCACTTCTTCCAACCCAAGCGCAGGTCCAATTTCGCTCGCAATCTCTCCCGATTGCTCCCACAGTCCAACCAAATCGACAAATACATCGCCTATCCCCGCCCGCAGATCGGCCGTCCGCACCTGCTCGCCGCCAACTTCGTGCAGCCCAAACCCGGTGTCATAGCCCTCGTCCACCGCAAATATGAAGCCCAGCGGCTCGCCCTGACCGGTACTGACATTGCGTATTATCGTCGGAAACAGAATCGAGCCGGCTATACCGTCTATCAGTGGATACGACGCTGCCTGCTCCTCCAACTGCGCCTGGCGTTCCTCGGTAATACCGGGCAGACCCTCATCGAGTACAGCGATCAGAGCATTCAAATCGCCGGCGGTGAGCGCATTCAAGAGTGCCGCGCTTTGCGGACTGCTTGCCGCCTCCGGGTCGATGTTTCCTCCATCTGCCAACTGGGTCAGGTCCATCAGGAAGGGCGGCGAAACAACCTGATCGATCTGACCATAAGCGTCTATCGTCTGCCGCCGGATCGTATTGTCCAGCGTGTCGCCAAGGCTGAGCGCCGACACGATAATCATCGTGCTCAGCGTGAGCCCGAAGACGATCAGCGTCGACTGCGTAGGCCGCCTCGGAATATTGCGGATTCCCAGCTTGCCGATGATCGGATTTCGCAGCGAGATCAGCGCCGCGCCGGCCAGTATCAGACCGAGGGCCACTGCCAGGTAGAGGGCAACCGAGTTGAGGATGCTACTCATTCGTTACAATCTCCCCGTCCTTCATCTGTACAATGCGCCCGCACAGTGAAGCCACCTGCGGGTCATGGGTGACAATTACGAAGGTCTGCCCCTGCTCCCCATTTAACTTCTGCATCAGCGCCAGCACTTCAGTCGAGCTGCCCACGTCCAGATTACCCGTCGGCTCGTCCGCCCACACCAGCGCCGGGTGATTCACCAGCGCGCGCGCTATCGCTACCCGCTGGATCTGTCCGCCGGAGAGCTGCATCGGCCGGTGGGAGGCCCGGTCGGACAGCCCGACACTGTCCAGGCTCTCCAGCGCCCGTTCGCGCGCCCGCGCCGGCCGTACGCCGCTAACAAGCAACGGCAGCTCCACATTTTCAACCGCAGATATCACCGGCAGAAGGTTGAATGACTGGAACACGAAACCCATCCGCCGCGCGCGATAATCCGTTCGCTTGCGGTCATTCATGTCGGCCAGCGACGTGCCTTCTATCGTCACTTGGCCGCCGTCGAAACTGTCCAGGCCGGAAAGCGTGTTCAGCAGTGTCGTCTTGCCGCAGCCGGACGGCCCCATGATCGCCACCATTTCGCCGGTCTCGATCGTCAAGTCCACGCCGCGCAGCGCGTGGACCTCGATCTCACCGTTGCGGAAGGTCTTGTGTATCTGTTCGGCGACCACGATTGGCGCCCGCTTCCCGTTCACCTCGCCTTCCCTATACCCGCTCTCTTCGACCGGCTCCACCTGACTGCCCGGCGCCGACGGTGTGATTGTCTGGCTCATTGTGTTTTGGCTCGTTTCGAATAGATGGGGCGCACAAAGCGCTCAAACGTACCTGGAACAAATGACTGGCATGATATACTTCGCTATACGCTGCGCCCTCCAAACCGTTTCACCTGCGGCCGGTCAAAGACGCGTTGACCGCTAACTCTAGGATCAGGAGTCGCTTGAAATGAAACTTCTCACCGATTCCCAAATGCAGGCGTTTATCATCAACGGTTTCGTGACCGTCAAGGCCGACTTTTCGCCTGCATTCCATGAATCCGTGCGAACACAGGCTGAGGCGATATTCTCAACCGAAGGCAATCCCGGCAACGACATTCTGCCCAAAATACCCGAACTGGCCGATCTGTCCACGCACCCGGCTGTCACCGGCGCGCTGACCAGCGTCCTCGGCCCCGGCTACGCCATGCACCCGCATCGCCACTGCCACTTGACCCCGCCGCAACAGCCTGCCCAGCGCCATCACCAGGACAGCTACGAAGATGACCAAAACGTGCGCCACCACCGTACTCGCTGGGCGATGGCCTTCTACTACCCCCAGGATGTGAACCCACAGATGGGGCCGACATCTGTTCTTCCTGCCTCACAATACTACACGAGCCGTAACCAGGCAGAAAGAAAGGACGAGGCGCTACTGTGCGGCGATGCCGGCACCGTCACCATCGTCCACTACGACCTCTGGCACCGCGCCACGACCAACCGCAGCGACCGCAATCGCTTCATGATCAAGTTTCTCTTCTGCCGCATGGCCGAGCCGACCGCCCCCAGCTGGAACTGTTCCGACTCTGCATGGCGCGATCCTGTCGCCGACGCAGCGACGCCCCTATTGTGGCAAAGCGTATGGAACTGGTATTTGGGGAACGAAGACCTTATAGAGTCCCGGGACGGCGCCAACCACATAGCCGCCACCGTCGCCGAAAAGAAGGGTAGGGCCGAAAGGGAAGTTGACCACCTTCCCGAATCCACCCAGTTGGAAATTGCTTATAGGTTATCCAGCCAGGGGGAGACCGGCACGGCCGCGCTGATGGCAACGTTGGCAGAAGATACAGAGGCACTGCTCGACCACAACCTGGCCGCTCCGCATACCAATCCGAGCCAACTAATCTCCTGTTTCGGACTCAGCGCGCAGGGGGCCGCAGCCGTCCCTGCCCTTACCAATGCGCTTACTACTGGAGAATGGCCGTTACGCGCGGCCGCCGCCGACATCCTGGGCGATATCGGCCTTCCCTCCAGACATGCCGTTCCTTGTCTTCTAAACTCTCTTGAGGATCAATCGGAGTGGGTGCGGCGCAACACCACCGAAGCCCTGGGCAACATCGCTTTGCCCGAGGCGGTCCCCCGGCTCGCCCGCTTATTGACGGACGACAACAGCCAAGTCGTCCGCCACAATGCAGCCCTCAGCCTTGCCAAAATTGGACCCGATGCTGAAAGTGCCCGCGCTGCGATGACGAAGTCTCTGGAAAATGAGAGTGTTTACGTACGCGGCAACGCACGCCTGGCACTGGCCCGCATCGGCGAAACGTAGCAACTGTTCTGCGGCAAATCCGTCCTCAGTGTTGTGAAGCACAAAAGGTATCGACCTACTCCTCTTTCCCTCCATTTTATGGAAAGCCTGGCCACTTAGCGACTGAAACTGAGAATCTTTGTCGGGGAGAGGTCAGTAGAGAGGAGAGAGAGGTATTCTCTCCTTTCTCTCTCTTCTCTACCCGCAGGTCAGGGTTTGCAGTCCGAGGGAACCGTTGCTTCCCCGAACGTTTCTTCAACCAGTTTGGCGACTTCCGGATCGTAATCTTCCAGCTTAGAACCGTTTGCATCCAGTGAATCCGGCAGGGTTTCTTGTATCCAGAATCTGACTGCCTCAGCCCAGTAATCCCTGACACTCCCCGATACGTCCAGACCCTGCCACAGACCAGCGCTCATCGCAGCCTCGAACAACTCATCCAGACGTGTTCTGAACGCATTACCGTCCGGCTGCGCCTCAATGCCTGACCGAACCAGGCTAGCAAGTCCGTGGATAATGAGATTACATGTCTCGTCATCTTCAGGCACACCTGCCACCCACCCGTCGGGAGTCCTGGCGGTTAGTCCTTCCCTATCCTCCTGAAGAAGCCTGAATTCCGGCAACTGAATGATCTGCTCGCCCTCATCATTCTCGCTGAAAATTGCGATGCGAAGAGAGTTGGCGGGCAGGTCTTCAAACAGATCGGGCTTGCCGGAGAGCATACCGGAAATAATCGTCCGCGCCTGCACCATCTTGTCATCAGATACTTCACTGGGGGCGGTCACGACCACCCCATGAGATTCAAAGAATTTCTGATAGAAGATATGAAGGCCGAGGGACGGGGAAGGAGGCGGAAACTGCCCAAGCGCCACGATCGCGTGGACACGCTTTGACCACGGTCCGCGCTCGCCGTCGGCGTCCAGAGCGCGGACCTGGTAGTAGTAGTTCCTGCCATCAGTCATGACGGAGTGGCTATAGGTCTGGCCGGCAAGGGCGCCGCCGATGGCTCCCCACTGGCGGTTGATACTGTCCCATGCCCACAGATCGTAACTGGAGCCGTTCGCAGCCGCTTCCCACGTTAGCGTGACTTGGCCGTCAGCCGCGGTCGCGGTCAACTCTTGCGGCGCCGCTGGCGTCGCCGACAGTTCGGTTTCCGTACAGGCAGAAAGATCGAGGCTGTTCACGTGCTCCGTCACGGATTGAGCCGAACTGGTCAGGTCTGCGCCTGAAGGCAGGCAGAACAGGTTGCCTGTAAGGTCCAGCCACCTCAGTTTGGCAAGCGCGCCCAAATCGGTGACCGGCCCGGACAATTCGTTGTCGCTGACGATCAGCCACGTCAGCTCCGTGCCGAGATTCAGGCCGAGGATGGTGCCGCTCAGTTGGTTGGAATGGAGCGACAGCCTCGACAGGTAGGTGAGGGCGCTCACATCGGGGATCGGCCCAGTCAAATGGTTGGAATGGAGGTCCAACCACGTCAACTCGGTGAGGCCACCCAGATCAGGAATCTCCCCGGTCAACAGGTTGGAATGGAGGTCCAACCTTATCAGCCCGGTGAGAGCGTCCAAATCTGGAATGGGCCCTGTCAACAGGTTGTGGCTGAGCACCAGGGTCTTCAAGTTGGAGAGGGTGCCTGGATCCGGGATTTCCCCGGTCAACCGGTTGTGGCCGAGGTACAGATGAATCAAGTCGGAGAGAGCGCTCAGATTCGGGATTTCACCGGTCAAACCGTTGCCCTCAAGGTCTAGAGTCGTCAGGTTAGTGAGGACGCCCACATCCGGGATGGGTCCGGTCAACTGGTTGGCCCCGAGATTAAGAATCGTCAGGTTCGTGAGGGCGCTCGGATCCGGGATCGACCCGGATAAATCGTTAAGCCCGAGATCCAGCCGAGTCAGCTCGGTATAGGCGCTCAGATCCGGGATCGGTCCGGTTAAAGCGTTCTGACCCAGGTCAAGAACGCTTAAATCGGAGAGCGCGCTCAGATTCGGAATCGTCCCCCTCAATCCATTCGCTGAGAGATCCAGTTCAGTCACGCTTCCGTTACTGTCAGTGACAACGCCGTACCAGGTAGTAAGCGGCTCGTCGGCCAGCCAATTTTCATTTTCAACCCAGTTGCCGCCGTCCGTTGCCTCATAGAGCGCAACCAACGCTCCCCTTTCTGTGGTTGCCGGCGTTGGTGAAGGCGTGGTTGTTCCGGCCGCCGAAACTGTAGCGGACGCCAGTTCCGACCACGCTCCCCATGCTTCGGCTGCGCCCACCGCGCGCACATGGTAATGGTTGGTCGTTCCATCCGCCAGCTCGCTGTGCGTGTAGGAAGTGTCTGTCAGGACGCCGCCGATACCGCTCCAATCCTCGGTCGCCGCATCCCATACAATCAACCGGTAGCTGTCGGCGTTCGCCACCGCGCCCCACCTGAGTGTGATCCGGTCTGCGCCGCCAATTGCATTCACTGTCGGCACAGACAGCGCCGACGCGGCCAGCTGCGCGTCGGAGTCGGGTATCGTCACGGAAACCTGCTCCGACCACGCGCCCCTTTCGTCGTTGCTGTCCAATCCGGCGACGATGTAAAGGTAAGTTCTCCCCGGTGTCAGGTCCGTGTGAGTAAAGGAAGCTCCTGTCAGGCTGCCGTCACCAATGGGCTGCCAGTCGTCGGCTCCGTTCCACCAGGTCCTCAACACGTACTTAATCGCGCCGGATACTCCGGTCCAACTCAGGTCGACAGTAGTTGTCACCCCGGCCGTCGCGGTCAGCGCTGGCGGAGGGAGTGCTGCGGCCATACTCACCTCAACCTGTTGCGACCACGCGCCTTGGTCGCCGTTGCCGTCAATCGCGGCGACAATATAGTGGTACCGCCTCCCAGGTGTTAGGTCCGTATGGGTGAAGGATGTGCCTCCCAGGTTGCCTTCGTGGATTGGCTGCCAGTCGCCGGCGCCTTCCCACCACGTCCTCAACTCGTACCTGGCCGCGCCGGATACCGCAGTCCAGCTCAAATCGACTGAATCCGCCCCAGACGGCGCCGCGCTCAATGTCGGAGCAGGTAAAGTCTGCGAGGAACCGGTTTGCGCGGAGGACGTGCTAACCTTGAAGAGTGAGAGAGTAGCGACGGCTGCAATGAAGGCAACCAGGAAAAGCACTCCTGGGGGGCTTTTTGTCAAGAAATGGGCTCTGTTTTTCACTGTGTCCTCTTTCTGAATCCATCGACACTAGCCCTGAGTTTCGGGCCGTAGTAGGAAGTCTACAACAAGAAGCCATGTAAGTTGAAAGCCGGAGCTATAGCGTAATTCGAAATGCGTAGCAGCGGGCGAATAAAGGGGGCGGTAGACCTGCCCCCTTAACACCTGTTAAAATGTCCATGCAATGATAAGTCCAAAGACATATTGACATTCGCGCTGCACTTGAATCCTAAATCTTCGGGCCCCTACAATCTGCCATTTCAACCAACGGGAAAAAGGGTTCGCTGAACTGGCATCAATCGATCGCCTGCAATCCTGTAAATCCACACATCCTGTAAATCCTGATTCAGACAACGTCAATCCAAAAATTCGAGACAGCCCCACACGGTAAAAGTGACGCGTGAGAGGAATTCTCTCTCTTCTCCCTCCTCGTTGCTCACGGCTTGCAATACGAAGGAACCGTCGCGTCCCCAAACACCTCCTCAACCAGTTTGGCGGCTTCCGGATCGTGATTTTCCAGCTTCAAGTTGCCCGACACACTAGGACTATCCAAGAATTCCTGAAACCAGTAAGTCACTACTTGAGCCCAGTACTCCCTGACATTCCTTGATGCCCAATCCCCGTCCCACAGATCCGCCTCCAAGGCAGCATCATACAAAGCCTGGAGCCGCAAGTTGAACTGATTTCCGCCGGATAGCTCCCCAATTGTGTAATGTATCACGTGAGAAAACTCGTGGATAAGAGTGAAACAATATAAGTCCTCCACCGGCACATGTGCCTCAAACACGTGTGGCAACTGTTGGGCATATCCGTATACGTCGGGATTGATGAAGATCCGGGTGCCGTAGTCGGCCATGGCCACCAGCAGGTCGGGCCGGGTAGAGAGCATGCTGGTAATCACCTCTCGCGTTTGAACCATTTTCGTATCAGGGGCCGCACTTGGGGCGACCACATGAACGCCGCCTACCTCCATATACTTCTGATAAAAAATGTCCAGCCCGAGGGACAAGGGTGGGGGTGAAAACTGTTGCGGGACCAGGACGGTACGCACCCGCTCCGACCACGGGCCCGGTACCCCGTTGGTATCACGGGCGCGGACCTGGAAGTAGTAGCTTCTGTCTTCCCTTTTTTCTGCCGGAACTGAGTGCGTGTATGTCGTGTCGGCCAGGGCGCCGCCAATAGGGCCCCACTGGAGGTCGATGCTGTCCCACACCCACAGATCGTACGTTGCGGCGTTCGCCACCCCATCCCATCTGAGCGTGACCTGACCGCTAGCGACGGTCGCCGTTAAGTTCTGTGGCAAGCCCGGTATATCCGCAAGTTCGGCCTCCGTGCAAGTATCCAGATTGAGGCTCTTCAGATGGGCATCCACCGTACTGTTCGAATGGGACAAGCTTGTGCCTGCAGGCAGGCAAAACTGTTTACCTAATGTGGATCCCATTTGAAACCACGAACTTTCGGAGCAACTCGCAATTGGAAAAAAAGAGTCTCTCCTGCTTTCTTGAAATACACAAGCTCTTGATCTCATTTGGGATCTACATTAGTAACCTGAATTCGGAGTAAGTGAGCACCTTACCAAGCTGGTAGAATAGAAGTTCTCCAACCAAAATTCGCCAGCAAAGAAAGGTGCTCATTGATGAGTATACTCAAACTGTTCTGTCATGTCGATGATTTCTGTCAGTGGTTGGTTACCTGGGAGAATGCCAAGCTGTTGGGCGTGACTCGCAAGCGAGGACCGGCGCCTCGTATGAGCATGAGTGAGGTGATGACGATTCTGATTCATTTTCACCAGTCACATTATCGCGATTTCAAAGCCTACTATACGCAACACCTCTGTAAGCATATGCGCAGTGAATTTCCTGCTCTGGTCAGTTACAGCCGCTTTGTAGAGTTAATTCCATCAGCCCTGCCAGCCATGTGTCTCTATCTGCGTGTGCGCTTTGGCCAGAGGACAGGGGTGGCATTCATTGATTCAACCCCGTTGTCCGTCTGCCACAACAAGCGCATTGGCCGCCATCGGGTCTTTGCCGAGGTGGCCAGACGCGGCAAGAGCAGCATGGGATGGTTCTATGGCTTCAAACTCCATCTGATTGTCAATGACCAGAGTGAATTGCTGGCGGTTCAACTCACGCCCGGCAACATCGATGACCGCAAACCGGTCCCACAGATGACCAAAAAGCTGTGAGGGAAGCTGGTCGGCGACCGCGGTTATCTCTCCCAAGCGCTCTTTGAGCAACTCTTCGCACGGGGACTGCAATTGATCACGCCCCTTCGCAAAACATGCAGAATCAACTCGTCGTTCTCGAAGACAAGCTACTCACGCGTAAGCGCTTCGTCATTGAGACCATCGTTGACCAACTCAAGAACATCTCACAGATTGAACACACCCGTCATCGGAGCACGACCAACTTTATCGTCAATCTCATCGCCGGTCTGGTCGCCTACACTTGGCAAGCCAAGAAGCCTTCTCTCCATCTCTCTGACAAAGATATGGCTCTCTTGCCGGCCCTAGTCTAACTCCGAATTCAGGTTACTTAGGTCAAAACTTACATTTCGCGTAACTACTAAGCCTGATTTGTAGAAGGGATGAAGGGTTGGTCAAGGAATGCGTTGTAGATGGCATCAATGGCATTGAGGCCGTGTTTGCGAGCGGTTGAGATATAGGAACGGATGGCGCAGAAGGTATCGGCGCCCTCTAGTGTGCGGAAGGCGCCAGAGACTTTCTGTTGCACCTTGATCATGCGCACATCGCGCTCGGCCTGGTTGTTGTCAAAGGGGATGCGGAAGTCATACATAAAGGCCAAGACGCCAGATTTATGTTTGAGCAGGCGGTCGAGCAAGTTTTTTGGAGGCGATTGTTTGGGGCGGCCGCGCGGTCTGGGGTGGGTCTGTGCGGGGGGCGGGTTGGCCGCGAGTCCTTGGGCAATGAGCGCATCGTACGCGGCCGCGTAGTCGGTCAAGCGCTCTGGGGGCAAGGCAGTGTACGCTTCCGCGGTCGATGCGACTGCGGCCTTGATGGTGTGCAACAAGCGGGCCATCTCTTCAGCCCATGCTTGGTCGTATTGCTCGTGAATAAAGCGCAGTTCGCGCAGATGATGGACGTTGCAGAATGCGTGCTGGCAGTCGGGAAACTGGAGGTAGGAGGCCCAGTGGTCATGGACCGCGACACCTGGATAGCTGGACAAGATGCCGCCGGCTCGCATGCCGACATGCCCCCGTCTGTCATGGACATGGTAGTGGGTCAGCATGGCTGTGCTGGCCACGTGCAGCCACTGCAACCGGCCCTCGACACGCAAGCCGCTCTCATCGAAATGGACAACAGGGGCGGCGAGGAGTTGTTGTTGGATGTGCGCCCGACTCGCTTGGGTGCGGGTGACCAGTTGGCGGTTGTCGGCGATGAGGACCGCCTCCGAGGGCGCGTGTCCGTAGAAATCGGTCAGCAACTCGGTCGTGCGCGCCAGCGGTATCAACTGATAGTTGTGCAGATAGCAGGCTTGCGCTTTCAGACGCGGACCATATTGGGTCGGTTGGCTCACGCCGGCCGGAAAGGCAGCCTGCACGCGCACGCCACAGCCAGGACACTGCTTGACCTCTGCCTGATGCTCGGTCACTTCGATGCCCAGCGGCGGAATATCGAACACCTGCCGTTTCACCTGGCCCACGGCAGCCACCGCCTTCAACTCTGTTTGGCAGTGCGGGCAACCCGGCAGCGCATGGCGGATGACATGCTGCGGTTCTTCCACTTGCGTCAAAGTCTGGCCTTTGTGACCAGGTTGCCCCCCGCGCGGACGCTTGCCAGACTGACGCAGACTCTGGCTTCTGCGCTTCTTCAGACCGTCGCTGCTCGGCGGCTTGCCGCTGTTGCGACTGTCTTTCGCCAATTGATCCTGCAATGCCTGGATCAACACCTGATGCGCTGCCAATTGCTCCTGCAAAACCAGGATCAACTCGATCAGGCTCTCTTGGTCTAATCGCTTCAGTTGCTCACGATCGGCTGCCACGTAGTCGCTCATAATATACATTCTAACGCATCTACCATTGGATTCACATTAGCTTACCGTTTGCTTTCCGTCTGATCCCTGGCCTGTTATCCTATGGCTTAGTAGTTACCATTTCGCACCGAATTCGTGTGTTCGCCTGTGATATGAACAACAAGTGGGAGTCTCCAATTTGTGGTGAGAAAAGATGATGATGAGCTCTGGGATGGCAGGCGAAGAAAGCTAAGATTGAGGGGTGCTGGGAGGGAGCCGAAGCCACGACCGATTTCGGACCAATTATGCAAGGTCAACTGGTGAACTGCACAACCGGCTGTGGCCGAGGCGACGGGAACGTGCCGCAAATAACACTGGAGGAAATCAAGATGAGGATTGGTATGGAGTGCCGGGAAATGACGCGTCCGCTCGCGCAAGAACTGGGAGGGCGCGGCTGATGTGGACGTGCCTTGTCCTGCAAGAGAGGCCTGCCAGCAGAACTAAGGGTGGTAGAAGCTAGTGGTCCTCCGTCGAGTCGGGGCAGAGGAAATGAACAGGAATTACTTCAATTCCCCTACCTGAAATAAAGCCGACAAAATGTTGTTTTCGCATCGGGCCCAGTCTGCCAACGAATTCGGCAATGCCCTAAATGATGGATTCAGGTTTCGATATTCTGTGCCCTGCTTATCGCCAGGGACACCTGCCGCAATATCTTCCCTTCGCTAGCGATGAGGCGCACTACCCCAGTTGCCCGAAAGGCAATAAATCGTAAAGAACTGTTTTCGTCCCTGCCGCATCAGTCTCCAATACCTACCCTTGCCATTCCAAATACGGCACCGCACGCGGCAGATTCTCCCTACCGAACATCATGTCCGAATAAACGCCGTCCGGAATATGCAGCGGGTCCCCCAAGCGCGTCCGTTCCACCACCTCCCAATTCACCTCGATCCCCAGCCCCGGCTCGTCTCCAAGCGCAATCTCACCGTCGACCACCTCCAGCGGCCGCCGCAACAATTCGTCCACAAACGGGTTGTTCATCCGGTCAATCTCAACCGTCACCCCGTTCGGCATCGCGCTGACCACATGCGCGTTCGCTACAATCGCAACCGCATCACTCCAGCTATGCGTTGCGAAGCGGAGCCCGTGTTGTTCCGCCAGCCGGGCCACTCTCCATACTTCGCTGATGCCGCCGCAGCGGCACGCGTCCGGCTGAACAATATCGACCGCCCCGCCCCGGATCAACTCCCGGAATCCCTGCAGGCCAAACTCATTCTCGCCGGCAGCCAGCGGCACCGCCGCGGAGCCTCGCAAAGCAACGAAATCGTCGATATTCTCCGGTGCGAACGGCTCCTCGTACCAGAAAACTCCCTGCTCGGCCAGGAAGTCTCCCATCCGCCGCGCCAACTCCAGGTGATAACGCATCGACGCGTCAACTATCACATCATTTTCTGCGCCTATCGCGCCCCGCACCGCCTCAACCGCGGCCCGGTCGTACTCCTCGCTCCTCGCCAGCCGCATCTTAACGCGCCGGAAGCCCTGCTCCACGTAACCCGCCGCCTCTTCGGCCAGCTCCTTAACGTCGTCCTTCCACAGCAGGCCGCTCGCATACGCCGGGCAGCGATCGCTCTCCCCGCACAGCAGCGCCCACACCGGCTTGCCTTCCGCCTGCCCGCGCAAATCCCACAGCGCCATGTCCACGCCACCCAACGCCGACAGCGCGGCGCCCTTGCGCCCGTACCAGCGTGTCAACGCATACATCTTCTCCCACAGTGCCTCGACCTCGGTCGGATCCTCGCCCACCAGCACAGAAGCCAGCTGCTCCCGCACGATCAAATACACCAGCGCCGGATAAGAGTACACCGAACCGACCCCAACCGCACCGCACTCCGTATGCACCACGATCAGGGTCGTCAGCCGCGCATCGCAGGTCCCACCGCCATACTGAAAGCGGTGCTGCTCAGGATAACGGTGAAGCAGATTGATCGCCTCTACATGCTCAATCCGCACCGTTGTGACCCGCCTTCTCCTGCATCCACGCCCGCAGCGGCACGTCCTCCGGCTTCGGCGAAGTATACCCGTGCCCTCCCGTGGCCGACGCTCCCAGCAGCTGCTGTCTGATCGGATCGATCCTGTCCATCAAGTGGTCAACCGTCATATCGTCCCGTGGGCGCAGCCACCGGTAGCTATAACCGTAGAAGAGGGCTTTTCGCGTTACTTCGGACGTGTTTGGGCTGGACGCGTGCCAGATGCGGCGGTCGAAAAATACAGCGTCCCCCGGCTTGGCGAGGACTGCGATTCCCCCCTTCGGCTTCTTGTCTTCATCCACCGGTAGCTTGTTCAATAAATGACTGCCCGGAATCACATACAGGTTGGCCCGCCCCAACTCCGAAGCGTCGCTCAGAAAAAACGCGACCTTCAGCGAAATGCGCGGCTGCGGGTCCGTCTCCAGCTCGTTGTTGAGCCGGCCGCTATCTTTGTGCCAGTTCAACCCCTGCTGTCCCGGCCCTGAAGCTGCATTTGGCGGCGTGATGATCATGTGCGAATGGTACAACTGTATGTTCCAGCCTAGAATTCCCCATACAAGGGGAAAGGTCGTCGGATAGTCGAGCAACTCCAGGAAGACATCATCCTTGCCGACGAAGTCAAGCATGAGAAGGCCGTCAGAAGGTCCCAATCCTCGCTTTTCCTTCTCCTCCGCCGTAACCCGGTCCGCTACATGCGTGGCCCGCTCCACCAATTCCTTGGGTATGGCGTTCTCGATAATCATATAGCCCTGTTCGGCGAAAGTACGCTCTTCCTCTTCCGTGATCAAGTGCTCAAGCCAAGCGTCATTCATCTCGTCTCTCCTTTTTCTGCAAATTGCGAATCTCTGCCAGAATCATAGAGCCCCATGCCGAATTGTCAAGCGCGCAATTCCACCGCCCCCCCGTCTCCCACCTTCCTTTTCCCGCAGTCCCAATTTCCTACGGACGCCTGCGGGCGAGGACGCCCTCCGGCGGCTCCGGGCCGCGAACAGCTGCGGCCCTGCGCACCCTGCCCCGCGAACAGCTGCGGGTCAGGGCTGGGGTCGGCAAACCCCCGCCGCCCCCAGGGGCTACGCCCTTTTTTGACGGTCGGGCCTACGGCCCTCCCTTGTGCGGGGGGACACCCCCCGCAACGCCCCCCTCCAAAACCAGTCACGTCGCGGCGCCAGCGTGTGTGTGATAGCGCCGCTCACCCCCCGCCAGCCCATCACGCGCCGCCAACACAAGTTATCAGCAGTGGCGAGTGGCCACTGACCTGCAGCCAGCCAGCGACCTGGCGGCCTTAACTGATCACTAACCACTGATCACTGACCACTGCAGTTCGACACCCCCCGCCAGCCCATCACGCGCCCCGATCCCAGCATCAAGCCGATAACGCAGATCCCGCCACCGCGCCGCGAACACCAGTTATCAGCGGCGAGTGGCCAGTTACCTGCAGCCAGCCATCGACCTGCCGCCTTAACTGATCACTGATCACTAACCACTGACCACTGCCCGTCAGGACAGGTCCTGCATATGGCTTTTTAGTTACAACTGTTCACAAAATAGGTCTGCTTCGAAAAGTGGAGATGCCGATACGCTAGGGCTCGTTGACGTTTGTCTGAACAACGACTTCCGGGTGCAAATTACGCCTGATCGTCGAAGGTCGGCGCAGTCACGCAAAGAAAATCCGATACGCCTCTGGTGTTCTCCGCGTCCCTCCGCGTCCTCCGCGGACAAAAAGGTGTTCTTCGCGACCCTTCGCGTGACTTCGCGGATCAATTGGTTTTGTCTATTTCAACATTCACGCGAGAAACATCCCTAACAGGCCTGCAGGCTTTCAGTTCTTGTTGACATCTGAACAGCCTTCCCAAAATGTCAACGGAACCTAGTAAGATCATCACCTGAAGAATAGAGAGAACTCCTGCCCATCCTGAGGGCATCTTCACTATTGAAGCTTTACCGCAATGGGAAGATTCTCGAATCGTGCGGGAAAAACACGTCAAATGCGTGTTATACTATTGATACACGAATGTGCCGACATCTGAGTAGCGGTCAGCTGGGTTGAGATACAAGAATCATCGAACTGGGCCATATTCTAATGATGCTCCCTTCATCCGGTAGGGGCGCCCCTTGTGTGCGCCCCCGTGGGCTATTGTGGCGGCCGAATTTGGACGCGATTGCTCTGACCCTGACTATCCCTTACACTCGCTCAAAGAAAATCCGAAGACGAAGCAGGACCGTCATAAATCAGCGAAATGCCGACAATTCAACTGCCCATAACCCATCAGAGGCGGCGAGGAAACATGTGCGAAATCAAGAATATGAGTCCAAAAAAAAGGAATTGGGTCGACTTACGTCGACTTACGTCGACTTAGATCGACTTAGATCGACATAGCCCGCCCTAGACCTCGGCAAATGCATCGAATTGGCACAAGACCTCGTGAAGCTTCCCGAATCCGGTAGGGGCGCCCCTTGTGTGCGCCCCCGTGGGCTATTGCGGCGGCCGAATATGGACGCGATTGCTCTGACCCTGACTATCCCTTACAATCGCTCAAAAAAAATCCGAAGACGAAGGAGAACCGCTGCAAGTCTGCGAAATGCCCACAATTCAACTGCCCATAACCCATCAAACAAGGCGAGGAAACGTCTGCAATGCCAAGCACAATGGTCCAAAAAAAGAGAAAACACCGCGATCTGGCGCGACAAAGGTAGGCCTGACGCGACATATGAAGACCTAACGCGACATGAACCCGTCCAATTGCCTCAGATTGGCAAATGACCCCGTGATGCTACCTGAACCGCGTAGGGGCGCCTCTTGTGGGCGCCCCTACGCGGGCAACAATGGCGTCCGAACTTAAATGCGACTACTCTCTCCCAAAGAAAATCCGAAGGCTTAGGAGAGCCGATACATGCCTGTGAATTACCCATGCTTCAACTGTTCATAGTCCATCAAAGACAGCGAGGAAACGACGGCAATACAAAGCCTGCAGGCCCAAGAAAAATTTTTGCCCCGCGACATTTGTAGACTTGGCGCGACATATGTAGACCTGACGCGACATATGTGGACCAAATGCGACTTGAACACGGGAAATCTAGGACAAGAACTCGTGATGCTGCCCGAATCGGTAGAGGCGCCCCTTTTGGCGCACTATGCGGGCTATCCTGCCACCGGAATTCAAACGCGTTGGCCTCCCAAATCACTCCCTTGACCATACCCGCGCCCTAAAGTAAAATTGCCCTGCCTTCTTGATCTTCACATTGTGTGAAAACTAGGGCTCGTTGACGTTTGTCTGAACAACGACTTCCAGGTGCAAATTGCGCCTGATCGTCGAAGGGCGGCGCAGTCACGCAAAGAAAATCCGATACGCCTTTGGTGTTCTCCGCGTCCCTCCGCGTCCTCCGCGGACAAAAAGGTGTTCTTCGCGACCCTTCGCGTGACTTCGCGGATCAATTGGTTTTGTCTATTTCAACATTCAAGCGAGAAACATCCCTAACAGGCCTGCAGGCTTTCAGTTCTTGTTGACATCTGAACAGCCTTCCCAAAATGTCAACGGAACCTAACACCTCACAGGAGGAACCAACATGAACAAACTGAAGAAGCGTTCGGACGACATTAACCGCAGGCGGTTCCTGCAATTGGGGGCAATGGGTTCGGCCGGCCTTGCGTTAGCAGCCTGTGCCGGTGACGGCGGCGAGGCGGCCGCCGAGGATATGCCCGCGCCCGCCGCCGAAACTGCCAGCGAAGCCCCCGCAACCACATCTGCCGGCGGCTACAACGAAGCCCCCATGCTGGCCGACATGGTCGCCAGCGGCGATCTGCCTCCCATCGATGAACGGCTGCCGGCCAACCCGCTGGTCCTCGACGGAATGGAAGGAATCGGTAACTATGGCGGTGTCATGCGCCGCGGCTTCAAAGGCGTCTCCGACCGCTGGGGCCCCACCAAGCTCGCCCGCCAGGGCCTGACCTGGTATACGCCTGAGCTTTCGCTACGCCCCAACATCGCCGAATCCTGGGAGACGAACGAGGACGCAACGGTCTTCACCTTCCACCTGCGCCAAGGGATGAAGTGGTCAGACGGCGCCACATTTGACTCCGACAACTTCGCCTGGTGGCAGGAAAACGTCATGCTCAACAAAGACATCACGCCTGCCGTCGGCCGCAACTGGGTGACCGGTTCTGAGCGTACGCCAATGACAATGGATTTCCCCGACAAACATACCGTTGTCTTTAGCTTCGCCCATCCCAACCCCATGTTCCTCGACCGGGTCGCTCCGCTGACCAGGGACCTCTTCATGCCGCACCACTACGCTGGCCAATTCCATATGGAGACGACCGACGACAAGGAGGCTCTGGAAGCCGCCGTCGCCGACAGCGGCTTCGATACCTGGACTGCCCTCTTCTCCGACCGCACCTGGTGGTATCTCAACCCGGAATTGCCAAGTCTATTTTCATTTACCGCCAAGAACCCACTGTCGGAAGAACTCTTCCTCATGGAGCGAAATCCATACTTCTGGCAGGTCGATTCTAACGGCAATCAGCTCCCTTACATTGACACCATCCGCCACCGCCTGTTTGACACCAACGATGTATTTGACCTGCGTATCATTAACGGTGATGTCGACTACCAACAGCGCCACGTCAGTGCAGCTAACTTCACCCTTTACAAGGAAAGCGAAGACGACGGCGGCTATCGGGTGCAGCTCGGTGCCGGCGACCAGCACGTCTGCCTGACACCTAATCAGACCGTAAAGAAGCCCCGCTTGCGCGAGTTTTTCCAAAACCGCGACGTGCGCATTGCCATGTCGCTCGCCGTGGACAGAGATACGCTCAACGAACTGGCTTTCGAAGGGCTTTACACACCGCGACAGTACAGCCCGCTCGAACAGTCGCCCCAATCCTATCCCAAGCAGGCTAACGCCCACATCGAATACGATCCCGACCGCGCCAACCAACTGCTGGATGACGCCGGCTACGCCGACAAGGACAGCGACGGTTTCCGCGTCTACCCCGATGGCAGCGGCGAAACCATCAGCTTCGTCGTTGAAGGCACCGCACAACAGGGATCGCCCGATGAAGACGCCGTTCAGATCATCATCGGCTATCTCGAAGAGGTCGGTATCAAGGCTACCTATAAGGGCATCGAGCGCTCACTCTACGAAGAGCACTGGGGCGCCAATGAAATCGACGCAGCCTTCTGGGGCAGTGGACGCTCCCTCCTGCCGCTGGTCGACCCCGCCTTCTTCCTCGGCACCGGCCTCGACCGCCCCTGGGGTGAAGCATGGGGCCGCTGGCGCCTGGACCCCTCGCACCCGGCCGCCGAAGAACCGCCCCCAGACCACTGGATCGTCAAAATGTGGAACTTGTGGGACGAGATTCTGGTCGAACCGGACGGGGCTCGGCGCCATGAACTCTTCCTCCAGATTCTCGACGTCTGGGCAGAAGAGCTGCCGCAAATCGGCTACCTGGGCCAGATCCCCAATCCGCTGATCGTACTCAACGGACTGCGCGGTATCGACCCGGAATATGTATATCCGCTCAGTAACCCGACCTCGCATGGGGGCCTGGTGCAGGTGCACACCTTCTACTGGGATGACCCGGCGAGCCAAAGTTAGGCTGAAATCTGCCCCTCTTGACTTCAGCAGTGCGCCGGTTGCTCTCACTTTGGCCTCTGCAGCTGGCGAAAGATGATCCCATCGCGGGGCGTTCTCTCTTCAAGAGAGCGCCCCGCAGATTGCGCCCGTGACCTCCAATCCCACTTGACATTGCAATCCTATTAGTCCGACTCCTACCCAGCCCCTGGCCCTCCTACCCTTTTATGAAGTGAGTCTCCTTTGACACCATGATTCATTGCGTGGGCATTGCGCTGGATTCGAGGCTACCGTGCCTTCCTTTACGCAGTGCGCTATACTGGGCATGCAAGAAAACTGGCTTTCCAATTGAACGAACGTTAGAACTACCTGAGGACGAATCCAATGACCTCCTACCACAGAAGCCAACCCGAACGCTGCACCTACGTTGACCAACATACCGGCCGCACGGTCGAGCAGCTGACCAGCAGCCCGATGGCCGATCTCCACACCTACTACGACATTTCTCCCTGGTCGCCAGACGGTCGTTACATGGTCTTCTCCGCCGCAATCCCCAGCGATGTTACCACTGTCCACCGCGATACCCTCGCCACTGAGAGCGGTCGACTCTATCTGATGGACCTGGAGACATACGAGCTGCGCCTCCTGGCGGAAAACACTTTCTACAACACCCATACCGGCGCTTTTCCCGTCTGGCATCCCACTAAATGTGAAATCTTTTTCTATACCGCGCCCGAGGAAGTCAGCGTGGTGGACGCAGAATGGTCTCGTCTTGGTCAGCACGGCGGCAAACTGTTGCGCAAGATGAAAGGGGGCGTCCGCCAGGTCAGCCCCGACGGAGAACTGCTGAGTTGGACGACCAACGATATCCGCACCGACCTGCCAAGAGGCGTCTACACCCTGCGGTCAGACACGGGTTCAAAACAACAGGAGGAGGCCGGCCTCACGCTCATCGCCTCCACCGAAGCCCTCTATGATATGACGCCAAACAACGATCTCTTCCACATCGATCAGATGACCGTTGGCAACACCAAGTGGACGCCCGACGCCCAACATATGCTGGTGGCCATGTGGGTCAAGGCCACGCCCGACGACCTCTCGCCCTGGAAGAACCGCTTCCGCCGCAGCATCTACATCGTCAGCCGCGACGGCAGCGAGTGCCGCTGGTTGACCTTCTTTGGACATCACCACAGCTGGACCGCAGAAGGCACGAAGGTTCTTTACTCCGGCTATCTCATCCATACCGACGAAGGGCAGCAGGACGAGCCCCGCCTCCACATGATCAATTTCGACGGCACCGGCAAAGAAATCGTAATCGACCATCCCTTGGGAGGTCATCCGATTGCCAGCCCTGACGGAAGCAAAATCACAACCTGGGACAAAGAGGGAGTCATCCTGGCTGATCTGAAAACACAGGCAGTCGACCATCTGGCTGCGTTCGGCCCCCACTGCGATCACAACTCCCATCGCGGCACCCATCCCCACTGCCTCTGGAGCCTGGATGGCAACCACATCCTGTATAACTCAGCCCAGTCCGGCCGCAGCCACCTCTACCGGGTTGCCGCCCAATGACGTTGGGATGGCCAGCCTTTCCACTGCCATACCTCGCTGCCAGAGCGGAGAGTTCTCAATGAAGATTCAAAAGATTACGCCCTTTCTTGTAGACAGATTCCTGCTGGTGCGGGTCTACACCGACCAGGGCCTCGTCGGCAACGGCGAGGCCGGCCTCTGGGCACATCACGGCATGGTCCACCGCGCCATCCTCGACCTGAGCGACTATTACATTGGCAAAGACCCCTCCCGCATCGAACATCACTACCAGACCGTCAGCCGCGACGCCCACTTTATGGGCGCCGCGCTCAGCGCCGCGCTCAGCGCCATCGACATCGCACTCTGGGACATCGCCGGCCAGGCCGTAGGCCAACCGGTTCATCAGCTGCTGGGCGGCCGTGTGCGCGACAGGATCAAGGTCTACGGCAATATACACGGCACAACGGTCGATGAATGCGGGGCCAGCGCCCAGGAGCAAGTCGGGGCCGGCTATCTATCTCTGCGCATGACTCCCTTCCTCCCCGGCTTTGAGCGCAAGACACCCTCCCACGTCATAAGCGATGCCATTGCCATGGTCGCCGCCGTACGCGAAGCGGTCGGCTACAATATCGACCTCGGCATCGAGATCCATCGCAACCTGCGCACCGAAGAGGCAATCATCCTCGCCCGCGAACTGCTTCCCTTTCGCATCCTCTATTACGAAGATCCACTGGCCCCCCAGAGTCTGGAAGCGATGGAGTACATCGCCAAGACCGTTCCTTTGCCGATAGCCACCGGCGAACGCTTCTACAATATCTTCCAGTTCAAAGACCTGATCGACCGCAAAATCGTGAGTCTCATCCGGCCCGACCTCTCCCTTGCCGGCGGCTTTACCCAGGTCAAGAAGATCGCGGCCATCGCCGAATCCGCCTTTGTCGGCATGTTCCCCCACTTGATGGGCAGCCCGGTAAACATCGCCGCCTTCTGCCAGCTCAATGCAGCCATCCCCAACTACGTGCTGATGGAGAGCCATCCCACCGCCGACGCCTACAATGACATCGTCGACCACCCGGTCGAACGTCAGGGAGGATATCTACTTGTCTCCGACCGCCCCGGCATCGGCCTCGAGATCGACGAGAGCAAGCTTGCCCGCTATCCATATCAACCAAAGACAATCGTTGGCAACTTTCACGCCGACGGTTCAGTGGCGCACTAGCGCGGCGAGGTATGCTACTGAAGAAGAAGACGAAAACCGGCGGCGAAGCCCTTGTCGAGGAGATAACGCAAATCGGCTATGCCAGCCGCGTGATATTGCCCGTCTACCAGCCGCGCACATTCATTGCTTCCGGCTACCAGGGGTGTTTGGGGTGGGGTTTTCCAACTGCGCTGGGCGCAAAAGTAGCCTTTCCCGACAGAGCGGTCCTCTCCATCACCGGTGACGGCGGCTTCCTTTTCTGTGCTAACGAACTGGCAACCGCGGTCCAGCACGGCATCAATACGGTGACAGTGGTCTTCAACGACGGGGCCTTCGGCAATGTGCGCCGCATGCAGAAGGAGCTTTACAATGAGCGAATCATCTCCACAGACCTGGTCAATCCCGACTATGTCTCCTATGCCGAGTCCTTTGGCGCGAAAGGAGTACGGGTCCACTCACCCGACGAATTGCGTGACGCCCTTACCGAAGCTTTTGCGGCAGTCCTGCCTGTTGTAATCGATGTGCCGGTCGGAGAGATGCCCGGCCCCTGGCGGAGAATGTACCCCGCAGAGGTACTGTTCAAAAGATCACTTTCTGAGTGACGTAAATAGTTTATCCAAACAGTTGCGTTTAGGACCAGCCTATAGCCTCGACCGGGTTAGACGCTACCCAGCCGCCAGCACGTCCACAAACTCCCCGTGCTCCCGGGATGCCATGCCCTCCTCCACCAGTTGAATCAACTCGGCTACTCTCCCCTCCCAGAACCAGTCGGACCTAAACCAAAACCCTGGCAAAACCCGGCTACGAAGCACACCTGAATCATCCGGCTTAACCAATACGTACTCGCCGTCCGCCAGCTGGAAGAAGCGCATCTCGCGCTCGTAGGCCAGTAACACCAGGTACTCCTGCACGCCGTTTCTCTGGTAAATGTTCAACTTGCTGTGCAGATCGTATGACGAGCTGCTGGCCGCCACCTCTACAACAAATTCTGGTACCCCTGACAGCGGCCCATCGTCCTTATCCTCCAAATGCCCTCCCCTTGCCGCTTCGATTCCTAAAATCAGATCTGGCTGTAGTTCATTGTCTCCGTCGAACACTACCGACTCGTTATTACCTGCAATCAAGCCGGGCGTATGAGCGAAATAGACGCCGAGAATTGCACTGAACTGAAAATGGGGTCTGCTATGTTGCCTGTGTACGGGGGAACCCACGATCACAATTCCATCGATGAGCTCTGCCTTCTTGACCTCGGGATACAGCGCGTACCGCCGACTAAACTCGGCGCGGCTGAGCCGGTCACCGCTCTCCAGCGGCGGCCTCCTCTGCCAGTCAATCTCTCTTGTATCATCCTGCGAGAGTGCTTGCGATACCACTTCGCCCTCCTGTGCAACTTCGAACCCGTTCCATTTCAGGCGTAGAATGTCACTATGCGGGATCCTAGCATACTGCCCGCACATTTGCGACCGTTCGCCATGCACCTACCAACCTACCGACCCCGTGAAACGACTTGCCTTCATCGCCGATTAGGGCGACACTACCATCAGCCGCCGAATCTGAGGCGACTTCGCAGAACATCTAGGCCGCTGTATTTGCGGCAGCATCTGGGTCGACGAAGACACCGCCGCCAAACCCAACTTGCGCGGCGTCCGTATCGGCATCGTCGGCGCCCTGCCCGCTGTCAAGATCCTCGTTCTGCGCTGGCCAGGCGGATGTTTCGCCGATGAGTACCAGTTGGCCGCAACATCCTGTATAATTCAGCCCAGTCCGGCCGCGGCCATCTGTACCGAGATGCTATCTGGCAATGGGATTGCTGGCGATTTGCCGGCCTTCCCTCGCCGCCCAAGCGGAGAGTTCTCGATGAAAATCCAGAAGATTACTCCCTTTCTTGTAGACAGATTTCTGCTGGTGCGGGTCTACACCGATCAGGGCCTCATCGGCAACGGCGAAGCCGGCCTTTGGGCGCATCATGGCATGGTCCACCGCGCCATCCTCGATCTGAGCGACTACTACATTGGCAAAGACGCCTCCCGCATCGAACATCACTACCAGACCGTCAGCCGCGATACGCATTTCATGGGCGCCGCGCTCAGCGCCGCACTCAGCGCTATCGACATCGCGCTGTGGGACATCGCCGGTCAGGCCGTTGGCCAGCCGGTGCATCAATTGCTGGGCGGCCGCGTGCGGGACAAGATCAAGGTGTTTGCCAATGTGAACGGCGCCACTGTCGACGAATGCGCGGCCAGCGCCCAGGAGCAAGTTGGGGCCGGCTATATCTCTTTGCGCATGTCGCCCTTCCTGCCCGGCTTCGAGCGCAAGACACCGTCCAATGTGATTGGCGATGCCATCGCCATGGTCGCCGCCGTACGCGAAGCCGTCGGCTACAACATCGACCTGGGGCTGGAGATCCATCGTAACTTGCGCCCCGAGGAGGCGATCATCCTGTCCCGCGAACTGCTTCCTTTTCGCCTCCTCTACTACGAGGACCCACTGGCTCCGGAGAGTCTGGAGGCGATGGAGTACATCGCAAAAGCCGTACCGCTGCCCATGGCCACCGGCGAACGATTCTACAATATCTTCCAGTTCAAAGACCTGATCGACCGTAAAATCGTGAGTCTCATCCGGCCCGACCTCTCCCTTGCCGGCGGCTTTACCCAGGTCAGGAAGATCGCGGCCATCGCCGAATCCGCATTTGTCGGCATATTCCCCCACCTGATGGGCAGCCCCGTCAACATCGCCGCCTTCTGCCAGCTCGACGCATCGATACCCAACTACGTCCTGATGGAGAGCCATGCCACCGCCGACGCTTTCAATGAAATTGTCGATTACCCGGTCGAACGTCAGGGAGGATACCTGCTTGTTTCCGACCGCCCGGGAATTGGCCTCCAGATCCAAGAGCACAAACTGGGCCGCTATCCCCATCAACCCAAAACGATCCTCGGCAACTTTCACGCCGACGGCTCGGTAGCGCTTTAGCGCGCGGCGAGGAATTCTCCTGATGAAAAAAATGAAAACCGGCGGCGAAGCCCTTGTCCAAGGCCTCCTCTCCCACGGAATCGACACGATCTTTGGCCTGCCCGGCGTGCAGAACGACTACTTCTATACCGCCGTCTACGACGCTCGCGACCGTATGCGCCTCATTCACACCCGCCACGAACAGGGCGCAGCCTACATGGCCCTCGGCTACGCGCTCGCCTCCGGCAAGACCGGCGTCTACGTTGTCGTGCCCGGCCCCGGCTTCCTCAATACCACCGCCGCCCTCTCAACCGCCTATGCCACCAACGCGCCCGTCCTCTGCCTCACCGGCCAGATCCATTCCGACCAGATTGGCCGCGGCTACGGCATGCTTCACGAAATCCCCGACCAGCTGGGGATGATGAGCGCGCTGACCAAGTGGGCGCGCCGTGCTGAAAGCCCTGCCGAGATACCCAGCCTGCTTGCCGAAGCGCTAAGCGCATTGCGCTCGGACCGGCCCCGGCCCGTTGGCTTGGAGGTACCGTTGAACGTCCTTTCCGGCAAGGCCGAACTCGACGACAACCCTATTCCCCTGGCCTTGAGCCGCCCCGCAGTTGACAACGACGCTGTCGAAGAAGCGGCTCGGCTACTGAGTTGCGCACAGAATCCCGCCATATTTGTCGGCGGCGGTGCAATTGACGCGGCGGAAGAGATCCGCACGCTTGCCGAGACTCTGCAGGCGCCGGTAATCGCCAGCGGCGGCGGGCGCGGCATCCTCTCCAGCCTTCACCCCTTCAGCCACTCATACGGCCCCGGCCAGCGCCTGTGGGAGCAGGCCGACGCCGTCATCTCCATCGGAACCCGCCTGTCCACCCCACTGATGCAGTGGGGCAAACCGGACAACATGCGCCTGATACGCGTCGACATAGACCCGCAGGAACTTGGCCGTTTCGCCCCGCCGGATGTAGCGCTGCTGGCCGACTGTCGTGACGCCCTGCAGGCCCTCCTGCCCGTGCTGGCGCGCTACGACCGCGACCGGCCCTCCCGACGTGTCGAGATGTTGGCGCTGCATGATGAAATGGACGCAATCTATGAACTGATTCAGCCGCAGATGGGGTATGTCCGTGCCATCCGTGAGGCCCTGCCGGACGACGGTATCTATGTCGAGGAGATTACCCAAATCGGATACGTTACCCGCGCAGCCATGCCGGTCTATCAGCCCCGCACCTACCTCGCTGCCAACTATCAGGGCACGCTGGGCTGGGGCTTCCCGACCGCGCTCGGCGCCAAAGTAGCGGCTCCCGATCGCCCCGTTCTCAGCGTCACCGGCGACGGCGGCTTTCTCTTCGCCGCCACCGAAATGGCGACCGCGGTCAAACACCGCATCAACACGGTGACGGTTGTCTTCAACGACAGTGCCTACGGCAACGTGCGCCGCATGCAGAGGGAGCGCTACGGCGGACGCGTCATCGCCAGCGAACTGCACAATCCCGACTTTGTCGCCTTCGCTGAGTCCTTTGGCGCGCGTGGACTGCGCGTGCATTCACCGCGCGAACTGCAAGACGCTCTGGCAGATGCCTTTGCCGCCGACTCGCCGGTCCTGATAGAGGTTCCGGTTGGGGAAATGCCCGCCCCCTGGACGAGTATGTCCGCCCCCACAGCACAGAAAAAGGGAGGATGATCCGAGTTATGCGGCATATTTCGTGCCCGGTGTACTACCAACAGGCCGCCAGGCTCTCCACAAATTCCTGGTGTTCCGGGGAGGCGATGCCCTCCTCCACCAATTGAATCAACTCCGCCACTCTTCCCTCCCAGAACCAGTCGGACCGAAACCAAAATCCCGGCAATACCCGGCTGCGCAACACACCAGTTTCGTCCGGTTCAACTAGGGGTCGTTGACATTTGGTGAAGACTATTCAAAATGTGACATATGCAGGACGTCTGCGGGCAGCATTGGCCCGTTTCTCGCCTGATACTCGTGTTCTACGACAATAATCTGCGGTGGCAAAGGTGTTCTTCGTGCCCCTTCGTGGATAAAAAGGGTTTAAGGTGTTCTCCGCGGCCCTCCGCGTCCTCCGCGGATAAAAAGGTGTTAAGGTGTTCTTCGTGCCCCTTTGTGGATAAAAAGGGTCTAAGGTGTTCTCCGTGCCCCTCCGCGTCCTCCGCAGATAAAAAGGTGTTAAGGTGTTCTTCGTGCCCCTTCGTGGCCCTTCGTGGATAAAGAGGGTTTAAGGTGTTCTCCGCGGCCCTCCGCGTCCTCCGCGGATAAAAAGGTGTTAAGGTGTTCTTCGTGCCCCTTCGTGGCCCTTCGTGGATAAAAAGGGTCTAAGGTGTTCTCCGTGCCCCTCCGCGTCCTCCGCGGATAAAAAGGTGTTAAGGTGTTCTTCGTGCCCCTTCGTGGCCCTTCGTGGATAAAGAGGGTTTAAGGTGTTCTCCGTGCCCCTCCGCGTCCTCCGCGGATAAAAAGGTGTTAAGGTGTTCTCCGTGCCCCTCCGCGGCCTCCGCGGACAAAAAGGTGTTAAGGTGTTCTTCGTGCCCCTCCGCGGCCTCCGCGGACAAAAAGGTGTTAAGGTGTTCTTCGTGCCCCTCCGCGGCCTCCGCGGAAAAAAAGGTGTTAAGGTGTTCTCCGTGCCCCTCCGCGGCCTCCGCGGAAAAAAAGGTGTTAAGGTGTTCTCCGTGCCCCTCCGCGGCCTCCGCGGATAAAAAGGTGTTAAGGTGTTCTTCGTGCCCCTTCGTGGCCCTTCGTGGATAAAAAAAGGTGTTCTTCACAGCCCTTCGTGGATAGGCCACACTCTGATCTTGCAATACTCAGTCTAGCCAAATGTCAACGAGCCCTGGCAATGTGTAGGATTCTAGCATAGTGCCCACCCAATAGCGACCGCGCCCCAAGAAACTCACCAACGGACAGGCCCCATGAACCGACTTGTCATCAACGCCGATCTGGGCGACACCACCATCAGCCGCCATATCTACGGCCACTTCGCAGAACATCTCGGCCGCTGCATTTACGGTGGCATCTGGGTCGGCGAAGACGCCGCCGTCGTACCCAGCCTGCGCGGCATCCGTACCGACATCGTCGACGCTCTGCGCGCCAGCAAGATCCCCGTGCTGCGCTGGCCGGGCGGCTGCTTCGCCGATGAGTACCACTGGATGGATGGCATCGGCCCCCGCTCCAGGCGCCCGACCATGATCAACACGCACTGGGGCAGCGTAACCGAGGACAACCAATTCGGCACCCACGAGTTCTTCGACCTGTGCGAACAGCTGCATTGCGAACCCTACATCTGCGGCAACGTCGGCAGCGGCACAGTGCAAGAGATGCAGCAGTGGGTGGAATATATATCCTTCGACGGCGTCAGCCCCATGGCAGACCTGCGGCGCAGCAACGGCCGCGAACAGCCCTGGCGCATCCGCTACTGGGGCGTGGGTAACGAGAACTGGGGCTGCGGCGGCTCAATGCGCCCCGAGTACTACGCCGACCTCTATCGGCAATACCAGACTTACCTGCGCGACTTTGGGGACAACCAACTCTACAAGGTCGCTTGTGGCGCAAACAGCTTCGACTACCGCTGGACCGAAGTGATGATGCGCGAATGCGTCCAACGCGACCGCTTCCTGATGGACGGCCTGTCTCTTCACTACTACACACGCGGCGGCCCGGCAGGAACAGCCTTGTCAGCGACCGGCTTCGGCGAAGCCGAGTGGTTCGCCGTCCTCAAGAGTACCTTGCGCATGGACGAACTGCTGCGCAAGCATACCGCCATCATGGATCATTACGACCCCGATGGCGATGTCGAACTGCTGGTGGATGAGTGGGGCACCTGGTATGCTGTCGAAAGGGGCACCAATCCCGGATTCCTCTATCAGCAGAACAGCCTGCGCGACGCGCTCGTTGCCGCGCTCAACTTCGACATCTTCCACCGCTACGCCAGCCGCGTGAAAATGGCCAACATAGCCCAGACGGTCAACGTTCTGCAGGCGATGATCCTTACCGAAGGCGCCAACATGATATGCACGCCCACCTACCATGTCTTCGAAATGTACAGCATCCATCAGGATGCCACCCGCCTGCCAATCGACCTTACCTGCGCCGACTACGCATATGGCGGTGATCGCATCCCTTCCTTGTCCGCCACCGCCTCCCGCGATCACGCCGGACGCGTCAATCTCTCCCTCAGCAACCTCCACCCAACAAGCGCCGCGTCCGTCCGTTGCGACGTAAGGGGCATGGACGTTGCGCAACTAAACGGCCGTGTGCTCACCGCAGCCAATATCGACGCGCACAACACCTTTGACGCGCCTGAACAGGTGCAGCCGCAGCCATTCACCCAAGCCACAATTATAGAAGGTGGACTGGACATTCACCTGCCGGCAAAGTCGGTTGTCGTGCTGACGCTGGAAGGGCGCGCCACCGCCGAGAACGGCTGAACTGCCAGTCTCTTGAATTCGTGGTAGCGGGTCTGAAAACGCTCTCGGCGCTGTTGAGGGTGTGCTATCTTCGCGGCGAAGATTCTCGCGTGGGTCGGAACGCTGATTCGCTCTCCGCCATCTCCTGGGACGGCGTCGCGCCTGACGATTCAACTCTGTTCCTGGAGTCGCCCTGCCCGTTGACTGCTGAAGGATCACTCTCATGCTGGTCGGTGCCGCAGCTTACGCAGATGCTCCATTCTTGGCGCATCGCCTTGCCGCAACTCGAGCAGGCAAACCGCAACTGGCTATGGCAGTTTGAGCAAAAGTTCCAGTTGTCCTGGACAGGTACACCGCAGCGGTAGCAGGACAGAGTCGCCTCCAACTCCCTGAGTAGAGACTCCTCTTCCAATGCGCGATCGAAAACATCGGCCAGCGTTTCCCTGGGGCGGACCATCATATAGAGGACGAGGCCGACGAGTGGAAAGATGAGGACCAGCAGGCTGGCAAGTGCAATCGCGAGCCAGTCCCGTGTCCGGCTGCGAATGTCATTAAGTGTCCATATGCCCATTGCCACCCAGAAGGCAAAAAAGAACGCGCCCATAAGAGCAACGAATATCCCGATAAGGGTTGCAATCGTGTTGGACAGTTCCGCCAGCATTCGGTTCTCCTGTCAGTAAGCGGGGACTACCTCTGATAGTTTTCGCAGCCGCGGCACAATTCGCAACTCTCCAGAGACGGGCATTCGGGGATTATAGCCCAGCCGTCCAATAAGCCCAAAAAACAAGGGAAATATGTATCTGGGAATATAAAGCCCCCAGCCCATGCACTTGACAGATCCGTGAGACGCCGTAAAGCTTGTCATCGAGCGGGCGGCGACTCCCACGCTTGCTCGAAGTGGCGGACCCCGCTCTCAAACTGGTCTCGGCATCCAGAATTGTAGAACCCCACAATTTGCCCGTCATATTCTATGAGCGAATCGGCCTGAACTGGTTCGCCGGACCAGGGCCAATTCCCGTTTATGCAATCGGAAATATCCAGAACACGCACTGTGCATCACTTCCTCCGGCGCCTTTCGTTCATTTGTTTCCTCAATTTCATTTCAATTGTGCCAAAACGGCTTTTGTGTTATGTCTGGTGCAAGACAGTAAGTCGCGGATTTTCAGACTTTGCTCTCATGACGAACCTTTGTAAGATGTTAGAGGAAGGATTCTCATACATCAGATGATAGTCCTGTTAAGCAATTTTTCCCGCCTTTCTTCGGACGACGAACGAAACGCAAGGTTGCCTTTCCAGGCTACTCTTGACCAGAGCGGTGCTGACCGGCGCCTCGATGAGCGCGAAGTCCCCTTTCATATAACGCCACGTCCGCGTTTCACGTTCCCGGGTCTGAAGCCACATCCAGTTTCTGCCGCGGCTCATAAACCATAGTCCGTCTGGCACAGTTCTAAATTCGCAAACTCTGTTGTTATGAAATAGGAGTTGTATTATACTTTTTAGCAAGGCTTTCCTTTCGGAAATCCCCGCAGGGGAAACTGGTCGAATAATGCATGCACTTGGCTCGCGGGCAACGCTGCTACGCTCGGTCACAATCCTGACCACGGCCCGTCAACGGTTGACGAGCCCTAAAATTATTTTCCTTTCCACCATCCATTTCAAGGAGCGCACAATGAAAAGCATGAGGAAATTGAACAAAGCAGGCATGATTCTGTCAATGGTTATTGGCATGATCATTGCCGCCTGCATGAGTCCTGCAGCAGGCCCCGAAGTCGTCGAGTCGGACGAGGCCGCGGCGCCGGTGATGCAGGAGGAGAAGCAGTCGACCTTGAGTATTGTTCAGGATCGGGGCAAACTGGTCTGCATCAGCAACGCCCTTCTGCCCGGCTTCGGTTTCCTTGACTCCGAAGGCAACTTCTCCGGCTTTGACGTCGATTACTGCCGTGCGATTGCTGCAGCAATCTTTGGCGATGCCGACGCCCTCGAGGTGAGGCCCGCCTCCGCCAAGGAACGCTTCACAATCCTGTCCAGCGGTGAAGGTGACGTCATTATCCGCAACACCACCTGGACAATGTCCCGTGACACCGACCTGGGCATGAACTTCGGCCCCACCACCTTCTACGACGGCCAGGGCCTCATGGTGCGCAAGGGAAGCGGTGTCCAGACACTGGCCGACCTTCAGGGCGCGTCCGTCTGTGTTGTTACCGGTACGACCACTGAACTTAACCTCGCCGACCAGTTCGCGGCTGCCGGTGTCAGCTACGAGGCCGTCGTATTCGAGGACTTTGACCAGTCCTTCAACGCCTATGACGAAGGCCGCTGCGACGCAGTCACCACCGACAAGTCCAGCCTCGTGTCTCGCCAGACCGTGCTGACCGTCCCCGAAGATCACGTCATTCTGAACGTGACGCTCTCCAAGGAGCCGCTGGGACCGGCCGTCCGTCACGGCGATGACCAGTGGTTCGACCTCGTCAACTGGGTCGTCTACGCCACCATGCTGGCCGAAGAGATGGGCATCACCTCGCAGAATGTCGACAGCTTCATGGACAGCAAAGACCCCAACATCCGCAAGCTGCTGGGAATGGAAGGCGATTTCTGCGCCAAGGTCGGCATCTCCAATTCTGGCTGTTTCGCGGATGTGATTTCGCAGCTCGGCAACTACGCCGAAATCTACAACCGCAACCTCGGCCCGGATACGGTTTTTGACCTGCCGCGCGGCCTGAACAGCCTCTTCTCCGATGGCGGCATCCTGTACGCGCCGCCGATTCGCTAATTCGCTTGAAATGGTTCGCGGCCAGTCACCTGGCTGGCCGCGAACTACGAACTACGATAGAGGCACCCTATGCAGGAAATCCATGCCAGTCAGGTGCGCCCCCCTTTCTATCGCGATGAACGGGTACTGGGCATTCTCAGCCAGGTCCTGGTCGTCGCCGTCGTCGTCGGGCTGGGCCTCTTCTTCTACAACAACATGATCACTGGGCTGCGGCAGAAGCACACCATCGCCATCAGCTTCAGTTTCCTCAGCCAGGCCGCCGGCTTCGATATCGGCGAGAGCCTTATCGAATACTCCCGCGAAAAAACCTACGCCCGCGCCTTCGTGGTCGGGCTTCTGAATACTTTCCAGGTAGCCTTCCTCGGAATCATATTTGCCACCGCGCTCGGTATCGTCATCGGCGTAATGCGCCTATCCACCAACTTTCTCATCAACCGCATCGCCGGCGTCTACATCGAAATATTCCGTAACATCCCCCTGCTCGTGCTGCTGATCTTCTGGGCGCAGGCCGTCTTTCTCAAGCTGCCGCGCGTGGCCGAAGCCTTCATCCTGCCCGGCCCCATCTTTCTCAGCAATCGCGGCGTGGCCATCCCCTGGGGCAGCCCTACCGACTCCTGGAATACTTATCTGATCATCCTGGGCGCGGGGATTATCCTCGGCGCGGTTATCGCCATTTTCCTGCGCGAACAGGGCAAGCGCACCGGCCGCATGCCGCTCATCACCCTCTGGTTCCTGGTAACCGTCGCCGCCGTCGGCCTCGTCGGCTGGATCGTCCTGCCGCAGCCATTGACGCTCGACCAACCATTTCTCGAAGGATTCAACACAGTGGGCGGGAAGATGCTCAGCCAGCAGTTCATGGCCCTGCTCTCCGGACTTATCATTTATACTGCCGCCTTCATCGCCGAAGTTGTGCGCGCTGGGATCCAGTCCGTTTCCAAGGGCCAGCGAGAGGCCTCAACTGCGCTGGGGCTTTCACCGCCGCAAACCTTGCGACTCATCATCTTCCCACAGGCTCTGCGCGTCATCATCCCGCCCCTCACCAGCCAGTACCTGAGTCTGACCAAAAACTCCTCCCTGGCCATCGCCATCGGCTATCCCGACCTTTTCGCCGTGGCCGGCAACACTATCCTGAATCAGACCGGCCGGGAGATCGAAATGTTTTCCATGATCATGGGCACCTACCTGTCACTCAGCCTGTTGACTTCCTTCCTCATGAATATCTACAACCGGCGCATCCGCCTGGTTGAAAGATAATCGTGGTTATAGCAACTGTCTCGTTGCAGCCGGTGGGCATCGGACACTGTCCTCGACCCACCACTAGCTATCGACTGAACCGTTATTTCGCAGGAGAATTTGAGCTATGACGACAGCGGCTGGGGCGCCATCAGACCTCTCAATGCTGCCGCCGAGCGAGCGCAAAACCGTTCTGGGATGGATGCGCAGAAACCTCTTCAGCGACCTGTTCAACTCGGTCCTGACCGTGGCGGCGGCGGCCTTAATCTTTGTTCTTGCCCGACTGCTGCTGCGCTGGGCCTTCACCACCGCCGAATGGGGTGTGATTCCAGCAAACTTCAATCTGATCATGCGCGGGCAGTACCCGGCTGAGGAGGCTTGGCGTCTCTGGCTCGTTCTCTACCTGCTCGGCGGCGTCGTCGGGCTGATGTGGCAACTGATCAGCGGTAAGTTCAGTTTCGCTGCCCTCGTCCTTTTCGTAATTCCCCTCGCTCTGAGGGAGGTCCCTTTCTTCTCCTGGACGACGCGCTTCCACCTCCTGATCGTGGCCGGCGCCGGCGCCGGCGGATTCTACCTGGGCCGCTTCCTGCCGATCCAGCGCCGCGTGCGCGCCGCCGTCTACCTCCTGCTCGCCTACCTGGTTGTGATGCTCGTCATTTTGCGCGGCTACAGCGGTGACGCCGAACCGATGCCCACCGTGACCACCATCCTCTGGGGTGGCCTCTTGCTCTCATTGCTATTGGCCTTTTTCGGCATCACCCTCTCCTTCCCGCTCGGCGTAGTCCTCGCCCTTGGCCGCCAGTCCAAACTGCCGGCCATCCGCGTGATGAGCGTAATCTACATTGAATTCATCCGCGGCGTCCCGCTTATCAGCCTGCTTTTCATGGGCCAGGTCATGCTGCAGCTCTTTCTGCCCGACGGCTTCCCGCTCGTCGACCGCGTGCTGCGCGCCCTCGTTGCAATCATTCTCTTTTCTTCCGCCTACACCGCCGAAAACGTGCGCGGCGGCCTGCAATCAATCTCCCGCGGTCAGTATGAGGCCGCCCAGGCCCTGGGCTTGAGCACATACCGGACTACGATGCACATCATCCTGCCGCAGGCCCTGCGCGCCGTCATTCCAGTACTTGTAGGCCAGTTCATCAGTCTATTCAAAGACACGACGCTCGTCGCCCTGGTCGGATTGTTTGACCTGCTCGGCATAGCTCGCACAATTCTCGCCAACCCGGACTGGCTCGGCACCCAGCAGGAGGTCTTTTTACTCGTCGCCGTCCTCTTCTGGATCTTCAGCTACAGTATGAGCTATGCCAGCCGCCGCCTCGAACAGCGCCTCGGTGTTGGCGAGCGCTAGAGCACCGCCGGAAAAAGGATTCGCAAGCGTGCAATGACAATGCAGAGAAGAAGACTCGGCTTCGGATGGAAAAAGCTCAGATCGTATATCGCAGCCGTGTAAATTGAAGACAACGTGGTATTTTGACGTTATCGTGCGCCAAAAGCGTCCCGAAATCGACCCTGACTCGTGTGTGGACGTTCTCAACAGCCCTGTCAAAGTTGAACGCCAGCCGAACGGACGCTATAGATTCTGGGGAGAAATCACGCTTCCGGGCGAGACCGTCCCTCGTTTCCTGAGAGTAATTTCGTGGGAAGATGGCGATACCATTTTGAAGGCTTCCTTTGATCGCCGTTTTCAAAGGGAGAAACCGTGAGATTCCGATACTTTCCCGAAACTGATAGCTTGTATATCGAGTTCAGGCCCGCACCAGCCGCGGAAACTGTTGAAGTCTCGGACAGTGTACTGGTTGATCTTGACAAAGATGGTCACGTCGTCGGCTTGGACATTGACAAAGCTTCAGAACATCTGGACCTTTCGGACCTCAATGCCGATAGCCCACCTATCACTTGGTTGACCGAACTGAGTCCAACAGTGTTGGCAGACGCCGCAACCAGTCACTAGTAAGCGCCCTCATGACCAGCCAGGGCACATAGCCCATTCAGCGATACGAGGTACCCACAATGTCCGAAAACGGAAATCACGAAGAGATCATTATCTGCCAGGACGTTTGCAAATGGTTCGGCGAATTCCAGGCGCTAAAAAACTGTAGCCTGCGCGTCAAGGCCCAGGAAGTGGTCGTCATCATCGGCCCCTCCGGCTCCGGCAAATCCACTCTCATTCGTTGCATCAACCGCCTGGAGGAGCACCAGGCCGGCGAAATCATCGTCGACGGCATCCCGCTCACCCGCGACGTCCGCAACATCGAGCAGATCCGCTCCGAAACCGGCATGGTCTTCCAGCAGTTCAACCTCTTCCCGCATCTAACTGTTGTCGAAAACATCACCCTCGCGCCCATTCATGTGCGCAAAATGAACAAGGAAGAGGCCATGGAGAACGCCATGGCCCTGCTCAATCGCGTCGGCATCCCTGAACAGGCCGACAAATTTCCCGGCCAACTCTCCGGCGGCCAGCAGCAACGCGTCGCCATCGCCCGCTCGCTCTCCATGCAGCCCAAGATCATGCTCTTCGACGAGCCGACCTCCGCCCTCGACCCCGAAATGATCAAAGAGGTCCTCGACGTCATGCAGGAACTGGCCGTATCGGGCATGACCATGCTCGTCGTCACCCACGAGATGGGCTTTGCTCGCGAGGTCGCCAACCGCATCGTCTTCATGGACGCCGGCGAAATCATGGAAGTCGGCACACCCGAGCACTTCTTCACCAACGCCCAACACGAGCGCACCAAGCTCTTCCTCAGCCAGATCCTTTAAGCGCTGCGTAAAGAGTAACGGCAAGCAGCTCAAAGAAGGTACAGACCTTCCTGCCAGTGTACCGGTAAGGAAGGCGTGGAGGCCCACAGAGCGCGCGAAAGATCATTGAACCCGCTGCCGGAAATGGGTCCGATCGGGCGTCGATTCCCAATCTATTTCGAAAGTGCCGCCTCCGCGTCGCGCCCAGCCAGTCGTCATTCAAACTTGAAAATTTCAACGATCGGGAATGAGGATGAAAAAGAAACTAATTGTATTGCTCTTAGTGGTAACTCTCCTCGGCACAGCAGTGCCGCTCTACGCACAGGACGCCATCTTAACCCTCGAAAACCTGGCGGCTAAAGTCGAAGCCATGGTAGAACTGGTCGCCTCGATGACAGAGCGCTTGACCTCGTTCGAGGAGCGGCTTGAAATTCTGGAAGCGACTGCCACACCGACGGTCACGCCGACACCGTCACCGACTCCGCCTCCTACCCCGACACCTACACCAACCTCCGCATCTCCAACGGTGAGGATGTCTGGCACGATGAACCTGCGGGCAGGCCCGGGCACCAACTACCCCATCCTGGGACAGGCCGAGGCCGGCGATCAATTCCCCATTTCCGGCAAGAACCCTGCTGGCGGCTGGTGGCAGATCATTTACGGCGGTCAGTATGCCTGGGTCTACAGCCCATTGGTGACGGCGATTAATCCGGAACTTGTGCCGGTGGCGTCCAACATTCCCGCGCCGCCGCCCACCCCGATCCCACCAACGGCTACGCCCATCCCGCCGACGCCTGTACCTCCCCCTGTGGCGCAACCTCCGGCCGATCCCTGCGCTGGTATTGGTGGCGACGGCTGCAAATTCAGGTTGCGAAACACCGATCTCAGGCATAACGGCGGCAACGATCTGAAGCTCTATATTGGCTTCGTCCATGAAGGACGCGGTGACGAGGTTCAGGGCATTGGCGGCAGCTATTATGTGGAGTTGCACAAGGATGGGGTTCATGTATCCGCTGTGGATCATACTACTCGCGGTCAAAACTCTACCCATAATGGGCCCCAGGGCAATAAGTACAACTACCTTAAGACGGTCCCCCTCAGCCAGGTTCCGGGCGCAAATGTGGTAGGCAACTATACGATTTGGGTCAAAGACGGCACCGGCGAACGCGACAGCCAGAACTACACTTTTACCGTGTCGGGTGGGAATGGTGAAGTTTGGCTCATCTTTGCCCAGAACAATTGAGATACACCTAGCGCTGGGATGTCGGTGACGACTCAGTGACGACACGATGGCAGAACGGAATAATGTCGAGAACCGTGTCCGCGCATCGGTCATCCCCGTCTGTTTCAATCTGGCTGAACACCTGTAAGGCGCCGCGCAGCAATGTCGTCGGCCATCTCATTAGAGACTGTTTGAAAGAGTGAAAATCCAGGCTGCGCTGTTCACTGCAACTGCTCAATAGTTCACGAAGGACACGGAGGGACCCGGAGAGCTGCGCTGATAGAGACAATCGGTAGCAGGTTCAATGGTCCTTCGTGCCCTTTTTGGGCCTCCGCCTTCCTTACTGGTACACAGACAGAAAGGTCTGTGCCATCTTACAGCCGCCTACGGTTACCCTTGCAACAGCTTCTTGGACTTCCGAACTGTGCCCCCGCCCTGCCCATCGCAGCCAGGTGCATCCCAAAATGCAGGGCAATTGCATCAAATTGGGACAAACCCACGTGAGGCTGCCTGAATCGGGTAGGGGCGCCCCTTGTGGGTGCCCTCCCCAGGGCATAACGCCTAGAGAAGGCAATTGGTAGGGGCGCCCCTTGTGGGTGCCCTCCCCAGGGCATAACGCCGAGAGAAGACAATTGGCAGGGGCGCCCCTTGTGGGTGCCCTCCCCAGGGCATAACGCCGAGAGAAGACAATTGGCAGGGGCGCCCCTTGTGGGTGCCCTCCCCAGGGCATAACGCCGAGAGAAGGCAATTGGTAGGGGCGCCCCTTGTGGGTGCCCTCCCCAGGGCATAACGCCGAGAGAAGGCAATTGGTAGGGGCGCCCCTTGTGGGTGCCCTCCCCAGGGCATAACGCCTAGAGAAGACAATTGGTAGGGGCGCCCCTTGTGGGCGCCCTTCGTCTGCTATTTTGGCGTCCGAATTAAGATGCGTTTGCCCTGTCCCAAAATGGGGGCTGCTTGACATTTCCGTCCGTCCCAGGCAAACTGTCTTCAACATTGCACTGATGTTCTGTAGCCAAATCAGGATGTCGAGATGACTGAATCAGCTGACTCTCCCCTTAGAGTACGCCCTCAGGCACCCGGAAACGCGACGCCAAATGCGCCGGACTCTACCGCGCGCCCAAATGGCCGAACCGATTCCTATCTGAACTTGACCGAAGAGGAACGGCTCGCCATCGCGACGATGGTTACCGAGGACGATACCCCCGTGGACAACTGGTTTTCCGAGAAACAGCGGCGCCTGCTCGTCGACCCGCTGTACGCCTCCTGGCAAGGCCCGGGCGAGGGCCGCCCTTTCGTTGCTGCATCCGATGTCGGCGTTTTTCGTTCACCGCTAGAGCCGCCCCTGGTACCTGATGCCTTCGTCAGCCTCGATGTCCTGCATCCGCAAGACTGGTGGGAAAAGCCCAACCGCGTCTATGCCATATGGCAGTATATGAAGCCGCCCGACATTGTTATCGAAGTCGTGTCCAATAGAGAAGGTGGCGAAATCGGTGAGAAAATGGATCGCTACGCCTCTTTCGGTGTGCCCTGTTACGTAGTCTTCGATCCGCGCGACCATCTGCGGTCGGGGGTGCTGCACGCCTTTGCGCTCGACGCCGCCGGCCTCTATCTCCAATGCCAACTCGACCCCCTACCGGTCGCCGGCCTGGGCCTGAAACTTTGGCGCGGCGCCTACGAAGATAGGGAAGAAACGTGGCTGCGCTGGGTGGACTCCGCAGGAGAGCTCCTTCTGACCGGCCGAGAGCGAGCCGACCAGGCCGAAGACAGAGCCGAGCAGGCCGAAGACAGAATCGAACAGGCCGAAGAACGGGCCCATCAAGCTGAAGAGCGGATCCAACGACTCACCGCCCAGTTGCGCGCCCACGGAATCTCCCCGGAAAACGGGAGTGATCCCTCATAGCCAGGTGTATCCTACATTTTCGCCTAATCCTGGTTACATTCTCCCGCCTATAACTGCCCTTTAACCCCCTACCTCTCCCATGCCCGGCCAACTCTTTACCCAATACTTCCTGACCGAAGGCATCCGCCACACCGCCGCCTGGCATGAATCGGTCACGGGGCAGGAAGACTTTGACGCCTTCCGCACCGCCCTGTCCGACCTCCTGAACAAGGTCGCCGCTTACCAGAACCCCAACGAGGCCGTCACCGAACAGGACCTGATCCGCCCCCAGCTCGACCTCCTCGGCTGGAACGACTACCTTCCCCAGCAGGGCAGCGATCGCAACGAGGACATCCCCGACCATCTGCTCTTCGCCGACGCCGACTCCAAGTCACGCGCCGCCTCCGCCAAACTCGCCACCCAGCGCTACCCCGACGCGCTCGCCGTCGCCGAAAGCAAACGCTTCGAACTCCCCCTCGACGCACGCGACCACGACGATCGCGGCCGCGCCAGCTCGCCCCATGCCCAACTCCTGCGCTATCTCGCCACCGCCGACATCAGCTCGGACGGCCGCATCCGCTGGGGCATCCTCACCAACGGCGGCATCTGGCGACTCTACGACCGCCGCGCCCGCCCCCGCGCCAGCGGCTACCACGAAGTCGACCTGACAGCCCTCGTCGGCCAGCAAGACGCTGACGGCTTGCGCGCCTTCCGCCTGCTCTTCGGACGCGCCGCCTTCAGCCCGCAGCAAGGCGCGCAAACAAGCCTCCTCGAAGACGCCCTCGCCGAAGGCCGCCGCAACGAGGAGCAGGTCGCGCAAGACCTCTCCGGCGTCGTCTTCGAACGCGTCTATCCCGCCCTCATTCGCGCCCTCGCCGGCAAAAGTGGCGCCGAACTGGAAGACGTGCGCCAGGCCGCGCTCATCTTCCTCTACCGCCTCCTCTTCCTCCTCTACGCCGAGGACCGCGATCTGTTGCCCGTCAACGACAGCCGCTACGACGACTACGGCCTTCGCAAGTCTGTGCGCGACGACATCGCCCAGCGCACCAAAGACGGCGACGCCTTCTCCGCCCTCGCAAGCCGCTACTACGACCAGATCAGCACGCTTTGCCGCCAGATCGACAAGGGTGACCCGTCCATCGGCCTGCCGCCCTACAACGGCGGCCTTTTCGCCCAGCAGGCCGCGCCCCTGCTCGAGCGCATCAGCCTGCCCGACGCCGTGCTCGCCCCAATTATCTACGACCTCAGCCACACCGAGAGCAGCGCCGGCCGCCGCTTCGTCAACTACCGCGACATGACCGTCCAGCAGCTTGGCTCCATCTACGAGCGCCTGCTCGAGCGCGAACCCGCCCGCGACGCCGCCGGCCAGATCGTCGTCCGCCCCAACAGCTACGCCCGCAAGGACAGCGGCAGCTTCTACACGCCGCAGCCGCTCGTCGACCTCATCGTCGAGCGCACCCTCGATCCGCTGCTGGCTGAACGCCGCGCCGCCTTCCAAACCAAGGCCGACGCGCTCCAAAGCGACCGCCGCAATAAAGGAGACCGTAGCGCCGAACTGCGCCGTCTGGACCCCGCCCAGGCCGCCCTCGATCTCAAAATACTCGACCCCGCCATGGGCAGCGGCCACTTTCTCGTCACCGCCGTCGACTACCTCTCCGACGCCATCGCCGAACTCGTCGAATACGCGCCCACCGCCGCGCCCTGGCTCGAGGACCTCTACAGCTCGCCGCTGCTCGAACGCATCGCCGCCATCCGCGAAGACATCCTGGCGCGGGCGCACGCCGCGAACTGGGTCATTGACGAAGCCCAACTCACCGACCAGGCCATCATCCGCCGCATGGTCCTCAAGCGCTGCATCTACGGCGTCGACAAGAACCCGCTTACCGTCGAGCTTGCCAAAGTCTCCCTCTGGCTCCACAGTTTCACCGTCGGCGCGCCCCTCTCCTTCCTCGACCACCACCTGCGCTGCGGCGACTCGCTCGTCGGCCTGCGCGTCCACGACGCCACCCGCGAACTCGCCCGTCTCGGCGGCCTCACCTCCGGCAGTGCCGTCCAGGCCGCCGAAAACGCCACCCAGGGCATGCAACGCATCGAAGAGCTGTCTGACGCCGACATTTCCCAAGTCGAAGAATCGGCCAATCTTTTCGCCGAAGTCGAGAAGACGACCGCCCCGCTGCGCGGCCTGCTCGACACCTTTTGCGGCATGCACTGGCTCAGCGCCGGCCTCAAAAAGAAAGAACGCACCGCCTTTGAACAGCCGCTCGTCGGCGCAATCGCCCTCGGCCATGAACAGGCCTTCCCGCTCCTGGCCCACGGCCCCGACCGCGTCGACGCCTCCGACCCCATCCGCCAGCGCAGCTTCTGGCCCGCCTTCACCGAGCTCTGGAACTCCGCCCACCGCATCGCCCAACGCGAAAACTTTCTCCACTGGCAGGTCGCCTTCCCCGGCGTCTGGCGCGACTGGCAGAACGACAATCCCGTCGGCGGCTTCGACGCCATCATCGGCAACCCGCCCTGGGACCAGATCGAGCAGCCCGAAGTTGAATGGTTTGCCTTGCGCGACAGCGAGATTGCACTTGCTCCGACAGGCGCAAGTCGGAAGGACCTAATTAAGCAGCGCACACTGAAAGGGGATGAACTTGCTTTAGAGTACCAGGCCGTGCTTAGTAACTCTGCCGCGATGCGAGCATTTGTGAAAGGGTCTGGCGAATATCCATTATTGAGCGGCGGACGCGTCAATCTCTATTCCTTATTCGTCGAGCGCGCCATGGACCTGATCAAGCCTGACGGCATCGTCGGCCTCCTGACGCCTTCCGGCATCTACGCAGACAAGACTGCCGCTAAGTTTTTCAAGTCCATATCGACGATAGGTCGGGTCGGTGGACTGTTCGACTTCGAGAATCGGAAGATATTCTTTAAGGATGTTCACGCATCGTTCAAGTTCTGCGCCCTCATCTTCGGAGGTGAAGAGCGTAGCTTCGACGAGACCCAGTGTGCCTTTTTCCTGCACGACACCGACACAATCCAGGACAAGGAGCGCTGCTTCCCGCTCGCTCCCGTCGACTTCGCCCGCGTCAATCCCAACACCGGCACCGCGCCCGTCTTCCAATCGCGAAGGGACGCTGAAATTAACAAAAAAATCTACGAAGCCAATCCGGTCCTAGTAGACCGCTCGGGCGGTGAGGAAGTCAGGACTTGGCCGGTCCGGTACAAGCAGGGGTTGTTCAACATGACATCCGACTCCAATCTCTTCCGCACCGCGGCCCAGCTTGACGCCGACGGCTTCTACCCCGTAAACGGCAATCGTTGGAAGAAGGGCGATGAATTATATCTTCCGCTGTATCAGGGAAGAATGATTCATCAGTTCGATCACCGAGCAAATTCAGTAAGAGTCAACCCGGAGAGTACTCACAATCCGTACCTGAGCGAGGAGGTCAGCGAGGCAGAGCATGCAGATCCTCGTTTCCTTCCACACACTCAATATTGGGTACCAGCTGAAAGAGTTGACTTGGCTACACCCCAATCCCTCGGCTGGTCTTTGGGTTTTCGAGACATTGCCAGACCAACAGACATGCGTACTATGATTGCCACCGTACTACCCTGGGTAGGATGTGGTCACACGTTGCCGATTCTATTTCCCGCCCAAGAAGGGTTATCTGGCGAAAGCGCGACTCAACTTTTGGCCGACCTAAACAGCTTCGCCTTTGACTATGCAACTCGCCAAAAGGTGCAAGGTACGCATCTGACTTGGTACACGGTCGAGCAACTCCCCGTCATCGCCCCCGCCGACTACGACCGCCAGTTCGGCCCCACCACCGCCCGCGCCCTCGTCCGCGACCACGTCCTCCGCCTCACCTACACCGCCCACGACATTGCCCCCTTCGCCCGCGACCTCGGCTACGACGGCCCGCCCTTCGTCTGGAACGAAGAAGAGCGCCGCCACCTGCGCGCCCGCCTCGACGCCCTCTACTTCCACCTCTACGGCCTCTCCCGCGACGACGCCTCCTATATCCTCGACACCTTCCCCATCGTCCGCCGCCACGACAAAGCCGCCTTCGGCCACTACCGCACCAAAGCCATGATCCTCGCCTACTTCAACGCCCTAGCCGCCGGCGACACCACCACCGACGTGGCCGTGTAAGCGGCTCGCGTCCCCTGTAAGGTCTCGCAATACACAAGCCTTTTGGTTGACATACGAATCTCCAAGCGGTTATATTGTGTAAGGAACTTGGAATACGAGGGGTGGCGTGCCAGAGGGCTCTGCGAACGTGGACATTCAGCAGTTGAAAGTATATGCAGATACATCAGTCTTTGGCGGCGTGTTTGACCCTGAGTTTTCCGCGCCGAGCAGAAAGTTTTTTGATGAGGTCGATGCCGGGCGATTTTTCCTTGTAATCTCACCTGTTGTTGAAGAAGAGGTCGGATCTGCCCCCGAAGCCGTCCAAGAACTCTTTGCCGCGTACTACAATTCAGCCCACATCGAGGAAATCAGCAATGAAGCTCTCGAACTTCGGGCAATTTATCTTGAGTTGGGCATCGTTACAGGACGATCAGTAGCAGATGCGCTGCATGTAGCCATTTCAACGTTGGCAGGGTGTGAACTCATCGTAAGCTGGAATTTCAGGGACATTGTTCACTTCGACAAAATCCGTAAGTATAACGCAGTCAATACACTCAAGGGTTACGGCCAATTAGGAATACATTCTCCCTTGGAGGTAATTCAACATGACAATCCGTGAACCTCAATGTATGACCTGGAAACGCTGCGGCGCAGAACACGTACGGCGACAGATAGAGGGCATGTCAAGAGAAGAAGAACTGGAGTTCTGGCGCAAACGCACCGAGAAAATGCAAGCGCGCCAAGAGGCGAGGCGGTCAGGATCCCGGCAATCGGATACGCAAGAGGAGTCCGCGGGCACCCGCCGGTTCACTGAAAGTAACTCCTGTTGGTCCGATTCCGATATCGCAAATCGCGAACCTGAATGCGTTGCCATCAAACGCCGCGGCCAAGAACACGTCCGGCGACTGATCGAGGGCATGACAATAGACGAAGAGCTCGAATTCTGGCGCAAGCGTACAGAGGAAATGCGAGCGCGTCAAAAAGCGAATCGGCCAGAATCCGAGCGATCAGATTCAGCCAGCCGCCCCACCTAGCCATTCTGCTGTCCGCCTCCCATTCGCCGCCTATAGAAGACGCGTCAGAAGGAGAGGAAGATGAAAGACCCCAACAGATACCCTCCAGGCTGGGATCTGGAACGCTTACAGAGTCTCATTGAGTTCTACGATTCCCAAACCGACGAAGAGGCCATCGCCGGGAACTGGCGGCGAGACGCCCGAACCAGCAGAGAGGAACGCTGAAGAAGACGCCTGCAGAGGAGCGGCCCACTGTCCGTCGGCGCCCGCGGCACTATGAAAACAAGCTGGAGCCATTGCGCACGTTTCCTGCCTGCTCACCTCCACCTGGAATTCCGGCCAACACCGCCTCGCCCGCTTGGCATCTCCCCTGAGTGGTGGGGCTCGAAAGGAGCGCAACCGCCGTGACCATGCAACTGACCAACAACACCGCCCCGGAGCTGGCCGTCACCCGCTGGTTCAACACTCTCGACAATCCGACCTTGGCCGATTTCAGGGGTGAGGTCGTGGTAATCGAGACGTTTCAAATGCTCTGTCCCGGCTGCGTCTCTCACGGGCTGCCGCAGGCCAAGCGGATCCAGCAAAATTTCGGCGACGACGTCACCCTCCTGGGCCTTCACACCGTGTTCGAACACCACGACGCCATGACCCCCGTGTCACTGGAAGCGTTCCTTCACGAATATCAAATAACGTTCCCAGTCGGTGTGGACGCACACGCACCTGGCGCAACCACGCCCATCACGATGGGCCGCTACCGGCTGCGCGGCACCCCGAGCCTGGTTGTCATCGACCGGGCCGGAAGCATCCGCCTCAGTGCTTTTGGCCATATCGAAGACCTCGCCGTCGGCGCTGGCCTCGCCCGCCTTATCGACGAACCCCGCCCCCAGCCGGAGGCCGACATCGACCCCAATATTTGATCTATTGTGCCGCCACTGGAATCCAACCACTTGTCAGCGACGGATTCGCCCGCCCCGCTTGATGAACGCGGGGCTCTGGGGGCCACTTGCGTGCCCGCCTCGACGGTCTCTCCCGCGACGACGCCGCCTACATCCTCGACACCTTCCCCATCGTCCGCCGCCACGACGAAGCCGCCTTCGGCCACTACCGCACCAAAGCCACGATCCTCGCCTACTTCAACGCCCTCGCCGCCGGCGATACCACCACCGACGTCGCCGTTTGACAGTCAAATTCACCACAGCCGCAAAATCCGTTACAATACGCTTGGATCACCACTGGCTGTCCTGCAACAATACTTGGCTGAACCGCTGCCAAAGGATCGGTCGCACGTGAGCAAAGTCAAAATTGACAGGACCACGATTCAAGCTGTAGCCAACCTGATCGCCGAACGCTTCGATCCCGAACAGATCATCCTCTTCGGCAGCCACGCCCGCGGCAACGCCGGCTCCCACAGCGACATTGACCTCCTCGTCGTCCTCAAATCCCTTGACGACTGGCCCAAGCGCGGCAACCCCATTCGTCTGGCGATTGGCGAGAAATTCGTGTTGCCCGTTGACGTGATCGTCACCACGCCTGAACACCTTTCCGAGCAGCGCAAGAATCCATATTCCTTTGTCCACACGGCCCTCGAATCGCGGGAAATCCTGTATGAACGCCCAGTCTCCTGAACACGACTGGTTCGAGAAAGCGGAACAGGACTTGGAAATGGCTCGTCGGGCCATGAGCGCGGGCAACCCTTTGCCCGCGATGGCCTGCTATCACTGCCAGCAATGCGTCGAGAAGTACTTGAAAGGTTTTCTTGTCTCCCGGTCAATCGAGTTCCGCCCCGTGCATGATCTCTTCTATCTCATACAGCAGTGCGCGGCATTGCAACCTGCATTTGCGGAACTGGCGCCGATTGTCGTGATCCTCGGGAGGTACGGAGCTGGCGTACGTTACCCGGTTCAGGGCTTTGAGGAACCCGACGTAGAGGCGGCAAACGAGGCGACAAAGTCGGCAGAAATCGTCTCTGCATTCGTTACGCAGAACATGCAATCGTGATTCTCTCCTGATGCCAGGACCCTCTGCGGACCCGTCGCGGCAGAAACCCAGAGATTTCGTCTGGCCTTCCAATGCGAACTCCCCGTAAGGAATACCCCATCATGACAATCCGTGAACCTCAATGTATGACCTGGAAACGCTGCGGCGCAGAACACGTCCGGCGACAGATAGAGGGCATGTCAAGAGAAGAAGAACTGGAGTTCTGGCGCAAACGCACCGAGAAAATGCAAGCGCGCCAAGAGGCGAGGCGGTCAGGATCCCGGCAATCGGATACGCAAGAGGAGTCCGCGGGCACCCGCCGGTTCACTGAAAGTAACTCCTGTTGGACCGATTCCGATATCGCAATTCGCGAACCTGAATGCGTTGCCATCAAACGCCGCGGCCAAGAACACGTCCGGCGACAGGTAGAGGGCATGACAAAAGACGAAGAGCTCGAATTCTGGCGCAAGCGTACAGAGGAAATGCGAGCGCGTCAAAAAGCGAATCGGCCAGAATCCGAGCGATCAGATTCAGCCAGCCGCCCCACCTGGCCATTCTCCTATCCGCCTCCCATTCGCCGCCTCTCTGCCACGACCAAGCCGCCTTCGGCCACTACCGCACCAAAGCCCTGGTCCTCGCCTACTTCAAAGCCCTCGCCGCCGGCGACACCACCACCGACGTGGCCGTGTAGGCTGGCCCGTCCAGGCGACAACTCGCCGTGAATCCCGCCCAAAGGTTGACTCGAGAGACTGCCAAGCGTTATAGTAAGCTGGCAACCTGACGCGAAACAGTCCATTCGTAGGAGGGCGCCACAAACGTGCTTAACCAGCAGATAAGGGTGTGTACGCCGACACATCCGTCTTCGGAGGTGTGTTTGACCCTGAATTTTCCGCACCGAGCCGACAATTCTTCGATGAAGTAGACACTGGGCGATTTGTCCTGGTCATCTCACCTGTAGTTGAGGAGGAACTGGAACAGGCGCCCGCAGAGATTCAGGAATTCTTCAATAGCTATACCGATTTGGCCCAGGAAGTGGAGATCAGCCAGGAAGCAATTGAGCTTCAGTTGCAATATATCGAATTAGGCGTGGTCCCAGAGCGCTCGCTCGCTGATGCCCTCCACGTGGCAATGGCTACGGTTTCAGAATGTGAACTAATCGTAAGCTGGAATTTCAAGGACATTGTTCACTTCGAAAAGATTCCGAAATACAATGCGGTGAATGTGTTGAATGGATATGGGCAGATTGACATACACTCTCCCCTGGAGGTGATCAGCCATGACGATCCGTGAACCTGAATGCGTCTCTTTGAAACGGCGCGGCGCAGCACGAATCTTTCAACAGTTGGCTGGGAAGTCAAGAGAAGAACAGTTGAACTTCTGGCGGACACGCAATGAAAGGATCAGGGCGCGTAGGGAGGCGAAACAGACAAAGTATACTTTGACTGAAACGGAAATCCTTCCGTCTTGAGTTAATAAGATCTCCAATAGTAGCCAGAATAGAATTTGCGATATAGGACCTGATCCTTGTGAGCAAGGTCAAAATCGACAAGACCACGATTCGTGCCGTTGCCCGACTGATTGCCGAACGCTTCGATCCCGAACAGATCATCCTCTTCGGCAGCCACGCCCGCGGCAACGCCGGCTCTCATAGCGACATTGACCTGCTCGTTGTCCTCAAGTCCCTCGACGACTGGCCAAAGCGCGGCAATCCCATCCGCAGAGCTATAGGCGAAAAGTTTATCCTACCTGTTGACGTCCTTGTCATCACGCCTGATCGCCTAGCTGAGCAAAGCAACAATCCATACTCCTTTGTCAACACGGCCCTTGAATCAAAAGAAATACTCTATGAGCGCCAGGCCTCCTGAACATGACTGGTTTGAGAAAGCGGATGACGACTTGGAAGCGGCCCGCCGACTATTGGGACCGCCAAGACCCCTACCGTCGGTGGCATGTTTTCACGCCCAGCAGTGCGCCGAAAAGTACCTGAAAGGATACCTGATTGCACATTCTCTTGAATTCAACTTTGTACATGATCTGTTCTACTTGATGCAGGAATGTGCGAAACGACAGCCAGATTTCTTGGAATTGGAGGAAACTTCAGAGACTCTCGCGAAGTATGGGGCGGGAATGCGATATCCGGTAGAAGGGCTTGTTGATCCCGATGTGAACGAGGCTTTGGAGGCCGTCAACCTGGCCGAGAACCTCGCAGCCTTTGTAAAGAGCCACCTGTAGTTCCGTTACTCAGCGCCCTAAAACGCCCTCCCAGCTGCACTTCAACTTCACTTATCCGCCAACAGATCACAGCCCATATTCTCATCCCACTATTTCCAATTCAAACCTGCCTCTAAATATCGCGGCAGCCCCCTTCCCAGTCTCCCAATCTGTAGTATAATGCCCTCACCTCACGACCATAAGGGGGTAACAACCATGACTTTCACAACTGAAAAGACAATGACCGCCGATGACCTCTTGCGCTTGGACAGCGAAGGAATTCGAGGCGAACTGATACAGGGGGCCCTCTGCGAAACGATGCCTACGGGAGTAAGACACGGCAAAGTCGTGGTAAATCTGGCAATTCTGCTAGGTGGATTCATTAAGCCCCGCAGGCTGGGATGGGTTTTGGCATCAGATGTAGGTTTCTTGCTCGAACGTAACCCAGACACTGTGCGAGAGCCAGATATTGCCTATATTTCTGCTCATAATCTTCCATTGGATGCAGAAGTGACAGGATACTATGTGGGCGCACCCGACCTGGCAATCGAAGTGTTTTCGCCCAACGACAGCCCCAGAGAGGTCAACGACAGAGCCCGCATGTGGATCAGCTTCGGCGTGCCCCTGGTCTGGACTGTTGATTTCGAGACCCGTACAATTGAAGTCCATTGCCCGAATCAGCCGCTGTTGAAGCTCTCAGACGAAAACACGCTAGACGGCGGCCAGGTTCTTCCCGGCTTCAGCTGCCCCGTTCGCGATCTCTTTGATCTGTAAAGGAATCCCGATGAGACAAGTTGTAATCTATCCAGGGGAAGACGGCTTCTGGGTTGTTGAATGCCCCAGCCTCCCGGGTTGCATAAGCCAGGGGGAAACGAAACAGGCCGCTATCGCCAATATAAGAGAAGCTATCGAACTCTACATTTCTACCCTTGAAGATGACGGATTGCCTGTGCCCGAGGATCAATTCGAAACTCTCGTCATGGCGGTATGAGTCGCCTACCCACGGTATCAGGCCGTCAGTGCGTACGGGCTCTGACAAGAATCGGCTTCTTGATCCTTCGTCAAAGGGGAAGTCATATCGTTTTACGAAAGGACGATCCCCACGCTCAGCTAGTCGTTCCGAACCATAAGGAACTTGACAGGGGAACCTTGCGTGCGATTATTCGGCAGGCCAACCTTGGAGTACAAGAATTCATTGATCTCCTTTGACTCTCGTTGAATATCCTAAGTGAAGGTAAGCCTGCCGAGTGAACGACAGGAATCCCTTGGCCGTCTGGTTTGGGCATCCCTGCAAACACGGCGCCATGCCCTTTTGTTCTTGGCCTCACTTTACAAGCGAACGACCGCCCCAGAAAAGGAACTCACCAGTGACCCCTCCCGAACTCTTCCGCACACCTGCAACCGAACTCACCGCCGCTATTCGCGCCAAACAGCTTTCTCCCGTTGAGCTGACCGAAGCCCTCCTCGCCCGCATCGAGGCCGTAAACCCAGCCATCAACGCCTACCTCGACGTCGGAGGCGACCGCGCCCTCGAAGATGCCCGCGCCGCCGAAGCCGCAGTCATGCGCGGCGATGACCTCGGCCCCTTGCACGGCCTGCCTGTTCCCATCAAGGATCTCGAACCCAGCGAGGGCCTGCGCCACACCAGCGGCTCCATCCTCCAGAAGGACCAGATCGCCGAATTCGACGGCGCCGTAACCGGCCGTGTCAAGGCCGCCGGCGGCATTATCATCGGCAAGACCAATACGCCCCACCTCGGCCACAAAGACATGTGCGACAATCTGCTAGGCCCGCCTGGGCGCAATCCTTGGAACACCGATCGCACACCGGGCGGCTCCAGCGGTGGCGCCGCCGCGGCCGTTGCCGCCGGCCTCGGCCCTCTCGCCCACGGATCCGACGGCGCCGGCTCTATCCGCATTCCCGCTGCCCTTTGCGGCGTATTCGGCTTCAAGCCCTCATTCGGGCGGCTGCCCTACTGGCCCAATCTCGACATCTGGTCTGCACGCTCCCACAACGGTCCCATCTCCCGCACTGTCGCTGACGCTGCCCTCTTCACCCAGGCCGCCGCCGGCCCCGACCCCCGCGACCCCACCGCCATCGCGAACCGCCCCGACGATTACCTTGCCGCCGTTGCCGACCCCCTGCCAGCGTTGCGAGGCCTGCGTGTCGCCTGGAGTGCCGACTTCGGATACGCCGCCGTCGACCCCGACGTGCGCCGCCTGGCAGGCGAGGCCGCCCAGCGCTTCTCCGACTTTGGCTGCATCGTCGAAGCTGTCGATCCAGGCTGGGATAACCCCCGGCCCGGCGCCGAGGTCTGCTGGTTCGTCTCTCTGGCCGCCCGCGTTGGCCAGGCCTACGACGAGAGTCCAGAGGCCTTCGAACCGAGCCTCGCCGAGATGATCCTGCAAGGCCGTCGTTACTCCGGCGAAGAACACTGTCGCGCCGAGATTTCACGTACTGTCTTCTATCAACAGGCCCGCGAGTTTTTCGAGGAGTACGACCTCCTGCTCACCCCGCAGATGCCCCTCACCGCCTGGGGCGTCGACGACTGGCCCGCTGAGATCGACGGAAAGCCCACACCGTCGATCTTCGACCGCCTGCCCTTCACTTACCCATTCAACCTCACGGGACAACCCGCTGCCAGCGTCCCTTGCGGCTTCGCATCGGACGGTCTACCAGTGGCCCTCCAAATCGTCGGACGTCACCACGCCGACACGCTTGTCCTCCAGGCCGCGGCCGCGCTCGAACAGGCCGCCCCCTGGGCAGACGTTTGGCCGGCGATCTGAGAAATTTGCTTGAAGGAAAGGCAAGTAACTCTAGAATTTTTCGGGGAGAACGGAGAAGCCTTCTACCTCACAGGCTACACGGAGTCTCCGATCAAATACTACAAAGTTATGCTCGGCTGTCAATCCTCGACACCAAGTGATTGCGGCCGCGAGTTGAAATGCATCTGCCGTCCGTAGTTGATGAATAGCCAGAAGGCTTTCGACTGTGCTACGTAACTCCTCACTTGGCTGAATCTCCGTCCATGTTTGAGCCAGAGAGCGAAAGACTTCTCGGGCTTTGCGTTCATCTGCCGATCTTAGACTTCCGTCCCTGACGCGCCTTATAAATGCAGAAACGCACTCAGGGCGAGTACCCCACCACACCACCATGTTCGAGTCTTCGTCGAAAATTCTGCGCACAGCCCCGGAAGTGGATTCTTCCAAACAAAGGGGAACGACGGCCGAAGCATCCCAGAATTTCACCAGCTTTCTTCTCTATCTTGGGAAATGGCCCTTCGCACTGATCCCTCCGGATCCTTTGGTCGTGGCATTTCCCAGAAATCTTCCGGTAATTTCCCTGTCCCGCGTTTGAGCAACCCCCGCCTCTCCAAATCATCCATGCGCTCTTCAATAGAATCGGAAGGCGAAATCGGCACTATGCGTGCAATTGGCCGACCCCGATCAGTGATCAGCACTTCTTCACCCGCCTTGACGTTTCGAAGGTAAGCGCTCAGCGAATTCTTGAGTTCTGTTATGCTTGTTGTTTGCATTGCTTTCTCCTCTAGACTTCCGGCTGCTGCCAGTTTAGTCAATCTGACAGCTTATGGCAAACTCCTGGCCAATATAGGTGCATCCCATATATCTGGGCCTTTGCAACCTGCCCTCTCAACCCACGCTAAAAGGATCCGCTAAATAGACGTCAACCGATCGCCTGCAATCCTGAAAATCCCCAAATCCTGAAAATCCTGATTCAGACAACGACGCTACCGCCGGCGCCCAACATTCCCAAGACGAGGCCAATCCCGGCGCCGACGCAACCGCCCGCGCCCCAGATTGCCAACTCTCTGGTAAATAGCGGTAACTGTTCCCGCAATGACCAGCAGACATTGCACCGGCTTGTGCGGTAGTCGCTGCCTGACTCTTCGACGGATGTAATACCGCGAAGGTCCTTCACACAGCCCAATTCTTGCCATTTTGACATCCCCTTATCCCAGCATATACTGAGTGGCAAGCTCTCTCTGGTCACCCACCAACAGCGTGGACGATGGCAACCCCTCTCAGCGCCCCACATTCGGAAGTTTCCGACGCGCGTCGCCTTCGGCGCCGGGCGCAGTTCTTGCGCAACTTGGAACGCTCGGCTATCCATCTTGTGTTGTTGATAGGCACCGTCTCCATGTTGGTGCCCCTCTTTTGGATGATTTCGACCTCTCTCAAGCCGGAGTGGGAGGTCTACCTGATCCCGCCTCAGTGGATCCCCAGCGAGTTCCAGTGGATCCATTACCATCAGGCTTTCTTCGACTACTTCAACTTTACCCAATACGGCGCCAACACGATGATCATCACGCTGGGCGTCCTGGCGGGCCGGTTACTGAGTGCTTCGCTGGTGGCGTTCGGGTTCGCCCGTATCCGCTTCATCGGCCGCGATGTCATCTTCATTGTCGTGCTGGGCACAATGATGGTGCCCCACCAGGTAACTATCATCCCGCTCTACATTCTCTTCCGCGATCTTGGCTGGCTGAACACCTACCTGCCTCTGATCGTGCCGGCATGGTTCGGCGGCGGCGCATTTTTCATCTTCCTGCTGCGCCAGTTTATCCTGACCATCAACCCGGAACTTGACGATGCCGCCCGCATAGATGGCTGCGGTTGGCTCGGCATCTATACGCGTATCGCCCTGCCTCTGATCAAACCGGCGCTGGCTGCAGTGGCAATTTTTTCATTCCTGGGAACCTGGAACGACTTCTTCGGTCCTCTCATCTTCCTGCGCAGCCGGGATATGCTGACGCTGGCGGTAGGCCTGCATTTCATGGCCACCGCCGCATCGTCCTCGGTCCGCCCAAGCATGCCGCACCTGATGGCCGGCTCGACGATGTTACTGCTTCCGCCGCTGCTCGTCTTCTTTTTCGCGCAACGCTACTTCATCCAGGGGGTCACATTTTCCGGCATCAAAGGTTAACGTCAGTGTCTTCTGGCAACTATGTCCACAATCAAGAGTTCGCTGTCTGAAGAGGATTCGCGATTCACACTCAAGATGGAGGAGAAAGTCATGTCGAACAAACAATTTAGCCGTAGACAACTACTGCGCGGAGCGGCCGTGCTCGGAGCCGCGGTCCCGTTCCTGCAAGCCTGTGGAGCACCGTCGCCGGACGCGGGAGCTGCTGACTCCGGATCTGAAGAAGCCGCGCCCAGCATGGAGATGACCACGGTCCGCTATTCCCAGGTGATCGGCCCGCTCGACAAACAGGTCAATATGTTCAACGAGCAGAGCGACTCGATTCACGTAGAATTTGAACTCGTCCCCTGGGGCGAACACGCTGATAAGCTGCTGATCGATGTCGCTGCCGGCACCGCCCCCGACCTTTGGTTCATCGGCGGCCCCTGGTGGATTCAGATCAAGCGAAAAAATGTCGCCCTCTCGATCAGCGAATTCCTCGCCAACGACCCCAACGTGGTGATGGACGACTTTGAGTTTCCCGCCGACAGTGACTGGGGCACCCTCGACGGCGACATATACGGACTTCCCACAAACTCAGTTATCCTGCGCGGGCTGGCTTACAGCGAGGATCGCTTCGAAGAGGCCGGCCTCGACCTGCCCAACCAAGACTGGACCCTCGCCGATGTGGCCAAGGTGGGTCCGCAACTGAACCGCGGTGACGAGTCGTTCGCCATCACCTCGCCCCTCCTGGCCGCTGACCTCTATCTCACCACTATCTGGCAAAACGGCGGCCAAATCATCAACGAGGACGAAACCAAGTGCTTGCTCGACCAGCCAGAGGCTGTCGAGGCGATTGAGCAACTCGTGGCCTGGAAAGAGTTCAGTATGAAGCCCGGCGCAGGTCAGGCCTTAGGCGAATTCCCCACCGCCGGCGGCAAGATCGCCATGTGGCCGATGGTCCTGGCCGACTGGGACACTTGGCTCAAACGTACCGCCAATGACTCCACCAACCAGTGGATGACCTTTTGGCCGTCCACCTCCAATCCGCCCGCTGTCGATGTCTACGCCGGCAGCGTCCACATGGAGGCGATCTGGTCTCAATCCGAAAATATCGACGCAGCCTGGGAGTTCTTCATCTGGCGCGCGATCAACCAGGATTCCCTCGATTACCAGATCACGCTCTTCCCTATCAACTACCGGATGGAGGAGACCGTCAAGAGCGCTATCACCAACAAACGTCAAGCAGATTTTCTGACACTTCACCTGCCCATTACCGGACGCTCCACAGGCGAATATTGGGGCCCCAGCACGACAGAGATTTTGAACGCCTTCCGCTCCGAGTACGAGCTTGCTATCCTGGGCGAGAAGACGACCAAGGAAGCCATGGAAGCCGCCACAAAGGCGATTGACGTGATTCTGGAAGACACCTAGTTTTCTGACGAACATTGTCCTGGAGATTGGTGATTGCGGTATGGGGTCACCAGTCTCCAGCAGCACTCCAACGCACTGCCAACTGAGTTTTACCTATGGCAACCGCTATCAGCCAGGCATCGTCCCCAAATCGCAAACCGCGCATGTCGCGCTCTGCGCTACTTGAGAATGTGGCCGGCTTTCTCTTCATCAGTCCTTGGATTATCGGATTCCTGGCCTTAGAATTCGGCCCGCTGATCGCGGCAGCCTATCTGGGCTTGACCAAGTACGACATCCTTACCTCGCCAGTCTTTGTTGGCCTTGCAAACTACGACAAAATGTTCACCCGCGACCCTCTTTTCTGGAAAAGCCTGTGGGTCACCGCTATCTACTCGCTGAGTACGGTCTTCCTCGGCATCATCCTGGGCGTCGCGCTGGCGGTCTTACTGAACCAAAAAGTGCGCGGCATGTCACTCTATCGCACCATCTATTATCTGCCGGCAGTCGTTTCCGGGGTTGCCGTCGCCTATATGTGGATTTGGGTATTCGCACCTGAAGCGGGAATCGTCAACTACGCCCTAAGCCTTTTAGGCCTTACGGGGCCTAACTGGCTGTTCAGCCTCACGTGGACGCTGCCCGCCTTTGTCGTAATGAGCCTGTGGGCCGTCGGTGGCGGAATGGTGCTCTATCTGGCAGGATTGCAAGGTGTGCCGACGCATCTCTACGAAGCCGCATCGCTGGACGGCGCCGGCCGTTGGGCCACCTTCTGGAACGTGACACTGCCTATGATTTCGCCTGTCATCTTCTTCAACTTCATCATCGGAATCATCGGTTCGTTCCAGGTCTTTACCAACAGCTTTGTGATCACAGGGGGGGGACCCGCCAACTCCACTCTGTTTTTTGTGCTCTACATGTACCGCCACGCCTTCGAAAACTTCAAGATGGGGTACGCCGCCGCGCTGGGCATGATCCTGTTCCTGATCATAATGACGCTCACCATCATCTCGTTCCGGCTATCAAACCGGCTCGTATTCTATGAGGGACGAGTCTCGTAAACTACGGTGAACTGTGAAATACTGGGCACTACGCATTGTAAATCGGCTGTCCAGCACCCGGAAGGCTGCCGGCCATTCGCATAAGGAAGGAAAAGAAGAATGCTGACTGACGAGCAAAAAACACACTTTCATGCGTTGGGCTTTGTCAAGGTGGAAGGCGCGCTCACGGCCGCAGAGGTCGATGAATTCTCTATGCGGTTCGACGCCATCATCGACCGAGGTGAGACCCAGGGCGATAGCTCAGAGGCTGGCGCACGCATCTTCCCCGACGGTCACCGCGTCATCCTCCCGCTGATCGAGGCCGATCCTTATTTCTACAACCTTCTGGATCATCCCAACCTGGCCAGTATTGCCGAAGACCTTCTAGGGGAGGATTGCATCTTTTACGGCAGTTCAGATGGGCAGATTCACGATGGAGACACAACCTGGCATCGCGATGGCGGCTCTCCCGAACCTGCCATCGAGGCCAAGCTGACATTTTATTTGGACGAGGTAGCGCCCGGCAAAGGTTGCCTCAGCTTCATCCCCGGCAGCCACCTGTGGCCGCTCCATTTCAACGACCTGGAAAAGCAGATCGACGAACATGTGCTCGGCTATCCTATGCAGGAGTTCCCCGGGCGTTACGAATTGCACGCGGGCAAAGGTGACGTGATCGCCTTCCAGACTCGCATCTGGCACTCCTCATGGGGTGGCGGCGGCAACCGGCGTCAGATGGCCTGGATGATGCGCACGGCTCCGCGTATGCAATGGGAAATCGACAGCATCGCCCAATTTAACAAGTCGTATTCCGAAAAATGGTCGAAGAACACCGGTCGGCTCATCTCGGACCGCCTGTTCGAAACGGCTGACCCGCGGCGGATGAAGAAGATTCAACTACTTAAGGATCTGGGAGCGTGAGCCTTCAGTTCATGGATTCTGGCTTGGATTCTTCAGTCAACCCCGCGTTTGCGTGCAGTTACTGCCAACTGCCGGTCGGACCATAAGAGAGGAACGTCGAATCGCACGTGGCCGAACTTAAGCGGGACGGTTAAACGGTCATCCCCGAACTGCTCACGCCGCAGGAGCCCCCACGCGCCAAGCGGTGAAAAACCCGCCGGCGGAGGAACGCGATATCGCCCTGCGCACGGGCACCCAGTCGGACGATCTCTTGGCCTCGCATACGACTGTCGGCAAGCATCCGGAATTCTATGAATTCTTCCTCTATCCGCCGACTAAGCTGGTGGTCCGGCAGACGATTGGCGCGAATGCGATCCTACCGCATGCCGCCTTCACTTTGACAACTTACGAACCCTTACACTACAATTGTCCCTGGTGTCCGCTGCTACCCCCTTTTAAACCGTCATCACGGACTTTTTCCTAACGTCTGTCTGCAGCATCTCCTCCCACCATCAGTCCAACAGGAGCAACAAGAATGTCGAACTTGCAGAACGCAACTCGCCGCGATTTTTTGCGCACAATCGGGCTGGCCACTGCCGGCATTGCCCTCGCCGCCTGCGCCGCACCCGCCGCCCCGGCAGCCCCTTCTACTGACGATTCCGCCGCAGCGCCCTCTATGGAGCCAGTTACCGTCACCTTGATCTCCTGATGGAATCATCCATTCCGCGACATCTTGCCCGCCTTCAATGATATCCATCCCGATATCCAGGTCGAATTCACCGACTCCGGCACGGGCTACGCCGAAAAAGTCATGACCGCTATGGTCTCCGGCTCCGAACTGACCGATATCATCGGCAGCCAGGACTCCAATCTGCCCCTCTGGGCAGCCACCGGAGGCCTGGCCGACATCTCCGATTACATGGAGCCCCACGAGGACAGGATCGTACCTTACAAGCTCAGGCTTGGCGTCCTCGAGGGCAAGAATTACGGCGTTCCCTGGGATGGGTCGCCCTGCCTACTCTACTACCGCCGCGACATAGCCGAAGAGTACGGCCTTGATCCCACGTCAATCAACAGCTACGACGACTGGCTGGCCATGGGCGAGGAGCTTTCGGCAGCCTCCGACGGCGAAGTCCGGCTCGAAGGCGTCAGAAAAAACGACTTCTTCCCCTGGCTGAGCTGGACCTGGCAACTGGGCGGCGGCATCTACGACCTCGAAGAGCAAAACGTGATCTGCGACCAGCCCGAGGCCGTCCGCACGCTCGAATTCTTCAAGACCTACTGGGATTCCGATGCCACCTTCCAAAACTACAATGACTGGGAAACGAAGGGGGCATCCTGGAAGGATGGCACTGCGGCCATTTTCCCGGGAGCCATATGGGTAGCAGGCATTATCCTGAGCTCCGCACCCGAAACGTCTGGCCTGTGGGGCGTTAGCCAGCTTCCGGCCTGGATGGAAGGCGGAAGCCGCGCCTTTACCTATGGCGGCTCGCAACTCTGCCTGCTCGAGACCAGCAAGAACAAACAGGAAGCCTTTACCTTCCTCGAGTACTCCCAGCTTTCCCAGGCTGGCCAGGAAGTCCTCTGGACATCCGGAGACCTCTTCCCCGTTCTCAAAGAAGCCAATGACTGGCCCATCATGAACGAACCGGTCGACTTCTACGGCGGCCAGGTTGCCCTCCGCATGTACGCCGAGGTCAACTCTGCAGTCAATCCCTATGTCTTTGGCGAAGGTTGGTCCGAAGCGTGGGACATTCTCGGCCAGACGCAAGGCCGCGTCCTCGACGGTGATATCGGCGCCGAAGAGGCGCTCGCCGCCGCCGCGCAGGAAATTCGAGATTTGCAAGGCCTGGGCTGATCGCTAACGGCAGCCAATGGCCGGCTTGGCCCGCGCCTGTTCACCAGTAGGCGCGCGCCGGCCGGTCTCCTTTTCGGCATTCGGGCCGGGACTCTTGCCAGAGCCGCTGCCCCTTTTCGCCGATCCCTATTCCTCTGTAGGAACCTGAAAATGGCAGTAGTTTCCGCGCCGTCGGCCGGCCAACCAGCACATCGTCCCGCCAACTCCCACTATTACATCTGGGAAAAGGTCGCCCCATACGTCTTTATCTCCCCCTTCTTCATCCTCTTTGGCATCTTCGGCGCCTTCCCCATCCTCTTCGCCGTCTGGATCAGCTTCCAGGACTGGAAGAGTGTTCGCGTCAGCGAGTACGTCGGATTCAAAAACTACGCACGCCTGTTTACCGACACCAACTTCCATATCGCCCTGTCGAACACCGCCATCCTGGGCGTTCTCGTCGTCCCTCTGATGGTCATTTTCAGCCTCAGCCTCGCAAACGTGCTCAATCAGCCTATCCGCGGTCGCGTGATCTACCGCACCGCCTACTTCCTGCCCGTCGTCACTTCGCTTGTCGTCGTTGGCCTTCTCTTCGACTTTCTGCTGGGATCACCTTACAGCCCACTCGGATCCGTCCTCGAAATCTTCGATATCGAGTTCAAGGGCCTTTTGGATCAACCAGTCTTCATAAAACCCACGATCCTGATCATGATCCTCTGGCGCTGGGTCGGCTACAACATGATGATTATGCTGGCCGGCCTCCAGAGCATCCCCCACGAGCTTTACGAAGCCGCCCGCATCGACGGCGCCAGCGGGCTCCAGGCCTTCATCAATATAACCATTCCCCTGATGCGCCGCGTCATCGCCTTCGCCGCAATCCTGTCGACCATCGGCATGTTCAATCTCTTCGAAGAAGCCTACATGCTTGTCGGTCCCGGCGGCGGAACCGACCGCGCTGGGCTGCTCATGGGCCTGATCATCTACAGCCAGGCCTTCAGCAAATTCAATTTCGGCTATGCCTCCGCGCTCGCCTACGCCAACGCTGTTATCATCATCGCCCTTTCTTTAGTGCAGATTGTTGCCACTGAACGAGCCGCTTCCGATTGAAACCAACTCCGAATAAGAATTGTCCCCTATGAGCCAGAAAGCCGACGCCATCGCAGCCAGACCCCAAACCGGTCCTCCTGCTCGTAAGAAAAGTCTCTCTTTGGGCCAAATCCTTACGCATGCCTTCCTATTCATTGCCCTCCTGTTCTTTATATTTCCCTTCTACTGGATGGTCACCTCCTCTCTCAAACCAGTGGCCGACATCTATATCATCCCCGTGCAGTTCTGGCCTGCCCGCCCCTCCTTTAACAACTACTTGGAAATCGCTGGCCTGATTCAGTCCGACGAGATCGATTTCCGTGGCGGAATCTCCCTGACCCGAACCTTTCTGAACAGCACCTTCATCGCCGTCTTCAACACTGTCGGCAATGTCTTCCTCGCCTCTCTTGCCGGCTTTGCCTTCGCCAAGCTGCGCTTCAAAGGGCGCAACGCGCTCTTTCTCTCCATGTTGGCTACCATGATGATCCCCAATAGCGTCGGCCTTGTTCCCAGCTACTTAATAATGGCCTGGCTCAAGTGGATCAACACCTGGTATCCGCTCATCATTCCGGGCCTTGCCACGCCCTTTGCCGTCTTCTGGATGCGCCAATACATGACCACCGTGCCCGATGAGATGATCGAAGCCGCCCGCATGGACGGCTGCGGCCCATTCGCCACCTACTGGCGCGTCGTTGCACCCGTCGTCCTCCCGGGAATGGCCGCGCTCGCCATCTTCTCCTTCATGGGCCACTGGAACGCTTTTATGGGCCCGTTGATCTACCTCAACAAGCCAGAGTTGTATACCTTACCGCTATTTCTTGCCGTTTTGGACTCGGGTGTATCTGGCAGGCCGACTCCGCTCCACCTCATTTTCACGGCCTCATTCGTTTCAATCCTGCCAATCCTGCTCATATTTCTATTCGCCCAGCGCTACTTTATCGCCGGCCTGACCGCTGGCAGCATTAAGTAAGCCGCAGTTTGCACTACGAAATACGGAACCTGAACTATGAAACTGACGATGGGGAAACACGATCTCGAGATGGGCGGTCGCTACCTCGACCAACTACGCGATTCGACCGAACTAAAAAATGACATGCCGGCCTTGCGCACTCGCTTGCAGGACGAAGGCTACCTTCTCATCCGCGGCCTCCACGACCGCCAAAAAGTGAAAGAGGCCCGCCGCGTCGTCCTCGAAAACCTGGAGCAGGCCGAGCAACTCGCGCCCGCCGCGCCCCTGATGGACGGAATAATCGCCGAAGGCAAACGCGGCAAGTTCTACGGCGGCGCCAAAGCCGTCACCCACACCCCCGAATTTCTGAACGTCGTCGAAGCAACAACCCTTATGCAGTTCTTCGCTGAATACCTCGAAGGGCCCAGCCTCACCTACGACTTCAAATGGCTGCGCGTAGTCCCCACCGGCGCCTTCACCGGCGCCCACTATGATATCGTCTACATGGGCCGCGGCACCACCAATGTCTTCACCGTCTGGACCCCCCTCGGCGATCTGCCCTACGAGACGGGCCCACTCGCCCTTCTTGTCGGCTCCCACCGCTTCGATCTCATCAGGCAGACTTATGGCGAAATGGACGTTGACCGCGACAAAGTCACCGGCTGGTTCTCAAACGACCCTGTCGAGCTTGTCGACACCTACGGCGGCCAGTGGCGCAGCACTGAATTCGAAATGGGTGACGCCCTCATCTTCGGCATGTACACCATGCACGGCTCGCTCTCCAACACGACCGGCCGCTTCCGCCTCAGCTGCGACACCCGCTACCAGCGCGCCGACGAGCCGGTCGACGAACGCTGGATCGGCGAAAATCCCGATCGCACATTACGCCTGGATGAAAGGCGACACCGTCCCAATGGAAGAGGCGCGCCAGCGCTGGGGCGTTTAGTAAAAAAAGGTTGGCTGCCCAGTCCGCCGGCCAGCCAACCCTGACTACTGTTTGTCTGCACAACCGAAACAGCAGTCTCCCATTGTTATATGCTTCTGGCCTCTGGCAACTGCCCACCGGCCACCGCAGTTACGACCGGTATTCTGCGTTAATCGACACGTAATCGTAGCTCAGGTCACAAGTCCACACCGTGGCCTCGCCTTCCCCCAGCCCCAGTGATACCCGCACGCTGATCTCGCTCTCGGCAAAAATGGCCGCCGCGTCCTTCTCCTTATAGTTCGTCGGCGTGCCCGCGTCCACAAGTTGCAACTC
>CBDCSD010000002.1:0-3616332 GCA_965221345.1 Caldilineaceae bacterium
CGACTCAATTGGGGCGGGGCAGGGGGGCGCGCCGATGTCTTTGACCAGCAGGCCGAGTTGGTCGCCGCCCTGCCGGAACAGTGGGCCGTACCCATCAACGCCGCCCGCATCGGGCCTTTCGCGATCGCATCCAATCCGGGGGAGTTGTTCGTTGAACACGGGCTCTCGATCAAGCGGCGCTCGCCCTTTCCGTACACGGTGGTGGCTGAACTGACAAACGACCTGGCCATGTACCTGCCGACAGAGGCGGCCTTCAAACAGGAGGGCTATGAAGCCCTGGTTGGACCCAATCGGATTGCATTGGAAGGCGTTGAACGAATCGTGGATACCGCGATAGAACTAACGGAAGAGTTGTGGAGCGAACAGCCTGTCCCATGACAGTGCGATACGCGGATGGACAGCGCTCAATCAGAACGGGATGAAGGAGCATCGGACAGAATGGAAAAGTTACAGACCGGATTCGTAGGATTGCACCGCGGCGGCGGCCTGATGCGCAGCTTGGCGGCGCATCCGCAGGTGGAGGTTGCTGCCCTGTGCGATATTGACGAGGAAACCTTGGCCGACACGGGCGCTGCCTTCTCGCTGTCCGACGAGAGGCTGTTCACGCGGTTTGAGGATTTCGTCAACGCGCCGCTGGATATCGTCGTGGTCGCGACGCCGATCGAGTATCACGCGCAACATTCGATTGCGGCTATGGAGAGCGGCAAGCATGTGTTGTGCGAGCAGACGGCGGCGTACACGGTGGCTGATTGCGAGCGGCTGGTGGAAACGGTCCGCAAGACCGGTCGCGTCTACATGATGGGCGAGAACTACTGCTACTTTCATTACATCCGTGAGTGGAAGAACTGGATCGGGCAGGGAAAGCTGGGCAGGATTTTCCATGCGGAAGGTGAATACATCCACGAAATCGTGCGGCTGCTCAAAGACCCGGAGACGGGTGAGCGCAGGTGGCGCTACACGAGGGCCCCGATCTGGTATTGCGCACACTGCCTGGGTCCAATTCTTACGCTGATGGAGGACCGAATCGTCAAGGCGACCGGCGTCCATTCGGGCAAAAGCATCTATCCCGATGAAGGACTGGGCTATCTGGATATGGAGGTAGGGCTGTTCCAGACGCAGAAGGGGGCCACGGTCAAGATCCTGCGCAGCCAAGTGGCGCCGCGGCATCCGGACATGATTTTCTACACGCTTTACGGCGAGAAGGGATTCGTGGAGAACGGTCGGCAGGGCGGATGGGGCGGTACAACTGGGCTGTTCTACAGTGAGGACGAGACGACAGCCCAGGAGGGCGCCCGAACGATCGAATGTCCGACCGTAGATCCAAACGCGCCGGACGAGGCGCGTCAGGGCGGGCACGGCACATCGGAGTACTACATGGTGCGGGATTTCATCAGCGCCATCGAACAGAACACCCAGCCGCCCATTGACGTGGTGCGAGCGCTGGACTTCACAATCCCCGGTATCATCGCTCACGAGTCGGCGATGCAGGGCGGCAAGTGGCTGGATGTGCCGCTCTTCTGAGATTGCTTTCTGCGCTGGAACTCTACCTTAAGATGTCGTTGAAGGCGTTCAATCGAACTCGTCAGCCGCCTTTTCGGCGAAGGGCTGGTTGTTCTGCCTGTCAGCTTGAGGCTGCGCCCCGGCTCGGCGGCGGCGTTGGCGGCCCTTGCGAAGGGGCTTGGGTCTCTCGGGCGAGATCTCATCCTGGGGGATGACGGGATAGGGAGCGAAGACAGCCTGATCCTGCTCGCTGTCGGCGAAATAGATGCGGTCTCGCCGGAGCGTGCGGGCGTAGTCGTCGAAGCCGAGGGCGTCGACCAGTTCATCGGGGCGGCCGGTTGCGCCAGGGCGCATCTGTACGCGCAGGAATATGCGGTGCTCGGCCGCGGCGGTGTCGAAGCCGGTATAACGTAGTTCGAGAATCAACGGGCGCAGATTGTAGCGATAGCGCTGGCTGTGCCGCTCCCGTTCGCGCCAGACTACCCCCCGCTGCAGGAACGCCTCGATCTTTGCCTGCAACTCCTGTTCTCCCACCTCTCCGGCGTCGGCGTAGATCAGAATTGTGTAATCGGCGCCGATCGTCAAGGATTGGGGCGACACCGTCTTGAAAGGCACCTCGGTTGCGGTGAGCAGACGCACACCGGGAGGCAGCTTTTCACGAATTCGCATCGTTAATTCGTCAAGCGGCACAGGCGGGCTGAATGCCACGTCGAGGAGTTCGCGCGTGCCGGTCATGCCCAGGCCCAGCGGCGCGGCGAACTGGATGTGGGGCTGCGGGTTGAAGCCGCGCTTGTAAAGAAGCGGCAGATTGGCGCGGCGCAGGGTCCGCTCCCAGAGGCGGGACTCGTCCTGATGGCTGATGAATTTGATCGCCTCGCCCTTCTCGTATGTAAAGCGAACGCGCTGGGGAACGGGCGCATCGGGCAAGATTGGCGGGTGGGGCGGGCGGGCGTTTGAAACCATCAGATGATCTCCGCTTCTGCAATCCGTTGGCTGACGGTGCCATGGCGCCGCTGGGGCACGCGCTCATCGAACTGTCCCGCGGCCTCCTCCAGTTGAATAAGCTGGGAGGCATCTGCGCCTGAACCGGCAGGAAGTGAGACGCCCTTCCCTTTCATTTCGTCGTTGAAGTAGAGAGGAACCGGCACGACATCGACCGGCTGGCGGGCCTTGTCTTTGCCCAATGGCGGACAGCACCATGCTTCATCCGGCGCCTCGCGGCGCTGCTCCTTGAAGAAGCCCAGGATGCCACAAGAGAAGCAGTGTTCGCGGCAGTCGTCGACGACGCCGCCGGCGTAGGTGTGCAGATATTCCTGCGCCAGGAACTCCTTATTCAGCCCGGCTGAAATGTGCTCCCAGGGAAGAATCTCGTCCAGTGGGCGTTGTCGGCGGGCGAACCAGTCCATCTCCAGGTTACAGTCGGCAAAGGCCCGCTGCCAGAGATCGAAGCGGAAATACTCACCCCAGGCGTCAAGTTTTGCGCCGAGTTCCCAGGCGCGCTGGATGACATCGCACAGCCTGCGGTCGCCGCGTGTGAGGAAGGCTTCGACCAGGGTTTCGGCGGGATCGTTCCAAGTGAAATGGATGCCCGGCCCTTTCAACTCTTGTTTTAACAGGCGGATCTGCTGGCGGATGGTCGTTTCTTCCTCCATCGGCACCCATTGGTAGGGCGTATGGGGCTTGGGCACGAGCGTGCTGACGCCGATACGCACGTTCGCTTTGTTGCCGAGGACGCGGCGGCCAACGGCCAGGACCTGCTTGGAAAGATCGGCGATAGCCTGGACGTCTTCGAGGGTCTGGGTAGGATGGCCGATCATGAAGTACATTTTGATGGTCTTCCAGCCGCGGCTGTACACCTCCTCCGCTGTGTGCAAGAGATCATCGGAGGCGATCGGTTTGTTGATGATATCGCGCAGCCGGTCGGTGGCGGCTTCGGGCGCGAAGGTGAAACCGGAGCGCCGCCGCCCCTTTTCGAGCAGATCCATCAGGTCGACGCTGAAACTCTCGATGCGCAGGCTGGGCAGACCGACGGACAGCCTGCGGGCGCCGTGCCGTTCCATGGTGCGCCGCACCAGTTCCTCGACATAGGTATAGTCACTGCTGCTGAGGCTGAGGAAGCTGACTTCCTCGAAGCCGCAGCTGGCGATCATGTCGTCCACTGCCTGCAGGACCTCCTCCAGGGGCCGCTCGCGCACGGGGCGGAAGATCATGCCGGCCTGGCAGAAACGGCAGCCGCGCGTGCAGCCGCGCATGATCTCGATGGCGGCGCGGTTGTGGACGACGTTGATGAAGGGCACGATGAACTTCGTGACGGGAGGCGGCATGACGGTCACTACCCGTTTCATTACGGTGGCGGGGGCGTCGGGGTGGGTAGGGCGAGTCTCGGCGAGGGTTCCGTCGGCGGCGTAGCTAGCTTGGTAGAGCGCGGGAACGTATACGCCGGGGATGCGTGCGAGCATAGCCCAGAGCTGGCTGCGGGACTGCGCCGGCTGCTCTGAATTGCCGTCGAGCTGCTTTTTCCACTGTTCATGAACGTCGACGATCTCGAAGATCACTTCTTCGCCTTCGCCGATGACCATGGCGTCGAAGAATGCGCTCATCGGCTCGGGGTTGAAGCAGCCAGAGCCGCCGGCTATTACCAGAGGGTGGGAGGCGTCGCGGTCGGCGGCGCGCAGGGGAATCTGCGCCAGGTCGAGCATGGTGAGAATGTTGGTATAGAGCTGCTCATAGGGGAGCGAGAAGGCGAGGATGTCGAAGCGGCTGACCGGGTGGCGGGTCTCCAGCCCGAAGAGGGGGATGCCCTCGCGGCGCATCACCGTCTCGAAGTCGCTCCACGGGCAGTAGACGCGCTCGGCCAGCAGGTCGTCACGTTTGTTGAGCAGGTCGTAGAGGATCATCAGCCCCAAGTTGGACCCACCCAGTTCATAGATATCGGGGAAGGCGAGGGCGATCTTGCTGCGGATGGTGGGGTCGTCCCACTCTTTGGCGACGCTGTTGAGTTCGCCGCCGGTGTAGCGGGCGGGCTGGGTCACTTTGTGCAGGACGCGGTCCAGGGCGCGTGAGACCTGCCTGGGCGTGGAAAACATATCCTCTCCCTTCTCATCTGCCGACCGGCGGTGCCCCCTATGCAAGGCGGTCACATTTGCGGCCGGGCGGGATTCGAACCCGCTCATTGCCAAGGGGGCGCCGGTGTTGGGTGGCGCAATGCCTTGGCGATCAGGATACCGGCGCATCTGTGTTGAAGGCCGGAGTTGGCATCATTATAGAAGCTGCTGGCGAGGGGATCAAATCTGTTGCGGATGCGGTTTTGACTTTCCAGCGTTGCTCTCGTATACTTTCTGGTATCTGACTTGTGCCGAATGTCCGCCTCGTTCGTCTAGTGGCCCAGGACACCACCCTCTCAAGGTGGAGACAGGGGTTCGACTCCCCTACGAGGTACAAGAACGAGAAATCCCGCTGAGCTCAGCGGGATTTTTCTTTTTGCCCAGGGCCGGTTGGGAGCGAGTAGGCGCGGCGGCAGTATGAAACGAGGAGGGCGGGGCCTCAGTCCACGGCGATGATGGCTTCGATCTCGACGGCCCAGTTCGCGGGCACGGTGAGGCCGATGGCGCTGCGGGCATGGCGCCCGGCGTCGCCGAAGAGTTCGATGAACAGTTCACTGCAGCCGTGGATGACCGAGGGTGTATCGTTGAAGCCCGGGCCGACGTTGACCATGCCGAAGACCTTGACGACCTGGCGGACGTTGTCCAGCCCGGCGATAGAGTGGACGGCCTGGAGGATGCCGAGCGCGCAGAGCTGCGCGGCGCGGTAGCCCTGTTCGGTTGTCAGGTCCTGCCCGACCTTGCCCATGATTTCCTCATCGCCAAAGCGGGAGACCTGCCCGGAGACGTAGACATGGTCGCCGGAGCGCACTGCGGCCATCAAGCGGCCGCCGTCGAGGTCGATCTTCTCGAGTTCGTAACCCATTTCCTTCAGTTTTGCCAGATAAGACACGTCTTACTCCTGTGGATTGTTCCCGCACGGCGTTATGCGGCGCGGCTGTGATTCGGATAGATGGGAACAGCGTTGGTCGTATGCGTTATGTTGCCGGCGCCATCACGGGCGCATCCTGGGCGCGCCGGTAGAGGTCGGCGAAGTCGGCGCTGCCGTCGTCGTCGAGATATGCCGTTTGTACGCCGCGCTCGTAGATGGGCTGGTTGGCGGTGCGCCAGTAGTCCCACATGCGGGAGCCTTGGCTCCAGCTGGAGTCGGCGAAGTAGACGCGCACGCCGTTGGCGCGGCTGTAGCGGATCAGGCGGCGGGGCAGGCTGAAATCGGCGACATCGACGCGATAGGTGTCGAGGGCATCTTGGTCGAGAGTGATGCCCAGCCCGGGCGCTTCGGGGGTCTGGGCGTAGCCGCCGACGACGGGGATGCGCTGGTCGAGCAGGTTGTGCTGGTAGAGTTCATGGCAGTTGATGGCGGGCCACTGGGCATGGCTGAGTACGGCACCCAGATGCAGGGCCATGGTGGTGGTGATGCCGGTGCCGACCATCTGCAGGAAGAAGGGCATGTTGGCGGTGGCGGCGGAGATGGCAGCCTGCAGCACGTTGGTAACGCCCCCGGCGACGACGAAACCGTCGCAGTAGCCTTGCTGGATGGCGACGGAGCCGGGCACGCCGCCGTAGTGGTGCGCGATGGGCGTGCGCACCTTTTCACGCAGGAGGCGGTTGCCGGCGACATCATCGGCTTTGATGGGTCCCTCCCAGATCGAGATTTTGGGGAAGTCGGTTTCTAGTTCGCGCAGGACGGGAACGGCGGTGGATACGTCGAGCAGGAAGTCGTTCCAGTCGCAGTCGATGTGGAACCAGGCGGGCGTGGCGTCGCTGATACGCTTGACGGTCTCGTAGACATCTTGCCAGGGGCGGGTCTTGATTTTGATGGAGGTGAATCCCAGTTCGACGGCGATTCTGGCTTCCTGTTCGTAGGCCGCCGGGCCCATGTCGTGGTCCCAGAAGGAAACGGGGCACCAGTCGCGCACTTTGCGCCCGAGGAGGCGGTAGACAGGGACGCCCGCGATTTTGCCGGCGGCGTCGAAGAGCGCCATCTGCAGGCCGGCGCCGAGTGAGTCATCCCACATACAGTCGAAGGGTGAGCGACCGATGACGCGATCGGTGTCGGGCACGCGGCCCCAGGTGTAGTTCTGGATGGTTTCGCCGTAGGCGACGGTGCCGTCGTCGAGGGTGAGGCGAATGATTTCGGACTCGGACCAGCGGTGGATGTTTGCGCGCTCCATCTCGCGGCGCACGCGGTCGACCATGGGCACGACGAGGAGGATGCGTTCGACGTCGGTGATTTTGGCGGTGGCGGTCATCGGATGCTCCTGGCGAGTGGCCTTGAATGCGGTGCCTGAGTTGCGGCGAACAGTGGGGATTTTATCACGTTTCGCTTCAATGCCCTTATATCGAATTGTTCATTTTGGGTTGAAAAGTGGGACATAGGGGTGGGACAAGTGAGTGGCTGGGATCTGCTCGCGGGGATCTACACGCAATTTAACTATGCGAAAAACGACGTTTCAGTCCCCTTGTTGGGATTCATTTTTTTCTGTCGAATCAGAATTGAAAAATGCCAATAATGTCGCCGAGGACACTATTGGGATGCCTTGATAGACAGCGAGGCGTTGCAGGTGGTGGTTACCAGAAACGATACAGTCCGCCCGTCCGTTGGAGGCGCATACAAGAAACATGTCGTCAGACGGGTCGGCTTCTAAAATTGGAGTATCGGGCGGGTCTGCGGCAACAAGCACCGCACTTGCCCTTATGTTTTCTACGTATTCTTTTGCCATCCCTGGCGATACGTTGTAGCGGTCTGCTATGCGTTTGTACCGCAATACCCTCTGCACTTCCTCCAGCATGTCCACCGAGGTGATCAAGATATGATCTTCAAGTTTACGCATTAGGACAGCTGGCTTGCCCGCGGGGGAGATCAAGGCACTAACCCATACATTCGTATCCAAGACGATCCTCACGGCTATCCAGCACGTACAGCAGCAGTTGCTTCTTCTATATCTTCTTGGACCTGCTGGTCAGGAATTTCAGGCATCTGCGCGAGCATTTCGTCGAGGAACGCCATCAGACGATTACCTGCTTGATTTTGAGCGCTTGCGGTCGATATATCAGCTCCTACTGTCTCGATTGCGTCTGGTTGCTCTTTTGTCAAGAACTGCTCATAGTCGCTGATGGGCAAAATTGCAACTACAGGGATTCCTCCCCGTTCGACGATTATGTGCTCTTGGCCGCGGTAGGCTCGACGGATCATGTCGCCGAAGCGATTCTTGGCCTCGGTGGCACTGATGGTTGCAATCTTCATAGTCACTGCTCCTTTAGCTAATATCAGCCGATATTAGCTAACTGTGGCATAGATTGGAATTTCCACAAAGGGAATCGTGGGGACAGGGCAAACGCATCTTAATTCGGACGCCAAAATAGCAGACGAAGGGCACCCACAGGGGGGGAGGGCACCCACAAGGGGTGCCCCTACCTTCATTTTTCGGCCAAGAAACCGGCCTCTAGTCGCCAAAGACGTATGGAATTTGCGATAGCGTACTACGATCTGCACAGTTCCAGGCGTTATGCCCTGGGGAGGGCCCCCACAAGGGGCGCCCCTACCAATTGTCTTCTCTCGGCGTTTTGCCCTGGGGAGGGCGCCCACAAGGGGCTCCCCTACCAATTGTCTTCTCCAGGCGTTATGCCCTGGGGAGGGCACCCACAAGGGGCGCCCCTACCAATTGTCTTCTCCAGGCGTTATGCCCTGGGGAGGGCACCCACAAGGGGCGCCCCTACCAATTGTCTTCTCCAGGCGTTATGCCCTGGGGAGGGCACCCACAAGGGGCGCCCCTACCAATTGTCTTCTCCAGGCGTTATGCCTTGGGGAGGGCACCCACAAGGGGCGCCCCTGCCTGATTCAGGCAGCCTCACGTGGGTTTGTCCCACTTTGATGCAATTGCCCTGATCGTGGGGAAAGATCTTGATCCCCAAAGGGGGAGTGGTGTTTTTTGAGGAATCTCTTTGTCCGCGCGAAAGTTTTCAACCCGTCTAGCAAGCCACGTACTCTCCTAACACCCGTATGCAGCCAACCATAGCCGATCTACTGTTGGGACCTTCTTCGTTTCTTCTTCAAGGAAAGAAACCATTGTGTGCGTGAGGTGAAGAAACTGATCAATCCCTGTATCGAAACTAGCTTCTTCCTTGCGGTACTGTTCTGTTTGATGTCGGAGAATGGAGTTCATCTCAAGCAGAGCTTCGTGGTAATTCTTCATGGAAGGTGGAGGAACGATTTGAGACATTCGGGCGTAGGTTCTGGTGTAGTTGCGCTCCAAGTCTTCCCATCCGTCAGCACGAATTTCTTGCAGTCTCCATATTGGAGAGTCTTCTATGCAGATGATCTGGGCGTAATCATAGAGGGAGAGGGATTCTTCTGCATTGCGGGGAGTCGAGGGATTCGGTTGGCTGGAAAGCTCGTAGAAGAGGATCATGATTGACATACCAAGAATGAATGCCAGGACCAGTCCTGCGATGTGCTTTATGGCAGCCATTTTTTCTCCTCATTCATTTGGCTGACCTTCGGGGAACGGATTGGCGTCGTGAGCGGATTCCATTGAAACATATGCCCGATTCTTATCGCTCATTTTGTCGTGTCAAGGGAACGGGATGGATTGCCCGGCCAAACGCATCTCAATTCGGACGCCAAAATAGCCGACGAAGGGCACCCACAAGGGGGGGAGGGCACCCACAAGGGGTGCCCCTGCCTTCTTTTTTCGGCCAAGAAACCGGCCTCCAGTCGCCAAAGACGTATGGAATTTGCGATAGCGCACTACGATCTGCACAGTTCTCGGCGTTATGCCCTGAGAAGGGCGCCCACAAGGGGCGGCCCTACCCGATTCAGGCAGCCTCACGTGGGTTTGTCCCACTTTGATGCAATTGCCCTGGATGGATTGCAAACAGAACTGAAGCTCAAGCCCGTTACTGAAATTCGCACTTGTCTATCGGCTTCGAATTCGACACGTTTGAGTCACGGCGAAGGATTTCCGCATATATCAGGCGCTGACAGTCTAGCCAGTCGGTAGCGGGCTTTATTCTCCTTCAGCTTGTTTCGAATTAACCTGGTCCGGGCAGATCTAGCCGTTCTGACACCCATTCACGCATTAGCGCCGAGACCGATTTGTCGGAGGCGATAGCTTCGGCATGGAGCACGCCTTTGAGGTATTCATCCAGATAGATCGTTAGCGAACTCCGACTGGGGTATTCAGTCGGAAGAAACGGTTCAAAGTAACGGGCGGGATAGAGGTAGCCATTTTCGCTTCCGGATTCGCCATAACTCTCGTCAATGATGCGGATCTTGCCGTGCTGTTCGGCGATGGGGTCGGTGATGACTTTGTACACTTTCCCGACCGTCAGACCGAACAAGGGCCCTTCCTGCTCCGATTGATCGGGAGGGTTCAAGTACGGCCTATTGGAGATGCACTTTGCGTAGCTCATTCTACGGTTATGGCGATTAGGCAGCGACGATATGGCCGCCCCGTTGCCTCAACCCCGAATCTCTTCTACGAGGCGGGTGAGGACGATTTCTTCTTCGCCGTCTTCGAGGGTTGACGGGTTGAGGTAGAGCGAATCGGCTGGGCCGGGGGCGACGGAGACGGCCGGGCGGCGGTCGAGCAGGCCTTGCACGATCTGGTCGCGGCTGCGGCCGACGGCGGCGGGGTCGATGTGGACCTGGGCGCGGGGCAATGGCTGGCTGGCTTCGCTGGGAAAGGCGCGAACGGCTTGAACACCGTCCAGCCGGTTCAGTTCGCTGCACCAGCCGGTGACGATCTCTTCCATCTGCGAGGCGCGCCCTTCGTGATCGAGGTCCAGATAGCGCCCGACCGCGGCCAGCAGGCCGAGCATCTCTTCCTTGCCTACTTTCATGGGGCGGCCGATGCTGTGGTTGGGAGGGCCGTTGAGAGCGCAGGCGTCAACAAGCCACTGCCTGCCCAGCACGAGGCCGGAAGACTGGGGACCGCGCAGGTCTTTACCACCGCTGAAGATGGCGGCGTCGGCGCCCATCTGGGTGAACTTCCACAGGTTTTCGACAGGGGGAAGCTGGGCGGCGGCGTCCACGAGTACGGGCACACCGTGCGCGTGGGCGATGTCGATCATTCTGTCCAATGGGACGTCGTTGGGGCCGCCCATATTGCCCTGGAACCAGATGACGGCGGCGGTGTTGGCGTTGATGGCCGCTTCCAGTTGCCAGTCGAATGCACCGTCGGCATAGCCGATCTCCACCAGCTTGACGCCGACCTGGCGGACGGCATGGTCGTAGCCGTTGCGGTGCGATTTGTGGACGACTACCTCGTTCTTGAGGCCGGTGAGGTCAGGCAGACGGTGGATGGCATCCATGTCGGTGCCGGCGACGCAGGCGGCAATGGCGACGACGATCCCCCCGGCCGCGCCCGAACTGACGTAGCAGGCCTCGTTCTGGGTGAGGAGGGCGATACGGTTGCCGACGCGCCGCTGCAATTCCGGCAGGTCAATGAAAAACTTGGCCGCCTCCATCATTGCCTCCAGCACTTCGGGCGGCATTAGGGAGCCGCCGAGCCGGGTGAGGGTCGCGTTGGCGTTGATAACAGGCGTGATGTCGAGTTCAGAGTAGGAGGGCATGGCGTACCACCTGTTCGTTTGTGAAGAGAGGATAGAAGTGGGGTCGCGCGCGGCGCGCATCTGTGGAGAGCGTGCGCGCCACGCGCTAGTAAGTTCTCGAGCCCCTTTCGAACAGGAGCGCGTGCAGTTCTAGGCCGGTTGCGGCAGGACCAGATCGCAGGCGTCGGCGGGCATCCAGTGTGCATCCTCGCCGGCCCACTTGACGTTGCAGCCGATGGGATTTGTCAACTTGACGCTGACAGGCAGGCCGGAGGTGTGCTCGGCCAGGGCGCGGTCGATGTCGTTGATGGTCGCCTGGCTGGCGTCACGGGGGCTGTCGACGCCGCGCCCGGTGTAGACCAGTTCACGGTTCTTGTTGAACACATAGAAATGGGGCGTACGGAGCGCGCCGTAGGCTTTGGCCACTTCCTGCGTTTCGTCGCGCAGGTAGGCCCAGGGGAACTTATGCTCGGCCATGCGTTCGACCATGTTACGGAAATCGTCTTCGGCGTTGACGTGGACGCTGTTGGAGTTGATGCCGACGAACTTAACGCCCTTGGAGGCGTACTTGTCGGCGGTGGCGCGCGTCGCCTCGTCGGAGCCGATGACGTAGGGGCAGTGGTTGCAAGTGAAGAAGACGACCAGCGTTTCGGCGTCATCAAAGCAACCTAGAGTGTAGATCTCGCTGTCTGTGGCGATGAGCTTGAAGTCAAGCGCCTTATCGCCGAGTTCGAGGGTGAAAGCCATACTATCCTCCTGTGAAGGTTCTTTGTTCAGGGCTCTATAAATGGGGCGCCCTGGGGGTTCACAATCATTGGTACCGTCCGAGCGCAACAGGCCGGAGACGTCCCTGGGTCAATATGGAAGCGGCTGTACGCTGGCGGCGTTTGAGGCCGGGTTGCAGATCAGGCATTCCAGACAGATAATGACCGCAATCAAGGAGTATCTCTCCGTGATTGATTATACTGGTGATCCGCCACTGGGCAAACTTGCACTCCAAAAAGGAATCCAGCCATGCGCATCGGAATCGCTTCTCTGAATCACGAGTCCAATACATTTGCGTCCTTTCCGACGACGTTGTCGGACTTTCGCTTCGTGCGGGGGCCGGAGCTTGTCGAACACTACCGATCGACGTTCCATGAGGTGGGCGGTTTCATTGCCGGCGCGGAGGAGTACGGTTACGAGATGGTGCCGCTGATGGGGGCGGTGGCTACGCCGGCGGGGGCGGTGGAGGCGGATGCCTATGAGGCCCTTATGGACGAGTTGCTGGGGTTGATCGACGGCGCGATGCCGCTGGACGGGCTGTTGTTGGGTCTGCACGGGGCGATGGTGGCGGAGGGATATCCGCAGGGGGACGGCGAGACGACGCGCCGGGTGCGGGCACTTGTCGGACCGGACTTTCCGTTGTTCGTGACGCACGACTACCACGGCAATGTGCCGCCGCAGCTGGTGGAGGATGCCACTGCGCTGATCATCTACAAGACGTGCCCGCACATCGATCAGCGGGAGCGGGGGTTGCAGGCGGCGGAGCTGCTGATGCGCACGGTGCGCGGCGAGGTGCGACCGACGGCAAGTATCGCCAAACCGGAACTGGTCTACAACATTGCTTTTCACAACACGAACATGAGGCCGATGAAACCGGTGATGGAGGCGGCGATCGAGCTGGAGCGGCAGCCGGGGATTCTGGCGACGAGTGTGGCTGCCGGCTACCAGTATGCGGATGTGCCGTGGATGGGGCCGTGTATCGTGGTGGTGGCCGACGGGGATGCGGCGCTGGCGGAGCGCGAGGCGCAAAGGTTAGCCGACCTGATGTGGTCGATGCGGGACGAGCTGCTGCCGAAGGTTCCGGGGCCGGCGGCGGCGGTGCGGATGGCGATGGCGAGCGAGGAGAAGCCGGTGTCCATGATGGAGATGGGCGACAATATCGGCGGCGGCAGCGCGGGGGATGCTACAGTTGTTTTGGAGGAGTTGCTGCGGCAGGGGGCGAGCGGCTGGGTGATGGCGCTGTACGATCCGGAGGCGGTGGCGGCCTGCGCGGCGGCGGGCATCGGCGCGCAGTTGACGCTGCCGGTGGGAGGAAAAGTGGACGACCAGCACGGCCCGACGTTGACTGTGACGGGGACGGTGCGAACGCTCCACGATGGCAAATTCATCGAAACTGAACGCCGACACGGGGGAGGGCGCGATTGGAATCAGGGATTGACGGCGGTGATGGAAACTCGCGGGGGTTTGCTGGTGTTGGACAGCCTGCGTACGCCGCCGATGAGTTTCAATCAGTTGCAGTCGGTCGGGATCATACCTGAGCAGCACGGGATATTCGTAGCAAAGGGGTCGGTTGCGCCGCGGGCGGCGTATGAGCCGGTATCGGCCCGCATTATAGAGGTAGATTCGGCCGGGGCGACGTCGATCAGCCGCCCGCCGGCGGACTTTCGGCTGGCGCGGAAGGGGCTTTACGAGTGGACACAACAGGCGTAGACAATGAAGGGGCGCGGGCGGCGGCGGGATCGCCGATGAGGCTGTCGACGATCTTTGCCGAGGAGACGACGCCTGGGACACCGGCGCCAGGGTGGGTGCCGGCGCCGACGAAGTAGAGGTTGTCGACATCTTCCGAGCGGTTGTGGGGGCGGAACCAGGCACTCTGGGTGAGGGTGGGCTGGATGGAGAAGGCGGAGCCGAGATAGCTGTTGAGGGTTCCGGCAAAGTGACGCGGATCGATGCGGTGTTCGGCCACAATATTGGCTTGCAGGTCCGGAAGGTAGTTTTGCTCGAGGAACTGCATAATCGCATCGCGATAGGGCCCAGCCTGCTGTTCCCAGTCGATGTCGGCGCCCAGGTGGGGCACGGGGGAGAGGACGTAAAAGGCTTCTCCGCCAGCCGGCGCAAGTGATGGGTCGGTCAGGGTCGGCATATGCAGATAGAGTGAGAAATTCCGGGGCAGATTCTTGTTGCGGAAGATGTCGCGCAGCAGCCCGGTGTAGTCCGGGTGCATCATGATGTTATGGTGGGCCAGGCCGACATCTCTGTATTGACGTTTGGTGCCGAAGTAGATGACGAACAGAGACATGGAGTAGTTCTTGCTTTTGATGCGCCGGTCGCTGTTGCGGGGCCGCTGGCGTGCGGGGATCAAGTTGAGGTAGGTCCAGGCGGCGTCGGCGTTGGAGACGACGGCGTCGGCCTTCCAGATGGAGCCGTCTTTGAGACGGACGCCGTGCGCGCGGCGCTGCTCGATTAGGATGCGATCCACCTCGGCGTTGAGGTGGATTTTTGCGCCAAGCTCTTGCAGGAGGCGTTTGAAGGCGGCGATGATGGCGCCGGTCCCGCCGATAGCGTAGTGGATGCCCCATTCCCGCTCCAAATAGTGGATCAGGACGTAGAGACTGGCGGCGCTGAGGGGGTTGCCACCGATGAGAAGGGGCTGGAAGGAGAAGCAGCAGCGTAGGAAGTCGTCTTGGAAGAACTTTGAGACGTAGCCGTAGACGCTGCGGTAGCTTTGCAGGCGGATCAGGTCGGGCACAACGCTGAGCATATCGGCGAGGTTGAGAAAGGGTTTGTCGATCAGCGCCATCCCTGTTTCGAAAATCTCTTTGGAGCTGGCGATGAACTTTTCATATCCCTCGACATCGTTGGGGCTGCGCTCTTTTATCTGGCGCAGGATCGCGTCGTGGTCGGCGCTGACGTCGAAGGGACGGCGTTGGTGATCGAAGATGCGGTAGAAGGGGTTGCAGGGAACGAGTTGGAAGTAGTCCTGGCGGCGGCGGCCGGCAGCCTGCCAGATTTCGTCGAAGATCCACGGGGCGGTGATGACGGTGGGGCCGCCGTCAAATTTGTAGCCGTCAATGTCGTAGACGTAGGCGCGGCCGCCCAGCTTGTCGCGTTTTTCGAACAGTTCGACCTGGTGGCCGCGGGCGGCGAGGCGCGCGGCGGCGCTCAGACCGCCGAACCCGGAGCCGATAACGATGATCTTCGACACAGATGCCCTCCAATTGTTGCCGCCGGGGTGGTCACAGCACTGACCCCGGATACCCGAAGTTATTTTTGGGGAAGTATGACACGAAACGGGCGCGAACTACGAACTCTGTCCAAGGACGGATAGAATCTGTTCATAATTTGGTCTATCCATGAAGGGGCGCGGAGAAAACCTTTTTGATCCACGAAGGGCCACGAAGGGCCGCTAAGAACACCTTTTGTGGTTGACAGCAGTCGTCTTGCGGCGATGATGGGATATTGGCTGCGGGGCGGGTTTTCAGGGTGCTTTCAGGGGGGCGTTGCGGGGGGAGTCCCCCCGCACAAGGGAGGGCCGAAGGCCCGACCGCCCAGATGGGCGACAGCCACTGGCGGCGCCTGCGGAGCGGCGACCGCCAGCCCTGAGCCGCCTTAGCGGCGAAGGGTGCGCAGGCACGCCGTAGCGGGCCGGAGCCGCCGGAGGGCGCCTAAAAGCGAGGAGAGAGTGAAGAGGAGTGAGGAGTGAGAAACACCTGCGCTGGACTCACTCTGGGTCGTGAATTGACTGAGGCTGAGTGGTTACTTTTTTTCAATTTTTTTGCACATTCAGGCAGTTTCAAAGGATGAATTTCGGCTTCAAACAGTTTGTGCGCACAAATCCCGGTTCAGATTTGCCCGATCTCCCCTTTTGGCCTATACTTTTTCTTTGTGTGGGTAGCCAGCCATCGGCTTTGCTGCCCTAATTTTTGGGTAGCATTTCCTTCAGAGATGCCAACCCATATGTCGTCCAAATTGCGGCGCGTGGCGCATCCCATTCGAGGGGCGCGTGTAGCAGTACGCCCGCAAGCCGCCATCCGAAGTGCCGGAGATACCGAGTAGATGGTTTCCGGACGCGGTTAAAGGAGAGAAGAAGATGTACGCAGTCGTTCGTACCGGAGGCAAACAGTACAGAGTTGGCCCCGGCGATAATCTTGAAGTTGAAAAGCTGGCCGGCAATGTCGGCGAGAGTATTGTTCTGGATGATGTGTTGTTGGTTGCCGGCGATGAAGGGATCCAGATCGGCCAGCCGAATGTGGAAGGCGCGTCGGTCACGGCCAGGATTACGGGCCAGCACCGCGGCGAGAAGATTCTGGTCTTCCGCTATCGCCCGAAGAAACGTATACGCGTCCGCCGCGGGCACCGCCAGTATCTGACCCGCTTGCAGATCCTCAAGATCAGCGGTGAGGGTTACGAATATGTGAAAGAGGAGAAGGCGGCGGCGCCCGAGCCGGTTGCTGAGGTAGCGGAACCGGTCGTCGAGGAGGTCGAAGCCGAGGCTGCCGTTGCAGTGGTCGCGGAAACTGACTCTGTCGTAGAGGTGGCCACGGAAGAAGAGGCCGACACGGTAGACAGTGCAATGGACGTGGTCAAGGAGACCGTTGCCAAAGCAGGTGACGCGGTGGAAGCTGTCAGCGACAGTGCCGGCGACGCTCTGGAGGCTGTCAGTGACAAGGTTGGCGACGCGGCGGAGGCTGTCGGTGATATGGCAGGCGATGCTGTGGAGGCAGTTAGTGACGTAGCAGGCGACGCGGTGGAGGCTGTTAGCGACGCGGCAGGCGACGCGGTAGAGGCCGTTGGTGACACGGCAAGCGACGCTGTGGATGCTGTTGCGAAAAACCTCAAAGGGTTGATGGGGAGAGGCGAAAAAACTGGCGACGACGCTGATGCTGACGACGCCGGCGAAGACAAGAAGGAAGAGGAGTAACGACAATGGCACACAAAAAGGGTGGCGGTTCCAGCCGCAACAACCGGGATTCGAACGGCCAGCGACTGGGCGTCAAGAAATATGGCGGCGAGTTTGTGAGGTGTGGCAACATAATAATTCGCCAGCGGGGTACGCCGATTTTCCCCGGCACGAATGTTGGCCAGGGCAAGGACGACACGCTCTTTGCCATGCAGGACGGATATGTAACCTTCGAATGGGCCAAGAAGAATCGCAAAAAGGTCAGCGTCTACACGACAGAAGAGAAGCTGGCGTTGGGGAAGGTATAGAGACATGAAGCAAGAGATTCATCCTGAATATAACTCCGTGGCCAAGGTCAACTGCTCTTGCGGGAATAGTTGGGTGACCGGCAGCACCAAGGCGGAGATAAACGTCAATATTTGTAGCGCGTGCCATCCCTTCTATACCGGTGAACAGCGTATTATCGATTCGGTCGGCCGGGTGGAGCGGTTTGTAAAACGGCTGGAGTCGCGGCAGAGCGCGGCGGCCCGCCAACAGATCGAATCGCAGGCGCGCGAGGAGGCCGATGTGGCGGGGCGGCGGGCGCGGGCGCGCGGTGACGACCCGGAAGAGGCCATGGCCGAGGTGATGTCGAGGTACGATCTGGAAGAGGAAGCCGAAGAGGCAACCGAAGCGGAGGCCGAAGAGGCAGCCGAAGAGGCAGCGTAGCCGGAAGCGCGAGCGAACGACGGAATGCACTTTCAATCCGGCGGCGGATGGATCGAACTGATTTGCGGTTCGATGTTCAGCGGCAAGACGGAAGAGTTGCTGCGCCGGGTACGCCGGTCAGAGATTGCCCGCCGCCGCATTCAGCTTTTCAAACCGCACATCGACAATCGCTACGGACGTGAACAGGTGGCATCGCACAATGGCATGTCGCGCGGTGATGCCGTCATCCTGGAGGAGGCCGTCTCTCTGTTCGATTGGGTGAAACCGGAGACGGAGGTAGTCGCGATCGACGAGGTGCAGTTCTTTGATCGCGCCATCGCCGGCGTCTGCCAGGAGCTGGCCGACCGAGGGATGCAGGTGATTGCGGCCGGCTTGGATCAGGATTTCCGCGGCGAACCGTTCGGCCCGATCCCGCTGCTGATGGCGCTTTCTGAACGGGTAGACAAGCTGCACGCCATCTGCGTACGCTGCGGCGCGTCGGCCACGCGCACGCAACGGTTGATCGACGGCGAACCGGCGCGCTACGACGAACCGGTCATCCTCGTGGGCGGCAGCGAAAGTTACGAGGCCCGTTGCCGCAGTTGCCATGAGGTGCCGGGCAGGCCGAAAGTCGGCGCGCCTGTGCCGGCGTCAGCCCGCTTGCCCCGCTAGAACCCCAAAGAAGTAACAATCTAAAAGTATAGTCGTCGAGGGCAGGCCAGACGGGCCCGCACATCGAGCCTGCAGCCGTGGCCCCAGCTTGGGCGACGGCTGTTTTTGTTGACGTTGTCTGAATCAGGATTTGTGAGCAGGATTTTCAGGATTATTGGGGATTTTCGGGATTAGGGCGCGCTCTGGAGGAGCGGTTTGTTGGGATGGGGCGTGGCTGTGGGTGGTTGCGGTGGGCGTTGTCTGAAGCAGGATTTGTGAGCAGGATTTTCAGGATTATTGGGGATTTTCGGGATTATTGCGGCCGACCGATGCCTGTTTAGCGAATCTTTTTTTGCGTCGGGGAAAGGCCAGACTGCAATGGCTCGATAAATTGAGAGGAATCTGTTTTCGCTTGCAAGGTTGCGTATCTTCGGCAAGAATCTATAATGGCGGGGAAAAACAGACCGCATTTAACAGAGGTAGGGCGCAATGAACCTCTTAACTTTGTTTGCGATTGGCCGCGAACGTCAACCGGACAAGACGGCAGTTGAATTCATGGATTCGCGCGGGACGCTTGCTCCGCAGCGGATGACTTTCGCGGAGCTGCAGCGGCAGGCGCAGGAATGGGCGGCGGCCTTTGTGCGAATGGGCGTGCGGAAGGGGGATCGCGTCGCGCTCTATTTGTGCAACCGACCGGAGTTCGTCATCGCCTACCTGGCGACGCTGGAGGCGGGCGCGGTGATGGTGCCGATCAATCTGCGTTACCGCCGCCGCGAACTCAGCCATATATTGAACGATGCAGAGCCGGCGTTGCTGATCATCGAAGAGGCCCAGAGGCCGGTGCTGGATGAAATTGTCGGGGTTGAAATCGGGCCAGGATTGAAGGTGCTGTCGGTCGACCGGGTGGACAGCTGGCTGGATGACGCTGACACCGGAGGAAGGGGCGAGGCGGCGGTTGCGCCGGCGCGTGGCGAGGACCCGGCCATGATCATGTACACAAGCGGCACGACCGGGGCCAGTAAAGGGGCGGTGCTGAGCCATAACCATGTGCTGGCCACGGTGACCGGCCTGCTGTGCGCGTGGGCGTGGCAGCCGGACGACATTCTGTTGCTGCCGCTGCCGCTTTTTCATACGCACGGGCTGGTGGTGGGGCTGCACTGCGCGCTGGCGATGGGGGCCACGGTCCGCTTGCGCACGGGATTCGATGCGACGGAGACGGTTGATACGCTTTCGAGCGGCGGGGCTACGCTGTTTTTCGGGGTACCGACGATGTACACGCGGTTGGTTGATCTGCTGGCACAGGCTGAGAAGCGGCCCGACTTTCCGGCGGTACGGTTATTCTGCTCCGGCAGCGCTCCCTTGCCGGCCGAGATACACAATGAGTTTGAACGGCTGACGGGTCAACGCATCCTTGAACGCTATGGGATGACGGAGACGGGTATGAATTTCAGCAATCCGTATGCGGGGCCGCGCATTGCGGGAACGGTTGGCACGCCGTTGCCCGGTGTGTTCGCGCGGATTGTGGACGCGGCGGGGCTGGAACTGCCGGCGGGCGAGGAGGGGGAGTTGCTGCTGCGGGGGAGCAATGTATTCGATGAATACTGGCGGGCGCCGCAGAAGACGTCCGAGAGCTTTGTGCAGGATGAGCTGGGAAATCGCTGGTTTCTGACGGGCGATCTGGCGCGCATGGATACGCAGACGGGCTATGTGACGCTGCTGGGGCGTAGGCACGAGTTGATCATTTCGGGCGGGCTGAACATTTATCCGCGCGAGGTGGAGGAGATGTTGACGACTTTCCCCGGCATTGAAGAGGCGGCGGTTGTCGGTGAGGCTCATGCGGAGTGGGGCGAGGCGCCGGTGGCTTTTCTGGTGTGCAGCGAAGCGATCGACGAGGCGGTGTTGGAGCGGTACTGCCGGGGGCAGTTGGCTTCGTACAAGCTGCCGCGGAGGGTCCGTTTTGTGGAGGAGTTGCCGCGCAATGCGATGGGGAAGGTGCAGAAGCATTTGTTGCCGCGGGGTGGGTGAAGCGGGATTTGTGAGCAGGATTTGCGGGATTCTTGGGGATTTTCGGGATTAGGGCGCGCTCTGGAGGAGCGGATGGGCAGGGTGGGACGTGGCCGTGGGTGGTTGCGGTAGGCGTTGTCTGAAGCAGGATTTGTGGGATTTTTTGGGGATTTTCGGGATTAGGGCGCGCTCTGGAGGAGCGGATGGGCAGGGTGGGACGTGGCCGTGGGTGGTTGCGGTAGGCGCTGTCTGAAGCAGGATTTGCGGGATTTCTTGGGGATTTTTGGGATTAGGGCGCGCTCTGGAGGAGCGGGTGGCCGGGGTGGGACGTGGGCGTGGGTAGTTGCGGCGTTCGTTGTCTGAAGCAGGATTTGCGGGATTTTTTGGGGATTTTCGGGATTAGGGCGCGCTCTGGAGGAGTGGGTGGGCAGGGTGGGACGTGGCCGTGGGTGGTTGCGGTAGGCGCTGTCTGAAGCAGGATTTGCGGGATTTCTTGGGGATTTTTGGGATTAGGGCGCGCTCTGGAGGAGCGGATGGGCAGGCTGGGACGTGGCCGTGGGTGGTTGCGGTAGGCGTTGTCTGAAGCAGGATTTGCAGGATTTTTTTGGGGATTTTCGGGATGGGGGTCGCGCACGGGATTAAGGAGAAGATAGGATGGAAGGATTGGCAGGATGATTAAGGATGATTTGACTTATAAGATTATCGGTTGCGCGATGAAGGTGCATAATACGATTGGGTGCGGGTTTCAAGAGGTAATTTACCAGAGATGCCTTGCGATTGAGTTGAGTCGGGCTGGCTTGTCTTTCGGTCGGGAGGTGGACATACAGATATTTTACGATGGTTATTCCGTGGGATCGAGAAGGGCCGATTTTGTTGTGGATAATCGAGTTGTGGTTGAGTTAAAGGCCTTGATTGAGTTGGAGAACGTTCATATTGTGCAGGCCAGAAATTATGTAGTGGCTTATGGATTTGATGTCGGTCTCTTGATCAACTTCGGGGCGGAGAGTTTAGACTATAAACGGATATTCAATAGACACAAGAATTCTGCTAATCCAGGAATACCGCACAAGACCAATTCTACCAGCTGAACAGTTGAGGTCGCTCCTAGCGCTAACCGTAAGTTGATCCAAAGCACTGAGAGAAAGACTCAGGCGACCATCTCGCAGCTCCGGGAGAAGGACAAGGCTGAAACTGGATCTACAGGGAAAGCAAATGGCTGACCTATCAAGACTGTTGAAGAATACATTGCATGGACCAAGGAGTTGCAGGGCAGTTTGGTACTTTTTCGCGGTCTGGCTAACGCAGACTGGGAGGTGGAATCATCCGCGTATCGTAGAATAAGAAACTCTGAAGCAATGTCGTCGGAGACACTTCCTGCGATTGCTTTCCAGAACTATGTTTACCGTCTATTGGATGAGGCTAGTTTGCAAGGTTTTCGGGAACACCAGGGCAGGAGTCTTACCGATCTGGAACTCCTTGCAGAACTGCAACATTATGGCGCGGCGACCTGCCTGATTGATTTCACCACCAGTGCCCTGATTGCTCTTTGGTTTGCATGTCAGGAGGAAGAACGCAAAATAGGCAAGGTTATCGCTTTGGCGACGGATAGTATCGACAGATTCTCTTCCATCCGCTACGAGGACTTGAATAGGCCGATCAGTGAGTTCCTGAATCAGGGCAAGTTGTGGAAATGGGAGCCAAGCGGCCTGAACAGTCGCATCGTTGCACAGCAATCAGTTTTCGTATTTGGAGAAGGGAAGATAGGAAAAAGCTACTACGAGGAAATCACAATAAACGCAAGCTTCAAAAGGAGCATTACAGTAGCATTGGTAAGAACATTTGGTATAAGAGGACCGAAGCTCTTCAACGATCTCTCCGGCTTTGCCCGCCACAATGGCCACGATCAGCCATACGATAAGTTTTCGGCGGAGGATTATTATCTTCTTGGCATAGCATTCCATCAGCGAGGAGAGTATCAACACGCGATAGCGCGTTATGGCAAGGCGATTGAACACAATCCCCATTACGACGATGCTTACAACGATCGTGGTGTTGCAAAGAACGATTCAGGCGACCACGAGGGCGCAATTGCTGACTTCGACATGGCGACTGAACTCAATCCGAATATCGCGGAAACATACAACAATCGTGGGGCTCTAAAAGGTAAGTCAGGAGACCACCGGGGCGCAATTGCCGACTTCGCCAAATCGATCGAACTCGATCCACATTTCGCCGGGACATACTACAATCGCGGGAGTGCGGAGTGTGCTTCAGGTGACTATCAAAGGGGCATCGCCGACTACGACAGAGCGATTGAAATCAATCCACAGCACGTCGAATCCTACTTCAATCGTGGAAACGCGAAGAGTGAGTTAGGAAACATTCAAGGGGCAATCGGGGACTACGACAAGGCGATTGCACTCAATCCAAATGACGCTGCGGCATACTCCAATCGTGGGATTGCAAAGCGCGAGCTAGGAAACGAAGTTGGTGCGAGGAGAGATTTCGCCAGAGCGAATGAAATTGATCCAGATCTACAAACGCCCGACTCATAGTCTGAAACCTGTGCCTCACCTACACGAGAACTGTGTCGAAACCGAACAAGCTCTTGTCAGCGCCAACCGCGAGCTATTCGTAAGTCTCAAGAAGAAACAGGATTCTATCGCCCGCGTGTGGAGAACCGAGAATTGAGGTCCCGTTCTGTCTTCTCACTTACGTACATAGGTAAGAACAGAAGATTGAAACAGCGATGACCAGGCGATCTATAACCATAATCAAACGTGAAGGGGACGCCTGCGTTGCTATCTGGCCAGGACTGGATATCGCCAGGACGGGAGCAACTGTGTCCGAGGCGAGGGCCAGTCTGAAGGAGGAATTGGAGTTGTTTTTCGAGACGGCTTCAACTTCCGAGATTCAGCGTAGGCTGCGCGACGAGGTGGTCTTATGAGTTGCGTATTCTTGTTATAGTTGGCTGCTGATCTTCTTAGGCCTTTTTCCCGACTGCACAGCATCCCAAGCAGCCTGGATCTCTTCCTTGTGAAGTTCCGCCCACCGCAGTACACGCCGCAAAGCGTTGTTGGGAAGAAATCCGTCAAGTATCTCCAAGTCGGCAATGCTTATCGATATCTTCTTGCCTTGGCAGGAAGCATGAAAGTGGGGGCGCTGGTGGTGCTCACGTGGAAAAATAGAAATAACGGTTTCCGGGCTGGAGAGACGACATATTTCTGGCATAGACAGCTAATTCGAATCGAATTCACTAAGTTACTGATTGGTCAGGTCGAGGTAAAGGGAATCGGCGCATAGGCTTGCATCATCCGTCCAAGAGATCTCGCCGTATTCTCCGATTACAACCTGTTCGAATATGCCTGGTTTCTGCCAGTCAGCAAACAGTTCGGTATGGGCCATGTCAGACAAATCAACTACGCCTTCAGTCCCGTCTGAATAGCGGAGCCACAACCTATATTTATCGCGCGCCTCCAATTCAATGACCCAGGGAAACCGCGAACCTTCCTGATAAGAAGGAACTCTCAAATCGCTTTTTGTCATCTGTTCACTCCTTTTTCAGAAGATTGACAGACCGTTTCAATATCATTTCCACACAGTCGCCTTTCGTTTACAATATTACTTCAGTGCTAAGTCAATGACAAGAACGTGAACTCATTGTCTTCTCCTTGCGATGCAAGTGATTGCCATTTGCGCGGACGGTTTTTGACTTGGCATTCACGCTGGTCGAGATGTCATTGTGTCTTCACCAGTGCATCATTCGCAGTATATCGTTTGTCCGGCCTCCATCCAGCACCTAACATACACCGATGTCACCACCTCAGATTGAAATCGACAACACAGGTCAGTACTCCGAGCTGCGGCGCGGGGTGCGGGGGTTGTGTGCGCGGTTTGGGGGGGAGTATTGGCGGCGGCTGGACGGGGAGCGGGGGTATCCGGTTGAGTTTGTGGAGGCGATGACGGGGGCGGGTTATTTGGCGGCGCTGATCCCGGAGGAGTATGGGGGCGGGGGGGCGACGATTGCGGAGGCTTCGGTGATTCTGGAGGAGGTGAACCGCAGCGGGGGCAACGCGGGTGTGTGCCACGCGCAGATGTATATTATGGGGGCGCTGGTAAGGCACGGCTCGGCGGAGCAGCGGGAACGGTGGCTGCCGCCGCTGGCGGAGGGGCGTCTGAGGCTGCAGGCATTTGGTGTAACTGAGCCGACGGCCGGGTCGGATACGACGCGCATCCAGACGCGGGCGGAACGGGACGGCGACGAGTATGTGATCACGGGCCAGAAGATCTGGACGAGCCGGGCCGAGTATTCGGATTTGATGCTGTTGCTGGCGCGGACGACAGCGCTGGAGGAGGTAGAGAAACGCACGGAGGGGCTGTCGCTCTTCCTGGTGGATCTGCGTGGGGCCGACGAGCGCGAGTTGACGATCCGGCCGCTTGAGACGATGATTAACCATCATACGACGGAGATTTTTTTCGACGGTCTGCGGGTGCCGGCGGCCAACCGGATTGGCGGGGAGGGCAAGGGCTTCCGCTATATATTGGACGGCATGAACGCGGAGCGCATTTTGATTGCGGCAGAGTCGGTGGGGGACGGGGGCTGGTTTATCGAGCGTTCGGTCGAGTACGCGAACGAGCGCATTGTTTTTGACCGGCCGATCGGGCAGAACCAGGGGGTGCAGTTCCCGATTGCCCAGGCCTACGCGAATCTGCGGGCGGCCGACCTGATGCGCTGGCAGGCGGCGCAGCTTTTTGACAGCGGGAGCTCATGCGGCGCGGAGGCGAACATGGCGAAGATGCTGGCGGCGGATGCGGCGTGGGAGGCGGCCAACGTGTGCCTGGAGACGCACGGCGGCTTCGGCTTTGCCAGAGAACACGATGTGGAGCGCAAGTTCCGCGAGGCCAAGTTGTACCAGATCGCGCCGGTCTCCAATAACCTGGTGCTGTCTTATCTGGCGCAGCATGTGCTGGGCCTGCCGCGTTCGTACTGATTGTTTCATATTTGGTATTTCATAAGCATAGGTGGTCGTTCCTTTCTGATGCCTCTGCCACTGTCCCATGTCACTGTAGTCTCGTTGGAGCAGGCGATCGCGGCGCCGTTGGCGACGCGGCATCTGGCCGACCTGGGCGCGCGGGTGATTAAGGTCGAGCGGCCGGGCGGAGGGGATTTCGCCCGCTATTATGATTCGGCGGCGGGGGGTCTGTGCAGCCACTTTGCGTGGGCCAACCGCTCGAAGGAGTCGATCACGCTGGATTTGAAGGCGGCGGGTGGCAAGGAGATTTTGGCTCGCTTGCTGGAGCGGGCGGATGTCTTTGTCCAGAACCTGGCGCCGGGCGCGGTTGAGCGGCTAGGTTTCGACGATGCGCGGCTGCGGGGCAGCTATCCCGACTTGATCGTGTGCCACGTCAGCGGATACGGCGCGGACGGGCCGTACCGCGATAAGAAAGCGTACGACCTGCTGATCCAGGCGGAGACCGGTGTCGTATCGGTCACTGGCAGCGAGGAGGAGGCGGCCAAGAGCGGCATTCCGGTGGCCGATATTGCAGGCGGAATGTACGCGTACAGCAGCATTTTGGCGGCGCTGCTGCAGCGCGAGCGGGGGAAAGAGGGGTGCGTGCTGCATGTCTCGCTGTTTGACGGCCTGTGCGAATGGATGGGCTTCCCCGCCTATTACGCGTTGGGCGGTGGCCGCCTGCCGCGCACCGGCGCCAGCCACGCGGCGATCGCTCCGTACGGGCCCTACGCCACCGGCGACGGGCGCACGATCCTGTTCGCGATCCAGAATCAACGGGAGTGGGAGCAGTTTTGCGCGTCGGTGCTGGGAAAACCGGAGGTAGCGACGGATGTTCGCTTCTCCGACAACACGCTGCGCGTGCAAAACCGTGCGGCTTTGCAGCAGGAGATCGAATCAGTTTTCGCGGGCTTGACGGCGGCGGAGGTTGCGGCGCGCATGGAAAGGGCGCAGATCGCCAATGCCGAACTGCGCGATGTAGAGGATTTCTGGGAGCATCCGCAGTTGTTGGCGCGTGGGCGGGTGGCGGAGGTGGAGTCGCCGGTGGGGCCGCTGCCGGCGCTGCAGCCGGCGACGACCAACGAGTCGTGGCCGCCGCGCTTTGACCCGATCCCGGCGGCAGGCGGCCATACGCGGGCACTGCTGGAGGAGTTGGGCTATAGGGTGGATGCGATCGAGCAGTTGGAGCGGGATGGCGTTGTGGGAGGAACTGCAGTGGATAGGGGATAGGGGATAGGGGACAGTAACCCTGCTCGGGCGCGGCAGTTCACTAGATTTCCGTTCCCAGCGTGCGGCGCGTGTGACGAGTCTTGGGAATACATTGAATTTGCATTGGGAGGGGGCGGAGATGTCCACGCAAGGGGATGGTCAGGGGCGCTATTACGAAGATTTCAGCGTGGGCGACCTGTTCGAACACCGGCTGGGGCGCACGGTGCTGGCGGCCGACAATGTGTGGTTTACGCTGCTGACGGTGAACCCGAACCCGATCCATTTCGATGCCCACTATGCCAGCCAGACTGAGTGGGGGCGTCCGCTGGTGGATTCGACTTTTACGCTTGCGCTGGTGACCGGTCTGTCGGTTGCGGACATTTCGCAGAACGCGGTCAACCTGGGCTGGGACGAGGTGCGGCTGCCGGCGCCGGTCTTTGAGGGCGACACGATTTACGCCCAGAGCGAGGTGTTGCAACTGCGGCCGTCGCAGAGCCGCCCCCACCAGGGGATCGTCACAGTGCGTACCATAGGCTTCAACCAGGACGGGGTGGTTGTGATCGAATTCAAGCGCACACTACTTGTCTACAGGCGCGGCCATGGTCCGAAGACTAGCCGACCGGTTGTTCAGGATTCTGCATAAAGGGCAACAGCGCAGAGGGCGGCCGCCAATGGATCCTGGCAAGAGTGGTTCTCCCTTCCTTGGTACTGACGGCAGACCCGAATCACACGAACCAACAATGATGCGCCTGGAAACCGAACGACTGACGATCATCGCACTGACGCTGCAGCAGATGCGCTGGCAGCGGGATAGCTTTGCGCGGCTGGAGCAGGCGCTGGGGCTGGCCGCCAGCGGTCAACGCCTGGAGGACGAGTTGCGCCCGATCGTGTCGCGGGCCATCGGCCAGATGCGACGCAGGCCGCATTATGCACGCTGGCATTGCCAGTGGGTGGCGGTGTTGAAGGAGGAGCGGCGCATCATTGGCAGCCTGGCGTTCAAGGGGGCTCCGGACCGTGAAAACGCGGTAGAGATCGGCTACGGCTTCGATCCGTTTTATCACAACCGAGGTTTGGCCACGGACGCGGTGGCGGAGATGGTGCGGTGGGCGCTTGCTGAGGATGGTGTCGATGCGGTGATTGCGGAGACGGCCAACAGAAATGTGGCGTCGATGCGCGTGTTGCAGAAGGTCGGATTTGTGATCACGTCGGCGACGGACCGCTTCTTGTATTGGAAGGTCAGTTTTTAGTAAACCCCACTTGTACGCGGTGGTTGAGTGAGCTTATGTTTTAGGGCTCGTTGACGTTTGTTTGAACTGAGATTTGTAAGGTCATAATTTGGTGTGTCCACGAAGGGTGGAGGAGAACACCTTTTTTGATCCACGAAGGGCCGCAGAGAAAATCTTTTTTTGTCCACGAAGGGCCACGAAGGAGCACGAAGAAAACCTTCTTTTTATCCACGAAGGGCCGCGAAGGAGCACGAAGGACACCTTCTTTTTATCCACGAAGGGCCGCGAAGGAGCACGAAGGACACCTTCTTTTGATCCACGAAGGGCCGCGAAGGGGCGCGGAGAGACACTCTAGAAAGGTGTCAATCTTTTCGTACGATGTAGACCTGCTCTGAGGGATAGGTGAGCGACTGGGCCTGCCATCCGGCTCCCTTGATGAGCGCTTCGAAATTGGCGGCGTAGTGTTGTGCCATTCCTTGTTTGCGGCCGGCGAGGGTGTGGTTGGGAAAGGAGACGATCAGGATGGGGGCGTCGAGCTGGTGCAGGAGCCGTTCGCCGGCGCCGCTTTCAATCTGATCGAGGCAGGGCAAGGTTTTGAGGACAAAGGCGATGTCGGCTGCGGGTGTGCTCATGTCCTCGAGGGCGTTGCGCTGCACGGCGGCGCCGGCGTAGCCCATTACGTGGAAAAAGCGGTTGAGGAAGTCGATCTGATCGGCAAAGATATCGCAGGCGATGTAGGACACGTCAGGAGGGAAAGGCATCCACGGACGGGCCAACGGGTGGAGTCCGCAGGCGACATCGAGCACGGACCGGACCGGCGGAAGCTGTTGAAAGAGTTGGGAATAGAAGGTGTCGAGGAGGGGCAAGCGTTCGTGGGTCGAGGCGTGGGCGGCCATCAGGCGGCGCAGTAGGGCGCGCACGGTTGCGTTGTCAGCGGGAGAGCAGTTGTCGGTCCCGCCTATCGCGGCGTGGACGGTCGTTTGCAGTTGGCTGAGCGCGTCGTCGTAGTTCAGATTGCGGCGTAAGTAAACGGCTGCGCTCTGGTGCAGCTGATTTTTTGTCGCTTTGACGGCCTCTTTGAGGGAGCGGCCTTTCGCAAGTTCGGCAGCGGCGATGGCGCGTGCCAGGCCCGGATGTACGGAGCGGTATTTGCGGGCTGCCAGGAGCGATGACAGCGCCCGATCCAATTGGTCATCGGGCTGCTGCGGGGCGGAATTCATTATCGTCATGTCCGGAGGAGAAAGTAATGGGAAGAGAGGAGAGAGAACACCGGTCACCCCTCAGATACCGTCCCCGTTGTTGTCCGTCTCATCCCTGGCGTCAGCGTCCACCTCATCTTGCAACCGGCGCAGGAGGGCCTTGCGTTCCGCGGCATTCATTCCCGCCAGCCGCTCTTCGGGATCAAGTCCCGCCAGTTTTTCTTCCGGATCAAGTCCCGCCAATTTTTCTTGCGGCGAAGCCACTTCGAGAATGCGCTGCCGCAACGTTTCATTGACTGACTCAGGCTCTGTCGTCGTCTTGAGAACGTAGTCCCGCACTTTCTCGCCTATCTCCATTATTTTCTCCGGCGTAAGTGGCTCTGTCATCTCATTCTCTCCTTTCGCCTCCATTGTCGTTTGCAGGCCCAATATGTAGCTTTGCAGTTCGTGCGATTCCACTACCCCGGACTCCGCCAGCGCCACAAAGGCCGCCTCTCGCTCCTGCATACGGCTGGCGAAGAACTTGACGTAGGCGTTGTGGGGCTTTGCTTCCAGGCGATTCAGCGCCAGCAACCACACTCGTCGCAACAGGGGGAGTGGGCTGAGGTAGACGCCCTTCTGCACCTCCTCGTACCCCCACATCTCCAGCCGATCTTTACGCGGTGTCCTGGCGCTCAGCAGAACGGTCATCACCTCCTCCTCCGACAACCTCTGCCCCTGACGATAGAAGTGGTCGTAAGCGACCGCCTGGGCGAGCGCAGACTCGTTGACCGATTCCGAATACTTGAACTCGACCAGAACGTGTCCCGCCGCGTTGTCGCGCAGACCGTCCGGCAGCCGCGCCCGTTGCGCTTCGTTCCACGCCTCTCCCTCCCGCCGCAGGAGAAGAATATCTGCTCTGGGCGAGTCGCCCAAGAGTTTCGGCTCGAGGTTTACCGTGATCCTGACCTGCGTCAGAGAGTACTGCCAGAGCGTACCAAGAACGTGATGCGACTGAGAATAAAGGGTGGTCGGGGCCATTTGCAGATTGGGAAGCGATCGAAACGATCGATAACGCGCTATAAGAGACGGGGCAAAGTGATCAACAACAGATCCGGTTTCGAAGAACTATGCCCGATAAGAGGTAGCGTCATGCCTGAACACAGACCTCAAGCTGGCAATGAAGTCGCTGCTATCGCCACCGATTGCTTTGTCTCCGCCAGAACGAAACTGTCAGGCACCAGACTGTGCGTTATAGAGATGCAGTCGCCGCTCCAAAGGGCTATCCGCACTCTTAAAGGTCGCGGGACTGCTGTTTCAGGGCGCGGTTGACGTCCCGTTCAGCGTCCCGACTGGCGATCGTCTGGCGTTTGTCGTATTGCCTCTTGCCGCGCACGAGCGCGATCTGGACTTTGGCCAGGCCGGCGGCGTTGATGTACATGCGCAGAGGCACGATTGTCCAGTTGCGCTGGGTGGCTTGCGCGTGCAGGTGATCGATCTGGCGCCTGTGGAGGAGAAGCTTGCGGGAGCGGGTCTCCTCGTGGTTGGAGAGATTGCCGAATCGATAGTGGGCGATATGCACGCCCATCAGCCAAGCCTCGCCATCCCGCACGAGCACAAATCCTTCGCGCAGATTCACTGAGCCGGCGCGCACGGATTTGATCTCCGTGCCGGTCAGGGAGATGCCGGCATCGAAGGTCTCCTCGATGAAGTAGTCGTGGCGGGCTTTGCGATTTGTAGCGACGGTGCGAGGCCCGGTCGGCGCAGTCTGTTGCTGTTGCTTTTTCTTTGCCAATGTCAGTGCTCGCTGCTTCTATCTCACCCTGCACGGAAGGGGGATGCTGTCTAGCATAACCGCTGCTCAGTCCCCGCTTCTGAGAAATTCGATGGCACGATCGAGTTGTGGGTCTTCCTCATTTTCGATCTGCTCGTTTGTGCGTTCGACCACGATGTCCGGTTCCAGCCCGGTGTCGTTAATTGACCGGTCGGAAGGCGTATACCAGAGGGCGATCGTCACCCGCAGTAGGCTCTCATCGCTGAGGGTATGGGGAAGTTGCACGCTGCCCTTCCCGAATGTTGTCACGCCAACCAGGGGCGCCCGCTCAACGTCCTGTAAGGCGCCGGCGACGATTTCACTGGCGCTGGCGCTGCCCTGATTGACCAGCACGACTAAAGGCAGATCGTCGGGTACGAGGGCACTGCCTTCGGTATTGTAGATTTCTTCGGTGCCGTCGCTGAAGCGTTCGATGAGGACGCGTTCGTCTTCGAGAAAGACGCTTGTCACATTGATGGCCTCGCGTAGGAGACCGCCGGGATTCCCGCGCAGATCGAAGATCAGGCCCTGCGTCTCGTCGGTCAGCAGGTCTTCAAGCTCGGCGCGCAGCTTGGCGCCGGCATCGGATGAAAAACGCTTGAGGTGAACATAGGCGAACTCGTCATCGTCGCCGTACCGTTCACTTTCGACAACGGGGACATCGATCAGGTCGCGGGTCACGGGTACCTCTAAGGGATCATCCAGCCCGTCGCGGCGGACTGTCAAATGCACTTCGGTACCTTTCGGCCCTTTAATTCTGTTGATTGCTTCGTTCAGGTTGGAGAGATCGGCCACATCCTGGCCATTGATGGCGATGATCAGATCGCCGCGGCGGATGCCGGCGTTCCAGGCCGGTTGATCCTCAAATGGCTCAATTATGCGAATCGCGCCCTCGTCCTCCGCCCATTCTACAAGTGCGCCAATGCCTTCAAAGCTGCCCTCTATGCCTTCCATGAAACTGGCGGCTTCGTTCGGTGTCAGGAAGCCGGTATTCTGATCGCCGAGCGTCTTGAGCACGCCGTGAATGGCGCCATAGCTGCGTTCATTGGGAGAGGGCAACTCTCCGTAGAAATCCTCCTCGATGAGATCCATCGCCTCCCAGAAGATGCCCAGGTCTTCGGGCGCGAGTGCGCGGCCCGTCTCGGCTGCGATCACTGCGGATCCGGCGGTCTCAGCGGGGCTGCTCATGCGGCCAATATAGAAGCCGATGCCTGAGCCGATCGAGAATATCAACGCGGAGACGAGGAGGATGGCGCATCCGGTAAGCTGTAGCTTGAGACGCGGGGACATGTTTTTCCCCAGGCTGAACTTGGCCAGAGCGGTCTGTTCAACATTTATACCCATACGGAATTCCCTGAGTCGATATGCTTGGAGCGGACCGCGACGACATGGCCACGGGCAGTCCTCTGAAACGTTAAGAGAACGGCGGCGAGACGTTTTCGAACAAATGAACTTCCAGGAATTGTACCATACGGCTTGCCTGCGGAAAAGCAATCCAGCATCCGAAACAGGGCAATCGCATCTTAATTCGGACGCCACAGTAGCCGACGAAGGGCGCCCACAAGGGGCGCCCCTACCCGATTCAGGCAGCCTCACGAGGTTTTTCTAATTTGATGCGATTGCCCTGGCATCCAAACGACAGTGCATTGGGACTTGGGGGGTTTTCAGTTTTTGGTTTTTCGTTTTTAGTAACCCCGCTTGTACGCGGTGGTTCATTGAAATTGTGTTTTTGGGTTTCGAAGGCTTGTCGGCAGTTGTCTGGAATGGGCGGTTGTCTGGACTGGTGTTCGCCCGAGAGATGGGTATTCTTGGGTGGTAGTCAAAGGAGGCTATAATTGGGGTAGCGAAGACGCCTGGTGACAAACTGGTCGGGCCGACCTCTGAATGCAGGAGAGGCGGTCGCGAATTCAGACGCTCTTTGGTGCAAGCCCATTGACAACTGCGACATTCGTGCATGCCGGAGGATGAAAGATGACGATCAAGACAGAGGACATTCAGCGTCCGCCGCGGGCTTTGATTGAAGGGCTGGCGGAGATTGGTACAGCCACGGCAAGCGGCGAGCTGAGCCGCTTGGGTATAAGAAATCCACAGATACAGGGGCCGCGGCCATGGACGCCCGGCAAAGTCGTGGCAGGCCCGGCGCTGACGCTGCAATTCATGCCCAAACGGGAAGACCTCTACGGCGTGGACGAATACAACGACCCGGAGCAGCAGCTTCACCGCCATGTCCTGTATCATACGCAGCCGGGGGATATTGTGGTTGTAGACGCCAGGGGAGATATGGACAGCGGCGTCTTCGGCGAAATGATGCTGACCTACTTCCAGGGAATGGGCGGCGTCGGTGTTGTAATCGACGGCTGCATTCGCGATTACCCCAATGCGAAGGAGTTGGATCTGGGGTTGTGGCTACTGGGCGTCACTCCCAATTTCCACACGCAGACCAACATTTTCCCCTTTGCCGTCAATGTGCCGGTGGCGTGCGGCGATACGCTGGTCATGCCCGGCGATGTCATCGTTGCCGACGACGACGGCGTGGTGGTAGTGCCCAGCGCGCTGGCGCCAGAGTTGCTGGAGAAGGCCGGTGAGCACGCGGAATGGGAGGAGTTCTCGCGCATGAGGTTGGCCGAGGGCGGCGACCTGCGCAAGTATTACCCGCTGCGAGAGGACGCTCGGGCCGAATACGAAGCCTGGCGGGCGCAGCAGGGGGGCTGAACTGCAGTTTATAGTAGTCAGTTTTTAGTTTTTACTGAACGGTAGCGGATAGTGGGTAGAGTTCGCAGAGGATTGACATAGCTGAGATTTTCAGGGGCAGATTGGGATTTGTCCGCGAAGTGCACGAAGTTTCGCGGAGAAGTCTGAATTGTGGGCTTGGCCGGCGGCGACAAGGCTGTAGAGAACTTATAGTCATGTGGTATGATCGTGTTGTCGCCGCAAGATTCAGAAAGGGCTCGGTACCGTTCCAGTGTCTTCCTTCGCCGAATCCAAGAGAATGCCCGGCAGTGAGTGGTTGAAGGACCGACCGCGCCTGTTGGAAGCGATTTACGCGGGCTCGAAATCGGCCTTGCAGCTGCTCTACCCGGTGTTGAAACGGGTTTTGCCAGCGAGGTGGAGGGAAGGCATTTTCGTTTGGAGTGAAGAGGTTTCCAAGGGCTATCTCTTCAACTGCCAGATGTGCGGGCAGTGTATTTTGCACAGCACGGGCATGACCTGCCCGATGAACTGCCCAAAGAACCTGCGCAACGGCCCTTGCGGCGGCGTGCGCCAGAACGGGCATTGTGAGGTGATCCCGGAGATGCCTTGCGTGTGGGTGCAGGCGTGGCAGCGGGACGCGCAGATGGGGCGCTACGGCGGCGAGATCCAGCTGTTGCAACCGCCGGTGAACCGCTCTTTGCAAAACAGCAGCGCGTGGCTGAACTTGTTGGAGGGAGTTGACGCGCAGCAGCCCTCCGGCTGGTCCACTATTGAGTTGGAGTAGATTTGTTAGAAGTTGACCCGCTTCCTGTGCCTCAGGCGAGGCGGGTCTTATAATCCTCAGTTTTTTGAGCACGCCCACCTCTCTGTCTCTCTCATGGAAAACTCAGACCAGCAACCGATCGCTAGTGAAGGGGAGTCACTCGGTAGTGAATCTCGTCTGCTGCAGGTGTTGAAGGGCGGCCACTTTGCGGTGACGGCGGAGTTGAACGCGCCTGATTCCGCGGACCCTAAGGATGTATACGCAAACGTGCTGGCGCTGGGGGACGTATGCGACGGCATCAATGCCACGGACGGCTCGGGGGCCAACTGTCACATGAGCAGCGTGGCCTGTTGCGCGCTGATGGCGCGGGCAGGCTATGAGCCGATCCTGCAGATGAGTTGCCGTGATCGGAACCGGATTGCAATTCAAGGTGATCTGCTGGGGGCGGCGGCGCTGGGCGTGCGCAATGTGCTTTGCCTGACCGGTGACGACGTGAGCGCGGGCGACCAGCCGGAGGCGCGGCGCGTCTTTGACTTCGACGCGCTGCACCTGCTGCACACGGCCAAGATTATGCGGGATCAGGGGGTCTTTCTGAGCGGGCGCAAGTTGACCACGCCCCCCGACCTTTTTCTGGGCGCGGCCGCGAACCCGTTCGTGCCGCCGCAGGAGCTGCGGCATCTGCGCCTGGCCAAGAAGATTGAGGCGGGCGCGCAGTTTATCCAGACGCAATATTGTTACGACGTGCCGGTATTCGAGGCGTTTATGGGCCGGGCGCGGGACATGGGACTGCACGAGCAGGTGTACATGCTGGTAGGGGTGGGGCCGTTACGGTCGGAGCGGGCGGCGGAGTTCATGCGCAGCCGCGTGCCGGGCGTGCATATCCCCGATGCGGTTGTGGACAGGCTGGCGAAGACGCCGAGGAAGGGAAAGAGGGCTGAGGGCATCCAGATCTGCGTGGAGATGATCGAGGAGGTGAAGCAGATCGAAGGGGTGCATGGGGTGCACATCATGGCCTATCGGCAGGAGGAGGCGGTGCCGGAGATAGTGGAGCGGGCGGGGATTATGCGGTCGCGGCCGGAGGAATAGATTGCCACTGCCCGTTCACGTGCGAAGAGCTACCGGCACCGGTAGCTCTTTTTTTCTGGCGCATGTCAGAGCCGACAGCGCCCTGCTGGTATTGCCAGGACCGGTCTTGATGTCCTCCTTTTGATGCTGCGGCAATCCCTATGTGTGGGGCAATGCCCGGCTCGATCTCGCGAGTCACTATTGAATCTGAGCGTATCGCACCAGCCGTCCTCAGTCAGTCTCAACCTCGAAATACCGCTTTGTTCGACGATAACCGGCGGGCAAGAGAGGCCGAAAAAGCTTGTTTGGCGTGCGTCGATTTGGTGGGGTATACTCTATAGAAATTTGGATGCTTTGTCTCCAGTCTGGTTCTCCGCTGTATCTTTTTGCCTAGCATAGCGCGCGACAAAAGCCAACCTTTTGAAAGGGAGCGAACCATGAAGAAGCACGTGATTACTCGACGCCATTTCATTCGCCTGTCCAGCATGACGGCCCTCGGTAGTGTGCTGGTCGCCTGTGGTGCGGCCGAACCGCCCGCAGAGGAAGCGGCGGAAGCACCGGCAGAGGCCGAAGCAGCTGCAGAACTGCCGCCCGCTTCTTCAGGTCAGTACAGCGAGAGCCCAACCAGCGCCGCGCTCGTTAGTTCCGGTGAACTGCCCCCTGTCGAGGAACGGTTGCCCGCGAATCCGCTCGTTTGGGCCGACTACGATGCAGTCGCGATGGAGAAAGAGCAGGGCAAATACGGCGGCACTGTCCGTATCGGCAATGCAGGCGGCATCAACGGTCTCGCTACCTTCGGCTTGGCCCGCTACACCGCTGACGATACTCGTACTTTCGTAGCCGACATGGCCGACAGCTGGGAAGTATCGGACGACGCCACCAGCTTCACATTCCACCTGCGCGAAGGCCACAAGTGGTCCGACGGCACGCCTTTCACCGCCCACGATATGCAGTGGTACTACGAGAACGTCATCCACTCGGATTATCTCGATGCGCCGATGGGCTGGGCAGGGATGGAGACCACGACCGACAGAATCGTGGCCGTCGACGACTTCACCGTTCGCTTTGAGTTTGCCAAGCCAAACTCTCTCTTCCTCGAACTGAGCCGCGGCGTTGCCGGCGGCGAAGCCGGTCTGTGGAGCCAATCAGCGCCGCACTTTGTGCAGAAGTACCATCCCGACTACAACCGGATGGACAACTACGACGATCCCAAGGAGCAGTTCCAGAAGGAAGTGCAGGACCGACTGCCCTTCCGGATGACCATTCAGGACCCCGAGCGACCAGTACTCTGGGGCTGGAAGCCGCTCGAGTACGCCGAGGGGCAAATCGCCCGCCTCGACCGCAACCACTACTTCCACTGTGTAGACCGTTGGGGTCAGCAGATGCCATATATTGAAGTGATGGAGAATCTCCTGCTTGGCTCACGCGACAAGGATGTCATTTTGCTTAAACTCGTCGCCGGTGAGACCCATTGGGAGCGGCGTCTCGGCTCGGTAACGGACGTGCCCTTCCTCAACGAGCAGGCAGGCGACACGCTCGATTTCATCTACACAGTCAAGCCCGAGGGCGCCCAGCAGGGTATTTACTTCAGCGCACACGCCGATGATTCCAACATGGATGCCCTTCTCAAGCAGGCCGACTTCCGCCGTGCCCTTTCTATCGCCGTCGATCGCGCCACCATCAATGAGACCGCCTACTTCGGCCTTGGCAAAATCGGCCATGGCTTCAGCCTGCCCGGCGTCTTTGACCCCGAAATCGATGGCAAGTGGGTCGAATTCAATCTTGAAGCCGCTTCTCAGATGCTCGACGACCTGGGCCTGACGGAGAGAGACGACGAAGGATTCCGCACCTACGAGAACGGCGAAACCATGACCTTCATTCTCGGCTCCGCTCCCGGCTGGCATCCCGGCGCGCAGGAATCAGCAGAGATCGCCGCGGAGGGCTGGAACGAAATTGGACTGCGTACCGTCGTCACCGTCGCGACGCCCGGCGACATGATCGCCGAATGGAGAGAGGGCATTTCCCACGCCTACGTCCGCTCCAGCATCGGCGGCGACGTCATGTTCGACCTCAAGCACAGCACCGGCCTCCGCTGGGGTGCGCCGTCCTACCGCTGGTGGGTGACAAGAGAATTGGCTGCTGACGAGGTCCAGGGCGTTGAGCCGCCCGACGACCTGAAATACTTCCTCGAACTGGGTGACAAGATTCTCAGCGTCATAAGCGAGGAAGAACGCGACGAGCTGATCGACGAACGCCGCCGCTGGATGGCCGATTCCTGCTGGTTCATTGGCATGGTCCAGACCGTCCCCCACGTCCTCATCGCCAACAAAAAGCTGCGCGGCATCTGGGGCAGAGAAGAGGAGATTCCCTGGAAGCTCGGCGCCGGAGACGAGGAATTTTGGCCCCGTTCCTGGTTCTGGACTGAATAACAGTAGCCGCTCGTTGGCGGGCATCTCGTTCGCCGCCTTTCGACAATTTTGCATTATGTAGAATGCGGAGCCTTTCACAGATCTTCACCTGTTGGACAAGACCGGCGATCTGTGAAAGGCTCTTTCTTGCTCGCCCGCGTGGTTCCGCCGTCATGGCATAGCGGGATATTGGCTGGTGGGAGTCAGGCTCAGCACATTTCGCCGCAAGCTGCGTTTTGACGGCCCTTCATCGTCGGTTATCTTGAATCACGGTTCCGCCAGCCACAAGCCGTACATCTATATTTTTCCATGAGAACCTACATTTTGCAGCGTTTCATCCAGATGATCATCGTCATGTTGGTGGTCATGCTGGTCAGCTTCATCATCGTCGAACTCCCCCCGGGCGACTTTCTCACAACTCTGCGCGAGCAGCTTGCCGAGCAAAACGTCGACCCCAAAGTCATCGACTCGACCGTCGAAATGTATCGGGCGCGCTACGGCCTTGGCGAAAACTGGTTAATCCGTTTTGGTAAATGGGCCTGGTCCCTCATGAAGGGCGACATGGGCTACTCTATGCAGCACAATCGCCCCGCCAGCGAACTGATGGGCGAGCGCCTCAGCCTGACCATCTGGATCAGCATCGCAACCCTCGTCTTCATGTTCGTCATCGCCGTCCCCATCGGCATGCTCTCCGCCATCAAACAGTACTCCGGCTGGGACCATTCCTTCACCTTCCTGGCGCTATTGGGCGTTTCCGTTCCCAGTTTCATTACCGCGCTCGTCTTTCTTCTGTTATCCGTCACTTTGCTCGGCGCGACCACTGTTGCCGGCCTCTTCTCCCCCGAATATGTCACCGCTAAATGGACATGGGCCAAGTTCGTCGATATGCTCAAACATGTTTGGATCATCCTATTCATTGTCGGGCTCGGCGACACAGCCGGCACCATCCGCGTCATGCGCGCCCGCATGCTCGACACGCTCGGCGAGCCGTATATCGACACCGCCCGCATGAAAGGGCTGTCCAGCGCCAAGATCTACTTTCGCCACGCCCTGCGCGTCGCCATCAATCCCATCATCTCCAGCATCGGCATGCGCTTCCCGCAGATCATCAGTGGCTCAACGATCGTCGCCATCGTCCTGACGCTGCCCCTGATCGGCCCCCTGTTGCTCGATGCCCTGCTCGGCGAGGACGTCTACCTTGCCTGCAGCATTCTCGTTGTCCTGACCCTGGCCCTTGTCATCGGCAACTTCCTCGCGGACCTCGGCCTGGCGTGGCTCGACCCGCGTATACGATTCGAAAGCTAGAAGGAGCGTGGTGTGGAGCAAAACTCTGCGGAAAACGGCCCGGCCCCTCAGACCGAATCCGAGGCGGAAGAGCGCTTCGATGTAACCAAACAGGTCTCCTATGGCCGCCTCATCTACCTGCGCTTCCTAAGAAACCATGCTGCCGTCGTCGCCGCCTTCGCTCTCGTTTTCATCTACCTCATAACGCTGGCCTGTCCTTTCTTCGCCCCCTATGATCCCAGCACCCGCTTCCTCGAAAAGGTCGCGCATCCCCCGATTCTGCCCGCATTCATCGACGCCGACGGCCAGTTCCACCTGCGGCCATTCGTCTACGCCACCGTGCAGTCACGCGACCCCAAGACGATGGAGCGCATGTACGCGAAGGATACGACCCAGCGCTTTCCTCTGCGACTATTCGTGCGCGGAGAGGAGTTCACTTTCCTTTTCTGGCACAGCGACCTGCATCTTTTCGGCGCGCAGGATTCGCCGGTCTTCATTTTGGGCACCGACACCCAGGGCCGCGATCTCTTCTCCCGCATCCTCTTCGGCGGTCGCATCTCAGCCACCGTCGGCCTGATTGGCGTCACCATCAGCCTCATTCTCGGCATCGTCATCGGCATGGCATCCGGCTACCTCGGCGGCGCCGTCGACTCCGTCATCCAGCGCGGCATCGAAGTGCTCCTTTCTTTCCCAAGCCTGCCCTTGTGGATGGCGCTTTCTCTCTCTCTGCCGCGGCACTGGAGTTCAGTTCGCATCTTCCTGCTCATCACCATCCTGCTTTCGATCGTCGGCTGGGGCGGCCTGGCCCGCGTCGTGCGCGGCATGACACTCGCCGTCAAATCTGAAGAATTCGTCCTCGCATCCCGCATGGGCGGCGGCGGAACCTGGTGGATTCTGCTCCGCCACATCCTGCCCACCAATCTGAGCTACGTAATCGTGGCGGCAACTCTCGCCGTCCCCGGCATTATTCTCGGCGAGACTGCTTTGAGCTTTCTCGGTCTCGGCATCCAGCCCCCCATGATCAGTTGGGGCGTGCTGCTCCAGGACGCGCAGAAAGTCTCCTTACTCTCGCAGATGCCCTGGCTGATCGCCCCGGCATTCTTTATCATGGCGACCGTTCTCGCCTACAATTTCATCGGCGACGGCCTGCGCGACGCCCTTGACCCGTATTCCAATTTTTGATTCGCACCAATTTTCGACTGCACTTACTCGCCGTTCCCAAACTGATGAACAACGCTCCAGATTCCGACAAAGTCTTGGATATCCGTAACCTCGAGGTCAGCTTCCGCTCGATCGCCGGCACAACGCGGGCGGTCAACGGCGTCAGCCTCGACGTGCGCAGCGGAGAGATCGTCGGACTGGTTGGCGAAAGCGGCTGCGGCAAGAGCGTCACCATCCGCAGCATTGTCGGCCTCGTTCCCTCGCCGCCCGCTCGGTTCGAAAACGGCGAAATCTGGCTCCGCACTCGCCGCGGCATGACCGAGACGCTCTCCTTGTACAAGAACATGAAGGCGCTGCGTCAAATCCGGGGGCGCGATGTCTCAATGATCTTCCAGGAACCGATGCGCTCCGTTCACCCGATGATGACCATCGGACAGCAGATCACCGAGGGAATCCTCGAACACGAGGTCGTTGACCCTGCCGAGGCCTACGACCGCACCGTCGAAATGCTTGACCTTGTCGGCCTGCCCAACCCCGCCGGCCAGATGAATCGCTACGCCTACGAGCTTTCCGGCGGCATGCGCCAACGCGCCCTGATCGCCCTCGCCCTCGTTTGTCACCCCCAACTTCTGCTCGCCGACGAGCCAACCACGGCACTCGACGTAACCATCCAGGCCCAGATCCTAGAGTTGATCAAAGACCTGCGCGAGCGCATGAACATGTCCGTGCTCCTCATCACCCACAACATGGGCGTCGTCGCCAACCTCGCCGACCGAATCTCAGTCATGTACTTGGGCAAGATCATGGAAAGCGGCACTGTCGAGGAAGTCTTCAAAGAGCCGGCCCACCCTTACACGCAGGGCCTTCTCGCCTCGATGCCAAGTCTTTTCAGTCAGCCCAAGACGCACCTCCAATCCTTGCAGGGCGTCGTCCCCGAACTTACCTTGTTGCCTGAGGGCTGTGTTTTCGCCGACCGCTGCCCCCATGTAATGCCCAAGTGCGACGAAAGGCCGCCCGTGGTCGAACTCCGCGCCGACCATAGCGCCGCCTGTTGGCTCTATGCCGACGTCGGAGAGTCGCACGGCCCCGACGCTGCGACAGCCCTGCCGTCCCTCTCAGGCGAAGGTACGCAGGCTGGTTCCGTGAGAAATGCCGACGTAATCCCGCTGTCCAAATCTGAGCCAGCGTCACACGCCGCCCAGACCCCACCCACTGACAACGATAGCGTCCAGCTCCAGATCGAGAACGTCGCGCTCCACTATCCAATTCTCAGGGGCGTTTTGCGGCGTCAGGTCGGCACGGTCCGCGCCGTAGACGGCGTCGATTTAACGATCCGCCGGGGCGAGACGCTTGGCCTTGTCGGCGAATCCGGATGCGGCAAGACATCTGTTGGCCGCCTCGTTACCCGCCTCGTCGAGCCGTCAGCCGGTCGTATCCACTATGGGGCAGACGGCCAACTTGAAGAGATCACTCACATTTCGCAAAAGGAGATGAAGCGCGTCCGCCGTTCCATGGGTATGGTCTTTCAAGATCCCCTCTCATCCCTGAACGCGCGCATGAACGTCCGCAACATCGTCGGCGAGCCGCTTATGCTTCATCAGATGGCCAAAGGGAGAGTTGTCGATGACCGCGTCGGCGAACTGTTGGAGCTGGTCGGGTTGAGAGCGGAGCACCAGAGCCGCTTTCCCCATGCCTTCAGCGGCGGACAGCGTCAGCGGATCGCCATCGCCCGTGCCCTGGCTACCGAGCCAAGCTTTCTCGTCGCCGACGAACCGGTCTCCGCGCTCGATGTCTCCGTCCAGGCCCAGATTCTCAATCTGCTGCTGGACCTCCAGCAGCGACTCAACCTCTCGATGCTCTTCATCGCCCACGACATCGCGGTTGTCCGCCATGTCAGCGACCGCATCGCTGTGATGTACCTCGGCAAAATCGTCGAATTGGGCAACGCCCGCGAAATCTGCGTCCGGCCCGTTCACCCTTACACGGAAGCGCTCCTGGCCTCGATCCCCCTGCCGATGCCCGGGCTGGAAACCCTGCGCGAAATGCCCAAAGGGGATCTTCCCGATCCCGCCAACCCGCCCACCGGCTGCCGCTTCCACACCCGTTGTCCCTACAGCCAGCCAATCTGCGCCCAGGAAGAGCCGGCCCTGCGACCATTTGCTGATGCCGCAGACCACTTCGGCGCTTGCCACTTCCAGGATGAACTGCACCTTCAGGGCGTTGAAGAGGGAGGCGAAACTGGCACGCCAGCGGTGGCGGTTTCAGGGGAGAATATGAGCAACGGGCAGACCACTTAACGGCGATTCCCACTCCAATTCAAGGGGGCAGGTCTGCAATTAGATTGTCGATTCGCAGCACTTCATTCAGCAGTTCGTAAAGTCTCAATCTACGCCCGCCAAGGAGTTGCTATGCCTGTCCAGATGGCTCAGTACGGCACAAAACACTCACACGCTGCAGGCAAAGTGATCGCCATGCAGGCCAACCGAGATGTTGAACTGGTCGGCGTCTTTGAGCCTGACACCGAACGCCGCGCACAACTCGCAAATTCCAATACCTGCTTTGCGACCGTCCATTGGTTCGAGTCGGCGCAGGAGATGCTCGCCGACCCAGCCATCCTCGCCGTAGCGTCCGAAGGGCTGAACATAGAGAGCCTCGACCAGACAGAGGAGATCGTTGCAGCCGGCAAGCACGTCTGGTACGACAAGGCTCCCGGAGACAACTGGGCACAGTTGCAGCGCGTGGTTGCCGCGGCCCGCGAGAAGAACCTGCTCATTCAGATAGGCTATATGCTGCGCTACCACGACGGTTTTCACCGGATCGCCCAGTGGGCCAACGGTGGCCTCCTCGGCCACGTCTACGCAATCCGCGCCCAGATGTCCACCAACAACCCTGCAGCCCGCCGCCAGCAAATCAACGCCCATCGCGGCGGCATCTTTTACGAGCTTGCCGGCCACATGCTCGATCAGGTCATCTGGATCCTTGGCAAGCCCAACAAGATTGCCTGCTTTCTGCGCACAGATGATTACGGTACAGGCGAGCGCGTCGAAGGGTTCGCCGACAACACGTTGGGCGTTTTCGAGTTCGACCGGGCCATAGCGACGGTGGAAATAGCGGCCATGGAAACACAGCCAACGGCCCGCCGCTACGAGGTATACGGCACAGCAGGCAGCGCCATCATCGTCGAGCCGTTTGAACCGGGATCGCGCATCCGCCTCTGCCTGGCAGAAGCTACCGAAGAATACCCTGCCGGTATGCAGATGATCACCTTCCATAGCCGCTCACGCCAGGAACTCTACGACCAGGAACTGGCGGCCTTCCTCCGCACCATCGCCGGCCGACAAGAGCCGGACCGATTGCCTGAACACGATCTTCTCGTACAGGAGACCCTGCTGCGCGCCGTCGGAACACTCGTCGACTGACAGCAATTTACTGATTTAATCGGGGTGGAACAATGAAAAGTATTGGTATTGAGTTCCCGAAACTGGGCGAAGCCAGACAGTTCGATCTGCCGGACCCGCCCCAACCGGGCCCCACCGAGATTGTTACGAGAACCCTTTTTTCCGGCGTCACCAACGGCACCGAACGCCACACTTTAATGGCCGATTTCGGCAGCCGCTTCCCGGCCCGCGCAGGCTACCAGCATGTGAGCGTAATCGAGGCAGTGGGGCGTCGTGTCGACCAGTTCACGGCGGGCGAGACGGTGTTTCTGGGCAATCACGGCGGCCATCGGGGTTGGCACCTTGTCGATCTCGCCGCCGCCAACGAGCGCGAGCGCATCTGCATCAAACTGCCGCCCGAAATCGAGCATGAGTTTTGCGCACTCTTTGGCATTGCGGGCGTCGGCTTCAGGCACTCGCGGCGCATCCGCGTCGCCGCGCCCATGCGTGTGTGGGTTGCCGGCCTGGGGTTGATCGGCCAGTCCGTGGCGCAGGCCTCCCGCGCGCTCGGCGCCCATGTCACCGTCACCGACGTCGACCCGCGCCGCCTGCAGATCGCCGCCCAACTCGGCGCTCACCGCGTGATCGACATCACCGACGATGCCGCCATCGAGTCGCTCACTCAGGGCGGGCCATATGACCGCATCGTCGACGCCTGCGGCGCGCCCGACCTCTTCGACTTCATCTACGAGCACAAGCTCCTCGCGCTCTACGGCGCGATCGGCGCGCTCGCCGGTCGCCAACCGACCGTTTTTCAACAGACAATGCTTCACGCCCTGCGCGCGTCAATCGAGTCATCGTCCCACTTTACTTTGGAAGATCTGGGAATTCTGCGCCACTTCTGCCAACTGGACACAGTTCGCCTTGAGCCGTTAGTGACACACCGCGTTTCGGTAGACGAAGCCCCCGCCATCTACGCAACCATGCGCGACGATCCTGCTGCACTCCTCGGCGTCATTTTCGACTGGCGCACTTGAGTGGAGTCGGCCCAGCCGTTGCGCCCCTGTTCACCGCTACAAACGCTCAGGCTGCCACCTGCTCGACAACATTCTCGTGGAACCGCCAGTGAACCGCGCATTTCAGAACAGCAGCGCGTGGCTGAACCTGTTAGAGGAAATTGACGCACGGCGGCCCTCCGGCTGGTCAACGATTGAGCTGGAGTAGATCGGTTCGGCGTTGGCCTGCTGCGTGCGCCTCTTGCGAGCAGAGGCGCGCCTCATATTCCTCAGACTCAGATAGCGCCCACCTCTTCTTCCCTGCTCATGGCACATCCAGTCCAGCCTCCGTCGGCCAGTGACAGGGAATCGCACAGTTGCAAATCCCGTCTGCTGCAGGTGTTGGAGGGCGGTCACTTTGCGCTGACGGCAGAATTGAACGCGCCGGATTCGGCGGACCCGAAGGATGTATACGCAAACGTGCTGGCGCTGGGGGACGTATGCGACGGAATCAGTGCCACGGACGGCTCGGGCGCGAACTGCCACATGAGCAGCGTGGGCTGCTGCGCGCTGATGGCGCGGGGGGCTATGAGCCGATCCTGCAGGTTAGTTGCCGGGACCGCAACCGCATTGCGATTCGGGGTGATCTGCTGGGGGCGGCGGCGGAGGGGGGCAGCGAACGGCGGCCAGCAGGCAGAATCGGGGACGGCAGTGCAGGAGTAGGCTTGCGGCGCGCTTTCCTACGCAGGGGGCATCCCGATACGGCCCATTCCTTCAACAAACAGTCGAGATACCTGTTTGAACAGTGGGATTCAGTCAGGGTAATCGATCTGAATCGTGTCGAACTCGATGACACCTTCGGGCAGGTAGGAATAGTCTGGCTCATAGTCGCGGTGTGTGCGCAGGCGGTCCTTCATTTCCAAGGGGATGTCAACCGGAACGACGGTTAGAGGAAACATCACCAGAATCAGGTCGCAGTTCACATCCAGTAGCGCATCGCGAATATCACCATAGCCGTAGAGCTCTTGCTTGTCGTGACGGCCGCCCACGCATGTCCATTGGGCTGGATCATCGGACAGCAGTAGGGTCTGCTCACTCCAGTCGGGAGTGACGGTAAGGGACTGACCGGTAAGGGCGAAATTTGGTCGGGTGTCGCCGACATCGGCCTGTACCCAAAGGGTAAGATTCGCTCCCTTCAGGTCAACGTTGCCGCGCAGACGGACGGTCATGCGCGCATTGGTGAGGTTGCGATCCTTCCCTTCTGCCAGAAAGTAGTTGACGCCGACCTCGGCTGCGATCTCGTCGGAGTAGTAATCGGCGTGCGTGTAGAGGCAGGCGAGCAGATGCAGGTAGCCTGCGCCGGGGGCACAGTGATTGGGGTCGACGCGCCAGGGGCTGCGGGTAACGAAGGCGCCTTCGTTCAGTTCCGGGAGATGTGATCCTGTTCCCCATGCGCACCATCCCCCGGGGCCGTTGTCGAATGTTTCGTTATAGGGTGTGCGATTCACTGTCGTCTCCATTGAAGGGGTGTGTTGCCGTTGGCCTTTCTGGGAGGCCGGCTGTTGATGATAGTGTGTTTGCGATGGACCTGCATGTGGGTCATGCCAGAGGAGCAATTGCATCCAAAGAGAGGGCCCTGAACTGTTGGTAGGGGTTAAGAAGGTTAAACATGTTCAAAGCCCGCGATTAAGTGCAGGGAGCTACCTTGGCCAGGTAGCTCTCACAAAGTTTCTATAAAGCACTGACATCTGCTGTTGCTGCCTTTACCCGCTTTGCAGACGCTCTACAACCCACATTTTGGCTAACGTGGTTGCCTCAACACCTCTCTTTTCTGCCTGATGTCGGAGTTCCTCGAATAGACTGGAACTGAGACGAATCGTAAGAGTCTGCGAAAGCACGGGTGATACCCTTACTTCCTCCTCCGGCACCTCGCTGAATTCGTCGGGATAATCCAAAAAATCATGCGTATCAAACCACTCCGCCATCTCCTGGCGGCTCTCAAATTCTGGTATTCTCTGCGTTTGCTCGTTGTTAGTCATTGGATTCACTTCTTTGGTTATAACTTGCTCTCTGTTTTCGGGACGATGGGTGAGCGGTTACAGGGTAGTATTGCCCGATGTTGACCCGCCTACCAAGCACTCAGAAGTTCTCGCAAAAACGGCCCGATATTGTAACAGATAAATCAAGGAATTTATAGGTTTTTTCTAGTGTTTTGTTAGCATCCTCCTTTATCAGAAATGTGAACGTCTCGGATTTCCGGATAGGTCGCGAGCCCAGAACTGACATCCTCCGATAACGCTGGAACTCTAGAAAATCGCCTTACGCAATCCTGTTTGGCCCAGACCTACCCAGTCGGCAGGACAAAATAGAAGCGGGCGCCGCCTTCGGCGCGGTTTTCGGCGCCGATGACGCCGCTGTGGGCTTCGACGACGGCCTTGGAGATGGTGAGGCCCAGGCCGGAGCCGCCGCCGCGGGCGCGGCTGCGGGATTGCTCGACGCGGTAGAACTGTTCGAAGACTTTGGGCAGGCTGTCTTCAGGGATGCCCGGCCCGGAGTCGAACACATCGACGCGCACGCCTCCTGCAACTCCCTGTGCGCTGACGGCGACGGAGCCTCCGGGCGGTGTGTGGCGCACGGCGTTGCCGATCAGATTGGTTAATACGCGACTGATGAGGCCGGCGTCCAGCGAGACCGGGTCGACGCGGGGGTCGGCGCTGCCGGATAGCCCAATGCCCAGTTCTTCGGCTTTGACCGCGAAGCTCTCCAACGTGTCGGAAATCAGATCGGAGAGTGAGATGGGGTGCCGCTCAAGTTGCAGGCCGCCGGCTTCGATTTCGGCCATCTCGAACAGTTCGTCGATCAGGAGAGAGAGAGCGGCGGCGTCGCGCTGCACCGTGCGAAGATAGCGTTGTGTTTCGGCCGGGTCGGTCACATAGCCATCGGTGAGCGCTTCCACCAGGGCCTGGATGGAGGCCAGGGGCGTGCGGAGATCGTGGCCGATCCAGGCCAGCAGATTGCGGCGCAGCTGCTCCGTCTCCTGCTGCTGGTTTTCGGCCGCTTCCAACCGGGCAGCCATCTGGTTGAAAGTAATTCCCAGTCGCGCCAGTTCATCTTTGCCGACAACTTCGACGCGCACGTCGCGCCTGCCTTCGGCAATCGCGGTGGCGGCCCGGCCCACCCATTGTATTTTCTCCGAGAGGGCAGTCGACAGGAAATAGCCCAGCGCGGTGGCGATGCCGCCAGCAAATATGAGCAGCACGGCGGCCAAGCGCAGATCGTGTTCGCTTGCGAACATCAGGCGGGCGATAACGAACACATTGAGGAAGGTCAAGAGGCTGGCGAAGCCGTAACCGCCCAGCAGAGTCCAACTGAGGCGGGGGGAGTAATGCAGCCAGCCCAGACGATAGACCAGGTAAACTGCAGCCACGGACAGGAGCGCGGTCGCGGTCAGGAACTGCGCCATCGCCCACAGTTCGTCTGGTGGAGGATTGAGGACGGCCAGGAACAAGACCAATCCGCCTACGACGGCGATAATGACACTGATAAGAAAGCGAACTGACAGCGAGGTTGGCGACGGGAATGAGGTTGTTGTGTTCATAGGCCCCCCTTTGAAGCGTCTGGCTCAGAATACACAGCCGTTCCCCCTGCTTACTCTCCCGGCTCAAAGCGATAGCCTACGCCCCAGACGGTTATGATATGGCGCGGATTCGACGGGTCCTGCTCGATCTTCTCACGCAGGCGGCGTACGTGGACGGTGACCGTGCTGGCGTCGATGAACTCTGACACGCCCCAGACCCGATCGAGCAATTGGTCACGGTTGAAGACCTGATTGGGATTGCTGGTGAACATCCACAACAGATCGAACTCCTTGACGGTCAGAGGGATCTCCTCACCAGTGACGGTCACCCGGCGAGTGCGGGGATCGATGTGTATTTCGCCACAGGTTACGGGTTGCTCGCCGCCGGGGGGTGGGGGGGCCTGCTGGGTGCGCCGCAGCACGGCCTTCACTCGACTGACCAGTTCGCGGGGGCTGAAAGGTTTGACGACGTAGTCGTCGGCGCCAAGCTCCAGACCGAGAATGCGGTCGATCTCGTCTTTGCGGGCTGTCAGCAGAATGATCGGGATCGCGCTTGTAGCGCGCACTTGGCGGGTAATTTCGAAGCCGTCCACGCCTGGCAGCATCACATCCAGAATCACCAGATCCGGCGGGTCGGACTGTAGCAGATTCAAGGCGGACTGTCCATCACTAACGACGGTTGCGTTGAATCCCATCTGCTCCAGATAGAGGCTGACAACCTCCCGAATGCTGGGTTCGTCATCTACGACGAGAATTTTGACGCCGGCCATGGTACGTGGATTTCCTCACAAAAAATGCCACGGAGATAGACTGAATTCGCCAGCGGTTAAGAATCCGGTAATCTTTGCATACTGGCGGAGCAAGATTTTTCTGGTATACTTTTATAGATACATCTGTGATTATATACATTGTTGCATAACATGTTCATTTAACCAACCTTAAGGAGGAACATACCCCATGCAACTAAGGAAGCCACTTTCTTTGATACTTATCGTGATGCTGTTGTTCTCCACCTCGGTTTTTCTGCTTCCTGCTGAGAGCGCCCTGGCAGGGGACGGGCCGACATTCGAGTCGAGCCTTGCCCAGGAGGAGATGGGCGATGCGGTCACCTTCCTGGTACGCATCGAGAACATCTCCGGTGACAGCGAACTGCCTACGCCGTTTGCGCCGGGTGTCTGGGTGCTGCACAGCGAAGCCGGCCCTCTGTTCACGGAAGGTGAAGCTGATAAGGGCTACGGGCTGGAGGCTTTGGCCGAAGACGGCAACCCGGCCGGCCTGGCTGAAGCTCTGAACGGCATGGACCTGCATGCGGGCGCCTTCAATACGCCGGCCGGCGCCGAAGGGCCTGGGCCGCTTCTACCCGGCGGGGCATATGAGTTTGAGGTGAAAGCCACGCCTGATACTCCCTATCTTTCCTTTGCCACCATGTTCGTACAGTCCAACGACCTCTTCATTGGACCGGGAGAGGCAGGCATAGCCCTCTTCGATATGGACGGCATGGCGATGATGGGGATGCAGGACGTCACCGCGGAAATGCAGTTGTGGGACGCGGGCACCGAGGCGAATGAGGAGCCGGGCGTAGGTGGCGATCAGGCGCCCCGCCAGGCTGCGGCCAACACCGGCCTCCCTGAGATCGAAGGAACAGTTCGTGTCGTGGATGACGGCTATACCTATCCCGATGTCTCCGCCCTTGTAAAGGTCACCATCACTGAGGTGATGATGACGGACGAGGGCATGGGCGAAAAAGATGAGATGATGGCCGACAAGGACGACGAGATGGCTGACAAGGACGGCATGATGTCGGACAAGGACGGCATGATGGCCGCCGAGATCATGTTGATGGAAGAAGGATCCACGGCATACACGGTGGTGGCGGGCGACACGCTGGGCTCCATCTCCAGACGCGCCTACGGCAGCAGCAAATACTGGTCTGTCATTTGCAGCGCCAACTCGCTGGAGAACTGCAACCTCATCCACATCGGCGATGAGTTGATGCTCCCGTCCGAGGGCGAAGCAATGTCGATGATGGACGACAAGATGATGATGGGCGAGAAAGACGGTATGATGGAAGAGAAGAAGGACGACATGATGTCCGATAAGGACGACAAGGACGGCATGATGTCCGATAAGGACGGCATGATGGCGGACGGCGCCATGATGGAAGAGATCATGTTGATGGAGGATGGCTCCACGCCATATACCGTCGCGGGCGGGGACACGCTGGGCTCGATCGCCGAACGCGCCTACGGCTATAGCAAGTTCTGGTCTGCCATTTGCAGCGCCAACTCGCTGGAAGACTGCAACGTCATCCAAATCGGTGATGCGCTGATGCTCCCTACCCAGGCTGAGGCCGACGAGATGATGGACAGCATGATGATGGACGACGGAATGGATGCGATGGACAAGAAGGACGATATGTAGGGATTGGGGCATAGATAACCCAAAGTGGAGTACGGAGGCGCGCAAGGCGCGCCTCCGTTTGTATACATTACACACAGAGATGATCGTGAAAACTCTAACGAAGGGCTTGACCGACAGTGTAGACGGACGGCGCGATGGCCTTGTTCCCAGGCCCGGTTGCGCTGTTCGAGTGAGCGGTGCGGAACGTCAGAGAGTACGGCGCTATCGGTACATTCTGCTGACGTTCGTGTGTGGGCTGATTTTGGCTGGCTGCGTTTTGCCGGAACGGGCACCGACCCAGAGCGATCTGGGCGATCAAGGCGATCAGAGCGAGACGGTTGAAGCGATTCAGACACGAATAGCGGAGACGCGGGCCGAGCAGGCTTCAGTCAAGGAAGATGCGATGGCCGACGCAAGTGATAGGGCGCAAGATCAGACAACCGCAGTTGAAGGAACCGACGCGGCGCTGACCACCGGCCCGACCGCGGAGCAGCTGGAGCTTCTGGCCAAATTGCAGCCTCGGGGAGAGGCGCCAGAGCTGTTCAACGAGGTTTGGCTTAACTCCAATCCGCTCAAGTTGGCGGATCTGCGGGGCCAGGTGGTGCTGGTCGAGTTCTGGACATATGGGTGATACAACTGCGTAAACGTAATTCCCTCGTTGAGGGAATGGCACCAGAAGTATGCGGACGATGGCTTTGTCATCATCGGCGTTCACACTCCGGAGTTCAGACACGAACGGGATGTGAATAACGTTGAGAATGCGCTCTCGCGGCTAACGATCGAATTCGCTGTCGCAATCGACAATGATTGGACGACCTGGCGTTCCTATCACAACCGCTATTGGCCGGCGATGTACTTTATCGACAAGTCCGGGCAGATTCGTTTCCTGAAGATTGGCGAAGGCCAGTATGCTTACTCGGAGTCAGTGATTCAAGCGCTCCTCGCCGAGCCGTACACTACCAATTGAATGGAGCAGTCATTTCGTCCATATGCGGGGGCTTGACTTGCTCCCGTATATGCGCGCGCTCCTCAGGGCTGCAACCGTTCTGCCTTAAGTGCGGCCGGCGAAAGTGCATCATCCAAGCCGGTTGTCTTCCCCAGCTCTCCGCAGCGACAGAAGAATCCGACCACAACGGACAATCTCGCTTTTTCGGCGCTCAGGACCGGATACGTGACTGACGAGTCTATTTTTGATTCCAAAACTCTATTTTTGAGCGGGCCTTTCGGCGCCGGCAAGACGACTGTTGCAATCGAGCGCATACAGTGGCTACTGCGCCAGGAGCGGGTGCGAGGGGACGAGATTCTCGTATTGGTACCGCAGCGTACGCTGGGTCAGCCCTACCAGGAGGCATTGCACCGCCCTGAAGTGCCTGCAGGCGCGCTGGTGGAGGTGACGACGGTGGCATCTCTGGCGAGATCCAGTGTGGCGTTATATTGGCCGTTGGTGGCCCGCTCGGCCGGTTTTGCCGAGCCGCGCAGAGAGCCGACCTTTCTCAACCTGGAGACGACGCAGTACCACATGGATGGCCTCGTGGAGAAGGCTACGCAACAGGCCGAATTCGATGCCGTCCGCCTGCAACGCGGCCGAATCGTCAGCCAGGTGCTGGACAACCTCAACAAAGCGGCGTTGCTCGATTTCACGATTGACGAAGCCTACGCCCGGTTGGAGAATACAGTGCCGGCTGGGGAGCTGATGACGGCGCGGCTGAATGTTTTGCGAACATCCCGTCGTATCAGCCAGGCGTTCCGGCAGATGTGCCTGGAGGAGTCGCTGGTTGACTACAGTTTGCAAATGCAGATCTTTCTGCAGGAGATACTGGAAAACGAATGGTGCAGGACCCATCTGTTCCGCGCTTTTCGCCACCTGATCTTCGACAACGCCGAAGAGGAGACTTTCGCAGCGCAGGAGTTGGTGCGCCGCTGGCTCCCTCATCTGGACAGCGCTCTGATCCTGGTCGATGAGGATGGCGGCTACCGGGCCTTTTTGGGCGCGGACCCGCACAATGCGGAAAGACTGGCCAACTGCACAGAAAGCCGAGCGCGGTTGCCAGGCTCCCATATCATGGCGCCCGGGCTATCGGCGATGATCGGGCGCATCAACCGGGCCATTCTTGGTGAGGGTGGCAAAAGCAGGCAGGAGGCGGATCCCGACGACGAAGCACCCGGTTTGACGGACGGGAGCCCGATTGTATTCCCTGAACGTGCACACCGGTTTTATCCCCAGATGATCGAGTGGGCTGTGGCGGAGATCGAGCGGCTGGTCAAACGGGAGGGCGTCGCGCCGCGAGAGATTGCAGTGCTGGCACCGTTTGTCAGCGATGCCTTGCGCTTCAGCATCCAGACCCGTTTGGAGGAAAGAGGGATTCCGGCCGCCAGCCACCGGCCCAGTCGCGCCTTGAACACTGAGCCGGCCGTGCGGACGCTCCTGACTTTGGCCGCCTTGGCGCATCCATCCTGGCAGCGCCGGCCTTTGCGAGCGGATGTGACGCTGACTCTCAGGAGCGCAATCGCCCAACTTGATCCAGTTCGTGCCAGCGTATTGGCGCAGGCGGTATACGACGACCGGGGCAGCGGCGGCGAGTTGATGGCCTTTGAACGTCTACGGGGAGACGTGCAGAAGCGGGTAACGTTCGCAGTGGGTGAGCGCTACGAACGGCTGCGCCGTTGGTTGGCCGACTACAGGGCGGAAAGTGAATTTTCTCCCCTCGACAGGTTCTTTGCCAGCATCTTTGGCGAACTGCTGAGCCAGCCCGGGTTCGGATTCCATGACCGGCCGGAGGCTGCCCGGATGGCCGATCAGCTCGCCCGATCTGCGCGCAACTTCCGTTGGGCGATGGGGGAGCAGGCCGGTACGGTCGGCGCTGGCGTGCAGGCTGGCAGTCTTGATGAGACCGGGGCGACATCCCCACCTGAAGCTGAACCTTCGGGTCCGCCGATATCACGGCAGGTTGAGATTGGCCGCGCCTACGTGGAACTGGTGGAGAGCGGTGCATTGGGCGCACTTTATTTGCCGTCGTGGACGGTCGCGGATGATGCGGTTTTCATTGCGCCTGCATACACGTTTCTGATGCGAAACCGTGCTGTGGATGTGCAGTTCTGGCTCGACATAGGGGCGGAAGGCTGGTGGCAGCGCATATACCAGCCCCTGACCCATCCCTATGTTCTCTCACGCAACTGGCCGCAGAACCAAAGTTGGAGTGACCTGGACGAGTTTCAAAGTCGCCAAGAAAGCCTGCGCCGCCTGATGATTGGTCTCTTGCGTCGCGCACGCCGCAGTATCTTTTTGGGGTTGAGCGACTATGGCGAGAGCGGCATGGAACAGAGGGGGCCTCTTCTGAAAGTGCTCAATCGTGTCCAGGTACAGGCATGAAATTGGACGCCTCACGGTACGGTAGGTGCTGTTTTTGGCTTGCGACCGGAATCCTGGGGCGATCCAGGCTGACAGGTTGCGGTTCTCAGAGGCATCGCACCGTTTCAACCTAATTCTTCATGCTTCTTGCGTGGAACAGGCATGAAGCGCGCGCCAGTTTCGGTGCAGGCAGACGCGCCCCGGCGACGGCTCCTGCCTTCATCGCTTCAGTGCTGGGTCAAACAGGCCATTTTGGGCGCATTTGCTCAAATTCTCCCCCTGTATTACAATGTTGATTCGCACCTGTGCCCAGCCTTCCCCTGTTACTTGAGGTATCAGTTGGTCAACGATAGCAACGGCGGAGATAGATAGACCGATAGCGGGCGTGTCATCCGCAACGATTGTTACCGCGTGCAGTGCTAGTATCCACGAGAGACTAAGGCCAGCTGTCTCCACTCTTTTTGGAATTGACAACTTCTGTGAACCGTGAGTAGCGAATATATCTTTGGCATCCATGATTTTGGCGGCGAAGAGCATATGCGCGCGGCCAAGAAACCGGGCTGGATCGTTCTCAGCGAAGTGCTGGGGCATGATCCGAACGATCACATGGGCAAAGATTACAGTTCTCTCGGTCGTCATGGATTGGGCGTGATTGTTTGCCTGAACAATGGATACTTTCCCCAGGGCACACTACCGCTGAGCAGTGAATACGCCAACTTCGCCCGCCGCTGCGCCAATTTTGTGGAGGCAAGCCAGGGATGCAGCCGTTGGGTGATCGGCAACGAGATGAACTATGCCATCGGGCGCCCCAGCACGGCGGCGGGGCTTGAGGCGCGCAAGCACGTTGGCGACACGCCTACCAGCGACCCCACGCTGCGCAGCATGCCAGAACGGTTCAGCGCACTGCTCAGCGCAACCGACAGGGAAGTCGCGAACGAATTTGCGGACGGAGAGGAGTTGATTACGCCCCAACTCTATGCCAGTTGCTATGGGATGTGCCGGCAGGCGATCCACGGACTTGAGGGCCACGAAAGGGATCAGGTGTTGATCGGCGCGGTGGCGCCATGGAACAGCCAGACGATGTATCCCGGCAACCCTGGTGGCGACTGGATCAAATATTTTCAGGACATTTTGCTGCAGTGCGGCGCCAGTGGTAGCGACGGAATCGCGTTGCATACCTATACCCACGGGGCGAATCCGACTCTGATTCTGGACAACAGCAAATTGCCGGACTTTCCTCAGTATCATTGTCACTTTCAGGCATATCGGGACTTTATGCATGCGATTCCCGTCAACATGCGCCATCTGCATGTCTACATTACCGAAACCGACCAAGGCGGCCCATGGGAGAACGTAAACAGAGGATGGATTCAGGCAGCTTATGCCGAAATCGATCGCTGGAACCGGCAGAATGCGCAAAAGATTCAGGCGATGGCGTTGTACCGTTGGCCGCAGTTGGACCGCTGGCATATCAAGGGGAAAGAAGGAGTAATCGAGGATTTTCGGGTCGCGTTGCGACACGACTATCGGTGGGGCAAAGAGGCCGAACAGTCTGTGCCGGCGAGCCAGCCGGAGCGCAAGTGGGAGCGCCAATCTGAACGCGAGCGGGAGGGCGCACCCGCCAGGGCCGCACAGGACCGGCAGGAGGTCGAAGAGGTCGAAGAGGTCGAAGTTACTGAAGAGATGAAGTTGGGCCGCGGCATGGTGTATCGGGTGCAGTGGCTGAAGGGGAAGCCCCCCAGCCCGCTACACGCAGGTCAGCGTGTAAATTTCCCGGTGACTGTTCGGAACACGGGCACGATTGCCTGGCCCGCCGCGGGTCCACAGCAGGTTGCGCTTGGCTATCACTTTTTTCAGAATCGAAGAGAGCTACCGTTTCCTGACGGCAGCCCCATACTTACGGCACTGCCCCACGATGTGGCAGCGGGCGAAACGGTCACTTTCGATGCGCAGATGGTCATTCCCGACCGTTCAGGCAACTTTACGCTTGTTCTGGATCTGGTTAGAGGCGGCGAGAACTGGTTCCAGGATATGCAGTCGGACATTCTCACGCGCTGGCTGAATGTAAGCGAAGCGCAGCCCCAGACGGCCGACACCAGGCAAGCCGCACCGGTCGGAGACGACGAGGGAGTGCAGGATAGGGGAAGAGCAGAACGGGCATCGCCACCAGAAACGACCCCCGATCTGCAGGTCAGGGCGGAAGCGCGCTCGTCCCCGGCGTCCCATGGGCCGGCCGTCCTGGATATTGCCTCTTCTTTACCGCGCGGCGAAAACCCTTTTGCGCTGCGTACGCCGGACCAGATTCGGCGTTTGGTAATTTGTCACACGTCGGCGCCAACGGGCGTGCCGATTCCGACGATTGCACAAGCTCATGTTTCGCAGGGCTATCCTGGCATAGCGTACCACTACTTTGTGCTGGAAACGGGAGAAATTCTACAGGTAGCCGCGGTTGAGGCGGTGGTGAACGATGAGGCGGAGTGGAGCCTGACCGGTGTGAACATTTGTCTGGAGGGGAACTTCGACGATGCTATTCCGCCCCCGGCGCAGTTGACGGCGGCGGCCCAGCTATGTGCCTGGATTTTGCCTCGATTCCATCTGACAGCACAAAGTGTTGTCGGTATGTGCGATTTGCTGGACACTTCAAGCCCGGGGAGCACCTTTAACAATGGTCCTGCCTGGAAGAGGGAGCTTCACGAGAAGATCGTCCAGTTTCTCACCGATTCACCGCTTTCACCGCCGACCGAGACGGTGGATGACGAGGCTCCACTGTTGCCGGAAGACAGCCCGGCTGCGCCCGGGCCTGAGAAGACGCCGACGCCGAGACCACCTATCGAAGATGTGGTCACGCGCCTGCCGCGTGATCCGCAGCGTTTTTTCCAGCGACAGCCTGAGGATGTCGAGTTTATCGTCATCAACCACACGGCTGCGCCGCCGATCACTCCACTGCAGACAATTGCGGCGGCGTTCCATCGACGCCTGCCGGGAATTCTCTATCAGTTCTTTGTAGCATCTAACGGCACGGTCTACCAGACCCAGCCGATGATGCAGGTGGTGGACGGCAAGGTCCCGTATATTGCACGAGCCATCAACATCGGGTTTGCCGGTGAATTCAATGATGATATTCCGACTCCGGCACAGATCAAGTCGGGAAGACAGCTGATCGTCTGGCTGATGGATGAGTTTCCGCAGTTGACGCTGGCCAGTATTCGCGGGGTGAACGAATTCATCAACCATACATCTCCCGGGGAGCAGTGGCTGCAAGGACGACGCTGGAAGGACATTCTGATCAATGCGGTCCGGACTGGCGCCGAAACGCCAGCGATGGATGAAGCGATCTCCGGGGGCGAAGAGTTTCTCGGTCCGGGTGGCCAGCAGCCCCCGAGCGGCGAGCAGACGGGGACCCGCGAGACGGCAGCATTTGGCCGCGAAGATGAGCGGATGCAACAGGGGATTGTGGAAGCGCGAGGGCAACCAAATCAGCGGGAGCAGGTAGCCCGACCGCAGATTCGGGACATCAGCCATGAATTGCCACAACATCCCACAGTGCAATATCGGCGTCGTCAGTTGGCAGCCATTACGCATATAGCCGTTCATCACACAGCCTTGCCACCCGCTGTCGGGCCGGAGCGCATCGCCCAGGCCCACGTTGCCGAAGATCTTGACCGTGGCAAGAAGGCCTGGTCGGGTATCGGCTACCACTATTTCATCCCCGCGGACGGTGAAATTCTGCAAACGCAGCCCTTGGAGCTGCGTACATACCACGTGGGCAGGCACAACTCCTACACGATTGGCGTCGTTTTCGCCGGCAGCTTCATGAACGGTTCTACGCCGACCCGGCAACAGATTCATTCCGGCGCACGACTGATCGCCTGGTTGGTGCAGGAGTTTCAGTTGCAGAATAGCAATGTCTTAGGCCACCAGGAGTTTTCGAACAATGCCACAGCCTGCCCCGGCAGCGAATGGCTGGGGGGAACCATCTGGCGCGACACGCTAATTGCGGAAATCGGGCGCGTCCAGGGCGGGGTCCCTCCTTATCATTATGTCCTATTCCTAACTGAGGAAGCGATGACGGCGACGATGGCGGGGGCCAGTCACTATTTTGACGAATTCAAGCCAGCTGCAGGCACTCTCCTGGAGGATGCGTTGCAGGCGCGCTATGTGACTCTTGTCGGGTCCGGGACCGGCCCGACAGCGGAGGCCGAGCGGCATCTGTCGAATGCCGGAGTGGAGATCGACCGCCTGGATGAATCCGAGGCCATATCGGCCCCGCAGAGACTATTGCAACTGGCCCACGATGGACGCCGCTTCCGGTCTTTGCTTGAGTCGTAGATGGCATGGAAACCACGCTCAATCCGCTGGGAGCCGGCTACCCAGTCCGTCTTCCAATCTTCGATGGCCCAATCGAGCTACTGCTCCATCTGATCGAACGCCAGGAACTGGACATTACGGAAGTTTCGCTGGTGGCGATAACGGATCAGTACCTGCGTGCGATAGAAGGGATGCAGGAGATCGAGCCGGAAGCGCTGGCGGATTTTTTGGTAGTGGCGGCTCGCCTTCTCTACATTAAGAGCCGCGGCCTTTTGCCCCAGCCGGAAGTTGAAGAGGAGGAGGAGAAACAAAGCGAGGCGCTGCTTCAGCAGTTGCTGGACTATCGCCGATTCAAGGCCGCGGCGGACGAACTACGCCTGCGCGCTTCGATCGGATTGCGCACGAATGCGCGACTGGCTCCGCCGCAGATGGAACGCAGGTTGGATCTGTCCGCACTGACGATCGAAAGGCTTGCGGCTGCGGCGCAAAGGGCGCTGCGCAACGTCGCCAGCAGCCCGGCTCCGCCGACTGTGCGAGCCTACCCGATCACAGTTGCCGAGCGGATCTCCGCCATCCGGGAACGAATCAGAAGCCAAGCAGGCATAGACGGCGGGGGCGACAGGTATCTGTCCTTTACGGCGCTTCTGTCCCAGAGCCGCAGTCGACTGGAGATCGTGGTAACGTTCCTGGCAGTTCTGGAGTTGATCAAGCAACGGGAAATTGCGGCCGAACAGCACGAAACTTTCGGCGAGATTGTCCTGCGCAGCGTGCTATAAGAGGAAAAATGGGACGGACGGGAGGAGCAGGATAGTTCGAATTGCGAAATTGAGGGTGAAGGGGCAGAAATGTGCGGTCCAGCGGGGGCTGGCGTCGATTTGGAACGATGCCAGCCCCCGTTTTGGTCTAGTCGGCCAGAGTGCTTACGTCGCCGATTGGCAAGCCCTGGACCTGGGCCTTAAGCAGTCGGCGCATGATTTTGCCGGATCGGGTCTTAGGGAGGCCGTCGACGATGCTCAGCTCCGCGGGCACGGCGATCGGACCGACTTCGTGACGCACGTGAAGTTTCAGGGCGTCGATCAGATCGGTGCTGCCACTGACGCCGTCGTTGAGGATGCAGAAGGCGTGGATTACGTTGCCGCGCAGCTCGTGTGGAATGCCGACGCAGGCGGCTTCGGCCACGTCGGGATGGCTGACCAGCGCACTTTCGATTTCGGCGGTACCGAGCCGGTAACCGCTGACTTTGATGACATCATCCATGCGGCCGATGATCCAGAAGTAGCCGTCGGGGTCGCGGCGGGCGCTGTCGCCGGTGAAGTACCAGCCCTGCTTGGAAAATTCGGACCAATACTGCTCCACATAGCGGTCGGGGTCTCCCCAGACGGTACGCGCCATTCCCGGCCAGGGCCGCTTGATGACAAGATAGCCGTCCTCATTCGGTTCACAGGTGGAGCCGTCTTCCCTTACGACGCCGGCTTCGATGCCGGTGAAAGGCAGGGTGGCGCTGCCCGGTTTGAGGGCGACAACGGGAGTGGGAGTAATCATGAAGCCGCCGGTTTCGGTCTGCCACCATGTATCCATGATTGGGCAGTTTTCGCGGCCGATCACGCGGTGATACCAACGCCAGGCTTCGGGATTAATCGGTTCGCCGACACTGCCAAGGAGGCGCAGGCTGGACAGGTCGTGCTGATCGGCCCAGGCGTCGCCGAAGCGCATCAGCCCGCGAATGGCGGTGGGGGCGGTATACAGAATTGTTATGCCGTAATCCTCGACCAGTTTCCAGTAGCGATTCGGATGGGGATAGTCGGGCGCGCCCTCATACATGAAACCGGTAGAGCCGAGGATGAGCGGGGCATAGACGATGTAACTGTGCCCGGTTATCCAGCCGGGGTCGGCGGCGCACCACCACAGATCGTCCTCTTTCAGATCGAAGACATATTTTAGTGTGGTAGCAATATAGACCTGATAGCCGCCGCAGGTGTGGAGGACACCTTTGGGTCTGCCGGTTGTGCCGGAAGTGTAGAGGATGAAGAGAGGATCTTCGGCGTCCATTAGTTCCGACTCGCAAACGGGGCTGGCGATGGGAAGGGCCATCAGCTCGTGCCACCAGCGATCGCGGCCGGGGGTCATCTGCACATCCTGCATTGTGCGCTGGAAGACGATGACCGATTCAACGATGGAGCTACGCTTGACGGCGGCGTCGGAGATGTCTTTCAGGTTGACGGTCTTACCGCGCAACCATGCCCCGTCACAGGTGATCAGCACTCTTGATTGGGCGTCGTCGATGCGATTGGCCAGAGCCTGTTCGCTAAAACCGCCGTAGACGACCGAATGGACTGCGCCGATCTTGGTGACGGCCAGCATCGCGATCATCAGTTCCGGGGTCCGTCCCATATAGATGGTTACGGTATCGCCCTTTCTGACACCTTCGCCTTTGAGCACATTGGCGAATTTGTTGACCTCCTGCCAGAGCTGGTAATAGCTGTAGGTCTGCTTTGCCCCGTCTTCGGCTTCCCAGATCAGCGCCAGCTTGTGTTTGCGCCAGGTCTTGGCGTGCCTGTCCAAAGCGTTGTATGCGATGTTGGTTTTGCCGCCGACAAACCATTTGAAGAACGGCGCGCCGCTATCGTCCAGCACCTTTTCGTAAGGTTCAAACCAGTCGATCAACTCGCGTGCGCGCGCATCCCAGTAGGCCTCGATATCTGCGAGCGCTTCGTGACGCAGATCCAGATAGTTGGGTACGTTGGCGTTGGCGATCGCCGAAGGTTCAGGTTGGTACAGTTCGCTGTCGGTGGCAGGAATCTCGATAGCCTGACCGTTTGAGCTCTGTTCCGACATTCTTCCCTCCTTCATTCAGTGTCTAGTGGTTCGCTGCGGGATTGGCGATTATGATAGCACACTCTTGATCGATGGTTCAGATATTTTGTGCGGCCAGTTCGGCGATCTCTTCAGGGTGGCGGGCGATGGCAACGCCGGCGCTTTGGAGCGCTTCGATCTTTTCGGCGGCGGTGCCTTCGCCGCCAGAGATGATGGCGCCGGCGTGGCCCATACGTTTGCCGGGAGGAGCGGTCTGGCCGGCGATGAATGCGATAACCGGTTTGCTCATTTCCGTTCTAATGTAGTCGGCGGCGACTTGCTCGTCGGCCCCGCCTATCTCTCCAATCAGGACGACCTGGCCAGTTCCGGAATCCTGCTCAAACATTTGCAGCACGTCGAGAAAGTTCAGCCCTTTTATGGGGTCGCCGCCGATGCCAACGGCGGTACTCTGGCCGATTCCGCGCGCTGTGAGGGCATAGATGACTTCGTAGGTGAGCGTGCCCGAACGGCTGACGATACCGACATTGCCGGGAGTGTGGATATGGCCGGCCATGATGCCCACTTTGGAAGTTCCCGGCGAGATCAGTCCGGGGCAGTTGGGCCCGATTAACAAGGAATCGGTCGTGTCCAGAAAGGAGCGGGAGCGGGCCATATCGAGGGCGGGGATATTCTCGGTGATACATACGATCAGGGCGATACCGGCGTCGGCGGCCTCGAGGAGGGCGTCGACGGCGAAGGCGGCCGGGACGAAGATAATGCTGGTGTTGGCGTCGGTAGTGGCGACGGCTTCGTGCATGGTATCAAAGACCGGGGTATTGCCGACAGCCCACTGACCGCCGCGGCCGGGGACGGCGCCGGCCACTACATTTGTGCCATATTGGATCATCTGCTGGGCGTGGAAGGCACCCTGGCTTCCGGTAATGCCCTGGACGATCAGGCGGGTCTCATTATCGACGAGGATACTCATTGGGGTTCTCCTTTGGCGGCGGCGACAGCCATCTGCACGGCTTCCGACAGCCTGTTGGCGGAGGGAAGATTGGAGGCGGCCAGAATCTGGCGGCCTTCATCCTCGTTTACACCCACCATACGCACGACGATCGGCACGTCTACGTGCAGGCTATCGATAGCCTCAACGATCCCATTGGCCACCTCATCGCAGCGGGTGATGCCGCCAAAGATATTGATGAGAACCGCCTTCACGCGCGCGTCTCGCAGAATGATACTTAACGCGGCGAGGACTTTGTCAGCGCCTGCGCCGCCACCGATATCCAGGAAGTTGGCCGGGTTGCCGCCATAGAGTTTGATGATATCCATAGTGGCCATGGCCAAGCCGGCGCCGTTCACCATGCAGCCGATTTCGCCATCCAGGTCGATATAGCTGAGCCCCGCCTCGCGGGCTTCGGTCTCGGTGGGGCTGTCCTCATCCGGATCGCGCATGGCAGCCATTTGCTTTTGGCGGGGCAAGGCGCTGTCATCAAGCAGGATTTTGCCATCGACCGCTTCCAGTTGATTGTCCCCGTTGATGACCAGGGGATTGATCTCTGCGAGGCTGGCGTCGCTCTCGACAAAGGCCCGATACAGACTCTGGGCGATTTTGGCGAAGGCGGAAATATGCTCTTTGGGCAGGCCGATGCCATAGGCCAGCTGGCGGGCCTGGTATCCCTGCATGCCCAGCAGCGGATGGACATGAACGGTGATAATCTTTTCGGGCGTTTGGGAGGCGACCTCTTCTATCTCTACGCCACCCTCGCTGCTGGCCATAATTGCCACTCTGCGGGCGTTGCGGTCGAGAACTGCGCCCAGATAGATTTCGGATCGGATGTCGGCGGCTTCGTCCACCAAGACCTTTTTCACCGTCAGGCCTTTGATGTCCATGCCGAGGATATGTCCGGCCACCTCCTCGGCCTCATCTGGCGTGCGCGCCAGTTTGATGCCGCCGGCCTTGCCGCGTCCGCCGACCAGGACCTGGCTCTTGATGACGACCGGTTTGCCGATTTTCTCAGCGATGGCACGTGCTTCGGCCGGCGAGGATGCGACTTCCCCATGGGGAATGGGCACTCCATATTGGGCGAAAACTCGTTTCGATTGGTATTCGTGTAACTTCAAGACAAGGCTCCTCTTCGGTCATAGCAGTGATGTGTGCGATAAAGGGATGCACTATGATTGCGGTCCCCGGCGGGGAGTGGACAGGCGCCCCCTATTGTTTGGCGCCAACCTCGGGCTCAGCCTTTCAGTCCTGTGAGAGCGATACCTCTGATAATCTGACGTTGGAAGATAAGGAAGACGATGAGTAGAGGAATACTGGCAAGGCTGGCCGCGGTCATGATTTTCTCCCAATGGGTGGTGGATTCGCCACGGAAGAAGCTCAGGCCGACGGGCAGGGTGTAGAACTCGCGGCTGTTGGCCAGGATCAACGGCCACAGGTAGGCGTTCCAGTTGCCGATAAAGTTGAAGATCGCCAAGGCGGCGATGGCGGGTTTGACAAGCGGCACGGCGATGCGCCACCAGATACCGAACTCGTTCATGCCATCGATACGGGCGGCGTCCAAGAGTTCATTGGGGACGCCGTCGTAGAATTGACGCATGAGAAAGATGCCGGCCGCGGTGATGACACCGGGGAAGGCGATGCCCCAGTATTGGGCGTAGCCGATATGCCAGTTCCAGTTTACGCTCATCGTGAACCAGGGGATGATGAGCATTTCGGTCGGGATCATGAGAGTGCCGAGCATACCAATGAAGATGATATTTTTGCCCGGAAAGTCGAATTTGTTAAGTGTGTAACCGACCAGGCAGTCGAAAAAAATAACGCTTGTCGTGCTGATTGTGGCAACAATTATGCTGTTAAGATACCAACGTTCGAAACTACTGGTATTGAGCACGTTCAGGTAGTTTTGCAGGGTCGGATTTGCGGGAAAGAAGGAGAAGTTAACCAGTTCCGGCGGCGGCTTTACACTTGTCAGAATCATCCAGAAAAAGGGCGTGACCATGCAGATCCCGCCAATGGTAAGAAGGAAATATGCGATCAGGACCGCCCAACCGAAACGACGGCCTCCTTTGCCTCGGGCAGGCATGAAATGTTCTGCGATCTGCAGAGCGCCGTCGTTGCCGATATCGGTTGAAGTAGCCATGACCAACGTCTCCTCGGCGCCTCTGCCTAATACTCCACCCGTCGCGAAAGGAACCGCAACTGGATGATTGTTATGAGCAGGATCAGAAAGAAGAGAAGCACGGTGAGCGCGCCGGCATACCCCATCTTGTAGCTGGAAAACCCTTCGCGATAGACCTCCAGCACGACGGTCGTCGTACTCTTCAGCGGCCCTCCCGTACCCTGGGGACTCATATTCTGGACGAGGGCGAACAGCCGCAGGTAGGAGATAGTGCCGAGGACTGTCAAGTAGACGATGATCGGATTGAGGAGGGGCAGGGTGATGCGCCAGAAGAGCTGCCACGAGTTGGCCCCATCAATGCGGGCAGCTTCGTAATAGAGGCCGGGAATCTGCTGGATACCGGCCAGGAAGATGATGATTGCAAAGCCCAGATTTTGCCACACTGCAACTGCTGTGATCGATGGCAGCGCCTGCGTCGGACTCTTGGTGAAGGGCTGTTGAGGCAGCCCAACCAGGTCCAGGGCCTGGTTTATCAGGCCGGTTTCCGGCTGATAGAGCCAGTTCCAGACGAAGGCGACTGCGACGGCCGAAGTAACGTAGGGGGCGAAATAGGCGACGCGGAAGACGGCGGCGAAGCGCCGTATTTGGGCGAGGAGCAGGGCGATGGCCAGCGCCAGAACCAGTTGTGACGGCACACCGAACAGAACGTAGCGAACGGTATTGGAAAAGGCTGCTGTCACAGAGCTGCGGGGCTTGCCGGCATCCTGCCAGATTTCCTGATAGTTCTCGATTCCCACCCAGGGGCCGGAGCCTTCGAAAACATTCCAATCGCGAAAGCTGACATTGAAGGCGAGGATGGTCGGGTACCAGCGGATGACGACAAAGAAGACCAGGGCCACGCTCATAAAGAGGTAGGCCCAGATAATTTGCCGCTGGTGGAGGGTTAAGCGCATGGAGCTATTCCATCGTATCTGCACTGTGCTTTTCGTGACCCAGGCACGGACAGCCCAACTTCGGTGACCAAACGACAGGCCGTACAGCGCCAGATCGAGAAAAGCGGAAGGCGAGAGGATAGCCTGCCAGGCAGCTATCCTCTCGCTCCGCGTCTGTCACTCTTCGTTTATCGGTCGGACCAGAACTCGTCCAGGACCTCCTGGTCGGTGTCGGCCGCGATCTGCAGTGCGGTCGCAGGGTCTTCGTCGGTCAGGACCACCATGTCAAAGGAGTCGATGATGGCCTGCCGCTGCTGGCTCTCATCGGCGAAGAAGGTGGCGTAGGAATATTCGAGCCCGGCGGCGAATGCGCCGAGCTTTTCATCGGCCAACAGTTCCGGATTGCTGCCGGCTTCAAGTTGGGCTGGCAGTTCGCCAACGATTTCGACCCACAAGGCGCCGGCGTCGGCGCTGGTGATGAACTGAAGGAACTTGACCGCAGCGTCGAAGCGGGCAGGATCTTCAGCGGCCTTTTTGGTCAAGCCGTGAGTCCAGTAGGAGCCGAAGGTGCTCTTGATGCCGTTGTGCTGGGGCAACTCTGTGACGCCGAAGTTCATATCGGGACTGTTATTGGCTAATGTTCCCAGGCGGAAGGAGCCATCCACATGGAAGCATACATGACCGCCGACGAAGGCGTTGGTGCTGCCATCGAAAAGATCCCGATCGCCGGTGGCGAGCTCGGTATGGAAGGCGAGCAGGTAGTTCCAGGCCTGGAGGCCGGCCTCGTCATTGTAGAGAACCTCGCTGGTGTCGTCATTGTAGGGTACGCCGCCGAACTGGCGAACCAGCACCTCGCGGAACCAGTGATGGTCCTGGGCGGCGGGGTCGGCGACAAAGCCTTCGACCATGAGATTGCCATCGTCATCGCGCTGGGTGCAGGCTACGGCCTGGTCGCGCAGCTCGTCCAGGGTTGAGGGCGGGCTGTTGGGATCGAGGCCGGCGGCCTCCATCAGGTCTTTGTTGTAGAAAAGAGCGAGGGCGCGCACGGCAGTGGGCAGCGTGTAGAGAGTGCCTTCCACAAAGCTGGCCTGGACCATAGGACTGAATTTCTCATCGACCATCGCCGGCGGGAAGGCGTCCTCAGGCAGAGGCACGAGGTAGCCGGCATTGATCCAGGCGGATTGCCAGCCATAGAAGAGCGTAGCGACATCGGGGCCGACGCCGGCGGGCACGCTGGCGGCGATCTTGTCGCGGAACTCAGCGTAGGGGATGTCGGCGTTGTGGACGACTTTGATGTTCGGGTTGGCTTCCTCGAACTGGGCGATCAATTGGTCCATGGCGTCAACTCTGGCAGCGAAATTGTATTGCCAGTACTCGATCTCGATGACCTCTTCAGCCGGGGCCGCCTCTGCGGCCGCGGACTCTGGCGCCGATTCTGCGGCGGGCGCAGCAGGCGCGGGGCAGGCTGCCAGGAGCATTGCGCCTACCAGGAGAGCGCCAACCAGCATGAACAGTTTGGAGCGTTTCATAATTTGGTTCCTCCTGAAAGTGAAGCTAAGGGAGCCCTATGTCAGGACCCTAGTGCGGTTGACATCGTCGGCGGAATGACGATGTCATTTGAGCAAATTCTGTATCCTGAATTGCGGCAGTTCGTCATGTAGAGAAGGCTGCAGAGCTTGAGGGCGCCAGCTTGGTCCTCCTTTTCGAGCGCAAAAGCCCCGGCCCGCGGTTACAATTCGATTTTCAGCAGGCGGGCGGCGTTTCCGGCGAAGATCTGCTGAATGTCTTGCGCTGGAAGATTCAGGTCTAGGCAGCTTCGCATCTGGTCTTGCAGATATTCCAGGACAAAGCCGCGCGGAAACCAGCTGCTGTCGGTGCCAAAAATGATGCGGCTGGGGCCGATGGTCTCATAGTATTTGCGGAACAGGTATTTGACGGTTACGTCGCCCGGGACCCAGCGGATCCACTGGAGGCTGCCGCTGGTGTCAACGCAGACATTGGGACAGGCCCAACAGAGTTGTAGCGTTTCCCGTTCCCAGGCGCAGCCGAAGTGGGGGATAACGAATGTGACGTCGGGAAAGGCTTTGGCGATGTTGTGCAATTTGAAGGGGCTGATGTTCTCATGCCAGGCGATGCCGCCGGCGCTGCCCTGAATGCCGAAGTGGATGAGCACGGGGATATCCAACTCGGCGCATTTTTCCCAGACCGGCCAGATCGACTCATCCTCGATTGGCTGTTCGATCATCGGGGCGAGCAGTTTGTAGCCGCGCAGACCAAGCTCGGTTACAGCGCGCTCCAACTCGGCGACTGCATCGGGCTCGAAAGGGTTGTGGTGGGCGAAACCGATGAATTTGTCGGGATACCAGCTGACGATCTCGGCCAGATGGTCATTGCCGCCGCCGGTAACGAAGCCGACGGCGCGCACGCCATTATCGTCAAGTTCTGCGGCCCAGCGGCGGGCCTGCTCCCTATCTCCCGGGTGGTCGTCGGGCGATTCCGCTTTCGGGAAACCCCACATTTTGCGCCAGTGTTCCCCGTAGGGCCGGCTCATTTCCTGCACTTTGCGCGCTCGTTCCTCCCCCACTTTTTCGATGTATTTCTGGACGGAGTTTCCCATTTTGGGGAACCACGGCTTGGAGGTAGGGAAGTGTAGGTGGAAGTCGATGATTTCAAAGCCCTGATACATGTATATTCCTTACATTACTTGGCGGGAATGGCATTGGGAAAGTGCATTCCACTGCAGGACAAAGTTCGGGCAGAGCCAGGCTAGCCGTGCGCTTGAAACGCGTCCTGCGGCACGAGATCGGGATGGCGGGCCAGCAGTGTTGCCCCGTGGGCCGGCCCGGCGCGGGCGGGAACGATCTGACAGCCGGGCAGACGCGCATTGAGCGCGGCGCGAAAGGCCCGGCGCAAACAGGACGAGTTTGCCAGGACGGTGCCGGCGGCGGCGACCTGGGGGTCGGTCAGCAGTCCGACTTTTCGCAGGGCGGAAGCGGCCGTATTGGCAAGAGCTGCACCGGCTTCATTGAGGATAGAGCGCGCGACGGCATCACCGGAGGCGGCCGCCTGCACAACAAAGGGAGCGAAGGAACGCAGCTGGCGGTGGGCGTGTGCGATACTGGAGTCGAGTCCGGCGATCCAGCCGATCCACTCTTGTGAGGAGGAGCCGGCGATGGCGCGGAAATGTTCTGTGAGACGGGTGGCAGGGCCGCGGCCGTCCAGTGCGGCCAGGGCGGCACGGAGGCCGCCGCGACCGATATCATAGCCACTACCGGCGTCGCCCAACCAGTGGCCCAGGCCATCGGCGCGGGCGGAGCGGCCGTTGGCGCCAACGGCGAAGGCGACAGCCCCGCTGCCGGCAGCGATGAGGGCGCCGGGACCGCCATGAAAGGCGCCTGCCCAAGCCACGACGGCATCGTTCACCGACCGCCACGGGCAGGCCAGCCCAAAACTTGCCAGTACTGAAGTCAGGATATGTTGCACGCTTTTGAAGTCGGATGGCCCATCGAAACCGGCCATGCCGGCGCAGGCGGCCTTCACATCGGCCGGGGCAACGGCAGATTCAGCCAGAACCTGCGAAATCGACGAGGTCAGGTTGGCGGCGGCCTGTTCGACACCGACGATATGATAGTTGGAGGGGCCGCTCTGCCCTTCGCCCACCAGGCGGCCAGTTGCGTCGGAAAGAACGATATGGGTTTTGGTTGCACCGCCATCGATTCCAAGATAGTAGGCCACAGGGAAATTGTAGCCTGAATGGGTCAAATGTCAAAGGCAGGGGGGAAGGGCGGGGGGGAAAGGCGGGGGGGAAGGGCGGGGGGGGAGGGCGGGGGGAAGGGCAGGGGTCAGGGGGAAGGGCAGGGGTCAGGGGATAGGGGCTGGTGCGGCGGTGGGGGGACGGATTGCGCTGTCTGAATCGGGAATTGCAGGATTCCAGGGGATTTTCAGGATGGCTGGCGACTGGTTGAGAGGGGATGGGGGGATCCACGAAGGGCTGTGAAGGAAACCTTTTAACCACGAAGGGCACGAAGGGGCACGGAGAACACTTTAACACCTCTTGATCCACGGAGGACGCGGGGAGCCGCGGAGGGCCGCGGAGGGCCGCGGAGAACACCTTAACACCTTTCTATGATCCACGAAGGGCATTAAGGGCAGCGGGAACTGCTGGGGATTGGGGTTGGTGGCTAGGGGATAGGAGCGGGAGGCTGGTGCGGCGGTGGCGTGGCGTGGTTTTGGAGGGGGGCGTTGCGGGGGGAATCCCCCCGCACAAGGGAGGGCCGAAGGCCCGACCGCCCATATAGGGCGTCAGCCCCTGGCGGCGCCTGCGCCCGCAGGCGGGCTAAATGGATAGGGGGGATAGAGGTTAGTGGCCGGAGAGACGTTAGGAAAGGGGGGTGAAGTTTGCTCGGCTGCGGAAAGGGTGGGACAATTGGTTTAGGTTGAGCACCCTTGGCAGTTGGATTGGCCGAGACGGGCGGCGGGAATTCTGGCGCCGGCGGCTATAGTTCAATCAGAGAGCGACGGGTCGGAGTCATTATGCGACAGGCCAGAGTCGAACGAACGACACAAGAGACGCAGATCGTGCTGGATTTGGCGCTGGATGGAAGCGGCGCGGCCGAGGTGGAGACGGGCATCGGATTTCTCGACCACATGCTGACACTGATGGCGGGGCACGGCCTGTTTGATCTTACGGTGCAGGCGGGGGGCGATCTTCAGATCGACGAACACCACACGGCCGAAGATGTGTGCATCTGCCTGGGACGAGCCATTGACCAGGCGTTGGGAGATCGCCGCGGCATCGTGCGCACGTGGCATGCTTATGTGCCGATGGACGAGACGTTGGCCCGGGTAGTGGTAGATCTCGGCGGCCGGCCCTATTGCGTTTTCGACGCAGAGTTCACGACGCCCAGGTTAGGGCAACTCAGCACCGATCTTCTGTATCATCTGTTCGAAAGCATCGCGATCCACGGGCGGATGAACTTGCATGCGTCGGTCTTATACGGGCGCAACGATCACCACAAGGCCGAAGGGCTTTTCAAGGCGCTGGCGCGGGCTCTGGATGGGGCGACGCGGCTCGATGACCGGCGAACAGGGGTTCCGAGCACGAAAGGGACGCTTACAGTTTGAACACGGACGCCAAATACCCTCGAACAGCGGCCGGGAGGTGCTTCATCGCATCGACCTGGCCTGTCTTTTTGTGCACGCTCCTATTTCAAGGCAGAGACGATGACCGTTAACATTTCGACCGACCTCGACATTCCTACGCTCGAAGAGATCCGCGCGACACGCGATCGAATTGATCCTCATATTGTGCGCACGCCTGTCTGGCACTGGCAGAGCGAGGCCTTGGCGGAGGCGCTTGGGCCCGGGACGGAAGTTTGGCTGAAGCTGGAACTGTTTCAGAAGACCGGAACGTTCAAGCCGCGGGGCGCGGTAAATGACCTGCTGCAACTGGGCGAGGCGGCGAAGGAACGGGGCGTGACCGCGGTCAGCGCGGGCAATCATGCGATAGCAGTTGCCTACGCCGCCCAGATTTTCGGCTGCGACGCCAAGGTTGTGATGCCGGAGTCAGCGCCCGTGTTCCGGGTAGAGAAGGCGCGCAGCTATGGGGCCGAAGTGTTGCTGGTGGCCGACGTATATGCGGCATTTGCCGAGGTCGAGCGCATCCAGCAGGAGGAGGGGCGGGCGTTCATTCACCCTTTCGACAGCCGCCCGATTATCACCGGGCAGGCGACGGTCGGCTTAGAGATGTGCGAGGACGCGCCGCCGCTGGATATGCTGATCGTGCCGGTGGGGGGAGGCGGCCTGGCCGCGGGCATTGGGGCGGCCTTCAAGCAGCTGCAGCCGGATTGCGCGATTTTCGGGGTGGAGCCGGAGGGGGCGGACACGATGCACCGCAGCTTCGCCAGCGGTACATTGCAGTCGATTGAACGGGTGGAGACGATTGCCACCAGTCTGGGCGCGCCGGCGACACAGTCCTACAGTTTCGAACTTTGCCGCCACTTTCTCGACGATGTGGCGCTGGTGAGCGATGAAGAGATGATAGACGGGATGCGGCTTCTGTTCCACGAGATGAAACTGGCCTGCGAGCCGGCGTGCGCGGCTTCGACGGCGGCGCTGCTTGGCCCGCTACGTGAACAGGCGGCAGGCAAACGGGTTGGTCTGATCCTGTGCGGCTCGAACATTGGCGTGGAAACGTTTGTAGAGTTGATAGGTGAGGGCAGCGCGGATGGTTGAAGGCGCGGTTGAACTCGCGTCAGGCCACAAACTCGGCCTGGCCCTGGCGAGCCCCGTGATGCTGGCGGGTGGCAGCGTCGGCTACGGTGAGGCGCGGCACCGGGAGATGGAGCTGGGCCGCTTCGGCGGGGTGGTGGTGGGTCCGTTCACGCGCCGTAGTCGCGGCGGAAGTCAGCCGCCGCGCATGGCGGAGACGATGGGCGGTTTTGTGCGCCGCGTCGGGTTGCAGAACCGGGGCGTGACGGCGGCGGTGAAGCGATACGGCCAGTTGTGGCCCCGGATGGGCTGTTCCGTCATCGCCCAGATTGCGGATAGCAGTCGCGAGGAAGCCGCGGAAACGGTAGAGCGGCTAACCGGCGTGGATGGAATCGAAGGGTTCGAGCTTTTGTGCCAACAGGAGGTCGGCGAGCGGGAGATCAAGCTGTTGCTTGAGGTTTTCTTGCTGGAGTCGGAACTACCGGTGTTGGTGAAGGTACCGCTGGCAAGGGCGGCGGCGTTGGCTCCGGTTGCGGCGGCGGCGGGCGCGGCCGGTGTGGTGGTCGGCAGCCCGCCGATGGGCGCGGCGGTGCGGGCGGACGGGCGGGCGCTCAGCGGGGAGACGTTTGGGCCAGGAGTCTTTCCGATCATGCTGGCGGCCTTGCTGGAGGTAAAGGCGCTGGAGCTTCCCGGCTCGTTGATCGCTTGCGGGGGCGTTCACACGCGCCAGCAGGCGCGCGACTGCCTGCAGGCCGGCGCGGATGCGCTGCAGCTGGACAGCCTGGTGTGGGTGGAGCCTGCGGCGGCGATGGCGTTGGCAGCCGAGTTGGGCAGCGGCTGATGGGCCGGCAGGTCGTTCACTCCTCGTATATTCCTTTCTTTCTTATCTTTCGTCTAATCTATATACCGGCCAGCGTGCTGAGCCATACGGGCCACGGGTCGCCGTGGTTGAATGCGGCGCTGGGCTGCGGGGCCGCGCTGGGGGCGGAGTGGCTGGCGCGCCGGATGGGGGGCGACCCGGCTCGGCGCGAGCGGCGGCGTGCGCTGGTGGTGGTGATCCTGGCGCTGGTTACGCTTGGCTTTTTCCCGGAGGAGGCGCCGATTGGATTGATCCTGTGGGCGGGCAGCGGCGCGGCGTGGGGCGCGGCGACGCGCGGTCAGGGTCTGCGGGCGACGTCGACTTCGATGGCTGGCGGGGCTGGGGCGGTGGGTGCCTTGCTGGGCGCGACGGGGTTGTTCGGTCCGGGCAGTTGGTTGGCTGCGGGGGTGCTGGGGGTGGGGTTGTGGCGTGGGATAAGAAGCAGTTAGATGGGTTAGGCGTGGAAACAGTAAGCTCCAAAGGAGTGATCAGACGAAAGATTCGTTGAATTGTTCGCATCACGATGGCATTTGCCTGGACTTAAATTAGGGAGAAAGTCATTATTGTAATATGCTGAATATCAGTAATTTACAATTCAAGTAGGAAGGAGGGATAGAGGCATGGGCACCGAAGTACAGATCGCTATCGGACAGGTAAAGCGAGATATATCTGAACTGGTCAATCGTGTCGCTTATGGGGGCGAGAGAGTCATCCTTACTTCCAGGGGAAGGCCCAAAGCAGTTCTCGTCAGTCTGGACGACTTGGAAAACCTGCGAGAAAGGGAGAAAAGACTGAGACAAACTGCATGGCAAGAATGGAAAAAAGAGAGTGCTCGCCTCAATCAGATCATTCTGTCTGAAACGAAAGGCGCACTCCCGGACATAGATCGGGCGCTGGAAGCCGCGCGAAAAGATCTGGAGGAGCGAAGTGCCGCCGCCAGTGACAATTGACGCGAGTTTCACAGTCAAGATGATCTTGCCCAGCAGTTCCCGGCAGTTGCTTCAGGATCAGATGGAGGATTGGCAAGACAAAGGTATTCCGATATATGTCCCCACATTGTGGCTCTACGAGGTCACTTCAACCTTGGCCAAATTGGTTCACTTTCAACAGGTCACAGAAGAGATAGCCGAATTGTCTCTTGCATTGATGTTTGGACTTGAGATCTCTGTAATTGCACCTGACGAAACACTTTGCGACAGGGCGCTTCGTTGGACCTATCGGCTGAAACGCGCAAGTGCTTATGATAGTTTTTACCTTGCGTTAGCCGAGAGTCTTCAGGCAGAATTGTGGACAGCAGATCGCAAGTTGGTCAACGCCGTTGGGCAGGATTGGATACATTATGCGGGCACTTAGGTTGATAGATTGGGCGTAGCAAATTTCCTCGCTGCCTTAAGAACATCTCTTTCCCTTCACCGGCATTGAAGGGCAACGTTTTACTCTATGCCCAGAATCTTGCCGGACAATGCTGGCCTGATAACGATCTGGAATAACAATCTGCGACCGTACATATCGGTCTGGAGATCAGTTTTTGATAGGCTCGCGCCTGGTTCGGTTGAATCTGTTGAGCAGGCCATTGCGCCGACCAATTTCGGTCAGGGAAACACGGTGCAAAACATTACCCCTGAAGTTCTCGAAGCTTTGAAGGTAGCCTTTGAAGAGGCAGCGGGAAAATGAGCCGCGTGCCGGGGATTTCCCGGAGGAAGAACTGGCAGCTTACTCATGCTGGGGCCAATTGCTGAAGAAATCAGAAGCTGGCCAATTTCGCCGGGCAAAATTGGATATAGTACGAGTGCATGGAATACGGTGCGGCCCGACGTTCTGAGGGGCGGCCGTTGGGGAGCACGTAGGGGCGGCCTCGATCTGCTCGCGACTCTTGCATTGCCACGCGCGTACCCCTGAGCGATCGGCCAGCAGCATCAGCCGTGCTACGTCGGTTTGGACCAGTGCGTCATCAGTAGGTGGCTATGTTGAGCACGGCCCTTTCCTCGGGCGTCAACGCCATGATCTGCGCCTCGCTCATGCCCCGGAAGTGGGTATTGGGCGGAATGCCGGGCTCCAGCCCCCACATCCGCAACTCCTCTGCCGTCATCGTGGCCCGCACCTCCGGCGATATATAGCGGTAGGAATCGTTGAACCCTTTGATCCACCAGCGCTGGAAGTAGAATATGAGCGAGTAGCGCGGTTTGTCGCTGATATTGATGCCGCCGGAATGCCAGAGCGCGCTGTCCCACATGACAACCGAGCCGGCGGGCGCTTCGGCTATGCGCCAGCCCGGCGGCAGTTGATCCGACTCCTCAGGCGGGACTTCCAGTGACTGATGCGTGCCGGGCCAGATAAGCGGCCCGCCGGTCTCGCGCGTGAACTCCTCGATAGCCCAGACGGATTGAATGGCCATCGGAAAGTGCCTGCCGCCGATGAACGGCTTGACGGTGAAGTCGGCCCAGTCGGCATGGAGATTGCCACCGTACTTCTGGTGATCCTTCGCGCCGGAGGGCAGCGGAGTGCGGATGACCACGTTGTGGCAAAACATGTCTTCGCCGAGCACACGGCGGGCGACCTCGGCAGGGGCCGGGTAGCGCAACGGCATGCTGCGAAAGTGGGGGTGCTTGGCCTGGGCGTTGAACGCCATGAGCAGATTGTCGCTTTGCAGGCCGTATTTGCGGCCAACTGTTTCTTCGTATGAAAGCGTCTCCTTTATGGCCAGCTTCGTCGCTTGAATTTCGGATACCGGCAGCACGTTTTTCAGAATTGTATATCCATTCCGCTCAAGTTCGTCCGCGTGTCGGTCGATCTCAAAGGTTGACATGGGAACTCCGATCTGATTGCGTCATTCAATCCCTGGAAATGGACTGTACGTATTACCACTTCATGTGGCTGTCTTGATTGCGGCCATCCCTATCATGTCGTTCGCAGCCTGATCCATGAAGAAATCCCTTTCTGGCGTGGTCGCAGTCGCCGGCAGACAAGGACCGTTCACACATAGCAAGTCGGCGCCGGCTTTCGTCAAAATCGCATACCCATTATTTTATCACAGCAGAGGCCTTTGGCTAACTCTGTAGATCAGGTGGGTGAGTCCCAGATTTTTGGGTAAACATTGTCTGAAGCAGGATTTTCGGGATTTGTGGATGGGCAGGATTGCAAGCGATGGGTCGATTCCTGTTCAGTGGATCTTTTTTCGTCGGTTGAAAGGGTAGATCGCAATGGCCCAATAAATTGGGATGTGCCCCATCAGGTCTCATTCTCTCTCATCCTGACCGAGAGTCTAGAGATGGCTATTGGATGCACTACCCAGGCACGGGAACAACGCCATCTGGTGGGAGGGCTGGCGGCCGTTGAGGAGTACGTAGGGGGCCGCCTTTTGCGGTGATGGGACGCCGAGGACGCGTAGATCTTTCAGGTCGGTGAGGCTGGCCTGGCGGCGAGCTCGGAGGATGCGGTCGGCGCTCTTGGGCCCGATGCCGGGCACGCGCAGCAGGGTCGGTCTGTCGGCGCGGTTCAACTCGATGGGCGCGGCGCGCAGGTGCAGGTCGGCCCAGGCCTGCTTTGGGTCGACGTCGAGGCGGAGGTTTTGGTCGGCGCCGAAGCCGATGTCCTCGGTGTCCCAGTTGTAGTCGCGCAGCAGGAAGCTGGCCTGGTAGAGGCGGTGCTGCCGTTTGAGGGAAGCGGGCGGCAGATTCTCGAAGGGCGTGTCGGGCACTGGGTAGAAGCTGGAGTAGTAGACGCGGCGCAGGCCGGCCTGCCGGTAGAGCTTTTCGCTTAGCGAGACCAGTTCCAGGTCGGTATCGCCGACGGCGCCGACGACAAATTGGGTGACAGATGAGGCGCGCACGCGTTCCCGGCTGCGGATCTGCTCGGTCCACAGGAGGCGTTGCATCAGATCGTCCCAGAACTCCTTTTGGGGGGCAAGCCGGGCCAGGCGTCCTTGGGTGGCGCCTTCCAGGTTGATCGAAACGCGGTCAGCCAGTTGCATGGACCTGCGTACCTGTTCATATTCGGACCCTGGCATAATCTTGAGGTGGATGTACCCGGGGTAGTTCCGCTTCTTGCGCAGAATCTCGGCAGTGTCGATAATTTTGTCCTGGGCCTTTGCGCCGCCGCCGATAATGCCGGAGGAAAGAAACAGGCCGTCGACCAGGCCGGTCTTCTGGATGCGCAGGAAGCCGTCGGCCATTTCATCAGGTTGCAGGGTGAGGCGTTCGGCGCTGCTACGCCCGGCGCGGAAGGGGCAGTAGAAGCAGTTGCGTTCGCAGGCGGTGGTCATCATCGTTCTCAGCACCGGCTTCGGGCCGCGGGGGGTCATCACTTGGGTGATGGAGCGGCTCAGGGCGGCGGCATTGCGTTCGCGCCGCGTGGGCTTGGCTGGGGCTGGGGTAAAGCAGCCGGGGCGTGTGGGCTCTGCATGGGGCGCGTCGCCGACAGCTTCGTAGCCGTTCTCAGCGCCGATGCGGGCTATCTTCGCCATGGGTTCGAGCGCGATTGAGAAGTTCATGTAGGTATTATATGTACAAATGTTCTATTTGTCAAGTGCTGAGGAGAGGAAATGCGTGCGCTCATACAGCGGGTCAGCGGAGCCAGTGTACAGGTTGACGGTGAGGAGGCGGCCCGCATCGGGCAGGGGTATCTGGTGCTGCTGGGGGTCGCCGCCGATGATGGTGAAGCCGAGGCCGCCTGGCTGGCGCGCAAGATAGCAGGGCTGCGGCTGTTTGAGGACGATGCGGGCAAGATGAACCTGGGGCTGGCGGATGTGGGGGGCGCGGTGTTGGCGGTGAGCCAGTTCACGCTGTACGGTGATGCGCGCAAGGGGCGGAGGCCCAGTCTTACGCGGGCAGCGCCGCCGGCGCAGGCAAGGGACCTTTACGACACGTTCTGCACACTGCTGGCGGCGGAGGGCGTGCCGGTGGAAACGGGCGTTTTTCAGGCGCATATGGAAGTTTCTCTGGTCAATGACGGCCCGGTGACGCTGTGGTTGGAGCGGGAGGGTAGCGGGAACGGCAGGGGATAGGGGGAACTGCAGGGGTCAGAGACTAGTGGGGCGGTGGTGGGGCGTGTTTTTGGAGGGGGGGTTTTGCGCTATCTGAATCAGGATTTGCAGGATTTGGGGATTTTCAGGATGGCTGGCGGCCGGTCGAGTGCTGATGGAGGATTCCACGGAGGGACAGGGGATAGGGGATAGTGGCCGCAGAACCGTGCGGCGCTGGCCAGGCGTGGTTTTGGAGGGGGCGTTGCGGGGGGTGTCCCCCCGCACAAGGGAGGGCCGAAGGCCCGACCGCCCAAAAGCGAGGAAAGAGTGAAGAGGAGCGAGGAGAGAGAGAACTCTTTAGGGTTGAGGAGTGAGGGTAAGGGAGGTGGAAGAATGGCGAGCAGACTGAGTACGGTTATCGCGGCGACGCCGGAGACTGATCTGGCAGTGGTGGGATCGATGGCGGGGCAGTTCGAGAGCTATATTTTGCGGGGCGAGGTGTACCGGACGGTTGTTGTGCCGGCGTCTGCGGTTGGCGGGGGGACGGGAGAGCGTCCGGTCCAGAGCAGCGTCGGGGATGTGTTGGCGCGGCTGCACAAGCTGGAGGCGCAGTCGGACTTGCTGACTGAGGCGCAGAAACAGGAGCTGACAGAGGCCCAAGCGCAGATCGGGAAAACAGCGGAACGTCTCCCTTCCCACTTCCAGGCGCTGCTGCTGCGCGAGGCCAGGGCGCGCCTGAACAGCCTGAACTGGTTTCTCGATGATTGCGGCGAGAACGGGCGGGAGTGCCGCGTGCAGTACCCGTTTGAGATACGCAACCGACAGCGGATTGCCGAGATCGGCAAGGCGTTGGACGAGAGCGGCGCAGCAGCGTTGGCGGCCCAACTCGCAACGGTTGACCAGCGATTGCGGGAGATGTCAAAGGAGGGAGCATTCGTTTGGGATGCAGGGGTGGCGCCCGTCTACCCGCGCGACGAATATTGGTATCTATATGCTTTGCCGGTCGGGCCGGATCCCTGACGCCTGGTAGAAATTAGCCGGGACGGGGGCAGAGGTCTCAGGCCTCATTCGGCTTGAGATGGATGGTGACCTCGTTGCGGTTGTGGAACAGCTGACGCATGTGGATGATGGTGTAACGCTCTCGCAGAATGGCGCAGGCAGGGTCGAGCGCGGCGGCGGTCTTCCCAAGTTTGAGCGTCATCATGGCTTCGGCGTGGGGATAGAGGAAGTCGGCGAAGGCGTTCATCAGCCGCGCCGAATTGCGCGCATCCATGCGCATGTCGTTTGTGAGGAGGTCGAAGGTATCCGGCCTTTCACGCAGATATGCTTCGGCGGTCATGCGCTTGTGGCGCACGCCGCGATCGGCGGCGAACCGCGGATGCAGTTCGGCGGGGTCGACCGCGGTAACGTATTGCCCCTTTTGACGCAGAACGCGTGTCCATCCTCCAGGCGCCGCGCCCAGGTCGAGGGCGACGCCACCGGCCGGAAGTTCGATTCGAAAAGCCTCCAACGCTTCCAGCATTTTGAATTCTGCCCGGCTGACCTGCTCCGGCTCGCGGCGGAAACGGCGCGCGCCGCCAGCCCAGTCCGATATATTGTGGGTGGCGGGTGAGAGACCCAAGAACGCCAGCGGCCGGTGGCTAGTGACCTGTGGCCTGTCACCAGTTTCCGCAAGTTTTTCCGGTCTTTGATCCAACCCGGCGCAGACGACTGAGAGGATTTGGGATGGGTGCCGCACATCCAGGGGGGCGCTGGCGGCGCCGGTGAGGGCGGCGGAGATGGCCCGGTTGACGTCGAACGGTTTGTAGGGCAGGTCGAGCAGGATGCGGCTCTGGACCGAAAAGCTGACGTCGGGGTTGAGCAGACCGGCATACTCGGCTACGGCGGCGTCGCTGAGGCGGGCCAGGTCTCTGGGCGTGGCGATGAGGGGGATGGTGAGGTCAACGGAGCAGATGTGGCGCGTGAAGACGGGCGGGCTGTCGATCCAGGTTTCGGCCAATCCCCAGAAGCCTTCATCGCAGTCGACGAGGCAGACGCCGGGCGCGAGTTCGTCGAGCGGCTGGCCGTTGAGGCTGTCGCGTTGGAACTCTTCGAGTGCCAGGTGCGTGAATCCGGGGTCGGCGGACAGAAGTAGCTGGGGCATCTCAGCCGACTGCTGCGCGGATGGAAGAGGCGATGTTTCTGGCCCGTTGCGGGGCGTCGCCGACATAGGCGGATGCTGACAGGAGGCTGTGTGCCCGCTCCGGCGGCACGAGGGCGGTGATACGCGAGTCGGTGATCAGATTATCGACAAGGGGATTGGGCTTTCCCTCTTGCAGGGCCTGCCAGGCAACCAGGCTCTGTTCGCGGATCAGTTCGTGCAAGTGCTGGCGGTCGCCGCCGGCCTTGACCGCTTCCATGAGCAGACGTTCGGTGGCGGCGAAGACGCCGTAGTCGCGCAGGTTGCGGGCGGTGGGGCCGGGCCAGATTGTCACGCCTTCGAAGAGGCGCTGGGAGCGGGTAAGCACTTCATCGGTCAACAGGAAGGCCTCCGGCAGGAAGAGGCGCCGGTTGGCAGAGTCATCGAGGGTGCGTTCGAGCAGACTGAGGGCGCTGTTGTCCCAGGCGATGCGGGGCAGGGCAGCGACCTGGCGAGTGAGGCTGTCGATATTTTCGGCGGCGATGGGATTGCGCTTGAAGGGCATGGCGCTGGAGCCGACCTGCCTGGGGCCAAAGGGTTCGCTCCATTCGCCGAACGGAGGTGATTGCAGGATACGCAGATCGAAGGCGAACTTATGCAGGCTTGCACACAGTCCGGCCAGGGCATTTACCACCAACCAGTCCTGCTTGCGGGGGTAGGTTTGGGTGGCGGCCTCAAAGGCCGACAGGTCCAACTTCTGCATTACCCGCTCTTCGAGGTGGCGGGGGCTGTATTCGCTGTCGGAGAGAAGCTGGTCATAACTGGCGCTGGTTCCAACGGCGCCTTTCAGCCCTTTGCCGCGGATATCATTGCGTACATACTGCAACTCTGCCAGGTCGGCGAGCAGGTCCTGACCGTACTGGGCGAACCGGTAGCCGACGGTGGTGGGTTCGGCGGGCTGGAGGTGGGTAAAGGCGATGGCGGGCGTGTCGGCTTCGGCTTCGATGCGGGTCGCGATGGTGGCGAGAGTACGTTTCAGCCTTTCGATGATCTGGTCGAGGGCTGTGCGCAGGCGCAGGGCATCTACGTTGTCGAGCACATCCATTGAGGTCGCGCCGAGATGGATGATGGGGCCGCCCACCGGACACTGTTCGGCAAAGGTGCGGATTTCGGCCATCAGGTCGTGGTGGATCTCCTGCTCGATCTCCTGGGCGCGCTGGATATCGATGTGATCCTGGCGCGCCCGCAGATCGGCAACCTGGGCGGATGTGACCAGTCCGGCCTCATATTGGGCTTCTGCCAGCGCCACCCATACGCGGCGCATGAGCCTGCGCTTTTCGGTCTCGCTCCAGGTTTTTCGCATAACCTCGCTGCCGTAGCGCCAGGTCAGGGGGGACAGATAGGTGTCGTGGGTGAATGTCGTCATGGGCGGTTACACCAGGAGAGAGTGAAGAGGAGTGAGGAGTGAGAGGGCGCCTTTGCGTACTTTCTTCTGCTCTCAAGCTCCCCTACTCTCACTTTGTCGGCCTCAGTTGCTCCAGAAATTCGGATATATCTTGATGCAGTGAACTGCGGGCCTGCCGCGCCCTCTGCAGGTTGAATTGAAGCAGGGACGGGTCGACGGAGGTCACATAGGCATGGCGGAAAGAATGGCGGAAGCCGCGCAGAGCGTCGAGAAGTAGATAGGTCTCTCTGGTCAGCGGGGCCGGACGCACACCGGGAACGGGTTGGGTCATGCGCTGGAGAAGCGCGGAATGCCAAGTGGCAATGTCGCTGATCTGGTTCTCGAAGTGGGCGGCGACCAGCCGCAGAAGCTCTTCGATGGCATTGTAAGCGTTGTGAATCTGATAGGCCACGCTCTCTAACTGCATCTCGCGCGCGTCATCAGCATTGAAGTCCTGGGCCCGGTTTTCGAGGTTTGCAAAAACATCGTCGATCAGCGCGAGCTGTGCAGCGATGTCAGTTTGGAGGACTAGGAACTTTTTGGCGTCCAAAGCACCCCCTCTCGCCGGATGCGCTCGGCAAACGGGACGGTGGCAAGGTCGACCATGTCCACGTCCCTTTCCAGCATCGACGAGAAGCGCCCGATGGCTTCGGCCAGAAGTTCGGGGCGGCTGGTTTCGATCGCGATGTCCACGTCGGAGTGCTGGTGGAAGCGGCGGGGGCGCGTCACGGAACCGAAGATGTAAGCGGAACGAATGCCGAATTGACGGTAGTGCGCATCGAGCAGGGCGACGGTTTTCGCGAAGAGACGCTGCCGCTCGTTCTCCAGGCGGTCGGATCGACGTGCGATGGCTTCGTCCAGCAGGTGGGTATCAAAGGGCATTTGTCCAACATGGCAGGGTAGGTTCCTGCGATCCGATCATCTTTGGAAATCGGTAGGACGGTGTCGAGTCGAACTGGGTATCATGGTCACCGCCGTGTTTTCACTGTTCGCTCACTGCTGTTGAGCCGCCGCGGCCAAACATGTTGTCCCGCTCGGGGCCGACGGACACGTAGGCGACGGGAACGCCGGCCAGTTCGGAAATGCGGTTGACGTAGTTGCGGGCGTTGACGGGCAGTTCGGCCCAACTGCGGCAGCCGGTGGTGGGCTTGTCCCAGCCGGGCATCTCCTCCCAGAGAGGTTGGGCGTCTATCAGTTGGGAGGTGTCTGGGACGGTGTCGGTGAGCACAGTGCCGTCCGCCATGCGATAGCCGGTGCAGATTTTGAGCGTTTCGATGCCGTCGAGAACGTCCAATTTGGTAATGGCCAGGCCGGTCATGCCGTTGAGCCAGGCGGCATAGCGGATGGCGACGCCGTCGAACCAGCCGCAGCGCCGCGGGCGGCCGGTGGTTGCGCCGAACTCCTGGCCCACATCCTGCATGAGCTTGCCAATCTCGTCATGCAGCTCCACGGGGAAGGGGCCGTCGCCGACACAGGTGCTGTAGGCCTTGCAGACGCCGTAGACCTTATTGAGAGACCCAGCAGGCAGGCCGGCGCCTGACGGGGCGAAAGCGGCAGTTGGATGGCTGCTGGTAACATAGGGGTAGATTCCCCAATCCAGGTCACGCATGACGCCGAGCTGACCTTCCAAGAGGATATCGTTGTCGGCCTCGAGCGCCATACGCAACATCGGCACTGTGTCGACGATGCGGGGCGCCAACTGCAGGCGAAACTCCATCAGAAGATCGTAGATCTCGCGACCGTTGACCGGCTGCCCTCCGAGAATCGTCAGCTTGCGATTGACGGTTCGCAGAGCGCTGTCCAGCCGCCCCTCCAGCCACTCCGGTTGGAGGAGGTCGCCCATGCGCAGGCCGGAGCGGGTGGCTTTGTCGCTGTAGGCCGGCCCGACGCCGCGTTTGGTGGTGCCGATGGTGTCGGCGCCGCGGGCCTGCTCCTCCAACTCGTCAAGGGTGCGATGGTAGGGCAGCATCATCTGGGCGCGGCTGCTGATCCACAGGCGGTCGCTGCTGACGCCGATTGATTTCAGATTTGCAATCTCTTGCAACAGCGCCTGGGGGTTGACCACACAGCCGGTGCCGATGATATTGTGGACGTTTGGGTAGAAGATGCCACAGGGAACGAGATGGAGAACGGTTTTGCCGAAGTCGTTGATGACTGTATGGCCGGCGTTGTCGCCGCCTTGAAAGCGTATGACGTAGTTGGCCCGTTTGGCCAGATAATCGACGATGCGACCTTTTCCTTCATCCCCCCACTGGGCGCCGACAACGGCAGTTACAGTCATTCTATTTTCCTGGTTTCACTTGGTAGTTTGGCGCCCCTTTGGTAATGACGACGCTGTGCGGATGGCTCTCCTGGTAGCCTGCCGAGCTGATGCGCACGAAGCGGGCTTTGCGCCACAGGTCCGGCAGACTGTCTGCGCCGACGTATCCCATCCCAGAGCGCAGGCCGCCCAGGAGTTGGAAGACGAACTCGCTGAGGAAGCCCTTGTAGGGTACCTGTCCTTCGATGCCTTCGGGTACGGTCTTGCCGCCGATGTCGGGTGAAGCGCCATTGAGCGTTTGCCCGCTGGCATAGCGGTCTGCGGCGCGGCCCTTCATGGCGCCGATACTGCCCATGCCCCGGTATTCTTTGAAGGAGCGTCCTTCGCGGATGACGATTTCGCCGGGGGATTCATGCAGGCCGGCCAAGAGGCCGCCGAGCATGACAGCGGAGGCGCCGCAAGCGAGAGCTTTGGTAATATCGCCGCTGTAGCGGATGCCGCCGTCGGCGATGAGGGTGACACCGCAAGATTGGGCGGCTTCGGAGCAGTTGGCAATGGCGGTGAGTTGAGGCATGCCTGCGCCGGAGACGATGCGGGTGGTGCATATGGAGCCTGCGCCGACGCCCACCTTGACTACGTCGGCGCCAGCTTCGGTCAGCATTTGCACACCCTCGGCGGTCACGACATTGCCGGCGAGGATTGGCAGTTCCGGGTAGCGCGCCCGCACGGCCTTCACGGTTTCGATGACGCCGTGGGTATGGCCGTGGGCGGTGTCGACAGCAATCGCGTCCACACCGGCATTGATAAGGCTTTCGGCGCGTCGCAGTCCCTCTGCGCCGACGCCGATGGCGCCGGCCACGAGCAGGCGTCCCCGGTCATCTTTGGCGGAGTGGGGAAAATCCTGCCGTTTCAAGATGTCCTTATAGGTGATCAGCCCTTTGAGGTAGCCGTCCGCATCGACCAGAGGCAGCTTTTCGATACGGTAACGATGGAGGATCTCCTGCGCTTCTTCCAGCGTTGTGCCCAGCTGTGCGGTGATCAGGTTCTCCGAAACCATGTAGTCGGAGATCAGGCGCTGGTGGTCGGTGGCGAAACGCACGTCGCGGTTGGTGAGAATGCCAAGCAGCATGTTGCCGTCATTGGTGATGGGTACGCCGCTGATATGATAGTGGCTCATGACGGCTTCGGCATCAGCCAAGGTATTCTCAGGCCGCAGGGTGATTGGATCGACGATCATGCCGCTCTCGCTGCGTTTGACTTTGTCGACCTCTTCAGCCTGCTGCGTCACGGACAGATTGCGGTGGATGACGCCCAATCCCCCCTGGCGGGCGAGGGCAATCGCCAAGTCCGCTTCGCTGACGGTGTCCATGGCTGCGCTGATGAGCGGGATACTCAGTGCGAGCTTTGGATGGAGCTGCGTGCTGATGTCGACGTCGGCTGGCAGCACTTCAGCGAAACCGGGCACGAGCAGCACATCGTCAAAGGTCATGGCCTCTTGGGCGAACAAGCCGTCGGCCAGAGACAGACGTGTGGTGGAAGGAGTGTCAGCAACCTGGGTGGTTTCATCGGAATCGCGGGGCGGGGGGTAGGGAGTGCCGTTGCGTGTGCTTTCAATCACAGGAACAGTCATCAGATTTCCTCCCGGAGTTCTTAGGCTATTACTGGCTATTGTGCTGTCTGATGAAGCGTTTGTCGTCGGCTCCTGCCAAAAGATAGAACTGCTTGAATCACTGTGATCCATTGTACCACCGGCAAGGAATGGGGCGCGAATTTGCAGAGGTTGGGGAGACGGGTTGGGAGGCGTTTAACGTCGAGGAGTGAGGGGAGAAGAGTGAGGAGTGAGAAACACCTTGCTACGCCTCACCTTGGGGCGCGAATGCCGGTTGCGGAAAGGACGCCGGCGATCACAGGGTGCGGCTTTTCTGAATGGCCGCGAATTGATTGTGGCTGAGTCGTTACGATTTGCATTCATTTGAAACGACGGGCCAGTTCGGTTTCCACATCTGACCAGGAGAGTTCCCGTTGCGCAAGCAGGACGAGGCTGTGGTAGATCAGATCGGCCATTTCCGAGACGAGCCGCTCATCGCTTTCTTCGAGGGCGGCGACGACGACTTCGACCGCCTCTTCGCCTACTTTTTGGGCGATTTTGCCGGTTCCTTCGGCAAGAAGACGGGCGGTATACGATTCCGGGGTCGGATTGGCTTTGCGGGCGGCGATGGTGGCGGAGAGGGATTTTATCAGTTCGGACATGTGGCAATCCAATTCATGTTTCCCAAGAGATTTCGGACCTGGAACAACGTTGAGGAGCACGCGCAAGTGGGAATCACAGAGTGCGTAATGTTTCCGCATTTGCATGGCTCCGAAAATCTCTCATGACAATCTCTTCGCCCAAGGCTCGCCGGATCTCATCGCAGGGCTCTTCGTCCGCGATTAATAAGAGAAGTTCCCTGGCGCGTGTCATCGCTATGTAGAGTCGATCGAGTTCCAACTGGCGAGATTCCAGATGCTGATCCGGGTCGCTATGCTGCTTGGTCTCGGCAGAGTCTTCATTGCTATATGGGAACTGGGTAACTCCTAAGCGGGGAAGGAAAACAGCACGAAACTCCAGACCCCGTGCACGGTCGTAGGTGCCCACTCTTACTCCGGTACCGGAAGAGCCATAACGAGTCAGCTGGGCGCATGAAATGCCACCTCTTTCCAAGTATTTGATGGTAGCATCGACCTGGTGATTATGCTTGAGAAAGACTGCAATCTCGTTGGAGGTGTATCGTTCACTTGCACAGATTTCCCGGATCTTTTCTCGCAAATGAGGGATCTCGCCCTTGGCATCCACCAGGGCCAGGATTGGTCTCTCATCTTCGCTCTCGGGAAAGGCCAGTTCGGCATCAAGAATCAACTTATCGTCCTCATTTTCGACAGTCACGAGGACGTTGCCCCGAACCCGTTTGGCGGCGCGGAAGATTGCGGGTACATTGCGATAGTTTCTTTTGAGCAGGTGAGCCCGACCGGCAATATCGAGCCCAGCCCAGCGGAGTCGGTATCCGCCGGCATAGATGCGCTGTGCAGGGTCATCCAAGATAAGAAGGCCATCGTCGGGTACGGGGTTGTCGGGGGCGCCGGCAACGAGGGCACGAACAAGCTGCATTTCGACCAAAGTCATGTCTTGGCCTTCATCAACCACGACACAGCGGTAGTGTGCCTTAGGGAATTCTTGGGCAACATCTCTGGCCCGGATCTTCCTGTCTGTGTAAGACACGACTTTTTGTTCCCTTAGCTTGCGGGTCCAGAGATCTGACAGTTCCCAAACCCATTTCCGTACGCTTTGAGAAAAGGAGCGCTTGCGGCCCATGCGTTCGACTGACAGATATTCCTCAAGGCTCCGCAGCCCGTTCCCTTTTATTACCCGCTCGATTTCCTCTTTAAGGTATTCGCGGCCGATTTGCTCCAAGGGAGAGCCAACAGTGAGTTCTCTGCAGGCAGCATCAAGAGCCTGGTTTTCCATAGTGAAATGTGCCAGTGGCCGCTTGTCGTATTTGAATGCGATTCTGTCAATGTTTGCGAATTCGACATTCGAAGGCGCCATCGGCAGGTTACGATAGCGTTTCTTCAGCAGATCGGGAAGGGATCTACTGTAGGTCGTGAAGAGCATTTTCTCATCGGGGTATCGGCGGGCCAGTTCTGCAAGTCGATGCAGTCCTATCACTGTCTTTCCTGTGCCTGCGGCGCCACGAATGCGGGCGGCGCCAGACCAGTGTCGGCTGGTAAGCGGCATTTGTTCAGGATGGAGAAAGAGCTGCCATTCCTCGAAGTCTCCGCGGAAAACGCGCTGAAAGAGTTCCTGAACGCCGCCGTTATCGATCGAAGGGTCTTCAGTTTCGGAGGGCAAATGGGCAGGGATGGCGGATTCATGCTCGTCTGACAGAATGATCGAGGGTTCGGTTCCAATCGCAGTTGGAGCGCGCCTCAAAGATATTGGCATGTCAGGAACGGTTACTCGAAAATCGGCAAGCATTTCCGAAACCAGGTCAACATGGTGCTGTCGCCTTTTGGCCCAGTCATACATGGCATCATGGTGGCCGGCATTGACGAAAATGAAGCGGCCGTCGTCTACGGCCAATAGGATGCGCAGTTCGAGTGACGCGCGTACAGACCAGAGGTTGCTGCGGAGGCCGCCGCCAAGTTTTTCGAAATTCAGCCCTGGCGCTGTCGGGTTTTGGACGAACCTGCAAACGGCCGAAACACAGCGCTCCTGGTCTTGGCGAGTTAACTTCCGGCTCATGCGAATCTGGCGATGAAAAGATTGGGTCATCGACAAAGCTTTTCTGTCCTTCATTACAACTTTATCTCCCACGGAAAACAGATTGGCGGCAAAGGTTTCAGGCGGTTGCCGCCGTGCTACCAGGAGTCTACATCCTATGTGTGAAAGCTTTCGGACCCGGCTCGTAGACTTGGTAGAAAATCACGAATTGCTGCTGGTGCGCTTCAGAACGGGTGCCGCCACAGCAGATCTCAATATAGGGATTCTAATGTTGTCCAAGACGATCCACTGCCCCCTTCGCAAGTCAGAAAATGCCTTTGCCAGCACCAAACTGAGCAGTTCCGATTTTCGACTGGGCGGCTATCACGGAAACCGTTGGCCAGGCGGAGGACCTGTCTGGTCAGGTGATAACGTCTTCGGGCAGGCGCACGGGAACGCCGCGGTCGAGCAGGTGTCGTTTTACATCCATCACCTGGAGCTGGCGGAAGTGGAAGAGGCTGGCGGCCAGAGCCGCCTCCGCGCCGCCATCGGTGAGGGCGGCGGCGAAATCTTCCGGTCGGCCGGCGCCGCCGCTGGCGATAACCGGGATGTTGACGGCGTCCGAGATTGCCCGTGTCAGGGCGACGTCGTATCCCTCCTGCGTGCCGTCGCCGTCCATCGAGGTGAGCAGGAGTTCGCCGGCGCCGAGCGCTTCGACCTTTTGCGCCCACTCGACCGCGTCGAGCCCGGTGTTGATGCGCCCGCCACTGATGAATACATCCCACCCCTGGCCGGCCGGGCGTCTGCGGGCGTCGATGGCGACCACGATACACTGGCTGCCGAAGCGTTGTGCGCCTTCACGCACGATTTCCGGGTTGCGGACGGCGGCGCTATTCACGCTCACTTTGTCGGCCCCGGCCAGCAGGATGGCCCGCATATCCTCGACGTTGCGAATGCCGCCGCCGACGGTAAAAGGGATAAAGACGGTATCGGCAACCCGGCGCACCATTTCGGCAACAATGTCGCGCGCCTCGTGGGTTGCGGTGATATCCAGGAAGACCAACTCGTCGGCGCCTTCGTTATCGTATACCTTGGCCTGCTCCACCGGATCGCCGGCGTCGACCAGGTCGACAAAGTTGATACCTTTGACGACGCGCCCGTCTTTTACATCGAGACAGGGAATGACTCGTTTTGCCAGCAAGATAGCCTCCACAGTTGGCAAGGATTGTGATGCTCCCCAAAAGAAGGGCAGCAGACGATTATACGGTTTGCCCCGCTCACGTGCGTTAGCCGAATCATTGTATACCTGCATCGAGTAAGCGGGCGGCGGCGCGCCATGCGGGAAGCTGCTCCGGCGAAGTTTCAAGCAGCAGGGTCTGCGCTTCCTCCAGACTGCACCATCGGCATTCACTGTGGTTGTCGTGGCCCAGTTGCACTGCCCCTTCCCCGACCTCGGCCAGGAAGTAAACAATCGTGCGTTGGACATCGTAGCCGCGAATGTTGACGGTAAAATCCAGGGCGGTGGGACAGTCTTCGTACAAACTGAGAATCGGCAAACCGGTTTCGATGGCGAACTCGCGCCGGGCGCAGTCCAGATCGCTTTCGCCCGGCTCAACGCCCCCGCGCGGAAACTGCCACTCCTCGAAAAAGTGGTTATAGAGGAGCAGGAGCTGCGGATCGCCGCGGGCGCCGGCGGCGTCCCCGCTGCAATGTCGAACGGGGATGATGCCGGCGCTGCTGCGCAGGCGCGGGGCGTTGCCGATTTCGATGGCGGCCGGCAACTCGAGGGCGTTGGTGTAGAGTGCCTGTCCGATGATCACACCGTCAATGCCATAGTGTTCATGGCGCTTGAGCGCGTGGATGTCGTCGAGACTGGCAACGCCGCCGCTGGCGATCACTTGCAAGCCGGTCATATCGCCCAATGCAGCGGTGGCCTGCACGTTGACGCCGCTCAGCATTCCATCGCGGCTGATGTCGGTGAACAACGCCAGTTCCACACCGAGGGCGGCCATGCGGTGTCCCAATTCGATGGCGCTCAGTTGGCTAACCTTCTGCCAGCCGTGGGTGGCGACTTTTCCATCCTTGGCATCCAGTCCGACAACCACGCGGGGCACGCCCCAGCGCTCGATGGCGGCGCGCACCAGTTCCGGGTTGCGCACGGCCGCGGTTCCCAAGACGATGCGGTCGGCGCCCAGGGAGAAGGCCAACTCGATATCTTGCAGGCTACGCAGCCCTCCAGTGAACTGAATCGGGACATCGACCGCCTGCCGTATCTGCTGCAGGCGCTGCAAATTGATGGGTAGATTCCGAGCGCGTTTGCTTTCGTCCTGGTCTGCGCGAGCATTCAGGGCAAGGTCGGTTGCGCCGGCAGAATCGGCCGTCTCCAGTGCGTCCGACGAGAGGCGCTGGACTTTGGGATGGAAATCGGATGCGCCGGAGAAGGCGCCGTCCAGGTTGACGACGTGCAGCCACTCCGCGCCCAGCCCCGCCCAGTGGCGGGCTATCTGCGCGGGGTCTTCGCCGAAGACGGTCTCAGCGTTGGGATCGCCCCGCCGCAGGCGAACACAGCGTCCTTTTCTCAAGTCAATTGCCGGATAGATTCGCATTATGCTGTGTGAGATGGCGCCTTAAGGGATCAGGAAGCGCGGCTGACTTCGACTGGCTGGCTCTTCTATTCCACGGCTGCGCTGGTTGTCAAGCCTGGGCATGTTGGTCATGATAAGCTGCTTCGAAAATGGCTTCATCGAGTTCGGCCTGCAGTTCGATCAGAATCTCCTCACTCAGCAGACCGTCTCGAGAAAACTCGTCGAGGGCAGTGCGTTCGGCGCGCAGGGCCTCAACCCGCGCCAGAGAGACGATCTGGTCGCGCAGGCCCGGTTGACTGGTCAGAAGCTCGTCAATCTGGCTGGCGACATAATCTTCGCGCGCGGTAAGCTCGGCCTTAACGGTCGTATAGGCGGTGGGAATGAGCGCGCCCTCGCGGTAGAGCCGGTCCAGATAGCGGTTGGCGGAGCGGATGGCCAGCAGTTGACCCTGGATGCGCTCATATTCGATGGGCTGCTGCGAACCCTGGGTCAACCCCAGCCAGGAGAGCAGCCCAGAGATGGAAATCGCCTGCACCAGAATCGTAAAGAGGACGACAGCGAAGGTCATCGCCATGAGCTGCGGCCGATTGCCAATGGTAGCCGGCAAACTCAGAGCCAGCGCCAGGCTGATGGCGCCGCGCAGTCCTCCCCATGACATGACCAGTAGGAAGGAGGCTGGCACCTTCTGACGGAACAGGCGGACAACACCTGCCAACGAATACACTACAAGGAAGCGGACCCCCAACACAGCGGCGACTGCGATCAACGAGGGAACAAGGTAGGTGAGCAGTTGCTCCCATTCCACGCTGATGCCGAGCAGGATGAAAATAAAGGAGTTGGCCAGAAAGGCGGTGTATTCCCAGACGGTAAACAGGACGATTTTGGTCGAAGGGGTCATACCGCGGGGACCGATATTGCCGTTGACCAGACCCGCCACCACCACCGCCAGCACGCCGCTGAAGTGAAACTGTTCTGCCAGGACAAAGCTGCCGTAGGCCAGTATGGTGGTAAGCGTTACTTCGATAAGATGGTCGTCGATTTGCTCGATCAGCTTAGCGACAGCGTAGCCGAGGATGCCGCCGATGAGGATGCCGCCGATCGACACGCGCAAAAATTCGACCAGACCGTCGACCGGATTGAGAGTGCCTTCCAGACCCAGGGCCAGCATAATGTGGAAGAGTACGACCGCGGTGCCGTCGTTGAACAGACTCTCCCCTTCGACAAGCGTCACCAGCCGCTTCGGCGCGCCGACGGATCGGAAGGTAGCGACGACAGCCACCGGGTCGGTCGCGGAGATAAGCGCGCCGAAGATCAGGGCTGCGGGCAGGGGCAGCACGCCGGTGACAACGAGCACGGCGGCGATGATGCCGGTGCTGAGCAGCACACCAGGCACCGCCATGGCTACGATCGGCGCCAGGTCAGCTTTCAGATCTTTCAGTTGCAGATGGAAAGCGGCTTCAAAGATGAGGGGCGGGACAAACAGGCCAAGCACCAGTCCCGGCGTCAGTTCCAGGTGCATGCCGCCGCGGACAGCCAGTATCAGCCCGGCGCCGACCAGCGCCACAGTGTAAGGAAGACGCACGCGGCGCACGGCCCATGCCACAAGCAATACGACGGCCAAAACCTGGACGATTTCAAATTCCAACTCGAAGAAAGCTTCCACTACTCACTCCAAAACAGCAGAGGGGCGGCTTGGTGATGTAAGCCGGCCGCTAAGATGTGTGACCGGCGGCGGACGCAGCAGGCGAAGCCACGCCCCTTGGAACGTTTGGAACTCCGGCAGGCACGGCGAAATCTTCAGTTATCAGCCCGTCCACCACGCAGGCGACTGCGGCAAAGGACAGTTCCTGCCAGTCTTGCAGCCTTACGGTGGGCAGGCCCAGCAGGTGCGCCCGGTAGAGGCTAAAGGTGAGGCCGTGGCCGACGAGCGCCAACGTCTCTTGTGGATGGCGGGAAGCCCACTCGTCGATCCCGGCGCAGAAGCGGGTGCGCGCGGCTGCGGCCGGTTCCCAGCCGGCGACCGATCGTTGGGGGCGCCGGAACAGTTCGGCGACCCGGCCCGTATAGTCGTTTGTCCACTCGGGGGAGCGGCGCAACTCATTGAAGCGGGCATCCTCCTCAACCGGTAGCTGTTTCTGCTGAAGAAACGGTGCAGCGGTCAGACTGGTCTTTGGTTCGCAACTCAACAGCAGCCGGTCCACTTCATCCCAGAACGGCTGCCGGGCGAGGGCTGCGGCCTGCTTATGTCCCAGTTCGTTCAACTGCCAGAGGGCAGCGTCTGTGTCTGGAACTTGCCGCGTGCAGGCGTGGGCAATGAGATAGAGTTTCTTTGGCCGGTTAACTTTGATTGTGGTCAAATCTGTACCTGTTCATCCCAAGGTAGTGTTCGCCCTGGATGTCCGCGCTTAGCCAAATGGCGCAATGCGAATTGTGATAGGGCCGATTATATAGTTTCGGGTCGCGGGTCATTGGCTACCGATCACAGGCTGGCTCTCCACAGTCTGAATGAAATTACGCAGGATATGCAGGCCAACGGTATGGCTCTTCTCCGGATGGCATTGGATACCCCAGGCATTGCGGTGACGGACGATCGAGGGATAGTCAATGCCGTAGTCGGTGAGGGTGAGAACGGCATCCGGCTGGGCGGCGTCGCAGAAAAAACTGTGGGCGAAGTAGCCATAGGCGCCATCGGGGACGCCAGCCAGCAGCGGGTCGGGACGCTGGCGATGCAACTGATTCCAGCCAATTTGAGGAATGCGCAGGCTGCGGCCGCTGCGGTTTGGATCCGGCATTTTATCGGGGAAGCGGCGAACGCGGCCGGGGATCAGGTGCAGGCCCTCGTGAACGCCCATCTCTTCACTCTCGTCGAAGAGCATCTGCATACCGACACAGATGCCCAGCAGAGGCAGACCTGCGGCCACGCTGTCCAGCAAAGGTGTTTCAAATCCCTGCCGGCGTAAGTTGCTAATGCTATCTCCGAAGGCGCCCTGGCCCGGCAGAACAAGCGCACTCCAGCGGCTGAAATCGACCGGATGGTCGACAATATCGACCTGGATTCCCAGGGGCCCGGCCACCGTTTCAAAAGACTTATAGACACTGCGCAGGTTGCCAACGCCATAGTCAACAATAGCGATCATTGCGAACGGGGTATACTCTTTTCCATAGCGATGGCAAAGTTGCGCACCAGCGGCGGCGGAAACTCCTCGCGAAAGATTGCGGCTGTCAACTCACGAATGCGGGTCTCGGCTCGTTCAGACTCTTGGCTGTTGAGGAGCTGAACACGCACGCCTTCGTCGAACTCCTCCTCTCGCAACACGAAGACCCGTTGGTCTGCATTATACCAGATCGCGAGGATCAGATCCGATGTATGGTAGGCTTTGTCCTCTCTCTCCAGCGGCCTGCAAACGGGAAGGTAGAGGCCGATCGCGCTGCCGTCGGCGTTGAAATACTTTTCGACAAGTTGATCCAGGTCGGGGAGCCAGAAGCGGAACCAGACGAAGCCCGGTGCGCTAATGACCGTATCCAGCAGTTCGACAGTGGGCGCCTGTGCAGTCCAGGCAGCACGCTCGACCAGCAAGGAGTTGAACCACTCGGCGCGGTAGTCGGTCATTGCCGCGTGTTCGCTCCAATCTCCGCTGGTGAACGGTCTAAACAATCGTTGGGACGATTGCGCCGTCTCATTCATAGGTTCACTCTCAGTTTTCGGTGGTCGGTGCTGCTCGCGGACCACCGGTCGCCAGCCACAGGGTCATGTCAATATTTTCTGACAATGGCGCGGTAGGCGTTGGGCTCGCGGAACTGGATCAGTTGGCGCTCCTCGCGGATGGCCCGCACCCGGTCCAGATCGATGGTTGCGACCGCATAACCCTCCATAGGCTCCTCGAGGAGGGTGTACACTTCGCCGTCCGGCCCGGCAAGGATCGAGTTCCCGGCGAACTGTATGGTGGGCTCTTCGCCGACGCGATTGGCTGCGGCGACGAAGAGAGCGTTTTCGGTTGCACGGCTGACAATGTGCGCCTGCCACTGCTCGTGGCGCCCGATTTCCCAGTTGGCGGGCAACACGAGCAGTTCGGCGCCATCCAGAGTCAGGCTACGGGCCGCCTCGGGAAAGACCAGGTCGGATCCAATCATCAGGCCGAAACGGCCCCAGTCGGCATCCACGTTGATGAAACGGAAGCCGGAACGGTAGACTTGGCGCTCTTCGCCCAGCAGATGCACCTTGTGATAGGAGGACATGACGTCGCCCTCCGGGCCCAGGCAGGCAACGCCGTTGTAGAGGATGCTTTCGACCCTCTCTTTGATGACAAGACCAAAGACGATATGCGTGTTGTAGTCATCGGCGCGTTTGGACAGGTAGTTTGTGGCGTGGCCCGGGACCCGTTCCGCCAGCGTTGTTGCGCGCAGTCCCAATTCGGTTCCGGTATAGCACAGTTCCGGGAAGACGATCAGATCTGTTGGTTGTGTGGTGCAGATGCGCTCAACGAACTCTCCCATTTTGCGGAGGTTTTCCTCGGCATCGGTAAGTGCAGGAGCCATCTGCACGAGAGCAACGGTGATTTCACGGGCCATGCAATTTCTCCGAATTGCCTGAAACAGGTCTCGAGGGATGGAAACCTGACAAGTATAGCACGGTTGACGCCATTCCTCATCTTTCGCCTGCTGTGTTAGAATTTTGGCGCTAGGCAGAAAGGAGATTGACAATGCCTGAAAACCATTCGACGGTCAGTCGGATCGCAGGACGCACATGGATTATCCTGCTGGTGGCGGCAGTAGTTATTCCGCTGGACCAGTGGACCAAGGAGTTGGTCCGTCAGAACATCGCAAAATTCGACTACATTGTTCCGATTCCGGCGCTGGGCGAGTATTTCGTCTTTGAGCATGTGGACAATCACGGCGCGGCTTTTGGCATCTTGCAGGGGGCGGGCGGTATCTTCATCGTCATCGCCGCGGTGGTGACGGTTGGCGTCTTCTACTATGCGATCCGTCATTTGCCGGACAATCAGCGGCTGATACGCGTACTGCTTGGCTTCCAGGTCGGCGGCGCGCTGGGGAACGTAATCGACCGCATCATGCAGGGCTATGTGACCGATTTTGTCAAAATCGGTGTGCCCGGCGTCTACTATTGGCCGAATTTCAATATCGCGGATTCCTCAATTGTTTGCAGTGTCATCGCTTTGGCGGTCGTTATCCTCTACCAGGACATTCAAGTCTCGAGGCAGGCTGAGGACGAGGCCATCGACGTTGGCGCAGCCGAGTCATCGGAAGCGTAGCAAAAGGGCGCCGGTGGTCAACGAGAGCCAAGTGGTGCGCCATCTTAAGGTTCCCCCTTCCGCTACGGGCCAGCGCCTGGATCGGTGGCTGACGGACCAGTTCGAGGAGGAAAGCCGCAGGGCAGTTCAGCGCTGGATTGCGGAAGGCCTGGTCACCGTCAATGGAGAGCGCCCCAGCAAGGCCGGAATGTCGCTGGAAGCCGAATCCAGAGTGGAAGTAGTGCAACCGCCGCCGGCGGCGGAGGCGGCACTCCGGCCCGAAAATATCCCTCTCGACATCATTTATCAGGACAACAATCTGCTGGTCATCGACAAGCCGGCCGGGCTGGTAGTCCACCCGGGGCCGGGCCATGCAACGGGCACGCTTGCAAACGCTATTCTGCACCACTGTCCGGCGTTGGAGGGGATTGGTGGAGAGAAGCGGCCCGGCATCGTCCACCGGTTGGACAAGGGCACTTCCGGTTTGATTGTGGTCGCAAAGAATGACTCGGCGATGCGCTTTCTGCAGGAACAGTTCGCCGGCCGTACGGTTTACAAGGAGTATCTGGCCCTGCTTGAGGGCAGGATCGAGCCGCCGCGGGGCCGCATTGACGCGCCGATTGGCCGCCATCCCCATCGGAGGCAGCGCATGGCGGTTTTGCCGGCTCCTTCCGGGCTGACGCAGGAAGGGACGGGATTGGAGGGTACGGCCCGATTTCCCGCGTCGCCGGCGGCGGTCGGGCGGGCGGCTGTGACCGATTACGAATGTCTGCGCGTCTTCGAAGACCAGAGGAGCGGGCAGACGGTCCGTTTTTCCCTGGTGCGCGCGATTTTGCACACGGGGCGGACGCACCAGATTCGGGCCCATTTTGCCTGGCGCAAACACCCCGTGGCCGGTGACAAGGAGTATGGCTTCCTGCGGCCGCGTCTGTCGCTGACGCGGCCCTTTCTGCATGCACACCGATTGGGCATCTGCCTTCCCGGCAGGGAGGAGCAACGGGTGTTCGAGTCGCCGCTACCCGCCGAGTTGCAACGCATACTCGGACGGCTAGAGGAGTGACGGGATGATTGATCAGCTCTACAAGATCGCCGAGGGATTGAACAACCGCTTCAAGGACGGGGACGATCCTTTTTATATTGTCACGCGGCTGGCCGAGGAGTGCGGAGAGGTGGCCAGCCAGGTGAGCCATTTCGAGGGCAAAGGTGTGAAGTCGCTGAAGCTGGGCACGCCTGACCGGGCCGCGTTTGCGAAAGAGTTGCAGGACGTGATGCGAGCCGTGCTGCAGTTGGCGATCCACTACGAGCTAGAGTCGGAGTTGGCGGCGTCGATCGACAAATCTTTTCAGGAAATTGTCATGGAGGGCCTGGTCGATCCTCTGCCGGAGGAATTGGAAAACCGAGACACATGAAATTGGAGGAAAAATCTAGCTGCCACCAGCAAGACGGTCTATAATTTTGGGTAGGTCAGGATTACGAACGACAGGCACCTTCTTCCTTTTCTTTAGTAGCCAAGTGTACAGTCCACTGCTGAAATCCCAGTCAGCATGAAGTTGAGTTTATTCGAGCAAACATTCCACTCTTCTCATCTGAGGACAAAGCCAAGAGAGCCACTCCTTGCAACGGCTCGATCACTTCGGATTCTCGCTGGGTCAGAGCAGTGGCAAACTTACCCATTCCGTGCGACAATATAGGCCCATGCTTCTTATGGGCAGGTTTGGTCCTACTCCCGAAACTAGGAAGCAGAAAACGCCAAATACGCTCTAACTTGAATTCCGTTTGAAACAAAGCTCATAAGGCACACCATGTGCCTCGTTCACACCTATGCAATGAAGAAAATTCGGGGCTTCGAAGTGAACGCACTCCGATTGTAGATTTGCAACTGCCGGCCTGAATTCAGAGGCTCGCGGCGATGAATTCAAGGTGAGTAATCGGCGATGAAACATAGAGCACGTATTCAGACCGTGAAGCCACTGAGCATCCTTCTTCTGGTCGCTATTCTTGCGGCGCTAACTCCTCTCTCCTTCCACACGGACAGTGTTACTTTTGCGCAAACAGAGTCCTCGACAGGTTTGGACGCGCCGACGCTGAGGGTGGTGTCCGCGAGCGCAACCGAGGTCGAGCTCAGTTGGACGGAGGTCACCGGCGCTGACAAGTACGAGCTGAGAACGTGGTGGGACGGTTCCGACGGCTGGCAGCGCATTGATGGCGGCGGCTTGACAGACACCTCCTTTACTCACGAAAGAGTGACGGCCGGGAGGAAGTACCACTACATCATCGCCGCGGTGGACAGCGACGGCGAACGGGGCGTGTGGTCTGAGCAGGTTGACGTGACCGTACCCCATTCCTCGGAGACGTTGGCGGCGCCGACACTGACGGCGACGTCCACGGTGACGACAACGGTCGAGCTGAGTTGGAATGTGGTCTCCGGTGCTGTCAGGTACGATCTGAGTGTGTGGTGGGAGGGCCTCACCGACTGGCGTTCCCTTGACGACGGAAGCTTAACCGGCACGTCGTACCCCCACAGTGGGGTTACGCCCGGCACGACATACCACTACATAATCCGCGCCGTGGACGCCGAGGGTGGGGTTAGCGAGTGGACGCGCCTGGAATATCAGGTGTCCGAACCCGGGTCCGACGAGCAGACGTTTACACCGACTTCAACTCCACCGCCGCTGCACACGGCGACGTCAACACTGACGCCGACTGCGACTACGACTGCGACTCAATTGCTGACTTTGACACCGACGCCGCCGACTACGACTGCGACTGCGACTCAATTGGTGACTTCGACACCGACGCAAACGCCAACGGCAACGGCAGCGCAGTTGGTGACTTCGACGCCAACGGCGACGGCGACGTCTACCGCATCCACGCTGTCTGCGCCAACGCTGGTGGCGGAGGCCGGCGCCGGCCGGATCACGCTAACATGGGGAGCGGTGGCTAAAGCGGTCAGCTATCAACTGATAGTCTGGGACAGGCCGGCCAACAAGTGGCGCCGCCTTGATGAAGGCGACTTGACAGGCACGTCGTACAGGCACAGTGGGCTTACGGCCGGCACGACTAATTACTATTCAGTCCGCGCGGTGGGCGCAGACGGTGCAACGGGTGAATGGTCGAATCAGCCGTCTGCGACCGTACGCGAGTCTTCGGCAATTCCGGACGCACCCGAGGAGAGGGCCGCGCTGGTGGCCCTCTACGAGGCAACGGGCGGCGCAAACTGGATGCGCAGCGGCAGTTGGCTGAGCGACGAGCCGATAGATACTTGGTACGGAGTCACCACCGACAGTAGCGGCCGCGTGACCGCACTGAGCCTGTCAGAAAACAAATTGAATGGGCCATTCCCGGATCTGAGCGTTCTCACCGAACTGAAACATCTAGCCCTCTTTGCCAACGATTTGAGTGGGCCAATTCCGGACCTGAGCAAACTCACCAAACTGGAACACCTGGACCTCGGCGTCAACGAGTTCGGCGGGCCAATCCCGGACTTGAGCAAACTCACTAAACTGACGCACCTTGCCCTCGGCGGCAGCAACCTGACCGGGCAGATCCCGGACCTGAGCAAGCTCTCCCAATTGGAACGGCTGGAACTCAGCGTCAACAATTTGACCGGGCCGATTCCGGACTTGGGCGCCCTCACCAACCTGACGTACCTGGCACTCGCCGGCAACAGGTTGACAGGTTCGATCCCCGACCTGAGCGCTCTCCATCAGTTGAACTATCTTAGCCTCAACAGCAACCAGTTGACCGGGCCGATCCCGGACCTGCGGGCGCCCACGAACTTGACACACCTGAACCTCAGTGACAACCCGTTGACCGGGCCGATCCCGGAGCTAAGCGCGCTCACCAACCTGACGTTGCTGAACCTCGAATCCAACCAGTTGACCGGGTCAATCCCGAATCTGAGCGCACTCACGAACCTGACGTGGCTGAACCTCGGTTCCAATCAGTTAACCGGGCCAATCCCAGATTTGAGCGCGCTCACGAACCTGACCGTGTTGTCCCTCGGTTCCAATCAGTTGAGCGGGTCAATCCCGGATTGGAGCGCACTCACCAACCTGACGTGGCTGTCCCTCGCTGGCAACCAATTGAACGGGCCAATCCCAGATCTTGGCGCACTCACCAGCCTGACGTGGCTGAACTTCGCTTCTAATCAGTTGACAGGGTCAATCCCGGATCTGAGCGAGCTCTCCAATCTGACCGTGTTATCCCTCGGGTCAAATCAGTTGAGCGGGTTAATCCCGGATCTGAGCGCCTTTACCAGCCTGACGTGGTTGTCCTTCGCCTCCAATCAGTTGACAGGGTCAATCCCGGATCTGAGCGCCCTCGCCAATCTGACCGTGTTGTCCCTCGGGTCAAATCAGTTGAGCGGGTCAATCCCGGATCTGAGCGCCCTCACCAGCCTGACGTGGTTGTCCCTCGCCTCCAATCTGTTGACCGGGCCTGTCCCAAATTTTAGAGCACTCACCAACCTGACAACTCTGGACCTCGCAGGCAATCAGTTATGCCTTCTTGAAGGTTCAGGCTTGTCTGGTCTGAATGATGTCGTGGCCGCTGAGCTGACGAGCCTCAATCTTCCTACCTGCGCGGGCGCCCCGCCGGAGGAGAGGACCGCGTTGGTCGCGCTCTACGAGGCAACGGACGGCGCCAACTGGGAGCGCAGTGCCAATTGGCTGAGTGACGAACCGGTCGGTAGCTGGTACGGCGTCTCCACAGATGGCAGCGGTCGCGTTGAAAGGATTAATCTCCAGGGAAATGGGTTGCGTGGGCAGTTACCGGACCTGGGCGCGCTCACCAGCCTGACGAATCTTTCCCTCGGAAACAACGAGTTGAGCGGGCCAATTCCAGACCTGAGCGCTCTCGCCAACCTGAGGCGGGTAAGGTTCAGTTACAACAGGCTGAGCGGGCCAATCCAGAACTTAGACGCGCTCCCCAACCTGACGCATCTTTCCCTCAATGACAACGAGTTGAGCGGGTCAATTCCAGACCTGAGCGCACTCACCAACCTGACTTGGTTGGAGCTTAGTCGAAACAAGCTGAGCGGACCGATCCCGGATCTGGGTGCACTCACCAACCTGACCTTCGTTTACCTCGGAGCCAACGAGTTGAGCGGGCCAATCCCGGACCTGAGCGCGCTTACCAACCTGAGATTGTTGTCCTTCGGGAACAACCAGTTGAGCGGGCCGATCCCGGACCTAAGTGCACTCACCAAACTGACGAGGCTGTACCTTGGAGCCAACCAGTTGAGCGGGTCAATCCCGGACTTGAGCGCACTCACCGAACTGGAGGTTTTGTCGCTCGCCAAAAATCAGTTGAGCGGGCCAATTCCGGATTTGAGCGCGCTTTCCAACCTGATATGGATGGACCTCGAGTCCAACCAGTTGAGCGGGTCAATCCCGGACCTGGATGCACTTACAAGCCTGACAACTCTGGAACTCAATGACAACCAGTTGAGTGGGCCAGTCCCTGATCTGGGGGCACTCGCAAGTCTGACGTGGCTGAATCTCTCCTCCAATCAGTTGAGCGGGGCGGTCCCTGATCTGGGCGCATTTACCAGTCTGACATGGCTGAATCTCTCCTCCAATCAGTTGAGCGGGGCGGTCCCTGATCTGGGCACTCTATCCAACCTCGAGAGACTGTACCTCGAATCCAACGATTTGACAGGATCAATCCCTGATCTAAGTGCTCTCACCAATCTGACTGTGATGTCGCTCGGGTCGAATCAGTTGACCGGGTCAGTCCCTGATCTAAGCGCTCTCACCAATCTGACATGGCTGAATCTCGCCTCGAATCAGTTGACAGGGTCGATCCCTGAACTGAGCGCTCTCAACAGTTTGGAAGTACTGTCCTTTGGGTCAAATCAGTTGACCGGGCCGATACCGGAATTGAATGCACTTTCCAATCTGACGTGGCTGTCCTTCGGGTCAAATCAGTTGACCGGCCCGATACCGGATCTGAGCGCACTCACCAACCTGTCAGTATTGTCTTTTGAATCCAACCAGTTGTCTGGGCAGATTCCGGACCTGCGTGCACTCTCAGGGCTTACTGAACTGCTCCTCGGTTCTAACCAGTTGACCGGCCCGATACCGGATCTGCGCGCACTCACAAACCTGACAGTGTTGTCTTTTGAATCCAACCAGTTGTCTGGGCAGATTCCGGACCTGCGTGCACTCTCAAGGCTTACTGAACTGCTCCTCGGTTCTAACCAGTTGACCGGGCCGATACCGAATCTGAGCGCGCTGCCCAATCTGACGACTCTGGACCTTTCGGAAAACGAGTTATGCCTGCCTGGGAGTTCAGTCCTGTCCGGCGTGAATGAAGTCGCGGCCGCTCACGTCAGAAGCCTCAATCTTCCTGCCTGCCCCGACTCTACGACGGAGGAAAGGGCCGTTTTGGTCGCGCTTTACGAGTCAACGAACGGCGCCAACTGGAGGCGCACGACAATTGGCTGAGCGACCAGCCGGTCGGTACCTGGTACGGTGTTGAAGCCGGCGACAGCGGACACGTTATCAATTTGTTTCTCGACGGCAATGGGTTGAGCGACCAGCCGGTCGGTACCTGGTACGGTGTTGAAGCCGGCGACAGCGGACACGTTATCAATTTGTTTCTCGACGGCAATGGGTTGAGTGGGACGCTCCCCGATCTGAGCGCATTCACCTATTTGCAAGCTCTATCACTCCCTGGAAACCAATTGACTGGGCCGATCCCGGATCTGAGCACACTGGCCAATTTGACAACCCTGGTCCTCAGTTACAACCAGTTGACAGAGCCGATCCCGGTTCTGGACGCCCTCAGCAAGCTAACGGTGCTGAACCTCGGGTCTAACCAGTTGACCGGGCCGATCCCGAACCTGAGCGCACTCACCAACCTGAGAGAGTTGTCCCTCGAGTTTAACCGGTTAGACGGGCCCGTGGCGGACTTGAGTTCTCTCTTCGAACTGCGAAGTCTGTCCCTGAGGGGCAATGGGTTGTCCGGGCCGATTCCGGATCTGAATGCCCTCACTAACTTGACGGTGCTGGACCTCGGCGCTAACCAGTTGACCGGACAGATCCCGGATTTGAGCGCACTCTCCAACTTGAGAGAGTTGAAACTCTACATAAATGAGTTGACCGGGTCGATCCCGGACTTGAGTGCTCTCACCAACCTGACGGGACTGCTCCTCTATAACAACGAGTTGACCGGGCCGATCCCGGATCTGAGCGCACTCACTAACCTGACGAGGCTCTCCCTCGATAGCAACCGGTTGACCGGGTCAATCCCAGATCTTAGCGCGATTAGAAAGGTGGCAGGCCTGTCCCTCCATAACAACCAGCTTACCGGGACGATCCCAGATCTGGGCGTGCTCACCAACCTGTCATGGCTGGACCTCAGTCGCAACCAGTTGTCCGGCCAGATCCCAGAGCTGAACGCCCTCACCAAATTGAGCTACTTGTCCCTCGGTCACAACCAGCTGACCGGCCAGATCACGGATCTGAGTGCCCTGACTAACCTGGAGGGCCTGTCCCTCAATGACAACCAGCTTGTGGGTTCAATTCCAGATCTGGGCGTGCTAACCAAATTAAGGTGGCTGAACCTTGGGCACAACGAGTTGACCGGGCCGATCCCAGATCCGAGCACACTCACCAGCCTGATGGGTCTGTCGTTCCACAACAACCGGTTGACCGGGCCTATTCCGGATTTAAGCGCACTCACAAACCTGGAGTTTCTGGACCTAGGTCACAACCAGTTGAACGGGCCGATCCCGGATCTGAGCGCACTCACCAACCTGACGATGCTGCACCTCCGTAACAACCAGTTGACCGGGCCGATCCCGGATCTGAGCGCACTCACCAACCTGACGGGGCTGCACTTCAGTGATAATCAGTTGACCGGGCCGATCCCGGATCTGAGCGCACTCACCAACCTGACGGGGCTGGACCTCGGTCACAACCAATTGGCCGGGCCGATCCCGGATCTAAACGCACTCACCGACCTGACAGGGCTGCAGTTCAGCAACAACCAGTTGACCGGGCCGTTCCCGGATCTGAGCGCACTCTCCAACCTGGTGGTGCTGGACCTCGGTAACAACGAGTTGGCCGGACCGATCCCGGATCTGAGCGAACTCACCAACCTTACGATACTGCGCCTCTATGGCAACCAGCTGACCGGGCCAATCCCAGATTTGAGCGGACTCACTAGACTGGCAACTTTGGACCTCAGTGGCAATCTGTTATGCCTTTCTGAAGGCACAGACCTATCTGGATTAGGTGAAATAGTGGCCGCTCATCTGGCGAGCCTGAATCTGCCTTCCTGTGCCAGCGTCGCGTCGGCGGCGGAGGAGAGGAACGCGTTGGTCGCGTTCTACGAGGCGACGAATGGCGCCCACTGGAGGCGCAGCGACAATTGGCTGAGCGACCAGCCGGTCGGTACCTGGTACGGTGTTGAAGCCGGCAACAGCGGACACGTTATCAATTTGTTTCTCGACGGCAATGGGTTGAGTGGGACGCTCCCCGATCTGAGCGCATTCACCTTTTTGCAAGCTCTATCACTCTATGGAAACCAATTGACTGGACCGGTCCCGGATCTGAACGCGCCCGCCAACTTGAAAGCACTGTATCTCAGCTTTAACCAGTTGACCGGGCCGGTCCCGGATCTGAGCGCACTCACAAATCTGACTATTCTGGCCATTGCCTTCAATCAATTGAGCGGGCCGATCCCAAATCTGGGCGCACTCACAAACCTGACAGTTCTGGACTTCAGTCACAACCAGTTGTCAGGGCCGATCTCGGATCTTAGTGCACTCACTAGCCTGTATTTGCTGGACTTAGGTCACAATCAGTTGACAGGACCGGTCCCAGATCTGAGCGCTCTCACCAACCTGACAACTCTGGACCTCGCTGGCAATCGGTTATGCCTTCCTGAAGGCACAGACCTGTCTGCGCTAAGTGACACAATTGCCATTCACCTGAGAAACCTCTTTCTGCCTTCGTGCGCCAGCAGTGCGAACCCGGCGCCGCCGGAAATTACGCAGAATCCGGCAGAGACCGTGGAGAGGGCAGCGCTGGTCGCACTCTACGAGGCAACGAACGGCGCCAGCTGGAAGAACAGCGACAACTGGTTGAGCGAAGCGCCGATTGCCACCTGGTACGGCGTCTACACGGACGATAGCGGCCGCGTTTCGCGGTTACTCCTTAAGAACAATGGGTTAGATGGGCCAATCGCCGATCTGAGCGAACTCGCCGACCTTGTCGTTCTGGATCTCTCTTACAACCAGTTGGCCGGTGGGATCCCGAACATGAGCGCACTTGTCAACTTGACGCGGCTGGACCTCGGCGCCAACCAGTTGACCGGGCCGATCCCGGACCTGAGCGCTCTCACGAACCTGACGGGGCTGAACCTCAGCCTGAACCGGCTGAGCGGTACTATTCCGGATCTGAGCGCACTCGTCAGTCTAAGGAGTCTGAACCTTGGTTCCAACGAGCTGACCGGCACAGTACCTGATTTGAGCGCGCTCACCAACCTGCAGAGCCTGAGCCTCGGTCCCAATCAGTTGTCCGGCCCGTTCCCGGATTTGAGCGCCCTCACCAACCTGACAGGGCTGCTTCTCGGCTCCAACCAGTTGACCGGGCCGATCACGGATTTGAGCGCCCTCACCAACTTGCGGAGTCTGAATTTCGGCACCAACCAGTTGACCGGACCGGTCCCGGATTTGAGCGCCCTCACAAACCTGACGAGGCTGTCGCTTGACTTCAACCAGTTGAGCGGGCCAATTCCGGATTTGAGCGCCCTCACCAGTCTGGCAACTCTTGACCTCAATGGAAATCAGTTGACCGGGCAGATCCCGGATCTTAGCGCTCTCACCCACCTGACGTGGCTGACCCTCGGTCACAACCAGTTGACAGGGCCCATACCGGAATTGAGCCTCATAGCAACACTGGTATGGCTGGATCTCAGTCACAACCAGTTGACAGGGCCAGTTCTCGATCTGAGCACACTTACCAGACTGATATACCTGGACCTTGGATCCAACCAGTTGACAGGGCCAGTGCCGGAATTCAGCGCTCTCACCAACCTTGCGCATCTGTCACTGGAAGGCAATCAGCTATGCTTTCCTGGCGACGCTGACTTTACCGGCTCAAATGCTGTTGTTACCGCCCATCTGGAGAGCCTGAATCTACCGGCCTGCACAGACGCGGAGACTATGCTGACACCAGGCGTGCCGCAGAACCTGACGACGACCATTGAGGACCACCAGGTTACGCTTACGTGGGATTCGGTTTCGAACGCCGTCAGCTACGAGCTGCGGGCGTGGGACAGCATCAGCCGCACGTGGGAGACGATTGGCGGCACGTTGACCGGTACGTCCCATACCCACACTGTACTGACTGACGGGAGGAACTACTACTATCAAGTGCGGGCACTGAACGCCAACGGGGTAGCGGGCACATGGTCGGAGCGATTGTTCGCGGCGGTAGTCACGCAGAACTATCTACCTCCTCCCGATTCCCTCGGCTTTGACATTTTTTATCAGAAATACATGGACGTTGGCGGGGTGGCGGTGGTCGCCCCCAGTGAGGTGTCCGATGAAAAGATGGTTCAAGCGCGGGAGATCATAAGCGGCATGATTTCCGGTATAGTCTCCGACCGCCCCGAGCTGCTTGAGGTCATGAAGGCCTACCGTACTCGGATCGCAATATACAAGTACAGTAATGAGGCCGGGGCGCTCATCCAATTGCCAGAATTCAGGCCGCTCGGGAGTGATTTGCTGGGGGCCTCCCTGAAATCTTCGAGCGGTTGGATTGGAGGCGCACCGGAAGAGGACGCGCACTGTGCGAGATTCATGCACGAGTTTGCCCATCTGATTCACTTCGCAATTGAAACGCAACCGGGCGGTCCGGTGTTTGAGTCGCGGCTCCTGGCCGCGTACCAGGCTGCATTGAACGCAGGTAAGTGGACGGACACATACGCGTCAGTCAGTCATCTTCAATACTGGGCTGAAACGGTCAAGTACTGGTTTGGGGAGTCGCTGCCAGTAACGCTAGCGGCAGACTATGCGAATCTGGAAGAATACGATCCGGCAGTTGCAGAGCTGATCGAGGCCGTGTTCGGCGATGCGACGGTTCCCTCGTACTGTATGCCTTGATCTTTGAAACTCAGTAGGCTGCGAACGGGCCAGGGCGGGAGCCACTGGCCGGGATCACCGTTACTGCTGCCCTATGGCCAGGCTGTCGGGGAGATGGTGGGGGTTGTCTGGCGTCCCTTTAGCGGCGGGTCAAGTCTCGCCGGCCAGAAGGGTGTCTCTTAGTTGCCCAAGACTTGGGCACGCACTCACATCAAGAGTATTTAATTCAGAACACCAGCTCGCGGCTGTTTCGCTGTGTCAACTGCCTTCAGGCACCCGGTCAGCGCAACCAGTCGGCGACTGCCTCCCGCTCTTTGAGAAGCTCCTGACCGCTGGCGGCGATCGCTGTCCGGTCGAACTCGCTCAGTTCCAGCCCCTCCACAATCCGGTAGACGCCATCTTCAATTGTCAGGGGATAGCTGAAAATCACTCCAGTCGGCGAGCCGTAAGCGCCGGTGCTGGGGATGCCCATGCTAACCCAATCGTCCTCGGTGGCGCCGGCGTACCAGCTCTGCACGTGGTTGACACAGGCGTTGGCGGCGCTGGCGGCGCTGCTGGCGCCCCTGGCCGCGATCACGGCTGCGCCGCGCTGCTGTACGGTCGGAATATAGGTATCGCTGATCCAGTGGTCATCGCCGATGACTGCCGCAGCCGGCCGGCCGTCGATTTGGGCATGGAAAAGGTCGGGGTATTGGGTAGCGCTGTGGTTGCCCCAGATGGTCACATTCTTGACGGCGTGGAGCGGCCTCGCTGCTTTGTGGGCGAGCATGCTCTTGGCGCGATTGTAGTCGAGGCGGGTCATGGCGGTGAAGCGTTCGGGGGGAACGTCGGGCGCGTTGAGCATAGCGATCAGGCAGTTGGTATTGGCCGGGTTGCCGACCACGACAATACGGGCGTCTGTGGCGACATTGTCGTTTATGGCCCGGCCCTGGCTTACGAAGATCGGACCGTTGGCGCTGAGCAGGTCTTTGCGCTCCATGCCGGCAGTACGGGGGCGGGCGCCGACCAGGAGCGACCAGTTGGCGCCGGCAAAGGCTACATCCGGCTCGTCGGTCAGTATCGTCTGCGTAAGGAGGGGGAAGGCGCAGTCATCCAGCTCCATTGCCACCCCTTCGAGCGCGCCCATGGCCGGCGGTATCTCCAGCAGTTGGAGGATGACCGGCTGGTCTGGGCCGAACAGATCGCCATTGGCGATACGAAAGATGAGGGCATAGCCGATGTTGCCGGCCGCGCCGGTCACTGCTACACGAATTGGGTCATTCATCACTCTGGTGTCTCCTGGTGCGGCAGAGGGCGATGTCCTCCTGCCTTCATAGAACAGTATCAGCCGGACTCTCCGCAAGGTCCAGCGCTAATTCATATTGCCGGTCGAAGACGCGAAACCCGAGGGAGGCGAAGATTGGGTTGAGACGGCTGTCGGCCGGCTCGTCCGCAAGTGTCAGCTGGGCATCGACGTAGCGAAGTTGCAGGGCTTGCACTAACGGGCGGGCGGCGTCGACCAGATCGGCAGCCGGATCGACGGCGATGTCAAGAATGCGCAGTCGGTTTGAGGGCTCGCTGCGCGGACGCACACTGGACCGCGGCGGAACAGCCAAGACATAGGCGACCGGCGCGCCGTCTTTGGCCGGGATTGTCAGCCCGATGCAGTCATGCTGCTCCACATAGTTGAGCAGGCTGCGGGCACGCCGCTGCCAGGTCGAGGGCAACTCGTGCCAATGGTAGAAATCGCGCAAGATCTGGCCGGGATCGGCCGCTTCCAACCGTTCGTAAGGAAGCGGGAGGGGGCCTTGGCGGGGGTCACGCTCCCAGAGCAGAAGTTCGCGCCAGTTCTTGAAGCCGACCTGCCGATAAACTGAGCGGGCGTGGTCGTTGGAGACCAGCACCTCGAGCAGGATACGGCGGACACCAAGCTCCACAGCACGACGTTTGATCTGCTCCATCAGCTGCAAGCCCCAGCCCTGACCGCGATAGGGCGGCGCGACGCTAAGGCCGCCGCACCAGCCTTCGTCACCGCGCACGGCCAGCAGTGCGGCGCCCACTCCCTGCGGCCGTCCCTGCTCCTCCGCCACCAGGACTGCACAATCTTGTGCAGCAATACTGGAACGGCACAGATAGGCGTGCATGGCAGCCGATTCCATGTGCATATTGTACCGATAATCGACAAAACCGCGATTGAAGCCTTCGCACAGGGCCTCGACTGCAACCGAGGCGCCGGTTACGATGGCCGGCTGTTGGGTTTCAGACAAGTCGGACGGACCTCCGAATTGACGTTGCTGATGGTTAGTGGTCAGTGGTTGGAAAAAGCGAATCGTTCACTGGACACCGGTTTACAGATCTACTCCGTCCGCGCCACAAAGTCGACTTCGACAATGAATTCTTCGCCGACATTGGCGACACTTTGCACCTGTGGAATCGTGAGTTCAAAGGCTTCTCTGGCAACGATAGTGGCGGCGGTTCCCCGCAATTCAATTTCCGATACCACCTGCATGGTAACAATGAAGAGCACTGTATTGGTAATGTCGCGGACAGTCAGATCACCCATTATTTCGAACTCGATTTCGTCGCCAACGGAGACGGCATCAGGCAGACCTGTAAGCTCTGTCACATTCAAGGTGATGTATTGATGCCGGTTTGACTGCAGGATGAAGCGGCGGATTGCGCCATTGCGGTTGTCGTTGTCGGTGACGAAGGTACCGGCGTCGATTTGAATCGGCCCGAATACGCTGGCCGCTGGGTTAGCCGCGTCCACGGTCAGTTCGCCCGAAAGCGAGTTGGTTGTGCCGATAACCGTTTTTGGCTGGCCTAACAGCAGTTCATCAATAATGAAGCGCGCCTCCGACTCTTGCGCCACGATCACAAAGGTCTGGCTGCCGGCGGGCTTCTCTTCCATCTCCGTAGCCGCTTCCTCCTGTGGCGGCGCAGTGGCCGTGGGCGCGGGCTCAGGTTCTGGTACGGGGGAGGCGGTCGGTTCAGGTTCAGGTACTGAGGTGGCCGTCGGTTCAGGTTCTGGCACGGAGGTGGCGGTCGGTTCTGGCTGCGGTTCGGTTGTCGCGGTATCGGCTGCAGCAGGGCTTTCCGCCGTTTCCGAGGAGGGAGAGTCCGAGTCGCGGCATGCCGCCAGCAGAAGCGCGGCGAGCAGAACAAGGGTGATCAGCCTAAGGCGGCGAACGGATGCGTTCGGCGGGGTTGGGCCCAGTTTTGCCGCGGTGGCGTAAGATTTCGCCGATGTATTGTGTAATTTCATCGAATTGGCTCCCCCATACAAGATGGCCGCCTATGGTCGCGGCAGCACATTTAAACCGCGCTACATGCGGTCACGCTGCGGCCCATTGTGGACTGCATTGGCAAGATTGGCAAGGCTGCGGCGTTGCGGGCCGTCATCTCTGGAGTCCGCTCTCTCCATAGCCGGTCAACTCCACGTAACCACGGCCGCCAACAGGTTCGCCATTCATCGTGCCGCGCACAGCCGTAGCGCCTTCATAGTAGGTAAAGACAACGTCCATTTCCTGATTGTCGATAAGCGGGTCGATCGTCAGTTCGATATCGTGCTGTGGAAAGGCGACGCGCCAGCCGCTCGGATAGACGATACCGCTGTCAGGGCTGGTCCACTGCCCAGTTGGCGTCAAGGTAAAGTCTTCTTGGGGGATGGCGATTTGCCGGCCATCGGGGTAGCTGAGCGTGCCTTCAAAGATCTGCTGGGTTGCGCCGGATTTGGTGCGGATTTCGGCAAACATCAGGACGACATCGTTGTCCAGGGTGACGGCAAACCAGTCCCAACCGACGGCATCCCCGCTGAGGGCGGAAGTTCCGAACTCGTGGTCCATCCAGCTGAGACCGGATACTTCGAGCTGTGTGCCGCCAAAGACGAGATGGCCCACTGTCTCCATGCGCACGAGACTGTAGTAATGGTTGGCGTTTCCCGGCTCGGGCCCCTTGCGGCTGTAGCCGGCGTCACCGTGAAGCAGGGGAGGGCGCGTTTCAGTGAGGGTGAGATCGATAGAGACGGGGCCGTTTTCGTCCTCGGCGGCGGCCTGCAAGCGCATCTGTCCCGGCTCGTTCTCGTGCGCGCGCCAGTCGTCGAGCCAGACCTGGTAGCGAGGCGCGCCGGTGGCGCCGGCGACGCCGCCGGCGCCGCGGCTGAAGCGGTCGAAGCTCAGATGGCGGCCGGCTGGGGCGCTGGTCACGGCGAAATGGGCCATGTAGATCTGTTGTGCGGCGAAATCGGACGGCCGGCTGGTTTCTCCCGGGGCCAGTGCGCTGCGAAAAAAGGTGAGCTGAAAGCCGTATGCGCCGCCGTCTTCGCCGGTCAGATTGCCGGTATAGTACCACCACTCGGTGGTGTAGTCGTTGTGGGGGCCGTGGTCGAGTGGAAACTGGAGCTCCAGCGGCTCCAAGGCGCGGGCGAAACGGTCGTCCACGGGCCGACTGAGGACATCGGCGACGTCGGCCGAGGCAAGGGAGGGCTGGGCGGATGCGCAGGCGCTGTTAAGGAGCAGAAAGATAAGGAGCGAGGCCACGAGCGGTATCGCTCCTTCAATGTTGGGCTGTTTGACAGGTTTTCGTTCTTGCGGTGGAGCTAATGGTCTGCCCACCGGTATATTAGCCATTGTCATGGCGTTGACTTTGCCGAGAGAAAAGTCAGGTAGCGGCCTGCCTGCCGGATCGAACGGTCCTGGGAACGCGGCCGGCATGTCTGCAGGGGGCCCGGAGCGCTACATCTGAGCCAGGGCCTGTTCGAAGTCGGCCAGCAGATCGTCGGTATCCTCGATGCCTACGCTCAAGCGCACAAGTTCGTCGGAGATGCCCAGCGCGAGCCGGATATCGGGATCGGTGTCGAAATAGCTGACCAGCGCCGGTTGCTCGATGAGGCTTTCGACGCCGCCCAGGCTGGGACCGATGCGAGGGATGCGGCAGGCGTCGATGAAGCGACTTGTCGCCGGGCCGTCGGCCTCGACTTCAAAACTGACGACCCCGCCAAAACCTGACATTGTACGCTTCGCGATTTCGTGATCGGGATGGCTCTCGAGACCTGGATACCAGACGCGGCGGATCCTGGGATGGTCTTCAAGGTAGCGGGCGATACGTAGTCCGCTCTCATTGTGCTGGCGCATTCGCAGCCCCAGCGTTTTAAGGCCTCGCAGGATAAGATAGGCGCAGTGGGGATCGACGACAGCGCCCAATATGCCCTGCGACTGGCGCAGGGCGGTGGTGATGTCGAAACTTCCGGTGATACAGCCGGCCAGCAGGTCGTTGTGGCCGGCGAGATATTTGGTCACGCTGTGGATTACGAGATCAACGCCATACTCCAGGGGGCGGATGTTGCAGGGGGTGGCGAAAGTGGTGTCGATGATGGTGCGCAGGCCATGGCGCTTGGCGATGTCGACGAGGCGGGCGTAGTCGAGGCAACGGAGAAAGGGATTGGTAGGCGATTCGGAGAAGATCAGCCTGGTCTCGGGCCGGATGGCCGCTTCGAGGGCATCGTAGTCGCCGGGGGCGACGGTTGTACAGGTGATGCCGAAGCGGGTGAGGAAGGTGTTGCAGAAGCCGCGCGTGCGGCGGTAGCAGTCTTCGGTCAGGACAAAGTGGTCGCCCTGGCTGAGTAGGATGAACAGGGTGGTGGTTATGGCGGCCATCCCGCTGGAGAGCACAAGGGCGTCCTCGGCGGCGTCGAGCGCGGCCAGTTTCGCCTCTACTGCGCGCACGGTTGGGTTGCCGTAGCGCCCGTACTCCTCCCGTTCCGGCACTTCCCAGAACATATGGTCTTCCATGTAATTGATCAGGCTGGCGGTGTCCTCAAACGTAAAGGTGCTGGTCTGAACGATGGGCACGGTCAGGCTGTCATGGGAAAGGTAGCGCCTCTCGCCGGCATGGACTGCTTGCGTCAGGGCGGACAAGCTGGGGGTCTCTGCCTCTGGGCCTTGACCGTTGGGGCCGGCTGGTCCTGACTCGCTATCGGAGCGAGGATCTGAGCCGGCTGCGCCGGAGTTCTGGGTTCGAGTTGTACTGGAGGTTGCCATGCTGTCTCCTTCAGGACGCAATTCAGCTTGTCCGCAGCGTCATCAGCGCCCTTCGGGCTGGTCTGCGGATAAAAAAAACTCTTCCTGTGGATACACGGAAGAGGGCTGCGGAATTCTGACCACAGAGCATCTCATCTGCCGGTGCATCCACACCGCCGGAATTGGCACCTGTCATACTGCACGCTTCGAATAGCACAGTACCGGTTGCCGAGGCTTCACAGGGCCGGCCCCTCCACCTCTCTTGATAAGAGTTTTTGGCAAAATTTCATTGGACTGATCTGCAAATGGACCGAAAGCGGGAAATCTTGTCAAATGGCTCGATTCAGTTGTTGGGGCCCATGGTAATCCAGGAATTGGCCTGGTGTCAAATCTGAAGCCCATTCAGATTGCCCCGGTGGGCTGGAAAGGGGCTTGCGGTCGGGATCGGCATGGGAAGGAGCCTCGCTGACAGATCTTTGTCGAGCTTTATCTGGAAATCGTCCGGCTGATGTCAGTTACGGGTAGGGGAGTGAGGGGTAAAGTATGGTATGGTATTGCCAGTTAGGGCATGTCCTAGAAGCGCGACCGCTGTTGAAAGCGCGTCGCAAGTCCCCTTACAAGGAGTAGCTGATGAACAGTTTGAGTAATGTCCCCAGAGTCCCCAGAAGGTTGCCGAGCGGGCCACCATTCGTGGTGGTGATTGTTGTCATCGTCGTCGTCCTCTTTCTTCTGGTCTTTGCGCGCAACTTCTTCTACGCGTTTGAGCGCGTAGACGAACAAGAGGTGGGCGTTCAGTTCCAAGGTGGAAGGATCAAGGATGTGGTAGGCCCGGGCGTCTACACAGATGTCGGGCTATATGTCTCAATGGTGAAGGTCTCCAGCCAAGCCATCCCTTTCAGGGTTGAAGACCCTGAGATCATCACCCTGGACAAGCAGCGCATCGGTTTGGTGGTCAGCGGCGACATTTTCCGCCCGAACATAGCCGAGGAGGACGTGCTCCAAAGACTGTGGGCACAGTACAGAGGCATCTATCTGCAGGACGAGTTGGCCCGCAGCCGCATGCAAGACCAGGCTCGCCAGGCGATGAAGGTCTGTGTCGGTGATCGCACCTTTGATGAAAACGTTGTCGGCGCAGCCAGAGATTTGCTGCGCCAGTGCATCGATACTGGGTTAAATGAACGGGCTATGAACTTCGGGCTCAGAGTCGAAAACCTGGTTGTGCCGGATGTGATTCTGTCACCGGCAGTACAGACCGCCCTCGACGCAATCGTGCAAAGTCGACTGGAGACGGAAAAGGCCGGCCAGGACAAACTGCGGGCCGATGCCCAGGCCTTCGCCGAACAGGCCCTGCAGGAAGGCGAGATCCGCATCGCGCAGAGCAGGATCCAGGAGGAGGCCCGCCAGCAGACCGCCCTGGCCGTGTTGGAGGAGCAGAAAGTAGCGGCTCAGAAGGCGGTAATCGAGGCGGAGCGTGCCAATGAGCTTGCCCGCGTCGAAGCGGAAAAGGCAGTGATCGAAGCGCAGAAGCTCAACGATCTCATCGCGGCGCAGCGAGACATTGAAATTGCACAGACCCTGGCCATTGCCGCGGTCGAACAGGCCAAGGCAACGATCGCTGTGGAGACTGCTCTCGCCGAGCTTTACGCGGGCCGGCCGGCGTATATTCAACTTCTGATCGCTCAGGCCAATGCGAGCGCGCTGAGGAACACGGACAAGGTGATCTTTACAACGGAAGGCATGACCCCGACGCTGGTCCTGCCCGGCCCCGGCATCGTGCCGACAGTTGATACCACGCCCCAGTAATGACGCTGGGTAGGAGTGAGGTTGCGTGGGAGATGGGCGTCGATCTTTGGGTGAACGGGGGGAACTGATCGCGGTACGGGCCTTGCAAGAGGCCGGTCTGCGCATTTTGGAGCGCAACTGGCGATGCCGGGCCGGTGAACTGGACATCATAGCGGAGGAAGGCGGCCCCGACTACAGCCGGGGCGTGCCCGACTCCCGCTGGTTGGTCGTGGTTGAAGTGCGGACGCGGCGGAGCCATGCCTACGGGTCGGCCCTGCAGGCGTTTACGCACAAGAAGCAGGCGAAGTTACGGGAATTGGCGACGTTGTACGTCCAGGAGAAAAGATGGCAAGGCCCTTGGCGCATTGACGCGGTGGCAGTGCAGATGGACCGGTCCGGCAAGCTGATAAGCGTGGAGCATATCCGCCATGCCGTTACCGGATGAGCAAGCACCAGAGGCGGCTTCGCCGCCTCTGGTCGTGATCCTGGGGCCAACGGCTGTCGGCAAAACCGCTCTCAGCCTCGATCTTGCTGCTTGCTTTGACGGCGAGATTGTTGGCGCCGACAGCCGCCAGATTTACCGGGGCATGGACATCGGCACGGCCAAACCCAGCGCAGACGAACAGGCGCGAATTCGTCATCATCTGATCGACGTGCAGCCGCCTGACAGGCACATTGCGCTGGCGACCTATCAGCAGATGGCCTTCACAGCCATTGACGCCATCCACGGGCGGGGTCGCGTGCCTTTTCTCGTGGGTGGCTCGGCCCTCTATCTGCGGGCGGTGACCGAAGGGCTGCAGATTCCGGAGGTCGCGCCCAATCCGACGTTGCGGAGCGAGCTGGAGACATTTGCGCAGGAAAATGGCCGCGCCGCGTTGCATGCCCGGCTGCAGGTGTTGGACCCCAGCGCGGCCGCGCGGATTCACCCTCACAACCTGCGCCGGGTGATCCGTGCGCTGGAGATCGTGCAGACGACGGGCCGCAGGAAGAGCGACCTGGAAGCGGCAGCGCCGCCGCCCTATCGCATTCTCAAGATCGGCCTGGACCTGCCGCGCCCGCTTCTGCACGAGCGCATTGACCGGCGCGTTCTCGAAATGGTGGACGCCGGGCTGGTGGAAGAGATGGCGTCGCTGCTGTCGGCAGGGTATTCTCCTGACCTGCCGGCCCTCTCCAGCCTGGGATACCAGGAGATAGCCGCATATCTGCGCGGGGAGATCACACTGGCGGCAGCAGTTGAACGCATTCAGATTGAAACGCACCGTTTCGTTCGCCACCAGTACACCTGGTTCCGGCGCATCCCCGAAATCCACTGGTTTGACAACACCGAAGCGCCGCAGTCGTCCATTCGGAAGCTGGTGACAGGCTTTCTGAGTTTGAACAGCAGTAAATGTGATGGACGGGTGCCCGATGACGGGCACGGAGGCAGCGCGCTGCGATGAAGGATTTTGCAGAGCGCCTAACTTCCAACCCATTGGTCTGACGATGCGCGTCTTATCATAGACGGGTCGTAGATGTATTGCACGGTATTCGTCATATATCGATTTCACGAGGACCAGGAGGCTTAAAGATACAATATTGAGGGCCCGGACACAACATTTCCAGTGTAATTGCCGTAGATAGCCGCTGATTTACGGCATAAAAGGGCCCCAGATTGCGGCATTGCAGCACCGGCCTGTTCCCTGCTATAATTCGGGCCCAGTTGGGGAAGACGAGATGAAAGCAACCTGATGTGTTGTGACTTCTCTGAATGGATGTAGTGGAAAGGGATAGCAATGGTTGGCACTGAACTGGCGCCGGAACTTTCCGTTGCGGCCACAACCGACATTCCCGACCTTACGGGGGTAGAGAAAAACCGCCTGCCCACGGACAGTCCGCTTCTACGCAGTATCCCTCTTGAGGCCATACCCCCTGTCAGCGACGGCAAGTTGTTCCTTCAGCCGCTCCTGAATTTGCACGAGATCAAAGCGCTTGAAGAGCTGTACAAGAGGCTGCCCTACTATTTCAGCGCGGATGAAAGGCTGCGGATACTGCGCGCGTATCTAGTCGCCAGCGACGCCCATCGCGAACAGACGCGCATGACCGGCGAGCCTTACATCCTGCACCCGATCGACGTGACGAACATTTTGGCGGAGTTGCAGTTGGACGCGGACACACTGGCCGCAGCGCTGCTGCACGACGTGGTGGAGGATTCAGGTTACACAGTCGACTATCTGGAGAAGAATTTTAACCGGGACATAGCCGAACTGGTGGACGGCGTGACAAAGCTCAACCGCATCAAAGAGTTGAGCAAGATGCGTCACAGCGTCGCCGATGAGAAGGCTGAAAGCCTGCGGAAAATGTTCCTGGCCATGGCCGAGGACATCCGGGTGGTGCTTATCAAGCTGGCTGATCGAGTCCACAATATGCGCACTTTGGAGGGCCACGCGGAGCACAAGCGTCGCCGTATTGCCCGCGAAACCCTGGAGATTTTCGCTCCTCTTGCGAATCGACTGGGGATCTGGCAGATAAAGTGGGAGTTGGAGGATTTGAGTTTTCGCTATCTGGAGCCGGTCACATATCGAAATCTGTCACGGGCCATGGACCAGAAGCGGGCTGAACGGGTCAGCTGGATGGATGAGACGCGAGATACGCTGGCGAAAGCGCTGAGCGAGGCGGGCCTCAAGGCAGAGATTAACGGGCGCCCCAAGCACATTTACGGCATCTATCGCAAAATGCGGCGAAAGGACGTTCCGTTCGACCAGATCTATGATATTCACGGGTTTCGCATCATCGTCGAATCGATTTCCGATTGCTATGCGACTTTGGGTGTAGTCCACAGCCGCTGGCGGCCGATCCCCGGCGAATTTGACGACTATATCGCCAGTCCGAAGGACAACATGTACCGCAGCCTGCACACGGCGGTGGTCGGCTCAAATGGCAGGCCGATGGAGGTGCAGATCCGTACACATGAGATGCACCAATTAGCCGAGTTCGGTATCGCGGCCCACTGGCGGTATAAGGAGGGCAAGCAGCCCAACCAATATCTGGACAACAAGATCGCCTGGATTCGTCAGTTGATGGAATGGCGCCAGGACGTGACCGATGCCCAGGAGTTCATCAGCGGGATGAAGACCGACGTATTTCAGGATCGGGTCTACGTCTTTACCCCGCGAGGCGATGTGATCGACCTGCCCCGCAGTTCGACTTCGATAGACTTCGCCTATCGGGTTCACACAGAGTTAGGCCACCGCTGCCGGGGCGCGAAAGTCAATGGCCGGCTGGTGCCACTGGACTTCCAGCTCCAGAATGGTGATCAGGTAGAGGTTATATCGGCCAAGCGGGGCGGTCCCAGTCGGGACTGGATCAACCCAAATATGGGCTATGTCGCCACTACGCGGGCGCGCGGGAAGATCCGCACCTGGTTCCGCAAACAGGCCAGGGATGAGAACATCGTTTCGGGCCGCCAGATTCTGGAAAAGGAACTGAAGCGGTTGAGCGTTGTCCAGCCCTTCGAGTTTGTCGCCCGCATTTGCGGCTTTGAAGAACTGGATGACTTTCTGGCTGCCATCGGCTATGGGGATGTGACGAGCCAGACTATCGCCCAGCGCGTCATCGAATATGAACGCAGCCAGCAGAGCGAAGAAGAACCAGAGCAGCTGATCAAGCAAACGCCCCACCGCGCTGTCTCAATCGACGGCGTGCAGGTGGCCGGTCTAGACGGAGTGTTGGCCCATCCGGCCCTCTGCTGCAACCCTGTGCCCGGCGACCCGATCGTCGGCTATGTGACCAAAGGGCGCGGCGTTTCCATACACAAGACGAACTGTCCAAATATCGTTTCTCTGATTAAACGTGCGGACCATGCACGGCTGGTAGAGGTGCAGTGGGGCGCCAAGAGCGCAGAGATGTACCCGGTCAGCATTCAGGTTAAAGCCTACGACCGGGCCGGTTTGCTGCGGGACGTGACCGGCCTGGTGGCAGATGAGAAGATCAACATGCAGTCGGCAGAAGCGGTGACGGGGATGAAGAACAACATGGCCGTGATCAACGCAACCTTGGAGCTTTCGAATATCTCGCAATTGACCCGCATCATGACTCGGATTGAGCATCTGCCCAATGTGCTGGAGGTTCGGCGCGTGGTAGGATAGGATTTTTCTTTAGGAGTGAGTAGAGAGAAGTGAGGAGTGAGAATAGCCCGTTTGCACGTACCGTCAGCACCCTTTACCCCGCCTCTTTCTGGAGTGGGTGAAGAGGGGTGAGAACAGTCCGACTCGACATTCAGGCAGTTCCCCCCACCCCGGACAGTCTCCAGATTGCCCTGTGCCCTAAAAACCAGACTACGAGGAAAGGCATATAGTGGGACGCTTCGCCCAACAGGTGAAGGGCCATTTATTGGCCTAAACATTGGAGCCAACTATATGGTTCGGACAGCCGGCAACTTGCGATTAGTTATCACATCATTCACAGTGGTACGCGTTTCGCCGAGCGTTTGCGTAAACTGTGCGCGTGGATGAGAAGCCAGAGGCGCCCTCGAGGTTTGAGGGCGCCTTGCAATTATCGCGGAACAGTCCTGGATTTCAACGGGGGCTGCCTCAGGAAACTGTCATCGCTTCCAACTCATCGATCATTTCGCGGATCACATCGAAGCCTGCCTGCCAGAAAGCGGGATCTGTCATGTCGATGCCCGCCTCTTCCAGGATCTTTTGCGGCCGCGCCGAACCGCCGCAAGCCAGCAATTTCATGTAGCCCGGCTTGAAGGCATCGCCCTCCAGCTGATAGCGCCGGAAAAGAGAAAGCACGAGCAGCTGGCCGAAACTGTAGGCATAGCAGTAGAAGGGCGTGTGATAGATGTGGGGGATGCTGATCCACTCATATTGGAATTCGTCGGACAGTTCCACGCTGTCGCCAAACTGTTCCTGCAGATTTTCGAGATAGAGGCGGTCCAACTCCTGAGGCGAAGCGTTGTCCTGAATGGCCTGATGCGCACTTTTTTCAAAGATTACAAAGAATGCCTGCCGCATCACGGTGGCGTAGATGTCGTCGACACTGGCAGCCAGGATTTCGCGTCGGACCAGTGTGTCCTTTTCCTCGGCCAGCAGTTGTTCGTTCATCACCATTTCGGCGAAGACTGAGGCTGTTTCGGCCAATGGCAGAGAGGAGTGCTGGGTCAGGACAGAATGATCTTCGGCCATCAAGCTGTGGACAGCATGACCCAATTCATGGGCGATCGTGGCCACGTCGCGCACCTTGTTGGTATAGTTAAGCAGTACATAGGGGGTGATGCCCGGCAGAATTGTAGCGCAAAAGGCGCCGGCTCGTTTCCCCTTACGGACCTCGCTGTCGACATGGTTGTCGTCGAAAACGCGTTGGGCTTTACTGGCGAAATCGAGATCGAAGCGCTTAAACGTATTCAGGACAAGCTCGACCGCATCGTCGTAGGGCACCTCTCGCGACGAACCGGCCAACGGCGCATAGATGTCGTAACGGCGCAGCTTTTCCACGCCCAGCCAGTTGGCCTTGAGTGAGAAGTAGCGCTGGAAAAGAGGCGCATTACGGCGGGCGACCTCCAACAGGGCCTCGACAGCATCGTGGGGAATGTCGTTCTGAAGATTGCGCACGGCTATTGGTGAATCGAAGCTGCGCAGCGTAACATTCTCGCTGTGCCAGTCGCGCACCAGATTGACATAGATCTGCGCCAGAATCGGCGCCTCCTCCTTGTAGACCTTATATATGGACTGGTAGGCGGCGGCGCGCATGTCGGGGTCAGTTGAGTAGACGTAGGCCATTACCTCGCCGCGGGTCATTCGCTTCAACTCGCCATCGACCTCCAATTCGAACTCGAGCCGATTGGTTAACATCGAATAGATGGTTACGATGGCGTTGATGCCATTGGTATCCTTCAGGTTGATGATGCGCTCGGCGGTCTCTTCCAGCATATAGGGCTTGGAGAGGCGCATATCGAGCAGGAAGTGGCGGTAGTCCGGGTAAGTGTCTGCATCCGGCAGGAGGGCTTCGGCGTGCTCGTCATCCAGACCCTTCCACCACAGGCTGAAAAAGAGCATACGGTTCTGCACGTCCGTCATCATCTGCTGCATGCGGTTGGAGTAGGTGAGGGCGTCAGGCGACTGAGTATCCGACGAGAACCAGAGACTGCCGTAGGCTACGAGCGGGTAGATCTGCAAGGAGATTTCCTCGTACTGTTGCATGACGTCGTTCAGCCCTGCCGGCTCCATCTGCGCCGAAAGATGCTCCCGAAGCGCCTCGAACGAGGCGACATTCTGCTCGACCTGCGCCAGCATCTCTTCAATGGCAGCGGCGGAAGGTGCTGTCATCCCGGACCCGTTGGCCTCGGGGTCGGCCGGCACCAGGGCGGAGAGATCCCAGCCCGACATTTGATAGCGTTCCTGCTTTCCTTCTGTATGTAAAGCCATAGTGCATGTTTCCTTTTTCAATCTTCCTTGACAAGACGCCGCAAGACCGTGTGCAGAATCCCGCCATTCTTGAAATAGTTTACTTCCACAGGCGTATCGAGCCGACTGGTGACGCGGAATTCACCGACGGTTCCCTGTTCACGGGTCACGCGCACTGTATACTCCTGGTTAGGCGCCATCTCTTCGGTCAGGCCCAGAACGTCGTATGTTTCGAAACCGCTGAGGTCCAGTGACTGCATGTTCTGGCCGTCGACGAACTGCAAGGGCAGGATGCCCATTCCGACCAGATTAGAGCGATGGATGCGCTCGAAGCTCTCGGCAATCACCGCCTTTACGCCTTGCAACCACGGTCCTTTTGCGGCCCAGTCGCGGCTAGAGCCTGTGCCATATTCCTTGCCGGCGAGGATAATCAGCGGTGTGCCTTCCTGCTGGTATTGGGCAGATGCATCCCAGATTGCCATTTCGGCAGGAGTTTCGGACGCGTCAGTCACTTGTGGGGCCGAGGGGATGTAGGCGGTATACCCGCCTTCGACGCCATCCAGCATCTGATTCTTGATGCGAATGTTGGCGAAAGTGCCCCGCATCATGACCTCGTGGTTGCCTCGCCTGCTGCCGTAGCTGTTCCATTCGGAGCGGGGGACGCCCTTACCTGCCAGGAAGTGGCCAGCAGGGCTGTCAGGGGCAATTGCACCCGCCGGGCTGATATGATCAGTTGTGGTACTGTCCGGCATGACCGCCAGCACTCGGGCGCCGACAATGGGTTGGACAGGGGGTAATTCTGTGCTCATTTCCTGGAAGAAGGTAGGCTCCTGAATATAGGTGCTGCCGGAGCTCCAGGCGTAGAGATCGCCACCGGAAATTGGCACTTCATTCCATTGTTCATTGCCGGTGAAAACGTTGGCGTACTGCTGGCGGAACAGCGCCGGTTTGAGACTGCGATGGATTTCGGTCTGAATTTCTTCCTGGCTCGGCCAGACATCGCGCAAAAAGACAGGCTCGCCGGTCGGGTCGTAGCCCAAGGGGTCGTTGTCCAGATCGATGTTGACTGTTCCGGCGATTGCGTATGCCACCACGAGCGGCGGCGAGGCCAGGAAGTTGGCGCGTACATCCGGGCCGATGCGTCCTTCGAAGTTGCGGTTGCCGCTCAGTACCGAGGCCGCCACCAGATCGGCGTCGTGAATGGCATCGCGGATCGGTTGGGGCAGAGGGCCGCTGTTGCCGATGCAGGTGGTGCAGCCGTAGCCAACGGTATGGAAGTTCAGGGCTTGCAGATAGGGAATCAGACCGCTCGCTTCCAGATAGCTGGTGACGACCTTCGATCCGGGGGCGAGGCTGGTCTTGACCCACGGTTTCACGTCCAGACCCCGTTCGACGGCCTTCTTGGCGAGCAGGCCGGCGCCGATCATCACTGACGGATTGCTGGTATTGGTGCAGGAGGTGATGGCGGCGATTACTACATCGCCGTGCTCCAGGGAGAATTCAGCGCCTTTGAAGTTGACGCGGGCACGATTATCCAATTCTGCGCTTTCGAGGCCAAAACCCTGTGCGCCGACGGGAGCCGACAGCATCCCACTCCATCGCTCTTTCATGTCCGAAAGAGCGATGCGATCCTGGGGTCGTTTTGGGCCGGCCAAGCTGGGCTGCACGGTATCCATGTCGAGTTCGATGATTTCGCTGAAGACCGGGTCCGGCGAATCTTCAGTATGGAAGAGGCCCTGCTCCTTACAGTAGCGTTCGACAAGATCGACCGCCTCCGGGTCGCGCCCGGTGTTGGCGAGATAGCGCAGTGTCTCCTGATCAACCGGAAAAAAGCCCATGGTTGCACCGTATTCGGGCGCCATGTTTGCGAGAGTCGCTCGATCCGGCAGGGTTAGCTGGCCCAGACCGGGTCCGAAATACTCAACGAATTTGCCGACCACGCCCTGCTGGCGCAGCATCTCGGTCGCCCGCAGCACCAGGTCGGTAGCGGTTGCGCCCTCAGGAAGCGCGCCGGTCAGTTTGAAGCCGACGACGTCCGGCAAGAGCATGTAGATGGGCTGCCCCAACATGACCGCCTCGGCCTCGATGCCGCCCACACCCCAACCCAGGACGCCCAGCCCGTTGATCATGGTGGTATGGCTGTCTGTGCCTACGAGGGAGTCGGGGTAGGCTTCCGGCGCGTCTGCATTGCCGGGAGAGGTCTGCACAACGCTTGCCAGATATTCCAGGTTGACCTGGTGCACGATGCCGGTGGCGGGCGGCACGACGCGGAAGTTGTCGAAGGCGCGCTGCCCCCATTTGAGGAACTCATAACGTTCGCGGTTACGCTCAAACTCACGCTCGGAGTTGAAGAAGAGCGCGGCTGCCGAGCCGAATCGATCCACCTGCACGGAGTGGTCGATGACCAGGTCGACCGGCACGACCGGGTTGATCTTGTTGGCGTCTCCGCCCATGCGGGCCATGGCGCTGCGCAGCGCGGCCAAGTCAACTACGCTGGGCACGCCGGTAAAGTCCTGCAGGATGACACGCGCCGGCTTGAATGGGATTTCAACTTTGCCAGCGGTATCCGGCCCCCAGTTGGCGATGGTTTCAATCGCCTCTCGGGTGATCTCGAAGCCTTCGGCCTGACGCAAAGCCGCTTCCAACAGCACCTTGATCGAGAAAGGCAGCCTGTTCACATTGGCGGAGGAAACCTTTTCCAGAGCATCCAGCCGGTAGATTGTCACCGGGCCGCTGCGCGTGTGGAGGGTATCGCGTGCGTTGAAATAATCCTGTCGAGCCATTTCGCCCCCTCTTGGATTGGTCTTGCGTTGTCGTTCTGCGCTGGGCGGGCCGGAGCAATCTCTTGCTGCCGGCTTTGCCAGCGTCCTGACGGGTTTTGCGTATGATACCCGTTGTTATGATACCCGTTGTAAAGACAGAAAGCATAATTTTGCGTCCTTTAATGTTAACGCGGGAGGGCGCGTTGTTAAGAACCAGCGCAAGTAATGTGCGTTCAGTTTGGAGATTGGCTTTTTGCGTATTGGGGTATGGCAGGCAAGATAGCTGCATGTCCATTGCGTAGCGGGCGCGAAGAGTCGTGGTGTAGAATTGGATTCAGGTTAATCGGGCCTGGATCAGCGGCTTAGACATGTCCGGTGTGCGATCACAAGCGAGCTGCATAAGCCATTGAAGAGGATGAACCGTGTTCTGAACCTCTGAACTGGCCTGGGGCGGGGGAAGGAATCAGGATTTGCAGGATTGCAGTAGCGGGGCTTTAATGCCTACGAAGTAATCTGCAGTGCCTGACTTGACCAGTTCTTGCCTGTCTTGAACAACCCTTCAACTGTGCCGGCATTCGGGCATCCTTCGTCCCGGCCCTGGTCGACAGCAGCCGCCTTCTGGGCCGCCGTGATGGGTCACTAGCTGCGCGGCGTATCGGCGGCGAGGCGTGTTGTTGGAGGGGGGGGTTGCGGGGGGTGTCCCCCCGCACAAGGGCGGGCTGAAGGCCAGACCGCCCAAATTGACACTTGTCCTGGTGCAAACAGCGCCCTATGGAGAAATCCGCAATGCCCAAGACTACGATGCAATCTTTCGGAACCAGCGCTCGAATCGGACATGACTCAAGCGCCTTCTATGGCCGCAAGATGTATGAAGATTCGGAGGTGGTTGAGAAAGAACCGTCGCCGGACAACCCAGTTCCGGAACTGGACCGCCTCTATGCGCATAGCAGCAGCTCCATGCACGAGTTGCCGGACAACAGTGTGCATCTGATGGTGACTTCTCCTCCCTACAATGTAGGGAAGGACTATGACGAGGATATGAGTGCGGACGAGTACCGGCATTTGCTGCGGGAGGTTTGGAGAGAGACCTATCGGGTGCTGGTGCATGGCGGCAGAGCCTGCATCAATGTCGCCAACATTGGCCGCCGACCGTATGTGCCGCTAAGCGCATTTGTAACCGCGGATATGATCGAAGTTGGCTTCTTGATGCGCGGTCAGATCATATGGAACAAACAGGCCAGCGCGGGATCGTCTTGCGCCTGGGGCAGTTGGCGCTCGCCATCGAATCCCGTTCTGAGGGATGTACACGAGTATATCCTGGTTTTCTGCAAGGGCGACTTTGCCCGCAAGAAGCCGGCGTGCGGCACTAAGCAGCCGACGATAGGCAGAGATGAATTTCTGGAGTGGACCAAGAGCGTGTGGCAGTTCCCGGCCGAGTCGGCCAGGAAAGCAGGCCATCCGGCGCCGTTTCCGGTGGAGCTGCCGGCCCGCTGCATTCAGCTGTACACCTACTCGAATGATGTCGTGTTGGATCCGTTTATCGGCAGCGGCACAACCGCGATTGCCGCGCAGGACGCCGGCCGGCACTGGGTTGGCTATGACATTTCTCCGGAGTACGTGGCCTTGTCCTGTGAGAGACTTGGCGTGCAGCCGGGCGCGGCGGCAAAAGAGGGCGTCGAAGAAGTGAGTGAGCGGAAGGGCGCGCCGGAATAGAGTCTGGTTGAATGTAGACAATTTATGCCCAGGTGATCGAAGCGACTCAGGTTACGGGCTGCTGTACGCCGCCGGCATCCGCGCGCGGGCTCAGGTGGGCCTGGCCGTCGGCGTGGTAGCTGCTGCGCACGAGCGGGCCGCTCTCCATCCAGCGGAAGCCTCTTTGCTCGCCTTCGACACGCAAGAGGTCGAACTGTTCGGGCGTATAGTAGCCAACGATCGGCAGATGGAAGCGGCTCGGCTGCAAGTACTGGCCGACCGTCATAATGTCGACGTCGTGCGCCCGCAGGTCGTCCATCACCACCAGGATCTCCTCCCAGGTTTCGCCCAGCCCGAGCATGATTCCCGATTTCGTGAGGGCCAGCGGATCCGATTGCTTGGCCCGCTGCAGCAGTTCCAGTGAGCGTGTATAGCGGGCCTGGGGGCGGACTGTTTTGTAGAGGCGGGCGACGGTCTCCGTATTGTGATTGAGGATTTCGGGCTTGGCTTCCATCACAATTTGGAGGGCGGCCCAATCTCCCTTGAAGTCGGGAATCAGAACTTCGACTGTGCAGCCCGGCTGCAGCCGCCGAATCCAGTAGATGCTTTCGGCGAAGACCCAGGCGCCGCCGTCCGGCTGCTCATCGCGATTGACGCTTGTCAGTACCGCGTGTTGCAGGTTCATGGCCTGGACGCTCTCGCCCACGCGCCGCGGCTCCTCCGGGTCTAGCAGTTCGGGGCGGCCGGTCTTGATCTTGCAAAAGCCGCAGGAGCGCGTGCAGGTATCCCCCATCAGCAGGAAGGTAGCGGTTCCTCTGCCCCAGCATTCGCCGATGTTGGGGCACATAGCCTCTTCGCAGACGGTGTTGAGACTCTTGCCCCGAAACAGCTGTTTGAGCTCCCGGAATTTGGGCGTATCGGCTGAACGCACGCGCAACCAGGGCGGCCGGCGGCCGCGGGTAAGCTGGCCCGGGCCTTTGTCATCGACCGCGACCGGCAAAGGTTGCAGGTCAACTGCTCGGCCCGTTGATCCAGCGGTCGAATCGACAAGATCGAGGGTGAGCGGCGTCGAATCGGACGGCATTGCCGGTACCGGATCGACACGGACCTTGCCCATATCGTTATTTTCACTGTGCAGGCCTGTTGTCGCTTTATTCATACTGTATGACTCTTGGATTTCTATACCCGGTTTCAGGCATTGGATGGCAAGGAAGGCAAAGAAGAATCGCTACGGCAGAGCGGCGCTCTCTTTTTCGATCAGAATCGTGGCGACGGTCATGCCGGCAAACATCCAGAACAGAACGGTCATGTGCGGATAGGTAAGGTTGAACCAGTAGTGGTCGGCGATGCCGCTGACGAGCGCGCCGAGGATTGCACCGCCGAACCCGAGCAGCAACGCTTCCCGTTCGGGGGCGACGCCGGCCCGCCACGTGGTAATGAACATGCTGAAAAAACCAATCATCACGGCCATGAAGATCACGAGGCCCATGATGCCCATGTTTTCGGCCAGGGTGAGGTAGAACATGCTGACGCCGAGATAGATATCGATGTCCGGCACACCGGAAAATCCGACACCGAATATCGGATAGCGACGGATCAGAATCATGGCGTCTTTGTACTCGCCTAAGCGCATCTGCGTGGCCACATCCTGGCCGGCGAGCCCTTCCAGCAGGCGGGCAACATAGTCCTGGGTTTGCGGCAAGAGAAAAAGTAGCAGACCCAGCACAATTCCAATCGGAAGCAGACGGCGGTACTTGAGCACTGCCGGTACCGAGAGGGCCGCGACCATGCCAAAAAGGGCGGAACGGCTGAATGTCCAGTAGATGGCAAGCACGACCGTGGCGAAAATTGCCACGGTCAACCATCTGGGGAACAGCGGCCGCGGCGACAGCAGCTGCGGCCCGACCATTGCTGCCCCTAGGATCATCATGCCGCCCAACACATTTGGGTCGACCGCTGTACCGATTGCCCGCATAGTGCCGTCGGGGTCATCTTCGATCCAGCGCAGGGCGCCGAAGCCGCTGGGATAGTCGAACCGTGCCAGTTGATTGAGCACTCTGACAGTCCATGCTTCGGGAATGACGTAAAAAAGCACTGCGATTGCTGCGCACGCCCACGCCGCCAAAAATAGCCAGCGGACCACCCAATTCAGTTCTCTCTGCGAGCGAACCGTGTTAATGACGATGAAATAGAGGCCGATGCCCAAAAGGATTTCGCCAAAGCGGCGGATGATGGTGCTGGTAGGCCGGCTGTGTGACATGCCGTAGACGAAGCTGAAGATTGCCATCAGCATGAACAGCCCGATCAGCAGCCCGATGGGCGAGATCTGAAACTGGCGGGCCTGCGTCGCCTGTGGATTCCGGGCCGTGGGTGAAAGGGTGAACGCCGGCCTCCCTGCCACCAGTTTGAGCGCCCAGACAAAGGCGAGCGCGCCAAGCGCGGCATCCAGAAAAGTCGGTTTGAAGCCAAGACGGAAGGGGAGGCTGGCGAAGGGTAGGACAAAGACAACGCCCACCAGCGCCACGTAGCCCCAGTGTGTGTCCATCAGGATGAGCGTAGCGCCGACGACAGCCAGCGCCAGCACGAGGGCGATGAGCGGCCCTGCCACCCCTATCAGGAGGGTTATCGTCACTGCGCCCGCTGCCACCAGCAGGCCGATGGCGCCGCGCCGGACCAGCGGTCTGGTCGAAAGTATAGTCCCGGCAAATTGAGCGTAAGCGGTCTGAATCATCCCCGCAAGTATACCACAGCGCCCCCTCACCTTCGCGCCGCCAATCCCCGTTGGGGCACCCCGTGTGATAGTCCTCCTCGTGGGCTTGACACCGTTGATAAAACGTCGACACTTTTCCTCTGGCCCTGCCCAAAGTTGAAGTGGACCCCAGAAACTGGACCACGAGATTCGGTGTATAGTGGACCTGATCTCCCAACTCGTGGAGCGCCGGCTCAATGGTCAAAAATCGACGGCGGCACACGCCTGCCTGCTCGCAGCCAACAATCAAGCCACCATCGAAGGCCTCGGCTTCGGCCGCGACACGCATACGTCCTCGACATCTTCCCCATCGTCCGCTTTGACTTCACGGCCGCTGTGGGCCCACTGCCTCAGGCTTATAAGGGGGCTGATTACACAAGTACGATGCCTTAAGTGATGCGAGCACCATGGTTCAAGGCCTCATCTGCAGTGGTCAGAAGTGGCTATAAACTGGACAGGGCGGAACGGATGTGCCACAATAGATATAATGAGTATGGTCCAACATTTGCCATAACTACCTAGAGCGATATGCAATGTATGCAAAGAAAATTCAGTTGATCAATTGCGGTCCGATAGACAGACTTGACATTTCCTTTCCATTCAATGGAGATGCGCCACGACCGGTCTTACTGGTTGGCGCTAATGGTTCGGGCAAGAGTATCCTTTTGTCGCATATTGTAAATGGTCTTCTTTCAGGCCAGGCGATTGCATATCCAGGAACGCCTGAGGTAGAAATCGGTAAAGTGTATAAGGTCCGGAGTCCTTCTTACATCAAGACTGGGGAAACGTATTGTTACGCGAGGGTGGATTTTGAAGATAGACTGAGCTTAGGAGAATTAGTGCTGCGAAGTCGAAAACAGGATTATCCTGATGAACCTCCGGGTATTTCAGATACGAGAGCTCAAGGACTTTGGAGTAGGATGAAACCTGAAGAAAGCGAACACTACTCTTTATTCTCCTCCTCTAGAATAAAAGATGTCGAAACTGCATTCTCGAAAAACTGCGTTCTATATTTCCCTCCAAATCGATTTGAAGAGCCAGCTTGGTTGAATCAGAAGAACTTGAACGCCAAGGCCCAGTACATGGATCTCATACACTACCGCGGGCACACGAATCGTAACGTGATCAACTATTCACCGCTTTCAAACATTCAGAACTGGCTATTTGAGGTGATTTTTGACCGTTCTGCTTTTGAGATGCAGACCCAGCATCTTATGCTTCCTATTCAGAATAGCAAATTGCAAGCTTTGCACAGAGTTCTCAAGGGATATGAAGGAGATGCAACGAGCATTTTTGAATTCGCGCTACGATTAATCGAAAAAGTCACCAAAATCAAAGGTGCCAGATTTGGGATAGGCCCCCGACAGGCAAGAACTGTTTCACTAATGAAAGGTTCGGAGCAGATTGTCCCAAACGTCTTTCAGCTGTCCAGTGGCGAAACTTCCCTGCTCAACCTATTCCTATCGATTCTGAGGGACTATGACTTAAGCCAGGCAGAACTAAAGCGCTTGGAAGACATTCGAGGAATCGTTATTGTAGATGAGATTGACCTGCACTTGCATGCCGATCACCAATTCGAAGTACTCCCCAATATGATTCAGATGTTCCCAAGGGTACAGTTCATAGTTACGACACATTCGCCTCTCTTTGTCCTCGGTATGGAAAGAACTTTCGGGGAGGATGGGTTTGCCCTATATCGACTACCTCTTGGGCGGCAGATCACCCCTGAAGAGTTTAGCGAATTCGGCAGCGCTTACAGGTATTTCGCTGAAACAGGACAGTTCTCAGAGGACATCCGAAAGGCAATTGAGAGTTCCCAAAGGCCTCTCGTTTTTGTGGAAGGTAAGACCGACATTAAGTACATTCAGAAGGCTGCTGAGTTGCTGGATCTTCAGGGCTTCCTTGCCGAAATTCAATTGCTGGATGGCAAAGGCTTTGGTGGCTTAGATAAGATCTATAGGCACTATAATTCGAAACTTTCTGAAGTAGCACCACAGAAAATCATCCTTTGTTACGATTGCGATAAGCTGAATTCTGACTCAAAAGGGATGGTGTACAGACGGTGTCTTCCTAAACAAGAGGGCCACCCATTGGAAAGTGGTATCGAAAACCTCTTTAGTAAAGTCACGTTGCAAAATGCAAGGGACTACAAAGATGCCTTCATCGACGTGACTTCTGAACACGCGAAAACAGAGCGAGGAGAGTGCCTTACTGTTCCCGAAGAATGGACCATAAATCGAAATGAAAAGGCCAATCTTTGCAGTTGGCTTTGTAAGAATGGGACTATCGACGACTTCCAACACTTCCGCGTCGTATTCGATCTCTTGGAGGAGGTCTTAGGTCTGGACTCACCAGTGAAAACGGGGCAGACTCCCGGTAGTAGCAATTCGCTCCCATCTACGTAAATCTCAAACTGGCATTCTTCTCCGCTAACCCGGCCCCGGCTAGGTCGGCGAGAACCAGGCTGCGAGGATGTGCAGATGGATTTGGAAAGGGTCGAAGCACACGGCCTGGAGGACCGCGACCGCGCATGATGGCACGCCAAAACCCCACCATAGCCCGCTCCCCCCGTCATTCACCTCCCAGCCGCCAGCCCAAAACCTATGGTGGGTCCCAATGTCTGGACCACAAATCATCTAGCTGTCTAACGCTCTTCCAATCCATATCGGAAGATATCGGCCGCAGAGTGTCGCCATCGTTTCTTGACCATTAATCTGCCCCTCCACGTGCTTGGTGTTCTGCTCCATTATACACCTTGGCTCGTGGTCCAGTTTTTGGGGCCCACTTCACACCACCCTTGACACGCCGTCTTACTGAGTGGTAAGTTCCGACAAGAAAGTCCTTAGACCAACTTAGCATCGACCCTCAACACCACCAAACCAACTCCATATGCCATCGATAGCAACACGCCTTCAATCAGACCTAGATGCTTTAACCGATCGAATAGCTGACCTGATTCGAGAAATGCCAGTTGAACGCCACAGAAAACATGCTGGAATTGTCTTTCTAGCTCCAACTTACTACTGGGGCAAAATGTCTCTCGAACAGCTAAACTGTCAGATTTCGATTAAGCGAGACTATGAGGAATGGATCGACATCTTCAATTCTGTCTTTGCCAATGCCCCGGACCATCTCGACCGAAGTGTCGCAAAGGCTGACAATAGGCTCCGCCAGTGGATTGAACTGAAGTCCAACTGGTCAATTTCCTATGACAGAGCAGCTAACGAAGACGGGTTGCGCGCCGACGCAAAAGCTTTCTATGACATGCTTGCCATCTTGGATGCTAATGGGCCAACCGCGACTATGTTGATACCAGACACAAATGCCATAGTCAGCCAACCTTCTCCGAGCCAATATATGAGCATCGCCGGCAACGACACCTTCATCTTTCTGTTGTTGCCTACCGTTCTGGCCGAATTGGATGCCTTAAAGATAAATCACAGAAATGATGATTTTCGGAAGAAAGTGACCAAAGTAATCACAAGGATTAAAGGCTGGCGAAATCAAGGTAGTCTTCGAGAAGGAGTCAAAGTAGATCGAACCATTTCTGTCAAAGCAGTCGCGAGCGAGCCTAAAATGGGAAACTCCTTACCGTGGCTCGATAATAGCAATCGTGACGACCGAATTATTGCAAGTGTTCTGGAGGTCCAGTCATCTCACCCGAACGCACGAATCATTCTTATAACAGGTGATGTCAACCTTGCAAACAAAGCAGATGTGGCTCGGATAGAGACCGCGGAGTTGTGATCCTATGGTCTTCGCAGTGAATATTGAATAGTGCGCAATAGTAACACTCGTCGCTTCCCTAACCCCCTTGACTGCCGCCCAACAGATCAATGAAGCCATTACACTCGCCAAAAGAAAATTGGAGGGCGAAGGAGGGCTGCTGTAAGTCTGTGAGTTGCCCATAAATCATCAGTTGAAGTTGGCCCCACAGACTGGACCACGAGCTAAGGTGTATAATTGGCCCGATCACCCAGCTCGTGGAGCGCCGGCTCTATGGTCAAGAGTCACGCCGGCACACGCCCGCCTGCTCGTAGCCAACATACAAGTCAGCATCGGCGGCCTCGGCCGCGCCCTCGACAACGTCTTCGGCGAACGCCTATCGCGCAGCGTCAAATCCGAGAACTTATCTCTCCACCAGTACGACAAAGTGCGCCAGCTGAAAACCGACTTGACCGCCTACTTCGACCTCTACAGCCATGAAAGACCGCATCCAACCAGATGCACCTTATCTTTCCCATTCCGTGGACCAGACATTGGGACCCACCACACCATAACCTACGACCATGAACTATTATCCCTTCATGGACAACGCCGGTTTCATCCTGCTGATCCCCGCCATCCTGATCGTCTGGTGGATCGTCACGAGCAGCACACCGTGGAGACGCAGAAGACACCTGTGGAATAAACTTAAGCAGCTCCTGTCCCCCAAAGACCGTCACAAACCGTGACGGCCTAACCCTCTTGCCTCCCACCGGCAGAGAGAGCATAGGAGACCCCCATGTTGAAGATAAACCTGGTTGTATTGCTCGCTCTCTTTGTCACTGCCTGCAACCCCATACCGCAACTGCTGGCGCAACACCTCACGAGGTGTTCCACAGGTAGTTTAGTCATGCTGCCAGGACAAAGCGCAGAGGGGTGGGTTTCAGATGAATTGCCCAACTATGTCGATATAGTTGGCGCAAGCTCTGAACTGGATGGCGAAACACTCACGGCTGTATTCCACCTGAGAGGAATCCCCCAGCGGTTGGAATTTAACCGGAAAGGCGTGCCGGATAACCGCATAGAGTACATGTGGGTTGTGGCGATCAATACTGATGGCGACCCCAATCTTACGCTCAACCAATTCGATTACTGGCTACAGGCTTCTTATGCCGCCACCCGGTTTACAGAAAACTCGCGCGGCATAATGCGCGATGTCAATGCCGCAGTTCGGGGAGCTGTGTTGAAATACAACCCCAATTCCGATGAGCAAACACAGCTGATGGACCACCTAGAGCAAAATGTAGATCTGGTAATCTCTCATCAAGACAACACGCTTACTCTAGTGAGTCGCATTCCGGGAATCACCCCCAACTCCACCATCACATTCTCGGCCCACGACGACCTGCTGGGCCGCGATTTCGTCCAATGTGTACCCGGATAAGGTTCGGATGAATCGCATGCTCACTGGACAACTGACGAATCGTCTTACTTCCTGCTGGCGCCTCCAAGGCAACTCGATATTTGTTAGGCCGCCGTGTGGCGCCGCCGTTTCTTGACCGCAAAACTATCCCTCCATGTCCACGGTGATCTGTTCCTATATACCTTAGCTCATGGACCGGTTTTTGGGGCCCACTTCAAGATTCATGTTTTTTGTGTGATTCAAGAAACGTCTTTCCGATCTTGTCTTCTAGTCTTGCCAAAACAGACATTGTCGTGATTGTGTCGATGCTGGGTCTGGTGGAGAGCAATGCAACCGTGATTTGCACTAGGGAGATTGCGGTGGAGTGTCCAGGGTCCGCTAATCCTGCTGTGCTGGCACTGACTAGAAGCATCCTCTTCTCATCTTGATTCAGCCCCAGCCTAAAGTACATTCCATGTGAATTTGCGTGCACGTTGTCGCTGGCCATTCTGTAGTAAGGTCTAAGATGATCCAGTTGCGTTCTCTTTTCTATCGCTAGGAATGAGGGGTGCTCGCCACCCAAAGCTTCTGTTGCCCAACCGTAATCCGACTTAAACTTTCTTCCAAACCTTTCGACAAGGGTGTCTCGGCGTGATTTCAAGGCCTCCAATTCTTGTTTGGGAATTTCTTCGGCATCGATTCGGCCTTGGACTCTTGCTTGAGCACAAGCCAACTTGTACTGTTGTATGATCTCGTGTAGCAAGTACCTCTCGGCTAGTTCTTGTCCATTCTCCCTGATGAAGCCACCCACCACCGCAATTTCGTGGAGGGAACGCCATCGTGCATAGGCGTCGTCTGCAAACCCTGACCTAAGGAGAGATAAAACTGCGAAAGAGGTATGGCTGGCTCGTGCCTGTAATCTGACAAGGGATTCAAACACAAAATCATTTGACTTTGCTGCATCCCCGCGATGCTTTTTGTTGAACTCCATACCTACCTCACGGGCTATCTGGATCAATACTTCCAGTTTTCGTATTGGCAAGCCCCAAAGATTTTCTAGGTTTCGTTCGAATTGCCGCCTATCCTTTTCTGTTGCTTTCAGTTTATCTGGGGCTTTTTTCAAAATAGTTTTCAAGATGCTTTCTGACATCTCATCAACAACCTCATCGACAAATTCAGTATATTTTTTCTGAAATGCTTGTCGTTCCTCCTTGGTTTCGCATATTGACAACATTTCCGAATATTTTGAATCAAAGGCTTCTTGAATTCCATACATTTTGCAGATATCCTCTATGTTTGGGGTTTATGTGGTGAACTGGGCCCCAAAAACTGGACCACTAGCTAAGGTGTAAAATAGAGCAAATCACCAAGCCTGTGGAGGGGCAGTATGATGGTCAAGAGACGGCGGCGGCACACTGCTGCCTACAAGCTCCGGGTTGCCTTGGACGCGCTTGAAGCCAGCAAGCCGATTAGCCCGTTATCCAGCGAACACGAAATTCATGCCAACCCGATTCGAACCTGGAAACGGCAACCTCTGGAAGATAGGCCCAGCGTCAATCGCTCAGCACGGCTCGGCCCAAGATCTTCAACACCCACCAGGGCGCACAGTTCACAGCCGATGCCTTCACCACCTGCCTGCTCGCAGCCAACATTCAAGTCAGCATCGATGGCCGCGCCCTCGACAACGTCTTCTGCGAACGCTTATGGCGCAGCGTCAAATACGAGAACATCTATCTCAACCAGTATGACACAGTGCGTCAGCTGCAAACTGGGTTGACCGCATACTTCGACTTCTACAACCATGAGAGACCGCGTCAAAGTCTCAACTATCGCACACCGGCTGAAGAGCACTTCGTGCTCTGATCAGAGCCGACCGCATCCGTCTGGATGCACCTTATTTTTCCCGTTTCGTGGTCCAGACATTGGGACCCACAATATAAGGCTGAGTTCTTAAGTCCAGGATGAAAGCAGATGCATCTTCCGATCTCCTAAGGGCAACCAATGTGAAGCAACTCATGTGGACCCCTCCTTTTTTCTAACTGCAAGCCAGCATCCCCCAGCAGTGCCGCGCCATCATTAACCAGATTCCACCTCCCGTCTTCTCTACCCCAAATCAGGCCTCCTCAAACAGGCGCCCAACTTCACCCTTGCCAACGAACTGTGACAACAGGCGATAATTATTGTGCGCATACCGGACGCGGCCTGCGGCTACCGCCATATGTACTGCCGCCTGCTGCGAAAGCTCATAGACCGCCATCGGTGTCGGGTTCACACTCGCCGCACTTGACTCCCACAACTCCGCCGGGATAAGCGCGTTTTCCGCCATTTCATCGGCCTCTTTCTCTATTCTGCTTGCCTCCTTCAGATTCGGGTCATCAACCTCCATCCGGCCTGATTCCTTCAGATCCAGATCATCGAAAAACACGGCGTTCCCGTTGTCCTCCAAATGGAGACTCACATGCGCCAGCTCGTGCATTAATGTGAACCAGAAGTTGTCGATGCGGTCGTAGCGCAACGTCAGCCCGATCACAGGCCGACCACTGCCGAGACGCAGTACCGCCCCATCCAGGTAGGTATTCTTGAGGTGTTTCTCGACGACGAGAGCTATGCCGTGGTTTGCCAGATGTTCTCGCGCCTTAAGAGGGCCGTCCGCGGTGGTACTGCATCGGGCGACTTCGCGCATGAACTCTCTGTCCACGATCCCAGGCACATAGTCACTCTGCGGCGCATTCTCGTTTGCGTTGCCTAGCACGTGCAAGCACCAGGCCCAGAGCGCGTAGTGATTCGTCTTGGCGTTCATGCGGCGATGGCCGTTCTCGCGTAAGAGTGCAGGCGTCATTACGCCCTGGCCGCCTGCCCGATCCTCCAGTTTCCCGTACATTTCCTCTGCGTAATCCCGAAGATTGGATCGGTGGTCAAGCCATTTGCGATTTACCATCTCTCTCCATGGAAAACGCCGCAACTCATCAGCCGTGGGAGCAGGGCCAAACGTCGCGCCCGGCTTCTTCAGCAGCGCATCAGCTGGAACGCCGAGGTGCTCATGCAGCGCCCGCGCCATCGACATCGTCAACTCTCTCTTGCCCGACAGAACCTCGGATACCTTCGCCCGACTGCCAATTAGAGGGACCAGGTCACGCTGCGTCAGGTCGGCCTGCTCCATGCGAAACTTGATCGCCGAAATCGGATCGGGGAATTCGCTCTCAACTGTCGCAGCTTCATACGCCTTCACCGCCTCTACAAGAGCATCCAGCTCGCGGTCTTCGGGCGATCCCTCAACCGCACCGAGAATCTCGATGATTCGTGATACTGCCTTCTTGTGCTCCTCCTCTGTACGAATTGGAGTAATGAAATCTCCTGCATCCCTTTTGGTCATCTGATTGCCCCCTTGTTCAACTGATTCGTGGCCCGGTTCACGCCCCCCTCGCATTGAACTCGTCGTACTCAGCGTGCGTGCCGAAGAATATTGCGACAACGATGCCCTTGCGATAATCGATCTGAACGATCAGCCTGTAACGATTTCCTTTGACTCTGAAGACCACCCGGTTGTCTGGCAGAATGCTTGCCCTGGCATATAGTTTCCGCAACGCCTCTGGGTTCTCCCAGCTACCGCTTCTCACTTCATGGCGCCAATTCGTGAGCCAGTCGCGGGCATCGGCGTGTTTCCTCTTTGCCCTATCGATAACCGGCTCGTTGATGAGATCCATAACAATCCCCAATAATGGCACGGTAAATCAATACAGACAGTAGCATAGACCCCCAACTAGCCAACAAGATCCATATTAAATTGGCGAAGTATCGAAAATAGTACATTGCTCCCATTTTACTATCTCTTTACGAATAATACTAATCGGAAAGGGATGCAGACACTTCAAGGTCCGTTAAGCTCTCGACCTCAGTATTCGGAATCGAAGCCGACGCCACTTAAAGGTTGCCTGTGGACATTTAGCTAGACCAAAAAACCGGACCTCAATTCTTGGTGTATAATGTAAGAGAACACCAACCATGTCGGGGCCCAGTTCAATGGCCAGGAAACGACGACAATACAAGGAAGCCAGCAAGTTCCTGTGTGCCCTGAAAACGCCAGCAGGCACCAAAACAGTCAGCCACTTACCCACTAAACTCGATCTTCATGCCAACCCGACCCGAACCCGAAAACGACATCTCCCGAAAGACGGGCCCAGCGCCAAGCTCTCAGCATGGCCCAGCCCAGCATCTCCAACCCCCACCACAACCCGCGCCACGTCACCCACCTCAGCGCCTTCAGCCTGAAGCCCGCGAAAACATTACCTCAATCGCAAATCAACCCCCAAGAACCCACCCAACAGACCCAACAACACACCAGGAAATCCGCCAAAAAAAAGAAAACCCGTCGACTTAGATCGACCTGGATCGACCTGGATCGACTTACATCGACTTGCTTCGATTCTGCCCAACCCCCTTGAAAAGCCCGATCATATGTGCTATAATTAAGTAATGACAGATGATTCCTCCCCCAAATCCTGGCACCAGCAGCCCGACGAACCACCCGACTGGTTCAACCGCTTCCACACCTACCTCACCTTAGGCCCGTCCCGTACCCTAACTGCTGCTTATCGCGAGTGGGCAAACAGTAAAGGTAGCCCCTCTAGCACCGCCAGCCAGCAGTACAACAAATGGAACTGGAAAGAACGCGCCCTAGCCTACGACCAGGCCAACCGCGAAGAAAAGGCCGCCTTCGAAGCCGCCCGCGCCGCCGAAGCTCGTGAACGCCGCATACGCAAGAATAACAAAATCCTCGAGGCCGCCGCCGCCGCCCTTGACACCGCAGACTTGGAAAATCTCTCCACCGAGGAAGCCCGCGCCCTCCTCCCTTCCCTCCGCCTACTCTATGCCACCACGGCCGAACTCCAACGCCGCGAACTCCAATCAACCCAGGACCACGACCAGCTCCCCTCTTCCAGCGGCTGGCCGGTCCTCGACCCGGAAGCAGAGAAAATCCTCGACCGCTTTTATGCCGATGAAGAATAAACAAAAAATACGAAAACTTGCCGGCCTCGAAAGAGCCGCCCACTCTCTCGACTTTTCACCCCAGCAGCTCATAAACTTCGTATCCGCCGGCTACTTCCCCCAGCCCAAACAGCTCGATTTCCATGCCGCCGCCCGCCTCTGCGACCTCCCCGACGGCCCCTCCCAAATCGGCTTCGGCGGCGCTCGCGGCCCCGGCAAATCCCACGCTTCCTTCGCCCAGCTCGCGCTCGACGACTGCCGCCGCATCCCCGGCCTCAAAGCCCTCTACCTCCGCCTCTCCGCCAAACAGGCCCGCGAACAGTCCGACGACCTCCGCCGCATAGTCTTGAGAAGGGTCCCACACCGGTACATCAGATCCGAAGGCCTCGTCACCTTCCCCAACGATTCCCGCATCGTCATCGGCCACTTCCGCACCGAAAACGACGTCGACCAGTACCTCGGCCTCGAATACGACGTCATCCTCGTCGAGGAAGCCACCACCCTTTCCGATACCAAATACCGCGCCCTGCGCGACTCCAACCGCACCAGCAAAGACTTCCGCCCCCGTATCTACACCACCGCCAACCCCGGCGGCATCGGCCACGTCTGGTACAAAAATCGCTTCGTCGACCCCTTTCGCAATCGCGAGGAAGCCGACACCCGCTTCATCCCCGCCACCATCGAAGACAATTCAGTCATCGACCCCGACTACCAACGCAAACTCGAAGAAAACTCCGGCTGGAAACTACGCGCCCACCGCTACGGCGACTGGGAGATCGCGGCCGGCCAGTTCCTCGACAGCTTCCGCTACGACCAACACGTAATCGAACCATTCCCCACACCCCCCGAATGGCACTACTTCCTGGGCATGGACTACGGCTACAAACACCCAACCGTCTTCCTCCTGATGGCCGTAGACGGCGACGACAACATCTACGTCATTGATGAACACGTCCAGAACGGCTGGTTGCCCCAACAGCACGCCGCCGCCGTCAAGGCAATGGTCGAAAGAAACGGCGCGCCCCGTGAAGCCCTGTGGCACATATATTCCGGTCCCGACATCTTCGCCCAAAGATCAGAGCTCACCATTGCCGATCACTACAACAATGAGGATCTCTATTTCAATAAGGCCGAAACCGACCGCATCCAGGGTGCAAACGAAGTCCGCACCCGCCTGGGCAACGTCGACATGGGCATCCCACCTTCCCTCTTCATCTTCAACCGCTGCCGCCGCCTCATCGAATGCCTGCCCAACTTGCAGAACGACCCCAAAAACCCTGAAGACGTGCTCAAAGTGAACGTAAACGAAGAGGGCATCGGCGGCGACGACACCTACGACGCCCTCCGCTACGCCGTCACTACGCACGTGTCAGGCAGATTGGCATTCGCATGAGCCGCAACCCTTGCCCCCATCAATCAAACCGAAACAAAGTGCTCTCTCTATCCTCACCTCTCTTCACTCTCTCTCCGTTCGATGGGCGGTCGGCCGCATGCGGCCTCCCTTGGGCGCCCACATCGCAAAGCAAACCACCGAGAACCGTGCAATTCATAGCGCGCGGCCGTAAATTCAAATGGTCTCTGGCGACTGGAGGGCCCTTTCTTGGCCGCAAAAATAAAGACAATCGCTGGGGCGCCCCTTGCGGTTGCCCTTCGTGGGCTGTTCCGCAGGTGGCATCTGGATGCTTCTGCTTGGCGGTGATAATGTGCGGCAGTTGGGATTACGGCGATGAACTGTTAGAATTTAACGCACTTTCCATGTGATCGATCACGTGATTCAGCGCAACAGGCCATGACGAGACAAGAACAAAGATCGGGCGGGTATACCGAAAATATCGTCGTCCCGGAGACTGATCTGGCCCTCATCGGCCGCTATCGGCACGAACCCGCGCCGCTGCTGCCGATCCTCCATGCCTTTCACAATCGCGACGGGTTCATCGGGGCCGAAGCAATTGAGGCCATCGGCAAGGAGCTGCGCATCCCCCTGGCAGACCTGTACGGCACGGTCACCTTCTATCACCATTTTGCACGTGCGGAGGGCGGTCTTCAGCGGCCGCGCGTCTGCACAGGGCCTGTCTGCCGCCAGCGCGGCGCGCTTGAAATTGTCGAAAGTCTGGACGGAGCCGAGGAGATGCCCTGTTCGGGCCGTTGCGATGACCCGGTTCCGCTGCTGATCGGCCATGAAACGTTCGTGGTGAGCGCGCCGTTTCAGACGCTGCAGCGGCGAATCTCTTCACCTCTGCCGGTGCCCAACCCCGGCGGGCGTGATGAGTGCGTTTTTGCGGAGATCCGCGAACCGGAGCGGGACAGCCTGGATGGCTACCGGCGCAGCGGAGGCTACGACGCATTGATTCAAGCTGTGCAGGGGCAGAACCCAACCGATGTGATCGACGTGCTCAAGGAGTCGAAGCTGGCCGGCCGCGGCGGCGCGGGATTCCCAACCGGAATGAAGTGGCAGTTCGTACGCGAGGCCCCAGGCGAGCCCAAGAGCATTGTCTGCAACGCCGATGAAGGCGAACCGGGCTGCTTCAAGGACCGCGCCTTGATGGACCATGACCCCTTTGCCGTGATCGAGGGAATGACGCTGGCAGGCTACGCCACCGGAGCCGACCGCGGATTCCTCTATTTGCGCTACGAATACCCGGAGACGAACGCACGACTGGAAAGTGCCATCGCCGCCGCCGAAGCGGCCGGGCTGCTGGGGGAGGACATACTCGGCAGCGGCTTCACCTTCCGGCTGTATCTTCGGCGCGGAGCGGGGGCTTATATTTGCGGCGAGGAGGGCTCCCTGCTCAACAGCCTGGAAGGCAAGCACCCTTTCCCCCGCAATCGCCCGCCCTATCCCACCACGAACGGATTTGAAGACTTACCCACGGCCGTCAACAATGTCGAAACACTTTGCGCGGTCCCGCAGATTCTGCGGCGGGGCGCTGAATGGTATCAGGGCCTGGGGCTGGCCGACCATGCCGGCACCAAGGTAATCAGCCTCTCCGGAGATGTGCAGCGACCCGGCAACTATGAGGTACCTTTCGGCCTGCCGCTGCGGACGCTGCTATACGATTGGGCCGGCGGGCCGCTGCCGGGGCGGTCATTTCAGGCCGCGACGATGGCCGGGCTGTCGGGCGGATTCCTGGCGAGCGAGGCGCTGGAGTCGGTCACGCTGGACGAACCCAGCATCCGAGGAGCGGGTGCGATGCTGGGCGCGGGCGGCGTGATCGTATACGACGACAGCCGCGATATCGTAGATGCTGCTCGCCAGGCGATGGAGTTCTTTGCCCACGAGAGCTGCGGCAAATGTTTCCCCTGCCGCATCGGTACCCAGCGCCTGCTGGAACGACTTTCCGGCAGCGGCCCCGACGAACTTGATGCTTGGCGGCAAGAGATCAGCGACATAGGCGAGGTCCTGGAGTTGAGCGCCTGTGGGCTGGGCGTGGCGGCCGGTTTTGTCAGCGACAGTCTTCTGCGGAACTTCCCGGACCAGGTGGCTGAGTTTCGGGGATGAGTCAGGGTTGACGGTGGCCGGAATGAATAGAAGCGTTCGCGAATTGCTCGGGAAAGTAGAGCTGGTGGTAGATGGAGAAGGCCGAAGAAAGGCCGTGAAAATCGACTACTCTACTTGGGAACTCCTTTTGGACTGGATAGAGGTAATGGAAGACAGCGCAGAAATCGAAGATTCCCGAACGAGTGGAGAAAGACCTGTCCCCTGGGAGGAAGCCAAGGCGGAATTACGCTGCAAGGGTATCAATGTGTGATGCTCACTTCGTGCAGCAATGTTCCTTGAAACCATTTGATAGTTTTAGCGAAATGAACGTCGAATTACGGAAAAGGCCTTATGCAGTCTGTGAATGAATCGCTTGAAGCGCCCATGCTGACGCTGGACGGTGCAGAGATTGTCTTCACGCCCGGTGAAACGGTCTATGAAGTAGCGACGCGGGCCGGAAAGGCCGTGCCCACGCTCTGCTATGACCCGCGGCTGGAGGCGTTCGGCAGCTGCCGGATATGTGTGGTGGAAGTGGCGGGGCAACAAGTGCCGGTGGCCTCTTGCACAACGCAGGCCGAGGACGGAATGGAGGTCACGACCGCGTCTGCAAAGGTGGAAGGAATGCGGCGGACGCTGCTGGAGCTTGTTGCCTCCGAGAACCGCGAGGTGACGGTGGACGCTCTGCGAGGCGTGGCTTCGCAGGAGCTGGGCACGCTTGTCGAACGCTACGACGCCGGCCGCGGCCGTTTTGAAGGCGCGCAGTCAGGCAGCAGCCGTATGGATGACTCCAACCCGTTCATTCTGCGCGACTACGACCTGTGCATCTCCTGCTACCGCTGTGTGCGCGTCTGCGCCGAGCAGGAGGGCGACTACGCCATCAGCATCGCCAACCGCGGCTTTGCAACCCAGATCACGGTCGAGTTCGGTGGCCATTTGCAGGACTCGGCCTGCACGTTCTGCGGACAGTGTGTGCAGACCTGCCCCACCGGCGCGCTGGCCGACAAAAAGGCGCTGCGCTTCGCCGAGTAGTAAATTGACTACGGCCGAAGGTAGTAAGTGAGTTGCGATTTTCCCACTGGCGCTTGCCTCGTCTAAAGGACATATCGATGAACACGAAGATGAACACGAAGGCATCTGCGACGAAGACAACCCGGACAATCTGCGGGTACTGCGGCGTTGGCTGCTCGATGGACCTGGTGACGCGCGACAATCGCATCATCGCGGTGCACCCGGCCTTTGACGGACCTGCCAATGAGGGCGCGCTGTGTGTCAAGGGCCAGTTCGCATACGACTACGTCCACCATCCCGACCGGCTGACGCACCCGCTGGTGCGCGACGCCGAGGGTCGGTTGCAGCAGGCGAGTTGGGATGAAGCGCTGCAGCGGGCCGCGCAGGGCTTCATGGATGTGCTGCAAAAGCATGGGCGTCACGCTGTCTACGGTGTCGCGTCCGGGCGCACGCCAAGCGAAGCGAACTACATGATGCAGAAGTTCATTCGAGTGGGGTTCGGCTCTAACTATATTGACAACTGTAGCCGGGCTTGACACGCGCCGACAGTCGCCGGTCTGGCGGCAACAATCGGACGCGGGGCGATGTCCAATCCGCTGGCGGATATGGAAAAGCCGGATGTTATTTTCTGCATCGGCACAAATATGACGGAAGCGCACCCGGTGGCGGCGACGCGGCTGAAAAAAGCGCTGGCGCGCGGGGCCAAGATGATTGTGGCCGATCCGAGGCGCATCCGGCTGGCGGAGATGGCCGACATCTATTTGCCAATCCGAGTGGGCAGTGATACTGCGCTGCTGCTGGGGATGGCGCACGTGATCGTGCGCGAGGAGCTGGCCGATCGCGAGTTTATCGCCACGCGCACCGAGGGCTATGATCAGCTGGTCGATCATCTGCAGGAGAAGACGCCGCAGTGGGCGGAGAGCATCACCGGCGTACCGGCCGCTTTGATTGAAGAGGCCGCTATTCTGTACGGCGCCAGCGATAAGGGCGCCATCTACTACACGCTGGGTATTACTGAACACATCTGCGGCGTGGAGAATGTGCAGAGCCTCTGTAATCTGGCGCTGTTGACCGGCAATTTCGGCCGCGAAGGGACCGGGGTCAACCCGATGCGGGGGCAGAACAATATTCAGGGAGCTGGGGACAGCGGCGCGCTGCCCAATAACTACGCCGGGTTCCAGCCTGTAACCGAGCCGGCCATTCAGGAGAAGTTTGAGAAGGCCTACGGCCGCAAGGTCGATCGGGAAAACGGTATCACAAAGGTGACCGCGCTGGACCAGTGCGGCGACACAGTTTTTGCGATGCTTATTGACGGCGAAAACACCGTGGTCTCCGACCCGGATCAGCAGCACTGCATTCATGCATTGAAAAGCCTGGAGCATCTGGTCGTACTTGACATCTTTTTGACCGAGACCGCAGAACTGGCGGATGTGGTGCTGCCGGCCACTTCCTGGGCCGAGACCGACGGCCATTTCGTCAATACGGAGCGGCGCATCCAGCGGGTGCGCAAGGCTGTCGAGCCGCCGGGCGTAGCCAAGCCCGACTGGTGGATCATCGGCCAGATCGCGCGGCGGATGGGCATGCGCGGATTGGACTACAGTTCGCCGGTTCCTATTTTCAATGAACTATGTGAACTGTCGCCCATTTACAACGGCATCGATTGGGAATTGGCGGACGGCGGCCAGTACCAGTGGCCGATCCCCTACAAGGGGCATCCCGGCACGCCGCGCCTGCACGAAGATGAATTCATCAACGGACGCGGCAAGTTCAGCTTCACTGACTACCGCGATCCGGCCGAGACTATCGATGAGGCGTATCCTCTGTGGCTCACTACCGGGCGTCGGTTGGAGAGTTATCATACGCGCACGCAGACGGGGAGATCGGAGGGTATCAACGAGCTCCTGCCGGAGGAGACGCTGGAGATGCATCCGCGCGACGCCGCCCGTTACGGTCTGCTCGACGGCGGCTGGGCCAGAATGAGCAGCCGGCGCGGGGCGGTGGAGGTGCGGGTTGAGACGACGAGGCGATCTCCGCAGGGGACGGTCTTCGCCAGTTTTTCGTTTGCGGATGTGCCGATCAACGCCCTGACCGGCTCCGGTTATGATCCGATTACGCAAACGGCTGAGTTGAAAGTTTGCCCGGTGCTGGTGGAGCCGATTGGGGAGAAATCTCCGCTGGCCGCAGACTGAGTCGTTGGGGATTCGGCCGCTGGTGTCCGGCGTTTGCCCTGTACACGAGGGTTGCTTTCTCCTTGGCTGGGAGGTTACACCACAGTTGGGAAACAGTTACCGACAGGTGAGGAAGACAGCGGATTTCTCGCCTTCATTGGCCGTAACCTGGCTGCCAGCTACACTGTAGCTACCCATATGACATGAGTGGAGGCATCCCATGCGCGCAATTGGCGTTAGAGAATTGAAAGTCCACGCATCAGAAATCATGCGAAATGTGCGGGAGGACGGAGTCTGCTATACGATAACATACCGGGGCAAACCGGTGGGGGTTTTGCTTCCGCTCAAAGAAAATGGCGATATTGGCGAAGAAAGGGTTCAAGATCCCTGGTCTGAGTTAGAAAAGATACGCGATAAGATGGCGCTGATGCCACAGCCCAAAAAGAGCTTGATCGAAGAACTTTCCGAGATGCGCAGATAAACTCTGGTGTCTGAATTGTACACAATCGATGCCAGCGTCTTTGTAAGCGCATTTAACAGTTTCGAGATTGGTCACAGACCGAGTCGCAATATGTTGGAACGGTTGCAGGCACAACAGCTTTCCCTTGTTGAGCCAACATTGCTCCTTCCTGAACTGGCAGCTTCTGTTGCTCGGGTCTATCAGGATGAAGAACTGGCCAAGGCTTTCGCTCAAAATATTGGAAATCTGAATAATCTGATTATAGTTCCACTAGACGAATCGCTGGCAGAACTCGCAGTGGATATTGCCGTGAGAAACCGTTTGCGGGGCGGTGATGCAGTGTACGTAGCAGTGGCCCAACACTTCGGTACGTCGCTGGTCACACTGGATCAGGAGCAATACAAAAGAGGATCTGAGGTAGTTCCGACTCTAACACCTTCGGAGTTGATAGATAGAACGGAACCATAGAATCTTGGCACATGATACGCTTTAGCGTGTCTTTCCTTAAGCGAAGTTTTCCCCACTACTCTTGAAGCCATGAAGCAAGATTCGTATTTCCCGCTTGAAGTCGGCGAAGCGCTAAAGAGTCTTGAAACATTTCTACCTAAGCAGTTCTAGGCTGTGAGCCCAAATGATACCCCGCGTCGGTAGCAAAGTGCGTGCCCGTGTCACGATTGTGGAGGGCGGGCGCCGCAGAGAGCGCGATGACCAGCTGGCGGCGGAAGAGCCGCTGGAAATACGCTTGCAGGCCGCGGGCGCAACGCAGACGGTGGCGGTGACCATGCGCACGCCGGGCAGCGACTTCGAGCTGGCGGCCGGGTTCCTGCACAATGAGGGCATCATCAGCGAGCCAGCAATGGTGAGCGCCATCACTTACTGCGTGGACGCCGATGTCGATGCGGACCAGCGCTACAACATCGTAAACGTCGGTCTGCGCCTTACAAGCCTACCCGAGTTGGCGACCCTCGAACGCCATTTTTATACGACAAGCGCGTGCGGCGTGTGCGGCAAGGCCAGTCTTGACGCGATTGAGATGCGCGACTGCCCGGCCCTGCCGGCAGGACCGGCGATCAGCCCGTCGCTACTGACTGCGCTGCCCCAAAAACTACGCGCGGCACAGGGACTTTTCGAAGCGACGGGCGGGCTTCACGCCGCCGGTCTGTTCGACGCAAGCGGCACGCTCCTGTGCCTGCGCGAAGACGTGGGCCGTCATAACGCGGTCGACAAGGTGATCGGCTGGGCGTTTATGCAGCGCAAACTACCCCTGCACAGCTGCATCCTGTTGGTCAGCGGCCGCGCCTCCTACGAGATTCTGCAGAAATCGACGGTCGCGGGCCTGCCGGTAGTGTGCGCCGTGTCCGCGCCCAGCAATCTGGCCGTGGACGTGGCCCGCCGTTTTGGCGTCACACTGATAGGATTTCTGCGCGGGGAGCGGTTTAACGTCTACGCGGGCGCGGAGCGGATCCAGTGGAACGGGCAGATACGCCCGGAAGAGATCGATAGTTCGTGACATTTTCTCCTTACTCGCCGCCTTCTTTGCACGGTTCACCACCCCCCAAAACTGCCAGAAAAATATAGCCAGTAAAGGCATGATTGCTTTGCGTCTTCGGGCGGCGCGCGTTGCATTTGATCAATCATGTCAAATAGTGTAAACATTAAGGGACCATCTGCAGTCATCTTCATGCTTCTTCCGCTTCGGTCCCAGGAAAAACTCAACAGATCGCTGAAATTACGGAGACAGATCGGATATGAAACGGATTTCCCTCTTCGCCCTGTTCCTGGTCATATGTCTGGCTGCCGGGCTCTATTTTTCGGGCGAACGGCTGGCGGACTATGTAGGGACCACCCTGCGCTCCGGCGAAAGAGATCGTCTCAGCAATCAAGTTGACCGGGTCGAGGAGGCACTTCGTCAAGATGAAGTAGTGGCGGAATATGTGCCGGGGCAGGTACTCATCCGCTTCAAGAAGACGGTTACCCGTGAGCAGATTTCCGATTTTTACGCCGAGTACGGACTGTCCGAAAAGGACAATCTGGACGGTGATCTCAACGACGCCGACCTGGGGCTGCGGTTGGCCAGCGCGCCAGTGGATGTGGACGAAAACCTGATCGAGGTGCTGGAGAGCGACGACAGGGTCGCCTACGCCGAGCCAAATTATCTCCTGCATCTCAGCGAGACGCCGCCATCGGACCCTCTGTTTGAGAATCTTTGGGGCTTGCACAACACGGGCCAGACCGGGGGTACCGACGACGCCGATATCGACGCCCTGGAAGCTTGGGAGATCAGCGGCGGTTCGCGGGACGTGATCATTGCAGTCATTGACACCGGCATTGACGTCGATCACGAGGACCTGAAGGACAATCTGTGGACAAACCCGCAGGAGTGTCCGCGGGGAGTGGGCAATTGCGTCGCAGACGGCATAGATGATGACGGCAACGGCTACGTGGACGACTTCCACGGCATCAATGCGATCACGAATAGCGGCGCTCTTCTGGATGACTACGGCCACGGCACCCACGTGGCCGGCATCGCCGCGGCCAGAGGCAACAACCGGAAAGGCGTGATCGGCGTCAGTTGGAAGGCGCGTCTCCTTGGCTGCAAGTTCATCACGGCCTTCGGCACGGGCACAACATCCAACGCGGTCAAATGCTTCAACTACATCTATGACCTGCGCCACAAACAGAAGCAGAACATCCTGGTCACCAACAGCAGTTGGGGTGGCGGCTCGCCATCCCGTTCCTTGAGAGAGGCTATGGGCCGGGTCAATTCCCCTCTGCATGTTTGCTCGGCCGGCAATTCCAATTCCAACCGCAAACTTTACCCCGCCGCCTACGATCTGGACAATATCGTATCGGTGGCGGCGACCGATCACGACGACCTCTATGCCGGTTTCTCCAGTTGGGGCGAAGATTGGGTGGACTTGGCCGCACCCGGGGTGAGCATTGTCTCTACGGTCCCGTCCGGCCGCTGTCCCATGTGTTCGCCTTCCGGCTATGGCGCTACCGGGGGCACTTCCATGTCCGCCCCTCACGTTTCCGGCGCGGCGGCATTGATCTGGTCGGAATTCAAGGGGCTGAACAACGAACAGGTGAAGCAGCGCATCCTTTCCGGCGTCGATCCACTGCCAGAACAGTCAAAGAAGACGTTGACAAACGGGCGATTGAATTTGTTCAACGCGATGGAGAAGGACTCCACGCCGCCTGCGGCGGTGGCGGACCTGTCGCCTTCGGGCGTACTGCTGACCAAAATCATGCTGGCGTGGACGGCCACGGGAGATGACGGATTCACGGGGGCATCGACGTCTTACGATGTGCGGTATTCGACTGCGCCAATCTCCAACGCCACGTGGGAGACTGCACAGCGCGTGGCGACGGCACCGACGCCCGGCAATTCCGGCTCCAGAGAGACTGTCGAGGTGACGGGGCTGGAACCGGACACAACTTACTTCTTCGCGCTGCGGGCCGCGGACAATGTCGGCAATGTTTCCGACCTCTCCAACATCGTGATCGCCCGAACAAGCGCGGGCACTATCGTTTTTGAGGACGACTTGGAAAGCGGCTCGGGCAAGTGGAGCATCGAAGACACTGAAGACAGCCTCTGGCATCTATCCAGTCGGCGATTCAACAGCCCGGAGACGGCCTGGTACTACGGGCAGGAGAAGTCGCGAGACTATGACACGGGCGAGGAGCACGAAGGCAGAATAACTTCGACGGTTATCGACATCGCCGGCGCGGACGATGCGCTGCTCACATTCTATGAATGGAGCGAGGTGCAGAGGAATACCCGTTTTGACCGCACGCGCGTCCAGGTTTCGACGGACGGAACGACGTGGAGGACGGTATTCGAGTCCCACGGCACGGAGGGGCGCTGGGCGCGACGGGACGTCGATCTGAGCCAGTCTCTAAGCGAGAGCGGCTCGATCCAGGTCCGATTCTGGTTTGATACGATAGATGAGTCGTTTAACGAAAACGAAGGCTGGTATATCGACGACGTACAGTTATTGACGGCCAAGCTGCAACTGCCGGGCGAAAAGCAGCTCATGCCCAACCTGGTGGCCCAGTCGGTCAACATCGGCTTTAACCCTGCCCAGCCACATGCGGGCGAAGCGACAACCATCCACGGGACCGTCATCAACAACGGGAGCGCGGATGCCCGCGCTGTCACCATTCAATTCGTGGATGTCAGCGATGAGGAGGCGGCGATACCCATCGGCCAGCCGCAGACCGTAGCAGAGATCCCAGTCGGAGGCAGCGGCGCAGTCCAGGTGCAGTACGACACCGAGAAGAGGGCCGGCGAACGCGAAATCCGAATGGTCGTTGATCCGACCAACTTTATCTTCGAGCGCAATGAAGCGGACAACACGGCCTCCCGGCTGCTCACGGTTGCGGAAGCGCCTGCTCCCAATCTGTTCATTGACGCAGACAACGTAGGTTTCGACCCGGCCTCTCCGCAGCCTGGCGCGCAGGTTACGATCTTTGCCACGGTTGTCAACAACGGTTCCGCCGATGCGACCGATGTCGTTGTCCGGTTCCTGGAGGGCAGATCCAGACCGATTGCCCTGAACCAGGTGATAGACAGCATTGCTGCAGGCAGTAGCGCGGTGGCCCGGGTGACTTTTGATTCAGGCTCCAGCGCGGGCGACCCGAGCATCAACGTGGAGGTCGATCCCGACAACTTCATAGCTGAATTGGATGAGACCGATAACAGTGCCAGCAAGACTTTAGGGCTTGTGTCGGACGCAGAACCGAACCTGGAGTTGTCGTCGAGCAATATAGGTGTCGCCCCGGCGAACCCGGTCGAGGGCGATGTAGTCACTATCTATGCGACGATTCTGAACGCCGGTGATTCGGCAGTGCAGGATGTGCAGGTCCAGTTCCTTGACGCCAACAGGAAGCCGGCGGCGCCGATTGCAGCGCTGCAGATCATTCCTTCGATTGCCCCTGGCAGCAGCGGCGTGGCCTCGATCCGCTTCGACACATCGAACCGAACCGGAGATCAGAAGATTCAGGTGCAGGTGGATCCCCACAACCTGATAGCCGAATCCAAAGAGCAGGACAACAGTGGGACGGCGGCTCTGAGCATTGCCTACGGCCCAACTCCCAATCTGGCAGTTGTCGCCGATAACATTGGGTTCAGCACTACCGAGGCGGATGCAGGCGCTGAGGTGACCATCTATGCCACGATTCTGAATACAGGCAGCGCGCCGGCAGAGAATGTGGGTATCCAGTTTGTCGATGTAACCGGCGGCAGAGTACGGCCGATCGGTGAACAGCAGGTGCTGGCGAGCATTGAACCGGGTGCTTCGGCGGTTGCGCTGGCGCAATATAAGGCGCCGGGAGTTCGGGGCCTACGTTCCATTCAAGTGATCGCGGATCCAGGAAACTTTATCCGGGAGGTCACCGAAGAGGACAACCAGGCAAGCGCTTCTCTGTCCGTAGGCGGTGCTCCGACGCCCAATCTCTTCATTCAGAGCAACAATATTTCCTTGAATCCGGATGAGCCGGTCAGCGGGGAAGAGATTACGTTGCGGGCGGTTGTCGGCAACAATGGCTCAGCGCCGGCCAAGCAGGTATCGGTGCAGTTTGTCGATGTAACCGGCGGCGAAGCGCGGATTCTGGGCAGCGAACAGACGATTGCCGAAATCGACATCGGCAGCAGCGGCGCCGCGGTTGTGACGATCACCGAATCGATCACGAGCGACAGACCCGTCGGCAACCGCAAGATTCAGGTTTTTGTGGATGCCAGCAATCGCATTCGGGAGTCGAATGAGAACGACAATACGGCCACGCGCCAGTTGATTCTCAAACCGGAGCCGGCACCGAACCTGGTCGTGCTCGCCGCAAACATTGGTTTCAATCCTGCCAGGCCTCAAGTAGGCGACACGGTGACGATTCAAGCGGTCGTACGCAACGATGGCGACGTTGTGGCAAGAGATGTGGCCGTGCAGTTCGAGGATGTGAGCGCGGGCCGGCCTGTTCCTATCGGGGAGGCGCAGAAGCTGGATCGGATTCCCGTGGGCGGCAGCGGCGTGGTGACAGTGAAGTTCAAACCGACGCTGGCTGCAGGGACATACAAGGTGCGGGTCGTCGCCGATCCGGGCAACTTCATCGCCGAAACCAATGAAATCGACAACAAGGGCACGCGTGACTTGGAGGTAGGCGCGGCGCCGATGCCTAACCTGGTAGCTCTGGCCGAAAACATCGGGTTCAATCCCCCCGGTCCCTCCTCCGGCGAGGGGGTAGTCGTTTCACTAACTGTTCTGAACAACGGCGCGGCCGAGGCGCAAAACGTGCATGTTCAGTTCACCGACATAACCAGCGGGCGTCTGCGTCCGATTGGAGAGGTGCAGAAACTGTCTTCGATCGCTGCCGGCGACAGCGCAATTGCCAGCGTGACGTACAGGACCGCCGGGCTGGTTGGTGAACGCCGCATCAAGGCCAACGTTGACGGCCTGTCGATCATCGCTGAAATCGATGAGACGGACAACACTGCCAGCAAGACGATACTGGTTACAGCAGGGGTGGCGCCGAATCTGGCTGTACATGCCGCCAATATCAGTTTCGCTCCGTTGAACCCGAACTCCGGCGACGAAATCAAGGTGCGTGCGGTTGTCCGCAATCAGGGGAGCGAAGATGTTGAAAATGTAGACGTTCATTTCCTGGACGCGACGAATGACGAAGCGGTTTCGATAGGCCCCAGCCAGTTGATTGCAAAGATTCCCGCGGGCAGCAGCGCCATTGCCGAATCTGTTTTCGACAGCAGAGGCAAGACCGGTGAGCGCAAAATCCGTGTGTTGGCCGACCGCAGCAACCTCATTTCCGAGTCTGACGAAGAGGACAATCAGGCCGAAGCAACCGTCACGATCAACCCGCCGGCGATTCCCAATCTGGTGATCGAATCGAGGAACGTGGGCTTCCATCCCAGCAGGCCGGTGGACGGCGACCAGGTCACGATTAACGCCACAGTGCTGAATGACGGAGGCGGCGACGCCACGGAAGTAATCGTGCAGTTCGTGGAAGGCAGCGGGAGAGGCATACCCATCGGCGAACCGCAGGTGATTGATCGGATACCGGCGGGCAGCAGCGGCGTGGCTCAGGTTGTCTTTGATACGGCGGGCAAGGACGACCCCAGGGTGCAGGTAATCGTTGATCCCAATAACTATATTGCCGAAACGAAGGAGACCGACAACAGAGCGACTGCGGCATTGAAGATGGCGGACCGGCCGCTGGCGAATCTGGTGGTCAATAGCACCAACCTGGCGTATACACCAAAGTCGCCGCGTGAAGGGCAGAGGATCATCGTGACAGCGGTGATCGTCAATCACGGCAGTGCGCCGGCGCGCGATGTAGACGTCCAGTTCATGGATGCAACCGAAAGGCCCGCAGTTCCGGTAGGCGCAGCGCAGACGATCTCGTTGATCCCGGCTGGCGGCAGCGCGGCAGTGGGAATCGTCTACGACACGACCGACAAAGAGGGTGCGCGCCAGTTGAACGTGATCGCAGACCCCGGCAATTTTGTCGTCGAGAGCAGTGAGAGCGACAACATGGCGCGCAAGACGGTGGAGGTGTTGGAACGGTCTGCGCCGAACCTGATCGTACAGCCCCGAAACGTGGGCTTCAATCCGGCGACTCCGACCGAAGGCGAGCGGGTGCTGATCAGAGCGGTGGTACTCAATGACGGCGCCGAGGATGCCACCGACGTTGTCGTCCAGTTCCTGGACGTTACCGAGGCAGGCGTCACGCCAATTGGTCAGCCGTTCGTGATTGCGTTCCTGGCGGCAGGGTCGAGCGCCACGGCGCCGATCGTCTACGATACGCTCGACAGACCGGGCGACCGACGCATCCGCGTTGTCGTAGACCCGAACAGCTTCATCCGCGAGAGCAGTAAAGAAGACAATCAGACGGTGGTTACTTTGCCGGTTCAGGCCGCCAAGGCGCCAAACCTGGCGATGCTGTCAGGCAATATCAAGTTTGACCCGCCATCTCCGGAGCTGTACGACAAGGTGACGGTCTCGGCCACAGTGCTCAACAACGGCACTGAAACCGCCCATGACGTAATTGTGCAGTTCCTGGACGTGAGCGGCGGCGGCTCGGTCCAGATCGGCGCGGAACAGTTGTTGGATGCTGTGCCGGCTGGCGGCGGCGGAACCGTAGAGGTGACCTACACCGACACAGAAGAGATAGGCAGCCGCCAGATCCGGGTGATCGTCGATCCCAACAATGTCATCGCCGAGGTGAGTGAGCGGGACAACCGGGCGACGCGAGGGGTGGTCATCTCGCCGCCGCAGCTGGCGGACGTAACCGTAAGCGAGTCGGACGTCGAGTTCGACCCCGAAGAACCGGTTGAGGGCAAGGAGACGACGATTTCGGCATCGATTGCGAACCAGGGCAACGCACAGGCCAGAGGGTTCGTCGTGCGCTTCATGGATGTGACTGGACGTGTACCGGAGCCGATTGGAGGACCGCAGCGGATTGATCTACTGGGAGCAAATGACAGCACTACCGTATCGGTAACCTATGATACGCTGGGCAAAGCGGGAGACCGCAAGATCCGGGTGGTCGCGGATTCGGAAGATGCAGTGAAGGAATCGGACGAGGAGAACAATCGGGCAGAAAAGATCCTGAGAGTGCGTACGGCTTCCGAAGCGTCCGAGGAGGCGGCGAATCTGGTAATACTGTCTTCCAACATTCGCTTCTTCCCCGCACTACCCAAACCCGGCGACCCGGTCACAATTACGGCAGTAGTTCGCAACCGGGGCGAAGAGGCGGCGGAGAACGTTATTGTACTGTTTGAGGACGCCACCGAAGAGGAAGCAACCGTGATCGGCGAGTTCACGATAACGAACCCAATTCAGCCCGGTGCGCGAGAGCTGGCGGTGATGACATTCGATACGACGGATCTGGATGGAAGCCGCATCATTCGTGTGACCGCCGACCCCGATGACGAGATCTCTGAGACAGATGAGGACGACAATACGGCACAACGCACGTTGCGCTTCGGTACAGGGGCAGTTGGGAGCGCTCCAGGAACGGGAGAAGACGTGTCCACGTCTCCCCTTGTCGCTGAGCGAGACGGCGAAAAGGCCAATCTCACTCTGAACGCCAGTAGCGTGGAGGTGAACGTTATACCGGGCGATGATTCGGACCTGGTAATCGTGGTGGCGACGGTACAGAATCAGGGCGTCAAGGACGTGGACGGATTCGCGGTCCACGTCCTTGACGTGAATGACGGTTTCAGTACGCTGGGCTCAGTGCAGATGTTGGAACGCCTTGCCGCCGGCAGCGAGACCACGGTGCGGACGGTGTTCCGAGCAGCGGGGGGCATAGGGCTGCGCACTCTGCAGGTGGTCGTTGAACCCTTGAGTGGGATAGCGGAAAGCTCAGTGCAGGACAATCGCGTGAGTGTGTTGGTAAGTGGAGTGGGCGCAGCCGATCAGTAGTGGCCGTCTCAGTAACGGGTCGCCGGCGGCGTTTACATTTCAACTACGCAATGGGCTAACAAAAGAAGTGCGTGCGCGCGTTCAGAACAGACTCAACCTCCCTTGGGCCAGCACCAAGACTCTGGAATAAATTCTCCCGGTTCCCGGCAGGGGAATCTCGAAAGTGGTGTCGGCGCCGGGGGAGATGACCTCGTCCCCCAGGAAACTTTCCACCACGTCTACAACCTCTCCACCCTCACCGTAGAAGGTAGCAGCAACCACAACTGACGACAGCGCATTCTCATGCCCGTTGTGCAGGGAGCCGACAACGAGCATGCGGCCATCGCGCTCCACGATAGCAACGGCCGACACTTCCGGTTCTCGATATTCGCTGATGCTGATCTCTTCAAAGGAGACGGTCAGCGCGTAGCGATGCACCGCGCCAGGGTCGATGTCAACGATCATGCGGAACGGCGCGGGGCGCTCGATCTCGAGTTTGGCGAAGGCGGCCCGGACCTCGGCAGTGGCGATGAGAGCGCCGCCGCTGTTGAAGAAGCGGCCGTGCACGCGAACGTCGAATACGTCAAAGGCTGCGCCATTGAGCAGTTCACCAACCACGACAAGCTGCGGGCCAAGTGCGTAGCTGGTGTGGCTGCGTACGAACACGGCCGACGGGATTGGCGTGCGCGTTGGCGCGGGTGTGGGCGTGGGAGTGACGGTAGGTTCCAAGCCGGCAGTCGGGGTTACCGTCGCGGTCGGTTGCGGAGGCGGAGGCGTGAGGACTGTCGTCGCAGTTGGAGTAGCCGTCGGCTGGGGCGGCTCAACAGTAATCGTCACGGCTGCGGTTGGTGTTGAAGTTGGGGTCTGAATCGCCGTCTCAGTCGGCGTAGGTGTCGGAGGCGGAGTATCTGTCTCGGTGGGCCTAGGTAAAGGCGTAACTGTCGGTTGAATGGTAACGGTAACCTCGCCGCCGGCCTGCGCCGGGGCAGCGGTTTCGGATTGCGCGCCGGCCGCGGGCTCGCGCCTCTCAGCGCTGTCGCTGGTGGTATCGACATTGGGCGGCAGGACGTCTCCGTCTGTGGGGCCGCCACAGGACGTGATCAGCAGAAGGAAGGCCGAAGCGACAAATAGTGAGAGTCGTAGCATGGTTGTTGAATGCGCAACCTTTTCGCTATATGGGCGCAAATTGCCAGCCGTCAGATCGCGGTACAGCGAACAGATTACCCTTTTATGCCTGAAGTCACGACGCCGCTCACGAAATGCCGCTGGAGAACGAGGTAGATGATGAGCACGGGAAGCATGGTCATGGTGCCGAGGGACAGGAACCAGTGAATCTGGTATTGACGGAGTCCGCCGCCGTGGCCAAATTCGGCGAGCGTCCGTTTGAAGGTCAACATTCCGCGCGCCAGAGTCCAGGTTGATTCATCGGTGAGATAGATCAGCGGACCCCACAGATCATTCCAAGAGTGGAGGAAGAGGAAGATCGAGGCTGCGGCCAGCACCGGGCCGATATTGGGCAGGATCACATGGCGGTAGATGCCGATCGGGGAACAGCCATCGATCTTGGCGGCATCGTCAAGTTCGGTGGGGATGGTCATAATGTACTGGCGCAGCAGGAAGATGTAGAAAGCGCCGCCGCCCATCCACATAGGAACGATTAAGGGGAGGTAGGTGTTGAGCCAACCCAGACGGTGGAAGAGCAGGAATGTTGGAATCGCCGTGACTTGCGCCGGAACCATCATTGTCCCCAGCACGATGATGAACAAGAAGTTTCGCCCTACGAAGCGAAGGCGGGCAAAGCCGTATGCCACCATGGAGGCGGAAAGCAGCCCTCCGAACATGGAGGCCACAGTGATGACGAGGGTGTTAAAGAGGAACCGGGTGAAGTTCAAGGCAGTCCAGGCATCGATGAAGTTTCGCCACTGCCATGGCTGCGGCGGAAGCAGATTGATAACGGTTTCTTCGAGCAGCATTTGCTTCGTCTTGAGCGCGCCCGAGAACATCCATAGCAGCGGGAAGACCATAATGATGCCAATCGCGACAGCGATCAGATAGAGTGCGGCCTGGCGCAGCACGCGGCTAGATATCCAGGGATTGCTTGCTGGTCTGAGATCAGATGTCATTTAAGCTTCCTCCGACTCGTAGTGAACCCAGCGCCGGGCCAGCCAGAACTGAAGTAAGGTCAAGCCCATTATTATCAGGAAGAGAAGCCAGGCCAGCACGCTGGCGTAACCGAATCGCCTCTCGGTGAATGCAACGATATAGAGATAAAGCACATAGAAGAGCGTGGAACGCGCCGGCCCCCCTTGGGTCAACATGAAGCCCTCGGTGAATACCTGGAGCGAGCCGATCATACCGACGATCATCAAGAAGAAGATGGTCGGCGACAAAAGGGGCAAGGTGATATGGCGGAAGAGGGCCAGACCGCTGGCGCCATCGACCTTTGCGGCCTCGTGAAGATCGTCCGGTATGCTCTGCAGGCCGGCAAGCATGATGACCATATAGTGCCCCACGCCGTATAAGCGCATGATGATGTAGGAGGGCAAGGCCCACTCCAAGGTTGTCAGCCAGCCGATGCGGTCGAAATCGAAAATGCGCAAGATCTGGTTAAACATCCCATAGTCTTTCTCGAACATCGCGGCCCAGACGAAGGTCATGGCGACGCCGCTGACGGCGGCCGGCAGGTAGAAGAGGCCGCGGAAAAAGGTGTGGCCCTTGAATCGCTGATTCAGGAGCAGCGCCATGGCCAGCGAAATGATGATTGCCAGTGAGACCGTCCAGAAGGCAAAGACCGCGCTGACGCTCAACGAGCCAGTGAATCGTATGTCATGTTGAATCAACTCCTGGAAGTTCGCCAGACCCACATAGGTGATCTTCTTGAAGCCGGCGTACTCTGTTAACATCAGCCCGAGTGAAACGGCCAGAGGTCCCACCAGGAAGATGACAAACCCCAGGATCCAGGGTGAGATGAAAAGAAAGCCGTAGAAGTTCTCCCGCCACGCCTCCCCGCGCGGCAGGCGAAACCGGCTCGGGCGCATCTGCGGAATAGCGGTGTTTGCTCGGGAAAGATTTGCCATAGATAGAGTTCACTTTCTTTTGCAATGCGGCGGCTGCTTTCGCCGCGTTACTCAGATTCGTGTGGAGAGCGACCTTGTCTCGCCCGCCGGACATCGCGGTCAGGAGACTTTTGCTGGGACCGGTCAGAACTTGAGGGCGCCCTCGGTCAGACCGCGCTGGATGCGCCGGTGAAAGAGGATGTACATAAAGATTGGAGGCCATGCCGCCAGCGAAAGGGCAGCCACTTGCAGGCTCCACAGGCTCACATACTTGCCTTCAAAGTGCATCATGCCCAGCGGGATCGTGCGCAGCGTATGCTTGTGCAGGTAGATAAGGGGCCAGAGAAAGTCGTTCCAGAAAAAGACGAAGTAGAAGATGGTCATCGTTGCTATGGCCGGCATTGCCAACGGGATCATGACATGCCACAAGATCTGTAGCTCTCTGGCTCCGTCCACGCGGGCGGCGTCCTCCAGTTCGGGGGGTATAGACATGAAGTAGGCGCGAATGAAGATGATGGCCAGGGAAGACCAACTCATGTAGGTCAGGATAACAGCAAGTGGGCTATTGAGGAAAGCAATGGGCAGGTCCAGAGCAGCGGCCCAGGAGTCCAGAATAGCCATCAACTTGAAGCCGGGGACCATGAGCGCCTGTGTCGGCACGGCCATGCCGACCAGGAAGTAAAGGAAGAGCGCTCGATTGGCGGCGAAATGATAGCGGGCCAGTCCGTAAGCGGCAGTGGTTGACACGGTGATGACGCCGATAACCGAGACGACTGCGATCAGGATGCTGTTGGCATAGAGCCGTGTAAAGTTTCCGGTCTGCCAGGCCTCGGCGATATTGGCGAAGGAGATGCGGGTTGGCAGGCCGAAGGGAGAGAGCATGACCTCCTCATTGGTCTTGAGGGATGTGTAGGACATCCAGGTCAGGGGATAGAGGATACTGATTGCGGCGGCCACCAGGATGAGATAGAACAGGAGCCTGACCGGTAGACTGAGTTCGCGAAAGACCATTGCGGCTCCTTCAGGAAGATACGGCCCCCCTGCCGGCGCGGCCAAGGGAGAATTGCAGCGTGGACATGCCGATGATGATCAGAACCAGCACCAGGGCAATGGCGGTGGCATAGCCGTGCTGCGTACGGGCTGTGCCCAGGCCAAGCTGGTAGATATAGGTGACTACCGTCTCCGAGCTGTGGAAGGGGCCGCCACCCGTTAGTGTATACACCAGATCGAAAACGCGCATTGCGTCTATCGAGGTAATGACGGAGGCCACGACCAACACTTCACGCAGCAGCGGGATCGTAACCCGCGTTGATAGTTGCCAGGGTGTGGCGCCGTCGAGACGGGCGCTCTCCTGGAGCTCGCGCGGGATGGCCTGCAGGCCGGCGATGAGCAGGAACATGGTGAATCCAAAGTTGCGCCAGATATGGACTGCGATCACTACAAAGACGTTGAGCGTGCGCGTTCCCAGCCAGCCGAATTTTGGACCGTCGAGGCCGACCGCGCGCAGCATGCTGTCGACGATACCCAGGGTAGGGTCGAGCAGGAAGTTGAACAAGATTCCAACGACCACCAACGAGAGCACAAAGGGCACGAAGAAGATACTGCGAAACCATTTGGCGAATCTAGGGTCCGACTCCAGGATGATGGCGAAGAGCAGGGCGATCCCGACCTGGAAGAGGAGGCAGCCGACCACGAACAGGAAGCTGTTGCGCAACGCGCCCCAGAAGAACTCGTCACCGGCCATCTGAACGAAGTTTGCCAGACCGGTGAATCTGAGCGTGGAAAAGCTGATCCCAGTCCAGTCGGTAAACCCGATCACCACCGTGCCGAACAACGGCAGGATGAGGAAAAGGGTATAGAAGAAGAAGGCGGGCGCTATGAGGATCAGCGCAAAGCGTCCATCATAGCGGCCCTTGCGCGGGCCCTGGTCTGACCCGCCCGTCAGCGGAAAGCGCCGCATTCCTACTCCTTCTCGGGAAGATTTGAGCTACTGTTGTGCGGCGAGCGCTACATGCGCGCCTCGCGCCATTCGAGCACCAGATTCTCGGCGCGTTCTGCGGCCTCTACGGGGGTCAGCGCGCCGCTTAACACGCCGCTGGAGCCGTGCCAGAGGAGCTCCTGGCCAATGTTGTAGTCCATTGCCCGCTCGATCATGATAGTCAGGGCCGGTGCGTTTTCCAGCAGGTCTATGAGGCGGGATGACTCCGGCCGCAGATTTTCCATCGGCGTTGACAGCGGCATGGGAGGCGCCTCGCCGGGCAGATGTTTGTACCAGATCTTGTGCGGTTCCTCGGATTGGAGGTACCACTTGACGAACTCCTTGGCCTCGGCGGGATGCTCCGATGCCTTGGGCACGATTACGGTGCGGGCGTTGAAGGAGACTTCGTCTGCGTTGCTTTCGGCGATGTCATCGATGGCCGGCATGAGCATGAACTGGAGGTCGATCTGCGGATTTTCCTGGGCAAACCATTCGCCCAGCAGCCAGCCGCCGGTCTGGAAAAAGGCGCCGTCGCCGCGGAAGAGTTTACCAAAGGCGGCGGGATAGTCGTCGGAGAGCACGCCCCTGGCGTAGTAATCGTTGTCAAGGAGTTCTTTGATCAGTTCCCAGACCCTTACGCCGGCCGGATCGGTGAACCGCAGGGGGGACTCGTGGTTAATATCAAGGCCGCGGAGGAAGAGATCGACCGAGCCTTTGACGCCGAAGGTTCTGATGTAGAGGTGCTGCGCCCAGTGGCCGCCGGGCCATGCGTTCTTGGCACCGATGAGGACGGGGGTGACGCCGGCACTCTTGAACGTCTCACAAGCGTCTGTGAAGGCGCTCCAGGTGGTTAGGGTGGCGGGATCGATGCCATGTTCAGCGAGGATTTCTGCGTTGTAGTACATGAGGTTGGCGACGGTCATGGCCCAGGGCGCGCCCCAGTAGCGGCCCTTGTAGAGGACAGAGTCGAGGGCGTCGGGGTAGATGGCTCCCTTGCTTTCCTCGACGACGTCGGTAAGGTCCAAGAGCTGGTCGGCCTCGATAAAGGCGGAAAGCGCGCCGGGTCCGGCGTCGGTCTGTAGGAAATCGGGCACGGCTCCACCGGCAAAGGCGGTTTTGGTGGCCTGCTCGTAGGCTAAGCCGGAGAAACCGCTGTGGGTGACGTGGATTCCCGGGTGGGCGTTGTTGAAGCTTTCGACGATTTCGTCCATCGCGCCCAACCAGGGGACGGTCGCCATTTCGGTCCACATTTCAAGCTCGGCGACCATCTCGTCCGGCGCGTCCGATCCCATGTCAGCGGAGTCGTCCGGCGCGGCAACGGGAGCGCAGGCGGCCAGCAGGCCGGCTCCTGCGACGCTTGTGGCGGCCTGCAGAAAGCTACGTCTACTCAGTTCTTTCATCTTTGTCTCCATAACGGTGGCGTTTTACGGGTAACGCGAATCTATGTCTCAACTGCAATCCGCTTGATCAGAGTATGGGCCGTGATAGTCCAGTGCACTACGGCGCGGCCCCATGAATGCGAGAATTGCCCGGTTTGTCCTGGCACGCGCCCACGGAACTGCCGGCAGGCGGGTTTGCTTGCTATGTTGGCACGGTCCCAGGCAACCGTTCTACTTTGAGCAACGGGAAAAACGAATGGATAGACGGTTGTGCGGCGACAAGGAATGGGACAGAGTACCGGGAAGACGGGGGCGAGACGCCCCCGACCCCAGGTTCATGTCATGAGCGCAGAGCGTTACGAATTGTACTTGTCGATGATACGCTGTACTTCGGTTTCGGCGGCCGCCATGAGTTCGCCCAGTTCCTGGTCGGTATGCACGGCCAGATCCCAAAGCTCATTCATGGCCTTTTGCGCTTCCTGAGCGCCTTTGAACAGTGCCCAGAAGCGGGTATTTGTGGCGTAGGCGGGCATCTCAGCGGCGATCTGCATGAACTCCTTGCCCTCGACCGCGTCCAACCATCTCTGGTCAGCGAAGTGACTCTTGGTGAAGGGGAAGTAGCCGGTTTCGAGACAGAATTCGAGATAGGGATCGCCGAGCGCCCACCACTCAGAGAATTGGTAGGCGGCGGCTTCGCGATCTTTGTCATCCTGAACCGGCATCCACAGCTCTTTGTCGTACCAAGGGGTTGCGGTGATACGGTGCACGGGATGGCTGGGTGTGTAAAGGGCGCCGAGTCCACCTTCTCCAATTTGCATTTCAAAGTCGAGCAGGCCCCAGTTTCCAACCTCCTGAAAGACGACTTTTCCGGAAGCGAGACCCTTTTCGGGCGGTTTTTCGGTAGCGCCGCCGGCGGCATAGAGGTCGCGCAGAAACTGGAGTGAATCGCGGACGCCGTCGTTGTTGATAGTAGCGTTGGTGCCGGTCTCGTCGACGTATTGTTGGCCGGCGGTCCAGGGCAGATATTCCTGGATACCGAAGGCCTGCCAGAGGGCGACACCCCAGATGTCGACCTCGTTGGCGTTGAAGCCGTCCTCATCGGGGCGCTTGCCACTCATGTCGCGCGTGACGGCAACACTCCATTCGATGACGTCATCCCAGGTCCAGTCCTTGGGCGGAGGATCCATGCCGGAATCTTCCAGGGCGGCGACGTTGTAGGCAAAGAGCACGACGACCTGCTCATAGGGCATGCCCCAGAAGTAGCCACCCACGGTCTTGGGGGCGTAGATGGCCTCGATGCCATCAACAAAGTTGTCGAAGTCAACGCCGGAAGCTTCCATGTAGTCCTGCTGGTTAACGATCAAGCCCTCTTCGATGGCCTTGATAACAGAGCCGTAACCAGCCCAGAACAGGTCGGGCGCTGTGCCGGCGGCGAGGTCTGCTTGTACACGGGACATCTCATAGCCTGTCTTGAGTTCTACCTGAATGTCCGTGCCCGGAATCACGGAGTCGTAGCGTTCGAGAATCAGTCGCTGGTTGCCGCCGAGCATATTGGTGTCCGGGTGCGGATAGGTATAAACGACCGTATATCCTTCGGCGGCGGGCATATCGCCCTCGTCGGATGCTGCGCCGGGGGCAGGGGCTGGCCCGCAGGCGGCCAGGATGGCGCCGGCGGCGGTAACACCGGACAAGCTCAGAAAATCACGGCGGCTGACTCTGCGTTTGATCATGATGGTTTCCTTTGTGTGGCAATTGATAGGGGTTTATCCGGTCGAACATCGAAGTATACGCAGTTGGATTCTTGCCGAGGGGAACAAAAATACTATAGATTATGGTGCCGCGGGTGTCAAGTTCGCGAAATCTGTAGAGTGTATCGAAGATTTAGGCCAGACGTTGTTTGAACTGTGATTCTTGGAACTAGAAGATGGGCAGGATTACAGGCGATGGTTCGATTCCTGTTCAGATGGAAGATTTTCATCTATTGCAGTTTTCGGCCGCTTGTATTCTTCCGAACTGATGTTACAATCAGCCGATACCCGCTTGAAGTGCCCACCGCCAACTGTACTGTTGCCCTGAAGCAAGACAAGGGCAAGCCCACACAGGAACAGACTATCCGATGTCAGCAACAGCAGATCGCCGCGCAGAAGCAGCTACCGAACCGAACGAACCATCTGAGAGCAGGGAGTTTCAGACCAGAGAGGTAGTCACGATCGCGACGGGACATTTTGTCCACGACAGTTACAGCGCGTTTGTGGCCCCGTTGCTACCCCTTATCCGGGAGAAATTGGCGATCGACTACGCTGCGATCGGGGGCTTGGCGATATTTTTGCAGATTCCCAGCCTGCTTCAACCGTTTATCGGCCACCTCGCGGACAGGATCAGCCTGAGGTACTTCATCATACTGGCTCCGGCAACGACGGCCACACTGTGCGGGCTGCTGGGTCTGTCGAACAGCTATTCACTGCTGGCGATCCTGCTGTTTGTAGTTGGCTTGAGCGCAGCTGCCTTCCATGCGCCGGCGCCGGCATTGGTCGGGCGCATCTCGGGCGACCGGCTGGGGAGGGGCATGAGCATTTTCATGGCGGCCGGGGAGCTGGGCCGTACGGTAGGGCCGGTGGTTGTGATCGCAGCTGTGAGTTGGTTTGGACTTGAGGGGATTTGGCGGGTGGCTGTCTTTGGCTGGTTGGCTTCGGTTTTCCTGTACTGGCGCTTGCGCGGCATCTCGGCGCGGCCTGCGCAGGGCAGAAGGCTTTCCTTTCGGGAGATGTTGCCTGCAGCGCGACAGGTGTACCCTCCGCTGCTTTGGATCATGGCGTCGCGTGTTTTCATGTCGATCTCGATGACGACCTACTTACCGATTTTCATGCAGGATGTGAAGGGGTATGAGTTCGAGGTTGCAGGGCTTTCCTTAACGCTGTTGGAAGGGGCAGGTGTTGTAGGCGCGTTAACTGTGGGCACAGCCAGCGACTGGTTGGGGCGGAGGCGGATCCTGATTGTTCTCTTTTTGGTGGCCCCGCTCCTGTTTCTGGGCTTCCAAAACAGTACGGGCTGGTTGCTCTTCGCATTTCTGGTGCCACTTGGATTTACGATGATCTCGCCAACTGCTGTGTTGTTGGCAGTTGTGCAGGACAACTTTCGTCGGAATCGTGCCTTGGCAAACGGTCTTTTTCTGATGGCCAATTTCGTCATCCGGTCGCCCGCCTTGTGGTTGCTGGGGTTCATGGCAGACAGATTCGGGCTTTCGACCGCGTTTCTGATCAGTGGGCTGATCGCCTTTGTGGGCGTGCCGGCCGTCCTGAGGCTGCCGGAGCGTCGACAGGAAGATTCCCAGTAGAGGACTATCAGAAGAACAGCTGCCAGATGCGGGGCAGAAAGATGATCAGGCCGGCGGCGGCGCTGCCCAACGCCACCACCAGGATGGCACCGGCGGCCGTGTCCTTTGCTATTTTGGCGAGAGGATGAAATGTGGGTGAGGCCAAGTCCACCAGCGCTTCGAAGGCGGTATTGAGAAGCTCCAAGCCGAAGACCAGCGCTATCAGAGCTACGACTACGGCCCACTCTACTCGACTGATGCGCAAGGCAAAGCCGGCGATGGCAGCGGCTGCGGCGAAGCCGAAGTGAATGCGGAGATTGCGTTCGCTGTGAAGTGCGTGGCGCAGTCCGGCGAAGGCGAAGGCAAGACTCTGCCAGAAGCTCCGGGCGCGAGCAGGGGGCTTCATCTACCGGTCCGGGGCTGTTAGCCGAGGCGTAAGATCCTCGGCAGTCAAAGTGGAGAGGATCTCGGTCTGTTTGCGCCACATTGCCGCCTGCCGCGTCTCAGTGTCATGGTCATAGCCAAGCAGGTGCAGGGTGCCGTGAACGACCAGGAGTTGCAGCTCTGCGGCCAGGGAGTGGCCGTATTGCCGGGCTTGGCGTGAGGCATAGGGGAAAGCCAGCAACAGATCGCCCAATTCGGCGTCCAGTTCCGCGGCCAGGCCGTCAGGCATTTCGGCGATGGAGGGCGATCCCTCGTTGATGGCGAAACTCAACACATCCGTCGGGGCATCCTCCTGGCGGTAGACGCGGTTGTAGCGCTGCACTTCGTCGTCGTCCACCACCAGAATCGATAACGAGCGCTGGGGCCGCCCACAGGCATGCAGGGCCGCTTGAGCCGCGGCCACAAGCCAAGCCTCATCCAAACTCGCCTGAAATCGTTCGTCAATTTGAATGAGAATATGCTCGTTCGTCATCGAAAGTATCCAGTCGGACGCACTATTCATTTCTTAAACTGTTGTAGCAGACGGACGGTCACGAACCAAGGGAGAGTGGTCTACAGCCATTGCCGCCGCGCGGTACCATTATACCGCCGGACATGACCAGGGCAATTTCTTGTTGAAGTGTGATCGCTTCAGCTAGAATAGAGGTCGATGATCCAAAGCAAGGGGTTCGCTCAGAGGTCGGCCATGTACCGCGAGCCACTATAACGATAGGCAATTACTGTCATGTTTTTTGATCGAGCCAAGATCCATGTGGAGGGCGGGGCCGGTGGCAACGGCATTGTCGCTTTCCGTCGCGAGAAGTTTATGCCCTTAGGAGGGCCCGCGGGCGGCAATGGCGGCGGGGGCGGGAATATCTATCTCATTGCCGACCCAAGCATGAATACGCTGCAACAGTTTCGGCGAAAGGTACATTTTCGGGCTGAGCGCGGCAGACACGGCGGCGGCACCAAGAAAGTGGGCGCAACCGGTGAAGACCTGCTGATCCCGGTGCCAGTGGGGACAATCGCGCGCCTCGCCGATACTGACACAGTCCTAGCTGATCTGGTACGCGACGGGCAGCAAGCCCTGGTCGCGAGAGGAGGCCGCGCCGGTCGAGGCAACGCTGCGTTCAAGAGCGGGCGCAACCGGGCGCCGCGCTTGGCTGAAAATGGCGAAGTGGGGGAAGAGCGCTGGCTGGAATTGGAACTGAAGATCGTAGCCGATGTCGGGATCGTCGGCGTGCCCAATGCGGGCAAATCGACGCTATTGAGCGTCATCAGCGAAGCCACTCCCAAGATTGCCGACTATCAATTCACGACAGTTGTTCCCAATTTGGGTGTGGCTGAAGTGAACCACGTGCAGATCGTATTTGCCGACATTCCCGGTCTGCTGGAGGGCGCGCACGATGGCGTCGGCCTGGGATTGGAGTTTCTGCGACATGTCGAGCGCAGCCGCGTATTGGTCCACCTTCTTAACGGCGCGAGCCCTGATCCAGCCGGCGATTATGAAGTCATCAACCAGGAGATGATGCTCTTTAACCCGACATTGGCGAAGCAACCGCAGTTGGTCGTCCTCAACAAGCTTGATCTGCCGCAGGCGAGGGCCAAGTGGCCGCTACTGCAAGAAGAGTTGGCAGATGCGGGCAACCCCATTTTCGCCATAAGCGCGGTGAGCGGGGAAAACGTGCAGCAACTCCTGTACGATGTAAAGACGCTTCTGGACGGGCTGCCGGCGCCCGTAGCGACGGAGGAAGTTGAAGAGTTGCCGACGCTCTCGCCCACCGAAGATGAACGGTCGTTCCAAGTCACCCGCCTGGATGATGGTCTGTGGCAGGTAGAGGGCGTGGCTATTGAGCGGGTGGCACAGATGACGAATTGGGACTACTACGAGGCCGGTATGCGGTTCCAGCGGATTTTGTCGGCGATGGGGATCTCCGATTCTTTGCGCAAACTGGGCGTTCAGGACGGAGATACTGTGCAGATTGGCGTGATTGAACTGGTGTGGGGATACGAAAACGCGGTGGGAGAATGAGAACTTCAGTTGCGGGTGTTCGGTCGCCAGTGGTCAGGTCGGTCACTGTTCAGAAGCCGGCAGCACTGGTCTCAGGTCTCAGGCTACAGGTCAGCGGGCAGTGGTAGGATGAGTATAGAAGACAAACGCAGGGGCAAGCGCATCGGCGTTTTCGGCGGCACCTTCGATCCGATACATATTGGGCATCTGGTGTTGGCAGTGGAGGCGCGCCATCAGTTGCAGTTGGATCAGGTTGTACTGGCGCCGGCCGGCGATCCTCCGCATAAGCATGGCGACCCGTTATCCCCTTTGCATCACCGGGTGGCCATGTGTCGCTTGGCGATTGCCGACGACAACGAGCTCGGCATCAGTCTTATTGACGCCGAGCGCCCAGGCCCCCACTACACGTCGGATATGCTGCGGCTGTTTCGCAATGAGATGGAGGCGGACGCGCAGATCTATTTTCTAATGGGGCTGGACAGTTTACGCGACTTGCCCACTTGGCATGAGCCGAAGTGGCTGGTGCGAAACTGCCGGCTGGTAGCTCTGCGACGCCACGATGTAGAGATCGACTGGGCTAACTTGGAAGCGGTTCTGCCCGGCGTGAGCGACCGGGTTGATGTTCTGGACATGCCTGCACTGGAGATCGCAAGCAGAGCTCTGCGGGAAAGGGTACGTACGGAGCAACCGATTCGCTATCAGGTCCCCTGCGCGGTCGAGCGCTACATACGTGAAAAGAGGCTATACCGGTCATAGAAACAGACTATGGGACAGACCGAGGGTGCCAACCCTCCACTTTGCGCCTCTGATTCCCTGTTATTATTCGGAGGTCACGAAATCATGGGGCGCTGAATTGAGGAGCGGCGCCGCTGTCAATTCGACGCCCAACTGCTCCAGGGCTTTCAGGAATTGGGTATCTTCGAGCGTGCCGAACTGATCAGTGGTCATATCTCTGAGCATATCGGCGTTCACCTTTTTGGAACTGGGCGATTGCTCGACTTCCAGATTGGGGGTTACGCCCTGGCCCTTGATCAAATTGCCGTTGGGTGTGAGCCAGTTGGTCACGCCCAGGAGAATGGCAGAGCCGTCGCTGAGCCCAAACTGGTTGAGCACCGTGCCAGTACCGAAGGTTGTCTCACCGATCAGGAAGGCGCGCTCGTTTTCCTTGAGGGCGCCGGCGGTGATTTCGCCTGCACTGGCAGTGCCTTTGTTGATCAGTACGATCAGGGGCATTTCCCTGGCATAGCCCAGACCGCGAGAGCGGTGGACGGTCTGATTCTGGTTTGCATCCGATTCGATAAGAATCAGATCGCCTTTGGGCAGGAACTGACTATTAGCCTGAATGGCCTGCTGCAGAAACCCTCCCGGGTTGTTCCGCAGATCCAGTATTATGCCCTGGTTGGCTTGGGCTTCGGAGATTTCACGTAGGGCGGCTTCCAGTTCCTTGTCTACACTGGAGGTAAACTGCGCGATAGAGACATAGGCGATGTCTGTGTTGGGGATGGCGCTCCAATCCACGCTCGGAACCTCAATCCGGTCGCGAGTGATTGGGACTGTGACCGGCTCCTGGACTTCGGGGCGACGGACAGTCAGGACTACCTCGGAATTTGCCGGGCCGCGAACGAGGAAGATCACCTGATCCAACGATTTCCCTTCGACCGATTCGCCATCGACCTCCAGGATTACATCGCCAGCCAGAATACCTGCTTGTTCAGCGGGCGAGCCGTTGATCGGGGCTACGATCAAGACATTGCCATCTTCCATGGAGACATAGGCGCCGATCCCCTCGAAAGAGCCTTCAAGGCTTGACTGGTGCAACTTGACGGCATCGGGGGGGAGGAAAGTTGTATGGCCCTCGTCTCCCAAAGAGGCGAGCATCCCTTCGATGGCACCGTACGTCATGGCGGTAAAGTCGACCCGCTCGCGGTCGACAAAATGCGCGACAACATAATCCCACGTTTCCCAGAAGATAGCGAACACGGCGGGACGTTCTTCGGCTGCCATGGCCGTGCGGATTGAATAGCCGGAGATATTACCGCCGGCAAAAGCAAGCGCCATCAGCCAGAGGATCAATATAGACAGGATTGCCCGCCTAGCTAACGGGGAACGAGGTGGTCGTATCATTCGATTCATTCCATTTTGCACTAGTATGTACCACGCCCTCGCAATTTGTGCGTGACAGACGCCTAAGGTCTGCAATATATGCAGACAATACAGAAAAGTATCGGCCATGCACACTCTTTTGGCAAGTATTAGAAGAGGTTTCCAGCCTACGCTGGGGCTACGGTCTGCCTATGTTTATTGTCCAGCATAACGAAAACGGTTTTCAACGGGTGAGGGGACCACGACGAAGCTGAAGAAAGAAGGGGAGCGAAGGGGCGGCGGTGTATCGGGTCGGTGTGCGGGGAGGTATTCGCAGTTGATGTCGGTGCGAGGGGACAAGGCGCGGAAAGAATTTTTTCACAGCCTCTGCTAACAAAAAAACTGTCCAAGTGTTCAGACCAACTGGAACAGCCAGTCTGATCATTTGGACAATTTCTTATGGCGTTCAGCAGTCGCGAGATTCGGTTGTTCCAAGTCGCCGGCCGGAAAAAGGAGCCCTATACCACATGGCGGCACAGAAGAGTTGGCGGCATTCGGGACCTGAAACAAAGCAACTCACGCACCACACAGTTGGGCGCAAACCGTCGACGTCCGCTTGCCTCTAGAGGAAGTCAGGCAGCGTCGGCGGTTGCGCACCTAACTGCAAAGCTTAGTTCATGCTGATCATAAGGGAACCAGAATCCTGCGAAACCATGACGTTGCCAGGGAGCATGATATTCTGGGCCAAGACTGCGTTGATCTGCGCAGCGACTGGAGCGAGCATGCCTCCACCTACAGCCATACCGCCGACGCCGGCCTGCTGGAGATCTACCATCAGATGCCCGTCACTGACCATCAGGTTGCCGACGAGGTCAAGCGTATTGCCCATCATGCTAACGCCTTCCTTCAGGGTGACGCGGAAGTGCAGTGCATCAGGCTCAATCCAGACCATTACGGAATCGATCGGCTGATTTGGACCGCTGTTGGCTTCGAGAGCCTTGGTCACATAGCTGCTGAACTCAGACTCGCTCAGCATCACCTCGCCCATTACAATTCCGCCCATCAGGGCATCTTGGGCCGCCAGGGCCGCTTCGTGCGAGATCTCAACATCTCGGGCAGGCGGTTGGGGCGCTGCGGCACACGCACTAAGCACTACCAGCAGCAGAGACAGTACAACGAGTGTTAAGAGTGGGGTTCGTTTGTTCATGGTTCTGTTGCTCCTTGAGAGAATTGGGTTTAAGGGAACTGCACTCTTGATCTCATCAGAAATTGATAGAGAAACAATTAAATGATGACCTTGGGCTATATGGTCTCACAAGAACAGATCAAGCGCAAATCTGAAAAAAGCGGATCGGCGGCCTCAGAATTGACTACTATTCATTCAAGTCCGAGATGCTGATTTTCTATTTGCAACTCTATCGTCTCACAAGAACAATTCCTGTACAAGTCGGAAAAGGCAGGGGGCACCTCCCCGCGTCGGCCACTCATCTGACGACCCTGCGGGCTCCTTGAGTTGCGTTGTCGCTTCTACCAACTCTTTGATGACTGTGTGATCTCCACTGGAGTCTGGCGCCGGGTTGCGCCCAGGGAGAGTGCATCTACGCCAATCATACACTTGACGGGCGAGGCTGTCAAGCCTGAAAATTCTGTTTGGTTCATTGCAAGATCCTGGCAATCTTTTTATAGTAACCGGTCATTGGCCCCGGATGCGGGTGAGCCGCCCGCGTTCCCAGGGGCAAATGCGAAAATCCGGGTCCCACACAATTCGGTGGGAGGCGTTCTGCGACAAGGGCGCCACTGGTTGGTGTTGGGGGATTGTCAAAGGGAAGACCCAGCAAACCGGCCTATCCTTACCAGTGGATGAAGGCTCTTAGTGGGATATGGGCCGGCAGGCCTATACGCGGTATCTACCCTCCTTCGGCAGAGTCCTCCAGCGTGCCGACACCTGCCAGTTCACGGTCGAGCAGATAGAGCCCCGGCTTGAATTCGCCTATCAGGCGGAGTTTCTGCACAAGGTCATCCACAAGCTCTTCTTCCTCCACCTGTTCATCGACAAACCACTGCAGAAAACTGTCGGTGGCGTAATCGCCTTCCAGGCGCGCCAATTTTACAATGCGGTCTATCGAAGCCGTCACCCTCTGCTCTTGCCTTAGCGTGCTTTCCATCACCTCCTGCGGGGAACCGAAGCCCCCTTCCGGTGCGGGGACGGGGAAAAGCTCGACACGGCCCCGCCGGCTGTGAATGAACTGGTAAATTTTCATTGCGTGTGCCATTTCTTCTTCCGCATGGTTGAAGATCCATTGCGAAAAACCTTTGAGGCCCATTCCCTCAAAGTAATCGGCGGCAGCCAGGTAGGTATAATGCGCCTGTAGCTCCATATTGATCTGTTGATTGAGGGCGCTCTGCACCTTCTCGACAAACATACGCAGTTTCCTTTCGGCTGTAATTCTGCATGCGGTCAAGGAACGAAGATTCCAAGAACCGGGAAGTTTAGAGTTCTAACCGCTACGCGACTCGCCAGGAGGCTCTCCTGGCGTCTGCCCCGCGCTCAATTGGCGATATGTCCTTGGCGCAGGCCGGCAACTCAGGCAATTGACGGCAGCCGAAAGATTGGGCAACGGGCAACCGGGCAAGGCCTGGCACGCGTGGCGGGGCAATCTGTTATAGCTGGGTCTCCGCCATGCTGCAGTCGCCCGGGTATTCGATCTCGATTGTGATGTGGGAAAGCTGCAGCCCGTCCAGCTCTTCGCGCGCCTGTTGTTTAATCTCACGGATTTCGGATTGATCGGCTGATTGGTCGACGACGAGATGGGTAGACAGTACGTGATGGTTGCCGTCCAGCGACCAGAGATGGGTATGGTGACAATCTTCTACGGCGTTGATGTTGCGCAGGCGCTCTGCCAGGTGCGACGGGTCCACTCCTTCAGGAGCCGCCTGCAAGAATAGTTCTGCCGTCTTTTTCAGGTGCCCCAGCACATTGTAGAGAATATAGATTGTGATGAGGAGTGACAAAATAGAATCCAGGATGTACAGATCGATGAAGAGCAGTGTAATCCCGACAATCAGGACGGCGACCCAGCCGAGTACGTCTTCAAGCAGATGCCACATTGCGACTTTGGCATTCATGCTGGCGCCGCCTCGCAGGCGCCATACGGCTACGCCATTGACGGCAATCCCGCCGAGGGCCAGCAGAATCATACCTGGTGCGTTGGTGGCTTCCGGGTTGAGCAGCCGCGGGATCACTTCGGCCAGAACGAAAAGCCCACCGGCTATGAGGACAGCGGCATTGATAAAGGCAGCGAGCAAGGAAAGGCGGCCATACCCGTAGGAATAGCGTGCTGGCGCCTCTTTGGCAGCATGCTTCTCCAGGCCCCAGGCCATGCCCAGCGCGATCGAGTCGCCGAAGTCGTGTAACGCATCGGACAGGATGGCAACGCTATTTGTCAGGTACGCGCCAATGATTTCTACGACTGTGAAGCCAAGATTGAGGAAGAACGCTGTACGAAGATTGGCCGAATCGCCGTGATGATGGTGATGCAGATGCGCGCCATGGCCGTGGTCATGGTCGTGTTCATAGATATGATCTCGGCCATTTTCATGGCTGTGTTCGTGATGGCGGCTATGGTCGTGACCCATAGGAGAACCTCAGTTCGGCGCAGCAGTGAGCGAAACAGGCGGCGCGACATCCATTTGCAGCACAATGTTGCACCATCCCAGCAGTTTTGACCAAATTCAGGTACCGCTCTCGGCCAGGAATGTTCGAAACCGATACTGTCATGTTTGACGTGCGCCTGGCGCGTGCAGGGAGATGTTAAGGAAAAAGGTCAACCCTAGGCCGAATCAGGCGCGGTCTGGGCGGCTTTAGTGATGTTGGCGTCGTACTCCTGAAGCTGCAGGTGGGCCAAGTAAAGGAGGAGCAGCAGCTTGACGCCCTCCAGAGTGATATAGGCCGGGTGATAGGACGGCTCCGGGACCTCTGTGCCGTGAATGATGGCAAGGGTACGTGCATCCAGCACGGTATGGAGCAGGACGGTCTGCGTAGCAAGCAGCAGGCCGGCTAGGACAGTAATTCGACGTATATGCCGTGAACAATTTGCCTTCAGCGTAATAGCCAAAATGACGGAGGCCAGGCCAATTTCGGTGGCGTTCAGAGCGTGAAAGACGAGATGGCCAATTTCCAGTGCGACTGGCAATGTTAACGAAGGCGCCTGAAATTTGAGCGGGGTCTCCATGAAACTGATAGCAAGGACAAACCCTATCCAGAGCAAGGTGAAAATAAACACCCGTTCCCTTACACGCGTTATCAGAGGCATCATCATGCTGAAGGTGGTTTGGAGCAAGGAAGTTAGGAAAACGGGCACCGGCTAAGTAATTTGTCGGCGGCCAACCTGGCTCAACCGACCTAGCTGTAACCGACAACTGAGGAAACGGGAAAGCGAGCCATTTCGTTGCCAGGCTTTTCCTCCTGTACCAGGACGCTGGTGCGGCGCAAAGAGACGTAATTGGTTCGTCTGTCCCTGTCCGGTCAGTTTGAGATTGGCGGTCTAGGCTGGTGCGGCGGGCAAGGCTTCTTCGACCATCTCAACTAGTGTTAGAAACTCCTGTACAGGCAGGATGACGGAAAGTTTGCCGACGCTCAGACGGCAGTGGCCATGGATCAACGACTCGCCGTTATCCTGCAGCATAGCCCGTGTATGCTGGACGTGGACTGCGAGGCGATTAAAGGCCTCGGCAGGCAGGTGTAGGCCCACCCCATCCCAGAGCAGATGGACCGTTCCATGTTCGCACTGGCTGATGTACTGTTGGGAATTACGTTCCGCTAAGATGAGAACATGCTGACACATTGGACCTTTTCTCCTACCAACCTGGTTTTTCAGCGGTCTGGGCTCAAAAGATGAACCGGCTTGCGTGCGGCCCACAACTCAACCTGGGCAGCTTGTGAGCCGCCGTTTACAGTTTCTCTGTGGTTGGTTCGGTCATCACGGTTGCTCTGTTCCGTTCTCTGCCGCGGACACGCTGCTTCTGCTGATGTTCAGCCAAAAAGTAGCTGCCAGTAACGAACAGGGCCGCTGCGCTTTGGCCGCAGATGGTCTCCCAGGTCGGGAAGATACCAAGCCAAAGGCCCATCCAATAGGGCAGGCTGAGGGAACCGACGGGTGAAATCGGCAGCCAACCAACGGCCTGCATTGTGTGAATTGTGTTGCCCACCATTACCAGCAGGACTCCGCCGATGAGGACGCCTGTAATCACCAGCATCCGTTTGTAGGGCAGGCGTGTCTGGAGGTGGAAGGTAAATACGCCGACACCGGCCGTTCCGAGGAGGCCGAGAAGGACACCTTGCATTACGACAGCCGGACCTGCGTCCAGCACGAGCGCCTGCAAGAACAGTACCGTCTCGAAGCCCTCGCGGTAGACACTGGTGAAGCCGAGGGCGATAAAGCCAAGGGCCTGGGCCGATAACAGACTGTCTGCCGCGCCACCCAACAGCGACTTTTTGCGTTGATGGAAACCTGCGAGCCAGTCCTTCCAGTAGACTCGATGAAAGAACCAGTTGGTGATAAGGAGAAGGACACCCACGGCAATTAGAGAGACAACGGCTTCCAGGCGCTCACCGAAGCTGCTGAAGGCGAGCATGAGGCGTTGGGCGATCCACCAGGTGATCACGGTGGCGACCGTCGCCAATAGGACACCGACAAGCATCGAGCGTCGGAATGCGGCGTACGCGCCCACCATGCTGGCCATGAGAGCGGCGAGGATGACGATGGCTTCGAGTCCTTCGCGGAAGACGATGACGGCGGAATTGGTAATGATGGCCAGGGGCGCGGCTCTGGGCTACAGCCAGGGAGAGCCCCGGTTGTCCTTGATAGCCGTGCCAGAAAAGGCCGTCGAGACGGGCTACCAAGTCTGGTGAGAAAGCCATCAGCCGCAACTCCGGACCTGCGTCGAAGAGAGCATAGGCCTGGATGCGACTGCTTTCGGCCAGTTCATACTCTCCGCGCCCTACCTGCTGCTCCATTTCGTTCAGCAGGGCTTCGACTACGTTAAATATGCCCTCGCCACTGTTGTCGCGAACCGCTTCGCCCAGTGCTTGTTCCGTGAGCTTAAGTGCTTCTTCCACTTGTGAACGCACGAGCTGTCTTTCATCGAGCTGGTCGAGCGACTGTTTCATTTCCTGAAGCAGGACGATGAGACGCTCGGCCGCGCTGGGGTCGGCGGCGGAGATGCGGGGGTAGAGTTCGGCCAGGAACACTTCAGCCTGGTCACGAAAAGTGAGCGCCTCTCTGTACTCGGTTTCGATGGTGATCTGGCCGTTGCGAACGCCGTCGCGGTACTCAATGTAGACCAGGTCGATAAAGAGGTATAGCAGTTGACTGCGGCGGGCGAATTCTTTAGGCGAAAGGTCCACGGGTTGGTATGAGGCTATGAGACTACGCACTTCGGCGACGGCGACGGCCGTTTGGGAAAGATTTCCGGCCAGGACATCTTGTTCGAGGTTGCCCAAGGCACTCTCGACGGCGGAGGCGGCGGTCTGCCCCTCTTTGGCGACAAAATCGTCACGCAGGATGGCGAAGTAGCCCTGCAATTGACCTGTCCATACGGCGGAGCGTGTCGGATAACCCTTTTGGGTCGCTTCTTCGAGATTGTTCAGTGCCTCACGGAGACGGAAGAAGTAGGTATCCCGCAGGTCGTCGCCCACCACGGCGAGGGTTGTCGCCTGATTGGTCTGTCCACCGAGGTAAGCGTTTACGGTCTGACGGGCCAAATTATCGATCATACTCACTTTGGTAGCGCGACGGAATTCGCGCAGACGAAGCCAATCTGCTGCGCGCGCGCCGTCTTCGGATTGCAGGGAAGCGAGCGCGGCGGTTTGGGCGCCCCAGAGGAGACCGGTCCAAAAGCGGCCGCGGGCGGCAGACAGGGCAGGGCCGTCTTTGTCCTGCGCGGCTTGGAGCGCGTCAGCTAACGCCTCTTGAATCCAGGCGTCGGCAGCGGGGGCCAAGACGGCCAGAGGAGACTGGAGACCGTCGGCATAACTCTCGGATGCAGATTCGACATTTGCTACAGCCTGGGCGGCGAGAGTCCTTTTTGTTTCCTCTTGCTCAGCGCGCTCTGCCTCGTAAAGTGCGCGTTGGGCCTCGAAAGTGTAGCTGCGAAGTTGCTCGGCCACCTGCCACAGTTGGGCCTGGGCGTTGTCCTGTCCGGCCGGGGCGGGAGCGGAGAGCAGATTGACTTTGGGCGCCGGTTGCGCATGCGTCGTCTCCGCCATCAGGATTGCCCTGCCAACAAGAAGTGCAATGCAGACCAGACAGTGAATTGCGTGGCGTCCCGGCTTGGCCGCCGGCTCGTTAGAGCTATTCACGGCTGTCTTCCTTCACCGAGTTACTCACTACATGGTTGCCAAGATAGGGCGCAGCTAGCGAATCGATCAGGCCAGATCGAGAGTGATATTCAGGTCTGCAGCGGCCTGGGCCACCAGCGCAGCTAAGGCGGTTGCCAGATCCTGGGCCTCGGTACCGAAGAGATCGGCCTCTTCGGGGCTGAACTGCACGCCTTCCTGTTCCTGAGAGAAGAGATCGTCAACGTAGGCGATCAGCGTATCGAAGTCATTTCGGATCTGCTGATCAAGCTGAGAGTCGGAATCGGACACCAGGACTGCAATATTGTCGTAGGTGAAGCTCAGACCGGCGAGAATGCCCTTGATGTCGAGGAGGCGGCTGACAGCTATGAAACTTTGCTGCCCGCTGTCGCTGCCGGTGACATAGACCGATTCCTTCCACTGCCCGAAGTACTCGTTCATGGTTGGGATCATGGTGACAAGGGCGGTCAGGGCGTCCTCAAGCGTCGGGTCCCACGCCTCGATGGCCGACTGCATTTCGATAGTCGCCTCGTTCAATCCCTGGGTGGCGCCCAAAAGGATTGCGGCTTCGGGCAGGGCTTCGCCCACGCTGATATTGCCATCGCCGTCCATATCGACCGGCAGGCCGGTGAATTCGTCGATTGTGCCCCAGAGGGTTGGTTCCAGCAGATTATGGAAAAAGTTGCCCGGGGAATCGAGTACACGGCCGTCGGGCAGCTCGAGTTGCCATTCCAGAGCCTCATCGGGCGCCTCGGCTGCAGGCGGGCCGGCGTCGATCCAGACATCGTAATGGGCCAGGGAGGGGACACCGGCGACGATGCCTTCGTCCAGTTCGTAGTAGGTGCTGGCCTCAAGCCAAAGATCTCGCGCCTGAACGACAAGAGCATTTATCTCTTCCTGGCTATCGGCCCAAAGCTGTTCGTAGGGATCGGAATCGGGATTATCCTCGCGCACCTGCTGGACGCGGTCATAGTAGTCTTGCGCCACGTCAGCCAGGCTTGCGGTGGCGGCCTGCATCAGAGAGGCATTCTCCAATGCGTATTCTTTGACAGCATTCAGGTCCACAGCTGGTGCCGACTCTGCGGGGCCGGACGAGCTTTGTGGGGCGGCCGGAGCTGTTTGCACGGTGCAGGCGGTTACCGCCAGAATCAGAACTATGCAGATGGCCGATGTGAGATGCGCTTTTGCTCGAAAGAGGCGTGACGAGAGTGTTCGCTGAAGCATTTGGAAATAGTCTCCTGTATGGTTTGGTTAAGTGATCCCTATACTGCGGCCAACGGCTGACATGTTCGATTGACGTGCGCGGTTCAGCGGAACATGGCGGACGCCGACGTTACTCTACAGAAATTGCATGCGACTGAACCGGCGCCCATCCCAGCCGACATTGGTCGCGGCCACGCAGGGTGCTATACTGGAGACCGGTCCAGCGCGAAATCAGGGTGACGGTTGCGGCAACAGCCGTCACGCAGTCAATGTTTTGTGTTGGACTACCCTAGAGGTCGGCCCCAAGTGGGCCGGCCTTTTTTTATCCACTCGCCATGCGCCTGGAAAGTTGCCGACTCAGGGCGTTGCGCGAGTGGCCGGAGACGCGGTCGCGGCCCAAACGCAACTCATTCTTTTTGGTTGCTTCATCCTCATCGCGTTTGTCGTGCAAATGACGCCAGGCGCGGAGGCTGAAAAGCAGGATCGCGACCGCTACGAGCAGAGCCAGCAGGAGGACAAGTTGTAAAATATCGAGAGTCTCCATTTCGATCCCCTGAATCGCTTTTTTGACAGACAGTGGGTGATGGACAATGAAAAATATTATAGCACCGCAGATCAGGCTGTGGGGCTGATTATTGAAGAAATTTAGCGCTGCAGGGGTGAATAGAAAAACGAAAGCGGGGTTAACTGCCTTTTTAAGCAAGGTTAACTAAACAGAGGAAATCAGAACAGTGCCAGTTGTCCGCTATCCTCCTCCTCGGCCGGCGGTACGATTTCGGGATTCCAGTCAGGGAGAGGGAATAGTTGGCCGACGCGAGAACGCAAGCGGCGGACGGACTCCGGGGCGTGGCCTTCGAAAGGGTTGTGGACGTAGCAGAACACGTTTGTGCCATTGAGGAGCAGATCGGCGATGCGCTTGGCCCACTTGTCCAGCAGCTGGTCTTGCGGGCGCCGGATGGTTTTGTCGTCGGGCAGGGGGTCGCGGTCGTGGCCGATGAGGCGGATATGGAGGGGAAGACGCGAGCCGACGCTTGCGGCGGCTTCCTGCCAGATGGCATAGGTATCCGGCTGCCCTGTGCGTTCGACTACAACGAAGCCGATCCGCCTCTCCATCAGGAAGCGGGCAAAAGCGGTCGTCATGAGATCGAAGGCGCGGACTTCGACGGACAGGGGAACATCGGGGGCCAAGGTTGCCAGGTTGTCGACGAAGTTGGCCAGACGGCGGCCGGCGTTGATGCGGGTACAGGTAGCGGGGAACTGGATGAGGCCGGGGGCGGCGACGGGGCCGAGGGAACGCACGACATCCAGATAGGCCGTCGTTAACTGGTCCACATTCACGAGCCTCTTTTCATGGGTGATTTCCCTGGGTGCTTTCAGGGAAAATGTGAACTCTGCTGGTACGCACTCGAGCCAGCGCAGCAATGTCTTGGGTGCGGGCAGGGCGTAGAAGCTGGTGTTGACTTCGACACTGTTGAACTTTGCGGCGTAATGGCCAAGTTGTTGGTCGGCAGGAGTTTGGGGAGGATAGAAGACGCCGCGCCAGTCGGGAAAGCTCCAAGACGAGGTGCCGATGCGCAAAGTTCCCAGATTCCTGGTCTTCATAATCGTCGCTTGCGGTATTGAAATGGATACTGACCGGCCAATAGGTAGCGCCATATCACAGATGCAATTCTCTTATGTGCAATATGCACAAAAACACCTTTTCAAATTCATGCAGGATGGGCAGTGGATTCTGTCCAACGATCGGGTATCCTTGCTCGTAATCGCTGGCTTGTGAAATGTCTGATGCGCCGGCGTGCGCTCTGAGAGAGCAATGCAGTGCGAATCAACGTAGGAGGAAGCACAGGCCAGTATGTTTCGTTTGGCTCATCTGCGCCACGATGTGCGCGGGCGGCGATCAAACCCAGGGAAGCGATCGCCGCACAGCATAAGTGGAGAAGATGGGCAGTTTAAATTCAGCTCTCACTTGAGGAAGGAGAACTTTTCGATGTCAATGCTTGTACGTGCTGTGACACATGGCTCGAAGTTGCGGGCGATACCCCTCGCCGTTCTTGGGCTGCTCATCTTTGCCCCATCTGCATTCGCCCAAGATGCGGCGCCCATGTCGACGGATGAAGTTGCTTATTCAGTAGACAACTTGATTCTGTTTGTCTCTGCAGTGCTGGTGCTGTTCATGCAGGCCGGCTTTGCTATGGTCGAGGCGGGTTTCAATTCGGCCAAGAATACCGTGAACATTATGTTCAAGAACATCATCGATCTGGCGAGTGGTGTTTTCTTCTATTTTCTGATTGGCTACGGCATTATGTACGGTGCGCCGTTACTTGGAGGGTGGCTCGGCTTTGGCGGTTTCGGGATCTCCTCCACGCTGCCGAAAGCGATGGCGGGCAACCTGAACCCCCAGGTTGACTTTCTGTTCCAGGTGGCCTTTGCGGCGACGGCAGCCACGATCGTCTCCGGTGCGGTGGCCGGCCGCATGAAGATATCCGGCTACCTGATCTACAGCATCGTCGTCACCGCCATTATCTATCCTGTGAGCGGCTACTGGAAATGGGGTGGGGGCTGGTTGGACGCGATGGGCTTCTATGACTTTGCCGGGTCACTGGTTGTTCATGCAGTGGGCGGTTTCGCGGGCCTGGCGGCGGTCATAGTTCTCGGTCCGCGTATCGGACGCTTCGGCGGCGGTTCGACAAATCCGCTGCCACCTAGCAACATGGCGTTGGCTGCGCTGGGGGTGTTCATCCTGTGGATTGGCTGGTACGGCTTCAATCCGGGCAGCCAGCTTGCCTTCACGGGCGCGGTCAATACGAACGCCGTCATGCTGATCGCCACCAACACGACTTTGGCGGCGGCGGCGGGAACGTTGTTGGCGATGATCTACGGTTGGGTAAAGACGGGCAAGCCGAATCTGAGCTATACATTGAACGGTGCGCTGGGCGGTTTGGTCGGCATCACTGCAAACTGTGATTCAGTCAACAACGTTGAGGGCCTGATCATTGGCGCGGTGGCCGGCGTGCTGGTTTGCGTTGGCATGGAGGGGCTGGAGAAGCTCAAAGTTGACGACGCGGTTGGCGCGTGGCCGGTGCATGGACTGTGCGGCATCTGGGGCGGTATTGCCACCGGTATCTTCGGAGGGCATCCCTTTCTTGCGCAGGTCGTTGGTTCGATCGCGATTCCGGTGTGGGCGTTCGTTGCCTCCTTCATTCTCTTCACCATCATCAAGAAGGTGGGCGTGCTGCGCGTGTCACCGGAAGAGGAGCAGGCGGGTCTGGACCTCTCCGAGCATGGTGTTGGCGCCTATCATCTGGTAGGCGAAGAAGCTTCTTGATACGCTTGCCTACAGAGGGGGTATAGTCCCTCAAATGAAACTCTATGCCATGTAAGGTCGAACTGGAAAACGGTTCCGACACACGTATAGCATAGAAAACTGACAGGAAGCGTCCCTCTCGTGGAGTTCAGATGACGGGGGGGACGTTTTTTGTTTGTCTTCAGGCTATATTTCATCGGCATTGCTCCTGAGAGGGTTCCTGCTGGCTGGCGCCCGATCAGGATGCGGATTGGGTCCGTAACAGACTTTTGGATGGACATTGTCTTAATCAGGACAATCAGGATTAAAGATTTGCAGGATTGCAGGCGATCGATTGATGCCTGTTCAGCAGAACCTTTTTGCGTCCATAGAAAGGGCAGTTGGCGGAGGGACAATAATTGGGGATGCACACTGCGGATTCTGGGCATTGACACAGGTTCTTCAGCCTGTATAATCACAACCCAGCGGAATCTCACCGATAGCGCGCCTATGGAGAGGCGGCAGTGGATTACACAGTTCTCTCTGGAAAGGACACAGGGATCAACGTCCGTCCCCTGTGGTTGCGCCAGGACGCCCCCAATTCCCTCTACGAGACTCCTGACTCTCGTTCCTTCGTAAACGGACAGTAACCAAGACATGGCAACCGCGCTGGAAGGATGACCTGGAGAAGCAGACTATGATACGTAACAGCTTCGACGTAGGGCCGGAAGGGTGGCACTCGTATGATTACCACGGCGAGATCGTGACGGGCGCGGGCATTTTTGTGCTGGCAACGTGGCAGAGAGAAGGGGGCGTCGACGGCTCCGGGTTCATATGGGCCGATCAGTCGCGCTGGAGTACGGATGTGCCGGAGAGGCCTATTTCGATTTTGGCGCTGATTCACTATCGGAATTGGGTGGGGCTGGGTCCGATAGATCTGCGGCAGGCAGAGGTGTCGGTATATCTGAGAGGCGATGACTTGCGACTGTATGGAGCGACTTGCTACTTCTGGGTGCATTCTCCTGGTGTCCGCTGGCATTTTACCGGGCACGAGATTCCGATCGCGGACGGGAACTGGGCGCCGGAGCCGAACCGGTTTGTGCTGGAGAACGACGAATCGCGGTGGCATCGCAGCTACAGCAGCGAGGAGTTCCAGCGACGCAGCTATGGGCAGGGCGGGCCGCGGCTCGACGATGTGCTGGGGGAAGTACATAGTTATGGTTTTTCTTTTGTCGGATTCAGCCGAGAGGTCCAGGGAAAACTGGCGATGGGCAAGTTCGAGATTGTTGCTGGCAGATAGATGAACTTTCGCTGGCAGGAAAGTGGGGAAGAGTCAACCAACGGCAGGCGGGCCATTTGGGAAATGACTTGATCTTGGGCGGTTCGCCAGAAGGAAGGAATGAACAGGATGAACCAGCTTCGACCCGACGGCGGCACACCGATTGACCTCGGCTCTCGCCTGGAGTTGATGGTAGACGAATATCTGATCGCGCGGTTGAGCGGAGGCGCGGCATTGCGCCTGAACCGACCTGTGCCCCGCGAGGTGGCGCTGGTGACCGACAGACCGTGGGAGGGGAACGCCTGCACATCGTTCGCGGTCTTCCGGGACGGCGACATCTACCGTATGTATTACCTCGGCCGCCAGTTCGTTACCACGGAGGCGGGGCTAAATGAGGCGCCCCACCCGGACTTCGTCTGCTATGCCGAAAGCAGCGATGGGATCAGTTGGGTTAGGCCGGAGCTTGGGCTGGTCGAGTTTGATGGTTCGAGCAGAAACAATATCATTCTGAGTAGTGAGGAAAGCGCCTGTCCGGTGCGTGCGTTTGCGCCGTTCAAGGATGCGAACCCGGCTGCGGAAGTTGACGCCCGGTACAAGGCGTGGGCGGTTCGGATTCCGCGCCTGGATGGATCGGCGCCGCGTCCAGGGCACAGCGCGGAGGTGCCGGATGGTCTGCATCCTCTGAAGTCGGCCGACGGGATTTATTGGAGGGCGATGTGCGACAAGCCGGTCATTGCCGATGGCCTGCTTGACTCGCAGAACCTGGCCTTTTGGGATACGGTGCGCGAGGAGTACCGCGACTACCACCGCAACGAGTTTCGTATCGCGAGGACAGGAGAGGAGCCGTATGGCGCCCATTTACGGCCAGGCGCAAAGGGCTCAGGGGTGCGCGGCTCCCGGCATGGCCGCGATCTGCGCACGGCGACGTCGAGCGACTTTATCAACTGGAGCGAGCCGGACTATGTGGACTACGCGCAGGGCCGCACCGATGAGATATACAATAACGCCATTGTGCCCTATTTCCGCGCGCCGCACATCTTCGTTGGGCTGCCGACCCGATACGTTGACCACGGCTGGTCTCAGGCTGTGGAAGATCTGCCCGAAGTGGCCGAGCGCCGCTTGCGGGCCGGTGTGAGCGAACGCTACGGTAGCGCTCTGACCGACGCCATGTTCATGAGCAGTCGCGACGGCCACACATTCAACCTGTGGCCGGAGTCGTTTATCCGACCGGGTCTGCGACCAGAGGACAACTGGGTTTACGGGGACGGCTTTACCAGCTGGGGCATAGTGCCAACGCCCTCTCTGTTTGACGGCGCGCCGGATGAACTGTCGATCTACGTGACGGAGGGGTACTGGCGGGGCGAGAGCATGAACCTGCGGCGCTACACGCTGCGCGTCGATGGTTTCGCGTCGGTACAGGCACCGCTGAGCGGAGGCGAGTTGGTCACAAAGCCGCTGATCTTTGCGGGCAGCCGCTTGCGAATCAACTTCTCCGCCTCCGCGGCCGGCAGTGTTCAGGTGGAAATACTGCGTGACCAGATGAACACACCGATTGAGGGGTTCAGCCTCGACGACTGCATCGAATTGCTCGGCGACGACCTCGAACGTATAGTGCGCTGGTCCGGCGGTTGCGACTTGAGCCATTTGGAAGGAGTCCCCATCCGTTTGCGCTTCGTACTGCGCGACGCAGATCTGTACGCGTTTCAGTTCGTCACGAACTGACCTGTCACAAATAATCCGGAGAAACTATGACCAACATGAATAGAGGCTCGATTCCGATCGATATCGGCTCCCGCCTGGAGTTGATGGCGGATGACCATTTGGTGGCGCGGTTAAGCGGTGGGGCGCAACGCCGCCTGAACAGACCGGTCCCCCAGGAAATTGCGCTGCGGTTGGACGCGCCTTGGGAGGGTAACGCCTGCGGGGGCTTTACCGTCTTCGAGGATGGCGACCGCTATCGCATGTACTATAGGGGGCAGAATTTCGAGTACAGCAACACCGGACTCAGCTCTCCCCGCGGCAAGTACATCTGCTATGCCGAGAGCGCCGATGGCATCGATTGGGAGAGACCGGAGTTGGGCCTGGTCGAGTTTGACGGCTCCAGAAAAAACAATATCGTCATGGACGGTGGGAACATTCTGAACAGCATGTTTTCTCCGTTCAAAGATGGTAATCCTGCCTGCGCGGCTGAAGCGCGTTACAAGTCATTTGTTCTCATGCAGCGGGGTGAGGCAAGAGGGCTGTGGGCGTATGGGTCGCCTGACGGCATCCGCTGGTCGGAGATGAGCGACGGGCCGGTCATTACAGAAGGACTGCTGGACACGCAGAATCTGGCGTTCTGGGACGGGGAGCGCGGCGAGTACCGGGCGTACCATCGCAACGAGTTCCGGCTGCCGCAGACCGGCGAGGAACCTTATAGTTCCCACCCGGTTCAGGCAAGTTCAGGTGTCCAAAGAGTAGAGGCGCACAAGCCTTCGGACGCCGACAGGCAGCAGGACGGGGATGGGGGCAGCTTGCGCGGGTCTCGCTACGGGCGCGACATTCTCACTGCCACTTCGTCCGATTTTGTTCACTGGACGCCATCGGTTTATGTCAATTACAGCGAGGGCCGACCAGACGAGCTTTACACCAATCAGATAACGCCTTACTACCGGGCACCGCATCTCTTTGTGGGCTTTCCGACCCGGTATGTCGAACGTCCGTGGTCGGAGTCTTTGGAGGCGTTGCCGGAGTTAGAGCATCGACGCATGCGCGCCGGGATCAGCGAACGCTACGGCACCGCGTTGACTGACGGCATGTTCATGAGCAGTCGCGATGGCTACAGTTTCTACTTGTGGCCGGAGTCCTTTATCCGGCCGGGCCTGCGGCCGCTCGACAATTGGACTTATGGAGACAACTTTCAGAACTGGGGGATCGTGACGACGCCATCGGCTTTTGCCGGTGCGCCGGGGGAGTTGTCATTTTATGTGCGGGAAGGCTATTGGAGGGACGGGGTAAGTACATTATGGCGCTACACACTGCGGGTGGATGGTTTCGCTTCGGTGCAGGCGCCCCTGAGCGGCGGGGAACTGGTCACGAAGCCGCTCATCTTCGCTGGCCGCGAGCTGGTCCTCAACTTCTCGGCCTCTGCGGCCGGCAGCATCCGCGTTGAGGTGCTACGCGATCAGATGAACACTCCGGTCGAGGGGTTCAGCCTCGAGGACTGTGTTGACCTGTTGGGCGACGATCTGGAGCGGGTGGTGCGTTGGAAGGACGGCCGGGAGTTGAGCGGCTTGGCCGGGACACCGCTTCGCCTGCGGTTTGTGCTGAGAGATGCAGACCTCTTTTCCTTCCGTTTTCGCGAATGACCAGTAGGCTGTTTCATTTGACAATAGGGAGTTGCGTAACGTGAGAATTACAGCCATCGAGACGATCGCCCTGGTCGATCCGGGTAAAGCGTGGGAGACGGTGGTGCGGGTCCATACCGACGAGGGCATAAGTGGTATCGGACAGGCGGAGTCGCCGTCGCTTGTGATCGAGGCCATTATTCGCTGTGACGGCGGGCTGGAGGAGTTATTGCGCGGGGAAGACCCGCTGCAAGTGGAGCGCCTGTGGCAGAAGATGTATGCAGCTACAGGGCTGTTTGGCCGGCGCGGTGTCACCATTGCCGCGATCGGCGCGGTGGAGACGGCGCTGTGGGACATTGCGGGCCAGGCGCTTGGCAAGCCTGTGTGTGAACTGATCTGGCAGGCTTGCTGCACGGTGACGGAATCGAGCGAGATCAAGGAGAAGGTGAGACCGTACGCCACGGTATACCCGCCGGGGGAAGACGTGGGCGAGATTGTCGAACGTTTTACACTGGCCAGGGAACGCGGCTTTCGGGCGATGAAACTGGAGGAGTGGCCGGGCGGCTTTTCGCATGTCAGCATACAACGGGACGTGGAAGTCGTGCGGGCGGCACGCGTGACGATTGGCGAGGAGCGTGATCTGTTGATCGACGTGCAGAACCGCTGGTCTGAGGTGGGGCAAGCGCTCGACTCAATCCGGGCGATCGAAGAGTTCAGACCGTTTTTTGTCGAGGCGCCGCTGCCGGCTGACAACCTTGCCGGTCTGGCCCGGCTGGCCGATGCCGTGGACACGCGTATCGCGGTGGGCGACTGGGGGTTTACGACTCGATTCGAGTTCGAGGAGATCATGGAGAAGGGGCGGGTGGACGTGGTTCAGCCCAGTTCGGTCCGCTCCGGGGGCATACGGGAAATTACTCGCATCGCCGAGGCTGCCTATCGCCGTGGACTGATATGCGTGCCTCATGCCTGGTGCCATATGGTCGGGGTCGCAGCGGAGATCCATCTGGCCGCGGTGTTGCCCAATATGCCCTACTTCGAGATGCCGATCGCATTCCCTGATTCGCCGATTATCTCGGAGTTGCTCCTGCCCGCGGTCGAGGTGGACGAAGATGGTCTGATCGAGGTCCCCAAGCGGCCGGGGCTGGGCTTTGCCCTGAATGAAGAGGTAGTGGAGCAGTTTCGGGTGGCGCCGCATTGAGCGTTTGGACTGTAACGCGGGTAGTTATGCGCGATAGCCTGTGATATTCGTGCGCCAGAATCAGGGAATGTCGCGGGCAGTAGAGTGAGGTCTTTTCTCTCTCCTCCTTCCTCCTTCCTCCATTCTTCTTCTTCCCATGTGGAGACAGACCGATGGCAAGGATGTCGGCGGCACAGGCACTGATCCAGTCGCTGCGGGCGCAGGACGTGGACACGATTTTCGGGATTATCTCGAGCCACACGATGGAGATTTTCGACGCGCTCTACGACCACCAGGACGCCATCCGCTTCATCAGCGCCCGCCATGAACAGGCGGCGGCGATGATGGCGGACGGGTACGCCAGGGTGACGGGCAAGCCAGGCATTTGTCTGACAAGTACGGGGCCGGGCGCGGCCAACTCCATGGGTGGCATCGGGGAGGCATATTCTGCATCTTCAGCAGTTCTGACCATCACGAGCACGGCCGAAGAGCCGTTGTACGAGCGCGGTCTGGGCACAATGCACGAGACCAAGGACCAGCTGGGCATGCTCTCGACGTTGACCCAGGACAGTGTCCATATCGGTCGACCGCAGGAGACACCGGAGCGGATCAGGGAGGCGTTTGAGCGGTTCCACAGCCGGCGCCCGCGCCCGATAGCGATAGAGATACCGGCAGATATACAAGGTCAGGAAGCGGACATGCGCATACCGGAGCCGGTCCGGACTGTGGCGCCGGCGGCAGATCCGGCCGCGGTCGAGACGGCTGCGGGCATTTTGTTGGCAGGCAGACGGGTGGGCGTGCTGGCGGGGACGGGCGTACACCGCTCCGGAGCGGGCCGGGAGCTTACGCGCCTGGTGGAGAGTCTTGGCATTCCGGTATTCACCACGGCCAACGGCAAGGGCGCGATCGCTGAAGATCACCCGCTGAGCCTGGGCATGTATGGCGGCGAGTACAATTTCCCACCTGGGGGGCTTGAAGATCCGCGCCAGACTTTCGCCGATAGTTTGGACGTTCTTCTGGTCGTCGGCTCCAGCCTTTCCTACTTCAGAGCAAAGTCGCAGGGACTCTGTCAGCCACCCCACTTGATTCATCTGGACATTGACTGCGAGCCGATAGGCAAATGGTATGCCGCTGAGGTACGTCTGGTCGGTGACGCGAGAATGGTGCTGGAGCAACTCAATACAGTGCTGGCGGACGGGACTGGTCCCGGCGACGCCGCTGACGGGTTGGAGGCTAGTTTCGCCGGCGAGATCAGGGAGGTCCGGGAGAGAATCCGGGAGTACAAACGGCAGACCATGCCAAACGAGACGAAGATCATGGAGGCTATCCGGGCGGTGGCGGCCCGGGACGCGGTATTTGTCGGCGATGTCGGGATCTGCAACCACCGCGGGGCCAACTACTGTTTGGAGATTTACGAGCAGCGGAGCTATGTCGCGCCTGCGTGGGGCGGCTTGGGGTTTGGATTGCCGGCCGCGGCCGGCGCCAAGGCGGGCATACCAGACCGACAGGTTATATGTATCACCGGCGACGGCGGATTTCAGTTCAATATCCAGGAATTGGGCAGTTGCGTGCAGTATGGGCTGCGACCGGTCGTCCTCGTTTTCAATGACAGCGCCTGGGGGCTATTGCGCTACTACCAGAAGAACCGAGGCAACGGGCGCTACATTGCCAGCGACCTGCGTAACCCGGATTTCTCCAGGTTGGCTGAGGCCTACGGCGCCCGCGGCGTGCAGGTCGCGTCGTTGCCAGAGTTGGTTCAGGCGTTGAAGGCGGCGCTGGAAGCCGAGACCATTACGGTAATCGACGTAAAGACGCCCGACGGTTTTGCCAACTTCAGGTAGGCTGGATGCAACGCATCTGACGAAGATACGAATATCTTATGGCTTCTGGCCACTTGCTGCTGCCCAGGTAGAGAGGGGGTAAACGCTAATGCAAGGGAAACTGACCTGCGGGTTGATCGGCTTGTCACAGGGCTGGTATGCCAATCTGTTTGCGACGGAACTGGTGGCGATGAAGGATGTTGAGTTGGTTGGCGTTTGCGATCTTGGCAAAAGCCGGGACTACGTTCTGGACTGCATCGGCATGGGCGCGGAGGAGTTTGCGGCCAAGTTCGAGACTGTCCTCTACCATGATGCCGCCGACCTGCTCGACCACGATCTTGACTTCGTGGTGGTGGCGAGCGAGATCGGAGAACATTGCGAAAACAGCTGCCAGGCGCTTGAAGCGGGCGCACATGTCTTTGCTTGCAAGCCGTTCAGCTTCATCGCCGATGAGGTGCGGCAGGCCATGCAGGTTGCCCAGAGCAACGGGCGAATGGTATTGCCGGGTGTACCTTCACGATTTGAGGACGGCCTGATCGAGGCGGTGCGCCGTGTGCGTGCGGGAGATGTCGGCAGGCCGCTCACGGCCCGGGTCTTTGTCAATCATGCGGCGATGACGAGCCCGCAGTGGCAGCGGGACACGGCCAGGAGCGGTGGACCGCTTGGTGAATTTGGCACGTATGGGTTCGATATCGTGCGCTGGGTTCTGGGCACGGAACCGGAGGAGGTCTTTGCCTATGGCGAGAACTTCATGCACAAAGGCGAGATCGAGAGCTGGGACAACGTAAAGGCGCTAGTCCGGTTCGGCGACGGTTCGCTGGGAAGCGTACACGTCTGCACTTCGATCAGTTGGGAATACCCGTTCTTCGACTTGGAGGTGGTGGGGGAGGAGGGTTGCCTGCGTACCGACTATCACAATTATCCGGTCGTGACCCAGGGGAAGTCGTCTGCGCAGTTGGCGCCTATTCGCTACGCGCCGATGAATCAGCGGGAGATCGCCCACTTTGTGAAAGCGGTGCGAGGAGAGGAGGAACTGCGCGTTACAATGGAAGACGCCTATGCGGTGGCGAGGACGATTGAAGCGGTGCAGGAGAGTCTTACTTCCCATCAGCCCGTCAGAATAGAACTTTGAGCTTTAGTGGGTCGCGCTACGATTTCGCTTCCGTCTGTTGTCGGTCGTGCGTCCTGAGAATCAGACTTGGGGTTGCCCGGGGCCACGACCGCGGCATCGTCATCCGAGCGCATCTACGAGTTGGGGGCTAGACCCGGAGCAAAGAGGTCATGGAACCGTCCGTTGACCCAACCCTTGTCATTCCTTCCACCCTGTGGGGATAACATGGTTAGCGCTTCATCCTGATGCCATGCGTAGTTGTCCATGTTTGTCTACAAGCTTCTTGCTTCCATCAATACTCATAATGGCGTGGTTGGCGTTCGGCAGATCCAGCCTGTACCCGCGCTATTGACTGCCGATGAGGAAAAGGATGAGTGATCGGGAGGGAGACTTTCTTTTTCTTATTCGCTGAAGCGGAATGAGAACAGATCGGCATCCTTGAGTACGAAGCGCAAACGCACCGGTATGCCGGCCAGCCGGGTCACGTCGGGTCCGTCTGCCCAGCGTACCACACGCGCCAGATCGTCCCCCAGCACCTCGACACAGTCGTCGAGCGTAAAGCCTGCGATGGGCGTATCCATCTGATCGCGCAGAATCTCAACGCGGATGCTGCCCGCGGCCGACGCGGAGAAGTTGAGCATCAGTTGCCGGCCCGCAAAGATGAGCGCTTTCGTTACGACTTCGCCCCCGCTCAGCGGCGCCTGGATGGAGACAAAACCGTCAATGCGCAGCGTGTAGCGTCGCAAGTTGAGACTCTCTCCCCGCCAGTAGCCTTCAGTCAGATAGAGCGAGATCTCGTCGGGCGCGCCGTTTATCGCCGATTTTGTCGTGACAAGGCCCCAATTCGGGTAGTTGTCACCGTACACCCAGTTGTCCTGCGGCCTCAGCCCCGGCCGAATGAAGGACTCCGGCCAGAGTTTGAAGGTCTGCCCATCTCGGCTGGACATAAACATACTGTCGGTCAAGGCGCTGCCACTGCGTTCGCTGGTGTCGTTCTCAGCCTTGGCGTTGGCGCGACGCCGGCGATGCTCCAACTCGGGAAGATCTTCTGTCGCGTCCGACCAGCCACGGTCGATGTAGCGCGCCGGAAATCCCAGGAAAATATGCGGGGCGCGAAAATAGGGGATGATCCCGTTTGTGTACAGTTCGTCGGTGCGCCCCTCAGTGTAATTGATGTAGACCGGGTCACTCCAGTGGATGAAATCCTGTGAAGTCGCGGTGAGGATATCGCGTCCATAGCGCGAGCCGCGAGGCGTGTCTCGATTGCGGGCTCCCACGATTTGAGCGGAGTACGGTTGCCAGCCTGTTTCGTGGTACAGACTGCGGTGGTAGTCGCGGTATTCGCCGCGGAGCGTGTCCCAGAACGCCAGGTTGTGCGAATCCAAGAGCCCGTAGGTGATGACGGCTTCGTCGCTCATGGGCATCCAGTGGATGCCATCGGGTGACGATAATGGGTGGAGCCCGGGCGGATCGTAGCTAACAGTCCAGGCCTTGTATTTTGCGTCAGGCGCAGCATTTGGGTTGGCATCCTTGAAGGGCGCGAACTCGGCGACTGGGAAGCGGCTTTCCTGCTTGTCAAGAATGATGTTGTTCTTTTGAGAGCCGTTGAACTCGACCAGCCCAAGCTCCGGCTTTATCCAGTAGATGCCGTCTGTGCTTTCGGCGTAGCAGACAACCGCCGGATGAGATACTTCCTGCCTGGTTTCCGTTGTAACATAATGGCTACCGCGGTAATACATGCGGTACAAGCCACCGTCCTGGAAAACCGTAAAATAGAGGCAGGTGTTGCCCTCCCAGGGCATGTCTGTGACCAGCGCCACTTCGCGTGGGGTGGGTCTGTGGAGACGCTGCACGGCGCCACCGTGCAAACCAGCGACCAGAAAATCATCGATCATCAATTCCAGTCGTGAGCCGATATCGATCGGGGTCTTGCCGCTGGACTGATAGGTTGCCATGTGTGTTGTTGTCCCTTCTTCAAATCCGAAGCGGTGGGCTTGGGCATTTTCATCAAGGCCGGGCAAATGAATCAGATCATTAACCGGCGCTCTGAATCAGGGAGACGCCGGCCGGCAGATACTGCCAGCACTCGTCGTTGTTGACTGCATCGTCGGGGGTCACGAGGCCCAGACGCGCCCGCCAGCCTCCAACCCCGCCGCTGAGCGGCTCAGCCATGGCTTCCTCACTCCCTCGTAATCTGAGCCGTGAGTGTTCTGTTTTGAAATCGGCGCCGTCAATCGATCCCCAGCAGTTTGAGCGAGTCGCGCTGGAGCATGTCTTCAATGTAGGCTTTAGGGATCAGCGAAAGACCGGCTCGGCTGGCCATGCCGGACGCGTCATACAGGTACTGGACACTGTCATCCACCTTGGCGAACGGATAATCCGAACCGAAGAATATCTTGTGCCCGACATCGTATTCGATCGCCGTAGCCAATGCCTCGTAGAAGCGCAAGCGACGAAAGCCATAACCGGACATGTCCGCGTAGACGTTCTTGTGCTTGCGCATGACCATCACGGCATCGGTGTGCCATGGATGACCGATATGGCAGATCATCTGCCGCAGCTTCGGAAATCGTTGCGCCACTTCGTCAAGAAGTATCGGCTTCGACCAGCGCAACGGCGTGATGGCGAATGTTGTGGTACTTTGGTGCCAGAAGATGGGGATGTCGAGTTCCTGGGCCTTGCTGTAGAGCGGATCGTAACGCCTGTCGGCCGGGTTGAAATTCTGGTAGGCGCCGCTCAACTTGAGCGCGCGCAAGCCCAAGTTCCTGATGGCATGCGTCAGTTGCTCGATGCAGGCAGGGTCGTTCGGGTCCACGCTGGCCACGCCTACCAGTTTGTCAGGGCGCCGGCTGACGTAGTCATGGACGTACTCGTTCGGAACCACCAACCCGGTAGCATTCATCATCATCGCAAAAACTGCTGCGCGATCCACCTTCTGCGCTACCTGTTCCCAGTGCTCCTCGGGCGGACAATGCCATTTGTTGGTCTTGCCGTAGCACATCTCGATTTCGGCTATCGCCTTATCCGACCAATGATGCCGCTGCCAGATGTGGCTGTGGATGTCGATCATCACCAGCCCGTCTTCTCCTTCCGCTCCAGAAACAGCGCTTCCACCTCGCGGATCGGGTGTTCGGCGATCTCGCGCTTCAACTGATGCAAGACCGGAGTTCCGGCTGTCTGCTCCAGGTTCCAATCGCGCACTAGCTCGCCGCTTTCAATACGCTTCAGCATGGCGTGCATCTGCTGGCGCACGTGATCATCGACAACCTCACCCGAACGACGCAGAATCAGATAGGTCGAGGTCGGCGAACCGAACTGCGTATCGCCGAGCTTCGACTTGCAGAGGTATTCGGCAAAAAACTGCAGTTCGTAGAAGGTTTCGCTGTAGGCCGATTCGGCCGAGTAGCCGGCCTCCACCAGCACCTCGTAAGCGGTCAGGAGATATTTCATGATCGCCCCCAGGCCGGCCGACTCGGCGAACAGGTTCACGCCGACCTCGTCGCCGAAGGTGCATTCGCAGCTGCCGAAGCGCAGCAAGCCCATACCCTTGGCCAAGGACATCGCGATCTGCCGTGCCTGGCCCGAGTAATCCTGATGCACACCAAAGTGCCCAAAGACGCCCTCGCCGCGCACATACCGTTCGCGCAACACTTCTCCCAACGACGCGGGTACGCTCAGGACAATGTCGATGTTCGCCGGCGGCCTGAACAGGCCGAAATGCATCGCATAGCCGCTGGCGAAATCCATAACTTGGCCTTCTCTCAGATGTGGCTCGATCTCGGCATGGTAGATCGACATCTGCAACTCATCTGGGACCAGCATGAGAAGAATATCCGCCCGCTTCACCGCTTGCGCAATCGGGACGACTTCGAAACCGTCGGCCCGCGCCGTATCGGCGTAGCGATCTTCCTGATTTCCGACGATGACCTCGAGGCCGGCGTCGCGCAAGTTCTGCGCCTGGGCGTGACCCTGGCTGCCGTATCCAATCGAAGCGATCAGTCTGTTCTGAATGATGCTGAGATCCGCGTCCTCTTCGAGATATAGTCGATCTCTTCTGGCTGGATTCTCTTTCGTCACGTCTGCTCTCCTTACTATGCAAAGCTGACAGGAATGATGATCATAGTCGTACCCATCGGACGATAAAGTGTCACCATCCGCTGGCCTTCTTTCGTTCCAAGAAGACGTCTTCAACATCCTTGATCTCATGCTCGGCCAGCGCCCGCTTGCGTTGATGGAGCATCGGTGCTCCCGCCATCTGCTCCAAGTTCCACTCGCGGACCAGTTCACCGCTCTGGATACGCCCAAGCATCCGACGCATGTTGTCTCTCACGTGATCGTCCACCACCTCGCCCGTTTTGCTGAGAATCAGATAGGCGGAAGTGGACGAACCCTGGCGGCTGTTCGCCAAGCGCTCCTTGACTAGGTTTTCAACGAAGAACTGCAGCTCATAAAACGTCTCCGCATAGGCGGCCTCAGCAGAGAAGCCGGCCTCGATCAGCACTTCGTAAGCGGTCAGAAGGTATTGGGGAATCGCACCCAGTCCGGCGGACTCAGCGAACAGGTTAACCACCACCTCCTGTCCGAAGCTGCATTCGGTGCATCCGAATTTCAATAGCCCCATTCCCTTGGCCAGGGCCATGGCAATGTCGCCGGCCTTGCCGGAATAATCCTGATAAACGCCGAAGTGACCAAACACTCCTTGGCCGCGCTGAATCCGCTCTCGGAGTACAGTACCTCGACAGGTCGGGACAGTTAGCACCACATCGAGAAATGGGAGCGGTCTGATCAACCCGAAATGCACGCTGTAACCGCTGGCAAAGTCAAGCACTTGGCCTTCTCGGAGATACGGCTCTACCTCACTGTAAACGGCCGCCTGCACCTCGTCAGGGATCAGGAACAGGATCACATCAGCACGCTTCACCGCTTGCACGATCGGCATCACATCGAACCCATCAGCTCGAGCTTCTGCGGCAAATCGATCTTCTCGATTGCCGACGATAACATTCAGTCCCGAGTCGCGCAGGTTCAACGCTTGCGCGTGCCCTTGACTGCCGTATCCGATCGTCGTTATGCATTTATCCCTGATATGTTTCAGATCAGCATCGCCTTCCGTATAGAGCCGATCTCTCTTGACCTCTCGTTGTCTGATTGTCATTGAGAACCTGGTCCTTTCACCTGTAAAGCGAGGCGACGCTGACAGCCTGTCCTCCCCTGGCCGCCGAAAGGTAGGCGGCTTCAAGCAGTTCCACTGCGCGCCATCCATATTCACCCGGAGAGCGATTAACAGACTGACCGAGGATGACCTCAACAAAATGGTTCGCCGGGGCCCGCGATGGATAATCTGGATAACCGCTTTGGCTCAGGCCGGCTTCGCCTGGTGCTGGTCGCAGTGTTTCTGTGGAGCCGTCGGCGTGGTGAATGACGCCGGTTCCTGCGATGTAATCGAGATCCACCCAGCCGTTGTTGCTATACACTTGGATATCCAGTTTGCCACTTCCGCCATGCACGGCGCCCGTGCTCCCCACGCTGGCCAAGGCGCCGTTGTCCATGCGCGCGATGATGGCGTTGACCACATCAACCCGCACATCGAGATTGTCCATCAACGCCAGCACCGAACTCGGTTTGAGCCCGGTGAGAAAAAACATCAAGGCCGCTGAGTGGGTGACCTGTAAGTGCCCTTGCCCACCGCCGGACCGAGCCGGATCGCTGTATACATCGCCGGGTCCAATCAATGGATAGTGGGAAGCCATCTCCGGCTGGTCCGAACGGTCGTCACCCCGGTAAAGGTGAAGCGGCGATGACGAAAAGACATTGGAGATGAAATGCACTCTTCCCAGCGACCCTGACTGTAAGACCCCGCGTGCGCGCAGCGACAGTTGCAGGAATTGCCAGGGGTAACCCATGACGATCTCACGGTTTTGCTTGCGGGCCAGTTCGCACAGGTCGCGTCCGTGTCTGGCTTCCAGCACCATGGGTTTTTCCAGCAATATGTGTAGGCCGCGCTCCAGACATGCGCGGGCGACTTCGTAGTGCGACACATGCCAGACCGCCACAACGACGCCGTCCAGCGGTTCTTTTGCCAGCATCTGGCGAAAGTCGGTGTACGTTTTCTCAACCCGGAAATGTTTGGACAGCTGGGGCAGGATGTCCGCCCGTATATCCGCCAAGGCGACCAACTCGACGTCTGGGTGCTCTTTCAGTGTCGGAATATGGGCATAGGTACTCCACCAGCCTGTCCCAATCACCGCAACGCGGGCTTTTCTTGTCACGGGTTAGTCTCCTGCATGAGGAGGGTTGGGCTTCGAAGCGAAGAAAGCCGCAGACGCAACTCCTCCTGGTTTTCCCGAAAGGCTGCGCTTGTCCCCGCAACCAGATCGAAGCATAGGGTCTCGCGCCCCGTGCCAGTGACACCATCGAGTGCTGTAGAGTTGATCGTCTCACCTGCGTCCGGCAATAGTAACCACAAGCGCCTCATCCGACCTTCGACCCCAAGCATCTGCGTTTCTGGGCTCTTGTTTGCCATAGGCCGGAATTCTTTCTCCGAGGCAAACAAGACCGTGTTCATGCAGCGCACAATATGGAACGCTGGCCTCGGGTTGGATAAACGATCCAACAATCCGTGGTTGATGTCACCGGTGCGGTCCAAGTCCACGAGGGGATCGAGGAAAAGGCGACAGCCACTGTGCAAGGCCGCGGCAAGAACAGCCTCCGCAGCGCGGTTCGCTTGGGCATTCTCGTCAAGGCCCGGCAGTTGAACCACGAAATCGAAATGGCCGACCTGGCTCAGAGCATCCCGGCGAATGAACTCCTGCATCGCCTCCCAAGGACGGACGTGAGAGTCCACGTGGCACAACACACGATCTATGTGCGTATCGTGCTGGAGCAAATGCTGGTTCAATTCTGCCAATTCCGTGGCGCGGTAACCGACACGCGCCCGGGGATGATACTTTCCCGGTGAACGCTCCTGGGCCAACAAGGGGGCAAGAGTCACTGGGATATCGAGTTGGTCACGACAGCGCATAATCTGCCGCAAGCAGTTCTCCTCTGGCCACAGCGTTCCTGGAATCTGCACCTCAATCGCATCTATCTGATCCCGGTAACGCGACACAACCTCAGTGAGCCGGAGTTTGTCCGACCATAGCCACACGAACGAGACCTGTAGGCCCTCGTCCCGCGCCATGGCCAGGCGCTGGCGCTGCAGCCCGTTTTCCAAGTCGGAGGCGGGAGCCCGGAGGTGACGGGCGCCGAGTTCCATACAGGCGAGAAACGGATAATCGTTGCGCACTTGATCGCGGACCGAGTCGGGCCAGGCAATTACGCCATCCACGGCTTGTGTCAGTGGGAGACGCAAATAGACCCCAATGGGCGAGTTGGGGAGGTCACGGGAGATGCGTGTAACCAGGCGACGGGTCTGTCCTTCAGCAGGAGCTGGCTCGGTTTCACCACCTGTGCGCACCAAGTGTGCGCAAGCTCCGTCCTTATGCACCCGGACAAGATAGAAACCTAATTTGGCAAGGTCGTTCTTGCCTTGGTCGGGAGGAAGGATGGAAAAGGCCTCATAGAATCCTGGTCGCGTGGTGGTCGTGGACGGCACCGAGAGGAGGCGCGTGTCGTCCACGCGGTTGAAGGCCGCGAAGTGCATATGTCCCGAGAACAGCAACTCCACCTTGTGCTTACGTAGCAACCCCAACAGCCAGCCGCGCGCCGGTTCGTCGAGGTTGTCGTAATAGCCCAAGCCCGGCTCATGCTCACCTGCGAAGAAAGGCGGCATATGCAAGAAAGTGAAAACACGCTGCCCGGTATGCTCATCCAGATCGGATTCAAGCCATCGTCTCTGTTCTTCTGCCTCGGGGAGCGGCCCATTCATGATTTGGGAGTTCAGGAATACACAGTGTATCCCCTGCCGGTCAAAGCTGTACCAAGAGCGCCCAAACTGGTCATGCCATTCTGCCAGCGAACTCGGCGTTACCCACTCCGCTGGCATTGTCGGGTCGGGCTTGTCGCCAATATCCATATTTCCTGGAACGTGGTAGGGCTGCAGTCCACAGCGCCTCAATTGCTGCCGGGCTGCCTGCCTTGCCTTGACGAAACTTGGCTTGCCGGGATAGTCTTGCGCCAAGTCACCCAGATGGACGACGAAGGAAGTTTCCAAAGCGGCGGCCAGTCGCAGCGCCCACTCGGCCCGTGCCGGCCACATCCGCGTGAGACGGGGATCCTGCGAGTCATTTCCCGCGGCATATACCTCCGGATCATGAATGAAGTGAGTGTCGCCGAGCACGACAAACTCAAGTTGTGCGTCCAACAGGAACGAGCGGTCAAAAACTGGCGTTGCACTAGATGCCATGGATAGCAATGCGCGTCGTCCTCTCGCCTTTGAAGGCGGCTATGCGACGGTCGTTCTCTGTTAGTCTACGGTCTCTGTCTCCTGAAGTGTAGTCAGATATGCGCATCTGACTCGGCGTCAACCCATAGGATTGCACGCCTTCAAGTTCGTGTCAAGACGCTGTTCAACCGCTACATACGATAGAGAACGACGGATAAGACAGGACAGGCCAAAGTCGTCCCAAGCGAAGCGGCAGGGGTCAGGAGCGTCCCACTGCGGGGAGACGACACCCGAGTCGTGGCCGGGATCCGCCGGTTGTCATCGTGCCGGCACAGAACGTCGACTGCGGTCGGCGATGATCGCGGTATGGGGGGCTGGCTATGCCGGTAGCGTTGCGCTTTGCGTCCGGGGAACAGGCGTACATTAGATAACTGCCAGAAAAAAACGGGTTGCTCTGCCTCCGATGCTCTGTTAAGATAAATGTTGTTTCATGGTCGCTTGCCCGTTGCGAACCGCAGCAGCCGTACAGATGAGCAGTGGACAAATCGGGTCGCGTATGCAGCCATTTGTCCCAGCAGGTCGGAGAGAATTCACTGACCTGCCAAGATGAACCTGAGCAATACAGAGGGAGGTGATCAATAGAAAGAAGATCGCTTGTGCATTGAGGGCGCTTTGCCCTGCCGTCAGCTTTACCGCGACGGATTTGTGTGGATAGCTAGACGTATGGGAGGAAATACGCATGAAACGCATTGCCTTGTTCTACTTGTCGCTATTACTCGTTGTCACGTTCCTCGTAAGCGCTTGCGCCCCAGCGGCCGTGCAAGAGCCCTCGCAACCGGCCTCTGCAGAAGCGGAAGAAACGTCAACCCCAATGGAAGAGATGGAAGGTGGGGGCACACTTCAGGTCTGCTTCATCCAGGCCACGAGCCATGCCCATCTGGCGGGGTTTGTCGGCCGTGCGGGCAGCCAGCATTTCTACCAGGGTCGCACTATTTTCAGCGGACTGGTGCAGTTGAACCAAGACGTTACGGAGTACATACCGGAGCTCGCCGAGAGCTGGGAATTCGACGACAACAGTATCATCTTCCATCTGCGAACCGATGTGAAATGGCATGATGGCGCTCCCTTCACATCCAAGGATGTGCTGTTCAACTACGGTCGGATCATACCGCACCCGCTGATGATCAATACAGCCTATGGCGGCCTTCGGGACTACATCGTCGGCTACAAAGAGTTCCACGAGGGCGAAGCGGATGCTGTCAGCGGCATCAACGCGCCCGATGACTACACCGTCGTCTTCGAGATGACGGGTGATTACGGCATGGTCGGGGTTCACAAGATCGCCAGCGCTATCAGGATTGTGCCCGAGCATATCCTGAGCGAGGTGCCCGAGGACCAGTGGGGGCCGGACGAGAGTGGTGTCCTGGGTCTTGAGAAAACGGACTTTTCGACGACAAATGCGATTGGGACCGGGCCGTTCATGGTCGAGGAATACGTCCCCGACCAGTATATCATCTACAGCCCGAACCCGGACTACTTCCGCGGCGCGCCGTTGCTGGACAGACTGATCTACCGCTCGTTCAATGGCGACCCAACCTCGATGATGGTGGCTACCGAAGCCGGCGAGTGCGATTGGGTCATCGGCGAAGGGGGAGGACGACCGGTCGAGTTGCAGCGCCTGGCTGCGATCCCGGAACTGAACCTGGAGATTTTCAACCCACCGGCAAACGTCTCGGTGGCCTATTGGTGGAACCTGGGACGGGAGCACATTCAGAACCCGCTTATCCGCCAGGGAATCCAGCATGCGATCAATGGAGAGCAGTTCAATGCGGTGATGGCCAGCGGCGTGAGCCATGGGGCGCGCGTATACCTGGATGGCAAATGGGGGATCAATCCCAAGGGCGCCGAGCATATCACCTACGACACCGAACTGGCCAAGCAGTTGCTGACGGAAGGCGGATGGGACTTTGAGAACGACAAGATCATCCTGGTGCTAGGGTCTCTCCATCCGGCCTGGGAACCGCTCCACCTCACGTTGCAGGAGAATTTAGCGGCGGTCGGGGTAACGGTCGAATTCAAGGTGGTCGGCGCCGACTACGGCAACGTTGTCAACAATGAACCTTACGAATGGGATCTACTGCAGGCCGGCGACTGGGCACCCTGGTTCGGCCTGCTCGGATACAACACGTCGCACCTCAATACACAGCCGTGGTATGACAAAGAGGCCCACTACGCGGAAGAGGTCGCCTTGTTGAAGAGCCTGGAGTTGGAGACGGACGACACAGTGCTTAGGGATGCTGTCTGGCAGCTCCAGGAAAGTCTGGGGGCGGATCCGTTTGGTGTGCTGCTGTACGCCCATATCAACCCCAGCCTGCGCAGCACGCGGACTCGCGGCTGCGACACCATTCCCAGCTACTACTACTTTCGAAACAACTGGAATCTCGAAAAGTGTTGGATGGCGTCGGAATAGCGGATTAACGCTTGCAGAGCCCTAAACTAAACATCTGAGGCTCTCCGGTCGCCGGCGGAAGCGCGCCGGCGGCCGGAGAGAGCACGTGAACTGATCTGCCGACAGTCCAGCCAGGAGAAACCACATGCTTCTGATCACGGTGGATAGCGGGAACCTCCTCTCTTGCGCCGAGCACGGGCAAGTGACCCGCCTAGCGGAATTGACCGTCACATCCGGTGCCGATATCTACTCGATGGATGTCGCCGACAACGATATCTGCTTCTACCCGTCCAGCGCCGGCGCGACGGCTTCAGGAGCACCGATGGACGCACTTCTGGCAGAAGGACATGATCCCTACGGAATCCTCGTTGGGGCCCTCAAGGAGGCCGGCATTGGTGTTATGCCAAATTTCCGGGTGAATGACCATCACGGCTCGCCGAGCCAGTGGACGGAATGGGAGCGGGAACATAAAGAATGGTCACTGGGGAGGGATACGGGCTCCTGGAAGTCCCACAAGAAGGTGGGAGATCCCGGCTGGCGGGAGGTCGGGGACCTGCGACAGATGGACTTTGCGATCGAGGAGGTGCGGGAGCGCCGCCTGGGCATATTGCGCGAGATTGTGGCCCGATACCCCGTGGATGGACTTCAGCTTGATTTCGGACGATCGGCGCCTTTCTTTTCGGAGCCGAAACGGGAGAAGGCGGACTACATGACCCAGTTCATGCGCGCAGTGCGGGCCATGTTGGACGAGGCGGGCAGGGAGCGCGGGGAGCAGCTGATGCTTGCGGCCGCGGTGCCGTGGGACATAGGCTACTGCACGGATGAAGGTCTCGACATTAAACAGTGGGTCGATGAAGGGCTTCTATCCTATCTGAGTCCGGGTGAATGGTACTTCGTGGACTACAATATCCCGTACTCCGATTGGGTCGCCTTAACGGAGGGCAGCAACTGTAAAGTGTACCCCATGCTCATGTCCAGCGTCTCCTCGTCGGACGCGGTCACGGAGGGAAAGCGTATCTGGCTCGGTGAAGGATTTGAGGAATTCGATCCGCCGAAGGTTCGCGCGCTGGTGGAGAGTTCGTACAGCCAGGGTGTCGACGGAATCATGTTTTACAATCTGCACGCCGGCTCGTTCGGCAGCAGATTTTATCCGCACCTGCGCGAATGGATCGATCCGGCCAGGATCCCTACCATGACCAGACACTATTTCTACGCTCGCCGTCTCAAGTATCTGCCGACGGAGTACTATTCGTTCGGCTTGCCGGAGGGCTTCGCGCCTGGCGAGGTGGAGGCGTTTACTCCTTTTGAACTTAGCGAAGTTGGTGACGGAGTGACCTACCCATTTCTCTTTGGCAGCGCGCTGGGCGGGTCAATGGCGGCATTCCAATTCAAACTGAGGGATCTGGGAGACAGTGACGAAGTAGAGGTAAGCGTGAATGGCGGCAGGCTCAATGCGGACAGCGTGGTCTTCCACCAGTGCCAGCCAGCAAACGCGCCGGAGTTTGGCTACGCGCTTTGGCAAGCCGCATTGGGGTCACCCCAGGTGAGACAGGGCGAGAATGTCCTGACCGTAAATCTGGTGAAACGCGATCCCGGACGGGCTCTCCCGGTTCAGGTGGGTGAGTTTGAGATATCGGTAGACCCCACAGTCCGGTAACAGCGCGTCAGCCGGTCAGTTACCCATGTTTTCCTGGCCACCGGTCACAGCCGAACGAGCGCGATAGCCCGCGGTCCTGCCTGACAGAGCGCCAGCGGAGTTGCCCCGTGGATCGTTTGCAGTTGCGGGAATCTTGATCGATCTCATTCACTCAATAGCCAGGATCACCACCGGTCGGCGCTGTTGATGCAGTTCTCATACTTATCACAACATTCTCGCCCAAAGTAACCGGAAGTCAGGAAACATGTCCCAGTATGTTTTGCGTCGGCTGGCGCTGATTGTCCCTCTGATGTTTGCGATAACCGTCGTAAACTACACAATCTATGTGCTGTCACCTGGCGACCCGGTCTCGGCCCTCATCAATCCCGAGTCGATGCGCTACCTGACGGAGGCGGACCTTGAAAAACTGCGGGAGGCGATGGGGCTTAACAGGCCGTTTTACGTCCGCTACGCGATCTGGTTGCGCGAAGCCCTGCGCGGGAATCTGGGCTGGTCGACGCAGATGCGTCTGCCCGTGCAGGAGATCATTGTGCGCGACCTTGGAAACACGCTCGGCCTGATGGGATGCGCGTTGTTGTTCTCCACGCTGGCAGGCATTGTGTTGGGCATCGTTTCAGCCCTCAAGCAGTATTCGATGACCGATTACATACTCACCGGCATTGCCTTCGGAGGCATAGCCGTGCCTGGATTCTTTTTCGCGCTTTTGCTGATTTACGTAGCTGGTCTGCGCCTGGAGTGGTTCCCGGTCGGAGGCATCATCACTGTGGGGGCGCCGCCTTCGCTGGCAGACCGCCTGTGGCATATGGTCTTGCCGGTGGTCGCCCTGTCCTATGAGGGCTTAAGCACGCTGTTGCGCTACACCCGCTCCAGTATGCTCGAGGTCGTGCGGCAAGACTATATTACCACGGCGCGAGCCAAGGGTCTTGCAGAGCGCACCGTGATCCTGTGGCACGCTTTCAAAAATGCCCTTCTGCCGGTCATTACGATCACGGGGTTACGACTTCCGAGCCTGGTCGGCGGAGCGGTTCTGATCGAGAGCGTCTTCAATTACCGGGGCATAGGACACACATTAGTGGCGGCCGCGGGCAGCCGCGACTACCCGCTCCTGATGGGCGGGCTGTTGGTGACGGCCATCATGGTTTTGCTGAGCAATCTGGTTGCTGATTTGGCCTATGCCTGGGCGGACCCGCGCATCAGATACGCGTAGTATTGGGATGCGCTACTGCAGCAGTATGGGAGCGCGAGAGGGAGAAAACAGGTCGTGACAGCACAGTCTTCAGGCTCGATCAGATTGCCGCAGGTGTATACCGGGGCACCGGATTCCTGGCGCAAGCGGGTCTGGCGCCGCTTCGCGCGGCATCGCGTGGCGCTCGCCAGCTTGATACTGCTCATCTTCATCACGGCCGCTGTGGCGGCCGCGCCGCTTCTGACACAGCACGGCCCAATCAAGTTTGTCGGGGCAACCGAAGCGAAGCCGACCTGGGAACACCCACTGGGCACGGACAGGTTGGGGCGGGATGTTTGGGCGCGTCTTGTGTACGGGGGACGCGTTTCGATCTCTGTGGGCATAGTAGCGGTCGCGATTTCGATCGCCATCACGATCGTTCTCGGCAGCATCTCCGGCTACTATGGGGGGTGGCTCGACATGCTCATCATGCGTTTCACAGACGTCATGATGGTCTTCCCCAGTCTCATTCTGATCATGGTGGTTGTGTCGATGATCGGCCCCAGTATCTACAATGTTATGGTCGTAATTGGCATCCTGGGTTGGACAGGGACGACGCGGCTGCTGCGAGGCCAGATTTTGTCAGTGCGGGAGTGGGACTTTGTAACGGCCGCCCGCTGCGTGGGTGCCTCCAATCGTCAGATCATGTTCCGGCATATTTTGCCGAACGCGCTGGCGCCGTTGCTGGTTGCGGCGACCTTCGGTGTTGCCGGCGCGATTCTGACCGAAGCCGGGCTCTCCTACCTCGGACTCGGCGTGCTTCCGCCTGCCCCGTCATGGGGAAGCATGCTAAACGGCGCGCAGTCGATCTATATTCTGGAAAACTTCTGGTGGCTGTGGCTGCCACCGGGCGTGGCGATCTTCGTCACGGTGCTGGCCATCAACTTTATGGGTGATGGTCTGCGCGATGCACTCGACCCGCGTTCAAGCCTGTACTGACAGAGGCAGGCTCTCCAGGGTTGGGATTTTTTGCCGGCCGCGACCCTACAACAGGTAGAGAATTCTCTTCTCATTGAAGTTTCTCCCCATGAAGTCAGTACAACCAGACCTGACCGAGTATTGCCATGCGCCGCTGAGAGGATACCTCCAGGGGGACTCTCCATGAACGGCCTTCTCTCAGTACGATGATCTTTCCTTGATCGGCGGCAACCGAGATGTTACCATGATGGGCAGCCGCCCGGACCTTGCCACCTGACACTTGCTGATGAGGAGAGCTTTCGCCTCCGTTTTGTCTTTAATGTCGCTCCGCGGTGTCGGTGCCCCGCGCGCGTGCGCGTGCACAAGGTCGATCAGGACAGCGCCCAGGCTCCTCTGCTGGATATGAGGGTGAACGGTCACCGATTCGAGGGGGCGTTGCCGACGGGGTTGAGGATCCGGAACAGTGATCCCGCTCATCTTGCCTTCCCGGCAGCCGTCGACTTCGACCTGCCCGGCGGGACGCTGCTGGAGGTAAGCCGTAGGCTGGACTTGCGTCGGAAAACGACGACCGGTTTTCCAGGGTCTCGTCAGACATGATGTCTGAAGTGGGTGGCAGCCAACAATTCTTTTGACAACCGGTGAGTGGAGGGAGATATGAACGAAATCGAGCAGTACGAATTTGATCGTCTGGGATATCTGACGATTCCCGGGCTGCTGTCGGAGGATGAGATCGGAAACCTGGCGGCGGTCATTGACGCGCTGGAGGACGAGGCGGCTGCGCGCGTGGCGCAATCGCCGCGCTGGACAAGCCCCATAGGCCGATTTGAGTATCATCACAACGTCGAGAGAGGCTACTATGCCAACGGCGCCAGGGAAACGGGGAATACGCTGATGATCGAAGACTTTTTCAACGCCGACCCCGAATTTGACGTGCTGGTGAATCATGCGCCGACGATGTCCTACATCCACGCCATCGTTCAGGGGCGGACGACGATCAACAACTCTGAAATCCGCATCCGCTACCCCGGCAACCAGACGGGCACCCACATGGGCGGGCCGATTGGCGTAAAGCATAAGTACTCTTATAACCAGGAAGGGATCAACTGCATGATGGTGCGGATGGTCTATTTCGTACACGACGTCGGGCCGGACGACGGGCCTTTCTGCGTTGTGCCGGCAACGCACAAGAGCAACATGAAATCTCCTTATCAGGGCACTAACCCGGACGAGGAACCGGGCATGATCGGGCTGCCAGTGCAGGCCGGCGATGCAATTCTGTTCACCGAGAATCTGCGTCACGGCGGCCTGACCAATCGCTCCAATACAACCCGCAAGACGATCCATGTCGGTTACGGTCCGTTCTGGATGAAGTCGCAGAACATCGCCACAATGGATGAAGATCAGTACATTTTGCCCCGGACGTATGAACGATACACGCCGGAGCAGCGCCAGCTCTTCCGGGCTTGGCCGACGACGTTGGAACGGGAGTTTGGGGAAAACGACAAAGGATAGTTGCGTTATGCTTGCCATGGACAGAGAGGAACTTGCCGGCATCCCCTCATTCATATTGCGCGATACACGGGTGGCTGAAGGCCCGGTCGTCATCCACTACCACGGCTGGACCGGCGACAAGGGTAGCATCGAGAACCCCGATCAGTCGCTGGTGCAACTGGCATCAGTTGGGTTTTGCGTGGTGGCCCCCGACTGTTTCGAACACGGAGAACGCACAAGCGACGCCTGGTTTCGGGCCCAGTTCAACGGCTGGGCTTTTGTCTGCCAGGCGATGGACAGGACGCGTGCCGAGGCGCCGGCGCTATTCGAGGCTGTCATGGCACTGCCGTTCAGTTCAGCCCGCAATCCCCAGGTGTGCGGGTCCTCGATGGGCGGCCTGATTGCGCAGATGGCCTTCGCCGAGAACAGTTTGTATGTTTCCATGGTTTCTATTGTAGGCCGGTCGAGTTTTTTCCAGGCCGATGAGTGGTGCCGGCAGGCGCAGCAGGGGACCTGGTGCGACGACTGGTGCGCGGAATACGGCACCCAGTCCCATCCCGACCGTTATACGGACCGGCCGGTCCTCTTCATTGACGGCGGCCTCGATACCGACTGCCCGGCGTCCACCAATGCGGAGACGGTGCGCCTTATCAACGAGCGGGGCGGGCGGGTAGAGCATTTCGTGGACCCGGAAGTCGGTCATGCCCGTTCACCGTCAATGCAGGCCAGATTCGTTGACTGGCTGATCACGCACGGCCAACCTCCGCTGGCGACTGCCTGAGCAGCGGGACCGGGAAGAGACTGGGGCTGTCACGCAAGTTGCAGCGTATTACGGGAATGATCCGGTTTTTGCATGGACGGATAGTAAGACACAGGAGCAATGCTCATGGACATGAGTTTGGACGTGAAACATGATGTTACCAAGATCATCGCCGAGATGGATGAACGGGGCTATTGCGTAATCCCTGGTGTGATCACTACGGAGAAGGCGGATGAAGCCCGCACTGTGCTGGAACGCCTGTTGGAGGAGGAGGCAACGGAGGGTACGTGGCGGACGAGGACCCAACGCGTCGCCCGCATCGCGGTCAAAGATCCGATTTTTGTGGAGCTGATGACCCATCCCTTGATCGTCTCGCTCTGGAGAGAGTATCTCGACGAGGATATGATCTGCTCCACGTGGACCGCGAACACTGCCTATCCCGGCTTCAACCGATATGGTTGGCATCCGGATTTCCCGTTCCAGCGTGTGAACCAGCCCTGGCCAACCGACAATGTAAGCGGGCAGACGATGTGGCTGCTCGACGACTTGACGGTCGAGAATGGGGGCACGGGCATATTGCCCAACAGTCATCTCAAAGGCCACCGGCCAGCGCCCGAAATTGCCCACCAGTGGATCGAGGAAGCGGAGATACTGACCGGCCAGCGCGGCAGTGTGATGGTGATGACCGGAAGGACTTGGCACTCGGCCCGACCCAATGTAACTGACAAGGCGCGTTCCGTTTTATTGGGGATGTATACCCGCCCCTTCTACGTTACGCAGGAGGATATGCGCGCCCAGTTGGCCGACCTGGAAAACCCGTCGGAATTGGTGCAGCAGGTAATGGGCGCGAACCAGTGGCAGCCGGGTGTTGTGAGCAACAGGTACTAGCGTTGGCGTAGGCTGGGATACCGCATTCGAGACGCGTTGGGGATTGCGCAACCCAGTTGGCGGTCTGCGGCCTGTGCACAGAGTCATGGCTGTGGTTGCTGTCAGCGCCATCTGTCCGATCTTGTCGGGCAGCTGTACGGAACGAGATTCAGTTCAGTTGAGGAGGAAGGTCATGCCGTTGATCAACCTGAAACATGCAGAAATGTTTGTAGAGGGCCTCGACCATCCTGAAGGGGTGGCGTTGGGTCCTGATGGCAACATATATGCCGGTGGCGAAGCGGGGCAGGTCTACCGCATCGACTATGAACAGCGTGGGGTCGAGGCATATGGGGATACGGGCGGCCTCAACCTGGGTATGGCCTTGGACGCGGCCGCCAACGTGTATATCTGTACGGCTGACCGCGGGGCCGTCTTCAAGGTGACGCCGGCGGGCGAGGTGAGCCAATACAGTGCCGGCAGCGAGGAGCGCCCGATGCGCACGCCCAACTATCCGGCGTTCGACGCGCAAGGGAATTTGTACGTGACCGACTCCGGAACATGGTATGGCAACGACGGGTGCATTTTCTGCGTCGCGCCAGAGGGCACCTCCAGGGTAGTCGATACGGAGAACAGTCAGTTTCCCAACGGCTGCGCGGTCAGCCCCGACGGCCAATACCTTTATGTTGCGATGTCACTCAACCCCCCTAAGATAATCCGCTTTCCGATTGAAAGTGGACGCAAAGTTGGACCCACCGAGACGGTTGTCGAGTTGCCCCACATTGTGCCGGACGGCCTGGCCTTTTGCGCGGACGGCGGCTTTCTGATCTCCTGCTACCGGCCGGACACGATTTTGCGGGTTTTGCCCAGTGGCGATCTCACAGTCCTGATGGACGACTACGAAGGAACGATCCTGGGAGCGCCGACCAATGTCTGTTTCGGCGGCCCGGAGTTGTCGGTGCTGTTCTGGGCCAATCTGGGGCGCTGGCATCTGGGGCAGAATGCCCATACCGGGCTGCGAGGGGCGGAGTTGTTTTATCCTGACATCAGTTCATCATAGGAGTGGTGGCAGAGGGGCGTTGGACTCGTCGACAGTCACTACCATGATTGGCAACCCCAGTTCAGTGGGCTATAATGCCAGACAGTGAAGAATGGACAGCGCAGTCGCAAGCCGCTGTCGACTAACCACTTATTGCGCCTCTCCCTGCCACCAAAGATGTTGTCATGTCCTACGGCGCGAGCGCTGGAAGCAATCTACTCCCTATATCCTCACAACTGGGGCGGTACCGGATACTTGAGCCGTTAGGGCAGGGTGCGACGGCCGTTGTGTACCGTGCGCAGGACCTGACCGGCAGGCAGGTAGCTCTTAAGGCGCTCAACAGCGTGGCGGCGAGCCAGCCCCATATGCGCTCATGCTTCGAGATAGAGTACCGCACGTTGGCCCGGTTGCGCCATCCGGGAATCCTGCGAGTTTACGACGCCGGCGAAGCCAACGGCCGCCTTTTTATTGCCATGGAGCTAGTCGAAGGTGGAACTCTGGAGCAGTTTCTGCAACGCGCCAAGGCGATCGGCGAAGTTGCGGCCATCGACATTGCCCGCCAGGCCGCTGAGGCGCTAGAGTATATCCACGGCCTCGGCTATGTCCACCGAGATGTAAAGACGTCCAACATTCTGCTGGGAACGATGGGACGGGCAGTGCTTTTCGACTTCGGCACCGTTTACGACATCGACGGTCTGACAAACGAAGGGCCGGGCATATATGGTACCCCGGCATTTCTGGCGCCTGAGCAGATACGCGCCGAAGCGGAGCCCGACCGACGCTCGGACCTGTACAGTTTGGGAATCGTGCTTTATTTGATGGTTGCTGGGCGCAGACCTTTTTACGGCTCAAGAGAAGAGGTACTGGAAGCGCACCTCGATCAGGAACCGCCGCCGCCATCGGAGTTCGGCTGGGTATCGCCTGAACTGGAGCGGATCATCCTTAAGGCGCTCGCCAAGAAGCCGGAGGATCGTTTTGAGAGCGGCGGCGACTTGGCATTGGCGCTGCGAGGGGTGGAGGTGGAGACGGAGCAGCCAAAGCCGCGGCTGGCAACGCGTTTGCGGTCGTGGCTACAGGATACGGTGCGACCGGAATAGGTGCAGGCGGGGTCGAGGGCGGTGCTTTCAGCGGGTTTCCGTCAGTCTTCGAGTCCGTTTATCAAAGCCAACTTGACTTCACCGATAGCCCGTGTCACATCTATTTCACGCGGGCAAGCCTGGACACAGTTGAAGACCGTGCGGCAGCGCCAGACGCCATCAACATCGTTGAGTACACGTAGCCGGAGATCTGCGGCGGTGTCGCGGTCATCGAAGATGAAGCGGTGGGCCTGGACGATGGCGGCCGGGCCGATATAGTCCTCGTTGGCCCAGAAACTGGGACAAGCAGTAGTACAGGCTGCGCACAGAATGCACTTGGTGGTATCGTCGTAGCGTTCGCGTGCTTCCTGACTCTGGTAGCGCTCGCCTGCAGCAGGAAGTTGGTCGTTGATCAGATAGGGCAGTACGGCCCTATATTTGGCGAAAAAAGGTTCCATATCCACCACCAGGTCCTTGATCAACGGCATCGAGCGCAGTGGTTCGACCTGGCACACGTCGCCAACGTCCTGCATCAACACTTTGCAGGCCAGCGCGTTGCGCCCGTTGATCACCATGGCATCGCTGCCGCAGATGCCGTGGGCGCAGGAACGCCGCAAGGTGAGCGTTCCGTCCTGGTACCACTTTACCTGATGCAGAGCGTCCAGTACCCGGTCGCTCGCTTCCACATCCACCCAATACTCCCCCCACCATGGCTTGGAATCGGTTTCCGGATTGAATCTGCGAATTCGCATTTTGATGCGCATATTAGTAGGTTCGCTCCTTGGGTTGGTGGATTGTGATTTTCACGGGCGCATAGTCCAGGCTGATTTCCCCATCTACTTTCGACGCGTAGGTGTGTGTAAGCCAGTTCTCATCGTCACGGGATTTATAGTCTTCGCGGCTGTGCGCCCCGCGGCTTTCCTGGCGCGCCAACGCGCTGGCAGCGGTGACCTCGGCAAGGTCGAGCAAGTTTTGTAGTTCAATTGCTTCGAGGATGTCGGTATTGAAGCGCTTGCCCTTGTCCATTACGGTAATATCCTGGCCACACTCCTGCATTTCTCGCACGCGATTAAGGGCAGACTGGATGCCCTCTTCGGTGCGGAAGACACCTACGTTGTCCATCATCAGCGCCTGCATTTCGGTGCGCAGATCAGCGACATTGTATTGGCCTTCATGGTCCAGCATCCTCTGTAGCGTTGCCTGGGTAGGCTGCCACGTTTCTGCCGGCAGTTCCGCCCAGTCGTTCTGCTGGGAATAGGCGGCGGCGGCTTTGCCGGCGCGCTTGCCGAAGACGACCAGATCCACGAGGCTGTTGGTGCCGAGGCGATTGGCGCCGTGAACGCTGACGCAGGCAACCTCGCCGGCGGCGTAGAAACCGGGCACTACGTCGCCGTGGGCATTGCGTTGCACCTCGCCGTTGACGTTGGTGGGGATGCCGCCCATGGCATAGTGGGCGGTAGGCTGGACTGGCATCGGCTCCAGCGCGGGGTCGATGCCGAGATAAGTTTTGCAGAATTCGGCGCTGTCGGCAAGTTTCGTCTCTACGACCTGGCGCCCCAGGTGGGTGGCGTCGAGATGGACGTAGCGCCCGCCGTCGATGCCCTTGTTGTCGCGGACCTCCAGATAGATGGCGCGGCTGACTACGTCGCGGCTGGCCAAGTCTTTCAGGTTGGGTGCGTAGCGCTCCATGAAGCGCTCGCCATCACGGTTGCGCAGAATGCCGCCCTCGCCGCGCACGCCCTCGGTGATGAGAATACCCATCTTGTAGATACCAGTGGGGTGAAACTGGAAGAACTCCATATCCTCCAAGGGGATGCCCCTGTGCAGGGCGATGGCGGGGCCGTCGCCGGTGAGGCTGTGGGCGTTGCTGGTGATTTCCCACATTCGGCCAAAACCGCCGGTGGCGAAAATAAGCGCCTTACCGTGGAAGACATGCAGGTCGCCACTGTCGATCTCGTAGGCGACGACGCCGGTGGCCTGTCCGTCGGCGGAGAGCAGCAGGTCCAGCACGTGAAACTCATCGAAGAAGCGCACGTTATGGGCGATGCACTGCTGGTAGAGCGTCTGCAGGATCATGTGGCCGGTGCGATCGGCGGCGTGACAGGCGCGGCGCACCGGCTTTTCGCCGAAATTGCTGGTATGGCCGCCGAACGGCCGCTGGGCAATCTTGCCCTCGGGCGTACGGTCGAAGGGGAGACCCATATGTTCCAGTTCGTAGATTACGTCGACTGCTTCCTGGCACATGATGTCGACTGCATCCTGGTCGGCGAGGTAGTCGCTGCCCTTAATTGTGTCAAAGGTGTGCCATTCGGCCCGATCCTCTTCGAGGTTGCCCAGGGCTGCGCCGATTCCTCCCTGCGCAGTGCCGGTATGGCTGCGGGTCGGATAGAGTTTGGTCAGGACAGCGGTATCGCTGCCCTGGCTGGCGTAGAGGGCCGCCATGAGCCCGGCGCCGCCAGCGCCGACAACGATCGTTTCAAATTTGTGGGTGTGGATCATCTTGTCCTCATATATCGAAGCGGAAACAATACTGACGACTACCCTATTCCGAGCAGTCGTCCGAGACCGCCAGCACCCAGAATGATTGCCAAACTACCGGCCAGAATCAGCAGAGCGCCGATGCCGTAGACAAGGCCGGTGAGCATAAGATTGAGAAATTTGTTATGTACGTAATCGTTGATTGAGAAGCGAGCACCGTTCATGCCGTGTGCCATGCCGATGAACAGAAGCGAGGCGTCGAACAGGCGCCAGAACACGCCGGCCGGGCCTGACCAGCGCTCGGCAATGTTGTCGAAAGTGATGTTTTCGACGCGCACGAACATGTGCATATAGAGCAGGTGGAAGACAACGGTGACAAACATCACCAGCCCGCTGAGGCGCATAAACAGCCAGATTTTGCGTTCGTGATTGGGTGCGCCGTAGCGGAGTTTCCCCTTGATTGGTCGACTAGACGATGTAAATGCCATGTTGCGCTCCTCAGAAGAGGCCATTCAGGGTGATTACGGCTGCCGGCACCAGCACCAGAACAACAAGCGCCAGTTCGATGCGCACAATCGTCCGCTGGTATTTGCCCAGCGCTGGGAAGAAGTCGATGATGATGATTCTCATGCCGTTGGCCGCATGATAGAGTACGCCGAAAAGGAGAAAAACCTCCATGACCTTGGCCGGCGGCGATATGTACAGGGTCTTATGGACCCATTCGTACGGCTCCGGTCCGATGGCGGCGATGAAGATGCTGACGATGTGCATATACAGGAAGAGCACGATGCCAAGACCGCTGGCCCGATGCAATATCCAGGCCCACTGGCCCTCCTCTCCCCGGTAGGATATGCCTCTGTAGATCGATGCTACGAGGGCAGCCATAGGCTGGGATCTCCTTTTCGCGGTTTGCGAATTTGAGATGGGAGGTAGATGCAGGACGCCTTGTTCAGATGAAATTGAATACTTAAACGAATCATAATCATCACGGGTGATCCTGTCAATTCAGACCGGGGAATGAAAACCATCCGCGGGATCGCACCGCGCTATTTCCAATAGAGTCTGGAGCGTATCAGGAAAGGGAAACTGAGCGGGTCAGAGCAGGTGGCAGTCAAGTTTTGGGGCCGTTGGGCCACACCGAGTTTCGCTATCATTTCTCCTTTTCTCTAACCGGCGCAGTGCTGCGAAAGATTCTTTCGACGGGTTCCCCAGGCCAGTTGTGTTCGCTCAGGGCGCCACTTCTCCTACTGGCGTTCCTCCCAACTCATGCGGGCCAAGAGTACATCCGGCTCCCAAACGTCGACCTCGACGGTCGGTGTCAGAGTCTCGGCGTCGTAAACGACCAGCCGCAACTCGTACACTCCTGGCGCGAGGCCTGCCGGGATTCCGAGGTCAAACCAGGTGTCGACCGGATCCTGTTCCGACCATTGGCTCGTCGCCCTGGACTCCGAGTCTGTCAGGACTTCGTCCTGCTGGAAGACTTTGCTGCCACTGTCGTCGTAAAGGCGCAGGGATATCGCATAATCGACTTGCAACCCGGGTCCGACCTGCCAACGCATGCCCACCCAAAGGGGGAGATCCTGTCTCAGGTTTATCGTCTCGCGGGTGGAATGTCGCTCTTCCCCCTGCTCCAGGGCGAAGCCCAGCAGATCAATACCGCCATCATAATGGACCACCCTCTGCCGGCGCTCTTCTTGCACGGGGTCGCCGCCGCCGGCTATGAGTTGCCGGATACGCGGCAGGAGGTCGGCTGAAGAGGCAACCAGCGCGAATTTTCCATCGGCAATACTGGATCCGCTGATGCCAATTACTGCGCCCGTGTCCGACACCAACGCGCCGCCGCTTTGTCCTCCCGCAATAGAAGCATCGGTCTGGAAATAGGTGATTCCCCCTGAACCAGTTTGCCGCAGACGAGACAGGATTCCCTTTACTATGGTCGGCTGTGGGAAAGATTCGAATTCGGCCGGGTAGCCAATCAGGTACATGTCTGCGCCGATGGGTGTGCTCTCCCCGTCGATCAAGGGGACAGGCTCGGTGGCGATGTCGATCGGTCCCAGCACAGCCAGGTCCGTCTCCAGGTCCCAGCCCCTTACCGGAACTCCATCATACTCGGCACCGTTGGGAAAAACGACGCGTGCAGTGTCGAAGGGATGGACTACATGGCGGTTGGTAACAAGGTATCTTCCCTCGATCAGGACGCCGCTGCCACTCGCTTCTGAGGTCTGGATGAAAGCGATTGCCGGTGACACCTTTTGGAAGATCTGGGCGGAAGTGAGTTTAGGGGGGATGAAAACATCTATCTTAATGTCTTCCGTGTTAGCCGTCGTCACCAAAGGAGCATAGATCCACGCCAATGAACCATTGTACCGTATCCGCCACCAGTCGTTCGTTTGATTCCTACCAATGATAGGAAACAGATCTCCTGGTTTCGCCAAGCCGACGATGGGGTAGTAGGTGCCAGGCCCCTCGCGGACGTTCATGTCCCTCTCAACAAGCACAATCGGCTCGGGTACTGGTGTCTGCGTGGGTTTTGAAGCTACATCGGGGAGAACTTCACGTACCGCGGTCGCGTTCGACGGGGTAGCCGTCCAGGTAGGTTGAGCTACTGCCGTCACAAGGGAATTGACGAACTCGGGAGGGCCCTCAGAGATGAAGTACAAAGCCAACAGAAGGAGCAGGACACCGACAACCGTGCCCTGAATCCACCACCTCTTAGCAGTGCGTTTCGATGGCGGAGACTCGAAGGAGTGTCCGCAGTGCCCGCAGAGTAGCTCGGTGTCCGGGATAAATTGGTCGCAGCCAGGGCAACGTCTATAGAGTGATTCAGCCATTGGAAAATCTCAGTCTGATAGAGAGATTTTCGCCATCTCCATTTTTGAGCACAACCGGAAAACAGGAGACCCGCGCGGCGTGGGCGGGCCACCCTGTTCCGGGCAATGCGATACGGCAGCGCGCCCTTACATATTGTCGATCAGCGCTTGGCCGAATTCACTGCACTTGAGGAGTGTCGCGCTCTCCATCAGACGTTCGAAGTCGTAGGTGACCCGTTTCTGGCCGATCGTTTTTTCCATCGACTGGACAATCAGGTCTGCGGCCCGGTGCCACCCCAGATGGCGCAGCATCATCTCTCCGGACAGGATCACCGACGAAGGGTTGACCTTGTCCTGGCCGGCGTATTTGGGAGCGGTGCCGTGGGTAGCCTCGAAGATGGCGCGGCCGGTCTCGTAGTTTATGTTGGCGCCGGGAGCAATGCCGATACCCCCCACCTGTGCAGCCAGGGCATCGCTGATATAGTCGCCATTCAGATTGAGGGTTGCCAACACTTCGTACTCGGCCGGGCGGGTGAGGATCTGTTGCAGCATGGCATCGGCGATGACATCCTTTATGATGATGTCTCCATCCTCTGCTGCCGGCAGTTTGCGCCAGGGGCCGCCATCCAGCAGTTGCGCGCCGAAACGCTCGTCGGCGGTCTGGTAGCCCCAGTTGCGGAAGGCCCCTTCGGTAAACTTCATGATGTTGCCTTTATGCACGAGCGTCACACTCTTGCGTCCATTGTCAAGGGCGTATTGGATGGCGGCGCGCACGAGGCGGTCTGTGCCCTCCTGGCTGACCGGCTTGATGCCGAAGCCGGCGGTGTCGGGGAAGCGCACCTTGGCGTACCTTTCGGCGAAGGCCTGGCTGAACAGCTGCTTGAAGCGCTCGGCCTCCTCGGTTCCTTCTTCGAACTCGATACCGGCGTAAATGTCCTCAGTGTTTTCGCGAAAGATCACCATGTCCACCAGTTCCGGCTGCTTCACAGGGCTGGGGACGCCGTTAAAGTACCGAACCGGGCGCACGCAGGCATAGAGATCCAGCCGCTGGCGCAGGGCGACGTTTATGCTGCGAATGCCGCCTCCTACCGGAGTCGTCAGAGGGCCTTTGAGCGCGACCATGTATTCATCGATTGCGTCCAAAGTCTCTTGAGGCAACCATACTATCTCCTGGTAGACGTCGTTGGCCTTGTCGCCGGCGAAGACCTCCATCCAGACGATCTCTTTCTGTCCGCGATAGGCCTTGGCCACCGCGGCATCCAGCACGGGCTGGCTGGCTGCCCAGATGTCCGGGCCGGTGCCATCGCCTTCGATGAAACAGACGATGGGATTGTCCGGCACTCGCAAATTTCCATCGTGATCGATGTCGATCCTTTCGCCTTCGCTGGGAACGACAATCCTCTCATACACCATCAGTGCAAAGCCTCCAATTGGGATGGGTAAAACAGCATTTAAGCCAGGTCTTGCTCTACTTTTGCAAGCCAGTGCGCGTCTGCGCGGCTGAAAATTTCGCCGGAGCGCTCCCGGCTCCAAGGCCCGACGAGCCAATAGATCAAGCGTGCGGCCGATTCCGGACTGAGCAGTGTGCCCAGCTGGTGGGCCTCATGGAAAAGGCTGTAGTCCAGGCTGGAACCGTGTGTGTCGATGCTGCGAATGTCGGCCTGCATTTCGGTATCCACCATTCCAGGCGCGAGCCCGTTGACGGTCACACCGGTCACGCCGTCAGCTTGCAGTTCCGCAGCCAGGCAACGGGTCAGCATGTCGAGACCGGCTTTGGCCGCGCAGTAGGCGCTCCATCCGGGTACGGCATGCGCGGCTGCGCCGCTGGTGATGTTGAGGATGCGGCCGTAACGCTGGTCGATCATGACAGGCAGGACATTACGGGCCAATTGAAACGGGCCAACGAGATTGCAATGGATGTTGTAGGCCCATTCCTCCGGGTCGGCCTCAATTACTTGCTCGACCGGCCAGACAATGCCGGCGTTGTTCACCAGAATATCGACCCTTTCATATTGGGTGAGTGCCGCTTCCACCACTTCTTCGATCTGATCGGGACTGGCGACATCGCAGGGCACGGCGATGGCCCGCGCCCCAGCGCCCCTGATTTTCTTGGCGACAACCTCAATCTGATCTTCGCTGCGCGCGGTGAGGACGACGGCTGCGCCGGCTGCGGCCAGAAGATTGCCGGCAGCTGCGCCGATGCCGCGACCGCCACCGGTGATGATCGCCACCTGCCCCTGTAATTTTCTGGAACCCTTACGCTGCGCCATTGTTGTGAGATGGCTTCCGCCCCTTGACACGAAAGGGAAGCGAAAGCGGTTGTGTTAAACGACCAGTTTTCCGCCGCGCCAAAGGTTGGCGCTCAATTGTTGTGCAGTGTACCAGAAGCGCGCAAAAACAACTATTTTATTGGATGGACGCATACTGTTATGCGGCGGCGTGTGTAATAATATCGCGTAGAGCGCCATTTCTGGGCGCCCGTGTAGAACGACCTGAAATAACGTAAGGAGAATTTGCATTACATGTATAACGTGTATATCTTTTTCACAGAAGCCCATAGCGGCTGGCGCTATTTGGCGTCGCTGGCACTGGTTGTGGCAGTGGCGGCTTATCTGGTCAACTGGCTGCGGGGGCGAGAGTGGAGTCGGTTGGAGCAACGCATTGGGCTATACGCCATCGTTGTGGTTGATATCCAGTTGCTGCTGGGGTTGATCCTGTGGGGCGTGGGTGGGAGTTTGGGCCTTATAGGAGCAAACGCAACACGGACAATTGAACACCCGTTCACAATGCTGCTCGCCATCGTTTTGCTGCACGTCGGCTGGGTATGGACGAAGAGGTCGGACGAGACGGTCCGTTTGCGCAACGGCGCCCTGACCTTCGTTGTCGCGGGCTTGTTGGTGCTGGCGGGCCTGACGCGCATTTGAGGACTTCCGTAGAGGATCGCCGGATGAAGCGGCCCAATCATATGAATGGGCCGCTTCATCCGGGCTTATAAAGCGCAGCCGCAGGGTATACCGCAGTCAGCCGTCGTACTCTCCAAAAGCGGCCACGACGTTCTGTCCGCCAAAGCCGAAGGCATTGACGATTGCGTAGCGGACAGGGTGGTCGAGCGGCTGATTGCCGACGACATCAACGCCTAAGTTCGGGTCTTCAGTATAGTTGATCGTCGGGGGGATGATATTCTCACGGATGGACATGACCGCGGCCAATGCGGACTCGGCACCGGCGGCCCCCAAGGCATGGCCCACCATGCTTTTGATGCTGGTAGTCTTGGGAGTAGGCTGACCGAAGACCTGGCGGATGGCGAGCGCTTCTACCTCATCGTTCAACTCTGTGCCAGTGCCGTGGGCAAGAATCACATCCACTTTTTCGGGGGCGAGGTTGGAGAAACGCAGGGCTTTCCGAATAGCGCGGCTGGCGCCTTCGGCACTGGGGTCGGGCGCGGTCAGGTGGTAGGCGTCGCCGGTCAGTGCGCCGCCGAGGACTTCGGCGTAAATGTTGGCCCCGCGCGCTATGGCATGCTCCTCGGTCTCCAGAGTCATCGCGACCGCCCCTTCGCCGCTGACAAATCCGTTGCGATCGATAGAGAAAGGGCGACAGGCCTGCTGCGGTCTGTCGGTATCTTTCGAGAGCGGCCCCATATTGCCGAAGGCCGCAAAGGTCAACATTGAGATCGCCGATTCGGTGCCTCCGGCAATCATCACATCGGCTTCTCCCCTCTGCAAGAAGTGATATGCTTCCAGAATCGAGTAGTGGCCGCTGGCACAGGCTGCGGCGCTGGTCATGACCGGGCCGCGTGCGCCCACTGCCATCGATACGACACAACTGGCCGCATTCGCCATGGCACTTGGGACAACGAACGGACCCACCGTCTTCCAGGACTTTTCGACCAGCTTTTCGGTAGCATACTCGATTTCGATGATGCCGCCGCCGCCTGTTGCCATCATCACGCCGACCTCATCCCGATTCTGATCGGTGATGTCCATACTGGCGTCGATCAACGCCTGCTTTGCGGCGGCAACAGCAAACTGTGTCGCGCGGGCGGTGCGCCGTATGAACTTGCGATCCATATACTGCCGCGCGTCGAACCCCTTTACCTCACAGGCGATGTTGTAGGGCATTTCCCCGGCATCAAATAGTGTCAGTGCGCCGGCGCCGGACTTGCCTTTCAGCAGGTTTTTCCAAAACTTGCCGGGGTAATTGCCAATGGGTGTGATCGCGCCCATGCCTGTGATCACAATCCGTTTCATACTTTCCTTCCTTCTTCATCCAAGTTGTGCCCCTTTGAAAATGGGGCGCATCTCACTCTGTCGTGCGAAGTGTGGTCGCCGGGCCAATCAGTTGGTGTGCCTCTTGCTGACTCCAGCTGCCTGGACATAGGACATCGGGCAATTGCCTTGGCCTGTCCATGATAAGTAGCGTTTCCTCGGCACCTTTGAGACGGGCTTGTGGAAATTATAGAGTAGAGCCGTCATGACGTCAAAATCATAGTGATTTATTGGAAAAGCAATATTTTCTACGTGTGAGCAGAGAGAAGAGGACCTGTTAGCAAGGCGCCTGTACCCGGCGCCGCCGCGAGAGAATCCCCCCGGCCTCCTGCGGTTATGCCTTGCCCAGAAGTGCGGCCAGCAGCGCCATGCGGATGTACATGCCGTTGCGCATTTGGCGAAAGTAGGCGGCCCGGGGGTCGTCGTCGATGGCGTAGCTGATCTCGCCCACACGCGGCAGCGGGTGCATGACGATCATTTTCTCCTTGGCCTGGGACATCAAATCCTGGTCAACTACGAAGAAATCTTTGACTTCATCGTATTGGGCCAGGTCGGTAAACCGTTCTCTTTGCACGCGGGTCATGTAGAGCACATCCGCCTCGCCGATGACCGAATGAAGATCCTCAACCTGGCGATAGGAATGACCGGATGCCTGTACAGCCTCCAAAATATCGGCAGGCAGGCGCAGAATATCCGGGCTGACGAAAACGAAGGAGACATTGTAGTTCAGCAGCAGTTTGGTCAGGCTATGCACAGTGCGCCCAAAACGCAGATCACCGACCATCACGACCGTCAGTTCGTCGATCTGCTGCAGCTCTTCCTGCACGGTGAACAGATCCAGCAGAGCCTGGGTCGGGTGTTCGCCGACGCCGTCGCCAGCGTTGATGACCGGCTTCTCGGCATAGTAGGCGGCGGTTGCCGCGGCGCCCACTTCCGGATGGCGTATGACGATTACGTCGGCGTAGCTCTCGAGCGTGCGGATGGTGTCCGGGAGGCTTTCGCCTTTGCTGACGGAACTGTACTGGACATTGTTGATGGGGATAACCTGCCCGCCGAGGCGCTGCATGGCCGCCATAAAGCTGGAGCTGGTGCGGGTGGACGGTTCATAGAAGAGATTGGCCAGAATCTTGCCCTGCAACAGTTCGGCGCCGCCGAAGCGCTCGACCAGAATCCGCATCTCGTGGGCAATGCCAAAGATGGCGTTGAGTGAGGCGCGATCAAACTGATTGACGCTGAGAATGTCCTCACCTGTGAATCTCTCAATCGTGTGTGTCATCTATACCTTGCCTGTACTCTCTGAAGTAGGTTCACTCTAAAAACGCCTACCATGGCCTGCTGTGGAGTCTGCGCCGAAGGTGGTCGGGTCGGTCAGATTTCTGATTCGTCCCTATCCGCCCTCTTGGAAGAGAACGCGCCCACTGCCCGGCGCGGCCAAGACCTTTTCGCCATCAAAAACGGTTTCACCTCTCAGGACCACCTTATCGACCCGGCCCGTCACTTGCCGCCCGGCAAAGGGAGTCCAGCCGCAACGGGTGCGCATGCGCGCATCTTCCAGTCGGTAGACACTGTCCATATCGACCTCAATCCAGGTCTGCGGCTGCTCGGCAAGACCGTAGATGCGGCGGGGATTCTCGACGCAGCGCAGGAGGAGGTCGTCCAGTTCCAGTCGTCCGGCGTCGACCGCCGTCAGCAACAGGGGGAGCATTGTTTCTACGCCGGGCACCCCAGGGAGCGGGACGTGCGAGGAGTGAGCGCCGTCATTTTGCGGTACGTCTGAGGTGGCAACGGCATTTTTCTTTTCTTGCCCCTCTCCATTAACTCCTCGCCGTTGCATGCCCTTCTCTGAAAAGGTGTGCGGCGCGTGGTCGGTGGCGAAAATGTCGATGATGTCGAGGTTTTCCCACAGCGCCGCCACGTCGTCCGGTGTCGCCAATTTGGGTCGCATGTCGAAACGGTTGCCACCGCGCCTGTAATCCTCTTCGGTAAGAAAAAGATGATGGGGTGTTGCCTCGCAGGTGACCGGGATACCCTTCTCTTTCGCCGCGCGAATCAGTTCGATCTCGCTGCGGCGGCTGACATGAACGATGTGCAATGGCAGATTGTAGAGGTGGCTGAGAGTCAGGCAGGCGGGTACCATCAACTCTTCTGCATGGACGGCTACGGGGCCAAGAGAGGAGGCTTGTGCGTGCGCCGGATTGTCGTGCCCGATCTTGGCGGTCGGAGCGGCCTGCCGCCAGCCGTCCAGTTGGTGGGCGCGCTCTGCCCATGTCCGGAAGAGGCGGTGGAGCAGGCCCAGTTCTTCGATGCGCAGGCTGCCGAAAGTTTCGTTGACGTAGATCTTGAGACCGCAGGCCTGCGCGGCAACCGGCAGGTAGGCATCGACGTCGGCTACGGTTGCGCCGACGAAGAGTCCAATGTCGCAGACTGCCTTTGCTCCAGCCAGACGCACTTTCTCCCGGAGCTGTGAAGGGGTGGAGGTAGGCGGAACAGTGTTGGGCATGTCCAACACGGTCGTCACGCCGCCGGCCAGGGCAGCGCAGGTGCCGGAATGGAGATCTTCTTTTTGAGTGTAGCCCGGTTCCCGGAGATGGACGTGCGCATCAACGAGGCCAGGAAGTCGCAATGTCGTCATCGTTCCCCAACCGAGTACAAATAAAACTGCCCAATTCTACTTGAATGTTGCAGATGCGGCAACAGACGGGCCTGCTGTGATCTGTGTCAGATTTTCTGGGAGGTATTGTCTGGACTGGAATTGGTTAGTTTTAATTTTTTTTTGGTGACCCCACTCGTACAAGGTACCTAGCTTGAGGGGTGGACAGGACTGCTGTAGCAAGATTTTCATGCCATTTAAGCCATCTGCGTTGCCATACTTGACAACCCTTGCCTTTCCTGACCGACATTGATAGGGGATAGGCGATAGGGGGGAACACCTTCGCTCGCCTCACTGTGGGTCGCGGATGGCGGTTGCGGGTGTGACACCCGCGGACTCTGTGTGCGGCTGTTCTGTATGGTCGCGAATTGACTAAGGCTGATTAGTTACGGTTGGGGGGAGATTGCAGTGGCCTTATGATTTGGGATGCGCCCTCAAACTCGCCATACTTGACCAGTGAATAGGCTACTGCTATTCTTACGTCATCACTGACAGGAAGAGTTGCGAAAATGCCCGAGCAGCGGTTGTCTTCGCCTTTGGGCTGAACCGATTGACCGTACCGCAACCTAAGCAGGTGTTGGCGGCAGACCGCCCGATTCAGATCAGGAATGTCCACCCCTCGCAATATTCGTTTAGGCACTCGCGGATCGGCTCTTGCCCTCTGGCAGACAGAGCATGTGGCGGCGCGCCTGCGCGCTCTATATCCTGAACTGTCCGTCGAAACGGTTGTTATCCAAACGAGGGGAGACCGGTTCAAGGACAGACCCCTGCCGAGCATTGGCGGCAAAGGCCTGTTTACGGAGGAACTGGAAGAGAGGCTGCGCCAAGGCAGAATTGACGGAGCCGTCCACAGCCTGAAGGACCTGCCAGTTGTTGATCCGGAGGGGCTGGCCCTAGGAGCAATCCCGGCGAGGGGCGATGTAGCAGATGCGCTCGTTGTGCGAAGCGGAAGAGAGACAGCCACAGAGGCGGGAGGGCCGACGCGGCTCGATCAGGCAGATCAGACGCGGCGACCCGGACTCCTCGCTCTTCGCGAAGGCGCTGTGGTTGGTACAGGCAGCAGACGGCGGGCGGCCCAACTGCTGGCGCGGCGCCCAGACCTGCGGATGCTGGATATCCGCGGCAATGTGGACACGCGCGTCCGCAAAACGCTGGATCCGGCCGGACCGTATGACGCTGCGGTACTGGCGGCCGCCGGTCTGAAACGGCTGGGGCTGGACGCACACATTTCGCTTATACTGCCGTTTGAGACGATGTTGCCGGCGCCAGGCCAGGGTGCGTTGGCGGTTCAGTGCCGGCAGGAAGTTGATTGGCTTGCGCTTTTTGACGGCATTGATGACAGAGACACGCGCGCTGCCGTGACGGCCGAGCGGGCTTTCCTGGCCGGACTCGGCGGGGGTTGTCGCGCCCCCGTTGGCGCGCTGGGTGAATGTGCTGCGGGCGACGCAGACGGCAGCGGCGCGGCGGACGGGGAACCGGCGAGAAGCCTGCGCCTCTGGGGCCGCATCAGCGCGCTGGACGGCAGCCGCCAGATCGATGCGCGAATGACCGGATCCTACAGTGACGCCGAGGAGCTTGGCCGGGGCGTTGCGCAGGAAGTATTGGGCAAAGGAGCGCAGGAGATTATCGATCAGATTGACGAAAGTGAAGAAATGCCGGAAGCGAAACGGCAGCCATAACAGACAGATTTCAGTCCCCATCCAGAACGGAAAGAACCCGCAAGATGATAACGCAGACGCTCACAGGCCTTCGCATCGCCAACACCCGCGCCTTGCGCCAGGCGCCATCCCTGACCCGGCTATTGGAAGCAGAGGGCGCCGAAGTATTGCATTATCCGACGGTCGAAATCGAGCCTTGCGCCGATACATCTGAGTTTGATGCGGCGCTGGGGGAGTTGGCCCAGGGTCGGTTCGATTGGCTCATAGTGACCAGCACAAACACCGTCTACGTTGTGGCCGACCGGCTGCGTGAACTGGGAATCGGAGCCGAAAGGGTCGCCCGGTCCAAAACGAAGGTGGCGGCCGTCGGCTCGGCGACCGCAGCTTCCATCTCCCAGGAGTTGGACTTGGTGGTCGATTTGTTGCCGGATGAATATGTGGCTGAATCGCTGGCTGCCAGCCTGCAGGTGGGCAAGGGAGATCACGTGTTCCTGCCCCAATCGGCGATTTCTCGTCCGGTTCTGGTGAAAGCGTTACGCAGGGCCGGCGCAGAGGTCAGGGCCGTGGCCGCCTACCAGACGGTTGTCGGAAATGGCGGGGATGACCTGCCGCGGCATTTCTGGCAAGGGGATGTCGATGTTGTACTGTTTACGAGCGCGTCAACCGTTCACAATTTTATGCAGCGGCTAAGAGCCGAAAGCGGTGATGCCGGTATGCTCTGCGACGTGACCGTGGCCTGCATCGGCCCGATGACTGCGGAGGCGGCGCGGCGGCACGAGTTGCCGGTGCAAGTTGTGGCCGAGAATCGCACTGTCGAGGGGTTGGTACACAGCCTGAAGTCCTATCTTGCCGGCCGGCGGCGATGACGACGCAGGAATCCAGCGCCCGCTTCAACGGGCGCGTCGAAAATTATCTGAGATACCGGCCGCGCTACCCCCAGGACATCATTCCTTTCTTACAGAGGGAGATCGGTCTGGCTGAGGACTGGCGGGTGGCCGATGTCGGCTCCGGCACCGGATTCCTGGCAGAGCGTTTCGTCGAATTTGGCTGCGACGTGACAGGGGTGGAGCCGAACGCCGCCATGCGTCAGGCGGGGGATCATTATCTGAGCAGCCGCGAAAACTTTCGCAGCGTCGATGCGACTGCGGAAAGCACCGGTTTGCCCGGGGCGTCCTTCGACCTGGTGACGGCAGGCCAGGCATTCCACTGGTTCGAACCGATTCGCACCCGCAAGGAGTTCAGGCGCATCATGCGAGCTCCCGGTTGGATCGTTCTCGTCTGGAATTCGCGGCCTGCTACCCTTTCACCTGTCACGAGCGAATACGAGGCGATTCTGGAAGAACTGCACCATGATTACCAGAAGGTGGCAGAGAAGAACTCACGGCCTGAAACGATGAACGGCTTCCTGGGCAACGGGGCATCGCTGGCGCATGCGCGCTTCCCCAATCCCCAGTGCTATAGGTGGGAGCAGTTGCGAGGGCGAGCGCTCTCGTCTTCGTATGCGCCGCTGCTGTCCGACCGGCGGCACGGGTGGTTTGTCAACGCCCTGCGCGCGCTGTTCGACCGGCGCCAAGAGGAAGGCGTGCTCCCTTTCATGTACGAGACGAATCTGTTCTGGGGCAAACTCGTGTGATGGACGCGCAGCGAGTCTGCCTCGGGGACACGCCGGGACGCGTCGTGTGTGGGAATTCCCCTGCTTGCTTGTATGAAGTGTACATGGTGGGAAAACTATGAACATCTTACAGCCTGTCCAAACTACCATCAACGGTCATCCGCCTGCGCCGAACCCGGTACTGCGGCCGCGGCGGATGCGGATCAGTCCAGCGCTGCGGCGCATGGTCCGAGAGACAACGCTCTCGCCGGCCGATTTCATCTATCCGCTGTTCGTGCGCCACGGCCGCGGCGAGCGCCGGCCGATCTCTTCGATGCCGGGGCAATTTCAGCTCTCGGTAGACGAATTGGTCAGAGAAGCCGATTCGATCCTGGAGTTGGGCATTCCGGCGGTGCTTTTGTTCGGCATTCCGGCAGAAAAAGACTGGTGCGGAAGCGACAACTTTAATCCACATGGAGTTGTGCCAGAGGCGATCCGCGCGCTGAAGGCGGCCGCGCCGGAGTTGATCGTCATTTCCGACATGTGCTTCTGTGAATATACCGATCACGGCCACTGCGGGCTGATCAATACGCCCACCTTGGACAGCTTCAACGCGGCGCTGCCGGAGGGCTATTTGCTCAACGACCCGACGCTGGAGCTGATAGGACGGGCGTCGGTTGTCCACGCCGAGGCAGGCGCGGACATCATCGCGCCGTCGGCGATGTTGGACGGGATGGTGGCGGCGATCCGCTGTGCCTTGGACGAGGCTGGGTTGGAGCATGTGCCGATTTTGAGCTACGCGGCCAAATATGCCAGTAGCTTCTACGGGCCTTTCCGCGAGGCGGCCGAAAGCCCCCCTTCCTTCGGCGACCGCAGCCAGTATCAGATGGACCCGGCCAACCGCCGCGAGGCGCTCAAGGAGGTCGCGCTCGATGTGGCCGAGGGAGCCGATATGATTATGGTCAAACCGGCGCTGCCCTACCTGGATGTGCTGGCGGCGGTGCGGAAGGAGTTCAACCTGCCCACGGCCGCTTATCAGGTGAGCGGAGAGTACGCGATGCTCCACGCCGCTGCGGCCAATGGCTGGCTCGACCTGCAGAAGTGCGCCCTGGAAAGTCTGACCAGCATCAAACGGGCGGGCGCGGATATGATTCTGACCTACTTTGCCAAGGACGCGGCGCGCTGGTTATCGGAGAGGCAGTAGAGACTTGTGGGCGCTGGCGTGGAAAACGTGCCGTGCTGGATTGCGTAATGCAGAACGGCGGTTGCGTGATTGGGTCTTGCAATCAGCGGTACATCCCGTTTGCCCCAAATTTGCCCATCGTGCGCCGTTTGGCTATACTGATCTGGCTTTTGGAAAGGGTAGCGGCTGGCCGCCTTGATAGTCGCCCTTTTCGATTCGGAGAGGTCGCATAGTCTGGCCGAGTGCGCGGGCCTGGAAAGCTCGTAGAGTGCAAGCTCTCGAGGGTTCAAATCCCTCCCTCTCCGCCTTCGCGTGTTTGCATCGCTTCGTCAGTTGCTGGGTCCTGTGCGGCAGGACACCGTGAACCCCGTCAGGGCCGGAAGGCAGCAGCGGTAAGCGATTCGTCCTGGGTGCCATGGGGGCGCCTGGCGGCTGGCGAAGCGGTGCGAACACGCGACTTCTCTTTTACCCATTCTCTGTCATTTCACCTTCACTCATTGGCGAACCGCCGCCCACCCGGGCGACAGGGCGCTTACCATGTTTCCCGGGCCCACGCCGCGCGCACAGGGACTTGAATCTCCTTGCTCAAAGAGAATCCGACCCGTATCTATCTTGTCATAGGCGGCGGGCGGGCGCTTTTTAACGCGCTGGTCTTTACGATCAATCTGATCTACCAAGTGCAGACGGTAGGCCTGAATCCTCTGCAGATGGTGCTGGTGGGCACCGTGCTGGAGGTGACCGTCTTGCTGTTCGAAGTTCCCACCGGCGCGGTCGCCGATGTCTACTCGCGCCGGCTTTCGGTGCTGATTGGGTTGGCATTGGTCGGCTGCGGCTTCTTGCTGGAGGGGTCGATCCCGCTGTTCTGGGCGGTGCTGGGCGCGCAGGTGCTGTGGGGCATCGGCTATACCTTTGTCAGCGGAGCGTTACAGGCCTGGCTGGCCGACGAGATTGGCGTCGAAGCGGCAGGGCCGGTCTTCCTGCGTTCCGCGCAGGTAGAGTTGATAGCCGGGCTGGTCGGCACCGGCGCCAGCGCCTGGCTGGCGCGTCGCTGGCTGCAGTTGCCGATCCTCTTCGGCGGCGCGCTATACATCGCTCTGGCGGCTTTCATGGCACTGATCATGCCGGAAAGAGGCTTTCGCCCCACGCCGGCGGAGGAACGGGAGACCTGGAAGCAGATGGCGGCCACTGCCCGCGCCGGGCTGCGCGCGGTGCGCGGCCATCCGGCGCTGCGGATTGTCGTTGGTCTCAGCCTCGTGACCGGGCTCTACAGCGAGGGCTATGACCGCCTCTGGACCCCGCATTTGCTGGATAGTTTCAACTTTCCCTCTCTCTTTGGCCTGGACGACGCGGTGATCTGGTTCGGCATCATCGGCGTGGGCGCGACCATGACCGGTATCGTCGCCAACGAGTTGGCACGCCGTGGGCGGGCGACCGAGGAACGGGCGCGCACTATCAACTGGCTGACGCTGCTCTATGGGCTGTTGCCGGCCAGCCTGCTCCTGCTGGCGTGGACGCGCAGCTTCTGGGTTACGCTGCTGGCGCTGTGGGCGATCAGCCTCTGCCGCAGCACGCTTGAGCCGTTGGAGAACGCGTGGATTGTGCGAAATACGCAAAGCGCGCAGCGGGCGACTGTCATCTCGCTGTGGGGGCAGGCGAACTCTATCGGCCAGGCCGCGGGCGGGCCGGTCCTTGGCTGGATTGGGACGGTTTCGGGCATCCCGACGGCGCTGACTGTCTCCTCGGTGCTGCTCGCACCGGCACAGTGGCTACTGGCGCTGGCGAGGGAGGATCGGACTGCGGTGGACGGCGTGGAGCGAGACGGGGAGGAGCTCTGACAGTACGCAAATGCGCTGGCAATTGACTTTGGCTCTGAGGTGGGCTATATTGAGGGTGTTATGGGGATGAACGGTTTCGACGGGGCATTGTCAGGCCTGAGACTGCAAGCCGTAGAGCGTCGACTACGTTAAAAAGGCGCACACAAATACAAATGCCAAGAACACAGGCATGGCTTTCAACTTTGGCTTCACCCCGGCCGCTTCTGCGGCTGCGGCAGCCTAGGTAAGCCACTGGCCCTTTAAAAAGGGCCACGGCCCGTCCCAGTGGGGCCAGCAGGCTGGGTGGTCGCCGTCATACACTGTGAGCTGCGGCAGCGGCACGCCGATAATGCTGCCTAAGAGAATCGGCTAGTCAGCGATGCGCCTCGTGTTGATCCGAGGACCGCCGACAAAACTTATATAGATCAAATATGCTTGTAGACGTTTCAGGGCGAATGTTGCGGACGCGGGTTCGATTCCCGCCATCTCCACCAAGTGAGTTGATGATCAGGCGCGAAAGATCATCGCTGAACGGAAGGCGATCTGGCTGAAGGCCGGATCGCCTTTTTGTTTCCGTGGTACAACGTTGGTACATTGTCCAGGTCAATGACGGGCGCGGCATAGAGAACCCTCTGAACCTTTTCGTAGAGATTAGGGGCTGCCGCGGGCAGGCCGGCCGGGAGCAAAAGGGGACGATTGACGCCTGCTGTATGCGCGGAGTGAACAGTAGCGGCGAGTTCGGCTACTGGGCGTTCTCAGAATTCAGAGACGAGTGGGAGAGTGAGACTGTCTTTGAGCGGCTGGTTGCGGAGACCAGTGGAAAGTTGGTAGTGGAAAGAGGATAGTGGGCTGAGTTCAAAGGGGGAGGCGATCGGTGAACAGGGATGAAGTACTGGGCCTGCTCAGGGAGCACAAGGAGACCCTGACGCAGCGCTTTGGAGTCGTAGAACTCGCCCTATTTGGCTCGATTGCGCGCGACAGGGCTAAAGAAGAGAGCGATGTAGACATTCTCGTGCGGTTCGACGGACCTGCTACCTCGAAGCGGTACTTTGGCGTTCAGTTCTACATTGAAGACTTGCTGGGCCGACCCGTCGATTTGGTAACTGCAAAAGCGTTGCGGAAGGAATTGCGTCCCTTCGTGGAACGGGAGGCTATTGATGTGTGAGGCCGAGCATGAAGCGCGCAACTGGCAGCGGCAGCGAAATGCCCACAATTCCTTTTGAGAGAATCGGCTAGCCAGCGAAGGGCCTCGTGTCGTTCCGAAGACCACCGTCAACACTGATACAGATCAACTTAGCTAATGTAAGTTCAATTTGATACCAAGACTTTTCCCACGGGCTGCACGCTAGCATCGTAGGCATGTCGCCCGCTCTGCCGATATTCGCAAGCTCTTGGTCTCATTTGGGATCTACATTAGTAGACGATTCTGGGCGAATGATTCGGACCCGGGTTCGATTCCCGCCATCTCCACCATTGTTGATATGCACGAGCGGGAAGTGTGTCTGCAAAATAGGAATGCGGTCTGGAGGAAGAGCGGATCGCCTTCTTGTTCTCAATTGGCCCGTTTATGCATAACTAGAGAAACACAATCCACTGAAAAGGAGGGCCAATGAAAATCATCTCTTGGAACATTGCCCACTCGCACGACCCTTGGCGCTACCTGCTGGAATCGGATGCGGATATCGCGCTCCTGCAGGAGGCGTCGAAGCCGCCGCCGGAGTTCAGTCAGCACATCGAGGTCGACAACAGCCCCTGGGTTACAATTGATGGGGGTTCGCAAAACAAATGGCGCACGGCAGTCGTCAATCTCTCGAAGAACTTCAGTGTTGACTGGATCGAAGCAAAGTCATTGTCAGAGGCCAGAGTAGGGGAGTTTGGAGTCAGTCAGCCAGGTTCTCTGGCTGCCGCATATGTCACACCCGTAAGCGGTGAATCGTTGGTGATAGTATCTATGTACGCGCTGTGGGAGGGCCCCATGGCTTCAATTAAGAGTAGATGGTCCTTCGCTGATGGCTCCGCCCATCGCATCGTCTCGGACTTGTCAGCGTTCATAGGACGTCAGCGCGGTCATCGCATTATCGCGGCAGGAGACCTAAACATTCTCAACGGCTACGGAGAATATGGCAGCCGATACTGGAAGAGACGCTATCAAACTGTGTTTGACAGGATGGATGCCATAGGGCTGCCCTTTGCCGGGCCGCAGGCGCGCAACGGCCAACAAGCATGTCCCTGGCCGGATGAACTGCCCCAGGAGAGCAAGAACGTCCCCACTTATCGCACCAATCGCAAAGATCCGAAAACGGCCGGCCGTCAACTGGATTTCGTCTTTGCGTCCTTAGGCTTATTTGAATCAGTAAGCGTGCGTGCGATCAATGAACCGGACCAATGGAGACCGAGCGACCACTGCCGCGTGGAGATTGAAGTCTCTTCCGACTGACATCACTGAGATCAACCCACACTCAACTCTTCAACTCCAGGTAGGCGATCTCATCCTCGGTCAATTCGATCTCGGATGCTTCGACGTTCACGCTCACTTCTGCGGGGGTACGCGTTCCCGACAAGGCGTGGATGCCATCGGGCTGGTTGTAGACGTAGGCCAGGGCGATGTGGGGCACGGTGACGCCTTTGCTGGCGGCCAGTTCCTGGGCGCGGTCGTGGCGCTGGAAGTTCTCCTCGTTGCAGTAGACCTTGACGGCAAGCTGATCATACGACTCGGTAAAGGAGTCGAGGTTGTCGCGACGGAAGCGGCCGCTGAAGAAGCCGCCGGCCAGGCTGGACCAGACGAAGAGCGTTACGCCGTTCTCGCGGCACCAGGCGCGCGCGTCCTCCCCTGCGGGCCCGCCCAGGCTGACACAGTCTCGCCAGGGCGGCTCTATCTGTACAGCGAGGCTAAACTGGGGGCTGCTGGCGACGAAGGGGGTCAGCCCGTGCGCGGCGGCGTATTCGTTGGCCTCTTGAAGGCGTTCGGCGCTCCAGTTAGAGCCGCCGTAGGCATTTATTTGGCCGGCCTCCCTTGCTGCGTTGAGAGTTTCGACAATCTGCCCGATCGGCTTGTCGGGATCGTCGCGGTGTAACACATACAGGTCGATACTCTCGATTTTGAAGCGCGCCAGGCTGTCGTGGAGGTCGGACTGGATGTCGTAGGGCGTGACCCGTTTGCGGTCCTGGCTGTGGTGCGCGCCCTTGCCGAGGATAACGACCTTGTCGCGCACGCCGCGCTCATGAATCCACTGGCCGATGGCGCGTTCGTTGTCGCCGCCGCCGTAGCCATGGGCGGTGTCGATGCAGTTGCCGCCGGCCGCGAGGAAGGCGTCCAGCACGGGGAAGGCGTCGTCGGGATTGCGGGTGTTGATCCACATTGTTCCCAGCACCAGGCGGGAGACCGGCTTGTCGATGCCGGGAATGTTTGAATAGAGCATGTATGGAACTCCTCGATGTTGTAGGTGTATGACGGTACGCCTCAATGATTCTAACTGCGGCTGGCGTACTTGATCAGTATGGCTACTCCACTTTCTCAACGGGACAACCAAATCGAACGGCGTAGTCGGATGCGATGACAACGACGAGGTATTGTTCTGCGGGCGTCCCGCTCGACGTGACACTGGCAAGATCCCCCGTAAAGCCGTTAAGTCGTTTCCAGGTGCAGGAGGAACCGGTTGGCGCCTCCCCCTTGTAGAGACCGGGGGCGATGTCCCTGCCCACTATGTACATGCCTACGGGAACGGAATTCAGAAGTTCGGCGCGTGCCGGTACGTCTTCAATCGGTGACAACTCGCAGTTCGTCGCAAAGGCTAAGTCGCTTTCCAAGACCTCCACGTAGAAAAGTCCCGCATGTGCGTCAACCGCATTGATACTTTCGGAAGCTTCCCTGAGACAGTTCAGCCGCTCCCAGGTGCAGAGTACCCCTTCCGGGGCCCGCCCTACATAGAGCCCGGGCGCGATGTCGATGCCGACGAGGTGGGTTCCCGGATTGACAATACTTTTGCCGCTTCTGAGGCAGGCGTAGGCAACGCGGTTGGCAGCGCTTCCGTTTGCGCCTGAATGGTGGGGCGGAAGGTACCGACAATTTGCTCGATTAACGGCTGCTTGACCGCGGCCGTTTGCACGCGGGTTGCAACTGTCAGAACATAGGCCGTCTGATTTGCACGCAGAACTGTTACAACGACATAGGGGGCGATGTCAAAACCCATGCCGCTCAAGTTGGCGGTGACGACCGCTCGAAGCGCCGGCATGCCGCTGACCGCGCCGGTCATTACACTGTGCAGCTGTACATCCGCTATATTCTCGGCGGAGTTCTGGATGAAGCCGACCAACTGCTTAGCAGTCAGGTCTGCTGGCCACGGGGCGGTGGACACGTTCAAGAACGGCGGGAAGGGCGGGTTGGCGAACAGTTGTGTGATGTCAGGTTCGATTGCGAGGATGCCGAGGTTCTTGCCTTCCGGGCTGTCGAGAAATTCGCGCAGAAAGTCCGTCGCGATCTTGCCGCCAAGCAGGCCGGCGATGGGGTCCAACGCTCCGCTGTGCAGGTCGAAGGTAAGCCATGTGAAGGGGACGGCCAGTGAGTAGCCCAACCGATCGTCCTCGATTCGCTTCCACCCTGCTGGAATCTGCACATGGGGATCGGCGGTGGGTGTTGGCGTCAGAGATGGAAGCGGGGTTGGAGTAGCTGTCGAGGAGGGTGTTGCCGCCTGCGCCGACGCGTACCCGGTGGCCGAGGTCAACAGGATGAGCACGGCAATCGCTATTGACCAGAACCGCTTACACTGCATCATTTCTGCTCCTCAACGTTTGCGACTGGGCATGGCTCATTCCATACGTTGCTGCTGTGTTGTCAGGCGACCAGGAACGAGTGGGCGACTCTCAGGTTCACATTTTATCGTCAGTCTGGTTGTGGGAGACCTGTCAGACCGATAGCTCTTTTGCCGTCACATTGGCCTTCCAGGGGAGTGCTTGCGCTGCCTTCCTGGCCGATAGGTCTAGCGCCCTGCCTATAAGAGAACTTCCAGAGCGATAGATGTTGCGGCTTGCCATCGAGGGAAGGGCTTTGACCGTCCTGGGGAATGCTTTGACTGCCTCCCCAAAGGCGGAATGATCCAGAAGCTGCTGTCTATCCAAGACGGCCATCCACCCCTTGGCTAATCTGACACCCTTCGCTCCAAGGAAGGCCAAAGATGTGGCCTGAAGCACAAACAGCACAGGTGTTAAGATGGGGATCAGGAAAGGGAAGAGCAGGGAGATACCGACAATCAGGCCAGTCGTGATGAACGCCCCACCACCGGCTATGACGCCCGACCGCACGACCATTTGCACCATCTCGCGCCATGTGATCTTGCCTTCCGCATAGTCCAGGCCACACTCCAGACAGGCCAGTGCGCCGTCGACGACCACTGCCACCATCGCGCCTCTGACCATACTGGTTGCAGTTTGCGCGACGGTGGCGCGTATGGCATCGGAGCGAAGGACAGCTTTGGCGTCGGCTATGTCGGCCTGACTCATCAGCTTGGCCCCCAGGGCGCGGTTTTTCTCGGAGCCCCACCAGATCGCGTTGTCCGCGGTGGAAGGTCCTCCCAAAGATTTGGGAATGATGTGGGACCACTGCATGCCTTGGTGCAACTTCCACAGCGCTTCGGGGCCGCCTGCGCGTACCTGGACAGGAATGCTCTCCCAGACCGCTTGGGCCTGAGAAAGACTCTTAATTTCGTTCCCGGCCCACTGATACTTCACTTTCAAAATCTCCGGCAAATTGTTGAAATTGAGGTTGCGCGTAAATGTAGTGAGAAAATGACCTGCAACCCAAAAAGCTCCAACACGCGACGCAGTCAGCTTGATGTCGGACGCTGTGAGACGCGTTCTAAACCACTTGCCGCTTTCGCTCTCGCTGTGGCCGGATTGGACGACGGGCTGCCTTTTTCGATCATAGAGGCACCATCGCCGATACCTGTCGCCGTAGCTGAAGCCTTGCCGCTCACCGTAGCTGTAGACGCGTCGGTCACCGTAACTGCGGACGTTTCGGTTTTCCTTGCGGTAGCCGCGTCGCGTACCGTAGCTGCAGACGCGACCCCCGCCGTTGTTGTGAACGATTCGGTCGCCATAGCTGCGGACACGTCGGTCGCCATGTCGCCTTTTTGGACCATTCGATGAACCATAGGAGCGCCGACGTCGACACTTGCCGAAATAGCTGTTGACGTGTCCCTCCTGAACTTGCGGGCTATAGGGAGGCAGAGGAGAAGATGTGTGGGACGAAATTGCTGATACCCAAGCCACGAACTGCTCGACCTTGGCGGCTGCCCCTTGAAGATGTCGAGGCGTAGAAGCAGCTTTGGTGGCTGCCCGCTGGAATCCAAGAAGGGGGAAAGAGGCAGCTTTGGCAGCCGCGCCTTGGAGATGTCGGGGGACAGAGGCAGCTTTGGCGGCCGCACGCTGGAGATGTCGGGGGACAGAGGCAGCTTTGGCGGCCGCACTTTGGAGTCCATTACGGGGGACGGAGGAATCTTGGGTCATTGTTCGCTCCATTCGGCGCGGACATGTATCGTTTTTAGCTTCCGTTTTCAGTAGAAATTCGCGTACCGACTGGTCTATCACCCCAACGCCATCCCCTTGAACGCCTCTACTTGCCCGCGGATGGCGCGTTCGGTTGGGAGGCGCTCGATGCTGGAGGCGCCGAAGAAGCCGGCGATGCCGGGCATCATTTGCAGGGCGGTGCCGACGTTTTCGGGCTCGTCGAAGGGGCCGCCGTGGCAGATGACCATCTGATCGGGGTTGACGGAGCGGCCGGCGGCGGCCATTTCCTGCACTTTGTCGACCGCTTCCTCAAGCGTGAAGGCCACCGCGGCGCCGATGCTGCCGGCGGTGGTCAGGCCGACGTGGGCGACCAGGAGGTCGGCGCCGGCCTCGGCCATGGCTGTCGCCTCATCGGGCGTAAAGACATAGGGGGCGGTGAACAGATCCAACTGGTGGGCGATGGCGATGGCCTCGACCTCTTTGTCATAGCCCATGCCGGTGCCTTCCAGATTCTGGCGGAAGTTGCCGTCCAGGAGGCCGACGGTGGGGAAGTTTTGCACGCCGCTGAAGCCAATCTCCTTGAGCTGCTTGAGAAAAACGTGCTTGAGGCGGAAGGGATCGGTACCGCAGACGCCGGCCAGGACCGGCGTATCCTCCACGACTGGGAGTACTTCCGCTGACATCTCTACGACAATGGCGTTGGCGTCGCCATAGGGCATCATGCCGGAGAGCGAGCCGCGCCCGGCCATGCGGAAACGGCCGGAATTGTAGATGATTATCAGGTCAGCGCCGCCGGCTTCAGCAAACTTGGCCGAGATGCCGGTGCCGGCGCCGCAGCCAACAATAGGCCGGCCCGCGGACTGCTGGGCTTTGAGCCGGGCTATGATCTCCTGTCTTGGGATCGACATATGGGATACTCCCTCCTAATGCGTTTTGCGTATGTCGTATAGGGTACGGCGCGGCGAAGAGGGCCGCGCGTTATGGTTTCGCTTGCAGCATCTCCAGCAAAAGGGCGACGGCTTTTTCAGCAAACTCCGGGTCGTTGATATTGGCGTCCGACTCGACGAGCGGGATGTCGGCGCGCAAATCGTTTTTGAGGGCATCGAAGCAGGCGCTGTCGGCGCCTGGATCCCAGAAGCGATCCCCTTCGCTGTCTAACATGGACACGCCACCGAGGGGAATCAGCACTGACACTTTGCCGGCCTGCCCAGCGTTGGCGGCGGTGGCCAGCATTGCGCCCATCTGCCGGTTCTCCTCTTCGTTGGTGCGCAGCAGCGTGACCTCCGGGTTCCACTGGTATAGGTTGCGCTGGCGGTATTGGTCGGGCACGGTTTCGATGCCGCCGAAGTTGGCCATATCGACACAGCCCGGCACGATGACGGTGGGGATACCCTGCCGGGGCGCGGCTTGAGCCCGGTCCGGCCCTGCGTTGAATACGCCATCGCAGATTTCGTCGGCCAGCTCGGTGGTGGTCATGTCGAGACAGCCGGCGATGTAGCCGTCGCTGATCAGGTCTTCCATGGTGCGCCCGCCGCTGCCGGTGGCGTGGAAGACAAGGACTTCGTAGCCCTCCGCTTCCAGCAGGCCGCGCGCGTGGTCAACGGCGGCGGTCGTGTTGCCAAACATGGAGGCGGCAATGAGCGGCCGCTCTTGGGAGGTGGCCTCCGCTTCCGTCTGCACCATGCCGGCGATGGCGCCGGCCGCGTTGGCGTAGATGGCGCGGCTGAGGCGGTTGATGCCGGCCACGTCGACAACGGAGGGCATGAAGGTGATGTCCTTGCTGCCGGCATATGGGCTGACATCGCCGCCGCCGACGGTGGAGACCATCAGTTTAGGGACGCCGACCGGCAGGGTGCGCATGGCGGCAGTGGCAAGAGAAGTGCCGCCGCTGCCGCCCATTCCCAGAACGCCGTCGAAACGACCCTCGTGATAGAGGCGCTCTACAACGGAGGCCAAGCCCTGGGCCATCGTCCGCATAGCTTCATCCTTGTGCGTGCCGGAGGCCAGGTAGGCCAGATCGCCCCCGGCGGCGGCGGCAACCTCCGCGCGGCTGACATCGGGTTCAAAGGCCGGGTGGCCCATCACGCCAAAATCGACCACGAGGGTCTGCAAACCGGCAGCTTCGATTAGATCCTTGACGAACGCGTACTCGACGCCTTTCGTGTCCAGTGCGCCGACGAGAAGAACGGTCCCGGACATGGTATTCCTCCTGTGATGTTGGGTTGTCGGGCCTGTGGCTGTGGGGAACCTTGATCGTATTGCGTATTGAGAAGTTTCCCGTCCGCGGATTTGCGGTAGGGGGTCCTTCATGAAGGGAAGTAAGACAAGGACGAGAAAAGGAAGCAGGGCGAGAAGAGAAACGAGATGAGCGAAGTCAAAAAAGGTGCAATTCGCCCCACCTCGTTCTGCTTACTCTTCACGCCTCGATTTCAGGCCGCGTGCGTCCTCTCTTCCTCTTCCTGGGCCTGGCGCAGGAAGTCCTGCACCTTGACCGGTTGGCCGGTGTGACTGCTTTCGATGGCAGCGAAGATCAGGGCAACCGACTGCAGATTGGCCTCTAAGTTGGTCGCCATCGGCGGGCCGCCGTCCAGCCAATCCAGGAACTGAGCGATGAGCCACTCGTTTCTCCACTTGGCCTGCTCCATCAGCTGGACTTCCTCGCCCTGGCCTTCGCGGCTGTATTGCCGCGGCTGATAGGGGAACCGCTCGATGCGGCGGTTGTCCATGATCAGGGTTTCATGTTCACATTCGGCGCGGACGTATTCGCGGGCCCAGCCATTGAAGCCGCTGGCGTTGGTCTTGGCTCCCTCGTAGATGGCACGCGTTCCGTTCTCGAAAGTCATCATCACGTGGCCCTGCGAACCGGTGTTGTACTCGCCCCAAGTGGGGTTCCAGGTCTGGGCGTAGAGCGTGTCGCAGTTGGCGCCGGCCAGGTCGGCGATGATGTCGAGATGATGCACCGACCCTTCGATCATCAGGGTCTCTTCCATGGTGTGGCGAAAGCTGGCGCCCCAGTCACCGAAGTTGCGCAGCCCGCAGGTAAAGCGGCAGATGATGTAGTCGATCGTACCAGGCCGCCCGGAACGCAACTCGCGACGCAGGGTGGTCTTGTCCTGGTCGAAACGATGGCTCATGGTCACGCCCATCTTTTTGCCCGCCCGTTTCACCTTGGCGGCGATGCGCACGGAACCTTCGAGCGTATCGGCGATCGGCTTCTCCGAGATAATGTGCAAGTCGTGCGCGAGGGCGACATCGACGACGGATTCGTGGAAGGCCGGAGGGACGACAACGGAACAGAAGTCGGCTGGGTTTTCGTCGAAGGCGCGCTCGATATCAGTGTAGCACTTCTCCGGCGGCAGCCCCAGATGCTGCTGGGCGTTAATATGAACATCAGGGTTTACGTCCACGGCGGCAACGGGCTCGATGCGGCCGTCGGCGATGTTGGGGGGCAGGAAGCGGGAGCACCAGCCGTTGCCCTGTCCACCAGTCCCCACCTGAATCATGCGGTACTTGTTGGTCATTTGGAGATTCCTGTCTGCGTGATCATTCCGTTTAAGTTATGCCCGCGAGGTTTAGCGCAGCGAACGCCACGGTTCCTCTTCAAATACATCGACGAGCGCATAGCCTTCCTCACCGATACAGGGGCCGAGGATGGCCAGCAGTTTGGCCGGACTGCCCGAGTCGTTGAAGGAGGCGTGGACGACGTCGGCGCCGATGAAGGCGGAGTCACCGGCGGAGAGCAGTTGCTTTTCCTGCTCGATCCATTGTTCTATAGTCCCGTCGATGACGTAGATTACTTCCTCTTGCTGGGGGTGTTTGTGGAAGGCATGGCCCTGTCCGGTTTCCAGTGTCACTTCAATGACGACGAGATCGCGGGCCGCGGTGGTGGCGGGACGGCTGGCCCAGCCCATGACGCCCCAATCCATCTGATCTCGCTCCATTGTGGAGACAGTGATAAACTTACCGTTCATTGTCAATGCTCCTGTGGGATGGGCTTGGCGGGTGACCGTGGCAAGAAGGGCCCATCAACTGAGGTTGTTCCTGTTGAAGTTTGGCAACAGCGGTGGTTTTTTCCAAGCAAGTATACCATAGAGGCGGCGCGGCGCCACGAAAGACTGCCTCGCGCCAATTGACAGATAATCCAAGAAGAGCGTGCAAAAGGAGAGACTTCCGGCCGGCATTTTGCTTGTGCCCGACGACATGGAGAAAAGGTATGTCCGCAGAACGCAAGGCCCACTGGCAGCAAGAGTTGAACGAGTCCCGCACGGCGTTATTGGAGCTTCTCAACAGCCTCTCGACAGAGCAGTGGCAGACGACGGTGTTCGCCGAAGGCGACACCTGGACGGTCGCCACCGTTCTCGCCCATCTGGTAGAAAGCGAACGGGGCATGAGCATCCACGTCCACAAAATTCGTAAAGGCGAAGCCACGATTGCGGATAACTTCGACCTGGAGCGTTGGAATGCCGGCCTCACGCGGCGAACGGGGGATGTCGCGCCCGAAGAACTGCTGGCCAATGCGGTCGCAACCCGCGCCAGAACGCTGGATGTGATGGACTCTCTCGATGAGAGCGAATGGGAACTGACCGGCCGTCACCCGTCGCGGGGTGAGATCAGCATCACGCAGTATTACGAGACGATCCACGCCCATGAGGTGGGCCATCTGCGGGATATCAGGGAGGCGATGGGCGCGTAAGGACAGGTACTGCGTCCGTGTTTCCTTTATGTTCCCTGTGACGGTTGCCCCTCAGAATGGGGCGAGCAGTACCGGATTGTACGTGGATTGACATTGCGTACTGCTCCGGTGCCAAATGCTAGGCAAGTTGTCAGCTGTTGCTTTGTATGGGCGCCCCAGAATGCGTGTCCCACTCAATGAGTACAGGAGATTACGCTTTACCCAAGGTGTAAGGATTGGGACGAAGGACGAACTGTGATTAGGAATGTCAAGGCTCGCTTTTCAAAGGGTGTGTTTATACCGCTGGAGAGGCTCGACCTCGACGAGGGCGAAAACGTTATCTTATCAGTCGTAGGCCCAGTGGCGGAGCGCTCGCTTGGAGCGCTGAGGGCTACTGCGGGCGCTTGGAAAGGGACACACGATCCGGTTGCGCTAAAGGAAGACATTTACTCTTGCCGGCTCACGGCCTCTCGACCTCAGCCAAAGCTGTAATGTATGCGCTATCTCGTGGACACCGATAGTGTTATAGACCACCTCCACGGGCGCGCACCGGTGGTCGGGCGTGGACTACCACCGTTAAGGAGTTTGGGAATGAGCGTGACCAACGGTATGCGACCTGTACATCCAGGCGAGATATTGGGTGAGGAACTGGAAGAGCTTGGCATGTCGGCGGACGCGCTGGCCAGCGAACTGGCTGTACCGACAGACCGCATCACAGCTATCCTGCGAGGGCATCACGGGATAACTGCCGACACGGCGCTGCGCCTGTCTCGCTACTTGGGCACGACACCGCAACTCTGGTTGAACCTGCAGAAAACCTTCGAATTGCGAGTGGCGGAGATCGAGTTGGGGAATTAGATTGCTGAACGGGTGCGACCCAGAGAGACAACCCAGGTCTCCGGTCCAAACGCAACCCAGACAGCTTAGGAATTTAGACGTTCCTAACCCCGCCAAATATCCGGCAACCTGTCTCTCAAACAGCGAAACGGACAACCGCCGCCTCGTCGATATCGACGCCCAAGCCAGGCTGCTGGGGCGCGGCGAACCGACCGTCTTGCGGCGTGGGATAGGAATGGGCGATGGTCCCCTTCCAGGCGTTGGCTTCGTGGCTGTGCTCCATTATCTGAAAGTTGGGGATCGCGAGCGAGTAGTGGATTGTCGCGGCCACTGACAGGATGCCGCCGCCGCCCACGTGGGGCGCAATCGGCAGGTTGAAGCTGTCACAGAGCGCGGCGATGCGCTTGCCCTCAGAGAGACCGGTGCGGGCGATGTCTGGCATGGCCACGTCGAACCCGCGCTGCGCAATCCAGTCGCGCCATTCCCAGACGGTGCGCAGCCACTCGCCCGTGGCCACCTGCATCGACAGGGCACGGGCGATCTCGGCTTGGCCGCGGACGTCTTCCGGCTGGCAGGGCGCCTCGAGCCAGCGCACGCCGAGCGTCTCCAGCCCACGCCCCAGTTCGATGGCCGCCGACACATCGCGCGTGCCATGAACATCCACGAGCAACTCGATGTCCGGCCCCGCCGCCTGCCGCACTGCTTCGACGACAGCCAAAATCTGCGGATTGGGCATGCGCAGGTGCAACTTCAGCGCGCGGTAACCGGCGGCGAGCAACGAGTTTGCGTGGGCGACAGCTGCGTGCGGCTGTGTCCCGCCCATACCGGCGTATACCGGCACTTCGCTGCGAAAGTTGCCGCCCAGGATCTTGTAGACCGGCTTGTCCAGGGCTTTGCCCAGCAGATCGTATAGGGCCAGATCGACAGCCGCCAAAGCATCTACATAGAATCCGGTCACGTGACCCCGCTCGCGCATGGCGCTGTAGAGGCGATACCAAATGTACTCTACATCGAAGGGGTCCCTGCCCAGCACCAGGGGCGCGCACAGCTCCTCCACGATGGCAGCGGTGGCGCGAGGCGCGACCGGCGCCTGGCCCTCTCCCCAGCCGACCAGCCCGTCATCGGTCTCCAGGCGCACCAGGCAGGTTTCATGATTTCGGGAGTAGATCGAGGTCCAGGCATCAGCGGCAATGGTGTAGTCGCCGTAGTCCTCGACTGGGTCATTGGCTGCTCTCGAATCTTCCCCGACAGGGGGTATTTTAAGCGCATAAGCTTGGATCGAGGCGATACGCATTCATTCCTCCGCAGGTGGTTGGAGCAGACGCTCCGGTTTGCTCCAATAGCGGCACCCCCAGTATTGTAGCAGCTTGTTCCGTCAGCACACAGCTTTGCGAAATACCATATGCGCTCCTCCATTGCCACACAAGCGGAGCGCGCATGTGTGGAGCCGCTAAGGGTATGCATCCCAATCTATTGTCCGTCCAGTGCTGTCAGGCTCTTGCCCTGACCGAATCCACCACTGGTCACTTATAGTTGCCATTAAATATCATTGACAACATTTAACGTAAGTTCAGTTTGGAACCAAGGTTTTCACACCCCCTGTATCCAGGGATCGCGGGCGTCTCGCCCGCTTTTCCGCTGTTCGCAAACTCTAGGTCTCATATGGGAATGAGATTTGAATGTGGATTGCTATTTCCTGCAAATATGTAGTATAATTTTTGGGCACCGTGAATTCGGAATTTATGAGACTATTTGCAGTTGTTTTTCCGTCAGCAAGAACGATGGGATTGTACTGCGTTTCAGTACTACCGAGGTTGCGGTGAAAGGCAACGGGCCCTCGTTCCACGCCACGGGCACCCAGTCGTCTATAACCTGAAGATCGAGCAGCCGGAGAGGAGGTGATACGAGCAGTCTGTTCTCTCGATAGCGATGCAGTGGCAGCTTTGCCAGTCTTGAAAGGTAAATTGGGAGAAATCAGATGAACAAGCGAGGAATGACAAGGCGTACTTTTCTGCGAACCTTTGCCATGACGGCCGCCGGCTCAGTCATGGCTGCCTGTGTACAAGCCTCACCGGCGTATACAACCGCCCCCACAGCGGCGGCAGCCGCGGAGCCTTCGGGTGGCGGAACACTGACCTTCGGCTACGCCCAAAGAACTAGTGTCGACCATTTCTTCCACATGCGCGATGCAGCTGGAGGGACAGACATTTACTCTCGACGCTTTGCAAATGCCAAGTTGCTCACTTCCAACGGCGACATGACCACGTATGAATCGGATCTGGCTGAGAGCTGGGAATTCTCCGACGATGACCAAACCCTTACCTTTCACCTGCGGCACGGCTTAACCTGGCACGATGGGGAGGCGTTCACAGCCGAAGATGTCAGGTTCACCTGGATGATGATGTCGCTGCCCGGATTGGGCGGCACGAACTGGGGCACCTTTTTTGCTCCTTATATTGTTGGGTTACAGGAGTGGATGGAGGGCAGCGCGGACGATGTCAAGGGTATTCGCGTTCTCGACGACCATACGGTGGCGTTTGACCTGATCAAGCCTGTCTCAATGGATGTGTTGGCGCTCTCTTTCGATTCCATCGCTATCGCGCCCGAACATATCCTGGCCGAATACCTGGACCGGGAGCGGGCCCCAGAAATCCTGCAAAGCGAATGGGCCACCACCGCCAACCATGTCGGTATCGGTCCCTTCCGCGTGGTTGAATATGTCGCCGACCAACACATAATTTATGAGCCCTTCGAGAACTACTATCGGGGAAAGCCCCTCCTGGACCGACTGATCTACCGGCCCTTTGCCGATTCCCAGACTCTGGTCGCCGCTTTGGAAGCCCAGGAGCTTGATGCAGGCGGACGCCTGCCTGATTCCGAATACCAGCGTTTTCTAGAACTCGATTTTCTGACGGTCCAGGTGGACCAATCAGGCTGGGTGCTGGGCACTCCATTTAACACTCGGCAACCCTATCTGGCGGATAAGCGGGTGCGACAGGCGCTTCTTTATGCGATAGACAGGGAGGCCATCACCCAGACGGTCTACCGCGGCGTCAAGACGCCCCTGGAGACCCCGGTCTTCGTGCCGAAGCACGGCGTCAGCCCCAATCTGAAACAGTACAACTACGATCCCGAGAGGGCGAAGGCTCTGTTGGAAGAGGCTGGCTGGGATCCCAACCAGAAGATACGTTGGATGGTGGGCTCGATTCCGGCCGATGAGTCGCTCTGGGCTGCCATCAACGGTTTCTGGGCTGCTGTTGGTATCCAGACCGAGTACCAGGTAGTCGGTCAGGATTATAGCGCTGCCACGGCGGAAGGCGACTGGGACTTCGATCTGCTCTGGAGCGCTTTCTGGATGGGACATCCTTCGCTGCTGCGCTCTGTATATGATACTCGCATCTGCACCATCTTCTGTATCGGTTATGAGGAACCACGCTACCTGGAACTCTTTGACATGTCTGCTGATCCGTTGCCGGATGAAGAGATGCAAGCGGTAATCTGGGAGCTGCAGGAAATCGTTGCTGAGGAAGCTCTTTTCCTGCACGTGAGTCGCGCCTCCGGCGCTTGGGCCGTCAACGAGAAGGTGCATGGTCTTCAAAACCTGGTCTACGGTCTCAAAAACAACTGGGATCTAGAGTCAGTCTGGGTTGATAATTGAGCAACGAGAGGCGGAATAGGGTTGCCTGTTCCGCCTCAACCACAGTAAGACTGAGCCATGCGCGAATACGTCTTCCGCCGGCTTCTCCTCATCCCTGTATTGCTCCTGGGCATCACCGTGATCGATTTCGTCTTCATTAATATGGCGCCGGGTGATCCGGTGACGGCCATGCTCGATCCCCAGGATGTGCGGCGTATGAGCCAAGCCGATATTCAGGCGCGCCGAGAGGCCCTTGGGCTCAACAAACCCGCACATATTCGTTACCTACTCTGGTTGAAGGAACTGTCAAGAGGAAACCTGGGCCACTCCATGATTCAATCCAGGCCCGTAGCCCAGTTGGTGGTAGAAGGAGTAAAGAACACGTTCCTACTTATGGCGCTGTCGCTCATTGTCGGCACAGGCCTCGGTATCAGCTTGGGCGTTCTCTCGGCGTTGCGTCCCTATTCGCACGTGGATTACTTTCTGACCGCGCTGGCATTCACTGGTGTGGCCATGCCAAGCTTCTTTCTGGCCTTGATTCTGATCCTTGTTGGCGCGGTTGAGTTGAGGTGGTTCCCCACGTCAGGCATCATCACACCTGGTATCCCGCCTTCGCTGCTGGATCGTCTGAGACACTTGGTGCTTCCCGTCATGGCTATTTCCTTCGGCGGAATGGCCAGTATACTTAGGTACACCCGCTCCAGCATGTTGGAAGTGCTCGGACAGGAGTACGTCGTGGCCGCGCGCGCCAAAGGATTATCAGAACTCAACGTAATCGGGCGCCATGCCTTCAAGAACGCGCTCTTGCCGATCATCACGATCCTCGGGTTGAGTCTACCCACCCTGTTTGGGGGCTCGGTTATCATTGAGACTCTGTTCAACATTCCCGGCATCGGGTCTCTGATGGTGAACGCCCTGAACGCTCGCGACTATCCCGTCATGATGGGTGGAATCCTATTATCGGGACTTCTGATTCTGTGCAGCAATCTCCTGGCCGACATTGCCTACGCGCTGGCAGACCCCCGTATTCGATACTGAGCAGCCGCTTCGCAACATTTTGAGCTAGCTTCGCCGACGGTTGTCTTGCCCATACGAAAGACTCTCACGTGTTGCATTCGTCACGACCGAGCAGCTGTACTATTGCGGTCAAGAGAGAAATGACCTAGGACTAGGGTGTGGGAGCACTCCAACGGCACTTGGATACCAGGATTGAATCACCGCTACGACGCACGGCGCGCAAGTTCCTGCGCCACCGTCTGGCTGTGTTGGGATCGGTCGTCATACTGATCCTGGCTATGATGGCTATATTTGCTCCGGTCATTGCCCCGATCGATCCTATAAAAACCGATCTGAGGGCCGCCTTGTCGCCGCCCAGCCTCAGTCACTGGCTGGGTACAGATGCAGTAGGCCGCGATGTCTGGAGTCGGGTAGTCTATGCGATTCGTGTGTCCCTCTCCGTTGGCATGGTTGCGGTCGGCATATCTGTGGTTATCGCGCTGGTACTGGGCACCGTCTCAGGCTATTTCGGTGGCTGGGCTGACATGGCGATAATGCGGTTGACGGACATCGTCCTTTCCATTCCCAGCCTAGTGATCATCATGAGCGTTGTAGTTTTGGTCGGTCCCAGCATCTACAACATCATGGTGGTCATTGGCGCGTTCGGCTGGCCTGGTATGGCCCGTCTGGTACGGGGACAGATTCTATCCGCCCGGGAGTGGGAGTATGTCACGGCTGCCCGCTGTCTGGGCGCACGGGATAGGCGCATTATGTTCCTACATATCTTGCCCAACGTGATCGCGCCGTTGGTGGTGGCCGCGACCTTTGGGGTAGCCGGCGCCATTCTGGCCGAGGCGAGTCTGAGCTTTCTCGGCTTCGGCGTGATGCCCCCCACGCCGAGTTGGGGCAATATGCTAAACGCGGCGCGCTCGCTGGATATGCTGCGCAACGTTCCCTGGTTCTGGGTCCCGCCGGGGGTCATGATTCTGTTCACAGTTCTCTCGATCAACTTCATCGGTGATGGCCTGCGTGATGCGCTGGACCCGCGCATGACCTTACTCTGAGATCGGCGACAAGGCATTGAACACACTGTCGTCTACACTCGCGATGATGCGCCATCACACCCCAAGAAACATATCCAGGAATATCTTCAGGGAAACTTGTCCCTCGTTGGCGGTTTTGCCTGGGCGCGGCCACTGCCGACGGACATCAACGCCATCCGCCCCACCTGCTGCGGTTGCATGATGGCTGCACTCTCTGTTCGTATGGCTACTGTTGGGAGCATAAGGGGATTCGGGCTGTGTGGAGTGAAGACGACGGTAAGAGCTGGAACACCGAGTCCCTGATTACGCTGCAGTTTGCCGATGGCATTTTGTCCACCACCTGCTTTATGACCATAGAATACGGTAACACTCATATTGCCGTCACCCGTTGGCGGCCGGAGGAGGTCTGAAATCCTGCGACCGGAAAGACCCCCATGCAAGCCCATCTGAAACACACTATTATCACGAGTCAGCTCTTCGGGAAGTCCAAACGAAACAGCCTCTTTCAAAGGAGACAACAGTGGACCGTACACCGTATATTGAAACGTTTGACAATGACTCCGGAGGCTGGTGTGCATGGGGGACAGGATCCCATCTGCCAGAACTGAACGAGGGCGCCTTCATTACCCGCAGCCCCTGGCGCGTCGACCCCAATCACTGTGCGCCGGGCGCTGGCTACCTGCATCTGCTGGCCTACCTGTGCACCCACTCCACTTACTACACGGACGAGATGGCGGTGGAGGTCGGCGTCAATCGCTTTCTGGCGGAGAATAAGGATCGCAATCTGACGAACGCGCGCATGACGGTGCGTCTGCGCGGCGATGTTGACCTGAAGGGAGCAATGCTCACCCTGTGGGTTCAGGCCGATGTGGGGAATACTCGGCCCAACTTTGCCCTCACCGGCCAATCGCTGGCGATCACCCGTGACTGGAGTGAGCAAACCCTGTTGCTTTCCGCTGATCCGGCCCAGTGGACATGTGTGGGTGGCCGGCACGACCTGACAGACCTCTACGGGTATGGTGATATTCGCGATGCGTTACAGGATGTGAACTGTGATCTGATCCTTGTGCTGTTCCCCCTGAACGTTGTACCGATTGGCATCCCCTATGAAGAAAAGGATCACCTGCGTACCAACCGTGACTATGAGCCCGACTATGCCTTCCTGCCCAGCGGTGTATTAGAGTTTGACACGATTCAAATCAAGTATCCAGACTGAATTCCGTTGAAAATGGATCGGCCAGGCTGATGCTGGACTAATGAATCTGCGAATTCGCGTTAGGGAGCTTTCGCCGTCGCGAAGATCTTTCTAGGGCCTCTTGCTAGTTAGGGAAGGCCAGTTTCTTGAATTGCAGGTAGTCATGTACGCCCATGAACCGGATGATGTAGAAGCAAAGGGTTTGGGCGGTCAACTTGGTATATAGCCGGGCGCACAATCTCTGGAAAGTGTGGGCATGGTTGGTTACGTATTTAAACTGTGCGGCCAACTAGCTATTGATGGTTTCGATGATCTGGCGGAGCAAGATGAAGAGGCGGCGAACAGGCTTAGGGAGTTGACGCTTCTGGTTACGCCGGGGCAAGGTGAGCAGACGAATGCGATCGTGTTGCCAGAGTTCGGCTGCTTCTTATGCACTGATGAACGCCCTGTCGCCGATGACGTGCCGGTTTGTATGTTGGGCCAGGAGTTCGCGGCCGATAGTCAGGTCAGAGACGCTGGCAGGAGCCAGCTCGAAGTCGAGGATGAGGCCGCCCCCGGTGGCCAGGAGATGGAAATTGTAGCCGAAGATCGTCTCTTTTCTGGAGGCGATCTTGCCAAGATCTGCGCCATGGGCTGCCCAATCGCAGCGCGAGTCGGGCGCTAAGTGGAACTGAACCACAGGAATTGGCAGGCTGTCGATACCGCAGACGGTTCTTCGATACACGCAATGCTAGTCCTGAGAGAGATCCATTTGGGCCGACATCATGCGTCACATCTGCTTGATGACCAACATCAACTGCCGCTGTCTTCGGTTGAAGCGACTCTGCTCCGGCAAGATGAGAAACCTATTCCGACGTGTCTGCATATGACCGAGCAACTCCGTTTCCAAGTCCCATCATCTGCATTCGCCGATCAGACAGATGGCTATCAATTCGCTATCTCTATTCTGCGCCTGCGGCCCCGGTCGTCGCAACTGTCCTGCCAGCGCCTGGCACATGTCGTCAACGAGCACATATACCCATAGACAGAAATCGTCAAAGCCGGTTATCATGCGGTCGGTCCTCCTGGTGATTTGCTTTGGTTAGTGAAGCACTCCAAAGGTATCTCACCAGGGGACTTTTTTCATACGTTAACTAGCATAAGACCCCATACGCGTTTCTGCAACAGGAGACAAGGAGAGCAGGTGTGGCGACCGCCGCTTCCCAGCGCCCGTATGCGTCGATACGGAGAAGAGTGCTAAGTTACGGTGCTGAGGTCTTTGTGCTGTTTGCCGGCGTGCTGCTCTTTCAGGGCGTCCTCTTTGCGCTGCGGCTGAATCCCCTGGTGCGAGGTGTGCAGAGCGGGGCCGGATTTTCCAAAGTCGTCTATCATCTGTGGCTGCTGGGAACGGTCGATCTGCCATTGGTTCTCTATTACGCGGGAACGCTGGCATCGTCTGCGCAGGCTACACTTATGATGCGCTGGCTGGGATTGCGGCTGGAGTTCGTGGAGGGAGGCCGCATTGGATACGGGCGAGCGCTTCTGCGTACGGCTGTGATGCTGATCCCATTCGAAGTTAACCACTTCTTTCTTGTGTGGGCCAGCACACCGCAGGGTATTCCTACGCGGCTCGCGCTCCAATACGCGGTTGTCGGCACTTTGATCCTCCTGTACGTGGTGACGGCTGCGCTTTTGCCGCGCCGGCAAAGCATCCATGACCGGGTTGCAGGCACAGTTGTGGTCAGCACGCGTAACTCGTAGAGACACCAACATGGGATGCAATTTGTTTGGCGTTGTTTGACCAATTTCAGTCGGTGCGCTATAATTTGGCGAATCATATCCGGAACGGAAACTCCTTATCCCCATTGCCGGGCCGGGACCCAAGCTGGCGACATGCCCGGCAACGGGCAATCACCGACTTTGACAAGTATTTGACGGATGGGTCACTTCTTCGATACGCAGTAGAGAACATCTGTTATTACCACTGTTCAACCTAGAAAGCAAGAACACCAAAGCAAGAAAGCGTAGTATCTAAAATGGTCAAATTGGCGGGCACGCACAGTTTTGACGCACCAAAGAGCGCGGTTTGGGAAGCGCTCTTGGATCCCGATGTTCTTTCCCGGATACTGCCCGGCTGTAAGCAGTTGGAAAAGACCTCGGACAACGAATTCAGCGGCGAGATCAACATCCGTGTGGGGCCGGTGCAGGGCAGTTTCAATGGTACGGTGAAACTGAGTGATGTCGATCCTCCCAATGGCTACCAGATGGAGATTGCCGGCCAGGGACGGCCCGGTTACGTGAAAGGTGTCGGCACGCTGCGTCTGGAAGGTGATGGACCGACAACGTTGCACTATGATGGCGATGCACAGTTGAGCGGGCGCATAGCCAGTGTGGGTCAGCGCCTGGTCGACAGCACGGCGCGTTCATTGACGCGACAGGGTTTGCAATCGCTCGAAAGTATCATCGCCACACGTTTACAGCCCGCGGAGCCGGAACCTGAGGAGAGCGACGCTGCGCCGACAGCAGCAAACGGTACAGGAGCGGTTTCAGAAACGGGCGCCGCCGACAGTGCGCGCGCGCCGACTCCGGCGGGACGGGCCACTGGCCCAACTGTACAACCGGAGGTCGCAACACCCTCGACAATGGAGGTGGGCATCAACGTAGCCAAAGACGTAGTGTCAGACCTTGCCCAGGAGATTCAGATCAGTGGCAGCGGGCGCAAGGTAATCTTCTTACTGGCCGGTTTTGCCGCAATTGTGTGGATGTGGCGTCAACTTTTCGGCAAGGCTAAATAGGTTAGTTTTTCTACAAAACTCCAAAAGGGGAGGAAGCTCTATGGGTATATCCATCGAACTGGAGGTCAATGGCGCAAGCGTCAGTAAGGAGGTTGAGCCAAGGCTGCTTCTCGCGCATTTGCTGCGTGAGGAACTGGGGTTGACGGGCACCAAGATTGGCTGCGACACGAGCCAGTGCGGCTCTTGCACGATTCTGCTCGATGGGCAGGCGGTCAAGTCATGCACTGTGCTGGCGGTCCAGGCAGACGGCAGCGACATTACAACCATCGAGGGCTTGGCCAACGGGGAATATCATCCAATGCAGCAGGCCTTCTGGGACAACCATGGACTGCAGTGCGGCTTCTGCACGCCGGGCATGATACTCTCCTGCGTCGACCTGCTGAGCACGAATCCGCAGCCGAGCGAAGATGAAATTCGCCACGGGTTGGAGGGGAATTTGTGCCGCTGTACCGGATATCACAATATCGTACGCGCGGTGCAAACTGCCGCCGAGACGATGAACGGCTAAGGGAGGAACTGGAATATGGCAGGTGAAAGCAACGGCGCGGGTGGATTCGGTTCATCTATCCGCCGACGAGAGGATCCCGAGCTGATTACTGGCCGGGCCAAATATACGGATGACCTGAAACTGGCAGGAATGGTTTACTGCACGATATTGCGAAGCGATTATGCCCACGCCAGAATAAACAGCATCGACACCAGCGAAGCCGAGGCATTGGATGGGGTGCTGGGTGTTTATACGGCGAAAGATATCGAGGCGAGCGGCATTCCCGGCGGCATACCGGTCGGCTGGCTGCTGCCGGGTTTGAAGACTCCCGAACACTACATGCTGGCGAAGGATACGACGCGCTACGTCGGTGACGGTGTGGCGATCGTTGTCGCCGAAGATCAGTACACGGCGCACGACGCGCTCGACTTGATCTATGTTGATTACGATCCGCGCGACGGGGTTGCGGACCCCAAAAAGGCGACTGAGGACGGCGCGCCGCTCGTGCATGACGAGGCGCCCAACAATATTGCCTTCGACTGGGAGATTGGCGACAAGGAGAAGACGGACGCCGCCTTTGCCAACGCTGCGCACGTCGCCAGCCTGGATATCGTCAACAACCGTCTGATTCCCAATGCGATGGAGCCGCGCGCCGCGCTTGCCGATTACAACAACATCACTGGCGAGTTGGTGCTCTACATGACGACCCAGAATCCCCACATCCACCGACTGCTGATGAGCCTGGCTTCGCTGGGCCTGCCCGAGCATAAGATCCGGGTGATCGCGCCGGAGGTAGGGGGCGGTTTCGGCAGCAAGATTCATCACTACGCCGATGAAGCTATCGCCTCTTGGGCGTCGATGCAGGTCGGTCGCCCGGTCAAATGGACAGCGACGCGTACCGAGACCTATATCACTGACGCGCATGGCCGCGACCACGTGACGCACGGCGAGATGGCGATAGACGCGGACGGCAGATTCATTGGTCTGCGGGTCGACACGTACGCGGCGATGGGCGCCTACCTGTCCACATTCGCGCCGGCTGTACCCACCTATCTCTACGGCACGCTCATGTCCGGTGAATATGACCTGCCGGCAATTCACTGTCATGTTTTCGGCGTGTTCACCCACACGGTCCCCGTCGACGCCTACCGCGGCGCCGGCCGGCCCGAAGCCACGTTCATCGTCGAGCGACTGGTGGACGAGGCCGCCCGCGTTACGGGCATTGACCCGGCCGCGATCCGCCGACGCAATTTCATTGCGCCCGATAACTTTCCCTACCCCACGCAGGTCGCGCTTGAGTATGACAGCGGCAACTATGAAGGCGCATTGGACAAGGCGCTGGAGGCGATTGGATACGACGACTTCCGGAAGGAACAGGCCGCGGCCAGAGAACAGGGCAAGTACCTGGGCCTCGGCCTCTCCACGTACATCGAGGCCTGCGGCCTGGCGCCATCGGCAGTGGTCGGTTCGCTCGGTGCGCAGGCAGGCCAGTGGGAAAGCGCGGTCGTGCGCGTCCACGCCACCGGCAAGGTGACAGTTTACAGCGGCTGTTCCGGCCACGGTCAGGGCCACGAGACCACGTTCGCGCAGATCGTCGCCAGCGCGCTGGGTGTTCCCTACGATGATATCGACGTGGTCGAGGGAGATACCGGCGTCATGCCGCACGGCTGGGGCACTTATGGCAGCCGCAGCGCGGCCACGGGCGGCAGCGCGATCGCTTCCGCGGCCCAGAAGGTTGTGGACAAGGCGCGTACAATTGCAGCGCACCTGCTGGAGGCCGCCGAAGAGGACCTCGAATTTGATGATGGGAATTTCGTCGTCAAAGGTTCCCCGGACCAGAGTCAGTCTCTGCCCGATGTAGCGTTGCAGGCCTACCTGGCCCACAACCTGCCCAAGGGGATCGAGCCGGCACTGGAGGCGACCAGCTTCTACGATCCGGCCAACTTCGTCTACCCCTTTGGCACGCACATCGCGATCGTCGAAATCTGCTCGGACACGGGGCAGGTCACATTGCAGCGTTATCTGGCGGTCGACGACGTGGGCAACGTCATCAACCCGATGATTGTTGATGGACAGGTACACGGTGGCATCGCCCAGGGCATCGGGCAGTCTCTGTATGAGACAGCGGTATACGACGACGGCGCCAATCTGCTCAGCGGTACGATGTTGGACTATGCGGTGCCCAAGGCGCACTTCATGCCCTCCTTTGAAACCGACCGTACGGTGACGCCCTGCCCGCACAACCCGCTGGGCGTCAAAGGTGTCGGTGAAGCTGGCTCGATCGCTTCTCCGGCAGCGGTGGTCAACGCGGTCGTCGACGCGCTGTCTCCCTTCGGCGTCACTCACATCGACATGCCGGTGACATCGGAGAAGGTCTGGAATGCAATGAAATAGTTTTCGGTTTCTCGTGTTTCGTACCTGCGGCTTAGGCAGAGGTTCACTGAAAACGAGAAACTCAAAACGCACAACTGGAGTAAAACGAATGTTCCCATCCAAATTCGATTATCATCGCCCGTCCTCTGTACAGGAGGCGGTTCAGATTCTTTCCGACAACCCGGATGCCAAAGTTCTGGCAGGCGGTCACAGCCTGATCCCGGTGATGAAGCTGCGGCTGGCCACGCCCTCTGCGCTGGTCGATATCGGGCGCATAGAGGCTTTGCAGGGCATCAGCCGCGCCAACGGCAGTCTGCGAATCGGCGCTTGTGTCACCTACAATGAGATCGCCAGCTCTGATGTTGTGCAGGATGCTGCGCCGCTGTTGGCGGAGGCGGCCGGCCAGATCGGCGACCGCCAAGTCCGCTACCGCGGCACGATTGGCGGCAACCTTTCTCATGCGGACCCGGCCTCGGATCTGCCGGCCGCGGCGCTGGCGTTGGGCGCGACCTTACACGTGGCGGGACCCAGCGGCAGCCGCTCGGTCAGCGCTTCCGAGTTCTTTGTCGATCTGATGATGACAGCGTTGCAGGCGGATGAAATCCTTACGGGGGTTGAAATCCCGGCGGCGTCGGCGGGAACTGGTTCCGCCTACGTGAAATTCGAACATCCGGCGTCTGGCTACGCCCTGTGCGGCGCCGCGGCGGTCGTAACGCGCGGCGCTGGCGGCAGCTGCACCGGCGCCAGCCTCTGCTTCAACGGCGTCTCCGCCACTGCTGTGGATGCAGCAGCGGTTGCGTCGAGCCTGGTCGGCTCCGATCTAAGCGACGGGGCGATAGAGAGCGCGGTCAGCAACCTGTCGATTCCCGATGCATCCGGCGATATGTTCGCCTCGGCCGGCTATCGGCAGGAATTGGCCAAAGCAGTTGGCGCGCAGGCTCTGCGCACGGCTAGAGACAGAGCGTAAACAGCGGTTTCCAGTGGACAGTGGCTGGTGGCCAGTCGTTGCATGGGCCACTGGCTGCTGCCCGCTGAATAGCCAGGATGATGCGCCTTGTCGTGATCGGCGTCAGTGGCTTGGGCAAGACGACGCTGGCGCGGCAAATAGCCCGGAAACTGTCCCTGCCTCACGTTGAGTTGGATGCGCTGTACTGGGAAACGAACTGGCAGGCGGCGTCCAGGCCGGTTTTTTGCAGGCGCGTACAAGAGGCAACGGCGGGCGACGCCTGGGTCGTTGACGGCAACTATAGCCAAAGCCTGGATATGGTCTGGAGCCGCGCCACGCATCTTGCCTGGTGGGACTATGGCCTTGCCACGGTGATGGGGCGCGTACTGTGGCGCACGGTTTGTCGGGTCTTCTCGCGACAGGAGTTGTGGAACGGCAATCGCGAATCAATCCGCGGCATTTTGGGACGCGATAGTATCGTATGGTATGCGTTCACCAGCCATCGCCGCCACCGAAAGAGATATTTGGCGCTGCTGGCCGGCGACGAGTTCAAACACCTGACTGTGTATCGGTTCACCAGGCAGCAGTAAGCCTCAATCTGGTTGCAGTCCCTACATTATCCCAATACAGCGGCGCCCCAATGACCACTCCGATACAGCTACCCTCCGTTGAATCCGTCGCTGATGCGCTGCGCACGAAGGCGTATATCGCGGACCATAGCTTGGCGACAGCAATTTTCCTTGCGCTCAAACTGAATCGTCCCTTGTTCCTGGAGGGAGAGGCCGGGGTCGGCAAGACCGAAGTGGCGAAGATATTGTCACAGATGCTTGACACGCGGCTGATCCGGCTCCAGTGTTACGAGGGTCTGGATGTCAGCACGGCGGTGTACGAATGGAACTACGCTCGCCAGATGCTCCAGATCCGGCTCATGGAAGCAATCAGGCCCGACTCCCAATCGCCGGCGGATTCCGATGCACTCACGGACAAGGGGTTGCAGGAGTCGGCGATCCAGGATCTTTTCAGCGACACTTTTCTGCTGCGGCGGCCGCTGCTGCAGGCGATAGACAGCCGCGGGCAGAACAACGGCAGGGCTCCAATCCTACTGATCGATGAGTTGGACCGGGCCGATGAGGAGTTTGAAGCCTTTCTGCTGGAGGTGCTGAGCGACTTTCAGATTACGATTCCGGAGATCGGCACGATCCGGGCGGCAACGCCACCGGTGGTGGTCATTACTTCCAACCGCACGCGCGAGATTCACGATGCGCTGAAACGACGCTGCCTCTACCACTGGATCGACTACCCCAGTTTTGAGAAAGAGTACACGATCCTGCGGGCCAAGGCACCGGACGCTTCGGAGAGGCTGTCACGTGAGGTCGTTGGATTTGTGCAGGAGTTGCGACGCGGGGAACTGTACAAGTTCCCGGGGGTTGCTGAGACGCTAGACTGGATGAATGCCCTCACCGCGCTCGATCAGGAGCAGCTCACCGAGAACGTGGTGGACGAAACGCTGGGCGTGCTTCTCAAATACCGGGACGACATCGAAAAAGTGCAGGGGCAAACCGTCCGCGAGATCGTTCAGGTGCTGCGCAAGTCTGCGGCAGTTAATCAATAGTGCAGTCGCAATCCACTATCCTCTCGCCATTATCCACTGGGGTTGATGGCAATTTCCTTCAGAACCTGCTGCTGTTCGCTCGACTGCTGCGCGGGCTGAGCATCCCTGTCACGCCAACACAGATTCTCGATCTGGTGGAGGCGCTGACGCAGATCGATCTGCGGGTCAAAGCGCAGGCGCGCGACGCGGCCAAAGCCGTTCTGGTCAGCCGGCAGGAACATCTGGAGCTGTTCGACGAGGCGTTTGACCTGTTCTGGCGGGCGAGAGAGAGGCAGGAACTCTCTCGCATCAATCTCGGTGAACTGCTGCAACGCACGCCGAAGGGAGAGATTCAGTACCGCCTGATTCAGGCCAACCGCGACCAGAAAAAAGACAGGCAGCAGGACGACGAAGAGCCTCTTATCGACAGGATCTACACCTACAGCAGCGCCGAAGCCCTTCGCAGCAGGGATTTCGCGACGATGACCGAGTACGAGTTGCAGCAGGTGAAGCAGTTCATGCAACAGTTGCAGTGGTCACCGGCAGAACGCCGCACTCGGCGCCGCGTGCCCTCGAGCACAGGCGATCTGGTCGACCTGCGGCGGTCGCTGCGTCAAAATGTGCGCTACGGCGGCGAGCCGTTGGTAATCGCGCGGCGGCAGCGGAAAACCAGGCGCCGCCCGATAATCGCGCTGGCCGACATCAGCGGTTCAATGGACCGTTACAGCCGGGTGCTGTTGCAGTTCCTGTACTCGATCACACACGCCCTTGACAAGGTGGAGGCGTTCGTCTTCAGCACGCGGTTGACTCGCATCACGCGTCATCTGCGGCGGCGAGACATCGACCTTGCCCTGGATCATACCTCCTTGGCCGTACATGATTGGGCCGGCGGCACGCGCATCGGCGAAGCAATCCGCGCCTTCAACTTTGACTGGGCTCGGCGAGTTTGCGGGCAAGGAGCTATCGTTCTCGTTATCAGCGACGGCTGGGACCGGGGCGATCCGCAGTTGCTGGGGGAGGAGATGGGGCGCCTGCAGCGCAGTTGTCATCGTTTGATTTGGCTGAACCCGTTGCTTGGTTCCCCCAGTTACGAACCGCTGACGCGAGGGATCAAGGCGGCGCTGCCGCATACGGACGAGTTTCTGCCGGTTCACAATCTATTAAGCCTGGAGCAACTAGCCCGGGTGATGGCGGACGCGCAGTCTTGAAAGAAGTCTGAACGGCAGTTCTGTTGGCATGGCGATTATCATGATGAGGGGCGTATCCGTTGTGATGGTCCGTCCAAACAGCCGGCCATTGCTAACATACACGAAAGGCAGGTCTAGGCATGAAAGAGATCCTGGCCGACATCGACAAATGGCAAGAGGCAGATAAACGGGTGGCGTTAGCGACGGTCGTGCAGGTGTACGGTTCGGCGCCGCGGCCGTTGGGCGCGAAGCTGGCCGTGTCCGAAGACGGCGCGATGGTCGGTTCGGTGAGCGGCGGCTGTGTTGAAAGCGCCACTGTGCAGGAGGCGTTGGAGGTGTTGTCCACCGGCAAACCGCGTCTCGTCTCTTACGGCATCGCCGACGAGACGGCCTGGGAGGTGGGCCTGGCCTGCGGCGGCACAATCGAAGTATTCATAGAGCCATTGGACTGGTAGGGTATGGAAGGGCAAAGTGGCTGAACTCTTCAATGCGGTTGCGCAGGCCATCCGGCAGGATGAACCCTGCGCGGTCGTCACAGTGCTGAACGGAGTAGAAATCGGGCGCAAGCTGCTCGTCCACCATGCGCGTAAGCCAGAGGGACGCGGCTCCACTCTTGCGACTTTGGGGTCATTGGGGGACACGGCGCTGGAGCAAGCGGCCGTCGCCCGTGCGGCGGAAGCGATGGAGGCGCGCTGGACGACACGCATTTCTCTTTCGATTGAAGAGCGGGAATGGGATCTGTTGATCGATGTCCATGTGCCACAGGAGGTGCTGGTGATCGTGGGGGCAGTTCACATCGCGATACCACTTGTCTCCTTCGCACACCAACTCGGTCTGTACACGGTTGTTATCGACGCCCGGCCCATCTTCGCCACCCAGGATCGCTTCGACCATGCGGACGAGTTGATCAGGAGCTGGCCCGAGGACGCTCTGCAGGAGATGAATCTGAACGAATCCACCTATGTCGTGACCTTGACACACGACGAAAAGCTGGACACGCCCGCTCTGATTTTTGCGCTGGGCCATCCTGTCGGCTACATTGGCGCGCTCGGCTCGAAGCGCACTCATGGCAAACGGGTAGCGGCCCTGCGCGAGGCCGGTGTCAGCGACGAAAACATCGCCCGCATTCACGCGCCGATCGGGCTCGACCTGGGAGGGCGCAGCCCCGAAGAGATCGCGCTGGCGATTATCGCGGAGATTGTACAGGTGCGCAATCGCAGTAAGGAGGCGCGCGCATGAGCGTTCACCCATTGATCCAGGCATTGACGCGCTTATATGATGGGGACCGCCTGCTAACCCGTCCAGCCCAGTTGATGGCATACGAGTCGGACGCGCTCACCGCCTTTCAGCAGAGACCCGCGGCGGTGGTGATCCCGCAGGACCGCGCGGAGGTGATCGAGACGATCCGTCTCTGCCACGAGCATAGCGTCCCTTTCGTTGCGCGGGGCAGCGGAACCAGTTTGTCGGGCGGCTCCCTGCCGATCGCTGACGGCATCGTCATCGCCCTCAATCGCCTGGACCGGATCCTGCGGCTTGACGCGGAAGAGCGGATCGCCGTGGTCGAGCCGGGCGTGATCAATCTAAAGGTTTCCGAGGCTGCAAAGCCCCATGGCCTCTACTATGCCCCTGATCCTTCCAGCCAGTCGATCTGCACGATTGGCGGCAACGTAGCCTTCAACTCCGGCGGCGCGCACTGTCTAAAATACGGCATGACTAGCAATCACGTTTTGGGGATGACGGTCGCCCTGCCTGACGGCGAGGTGGTCGAGTTGGGGGGCGAAAGTCTGGAGGGCGTCGGCCCCGATCTGCCCGGTTTTTTCGTGGGTAGTGAAGGGCTTTTCGGCGTCGCGCTGGAGATCACGCTGCGGCTGCTGCCGATCCCGGAGATCTATCGCACGGTGCTGGCAGCGTATGACTCGTTACATGCGGCGGGGGATGCGGTGACGGCGATCGTTGCCTCCGGCCTGCTGCCGGGCGCAATGGAGATCATGGACGCTCTCGCCATCAAGGCGGCTGAAGTAGGCGCAAAGGCAGGTTATCCGACCACGCCGGCGCTTCTGATCGTCGAGTTGGAGGGGGAAGAGAGCGCGGTGGAGGCTGAATTTGCGCAGTTGATGCAGTTGATCGAAGAGACGGCCCCGTTAGAGGTGCGCATAGCCCAGACCGCAGACGAACGCGCCCGAATCTGGAAAGGGCGCAAGGCCGCTTTCTCGGCGGTGGGACGGCTGGCCCCAGACTACATTGTACAGGATGGGGTCGTTCCCCGCAGCCGGCTGGGGGACGCGCTGGCGGAGATCGATCGCCTGAGCGCAAGCTACGGCATAGACGTGGCCAACGTTTTCCACGCCGGCGACGGCAATCTGCACCCGCTGATCCTGTTTGACGGTCGCGAGGAGGGCGCGCTGGAACGGGCCGAAGAACTGGCCGGCGAGATTCTTGAACTGTGCGTCGAGCTCGGCGGCTCAATTACCGGAGAGCACGGTGTCGGCATCGAGAAACGCGCGTTCCTGCCCAAAATGTATGGGCCGCAGGAGATGCAGGCGATGGAAGATGTGCGCCGCAGCGTGGACAGCAAATCTCTCGCCAATCGCGGCAAGATGTTGCCGGCGGGCGAGGCCGAATCTTTAACGCACGTGGGTCCCCATCCTCTGGAGAAGGCAGGCATTATCTTCAGGGAGTAGCGCAAGTCCAATTTACCGAATTACCGTTCACGTTGGCGCTTCCGGCGCAGACAATCGGCTGATTCTTGCCCAGATAGTCCTTTGCGCTGGAGGGAAAGACGTCATCGATTGGGCAGTTTCCATGATTGAAGCCATGCAACTCTGTCGGCGCATTGCGCCTCTATTTTTTGAAGAACCAATACATCCCCAGTTGCGTGCAAAAACTTGGTTGCAAGAAGGGCGTTTTGAATCCAGATCAGATAATAGAGCCGGTTGAGCGATGAGAAATATAAGACTCGTCGCAGTTGCCTTGCTTGTTCTCATCGCTGTTGCGGCCTGCGTGCCAAGCGAAGATCCTGGCCGATCAGGCGCCGTTTCACCTACTGAATCGCGACCCGCTGCGACTGCTACGCCCGCGCCGGCCAGTGAAAATATCGCAGTGCTGGGAACCGGAAATGCCTTTGAAAGAAGTAGCTTCGCGCAGTTGGCAATCGATGGGGATCCGGACTCAATCTGGAATTCGCAGCAGTTGGCGCCGCAGTGGTTCTCAATTGCTTTCGACGACTTCTACCTGGTTGACAGAATTGAGCTGGTGGTAACGCAACTGCCCGCCGGCCCAACTACGCACGAGGTCTGGCTTGGGAGCGGTTCTGACATGCGCGTGCTCCAAGCGCGTCTCATCGACGTCCTTACGGAAGATGGCCAGACGCTGGAGATCGCCATCGAGCCGGCGCGCAGGCTAAACGAGGTACTGATAGTTACCCTGGACAGTCCCAGTTGGGTGGGTTGGCGAGAGGTAAGGGTGTTTGGTTCGCTGTCTGCCGACCCAATGGGAGGAGCGGTAGACGGGCATTCGGTGGAAGGGGACACAGAAGCCGCTGGGTCCAAGCAGCCCGAGGCCGAGCTGTCCACGCCTCCGGGGAAGAATGTTGCGGCCCTGGGTTCGGGGTTCGCTTCGGCGGGGGAGGAGTTGGCCCATCTGGCGGTCGATGGCGATCCGGACTCATTTTGGTCTGCCCAACTCCAGGCCCCGCAGTGGTACTCAGTTTCCTTCGATGACCTGTACCTTGTTAACAAACTGGAGATGGTGATCGCGCAATCTCCCGCGGGCCCGACCACGCACGAAATCTGGCTGGGGAATGGCTCTGGCACGAGGACGTTGTATAGACGGTTCGACAGCCTGCACACGGAAGACGGTCAGACGTTGGAGGTGCCGATCGTTCCGCCGCGCAGCATTAGCGAGGTGCTGGTACTGACGCTTGACAGCCCAAGTTTGGTGGCCTGGCGAGAGGTAAGGGTGTTGGGCGCGGCGAGCGCCAACCCAATAGGAGAAGCGGGGCTACCTCGATTTGCGTTGCGCAAAATCGTCGACGGGCTGAAGTTGCCTGTGCATGTTACGCATGCCGGCGACGGGTCTGAGCGTCTGTTCGTGGTCGAACAGGAGGGACGCATCCGTATCGTCCGGAACGGCGCTGTCGAAGAGACACCCTTCCTGGACATATCGGAACGTGTCCGCTGCTGCGGGGAGCGGGGGCTACTCAATGTTGCTTTTCCGCCGGATTACGCCGCCAAACAGTATTTCTATGTGAGCTACACAGATAAACCGGGGGATACCGTAATCAGCCGCTTCAGAACGACCGCCGATCCTGATATAGCCGACCCTGACAGCGAGGAGGTGGTGCTCCTCCTCGCGCAGCCGGATCAGGTCCACAACGGCGGCCGAATTGTCTTCGGCCCCCAAGACGGATACCTTTACGTTGGCAGCGGTGACGGCGGCCACCCAACGCTCAGAGATGTTGAGAATCGGGCGCAGGACTCGGGCAGGCTGCTGGGCAAGATTTTGCGTATCGATGTGGAGTCTGACGCCACCCCGTACGGCATCCCTGTCGACAACCCATTTGCGCAGATTGACGGCTATCGCGGCGAGATTTGGGCCTTGGGTCTGCGCAATCCGTGGGGATTTGCCTTTGACAAGCTGACCGGGGACCTATACATTCCTGATGCGGGCCACATAAAGCACGAAGAGGTGAACTTTCAATCAGCGGCGAGCCGCGGCGGCGAAAACTATGGATGGAACTTAAAAGAGGGGAGCCGCTGTTTCGAGTCTCTGCCTTGCAGTTCGCAGGGCTTGATTTCCCCGGTGGTAGAATACGATCACGTGTACTCCTGTGCCATCGTGGGCGGCGCCGTCTATCGCGGAAGCAGCTATCCCGATATGCAGGGGGTATTTTTCTATGGCGACTTCTGTAGTGGCAGAATCTGGGGGCTGAGACGTTCGGGCGCTGGTTCGACCCAGGATTTCCATGATGGTTGGCAAAACACGCTGCCTGTGAACGCCAAGGTCCCAGTCAGCAGCGTAGGCGAGGATGAAGAGGGCAATGTGTACGTCACCGGCTATCAGGACGGCGCCATCTACATGATAACCGGGGAATAGACAGGAGAAATCTTCGGTCTTGCGCGTTCGGTTTTGGCCTCGCGGGCGCACACCTATAAACTGGGGATGACTGGCAGGAAGACGCAATTCGAATCGGCTCGGTCAAAGTAAGAGTCAGATCGGCAAGAAGCCAGGGCAATGACCAACGTTTCTGAGATTCAAGACGCGGTGCGGGGGGCGAAGCGCGTGCGCGTTCGAGGCGGCGGCTCCAAACCGGCCCTCTCGCTGCGAAACGGCGAAGGTGACGCGCACCTGCTCGACCTGACCAACTTGAAGGGCGTCGTCGACTATCAGCCAGACGAATACACTTTTACAGCCCGTGCCGGAACGCCTGTTGGCGAGATAGCGGCGATGCTGGCGGAAAAGGGACAGTATATGCCCTTCGATCCGCCCCTTGCCGAGCGTGGCGCAACCTTGGGCGGCACGGTCGCGGCCGGCTTGAGCGGTGCAGGCCGCTATCGCTACGGCGGCATCCGCGATTTTTTGATTGGCATTCGCTTTGTCGACGGGCAGGGGCAGGAGATCCGGGGCGGGGGCGCGGTAGTAAAAAACGCGGCGGGCTTCGACTTCCCCAAACTGTTCGTCGGCAGTCTGGGGAGGCTGGGCATTTTGACCGAACTGACCTTCAAGGTCTTCCCCCAGCCGCCGGCCTTTGCGACAGTCTCCGCCGATTTTGGTACGCTTTCAGATCTGCTGTCCGCTCTGAACGCGGTGACGCGCAGCGCCATCGACCTGCATGCGGTCGATTTTGCGCCGGCGGGGGATGGATGGACAATCTGGGTGCGCATTGGCGGACTGCTTGCCGCGTTGCAGGAGAGGGTGCAGGCGTTGCAGGCAGTGGTTTCGGCGGGGGCCGGTGAAACGCGCCGTCTCACACAATTATTTGACCAGGACGACGACATATTGTGGCAGCAGGCGCGGTCAATGGCCTGGGTCAAGGACGGTATGGCGATGGTGAAGGTCCCTTTGACGCCGCAGCGGATCGCAGCGGTGGAGGAGGCGGTTGGCGGCTCCAACCTCGCGACGCGGCGGTATAGTGTCGGCGGGAACCTGCTTTGGCTCGGTTGGCCCGACGAGGCGGCGCCGGCGTTGGACGGCGGTGAGCAGGATCAGCCAAGAGACCTCGACAGCCTTTTGCTAGGGCTGAATATGCAAGGTTTACTGCTATTCGGGCGTGGGCGGCGTGCGCCCGCGCGACACAATGGAGACAACACAGACAGCGGAGAGGACCCTCTGCTGGGCCGGCCACTGCAAAACGCATTCCTGAGGCGGATCGCCGCGGCCCTGGACCCGGAGGGGAAGTTCGACCCGTGGGAATAACAGCGAACAGATAGAGGAGAAAACTGATGAAAGCAATTCGTGTACAAGAGGTAGGCGACCCCGATGTGCTCCAGTGCGTTGACCTGTCCATACCGGAGCCGGGCGCAGGGGAAGCCCGCGTAAAGATCGAAGTGGCCGGCGTCAACTTTATCGACACCTACCACCGCAGAGGCTGGTATCCGATGCCACTGCCCTTCACACCCGGCGTCGAAGGCGCGGGGATTGTCGATGCAGTCGGAGAGGGCGTAACCGAAGTGGCGGTCGGCGATGCCGTGTCCTACGGGATGTCGACCGGCTCCTACGCCGAATACGCCATTGTCCCCTCCAAGGTTCTGGTCCATCGCGGCGCGGGCGTGGATGCGCAACATGGCACGGCGGCGATGATCCAGGGGATGACCGCCCACTACCTGGCGTGCAGCACCTATCCGCTCAAGCCGGGCGACACCTGCCTGGTCCATGCTGCGGCCGGCGGCACCGGCGCCCTGCTGGTGCAGATCGCCAAACTGCGAGGCGCGCGCGTGCTTGGCACAGTATCGACCGAAGAGAAGGCGCGTATCGCGCAGGCGGCCGGGGCAGACGCCACGATACGCTATACCGAAGTGGACTTCGCCGAAGCGGTGCGGGACCTGACCGGCGGCGAAGGGGTAGAGGTCGTGTATGATTCGGTCGGAATCGCCACTTTCGACAAGAGCCTGGATTGCCTCAAGCCGCGCGGGTACATGGTGCTGTTCGGCCAGGCAAGCGGCGTTGTTCCAACGCTCAACCCGCAGATCCTCAACCAGAAAGGATCGCTGTTCCTGACCCGGCCCACTCTCGCCTCCCACATGCTGACGCGGTCGGAGCTGGAAGGCCGCGCCAATGACATCTTCAACTGGATCGCGGAGGGCAAGCTGGAAATCCGCATCGACCGCACGTTCCCTCTTGCCGATGCAAAGGACGCCCACAGTTACCTTGAAGCGCGCCAGACCAAGGGCAAGGTACTGTTGACGACATAATGCCAGACATCATAGTGCCAGACTTGGAAGTGCCATGCGCCACTCAATTCCCGTAGATTCGCTCGGCCCACAAGGCCCGTCGATGGCGGAAGCCGTTGCCAGTTGCGTCCATTGCGGCTTCTGCCTGCCAGCCTGCCCGACCTATCTGGCATTGGGCGAAGAGATGGACTCGCCGCGCGGGCGCATCCTGCTGATGAAAGGCGCGCTCGAAGGCGAACTGACCCAGGAAGAGGTGCTGCCCTACGTGGATCGATGCCTGGGCTGCCTGGCCTGCGTCACCGCCTGCCCCTCGGGCGTAGAGTACGGCGACCTGCTGACCCCTTTTCGCGAAATGGCGGAAAAGCAGCGCAGCCGTTCCCCCATGGAGGAACTTACGCGCACGCTGACCAACCAGACCCTCCCCTACCCCGGACGTTTCCGAGCTGCAGCCGCGCTGGGGCGCTATACGAAAGTATTTAGACCGTTTCTGCCCCCTGCGCTGCGAACGATGCTGGATCTGCTGCCCGAACGGCTGCCGCCGCGCGACGCTCTGCCCCAGTTGTCGCCGGCGCGGGGGGAGCGGCGGGCGCGGGTCGCCCTGCTGAGCGGCTGTGTGCAACAGGTGCTGACCCCTGGCATCAACCGGGCCACCGTCGACGTTCTGACCAGCAACGGGGTGGAAGTGGTGATCCCGCCGCGCCAAGGATGTTGCGGCGCGCTGTCGATGCATACTGGCGCCGCGGACCAGGCCCGCGGGCTGGCCAGACGCAATTTCAGTGCCTTCAATCTGGACGATGTCGACGCGGTGGTGACCAACGCGGCCGGGTGCGGTTCCGGTATGCACGAGTACCCGCTGCTGTTCGCAGGCGAAGAGGAAGAGCAAGAGGCGCGCGACTTTGCCGCCAAGGTGCAAGATGTCACGGTCTTCCTGGATGCTCTTGGCATTGACCCGCCGGCACCGCTGCCGGCTCCGATGACGGTCGCCTACCACGACGCCTGTCACCTGGCCCACGCACAAGGCGTAACGGACGCGCCCCGCCGCCTGCTGTCGGCAATTCCGAATCTGACGCTCGTACCAATCCCGGAGGGAGAGATCTGCTGTGGTTCAGCGGGGAGCTACAACATTGAACAGCCGGAGATAGCGGCCCAGTTGGGCCAGCGCAAGGCCGAAGCAATCCTCAGCACCGGGGCGCAGGCCGTGGTCACGGGCAACATTGGCTGCATGACCCAAATCGACAGCCACTTGCGGCGCCTCGGAAAACCTCTGGACATTTTCCACACGGTTGAACTTCTGAACGGCAGTGAAAAGTGAACGCGGATAACTGCGGCCAGATACCTGGGATTGGTGAATGTACCGACCAGCAGCCACTCAAAGCCGGCAACCGGTATTCTTAACCGAACGTTAACCCCTTCTTGCAGACCGATTAACCCACACGGCCTAACATTATAGTCAAAGCAGCCAACCTCTCACTTCAGATTTCGGATGGCAATCCGGCTTTGACGCAGGAACTCCCCGCAGGATCTTCCCGGCTGGACTGGCCGCTGCCAAGTGCGTAAAGAAGCTTTCGGCGGCGGCAAAAAGGTGTGGTTCGTTCGGGGGGACGGACTCCACCTTCTTTTCTCTTTCAAACGGCCAGGATCGGGAAACCGGCGCTGCTCGTCTGCTCGGCGTACAGTTGACGCAGGCGATGTGTGACTGGTCGGCTGTCTCCAGCGCCAATAGCGCGGCCGTCCAACTCGATCACCGGCGTCAGTTCGCCCATCGTGCCTGTGCAGAACAGTTCATCGGCCCGGTAGAACTCCGGCAGCGAAATATCGCGCACTTCCGCCGGTATGCCATGCGTCTGACACAGATCCAACACTGTCGCGCGGGTGATCCCTTCGGGACAGGAATGGGTGTGGGGTGTGATGACTATGCCGCGTTTGACCAGGAACAGGTGGGTCGCGTTCGTTTCGGCGACAAATCCGTGAAGATCCAGCATTACTGCATCATCGACGCCGGCCGCATTTGCCTGGATTTTGGCCAGAATCGAGTTGAGCATGTTGCAGGAGTGAATGTTCTGATCAAGACAGTCTGGGGGGATGCGGCGAATGCCTGACGTGATCAGGCGGATGCCCCCCCGTTCATAGACGGGCGGTTTGTGTTCGGCGAGGACGATTAGGGTCGTGCCGCTGGTATTTATGCGGGGGTCCATGCCGCTGGTGTACTTGACGCCGCGGGTGAGGGTCAGGCGGACATGGACGTTGTCCTGCATATCATTGGCTTTGAGGGTGCGCCGCACCTGCTCCACGATCTCCTCATTGGAGGGTACGCCGTCGTAGGCGAGGGCTTTCGCGCCGTCCTGCAGGCGGGCCAGATGTTCCTCCAGTTTGAAGATACGCCCATCGTAGAGTCGCAGGCCTTCCCAGACGGCATCACCATTTTGCACGGAGGAGTCGAAGGGGCTGACGCCGGCCTCGTCTCTGTGAACGAGTTGCCCGTTGATGTTGACGAGAAGGTCGCGGTTGGCTTCGTAGAATTTCTGCAACATATTTCAAAACCCCATGGCCCAGCAAAGCGATGCCCTCTGGCCGGCACTGATCACTGACCAGGACCCGCTGTAGTCAGGCGGAAACTGTATAGTTCCTGGTAGATCTCCTGCGCCTGGGCCAAGAGGTCCTGTAAATGCGGTGGCGGCGCTTCGTCTTTGGGACGGTAGGGGGCGAAACCGGTCGATTTTTCCACAGTGGCGTACCAGTAGGGCGCCCAGACGCCGTCGCTGTCGCGGCGACCCGGCGGCCAGAAGAGCATCCGCTCGGAGAACGGCGCCGACACCGCTTCGCACAGCAGGGTGAGCGTGCCGCGGGGATTCTCCAGCACATCCTGGCTGTCGATTATCGGCGGAATCGAGCCGGTGTCGCGACGGACGGTTTCAAACAGCCGCAGAAGTTGCGGGAAGCCCAGATCCAACAGCGTGGGCTGGGCCCGAACCTTGATGTAGGAGGTGATGACTTCGGCCGGCGCCCGAATCAGAAAACAGTTTGTCACCTTGCCCACCCAATCCAACTCGATGTGGTCCAAAATGTGGTGGGCCATATGTTTCTGATACCAGATCGCCGCGCCCTCCGGCAGGGGATCTTCGGTCAGGGTGCGAGCGACGATGCGCCAGTCGGCCTCATAACTGGCGATGATATCGTCGCGCCCCGGGTGATCCATACCGGTGGCTTGCAGGTAATGGGCGTAGAACGGTTCGTCGATCACAACCGTGTCCGGCCGGTTTCCCCAGGCGCGCATAAGCGCCGTTGAAATGGTGCGCGGTGCACACCACATGGCAATCCGAGTCATAGCTGTCCTCAAACTGCAATGGATATAACTCTGTGGTCAGAGGAAAGTAGCTGTATTAGCTACTAACCACCGACGTTGTTGCCTCCGCCCATCCTGCCAGCGTCTCCGCCAGCAGGCGGTAGCGCCCAAGTAGAGCGAGACTAAAGGTGTCGGAGCTCAGGATTATGTGCGGCTTCTCCGACCCGGACTCCAGCAACTCGAGACGGACAAAGCCGCGCCCTGTCTGTTCCCCCACACCGTTTCCGTTGGTCGGCATGGGGCCATGTTCGGGGATGGTGCTTGAGCCGCCATTGTGGTAAGGCTGGTGGGCAAGATCGCCATTGTGCGCAACCTGAGTCGAATCGAGTTCCCCTTCAAGTACGGGGGAAGCCATGATGCCCTGGCTCAGACTGTACTCCGCCTGCTCCCCTCTGGTAAGGTGGCCTTGTGTGTCCATAAAGCCGGCTCTGGCAGGCGCAGCGGCATCCCACATTGGGATTCGAGAGGCCTGTTCGGCGGGCTGAACTTCAAGGCTAGGCTGCGGGGAGCCTTGGAGATAACGGATCTGCAGTTGGCAGGGGATGGAAACTTCCCAAGCCACTACACCATCGCAGGTTTGAATACAAGCGACCCGACTCCGCAAATGAAAGCGGAGCGTCACCAGATCATCTGCATCAACTTCAAGACTGGGCATCTTGCGCCGCAGTCTCCGCGGCAGCGAACTTGACAGCTGCGGCAGAGGAGAATCCGGGGGAAAAGCATACGATCGTATACGCACGAATTCTTTCTCTATCAACCTAATCATCGTCCACTGCTCCTGAAACTAATTGCGTCATAATCAGTAGTGTCTAAAATAAATGCGTACTCCAAGGCAACCTCCTCCAGGTAGTCGTAGCGGCCGGACTTACTGAAATGACCGGCCCCCATCTCGGTTTTGAGCAGAAGCGGGTTGTTGTCGGTCTTACACGCCCGCAGTTTGGCCACCCACTTGGCCGGTTCCCAATATTGCACTCTTGGATCGTTCAGGCCCGCAGTGGCCAGAATGGCCGGATAATTCTTGGCCTCAACATTGTCATAGGGCGAATAGCTCTTCATATAGTGGTAGTACTCCGGATCGGCCGGGTTGCCCCATTCCTCCCACTCGATGACCGTGAGGGGGATGGTGGCGTCGAGCATGGTGTTGACGATATCGACAAAAGGCACACCGGCGACGACGCCGGCGAACAGATCGGGCCGCAGGTTCGTTACTGTGCCCATCAGCAACCCTCCTGCGCTGCGACCGCTAATCACCAAGCGCTGGGACGACGTATAGTTGCGATCGATCAGCGTTTCTGCGCAAGCGATAAAGTCGGTAAAAGTGTTCTTTTTCTTGAGATATTTGCCGTCTTCCTTCCATTGCCGTCCCATCTCGCCGCCACCACGTATATGGGCGTATGCGACGACAAAGCCCCGTTGCAGCAGACTCACGTGGTTGCTGCTGAAGGACGGATCGTAGGACATCCCGTAGGAGCCGTAGCCGATCAGCAGGCAGGGGTTCTGCCCGTCTGTCTTCAAGTCAGCCGGATAGACGAGCGAGATCGGCACCCGGACCCCGTCGGGCGCGGTCGCCCAGATGCGCTCGGTCTTGTAGGCAGCCGGATCGTAGCCCTTCACTTCATCCTGTTTGCGCAGCGTTCGGGCGCGGTCTCTCATGTCATAGTCGAAGACTGTCGGCGGAGAGACGAGAGAGGTGTAACGATAACGCAGGGTATGGCTGGTGAATTCAGGATTTTGGCCGGGGAAGACCGTATACACCGGCTCCAACTGCTCCGCCCGGTGGGAGTTGGCCTCCTGTCCCGCGAAAAAGGCTCCGTCGCGCAGGTCCTGAATCCTGATATGTGTAAGGCCGCTCTCCCGCTCCCAGATCACCAGAAAGTCTTGGAACGGCTCGATCCTGTCAAGCATGACGTCTGCGGAATGGGGGATAAGCTGCCGCCAGTTCTCACGGGCGGGCGCGTCAACCGGCGCTGACATTACCCGGAAATTCTCCGCCTCCCAGTTTGTCAGAATGAGAAAGCGTTCTTCCCCGGCCTGATTTCGATGGTGGGTGACGAAGTACTCCATATCCTGCACGCGCGGCTGCAGCAGAATGGGCTGGCCGTCGCTGTCGTCGGCGTCAATGGCATACACTTCCGAGGTCACCGCGCTGCCAAGAGCGTAGAAAATATAGCGTTCGCTCTTGGCCTTGTAGAGCTGGAGGAAGAAGCGTTCATCCTCCTCGTGGTAGATGACCTCACCGTTGGAAGCGTCCTCGTTCAGACGGTGCCGGTGCAGCTTGAATGGGCGTTGGGCCGGGTCGAGCGTGGTGTAATAGAGGGTACGATTGTCGTTGCCCCATTCCAGCCCGTAGTATGTGTTCTCGATCCGGTCCGGCAACAGGTCGCCGCTTGCCAGGTCCTTGACTCGCAGCGTGTAGGTCTCCGAGCCATCGGTATCGAGGGCGAAAGCCAGGAGGGAATGATCGGGGCTGACCGCAAAGTTACCCATGCGCAGGTACTCGAACCCTTCGGCTTCTACGTTGAGATCGATCAGCACCTGCTCGTCCGCGTCCAGACTACCTTGCTTGCGGCAGTAGATACGATACTGCTTGCCTTCCTCCTCGCGGTAGTAGTAGTAGTAGCCACCGTGGGCAACCGGTACCGATTCATCTGTTTCCTTGATACGGCTCTTCATCTCGTCATAGAGGGCGCATTGCAATGCCTCTGTGTGGGCCAGCATTGCTTCGGAAAATTTATTTTCGGCTTCCAGATAGGCCAGGACGGCCGGGTTGTCGCGCTCCCGCAGCCAATAGTAATGATCGACGCGTGCGTCGCCGTGGTTCCGATGCGTCACGGGCTGGATCGCCGCCACCGGAGGCGGCAGGTCCACTTGAGGGCTTGACACAGCCGCGAAGACACCAGTCTTATCTGACATAGGAATTCCTCAGGTGCAATTGTAACGAACAGCATAAAGGGGGTACTGGCCGACCATTATAATGTAACAGTGTTAGATACCCTATTTTTGAAGTACGGCGGAAAATTTGACAAGGATTCAGGCGTCGTGTAGGCTTGCATCCGATCAACTTTCCCTCTATCCCATCCCCATTTGAGACAGGACTTCCTCGTGCTTACACTCACTGCCAGCGTCCCTCTAGATGCGCCGCCCGCCTGGGCCGTGTTGGAGCGGACGCTTTTTGATCTGATGGACCGATCCGTAGAACCCTTTCTGGAGAAGTACACGCGGCCTGACGGGACGTTGATCTGGGCCGACACATGGTCAAACTCGCGCGATGGCGCTGATGATTTCTACGAAAGCTCATACAACTGGCCTCTCTACTATCTGCTCGGCGGCGGCGATCATATGCTCACCCTGGGGCAGCGGCAGTGGGACGCCATCACAGAGCAACTGACGGAACTCGGCCCTGTGCTGGACGAGTATGAGCGGGGATACGACCAGTTCCACCAGGGCGAAAGCTACATCTACTTCTACTTTCTGTGCCTGGCCGACCCGACCGACGAGCGCAACCGCGAGCGCGCCAGGCGGTTTGCCGGCCTGTATTTGAACGAGAACCCCGACGCGCCCAACTATGACCCGGAGCGCAAACTGATCCGCGCGCCTCACAACGGCAGCGGCGGCCCGCGCTGGGGCCATAGCGACAGCCCGGAGCCAAGTTACGGTTGGAGCGCCGTCATGCGGACGTACGGCCTCCCTTACACAGACATTGCGGGTGTGCGGGAATACGATGACCTAAAGGAACCGGTCCTTGCCAGGCGCATGGGCGAGGCGATGCATGAGCGCATGGGCAAAGGTGACGTGGTCGGCAACTTGATGGTGACGAGCCTGATTGCCAACGCCTTTCTGCTCACCGGCGAGGAGAAGTACAGGCGCTGGATCACCGAATACGTGGACGAGTGGCGGGAACGGGCCGCCGGCAACGGTGGGCTATTGCCGGACAATGTCGGGCTTTCGGGCGAAGTAGGCGAGTATATGGACGGACGCTGGTACGGCGGGCTTTACGGCTGGAGTTGGCCCCACGGCTACTACAATATTGGCATGGCCGCGACCGTTGGCGGCGGCAACGCTTTTCTACTCACCGGCGAGAAGGCCTATCTGCAGCTGGCAAACGACCAGTATGATGCCATCTGGGCGTTGGGGGAGATGCGAAATCCCAGCGGCGAAGCGATGAGCTTGCGCTCGCACTGGGTGGATCAACTTGACGACGAAGAGGAGGGAATCTTTGTCGTTCCTTATCGCCACAATGACGAGGGTTGGTTCGACTACCAGCCGCTCTCACCGGTATACCCGACGGCTGTCTGGAACATGACGATGGACGCCGCCGACTGGGAGCGGGTCGAGGCGCTACGCCGGGTGGAGAAGTACGACTGGCGGCGGGTACAGGGTTTCCGAAACAAGGAGGACAACGGCCACGAACAGCCCTGGCTGCGCTTCCTGGCGGGAGACAACCCCGACTATCCGGCGCAGATGCTGGCCGCCACCTACGGGCAGGTCTGCCGCCGCCTGGAGTTGATCCGACAGGACACGGAAGACCTGACAGAGGTGTACATTCACCACTGGCAGCAGCTCAACCCCGTCATCACTGAGGCGCTCGTACAGCTCACGCTCGGCGCGCCGCAGATCATCTACAACGGCGGACTGCTTCACTGCCGCCTGCGGTATTTCGACGCAGACCGAAAACGGCCGGGCCTGCCGCCGGACGCGGCTGCCCTCGTTTCGCGGCTGGAAGCGGACCGCACTGTGGTGGAGTTGGTCAATCTCAGCCCATACGAGCCGCGTACTGTCATCCTGCAGGCCGGAGGATTCGGCGAGCACCGATTCGAAACTGTGTGCTACACGAAGCGAACGAGCGTCTTCCCAGGACACCAGGAGGCATACCAGTCGCCTACAGTCGGGCAGACAACTGAGGATGCGACGGTCGATGACGTATACTTGCAGGTCGAACTTCCTCCCGCGACGCGAATTGAACTGGATTTCAAGATGGCCCGTTATGTCAATGAGCCGTCATACAAGCTGCCCTGGTAAAGGGGATCCAAATGAGAATTACCGCCCTCGACACAATATGCCTCTCGCGCATGCACGAGCCGGAACGTCAGTGGATCACTGCCCGCTACCGCACGGTAAAGGCCGACTGCGCCATTGTGCGGGTCCACACTGACGAGGGGCTGGTCGGTATCGGCGAAGCCAGCGCCTACGGCGTGCCACCGCGTATCGCCGAATGGGTCGACTGGTTGGCACCCACACTCATCGGCAAAGATGCGACAGACCCGGCCACTCCGCCGCACCCCAATGGCAGGGACCGCGCCCATGACGCGGCCGTTGCCGGGATCGACTGCGCCCTGTGGGACGTGCGCGGGAAGGCGGCGGGCAAGCGGGTCAGCGAACTGCTCAGCGACAGCCCGGCCGCCTCGGTACGCATGTACGCGTCCAGCGGCTGCCGCTATGACTGGCGCGATCGTCCCGAACAGTTGATTGACGAGGCGCTGGCGTATGTTGAACAGGGCTTCCCGGTGATGAAATTCCGCATCGGCACAGATTGGGAGTGGGACGGCATGACTGTCGACCGCTTTCTAGGCCTGGTGAGAGAGTTGCATCAGCAGGTGGGGGGCAGAATGGAATTGGCACTGGACGGCAACTGCCGGCTGACGCTGGAAGAGGCGCTGCCGGTCGCCAGAGAGTTGGATCGATTGGGCTTCGCCTGGCTGGAAGAGCCGATCCCCTGGAGCGATATCGACGGCTACGCCACGCTTGCCGCCGCGGTAGAGATGCCGGTAACCGGTGGCGAGAGCTTCACGACGCTGGAACAGTTTCGCCCGTACATTGAGAAGCGGGCCTACGATATCGTTCAGCCCGACGCGGGCGTCTGCGGCCTGACCGAGCTGGTGCGCATCGCAGAGATGGCAGCGCATCACGGTTTGAAACTTTACCCCCACTCCTGGCATAATGGGCTGATGGCGATGGCGCATGCGCACGCCATCGCTGCCCTACCAAACCTGGAAATACTAGAGGTCTGCCAGATTCAGGGGCCGCTGCAATGGGGCATTGCTGCAGAGCCTCCGGCAATGAACGGCGGGCAACTGCGCCTGCCGGATCGGCCCGGCCTGGGCATAGAGTTGGCAGAGGAGATTGCGGAGCGATACCCTTACATCGAAGGGCATTACGCACTGACAATCGATCGATAGTCGAAACGCTGCGGTGGCAGGAGCGCATTGGCCGGTGCGGTCAGGCGGCCAATGGAGTCCAGTCGCAGGAAACCGAGAATCCTACATGAAGAAATTACGCGTAGCTGTCGTCGGCATGGGCATAGGCAGGCCCAACGGTCTCGCTCTTGCAAACAACCCGCGCGCGGAGGTGGTGGCGCTGTGCGATCTGTTCGAGGAGCGGATGAACGATTTCGCGCTGCTACTGCCGCAGCCGGACGAGGTTCGCCTGTACACCGACTTCGACGAACTTTGCCGCAGCCGGGAAATCGACGCCTTCTTTATCGGCACGCCCAATCAACTCCACGTGCCGATGGGCCTGAAGGCGGTGGCCCACGACAAGCATATCCTGGTGACCAAGCCGCTGGCCGACTCGGTGGAGGCGGCGGCGCAGTTAGTGGAAACGGCGGAGGCGGCCGGTGTCGTCAACATGATGTCCCTCTCCACTCGTTTCTCCGCGGAGGTGCAATACATGGGCGCGCTGACGCGGCAGGGGACTTTCGGCGAGCTTTACTACGCCCGCGCCCGCAGCATTCGCCGCAACGGCATTCCAGCGTGGAACACCGGTTTCATCCGCGAAGGCGGCGGCGCTTTCCGCGACATGGGGGTGCATGTGCTGGACTCGGCCTGGTGGCTGCTGGGGATGCCGCGGCCGCTGAGCGTTACCGGTGTCGCGGGCGCCAAGTTCGGGCCGCGCGGGCGGGGCTACTTCGGGCGCAAGACGCCGGGAGAGGCAACTGCGGCGCCGGAGAGTTACTACAGCCAGTTTGCCGCCGACGACTACGCCGGCGGCTTCATCCGTTTTGAGGGTGGCAGCGCCCTGCAGGTCGAGAGCTTTTGGGCATCCCACCAGCCCGGTGACCTGCAGATCGAGCTTTTCGGCGACGAAGCGGGCGCACAACTGCGGCCGCCCACGCTATACACTAACGGCCCTGTCCCACCCGCGGTGCTGGAAGCGGCGAAAGAGTTTGACGCCATACCCCAAGCGGGACGCAGTCTGAACGATGAGGGCCGCCCTCTTGATATCACCTTTGATGGCCTTATCAAGGAGAAGAGCAAGGCTTGGAACGCCATCGCCGACCACTTCATCGACTGCACTCTGGACGGCGTCCCTTGCCAGGCGCCCCTGCGCCATGGGTTGATCGTACAGGGGATGATGGAAGGCCTGTTGCGCAGCGCCGAGACAGGAGAGGAACTGCGACTCGACGACGAGAAGGTAAAATGAGCCTCTGCTTCAGAGAGGCGCGATGAACAAGGAGGGTGGAGATGCCGGTATTGAATGAGAAGGATTGGGCATTCTGGGAAGAGAACGGCTATGTCGTAATCCCTAATGCGGTGCCGCAGGAGAATCTGGACGCGCTTATCGAACAGATCTGGACCTTCCTGGAGATGGAGGAGGCTGATCGGGAGTCCTGGTACAAGTACAAGCCCTATACGCGCGAGGATCTCTGCTCGCCAATCTCGCAGGCGGGCATGGTGGAGATGTACCAGCACCAGACTCTGTGGGACAACCGCCAGTATCCGCGCGTCCATCAGGCATTCGGCGAGATCCTGGGCACGGAGAAATTGTGGGTATCACTGGATCGCGTCAATATGAAGCCCCCGGACAGGGCCAGCAATCCGGAATGGGGCCACAAGGGCATGATCCACTGGGACATCGACACCAGCGAATTGCCCCCGCTGAATGGCGCCGACATCGCCGCAACCTGGCGCCCTGATCCTGCAACCCATATTGGCGTGCAGGGCGTGGTCTACCTGAGAGATACGGCCGTCGACCAGGGTGGCTTCCAGTGTATTCCCGGCTTCCACAGGACATTCTATGAGTGGGTGAAAACGCAGCCGAGTGACCGCAATCCCCGTTTTCCCGACATGACCGGCCTCAACGTCAAAGTCGTGGACGGCAAGGCCGGTGATCTGGTCATCTGGCACCGGCTGCTGGCGCACGGCAACGGCCACAACCGCTCGACGGGGCCGCGGCTGGCCCAGTACATCACCATGTCGCCGGCCCCAGAGGGAGACGAAACGGAGCGCACGGAGCGCATCCGCTCCTGGCAGGAGTGCCGCCCCATGGCCAGATGGCAGGGTGATCTCCGCGATTGGGAGCACCGGCATCAGACGCCGGCTAAGCTGACCCGGCTAGGGCGCAAGCTGCTTGGGCTGGATTCCTGGAATTGAATTCTGGGATGCGGCTACAGCAGAGATTCAGACTGGGTTTGTTTGGCCCAAAAAGGCAAGCCCACTGGTCAATCCAAACGGACGCCCCCGCGGCCTGGGCGAGGAAGCTGGGCGCGGTTGTGATCCTCGGCCTGTCTGCGGGCGGCTCCGTTGGCACTCTCTACTATGGCACATTGCCTATACTGCGCACTGCATAGCAGACAGTTCCTCACCATTGAACCGTCGTTGGGTTGTAGCACGCGCATGAGGCAGGCCCGGCTTCAGTCGTTTGGGTCTATAGGCCCAAACGACTGCCCCGAAGCAAGTTAGCCTGCAACCTCATCGCCACAGTTCGGGAAAAAGCACTTATTCTGGCTCCCGACAGAACCCTCTCAAACAGCTTAATTTAATTCGGGTAGTGCCCCCTCAAGAGGCCAAACCCATTTTCGGATCAAGTTATCCTCTACGCGTATGCGTTGAAAGGTAGGCTGGGATTCGGCCAGGGCGTTAAGGCCAGGGGACGGTTGCCTTTATCCCCCAAGTTCTGGAACACGGTGACAGTGTCGCGATTCTGGGGCACAAAGGTGGCCAGGTGGAGGTCGCCATAGGCGCTCAAGCTTATGTTGGTGAAGACGGAGTAGGCTACCGGCCCAAACACACCATGTGTGTAGAAATGGCTGCGCAGGCGGCTGTTATCGTCTTCGTCCCGTCGGCGGCTGGCCGCCCATAGCATCTGGAAGTCGGGGTAGTCCGACAGTGCGGCGAAAAGATTGCGGAAGCGGGTCGTATGGCGATAGCGCAGTGTCATGACCCGCCACTGGCGCATATTGGCGAATGCGATGGCTTGCCAGCCGGGGCCTAACACAGTACGAAGCGGCGCATCCGGTGCCAGCAGCAGGGAGAGGAGATTGACGTTACCGGCAGAACTCTTGGCCGCATTGAACTGTGCCCAGTTGAGTCTGTGAAAGTCGAGGACGGCGCGATTGGCACCGACCACGTCACCAAAAGAGTCCATAAGGAAAGCGGGTGTGCAGAGCGTGCCTAGCGTTGCCCAGACTTGGGCTAAGACTTTCTGGTGATTGAGGTCGGCGCGCACGATTGCCTCGTCTGTAATCTCACTGGCCATGGCGAAGAATTCGCGGCGTTCCAGCGAAGTAAGTCTAAAGACCCGCGCCAACTCCTGAAGTGTCCCTCTGTCCAGCCGCACTTGGCTGCCTCGCTCGATCTTGCCCACGATTCTTGTCGTCAGCCCCGTTTCCTCTGCCAGTTTCTCCTGGCTCCAACTGTTGCCGCTGTCGAAATCAATCTGCTCCTTGCGCAGGGCGGCTACGACTTTGCCGAACATTTTGCGTTCCACAGCTTCCTCCGCTGTCTATCGCCAGATTCGACGCTGAATCTGGCATCTCCCTCTATTAAAGATTATATCACCCTGCCCCTCAATATCAAGTGAGCAATCTCCCAAAACTGAAAGTCTGATCTTCCAGAGCCGGGACAATTCAGAAAGACAGGCACTATCAACAGAAGTTACACTATATCGTGGAAGCATACGGTGAATCCTGCTCCGCATTGCACGAGGGTCATTGCTGTTCAGGCAAGTTCCTATGCAACGCGACACGGCGGGCAAACGCTAATCGGACTGTCCGACCAAATCGACACGACCCATGCTCAAAGTATTTATTGCAGATCAGTCATCGCTTATACGCGCAGGCCTCCGTGAAATTGTCAACGCCGGCGGCGACTTCAGATTCGTTGGTGAAGTTGACAACGGTCATATGGCACAGAGGCAGTGTCTCCAGGTTCAACCCCACGTCGCGATTGTAGATTCTTCTCTACCCGGTCCTTCCATAACAGCTCTGGTAGACAACCTGAATTACGGCTGTCCGAAACTTAACATACTGATTCTGACAGACTCTGCAGGCAATGTAGACATTCAGCACCTGGTCCAAAAGGGGATAAGCGGATGTATTCTCCAGAACGAGTCTGACATTTTGGTTGCCCACGCCATACGGACGGTGGGGCTAGGCGCTGTCTGGTTCAGCAAGTGCTTTGTCGCAGAATTACTGCAACATAAATCAAGTAGACTTCGAAATTCGGGGCAGGAGGACATCCTTTCGAAGCGTGAATTGGAGGTGGCAAAGCTCGTGGCGAAGGGGTTAAGTAATAGAGAAATCGCCTATTCTTTGGAACTCAAAGAACGGACAATTGAATTTCATATGACCAATATACTCCAGAAGTTGAATATGAATAACCGGGTGGCGGTTGCGATGTGGACAAAAGAACACACTCTGTAGACCTCCACAACAGTAAATCATAGACTCGAATTCTCCCCCACTTAATTCGAATATCCCTTTCTGAAGGAATCCGCAGGTATGACCTGCGAATTCTTTCGTCCTTTACCAACCCGATTTAGTCGATAGTTTCACCTGGGGATGTCAGAGACCGGTGACAGTTTATGTGCGCCCAGCAAGTCTCAACGAAGCCTACGTTTTCGCAAGTCCCCCGAACCGGAGAATTTTACACAAGGAGGAGAATCATGAAGAAGCATCTATAGGTAGTATTTTCTACGCTGGTTCTTTTCAGCGTCCTGGCGATGCCAGCGCAGGCGGCAGACAATACAACATTCGACACTGACCGGCCCAACTCTTCCGCCCCAAGTAATTGCCAGCCAGAGATGACAAACGGTGCCACTTTTCTGCCCCATGAGACAACTGGCAATAACGGGCAGTGCGAAATGTGCCGCTGGAAATGCGCAGAGCCGCGCACAAGGGAGGAAAACTGCGGCGAAATACGAAGATGGGTATGTAATCCAATAACAATCTTTGTTACCACAGCCGGGGGAGCTTCCTGCGGCCTCGCCAGCAGGGGGCTCGCACTAGGAGGCTGTGCCGTAGCGGGGTACTACATCACAGAGCTTGCATGCGACTGGGTCATAAAGCCGCTGACGTGCATAGTACCTGCAGGCTGCAACAGACATGAAAAAATATGTGAAGACGTGCCTTGCATAATAAACACTACCCCAAGCAATCAATATGACTCGCAGAGATCGGATAGATAGGTCGGAATATGTGTGCCCTCAGCGCCAGCCTTCCCCCGGCCGGCGCTTGTCAGACCGCCGGGCTATTTCCTCCGCCCCCGCCGCAACCATGCATTAACCGCGAACAACGCCAACCAACCATACATGCGAACGCTACCACCCACCCCTTATCGAGTTCAGACTCAGGAAGGAACGGTGCCAATAGCACAATGTAAACGAGTAGTGCCACAATTGGCGCCACAACAAAGGATTTTTTACGCCACCCCTTTGACTTCACCCAGTCATTCACTGTTCTCCTCCCGTAAGCGTTGACCGCACAACTGACAATGCCTATCAATTGACTGATGAGTCTCGACCAAATAGGCTGGTTGTTCTCAGTCACGCCAGCAACGCGGAGAAGCCTTATCATGATGATAAGCACAGCCATACATTGCTGTCCACACTGCAACATCCAGGCCAAGTGCAATAATGAACAAGATTGCAAGGAAGCTGGCGCTGCAGCCCTTTGTGGTTTTTCTTCGTTCAGCGGGCCAAAGGCATATGCCGCTTGTTTAGCTGCTACCAGATTTTATTGCACCAACAAAGTGTGTCAAGATGGCGGACCGAATTTTCGTGGGATAGAAGGTAACCAGAACGTGCATTTTTGACCTTGCCATTCAAAGCGGCCGATGATCATCTAACCGAACGCTACAAGAGAGGCAACACACGAGCCAAAGACCCCTGGTGCAGCCTGGCTAAACTGATCCGCTAAGTGCCTTTACACGCCAACCGCGTCATTATGACCCTGCTTGTTGGCCACCTGCCGCTTCGCCTAGAAAACATGGTTGCCCGCGAAGAGTAGCGCTCTGCGTAGTCGAGGATACCGCAATGGGCGAATTCACTCCGTCACAGTATTCAGACGATTTTCTCAGTTTGCGTATGTAATGTACGACAGCATATCCGGCTGTTATCGCGACAATCGTCCAGGACCAAGCATCGGAACCGATCAGTTTCCTCACCGCGATACCTATCACCGCTATCAAAAGACCTATAAGAATCTGATTCATCGATTCGTATCCTGGGCCCCAAATTCTGGCCCGCGAGGCCGTCCGGGCCGACGAGCACGCGACGTGGGCAGGAGCGTGGGCTTGTAGGCGATCGTCTGCCTGTCTGCGGTCGGCTCCTGTTGCCATCTTTGCAACCGTAAATTGCCTGTACTGCGCCCTGAGAAGCAGACAGGTCCTCACGATTGACCTGCCGTGGGCTTGTAGCCCGCGCATGAGGCAGGCCCGGCCTAAGTCGTCGGCGGTCGATAGGCTCAAAAGACGGCCCCGAAGCCAAGTAGCCTGCAACCTCATCGCAACAGTTCGCCCCAATCAACGTCTTCTGGCTCCTGAACGACCCCCTTCAGACTGCTCCATAAATCGCAGGAGGGGGGCCCTCAGGAGGACAAACTCATTCGCGGATCGAGTTAACCCCTAGGCGAAGGTGCCACAGGGAAGACTGAGATTCGGCCAGGGCGTTAAGGCCAGGGGACGGTTGCCCTTATCCCCCAAGTTCTGGAACACGGTGACAGTGTCGCGATTCTGGGGCACAAAGGTGGCCAGGTGGAGGTCGCCATAGGCGCTCAAGCTTATGTTAGTGAAGACGGTGTAGGCTACCGGCCCAAACACACCATGTGTGTAGAAATGGCTACGCAGGCGGCTGTTATCGTCTTCGTCCCGTCGGCGGCTGGCCGCCCATAGCATCTGGAAGTCGGGGTAGTCCGACAGAGTGGCGAAAAGTTGGCGGAAGCGGGTCGTGTGGCGATAGCGCAGTGTCATGACCCGCCACTGGCGCATATTGGCGAGTGCGATGGCTTGCCAGCCGGGGCCCAACACAGTACGAAGCGGCGCATCCGGTGCCAGCAGCAGGGAGAGGAGATTGACGTTTCCGGCAGAACTCCTTGCCGCATTGAACTGTGCCCAGGTGAGCTTGTGAAAGTCAAGGACGGCGCGGTTGGCGCCGACCAGGTCACCAAAAGAGTCCATGAGGAAAGCAGGGGTGCAGAGCGTGCCTAGCGTTGCCCAGACTTGGGCTAAGACTTTCTGGTGATTGAGGTCGGCGCGCACGATTGCCTCGTCTGTAATCTCACTGGCCATGGCGAAGAATTCGCGGCGTTCCAGCGAAGTAAGTCTATAGACCCGCGCCAACTCCTGAAGTGTCCCTCTGTCCAGCCGCACTTGGCTGCCCCGCTCGATTTTGCCTACGATTCTTGTCGTCAGCCCCGTTTCCTTTGCCAGTTTCTCCTGGCTCCAGCTGTAGCCGCTGTCGAAATCGATCTGCTCCTTACGCAGGGCGGCTACGACTTTGCCGAACATTTTGCGTTCCACAGCTTCCTCCGCTGTCTATCGCCAGATTCGACGCTGAATCTGGCATCTCCCTCTATTAAAGATTGTATCACCTTGCACCCCAACATCAAGTTAGCAATCTACCAAAACTGAAAGTCTGATCTTCCGAAATCGGTACATATCAGGAAGCCAGACCCTTTCAAGGTGAGTTACACTAGATAGTGGAAAAATACAACGGTTCCTCTTCCTCACTGTACGAGCGTTAAGGTTGGCCCCAACGGCCAGACCACCAGACACAAAATGTTTTCTGTACTTGGCCGCAAGACCCGGACGAAGAGCCAAGATGTATGATGGAGCGATTGACCAGACATGTGGGGGTAGTGCGATGGTCAAGAAACGGCGGCGACACACGCAGCTCTGAAAGTTTCGAGACTCTCAGCTACTTAGGAGACTTGCCCATGTTTAAGAAACTCCTGATCGTCGGACTCGCGCTTCTTACCGCAGCCTGTGTGCCTATTCCGTCAGAGCCGCCGGCAGCATCAGAACCACCGCAAACGACAGAGCAACTCGCTGATTGCCCCGGTGGTTATCTTGACATGCTGCCCGGCCAGAGTGCCAACGACCCCATCTCGACCGATGTGCCGGATTACATAGATATTGTCGGAGTAGATTCCAGCTTGGATGGAGAAACCCTGACGGCTATTTTCTATCTCAGAGGTATTCCTGAAGACATGGCGTTCAACAGAAAGGGTGTCGAAAATATGCACCTGGAATATATGTGGACTGTTGAAATCGACATTGAGGGCGATAACAAAGTCACACCCGATCAGACCGATTACACGTTTGCCACCTTTTATTCAGCCAGTAGGGTTTTGGCAGACACACCAGCCCAAACCCGCCCATTCGAAAACGCAGTTCAAACGGAGGTGTGGAAAAATAAGCACTATCCCGAAAAGAACGAAACCCACTGGATAAGCGTGCCCGTTTATCCCCGCCTGATCGTTTCTCACGAAGACAACACGCTTACACTTGTCGGCCGGATTCCGGGTATCACTGACGAGTCGACCATCTCGTTCTCGACCTTTGATATCCTGCTGGGACAGGATGGCGTCTCGTGCCGACCTAGCTGATGCGAGTCATTTCGGTCGCCCTCGATGCCCCGCGAAGGGCGACCGAAACCGGGAAACAGGCCCCACTTTTAGCTGTCACGGAGCCCTTACGGTGTTCAAAGAACTTCTGATTATCGGAAAAATATTTCTCACGGCGTCCTGAGTTCCGATAACGCCGGAGCCGACGGGTCCTTGTATCTCAGATGAACGAGCGCTGCTGAGAGGAGAGACGGTTGAGGCAGAGTCGTCGGACTATCTGCCCAGACACATTGATATTGTCAGAGTGGAAACAGAACTGCACGACCAGGTGCTAACTGTCCTCTTTCATCTCGGAGACATCCCGAAGCATTGACCTTCTACCGTGAGGTGGACCCCAGGGGCCAGACCACGAAATGGAAGAATAGGAAGAATTCAGGGGACCAGCGCGCAAAGACCTCCTGGCACCTGCGGAATTCCCACGTTGTCGTAGAGTCGGCAACGATCACGGCCTCCGTCATGCAAGAAATGCGTTTCCTTCTCCCAATCCTGCGCGTATGCCCCACAGATTAGCCCCTTTTTTTGAACGCCCATTTGCCCTGGAGTAGAATGTTCAGAGCCCAGAGGGTGCCCTGAGCATCTAGCGGCGCGTCGGATCAGCTTCCCTCCCTGTGCAAGTTCGAACGATAGCGACGGAATCGTGCATTTCACGTTGCACTCGACGGCAGCAGAGCAACAGGCTGCCGCCCCATCCCAGACAGATGTTTCCCTGCCCAACATTTTGGGGGCAGGCTCTGGCTATCAGCGCTATTTGTGTATCCTACTTGTGGTGGGATTTGGTCTGCGCCTGGTTATGCTGGATCGCTTTCGCTTTTACCAGGATGAAGCGCTCTACAGTTTTTGGGCACTGCATTTTCTCCATGATGATCCCCAATTTCTCACACAGTGGATCGATAAGCCGCCCCTCTTCATATGGCTGCTTGCCTACTGGTTCCAGCTGTTTGGCCCATCCGAGGCCAGCGCGCGGCTGCTGAATATCGGCATCAGCATACTTACGATCCTGGTCGTAGCCGGCATCGCCAGGCAGGCATGGACGGCGGCCGCGGGCCTGGTCGCGGCGACGGCCTTTGCGTTGAATCCCTTTGCGATCAGCTATAGCCCGACGGCATTCACCGATCCCCTGCTCGTGCTGGCGGGCTTCTGTTCCCTTTATGCAGCGCAAAGATCGCGGCCGCTCCTGACGGGCTTGTGCCTCGGCGCCGCGATCATGACCAAGCAGCAGGGTGTCTTCTTTGTGCCGTTGGCGCTGGCCGTCTTGATCGCGGGAAACCCGAAAGCAAGAGCCGTCGCGGCCGCGATCCTGCGCGTGGGCGGCGGGCTGGCCCTGACAGTTCTGCCAATCCTGTACTGGGACAGCCTGCGCTGGGCCGTCGCGCCATCGCCCTGGGACCTGGGTGTGCGCAATTATGGCGCGTTGGAGGTGCTCTCGATCGACCAGTGGCCGGACCGCGTTGCGAGCATTGCCGAATTGCTCTGGTATCTGACAGCCAGTCACGTCGTGTGGGTCGTTCTGGCCGGAGTTGCTGTGGTGGCGGCAGTGTACGCGCGACGGACAGGACATTCTTTGTCGGGACGGAGTACAGTATTTGCGATCTTGCTGTGTGGATGGGTTGTTATGTATTTTGGTATCCACGCCGTCGTCAGTCTGCCGCTTTGGGATCGGTATTTCCTGCCGATTGCGCCTGTATTCGCCATCCTCAGCGGATGGATCGGGGTCAGGATACTGGCGCCCGGTTCCAACCTGTGGAGAAAGGCGGTGATCGGGCTGTGGATTGTGCTGTTGCTGCCCGGTGCGGTGCAGGCCGCCAGAGGAGGACTCCCGATTGGCGGTGATCATGGCGCATACGATGGCCTGCAAGAGGTATCTGGCTGGCTGGATAGCAATAGCCCACCGGGTGCGATCCTGTACCACCAGGCGCTGAGCTGGCATCTCCAGTTCTATCTCTATGAGAATCCCCGCGACTATACAGTGCGCTGGTTCGCAAGCCCGGTCGCCCTGGCGGATGATGCCGCCAAGAGGCCGCAGCAGGCCAGGTTCGTCATCGCTCCAAGCTGGCGGCCGCTGCGACACTCCTATCCCCATCTGGCGGCGCGCGAGTTGGAACTGGTACGACGGGTCAAGACAGAACAGTTCGCTGTCTATGAACTCATTTTGCGCCGACGTTGACCCGGCTGCAGCCGACCCCGGCTATCCGGCCAGCTGGCGCCAACTCAACATGCAGGCACAGTGGTACAATGGTGTCAGCAGGTTAAGACTTATTCCAGTTGGCAGAAAGCCATCCATTTCTGAAAGATGGATAACAGCTAAGGGACAGAGATAATGCGTGAAGTAATGTCAAATGACGAGAACGCCACCAGTTCTGCCGTCCTTACGCGGGCGCAGGGCTGCTTACTCGGCCAGCTGATCGGGGACTCGCTCGGCAGCCTGGTGGAGTTCCAGCGACCGGAACGGATACGCAGCAGATATCCCGACGGCGTGCGGGATATGGCTGACGGCGGCACGTGGAACACCATCGCGGGCCAGCCCACCGATGATTCCGAGATGGCGCTGTTGTTGGCGCGATCGCTTGCATCAGAAGGAAAGTTTGACAAAGCCGAGGTGAAAAAGGCCTACGTGTTCTGGCTGAACTCCCGCCCCTTCGACTGCGGCAACACCATTCAAAGCGGCTTGACCGGACGGCTTAGTCCGCAAAGCCAGGCCAACGGGGCCATGATGCGGATCAGCCCGTTGGGGATCTTCGGCGTCAACTACGCGTTGGAGCAGGTGGCGGAATGGGCGCGGCAGGACGCGGCAATCACCCATATCCACCCGGTCTGCCAGCAGGCCAACGCGCTCTTCGCCATGGCGATAGCCCACGCTGTAAGTACGGGATGCAGCGCCGTTGACCTCTATCAGGAGATCGTGGGCTGGGCGGAAGAGATGGACGTGGAGAGCAGCCTGAAAGAGACGATTTCCGCAGCTGCCGACTCTCCGCCCGACGATTTCGTTGACTCCCAGGGGTGGGTGTTGATCGCCTTCCGCAACGCCCTCTGGCAGCTTCGCACGGCGGACGACCTGGAGGAAGGAATCGTGGACACCATCATGCGCGGGGGTGATACCGACACCAACGCGGCGATCTGCGGAGCGCTTCTGGGCGCCGTGCATGGACGGGAAGCGATCCCCGATCGGTGGATCGAAACGATCCGAGGCTGCCGACCGCGGGCGGGAACTCCCGGCGTGCTAAGGCCTCGTCCAGAATGCTTCTGGCCGTCGGATGCCCTGGAGTTGGCCGAGCGGTTGATTACACAGGCTGATTGACATTCCCGTCATGCGTTGATACGCCAAGTAATCGGAACGGTGGGAGGGATAATCATCCTCGTCACCGCACTGCATCCATCACGATTCTGGCATTTTAACCTTCATCAATTGCTGAGTGTCTACTACCGACCCCTAAGCCGAAAGACTGAAACGGAGGATCGAAAAACAGGAATGGAAGCGATGAAACGGGTGGAATTGTGGTCGCCGCCATTGGAGGAACTGGCGCCATTCGTGCGGGATGGAATGCAGGCCAACTACGCCGTGGTCGATGTTGAAGTGACCGACTGTCCTGATCTGCGGACACTGGGCTGCGCCAGTCCCGGAATCGGCGGATCGACCGTCCTGCTGGAGGTGGGCGGCGAACCATACGCCCACAACCCCAGCTACCGGCACGTCACCTTCGACATGGCGGAAATGGCCAGCGACTGCGGCCAGGCCGACAGCAGTATCCTCGGCGCCGGCATGGCCTATCCGGGCGTATTGGATGGGCATTGCGGGGAGGTCATCGCCACGTTGCAGGCGGGTCGGGTCAACCGATCCAAGGTCGCTCGCGTCGGGGGGCAACGGGAGTGCATTGTCGAGCCTTATGCGTCCACGCGCCACAGCGGCCTCTCCAATTTGTTCCTGTCGGAGGGCCGGCCAGGTCCTGTGCTCAAGGTAAGCGTGGAAAGGCGAATCGGCGGCGAACGCTCCTTCACGCAGGCGCTGCGCAAGAGTCTGCAGGCCCATCCGGACATTGGCGCCGGCGGCGCGCCTCCCGGCGCCCGGCAGGTGGGCATGGGCGGCGTCTTTGTCATCGAGGCCGGTCAGATCCGCTCCCACATCATGCCGGATTACGAGTGCATCGCCCACCACTATTACGACACTGAGGCCGAGGAGGTAGTCGCCGAATTTCTCCAGTTCTATGAACACATGGGGCCGGACCTGCTCTGCCTCGCCGTCTTCTGGACCGGCGACCCAACGGGGGGACAGCTGCACTTGCGGGAGTCGGGCGAGCATACCCACTTCTTCCATAAGGGGGATCTCAACCAGGCCGGCCATTATCACTATGATGTTAGCCCCGATACCATCCGCTATACGGGCTACTTCAACGTTGCGGCCGAACTGGCGCGCATCGGCGACATCTATGCGGAACTGGAAAGGCAAACCTAACAAACTGACAAGGAGCAGAGATGAAGATTCAAAAGGTAAGCGCAGTGGGTCTGCGCGGCGCGACACCGGAGGGCGGTTGGAGCGAGGAATTGAAGGAGGAAGACTGCATCCACACGCTTGTATTCGTCGAGACGGATGAAGGCGTCACCGGTTACGGCTCCGTCTTCACCAACGATGGGCTTGTACTGGCTGCACTGGAAGTGCTGCGGCCGCTCTTGATCGGCCAGTCCGCGATCGAGCCGGAGCGTGTAAGCGAGCGGCTGCACCAGAATACCTTCTGGATGGGGCGCGGAGGCAGCGTTACCCACACGATCAGCGGCATCGACATCGCGCTGTGGGACATTCTGGGAAAAGTCACGGGGCAGCCGGTCGGCCGCCTGTTGGGAGGGCGCTACCGTGAACGGGTTCGGCCTTATGCCTCTCTGCTGATGGACCAGCCGGCTCCGCTGCGCGATGAACTGCAACAGTGGAAGGAGCAAGGCTTCCGCGCCTTCAAGATGGGTTGGGGACCATTTGGCCGCGTCAGCGACAAGCTGGACGAGGAGATCGTTGCCACCGCCCGCGAAGTTGTGGGCGACGACAACCAGTTAATGGTTGACGCCGGTGGCAGCGACGCCCACTGGCAGGGCCGCTATACGTGGGCGCTGCGCTGCGCCGGGATGTTGGCCGATTACGGGGTGGATTGGTTTGAGGAGCCGCTGCGCCCCGACGACCTGGAAGATTTCATCCATCTACGCCGCAACACGACGATCCCCATCGCCGGCGGCGAGGTGCTGACGCGGCGCCAATCCTTCCTACCCTTCCTCCAGCAGGGCGCCTTCGACATCGTACAGCCGGATGTAGCAAAGGTCGGCGGTATCAGCGAGGAACGGCGCATCGGCTGGATGGCGCAAGAGAATGGCGTGCGCCTCATCCCGCACGGTTGGAACACTGCTCTGGGGCTGGCGGCCGATCTACAGCTGGCTTCGGCCCTCGCCGATACCGACTTGGTGGAGTACAAGACCGGTTCGCCCTATATCGATGAGATTGTGGTCGGCGGCTGGCAACTGGGCGCCGACGGCACGCTGCCGATTCCTGACGGGCCGGGCCTGGGAATCGAGTTGGACATGGACGCGGTGGCGCGTTATTCCTGAATGCAACTTTCACAAGGCCGATGCCAGTAACTGGGGTAGCTGCCAAACGCTGCCCTCAGGCCACAGGCCTCTTACACCGCTGGGCGTGTACGCCAGATGCGCAGTTGTTCCTTGCCGAGGATAAGCCACCAGACGGTCACGGTCTCTGAGGCGAAGCCGGACAGCAAGGCGGCCACACCGAGGGTGGCGCCCAGCACGCCGAACAGCGGCAGGATCAGCAGGGCGACGAGAATGGCGCCAGTACGCATGGGCGCGCCAACGGCCATGGGCAAAGTGTGCCGCTCCATGAAGGCGATGCTGTGGAAATGGGCGCGGTGTATCACCACGAACGGGAAGAATGTATAGATCTGAAGGGGCACACGACTGAGTTCGGCCAACGCCGGCGTCAGGCCGATGACCTGCTCCAATAGCACAGTTCGCAACGGCGTCCAGAAGAACAGAACGCAAATGGCGGAGGCGACGAGTCCGCACCAGTAGGCGTAGCGCAGAAATGGACGGTAGGACTGCAGTTCAGAGAAGAAGGGCGGCATGAGCGCGCGCAATTCATTCAGCCAGCGGTAGGTCCACTGTCCGAGCGTATAGGCCACGGTCAGCGCCGCCATCGCCTCGGCGCCATGGGCACCACGGACGACGAACAGGTTGATGAGCGGCCGGCTGGACTCCTGCATGAAGTTCATGAGCGCCAGCGGCCAGGTAAAGCGCAGGAAAGCCCTATAGGTGATCGGGGGACGATCCAACGCATCCGGCAGGCCGCGGCCAAAGAATCGCCAGAGAAAGCAGACGATAGCGACGCACTCGGTCAGCGTTGACGCATAGAGAACGAGAATCGGCAGCCAGATCGGGTGCGCACGAATAGCCTCCACCGAGAGAAGTGCGACGACGGTCGCCAACCCGGCGGCAACGCTCAAGGCGGTAGCGACGCTGATCTTGCCGGTTTGTTTACCGCGGGTCAGGACGCCGGCGCCGAGTTGGGTGATGCCCCGCAACAGCGGCATCGGCAACAGCCAGATCATCATTACACGTACGAGATCGCCGGTTTCGGGGTTGATACTGTGGAGTCCCTCGAGCAGAAGGCTGCTGAGAGGCGTGCCGCCGAGCAGCCACTGTACGGCCACCATCAGCAGCGCCAGCGCGCCGACATAGTGGAAGCCCCTCCAGAAATCCCGCTTATCTTCCACCAGCACCATCCCGGCATAGCGAATTTGCGCCAACGGGCTGGAAAGCGCCGTAACCAGCCCCCATGCCAGTCCGAAGGCGGCCAGCAGGCGGGTAGCGTCTGGCATACGCGCCATCCCCGCGTTGATACTCTGTGCGCCGAATTCAAAGATAAGTATTGTCAGAATAAGGGGCAGGAGGAACCGTGTAAAGCGCAGGTACATGAAGAGTAGGCCGGGCATTGTGCGGTGTTTAAAGGTGGACGAGAGGGCTGTACAGGCGCGGCGCGCCCTAACGGTGGATGATGGAAAGTACATGCGCAGCAACAGAGATTATCACACAGGGCCTCACTGCACGCCAACGAATGTGGGACACTCTGGAAAGGGTGCGATCGAAAGTTGGTACGAAGGTGGACATAGGGGAATTTCGCGGCGGCAGCCGTTGCGTAGGCAGGCCCAAAAATAATTTCAGGATTCGGAGTTGTAGAGGCGAGTCGGTGCATTGACAACCGCCTGTGCCTATGCAAGAATCAGGCAAAGACCATAGGCAAGGGGAATCCCTCGCTTCGGCCTCCTCACTTTTCGCAGTGGTAACTCAATGAGCATTAAGACCCCGGATTGGGTGAAGCACGCAGTCTTCTATCAGATCTTCCCGGATCGGTTCTGTCGCAGCCCTCGGTTGCAACATCCACCCGGCATCCGGTTCAAACCCTGGGGCGCGCCGCCATCGGAAGAGGGCTTCCAGGGCGGCGATCTGCTGGGCATCGTTGATCGTCTGGACTATCTGTCGGAGCTGGGTGTCAACGCTCTCTATCTGAACCCCATCTTCAGTTCGGCCTCAAACCACCGTTACCATACCTTCGACTACATGCAGGTAGACCCGCTGTTGGGTGGGGAGGCAGCCTTTCGCGAGTTGCTGGACCAAGCCCATCAACGGGCGATGCGGGTCGTGATCGACGGCGTTTTCAACCATAGCGGCCGCGGCTTCTGGCCATTCCATCATGTTCTGGAAACCGGCAAGAAATCTCCCTATTTCGACTGGTTCCGCGTGCAAGGTTGGCCACTGCGCCCCTATCACAGCAGTGAGAAACAGCCCCACAACTACGCAGCCTGGTGGAATCTGCCCGCCCTGCCCAAACTCAATACCAGCAACCCCGGCATGAGGCAGTATTTGATCGACGTTGCCTGCCACTGGATCGCGTTCGGCGCAGACGGTTGGCGTCTGGACGTACCGGAAGAGATCGACGATCCAACTTTCTGGCAGGAGTTCCGCCGCGTGGTGAAGGAGACCAATGTCGACGCCTACACGGTGGGAGAAATCTGGCATGAGGCCGAGGAGTGGCTGGAGGGAGATCGTTTTGACGCGGTGATGAACTACGTCCTTAGCCGCGCTGCTTATGGTTACTTCGGCGCGGAAACGGTGCGTCGCGACTACCGGCCCGGCGGCCATGCGATCGAGAGGCTGGATACGCCGGCCTTTGCGGCCGCGATCGAGCGGATGCTGGAGCGTTACGACTGGCAGGTAGTGACCGCCCAACTCAACCTTTTGAGCAGCCACGATACGGCGCGCAACCTGTGGGCCCTCGACGGCGATGCCGGCGGTGTGCGGCTGTGCCTGTTGCTGCAGATGACGCTGCCAGGGGCGCCATGCATCTACTACGGCGAAGAGATCGGCATGAACGGCGGCCCCGACCCGGGCTGCCGCGGGGCCTTCCCGTGGGAAGAGCAACAGAGTTGGAATTGTGAATTGCTCGATTTCTACCGGCAGGCGATCGCTCTGCGGCACAGCCACCCCGCCCTGCGGACGGGCGCGTACAGGACACTGGTTGCAGCCGGCGACATTTTCGGTTTTAGCCGCTCGCTTAGCGTTGGCCAGCGACCGCCTCCCCATGCTGCAAACGACGCCAACGCGAAATCAGACAGGCTGATTGTGCTGTTTAACCGCGCAAAGTCGACGGCGCGGCTGGCGGTTCCACTGGAGACGGAGGACCAGGCCAGCGGCGAAGAATCGTCTTCAACCCAACCATCTTTTCGCGTAATTTGGCCGCCTGAGACCTGCGGCCAACTGCACAGCGCACACAACGGCATCCTATGGGACCTGACGATTCCGCCCAGAGAGGCGCTAATATTGGAGGGGACGACTCCTGTGCAGTCCGCCTCTTCCGAGCAGGTGTGCATTGGAAACAGTTAAGGTCATCCTAAACCCATACGCGGGTCGAGGGCGCGGCGGACGTGTAGCCAGCGAGATCGAGGCTGCCTTTCGGCGCGGCAATGTCCCCTACGAATTGGCGAAAACTACTGCGCCGGGGGAGGCTATCTCGCTGGCGCGGCGCGCCCGCCTGGACGGGTACGGGATCGTCGCTGCCGCCGGTGGGGACGGAACCATCCATGAAGTCGTCAACGGCCTGGCCTTGGCGACAGCGGAGGACGAGGCGGTGCAGGGGTTGGCGGTATTGCCGGCGGGCAGCGGCAACGACTTTGCCGATGTGGTTGGCGCGTCCCGAGATTTTGATGCGGCCGTCCAAGCCATCCGCGAGGGCAACACCCGTTCCGTTGATCTGGGGCTGGTCGAAGCCTTTGACGGCCGTGACACCTTGCGGCGCTACTTCGACAACAATCTGGGCATAGGCTTCGAGGCGCAGGTGACGGTCGAGAGCCGCAAGATCAAACGGCTGCGCGGTTTCGCCATCTATCTGTGGGCAACGCTGCGAGCGCTGCGGGCCTATGACCAACCCCATTTTGAGGTTGGTTGGACCGACGGCGACGGCAATACCCATGAGGTGGCCAAGCCCATGTTGCTGGTCAGCGTCGGCAACACGCACCGCACCGGCGGGGCCTTCTATCTGACGCCGGATGCGGTTATGGACGACGGTCTGCTCGATCTGGCCTTAGCCGACGCGCTATCGCAGATCGGGATTCTGAACCTGCTGCCCAGAGCGATGACCAGAACAGGGCTGCACGGTCAAAAAGCCGTGTCATTCAGCCGACTGCGCTCCGCCTGTATCGCGGTACGGCAACCTGTCCCAGTGCATACGGACGGCGAGGTTTTGTCGCGCGGGATCGAAAGACTGACCGTCGAAGTGCAGCCCGGCCGTCTGCAAGTAATCGTGTGATATGGGCGTATCCCAAAATATTGTCCGTCGAGTTGGGTTGATTTATTGACCAGACTGGAACCCCCACAGGACAGACAGTTCTCGAAAAACCCTGGATGCACTCTATAGATATTCCCCGTGGACACTCCTTCTGGTATAATTTCCGTGGCGGATTAGCAGATTACCCCATCGCCTTGCGGTCGCTCACCGATTTTCGATCGGCTTAAGTGATCCGAGGGCTAATCGGTCTTGCCGGTAGCACGAAGGAGTACAGGTAGACTTTGACAGCATCAGAGAAGTTCGGCGCGGCTGCAGCAGAGATGAGGCGTAGGCGCACACCAAATGATGTGCCTGGCGCGAACGCCGAACAAGGGTCAGTTCCGGTGGCCTTTCCAGCTACGTCCAGCAGCGCGTTGCTGGATGCCCGTCTGTGGCTGGAGCTTTCCCCGTGGCGCATCTCTGCGGCTTGGTCGCTGGCGGCGGCGGTTTTGGCCGCTGGAATCGGCGATGTAAGCCGTACAGTCTCCCCACAGATGCTTGTGCTTCTCTTCCTGCTGGTCGATCCCTTATGGGGGAACATGTGGGGCGGGCTGGCAACCCCTGAGGCTCTGCCCCGTATACAATATAGTATGCTGCACAGGCGTCCGTGGCTGCCGTATCTGACCATGGGGTCGCCAGCTGCGCGCCTTTTCGGAATGCACGGTCCTGGCGTTCTCTCGATCTTGGCGCGGGCATGGTTGCCGGGCGTTCTCGCAACCTTTGTGGCCGCTTTTGCCATCGGCATGCCGGCTGTGTGGGCCACGCTCGTGGTGCTGGGCATTGCCGTGATCGGCTGGCTTCAGCGTCATGTGGCCTTGATTTCCGCTTCCGTGCTGCACAGCCTTGTCGTCGTCGCGGCGCCTTGGGCTTTAGGCATGATGCTCTTCGGTCCCGATCTTTGGAGCGGATACCACTGGGCGCTGATCTTCTTGTGGACGGTGCATGTGTGGGGCGCCAACCGCAGTCTGGATAATCCTGGCGCGCGTAGTGGACTGGCAGGCATGGCATTGGCTCAGGCCGGAATTGCCCTGCTGCTGATCCTGGGCCAAGCTCCGCTGCCTCTGGCAGTGCTGGGCATCCTGTGGCTGGCTACGTGGATGGCCACGTATCGCGGCCAGTCTCTTGTCAACGTTCAGGCCTCGTGGACGGCGGCCCTGTTGGTCAGCGCCGCGGCGATGGCACAGACTACTTTTTGACCGCGACAGGCATTGGCACGAGTACACGCAGGCAAAGATGGCCAGAATCGGAACTTCTCGAGTGAATTGGTCGTCTTAATTGTCGGATACAGCTACCTTTGCGGAGGCGGCTGGCGTCCAAACTTATTTTTGAGGAGAAGATTGTGAGCGTTACGCCCCTCAACCATTTTACCGGCATAGATACTCTGACCAGTGAACAGTTTTGGGGTCTTTTGAAGCTGGCCAGGCAGTTGAAAGAGGAGTGGACACAGTGCGGCCGCAATGAACCGATCCTGGCGGGGAAATCCCTGGCGATGTTGTTTGAGAAGCCATCGTTGCGCACCCGTATCAGCTTTGAAATGGGCATGCAGCATCTGGGAGGCTATGCGTTCTACCTCAGCCCGGCAGAAATCGGCCTGGGCACCCGTGAGAGCCCGGCGGATGTGATTCGAGTGTTGAGCGGCTACGTGGATGGCGTAATGGCACGCGTCTTTCTACACCGCCACATCGAAGAGATGGTGAAATGGGGCAGCATCCCAATAATCAACGGTTTGAGTGATTTCAGCCATCCCTGCCAAGCTTTGGCCGATCTGTTCACCATCTGGGAGCAACTCGGCTCGGTGGAGGACAAGACACTCGTGTACGTGGGCGACGGCGCCAATAATGTTGCGACCAGTCTGCTGATGGCCGCGGGCAAGGTCGGGCTGAACGTGCGCGTGGTCGCGCCGCGTGGTTACGTTCCCTCTGCGGATGTGTTGACGGCGGCGGAAGTGGAGGTCGAAGTCACAGACGACCTGGATGGGGTGCGGGGAGCGGATGTCCTGTATACGGATGTCTGGATCAGTATGGGGGATGAAGATGAGCGGGAAGAAAGGATGGCCGTCTTGCCGGCCTACCAGGTAAACGCAGAGTTGGTACAACGGGCGCAAAAAGAAGACGTGCTCGTCATGCACTGTCTGCCAGCCCATCGCGGCGAAGAGATAACCGATGCAGTGGCAGACGGTGACCGTAGTGTCCTCTTTCCGCAAGCCCACAACCGGTTGCACGCACAAAAGGCAGTTCTTGCCCATCTGCTGGGGGGCGTGGAGTTGCCTTCATGAGCGGGAGCCACAGACTTTCGAAATTCGAGAGAGCAGGGAAGAAAGCATGGGGGGTTTCAATACCCATAGAGCGTCTCTGAGTTCGCAAAAGCTGCTTGCGTTGAAAGGGATTCACGTTTGGTGGCAAGTCCTACTGGAGCGGTAGGAGAGCCATAGGGCAGGGGAGACGGGCCTTATGAGTATAAGACGGGTGTAAAGAGGGTGACATGACTGACTTTGTGGCAATTCTCAGTCGCCTTACCGACTGGCAGAATATCGTTGATCTTTTCCTGTTAATGCTGATCTTCTACGCGTTGTTACACTTGCTGCGTGGAACCCAGGCCACGCAGCTTGTACTCGGAATCCTGATCATCGGCATACTGGTTTTTGTCCTTGTCCGAACAGTAGAGTTGACGGCCTTCAGCTGGCTGTTACGAAGTAGTTCCCTTGTGATATTTGTGTCGATCCCGGTAATCTTCCAGCCGGAGATCCGCCGCGTTCTTGAACAGGTGGGGCGGAGGACGCCGTTCTTCTTGCGCCGAACCCATGGCGGGACCGAACCACTGATCAATGAGATCGTCCGCTCCTGCGAGCAACTGTCGGCGCGGCGCCACGGGACCTTGCTGGTGCTGGAAGGGAGCGGCGGGCTGATGGAGTATATCGACCGCGGAGTCGGGATCGACGGGGAGCTCTCTGATGAGCTGCTGCTGACGATCTTCTTTCCGGGCACGCCCCTCCACGACGGGGCGGTGATCGTCCAAAACGGCAAAGTTACAGCAGCGTCCTGCATTCTGCCTTTGACAAACCGCAACCTTACTGACAGGCAGTTGGGCACACGCCACCGGGCCGCAATCGGGATCACCGAACTGACGGACGCCATGAGCGTGGTTGTTTCTGAAGAGACGGGCGCGATCTCGATTGCAAGAGGCGGCCGCATGGTCCGGCGATTGGATGCGAACGAGCTGCGACGCAAGCTGACAGAGTTTTATGATCCACGGCCGATAATGGGCAATGCAGAAACAGGGGAATTTCTTGCTGAAGTTTAATGATATCCGACGATACAGTCGTTCCATGAAGCCGACAACGACCCTGCTTTTGTCGTTGCTGTTGGCTTTTGTCGTCTGGTTTATCGCCATCGAACAGGAAAACCCGATGACTCGGCAAGAGTATGAGGAGCCGATTCTAATCGAGGTACGAAATATGGGAGATGGGTTGCAAAGCCTGCAAGACCTGACCAATCGCACTGCGATGCTGACCCTGCGCGCACCCCAACGCTCGCTGGATTCACAGCAGGCGGACGATTTCAGTGCTGTCATCGACTTGGCCGGTCTGCCAGCGGGAAGCCATGAGGTGGAGGTGGAGGTCACGTCTCTGAACCCCGACGTTGAAATCATCGCGCACGAACCGCGGCAACTGCTGGTACAGTTGGAGCCGGTGATATCCAGAATTGTTCCGGTTGAGGTTGAGGTGATGGACAGCCCGGCGTTTGGATACGACTGGCAGGAGCCGCTGGCGGAGCCGGCGGAGGTAGAGATTTCCGGACCGCGAACACAGGTGATGCAAGTGCGGTCGGTAGTTGCAGCGGTCTTTTTGCGCAATGCCAAGAGCCAGGTGGAACAGGTTCGGCCACTCAGCGCCCGCAACGCCCAAAACCTTGAGGTGGAAATGGTAGACGTTGATCCAAGTACGGCGCGGATCGTTGTGCCTGTAGTGCAGCCACCAGGACGCAAAGAGGTGGTCGTGCGCGCCGATGTAAAGGGTTTGCCTTCGCCGAATTACCGTCTTACGGGGGTAAACGTTGAACCGCAGACGGTTGTTCTGATTGGCAGCCCCAGCGCGCTGAAGGAAGTTCCCGGATATGTGGAGACAACCACGCTTCTGATTGAGGGCGCCATTGACGACGTGCGCGAACGTCTGCCCCTCATCCTGCCGGAGAACGTTTCCACTCTTGAGGACAGTGTCTTTGTGACGGTCAGCGTTGCCCCGCTGGAAAGCAGCTTGACGGTCACACGGCAGCCGGTCGTCCAGGGAGCGGGCGATGACATGCGTATAACGGTCTCGCTCGAAGAGGTCGAGGTGATCGTGAGCGGCCCTCTGCCGCGGTTGGAACTACTCGGACCGGAGGAGGTGCGCGTGCTTCTCGATCTGACGGGATTGTTGCCGGGCAGCCATTTGGTCCAACCTACAGTTGTGGTGCCTGAAGGAATCGTTGAACAGGGGATAATCCCGGAAGCGATCGAAGTGTTGATTGAATCCTTGATCACCCCGACAGCCACGTCAACGCCTGTGCCAGTCGAGACCCCAACTACTCCGGTCCCTGAGACGGCGGAACCGTCAGCCACGCGTAATGCGGAGACAACCGCGACGGCGCCTCCGCCGACAACAGAGACAGTGGAACCTTCGCCCGTGCCGGCGCCAGAAAAAACTGAACCGGTGCCCACGGAAACGCCCACGTCGTCCAATTGAATTGAAATGACGCAACGAAAAGCAGTGATCGCGCTTGTGGGTCGCCCCAATGTGGGCAAATCGACCCTGTTCAACCGGCTCATCGGCGCCAGAACAGCGATAGTCGAGGATCTGCCTGGCACTACCCGCGACCGAATCTACGGGGAGGCGGAATGGAGGGGAGTCTCCTTCGTCGTGATCGACACAGGCGGCCTGGAAGCGCAAAAGACTGCCGAAAATCGGGCTGCGCGGCCGGGCTTGGCGCCCCTGGGGCGAGACTCCGCCCGCTACGTGACCGAGATCACGAACCAGGCCCGTATCGCGGTGGACGAGGCCGATGTGATCGTATTAGTGGTGGACGGAAAGGATGGCCTGACAGCAGCCGACGAGGATCTGGCCGAATTTTTACAACAGACGACCAAACCGATCCTGCTTGCCGTAAACAAGGCCGAAAGCGAGCAACGGCGACAGAACGCGGCGGAATTCTGGGCGCTGGGTGCTGGTGAACCAATGGCGATCAGCGCCTTCCATGGAATCGGCGTTGGTGACTTGCTCGACCTGATCGTGGCCGAACTATCCGACAGCCCGGTCAGGGATGAGAAGGATGAGGATGAAGTTGCCATCGCCATCGTGGGTAGACCGAATGTGGGAAAGAGCAGCCTGCTGAATACACTGCTTGGACGAGACAGGGCAATCGTCAGCGAAATCGCCGGCACCACGCGCGACCCTATTGACACAGAGATGGCCTACCACGGCCAGAAGATCACTTTGATTGACACGGCGGGAATCCGACGGCGGGGGCGGGTGGAACCGGGTATCGAGAAATACAGCGTACTTCGCAGCATGCGCAGTATCGATCGGGCCGACGTGGGCTTGCTACTCATAGACGGCGTCGAGGGCGTCACTGCGCAAGATGCCCATATTGCCGGCCATGTGTTGGAGGCGTACAAAAGCGTCATCGTTTTGGTGAACAAATGGGATATCGTCGAAAAGAACACGCAGACGATGGTAGAGTATACGCGAGAAGTCCGCGCAGATCTGAAGTTTCTTGACTATGTGCCTGTGCTCTTTATCAGCGCCCTGACGAAGCAGCGGGTGCAAAAGGTGCTGCCGACGGCGCTGGCGGTGGCGGCCGAACGCCGGCATCGCATCCCCACGTCGGAGTTGAATGGCGTCATTCAGGATGCCTATCATCGTTCACCTCCAGCCACCAAACAGCTGCGGCCTCTGCGAATCTATTACGCAACGCAGGCCAGCGTAGAGCCGCCTACCTTCATACTATTTGTCAACGACCCGGAACTGGCCCATTTCAGTTACCTGCGTTACCTGGAAAATCAGTTGCGGCGGCATTACCCGTTTGTAGGCACGCCCATCCGAATTCGTCTGCGTCCCCGCTCCTGACCGTTGTCCTGCGATAACCCAGTGACCTGTGCAGGTTGTGCCAATTGGCAATGAACGGGGAACCTTTTCGCAGCCCGGCTTGTCGCGTAGGCCGCACTCCGGGGAGCGCCGGCGTCTCGACTGCCTGTAAAAAATACGGTAACAACCCGTTTCACACGGTGAAAGGGCTGTTGCCACAACAATTTACTCCATACCATTCCAATGTTTCCAGCATACTGGCAGCGCCTCATGAACACGACAAAGACCTTTCGCACTGAAATCACGCTGCTCGTGGCTCTGGCAGCATCTGCGGGATTCTTCGGTTATCTGGGCTATGGACTACTCGAATTGCCGGCACCACCCGTGTCTTTTTCGGCTGATCAGGCGATGATCTACGTGGAGAAACAGATGTCTTACGGGCCCCGGATAACCGGCACTCTCGCCCACCGCGAGATGGGCGACTGGGTAGTTCGGGAGTTGAATGCAAACGGATGGGAAGTGCTGATCCAGCCGTTCCAGCCGCTGGAGGAGGTGGAAGGGCGCAATATCATTGCTTACAAGGGATCGGGACCGGTGATCATTCTGGGCGCGCATTACGACACGCGAATGATTGCAGACAACGACACGGACCCCGAGAACCACGAAAAACCGGTACCCGGCGCCAATGACGGCGCGTCCGGCGTAGCCGTGCTGCTGGAAATGGCCCGCACACTGGATGTGGAAAGCACCAACCACACCATCTGCCTGGCATTTTTCGATGCTGAGGATAACGGGCGCATCCCTGGCTGGGACTGGATTCTGGGCAGCCGCCATTTCGTCGAAAATCTTGACGAACTGGGCCAGTGCCAGTCGCCGCGATACACGGTCATCGTAGACATGATCGGGGACGCCGATCAACAGCTCTTGTGGGAACCCAATTCCGACCGAGGTCTGACTGAGGCCATCTGGTCAATTGCCGCAAAGCTAGGGTACGGTGAATGGTTTCGCCTTGCGCCGGGTACACATCTGATCGATGATCACACACCCTTTATCGAGGCCGGATTCACCGCCATCGACATAATCGACTTTACTTATCCTTACTGGCATACGATTGAGGACACGATTGATAAACTGGGCGTGGAGAGCTTCCAGCGGGTGGGCGCCACGCTGGAGACGTGGCTGGAAAGTGGCGCGCCGGGACCGTAAAGGGCATGGTGCGGTGTGAGATTGAATCAAGACGCCCCTCTTGGAAGATTTTTTGTGTAAGCGCGAGGATCTTCTATACTGTCGAGTGATGTTAACTGCGCGCTTTCACTGACAAGGCAACGATTACACTATGGGCCCAACCATTTTTGAACTCGAAATCTTCGGCAGATACTTTGCTCCGGGGTGGTATGGCGTATTTATTGTCGGTGGCGCAGTAGTTGCCGCCTGGCTGTCGGGGCGGTTATCCAGCCGCGCCGGCGAAAACCCTGACCATATCTGGAACCTTCTGGCCTGGACGCTGCTATTGGGTATTATCGGCGCCCGCCTCTATCACGTTTTCAGTACACCGGCCGACGGGCCTGGCTGGGCCTTTTATCGCGAGAATCCCTTTGAAATTATCAGATTGTGGGGCGGGGGGAAGGGAGGATTTGGATTCACAGGTTTGGGCATTTACGGCGGACTGGTTGGGGGCATTATCGCCATTGTTATATACACTTGGCGTCACAAGCTGAGTTTCTTGAGCTATTTGGACTACATTGGCCCCAACGTGCTGGTTGCCCAGGCGGTCGGAAGAATGGGAAATTTTGCCAATCAGGAACTTTATGGGCAAGCCACGGACCTGGCGTGGGCGTTCCACATCAACCCCATACATCCCTGCCAGCGCCCTGTTGACGCGCCACCGTGCGGCGTCGGCGAAATCCCCCAAGCCACGCTGGACTGGTATGCCAGCCACGGTTTTCACCCGACTTTTTTCTACGAAGCCGGTTGGAACATCCTCTTGTTTGGGCTGCTTTATCTGATCTATTGGCAGTTCGGGGACAAGCTGCGGCGAGGCGACGGGGCACTCCTCTATTTCATCGCCTACCCGATGGGCCGCTTCTGGGTCGAATACTTCCGGCCGGACGCGTGGGTCATGGGGGAACTGGCGACTGCCCAGTGGATCGCAATCATCAGCGTTGTCGTCAGCATAGCACTCCTTGCGGTGCGCCATTACGGCTGGTCAGCCCAAGACAATCAGGAAGAATCCCTGATCGCACTGAGCAGACACAACACGTCGCCAGGAGTTCCCCGAGCCGCGCAGGCCGCTTGAACTGCGTTCACTTTAGAAGGCAGAGCAAGATAAAATAGCACATCGCGTCAGAACAGGCGGGACCGTTTGCGCTGGTGCCAGGCGCAGAAGGTTGTTCCCAGAGTTGCGAGTCTGCGCGCAAATTACCTCAATCAGGCAACCATTTCAATAACGTAATCAACAACCTCGGCGTCAAGGCGCCAGTTTTCGACGCGTACGGCGATCTTTTCCAGTTGCCAGTAGGCCAGCGCACCGTTCTGGCTGACACAGACCACCTCCAGGACGGCCCGGCTCAGTGTATCCTGCCCATCGGCTTCACAGACCGATACATTGTAGTCGCGGCGCAATCGGGCGATGAGCGGTTTAACGATGCTCCGCTTCTGTTTCAACGAACTGGTCAGGGGCAAATAGAGTTCGAGGGTCAGATGCCCGATTGCCATATTACGCTACCGTTGACGCGTCCAGGCCGGATCCGCGTAGCGGACGCGGATGAGTTCGGCACTGCGGCTCAGTTCGCTCGCAGAGAGTGTCCCTTGTTCGAGGTCCTGGTCCAGCGCTGACGTGAACCCTCCCGCCATCGCCGCCGCCACATGGGGGAATGCCAGCCGCTCCGAATCCGGCGGCAGATTCAACGCTTCCGCCAAAGTGGCCGCTTGTCGATGCAGTTGTTGCCGCAGACGGTCCTTGGCGGTACACGAGAGAGCCAGCACGTCTACCAAGCGGGTGACATCTCCCCAGAGCGGCAAGCTGCCGTGCTGAAGCACATAGCCTTTGCGCCTGCTCTGTGCGCTGCCCATCAGTTTGCGCCCCCCGGCTGTGATCTCATAGGCGCTGGGCGTCTCGAAACAGGCGGCCGACAGTTCGCGTCCGGCACGCGTGCGGCCGCCGGCCTTTTCGGCCTTAAGGCCCAGTGTTGACAGACCGGACAGCAGGGCGTTGCTGAATCGCAGATAGGCGTCCATCACGCCCCCGGCCATGCGCGGTTCTTCGATTGGCCCGGAGACAGAATAGGTCAGTTCGTCGACGTGCAGGATTGCCCGCCCACCGGTAGCGCGCCGCACCAGGTCGTAGCCGCGCGCGGCGATCTGCGATTCGTCGACATCGGCCAACTTCTGATGGCGCCCAAGGCTGACGGTGGGGGGATTCCAGCGATAGAAGCGAAGCGTGGGTGGAACCGCGGCGGCCGCCGCGGCCTCGGCAATGGCCTCGTCGACAGCCATGTTGGCCGCGCCGGAGCGGGGAGAATCCTCGATGAGCAGACGCCAGAGTGAGGAAGACATTGCGAAACGCCGGTTGCTAATGGTTGGTGGCGAGCGGTCGGCAACTCATGTTGATCCTGGAATCTCCTGGCATACGGCAACTGATCACCGACCGCCGCAGCTCAACTCCCTGGCGGGAGAATCTGTTCGACGCGGGCGGCGGCGCCCTCCACCGTGACTTCAACGCCTTCGACATTGTGGGGCCGTTTCAGCACTGCCAGCGCCACCGACCCGGCTGTCGGGCTGTAACCGCTGCTGGTGACAGTACCGACAGCGCGATCATTCACGCTGACGGACGCGCCCTCCAACAGGGGCAGTTCGGTACGCAGGCGGACCAGCGCGCGTGTCACCTTGTCATATGTGAGTTGACGGGCGATGATCTCCTGGCCAGTGTAGCACCCCTTGTTCTCGGCGCACACCCAGGCCATGCCCGCCTGCAGCGGGGTGAAAGCGTCAGTCAGTTCCTGTCCAGGTCGGGGACGGCCCAGTTCGATGCGGCGGGCTTCATAACTGACGCTGTCGGCGAGAGGTACCGCGCCTGCGCTAGTCAACCGCTCCTGGAGCGCGTCCAACGTCTCTAAGGCACCGATGAGTTCGTAGCCGGGGAGGTCAAAGCGCTCCTGACGCAGTACGGAAACGCCCGCTTCTTCGAGGAATTGGTCGTCGGATGCCGGCTGGGGCAGACCTGCGGCCAGCAGACGTTCCCCCGCTGCCGGGCCCAACAGGCGAAGGCGGCGCAAGTTGGCGCTCTCGTCGCTGACGGTCACTTTGTCCATGAAAAATATCTGACTCTGCAGGCGCTGCCGCAGGGCACCTGCCTGACCTTCAGACGCCAGTAACAAGAGGTCCTCTTGGCGACAGAGGACGGAGAAGACGGCTTCGATGCGCGCCACGGGGCTGGTAAGGATAGTCAGCGCGGCCTGGCCCGGCTGCAGGCAGGCGATGTCGTTGGTAGTCATCCTTTGGAGGAAGTCCGCCCGGTCCCGGCCCCCCAGACGCAGGACGCCGAAATGGGGCCGAGGCTGCAATGCTACGCCGGACGCCAGCGCCTGGTATTCACGGTCATTCACTGAAACAGCAGTCATAGCGCTCATCAGATCCTCCGATTCGTACTGGCCTCTGGTTCCTATTGAACCTCTGGGTGGGCCGCCTTTTCCAAAAGCCAAGAGATTATGCTACCAAGAAATGCATAGGTGTGCGCTCACTCTTCGGTAGGAACCAGCGGGCAACCCTATATTCAATCTTAGTCAGCCTGAGACGGGCCGTCAAGACAAACTATAGTTCATTCGTCGCGAATCCCACAGCTTGAAGAGTGGTTGAAGAGGAATGAGGGGAGAGAATACCTCACGACTCACTCTCTACTTTTCGTGGTTTGGACCTCCAGGAAGTTCAGCACTTGCCAGAACATATCTTTGCCGGACTCGGTCAGGTCGTCGCCAATCTGAAGGTAGTGGCTCACATCCTCATAGTATAACACCTCAACGTATACGCCCGCGGCCCGCAGCGCCTCTTCCAGTTCGTATGCCTGGCTGATGGGAATGATGCGGTCTACATCGGTGTGAATGATCATCGTCGGCGGCAGCTGGGAGGCGGTGTAGACCGGCGAGAAGTAGAGGAAGGGTAGGGGATAGATGTTAGCCGGCCCCAGCGCAGGGATCACATAGCGAAACTGTTCGGGGAAGGTCAGGCGGCGGGCGTAGAAGTCGGCGCTGCCGGTGAAGGCATTGCTGATGCCGCCCAGCGTCAGCCAGGCTGCAAACTGGTCCCGCTCATCGCGCAACAAACGGTTGACAATTGCGCTGCTGAAGCTGCCTCCCAAGGCCACTGCCGGCGCGTCGGCCAAATCAACGCCCAGGTGGCCGCCGCGGGCCAATGCCAGTGCGAGACGAGCGTCCTCGGCATGGGCGGCCACATCCAACCCCCACACACCGGACGGGGACAGCGCCAAAACAGTGTAACCGGCATCAGCCAGGGCCACATTTACCGGCACCCAGTCGTCGACCCAGCCGGGGTAGAGACCGAACACCAGAGGCAGCTTCTCGCCGTAATCGGGAAATGGTCGATAAAGCCGCAGGGAAATAATTCTGACTCCTTGGCGTGTAAAGGCGAATGAGCGTTCCCAGGCCACTGCGCCCGCGGGAAAAGGAGCTGTCTTAGTAACCGGTTCACTAATCCAGAGTTCGGCTGCATCTGGCAAGGGAGCGGGCAATGGGCGGGGCCGATGCCGGCGCAGCGTGAGGGCGGGCGCCTGGGTCGTTTCGCCGGCCCGTACGGTGACTGGATATGGGAGGCCGAGTGCGCCGCTGAGGGCGGTCTCGGCGAAGGTGGGGGCAACAGACGCAGGCACGTACTGACCAGGGGGGATGTTGTCGATGCGATAGTGTCCTGAACCGTCGGTGCGCGCGGCGTAGGGCGTTCCCGTACGAGTGGCGACGAGAACGGAGGCGCCTGCCACCGGCTCACCGGCGAAGAGCACTTGGCCGGAAAGGCTGCCCCCTGCGACGGACGGGGCAGGTTCAACCGGACCACCCAGGCGCTGCTCGATCAAGTAGCCGATCACATGCATTGTCGGGGAGGGTTCACAAGCCGCGAGCAACGCGGCGGTCAGCGGGAGAAGGACCAGCCGCAAAACGGTCCATCGAATGCGGGAGAGGTAATAGTTGGCTGCGTTCACATCGCGCTCATAGGGCAAATAGGTAGCGTCGTGGAAGACTCTGCAGGGGGAGTATAACACGCCCTGAATTCCGAAAACAAAGGGTGTGAACGGCAGGCTTGGGGCAGGGGCGAACAGAAATAGCGGCGAAAGCAGGAGAGTTGCGACCGCTGTCAGGGACAGCTATACTAGTGTGCGTTCCATATGGAAACCCACTTTTTTCGCGCTGCGTATTGCGTCAAGGCAGGCTAGACAACCACGATTCCACTGTGTAACCCGCGCGAAAAGTCTCGGTGTCAAACGGGACTTTCATTAGCATCCATAAATCTCTCCAGGCTAACCGGTTCACCAGCGTTCAGACGCGGGCCATGCCTCGCTGCTGACTTTCGGACGACTCGACAACAGGAGCCAACGACATGACCTCAATAGACTTCGGCTGGCACGCGCCTTCCTTCCCAACGGACGGGAGCAACGCCGACTCCTTTCTGGAACAGATGCATACACATCTTCAGCTGATGGACGGCCATTTGACATCGGTTTGGGTGGACGAGCACGTGCATCCTTGGGGCACGTTTGTGCCGAGGGAGACGCCAGCAACTGAGGTGGTGACTACATTGGCCTATCTCGCTGCCTGCTACCCGAACTACGACTGGGGCAGCCTGGTCTTCTGCCAGTCTTACCGCAACCCGGCGTTGACGGCCAAAATGGCTGCCTCTCTCCAGTGGCTGACAGGCGGGCGCTATATTTTTGGCATCGGAGCCGGCTGGCTGGAGGAGGAGTACAAAGCCTACAATTGGCCGTTTCCCCGGCCGGCTGTACGGATTCGCCAACTGGAAGAGACTATAGAAATCGTTAAGCTCTTGTGGACGGAGTCACCTGCCAGTTATGAAGGGCGATATTACCGCATCGAAAATGCCTACTGCCATCCGCAGCCTTGTCCGCCGCCACCGGTGATGGTTGGCGGCGGCGGCGAGCAGTTGACGTTGCGGGTGGTGGCCAAGCATGCCGACTGGTGGAATTTACCGGGCGGCACCCCGGATCTCTATGCGCACAAGATAGGTGTGTTGAGAGAGCACTGCGCGGCGGTGGGGCGCGATTTCGACGAGATTCGGAAGACGATCTCCCTGCCGCCGATTGCAGTCCATCGTTCGGAGGCCGTAGCCCGACAGCAGGCGGACGCGACACCCTACGCCCAAGGCAGGGGCGCGCTCGTAGGCACGCCGGACCAAGTGGCGGCGCAGTTGCAGGAGTACATCGATGCCGGCGTCAGTCTGTTCCAGATTCGAATTGCCGACTTCCCGGAAACCGCCGGCACGGAGTTATTTATCCAAGAGGTTCTGCCGCGATTTACGGACTGAACGACAACGGATCCGCTCGGCTCTCTTTCGGTCCGGCCCCGCGGTTTGCTCACATAGGTATGGCTCATGGACGACAAGATATGCGTTGGCATTGTGGGGCTGGGGTTGGCGGCGACTGCGCATATCAGAGGATATCTGAGCCACTCTGAGGCGGTGGTACTGGCTGTTTGTGACACTGACCGCGAACGGGCCGCGGCTTTTGGCGCGCGGTACGGCATCGAGCGGGTGTATACGTCTTTTGCGGAGCTGTTGGCCGACGGCGACGTAGACTTGATTGATATTGCCACGCCCACCTTTTTGCACGCGACGATGACGCGGCAGGCCGCGCAGGCTGGCAAACACATCCACTGCGAGAAGCCATTCTGCCGCAGTGTGGCCGAGGGGATGGACGCGGTGCGGGCGGTGGACGAAGCCGGCGTCAAACTGCTGGTGGGCGAGACGTATGTGTTTCTCTCCTCCCACATGAAGGCGCGTGCGCTCATCGAACGCGGCGCCATTGGACGCCCCTTGCAGATTCGCCAGCGGCACGGCGCCTGGCGTCGACGGGCGGAGCATGATTTACATATCGACGCGGAGGCGCGCGCTTGGCGGCTGGACGGCGCGCAGTCGGGCGGGGGGCGTTACCCGTGGATCTTTGATCACGCGGTTCATTTCTTTGCCACGGCTGAGTATCTGATGGAGGACGCGACGATCGGCGAGGTCTATGCTGTGACCGCGGCAGGCGGCGGCGGGAGGCGCGCGGGCGCGTCGCACGATCCATATCGGACGGCCGAGTTGGACATTCCCATCATCACATGGGGCTACGCGGACCCGGAGCGGCAGGGCGTGTGGATGCGGGCGGATCCGCTCAACGGCAAGTATGACTTCATGCATGGCTTGAGCACGACTGTTGTCGGCGAGACGGGGATGATCGAGGTGCTGGGGGAGGGCGGTCACAATCTGCTCTGGGAGGGGAAGCAGCAGCATCTGATTCTGCACCGGGGAGGGCAAGAAGCCGTGTGTTTCCGTTTCGACGAGAGCGCCGACCGCGTTTGGGATTCGGAGATAAGCTATTATGGGCAGGGCCATGTCAATCAGATTCATGACCTGCTCGAAGCGATACTCCATGATCGGCGGCCGCGGTACGGGGGCGAAGACGGCGTGCGCGCGGTGCGCTGCACGCTGGCGGTCATCCGGTCGGCGGAGGAAGGACGGCCAGTGCGGGTTGCCGAGGTAGACGAGTCCTTCACTGCTTATGGGGAGGGGAAAGAGGTGAGCGAGGCCAGCGCAACATGAACGGCTCTGAATGAGAAACGTTGCGCGCAGTCAAATTACGCTGTACCAGATATCTTGTCGTTGGAACTACATAGTGACCGAAGGAGGAGCCAAATGTCTGTAAAAGTTGATCTTCTCATTGATGCCCACGCGCTCGTCGGCGAAGGCCCTATTTGGGACGCCGATGCCAATGTACTGTGGTGGCTGGATATTATGGCCAGCAAGCTATACGCGTACGACCCGGAGACGGGCGATAACCGGGAATGGGACGTGGGGCAGCACGTGGGAACGGTGGTGCAACGGACGGCCGGCGGGCTGATGCTGGCCCTGCGGGACGGCTTCGCCGCCTTTGACCCGGCCAGCGGCGCGCTGGAGAAGCTTGTCGATCCGGAGGCTCATCTGGCGGGCAACCGCTTTAACGACGGCAAGTGCGACCCCGCGGGCCGTTTCTGGGCTGGTACGATGGCCTATGAGGACCAGTCTGATCAGGGTAGCGTCTACCGGATGGACACTGACCACAACGTTCATAAGGTGATCGGTGATATCGGCATTTCGAACGGCATTATCTGGAGCCTGGACGCGAAGACGATGTACTACACCGATTCGCTCGACTTCGCCATTCGCGCCTACGACTACGACGTTGAGACGGGCGGTATCAGCAATGAACGAGTCATTATCAGTATTCCCGAAGAGATGGGCTTTGCTGACGGCTTCACGATTGACGAGGAAGGGATGCTTTGGGTGGCGCATTACGGGGGCAGCCGTGTGCGGCGCTGGAATCCGGAAACGGCTACCGTGTTGGCGGAGGTCGAGCTGCCGACAGCCAGTATTACGGCATGCGCATTCGGCGGTCCGGGCCTGGATCAGCTTTACATCACGAGCGCGTCGTTCCGGATGAGCGACGCGGAGAAGGCCGAACAGCCCCATGCGGGCGGATTTTTCGTAGCGGATGTGGGAGTACGGGGGGTTGCATCAGACAAGTTCGGGGGCTGAGGGGCGGACGAGAGAACTCCAAAGCGGTTGCATCGGGAACAAACTGGCCGAACACTTCGTCCCATTATCCAGGCTCATTGCAACATGCTGAGATGGCAGGAGTGTGACCAGTGGGACGAATTCGACAACTTATTCCGGTATTGCTGGTTCTTGTTGGGCTGACTTGCGCGGGTTGCGCCGCTGCTTCCGCGGACAGATTCGAAACTGCATCGTTTGCGGAGAGTGCGCCTGCGATGGCGAGCGAAGACTCGTCGGCAGAGCAGCAGGAGGCGGACGGCGCTGTGGAAATGCGCCAGATCATCGCCAATGCCAACATTTCGTTGGTTGTGAAGGAGACGGAGACGGCGATGGCGGGCGTCGAGCAGATCGCGTCAGATCTGGGCGGGTATCTGTCTGATGTCGAACTTTCCAAGGGGAGATATGATCAGACGGAAGAGTTGCGCGGCTCGATGACGCTGCGGGTGCCGTCTGAGAGCCTGGAGGAGGCGCTGGAACGGCTGCAGGCGCTGGCTACGGATGTGCACTATCTGAATATAGACCGGCAGGATGTGACCGACCAGTACAGTGATCTCGATGCGCGGTTGCGCAATCTGCGCGCTACCGAGACGGAGTTGCTGGCGCTGCTGACGGAGGTACGGGAAAGGCCGAATGCCAAGGTAGAGGATATTCTGGCTGTCCACCGCAACTTGACGCAGATCCGGGAAGAGATCGAAACGTTGCAGGGGCGCAAGAACTTGTTGGACAATCAGATCGGCTTTTCGACGGTCCGGGTTGAGTTGCTCCCCGACAGCATCAACCGGCCGATCGTGGAGGAGCCGTGGAGCGCGAACGGTCCTGTACGGAACGCGTTGCGGGCACTGGTTTCGACGCTACAAGGTTTGCTGACGGCGCTGATCTGGGCGTTTCTCTACTTGACACCGCTGCTGCTGGTTGTGCTGATTCCGCTGGCGATTCTGATTTGGCTGGTACGGATATGGGTGGGGCGACGGCGCAAGAACGAGGCTTAAATGCAAGGCCAGTGGGTCGCGGCGACAGGCAGTCGCATCAGCCCTTAAGCGCTCCGAAGGTCAAGCCGCCGGCGATGTATTTCTCGAGGGCCATGCCGGCTGCGACCACGGGGATGACGCTGACGAGCGAAATTGCGCTCACATTCCACCATTCGGTGTAACCGGTCTGGCTGACTTGCATGGTCATGAAGAGCGGGATGGTGATTGCTTGGCGGAAGGTCAGCGTGAGGGCGACCAGGTATTCGTTCCAGGCGCCGATAAGAGAGAGGACAAAGACGGCCACTAGACCGGGCGCGGCCAGGGGCATGGCAATGCGAAAGAGGACGCCGAGGCGGTTGGCCCCGTCGATCATGGCGCTTTCCTCGATTTCGACCGGCAGCCCTTCGAAGAAATCGCGCATCACCCAAACGATGAAGGGAATTGCGCCGCTGCTGTAGACGATGATCAGTGACAAACGGGTGTCAAGAAGGCCCAACTCGCGAAACATCACCAGAAAGGCGAGAATAAAGAGCGCGCCGGGGAACATCCGCTGGGACATGAAGCCCAGAACGATGGAATTGTTGCGGCCGCCGTAGTCAAAACGGGCCAGAGCATAGCCTGCGCATGAACCGATTAGCAGGGCGATTGTCGACGAGATGGGTAGTGCTTCCGCTCACTCGACAACTGTAGGTGATAGTTTTCTGTATCATGCCCTAATTCTGCCATCACTTACTTTTTAGCCACTACGGGAAATTCTTGTCACAGATATCCAAGATTCGCTTCCTAACACGAGGAGAGAGGCATGCAATACGTGAATTTCGGCAGCGCGGGGGTGAAGGTTTCGCGTGTGGCCCTGGGGCTGGGGCTGCGGGGGCAGGGAGATGAAATGGAGGCACGCAACCTGATCGCGGCCGCGCTGGATCAGGGAGTGAATCTGTTTGACTGCGCCAACGTCTATGGTCTGTCGGACGATCGGGCAAACAGAGGGACGTCGGAGAAGTTGCTGGGGAAGGCGCTGCAAGGGCGACGCGACGAGGTGGTGATCACGTCCAAAGTGCGGAGCGCCATAGGCGACGGCCCCAACGACGTGGGCCTTTCGCGTTACCACATTCTGCGCGAGGTGGAGCGTTCGCTGCGGCGGCTGAATACCGACCGGATCGATGTTTATTTGATCCACGGTTTGGACGAAACCACGCCGTTGGAGGAGACGTTGCAGGCGCTGGACAGTCTGGTGCAGCAGGGCAAGGTGCGCTATGTGGGCATTTGTAATCACCAGGCGTGGCAGGTGGTGAAGGCGCTGCATGTGCAGGAGCGGCTAAATGCGGCACCGCTGATCACGGTGCAGAACCCCTATAATCTGCTCAACCGGGAGCTGGAGCGGGAGATGTTTCCGATGGTTGCGGAGATGGGGTTGGGGGTGATGGTGTACAGCCCGCTGGCGGTGGGACTGCTTAGCGGCGATTACCGGCGGGATACGATGCCGGAAGAGAACAGTTTGTGGGGCGGGCGGCGCCGGAACGCTTTCCAGGAAGTCTTGCGGGAAAGGGCGGCGGACGTGGTGGAGGAGGTGGTTGCTGTGGCGGAGCGGTTGGGGGCGACGCCGGGCCAGGTTTCACAGGCGTGGATACTGTCGCATCCGGAGGTGACGTGCATCATCTCCGGCGCGGATGTGGCGGCACACATCGAGGACACGGTCGGCGCGGTCGGCCTGGAATTGCCGGCGGAGGAGATCAGGCGGCTGGACGTGGTGTCTGCGGGGTTGCAGACGGCGTTGGACGGGTCGATTTTCGAGCCTGACCGGTGAGGAATATGGCGCCGTTGCGGCCAAGCGGAGAATATAATTATTTTCCGTAGAACCTGTGAAGGGTTTCGCTTCGGCGAACGGTAGCCGGTTAACGTACCTGCCAGGCAGAGACGAGTGGGCGTATCAGGCGGGATCCTGTGGTTGGAGATGTTCGATCTCTATTTTGATCCCGTCCCACTTTGCGCGGAGGTATTCGGCGACGAGACGCCGGTGACAGTGGTGGGGCTTGTGCTCGCTACACAGGAGACAGGCGTTATCGAAGAGTTCCGGCTGGAACTCTTCTTCAATTTTGCGGGAAAACATGAGCGTGCGAAATGAACGCTCATAGGCTTCCCACGGCCCCTTTTTTTTCTTGAAGGCGTCGAGGATGTCCTGGGTGGGCGCGAGTTGGGGCAGATGCAGGTAGTCGATATTGCCGATTTCGCGCAGAAAATACTTGAGATCGTTCTGCTTGGCATAGCCGGAGAGTTGCGATCGGTTATTGAGGCGGGTATCGATCAGCGTCCGGACCCCTGACTTTTTGAGTTGTGTGAAAAAGGTCTCGGCGCTTTTGCGGGTAAAGCCAATGGTGTAAAGTTTCATGTCAGGCTTCATGCCCCGGATCTTCATACGGGTCTCCACACCTTTCAGTTACCCGCTACCGATAGACGATTCACCGCCCTGACTCTCTTATTTTCTTGAACTGAGCCGAAAAATCCCATTGCAATAGCGGCTTCTTTATTCGCTGTGACTTTCCCGGAAATCATTGCGCATTCGCTACGAAACGTCCACCGATTCGATAGGCAGTTGGAGAGCCGATGCGCAGACCGTAGATGACGGCATCTGGATAGCTGGCAAGTAGGCGCTTCGTTGCCACCACATCGTCAGCGTCTATTTCGTAGGCACCAGTTTCGATGTCAATTACCAGGAAACTGCCATTAAACTCAGGCTCTACCTTGTCCCGTAAACGTTGGCGATAGATGGTTTCTCCCTGCGATGCAACCTCTTTGCGTGTATTTCTGGCAGATTCCATAGGAGCATTCTCCTTTTCCTTCGACAGGCCCGATCCCGCAATTGGGACTACACCACCACGGCCATGCCTTCGCTGCCGGTGTCGGCGGCGCCGGAGAGAGCGCCTGTGTGGGGGTCGATGTGGAGCGCATGGACCAGGGCCAGGCCGCCGTGGCTGTAAGGGATGTGGACGGCGGGGTGGCGCTTGTTCACTTCGTCCAGCACCCAGATGGGGATGCGGCGCTGGCAGGTTATGGCGTCCAGCTGGCAGTCGAAGCGGGGCGCATGCACGGCCTGCTCGATATCCATGCCGAAGTCGATCACGTTGAGGATCACTTGCAGGACCGAGGTGATAATGCGGGTGGCGCCGGGCGCGCCCAAGACGAGGAGCGGCTGGGAGTCGCCGTTGGAGGACTCTTTGCTGTAGACGATGGTCGGGGTCATGCCGGTGGTGCGGCCTTTACCTGGGGCGATCGAGTTGGGATGGCCTGGCAGGGGGTGGAAATTGACCATCGAGTTGTTGTACATGAAGCCTAGCCCTGGCGTAATGACGCCCGATGATGCGCCCAACGAATGGGTGAGGGAGACGCAGTTGCCCTGGGCGTCGATTACGGAGAGGTGGGTCGTGTGCGGTGTTTCCGGCTGGGATGGCGCGGGTTCGATAGGCTGGCCGCTTTCGATACGCCCGCGCCAGAAGGCAGCCCGTTCTTGCGACATCATCCAGTCGAGCGGCACCTCCTCGAAGTTGGTGTCGGCCATGTGCGGGTTGCGGTCGGCGAATGCGGCTTTCATGGCGAGGCCGACGGTGTAGATGTAATCGGCTGAATTTTGGCCCATTGCGGCCAGGTCGTACCCCTCCAGGATGTTGAGGATGGCGATAAGGGTTGCGCCACCGTGGGGCGGTGTTGCGCTGGTGACGGTGTGGCCGCGATAGCTGCCGCGCACGGAGGCGTCTTCTCGCAGGCGGTATTGTTCAAAGTCCTGGCGGGTGACGAAGCTACCGTTTTCCGCCAGGTCGAATGCCATGCGCTCCAACAGCTGGCCGTGGTAGAAGTCCTCGCTGCCGTGTTGGACGATATCGCGCAGGGAGGCGGCGTAGTCCGGGTTGCGCAGGATTTCGCCGGTATCATAGGGTTCGCCGTCCTCGCGCAGATAGATTCGGCTGGCCTCGGCGTTGCTGCGGATGTAGTCGCGCAGGCTCAACCCCTCCCAGTATTGGTTGGAGCGTTTCCAGCCGACAGCGAGGGAATCGGAGACGATATAGCCGTCGTGGGCGGTGCGGATGGCCGGTTCGGCGGCTTGGCCGAAGTCGATGGTGCCCCAGCGGTCGAGCAGCATGGCGAACATTTTGACGGATCCCGGCGTACAGACGGATGTGTATCCGGCTTCATTGACATTGCCCTCGAGGAAGTAGCCCCAGCCACCGGGATTGGGGCGGATCAGCTTGTCCACCCACATATCATCCTGCACGAGGGCGCCGGCTAGCGCGGGGGCGTCGACCCCGATCGACCCTGGTTCGCCGGCGAGGTGCAGATTAATGACGGCATAGCCGCCGATGCCGCACATTTGCGGGCTGACGATGGCCTGCACGAGTGCGGCGGTGACAGCGGCATCAAAGGCATTGCCACCGGACATGAGGACCTTGGCGCCGGCTTCTACGGCGAGCGGTTGCTGGGCAGAGATTGCGGCAGGCATAGGGTTCAGGCTCCTGTTGGGAAAGGTGGCGAAGGCTTCGGCGCACAGGTAGTCAGCAGTTCGCGGTGAGGGACAATGGGCGACTGCAGCTACAGAGAGCAGACCATGCGAATGTTGGTTGCAGTGAGTTCACTCTGGTCCCGTTCCGAGGGGATGAGCCGGAATTCAAAAATATGTTCGCGGCTTGGCAGGTAGTCCTTAACGGAATCATTCTGCATCATCGAGAAATGGAAAAAGGCGCTCTCATAGGGGGAGTCGGGACTCTTGCGTTTGTCCACCAACCACAGGTGGGGCGATACCTTGGTCAGGAAACGCATGTAACCGAAGCCCTTTTCCTCGTTATAGTAGTAACACCAGCCGCGCACAGTAGAATCAGGGTGGCCCCACTCGGCAGAGCCATTGGGGACGGGCAAGAGATTGGGGATCAGGTAGCCGGACATGAACAGATCCACCTCCTGACGCAGGTTGCCAGAAACATTGTCGAAAGCGACCACTTCGACGCGACAGCCCTTGTTCTGGAGCGCCCGCACCACCTGGACGAAATCGCCATCACCGGTTGCGATCAGCACTCTGTCGAGATTTTCGGATTGGAGCAGCGCGTCCACCGCCAGGTCCAGATCGGAATTTGCCTTGGCATAGCGGTTGCCGGCCTCGTCATCGTACCAGCGCACGCGCTTGATAATCACTTTGTAGCCAAGATCCCGCAATGCGGAGTGGAAGCGTAATGCGCCGATGCGGTAGTCGGCATCCCACTGAGCGCGATCGGCGTCGTGGGTAACATAAGCATTCAGACGGACCGGTTCACCCATGTCCCGGCAGGCAAATTCGCGTAAGACATCATATTGCATGCGAGAGCCGCCGTTGCGATAGATGTTGGCGGCATCAACATAAACTCCAACTTTTACCAGCGATTGGTGCCATTCCATAGAAGATCCTTATGAACGAAAAGACAGTACTGTGGAAGAGTAATCGTTTGGGATTGAGTATAGCTTCTGTACAGCCCAATTATACTCCACGGTTGCCGGTCTGTACGAGTTGCGGCAGGGATGGGCGGGGCAAAAGAGCAACCTTTGCGGCCGCTGCGGGCAGGTATTATTGGATATCGTATATTAGACTGTTTCGGGTAAGATAGGGCTGTCCTGCGGAAAGGATAGGTAGCTAAAGATGGGAGACGGGTTGCGCCTTGCGAGCGTACCGCATTGAATGAGGAACAGCAACTAATGTTAAGGGCACTACTGAGGATTTCCAGTCTCATTGACAGCCTTTCGGAGCGTGTCGGGGGCGTGTCGGTGCTGCTTGTGATCGTTACGGTAGCAGTTGGATTCTACAATGTACTGGTGCGCTACCTCGGACAGTACATAGGCATGCAGCTGTCCTCCAATCTCTTCATCGAGTTGCAATGGTATCTGTACTCTCTGGTCTTTTTTCTGGGTTTCGCCTATATCCTTAAGAACGGTATTAACGTACGCGTAGATTTCATCTATGCGAATTGGAGTAAGAAGCGCCAGGCGTTGATTGACTTCTGGGGACATCTTCTGCTTCTCGTGCCCTATTGCGTTATCGGCATTTGGGTGACCGTACATCCGGTGATGACTTCCTGGCGACAGTGGGAACAGTCCCTGCCTGATGTCAGAGGCGAACTCCTGTCCCGTTGGTCGCCAAATGGCTGATCAACTGTAGACAGCGCAAGTCGGATGCGGCGCTCATTCTCCGGAGCGCCAGTCCTGGCCATCAAGATGGGCGCCGAAGGACATGTAGGCAGTGGTGCCGCCATCGACGTAGATGGTCTGGCCGGTGACAAAGTCGGCGCCGTTGGAGGCGAGAAAGGCGGCCACCTTGCCGATGTCGGCCGGTTCGCCCAGGCGGCCCCAGGGTACGGTCGCGGCGAAGATGGCGGGGTTGTAATCGGGAATGTCTTCGTGGTAGCGGGGCACTTCGATGAGACCGGGGGCGATGGCGTTGACCCGGACCTTCTGCGGGGCCAACTCGACGGCCAGATGGCGGGTGAGCGCGGCGACAGCCCCCTTGGTGGCGGCGTAGACCGCGTAATCGGGGACGCCGGCGTGGGAATGCACCGACGCCAAGTTGATTACTGAACCGCCGCCATCCTTCAGCATGTAGGGCAGCGCCTGTTGGGTGCAGAATATCTGACTACGCAGGTTGATGGCGAACAGTTTTTCAACATGGGCGGGTGTGATATCGGCGAGTGGGCGGGTTTCGGTCAGGCCGGCGTTGTTGACCAGCACATTCAGCCCGCCGAGGAGATTGGCGGCGGCCTCCACGACTTCGGCGCATACGGCGGCCGACTGGGTGAAATCGCCCTGAACGGCGGCGGCTGTTCCGCCAGCCGCTTGAATCTGGGCTACGGTTGCGGCTGCGCCTTCGTCGCTGTAGGGGTAGTGGCAGACCACGGCTGCGCCCTGGCGGGCCAGTTCCATGGCGATGCCCTGGCCGATTCCGCCGCGATCGACACCGGTTATGAGTGCCCGTTTGCCGGCAAGCGCATTGTTGCTGCTCATATCATCTCTCCAGCATGTGTTTTGAGCGTATGGAAGAGAGACGCGGAGGGCGCCCTCACGCCACCCCAATCATTCGAATTCATAACTGCGTTTAATTCTGCCGCTGCTTCAAATAAGCAAGGCTGCGCTTGATTGCCCCTATCGGATCGCTGCCGCCGCGAAATTCGAAGATGTAGTAGACGCGCTGGGGAAGACTGTCGAGGGCGGTGAGAATGTCGGCAAGGGGCAACACACCTGCGCCGAGGTGAATTGGGGGATCAGACGGATTGGCGGCTTTGTCCTTCAGATGGGCGGCGATGATCTGGTCGGCCAGGGTGTCGATTGCGGCGACCACGTTCTGGCCGTGGTTGGGATAGTTTCCCATGTCCAGATTGGTACGGAGGGCGGGCGAGGCCAAGCGGGTCAACGCCCCATGGATCTCCGCCAAGGTGCCGCCGGGGGTGCGGGCGTAGTTTTCGAGGGCGATGACAGTGTTTTGGGCGGCGGCGTAGTCGACGACTTGCTGCGCGCGAGCCCAGGCAGCGCCGTCGTCGGCCGTGGGCGTCGGGCCGGGGAAGAAGCGAACGAGCGGTGCGCCCAGGGTTGCGGCGGTGTCGATGTCCTGGCGCAACTGCAGCGAGTCTGGCGAGTCGCAGAAGAGGGTGGCTTGGGTGGCGTATGTGACCAGCAGCCCGGCATCGGCGAGGCGGCGGGACGCCTCTGCCAGTTCTTCGTCGAGCCGCGGCCACGTTTCCCGCCGCAGTTCGACGCCGTCAGCACCTGTCTGGCGGGCGATATCGATAAGCTCCCAGACGGAACGCTCGCCGCTCTTGAGTTCATCTTCAAATTGCATGGCAGAGATCAGAATCGGTCTGTCGGGGGGTCCTGCTGCGTCCGCTTCAGGGGCGGGGTGCTCTGAGTGGCTAGTCAAAATCGCTTCTCCCGGAGAGGTGAATTTGAGGAGGTATTGCGGCCCGACGGCCGCGATGGCTGCGGGCGGGAGAGAGTGCGGCGCGCCGGTGCCCGAGTGAAGGCCGGTCCCGGTTTGGGATGTACCCGGCGGCTTCTCCACCGTGGGCGGAGCCGGCGCCGCAACTCTTGTACTGATTTCAGTCTTTGGATGTCCACTCCGGATACGGCTGAATTGTCGACTCGGGTGGGGGGCCGGCATCGGGGCGGCCAGTGCCCTCGAGGCGGCTGATGATCTGTACGGTCATGTCGCTTTCAACGAGGCACTGGCAGGACAGACGCACACCGGTCAGACCCTTTTCGGCCAGTTTCTCTTTTTCGGCGACGGTCATCTGGGCGGGTTCGCCGTCAACAAAGACAACGCGGCAGGTGGTGCATTTGCAGTTGCCGCCACAGGCGTGCATCTGATCGATGGCTGCGTCCTCAACCAGTGCGAGGACCAGACGTTTGCCTGCTTGCACTTCGAATGTGCCAACATCTGCTACTGTCAAATTAGGCATGGAATTCAACTCCTGTATTTATGAAGATTCGGACCGAAAGCTCGATATCATTTCTGCGCCGGACGGCGCTCGCCCTGGGCAGGCCCCGATTGCGGCGTAGCGAGGGGCACTATGGATGCGGGCCGAGGAGCACGCGTTTACGACTGCGGCGTACAAATGATTCTCTTATTCTCTCACATTTTTTGCACGAACACGAAGAGCAGATCGTTGACATTAGTCCGGGTCGGGCCGGTGAGGAGAAGGTCTGCGGTGGTACGCAGGAAGGGATAGGCATCGTGGCGGCGGAGGTAGTCGGCTGCGGAGAGGCCGGCACGTTCGCCTCGTGCAACCGTGCCGCTGTCGGCGATGCCGCCGGCGCTGTCGGTGGGGCCGTCGGTGCCGTCGGTTGCCAGAGAAACGACTGTCAAACCCGGCAGATGTTGCAGGGCGAGGGCGGCGGCCAGGGCGATCTCCTGGTTGCGGCCGCCTTGGCCGGGATTGTCACCCAGGCTGACGGTGGTTTCGCCGCCGAGGATCAGGCAGGCGGGCGGGGGAACCGGTTGTCCGCTGGCTTGTACCTCCCGCCCGAGGCCGACGAGCACTTTGGCCACTTCTGCGGCCTCGCCTTCGACAAATGTGGAGAGCAGGATCGTGTTGTAGCCCAGTTCGGCGGCCTTGGCCAGGGCGGCGTTGGCCGCGGTGCGGTTGTCGGCGACGACGAGAGTGCTGCTATTGGCGAAGACCGGATCGTGGGGTTTGGGCGTGTCGGGGATGTCGCCGGCCAGCCCGGCTTGCAGGCGTTTGCGTACGGCCTGTGGCAGGGCGGCGGCCAAAGCATACTTTTCGACGATTGCCCAGGCATCGGCCCAGGTGCTTTCGTCTGGGACGGTGGGCCCGCTGGCAATGACATCGAGGGGGCTGCCGATGACATCGCTGAGCGCAAGAGTGAGGAGTGTAGCGGGCGCGGCGGAGCGTGCCAACTGGCCGCCCTTTACGGCGCTGGTATGTTTGCGCAGGCAGTTGATCTCGTTGATGGTTGCGCCGCAGGCCAAGAGGGCGTCGGTCAAGCCTTGCAGGTCGGCCAGGGTGAGCGCTGAAAGTGCTTGCTCGGCGCTGGCGGCGGATTCTCCTGCCGGCGCCACCAAAAGGGCAGAGCCACCGCCGGAGAGGAGTGCAATCACCAGGTCGTCTTCGTTGGCCTCCTCTACAAGGGCAAGCATTTCTTTGCCGGCGAGGACGCCGGCTTCGTCGGGAAGAGGGTGGCCGGCCTCTACGATGCGGATGGAGGATGGCGTTGCTGAGGACGGGCCGGTTGGTTGGCCATGGTCGTATTTTGTCACGGCCAGCCCGTTGCTGATGCGGTCCTGGAGAACGGATTCGACGGCGCGGCACATTGGCGCCGCGGCTTTGCCGGCGGCGATGACGAATATGCGGCGGTAGCGGCGCAGGTCGTAGGTCAACGCGGACGTGGTCGCGTGGGTGGTGGGGTCGGCGACGGTCAGGACATCGCCTTGGCGGTGGAGGACGTTTTGCACGGCGGCGAAGGGATCGACTGCATCGAGCGCGGCGTCGAGGACGGCCAGGATGGGGCGGCGGTGGGTCGGGTCTGGTTGGAGGATGGATGTGTCGAAGCGGGTCATTCTGTGTTCTTTCGATTCTCTGGCAAGAATCGATTTAGCTCTTCTACCAGAATATGAACTGTTGTAGATGGATTGTCTATAGCTGGCCGAGGGTTGGGATAGAACTCGAGGAGGCGCTTAGCGTTCTCGATGGCCGTACTCTGCTGGGACTGCAACTGATCATACATATTTGGAGAATTCTTGCTGTAGGGGCAATCCAACAGTTCTGAAAGTTTTTTCTCATAATCCTTACGGTGAATGGGAGAATTGTAATAGTGGAAGTGGAGTAGGTACCAGAGTTCAAATGCCTGATTAGAGTATGCAACCTTTATCCCCTGTTCCTCGGCTCGTCTAATCGCGTTATTGAAGTCGCCTTCATTCCATTCATCCTTGTCAAAGACGCACCAGACTTGATCGAAAATGTCCTGTCCTCGCCTCCCTTCCGATTCCCGTTTTAACTCCAGCGCTATGTTCACTAATTGTGGGGGGCTAACGCCAAAGCCCTCTGCATGGACATGAATAAGTCCTGGGACTCGATAGTTGTTAAAGTAATTAGGTTCGGTCTTCTCCCCTTCGCATACAATCAGAAGACGCTCACCTGGTTTCCTTTTTCCGGTAGACCGCAGGTTAAACCCGCGGGTACCACCCTTTTTATGACTGTGAGGTTTTCGTTTCCTAGGCATCAGTCCTGCTGCAGCTGCAGGTGGCGAATGCCCCCCAGGAACGGAATTGCACCATAACGCCCTAGAATGTAGTCCTTCTCATAGGTCGCATCATTGCGCACCTTGAATTCAGCTAACGAGTAAAGATACGATGCTCCTTGACGATCTTTTTCTACAAACCAGATTTGATCTCGGCGCAGCACGTGATTGTCCAGCAGGTTGGTATCTTGCGCAGCAAAAACTAACTGAGCATGTTTGGAATTTCTCACGGGATCATTGAATAGGCTGACAATCTCTTTTGTCAGCAAAGGGTGCAAGCGGGCGTCCAACTCGTCAATGATGAGCACGTCCCCGCGCCTCAAAGTGTCTACAAGAGGACCGGACAAGGCAAAAAGCTTTTTGGTCCCTTCAGATTCATGCTCATCCAAGTCAAACAACTCCTCCCTATCAGACTGGTCTGCATCTCCCAGTTTGCGGTGAACGGTTCGCACCGCTTCGCGCTCTCTTGCGTCGAAGTCGACGACTTCGTTTAACATCTCATGAAGAGATTCCATCGCTGTTTCCATCTTGCGAATTTTACCTTCCAACTTGCGATGTTCTTCCGGAGCATCTTCAGGCATTGGCGGGAGAGCCGAGGTGGGAATCACCTCCTTCTCCACTTGAATGGCATCAATCCCCAGATCCAGTCGCATTATGAGCGCCGCAACCTCCATTGCGGAGTCTTTGTCTCTGAGCATACGTGCCGTGAACATCCGCATCCAGTCATCCATATCCCTCAAACCGGTTGCAATTCCGAGCGAACGGAACCAGCCAAGCACCTCTCTTGCAATTTCCCCATTAAACTGGGCACATACGGAGAGAAAGAGCGCATTGGGTCGAGTTCTTTCGGCCAGGTCTCGGCCTTCCGACTTGAACTTTTCTCCCAATGTAATCTTGTCCCCTTCTCGCTCGAATAGTTTGGATTCTCTGGCTTTCGGCGCGACGTAGAGCCATTCAGCCTCCACACGTTCTGCCGTCACTTCAAAACCATACCGATAACGTTGCTCCTTTGCAATGAATACGACTTCGAAGAAGGAAGGCTCAGTGTCGGTTTCCGTACTGAGTCGGAAAGGTTCAACCTCAATTCCCTCTGCATCTCCCTCTTCTTTGATATTGGCGGAATGAATCACAAAGTGTCGCATAAAACTCATTGCGGCAATGAGATTACTCTTACCGCTGGCATTGGCGCCGAAGATGGCAGCGCTCGTCAACAGGTTGACTCCACCGTGGGCGGCAAAGAGATTCTTTTTGTTCAGTTCGGGATGTTTTGCCTTGAGCGAACTGGCGAGCATGCTGAAGGTGACTTCATCCCGGAACGAACGGTAGTTAGCGAGGCTGAATTGGATGAACATGGGTCTTTCCTGCAGGTAGAATTGAAAGATTTGAGAAAATATCTCAAATAATCCTATTCTACCATGTCGTTTTCTGAATCAACAAGTTTGAAAAGTAGGGAGATTGAAAGGGAGGAGAGCTTCGAAGGAGTAGTTTGCTCCCTTTCAACCCTCCCCATTCCTATCGAAACCTAACGCTCTCACAGGCGGCGGAATTTCTGGAGGCCATCGTCGACCTGCACCTGGCCGACGTAGAGGTCGCGGTGGGAGTCGGCCCAGATGCCGTGCGGACAGGCTTTGAACTCGCCCGGTCTGTCGCTGCGCTGGGCGCCGCCCCAGTGGCTGAGGAGTTCGCCGTCGAGGGTCCAGACGCTGACGCGCTGCTCGAGTTCGGCGACGTAGACGACGTCGCCATTGGGGTCGAAGTAGATGGTATCCGGTTTGAGCAGGCCGGTTCGTTCTTCGAGGAAGTTGCCGTCGGTGTCGAAGAGTTGAATGCGGTCATTGGTGCGGTCGCAGACCCAGACGCGATCGTCCTTGTCCAGGCGCACGCAGTGGGAGAGGGTGAACTGGCTGGGCCCTTCTCCCCAATCGCCCCAAGAGTGGAGCAGTTCGCCGGCGGCTGAAAACTTATGGACGCGGGCGTTGTCGTAGCCGTCGGAGATAAACAGGTCTCCATTGGAGGCTACGCCCAGATCGGTTGGCAGTCGGAATGGGTCGCCGGGTGCGCCTTCCTGGCCAGGAGCGCCGATAGTCATTACCAACTCCCCCTTGGCGTTGAACTTGAAGATGCAGTGGGTCCCACGCTCGGTACACCAGACGTTGTCCTCGCTGTCGATGAAGATTCCGTGGGCATCCTCGATGACATCTTCGCCCCAGGAGGCGAGGAAGTTGCCGTCGCGATCGAAGACGACGAGGGGATGTTCGCTACGCGAATAGATAAAGACGCGGTCGTTGGAGTCGCAGGCGACCGCGGCTACCCAGCCGAACTGCCAACCTGCGGGCAGTTTGGCCCAATTTTCCACCACTTCATACTGATAACTGCCCGATCCGAACGGCATGACAATCTCCTTTGCCCAATTGAAACCCGCCGCGGGTGCGGCGTGGAAATGGATTTTTCTGTTGCGCTTCAGCGTGAGGACATTCTGCGCTGCGGTTTTCTAATCATCCCACGCTTTGACGGCGATCTTAATCACTTGCTCATCCCCGAGGCGGTAGGTGCCATCGAGGGCATGGAACCCATCGCCTACGCGTTCGAGAGGCAGTTTATGGCTGACCATGTCTCCATAGGGGAATTCGTTTTTCTCGAGAATGGGCAAGCCGCGCACGAAGTGCTCGTAGGTGCTGCCCCAGACGGCCTCAAAGGTCAGATTCTTGCGCATGAGGAGTTGGTTGATATTGAAATCGATGGAGCCCATATCGACGAAATGGCCGACCTCCACGTAAGTGCCGCTGTGGCGCAGGTAGCCCAACCCTTCGGGCGTGGCGGCCAGGAATCCGGAGCATTCGAATACAATGTCGGCGCCCCGCTTCAACGGTGTGTGCCAGTACACCTGCTCGGTGCGCTCCTCGACGCTGGTTACCTCTTCGATGTTGATGGTCACATCGGCGCCGAATTCCTTTGCCAGTTCAAGGCGTCTGGCGGGGCCGCCTACAACGATGATCTGGGCTGCTCCCATCTGCTTGGCGCAGAGGAGGGTTACTAGGCCGATGGCGCCGCTGCCCTGGACGACGACGGTATCACCCAGCTGCACTTTGCCGCGCATGGCGGCGTGGACGCCGATGGTGTAGGGTTCGGTCAGCACGGCGACCTCGGGCGTGCAGTCGGTTTTGAGTATGCAGGTATTTTCGAAGCCCAGGTAGATATAGTCGGCGAATCCGCCGTAGAAGTGGGGGGCAATGTCGGGGGTATCGTAGAAGCCGTAGGCGCCGTAGCCGCCTGTGCCCGGGGAGAAGATGACGCGGTCGCCTTCCTCCAGGGGACGGCCGATGTAGTCTTTGGCACCGCCGGCGCCGATGGCCTCGATAACGCCAACATTTTCGTGGCCCATGACCAGTTCGCCCTGGATGCCGTTCTGCCAGTAGTGCAGGTCCGTTCCGCAGATACCGGCCAGTTCCTGGCGCAGGAGCACTTTGCCCGGTTCAGGGTCGTGCACGGGATATTCGCGGATTTCGAAGTCCTGTCCTTGGACGATGACCGCCCGACCAGTTTTTGCCATGGTTTATTCTCCTGCTGTTGGTAGAGTGAGCCTGGGTAGCCCGGTTCGTTCCCTCCGCAATTGTGGAGCGGTGTGGGCAGGGGACTCATAGAGGTAGGGAAGATTGATAGTTGGACAAATTTTCGTGACGGCGTTGACCGGGATGGACAGCGCCGATGGTTTGGGGGGTAGTATACTACAGTCGTTGGTCGAGCGATAGTGCTTTGAAGGAGTCGTACCTCCCAAAGTGGGGGGATTGGGGGGGCGGTTGTTGGAGTGACATTGGCAGTCAAGTCGCGAATTGGTCGCAGGCAACTGGTGAGCGCTTGTGCGAGCGATGCACGAGAGTTTACGAGAGTCTTACGTGTGTTTACGAGAGATGGGTGGATTGTCTGGAGCAGGATTTGCAGGATTTTATGGATTTACAGGATGGCGGCTTCCTTGCTGGCACTGGTGCGCTTGTACGAGCGTTTGACGAGCGTTCACGAGCGTTTCACGAGAGATCATGAACGATTGCGAGCGTTTGTCTGAACTGTGATTTTTGGGATTTGGGGGATGGGCTGTGATTTGCGGTGCGCGGACTGTCTGAGTCAGAATTTGCAGGATTTTAGGATTTTCAGGATAGCGGCGTCCTTGCTGGCGCAGGTGCGCTTGTACGAGCGTTTGACGAGCGTTCACGAGCGTTTCACGAGAGATCATGAGCGTTTGCGAGCGTTTGTCTGAACTGTGATTTTTGGGATTTGGGGGATGGGCTGTGATTTGCGGTGCGCGGACTGTCTGAATCAGGATTTGCAGGATTTTGGGATTTTCAGGATGGCGGCATCCTTGCTGGCGCAGGTGCGCTTGGACGAGCGTTTGACGAGCGTTCACGAGCGTTGCACGAGAGATCATGAGCGATTGCGAGCGTTTGTCTGAACTGTGATTTTTGGGATTTGGGGGATGGGCTGTGATTTGCGGTGCGCGGACTGTCTGAATCAGGATTTGCAGGATTTTGGGATTTTCAGAATAGCGGCGTCCTTGCTGGCGCAGGTGCGCTCGTACGAGCGTTTGACGAGCGTTCACGAGAGATTGCGAGCGTTTACGAGCGTTCACGAGAGATAGTGACAGGTCTTCTGAGGGCACTGGACGGGCAGCCGGCGATTTCAGGGTAGGTTTGCCAACCAAGGCGGGACAGCGGGGGTATTTTTCTGAATTTTTTCATAAAAATGTCCGCTTTGTCCGCTCGAAGGCATATTTTGCGTTCGATTTTGGGCTGTTCCAGGTCAGTTCTCGGTTTTGTTGATCGGTTTGCGCAGCGCGGTCAGGCCGCGCGGCCGACGTTGGTCGGTCCACGAAGGGCACGAAGTTTCACGAAAAAAACCGCGCTGCCGGACGCAGGCCGGACGGGTGACGTTGGTTGGGCCGGCCGCAACGGCTTGGCGCGGCTCGAGGCGAGAGGGCCAACATCAAATTGAGTTGTGCGATTGCCGGGGTGTTTCGAGTCGTGAGCGGCTGTGCCAGGAAGCTGGCAAGTCAGCGGTCAAGTCTCTACTTGGGGCTACACAGTTCCAGAATGTGCCATGATCCGACTATGGGGCGTTCTGGAATGGAGGCGCCAGTGTGGTGATATTATCGCACATATGTGCAGGTTTGTCAAGAGGGAAAAATCGAGAAGAGAGTGAAGAGGAGTAAGGAGTGAGAGGAAAAACCGAGGAGTGAGTGAAGAGGAGTGGGGAGCGAGGAGTGAGGGACGCCCGCGGTCCCCGTGGGATGTCGCCATATCTGGCGTATATCGGCGAATTCGCGGTAAAGAATGCATTCCGAAATCTGGGGCGGGTTCCGGCTGCTCTTGGGGAGTTGCACTGGGGTCTGCAGCCCGCTACCCTGGAAAAACCCAAGGCTGGGATGAAACTGGAGTAAGGGCGCGTGTTACAAAGGAGGCTGGACGGTTAACGAGTTGACGACATGCCGGAGGGGCCAGGTGTTCGGATCCGATACAGAGTTTGGCACTGTGGGAGGGGCGGCCGGCGCGAAGACGGCGCAGGCGGAGCGGGAGTCCGCCGAAGGTGTGGCGGAATGGGAGGCGCACCGTTGCCGATTGCAGGCAGAGAAGGCGCGCATTCAACAGGAGATCAGCAGCTATCCTACGCCGATAGCTGGTTGTGACGAGCAGTTCAACCGTTTGCTGCAGAGACGCTCGCAGGTTCGGCGCGAGTTGGGGCGGTTTCTGGAGGCGGAAAAGGCAAGTTAACGCCGCTGCCAACGCGCGAGAACGGTGCAGACTCCGACGATCCTGGAGGGCGCCGCGGGATGGGATGGGCAGGGCGAAACATTGTTCCAAACAGGACAGGAAAATGCCCGCAACATTTTTCAGTACTGTTGGGGGATGGATGGACGTGGAATTTCGGATGAGGTGGACGCCTGCTTGACGCTCTACCCCACCCGTCGGCCTTGGCAAACTGTCGGAGTCACTCCAGTTGACGAATCACCGACACAACTTTGCCCTTGACACTCACGTCTGCGGCGGGCAAGAACATCTCCGGGTAACTGGGATTGGCCGGGCGCAGACGTACCTGGTCCCCTTCCAGATAGAAATGCTTGAGCGTCGTTTCGTTCTTGTTGTCGATCCAAGCGGCGACCATCTCACCGTTTTCGGCCCGCTCCTGATGCCGGAGGATGACAATATCTCCATCGAGGACGCTGGCGTCGATCATGGAATCGCCCTGCACGCGCAGAGCATATAGCTCGGCCGGATTGCGGAAGAGCGACTCGTTCAGATCAAGCCATTCGTCGGCGCTAAAGTGGTCTGCAGTTTCGACTTGGATTGGCTGACCGGCGGCAATATGGCCCAGCACGGGGACCTGAAAGAAATTGAAGGAGGAGCCATCGCTGCGGACACCGCGGTCAGTATTGGGCGCGCCGATCATATTGTCGGCAAGCCCTGCTTCTTGCAGGCGGCCCCAGTCCAGGCTCAAGCCGCGGCTGACCTCCTTGTCGCGCTTAATCAGTTTTCCCCGTTCCAGCTTGGTCAGATTGTATTTCACTACGGATGTGCTGGAAATGCCGCAGGCGGCGCCGATTTCGCGGATAGTGGGCGGGTAGTTATTGCCTTCGACAAATTCGGCAATGAAGGTGAGCATGCTTTTCTGGCGATCGGAGAGTTTCATCGTCTTGCTCCTGGAAAGTTGTTGGATGCGCTACCGCTTTGTTAATTGAACGCAAGTTGACGGTTGACGAATAACCCAATTTCTACGGATATTTCCCAAACTATATCCCAAGTATACGAGAACATCTGTGCGGTGTCAAGTCCTGACGCGCACGAATGTTCCAGCTATAGATGTAACTTGATGAAACACCTTTTTGGTCCACGGAGGACACGGAGGGGCAGGAAGAATACCTTAACACCTTTTTTGTCCGCGGAGGACGCGGAGGGGCGCGGAGAACACCTTTACACCTCTTGATCCACGGAGGGCGCGGAGGGGCGCGAGGAACACCTTAACACCTCTTGATCCACGGAGGACACGGAGGGGCAAGAAGAACACCTTAACACCTTTTTTGTCCGCGGAGGACGCGGAGGGGCGCGGAGAACACCTTTACACCTCTTGATCCGCGGAGGACGCGGAGGGGCGCGGAGAACACCTTTACACCTCTTGATCCGCGGAGGACACTGAGGGGCGCGGAGAACACCTTTACACCTCTTGATCCGCGGAGGACGCGGAGGGGCGCGGAGAACACCTTTACACCTCTTGATCCGCGGAGGACACTGAGGGGCACGGAGAACACCTTTACACCTCTTGATCCGCGGAGGACGCGGAGGGGCGCGGAGAACACCTTTACACCTCTTGATCCGCGGAGGACACTGAGGGGCACGGAGAACACCTTTACACCTCTTGATCCGCGGAGGACGCGGAGGGGCGCGGAGAACACCTTTACACCTCTTGATCCGCGGAGGACACGGAGGGGCACGGAGAACACCTTAACACCTTTTTTGTCCGCGGAGGACGCGGAGGGGCGCGGAGAACACCTTAACACCTCTTGGTCCGCGGAGGACGCGGAGGGGCGCGGAGAACACCTTAACACCTCTTGGTCCGCGGAGGACGCGGAGGGGCGCGGAGAACACCTTAACACCTCTTGATCCACGGAGGGCGCGGAGGGGCGCGAGGAACACCTTAACACCTCTTGATCCACGGAGGACACGGAGGGGCAAGACGAACACCTTAACACCTTTTTTGTCCGCGGAGGACGCGGAGGGGCGCGGTGAACACCTTTACACCTCTTGATCCACGGAGGACACTGAGGGGCGCGGTGAACACCTTTACACCTCTTGATCCACGGAGGACGCGGAGGGGCGCGGTGAACACCTTTACACCTCTTGATCCACGGAGGACACTGAGGGGCGCGGTGAACACCTTTACACCTCTTGATCCACGGAGGACGCGGAGGGGCACGGAGAACACCTTTACACCTCTTGATCCACGGAGGACACTGAGGGGCACGAAGGGGCACGAAGAACATTTTTTTCCGCGAAGGGCCGCGAGAACTGCAGGGGATAGTGGAAAATGGCCGGGGACTAGTGCGCCGCTGGCGGGGCGTGTTTTTTAGGGGGGGGTTGCGGGGGGAATCCCCCCGCACATGGGAGGGCCGAAGGCGGGAACAGCAGTTTTTAGTAGTCAGTTTTTAGTTTTTAGTGAACCCCGCTCGAACGCGGCGCTGGGAATGCAGGATGGATGGAGGCGGGAACGCCAGCCCTGAGCCGCCTTAGCGGCGAAGGGTGCGCAGGCACGCCTTAGCGGGCCGGAGCCGCCGGAGGGCGCCTAAAAGCGAGGAGAGAGTGAAGAGGAGTGAGGAGTGAGAAAACCCTTGGCTCGCGTCGCTCAGGGTCGTGATTTGATTTGGGTTGGGTAGGTAGCGAGAAGTCAGGAGAGGAAGGAACGGCTGTTGAGGCTTACGTTTCATGGGGCGACGCAGCCCCTTCGACTATCCCCGCATTGAGTATGTGCGGGAGGTGCGCCGCAGCAAGCAGTTGAATCACCTGACGGAGCCGGCGATTATCATCAGCGCGAGCGGCATGGCTGAAAGCGGTCGCGTGCTTCACCACTTGAAAAACAACATCACTCATCCGGAAAACACGGTGTTGTTCGTCAGCTATCAGGCACAGCATACGCTCGGCCGGCGGATTCTGGAGGGGAACGAGAAGGTGAGAATTTTCGGCGAAGAGTACGGAGTGCGTGCCGAGGTTGCCCGGATCAATGGTTACAGCGCCCACGCCGACCAGACGGAGTTGCTGGAGTGGGCATCGCATTTTGACCGGGAACGGTTGCAGAGGATATTCCTCGTCCATGGCGAGCCGGAGGGGGCGTGCGCGCTGGCGGAAGAGTTGCGGGGGCAGGGCCACAGCGATGTGGTCCTGCCGACGCTGCACCAGTCGTTCGAGTTCTGAGTGGCAACAGGATCAATGGCGGCCGGCGTAGTCTTTGGCGTGCGCGCTCCCGCCTCTGGTTCTGCGCCGGCCGCTCCTTCTGTCAGCAGCCGGCCAGAAAGCGGGCGCCGTGCAGGATTCCCTGCTTTTCCGTTTTCTCGACGCCGTTGAAGTTGGCGTCTTCCAGTTCGATGGAGACAGAGCCGCTGTAGCCGTTCTCCGCCAGAATGCGCAGACCTTCGCCCCAGCGGAAAATTCCTTGGCCCGGTATGGTGTAGCGCCAACTGTGGGCGCCGTAGGAGATGCGTTCGGCAAAGGTGGCGGGCTGCTCATGCCCATAAGTGTACAGATTTTCGGCCAGGATTTCGGTATCCTTGCCATGCACGTGGTGGACGCGATCGATGAATTCGATGAGGAAGCGCAGCGGGTCGATGCCCATGCGGATCAGATGGGAGGGGTCGTAGTTGACGCTCATCGAAGATGACGGCACGTCGCGCAGGAAGGCGCGGTAGGATTCGGGCGTACAGCAGAGCGCGCCGGGCCCCGGCCAGCCTTCGATGACGTAGTGGGAGCCGCTTTCCTCGAGGACCGAGGCCAAGGCGCTATAGCTCTCAACCATATAGCCATAGTTTTCGGCGCGCGGCAGAGCTGGATTTTCGGGAAGCATGACGGCGAAGAAGTTCTGGGGGCCAGCGGCCGTGCAGGCGCGTATGCAGTCGCTGTTGCGGGCGAGGGCTTCGGCCCTGCGGCCGGCGTCGGCAGCGATCATCCCCTTCGAGTCAGCCAGATCGATGGAACCGATACGCAGGCCCGCCTCGGCGACCGACTTCACGGCGCCGACCGGGTCGGTGGTCAGATCGATCACTTCAAGATCATTCTGTACGGCCCACTCCAGGAGGGAGGAGAGATCTCTCTGCCACTTGGTGTTGCCGCGCCGGAAGCCGATGGGGAAGTTGCCTGTTCGCGTTCTCATTAAGAAGATCCTTTAAGGTAGATGGAAATACGATCCTGCTATTGTCGTTCCTGAGATCGTGGGTGCCTACTGGACCTGTCTCGCCTGCACATCAGCCCTGGGCTGTGGGCCGGGCCGGGTCAGTGATCCAGTCGCTCCAGGAGCCGGGGTAGAGTCGGGCTTCTCCCAGGCCGGCGTGCTCGAGGGCGAGGGCGTTGTGGCAGGCAGATACGCCGGAGCCGCAGTAGAAGATCAGTTCGGATGGGGGTCGGTTGCCCATCAATTCAGCGAAACGGGCGGCCAGTTCAGCGGGATCGCGGAAGAGGCCGTCGCGCAGATTGCCAACGTGGGGCAGGTTGGAGGCTCCGGGAATATGGCCGCCGATGGGGTCGTGCGTTTCATTCTCGCCGCGGAAGCGGTCTGCGCCGCGGGCGTCGATGACGAGCGCGCCGCCGCTGGCGGTCTTTGCCAGCATCTCGGTGGCATCGACGACCAGTTCGGGGCGGGGATTGGCGGTAAAGGTGCCGGCTTGCGCGGTTTCGGCACCGCTGCGGGTGGGCAGACCGGCGGCAGTCCAGGCGCCCCAGCCGCCGTCCAGAACGGCGACGGCCTCGTGGCCGATCCAGCGCAGCATCCACCACATGCGCGCGGCCATGCTGCCGCCGCTGTCATCATACAGCGCGACCTGGGACTGGTTGCTGATGCCCAAGCGTGCGACGGTACGGGCAAAGACCGGTGCATCCGGCAGGGGATGGCGGCCGGTGCGGCCTGGCACGATCGGCCCGGACATGTCTTCGTCCAGATGGGCGTAGACTGCGCCGGGGATGTGGCTGCGAGCGTAGGCGCTGCGGCCGGCGCCGGTGTCGCCCAGGTCGAAGCGGCAATCAACGATGCGCAAGTTGCCTGCGACAGAGTCATCTGCTGCAGCGATAGCTTCTGCCAGCTGTGCGCAACTGATAAGCGTGCGGAACTGTTGCTGCGGTTCGTTCGCCATTTCTTCAACTCCTTGTGAGATATTCAGACGCGCGCTGCGGCGCGCGTAGCTGGAACATTCCCTGTTCGACGATATGTCGCGCCCACCCACCAATCCAGTCGGTCGCACCTATTCATGCAGATCATCGAAGAGAACGGCATGGACGACTTTGGGGCCATGAACGCCCATCGTTAGAATGCCCTCGAGGTCGGCCGATTTGCTGGGGCCGGTGATGATAGAAAGGTTGCGACTCTGGCGCACGTAGGCGTCCAATTTTCCTGCGTAACGCATTTCGGCCAGCCAGTCTTCTCCGGTAGCAAAGAGCCTGCTGAAGGGGATGACGACCAGGTGCCGGAAGGGCGTCAGACTGGCGGCGCGGGAGTTGGCGCCGCGGCCACCGACAACGAAAGAGCCGGTGCTGGCAAAGGCCGCCTCCGCCGAGGTGATGCCGGCGCGAACGGAGCGAATGCGTTCCCGTTGTTCGGGATCGTGCAGATCAGTCGGTTCGATCAGCTTAAAGCCCATCTCCTTCAAAATGATAGGCAGCCCTTCGATCTGCAGTTGCTCCAGCGGCCAACAGAGGATATCCCAATCGCCGGCGCGTTCGGCGCTGGCGGTCTTGCGGGCCGACTGCTCCTCCTCCAGCCACATGTGCAGGCGGGAAATGATGGATAGGCGGGCTTCGGTTTCGGTCTCCAGCAGTTCGCAACTGCCTTTGACGGCGTTCAGCTCCTGTGCGAAGCGTTCAGCCTGTGCCCAGCGATCTCCCGGGGCATGGGTGACGGTCATGCGCTCGGCCTGCGTGAGCGGTTCGCTTACCTGGGGAGGAAAGGGCAGGTCCGGTTGGCGTAGAGTCTCGCGCAGGCGGGACAGGATTGTATCGCGAACGTTCATGTTTTCAGTGTCCAATGCTCGACGTCCGGCCGTTGGCGGCTGCTGCCGACCGGGGTGGAATTCTCACGCTTGCCCGCGCAGCTTTTTGCGTTCCTTCCACCATTCCCGAAAGCTCTTGCGGGCGAAGGGGGCAAAGTCCCGATAGGCGGTCCAGCCATTCAGAGGCGGCGGCAGAAACTTGATATTGCCCCCGCTCATACCGGCATACAGATTGGAGCCGATGCTGGCCAGTTTGCCGAGACTCTCGTACATGGGGCGGCTGTTCATCAGGCCAGCATAGCTCTTGATGCCCCAGGCCTCCGTCTTGGGCGAATCTCCCTGCTGTACAAGATCGGAACGAAGGTCGAGCAGCAGACGAGGCAGATCGATCTTGACGGGGCAGACTTCGCGGCAAGCTCCGCATAGGGAGGTTGCGTGGGGCAGTTCCTTGAATTGGGCGATATCGGGGGCCAGGGCAGGTGAGATCACTGCTCCGATCGGGCCGTTGTAGGTGCTGCCGTAGGCGTGGCCGCCGATCTCCTGGTAGACCGGGCAGGCGTTGAGGCAGGCTCCGCAGCGGATGCAAAGCAGGGCCTCGCCGTAGCCGCGAGCCAACATGCGAGAGCGGCCATTGTCGAGCAGGACCACATGCACCTGTTCGGGGCCGTCGACGTCACCATCCTGGCGCGGCCCACTGGTCATTGAGCAGTAGACTGTGAGTTGTTGGCCGGTGGCGCTGCGGCAGAGGGCCTGGAGCTGCAGGAAGGCGTCCTCGACGGTGGGAACGAGCTTTTCGATGCCCATCACGGCTACATAAACGCGGGGCATGCTGGAGACCATGCGCCCGTTGCCTTCGTTGGTGACGATGCAGATTGTGCCGGTTTCGGCGATGGCGAAGTTGCAGCCGCTGATGCCGATACCGGCGGCGAAGAACTCCTGGCGCAATCGAGCACGCGCCAGCGATGTCATCTTCGTCGGTTCACGTGTGGGGGGCATGTCCAGCTTGTCCTGGAAGATTTCGGCGATATCCTCCAGCCGTTTATGGATGACAGGGGCGACGATGTGGCTGGGCGGCTCATCGGCCAGTTGGATGATATACTCGCCCAGGTCGGTTTCGACGACGCGCAGGCCGGCCTCTTCCATGGCTTGGTTGAGGTGAATCTCCTCGGTGGCCATGGATTTGGCTTTGACGACCAGCTTGGCGCTGTTCTGCAAGGCGATATCTTTAACGATGGCCTGCGCGTCTTCGACCCCTTCGGCCCAGTGGACGGTACAGCCGTTGCGGGTCAGGTTCGTCTCCAACTGCTGTAGATAGTCGGGCCAGTTACTGAGAAGGTGCTCCTTCATCTGGCGCACTTGCGACCGCAGTTTCTGACCCTCGATCGCGTCCATGGAGGCATGACGCGCATTGGACATGCGGTCGGTGGCCTTGCTGACCGCGACCCGCAGATTAGGGTCGCTGAGGGCCTGTTGGACACGGTCTTTGTAAGGAGCATGAATATCTACTTGCATCGTGATGGCTTCCTGTTGGCCGGTTGAACACCGGCGGCAAGCGGCTCGTGAGCAGTGATAACCAGAGAATGTAATGGGCCGGCGCAGTTACTCGCCCCAGCGCCGGGGGTGATCCGCTTGGGCCGGCGGCGGTTGCGTCGACGGACGCAGGCTACTGCCGAGATGGTCGTTTAGTATTTCGGCGATATGGTGGGCGCGGCAACTTACCCCTTCGCGACTTAGAATGCCGTTTATGTGGGTCATGCAACTTACGTCGCACAGGACGATGGCGTCTGCGCCGCTCTGCTGGGCGCAGGTTGCCTTGGCCCGTCCCATGGCCGCGCTGATGCTGCTGTTCTTGATGGCAAAAAGCCCACCGAATCCACAGCAGTCGTCGGCGTGGGGCAGATCGACCATCTCGAGGCCTTCGACGCTTGCCAGCAGTTTGCGCGGCTGCTCGTCGACACCCAGTTCGCGATAGAGGTGGCAGCAGGGATGATAGGTAGCCTTGCCCTGCAGATGTGCGCCAGTGCTTACGAGGCCAAGCACATCGACCAAAAATTCGGTCAGCTCAAAGGTCACTGATGCCAGCTTTTCGGCCTGATGGCTCAGCTCCATCTCCTGGGATTCCTGGAAGATTGCCTCAAAAAAGTGGCTTGTCATGGTGGCGCAGCTGCCGGAGGGGGAGACGACGGCATCTACTTCGCCACTTTCGACGAGCGGTCCGAAGATCGACAGAAAACGCCTGGCCAGTTTGCGGGCCTCGTCGCGATAACCGGCATTGAAGGCGGGCTGCCCGCAGCAGGTCTGATCTTCCGGGAAGACGACCTCGATGCCGTTTTTCTCCAGCAGTTCGCAGGTGGCGATACCCACGCTGGGGTTGAGCATATCCACCATACAGGTGACGAACAAGGCGACGCGCCGGGGTCTTCGTTCAAATGTGACCTTGTGCATGGGATAATCGACTCTCTTCAACGAACGCTGCGGTTGTCTGTTGACAGTGGCCAGTGGCCGGACGGTGTGCCGGGAACCGGGCAGGGATGTTTAGCCGCCCAAACTTGACAGTTCTGTTTGGAAGGGTAGGGTCGTCACTTCCAGGCGACCGTCGTGAACGATACAGTTGACTTCGCTGCGGATGCCCAGCCCTTTCGTTTGCCCGCTGTTGTCGAAGTCGATGTGGGGCAGATAGATGCCCGGTTCGATTGTGAACATGACGCCGGGGATGAGGCTGCGCCGGTCCTGGGTCTCGACGTTGTCGATGTTGACACCGTTCCAATGGGTTGTCGGTCCCAGGCTGTGACCGGTGCGGTGGAGGATTCCGGCGCCGAAACCGGCGTCTGCGATGACGGCGCTGACGGCGTCGTCGACTTGGTAGCCGTGGAGCGTTTTGCCGGCTTCAAACGCCTGGCTTATGACAGTGATGGCAGTATCCCGTGCCTGGGCGACGACGGCAAAGACGCGGCTGGCGGTAGGGGGCGGCTCAGCTCCACAGTAGGCCGTCCAGGTGATGTCGGCGTAGCAGTCGTCGGGATTGTTTTTCTCTTTGGCCCACAGATCGATCAGCAGCACGTCACCGCGTCGAATTGGGCTGTGCTGCTGGGCGGTGGGCGCGTAGTGGGGGAGGGCGGCGTTGCCGTTGACGGCCACGATCGGATCGTGGTCCCAAGTCAGATCTGCGGCGCGGAACTGTTCGACGATCAATTGCTGCAGATCGTACTCGGTAATCTCCTGCTGGTGGCGTAAGGCCTGGGCCACGAAGGCGAAAGCTGCGTCCTTGGCCGCCAACAGGTGGGCGGCGGCGCGGCGGTGGCTTTCCATCTGCTGTGAAGAGAGCACGGCTTGCACGAGTTGAACCAGGTCGGCGCTGCTGACGACGGAGGCGCGGGTGTTGGCACGCACCATTTCCAAGGTGCCGGCATCGACTTTGCTGACGTAGGGGATGGCGCCGCGGGGGCTGTATTCCATCGCGATCTGGCTGGAAGCGTCCTGCGGCAGGATAGCGCGCAGCTTCTGCTCCATCTCCTGCCAGCCGACGTAGAGGTGCAGTGGGCCGGTCATTTCAGGGTCCACGGCGCTGAATGTCGTCTGTTCGATGGCGTGGACCAGCCACTGCGGTTCGCCATCGGCAGGGATGCACAGAAACCAGCGCCGGGTACCGGTGGATTCGAGGCCGGCGACGGAAGCGGCGATCGAATTCTGGCCGCGAAAGTCGTAAAGCAGCCAGCCGGCGATGCCGTGTTGGTGCAGATAGGTGCGGATAGTTTGCAGCTTCACGTGCTGCCCCGTTCTCTTGCTGGTGCGCGGGTTTGGAGTTGGTGCGCGCCGACAGATGGATTGGAGACTAAGGTTCAGGGTATGCCGACATTATTCCATGAAGTGGCGATAAGGTCTAATTTCGGGGGGAGTTTCGGAGGAGGGGAAGAAGCTTTCAGTTTCTAGTTTTTGGTTTTTAGTAACCCCATTCGTACGCGATGGGTCTCTTATTCTGAGTTTTTAGATACCATGGCTCATTTGCGGCTGTCTGAACTGGGGTTTTCAGGATTGCAGGCGATCGGTGGGGAAGTGCAGTGGTTAGTGGATAGGGGCTGGAGACTAGTGCGACGGTGGGGAAGCGGGTTGGTGGAGAGGGGCGTTTTGCGCGGTCTGAATCGGGATTTACAGGATTTCAGGATTGCAGGCGATCGGTTGATGGCTGGTCGGCGGAGCCTTTTTGCGGTGGGTGAAAGGGCAGATTGCGGAGGGACAGCAAATTGGGACCAATTCTGGAGATATTGGGGCTTGACAGTTTACTAGAACATATGTACAATATCATATAGTCAGATCCGGCTAGCCTTGCTCGGTTGCCGGCTCTATGAACCGGACCAATTGCGAATACAGTAAGGGGACAGTAGAATGTATCAGCAGATCACTTTGATAGGGAATCTGGGTGGTGACCCGGAAATGCGGCAAGCGCCCAGCGGGGATCCTGTAACAAGCTTCAGCGTTGCTACCAGTCGGTCATGGACGGGCCAAGACGGGCAACGGCAGGAGAAGACCGTTTGGTTTCGGGTGTCTGCGTGGCAACGACTGGCGGAGACCTGTAACCAGTATCTTGCGAAAGGTAAAAGGGTGATGGTTGTTGGGGAGTTGGACGAGCCTTACGTGGGGACGGACGACAGTGGTAATGCGCGGGTCACTTTGAAAGTTCGGGCACGTAACGTGCAGTTCCTCAGCCCGCGGGCGGAAGGTAACGTCATGTCCGAAGGGCAGGCTGCATATGGAAATGGCCAACATGCCCCCAGTCCGGAATCCAACGGCGGCGAGGAAATTCCATTCTAAAGAGCTACTTTGCTGAAAGCGAGTATGTTTCGGCGCAGTGTGAGAAGGTAGTGCATGGAGTGGTTCGACGCGATTCGCCCAATTTCGACATTTCAATCATACATTGGAGGAAGGAAGACGCATTATGTATCAACAGATCACGTTGATTGGAAATTTGGGCCGTGACCCGGAAATGAGGTACACGCCCAGCGGCGTGGCTGTCACAAACTTCAGTGTTGCCACAAGTCGATCTTGGACTGGCCAGGACGGCCAGCGCCAAGACAAGACCGTCTGGTTCCGCGTGGCGGCCTGGGATCGGCTGGCCGAAACCTGTAACCAGTATCTGACGAAAGGACAGAAGGTGCTGGTTGTAGGCGACATGGAAGAACCCAGCACCTGGACCGACCGGGAGGGGAATACGCGCGCCTCTTTGGAAGTGCGGGCGCGGACGGTGCGATTTCTCAACACGCGGGCAGAAAATGAAGCCCTTGCCGCTGGCATGGGTCAGTCCGGCGATCAGGGAGGGCCGATGGATGGCGGGCCTGCCGCACCCTCTGGGCCTGGCGCGGACTCTGGAGCAGGCGGTGAGGAGGATATTCCGTTCTAGGAAGTTTCGTATGTCAGATACCCGCGGCGGGCGGCGCGGTCATATTGCTTTTGTGTCGGTCGGTTTTTCAGGAGTGTATTTCTGACAGGCCGGCCGATTTTATGTCTTGGCTGGAGGAGAGATTGTTCCCTCGCCGTTCAGACGCGTAGGGCCAGCCCGGAGATGGCCGACTGGTGGGCGGCGAGGAGGGAGCGGAGGATTGTGCGGCCTTCGGCGCCGGTCAGGCGGGGCGGGCCGCCGTTGTGGAAGGCGTCGATGAGATGGCGGGTGGCGTGGATGAAACTGTGCTCCCAGCCGGTCGGGATGTCGTCGAAGGTGCGGGTCTTGCCATCGCGGCAGAGAGCGAGGGCCGGGGCGTCGGTGAGGCGGCCATGCCCGCCGTTGATCCAGAGCACGCCTTTGGTGCCGGTGATTTCGACGCGGTCGTCCTGGGCGTAGTAGCGGGTGTCGATCTGTAGTTGGGGCGAATAGACGGCCTCAAGCGAACCGAAGCGGTTGCCGGGAAATTTCCAGGAAACGATGGCGGGCGTGTCCAACACGCGACCGGGCATCAGCTCCATTTCGCCGATCCAGGCATGCACCTGCTCGGCCAGTCCCATGAAGTGCCAGGCGAGGGCGAACTTGTGGTGGCCGTCGTCGAAGAGCAAGGGGCCGCCGCCGCAGATCTCCGGGTTGAAGCGCCAGGCCCAGGCGGCTAGCGGCACGTGCCAGGCGGTCGGGCTGAAGCCGGCGTTGCTCTTGATGCGAATGGTGAGCGGGTCGCCGATTTCGCCGGCGTCGATCAGGGCCTTGGCGCGCGCCACGGGCGGGTAGAAGATGAAGTTTTCGTAGACGCGCAAGGTCTTTTGGGCGGCAGCCGCGGCCGCGATCATCTCGTCGGCTTCGGCCAGGGTGAGCGCCATCGGCTTCTGGACGGAGACGTGCTTGCCGGCGGCGAGCGCGTCCAGGGTCACGGGGTGGTGGAGGTGATGGGGCAGCAGGATCTCGACCAGGTCGAGGTCGGGCAGGGCAAGCAGGTCGTGGTGGTTGTTGAAGACGCGGCCGGGCGGCACGCCCCACTCACCTGCCCGCCGACGGGCGCTCTCGTCGTCGATATCGCAGACGGCTACGATCCGGGCGCGTTCGCTTTGGAGATATTCGAGGGCGTGCAGGTCGCTGATGCGGCCTGTTCCGATGATCCCAACACGCAGCATAGGAAAACAGTTGCTCCCCGGCTCAGTTCACGTCTTCCCCGTCGGAGCGGATCATGTCCCCTTCATTTCCAGGCAGCCCAAGTAGATAAGGGACTCCAGGTCGTCGACGGCTGCGGGCATGTGGCGAGCAATGATCTGCCGTATCCGCTCCAGATCTTCCTCGGCGGCGAGTCCGAGCATTTTCGAGAGGTCGGCGAGATCCTGGGCGCGTGACGTTTCCATTTTCATCAGGACAAGATAGGGCAGGTCCAAGACCGGGTAGCCGGCCGGGTCTTGTTGGTCCGGTTGCAAAGCATCGTCTATCCACGGGAATGGGATGAGGAGCAAGTCAATTTCGGTGCCGTCAGGGGCATTCAACATATGGCCTGGAATCGACAGTTCCGAGGCTAGATGGTAGCCGGCCTCATTCAGGCGCGCAAGCGCGGCGTCCCCGTCCAGGTGGTGAACGAGGATGTCAAAATCCCTAGTCATGCGTTCAGGCATGTAGGCGCGGGTCGCGACTGCGCCGACGACCGCCCAACGGATCCCCTTCAGAATGGATCGCAAGTCTGGCCAAGCGTAGTCTGCCGAGCGTTCGCGGAGGAATTGGGGCGCGCTGCCGGTCCCGGGTTGCTGACGCCGCAGGGAGATCGATATGAGAAAGCGGCGTCTTTGGGCCGGGGTGAGTTGACCATCGGGGGCGATGGCGGCGATGGCAGGCGGTACGTTTGCGAGCTTCCTGGCTATGTCAGCTCACCTCCGTATTGGTGGGGTAGAGATCGATACGTTCGGCGTTGGCGCGCAGGGGGAGGGCGGCGGCGTAGAGGACGGTGGCGGCGATGTCCTCGGCCTGCATCATCAGCTTGCGCGATTCCTGGGGGGGCGGGCTGGGCCGGCGGTCGAGGAGGGGGGTGGCGGTGACGCCCGGGTTTATGATACAGGCGCGCACGCCGTGCGGGTTGCCTTCCTCGTTGGTGACGCGGTTGAGGGCTTGCATGCCCAGCTTGGCGCTGCTGTAGGCGACGCCGGACAGAAGACTGGGATAGTTGGCGGCGCGCGAGCCGATGTTGATGATGGTGCCGGCGCCGCGCGCTTTCATTTGCGGCATGAGCAGGTTGGTGAAGAGATAGGCGCTGACGAGATTGACATCGGCGACGACGCGCCAGTCGTCGGAGGTGGTGGCGTCGATGCTGCGGTTGGTGACGTTGGTGCCGGCGTTATTGACCAGCACATGGATGGGGCCGAGCTCGGCGTCGATCTTTTCGACGGCGGCGCGGATCTGGGCTTCGTCGCCGACGTCGCAAGGGCAGACGAGGGCACGGCCACCGTCCTTCTCGATACGTTGCGCAAGGGCGCGTAGCACTTCCTCGCGGCGGGCAAGCAACACAACATGTGCGCCGGCCTGCGCAAATTGTAGCGCGATCGCCTCGCCAAAGCCGCTGCTGGAGCCGGTTACGAGGACGTTTTGTCCGGAAAAATCACTCAATGGATGCTCTCCTTTTCTGATCCTGCGCGTTTTACCATGAATATGGGAGACGCTCAGGCCTGGTCGTTGCTCAGTTTCAACAGGTCATCGACGGTGATGGGCTGACCGGTGGCGATGGAGTGGTTGGCGGCGATGCCCATCAGGATGGAGGCGGCGCCGTCAATGTGGGTGGCGGCGCGGGCAAAGGGATCGTCCGGGGGATCGGGGTGGAAGATTTGCTCCAGCATCACGCGGTCGCCGCCGCCGTGCCCGCCCACTCCTTCGGGGACCTCTACCTCGTAGGGCGCGCCGTGCATGGGGAATACATAGATATGCTTACCGCCGAAGTCGCGCAGCTGGCTGCCGGTGTCGGGCAGCGTTTCCTCCTGGCCGGCCACGGAAGTGCGGCCGACGGCCTCGATTGCCTCGACTTCGATGCGGCCGCGGTCGCCGGTGACGGCGGCGCGGTAGCCCTCCCAGGGGCTGTAGGCGAGCAGGGAGTAGCTGAGGATGATGCCGTTGCGATAGCGGGCGGTGACGCTCATCGTGTCCTCGGCGGTGATGTTGTCGCCAAAAACGTTGCGATCGCGCAGGTAGCCGCTGTCGGCCTCGGCGTTCAGGTAGAGGTTCTGGAGGGTCTCGTCGGAATCGAGGCGCAGGGCGAAAGGATCGTCGGCGGCAGCCTCCTCGCCGGTGTAGCGGTCGTAGCTGTAGGTTTCGCCGCGGGCGGCGGCGTTTTCGCGGCCGTAGAATAGCAGATCGCCCTGGGCGTAGACGGTCTGGGGGATGGAGTCGATCCACCAGTTAATCAGGTCGAAGTGGTGGGTAGCCTTATGCACGAGCAGGCCGCCGGACTTGTCTTTTTCACGGTGCCAGCGGCGGAAGTAGTCGGCGCCATGGCGTGTGTCCAGCACCCAGGAGAAGTCGACATGGCGGGGGCGTCCCACTACTCCCTGCATGATCAGTTCGCGCGCCGCAGTCGCCAGCGGCGCGTAGCGGTAGTTGAAGGTAACGCGCAGGGAGCGGCCCGTCTTCTCGATCGTTTCGAAGATCTGACGGGCTTTGGCGTCGTCGGTGGTCATCGGTTTTTCGGTGATGGCGTCGCAGCCCAGTTCCATGGCGCGGCAGATGTACTGGTGGTGGGTGGCGTCCATGGTGGTGACGATGACGACGTCCGGTTTGGTCTCGGCGATCATGCGGTCGAAGTCGTCGGCATGGTAGGTGGGCAGCGGCCCCTTGCCAGAGCGCGCTTTAATCTGCTGGTTGTACCAGTCCATGCGGGTCTGGCTGAGGTCGCAGAGCGCGACCAGTTCATTCCACTGGGCAAAGTCGCCGAGGATGGCGTGAATGTACATTCTGGCGCGCCCGCCTGTGCCGACGAGTGCATAGCGGCGTTTTGGTGAAGACACGGAATGGGTCCCTTTCTGTCCTGCACAATAATTAAAATGAATTGTGTGATGAGGATGACTATACTTATTGGAATCTCAGCGTGATCCACATTAGCATTTAGGCTTTTCGTGGCATCTGCGCTGAGAAACCACCTACAGCGCGAGCCTCCGACGACAAGAGAACTCGTCCAGCTTGCGCAAACATCCGCCAAGTCATCACGGAACCGGGCAAGGACAATGCATTATAAGGGATACGCAGCCGACATTCGCTTCGACGGTCGTGACCGCATTTTCCATGGCCACTTTCTTGGCACCTACGACGACGTCTACTTTGAGGGATCGTCGGTCGAGGAGTTAAGAGCCGCCTTCCACGAGGCTGTCGACGACTACCTGGCCTACTGCGAGGAGACAGGCCGGGAGCCGTCATAACTGCTCCCCAACCGTCACCCTGGCATCCCCACTTGGCGGCCGGACAGGTCCAACGGCGGCGGCGGCCAGTGCAGACCGCGCTGGCCTGAGAGTTCCCGGTTCTCGACCGGCTGCCACTCCTGGTCGGGCAGGCCGACCAGATTGCCGTCCTGCAGCCAATCCTGATCATTGCCATAGAGTTCATCAACCAGTAGCGTGGTCATCTGTTGGCGCAGGGAGGCGTGACTCTCGGCCGCGCTCAGGTCGTGCATCTCCTGGGGATCGGCGTCCAGATCGAAGAGGTGGAAATGGTTGCCGGTGGGGTAGTAGATCAGCTTGTACTGGCCCTGCCGGATCATGCGGGCGGCCATGGGCCCTTCGCCCACTTCGCCGAAGAGATAGGGGCGCCTCTCCTCCCCGACCATCGATATCCCCTCGACGCTATCAGGGACCGGGATGCCGGCGAGGTCGAGCAGGGTTGGCATGACATCCTGCCAGCCGACGAGGCGGTCATCCTGGCTGCCGGCGGGCGTGCGTAGATCGCCGGCGGGGCCGAGGAGCAGCATGGGGATGTTGGCGGATTGCTCGTAGTAGAGGCGCTTGGCCCAGAGGCCATGGTGGCCGAGCATATCGCCGTGGTCGCTGGTGAAGCAGATGATGGTGTTGTCCAGCAGCTTCTCCTCGCGCAGGGTGCCTATGACGCGCCGCAACTGGTGGTCGATATGGGTACAGAGCGCGTAGAAGGCACAGTGGATGCCGCGTAGTTCCTCGTCACTGAAGGTGCTGCCGTAACGCGTCTGGATCATCTGCAATGCGTAAGGCAGTTCGTCGAAGTCCTGCGACCACGAGCCCCGGAAGGGGAGTGGAATGTCGACGTCCCGGTAGAAATTGTAATACCACTCGAGCGGCACGAGCGGCGGGTGGGGATGGCAGTAGGAGAGGAACCAGAAGCCGGGCCGGGTTGGGTCACGGCGGCGGATCATCCTGCACATCTGGTCGGTAGCCCAGTTAGTGACATGGGTTTCTTCCGAGAGGTGCCAGGGGCGGTAGCTGTACTCGTTGTTGCTCATGCCGTGGGCGAAGGAGCGGCCGGGATGGCCCTCTTCCCCCAGCCAGAGCTCGTAGTCGTCGATGGCGCCGAGGATGGGGCGGCCCTCCTCGGCGAGGATGACGTCGTCGAAGCCGATGCGATCGCGCTGGGGAAAGATATGCAGCTTGCCGACGGCGTAGGCTTGATAGCCGGCGTCGCGGAAGGTTTGGGCCACGGTCGGCAGTTGCGGCATTGGCTCCTGCACCTTGAAGACGCGATCCCCGTGCGTGCGGGTGGTGGCGCCGGTCATCAGGGTGCGGCGGGCAGGAATGCAGACAGGGCACTCGGCATAGGCGTTGGTGTAGCGGACGCCGGCGCCGGCGAGGCTGTCCAGGGTCGGGGTGCGGATTGCGGGATGCCCGGCCCCGCCCATCAGGTAGGCGGGCCAGTGGTCGGTGGAGATTAGAAGGACGGACGGCGCGTCCGGGCTGCCGTGGGATTGGGATGCCATTGCGGGACTCCAGGCTTTAGTGGTATTGCGCCAGGCCGGCGATCGCAGCCTGCACTTTGCGGCTGATCTCGGCGGGGACCGGTGGGTTGAAGGGTGCGCCTTCGCCGCCGTCGATGTCGTCGAAGCCGCTCTGGGCCATGGCGGAGATGACGGCCGAATAGTTGTAGCGGCGGCCGTCGCGGAAACGAAGCTCCTCGAGGGCAGAGATGGCGTCCTCGACGCGCTGGGACTCGGCATGGTCGCCGGCGCGCTGGGCGTTGTTGATGGCGTCGGAGGCTTTGGAGTAGGCGACGGCGATGCCGGAGGTGTGGCCCTTGGTTCCGAGTTGGGAGGCGCGGGTGCAGCGGTCGCCGATGCCCCAGATGACGAGGCCGTTGTCGCCGATGGCTCGGACGAGCGGCTCTACGTCGGCTTCGCCGGTACCGACTTTCACGCCGACGAAGGCTTCGGAATCGCGGAAGAGCCTGCCCATTTGCGACAGGTCGCGGCTGTCTTTGAAGTAGTAGATGAGACGGGCGCTGAAGCGGTCGTCCATCTCCTCGCCGAAGGCCATGAACTCGTTGTACATGCCGTCCGGGTCGTAGACACCGGCGAGGGGCATGATCAGATAGGCGTCGGGAGGACGCTGGAGGCCGGCGAGTTCGCCTATGAGGTCTTTGGCGTCGGAGAGCGGACTGGGCATCACACCGGCCACGTAGACGCCTTCATCGCCCATGGCGCGTGTTGTGATGTCGACCAGGCGGACCTGCTCGGCGCGGTTCATTTGGTGAATGGGGCTGGTGCCGGCGATGGAAAGGACGCGGGGGCGGTTGTCGCTCAGGCTGTTGGTCTGCATCAGGTAGCGGATGTTTTTCAGGTGGGCGTCGTAATCGATGCTGCCGGCGCGGTAGGGAGCGCAGGGGATGGCGGTCACGCCTTCCAGCGCGGACAGTAGCTGGGTGGTCGAGAGTTGGGTGGTGGCGAGAGTCATAGAGGCTCCTCCAGGAATCGCAGGCGTTTCGGCCGCGCATTTATGAAATCATGGGTTCACTAACGAATTAAGTGAGGCGCAATGTCAGTTGCCGTATTCTACCACTGACACGCGGTTTCGCTCTACCCAATCCCAGTTGATGTCAACGCCCAGTCCCGGCCCTTGCGGGATGGAAACGTGGCCGTTGGCGTCGATGGCCTCGAGGTCATCGCGGTAGTCGATGTAGAGATTTGGATCGTGGCTGGCGGGCGCTTTGGGGTGGAGCAGGCCCATCTCGTAGTAGTTTGTGTTGCGGATGGCGGCCATGCACTGGCGCTGGGCCGGGCCGGGGCCGTGGAATTCGAGATCGATTCCCAGGGCTTCGCAGGCATGGGCCAGCTTGGTTACGCCGGTGATGCCGTCGTAGCCGACATCGCCGCGCACGTAGTCGGTGGCGTCGGCGAGTGCGAAGTCGATGTGCGGCTCCAGCGAACGGACATGCTCGGTTTGCAGGATGGGCGTATTGATCAGTTGGCGCAGCTTGCGGTGGGCGAATTGGGAGATGCCGCCGTCGCGATAGGGGTCTTCGTACCAGAAGAAGCGATTTTCGTCGCAGGCCCAGCCGACTTTGACGGCATCGCCGAAGGTCATCAGCTCGCAGGCGGGGTCGAGCATGAGGTCCATCTTGTCGCCGACCCGTTTGCCGACGGCGTGGACGTTGGCGACTTCCTGGCTGACGGGCGCGCGGCCCCAGCCGTGGATTTTGAAGGCGGGATAGCCCAGGTCGAGGCACTGTTCGGCGAAATCGGCGAAGGCCTCGGGGGTAGAGAGGCCGTCGGGCTGGTGGTCGCCGTGGTAGGTGCTGGCATAGCAGGGGACGCTGTCCTTGTAGCCGCCCAGCAGTTTGTAGACAGGCTGGTCGTAGAGCTTGCCGGCGATGTCCCAGAGGGCGATGTCGATAGGCGCATAACCGATACGGGCGACCTGGCGCAGGGCGCGTCTGACTTCGGTGTAGATCAGCTCGCGCTGGAGGGCGCTGCGGCCGATCAGAAAGTGGGCAAAGGTGGGGATGGTCGAGAATTCGGCGCCACCGCCGCCGGCGTACTCGCCGACGATGCCTTGGCCGGTCTCGATGCGCAGGACATTGCCCTGGCTTTTCATGCGGTTGCCCGGTTCATAGACAGTATTGAAGCCGTTGTAGTCTTTGCCGAGATTCTCCGTTTCGTACTCGTAGGTATGGGTTTCGATTTTGGTGATGATGGGGTCGGCCATGGTTGCTCCTTGTGTGGGGTGAATTGTGGGCTGTGAAGGCGGCGTTGCTTTCTGGGGCTGTGTGCGTGTACTGGAACGCAGCACAGGTAGCTCGGGGCGCAGGACCGCTTTGCGGCGGACAGCCGGCTGAGCAGGGATGTATTCACCTTATTGTACACCGACTGAAGCGACTCTGCATCCTAACCAGGGCAAACGCATCTTAATTGGGACGCCACAATAGCCCGCGAAGGGGCAGGAAGAACACCTTTTTTGTCCGCGAAGGGGCGCGAAGGGGCGCGAAGAAAACCTTTTTTTGTCCACGGAGGGGCGCGGAGGACATCTTAGACCCTTTTTGTCCACGGAGGGCAGCGGAGGGGCACGGAGAACATCTTAGACCCTTTTTGTCCACGGAGGGCAGCGGAGGGGCACGGAGAACATCTTAGACCCTTTTTGTCCACGGAGGGGCAGGGAGAACAGGGCAATTGCATCTAAGTTCGGACGCCACAATAGCCCGCGAAGGGCGCCCAGAAGGGGTGCCCCTACCGATTCAGGCAGGCTCACGTGGGTTTGTCCCTATTTGATGCAATTGCCCTGGCATCCTAACCGCTGAGCGTGTTTCTCAGGAAAGGGGAACTGCAGGGGATAGGGGGAAGGGCAGGGGAACTGCGGGGGATAGGGGATAGGGAGTCGGGGACTGTCGCGTACGAGCGGGGGTACTAGCCACCATTCACTATTCACGGATCGGTCGGGTTTTGAAGGGGGGCGTTGCGGGGGGACTCCCCCCGCACAAGGGAGGGCCGCAGGCCCGACCGCCCAAAAGCGAGGAATGAGGGGAAACGAGTGGGAAACGCCTCTGCTCGCCTCACTCTGGGTTGCGCATGGCGGTGGCTGAGTAGTTACAGAATAGATGTAATGATAGCGATTTCTTTTGTGTGGGGAGGGGCGGGCCAGATTGCAAAGGGGATTATATACTTTAGTCCCTTCTATAGACATGGCTGAGTAGTTACCTTTAGTCACATTGGCCCTTGACATTTTAGGCTATAATTAGGGAATTATATGCGAAAGTAGACAAGGTTCTCAAACGCGGGGTTTTGGTTTGGGCTTAGTCTGGAAACGAGTTCACTAAGTTTTGCACAGGTCAAGAACTGAAAGGATGATCATGAACTCCACGACGACCTTCTCAAATAATGTCTGCATTCTTGGGGCGACCGGATGTATCGGATTCGAGTTGACCTTTCACCTATTACAAGCAGGTTGCAGGGTGCTGGCTGTGGTACGCGACACCGATAAGTTTCAAAGAATGCTCAATGCGCAAGGAATAGACGATCTGGAGAAATTATCCATTGTCGAACTGGACCTGTTTGCTGAAAATGCTGTCGCAGACCCATCTATGGCGCAAAGGGTGATGGCTTGCGATTACATATTCAACGCTGCCTCCAAGCCCATCTCCAAGGTGCCTTGGTCTCGAATCAATCGCGAATGGGGCGGTGTCGTTTCATCGTTGACGAGAGAAATTGTGGAAATTGTTTCCCATGACGAAAAAAAACCACATATCGGTGCCTTTTGTGGGCCAGAGTATTTTGCGGGGTATGATGGCAATATCAGCTTTATCCAGAAGGCGATGACAAAGCTGATAAACAAGATGAACGCCGCGCTGCGCGACAATCACGACGAGGCGATGTTTCTTCTGACATCGGGGTACGGACGGTGGAGTGTTTTCCGATGTGGCAGCATCCGACCGAGTTCTGGACAATCAGGCGACGCCAGCAGAATTGGGGTAAATTTGCACAAAGACGGAAGCAACTATCGACTCGGAAGGGGAAAATCGTTGGTTGTCGAGGACATTGCTGCGTATCTCGCCAACGCAATCCAGAGCGGAACGTTCTCAAAATTTGAGGGGGAGATGCCCTTTCTGTTCAATACGCGATTCTAAGGAGAGGAGGGATCGAAACGACGTGTGATTCGAAATATCGCAACACGCCAAAACCCTCAGAAGCCTAGAAGTTTTAGGCTCTGCCTACTTTTGCATATAATTCCCTTTAGAAAGGGCACTTATGTGACTAAAGTATATAATCCCCATTGCAAAGGTCCGTGTTGCCATCATGGGAAGACTCGGAGCGCGGCGAAAGCGCTATGGGGTGAGAAACTTTCTGCGGACAAAGGCATACACGCCGATCCCGACAATAATCCCACCAAACTGGGGAAGGAACCCCAGGGCAGCTTTGGAGTCGAAAAGGGCAAAGGATAACCACATGCCTATAACGACCGCTGGAGCCATGATTGCCAGCGAAACGAGTAGGTCTCGCAGATTTTGCCGTTTGTAGATCAACTGATGCGCGAATGAAATTGCGGATGTCGCGATCAATATAAAGGCAAATCGCAGCCGATAGTCGGATTGGAAATAGGGAGCGCCTATCCAATCCCCGATAAGAAGAATACCGAGAGTCCAAATGAGTAGCGAGCGCAAGTAGGGTATTTTCCGCCATCTTTCCAGAAGATTATCCATCATTTGAAGTACCTCCCTTTCTTTCTGTGGCTTGGACCAAAGAGTATTTGATGATGCGTGAGAGGTATTGGCTATCTCCTCGTTCCTCTAGATCCCTGTCCTCATCTTTGGGCATACCAAGGGCGCGGGGCAACTGCTATGCTTTGCGAAACCTCTTGCGGATCAGGGCATCAGCTCCCGACGCGACGAAAAGCCCAACAAAAATGGGAAGAGCGCTCAGGCGAGAGTCGGCGTCCAAATAGGCAAATGATATCCATATCCCAGCACCGAATCCTGCAGCAGCGATTGCCAGCGAGAGGAGTTCTTCACGAAGACTTCGCAGCATTTCTCGCCTGTAGATCAGGTTATGCGCGTATGTGGTTGCCATTACCGCAATGAACACGAAGATGAATCTCAGCCGATCTCCGGATCCGGAAAAGAAGGCATCGTGAATCAACACCGCGATACCAATACTTCCGAACATCCCTAAGTATAGAGCGGGCTTGGCGGGGCATTGCTTCCAATTACGATTTATTTGTAGTGCGAAATTTCGTATCATCGGAAATGTACTCTTGTCGAACCGGGGTGTTTTTGCAGGGACAGAGCGCGAGTTTCAGAGCGTCTCTTAGTGCACTGAACGATGACGGTCGAGGGCGATGAGGCATTCGGGTTGCGCTAAGCCCTGCGATGCCATTTGCGGATCAGGGCATGCAGGCCATCGCCTACGAAGGGCCCAATCATTATAGGAAAAACGCCCAAGAAGGAATTGTAGTCGAAAAAGGCGTGGGCGATCCACCACCCAACACCAAGACCCGCATATCTGAGACCAATCTCTAAGAGGTAATCGCCAAGACCTTTTCTTTTGCAGATCAGGATATGCGCGATCTGTGCTGGAATTGTCCCGAAGATGAAAAGATACACGAACAAGGGAGTGTCGAAACGGATGGAGGCAACCAAGGCAGCAAACAGGGCAGCAAAGAGCAACACAGTCCCAGCCTTGATCCCCCTATTTTCGCTTCGCCAAGAAATTCGGCAGCGCTACAGAAGGCTGAAGCGAGGTTGACCGCCGGTCCTTTTCGTTGCTCAGGGAAGTTATGCATCGTCTGGAGTGCCTTCCAATTGATGGCGCTAGGCGTGTTGATGGCGCTAGGCGTGCAGCACCACCCAACCGTCCTCGACAGTCACGTCGAAACTTTCGACCGAAGGATCTTCCTCTTCGTGCGCGGGCTGCTCTACCGTGACATCGTAGGTGCGGACGCGCAGCCGGTGGGGATTGAAGACCGAGCGGCCGCTGGCAATATCGAATTCCCAGCCGTGCCAGGGGCAGCGCAGGATTTGGCCGTCCCGTTCCCAGATGATCTCGCCGGGGTTGGTGGAGCGGGCGGTGCCGGTGATGGTACCGCGACAGAGGGGGGCGCCCTGGTGGGGGCAGAGGCTGCGCAGGGCGTAGTATTCGCCATGGACGTTGAAGACGCCGATGGAGCGGCGGCGCACTTCGACGATTTTGCGTTCGCCGGGGGGCAGATCGCTGATGCGGCAGATGGGATAGGGCTGGGTGCCGGGGCGATGGGGAATCGCTTTGTTAGCGGGCTGGCGGACCTGGCTTGGACTTTGGCAGGACATATTTTCTCCTGAAATAGACTCGTCAGTAGGGCCAGGCGCGCGGCAGCGGCCTCTCTGCGGCCAGCAGCTTGTGGCCCAGTTCGTGACGCACAGCGGCGAGGTCGGCGGCGTAGGCGGAGTCGGCGGCCAGGTCACGGTAGTCGCCCCACTCGGCTGACAGATCGTAGAGCTGCTCGGCGCCGTCGGCGTGGAGAAGGTAGCGAAAGCGTTCGGTGCGCAATGATTTCCAGCCGGTGTGCTCGGTGAGGGCGGAGGTTGCGCCGGGCGCGTCGTCGTGGTGCATTCGGGGCAACAGCGAGCAGCCCTGCAAGTGGGGCGGAATCTGGATCGCGGCCAAGTCGAGGATGGTGGGCAACACGTCCAACGCCTCGGTGAGGCCGGTATCGGTGCGGGCGGGGACGGTTTCGTCCGCCGGCCGAATGAGAAGGGGGACGCGACTGCACTGGTCGTGGGCAGGGTAGCCTTTGCCGTAGCGCAGATGCTCACCCAGCCATTCGCCATGATCGGAGGTGAAGATGACGACGGTCTCGTCTGAGATGCCCAGTTCATCGAGCGAACTGAGCAGACGGCCGACGTGATGGTCCACCTCGCTGATCTGGCCGTAGTAGCCCTGGCGGGCCAGTCGCAGTTCGTCGTCGGAATAGTTGTGCGGCCCGCGTTGCGCCTCTACTTCCGGAGGGAAGGAGGGAAGCGGGAGGGCGGCGGGATCGTAGAGGTCGAAGTATTGTTGCGGCGCCACCCAGGGAGCATGAGGGGAATAGATGCCGGCGATGCAGAGAAAGGGTTGGCCGGTCTGGGCCTGTTGGCGCATGAATTCGATCGACTGTTCGGCGACGAAGGCGGTGTGGGTCATGTCATCGCGACAGCGGGAGGCCAGTGGCCGTTTGGGATAGCGTTCGGCCGGGTGTTCGATGCCATCCTCGATGCCCAGGGTCTCCTGCCATACTTCGGCCATCGGGGCCTGGCCGAGACTGACATGGGGAAGCTGGTCGGGCGCACGGCGCCGTACCCAGGCGCGGTAGGCATCTTCATAGGAGCCCGGTTCGTCGGAGATCTCCAGATGATCGAAGCCGTAGGGCGGGTGCCAGGTACGGTGATCACGGTTGGCGTGGGGCTGGAAATGAAGTTTGCCGATGTTGGCAGAGCGGTAGCCGTAGGGAGCAAGCAGGCGGGGCAGCGTGACCGTATCTTCCGGCACGGGTACGCCCATATGGGTGACGCCGAGGGTGGAGGGATACTGCCCGGTTAGAAAGCTGAGGCGGCTGGGCATACAGACGGGGTTCTGTACGAAACAGTGGTCGAAGTTGACGCTCTGGCTTGTCAGTCTGTCGAGGTGGGGCGTGTGGATATCTTGATTGCCGTTTGCGCCCAAGGCATCCCAGCGTTGTTGGTCGGTGTAGATGATGAGGAAATTGGGACGGCGCAAGGGGTTGGCCTCCGGCCAGTGTGAATCGCGTTTGCTTAATGACTACTCTACTATACGTGTTCTCCAGTTCGCAATCCCTGTCGGAGCGGATAGTGCAGTCGATAATGGGGGTGAGTGCAAGGGCACCCACAAGGGGTGCTAGCGGAGGGATGGAATAAAGGCGTTTACGGGAAAGTCCCTTTGGTGCTAGTATGACTTTTGCTTTGGAGAACTGGGATGCACTCCTGTGCAGCCCCCTTTCAAACAATGTCGATTTCCGGTAAAGCGAGGAGCGGAGCATGTTACGCGTAACCAAGCCCGAAGGATTTGGAAACATCGTTCTGGAAGAGGTTCCGATACCGCCTGTTGGGCCGCAGGAGGTGCGGGTGCGGAGTAAAGTCAGCCTGATCAGCCGGGGATCGGAAATCCTGCGGCGCTATATGCACGAAGAGGCGATAAATCCGGCCATCATGGGCTACTCGCTGGCGGGCGTGGTTGACGCAGTGGGGAGCGAGGCGTCGCAGCAGTTCCAGCCGGGGGATCGTGTGATGGCGGTGGCGCCGCATGCTCAGTATGTCGTGCAACCGATCGACTCAAATGTAGGGCCGCGCGTGTGGCCTCTGCCCGATGACATTTCGTTTGAGGAGGCGACCTTTCTGCCGCTTGCAAAGAGCGGTGTCACCTGGGCGCAGTCACCGGGGATCCGGTCCGGTCATACACTTGTGATCATGGGTCAGGGGTTGGTCGGCAATCTTGTGTTGCAGGGGGCACGGCAGCATCTCTGTGAGCAGATAGTTGTCGTGGATGCGATTGCGAAGCGCTGTCAGCTGGCCCTCGAATACGGTGCGGACCACGCGATCGACGTTACGGAGACGGACCCGGTGGAGCGGGTGATGGAGCTGACGGACGGGCGGGGCGCGGATATCGTGTTCGAATGTGTCGGCGGCGCGCCGGGGCTGAAATCATTTGCGCAGGCTCAGCAAATGGTGTGCGACGGGGGCACGCTTCATTTGATCGGTCTCTATCACGGGCAGCCATTGCCGCTGGACGCCAGCAAGATCCAGCGGAGGCGTCTGATAGGAGGCTATTACGGTGAAGATCCGCCTGAAGTCCTGCTGAACCGGACCATCGAGCTAATGCAGGCCGGGCGGATACGCGTCGGGCCGCTGATCAGCCACCGGTTCCCCTATCAGGAGGCCAAAGACGCGTTCGACCTGCTGTATGAACGGCTGTCGGAGGCGATGGGCGTGCTGTTGATCTGGGAGGAATAGAACGGGATAGACTGACGTCAAGAGCTGTTGCCTTCCATTTTTCGCTGATAACAAAACACTGGAGTTTCAAGGAGACAACTGATGTCCTTTTCTGCCAAGGGAATTGTCCATCGCTCGACGGTCACGGGGCGACGGGGCATGATCGCGTCGGCGCATCCACTGGCTTCGCTCGCGGGCGTGCGCATTCTGATGGAAGGCGGCAATGCCATTGACGCGGTGGTGGCTGTGGCCGCGGCGCTGAATGTAGTGGAACCGTACATGTCCGGACTGGGCGGCGATGGGTACATGCACATCTACTCTGCCCGTGAGCAGGAACATACGGTTCTGGACTATATGGGCCGCTCGCCCTATGGGGCAACGTTTGAAGAGGTGGGCGATCCGGAGAGCCGCGCGCGGGGGCCGCGCTCGCCGCTGGTTCCCGGGGCCTGCGGCGGCTGGCTGGCTGCGCTGGAGCGGTACGGCTCGATGGACGCGGCCGCGGTGTTTCAGCCGGCGATTGAATATGCGGAGCAGGGCTTTCCGTTGACGGTGAACAACGCTGAATTCATTGATTTCAATGTGCCGGAGATGCTGCGCCATCCGTCGACCACGGAGACCTATCTCCCGCATGGCCGTGCGCCGGTTGCGGGTGAAATAATGACGCAGCCCGATCTGGCGAAGAGCATGCGCGCCATTGCCGAGGGCGGCGCAGAGGTCTTCTACCGGGGCGAGATTGCGGACAGGCTGGTTCGTTACATGGAAGAGAACGGTGGGTTTATCACTCACAGGGATCTGACGGACTTTGCGGTCGAGTGGCAGGAACCGATCTCGGTACCATACCGGGGCTACCGGGTGTTTGCGCCGCCGCCGCCGTGCCAGGCGATCCAATACCTGGAGACGCTCAACATAATGGAAGGCTTCGACGTGGCGGAGTTGGGCCACAACCGTGCGGCGACGCTGCATCGCTTTATCGAGGCGGCCAAGATGGCCCAGGCCGACAGAGCAGAGTATGCCGGTATCGACAACCCGCCGACGGCCGGGTTGCTGTCGAAGGAGTACGCGTCGCAACGCCGCGCCGAAATCGGTGCGCGGGCGCGCCCCTCCGGCGGCGAGCGTTATACCTCTGTGAAGATGGAGGACGAGGTACTGGCGGGGGACCCGCGTCAATGGATGCACAGTGAATGCACAACGCACTTCAGCGCGATCGACGCGGACGGGAACGCGGTAGGGGTGACGCAGAGCCTGGGAGCAGGTTTCGGGTCGGCTGTGGTGATACCGGGCACGGGGATTGCGCTGAACAATTTTCTTAACTGGATGGACAGTGATCCGCAGAGCCCCAATGTGGTTGGGCCCGGCCTCAAAACAGAAATGTGCATGTCGCCGGTCCAGGTGTGGGATGAGCAGGGGCTGCGCTTCCTGATCGGGACGCCGGGCAGTTACGGCATTCTGCAGACGACGCCGCAAATGATTATGAACGTCATCGATCATGACATGAACATACAGGCCGCGATCGAAGCGGCGCGGGTCAAGGCGACGACGCCGGGGACGGTGGTGGATGTCGAAACGCGGATTGGGGAGGATGTCCTGCTCGAGTTGACGCAGATGGGCCACCATCTCAACCGGCTGGGACCCTGGAATGCCGGAGTAGGCGGCGGGCAGGGCATCTTGGTCGATCCTGAAAGCGGCGGGTTCATGGGGGGCGCGGACCCGCGGCGGGATGGGTACGCGCTGGGTTGGTAGCGGACGGCAGGGGATAGTGGTTAGTGGTTAGTGGCCGGAGCGGCTGCTAACCACTTTTTTTGTGCTATTCTTCGGCGCGGCCAGTGAGGTGGATGAGGCCGTCGCCGCTGTGTACGCGATGGAGGCCACGGCGCATGATGACGATGCCGTCCTTTTCTGCGTGCAGTTCGGCGAGGAGGTTGCCGAGTGGGTCGTGGACGGCGCCGACGAGTTGACCTGTCCTGACATCCTGCAACAGTTCGACGTGGGGGCGGAAATAGCCGGCGAGGGGGGCGGACATGACTTCATCCATGTTGCCGTCGCCCACCAGGTGTTCTGGCGGCGGGACGGCGGCCGGGTGGCCTTCGAGCATGTCCAGATGGTGCATGACGTTGAGGACGCCGCGCGTGAAGCAGTCTACGTCTTGGGGGCGGGCGCGGCCGGCGCCGGCGGCTTCGGTGTAGAGGCAGGGCACTCCCAGATCGATGGCGGCGGAGATGGTGCGGCCGGGCGGGATGGGCGGTGGATGTCCCCACAGCACGGGCGCGCCGAAGACGCGGGCCGCGGCCAGGGAGCGTAGGCCTACGTCTTCATCGCTATGGAGATAGCCGGCCAGGGTGGGGATGTCACCGACGATGCCGGAGCTGTGCAGGTCGATGAAGAAGTCGGCTGCACTGATGAACTTGCGGGTGAGCCAGTGGGCGATGCGCTGGGTCAGCGTGCCGGTCTCGGAACCGGGAAAGACGCGCGCCAGGTTGAGTCCGTCGATGGGGCTGTTGCGGGTGGCGGTGGCGTAGGCCGCCATGTTGCAGACCGGGACCATGAGCAGGGTGCCGCGCAGTTGCGACGGGCTGACCTGTGCGGCGATGCGGGGAATGGCTTCGACGCCCTCGTACTCGTCGCCATGCACGCCGGCGAAGACCACCAGAGTGGGGCCAGGCTCGGTTCCGGTCACGGTCAGGAGGGGTAATTGCCACCAGCCGCCTTCCACACGCGGCGAGATGTCCAGCCAGCAGGAGCTTTTACACCCCCGCTCCAGATTGGTTACGTCCAGTTCGGATATGTGCATTATGGTCTCCTGACTTGACCGGCGCCACGTTGATCTGGCTGGCGCCGGTCGGAATGAAGCGCGTGTTTGACTGCGGCGCAGGGTCCAAAGGACTCCTCACAGTTGGTCCAAGTCTCGCCGGTACGGCCCGAAGGCCGCCTGCGACATCAGAAAAAGGCTAGAGAGGCCGGCCTGTCACTCGCGGAACTGAATCGAGTACAGGTCGGCGTCTTTGAGGACGAGGCGGATGCGGATGGGACGGCCTGACAGTGAACTGAGATCGCTGCCGCCGGCCCAGTGCGCGACTTGATTTATCGAGTCGCCGAAGATCTCCTCACTGTCATCGAGGGAGTAACCGGGCACAGGCCGTCCCTCGTGATCCTGGATCTCTACGCGCAGGCTGCCGGCGGCGGAGGTGGCGTAGTTGAGGAAGAGACGGCGACCGGTGAAGATCAGCGGCTTGGTCAGGCAGGAGCCGCCGGCCAAGGGTGCATGCAGCGATACGAAGCCGTCGATGCGGGTGGTGTAGCGGCGCACGTTCATGCTGCGGCCGGCCCAATAGCCTTCGATGACGTAGAGCGAGAGTTCGGGCGGGGCGCCGGGCGAATCGGCCTCCGTCTCGATCATTCCCCAGGCGATGCAGTTGTCGCTGTAGACCCAGCTGTCGACGACATTGGGGCCGGGGCGGATGTATGCCTCTCCCCAGCGCTTGAAAGTTTCGCCGTCGCGGCTGGACATGAAGAGCCCGTCTGTGACCACGGTGCCGTAACGGGGATGGGCTGCGCTGCGAGCGCGGCGCAGCTCCAGGCCGGGCAGGTTGTCGGTCTGGCTTACCCAGCCCCTATCGATGTAGCGCATGGGAAAACCGAAGAAGATGTGGGGCGCGCGGGCGTAAGGCCGTACCTGGTTGGTGTAGAGCGCCTGCTCCGGGCTGTCGCCGTAGTCGAGCCATTTTGGCTCGGACCAGTTCAGAAAATCGGACGAGGTCGTGGTTTTGATGCCGCGCACGCCATGGGGCGCGCCGCCGTCAAAGTCACGGAAGTAGGCCCGGTACTCGCCCCGGTATTCATCCCAGAAGGCCAGATTCAGGGAATCGAAGTAGCCTTGGGTTATGACAGGTTCCGGGATGTCTTCGTCCTCTCGCCGCATCAACGAGAAGTGGATGGCGTCTGACGATTGGAGGGCGTAGAGCACGCGCGGCGTTTTGCCGGGAACAAGCGCTTTGTACTCGGCCCCCTCCTGGCAGGCCGGGTTGGCATCCCGGAATATGGCGGTATCGCCAGCGCTGGGATCGATGCCAGCCAAGCTCTCGGGCGAGAGAACGATGTTGTTGTTGCGGTTGCCCTCGAACGGGACCAGACCGAGGGACGGCTTGTTCCAGCGCTTGCCGTCGCTGCTTTCGGCATAACAGAGATAGTAGAGGTGAGGGTAGTTCATCCGGCCGCCGCCCATATCGTATTGCCAGGCGCCGTAGTACATGCGAATTAGCCCGTCCTCGTCCTGGAAGACGGTGCGGTAGAGACAGGCGTTGCCCTCCCAGGGCGCGTCGGTCTGCAAGACCACCTCCCGCTTGACCGGCGGATGCAGGCGCAACTCAAGTCGGTCGCCCAGTTCCGCGAACAGGAAGTCGTCGATTAAGGGTTCAAGCCGTGTGCCGATATCGATCGGCTCGGAATTTACAGTGGCGGAGTCGGTCATGATTGTCACCTTTCGGAACTGCAATGGCAGGTAGCCAGTGATCAGTGGTCAGTTACTGCAATAGCTGCTGGCGGTTGGCTCAGAGATTTGGGGCACGCAGGACCACGTTAACTGCTGGCAACGCCCACACCTCGTGATAGACGGTCGGCAAAGGTCGCGGTGGTGGATAGCCCGGCGGCTTGTTGTCGGGATCGTGCAGTTCCAGCCGATCGCGGCCCTCTACCTGGTGGAGCCAGACGTGTTCCTCAGGGGCCGCGGCCACTTCTCGGCGCAGGATGAACTCTACGTAGTCGAAGGCGGTGAAGGCGGCCTGGGCGAGGAAGACGCGGTCAACCCCGCGGCCGTTCCAAGTAGCCAGGTCGGGCAGGATCAATGGGCCGGTGCAGACCTGGAAGGCGGCATCCTCGCGATTGACGTTGATCAGATCAACGGGATATTCGACGGTGACGTGCAGGTCGCTTTGTGGATCGCGGTAGGTGCAGCGGGCATTGAGCAGGGCATTGGCCAGGGTGGCCTCGATCAACTGCTCGCCGGCGCGCAACTCGATCGGATGCGGGAACTCCTTGAGGCTGATGTCATGATCCTGAAAGGACGCGCTGAGCTCCTGCGCGGAGACCGGCTCGGCTTCGCTGCTGGGGCGCCGGGCTATTGGGATTCGATGCGAGCGGCTGAAGGCCATACGAAATTCACTGCTCGGAAGGTGGAAAAAGTTCTGCCGGGGGATAGTATATTCGGTGCGGCAGGGAGCGCCAACGAAAAGTTCAGCGAGCGTGCCGCCATTGGCGTCAGCGATCGTACAGCGGGACTCAAGGTTGAAGCGCACATGGCGTACGTCGCCTGTCTTGCCGATGAATCCGCCGGCATACTTGTAGTAGGGATCATCTTGCCAGGGGAAGGTCTTCCAGGTGAAGAAGGAACGCGGAAAGTCGATCATGTGGGCCTCCGTGGCTGGTGGCTTGTTGCCAACGGCTAGTGCAGTTACTGGCCGCCGGGGCTATCAATTCCAGGTAAAGAAGACGCTCAGCCAGCCTTCGTGGCCGGTCATCATGCGATCAAACAGTTGGGGCGCCTCGGTGTATGGCGCGACGTGGCTGACGAGCGGTTCAGTCTGCAACTCGCCGCGGCGGATGAGGTCGAGGATGACGTGCTGGTTGCGCACGCGTGTCCACGGCCAATAGGGATGGGTGTCGCTCATGCCTGCCTGGTAGGAGCCTGTCATGATGATTTCGCGGCGGAAGAGCTCGTCGGATTCGATGGCCACAGAGCCGATCGTCGCCCCTACGAGGATGATGCGGCCGCGATCGGCTGCGGCTTTGATCATGGTGGGGTAGTTGCCAATGTAGGAGGTGCAGTGAAGTTGCACCTCGGCGCCCCTACCCGGCAACATGCTTGGCAGGGCGCCGCGCCAGCGCCAGGGCAGTTGGGTGAGGGCGTGGATTTCGGCGACCACATCCTGGCGGGCGGCATCGATCTGATGGGAGGCGCCGAGTTGGCGGGCGAGAGCCAGCCGCTCCTCGACCAAGTCGACGCCGATGAGAGGATGCGCGCCGACGATGCGGCAGAGTTGGAGCGCCATCAGCCCGACAACGCCCAGCCCGTGGACGGCGACCGATTCACCGAGCTGGATCTGCGCCCGGCGCACGCCGTGCAGAGCGATATCGCCGAGAACGCAGAAGGCAACTTCGACGTCGGACAGGTCATCAGGCAGCTTTTGCACGTTGTACTGTTGGCGTATGCCGACATCGCTGGCCTTGAGATCGGGTGTCACAAGCCAGTGCGTGGAATGGTTGCCGCTGCACAGTACGCGGTCGCCGACGGCGACTTGGTCGATCTCGCTGCCCGCGGCTTCAACGACGCCGATGGCGGTGTAGCCCAGCCCGGAAGGGGCAAACGCGGCCTGCTCGGCGGGGCTGGCCGTACGGCGTTGGCGGATGCCATTCATCTCGGAGCCGGCGCTAACCTGGGTGAGGTGGGTGCGTACAAGTAGCTGATTGGGCGCAGGAGCCGGTACCTCGAACTCTTCGATTTCGATTTGGCCGGCAGGGGTGAGAACCAACCGTTGTCCCTTTGTCACGAGAAAATCCTTTTCCTTTTGGCGCTACGATGATAGACAGAAGTTCATGGTCAAGTGTACAATCATATGCAGTCTGCTCACAACAGGACAATCTCAACGACCGGTGGTCAGTGATAAACGCCAGAGGAGAATGGCTATGACAAGCCAACGCACAGTGTATGTCAGCGGAAAGTTCGTGGCCGAGAGCGAGGCGGGCGTATCCATCTTCGATTCTGCGCTGATGTACGGCGACGTGATATTTGAGACGACGCGTACGTTCAACGGCCAGCCGTTTCGCCTGCGGGACCATATCGAGCGGCTCTATGTCGGGCTGCGGACGCTGGAGATCGATTGCGGGTTGACAGCGGACGGGATGGAGGCGGCGACGCTGGAAACAATCGAGAGGAACCGGCCCTGTTTCGCCGACGGCAGGGACTTCCAGATCGTGCACAACGTCTCGCGCGGGCCGATGGGGTTATACGAATCGGTCTTCGCCGATGGCGTGAAGCCGACAGTTACGATCAACTGCTGGCCGCTGACCTGGCATCTGGCCGCCTTTGCCGACGCCTATGTGAGCGGCGTCCATGCGGTCATCCCGGCGCAGCGCTCGGTACCCTCGCGCCTGATCGACCCCAAGATCAAGAACCGCAGCCGCATCTACTACCAGATTGCCAACTTACAGTCGCAGAAGATCGACCCGCAGGCGTGGGCCCTGCTGATGGACGAGGACGGATTCCTGACAGAGGGCACGGGGTCGAACTTTTTCGTGGTCAAGGATGGCGGCCTGCTCACGCCGGAGCCGCGCAACGTCCTGCGGGGCGTCACGCGGCAGTCGGTACTGGAACTAGCACAGCGGCTGGAGCTGCCGTGCCGGGAGTGCAATCTGGAGCCGTACGACGTTATGACAGCGGACGAAACGTTCTTCACATCCACGCCATTCACGATTATGCCGGCGACGCGCTTCAACGGCCATGCCGTCGGTACGGGCGAACCGGGGCCGGTTACGCGGCGGCTGATGTCGGCCTGGGACCAGATGGTTGAGGTCGACATGGTGGCGCAGGCGCGCGCTTTTGCCGAGGAAGTGGGGGAGGGCAGGGGATAGTGGATAGTGGATAGTGTTCGTTGACGTTTGTCTGAACTGAGATTTGCAAGATCAGAGCGTGCCCTATCTACGCAGGGCCGCGAAGAACGTCATTTGTGGTCGCTGCAGATCATGGTCGTAGAACACGAGAATCAGGCGAGAAGCGGCCCGATTCTGCCCGCAGGCGTCCTGTATTTGTCACATTTTGAATCGTCTTCTCAAAATGTCAATGACCCCTAACCGCTTCAGTCCCGCGCTAGAGGCCAGTGGATCTTTTCCACGCCTTTGGCCTGGGAGCGCATGATCGCGATCATGATTTCCAGGCTGTGCTGTGCCCGCCGGCCACTGGAAATACTTTCGCCCCCATTTTCCATCAACTGAATCAGTTCGTCGACGGCGTTGACCATGCCGCTGCCGTAGTCGACGGTTCCGCCAATCTGGCGGCTGGTCACCTCGTGCGGATGCTCCTCCGATGTCAGGTAGACAACGGCTTCGGTGTTGCTGATGCGAATGCGGCCCTTGGTACAGAGGAGGTCCAGTTCGAAATTGACTAAGGTCCTCTGCGAGACTTCGATGTGGGCGCGTACGCCGTTGGTGAAGTGGAGATAGGCCGAGGCGCCGGGATCGGTCTTGGGGTCGTGGCCGCCGTCGCCAAGGTATTCGGTGCGGTCCTCAGAGCCCTCTTCCATACTGCCGATCAGCCAGTCGGGCGGCGCGTCGGCGTACATGCAGACAGTGTCGACCAGGTGGGTGCCGTTGCGGAAGAGCATGGCCCGCTCGCCGCCCAGATGGGCGTTTATGCGGGTGAGGGAGCCGATGCGTCCGTCTTCGATGATGGCAAGGGCCTGCCGCCAGAAGGGATCCCAGCGCCGGCCATGGTTGACGCACATTTTTGCACCGCTCTTCTCGACCGCGGCCAACATGCGGTCGGCGTCGGCCAGGGTGGTGGCCAAGGGCTTTTCGCAGTAGATGGCGGGGACGCCGGCCTCTGCGGCGTCGACGACCATTTGATCGTGGAGGTGGTCGGAGGTGACGACGCTCAGGATATCGAGATTCTCCTTAGCCAGCATGGCGCGGTAGTCGGAATAGTGCGCGGCTGCGCCCCAATTCTTGTCATATTGGGTCAACAACTCGGGCACCAGTTCACAGACGGCCACTACTTCCACGCGGGGATGTGCGGCGTAGGCGGCCGCGTGCGAGTGCGGCTGGGGGTGGCGCGTCGCCCAGAGGTTGTAGCGCGGCGGCGACTGGCCGATACCGGTCAACCCGATGATGCCGGCCCGGTAAGTCTTGTCACTTGATTGATTGGTCAGGGACATATTATCCTCTTGCTTGCTAAGGTTGGCCGCCATTGGTGGCGGCGGCAGCGCTTCACTGGCTGCCGGTCATTGTAGTTCAGACTCCGTCTCTTTTCGCCAGAGAGCGTAGGGGTTCTCCCGATTTTCGAGCGGGAAGTCGACGCGGCCGCGCAGCCGCTGCGATTCGTGGATGGCCATGATCATCTCGAGGACGGCGCGGGCATCATGGCCGTTGGTTACGGCTGTCACCGGGCGATCTTCCTCGATGGCCCGGATCAGTTCTTCGGCGAAGATGCGGTTGTTCAGTTGGAACTTTTCGGAAACGGAGCGGGGCTGGCCGTCTGCGTTCAGATCCCATTCCGGGAGCGCGATGCGTTCCCAGGAGCCGTCTCGGTCACCGGGGAGCCAGAGGCGGTAGGGGTAGTGGTAGAGTTCGCCCAGCGGCGCGGTGCGCAACGAGAGGATGCCGGCGGAGCCGTGGATCTCGAGGCCGAGCCAGTTGACCCGTTCGCGCGTGTCGGTGTCATCGCTGCGGCAGGAGTCGAGATGGGCGGTGACACCGTTCTGGAAAACGAAGTAGGCGGCCAGGGCATTGCCGGCGATCAGGCCGACGCCTTCGTCCCCTTCATGGATATCGGCCGCAGAGAGTTCGCGGCCATCCTGGGTGACGTGGGCGTGGGCCCAGAGCACTTCGGAACCAGCAAAGAAACGGATATTGTCGAGGAGATGGGTGCCGAGGACGATGAGATCCATGGCCCCGGCGCGGCGGTCAGCTTTGCCGTGGCGGCGGACCATCTGCACATCGCCGATGAGGCCGTCGTCGATCAGCTTCCTGGCATGCAGCTCGTAGGGGTTGGCGCGGCGGTGGGCGACGGCGATCCTGGTGTTGTAACGTTCACAGGCGGCGAGCATGGCATCGGCTTCGGCCAGAGTGCGGGCGAAGGGCTTTTCGCAGAATATGCCCTTGACCCCGGCCTCGGCGCAGGCGATTACCATTTCCGCGTGCTGGTCAACCCAGCGCGGACAGACGGTGACCAGGTCCAACTCCATCTGCGACAGCATCGCGTGATAGTCGGCGAAGCTGTGGGAGGCGCCGGTACGCTGGGCTGCGGCGGCGCGTCCTTCTGCATCCGGGTCGGCAACGGCGACGACCTCAACATTTGGCAACCCTTGAAAGGCCACATCCAGACCGTGACCGTAGTTGCCGCGTCCGGTGTGGCCGATGATTCCGGCCCGATAATTTGCTGGCATCGGGAACTCCAGTGGTCAGTGGTCGGTGGTCAGTGGTCAGTGGCGATATAAAGCTGCCTGACATTGGTCGGCCACCGCTGGTTACTCGCCGGTCGAACGGATTTCGAGTTCATCGAGGCCGGGGGCGAGGGGCAGACGCACCTGTGTGCCTGTCTTGTGGGAGATGTGGATGGCGGTGATGACTTCGAGCGACTTGAGGCCATCGCGGCCTGTCGATACACTTTCCCTATCTTCGAGCAGACAGTCTACGCTCTCGCGGGTAGCGGAATAGAAGTAGTCGTCGAGTGTGAACTCGGCCGGCATGTCGGGGATGGGCTCGAAATCGTAGCGGGTTCCATAGCCCTCGTCGGCTTCGACAAGGGGGCCGTATTCCCACAGGCCGCGGCGCTCGCTGAAATGGACACGGCCTTCGGTGCCGGCGATTGAGGTGTACCCCAGAGCCTCCTTGCGCTCGGCGATGCAGTCGATGAAGATGACAATGCCATCTGCGCAGGCGATCATGCCGCCGCCGCCCGGATCGGCCACGCTTTCCTCGTTCAGATAACCGGAAACGAGTTGCGGCTGCGCCGACGTGAAGTAGAAGGCATAGTCGACGGTGTGGGTGCCATTTGTAAGGAGCGGCCGGCAGCCTTCGTAGGTGATGGTCTTGACGCGGCCGATCGCGCCGTCGTCGATCATGCGCTTCAAGCGCTGGTAGTGGGGGAGGAAGCGGCGCGTATGCTCGGTGATGAGGCGAGAGCCGCTGCTGTCGCAGGCCGCTACCATTTTGCGTCCCCAGGCCACGCTGGTGGCGAGCGGCTTCTCGACCATGATCACTTTGATGCCGGCCTCAGCGGCCTCGATGACCGGATGGTGATGGTAGAGCGTGTTGGTCGTGACATCTGCGATGTCGAGACGGGCCTTCTGGTACATATCGACGGCGGTGGGATAGCGGTGTTCGGGCGCGATCTCCCATTCGTCGCCAAACTGCTGGAGTCGCTGCGGGTCTATGTCGGCAATTGCGACCAGATCAACGTCCTCGCAGCGCCGGTAGCCGGCGGCATGGGAAAACGGCCTGTGGCCCAGCCCACCGATTGGTCCTGCGCCGACGATACCGACTCTTACTTTGGCTCTTGACATTTGTAAGCTCCTGGGACTGCATTGGGTATTACGTTTTGCGTAGGGCGGCGTTTATGGGTCGTCTGCGGTGATGGGCATGATGTAGTTGATCTGACGGGCTACTTCCTTGAAGCCGAAGTCGGGGTAGAAGTTTGCGCCGACGTCGTTTTGGTCCAGAGTCTCGATGCGGGCGTAGGTCATGCCTTCGGCTGCGAGGTAGGCGACAGCCTCTTCGAGCAGGCGGCGGCCGATGCCACGCTGCTGGAATGCGGGCAGGACGGCAAAGTTGGGGATTCCGCCGATGCGGGTGGCCGGATCGACTCGTGTGCTGATGTAGCCGACGATCTGTCCATCCACTTCAGCGACGAGGATGCCTGCTGCGTTGATTGCGGCATCGTCGTCGATGTGGCGCTTCTTGCGCCAGCGCCAATCCTTGCCGTGGATAAGCCCGTGCAGCTGCTCGATGTTCTGGTCGATGGAAACGCCGTCAAAACAGATGGCGGTGATGGTCTTCAGCGTTTCCAGATCTGACGGTCGAAAGGGTCGAATTTTCATCGATGTCTCCCTGGCGGCGCTGCGGACAGGATGGCAGGCATCAGCCGGTTCCCGTCCTACTCCACAAAGCGGAAGGCGTAGACGTCGGCATCGTGCAGCACGAAGCGCAGGCGCACGATTTCACCGCTGAAATTGCTGACATCGGCGCCCTGTGTCCAGCGCACGGTCCGGTCGAGGTCGTCCCCCAGAAGCTCGACACAGTCCTCCAGGCCAAAACCATCTATGGCCTTATCGACCTGCCCGTGCAGCATCTCCACGCGTACGCTGCCTGCGGCCGAGGCGGAGAAGTTCAGTTCCAGGTTGTTGCCGCGGAACCTGATGGGTTTTGTGATCATCGCGCCGCCGCTGGGGGGAGCATGAAGCGAAACGAAGCCGTCCACGCGGAGGGTGTAGCGGCGCTGGCTCACTCCCGGCCCGCGCCAATAACCTTCGCTGGCGTACATCGAAAGCTCGTCGGGCGCGCCGGCGAACAGGGAGCGGGTGGTGACAAGGCCCCAGTTCTGGTAGTTGTCGCCGTAGGTCCAGTTGTCCTGCGGGCGCAGTCCCGGGCGGATGAATGCCTCGGGCCAGATGTTGAATTCAAGACCGTCGCGGCTGCTCATGAAGAGGCCGTCGGTGACGGCGGCGCCGTGGCGTTCTTGGGCGTCGGCGCGGAGGCGGCGATGCTCCTGTTCGGGCAGGTCCTCGATGGCAGGCGACCAGGGACGTTCGACGTAGCGGGCGGGGAAGCCGACAAACAGGTGGGGGGCGCGGTAGTAGGGCTTGATCTGATTGGTGTACAGTTCGGCGATGCGGGTGGGGTTGTAGTCGATAAAGACCGGCTCGCTCCAGTTGAGGAAATCGGGCGAGACGCAGGTCATGATATCGCGGCCGTGGCGGAAATCGCGGTGGTAGTCACGATATTCGCCGCGCTCTGCGTCCCAGAAGGCGAGGTTCTGGGAGTCGAAATAGCCCTTGGTGATGACGGGTTCGTCATGCATCTGCGTCCAGTGGATGCCGTCGGGTGAGCAGAGCGCGAAAAGGCCTTTGTATCCTCTGTTGTTGGCGAACGCCTTGTATCTTTGCGAGGCCGGTGCATCGGGATTGGGGTCCTTGAACGGCGCGAAGTTGATGGCCGGGCTGCTGTCGTCACGTGCATCGAGGATTATGTTGTTGTGGCGCGACCCGTCGTACTCGACGAGGCCCAGGTCCGGCTTGCTCCAGCGGATGCCGTCACTGCTTTCGGCCACACAGACGACTTCGGGGTGGGCAAATTCCAGGGAACCGGAGTCGAGGGTAAAGTGCCAGCCGCGGTAGTACATGAGATAGCGGTCATCGTCCTGGAAGACGGTCACGTATCCGGAGGCGTTGCCCTCCCAGGGCGCGTCCGTTTCCAGGGCTATTTCTTGCGGAACGGGGCGGTGGAGGCGCAGTTCAGCGTCGCGGGTCATGGCGGCGATGAGATAATCGTCGACCATCAGTTCGCGACGGGAGCCGATATCGATAACAGCGCTACTGTGTGTAGAGGTCATGGCTGCTCCCTTTTTCTTATGCAATTCTGCGCTTGTCCGGTCCGGGCAGTTTCGCTATGAAAAGCGCTTGTCTCAACCCAGGCGTTGGGCCCTAGCTGCCCGGATGGGGCGCTCAGGCCGGTGTCATACCGATGCGATCAAGCCGTTGTTTGGCCTCGGCGTACACGTCCGGGGGAAGTGGGCCGGCCAGTAGGGCTTGCACATTTTCTGCAAGATGCTTGGGATTGGTTGTGCCGACGATAGTGGTATGGACGTCAGGATGGGTCAACGTATAACGCAGGATGAAAGATGTGTCGCTTTCGTCCGCTTGCTGCAAGTCGGTTAGCCCGGCCTCCGCAAACGCCTGCCAGCGAACCGATGTGCCCAGACCGACGCCCGGCTTGCCGAGGGCTACGCCGCCGCGGATGATGGTGCCGGCGCCGGCCTGCGCGGTGGTGGTCAGCCAGTTTTCGTGGTCGCGCTCAAGCGCGGAATAGGGAATTTGGTAGACGTCGAATACGTCCCAGCTGAGGTAGGTGGGCAGGTGGGGCAGGGTGGTGGACATGCCGATCCAGCGCACTTTGCCCTGGGTGCGCATGTCTTGCAGCGCCTCAACCAGATCTCCCTGCTCACATTCGGCCACGGAAGGGTTGTGCAGTTGCATCACGTCGACGTAGTCGACGCGCAGGCGTTCCAGGCTTTCGTGCAGGCCGCGGAACAGGTTTTCTCTGGTCCAGATATGTCCATCGGGATGGCAGCCGCACTTGGTGGCCAGGACGAATTCATCGCGGCGGTGACGGAGGAAGCGGCCGATCATCTCCTCGCTGTTGCCGTAATCGTTGGCGGTGTCGATAAAGTTTATGCCGGCGTCGAGGACGGCGTTGAGCTGGGCATCCATCTGTTGATCGGTCATGGAGCGCCGATGCCCTGAGCCAAATCCAAGCCGGGTAACCTGCAGGCCGGTACGACCGAGAGTTGCGGTGGGGAGAATATTGGACATCGTGAGCCTTTCGTGGATGTGGTATCGGGTCGGAGACCAATCGATTTGCGGGCCGCTGGCCATTGGCCGCTGCGGTTATACTCGCCCCGGGATTTCCTTGCCGCGGATGAGCATGAAAGGTGTGTTGCCCTTGCGCGGCGTACCTTCGACCTGTGCGCGATGCGTTTCGTCGACAATGCCGAGGTAGCTTGTCTGGGCATCGATGTAGTGGAGGGCGAGGCCGCGGCGGCGGTTGGGGGTGGTGTTGGCTTCGGTACGATGGAAGTTGAGACCATGGTGGAACATGCAGTGGCCGGCTTTCAATTCGACCGGGACCGGGTCGGCCAGGTGCGGCAGGGCCAGGAATCGCTCCTTGTAGTCGGGGGCGATCGGCCCCGATTTGTGGCTGCCGGGGATGACGGTCATGCAGCCGTTGTCGACGGTAGCGTCGTCGAGGGCCACCCAGCAGCTGACATGGTTCTGGGGCGCGAACATAGGCCAGGCGACCGAGTCCTGGTGCCAGTCGGTCACGGTGCCGAAGAAGCGGGGCTTCATCATGAGCTGATCGGCATAGAACTTGATATCGGGGCCGAGCAGGACCTCGATCACATCGACGATCGCCGGGTTTTTGGCCGCGGCCTCAAAGAGGTCATCGTGGTAGCAGAGATAGACCATCTTGCGAATCATGTCGATGCGCGGGTCGGTTGTCTTCTTGCCGTCACGGAATGCGGCTTCGAACTGAATATAACGCGACGGCACGTGCGTGAGACGTCCGGCCGCGATGTCTTCGCTGCGCTGGCGGAGGGCTTGGATCTCCTCGTCCGACAGCACGCGGCCGTAGGGCAGATAGCCATTTTCGTCAAAAAACTGTTTCTGTTCGGCTGTCAGGCTCATGGTGGATCTCCTGGTTATTAAATTGGCCAGTGGCCTGCGGTTTGGGGCAGGTATGGGCAGGGGCAACTGACAACTACGTATTGTGACGGCCTGTCACGAAATATCTTTCAACGGCGCAAGATTTTGGGCAAGAGTAACTGTACGCCGAGTACGCCCAACAGTCCAAACACAAGACAGGGTGCGAACAGCAAGAAACTGCGTTGGACCGCATAGAAAAAGACGAGGTCGGAAAACAGTAGTTCGACAAAGGGGATACTGCTGCCCAACACTCCCCAGGTCGCATAGGCCCAGAAGCCGCCGAAAAGCAGCGCGCTCACAACAGAGGCAATCAAATACAAGTGGAGTGCTTCGCTTTCGGCCAGAGCGAGGAGCGCCCCGCACAGCGCGGCGACGATGCTGAGCGCGAGCATATCGGCCGGCCAGGCGACATAGTCGCGCAGATGAGAAAGGGAGATCAATCCCATGTAAGCCAGAATTGCGGCGGCGGCGATGACGGCCATGGATTGTCGAAGAATCAGGTTCATTGTTGGGCAGCCCGCAGCCGCACCAGGCGCTCATCGCGCCCGTGGGGATGAATCAGCCGGAATCCGGCCTCTGCGGACCAGGAATGCTCCTGGTGCGCGGCCATGATCAAATCGAGATCAAATATATGCAGTAGAAACTCCATGTCCAGATGTTCGTGGGGGGCGAGTGTGCGATCAATGGTGGAAGCGCGGCTATAGAGGGAACGGTCCAGATCGGGGTCGCCGTCGCGCCAAGTGCTGTAGCTGCCGCCGATGCGCGTTCCGTTCAGGTGCAAGTCAAAAAAATAGCTGTTGATACGGATTGGCAACTCCGATCGGTTGTGCAGCCTGAACTGTACGATGAGTTGGGGGCTGTCAGTTGCGCTGCGGCGCACATCGGTAATCTCCAACTCCAGACTTCTGACGCTGGCGAGCGAAGTGACATAGTTGGAGACGGCCTGCCAGCTTGCTGCCAGGGCGATGAGGCCCAAGAGAACAAGAGAGATATGGGCAACACGCGACACTATAGGGTGTTCGATCAAACATACCCTGCGTAGGAGTTGCCCCGGACGGCGATGTAGTCAACATGGACCTCTTCAGATGTACTCAGGTCCCTTGTCTTGGCCATCATGTAGTGCAAAGCCCAGGCGCGTCGGCGCTCTGTCGAAGTATTCGGACTGGAATAGTGCAAGTTCAGGCTATGGAAGAGGAGGCAGCCGCCGGCCGGGACAGGTACCGGCACTTCCCGCGCCCTCATCTCTTCGGTCAGCAACTGCGGAAGATGCTTCAACTGGAGGAGGCCGAAGGTCTGGCTATCGGGGATGCAGCGGATGCAGCCATTTTCGAGTGTAGCCTCATCGAGTGCGATCCAGCAGGTGATTTGGTTCTGGGGGATGAGGAATGGCCACGACGCCGAGTCCTGGTGATACTCCTTGACGGAGCCATGTCCAGGCGGCTTCATAAAGATCTGATCCCCAAGCAGTTTGATATCGGGCTCGTCAAACAGTTCGGCAATCAGGTCGACGATTTTTTGCTTTTTTGCGATGGCGAGAAAGCTCTCGTGGATGGAGGCGGGGAAGTTGATTTTGCGCAGTTCGTCCAACGGGCTGGCTGCCTGCACCTCGCCGCGTGCCACCGTCGCTTCTTTCTCCAGGACGGGAATCCCCTTGATGTCGGCCGCAATTTCGACGCGGCCATAGGCTATATCTTCAGTCAACTGCTGGAGTTGTGCCAGTTCCTCTGCATTAAGCAGGGAGGGGTAGGGCAAGAAGCCGTCCCGCCAAAAATTTGCCTTCTGCTCCGGCGTCAGAATCATCTTTTCCTCCGAGCTACAGTGGCCAGTGGATCGTGTTCAGTGAAAGACCTTGCGCCAGTAGCAAAAGCGGCGACCGGCGTATCAGTCCAGGCTCATGCGCGGGTCGAGAGCATCCCGAAGGCCGTCGCCGATGAAGTTGATGGCCAGCACGCAGATGGTAATCATCAGGCCGGGCGGGACCCAGAACCAGAGCATGTTCTCGATAATCTGGATATTTCGGGCTTCGTTGAGCATGTTGCCCCAGCTGGGGGTCGGCACCTGCACGCCGAGGCCGAGAAAACTGAGGCCGGCCTCGGTGAGGATGGCGCCGGCGATGCCAAAGCTGGCGGCAACGGTGATTGGCGCCACGACATTGGGCAGGATGTGACGAATAATGATCCATCTCTGCTCCACGCCTACGGCTTGGGCGGCCATGACATAGTCGGTTTCACGAATGGAAAGAATCAGGCTGCGCACAAGGCGGCAGACCCCCGTCCAGCCGATCAGGCCGATCGCGAGCATAGAGTTAAAGATGCCAGGACCAATGAAAGATACGATCGTGATCAGGATGATGAGGGTGGGGAAGGCCATGAAAGTGTCGGTGATCCGCATGATCAGGGAATCAACCCGGCCGCCGTAGTACCCGGCTACGCTGCCCAGAATCGTGCCGATAGTGACAAAGAGGGCGACGGCGACGATACCCACCGACATCGAGACGCGACCGCCATAGACCACGCGGCTCCAGACGTCGCGCCCGGTGAGATCGGTGCCCAACAGATGTCCTTCCTCGCCAGGAGCCAGGCCGATTTCTCTGATTTCGATACGGTGAGGATGGATGGGGGCCACGACCGACGCCAGCGGGAAGGCCACAAGAATCAACAGAATCATCAGGGCAGCGCTCGCCAGGGCCAGCTTGTGACGACGAAATCGACGCCAAGCCCGCCGACGCTGCGAGGCTGCTCCGCCATCAGCCGAATCGAGTGAGGCGGTTAGCTCCTGGAGTCCTTCAGCTTTGCCTTCAACGCTCATGGCAAACTCTGAGTCTTGCTGTCAATAATTGTCCGCGGCCAGAAGTCCGGCAGGCGGGATCGACAGCGGTCAAAATGAAGAGTTTATTATTCATAGCGGATGCGGGGGTCGATACTCCCATAGGTTAAATCTGTAATGAGGTTGCTAAAGACGATGACAAAAGCGGAGACTAGAGTCATACCCATGATGAGGGGATAGTCGCGCGTGGCAACCCCGTCAAGATAGAGAATGCCCATTCCGGGCCAGTTGAAAATGGTCTCGATGATGATTGCGCCGCCGAAAAGGCCGGGTAGGCGCAGACCGATGATGGTGATCACCGGCAGGAGGGCGTTGCGCAGGGTATGGCGAAGAATCACTACTTTTTCGCTCAACCCTTTGCTGCGGGCGACGGTGATATAGTCGAGCCGAACGACCTCGAGCACGCTGGAACGGGTGTAGCGCATAATCCCGGCAGTTGTCTCCAGGCCCAACACGGCCGCCGGCAGGGCCAGATAACGAAGGCGATCCAGCATGGTCTCCCAGAGGCCAAAATCTCTGCCGATGGTGGAATAGCCACTGGTCGGCAGCCAACCCAATTTCAATGAGAACAGATAGATGACGCCAATGGCTGCAAAAAAGCCTGGAATGGAGATGGCGATGAAAGTCAGGAAAGTGAGCACATAGTCGGGCGTAGTGTACTGATTCAAGGCCGAGAAGATGCCCAGGGGGATACCGAGAATCACAGAAATCGCCATGGCAACGGCCATAAGGCGCAAGGTTGCGGGCAGACGCCGCGCAACCTCATCAGCGACCGGGATTTTGCTGCGGATGCGCACGCCCAGATTGCCTTGGAGGAGGCCGCCCATCCAACTGAAATAGCGAATGTACGCCGGTCGGTCCAACCCGTACTTTTTGCGCAACGCTTCTGCGTTAGAGCCTTCATCTCCTCCGACACCCGTTTCCGGGTTCATGAGGATCATGGCTGCCACAGCGTCGCCCGGGGCAAGTTCGGTGAAGGAAAAGGTGATGATGGTAATGCCAAGAAGCACGGGCAGCATCTGGACGATGCGGCGAAGGATGTAGCGATTCATGGGCAGACCCAGTAGTGAGTAGAGAGGAGTGAAGAGTGAGAAACGGGTCTCACTCTTCGCTCCTCATTCCGCAATACTCGCGGTTCGTTACTCTCCGGCCAGGTACCAGTTCACCGGGTAGCGCTCGGCAAACGGTTCGTCCAACTGGCGATAGAGGTTGTTGCAAACGTCGGCGCTGAAGGCAGAATACCGTCTCGGCCAGAAGATGGGAATTTCGCCCGCCTCTTCGGTGATAATCTCTGTGGCCCGGTGCAGCATCTGCTTCCGTTCTTGCGGATCGGGTTCGGACATGGCGGCTTCGGACAACTGGTCAAACTCTTCGTTACAGTAGTGGCCTGCGTTGCGGCCAGCCGGCCAGCCACGATCACAGCCCAGTGAGAGCCGCAACTGATCCGGGTTGAACCAGCCACAGCATGCATAGGCCAGGTGAAAATCGTCGTTCTCCAAGACGCGATCGACCCAAGCAGGACCATCCAAGTAGACGAGGTCCACCTTTATGCCGACGTCGTTCCAATACTGCTGCATGGCGGCGTGGATTCGCTTGCTCTGATCATCCTGGTAGTAGGTGACGAAGTCCACCTCCAGCTCGGGATCCCAGCCGGCTTCATCTAACAGGGCGCGGGCCTTGTCGGGGTCGAAATCGTAGGTGGCAATATTGGGGCTAACGAAGTCGGGATTGGTGAGCCTCAGGTGGAGCACTTCAGCCAAATCGCCGTAGTAGGCTTCGGCCATCGCTTCGCGGTCAAGCGAATACAGGAGCGCCTGCCGTATACGCACGTCCTGCCATAGCGGTCTGTTCTGGTTAGGAAAGACTGTCAGACCCCCGGCGATCTTATCGCCAAGCAGGACGATACTGGGGTCGTCCTTGTAGCGTTCATATTCCACTGCGGTCACGCGTCCGGCCATGTGGATTTCACCGTTTTCGAGCGCGGCGTAGGCGGTTGTGCCGCTCAGGCCGATGCGGAAGATGATGCGGTCAAGGTAGGGCCGGCCGGCGTAGTAGTCCTCGTTGGCTTCGAGGATGTAGAACTGATCCGGCTCGAAGTCACCCATCGTGAAGGGGCCGGAACCAACCGGATTGCGAACGGCGTATTCGGTATCGCCCAGGTCGGCGAAGGCGATGCCTTCGAGCAGATGCTTCGGCCAGATATTGAAGGCGGCCATATTGCTGAGGACGCTGCCGCGCGGCGCCCCAAGGTTCAACTCGAGAGTGAAGTCGTCGAGCACTTTGATGCCTGAGATTTCATCGGCTTCGCCGGCTTCAAATTCCGTTGCGCCGACCAGTTGATCCAAGCCGGAGGTACGGCCGTGGGAGGCGCCGGTATCGGGATGGAAGAACATCTGCAGCGAGAACTTTACGTCTTCAGCGGTCAGCGGCTCACCGTCGTGGAAGCGCACGTCATCGCGCAGGTTAAAGGTATAGGTGAGTCCGTCTGCGGAGACTTCCCAGCTTGTGGCCACGTCAGGATGGACGGAAACGGCGTCAGTATCGCGGTCGATCAACTGGCTGAAGAGATAGTCATCGCGGGCGCTGAAGATGAACCAGTTGCTCCCCGTCATGGCGCCAGCGCCGCCGGCCACCACCACCTCGCCGCCGTACTTGGGCGGTGAATCGGTGCAGATATGAATATGGTCGCTATCCAGGTCTGCCTCATCGTACCAAGGCTCGGCTGGCTCAGCCATGGTCTCCTCTGCGCTCTCGTCCTGCATTTCTGCCGGTTCTGACGCGACGGGCGCGACGCAGGCTGCGACCATCCAGACCAACAGGATAAGGAAAACGGCGAATCCAACGTACTTCCGTGTAGTCGACATCGTTTCATCCCCCCTTGTCATTGTTGCGATGCGCCCAATAGGGTGGACGCGAGCCGGGTGCATGAATCCAAACACCTCAACAGTCGGCACTTTAGCAGGGATTGCCATTGCGGCCGACAGAGATGGGCAGTTGACCTCAGGAAAGTGCTCCCGGGCATCCCAAACAGGCGACGATCGCAGCCCGATTCGGCATGACAAGAACAAATCACGGTGAATGGGATTTCTCACTGCCATGCTTGCCGTCGAGGCAAGAACAGAATGATCCGGGAGGGATCGATGCCTACGAAACCCAGTCACAAAAAATTTTGCTACGATTGCTATACCACACATTCAGCTTGCGCCAAATCTCTTCCAAACGCAGGACGGGCATATTCCAGACAATACGGGCGAAGGATGTAGCGGTTCATGGGCAATCCCAGGAGTGAGTAGAGAGGAGTGAGAAGTGAGAAAAAACTCTCACTTCTCACTCTTTATTTCTCAGTCCTCGCGGTATTTATTCTCCGGCCAGATACCAGGTCGCCGGATAGCGGTCGGCATGGGGTTCGTCCAGTTGGCGAGAGACGTTGTTGCACACATCGGCGCTGTAGGCAGAGAATCTTATCGGCCAGAACACGGGGATCTCACCCGCTTCAGCGGTAAGGATCTCGGTCGCCCTGTACAGCATTTCCTTGCGCTTTTCCGGATCGGGTTCGGACATGGCGGATTCGGTCAACTGGTCGAACTCTTCGTTACAGTAGTGGCCTACGTTGCGGCCACCCGGCCAACTGCGGTCGCAGCCGAGGGAAAGGCGCAACTGATCCGGGTTGAACCAGCCGCAGCATCCGTAAGACATATCAAATTCATCGTTGTCGTAGACGCGTGCGACCCAGGAGGGACCGTCCAGATATACAAGGTCAACCTTGATGCCGACATCGTTCCAATACTGCTGCATGGCGGCATGGATGCGCTTGTTCTGGTCATCCTGATAGTAGGTGACGAAACTCACCTCTTGTTCAGTATCCCAGCCAGCCTCTTCGAGCAAAGCACGGGCTTTGTCGGGGTTGTATTCGTACTTTGTGATATTGGGGCTGACGAATTCGGGATTGGTCAGCCGTATATGAAGTACTTCAGCCAAGTCGCCGTAATAGGCTTCGGCCATGGCTTCGCGATCGAGGGCGTACAGGAGGGCCTGGCGCACGCGTGCGTCCTGCCACCGGGGCCGGTTGTGGTTGGCCCAGACTGTCATACCGCCGCCGAGCTGACCGCCAAGCAGGACGATATTGGGGTCGTCCTTGTAGCGCTCGTATTCGACATCGGTGACGCGGCCGGCCAAATGAATTTCACCGTTCTCGAGGGCGGCGAAGGCAGTAGCGCCGGACAGGCCGATGCGGAAGATGATGCGATCCAGATAGGGCCGACCAGCGTAGTAGTCCTCGTTGGCATTCAGGATGTAGAACTGATCGGGCTCGAATTCACCCATGGTGAAGGGACCGGAACCGACCGGGTTGCGGACGGCATATTCGGTCTCGCCCAGGTCGGCGAAGGGGATGCCCTCGAGCAAATGCTTGGGCCAGATGTTGAAAGAGGCCATGTTGGCGAGGACGCTGCTGCGCGGGGCGACGAGGTTCAACTCCACGGTAAAGTCGTCAAGCACCTTGATGCCGGAGATTTCGTCAGCATCGCCGGCTTCAAATTCGGCGGCGCCGACCAGCTGATCCAGACCTGATGTGCGGCCATGGGAAGCACCGGTGTCAGGATGGAAGAACATTTCCAACGTGAATTTGATATCCTCTGCGGTCAGGGGCTCGCCATCGTGGAAGCGGACATTATCGCGCAGATGGAATGTATAGGTGAGGCCGTCTGCGGAGATCTCCCAGCTTGTCGCCAGGTCGGGATTGATGGTGACAGCATCGGTGTCGCGGTCAACCAAATGGCTGAAGAGGTAATCATCGCGGGGGGCGAAAACGAACCAGTTGCCTCCCGTCATTGCGCCGGCGGCGCCAGCAGTAACAACCTCGCCGCCATACTTGGGCGGTGAGTCGGTGCAGACATGAATATAGCTGCTATCAACGTCTGCCTCATCGTACCAGGGCTCGGTAGGCTCTGCCGCGGTCTCCTCCTGCATCTCCGCCTCTTCCATATCGGCCGATTCGGTCGCGGCCGGCGCGGCGCAGGCTGCGAGCATCCAGATGAGCAGGATGAGCGAGACGGCGAATCCAACGGACTTCCTTGTGATCGTCATGGGTTCAACTCTCCTTGGTGGTTTATGAATTCAAACACGTCATCAGTGGTCGCTCTAGCGGGGAACGCTATCGCGGCAAATGGAGACGGGTAGTTGACTTCAGGACAGGTGAATCAAGGGCGAACCCCGGTGGAGCGGGATCCTAAGACCACGTCATTGGGGCAACGAATTGGCACCCGAACCTGGCAAACACGAGATAAGCGACAACCAAATGATCCTGGCCGGATCAACGCGTAAGATACGCTGCCTCTACGATTGGTATACGCTATGTATACCACAGCCTCGCGGGCTGCGTCAAATCCATTTATTGCGTCGGGGGTGTCCCGGAATGGGCGTGCAGTTCTGACGCGCCTCCGGGCTGGCCGCAAGAGGGGAACGTGCGACACTGGATTCGGTGTTTCTGAGGTGGAAAATTTTGGACGCAAATTGAAGTTCGAGGCTGACCAAGCGCATCTTTTAGGGCTCGTTGACGTTTGTCTGAACCGAGTTTTGCAAGGTCATAATTTGGTTTATCCACGAAGGGCGGGGGAGAACACCTTTTTTGTCCACGAAGGGCCACGAAGAAAACCTTTGCAAGGTCATAATTTGGTCTGTCCGCGAAGGGCGGGGGAGAACACCTTTTTTATCCACGAAGGGCCACGAAGAACACCTTTGCAAGGTCATTATTTGGGCTGTCCACGAAGGGCCGCGGAGGGCCGCGAAGAAAACCTTTGCAAGGTCATAATTTGGTCTGTCCGCGAAGGACGGGGGAGGAAATCGGCTGCTACGCCATGGCCCGCGGTCGATACTGTAACGCCTCGGCCAGGTGCGGCGTGTCGATCTCCTCGTCGCCGGCCAAGTCGGCGATGGTGCGGGCCAGTTTGAGAACGCGGTGATAGGCGCGTGCGGTCAGATCCATCTGGCGTACCGCGGCCTGCATCAGACTTTTGCCGGTCTCTTTCAGTTGACAATAGCGCTGAACTTCGGCCGGCCCCATATCTCCATTGACGACGATATGTGCCTTGTCCTGTTGCGCGAAACGGGTCTGTTGACGAGCGCGCGCCCGTTCCACGCGCAGGCGGAGGTGGGCGGATTGCTCGCCCTCGTCGAGGCCGGACAGCTTCTCGAAAGGCACGCGCGCGACATCGACATGAAGATCGATGCGGTCGAGCAGCGGGCCGCTGATACGGCTCTGGTAGCGCTGAACCGTGGACATTGAGCAGGTACAGGGTTTGCGTTGGTCGCCGAAGTAGCCGCAGGGACAGGGGTTCATGGCGGTCACAAACATGAAATTGGCGGGGAAGGAGAGGGTGCCGGCGGCGCGGCTGATGGTCACGATTTTGTCTTCCAGGGGTTGGCGCAGGCTCTCCAGATTCTTGCTGCCGAACTCCGGCAGTTCGTCGAGGAAGAGGACGCCGCGGTGGGCGAGGCTGATTTCACCGGGGCGGGGCATGCTACCGCCGCCCACCAGGCCGGCATGGCTGATGGTATGGTGCGGGGCGCGGAAGGGGCGGGCGCGGATCAACGGGCCGGCGCCGTCCAGTGCGCCAGCGACCGAATAGATGCGGGTGATTTCGAGCGACTCGGACAGGGTCGCCGCAGGCAGGATCGACGGCAGGGCGCGTGCCATCAGAGTTTTGCCGCTGCCCGGCGGGCCTACCATGCGCACATTGTGGTTGCCGGCGCAGGCGATTTCGAAGGCGCGTTTTGCGTGTTCCTGGCCGCGGATGTCCTGGAAATCGACCGAGTAGACGATCTCCTCTCCGGCGCTGAACGCGGTTGCGCTCTGGGGAGGAATCTCCTTTTGCCCGGAGAGATGGGCGACCATATCACTGAGGTTGACGACCGGAAATACGTCGATGCCTTCGACCAGCGCGGCCTCGGATGCGTTGGGCTGGGGCACGAACATGCGCCGGTAACCGGCCTTTTGGGCCATCGCCGCCATCGCCAGCGCGCCGTTTACGTGGCGCACAGAGCCATCCAGACCCAGTTCGCCGACCACCAGCGCGTCTTCCAGATCGGCCAGGACCTGGCGGGTGGCGGCCATGATACCGAGCGCGATGGGCAGATCGTATGCCGGGCCTTCTTTGCGCAGGTCGGCGGGCGCCAGATTGACGGTGAGTCGATGTTGGGGAAAGAAAAAGCCGCTATTGGCGATTGCGGAGCGAACGCGTTCGCCGCTCTCGCGTACGGCGGCATTGGGTAGGCCGACAACGGTCAGGCGCTCCAGCCCGTTGGTGATATCGACCTCGACTTCGATCCTTTCGGCGTCCAGGCCGACAATGGCGCAGCTCTGCACTTTGGCAAGCATTACAACCTCCGGGGGATTAGGTTGGCAGTGCCCAGTGCAGTCGCCGTTCACAGGCAACAGTTCACTGGCCACCGGTGTCTAGAGGCCGGCCAGTTGCCAGGAACGTCCAAGGGATTCGGCTGCGGCCTGGGCGGCGTCGGCGGGCGAGAGCGCGCGAATGCGCTGGCTGAACGGCTCGACCGTCACTGGGCCATCGTAGCCGATGGCGTCGAGCGCCTGTAGAAAGCCGGCGATGTCGGTGAGGCCGGATTCAGCCGGCAACGTGCGTTCGAGGTCCAACTGCTCGTCTGCGCTGCGACCAGCGACGGCATCGTTTACGTGGACATTTACTACTTGCGCGTTGGTGAGATTTCGCACCGCGGAAACATCGGTGTGGCTGGTGTAGAGGTGAAAAATATCGACGAGCAGGCCAGGGGTTAGAAGGTCTCCCTGGCCACTGTTGTTCAATCTTCCCGCCTGCTCGAAGGCGGGGCCTGTGGCGAGATCGGCGCCCAATTGTTGGGCAGCCTCCATCGTATGGATGAAGGGATATTTCTTTGCGTCGCGCAAGGTTTTGGTGCCGACCCATTCCAGGCCGAAACGGATGCCGTGCGCCGCCAGGATTTCGGCGATCGGACGCAGGCGGAGCAGGTGAAATTCGTAGTTCTCTTTCCAGGGGCGCTCGTCATCTGCGGGGGCGATAAAGGTAGATGTCCGGTCCGCGCCGAGAGATTTTGCCAGCGCGGCCTGGGCGGGCAGTTCATCCAGTTCCCGTCGCCAGACATCTTCATCGGCGCGGTAGGCGATGGGCATGCTCCAAACGCCGAATTTCAAGCCGGCGCGCGCCATCTGTTCGCCGATTGCGTCAGCGCCTTGACTGGCTGCGATCTGCTGAAGTTCGGCGATCGACACATCCAGACCGCCATAGCCGAAACGGTGGGCCAATTGGACGGCTTCGCTGAATGGCGCGTTGACGCCCAAAGCTCTGGGGCTGAAGTTAGGGTACATGGTGTTCTCCTGGCAGGAGCCGGGTGTGTGAGCCTTCAAAATGTTTGTAGGCGCTCTGTTTTGAACTGTAGCTGTCAACGACCAAGCGCCGAGACCATGAAGTAATGCCGGTCACTGAACGGTAGCCACTCGTTTTCGGCTTTGCAACCCCAGGCTGGTGGTGATACCAAGGAGACCGGCGAGGGAAATGAACAGAAAGACCTGCTGGTAGGCCGCTATTTCAGATAGGCCGCGCTCCAGGCCGCTTTGCAACAGAACGCCGGCCAGCGCGGTGCCGATGGCGACGCCAACGAAACGAATCATGCTATACACGCCTGCGGCCGTACCCATCTCCTCGTCGTCCGTTTCCGACATGGCGGCCTGGTGCAGGGCGGCGAGCATTGTGCCAACGCTCAGCCCCTGCAGGGCCAACAGGGCGATGATGACGCCTATATGGGTCGAAGCCGGAAGCTGGGAGAAGAAGAAGACGGCAAGAGCCTGCCCGGTCAGGCCGGCGAGCACCGGCCAACGGCTGCCCCAGCGGTCGGCTGCCAGGCCGCCGAAACGCACCATCACCGCCATGGCGGCGGGGTTGATCGTCAAGATGAGACCCAGGTATCCAGGGCTGAAGTCGTGAATATCTACGAGATAGAGGGGGAGCAGGAAGCTGGCTCCGCCCATCACAAACATACGCATGGACGCGCACAAGGAGGCGAAGCGAAAGTTGCGGTAGCTGAACAGTTGCAAGGAGACAAACGGATTTGGGCGGCGCTTCTCCCAGACCAGGAAGGCGCCAAAACACAGGACCAGCGCGCCCAACAGCCGCCAGTCCCGCAGAGGCTCGACACCGGTGATGGGACGGCTGGAAAGATAGAAGAGTCCAAAGGTCAGCGTGCCTGCCAGCAACAGTACACCTGCCCAGTCGAAGCTGCGCAAGAACCGCGGCCGCACGTTGCTGAGGCCGCCGGGAACCCACTGCCTCACTGCGAACAGACCGAGAAGGCCCAACAGGAGGGCCGGTCCGAAGGCAGCCCGCCAGCCCCAGGCATCGACCATAAAACCGGCGAAAAACGGGCCGATGGCAGCGGTCAGTGGTCCGATTGAACCCCAGGTGCCCAGCGCCTTGCCTCGTTCTCCTTCGCGAAAGATGATGGCGATAAAGGCCATGCCCAGGGGCATCATGCCGGCAATGCCGAACCCCTGCACTGCCCGCCCGACCATCAGCCAGGCCAGATTGGTTGCAAAAAAGGCCATGGCAGAGCCGACCGAAAATATGGCGATTCCTGCCAGGATGAGACGACGGCGGCCGACGCCATCGCTCAAGCGGCCGTAGATGGGCATCAGAATCATATAGGGCAAAGTAAAGGCGCTGGATGTCCAGGCCACGACGTCGGCGCTCATGGCGAAAGTGTCGCGCAGGAGGGGCAGGGCCACGCGGCTCATGGAAGAACTGAGAGGCATGATCGTCGACGGTATCATCAACGCATAGAGAATGAGCCAGGCCTGTTGCGATGGCAAAGCGCGCTTTGGGGCAGGAACCGAATCGCTTTCAGATACGTTTTTTTCCTGTGGGCCAACCCGGCGGGAGACTGGAATGGAGGAACTTTCCATGCACGTTACCTTTCAGCCAGGGCGCGAAGGTCCGGCTAAGCGACCCAACTCTTTAGCGGTTCAGACGGACTTACCTATCATACCCGCAGTAGGCCCAATGGATAAATGTGCTGCCACATCGCTACACGGGTGCACGACTGCAATGTGGAGAATTGCTGAAGGCGGACCAGTTACCGGCACATTCCGGCCAACGCGCGGCGGCAGCCTTCAGGGCAATCGCATCTAAATTCGGACGCCACAATAGCCCACGAAGGGCGCCCACAAGGGGTGCTCCTACCCGATTCAGGCAGCCTCACGAGGTTTTTCTAATTTGATGCAATTGCCCTGCGGCGGCCTTACAATGGCATTGACAAAATGAGGATGGCGTGCAAAGATGCGAATGCCGAAACAGATCTAAACTGGCGCTGTTGTACGTCGAAGTGCGCTGGTGGCAATTCAGCAGCCCAGCAAAACAGTTTAGGGGCCCGTCTTCGGTCGGTCTCCCCGGCGCAGCGCGCCGATGGTTGGCTGGGCGGACACCCGCATGGTAGGGTGCCTTTTTTTCTTGCCAGGATAGCGCTCTTTGGACGTATTGCCCGTAAGCAGTTTTCAGCGATTGATTAGTCGGCAAGGGGCCAACTGGCAGCGCATTGACCCGCCTGCATCCGCAAAGGAAACGCCCAGATGAAAGCATTGATGTATCGCGGCCCGTGGAAGATGCCTGTGGAGGAGCTTGACGAACCGACGCCGACCGCCGGCAAGGTGGTAGTGGACGTACAGGCGGTGGGCATTTGCGGCTCGGACGTTCACGGGTTCACCGGCAACAGCGGCCGCCGTACGCCCGGCATTGTGATGGGCCACGAGTTCACGGGAACGATTAGCGAGTTGGGTCCGGAAGTGGAAGGCTACGCAGTCGGCGACGGTGTTGTCGTCATGCCTCTCTATTCGGTTGCGGCAGGAGGGGATCCTTATCCGCTCAACCTCTCTCCCCACCGGCGGCTGACAGGAATGAACGAGCACGGCGCATACGCGCAACGAGTTGCGGTACGCGCGGCGCAACTGTTTCCCAAGCCAGCGGGGCTAAGTTGGCAACGGGCTGCGCTGTGCGAGCCGATGGCCGTCACCCTGCACGCCGCCCGCATTACACCTATCAACCCTATGCAGAAAGTCGCTGTCATTGGCGCCGGGCCTATTGGTTTGCTAACGATGCTGGCCGCCCGCTTGAAGGGTGCGGGAACGGTAATTGTCGTCGACCGCTCAGTTCACCGGTTGGAGTTGGCCGAGGAGTTGGGCGCAGACGCCGTCATCAATGTGGACGGGACCGACGCGGATGCGGCGATCCGGGAGATGACCGGCGGCGGCGTAGATGTGGCCTTCGAGGCCGTGGGTATAGGATCGACGGCACGACTGTCGGTTGAAGTCACCCGTAATGGGGGCAACATTACCTGGATCGGCAACAATGCACGCATGATCGAGGTGGACATGCAGAGCATCGTCACGCGGGAGATGAGCGTGCGGGGCTCCTATGGCTTTGACGAGACCGATTTTGCAGCGGCTATCGAGGCTCTGTCCTCCGGCCGCCTGAATGTGGACCCGTTGGTGGAAGAGATCGCCCCGCTGGAGGATGGGCCGGAGATTTTCCGCAGCCTTGCCGCCGGTGAGAACGACCTCGTCAAGATCATTCTGAAACCGTAGACGAATCGGACGGATGTGATAGGCCCAAAATCAGACAGTGTACTTGTCTGAACAATGAACTGTGTGATTGACTGAGTAGAGAGTGAACCACGCTACTAACCTTATGAAAATCGCCGCGTTTCCCAAGTGTTATCTGGACGACATTTCGCTTCACCGCACCATGTCGGTCTTCGACTGGATCGAGCAGGCGCGGGAGCTTGGAGCCGAAGGGTTGGAGATGTACGAGGGCTTTTTCTGGAGCCTGGACGACGCTTATATCGATTCGATCGGCGAAGCCATTGAGGGAGCCGGCTTTGCAATGCCGATGCTCTGCTGCTCGCCCGATTTCACCGACCCGGACCCGGCGGCGCGCCAGCGGGCAGTCGAACGGGAAGCCGTCATGATTGGCATCACCCGGCGACTGGGCGGGGCTGGCGCGGTTTGCCGGGTGCTCTCGGGGCAGCGGCGGCCGGGCGTATCGGTCCAACAGGGATTGGAGTGGGTAGTGGAGTGCATCCAGGAATGCATAGCTATCGCCAAAGAGAATGATGTTGTCCTGGGGCTTGAAAACCATTATAAGGACGGTTATTGGCAGTATCCGGAATTTGCGCAGAGGACGAAGGTCTTTATAGAGTTGCTGAATGCCATTCCGGAGCGGAAGCATTTCGGCGTGCAATTCGACCCGTCCAACTCGCTGGTGGCGGGGGACGATCCGGTTGAACTGCTGCGCTTGGTGGCGGATCGGGTGGTATCGATGCACGCCAGCGACCGTTTTCTGGTTGAGGGGACGACACTGGAAGACGTGCTTCTGCCCAACGGATTGATCGGCTATCCTGACAAACTCCAGCACGGCATTACCGGACAGGGCAGCAACGACTATGGCTCTATTTTCTCCATCCTGCGGGATAGGGGATTCGAGGGTTGGGTCAGCATTGAAGACGGCATGAACGGGATGGAAGAGATGCAGGAGAGCATCGAATTCTTGAAGCGGATGCGTGCCCAATACTTCGAGCAATGAAAACATAAAAGTAAAGAGCGAGAACTCCTTCTCGCTCTTCTCACAGTGCCGCGGAGGATGAGAGTTGGCGATCAAGTTTGGTACGGATGGTTGGCGGGCAGTTATTAGTGAAGACTTTACTTTCGACAATGTGCGTAAGGTCGCGCAGGCGATCGCGGATGTTACGAACGACCAGTTCAAGGGTCTGCCTCGTTTGCAGCCATCGCTGGTTGTGGGATTTGACACGCGTTTTCTGAGTGATCGTTATGCGGTCGCTGTGGCGGAGGTGCTGGCCGGCAACGGAATCCGCGTGTGGCTGAGTCAGGCCGATGCGCCGACGCCGATGATCTCCTACGCCATCGTCGACAAGTGGGCTGACGGCGGCGTGATGATCACTGCCAGCCACAACCCACCGCGCTACAACGGAATCAAACTGAAGGCGTCGTACGGTGGATCGGCCAGCGCCGCCACGCATAAGGAGGTCGAGCGACGCATTCATCTGCGCGAACGACAGGGGCAGCAGCCCAGGATGATGGCCTATGAGCAGGCGCTGAAAGCCGGCATCATCGAACGCTTCAACCCGCTGCCCGCCTTCCGTTCCCAGATGCGGAAGCTGGTCGATTTCGAAGCTATTGAACTGGCTGGTCTCTCGGTTGCTGTAGATGCCATGTACGGAGCGGGGCGGATTTATCTGCGGCGGCTGCTGGAGGGAGCCGAATGCCAAGTGACTGAGTTGCGCAACGAGATGAACCCCGGTTTCAACGGCATCCACCCGGAACCGATCGCCAAACATCTGCAACCATTGGTGGCGGAGATGGCGACCGGCAAATACCATTTGGGGCTGGCTACGGATGGCGACGCCGACCGCATCGGCGCCGTCGATCCGGACGGACGCTTTATCGATCCCCATCAGATTATGGCTCTGCTGGTGGATTATCTGATCCAGGAGCGGTCGCTGCGCGGAAGCATCGCGAAGACGGTCAGCACTACGCAGATGTTGAACCGCTTGGCCGCGCACTACGGGCTGCATATACACGAGACACCGGTGGGCTTCCATTACATAAGCGATCTGATGCTGCAGGAGCCGGTCCTATTGGGTGGAGAGGAGAGCGGCGGCATCAGCATACTCGGCCACATTCCGGAAGGGGATGGGTTGCTGATGGGACTGCTGCTGACGGAGATGGTGGCCAAGCGGCGCAAGACATTGGGCGCGCTCATCGACGAACTGATGGGCAGGCCCTATATGGGCAAGTTCTGTTATGGCCGCGACGACCGGGCGGTGAAACCGTTCGTCAAGGCTGAGCTGGTAGAGGGATTGATCGCGAATCGACCGCGTGCTCTGACTGGGTCCAGCGTGGCCCAGGTGAACAACCAGGACGGCGTAAAATTCATCCTGACCAATAACAGTTGGCTTCTGATTCGACCCAGCGGCACGGAACCGGTGTTGCGCATCTATGCCGAAGCTCACTCGCACGAAGATGTGGCGACGCTGCTGGCAGAAGGGTCGGTGTTGGCGCAGCGAGTACTGAAAGGGATTTGAGCGGTAGCTGCACGAGCAGGTGGGATTGCGTACTGCGTATTGCCGAAGAGTCGTCCTTCGGCCGGACTTGTGAAAGCAGACGGCTGCAAGAAACAGAAGAAAGATGCGATTGGGCGCGGGCTACACGACTCGCGCCTTTGTGATTTCTGGCGCCAGGTGGCCGGATTCCCTGCACAAGAAAAGGCGTCGCTCCTGCGGATCCGGGTGGAGTTCGGCTAGTCAACTCGGCCTGGTGACCGACCGTTGTCTGATCTCCTGGCGCGTCTGCTCAAAGGTTTGGCGCAGCGCCAGATCGGAGCCCTTTTCGGCGCCGACGACGCGCTGTGCGCAAGTGACACAACCCAGGGAGGCCTTATAGCTGCTCTGGTCGCAGTTGAGGCAGTCACACAGACGAATCATCATGAGAGAGAAGGCAAGTGTGTCCTCGTTTCCATCGCGCTGACTTGCAACTTGATTGACCAACTCCTGCCAGTCCGGGCCTCGTTCCGGTCCCAGTGGTCGGATAGCCCGATGAGGAAAGAGAATTTCACTTTTGGGGTACATGACGACTCCTCTCGTGAGTTTCTGGTTATTGGTTTTGGCACCTGCCCAGGTGCGCGGCAGGTTCTGGCGACTGACTCCTGAGAACTAAGTTTCCCGCGCTTCCAGAGGCGTAGACTTCAGATACTGGCGACGAACAGGAAGACCAGTAGGACGAATAGGGCAAATGCCAAAAGACTGGCGATAAGGATGAACAGCAGCGGCAGCAGCACCGCGGCCAACGACCGTTTGCGGGGCAGACATGTAACTTCCTCATTGGCTCTGGCATAGACGATGAGGGCCCAGATGACGCCGGCTACGCTGCTGATGCGTCCCAGACAGGGGATGGGCGAGAGGCCGATGAGCAGCAAAGGCGCGGCGGCAAAACCGGTGGCAGCGAAGAAAGGTTGCAGTCTGCTGGTTGCGCCCAAGGCTTTGTTGCAGGCCATTACCAGCGCGCCGTAGACGATCCAGACTGAGAGCCAGCGCAGCGGCCAGTTGATCCATTCGCCAAGCGCGCTGAGAAAGGCAGCAAGCCAGCCGGGCAAGGGCTGCTGAATGCCGGCGACCATCTGGAAGAGCTCGCCCAGGTGGACGAGATCGAAGAAAGCGGATGCATAGTCAAGCGGTGTTTGTTGCAGCTGAGATGCCTGCGCTCCCAAGCGCGCCAAGGGAAGGGCGCTACCGGCTGTCGTGGCCTGCTCCCAATTGACCAGAAACGGGATAAAGCCGGCCAGCAGTCCGAGAAGGAAAACCATGCCCAGGGATTGGCGCATGGTAGTGTCGGTGAAACCGGAGGCGCGCAACTGGACTGCGTCGCTCATTTTCTGGGGCGTGGGCAGCCAGTGGTGCAAGCTCACAGACCGCTCCCAGCGACGATGAACAGCGCTCCCAATGCTATGGCCACGATGCTGCTGACGATAAGCAGCAGAAGCCAGGAGCCTACGGCCACCAACGCAGCCGGGCCGGCAGACAGTCCGTGGGCCACTTCCAGTCCGCGATAGGCGATCAGAACGCCCCACACATGGATCAGGATCGAGGCGACGGAGACGAACGGAATGACGGTAAGCAGGTATAGTAGGCGAGGGGCGTTGCTGAGGGCGACCGCTCCCAACGTCTGGCCGAGCGAACCTTGGCCGCCGGCGGCGCGGGCAAGCAGGTGGCTGGAGAGGCCAAAGAGGAGCCATTGGCCAATCAGGCCCAGCGGCGTAGTTGCCAGCGCCAGGAGCCGGAACCAGACGCTGTCGTAACCGCTATATGCCAGCAGGAGAGGCCAGACGCTGCGCAGGGTGTGTTCAATCTCCAGCAGCGTTTCGCCGTTGGCGGTAACCTGCCGCAGGCTGCGCAGCAGCATGTTCAGGAGCGCCTCCGAGGGAGGCAGCGAGGCGGTAAGGAGGAGACTGCCGACGAGTTGGGCGACCGCGACCAGAACGCCGATACAGGCACACAAAAAGAGTCCCTCTATCCAGGGATTGTCGTCATCGACCATTTCTACGAATGGATCGGGTTCCAGGAGGAGGGCCTTCGCGATGAACCGCGGGTAGTTCTGTGGTTGTAACATCTGGTTGCGGCGTCTGTCTGAACCGTGGGCCCAGAGCGCGTCCTGATTGAGGAGTGGGCTGCAATTAAGAATGCAACTAGGTTTCGCCAAGCCCCTTGCTCACCTGTGGCCATGATAGCACAGGACCGACCTGCTCTCGAAAATCGCGACTGTCTGGGACGCGGTTAGCATAGGCAGGGCTGTTGTTGGACATGTGGGGCCGCCATCGATAGGATGGCTGGGCAGTTCATGGTCCGTCATCTTTCATGCGGCCATATGCCGTCCGGACTGCTGTTACCGCTTCGCTCAGAACGCCAGGTTCCGGTTCCTGCGATGGGCAGATTGCTTGACTGGCAATAGAGTGTGATCCGGGCCGTCGGCAGCGGCCAAAACTGATGGAATTGAGCAGGAGATCGAAATGCCACCGACCCCTATCTCGCTTCCGACCGGGAAACTGCCGGCAGATCTGCTGGCGCAGCTTATCTCCACTTTACCGATCGATGACCCGCATCTCTTGCTGGGGCCGGGAGTGGGCGAGGATGCCGCCATCATAGAGTTTGGCAAGATTGAGAAAGAGGGACCTACCTCCAGCGGTCGGCACGAATTCTTGTCGCAACAGGACGGCGCCGACACTTTGCTTGCCGCCAAGAGCGATCCAATCACTTTTGCCACCGATGAGATCGGTTACTACGCGGTCAATGTCTGCGCGAATGATCTGGCGGTATGCGGGGCGCGGCCGCGCTTTTATCTGCCGACGGTTCTGCTGCCTGAAGGGACAACGGAGGCCGATGTGCGCCGCATCTGCGACCAACTCGGCGCTGCCTGCCGCGCGCTGGATATTGTGGTGGCGGGTGGGCATACGGAGGTGACGGCCGCAGTGAATCAGCCGGTCGTGGCCGGGACGCTGCTGGGCGAGGTTGCGAGGCGCAAGGTGGTGCGCACGGGCGGCTGCCGCCCCGGGGACGTGGTCCTGCTGGTGGGAAGCGCGGCGGTTGAGGGCACGTCGATCATCGCCCGCGAAAAGCGGGAGGTGTTGCTGGCACAGGGTTGGTCGGGAGCGGAGCTGGATGAGGCGGCGAACTATCTGTACGAGCCGGGGATCAGCGTGCTGGCGCCGGCGCTGGCCGCGGCCGAATCGGAACTGGTGACGGCGATGCACGACCCGACGGAGGGCGGTGTGGCGACCGGCCTGTGGGAGTTGGCCGATGCGTCCGGCTGCGGGCTGGAGGTGGAGTTGACAGCCGTTGCGGTGACGCCATTGGCCGCGGCCGCGTGCGCGGCATTCGGACTGGATCCGCTGGGCACAATTGCATCGGGGGGGCTGTTGGCGACGGCCGGGCCGCAGAATGTGGAGGCGCTGCTGGCCCTGTGGCGGGGGATGGGGAGACAGGGGCAGGTCATCGGGCGCGTTTTGGCGGCGGGAGAGGGAGTGTATGGCTTGCGCGGCGGGCGGCGGGTGGCTCTGCCGCGCTTTGACGCGGATGAAATTGGGAAGTTGTGGGCGGAGTGAAAGGCAGCGAGAAATGGCCAGGGCGTACCCATCCCGATCCCCTCACCAGCAGACTGTGTGTAAAGAGAAGATGTCGGTTTTGGTGACGCTACACAAATCGGACGCGGGTCAGGGTATTCTGGTAAAGCCGGTTCAGGAGGATTGTTGACGCAATCGGGCCAATTCAGCCTCTAATGCTTGCATTCGTTCCTCTGCCTTTTCAGCCCTGGTGACAGCGACCTGCAACTCAGGTATGACATACTCGGAATACACCTCGTCCCGAGCCAACTCCGCCAAACGCGGCCGCCGCCGCAGATCCTCCAGCCGGAACTGAAGGCCGGACAACACGTCCGAGCGAATCACACCCTCAGCGTCAGGCTGGATCTGCTCATACCACCCATCCGACGCGAGACGGTAGAAGCGCATGCGCTCCCCGTCCGGATCGAGGATGTAGTACTCCTTCACCCCGCCCAGGGCATAGTCCCTCCTCTTCTCCTCCGTGTCCCGTAGAACCTCCGCCGGCGTCGAATCGGACACCGCTTCGACAACCATGTCGCAGACCCCGGCAAAGTGGCGCTGGTCTATCCCTCCCCACGACACAGGGTTGCTGTTCAGAATCATGCCGATGTCCGGCTTGCGCACCTGAACGCGCGCCCCCGATGGCTCTGCGGCGTCCTCTATCTTCAGGACAAAGCCGGTCTCCAGATTGATCAGAGCCGCGTGGTTAAATGTCTCCACATTGCAGAGCAAAAGGGCGAGGAACCAGTTGTACAGATCGAGTTGCGGGGCATTGGGCAAAGGTTTGGCCTCCAGTCGGCCGTTGTTCCATTCGTAACTGACGTCAATGTCCGGGTAAGGATTTTCATACCACTTTTCCCAGTACTCTTCGAGAGTGACACAGCGTCCTTCATCCGGCGCCCAGGAGTTGACCGGCGCGTCGGTTGGAGCGACAGCTTCCGTTGTGGCGGAGCGATTCGGTTGGGATGGGTCTGTCTGTGTCCGAGGCACGTCTGACGCCAGTTCTGTGGTTTCCATGCTCCCTCCTCCGGCATAACGACTGCCCGCAATCCAGCTGGCATGGGGCATTCTATCACGATCCTCGTGACTGATCCCAACACCCTATCCTGTCGGGCATTTCCCAAAATGGGGGTGAGCTTCCGGCTGCCTTCGGGCAACTACACTGAACTCAGCGCGTGTCTGGTCTGGTTGCCCGCCCAATCCGGGCGGAATGAACGGCAGTGGGAAACGGCCAAAGCGTACCCATCCCGATCCCCTCACCAGCAGACTGTGCGCAAAGGGAAGTTATCGGTTTTAGTGACGTTACACAAATCGGGCGCGGGTCAGGGTATTCTGGTAAAGCCGGTTCAGGAAGATTGTTTACGCAGTCGGGCCAATTCAGCTTCCAATGCTTGCATTCGTTCCTCTGCCTGCTGGCGTGCGGACGCGTCCGCTGCCGCCTGTTCCTCTGCCTGCTGGCGAGCAGACGCGTCCGCTGCCGCCTGTTCCTCTGCCTTTTCAGCCCTGGTGACAGCGACCTGCAACTCAGGTATGACATACTCGGAATACACCTCGTCCCGAGCCAACTCCGCCAAACGCGGCCGCCGCCGCAGATCCTCCTGCCGGAACTGAAGACCGGACAACACGTCCGAGCGAATCACACCCTCAGCGTCAGGCTGGATCTCCTCATACCACCCAGCCGGCGCGAGTCGGTAGAAGCGCATGCGCTCCCCGTCCGGATCGAGGATGTAGTACTCCTTCACCCCACCCAGCGCATAGTCCCTTCTCTTCTCCTCCGTGTCCCGCAGAACCTCCGCCAGCGTCGAATCGGACATCGCTTCAACAACCATGTCGCAGACCCCAGCAAAGTGGCGCTGGTCTATCCCTCCCCACGACACAGGGTTGCTGTTCAGAATCATGCCGATGTCCGGCTTGCGCACCTGAACGCGCGCCCCCGATGGCTCTGCGGCGTCCTCTATCTTCAGGACAAAGCCGGTCTCCAGATTGATCAGAGCCGCGTGGTTAAATGTCTCCACATTGCAGAGCAAAAGGGCGAGGAACCAGTTGTACAGATCGAGTTGCGGGGCATTGGGCAAAGGTTTGGCCTCCAGTCGGCCGTTGTTCCATTCGTAACTGACGTCAATGTCCGGGTAGGGGTTTTCATACCACTTTTCCCAGTACTCTTCGAGAGTGACACAGCGTCCTTCATCCGGCGCCCAGGAGTTGACCGCCGCGTCGGTTGGAGCGACAGCTTCCGTTGTGGGGGAGCAGTTCGATTGGGATGGATCTGTCTGTGTCCGAGGCACGTCCGACGCCAGTTCTGTGGTTTCCATGCTCCCTCCTCCGGCATAACGACTGCCCGCAATCCGGCTGGCATAGGGGGATTCTATCACGATACTCGTGACTGATCCCAACACCCTATCCTGTCGGGCATTTCCCAAAATGGGGGTGGGCTTCCGGCTGCCTGCGGGCAACTAAACTGAACTCAGCGCGCGGCTGGTCTGGTTGCCCGCCCTATCCGGGCGGAATGAACGGCAGTGGGGAGCGGCCAGAGGGGCCGGTTCGCGGTGGATGGCTGGCAACTGCGCTGGGACGCGGGCCGCCAAGCGCTGCGGTTCAGAGATCGGTCTGAAATCTAACGACTTGAGGAAAAACCGGCACAAGCAGCGAACGCGCCAACTGGCCTGTCCGGTCATAGAAGCTCATTTCGCCCTCTTCGGTACAAAGCCAGAACTCCTGCGCTTCCTTTTCAAAGAAGAGTTGCCCCTTCTCTCTCATTTCCTCGGACGTGTTGCTGGCGGAGAGGATTTCCACGCAGATCTCCGGGGCAATCGGCGTTTCAGTTTCATGGCGAATGCGGGCAAATCGTTTATAAGAGAACCAGGCGACATCGGCTACCTTCGTGCCTTTGCGGGTGGCAACGGCGCATTCGGGCAAGGCCAAGCCGCCGCTCTTAAGCGTACGCAGCAGATGTTCAATTTCTCCCCGGAAGGCTGCGTGAAGCACTTTGACAGGCGTCATCAGGATCTGCCCCGTTTCCGTCAGTTCTATTTTGAAGGGCAGGTCCTGCAGTTCAGGCCTTTCGATGACCTCTTGCCAGTTCATTTTGTCTTCCTTCGACAAGTAGCCTCTTCATGTTGATGATTAGGTCTTTAGGAACAGCCTACGGTATGACTGCGAAATACTCAACTCATTCTCCTGCGTGCTACGTGTCGTACCATACCATCACTCTCCTCGCCGGACAGACCCACTACCCCTACAGCCCTTCCAGCGTCTCCGCGGCGAGATGATCCACGACAGCTTTGACGTCGCCGCCGTGGGCGTCGTAGACCCGCAGTTGGCGGTCGGCGCTGGTGCCGTTGGCGAGGATCTGCTCGATCGGCGCAATTTCCTTTTCGCTGCCCAGTTCGGCGATCTCCTCGCCGACCAGGTCCAGCAGTTCGCGCACCAGTGAGCGGGCGGGCAGTTCCTCCTGTTTGCCGAAGTCGATCATCTTGCCGTCAAGCCCGTAGCGGGCCGCGCGCCACTTGTTCTCGTCGATCAGTTCCTTGCTGTAGACGCGGAAGGTGACGTTGCGCTGGCGCAGTTTCCAGTGCCAGAGCACGAGGGCCTGGCAAAGCGCGGCGATGGCGATTGCTTCGTCGACACGAGTGCAAATGTCGCAGATGCGAAACTCCAGGGTGGGGTAGATGTGATGGGGGCGCACGTCCCACCAGATCTTGCTGGAGTCGGGGATGCAGCCGGTATTGGCCAGGGTCCGGATCAACTCCTCATAGGCGGCGCGGTTCGGGAATACGTCGGGAATGCCGCTGCGGGGGAAATCTTCAAAGACGACGGCGCGGTAGCTTTTCAGCCCAGTTCGCCGCCCGGACCAGAAGGGGCTGCTGGCGCTAAGGGCCAAGAGATGGGGCAGCATGTAGCGGAGGACATTCATCGTGTCGATAGCGAAATTGGGATCATCCAGGCCGACATGAATGTGCATGCCGAAAATGAGTAGACGCTGGGCCAACAGCTGCATCTCCTCCAGCACGCCCTGGTAGCGCGGGAATGGCGTCACCTCCTGGTCCGACCAGCGGCTCATGGGATGCGTGGCCGCGGCTACGATGGCGAACCCTTTCTCCTGGGCGAGCCGGCTGATGAAGGCACGTTGGCGCAGGAGCTCCTCTTTGGCCTCGGCGGGCGTGGCGCAGACCGGCGTGCCCAGTTCCACCATTGACTGGTGCAACTCCGCTTTGATCTCCCGCTCCACGATCACCATTTTGCCATCTTCGATGAACTGGGTGATGAACGAGCGCAGTTGGCCGCTCTCCGGATCGACGACCTGATACTCTTCCTCAATGCCGAGTGTCAGTTGGGGACGTGCAATCATAAGCTTTGCTCCGTCTGCGAAACGAGAAAATCGACGACCGCCTTGCCGTCGGCGCCGCTCTGCCGCCAGACGTGGCGTTGTTGGTCGGAGCTGGCCCCGCGCTCCATGATGGTGTGGATGTGCGCAACCTCCGCCCGGCAGTTGAGCCGGTCCAGCACCGGTTCGACCCGTTCGAGCAGTTCGTGCAAGAGATCGCGGATGGGGACCTCCTGTTCAATGCCGAAGTCGAGCAGTTTCCCCTGCAGACCGTAGCGAACGGCCCGCCATTTGTTTTCGGCGATAAGCGTGCGGTCGTAGAGCCGGAAGGACATGTTGCGATGGCGCAGATCCACCATCCAGGCGACGGTCGCCTGGATCAGCGCGGCAACGGCCAGCGCGTCGTCAATGTCCGGCAGGGCGTCACAGACGCGAATTTCCAAGGCCGCCTGGTCAGTAGCTGTATTTTCGGACCGAGCGTCTCGCCCTGCTTCGACGCCAATGCGCGACCGGTTCTGCTGATGGGAATGGGGGCGAATGTCCCACCAGATCGCTTCAGAATCGGGGATGCTATTGGTACGAATAAGGGTATCGACATAGCCCAAATAGTCGTTGTGGCTGCGGAAGGCGTTGGGGATGCCGGTGCGGGGCAAGGCATCCAGCAACACCGAGCGGTAGCTGGCCAGCCCGGTATCGAGGTCCTGCCAGAAGGGGGAGGAGTTGGCGAGGCAAAGGATATGGGGCAGCAGATAGCGCATCGCGTTCATCACGTCAATGGCCAGGTTTCGTTCGTCGATACCGATGTGGACATACATGCCGAAGGCGAGCAGCCGCCGGGCGATGATCTGCGTGTCTTCGAGCAGCGCTTGATAACGGGGCGACTCCACCTGCGTCCGCTCCAAATGGCTGAAAGGATGGGCGCCGGCGGCCATCAGCTTGAGGCCATGCGACGCGGCCAGTTCCCGCATCGAACGGCGGATGCGCAGCAGCTCGCGGCGGGCCTGCTTGACATCAAGGCAAACTGGTGTGCCCGCTGAAGGAGTGAGAGCTCCAGATGGCGCCCCGGCACGAGGCGAGAACTGTTCACTCCTTTCACTCTGCTCCTTTCTCTCTCCTCGCCCCTGGGGGTCCGCGAGCGTAAGTCCCTGGGCGGTGGCAAACCCGCGCAACTCGCGGGTGTCCGGGTCGATAAACTGATACTCTTCTTCGATGCTGATGTTAAAGGAGGGTTGGCTGTAATCGGCCATAGCTCGCTCTTTTCTTCCGCGTGCTCGCGGCTTCTATTCCTCAGATTTTCCTTTTCGTTTCACCATGGGCGCCTAGAGCGCGGCTTAGTATCTCCAGGAATAGGCTGCGGCCCTCTCTCCCTCGCGCGCTGGTTGGGGCCGGCAGCCTTGGGGCCCGCTACGTGTCCTTCTCCTCGACAACGAACACCGGCACAATTGAGCCGCCGCCGGCGGTTACGTTGAGGAGTGTCTGGCTGCTCAGGCGGCACAGACAGCCGTGGACTCGCTGGCCGCGGAACAGGAACGGATCCGAATCCACCAGACGACGGTCGATCGTCATAGCGCCGTCGGCAGTCAACGCCGGGAACTCTTCGTGGGCTATTTGGACCCGTTCCTGAACGATCGTCAGTTCACTGGCGGCGCCGGCCAGGGCCGCGTCCCATGCGCTCTGCTCCGTTTCCCAGCCGATAAGCACGCCTTTGCCGCCGTATTCGTCGTTCGGTTTGAGCACCAGCCCCTCCCTGTTGACGCTGGACCAGGGCAGGAGGTCGATTGGATTTCCGGCCGGATCGAGTGTGGCACGCGCCTCCACAGTGCGCGTCCAGGGGATGTGGGCGCGCACCGCTTGCTGTTCGGCTGCGGTCAATAGATGGGCATTGCGCTCGTCGCTGGCAACGGCCAGGCTGGCCTTTTTGTGGAGGAGCTTGCAACTGAAGGGGTTCACCAGGCAGACCGCGCGGGCGTGCAACGCGTCAACAATTGGATGATCCAGCCCGTAGCGATGCAGCAGTTCGCTGACCAGAACACGCTTGTAGACGAAATCGACAGGGGTGCCACCGGCGAATAGTTGCCCGCTGCGGAACTCCATCTCCTCCGGGTCACAGATGACCGCCGTGATACCGTTCTCAGCAAAAAACTCGACGAACAGTTCAAATTCTCTGGCGGTGGGCACGCCATGCCAGTCGACGATTGCGATATCGGGCAGTTTGTGGCGATTGCCCCGCCATTCGTAGTAGACGCGCAGGAACTCGTCGAGAGCCGGTCTCTTGCTTGGCAGTGCGCGCACGGCATAGCGCCGGCCGAACTCTTGCATAACCGGCATCTCCAGGAACAGGTCGCTCAGTACATCCGAAAAGGCCATTGAGGCCGGGCTTTCGCCGTTGAACTCGACGAAACGGAGGCTGCGGCTGCCATCCTCGTTGCGGGCGAAGAAGCTGTCAAGCCGGGCGGTGGGGACGGTAGTGTTGTAGCCGTGGTCGATACGGAGCAGCTGCTCCTCCTCCGGTGTGGCGTGAATCTGCGCCCGTAGCCCGGCGTCCTGCAGCATCAGACGGGCCAGCCGGTCGAAAACGCGTAGAATCATCTCGGTGCGGTCAACCAAGTAGCGCCACTCGGCCGGCGTATACATGAGTGGGCGCAGGACAGTGCATAGAGGACGCTCGCCGAAGACCATATGGCGCTCCGCCATGCGCGCCGTAAGCAGATCCCAACTGTCACCGGCGAGGCCGGGCTGGAGGAGGAGGTCGTGGTAGTTGGAGATGGCAGTTGAAGAATTCATTAGCCAGTGGCCGTCCTGCAGGTCTCAGTGGCCTGCTCTTCGTTCTCAGCAGCTGCTGCGTCGATAGAGGTGTGCCAAGCGCTACAGTCAAGAACCTATGCAGTGCAGTTGATGCCGAATCCCGATTCGCCGGCCTCCGGGTCGCGGAAGGTCAACGTCAGGTCGAAAGTCTGGTGGTCTACCAGTTGCGCTTCCTTGCTCAGCCCGACGGACAGCATTGCTTCCACCCGGTAGGTTTCGTTTGGCATGACGGGATCTTTCAGGTGCAGAGTATTGTTGAGGCGGGTGTCGGTCTGGGCCAGCAGGACGAGACTGTTGTTTTCGGTACCGTCGGGGTTGTAGACGAACAACTCGACATTGGGTGCATCATCCTGCAGGCGGGCGGGCAACCAGATGCGCACCCACAGGCGTCGCAGGTCGGGGTAGGGAAATATCAGTATCCGCTCGAATTGCAGCGGTGCATTTGGGTCGAATAGATTGATTTGCGTCATATTTTGGGTGGCAGTCGGTCGTTTGCGCGCCTGCCCAAGCGAGTTTATGCTTGAAAGTGTGTATGGGCTGCCGCTCTACTTCGTGAACACTGTTGGCGCATTAAGTATAGCAGGAACTGACGCCATGAGATACCTGAAAATTCTTGCCGACGACCTGACCGGCGCTGCGGATACTGCGGCCCGTTGCCGGCGGTTCGGGCTGCCGGCAACTATCTTCCTGGATATTCCAGAGCTGCCTCTGGCGCCGGGAGCGCTGGCCTTTACCTCCGACTCCCGCCATCTGCCGGCAGAGGCGGCCGCGCAGCAAGCGCGTAACACAGCTGCGTCGCTGCCAGCACTGGACGCGCGGTGGTACAAAAAGATTGACTCGACCCTACGCGGCAACATCGGTAGCGAACTGGACGCCCTGCTGGATCTGGTGGACGCGCCGGCCGCTGTCGTCTGCCCGGCCTTTCCTCCCCAGAATCGCGGCCTGCGCAACGGGATTCTCACGACTCCCGAACTTGGAACGCAGGCCCTCCATCTGCCCTCCCTCCTGCGCGAGCAGAGTCGTCATCCTGTGACGGCACTCTCTCTGGAGCAGGTGCGTGGAGGAGAATTGGCGGCGAATATAGAACAGATAATGCTAGAGCGGGACAACTGCACAGCGAAGGGACGGATCGTGATCGCGGTCGACGCGCTGACGGACGACGACCTGGACAGGGTGTTGCAAGCGCAGCAGAAGGCGCAGCCGGACGCGCTGCTGTGCGGGAGTGCCGGATTAGTGGGTGCGATCGTTCGACAAGTCGGCGTACAGAAGGATTTTCCTGCTCTGCCGACAGGACGTCTGCGCTCGCCGGTGCGGTCTGTCCTGCTGGTCGTGGGCAGTGGCAGCGACGTTGCCCACCGGCAGATCGACTGCCTGCTCCGCTCGGAGGGTGAAGCCCCTCATCCAGCCGTCAGCCGGATGATAGTGCTGCCGGAGACCGATGTGGGGGGCATAACCACTCTCGATCCGGCTCAGCCGACCTGGCTGTTGCAGCAGCCCCGGCCCCAACCCGGCACGGTTCTGGAAGGCACGGAGGCGCGACAGCGGGCCGACCATCTGGCTCGCGTCAGCGTCGCTACGCTGGCACGGCGGCCGTTCGATCTACTGGTCCTCGTCGGCGGTGATACGGCTATGCCTATACTCAAGCTCCTGGCCGTAGCGCGGCTCTCGGTTGAGCAGGAGTTGCTGCCGGGGATGCCGCTATGCAGTGCTGTCATCGACGGGCGCACGACGCTGGTTGTGATCAAGCCAGGGGGCTTCGGCGGAGATAGGACGCTGGTAGAGTTGCTGGACAAAGTAAGATTGCTCGGTCCTGACGCCCATCACCTGTCTTGAACGTCATTACATGCATTGGGGGTCGATGGGGACAGTTCTCTGGCTGATCTTGCCGCCGCTGACTCCAGCTTTTGGCCAGTCTGTCGAGGATCGGCTTTCCAAGGAGAGCGAGAGGGCGGCGTCGAAAGGAAACGCGATCCGGACGCTGCAAACGCTTCACTCCTCTGCGCTGTAACGCCCGATCATACGAGTGCGCCGATGTTCTCGCGCACTTTCAGAATGGCGTGGACGATATCATCCATTTCCTCCGGCTCGGCCAGGAGGACGTTCTGGCTCATGGAAATGGTCTGCTGGCAGAGCAGTTCGCTGTTGGGGCAGGGCGTCACGCGGCTGAAGGGTTCGACCAGCGGGGGTTGGTGATAGAGGGGGTAGGGGTAGAGCGGGCCCACGGGGATGTTTTCACCGCGCAGCGCGGAGATGAACTCCTGGCGGGGCAGCCCGCCGAAGCGCTCGGCATCGTAACGCATGAGAAAGAGATGATGGGAATGGGCGTCGGCGCGTGGGTCCCAGCGCTGTGGGATCAGCCCATCGATCTCTTCCAGAAAGCCGCGCAGACGGCGGGCGTTGCTCATACGGCGGCTCAACTGGTCATCCAGCCGGGTCAGACCCGCAGACAGCACGGCAGCCTGCCAACCGCTCAGGCGCAGGTTGGTGCCGAGGTTGGGATGATCGAACCCGTGGCCGTCAGGGCTCCGTCCGCAGTTGGCGATACTCCACATGCGCTCGGCCAGCTCGGCGTCGTTGGTCAGCAGCGCGCCGCCTTCGCCGGCGGTCAGGTTTTTGCTTGCTTGAAAGCTGAATGAGCCGGCAACTCCCAGCGCGCCGACGGGCTGGCCGTTCCAGCTGCTGCCGTGGGCGTGGGCCGCGTCTTCGATGACGAACAGTTCGTGCCGCTGCGCCAGCGGCAGCAGGCTATCGAAATCTACCGGCAGGCCGCCGAAATGGACCGGTATGATCGCTTTCGTGCGTGCGCCGATGGCCGCTTCGACGGCAGGGATGGAGAGATTCCAGGTCTCCAGTTCAACGTCGGCAAAGACGGGGGTGGCACCGACGGTGCGCACGGCCGCGGCTGTTGCGACAAATGTTATGGGAGGCACGATCACCTCGTCGCCGGGGCCGATGTCCAGCGCGCGCAGTGCGGTCTCCAGGGTAGTGGTGCCGTTGACGGTTGTGATGCAGAAGCGAGCGGCATGACGGGCTGCAAAGGCGCCCTCAAATTCGGCTACGGCTGCGTCGTAGCCGCCCCAAGCCCCGCGTTCGAGCACGGCCATCAGACCGGCGCGCTCGGTGTCGTCCCACTGCGGCCAATTCGGCCACGGCCGGGAGCGCAACGGTTGGCCACCATGGATCGCGAGCGTGCTTTCTGTCATGTTTTCCTCTGCTTATGCGGGTTGCCCGCGGCGCCCAGGGGGGAGCATTCGGGCGCACAGCTTCAGCGCTTGCTTGAGAGCCTGTGGGTTGGCTACGCCCTGCCCGACGATGTCGAAAGCAGTGCCGTGGGCCGGGGTCGTAATAGGTGTAGACAGGCCGCCGTGGATGGTGACGCCGCGTTCGAAGCCCAGCAGTTTCATGGCGATCTGGCCCTGATCGTGGTACATGGTTACAACGCCGTCGAACTCGCCGCGACTCGCACGCAGAAAGACGGTGTCGGGTGGGTATGGGCCGGATGCGGCGATATCTTCTTCCTGGGCGGCTTCGATCGCGGGGCGGATGACGTCGATTTCTTCGCTGCCAAACAGTCCGCCTTCGCCGGCATGGGGATTCAGGCCGGCCACGGCGAGGCGGGGCGAGGGCAGGCCGCTCTGGCGGGCGGTTTGGTGGATCAGACGAATGGCGGGCAGGATTTCAGCGACGGAGATATGCTCATACACGGCCCGCAAGGGGATGTGTGAGGTTACACGCGAGGTCCAGAGTCCGTCGAGCGTGTTGACTTCGCCGACGTAGCCGCTCGCGCCGAGGCGGTCGGCGAAGTAGCGCAACTCGTCCTCGTGGCGGCTGCCGGCAGCGTGCATGGCCTGCTTGTTGAGCGAGGCATAGGAGATGCCGTCGATGACGCCGGCGCGGGCCAGGTCGGCGGCACAGTCGAGCGTTTGCAGGACGTAGCGGCCGGCGGCCGGGCTCATGCGGCCCGGCGTGTGCGCGTCAGGGGGGAAGGATGGGCCGGTCAGGAGCATAGGGCCTGCGGCCAAGGTCGGCAGGTCCTCAGGTGAATTGTAATGCGGCAGATCGAGTGAGAGATCGGCGCACTGCGCGCCCCAGTCCAGCAGCCAGGGGTCGCCGATTACGACAATGTTCACGCCATCGGGCCTGGCTCCAGCTTTGTCTGCTTCAACCATTTCCGCCAGCACGCGGGCGACGATTTCCGGCCCGATCCCACAGGGGTCGCCCAGGAGGAGGGCGAGACGAGAAGAGCGCGACGATATTTCTGACCTGTTTGTCATGTGACGTGAGGGCATTGATGTTCAAGTTCTGCACTTTAGGGCAGGAAGAGAACGGCTTCTGTAGACGGGTCAGTTCGCCCGTTGCCCAACGGTGACAGTGCTGGGACCAGCATTGGGCGAATATAGTTCCTGCGGATCAGGCGTACTCCAGCTCCGGCTCCAACTGCCAAGGGGTCTGCATGACGCCATCCATAAAGGTAAGAGGCGCTTCGCCGGAGATGGTGAGACGTGGATGGCTTTCGACTTCTGCCCGCAGGCTGGGGCTGACGTAGAAATCCTCCAGGGTCAGGGTATCGCGGATAAAGACCATTCTGGCCGCGTCCTGGGGTTCGGCGCAGATGCGCAGCGCGACTTGCAGGGCGCGTTCGTCGTCGGCGAAGGTAAGGGGCAGGTGCGAGCGGGTGGCGCTGAAGATGCCGGACGTGACCGCGTTCATATAGGTGGCCTGCCAGTCGATCTTGCGGGCGACGCGCGCTGTGGTTACGTTGGCAAGGCCGAGGCCGGATACATTGCCGTGGGTCTCCTCGGTCAAGTCGAGGACGGTGATGATGGCCACGTCGACTTTGCCGAAGTTTTCGGGCTGGCGCGGGATGCTGAGGCGGCTGATGACGTTGGTGTCCATGCCGGTGCCTGAGATGTTTTTGCCCAGGTCGCGAACGACGAGCACGTCTACGGCTGCGAAGGGGATCTGGGCCAGGTAGTCCTTGGCCTTGACGAGCAGATCGGCCTCTTTCTGCGTGCCCACTTCGGCGGCGGTGAGGCCGACGATCATGGCAGTGTCCTCATAAGCGTTCTCTATGGGGCAGATGGCGCCGCGGAAGTTGGTGTTGGTCTCGTACACGCGCGCAGCTGGTTCCAGATACATCTGGAAGTTCCTGCCGCCGCCGCTGTGCATCATGGAGGCGCCGTGCTGTTTGCCCAAGCCGATGACGCACATCTTGGAGGGGCCGCTTTCGAGATGGCTGCGGAAATCGGTATGCGGTTTGATGCGGCTGACCAAAACGGCATGGTCGGCGGTCATCGAATCCTTGCCCTGGCAGACGGCCGGCCCGTTGGGGATGCGGCCGATCTCGGCCACTTCCATTGTCGCTCTGATCTCAACGCCCATGGCCTCCTCGGTGACGCCCATGCCGGCGAGGATTTCTTTCTGTCCTTCGACGGTTGCTCCGCCGTGGCTGCCCATGGCCGGCACGACGTATGGTCTCATGCCGGCGGCCTTCAGGTGATCGACGGCGGCGCGCACGATGCGGGCGAGGTTGGCGATGCCGCGGCTGCCGGCGCCGACGGCGACGGAATCGCCCGACTGCATGGGCGCCATTATGCCGCTCTCGGTCAGGGCTTTGCCCACGGCCGCGTGGATGTCATCGACCTGGGGCGTGTCGAAGGTCTGGTGGACAGCCAGAAGCGTTTCGGGTAGATTGGCGGGGAAACGGATATCCTGAATTTCTTCAAGTAGCCTCATATCTCTTCTCCTTCCAGTAGTCTGAACGATGATCTATATGATTGAATGATGGACTGTGATCAGACCTGTCCACCGCGAGCCAATGTTGATTGCGCAATCGCTTCCGAAACCTGTCGACGAGTCTCGGCAGGCTGAGATATATGGGCGCGAATGTGGTCGACTATGCTGCGGGGGCCTTCGCGCAAGACCCGCTCTATGGCGAGAAGAGCCCTAGTTGGTTCTGAGAGGCACTGGCAGCGTGTCGCATTCTGGCGCGGCTTGTCCTTTCGGTCTGCGAGTTGCGATCCCAGAATACACCATCTGCATAGCCTTGTATAGTCGGATCTTCGGTGGCCAGGGACAGACGCTTTTCGGCCAGGCAGCAGTAGTCTCGCTCGATTTCAATGCCCACATAGCGGCGCCCCAGTTTTTTGGCGACCACCGACGCCGTGCCAGAGCCGAGGAAAGGATCGAAGACGATAGCATCCGGATTTGTGCTCGCCAGAATGGCTTTGGCCAGCAGCTTTTCCGGCTTCTGGGTCGGGTGGTCGGTATTCTCCGGCATCGACCAAAAGGGAACGGTGAGGTCGGTCCACAGATTCGACGGGTGGGTGAGACGGAAACGGCCGTCTGCGCTGCCAGGGGATTCCTGCCAGTCCTTGGGCATGCCCTTTTCGTCGGTATACGGGGCGCGCACGCGGCGGGTGAGTTTGACCGCATCCACATTGAACACGTAGTCGTCGGAAAGTGTGCAGAACCAGATATCCTCCGAGGCGTTTTTCCAGTTTGCTTTTGCGCCCCGCCCCTTCTCCCGTTCCCATGTAATCCGATTGCGCACGACAAAGTGGCGCTGGGCCAACCTGTGGATGGCGGCAGAGGAGCGCCAGTCACCACAAAGATAGAGCGAGCCGTTCGGTTTAAGCAGGCGCGCCAGTTGCGGCAGCCAACCGGCCAACCACTCCTCATAGGCATCCAGCGAGCGGGCGGTGAAGGCGCGGCCATTGAACTGCTTGGAAAGATTATAGGGAGGATCGACGAATATCAGGTCGGCAAACTGGCTCGGCATATAGTCCAATATTTTCAGCGTATTCTGGTGGATGGTGCGGTCCAGAATTTCGTCAACCTGCACCGGCTCATCCAGAGAGAGCAGGCGGCTGCCATAGAGTTCGCGCTCGACATCATTCAATGTAATGGTACGATTGCGGGGTGCTCTTTTTTTCATAGACTCTAACTGAAACCAGAAGTGTTGCAGGCAGCTGGCACCTAGCCATTAGCCACTGCGGCTTACCCCTTGACCTGGGTCACAATCTCTCGCAGCAGACCCTCGAAATCGTCGGTCGCGGCAGTGAAGGCGTCGGAGGCGATCACAAGCGGCGCGCCGAAGACGACGATCTCGGCGCCCAGTTCGAGTGTTTCGATGGCCTGCTCGACGGTCAGCCCGCCGACAGCCTGCACGGGGATGTCGACGGCGTCGAGGATGGCCGGCAGGTCGTCCAGGGGGCTGAGGCCGGGGATCATAGCTCGTTCATCGAAACCGGTGTGGACGATGATGACATCGACACCCATGTCCTGGGCTTCTTTGGCGCGGCCGGCTTTGTCGGCGCAGAGCATCACATCGCACATGACCTTGCCGCCGCAGCGCTGCGCCATCTTGACTTGCTCGATAATGCTGGCATCGTGGGCGACACCCATGACGACGACGTAGTCAGCGCCGGCCTGGAACATCATCTCCGCCTCGAGGCCGGCCCCATCCATCGTCTTGAGGTCGGCCACTATTGGATGATCGGGGAAAGCCTCACGCATGGCGCGCACGCTGTGCAGCCCCTCCGCCAGGATCAGCGGTGTGCCGGCCTCCAGCCAGTCTACACCGGCGCGCACGGCCGCGCCCGCCATCTCCAGGGCTTCGCCAATGGATGTTACGTCCAGAGAAACCTGAATAATCGGTTCTTTTTTCGTCAAAGATAGACTCCGTGGGAGATGGGAAACGGCCTTTTCAGATGCGGTTAAGCACTACGAAATGTGTGCGGGTTGGGCACATACGAATTGCGCGCGGCACAATGTCAGCTTGCCTCAGAATGCACGGAGTCCACGTCAACCGTGAAGCCTTCCAACAGCAGAGATGTAGCGGTCTCGGCCGCGACGAACTCTCCATGAAGGGCATATTCCCGTTCTCGCAATGTGAGGACGGTGATCGACATATCGGCAGGATCGACGATCCAGTATTCGGGAATCCCCGCCTGCGCGTACTCGCGGCGTTTGGTCACCGTCTCCCTGCGGGGATCATCGGGGCTGACGACTTCCATGACCAGATCGGCGCCGCGCCAGAACTGTTCACCCAACCTGTCGGCGTGTTCAGCGGCCATGAAAACGATATCCGGCTCGCGGTATTTCCCGCTCCAGAGTTGAATACGCAGTGGCGCAAACATCACAACACCCAACGCACGCTCTTCGACGAATCCCAAAAGCGATCGGTACAGGAATGCAACGAGCCGTTGGTGCGAAAACGTGGGCATCGGCAGAACCTCCAACTGCCCGTGCGAGAATTCGATGAGGTGATTGGTATCCAGTGCCAGATACTCCTCCTCGCTCCAGTGGCCTTGGGCGGGAAAGAGTTGCGCGATCTCCCAGGTCAGTTCGACTGCGTTTTCGGGTGTTGCCGGGGAGTAGGCCATTCTCTGCCCTCTGTCAACTTGCCTCAGAAATTACGGCGCCCACGTCAGCCGTGAATCCATCCAGCAGTTCAGACGTCGCCAGCTCGCCTTGAACGAACTCTCCGTGAAGCGCATACTCCCGTCCACGTAACGTAAGAACGCTGATCGACGCATCAGCAAGATCGACGATCCAGTATTCGGGAATCTCTGCCTGCGCGTACTCGCGGCGTTTGGTCACCCTGTCCCTCCGCGGATCATCGGGACTGACGACTTCCATAACCAGGTCAGCGCCCTCCCAGAAACTGTCAGAGCGGCGGTCATCATGCTCTGTGCGCATGAAAAGGATATCCGGCTCTCTGAACTTGCCTTGCCAGAGTTGAACCCGCATGGGCGCAAGCAGAACTGTGCCCAGTTGTCGTGTCCGTACAAAGTTGTCCAGAAGCTTAAACAGGGCGATGACCAGTAGCTGATGCGACTGGGTTGGCATAGGCAAGACCTCCAACTGCCCGTGGGAAAATTCGATCAGGTGGTTGGTATCCAATGCCAGATACTCCTCCTCGCTCCAGTGACCCTGGGCGGGAAAGAGTTGCGCGATCTCCCAAGTCAGTTCGTTCGTGTCTTCAGGTTTCGTGGTCGGATAGGCCATGGCCTGCCTCGCTTCCATCCGGGACTGAATCGAGCGTTCTCGATTCAAGCGTCCAGACGGAGGACCGATTTCACGCTTTCGCCCTGCTCCATACTTTCAAAGGCCTCTTCCCAGTCTTCCAGGGGGTAGATGCCGCCGATGACCGGCGCCAGATTCACCTGCCCGGTGGAGAGCAAGGTCAGCACTCGCTCCCAGGTTGGGTAGAGGTGACTGAAAGTGCCCTGGAGTGTTACCGCTTTGCCCACCAAGGGGTCCAGGCTGAAATCCAACGGTTGCGGCCCCCAACCGATCTTGGTGATGCGTCCATTGGGCCGCACCAGCTCCAATGACTGCTGCAACGCCCTGCTGACGCCGGTGGCGTCGATGACCAGGTCGGCGCCGAAGCCGTCTCCCAAAGAGTCGATCAGCGCGATCGGGTCGTCGCGCTGGATGTTGAGGGTGTAATCGGCGCCCAGTTCGGCCGCCACCTCCATGCGCTTGGCGTCGGCGTCGGTACCGAGAATGACGAGGGCGCCGGCGCCGCGGATGCGTGCGATCTGCAGGGCTAAGATGCCGATCGGCCCCGGCCCCTGGATCACGACCAGGTCACCGGGTTTCATGGCGGTCTTTTCGACCAGCGCATTGTAGGCCACGCAGATCGGTTCGGTAAGCGCGGCGTGCTCGTCGGGCACGTTTTCCGGTATCCGATGCAGGATCTGTGGGCGGGCCGCCACATAGCTGGTCATCGAGCCGTCGGCCAGCGCGCCGTAACCCAGGCGGCTGGGACAGAGATTGTAGTTGCCGCTCAGGCAGTAGACGCAGGCGTCGCACACTTCGGCGGCGGTCTCGACCGCGACTCTGTCGCCGATTTCCCAACCCGAGACGCTGTCGCCTACGTCGACGATGACGCCGGCGAATTCGTGGCCCAGGACGAGCGGCAGCGTGATCTCCCACGACTGCTTATTGCGCCACATATGTACATCGGAGCCGCATACGCCGGTGGCCTTCACTTCCACCATCACCTGCCCCGTCCCCATTTGCGGCTCCGGTACGTCCCGCACCTCCACTTCCTTATCGCCGTATCCGAACTTCGCAACTGCTTTCATTGGGATGACTCGCTTTGTTTTGTCCTGATTTTCTGTGCGTATCGGTCTTGCTGCCCCGCTGTTGCCAGTGGGTCTAATTGCGATAGCTGATTATACCCGATCTCTATATGGTCGGGCGAACGCGCAGGGCAATCGCATCTAAATTCGGACGCCATAGTAGCCCACGAAGTGCGCCCACAAGGGGCGCCCCTACCCGATTCAGGCAGCATCACCCATTGTCCCCAATTCGATGCAATTGCCCTGGGTTAGGGCGGTTTATGTCACGTCAGGTCGCGTCAGGTCGTGTTAGGTCGTGTTAGGTCGCGGTGATTCTTTTTTTTGGGACTTATATACTTGACTTCGCAAACTTTTCCTCGCAGTCTTTGATGGGTTACGGACAGTTGAATTATGGGCAATTCACTGACTTACAGCGGTCCTACTACGCGTTCAGATTTTCTTTGAGCGAGAGTAACGGCTTCTCAGGGCCAGAGCAATCGCATCTAAATTCGGACGCCATTGAAGCCCATGAAGTGCGCTCCTTGTGGGCGCCCCTACCCGATTCAGGCAGCATCACCCGTTGTCCCCATTTCGATGCAATTACCCTGGGTTAGGGCGGGTTATGTCGTGTTATGTCGTGTTATGTCGGGGTGTTTCTTTTTTTTGGAGTAACTACTAAGCCATAGGATAACAGGCCAGGGATCAGACGGAAAGCAAACGGTAAGCTAATGTGAATCCAATGGTAGATGCGTTAGAATGTATATTATGAGCGACTACGTGGCAGCCGATCGTGAGCAACTGAAGCGATTAGACCAAGAGAGCCTGATCGAGTTGATCCTGGTTTTGCAGGAGCAATTGGCAGCGCATCAGGTGTTGATCCAGGCATTGCAGGATCAATTGGCGAAAGACAGTCGCAACAGCGGCAAGCCGCCGAGCAGCGACGGTCTGAAGAAGCGCAGAAGCCAGAGTCTGCGTCAGTCTGGCAAGCGTCCGCGCGGGGGGCAACCTGGTCACAAAGGCCAGACTTTGACGCAAGTGGAAGAACCGCAGCATGTCATCCGCCATGCGCTGCCGGGTTGCCCGCACTGCCAAACAGAGTTGAAGGCGGTGGCTGCCGTGGGCCAGGTGAAACGGCAGGTGTTCGATATTCCGCCGCTGGGCATCGAAGTGACCGAGCATCAGGCAGAGGTCAAGCAGTGTCCTGGCTGTGGCGTGCGCGTGCAGGCTGCCTTTCCGGCCGGCGTGAGCCAACCGACCCAATATGGTCCGCGTCTGAAAGCGCAAGCCTGCTATCTGCACAACTATCAGTTGATACCGCTGGCGCGCACGACCGAGTTGCTGACCGATTTCTACGGACACGCGCCCTCGGAGGCGGTCCTCATCGCCGACAACCGCCAACTGGTCACCCGCACCCAAGCGAGTCGGGCGCACATCCAACAACAACTCCTCGCCGCCCCTGTTGTCCATTTCGATGAGAGCGGCTTGCGTGTCGAGGGCCGGTTGCAGTGGCTGCACGTGGCCAGCACAGCCATGCTGACCCACTACCATGTCCATGACAGACGGGGGCATGTCGGCATGCGAGCCGGCGGCATCTTGTCCAGCTATCCAGGTGTCGCGGTCCATGACCACTGGGCCTCCTACCTCCAGTTTCCCGACTGCCAGCACGCATTCTGCAACGTCCATCATCTGCGCGAACTGCGCTTTATTCACGAGCAATACGACCAAGCATGGGCTGAAGAGATGGCCCGCTTGTTGCACACCATCAAGGCCGCAGTCGCATCGACCGCGGAAGCGTACACTGCCTTGCCCCCAGAGCGCTTGACCGACTACGCGGCCGCGTACGATGCGCTCATTGCCCAAGGACTCGCGGCCAACCCGCCCCCCGCACAGACCCACCCCAGACCGCGCGGCCGCCCCAAACAATCGCCTCCAAAAAACTTGCTCGACCGCCTGCTCAAACATAAATCTGGCGTCTTGGCCTTTATGTATGACTTCCGCATCCCCTTTGACAACAACCAGGCCGAGCGCGATGTGCGCATGATCAAGGTGCAACAGAAAGTCTCTGGCGCCTTCCGCACACTAGAGGGCGCCGATACCTTCTGCGCCATCCGTTCCTATATCTCAACCGCTCGCAAACACGGCCTCAATGCCATTGATGCCATCTACAACGCATTCCTTGACCAACCCTTCATCCCTTCTACAAATCAGGCTTAGTAGTTACGTTTTGGACTGATATTCTTGACTTCGCAGACGTTTCCTCGCCGTCTTTGATGGGTTATGGGCAGTTGATTTATGGGCAATTCACAGACTTGCAGCGGCTCTCCTTCGCCTTCAGATTTTCTTTTGGCGAGAGTAATGGCTTCATCATGATGATACGCTCTCAGGAATGCTTCTCCAATTTCGGGCACTAACATAACTAGGACTTTCGCTAGGAGGTCAGGATCCTGTAAGCTTGAGACATGAATACAAAACAGAAGTATGTCGAATACCTTGTCAGCACGCCGATCAACTACACCTGTACCAATCTGGCTGAACATCTGGAAGGTATGAGCCACGATGCAGTCAGCGATTTTCTGAAAAGAGAGCGACTCACAGCCAGGCATCTATGGGAACTGGTGGCAGGACAGATCGAAGACAGCCCAGACGCTTACCTGATTATTGACGACAGTGTGCAAGACAAACGCTACGCACGGTCAATCGAGATGGTAAAGCTGCAGTACAGTGGCGCTGAAGGTGGTCTGGTGCGCGGCATCGCAGTCGTGAACCTGATTCATACCAGTGGTGAAGACGGCGACTATTATCCGATTGATTTCCGCATATACGCCAAAGAAGCGGATGGCAAGTCCAAGAACGACCATTTTCAAGAGCTGCTGCTGCGAGCGGTTGGCGACAAACAGATACAGGCTAAGACGGTGCTTTTTGATAGTTGGTATGGCTCCTGGCGGAACCTGAAGCTGGTTCACCGTCTGGGATTGACCTTTTACACCACACTCAAAGCCAATCGCATGGTCAGTCTGAGCGCAGAAGATGGCTATATCCATCTCGATGCCATCGATTGGAACGACGAACGGCTTAGGCATGGCATCATTGTCAAGCTCAAGAAAGTGCCTTTCAAAGTGAGATTGTTCAAGGTAGTTGCCATAAACGGCGACATTGACTGGGTCATCACCAATGACCTGGATGAGACCGTGATCACGCAAGTCGCTCAAAACGCGAACGAGTTGCGCTGGCAGATCGAAGAATTTCACCGCGCATTGAAGCAGCTAACAGGCTCCGCCAAATGCCAATGTCGCAAAGCTCGTTCGCAGCGCAATCACCTCGCTTGCTGTTACCATGCCTGGCTGTCCCTGAAGGTCCACGCCTCCTTGCTCAACAAAACCATCTATCGCGTGCATACTGACCTCTTAAGCGATTATCTGCGAAACCAACTTCGCAGCCCGACTATCCCTGCTTTCCAGCCAGCTTAGCGAAAGTCCTATTTATATTACTTGCCCACCATCATCCCCGGTGTGGCCAGTGTGTTCCTCTGGATGTATATTTTCAATCCCGACTACGGTCTTGCCAACTACATCTTGTCGTTGGTCGGGATACCGGGCCAGGCGTGGCTGTGGGATCCTGAACTGTCCAAGCCGTCCCTTATTATCATGGAACTCTGGCGAGTCGGCACGATGATGGTCGTGTTTCTTGCCGGGCTGCAAGGCGTTCCTCAACCGCTATACGATGCGGCCGCGATAGACGGGGCGGGCAGGCTTGCCCAGTTCAGACATGTGACGGTGCCGATGATTACACCGCTTATTTTCTTCAATCTGGTGGTGGGTGTCATCAGTTCTTTCCAGATATTCGCTGCAGCCTACATCGCTACGCAGGGCGGCCCGGTTCACACAACACTTTTCTACGTGCTCTTTGTCTATCGACATGCGTTCGAGAACCTGCGGATGGGCTATGCCTCTCTGTTGGCGTGGGTGTTGTTTTTCATTATTCTGGTCTTTACGATGGTTCAGTTCAGGATGGCGCGTTTATGGGTGTTTTACGAGGTGGAATGAAATTTTCCAATACCACTCTTATATCTAACACTTTGCGCTACAGCTTGTTGGCAATTGGAGGAGTGATCTGCTTCATCCCCTTAGGATGGATGCTGTCAACGTCTCTAAAGATGCCCGGCACAGAGTTTACTTTCCCTCCTGATTTAATCCCGCGTCCGGTGATTTGGAGTAACTATGTTGATGCTGTTACCCGTCCAGGACATCCCTTTTTCCTCTATGCGCGCAATAGTGTTGTGATTACCCTAACAGCGACATTTGGGACTGTTCTGACAAGCTCATTCGTTGCGTTTGGCTTTGCGCGTATACGTTTTCGCGGCCGAGACTTCTGGTTCATCGTCCTATTGTCCACGCTTATGCTTCCCGATGTGGTGCGCTTGATTCCCTCTTTTATTTTGTTCAAACTGCTGGGGTGGATTGATACCCTGTTGCCCCTCATTGTACCCTTTTGGTTCGGAGTCAATGCGTTCTATGTGTTTCTCATTCGCCAGTACTTCAGAACCATTCCCCTGGAGTTGGATGAAGCGGCATTGATGGATGGGGCCTCTTACCTACGAATCTATTGGCAGGTTTTATTGCCGATATCAGGACCGGTGCTGGGGGCGGTGACGATCTTTTCCGTCCTCAGCCATTGGAATGACTTTCTGGGGCCTCTGATATACACAAATTCAGTTGATTTGCGCACACTTGCGCTTGGTTTGCGCTTTTTCATGAGCCGAACGGGCACGGACTGGAATCAGCTGATGGCTGCCTCTACTCTGATGCTTGCCCCGATACTCGTGCTGTTTTTCTCAATGCAGCGGTATTTTATCCGCGGCATACATATGACAGGTTTTGGTGGCCGATAATTGAATCCAGGTTTTTGAGCGAGAATTTAGGGGGCGAATAAGATGAAGGGGACAACGGCACAGCTGGCAATTGACGGTGGGACTCCTGTATTTTCAGAACCAATCGGCCAGAATCTGGGCGTACGCAAAGTCGGCGCGGAAGAGGCGGAAAAGGTGGCTGAACTGGTTCGGGATGGAGTGAGAGGCGATCCAATTGGCGCGTTCTGCAAGGCCTTCACACAAGAACACGACGTGCGCCATGGGGTCGCCGTAGATTCAGGAACTGCAGCGGTTCACGTTGGAGTCGTGGCTGCCGGCGTCGAACCTGGCGATGAGGTGATCCTTCCTGCTATCAGCGACGTGGGTTCGGTGAAAGGAATTCTCGCTCACAATGCTATCCCAATCTTTGCCGATGTAGATTTGCATACCTACAATATCGATCCCGCCGATGTCGAGTCCAAAATTACGGATAGGACGAAGGCAATCATAGCCGTCCATCTTTACGGTCAGCCGGCACAGATGGACGAATTGATGGATATCGGCCGGCGCCATAATGTTCCGATCATCGAGGATTGTGCACAGGCGCACTTCGCCGAATACAAAGGGCAGAAGGTGGGGTCGATCGGAGACATTGGGGTCTTCAGCTTCATAACCGGCAAACATATGACAACGATCACCGGCGGCATGGTGATGACGAACAACGATGCGTATGCGAAGCGAGCGGAGCTGTTCAGCGTTGGGCGCGGTGAGGAAGAAGGAACGAAGGAGGGTATGTTCTTCCGAACGCATGTTGGACTCGGACTCAACTATCGAATGAATCCTTTGGGCGCGGCGGTGGGGCTGGTACAGCTAGACAAGCTGGGTGACATCGTGGCACGGCGCAGGGAGACCGGTCAACTGCTCGACCAACTGATTCGCGATATTCCCGGACTCAATCCACCGCACATCATTGACGAAGCGACGCACGCTTACTGGCTCTACGCAGTCACGATGGAAGAAGGCGCTTTTGCGGTGGATACTTACGCCTTTGCCCGAGCCCTGCAGGCAGAGGGCGTGTCCTGCATGCCAAAAGACTACTATCTACTGTATGACCATCCTGCCTTTCTGAACCCGGAGCCGCCGAAGAATCCGGAGTACGCGTTTCCAAGAGCCGTGTATGACGACCGTGAGCGCTATTACAAGGGAATGTGTCCGAACGCTGAACGGGGTTTGGCTGCGCATATCGTCATCACCTGGAGCGAATTCTACACGCAAGAAGACGTGTATAGAATTGAAGAGGCGTTGCGCAAGGTGGCCGATTCCTATCGGGCTTAGATTGCTGGCCAGAACCGGCAACGGTGACTTCACGATATTTCAATCCGAGCTTCCACGACATCGCAGTGGAAACAAGAACATCCCCTTCCTTGCGTGTCAGATGCGCTCAAGTCTTGCCATGTCAGGGCTGACGCGAGAGCCATCGCGGCCATGTTGCCACGGCCGCCAAATCCCGCTCTGATGGGATCAGTCACTCGTCATCCCTATCGAACGTGGATATCGGCGAAGTCCATGTAGCGTTCCCAGTCGTAGGTGGTCACATCGTGCTTGCCGGTGCGTATGTGGTAGCCGATGATGCTCCTGACGGGCTGGTTGACGGGGGGCTGCTCGTTGACGGCTATCCCTTCGGTGCCCAGTAGGCGGTAGACGGGGTCGGCGTGCCTGGCGCCGAGAAACTCGCCGTGCGGGTCGGCCCACAGGTCTTCATGTGCGCTGACGACGTAGACGGGGCGGGGGGCAACCAGGGCGATGAGCGTATGCTGGTCAACCGGCAACTCATCCTCTTTGTCGTTGTAGCGCTTGAAATTTTCGCAAAACCAGTAGGGATAGGTAACGTTGGCATGCCGCGCCGTCTCGCCGAAGCGCCGGCGGAAGAGCGCGGCGCCGCCGCAGCCGGAGTTGTTGGGGATCACGAGGGCGAAGCGTTCATCCTGCGCGCCGGCCCACAACGCGGTCTTGCCCAGGCGGGACTGTCCCATCACCGCCACGCGCTCGTGGTCGATGTCGTCGTCGGTCTCGAAGTAGTCTAACGCCCGGCGCAGGCCCCATGCCCAGGCGCCGATGGCCCCCCACTCGTTGCCGGCCGGCCTCGTCTGTCCTTGCTTGTAGAAAAGGGGATGGACGCCGTTCTGGAAGCCGTCATCATAGTCGGGGTCCAGGTCGCCGTAGTAGATGGTGGCGAGCGCGTAGCCGCGTTCGAGGATGCGTTCGACCGGCCAGCGCGAGAGGCCCGAGCCGCGGCTGGCCTCGGTGGCGCGGTGATTGCGTATGCCGCGGTCGAAACGATTGCGCATCCACTGCTGTGAAAGAGTAATGCCGGGATCGGTGTGGATCGACTGGTTGCCCTGAAAGTTGGGGACAAGGAAGGTGGGCACAGGCTTTGGTTGCCCGTTGGGTTGGTAGATGAGAATGTCCATCCTGGGATCATCGCGACGACCTGTAAAATAGACCGAGATCTCTTTGCGCGTCGCTTGGCCATCGAGAGCATTCTCGTCGACCGAGGTGACCTCAAAGGTCATGGCTTCGGGCCGGGCGGGCGCTTTGCCGTACACGTGCTCTTCAAACAGGCGCAGCAGTTCGGGCCGGCGCACGTTCTGCCAGGTAGCGGCATCGGTGACCGCGCGACCGTCGGCGAGGCGCAGCGGATCGGGCAACTGGTATGCGGGCACGCGCGCTTCGTCGTAGTTGACATCCTCGCATTCGCGCACCTGGTTATACCAGTCACTTGCCTGAGCGCGGGTCGGATCCAGTTTCAGCGCCATCTCGAAGATTTCGGCTGCCAGCGGTTTGTTGTCCTGCAGCCCGTAAGCGCGGCCAAGCACTTCATAAGTAAAGGAGTGTTCCAACAGTTCGGGATGGATGTCCACCAGATGGGTCAAGTTGGAGATTACATACTCCGGTTTCTCCCAGGTCGCCATTTCCTCGAGCAGAAGGTTAAGTTGTTCGGATACATTAGCCATTGCCACTTCCTTGACTGTATTGCGAGTCGCGCGTTCAGCGGCGGGCAATCTGAACACTGGGTAAAGCGAATCTCGTACCGCGTTTGCTGGAGAACGTTGCGTAATTTGTGCAGGAGTTTTCGGTATCGGCCGGGGACCGCCTCAGATCTTGAATACATCCTGCAAATAGTCCCTGCTCTGCTTTGCGCTCTCTACTGGCGACCAGGTTTCGTCGCGCTGGGAGCGTCCTACCGAGTCCTGTTCCACGATCAGCCAGCCCTGATAGGCATTGGAACGTAGAACTTCAAAGAAGGCGGGAAAGTCGATACAGCCTCGTCCCAATTCGGCGAAGATGTCCATCGACCAGGCCTGGAGCATGTGGATCCGCTCTTTTCTTACCTTTTTTAGGACTTTCGCTAGGAGGACAGGATCCTGTAAGCTTGAGACATGATTACAAAACAGAAGTATGTCGAATACCTAGTCAGCACGCCGATCAACTACACCTGTACCAATCTGGCTGAACATCTGGAAGGCATGAGTCACGATGTAGTCAGCGATTTTCTGAAAAGAGAGCGACTCACAGCCAGGCATCTATGGGAACTGGTGGCAGAACAGATCGACGACAGTCCAGACGCTTGCCTGATTATTGACGACAGTGTGCAAGACAAACGCTATTCACGGTCAATCGAGATGGTAAAGCTGCAGTACAGTGGCGCTGAAGGTGGTCTGGTGCGCGGCATCGGTGTCGTGAATCTGGTTCACACCAGTGGTGAAGATGGCGAGTGTTATCCGATTGATTTCCGCATCTACGCCAAAGAAGCGGATGGCAAGTCCAAGAACGACCATTTTCAAGAGCTGCTGCTGCGAGCCGTTGGCGCCAAACAGATTCAGGCTAAGACGGTGCTTTTTGATAGTTGGTATGGCTCCTGGCGGAACCTGAAGCTGGTTCACCGTCTGGGATTGACCTTTTACACCACACTCAAAGCCAACCGCATGGTCAGTCTGAGCGCAGAAGATGGCTATATCCATCTTGATGCCATCGATTGGAACGACGAACGGCTTAGGCATGGCATCATTGTCAAGCTCAAGAAAGTGCCTTTCAAAGTGAGATTGTTCAAGGTAGTTGCCCTAAACGGCGACATTGACTGGGTCATCACCAATGACCTGGATGAGACCGTGATCACGCAAGTCGCTCAAAACGCGAACGAGTTGCGCTGGCAGGTCGAAGAATTTCACCGCGAATTGAAGCAACTGACAGGCTCCGCCAAATGCCAATGTCGCAAAGCTCGTTCGCAGCGCAATCACCTCGCTTGCTGTTACCATGCTTGGCTTTCATTGAAGGTCCACGCTGCCTTGCTCAACAAAACCATCTATCGCGTTCATACTGACCTGTTCAGCGATTATCTGCGAAACCAACTTCGCAGCCCGACTATCCCGGCTTTCCAGCCAGCTTAGCGAAAGTCCTACTTTTCCAACTTTTCGGGCCAAACGTCCTTGATATGGAAATAGCAGATGCGGTCGGCGTACTGTTTGACTGCTTCCACGGGGTCGCCGCCGCCGTAGACGTAATGGCCGGTATCGAAGCAGAGCCCAACCAGCTCCGGATCGGTCATCTCCATCAGGCGAGCGACCTCGGCGGGCGTCTCAACATAGGTGCCGGCATGGGGATGGAAGGCTGTTCTGAGGTCAAAGCGCTCCTTACATCTGACAGCGACCGCCTCCAGCGCTGCGGCGACGCGCTGCCACTCCTCGCCGCTCCAGCCTTCGCTGCCGTCGGGTGCTACGGAGCCGGCGACCTCGAGGCGGTGGGGGGCGACATTGCCGGCGATGATGATCTCCTTGACACCGAATTGACTCAGCATCTGGCCGACGCTGTCCACCTTTTCGAACATATCGTCGAGCGCGCCCTCCTGCTGAAGCGAGAGGGGCACGTAGGAGGAGGCCAACTGCAGTTCCCTCTTCTCCAGTTCGGCGCGCAACGTCTCTGCATCGGCGGGAAAGAAGGGGGGCGATCCCAGTTCGGTGCCCCCGTATCCTGCCTCTGCTATTCCGTCCAGCATCTGCTCAAAGGTGAGGCCGCTGGTCTTCTGCCCTCTCATTGAGATGACGTCCCAACTGATCGGGGCGCTTCCAATTTTGACTTTGAACATGGTTCCTCACAGCTTGAATGCTTTTGAAAAGCTGGGTTATCGCACGCAATTGGTAGGGGGCAGGCGCCCGTGAGCGGTTGCACTGCCTCCTTAGGCGCAGGCAATCTTACGCGCGCTTGCTCAACGAATCGCTTCCCCTGTCGCGTCGTCGAAGAGATGAATGCGATTGAAAGAGAGGCTCAAGGTATCCCCCTCGCGCACTTGGGAAGCGGCCACGTCCTTGACCCTGAGGAGGAGGCCCTCTTTTTCAAGGTCGAGAATCGTCTCTGAACCGAGAGGTTCCAGCAGGAAGACCTTGGCCTGATTGCTGCCCTCGTCGTCCATTGTGAAACGGATCTCTTCGGGGCGGACCCCAAGCGTACAGTTGCCGCTTGGACAAAGCTCGGCCGCGCGGTCGGCCATTTCGGCGCTGACTGGGATGACGAACTGATCGCTCCTGTGGACGGTATGACCATTCTCCGTTTGCAAGGCGCCGGGGATGAAGTTCATCGGTGTCGAGCCGACGAAGCGGGCGACGAAGTTATTGGTCGGCATATCGTAGATTTCGCTGGGCGTGCCCAGTTGTTGCAGCGTGCCCTGGTTCATCACTGCGATCTTGTCGGCCATGGTCATGCCCTCGACTTGATCATGCGTCACGTAGATCATGGTCGTGCCCAACTCATGTTGCAAACGTTTGATCTCGGCGCGCATGTAGACACGCAGCAGGGCGTCGATGTTGGAGAGAGGCTCGTCCATCAGGAAGACTACAGGCTCGCGCACGATTGCTCTGCCGAGCGCGATGCGCTGCTGTTCCCCACCGGAACAGAGGCCCGGCGGCCGCTCCAGGGTATGCGTGATGCCCAGCATTTCGGCTACATCGCGGACCCTGCGCTCAATCTCCTTTTTTGGCGTTTTACGCAGGCGCAGGGGATAGGCGATGTTGTCGAAGGCGGTGAAATGGGGGTAGAGGGCATAGCTCTGGAAGACGAGGGCGACATCCCGTTCGCGCGGTTCGAGGTCGTTGACGCGCCTCTCGCCGATATAGATATCGCCGTAAGTGGGGCGCTCCAAACCGGCTACGCAGCGCATGGTGGTGGTCTTACCACAGCCGGAGGGGCCGAGCAGGACAACCAAGTCGCCATCCTTGACGACGAGATTGAACTGATTGACGGCGCAGGTATCGCCAAAGTACTTTGTCAGACCTTCTATTCTAACTTCCGCCAAAATCTACTCTCCTTTTGCTCTCGGGAGTCAGCTTTCGCACAATACCGGCGGCCTGGAATCGAGAGCGGCTCGCTGCCGCAGACGCCGGGGGTCACTGTTCACTGGCGGCAGCTCACTGGCCGCTGGCGACGCCAAAGGTCAGCCCGCGCACGAGGAATCTCTGCAATGTAAACGCCGCCACCAGAACCGGGACCACCGCAATCGTTCCAGCGGCGCTGACGACTCCCCAGTCCAATTCATGCTGCGGAATCTGCGCCTGGATCGCAATCGGAAGCGTCATGGTTTTCATGGAATTCACGAAGTAGAGGGCGATGATGTACTCGTTCCAGTTGAAAATAAACAGCAAGATGGCGATCGAAAAAAGGCTGGGGAAGATCAGTGGCAGCAGGATGCGGCGCACGGCACCGAAACGTGTATCTCCATCCATCAGGGCAGCTTCCTCTACGTCCATGGGGACGTCCATGAAGGTGCTGCGCAGGACCCAGACAGCGAAAGCGGTGTTCAGCACAGTGTACAGAATGATAAGCGTGTACTTTTCGTCGATAATTCCCAGGTTGCTGCCGAGGAGGAAGAGGGGGATGGCGGAGGCGATGGGGGGCAGGAGGGCGACGAGGCCCATCAGGCCGACGACGATGGCGACGAACTTGAAGGGCAGGCGCATCCTGGTGGCGGCGTAGGCGGCGGGGACTGCGATAATGAGGCAAATGATTGTTGCCAAGGTGGCAACGACGAGACTGTTGTAGACGTTTTCGAGGATACGGCGTTCAAAGATGGTTACCCAGGCGTCGAGACGGGGCTCTGTCGGGAAGAGACGAGGCGGGATGTGGGCCAGGTCGCGCAAAGACTTGACGGAAGAGACGGCCACCCAGTACATGGGGACGAGGGTCCAGAATGCGGCGAGGTAGAGGACGACGACTACGAGCACCTTTCGCAGGTTGAAACGGCGCTCCTGTGCGGCCATTGCAACAGGATGGGTCACGGTTTCGCCGGTTGCCGTCTGACTCGCTTCTGTTTGTGCCATCAGATCGCACTCCATAGGTAAACGGCCACAGGGCTCATCGGCTTCTGCGCTCCACCCACAGATATCTGACGAAGAGCGTGCCGGCGATATAGGTCATCAGCAGCATGACGAGCACAGCCGCAGAGGCGTAGTGGGGCTTGAGCCGCTGGAAGGACATGCCGTAGATGTACCAGGACAGGTTCCAGGTAGCCCGGCCCGGGCCGCCTTGGGTGGTCGCGGCAATGGTGCCGATGGTGCGGGTGGACCAGACAAAGACGAGGATGGTGGCGATGGCGAACATTGGCCTGATATAGGGGATGGTCATGTCCCAGAAGGCGCGCCAGCGGGTTGCGCCATCGACGGCGGCGGCCTCGTAGATGTCGCGGGGGACCTGGTTCAGGCCGGCGTAAAGAAGCAGAAATGCCAGGGGGCTGATGCGCCAGACCTCGACGACACAGAGGGCGATAAAGGCGGTATCGGCCTTCACAAGCCAGATGATAGGTTCGATGCCGAGTAGGGTGAGTGGAAAGTTTACCAGTCCCAAGGTGGGGTGGTACATGATCTTCCACATCATACCGGCGACGATTTCGGAGACCATGAGTGGAATAATAAGGATGGAGATCCAGAGGGTCTTGCGGCCGGCATAGTCGCTGCGCACAAGCAGGGCCAGTCCCAGCCCCACGAGCAGGCACATGGGAACGACTACGATGGCCATCTTGAGGCTGAAAATCAGAGCGCCATGGAAGATGGTGTCCCTGGTAAGCCGGGAGAGGTTGGTCAGGCCGATAAACTCACCTTTCTCGCTGGTGAGGATCAACCAGATGTTGTAGACGATGGGATAGAACTGGATAAGGACCAGAGTCAGGAGGCTGGGCACGATCAGAATAAACCCGAGGCGGTTGTCGCGATAGCGGAAAAGTTCGGACCACATGCCCTGGGGGGGCGGCGGTTGTACGTTCACGCTTATCGTGCCTTGGTCCGGCAAGGGATTAACGGTCTGCTGTACGGTCAACGATGCCCTCCTTGGACCGGAAGCTAATGAAGGCGACCCTTGTACGCCCATGCTCGAAGGGTGCGACAAAGGGAGAGAGGAGTGAGGGGGAATCTCGCTCCTCTCTATTCGGAAATCAATCTAGTTGGTTACACCCTCCATCTCGAGCCGGATTTCGGCGCCAGCCTGCTCGCAGGCTTCCTGGCCGGTCATGTCACCGGCACCGACCGCGCTGAACGCCGGCCCAAGGATGGCGAGGCTGATTCCTGTGGCCTGGGTGCTACGGGGCCGCCACTTGGGCGGCACCATCAGGGCCTCAAACTGCGCCGGGAACCAGGGTTTCTCCAGGATCAGTTCAGGGTCGTTGAAGACCGACTTGCGGAAGGGGATGCCGCCGGCGTGGGCGTAGGCCAAGGCGTGCTCCTGGTTGTAGTGCATCCACTCCATATAGGCCCAGGTGGCGTCCTTATTCTCGGAATGGGCATTGAGCACGAGACCCCAGTGGCCCATCATGGAGACATGGGGAGCGCCGACCTCGGAGGCGGGCAGAGGCAAATAGAGCATCTTGCCGGCGACATCAGAGTCGGTCTCGTCCTCGAAGGCTGCGTAGGCGTCGCCGGGCCAGCCGATGCCCATCATGGCGCGCCCGGAGATGACTTCGGCCACCATCTCGGTCGTGCCATAGGTGTTGCCGCCTGGCGGCAGGTATTTGCTTAACTGCTCATAGAGCGTGAGCGCATCGCAGCCGGCCTCGTTGTCGAGGATGACATTGAACTCGTCGTCAAAGATGCCGCCGCCCAATGACCACAGCAGGGCCAGCGCATCGCTGCCCGCCGCCCCGCGCACATTGTAGGCGTAGAAGGGCGGGTCGCAGTCTGGGCAATGCACCGTTTCGGCGATCTTCAGAACGTCGTCCCAGGTCTCGGGCGGAGCCAGTCCTTGTTCGTCGAGGATGTCCTGGCGGATGTAGAACATGATGACGTTGCCCTGAATGGGCAGGGCGTGCAGGTCTGGGCGCTCACCGGTCTGGAAGTCCTTGGGGATGGGACCATAAGGGGGAGGCCAGGAGAAGACATCATAGGAGATCTCGGGCACATCGTCGTCGCGGGTTGCGCCATAGGCTTCGGTCAGGTTCACCGACAGACCGCCGTCGACGATGTTGGGCATCCAGGGATCATCAGCGAAGATGACGTCAAATTCGCCGGATTTGGAGCGCGCCAGCGAGATCACCTTTTCGAAGAATGTTGTCCAGGGGAAGGGCACTACTTCGACCTTGATGCCCGGGTTTTCATCTTCAAACTGCGGGATCAGAGCGACGAGGCCATCAGCCAGGGGGCCCTGGGCGGTGATGATTTTGATGGTGACTTCCTCGACCATTTCGTCTGCCATGGCCCCCGACTCGGCGGGTGCCGCGGGCGCCGCGCAGGCCGACAACATGACTGCAATCACCAGGGCGAGGATGGCGAACAGATTGAGCTTTCTCATAACTTTGCTTCCTCCTTACTGAATGGGTTTGGAGAGATCTGCACTGCTGTTCCACTTAAATGCGATACAATCAGGCGCTTGGCAAGGTCAAATAACGGGTGACAATCTATCCTTTTTTGGCGGTTTGGCTGGCTGGCATTCTGGAGGAAGATGCAGTTTTTGTCAACTACCCACAATCGAGGTGTGCATCCCAGATTTCTTGGGCAGCCGCTGTCTGAATCAGGATTTTCAGGATTGAAGGATTTTCAGAATTGCTGTAGCACGCCTTTCATGCCATTCGCCCCTTCTGCAGTGCCTTTCTTGACTAACCCTTCATCCCAGCCACGATTCAGGCTTATTCGTTACGTCGGTGATAGACAGCTCTGGTTGGCAGCCGCCGCTTAGAAACGATGATGGCGTATGGCTGCGGCGCGGGTTTGCAGTCGGGTTTGCAGTCGGGTTTTCAGGGGGCGTTGCGGGGGGAATCCCCCCGCACAAGGGAGGGCCGCAGGCCCGACCGCGCCAAAAACGAGGAGTGAGTGAAGAGGAGTGAGAAGAGAGAGAAAATCTTCGCTCGCCTCACTCAGAGGCGCGAACTGTCTATGGCTGAGACGTTACGGATATTTTGGGCCAGCTGAAGGGGCGCAACGAAACGACACAATAATTTGGGATGCACCCAAATCGAGGGTATCGGATAGTTTGGGCCAAACACAACGACTTCGAGAGTCTCGGTGTGAAAAACCAGCCACTGCAGAGTTGCCCGTTGCAGGTCTTCCCTTGGATTTCTTCCCATGCTGGGACCGAGAGGCGCGCAGGGTAGGTGTCCGTCGTGGTCAGGCGGCGGTTGCGAATAGCCTGTGCTTGTAAAAAGGAGGGGCTAAACTCTTTTCCCGCGGCGGTACGGGGCCAGAACTCGGCTGCACGGGATGCGAGCTGTCTCTTGTCATGCAAGTTCCCAGCGGACGGCCACCACATACTGGACTATAGGGCTCGCCTGCGTCCACTCGTGGAAGACGGTAAAAAGGGTACCGTCGTTGAGTTGGATCGTGGTCGGATATCCGATGTGCCAGTACAGATTGGGGACCGCTTGTGGTTGTGCAGTACCCCCGGCGCTGATGACAAACTCATTAGCGACGTCCCAGTGCAGCCCATCGTCGGAGATAGATCCACGGATTCCCCAAGGTTCGCGCCGATGGCCGTAGGTGCAGAGCATGCGTCCATCCTGCAGCAGGGTGAGATCGGCAGGGTATCCCCAGAGGTTGGTCGGTTCAGGTCGACTCCAGGATTCACCTTCATTGCGAGACCAGGCAGTCCACATGTGTTGGTGCCGGTTACGGACTCCATGCATGGTTCGCATCATGGTGACCAGAGTGCCGTCGGCGGTGCGTGCGAGCGCGGTCTCGTCGAATGAGATGATATTGGAGGGATCATAGGCTATGGTGGAGTAATATTCCCAGTCCTCCCCCTTGTTGTCGGAACGCATCAGGTAGGAGCGAACCCGTTCGTGGAGGCTGTCCGTTTCCATCCAGGCACGCGCGAACTGGTGTCCATGACAGGCCATCAACAGAGAGCCGTTCGGTAACTCCAACACGCTGTCGATAGGTTGCCCCCATCGCATAGGCGCCACATTCGCTTTATAGGCTTCTCCCCAGGTATATCCGTTGTCCGCCGACGTGACGATGCCGACACCGTCGACATCGCGTGTACCGCGCGGCCTGTCTTGCGGCCCGAAGTCGTCATGTATGCCCTTCTGGTCAACGAAGGCCCACTGAAAATAGTTGACCAGGAGCGAACCGTCTGAGAGTTGGGTGATGGAGGGTGTGTCGCTGCCAAAATGATGGGTAGACGGCCAGACCGTTAGCCGGGGCGACCGATCCCACGACTGGCCGTTATCGGTAGAGCGAATCAGGAGAATGCTGTCAAAATCCGGATGTATATAGCCGCTGGTTTCATTGAAGACCACAACCACATCGCCGTTCCGGAGTTGAGCGGCGCCCACCTGACAGGTGTAGCGGGTGGGGTCATGATAGAGGGTGAGCTTCTCCGCGTTTCTCATGATTTCAGTCATAGAGCATCTCTTATTTTTCGTCAATCCGGTAGGTTCGTGCTGTTCTGCAGACGTTGGGTACGCACCTTCAGAGACTTGCAAACATCTGAGATTCACCCACAAAGGTCATCAGGAAGCGGGGACAGACAGAGGGTGAAACCCTGCCAACGGCCGTCGTCCAGGTCCTTTCAGCCTTTGATGCCTATCTGGGTGACGCCCTCGATGAAGTAACGTTGCAGGACAAGAAAAAATATCAGCGTTGGCAAGGCCACGATGGCTACGGCGGCCATCGCTTCACCATAGCCGCTCTGCGAGGACGTCCCCTGAATATCCAGACGGGTGTAGACTGCCATGCCCACAGGCAGTGTTTTCCATTCCGTCCTGAACGCCACCAGCAGCGGCCAGAGGAAGGAGTTCCAGTTTCCGGTAAATATGAGAATGGCGCCGGCCAGGGTAGCCGGCCTTGCCAGTGGCAGCGCCACGCGGATAAAGGTGCCAAAGCGACTACAGCCATCGATCGCGGCTGCATCCTCCAACTCAGTCGGAAACGAGAGAAAGAACTGGCGATACAGGTAGACGGGAAAGACGCTGGCCAGCGGTGGAATGATCAGGGCCAGATAGCTGTCCTGGATATTCAGTCGCAAGACACTAATAAACAGGGGCACTATTCCCATTTCGGGCGGAATCATCAGCGAGCTGATCAGCAACCAGAAGACGACGGTACGCCCGGGAAAGTGCATTCTCGCCAGTGCAAAGCCGGTGAGTGACCCCAACACCAGACTGCCGGCCACGACACCTGTCGAGGTGACAATACTGTTTGTAAACCAACGCACAACAGGTGTGTCGGCTACTACAGTCTGATAGTGCTCCCAGGTTATCTCTCTGGGGATCAGATCGATGCCGGCCAGGATCAGCCTGTCCGGTTTGACCGAGGTAACGAACATCCAATAGAGCGGAAACAGCCACAAGAGGGCCACAACCGCACCTGGAAACCAGATAATGGAGGTGCGGACCAAGCGCAACGACAACCGGGTATTGATCATGCTGTGTGCCCTGTTCATGTCCGATTACAGCCTAATTGCTATGTTCCCTTACCAGACGCGCCCGCAAAAGTGTAAAGATCAGAATTGTGAAGAACAGCAGGAGAGAGAGGGCCGCCGCAAAACCGAGCCGGAAGCGGACAAATCCCTCATGGTAGATATAGGAAACGATGGTGGCCGAGTGTCCGGCCGGTCCCCCCCCAGTCATCAGGTAGACTTGGCCGAAGATACGAAAGGCACTGATGATTTCCAAAGTAATGACCAACCCCAGAGCCGGTGTCAAGAGCGGCAGCGTGATACGCCAGAATGATTGCCAAGCCGTCGCGCCATCGATGACAGCCGCTTCTCCCAGTTCGGCTGGGATCTCCTTGAGCCCCGCCAGAAGAATCACCATGTGGAATCCGACAGCCTGCCAGATGGTGACAAGGGAGATCGACTGGATCACCCACTGGCTTGTCGTCAACCAGCCCTGTTTAGGAATGCCAATACCATATATTGCGACGTTGAGGAGACCTGTCTCTTTCTCGAATATCCAGATCCAGATAATCGCGGTGACGGTAATGGCGACGACGTGGGGCGCAAAAAAGGCCGTCCGTATGGGGCCTGCAAGCCACTGTTCCCGGTTGATCCAGAGCGCCATCAGCAGGGCTACGATCACCGTTCCCGGTACGATGAGCGCGGCCATCTGGAAAGTATTGCCCCAGATCTTGGGGATCCAGTCGTCTTGAAGGATGTCGCGGAAATTGTCTAGCCCCACCCAAACCGGGTCGCCGACAATGCCCCATTTGTTAAAGCTGATATAGATGCCGAAGAATATGGGAAGGAGTGTAATAACAATGAAGATGAGGAGAAAAGGAAGAATAAACAGGTAAGCCTGCCACTCAATGCGGCGTCCTTGGTACCTGATTCTGTTTAGATGGGCAAGCCAACCGCCTGGCGTGGTCTTCTCGATCGAGTGGGTCATGCACTGTTTTCTCAGTTAGAGGAGAGCCGGACAGAATGTCACCCGTCGCAAACCATTCTGCCCGGCTCCGTGACGCCTAGGCGTTGCGCTCATCCAGTATCTTCTGCCAGGCCTCTTCCACATCGGCCAAGCCTTCTTCGATGCTCTTCTCGCCAGCCCAGACCGGATCCATCGACTTGGGTACGATTGCACTGCTGCCGGCATAGAAGGCAAACTGTCCGCCATCAACCATATTCAGATAATCGAAGAAGCTGTACTCAACCGCTTCGGCAAACGGTTTGCGCAGTTCCCAGTCAAGGCCAAGTGACATGTAATCAGGATCGTCCAGAATGGAGCGCCGGGGAGGCGCGCCGCGTCCTTCGGTCACCCACAGCATCGAGTTGTCCGAGAACCATTTTATCACCTTTGCTCCTGCAACCAGATGGTCTTCGGTGCGGCCGGGCGCAGTGAAGAGCGCGAGGCCGTATTCGCGGGCCTCGGTTGTCAACGTGTCCCCGATCAACGAAACCGGCGCGGTGATAAAGTCAAGGCCTTCGGTGTTCACATAGCCGAAGAGTGTCCACGGACCGGTCCAGAAGATAGACCCCACCTGTTGCCCGTATGCACCATAGCGATCGGCAATGTCGCGGGTCGACATCTCATGTTCGTCGAAGGTATCAAGCACCCATTGCGCGGCTTGAATCGGAGCATCGGTATCATTGAAGGTGACTGAAGTGCGGTCACCGTTGAGAGGCTGGGCGCCAAGTTGCTGTGCGATGATGCCGAAGACCACATTGGGCTGTACGCTGGAGCCGGTCATAAGGAACCCTGAGCGCGTGATCTGGTCTCCTTCCTTGACTGTCATCGCCTTGGACCATTCGATCAGAGAGGGGCCGTCGGCCGGCGGATTGCTGACGTCCAAGCCGGCTTCTTCGGCGTGGTTGACATTGATCAGGGCGGCGATCGGCAGGATATCCATTGTAATGGAATAGAGTTGCCCCTCCAGAGAAGACCACTCGATATACTGGGGCAGGAAGTCGTCCAGATCGAGGCCCACCGTCTCCATCAAGTCATCCAGAGGCGCAAGCCCGCCGGCCTGGTGCCAGACAGCAACATCGTTCATGGTGCGGAAGGAGATATCAGGCGGATTGCCGGTGGCGATAGAGGCCATGATCTTCGTCCCCATTTCGCCGCCACCGACCTGCTCATACTCGAAAGTGATGTCTGGATGTTCATTTGCCTCGTTGTAGTTTTCGCAGAAGCGTTCCCAGACCTGCGCGTCAGACGCGCCCAGGTCATACCACATGATGATTGTTTCTTGCATCGGAGCGGGGGCTGCCTCTTCATCCATGCTTTCTTCGGCAGCCGGCGCTGCCGCCGGCGCGCAAGCTGCCAGCGAGGTCATCGCAAGGCCGCCAAGCCCGAAGGCCATCCCGCGCATCAGGGAGCGCCGGCTGAGCACTGGTGAACCTGCACTTTCAAGACGGACGCTGTCGTTGGGCTGTGCCTCTTTCATGGCTGCTCGCCTCCTCTTTGGTGTCTGCACGATTTCTCATTTTCAGGTTTTCAGGCACGAGCGACGGGTTGACTCATACCAAGCTGATACTGATCAGACTCAGTAATTATAACCATTCGATGCGATGCTTCAAAATAATAAAATTTTCCCAATATGGCATTTTTGCAGTTTGGTTGTCGCCAATTGTCCGACCTGATGGAGTCAGCGACAGGCTGACCGGTGCTTTCATGCCAGACTGGCAGACGCGCGGGGCGAGCGTCCTCGGCGGGGGGGCGTTTTGCGCTGTCTGAATCAGGATTTGCAGGATTTGGGGATTTTCAGGATGGCTGGCGACCGGTGGGGAAGGGCAGTGGTTAGGGGATAGGGGTTAGTGAGAAGCGCCTTCCCCTAGAGGCACCGATGAGCGAAAGAACGTAGGTGGATGGAGCGATTACTTTTTCGGGGAGGAGGGGGGCGCAGGTTCCGTACGCCGCAACAGCTGTCTGAGCGTTGCCTGGGACTTCTCGGCCTTGCTTTGTCCTTGGATCACGGCTGATGTCACCTGTGCGGCCGTCTCTTCGGTTTTGGCGCGTGCTTGGCTGCTGGCGTTCTGCAAATTCTCGAGACCAGATTGCGCTCCGCCCAGCACCCATCTCATGCCCTGCACAGCCAGAAAGGCAATGCCCAGCGGGATCAGACAGAGAAGGAACAGATGGATTGAGATCCAGACGACGGACAGATTCCGCCAGAATTCAAGCGACATGGTTTTGTGGAAAAACGGCTTGACAGGCCCAATTGTCAAAGATTGAATTTCGCGCTGTATCATTCAAGAAACTGACTTAGCAACTCGCGAATTGTAACAGAGCCGGACGGGCCAGTCCAGACTGGCCTGCCCTCTTTCTCAGGGCCAATTGTTAGCGCGGCATTGCGCTTTCTGCTACACTGCCAACTGCAGTGACCAGTCGTCGGTGGCTAGCGGGCAGTAATGACGCTTTCTCCGCTGGGCACTGGGCTCTGATCACTGGCCACCGGTCCATTTATGCATCTTCGGAGTTTCGACATGACTGCACGCAGCGACTATCGACACGTATCTTACCTGTGGGACGACGAAACTGCGGCCGCGCTCGACCCGGTCGGCTGTCTCGTCTACCGCTCCAACTTGCTCGGCCAGGACCAACGTATTACCAACACGGGCGGCGGCAATACTTCCTCCAAATATATGGAAACCGATCCTCTGACTGGGGAGTCGGTCGAGGTGCTGTGGGTCAAGGGCTCGGGCGGCGACCTGCGGACTTCGAAACGGGAGAACTTCTCCTCGCTCTATATGGACAAGATCCGGCAGCTGCACGCGATCTACGACGCGGCCGACGAGAAGGGGCTCAAGACGCCGATCGAAGACGAGATGGTGGGCAAGTATCTCCACTGCGTCTACGACCTCAACCCGCGCGCCTCTTCGATCGACACGCCTCTGCACGCATTTATCCCCGCCCCGATCGTGGACCATACGCATCCCAACGCCGTCATCGCTATTGCCGCGGCGCAGGATGGCGAGGCGCTGACCGCCGAGATCTTCGGCGATCAACTGGGCTGGGTGGATTGGCAGCGGCCCGGCTTCGACCTGGGGCTGGTGATGGGAGAGATTGCGGCCGTCAATCCGGCATTGACGGGAATCATGATGGGCGGACACGGGCTGATCAACTGGGCAGAGGATGATAAGGCCTGCTACGAGTTGAGCCTGGATATCATCGAGAAGGCGGCTCGTTACATTGAAAGCCGGGACAAGGGCCGCCAAACCTTTGGCGGACAGAAATACGCAGCGCTTGGCGACGACGAGCGGGAGGCCCTGTTGCTGGAACTGCTGCCGCCGCTGCGCGGCATGATCTGCCAACAGAATGTTTTCATCGGCACGGTGCAGGCGGACGAGGCGATTCTGCGCTTCGTCAATAGCCACGACGCGGCCCGCCTCGCCGAACTGGGGACATCCTGTCCTGATCATTTCCTCCGTACCAAGATCAAGCCGCTCTATGTGGACTGGGATCCGCAGACGAAGGATGTGGGAGAGCTGCTGGCTAAGCTGAAAAGCGGACTGGCCAGGTACCGCCAGGACTACGCGGACTACTACAACGCGCACAGACGGCCCGATTCGCCGGCGATGCGCGACCCGAACCCGACAGTGTTCCTTATTCCGGGCGTGGGCATGATCGCGTGGGGTAAGAGCAAGAGCGAAAGCCGGGTGACGGCGGAGTTCTACAACTGTGCGGTGGAGGTGATGCGCGGCGCGGAGACGGTGAGCAAGTACGTGGCCCTGCCCAAACAGGAAGCTTTCGATATCGAGTACTGGCTGCTGGAGGAGGCAAAGCTGCGGCGGATGCCGCCCGAACAGGAGTTGGCGCGCAACGTGGTTGTGGTCATCGGCGCGGGCAGCGGTATCGGCAGGGCGGTCGCGCACCGTGTGGCAAAGGAGGGCGCGCATGTGGTTTGCGCCGACCTGAACGCGGAGGCGGCGCAGGCCACTGCCGCCGAACTGACCGACATCTACGGGGTCGGCATAGGCGTCGCCGGTACGGGCATTTCCACGTGCGGGCCGGCGATTGGGCTGGGCGTGGATATAGGCGACCGCGCGAGCGTACAGGCGCTCTTCGGCCAGACGTTGCTGGCCTATGGCGGCATCGACCACCTGGTGATCACGGCCGGCTTCTATTTCCCGCCCGATGCCAGCGGCCATATTCCCGATGGGATGTGGGACACTACTTTCAACGTGAACGTAAAAGGCGCCTATATTGTCGCCGACGAAGCGCGCAAAATCTGGCAGGCGCAGGAGTTGCCCGGCTCGGTTGTGATCGCCACCAGCGTCAACGGCGCGGTCGCCAAGAAAGGCTCGCTGGCCTACGACACGAGCAAGGCGGCAGCCAACCACCTGGTACGCGAGCTGGCAATCGAACTGGCGCCGAATGTGCGCGTCAACGGGCTGGCCCCGGCCACAGTTGTGACCGGCAGCTCGATGTTCCCGCGCGAGCGGGTCATATCGGGGTTGCAGAAGTACCAACTCCCCTTCGACGAGGCGGAGGAGACGGACGTCTTGCGGGATCGGCTGGCCGATTTCTACGCTCAGCGCACGCTGACCAAGCAGGCGATTCTGCCGGAAGACCAGGCCGAGGCCGCTTACCTGCTGCTGAGCGGCGCGCTCGCCAAGACGACCGGCCAGATTCTGAACGTGGACGGCGGCCTGGTGGAGGCGTTCCTGCGCTAGCGTGCTGGATGGGCCGGGATGGTTGCGCCGATTGCAGCCGTGCATGGCAGAGACAGATTGACTGACAACGGAGAGAAAACCGATGTCCGAAACAGGATTTCCCAGCCCCGCTGCGCTGCGTAGCGGTGAGGCCGAACTGATTGCACACGTCCAGACGGTTTGTGACCGCATCGACGCTGAGGACCCACTAATCCAGGCGTTGCTGCCGGAGCCGGCGCGGCGGCAGCGGCTGACGCGTGAGGCCGAGGCCCTGCTGGCCAGTTTCCCCGATCCGGCGCGGCGGCCCTCTCTGTTCGGGCTGCTTGTGGGCGTGAAGGACTTCTTTCGCGTGGACGGTTTCCCCACTAAGGCCGGTTCAAAACTGCCGGCGGCACTGTTCGAGGGCGCGGAATCGGAGGTCGTGACGCTCCTCAAACAGAACGGCGCGCTGGTCGCAGGCAAGACGGTCACCACCGAGTTCGCCTACTTCCAGCCAGGCCCGACCCGCAACCCGCGCAACCCGGAACATACGCCCGGCGGCTCGAGCAGCGGCTCGGCTGCGGGGGTGGCTGCCGGTTTCTTTCCGCTGGCGCTGGGCACACAGACGATTGGCTCGGTCATCCGTCCGGCAGCCTTCTGCGGGATCATCGGCTTCAAGCCCAGCTATGACCGGATCCCTACCTCTGAAATGCTCTTCTTCTCGAAGTCTGTGGATCATGCGGGGCTTTTCAGCCAGGATGTGGCGACTATGCAATTGGTCTGCTCAGCGCTGTGCGAAAGTTGGGACGGCAGCAAGGGTGCACCGCCCCAAGGTCTGCCAGCCTTGGCGGTTCCAGACGGACCCTATCTGGACGAAGCAGAGGAGGCCGGCCGGCAGCATTTCGAAGCAACGCTGGACAGGCTGGCCGCTGAGGGATTCCGCATCGAACGCATCCCGTTCTTCCCAGACTATGCCGATCTTAACCTGCGCCACCGCCGCCTGACTGCGGTCGAAGTGGCCCAGGTACATAAGCACTGGTACAGGGAGTATTCTGACCGGTACAGCGTACATATGCACGAGATCATGCGAACCGGGGCTACCGTTTCCGACGAGGAGCGGGACGACATACGCGCCGACCAGCTGCGTTTGCGGCATGCGATGGAGGAGGCGCTGCTCTCGGCCGGCGCCGATCTGTGGGTTGCGCCAGCGGCGACGGGGCCGGCGCCGCTCGGGATCCACGCCACCGGCAACCCGATCATGAATCTTCCCTGGACCAACGCGGGGGTGCCGGCGCTGTCGATACCTACAGGCGAAACGGAGGATGGGCTGCCGCTGGCGGTACAGTTCTGCGCGCCGTTCGGCGCGGATGAGCGTCTGCTGGCGTGGGGCGGGGCGATCGAAGCGCTAGTGCGAGGGTAGGATGATGAACAGCTGTCTACGTGCGTCTACGATTATCTTGCCGATGGTGGCGATGCTGTTGCTGGCCGCGTGTGCGGGTCAACTGACCATTCCGGCAGTGGAGGGAGACAGAGCGGCGCCCGCCCAGCCAGACGAGACGGCAGCCATTTGGCAGGCGGGCGCGGGTATGCCGACTGCCCGCTCGGAGATGCGGATTGGCGTCGTGGACGGGATATTCTATGTGCCGGGCGGTTTTGGCGGGTTGACCGATTTCGCGGCATACGATCCGGCGAACGATAGCTGGACGGAGCTGGCGCCGTTGCCGGAACCGGCGCACCATATGATGGTGACCGGGCACGGAGGAAAGGTCTACGTTTTTGGCGGAGGGCCCGATTTGAGCTGGCAGGCTACGGCATCGATTTTCGTCTATGATCCGGTGGCGGACGCGTGGACGACGGCCGGTTCGATGCCGGAACGGCGCATGAGCGGCGAAGCAGTTTCGCTCGGGGATTCAATCTATCTGGTGGGTGGCACAGGCGGCACTACGGCGATGCTCCGGTTTGACCCGGCGGAGGAGTCCTGGACCGTTCTGCCCGGGCCGGTGCAGCCGCGCGAGCACGTGGCGGCGGTGGCTTTCAACGACGAGCTATGGGTTATCGGCGGGCGTTGGGGCGGGACGGGTGCGCTGGCGACCGTGGAGATATTCGATCCGGCCAGCGGGGAGTGGCGGGACGGTCCCGCGCTGAACGAGGCGCGCAGCGGGTTTGGCGCGGCCGCGGTGGACGAGCGCATCATGGTTGCGGGCGGCGAGATTCTCGGTGCGCGGCCGTGGAAGGCACTTGCCAGCGCTGAGGTATATGACGCGGTCTCGGGCGCGTGGACGATGCTGCCGGAACTGCCGGCGGGCATTCATGGGATGCCTGTGGCCGGGCATGAGGGGACGGTGTTTGTTCTGGGTGGGTCAGACCGAGCTGGGGGGATTGACAACCGGGGGAGGGTGTTGAAGTTCAGGTGATTGCTCTGTCAGAGTATTTGCCGGGCCGCAATTTCGATTTATGCGGGGCGCGTCGGTTGAGGTGTGGAGGATGTTCATGGTCGACAGCTCAACTCGAAGCGCCGTCCCCGAATTCTCCGCACAGTTTGTCAAGCCCTGACAGCAGGACCTGAAAACTCTTCGAATAGTTTCTTTCTCGCGTAAGTAAACCGGCCATCGTCTTCGCGCCGCTGACTTTCCGAAAGCCAGGGACGAGGCTTTTGAGCGCCTCCGAGGGCTGCTGAACTGCGTCCGGATCGCGGAAACTCGCCTTGCTACCGATTCCACGTAGTCTCTTGTTTTCGAAGGCTTCAGCCAGGGCGTCAGGTTCATCCAGATACCAGGCTTCTAATTCCTGGCACACAATTCTCACGAGCGTGTCGGGCCGGCCTGCTTGCTGGCAAGATTGCAGAAGTCGCCTTTTGAGACGGACACAGTCGTCGCCATCGTTGTCTCGCAGGATAACAAATCGTACACCCGGCTCGCGCCATGCTCGCAACTTGCGGGGGATGCTCTTCTCCAGGTCGTTCTTCCCTTCGTGCGCTAAGCATTCGAATACCATGTTGGGGTATAGACGGGGCAGCAGTCCAACGAGCAGGTCCCGCATGGAAGCCTCTTCCAACAAGAAGATGACTCTTTTCACGGGGGTTGTGCTCATTCGGCTTCTTTTTGCCTCCAGAGCAGGCCGGGCAGGTCGAATACCCCTTGCCTCCAGAGCGCGCCTGGCAGGTCCCCTTCGTGGACCAGGGCCTGTAGAAGCTCGCTCTCCGACGCCCGGCGGACCTTGGTGAAACCGTCCTCCTTGACCAGCCAGCGTATCTCGTCCAGTTCTGCCCCATTGAGAAAATCGGGAGAGTGGGTTGACACAAACACTTGGCCGCAGCGTCGGGCGTAGTCGTGAAACTCCTCGACGAGCTCCCGCATCAGAGCGGGATAGAGTTGATTTTCCGGTTCTTCGACCGCCAGCAGAGGGTGTGGGTTTGGGTCGTAAAGCAGGACAAGATAGGCAAACATCTTAATCGTCCCGTCAGAAACATAGCGAGCGATGAAAGGATCCTGGAAGCTGCCGTCCTGGAACCGAAGAACAAGCCTCCCGTCTTCGGTGGGCCTTGCTTCCACATCGCTCACGCCGGGGACGCGTTGGCGCATGGCCTGGAGTACCTTCTCGAATTGGTGGGGATGGTTTTCATAGAGATATTGCGCCACCAGCGCCACATTGTCGCCACGGGTGGACAGATGCTCGGCGTATCCTTCTTCGGCGCTTGGCCGCGCGTCAGCGATATGAAAGTCAGAAATGTGCCAATTCTCAATCAGGCTGCGAAAGTCCGACACCACTTGGAACTGGCGAAATTGGCCTAGCCCTTTAATCGCCAAGATACTGGGATCATCGAGTTTGTATTCCGTCTTTTGCTGGTCTTTGGCTTTTATAGCGGACACGCCGTATTCGGTCTCGTTTGTGATTACATTGCACTCACCTCGACGATTGTCGACAAAGCGCCATCCATATCGACCGCCCTGACCTTTACGATAGCTCAACGTTTCGTGATCTACCACGACGCTCCCACCGTCCTGGCTGATTCTCAGCAAGTATGTCGCCAAACGCCCGCCACTCTCACGAAATTTCACTATGATCTCTATCGGATCCGCTTGTCCGCGGCTGACCAGATCCCGATAGCCGCCGCGCAGGGCCACCGCCGCGGCGACGTTCTGCGCCAAGGAATCCTTCAAAAAAGCAAACACATCGAACAGCGATGACTTCCCTGAACCATTCGCTCCCACCACGACGGTCATACTCGACAGATCATCCAGCACGATGTGACGAAGACAACGATAGTTCTTGATCGTTATGCTTTCGATTTTCATGGAACTTGGCATATCAAATGCTCCTCCGCATCACCTAATCAGGGGTGGGAGCGGAAAATCTCGTCCAGATTGACAGAGAAGCCCTCCAGCGTAGGTGAAGTCAAGGTCTGTCCCCGGCTGTGGGCGGCCATTTCCGCGTAGCCACCCTCGCCTAAGCACAAAAGGGTGATGGTCATGGCTTCAGGATCCACCAGCCAGTACTCTTTAACGTCGTGTTCGGCGTACAGGTTACGTTTGAGCGTCTCGTCGCGCTCGGCGGTGGAGTCGGAGCGGATTTCGACGATCAGGTCGGGCGCGCCTTGGATGTTGGCGGGAGTGATTATGTGGGCCCGCTCTGAGGATATGAACAGCAGATCGGGTTGGACGACGTCGGTGTCAGAGAGTACGACGTCGGTGGGGGCGGAGTACAAAACTCCTAGATTCCCCTCTTCCACAAAAGTGTCAAGGCGCGTCCCCAATTTCATGGCAACGTGTTGATGCGCAATGCTCGGGGCCGGCATAATGATCAATTCTCCATCCAAGAGTTCGTAGCGTTCATCATCGGAGGTCTTGAGGTAGTCCTCGTATGTAAACTTTGTCGTCACAGGACTGCTACTTGGAACATGGTTCGTTCTGATCATCATTGCCCTCCTGTAATGAACTCGTCCGACACGGCGAAATAGGTCAACCGTGCCGTGTTCATCACTATCCCACGACGTGCATGATTGTTCCCTCTGGGAAGCTTCCCTTCTTCTTCTATTTGCCGCATTTGATCAAGATTCTGCTCCTTAGGAAGTGCAGACATCTCGAAGCCAGTATAACACACGGGGCGCGCGCGGCGTCGGTACTTGGTCAGATGCCGTTGAGATTGCGCGAAGCTTGCAGGTTTGCGAGTGTCGCAACCGTTCCATTGCCTGGAAACTGTTATTTCAAGTGATTGGTGAAATGGACCGCTGTTCAGCTTAGTTCGTGGTCCAATTTCTGGGGCCAATCTTAGGAGCCTCCTACGACGACTTAACGTGCTTGGAGGATGGGGAGGGTGGCGCGACCGAAGCTGAAGTTCACTGGCGAGTGCATCAGCCCTTGAGGCCGGTCAGGACAACGCCTTCGATGATGAAGCGCTGGACGGCGATGAAGAGGGCGAGGATGGGGATGATGGCGAGGCTGGCTCCGGCCATGATGACACCGTACTGGTTCCAAAATTCGCCAACGAAGGTTGCCAAGCCGACGGTGATGACGTATTTGTCGTGATCGGAGATGACGACCAGGGGCCAGAGAAAGTCGTTCCAGTTCCACATGAAGTAGAAGGCGATGAGGGTGAAGAGGGCAGCCTTGGAGAGCGGAATGATGATGCGGTGGAAGATATACCATTCGCCGGCTCCGTCGATGCGGGCGGCGTCGATCAGTTCGGAGGGGATGGTGTACATGAACTGCCGGAACATGAACATGGCATAGATGGTGAAGATTTCGGGCACGATCAGGGCGGTAAAGGTATCGGCCCAGCCGACTTGGACGGTCATAAGGTAGAGGGGGATCAGATAGACTTCAAAGGGGATGATCCAGGTGCTGAGCAGGAGGTAGAAGATGACGTCCCGTCCGCGGAAGACAAACTTGCCGAAGATATAGCCGAGGAGCGCGCTGGTGTAGATATTGAGGATGGTTTTGATGACGCTGACGAAGGTAGTATTCCAGTAGAGTTGGCCCATGTTGGCGCGGTCGAAGACATCTATATAGTTCGCAACGGTGGGGTTGATAGGGAAAAGACGGGGTGGGAATGAAACGGTTTCAGCCTGGGGTTTGAAGGAGGTGCTGACCATCCAGATGAAGGGGACGACCATCAATATGGCGCCCGCGCCCAAGACGATGTAGTTGATCAGCTGGCCCCGGCGCAGGCGCTGGAAATCGGTTGCGGTGCGGCTGAGAGACCGCGCATCGACCTGGCTAGGTACGCCAACAAAATCTTGGTTAGCCATGCGTTACTCCAGAAAAAGACCAGGGTAGAAAGGAAGTATGGCTGCGTTGGGTTTGAAAGAGACTCATAGTTCCCAGTCGACTCGTTGCAGTTTGAACTGGACGAGAGTGAGGATGAGAACGATAGCAAAGAGGACGAAGGACATGCTGGCGGCCTGGCCCATGAACATGCGCTGGAAGGCGTAGTCGTAGATATGAAGGGCCAGCACCCTGGTGGAGTCGAGCGGGCCGCCGCCGGTCATCATGTAGATGGCCTGGAAGCCGCCGCTGAAGCCGCCGATGACGCCGGTGATGAGAACGAATGAGACGACCGGTTTGAGAAGTGGCAGAGTAATCTTGAGGGCCAGTTGGATACTGCTGGCCCCGTCAATTTCGGCGGCTTCGTAGTAGTCTTTGGGGATACCCTTCAATCCTGCGAGATATATAATGACGGTAAAGCCGATCCCGCCCCAGATGCCCATCACGATGATGCTGGGCATGGCCCAGGTGGTGGACTGGAGCCAGGGGACTGGCTGGATGCCCACGTAGCTGAGGAGTTGATTGAGCAGGCCGAAACGGGTCTGCAGCATCCATTTCCAGATGGTGGCGCTGGCGATAACGGAGGTCATCACGGGCAGGAAGTAGATCAGACGCAGGAGGATGCTGCCGCGCTTAATGGGATTGAGGATGAGAGCGACGATGAGGGAACAAAATGCGCCGAGAAAGGTACCGGCGAAAGTGCGGTACATGGTGTTCCACATGACCTTGTAGAAGAGCGAATCCTTGGCAAGGATTGCGTAGTTGTCGAAACCGACAAAGGGTGAGACGTTTCCAAACAGGCTCCATTCATGCATGCTGATAAAGAAGGAGAAGAAGATGGGGTAGAACTTGACAATCAGGTAGAAGATGATGGTGGGCACGAGGGCGATGACGATGAAGCGGTGCTCGGCGGCGCGGATCGTGGACCGGCGACCTGCAAATTTCTGTACGATGGTTTGAATCATCAAATCGCCTCCCACGGGGCGTTCGTGGTGTTTTCGGGGGGGACCGACGAACAGATTCTGCAACGGCAGTTGCGGTTTAGGCAGGGAAGATTTGAACGCGGGTTCGAGTCTGCATACCTGATATAGATGCCGTCAGCCAGCACGCGCACGCAGGCGGATCACGGTTCCATGGGTGGCGGTTTCGCCTACCCATATTGGCCAAGCGGCACTGGTCCTCAGACTGAATGTGTATCAAACATGGTGACTCCCACGCCTACAGTAGGCGTGGGAGTATCGCGCTCAAAGGATAGATTGAAATGCACGCCAGACTGCCGGTCTAGACCCAATACTTGGCCAAGCCCTCGTCGATGAGCTTTTGGATCTCGGAGTCGCCATACTCCAGGGCCTCGGCCACCGGCCGTCCCTCATTGACGATCAGAAACAGAACGTCATTAATGACGGCGCCGGCGCGCTCGGGCACAGCGGCGTAGTTGCGTTCCTTGGGATTGACTTCAGAAGCCTCTTTAAGGCCGGGCGTTTCCAGCAACCTGGGGTCGGACATGAGGTCTGCCCGCTCCGGCACGAGCGAAATCAGTTCGCACAAGGCCCAGTAGGCATCTTTGCCGCCGTCTTTGTAGAGAAACTCCATGAATTCCCAAGTGTCGCCATCGTTTTCGGAATGGCCGGTAACAGCAGAGATTGAGGTTACCGTGTCCTTGTAGCCATAGAGCGGGTCGGCTTCGCCGGTTGGGGTTGGCGGGTGCGAGTAGCCGATGTTGGGGTACATATCGGGATAGGTGTTGATGTACTCACCGATCACCCAGGTCTGTTCCTCGGTCATGGCAGCAAGGCCGTTGCCGATGGAATCAAAGTTGGGGAATCCGGGATCCCAGACTTCATGAACGAGGGCCATGTCGGCGATGTAGGTGAAGGCCTCATGGACTTCGGAGCTGGTCATGAGGGAAATCTGTTCATCGCCATTGTTCTGGATGACGTTGCCGCCCAGCTGATAAATCTGGCTCAAGGTGGGCCATTCATCGGTGACGGCAAAGCCGGCCCGGGAAATGGCGCCGGTTCCGTCCTTCTGGGTGAGCGCCTTGGCTGCGGTGGTGAAGTCGTCCCAGGTCTTGGGGGGCGACTCAGGATCGAGACCGGCTTCTTCAAACATCTGCTTGTTGTACATCATGAGGGTACAGGTGGTGCCGGTGGGAAGTACGTAGCGCCCGTTGGTCTTGATATCAAAGAGGGGGTAGGCCTCTTCGAACCAACTGGGCGGGAAGATGTCCTCGGGGAATTCAAGCACGAGATTTTCTTCCCGCATCTGGTGCATGAAGGCAAGGGAACGCATTTTGATCATGTTCGGCCCTGTGCCGGCTGCGAGGGCGGAGTAGAGCTTCTCCACATAGCCGCCGGCAATGGACTGGACATCGACGGTGATTCGATCATTTTGTTCGGCGAATTTGTCGGCTACGCTGCGGTAGAGATCCATGCGGATATCCCACCAGCCCCACAGAGACAGCTCGACCGGTTCTTCGGCGGCGGCATCGCTTTCCATACCGCCCCCCGTTGCGGGAACGCAGGCGGCCATGGCCAACCCGAAGCCGGTGAGACCGGCCGTCTTAAGAAACTGTCGTCGACTAGAGTTTTGCAGCTTCATGCTTTGCCCTCCTGGATCTGGGTTGAACAGACGTGTTGGTACGCAGGGATTAATCCGTTTGCTATCCGGCTCCCAGCAGGCTGCCGTGAGGCGAAAGGAGGCAGTCCGCGTCGCTTGTCATTCGCTATATAGTTGTCAAGCGGCCGGTGACTGTAAGACAGCACACGGGTCTGGCATTGTCAACGGGGGCGAGTTTTCGTGGGTGCATCCCCATACAGGGGTGCGATATACTGAAAGGGAGCAAGGGAGTCCGGGGTGCTAGAGAACGGAAAAAATATCAATGAGTCGGAAGCGGAGTCGGGAACGTAGTCAAGTGAAGTTTGCAGGTTCAGCGGGCGAGATACAGGAGCGGTTGTGGTCGCGGCGCCTATGACCCGGCCTCCGGCTCCTTGGCGCGGCTGGCGGACCTGCCGGCGGGCATTCATAGGATGCATGCAGCCAGTTATGAAGGGACGGCGTTCGTTCCGGGTGGGTCAGCTAGAACCGGGGGTATCGACAACCAGGGACGGGTTCTCAAGTACAGCCCGTAAGGAAGCAGCCGGCCGCCATGACGGCCCACAAGCGATGGGACGGTTGGGCGGCGGAGAGTGTCAGTCCTTTGAAAACTGACTGAAAAGCAACTGGAATCGGCCAGAAATACGCGTAACGACAACTGCCGTAAAGCTGTCTCTTGCGCGTCCGTCGCGGCGTCAGCCCCACTCTCCCGGCCGGACCGGTTGCTGAACGCGAGAAGGGCAGCACCCTCACCGGCGGCGCAGCGCAGGCGAATGTCATCCTTTCCTTCCTTACCCGGAGGGCACACAGCAGTGTTCACCCATTCATTGGCCCTCTCTGTGAACGCACTGATAAAGCAGGAGCATAGTAGCCTCGAGTGGATTCAGGAATTGGCCGAGAGCTATGAGATCTTCCCGATGGCCTGACTTACACATTCCATCCGCGCAGCGGTGTGAATCGGCAAAATAGTACAACTTTCGCCTCCAGCTACGTCCAAGGAGAACCATAACCATGTTCCAGGACCTGCAACCTGCTGACTATCAACCCGTCCTGCCCTCTGACCTGCGCCACGGAATTGGCTTCGTCGGATGCGGCAACATCGTCCGCCGCTCGCAAATGCCTTCTTATAAGAAGGCGGGCTACCGCGTCGTCGCATGTTGCGACCAGGTGGAGGAGAGAGCAGACAGTGTAGCGGCCAATTTCGACAACCCCCTGGTTACAACCAACGTGGAAGAGTTGTTTTCGCATCCTGAGGTGCAGATCGTTGACCTGGCAGTACACGCTCACCAACGCCTGCCATTGGTCGAGCAGATCGCCGCAGCAGGCAAGCACGTCTTTTCACAGAAGCCTTTGGCTCCCAGCTTGCGCGAGGCGGAGCGTATAGTGGAGATATGCCGCAACGCCGGCGTCACACTGATGGTCAATCAACAGGCGCGTTGGGCGCCCGCCCATCGGGCACTGAGACTCTTGGTCGAACGAGGTGTGTTGGGGCATGTCTACGCCGTTACCCACTGCTATCGGGCGTATCAGGACTATGGCTGGTACGCTGAGCATGAGGATTTCAACATCGTTGATCATGGTATCCACTATATTGATTTGAGCCGCTACTTTACCGGATACACACCGCTGCGGGTGAAAGCGACAACTACGATGGCGCCCGGCCAGAATGCGGTCTCGCCGATGATCTATACAATCCTCTTCGAATACGAACCTTCGTGCCAGGTCATGACGACCCTGCACTTTAACAACATCGTTTCAGCACCCGCTCTCCATGATCACCTGTGGTATCTGGATGGCACGAACGGGAGCGCACTGCTCAGCGATCCCATGGGAACGGCCAAGTTAAGCCTATCGTTCAAGGATTCCCCTGAACAGGTACAGACTTTCGAAATCGCCGGCACTTGGGGACATGAAGGCTTCGCCGGTTCGATGGGAGAGATGTTGCGCGCCTTGGAAGAAGGGCGCGAGCCGGAAAGTTCAGGTCGCGACAATCTGGAGAGCTTACGAATGGCATTCGCGGCAGTGGAAAGTGCCAATTCAGGTGAAAGTGTCGCACTGAGCCACTCGTAAGCCCGGTACCGCGCCCTGGGACAATACCGAAAGGAGCGTCAAGCCATGCGGATATGTAGTGGCTTCTATCGCTGGTCTCAACACTACGGGTGGCATTTCCTGACAGAGCGCATCGACGAGGTTGCAGCCGGCTTAGCCCAGGCGGGCTACGCCTACTTTGAGGGCCTTCTCGATCCATTAGAGGGAGAAGGGGACTGGGCGAGCCGCTGGCAAGCTGCTCTGGAGAGGCATGGGGTGCAGTTGGCGGGGGCTTACGTCCATGCGCTGCTGCACGATGCTAGCATTCAGGCGCAGACGATTGAAACAGTCGTAGCAAGAGCGCGGCTGTTGCGACCGATGGGAGCAGAGTTTATCAATGCCAATCCTCAACCCATTGCCGCCCGCAAGACAGACGAGATGTTGGCAACCCAGGCAGAGGGGTTCGCTCTGCTGGGCGCTGAGTTGAGGAGAGAGGGCTTACGTCTCCTGGTGCATCATCATTTGCCCGAACTGGCAGAGAACGGTCGTGAACTGCGCCATCTTTTGGATCACACCGACCCCAAAGACCTGGGACTGACAGTAGATGCCGATTGGATGTGCCGAGGCGGCCAGGATGTGAAAGCATGGATTAGAGAATTCGCATCAAGGCTTGAAATCGTGGAATTGCGAAGTTCTCATAAGGGTATTTGGGATGAGACTTTGGGTGAAGGTGAACCCGATTGCCAAGAGTTGGCGCATACACTGACCGAGGTTAGCTTTGATGGGTGGCTCATGGTCGAGTTGGCTCGCGAGGAAGGCACTCCGCACACTCTGAATCTGGTCCAGGCCCACGCACACAGCTTGGAATACGTGCGCGAAATCTTCGGCAGGCGCGGCCATGATTTTGCCTGACCCTATCAAATTCAGCAGAGACGCAGCACAAGATATACTCTACAAAATCTGTAAATCCCCTCAGATTTTGCAGAAAAAATACAGTTTGGCATTCTCCTGACTTTCCATTATCATAATGATATATTTATGTTTCCCAGTAGTTGACCAAAGATAAGGCGTAGCGAAACGGCGCAGTGCGGTGACCGGGAAATGCGCCAGCGCGTTGCGGCATAAATGTGTGCGCAGCCAGTTTTCCTTCCGTTATCCCTTCAACGACTTCTGGGTTGCCCCGGCTGAGAAGATGCGCTTCGAAAAATAGCGCGCCAAAATCATGCTGCCGGAAAGGGTCAGGTCCCCTATCGGATTTTGAATGCGCAAGTGGGCGGTTTGGGCAAGATCATTATTGCACCAATAAAGCCGACAAAGTCCAGCAGAACAAGACATAGCATATCTTCTCTTTCCGGCATGAATAGATATAGAAGCCAGTACGGTGTCTTTGTATCGTGCAAGTCATTCAGGAGGTCAATTTACGAAAGGGGGTGATTTACAGCCAAAACCAAGGAGTACTCGGCACCAAACGTGTGTCGTACCTATTGCTCTCTATCTGTTCACAGAAAGGAGATCGGGAAATGAACCCGTTTCGTGTACGAATTGGTCACCGTCGTTCTCTGCTTTTTGTGGCTGCATTAAGCATTGCAGCCCTGATTGTCGCAGCTTGCGTACCTGTCGCTGCGCCAGCCGCCGACTCCCCGGCCGAAGCAGTTGCCGAATCCGAACAGGGCGGCACCCTCACGATTGGCTCTGTACAGGGCAGTGCCGTCATCCCCACCTTCCTTCCCTGGAAAGCGCATAGCAGCGCTCAATCATTCCACTGGAACCTCTTCATGAACTCACTGGTGATGCAGGAGCACAGTACGCTCAAGTGGGTTCCGGATCTGGCCGAGAGCTATGAGATCAGCTCCGACGGCCTGACTTACACCTTCCACCTGCGCGAAGGTGTGACGTGGCATGATGGCATGCCATTTACCGCGAACGACGTCTCTTTTTCCTTCCATGCGGCTCTACTCCCTGAAGGCGGCTCGACAGCGTCGGGTGGACTGAAGGATGCGATCAAGGGCGCAGTGGACTTCCAGGAAGGCAACGCCGAGACTGCCGAGGGGATTAAGGTCCTTGACGACTACACCATTCAATTTGAGTTGGTGAAACCGCAGGTAACGATCATCGAGCGATTCGCTATGCGAATTGCCCCGGCCCACGTGTTCGAAGGGCTTGAGCCGGAGGATTGGCTGCAGACCGAGTTCGCCACGGAACTGCCTTTCGGCACCGGTCCCTTCGTGTTCAAGGAGTACATCCCGGATCAGCACACCATCTTCGAGCGCAACGACAACTACTTCAAGGGTGCGCCCCTGCTCAAGAACGCCGTAATTCGATTCTACGGTGACAATAGCGTAATGATAATCGCCCTGGAGAAGGGTGAGATAAACATGGTCGGTTTCCTGAACCCGAGCGCTGACGAGTTCGACAAAGTCACGAATCTTCCCGGCGTCGACTGGGAATACCAGGACAAGTTTCCGGCATACTTCTTTTCCATCACTTTCCAGGACGAGGCATTAGCGGACAAGCGGTTCCGCCAGGCGTTCCTGTACTCGATCGACCGCGCGGAAATTGCCGCCCAACTCTGGGGCAATGCGGACCTGACGAAAGTACAGCCGGCGGTACAGTGGGCACCTCCTCCAGGGGTTACTTTGGAAATCGAGGAGTACGCCTACAACCCCGAAAAGTCCACGGCCTTGCTGGAGGAAATGGGCTGGGACTTCGACCGAGAAGTTGAAATTGTTTGGTTTGGCGCGGATATGCCAGATCAGCTCCCGATCCTGCAGCAGTTCATAGAAGCCGCGGGCATCAAAACCAAGCTGGTACAGACCGATGGGGCAAGGGGTTTGGAGGTCTTCTACGAGACCGGCGACTATGAGATTAGCTGGGTTGGCGGCTGGGGCCGGTCCTACTATCCTGATACGACCGTTGTCGGGTGTGACCGCATCTACCCCGACGGTTACAACTCAAGCCGCTACTGTAACGAGGAGCTGGATGCACTGTACAATGAGGCCCTCGCTACGGTTGACGACGACGCACGCAATGAGTTGTACACGCGTGCCAGCGCAATCTGGAATGATGAACTTCCCTGGATACCCCTCTATGCGCCGCAGTCTCTGTTGCTGATAGGTGAGAGTGTCAAGGGATGGCGGGACAGCCTCATCGGGCCAGAAGGATCTGCCACGATTGGCGCTGTCACGGACCTCGAGAAGTGGTACATAGAGGAGTAGCTACTTTGTAGTGCCGATCTGAAGCAAATCGGCTCCGCCTGGAGTTGTGGGGCAAGGATTTCGATGTTGGGACAACTCTCCTTTGGGGAGCGTCAGTGGTGGGGTAGGCTCGCGCCGGCCCCACCACCTCCTTTCCACCCCTCAAACCCTGGTTGAACCGAGGAGGTTACACTTTGGGACGCTATATCTTACGGCGTATTCTGATCTCGTTCCCGGTATTATTGGGCATCACAGTCGTTACGTTCACTTTCGCCAACCTGGCCCCAGGCGATCCGGTTACGGCCATGATTGACCCCATGAGTGGGATAGAACCAGGAGAGGTTGAAAAACTCAAAGAGGCACTGGGCATCAATAAGCCCATACCGGTGCGCTATTTCCTCTGGCTGAAGGAGGTCGTGCGCGGCAACCTGGGCTATTCCTACGTCACCCATAGGCCGGTGGCCACCATGATCGCCGAGCGGTTGCCGCAGACCTTGCAACTGATGATCACGGCCCTGAGCATCAGTGTCGTCGTGGGTGTTTCGCTGGGCATCTACGCTGCCTTCAACCAGTATTCAGTGTTGGACAATGTGTTCACCTTGTTGGTGTTCATCGGCATATCGGTACCAGCTTTCTTCTTCGCCTTGCTGGCCATTTACATGTTCTCATTCAGGATTCCTATCTTTCCAACCTCTGGCATGGTGGAGCCACTGAGCACTCTACCACCTATCGTTGACCGTCTCCATCACTTGGTGCTCCCGGCCACGGTTCTGGGCATTGAAGGGATCGCCGGGTACCTGCGCTACACACGCTCCAGCGTCTTGGAGGTAATGCGCCAGGATTACGTAACAACTGCGCGGGCCAAAGGGCTGGCCGAATCCGCCGTCCGCATTGGTCACGTCCTGCGCAATGCGCTGCTGCCGCTGGTGACGATTGCCGGTTTGAGTCTGCCAGGCTTGATCGGAGGCGCACTGTTCATCGAAGTCCTCTTCTCCTGGCCGGGGATGGCCCGCATGGCCATCGAGCACACGCTGGGCCGGGATTATCCCGTGATCATGGGAATCGGTCTCGTTTCTGCGACCATGGTGCTGTACAGCAACCTGGTCGCCGACATACTCTATACTATCGTGGACCCCAGAATCCGCTATGAGTAATGCAGTTCAGGCTGTACCTGGAGTGTAGGGATTCCGGCGGTAATCCTCATTTCCGAATAGAGGAAGAAATGGAAGGCGAAGAGAAAAAACCAGCAAGGCAGGAGTCACTTGTCAGCCAAGATTTGCAGTTCATGGTGCGTGGGCGGGCAGTCGTCGGTCTGCGCGAGCTCATTTGGCGCCGCTTTCGCCGGCACCGACTTGCGCTGGTATCTATAGCAATTATGATTGTCTTGGCACTTGCGGCCATCTTCGCCTCCCAGCTTAGCAGCCCCAATGATCCCTATACGGCCGACCTGCAAAACCTGCGCGCGGCACCAAGTCGAGAGCACATCCTGGGGACGGACCGCTCCGGTCGAGACATGCTTGCCCGTATTCTCCACGGTGGCCGCGTTTCGCTTTCGGTGGGTTTGATAGCCACCTCTATCTATATTTCCATCGGCACCATCCTGGGCGGAGTGAGTGGTTACCGAGGCGGCGCGACCGATTTCGTCATCATGCGTATCACCGACATCGTGATGTGCTTCCCCAGTTTACTCATCATCCTGACCCTGGTAGCCGTCATAGGCCCCAGCATCTTCAATATCATGGTTATACTCGGCTTATTGGGGTGGCCGAGTATCGCCCGCCTGGTCCGCGGAGAGTTCTTATCTCTCAGCGAACGTGATTTCGTCATGGCCGCGCGCTGTTTGGGCGCGACCGAGCGCAGTATCATCTTTCGCCACATTCTACCGAACGTGGTAGGCCCGCTTTTGGTTGCCGCCACCTTCGGCATCGCCGGCGCTATCATGGCTGAGGCAGGGCTGAGCTTCCTGGGTCTCGGTGTGCAGGCGCCACGGCCCAGTTGGGGCCAGATGTTGAGCGCGGCAACGTCGCTCACAACACTTGAGAGAAGGCCTTGGATATGGATGCCACCAGGAGCGATGATCGCCATCACTGTGCTTAGCATCAATTTCATCGGCGACGGCTTGCGCGACGCTTTCGACCCGCGCACGATGCTGGACTGACAAATTGTGAGTAGTCATATGAATAGTCAATTGTGAAATGGTTAATTCCGCCCGTAGAGACCGATAACTGATCGGCTCAGGGCTGACGCAGAGCAGTAACGGGGAGCCAACCAAGAGAGTATTCTCACATGGTGTAAAGCCGGTTCTTTTTCGCAACTGCATCCTTGTTGCCAGATCGAAATGTTGTAATATGCGTGTTCCTTACGGAGAGGATAATATGGCAGAGGCTACTTACCTGACCGACATGTCCAAATGTCTGCCTGAGGGCGCACTGTCAACCACGCCGCAGAGGCACAAGTGGCAGGTGGTGGAATACACCGCGGCGGAAGGCCTGGCCGGCAACATGGCCTTCGCTCACGCCCTCTACGAGACACCGGCGATAACCTTACCCCTGAACGTAGAGGGCTGGCATGCGTTGAGCATCGGCTTCTGGCCAGGGGTAGAGCAAGAACACACAAGCCTGGTCAAGCACAGGCTGTCCGGTGAGGCCGTGTACACCGTTGTTGAGCATTATATTCAGAGCCCATCGCTACCAGGGTGTTTTTGGGACAAAACGGAGATAGTCGAGACATTTCCTCGGTTTGCCGACCTGACAGGACAGGACCTGATCTTCAGTAAGCAGAATACCTCTCACCCTCCGACCCTGGCGTGTGTCGCCTACGTCAAGCTGGTGCCACTCACGCAAACGGAAGTGGCAGCCATCCAGCGCGACAGGGAGCAGAGAGAAACGCGCAAGGTCATTGGCATGAATGATGGCGAAGGTCTGTTTCACCATATGAGTCCAGCGACGAAAGAGGAACTCCAGGAGCAGATAGAGCCATTTCGTTACTCGGATGTGGGTAAGGTACTCTGGGGTGTCAACCTAAGCGATTTGACCTATTATCACTCCAAGGTGGGACGATTCTTTGGTACTGAGGATGGTGTGTGTCCTGTGTTGCGCCACGAATACGCGCTCCAAAGCCACAAGGCGCTGGCCGATCAGGGCGTCGTCCCCTTTGCGGCAGCGATGGAATATGCCCATACTCTGGGATTGGAGTTCCACCCGTACTACCGGCTGAGCATCGTAGACAAGGCCCAACCCTACTTCTTTTTCTCGACAGAAACCACTTTTCTCCGAGACAATCCGGACTGCCGAATTGTAGCCAAAGATGGTTCGCCGCTGATGAAAGCCAGTTATGCATTCCCGAAGGTGCGGGATTTTATGATTTCCCTGATCGAGGAGGGGATGGAATACGACATTGACGGGGTACACCTTTGCTTCACACGCGGGCCGGAATATATCGGATACGAGCAGCCGGTGCTGGACGACTTTAAACGGCTGTATGGGCAAGACCCGCGAGACGTGCCTGATGACGATGAGCGGCTGTACACCGTCAAAGCGAGCTATCTGACGGAATTCCTGCGGACTGTTCGAAGGACTGCCGACCGGCACGGGGAAAAGAGAGGGCGCAAGATGCAGGTGTCAGCGATTTTTGAAGGCGGCAGGCAGGACATGCGCTATTTCGCCTACGATGCCTACACCTGGGTGAAGGAAAAACTGGTCGACTTCATCATCACGGATCCTCCCTCAGAGCTGATCAGGCTGGCCAAAGAGAACGGGTGCCAGGTGTACATGGCGTCTACCAAAGAAGACAACGTGCAGACAATGAAGCATGCCTACGCTGCCGGAATGGACGGGATGGCCATTTGGGACATCAACACAACGCGTCCCGAAACTTGGGCCTTAGAAAGCAAGTTGGGTCACCGCGACGAGTTGATTGATCTACCGAAATCGGAACAGTATCCGAAGATGAACCGGGTCAAGTTGATCACGATTCGAGGTCGAGATTTCTCGCAGACGGTAGATAAAAACGTTCCCTCGGGATGGCCCCCAGAGTTGCTGGTTATCTACACCGGGGGATAAGAGAGCAAGGAGGAGGATTCCCATGTGTGCCGAACGTAAGGCCATCTACATCTCCGATCTGAGCCGTTGCCAGCCTGGTACAGCCATATCAGACAAGGCTCGGCATCGTCATTGGCGGGCGATCCCATATGAAGCGGAAGGCGTGTCCGGCACGATGGTTGTGGCGGGCATCGAGTGCAATGCGCCTACGCTTACGCTTCCTCTGGGCCTGCAAGGATGGTATGCCATCCACCTGGGCGTCTGGACCAACTGGGTGGATAGGGTGGTCCGGGTCAAGCTGACAGATGATCCTTGTTTCACTACGGCTACGACGCTGTATCCGGATATAAAGAAGACCAACTTTTTTGCAAGCATCGGCGAAGTGTTTTGGAAATGCGCTGATCTGACAGGCCAGGAGCTGCACATCGGCCAGCAGAGCACAGGCACACCTTGGGCGTCCGGTATCGCCTATGTGAAATTGGAGGCTTTGACCCCTGAAGAGGTTGCTGCCGTCCAGCAGGATCGGTCCAGAAGCGATACGAAACGACTGATCGCCTACAACGATGCCTGGAGTGTTTTCGGTGAGCGGGCGCTGACCACAGAGGAAGATATCATCGAGGAGGTAGAACCTTTTCGCGATACCGACTTCCAGAAACTCCTGTGGGGTATGGGCGCGGGCAGCATGGTACAGCACCTGTCCGAGGTCGGCGAACTTGCTGAGAAGAAGGACATGACTGATTTCTCGCGGTATTGTGATCGCCAAGCAGCAGAAAGTTTCCGCGCCCTGAATCTCAAAGGGATTGACCCCCTCAAGACGGTTATTGACCATGCCCACGACCTGGGTATCGAACTGCATGGCACCTACCGCGTCGGCGGCTGGGTCTTTCCTCCACCGGATGACATGGAAGACGGGTTCTATCGCCAACATCCTGAATGGCGCTGTCTGGACCGAAATGGTCAGCCCGCCGCCCGTTTGAGTTATGCCTTTCCCGGGGTCCAGGATTTTGTGATCTCGCTGTTCCGCGAGGTAGCAGAACGAGGCGCGGACGGCGTCAACATGGCCTTTATCCGCGGTCTGCCCTGTGTCCTCTACGATCCGCCTGTCGTCGAAGGATTTCAACAGAAGTACCGACAGGATCCGCGAGAGCTACCGGAGGATGATCCTCGCTGGTTAACCTACAAAGCGAGTTGGATGACCTCATTCATGCGGGCGCTTCGCCAGGAGATGGACCGGATAGGCCAGCGGGAAGGAAGACATATCCAAGTTTCGGCATACGTTGTGAATACCTTGCCGTACAATCTTCATTATGGCCTGGATGTGGCAGCGTGGGCCGAGGAAGGTTTGGTGGATTTCATCATTCCAAACCCCTGGCATGGCGATATGGATGTTGATGTTGCCTCCTTCGTCGAGGTTACGCGCGGAACCGGCTGTCAGGTTTACCCCGACATTCTGCCGCGACGGATGTCGGCGCAAGAGTACCGGCAGCAAGCATTGGACAGCTACGCAACCGGTGTCGACGGACTGGCATTCTGGGACACGAACAGCCGTTACCCCTACCTGGACGAATGGAGTATGATACGGCGCCTGGGGCACGAGGAGGAGTTGAGTGAGTGGGCGCCTGACCAGTGGCCTGCATACCGGCAGATCCCGTTGCACAGCCTCGACGGCCAGCGTATGGATAGTCATTCGCCATACTGGTCGGCCTAAGCGGCGCCGGCGGCGAGATTCTTGATCCGCGACCGTGGACCGCGCTGGCCAGCGCAAAAGTGTATGACCCTGACTCAGACGAGTGGACACTCCTGTTGGAACTGCAGGCGGGTATTCATGGAATGCCGGTGGCGGTGCGTGAGGAGACGGCGTCCGTTCTTGGTGGGTCGGTCCGTGCATGTGGAATCGACAACCGGGGGCGGGTAAAAAGATACAGCCCGTAAGAAAGCAGCCGGCCGCCGTTTCGGCTCATCACAATGGAAATGTTGGGCGGCAGAGAATTTCAGTCCTTTGAAAACAGTTTGAGTGTCACTGGCATCGGGCAGGAAAAATAGGCCGACATTTGTCGTAAACCGGTTTCCTGTGCGCCTGTCATGGCGTCGGCCCCACTGCCTCGGCCGTACCGGTTGCTAAACACGAGGTTGGCAGCACTCATAGCGACGGCCCAAGCGGATGTGGTCGTTTTCTTCCATGCACGGAGGGCACAACGTAATTCTCACTCATTCATTGACCCTCTCTCCTAGCGCACTGAAAAGGCAAGAGCGTTGTACCCTCGAGTAGGTCCCGCATTTGGCCGAGAGCTATAAGACCCCCAAATGGTCTGACTTACACATTGCTTCCACGCAACAGTGTGAATCGGCAAAATAGTACAACCTTCGTCTCCAGCTACGTCCAAGGAGAACCATAGCCATGTTCCAGGACCTGCAACCTGCTGACTATCAACCTGTCCTGCCTTCAGACCTGGGCTACGGTATCGGCTTAGTTGGATGCGGCATTGTCGTCAGCGACTCGCAGGTGCCCGCCTACAAGAAGGCAGGCTACCGCGTCGTCGCTTGTTGCGACAAAATAGAGGAGAGAGCACACAGCGTGGCAGCCAGTTTCGGCAGCCCATTGGTCACAACCAACTTGGAAGAGCTGTTATCGCATCCGGAGGTGCAGATTGTTGACCTGGCAGTACACCATCACCAACGCCTGCCTTTGGTCGAGCAGATCGCCGCAGCAGGCAAGCACATCTTCTCACAGAAACCCTTGGCTCCCAGCTTGCGCGAGGCCGAGCGAATTGTTGAGATATGCCGCAACGCCGGGGTAACACTGATGGTCAATCACCAGGCGCGTTGGGCGCCCCCCCATCGGGCACTCAGACTCCTGGTCGAACGAGGTGTGTTGGGGCATGTCTACGCCGTTACCCACTTCCATCGGGCCTATCAGGACCATGGCTGGTATGCTGAGCGAGAGGACTTCAACATCGTTGATCATGGTATCCACTACATTGATTTGAGCCGCTACTTTACCGGTTACACACCGCTGCGGGTGAAAACGACAACCACGATGGTGCCCGGCCAGAACGCGGTCTCCCCAATGATCTATACGATCCTCTTCGAATACGAGCATTCGTCCCAGGTCATGACGACCCTGCACTTTAACAACATCGTTTCAGCACCCGCTCTCCATGATCAACTGTGGTTCTTGGATGGAACGCACGGGAGCGCACTGCTCAGCGATCCCCCGGGGGCGGCCAAGTTAAGCCTGTCGTTCAAGGATTCTCCTGAACAGGTACAGACTTTCGAAATCGCCGGCACCTGGGAATATGAAGGCTTTGCCGGTTCCATGGGAGAGATGTTGCTCGCATTGGAGGAGGGCCGCGAGCCGGAGAGTTCGGGCCGCGACCACCTGGAGAGCTTACGAATGGCATTCGCGGCAGTAGAAAGTGCAAATTCAGGTGATAGTGTCGAACTGAGAGGGTAGGGAGCCCGCTACCGCACTCAGGAACACCGCCGACAAGGGCGTCATGCGATGCGGATATGCAGTGGCTTCGACCGCTGGTATTAACACTGCGGCTGGCACTTACCTACAGAGCGCATCGACGATGTTGTAGCCGGTGTAGCCCAGACCGGCTACGCCTACTTTGAGTGCCTTCTCGATCCATTGGAAGGAGAAGGGGACTGGGCGAGTCGCTGGCAAACTGCTTTGGAATGGCATGTATCTCGTGTTCAATGGAGAACTTGCTAATCTCTTAGCTGCCTTGAAGTGCCTCCAGCGCAACTCGGAACTTGAAGGTAGCCGAATGTCGTCGTCGTTTGTAGACTAGTAATCTGGAGATTCACGTGTTGGGTTAACTGCTCCACTATACTCCTTAGCACGCGTTCCAAAAACTGAGGCATACCTCAATTCACGGTTTGACGAATCGCAACTGCGTTCCACTCTTGAATGACCCTCTTCTCCTGTTGGGTGCTGACGATCTTGCCTCTAATTCGCCGACTCTTTCCATAGGTGATAGAGTCTTCCTCTTCAGATGGCCTGTATGAAATTCCGTCTTGTCACCCATTACAAATTCCCCAACATTTTCTATGGTGACCCATCCCTTCTGTCCAAACTCGTCCTGAAGTGCCTCTCTTAATGGTGCGAAACTGGTTGGTTCTAGCCCCAATGTAAACTGGTTAGCAGTTGCGCTCATGAATTTGAAATCACCGAACGGCGCAGTTTTCCACATAGCTTTCTTCATTTCGTCACACCCTTTTTCGTGCTGCGTTGCAAAAAAAAGGGCGTAAATGAGTCGTTCCCCCTTGTACAACTCAAAGTGAAGAACGTGCTTTGCACCTGCGTTTTTCAGGAACTGCTTGTACAGACCAAAGAAAAAGTCCTTCCTCTCCTCTCCGTCAACAATACCGAGCCCATCTCGCCACTCTGGCGAACCAAACAGTCCATCAAGATGGGGCACCAGACGGGGTTCATCCTTGAATCGATTAATGGCATCATACATGAAAGATATGTATACTTCGGTCTTAGGATTGGCCAATATCCTCTGAATTACATTCATTGGAGTATCAGAAACGCCGAATGGATCGATCATTAGAAACGCAGGTGCCATCCTCTTGTTCTGTTCATCGATCGAATCAAGTACCTCGGTCAGTTTTTCGTCAAATGAAGAGTTGTGTACCGTAATATTACAGTTCGTAGGGACGTCGCGCTCCACCTGCCTGACAACATCTTCAAGATGCATGGCCCGTTCAGGATCTCTTTCTATGAAAATGTAGTTGATCTCACCTTTCATCCTTTGGCGCTCTGAATGTTCGATGAGAGACTTCAATGCAACAATTGGCGATCCATCCTGTCCACCTTCGTATTTTCCTGGACCAGCGAAGGCGTCAATGAACAGTACACGTCCGTTCCATCTCCGCATGATAGGAAGCCAAGCGTCCATATAGTTTTTCAGCACGAAATGTTTTCCAAGGGTGTGATCTTCAAGCTTCCAGAGCGTAGTCTTGGGGGGCATTGCTCTTCTCCTTCGGGAAAGATGTATGAAGAAAATTTGCTCTCAGCCAAGTCTCGGTAAACATTGTGTCTAAAATGGCACGAAGATACACAACGGACTTGAGAGACTTGAAAGACCGTAACTGGTTCATCGTACCAGATTCGATTCCAGCAATCAATTCAGGAGGCGCCCGAATTCTGAATGAATAGGCACGCTGCCCTTTTCAACGGTGTCTAGGGTAGTCATACAGGTATAAATCGAATGACACTTTCTCTATCGCCTTCACAATTAACACATTCGCACATAAGCCTGAAATCAGTCGTGCCTCCAAAGGCATGCCAAGAGTCGAATCACGTTGTTCCGCCCTTCACACACCTGACCCTAAATGTGCAATGTCCTAACTTGGGTACTCGCACCAAAGTTGACCATCCAAAAGTGCATGTTCTCCTGAGCGCTTATTGCGCGCGCCTCCCAATTGTTTAAGAAAGAAGGCTACGCCAGTACTCACAGACTGATCACGCAGCGTACGCGCCCAATCCGGATCCATCGCCCTGGCACCGGCGCCGCTCTCACCGCCAACAATCACCCATTGTAATACGCCTTTCTCCAACCAATCGGTCAGGTCGAGCCGCTCCAGCAGGGGCTCTGCCGAAACAAAGCGTGTTGGTGCCGGCAGACGCGCCAGCACGGTCAGTCTTGGCGCGTATTTTTGACTCTCGACCGATGTACCCATCCAGATAGGAGCCGGCCAGCCGTCAGGAAAATGTCGCTCATGTGCTTGCCACCAGGCGACTGCCCGGCCTGGCCGCTTCGTCAAGACCTGGAAAACATGCCCGCGCCGCGAGGCCGCCTCCTGCATCACCAGAAACATTTCGAGGACGAAGTCAAAGGGAACTTTCGGATGGAACACATCCGACATGCTATTAACAAAGACGCGGCGAGGCTTTTTCCAGGTCAGAGGAGCTTGTAGGCGCTCAGGCAGCAGATGCACATCGTCCGGGCCGGTCTCGTAGCCGCGGACTGACATCCCTCTTAGACGGGGATAGAGAGCGTACATGTAACAGTGATCGCAGCCGGGAGACACGTGCGTGCAGCCGGTTACCGGATTCCAAGTTTCGTCTGTCCACTCGATTGAGGATGGCATGATAGGCTCCAAACTAAGTGACTCTTGATAAGGATGATCTTGATATGTGCATGACCAATAATAGCACGCATGTTCTCACACTTGCCAGATTCTGTCAAATAGACATATCTGTGTGATATTCCTTAGAGCAGGTCGCTGTTTCGAATACCCCCGACTGTCACTCCGATCTCAGGGATGTGCTGGCTGGGGACTCCTCAGAGCGAAAAATATGCAGGCCTTTGTGTTTTGAATCTTTGGCTCATTTCTTTCCCGCCACGACCGGCCACCCTGAACCGAGATCAATACCCAGCCGCCGCGCCCGCGCAGCGACTGACGCGGTAACCGCCCGGCTGATCTCCAGTTCATCGACGCGGGTCGAGCGTCCGTCGCGCAGGACGACCTCGCCGTTGACCAGGGCCGTATCCACGCTGCCGGACCCAATCGTCAGCGCCAGCAAGTGAACCGGGTTGTTGGCGGGATAGGATCCGGCGGCGCGTGGTGAGCGGACAACGACATCGGCGCGTTTGCCAGGCTCGAGGCTGCCGAGTTCTGCTTGCAGGCCGGCGGCGGCGGCGGCGTTGATAGTCTGCATTTCGAGCAACGCGGAGGGGGAAACAGGATCATCGCAGACGCGCGAGGCGGAGTGGGCCGCCAACATCGTTGCGGCCGGCGTGCAGTCGAAGGCCCCGTCGGCGCCAAGTGATACCAGGGTTCCGCGGCGATGACGTTCTACCATCCTGAAACTGGCGCTGCGGGCGATGCCGAGCGAGAAAAAGGAGATTGGACTCCATACGATCTGGCAACTGCTGTCCCGGATGGCGGCCTCCTCGTCATCGTCGAGCAGGTTGGCATGGACAACAACCGTATTCTCATCAAGGACGCCGAGTTCATGCAGGTGGACCAACTGGTTGACGCCGGTCACGGAACGATAGATCTCGCCCTCGCCAGGGGCGTAGCCGGCGTGCAGATGGAGGGGGACGCTGTTGGCGCGGGCGCAGGTGTGGGCGGCCTGTAACAGTTCGGGCGAAGCAGTGCCGACACCGTAGACGAAGACATAGCCGCGCACGAGCGCCTCGGGATCCTGATTGCGGTGCAACTCTCCATCCAGCAGTTCCAACGCGCGGTCGCGGTTGACGGGCGCGCGGGCCATGAGGCGGGGGCTTTCCAGGCCGGGCATGGCGGCGAGCGTCTCGCGCCGGTCCCAAAGGTAGGGCGGGGCGAAAAGCGCGCGCATGCCCACGCGTTCGACTGCCTGCGCGGCGGCATCGGTTGAAAATAACGTGCCCGGCTCGATGAACATGGTGAAGCCGCTGTGCAGCATCTCGACGGCGGCCATGGCGGTGGCGTCCGCTTCATCTTGCGCGCTGACGTCGGCTTTCCAGTCGGCAAATTTGATGGTCGACGAGTCGACATCGTGAATGTTGCCGAAGACGCCCCGACAGGTGGTATGGACAATGTGATTGTGGGCGTCGATTAAGCCGGGATGGACGATAGCGCCTTCGGCATCTATTGTCTCCCCCGCATGATAGCGCTGACGCAGATCGGCATCGCTGCCGATCTCCAAAATGCGCGAACCTGTGATCGCCACCGCGCCCGGACTGTAGATGGTGCGCGCCGCGTCCATGGTGACCACCTGACCATTGCGGATGAGAAAGTCGCACTGGTTCCTGTTCATTGGACTAGCCGGCCTTTCCCTGTTGCAGGGCCTGCCTCAGCAGGTCGCCTTCGGTCAGATAGGTCTGGATCTTGGCGGCGAACTCCGCCACAGACTCCGCCACGGTTGCAGTCGATGTGTCCAGCCTGAATTGCTGCCGGATCAGTGAGTTCTCGTACTCTTCCTCGAAGCGTTGGGTGATATGCTCGACGTCCCCTTCCGGCACGACGGGGTAGGGATGCGGGCTTTCCTGCATCCGCTTGCGGATCACATCCGGCGCGGCCTCTACCAGTACCAGAACTGCGTCGGGCCGGAACTGGAGGATGCGCTGTTCCAGTAAGCGGGAGATCACGCCACGGTCGCCCATCTCGCCGCGGCCGCCATAGCCGTAGTACTGCGGGGCGTAGACCAACTCCTCGAAGTAGAGGCCGATCCCCATGAAATTCTCATCGGAACCCGACGCCCAAGGCGTGTGGTAGTAGAGGTTGTGCCGCTGGATCACCTCAGTCAGTCGGGGGCTGAGTTGTTGAAAGGCGGCGATCTCGTCGGGGGTAAGCTCCTGGCCGTGCGGTTTGGTATCCGGCAGCTTGTAATGGTCGTGGATCAGCTTGAACTCCGTGCCCAAGGACTCTTTAGTCCACTCGTTGATGGCGTGGGCCAGCGTTGTGGTGCCTGCGTACTCGCAACCGATCAGTATCAGGTACATTGGTCCGTTTCTCCCTCTACTTCGATGTCTGGTTGTTTGGCGGATCCGGTACTGCTACGTTCAGTCTGCCCCGAGTAACCGGAGAAGTCCTTTGATATAGCCGACCGAGTAAAGCAGCCCGTGATGTGGGCTCTCGTCGTCATAGATCGTATAGGGGAAGTGGCCGGGGATGAGGGCGCCAGTGAAGCCAACTTCTCTGAAAGTCTTGAAAATTTCCAGGAAGTCGCAGTCGGCCTCTTCGAGGAAACACTCGCGGAAAGCGGGCCCGGTGCCCTGAACACCCTGGACGTGACCGTAAACGATCTGCCCGAGGCTGCCAAAGCGGCGGATGGCGGCGTGGATGTCAACATTCATGGCGGTCCAGTTGCCAAGACAGAAGTTAAGGCCGCTTGCCGGGCTGTCGGCGATGTCCATGGCGCGTTGAAAGCCGGATGGATTATGGAACAACCGCGGCATACCGCCCAGCTTTTCGACGGGCGGGTCGTCAGGATGGAGAGCCAGTCTGACGCCGGCTTCCTCTGCCACTGGGACGATAGCGTTGATGAAATATTCGTAGTTGCTCCACATCTCCTCGCGGCTGTACTCACGATCGCGGAAAAGGGGGCCGCGATTGGCCATTTGCAAGTCAAAACTGCTGACCTGGGCGTTGCCGCGACCGGGCGTCGTGAGCGAGGTGCGCCAGGAATTGCGGGTGACTCCCGGCTGATTGACCATCCAGTGGTAGCCATAGACGGGGATGCCGGCCCGCCCCATGTTGCGAATGGTCTCAGCGACATTTTCGATCTGCTGGTCGCGCCCTTCCTGGCCCAGGACGATCTTTTCATAGCACCAGTTGGGCAGAGGATTTTCGATCGAAACGAGGTTGAGGCCGGCGTCCTCGCAATGTGTACGCGCCCTCAGAAGGGTTGGGAAATCCCAGAAGGCACCCGGTTCACTGGCCGCCTCCAGGGAGAAGCGTGTGCGGTATTCAGGATGGGAGGTAGAACTGAGGGCGACGTCAAGGATGTCGTACTGTTTTAGAAAGCCGAGGAAGTTTTTCTGGTCAGGCAGGGTAGCGTAAGCGCATATTCTCATGTTCGGCTCCAGGTGTGATCAAGTTGAGAGAAGTAGATACGACATTGCGAAGAACGCTACACGATATATTGGCGCCTGTTTGCTGGTCAAGCTGGCGCGGCGTTTGCGCTGCTACGGCAGACGATAGACGAGTTCGGGTTGGGCGGTCTGCATCTTGGTCGGCGGCAAGCCGGCCAGCATCGTCTCCAGATCATCGACGACCATGCGCCCGATGCTGTGCATGTCCTGCCAGACGGTGCCGGCGCGGTGGGCGGAGAGAATGGTGTTGGGGGCGGTGCGAATGGGATGATCGGCGGCCAGCGGCTCCTGCGGGAAGACATCGATGGCGGCGCGGAAACGGCCCTGATGCAGAAGGTCGGTGAGCGCGTCGAAGTCGACAAGGTGGGAGCGGCTGATGAGGACCAGGACGGCGTCGGACCTGATGAGCGAGAGCAGCTCGCGGTCGAGCATGGCTTTGTTCTCATTGGACGGGATGGCCAACACGAAGATGACACGTGCTTCCGATATCAGTTCTTGGAGGTTGACAGGCGTGCAGCCGCGCTCGTTAATGAAGCTTGCGGGCAACCAGGGATCGTAGACCTGAACCGGGCAACGGAACGGGGCCAGCAGCGGCTTCAGGGATTGCGCCAGTCCACCAAAGCCGATAAAGCCGACGGGCTGGTCGTACAGGGTAAAGGCCGTGCTGTTGCTGGCATAGAGATAGACTTCCTCAGCGGCGGCAAAGTCGCGGTGCCCGCTGACGATACCGCGCGCCGCGGCGATGGCCATGCCCAGCGCCATTTCGGCTACCATCGGCCCATAGGCCGGGGCGCAGCTCAACACGCGGATGCCACGGGCAAAGCAGGTCTCATAGTCCAACAGATCGGAGCTGGGATGGCGCCCGCCCGTCTCCATGATTGCGCGCAGGTTGGGCATGGCGTCGAGTGATCTGCGCTGCCAGGAGGTGGAGATGATGGCGAAGGCATCCCCGCAGGCGCGGGCGAACTCGGACTCGGGAATGGCTTGGTCCTTGCCCCAAATTACGTCGACCAGGTCATGGAGCCGATCCGCGTCATTGCTGGACATGATCATATCCAGGGGACGCGGGTGTGGATTCAGAATCACCTTCTGTTTGGCCATTGCGCGAGATTCTCCGATGTGGAAATGGTCCGAGTCGTCAAGGTTGTGGAGCGTGAAAGGCGTTCGCTCTTGCGCTCGAACTGGTAACTGCCGTAGACTACCGGGGTCCCAGAGGGTGCCCCAGCCTCCCTGCCAGAATCAGCCTGGGCTCGACAAGTACTGTGGCAGGCTTCAGGGACAACCCGGACAGAAAGACCAGCCTGAACTACGCCCGTTTGGAAAATTGCGAAAAAAAGGTCCTGAACGCTATGTCTGAACAACGAGAGTATGCAGAGTTTCCGAGCCACACGGTCTCTTATGAGATTATGACCAATGTGGAAAGCGAAGACAAGGAGCGCAGTTTTAAGGTGCTGGCAACGCCGCAAGAGATCGATCAGTTGGCCGAGCAGGGGCACCTGATCCGAGAGGCGCTATTTCGGGGCGAGCAGTTGGAACGGCTGCGCAATGCTCTGGATGAAGTCGAAGCTGCCGAAGTGACAGCGGGATCATCGGTCATCAGCCGCTCAGGGCGGTTCGGCGGCTGGTTTCCGCGTTATCTGATGGACAAGCACGCGGCATTTCTGGAGCTGCTCGACTTTCAGCCTATGCTGTCGGTCGCGCGTGCGGTATTGGGACCGTTTGTACGCATCCGCAACGTCGGCGGACGGGTTAGCTACCCGGGCGAGCCGAACCAGGAGACCCACTGGCACCTACACCGGCGAACAGTGCCGAAACCGTTGCCGGCTTTCTTCTCCTTTCCTCATACTGTAGACTGCCTGATCTATTTGGATGAACTGAATGACGCCAATGGTACGCTGGCGATTGTACCGGGATCGCATTTGCGGACCCACGACCCGCTGCCGGCCGATTGTTTCGACGATCTGCCGGGACAGAAGGTGGTGAGCGGGCCGGCAGGGACATGTATAATCATGCACAGTAACCTCTGGCACCGGGCTTTGCCCACCCGGCCCGACGGTGAAAAGCGCCGCCTGCTAATCCTCTGCTACGGGCCGACATGGATGCGTTACTCTCCCTTTGGTACCAAACCGGATAACAGTCTCGTCGATGCTCTATTGGAAGAGGCTACTCCTGAAACGAAAGAGCTGTTGGGGGTCGGAGGCTATCAGTAAGCGCGATCAGCCGCGGCCTACGTATGGCATCGTATTGGCCATGACGGTAAGGGTGAGTACGTTGGTGTCCAGGGGCAGGCTGTCCATATAGAGGATCGTTTGGGCGACCCCGTCGGAGTCCATGTTCGGCTCGACCATAGTGGTGCCGTTGGCCTGCAGAATGCCGGAACGCATGCGTTCGGTCATTTCGGTGGCGGCGTTACCGATATCGATCTGGCCGCAGCAGATGTTGTAGGCGCGACCGTCGAGAGATGTGGATTTGGTCAGGCCGGTGATGGCGTGTTTGGTCGAGGTGTAGGGGGCGGAGTTGGGGCGGGGGGTATGCGCCGAGATGGAACCGTTGTTGATGATGCGCCCGCCCTGGGGCGTCTGATTTTTCATGATGCGGAAGGCCCGCTGCGTACAGAGGAAGACGCCGGTCAAGTTTACGTCTACGACGGCTTTCCAGTCTTCGAAGGAGATCTCGTCAAATTCGACGCGCGGCGCGCCGCGGCCGGCATTGTTGAACAGGAGATCGAGCCGGCCAAATGCTTCGAGGGTGCGGTCGAAAAGTACATCTACCGCGGTCGGGTCGGTCACGTCGGTGGGCACGATCAGTGCCCGCTCGCCGGCGCCGGACTCTGCGGCCGTTTCTTCGAGGCGGTCGAGGCGACGCCCGGCGAGGGCGACTGAATATCCTTCCGCCAGCAGGAGCAGGGCGGTCCGTTTGCCGATGCCGGAGCCGGCGCCGGTGATGATTGCTACTCTGCCGGAGGTGGTCATATTTGTGCGCTCCTTTGTTATGGTGGATAGTGGTTCACAGTTGTGGATTGAGGGAGCACCGGCGGCTGCGCAGCGGATGCCGGCTACAGGTATTACGCTTGTGTACAGTCTATCACGGCTGCAATCCATTTCCTACTTTCCGGGTAACTACTAAGCCGTATGCAGAGCCTGTTTTGACCAGCCTGTTTTGACCAGCCTGTTTTGACCAGCCCTTTGTCCCCGCCGCCGTTCAGGCTCTCGCATCGTGTATTTGCTGGCAGCCGCCACTTTGGATGAGCCACACAGCTGGAATCACGCCGAGCGGTGGATGAGGGATGATTTTGGGCGGGGGCGTTGCGGGGGCGGAGCCCCTGCACAAGGGAGGGCCGAAGGCCCGACCGCCCATATGTAACGAGAGAGTATAGCGGAGTGAGTCAAACACCTGCCACGCCTGAGTCAGAGGTGGCATTGGCTGAGTAGTTACCTTTCCGGAAAAGGGGCGGTGGCAGGGCCACATGCAGGGACGTCAGGAGCAAATTGAAGCGCGATAGGAACAGATGCTGGATTCACAAAACATCATACACAGTGAGGAGTATGAACGATGAAGATTTTGCGTTACAGTGCCGACGGTTCGACAAGCTACGGCATTCTGGAAGAGGGCGGCGAAATTCGCCAGTTGGCGTCCTGTCCGTTCGACAGTTTGGAAGAGAGCGGCGAGACAACGCACCTGGACAACGTGCGTGTGCTGGCGCCGGTGGGGAAGCCGCGGTTGATCGGAGTGGGGCTGAATTATCTTGCCCATGCGGAGGAGGGCGGACAGACGCCACCGGACCAGCCGATGCTGTTCATGCTGCCCTGGACCGCCATTCTCGACCCGGAGGAGGCGATCGTCTACCCGCGGCAGGGGCAGAACGTACATTATGAGGGCGAACTGTCGGTGATCATCGGCAAGAAGGCGCGCCGGGTGGCGGAGGCCGATGCGCTGGACTGTGTCTTGGGCTACACGTGCGGCAACGACGTCAGCGAGCGGGTGATCCAGGCCAATGAGATGGCCAATGGCTGTATGCTGATAGGCAAGGGGTTTGATACTTTCAAGCCTCTGGGTCCTTACATTGCCACCGGTCTGGATTCGACCAATCTTGAGTTGACAACCCGTGTGAACGGCGAGGTCAAGCAGCACACCAACACGGACGACCTGATCTTTACGGTAGCGCAACTGATCGCTTATATCAGTGAGGCGGTTACGTTGCTGCCGGGTGATGTGATTATGACAGGCACGCCGTCGGGCGTCGGTCCGGTCCAGCCGGGCGATGTGGTAGAGATTGAGATTTCAGGGGTCGGCGTACTGCGCAATCCGGTGGTGGCGGAGGAGTAATCCGGGATAGCGGTGTTGTGACGTCACGCGGCTTCCCAGTTTCCCTGCAGGACGGGAAGTTCTGGCGTCACAGCCTGCTCCTCGCTTTCGGCTACACAGGAATATCTATTGGTTCTGCCGGGCTACATACTCTCTGAGGATATTCCGAACTAGCCTTTGATAAGGTGCTCCCGACTCCTTAGCTTTATGCTTGAAGAAAGCCACTGTCTCCTTGTCAAGAGATAAGGTGACCTTTTCACTCTCGGATTCTTTGAAGACCAGTTCTTCAGGGCGCGGCAAGAATTTCTTGTCTACAATTTTTACATGCTCGATATCTGGTAGTTCAGGATTGTCCGTATAGTCAACGGTCTCCCACGTTTGCCTTGGCGGGTCAAGATTCTGGCTCATGCGGTCCCCTGTTCCAAGTATAACTTCCGGTATTTTCTCCAGTACCCAGCCCCGAAGATCCTGATTCTGTTCGCTCTGTAGGTAAAGCGAACTGTCATAATGCCACTTTCAACTCTACCGACACAGAAAAATCTTGTTTCGCCTTGAGTGCTGTTAATTGCATCTTCCAGGACAATCAAGTGAGGATCTGAAAAAGCATATTGAGCGTCTTCAAAGCTCACACCGTGCTTTGCCTGATTCTCCTTGTTCTTGTTCTCATCCCACTCGAAGTTCTCCCTGCTTGTCATATTCGCGGTTACTCTGAACTGGGATTTTCCATAGCCAAGTGTAGCATGAGAGCATTGTCAGGGCAATCACGATGATATCATCTGATGGCGAAGAGACGCTCCGGTCCAAGGGCAGGCTGCCGGATTTGACCGGTCTCGAAGTGACAACCCGTGTGAACGGCGAAGTCAAGCAGCACACCAACACGGACGACCTGATCTTTACGGTGGCGCAACTGATCGCTTATATTAGCGACGCGGTTAGGTTGCTGCCGGGTGATGTGATCATGACGGGAACGCCGTCGGGCGTCGGTCCGGTCCAGCCGGGCGATGTGGTTGAGATCGAGATTTCAGGGGTCGGCGTACGGCGCAATCCGGTGGTGGCAGAGGAGTAATCCGGGATAGTGGTGTTGTGACGTCACGCGGCTTCCCAGTTTGCCAGCAGGATGGGAAGTTTCCACCGGGCAGGTGGACGCCAGTCAGCCCACGCTTGGAGTTGCTGGCGGCGCGACGTTACACACTCGCCGGCGACGCGCCGCGCCTCCTGGCGGATTTGTTCCCCTTCAGCAACTGAAAACAGGCCAAGATCGATCGCAACGGCAAGCTCGTCTTCGTCCTTCCATCGCCATGAACTGAGGTCGGCGCCAATGACCACGTCAAGGGCATGGTCGGTTGTGTCGAAACCGATGGCAGTACGTCTGAGTGGTGTTTCAGGATTGACCTTCCAGCCTTGATGGGTCCAGTCCTGAGCGGACCAGATTGTTCAGACGGAGCAGGCTTCGCCCGGCACGGAGGCCCAGAGGTGGTGTTGCCCGGTCCACTCGTAAAGTTTACGTTCCCAAGTACCACCGGCGGCGACATGCAGGTGCTCTTCGCGGGAGCAGATTGGTCCAGAAAACATGGTTCCGGGAGCAATGTAGAGGGACACCAGGGCGCTGCTGTCTTCGATTACAGTGGCCGGAATTGCGGCCCAGACGCCACCTGGCCACACTTGCCGAAATATTACATGGTCACCAAAGGACCAGCGTGGTGGGCTCGCTTCCTGGGAGGTCAATGTTTGCCCTTTGCTTTCGGTATTTTCGCAATTGCCTGAACCTATCCGTGCAGACCCCGAACTGTCTTCTGATACCATTCTCCTGAGTCCTGCGCGTAATTCCTGGAGGATGTTGCTTTCTCTTTATCAGGTGTTATCGTTGCCTTTTCGCTCGCTTCGTTCAGGGTCGCGAATTGACTATGGCTGAGTAGTTACCTTCATGCTAAGATCTCTTATGGCCTGATATGACTGAGTATATGGAGACGTCCAGATGTGGGGGTCTAGAGGAAATTGCGTTGATTGGGAATGTGTGGCAGTCAAGTGTAACATGAAAACGGAAGTAGAACAGTCAGGGCAAGACAGGGCAGACGAGGCGATGTTCCTCATGTCATCATGCCCATCGCCACGTGTTGATAATGCAGTAGTCGGCAGAGGACGGACCGCCCCGCAACTTGGAGAAAGGGAGGCGTAGCGGATGCCTTTCACAGTCGACGGCGTCGTACCCTGGGGGAGGACGATGGCCGAATACTGCGGGATGTTCGACCTGGGGGAGCGGGACCTGCGCGGGCGCATTCTCGGCTGCGGGGACGGACCGGCCAGTTTCAATGCGGAGATGTCGGCGCAGGGATACAGGGTTGTCTCGGTCGATCCGCTGTACGCGTTTCCGGCGGCGGGCATCGAACAGCGCGTCGAAGAGACCTATGACATTATCATGGAGCAACTGGCGGGCAACCGGGAAGATTTTGTCTGGACCTATGTGCCATCGCTGCCTGCATTGGGGAAGCGGCGGATGGGGGCAATGCGCCGATTTCTGGCCGACTTTGCGCAAGGCAAGAGCGAGGGCCGCTACCTGGATGCCTCATTACCCAACCTTCCCTTTGATGACAACGCATTTGACCTCGCGCTTTCCTCCCATTTTCTCTTTTTATACAGCGAACAGTTTGACTTGACATTCCATGTACGCGCTTTGCAGGAGATGCTGCGGGTCGCCACTGAGGCCAGGGCCTTTCCGTTGTTGCAGATTGGGGGCGCGCCGTCACCCCATGTCCAGGGCGTAATTGACGCTTTCACAGCGGAGAGCATTCAGGCTAGAATAGAGGACGTTCCGTATGAGTTTCAACGGGGCGGCAGCCGAATGTTGCGTCTGCGAAAGTTGTCCGGGGCACAATAAGATTAGCCGACGGAATCCGGTAACGGGGATCTGAAATGATGGCAGTCCTTCCGCATACTCATAACGACTACGACCCCATAAACACGCGCAGCAACATTCCCGGCGCTCGCATTATTACTGCGCGCACGTGCGGTGCTACGCAGATGGAGCTATGGGAGCAGTATATGCCTCCCGATGGGGTTATCCCGCTGCACTACCACGATTGTGAGGAGAGCTTGACCTTTCTCAGTGGTGAAGTCGAAGTCACTCTGGGCGAGGAACGGCACCGGATAGGCGCCGATACAACTGTATTTGTCCCGGAAGGCGCTCTGCATGGCGTCCGCAATGTGGGGGATGTGCCGGTGCGCCTGATAGCAGTCTTTACCCGCGCCGCGCCAGCAATCTTTTACCCAGACGAGGGTTTGTCCACTTAAGTATGTTTTTTGAGCACTATTTGATTTGTACAAGAGGTGCTATAATCGGCACGGTTAGCCATTATGATGATCCTTGTACGCAAAGTGGCTGCAAGGCGTATGGCGGACATTCCCGAGCGCACTGGCAATGCGTTACTGATTAAGGATGAACACACGCATTTATTTGGCCAAACTGATCGATGCGTTGGTGCCGGTGCTGGCGATGCTGGCCGCGCTGTTGGTGGGGGTCGTGCTGCTGCTGTTGTTAGGCTCTGACCCGATCGAAGCCTACAGCGCATTGATACGGGGCGCGCTGGGAAACGTCAGCGGTATCACGCAGACTCTAACCAAGGCCACACCTCTGCTGTTGGTGGGTCTCGGTATCTGTATTGCCTTTCGGGGCGGCGTGATCAACATCGGTGGTGAAGGGCAGATCGTCGTCGGTGCGCTGGCCGCGACGGCATTCGCGGTGGGATTCGAGAAGTTGCCGGGCTTGATTCTGCTGCCGCTGACCCTGTTGAGCGGCGCGGCAGCAGGGCTTGTATGGGGTGGCATCCCCGGCCTGCTGAAGGCACGTCTGGGCGTCAACGAGATTCTCACCACGGTGATGATGAACCAGATCGCGCTGCGCCTGATGAATTTTCTGCTGCGTGGGCCGTTGCTGGATCCGGAGCATGTCGCGGCCGGCACGAGCATTCCCCAAAGCGCAACGCTGCCCGAATCGGTATGGTTGCCGCGATTGGTGCCGCGCACGCTTTTCCACAGCGGCGTATTTCTCGCCGTTCTCCTGGCTCTCGCCGTCTATTTCCTGCTCTGGCGCACGACAATCGGCTACCGCATCCGCGCCGTAGGCCTGAACCCCAACGCCTCCCGCTATGCCGGCATTCCTGTCCCCAAATATGTCACACTGTCGCTGGCGCTGAGCGGTATGCTGTGCGGGTTGGCCGGCACGGTGGAAGTGTTGGGCGTTCATCATCGTATGCTCGAGGGGTTGAGCGGCGGCTACGGCTTCAGCGGCATTGTGGCGGCGCTCTTTGGCAAACTCCACCCGCTGGGGGCGATTCCGGCCTCGGCGCTGTTCGGGGCTCTGCTGGTCGGTGCGGACAAGATGCAGCGCGCTGTGCAGGTTCCCAGCGCATTGGCCATCGCCCTGCAAGGCCTGGTCGTGCTCTTTGTCGTTTCCAGCGATCTGTATGTGCGACGGCGCGCCCGCCGGCGGGTTGGGGCTGATGGGCCAGACGGGCCGATCGCGGGGGACGAGGAAAACCAAGTTGAAGAACGGTCTGCGGATACGGAAGAAGATGTAAATCTTTCCTCTGCGAGTGCGGAGCGCGGGGAGAACTGATGAGACGGTGCGGCGCCCGGCCACCCAAGAACTACTGGGAGGACGTACGCCGGAGTCATCACCACGAAATGCCGACATGATCGACGAACTGTTTACGATTTCCACACTAGTCGGAATACTGCATAGCTGCGTGCGGTTGGCAACGCCCTATCTTTTCGCGGCTCTGGGGGAGACTTTCGGCCAGCGCTCCGGCGTTCTGAACCTGGGCGTGGACGGCATAATGCTGATGGGCGCCTTTTTCGCCTTTTATGCAGTATTTGAGGGGCATAATCTGTGGGTGGGGGTGCTGGTTGCAATAGCGGTTGGCATGTTGATGGGGATGCTGAAAGCCTTCGTCAGTGTGACGATGCAGTCGCTGCAAGGCATCAGCGGGATCGGCCTCTATCTATTCGGCCTCGGTCTGAGCAGCCTGCTATTCAAAACGCTGATTGGTTCGGTGGAAGGGGTCAGCGGCTTCCGGCAGGTGGCCATCCCGCTGCTATCCGATCTGCCGGGTATCGGACATATCTTTTTTAATCATAACGTATTGGTCTATCTCGCCTATCTGATGGTGCCGATCTCCTGGTTCGTCATCAACCGCACGACATTGGGCCTTAAGATCCGCGCGGTCGGGCATAACCCGGAGGCTGCCGACACCTTGGGAGTCAGTGTCAATGGTGTGCGCTACACCACGCTGATGATCGGCGGCGCGCTGGCGGCAGTGGCGGGCGCGTCACTCAGCATTGGCCTGCAGAACGTCTTCCAGGAGAACATGACGAACGGGCTTGGCTTTATTGCGGTTGCTCTTGTCTACTTTGGTAGTTGGCGGACGGTGGGAGTGCTGGGCGGCGCGCTGCTGTTCAGCCTGGTCAATGCCCTGCAGCTATGGGTACAGGCGCTGGCTATTCCGGTCCCGTCGGAAGTGGCCGTCATGATGCCCTACATAATGACCATCGTTGTGCTTGCCTTCACAGCACGGCAGATTCAGAAGCCAGCGGCCCTCGCCAGGTCGTATGAGCGGGGCGACTAATAAAGGCTATTGCAGCGTTAACCGTTCCTTACCCAAAGAGAAACTCATGTTAAGGCGAATCAGAGTACTCACGTTGATTCTCTTACTGCTTCTCGCTGGCTGCGGCAGATCAGACAGGGCTGCCGATGCTGAGACGGTCGGCGCAGATGGAGCTCCCTTTCGTATTGCAATTGTCATGCCAAGCAGTACGACGGATATTGCCTGGAGTCAGTCGATGTTCGATTCGCTGAAGGCGGTTCAGGCTGAAATGGGAGGAGAGGGAGCGCTGAAGATCGCGTATTCAGAAGGGATGTTCAGGGTGACCGACGCGTCGGCGGCCATCCGCGATTACGCGTCGGAGGGATACGACCTGGTGATTGCCCACGGCGCCCAATTCGGCAATTCTGTGTTTGAGGTGGCCAGCGACTTTCCGGAGACCAGCTTCGCCTGGGGCACTTCGTCGGATACGGGCGCAGACCGGGGAATCGAGAACGTATTCGCATACGGCGCGGTCGCCAATGAGGGCGGCTACGTCAACGGCGTCGTCGCCGCGATGCTCTCCAAGAATGATGTCATTGGTGTCATCGGCCCCGTGGCGGGTGACGCCAAACTTTATATTGACGGCTTCGTCAGAGGCGTTACAGATGTCAAACCGGATGCGCAGGTAAACATCAGCTACACGGGCTCCTTCAGCGACACGACGCTGGCCGCCGAGGCCGCCCATGTCCACATTCAGGCCGGCGCCGATGTGTTGACCGGCTCCGCCCAGCAGGTAGTCGGCGCGATCGGCGTCGCCAGAGAGAATGGCGTCGCCTGGCTGGGTACGCAGAGCGATCAGATATCTTTAGGCCCGGACGTTGTAGTGACAAATCAGATCTACAACTGGGCCAATGTTGTTACCGATATGATCGCCAAGATTGAAGCAGGGGAACTGGGCGGCACGGCTTACAAGCTCACGTTTGCAAACGACGGGTTGCGCCTGGAATTCAACGAAAACATTGAGATTGCCGACGAAGTGAAGGAGGCCGCCCGCGGCGCGATCGAGGACATCAAGAGCGGCGTTGTGGATCCGGTTTTAATAGAGGAAGAAGAGTGAGGGTAGGGCCGCCCGCTGCCGAGGAGTATTGTGAAGTAAGGATCATTTCTCATGGCCACCGGTCAGCGCAAGATTGAAGATCTGTTTGTCTACGGAATTGCCAGACCCACTGGAGGGCATCGCGCGGTCAATTTCCGCTTGAACGCGCCCTATGTGCAGATGTATGGAATCGCCAAGCGATTTCCGGGTGTCCTGGCCTGCGATCAGGTAGACTTTGACGTGCGCCGGGGGGAAGTGCATGCGCTGCTGGGGGAAAACGGTGCTGGCAAATCCACACTGATGCGGATACTGTACGGCCTTTATCAGCCTGATGAAGGCCGTATCCTGCGCGACGGCGCCGAGGTGACGATCCATTCGCCGACCGACGCCATCCGCCAGGGCATTGGCATGATCCATCAGCACTTTATGCTGGTCGATACGCTCACGGTCTCCGAAAATGTAGCCTTGGGCCTTAAATCCAGCCGCGAACCGCTTCTCGATCTGGATCGGGTGGAGGAGGGCATTCGCGAGTTAAGCAAGGCGTACGGTCTGCAAATCGACCCGCGAGCGCCCGTCTGGACGCTTTCGGTCGGGGAACGGCAGCGGGTCGAGATCATGAAGGCCCTGTACCGGGGGGCAGCTCTGCTGATACTGGATGAGCCGACCGCAGTTTTGACGCCACAGGAGGTCGATGAACTTTTTGTCACGCTGGGTTTCATGAAAGAAAACGGCTTCAGCTTCGTTTTAATCAGCCACAAACTTCGAGAGGTTCTTGCCATCAGCGATCGCATCACGGTTCTGCGGGAAGGGCGCCTCATCGGGACGGTTCCCACCGAAGAGATGACCCGTCAGGAACTGGCGCGCATGATGGTGGGGCGCGAAGTCCTGCTGGAAAGGACTCGCGACGATGAAGTAGAAGTGGGCAAAGTACGGTTGCGTCTTGAAGAGGTCAGCGCGCAAGACGTTACAGGACAACCGGCCCTGCGAAGTGTATCCTTATCAGTTCAGGCCGGCGAGATTCTGGGGTTGGCCGGCATCAGCGGCAATGGGCAGAGGGAGCTGGCCGAAGTCGTGGCGGGTTTGCGCCCGGTCAGCGGCGGGAGCGTGGAGGTGGACGGCATGCCCATCAACGACTGGACGATTTCGCAGCGCACTGACAGCGGGCTGGCATACATTCCTGAGGAGCGAATGCACGACGGGATCGTGCGCGATTTTGCCGTGTCAGAGAATCTTGTGCTGCAGGAGCATACCCATCAGCCCTTCAGCAACGGCATCTTTCTGGCTTTTGACTATATTGCCAGTTTCAGTCGGCAACTGGTAAAGGACTTCTATATCAGGACGCCCGACATTCGCACCATGACCGGAAATCTATCGGGCGGCAACATCCAGCGGTTGATACTGGCGCGTGAACTTTCGCGGCGGCCCAAGGTTCTGGTTGCCGCTCAACCAACACGCGGCATCGACATCGGCGCGATCGAATATATTTATCAGCAACTGCTGGAACAACGGGACACGGGCATGGCCACCCTGCTCATTTCGGAAGATCTGGATGAACTGCTGGCGCTGTGCGACCGGATCGCCGTGATCTACGAAGGGCAGATTATGGAAATCCTGGATCGGAACGAGACGAGTGCCGAAGAGTTGGGGCTGCTGATGGCAGGCGTGTATCCGGCAAAGCAGTAGGGCCGGGAGGAGGAAAGAAAAGGCCCCGCCGACCGGCGGGGCTTTATTTTTGAGCCGTTGGTCGGGCTCGAACCGACGACCTACGCTTTACGAGAGCGTCGCTCTACCGACTGAGCTACAACGGCATATCGTCTCCACACTATAGTGTATTGTCCACCGGAAAAGCAAATCCGGCGGGGAAGGATTGCGGTCTTCATTGCACGCGTGTAACGTAGCGTCCGTCGCGTGTGTCGATGCGAACTGTGTCGCCTTCCTTGACGAACATCGGCACGTTCAGCCGGAAGCCAGTCTCTAATTCCACTTCTTTGGTCGGACTGTTGGCGGTATCGCCGGCGACAGCCATTTCTGCCCACACGACTTCGAGATCGATCGTCGTCGGCAAGCTGACGTTGATCGGCTCGCCTTCGAAAGTTTCCAATTCCACGACGGTATTGTCTTTCAGGAATTGGACGACCCCTGCCAGCGCTTCCTTGGCCAGAGCGACCTGTTCGAAGGTATCCGTATCCATAAAGTGAAAGAGATCACCGTCGGTATACAGGTATTCGACTGCGCGTGAATCGAGGCGGATATCATCGACGCGCGTGCCGCTGTTATAGGTTTTTTCGATGGTTGCGCCGCTGCGGAGATTGCGCACCTTGAGCCGAATGGTCGCGCCGCCGCGTGCCATTTTAATGTGCTGGAAGTCAAGCACGCGCCACAGTTGACTGTCTTCTTCGTAGATGTTGCCCCTGCGCAACTGCTGAACTTCCGCCATCTTATTTTTTCTTTCCTTTGTCAACAAATACAGTTGAGAATCGCGACCGATTATAGAAGAGATTGTCGCGGGTGTCAAAAACATGCTGTTGCGCGGCGGCTCAAAATGTGCGAGGCGGACCACGCCGGTAGGTGGACATACGGACGGGCGAGAGCTATTCGCCGAATTGAATCAGGGCCATCCGCAGCCGGTCCTCAACGCCGGTCACGTCGGCGGGTATCTGCTGGAGTGCCCGCTGCGCTTCGACCACGCTGTACCCCAGTCCTGTGAGCGCCTCCATCACTTCGGCATCGGCATCGAGCGCCGTGGCGAGCGCAGCCAGTTCGCCCTCGGCCGGAGCCAGTTTGTCCTTGAGTTCGACAACGACCCTCCCGGCCGTGCGTTTGCCGATGCCCGACACGCGCGCCAAAATACCCGGCTCCTCGTTGGCAACCGCGAGGCGCAGCGCGTCCGGTGTCAACGTGCTCAGGGTGGCGAGGGCCACCTTCGGACCGACGCCGCTTACCCCCAGCAGAGCCTCGAAGATGACAAGCTCGTCCAGCTCTTCAAATCCATACAGGCTCAGTTCGTTTTCCCGCACCTGCAAATGCGTATACAACGAAAGATTGTCGCCAGCGCGGAAGCGTGCGGAAGTCGGCTCAGGCGTAAAGACGCGGAGGCCGATGCCGGCACCCGCATTGCCCACTTCGATGATCAGAAAGTTGCTGTCCACGGCGATAACGGTACCGCGTACCTGACGAATCATGTCGTATCCTCTGACGGAAGGGGGGGGTGGAATTACTGCGCGTCTATGCGTCAGCGACGAGAGCCTGGAAACGCCTCGTCTGCAGATGACAGAGGGCAATGGCGACGCCATCGGCTGCATCGTCAGGATGGGGGGCTTCATTCAAATCCAGGAGTTGCCGAACCATCGCCTGCATCTGATATTTGTCGGCGTTACCGTAACCTGTGAGCGCCTGTTTGATGGCCGCCGGCGTATACTCGATCAGCGGCAGATCGGACAGGGCGGCCGCCAGCAAGGCCGCGCCGCGAGCCTGGCCAACTGAAATGGCCGTTGTGACGTTGCGACCGAAGAAAAGCTCTTCGACCGCGACTTCATTGGGCTGGAACTCGCGAATCAGGTTCTGAATGTCGAAGAAGATCTCGCGCAGGCGCAGGTGCATCGGCTGTTCCGGTGTTGTGCGGATCACGCCGCAGGCGAGCAGTTCATAGTCGCCAGGGACGGTTTCCTCAACGACGCCGTAACCGGTTGAGGCGGTGCCCGGGTCGATTCCGAGGACGCACCACTCGCGGTCGCGTTCGTCTGTAGAAAAGCCTACGCCGTGCGCTATCATGTCGGGGCGTCCATACATAATCCCGGAGGTCGATCCGGTATGTGCGGGGGATGCGCCGGTGGTGTCTGTCAAGACTATGCTACCTGAGCGACCAACTCGTCGGTCAGTTCCAGATTGTGGTGGACCTTATTGACATCGTCAAGCTCTTCGAGCGATTCGAGCAGATGCAGGACGGACAAACCGGCGCCAGGGTCAAGCGAGAGCGTCTGATTGGGCTGCATGATCAACTCCGAAGTATCTGGCTGAATGCCCGACTTACGCAATGATTTGTCTACCTGGGCCAGTTCAGTCCTCTCGGTGAAGATTTCAACGGCATCGTCGCTCACCTCAACGTCCTCCGCGCCCGCCTCCAGGGCCTCCATAAAGATTTCCTCGGCGTCCAGGTCGCTGGGTTTGCCGTCGCTGTCCTGTAGGTGTATCGCCACATAGCCTTTGGTTGTGAACTGCCAAGCCACGGAGCCTGGTTCGCTAAGGTTGCCGTTTCCCCGCGTAAAACAGCGCCGAACCTCGGCGATGGTGCGATTGCGGTTATCCGTCAGACATTCGAGCAGGATGGCGACGCCGTGAGGCGCGTAGCCTTCGTAGAGGATTTCTTCGATATCGGCGGCGTCCTTGTCCAGCCCTGCACCGCGGCGTATGGCCGATTCGATGCGGTCCTTGGGCATATTCTCGGCACGCGCCTTATCGATAGCCAAGCGCAGGCGCACATTGGTGTCACTGTCGGGGCCGCCTTCTCTGGCGGCCACCTGTAGTTCACGGGCAAGTTTGGTAAAAATTTTGCCGCGGGCGTCGTCATTGGCGCCTTTCTTACGTTTGATCGTAGACCATTTGGAATGACCTGACATTTTTGCTCCTACTCTGATCTAATGTGCTTTTGCATTGATAACCAGTATTTTTGCACTGTGGTTGCGAAAGTGATAGAGCCACGTCACAACAGTGCAAGGTAAGCCAGCACATCCGGCCCGTCTTTTACTGCACTGTCCGGCGCATGAGGGGGCGCTGCTCGCGAAGCGGCTATGTTTTCAGTCATTTGGATTTCCCGATTAGACTGCAACGCTAAACATGGCAAGTGTATTCGGTGCACCGGTTCAGACGGTTGGCCTTTTCACCAAGTCTGCTTCATTACCAAAATGTTGACTGCCATTGGAACTTTGCAAGCCCTGCTCGGTCCCGTCACCAGAACGAGTATGGCGCTGGATGGCTGCGCGGATGAATGCGCTGAAGAGGGGATGCGGGCTTGTAGGGCGGCTCTTGAACTCCGGGTGGAACTGTGTGCCCAACATGAAGGGGTGCTCCGCCACTTCTACGATTTCGACGAGGCGGCCGTCGGGTGAGCGCCCGCTCAGCACGAGGCCATGGGACTCCAACTTCTCGCGATAGGCGTTGTTGAACTCGAAGCGATGGCGATGGCGCTCGTTGATCTGTTCGGGATAGCCGGCGGCGGCATAGGCGGCGCCAGCTTTGGAATCGTGCAGCAGTTGGCAGGGATAGATGCCCAGTCGCATAGTGCCGCCCATATCGGCGATGTCGCGCTGCTCGGGCATCAGATCGATAACGGGCATCTCTGTGCTGATGTCGAACTCGGTGCTGTTCGGCTCTTCGCTTTCCAACACCGTGCGCGCAAACTCGATACAAAGCACCTGCATGCCCAGGCACAGACCCAGGTAGGGTACGTTCCGAGTGCGGGCGAACCGGGCGGCAACGATTTTTCCCTCAATGCCGCGGTAGCCGAACCCACCTGGCACCAAGATGCCGTCAAGCCGTTCCAGCCGTTCCAGTTCGCGGCCCTTTTCCAGAGATTCCGAACTGATCCACTCTATGCCCAAATCGTAGTTCTCGGCCAGGACAGCGTGGATCAGCGCCTCTTTGACGCTCAGATAGGCATCTTCCAACTCCACATATTTTCCGACAATACCGATGTTGATTCGCTCTTTGGTGCGGCCCAGTTCGGTAACGAAACGACGCCACGCGCCCAGGCCGTCCGTGGATCCTTTGGTAGCGGTCAGGGCCAGCCGGTCGACGAGAAGTTCGCCGAGGCCGGCCTCTTGCAGATTGAGCGGAACCTGATAGATAGTGTCCACGGTGACAATAGGGATGACGGCGTTTTGCGCGACGTCACAAAAGAGAGCGATTTTCTCCTGGGCGTCGACATCGACCGGGTAATCGGAGCGCACGAAGATGACATCGGGCTGAATGCCGATGTTGCGCAGTTCGCGCACGCTATGTTGCGTCGGCTTGGTCTTCAATTCTTTGCTGGCAGCCAGATAGGGCAACCAGGTGAGGTGGACATAGAGCGCGTTTTCGGGGCCGACATCTTTTCGCATTTGGCGAATCGCTTCGAGGAAGGGAAGCCCCTCGATATCACCGACGGTGCCGCCGATCTCTACAAGGACGACGTCGGCCTCGCTCAAGCGGGCGATCTGTCCGATATGGCGTTTGATCTCATTGGTGACGTGGGGGATCACCTGAATAGTGCCGCCAAGGTAATCGCCCCGCCTCTCCTTAGTGATCACATCGTTATAGATCTGTCCGCTGGTGACATTGCTGTGCTGGTTAAGGTTCTCGTCGATGAATCTCTCATAGTGGCCCAGGTCCAGATCAGTTTCGGCGCCGTCCTCGGTTACGAACACCTCACCGTGTTGATAGGGCGACATTGTGCCCGGATCAACATTGAGGTAGGGATCGAGCTTCATCGCAGCCACGCGAATGCCCCAGGTCTTGAGCAGGAGGCCAATGGAAGCGACGGTTACGCCCTTTCCCAGGCCCGATACTACCCCGCCAGTAACAAAGATGTATTTGGTCATCTGCGAATTCCCTTCACTGGGATGCTCTAATCTCTGCCTTATCGGTGAGAAGATCGGCCCGCCAAGCGAGTCCGTAGATTTTGGCGCCGGCAAGCGGGCGATGGTTCCAGATTCGAGCAAGAACACAGAAATTGGCGCACAGGAACAGAAGGTGTCACCGTCATTTTGCGGTGATGCGGAACTTTCGGCTTATACCGCGCTCAAACAGTGAAGCGGTATTGAATTCAACAGCAAAACAGACACGAGATCATGTCCCCGTGCCCATCTACAACCGTTCCGCTCTGAAAAATTGGCCCAGGGCGGAGTTGTGTATCTAGTGAGATGAAGGCGGCAGAAACTCTCATCATAGGCTTTTCGGTTAGACGCCACGCCGACGCAAAACCACTTAACAGCCCGCCGTTACGGTAGCACAGCGAGGCCGCGGTGTCAAAGGAAACCGGTGCGCGGGGGGCCGCTCAGGCCGATGCCGGTAGCGTGGATACGGGCAAGAAAATTAGCCGGCAGAAAGGGCGTGGGCCGGCTCGCCCAGAGCAACGACAAAGGCGATTGCCAGCTCGTCGTCGTGGCTGAGGCTCACGGACCATTGGTTCAGGCCCAGAGACTCGGCGCGACGCGCGGCTGCGCCATGGAGTTGCACGGAGGGCGCGCCGCGCGCATCGGAAACAATTTCCAGGTCGATCCAGCGGATGCCGTCCCGCCAGGCGCCAGTTCCCAAGGCTTTGGCAATCGCCTCTTTGGCCGCGAAACGGGCGGCCAGCGATTCGGCGCGACCGCGGCAGTAGCGCAGTTCCGCTTCGGTATACAGGCGCGCCAGAAGCCTTTTGCGGGCGTGTGCGGTGGCGTCGTAGCGCGAGATGGCCCGGCGAATTCGTTCGATTTTAACAATATCGACACCTGTGCGCAGCATCGTTCTCTTTTCGATTTGCTTCCTGCCAGTTTTCCGGTGGCATCACGGCTTGCTTCGTTCAGTCCGCCGGCGTGTCGGGTTCGCTCAGATTGGCCGGTGACGTGGGTGAGTTGCGGTGATCAGCGAGATCGGCATAGCCATACGCTCTGGATACGACATAGAGCGGGCGCGCCTTGACGTCATCGTAGATGCGCGCCAGGTATTCGCCGATGACTCCCAGAAAGATCAGTTGAATCCCCCCCAGAAACAGAACTGCAACCAAGGTGGAAGCCTGGCCGAAGAATGCGTTGTTGCCGGACAGGCGCAAGGCTATTGTCGTGACAATCCCCACCAGGCTTGCCAGCGCCAGGAAGAAGCCAAAGTAGGTGCTGAGCCGCAGGGGAAGGTAGCTGAAACTCGTGATCGCATCCAGTGTCAGGCGGAGCATTTTGCTCAGCGGATACTTGGTGTCACCGGCAAAGCGCTCTGCCCGCTGGTATTCGATGCCGATCTGACGGAAGCCGACCCAACTGCTGAGGCCGCGCATGAAGCGATGTTTCTCGCGTAAACGGCGCATCGTCAGCAGAACCTGGCGGTCGATGAGGCGGAAGTCGCCCGTGTTGACGGGAATCTCCACATCGGTTATGCGGCGGAGAAGCCGGTAGAAGGCGCTGGCGGTCCAGAGTTTGAACCGGGATTCGCCTTGCCTGTGCGCGCGCACAGCGTAAACAACTTCATAGCCTTCACGCCATTTGTCAAACATCTCCCCGATCAACTCCGGTGGATCCTGCAGGTCGGCGTCAATGATCGCGATCGCGTCTCCCAGTGCGTAGTCCATGCCGGCGGTAATGGCGATCTGATGACCGAAATTGCGAGAGAAGTTGATAATTTTGACGCGCGCGTCCTGCTCTCGCAGAGAAAGCAGCATCGAAAGTGAGGCGTCGCGGCTGCCGTCATTGACGCAAACCAGTTCCCAAGGTTGACCGATGTTGCCCAGGACGGCGGCCATGCGCCGGTGGAGTTCGGGGATTACCTCCTCCTCGTTGAAGATGGGAACGATTACGGAGATGACTGGACGCTGGTCGGGGTCCAGGGATTCCGCTTGTTTCTGGACCGCCTCCTGCTGCGGGGTTGAAACGTCCGCCGGGTTTGTCAGGGCGGGGGAGAGTTGATCCGCCTTGGGTGGCACTGTCTCGGTTTCAGAGCTCATACCGATTTCTTCCTCACTCAAATTCCTTCCGTCGCGGTTTGCTCTCTGGCATCGCTCCGGCCCACGATTGCGGCCGCATTGGCGCCGGAAGCCGATCCAGTTCGGCAACGGGATCCGCAGGACACTTTCTATCACAATCGTACTGAAAACTGCAGAGTTGGTCAAGCGAAAGACTGGAGGGGTGTGGGGCCGGATTTGGAGTGAGAGTGGGCTGAAGTATGATTCTGGGGATGAGTGGATGGACAGTATGGTCGGCGAAGGGTCGATTTCCGATGGATAATTTTCGTCGGTTGAAAGAACTGATCGCAGCGACCCGATAATTTTGGATGAACGCAGCGGGGGTTGCGGGCCTGTGGCCGAACTGCTGGGGCCGCCCCGGTTGCGTGTTCGGAGAAAATCGGCTACGCTTTCGGCGACAAAACGGTTCACGATCTTGCGTCATACTAAACCATCTTCAGAAGTGGCAAAGTGAGAAGAGTGAAAGCCAGGGGACGCCCTCTTTGTCATTCTTTTCATTTCACTCTCTTCTGAGAAACGGAGTGCGCTTCATGCCTGTATTGCAGCCAGTGCCATTGGCAGATTACACCAGCCGCATCTTTCAGGCCGCGGACACGCCCAAGATTACAGCCGATCTCGTAGGGCAGTCACTGGTCTCGGCCAATCTGGCAGGTCACGACTCACACGGCGTTATTCGCATCATGCAGTATCTGCGGCAGATCGATGAGGACGAATTGCGGCCACATGCCACACCGGAGATCGAGCGCGAGACACCGGTCATGGCACTATACAACGGTCACCGCTGCTTCGGGCAGTTGGGAGCCAAAGTTGCAATCGAGAACGGTATCGGCAAGGCGAGAGGGAATGCAGTGGCAGTGGTGGGTTTGAAGCACTCCGGCCACGTGGGGCGTCTGGGCGAATGGGTGGGGCTGGCGGCCGAGGAAGGGATGATTGGGTTGGCTTACGCCAACGGCGGTCGCTCGGGCGGCCTTGTAGCACCTTTTGGCGGCGCCGAAAGACGCATGGGCACGAACCCGATAGCGGTTTCGATACCATTGAAGGACCGACCGGCAATGCTGCTGGATTTTGCCACCAGCGCGGTGGCCGAAGGCAAAGTGCGGGTGGCCCTGAACAGCGGCAAACCGATCCCGGAGGGCTGGGCGCTAGACAAGAACGGAGCACCTACCCTGAATCCGGCCGACGTGTACGATGGCGGAATGCTGCTGCCGGCAGCCGGTCACAAGGGCTTCGGTCTGGCCCTCTTGACCGACTATCTGGGCGGGATTCTGACAGGCGCGGGCGGGCCGGGCCTGCCGGGCTCGATCCTGGGCAACGGCGTCCTGTTCATCCTTCTGAACATCGATTATTTCCGCCCGTTGGACGAATTCTTTGCCGATGGGGCACAAATCGCCGACCGGATCAAAGATACAAAACCGGCGCCGGGCTTCGAAGAGGTGCTGATACCGGGCGAACCGGAGGCTCGTTCGGCCATGAGCCGTCAGGAGAATGGGATCCCGTTGGACGACACCACCTGGTCGCAGATCGTCGAAGTCGCGATTAAGCTGGGCGTTGCCTACGTCGCCTGAGAAGCCAGAGCAATTATTCACTATCTGCCAGGCTATTTGGATGCCGTCAGTTGGCCTAAATGCCGGAATCAGTAGCGAACGAATCTTGAGATGAGCCGGAGGCGCGGGGATTTGACTCCACGGTCCGGGCTGGAGCGGCGGCCTGTGATCTTACCGGCCGAAGGTTCGTCTGAAAGCAAAACGGAGCATGAGCATGTCACGAATTTCCACGTCATCCTGGAGTCTGCACAGGGCGTTGGGGTCCCCGTCGCTCTATGGGCCGGGCGATCCCGGGCCGCGCCCGCGGTCGAACGGGGCCATCAGCTTGCTGGAACTGCCGTTGGCGCTGGCACAGGCCAACATCCCCACATTGGAGATTGTCCACTTTCACTTTCCCACGATGGACGCCGCATATATTGACGAGCTGAGGGCGGCAATTGAGGAGGCCGGCATTGAGTTGTTCAGCGTCCTGATCGACGCCGGCGACATCACCCACCCCGATGAGACGATGCGGGCGAAGGAGATGGCTTGGATCCGCTCGTGGCTGGATGTGACGGCCGGTTGCGGCGCCACGCATGCGCGCGTGGTGGGGGGGTATCAGCCGGTGGAGCGCAACCATGGCCCGCTGCTGGACCATCCGGTCTTGCAGTGCAGCGCGCAAGGCCTGCTCCAACTGGCGGACTACGGCTCCTCAATCGGCGTGCAGGTGATCACGGAGAATTTCCGCGAGACCACGAATCGGGCCGATCAGGCGCTGGCGATTCTTGAGCTATGCGAGGGGCAGGTCGGATTGTGCGCCGATTTCGGCAACTATAAGGGAGTGGATCGTTACGACGAGTTGGCAGCGATCTTTCCCAAGGCCGATTCAGCGCATGTGAAAGCGGTGTACGACGACAGCGGCGACCCGAATAAGGGTGAATTTCGCCATTCGCTGGGGATGTTGGCAGAGGCGGGGTTCGACGGACCGATGTCGCTGATCTTTGATACCGCGCTGCATGGGAACAGCTCCGAATGGGACAATCTGGCGCAGATGCGAATGGTAGCCGCGTCCTTCTGCGCCTGACGCAAGGCCCTGGCAGCGGGACAGGCGCCAGGCGGTTGGCCCCTGCGGACAGTTCCGAAAAGATTTCCGTTTCCGCATCAACAGTTCGGCGCGGGATCGTTTGCTAACCCAGAGATTTGGGTAAGAGAAACAGTCCATCGGTTTCGATGGACTGTTCGTTTGCTGCCAGGTTGCGCCACTCGACTGGCTGGCGCATTGTTCGCACGCCGACAGAGTCACCCTACCAGGGTGGCATCGAGTACGATTTCATCAACGGCGGCCAGGGCCTTTGAAACAGGACAGCCATCCTTGGCCTGGGCGGCGTAGTCGGCGAACTTATCAGCAGTCAGTCCGGGAACTTCTGCTCTGCATGTCAACTCGATTTTGCTGATAGCCGGGCCGTCGGTCAGATGGACGGCGGCGGTGGTGTTGACGCTGGTAGGGGTGAAGCCGTCGCCGCTCAGCAGAGCGGAGAGAAACATCGAATAGCAGCCGGCGTGGGCTGCGCCGATGAGTTCTTCCGGGTTGGTGCCGGGTCCGGACTCGAAGCGGGAGGCCAAAGAGAAAGAGCCCTCGTAGAGGCCGCTGCCTAATTTCATCGTGCCAGAGCCGTCATTCAGGGTGCCATTCCAGGTGGCGGAGGCGTTACGCACGGACATGGAGATTCCTCCTGATAGTGATGTGCCGATGGGCGATCGGGGAGCAACCGCAAATAGTAGTGAACCGGTTGGTGATTTGAGAAAACTGGGTAACAACAGGCAGAATTTTAGCACAGTCTGGCTTGCTTATCAAACTATTGACCGGAAAGCGGGGGAAGTTTTCGACCGCCTCGGCGTGGTTGTGCCTGGAGGAGGTCAGACACTCTCGGAAGGGGTGGCATGGCCGGGAGCGGATACCTCCAGTTCGGGATATAGTTGCCAAATGGTGTTTGCACGCGTTGAAACTTCACTACTTGAGCGTGTTTGACATTGGTTTTGAGGACAGTCGAGCCGGGGAGCAGAACATGGAGATCACGAAAGCAGTCATAACCGCGGCCAGGCGCACGCAGAGAAGTCTGCCCCTGCAGACAATCATCGACAGTGACGGTGTGGAGAAGTCGGTGCTGCGCATTCTGGTGGAGGAGGTAATTGACGCCGGTGTCGACGAAATATGCGTCATCGTATATCCGGGCGACGAGGCCGCTTATGCCGCGACGGTCGGCGAGCACGCCGGTCGTCTCCACTTCGTCCAGCAGGCGGAGCAGCTGGGCTACGCGCACGCGGTGTACTGCGCACGCGAGTTTGTCGGCCGTGACTCTTTTCTGCACTTGGTGGGGGATCACTTGTATGTCCGGCCAGACGGTGGGCGTTGCGCGGCGCGCGTCGTCGAGGTGGCGCGTGCCCATAACTGTGCCGTCTCGGCGGTACAGGCGACGCGAGAGACCCTTCTGCCCTTTTTCGGCGCGGTGGGCGGTCACCGGCTGGCTGGCCAGACAGGGCTGTACCAGGTGGAAACTGTGATTGAGAAGCCCACGCCCACCGAAGCTGAGCAGAGGCTGGTGGCGTCGGGCTTGCGCGCGGGTCATTATCTCTGCTTTTTCGGCATTCACGTCCTGACAGCAGGCGTCATGGAGATTCTGGATGGGCTGCTCTCCTCTGCGGATGCGGGAGGGTCGGATGCGCGCTTTAATGTTGGCCTCTCTCTCTCGGCAGCTTTGAATCGTTTGGCCCAGCGGGAGCAGTATCTGGCTTTGGAGCAGCGGGGCATGCGTCTTGACATTGGCGTGAAGTACGGTCTGCTCTCGGCCCAGATCGCCCTGGCGTTGAACGGACAGGATCGGGATGAAATGCTGACCCGGCTGCTGGAACTGCTGATGGCGCGCTCGATGCAGGAGGGGGAAGAGCCGGGATGATGTGCGTTCAGGTTGAAAACGCCTTCTTTCCCGTATTGCGTAAGGGAAGGCGAGAAACTTGTGTTTCCAGGATACAGCCCGCGTTAAGAGTCCAGGTGGCAGACGGGATACAGATTAAGCCTCGGAAAGTTCTGAAATGAGTACACTGGTCAGGATTATCACCGCTGCGGATGACGATGCCCGCAACCGCGCTCTGGAGGAGTTCGCCCGCTCCGCTTCAGCGGAGACGTTGCTGCGGGAGTGCGAGGCGTTGGACCGGTTGCGGCGGGAGAACGAGAACCTGTATGAACAGGTACGGGCGCTTATCTTTCTGCATTCGATCCACCGGTTCCATCTGCCCGGCAAGCCCGGTTTTGCCGCCCGAGGCGAGATCCCCTTCCGAGGTTACGAAGAGCTTCTCAACCGTCGTTTCGAGGAAGCGATTGAGACGTTTCTACAACGCCAGTCGCAGGCAGGTCCGAGCGAAGCTCTCTCGAGCGGGCTGGCCGCGGCCTACCGGCAACTCGGCTTTCAGACACTGGCCGATCAGGTGCGGCGAAGTGTGCGATCTCTGGCTGGCAACCAGTGGATGTTTCGGGTCGGCCACCCGAGCGACCATCCATTGCGGGTCAATGAAACGTTACGCCATCCGCGCAGCAACGGACTGTTTCCGCTGCTGCGCGAAACTACACCTGTGCGCATGGACCTGACGCACAGCGGCTGGAGTGACATTTTTTTTCTGGGTATGGATTTCCCTGAAGGTGCGCGGGTGCTGAACGTTTCCATCGACTTGAGCGTAGATAGTGCAGGACAGCCGCAGAGCCAGACGCCGCGGCCACCGGTGGAGGGTTATTTCCGGGTCATTGATCGGCCCATATTACGGCTGGTCAGTGTTGACCTGCAGGCGAGCACGGAAATCACTTCTTTCGCTGAGGTCTTCGATTTTGCCCGCGACCATCTCGGTCTGCTGAAGGCCGCGCTCATTGCAGCCGGCATTGTACCGCCAGGCATGGAGGGCGCGCACCAGCCGCTAGCCGATCTGCTGACCCAGTTGGTTGGCTCCGGCCAGGGGATTGAACTGGTGAGCAAGGTGAATGACATTCCGAAGGGATCGCGTTTGGCCGTCTCTACCAGTCTGCTGGCCTGCCTCATCACCGCCTGTATGCGGGCCACCGGCCAGGCCCGGTCGCTCACAGGCGGCTTGAGCGAAGGGGAGCGCCGGCTGGTGGCAGCGCGGGCCATCCTGGGGGAATGGCTGGGCGGGTCGGGCGGCGGCTGGCAGGATTCGGGCGGCATCTGGCCGGGGATCAAGCTGATCGAGGGGAGGTTGAGCGCAGAGGGAGATCCTGAATACGGTGTCAGCCGGGGCAGGCTGTTGCCCAGCCATCAGCTCTTCGGGCGCGACGAGATCAGCGAGGAGACCCGGCAGGCGCTACAAGCCAGTCTAGTTCTGGTTCACGGCGGCATGGCCCAGGATGTGGGGCCGGTTCTGGAGATGGTAACGGAGAAGTATCTGCTGCGTTCGGAAGAGGAGTGGGCGGGGCGCCAGCGGGCGATCGGCACGCTGGACGAGATATTGGGGTATCTGAAGGCTGGCAATGTTGAGGCTATCGGCGAGGCTACGGAACGCAACTTCAGGGGGCCGATTCAGACTATTATTCCGTGGGCGGGCAACCTCTACACGGACAGACTAATCCAGCAAGCGCGCGCTGAGTTTGGCGAACAATTCTGGGGCTTCTGGATGTTGGGTGGGATGTCCGGGGGCGGCATGGGGTTTATCTTTGATCCCCGTTTCAAAGCCGCGGGGAAGGCCCGCCTGCAGGAGATTATGAAGGACACAAAAACGCGCATGGAGCACGCTGTTCCGTTCGCCATGGAGCCGGTGGTTTACGACTTCGCAATCAACGAGCGGGGCACCTGGGCCGAACTGTACGGGCAGCCGGGTGCGCCGGCGGACCGGTTGGATGGGGCCAGTACACTCATGCCGGCAGAATACTACCGTTTGACCGTACCTGATATTCTGCGCCAGGATCCGTGGCTGCTCTCGCCAGCCCAGCGAGCAGAGTTGGAACTTTTCGGGGCCTCCAGCCGCGCCGACCCGGAGCTTGTCAATGTTCTCCCGTCTCTCTTTCAGCGAATGTTGCCACAGAAGCAGCAGGTGGACCTACAGGATTCGCTGGAGGCGTTGCTGGCGGCCAACGGCTTCGACCGCGCCCAGCATGAACAGATTCGCGGGGATATGCGCAGCGGGCGCATCGGCCTGGCCCAGAACCGGCTGCCCTCCCGCAGCCTGATCCAGGAAGTTGAACCTGAGGAGCTAATCGACGCGACCGTGCAGTTGCCGGAACGTCTTCAGGAGATCGGCGCGGCCGCGCTCCGAGCCGGGGAGGTCGCGGTCGTTAGCCTGGCCGGCGGTGCGGGCAGCCGCTGGAGCCAGGGCGCGGGGGTAGTCAAGGCGCTGAACCCGTTTGCGCGTCTGGCAGGCCGGCACCGCGACTTCATCGAGATTCACCTGGCCAAAAGCCGTCGCAGCGGTCGACTTTACGGCACGCACCTGCCGCACATTATTACCACCAGCTATCTCACGCACCGCGCCATCGCCAGCACGCTCGGGGACGGGAACGACTATGGCTATGAAGGGCCGCTACTGCTGTCGCCGGGACGCAGCATCGGTTTGCGCATGGTGCCGATGGTGCGGGATCTGCGCTTCGCTTGGGAGGAGACGCCCCGGCAGGTTCTGGATGTACAGGCGCAGAAGGTACAGGAGAGCCTGCATGGCGCGTTGATCAACTGGGCGCGTGCACAGGGGGAGGGAAGTGACTACGTCGACAACCTGCCCGACCAATGCATCCACCCCGTGGGCCACTGGTATGAAGTGCCGAACCTGTTACGCAATGGCGTTCTGCGCTGGCTGTTGGCGGAGCGTCCGCAGCTTCAGCATCTGATGGTACACAACATCGACACGGTCGGCGCGCATGTTGATCCGGCGTTACTTGGTCTGCATATCAGTACACAGGCGACGATGACCGCCGAGGTGATACACCGCCGGCTGGAGGACCGCGGCGGCGGCCTGGCGCGCGTCGATGGCAGGATGCGTCTGGTGGAAGGGCTGGCGTTGCCGCGCGAGGATATCGAGTTTCGTCTGACCTATTACAACACCAACACTTTCTGGATTCACATCGACCGCCTGCTGGCGACGCTGGACCTGGATCGGGCTTCCCTGGAAGATGAAATAGAAGTGGCGGGCGCGTTGGGGCGCATGGCGGCGCGTATGCCCACTTATGTAACGCTGAAAGATGTGAAGAAGCGCTGGGGCCGGGGACAGGAGGATATTTTTCCCGTCACGCAGTTCGAGAAGCTGTGGGGGGATATGACTGCGTTGCCGGAGATGGATTGCGGCTACGTTGTCGTGCCGCGAGTGCGGGGCCAGCAACTCAAGGAAGTGGCCCAGTTGGACGGCTGGCTGCGGGACGGCTCCGCCGCCTACGTGGAAGGGCTGTGCGATTGGACGGATTGATCGAAACTATACGCGCTGTGCCAGAACGGGATTAGGCGCGTCCGGCATATGCTGGTAGCTGGGATCCTCCCTTTGCTTTTTGAGGATGGCGGCGATCTCCCGCCACGTGGCCACCAGGCCGACCGAGCTCGGCGGCAGGTCCTTCTCTATCGCCTCATGTAGCCTGCGCAGCTTGTAGCACGGCACCGCCGCGTACATGTGATGCTCGATGTGAAAATTCATGTGCCAATAAAGGAAGCGCACGAACGGGTTCAGAATGAATGTGCGGGTGCAGATCCGGAAATCGGGCACGTTATCCATAAGGCCAACGTGCTGGGTATTGTTGCAAAGGAAGAGCAGCCAGCCGGCGTAGAACGGGGCCAGCGTAATCAACACCGGCAGCAGCCAGAGGCCCGGCAGCACGGTGAAATTCAAAACCAGGGAAAGGACGGTCAGGAGTAGATGCCCGAACAGTAGAACGCGCGCCCAGTTGAAGAGGCGCCGGCGTTTCTCTGTTGCTTCCGGCGGGAAGAGTATATTTTCCCACTCACCTTCCAGGCGCCCTAAGGAAAACCGTACTACCCCTTTTATACGCTGAGCCAGCCCCCATGGGTTAATCAAAACCGTTTGGTAAAAGGCCTTGCGCGTGAAATCAACCGGCAGAACGACCTCGAGATCGTCGGGGGGGTGCAGGGTGTACTTGTGGTGCTCCTGGTGGCTCGCCCAGAAGAAGATATGATTGAACCCGCCCAGAAAGCTGAAGAGCAGCAGAAAGAACTCGTTGAGGAACTTGGTGCGAAAGACGGTACGGTGGCAGAGTTCGTGGAAGCCGTTTAGCAGAAAGGCATAAAAGGTGCCATGCAGAAAGAGGATGGGGATCAGGGCCCACCAGGCTCCCACTTGCACGGCGTACCAAGCGGCCGCGCCTGTCAGCGCCAGCAGACCGAGGTGGCCAAGCGCCTGCTTCAGGCCGAGCAGATCGCTGCGCTGATTCAACTCCGCCAGGTTCGCCCGCTCGATCGGCGATCTGTACCAGTTAACTTTGGATTGTACGGGTCCGTAGGTCACGGCCGGAGGTCCTTTCGGTTGTGTGCTTCAGGTGTTTCCGGCTGCCTCGACAACCAAGCGGTCGCCGGGGCGGCGATATGGAGGAATTGTACCTGATTATTCACGGTCGCGCAACCGAAAACGCGGATACGCCCTCGCAAAGTGCCGAGGGCGTATCCCACGAATCGCTGTATGACGAAATCTGCGCGAAAGATCTTGGTTTCGCGCAGAATCCATTTTAGCCGCTGACTTGCAAGGCGGTCATCAGTTCAGGGGCCGCGGCCACGGAAAAGACGATCTGTCCGTCCTGTCCGGCGGCGTTGAGATGATCGCCGCTTTCGACGCGCCCGTCAAGAATCTCCAGCGCCAGCGGGTCGGCTACAAGGCGCTGAATGGCACGCTTGAGCGGCCTCGCCCCGTAGGCCGGTTCGTAGCCGTCCTGGACGATCATAGCCTTAGCTTCATCGGTCAACTCGAGCGTAATGTCGCGGTCGGCCAGCAGTGCGCGCAGCCGGTCCAGTTGAATGTCGGCGATGCCCTCCAGGTGTTCGGCGGCCAGGCTGTGGAAGATAACGATTTCGTCGACCCGGTTGAGAAACTCCGGGCGGAACTGCTGGCGCATGGCCGTCATAACGCGACGCTCGACCTCATCATCGAGCCCGGCGATATCCAGAATGTACTGGCTGCCGATATTGCTGGTCATGATGATCACTGTGTTACGGAAATCGACAGTGCGGCCCTGTCCATCGGTCAGCCGGCCGTCGTCAAGCACTTGCAGCAGCACGTTGAACACCTCTACATGGGCCTTCTCGATCTCATCGAACAGAACGACCGAGTAGGGGCGGCGGCGTACGGCCTCGGTCAGTTGGCCGCCTTCGTCGTAGCCGACGTAGCCGGGCGGGGCGCCAAGCAGGCGGGCAACGGTATGCCGCTCCTGGTACTCGCTCATGTCGATGCGAACCAGGTTGTGCGCATCATCGAAGAGGTACTCGGCCAGCGTTCGCGCCAGCTCCGTCTTACCTACTCCGGTGGGGCCGAGGAAGATGAAGCTGCCGATCGGGCGGTTGGGGTCTTGCAAGCCAACGCGGCTGCGGCGAATTGCGGCGGCGACGGCCCGCTCCTGGCCGACTATACGGCGGTGCAACTCTTCGTCCATGCGCAGCAGTCGCTCGCGCTCTCCTTCCATAAGTTTGTTGACAGGGATGCCGGTCCATTCGCAAACAACGGCGGCGATTTCATCATCGTCGACTTCCTCTTTGAGGAGTGCGCCGCCGGCCTGGAGGACGGCCACGCCCTCTGCGGCCGCGTCCAGTTGCTGTTGCAGTTCGTTCATGCGCCCATAGCGCAACTCCGCGGCGCGCTGCAGATCATAATCCCGTTCGGCCTGCTCGATCTCGGTGCGCAACGTCTGGATTGCGGACCGTTCCGCCTGCCAGCGGATTGAGAGTTCGGAACTGGACTCCCGCAAGTCAGCCAACTCTTTTTCCAGCAGTGCAAGCCGCTGTTTGCTGGCCTCATCGGATTCCTTGCGCAGGGCCTCGCGTTCGATTTCCAGTTGCATCACCTGGCGTTCCAACTCGTCCAGCTTCTTCGGTTTGGAGTCGATCTGCATCCGCAGTCTGCTGGCAGCCTCATCGACCAGGTCGATAGCCTTGTCGGGCAGTTGGCGGTCGCTGATGTAGCGGTGGCTGAGCTGGGCGGCAGCGATGACGGCGCTATCTGTCACACGCACACCGTGATGGACTTCGTAGCGCTCTTTCAGCCCGCGCAGGATCGAGACGGTATCCTCGACGGACGGCTCGCCCACGAAGACCGGTTGGAAGCGACGTTCAAGGGCGGCATCTTTCTCGATATATTTGCGATATTCATCCAGGGTCGTGGCTCCGATGGCATGGAGCTCACCGCGGGCGAGCATCGGCTTGAGCATATTGGAGGCGTCCATCGAACCTTCGGCTGCGCCGGCGCCCACCAGCGTGTGCATTTCGTCGATGAACAGCAGGATTTTGCCGTCGGCGTCCCGGATTTCGTTGAGAACGGCCTTGAGCCGCTCCTCGAACTCGCCGCGGTACTTGGCCCCGGCCACCAGCGCGGCCAAGTCCAGCGCCACCAGCTGCTTGTTCTTGAGCGTTGTCGGTACGTCGCCATTGATGATGCGCTGCGCCAAGCCTTCGGCGATGGCGGTCTTGCCGACGCCCGGCTCACCGATCAACACGGGGTTGTTCTTGGTGCGGCGGCTGAGGATCTGGATAACCCGGCGGATCTCCTGATCGCGTCCGATGATGGGGTCCAGTTTGCCTTTGGCCGCCTCGGCGGTCAGGTCGCGGCCGTACTTGACGAGGGCTTCGTACTGGGCTTCCGGGGTCTGGTTGGTGACGCGCTGGCTACCGCGCACGGCGGCCAGCCCCTGCATGATGACATTGTAGTCGATGCCGTGGCGTTCCAACAGTTGATGGAGATCGCCGTTACGGGCCGAGGCCATCGCCATAAGGAGATGCTCGGTCGAGGTGTATTCGTCCTTCATGTTAGTGGCGATGGTTTCCGCTTCTTCCAGAAGCGGCGCCAATTCGCGCCCCATTCGCAGTTCCACCGCAGCGCCGCTGACGCGGGATTTGGCGGCCAATAGCTGTTCCAAGCCGGCCTCAAGACTGTCTCTGTCTCCCCCTATGCGATCGATTAGAGCCGGCACGACGCCCCCCTGCTGGCGCAGCAGTGCCAGTAAAAGATGCTCCGGGTCGATGCTGGCGTGTTTGTATTCTCGGGCCTCGTTCTGGGCCTCGATAATTGCTTCGCTTGCTTTCTCGGTCAGACGATCGAATCTCATTGAACTCTCCTTTTCGATTCCGCGGCCTATTCCGTAACAGGCGCATAAGGTCTCTGTTCGGGCCGGAATTGGCCGTGCGTGTTTGTTTCCAGTATTTTCGGCGTTCATCACAGGCACATTTGCGGAGTGTATGAAAAAGATAAGCGGTGCGTTGCAGAGGCTGGCCCCGCTCTTGAGAGAGCAGAAAACGATGCAGTTCGAGGGTTGAATTGCGGTTATAGATTGGGTTACTGGTGGGCTTATGGGGCGCTGATTAGAGGAGGACGCGACGCGGCGGGCGCGGCCGGATCGTTCAACTGTGAGAATGCGGTAAGGCCAAGAAGCGCGCCGCTAAGAAAGAAGAAGAGGGCGGCCATCGCCAGGACGATGTAGAGCGGACGGCTGGCACGCAGCAGCGGACGCCGCCACAGGAGCGGGGCAAGCGACAAGGCGATCAACAGCGCGCCGACCAACGTTTGCGCCGGCAGCCTGGGGACCGGGTTGCGCCAGGGGAATCGGGCGACCTTGTGCACAGACTCCGCTGACGGAACGGGGATTGAAATCTCTGCCAAGACGTCGTTCATGCCCCGGCGGCGCACGTAGACTGACAGGTTCCATTCGCCATCGCGGTTGAGGAAGGCGCCCTCTGCGCCGAAGGCATCCTCGCCCAGGTCGGCCAGATCGAGACGCGCCTGCCCCATCTGGCCCGATTCGTGGTTGAAGAAGAGACGCACCAGCTGGACCTCACCGATATCGGAGGAATCGGGATGGGAAAGATGTACCCAATAGCGGTTGTGACCGACCTGATTGGGGGTTACCTGCAGGTGGATTGCCAAGTCGCTATCGTAGGCCATATTGTTGAAAGGCAGCGAGGGCGCCACCGGGGTTGTTGGCAGGGGCAGTTTGGGGGTCGGCGTCTGCACGAGCACCGCTACCGAAATGAACAGGACAGCGGCCATGCCAGCCTCAACTGCTACCCGTCGCGAGAAGTGGCGCAGTCTTGGTTGGCGGGTGACTGTCTCTTCCGCCTGTTGTACGGCGCGATTGTTGAGGAAGGCCAGCGCGAGGATGGCGGCGACAGTCACCAGTTTGATGAGTAGAACCTGCCCATAGGTGGTACTGAAGAGGCTGTCGATCCCCGGCAGCTGCACAAAACTGCTGAAAAGACCGGTCAGCGCCAGTACGAATACCGCCACTTGTGCGCTGAGTGAGAAGCGCCGCAGCAGACGGATCAACCCATTTGGGCTGGGCACTGTCTGCAGCCGATACAGCTGCAGCAATAGCAGGGCCAGGAAGATCAGACCGCCCGCCCAGACCGCGGCGGCGACAAGATGCGCGAAATCAGCGGCGACGGCCCAGCCGCTGCCGCGGCCGGCGGCAGCGTGGCTGCTGGCGGCAAAGGTAAAGAGTGCAGTCGTCGTCAGTAGGGTCGCCCTGGCCTGCTGCGGAAAGACCCTGGCCTTTGTCTGCTCCCGGCGGACCAGAAGGTCGGACAGGATGCTGGTTGCAACCACGATCGCAACCGCGAGAATCCACAAATTCAGGTGATAGAATAGCGTGCCGCCCAGTCCAAGGACGCACAACCCCAGATAGAGCCAAGAGACATGCGGAGCGGCACGACGCATGCGACCGGACAGGGTGGCAGGGCTTGACGCGCCCCCGCTCGAAAGGGGAGAGATGACGGCAGCCGATCGATTGCGCATGATCAGAATGAGGACTGCCGCCAGCAGCGCCTGGCGCATCAGCACCAGATTGCCGGGGCGGGTGGCGAGTAACAGCTCGGGAAATTCGCCGATCCCCCCCAAACGCAGCGTCTGAACGAGTAGTTGCAGCCAGCCGCCGGCGGACAGACCGATTGCCCCGGCCAGAGCGATCGATTGGGAGAGCCTGACTACGATCAGGCTGAACTCGTCATTCTCACGCGCAGCCGCCCCCGCCAACAGCCAGCGGATGGACAACGGGCCGACCAGAAGTGCTGCGCTGAGCAGGGAGAGCCAACGGAGTAAGGAATCGGCAAGGGGGGGAAGGCCGTCCTGATGGTGGACGGTGACTTCAACGGCGCTGCCAGCGGGACGGGTGCCGTCAGGATTCAGGATGGTGAGGGGGAAAGAGCCGACCCACTCATGACCGTCCACGCTGGAGAGAGTCTGCCAGACGACGGTGTAGATGCCCGGCTCGATACTCTCCAGCGGTAGGGTCAGATGGGTGGAGTCGGCGGGGTCGATGCGCGGCGCGGCGGTTGGTATTTCAGTTCCACCGGCGGTGAGAATGCGGGCACCGGTGAAGGTCGCTTCCAGCGGTTCGCTGAACCAAAAGTGGATGGCCGCGGGCGGCTGCGTGAGTTCTGCGTTGGGCTGGGGGTCGGCGCGCACGAGCAGCGCGTGGGCCTGGGTGATCTGCGGGGACAGCAGCACCAGAGCCGCGGCCAGCCACGCCAACCGCAGGCGCAACATTTTCACATTTTGGAAGGCAGCCTTGATTGACCTGGCCGCGCCACGCCAGGGAGCTCTCGACATTGGTCCGCTATTTCTTCTTTCCGCTCAGGCCGCGCCAGATACCCTGGGACTGGGGCTCGCTCAGCCTTCGGCGCCTTCCGGCCATCAGAAACGCGCCGAGGAGCAATAGGAGCGGAAAGGAACTGCCCAGGCAAGGCAGCCCCGGACCCTGGTCATCCTGGTCGGGAGGTGATTCGGGGCCCTCTGAAGCTGGATCTGCAGCGGGGGGCGTCGATTGGGGCCCGGTGCTGTCCACTTGGGCTGTATTCGTGGGCGAAGGTTGGGTGTTCCCCGCTGCGGCTGTTGGCGTGGCTGATGGTGCGGCATCCGGGCTGTCGGCTGGCTGACCGGCCTCAGCCGTCGGCTCGTCGGCGTCGACTGTGAACTGGAACTCGCCGTTAGCGTCGTCGCCGTCATCGGCGGAAAGGGTGCGCCAGCGCACGATGTAGACGCCATTGGCAAGGTCCGGTGGCAGCGAGACGGTCATCAGCTTGCGGTCGTCATCGTCAATGGCGGCGTCGTCCAGATCGATCCTCTGTTGATCGGGGCCGTACACTTCCAGGCTGTTCTGGCCTTCGCGGCGGAACAGTTCCTGGGTAAACCAGACTTGTACCTGCTGTAGAGCCTGGAAAACGACTTCATCTGCAGCCGGCACAGAGCTATCGTAGTCGGAATGGGCCAGAACTGCAGTGGCCAATGGATAGTGGATAGTGACCAGTAACAAAGCCAACCCCAGCAGCTTGGCGATACCTTTGCGCAATTGCGTCAGGGTCACAAGTTATTCTCCGTGGCTGTGGTCATGTCCGTCGTCATGGGTATTTTCGGAATCGTCGTCGTCGCAAGGGTTGTCGCTGCCGTCGTCGCTGTCGTCGCTGTGGCCGTGGCTGTCTTCGTCACTGTCTTCTTTAACGCAATCGTCGGATTGGTCTGCCTGGTCGGGATCCTCCTCTGCAGGCATCAGGGTGCGGTCAAACCAGTCGGCGACGTTGCTGGAGAAGTGATGCTGCGCTTCGTGCGCGGCCGAGGCGAGAGGTACTGCATTCTCCAAATCATCGTCGGCAAGCGCTGCCGAGAGCTGCGTAAGGATTTCGACGAGCGCCGTCCCTTCTTCCGCCAGTTCTGGCGGCAAGTCGACAGCGGAAAGCAGATGCACGAGGCGCCTGAACTGTCCGGAATCGCCCGGCATGATGCCATCCCCTTCATGCAGGCGTTCATGCAGCGCATGGATGTCGACCTGGTCGAGCAGATAGACGGCGGCGATGGTGTCGAAAATGGGATAGGCGAGCCCCTGCGCGGCAATTTCATCCTGGTTCGATTCCAGTTCTGCGATCCGATTCTCCAGGCCGGCGATGCGCTCGGTCAGAGATTCGAGAGTGGGCGCCTCGTCCTCCTGGCTGGCTGAGTCTCCTTCGCTGGCAAAGGAAGGGGTGATCCCGGAAGTGACATAGAAGAAAGCGAAGGCAAATGCTGTCGGTTGCGACTGCTCTGAATCCAGAGTAGGGGGAATTATTGGCAGAAGTCCAGACCAAGGCTGTCCAGGTCGTTGTTCTCTATCTCCCGCAGGCTGGCAGGTACACATCCTGTCAACCTGTTGCCTCCGAGATACAAGGTCGACAAGTTGGCCAGATTACGCAGTTCTGGAGGAATCGACCCGGCAAGTTCGTTACCGGAAAGGTCCAGCTTTTCCAAATGTATGAGGTTGCCTATTCGCGCCGGCAGGGCGCCAACCAGCTTATTGCCCGAAAGATCGATCGCTGTAACCCGTCCGTCGTCGTCGGTGGTCACCCCAAACCATTGAGCGAGGGATGTGTCGGACCGCCGCCAATTGGTATTGTGCTCCCATTCCGACCCGCCGGTGGCAAAGTAGAAGGTGATGAGGGCCTCCCTACAGGTTGGAATAAGAGTCTTGTCGAGATCATCGATCCATATTCCCAGCAGATCTGCGGACATACAACCGGTGAACTGGTTGCCCGAAACCTTCAGAATCTGCAGGTCGTCAAGCTCCTTCAGCCACCAAGGAAAGGTCCCGGTCAGTTGGTTGTGTGAAAGAGCCAACACTGTCAGGTTGGTGAGATTGCTAAGCTCAAGCGGGATCGATCCGCTCAGTTGGTTCTCTGACAACTCCAGCCATGCCAGATTGGAGAGTTTGCCCAGTTCGGCTGGAATCGACCCACTCAGAATGTTGTCCTGCAAATCCAGGTTGGTCAGAGCAGTGAGGTTGTCCAGTTCAACCGGGATCGACCCGACCAGGCTGTTGCCCGCCATACGCAGGGTTTTCAGATTGGTGAGGCTGCCCAACTCGGCTGGAATCGACCCATACAGAAAGTTTCTGTTGAGATTCAACTCAATCACGCTTCCGCTTTCGGCGGTGGTCACTCCGTGCCAGGTCCCGATGGGCTCATCGCTCAGCCAGTTGGTGTTCAGCGCCCAATGGGGACCACCGGTAGCGCGGTAGACAGCAGCCAAAACGTCTCTTTCTGAAATTGGGGTCGGGCTCGGAATGCCCTGCAAGGGCACCTGGGGAAGCACGGCTGTTGGCGCAGGTGCCGCGGTTGGCGCGGCGGCCGAATGTACATTGGCGGCGGGCGCAGGTACCGCGGTGGGCGTCGCGGTAGATGCTGACGGAACGCTCAGCGTGTTGGCGTCAACATGTGCGAACGCGGACCCAAGGACGGTCCCGTTCAATGCCCTGACGCGGTAGGTGTACCGTCCGGCCGGCAAGACGGTGCTATCCACATAGCTTGTCGCAGGACTGCCGGTGTCCTCCTCCAGGATCGAGAACTGGTCTACAGGATCTTGATTTCTGTCACGACGCAGGATCTGATAGCCACTGACACTGCCATTGTCCCCCGGCGCCGACCAGTTCAACGATACGCTATTGTGCGTGACCTCTGCCCGCAGGTTTTGCGGTTGTCCCGGCCGCGCAGTTGGCTGCACAGGTGGCGGCGCCGGAGTGGCAGGGGGTGCGGATGCGACGACAGCCTCTACGGGGACACTCCAATCACCATCGGCATCCTCGTAGCGGGCGCGCACTCGCACCTTGTACGGCACTCCTTGATCCAGACCCATTGACATATAGGAAGGACTCGTTGGATAGGCATTTCCGGGATCGTCGGGCCGCGATGGAAAACTTTCGCCTACCCGCGCCCAGCTGACGCGGTAATCGAGAGGTGTCTCCTCCGGAGCATCCCACGAAATTTCAAGCACGCCGGGCTGGTTGCTTTCCACGCGTACCACGCCGATGGCCCGGCTGTGTTCTTGCACGTATACGGTGCCCAAGAGCGCAGAAAGAGAGGGGAGGGCAGCAAAAAGGGCTGCCAGCATCAACCAGACGCCCAACACTATAAATGCTAACTTAACCTGTTTCTGTCGCAACATCGGTACAGTGAGTCTATTCGAAGAGTAACGGCAGTCGGCAGGAATGTAGTATACGTTATTCCTGTTAAAACTGAGCGATTCGCAATAGATTCGGCAGACAGCCGGTTTTCTTTTCAGGCGGGTGCTTCCGCCAGCCAGCCCGGCGGACGACCACGCAGCCTGGATATGCGTCTATTCGCCTGGAAGATTTTCCAGCTGACTATGGGCGGCATCCGCAGGCGGAAGCAAGCTTCCGATTTTCTGCCTTGGCAGAGTGTCTACACCTTTTCCAGGAGGTGACGGGACAGTCAATGTGACTTGCCTTATGATACGCCATCTGGGTACCCGGCTGCGATGGACCCAACCCCCTCCGTCACCTACAGCGGGAAAGGGATGGAGGAAATCAAAAGAGGGAGAAAACATCACGTCTGTACCTCAAGTGATGCCGTCTCCCTCTGCATTCTGGTCGGGGCGAGAGGATTTGAACCTCCGACCTCTTCAACCCCATTGAAGCGCGCTACCGAGCTGCGCTACGCCCCGACACAGGCAGGAGTATACCATGCGGCGGCCGAGCTACCAAATCGGATATTGCAATTCCCGATCGTGTCTATCGCGGCAATTGGCCGGTCAACCACCCAGGCGGGAGCCGACAAAATCAGGCGCGCCGTTGAGAAATGTGGCCACTGGCATACTTTTTTTTCCGGCGGGCTGGACCGTCAGCAGCGCCAGCAGGCCGTCGCCAGTTCCCACGGCGACATTGCCGTTGAACTCCACTACATGGCCTGGCGCGGCGTGGCCAGTGATGACGCGGCCGTGCCACAGTTTGAAGTTCTGCCCTTTCCAACCGGTAAAGGCGGCCGGCCATGGGGCATAGGCGCGAATCATGCGTTCGATGCGAGCCGCCGGCAATGTCCAGTCGATCTGGCCGTCCCGCTTCTTCACCAGGCGGCAGACGGACGGGGCGCCGGGCAGTTCGGCCTGGACGACCGGGGCGACATTGCCAGCCAGCCAGCCGGGGATGGTCTCGGCAAGCAGTTCTGCGCCGCGGGCCGCCAGCCGCTCGCTGAGGGAGGCGGTCGTATCGTCCGCTCGGACAGGCAGCCGGGCCTGGGTGAGCACCGGCCCGGTATCCATGCCGGCGTCCATTAGCATTATTGTTACGCCTGTCTCTGTCAGGCCATCCAGAAGCGCCGCGGTGACAGGTGACGCGCCGCGATAGGCAGGCAGCAGGCTGGCATGCACGTTCAAACAGCCAAACGTCGGGATCTCCAGCACGCGCGTTGGGAGAATCTGTCCGAAGGCGGCGACAACGATCAGATCCGGGGCCAGCATGCGCAGCCATTCGAGTGGGTCCGGCTGTCCTTCGGCGCGCGGCGCGTCATTTTGCCGCAGGCGCTCCGGTTGCAACACCGGAAGCCGCTGTCCCAGGGCGAACGTTTTGATAGGCCCGGCGACCAGCTTTTTGCCGCGGCCGGCCCGTCGATCCGGCTGGGTGACAACGCCCGCAAGCTGCCAACCTGCCTGCGCAGCCAACCCGTGCAAGGAGGTCAGAGAGGGCAAGGCGAAGTCGGGCGTACCCATGAAGACGATGCGGATGGTTTCTTTGACTTTCGGTTGGGGAACTGCTGAAGGTGCGACCATAACCGCTATTGTAGCACATTTGCCAGAGTGGGTTGGAAACCTTCGGCGGGAACTTGCGTAGAGTAGTTATGACGGCATACAGACAGAGTCAAGATTTCCTGGCGAAAATGGCTTCCGTTGCAGCGTCAGCACAAGAAATCGCCCAATCCCTCGATGGCTGGATGTCGTGAATGCGAAATTGGGTTCAGGGAACATGGGGACAGAGACAGTTGGTCTGCAGGGGCGTTTGCTGTCGCATGTAGCCGATGGAGAAGAGCCGTGGAGAACGAGAGAGAAGAGCAGCAGTTCGAAGAGGGTTCCCCGCAGGCGGAGTCGGGTGAAGTCGAGTCGGGTGAAGTCGAGGGGGCGAACGCAGAGACCTCATACGCGGGGCCCGTTGCAGGTTCGAGTGGCGATTGGGAAGAGACGGAAGTGCCCGTCGCGGATGGGACCGACGATGCCGGCTACGGCGAGCGCCCTGAACCGTCTCCTGCCGATCAATTCGCGGACTCGGCCCGCACGCAGGCGGGCGCGGCGGCCGATGCCCTGCGCCGCGGCGAATTCATGCACGGTGCGGCCATCGACATATCGGCCGACGGCGATGACCGTTTGATCGCGCTGCTGTGCTATGTGACGCAGGTGATGATTCCGCTGATAATGCCGATCGTGGTGCTGTTGAGCGCGAGTAGCAAGAAGCGCCCGTTCCAGCGCTTCCATGCTATCCAGAGTTTGGCGCTTTTGCTGACCTTCATACTGTTCGGGCTGCTGATGGGCGTCGGCTCGACGATTCTGGCCTTCGTGCCAGTCATCGGCTGGCTGTTCGTGATTGTCGTCTTCTGTTTCAGCCCGTTGCTGGCGTTGATGGCCCTACTGGCCCTGGCCTACTATGGCTACCAGGCTTACCAGGGCAAACGGTTCGCGATCCCCGGCCTAACGAGCTTTCTGCAGGATCAGGACTGGATTTAGCCGTATGGCGAAAGGGCAAGAAATAGGAGAACCCCCTTTTCTGCCCTCAGTACACAACCCACCTTTCACGCTGAGAGACCGGGCAGGCAATAGCGCTTGCCCGGTCTTTTGCGTTCTTAGGGGGAGATTTCAGCTTCTCGTCGGCTGAATGTCAGCGGGTTGTTGGGTAACGGCATATAGTTCGCATATACTGAAGGGGAGGTTTGAGAGCAGATTGCGCTTCCCGAATGGACGCGACGGTGCCTCGTGACCGTGCAGAACGGTTCTCTGTAGAGGCACAGCTGTGATTTCCTTCTCTCAGAACTTCCGGAGGGGACCGTGTTTGACGAAAACATCCAAGAGTTGCTGCGTTGGGGATGGATTGTCGTTGCTGTATTCTTCTTTTTGACGGAGGTGTTCACCGCCGGGTTCGTGCTGCTCTGTTTTGGGATTGGTGCGCTCGGCGCGGCACTAGTGGCCTTTCTGGGCGCGGGCCTGGCGTGGCAGATCGTGGTCTTCATCGTTGTCTCGATAGCTGCCGTTGTGCTGGCGCGGCCTTTCGCCGATCGCATTTCGCGGCCGGGTGTACAGCAGATTGCCGGCAACCGGATGATTGGCAAGTGGGCGGTCGTCTTACAGACGGTTGACCCGATTGCCAACACGGGAATGGTGCGGTTGGAAAGTGAGAGATGGCGCGCCGAGTCACTGGATGGCGAACAGTTGGAAGTTGGAGAGGTGGTAGAGGTATTGGGCGTAGACGGCGTGCGTTTACAGGTTCGAGCAACCGATAGAGAAAGCGCGGATTCAGACGAGCAGGCCGAGTCTGCCGCATAACAAAGGAGAAGCGAAATGTTGGGAGCAGCAGTGCCGATTATTTTACTGGCGATCCTCGCCCTGTTCGTGTTTGTGGTTGCCATTGCCAGCATTCGCATTGTGCAACCTTACCAGAAAGGCGTCATCGAGCGGTTGGGGCGCTATCTGCGCACCGTTCAGCCGGGTCTCACCTTGATCATCCCCTTCGTCGATTCCATCCAGAAGGTGGACATGCGGGAACAGGTGGTGGACGTGCCGCCGCAGGAGGTGATCACGAAGGACAATGTGGTCGTGACGGTTGATGCCATCGTCTACTTTGAGGCGACCGACCCGGTCAAGCTTGTTTATAATGTGGCAGATTTCTACAACGCCGCCACCAAACTGGCCCAGACCAATTTGCGTAATGTGATTGGCGAATTGGAGTTGGACACGGCCCTGACCAGCCGCGATCACATCAACACCAGGTTGCGCGAAGTGTTGGACGAAGCCACCGACAAGTGGGGTGTGCGCGTGGTGCGGGTAGAGATCAAGCGCATTGACCCGCCCGCGGATATCACCCAATCGATGCACCAACAGATGAAAGCCGAAAGGGAAAAACGGGCTGCCATTCTGGAATCTGAGGGCGATCGCCAATCTCAGATTCTGTCCGCGGAAGGCCAGGCAGAGGCGGTCAAGAGAGTGGCTGACGCCGAACGCTATAAGCTGGAAGTGGAGGCCACCGGCCAGGGCAACGCTATCACAACCGTTTTCAACGCCATCAAAGATGCGGAACCGGACGACAAGCTGATTGCCATTCAGTATCTGGAGACCCTGAAGGTGATGGCAGACGGCGAAGCTACAAAGATCTTTCTGCCCTACGAGGCGACCGGCGTGCTGGGCGCGCTGGGTGGTGTGAAGGAGCTGCTAAACGACCAGAACGGTAACAGAAACGGCAAAGGCTAGTAGCCTGGGGCCAGGGGCCAGCAGCACAACCAGCTGCTGGCCCCTGTAGTATTACGCCTGGCCGACGCGCATGACCTCGAAGATGCGGCGCTGGGTGGCTTGCGCGGTGGCAGCTACGATTACGAATACCATCACGGCAATGAAGATGAGAGTGAGTTGGGTGATCTCGCCCTCGGCGATGACAGGCAGCATCGGCGGCAGGATGGCCTTGGAGTCGGCTGCGCTGCGGAAGAAAGGGGTGAAGAGAACGGAGACCCAGACGCCAATCACCGCGCCGGCGGCGGTCCCGTAGATGACGAGTACCGCGTACTCCACGGCGAGCTGAATGATCAGTTGCCGGCGCAAAGCGCCGATCGCCCGCAGCACACCGAACTGGTAGAATCGCTCTCGCAGCGAGGCGTAACTGTGCATCAAGAAGGCCAGCACGGCCATCAGCGCGGCGGCCAGGAAGCCGACCGAGAGTGCGCCGAAGACTCCAACCCGCTCCAGTTGCGCCTTCTCCTTGATCAGTGAACCGACCACATCGTGCCAGCGCACCGTTTCGATCCCGCCGATCCGCAGCTTGCGGCGCACCTCCTCCCCTTGGTAGTTGTCCGGCGACCGCAGCCAAACCTCATATGGGTAGATGGCTCCACCGATCAAGTGCAGATAGTCCAGATTGGCGATGATAACGATGTCATCCTGCTCGACTGTGGGAAAGTAGTCGTAGACGCCGCTGATGACGAAGTCGGTGCGCATACTGATCCCAGGTTCCAGAATCACCCACAGATCCAGGCGATCGCCGACGCGTAACAGGTGCTGTGCCAGGAACGCGCGCGAGACCAACACCGCCTCCGGCGCGGCGGCCAGCCGATTCATCAGGCCGCCCAGCGAGTCGTCGGCGAAGTCAGAGCGGAACCAGGAGACGGATGAGAACTCAGCCCGGTCCACCCCCATCATCCGTTTGGTCTGCCTGCGCGTAGAAGAGAGTCCTTCGATGCGCATGCCATAGTTGCCTACGCGAATGGCGCGTTCTGCATCGAATCTCTCAGTAAACCAGGAGAGTTCAGGCGTCCAATCCCCGCCGGTCTCGCCTTCGGTGATCGGCTGGAAACGGAAGTCCCCGCCGGCTTGGTACTTGATGCGATCGACCAGCCACTCATCCATGCTTGCGGCTAGAGAGTGCGTATATATCCCCAGGCCCAGGCAGATGATCACGAGCAGCAGTGGGTTCAGGTAGCTGTGTCCCTGTCTACCCAATTGGCGCAGCGCCAGATGGAAGACGGTACCCGGCAACAGGCCTGCCAGCTTGTCGAGCAGATTCATCAGCGGTGAGAATAGCCGCATGGTCAGGAGCGACACCGTCAGGATTACCAGCGCAGGCGCCAGGATAAGAAGAGGGTCACTGTACAGTTCCGACGCGTCCTCCTGCGCCAGGAGCGCGAACGCCTCCTGTTGACCCAGCTGTTGATAGGCGTAAACGGTCGGCACGATCAGCAGAAAGTCGAGATAGGCGCGGCGCCACAGGGGCCCTTTGTCGGGACGGGCGTAGGCTGTCTCATAATCGACGATACTGGTGCGGGCGGCGGCGATGGCAGGCAGCAGGCGGGCGATAAAGGCCAGCCCCAGCGCGGCCACAATTAACCAGACGTCAACGCCCTGCAAAGAGACGGGCATTGGATCCCGCGCGGTGAAAGCGAGGAAGCTGTCGGTGTATCCCATGCCGCGGGCGATCAACATGCCGAGGCCCAGCCCCAGGGGTACGCCAAGCAGGAAGAGCAGCCACTCTTCGACCACCACCAGCCACAGCACGCGCATGGTACCGGCGCCGCGGCTGACCAGCACTGATGTTTCCCGTTGCTGCGAGCGGGCGATAATTCCGGAAATCAACACCAGGAAGTAGAGGAGGAAGGCGATCGCGGGCACGTTCATGCTAAGGAGGAGTACAGTGAGCGTCGTCTGACGCTGCACGAATTCCTTAAGTGGATCCAGCGGTGAAACATCCAGGTTAGCACCCGGCAGGTATTTGCCGATGATGGTCATGCCCTTTTCGAAACCGCGTGCGTATGCGGCGGCATAGGCCGGATTGAGCGTGCTATCGTCGAGAGAGATGCGCCAACTGGCGAAGCGGGAGCCGCCGGCCACCATGGGCTGTACGCGCTGCAGGTAGTCCGCCCGCCGCACGAACAGCGCCTCCTTCATCGAGATATCGGGCGGACGGAACCAGAAAGTGTCGTCCGGGTCGCGGGCCCGCCACAGGCCGACGATCTCCACTTCGGTGCCGGGTAGGGCGGCAGTGGGCGCGACGCGGAACTTTTCGCCGGGAAGGACCCCCATGTCCGCGGCGAGGTTGTCGTGCATCAGCACGGGTAGGATACCAGTGGACGCCCCGTCGCCGGTTGGATCTTCCCAGACCGCGCCGGCGGTGATCTCCAGTTCGGGCGCGACGTCGGCCAGGTAGACCAGATCAACCTGCGTGAGGAATTTGCTTTCGGTGCCGTAACGTTCGTCACCCTCGGGGGTCAGCATCATCATGCTGCCGCTTTCGAGGTGTACGCCGACTTCGTCGATGGGAAGGCCGATCTCGCTGGAGAGGGTGGCGGCGACACTGCGGCCGGCCCGTTCGGCCGCGGGCACATCCATGGGCTTGCGCGAGGAGGGGAAAAAGTAGACACGCGTCGAGAAGGGAGGGCGCCCCGTACGTGAGCTGAGCGCGTCCAGTTCTTGCTGGAGAATTACTCTGTCGACGGCTTGGGCGAAGAAACCGGCGCTGCTGAGCAGACCGACGGTCAGCACGATCTGGAAGAGCGCCAGCAGGGTCAACCCCAGGTTGCCGGCCAGACGCTTGTAGGTGAGGACTGTCAACCCGCCGATGAGGCGGGGTAAATTGAAGAGTATGCGCACAGGGATTTAGATATAGGTGATGCGTGGTGCATGGCGTTCGCTCTCCATGCACCACACACCACGGCATAACCGGGTCAGGCGATTTCTTTGGTACGCACCGGTTCGCTCAGCATTTCCTGTCCGGGGCCCCACATGTAATGTTCGTTGAGCCTTTCGTTGCCCTCCATTTCCATCAGTTCCTCAAAGACTGTGAGGGCTTGGTTGTAGGTGGGGGTCTGATCACAGTCAAGGGCGTTCAAGAGGAGGAGAGAGCGGTCGCCGGTATGGAAGGCGAGCAACTCCCGTTCCATGTCGAGGACTTCAGGCAGGATTTGGGTGTAGAGGATCTTATGTGGCAGCGGGTCAACGCGGATGGGGTGGATTCCGCTTCTGTTGACGATAGCCGGGACTTCGACGACGACATCGTCCGGAACACCGGCCAAGGCACCGTGGTTGGGCACGTTCACTTGAAATTGGCCCTCATTGTCGTTGACCAGACCGTCGATGATGGGCACCTGCTGCTCTTTGGTTTTCTCCGAGCCAAAGGCTTCGGTCAGGCTGGAGGAAGGATTGCTGGTCAGTTCGGTCATCTGAGCGACGCGTTTCTCCAGGTTTTCCACAAAATAGGGTCGGGCGAGGTGGGTGTCAGGCCCGCCCCAAGGCTGCGGGAACCACCACATTTTGGTATCAATTTCGGAATGATACCACCATCCCCCTCGGCGGGGCGTGTCGCCGATGGGCATAAGGCCGAACATGCGGTACATATGGATTGTGCCGCGGCTCATCTGAATGTCGTGTGTACGCTCAGCGACGTGGGTCTGCCAAAAGTTCTCACCCTCTTCTGCGATCCATTTTTCGAGAACTGGGTAGGCGTTTTCGCCCTTGTAATAGAAGTGGTTTAGCCAAATGTTGTGATTGAGGCCCGGCGCCTGCCAAGTGATATCGGCAAGGTCGGTCAGGCCGAGCGTTCTGGCGATCTCATAGACGCCATAGTGGCCATGGCAGAGGCCGCAGACCTTGATGCTCGACGTGCGCGTCATCAGGGTGCAACCCTCGTAGACGGGATTGCCCGACTGGATCAGCCAGGCATCCGGGCAGATTTCCTCCATATCGGCCGTCACGCCGAGCATCAGGTCGAGATTGACAAAGTTGGTTTGACGCATCCGCCCGCCGTGATAGTAACCGTGTTTTTCCATCAACTCGCGTCCGACCCGCTGTTTATGATGACTGCTGGCCGAGGCGGTGTTGATGACGAAATCCGCGTCCTGCAACGCCTCCTGCCGGTCGGTGGTACTCTCGAAGCGCAGATCGGCGCCCAGTTCATTGGCATAGCGCACGCCCAGCCTGTGGATCATTTTGAGCCTGTCGGCGTCGATATCCATGAAGGTGATGAGACTACCGTTGAGGGATTCGGTCAGGCAGATGTCCTTGACGAGCCCGAGTGAGAACTGGGCGCTACCGGCGCCGATAACGGTTATTTTGATTGGGGTGGACATAGAGACTCCTTGTGAATTGCTTTTGCGCACCACCGAAGGGTGCAGGCAGGTTAAAAAGATTCGAACAGACTGGTGGCGTGGTGCGTCCAACGATAGCGCGCCGAGCGCCAGGCAGATCGAATTGCAAACGCGTTACAAAGCATTTCAGAATTTCTTCGCCGCGGCCATCTCGGCGTGCTGCGGCAGGTAGGGCACGTCCTTACGGTCCCAGGCGGCGCGCCCTTCGACCGCGTGGATCCCCATCAATTGGCGGCGATACGGGGTATCCGCCCATTCAACGATATGTTGAGGCGGCGGTGTGCTGCCCCACTTTTTCACCCAGAAGGGCATATAGCCGTAGATAAGAATGCGGCGGTCACGGGAGCTGGTGTTGGCCAAGCCTGAATGCCAACAGACAACGTTCCAGATGATGGCTGAGCCGGCCTTGGCGACTATCTTTTTCAGGCCCGGCATCTGCTCCAGAGTTTCGCCGACGTACTCGGTGCGAGGTGGGTATGGGTCCCGTTTGTGGCTGCCTGGTACCAGACTGAAGCAGCCCATGTCCGGCGTCTGATCATCGAGGAAATAGAAGACTTTCGCCTTGAGCATGAACTGGGAATGCCGCCAGGCCGGCCAGTCGCGATGCCAGCCGGTGTGGGCATTTGTGCCGGCGTGATGGCAGTGGGCCATCATCTCCATCGTCTGTACGTCGGGCCCGACTACTTCTTTCAGGATAGGCAGCACGAGGGGATTCTCGGCGATGTCCAGGAAAAGGGAGTCGTACTTATGGATGTCGCCCATCGTGTGCGCGTCCGGACCGTTGCCGTAGCCGCCCTTGAATGTCCCGTTGCGCACGGAGTCGGCCCATGCCGGTTCGGTCTGGCGTTGAATGTCCTGGTAGGCGGCGCGGACGCGTTCGAGTCCGAACGGTTCGAGCGCGTTCTCGACGATCAGATAGCCCTGCTCGTCGATGTGTTCCCGCTGTTCTGGTGTGAACACCTATTCCTCCTTAAAATTCTGCCGGGGGGTCTGTACATCGCCCGTAGCCAGAGAGCAGATGGTGGTGACAAATGCAGTTGGAGGCCACCGTCACCTAGCAAGGGGTCAATACGGTCATACGGTTCTCAAATAGTCGCGAATCAGCAGGGCGGCGGTTGCGCCCTCGCCGGCTGCTGAGGCGACCTGTTTCGTGCTTTCGGCGCGCGCGTCTCCGGCGGCAAAAAGACCGGGCACGCTCGATTCCAGTGCGGCCGGGTCCCGATTTACAAAGAGTGGCGGGCGCTTGTCCGATTCGTGGGTAAGGATATGCCCGGTTTCGATGAAGCCCCACTTATTGAGGCGCACGCCGGTTCCCTCCAGGAATCCCGTATTTGGCTGGAGACCGATAAAGACGAAGGCGCCATCCACAGACATGTTCGACTCGGCCTCGGCCCGGTTATTCCATAGCCGCAGCCCGTTCAGTTGCGCCCTGGCGCCGAGGAATTCCTGGACTTCGGTGTTCCATAGCACGTCGATCTTCGAATTGCCTGACACTGACTCCTGTATGACCTGACTAGCGTGCAGGACAGAGCCGCGCACTAAGAGTGTAACCCGTTCGGCGAATTTCGTCAGCAGCAGACTCTCTTCCGCAGCGCTGTTGCCGCCGCCAATCACGGCCACCTCTTTGCCTCTGTAGAAAGGGCCGTCGCAGGTTGCACAGAAGTGAACGCCGGCGCCCAAATAATCGCTTTCACCGGACACATTCAGGCGGCGGTAGCGGCTACCCGTGGCGATCAGGACAGCCTGTGCACTGTACTCATCGCCGGCGACGGTGTCGACGCGATGATAGTTGTCTTGGCGATGTATTGTGGCGACATCCTGGGCCTGCAGAAGTTCAACGCCGAACCGTTCGGCCTGGGCCCGCAGCCTCTGAGCAAAGTCAAAGCCATCGACACCGTCCGGGAAACCGGGCAGGTTATCCAGTTTTTCGGTGGTTGCGGCCTGGCCGCCAAAGGCGGCGCGCTCTATGATGAGGATGTCGACACCTTCACGGGCCAGGTACAGCGCCGCGGTCAGGCCGGCGGGGCCGCCGCCGATAACGATCACCGGGTAGTGTTGGCGGCTGGCCGTCGTTTTCAGACCCAGTTTTGCGGCCAGTTCGGCGTTGCTCGGCTCGACGAGCCGGGAACCGTCGTCGAAGACGATGGTGGGAATGATGCGTTTGCCATTGTTCAATTCGATGACCCGCTGTTCGGCGTCCGCATCCTCTTCGATGTTCACCCATTGATATGGGATCTGGTGTTCGCCGAGGAACTGTTTGCTACGGCGGCAGTCCGGGCACCAGAAGGCGCCATAGACGACAATGTCAGGTGTAGAATCGGGCATGTAAGTTGCCTCTCACACTAGGAGCGTATTCGGCCGCTTTTGTCTGCGTGCGCAAGATCAGATCAATGGACCGCCAAAGTAATGAAATTCTCTGCAGCAATCTGCTAAGTCGGTCAAAGGCAAGGCGTTGCACATTGCTAGCCGCATTGTAGCAGTTTGCCCGCACCGAGGTCAATCGAAAAGCAGGTTGTCGTTGTCTCAGGCTGTCTGGACGCGTTGCACTAGCCTGCCAGTCTCGAGAAATGTATTCCAGAAGCCTCTCTACTTTCTGTATTCGTTCAGTGCTTGCCAGTAAAGCAAAATGCTTGATGCCAGTAAAGCGATATGCTATAGTGATTGCTGTGAGGAGAACACTTTGTACAGGTTGACGACTAAGAAACAGGCCATCAAAGCCCTTCAGAAGATGCCTCGCCAAAATGCCCAGCGCATCCGCCAGGCATTGGACAGATTGGCAGAGAATCCCGACCGGCGGGATATTGACATTGTCCGGTTGGAGGGGCGGCCTGGCTTTCGTCTGCGTGTTGGCGACTTTCGGATAATTTTCTAGAGAGACGATGAAGCCAACTCGATTGATATTTTGCGCATCCTACCACGTGGTCAGGCTTACAAGCAGTAGGAGGAAAACTCTCGTGAGCAACCTGCAGATCATTCATGATGATGCCGGACAACCGATGTTTGCCGTGCTCCCCTGGCGTGATTATGTTCGACTGGCAAAGGAAGAAGCCGCCGAGGCGATCTTGAGCGATGAAGAAATCTATGATCTTGCAACAGAAGAAGAGGGCGAATCCTTTCCCATTAGAGTGGTCGACCGACTCTTGTCAGGCGTAAGCCCGATCAAAGTGTATCGAGAGCATCGCGGCATGAGTCAGAAGGAGTTGGCTGCCGCAACCAACATTAGCCCGGTTTACCTCTCCCAGATTGAGACGGGGAGGCGCGTCGGCTCTGCCAAGACGCTGGCCTCGATTGCTCATGCTCTGGAAGTAAGCCTGGACGACCTTGTGTAAAGGGTCTTTGCCCACAAAAAAAGCGGTACTTGGGAGCAGGTGGCCGGTGCCTGGAATCAGTCGAAACTGAGTTCGGCAAGCGCGATGCCGCTCTCTCCGGCGACCGAGTAGAGCAGATAGAATCGGCCGTCTTCCTGGTAGATGCCGGGGTCGCGCAGTTGGCGTGCAGGTTCGTGAATCGCCCCGCGCTGGGACGGTTCCAGTGGCAGGCTGACGCCTTCATAGTCGGTCTCTGGCTGCAGGATGGAGAATGGCGCGGAGGCCTTCCACTTACTCCAGTCCGGGCGCAGGTCGATCGTCGCGCAGACGATATGCTCCGGGCAATCTCCGGCGCGGGAATAGAAGACGTAGAGAATGTCGTCGCGCACGAGCAGGGCCGTATGCCTCTGTTTGCGATCAAAGAGGACCGGTCCCGGTTCGAAATTGGTGCGTCCGTCGCGGCTGCGGAAAAGGATTCCAGGCATTCCCAGCGCGTAGACCCAGCTGTCGACGGCGTCGGGATAGCGGAAGACCCGGAAATAGCTCGGGCCGAGGATCTCGCTGTCGCAAAGAAAATTGAGGCCGTCCTCTGACATGGCCAACAGTGAACGCTGCCCTTCCAGAAAGGGAAATCTCCTTTTCAGCGGATCGGCGTCAAGCTCTTGCGGCCGCACAGACGGCCCGTGATAGTACATCAGAATGCGCCGATTCTCCTCGTCGATATGCAGATCGGGGCTGGCGATATGGTTGTAGCAGGGGGTCTGCTCCAGACGCAGCGTGCCGGGCGCGTAAACGGTCCACGGCCCTGTCAGGGCGTCTGCATAGGCCAAACGGATGAATGCGCCCTGATGATGGGCGAAGTAGAGATAGTATCTGCCCAGCGGGTTCGGCAGCCAGTCCGGGGCGCGCAGGAGTGAGGGCCCGTTGATATTGGCGCCGATGGACTCGTTCAGCGCCGGTGTGATGATGGGGTTGGTAGGGAAGCGGAGGGCATGCATATTTTTCCTTTGAGACAATGGCGCAGAATGACAAGGTCAGTTCATGGATCTTGAAACTGCAATAGCCCATTCGCAAATGTGTAAGGCCCGGTCTGCACCTGTTCGGCAACATGGTCGCCTTGGGCGATTGGGATGCGGCGACTGGTATCAGGCCGATACAAGCCGGTCAGTAGATGGTACTCGCCATCCGCGATGTCGGATGGAATCGGAAGCAAATAGTAGCTCAGGATCATATCACCATCTCGCCATTGTGTCGGAACGTGTCCGAGGCCATCGGCTTGAGTGACTTTATTGCCGGCGCGATCTACCAGATGATTGAAAACACTCAATTGATCAGGCAGGTCAGCCGGGCGCTGGTGAACATGCCAGCAATTGACAATGACAACGTCTCTGCCGTCCGTGGGTTGCAAATGCGTTCCTGCCAGCGTCACTTGCCCATCAAATGTCAGGGCTGACAATGGCATTTGCTGACAGATTTCAAGCATGTCTTCGAAGGCCACATGATATAGAAACAGTCTTCTGGTGTCCCACTCATATGAAAACTTCGGGACCTTATGTTCCGCCATATTGGAGTCGATTTCCCTCACAATTGGCTGGTTCTCAGATCTGAGAATCAGAATCGTAGGATGCTGATTGACCACCACAGCCGGCGAATCGCGAGAGAGGGAGCCGCGAACATGATGTTCCTGCCGCAAAACATATCGTAGCGCTGTGGATAAGTCACGAGAAAGGTTGACCATATAGACTTCGCCGGAATCCTGGATGGAACGAACCGCTTCGGCAATCGAATTGATTCGACCCACAGTCAATTCTTCGGTTTGGCTGGCAAGACGCAGGAATCTGGCATGATGGAATAGTTGCACGGAAGCCAGGAGGAACAACCAGATCGTGAGGACGGCCCAACATCCTAAGAGTGCCAGCCTGCCTCGAGAAACTCGATCACGAACAAGCTTAGTTAAGTCACCTATAAGTATGCCAACTGCTATAAACGAAGCAGGCCAAATCGTCAGAAGGTAGTAAGTGAACAACTGACCTCCAGGGCGGTACATAAACATTAGAGGAGCGGAAATCGATGCAAGTCCGATCACCATTCGACGCCAACTACAATCATCCAGGCGGCGAATTTTGAAAGGAAAGGCGAATATATAAAGAACTGCGGCCGCTGTCAGAACTGACATGATATGAATGGTCAGGAATCGCACTGCGGGATTTTCATGGAGTAGTTGTTGAACTGTAGAGACTACCTCTTTGCCCAAATATGCCGCTTCCCCGTCTCCCATGACAAGCCCTTGCATCAGGGACCAGGATTTGGTTTCGACTCGTCCTTCAGACAGAACCCCAGGCAATCTGTTCCAACTCTCTCCGGTTTCACTGAATAACATCGGAGTAAATGAAGCCAAGAAAAGCAGGCCACCGATAGTGAGTTGCCTTACATTTCTGCGGTTGATACCTGTAACAAGAGAGATGGCAACAACTGGCAGAAGTGCGGCAGCGGAGAAATGGATCTGGATCCCGATTGCCCATACTGGCATAGCGAATGCGCCCCACCACGGACGCCGTCCCTTCTGGTACAGCAATAGACAGGTCAATAGCGCAATCGTAAAGATAGACAGGACATTTTGGGCCCAAATTTTGCGCGAAAAGATCACCGCCCAAGGATTCAAGGCGTATAGAGATGTCGCGATGATGGCTGGGCCCAAGCCAAACCATCGTCGCGCGATGCCGTAGCATGCGCCCACAGAGAATGTATTGATTAGAGCGACAAATCCTGTTACCCATTGCGGATCTGAATTGAAGAGCAGGGGAATCGTCAGCAGATAGGGAAATGCAGACGAATTAAAAATGCCAACTGAGGAGGGGAGACCTCTGGCAGTAAACGGGTCGATCTCCAGAATATCCGCTGCCAACTCCAGAGCATAACTTTCGTCATAATTGAAATTGGCATTTTCGAGACCGGTAATGCGCAAATATCCGGCCAATGCCATGAAAAACAGGACCAAGCCGAGATCGAGAAGTGAGGAGAGGGGGATCTTTTGTGTCATTGGTGTTTTTTTGTCTGCCAGTACTGACACTGTCACTTCATATCAAGCCCGAACCAGACCAAGAGTATGCCTACAAAGAGGCAGCAGGTGGGACTCCTGCGTACCAGTTGCCATTCCGTCGCAGAGGTTCGTGGTTTCAAACGGGATCCACATTGAAGACTGACCCGGCAGTCATTCGCTCGGCATCGGTCAGGCTGCGCCGGGATATGGATACTCGTACCAGTCCAGCAGGCCCAGGGGAGCGGCCGCGCCAGCGTAGAGGATCAACGAGGTGTATTTGTCGGCAAAGATGCGGCCGCCCCCGACACCGTCAATGACCGCGCCGGAAGGATCGGCGAATTTGGGGCCGCCTTCTTTGCCTTCCAGGTTGGCCATCAACGCTGCGAATGTGTTGGTGGCGACCCGCAGATAGCGCTCGTCGCCGCTGATGCGCCAGGCGTAGGTCAGTGCTTCCAGCGCATGGGGTGTTGGCGCTGTCGTCTGAAGGGAAGGAAGTTCTTTGTAGTAGAAGACCCCGTCCGGCCCGAGACAGTGTTCGATGAGATCATCCATCACCGCCACAATCAGCTGCTTCACGCGCTCGTCGTCTTCGATCAGCAGGTAGCGGGCGAAAGAGCAGACAGTAAGAGAGATCATGAAAGGCACGCGCGGCATGGTGTGGCTGGTATACGCCGCAAGCAGCGCGCCGAACTCGTCGTGCCAGGTCAGGAACATCTCGATTAGCCGCTTGGCTTCGTCGTGCCAACGCTGTTCGCCGGTGCCAAGCCAGAGGCCGACATAGGCGCGCAAGGCCCATCCCCCTTCGCGCACTGAAGCTTCCCCCGGCTGCTGCATGGTTGGCAACTGCATGTGACGAAGGATGTTTTCGCCGATCGAGTTTGCTACCTCCAAACTTTCGCGCCGCCCGGTGAGGAAGTAGTAGTCCAGGAATCCTTCAGTCCACTCATGGGAAGGAATGCATCTTCCGGTGGCATGGTAGCGGGTGTGAATACGCAGGCCGCCATCGATCAGAGGATCCGGGTGATGGTGACAGAAGTCTACGTCGAGCCAGTGGCGGGCGCTGACCAGCGCCGAGTCGAGGGCGCGGCGTTGGCCGCTGAGTGCGTAGTAGAGGGTGCAGGCGTGGGGGCGGTCATATTCGTTATTGACCCACACGTTTTCGCCGCCTCCGCGGCCCTGGTTGGTATAGCCGGAATCGGGGGCGTCACCGAAATGCATCATGCCGAGGGCTTTGGGGCGTCCATCGTGGAGTCTATTGAGGTCAGTGAAGAGGCGACGAGGGAGTTTCTGCGGGAAGTAGGTCTCGATCCAGGGATTGTTATGCAGATACCATTCTACGGGCAGCGAGGGACGATCCGGCAGTTGGAACTGCAAACTGCGCTGGCTCAATGAATCCAGGGTCGAGTCCGGCCCGTGAAAATGGAGCTGTATACGGTGGGTCTTGGCCATGCCCTGCAGAATTGGCGCGGGGGGTTCGCCGGCGGGGTAGAGCCAGCAGGCGATGCCCTGGGTGTGGCCGTGCAGTCTCTTGGGGAAGTTCTGGTGGGCCTGGTGGATGGAGAGACAGAGGCCGCCCTGGTCGTCGCGCCAGTCGCTCCAGAAATCCCCATAGTAGGAGTCGATAAAATGCTCATTGGACTGATAGAGCATCGTTTCGGTGTCCAAGGTCTGTGAGACTTCGCTCTCGCTCTGGCTGATGGCGGTTTTGTACCAGCCTTCGCCGAGAGCGAGTTGGGGAGCGTTCCCGGCATGCTCGGCCGCGAAGTCCAGGCGAAGGCTTTGCAAAGTCACCTGCTGCATGTCCAGGGTGTGCAGGAATTGGTGCTCCACTTCTATGTAGGCTTTGCCGGCGTAGGCAGTGATGCGGCCGCGCAACTCCAGGAAATCGCTGCCGTCGGGTTGCAGGTGGCGGCCGCGTACGAGAATCACGGCACGCAGCGGGCCAGCCTCATCGATCTCCAGTTCGACCGCGCCGCTGTTGCTGTCGGCCGCGCCGGAATCGGTCTCCATCTTGAAGCCGGCGAAGGGAGAGGGCCAGGCTGTACCTTCTGCGAGGACCACATCCTGCACGGGGAGAAAGCCTTCACGGGGCACGCGGAAGCGCAGCGGTCCGGTGTCGACCAGCAGGCCGTTGGCGTCCTCGGTAACTGTCACTTGTTGCGGCGGTCGCGGCGCATTTTCAGGGGCGACGCGAAAGCTGAAGGTCTTGGAGAGATTGCCGGGCAGGTCGGGCTGAAAGTGGACCAGCAGCCACTTGACGCTGCCGTCGGACCAGTGGGCCAGGGCGCGCTGCTGGGACGGTAGCAGCACGCCGTCGTCTTCGATGGCAAACTGGGTGGCGTCGGTCAGTTTGCCCTGGCCAAAGGGTATGCTGACGGTGACAGGTTCGGCGACGCGATCAAATTGGGAAAGTTTTTCGAAATGGAGGGTGCTCACGTTGCTTGATCTCCTTGTATGCGCGCTCAGGTAGTGATTTTCCCGCGAGAAGGTCCGGCTTATTCAGTTGCGAGCAAACTGGTAAGGCAATTGTCCGCGAACTTGTGTCAGAATTCTTGGTACAGGGCAGGAGGTATCGGCACGATCGTACCAGCAGTATGATCTCATTGCAAGGTTGACGGACATGCCCTCCGGGCAGGTCGTTGGGATCGGTTGGGGACTCGTGTTAGAATGGCCACAGAACAGTTGTATTATACGCGGGCGAGAGTTTGCTTTGCCAGAGGAGGGAACATGGAACCAGCAAAGCTGGCGTCAGACGTTCCTCAGACACAGATAGATTCATCCCAATCGAACGGGTCTACCACGGCCAATGATGATGCACTGCACGACAAACAGGTGAATCCCTGGGCACCTGATGAAGGGCGATGTGTCACATTGGAAGAGTACTGGGCCAAGTGGTATGAAAGCCCCTACCCTGACATTGACGTCAGCTATGAATGGAACAACGGCATATTGGAGGCAAAGCCTTTGGCAAACAAGCCTCAACTTGATCTTGGAAACTGGTTTCTTGACCTTTTGCGCCGCTACCTGGAAACGCACGAGGTCGCAGAACTGATCAATATGGAGACTGGCTTTTTCATGACAATGGCAGACTCTCAGGAGCCGTCGGGGACACGTAGAGCGGTTCGCAAACCGGATATCGGCATAATTCTGAATAGCAACCCCGTTTCTTGGGGACGAATTGACCAGCGCTCCTTTGCGGGCGTTTGCGACGCCGTTGTAGAGTTTCTTTCGGACTCCACACAGACAGAGGTGCGTCGGGACACAGAGGAGAAGAAGAGAGACTACGCGCTGGCCGGGGTAAAGGAATATACCATACTCGATCCAAGCGGCGAGCACATGCACTTTTACCACCTGACGCCGCAGGAACGATACGAGGAGATCCAGCCCGACGCCGAGGAAGTTATCCACTCGGAAGTGCTGCCCGGTTTTCAGTTTCGGATTGGGGATCTGTGGAGGTTGCCGAGGTTGGCAAAGTTGGCTCTTGACGAAGTGTATGCCGGGTTTGTCATTCCCGACCTGAAGGTAGCTGTCACCAGAGCAGAAGATGCAGAGGCAAGAGTCGAGGTTGAAGCGCAACGCGCCGATGCAGAAAGTGCGGCTCGCCAGCAGGCAGTGGAACGTGTGCAGGAATTGGAGGCCGAATTGGCTCGCTCGCGCCGACGCAGTTCCTGAACGCATCTCGAAGCAGAAAATCCCTGACCCTATGATGACTAATATTTTTCGTCGGCCCGGTAAGAGCCCGACGGCGCATGTTCAGATTGCCGACTCCAGAGCTTGACTATCGTTTTGTGTTGGCGCTGCAGAGGGATCCATTTCCGAAAGATAGTTGCAAACAGAGGTGACAGTATCCATTGCAGCTCTGCGTAAGAGCGGAGCTTGGGTAGGTCTCTCGCTCTCCATTCACCCTGTTCTCCCAGGAGTATTCGATATGCCACCCAATATTCTCTTTCTGATGAGCGACGAGCACCGCGCCGACATCACCGGCTACGAGGGCGACACGGTCGTACGCACGCCCACGCTGGACGGGCTGGCGCGCTCGGGCGTCGTCTTCAACAACGCATACACGGCCTCGCCGATCTGCATTCCAGGCCGCCAGGCGATGATGTCCGGTCAGTTTCCGCGCACATGCGGCTGCGAGATCTTCGCCCAGGATCTGCCCGCCGGCCACATGACCTTTGCTCGCCGATTCAGCCAATATGCCTATCACACGGTCGCCGCCGGCAAGCTGCACCACACGGGGCAGGACCAGATGCAGGGGTGGAGCCAGCGAATCGGTTCGGCGATGCAGGTAGCGCCCCATTTCATTGAAGCGCGGGACGAAGCCTCCTTTTCTCGTCACACGAGAGGGCTATCCTCCGTCAAATGGAGCGACACGAAAGAGGTGCTGCGGGCGGGCGTCGGCCACTCGCCCCACATTATCCAGGATGAATACGCGATGACGGGCGCGCTCGACTTCATCCAGCAGTATTTCACCGATCCCTACTACGACCGGCAGCAGCCGGAACGTCCGCTGCTGCTGAAAGTGAGCCTGAACCAACCTCACTACCCGTACTTCACCAGTGAAGACAAGTTCGCATATTACCTGAACCGGGTGGAGCCATTCCTCGACGAGCCGGTATTCGATCATCCTTTTCTGGGCCAGAAGCAGGTGCGGGTAGGCGTCGATGCCTCGGCGCGGGAGCTGCGCCGCGCCGTCGCCGGCTACTACGGCATGATCGAGACGATCGACGAGATGTACGGTTCGCTGTTGGCGGCGTTGGAGCACGTGGGCCAGGATCTTGACGACTGGATCATTATCTACACAAGCGATCACGGAGAGATGCTGGGCGAGCACGGTATCTGGGAAAAGCAGAAGTTTTTCGAGGCCAGCTCACGCGTGCCACTGATCATCCGCTGGCCCAAATCATTTGCCGGCGGCAGGTTGGTCCAGGAAAATGTCAACCTGTGCGATCTGTTTGCCACTTTGTGCGAGCTATGCCAGATCCCGGTCCCGGATGGGCTGGACAGCCGCAGTCTGGCGCCCCTTCTACGCGGCGAAGAGGCTGACTGGCGCAACGAAAGCATCAGCCAGTTTGGCGCGCGCAACTTGATGATCAAATGGGATGACCTGAAGTACCAATATTACGGTGAGGAGATGCCAGAGGTGCTGTTCGACCTGGAACGCTGCCCGTCAGAGCGGCAGAACTTCATCGCCGATCCTCGTTATGCCGACGTGCTGACGGAGTTCCGGCGGCGGCGGTTCGAGTTGGGTTTCGGTCCTGGCGCGCAGGAAGGGTATGTGAATGCGGGATACTAGGAAAAAGCGATGAGCACGGACGAGATTGCCCAGGCCGTGCAGGGCGGCGAGACGATATACGCTGAATTCAAGTCTGCTGCGGCGCGCCCTGAGAGTCTGGCCACGGCGTTTATCTCCTTTCTGAACACAGAGGGCGGCGTGCTGTGGTTGGGCATTGAAGATGACGATACGATCACTGGCGTGGCCGATGTGGATGGCGCCTGCCAGTGCATAGACCAGATTCTGGCGAACAATGTTACGCCCCGCGCCACGGCTTTCATTGAACAGGTTGAAGTTGGAGGAAAGCCGCTCCTGAAGATCACGCTGCCCCGCGGAGTTGACCGGCCCTACTACACGCAGCGGGGTCAGTGTTATGTTCGCCAGAATGCGGGGAAGCGCCTGGCGTCGCGCGAAGAGATTCGCCGTATGTATTTGGCCGTGCGCGCCTTTTATTACGACGAATCGGCGCTCACGGGGACGGGGCTGGAGGATGTTGACCTGCCGGTGTTTGGCGCCTTCCTGACCGCGGCCTATGGTCTGACTGAAGATACGGACCGGCCAGATGAAGAGTTGGCGCGCTTGTTGCGCAATCTGAAGTGCATGGCCGGCAACGAACTCACGGTCGCTGGAAAGCTGCTCTTCGGCCGCCAGCCACAGCGCATGCAGCCGACGGCGCGTGTGGAATTCGCTCACTTCGCAGGAACCGCGGCAGGAGAAACCATACTCGACCGCAAAACCATCGACGGGCGGCTGCCGCAGCAATTGGAGCAGGTAGAGAGCTTGCTGCGACTGCACCTGCGCAATGCCGGCGTCATCCGAGGATTCGAGCCAGAAGTGCAAACAGAACTACCGCTGGAGATGCTGCGGGAGGCGCTGACCAATGCGCTTGTCCACCGGGATTATTCCCTGTCGGCCCCGGTGCGCGTCTTCCTCTTTGAAGACCGGCTGGAGATACGCAGCCCCGGTCCATTACCAAATAGCGTAACATTGGAAAATGTACGTGCCGGCATTCACGTGGAGCGAAACCCCATCATTCTCTCGCTGATGTCCAAACTGGGACTAATGACCCGGCTGGGCACGGGCATTGTGCGCATTTTTCGCCTGGCCGCCGAGAGGGGCCTGCCGGAGCCTGAGTTGGCAGAGAGCGGCGCCGAATTCGTGGTCACTCTGTACCGGATGCCGGCGACGGTCTGAAATCGGGAGCGGATGTAATGCTGAAAGGAAAGACCCAGGACGAATGTATCCTCGACTCAGCGACCGGGGAGGGCGAGCCGTTTACTGACAGCGACCCTTGGCGAGTATTCCGCATCATGGGTGAATTCGTCGAGGGCTTCGACACGCTGGCAGGGCTGGGCGCTGCGATCTCGATTTTCGGCTCGGCGCGCACCCAGCCGGACGATCCCAACTACGGGGCGGCGGTCGAGACGGCGCGCCTGTTGGTGGAATCCGGTCTTTCGGTCATTACCGGCGGAGGGCCGGGCATCATGGAGGCCGGCAACCGCGGCGCGCAGCAGGATAACGGCACCTCGGTCGGCCTGGGCATTGAGCTTCCCTTCGAGCAGGGGTTGAACGAATACATCGACATTGGCATCGAGTTCCGCTACTTTTTTGTGCGCAAAATGAACTTCGTCAAGTACTCGCAGGGATTTGTCATCTTCCCCGGCGGGTTCGGTACACTGGATGAACTGTTTGAAGCATTGACGCTGATCCAGACCGGCAAGATCAGACAGTTCCCAGTTATCCTCTTCAACTCCGACTATTGGGGCGGTCTGCTGGACTGGCTGCGTAGCACGATGCTGGCGGCGGGGAACATCTCCGCCGCTGATATCGAACTGATGCGGCTGGCGGATTCGCCGCAGGAGGTTCACGAGCTGATCTTGCAGGGCCTGTCGAGGCAGGCCAGTTGGTGTGAAAAATCCGCCGCGGCCGCGCGCGCGGCCACACGGTTGGCCCTGGAAGTGAAAAGATAGATGGCGCGCGGACGCAAGGGGCTGAACAGGCATCAGAAGGCCGCATTCAAAGGCGGTGAACACCGTGTGCGGGGGGAGACGATCCAACGCCTGATCGAGTGGGCCGACAGCACGAACCCTGCCGAACGCCTCCATGCCGCCGCAAACCTCTGTCCCTGCCACGTGCGCAAGCGGGTAGAAGCAGCTGGGGCGGCGCTCTACCGGCTGATGCAGGATCCGGATGTACGGGTGCGGCGGGCGGCATGGCATACATTGGAGGATGGCGGCTGCCCGAACGACCCGGCGCTCCTGCCGATTTTCGAGCGGGCGGTTGCCAACGAGACGGACAGCCAAGTGCGGGGCTGGGTGGAGCGGTTTGCAGCGCCGGCTCTGGCGGAGCGCGACCGGCAAGACTCGCTGCGCGCGGCCTACAACCCTTTCCAAGAGTACGGGCGCTGCGACTTCTGCGGCGAAACGGACCGCCGCGTGCGTACCGAATACGATACGGAAATCACCAGCAGCGGCGGCCCGAGACGCCTCGCCCAGATTTGTCAGCAGTGTGATGGGCAGGCGTCATAACTTCCCGCCAATATTGCGACGCGGCGGCGTGTTTCTAAAGCCTTATTCCCTTGCCAAAAGTGTCCCGACACGCTCCAAAACTGCATCAAGCAGGTTCGCAGGCAGAGCAGAAATCAACGTTGCATGTCTCGCCCGCCAATCCATACTCTTGACCTGATCCGCGAGGATCACCCCTGTCACCCCCAGCCCTGTAGAGATGGCAACTTCAAAGGGATACCCTTTTACCTGATTGGTAATCGGACAGAGAATCGCCAATCCTGTTTTGCCGTTATAGGATTCCGGCGAGAGTACAACGGCGGAAGGTCGTCCCGCCTGTTCATGTCCCGTCTGAAGGGTAAAATCAATCCAAATTGCATCGCCGCGCTGTGGGACGTACTCGGGCTTTGCAATCATCCTTCACGACCCACCGCAGGCCCGGAGTCCACTTCGCCGTGCAAATTGTGCTCGGTCATCTGGGCCAGGAGATCATCCAATTTCAGAGAGGGTAGCGTCACTGGCGCAATGACTAACTCCTCTCCGCGCAGCAACAATCTGACCGGTGTATTGGCTTCGAGTCCAACCTGGGTTGCAAGGGGCTTGGGGATGCGCAGGGCCAAACTGTTGCCCCATTTCTGCACGCGAGTTTCCATATTTCCTATTCTCCAGAGTTACTCGTTCCGTGAAATTACCTCTGCTGTATGCAGTTTCGTAGATACAATGAGTATACGTCGAGAGATGGGATCTGCCACGTTTAGCATCCTGCCACGCAAGGCCAGAAGGCATTGAGAGTCTTCTGAACCGACCGGAGGCACACGATCTTGAGATTACAGTCTTGCGGGAACAAGCTGCATAGCCCAACCATGGCAGCAGGCCGGAGCTTCTTCTTAAGGTGTGGGGCCTTGGAAAGCGTAGTGAGAGACAAGAAATTTGGACTCTGTGACCTATATATATATAATAGCGCTTGGCGCAGAAACTGGTGAGCGAAGTGTCATACTTGCTTCTCGTCCCCCGCAGACGCTCGAACTGCATAGAAACGCTCACATTCGCCTAGAAGAACTTCACTTCTTTTCTGGTCATTGCCGACTTACAACATCGAATTTTGGAGATGTTACAGGAGCCTTCTGAAAGGTCCTGTTTGTCAATAGGCATGTGTGGCCAAGCATTTGTAGTTGGCCTGGATAGTGGAGTGCCAGAGACAGCCCAGAACAGTGCTCCGCTGACAGGCGGGCAAACCATGGAGATCCGGCATGGGGCGTAGGGTCATTGACTTGAGCATGCCCGTACACAACGACATGGTGGTTTTCCCCAGGGTGACGCGGCCGACGTTGTTGATGTATGAAGATTGGGAGGGGTTTGCGAGCGGTATCGGCGCCGCGGAACATGGCGTCACCTCTCTGACAGCCCACTACCTGACGATTCTAGGTGACCATGTAGGGACTCACATTGACGCATTGAAACATCTGGTTGCCGGCAAGCCCGGTCCGGAAGGGATTCCACTGGAGTACTGCTACGGTGACGGCGTGCTTCTGGATTTTCGGCACAAGGAAAACGGCGCCGGTATCACCGTGGCCGACATGGAAGAGGCTGTGGGGAATATAGGGTATGAGATCAAGCCGCTTGATCTTGTTCTCATCTGGACGGGGGCGGGCAGTTACAACGATGAGGAACGCTACCTGAGCGAGCACAGCGGAATGACACGTGAAGCGACGCTTTGGTTGATCGAACGCGGGGTCAAGGTGATGGGCATTGACGCGGTTACGTTCGACCCGCCGGTGTGGGCGATGTTTGAGCGCAAGCAGTTCTGGGAAGCCCATCGCGTCATGTACGAGCATGAGTACTATCATGTGGAAAACCTCTGCAATTTGGAGCAGATCCCCAAGCCTCACGGGTTCACGCTCTCGATGCTGCCGGTGAAGTGGACGGGGACAACCGGCGCACCTGTGCGGGCGGTCGCCATTGTGGAGGATTGAGCGGCTCGCTTTGGGTTGCGAGCGAGGCTGTTGCAGGAGGCGTGGTGACTTCGCCTGGAGTTGTACCGGGTCCAACTCCCTGTGAGAACTATTCTTGATGCCGCGTCGAGGCGATAACATTATCGAGTACCACGTAGAAGTCTGTCTTTCATCTGTACCCTTCAATCCAAGGAGAAGAACATGAAGAAGCTCAGCAGACGTTCATTCCTGCAGTCGATGGGGATGGCCGGCGCCGGTGTGGCGCTGGCGGCTTGCGCGGCACCCGCGCCTGCGGCCCAGGAGTCAAGCGGTGACGAGATGAGCGGGGAAGCCGGCATGACCGGTGACCTGCAGATCTGGGTGCAGCACTATACACCCACGGAGAGCATGGAGCAGGGCCCTAACAACCCCCTACCGCACAACATGATCCAGGTCATCTCCGACGAGTACATGGCGGATCATCCCGGGGCCACGGTCGAGATTATCAGGAAACCGGACACCCTGGCCTCCCATGAGTGGATCGTCACGCAGCAGGCTGGCGGCACGATACCGCACATCGTCTGGACGCACTCCTTCTGGACGCAGGATGAGATTGACAAGAACTGGTGGATTCCGCTGGATCCGTTCTTCGAACAGCCCAACCCTTATGTGGCCGCCGGAGACCCGGGCAGCGAGCGCTGGCTGGACCAGTTCTACGAGATTCCCACCGAGGCCAAGCGCGGCCCGGACGGCAAGCACTATGTCGTACCGATCGACCTGGTGACGACGTTCTTCTTCTACAACAAGAACATTTTCGACGAGGCAGGCCTGTCAGCTCCGAGTACCTACGGTGAGTGGATCGAAGTGCAGGAGGCGCTACTGGGGACAGATACTATTCCCAACGCCCGGCTGGCCTGGTACCAGTCACAGGTCGGCGCGATGCTCTACGCCAAAAAGGACGACATAATCAACGCTGACGGCGGCGTCGCCTCGCTGGAAGAGGTCGGCTGCGCCATGAAGAACGGGCTCTATAGCGCCACAGACCCCGAATACGGGGACTGGTTCCGGCTAGTCAAGCAGTTGATTCCCTATCTGGCGCCGGACTGGGCGGCCGAGGGAGCGGACTTCAACCGCAAGTTCCTCCAAAAAGATGTGGCTGTATTTGAAGACGGCAGTTGGCGCTTCGGCTATCTCAAGGCCGATCCACTGGTTGATTTCGAGTGGAGCACATTCTACGCTCCCACCATCACGGAGGCGGATTCGCCGTATGCAATTGGCGAAGCGGCCCCACCGATCGGGGGCGCCACTGCGGCCCAGTGGGCGCTGGCGACCAAGACGGAGCGGGATGGCATTGTGCCGCTGGCGGTGGACTTCCTGCGATACGTGACTGCGCCGCAGAATGCCGGCCGGATGATTTCGGAGACGGGCACGTTCCTGCCCAACATTAAGGGCGTTGACGTCAATCCCGATCTGCGAGAACCGTTGCGCGCCATCACCGAAGGGTTGGGCGAGGCCGGCATGGTTACCTACCCTGACAAGATTGGCACGGAGCAGCGGGAGAAGATCGCCAACGTCTGGACCGACTTCAAGCTGGACGTAGTTACGCAGGATGAGGCCGCAGAGCAGATCAATGAGTTGCTGCTTGAGTACGCGGATGAGGCGATTGAGAAGAATGGCTGGGACTGCGGTTAGTCGTTATTCGTAAACTGTTTCTAGAATTTGGTGAGCTTCTACTTGTAGGTGGTGTTTACCAAGAGCTAGAAACTCAGAACTCGAAGCCTACTGACGCAGGTGGGTTCCACGGTGAAAGACAAGTGGAGCCCACCTGCACTGTGAAAACAGGTTTAGCGCCATGACTACAGAAGAGATTCGCGCACCTGCGTCACACGCTACGGTGGCCAGGCCGTCGGTACCGCAAGAGAGGCAGGCCACGCTCGGGCAGCGTATCTATCGCTACCGCTTCGTTTACCTGATGCTGGTTCCCACCTTCGCGCTGCTGCTCACCTTCAACTACTACCCGGCCTTCATGGGGTTGTACCGGGCCTTTTTCAAGTGGGACATAGGTCTGCAGCCGGAGTTCCTGGGGTTGGGCAACTTCGAGAAGCTCTTCATCAGGGATGACGTCTTTATCAAGTCGCTGCGCCACGTGAGTCTGCTTACTTCGTGGCGGGTGATCAGCGCGGTCACTTTTCCTTTCATCGTAGCCGAGCTGATCTTCAACCTGCGCAGTCACGTACACAAGTACACCTACCGCGTCCTGACGATCCTGCCGGCGGTGGTGCCGGGCATCGTCATTTTACTGCTGTGGCAGTTCATCTATGACGGTACGCACGGTCTTTTGAACGCTTTCCTTGAGGGTATAGGACTGGAAGACTGGCAGAAGCCGTGGCTGGGTAGCCCGAAAACAGCACTTTATGCGGTTACGTTCATGGGCTTCCCATGGGTGGGTGGTGTCACGGTACTTATCTACCTGGCGGGCCTGCAGGGCATTTCGGATGAAGTTATCGACAGTTCACTGGTAGACGGATGTTCCGGCCTGCGGCGTCTGTTCGCGATCGACATTCCTCTCATTCTCGGTCAGTTCAAGTTGATTATCGTGTTGGCGGTCATCGGCGGCCTGCAGGGCTGGGTAGCCGTCTTTGTAATGACGGCCGGCGGGCCGGGGACTGCGAGTATAGTGCCCGGGCTATGGATGTACAACAACGCCTTTTTGTGGAACAAGATGGGCTACGCTTCCGCGATCGGGATGTTCTTGTTTGTGCTGATAATGGGTCTGACGATCTTGAATGTGAAGTTCGTCAAGACGGGTGATTATTGAGTGGTGCGAGGTTCGTGAACAGGAGTTGCCGGGGCACTGGACAGGGACAGGCGCAGGGTCACCCGGACGACAGGAGAGTTGAGCGATGACAGTACTGGAAGGACAACCGCAACCGGTGCAACGTATGTCGTTCGGCGCTAGCTGGCGCCGCGCTTGGCGCACGGGAGATTGGTGGCGCCATCTGGGACTGGGCGCCTTCCTGTTTTTCATGTTCCTGCCATTTATCATCACGATAATCATTTCGTTCAAGGATATCCCGCAGTTCGACCATTACCCGTTCACTATTACGTATCCGCTCCACCCCGATAACTATCTTGAAGCCTGGCGCATCGTCTCCCGCTACATTTTGAACAGCATAATCACCAGCAGCACGTCGGTGGTTGGCATGGTTATTCTGGCGGCGATTGCAGCGTGGGCGTTTGCCCGCTATCCTTTCCCGGGTAGAGATATCTTCTTTTTCGGCGTGTTGGCCCTGTTGATGGTTCCAGGGGAACTTACGCTAATTCCGGCTTTCCTGCTGGTTAAGGACCTTGGTCTGCTGAATACGCGTTGGGTTTTGATCGCCCCTTACATCGCGGGCGGGCAGGTTTTTGCCATCTTCATCCTACGGCAGTTCTTCGAAGCTCTGCCGGGCGAGATGTTCGAAGCGGCGAGGATTGACGGCGCCAGCGAGTTGCAGGTATTCCGTCACATTGGCATCCCGCTGTCGCAGTCGATTCTTGGTGTCGTCGCGATCATGCACGTTCTCAGCACATGGAACGACGTTATCTGGCCCCTGGTTACACTCCGCAGTAACGAACTGATGACCCTGACCATCGGACTGTATGCGTTTCGAACCGCCTGGTACACGATCTGGGGTCCCCTAATGGCGGGTTATGTAATCGCTTCGATTCCTCTCATCATCCTGTTCGCCTTTACCAGCCGCCTGTTTGTCGAAGGGCTTAGCTCCGGCGCCATCAAGATGTAGGCTCCCTGGGAGCGCTGCGGTCTCAGCGCCTGTCCCGCCTGCTCGCCGCGCTCATATTGCGGAGCGGTAGCGCACTACACTACTTCGATGCGTTCCATTCACAGCTATCTCGGCCTATGGAGTATCGCGCTGCGGCGTTTCAGTTCTGAACCGATATTGACTTTGTGTCTGCTGCTTGGCTGGAGTGTTGTCGTGGCGCTGGCATCGGCGCCGCCAATGTACACTGACGCGGCCAACCGCGCCCTGCTGGAGCACGAGTTGCAGACAGTACCCAATCGCTCTGCATTCTCTTTCTTTTATCATTATGTAAGAGGGTCCACTATCGAAGGCGCTGATCGGCAGGACTATCTGGCGCTGAATCAGTACATGGAGACCCGTTACACGCAGGATCTGGGGCTCCCCTACCGGTCGGACATGCACTATGTCAAGAGCGATCTTTTCCAGGTATTTCCTCTGCGGGACGGGCAGTATGAAGTGGGAGACAATCCCCTTTTGCGAGGATATTTGGGCTTCATCGACCGCATGGAGGAGTACGTTGCGGTTGTCGAGGGCGAATTCCCCGCGCCGGACAATGCCGACGATGGCGGCCGGGAGGTAGTAGACGTCCTCGCCAGCCAGGAGTTCGCGGTCGAGGCCGGTTTGCAGGTGGGAGAGAGGTATACTCTCTTCGACCCAAGCGCCCGCACCTCCAGCGGCGGCATTTTGCGATTGGAGGTACCGGTACGCATTGCAGGCATCTGGATCCCCCGCGCAGACGGCGGCGCCACATGGCATCTGCCGGCGGCATCCTTCGCGAATGTCTTTCTCGTGCCGGAAGAGACCTATATCAACGTGATCGGCGCCAGGGTTCCCCACGCCCTTTCCGATGCTGGCTGGTACAGGGCCAGCAACGGTGAAAGCGTGCGCGCCGAGGATGTGGACAGATTTTTGCGCAGGGTGAATTATGTCGACCGGCAGATCAAGAGTCTGATCCCGACCACCTATCTCGAATGGTCGCCCGTCTCCGCGCTCAGACGCTACCAACTGTCGGCATCTGCCCAGGCCGTTCTACTGCTTCTGTTCAGCATTCCTGTGCTGGGGCTCGTGCTGTACTTTGTCGTTCTCATCGCCGACAGCACGGTGAAGCGCCAGCAGATAGAGATTTCGATCCTGAAGAGCCGCGGGGCAACGTCGGGTCAGGTCTTCTCCATCTATCTGCTCCAGGGGGTCACGCTTGGGATTGTCGCGCTGGCAATTGGCCCGTTTTTGGGTCGGGTAGTGGCGCAGTTTATAGGCGGGACGCGCTATTTTATGACATTTAAGGCGCAGACGCCCCTGCAGATCGAAACGACTACGACCAGTATGACCTATACGTTCGTCGCGATCGCGTGTGCTCTCTTTGCTACGGTCCTGCCGGCCATGGGGGCAGCGCGGCTGGCGATTGTAGAAGCCAAGCAGGAGATAAGCCGCCGCCAGCGCCGCTCTTTCTGGGAGCGTTCGTACCTAGACTTCCTGCTGCTGGGCATCGCGGGTTACGGCTACTATCTGCTCAAGACGCAGGGGCGGATCGCCTTTTTGCAGGCCAATGTCCCCACCGATCCGCTCGACAACCCGCTGCTGTTTCTGGCGCCGGCGCTCTTTATTTTGGCGGTCGCGCTTGTTGCCGTCCGTCTTTTCCCTCTCATCGCAACCAGCTTGAGTTTGCTGTGGGCACGCTTGGGCGGGGTCTCGATGCTGTTGGCCTTCTACAATCTCGCACGGACGGGCAGAGTTTACACCAGTCTGCTGCTGCTGTTGATCCTGACAACAAGCCTGGGCACTTTCACAGCGTCGATGGCGCGCACGCTGGACGCGAATCTGGTGGCGCGCATCTTCTACGAAGTGGGAGCCGACGTCACCCTGACCGAAGGGGCGGCCCTGCGGATGTTACCTTCCGACGACGATGCCGCGGGTGAGGGGGAAGAGGAGTTTGTCTGGATCAACCTGCCGGTGGACGAGCACCGGCAGGCGCCGGGGGTCAGGGCGGCGACCCGTATTGGTGAGTTCCCCGTTTCCACGCGCGTCGGCAGCAGGATGGTGAACGGCAGGCTCTTCGGGATTGACCGCAGCCAGTTCCCAGAGGTCGCCTATTTCCGACCGGATTTTGCTGACGACTCCCTGGGCACGCTTATGAACGCGCTGGCCCTGGAGTATGGCGGTGTAATTGTCAGCCAGTCGATGTTGGACACTCTCGGTCTACAGGTTGGCGACTTGATCGCGCTGAGCGGTCTCGTCCCCACCAGCAATGCGACATTTGATTTTCAGATAGTGGGGGCAATGGAATTTTTTCCAACCTTTTACCCGGAGGACGGCGAATTCTTTGTTGCCAATCTGAACTACATCTTTTCCCTGCTGGGCCACGAGGTTCCTTACAGGGTTTGGCTGGCCACGGAGGAAGCCATCGACCCGGATCAGTTGACCAGTTCATTGGATGATCTCGGCTACAGAGTGCTGGCGATCGAAGATGCACATTCAGAGTTGGCGGAGGCGCAGGCGCGACCGGCGCGCGTAGGCCTGTTCGGTTTTCTTTCGGTAGGCTTCATCGCCGTCGCCCTGCTAAGTATGTTGGCGCTTGTAATCTATTCGGCGCTGTCGTTCCGCCAGCGTTTCATTCAACTCGGCATTCTGCGGGCAATGGGTCTTTCAACCAGCCAGCTCGTTCTTTCGCTCGGCAGTGAACAGGTGACGGTAACGACAACGGGAATCGCCCTGGGCAGCTACCTGGGTCTGCTAAGCAGCTACCTTTTCATTCCCTTCTACCAAATAGGGTACGATCAGGCCGATTTGATCCCGCCGTTCATTGTACAGATAGCCTGGAACGATGTGGCTCTACTGGTGCTGGCGATGCTGATGATGGTGCTGGTGGCCGCAGTCGGCACGCTTTGGCTGCTCGTACGGATGAAGACCTTCCAAGCGGTGAAAATGGGCGAAGCGCTCGCCTGACTTTACATTGCAGCGGCCAGTGATCTGTGATCGGTGGCCCGCGAATGCAGTTACGGACCAATAGCCACTGGAGGAACTATGAAAGTCGGACTCGACGCATTGACACTGAAAGCGGTTAGTCTCGACCCATTGGAGCTTCTGGAACTGACCAGGGCTCACAGGCTGGAAGGCCTGCACTTTTCTGCAAGGCTGTTGCAGGGCCACGACGATGCCTATGTGGAAGAACTGGCGGCAGAGGCAAAGGCCCACGGACTTTATCTGGAATTGGCCGGCGCCGGCGTCAACCCCGGTCAGAGCGGGCGGACCGTCGCCGAGATGGTATCGGAGTGGAATCCTCTCTTCACGCTGGCCAAGAAGCTGAATGCACCGATCCTGAACACCTGCTTTGGCCTGCTCAAGGAGCGTACGTTCTCGGCGCCGACATTGGCGGAACAGATCGATCTGACCATCGAGGTGTTGCGCGAGCTAAGCCTGCTTGCCGCGGATCACGACCTGATGATCACGATGGAACTCCATGTCGATCTGACCGCGCCGGAACTCGTGCATATCATCGAGGAAGTCGATTCAGCGCACGTGCGCGTCAACCTGGACACGGCCAACGCTTTGGGGCTGCTTGAAGACCCGGTTGACGCGGCCCGCACACTGGCGCCATACGTCCATACAACGCATTTCAAAGACACGTGCATCTATCCCACAGCGGAGGGGTACAACTGGCTGGGCGGCGCGCCTCTGGGGCGCGGGGTGGTCGATCTGCCCGCTGTTGTCGAGATACTCTACCGGGCAAATCCGAATGTCCATCTGAACATCGAAGACAGCGGCGGGTTCATCCCCATCCCCATGTACGATGAGGCCTTCCTCAAGAGCTTCACCGATCTGACACCTGTGCGCATGGCCCGCTTTCTGCGCCATTTGTGGCGGGGCGAACAGCAGGTGCGAGCCGGCCTCCATCCGCGCCCGGAGGAGAGCCAGCATATTGACTGGCCCACCGTTATCCCGGCACGGCTGCAGTACAATGCCGATTACACACTACGCTTGCGAGACGAAACCATCGCGCGCGTCGCCAATGCTTAGACAGGTTGTCCCCTCGCGATTGCCAGGAGCATGACATTCACCATTCTCAACGGGAGATCTTCTGATGACAGATTACAAAGCCGCTGTGATAGGCTGTGGGCGCATGGCGCGGGGACACATGGAGGCATACAGGGAGTTGGGCATACCGATCGTGGCGGGGGCCGATATTTCTGAAGATGCACTCCAGGCTTTCGCCGAAGAGACCGGCGCCAAAGGGCTTTATACCGACTACAAGAGGATGCTGGCTGAAGTCCAGCCGGATCTGGTGTCGGTCGTGACACACGATGCGTTGCATAGCCCGATGGTGGTGGCCGCGGCGCAGGCAGGGACGAAGGGCATCGTGTGCGAAAAGCCGATGGCCATGGATCTGGCGGAGGCGGACGAGATGCTGGCGGCCTGCCGGGCGTCCGGCTCGCGGCTGACCATCAGCCACCAGCGCTACTATATGCCCCAGTACACACGCGCCCGCCAGCTGATTGCCGACGGCGCGATCGGGCGCGTAGTGTCCGCTGAGGGCTCGCTCAAGGCCGGCTGCCTGATGACGGACGGAACACACACGATCCATATGCTTTTGTCGCTGCTGGGGGACCCGGAAGTCGACCATCTGCTGGGACAGGTGGACGGACATGAAGGCTATGAATACTTCGGTCACCGCTGCGAAAACGCGGGCATCGCCTTCCTGTCGTTAGCGAACCAGGTAAAGGCCCACCTGGTCTGGGGCTGGCTGGCACGCGAGGCCGCGCAGGAAGGCGGAGTCAGGCGGCAACATTCGCTGGATCCAAGCTGGAGCGATGAGCGCCATCGTTACCACCACTTCATCATTCACGGCGATGAGGGCAGACTGGAACTCTACGGCGATGTATTTCGAGGCGCTGATCTCCTGAACACGCCTGCGCTGCGCATCTTTCGGGGCGGCGAAATCGAAGAGATAGAGATTGAATGGCCGGCTCCTGTAAGCGCAATTGGGCTTGAGGTCAAAGATCTGATCGAGACGATCGAAACGGGGGCGCCCCATCCCTTGGATGGCGAAAACGGGCGCAGAGTGACCGAGGTGATGATTGGCATATATGAGTCGGCGCGGCGCCGCTCTGCAATCAGATTCCCGGTCGAGGTGCGGGACAATCCATTCCTGGCGATGTGTGAAACAGGAGATTTTCCTCCGCAGGGAGACGAGACCGGGAGACACGTCGCTCCGAACGAGCGTGAAAGATGGCGAGCCAGGCGGGGAACTTAGAACGAAAAAGGAGAGTAGAGATGGGAAGTCTGCAAGGCAAGGTAGCACTGGTAACCGGAGGGCGGCGGGGGATCGGGCGGGGCATCTGCCTGGCGCTGGCCGCGGAGGGGGCCGATGTGGCGGTGAACGATGTGGAGGGCGCGGAGCAGGCCGAGGCGGTCGCGCAGGAGATACGCGAACTGGGCCGTCGCGCGCTGGTCGCTATGGCCGATGTTGCCCAGCCAGAACAGGTTCAGGCCATGGTGGATCAGGTCGCCGCAGAGTTGGGCGGGCTGGATATTCTGGTCAACAACGCCGGCGTAGAGTCGATCGTGCCCTTTCTGGAGATTACGCTGGAGGAGTGGGAGCGTGTGACCAACATCAACCTGCGCGGCGAGTTTTTCTGTGCGCAGGCGGCGGTCCGTCATATGATTTCCAGTGGGAGAGGCGGTGCAATCGTCAACATCGGCTCGGTGCAGGCGGGGATGGTGTTGCCGGGACGGGCGCACTACGCCCCAAGCAAACGGGGCGTTGAGGCGCTGACCGCGAATCTGGCCGTCGAACTGGCCGAGCACAATATCCGCGTCAACTGTATCAACCCGGGTCTGATCGACACCGATATGACCAGTTGGGTGATGAAGGACCCCGAGATCCTGCCGATTGTACTGGAAAAGATCGCTCTTAAGCGTGCCGGCGAGCCAGACGAAATCGGGCAGGTCGCGACATTTCTTGCTTCGGATAAGGCCAGCTACGTGACGGGACAATCACTATACGTGGACGGTGGATTCCGCATCCTGTGAAGCACCAGCGGCCAGTGGTCAGCGGCCAGCAGCACTACCAGTCATTATCCACGAGCCAGCAGGTATTGTAGTGAGGAGAGGATTATGAAGATCGGCCATACTGGAATCACCTGGGGCATACCGGGGGATGTTGAGCAAGCATACCGCGACACGGCCGAACTGGGCTATCAAGGCTTTGAAACTTTCGCGGCGAAGATTCTCGAGCTCAATGGGAGCAGGCCGGGCGGATATCGCAGCCTGGTAGACAGTTTTGGCATCCCAACCGCGGCGGCCTACTGCTATAAGGAGTGGATCAACCCGGAAACGGCGGCGGCCGATCTGGAGAACGCGCGCCGGGAGGCGGACGGGCTGCGCGCGCTGCCCGGTGGCGAGACGCTTGTCCTGCAGGCCGGTCCGCGCCCTGCAGACGGCTATACGCGGGACCAGTTCCAGCGCCTGGCCGACGCGCTCAACCGGATCGGCGACTACTGCCGCCAGATAGGTCTCGCGGCCGGGCTGCACCCTCACACGGGGACGGCTATCGAGACCCGTGAAGACATGGACACGATTCTGGGCCTGGTCGACGCCGCGCTCATCGGATTCGCGCCCGATACGGGGCAGATCGCCAAGGGGGGCAGCGACATTCTGGAGGTGATGCGCACGTACCGCGACCGCATCGTCCACGTCCATCTGAAGGACTGGAACGGGAATTACGAGCGCGCTGCCGATGGCAAGGAGATCGACCGCAGCGGGTACGTGAACTACGAGCCGATCGGCAACGGCATCCTGCCCATGCCGGAGATCTTCGCGATCCTGTCATCTGAAGGCGGGTTTGAGGGGTGGATCAACGTTGAATTGGACGGGACCCAGCGTGCGCCGCGGCCGCCGCGGGAGGCGGCCAGAATGAGTCGCGGATATCTGGAATCGCTGCTTGGCGATGACGCCGGCTGGACCTCCTGAAAACCGGTGTGCAAAGTAGGCCCCGCCATTGAAACGGTGACTGATGACCGGGAGGGCCGGAAACCAGTTATGAAGATCAGTTTCGTTGACGCCCTCGCAGCGGATGATCTGGCTGCTTTGCGTGCCGCCGCCAAGGTTGACCTGCATTGCCACGCCTTCTTCAGCACGCGCCGTGAAAACCTGGAAAGGCGGTTAGGACACCCGCTGCAGCCTCCCCCTGTCAAGATGAAGAAGCTGGGAGGGATGCACATATATGCGACTGATATTTTGTCCCCCCACTTGGGCACCCGAGAGATCATCGAGTTCGTGGTGGAATCTGCGGTGCGCGACGCGATCGGAGATGGCGTTGTTGTTCTGGAGATGAGCATTGACATTCGACGCACCGCGTTTTATGCAGATGGTCTGGCCGGGGTAAAAAGGCATCTCAAAGCGCTAGCCGCGCGATACCGGCCGCAAATCGATTTGCGGCCGGAGCTGGGCATTCCCCGTCAGATCGCCGCCAACCCGGAACTGATGTTGCTGGCGGAGCAAGCAATAGAGTTGGGCTTTTTTCAATCGATTGACCTGTACGACCACCAAGAGGCGTGTGCGCCAGAGGCGGTAGAGCCGCTGTACGCGAAGGCAGGCGCCGCGGGCATGAAACTGAAAGCGCACGTCGGCGAATTCGGGGGCGCGGCGGAGATACGGCGGACGGTCGAACTGCTTGCATTGGCCGAAGTTCAGCACGGCATTGGCGCGGCAGAATCGGTCGAGGTGATGCGCTGGCTGGCTGAGAACAAGATTCGACTGAATGTGTGCCCGACGAGCAACGTCATGCTGGATGCGGTGACTGACTTGGCGCGGCACCCGATCCGGCTCCTGTTTGACTATGGTGTGCCGGTCACGATCAACACGGATGATCCGATGATCTTTGGCCAGAGTGTCTCGGAAGAGTATCGCAATCTGTACAGGGCAGGCGTATTCAGCGCCGACGAACTGGATGACATCCGGCGGGCGTCGCTGACGGGCGTCGCCTGTTCCTGAAAACAGGCAGCAGGGCCATCCTCGTTTAGGTCGCTATCCCTCCCAAACTGTGATAGGCTACGACACAGTAAGCAGTACCCACACCCGCAAGCAGTTAAGCGACTGTCCTTACAACAATCCCCAAACCGGTTAGAGGAGAAAGACAGTTATGTATGTCATCATCGCCCCTATCAAGATTAAGGAAGGATTCAAAGAACAGTTCGTCGAAGAGATGTTGAACGACGCCAAGGGTTCGATGAAGAATGAGCCCGGTTGTCTGCGATTTGATGTGATCCAGGATGGCGACGATCCGGACAAGATCTGGCTCTATGAGGTCTATGTTGATGAGGCCGCGTTCCAGGCGCACATGGAGACGCCGCACTTCATCAAGTGGCGGGATGCGGTCAAGGACTGGACTGGTGAGCCGCCCGATGGCAAAGCCATTGGCGCATCCGTGATCTGGCCGCCCCCGGAAGACTGGGAAAAGTAATGCTACGCTAAGCCCATCAAGAGTTGGTCACTTGCCAGCGCATGGAGGGGAAAACGATGTCCTTTACAACACGTCCTGTTTTCATGGGCCGCCACGGTGTCGTCACGGCCGGACACTATCTCGCGGCGGAGGCCGGCGCGCGTATGTTGGAAAAAGGGGGAAATGCGATCGATGCCGGAGTGGCCGCCGGGCTCGCGCTTAACGTACTTGAGCCGCAGTCGAACGGCATTGGCGGCGAGGTGCCGATCTTGATATATAGCGCGCGGCAGAAGCAGGTGTACGCTATCAACGGACAGGGATATGCGCCCAAAGCGGCGACGATAGCGTGGTTCAGATCGCAGGGCATCGAGATCATACCTGGCGATGGCTTTCTGCCGGCGACCGTGCCGGGGGCGTTCGGCTCTTGGACAACCGCGTTGCAACAGTTTGGGCGCCTGCGGCTGAAGGATGTATTGGAGCCGACGATCGAACTGACGGAGGAAGGATTCCCGGTCTATCCGGGGCTGCACAATTCGCTCGCCGGGTTGAAGGACAGATTTGAGAACGAATGGCCCAGCTCCGCGCAAGTTTATCTGCAGAACGGGCGGCCGCCGGAAGTGGGAGAGATTCTGGCTAACCCGGACTGGGCGGCGACTTTCAAGGCAACGATTGACGCCGAGATCCGCAACAGCCACTTGGGTAGGGATGCCGCGATCGCCGCGGCCCGCGATTATTTCTACAAAGGCCCTATCGCTGAGAAGATCGTCGCCTACCAGCGCGCTACGAGCGTTCGCGACGCCAGCGGAAAGTCGAACGCCGGTTTATTGACAGAGGACGACTTTCACGACTACTGCACAAAGGTAGAGTCGCCGGTTACGTTCAACTATCGCGGTTACGATGTATACAAGTGCAACACGTGGTGCCAGGGTCCTGTCTTCCTGCAACAGCTGGCGCTGCTCGAAGGATTCGATCTCGCCGGGCTGGAACACAACTCTGAAGACTATATTCACACAGTGGTCGAAGCATCCAAGCTGGCATTCGCCGATCGGGAACAGTATTACGGCGACCCGGACTTCGTGAACGTGCCGCTCGACCGTCTGCTATCGAAGGAGTATGCGGCCGCTCGCCGGGAACTGATTGACGCGCAGTGCGCGTCGCTGGAATTGCGCCCCGGTGATGCTCCTGCCAGCACGCCCACACATGCGGAAGCGGATCCGAACGTTTACACGGGCGATACGACGCACGCCGATGCGGTTGACCACGAGGGCAATTTGTTCGCGGCAACGCCGAGCGGCGGCTGGATACCCTCTTCGCCGGTGATCGAAGGCTTGGGCTTCCCGTTAGGGACGCGGGGCCAGATGTTTTACCTGGACCCGAACCACGCAAACGCGCTCGTGCCGCGCAAACGGCCGCGTACGACGCTTACGCCATCGCTGGCGACAAAGGATGGCAAACCCTTTATGGCTTTCGGCACGCCCGGCGGCGATAGCCAGGACCAGTGGACGCTGCAATTCTTCCTCAACGTCATCGACTTTGGCATGAACCTGCAAGAGGCGATCGACGTGCCCAGTTTCCACACCAATCACTTCCCCAACTCCTTCTATCCGCACAACGCCAAGCCGGGCAGTCTTACGCTGGAGGCGCGTATCCCTAAATCTGTGCGCGACGCACTCGCGGCGCGCGGCCACAAGGTAACGGTGGGCGGGGAGTGGAACCACGGCAAGGTGCTTGCCATCACATTCGACCCGAAGAGCGGTCTTATATCTGCCGGCGCTTCGCCGCGTGGACAGATCGCATATGCCATGGGGAGATAGCCTCTTGGCGGACACGCCGCTCTTACCCGTTGGCATCTAGGCGACGACCCCTGCGCGCGCCGCTCGTCAAGGTCTTCACGCATTCAGATTAGCCGCTGTTCCGACAAAAGGAGGATTCAGATGCAATCGCCACACGGCATAACGGCTTCGGCCTTTCGCCCGTCTGTGATGGGCAGGAACGGGATGGTTACATCAGGGCATGCTCTCGCTTCGCAGGCGGGAATTCAGACTCTCACGGCCGGCGGCAATGCGGTGGACGCCGCTATTGCCACGGCAGCCGCGCTGGGCGTGGTCGAGCCGGCCGGTTCCGGGGTGGGCGGCGACGGCTTTATTCTGATCTATTGGGCGCAGACAGGGCAAGTCACGGCGGTGAATGCGACCGGTCCCGCGCCCGGCGCGGCTACGCGCGCCCGTTACCTCGAAGACGGCGGCATCCCCATGAAAGGGATCCGCAGCGTCTCTGTTCCCGGGTTGGTCGATGGTTGGTTGCTGGCGCATAAACGATACGGCGGGCTCCCTTTAGAGGAGGTCTTCCGGCCGGCCATTTCGCTCTGTGAAGACGGCTTTCCCATCAGCTATCAACTGGCGAATGGCTTGCGTGGGGAACACGAGCGTTTTGCGGAAGACCCACACACACGGGCGATTTACACAAACGATGGCGCCCCGATCCCCGCCGGCGGATTGCTCCGCAATCGCAACCTCGGCAGGACTTTGGGCAAGATCGCGCAGGATGGGCGAAAGACCCTCTACGAGGGCGAGATTGCCGGAGCAATCGCCAAATTCAGCCGTGCCCGCGATGGCTTTCTCACAGAAGAGGACCTTGGCAACTACCACGCCCACTGGGCCGAACCGATCCATGTCAACTACCGCGGCTACGAGGTCTACGAGATGCCGCCCAATTCGAGCGGCCATATCCTTTTGCAGGAGCTGAATATCGTAGAACTGTTCGATCTGCAGAGCATGGGCTGCAATACGGCCGAAAGCATCCATCTGATGGTGGAAGCCAAGAAACTTGCTTTTGCGGACCGCGAAGAGTACGTGGCCGACCCGGAGTGGGTCGACATCCCGCTAGAGGGCATGCTGTCCAAGTCGTATGCCGCGCAGCAGGCCGAGCGCATCGACTTGAAGCGGGCTGCTTTCGATGTCCCGGCCGGCGGGCCGGAAGCGCACGAAGACACGACCTGCTTCTGTACGGCGGATCGGGCGGGAAATCTGGTCTGCATACTCCAAAGCATCCAGTCCGGCTTCGGTTCGAGCCTGATCGCGGGCGAGACCGGCATTCTGCTCAACAACCGTATGACCTATTGGCATTTGGAAGAGGGACACCCGAACTGCCTGATGCCGGGCAAGCGCGTGCGCCATACAATGAACCCCGTCATTATAACCAAGGATGGCAGACCGGTTTTGACGTGCGGGACGCCGGGCGCCGATACACAGGTGCAGACGAACCTCCAGCTTGTTACGCATCTGCTCGATTTCGGCATGACGCCGCAGGAGGCGGTCTCCGCGCCACGCTGGCGCAGCCTGCAAAACCCGATGGAGTCCACGATCCCGCACGTCTGCTCCAACAACTTGCAGGTGGAAGATCGTTTCCCGGCACCGGTGCAGGAGAGTCTGGCGGGCAGGGGCCACGAACTTGAACTCGTCGGCGACTGGGGAGGCCCGGGCAGCGCGCAGGCGATCATGGTGGATCCGGAGTCCGGCGCGCTGATCGGCGGTTCTGACCCGCGCCGCGAAGGGTACGCGGTCGGTTACTGAGAGCGCAGTGGGTTTCGTGACCGCGCGCCAAACAGTTCTCGTACAAAAGGAATTGGTTTGATGTCTTCTCCCAACATTCTTTTCCTGATGACCGACCAGATGCAGGGCCGAGTGCTTGACCCGGACAACCCCTGCCAGACTCCATGTCTGGACCGGCTGGCGGCCAGAGGTGTGCGCTTCCGCAGGGCGTATACGCCGAACGCGGTCTGCTCGCCGGCGCGTGCCAGCCTGATGACCGGTTTGCTGCCCCACAACCACGGCGTGCTCTATGTCGAGCATACGGTTGACGCCGACCAGGCTGTGCTGCGCACGCAACATCCCCACTGGGCGGAGAGACTGACGGAGGCCGGCTACCGCACCGGTTACTTCGGCAAGTGGCATGTGGAGCGTTCCAACGAACTCGGCCGCTTCGGCTGGCAGCAACAGGGCGCGCTGTCGGAACGCCCGGACTGGAGCGCCGCCAGCTTCTCGCTGGAGCGCTACCTGGACAGCCCGCCCGGCTACGAGCCCAACCGTTTCTACGGCGTCTGTGATCTGCCTGCCAGCGCGCGCGGGATGGGCAAGAAAACGGACGCGGCGCTCGCTTTTCTGGACTCGGTTGTGGACGAAGGCGAGCCCTGGTGCTGTTTTGTCAGTTTCACCGAACCGCACGACCCCTTCTATTGCCACGAGGACGCATTCGCGCAGTATGATGTGGACTCGATCCCGCTTCAGCCGAATGTCCACAACGATTTGAGCGGCCAGCCGAATCTCTACAAGCGGGCGGCACAGGTGTGGAGCGACTGGACGGACCGGGAGCACCGCGAGGCCGCGGCCTGCTACTACGCCTCCATCAGCGAGATTGACGAGCAGTTCGGGCGTCTGCTGGAGCGGGTGGAAAACGCTGGACAGCTGGAAAACACGATCGTGGTGTTGACATCGGATCATGGAGATTTTCTTGGCGCGCACGGGCTGTATTGCAAGAATATCGGCGCGTTTGAAGAAGCATACAACATTCCCCTGGTGATGGCCGGGCCGGGTGTAGCCGAATCGGCGGAGAGCGACGCCCGCGTCGGCTTGCAAGATGTCGGCGAGACGCTGCTGGAGTTGGTCGGCGCGCAGCCGCTGGGCCAGATCGATGGTCGATCTTTTGCGCCCGTGCTGGCCAGCCCGCATGACACGTCGGCCTACCAGCAGGGCTTTGCCGAATACTACGGCGGGCGGTATATTATCAGCCAGCGGCTACTGTGGGACGGAGACTGGAAACTCGTTCACAACGGTTTCGATTATGACGAGCTTTACAATCTGGCCGCAGATCCCTACGAGATGAACAATTTGACGCAGGATCCGGCCTATGCCCCGAGATTGCAGACGATGACCCGGCAGATGTGGGAGATCGTGGTTGCATCCGGAGACCACAGTCTCTTCAACACGCACTATCCGTCCATGCGGATTGCAGCTGCAGGACCGGGCTAGTTATTGGTTTCGAGTTTTCGATTATTGGTAGCTGCCGCATTCGTAGCGGTTCACTGAAAACTGAAAGTTGTAGTTCAGACAATGGGGAGAAAAGGTAGAGAGCATTATGAGTCAAGTATTGACGGTCGAGCAGGTAGATTTTTTTCGAGACAACGGTTACTTGGTCCTGCACAACGTGCTGGATCCGAAACTAATGGCCCAGACGCGGGACGCCTGGTGGGATGCGGCGCCGCCGGAACTGAAACGGGACGATCCGGAGACGTGGGTGGGCGCGTTCGCTGACTCGCGCTATACGTGGAAATACCGCGACCGCAGCAGAGAACCGTGGATGATCGAGCTTCTTTACGGCAACCCCAAACTGCAGGCCATCGCCAAACAGCTGCTCGGACCGGATTTGGAAACGCCGGAGCGCATTCGGGGCATTTATTGTGTCTTTCCGGATACGGACGAGGCGCCGCGCCCGGCGCGCTTCCACGTCGACGCGCACGCATTTCATTTGGGTGTGGTGGGCTATGTCGACGACGTGCCGCCCGACGGCGGCGGCTTCACGATCTGGCCGGGCAGCCACAGACATTTCTATCATACGTTCAAGACAGCCTACACGTTCAACCCGTTGGAAGAGAAAAAGGAGTTTGGGGACACGGACGCGTGGCGCGAAGTGCTGCAGATTGACCCGGTGCATACATACGGTTGTGCCGGCGATGTCGTGCTGTGGCATCACCGGATGGGACACGGCGCAGGCCACAACCGGTCGCGGCAGGTGCGCCAGGCTGTTTTGTACGACTTTTGCCGGGGCAATATCGAAAGCGTTCAAGACGAGGCGCCACCAGACGATATGTGGCGGGACTGGCCCGGGATCAACGGAGGGTAATGCCGATTCGCCATGAAAATCACCGACATTAAGACATATCTGATGCATGCCGGCGTGCCGGGAGGCGGCTGGACGAAGCGCAACTGGCTGTTCGTCAAAGTTTTTACCGATGAGGGCATCTATGGAGTCGGTGAGGCGTCCGGTTGGCCCCGGGTGGTGGAGACCGCTATCCACGATCTGCGCGACATTCTTATCGGCGAAGATCCATTTCTGATCGAGCGCATTTGGCAAAAGATCTATCTGGCGATGATGGGTCATGGAATGACCGGCATCGTCGGTGGGGGTGCGATGACCGGCATCGAAATGGCCCTGTGGGACATCAAAGGCAAGGCGCTGGGCGTGCCGGTCTGGAATTTGTTAGGGGGCAAGATCCGGGATCACATCCGGCTCTACGCGCACGCGCATACGCCGGAACGGGGGGAGGAGTTGGTGGCGCGGGGCTTCAGCGGCCTCAAAACTGGGGGCGTGGACAACCCAATCGCCAGGATACGCGCCTTGCGGGAAGCTGTCGGACCGCAGATCGACCTGATGGCCGATGTCCACGGCCCGCCCTGGCTCACTGTGCGGGATGCGATTCGCGTCGGCCAGGCGCTGGAGGAGTTCGACCTCCTCTTCTACGAGGATCCGGTGCCGCCCGAACATATCGAGAATCTAGCCAAAGTCGCGCGTCATGTAAATCTGCCGATCGCGGCCGGAGAACGCCACGCCCATGTCTACGGGGTGCGGGAACTGATCGAACGCGAGATCGTGAATGTGATCCAGCCTGACACGGGCCGGGCCGGCGGTCTGATGCAGATGAAGAAGATGGCGGCGATGGCCGAAGCGCACGGGATTAGCTTTGCCCCGCATGACGGCTCTTTGGGGCCGGTGGCGGAGATGGCAGCCGTTCATCTGTTGGCCACTCTGCCCAACTTTCTCATTCTGGAGCATTTGGAGGACGATGCGCCCCAGCGGTACGAAGTCATGCAGCCTCAGCCCGAAATCGTCGACGGCTCGATAGTCGTGCCGGATGCACCGGGCCTGGGCGTGGATATCGTTGAAGAAGCGATCGCCCGTTATCCTTCCTCCGGCAACGTCTCCACACCCCGGCAGGACGAATACGTCTACTTTCAGGCCAAATACGGCCGGGCCAAGTGGCTGGAGCAGTAGCCGCGAACTGCATCCAGGTCCCCAGTCGTGGGTTGCATTCCGGGCCTGTCTCCCCTATCTGAATATCCTGGTGATAAGGAGAAGAATGACAGCGAAATCAGTCCGTACTTGCGAGCTTTCAACGGACGCCAAGGCGAAGTTACGTTCGGTCTCGACCGCTACGCTTACCAGCCAACTGCAGAAGAGTGGCTTGCGCAACACTTTTTTGGCCGGGCTGTATCCGCTGCGGCCCGACCTGCGGATGGTGGGCTACGCCTTCACATTGCGCTATATTCCAGCGCGCGAAGATCTGGCGGATGAACGTTACGACAACACCAGGAATGTGCAGCGGCTGGCAGTGGAGGCGGTCGGGCCGGAAGATGTGCTGGTCATTGACGCCCGCGGAGAAGTCAACGCGGCCTCGCTCGGGCACATTCTGGGGACCCGCATCACCCAGCGCGGCGCGGCCGGATTCGTTACTGACGGCGCACTGCGCGATACGCCCGGTTTTCGAAGCCTGGAACTGCCGACGTACATCCGGGCGGCTCATGCCACCACCTCATTTGTGGCCCACCATCCGGTCGATATGCAGGTTCCTATCGGCTGCGCCGGTGTGGCGGTGACGCCGGGCGATGTGGTCGTAGGCGACGCCGAGGGCGTGGTCGTGATCCCGGCCCATCTGGCGGAGGAAGTTGCCCACGGCGCCTACGAGCAGGAGATAAGGGAGGAGTTCTTCCAGGAGAAAGTGGCTGAAGGCGCCAGCATTATCGGCGTCTATCCGCCCAACGAAGAGACTCTGGCTGCGTTCGAGCAGTGGCGTCGGGAGAGGGGCAAATAGCAAGCCAGATATGGCCCTTTCTCAGCCCCATCAGATATTCAGCGGCTCGTTGCAGGAATCCCTGACACCAGTGGAGATCACGATTCACATTGAAGTTGATCTCCTGGGTGAGTCGCCCAAAGCAGATATTCTTCTCTTGCGAAGGAATGGAGAGGCGTGGAACGCGGCGCAGCGGGCACGGCTGCCGGACGGCGTGCGCGACAACGCGGCGGGACACGTCCTGGTGGAGTTCAAATATACAGAGTCGGTGAACCCGAAGGCGCTCGCCCAGGCAATTGCTTACGATTATTTCTACAGGCAGGGGCAGAGGTTACGCGAAGAGCAGGTGCAGACCGTTGTTCTAAGCGCCAGGACGCCGCGCAAAGAGCGGCTGGAGATGTGGGGATACGAGGAATTACAGGAAGGCGTCTTCCTCGGTCCTCCGCCAGTATTGGATCGCGTGTGGTTGCTGGCGTTGAACGACCTGCCAGCAGAGCCTCACAATGCTTTCGTCAAGCTCTTTGCCAGCCAGAGGAAAGAACGGGAAGCGGCCTTTGCGGCGCTGGATGCGTCTACATTGGCGGAGTCTCCCAGTCTGCTGGCCTACATGTTTGGCCTGAGACAGACATTGGGAGTGGAAGGAGAGAGTGAGATGGCGGAGGAAATGACTCCGGAAAAGGTAATGGAAATTGGAGAACAGGTGCGTCGTAAGGCAATTGAGCTAGCAGCACCGGAAGATTTCGATGAAGCGTTGCGCCGGCGCATCCTTGAGGTGGCTTCCCCTGAAGAAAGACTGGCAGGAATGACTCAGGCGGAGCGCCGAGCACTACTGCGATTGCTGCAGGAGGAGATGGGAAATGACCGGGGCGCAGCGGAAGACGGGGAGAGCGAGACCACATAGTTCGGATTGAGCATTCGCACAACTGTACGTTGATGGGCAAGGTATGCGTTGACCGGCAATATAAGGACGCGTCTTGCTGTTCCCGCAGTAAGCTCGCCAGTAGCGCCTTTGCCTTAATTGCCGCCCGTGCGAGACGGCTAACCTGATTCTTGGCCGAGGCCACCAACCTGCCAAAGTTCCCCCCTTGTCCGGCGCACAATGGACAAGATCGCGGCTAAGGCCATTTGTCAAGGACTACCTAAGTTGGCCGGCGGCGCTAACCCCCTCGCAGTCCGCGCAGCTCCGCCTCCAGTTCGCGAATCCTACTAATATTAGTGAAATGCCTTCCCCTGCCAAGATAGTTGGCGACGACGTTGGCCAGAATGGCGATGACCATCGTCACGACCAGGTAGTTGGCAAGCCGTGTGCGCATGTCGCGGTCGGCCGAGAGGCCCGATATTATGGAGTCGTCCTCGAGGACCCCATCTTCGGCGAGCTCTTCAAGCAGTTGGATGGCATCAGAGGTTCTGGTTAAGCGCCCCGATTCGCCTGTCATAATCTGGAATAGGGAAAACAACATCGCTACAATCGTAATGATATTGAATACAACAGGTTGGAGCAATGTGCCGTTCACTCTAGATCCTCCTTGTCCGGGTGCTTTTGCCTGCCTTTACCCTACTGCGAATTCGGGGAATTGCATTGAAATTGAATCAACAGAACATTTTAGCGTGTCCAGCGGCGAAATTTTAGCGTAGGGTCGGAGTTCAAACCCAGAAAATTATTACACAGCTAACGTGTAATTTCCTCTTCTTTCCGAATCTCAATTCTACAAGAGGACGTGCGATGGATCGTCCTCTCAAAAGCTGCACGCAGGGCATGTTTTTATGCGATCAGCAGGTTCGTCAGCAGCTCCTTCGCCTGTCTTGATGCCAGCCCGCGATGACTGATTCTATTCTTGACGGAGGTTGGCAGCTCTGCCAGCGTTCGTCCCTTGTCCGGCACAAAGAAGACAGGATCATAGCCAAAGCCGTTTGATCCTCGCGGCGCGTTGGTGACGGTTCCCTCCAGCGTTCCCGTGCAGGTTTCGGCGGTGGCCGACGGCTGCGCGATGGCAACGACACATTGGAAGCGGGCCGTCCAAGGGCGGGGATGTGGCTGCAGTTCCTTAAGCAGCTTTTCATATCTGTCCTGGTCGGTTGCCCCGGGGCCGGCATAGCGGGCGGAATGCACGCCCGGCGCACCCTGCAGCGCATCCACCTCCAGGCCGCTGTCATCGGCCCAAGTCCACAGGCCGGTCAGGTTGGCGTAGTGCTGCGCTTTCAGTACCGCGTTGGCGGCGAAGGTGTTCTCGGTCTCGGCAACCTCCTCCTGGACGCCGATTTCGTCCAGATAGGTGAGCGCCAGCGGCAAGTCCTGCAAGAGCTTGCGGTACTCCAGCAGTTTTCCATGATTGTGTGTCGCAACCAACAGCCGTCGTTTCATCCAAATGCCTCCCGGGAACGCAGACGTCCTGTTCGCCCTGTCGTCTGTCCACTGTGCCGTCCGTCACGCTCTCACCTATATCACAGCCAAGCCAGTTTGGATAGCGGAGCGTTCTTCTCTTGCCATTTCGCTGGGATGGGGCTATCATACACGCGGTCAGCAGAGACACCTTGAAGCGACTCCTTTGGACCCCAAGACAGGAGAGAGTAGTAGTGTCGTATCACCCGTTACGCATCTTCAGCGGTTCTGCTCACAAAGAGTTGGCCCTGGAGATTGCCCAGACACTCGGGGTGGAACTAGGTCAGTCCTCCACTCGCCGTCTGCCCGACAGCGAGATACACGTGATGATCGATGAGGTCGTGCGGAACCAGGATATCTTTCTGGTCCAGTCCTGTTGCCAGCCCGTGAATGATCATGTAATGGAGTTGATGCTGTATCTGGATGCATTCCGGCGAGCCAGCGCCCACAGCGTCAGTGTGGTCGTGCCCTACTTTCCCTATGCCCGGCAGGAGCGCATGTCCCATGGCCGCGAGGCAGTCAGCGCACGTGTCATAGCGAATATGCTGGAGATGATGGGAGCGCATCGGGTAATCTTTGTAGACATCCATGCCAGGGCGATCCAGGGTTTTTTCAATATCCCTGTTGATCCACTTTCTGCGCTGCCGATTCTGGCGGACTATTTTCGTCAGGAAGAATGGAAAAACGCGGCCATCGTCAGTCCGGACGTGGGCCGGGCCAGCTTGGCGGGACGCTATGCGCAACTCCTCAATCTGCCATTGGTAGTGATGCACAAGAGGCGCACGAGTGTCAGCGTCACCGAAACGACCCACGTTGTCGGTGAAATCGCCGGGATCCGCCCGATCATCATCGACGATATTATGGCTGGCGGCAGCGTCCTCAAGCAAATTGACGCCCTGTACGATGCCGGAGCGGAGGGGACTGCCGCCTTTGCGGTTACACACCCGGTATTGCTACCATCCGCCCTGGAACATCTTCAATCAGATGATCGCATCGCCAAGCTGGTCGTTTCCAACACTCTTCCCGTCCCGCCGGAAAAACGGTCTGACAAAGTGGTCGTATTGTCGATTGCGCCGATGATGGCCGACATAATCAATCGCATCCATCAGGGGCGAAGCATTTCAAAGAAACTTATACTAATGTAAACAGGCATGTCCAGAAAGAACCCCATGCCCGGCCCATCTGCTATGCGTTCGAGATGGTTGCGCAGACCTAACCGTTTGACCATTCCTGATTATGGGTTGACGAAACGCAGGATCCGTACCCCTGGCCGGACCCACATCACAATTTAACGGTACCGTTCACTACTTCAGCGCAACTGGAGTAACGGATACCCGGAGAACCGCAAATGGAGACCATGCAACGTTCTTGGCTCGAAAGGTCTGACGAAGAAGAACATCAACTGGACCACTCAGATCTCGATCCCGATATAATCGAAGATGAAGATATTTACGTAGCGTCATACATCCAGTTGATGTGGTGGCGTTTTCGCAAACATCGGATGGCTCTACTCTCCGGAGTTCTGGTTGTCATCCTCTATGGGGTTGCGGCCTTTGCCGAATTCGTGGCGCCTTACGACCCGGAGCAATCCTTTGTGCAGTACAAATATGTGCCGCCAGTGAAAATTCATATCATAGATGCGGAAGGAAATCTACGGCGGCCGTTTGTCTATAAAATCGTGCGCGAACGAGATCCCGAAACGCTGCGAAATATTTACACCGAGGACACTACGATAGTTCATCCGATTCGCTTTCTCGTGCGCGGAACAGAGTACGAACTATGGGGCAAGTTTCCCAACTCTTGGCATCTCTACGGGTTGGAGGTTCCCCATGAGGAGCAGGGCGTCTTTCTGATGGGCGCGGACCGGCTGGGGCGCGATCTCTTCTCCCGGATGTGTTACGGCGCACGTATCTCGCTGACGATTGGTCTGGTGAGTGTTGTGATCAGTCTGGTAATCGGCATACTGCTCGGCGGCATCTCCGGTTTCTATGGCGGCGCCTTGGACAACGCCATTCAACGCCTGATCGAGTTCATCCGCTCGATACCGGAAATCCCTCTGATCATGGCGCTGGCTGCCGCCCTGCCCGCCGACTGGCCGGTAGTGCGTCTTTACTTCGGCGTAACGATTCTCCTTTCGTTCGTGGGTTGGACCGGTCTGGCCCGGGTCGTGCGCGGACGTTTTTTGAGCATGAGAGAAGAGGATTTTGTGATGGCGGCTCGCTTTTGCGGATCCAGCGAGATACGCATCATTCTGCGTCACATGGTTCCCTCGTTTCTCAGCCATATTATCGCTTCCTTGACATTGGCGATTCCGGGCATTATTCTGTCGGAAACGGGTCTGAGTTTCATCGGTCTGGGCCTGCGAGCACCGGCTATCAGTTGGGGCGTACTGTTGCAAGAGGCCCAGAATCTACGTTCCGTGGCCCTGGCTCCGTGGGTACTAACCCCTGGTCTGGCGGTGGTCCTGGCTGTATTGGCTTTCAATTTCCTCGGCGACGGCATCCGCGACGCCGCTGATCCATACGCCAGGTAGCTATATGAGCAGTTTCGACATTGACAACTGCTCTTTCATGAATAGGACGGATTTCACTCATGACAATTTCATCTACGCAGATCGACAGGGTGCCCGAAACTGTTGAATCCGCCGAGTCCCAGGAAATGCTACTGGAAGTACGGGGACTGAAAACCCATTTTTTCCTGGCGCAAGGAATTGTGCGGGCCTTGGAGGGCGTCGATTTCACCGTACGCCGTGGTCAGACTGTCGGCCTGGTCGGAGAAAGCGGCTGCGGCAAATCCATTACAGCCCGCTCAATCATGGCGATTGTGCCCTCTCCGGGACGGGTAGTTGAGGGCGATGTCCTCTTCCACCTGCAAAGACAGGAGAACGGCAGCGTCACCGATCAGGTCATTGATATGACCAAGATCGACGCCATGGGCACGCAAGCCCGTTCTATCCGCGGCGGCGAGATCTCCATGGTCTTTCAGGAGCCGATGACCTCGCTGAGTCCAGTCCACACAATCGGTAATCAGATCATCGAGGCCATTCTTCTGCACCAGGATGTCGACAAGGAAGAGGCCCGCGCACAGGCGATCGATGTGCTCAACAAGGTTGGCATGCCTCAGCCCGAACGCACAATCGACCGCTTTCCGCATCAGCTCAGCGGCGGTATGCGCCAGCGCGCCATGATTGCCATGGCCCTTTCCTGTCGGCCCAGTTTGCTCATCGCCGATGAGCCGACGACTGCTCTGGACGTGACCACGCAGGCCCAGATTCTGACGCTGATGCGCGATTTGCAGGATGAACTGGGGATGGCGATCATTTTCATCACGCATGATTTGGGCGTGATTGCGCAGATGGTCGACTATGTGGTGGTCATGTATCTCGGTGAAGTGGTGGAGATGGCTGATGTCGATACCATTTTCTATGATCCCAAGCACCCGTACACGCAGGCGCTCCTGCGTTCCATCCCCCTGTTGGGTCGCAAATCGGCTCAGGGTATCACCAGTCAGTTGACAGCGATTCGCGGCTCAGTGCCGGATCCATACTCGATTCCGGCAGGTTGCCCGTTCCACCCGCGCTGCCGCAAAGCGATTGCCGGCGTGTGCGATACGCGCAACCCACCCCTCCTGGAACTGGAAGGCGATCACAAAGTCCGCTGTGTGTTGTACGAGTAGCGGGCCAAATCCGTTTCTGCGCTGGAATCTTCATCCGGGATCGCGCGTCGCGGTCTGTTTGCGGTGCGCCTGTTCCCACCAAGAAGAGTTGACAATCGGAGTTATCGATCTATGAGCACACAGTTGGGCGCTCCGCCGACCGGAGAATCGAAAGAATCGGAGGCTGAGGGTCATATGGCTTTAACGCCAGTCTGGCAAGAATCCGCCCTGCAGGCCGGCTTTGTACATGACTGGCTGGTGGCGGGGCCACTGGAAACGCCGGTTGCGAACATGGACGGCTACACAGGCCCGAATTTCAAAGAACGGATCGCAGCTGATTTCAGAGCCGCGGCAGGGGGAAACCAACGGGCGCCGGACCCCGCTCTCCCCGCGTCACCTGAGATCTTCGCGAGCGCCCTGGAGCGTCACAAGTTTATCCCCGACCGCGATGAGAGCATGTGGCGCGTCATGCGCTGCCTCGACGACCACTTCGTAGATCTGTCTACTTTCCACCATACGCCCCACTACCTGCAAGCATGGGCCTACTGCGTACTGGACAGTCCCGGCGCGTGTGATGTGACCCTTGCCCTCACGACAAATGGCCCCGCGGACATCTGGGTCAACGGGGAACGGTGCCATAGGGTGGAGCATTTTCATCACCAGTTGCCCGATAGCGTCTCCTTCCCGGCGAGGCTGAAGGAGGGGCGCAACGAGATTGGCGTTTGTTTCGAGGCCGTCGCGTTGCGAGAATGTCCGTACGTCATGGCCCTCCAGGTGACGGACCACCAGGAAGCGGGCAAAACGCCCGAACAACGAAGTGACAGATCATGCGACAGCTTCAGTGTGCATCTGCCCACATCGATTCGACCAGAGAGCCGGCGGCAGACGCTGGAGTCGATCTTCGAACAGGCTTACCTGGAGCGGGATGTATACAGCCGCCATGCGAAGGTGATTGTTCGCTGGCCAGAGGGCCAACCGGTGACCGACGATTTTGCGCTGAGGCTAATGCGCAAGGGAGGGCGCATCTATAGCGAACACCACACCAAGGGTGAGGAACGCGCCGAAGTGATCCTGGGTACCGCCTTCCAGTTTCCGCAGGACGACTATCAGGTAATGCTCTTCCCCAATCCCGAGCACTACTATGCCAACGGCATGCGCGTCGAACGCATGCTGGACATTCACATCGTCGGCAACAGTGAGTATTCGACTGAACGCTACGGCACCTATCAGGAACGCCGGCGGGAGGCCCTGCTCAATGCGGCCCGCCGCGGCGCCGAGGGCACCATATTTTCCGAGATCGCGGCGATGGAGTTGGGGATGTGGGACAATCTCAACGAGCAGGTCATCCTTGACAGTATCGCTTCGATAAACGAGCGGGCCGACTGCAGCGACTTTGAGCTGGTCGGTCTACTGGGCATGGCGGGACGCTACATCGAGGAGCCAGGGTTTCCGCAATCGCTGATCGAGCCGCTGCAAAACTGCTTCCTGAACTTCCGTTACTGGATGGATCAGCCGGGCGCTGACGCGATGTGCTTCTGGTCGGAGAACCATCAGATTCTCTTCCACACCTGTGAAATCCTGGCCGGCCAGTTGTTGCCGGACGAACTCTTCGCGAATGCCGGCCTGACCGGCAGTCAACACCGCGCAAAGGGTGAGGAACGGGCCCTTTCATGGCTGCGAAAGCGGGCCGCGGGCGGTTTTCGCGAGTGGGATTCCAATACGTACTTTGAGGAGGACGTGCTGGCCCTCAGCCATCTGGTCGATCTGGCAGAGAACGACGACGTGCGCGAACTGGCAGCGGTTGTGTTGGACAAGATGTTTTTCGGGCTGGCGGTTAACTCCTTCAAGGGGGCGTTCGGCTCCAGCCATGGGCGCACCTATTCACCTTACATCAAGGATGCCTTTCGGGAGCCGACGTCAGGGATAACTCGTCTGCTGTGGGGCAAAGGCATTTTCAATGGGAGTATCCGGGGGACCGTCAGCCTGGCCTGCGCTGTCAACTATCAGTTGCCGCCGGTTATCGAAGCCATCTCCATCGACCCGGCTGATGAGATCTGGAGTCGGGAACGGCACTCCGGGCAGCTGGAAGAGTGGTGCGATCGGGAGGAGGGCGAATGGGAGGTGAATAAGGTCACCTATAAGACGCCGGACTATATGCTGTCGTCCGCCCAGGATTACAGGCCCGGCGAATTCGGCTACCAGCAGCATATCTGGCAGGCTACCCTTTCGCCGGAAGCTGTCGTTTTCGTCACCCACCCATCCTGTCTCAGCGAAGACGGCTCTCACCGTCCCAACTTCTGGCATGGAAATGTCGCGCTGCCGCGGGTGGCCCAGTGGAAGGATCTGTTGGTGGCGATACACCAGCTGGCGGCCGATGACTGGCTGGGCTTTACCCATGCTTACTTCCCGATCTACGCCTTCGACGAACACGAGATCCGGGACGGCTGGGCCTGCGCCCGCGTCGGGGAGGCCTATCTGGCGATAACGGCTTCGGCGGGTTTGTCGCTCACTGAAAAGGGCAAGAACGCGTATCGAGAGTTGCGCTCCTACGGACAGAACAATATCTGGATGGTGCAGATGGGGCGGGCGGATGCGGACGGCAGTTTTGCCGAGTTCGTGGAGAAGGTGACGGCCCTGGACATCACCTTTGAGGAAGACAGCATACACCTGAGCAGCCTGCGCGGCGAGAGCATCGACTTTGGCTGGCAGGGACCCCTGCTCGTCAACGAGAAGGAAGAGCCGGTCAGCGGCTTCCTCCACTTTGACAATCCCTACTCCAGCACCGAAATTGGCGCCGAAAAGATGAGCATCCAGTTCATGGATCTGCTCATGCAGCTTGACTTTTCGTAGAACGAAAAAGACGCAAAGAAGCTCTTTGCGTCTTCCAAACTGCACTTACCCAATATGAAGAAACGATTCTTTTGCCCTACCAGACTGATTGGCCATCTAGCGTTAAGATACGAACAGTGATTTAAGGTCTTGGCGCAGTTCGTCAAGAGTGTAACTTGGCGCGGCACCTCGCCGACGCACCTCATCCATGATGTCGTAAATCGACATACCGGCCAGTTCAGCGGCGCGCGCTTTAGTGATTTCACCCCGACGGCATGCAGCGATTGCGTCTTCCACCTTCCACTGCTGGATCGCCTCCGACAGCATTTTCCTCGCAAGCGCAGTCCGGTCTATCTGTTCCTTGCTGGCAATTTCATCCAGCCCTTGAACAATCGTTTCCGGGACGCGCAGATTCAGTTGGCGCACTGTATCACCCCCGCTGTCTGGCGCCGGCAATTGCTGGTCCTTGCAGTGAAAGCAGATTTCAGGCCTCACCCTCGTCGGGGCGGATAATGACCATGTAGCGCATGGGCGCCTGGCTGGTGTTGATCAGGCCATGCAGCTTGTGCGGGTCGAATACGATCGCTTCGTTGGCGCGCAGTGGGTGGCGCTCGCCATCAATCTCCAGCGTCCCCTCACCTTCAATCATATAGAAGGCCTCAAAGCCCCCGTGGCGGTGGGGGGGATGGGACCGTCCGCCGGCATCGACTTCCGAGATATGGACTCGCAGCGGCTCGCCCTCCACGTCGGCGTCGAGAAGATAGCGGGAGATTCCCTTCTTTTCGAGATCCAAGAACTGCACAGTTCACTTCCTTTCCGCGAAGCCGGTTGCTTACTGCGGCTACTCGTTGGAACTTTTACGCCGGGTAGTGCTTAGCGGCGGGGATAGAAGACATCGAGCAGTGGTTCGATGTCGGTGTAGTCATGACCGTAGGTCTCTTTGAAGCGATCCTGGATCAGTTCCTCGGCTTTTGAGGGCGAGCGCAGCGGGAACGCCAGCGCCTGCTTGTTCATCAGCGCCGATTCGGAGGCAGCCAAGGACATCTCCTGATCGAGTCGGGCTTCCTGCACGCCGTAAGTCGGCTCGGTGTCGTCGAGAACTGCGTTGGCGATGCTCATGAGCTGGTCTGCCATGTCGACGCCGCGCCCGTTGTTTTCGCCGATGCCGAGATGGGCGTAGGGATTCTCCCAGACGATCTCCTGATCGGGCAGCTCGAGGCTGATGCGCTCCAGGACCTGGCGCCCTTCGACTTCGATGATCGAGCGCTGTGGTTCATAGGCATTGGCGATGGCGCCGCTTTGGTAGACGGCGGGGTCGGTGAAGTAGACGGTGTTTTCGACGATTGCGCCGCGTGTGCCGTCGATCTGGGCGATGCCGATGTTTTTGCGGCCGAGCGAGCGGGCGTGGATGACATTGGAGTAGATCATGGTCGCCGCGGCGCCATTCTCGAACTCCAGAAAGCTGGTTGTGCAGTTCTCCTGGGAATGATGGCGCTTCATGCGGTCAATGATGGGCACGACGTCGGTGACGTGGGTGATGCCGAGGATCGATTTGGGGGGGCTGCCGGCGAGAAGGCGCAACATGCTCATGCCGTGATAGCCGCCCTCGTGGAAGATACGATAGATGCGGCCCACCTCGCCGATGACGCCGGAATCGATCACTTTGGCCTGGAAGCGGGCCATGGGCACGCGGTGGTAGTTTTCGGCAACCTCCAGCTTGACGTTGTTGCGGTCGGCGGCCTCGATCATCATGTCGGTCATGGGGCGGGTGACGGAGACCGGCGTCTCGACGATAATGTTGATGCCGGCGTCGGCCAGGTAGCAGCAGATGGGGTGGTGGGCATCGCCGGGCACGACCACGTCGACGACATCCAACTCTTCGCCCTCCACGAGATCGCGTACGCTGGTGTAGGCGTTGACGCCGTACTCAGCAGCGACTTCGCGCAGGACCTCTCCATCCTTATCGCAGACAGCGACAAATTCGAACACGTCCTTCAATTTTGGGTAGATAGGCAGGTGAGAACTGCGGCCGCGGCGGCCCAGACCGATCAGGGCCAACTTCAATTTGCGTGGCATCGTTTGCGTTTCCTTTGTCGGTGCAGGTTCGGTGCGCTCTGGGCGCGAGAGGTTATCCGAAGCAGACCCAGCGCACCCATTTATCGGCGCGCAGGCTGTGGTTGGTCCAGGGCGCGAGCAGGATCAGATCGGTCGGCCCAACAGTTGTGCTGTTGCCGTCGATGGTGACGGTGGCCTCACCCTCCAGGATGTACCAGAAGCGCTGCTCGCCATGCTTCTCCGGTTCGAAGGGATTGGCCGGGGTGGTGATGCGCTCGGCGAAGTGGTCGATCTGGTCCTGGGCATCGCGAATCTCGTAGCCCTTACGGTAGTTGACTTCGGGAATGGCGCTGCCCTTGACAATCATGGTTGGGGATCCTTCTTTTGATCTTCAGTAGTAAGTTCTTAGTTCTGGGTAACTGCCGCGAGCGGCCAATTAATGTTAAGGACCAGACACGCTGGTTACAGGGAGGCGTAGGGGTCGGCGGCGTCGCGCATGCCATCGCCCATGAAGTTGAATGCGGTCACGGCGATCACGACCATGAGGGCGGGCGCAACCATCGTCCAGGGAGCGATGGCGACGGCGCTGACATTCTGGGCATCCTTCAGCAGCACGCCCCAGCTGATGGCCGGCGGGCGCAGACCCAAGCCAAGGAAACTGAGCGCGGTTTCGCTCAGAATCATTGTTGGGATCGACAGCGTCATGGCGGCGATGATATGGCTCATAAACGAAGGCAGCATATGACGCAGGATGATGCGCAATTCGTTGCTGCCGGAAAACCGGGCCGCCATCACAAACTCTTCCTCGCGCAACTGCAGGAACTTGCCGCGCACGACGCGCGCCATCCCGGTCCAGCCGATAAAGGAAAGAATGATGGTAATGCTTAAGTAGATATACAGGATCGGCCACCCCGGCGGCAGCGCCGCGCTCAGCCCCATCCATAACGGAATCGACGGAATCGAACGCAGAAACTCGATGATGCGCTGGATGATATTGTCGATCGTGCCGCCGTAGTAGCCGGACAGGCCTCCCAGCAGAATGCCGAGGACAAGACTGATTATAACTCCGATCAGGCCGATGGAGAGGGAGAGGCGCGCGCCATAGGCAACACGGGAAAACATATCACGCCCCAGCCGGTCGGTGCCCAACGGGAAGAAGCCCTGCTCCTCGTGGGGAACGTCCAGACCGAATAGCTTCGTGGTCATGGCAACTTCACCCCACAGCTTGTACTCTGCCCCCGAAGGGAAGAGGCGAATGGGATGTCGGATCGCTGTGTCCTCATGGTAGGTATTGCGGAACGTCTCCGGATCCCGCTCGCGCACGGTCTGATAGATGAAAGGCATACGCCAGTTGCCATCGGCATCGACGATGTGAACCGGCGTCGGCGGGTGCAATTTATACTTGACGAACTTGGCCTCCGGGTCGTAGGGCGCCACAAATTCGCTGAAAGCCGCGATCAGATAAAAAACAATTACGACGAACGTGCTGAACACGGCCACGCGATGGCGGCGATAACGCCACCAGATCAACTGCCAGAAGGAGGCGACTGCAACATTGGCTTGGTCTTCCCGGATCTCCAGATACTGCTCCGACTCTTCCGGGTCGTCTTCATATAAGTTTGGTCGTTGTTCCTCAATCGTCATCGTCTGTTCCGGTCTATGTGATAGCGCTCAGATCGCGAATAGTTCGTGCATTCAACACTTGCGCTCAAATAGCGAAGCGGTAGCGCATGGAACAACTATCCCGACTCTTCCAGGCGGATGCGGGGGTCAACCCATACCAGCAGCAGATCCGACATCAATGTGCCGATCACCGTCAGCACGCTAAGCATCATGATGAAACTGCCGGCCAAAAACATATCCTGGTTGATGAGCGCGGTGTAGAGCATCGGGCCGGTCGTCTGCAAACTGAGGACGATCGCCACAATCGTCGTGCCCGAAATCAAGTCCGCCAACGACCAACCCACCGTACTGAAGAAAGGGTTCAGCGCGACGCGCGTCGGATACTTCCAGATCAGCTTCCTCTCCTTGACGCCTTTGGCGCGCGCGGTTTCGACATAGGGTTTGTTCAGTTCGTCAAGCAGATTGGCGCGGGTGATACGGATGCCATTGGCGGTGCTGCCCACCGCCAGGATCACGATCGGGATCCAGACATGGCTCAAGAGGTCCCATATCCGGTCGAGGGTCCAGGGCGCGTCCATATATTTGGGGCTGAAGAGGCCGCCCACGCTCATGCCGGTGTAGCTCATCACCTGCCACATGATCACGAGGGCCAGCATGAACTCCGGCACCCCCTTGCCGATGAAGTTGAGCGCGGTGACGATATAGTCGATCACCGAATACTGGTGGGTTGCCGAATAGACACCCAGCGGGATCGACACCAGCCAGCTGAACAGCAGGGTTGTAAATGAAAGTATGAAAGTAAGGCCGAGCCGGTTCCATATCAGATCCTCCACCGGTTTCTGGTACAACATCGACTCACCCCAGTCGCCGCGCAGGAGGATGCCCGAAATCCATTTGAGATACTGGATGTGTTGCGGCTGGCCCAGGCCGTAACGCCTCTTCAGTCTGGCCATCAGCACCTCGTCGACCTCATCCCCCTGTTCGCGCAATTGCGCGGCGTAGGTGGTCAGATAATCGCCCGGCGGAAGCTGGATGATGATGAAGGTGACAATCGAGATCACGAAAAGCGTCGGTATCATCACGGCAAACCGGCCCAAGATGTATGAGAACATGACAGACCTCGAGGAGTGAGTGAAGAGGAGTGAGGGGAACTGCGAGGAGAGAGTGGAGAGGAGAGAGGAGAGAGAGAAAGGGCTCTCTCACTTCTCACTCCTCGCAGTTCCTCACTTTTGTCTCTTCACTTCTCTACTTTACATATGCATTGATGGGTCATCCCAATACCAGGTGGCATTGTCGATGATGTGCTCGTACACGCCGCGGCAGCAGTCCCACGGGTTGCCGGCATGGATGCCTTTGAAGCCGTTCTTGACCATGACCAAGCGGGGCAGTTCGCCGAAGAAGCCGACCGAAGGCAACTCTTCGGACCAGATCTCCAGAATCTGCTTGAAGAGATCGGCCTGCGCCTCCTCGCCTGCGGTGGCGCGAATCTGGTCCCACAACTCCCAGATGGTCCAGATCCAGTGGCCGGCGGGCGGCTCCTGGGCGATGGGATTGGTGGGATCCAGCTTCCAGGCGGTCCAGGCGTTGCACCAGGGCCGGTCGTTGATGTTGCGGTGCTTGACCCAGATCTGGGGGTCGGCCAGCGGCACGAGGTTGCGATCCATGAAGGAGGTGGTGCATTCGACATCGTTGGACTGGTGGAGTTCGATGCTGAGCGAGCGGTCAACGCCGCGATAGTTGACTTCAAGTCCCAGATCGGCGAGGTAGTCGATAAAGGTTTGGGTGAGGTCGGTAAGCTCGGCGCCGCCCAACATGGTCCAGTTGATACGCTCGCCGCTGCCATCTTTCCAGAGGCGGTAGCCGTCGCCGTCCTTTTCAGCGTAACCAAGCCCGTCGAGCAGTGCATTGGCCTTGTCAGGGTCGTAGTCGAGGTAGGCGTTGCTCAGCTTTTCGGAATGCACGGGCGACTCGACGGGAGGGCCATACTGCATATTGGTTCCGAGCCCATCATAGATCAGTTCTCTGACCTCGTCGCGGTTGAAGCCCAAGGAGATGGCGATGCGGAAGTCGCGTTCTTGGAAGAGTTCGCGGCGGCGGTCGTCGTTGGTGGTCATGTTGAAATGGACGCCATAGACGGCGGTCCATCGCCAGAACTGGATCATGTAATCGCCCTTCTCCTCGTTCTCCTTGAGCACTGTCAGGTCGGTGTTGCGAATGTGGCGAGACTGGCAGTCGATTTCACCGTTGACAAGCCGCAGCGCTTGGACGTCGGAGTCGTTGAAGAGGCGGAAGGAGAGGTCGTCGATATAGGGAAGCTGATTGCCCGCTGTGTCCACTGCCCAGAAGTAGGGGTTGCGGGAACATGTGACAATCTCCTCAGAGAAGTCGTTGTCCTGGAGCCAAGGCCACAGCAACGGGCTGTCAGGATTCTCAAGACGGGGGCTGCGCATGTCGTTATACAGTTCCGTCCAGTTGTCCAGGCCGGCGTCGGCGATCGCCTGGTCCAGGGCGCCCTGGTCGTCAGTGTGGTCCGGGTGGTACTGTTTCAGGTAGGCAGATGAGCGTAGGGGACAGCTTAGAAGTATGCCGCCTTCCAGGTGGAAGAGGGCGTTCGGCCCGGCAAACTTGAACACGACCGTCGTGTCATCCGGCGCCGACAACTCTACCGGCACATTCTCGCCCCCGACCACGCTGGTCAGCCAAGCGGGGAAGACCGGCGTCAGCGTCTCATTCTTCATCTCATCCTCGAACCAGAAGACGAAATCAGCGCTCGTAAACGGATCACCGTTGGACCACTTCATCCCCTCGCGCAGGTTGAAGGTGTACTCGCTGGCGTCGTCACTGACCGACCACGACTCGGCGATCATCGGGTTGACGGTCAACTCCTGGTTGATCGACAGCACACCGCGGATGATCACCTGGCGGACGGCGAAGTGATCGGCCTGGCCGCGGAAACCGGCGCGCCAGAGGCCGCCGTAGTTGCCGACACCGTCGAGGCCCTCCAGCACGAGCGGGTTGACGGGCACACGCTCGTCCACGGGCGGCAGCTCGCCGTTGGCCACCATTTCGGCCAGTCGCGGCGCCTCGTTGTACTGCGACGCCGGCATGTCGGAAGACATCTCCGTGGAGTCGGCTGGCGCCTCCGCCATCGGCGCATCCGCGGCCGGTTCGCCGCCTGCACCGCAGGCGACCAGGATCGTGCCGGCCGTCGCGAAGGCAGACACGCGCATAAAGTCGCGACGCGTTACATCGGTTTTTGAAATTTTCAAACTTTTCATCCGTTTGTCTCCTTGGGCTGTGGAAAAAGGCTAATTTGGCATTTTCAAACTTTTCATCCGTTTGTCTCCATGAGTGGGGATGGCTGAAGGAAGCTACTATCTCATTGCCTGAGCTGATAGTTGCTTGACAACGGTTGAGACGTGCCACATCGCGGACCGCCAGAAGGGGTATTTCCCAGCTTAGGCAGAAGTATACCCGCTGGCACTGCGAAAACAAAATAACTTTTTGCCACTTCATTGGGGCGCAACTTTCAATTGTATGGCCGGTGATGACAGTTTACCGGCAGCGGATCCTTTACGTCAACAACAGATATAACAGAAACCTGTGAAGGGCGAACGATGCAACCAAGAGAATGAGTGCGGAGCCGACGGAGATAGCAACACGTCGCACGAGGAGGTTTTTGAGTACAGCTGTACGGAGATAGTTCTCGATTATGATAACCAAGCTCAACCCAATAAGGCCCAAGATGACAAAGCTGAAGTTATGCACCGCAGACCTTGCCCACCGATTGACCTGAAAGGCTTCCATCAGAAGAATCAGGTTCAGTCGCAATCTCGTCAGCAGATAAAAGGTTAAGGCAACGAATGCGAACCAGCTGACGACATAGACCGCATACTTCCCCCACAGCAGCCAAGAGGACTCGGCGTCGATCTGCTCTTGCACCGACCTCATGCCAGTTCTCCGCTTAGCGTGACGCCGGCCAGGGACAGCTCCTCGGCAAAGTGACAGGCGGCGAAATGTCCCGGCGCGATCTGGCGCAGCGCCGGCGTCTCCTGGCTGCATTGCTCTTGAACGTACTGGCAGCGAGGATGGAAGTAACAGCCGCTGGGTGGATTGGCCGGGTCGGCCACGTCACCCTCTAACACAATGCGGGCTTTCTGCTGCCTCATACGCGGGTCGGGGTTGGGCACCGCCGAGAGCAACGCCTCCGTATAGGGGTGGAACGGCTGCGCGAACAACTCCTCGGTTTCGGCAACCTCCACTATTTTGCCGACATACATGACGACAACGCGGTCGCAGATATACTCGATCACACTCAGGTCGTGCGAAACGAAGAGATAGGTCAGGTCGAAATCTTCCTGCAAATCCTTGATCAGATTCAGAATCTGAGCGCGGACCGAGACATCCAGGGCGGAAACGGCCTCGTCGGCCACGACCAAGCGGGGGTCGAGCGCAAGCGCGCGGGCGATGCCGATGCGCTGTCGTTCGCCGCCGCTGAAGGCATGGGGGTAGCGCCGCATGTACTCGGGCCGCAGACCGACCCTGGCCAGGAGCGATGCCACCCGGTCCTCCAACTCTTTGCCTGCTGCGACTTTGTTGATCCTGAGGGGGTCGCCAACGATATCGCTAACCGGCATGCGGGGATTGAGAGAGTTGAACGGATCCTGAAAGATCATGCGCACCTGGCTGCGGTACGGTTTCAACTCATTGTTGGTCAGGGGCGCCAGGTCGACCATCTCCCCATCATGATCTTGAAACAGGATCTGACCGCCGGTCAGGTCGTAGGCCCGCAGGATACAGCGGCCGGCAGTGGTCTTGCCGCAGCCGCTCTCTCCCACCAGGCCCAGCGTCTCACCCTGAAGGACGTGGAAGGAAATATCGTCGACTGCCTTGACGTGACCGACTGTGCGCCGGAAAAAGCCGGCCATAATCGGAAACCACTTCTTGAGATTTCTGACATCCAGCAGGATATTGTCCGCAGCCGCGCTGCTGTTCTCTGAGGTGGAGCGCTGCAAGCCGTTCGTCGATTGTGCGTTCATAGTTTCCTGTGGGATTTCATTTCAGTCGGTGCAGTGAGCTGACCCTGATCACCTAGTTCCCGCGATTCCGGGGAAAGCGCCCCTCACGCCTATACATCTTCGTACAACAGGCAGTTAACCTCGCGCTTCCCCTCCAGTCTTATGGCAGGCGGGTTGACTGCGTCGCAGCGGCCGGGCATGAAGTGATCACAGCGGGGCCCGAACTTACAGCCGGATGGCCGGTTGTACGGATCGGGAACCATGCCGCGAATCGAATCCAGCCGCAGCCGGTTTCGACTTATGCCCAGTCGGGGGATCGACCTGAGCAGGGCCTGTGTATAGGGATGCTTGGGATCGTGGAAGATCGAGTCCACGTCGCCCCGCTCCACGACCTGGCCCAGGTACATGACGACAACGTCATCCGCCATTTCCGCCACCACGCCCAGATCGTGGGTGATGAGCATAATTGCCATGCTACAGAAGCCGGGGGTGGGGCGAGTGTAGATCAGGACCACGAGATTGTCAACTGGAACGGATTTTGGTGGTGTAACCGCAAGCGGCGTATTTCCAGGGCCAACGGGCCGATGTCGGAAGGTCAGTTTTTAGTTTTTAGTAACACCACCTGTACGCGGTAGGTCGCTGATTCTGAGTTTCAGAATGGCGGAGGCCATGCTGGCACAGGTGCGCTCGTACGAGCGTATGACGAGCGATGACGAGAGTTTGCGAGTGTTGGGCGGATTGTCTGAAGCAGGATTTGCAGGATTTTTTTGGGATTTTCGGGATGGCGGGGGTCCCGCTGACATAGGTGCGCTTGTACGAGCGTATGACGAGCGTTGTACGACAGATCACGTGAGATTACGAGCGTTCACGAGAGATTGCGGCGGGTCTTTTTAGCGTGCGCGAAGGGCACCCGGCGATATCAGTGTAGGTTTGCCAGCCAGGGCGGGCTGGCGGGGGTATTTTTATGAATTTTTTCATAAATATGTCCGCTTTGTCCGCTCGAAGGCGTATTGAGAGTTCGAAACCGGGCTTTTGCAGATTCAATGTCGATGTTTTGCAATAGTTTCAGCTGGGCCGTAGAGCCGGACAATGGTCGGTACGCGAAGAGCGCAAAGTTTGGCGACGAGACTCATACTGCCAGGCGGGTGACGGTCGTTTAACGATGGGCGGCCCGGCCGCTCCGGCCTACACAGGCGCAGAGTGAAAGGGCCAACTGCGAAACGAGTTGTACGAATGCCGGGGAGTTACTAACTGTGAGCGGCTTTTCCAGTTTTCTGGCAAGACAGCGGTCAGTTGGTTACTTAAGGCTACCCGTTACCAGTATATGCCATATTCCGTTGGGGAAGACATCCTGGAACTGGGTGGCTAGTGTGGTGATATTGTCGCACATTTGTGCAAGGTCGTCAAGAGGGATGGAGTTTCGAGCAGGGCAATCGCATCTTATTTCGGACGCCAAAATAGCCGACGAAGGGCGCCCACAAGGGGCGCCCCTACCGATTGCGTTTTGACCTGGGAAGGGCACCCACAAGGGGTGCCCCTACCGATTCGTTTGGCCTTGGGAAGGGCACCCACAAGGGGTGCCCCTACCGATTCGTTTGGCCTTGGGGAGGGTGCCCACAAGGGGCGCCCCTACCGATTCGTTTGGCCCTGGAGAGGGCACCCACAAGGGGCGCCCCTACCGATTGCGTTTGTCCTTGGGGAGGGCACCCACAAGGGGCGCGCCTACCGATTCGTTTGGCCCTGGAGAGGGCGCCCCTACTAAGGCAGCCTCACGTGGGTTTGTCCCAATTTGATGCAATTGCCCTGTCGTCAAGAGGGATGGAGTTTCGAGGTGTAGTCCAGACCATTGGGCAGCCGCTGTCTGAATCAGGATTTGCAGGATTGCTGCAGGACGCCTCTCATGCTACTGAGGGCATCAGCAGTACCTTTATTGATAGGCCCTTGCCCTTCTATCGACCAACTTTTCATCGCTGCCACCGTTCAGGCTAGAGCGTTACGTCTGTGATAGACACAGCCGGCTTGCAACGACGATGGCGTATGGCGGCGGCGCGGGTTTTGAGGGGGCGGGAACGGCAGGGGATAGTGGATAGTGGATAGTGAGGAACACCTTGGTTCGCCTCACTCAGGGTCGCGAATGGCGGTTGCGGGCGATAGGCATTGGGTCCCAGGGTGAGGCTGTTTTGCGTAGGCGCGAATTGACTTTGGCTGGGTAGAGCTGCCCTGCACGAAGAAATGTGCGAGGATGAGGTGATGGTGTACTAGAAGCTAAGGGGAGTTGTCGAGAGTTTAGACCAGACAGAAAATCTGGGATGCACACGTTCAGCGCTGGACATTGGCATTATCCCACCTTTTCTAGTACAATCTGAGTAGCTTTTTCCGCATATTTGAATTTTCCCATGGTTTGCATTCATCCGTTATGATGGAAAATTTACCCTCCGAAACTGAATCTGTCTTCGATGTCCTCCGACAAGCCGGAAAGCAGATCACCCACTACCTGGTCTGGTTTCTTAGTTTTGCATTGGGGCTTGGGTTTTTATTTCTGCTCCATGAGATCTTGGAAGTAATTCTCTTTCTGCGCGTAAATCCCTGGCATCTGCGTGCCTACAGGTTGTGGTCCATCTTCCTTCTGGGTATGGCACTGATCGTGTGCATGTTCTTGATCGAAGGCTATCTGCGCCACTCACGGCGCAAAGGCCGTGTGCTTGGCGCCTCCGTGACCGTATTGTCCGTCCAATTGGCGTTGATTGCCATTTCCGCTGCAGCGCTTTACTTTAGTAATATCAGAGATTTTCTTCTATTTTGAACGGCTCTGCAGGCGGTGCCTGCAGGCGGGTTACCCCTCTCTCCCAGCCGGCAACATATTTCGCAGGAGGTAGCGCCTTGTCACAGAACGACAACGAGCCTGTAGCCGAAACTGAACAGACAGAGAACGGCAACGAGTCTGTAGCCGAAACTGAACAGACAGAGAACGGCACCCGACGCCATGATGCGCTTCTTGAAGTCTCCGATCTGAGGAAGTGGTTCCCGATTCAGAAGGGCTTCTTCTCACGCACGGTAGGCCAGGTGAAAGCGGTGGACGGAGTGAACTTCTACGTGCGGCAGGGCGAGACTTTGGGATTGGTAGGGGAAAGCGGTTGCGGCAAGACGACAACAGGCCGCCTGATTATGCATGCCTTCCCACCCACGGCGGGTGATATCTGGTTCGACGACCAGGAACTTGGGCCGGTCAATATCGCCACGGTGGACAACCAGCAGTTGAAGCGGCTGCGGCGCAACATGCAGATGGTCTTTCAGGACCCCTATTCGTCGCTGAACCCGCGCATGAATCTGCTGCAGAACGTGGGCGAACCTCTGTTGGTCAACGATATCGCAAAGGGGCAGGAGTTGGAGGACCGGGTGTCGGAACTGCTGCGGGTGGTGGGGCTGCGGCCCGAGTATCTGAACCGCTACCCGCACGCCTTCAGCGGCGGCCAGCGGCAGCGCATTGGCGTGGCGCGCGCCCTGGCGTTGAACCCACAACTGATTGTGCTCGACGAGCCGGTTTCCGCGCTCGATGTGTCAGTGCAGGCCCAGATACTCAATCTGTTGCAGGATCTGCAAGAGGAGTTTGACCTTACATACCTGTTCATCGCCCACGATCTGAGCGTGGTCGAACACATAAGCGACCGGGTGGCGGTTATGTATGTGGGTATGCTTGTGGAAAGCGCTCGCACGGAAGTACTGTACCGCAACCCCATGCATCCCTATACCGAAGCCCTTTTGTCCTCAGTGCCGAAGCCTGACCCCCGCAACAGGGCCGAGCCGATCGTGCTGGAGGGCGACGTGGCGGATCCGGCAAACCCGCCGAGCGGCTGCTACTTCCACCCCCGCTGCTTTTATAACGACAACGACCGCTGTTTGGCGGAGACGCCGGAACTGCGGGAGGTGGAACAGGGCCATTTTGTGCGCTGCCACTATGCAGACGAGTTGGACCTGACGGGCGTAGTGTAGCCTGAACCGCCACCATTGAATGCGCTACACGTCTAGCTGTTGCCTGATTTTCAGAGTCTGAGGCCAGCAAGTTGAAGTGCACCAGGTGGCGCACGCTGTGTGATGTGGAAATAAAAGGAAAGAAGGTTGCGACCAACAATGGACAGTAACAGCAGTCCGGGCGCACATTCGAATATCGGATTGGAAGCGTTTGGCCTGATCGCAGGCGAGACCCCTGGCCTGCCGGGGAACGGAGTCCACAGGCCGAAGGTAATGCTGCTCTTCCCACCCAACTGGACGCCGACGATGCCGCATCTGGCCTTGCCTACGCTGGCGGCCTACCTGCGCCAGAACGGCGTCGACGTGATCCAGCGCGATCTGAATGTCGAAGTCTTCGACGAGATCTTGAGCCGGCGGTATCTGACGGCCGCGCTGGGGCGCCTGCGGCGCATACAGGACGAGTCGAAGGCTTCTGCAGGGCCAGTGCATAGGCAAATGCCAAAGCCTGAAAGGGCAAGCCCTGACCGTGTAAGCTGGGCTTTGGAGGCAGGCCCGCGCCTGGCCAAACAGGTGGAGCGCGCCAAAGCGGGGATTCGATCTTCCGCCTTCTACGATGGTCCCATCGGCCTGGAAATGCTGAGTACGCTGCTCGATTGCCTGGAGATCGCGAACCTGCCGTTTTATCCGGCCAGCCTCCATTTCCAGGGTTATGACGCGGCCGGGCCTTCCGACAACAGCCGCTTTCTGCTCCACGGCGTGCGCGATGACCAGCACAATATGTTCCTCGATATCTACCGGCGCCTTCTGCTGCCCGATATTGTGCGGGAACGGCCGGACGTTGTCGGCATTTCAATCCCGTCGATGGCGCAGTTGCTGCCGGGGCTGACGGCAGCATATCTGGTCAAGGAGGCCGGGCTGGATTGCCACGTGACGGTGGGCGGGCCGCACATCAGTATGCTGCGGGCGCAGCTGGCGGAGGCGCCAGCGCTGTTCGACCTGATCGACAGCGCAGTCGTCTTCGACGGTGAGGTTCCGCTGCTGCAGCTGGCGAAAGCGGTTGCGGCTGACAAGAGCCTGGCCGACATTCCCAACCTGATTTACAAAGATGGCAGCCGGGTCCGGGTCAACGAGCGCAAGGAGCCGGAGAAGATCGCCAATATGCCGATACCCGACTTTGACGGGCTGCCCCTGGACCGCTATCTGGCGCCGGAGTTGGCGCTGCCCTTGCTGACGGCCCGCGGTTGCTATTTCGGCAAGTGCGCATTTTGCAACGTGGGCTACGGCGAACCGGAATCATTCAGCCAGTTGCGCGCCCAGCAGCTGGCGGAGCAGATGCTGGCCTTGCACGACAAGTACGGTGTGCGGCACATCTTCTTTTCGGACGAGGCTGTCACGCCGCGCAATTTGCGCGATCTCTCAAAAATTATGCGCCAGCGTCCCGAAACGCTGCATTGGGGCGGCTGTGTGCGCTTTGAGAAGGTGATCTCGGGGCAGCTGTTGGAGGATATGCAGGCGGGCGGGTGCCGCATGATCCTGTTTGGGCTGGAGAGCGCGTCGGCCGCGATTATCGACCACATGATTAAGGGCACACAGCTGCCGCACATGAGCCGGATTCTGAAGGAAAGCTCGACAGCCGGAATCTGGAATCATACTTTTTTCTTTTTCGGTTTTCCCGGCGAAACGATCGAAGATGCGCAGGAGACGGTCAACTTCCTGTACCAGCACAAGCCATACATTCATTCGGCCGCGATGGGCACGTTCCTGATGGAGCGGGACTCACCGGCCCACAAGTACCCGGAATCCTTCGGGGTAAAACAGGTAATTGAAGACCCGTCCAAGGACTTGGCCATCTATTTCGACTTTGAAGTAAGCGCAGGCATGAGTGAGCAGATGGCGGAGATGGTCCACGACAAGTTCCTGGAATCGTTGCCCCCTAAACGATACCCGCAGTTTTATATCAGTGATGTCTACCGCTTCCTCTACGCCAGCCATTTGAGCGAGCGGCATCTTCCCCATCCACCCTGGCTTGTGCCGGAGGATGGAGTCGTGCGGTGAGGGCGGTTTTGATGCCGGCATCCATATCTATGATAGTACGAATGGAGAGGGGTGAGACCCACCACTCCCCACTCAACTATATCTTTCGTCGCGCCGCAATACGGCGCGACGGCAACTAAAAATTTTGGCCGCCGCCGAATTCAGCTTTAAGGCAGGCTGCCGCTGACTCCAACAACTCGGACACGTAGCGGCGGCATTAAAATCCGGCGGTGGGCAAACAAGCAAGGAGAACAAGAGATGAGAAGGATTGCACCTTCACCGATTTCCCGACGCGAGTTCATGCGCGTGTCGGCCGTGACCGCCGCCGGCGCGGTGGCCGTGGCCTGCGGCGCGAGCGGCGAACCGGAGCCGATGGAAGAGGCGCCTGCCGACGCCCCGGCCGCCGAGTCGTCCGACTCTGCGCCTGGGACACCGGCGTCCCAATATAGCGAAGCACCGATGCTGGCCGAAATGGTCGCGGCCGGCGACCTGCCCCCCGTGGATGAGCGCCTGCCGGTGGACCCGATGGTCATGCCCGTAGCCGATACGACCGGAAACTATGGCGGCAGCTTCCGCCGCGGCTTCAAGGGCGTCTCCGACCGCTGGGGCCCGACCAAGATGCAGGACAGAGGTCTTTCCTGGTATGACCAGAACCTGAACATGCAGCCGCGCATGGCCGAATCCTGGGAGATTAATGATGACGCCTCCGAGTGGACCTTTCACCTGCGCAAGGGTATGAGTTGGTCCGACGGCACACCTTTCACCACAGAGGCGATCCGCTGGTGGTGGGAGGAGGACGAGACCAATACCACGATTTCGCCCAGCATTGGCGGCACGTGGGTCTCCGGCCCCGATCGCACGCCGATGGAGCTCGAAATCGTCGATGACTCCACCGTGACGTTCAAGTTCCCCCTGCCCAACCCTCTGTATGTCTATCGGCTTGGCCGCCAAACCAGAAATCTTTACCTGCCCGGCCACTACCTGGAGCAGTTCCATATGGAACTGACCGACGACCAGAATGCGCTGCAGGCACAGGTGGAAGAGGCCGGCTTCAACAGTTGGGAAGAGTATTATGCCGATCGACGCTGGTGGTACCTCAACCCGGACCTGCCGAGCATCGGCCCCTGGATCTCGAAGAACGAGCTTTCCAACGAGCTCTTCCTGATGGAGCGCAACCCTTACTTCTTCGGCGTCGATTCCGATGGCAGGCAGCTGCCCTACATTGACGACGTTGCGCATCGTCTGTTCGAGACGAACGACGTCTTCGATCTGCGCATCATCAACGGCGAGATTGACTTCCAGGCCCGTCACGTCAATATCGGCAACTTCACGCTCTACAAGGAAAACGAAGAGAACGGGGATTATAAGGTGTTCCTTGGCTCGGCCTCCGGCCACTCTGCCATTCAGCTCAACCAGTCGACCAAAAACGAGCGCCTCAACGAGTTCTTCAATGTTCGCGACGTGCGTATCGCGCTTTCTGTGGCGGTCGACCGCGTCGCGATCAACGAGTTGGTCTGGGATGGACTGATGACGCCGCGGCAGTACAGCCCGCTCGAAAGCTCGGCACAGGCCTACCCCAAGCAGGCCAACGCCTGGATCCAGTATGATCCCGACCTGGCCAACCAGCTTCTCGACGATGCCGGTTATGCCGAAAAGGACAGCGACGGTTTCCGTCTGTGGAACGACGGTAGCGGCGAAACGCTCAGTTTCATCATCGAAGGTACTGCGCAACCGGGTACCACCGACGAAGATACGGTGCAGGAAGTGATCAAGTACTTTACCGCCGTGGGCGTCAAGGCGACCTACAAGGGCTTCGAGCGCTCGCTCTACGAAGAGCACCACGGCGCCAACGAGATCGAAGCGGCCTGGTGGGGCGGCGACCGCACGGTCGTGCCGCTGGTCAACCCCACGATCTGGACCTGCGAGCAGCCCGACCGCCCGTGGGCCGCTGGCTGGGCGCACTGGCGTAATAGCGGCGGCACCAGCCCTGCCGGGGTCGAGCCGCCCGCGGGCCACTGGGTCTGGACGATTTGGGAGATCTGGGACGCCATCAAGATAGAGCCCGATGCCGATAAGCAGACGGCGATGTTCTACCAGATTCTCGACATCTGGGCGGAAGAGTTGCCGATGATCGGCTACCTGGGCGAGCGCCCCGCGCCGATTATCGTCAAGAACGGTGTCCGCAACTACCTGCCTGGCTTCCCGCTGGACGATACGACCGGTGACGAGCACCTGCTCCACACCGAGACCTATTTCTGGGAAGATCCGGCCACGCAGAGTAACTAGAACAGCGTGGAGCGAGGAGAGCGCGCCTCACTGCTCTCTTCGCTCCTGTCTTTTCGGGGGTTTACATGCTCGCCTTCATAGTTCAGCGCATCCTCATCATGATCCCGATGCTGGTTGCGATCTCTATCCTCTCCTTTGTCATCATACAACTGCCGCCCGGTGACTTTCTCACCTCATATGTCGCCCAGCTTCGCGCGGAAGGGGACGATGTCGACGAGGCCGAGTTGGAGTCTCTGCGCCAGCGCTACGGTGTGGGACAGCCAGCCTATGTCCAATACCTCAAATGGATTTCCGGCGTGCTGCTGAAGGGTGACTGGGGGCAGTCAATGGAATGGCAGAAGCCTGTCAGCGAACTGATCTGGGAACGCCTGGGGCTGACGATGGCGCTCTCATTGGGCGCGCTGCTGGTAGGCTGGTTTATCGCCATACCGGTAGGCGTCTATTCGGCGACCCATCAATACTCGTGGCTTGATTACACTATGACGACGTTCAGCTTCGTCGGCCTGGGCACGCCAGGTTTTCTGCTGGCGCTCATTATTCTCTTCCTCGTCCAGTCCCGGCTCGGCATGAATGTTGGCGGCCTCTTCTCCGACGAATATATTCTGGAACCCTGGAGTTGGCCCAAGATCGTCGATATGCTCAAACACATCTGGGTGCCGATGTTGATCGTGGCCGTCAACGGCACGGCCGGCAACATCCGCATCACCCGCGCCAACCTGCTGGATGAAATCAACAAACCCTATGTCGAGACGGCGCGGGCAAAGGGCGTCGAAGAGGGCAGGCTTATCTGGAAATACCCCGTGCGCGTTGCCCTCAACCCCTTCTTCAGCACGGTCGGCTGGTCTTTGGCCAGCCTCATCTCCGGCACAACGCTGGTGGCGATGGTGTTGAGCTTGCCGACCACGGGACCGATGCTACTGCGTTCGCTCACCTCGCAGGACATGTACCTGGCAGGCAGTTTCCTCTTTCTTCTGAGCGCGCTTACCATCATCGGCACACTGATGTCCGATGTCCTGCTGGCCATCGTAGACCCGCGCATTCGGATGGAGTAGGACTGCAGTGGTCGGTGGTCGGTGGTCGGTGGTCAGTGACCCCGTGCGTTGGCGGCAGGTAGCAGGAGCCGAGCATTAACCTATAGATTTTCTTCGAATCTGGCCGCGGGCTTTCTTTTGTCTCTTCTTGGCGGCTTCTCCTGAAGGTTAACGAAGTCTAGTTTATGTCGGTGCGGTGGAAGGCGACTTTGTCCTCGTCAAGATCCACGCCGAGGCCGGGGCCGGTTGGCGGCCGGGCTTCGCCGGCGCGAATCGGAAGCGGCTCCTGCAGCAGATCGGTTTCGTAGAAGAAGGGGCTGAGAATGTCACAGGGAAAGTTCTCGGCGTCAATGGCAGAGGTCGACATCGCCAGGTGGATCATGGCGGCGTTGCCGACGCCCAACTCGAGGTTGCTGCCCACCGTACAGACAAGACCGGCGGCCTCAGCCACAGCAGCGACCTTGCGCGCGGCGGCGATGCCGCCTTTGCCGACATAGAGGGAAAGAACGTCGGCCGCATGGGCACGTGCGACCGCCATAGCATCCTGTGGCGTGTAGACGATCTCATCCGCCATGACCGGCAGATGGGTATGACGGCGCACGTCTGCAAGCCAGGCCACATCTTTATCCGGCGTTGGCTGCTCGACAAAGTAGATATCATACTGGTAGAGTTGCTGAATGGTCTGGATGGCGGTCCGCACGGACCATCCGCCGTTGGCGTCCACACCCAGACGCACATCAGGGCCGACAGCCTGCCGCACAGCGGCTACCCGCGCCACATCCTCGGCAGGGTCCAGCCCGACCTTAACTTTCATGGTGTCGAAGCCCTGCTCGACCGCCCATGCCGCGATTGCGGCGGCCCTATCGGGCGCCAACCCGGACACAGAGAATTTGGTCCGCACACGGTCGCGCACCGGCCCCCCCAGCAGACGGTAGAGCGGTAGGCCGGCGACCTTGCCCAGAATATCCCACAGCGCCATCTCTATGCCGGCCTTGGTGAAGGGATTGTTGGCGACGGCGGTGTTGACCGAGGCCGTCAGCCGTTCGATCTGGGTTGGATCCTGGCCGGTGAGCAGGGGCGCCAGAATATGCTCGATAAAGTGGGCCGAAGTGAACTGATCTTCGCCGCTCCATATCGGCGTACAGGACACCTCGCCCAAGCCAACGATCCCCTCGTCTGTGTGAATCCTTACAAGCAGAAAAGGCGAAACCGTATGGCCGCCGCGCCCACCGCGGATGGCCCGCTCGGGATTGATCGGAACCTGGACCGGGATCGTCTCGATTCGGGATATTTTCATTGCATACCTTTCCGGTTGGTATCGTCGAAGCCGGTACGACTGTTGGGAAGAGGAATTGGTAAAGGCGACTGGAGAATGGCAGGGTCAGAGACGTCACATCTAATCAAAGGAAGGGATAGCGACGGAGCCGCCACCCTGTTGCGCGGACCGGAGGGCGCAGATGCCGGCGGCGACTGAACGCGCGGCCTCTCGCGGGCCGATTGCCGGTTCCTCATCGGCGACGATGGCCCGCAGGAACTGCTGCGCCTGTTCGATCTCCATTGTGCCATGACCAAGCGCGTGCTGCCGCTGCACTGTCGGATTGGCCCAGTTGGGCACGGTGACGGGCAGCATGCGCCGCGTCCCAGACATCCTGCTGTGATAGAGATAGTTGATGGTATCCTCGACTGCGCCGCCCTGGTCGCGCGTGCGTTCAAAAGAACCGGCGCTGCCGTAGACCGAGTAGTAGAGGCAGTAGGGGCGCACCATTCCGTAGGACACCGTCACTTTGGCGACGCCGCCGTTGCTGGTTTTGAACAGGGCGACGGTAGTGTGCGTGGTCTGCCAGCGCGAACTCTGTTCGGCATGGTAGGCCTGCGCCTCGACAAATTCGACGCCCATCAGCCAGCGCAGGGTGTCGATGGCGTGGGGACCGCCGCCGAGCAGCGTGGTCTGCGGCGTCTGTGGGTGGATGCGCCAGTGATCGGCAGGGCGGTGGCTGACGATATCGTCCATGGAGTGCAGATACTCGCCCTCGCCGTAGAAGATGTCGCCCAGGTCGCCGGCCCGGATCATCCGCTGCACATCGCGCAGACAGAAGGCATGGCGGACCTGGTTGCCCATGTGGTATTTGAGCCCGCGGCGGTCGGTCAGTTCGATGATGCGGCGGCATTCTGCGAGGGTAGTTGCCATGGGGATCTCGGAGAGGACGTGCTTGCCGGCCTCGAGCGCCATGATGGCGTGCTGCCCGTGGAGATGATCGGGCGTCGCCACGACGACCAGATCGATGCTGCGGTCATCGAGCATGGCGTCATAGGTGGGGTAGCGCATCTCGACCCCGAATTCGTGGGCCACGCGCGCGGCGAGGGCGCTGTCTTTGTCGCAGACTGCAACGACGGTGGCGACCTCCAACAATTGAAAGGCCCGCAGATGCGAGCGGCCCTGGCCCAGGCCGAGTACGCCGACCCGTATCGTTGATTGCCCCACCGCTTCGTTGTATGAGCCGGAATTGTCCATTTTACCCTTCTCTTCTCCTCAGAGTCCTTCGGCTTGACGCGGCTAAAGACGATTCCTTGGATGAAATAGCGCTGCGGCAGAGCATAGAGGAGGATGCAGGGGATGCTGACCATCGCGATCGCTGCCATCAGCAGGCGCCGCTGGGTCTCCTAATCACCGCGGAAGAGATTGATCTCCAGGGCCAGCGTGTACTTTCCGGTCGTGCGCAGCATTCAGTATAATTCATCCCCATTTTGGAACGCTCCACCCAGGAAAATCCACTTTGACACCGGGTGCATCCGAGATTTTTGCGTGTTCCCCCAGGGACCGCGGGCGGCTCGCCGGCGGCCGGCCTGGCAGGCAGAATAGGCTGAGAGGCACACCAGAATTTCTGGATACACCCATCCTGAAGGGTGCATTCCAGATTCTTGGGCAAACGTTGTCTGAATCAGGATTTTCGTGTTTGACCGCCGCCAAGTTATCAGGTTGCCGCCAAGTGTCCAAACTGCTGGAGTCGGCGGTGGCCAAATTAGAGGATTGCCGGGATAACAGACGACGGGCCGAATCGTGTTCAGTGGATCTTGTTTCGTCGGCTGAAAGGGCAGATCGCAATAGCCCGATAATTTGGAATACCCGCATCCTGAATGCGCACTTGACTCTTCTTTGCTTGCCTGATATTCTTTAATATAGAATTTAATTTATAAGCACAGGCTTTAGCGGCGGGAGCAATCACGGAGCCTAAACAAAGGAAGTTTCCGTATGAGAATCCAGGAGGTCGATGCCCGCAAACCGATCCCACAGAAGGCCACGGACCTGTGGGGTAAGTAAGCCGTGATGAAATCGTGGCTATCTCTCACAAGCGGTCTTTGAGCAATTCTGCGCACGGAGACTGCAGCCGATTGCGTCGATCCACAAGAACACACAGAATTGGCTCGTTATGTTGCACAGTACATTGCTTTCTCGCAAGTACCTTGTTTCGTGATTATCAACGACGAACTCGAGAACGTCTCGGAATTGTGCATCCTCGTCACCGCAGCATAGCCAGCTTCGTTGTCAATCCCGCTGCCGGGTTGATGGCTTACATCCGGCAGCCTGAGCAACCTTCCGTCCATCCCTCTGACAAGGTTCCAGTTCTCTTACCTGCTCTACTATAGTTCTGAATTCGGGTTAGAAAAGTATGCGACGGCCAGTAGGTGGCCGTTGCCAATCCCAAAGGAGGCAAGGAACCATGTCATCCGCGGAATCGAGACTGACAAGACGAAGTTTTCTGAAGGCGGCCGCCATGGCGGCCACCGGCACGTTGGTGGCCGCCTGCGCGCCCGAGCCAGAGCCCGAAACGGCCCCGGCCCCCGCGCCAGCCGCGGCGGCGGCCGAAGCCCCTGAGAGCATGTGTGAGATGGACTGGGACCCCACCCTTCCTCCGTTCGAAAAGTACGATCCCGATGTGGTGCTCATGGTCGAGGATACGGGGCAGACATTCATAGAGGGGGACACGTATGACAACAACCCCATGTACAATCTGCGCCGCGACCTGATGGGGATCAGGTTCGAGCCGCACTGGACGGCCGCAGGCGACGCGCGGGCGGCCAAGCGGGCCGCCGACATCGCCGGCGGCACCATGGCCGATTATTTCGTGTGCAATACCGTCGAGGCGGCAGAGTTCATCGCCAACGGCGCTGCGGAGGACATCCGCGACGTGGTTGATGCCACGTATTCTCCCTTGTCCAAGCAGGTGATGCACTATCCCGATGGCGAGTCCTGGGTGCCCGCAACCCGCGGCGACAAACTGTACGGCTTCCCTGAGGAGGGATCCCCCGCGGGTGGCAACAACCTCTGCTGGATCCGTCAGGACTGGCTGGACAAGGTGGGGTTGCCGGTGCCGACCACAGTGGCCGAGTTGGACGAAACGATGCGCGCCTTCATGGACGCCGGGCTCAGCAAGTTCGGTATCGGCGCCAACAAAATGCTGATCATTTGGGCCGCCTCCATGGATGCAATTTTTGGCGCGCATGGCGTCATGCCCAAGACGTGGCGCGACTACGGGGACGGCACGCTGACCTACGGCAGCACCCGGCCGGAGAACAGGGAGGTCCTGGCCTTACTCCAGACGTGGTACAAGGACGGGCTGATTCACCCCGACTTTTACACGTTCGGGCCGGGAGACTCGTTCTCCCAGTTCACGTCCCAAGAGGTCGGCGTCTACTGGGGCGCTTACTGGCTTCTGGGACGCATGCAGGCCGTAGAAGAGGAAAATCCCGGCGCCAAGTGGACATACTTCTCGCGGCTCGAGGGCCCCGAGGGCAAGATCGGCCGCCGGGGCGCCAATGCCAGCGGGCGCGTGTACTGCTTCCGCAAGGGGATCGAGCAACGCAAGGTCGAGGCGGTCTTCAAGTACCTCAACTGGAACAACGACCTGTGGTTCAACTTTCCCAAGCATGAGGTCTATCAGTGGTCTGCCAGCACCGGGATCTGGAAAGAGGGGTACGACTGGGTGTGGGATGAGAACTGCGAGCTTCAGGAGGGCCCACACTATTCACGCAATACTGGCTCAGGGCACTGGATCCAATCCGTTCTGAGCAATGAGGGCCTTGCCGCCTATTGGGACAACCTTGAACCCTGGATCCTTGAGACCGACCGCAGCAAGCTCAACAAGGCCCAGCGCTTGATTGCCAACCCTGCGCAGAAGCCGGCGATGGACATCTACCGCGCGGTCTACAACACGCAGCATGAGTGTATGCTCAACCAGTTCCTGGGCGCACCCGGCCCAAATATGGTCGACTTCACCGGGCATCTGACGGCCCTGGAGGACGCGGCCTATCTGGAGATCATCAGTGGCTCCCGGCCGCTGGACGCCTTCGACCAGTTCGTCGCCGACTGGAAGAAGAGCGGCGGCGACGACGTCACCGCCGAGGTCAATGAGTGGTACGCGAGCCAATAGATGTAGGATAGCGACATAGACGGCACAAGACGACAGAAGAAAGGGGTGGCCGAAGGCTCTTGCGACCGAATCTTGTAGCACTTTTTCGCCCCCGCCGACCCCATTCTGGGTACTTGGCGGGGGCGGAACCACAGAAGGCTGAGTTGCGTATGCCACCCCCTCTTCAGCGAAAGGATAGCTGCGCTGATGGCTGAGACAGCCATGATCACGCCAGCCTCGGTCCGGGCGCAAGCCGGCGCCCGGGTCAGGCTTCCGCCTGAACGCAAGCCCCCCTTTCGTGCGGTCTGGCAGAAGCACTGGCGGATGTATCTCATGATGATGCCGGCTATCATCCTGCTTCTGCTCTTCAATGCCTACCCGATATGGGGCATCGCTATCGCCTTTGTGGATTATAATCCCTTTAAGGGCCTGGCGGGCTCCCCGTTTGTGGGGCTGGAGCATTTTCAGCGCTTTTTTGCCACCCCGAACGCGTACAACCTCTTCCGCAACACGCTGTTCATCGCCATCGGCAAAATTATCGCCGGCCAACTGGTCGCGCTGGTCTTTGCCCTTGCGCTGAACCAGGTCAGGGTCCGTTTTTTCCAGCGGGCGGTGCAGACCGCGACGACGCTGCCCCACTTCCTCTCCTGGATCATCATTGGCGGCATCATGGTGCAGGCGCTGTCGACCACGGGGATCATCAACAAGGGGATTATGGCGCTGGGGTTTCCCGCTGTCCGATTCCTGGGTGACGCCGCGCTGTTCCCGTGGACGCTGATTGGCCTGGAGACGTGGAAGGAGTTCGGCTGGGGAGCGGTGCTCTACCTGGCGGCGCTGACGGCCATCAACCCCGAATTGTACGAGGCCGCCGCCATAGACGGCGCTGGGCGCTGGATGCGCGAGTGGCATATCACCCTCCCCGGCATCGCACCCATGATCATCCTCCTGTCCGCCCTGAGCCTGGGAGGCATCCTCAACGCCGGCTTTGAGCAGATCCTGGTGCTGATCAACCCTGTGACCTATCGGACGGGTGATGTCCTAGATACCTTCGTCTACCGTGAGGGGCTGCTGGCCGCTAAGTTCAGCCTGGGCACTGCGGTGGGTCTGTTCAAATCCGTGATTGGCCTGGGGATGATCCTTTTTTCGTGGTGGCTGGCCGACAAGCTGGCGAACTATAGAATTTTCTGAGTTACCCGATTTTGGAGTTAAATCAGAGCAGGCAAGAGAGCCGTATCCGTACTCTACCAGTTGGATAAGGCGCTCATGAACTCCGAACTCAGGTGAGTTGGAATTGAAGAAGGCGAACTATGATCCAGGAACGCCGCCTGGGTGACGTGATCGCTGATGTAATCATCTACATCGTTCTTTCGCTGCTGGCGATTGCCTGCCTTCTCCCCTTTCTCAATTTGCTGGCTACGTCGCTGAGCAGCTTGTCGGCGATCGAGGCCGGCAAGGTGAACCTGTGGCCCGTAGGCTTTCAACTGGACAACTATGCCTACAGCCTGGCCGACTCACGCCTCCTGAACTCGCTGCGCATCTCGATTTTTCGCGTGGTGATTGGCGTGTTGCTCACCCTGATGGTCACAGCGATTACGGCCTATCCCCTCTCACATGATCACATACACCTGCCGGGACGCGATTTTTTCAAAGGGATCATGCTGGTCTTCAGCCTGTTCAGCGGCGGCTTGATTCCCACCTTCATGGCCTACAAGTCGTTGGGACTTCTGGACAACTTCGCGGTGCTGGTGGTGCCCGGCGCCTTCAGTATCTTCAGTACCATCATCCTCATCAACTTCTTCCGCGGGCTGCCGCGTGAGATGTCGGAATCGGCGCTGTTGGACGGCGCCAACGAGTTCGACGTTCTGCGCTGGATCTACCTCCCTCTCTCCAAGCCTGCCCTGGCAACCCTGGCGCTCTTCTCCGCGGTGCATCACTGGAACGCCTGGTTCGATGGCATCGTCTACATGCGCCTCAGCGATAAATGGCCCTTGCAGAGTCTCATCTATGTGCGCGTCATTACCCGCCAGCTCCAGTGGGAGTCGGCATCGGGCAGGGGCGCAACAGGCGGTAGCGGCGCCGCCGAGCTTATGCGCCTATTCGAAGACGCCACGCCGGAGGGTCTCGCGGCGGCGATGATTGCCTTCGCAGCCATACCGATCATACTGGTCTATCCTTTCGTGCAGCGCTACTTTGTGACCGGTCTCACCCTCGGCTCTGTGAAGGAGTAACAAGAAACCGTGCATGAGAACGCTACCTTAGCCAAGTCGCAGCCTCGTTTACATCGGTCACAGCTTTCGTTTCGCATCGGACTGTGCCGGAGGCGCACCGCCGCCTACCCGATGCACAAGCTGGATTTTATCATGATGGACTTGGAGCGGCCTGTGCTGTCACACCGGCACGCCGACTGGTGTACAGGGGATCTGTCTGGGCGGGTGCTGGAGTTCCTGTCGGCCGCCGAGGGCGTTGACGGCCAAAGTGACCCGCGCCTGGAGACACTTTTCCAGCGCATCCTGCGAACGCAGAGGCCGTCGGGGCTTTTCGGGCGCTACGCTTCAGAACCGCGGAGCACAGAGCCGCCCGAGAGCGACATTCTCGGCGGCGGCCACCGCTTGTTCAATGGCCTGCTCCGCTACTACGATCTCACCGGCGATTGGCGGGCGCTCGAAGCCGCGGCTGGAATCGGCGATTGGTATGTCAAGAACAGAGACTGGTGGCGCAAAGAGTTCTCCCACAACAGACGCTTCGGGCTCTTTTCATGGATCACAGAGCCGCTGGCCAATCTCTATGGCCTGACCGGCGAGCGGAACTACCTGGACATGGTGGCCCTGGTGGCCGAGCCGCTCGAACAGATCGAGAGTGCCCACTCCCATGGCACGTTGACAACGCTCCGCGGCCTGCAGCAGACGGCTCTGCACACAGACGATCCGGCATGGAACGAGAAGCCCGAACGGTTCCGCCGCGAGATCATCGACCGGCGCTATGAGATGCCTGATGGTTGTATCGCCGAGGTCTTCCCGCACGGCTTCCGCAATGAGGGCTGTTCTATCGCCGACTGGGTGATGCTGAACCTCAACGCCGGGCTGTTGACAGGTGACGACGAATGCTACGAGATAGCCGAAAACGCGCTCTGGAACGCCCTGTTCTACAACCAGTTCGTCACCGGCGGGTTCGGCCACCGCGACCTGACTCCCTGCGGCTATGCGATGGGGCCGATGTCGGAGTGCTGGTGGTGCTGCACTGAGAACGGTGGCATGGCGATGTCCGAGTACGCCCGCCACGCGGTCTCATTGCGTGGGCAGAACGTCTCGGTCAACCTGCTCGTGCCGGGCGAGTTTCGTGTGCCAAAGCCCGGCGGCGAGATCCTGGTTGATATTCGCACCTCATACCCCGCCGGGGCGGAAGCGACCATCACGGTCCGCGGACTGCCGTCCGACTTCGGGATCAAGCTGCGGGTGCCCAACTCCCTGAAGCAGGCTCGCGTCGCAGAGACCCGTTCGGCGCAACAGGTGCAGCTTCGTCTGACCGGACGTATCGGGCATCATCTGCAGAGCTGCGGGGATAACGTCCTCTTGCGCTATGGCCCGGTCGTTCTCGCCCCCATGATCTACTACTGGAACACGGAAGACCGAGCCATGCCAAGCAATGCCCCGCCGGGCTACGTCCCGGGATTCCTGCCGCCAGGGCTGCCACGACTCCTCGCGGGCCAGTCGGATGCTGACGGGCTGCTGGCGTTGCGCCCTGATCCGCCGGACTGGATCTTTTTCGAGCAGGGGCCGGACGCGGAGCTGTCCGTCGAGGGCGCAGCGGCCTGTATCGATGCCATCTTCAAGAATGGCGAGACAAGGGAGCTGTGGTTCTCACCACTTTGCCACAACACATCGGCCATGACTTACTTCGAGACGCCGATCGTGTTCCCGCGATAGAGGCCTATTCATTGTGACCTGTGAATGCGTGTCTGGCAGGGACTCGCCAGGCCACAGTTGACAGTTGTGGCCCCCGCAGGCAGCCACAGCGGACGTTTTTGTGTCGAGCCAACTGCGCTTGGCGCTTGGCGCGATCCTTGTCCCTCAGCCTTCCACGTCAAGTGGGGAACTTGCGCAAAGCTTGAAGGTAGGCCAGCGCAATGCAACAGGAGATGAACCATGGGCGAAACACGGCTTTTCATCGACTGGATCAACATCGACAAAGGGGGAATACATGGCACCTTCGATTCGGAACGGATATCCGACGAGGGATGGCGTACTATAGAGCGCAACAAAAAGACCTGGGGCTTGCACGCCGACTTGTCGGGCCATGGCATGAAGAGCCGCCGCGTGCCTCACGGGGTCAGGATTACGATCGAGAAGGCTCGAAAGTCCGGTCCCTGGCTGCAGCTGGACCGCCCATGGGAGAAGAAGATCTACTTCATAACGGTCATTCACGAAGACGGCAAGTACCGGGGCTGGTATGGCGTGGAGTTTCCAAGGCACCGGGAAGCAGGGAACGATACCGAACAGGTTTTGGACAAGGACCAAAAGGCGGACTTCAGCAGAACTGGCCTTTGCTATGCCGAAAGCGAAGACGGGATGCACTGGATCAAGCCCGAGTTGGGCCTCATTGAATTCGAGGGAATGAAGAACAACAACATCGTCTCGACCTCGGACCTGGTGAGTAGCGCAGTCTTCCGCGACGACTCCGCCCCGCCGGAGGAGCGATACAAGGCATTTGCCTGGGATCGTATGTCGGACGTACCGTACCGCGCCGACTACGGCCTGTTCGGCGCCTTCTCACCTGACGGCTACCATTGGACGCGCACGTCCGAGCCACTGCTTCCTTATTTTCACGATACGCAGAACATTGCCTGCTGGGACGCCGAGCGGCAGAAGTACGTGGGCTATTTTCGGCACCATCTCGGCGGTCGCGCCATCAGCTATGCCGAGACAGATGATTTCCGGAACTGGCCGGAGACGGAGGTCATCGCGCATGCCGGGCCGCTGGACGATCCGGACGTGGACTATTACACGAACTGCTATGTTCGCTATCCCGGCCTGCCCTCGGTCAAGCTGCTCTTCCCCGCGATGTATCATCATTCCAGCGACCAGTTGGATGTCCGGCTCGCGGTGACGCACAACGGCAAGGCGATCAAATGGGTGTCCCACGACCCCATCATCGAGGTCGGCGAGCCGGGTGCGTGGGACGGGGGCCGCGTGTACGCCGGCCCGGAAATGGTGCGCCTGCCCGACGGCACGCTGGCCATGCCCTACTTGGGGGTCAATGCCACGCACAATGAGAGCGCCTTTATGCAGTTCTATGAAGACGGCCATGATCTGCGCAGTGGTCACGGCTGGGCGATCTGGGACGAGGGACGGATCGCGGGCATCGAGGCGCGCAACCGGGGTGAGTTCTGGACGCAGCCGACAAGTTGCAGCGGTCAGCCCATCGAGATCAACGCCCGCACGACCAGGTCCGGCAGCGTTGAGGTGGAGCTATGGGATTGCGAGGCCGGGGGCAATCCCATAGCCGGGTTTACGCTCGAGGAGTGCATCGCGTTTCGCGGTGACGCAATCTGGACGCCGCTGCGCTGGAAAGGCAAGACCGATCTATCGGAACTCAAGGGCAGGACGATCCAACTGCGAATCCGTCTGAGCAGCGCGAAAATCTTCGGGTATCGCCTTGTGTCCGATTCCGGCGCAGTGTCGTCTTGAGAGGTGTCGAACCTCTTCGCCAAGGCAGTGGAGAACATTTTATGGCCAAGCTGGCTGACGTGAACACGAGCGATGTAGCCGGTGCGATCAGGCTGGGCTGCGAGACTATGGGGCGGGTCTTCAATTCCGAGGACGAGGACAGGCCCTACTGGGGTTCCCGCGTCTGGCCCGAGGCGCGATTCGGATTCTTCTGGCCCAACGCGGACGGCCACGTGCCGGGGCGGCACCTGAACGCCCTCTTGAACGCTGAAGACGCCGTGGGGGTGAAAATCGAAGAGGATTGCATCGAGAAGCACGCCCGGGCAGCGTTTTTCGCCTGCGATGGGGCGATTCCCTTGCCGTTGACCCGCAACGAATACGGCGGCCCGGCGGTGAATTTTGCTCCGCACCACGTCCGCGAAGGGTTCCACGCCCTGTACGCGTTGGCAGCATTTCGCAAGTCCGAGCCGGCGATGGAGCTGGCCAAACGCGCGATCGACTTCATCTTTGACCGCTGGTCCGCCCGGGACGGATGGGACTGGGCACATATCGAAGGATCGCTCGGGCTGAACAATACGGACCGCAGGCTGCTGGAAGAGTTCGGCCCCAAGGTTGGGGCTCCCACGTTCGTAACCGGACTAGGTCGCGCCATAGGCCCGCTGGTGAAGCTGTACCGCGCGACCGGGTACGGGCCGTCGCTGGATCTGGCTGTGGAACTGAAGAACAAAGCCGTGGACGAGTTCTTTCTGTCCGACGGGTCCTACGACTCCAAGCGCTTCGGGGCGCACACGCACTCGACCACCTGCGTACTCTCTTCGCTGGCCCAACTGGGGGACCTACTGGCGGATTCGCAACTGATGGCCGTCGTGAAGGCTTTCTACGACAACGGTTTGTGGGAAATCCGCGACGAAGTCGGCTGGGTCATGGAGTCCAGTCGCGACGACTCCCTGGCGGATCTGGGCGAAGCAAACAACACGGGCGACATCGTGGAAACGGCGCTGATTCTCGGCCGCTGGGGCTGGCCGCAGTACTACGAGGACGCTGAACGCATGGTGCGTTGTCATCTGCTGCCGTCGCAGTTGCGCGATATTTCCTTCATCACGGAGCCGCCCAACCCGGATGGGAAGGACTGCCTGCGCGACGTGGGTGAGCGCAATCGCGGGGCGTGGGGGTTCCCGGCGCCCTATGGCCTGCGGCCGCTCGACGCCCGAGCGATGGGCTTCCACATGGACATTGTCGGCGGGGTGGTCGGTTCGCTGTGTGAAGTCCACCGCCAGATCGTGCGCAGCGACGAGGCGGGACATTGGGTGAATCTGCATTTCGACCACGAAACACCCGCGGTTGCAGTCGAGTCGCCCTATACGCATGACGGTCTGCGCGTGCGGGTTTGCGACGGCCGACCTGTGTTCGTGCGAATCCCGTCATGGGTCGAGCCGGCCGGGGTATCCGTCAGCAGCGTGACGGGTCGGACGGCCCGCCATCAGGGGTACTTTCTGATCCCTGATCCCCCCGTTGACCAGTGGGTTTCGATAAGCTTTCCCCTGGCCGATCGCGAGATAACGCTGAAGCACAGTGCGCGCGACATTCGCGTCCGATTGTCCGGCGATGCCGTCTCGGCGATGGACAGCTTCGACACCGACCTGACCTTCTTCGACCCAATCAACTGAAAAAAGCCCCAATTCATTGCTGCCGGGCCAAGCGGGAGCCGGTGCGATGACGGTATCGCCATGGCCGCCGATCGCTTTCTTAATGACAGAAGCTGCACACCCCTACCTTCAATTCCGCTGAGACTGCGCTCGATTCTACTTCGGATCTAGCTCTACCTCTGGACCGTGCTTCCAAGACCATCGATATCGAACTCGACAGGCTTGTTGCCAGTACGAAACTCGCGCCCTCTTACAGTTGTCTCGTCTGCCCAGATTGTCCTCTATGCAGATTCACAGCTGTGCCTGCCATGAACGCAGGGCCCAGGGGGTTCGTAGCCTTATGGAAACACTGGATATCAAGAGGATGTTGAAAAATCTCGCAGAATTATTAAGAAAATTGAAGTTAGGTATTGACATACTGAAGTTATTGGTGTATTATATTGATTATGTGCTTTAGCGACTTTGGAAAATGAAAGAGGAAGTTCAAAATGTTCAGCGAGCGAATGGCTTTGGAAGCGACTTTGCGCCGGGAGCGACTAACCTCCGAGGCCCAAATCTATCGAGGGCTGCGCCCCTATCCCCGGGCACGCGCCCGCTGGCAGGCGCAGTTCTTGTCACACCTGTTGTCCCACCTGGGCGACTGGATGGTGGCCAAGGGGACCGCCCTGCAGCGGCGCTATCGACATGCGGTCGAACCCGCCGGGCGTCCCAACCCTGCCACTGGCGGCGGGTGAGATGCGAGGTTGGCTCTGGCCGACTACACAGATCACAAACATATGGAGCAGACACCATGAATCCACTACCGACCGCCTGCCCGATCTGCCAAGCCAAAGATCTGACCGTCACCGGCTTCTTCTGCCGCGAGTGTGATAGCCGCGTTGAAGGGCGCTTCCAGGTCGAGACGCCCTTCGCCGGCCTGACGCAGGAGCAGCTGGAGTTCGCAGCCACCTTCATACGCTGTGAGGGAAAGCTCAACCGGATGGAGGAGGAGTTGGCGCTCTCGTATCCGACGCTGCGGGGGCGGTTGCACGAGATGATCCGTGCGATGGGCTTTGAGCCGGGCCGCGACGAGCCGGCGCCGCTGCCGGAGAAGGCACGGCGGAAGGTCCTGGAACAGTTGGAGGCCGGCGAGATCAGCTATGAAGCGGCAATGGCGCAATTGCAGAGCGGATAGAGCTGCCATGCCCTTCCGTTTGGCAACATGAGCACGCATACAAGGGGAGCGATATGACTGAACAGATACGGGTGGAGCCGGCATCTCCGAACCCGCGCGTACGGATCCGTTGCGGAGGAGATTTGCGCGTCGAGGGGTGGGAGCAGGCGCTGATTGAGGTGGACGGCCAAGGGAGTCAACCGGTAGTGGACGCCGGGCCGGAGCAGATCGAGATCAATGCTGGGTCTTCCTTGATGGTGCGGCTGCCGCAGACGAGCGAACAAGTGGAGATCGCGGCTGGAGGACAGACGAATGTGAGCAACCTGCGCGGCAGCCTGGAGCTGGTACAGGCCGCTGGCGATCTGCTGGTGGAGGACGTGGGCAGCGTGAGAGTCGGGAGCGCGGCGGGCCGGGTGAACCTGGCGAACGTCGCGGGCGAAGTGCAGGTGCGGAATCGGGCACACGGCGATGTAACGGCGCAGAACATTGGCGAGGGGATCTCGATCGCCACTGTAGTGGGGCGTTTGAATTTGCAAAACGTATCCGCCGTTCGGGTAAAGCAGGCATGCGCCGACGTCAATGTGCTGAACGCCGGCGGGAACGTTGTTGTCGAAAAGGGGGACGGCAATGTCGACTTCATCAACGTTGACGGTGCGGCCGCGATCGACAAGGCGCTTGGCAGCGTATCCTTGCGCGGTGTGCAGGGAAAGGTTGCCTGCGACCAGGTCAACGGGCAGCTGCATCTCGCCGACGTGGGCGAAGTTACGATTCGGCGGGTGATGGGCGATCTGGCGGCGGAAGGCATTCGCGGCGCGCTGGCCTGCCAGAATGCAGACGGGCGGGCGACGCTACGCGAAGTGGGCGGCTCGATTTCGCTGGGCGGCGTGGGCGGCGACCTTGTCGTGGAGGGATGCGGCGGCTCGTTGTCGGCCAACTGCGGTGGCGGCGCGGCGTTGTCTGGAATCAGGGGAAGCGTTAGAGTCAATGCCGGCGGCGATGTCCGCTGCCGCATAGCCGAGACTACAGGAGCGTCTATCAAAGCTATATGCGGTGGCTCGCTCACTTTCGAAGGCGGCCCCACGTTGGTTGCCCGCGGCCCGGGCGTGCATACCTTCAGCGTCGGTGATAGCAAGAACGGCTATATCCTCGTCGCCGGTGGCGGGGTGCATCTCGAATCCGGCGCAGAACTGGAGGGGCTTGGCGAAGAAGCGGGCGCGAGAGGCGCACGGGCGGCAGCCCGTGCCCAACGCAGGCTCGCCCGTTCCCTGGGCAAGACGCTCCGACGCAAACTGCGCGCCGCGGGCAGGAGGGCGGCTGAAGGGAACTGGGGCGATGCCCGCAGTTGGAGCTTCAGTTTCGACACGGATAAGGCTGCGCCTGGCACTGCCGTGCGAGACGAGCAGTCGCCATCTGACTTCGACGATATTGATGTGGACGAGGATCTGGATATTGACATAGAGAGAGAGCATGACGATGAACCGGTTTCCGAGGAGGAACGGTTGGCTGTCTTGCGCATGTTGGCGGAGGGCAAGATTACGGCCGAGGAGGCCGAACGGTTGTTGGACGCCCTGGGTAGCCAGGCGTAGGAAGTTTGAGGCGCGTTGCCGCCCTTCCACAAGAGTGATTTTGGAGGAGCAAAATGGATAGGATCGGTCAGAATGCAGGCAACCAACTGCCGGCCCGAACTCCGTCGGCGGTTACGATCCACGGCGACGGCGAGGTGGCGGAGGCAGGGGAAGGTGGCCAGTCGGCGCTGCCAGAGATCGTGCGCCAAGTCCGGGATGGCAACCGACAACCGTACGTCACGTTTTTGCGCCGTGCTCTCTTTTTCTGGCTGCGCATTTTCGTTTGCGAACGCAAGGCCGGCGAAAAGACGAGCGCGGTGGATGTGCGCATCCCGATTCCCTTGCCATTGATCGGCGCGTTCTTCAGGCATAAGATGAGCTGGTCACAGGCGTTCCGATTTATCGAGCAGGGCCGCCGCCGGCAGGGGATCCCGGCGAGTCGTATTCTGGATTCGTGTATGGCTGTGGAACTCTTGCGGATTAACGAGGAGAAGAGTGACAAAGAAGAGTTGGTGGTGATTGGGTTTGACTGAATTGGGAAGCGGGATGAACGCAGCAATCGAAATCGAGTCTCTCAGCAAAATTTTTCGCGGCCGCAGAGGCGATGAGGTTGAGGCCGTCAGTTCGCTGGATTTGAAGGTGGAGCCTGGCCAGGTCTTCGGTTTTCTGGGCTCCAACGGAGCCGGCAAGACGACCACCATTAAGATGGCCTGCGGCCTGGTGCTGCCGACAACCGGCACGGTGCGTCTCAACGGATATGACGTGCGCGCGCAGCGCGGCCAGGCGATGCGGCAGATAGGCGCGGTGCTGGAAGGCACGCGCAACGTTTATTGGCGCATGAACGCATGGCAGAACTTGCTCTACTTCGGCCGCATAAAGGGGGTCTCGTCAAGCAAGGTGCTGAAAGCCAGAGCTGAACAACTGTTGCGGGAACTGGACCTGTGGGAGCGGCGCAAAGATCCGGTGGGGGAGTACAGCCGGGGAATGCAACAGAAGGTAGCAATCGCCGCCGCGCTGATCGCAGACCCGCCGATTGTGCTGTTGGACGAGCCCACCTTGGGCTTGGATGTCCAGGCCTCTCGCACTGTGCAGGAGTGGATTACCCAACTGACTAAGGAGCGCGGCAAGACCGTTGTGTTGACGACACATCAGTTGGACATGGCCGAGAATCTTTGCGACCGCGTGGCGATCATGAGTAGGGGGCGGTTGCTGGCCCACCGTCCCACTACTGAGATACTCGACCTGTTTCGCAGGGAGTTCTATCAGATTCGGCTGCGGGGCAGCATCAGGTCGGCGGACCTGAAGATGTTGCCCGGCTTTAACGCCAGCCAGGAGAACGGCCACACGGTTCTCGCCGGTGCGGTCAGCGCCGATCTCTCCGTCTTCGACCTGGTTGATTGGGCGCGCCGGGCCGGGCTGGACCTGATCAGCGTCGCCCCGGCTGAGCCGAATCTGGAGGAAATTTTCCTCGAGCTTGTCGAACGGGCGGAACGGGCCCCCGCGCAGGACAGTGCGCTCCAACAGAACGCAAGCTACAGTCGTGCCAGCAGCGAAATTGGAGGCTGACATTATGCTGATGACGGGAACGGTCCTGCTGAATGAGTGCTACAAGCGAATCATTCTGCTTTGGTCCTATCGTTTCAACTTTCTGACCGAGACCTTCATGATTGGCTTCTTATTCATCGGCATCAGCTTTTTCGTCTCGGGCGGCAGCCCGGCGCCCGAGCAGATGGCGCCGGCGCTATTGGGGTACCTCACCTGGTTTTTCGCTGCATTCGCCATTGGGGACATGAGCCAGGGAATCCGCGATGAGACACAGACGGGAACCCTGGAGCAGATGTATATGAGCCCCCTGCCGTCGGGTCTGCTGCTCGCCGGGCGTTCGGTGGCTTCTCTGCTCGTAAGCAGCGCGATGGTCATTCTGGTTGGCGGGATTCTGATGCTGATATTGGGAATTCGCATTCCCGTTCGTCTAGAAGGCGTGCCCATCTTTGCACTGACGATGACCGGACTCTACGGCTTTGCCTTTTTGCTGGGCGGGGCAACCTTGGTCTTCAAACAGGTAAATGCCATAAGCAATTTGCTTACCAACTTGCTGCTGTTCCTGAACGGCTCCTTCCTGACGGTGGAACGCATGCCGGTCTGGCTCGAGACTTTCGCCCGCAGCCTGCCCACTACACAGGGAATCGACGTGCTGCGCCGGGTGGTGTTGAACAACCTGTCGCTGGCCAACGTCTGGCAGGACGGAAGCCTGGTATGGCTGATAGGGCATTCAGCCTTTTTTCTCATGGCCGGTTGGGGCGTCTTTCTGTGGGGGGAGAAGGTGGCTCGCAGACGTGGTCTGCTGGGACAGTATTAGAGGGGGAACGGCAGGGGGTACGGCAGGGGTCAGGGGCTGGAGAATAGTGCGGCGCTGGCGCGGCGTGTTTTTGTCGGGGGCGTTGCGGGGGGTGTCCCCCCGCACAAGGGAGGGCCGCAGGCCCGACCGCCCAAAGACCAGGAGTGAGGAGTGAGAGACGCCTTCGCTGGCCTCACGCATGGTGGCGAACTGAATATGGCTGAGTCGTTACTTTTGGAACAGGACTGGAGTAGGTTGGAGGTTGCAGCGGGTGCATAAGAGGGCGCTGGTTTTGATTTCAGGAAGAGGATGACATGGCTACAGCCGAAGAGCGAATGCGCGTATTGAAGCTGATCGAGGACGGCAAGATAAGCGCGGAAGAAGGCGCGCGTCTTTTGGCCGCGCTGGGGAAAAACGACAAACAGGCCCGCCGCCAGCAGGGGACAGCCGATAACCGCGCAGAGGGAGGGGGGCGTTGGCTCCGTCTGCGCGTCTCCGATACGAGGAGCGGCAAAACGCGTGTCAACATGACGATTCCGCTTGGGCTGGTCAACATAGGGTTGGCCGTCGGCGCACGGTTCGTACCCGACGTGGCTGAACTGGACGTAGAAGAGATTCGCAACGCCTTGCGGTCGGGCCTGCATGGCAAGATTCTGGAGGTCCGCGATGATGATGAACTGGTTGAGATTTACGTGGAATAGGACGCCTCCGGGTCGTAGATGGACACTTTCAGCAGATCGTAGCCAGATCGTAGGCAAATAGTCCATCACGCAGATTGCCCAAATTGGAAGAATTATTCAGGTTGGCGGATGGGCTCCTACCAGAGTAATTGTCGACAGATTCGCGGGAGACGCGTGGCCTGTCGCGGGTTCCACGCGTTCACAGAGCGGTTGACAGCCGAGGGGCAACAGCTTATACTAGGGGTAGCCGTGCCCTCCAAGACGAACGGCTCTGAAAATATCCAGCACAAAGGGAGCAGATCCGTCCGTGCAGTTGATAGTCCGTTGGGCCGGTCAGACAACAGTTGACCCTCAAGGATGAGCGTGAACGCGGTGAATTTCAGGAATTGTAGCCGAATTCCATATCGAGTTGCACTGACTGCAACTACTGCAAACACCTAGGCGCACGCTGTGCCTGGGTGTTGTTATTTTCGTACACGCGCATCTGCCGGGAGCCTGACTCTGTACCGTTTCGTTTCTTCAGCGTTATTCAATTCAGAGAAAGGAACACAGAATGGACGCGATTGCCAGCCGTATCATCAAAGCCCGCCAATACGCAGCCGAACGTGACGAACGCCTCTGGGTGAACAGCCTGCAGGTGAAGATTCACGGCGAGAACTCTGATCACCGCGTTTCTTATGATCAGGGTTCCTGGGATTGTGATTGCGAAGAGTTTCAACGCAGAAGCATCTGTGCCCACGTAATGGCGATGGAAGAGATTCTCGGTGAGGCGGTACAGCCTGCGATGCTCCCCATTCCGGGATAGCCCAGGCGACGACAGTCCAGATAGTCTACCTTTGTGTGCCAGGCCGTATGGCCTGGCACTTTTTTTTGGCCGGGGTTAGTTAGTAGGGGGAACGGCAGGGGTCAGGGGTCAGGGGCTGGAGACTGGTGCGGCGGTGGCGGGGCGTGGTTTTGGAGGGGGCGTTGCGGGGGGAGTCCCCCCGCACAAGGGAGGGCCGAAGGCCCGACCGCCCATCAAGGGCGACAGCCCCTGGCGGCGCCTGCGGAGCGGCGACCGCCAGCCCTGAGCCGCCTTAGCGGCGAAGGGTGCGGAGGCACGCCTTAGCGGGCCGGAGCCGCCGGAGGGCGTCTGCGCCCGCAGGGGTCCAAAGGCGAAGAGAGCGAGAATGACCAAGAGGGAGGGGAGCCTGGGTGACAGGTCCTGGTATCAGATTGGGACGGATTTCAGTGGGGCAGCGACCTGTGGAATAATGGGGAGATGAGCGACGCCAAGGGGAGTGGATGAAACGCACGGCCCAGTTGCTGATCGGGATACTGATCAGCCTCTTTTTTCTCTATCTGATTCTGCCTGGTCTCAATCTGCCGGAGGTGTGGCGGGCGATGGGGCAGGCCAACTACTGGTGGATCATTCCCGGTGTGGCCGTCTATATGGTGGGACTGTGGGCGCGCACATGGCGTTGGCACTTTATGCTGCGCCACCTCAAACCGGTCACTCTCGCCAGGCTCTTCCCGGTCGTCTGCATCGGCTATTTCGGCAACAACGTTTACCCCTTTCGCGCCGGGGAGGTGATGCGCGCCTACGTCCTATGGCAGCGGGAGGAGATCCCGGTCAGTTCCAGCCTGGCAACGGTGATAATCGAGCGCATCTTCGACGGACTGGTGATGTTGTTGTTTGTCTTCCTGGCCCTGCCTTTTGCACCGATACCAGCGGCCTTTCAGCGGTTTGTCGTATTTGTGACTTTCCTGTTGCTGATCATAACCGCCATTTTCATCTGGATCACCGTCCGCCCTCGGCGGATCGCCACGCTTTATGGCTGGCTTGCCGAACATTTACTGCCGGCAAGAATTCGTGAACGGACCGACGGCTTCTTTGAACGGTTCATGGCTGGGCTGGGCAGCATGCGCAGCGGCCGCGACCTGCTCTTAATCTTTGCCACAAGTATCGTGGTGTGGCTGATGGAGACGGTCAAGTACTGGTTTGTCATGCATGCCTTCACCTTCAGCGTCAGCTTTCTAGCGCTGATGTTAATCAATGGCATCGTCAATCTGGCGACAACGCTGCCGTCTGCGCCCGGCTACATCGGCACCTTCGATACGCCCGCCATCGAAACGCTGGTTGCATACGGGATCGATGCCCAGTTGGCCGCCAGCTATACCCTCACTCTGCATGCGGCACTGTGGGCGCCGGTGACGCTGCTCGGCGCATATTATTTCTGGCGCGAGCAACTCCGCTGGAGCGACTTCACCAAGGCCGAGAAACGGGCGGGCCGGGCAGCTCAGAGCGAAGCGGTCATGATAGAATGAAGGCCGGCAATCATGTCGACATGATCACCGTCGACTTCTCAGGAACGAATGTTACAGCTCAGACAGGAACAGGAGCCAGAACTGATGGCAGCAGACAGCACTGCGCGCGCGCCGGACAATGGCAGCGTGCACAAAACACGCCTTGACAACGGTTTGCAGATCCTTCTCAAAGAGAGCCACCTGGCGCCAGTAGCCAGTTTCTGGATCTTCTACCGGGTCGGAAGCCGCAACGAAATGCCCGGCGGTACCGGCATCAGCCATTGGGTGGAGCACATGCTTTTCAAGGGTACGGACAGGTACCCGCAGGGGTCTTTTGACAAAGCGGTGGCCCGCGCCGGCGGCGCGTTCAACGGCATGACCTGGCAGGACTGGACAACCTATTTCGAGACCTTCCCGGCCGAGCGCATCGAACTTGCCCTGGACGTGGAAAGCGACCGCATGGCCAATGCAATCTTCGACGCTGAGGAGACCGAATCGGAACGCACGGTCATCATCAGCGAGAGGGAGGGTAGTGAGAACAGCTACCGCTGGCTCTTGAATACGGAGATGCAGGCGGCGGCGTTCCAGACGCACCCGTACCGCCATCCGGTCATCGGCTGGAAACAGGATCTGCTGACGATGTGCCGCGACGACCTGTACGAGCATTACGGCACCTTTTACACGCCCAACAACGCCGTAGCGGTGGTCGTGGGCGATTTTGACGGCGCTCAGATGGCCGACCGGATCGACCACTTCTTTGGCAGCCTCGCGGGGGGGCCGACTGTGCCGGAGATGCGTTTAGAGGAGCCCGAGCAACGGGCCGAGCGGCGCATCGTTTTGCGGGGCACTGATCAGACCTCATACCTCGGCCTGGCATTCCATGCGCCGGCGGCGCAACATCCGGATTTTTTCCCGCTGACGGTGCTGGACAGCATCCTCAGCGGCGCGAAGGGGATGGGGCTATTCGGGGGAGGTTCTTCCAACCGCAGCAACCGGCTCTATCGGGCGCTTGTGGACAAGGAGCTGGCGGTAGGCGTCTCGTCCTCGTACATGCCAACGATTGATCCCTATCTCTTCGGCTTCAGCGCTACACTTGCACAGGAAGTCACGCACCAGGAGTTGGAGGACGCGATCTGGGCGGAGGTCGAACGGATGCAAGAGGAGCCTGTGACCGTGGAGGAGCTGGACAAAGCGATTAAGCAGACCAAAGCACAGTTTGCCTACAGCAGTGAGAGTGTGACAAATCAGGCCTACTGGCTGGGGTTCAGCGAAATGATCGCCGACAGCGACTGGTTCGACGGCTGGTTGGTAAACCTGGAGGCGGTGACCGCAGAGGATATTCAGCGGGTCGCGCAGACGTGGTTCAGCCGCAGCAAGCAGACCGTTGGCTGGTATTTGCCTGAATAGTATCGAGCTGCCCATGCTGACTAGCGATCGCTGACCAATGTTTCTTTCCCGGCTCCATCTGGAACATTTCCGCAACTACCGAGAACTGGATCTGGCCTTCAGCGCGCCGGTAACGCTTGTACAGGGCCGCAACGGCCAGGGCAAAACCAATCTGCTCGAGGCCGTTTACTACCTGGCGACGAGCAAATCCCGTCATGCCCGGACTGAGCGTGAAGCGGTGAACCGGGCTGCCGCGGACGAGCCGATCCCATACGCCCGCATCCGGGGTGAGGTGATGCGGGCTGAGCAGTCAACTACCCTTGAAATCCTCTTCACACTGCGCGCTGACTTCCAAAACTACACGAAACAAATCCGGGTCAACGGCGCGCCCCGGCGCAGCATGGACCTAATCGGCCATCTGCGGGCGGTACTCTTTCTGCCAGAGGATCTCACGCTCATTTCCGGCAGCCCCAGTGAACGCCGCCGCTACATCGACATCGCCCTTTGCCAGATCGACCGCCGGTACTGTGAAGCCCTTTCCCGCTATCAGAAGATCGTCGCGCAGCGCAACAGCCTGCTCAAACAGTTGCAGGAACGGGAGCAATCCGACGGCACCTCAGTCGCAGCGCAACTCAGGTTTTGGGATGATCAACTGATCGAGCAGGGAACACGGGTACTCAGCCGGCGTCATACCTATCTGACCGATCTGGCCCCGATCGCCCGCCGCGTTCATGCTGACATCTCCCAGCAGCAGGAGTCGTTGGATCTGCTGTATCTGCCCAGCTTCAATAGCGGTCTATACTCCGATCAGGAGTACCAACGGCTGCGAGAGGGTGAGGAAGTGCAGACGGATGAACTGACTTGCCTGGAGACCGACGCGACGACGATCAGCGAACGCTTCCGCGAACGACTTGAAGGCCGGCGCAGTGTGGAGTTGAACGCGGGCAGTTCGCTCTACGGGCCGCACCGGGACGAGTTGATCTTTCTCGTCAACGGCTGGAACCTGCGCACCTACGGTAGCCGGGGACAGCAACGCACCGCCGCGCTGGCCCTGAAACTGGCCGAACTGCAAGCAATGGCGGCAGCGACCGGCGAGAAGCCGATTCTGCTGCTGGACGACGTCATGAGCGAATTGGACGCGCAGCGGCGCGCGGCCTTGCTCAACGCACTGGCGGATGTGCGGCAGGGTATCGTTACCACGACCGACTGGACGCAGTTTTCGGCAGATTTCCAGCAGGACGCGCAGCGGCTTCAGATCGAGGCCGGTACGGCCACAGCAGTGGCGTAACCGGTAACCGACCACTGGCTACTTTCCACACCCTTTCTGACAATTGACAGCATGAACGAAAGACTCTACTACGAAGACGCCTACCGTACCAGATTTGTCGCGCAGGTGGCCGAGCGGCTCACGTTCGAGGGCCAACCAGCGGTCCGGTTGAGCGAATCGGCATTCTATCCCACATCCGGCGGTCAACCGCATGACACGGGCAGTCTGAACGGGACGGCGGTGGTTGACGTGCAGGTTGGGGCGGATGGCGCTGTGCTGCATCTGCTGGCGGGCCCGCTGCCGGAGGAGACAAGTAGTGTTAACGGGCAGATCAGTTGGCCGCGGCGATATGATCATATGCAGCAGCATTCGGGTCAGCATCTGCTGTCGCAGGTGTTCTACCGCGAACTGGGACTGGAGACAGTGAGCGTTCATTTCGGTGACGCGTTGAACACGGTGGATTTGGACGGGCCGCTGCTTTCTGCGGCGCAGATGGGCACTGTTGAGACGGCCGTTAACGAGATGGTGTGGCGGGACCGGCGGATTCGCGCTTATTGGGTAAGTGAAGACGAGCGGGCGAAGGTTCCGCTGCGGCGCGCACCTACCGTGCAAGGATCGACGCGCATTGTGGAGATCGACAAGTTCGACTGGTCGGCGTGCGGCGGCACGCACGTGCGGCGGACGGGCGAGATCGGGCTGATCTCGCTGCTTCGGGTCGAGAAGCACCGGGGCAGAAGCCGTGTGCATTTTGTGTGCGGGGGGAGGGCGCTGGTGGATGCGGCGCAGCGGCGCGAGCTGCTGGCGGCGACGGCCGGATTGCTGGACAGCTCGGTGCAGGACGTGCCGGAATTGGTGGCGAAGCTGCAGGAGGCGCTCCGGAGCACGGAGAGGGAGTTGAAGGTGCAGCGGGAGGCCCTTGTCGAATATCAGGCGCGCGAAATGCTGGCGAGGGCCGAATCTGTGGCGGGTCTGCGGCTGGTGGCGCAGGAGATGGAAAGTTCTGAACCGGCGTTGGTACAGAAGATGGCGCGGGCGCTCATTGCCGAGCCTGGTGTCGTGGCTCTGCTTGGTTGCGCGCAGCGGGGCAAGGGGACGGTTGTCTTTGCTCGTTCGCAGGATCTTTCGTTACACGCCGGCAATCTCTTGCGGGATACGCTGAGGCAGTTCGGCGGCGGTGGCGGCGGCCGTCCGGATTTTGCGCAGGGCGGCGGGGTTGCGGCGGAGAAGCTGACGGCTGTGCTGGAGGCGGCGGCGAAGGCGGTGCGGCGCGAGGCGGGATGAAAGGGGCGAGAAGCTGGTATCGCAACCACGCTGCGCCCTACATGTAGAGGCTGGTTTGAAGGCGCCGCAGTAGAACTGCGGCGATCGCGCAGGTGTAGAGGAAGCCGAAGGCCGCGACCCAGAGGTAGGGTTCGCCGGCGGAGGCCAGCCAGTAGCCTTTGGTCGCCCAGAAGGTGGGAAAGACCCCTAGCAGCCACTGCCAAGGCTCGGGCACGAACCAGGCCGCGACCGGTACCAGTAGAAAGATTCCCAGTCCTTTCATTACAGCAAGTCCTTCGACTTTGTTTTTCGCGAGGGCGGCGAGGAGCAAGGCCATCATGGGGCCCAGGGGTGCGGCTGAGATGGCCAGGGGGAGCAGCTTGTCGAACGGGAGCGCGAGGATATTGATGAAGGAAACGACGACCAGAATCCCCAGAACTGAGATCAGGGCGGGGGTCAAGGCCCGATAAAGGGCGTAGGTGCGGATGGGCATGGGCGTCACCATGAGGGCGGTCAGGGTGTCCTGGTCTTTTTCGTCCAGGAGGAGGGTACCGACCAGAAGGCCCACGATCTGGGGGATGATTAGCAGGCCGAAGAAGCTCACCAGCAGGAGAAGATATTCACTGAGATCAAAGCCGATGCTTTCCATCAGACCCGACTGCACCCACGGCACGAGCCAGCGCAAAAGGCCGCCCAGAATGAACGGATAGATTAAGAGGAACTGTAGCATCGTATCCCGACGGAAATTCAGGATATCACTGCGTCCCAGTGTGAACAGGGCCCCCATCGATACCTCCTGACTTTGTCCTCGCAATAGCTGGCAATTGGTCCCCTACAGCCAGACTTACCCACCAACCTGTCGAGCAACGACACTGCGCAATGTACGCTGTGTCCAGAGTGTGCCGGCGACGCATAGAGCGCCGGCGTAGAGCAGCGCGAATATAAGTTGCCATAGAGGAATGCTGGCAAACGCTGCGGTTAGAAAAATCATGCCCGGTCCGCTGGGCAGAAGGTAGAGAAGCGGTCCCGGGACGATGCCGAAGTAAGTGAGCAGCGGGATCTGCATCACGGCGAGGAAAAATGCGCCGGGCAACAGGTATTCGTTGATGCCGTTGAAGCGGGCGGCGATGACAAAGCCGAGCAGAGACAAGGGATATGACATCGCCAGCATTCCAATCACGAACCACAACCAATTGAGCGCTGTACCGTAACCGAACAGCGTAACGGCCGCGCCGACTGCGGAGGCGGCGACAGAGAGAACGACTATTTTGACCGACAAATACTCCCAGGAGCGGAGCGGTGTGACGACCAACCCTTCCAGGACCCGCTCTCCTTTTTCCAGGTAGTAGAGGCCGGGCATGAAAAAGAAACCGAAGACTCCCAGGTCGATAAAGAGAACCGAGACGAGTACTGGCTCGATGCCGGCATCGGGAATCCAGTAGAGCATCAGAATCCAGACGGCGGCGATAAAGGCGGCGGCGTAGAAGATTCCCAGGCGAAACTGGATCGTGGTCTCCCAGCGCAGGAGCGCCAGCAGTCGAGTCACGTCAAGCTCCTGCCCGTCGTCTCGATAAAGATATCCTCCAAGGTTGCCTCCTGGGTGTGGATTGTCTCGATGGGATTGTTGCGCAGGAGCGTGAGGAAATCGCTGTTGTCGCCCAAGCCGTCCAGTGGGAACTCGGTCTGCTGGGACGGTGAAAATGCGCCATCGCTGTGATATTCGACCCTGACGCGGCGTTTGCCATGTTGCAAGCGGAGATTGCGCGGGGAGTCGATAACTGAAATTTTGCCGTCAATGATGAAAGCGATGCGATCGCAGATCTGATCGGCGACGGTCATATCGTGGGTGGTCAGGAAGATGGTGCGGCCGGCGGCCTTCTGGTCGCGGATGATCTCTTTGATTTTCTGCCCGTTGACCGGATCGAGGCCGGTGGTCGGCTCGTCCAGGAAGAGCAGGTCCGGCTTGTGAATCAGGGCGCGCACGAAGTTGAGGCGCATCTGCATGCCTTTGGAGAACTGGCTCAGGCGGGTGTCTGCGTCCTCCTTGAGGCCAACCATCTCCAGCAGTTCGATTGGGTCATGGGTTTCACCGCTGTAGAGAGAGCGGAAGAGGGACAGGTTCTCTCTGGCGGTCAGCTTTTGATAGTGGTTGGGCAACTCGAAGGCGACACCGACCTGCTCATAGTAGCTGTCATCCCACTCGGTCAGCGGCCTGTCGAGGACGGTGATCTGGCCCTGGAATCCGCGCAGTAGCCGGATCAGCACCTTTTGGGTGGTGCTTTTGCCGGCGCCGCTGGGGCCCAGGAAGCCGAAGATTTCGCCTTTCTCGATGGTAAAGTCGATTCCGCGTACGGCTTCTGTTCCCCCCGGATAGGTATAGGAGAGGTTTTCGACCGAGAGCACTATTGTGCTCCCTGGCCGTCGCTTTTGGATGGGGTCTGCGAAGTGGTGGAGCCCGCTCCCGTGCTATTCCGCTGGGGCTGAAGTTGGGCTGACCTGTGCGCCCGCCAGTGGTCCAAAATCAAGGGAAACTCCCGTTCCATAAAGACGTAGTAATCTCGCATTTCTTCAAGACGTTGACGGCGGGCGGGGGAGGCTGCGTCGAGCAGAGCGAGACCCCTTTCAGACAGACGCCGTAACTCGGTAAACTGTTTTTTCGCCTTCTCTTCCATGATGTGTGACCAGGAGTCAGGCACGACGCGGTAATGATCGCGGCGCTGGCCTGGCTTGCTTAGACGCTCGATGATGCCCATCTGGATGAGCATGCGGGTACCGGTGCTGATGGAGGATTTGCTGGCCTGCAGGGCTTCGGTCAGTTCGTGCATTGTCTGGTGGGGCGGATCGCAGATTAGGAGCCAACTCAGGATTCTGCCGGCCATGCGGGGCAGGCCGGCCTGTTCCCAGTATAGCCCGAAACTCTCGACATATTCGTGCATGTTGTTCATCGGCAACGAGGCTTCAGTGGTCAGCGGCTTGTGGTTAGCGGCGCTCATGTTTCCAAGGCCAGTTTCTGCTGTTGGCGGCCGATGACGCTGTTGAGAAGGACCAGCAGCGCGACCGAGATGAGAGCCAGCACCGCGATATCGAGAGCGATCTCGGCGATACCGGCGCCGTTCTGACTCACTTCGAGCAGTGGATTCATCAGATAGTAGGTGGGGAAGATGCGGCCGATCCACTCGGGCACCTGCGGAAATATCTTGAGGATGCCGGGCGCGTAAAGCAGGATTCCCACGACCTTGATGATACCCAAGAAAGTATCCATGTCCTTGGAGACGGAGCCGAGGATGATGCCGAAGGCCGAGGACATCAGCCCACCGAGGGCGATCACGAGCAGAAGGAGGGCGATCTGGCCGGCGAAGGCGCTGTTGATCAGCAAGATGATCGTGCCCATGATTCCACTTAGAATCAAGCCTATCAGCGTCTTGGACAGGTAGACGTCGAGCAGCGAGGTGGGCGTAGAGGTCAAAGCGACCAGGGTGCGATTCTTTTTCTCGTCGAGCAGCGACGCGGCCGGGAAAAAGAGCCCACCGAGTACGATTGACATGATCAGGAGCAGGGGCAATAGACGCTGCGACCAGGTCAGGGTGTTGGCGCTGCCGATCTGCTCCGCATTGACGCTGACGGGAAGCTGTTCGATGCTGGTCCCGATTCCCTCCGTCATGGCGCGCGCGACGACCGAGTCCAGGAGCAGGAGATTGCGCACGCCGGCCTCTCCCCAGCGGTAGAACGTGTAGTCGACTTCTGCGCTGTCGCTTTCGAGGGCCGCGGCGAAGCCGGCGGGCAGGCTGAGGCCGACCTCTTCACTGCCGCGTTCGACCGCGCTTTGCAGCGCCGCGTCGGAATCGTAGACGGTGGTGTTGATGCTGGGATGGTCGAGCAGCGGCCGGGTAAACTGTTCGCTGGCGCCGGGGTCGTAGATGCCCAGGCGCGGTGTCTGCGCAAGCAGGTCGCCGAAGACAAGCGCGATGAGAAGGCTGATGATGACCGGCATCACAAGTACATAGACGATCATGAAGTTGGCTGCGCCGAGACGCGCGTCTTTTCCTATCAGAACTGCAATACGCTTAATATCCATCAGAATTTCCTCATTATGGCTGCCGTTCCGACCGCCATCGAACCTGCGCCAACCAGGAGCAGAAGCGCCAGGTTGCCGGCCACGTCTGCCCAGCCGGCGCCGAAGTTGATGATGCGGTGCAGAGAGTCCACGAAAAAGAAGGAAGGGATTAGCTCCATCCAGCCGGTAGAGAGGCCGGGCAGGAGAACCGAAAAGCCGGGGAACACCATAGGAATGATAAACACGATCGTCCACCCCATCACCGACGTACTGTCCTTTGAGATTGCGGCGATAAAGAAACCCAGGCCGACCATCAGAAGACTGCCCAGCAGCAGCGTTGTCAAGAGAAGGAGCGGCGCGGTGCCCAGGATACCCATCACGGCACTCAGGAGCAGTACCTGGCCGAAAGCCAGGACCAACCCCATCAGGGCCTTGCCGACAAAGAACTGATGAAGGCGCAGGGGGCCGGTGACAAGTGCGCGTGCGGTGCCATTGTCGATGTCGCGGTTGAGGAGCGTCGCCAGGCCAAAGACCTCTATAACCACGATCATCATCAGCAGAAGGGGCGCGAACCGATCGCGCATCGAGAGGGGGGCGCCGGTCATGTCATTGCCGAGCACGACCTTGGTGTCATTGAAACGGGCAAAGCTAGCCAGTGTCTCAGGATTCACGGTGTTGGCGTAGAGCACCAGCACATCGTGAAAAATCTGCTTTGCTTCGGCGGGGACGCCGGGTGCGTAGTAGGCATTCAGCTCCACCTGCTCCCCGCTGGCGGCGGCCGCGGTCAGCTCTGCAGGAAGCGACAGGCCGACGAAGAAATCACCGGTCTCTTCCAGCGCGGTCAGCATCTCGGCCTCGGAGTCGAAGATGGTGTAGTTGCCAGATTCATCAACGAGGCGCTGGTAGATGGGAATCTCCCGATCCTCGATGAAAAAGGCCATGCCCAGGCTTTCGTCCACCTGGTTGGGGAGCAGGAAGTAGATGATAAGGTAGAATACCACGCCTATAGCGGTGACAATGGCGAAGAAGCGGTGGCGGAAGAAGAGCTTGATATCATTGACGACCAGTGTGCCGATCATCCTTGTAACCCCCTGCCGGTGATATCGAAGAAGATATCTTCCAGCGTTGCTTCCTCGCTGTGGGCGGTGAGGATGCGTTCGTTCTTAAAGAGATCGAAGACTGTCTGCGGGGTCTGGTCTTCATCGAGCGTCACTTCGCGCACTTCGATATCGCCGTTGGGCAATTCGACCTCCACTTTGAGCCCACGCATGCCGAAGCGCTGTTTGAGACGGGCCGGCGTGTCGAGGGCGACGATTTTGCCCTGGTTGAGGAAGGCGACCCGATCGGACAGCTTGTCGGCTTCAACCATATCGTGCGTGGTCAGAAAGACGGTGGTTCCTCTCTGGGTAGCGGCGCGGATCAAGGTGTGGATCGTCTCGGTGGAGACGGGATCGAGGCCGTCGGTCGGTTCGTCGAGGAAGAGCATCTTGGGATCGCTTACGAGGGCGCGAGCAATCATGAGACGTTGCTTCATGCCTTTGGAGTAGTTGGCGACGTGTTCCTTTTCGCGGCCACCGAGGCCGACCCTTTCCAGCAGGTTCATGGCGTCGAAATTGGTTACTTTGTAGAGTTTGGCGAAGAGATTGAGGTTTTCGACGGCGCTCATCTGCTCGTAGAGGTTGGTGAATTCAAAGGAGATGCCGATTTCCTGCTGAACCTGTTTACGCTCCTTGACGCTATCCATGCCAAGGAGGGTGGCTGAGCCTTTTTGGGGCGTCAGCTGACCGGTCAGCATCTTTACGACGGTCGATTTACCGGCGCCATTGGGGCCGAGAAAGCCGATCACTTCGGCTGCGGCCACGTCGAAGGAGATGTCGTCTACGGCGAGGATGTCGCCGTAGCTGAAACTCAGATCCTTCACTGAGATTGCGGGTTGTGCCATGCTGTTGCTCCTTACTTACAGGCGTATGTGCCGATCGTTTGCGAGTCGCTATGTTTGCAAATGACGCTATAAAGAGTAGCATGTTCTGTTTGTTCTGCCAATACCGAACAAACAGAACTTCCTGACAGTTTCCTGACATTGGGAGGTGTACGGGCTATGTTATGCGTGACGCGTATTGCGTGATCCGTATCTGCGGTGAAGGCCTTGATTTCGAGCATAAAGGTTCAGACAGCCGGTGCGAATGAACGGTTGGGAAGTTCTGGATTCCTGTCCTGTAGCGTATACTTTGCTGAAGAAAAGGACAGGTTGCGCAGGCAATCCGCTTGCGCTCCTGTTTGAGGCGGTAGAAGCGACCCACAAGGAGAAAAGCTGAGAATGGAGACTCTGACGCTCAATGACGGTGGACGTCTTCCTGTATTGGGGTTGGGCACATGGCAGATGGGGGGCGGCCGCAGCCGCGACTATTCGCAGGACGACGAGATGACGGCCCTGATCCGGGATGCGATCAAGATGGGGTATACGCATATCGACACGGCGGAGTTGTATGGCGTCGGTCATTGCGAGGAGTTGGTGGGGCGGGCGATGCAGGATTTCGCGCGTGAGGAAATTTTCCTGACGACAAAGGTATTGGCCGACAATGTACGCTACGACGATCTGTTACGGGCGCTGGACCGCAGCCTGGAACATTTGCAGACGGATCATGCCGATCTTTACCTCATCCACTGGCCCAATCCGGATGTACCGCTGGAAGAATCTTTCAGGGCACTCAACCGGGTGGTGGCGGAGGGGCGGGTGAAGCGGGTCGGGGTGAGCAATTTTGATGTTGCGCTGCTGCGGGAAGCGCAGGAGCTGTGCGAGACGCCGGTTGTGACCAACCAGGTGCGCTACAATCTTTACACGCGCGCGCCGGAGCAGGACGGGTTGCTGCGCTACTGCCAGGAGAACAATATCGTCCTGACCGCGTATTCGCCCTTAAAGGATGGGGTGATGCAGAACGAAACGGTGCAGGCGGTTGCCAGTAAGCATGGCGCAACCGCGGCACAGGTTGCGATTCGCTGGCTGACGCGGCAGCCGCAGGTGGTGACGATACCGATGTCGACGAACCGCGACCATTTGCGACAGAATCTGGAGGCGCTGACGCTGGCGTTGGATGAAGAGGATGTGCAGCGGCTGAATCAGGCTTCCAGTTAAGCCCAGTTCACGGGCCACATAAGCTGTAATGACAGGAGAACTTATGCTTCCTACTGAATCAATGCGCCGGGTATTGGACGCCGCGCTTGCGAACGGCGGCGACCTGGCAGAAATCTATCTGGAAAACAAAGAGAGTCTTTCCCTGACCCTGGACGAGGGCCGTCTGGAGAATGCAACGCAGGGCAACGACATCGGCGGGGGCGTGCGCGTTTTTTACGGCAATAACGCGGCTTATGCCTACACCGACGATCTCACCGAGGAGTCGCTGATGGAGGCCGCCGCGGTGGCGTCGGCCGCGGCACGGAACGCAAACAATGCGCAGGTGTGCGCCGATCTGACAAAGCGTGAGAGCAAGGTCATGTCCAGGATCGAGCGCCCGTTCGAGCAGATGTCGATCCAGGACAAGGCCGGTATTCTGCGGCAGATGGACGAGGTGACGCGGCGGCACAGCCCGCACGTCGTCAGCGTGCAGTGCGGGTATACCGAGTCGCGGCGTCGGGTCTGGGTTTACAATTCCGACGGCGTCTGGGCGGAGGATGACCGCTCCTTTTTGGAATTCCGCGGGCAGGTGGCGGCACAGAAGGGTGACGTGCGCCAGTCCAGCGCGACGGGGGTGGGCGGCCAGGTCGGGCTGGAGTTTTTTGACGACCGCGACCCGGTGGCGATGATGCCGGAAGCGGCAGACACGGCGCTGCTGATGTTGGACGCGAGGCCAGCGCCGGCCGGCGAGATGCCGGTCGTGATCACCAACGGCTGGGGGGGCGTGCTCTTCCATGAGGCCTGCGGCCACTGTATGGAGGCCGACTTTATCACGAAGGGGGCATCGGCCTATACGGGGCTGGTAGGCGAGAAGGTGGGGCCGGATTTCCTGACTGCTTATGACGACGGCACGATCCCGGGCCGGCGGGGGACGATGCGCTTCGATGACGAGGGTGCGCCGACCAACCGGACCGTGCTGATCGAGAACGGGATTCTGAAGGAGTATATGTGGGATCTGACTGAAGCGCGGCGCGCTGGCCGAGAGTCGACGGGGAATGGACGGCGCCAGTCGTTCCGCCACATGCCGATGCCGAGGATGACGAACACCTATATCGAGGCCGGCCCGCACGACCCGGAGGAGATCATCCGCTCGGTGAAAAAGGGGCTGTATGCCAAGAAACTGGGCGGCGGCCAAGTGGAAATCGGCCGCGGGGATTACGTTTTCACGGTCACTGAGGGCTGGCTGATCGAGGACGGCAAGCTTACTGAGCCGGTGCGGGGCGCTACGCTGGTCGGGAACGGGCCGGAAACGCTGCGTCAAATCGACATGATCGGCACAGATATGTCACTGGATCCAGGGCGGGGCATGTGCGGCAAGGGGCAGTGGGCGCGGGTCAGCGTCGGCCAGCCGACCGTGCGCGTGCCGAAGCTGACCGTTGGCGGAACTGAGTGAACGGCAGTGGTCAGTGGTCAGTGGTCAGTGGTCGGTGGTTAGTATTTTGAGACATCAGATCAGCCTGCGCCTCTAGGGGCGAGACGAGGAGTATACACGTGGACTATCTTGAATTTGCCCGGGATGTTGTATCCCAGGCGGTCGAGCGGGGTGTCGAGGCGGAAGCCTATATCAGTGTCGGGCAGAATACGTCAGTCAATGTTGATCGGGGAGATGTGGAGAAGCTTTCGCAGGCGGGCTCGAAAGGGCTGGGCGTGCGGGTGATCGTGGACGGCAGGATGGGATATGCTTACACGTCTGATTTCGGGACTAGCAGCATCGGGAAGACAATCGATGCGGCCGTCGCGCTGGCCGAGGTCGCGGACGGCGATGAATTCCGCTCGCTGCCGGAGCCGCAACCGATTCCGGACGATGATCTGGACGTTTATGATCAGGCAATCGTAGACCTGCCGATCGGACGCAAAGTTGAGATGGCCAAACGGATTGAGAAGGCCGCGTTTCGCTACGATGAACGCGTCGTGCTGACCAATCGCTGCACGCTGATGAGCCAGTACGGGAGTGTGGCGATTGCCAACTCGAAGGGCATCGCCGGCAGTTACGACAAGAGTTTCATTGGCGGCTTTGTGATGGCAATGGCGGCGGACGAGAATGATCGTTCGATGGCGTTCGGCTTCGACTTTGGCTCGCGGCTGGCCGACTTTATGCCGACCGGGATCGGTACAGACGCGGCCCGCAAGGCGGTCGGCATGTTGGGCGGCAAGCCGGTGCCAACACAGAGGGCGTCGGTGGTTTATTCGCCGATGGCGGCGACGAGCGTGCTGGGCGCGCTCTCGCGGGCGCTGGGCGCGGACGCGATGCAGCGCAACCGTTCTTTTCTCGAGGGCAAGATTGGCCAGACTGTCGCGGCGGATATGGTCTCGGTGCTGGACAACGGGCGGCTGCCCGGCGGGATCGCCACGCGCCCGTTCGACGACGAAGGCGTACCCACCGCGGCAACGCGGCTGATTGATGAAGGGGTCTTGCAGACGGCCTTGTATGACCACTACACGGCCACACGCGACGGCACGGCGAGTTCCACGGGCAACGCCGGCCGCAGTTCCCACGCATCGATGCCGACGCTGGACGCCAGCAACTTCTACTTCCAACCCGGCCACGAGACTCCAGAGGAAGTGATCGGCGGGGTGGAACAGGGACTGTATGTGGAGAGCGTGATGAATACGGCCAGCATCAACCCGATCAGCGGCGATTATTCGATTTCGGCGAAGGGCTACTGGATCGAGAACGGGGAAATGAGCCATCCTGTCAACGAGGTGACGATCGCTTTGCCGATGCAGGAGTTGCTGCACAATATCAAGGCGATTGGGAACGACTTGACCTTTGTGCCGATGATGGGCGCGATGGGGTCGCCGACGATTCGAGTGGACGGGGTGATGATTGGGGGGAGCGGGTGAACGGCAGTGGTTAGTGGTTAGTAACCGCTATGACCACTTTATGCTATTGATTAGCGTGCGGCGGGCGTAGACTTGGATCTCACGAGTTTATGGCGGCGTATCGTGATCTGATCTGGGCGCAGACCGAGGGACTCAAGTGTGCTTCCGTCTGGCGCGCTGAATTCAACTTCATACGCTTCGCCGTCGGCAAGGATCTCAACTACTGTGCCGAATTGCCCGCGGCTGAGATTGTATTCAGGCAGGTCGCATGTGAGGGCGACCAAATCAAGCAGTTCGATGTTCATGGGCTCACACCTCCCGTTTTCCGACTGGTCTTGTAGGGAATCACGTATTACTGCCGAATGGTTGCATACCGAATGACAGGAACCGGTGGATACGCCCCAGACTTGGGGATGTCAATCTTATAACTGCAGGCATCTAGCTTTCATTCGGTGTAAACGACCAGAGGTAGTAAGAGTCATGTACCCTAGTTAAGACCCATCTCTCAGGAATTTTGGTATGCCTACGATATCGATGTTCTATGGCATCATAGTCAGGATGTATTATGCGCCTAAAGAGCATCCCCCTCCACACTTTCACGTCTATTACTCTGAGCACAGCGCGAAAGTTGACATTCGCACTTGTGAAATTATGGAGGGCCAGCTACCAAGAAGACAAACCAAGTTGGTTCTGGCATGGGCAGAGCTTCACCAGGAGGATCTCTTGGCAGATTGGGCACTCGTCATGAATGGGGAGGAACCATTCAGAATTCCACCGTTGCGGTGAGACAAGTTCAATGTATCCTGCCGTTGTTTCTGTCGCGTGTGAAGAGGATTATACACTGTCAGTAGCCTTTGAGAATGGGGAGGCCGGGCTACTGGATATGAAGCCATACTTGGAATTCGGTGTTTTCAAAGAAATCAAAGACCCGGAAATCTTTGAAACGGTTCATGTGTCTTTTGACACTATAGCCTGGGCGTCCGGCGCTGACCTCGACCCAGAGTTCGTTTACGACAAATGCAGCCTCACGCAGCGGGAGAGATAGGCGAAATCGAGGGAACGCGGGCATCCTATCAATGTGCCCGATATGGTCATCTGTAGACACCGATAGCGCAGTTGATATCGCCGCCTTTGCGCTAGCCCGCTACCGTCAGACTTAAGGGCATGGCCGCTCCTGGAAGCTCGGGCAGGTTGACCGCGTGCCCAGTGTCCGGTTGGACAAGTCAGGCGTATTGACGTTAAATGGAAGCCTGCCCACTCGTCCACCGGAGCATTTTCTTTGTCCCGCTCGCACGACCCCTACGCAGCATTTCGCATACGCGACTACCGCCTTTACGTGATCGGCTGGGTGGTGGCGCGGATGGCGACCTATATTCAGAGTATCGCGATTGCCTGGGAGATTTACCAGCGCACGGGAGAGGCTCTCTCGCTGGGGTTGGTGGGACTGGCGCAGGCGCTGCCGCTGATGGTCTTGGCGCTGCCGGCGGGTCTGTTGGCGGACCGTTATGAACGGCGGCGGTTGTCGATCATCAGCTTGCTGGGGATGACGGTAACATCGCTGGCGCTGGCTGCATTCTCGATCACGGAAGGTCCGGTGGGATGGATGTATGCGCTGCTCTTCCTGGACGCCAGCATGATGACGGTGGGACGTCCGGCGCGGACGGCGTTGCTGCCGCAGCTGGTGCCGGCGGAGGTTTTTCCGAACGCGGTGACGTGGAACATGAGCCTGATGCATATTGCGTCGGTGGTGGGGCCGGCGCTGGGCGGCATCGTGGTTGCCGTCAGCGTACAGAGTGCGTATTTTGTGGCTGCAGCGGGTTCGATGTGGCTGGCGTTTATCCTTACCCGCATCCAATTTCGACCGACGGACGAGAAGCCGGAGCCGGCCAACTGGAAGACGCTGCTTGGCGGGATCAGTTTTGTGTGGGACAAACGAATATTGTTCGCAATCATGGCGCTGGACCTGTTTGCGGTGCTACTGGGCGGGGCGGTCTACCTGCTGCCGATCTTTGCCGAGGATATTTTGAACGTGGGGCCGAAGGGGTTCGGGTACTTGCGTGCGGCGCCGGCGGTCGGGGCATTTTTGATGGCTGTGGCGATGGTCTATCTGCCGCCGATGAAGCGGGCGGGGCGGGGGCTGCTGCTGGCGGTGGCCGGGTTCGGCGTGGCGACGATTGTTTTCGGCTTTTCGCAGAATTTCGCGCTTTCGTGGGTGATGCTATTTCTGACGGGGGCGCTGGACAATATCAGCATGGTGGTGCGGCAGACGCTGACACAACTGCTGACGCCGGACCGGATGCGGGGGCGTGTGTCGGCGGTGAGCGGGATTTTCATCGGGGCGTCGAATGAGCTGGGCGGCTTTGAGTCGGGGCTGGTGGCGCATTATTTCGGGCCGGTGATTTCGGTGGTGAGTGGGGGGATTGGGACGATCCTGGTTGTGACCGGCGCGGCGGCGCTGTCGCCGCAGTTGCTGCGGCTGGGTGCGCTGCACGAGGCGCGGGCGGAGGAGAAGGAGGCGTGAGGATAGAAGCTCCTTGGGACACTGCTCTATTGGTCAACCCTGCGCTACAGCCGAGACGACTGGACGCAGCCATCCACTCTGTTTAATTCCTTCCCCATTTGGTGTAGCTCAAACATCAGATTCCACGGAATTGAAATTACCCTCTTGACAATTGCCGGAAGATTGTGTACTATGTAGTACACATGACATTCGGCAAGTATATCCGTACAGTACGCGAAAAGTGGTTCAAGGAAGACCGTTCTTACTCTGTGCGCCAGGTAGCTCAGCGCATCGGTGTCGAACCGTCCTACTTGAGCAAAATCGAGCGAGACCATGTCGCGCCCCCTTCGGAGGCCGCCATCACCCGCTTGGCCCAGGAGTTGGGCGAAGACCCTGACCTCTTGCTCGCCATGGCGGGCAAAGTCTCCAGCGACCTTCAACACATCATCCTACACCGGCCGCAGCTATTCGCCGACCTGCTCCGGCAACTGAAAGATGCACCCGATCACGCGATTCAGAGCGTCGCCCGCGAGATAAGAGACGGAGATTGGTAAGGGCCGGTGTTACAAACAGAAAGGACCCAGGAGGTTCCAGCAATGATTGAACTGAAAAGAGATCAACTGATTTTTCGATTTCCGGAGGTACATAAGGATGCCGAGTGCCGGATCTCGTTCCAGCGCACATTGCGCATACCGGACGATAACCGGGACTATTCGTTGCCGCCGGGCCTTGGAGAGTTTCCCCTCAATCTAGTGGACGACTATGGTGACAGTGTGCCGGCTACTTGGGGCGCGCACGGAGGCGTCTTCCTGCCGATGTACCAGGCCGAAGCGCTGTGGCTCGATTTTGACGGTTCGTATCCGATGGCGGTGAAGGTGGCGGCCGGCAAGATCAATGCGGTGACGGGTGAGAGCTGGGAGAACGAGCTTTCAGGCGAGCCCCAAGACTATGTCGTCATTCCCGATCAGCCTTGGTTGGACGGATTCAGTGTGATGAAGGGGATGATCCGGCAGTTTGTGGCCATGCCCCTGGGCGAAGGTTACACGGCCGAGGAGCAGTTGACTGGGGAGGCGGAGCACGGCGGGCTTCAGATTGTGGTCTATCCTATTAAAGCATCCTATTACGAGGTGGAAGAAGAAGAGTACATGCCTATTGCTTATGCCCCGCTACGTGTCTCCTCCCCACCCGCTGAGATGGGACTAGCTCCCGGTGGTCTCATGCGCCAGGAGATATACGAGGACGATTACGGCATTGAGGCGTGGGACACGACGGTGCGCTCCCGTTGTTACGTGCATATTCTGAACAGTGTGCAGTTTCTTAGTGTTACTGGCGCAAGGCCGCCGAGCAAGCCGCCAACGGCAAGGGGATATACGGCGGCGGGTCTGCCGTGGTTCGACTATTACGGCGGTGACCTGAAGGCGTTAGAGGGCGCGCAGGAGTTGGCGGGACTGGACAGTGTTGCGGTGAAAAAGCTGAAGAAGGGTGAGGGGATGCTGGCGGATAATGAGCCGGTAGAGCCGAAGGTGGTGAAGAGGCTGGGTAAGGGGAAGGTGAGAGAGGGGGAGTTTTAGGGTCTTGGAAGATCGCGGCACTTGAAAAGCGCTATGCCTCGCTGCGCGACTCCAGTCTGTTAGAGGGAAGGCGGTGAGGCTGGCGCGTTTTTCGTGCGGGATTTCGCTGAGGAAGAGAGCCCTGCAATACTTCGCGTGATGAGTCAGGAATTTCGTGGATCGGCTGCTGTTCCCCTGTCCAGAGATTTGCGAGGAAGTGCGTCGGCCTTTCGTACGTTTATTACGACGACTGTGTTCTTCATCATCGCAGACAGGTTGTCTGTGGCGGCTGTACCTTGCGAGATCGCTGGAGCCATGCCCGTTGGTGATGGGATATGCTTGGTAGTGTTTCGGCTGCTATGCGTCTTCGGCATCATAGAACCTCCACCCTTCAAACTGCCGTTGATCACCTATCGCGTCGCCAATTAAGCCCGGTTGAACCTCGACTCTCTGACGCACTACCTCTCCTTCGCTGACATATCTGTGAGAGCCCCCTGACATGCTTTCAATCAAAGCACGCTGAAATGTGTAACTGGCACGGTCCTGGCTCCCCAAAACAGAGTTCACTTCAAAAGGAGTAGTAAGTTCCAATTCTTCGGCAATGTTATCATACAACTCCTTTATGAGGTAGTAGAATTCCCATGAAGGCGTTTCAATAGGAAGCCCGAGGAGTTCCCGAGCCTCGCGGCGATAGACTGTATAGTCGTGGCTCCCTGATTCACTGCAAAGAAAGTCAAGAATCTTGTCTATATCTTCCTGTCTGTCCATATGATTGGACAGGAGACGCCGTCCGAGCATACGGATCTGTGAGCGAATTCGATAGGTATGTCCAAGTACGAGAGGATGAACTTCCTGCGTAAGACTTTCAAATATCTGAGCGATCGGCTCATGACCCAACGCCTCGCGCGCCTGTTCGAGGAAGGCAGTCACATCTTCCACGCTTACAGGTACCCTTGCTGCCGGTTCACCTCCGGGCAGTTGAGGATTTAGAGGAGTAGTCACACTAGGGTCAATAGGGCCCAACGTGGCCTGTTTGGTCATTTCCAAGTTATCGGCTCCAAGGCAGAGTAGTGTCCCTGCACTATGGCACTTCGCCGGAATAATGATTTCAAGTTCATCACAGAATGTGCGGAGAAGATTGGCGAGACTCCACGCAGAAAGGGTCTCACCGCCTCTTGTATAGAGTATCAGGGAAATCTTGTCGACAACTTTGATAATGTCGAGATGGTGAACGAATAAGTCGAGTACTTCAGAGGCCATTCTGGTTTCAAGGTCGCGCCGATCTCCTGTGAAGTATACAAGCACTTTCGAGTTGCGCGCCTGCTCAATGTCCTTATAGAGAGCGATTCTCTCCGCGTCCATGGAAAGCTCCAATATGGGGGATAAAGGTTACGTTTCGAGCGTCTTGCAAGAGGATGGGCAGTTTCCCTAGACCAAGCACCTAGGAAACTGCTTAGGCCTCACTCAAACGTACTAACTCATGTTACGCAGTCGGGGCGTCAAGACGCACTGGTTCCAACTGGCACAAGGCCTCGAAAGCCTGTTGCAGGGCCGAGAGATACAAGTGGGTCTTGAGCGCATAGTGGTTCTTGTTGGTGCGCACCTTGAGCAACTCCAGCTTGGTGAAGGTCCAGAGAGCAGCCACGAAATGATTGGTTTGCGTGGTTGGTGTGCGGGTCGGTGATTTGGCGAGGGAAGCGTTCTGTTTGAGAGAGCGATGATACTCCTCCACTTTCCACCGTTTCTGGTAGATTGTGATGAGTTGGTCAGCTGTCAGGGCGGAATCACTGGTCACCAGATAGCGCACAGCGGTCGAGCCATCTGCGTTTGTGCAGGTCTGACGGAGCAGATAGAGGGGGAAAGATACCTGTTCCAGATAGATGACGGTCACTGTGTTTTCTGGCAAGTCGAGTTGGTTCAGTCGGTGATAGCGACCATGTAGTTTGTCTTGTTGGCAAAGGGCGATTTTGCGATTGGTCTTGAGCGCCATGATAAACTCCTTGTCTAACTTGAGTTTGATATAGCTCATGTTCTCAGCCGCAGCAAACCAGATGTCATTGAGCACATAGCGGAAGGGAATCCGGTTACGCACACAGTTTTGCAGCATGGCGCGATAATGCTCGTTCTTGGTCACCGCACTGCGTCGTTTCATCTTCCCCTGCTTGTCAAGGTACGATTCGGTCTTGGATACCAAGCGATAGGTCACCGGCAACGAGACCTCGCCCACCGTGTACAAAGCGGTGATAAAGTTGATGCCCTTGACCATCCGTCCTTGCGCATGGTCGTAGTGCCAACAGATCAGTTCGTTTTCATCGGTGTAGGGCTTTTCGACAATGCTGTCGTCAATCGTGATGACACCTTCCTCACCTTGCATGCTGCGTACAGAGGGCTTGACCATCTGCCACCAGTCTGCCGGCTCCAGTCGTCGTCGGTTGAGCATGCGACTGACTTGGTCGTGGCTGATCGCCTTGTCCATCAACGCCGACATACCTGTCGCTGTCGTTGCCGAAAATGAACTCAGTAGATAGTCCGAATACAGGTCAAAGAGTTTGAACTTCATGTCTCACCTCCTGACCTTATTCTACCTAACGCGTCATCGACTGCGTAACATCAGGTACTAAGTTAGAAGGTGGGTAAGAGCGGCAGAACTTGAAAAGGGTATTGCCGACCCATCCTATCAGGAAGGCGGAACCCCGCCAATTTCACGCGTACAACACTACCTGGTCATCCTCCACATCCACGCGGTAGGTTCGGACGCGGAGTTTGGGGTCGTAGAGGGCGTGGCCGGTTTTGATGTCGAACTCCCACTGGTGCCAGGGGCATTTGATGATTTCGCCCTCGCGGGTGTAGGTCATGCCGGTGAGGCCGTCGGGGAGGACGAGGGGGCGCAGGCGGCCGCGGCAGAGCGGCCCCGTCTTGTGGGGGCAGATGTTGCGGAGGGCGTAGTAGTGGCCGCCGAGATTGAAGACGCCGATCTCCCGCCCGTTGACGGTCACGATCTTGCGGCCGCCGGGCGGGATCTCATCGGCGGTTGCGATTATGTGCGCAGGCATCAGTCGATACCGTACAGCTCGGCCGCAGTGTCGTACATCACGTGAGCGCGCAGCTTCTTATCGAGTCCGCGCATGAAGCCGCGCGGCTCCTCCCAATCCCAGTGGGGATAGTCGCTGGCGAAGACCATCACCTCGTCGGCGTGGAGCCAGTCGAGGAAGGTGTCGAGCGCCTTGCGGTCGGGCGCGTTGGGGAAGGGCTGGGTGCCGAAGCGGATGTGCTGGCGCAGGTATTCGCTGGGCAGCCGCTTGATCCAGGGCGTGTAGTCGCGCAGGCTCTTCCAGTCGGCGTCCATGTGCCACATCAGACCGGGCACCCAGAAAACGTCAAGCTCGACGAAGAGGAATTTGAAGCTGGGGAACTTTTCGAAGACGCCCTCGCAGATCAGGCTGGCGGTATGGGCCATCGCGATCTGCGGGCGGGCCATGCGCATCTCCAGATAGTAGGTGGGGTAGCCGGCCGCGGTGGGCGGCGCGGCGAAGCCGGCGCCCTCGCCGCCGAAGTGGACGCACATGGGCAGTCCGTTGCGCTCACAGGCTTCGTAGATGGGGTGATAGATGCGATTGCCGAACGGATGCAGGCTGCCGGCGGGCATCAGCACCTGGGCCACGCCGGGGTGATCGCCGAGGCGGTCGATCTCCGCGGCCGCCTGCTGGGGGTCGGCGGGCGCAATGTGAATGGAAGCGCGCAGACGGTCGTCCTTGGCCACCCACTCATTCAGCGTCCAATCGTTGTAGGCGCGGCAGTAGGCGGCAGCGTAATCGACGGTGGGATTCACGGCCATACTGTATGGCCCGCCGGCGCCGGTGAGGACGGCCATGTCGATGCCGTAGTGGTCCAGATGCTTCTTGCTACAGACTTCAGGGACGGTTGCCGGGTCGGGCTCCCCCTCAGTGCCCTCCCACAGGTCCTGGCGGGCGTGGCCTCCCGGCATGTTTGTATAGGGCAAGCTGGGAGCCATCAAGCCGAAATCTTTGATCTGTTCCACATACTGGCGCGGCAGGTAGGGGAAGAGAACCTCCACGTTGGGAGGTTCGTGATGCACGTCGCAGTCGATAATGCGCTGTCGCGTGCCGGTCTGATCCCCAGGCATTTCTGACGGGGCTGTTTCGGCCTCGTCCGCAGGCGAGACGTCTGCGCTGCCAGTTCGTTCCATCACCAAGGTCGCCATCATCCGCTCCTTTTCATGCTTTTCCCGCATCATCCCAGCGCAGGCAGGGCTGTTGGCCCGTTCTTGTGCGAGGGGGGCGAGCCCGAAAGGCGCCCCCTCCAAGGATAGTCTTGCCAGCAAGTAGTTACCGTTTCGCCTGCTTGAGCGCGGCGCGCGCCTGCTCCATTAACGCCGGCGCTGGGGGATAGTGCCTGCCGGGCACGACCCCTTCGGCCAGGATCCGCTCCTTGGCCAGCGCCTCCGCGGTCTCATGCACTTCGGTCAGTTCGACACATTCCTCGGCGAACCAGGAGGGAACGACGACGACGCCGTCATTGTCACCGACCAGAACATCACCGGGCCGGACCAGCGCGCCGCCGCACTGAATGTCGCCGTTTTCCTCTGCCGGGAACGCCCAAGGTCCGCCACCGTAGGGCGTTCGATCACGGGCGTAGATGATCAGGCCGTATTCTTCCTGGAGCATGATGTCGAGGTCGCGGATGCCGCCGTCGCATACGACGCCGTCGGCATTGTTCATCTTCATCTGCAGGGCCTTGACATCGCCGAAGACGGCGGGGCTGGCATTGCCCATAATATCGACGACAAGAACGTCACCGGGGCCGCAGCGGGACATGGCCCTGTAATCGATGGCGACCTCGCCGCTCGGTGTATCTGCGGCCAGGTCGGGACGGGGCGGCAGGTAGCGCATGGTGCGGGCGCGGGCGGCCAGACGTTTGCCGGGGGTGAATGGGCGCACATTTTCCATAAAGGGAAGGGGCACGCCGGCATAGCTATGGACAGTGTGCCATACCGTGGCTACGGGCAGCTCTTTGAAGCGATCCAGGATCGACTGCGGCACTTCGACCGGTGTAAAGGAGCGTTCAGTCATCGGGCATCTCCGGAGAATCGGTGGACGTTGAATCGTGCAGAACTTAGCAGGTGCCTGTTGGCCGCTGCAGTTGCATGATCATACGCGAAAACAGGCGAAACGTCCACCAAGTGTAGCGGAGCAGGCGAGGGCAGCCAACCAAACTGCCCGAGACTGAATTGGTTTCAACTATGCTTGCGTTTGTTTGCGGGCGGCACGCACCTTCTCGAAGGTTTCCGGCCCTGGGGGGTAGTACTTGCCGGGCACCACGCCTTCGGCCAGGATCCGATCCTTGATCATATTCTCGGCGTCCTCATGCACCTCGGTCAGTTCGACGCACTCCTCTGCGAACCAGGACGGCACTACCACGACGCCGTCGGCATCGCCGACCAGGACATCGCCGGGCCGCACGAGGGCGCCGCCACACTGGACGTCGACATTTTCCTGCGCCGGGATGGCGTAAGGGACGCCGCCGAGAGGTGTCCGATCGCGGGCGTAGATGATGAGGCCGTACTCTTCTTGCACCATGATATCGAGGTCGCGGATGCCGCCGTCGGTAACGACGCCGTCGGCATTGGTCATCTTGAGCTGCAGTGCCTTGACATCGCCGAAGATGCAGGGCCTGGCATCGCCCATTACATCGCACACGAGTACGTCACCGGGTCCGCAGCGGCCCATCGCCTTGTACTCCGGCGAATTTTCGCCGATCTGCACCTCGACCTGCAAGTCTGGGCGGGGCGGCAGATAGCGCAGGGTGCGGGCCCGCGCGGCCAGAGTCTGACCCGGCGTGCAGAGACGCACATCCTGCATATAGGGCAGAGGCACGCCGGCATAGCGATGGACGGTATGCCATACGGTCGCTACCGGCAGTTTTTTGAATCGGTCCAGAATGTGCTGCGGCACTTCGACCGGTGTAAAGGAGCGTTCGGTCATCAGGTGTCTCCTGGTGAGGTGAATACTAGATTATTGGCTGCGCGCTGAGGCAGAGAAATCGTAACGCATTGAACCCGAAGGCCGCGTATGGTTGGGTTGACATCTGCGCGAGCCGGGGATCAGATGCAGGGCTTTGGGGGAGGCCCCAACCACATCGTGATCATACCCGAAAACGGGGGAATTGCCTATCAGAAAGGGTGGCCGGATTCGGTCCAAAGTGGAGAGAGTTTCGGCTTTGTGAGGAAGACTGTACCGGAAATCGTTGGCGGCGTTCCGGGTGATCCGCAGACCGGGCCGGGGCCGAGTGTCCGCTTGTGGGAGCGGAAATCGTCTGATTTGATTTCGTTGAGGGGGCGATTTAAGTGTAAGATAGACAGATTCTGCCCACTACGGAAATGCCCCTTTATGAAATCGAATGAATCCACGCCAGCAGCCGCCGCGACGCGGTCGCAGTGGGGTCTGCTGATCGCCCTGATGATACCGGTCGGCATGGCGACGATGAATATGTCGATGTTCGGCGTGGCCCTGCCGACGGTTCGGGATACGTTCGCGGTGGAGGCGGACATGACGGCCTGGCTGTTGGCGGCTTACAGTTTGCCGTTTGTTATCTTCATGCCGCTGTACGGCAAACTGGGGGACAGCCTGGGCAAGGCGCGTCTGTTCCAGAGCGGAATTGTCTTCTTTTTCGCCGGCTCCGTGATCTGTCTGTTGGCGGGAAGCCTGCCACAACTCCTGATCGGCCGCGTTCTGCAAGGGATGGGCACGGCCGGCTACTACCCCCTTTGCATTGCCATCATCGCGGAGCGTTTTCCGGCGGCGCAGCGGGGCAAGGCGATGGGGACGTGGAGCTCGGTCGCGCCAGGCGCGTCGACGTTGGGACCGTTGTTGGGCGGGTTTGCGGTCGATCATTTTGGCTGGAACTACGTCTTCCTGCCGAGCCTGCTGGTTGCGCTCATAGCCCTATGGGTGGCGTACCGGCGGGTGCCGTCGCAGCGCCCCATTCTCGGGGAAGGACTGCAGGCGTTCGACTGGCTGGGCGCGGCCTTACTGGGCGGCGCGCTGCTCTGTGCCACATTTTACCTCTCAAGCCGCACGATAACCGGTGTCGAACCGCTGCGCGATTGGCGGTTGCTGGCGGCGGCGGTCGGTCTCGGGCTGCTGTTCTGGCGGCGGGAGGGCCGGATACCTCGACCCCTTGTCAATTTCTCTCTCTATCGGCGCAAGAATTTCGGGGTTGCCTCGCTGGCGGCTGGTTGTCGTATGGTGATCATGCACACGGCCATGTTTCTGAACGTGCTCTTTCTGACCGATGTATACGGGTTGGATGCGATCGAACTGGGCATTTTCACAACGATCTTTTCCGGCGCGATCTTTGCCACAACCCAATTGGGAGGTCAGTTGTCGGACCGGGTACACTGCCGCTGGCTTGTGGGAGGCAGTTTCGCGGTGATGATCAGTGCGCTGGCCGGCCTGGCTTTGTTCCCCTTGCCGCTGCTGGGCGCGGCGGCGCTGATGCTGACGCAGTCGTTGGGCGGCGGGCTGGCGATGGCTGCGCTTCATCGGGCGGCGATGGAGGAGATCCCGACGGAAGAGAGCGGGTCCGCGGCCGGGTTATACAGCACGGCGCGATTTGGCGGCGGGGTCGTCGGCGCGACGATTGCAGGAGTGGCGCTGCAGCAGTCACTACTGTTCGCGCCGGGGCCGGCAGAGGCCTACCAGTGGGTATTCGGGGGTGTTGCGGCGATCAGTCTGATGAGTCTGGTGGTGGCGTGGAAGTTGGAGCGGTAGGAGTATAGTCCTGCGCGCGGGACTGTCTCAACTGCAATAGCTGCTGCTGGGCAATTGTAGGCTGATATTCGCTATCCAAAATTTCCGATGATTCGAAATCATAATTCGCAATCACAACTTCTTGATTTACAACTCGATCAGAGCCGTTTTTCTTTTTTTTCATCCCAGAGAATGACTGAATTGTGCGAATGGAGAGACCTTCATACATCTCTCGCACTTCAGGAATGTCGTAGGAAGAGAGTATCCACTTGCATTCTGTCGTGAACAATCGATTTGCCAGGCGACGATGATCTTCCCAATCTTGCATATTGTGCTTATAATTACAACCGTTTTGAGGATAAGGGGGATCGATGTACATAAATGTGTTCTTACGATCGTAGCGATCTATACATTTTTCCCAAGGCAAGTTCTCAATAATTACCGTTTGTAGTCGGTCATGAACAGGCCGCATTCGATTTTCAAGGTGCCTGAGTGCTCCAATGAGTCGATTCCCATGCCCTCCATCTGAGACACTCGTTTGAAAACGCGGATAGTTAAGTTCTCCACCCCAGCCAGCCATTAATATGTAATAAAAGCGATGGGCACGTTCCACCTTAGAGAGATTCTCAACATCCTGATCAGCCAAGAGCTCAAATTTTGCGCGTGAGACGATCTCCCACTCAAAACTCTTAATTAACTCTTCTAGCTGCATTTTGAGTACGTCAAAGAAATTCACCAATTCTTGATCGATATCGTTCAAAACCTCAACCCGACTCCGCGTCTTCCCGAACAGTACCCAGCCTGCGCCTGCAAAAGGCTCGACATAGCAAGTATGTTGCGGAATCAGCGGAATAATATGTTTACGCAAGCGCGATTTTCCTCCGACCCAACGAATAGGACTATTGAGCATTTTGTGCTTAGGAAGACTCATTCCGACACCTCTCAATTTCGAATGTCTCTTATAGAGACATTATAGCATCTATGAAATCAGAAGTCAAGCCCTGAACATATGTTTCATTAGATCCAGAGTATACCTTTACAGCCACAATGTAGCAAATCGAATGAAAAGCGCAAATCGTTTTGGAGAAAAGCTACGCAGAATACGACTGCGGCATAAAATAACTCTCAAAAGGCTCTCAGAACAATTGGGGTATGTCAGTCATAGCTACATTAATGAAGTGGAACTCGGCCGCAAGCCACCATCGATACAGCTTGTCATGATGGTATCACAGCTGTTTGATGTATCCACAGACATATTGCTTAGGGATGACCTTGACTTAGATGTTACAGACTCACCCGCTGGAAATGAGTAATGCATATTCCCTTCGTTGATCGACCTCCTTCTGCAACAGAGATTGAGAAGTTCAGGCTGGTACTAAGTACCTATCAAGATGGCAGCGGGATGCTTGTCAGGGAAGGCTTTACGCTTCCAGGCTGGCGGGACTTCGAGCGTACAGTTGCCGCGGTCTTTGGCGGTTCTACTCTTGAAAACAAATGGATATATGACGTCTTGATCGAAAGGGGACATGGAAGAGATCCTTTAGGAATATCCTGCAAAATGAGGGGCACTCTGGGTGAAGCGCAACGCAAAAGCCGTGTAACTATCGAACTTTCAAACGCCTCTGGAGAATTCTGGGATGCGATCAAGGAGTGGGGGATTACACAGGAATCCTATCATATGTACTCCGAACAAATTGGTTCTATTCTGATCGATAAAGTTGAAGGATGGCATAGCAGCGTTGGGATTGAGAATGGGGGGACAATTGATACTTCAAGTAGCTTCCTTCTTACCCTTCAATGGGACAAGAAATCCGGAATGTATCAACTGTTTCAATATCCAATCCATCTACCCGATCCTACACAACTACACTGGGAGGTGAAAAAAAGAAGACTGGTCGGCATGAACACAAACGCCGTCCTGTTTGAATGGTATGGATTATCTGGTGGACAGTTGAAATACTACCCTCCTGTTGATTGGGCAGAGTGGCGCTCAGAGCCGTTTTCACTCGAATCGCTGCCAGAGGATTTGGAAACGGGCCTTCAGAATAAAGCTATGCAGTATTTCCCAGAAAAATGGAACATGCTGTCAGGGGCTGGGTTGAAATGATGTTCCTGTCTGTCCTATTAGACCAACTCCCAAGAAGTGCTGTCGTTCTTTTCTGCCATCATTATAAACGGAGTAACCGCGTACCTCTTTTTGTACGCCCACGCGGATCAAGATTCGGTCATGCAGATTAGAAAGATGCGTAGATGAAGAGTCTTTCGTCCGTCCCAGATTGGCCCTTATCCACCCATTATATGCGTCTCTGATCTCTTCATGGCAGACCCACCTGTCATCTCCGAAGGGAAGCATCTCTGCAATGAACCTCTCATTGTCTTGCAGAGTTGGCTGATATTGGCTAGAAGTCATGTGCTATCTTTGCTCCTCATTGTGTTCGCATTTTGTCTGAATCTCAAACGACGAAGCTGCTCCCCAGCCGCCGCCGCCAGGCGTTTCGATGCGCAGACGCTGGCCGGGCTGAAGGCGGCGGGTAACTTTGGAGGAAAGCTCTTCCTCCGTCCCGTCAGTGTTTATCAGGAGATTGCGGCCCGGCGAGGCAGGAGAGCCGCCGGCGAGACCCCAAGGGGCGATGGCGCGACGTTCGCTGAGGATGGTGGCGGTGGTCGGCCGCAGGATTTCATACTCGCGCACGATGCCTTCGCCGCCGCGATGCTTGCCGGCGCCGCCGCTGCCCCGCCGCAGGTGATAGCGGGTGAGGCGCAACGGGTAGGCCAGTTCGAGGGCCTCGACCGGCGTGTTGAGGGTGTTGCTCATGTGGACGTGCGCGCCGCTGAAGCCGTCCCCGAGCGGGTGCGCGCCCATTCCTCCGCCGAGCGTCTCGTAGTAGGTCCAAGGCGAGCCGTCGGCGTTTTCGCCTCCCATTGTACAGTTATTCATCGTGCCCTGGCCGGCCGCGGCGATGCGATCGGGCAGGGCCTGCGCGAGCGCGCCCAGAACGGCATCGGTGATGCGCTGGGAGGTCTCGACATTGCCGCCGGCTACGGCTGCGGGCGGGCGGGCGTTCACGAGGCAGCCGGGCGGCGCGTTTACCTGCACGGGCGCGAAACAGCCGGCGTTGACCGGCACGTCCTCGCCCACCAGGCAACGCACCACGTAATAGCAGGCCGACCTGGTTACGCTGAGGGGGGCGTTGAGGGAGCCGTGAATGCTTGGGCATGTGCCGCTGAAGTTTAAGGTCACCGTCTCGCCATCGATGGTCGCGGTCACGCGGATAGGCGCAGGCGTAGAGTGCCCGTCCACGACCGACTCGATCGCATCCTCGAATGTAAAGCTGCCCTGCGGCCAGCTGCGAATGGCCGCTCGGGTCAAGCGCTCACTGTATTCCTGTAGATGGCCGGCATAGGCCAGCAGTTCGTCGTTGCCATGCCGGGCAGCCAGTTCGTGCAGGCGGCGGTCACCGACGGCGTGGGCCGCCCGCTGCGCCGCCAGATCGCCGCGTCGTTCGTCTGGGGTGCGCACATTGCGTAGGATCAGTTCGAGCAAAGCTTCCACCAGTTCGCCCGCTTGGTAGAGCTTTAGTGGCGGGATGATGATGCCCTCCTGGTACAACTCGGTGGACAGGGGCAGGGAGCCGGGCGACATACCGCCGACATCGGCGTGGTGGGCGCGGCTGGCGGCGAAGAACTGCGGACCGGCTGACTGGGAGGAGTGAGAGATGTTATTCGCCGCACTTTCCTCGTCGTTCTCTGCTCGGTGATCGCCGTGTGCGTCGGCCAGGAAGACGGGCGAGACCAGGGTTATGTCGGGCAGGTGGGAGCCGCCGAAATAGGGATCGTTGAGGATGACGACATCGCCCGGCTGCCACTCGTCGAAGACGGCGAGCGCGGCGGCGACGCTGTCGGGCATCGCGCCGAGGTGGGCAGGAATGTGGGCGGCCTGGGCGACCAGCCGGCCGGAGGCGTCAAAGAGCGCGCAGGAAAAGTCGAGACGTTCTTTGATGTTAGGGGAGTAGCTTGTGCGCTGCAGGGTGATTCCCATCTCCTCGGCGATGCCGCTGAAGCGATGGCGGTATAGCTCCAGTGTGATGGGATCGGGGGCCATGGAAAACCAGTGGTTAGTGGTTAGTGGTTAGTGGTTAGTACTACAACCGCAATTCACGAATCTGAAGTTTTTCCGGCGAAAATGAGGGTGCAAAAGCGCATTTTGAACAACCACGGAACTGCATAAACGGCCCAAATGCAGCCACTTCAGCGCCTCTTTTTACTCTTTCGGTCTTCGGCCAACAAGAGTGCGGTTGTAGTATTAGTGGTTAGTGGTTAGTGGTTAGTGGTTAGTGGTTAGTGGTTAGTGGTTAGTGGTTAGTGGTTGGCCACTGTATTTCAGGCGTGGGACTCCTGGGCCTGGGCCCAGGAGAGAACGCGCAGGCCGAAGAGAACGAGCAGAACGGCGACGCCGGTCCAGATCCAGAAGCGGAAGAAAGCGCCGCGCAAGGCCCACTGCATGGCAAGGGCGTCGTTGATCGTCTTGGGGTAGACCAGTTCGTGCCGTTCATCGATCGCCACGTTGGTGAAGTGCTGTTCTCTGCCATCGGGCCAGAGAACGGTCAACTCATGCACGCTTTCGTTGGCTTCCAGATCGAAGACGACTGTGCGGTTGGCTGCGTCGACCTGCCCTTGCAAGGTTTCGAATTCAAGGGCCAAGGAGAACGCGGCTCCTTCGGTGGCGTAAGTGTCATCCTCGGGCACGTTGAAGGCGACCCAGTGATGGCCCTCCGGCACGTCGGCGGTAAAGGTTTCGGCGTCGGGCAGGCCGACCTCAAGCGCGTTTCGTACCGGGATCCAGAGCAGAAGAGCGGCCACAACCAGGGGCAGCAGAAAGAGCAGAAGACGTTGCCGGGCAGAAGGTGTCAACATCGCACAACTCCGAAAAGGTTCTCGTTAAAGGTCATTGGTTTCCAGTTTTTTTTACTTGGAAGAGCCCGCTGGAAACTGGAAACGTATGATAACACAGCCAGGCTGCAAGACCAGCTTCAGCTGTCGGCGCGCGCCAGCAAGAGATTGTGGCGCTGGTCCACGCTGGCCGACCATCCAGGCGCCACCACGGTGGTAGTGTCGAACTGGAAGACGATAGCCGGGCCATCGAAACGGTGGCCGGGCCGCAAGCGAATACGATCATAGCAGGCAGTGGTGTGGGCGCCATCCGAACCGAACCAGACCGGCTTGGTGGCCACGTGCGCTGCCTCCGGGTCGGGCGGGCCGAGTTGTTCGTGCGGCAGATTCAATTCGGCGCCGGAGCCCGTACCACGTAAACGCAAGGTGACGATTTCGACCGTTTCGGCGCGCATTGCATACCCATAGCGGGCGGCGTGGGCAGCGTGAAAGGCCTCGATCGATTGCTGCACAGCTTCCGAAGCCTGAACCGAGGTCGGCGCCAGCAAGTCCAGTGGAACGGACAGCTCGTAACTCTGTCCTCGGTAGCGTATGTCCAAAGACGCTTCCAGCGCCGGCGCGGCGACCCCCTCTCTGGCCAGCACCGTTTTCACCTGCTCTTCCAGGGCCGCGATATTCTCCAGCAGAGGCGCAGGCTCCTCAGCCAGACTGCCTGCCTCGATCAGCAGAGCCTGGGAGGATTCGTGGACGACATCGGCGATCAGCAGCCCCAAGGCGCTGAGAACGCCGGGGCTGGGGGGCAAGAGGATGCGGGGGGCACCCAACGCATCGGCCAGGTCACAGGCATGAAGCGGACCGGCCCCGCCAAAGGGCACAAGCGTAAAGGTGCGCGGGTCGTAGCCCCGCTCCACCGAGACGCGGCGCAGGGCCCGTTCCATGCGGGCATTGGCGACACGGATCACGCCCAGAGCCGCCTCCTGGACGGAAAGCCCACCCAGCCCAACGCCCAAGTCCACCAAGGCGGCCTCCGCCGCGGCAAGATCGAGCGCCATGGCCCCGCTACCGCCCAAAAACTGACCGGCATCCAGCCGTCCCAGGACCAGATTGGCGTCGGTGACGGTAGGTTGTTGACCGCCGCGTCCGTAGCAGACCGGACCCGGCACCGCGCCGGCGCTCTCCGGCCCGACCCGCAGGCCGCCGCCTGCGTCCACCCGCGCCAGGCTGCCTCCGCCGGCGCCGACGGTGTGAATGTCGATGACCGGCAAGCGCAAGGGCAAACCGGCTACTTCGCTCTCTGTGGTGCGCGGTACTCTACCGGGGCAGAGCGCAACGTCGGAGCTGGTGCCACCCATGTCAAAGGTGATTATGCGCGGCCCTGGCTGGTTCCGTTTTCGGTCAGTTTGCGATGAGGACGTATGGTCGGTTGCTGGTGGCATTCCCTCGTCGCTGGCAAGCTGCGCCAGTCGAAATGCGCCGACGACGCCGCCGGCCGGCCCGCTGAGGACGAGGCGGGCCGGTTCGCGTGCGGCCTGGGTGGCGCCGATGGCGCCGCCGTTGGACTGCATCACCCTGATGGGAACGCTTGGCTGGCCACCGGCGTCGGCCAAGGCGTCGGTAAGATGTTCCAGATAGCTGCCTACGAGCGGGAGCAGGTAGGCGTTGATGACGGTCGTGGCGGTGCGCTCATACTCGCGGTATTCGGGCAGAATGTCGCTGCTGAGCGAGATGGAAAGGTGTGGACAGGCGCTGCGCAAGATCTGCGCGGCGCGGCGTTCATGCTGCGGATTTCGAAAGCTGTGAAGGAAGCAGATAGCAAGACTTTGGGGCGCGGCGGCGGCGATCTCCGCTGCTGTGCGGGCGAGGGCCTCCTCGTCCAAGGCGGTGAGGACATTGCCGTGAATGTCCAGTCGCTCCACCGCCTCGAAACGCAGATCGGCCGCGACCAGTGGATGGGGGCGCCGCTGGTGGAGAGCGTAGAGGTGGGGCCGGTTCTGGCGGCCGATCTCGATGACATCGACGAAACCGCTCGTGGTCAGCAGGGCTGTACGCGCGCCCTGCCGCTCCAACAGGGCGTTGGTGGCGATGGTAGTACCATGCACAAGCTCGGCGTCAACGGCTGCCTCTTCTGCGGAGGAGGTCAAAATACCCAAATAGGTCAGCCCGGCCAGAATCGCCCGGCTCTGGTTGGCCGGCGTGGTCGCCTCCTTGTGCACTCGCAAGCGGCCATCTTGCAGCAGCACGAAATCGGTAAATGTTCCGCCAACATCGATTCCAACCAGGGCAGTGGGCATTTTGGAATTTCCTGAAAGTGGGAGCAGCCGCCAGCGCTCCGTGGCCGGTGGCCTGGACTGCTCACTGGCGGCGGGCGAATGGAAACTGTTATTTATCCGGGATGACGCGCACGTGCGCCACCCATTTGACCTGCCGCAGTGCGTCGTCGATTTCGCCGGGAACGACGAGGCGGACGAGGCCGTCGGCGCGCGAAAGCGGCTGGCCGTCGCGCGTATGGGCGAGGAGGATCGGCCGCGAAGTGGGCGCGGTCAACTCGACCCGCCGCGCGCGCGTGCCAAAGCCATCGGCGCTGACCACTTCCACCTGTGCCCAGTCGCCGGCCCAGAGCAGATCGACCAGATCGAGCAGGCGCACGCCACTGAAGGCAAACGGCCCGGACGTGCCGTGGCCGGTGGAGATGATGTAGCAGTCCCGCACCGTCGCCTGTTTCGCCTTCGCCAGAAGCGCAGGGAGGGGGTCGGCTCGGTCGAAATCCAGGCTGCGCAACCAAGCCGGTTCGATACGGTGCGAGACCCCGTCCGGCAGGTGCACGGTCAGATCCGCATCGGGTGACGGTGGCAGAGGATTGGGTTCGTGCGCATGGGGGGCGAGCGGGTCGTGGTGGTGGGCTGTCACGATTTCGGTTCCATCGAGAAAGAGAGGGGGTAGCCACTGGAGCGGGCCCGTGCGTGGGCATCGGTGATCAGCCGTTTGGCCTCGGCTCGGGGACGGGAACAGACCGGGGCCACTCCTTTCGAGTGTGCTTCCCAGGTGACGGTTTCCGCGATTTCGGCGGACAGGTTGAAGATATGGCCGAGCGTGTCGATCACGAAGTCGTAGGGGGTGACGTCATCGTTATGGACGAGAATGGTCCACGGCTCTTCCCTGTCTGTGTCGACGTCTGTGTCGATGTCCGTATCTACTTCCGGTTTGGCGCCGGTTTGGGCGTTCATCATCGCGCCAGGACGGGATATTCTGCCGTTGCTTCGGCCAGCGTCACGGGCCGGCTGCAACGGGTCGCCGGAAAGGCCATGCGACGGCATGGCAGGCGTAAGGAACTGTTTGGGTTGGTTAGATGCGATCATAGAGCAGAAAGTACCACAGTGATGGGTTAAAGAGCAAGATTTCGGGCCAATTTCTACGATTTGCCGGGGTCTATGGACCGTGCTATACTGCGCGTGTCTATCGTGTTATTTTTTCGAGTTGCGGCTGCTCACCGTCAGCCCGGCGAATAAGCCGCCGTTAGCTCCTATCCGCTCTATTCGAAGTACGTGTCCCGTGCCGCAGCGCCTTGTTCCCGCCTTCCTGCGGTTGCATCGCCCTTGAGTCTGTTTTCGACCTGCGCTGCAGTTTAGCGCATCAATCATTGTCACGCTTTCTTCTTTGTGGACGGTTTTGGCAACGAGTCCCGCCAGGCGGAACGGAGTTTCTGCTCGCCTCCGCTTGCGCGACCGAACAGTTCTGCTGCAAAGAAGACGGGCGCCCAAGCTCACTCTGATGGTTCGCCTTCACAGACTCCATTATCGGACACTTTGTGAATGCGAAATCAGTTGCCATTGCAGGTGAGCCCAATCTTCACCAAAGGAGCAAAGTACCAAAATGGCAAGTGTAACCTACGAACACGTATACAAGCGCTTCGGCGACGTCGTGGCCGTCAATGACTTGACGATCCACGTCGAAGACAAGGAATTCCTGGTATTTGTCGGCCCCTCCGGCTGCGGCAAGACGACCAGTCTGCGCCTTCTGGCCGGCCTGGAGGAGATCTCCGAGGGGCAGATCCTGATTGCCGACCGCATCGTCAATGACGTGCCGCCTAAGGACCGTGACATCGCCATGGTGTTCCAGAGCTATGCTCTCTACCCGCACATGAGCGTGTATGACAACATGGCGTTCGGTCTGAAGCTGCGCAAGACGCCCAAGGACGAGATTCAGAGGCGGGTGGAAGAGGCCGGCGGCATTCTCGGCATCGAGCATCTGCTGGACCGCAAGCCGAAGCAGCTTTCCGGTGGTCAGCGCCAGCGCGTCGCGGTCGGGCGAGCCATCGTGCGCGAGCCTGCGGTGTTCCTCTTTGACGAACCTCTGTCCAACCTGGACGCCAAGTTGCGCGTCCAGACGCGCGCGGAAATCTCCAAACTGCATCAGCGCCTGGCGACCACCTTTATCTATGTGACCCACGACCAGGTGGAGGCGATGACGATGGCCTCCCGCATCGCGGTCATGAAGGACGGCCTTCTGCAGCAGGTCGACACGCCCCAGAACCTGTACGACCACCCGTCCAATATCTTCGTCGCTGGCTTCATCGGCAGCCCGAGCATGAACTTCTTCGACGCCACTCTGGTTGAGAGCGACGGCAAGATGGAACTCAACGCGGGCGGCTTCCGGCTGGATGTGCCCCCGGAGAAGGCGGTTGAGTGGCGAGAGCATCTTGGCAATGAGGTGATTTTCGGCATCCGCCCAGAGGACATCCACTCCAAAGAGTATGCGCCGCCGCAGATTCTTGAATCCGATATGGCGGCGACGGTGGATGTAACCGAGCTGATGGGCAATGAGATCTTCCTTTACTGCCTGTCGACGGACAGCAAGCAGTTCATTTCCCGTGTCGACCCCCGCGTGCGGGTTTCGACCGGCGATGACATCGAACTGGCTGTCAATATGGACAACGCGCATATCTTCGATCCCAAGACAGAGTTGAGTTTGGCCGGCTAATGTCGAGCAACGAGAAGAGTGGATTGAGATGCCCTCTCTCCACTCTTCTCGTTTTCCACCGGTTTTACTTCTTTCGAAGACGGACCGATGGGCGCCCAATCACGTTCACATCAGAAAAAGACTTCGATGGGGAATGCCAGGTCCAGGGGCGCTCCGGCCCTTTTCGCTGCCCTATCCCGACCATCCTTTAGCCTAATAGTGCAACCGTCTTGTCACATCGCGGCATAGCGATTATCGCCTCTGCTCTTGGGCGGCGCATAGCCCGTGCTTTGCGGATAACCACCTGTTCTTCCTGGTGGTGGACGAAGGCACGCACAGTCCATCCCTCAATCAATTCGATCTCAGTTCGGACAAGGAGAATGGCATGAAAAAGTTTCATCAATTGACGATACTCTTTGTGTTACTTTCGGTCTTGCTGGCGGCATGCGGCGCAGCACCAGAGGCGCCGGCGGCCGCGGAGGCGCCGGCCGCAGACAGCGAGAGCCAGACGGAGGAGATGGGTACGACGGAAGACTATCTCAATGCTTCGCGTGCGGAGACGGTCATCCTGGACCGGACCAGCCCGTTGCAGGGCGGTGACAACTGGAATCCCTACGTGCGCGGCAGTGCAGTGGGGTGGGGCTATACGGAGTTTTCGGATGTGCTGACACTGTTGAACTACGGCAGCGGCGAAATCGAAAACTGGTTGGCCGAGTCCCTCACACCCAACGAGGATCACTCCGTCTGGACGCTCAAACTGCGCGCCGGCATTACCTGGCAAGACGGTACGCCCTTCACGGCGGACGATGTCATCTTTTCGACCGAGTTGCAGATGAACAACGATGCGCTCGGCCAGCATTTCGCTTACCAGGAGTGGATCGAGTCGGTCGTAAAGGTGGATGATCTGACGGTTATCTACAACCTTAAGAAGGCGAATGTGCGTTTCAAGCTGGAGCGTTTTTCGGATAACATCTGCGGTGTCGACTATTTTGTCCCCAAACATATCTGGGAAAATGTCGAAGACCCGGCCACTTTCAAGAATTTTGACTTAGAGAAGGGGTTGCCGATGGGTACCGGCCCCTACAAGCTGGCCAAGGTCACTGAGCATGAAACGATCTGGGTCCGCAACGACAACTGGTGGGCTGCCGAAATCGGCCTGAAGAAGCTGCCCGAGCCGAAGAGGTTGATTATGTCCTACAACGGCACGGAAGAGGTCCGGTTGGCGACCGCGATCGAGGACGACTATGACGGTTTGCACGACATCACCTTCGGCTCCTTCCAGGCATTGGTGGCGCAGAATCCCAACTGGATTGCGTTCCAGGATGAGATGCCGTTTGTGTGGCCCGATCCGTGTGCGCGCAGCCTCACGGTTAACAACTCGATCGAGCCTTGGAACGACAAGGACATGCGGTGGGTGCTCAACTACGTGATGGACCGCCAGCAGATCATCGATATTGCCTATGAAGGCACATCGATCATGGGCCCGTATCCGTTCCCGCTCTACCCTTCGATGCAGAAGTTCGCCGACCTGGTACCGGCTGAGACGATCGCCAAGTTCACCCAGCCCAACGTGGCCGCGGCCGAGGAGATCCTGATTTCCAAGGGCTACGAAAAGTCGGGTGACTACTGGGAGAAAGACGGCGAAGAATTGAGCCTTGAGATCCAGGTCTACGAGGGCATCAGCGAACTGGAACGCGTTGCCGACGTCTTCGCCGAGCAGCTGCAGCGCTTCGGCATTAATGCCATCAAAGTAAACCTGATTGGCGGCACCTGGGTCGAATACCTGGACACAGGCAACTACGAGACGCAGAGCGGCTGGCAGACCTGCGGCTCGATCGTCGAGCCGTGGAATACGCTGCGCACACTACGCGCCGATGAAGTGCCCCCCCAAGGCGAACGCCACCAGCTGCCACAGTCCAACCGCTTCCGCTGGTATAATGCCGAATTCAGTGAACTTGTAGACCAGATCAGCGAATTGGGTTGGGACGATCCACTGTTGTTTGAGCTTACGGCACGCGCGCTGGAGATCTACTACGACGAGATCCCAGCCATCCCGACAGCCCAGTCCAAGAAACTGGTGCCCTTCAACACCACCTATTGGACGAACTGGCCGACGATCGACAACTACTACCAGCGGCCGGTGATCTGGTGCCCCAGCTTCGTAGGCATTCTGCCGGAGATTACATCGACCAGTCAGTAAACCAACTTCAGTGGCTAGTGGCCAGTGATCTGTAACATCACTAGCTGCTAGTCACTGACCACTGAAATCTTACCCATGCGCGGGCTGACCAAAGAGTACGTCCTGCAGCGTTTTCTGATGTATCTCCTGACCATCTGGTTGGGCACTACGCTGATCTTCGTGATCCCGCGTCTGGCGCCGGGCGACCCGGTCAGCGAGATGGTAGGCCGCCTTTCGCTGGATTCAGGCTACATAGAGAACGCCGACGAATTGATCGCCAGCTGGAAGGCTCGTTTCGGGCTGGATGACCCGATTCATGTACAGTATTTCCGTTATTGGGGCAACGTGTTTCGGCTCAATTTCGGGTATTCGCTGTCGCACTTCCCAACCGAAGCATGGTCGATGGTCAGGAGAGCTTTGCCCTGGTCGCTGGCTCTTTTGACCGTGTCGACCGTGCTCTCCTTTTCGATCGGCGTGACCATCGGCTCGCTGATGGGCTGGCGGCGCACGCCGCGATGGTTGCAGATGGTCCTGCCCAGCACCTTGACCTTCACTGCGATCCCTTACTTCATGTTCGGCATTATGCTGATCTATCTGGTGGCATTTGAGCTGGACTGGCTGCCGGCAACGGGGGCCTACTCGCGCAGAGTCGACCCCGGATGGAATCTTCCTTTCATCAAGAATGTGCTCAGCCATGCCATTCTGCCGGTGGTGTCGATTGTGCTGACCTCGATGGGCGGCTGGGCGCTCGGTATGAGGGGGTTGATGATCAGCGTCAACAACGAAGACTACTTTTTGCTGGCGCAGGTCAAGGGACTGTCGCCGGCGCGCATCTTCTTCCGCTACGGGGTCCGCAACGCGATTCTGCCGGCACTGACCGCGTTGGCGCTGGGCCTGGGCGGGTTGATCAGCGGTTCGATCCTGGTTGAGTTCATCTTCGCCTACCCGGGCACCGGCTACACGCTTTACCAATCGATCATCTCGCAGGACTATACGGTCACGCAGGCGATCGCCAACCTGATTATCATTGTGACGGCGACGAGCGTATTCCTGCTTGACCTGCTTTACCCCTTTATCGACCCGCGCATTACCTACAAAAGGAACATGCGCTGAGGCAAGAACAAGAAGATACCATTGGCTGTCGGACAACGAACCAGCGCTGAAACGACCTCCCCGGCGCGCGGCTGGGGACTGAATACGTGGGACTCCCCGTGGCTGAACTTCAAGTTCCTGCTTGGCGCCGGCATCGTCCTACTGATTCTTCTGTTCGGCCTGCTCGGCCCCCTCTTCTGGGACACCGACATGGCCTACACGGGCTCTGGGCCGCTGAACAAGCCGCCGGTTTGGGCCGAAGGCGGCCTGCCCGAACATCCGCTCGGCACGGAAAGCAACGGGCGCGATATGCTGGCCCAGTTGATCCTGGCGACGCCCTCATCGCTCAAGGTCGGCTTCCTGGCCGCGATTATCGGTATGGGCATTGGCATGGTGCTTGGCTCGATCGCCGGTTACGTGGGCGGATGGTGGGACCATGTCATCCGCACGCTCAGCGACTCGGCAATTACGATCCCGGCGCTGGTCGTTCTGGTTGTGCTCGCCTCCTACGTGCAGATGACCGACACGACGGCGATGGCGCTGATCCTGGCGCTATTTGCCTGGCCAGGGCCGACGCGCCTGGTGCGCTCGCAGATACTTACATTGCGCGAGCGCAGCTATGTGCGGATGGCGCATCTTTCGGGCGCGCCGGCGCTCGAGATCATGTTTGTGGAGATGCTGCCAAACATGCTGCCCTGGCTTGCGGCCAGCCTCACCGGTGGCATTTCGGCGGCGATCCTGGCCGCGACCGGGCTGGAGGTGCTAGGGCTGGGTCCGACGCGGGTACCCTCGCTGGGGCTGATCATCAACCAGGCCACGACCAACGCCGCGCTGGTGCGCGGCATGGTCTGGTGGTGGCTGCCGCCGATCATCATCCTGATGGTCATTTTCGTCGGCTTCTTTCTGACGACGATCGGGTTGGATGAGATCGCCAATCCGCGCATCCGGCAGTTCAGTTCGTCCCGACGCGAGCGGACGGCGGCGGGGGAACTACCACCTGTCGAGCACGTAGATGCCGGGGCTGAGGTTGAGGAGGATAATGCCCTTGAAGTGGACGATCTGCACGTCCATTATTTCACGCCGCGCGGTGAGGTCATTGCCGCCAACGGGGTCAACTTCAACTTGCGCAAGGGCGAGATTCTGGGGCTGGTGGGTGAATCGGGCTGTGGCAAGACGACGGTGGCCATGGCCATCCTGCAGGTCGTGCAGCCGCCGGGCCGGATCGTGCAGGGGGAGGTGCGAATCGAAGGCCGGAATCTGGTCAGCCTCTCCGGCAAGGAGTTGCGTCAGGTGCGCTGGCGCGATCTGGCCTTGGTGCCGCAGGGCGCTATGAACTCGCTCAACCCTGTCACGCCGGTCCGCGAGCAGATGGCCGACGCCATCCTGGCCCACGAAAACATCGGCCGCGTGGAACTTGAACAGCGTATCCTCGGCCTGCTGAGCGATGTCGGGCTGCCGGAACGGGTCATCAATATGTATCCGCACGAGTTGAGCGGCGGCATGAAACAGAGAGTCTGCATTGCGATGGCGATTGCGCTCAATCCGCAGGTGATCATCGCCGACGAGCCGACGAGCGCGCTGGACGTGGTGGTGCAGCGGGTGGTGGCGCAGACGTTGATGGAGGTGAAAGAGCGGTTGGGCGTCTCGATGGTGATGATCGGCCATGACATGGGCTTGCAGGCCCAGCTTGTAGATCGCATCGCGGTCATGTATGCCGGCAATCTGGTCGAAGTGGCGCCGGTGGAATCGGCCTTTGCGAAGCCGCTCCATCCGTACACGCAACTGTTGATCGAATCGATCCCATCGATTAAAGAGCGCAAGCCGCTGAACGTGACCGAAGGGTTGACGCACGACCTGCGCAACCCGCCACCCGGCTGTATTTTCCAGTTTCGCTGCAAGCACGTCGAGCAGATCTGCCGCGAGCGCAGGCCGGAGCTGGTGGAAAGAGACGACGACCACCTCGCGGCCTGCTGGCTCCACGAGCCGGAACGCCATTCCCTAATCGAGCTGGAAGAGGCATGAGCGAGACAGCCAAAGCGGAACCGCTTTTGCAGATCAAGGACGCCACGTTGGAGTTTGGCGGGGGCTTTCTGAGTTCGCAACCGCCGCTGGTGGCGCTGGACTCCTTCAGCCTCGACCTGCATGAGTCCCCCGCGCAGATCACGACGATTGCGGGTGAGAGCGGCAGCGGCAAGACCACGCTGGCGAATCTGGTCCTCGGCTTTATCGCGCCGACGCAGGGGCAGATCCTCTACAAGGGCGTTGATATATCGCAGCTGGATCGCAAGCAGCGCCTGACCTACCGCCAGGAGGTCCAGGCCATCTTCCAGGATCCGTATGAGGTCTTCAACCCATTCTTCCGCATCCAGCACACGTTCAATCTGGTCATGCGCCATTTCCCCCTGGCCCGCGACAAGGCTGAGAGACGTGAACTGATCGAGGACGCGCTCAACGTGGTCGGATTGCGCGGCGACGAGATCCTGGAAAAATACCCGCACCAGCTCAGCGGGGGACAGCGCCAGCGGGTAATGGTGGCGCGCGCTTACCTGCTGCGCCCGCGCCTGATCGTGGCCGATGAACCGGTCTCGGCCGTGGACGCTTCGCTGCGGGCCATGATCCTGGACATCATGCTGCGCCTACGGGACGAGCACGGCATCTCCTTTCTGTACATCACTCACGACCTGTCGACAGCCTACCAGATCGGCGACAAAATGATCGTTCTGTTCCAGGGCATCACCGCCGAGACAGGGGATACCGGCCAGATCATCGAGAACCCGCAGCACCCCTACGTGCAGGAGTTGATCAACTCGATCCCGGTGCCGGACCCGAAGATCAAGTGGGACACGAATATCAGATTGCCGGCGGAGGAGACGATGCGAACGCAGGGCGCGGAGGGTAAGCCGAGCGGCTGCCGATTCTACCAGCGCTGCCCGCATCGGATGGACAACTGCCTCCAAAAACAGCCGCCGCTCATCCCCGTTGAAGGCGACCACGCCGTGGCCTGCTATCTTTATGAGGCCTGAATTGAGGAGTGAGTGAAGAGAAGTGAGTAGTGAGAATAATACCGCCACTGCAGTAGCGTTTCCTCTCGCTCCTCCCGCCTGCTCTTTCTCCTCGCTGTACCCTGGGTCCACAGAAGGAGCTAGGCGATGACGTCTCCATTCATAGAGTTTGACCTGATGCGTGATCTGCAACAGGACGGCGGCAAGATCGTTCTGTTGGTGATGGATGGCCTGGGTGGGCTGCCGGCAACGCCGGGCGGCAAAACCGAACTTGAGACGGCCCACACGCCCAATTTGGACCGGCTGGCCGCGGCCGGCTCGCTGGGACTCAGCATCCCAATCCGCCCCGGTATCGAACCGGGGAGCGGCCCGGCGCATCTGAGCTTGTTCGGTTACGATCCGATGCGCTACATGATCGGTCGCGGCGTCCTGGAGGCGCTGGGAATCGGCTTCCCTTTGCAGGCCGACGACGTGGCTGCACGCGGCAATTTCGCCACGGTCGGCGGCGACGGCCTGATTACGGATCGGCGGGCGGGGCGCATCTCCACGGAGGAGTGCATCCGGCTAACGGCCAAACTACGTGAGGCCAGCGCCGGGTTGTTCCAGTACTGTGAGGTGTTTGTCGAGCCGGTGCAGGAGCATCGCTTCGTCTTCGTGCTGCGGGGTGAGGGGCTGGGAGGCAAGTTGACGGACACCGATCCGCTGGCGGTGGGCAAGAGGCCGTTACCGGTGCGGGACGAGAGCGGGAGCAGCGAAGGCGCGCGCACGGCCGAGCTGGTGAACCGCTGGGCGGCGCCCGCTCGTGAAGCGCTGGCCAATGAACCGCAGGCCAATAGCCTGAATCTACGCGGACTGGCCCAGGACCCCGGGCTGCCGCTTTTTCCCGACATCTACGGGATGCGGGCGGGGGCGATCGCGGTTTATCCGATGTACCGCGGCGTCGCCAGTCTGGTGGGGATGGAGGCGATCCGGTTTGAGGGAGATCGCCCGCGGCATGAAATCGACGCGCTCATCGGCGCGTGGGACGAGTTCGACTTTTTCTTCGTTCACGTTAAGAAGACGGACAGCTACGGTGAAGATGGCGATTTCGACGCCAAGGTACACGAGATAGAAGCGGTGGACGCTGAGATTCCCCGTATTCTGGAGCTGGAACCGAGCGCGCTGATTGTGACCGGGGATCACAGTACGCCGGCGGTGCTGCGCAGCCACAGTTGGCATCCGGTGCCGACGCTGCTGTGGAGCCCACATGCGATGCCCGGCGCGGCGCGGGGCTTTGGCGAACGGGCCTGCGCCGGTGGTCAGCTGGGGCTCTGCCACGCCACGACTCTGGTACCGCAGGCCATGGCCCACGCGGGCCGTCTGAAACGCTTCGGGGCGTGAAACTGCAGTGGATAGTGGATAGTGGATAGTGGTCGGATACTACGCTGAGCACCGAGATGAGCGAATGTGAGTGGCATGGAAAGAGCTATTGCTAAGGCGGCGCAGCTCCTTTCCGCCGCCTCTGCTGTTGTCTGTTTGACGGGGGCCGGGGTGAGCGCGGAGTCGGGGGTGCCGACCTTTCGCGATGCCCAGACCGGCTTGTGGAGCAGCTTCGACGCTGAAGAGCTGGCGTCGCCCGAGGGTTTCGAACGGGACCCGGGGTTGGTCTGGCGCTGGTATATGTGGCGGCTGGAACTGCTGGAAGCGGCCGCGCCCAATTCCGGGCATTTTGCGCTCGCACAACTTGCTGGACTATGCGAGCGGTTTCTGCTGGTTACTCAAAATGTGGATGACCTGCACGAGCAGGCTGGGAGCACGGACGTTATTCATCTGCATGGCAGCCTGCTCCGATATCGCTGCCGCGGCTGCGCGCAGCCTCACCACTTGACGGAGGAGCAGCGCCGCGCAGATTCGCCGCCTGCCTGCGCCTCCTGCGGTGACCTGGTGCGGCCGGATGTGGTCTGGTTCGGCGAGGGACTGCCCTGGCAGGCGGTGGAGGCGGCGGCCGAGGCTGCCCACAGATGCGATCTGATGCTGGTGGTCGGTACGAGCGGCCTGGTCTATCCTGCGGCACAGTTGCCGCTGATTGCGAAACAGGCGGGGGCAACGGTCATTGACGTCAACCCGGAGCCTAGCCATCTCTCGGCGGTGTCCGACCTATACTTACAGGGGAAGAGCGGGGAGATACTGCCGGCGCTGGTGCGCGCTGTGGCTGCTAATCGGGCAGGTGTCTGAGGGTGTATCCCCTTTTTGGGTTAAATTACGTGTCCTGGCCTTGGCCTGCGGGGAAGGGTAATTGGCCACAGTTTCTATCGTCTTTTCAATTCCGGATAACGCACGAGCGAGGAGTGACAGATGGAAATAATCTTTGCAGTCGTCGCAGGCATCCTGGTAGGGGGCGTGCTAGGGGGCGCGGCCTGCTGGTTGGTGCAGGGGTCCCGCGCCAAGAGCCGCCTGACAAGGATAGAGGCGGATTACCGGGAGGAGAATGCTGGGCTGAAAGGTCAGTTGGAGCAGACAGACAACGCCGAGAAAATCCTGGAGATGGCCAAGGAACAGCTGAGAGAGAGTTTCCAGGCGACAGCCAGCCAGGCGTTACAGGCCAATAATTCCCAGTTTATGGATTTGGCCCAGGAAAACCTGGGGAAGACGCTGGAGGCCGCCAAGGGGGACTTCAAGCAGCGACACGAGCAGTTTGAGGCGCTTGTCAAGCCCCTTACGCAAAACTACGAGAAGCTCAACCCACAGATTGATTTGCTGGCGCAGCGGAGCGAAAGTCTTGCCGCGGAGACTGGCAAGCTGTCCGGCGCGTTAGCCGACAACAGACAGATAGGCAACTGGGGCGAGGTGCAGTTGCGCCGAATCGTCGAACTGGCTGGGATGCAGAAGTACTGCGACTTCGAGGAGCAGGTCGCGGGGAACGGCTCCCTGATCCGGCCCGACCTGACGGTGCGGCTGCCGGAGCAGCGGACGGTGATTGTTGATGCCAAAACGTCGACGGCCGCATACATGGATGCGCAACAGGCGGATGATGAACAGAAGAGGGACGCATCTCTGAAACGACATGCCGGCGCCCTGAAAGCGCAAGTAGACGACTTGGCGAAAAAGGACTATGGCACAAAGGTGGAGGGCTCGCTGGGTTTTGTCGTGATGTTCGTCCCCGGAGACCAATTCCTGGCGGCGGCACTGAGCGCCAATCCTACGCTGATTGAGTATGCCATGGGCAAGAAGGTGGCTATCGCCACGCCCGCGTCGCTCATTTCACTGTTGTGGTCCGTTGCACACGGATGGCAGCGCCACCAGGTCGCCGAAAGCGCTGAAGACATCCTGAAAGAGGGAGTAGAGTTGCACGAACGGATGTTGAAATTCATCGAACACTACCAGGAAGTTGGTAGTCGGCTCGAAAAGGCTGTTGTCGCCTTCGATCGCTCCATAGGTTCCTTTGATCGCCGGGTTGTACCTCAGAGTCAAAAGTTCGCCCAATTAGTCACAAACAAAGAGGACGAAATACCGCAGGTCCAGCAGATTGAGAAGACAGCCCGAATCTCCAAGTACGCCAGGGAACAGATATAGCATCTGCAAAGGGTGCCAGCGCAAGGAGGACGATGTGTCTGAGGGCAGGTCAGAACTTGAGAGGCAGATTGCTATTGCCCAGGAAGAGCTAGAAAAGGCTCGACAGAAGCTGGTGAAGCTGCGGCGCCAACTGCCTTCCGAACCTGTGAGAGATTACGAACTGAGAAACAAGGGCGGTCCTGTGAAGATTTCGGAGATGTTCGGCGATAAGGAAGACCTCATCCTTATCCACAACATGGGGGAAGGCTGCTCGTACTGCACTCTGTGGGCTGACGAGTTCAACGGCGTGTTCCAGCACTTGCAGAGCCGAACCGGGTTCGTGGTGGTTTCGCCGGACAGTCCGAGCATGCAGCGGGATTTTGCGAGGAAGCGAGATTGGCGGTTCCCGATGTACTCTGCAGAGGGCACGACGTTTATAAAAGATATGGGCTTCCAATGGGATGAGGGTGAGTTCATGTCCGGATACCAACCCGGGGTATCGGTCTTGCGCAAGAACAAAGACGGAACGATGGTGCGCGTATCTAAAGACGCATTCGGCCCGGGTGACTTGTACTGCGGCTTGTGGCACCTGTTCGATCTGCTGCCGGATGGGCCTGGCGATTGGGATCCGCTTTTCGACTACCCCTAGGCCCGCGATTGAGGCAGATCTTTCGCCTGGTAGACGAACGCGTCTGCGACGCCCAGGTCGGACCAAAGCTTGATGTGGATGTAGTAACCTCCTGCCCCAGGCGCTTCGAGAGCGCTCGTAGCAGAGTCGGATCCCCAGACCGAAGCGAGTGAGCCGCCACGGCGCCCTCAAAATTCAGACTTTGACACATTTGCCATGATCAGGAAACAACACGTTGCCCCGAGCCGTATAGTTATCGGGCAGCCCAGTCTCATTGCAGTCATTGGGGGCCAGCCAGCGGGAACCGCTTGTGCCGCTGCGCAAGACCAGGAAAGCATCTCCTTCTATATGACATAATCAGCCAATAGACGGAGGCTACGGTAGCGAAAAGGAGGGCAACGATGCAACGCAGAACCGACAGAGCGACCCGAGTCATACCAGTGAACCGCGTGCGCGGTCTGACCAATTTGACAGGCACAGATGGCCCTGTCCTGATGCCAGCAGTCAGATGTTGGCGAAGGGGGAACTGCATTCTGCTTCTGGGGCTGTTGATGCTGATCCTGACCGGCTGCGCGGCACTGGCGCCGGCGGAGAGCGCGGAGCACGCGGCGGCGCCGAGTTCAAGCAAACGGGCGTCGGGCGGCCAGGTGGCGATGCAATCCGCCTCTTCGAGCACGAGCTCAGGACGCCCCTCTCCCGATTCCGGGCGCCGCGATCGGCGCGGCCGCCAGCCGGAAGCGCAACTGCCACCGGTCGTTCCCACCAGCCTCGAGACCACTTCCACCTTCGGACTTGACGCCGACGATGCCTCCTGGCGCCGCTCGCTGGCGCTCGCTCGCCAGGGCTTTATCCTCGAACCGGATGACGTACGCGTTGAGGAGTGGCTCAATGCTCTGCGCTGGGAGTACACCCGGCCCGAAGGAGAGGAGACGTTCCATCTCGATCTGACCGTCACAACCGATCCTCTCGACCCCGACTCCTGGCTGGTGTTGATGGGACTCAGCGTAGCCGCGCCCCCGGACATGCCGGCCAGACGCCATGTCTCGGTGGTGCTGGATGCTTCCGGCTCGATGGGAGAGGACAACAAGCTGGATACGGCGCGCTCGCTCGTCGAGGCGTTGATCAACCGCCTGTCGGCAGAGGATCGAATTTCGCTTGTCCAGTTTTCTGAGGTTGTTTTAGGCGAGTACACGGTTCGGCACGCGGCTCCGGACGACCCCGCGCTGGCCGATTCGCTGCGCGGCTTCCGCCCCAACCGGAGCACCAATGCCGAGGCCGGCCTGCGCAGGGGCTATGAACTGGCTCTGGAGGGGAGGCGGCGGGACCCCGACGCGTTGCAGTACGTCTTCTTCATCAGCGACGGCGTGGCCAACGTGGGCGACACGCGCGCAGAGTCGATAATCGGGTCTCTGGGCGGTCAGCGGGCCGAGGCAAACCCGATCCGCCTCGTCGCCGTCGGCGTGGGTATCCAGAACTACAATGACGACCTGCTGGAGCAGGTCAGCAACGACGGCGACGGCTGGTACCGGTATGTCTATTCGCCGGAAGAGGCGCAGGGGTTGCTGGCGGCGGACTCGTTCGCCCAGCTTTTCAGCCCGGCTGCCGACGAAGCACGCGCCCAGGTCTCTTGGGATGCAGACACGGTCGAGGAGTGGCGGCTGGTCGGCTACCTGAACCGTGCGGCTGCGAATGAGTCGTTTGAGGATGACGAAGAGGATTTCGCCGAGTTGCACGTGGGCCAGGAGAACACCGTTGTCTACCGGTTGAAACCGCGCGCCGGCGCGGCGGGGCCGCTGGGCACGCTGGCCTTGCGCTGGCATCATCCGGGCAGCGGCAGGGCGCAGACACAGGAGTGGACGCTGGCTGCGGACACGATAACGCCGTGGGAGGATGTTGCGCCGATTCGCCGCCTGGCTCTGCTGGTTGCGCTGGCGGGCGAGAACTCGGCCGAGCGCCTGGAAGACGCGCAGGGCCGGCGCAGTAGGATTGAACAGGAGTTTACGTCGCTGGGCGATATTGTAGAGACGGGGCAAGGGCAGGAGTTCGGTGAAATCCTGGCCGCGTCGTTGCCCGAGCCGCCGGCGTGGTTCGAACAAGGCAAGTCGACGCGCGATGAGTGAGGGTGGCCGGCCCGGGGGCAGAGTGACAAGCTCATGTTACGCAGTTGGGGCAAAAAAACGCTCAGGATCTCAGCAGACAGTCCGAATACAGGTCAAAGAGGTTTCCGTTCCTGTTTCGCGTCCAAACCTGATTTCACTCTCGTCGTCAACGACTGCGTAACATGAGGTCCAACTGATAGACGCCATTTCTTGAAAGGAATAGGGTATAATGAGCACACAGGTTGTACTGAGTGTCCCGGATGACATTTACGAGCAGGTTGAAAAACTAGCCGTGACAACACAACGCGACATTGCGGACGTATTGATGGAGACAATCACCCACACCTTTTCGCCATTCCCGGTTGATCCGAACCGATCAGTTATGAACCAGAATGTAGAGACATACGGAGCCTTACACGCTGAGCTTGTTATGACCTATTTGGGTCAATATGTGGCCATTTGTGAAGGTCAATTGGTTGATCATGATCTTGATCCAGTTTCACTCCTGCAACGAATACGTACACAATATCCTGGTAAAGTGGTTTTGCGCAGAAAAGTCGAATCCGTTCCCGAAAAGCAACTTCGAATACGTCATCCACGAATTGAGACACCAACATGAGTCGCGTCCTTTCCTTTGCTTATGACAAATCGTACGATCCGTCCGCCCCTTTTTTTTTCGATTACCGTCGATGGATATGCCCCTAACAGGTCGCCAGTGACCGTACTAGCTTTCGCCGACTCTGGTGCGGATGGAACGATGCTTCCTAATGATATTTTGATGGCAGTCGGTGCGGAATATGAAGACACAGTTCTGTTGCGCGGCACGGCAGGAGGTATTCAGAGGCTCGATCGATACACAGTGAGGATTCGGATAGGAGAAGATACGATTCATTCAATCTCGGCCGCGGCGACAGCAAATGGAAGTGAACCCCTCTTAGGCCGAGACATTCTTAATCAGTTGGTTGTGACTTTGAATGGGATTGCGGGCATTACGGAAGTGCAAGTTGAATGAGGAGAGACCTGGCCGAGATTTGCAACGCAAGAGGAAGGTGGCAGCATTAAAGGCCCCTCAGACAAGAATCACCTTGATCGGAACCGTTCGAACGAACAGCTACAAGAAGCATCTCCGACTGGACATTCCGGGAATCTCCTCCGATGATAGAAAGCATTCTCTGAAAGCCCAATAAGATCGGCAGGCGCACCGAATCTCCCCACTATCCAGGTATTTCACCGAAATCCAGGCCACTCAAAATATTCGGATTGTGTTCCGTTCTACTGATGGTCGGAGTGGGAATCGCTTGCAAATTCCAGTTATTCATTGTGTCGCCAATGTGCTATGATCGCACTATTTCCCATAAACTGTCCGCTCTCATTTCGCGAAGTGAAAGCGCATCTCACTTGTCTGTAAGGATTGCCAATGTTGTCTCCGCGGTTGTTTGCTCTGGTGATCGGCATCAATCATTACCGAAGCAGCGTAGTCTCCGATCTGGGGGGCTGCGCCAACGATGCCAGGGCGATCTACGGATTCCTGACCCAACGGCTGGGCGTGCCGACGGAAAACATCCGGCTGCTGACATCGACTGGCGCTGAACCCGACGAAAAGCTCCCCTCCCGCCAGAACATTGTCGACGGCTGGCGGTGGTTAATCGAGCAGGTTAACAGTGGCGACCAGATCTTCTTCCATTTCAGCGGGCACGGCTCACAAGCCATCTCTGTCGACCCCAGTGAGCCGGACGGTTACGACGAGACGCTGGTGCCCTGCGACAGCCGCACAACGGACGAAAACGGCAAACCCATTTACGACATTCTGGACAAGGAACTGGCTGCACTCACCGCTGCGGCTGAGGAGAGAGGCGCGCTCGTTACAGTCGTGCTGGACTGCTGCCACGCCGGTTCGGGCACGCGCGCGCTTGTCCCCGTGCGCCGGACCGCCGCCGACCGCCGCGGCCGCCCTGCCGACACAGTTCTGCCCGAAATCAACGGCACGAAACCGGTAGCCAGTCGCCACTGGTCAGGGAAGCTCGGCAGCGACCACGTGCTGCTGGCCGGTTGCCGCGATGAGGAGATGAGCCACGAGTACCGCTCGCCGACCAACGGCGCCTGGTACGGGGCGATGAGCTTTTTCCTGCTGCAAAAGCTGCAGGAGTTGCACCCGCAGATGAGCTGGCGAGAGGTGCATGACTCGGTGCAGACCCAGGTCCACAGTGTCTACGCCCGGCAGATCCCCCAATTGGAAGGACCCGGCAACCGAGCCGTCTTCGGTGATCTTTCTCCCCACGCCGGCTCCTATCTGAATGTCATCGATGCCAGCGAGGGGGGGGACGCGGGAAACGACGTAATCATCCGCATCGGCGGCGGCGCGGCGATCGGTCTCACACCGGGCAGCCAGGTGGAACTGTTTCCGGCCGGCAGCGGTGCCCTGGAGGGTCGCGGACTTGGCAGCGGCGAGGTGTTCGAATCCAGAGTCGATTCGTCCTACGCCTTGGTCAAGGGTGTACGCCCCACCGATTTCAGGCTGCCTGCCAGGGCGAAGGTGACGGCCTACGGCTACCAAAGGCTGATGTACGAGGTAACCAGCGCCGATCCATTTCTGCTGGCGGAGTTGACCACAGCCCCCTCCTCCCCTTTCCTGCGCGCGGTCGGAAGGAGTACATCGGACAGTTTCACTCGTTTTCATGTAGCCGTCGACAACGACGCCTACGTCATCCAGGACGGCAGCGGCGTCCAGATCGTCCACGACACCCCGCCTCGCACGCAGGCGGGCGCGGCAAAGACGGCTGAGTATCTGCATCATCTTGCGACCTTCAACAATGTGCGCACTCTGCTCAATCCCGCGCCGATGGCGCTGATGGAAGAGGCGCTGAGTGTCGAAGTCCAGACCTACACACGGGCCAGCTTTACCACTCCCAAGGACGGCGAATCTTTGACCCAGGATGGGGTGCTGCCGCCGGGGCGAAAACTCTGGGTCACGGTTCGGAACAACAGCGCCGAAAATCTCTACGTGACCGTCTTCGCCCTGTCCTCCCATTTCGGCATCCGACGCATTTACCCAGAGCGGGCGCCATATCAGCTCGTGGCGCCGGGCAAGGAGTTTTTCGTCAACAACATCGAACCGGTCGTGGAGGACACTGGCGCCGAATTCGCAACGGAGATCCTCAAAGTCTTCGCCACGCGCGTTCCCACTTCCTTCGACGTGCTGGAGATGCCGAATCTGAACGAACCAGGTGGGACCGAACAGACGCGGGCCTTCGGCCCCCTGGCCGAACTGATGAACGGCATCCGTTACGACGGCCCGCGCGTCCGCAATCTCAAGGTGCAACGGGACGATACACATGATCGCTGGATTACAAAGCAGGTGGCGGTTACGGCCCTGAGAAAACAGGAGGAATGCTTCCTGCAGCAAGGACAGAACAGGATCAATGTGGGAACGGACCTGGATATTACGGTGGAGAAACCGGCGGGTTTAGGAGGCCTGTTGGTTGTCAGCAGTCTGAGCCACTTTGCCTGGGATGCGAATGATCCGATCTCGTTGCCGCCGGGGCTGAACAGTCCGGAAGCCGCCCCATTCTTCCAGCCGCTCTCCTTCTCGCACAACGCCGGAGCCGCCGGCGCATCGCCCGGTGTGCTGGTACTGGACACGTCAGCGGAACAGCTTTCGACGATCAGCGCCGAGTCGCCGCTGCGCATTGCGCTGAGCGTGGAAAATGACCCGGACATTGAGGGGATAGTGGCGGTCGCTTTTGACGGCGAGTACTACTACATGGTTGGCCATCCAACCGACGCCCAGACCCTGTCCCAGTATGGCAACAAAAGGCGCATGGCGGTGGAGATCACTCACCTGCCAATCCCCGATTCGGCGGTTGCAAAGCCCGGTACTTCGGGCGCCTGGCAAAGGTCAGGTTCGATTGCAGGGGATGAGGCTGCGGTCGAAGGAGAGCCTGGCAGGGGCAAGAGAGGGATGTTCCGGCGGCTGATCAACTATCTCCAGGAAGAGTGGCAGATGGCTGAGGCCGCGGCGCGCAAGGACCCGGCATCCCGCGACGAGGACGCCGAAGTGGAACTGCCGGTCCGAGATGCGAAACATGCGGTGCGCGTGCTCTTCTACAAGCTATTCTATCAAAAACTCCCGCCGGATCTTGGGGTGCGCCAAGTCAGTTGCGAGGCGGACGGGGTCCCGGTTTATTCGAAGGTGACGCCGCAGGACGTGGCGCGGGCCCGTCGTGCTCTGCTCATCACCCACGGCTTCGGCAGCAGCACTGAGAAGATGGTCCAGAGGGCACTGCCACTTCTGATGGAGTTGGATGAATACGACCTGGCGTTGGCGTTCGACTATGAGACGATCAACACCAGCATCCGCGAGAGCGGTCTGCTGATGACGGCGCAGTTGCGCCGTCTCGGATTTGGAACTGACACAGGTCCGCCGCTCGATATTTTCTGCCACAGTATGGGGACACAGGTGGCCCGGGTCTGCGTCGAGATGGAGAGCGGGCACCAGTTTGTGGAGCGTGTTTTTATGGTGGGCGCCCACAACACGGGCACAGCGCTGGCCGAATCGCACCGGCTCATTCCCTGGCTGGCAACCATTATACTCAATCAGTCAGGGCTGATGGACTATGAACTCCTGGCCCAGCTTCTGGTGATTGGGATCGCCAATCTGACCACCGGCGTGCGGGATCTGGCGCCCAGCGCAGAGTTGTATGAAAAGCTCAATGACCCGCGCAATGAGGTGGGCGTGAAGTACTATATCCAGATCGGCATAAACTCCGAGATGGACGGCCCGGTGAATTGGCGCAAGCTCTTCTCCAAGACGGAGTTGACGCGCATACTGGATAAGAGTTTGGACCAATTTCTGGGGCCGAATGACCTGCTGGTTGGAGTGGCGTCGGCGCGGGCTGTGCGGGGCGGCAACTGGCCCGGCCTGCAGGTGGATGTTATCGGCTGCCATCACTTCGAGTATTTTTTCGATGAAGAGTCGCTTGAGGCCCTGCGCCGGCAGTTCAAGTAGCTCCTGGCAACTTGTTCACGGTGTCCAGTAGGCGGCGCCGGGTTTCAGGCTTCCTGGCGCTCGGACAACTCCGCCCAACGATTGAAGGCCGACTCCAGTAACGACTCGACGGCTGTCAGTCTGGATGACAGGCTCTGCAATGTCTGGTAGTCGTTGCCGCTGTCGTTGATCCGATGTTGTAGTTGCGCCTGCTCCTCTTCCCAGCCGGCAATCTCCGATTCCAGGTTTGCCAACTCCTGGTTTTCCTTCCAGGTCAGCTTCTTGTCTGTCCCGGCCGGACGCGGCCGCGCCGCCCTCTGTCCATTCGCTTCAGGACGACCCGCCGTCGAGGCATCTCGTGGATGAACGACCCGACCGGCCTCCTTTTCCTGGCTGCGAAGCCGCCGAAATGTCGCGTAGGGGGCGGGGTAGCGTTTGCCCAGGCGTCCGTCCTCGAAGGGCAGGATGAAATCAACGGTGCGGTCGAGAAAATAGCGGTCGTGGCTGGCAACGATCAGGCAGCCGCTGAACGCGTCCAGAAACTCCTCGAGCACGGTCAGTGTCTGCACGTCCAGATCGTTCGTCGGCTCGTCCAGCAGAAGCACGTTCGGCTGGTGGATCAAGGTGCGCAGGAGGTAGAGGCGGCGCCGTTCACCCCCGCTGAGGCTGCCAATGCGTCCCCACTGCATTTTGCGCGCAAAGAGAAACCACTCCATCATCTGGGCGGCCTCCACGCGGCTGCCGTCGCGCGCCTGAATCAGCGGCGCTTCCTCCTCGATGAACTCGATCAGACGCTGCGAGTCGTTCAGTTCACGCGACTGTTGGTCGTAGTAACCGAGCCGCACCGTTTCGCCCCAGTATATCTGCCCCGCGTCGACCTCGACTTTATCGGCCAGCATGTCGAGAAAGGTACTCTTACCGGCGCCGTTCGGGCCAAGGAGGCCGATGCGATCGCCCGGCTCGAGCGAAAAGTCAACCCGGTCTACTGCGGGTGTACCGGCGTAGAATTTTGTCAGACCTTTCGCTGTGAGGACGGTCTTGCCCAGCCGGCGGGTAGCCAGGGCCATCACCACACGATCGGTGTCGGAATCGTAGTGAATGCGCTGGAGTTCGGCGGCGCGCTGTTGGCGCGCCTTCTGCTTGGTGCCCCGGGCCATCGGCGTCCGCCGGATCCAATCCAATTCACGTTTGAGGAGCTTCTGGCGTTGCCGCTCCTCAGAGGCCAGGCGTTCGTGGCGCAGTAGGCGCAGCTCCAGGTAGCGGCTGTAGTTGCCCGCATAGGAGACGAGTTGCCGCCGGTCCAGTTCGACGACGCGACCGACCACGCGGTCGAGGAAATGGCGGTCATGGGTGACCATCAGCAAGGCGCCGGGCGAAGTCGTCAGGTATTTCTCCAGCCATTCGATCGTCTCGATATCGATATGGTTGGTCGGTTCATCAAAGATCAGCAGGTCGGCCCGGTCGATCAAGGCCCGGGCCAGGGCCACGCGTTTACGCTGCCCGCCGCTGAGGGTTCCGATGCGAGCGTCGAAGTTGCTGATACCCAACCTTGTGAGGATTGATTTTGCGTTGGCGGATGCGGCCCAACCGTCGCTGCGGTCCATTTCTTCGGAGAGTTCCAGCAGGCGCCTCTGCAGGGCCTGATTTGTCGGTTCCTGTTCGAGGCGTTGGTTGGCGCTCTCGTATTCCCGCAGAAGGCACATTTGTGGAGAGCTGCTGCGGAAGAGTTGCTCGAGGACGGTTGCGCGCTCGTCCAACTGCGGCTCCTGTTGCACCATCTCGACGCGCACACCACCCCAGACGGTGAACTGGCCGCTGTCGGGCGCTTCCAGGCCGGCGATAATGCGCAGGAGGGTTGTCTTCCCGCTGCCGTTGACGCCGATCAGGCCGATGCGTTCGCCGGTATTGATGGAGAGGGAGACAGCGTCCAGCAAGAGCCGTTCGGAGAACTGCTTGGAGACGTTTTCGAGGGTGATGAGGTTCATGCCGACTGCTGGATCGCCTGCATAGTCGCCGAATCTTCCAAGGCGCTGATGTCGCCCGGGTCTATGCCCAGGTAAGCGGCCCGGATGACGCGGTGCATTACTTTGGCGTTGCGCGTTTTGGGGAGCGCGGCGCAGAATCTGACCTCTTTGGGCCTGAGTGGACGGCCCAATTCGGTGGTGATGCGTTCTTGCAGGGCGGTGCGTAAGGTTTCACTGGCGACGACGCCCGGTTTGAGGACGGCGAACACGACTACGTCGTTGTCCTTCAAGGGGTGGGGTACGGCCACAGCAGCGGATTCGGTGACGTCGGGATGGGCATTGACCAGCGTTTCGACTTCAGCCGGTCCGAGCCGCTTGCCGGCGATGTTGATGGTGTCGTCGCTGCGCCCCAGGATGTACCACATGCCGTCCTCGTCGATGGCACAGAAATCGCCGTGTACCCATATGCCATCAAAACGGCGCCAGTAGGAATCCAGATAGCGCTCGTTGTCGCCCCAGAAGCCGCGCGTCATTCCGATCCATGGCTGACGGACAATCAGGTCGCCCACCTCCCCGCGCACGGGGTTGCCGAACTCATCGACGACATCGGCGTCCATACCCGGAATTGGCCCGCCAAAGGCTGCCGGTTTGAGCGGTGTGAAAAAGCTACCGGCCAGAATGCCGCCGCTTATCTCTGTGCCGCCGGTATAGTTGAGGATCGGCTTGCGGCTATCGAGCACATTCTCGAACACCCAGCGCCAACTGGAAGGTCCCCAGGGGCTTCCGGTGGCACCGACTGCCCGCAGCCGCGACAGATCATGTCGAGTCACGAAATCAGTGCCGTGGGGCATCAGCGTCCGCACCAGCATTGGCGAGAGTCCCAGAAGGGTGATCCGGTGCCGGGCGCAGAGATCCCATACGCGGTCGACTGACGGATAGTCGCCGGCGCCGTCGAAGAAGAACATGGTGGCGCCGTTCAGCAACGTGCCCAGGACGAGCCACGGTCCCATCATCCAGCCCATATCGGTCATCCAGTACACGCGCTCACCCGGCTTCACGTCCATGGCGTGGCGCATATCCTGGGCGGCTTTGACGGGAAATCCGCAGTGGGTATGGACAGCACCCTTGGGTGGCCCGGTCGTGCCGCTGGTGTAGATGATCATCAGCGGGGCCTCGGCATCGGTCGGACTGGTCTCGGCCGCGTTCGCCTGTGCGGGAACCAACTCATGCCACCAGTAGTCCCGTTCTGCTTGCCAGGAAATTTGCGACGCGGGCGACGAGGCAGGGAGCCGTTTGCAGACGATCACCTGCTGTACGCTGGGGACATCGGCGAGGGCCCTGTCCAGCGTCTCCTTCATCGCCACCGGCTGCCCGCGGCGCAGGAATCCGTCGGCAGTAAAGACGGCCTTGGCGCTGGCGTCATTGAGACGGTTGCGGATGGCAGATGGGCCGTATCCGCTGAAAAGGGGCAGGATGATCCCACCTATCTTGACCACCGCCAGAAAAGCGATTGCCAGTTCGGGGACCATCGGCATGTACAGTCCGACGGCATCGCCGCTTCCGATGCCAAGGCTGCGCAGGGCATTGGCGCAGCGACAGACTTCGTGGTGAAGTTGGGCGTAGGTAAGGGTGACGTTTCCGCCCTCCTCCCCTTCCCAGATGAGTGCGAGCTCGGACGCGGTCTCGGTTGTCTGCCACTTGTCGAGGCAGTTGTGGATGATGTTCATCTGCCCGTTGACACACCAGCGGGCGAAGGGCGCGCCGGCCGAAAGATCGACAATCTGCGAGTAGGGATGGGTGAAGCGGATATCGAGATCCTCCATCACTGCATCCCAGAACCAGCCGATATCCTCAACCGAGCGCGTCAGCAACGCGTCATACGAAGCGATGCCGTGCCGATCCATGAAACGTTGCAGATTGCTTTGGGCGATCCAGTCAGGATTTGGCTGCCATGCTATGTCCTGGCCGAAGGGGAAGGTGTTGGTGGACATGACCTGTTTCGAATTGGGGTTGGTTCGGCCCCGGCGTGACCTTCGTATCACGCTATTATAGCGGAGAGTGGGGCAAAAGGAAACGGGAGACGGAGAGAATCGCAGTTGCCTGTGGCGAATCGGGACGCTGCCACGGACGGCTGATCATGGGTCTAAGCGTTTCCAGGCGAAACGGAAGGCTTCATTGCCGGGGCGATTGCCGATCAAGAACCGAAGACCGAGAACTGTGAGCTAATTGGATCCTGGAGCGCCGACCAGATCGAGACGACGATCAGGGCTTGGCCGGGCGCGCGGAGCAGCCGTGCTGCGCTGCTGATCCATGGCAAGAGCCAGCCCTTTTTGCCTTCGCCGGATGGCCGGGAATCTGGAAGCAACGACGGGCAGAGAGATAGTTCGAACAGCAGGATCAGGTCGCTGGAGGCCAGGAGAAGCGCCCCCACGGCCAGGACGCCGAAACGCGGGGCGGTAAGCGCCAGGCCGGTGGCAAAGCCGGCCGCGGCGAAGAGCAGGAGCGTGTACGCCACAGCCGCGGAGGCCTGTTTAGGATTTCGTCGGCGCGTCCGCAACAGAACTGTCCGGGCGGCCAACGCGCCGACGAGCAGCCACAGGCTCAGCAAAAGCAGTCGCACGCTTCCGAGGGCTGGACCATATTGCGCGATCGCGCCGGCGTACAGAAGATAGCCGAAAGCAATGGCGGAGATGCCGAAAAACGTCCGCTTGGGGGTGACCGCGCCGGCCACAAGCTGTTCGCCCAGAAGGTTGAAGGTGATCGACCCGGCGACGCCGAGCGCGTAGCGGGCGCTGTCTGTGCCGGCGCGGGTGAGCAGATAGCCGTACCAGGCCATAAGGAGCAGAGTCACTGCAGAGGCTGCCAGAATCCAGGAAGGGGGAGACCGATCGCGCGCGCGGGCTTTGCGGAAGAGAAGGCCGCCAGCCAGGAGAGACGCCCAGATGACGAGTAATATCCAAGCAAGGAGGTCGAGGACCGGCATTGGGGCGCTCCGTCATTCACAGAGCAGAGCGAAAAGGGGAGAGGGAAAAGAGAGAAGGCCGGGGCATCCTCCTTGCCCCTCACTCCTCACTGTTGGGTTCTCGCAGTTTGGCGGCGAACCCAAGGAGTTGCGGCTCGGCCCAGACGGCCCAGTTCCAACGGCTGTTGCTTAGACCGTCGGTCATTAACTGCAAGACAGCGTGCTGTCCGGGCTGGTTCGGGAGGTCGGTGACGAAGCGCTCCCACTCGCAACTCTGCTTTGTTCTGCTCCAGATGCGCACGCCGTTAAGGAGGACGCGGAAGGCGCAGAAGTTGTCGTCTTGCATCTGCGCGCCGTCGCGAATGCCGATCGCGAACTGCAGGCGCAAGCGTTCGACTTCGGCGGGGACATGCAAGTCATATTCGACAACCGCGCTTCCCTCTACCGGCGGATGCTGCCACAGAGACGGCTGCTGCACCATGCCACAGCTGGCCGTGTCGATCCGCACCTCCATCAGATCCGGTGTGCGCGTGGCGCTCTGGCGGGATTGGGGAAACAGTTCCAGCAGGTCGTATTTCCACACAAGGGCGAACCCGTCTTCGTTTGCGTCTTCCTCTTCCAACAGACTTTGCCACAACTCCTCCTGCCATTTGAGGTAACCCAGATATTGGGAAAGCTGCAGGAGCGAGTGCTGGTTCAGATCGCGAATGCGCCGGATTACGGTGTCCAGTGTTTCCTGTTCGGGCCTGTTCATGTAGGTCTCTGACAGTTGGCTTCTAGTTTCGGATGAACGCCGGACAGACAATCGAGAGCGGTCAAAATGCCGCGCTCATCATTGTCTCCCAGCGGGAGGCGGCGGTGGGATTGCTCAAAAGAACGAGGGCTACATAGGTCGGCTCAAACGGACGCCGCATCAATTTCATGTCCGCTTCGCGGGGGCTCATGCCGCCCTTTTTGCAGTTACAGCGTTTACATGCGGTCGCCAGATTGGTCCAACTGTGATTGCCACCGCGACAGCGGGGAATCACATGGTCGACCGTCAGCGCGTGCTTGCCCGGCGTGTCGCCACAGTATTGACAGGTGTATGCGTCTCTCAAAATCACGGCGTTGCGTGTGGGCGGCACCGACCGATGTGGCAGCCGAACGTAGCGGGTCAGACGGATCACCAGTGGCTCGGGCAGGGCTCGGTTGGCGCTGTGCAGCAGGCGTTCGGTCGCCTCAACCAACTCCGCCTTTTCCCTCAGCAGCAGAACGACTGCTCGCCGCACAGAGACAAGGCTCAAGGGTTCGAATGTTGCGTTCAGTACCAGCACGGAACGGGACATGGTCTTGGTGATGGTGTCTTGATGGCGTTACTGAAGATTAGATATGGCGAAGAGGCCGACGAGACGCCTGCGTTGCCAAGCTGCGGACCGTGCGAAGAGTCGTGTTGTCAGACGGAATTCACACTGAACGCAGATTACGCCAGCGCCACAAAGCGGGCCCGAATAATGACCTCCATCAGAAAGAAACAGACGATCGCGAACAGAATTGTCTTTACATTTTCGTCTTTCAGACGACCCATGTAGAGATAGGCTGCCGGCAGCGTGATGACGGCGACAGCAGCGTACAGAATATGTACAAATCCGCGTGAAAGATTCCCCCCCATCCCCTGACCGTAGAGCACCCACCCCAACAGAAACTCAGCGATCATCAGGATTTCACCGAGTACGGCGGCGCCGTACCAACTGCTGTCCAGCGGGCGTGAGCGAATACGGAGCCAGATGGCCCATACACCCAGCGCAATGAAGAACAGGATACCAGACTGGGCCAGACCGCGATGAATGTCGCTCAGAGTTTCCACAGCAACAAAGGATTGTGGTTGAACTGCGAGTATCGGTAGTCAGCCATTTGGCGTCTGCTCGTCGGGCAGAGGGAAAGTTAAAGTGTTTACCGCTGCGGATGGACGCTCAGGTACTGGTGCAGCACCGACTCCACATGCCCGCCGATCTCGTAAGATTCCCAGCCCGGGCTGGCCGCTAGAGCGAAAATGCAGCCGCCCAGCACATACGAATCCTGTTGCATTGCCTGATCATACCAAACCAATTGTTCTGCATATGCGCCGGGACCCCAGGAACCGAAGCCGTGCTGCGCCCAATAGGTTTGAAAGTGCTGCCAACCCTGCGCGTCCTGCGGGCCTGGGCGATTGCCGACAAGGCCGTCTACGCCCAATTCGGTCATCACCAGCGGGATCGCCCGGCCAGCCGGCTTCAAAACCTGATTGTAGAGCTGACGGTAGCGCAGAGTCAGCCAGCCGGTGTCATGGGGTGCGACGCCCGGGTAGCGGCCCTGGCCGTCACGGGTGCTGGCAAAATAGATGGTCGGGGCGGAATACTCGTGCAGTCCCAACCATCCATCGTGGGCCTGGGCTTCGGCTATAGCGGGCAGGAAGTGCTCCCACATTTCCGGAGACGGCTGGCCTGTGCCGAAGTTGCCGATAACGCTGCGCAGACCACCCTGGGCGAGCAGACGGGTCCGCTCAGCCTCAAACTCCGTCAGGCGTTTGAACTCGTCCAGATTCCCGGCCACCGGCTCGTTGTAGGCTTCCCAGCCGTCGAAATGGAGGCGGCGCTCCGGGTGGTCGGCCAGAGGCCACAGGCGATTGACGAAGTCCTGGGCCGCGGCCTTCGCATTGAGATTCTGCAACTGCAACTGGGGCAGATCGATGCGCCCAATCAGCCGGGTATTGGGCGCAGTTTCTTTGATCTGGCGAGCGAAGTTAAAGTCCAGCTCCAGTGTTTTGACGACCGCGACGCCACCGCTGCGCAACACATTGAACACACTGGGGTGGTTGCGGGTGATGAATAGACCCAACTTGCTCGGTGGGCCTGGCGGAAACGGGGTCACGGTCGGTGTCGGCGTGTAAGTAGGCGTCGGCGGGACCGGCGTGTCGGTCGGGTACGGCGTGACGGTCGGGTACGGCGTGTCGGTTGGGAATGGGGTAGTAGTCGATTTGGGCGGCGTCGGCGCAAATGCGGGCGCAGCGGGACGTAACCCTCGCATTTCGACCCAGGGCAGATACCCTTTGTACGAGCCGGGTGTCGCGGAAGCTGCCGGCATGGAGGAAGCGTCAAGGGACGGGCCTCCGTTGCGACAGGCCCCCACAAGCATGCCAAGTCCAGCGACTGCGGCCCCCAAAAAGCGACGCCGTGACCAGACAGGTTGCCGTTCTGGAGACGCAGGCTGACCCTGTTTCTTGGCGGTCGGCCCTGGCGCATGCTCGGAATTCGGATCGGGACTACTGTGACCGTCCGTACTCGAAGTAGAAGTGTGTTTCTCTACTTTCATGGGGATACTATAGCATCGACTTGGCAGCGTTTCAAAGTGTAGAGCGTTCCTGTCTGCGACGGTCTGTATGTAGAGGGTCGCGGGAAATGCAAGGGATAGTGGATGGTGGACAGGGCAAACGCATCTTAATTCGGACGCCAAAATAGCCGACGAAGGGCACCCACAAGGGGCGCCCCTACCAATTGTCTTCTTTTTTCGGCCAACAACCCGGCCTCCAGTCGCCAAAGACGTATGGAATTTGCGATAGCGCACTACGATCTGCACAGTTCCAGGCGCTATGCCCTGAGAAGGGCGCCCACAAGGGGCGCCCCTACCAATTATCTTCTCTCGGCGTTTTGCCTTGAGAAGGGCGTCCACAAGGGGCGCCCCTACCCGATTCAGGCAGCCTCACGTGGGTTTGTCCCACTTTGATGCAATTGCCCTGGGATGGTGGATGGTGGCCTAGACCAGAGCGGCGGTGGCGGGGCGCGTTGTTGGAGGGGAGAGTTTTGCGTTGTCTGAATCAGGATTTGCAGGATTTGGGGATTTTCATGATTGCTGGCGACCGTTCGGGTGCTGGAACTGCAGGGACTAGGGGTCAGGGGTCGGGGGTCAGGGGATAGGGGATAGGGGCCGGAAAACAGTGCGGTGGTGGCGAGGCGGGTATTGGGGGGGGCGTTGCGGGGGGTGTCCCCCCGCACAAGGGAGGGCCGAAGGCCCGACCGCCCAAATAGACACTCACCCCTGGCGGCGCGTGCCCATTGTGGGTATGAGCCAGGCCCGGAAATTTTCCGGTTTGCCGATCAGCAGGAAAGTTGCTATACTACTGCCAGAAGTAAATATCATTTGCGGTGCCGAAAGACCGTCCAGCGACAGGAGAGAACTATGCAGAAGTACAAGGTCAGTATCGAATATTGTGTAAGTTGAAACTACACACCCAAAGCCGTCCGTGCGGCGGCCGACCTATTGGAGAATTTCACGCCAGCGATTGAAACCCTCAAGATGATCCCTTCGGGTGGTGGAGTGTTTGAGGTGCTGGCCGGCGATACGCTTGTGTACAGCAAGAAGGCTGAGGGCCGCCATGCGGATGAGGGAGAAGTACTCAATCTCTTCTCAGAGGCTATCGGCCTGGAGCCGGCCCCGCGTGCGTAAGCACAGTTTCGGCGAACTGATTTGAGGCGCTACCCGTCAGGTGAGCGCGATGCCCGCTGCAAGGCTGCTTGCAGCGGGTTTTCTTTTTGGAACCGCTGGGAACGAGGCGTCAACCGGGGGTGAGGGCGCTTCTGCCGCTCCTGCCAATTGGGGTTGGTTCAGAGGCCGGTTGGCAGGTCAACGAACTCGAAGGCGACGCCGAATCGCTGGGCCAGATGTTCACCCAGGGCCTGCACGCCTACCGTTTCGGATGTGTAGTGGCCGCCATACAGGAGATTGATCCCTGTGTTGGCGGCTTCGTGGTATTGGGCGTGGCTCGTTTCGCCGGTGACGTAGGCATCGCAGCCGAGGCTGGCCGCGTCGGTGATCTTGTCAGCGCCGAACCCGCTGAGTATGCCCACCCGCCGCACCTTTGGCGGCCCCTCGGCCTGAACAAGGCACGGCTGCCCTACCTGTTCCTCAAAGCGCGCAACCAGCTCGCTAAAGGCGATCGGTTCGTCGTACTCGGCCAGGACAGCGAGCGGAGTGCCTTTGACGTTGGCCCACCAGTCGATGATCGTCAGACCGAGCCGCCGGGCCAGTTCGGCGTTATTGCCCCACTGCGGATGGGCATCCAAGGGCAGATGGGCGGCGTAGAGGTTGAGATCGTTCTGAATGAAGGTGCGCACGAGCCGACCGTAGCTGCCGGCCAGAGGCTTGGCTCCCCCCCAGAAGATGCCGTGATGCACCAACATCAGATCGGCGTCGCGCGCAAGCGCAGCTTGAACGCAGGGTTGATGCGCGTCCACCAGCCCGACAATTTTGTCGACCTGCGCCCGCCCCTCTATTTGTAGCCCCTGGGGGCCGTAGTCGGCGATCTCGCTGATGCGCAGCGTATCGTCAAGATAGCGGACCAGCACCTCCCTTTGCATAAAGACACTCCTTCCGAAAAGAGAATGAATAGGGTAGAGAAAATCATGCTCGCAGCCGTGTCGTCTTCTGATCTGCGCGTTGCGCGCTGCGCCGGTTCGTCGGTGCGCAGCCATGGCCAGGCGGTCCCTGCTAGGGAGGACCTTCCAGATCTTTCAGGGCTTGTGGGCTGCGGCGCACGAATTTCTTGACACTGCGGGCGAATGTGCGGCGGGGCAGGAGTACCCGCCGTCCGCACATTTCACATAGCAGGCCGATGTCGGCGCCCACCCGAACGATTTCCCAGCGGTCGCCGCCGCAAGGATGGGGTTTGCGCATCTGAACCAGATCGCCGGTGTAGAGCTTTTCGTTAATGGCGAGCATGGGCTGTGAAATCCATGAACTGCATGGCTACAGAAACTTAAATGATCTCGATCTGATAGAACTTGGGCCTAGATTTGTTGGCCCACAGCCTCTTCTTCCGGATGGGCGGCAGCCGCGCCGGTTCCACTGCGCAGGAGTCCCCCAAGTGCCAGCACAAAGCTTAGCAGATAGACCAGCCAGCCCAAGAAAGGAATCCGGCCCAGGAATACGATCAGCAACGCGCCCGTCAGCAGAAGCAGGAGCGGACTGCGATCTCCGCCCAGCCGCTCGCCGATTATCTCGCCCAGCCAATAGCCTGTGAGCAGAGGGCTGAGGAACCAGACGAGGGCAGACGAGGCGCCCAGAAAGACGAACGTGGCGATTGCGGGGAATACGCCCCAAAAGGCCCAGGTAAAGGCAATCAGTATGATCGATGCTACAGGAATAAAGATAAGCAGCGCCGCGGCCAGCAGGCCGTACAACCCGGTTTCGACCGGCTTTGCTCGAATTGCGGCTGCGGGGCGGATCAGCGCATTGGGCCTGAAACGCATCAGCAGCCAGCCGAGAATGGCGACGCCGATGCCGATGGCGACGGTCCGGAAGATCCAGCCGAATATGGCCCCAACGATCGTACCGCTAGCGGCCTGGTCTTCGGCCGGCGCCTCAAACTGGATGTCGCGGGCAACGCCGGCGGGGAATTGGATTTGCTCTGGGGCGCTGTACTGTAGTACGCCACCAATACGAGCGGAATCACTAACACTGAATTCTCCGACTTGGATTTCGGCGTCGCCGCCGATTGTGCCGGAGAGGTCGAGCGTCCCCAGGCCGCCGAGGAAGTCACCGGCAATCGCGCCGGAGATGTCAGCGCCCCCGGCGGCGAACATGGCATCACCGCCGATCTTTCCGCTGATGTGCAGTCCTAGCGGGATGGAAGGGGTTCCCGTCGCGACAGGAAAGGCGAATTGCCGCCCCGCGCCGGCCAGGAAGGCATCATCACCGACAGTTCCGGAAAGTTCGATGCCGGCGCCCGCCGCACGCATGTCGTCCAGCACTGCGCCTTTGACAACGATGCTATTGCCGGCAGCCCACAGGTCTCCTTCGACGATGCCGGTAGGGCTGATCTCGATGTAGTTGGCGCCGGCGATAAGGTCACCTGTGACAGTGCCATCGATATAGATCTCTGTGGCGCCAATATAGAGGTCATCGTCCACGACCTCACCTGCGGCGAGCCGGTAGATTTGGTCGTCGGAAAATTCAGCGGACAGGGCGGCGCCGGAAACAGCCAGGGCCAAGATAGCCATGAACGCCACCGCCAGCCAACGCTTGGATATGGTTCGCAGTTTCAATTTTCGTCTCCTGAAAGATTATACAGGGCCAGTTTCTTGCCCGCCGACTCCACATCAACCGGCGGCGGAGACGGGGAGAATTACGGGTGGACCGGCGGGTGCTGTCCTGATAGTACACTATGAGCTGACGCCCCCAAAGTTTCGGACGGTCACTGCATGGTGGGGTGACATGGTGGGCGCGGAGAACTGGAATCGGTGCTCTGCTATCTGCACTGAAAAGGAGACAGTAACCCGGCTTTTTGCGGTTGTGCCTGTCAGTCCCGCCAGACGACATTGTGGAACAGATCCGGCTCCTGGTAGGGGCCGGGGGCGGGATAGGCGCGGGTGTAGTTTTCGTAACGGGACAGGCGGCGGCGCAGCGGTTTGGGCAGCACCCGCAGCGTGGACGGGCCGCCGCTGTATTGGCTGGCATGGGCGCGGCTGGCCCGTTCCTTGTGCGCAAGAAAGGCGCGCACGTCGATGCGGGCGTGAATCGGGGTCTCCCAACCGGCGATCTGGACCAGATCGACATCTTTGTTGCGGCCCACCTGGCGGGGATTGCGGCCTGTCAACTGCATGAATTTTACGATCCAGCGCAGCATGCTTTTGTCGAAGCTGGTGTAATAGAGCTTCTGAGCCGCGTAGGGAGGGAGACCGCCGCCGCGGTTGCGATTTGGGTTCGACCCGTCCGCCTGTCCAGCGGCATAGAAGGCAGCGGTGACAGCCTCGCAGCAGCGAATGTGATCGGGGTGGCCATAGCCGCCGTAGGGATCGTGGGTAATGGCGACTTGCGGTTTCAGCCGACGGAAGTAGTCGATCAGTTCTGTCGTCAGCTGCTGCAACGGCTGTTGCACCAGCGCCCTGGGGTGCTCATTGTCGGGCGAGCCGCGCATGCCGCTGTCGCGGTAGGGCAGATTCCAGACGCTGGTGACGCCCAGTTCGACGGCGGCGCGGGCAAGTTCCTCGCTCCTTTCCTGCGCCAGTGTGCGTTCACCTTGACGCTGGTGGCTCTCCGTGACGGAGCCGGCGTCGCCGTCGGTGGCGATGATGACATGCACGTGCACGCCCTGCGCCGCGTAGCGGGCCAATGTTCCTCCCGGCCCAAAGCTCTCATCGTCGGGATGGGCAAAGACACCCAGTAGTGTGCGTGAATTGTTCATTTTGGGCTGCTCACTTGTTGTGGCCAGTGGTTAATGGTTGGTAGTCTGCGCCGGCCCGGCCGATTCTGCTCTACCGCGAAGGAAATTCCAGATTATTTTGTGTACCAGTTGTTCGACCGGCGCGCGGTCGTCGGTAAAAGCCGGTGTCCCTGCGGGTGGTTCGGCTGCGCGTACGCGGGAAAGATCGCGATCGCATGATGAAACGCTGGCGCATCCGGCAACCTCCAGCGCGAACTGGCGAAATTCGTGCGGCAGCGAAGAGGGCAGGGCCGCGACATTGGCGGCAAACGCTTCCGGGGCAATCGGCTGGTTTGCGGCGAGGACCAGGGAGTTGCCCAGGTCGTCGGGCGGGCCCGGCTCGTCGACGACCAGCACGGAAGGAAATACCTCGGCCAAGGTCGCGGCGAGCGCATCGACGAGCGCAAAGTCGGTCGCCGAACGGCCTACATTGATCATCAGGACTCCCTGATCGCTCATATGCGCCCGCGTCAGTTGGAAGAACTCAACGGTCGTGAGATGGAACGGTATATAGGGAGGCCGGTAGGCGTCCACAAGCACAATGTCAAAAATCGAGTCGTCGGGCTGGTCTTGTAACCAGCGCCGACCATCGGCGGCCACCGCTGTCAGATTGGGCTGGGTCATGTCAAAGTAGCGCTGTCCTACTTCGATAATCTGCGGATCGAGCTCGACGCCGACGATCTCCACCGGGCCATATATTTCTGTGTACAGATTCGGCGCCGTGCCGGCGGCCAGCCCGATCACCAGCACGCGCTCGTGTGGTTCGAGGGTGCCCTGGGGTCGAAAGAGCGGCGCCAGCAGGAAATAGTCCCAGATTCCCAGGCTGAGCAGACTGTCGGGATGGTAGACGCTATGGATGCCGACGCCTTCGTTCAACTGAAGGTGACGCTCGCTCCCCCATGCCCGTACCAGAATGTAGTTGTAGAGAGATTCGTCTTCGTATAGAATTGGGTTGTCATCCTGGTTGTCCCAGTGGGCGCGCACGCTGCCGGGATCGATCAGGGCCAGTGCCAGTGTTACGCACAACGCCAGCAGCGCCAATCCATAGAGCCGCCGGCTTTGACCGTGCAGGAGCGCTGCCACCAGTGTGACTACCAACAGCCAGAGGGCCAGCAGGTAGAAACTCCAGCGGGTGCCGTAGGAGGGGATCAGCCAGAGAACGGGCAGGAATGTGCCGATGATGCTGCCGCAGGTGCCGATGGCATAGAGGCGTCCGGCCACGCGGCCGGTCTGCTGCAGGTCGGTTACCGCCAGGCGCACCGCCCACGGGCTGACCGCTCCCAACAAGATCACGGGCAGGCTGAAGAGCAGCAAGACGACGAGCAGCGCGCCTGCAAGCAAACCTGGAAGATAGTCGTTCAGCCCCACCGTTGCCAAGCGCAGTATGGGCGGACTGAAAGCCGGCGTCAGGGCGACGCCCAGCCCGGCAACAGCCACGAGCGTCAACAGCCCACCGAGGCTGGGGAAGCGGTCGGCCAGTTTGCCGCCCAGCCAGGCGCCCACGGCCAAGTAAGACAGGATCAGGCCGATCAAGGCTGCCCACACGATCTGGCTGTTTCCGAACCAGGGTTCCAGCAGACGGGCGGCGCTCAGTTCAACGCCCAGGGTGACTGCGCCCGCCGTGAAGACGAGCATCCGAAGAACAAAGGGTTTCATACAGGAGCGACACGGTCCCGGTAGGTGCGGTTACGCCCACAGAATTGCCGTAACAGTATAGCACATCGGACACGGGCAAGGAGAGAGACTAGTGCAGGCGAGCACGCCGACAGTATCTTTAACTGTGCGGAGTGTGCGTGCCTTTGCCATTGCTATTGGCCGGTTGCCAAGTGTCCAAAATGAAGTTGGAAACGGGCAATCATGCTGGGCGAAAGGGGGGATGCGATGAGTGAAATTGGCCCGATTGCTCTCTTTGGGTCGGGGGAGACGTCACCGGGCGCCCACCGGATCCATGAGCGGGTGATGCGTCAACTGCCGGCGCAGGTTTCGGTTGCCATTCTGGAGACGCCAGCCGGTTTTGAACTGAATTCGCACGCCGTGGCCGGTAAGGTCGGCGCCTATCTGGAACGCCATCTGCGCAATTATTCACCACAGATTTCGATCGTGCCGGCGCGCAAGCGCGGCACGGAGTTCGATCCTGACGACCCGGAACTGGCGGCTCCGTTACTTTCAAGCGATTATCTCTTTATGGGGCCGGGCAGCCCTTCGTACACGGTTCGCCAACTGCGCGACAGCTACGCCTGGCACGCGTTGCGCGCCCGTCACCGGCTGGGCGCGGCGATCTGCTTTTCCAGCGCGACAACGGTGGCTTCCGGCCGCTACACGCTGCCGGTCTATGAGATTTACAAGGTCGGCCAGGATCTCCACTGGATCGAAGGTCTGGCTTTTTTCGACGATTTTGGATTGCGGCTGAGCGTGATTCCCCACTGGAACAACAATGATGGCGGCCACGAGTTGGACACCAGCCGCTGTTACATGGGCCAACCGCGCTTCGACGAGTTGCTGGCGTTGCTGCCGCCCGGAGTGACGATATTGGGCATCGACGAGAATACCGGCGTGGTGATCGAACCGGCGACGGGGGTATGCGAGCTTGTAGGCCAGGGCAGCGCGACCGTGCTGACGTCCGAAGGCGAGCAGATCTTTGACAGCGGGACGCGTTTCCCTGCTTCTGCGCTGGGAGATTGGCGCTTGCCGCCGTCGCCGCAGGATGGCATTCCGGCGGAGATATGGCAGCGGGCCTGCGCGGCGCAGGCCGCGGCCGGACAGCCAGTGGACGAGCCGACACCGCAGCCGGTATTGGCGCTGGTCGACCAGCGCCAAGCCGCGCGCGAAGAGCGCGACTGGGTCAAGGCCGACGCGCTGCGGGATGAGATCGCGGCCCTGGGTTGGCAGGTACACGACACGCCGGACGGTCCGCGTCTGGATAAGGTTGAAGTGCAGTGACCGGTTGCTGTTGACCAATTTCCGCCCGGCTTTGCCTACAAATCAATACAATATGCAAGGAGCAAGAACTGTGGCAGCAAACGCTTTGCCCAGCTTACAGGACCAGATTGAGGACAAGTACGACTCCTACCCGCATCACACGATCTCTTATCGCATACTGGTCAACAACGAAGGACAGGATCGTGAACGGAGTTTCGATGTCTGGGCCTCACGGGGAGAAATAGAGGAGTTTGCGAAAGACGGCTACCTGGTACGGGAGGCTTTGATCCAGGGCGAGCCATTGGAGCGGTTGCGCCGCGCGCTGGACGAAGTGGAAGAGGCAGAGTTTGAGACAGCCGACGGGAGCCGTTTGCGCGGCAAGGACTGGATTCCACGGCATCTGTTTGAAAAACATGCCGACTTCCACAAGTTGATCAACTTTGAACCGCTGCTCTCGGTTGCGCGCGCGGTACTCGGACCCTTTGTGCGCATTCGCCAGCTGGCGGCCCGCATCAGTTACCCAGGCCAGCCGGTCCAGTTCACCCGCTGGCATCACCATCAGCCGGGCATGTCGGAGCCGGCGCCGCCCTTTTTCGCCTTTCCGCACAAGCTGGACTGTCTCCTCTATCTGGACGAACTGAACGACGCCAATGGGCTGCTGGCAGTTGTGCCCGGTACCCATCTGGGTGTTGGTGAGGACCTGCCGTTGGAGGAGTATGGCGACATAGCGGGCCAGCGGGAGTTGCGTGCGCCGGCAGGCACTTGCGTGCTCCTGCACGGCAACCTGTGGCATCGCGCCATGCCGACGAGTGCGGAGGGCGAGAAACGCCGCGTGCTGATTCTGAGTTACGGCCCGACGTGGATGCGCAGTTCGCCCTTTGATGAGAGGCCGGAGAACGGGCTGTTGGAAAAGGTGATCGAAGAAGCCGACCCGGCGACGCGGGAGTTGCTGGGTATGGGCGGGTATCAGTAGTTGAAAGGCGTAGAGCAGTGACGATGAGCAGGCTCCCCCCCATTCACCCGGGAGAAATACTCTATCATGAGTTTCTCCTCCCGCTAGACATAACTCCAGACCGGCTGGCCAAGGCGATCGGTGTCGACGCGCGACGGATTGATGCCATCGTCCACGCGCAGCGCTCCATCACGGCCGAGACGGCCCTACTTTTCTCACGCTTTTTCGGAAATTCTGCGGAATTCTGGATGGGGCTGCAAAATCAGTACGACTTGGAGACTACAGGGGACCGTCTTTCCCAAAAGCTGGACATGGTGGTGGCCTACTCGTCTGTTGAGTGAATCAGGTTCCTCGTCCAAGAGGCGCTGATCGATCCACAACTTAAAAACACAACCAGGATTGTGTGGTCCCAGGACTCACTAGGTTCAGATCCCAGAGTTTGCACTCGATTCCATCCGTGTTCGCTTCAACTTCCACAAGCCCCAACCCTGCCAAGACGCGAACCGCCTTCCCGTTCCAGCGCCACAGAGTTGTAGAGCGCATTTTGCTCCACTATGCCTGAGATGCGCGCTTACAGGAAACACGCGCTTACAGGCTGGCGCATTGCTTATTTGAATGCATCCGCTGCGCACGGATAGCAGCCTGTCCCCTCTCCTTCCCCGGAGAAGGAGTCCCAGCAACTAGTGATGATTGTATGGGCTATAGAGATAGAGGAATAGACCGCCGAAGCGGCCGACGGTGCGCGTGGCGGCGGTCGCGGTTGAAGCAACTCTCGCCAACTGTTCCCTCAATTGGGCGTCCCGCTCAGCGGGGCGGGTGCATTGGCATGACCACGTGCAGGAATTCATCGTCGCCGATGCCGAGGGGACGGATGGTGCCGGGGCGGTTGGATTGCGTGGTCTCGAGCACCACCTGTTCCTCGTCAATCTGGCTGAGCACGGCGATCAGATAGCGGACGTCGAAGTCGATCTCGAGATCCTCTCCTTCCACCATCGCTTCCAACTCATTCTTACTGTTGCCCATCTCTGCGCTGCTGGCGGTAAGATGCAGGTTGCCGACACCGCTGTCGCCGTTGGGCTGGATCTTGAGGCGGACAATGTTGGCGTTGTCGCGGGCGAAAAGCTGCGCGACTCGCACGGCCTGGAGGAAGGCGTCGGTGCCGACCACTGTACGGGTGTTGTGGCTCTTGGGGATGATGGCGCGGTAGTCGGGGAAGCGGTCGGCGATCAGTTGGCTGACCAGATCGACCTGGTGAAAGGCGCCGCGGTTCTCGGCCCCCTTGCCCCAAACGCGGAAGAGAATCTGATTGCGAGCCTGGGTCACGGTCACCTGGACGGGGCGCTCGTCCTCGGCGTCGACGATGATGCGGCCCAACTCGTTCAGGTGGCGGGCCGGCACGACGACCGCCATATCGTCGGTGAAGGCCTCGTCGACTTCGATGCTGCGCACGCTGAGCCGGTAGCCGTCGGTTGCAGCCAACGAGAGGCGCTCCTTGGCGAAGGTAACCTCGACACCGGTAAGGGTCGGCCGGCTCTCATCGGTCGCGGCGGCGAAGACGACCTGGTCGATCATCTTGCCTAGCCCGGCGGTTTCAAGCGCGATTGTGCGTCCCTCCAGGGCCTCGGCCGTTTCTTCCGGCCCGTCGCCGTTATCGACGGTGGGGATCACAGGAAACTCCTGGGCGTCGATGCCTTTTATATTGGCATCGAATTTGGCGCAGCGAAGATGGAGTGTTTGGGTGCGTACGGACAATTCCATTTCGATCTTGTCGGGCGGCAGGCTGTTGACGAACTCGGTCAGCAGGCGGGCCGGCACGGTGATGGCGCCTTCATCCTCTACACGGGCGCCGACCCAGCAGTTGACGCCGATCTCCAGATTGGTGGCGGCCAGCCGCAGCTGATCATTCTTCGCCTCCAGCAGGATGTTGCCGAGCACCGGCAAAGTACTGCGGGACGATACCGCGCGACCGACGATCGACAAGCCCTTCGATAAATTCTCCTGAAAGCAGCTTACGCGCACGTTTGCCTCCCATCCATCGGCTCAGGCTTTTGCAAATGCTGGGCAGATGCAGTTTCAAAAGCCTTCAAAATTGGTCTGAGCACCTTACATTTTTCTCTGATTCTGAACCCATATTGCGGGGTGGTAGCTCACCTGACAATATAGCACAGCAGATATACCAAGCCAAACTACGGCCACTAAAATCTGTCTGAGAAGAATGTGTCGAGCCGTCTGGCGGGTCCCATTGGCAGCGAGACGCCCGGGGGACCTGGCCCGGCAGCAGCGCGAATATGGCCTGCAGCGAAGGAGGATAACCGCAGTTTGGCGACTGGCAGTCAGATTCTCTATAATTGAAGCGAGCACAACCGGAGAAACGAGGAGCGAGGTATTCTCTCTGACTTAGCCGCCGCCAAGGTCTTGATGCTTGGAGCCGGCTGCTGGCCAAACTCGCTCCTCTCCATTCTCTTCTCTCTCCGCAACCATTGCAGCGATGGCGTGTTATTACTGATGAATGGGAACTCTCTGAGCGGACCGGAAAACAACGCCAATGGCAGCCGTCCCGGCGCCTCATCTGCTTCGGAGCCTGAGGACGAGCGGTTGATTGAATCGGCGTTGGTAGCGAAGGCGCAGAAAGATTCGAATGCGTTTGGCGAACTGTATGAGCGGTATATCGATCGCATCTATTCTTATGTCTTCAGCCGCGTCCAGAATGTACAGGACGCGGAGGACCTGACCGCCCGCATTTTTTACCGAGCGCTGGATCGCTTGGACAGTTACGAGGACAGGGGATTGCCCTTTGGGGCATGGATGTTCCGCATCGCCCACAATCTGGTCGCCAACTGGCACCGGGATCAGAGTCGCCGCAGTTTCGTCTCGATCGACGGGGTGATTTTTCCGGCAGAGCGGCGCGATGAACCGGAGACGGCAGCAGAACGGCGGGCAGGGGAGGACGCATTGTGGGCCGCGATCGAGCGCCTGCCGGAGGAGCGGCGTCAGTTGTTGTTCCACAAGTTTGGCGATCAGTTGACAAATATCGAGATTGGCGAACTGATGCAGAAGAGCGAGGGCGCGATCAAGTCGCTCTATTTTCGCACACTTGCAGCGCTGCGCCAGGATCTGGGCGAACAGTTTGACGGCGAAGGGGCACACAGCGCTGCCGAACGGGAGGCAAAATAATTTCTGATGGACACCGTGAAAAGTCAGTTTCTGGGTTGGTGGCAGCAGTTCAGAATCGCCTTTGTGACCGGCTCAGGCTTTTTCAGATACGCGACCGATGGGGTCGCAAAAACCTTCGGCGACTCCATTCTGCGGTTGCGGCGTACCGATAGGGGTAGTGAGGATGCGGGGGTCGAATTGTTGCCCGAAGAGGAAGAACAGTTCGGGCAGATGGTGACTTCTCTAGGCAGACTCTTCCCCTTTGTGCGGCCATCCCCGGCATTCCGGACGCGGTTGAAGGAGGCTTTGCTGGCCGAGCAACGGCAACGGCTAGCCTACCGGGCAGCGGTTCCGGCCCGGCAGGAGAGCGGTATCTCCTGGCGCTGGTCTCTGGCCGCGACCGTGCCGCTGTTGATCGGAGTGCTGGCCACCATTCTGTGGCGGCGCAGTCATCGTTCGGATGAGCGGTTGATTTCGCCGGTCGGGGGGCAGTAAGCTGCACGCATTCCGGCGCAGATTGCGTCGTACAGTACCCTGATTTTTAGACGGGTCTTGGTGGCTCTGCGTCCTTTCCCGACTGCCTATCTTTACTCCTTCTTCTGGCTGCGGTTGACGCTGCTCACCCGGCCTAACTTCTCTGAACGCTTTCCCCTCGAACGGGCGGCAGACTTTTCGTCAGCAGGTTGCTGCGCCGCTTCCTTTTCTTCAATCAACCGCCCCTGTACTGACTGTTCAACTGTCTTGTCGGCGCGTTTCGTGCCCCTGCCGGTGTCTGCTTGTTTGGGCTGGGGGGTTTTTGCGGCGCCGCGGGGTGTTGTCGACCGCTCCGGTGCAGGCGCTTCGGCTTTGGGCGCGGGCTCCGGGGTGCTGTCCTGGCTGGCACGCGGGGACGGCTTTGTCCGGCTGGCAGACTTCGTGGCGACCTCTTCTTGGGGGACCTTTTCTGGGGAGGAGGCCTCTGTCGCGGGTGTCTTTTCGGAGGCAGGCGCCGCCTTCCCGGCCCGGGTCGACTTTGACCTGCGAGCTGTTTCGCTGGCCAGCGGACGCGTTTTCGGCTGCGCGGGCGGAGCCTCATTGCCTGAGGCGCGGGCCCCGGTTTTGGTGGCCCGCCTCGTCCGTTTGGTCGCTCCCTTCGTCCCTTTCTGACCGTTGCTCTTGGGCGCTGGGGTTGCATTGGCGCTCGTACCGTGCCGCGCGCCATCGCCGCTGCCATTCATCTGCGGCGAAGGGGACGGCGGCAAACTGTCCATAGCCGGCACGATGGGGGAGATCACCTGCACGGCAGCGACAGCGTCGCTTTGGGCCAGGTCCACAGCTTGCGCGCCCTGTGTGTTTCGTCCGCTGGACGGGATCTCGTTCACCTGCAGGGGTTTTGCCACGCCTCTTTGCGTCACGAAGGCCGCAAAGGCATGCTCCGGCGTCAACATGGCCGCACCGACCAGGTCGCCGCTGCGCTCGCCGAGTTTGTGGGCGATGACACCGCCGCCGCCGCGGCCCTGCATGCTGAACTCGTTCATACGGGTGCGTTTGACGAGACCGGCAGATGTGACGGTGAGCAACTCGCCATCGGGCGCGACCGGCAGCGCGGCAACCACCTCATCGCCCCGATTCAGATTGATGCCGGCAACGCCGCGTGCGGCTGGACCCATCGCCCGCACCGTCTCCTCGAGGAAACGAATCGAGCGGCCCTTGCGGGTGACGAGCACGACTTCGCCGTTGCCGGGAGTCACAAACGCGAAGCCAAGCCGGTCTTTGGCATCCACACGGATCACGTCCAGAACGCTTACCGCCTCCTGCATGAAGTCGGAGAGCGCGATGCGCTTGACAGTGCCCTGGCGAGTGACCAGAAAGAGAAAGCCCTCAGTTGCGGCGTACGGCAGCGCCACCATAGCGGCAATTGTGTCCCGCCGGCTGAAGTCGGTGAGGTCGGCCAGATGCCTGCGCCCTTCGGGGGGAAGTTCGTGGACCCCGAGGCGGTAACAACGCCCGGCGGCGGCGAAGAAGAAGAGTTGATCGCGGGTGTTGGCGGTGAGCAGGGCGGCGGCGGCGTTTTGGGCTGCCTGGCGCAGGCTGGCGCGACTGATTCCGGCGAAGTCCTGGCGCCGCAAGGCAGCCTTGGCGCCCAGAGCCACCCATACGCGCCGGTCCGGCAGCAGATCGGTAGCCGAAAGGGTACCTTGCGCGCGTTCGACGATCTGCGTGCGGCGGGAGTCGGCGTGCTGCTGGCGCAGAGCGAGGAGTTCATCGCGGATAGCGCCGAGTATCTTGCCGGCGTCGGACAGCAGATCTTCCAGGTAAGCGATAAGCTGTTGCAGTTCCTTATGTTCATCCTGGAGCTGTCTACGCTCCAGCGCGGTCAATCGTCTCAGAGGCATATCCAGAATTGCCTGTGCCTGAACCTGCGTGAAGCTGAATTCGCGCATCAGATTGGCGCGCGCCGTGTCCACCCGCTGGCTGCGGCGAATCGTCTGGATCACTTCGTCGAGGATGTCGAGCGCCTTGAGCAGCCCTTCAACAATATGTGACCTGGCCCTTGCCTTGGCCAGGTCGAACTGCGAGCGGCGGCGGATAATTTCCTGACGGTGCTCGATGAAGAGACGCAAGATGCGCTTGAGGGTGAGGGTAACAGGCTCGCCGTCCACGAGGGCCAGCAGGGACATGCCGAATGTCTGTTGCATGGGCGTCAGCCGGAGCAGGCGCGCCAGCACGGTTTTCGGCTCCACGTTGCGTGTCAGCTCGATGACGATGCGCATGCCGGTACGGTCGCTCTCGTCCCGCAGGTCGGTGATACCATCGACCTTGCCATCCCGTACGAGCAGGGCGATGCGCTCCAGAAGATTGGTCTTGTTCGTCTGATAGGGAAGCTCGGTCACGACGATCCGGCTGCGGCTGCGGCTCATCTCCTCAAAATGAGCCTTGGCTTGCATGATCAGTCGCGCCCTGCCGGTGGCATATCCCTGGGAGATGGCGTCGATTTCCTCTTCGCCTTTGGTGCCTTGGCGATAGCGGAAAAGGATGCCGCCGGTGGGGAAGTCCGGCCCTTTAATGAATTGCAGAAGATCATTGACGCCGACTTCGTCTATTTTATCGAAGTGATCAATCAGATAGACGGTGGCGTCAACGACTTCGGCCAGATTGTGGGGGGGAATGTTGGTCGCCATGCCCACGGCGATGCCATTGGCGCCGTTGACGAGAAGGTTGGGCAGTGCGGCCGGGAGGATGCCCGGCTCCTTGAGCGTGGTATCAAAGTTGTCGGTCCAGTCGATCGTGTCCTTCTCGATATCGGTCAGCATCAGATCGCTGATAGCTGTCAGGCGCGCTTCGGTATAGCGCATGGCCGCGGCGTTGTCGCCATCGATCGAGCCGAAGTTGCCCTGGCCATCGACCAGCGGGTAGCGCAGGCTGAACTCTTGCGCCATACGCACCATGGCGTCATAGACGGAGGTATCGTTGTGGGGATGATACTTGCCCAGCACTTCGCCGACGATACGGGCGCTCTTCTTGTAGGATTTGTTGCTGGTCAGCCCCATATCGTGCATAGCATAGAGGATACGTCGATGCACCGGTTTGAGGCCGTCGCGCACGTCGGGCAGAGCGCGGGCGACGATGACGCTCATGGCATAGTCAAGATATGCGGCGTGCATCTCAGTGGTGATATCGATCTCGCGGACGGTTCCTATCATTTTACTCGTCTACTCTTTGATCAGGGCGTCAATGGTCGTGTTAAGCGCGGCGGCGATGCGAGCCAAGGCGGATGTGGAACCGGGTTTGTGTCCCCGCTCGATCTCGGACAGGTAGCTGACGGCGATCCCCGTGCTCTGGGAGAGATCACGCAGCGTCATGTTGAGACAGTTGCTAAGTGCGCTACCGCTTCGCTATATGAGCGCGAAATTCGGAAGGCGAGGATGGGGCTTTTGCCGCGAATGATGGCAACAGCCACCTCGTGCGGGACGCGGCTGCCGTCTTCCGCATCGAGAGCGGCCAGCCTGTCCTCCAGTTCGCTATTGTGGTTGAGCAACGCCTCGTACTCCGTTCGGCCTTCGTTTTCTCGCCCCCATTCAAAAATGTTCGCATACAGCGAACATCTCGTCAAGGGGGGAGGCGGCAGTGGTGCATAACAAAAGGACGGACTGTCTCATTCTGTCATTGGATATCTGTGTCAGGTGTGGAAGAGACGTTTTGAAGGCGCGTACATCAGGTTCCTATCAGTCCCTCCTTCACTTGAACCGCCGTTCCGTTCACACTGTCTCCAGTTTCAGCGCCTGCCGGAGTTCGATCACCTGGTCGCGCAGAGAGGCCGCCCGCTCGAACTCCAGCTCCTGGGCAGCTTCCTGCATCTCCTCTTCCAGCGCGGCGATCTGCTTGACCAGGTCGTCCGGGGACAGGGCTGCCAAGTTGAACCCACCGGTTTCGTCGACGCCGTCGACGCTGTATTCGGCCTGATCCTCCGCCATGACCTTCATGCGGTCGGTCAGGTCGCGGATGCTCTTGACGATGCTGCGGGGTTCGATGCCGTGCTCCCGGTTGTGGGCCTCCTGAATCTGACGGCGGCGATTTGTCTCGCCAATAGCGTTCTCCATCGCTTCGGTCATTTTATCGGCGTAGAGAATGGCGCGACCCTCCACGTGCCGGGCCGCGCGCCCCATCGTCTGAATCAGCGATGATTTGCTGCGCAGGAAGCCCTGTTTATCGGCGTCCAAAATCGCGACCAGCGTCACCTCCGGCAGATCCAGCCCCTCGCGCAACAGGTTGATGCCGACAACCACGTCGTAGACGCCCAGGCGCAGATCGCGCAGGATCTCGACCCTTTCCAGGGTATCGATCTCGCTGTGGAGGTACTGGACTTTGACGCCCAAATCGGCCAGATATTCGGCCAGATCTTCGGACATTCGTTTCGTGAGCGTCGTGATCAAGGCCCGCTGGCCGACGGCGACGCGTTGATGCACCTCGTGCAGCAGGTCTTCGATCTGTCCCTCGGTCGGCCGCACTTCGACGATTGGATCCAAGAGACCGGTAGGGCGAATGATCTGCTCCACAACCTGTTCGGCGTGTCTGAGTTCATACTCGGCCGGTGTGGCGCTGACGTAGATCGCCTGCTTCGCGACTTCGGCAAACTCATCGAATGTCAGCGGACGGTTGTCCAATGCGCTGGGCAGCCGGAAACCATGCGAAACCAGCACCTCTTTGCGAGAGCGGTCGCCAGCGTACATGCCCCGGATCTGGGGGATCATCATGTGGCTCTCGTCGATGAATACGAGCCAGTCGGCCGGGAAATAGTCGAGCAGGGTCCATGGGCGGCTGCCGGGGGGACGGCGCGCCAAATGGCGGCTATAATTTTCGACGCCATTGCAATAGCCGATCTCCTGCAGCATCTCAATGTCGTAACGCGTACGTTGACCAATGCGCTGGGCTTCCAGCAGCTTGCCCTGGCTCTCCAGGAAGGCGGTCTGCCGTTTGAGTTCGTCTTCAATGTCGACGATCGCTTCCCGGACCTGGTCCTGATGGGTGATGAAATGCTTGGCCGGGAAGATTTCCACCTCGGGGTAGTCGTCCAGGACCTCGCCGGTGAGGGTGTCGATCTCGTTGATGCGTTCGATCTCATCTCCCCAGAAGCTGACGCGCAAGGCGTTGTCGCTGTAGGCCGGCTGCACCTCCAACACATCCCCGCGGACGCGGAATTTGGCCCGCTGCAGGGCCGTGTCGTTACGCTCGTAAAAGATGTCGACCAGGTGGCGCAAGACCTGATTGCGGCGTACCATCTCGCCTACGGTCAACTTCAGGGCAACCTGCCCATAGTCCTGGGGGCTGCCCAGGCCGTAGATGCAGGAGACCGAAGCGACGATTATCACATCTTGCCGGCTGAAGAGGGCGCTGGTAGCGGCCAGACGGAGACGCTCGATCTCTTCGTTGACCTGGGCATCCTTTTCAATGTAGGTGTCGCTGCGGGGAATATAGGCCTCCGGCTGGTAATAGTCGTAGTAGGAGACGAAGTACTCCACCATATTATTGGGGAGAAACTCGCGGAACTCGCTGTAGAGTTGCGCGGCCAGCGTCTTGTTGTGGGCGATAACCAGGGCCGGCTTCTGGATCGCTTCGACGACTTTGGCCATCGTGTAGGTCTTACCGCTACCGGTGACGCCGAGCAGCACCTGGTGCTGCATCCCTGCTTCAACGCCGGCGGCAAGTTTGGCGAGGGCCTGGGGCTGATCCCCCATCGGTTGAAAATCGCTGACTACCTGAAATAGCGGCATTTCCGGCTCCGTAGAACTGATGCACTTGTACTTCGCTAACCAGCTTTACCGTATAGCTCGGAAGAGGAGAGGCCGTTGGCGCTGCCCCCGCGCCCCCAAGGAGTAGGCCGGGCGTAGAGTCCTGGCATCATAGGCGATTCACATTGGTAATGCAGGCCGGGCGGCAGCCTAACGGTGATCGCACAACGCTTCCCATCCAACAGCGGAGAATTCCGATAAACCGAACTTTTGTTCGCGTATTGTGACCGATTATACCCGCTTTGCTCGAATCTGTCCAGCATATGCAGGTTGCGCGGAATTGCCGGAATTAGCCATTCCGACAGACGCGCTGATCGTGTATAATCGGATCTGATGAGAGTTTTCCGTTGTCAGCAGCAAAGCCATCGAAAGAGAGTCCATCGGCACGGCGGCGCGCGGCGGCGCGCCTTTGCGCTGGCTGCCGCGCTGCTGGCAGCCGCGTTGTTGGGAAGCGACTTCGGCGCCGGCCTGCCGTATGTGAGATTCGCTGCCGCGCAGGAGGCGGCCACGTCTTCGCCCAGTTCGCAAGGCTCAGAAACGACTGCGGCGGCGGAGCAGGTGACGACGGCCACGGCGACCCGTTCGGCTCAAGAGTTGCTGGAGTCGATTCGCGCCACTGCAACTGCCGGCGCGCAACTGACGGTGACCGCGGTGGCGGAAGCAACCAACTTGGCGCTCACGCCAACGGTAACGCCAACGCCCTTGCCTACGCATACACTCACACCGACCTCTACGCCCACACCCTCACCCACGCCCACACCTGGCCCGGATGAAATTCTGGAGGCCCGCATCGACGAATTGATCGCCGGTATGGGCGTCGCCGATCGTGTAGGTCAACTGTTTATGGTTGCCTTCCAGGGCAACGACGTAGGGCCAAGAAGCGATGTCGCCGAGTTAATTGTAGAGTACCGGGTGGGCGGCGTGGTCATCAGCCCCAACAACCGCAACTTCAGCAACTACAGTGGTACAACTCCAGCGGATGTCGCGCGGCTTACGAATCGGTTGCAGGCTTTGGCCTATGGCATATATCTCGCCTCGTCGGAGGCACTGAACGTGAAAGAGGGGGCGCCGGCCATCCCAGGTATTCTGCCTTCTACTCTGGAACAGAGATTGCCACTGGAGCTTCCGTTGTTGATCGGCGTGGATCAGGGGGGCGATGGCCTGCCGGCCACAGTTCTGCGCGCCGGCTTCACAGCCATCCCGCCCCAGATGGCGCTGGGCGCCACCTGGGATCCGGGGCTAGTGGAGGAAGTCGGTGCAGTCCAAGGCCGCGAAATGCGCAGCGTGGGGGTGAATCTGCTGCTGGGGCCGGCGCTGGACGTGATGGAACAGCCGCGGCCGGATCTGGTAACAGGAGTGGGGCTGCATACATTTGGTGGTGACCCATTCTGGGTTGGCCGGATGGGCCAGGCCTATATATCCGGCATTCACCGCGGCAGCGCCGGCCGCGTCGCCACTGTGACCGGACATTTCCCTGGCCTGGGGGGTACGGATCGACGGCCGGATGAGGAGATCGCGACAATACAAAAGAGTTTGCAGGAACTCCAACGAATCGAACTACCTCCGTTTGCCGCGGTCACTGAGCGCCCCTCGGCGATTCTGCGGGTGGATGGGACGATGGCCTCCACCGAGGCGCTGATGTCCGGACATATTCGCTTCAGCAGCTTCCAGGGCAGCCGCGAGCGCACGCCGCCGATCAGCCTGGCGCAGGAGTTGGGAATTCTCCTGGATCTGAACGAGTTTGCGCCCTGGCGCGCGCAGGGCGGCATCTTGATGAGCGACGCGCTGGGCGTAATGGCCGTGCGCCGCTACTATGACCCGCCTCTGCAAGAGTTCCCTCGGCGGCGCATCGCTCTCGACGCGTTTACCGCCGGCAACGATCTGCTGTATCTGGCAGATTTCTCTCTGACAGACAGCTGGCTGGATGAGAGAGCCAATATCAAAGAGACGATCATTTTCTTCCGAGAGCGTTACACAAACGATGCCGAGTTTGCCGCGCGCGTGGATGCCTCGTTACGACGGATTTTGCGCTTGAAACTGCGGCTGTATGCCCCTGTCAATTCGGCCGATACGGCGACCACTGCTCTCCCGTCCCGCGATGAACCGATTGAGATCGACATAGCTGATGTTGTGGTGGGGCCAGCCGACCTGGAGGAGGGATTCAGCCCCGAACATCAGAGAGAGGCGCAGATGCTGCTTGATCAGGTCGCTAGCGAGGCGTTGACGACCTTTTTCCCCGATTCCCCGGGGCTGGCCGATCCGTTACCTGCGCCGCCGGGGGAAGACGAAAATATATTGATCTTCACCGACAGCCGCATTTTACATGAGTGTGACGGCTGCCGGGCCGTGCCCGCGGTAGAGTCGACTGCATTGGAGGAGATAATGTTGCGGCTCTACGGGCCGGAGGCGACCAACCAGTTGCGGACGGAGCGGATACGCAGCCGTACTTTTGCCGATTTGAACTCTCTGCTCAACGGCACGGCCGAACAGGCGCTGGCAACCGCTCTGGAGGAAGAGATTCTCAACGCAAACTGGCTGATCTTTGCCATGCTCGACGTGGACGTAGCGAACTACGACAGCAGCGACGCGGTCAAACGGTTTCTGCGTCAGCGCAGTGACCGGCTGCCGGGGAGCAAGCTGGTGGTGCTGGCCCTCAACGAACCTTATTTCTTTGATTCGACCGAGATCGGCAAGATGACCGCCTTTCTGGGGGTCTACTCCAAAACCCAACCATTCTTGGAGGCGGCGGTGCGCGCTTTGTTCCGCGCCCAGACGGTTAACGGCGCGCCTCCGGTCAGTGTGCCAGGCACCCGCTTCAGCAATCTGGTCGAGCGGCTGGAGCCGGACCCGAACCAGCGCATTGGCTTGACTCTCCTGAACGAAGACATCGTCATCGAAGAGACGGAAGGAGACGAGGTGGTTGTTTTCCAGACTGGTCTGTCGGTTGGAGACAGCCTGGAACTGCAGGCCGGCCCGATTCTGGATCGCAACGGGAATACGGTCCCTGATGGAACACCGGTGAACTTCCGCCTGATTTATGAGGGCGAGGAGCTTTCCATCCAGTCAAATCCTGTCGCCACCCGCGGCGGACTTGTCCGCAAATCGGTGCTCCTGGAAAAACCGGGCACGCTCCTGATCGCTGTCAACAGCGTCGAGGCAACCTCCAGCACCGACATCCGGGCGCACATTGCAGACCCGGATGTCGCATCCGACAGAACACAGATTGTAGTCACCAACCCGGAGCGAGTAGTCACGCCTCCGTCCCCGCAAGCGCCGCCGCCAACAGCAGTCGCGCCAACGCCGGAATCGGTCCCAATTCCCGTCGAAGAGGTTGAGCCGGAGGCCGTTGAGGTCGATATAGATTCGTTGACGATTGCTATGGTCACACAGTTAGTGGTGCTGGGGCTGCTGCTGGTGGTGCTGGTGCAGGTGATGCCCCGCCAGTTGCTGGTTCAGCGGCTACTGTGGGCAATACTCGTGGGCTGGGGAGCGTACATTCTTTACGGAGTTGACGTTATTCCCGGTGGAGTTTGGATTCAGATCAATCTCGCCCCCTGGGATAGCGTTCCGATTGTGGTAATCGGCATGCTGATCCCGCTGATCTGGTTGCAGTTTCGGGCGGAGTAGGGGGCAGGCGTACAGGGGGGAGAAGGGCGAGAGGCGCCCCTCCCTATTCGTACTCTTAGTTGGTGCTGGGCCTCAGCTGGCTTGCCCCGCACGAACACCGTCTGCTCTGGCAGGCCCACTGCCGTTCGGCTGCACGGGCGCGGCTTCCTGGCGGCGGAACTGGTTCATATAGAGTTCGTAGTAGAAGCCCCGTTGTGCCAGCAGCCCTTCGTGGGTGCCCCGCTCGATGATCTCTCCGTCTCGCAACACCAACACCTGGTCGGCGCTGCGGATGGTGCTGAGGCGATGCGCGATCACGAAACTGGTGCGTCCTTTCAACAGGTCGTTGAGCGCCGCCTGAATTCTCTGCTCGGTGCGGGTGTCGACGCTGCTGGTGGCCTCGTCCAGAATCAGGATACGCGGATCGGCCAGTGCGGCGCGGGCGATGGCCAACAGTTGACGTTGCCCCTGGCTGAGACCGCTGCCGCGCTCACCCAGCACTGTTTCGTAGCCGTCGGGCAGCCGCTCGATAAAGTCATGCGCCTGGGCCAGCTTTGCCGCGGAGATGACCTCCTCGTCGGAAGCGTCCGAGCGGCTGAAACGGATGTTGTCCATCACCGAGCTGCTGAACAGATAGGTATCCTGGAGGACGATGCCGATCTGCTGGCGCAGGCTGTGCAGTTGTACGTCGCGCACGTCTACACCGTCGATGCGCACGGACCCGCCGGTCACATCCCAGAAGCGGGGCAGCAGATTGATGATGGTCGTCTTGCCGGCGCCGGTTGGTCCGACGATCGCAACGGTCTCGCCGGGCTGGGCGCTAAGATTGATTCCCTTAAGTACCGGCTCGCCGGGCACATACTCCGCCTCCACGTTCTCCAGGGCGACGGCCCCCTCGATTGCGTGCATCTCCTTGGCGTCGACTTTCTCCTGCACCTCCGGGATCTCGTCCATCAGTTCAAAGATTCGTTCCACGCCGGCGATGGCGCTCTGGATGTTGGTCCACATCACGCTGATCTGGGAGATGGGCATGTTGAAGCGCTGTGCATAGCCCAAGAAGGTAATGATCAGGCCGAGGGAGATGGCAGAACCTGCCAGGGCCTGGCCCCGCAGCAGCAGCACGCCGCCGACGCCAACGACGACAGCGATGCCGAGGAATCCCAGCGCCTCAAGCGCCGGGGCCAGGGCCGAAGTATAGGCTACGGCCTTGATATTGGCGTCGCGGTTGACCGCATTGCTTTGCCGGAACTGCTCGATATTGGTTTCCTCGCGGCTGAAGGCCTGGACCTCGCGCACGCCGGAGATGCCCTCCTCCAGTTCCGCGTTGACGTCGCCGATGCTCTGGCGGGTGACGCGAAAGGCCTTGCGCGCCTGGTTGCTGAACCACAGAGTTGCCAGGCCCATCAGCGGTACGACGCTCAGGCTAATGAGTGCGTAGGCCCAGTTCAGAACGAGCATCTGCCAGATGATCCAGATGATCAGCACCACGCTGCTCAGCACCTGCACAAGGGCAAAGCCAACGACCTGTTGGATCGTGTCCGAATCGTTGGTGATGCGGCTCATCAGGTCGCCGGTCTCGTGGCGGGTGTAGAAGCCGAGAGAGAGGCGGTGGAGATGGGTGAAAAGACGCACCCGCAGGACGCGCAGAACGTTATGGCCGATCCAACTCATGCTGAAGAACATCAAGCCGCCGGTGGCCGATCCGACCAAATAATAGCCGGTAATGATCAGAGTAATGTTGAGTATGCCGCGCAGTAGGACATCGCGGCTGGGGTTTCCCATGGCGACCTCGGGGGCCCACCAGCAGTTGGCCTGACTGTCGGTTTCCGTCTGCAGATCGGATTCTGCGGGCAGTTGAAGCCCTCTACCTTCTTCGCCTGCCCCGGCGAAGGCCGCCGGCGCCAGAAAACAGTCCACTGCCTGGCCGATCAGTCTCGGGCCAATCACCTGAGTATAAGCGTTTACCGTCATCAGCACGGCGACGAGGGTCAAAACAAGCCAATAGGGCCGAAAATAATTGCTGAACCGTGACAGGGTGGCGCCTACGCTCTTGGGCTTCAGCGTCTCCTGTCGCAACATGCGGTCACCGAACATCGGGCACGCTCCTGGGAAAAATAGTGCGTAATATGGTCTGCTGCTGCCGACGCGCTATGCTTCAGCCGTCAACTGCGCTTCCACCTCGACCGCCGCGTCTTCCACCAACTGGCTGTGGTAGATGTCGGAGTAGATCGCGCTGGACTGCATCAGCTCTTCATGGTTGCCGCGATCGACGATGCCGCCCTTATCAAGCACAAGGATCTGATCGGCGTTGACGACAGTGCTGATTCGCTGGGCAATGACAAAGCTGGTGCGGCCAACCATAAGCCGGTCCAGCGCGTTCTGGATAAGCACTTCCGTCGCCACATCCACGCTGCTGGTGGAATCGTCGAGGATGAGGATGTGCGGGTCGGTCAAGAGTGCGCGGGCGATGGCGACGCGCTGTTTCTGGCCGCCGGAAAGGGTCGTGCCGCGCTCCCCCACTGCCGTCTGGTAGCCATCTGGAAAGCTGACGATGAAGTCGTGCGCTGCGGCGGCACTGGCAGCCGCCTCAACCTCGGCGTCGGTGGCGTCGGGGCGGCCAAAGGCGATGTTGTCGCGAATTGTGCCAGTAAAGAGATTGGTCTCCTGCAGCACGATGCCGATCTGCCGCCTCATACTATCCAGCGTTACATCGCGCACGTCCCAGTCGTCAATCAGAACCTGCCCTTCGCTGACGTCGTAGAAGCGCGGGATAAGATTGATGATTGTCGTCTTGCCGCTGCCGGTTCCTCCCAAGAGGGCGACGGTCTCACCCGGCTGTGCTTCCAACGAAATGCTCTGGAGCACCGGATCGGTGCTGTTGAAATAGCGGAAGGTAACATCGGAAAAGCGTACGCGCCCCTGCACTTGCGGCATAGGCTGCGCGCTGGGCTTGTCGGTCACCTCGTTTTCGGCGTTGAGGATCTCGAAGATGCGTTGGGCGCTGGCGATGGCCTGGCTCATTTGGGCGACAATGAAACCGAGCTGGCCTACCGGGAAGAAGACATAGATCAGATAGAGGCTGAACTTCTGCCATTCACCCAGCGTTAGTGTATCGAAGAGAATCTGCCGCCCGCCCCAGTAGACGACAGCGGCCTGACCCAGATTGGAGATCAGAAAGATAAAAGGGAAGAGGAAACTGAATATTTTCGACACCCGAATGTGCTGATCCATGAGCCGCTGGGCCGAGTCGCCAAACCTGTCCTGCTCCTCTCTCTCCCGCACAAAAGCCTTCACGACGCGGATACCGGCCAGATTCTCCTGCAGGATGTCGTTGAGCGTCGACAGCCGGCGCTGGATCTCGCCGAACAGAGACTGGGCGACGGAGCCGAAGACCATGAAGAGGACAAGCGCCACGGGCAGCACCGGTAGAATGATCAGTGTCAGCGGCAAGTTGGTGAAGGCCAACACTGTCAGCGAACCGATAAGTAGAACGATCGACTGGACGGCCAGCAACATCCCCTGACCGATAAACATCCTCAGCTTTTCGACATCGTCGGTGGCACGGATCATCAACTGGCCGGTGCGGTTGCGGTCATGATAACTGAACGAGAGCCGCTGAATCTTCTCGAATAGTTCGTTGCGAAAATCGAAGGCCAAGTCCTGGCTCACTTTCTGGGCCAGGAAGGCTTGGGCGAAGGCGAACAGCCCGCGCGCCAGCGAAAACACAACGATGAACACCATCGCCCAATAGATCGGCCCTTCCGCACTGACAGCCCGTCTTGTCAACTCTTCCACTGAGAGTGGCAGCGCCTCAATCGCCTCGGCCCGCGCCGTTTCCGGCAAGGCCAGGATCTGACGAGCGAACACGCTGTCGGTTACGGCGTCAAGGACGTTCTGCACCAGCTGGGGGACCACAAGCTGCGCCCCAATGCTGATGAACAACGCGGCATAGGCCAGCGTTGTCGTGAGCTTGTAGCGGCCGAGATAGCGAATGGCGCGGACTAAATCCTTCATGCTACCGTCGCCTCTGGCCGGACCACCACCACCTGGGCCACCCGGGCCGCCGCCGGGTCTACTGAATGCTCTTCGTTGGTTCACATGCCACTCCTTGGGGAGAGGAACAGGGCAACGCAGGTCGTCGGCAGGCGACCAGCGATGCAATCGCTATGCACTGTTGTCTTCTCGTTCCCGCTGCAACGATTCAAGCAGGCTGGTCAGGAGCCTCTGCAACATTTCGCGTTCCTCCGATGAGAGTTGACCAACCAGATCGTTGAGAAATTCGAAATGCAGAGGTATGGATGCACGGATCAAACCCCTGCTATCGGGCGTTAGACGGATGCGGAATGCCCGCAGGTCGTTCGGGTCCAGTTGGCGTTCGATCAACCGGGACTCTTCCAACGCACGCAGGTGGGCGCTGATCGTGTTCTTACTCAAACATTGGCTATGGGCCAAATCGGTGGGCGAGAGCGTGGCCTGATCGTTGCGCTCGGCCAGATACAGACGGATCAGGATACGCCATTGGGGGAGCGTGATTTCTTCATCCCGCATGCGCTCGCCCAAAATGCGGTCATACGCGCCGGCGCACACCTTGACCAGGCGCAGGATCTCCATTCCATGCACATGGGCCACGCCGGACTCAGTCAGAAGTTGAAGAAAGCCGATCTGCTCACCTGCCGCCTGTCGCGAGTCTGGGGCGCCGGGCGAACTCGACATGACATTTGCCGTGTTCGACCACCTAGCGTTGGGATGGGCTGAAGGGCTGATTTTTGTCATGTCCGGAATTATGCGGTATCGAACTAAATTTGACAAAATCACAGCCCACTCAGTGCACGTGGGAGCCTATTTCTCCACCAGAATCGACTATGCAGCCCCGAAAATGGGGAAACGCAACGATTGACCAGTTTTTGTGTTATAGTAGAGTACATAGATCGATTCGAATCTCCCGACGGATAGTGGGCGGACGACGAGGGCGAGGAAACACAGCCCAACGGAGTCGGGATGTCCACCTGGAAACAATACGCATGTACAGTAGCAATGGCCAGTTGAGGCGGGTCGTTATCACCGGCATCGGCGCGGTGACACCCCTGGGCCTGACGATAGATGATACGTGGGATGCACTGCTGGCGGGCCGGTCAGGCATTGACACCATCACCAAGTTCGACGCCAGCCAGTTGAATACACGCTTTGCAGGTGAGTTGAAGGGCTTCGAAGCCAAGAATTATATGGATCGCAAAGAGGCTCGCCGTCTTGATCCATACATTCAATATGCTCTTGCGGCAACGGAGCAGGCAGTTACCGACAGCCAAATCGACTTCAGCAAAGAGACACCGACCGATATAGGCGTTCTGATCGCCAGCGGAACCGGCGGCGTCACTTCTCTGGTCGACAATATCATGCTGACGGAAAAGCGCGGCCTACGCAAAGTAAGCCCTTTTCTGATCCCGAATATGCTGGTGGACAGCGCAGCCGGAAAAATTGCTATTGTCTATAATCTGCGCGGCCCCAATTTTTCTGTGGTCAACGCCTGCGCCAGCGGTACCGCAGCCACGGGCGAAGCTTTTGAGTTGATCCGGCGCGGCGACGCGCAGGTGATGGTTACCGGTGGCGCTGAGGCCGCCCTGCTGCCGATCCTCATGGCCGGCTTCGACGTCATGGGCGCGATGAGCCAACGCAACGACGACCCGTCCGCGGCCTGCCGCCCGTTCGACACAGACCGGGATGGCTTTGTAATGAGCGAGGGCAGCGCAATACTGGTTTTGGAGTTGCTCGAGCATGCGCTGGCCCGCGACGCCCGCATTTATGCGGAGATAGTCGGCTACGGCAACAGCGCCGATGCGTATCACATGGCCGCTCCCCATTTCAACGGCCAGGGCGCTGAAGATGCGATGAATATGGCCATGCGCAAAGCCGAAAGCTACGGGGTGAAACGCACCGATGTAGACTACGTCAACGCGCATGGAACGGGCACCGAACTCAACGACCCGGGCGAAACAAAGGCAATCAAACGGGTGTTGGGCGAGCACGCTTACAACGTGAACATCAGCAGCACAAAAGCGATGCTTGGGCACCTGCTGGGAGCGGCTGGCGCCATCGAGGCGATTGTCTGCCTCAAAGCGATCGAAGACGGCGTAATTCCGCCAACCATCAATCTGGACAACCCCGATCCATCTTGTGATCTGGACTACACGCCGTTACGGTCTGTGCGGGCAGATGTCGCAGTGACAGTGAGCAATAGTTTCGGTTTCGGCGGCCACAACTCATGTTTGATGCTGCGGCGGTTCGAGGAGAATGGGGCATGACAGCGCAAGCGCACGCGGAAAACGGGACCGGGAGCGACTATGCAGCCGCACAACTGAACGGCCGCTATTCGGCAGAAGAAGCGCAACAGCCGATGCTGGATAGGGTGCAACCGCCCTGCTATGCCCAAATTATCGGTTGGGGCTATCAAGTTCCCGAACGGGTCGTTACAAACCATGATCTGGAACAGATCGTCGATACCAAGGACGAGTGGATTCGCACACGCACAGGCATTCAGGAACGACGCGTCGTCGCCGCTCCCCATGAGACCAGCGCCTCTCTGGGAACGGAGGCCGCGCGCAAAGCTCTTGAAGTGGCCGACCTGCATCCGGGCAAAGTGGACCTGGTCATCTGTGCGACCAGTTCACCGGAACATATCTTCCCCGCCACCGCCAGCATCATCCAGGACAATTTAGGCATCACCCATGCCGGCGCCTTTGATCTGAGCGCGGCCTGTTCCGGATTTGTGTATGCTCTCAGCATTGCCCGCGGACAGATTCTGGCCGGGGAGGCCGAGTATGTGCTGGTAATCGGCGCCGAAACGCTGAGTCGGATGGTGGATTGGACCGACCGCACAACCTGCGTCCTCTTCGGGGATGGCGCCGGTGCAGTGCTACTGGCCGCCAGCGACGTGCCCGGCGGTGTCACCGCTTCGGTGCTTGGCAGCGACGGCTCCGGCGCGGAGTTGTTGACTATCCCTGCCGGCGGCAGCGCGGCTCCGGCCAGCCTGGAGACGGTCAGCAACGGTTCCCATTACATCCAGATGGACGGGCGGGCCGTCTTCCGCTTCGCAACCCGGATTATGGCCGACGCAACGCGCCAGGTGCTGAACAAAGCCGGCGTTCTCGTGAGTGAAGTCGATCTGGTCGTCCCCCACCAAGCGAACAAGCGCATTATCCAGCATAGCGTTCTGCGCCAGTTGAAGATCCCGGAGGACAAAGTCTATGTCAACGTCCACAAGTACGGCAACACAAGCACAGCCAGCATCCCTATTGCGCTATGCGAAGCGATCGACGAGGGCAAGGTGGCTCCGGGTGACAATCTCGTGTTTGTCGGCTTTGGAGCCGGTCTGACCTGGGGCGCTTGTGCTGTCAAGTGGAGTGTGCCCATAGAACAACCGGAATCGACCTGGTGGAAGAATACCCAGCGGCAGGCTACCTATCAGGCGGCGGCGGCGCGCTCGAAGTGGAAACGGGCCATCCGCCGCATCTACAGCCAGGTCGAGACTCGCGCCTTGGCACGACGCCCGGAACGAAGACCGGAAGAGGAGCAGCCGACGCCGTAACTTGGCGCCGACGCGCCGCCATTCCACCTGCCCACTCGCAACGCAACCGCAGATCTGTTCAGCCTATTCCCGACAATACTATGTAACCGGCACCCGCAATCGGACAGTATGGAGGTACACCCATGCCCATTACCGCAGTCGAAAAGCGGACCCAACTCATGCGCGACGGCTTCTGTATCTTTGAGAATGTGTTGGAACCGGAGATGGTCGCCAAACTGAATGCCATGAGCGAATGGACGATCGCGCAGGAGGATGAGGAACATTTTGAACAGCACCGCTCACAGGGCTGCATCATTCCCTATTGGAAGTATCCCCATGCGGCCTTTCCCGAACTCATCGCCCATCCGGGCGCGCTGGGGGCCTTGGCACAGCTGGGTTTTGACCAGCCCAAGGTTTGGAGCGGATTTGTGATCAGCAAACCGCCGCACAGCCCTCCGCTCTATTGGCATCAGGATGGCGTCTTGTGGGAGCACCCGATCAGCTACACCGACCAGCCACAGCAGTACTTCCTGATGTACTACCTGGTTGACACCAACCGGGACAACGGCTGTCTGCGGCTGATCCCGGGCTCGCATTTGAAACGGCACGAGTTGCACGGCTTGGATCGCCGAGCACATGACGGCGACGAAGTGGGCCGCGCCAAGGACCTGAACCACCCGGCATTTCAGAAGGCTGAAGGTGAAGTCGATGTCCCGGTGCGGGCGGGGGACGTGGTTGTTGGCGACGCGCGTCTGTTGCATTCGGCGCACGCAAACCAGAGCGACCTGTGGCGCACGGTACTCACAATCTGGTACTGGGCCGAATTAGCCAATCTTCCTGAGGCTGCCCAGGCACTTGTTGCCTCGCATGTCACGGAAAACACTGAGTGGGCTGCGTGGTCCGAACAGTCAGACCCGGCGGTCCAGGCCATGATACCACGCTATTCAGGTGACGTTGAGCCGATTACCTGGGGCCGGGGTCCGAAAAAAGGGCTGTTCTGAGACCGCCGCGGCAGATACCTAGTTAATTCTTGGATTCCTCCTAACTGACTGAACTCTCCGCCGGCAGGGGGAGGGCCAGTCATTTTAGGTAGTTGGGTAACCCCACGCGAATTGACCGTTTGTCCAACAAGGAGAAATTCCTGTGATCCAGGCAGCAATCACCGGTGAGCGGCAGGTGGCATTTCACGAGTTGCCCGATCCGCAGGCGGAAGCAGATTGGGCGGTGGTCAAAGTCCATGCCTCTGCGCTCTGCACTGAATACAAGATGTGGCTGGCCGGCCAGAATCAGGCAGTAATCGGCCATGAGGGTGTGGGGGAAGTGGTTGAAATAGCTGAGCGGGGTCCAGTCAGTGTAGGGGACCGGGTCGTTGTTCTGCCCCAGTTTCCCTGCGGCCGTTGTCACCACTGCATGGGCGGGGACTATATTTACTGTGAAGACAGCCATGATTTCGCCGCGCTGCATGGCTCGACCTCCGGCGCGGGCACGTTTGCTCACTATACGCTCAAGCCGGCGTGGCTGTTGCCGAGGGTCCCAGACGATGTCAGTTATGCGCAGGCGACCATGGCTATCGACGGCATCGGCGCATCTTTCGGCGGGCAAGAGGCCATCGGCGTCAACTCGCAGGACACAGTGCTGATCACCGGGCTGGGGCCGGTTGGGCTGGGCGCAGTCGTCAACGCTCGTTTTCGCAATGCGCGCGTGATTGGTGTCGAACCGGCGCCCTGGCGTGCGAACCGGGCGCTGGAGATGGGGGCCGAAACGGTACTCGACCCTGGCGACCCGGACATTCTGCAGAAAATTCGCAGCCTGACGGAGGGCAGGGGCGTGGACTGCGCCATCGACTGTTCCGGCCGCGTCCCGGCGGAGCGGCTTTGCATTGACGCCACCCGCCGCCGCGGACGCGTGGCGTTCGTCGGCGAATGCCGCGAAGAGCTAACGATCCAGGTAAGCTCGGACATGATCCGCAAAGGATTGACCGTTGTCGGCTCCTGGCTCTACAATATGGGTGACTACGCAAAAGTGATGAAGGTCATCCGGCAGTCGCCCCTCATCGATCTGTTGATCAGCCACCAGTTGCCGATGAGCCAGATCGAGACGGGATTCAGCTTGCTGGCACAGGGTGAGGCTGCCAAGATCGTGGTCGATCCCTGGGCCTGAAGATGGCCAGATAATCCCTCTGCCGGCCCACCAAGTCTCGCACAGTGAAATGGAGCAAAAAAGCGATGAATCTCACGATATCGCCCAGTTTTCAAGGCAACCAACTCGATACAACACCGGAGTCGTTTGGTACACTGCGCTCGTCGAGCGACGCACTATCTGATATGAAGGAGCTGCGCTGGCGGTTCGAGCAGGATGGTTATCTGTACCTGCCTGGGCTGCTGGATCGCAGCCAGGTTCTGGAGGCCCGGCTCGAAATGTTGAGGAAACTTGACGCTGCCGGCTGTCTGGACCGCGACTATCCCCTGGAGGATGGTGTGGCCAGCGCCGACTTTGAAAATGCGTTCATGGTGGGGTTGGCCAAAGACAACGCCCCTCTTTTCAGGCTGCTCTATGACGGCCCGATGATCGCCTTTTATGAACGTTTTTTGGATGGAGAGGTGCGCCACTTCGACTATACCTGGTGCCGCTCCAAACCGCCGGGCGAGACAACAGCTACGCCGCCCCACTACGACATCGTCTTCATGGGACGCGGGACGCAGCGGCTATACACGAGTTGGACGCCGCTGGGCGACATCCCCATCGAGATGGGCGGTCTGATGGTCCTGGAGAACTCCCATCGCCACGAAGAGGTAAAGGCCGGCTACGGAACTTTAGACGTCGATGCATATTGCACCAATTACCCCGATGCGGCCGAGATCGAATCCGGGGAGAAGCTGTGGCAGCATCCCAATGGGGGGGCCTTTAACAAAGATGCCATTGCCGCGCGGGCAGAATTGGGGAATCGCTGGCTGACGACTGACTATGCGATGGGAGATCTGCTGGTCTTCAGCATGTACACGATGCACGCAAGCATGGACAATCAGGCCAACCAGATACGGCTCTCCACCGACACACGCTACCAGCTGGCCTCTGAACCGGTGGACGAACGCTGGATCGGGGAAAATCCGATTGCCCACGGGGTGGACTCCAAGCGCGGCATGATCTGTTGACTCGCTGACAGCAGCTGAACATACGATCACACACAGAAAGGTCGTCGGATGGCATCACTGCAACAGGCGTTTTGGGAGATGGATGTTTACGGCTTCACACTGCTGGAGGAGGTGCTGAGTGCGGCAGAGGTGGAGGCCCTGCGCTCCTCGCTGGCCGAGTGGGCAGCGAGGCTCGGCGACGAGCAGCGTTTTCTGGGCCAGGCCGGCCATGTAAGCAACCTGCCTACGCTCGACTCGCTCTATCACCCGCTCGTCGATCACCCCCGCACGCTGCCGGTCATCGAATATGTGCTGGGCAAACAGATCATCCTTGGCAGCCTGAACGCGCGCATCGTCAGCCCCGGTGATCCGGAGCAGGGTCTGCACAGCGATATCCGCGCCGACCTGTTGACGATGGGATCTCCGGTGATGGTCAATACCGTCTGGCTGCTGGATGACTTCACGCCTGAGAACGGAGCCACGCGCATTGTGCCCGGCTCCCATAAAAGCGGCATGGCCGGGCCGCCGGAGGGGATGGATGTGAAGCACGCCCACCAGTTGGTTGCGCCGGCCGGCAGCGTCCTTGTCTTCAACGGCCAGTGCTGGCACGGGGGCGGGACGAACCGGACGCCGACCGACCGCCATGCGCTGTTCGGCCACTACCGCAAGAGCGCGCTAATCTTCCAGGTCGATCCCCACGACGGCTTCCAAGAGAGCTGGCTGGACGACCTGACGCCCCGCCAGCGGGAGTTGCTGCGGATGGATAACGGGCTCGCCGCGCCGCACGCGGCAGACAGCCATCTGCGCCTCTCATTTTCGCGTGGCAAAAAAAAGGACTGATGGGCCCGGTTCCGGGGATGAACCGCAATACCGTGGAGGATGCGTAGCCTGCAAGTAGCTTCACTTTGAAAGCCCGCAATGTATTGCGTATTGCGTGGCCCGTGCAAGAGCTCCTGTCTGCGGCCTGATAGGGAGTGAGACCCTGCCGCCGCTTCCCAAACCTCTCTGCTCAATCCTGCAAAGAAGAAACTCCTATTGGATAGCTGGCATCTTCACGTCCAGCCATGCGCTCTGCGCGCTTGGGTCGAACCGCTCCAAGGCCCCTATTTCGGCAACCAACTGACGGCCCTCGTCCAGGTGCGCCAACTCGCCCAAGCTGATGAGTTGTACCAACGCGTTGCCAATAACCGTTGCTTCGCTTGGCCCGGCCAGAACGGGAATACCGGTAGCGTCGGCGGTGAGCTGGTTGAGCAGCCGGTTGCGGGAACCGCCGCCGACGACATGAATGACCTCGATCGGCCGTCCAGTCAGCGACTGCAATTCCAGGAGCACATCCCGGTAGGCCAGAGCCAGGCTTTCAAAGACGCAGCGGGCGATGGCAGCATCGCTCTGCGGGCGGGGCTGGCCGCTCTGCTCGCAGAAGGCTTGGATGTGAGCGGGATGGTTGCCGGGCGGCAGGAAGCGATCGTCGTTGGGGTCGACAAACGAACGCAAAGGTTCGGCCGACTCAGCCATCGAGACCAGGTCCGGGTAGGAGTAGGCCCGGCCCTCCTGTTCCCAGGTAGACCGGCACTGCTGCAACAGCCACAAACCCATGACATTCTTGAGCAGCCGGAATGAGCCGTAGACGCCGCCTTCGTTGGTGGCATTTACGGCCAGGGCCGCTTCGTTGACCACCGGCTGCGCCACTTCAAGGCCGACGAGACTCCAGGTGCCGCTGCTGATATAGGCGAACTTCTCAGTTTGGGCGGGGACGCCTGCGACTGCGCTGCCGGTATCATGACAGGCGGGCGCAATTACGGGGACGCCATCGAAAGCCCCCAGGCGCGTCCCGGGTTGCACGACCTCCGGAAAGAGGTCGGTAGGAATACCGAGCGCGTCCAGCATACCGCCGGCCCAGGAGCGGGTGAAGGGGTTGAGCATCTGCGTCGTCGTGGCATTGCTGAATTCGCACACCTGGACACCGCTCAACCAGAAGTTGAGCAGATCCGGAACGGTCAGAAAGCGCGCCGCAATCTGCAGTTGGGGGGAGCCGCCGGCTACCAGGCTCATCAACTGGTAGAGCGTATTGATCGCCATGAACTGGATGCCGGTCTGCGCGAACACTTCTGCCTTGGGGACACGCGCGCAGACCGCCTCCAGCATGCCCTCTGTCCGGCTATCGCGGTAGCAGACGGGGTTGCCGATAAGATCACCGTTGCGATCCAGGAGACCGAAGTCCACGCCCCAGGTGTCGACGGCCAGGCTGGCGGGGGTGTCGGCTGCGTGCGCTCTGCTGCGCCCGATTCCCGCCTGCACCTCGCGCCAGAGGTGGAGAATATCCCATTGCAGAACACCGTTGACTGTCAGCGCGTAGTTGGGAAAGCGATGCACTTCCTCGAGTTGCAGGCTGGAGCCATCAAAATGCACAGCCATTACCCGGCCGGACTCTGCGCCAATATCGATGGCCAAAACGGTGGCGCGGTTTTTCGTCATGGTTCGTCCTGTTGCGTGTCATCCGGGCGAGAGGAGCGTGCTCATCCGCCGCCCAAGCCCCGTTGTCAGTTTCGTAGCGACAGCACATTCTTCTCGTACTGCCGGATCTCCTGCATGAAGGCCATGCCCACCGGCACATCCTGCTGCAAACAGTGGTAATCCCAGACGGCGGCGTGCGGCATTGCCTTCAACTCTTCCATCAGTGCAAGGCGGGTCGTGTAATCCGCCTGGCGTTCGATTTCCTGCATCGTCTCCCTCGGCTCCAGCAGGGCCAGCAGCAGGGCGCGCAGCGAATTGCGGGTGCCAATCGCCCAGGCGGCGACGCGGTTGATGCTGGCGTCGAAGAAATCCAGCCCGATATGCACGCGATCCAGATGGTCCCCGCGCACGATCTCCTGCATGATGGCCTGCAACTCGTCGCTGAAAGTGACTACGTGGTCGCTATCCCAGCGTACGCCCCGGCTCACATGGAGGACCAACTCCGACACGAAGAGCAGACAGGCCGATATTTTGTCGGAGATTACCTCGGTCGGGTGAAAGTGGCCGGCGTCGAGACAGAGGGCCTGGCCGTTCTGGGTCGCATAACCCAGATAGAACTCGTGCGAGCCGACGACGTAACTTTCAGAACCGAGGCCGAACAGTTTGCATTCGATGGCGTCGCGATTGTAGCGGGGATCGATCTCGGGCTCAAATATCTGGTCCAAAGCATCTTTCAGCAGGCGCCGAGGCGTTGAGCGGTCGCTGGGGGTGTCCTTGAGGCCGTCGGGGATCCAGATATTGGTCATTGCCGGCGTGCCCAGCTCCTTGCCGAAGAAGCTCCCTATTTCCCGGCAGGCGATGCAGTGCTGGATCCAGAACTGGCGGATGTCGTTATCGTAGGAAGCCAGGGTGAAGCCATCCTCGGCCAGAGGGTGGGAGAAAAGTGTCGGGTTGAAATCGATGCCGTGCCCATTCTCTTTTGCCCAGTCTGCCCAGCCCTGAAAATGGCGGGGCGCGATTTCGTGGCGGGCCGGCTTTTCGTCGGTATCCGGGTACATCGCATGAAGATTCAGGCGGTGACTGCCGGGGATGATGCTGTATGCCATGTCCAGATCGCTGCGCAGTTCGTCCACAGTGCGGGCGCGCCCCGGATAGTTGCCGGTCGCCATCAGGCCGCCGCCCAGCCCCCGCCCCGGCTCTTCAAAGCCGAGCACGTCGTCGCCCTGCCAGCAGTGGAGGCTGATGGGAACGCCGCGCAACGCTGCCAGCGCCTGCTCGGTGTCGACACCAATGGCCGCGTAACGGTCCAGGGCCAGGGCGTAAGCGTCTTCGATTTGTTTCGATGTCGTAGCAAAGTTCATCAGGTCGCTCCATATTGGCGAGAATGTCGTTACTTTTCATTTGGCCATCCAGCAGTCAGCTGTTACGACAGAGCTAATTGTTGCCATAACAGAGCTTTGTACATTCCATCTCCCCGCTTCGTGTCAATTGATATCCAAAGCAGCAACAGCTTTGTCTGAACACCTATCAGTGAGCGCTTCATACGGGACGAGGCGATCGGTATTGGCGGATGTAAGAGTCTTTACAGATACGATTGGTGCAGGAGGGTACATACCGGAGTAATAGGCAGTGGTACTCTTCTGATTAGAATACAACCGTCAAAGATCTTTGATCTCGCGGTCCCCGGCAGGAATGATAGAAACGGCTATGGTGCCATTTCAGCAGTACATGCGCCGGTTCAGAACATCCACAGTGAGGCCCTTCCTTGCTGCTGTCTGCCGAAGAGCTGCTACGCAAGAGATTGTGCTATGTACAGGTCTGTCATGGTCCTTGGGACTGGTCTTCCACCGTCACTTCTACTTTGAAGTGGTTGCGCAGTTCATGGAGCAGGCGATCGCTGACACTGCAAAATTCATTGGGGAAGGCAAGTTGATGACGAGAGCCATTGGTCACCAGTACAACAACGAACTGATCCCGACCTTTCGGATCACGCACCGCGTCGAAAATCTCCCGCAGGCGGTATTTGTCGCGTTTGAACTGACCGGAGCGGCTGAAAATGATGCGCAGGACTTGGCGGGCGTTCCCGGCAGGGGGACGCCCCATTTCAGCAGGATCTGTCCTGTCTTCCCCTTGCGGCGGAACCGCACTTGCTGCTGCAGAATCGGCAGCGCGCGCGCTGTCGGGCGGCCCCCCATTTGCGATCGGAGACTGAACCTTGGGCGCCGGTTCATCCGCATCTACGTCTTCTTGCGCCTGAATCTCGCTCACCTTCGGCTTGTCAGACTCGGTCTGTGCGCGCTCTGGCGGCGCCGGCGCGGCGAACAGCGGCGCGCCATCGGTCTCCTTCATATTCTTGGCAACCGTACCGTGGGCGAGGAGCGGCGGCTCAGGATAGGTCTCAGACTGCGCCGCGTCACCCGCCATATCGGTTGCCGCCTCTTCTCCGGGTTCCACCGCCTGTTCGTCCGGGAATCCGGCATCGAAGGGAGGATCCGTCGTACTGATGGGCGGCTCGTTGTCGAGAAAGTCATCGGGCGGCGGCATCAGTTCGACATCGCTCCCGTTTGGCCCGGCGCCCGGCGCGGCGCTCAATCCCCCGCCGACCTCGGTCTGGTGTGCATCGGCTTTCGCATGCCCAAATTCGACCGCTGTTTGCAACGTATCCACGAGGACGCTGGTACGTCCATTGCGGGTCTGGGCTTTCCCCTTTATCAACACCACCCGCTCTTCTTCCAGAAATTCTTTGAACTCTTCGTACGCTTGGGGGAAGAAGAGCGCCTCACATTGGCCCTGCATGTCCTCCAACTGGACAAAGGCCATTTTATCGCCCTTCCTGGTCACCGTCGTGCGGATCGAGGCCAGCATTCCGGCCATGGTTACATTCTTGCCGTCATGTCGCTCATTCAGTTCCGCGCAGGGGCAGGTGGTGAAGCGACTCAGGTCCACGTTCAACTGCTGCACCGGATGGCTGCCTACATAGACGCCGAGCAACTCCTTCTCCCACTGGAACCGCTCCCGGTCGCTCGTCTTTGCTCGCCCCGCCCCCTTGTTTTCCGGCAGCCGAATCGGAAACTGTTCCGGTTGCGCGTCCCCGTTGGCGTCGCTAAAAAGATCGAACATCGACAACTGGCCGCTCTCTCTGGCGCTGTGGATGGCGGCCGAACGGGCGATGCACTGATCGATCACGTCCAGAAGCTGGCGGCGGAGTTCCCCCTTCCCCAGCTCGATCTGCTGGCCAAAGCGGTCGAACGCACCCACCTTGATCAGACATTCAAGGGAGCGTTTGTTCACCTGCCGCAAATCGACGCGGTCGCACAGATCCTCGAGGTTGAGGAAGGGGCCGCCTTCCGCGCGCGCGTCCAGAATTGCCTGCACAGGGCCGACGCCCACATTTTTCACCGCGGCCATGCCAAATCGGATGGCTGACCCTGCGGTTATCGGGAATTCAAATGCAAGAGTGGGGTCCTTCTGCAGCGTTTCCTGCTCTGCGTCCGCGGGCAGTTCCTGAATTGCGAAATCCAGGTCGCTGTGGTTCACGTCGGGCGGCAGAACGTGAATGCCCATACGGCGGCATTCCTGGACAAAATTGATCACTTTTTCGGTCTTGTCCCGCTCGACGAGCAGGAGCGCCGCCATATACTCCACCGGATACAACGCCTTCAGATAGGCGGTCTGCACGGTGATGACCGCATAGTCGGCCGCGTGCGCCTTGTTGAAACCATAGCGGGCGAAGAATTCGATGTCTGCGTAGATGGCTTGCGCCGCGCTGGCGGAGATGCCGTTCTTGCTGCAGCCGCCGATGAACAGCGCCTTGTGATACTCGATCTTTGAGGCGTCCTTCTTGCTGATTGCTTGGCGCACCAGATCGGCCTCGGCAGGCGAATAGCCGGCCAACTGATTCAGAATCTGAATAATCTGTTCCTGGTAGACGATGATGCCGTAGGTTTCGGCCAGGACCGGCTCGAGGGCGGGATGTTTAACTTCCATCTCTTCTTCGCCGTGCATTCGCCTGATGTAGTTGGGAATGTACTCCATCGGCCCGGGTCGATAGAGAGAGATGGTGGCAATGATATGCTCGAAGGCGGTGGGCTTCATCTCCGTCAGCACCCGCCTCATTCCCTGGGATTCCACCTGAAAAACGCCGCTCACTTCACCGCTTGACAGCAGACGGAAGGCGGGTTCGGCCACCGAGCCTTCAATTGGGATGGTGTCCAAGCCGTATTCGATGCCATGATGCTCTTTGATCAGTCGACAAGCCTCCCGCATGACGGTCAGCGTGCTCAGGCCAAGGAAATCGATTTTCAGCAGACCCAACGATTCCAGGATCGGGAATTCAAACTGCGTAATCGTCTCGGTGATAGACCCTCTTGAGCCTCGCATCAGCGGCGTGTAGGTAGTCAGGTCTTTATCGGCGACAATCACGGCGGCCGCGTGAATGCCGGCGTGCCGGGCAACCCCTTCTAGCTGCATTGAGGTGTCCAGCAGTGTCTGCTCCCAGCCATCCTTCTTGTAGAGCTCCTCCAATTCCGGTTCGTAAAACTCATTGCCCTCGGTCAACACATCCTGAATCGTCACCGGTTTACCAGGCGTCGCCGGGATCATCTTGGCAATGCGGTCCACATCATCCAACGAGATATCCAGGGCACGTCCCACATCGCGAATGGCGGCGCGGGCCTTCATGCGGCCAAAGGTTGCGATTTGGGCAACCTGATCACTGCCATATTTTTCGACAGTGTAGCGGATCATCTCTTCCCGCTGGTCGTCCGGGTAGTCCAGGTCGAAGTCGGGCATTGTCACCCGGCCGGGATTCAGAAAACGCTCGAAGATCAGATTGTTATGTATCGGATCCAGGGCAGTGATGCCGATACAGTAAGCCACCAACGAGGCTGCCCCGGAGCCGCGCACGTTCCACCAGATGCTGCGATTGCGAGAAAAGTCGCACAGATCCGCCACAATCAGAAAGTAGACGTCGAATCCCATCTCGTGGATAATGCGCAGTTCCCGCTCTTTGCGCTCCTGTACCTCTTCATTGTCGGCCCGTTCGCCGTAAAGACGATGCACACCCTCGTCGGTCAGATGGCGCAGATAGGTCTCGTATGTGAAGCCGTCCGGGATGTCCATGTCCGGCAGATGATAATTGTCATCCTCCAGATCCACATCACACATTTCGGCGATGAGGAGCGTATTGTCGAAGGCAGCCGCGGGTAGATCGATCAGGGGGCGAAAGGTGTCTTCCAGCTGTTGGCGACTCTTGAGAAAGTAGCTCTGGTCACTGAGCCGCATCCGTTTTTCATCGGTCAGTTTGGCGTTGGTCTGCACACACAGCAGCACTTCATGGGGGGAGGCATCACTCTCGCTTACATAGTGCACATCATTCGTAACCAGCAGGTCCAGGCCGAACTTGTCGGCCCAGGGAATGAGAGTCCGATTCACCCGCTGCAGTTCGGGGATGTTGTGTTCCTGAACCTCTATGAAGAAGTTCTCTTTACCGAAAACATCCGCATACCATCCCAGGCGCTCATAGGCCTCTCTCTCTTTGCCCTGCATCAGCAGAGCTGGCACCTCTGCGCCCAGACAGCCGGTCGTGCATAGGATGCCATCGGCGTGCGCGGCCAGGAAATCATGGTCGACGCGAGGTTTGTAATAGAATCCATCAGTATTGCTGTTGCTAACGATCTTCAGGATATTCCGGTAGCCGGTCATATTCCTGGCGAGGAGCAGCAGATGGTAATTCTCTCTATCGAACTGGGGGTCCCGACCGCCCATGGGCCGCTGCCAGTGGGTCTGGTAACCTTCTACGCCGACGATCGGTCTGATCTCGGCGTTTCGGCAGGCCCGGTAGAACTCGATGACACCGTGCATCGCACCGTGATCGGTCAGGGCAAGCGCCGAATGTCCCAGGCGCGCGGCCTCTTTGACCAGATCATTAATGCGACCTAGTCCGTCGAGGAGCGAATACTCGGAATGCGTGTGAAGATGGACAAAATCGTTGGACATAGGAGGGTTGCGAAGTCAGACGGGTAAAGGCCAAGCCCAGCGCCGGCGCGCCACGGAAATTCTTGTCCCAATCATACATCAAGTTCGCTGCCGTAAACAACGCGGCCTTGTTGCGAAGCGGAAGCGCATTCAGCGGTTATTCCGCATCAAGTTGCTCCGGCGTCAATTGGTGCCAGAAGACCTCACCGGACTCGATGCTGTCCTGGATTCGGTCGTCCAAATAGAGGCCGGAAACGACCGCGAATGAGCGCTTGCCGGTGAATCGGGTCATAAACTCGGCGTTTCGGATGGCCCTTCTGGTGTCTCTTCCATTTGCCGTGTACGAGATTTCCACGGCGACGTAGCAGATCGTCCCGTCCACCGCCCGGGCTTCCATGATCAGATCGGCCACCCGGAAGCTCCTCAGATCGCCGACGTGAATACCAGAAGTGTCGGCCGCATCAATCAGATCCAGGAGTTCCTCCTGCGTGAGGTTCTTTGTCCTCCGCAGATTCAGGTCCCTGGCGATAATGGCGGCATCGGCAAGCGCGACATTTCTGGCATGGACACCCTTCAACTGCCCCAGATCGTCAGTAATTCTCTTAAACATGACACCGTGTCCATCTAAACGGGCGTCGACTGCATCGAAGCGGGCGTCAACCGCATCGAAACGCGTGTCAACCGCATCGAAGCGGGCGTCAACCGCATCGAAACGCGTGTCAACCACATCGAAGCGGGCGTCAACCGCATCGAAACGTTTATTGGTGGCGGCCACAAACCGGTCCATCTGCGTCTTGAACTCGCGCATTTCCGATTTGAATTCACGCATCTCAGCCACAAACATGGCGAAGTTATGAGGCAGGTCCAGAAGCTCGCGCGTCAGGAGTCGTGAACGCAGCGCTTCGACCCATTCAGGGTGTTCATCCAGGACCTGAATCAGTTCTTCCATCGTGTTGATAGTGCTCACAACCGCTTCCCCGCGTTTGGACTACTCTGGCAAAAACCTGGATTCGCGCCGGATTTGTCCGGCGCGATACAGAGGCTCGCCGCACATCGGCTCGCACACGTGTTCTTACCCTTCATCATACCCCAGTCACGCGCGGCAGACAAAGCATTCCTGACGCCGAAACCGGGGATTGGGGCTCTTGCTTTCCTCATACGCGGCACCAATGTTCTTCTAACTTTGCGTTGACCTCAATCTAATGTTCACCGGTTATGCTTATCTTTGCATGTGGCGGTAAGGCGGCCACATCGAAATACACACAAGATGGTCAGATTTTCACAGCGCGCTTCAGCCGAAGCGCTGGCGCAATTTTAAAATTTCAGGAGGCACAGAATGAGCAGAATCGTACGTTGGGATCCGTTCCGAGAGATGATTTCGGTGCGCAGTCAGATGGACCAGCTCGTGGGCGATCTCTTGCGGGAGCCCTCTGGTTGGCAGGGAAATGGGCAGGGAAATGGGCAAGGAAGCCACATACGCCTGGCGCTGGATGTTTGCGAGGATGACAACAGCTACAGTGTAAAGGCGTCATTGCCCGGAATCGACCCTGCAGACCTCGACATCAGTTTTTCGGAGAATACGCTCACTATCCAGGGCGAGACCCAAGCTGAAAGCGTGGAGGAAAACGCAAAGTGGCATCTACGGGAACGCAGTTTCGGAAGGTTCGTGCGCAGCATCACGATGCCGGCAACTGTAAACGCCGACGACATCAGCGCCGACTATGAGGATGGCGTTCTCACCCTGACCCTGCCGAAAGCTGAGGAGGTCAAGCCCCTTATCATTGCGGTTCGTGGCCCGGAAGATAGGACGGTCGCAGCTTAGACCGTTTCTCGTCACCACCGAAGGCAGAACGACTGTTAGAGGCTCCGGCTCATTCGCAGCCGGAGCCTTTACTTTCACTTGGTTCCTAGGCTGAGAGAGGGAGGAGGAACCCCGACAACATCCTCTGTCGGGGCCCCTTAAGGAGGAAGGAAGAAGAATGGTCGTGGCGGAAGCCTTTGAGATGCCGACCCCACACGGCACCCGCTTCAGCCACTTGGGAAAACTATACCTCAGATCTTGCCGCCTTTCACTATGCAATTTGCATAATCTTTCCTCTGTTTCGCTGGATAATTTGACCGCCTACGGTGCTATTACAAAGAATTCTCCCGGCCAGGACGTACAATTTGTACAGTCGCCGAATCTGGCTCCAGTTGTGCCGGGATCTGCGAAGACCTGTGATAGATGCCCCGGCCTGTGATAGATGCCCCGGCCTGTGATAGATGCCCCGGCCTGTGATAAAATAGTGCCGCAGGTTCGAATCCGCTCAGGACACATTGACATGACAGAATCAACCGTACCCTTGACCGCCCGCGTCGCCTGCGCCGGTTGAGCCTCAAAGCTCCCTCCGGGGGCGTTGTCGCAGGTCGTGCGGCAGTTGGCTGCGGTCTTCCCGCAAACCGAATACCCGGATGTTCTGATCGGCCTGGGCAAACCGGACGATGCGGCTGTCTATCGCCTGGATGACGAGCGCGTTCTCATTCAGACGACCGACTTCTTCACGCCAATCGTTGACGACCCTTGGCTGTACGGGGCGATCGCCGCCGCCAACTCCATGAGCGACGTTTACGCAATGGGGGGTGAGGTACGCGTCTGCCTCAATATCGCCGGTTTTCCGGAAGATTTGCCAGCCGAGGTCGTGGCCGAAATCCTGGCGGGCGGCGCCGCCAAAGTACAGGAGGCCGAAGCGGCTATCGCCGGTGGTCATACGGTGACCAATCCCGAGCCATTCTATGGTCTGAGCGTCACTGGCATCGCCGACCCCTGTGCGCTGTTCCGCAAAGGCGGCGCGGCGGCAGGCGATCATTTGGTTTTGACCAAACCACTCGGCACCGGAATAATTACGACGGCCGCCAAGCTGACAGGGCCGGGCGAGAGCCTGCCCTCCCGCAAAGCGCGGCGCGCCTTGGGCAGACCGGACTGCAAGCCATCCCATCTTGAACGCGCCATCGACTCGATGACCCGCCTGAACCGCGCCGGGGCCCATGCCGGCCGTGCCGCGGGCGTGCGCGGCGGAACCGACATTACCGGTTACGGGCTGCTGGGCCACGCGGTCGAACTGGCGACGGCGTCTGCGGCCGAGGCGCCGATTCAACTCCAGATCGAGGCGAAGAGTGTGCCGGCCCTGCCCGGTGTCTTCGACTATATCGAGGCCGGCTATCTGACACGGGGAAGCGCCCGCAATCCGGAGCACTTTGGCGGTCAGGTTGTCGCGGCCGCCAACGTGACCGCAGCGCTCAAAACGCTTTTATGGGAGGCCGAAACAAGCGGAGGTCTTCTGCTTGCGGTTCCACCGGAGGGTCTCAGTCGTTTCCGCGCCGTATGTGAGGGGGAAGAACAACCCTTCTGGGAAATCGGAACCGTCGTGCCGGCCCGGGCGGACCAGCCGGTCATAAGACTGGTTTGAGAAATCACCTTGCCGCGGCCGCTTCAGCCACGACAACATTGACGCAGCCGCGCAACCACTCGCTCGTGCGTCTCCCTCGCCCTTATCCCGCTCGACATACTTACTACCCAATACTGTGACGAGCGGTTTCTCTAGGTGGATGAGCCTGAAGTTTCATCGTCTGCACCCTGACTCTGCCGGCGCTCCGCCTCCTCCTCATCTGTCAGGGGGGCAGTAGCCTGGGGACGTGCCCACTGCTCACTGCTCCAGTCGGTTCGCTCGTCACCGCTGTTCATCTCCGGTTCCTGGCCGGCGTGGGTGGAAAATTCGGCGAAGTCATAGTATTCGTCCTCGTCTTCCGGCTGTGCGCTCGGCAGAGGACGCAACTGCGCGTCAGCCCCATAGCCGCTGTCCGCTGTGCGGGGCTGTTCATCTTCTGTGTAGAACGTTTCGCTCTCATGGGCAACGCTGTCGGTCGCGTCCAAATCGAGCGGGGGCGCACCTGCCAGCGCGCTGACCGGCGACGAAATCACCGGCATCGGTGCCCGCGAACGCACAGGCGTCGGCAAAAGGGTCCGGTTCACTTCCCAACTGCGCAAACGGATCGTGGCCATGCCCAGCAGAGCCAAACCCAGCAAAGCATAGAGGCCCAGGGCAACGACGATAAGCAGTAGATTGACCAACTCCATCACGGGAAAGTCGGCGCCGTTGCTTCCGAATTGCGCTGCCAGGGGACCAGTCTCCAGAACCTCGCCGCGCAAAAAGAAACCTAGCGCTGCGTAGAGAAACACAGCAACACTTGTCATCAACCAGTTGCTCAACACGGCAAGGAAATAGTCCCACGCGCCGCTCCCAAACTGTACCTGCTGATCATTCAGCGACACATGGGTCAGAATCTGGCGGCGCAAACGGTTGCGCCCCCAGAAGTAGTAGAGCCCCAATGTCAGCGGCGTAAAGAGAACGAGCAGGAGCCATTCCCAGAAGATATCCAGCGTCTTGCCGTCATAGTCCAAGCGTTGGCCATTGGGCATGAGTGTATGAGCATATTGCCAGCGCAGCATTCTCGTTGCAGAAAAACCGAGAATGAAGTACAGCCCCAGAGTAATCAGGGTATAGAATCCAATGATAACAAACTGTACAAACACCTCCGCGCCGGAGCCGTCGAACTCCAACTGCCGGTCCTCGAAATATGTGCTCTCGGTGATAATCCGTTGCCAGCGAGCATATCCCCAGGGCACATAAATTCCCACTGTAAACCCTGTGAGGATCGCAATCAGAATTAGATTTCCGTAGATATTCAGCCAGCGACCTCGAAACTCCAGGTTGGTAGGCATGGCAGAATCCTTCCGCGCATGTAAGGATCAGTAGAAGGCCACGGGGGATGGTTCAGAGCCGTCAAAACAGTATAGCCCAGGCGCGCCCGCTTGACAAAGCAGTACCTTTTTCGCCCGGCGGCCCTCCTGCAACCGCACGTCAGACTACGCCACTGTCGCGTAACGCCTCGATCGCTTCTGCTGTCAGAGCCAGCTTCTCTTGCAGCAATTCTTTTGTATGCTCACCCAGCAGCGGCGGCGGCCGGAATATGTGCGCCGGCGTCTTGTCCAGCTTGGGCACCGGCCCGACCAACGGGATCCTGTCTCCGTTTCCGTCAGTGACCGTTTGCACCATCTGCCGGTGCTCTGCTTGGGGCGTCGCCAACGCGGTTGGAATGTCGTTGACCGGGCCGCACGGTACGCCTGCCGCGCGCAGCCGTTGGATCCACTCATCGGTGGTGCATCGGCGGAAATGGTCGGCTAACGCCGGAATGAGCAGATCTCGAAACTGGACGCGGGCCGGATTTGTGGCAAACCGTTCGTCATCCAGCCAAGTCGGCTCGCCAACTACCTCTGCAAGTGTAGCGAACTGACCGTCGTTGCCCACCGCCAGCATCAGATGGCCGTCGGCTGTGACAAAGGTCTGATAGGGCACAACGGTGCCATGGGCGTTGCCATAGCGGCGGGGCGGGTCGCCGGACAGGAGATAGCCGCTGGCGACGTTAGCCAGCCAGCTCAACTGCGTGTCAAAGAGCGCGATATCGATATGCTGACCCTCGCCCGTCCGCTCACGATGCTGCAAGGCAGTCAGAATCGCCACCGCCGCCTGCAGACCGGCGGTGATGTCAACGATTGCCACCCCCACTTTGTACGGCTCGCCGTCGGTTCCCCCGCTCGTTGGGCCGGTGATGCTCATAATACCGCCCTGCGCCTGGATGACCGTGTCATAGCCGGGGAGCGCCCGATCGGGGCCGGTCTGGCCATAGCCGGTGATGGCGCAGTAGATCAGGCCGGGATTGTCCGAGTGCAGGCTTTCATAGCCCAGCCCCATCCGCTCCATCCCACCCGCCTTGAAGTTTTCCACCACCACATCGGCCTGCACAGCCAGCCGACGGAAGATCGTCCGGCCGGCCTCCGTCTTCAGATTGAGCGTCAAGCTACGCTTATTGCGATTGGCGCACAGAAAATATGCACTCTGCCCGCCATCGGTGAAGGGCGGACCCCAGTGGCGGGAGTCATCCCCCCGGCCCGGCTGCTCGATCTTGATCACTTCGGCGCCGTAATCGCCCAGCGTCATGGTGGCATACGGGCCTGCCAGGACGCGCGAGAGGTCGAGAACTGTGATGTGGGTCAAGGCGTGAAGCATAGGAGATGCGCTGCGTGGCCAGACTGAGTCGTTGGGCAGGTTAGCGGGAAATCAGAAGGCGAAAAGCTCGGTAACGGAAAGCGTGAAACCGGTGAGTTGGCCTGTGCCGACGAGCATATCGCCAGTCCGTAGAGCGGTGCGCTGCGTAGCTGAGTGGTAGACGAAGACGGTCTCCTTCTCCGGATCGACGATCCAGAGTGCGCCAACGCCAATCGAGAAGTAGTCATCGATCTTCTGGCGCATCTCCACCCAGCGACCGGTGGGGGACAGAATCTCTACAACCAGGTCGGGCGCAACTTCGACAAAACCTGGCGGTGGGCCATCTGGCAGTTTCGCATTCGACCAGAAGGCAAGATCAGCGCCGCGTATCCGATCCGGGTCGTGGCGGATATAGACGCCAACCTCCCCAACCATGCACAAACCGACTTTCCTGTCACTGACAAATCCGCCTACCAAGAGGGCGAGCCTTGATTCAAGGAAACCATGAACTCCACCGGTTGGGCTCATCCTTACAATTACTCCATCAATGAGTTCACAGGGGCCAATGTCACCCATTGCCAGCAGTTCGGAGCCGGTGATGAGTCTGGTTGTTGTTTCCGTTGGTTGCGCTGTCATCAGTCTGTTCCGTGAATCCCTTCTGGCGCGTGCATTCCGGCCTGCGCGCAATATCCACCAGATAAAGAACCGTCAGTTTTCGGTATGCAGTATAGCACACCTGCTGTGGTTGGTCGGAAGCGAAGGCGAATTGCCCGGTGAGCTGCCTGTTCGCACTTGGCAGCGAGCGCTAAACACCTGCTTTGACACGCTGCCGCGGCAGGGATGCCCTGTCGTTCAGACCGCGGCGCGGGCACCGATCGTGTTCCAATGCGGAACAGGGACTATAGTGCAGAGAGACTCTGGCTCAGATTCCCAGTGCCGCCGTAGAAACATCAACTTAGTCCGCTCCCAAGCGACTCTAGTGTAAGGGGGGACGAGCCATCTTACTCTTTCCTACGCCGAAAGGATTCTCTTGGGAAGCAGTATTCTTCTCCCCCGGACCGGCTGTTCGATCTTTTTGACTAGGGCGCCGTAATCGCCCAGCGTCATGGTGGCATACGGGCCTGCCGAGACGCGCGAAAGGTCGAGTATTGTGATGTGGGTCAAGGCGTGGAGCAGAGAAGATGCGTTGCGTGGCCAGACTGAGTCGTTGGGCAGGTTAGCGGGAAATCAGAAAGCGAAAAGCTCGGTAACGGAAAGCGTGAAACCGGTGAGCGGGCCTGTGCCGACGAGCATGTCGCCAGTTTGTAGAGCGGTGCGCTGCGTAGCCGAACGATAAACGAAGACGGTCTCCTCCTCCGGAGCGACGATCCAGAGTGTGCCAACGCCAATCGAAAAGTAGTCATCGATCTTCTGGCGCATCTCCACCCAGCGATCGGTGGGGGACAGAATCTCTACAACCAGGTCGGGCGCAACTTCGATAAAACCTGGCGGTGGGCCATCTGGCAGTTTCGCATTCGACCAGAAGGCAAGATCAGCGCCGCGTATCCGATCCGGATCGTGGCGAATATATACGCCGATCTCTCCAACCAGGCACCAGCCTGCCTTCGTGTCTTCGACAAAAGTACCCAGACGACGGTCAAGCCTTGATTCAAGGAAACCATGTACTCCACCGGTTGGGCTCATCCTTACAATTACTCCATCAATGAGTTCACAGGGGCCAATGTCACCCATTGCCAGCAGTTCGGAGCCGGTGACGAGTCTGGTTGTGGTTTCCATTGGTTGCGCTGTCATCAGTCTGGTCCGTGAATCCTTTCTGGCGCGTGCATCCTGGCCTGCGCGCAATATCCACCGGATAAAGAGAACCGTCCGTCTTCGCCATGCAGTATAGCACACCTGCCGTGGAGGATCGGAAGCGAAGGCGAACTGCCCGGTGAGCTGCCTTTTCGCACTTGGCGGCGAGCGCGAAACACCTGCTTTGACAAGCTGCCGCGGCAGGGATGCCCTGTCGTTCAGACCGCGGCGCGGGCACCGATCGTGTTCCATGCGGAACAGGTACTGTAGTGCAGAGAGACTCTGGCTCAGATTCCCAGTGCCGCCGTAGAAACATCAACTTAGTCCGCTCCCGAGCGACTCTAGTGTGAGGGGGGACGAGCCATCTTACTCTTTCCTACGCCGAAAGGATTCTCTTGGGGAGCAGTATTCTTCTCCCCCGGCCCGGCTGTTCGATCTTTTTGACTAGGGCACCGTAATCGCCCAGCGTCATGGTGGCATACGGGCCTGCCGAGACGCGCGAAAGGTCGAGTATTGTGATGTGGGTCAAGGCGTGGAGCAGAGAAGATGCGTTGCGTGGCCAGACTGAGTCGTTGGGCAGGTTAGCGGGAAATCAGAAAGCGAAAAGCTCGGTAACGGAAAGCGTGAAACCGGTGAGCGGGCCTGTGCCTACCAGCATGTCGCCAGTTCGTACCGCGGTGCGCTGCGTAGCCGAACGATAAACGAAGACGGTCTCCTCTTCCGGATCGACGATCCAGAGTGTACCAACGCCGATCGAGAAGTAGTCGTCGATCTTCTGGCGTATCTCCGCCCAGCGGTCAGTCGGGGACAGAATCTCTACAACCAGGTCGGGCGCAATTTCGCTAAAGCCGGTTGACGGGCCATCAGGAAGTCTCTCTTTAGACCAGAAGGCAAGATCAGCCCCGCGTATCCGGTCTGGATTGTGCCGGATGTAGATGCCAACCTCTCCACCCAAGACCCAACCGGCCTGCGCATCTTGATTGAATCTATACAGGAAGAAAGTGAGTCTGGATTCAAGGTAGCCATGTACCTCACCCGTCGGACTCATTCCTACAATTTCTCCATCAATGAGTTCGCAAGGGCCTATGTCACCCATTGCCAGCAGTTCGGCGCCGGTTACGAGTCTGGTTGTTGTTTCTGTAGGTTGCGCTGTCATCAGTCTGGTCCGTATTTTCCTTCTGGCGCGTGCATCCTAGTAGTTCAACAATCTTTTATTGACGGATAAAGTCGTTCGAGTTTGATGCGAGCGTCAGCTGTGGTGAAACGCCAGTTGACGGTAGCGGTCGAGTCATTGCGTCGGTTTTGCCAAGCTGTGACTTGCTGCATCAAGGTCTGTTTGTCAGGGATGCGCGCGTTCAAGCACTGTCGATGCAGGACACTGAGTTCGATTTCAGCCATATTGAGCCAACTGCCATGCTTGGGGGTGTAATGGATTTCCAGTTTGGCGGCAATGCGGCGGGCTTCGGCCGCCGGGAACGCTTCATACAACGAAGCGAGTTTGTGTGTGTTCAAATTGTCCATCACCAAGACGATCGTGTCTGCCTGCGGGAAGTGGATGTCGACCAGGTCACGCATGCAGTGGGCAAAATCGACCATGGTGCGGCGCGCTGTCACCTTGACATGACGCCAGGCTTGCAGCGGCGCAAAGCAGAGAAAGAGGTTGCCAACGCCGTTGCGTTCATACTCGTAGTCATATTTGGCCACCGCACCCGGTCGCGGTGGCAGGGGCAGACGGGTCTCTTTGGTCAACTGTTTACTGCCTTCATCAAGACAGACCAACGGGCGCTTGGGATCCTGCTGCCGATGATAGACTTCAAGCGTATCTTCCATGGCGCAGACGAACTCTGCGCTCGCGGTCTCCGGAATACACCATTCATCTTTCAGCCAGGGCTTAAGTTCGTTTTTTTTAGCGTCGTCCGCACTGTTTCGCGCGAAATACGTTCGACCACCTCTAATTCGACCAGCTTATCGGCCAGCATCTGCAGCGTCCACTGCTCCTGTCCATCCGGCGCAGCGCTACACGCTAACTGCACCAACCGCGCTTCGCCAGCGCCATCCAATACGCGCGGTCGTTTCCGTTTCGGTCGCGTGTGGGTGAGGGCGGCTTCGATGCCGACTGTGACACACCGCTCCCGCACGCGCTCGACCGTGCGCGCATGCGCTCCTAATGCCTTGGCAATCTCGGCGTCGCACCAGCCCCCGCCCGCTTGCGCCTCATCGGCCATCAGCAGGATGCGAGCCCGTCTTAAGCGTCGCGCCGACCCTGTTCCCGTGTTCACCTGCCCATCCAGTTCCTTGCGCTCTTCCGCTGTCAATCGCACCCGATATCGTTTCGCTGGCATCTTTCCTCTCCTTGTGTCTGCCTTTCTGGAGAGTGTGCCACAGTTCATCTTATCCGGCAAACCCTGTATGTTACACTACTAGCCTGCGCGCCATTTCTACCAGAAAAAGAACCGTCAGTCATCGACTCGCAGTATAGCACATCTGCTACGGATGGCGGGAAGTGCCGGCGTACATCCCGGGGGCTGTCTTCTCGCACTTGGCGGCGAGCGCGAAACACCTGCTTTGACAAGCTGCCCCGGCATGGATGCGCCGCCTGACCGAATGCGTCGCCCGCACCAATTGTGTTCCACTACGGAAAGGGTAATATAATGCAGACAGAACTTGGCTCGCATCCGCCGCCCGCCGTAGAGGCTTCAACTCTGTCCACTTCGTTGCGACCCCTGCGTCAGAAAGGGGCGGATGAGCCATCTTACTCTATTCAACACCGAAAGGAATCTCTTGTGAAGCAGTATTCTTCTCCCCAGGCCATGCAGCTCGATCCGTCAAAGGCCTATACCGCTACCATTCAGACGAACCGCGGTAATATCGAGATCGACCTCTACGCCGACAAAGTGCCGAACACGGTTAACAACTTTGTGGCGCTGGCCCGCGACGGCTTCTACGACGGTATCAGCTTTCACCGCGTGATCGCCGATTTCATGGTCCAATGCGGCGACCCCACCGGCAGCGGACGGGGCGGCCCCGGCTACCGATTTAACGACGAATTTCATCCGGAACTCGTGCATGATGGCCCCGGCGTCCTCAGCATGGCCAACGCCGGACCCAACACCAACGGCAGCCAGTTCTTCATCACCCATGTGGCCACCAATTGGCTCGACAACAAACATTCCGTCTTCGGCAAAGTGCGCAGCGGCCAGGATGTCGTTGATGCGATTCAGCAAGGAGATGTGATGGAGCGGGTCGAGATCGAGGAGAGCTAAAAGGAAGGACCGGGGAGTGAGGAACAGAGTTTCCCCCACTCCTCGCCCCGGTGTCATCAGTTCAAAACGTAGTTTCTGGCCAGCGGATCGCTCTCCACGGCCCACTGCATGGTGTACAACTTGTGGTAACGGCCCCTTCGCGCCAACAGTTCTTCGTGGCTGCCCTCCTCCAACACCCGCCCCCGATCCAGCACAACTATCCTGTCCGAATTGACGATCGTATTGAGGCGGTGGGCGATGACAAAACTGGTGCGCCCCTTCAGCAGTTGTTCCAGACCGGCCTGAATCTGCCGCTCTGTCGTCGTGTCGATGGAACTGGTGGCCTCGTCCAGAATGAGAATGCGGGGATCTGCCAACAAGGCGCGCGCGAAGGAGACGATCTGGCGCTGACCAACGCTCAGATTCACACCGTTTTCCCCCACTTCCGTGTCATAGCCATTCGATAGCTTTCTGATAAACTCATCGGCGCCAACCGCAACCGTCGCGGCCTCCACCTCGGCGTCGGTCGCATCCAACCGGCCATAGCGGATATTTTCTCGGATCGTCCCATCGAAGAGAAAACTGTCCTGCAGCACAATGCCCAACTGCGCCCGCAGACTGGCCTGCGTGACATCGCGCACGTCGTGGCCATCGATAAGGACGGCCCCGCCGGTTACATCGAAAAAACGGGCAATCAGGCGAATCACCGTGCTCTTGCCAGCTCCGGTCTCGCCAACAAGGGCGATGCGCTCACCCGGCTCGGCGCTGATCGTTACCCCGCGCAGCACCGGCTCATCTGCCTTATAGTTGAAGTGAACATTCTCGAAGTCCACGCGGCCCGCAATCGGCGGCAACGCAAAGGCCTGGTGGGCATCCTGCAGATCCGGCTCCGTGTCGAGCAGGGCGAAGAGGCGTTCACTCGCGGCCATTGCCGCCTGAAAGGTATAGTAGCGTCGCGACAACTCACGAATCGGATCGAAAAATCGCTCAACCCAGATCACGAATGCCGCCATTACGCCCGCGGTCAGTTGGTCGCCCAGAATCAGCCAGCCGCAGACACCAACTACCAACGCGGTCGCCAGCGAGCCGATAAAATCGACACCGGGGAAGAAGAAGGCAGCCAACTGCGTGGTCCGCACATTGGCGTCAAAATAAGAACGGTTGAGATCGTCGAAATGGCGCGAGTTGGCCTGCTCGCGCGAAAAGCTCTTCGTCACCCGGATGCCGGTGATCGACTCGTTGAGAAAACCGTTGATCAGCGACAGGCGCTGCCGCGCCGCGCGATATGCCTGGCGCACATAGCGGCGGAAATAGCTGGTCAGCCCGATCATCATCGGCAGCACCGCAAACGTCACCAGCGCCAGTTGCCAGTTCAGAAACAGCATAGCCACGACGATCCCGATCAGAAGGAATACCGAACGAGCCAGCCCCGTGATCGACCAGGTAACGAAATCCTGCAGCACGCTCACATCGCTGATCAAGCGGCTCATTAAGCGGCCTACACTGTAGTCGTTGAAGAAGCCCAGCGACAGCGTATGCAGATGGCCGAAGAGCTGGCTGCGCAGATCGGTCACGATGCGGGTGCCGGCATAGGCCATCACCCTCAGACGCGCGCGGCTTGTAATCCATTCCAGCGCGATCGTCCCAAAAAATAGGAACGTCCAGAAACGCAGAGTGCCCACATTGCCGGCGCGGATACCGTAGTCAATCGCCCGCTGGATCATCCATGGCGTTGCCACGCTCGTCACAGAAGTAACGATGATCAAGAGGAAAGAGAGAACGAACTCCCGCCTGTAGACGGCCACATACACCATCAACCGCTTAACCAGGCGGCCATCGTAGGTCTTTTCCTGCGCTTCCTCTTCATCCGGCAACAGATCCTGTATCTTACGCTCCCGGCGCAGCCTTTCCTGCTCCACCGTCGACAGACTACTGTCCGGACCAGACCGGACCCCCTGGTCGCGGCCGAACGCATCCCGCTGGCGGGGAAGTTTTTCAATCACCATGTCTGTCTCCGTTTGCGGGGAGGTAAACTGCCCATTTCCCCGGTACGAGTGAGCAGCTCCGCCGCTGCCATTCGAGTTGCTCATCTCAGTTTCTCCCTTCATCCCCGGCGCTGGCCAGGGACAGAGGTCGAACCGGAGACTCGCCCGCGCGCGTCTCCACCGATTCAGCTGGGCTGCGCAGCCGTGCCTCCAACGCCGCGAACTCCTCCTGATCGCGCAACTGTAGATCGTAGATTTGCCGGTAGAGCCCACCCGCGGCCAGCAAGGCGTCGTGACGGCCCCTCTCAACGATGCCGCCGCCATCCAGCACGAAGATCTGGTCTGCGTTTTTCAGAGTGAGCAGACGCTGGGCGATGATAAAGGTCGTGCGTCCTTCCATCAGCACGCTGAGCGCCTGCTGGATCAGATGCTCCGTCTCCGTGTCGACGCTGCTGGTGGAGTCGTCCAGAATAAGGATGCGGGGCGCGTAGAGCAGGGCCCGCGCGATCGCCACCCGCTGCTTCTGTCCCCCGCTCAGTGTCACACCTCGCTCGCCAACCTCCGTTTCGTAGCCGGCTGGGAACTCCATTATGAAATCGTGCGCCCGCGCCGCTTTGGCCGCATCGACAATCGCGTCGGGTGTAGCTGCCGGCTTGCCATAGGCGATATTCTCGGCGATCGTCACCCCGAACAGGAACGGGTCCTGGAGGACGATTCCGATGTGTTGGCGCAGACTGTCCAAAGTCAGGCTGCGCACGTCATGTCCGTCGATCCGAACGACGCCGCTGAAGGGGTCATAGAAACGGGGAATGAGATTGGTTATCGTCGATTTGCCACTTCCCGTCGGGCCGATCAGCGCGACCGTTTGCCCAGGTTCCACCTCGAAGTTGATGTCGTTCAGCGCCCGCGGCCCGCCCTCATAGCCAAAGCTCACATGTTCAAATTTCACCGCGCCTTGCGTCTCTTGCAGAACAACGGCGTTTTCTTGCTCCTCCACTTCAGTCGGCGTGTCGATAATCTCAAACACGCGTGTGGCGCTGGCCCCGGATGTGGCAGCCATATTGACCAGGAAACCCAGCCGTTGCACCGGTCCGTTGAGCATCATCACATAGGCCAACAGCGCGAACAACGACCCGATCGTGACCGTGCCCTCGATCGCCCGCGGGCCGCCGACGAGCAGGAGGAGAAAGACGCTGCTCATTAGGATAAACGTGAACGTGGGCCAGTTGTTCGCCCAGATTTTGATAATGCCGAAGCGCTTGGTGAACCAGTCCTCGTTGGCCGCGTTGAACTTTCGCAACTCATCCGCTTCGCGAGCAAATGCTTTCACTACCTGGATTCCGGTCATGCTCTCCTGCATGGTGGAGGAAAGCTGGCCCATCTGCTCCTGAACGCGTTTGAAGCGCGGCCGGATCACCATGCCGAAGCGCAGCGTCAGCGCCAGGAGCAGGGTCAGCGGAATCAGCGCGTACAGTGCGAGGCTGAAACTCTCCAGCACCATCGCGACAATCACGCCCCCCAGGAGCAGGAGCGCCGACATCAAATCCATCAGTCCCATGCCGACAAAGCGCTCCGTCTCGGTGATGTCGCTCGTAGCCCGGCTCATCATATCGCCGGTCTGCGAGCGGTCGTGAAAGGCAAAGGGGAGCCGCTGTGTCGAGTTGTAGAATTGGTTGCGCAGGTCATAGGCCACGCGATGTGTCAGCCATTCACCGTAATAGCGCTGACCGTAGGCGGCGATGCCGCGCACTACCGCGATGCCGAGGATCCACCCGGCCGCGGCGAAGAGCGCGCCGGCGCGCTGTCCCCCGATACCCTGGTCGATGGCGTCCTTCAGAATCTGCGGAATATACAGATTGAGCAGCGAAGCAAAGAGTACCGAGACATAGGCAAAGGCCGCCTGCTTCCAATAGGGACGCAGATAGCCGATAAGCCGCCTATAAACGTCTTTGCGGGCCTTAGGTTGTTGAGGAGATTCTATCTTCATTTTTCTATCCGCTATACGGCTTAAGCTTATGCGTTTTCTAAACCGCTACAGTGAAACAAGATTATAGTTTAGCAGATCGTGGCGTCGATGTAAACCCAAATGGGTCATTCTGCCAGTACAGGAAGGCGATTTCGTCCCCATCTCGTATGTGCTACGTATGGAGATCGCATGGTTGGCACGCGGCGCCTTGTTTATGACGTTGACCGGGTATCTGGAGGGCCGATGCTGAAACAGAATGAATGTGCGGTATACTATGTAGAGTAGATGAGGAAAGCATGACAGTTTTTCCCTGCCGTTTCCTGTCTGAATTGTTATTTTTTTGATTTGGAGAATGCCGTGATTGACGAGTGGACTGGCGGTGGGGTGCGGATGCTGGTGGCAGTGCTGGACGATCTGATTGATGTGGTGGGAGAGAATGAACGTCACCCCCTGGCCCTTTTGATGGAGGTAATTGGCGTCCTGATCGAAAAATATGAGGATGAATACATTCCAGAACTGACGGAGATGTAGCGGTTGGCTGACAGGGATATCGATCCGAACCCACCTTTGACGGCCGGAGGCATTCTTATCTGGGAGGTTCAAAGCGAGTATGGCAGTCGTTGACCTTTACTCGAAACGACAGAAGCGAAGTCGGGGCGAATTTCCTGACGTGTATCAGTACGAGACCATTCCCCAGGAATTGCGGGTTCAGGTTGTCCACATCCTGGATGAGGTCTTTGGACAACTGGAGCCCCCTGTTGTCTCCTCTGGAGATTTCGACCCCGGTTTTCTTGAATTTCAATATCATGAACGCAGTGAGTACATGAAGATGGCGGAAATGCATGCTGAATGGAGAAGGGACAACAACGAAAGAAATTACGAGGAGATCCACAACGCCCTGTGCCGTGAATACGGCGTCTTTACACTTGGCAGCACCAATGATCCCTGCAAGACAGTCCGCAGCTTTCTCATTGAGACACAGGAGACCGAAAAGGCAATCGACGTCATTGAGCTTTCATTTCAGCATGTAGAGCGTTGTGTCGGCCAACACTATCATGATAAAAACAAATTCCTATCCGACAGCGCGATTGATGAACTGAACTGCCGGTTCCGCGAACACGGCGCAGGCTATCAGTACGAATCCGGCCAGATAGTCCGCGTTGATTCGCAGCTGATCCACGCGGAAGTTGTGCGGCCTGCGCTGCGTATGCTTTCCGACCCGATGTACGAAGGCGCAAACGCGGAATTCTTGGGCGCGCACGAGCACTATCGCAAGGGAAGATACAAGGAATGCCTGAACGACTGCCTCAAGGCATTTGAGAGTTGCATCAAAGCGATTTGCAAAGAGAGAGGGTGGCATCACACTGAAAGAGCTACCGCAAATTCATTGATCAATATCGTGTTCGATGAAGGATTAATCCCAGCTTTCATGCAGTCACACTTCACAGGACTTAGGAGCACGTTGGAGTCCGGTGTTCCCACCGTGCGCAATAAGCTGTCGGGCCACGGCCAGGGCGCGGAGGAAATCAACGTGCCGGACTACATAGCCGCTTACGCTCTCCATCTGACCGCATCCAACATTCTCCTGTTGGCGAAAGCGGACGAGGAAGGGTAGAAGTGACTACAACAGATGCCAGATCGGCAGGTTGCACGGGCGGCAGACTTTTGACCTAAACGCGAGCGAAAATGAGATGAGAGAGGTATTCATAAGCTATCGATTGGACATTCAAAGCTGTGACTGAACTCTGCCTTCAGAAAATGGTGGAGTTGCGGGACGAAACACCTACAGGGCAAACGCGAGATCGTGCATGAGAATAGACGAGTTGCTTTGGCCTCAGGATAGAATCGAGCATATTGCGCGACACAGCGTCACAACAGATGAAGTCGAGGAGGTCTGCTTCGGTCGCCCATTTGTTCAACGTGGGAAGTCTCAAGGAGAAAATCCAGTTTACTATGTCTTGGGGCAGACCGATGCCGGACGCTATCTTTTCTGTGTAGTGATTCAGTTTCCCGATGGCAAAGGATTGCCTGTCACCGCGAGAGCTATGACCGACAGGGAAAGACGTCGATTTGGCAAAGGAGGAACCGATGAGTTGCAAAAGGATCTTGCAGACCGATTCGATCCAGGAACTCGCTAACTTCTGGGACAGACATGACCTTACGGATTTCGACGACGAACTCGAGGAGGTGGACCAACCTGTCTTTGAGCGTCAAACCATTGTCACCGTTCGTTTAGAGCAGGAAGAATCTCAGATTGTCAAAGCGCTTGCCCAGACGCGCGGAATCTCCCATGCGAAACTGATTCAACAGTGGGTTGTCGAACGCATTCAGGCCTCGTTAGGGTCGGCACCTTAACGCTAACTTCGACATCTATCATGGAAATCTCTCCTCAACCCTGCTCTGGGAGCGGCTTGTCAGAATCGGTCATCCAGAAGATTTGCGCCGTCCTGACCCGTTACCCGCAGGTGGGAAAAGCGGTTCTGTACGGCTCGCGTGCCAAAGGCGATTACAGGAATGGTTCCGACATCGATCTGACCCTCTGCGGCGGCGCCGACCTGACGCTGAGCGTGCGCCACAGAATCGCTGTTGAGCTGGATGACTTGCTCCTGCCCTACATGATCGACCTGTCCATCTTTCGCGACATCAGTGACCCCGACATGGTTGAGCACATTCAGCGTGTTGGGACCACATTGTATGAAAAACAACAACAGTTGATGGACGAGGGGCATACAGGATGATCAGGCAGCATTTCAAAGAGACGAAAGATTTGAGGCGCGCTGTGGCTTACACACTTCTACTATGTCGGGAACACGGCCATTGCGCTAAAATGCTCGAACCGGCGGCACACTTTTGAAACTGCGCCCCTTGCCCGCAACGTCGCTGCGCCCCTTTTCGAGTAGGGGCGTATGAAACCACTCCAGCGGAGGAACCATGACCCATAGAGTAGCCATCATCGGACATACCGGCCGCGGCAATTACGGCCACTATGTCGACGAGGCGTTTGTCGGCGTAGAGGGCGCCGCGATCGTCGCCCTCGCCGACCCGGATGACGCCGGCCGCCAGCAAGCCATCGAACGCACCGGCGCCGCTAAGGGATATGCCGACTACAGGCAGATGTTGGCCGCAGAGCGCCCCGACATCACCGTCATCGCCACCCGCGAGATCGGCGATCATTATGAATTGGCCATGGCCGCCGCCGCAGCCGATACCCACATCTACACCGAAAAGCCGGTCGCAGCCTCGCCGGCCCAAGTCGATGAGATGGTCGCGGCCTGCGAACAGAACGATAAACTGCTCATCGTCGCCTGCCCCTGGCGCGGCCATCCCCCCATCCAGAACGTCGCCATTCCCCTCATCAAGGGTGGCAAAATCGGCGAGCCCCGCCTCGCCCGCATCTATGGCATGAACGGGCACGAGGGAGGAAACCAGCTCTTTCTCGACCTCTATCCCCACTTCTTCGACTTCCTGTGGCAGGTCTGGGGCCAGCCGCGCTGGTGTCAAGCCCATATAACCCAGGATGGCCGGGACGCCACACCGCACGATCTTAAGCAGGGCGCTGAAGGGATGGGACTGGTCGCCGGCAACGGTATACGCGCCTATTACGTCTTCAACGACGGTTTCGCCGCCGACTTTGAATCGTACGAAGGCGACCACAAGGAGCGGCCGTATCGGATTGACATCCACGGCACCACCGGTACGCTCTCACTGCCTGGCCCGATGAGCAACCAGCCGGACATCTACTATCACCCGCTGGTCAGCCCCGGCCTCTTTAACGATGACCGCTGGCAGGTTATCCCGTCCGAACCGCCGCCAGACGACTATAAGTGGGTGAACGCCCATCACCGCATGGCCCGCTCGATGCTCGAGATGCTCGACGGACGGGAACCGGAGTTTCCACTGCTTGATGGGCGTACGGCCCGGCGCCATCTCGAATGGGCCATGGCCGCGCACGCTTCTCACATCACCGGCGCGCGCGTCTCCTTGCCGTTGACCGACCCGCACAACCCGTTTGACTCCTGGCGCTGACGGGGCGGTTCAGCCGCCCAAGCAGGAGAAGACAGTTTCATGCGCCTGTATCGTACAGGGCGCTAAAGGAGAATATTCAATGCAACCTTTTCTTGATTCGACCGATGTATTGAACGATGGAGCCGAACTGCATCGACGCATGGAACGGGACGGCTATCTGTTCATCCGCGGGCTGCTCCCCGCCGCCGTCGTCGAGGGCCTGCGCATGCAGATCCTGAAAATTGCGCGCGCGGCCGGTTGGGTCCAGCCTGACACGGCTCTCAGAGACGCCGTGGCCGACCTGAACGGATTCTGCGTTGAACCGGAGCCGGAATACATGCAGAAGTATCATGCTATGTACAAGTTGCCCGAGTTCCATGCCATCCAGCATCACTCCAACCTGATCGGCCTGTTCGAGCGCATGTTGGGCGAGACGGTACTGCCGCATCCTCGCATCATCGGGCGCACGATCTTCCCCCAGCGCGAGGCCTTCACCACCCCGCCACACCAGGACTTTATCCCGATTCAGGGCACCGCCGACACCTATACGGCCTGGATCCCGCTGGGCGATCTGCCCACGGAATTGGGCGGCTTGCAGTTAGCGGCCGGGTCGCATCAGCGCGGCGTCTACGACTTCCAGCCGGCCATGGGAGCAGGGGGACTGGAGGTACTTGACCCGCTCGACGGCACCTGGGCCAACAGCCCATTCCAAGTGGGGGACGTGCTCATCTTCCACAGCATGACGGTCCACAAGGGCCTGCCCAACAGTTCGGACCGGCTGCGTATGTCGATGGATGCCCGCTACCAAAAGGCCAGCGACCCGATCGCGCCCGGCAGCTTGCAACCGCACAGCCAACCCAGCACGTGGGACGAAGTCTATGCGGACTGGCCCGACCTGGACCTGAAATACTACTGGCGCAATTGGGATCTCGAAGTGCATGAATACGACAACAGCTACCACGACAAGCGCGACGAGATGGCGCTAAAGATGGCCAAAGAAGGTGATACGCGCGCCATCTCAACGCTCCAGCGAATCATCGCCCGCAACGAAAACCCGGACAAGCGCCGGGAAGCCGAGGCGTTGCTTGCCGCGCTGCAACAACCGTCCGACGCATAGAGTACGGCAAGTATAAGGAGCAGAAAATTGGCGCCTACCAAAGTCGCAGATTTAACTACCGATGAATTCAGAGAGCTTGTGCGCGAAGTGGTCCTGCAGACTCTCGCCGAACTTCTGGGCGACCCCGATGAGGGACTGGAATTGCGCACGGAATTCGCCGCGGAGGCCCAGCGGTCCCTTGCCGCCGTCAAAGCGGGCGCAAAAACCATACCAGCCGAGAAAGTAGCCGAAAGACTAGGTCTGACCTGGTGATGTATGAGGTCGAATTTACGATAGATGGCGAAGCAGACTTAGCTCGCTTGGACGCGCCAGAAGGACAGCGTGTACTCAACAGACTGAGTTGGTTCGCCGAGAATTTCGACGCGATCAGGTCCGAAGCGCTCACGGGACTTTTACAGGGTCTGTTCAAGTTGCGTGTTGGCGATTACCGCGTCCTCTACTCTTTTGAACGGGCAAATCGGAAGATTGTCGTTCACCATATCAGACATCGCCGCGAAGTGTACAGGCGCAGATGAGGTGGATTCTCCATCCAAAAAAGGTGCTAACGCGCTAGAGCAAGAGCTACAGAGAGAAACGGAAACAGAACTCATGGATTTCCCCGACTACAACCACTTTCTCCAGCTACAGAAAGATCTGTGGCGGACACCAAGTGCACGCGTCGCAGTCATGGTCGGCGCCGGGTTGAGCTTGAATTCACAGCCATTACATGGTGTGAACAAGTGTCTTCCGACCTGGAAACAATTGTCGCGCTCTTTCTTCGATGCACTCAATCCTAAATCGCCGAACGAGACTTTAGAACAAGAGGAGGAACGTGAAGATCGGTTCAAAGGAAGCAATGCCTTAGTAACTGTCCGTTAACAAATTAGCGGTGTTTGGCGTAAAATGGCTCCACGAACAGGAACAAACAAGGAGTCAAAGAGATGAGCCAGAGACCGATCCATCAATGTCAGTGTGAGATATGTCAGTCGCCGCAGCCCCATGCAGACAAAGAGGACCACCATCGCATGAATGTTTTGTTGAGTCGGCTCAACGAACAGCAGCGACGCTGGTACGTAGCGTTGGAAGCCGATCGCATCGGGCATGGCGGCACTGAACGGCTGGCGCAGATTACCGGTATGAACGTCAACACGATTCGCCGCGGTCGGCGCGAGTTAGACGACGACTTGGCCGGACGCCCAACCGACCGGGTGCGCAAGCCGGGCGGTGGGCGGCCACCGCTGGAAAAAAAAGTCCAGCTATAGAAGACAGAATCAAGGAAATCGTCAACGACGACATCGCTGGTTCACCGACAGATGGACAGAAATGGGTGAAACTAAGTTTGCGCACGATTGCATCTCGGCTGCGCGCACAGGCACACAGGATCGGTCGCACCACAGTCGGTCGGCTGCTGCGCAAGCTGGGCTTTGGCTTGGTCGCCAACCGCAAGAGCTTGACGGGCGCAGTGCATCCCGACCGCAACCGCCAGTTTGACTACATTCGTCGTGTGCGACAGCAGTTCCTGCAAGCAGGCTATCCTGTCATCAGTGTCGATACCAAGAACAAGGAACTGATCGGCAACTTCGCCCACCAAGGTCGCACTTGGCGTCAGGCGCCGGCGCAAGTCAATCTGCATGATTTCCCTGGCGATGCGCTGGGTCGGGCCGTGCCGTATGGCATCTATGACATCGTCCATAACCAAGGCTATGTCTATCTGGGCAACTCCTATGATACGCCCGAATTTGCCGCCCATGCCATCGCACAGTGGTGGGCCGACCCGGCGCGCCCCCGCTTTCCGCACGAGGACAAACTCTTGATCCTCTGTGATGCGGGCGGCAGCAACAACTGCCGTTCCTGGCTCTGGAAAGCTGAATTGCAGCGCCAATGCGCTGACCGGTTCGGCATCTCGATTCTGGTCTGCCATTATCCGACCGGCGCCTCCAAGTATAATCCGATCGAGTATCGTCTCTTCAGTCAGATAACGCGCAACTGGGCCGGCAAACCTTTGCGCTCTTTTGCCACAATGCGCAACTACATCCGCAGCACAACCACCACGACCGGCTTGACAGTCAAAGCCTTTCTCGTTGACCGAGCCTTTCAGAAGGGGCGTAAGGTCTCCAAAGAGCAACGCCAAACAATCCAACTGACACGGCGACCTATCTGTCCAACTTGGAACTATATGATTGCACCAACATCGATATCTTGAATCTCAACCAAACCGCTACGTTGTTTGCGGACAGTTACTAAGGGAGAGATTGAATGGAGCATAGACGAGACAAGAGAACTTTGGGAGACAGCAATTGAGTGGTGGGAGAACGACAGAGTTGCCTTAGTTTCTCGTCAGGGACAGAATGAGTTCCCTTTTGGCACCGATTATATGCTGTCCAGGTTTGAACATCTGGGAACTTTTCTCTCAAGAATTGTATTACCGAAAATGGATACGGCCAACGAAGATGAGTGGGACAAAATGATTTCTTTCTTAGCCCAAACACGGCGACACGGAGTCTATCTGACTGCAGCAATTCCCTACGTCCTCCTACATCGTCCCATTGAGAGAAATAAAGTTCTAGAGACGATTCTCAATGACCTGTCATCCAGCGACGAAAGGGCCGTAAAAGCGAGCGCAATGGCGATACGACATTGGGTTCACTTAGCCAACGCGGGCTTAGTGGAAAGTCCACAACCTAGTGCAATTGATAAGTTGATTAGCAGGGTTATCTTTCGACGGCCCGAAGGAATCAACACTTGTCTGGAGCAGTTGGAATTGCTCTTAACAGAAAAACCTTGCATTTTCAATTCTGAACAGGTACAACTCATAGTTTCGAGTTTGACACCTTGGCACCATGCGACCTGTCTGTCGCCGCCGGAAGAGGGAAGCCGTCAATTTCCTGAAGAAGAGAGACCTGAACTTCGTGTCCTTCTCGGCAGATTGGCCTCAGCGCTGAGTAAGTGGCTGAAGTATATGATTCCCGATCAACCCGATCCTTCGGAAATTTCCAACTTGCGAGAATCTTACAGTTCGGATCCACTTCCGGAAGTTCGCCGTTCTTTCAACAGCGTTTGAGTGCCGAACCGCTCTTTGAAACTCAGACGCAGTAACGTTGTCCCTACCCATTCACAACCATCGATAACCAGATTTGGGCTTTCTTTTCAATATGCGTTATACTTTTGTACAATTTCGGGGAGTAGCGCAGCTCGGTAGCGCGCTTCGTTCGGGACGAAGAGGTCGGAGGTTCAAATCCTCTCTCCCCGACCAGAATGCAAAATAGTCGAGCCATCACAAGACTGTTATGACCCTGGTGGTCCGACTACTCTGCCAATCAATGGACGTCGTGTGGCCTGCCGTCGGTAACAGGATCTTTCTGCGACGGTATTTTTTATCTCGCAGCGATTCCAAAAGACGGGAACGGCAAAGACGCCGATTTGAAGGGCACAGCGATGTCCACAGACAGCTATGGATAGCAGGGTCAACTCCTGTTCCTCATTGACCGAGCGCGATATCGCGCTGCTTTATCGAATCGAAGCCGGTCTGGCCATCACGGCCGACGTCAGCCGCTCCGACGTGATGCTCTGCTGTCTGATGGATCCTCAGGAGAACCCTTCCTCACAGATTGGAGTTCTAGAGTCACCTGCGAGGCAACGCGCCTCGGTGGGGCAAATCTTGGTCGCCCGGCACGCGGCACCCCATTCGCTTTCCTCCATCTATCGGGACGACATGACCGGACGCACTTACACGCTGTCTGCCCAGCCAACCGTCCACCGAGCCCTGATGGAAGACCGCAGAAACAGGATGGCAGAGTCTAAAGTTCCACGCGAACGAACCAGCAGTGGCGCCCCGGTTATCCAGCAGGTATACCCGGTCCACAACGCGGTTAATCAGGCGATTGCGGCTCTGCTCGTCGAAACAAATATGATTGAGTACGAACGACACCGGCGCCGCGATCCACCATTCCGCCAAGCCGTGCGCTGGCTGCAAACAATGGCAGTGCAGGGTGAAATCGAAACGGCCGAAATCTTGGGCGGATTCGGCAGTTTGGACGGTATCTACCTGGTGGATGAAGAGTTCTGCATCAGCTACATGAGCGGCATCGCGATGAACCTGTTTCGCTCAATCGGTCTTGTTGCGGACATGCGAGGCAGTCCGACTTCCGATCTGGAGGAGCAGGACGAGCAGGTGGTTAGCCAATCGATGCAGGCCAACTGCTGCGTACAGACACGCCACGAGAGCGAAGACGGCCGCGTCTGGGTACGCACAGCAATCCCGCTACGCGCGCCACGGGGCCGTTTGTACCGGATGCGCCGCCGCATGCGCCGCCAACTGCCGTGGTCGACATCGATACCGACGGAGGACGCGCCGCTGGTTGATGGCGTATTGGTGCTCGTGCATAATGCCACGGAGACGGTGCAGCGCCAGCGAGAACTCAACGTCAAATCGGCGATGATCCAGGAAGTGCATCACCGGGTCAAAAACAATTTACAGACCATTGCCGCTGTCCTGCGCATTCAGAGCCGGCGGTGCGAGAGCGGGGAAGCCAGAAATCAACTGACCGCCGCGGTCAACCGTATCCTGAGCATGTCTGTGATCCACGAATACCTGAGCCAGGATGAACACCGCCCGATCAACATCCGCGATGTATGCCAGCGCATCTTGGGACAAGCCCAACAGGTTACGGTCAACCCGGGGCAACGTGTAGAGATCGCAATTGAGGGGCCGAACATCCGCCTCCCGGCCAGCCAGGCCACTGCCTCCGCGCTCGTGGTCAACGAACTGCTGATGAACGCAGTGGAACACGGGCTGCGGGATCGGAATTACGGCGAAATTCGCATTGCGCTGGAAGATTTGGGGGATGAAGTGCGCATAACGCTGCTGGACAACGGTTTGGGGCTGCCCGCCGACTTCGCCCCGGATCAGAGCCGCAGCCTTGGATTGCAGATCGTCCATACGCTCGTGACAGATGACCTGAAGGGCGAATTGCTGTTTGAACAGGTTAGAGGGGATGGTACTGGCGCTGCCGAAGGCGCGCACAGCGGCACCCGCGCTATAGTTACTTTTCCAAAACGTTCGATCAACGTAGAATCTGTCGTAGCGTAACACCAGTGGCCGTTGATCAGCGATCGGAGGCCGGTAAAACCGCCAGCCATTGACGACGAACCACTGGCCACCAGCATCTTCACTTGTCTCCGACAGCGGAATCAGAGCGTTTAGCGACAGGGGGAGAGAGTTAACCTAAATAGGAAAGGGTCAGACTGTGGAGCGCACGCGCATAATTATTGCCGATGACGAATCCCTCATTCGCATGGACTTGCGGGAGATGCTCACCAACCTGGGCTACCTGGTGGTGGGAGAAGTGGGTGACGGCCAGAGCGCAATCAACCTCACTTGGGAACTTCGTCCGGACATCGTGATCATGGACATCAAAATGCCCGACATGGATGGCATCGAGGCCGCCCGCATCCTGACACAGGAGCGCCTGGCTCCCGTGCTGCTGTTGAGCGCATACAGCCAGCAGGAACTGGTGCAACGCGCTAAGGAAGCAGGCGTAGCCAGCTATCTCGTCAAACCTTTCCGCGAAAACGATCTGACCCCCGCGATCGAGGTGGCCTTGGCACGCTTCAACGAGTTCCGATCGCTGGAAATGGAGATCGACGACTTGAAGGAGACCCTCGAAACCCGCAAAGCGGTTGAGCGCGCTAAAGGCATTCTGATGCAACTGCAGAACATGAACGAAGCAGAAGCCTTCCGGCGCATTCAGAAAATGAGCATGAACAATCGCAAGCCTATGAAGGCTGTGGCCGAAGCGATCATTCTGGCCCATCAGGCCGGCGAATAGCCAGACATTCGGGACCGATACTGATCACCGCTGTTACTGATTACGCACTACTGCCGAATTATGACATCTTCAAATAGTGGGTCGCCTGAAGCGCGACTCTCGATCATTATGCCGGTCTACAACGAAATCGGCACGCTGGAAGAGATCATCCGCCGCGTACGCGCGGTGGACCTTACAGTCAATTCCGATGGTGCATCTGATCTGATCGGCAGCCCCGCCCAAATGGAAAAGGAAATCATCATCGTTGATGACGGCTCCACCGACGGCACGCGGGAAATTCTGGCCCGCCTGCAGGCGGAAGAGCCGGAAGATCTACGTATCATTTATCATGAACGCAACGGCGGCAAGGGCGCAGCCCTGCGCACCGGTTTTGAGGCGGCGTCCGGCGCGATCTTCGTCGTGCAGGACGCCGACCTGGAATACAATCCCGGAGACTATATCAGGCTTCTCATCCCCATTCTGGAAGGACGCACCGATGTCGTCTACGGCAGCCGCTTTCTCGGTGGGCCGCGCGCGGCCATGAGCCTCTCGCATACTATCGGCAATAAAGGCGTCACGTGGTTTACAAATCTGCTCTACGGCACGGTACTGACCGATATGGAGACCTGCTATAAGTGCTTTCGGCGGGATGTAATCGAAGGGATGACCCTCCACAGCCAGAGATTCGAGATCGAAGCCGAACTGACGGCCAAAATCCTCAAGCAAAACTACTCAATCTTTGAAACGCCCATCAGCTATAACGGGCGCCAATTCCATGAAGGCAAGAAACTTACCTGGCGGGACGGATTTACGGCTATTGCCACGCTTATCAAGTATCGTTTCAGCGACTGAACACCGGTGGCCATTCGATCGCGGTGTTACTAACCATTAGCCTCTGCAGTTCGATGCGCCGCTTCAGACTGCCCCTGTCGGCTGCTACAGTACTGGCCCTCTTCGTCCTGTTGCTCTTCTACCGCCTTCTGTTTACGGATCGCGTACTGGCCAGCGGCGACATTCTCCACTACTTCTACCCCTACCGCGACTACGCAGCCGCTTCCCTGCGCGCTGGACGCATTCCCCTCTGGAACCCCTACATCTTTATGGGCGCGCCCTTTCTTGCCAATCCGCAGGCAGCGGCGCTGTATCCCCTGCACTGGCCCCTGAGCTGGCTGCCCGTAACGCGGCAACTCTACTGGAGTGGCGCCATCCATACCTGGATCCTGGCGCTGGGCGGTTACGCGCTGATGCGGCGCTGGGGAACGGGGTGGCTGGCCGCGGTCTGCGCAGGACTGGTGCTGGCGGGGAGCGGTTTCTACGGTGGATTGCTGGGGCATATCAATCAGATGAACGGTGCGGCCTGGCTGCCCTGGCTCCTGTGGGCGTTGGAAGGGCGGTGGTCATGCGAGGAAAGAGCAAAGAGGAGTGAGGAACGAGAGGAGATTTCTCGCTCCTCACTCCTTGCATCTCACTCTTGGAAGTTCGCGGCCCTGCTCCTGCCTTTCTCCTTGTTCGTGGCGCTGACGCTGCTGGCCGGTCACACACAGACGACCTACATCAATCTTTTCGGTGTGGGCGCATGGCTGCTGGCGACAAGCCTACGCGCGCATTCTTACGGTTTCCGCCTCCTCGTCGCCTCCTTCCTTATTTATGTCCTGGGCGTCTTGCTGGGCGTCCTGCTCGCCGCCGCCCAACTGTTGCCCACCTTGGAGCTCAGCCAACTGGGGCTGCGAAGCGGCGGCCTCAGCTACATGGATGTGACCAGCTTCAGCCTGCGGCCGCTGCTGCTCCACTGGACGCTGCTGCCCTCCTACGGCCTGCGCGATCTGAGCGTTGTCTTTGCCACGCTCGGCTACACCGAGTTTGTCGCCTATGTGGGCGCGCTGGGGCTGCTGCTGGCCCTGACAGCAGTGGTCAGCAGCCAGTGGCCAGTGGTTGGTAGCAGCCGGCCATGGAACATTGGCCGCTGGCCTCCAGCCACTCTATGCGGCCTTTTCTTCGCCGGTCTGGGTTTGTTTCTGGCCTTAGGGCGTTGGAACCCATTTTCGTTGCTCTTCTATCATCTGATCCCCGGCTTCGATCTGTTCCGCACGCCGGCCCGCTGGATGATGCTCTATACACTCGGTATGGCTGTGCTGGCAGGAGGCGGGACGGAGTGGATTCATGGCAGGTTGACAGCGGCCACCGGTGAAAAACCTGTCACGCGCCAGTTGTTACGCGCTGCCGGCGTCTTGCTTCTTCCTCTGCTGGCGCTCGACCTGCTCGTGGCCGCGCGCGCCCTGCCGCATGCACAGCCGACCGCGCCTCAGGCCGTCTCCGACGTGCGGACCGCATCTGCCCATCTGTTGACGGAGCCTGGGCGAACGCTCCATCCGGCGGCAACGGGGCGGCTTCTAAGCATCAGCGAAATCACTTTCGACCCGGGGGACATGCCCGACTGGCGGCGCATCCTGCGCGGTGGGGCGCGCCCTCAACTCAGCGAGGCCGCCTTCACCGAGTTCATCATCGCGCTCAAATCCCAGGAGATCCTGGCGCCGAACCTTTCCCTGCTGTGGCGCATCCCCACGGTAGACGGATTCGACGGCGGCGTACTGCCTCTGCAACGCTACAACGCCTTTCTGTCGCTGCTGATTCCGCCGGAGGAACTGGTGCCGGACGGCCGCGTGCGCGAGCAGTTGCAAACAGTTCCCCCCGCCCACATTCTCGACATGATGGACGTTCGTTTTGTGATCACCGACAAAGTCCGTGATGTGTGGTTCGACGATATTTACTACGACCGCCAGATCGGAGCATCCCTGGTGGCGAATGGCTTGGGTAACTCGGCTCGTATCCCGGCTGGAGAGGCGGCCGGCGGCGGGTCCCGGCTGACGGTTGACGTGCCGCACAGTTTCGAGGCCACCACGGTGGCTGTTGTCGGTTTCGTGACTTCGGACACGGACGCCCCCCAAGCGGAAGCCCCAAATCTGCCCTTGGCCGATGTGACCGCGCTGATTAGTGGTGAGCGTCGCGTCATCGGCCGCTTGCTGACGGGCAGCCAGTCAGGCGCTTTCAGAGTGACCGGTAGCGCGTCTCCGGCGGCCAATGGGGCTGACGCTCCCGTGGCCTACCGCGATGGGCAAACCGGACAGCAGGAGTATCTGGCCCGCTTTTCTCTACCAGAAGCCGCCCAACTGGATGCGTTGGAGATCGTTTTGGCAGAGAAAACCGCCTCCGCCGGGTTGGCGGTGCAGGCGGTGACGCTCATCGACGAGCGCACAGAGACGTTCGTACCGCTGCTTCCCAGCGACCGCGGCCGCTTTCAGAGCGTACACAGCGGAGATGTTAAAATCTATGAACGGCTCGGTGGCAGTGGTCGGGCACAACTGGTGGGGGCGGTGGAGCCGGCGTCATCGCTGCCAGAGGCGGCAAAAATGCTGCGCGTCCCCGATGCGGTAAGCGCCTCTCAGGCTTCGGCGGTCGTCGAGGTTAGTGCCGAGACAGTGGCCGCCTGGGGGCTTGCAGACCATGCCGACGCGCCTGCCGGCGGCCGGGAGGTGTCGATCATCTCCTACACGCCCGAGCGGGTCATCATCCATGCCCGCTCCGAACGGCCGAGTTTTCTCATATTGAAAGATGCCTACTATCCCGGTTGGCACGCCGCGGTCAACGGTGAGCCGGTGGAGATTGTCGCGACCAATGTACTGTTTCGCGGCGTACCGGTCCCTGCCGGCGAAAACGAGGTCGTGTTTTCGTACCGGCCGCCAACCTGGCAGACTGGTCTGCGCTTCAGCCTGGCGGGCGGCCTCCTCTGGTTGCTGCTGGCCTTGGGGACGTTCGGCTCCGCGTGGACAAGGAAACGCTGATACCTTTGCTTCGCGGCCCGATACGCTCTGATGTATAATCGAAGCACGGGATGAACCTTGCAGCACTGGGAATCGACTGAAGTTTTCCAGCAATCCGTTCTTTGTCACCCGGCGAATGGATAACTGGAAACCAGAGGGTGCTATTCAGGCCCAAAATCAGAAGTGATAAACGCATTCAATCGCATTGTCGTCGTTGTGCTTTGGCTACTTCTGCTGGCCGGAATAGGCTACACGACGATCTTTCCAGATAGTACCATCACCGCACTCCTGGGCAGTCTGTCATTGGCCCGGAACTTCCTGCGCGTGCAACAGCAGGCGAACGGCATGAATTTTCTGATCGGCCAGGTGGCGGTGGGCATTGTCGTGGTGTTCATTTTCGGCACCCTGCTGTGGTTGGAGCTATGGCCCCACCGTCAGCGCGGGGTGCGCATGAAAACGGTGAAAGGCAGCTCGGTGGAGTTGGACACCGATAGTATTGCCCGCCGTCTAACTTGGCACCTGGATCAGCTTGCCGATGTAATTACAGTGTTTCCAGACGTGAAATCCCGCGGCAATGCAGTTGACATCGAATTGGAGGTCGAGACCGCGCCCGATATCGACGTGTCGATGAAGACCGACGAGGTGGTGGAATCTACGCGGGACATCATCGAAGAGGGTATGGGGCTGCGGCTAGGCAAGTTGGACGTACGAATGCGCCATCTGCCCTTTGAAGATGAGTGGGAAGCGTGAAGTTGAGCGCCCTGCTGGAGAGCCTGTTGTTCGTGGCGGTGGACCCGGTTACACCGGCGCAGCTTGCCCAGGCGTCAGGATGCCCTGAAGTGGAGGTGACCAAAGCGCTGGCCACCTTGCAGCAGGATTATGAGGAGGAGAATCGCGGGCTGCGGCTGCAGCGTCGCGACGGTCGCGTCCTGCTTGTCACCAACCCCGCGGCCTCCCAGGTGGTGGAAGATTTCCTCAATCTGGACATGAGAGTGCAGTTCAGCGCGCCGGCTCTCGAGACATTGGCCATCATCGCCTATCTCCATCCGGTGACGCGGGCGCAGGTGGAAGCGGTGCGAGGTGTAGACTGTTCGGGCGTGCTGCGCAAGATGCTGCAGCAGGGCCTGGTGGAGGAGTTTGACCGCCTGGAGGCGCCCGGCCGCCCTATCCGCTACGCCGTGACCGACCAGTTCATGCAGCATTTCGGGCTGACCAGCCTGGAGGAATTACCCCCTTTGGAGACAGATGCGGAGGCGGCCTCTGCGGAGTTGGCACAGGGTTAGAACTGTTTTCCGGTAGCAGGTTGACTAAACCTTACCCGTTCTGCACGCACTGTTGCAGCACTGTCAGGCGGCTTCTTCTCACGCTTCATCCCCCGCAGCCCCCACCGCCGTTCCACCTTCAAGCAGAGGTGCATTCAACAATCGTTGCGCAATCCGCTCCGGTACCCGCGTCATGCGGCCGTCTCCATCAACGCAGATGTGTCGTGTGTGGCCATCGGCGTAGAGGAGGCCCGTCTGCCAGTTGCGGATCTCGTATGTGAACTCGATCTGACGGCTGCGCAACGACCCCAACCGTGTGATCACTTGTACGGCATCGCCAAAGCGGATGGCGCTGCGGTAGCGGCATTGCAGGTCGGTAACGGCGAAGTTGTAGCCGGCGCCGGCGATCTCGGTATAGGGCATCCCCGCCGCCGCCATCAAGGCGACGCGCCCGGCCTCGAACCAGACGACATATTCACTGTGGTGGACGACGCCCATCTGATCGGTTTCGGCAAAGCGGACGGTTATGTCGAGTGGGACGGCGGCGTATTCAGTCTTGTCCATTTGCATCTGTCAGGGGATGATCGATCTTGTGTGGATTGGCTCGGATCCAGCGCTGAAAGGCCGAACGAATGGACACCAAGTCTCCCAAATCCTCGACGCATACTCGATAGAGCTCTGCCGGGCTGACCTCGTGGTAGAAGTGGATCAACCGGTTTCGGTAACCTGCCATCTGTACAAAGATCTTTTCTTCGCCTTTGTCGAGGACTTTTCGCTCCGCCAGTAGTGTAGCAACATCTCTGTAGGTGGCTGCAGGAATGCCAAACGCCTTGGAAAGAATGTGACGTCCGACATCAAATAGCGCTTCCAATGCACGGCGCAGACAAGACTCGGCTGTGTGGACGTTGCGGCTGTCGGCAAAGAAACTTTCCTCATCCTGCAGGGGTAACCGCTGGATCTGCCTGATCATCTCATCCAGCAGGGACAGGCGTTCGACAATGACACGTCGGGAGAGATAGGTCGGGGTCATTTGGGTATGCCGAGGAGCAGGCGCGCTCTCTCTTCCTCCAAAAACGCGAGATCGCCCTCTTGCCGCAGGATGTAGAGGTCGAAGTTATCGGCCGCGTATTCGCTCTCGGCGTAGAGCCGTTCGCCATGGACGACTTCGGCCGCCAGAAAGGGGTTGGCGTTGTCCAGATTGACTAGATCGATGTGCTCCACACCCAATAGATCCTGCAGTGCCTGCTCCAGCGCCACCTCGGTTTTCCAGTTGAATTCGGTGGCCGGTAGCGGCTTCACGCCCAGATCCACGTCCGAGGGGCCTGGATCGAGGACAGTCTCCGGATCGTCCAGCCATGCCAGCACTTCCTTGGCGCGGCTGCCGAAACTATAGAGGATAGCGACGCTGTGCTCACGGCAGAGCGCCTCCAACGCGACGCGTCGTCGATTCATGGCCATGCCCAGCGTCCTGTACCGTTCCTTACTACGATTCCCAATCCACTACATATGAATTGCCGAGCCCTCTACGCCGTGGGCCGCTTCCATCACTACTTCGGCCAGGGTCGGATGGGCATGCACGTTGTGCGCGATCTCGGCGGGCGTAAGTTCCATCATCTGCGCCAGAGACAGCTCCGGCAGCAGTTCGGTTGCATTCGGGCCGACAATGTGGGCGCCGAGGATCTCTCCGTATCTCTGATCGGTGACGATCTTGACAAAGCCGCCGCGTACGCCCTGAGCCTGGGCGGCGCCGTTCGGCATAAAGGGGAACTTGCCCACGTTGACAGGGTTGCCGGCCGCCCGGGCTTCGGCTTCAGTCATGCCCAGACTGGCGACCTGGGGTACGCAGAATGTGCAGCGGGGCATAAAGATGTAACGTTCGGCCGGAATTGGCATCGACGCCTGGCCGGCGATCCGTTCGGCGGCGACGATCGCCTGTGCGCTGGCCACGTGCGCCAGCGGCATTTTTCCGGTGCAGTCGCCAATAGCATAGATATTATCGCGGCTGGTGCGCATATACTCGTCGATTTCGACAAACCCTTCCCGATTGCGGTCTACGCCGGCGGCGTCGAGGCCGACGTCTTCGGTATTGGGTGAGATTCCTATCGCCAGCAGCACCTTCTCGACTTCAATTGTCTGGGCGCTCCCATCCTTCACGTTTTTGACCGATACCTTGACCGATCGTTCACCGACGTCAAAGCCTTCCGTGCGGCTCGAAGTCAGCACTTTGATACCCCGTTTCTGGAAGGCCCGCACGACTTCTTGCGCGACGTCCACATCCTCCAGCGGCAGGGCCTGGTCCATCATCTCGACGATCGTCACCTGCGCGCCGTAGGTAGCGTAGATGTGGCCCAGTTCCATACCGATCGGTCCTGCGCCCACCACCAGCAGTGACGCGGGGATCTCGGTCAGACGGATGGCGTGTCGATACTGAAGAATACGCTCGCCATCCGCTTCGAGGCCGGGCAGATCGCGGGCGCGGGCGCCGGTGGCAACCACGAAACTGGCCGCAGTCACGGTCCGCGGCTCGCCGTCCGGGTTGAGCGGACCGGCGCTGACCTGTAGGGTATGGGCGTCGGTGAAGCGGGCATGCCCTTCAATTACGTCAATGTTGTTCTTCCTCATCAGGAAACCAACGCCTTTTGTTTGGCGGTTGACGATCTGCAGGGAACGCCCGACCGCCGCGCCGTAGTCCACCTGCAAATTGTCAAAGCTGAGGCCAAACTCCTGCGCGTGCTGCAGCGTGTCCAGCACTTCGGCGCTCTTGATAAGCGCCTTCTTGGGAATGCAGCCCCAATTCAGGCAGACGCCGCCCAGATGTTCGCGTTCGATGAGCGCCGTCTTCAGATTCAACTGCGCGGCGCGAATCGCCGCCACATAACCGCCCGGCCCGGAGCCGATGACGATCAGATCATAGTCATAGTTGCTTGCCACAAATTCCTCCGCTTACACCAGTTGCCAGTGGCTGGTTATCACTGGTCACTGCAGTATATTGAAAGGTCAACCACTGTTGTTATGCGCCCCAGCTTTCCAGTCGCTTCACCACATTGCTCAGGAACCTGTCGGCGCCGAGGCCATCCAGAATCCGATGATCAAAGGCCAAGCTCAGGTAGCACATCGGGCGAATGGAGATGGTGTCGTCTGCGCTGGGCAGTAAGGGATCGGCGGGAGGGCCGTCTGTGCTACCGCCACTGTTCACGACCGCACGTTTGCTGATCCTGCCTATTCCCAGAATGGCGGCCTGGGGCTGGTTGATGATCGGTGAACCCAGCAGGCTGCCGCTGGTCCCGTGGTTGGTCACGGTAAAGGTGCCGCCGCGCACAGCATCCGGCGACAGTTCGCCGCGGCGGGCCTGTTCGGCCAGGTCGTTGACCGCGCGTGCCAGCCCCTGCAGATTGCGCTCGTCCGCATTGCGGATGACTGGAACAACCAGCCCGTCCACCACGGCGACGGCGATGCCCACATGGATGCGCTGGCCCAGGGCCAGCCCTGCGTCGGTCCAGCGGCTGTTCACCGTTGGATGTTCCCGCAGCGCAGCCGCGACCGCGGCCACAAAGTAGGGGGTGAAGGTCAGGCCGATCCCCTTTTGCGCGAGAGGCTCTTTGTGGGCTGCCCTGTGACGCACAACGGCCGTCATATCGGCCTCGAAAATCGTCACCACGTGGGGGCTGGTGCGCACACTGCGGCTCATGTGTTCAGCAATCGCCCGCCGCATGTTGGAGAGGGGTTGCAGAACTTCGTCGGCGCCGACCTCGCCCTTGGTTTCCAGCGGTCTGCGGCCCGCGGCCAATGGTGTGTCTGGTAACTGTTCACTGGCAGCGGGCAGTTGCTGTTTGCGGGCAATAAACGCCAAGAGGTCTTTCTTGGTGATACGTCCCTGGCGGCCGCTCCCCTCTACCTCCGCCAAGTCGATGTCGTTCTCGGCGCTGATGCGGGCGACAACCGGACTGATGAATGCCCGGCCTACCGGCCTCGCGGCTGATGCGATTTCACCTGCGTTGCGAGAAGCGGGGAGAGAGGAAGAAGGGGCCGGTCGGTCGCTATCTTTACTCGACTCTTCAGTTTCTCCCGGCCCTTCTTGCTCCGCTATGCTCTCTTCTTCCTTGTCGCCGATGTAGGCAATGACAGAGCCAACCGGTACCGTTGTTCCCTCTGCCGCCAGAATCTTCAGCAGTATACCGGCCGCGGGCGCGGGCACTTCGGTGTCGATTTTGTCGGTGGTGATGTCCAGCAGAGGTTCCTGCCGTTCCACCGCTTCCCCAGGCTGCTTGAGCCAGCGGGCCACGGTTCCTTCAACCACCGTCTCGCCCAGTTGGGGCATCTTCACTGGAGTCGGCATGGCTGGCGCTCCAACTGCAATTGCCAATGGCCAGTGGCTCGTAGCCAGTACCGGTCACTGGTCATTGATCGCTACTTAAACCATGGGGGTCTTGCGCTGGACGAGTTGCACAGTAACCTGCCAGGGATCGCGCAGGAAACAGAGCTTATCCCCGCTTGGGGTGTTGTTGATCTCGCCGTCCGGGGTAGCGCCGGCCTGAATCAGGCGCTGGCGTTCGCTCTCCATGTCGTCCACGCTAAAGGCAAAATGCAGGTTGAAGGGGTTGATCTGGGCAAAGTCCAAATGCTCCATTTCTTCGTTGCTGTACAACTCCACCATGCTGCCATTGTCGTCGTAGACAAAGTTCATGTAGGGGGCGACATCGCCGGCGGAGACGATTCGCAGTCCCAGATGCTCCCTCCACCACTGTGCCTGCTCGCGGACGTTCGGTACATTGATCGCAATGTGTTCAAGGTTCATTGTTGTGCTCCGTTGGAAGATGGTTAAACGATAGCTCTATGACAACTCAATTGGACCGACCGTCAGGATTCCAAGCCCGAAGGCGGGTCCAGGATCACGTTCTTGTTCACAGCAACTAGAAGCTTTCGGCGCAGGGTAGGGCGCAAATCGAGTCTCGGCTGCTGGTCACAGCGTCTCTTAGGCGCTGCCCCGCCGTGCGCCGAGGGGACACACTTGCGTGCGTTTATGCGCCTGCAATTCGTTCGTAGCGGGTCGGTTCCCGCTCCATTTCGGCCTGAACAAAACGCTGTAGCAGGTTCGATTTAACTTCGGCGCAGGCCGGATCGTCCCAGCGATTGCGGCGCTCATCAGGGTCTTCCTGCAGGTCGAACAGTTCGCCGTCTGCGTGCCCTCGGTAGAGGGTCAGCTTGTAGCGCTTGTCCACCAGTGTGCGCAGGTGCAGAGCCGACGGCTGGTGGCGGTTCTCAACCAGAATATGATCGCGCGCCTGTTCAGCCGCGCCGGTCCACACGCCAAGCTGATTGGCGCCCTGCATTTGGCCAGGTATGTCGATGCCTGCCGCGTGCAGGAAAGTAGGCGCCAAGTCAACTAGCGATTGGAGCGAACTGTTCACCGCGCCGGCGGGAACTCGTCCAGGCCAACGCACCAGGAAGGGCAGGCGGATCAGATCTTCGTAATGAAAAGCGCCTTTGGCGATCAGTCCGTGTTGGCCGAGAAAGTGGCCATGATCGGTGCTGAAAACTACGAGCGTATTGTCGGCGATGCCCAGTTGATCCAGCCTGTCGAGGATTCGCCCGATCTCCCGGTCCATCAGGCTGACCATGCCGTAGTAGACGGCCATATTTTTACGCAACGCGGCCTGGTCATGCAGATGGCTGTTGAAGCCATGGTTGCCGTAGGGCGTTTCCTGCCAGGTGGAGAAGTCCGGTTGGCGCTGCTGCGTCTTGGCGAAGTGGGGAGGCATCGCATCCAGTTCGCCCGGCTCCAGCCTGCCCGGCACCATTTCATCGGGATCGTACATCGACGCCCACGGCTCGGACACAAGATAGGGCGGATGCGGGTCGTGGAAGCTGCTCCAAAGGAAGAAGGGCTTGCCGGCGGCTGCGCTGCGCTCTATGGCTGCGATCGAACGCTCTGCGGTCCAGACGGAGTAGTGGTAGGCCTCCGGCAGGTCCCAAGCGTGTTCCCGTTTTGTTGCGTTGGGGTCGGGCGGCCATGCCTGGAAGAAATCCTGCCAGTCAGGCAGGCCGTTTTCCTCCATCCAGATGCCGTAATGCTGCCCCGCGTGCGCCTCGTCGGCATGATTGCGCGCCACTACTACATGTTGAAAGCCGTACCACGGCCCGTGGAACTCTCGCCAGAAGTCGAGGTCGCGCAGGGTGGGCTGGCATTCGAGGGAGGTCTGTTCCGGGCGCGAAGCCAGCGGCTGAAAGTGGGCCTTGCCAATAAGGGCGGTGTCGTAACCGTTGGCATGAAGCACGTCACCCACGGTTGGCACATCTTCTGCCAGCTTCACGCCGATCGTCCAGCAGCCATGCCAGGCCGGGTATTGGCCCGTAATGATCGTTGACCGCGAGGGCGAGCAGACGGGATTGTTGCAATAGGCGCGGTCGAAGCGCACGCCTTCGCGGGAAAGCCGGTCCAGCGCGGGAGTCTGGATCCGGGGATTGGTTACGCCGAGGGTTGAGAAATGCTGCTGATCGCTCGTTATGAGCAGGATATTTGGTTGCGCTACCGCTTCGCTACTTGAGCGCGATTGGGGTGAAGTGGCCACAGGCGTTCGTCTCGGAATCGAACTTCCTTATTTGCTGGCAATCGTATCATATGCTGCAGGTGCGCGCTAGTCAACAGTGCGCTGGGGTACATCCTGAGATGGGGATAGAGTTCTGATAATCTCTGGTTTGAGATAGCAGAACACGTGTTTCCGGAATCCGTAGTACGCCGGCGTGAACGACCCTCCTGGGATTCACCTCTGTGCTATACTGAATCCGGCTCACCCCGGTGGCTGGTGACCAGTGCAGCTGCTGACTATCGATCGCTAGCCACCGAGTACTGAACGCCTGATGCTGAACACTGGTCACTGCAGTTCTCGTCATTACCCGGAGCAATTGACACAGCCGTTTAGCGCGAGGGGAAGATGACACAGACAGTTTTGCAGAGTGTGCAAGCCCACTGGCAGGATCTGCGCGGGCGCACTTATGATTTGATGGATGTTTTGGCCGATGCCGACTTGAACGCCCGGCTTCCCTTCCCCGAATCCCAGAATATCCTCTACCAGTTCTACTGTATGTTGGGTACACAGGAGAGTTGGCCGCCCGTCCTGCTGGAAGGGCGGATGCGGGGCTGGGATTGCAGCCTGCAACCGGCGCCTGCCGGCGAGGTGTTGCCGATTGAACGCGTGCGACAGGGCATGGAGGCCGCCGACGGGGCCTTGCGGGCGGCGTTCGAGCAGGTGGATTGGTTACGCGTCTTTGCGGATGGCACAACACCGCTGGCCGGTTACTATCGACTGGTTGAACATGAAGCCCACCACCACGGCCAGTTGATCAACCTGATTTACGCCAACAACCTCCCCATCCCCGCCAGTTGGGCAGATTCCTGGGCGCTTACGCGCGACGAATAGAGCTGTTCCGAGCGCTACCGCGGCGCGCGTTGCAGAGGGCACTTGAGCCGACAGGAGGATTCCATTCTGACGGAGGCGATGTACACAAATAGAGCGGCAGTCTCACATGGAAACTGCCGCTCTTTTCTTCTTGTCTGCAACTGGCTGACCAGCGCTGCCGGCATACGCATAGTTGAAAAGCCAATACAGCTTCGCTACTCCAGCAGCAGGAACGTGACTGAGGCCCAGGTGGCGCCTTCCACCTCTGTGCCGACCAGCAGCGCCCATTCGCGATCCTCGCTTAGACCGAGGATGTCGTACCTCTCACCATCCTGAACGTAGCCGACGATCGGCGCTTCCAGAGTCGGCCCGCCGCGCAATCGTAACCGACCGCCCTGGCCGGTAGCGATGGTAGCGCGGCCCATCTGCACTCTCAACTCTATGTCTCGCAACTCCACCAGCGAGGCCGAAACCCAGACCGGGTCCACGATGTCCGGAAAGAAGATCGCAACCCACAATTCATCTGAGCTGAAACCGGCAACCGGAAAGGCTTCACCGACATCTACGCCTGCCAGGACCTCGGCGATGGTTTCCGGCTTGCTTCGCACGCGCAGAGCACGGGTCGTGACGATCGCCAAGTGTCTGGTGACATCGCCTACTTTCAACAGCGGTGCATCGGTCGGCGTTGTCTCCGGCACGGCCTCAACCACGTCTTCCTTGTCCTCGGAGATGGACATCTCGCCGATCGTTACAGTAAAGGCCGGACTGATTGGCTCGCCGTTCTCCAGCACGGGCATATCCGGGCCAGGGAACTCGAAGACATTAAACACGCCGCCGTCTCTATGGAGCATGGCATAGAGGGTTTCGGTGGCGGCATTGACATCGATGTCCACAGCCAGATCGGTCGTGACGCCGGCGTCCAGGGGCGACTGCCCGATGATCTGTCCGAATGATCCGGCATCATCGACGTGGATGACTATCCAGCCATCCAACTGGGCCACAGCTTCCGCAATTGTGACCTGGCCTTTGATCACATCTTGAGCGTGGACAGTGACGCTCTGCTCCAGGTCATCGACCGACATTACTTCATCTTTGGTCTTCTCCTCGTCGGTGGTCTCGGCGGCCATCCCGCCGTCGTCCGCCTTTTCTTCTTCGGCGGCCGTCTCGCCGCCGTCTGCCACCTCCTCGGCCATTTTTTCGCTTGCATGCACAAATAAATCGGCGGCATCTCCGGTAAGCGATACATCTTCCGCCCAGATCCAGCCGATTGTCCCTACATCCGGTACCTCCACATGCAGCCAGCTGCCATCCTCAGTCCGCCCGATCACAGGGATGACATCGCCCTTGAGCAAGCCGGCGATAATCGGCGTTTCTGCATTGGGCGCCTGGCGCACTCGCAGCGCGTTGACAGCTACCGTTGCCTCTAAGGTCACCATCTCCGGCGCGGTTGGCTCTGAGGCTTCTTCCGCTTCAGGAGGCGCGGCTGGGGTGAGGATCAGTGTAATATCTCCCTGGAAGGGATAGCAGCTGCTAATCAACAGGGGCAGAATTGCCAATGCCCCTAACAACGAGACGCGAAAGCGATTAGGCATAGTTCCTCCCAAACTGGCGTTTGCCCGCCGCCCACTTCATCGGACGCGGACTTGGGGGCGGGTGATGGGAACAGGCGTATTGTCTACGGCGACAGATCTGTGCAAGCGTTCAGCATTAGAACCGCGCCCGTTTCAGGCAACGGCGGATTTAACTATTATGGCACGGCAGAAGAATGGCTGTCAAATGATTTTGGCTTATCACTCTGTACTCCCTCACTCCCTCTCAGTATATCTCATCCCCATTTTGGGATGCACCTTGCCTTATCTGCTCATCCAGGTGCGTCCCAGATTGGGGATAATTGCGCGGCCCGATTTCTGCGCACGGTTGGGCACATATCGGACTACAGTCAGGGGGCGTTGCGCGGGCGCGTTTGTCTGAACTGTGATCTGCAGGATGAAGGGATTACCAGGATTGCATGCGGACGTGCGGTTGGAAGGGCGAAATTTCCTTAACAGTTCAGGAAAAAATATAGGTTTTTCCCTTTATATTGCAAGAAGCGAGCAGAAATTGGTTGAAGAGGCGTCTTCTTGATGTTGGACAACGGGGGGGCAGTTCCCGACGGGTGGATCCCAGGGACTGCATTGGGGGAACCCAGCCTGATTACTGCGCGGGGATGGGCCCGACTGTTCTGCCCGCTCCTGGCGAACAGGTCAAGGGTGACTTCTGCGCAACTGTAAGTATGACAAACCTTCAGTTTGGACCGTGCTCGTCAAAAAAAATATCATTTGACAGACAAAACACAGTTCACTATACTGAACGTAATCCCATCACTTGGCACATTGACAACACACAGTTCATTTTTTCGCTGCGGAGATCATTGAAGAGAGGGTTATCTACTTTCGACGACCGTACTAATCACGCCTAGGTGAAGAAATGTGACTGACACGTATCGCAAGTTCAATTCCAGACGTGAGTTTTCCGGTAGGCGGACGCCGCTTCAGGCTCAGGGAAGGCTATTGCAGACCAAAAGCGGCCGGTATTTCGAGAGAAGGGGGCATCTTCTTCATTCCAGAGCGATACCTGATCGCCGTTACAGGGATTAAGCCGGGAACCGTCTATCGCGCATTTTTCTTCGGTTTGAGAAAGGAGGAATACGATGCCGGGGCCGTGGTCCCCGACAGACAGGGGGCGTGGCAACCGCCGAAACCGCTGATTGTGCAGGATGGGGCTCTGGTGATGGAGACGAAAGGCTTCCCACATGAACTGTTTACGTCGGACCCGACGCGCCCGGAGCGCCCGGAGCTTTGCAGAGGATTCATTTCAGCGACACGCGTAAAGAAAGGAGAGGAGCCATCATGTTTGTGAAACGATTCCCGGTCATTGGCATTCTGCTGGCGCTTGCGCTCATCGCGACGGCGTGCGCCGCCGTCCCGGCCGCAGAAACGGCCCAGGAAGGCACAGCTGGAGCGGCGATGGATAGCGACGAATCAGGAGCCCTGACAGGCAAGCTCACTGTGAACCCTGGATCCTACTATCCTTCTGAAAGCATGGAGTGGAGCGAAACCAACCCCAATCCCCACAACATGATCCTGACCCTGATCGACGAGTATCAGGCGTTGCATCCCGGCGTAGAGATCGAGTTGGTTCAGCCGCCTCCCGGCGATGTCAGCAGTCGCGAGTACATTGTCACAAACATGACTGCCGGCACGATACCCAACATTGTCTATACGCTGACCCGGGATCAAGTGGAGGAGATCGGGAAGGACTGGTGGGTCAACCTGGATTCCCATCTGGAGCAGCCGAATCATTACGTCGAGGCGGGCGAGCCAGGCAGCGAACGCTGGTTGGATCTTTTCTACGAGGTGCCATTCCAGGCGAACCGCATTTTGGGTTCGCATTACACGCTCAACTACTCAATCGTGACCTCGATGATGTTCTACAACAAGGATATTTTTGAGGAAGTCGGGGTCGAGGTTCCAACGACCTTAGCGGAGTTGCTGGGAGTATTTCAGGAGTTGGAAGATGCCGGCTACATTCCCTATGGAGGGATAGGTTCCTGGTTCATGTATGAGACGCTGGGGCAGTTGGGCGGCAGCGTCATGGCGGAGTTGACACCCCAGGTAAACCCTGACGGAGGTCCGGCCAACTTTGAGGAGGTAGCCTGCGCGATCGACACGGGCGTATTCCGGGCCGAAACGCCTGAGTACCGGGAATGGATGCGCCTGATGAAGGAGGTCGCCGCCTATCGCACGCCGGATTGGACCGACAAAAACGCCAATGCGATCACGAGATGGCTGCAGGGCGATATCGTGGTAGTAGAAGATGGAAGTTGGCGAGTGAAGCAGAACAAACTGAACCCGAACATCGAATTTGAGTGGGGGATGTTTTATGCGCCCAAATGTACGGAGGAGAGTTCACCGGTTTGCACCGGGACGCCTGCGCCGCCAATTGGTGGTGCGCCGGGTGGTTTTGCAATCACGAAGACCGCTGTTGAGGATGGGGTTGTCGATCTTGCGGCCGATTTTCTGAAGTACCTGAGCGCTCCTCAGAACGCCGAGCGTCTGATCAACGATCTTGGCAACGTCTTGCCAATCCAGAAAGGGGCAACGCCCGCAGATCCGGACCTGATCTCGATTCTGGAAAATCTCCAGGACCATGAGGGCGAAGCCGCAATGTGGACCTATTATGACAAGACCAATCTTGAGTCTCGCTTGGAGATCTGGGATATAAAGAACACATATATCCTCGATCTAGTTTCGCTCGACGACGCCGTTGCACAGATCGATGAGAACATGACGTTGTACGCGTCCGATTTCATCAGCGACAACGAAGTGGACTGTGCCGCGCTTGGTTTTGAGTAGGTAGTTCCCACCACGTATGGGACTATTGATATCCTGGTTTGTTGGTCGGTTCAGGGGAGGCGCATCCGACCAACAAACCGGCCAAGCAGCAAAGTTGCCATTGAAGTCAGGGCAACCTCAGACCACACCGCTCGCCGGCCAGGGGAGGGTCGGGGCAGGGCGCGGCTTGGGGCAACGCGTTCGTCACGCGTTGCCCTTTTACGCTGTCCTGCTGCCTACCTTGCTTGGTCTGCTTGTCTTTGACTACTACCCCGCGTTTCTTGCCGTCTACCACTCCTTCTTCGAATGGGACATCGGACTGCCTGCCAAATGGGTCGGTCTGGACAACTTTGTGCGCATGTTTACGCAGGACAGGACCTTTGTGCGCTCGCTGAAAAACGTGGGCATCATAACGGTCTGGATCATGTTTCAGGCCACGGTGATCCCGCTGATTGTGGCGGAACTGATCTTTGCCGTCAAGAGCATACGTTGGAAGTACTGGTTTCGCATCGGCATGATTTTGCCGGCCATCATCCCGGGCATCGTGCTCTTTCTGCTATGGCGATTTATCTATGACGGCTCTGTCGGGTTGCTGAATGCGTTTCTGACCGGCATTGGATTGGAAAGCTGGACGCGGGTCTGGCTTGGCGACCCCCGGATCGCGATCTGGGCGCTCACCTTTTCCGGATTCCCGTGGGTAAACGGTGTGAACACCCTGATCACGCTGGCCGGGCTGCAGAATATCAACGCGGAGATACTGGAATCGTCGGAGTTGGACGGCGCCAGCAGGCTACAAAGAATCTGGCGTCTGGACATTCCCCTGGTTTTTGGCCAGATCAAGCTCAATCTCGTGCGTGCCATCATCGCCAGCATCCAAATCTTCGAGGTAGTTTTCGTGATGACCGAAGGCGGGCCGATCAAGTCGACCATGGTGCCGGGGCTTTGGCTATACTACAACGCCTTCAACTATCATCGCATGGGATATGCTTCCGCCATCGGTGTATTCATCTTTGTCACGATTCTGATTCTGACGCTGCTAAGTATGCGGATTTTTCGAGAGGAGCGCGCCTGAGAAATTGTCGAGAGAGATTGGTTATCCGTGTCTTCCTATTTCGGGTGTAACGGCGAAGTCATTACAGGAGCACGCCGCAATTGAACCACCGCCAAGTGCGCAAGGATGCGGTCAGCGGCGGTCGAACTCCGCTCCAGAGAGGATCTGTTGTGAGCACAGCCCAGACATCCAGATCAGGACCAGCAGACGCTAGAAGCTGGCTCGGCCTTACCATTTACTGGCGGCGTCAATGGCCGATTCCGGTTATCGTCGTTTTGCTCTTGCTGATGATAGCGCCGATGCTTCTGGCGCTGTTTATCGCCGGCAAGTCGCGGGCGCAGTTTGACTTCAACCCGTGGGGGCTCACCTTCCCGCTCTACTATGACCAGACGTTTTCTGCCGCCTGGCGCGTCGTCTCGCAATCGATCCTGAACAGTATCATCGTGAGCACCGTTTCCTGTCTGGGCGTGCTCTTTTTTGGCTCGTTGTCGGCATATGTGTTTGCGCGCTTTGACTTCCTGGGCAAGGACACGCTGTTTGTATTCATCCTTTCACTGCTTATGATTCCAGCCATCCTGACGCTGGTGCCGCGCTTTGTGGTGGTACATAAGCTGGGCCTGTTTCAGACGATGTGGGCACTGCTGCTGCCATACATCGCTGCGGGTCAGGTGATGGCAGTTTTTTTGATGCGCACGTTTTTCAGTTCGATTCCGTCAGAGTATTTCGAGTCGGCGCGTATTGATGGCGCCAGCGAATTCAGGTGCTTCTGGAATATCGCGCTCCCGCTCTCCACGCATATCGCGGGTGTGGTCGCCATCTTACAGGTTCTGAGTACCTGGAACGATATTTTCTGGCCCTATCTGACCATCGGCACGAAGAGGGAGCTGTTTACGATTCCGGTTGCGCTGCTGATTTTCAATGATCAACTCGGACAACAGATAGGCACGCAGATGGCGGGTTATATCATTGCGTCGTTGCCCCTGGTGCTTCTGTTTGCCTTTACCAGCCGCCTGTTTGTCGAGGGTCTGACCGCAGGCGGCCTCAAACTTTAGCGTTGCGTTTAACCTCACCAACAAGGACGATACCATGGAAACAGTACGCGATCGGATGTGGCTTTGGGGCCATGAAGCCGGCAGTCATGACACGGGATGGGATATCGGACTCTCCTCGCGCATGACGCCGGTGGAGGCTGCGTTCTATATGGACGTGCCCAATATGATCATGGTGCGCTACCATGACAAGCCGGAGATGCCCTTTGACCAATATGCAGTACCCTTCCGCGGGTTGAAGCAGGTCTTCTGGTCGGTGGTTGGCGGCGCGGGGCGATCATCGGAAGAGGAGCGTAAACACGTGCTGGAGTTGGCGGCGCGTAATCCCAACATCATAGGCGTCTTCATGGATGACTTCTTCAGACGGCCACAAGGTGAGGGCGACCTGGGCGTCCTGTCCGTAGAGGAACTCCAGTCGCTACGGGATCAGTTCGAGGTTGGCGGGCGCAGGTTGGAGTTGGGCGTTACGCTCTACACGCATCAGCTCGGGTTGCCTCTGGCGGCCCATCTTGAACTATGCGATTGGGTCTCCCTGTGGACGTGGGAGGCGCCCGATCTCAAGGATGTGGAAACAAACCTCGCCAGGTGCGAGCAACTCGCGCCCCGCAGCCGCAAGCTGCTCGGCCTGTACATGTATGATTATGGCCTGCACATCCCCATGCCCCTGGAGGCGATGCAGATGCAGTGCGAAACGGCCTTGCGCTGGCTGCGCGAAGGGCGAATCGAGGGCATGATCTTTCTGGCGAGCTGCATCTGTGATCTTGAACTGGAGACCGTGGAGTGGGCGCGGGAATGGATTGCCAGAGTGGGTGACGAGGAACTCAACTGACAGCAACCGCTGTGAGCAGTGGCCAACGGGCAGTCACCGATCCGACTTGTGTTCGGGCTCGCCTGTTGCCGCTTTCAGATTTTGGACATTCGGCGACGGGTGAATCGTCTCAACTCCGCACAGGCGTGATATAGTTACCTCGCTTGGAACGTATACGAAGCAGTTCTGCTCCGGGATGACGCCCTGGGAGAACTGCGCCATGCCCAAAACGTCCTCATTGTTGGATGCGCTACCGCTTCGCTATTTGAGCGCGGTCTGGGACCGGGTATCTGTTATGGAGGCAGATGATGACAACAGCGACTGATTTTCAAGAACACAATACACTGCTCGATGATCCGCAGGCGCTGCGCCGGCAGATGGCGACCAACGGCTTTCTGTTCTTTCGCGGCCTGCTGCCCGCGGATGAGATCGTGGCGCTTCGGCACAAGATCTTGCAGATCTGCGACAACTACGGCTGGATTGCGCCAGGGACGGAGTTAATGGACGGCATCGCCGACCCCTCGGCGGACGGAATGGAGCCTTTCTGCGGCGTTGGCGTGCCACCGGCGGCCTATGGTGACGTGCAGCGTCTGGAATCTTTCCATCGCCTCGCGCACAATCCGGCGCTGGTCAACATGCTGGGGCAACTATTTGATGAGACCGTGTTGGTGCATGCCCTCAAGATCGGGCGCTTGATGATCCCGGCGAAGGGCAACGCGCCGACGCCGGCGCACCAGGATCACATCTTCATCCAAGGGACGAAGACGGTCTATACCTGCTGGATGCCGCTGGGCGACTGCCCGCGGGAGTTGGGTGGGTTAAGCGTGCTGCGCGGTTCGCACAAGATGGGCGTCTTTCCGGTGCGGGCGGCAGAAGGCGCGGGCGGCCGCCATGTCATCTTCGATGAGGATACACCGCAAGAATGGTTCGAGACCGACTTTCAGATCGGCGACGTGCTGGTATTTCACAGCCTGACCGTTCACAAGTCGATCCCGAATCGGACGAAGAACCAGATTCGGCTGTCGACAGATTTCCGTTATCAACCGCCCTCATTGCCGATTGAAACGAAATCGATCACGCCCCACTGCAATGTGCTCTCCTGGGAAGAGATTTACGCCGACTGGGAGTCCAAGGATTTGCAGTATTACTGGGAGCGGTATGATCTTGACTTCCAGGAGCATGACGCCTCGCTGGTTGAGGTCCAGGAGGGGTAAAGGGCTGATGGCGAGAAGAGAGGAGCAGGAGGAAGTGCATGTCTAAGCCGATCGGGTTGCACCCTGAGAATCCCCGTTATTTTCTTTACAAGGCCAAGCCGCTGGTACTGATTACGGCGACCGAACATTACGGCTCCGTGATCAATCGCAACTTCGACTACATCGCCTATCTTGACGACGCTGCCGAGAAGAGGCAGACGCTGAGCCGCTGCTTTCTGCTCTTCCGCGAGCTGCAGGTGTTCGACCCCGCTACGCAGGTGAAGCCGATCAATCCGCATTCGCCCTGCAAGCCGTTGCCGGTCGAATATGTGGCTCCCTGGATGCGCAGCGGACCAGGTTTTGCCACGGACGGCTATCACAAGTTTGATTTGGACCGGTGGAATCCAGAGTACTTCGAGCGATTGCATGGCTTCCTGGCGGCCGCGCAGGAGCGGGATGTCATTATCGAGCTGACGCTCTTCAGCAGCGCGTACAGCGACGCGGTATGGGGGCTGAATCCCCTGAACATCCAGAACAACATTAACGGTGTAGGCGACATCCCTTGGCAGGACTACATTTCGGGCCGGGACGGCACGCTGATGGAGCGCCAGATGGCCTACGTCAGCAAGGTGGTTGAGGAGGTGAACGGCTACGACAACTTCTACTTTGAGGTCTGCAACGAGCCGTTCACAGCCAGGGCGGGCATGATCCCTGAGACCGGATTTGCCACACAATCCGAGGTAGACGGCTGGCAGGAGGCAGTGCGCGGTCAGATCCGCGCGACAGAGGCGGGGTTGCCCAAGAAGCATCTTATCTTCCAGGTGCCGGTCGAGAACTGGCGCACCGACACTGCGCTGGAGCAGATCCTGGGGGAGGAGTCGGTAGACGCGGTGAACCTGCACGACTACCAGCAACTGACTTACAAGGGCGATATCCTGGCGCCGCTGTCGCGGTTCATGCAGCGCGACCTGCGGTTGGCGCGCATCCAGCAGGTGTGGACGGCGGTTCATGAGACGGGTAAACCATTCGTGTTCGACGAGGACAACGCGGCGACGAGTTCGTTGGACGAGGAGTCGTGGATCGTGCATCGCAAACGGGCCTGGGCGACTGTCTGCAGCGGCGGCCATTACAACATGATCGACTTTTCGATCCAGGCCGGGGGGCAGGAGGCGGGCACGCCGGCGGCACAGGCGATGATCCGCAGCTGGATGAAGAATCTGTCGGCGTTCATTCACGGGGTCGATTTCGTGCAGATGGGGCCGGCCCCGGACTTCGCCAGCGAGACGCCGGCCAACACGACCGCGATCGCGCTGGGGCAACCTGGACGGGCCTACGTCGTCTATGTGGCGGATCAGCGGGAGGTGGATGATCCCGGGCTGGGGCAGCCCTGCCAGGGGCGCCTGGCTTTCACGCTGCCGGCGGGCAGTTACTCGGCCCGGCTCTATTCGCCGGCCGAGGGAGGGTACACGGGACAGAGGCTGGCCCTTGCTGGCGGTGAAACGGGAATCGAGCTGGAGCCGTTCAGCCACGACATTGTCGTTTATATAGAGGCAGGCGGTTAGTGGTCAGTGGCCGGTGCAGTTTCCTCCAACCGATGAAGGAGATGCAAGATGGAACTTAAGCTTTCGTGCGCAGATTTCACCTTTCCGCTGCTGCCGCACGATGACGTACTGAAGCTGATCGCGATGATGGGGTTCCAGGGCGTGGACATTGGCCTGTTTGAGGACCGTTCCCACATCTATCCCAGCCACGTTGTGCCGAATCTGGCGGCGTCGGCGCGTGACCTGTCAAGCCGGGTGCAAGATAAGGGGCTGGAGATTGCCGACGTCTATTTTCAGGCTTCCGGACCGGGGTTGCCGGCGCTGGCGATGAACCATCCCGACGCGGAGGAGCGCCGCCGGGCGCGCGAACTGTTCGCGCGCATCGTCGAGTTCACACTGCGTTGCAACGCCTCTCATATCACGATCGAGCCGGGGTTGCCGTGGGAGGGGGAATCCTACGAGACGTCGCTGCAGCGGGCGTGCGAGGAGCTGGCCTGGCGGGTGGAGCTGGCGCAGGAGGCCGGATGCGTGTGCGCGGTGGAGCCAAACCTTGAGTCTTTGGCGCGCACGCCGGAGCAGACGCGGCGCATGCTGGAGATGACGCCCGGATTGACGCTGACGCTGGACTATTCGCATTTCGCGTACCGGGAGATCAGCGACGACGAGAGCGAAACATTGATCATGCATAGCTCCCATTTTCATGCGCGCGGGGGACATAAGAACCGTTTGCAGTCGCTGATCCAGCACAATGTGATCGACTACCCGCGCGTGGTGCGGGCGCTGCGGGATTCTGGCTACGAGGGCTACATCTGCGTCGAGTATGTGTGGGTCGATTGGGAGGGCTGCAACGAGGTGGATACGCTTTCAGAGACGATCCAGATGCGGGATCTGCTGCGCTCGGTCGATTTGTGAAGGTAGTGAAGTTGGCGGGCGATAGTGACGGCGCTCCGGTTGTCCTGTGAGCACACCGGACCTACACCTGCGCACACTGTTCCGATTGGATAACGCTGGCCGTATCCTTGGGACACGTGAGCCGGACCCGGATCCAGGACCGTCTTTCGCGCTCATTCGCGGCAGGACGGGTTGCGCCTGGGCTGTGCGGGCGGACGTGCCGCAGGAGGTCGCGGAGGAGCTTGCCGGTCTCGCCGGCGAAGAGCCGACGGTTGCGGACTTGCGCGACGCGCCGGTGCATGCGGAACGGTACAGGGCGCTGGCAGGGGGAGAAGTATACTCCGGGCCGGCGTACGCATTCCCCAAAACAATCGAACAGCCTGCTGCTACTGTGCTCGTGAATGAAGTGCAGTTGCTTGCGCGCCACTTTTGCGGTTGGACGGCCGATGAGATTCCGGGACGGTCGCCGGTTGTAGCGGTGATCGAGGATGGAGATGCGGTGAGCGTCTGCTTCTGTGCCCGGCGCTCCGGCGCAGCGGCAGAAGCCGGACTGGAGACGGCAGCGGCATACCGTGGACGCGGGCTCGGTCCGCAGGTGGCGGCGGCGTGGGCATTGGCGGTTCGAGCGTCCGGCCGCATTCCGCTATACAGCACGTCGTGGTCGAACGGCGCTTCGCTGGCGGTTGCGCGCAAGTTGGGTCTGGTGGCGTATGCGAGCGGGTGGAGTTTGGGGTAGAGGGGCTACTTATTCCTGAATTCGGAGTCAAGAAGTACCTTATCAAGGTGGAGCACAGGGATTTTTCACCAGTAATCCCATCGGTCATAAGAGGTACTCACGATGAGTGTACTCGAATAGTTCATTCCTGTCGCTTATTCCTTTCAGTGTTGGCTACATGGGAGGATGCAATGCAGTTGGGACCAATCTTGGGTCGGCCCAGGTGTAGGAGGAGGGCGAAATCGAAGGCTTCCTCCGCTGCGAGGTCCTCCCCTTAACGCCCGCGGCCAATGCGTCCCCACCAGCCTCACAACCGTCTACGAGATCAGCTTGACCCGCTACTTCTACTAGTCGCAGCCGCTGCGCGCTCCGGAGGAGATCTGGGCCTATCTTGAGGCTTTGGAACGGGAGACGGAGAGGCTGTTGGGTGAGATCGTGGGCGCGGTGTAAAGCCCTCGCTATAGCATATTCACTGCCTTAACTTTCGCGGCGTAATCCACTATTCAAGTAACGTCAATAGCTGTTGACCACCATTCAGCGGAGCGAAGTATGTGACTGCGTTGTTCGCGGGCAGGAGGAATGACGGGGGTACGGGGATGCCTAAATTAAGGGAAGCCAATAAGAGAGACGGATTTTGTTTCCATATTTATGATAGCCTTTACTATCGAGAGCATTTCACTCTCGAAGGGAAATAATTTTTGGGCGGCAAGACACATATGTGCTAAAATTGTGTGTGCGCGCGGCAGCAGTTCAGAAGAGAACACGGGAATGATGCTCTAAAGTTCTATCCGGCGACGGAGAAAGACCAGGTTAACATAGCAGTGAGATTGAGACCAATATCCTGGGGCGAAAAGCTGTTGAACGAAATAGTCGTGGGAACAGTCAGATGAGCCGTAGAATGATGCAATCACACCACGGCAACTTGCTTGTGGGTATATTCACCATCATTGTCTCCGTTGCTGCAATATATGGTTTTATACGGATCACATTTGTGCTCATCAATTGGCTCACGAAGGAGGCCGCCAACATCGGTACAACTATAATGGCGGCGCTCATTACAAGAGCAGTAACGATTCTGAGTTCTGTGTTGATTTCTACTCATAACGCAGGGCGTGCTCAAGAACGCGCAACGTAGGAAGCGAACCGGGGAAGAAAGGCCGAGTTATCCAGTAAATTTATTTTGGCGCTGACACGAATGATGAAGAGCAGCAAGAAAAATGATGGAATCGATCAAGAAGAGACCACGGAAATCATTGCCCAATTCGCCACCCAACTGATGGTCTATGGTGGACCTGAAGTGATCAAGGCTTTGGGGGAATGGCGAACTGATGGAGAAACCGCTTCAAAAGCACGGCCCCAAAATTCTGTTGCCCGTCGACAAGCTGCTCCGGGCAATGAGAGAGAATTGGGGGATAAGAAACAAAGGGATAGAGGAAAACGAGTTCTTGGGTCTGATCATAATCGGAGGGAAGCCTGAACTTGACAAGTTGCTTGAGGACGCGTGACTGCGTGACAGTTGCTTATGAAAAGACAATAAGCGCTAGCGGAAACGATCCTTGTTACGGGAGACAGAATTGACATATAATACCGCCGCGCACACAGAAAGACCTATCCTGACCGACCAGCAAATCCAAAATCTGCTGGACATCCCCAAGACGATCACCAAGAAAACACCGGCCAGGGACGCTTACAAAGAAGAAAACAACCAGAAACGCTGCGAACTGGAACTGGAGACGCCTTCCGACGACGGCGCGAAACTCTCGGTCTTTATTCGACAGCACAGCAAGTTCATTGAAAACTTTTCCATAGGACTGCGCTATCAGACCAACATCAGATCGTTGGGAACCATTACGCTTATCCGCTATAACGGCGCGCACGGAGAGTCAAGCCGACATCCGGACGGCCACTACGCTCTACCGCACATTCACCGCATCAGTGAACAAGAATTGGCGGCTGGCAATACAAACCCTCAAGAGAGCCGGCGAGAAATCACGGACCGTTACAGCACTTTTGAACAGGCCCTAAGAATCTTCTTTGAGGATATCGGCGTAGCAAACTATGCCGAGTATTTCCCCGAAGCGCTTCAACCGAGGCTTTTCAATGAACATCTTTAGCGTTCGTGAATCCCTGAATCATCCCTTCACCGCCGGCTTTGACCTCTACGAACGGCGCCCCGGCAGCCACCAACTCATCCTCCCCATTCATCACGAAGACGGCGACATGGTCGAAATCTACCTGGCGGACAGCCCAAAGGGGGACGAGTACGTCCGCATCTGTGACTACGGCCTGACCCTCATGCGTCTTTCCTACACGTACGAGATTTCTACCCCTACGCGCCAGCAGATTTTCGAAAGCATTCTCATCAACAACGGCATCAGTAATGAGGAGGGTAACCTCTATCTCGACGCGCCTATGGACAAGCTTTACGAAGGCATACTCCAATTCGCAGGCTGCGCGCAAAAGGTGTGCAACATGCGCTATTGGAGTAGAGAGATCACGCGCAGTGCCTTCTACGACGACCTGGAAGAATACATTACATCAGACCTTAAAGACTTCTCCCCCAGCGCCGCCTTATTTCCGCTTCCTGATTACCCCACCGGTGTGGACTGGTCTCTCACGTTAGAAAGTTGGAGCTTCTTCGTGTTTGGAGTACACAGCAACGACAAGGCCAAAGTCGTAGCCCTTGCCCTGCTCGAATTTCAGAAGGCCCAACTGCCGTTCATCAGCCTTGTCGTCCACGAGGCCATGGAAGCGTTGGGCAAAAAAGAACAACTCTTCCTCACCCGCAATGCCGACAAGCAATATCCAGGCCTGGCAGACTTCCAGGAGACAAGCGTTCGGGATATTCCCCGGCTCGCCGGTGTCCCCGCATGATGAGTTTTGATTATGGCGCCGGAAGAGCAGAGCAGGTGATCCTTGCCTCTCACTTCCGACTCTACCCCGCCTACAGGTCCCCCGGCACTGAGTGATTGGGCGATGTTCCCGCGAAGTGGGGAGCGAGTAAAGCAGGGATCTGTTCGGTGTCGCACTTCGTGCCGCAGGCATTGGTCGAACACCTGATGGACACCGGTGAACTGCTACGCGCCAAAGTTTTAACCCAGGCCGAACTCTTCGTCCACGACCTTCGCCAACTCGAACTCTTCCCCGAGGGCGAACTAAACTTGAGAATTCAGCCCGCCGGTCCCGACGGGAACGAGGATTACGAAGACCGCCCTACTCTCATCTGAACGCACTATGCGCCCAGCCCTTAACCGCAGACGACCCCTCGACTCTACTGGCGGGTTGAGCCGGGCCGGGTCGCACGGGCCACTGTGGTTTCCCAACCCCCGTTGAAGACTTATCTCCTCCTCTCCTCCTCTCCTCCCGCTCTTGAGCACCCCGCGCGCCTCCGCTATAATTAGTGGATGGCAAGCAGAACCAACCTGCCTGTCAACAACCACAGGGAGAATCCGTTGCGGGTTGTGCTGATCAGCAAGGCGCTCGTTGTGGGCGCGTATCAGAGGAAGGCGGAGGAGATCGCCCGGCTGGGGGTGGAGCTGACGGTGCTGGTGCCGCCGAGCTGGCGGGACCGCCGCGGCACGCAAGAGGCGGAACGGCTGCATACTATCGGCTACGAACTGCGTACGATTCCCCTCCTATTCAACGGCGCTTATCACCTGCACTTTTATCCCACACTGGTAAGAGAGCTGCGGGAGTTGCAACCGGAGGTTGTGCATGTGGATGAGGAGCCATACAATTTGGCTACACTTCTCGGTGTGCAGGCGGCGCGGTCGGTGGGCGCGGAGCCACTTTTCTTTACCTGGCAGAATCTGCTGCGGCGCTATCCGCCGCCGTTTAACTGGTTCGAGCGCATCGTATACCGCGCCTGTGCGGTCGCCATCGCCGGGAATGCCGAGGCCCGCGAGGTTCTTATGCGCAAGGGCTATCGGGGCGAAATCGTGGTGGTGCCGCAGTTTGGCGTAGACCCGACCATCTTCCAGCCGCAGACGGAGCCGGAAGAGGAGGAGAGGACGCAGCGAGGCGGGAAAGAAGAAGCGTTGTCCCGCCCCTCACAACTCCCTCCTCACTCCTCGCAGTTCCATATCGGCTACGCCGGGGGGCTGTTGCCCGAAAAGGGGCTGGACCTGCTGCTGTGGGCGTGCGCCGGGCTTGAGGGCGACTGGCGGTTGACGCTGGTGGGCAGCGGGGACGAGCTGGAAGCGCTGCGGAAACTGGCTTCCGAAAGCGGCATCGCTGACCGGGTCTCGCTAGGCGTCCGACTTCCCAGCGCCGAGATGCCGGATTTCTACCGGTCACTCGACCTGTTGGTGCTGCCCAGCCGCACGCGGCCCAACTGGAAGGAGCAGTTCGGACGTGTATTGATCGAGGCGATGGCCTGCGGGGTACCGGTGCTAGGAAGTGACAGCGGCGAGATCCCACATGTCATCGGCGGTGCCGGAGTGGTCTTCCCGGAAGGGGATGTTGAAGCCCTGCGGGCCCAGTTGCGGCGATTGATGCAGGATCGAGCGGTGCGCCAGGGCCTGGCAACGGCGGGGAGGCAGAGGGTGCTGGCCCATTACACAATGGCAGAGATCGCCCGCCGGACTGTCGCGGCTTACACTGCAGTGGCCAATGGCCGCTAGCCTCTATTCACTGGTCACTAACTATGAGAGTGGTCGTCAACGCCCAGCTTCTACACACGGGCAGCAGTTACCGGGGAGCCGGAGTCAGCAACTATTGTCGCAGCTTGTTGACCGCGCTTGCCGCCGAGGCCGGCGGGCATGAGTTGACGGCCTTTGTCAACGACCGCAACTTTCGCTGTCCCCAGGGGCGCCCAGGGTTGGAACTGCGCTATACGCGCTGGCCAGCCGCGGCGCCGTTGCCCCGCATCGTCTGGGAGCAGACGGCGCTGCCCGCGGCCGTGTGGACGGGCCAGGCAGATCTGGTGCATGGTCTGGTCAATACGTTGCCGCTGGTGACGAGGGCGCCGGGCGTGGTTACCGTCCACGACCTCAGTTTCATACGGCTGCCGGAGCGTTTCCCCCGCCACAAGCGGCTCTACCTGGCCAATTTGTGCCGGGCGAGCGTCCTCCGGGCCAAACGCGTGATCGCGGTCAGCAAACAGACGGCCGCCGACGTGCGGACGGAATTCGAAGTGGACAGCCGGCGCGTGGAGGTGGTGTACAATGGGGTCGGCGGGCAATTCCAGCCTCTGCCTGCTGCCGAGGTGTCCGCCTTTCGCGAGTGCATGAGGCTGCCGTCGAGATTTTTGCTCTATGTTGGCACGCTGGAACCGCGCAAGAATCTGCCTCATCTGCTGCGAGCTTTTGCGGGTTGGCGGGCGGCCAGTGCGACCGGGCGCGATGTAGGGTTGGTATTGGCCGGAGCGAAAGGTTGGCACTATCAGGAGATTTTTCGTTTGGTTACCGAATTGGGCCTGACTGGAGGCGAGTTAGGGGCACCGTCCGAGCAGGAGCCGATCGTATACTTTCCGGGTTTTCTGCCGGAGCAGGAGTTGTGCTTGTGGTACAACGCGGCCAGCGGATTCGTCTATCCCAGTCTGTTTGAGGGGTTTGGCCTGCCGGTGCTGGAGGCGATGGCATCGGGGACACCGGTAATTTGCAGCGACGCGCCGAGCCTGCAAGAGATTGCCGGCGACGCGGCGCTGATCGTCCCGGCGCAGGATCAGGCGGCTCTACAAGACGCGTTTGAACGCCTGTTTACAGAGCAAGGCGTCTCCGCTGCCTTGCGGGAGCGCGGCCCCAGACAGGCGGGACGTTTCTCCTGGGAGCGGGCCGCCGCTGAAACGATAGATGTTTACGAAACCGCAATGAATGGAGGCTAGTGGACAGTACAGACCACCAGCTACGAATCGCCAACCGCGGCCACTGGCCACTGAACTAACGCCGATGACGACAATACAAATGAAACAGCGCCGAGGCCGCCGGACATCCCAACAGACCCGCGATGGGCGGCAGACGAACGGGGAGGCAGTAAGCTCTGCCGCCGGAAACAGGCTGATTGCCCTGCTCATTCGGGTTCCGTCGAACTGGTGGCCGGCGCTTTTGCCCATCAGCGATCTGCTCCTGGTCGTTGTCGCCTTTGTACTGGCCTACTGGCTGCGCTACCGGGTGCAATGGTTTCGGACCGTCGATCCGGCAAACCAGACCGATCTGATCACGTATTTACCGTTCGGCCTGGCGCTTGTCTTTCTCCTTTTTTGTTCGTTTCAATTCTCCAAAGTCTACGTATTCCGGCGCGATCGCATCTGGTTGGAGGAGGTCTACGCCATCGCCAGCGCCACCACAATTGGCGTTGTCGTTCTGATCATTCTGAACCTTGCTTCCGGGCAACTCTCCTATAGCCGTCTGATCTTCCTGTACACGGCTGTGCTTGTCACTTTGCTATTGGGCATCAGCCGGGCGGTAATCTACGCGGTACGCGGCTACCTGCGCAATCAGGGGATCGGTCTGGAACGTGTAGTGTTGGTGGGTGTGGGCGATGTGGGGTTAATGGTCATGCGCACGATCGCGGCCCGCCCCAGCCTCGGATATGAACTGGTCGGATTTCTGGACGACAATCCAGCCAAAAACCGGACGGACATTGGTCGCTTTCAGGCACTCGGCCCGCTGAACAATTTCTTCGATATTCTGCAAAACCACGACATCGACACGGCTATCATCTGCCTACCCTGGCAGAGCCACCGCACGGTTGCGCATCTGCTTCATTTATGTGAGCAGAACGGTATCAAGGCGCAGATTGTGCCGGACTTTTTCCAGCTGACAAAGAATCAGATGCAGGTGGAGCGGCTCAATGGGATTCCGCTGATCACGACGCGCGCGGTATCGATTGCGGGCTGGAATTTGTTCGTCAAGCGGGCGTTGGATGTGATCGCGGCGACCGCCTTGTTGACCTTGGGGTTGCCGCTGGTGGCGCTGATCGCGCTTGCCGTCCGCGTCAATTCGCGGGGGCCGATTTTCTATTCCCAGACTCGCGTCGGGCGCAATGGGCACACGTTCAAGATCTACAAATTTCGCTCGATGATCCCTGAAGCCGATACGCAGCTCGATGAGATGGCCGATCTCAATGAAGCGTCGGGGCCACTCTTCAAGATGCGCGACGACCCGCGCCGCACCGCGGTTGGGCGTATACTGCGCCGTTTCAGTCTGGACGAGGTGCCGAACCTGATCAATGTTTTGCGGGGCGAGATGAGCCTTGTCGGGCCACGCCCGAACGTGCCGGAGGAGGTAGCCCAGTATAAGGACTGGCACCGCAAACGGCTGTCGGTCAGCCCGGGGATGACCGGACTTTGGCAGGTCAGCGGCCGCAGCGACCTGACCTTCGATGAGATGGTTCTGCTCGATATATACTACGCAGAGAATTGGAGCCCGACCTTGGATCTGGGCATTTTGCTGCGCACGATCCCGAAGGTTTTGGGCGGGGAGGGCGCGTATTAAAAGTTTTGAGTTTTCAGTTTCTAGTTTTTAGTAACCCTTCTAGCTCGTCAGCAATCAGTCCCTTGTAATCGCAGACCCATCCGCTCCGGCTGGAACAGGCGGGCCTCCATCGCGCGCAGATCGGGCGCCACGGCCAGCGGGAATTCGCATTGGGCCAGCACATCCTCTTCGAGGGAAGCGCCGGGGGCAATTTCGATGACGGTCCAGCCGTCGGCATCGAGGCGCAGGACGCAACGCTCGGTGACGGCGACCACGTTTTGGCCGGTCTGGCGGGCGCGGCGGCCGCTGAAGGTGACATGCTCCACCTCGTTGACGAACTTGCGCACTCTGCCCTCGCGCTCGATGCGCAGCCGGCCGTCGGCAACGTCGAGGCGGGCGCCGGCGGTGTATGTGCCGCTGATGACGACGTTTCTGGCGTTGGCGGTAATGTCGACAAAGCCGCCGACACCGGCGGTCACGTGGGGGCGGGCCGCCAGTCTGGAGACGTTGATATTGCCCTCGCGGTCGATCTGCATGAAGGACAGAAAGCAGCGGTCGAAACCGCCGCCCTGGAAATAGCTGAACTGGTCAGGCGATGGAATGATGGCCTGGGTGTTGGCAGCGCAGCCAAACTGAAAGCCCTGCAACGGCATCCCCCCGACCGCGCCCTGCTCGATCACCCAAGTGACGGCGCCGTCCAGCCCCTCTTCGAGGAGAACTCGCGGCACCAACGCGGAGATGCCGAAGCCGAGATTGACCGCTTCGCCGTCGCGGAGTTCGAGCGCCGCGCGGCGGGCGATCACCTTTTGCAGGCTCCACTCGGCCAGCTCGAAGCTGTCGGACGGCACACGTACCTCACCGCTGATGGCCGGATCGTAGTCGGTCTGGGTGGTCTGCATGGGGTCGGTCACGACCACGACGGCGTCCACGAGAATGCTCGGCACGCGCACGTCCTGGGCGGGCAGGCTGCCGGCGGAGACGCGGCGCTCGACCTGGGCGATGACGGCGCCGCCATTGTTGTGCGCGGCCAGGGCCACATCATACGCGCCTAAGAACGCCCCTTCCCTTTCGAAGGTGAGATTGCCCAATTCGTCGGCAGTCGTCGCCCGTATCAAGGCGACGTCCGGGTGCAGGGCGCGCAGGTAGAGCCATTCCTGGCCGTCAAACTCGACCAACTGCACGATATCGGCGCGGCTGCGCTCGTTCATGCGCCCACCTTGGCGCCGCGGATCGAGGAAGGTGTCCATGCCCACCTGGGTAAGGACGCCGGGGCGCCTGGCCGCGGCCTCGCGCAACTGGTGGAAGATCAGCCCGCTGGGGATGTTGTAGGCTTCGACTTCGTTCTCGTAAATCATGCGCCATATCGCGGGCGATTCCATTGACGAAGGACCTGAGGGCAGTGAGCCTGCGATCACGCGCGCCAGCAGTCCGGGGCGGGCGATGTGGTCGATGCCATCGATGCCGTACATATCGCCGGCGGCGATGGGGTGAATTGTGGTCAAGCCTTGCGGATGGCCGCACTGGGCAAACCGCTCGCCAACGGCCCGCAGCAGCGCGTCCGGGCAGAGCAGTCCACTGGAAGAGTTGACGGCAACCGTCGCCGCGTCGGGGATGAGCGCCGCGGCATCGGAGAGAGTGACAAAACGGGTGCGTGGCATCGGTCGATTTCACCTTTGCGGGAGAGGCGGACACGCGCAATCGAGCGGAAGGGATGCACACGCCCGCGGAGTAGCGATGGATCCATTATAGCGGTACGGGCGTTGTACGCAAGGGTTGTCGGCTGCGACTCTGTTCGAGAAGGACGTGATGGAGACAGCGGCGGCCGGACATGAACGGGTCAGTCGCGCAGGCGTAGATAGGCCTGGTCGCCGGCGGCAACGGTGGCGGCGCGGCCGATCTCGTCCGCCTGCAACAGTGCGGCCCAAGTGTTTTGGGGTGTGACGTCGAAAGGCTCGTTATCCATCAGGGGCGTCTCGGCACTGGCGGCCATGGCCGCTTGCAGAGCGGGGCCGTCGGCTGCGGGGTCGAGGGAGAGCTGGGCCAGGTTGGTGGGCAGGCCGATCTCAGCGCAGAAGCGGGCGACCTGGACGCACTCGTCGAGGGACTGCTCCATCGCCAGCTGGGTGAGCAGGCCCACCGCCACCATCTCCCCGTGCAGGTAGTTTTCGCGTGCGACGGGCAGCCGGGTGAAGCCCATGGCAACGGCGTGGGCGGCGGTGACGCCGCCGCTTTCGAAGCCGATGCCGCTCAAGAGCGTATTGGCTTCGATCACCCGCTCGAGCGCGGGGTTGACCTCGCCGCGATAGTTGGCTTCGGCGGCGGCAATGCCATCGTCGAAGACGGTTTGCGCGCACAGTTCGGCGATGGCCTGGGCTGCGATCGTGGGCCGGGCGCCGATGACGGCGCGGCCGGCGGGGTTGCGGAAGCAGGTGCGCGCCTCGTAGCGGGTGGCCAGCGCATCGCCCATGCCGGCTACCAGATAGCGTACCGGCGCGGCCGCAATCAGCTGGGAATCAACCAGCACGAACGCCGGGCTGTCGGGGAAAGACTGGCCGCCGTGGACGATACCTTCGTCGGTGTAGATGACCGACAAGGCGGAGCAGGGCGCGTCGGTCGAGGCGATTGTGGGGCAGATGACGACGGGTATTTCGAGGCGGGCGGCGACGCATTTGCCGGCGTCGAGGCATTTGCCGCCGCCGACCGCGATCAGGCAGTCGAAGGGGGTGTTCTGCGCTTGCAGACTGGCGGCCGCGCGCTCGATTTCGGAGTGGGAACACTCGCCCTCGAAGATCTCGACGGCGGCTTCGATCTGCAGGGCGCGCAGGCCGTTTAGCAGTTGTTCGCCGTGGCGGCGCAGCCCGCCGTGGCTGATGTAGACGGCGGGCCGGGTGCTGGGGACCAGCGCCAAGAAACGGCCCAGATGGTCGAGCAGGTCCGGCCCTTGCACGTAGCGCGCCGGCGCGATCAGCCCGACTGGGGGCGTCTCCCGCCCGGTGTCGGCGAGTGAAAAGATTGGCCGGGGAGAGTATTCGATGTTGCTTGTCATAGGGCAGTAGTCAGTGGATAGTGGTTAGTGGATAGTGTGGCCTGTGGCGCGGGCAGCAACACTGTTTGCAACATTTTCGTCGCGTTTGCCCGTAAGCGCAAGGAGGGAAAGAGCAGTAGATCGTGAATGGTAGATAGCTTCTCCCGTAAGCGCAAAGTGCTAGAACTGCTGACTGATCGATGATGCCGGGCGCAGGGAGTCTCGGATCGGGATGATGTCTGGGGTTGCCCGCAGTCAAAGCGGAAGCTCGCTGAGGCGATCGGTGATGACGTCGGCGAGGCGCAGGTCGTAGTCGAGGTGGGGCGCTTCGAGGAGGGTGAGGGCTGGGTGGCGTTGGCGGGCGGCGGCCAAGAGCTGCGGCAGGTCCTGGCGCAGGTGGCGGCCGCGGTGCAGGAAGTAGGGCAGGGCGACGATCTTGTGCGCGCCCTGGGCGGCGAGGGTGTCGATGGCATCAGCGATGCGGGGCGTGTTGCAGTCGAGATAGGCCGCGGCGGCGAGGGGGTAGCGGGTCTTCTCGTGCAGCCAGGCGGTCATGCGTCTGACCGGCTCGTTGGCGTGCTCGAGGGGAGTGCCGTGGGCCATGACCAGGAGGGCGGCTGGCGTCCCGTTGGAGGTGCTCAACTCCGGATCGATCGCCTGCACACGATCGAGGGCGATGGCGGCCAGTTTTTCGTGGAAACCGAGACAGGGGGCGACGCGGATGGTCAGTTCGGGGAACTGGGCGGCGACTTTGGCGATATCGCCCGGCAGGTCCTGCTGTACATAGACGCCATCGATGAGGAAATAGGGCTGAACGGTGACAGTTGTTGCGCCTGCGGCGACACATTTTGCGACCGCTTCGGCGATGGTGGGGCGGCTGTAGTTGAGGAAGCCGGCCTCGGCGATGGGTGCTACGCCGCGTTCGCGCAGGCGGGCGGCCAGCCGGATCATGGACGCGCCGCTGTCGCTGTGCAGGCTGCCGTGGCCGATGAGGACGACGCCATTCATGTAGTTTCTAGTTTTTCGTTTCCAGTTTTTAGTGGGCGTATGTCTGAACCGTGACTTGTGTGATTAGGCGCCTGAGACAGTTGACAGCGTCGACCTGGACTGATGGTCGTCGTACAGGAGAATCACAACAGAAACGGTTCGATTCCGCCCAAGGCGTCCTGCTATTGTTACATTTTCAGCAGTCATTTCAAAACGTCAACGGCTCCTGGTTTTGCGTTTGCGCTTGCGGAAGCGGCCAAAACCAAGAACTGACTGCTAAGAACTGCGGTTAGGCCTGATGGAGACCGCACTCGATCTTGGACAGCCCGACCCAACGGCCGGCGCGCAGGTCGTCGCCGGGTTGGACGGCCTGGGTGCAGGGCCAGCAGCCGATGCTGGGGTAGCTCTGCTCGTGCAGTTCGTTGTAGGGGACGTTGTGGGTATGGATGTAGGCCCAGACGTCGGCTTCGCTCCAGTTAACCAGGGGAGAAATCTTGACGACGCCGTACTTGTCATTCCAGCGCAGGACCGGTGTGCCGGCCCGTGTCGGCGACTGGTCGCGGCGCAGAGCCGATACCCAGGCGGTGTTGCCCTGCAGGGCCTTGGCCATCGGCACGACTTTGCGGATGTTGCAGCATTTGTCCGGGTCGCGTTGATAGAGGTTGAGGCCGTGGTTCCGCTCCTGCTCAGCGACGCTGGTATCGGACGTGACGCGGCGGAAGGGGCGGTTGTAGTGGCGCTGGGCGCGTTCGATCAGGGCCAGGGTTTCGGGGAAGAAGTAGTCGGTGTCGATGTAGAAGATGTCCACATCGGGGTTGATACGCATTGCCATGTCGATCAGCGCCATGCCGCTGGCGCCGAAGGCTGAGCCGATCGAAAAGCCCTCACCGAACTGCTCCATCGACCACTGTAGAATCTCTTGTGGGGATTTCTCTTCCAGGCGGTTGTTGAACTGGTTGATAGAGGCCAGTTGCCAGGTATCAAACGAGAGTGTTTCTTGCGCGAGTGCAATCACGTTCAGTTCCTCTATATCGTCAGATCTGTAGCCTTGGTGCCGGGTTGTCTGCGCCGGGATGGCAAAACGGTAGCGCAAGTGACAACTAGGAGTCCACGACAGCGGGGCTACGGATCTGGGATGTTTTTAGTTGTGGAAAGAGTTTAGCGGGCGCTCATCGCGCTGAAGTGCGTCTGAGATTTGGGATCCCTGTCCACGCAGGGTTGACGCACGTCTAAGTTGGATGAGCCTGTCAGAGAATTAGCTACAACAACAGAAGGGACAACAGGAGGAGGTGGTACACAAGCAGCGAGGAGAGGAGGAGACGACAATCTTGCTAGTTTGAGAAAGATGGGATTGTCTGCCGGGCGAGGCCGCCCGACTCGGTTGGTCATACGTTTGGATACGCATTTCCTTTTGTTCCCTCTCAGCCTGATATGACGGGGCATAGGTCAGGCATTGACAACTGCTTGCAAACAGATGAAGCGCCGGCAAGTCTTTTGCGGCGATCCTACCGGGCCGCTTCGCCCCACTTTTTTGAGGCTAAGGAACAGTATACACAAGGGTTGGGGATGTGTCAACATCGAAAAAAGCTGGATCCGGGCGGACGTTGTCTGAATAAGGGTTGGACAGTTTTGAGTTTCTGGTTTTTAGTTTTCAGTAACCCCATTCGTACAAAGTGCTGGGATTTTGGGGATGGGCTGTGGGCTTGCGTGGCGCGGGTTGTCTGAAGCAGGATTTGCAGGATTTTGGGGGATTTTCGGGATGGGAGGGAGGACGCTGACACGTGTGTTGGTAGGAGTGTTTGACGAGAGATCACGAGAGTTTACGAGAGATTTGGGATGGAGGTTGTTTGCGGGTGTGTGGCGGTCAGTTGGCAGTTTCGGCGGCTGTTGGTCGTCGATCCACGGCGGGCATGGCGGTCGCATGGCACTTTCAGCGGTTGCTGGAGAGGGCGGCGGGTGTGTATTGGGCTGTTGGGCAGTTGGCAGGTGTGCAATGGGTAGGAGCATACCGCCGCTGCGCGGTTGCGTAAAAGATATTTAATATTTTAGATACTATTCTTGCGATTTGTCCTTTATTTTGTGCACGTATTCTGTTGTGATCGACATGTTGAAGCTGGGATATTCCAAGGTTTTGCCTTTGACAAATATTAAGCTGTCATCTTCCGGGTCTAAGCCAGCGTGGAACCGTTTTCGTTTCATGTCGTAGTTTTCAATTTCGTAGTTTTTCTCGTACTCACGGATTTGGTCCTCAAGCTGTTGGATCTGATCCTCCAGAATTGCAGGGGAGGGTTTGATTTCGTCGGATTCCCGCAGCGGACCGATTGTCACGCCGGCGGGCAGTTCGTTGAAGGGCTGGCCGGTCAAGGGGTCGCACGGCAGCGATGGTGCGGGCGGCGGCGCTGGGTCGTTCTCAGGATCACGCGTGCAGTCGGCCAGGGATTTTTCCAGGTCTGTGCGTTTTGCGGCCATGTGTTTGATCTGAAGGGGCAGTTCGGACCGCTTAAAGGTATATTGCTCTGCCGCCTCTTTAACTTCGTCGATCTCTTTCTGTTGGTGGTTGTACAGGACCCGGTAGCCGAATCGCTTTTTGCCTTCGGCTGTGAGGATGTGTTTGGCGGGTTTAATCTCATCGTCTTTTAGTTCGGGCTCTGCAAGACCCTGTTCGACGCACGAGTCGGCCCGGTACAGGTTTTGCTGGGCGATGATGGCGTCGGCGGCTGCGAGGATGTCGAGGTCGCCGTGTGCGCCGGCGATTTCAGCGGCAGCGGTTTCGATCTCTTCTTTGCGAATAGTTTCCATTTCCTCGTCGGCGAGGCGGTACAGGTCGACCATTGTTTTGGCGCCGCGGCAGAATGAATTGAAGGCAGCGGGGCTGAGTGTACCCTCCCGCACTTGGTTCATACCCTCGGCGAGATCTTTAATGATGCCTTGCAGTCGTTCGGGGATGCGTTTGTCGAGCCTGGCGGCGGTTGAGGAGTTCTTACCGCCGCGTGCGCGCCAGGCGCGGACCTTGTCGGCGGGGCCGTGGGCGATGCAGTAGCCATCGAATTGCTTGAGGCCTTGTCCGTTGCAGGGCGAGCCGTCGCGTCTGAAGCTTTTACAGGGTGTTTTTGCCATGGGTGTGAACCTCCGGGCATGTGGGAACCATCCATCGTCCGGCCGGCTGGCAAGGGAGGATGGCGGATTGATTTATGCCGGGGATATTCACACTTGCACGAGGAAACGTGCGAAGCTTATGGAACTATTGTACTAGGTTTTTGGGGAGTTGTCAAGGGTTTTTGGGGCGGAGGACAGGGCAAACGCATCTTAATTCGGACGCCAAAATAGCCGACGAAGGGCACCCACAAGGGGCGCCCCTACCCGATTCAGACAGCCTCACGTGGGTTTGTCCCAATTTGATGCAATTGCCCTGGGGCGGAGGAAATATTCGGGATGCGTTGTCTGAACTGGGATTTTCGAGATTTGGGGGTGGACTGCGATTGCGACCCGGCTGCGAGTCAGTTCTCAGTTTCGCTGGGGAGGGTAGCTTCGATGACGGTCTATTTGCGCGTTTCCGTGTTGTCCAGGCGTTGGGCGGTGTCGAGTGGACGGGGCCGCGTGGGCCCCGTCTGAAGCGTTGCTGTTGAGCCTTGAGAGAAGGTCAATTGTCAATGGGTTGCGGCGGCGGGAGGTGGTCGAAGAAGAAGATGTCGCGCAGGCAGTTTCCGCTGGGCTGGGGGACTGTACGTTGGTCGTCGGGCGTTGGCCAGCCGTGCCACCAGACTGCGATCTCGGGGGTGGGCTGGTGTGGCTGGAAGGTGCATGCGTGAACGATGCCTGGCGTGTCAAAATAGGGACAAGGATAGAGTACCGGTTCTATGCCGACGAAGAGGACGTAGGTGAAGTACTTCCGTCCCAGTATGCCACCGAAGGTGAGGCTGAGCAGTACTGTAGCCAGCAGGATGCTGAGTTTTGTCATTATTGTTCTCCCCTCAGTGTTCCCGGGGGCAGTGGGTCATGGTAGAGGAAATCGAGGACGCAGCTTCTTTGCGGCTGGAAGTGAATATGGGTAGGGTCGATGGATGGCCAGCTGTAGTACCACACGGTTAGATCGGGATCGGGTTGGTTCAGGTTTTGCGAACATACACTTGCGTTGCCAGGATAGGGGCAAGGGTAGACGATCGGTTCTGCGGCGGCGTACCAGAAGAAATTGAGATAGTAGCTGGCGACGATGCCGAGGCTTGTGCAGCCGATAACGAGCGCCACCAGCAGGGCAGCGAACTTGATTGTTGTCATTTTCTCTCCTTGTCGTTTGCGGGGACCGGTCAAGGTAGGGTCTGGTCCCTATAGCGTGAAAGATGGGCTCGCTTATAGACGATACCAAATCCACGAAGAACACGAAGTTAGGCGATGAAAACGCTCGTGAAAGTTGCACCCGTCGGCGGGCAACTCCTCGGCAGCCGGTAGGATGCCGAAAGGCTATGTGCTGATCACCCGATTCCGGCTCGGTGAAAGCGGGATCGAACCTGGATTCGGGTCATCCCAGGCAGACTGCAGACACGCCTACAGCTTAACAGTTTTGAGGAGGGGCAGTTCCGTTCAAATGGACCGGTTCTGGGAGAATTTGCTGCCGGTTTGGGGACTTCAGATGTGGTGGCGCAGTTGTCTGAACTGGGATTTATGGGAATTGTGGGATGGGCTGTGATTTGCGTTGCGGATATGTTGGGCGCGGGGATGGGGAGGTTGTTTGGACTGGGATTGAGGGAATTGGGAGATTAGCAGGATTGCGGACTGGCTGCGAGTCAGTTCTCAGTTTCGCTGTGCGGGCCGGTTTGGAGGACAGCTTGTTTGGGCGTGGCCGGGTTGGACAGACGCTGGGCGGCGTCGTTCTGGAGGGGGAATGCTCCAGCCAACTTTCTGCCACCGTTCATTTACTTATGCTCTAAACAACACGACGACCTCATGCAGGGCCAGTACAGGGTGAAAATACAGCGACGTCAGGTGTCTGGGCCTTCACCGCGACTGGCATGAATCGACAAGGCGTTGCCAGCCATAACTGGTTTTGCACTGGATTATCGGCCTTCCAGCTGCACCTACATGCCCCGAATGGATTCAGATTACCCAGGCAGGCATGAAACACCGTCTTGGGCGGGGAAGGAGGGAGAGACTTCCTGTCCACTCACGATGTCATAGGTTGAAAAAGAGAGGCTCGATTCGTCAGTGATGCCCGGAATCTTACTGATCAGCGTGAGCGTGTTTTCCTCGTGAGAAACCAGCAGTTGGGGAGAGGCGGACAGCACTTGCCACCACTCACTCCTGTTCTCTTTGGGGAAATGCCTGTCTTCCCACAAATCGATTTCAACCGCGTTCTTGAATGGGCGAATAGTGGAAGGCGTATCCTCCGAAACCCTTCTGGCAGAGTGAAAGGCCGAGAGCGTGAAATCGGTCCGCTCGTATCCCGGTCCACCGGCGTTGTCTATGTCGATGCCGATTGTCCACATATATTCCATGACAAAGTTATCAACACCTTTCCTGCTGAATTCCAATTTTTCGGGTATGCCTCTCAAATGGAAAATAGCCGTCAGGGTTTCTCCATCCAGGCTGGACTCCACTCTGACGATATCTACATAGTCCGGCAAGGAACTCAGGGGAGGATCGTCGGCACTCTGACCGGGCTGCAAGTCAATATAACCACCAGGGCAATCTGCGGACTCGTATTTCTCTGCCAGTGTTTCTGTTGGCGCGGACACTGATGCCGAAGCTGGCGGTTCTGGCGGAATAGGCACGCAGGCTGCGGTGAGAAGCGCAATGCCGGCAATCACAAGTTTCTGGAACATTTTGGCCTTCTTTAGTGTTCAGGGTGAAACAGCGGTTGCGACAAACTCTACCACTCATCCTTTCATATCGTGAACCGTGTTTCTTGCAAGAACAGTTGGTGCAGCTTTACGAATGGGTGATATTGGGGAAAGTCCGGCAGAGCATATAGACCAGGCTCCAAAGCAGGAGGAACAGTTAGACACTATTGGCTTGTTGTTCTTGGCATTCTGATTTGGTTCATGTGCGGCGTAGTTGCCGTCGGCATCTTCTGGTTGGTCGATCTTTACACTCCACTTTCCTTGCATCTAATGTAGATCCCAAATGAGACCAAGAGCTTGCGAATATCGGTAGAGCGGGCGAAATGCCTACGATGCTCACGTGCAGCCCGTGGAAAAGTCTTGGTATCAAATTGAACTTACATTAGTGGACAGCAATGAGGGCTTGACTCTAAGTATTCTCGGTTGGTGCTTATCAGGAGCTACAGTGATAGTATTGAGTGGCCCTCTCAACTCGCTCTTTAACGAGGTCATGCGCAGGATTGAGAGAAGATGGAACAACAGATCAGGTTGACCATCTGGCAGTAGAGGAGACAAACATGAAAAGAATGTGGTTGACGCTCAGTATCGTGATGGTGATTATGTCGGCCTGCACGGCCGAAACGTTTCCGATCCTGATTCCGTATTCGGAGGAGCCCACAGATCGGCTGACCGAAGAAGATACGGGTAAGAGTTTAGCGCTTTTCGATCGACGCTCCTCCATGGAAGTTTCTGTCATCAGCCCCAGTCTGCTGAAAGCAGATGGATGGTTGTACAGTTGGGCAAAGGAGTCCGTAACACGCGATAACGTCGAGTCGAACAGTGGTTGGATAGGTGAATGGTTGGAAAGGGCGAGGTTGATGTACGCCAATGGATTTGTGGCGTCTGAACGCAGATGTGCGGAAGGACGAGATGAACTGACCGTCCTGATCGAAACTCATGCCGCCAGCCTTCGACAAATGAGGTCGCATGACATTTGGAAGTATAGAATGGCGGTCGCCCACACGTTATGGCAGACGTTGCCGGAGGGAGACGCTAATTGTTCCGCTTACTTGTCAGAACTCCCCATTGAGGATTTCATGCCGGTCATCGTCAACAATTTGGTCCAATATGCATTCGGGGGTGAGTGAATTTGGACTTCCGACCTGATTTTGAGACCAGTTGGGGCATAACGGACATCCCCGCCTGAAATATGATTTACTGCTTGCGGGACTGCTCAAAAACTGTAGACTGGAACATCACGATAGAAGCAGTGGTGTTTGTCGTGATGTAGATCTTGTCGGGGGTCATAGGTTCAAGGGTGGCTTCGAACAAAGGGCACTCCGGCTGCGGATGGATTGTAAACATTTTCTTGTTGGGTCCATTCTTCCTCGTCTGGGCGTTGATAGTCTCTCCTATACCGAATGTCTTAGAGGGTCGCGCACCCAAGGCCAGGACGACGAAGAGGTGTCCGTACTGCGCCGAAACGATCAGAGTTGAGGCTACTGCGTGCACATCCTGTGGACGAACCATGCCCACAAGACCGGTGTTTACACGTCGAAACTCACGGTAGGCCATCACGCTTCAGGCAAGACCAACGACGAATCAAATCGAGACAACAAAAGGACCACCGTCTGCTCGACGGTGGTCTTTTCGACTGATACTTCTGAGGCGGGGACGATTCCTTCTACGACCTGCTGTAGTGCGTTCCGTCTCACGCCAGGACTGTGGTGGGTCCCAATGTAGGGACCACGGAATGGGGCAAGCAGGGTGCATCCAGGCGGGTGCGGCGGGTGCGGCGGGTGCGGGAAGATTGGAAGTGGGATTCTGATTTGGGAGGGCGGGGCGGGTTGGCAGGTCAGGCTGTGACGAATTCCAGGGTGGAGAGGTTCAGGTTGGGGGAGCGTTTCGACAGGTAGAGCATCTCGATGGCGACGACCTGGTTGGCCTCGTTGTAGTCGAGCACGACGCCGGGCGCGACCTCTTCGGACTCGACGATGGCAGAGTCATCAAGGCGTAGGTAGAGGGCGTCGGCTTCTTTGTCGATGTGTAGTTTCATAGTTTTCCTCTCATGTTCCGGTCAAAGAATACACTCACTACCCGCCAGGGTGCAACATTGGTATTCACAGCTACGCGCAAGACGCGGTTATCTTTTTCGGGTATACAGCGAAAAAAGCGTTCTACATCCGGGTCATGTGGATCGGGCACGCGCAACGATGGTGCAGCAACCACGCGTTGAACCCATTCCGCGGGAATCATTCGCTCCGCCATTGCATCAACTGCGTGTCTGGTAAATTTCAGTGGTGGGGAATTTACTTCCATTTCATGCTAACGTATCTGTTCACGCTGTTGGGTAGACCTATATGACGCTGAATGTCGCAGTTGATGCGCTCAGGAATTGAATTCGCTGCATGAATTGTCTATGCGGATAGTATGCTTCAGCGTCTTCGGATTGTCCAGACGCTGGGCGATGTGGAGGGTTTGGATGGTGGGGAAGGGGTTGGGGGGCGTTGTTGTGGAGGGCGATGGCGAGCTCGAGGTTGTTTCTTGACCATTAAACTGCTCCTTCACGTGCTCGGTGAATTGCTACATTGTGCACGTTAGTTCATGGTTCAGTTTTTGGGACAAGCACAGTACATCAGAGGGCGTTTATTTTCAGTTTGACAGTAAGTTTTCGACCTGCGATATATGTGTTTGGCCCTATTCACTAGATCATGAGATGGGATACCGGGGTGAATTCTGATTGGTGCGACGAGCGCCGGCGGATTCGAAGTGGGATACTGATTGGGGGGCCGGGGGCAGTTGTCTGAATCAGGATTTGCGGTGTGGCTGTGGGGGCTGGTTTCGAATTCGGCTTGTTTGGGCGTGTCGGGGTTGTTCAGGCGGTGGGCGGCGGGGTGGATTTTGATGGCGGGGAGGGGGTTGGGGGGCGTTTTTGTGGAGGGCGGTGGCGGGGACAAGATTGTTTCGTGTTCACGGTTGTTTCTTTGAAGCGGATGTATAGGGCATCTACTTCGCGATCGCAGGTAATTTTCATTGTTGCGGGGGCGTTCATGTCGAACTCGCGCATGAATCGTGAAGTGAATTGAGTTCCAGTTTTTTTCTATGGATGCAACGGCTGGGTTGTCAGCTATCTGTTCTCGCCTGGGGACGCGACGAGGCCGGCCAGCAGATTGACGGCGCCGACTACCTCGTTGACGCGTTCGGCCAGCGCGTCCAGTTGCGCCTGAGTCCGATCTTGGCGGTTTTCGGCGTGGATTTGGCGCTCGGCGAGTTGTTCGAGGATGCGTTCAACGCGGTCGAGCCTGTTGTCCAGCCGCCCGGCACGGCTGGTCTGTCTGGTCATGGTCAACCTCCGGGGGATGTCTGTCAGCTCCGCCCCCCTGCTGACGGCATAAGGATACCATAGATTGCGCGGTTGCGCTTATCTGAACTGTTGTTCGCCCGTTGGCAAGTGTCCGAAAGGCTGGAGTCGGCAACGGCGATTTGGGGGATTGGGGGATGGGCAGGATTACGACCCGGCTGTGGTCTGATTTTCGAGCTCGCTGTGGGGCTGGTCTCGAAGGCGGCTGGTTGGAGCGTTTCCGAGTTGTCCGGGAGCTGGGCTGCGGCGAGGATTTTGATGGCGGCGAGAGGGCCGGGTGGCGTTGTTATGGAGGGCGATGTGGCGTACTCAAGGTTGTTTATTGACCATTAAACTGCTCCTTCACGTGCTCGGTGAATTGCTACATTGTACACCTGGGCTGGTGGTCCAGTCTTTGGGGCCAAGCTCACTAACCGTTACATCCACTTCAAGTCATCTCGCTCTTAAGGACTTGAAACCCAGATCTTTTGCTTTGCCACTCTTCAATGTCTCTTTTCAGATCTGATGAAGAGAAGTTTTGTTCCGAATAGGCCACCCTCAAGAACGATTTCAGAATCTCAACTCCGACCTCCTGTGCGTTCCTATTACCTAGAACACGTCTCAGCCCAATTGAAAGAATTTCAATTACATCGGTACCGTTACATATCTCGTAAGGGTCATGCACGGAACCATACAGTTCTTCTATGGCCATAGCGAGGACGCTACTTGACAGATCAGGACGTTGAGAATGATTCTTGACTGTTTCTATTAGCGCAGGAGTGTCCGCTACAAAGGATGATCGGTTGATCCAAGCCGAATAATTCATATTTCTGAATCGCAAGCCTAGCTCTTCTCTCAGGGAATACAGACGCAGGTATCTTACTGGCAGCGCTCTATTTATCAAGGCATTCAAAACGTTTTCTTTGAAGGCCGCAAGCTTTGGTCGACTTCCCAACTCCTTTAGAGTTAGGTCGAGAGCTGGCGACCTCACTAGCATCATGATCAAGTCATGGCACTCTGGCATTACTAGATTTTGGCTTCGATCCGGATTCCCCTCAATTCTGTCAAGGTCTGCATCAATAATTCCCAACACGCCATCGAAATTGTCTTTTTCTAAAATGTCGATCACTTCACAAACTTTTTGTTTTCCCTCCGCCACCAAAATCGTGCATTTCGATGGTGAAATGAATCTCTCCATGAAAAGTCGATCATCTCGGCCTTCCACGATTAGGAAGGTTCCAGAAAATTGAGACCGACTCATTCGAATTTCGTTGGCGATCTCATATGAGAAGCTGTGAGTCATTATTTTTCTGGACTTTGCAATTCAATGGTCAGATCCCACCTATCCCCAATGATTTGAGGTGAATGAGTCGCTAGTAAAGCTCGAAAGTCAGATAGTTCGGCGATCTCTTGAAGATCTTTCAACATTTCCCTCTGCCAAGCCACATTTAACGACAACTCCGGTTCGTCCACCATGATGAAAGAATTTTTCTTCGTTTCAAAGTAACTACTAAGCCTGATTTGTAGAAGGGATGAAGGGTTGGTCAAGGAATGCGTTGTAGATGGCATCAATGGCATTGAGGCCGTGTTTGCGAGCGGTTGAGATATAGGAACGGATGGCGCAGAAGGTATCGGCGCCCTCTAGTGTGCGGAAGGCGCCAGAGACTTTCTGTTGCACCTTGATCATGCGCACATCGCGCTCGGCCTGGTTGTTGTCAAAGGGGATGCGGAAGTCATACATAAAGGCCAAGACGCCAGATTTATGTTTGAGCAGGCGGTCGAGCAAGTTTTTTGGAGGCGATTGTTTGGGGCGGCCGCGCGGTCTGGGGTGGGTCTGTGCGGGGGGCGGGTTGGCCGCGAGTCCTTGGGCAATGAGCGCATCGTACGCGGCCGCGTAGTCGGTCAAGCGCTCTGGGGGCAAGGCAGTGTACGCTTCCGCGGTCGATGCGACTGCGGCCTTGATGGTGTGCAACAAGCGGGCCATCTCTTCAGCCCATGCTTGGTCGTATTGCTCGTGAATAAAGCGCAGTTCGCGCAGATGATGGACGTTGCAGAATGCGTGCTGGCAGTCGGGAAACTGGAGGTAGGAGGCCCAGTGGTCATGGACCGCGACACCTGGATAGCTGGACAAGATGCCGCCGGCTCGCATGCCGACATGCCCCCGTCTGTCATGGACATGGTAGTGGGTCAGCATGGCTGTGCTGGCCACGTGCAGCCACTGCAACCGGCCCTCGACACGCAAGCCGCTCTCATCGAAATGGACAACAGGGGCGGCGAGGAGTTGTTGTTGGATGTGCGCCCGACTCGCTTGGGTGCGGGTGACCAGTTGGCGGTTGTCGGCGATGAGGACCGCCTCCGAGGGCGCGTGTCCGTAGAAATCGGTCAGCAACTCGGTCGTGCGCGCCAGCGGTATCAACTGATAGTTGTGCAGATAGCAGGCTTGCGCTTTCAGACGCGGACCATATTGGGTCGGTTGGCTCACGCCGGCCGGAAAGGCAGCCTGCACGCGCACGCCACAGCCAGGACACTGCTTGACCTCTGCCTGATGCTCGGTCACTTCGATGCCCAGCGGCGGAATATCGAACACCTGCCGTTTCACCTGGCCCACGGCAGCCACCGCCTTCAACTCTGTTTGGCAGTGCGGGCAACCCGGCAGCGCATGGCGGATGACATGCTGCGGTTCTTCCACTTGCGTCAAAGTCTGGCCTTTGTGACCAGGTTGCCCCCCGCGCGGACGCTTGCCAGACTGACGCAGACTCTGGCTTCTGCGCTTCTTCAGACCGTCGCTGCTCGGCGGCTTGCCGCTGTTGCGACTGTCTTTCGCCAATTGATCCTGCAATGCCTGGATCAACACCTGATGCGCTGCCAATTGCTCCTGCAAAACCAGGATCAACTCGATCAGGCTCTCTTGGTCTAATCGCTTCAGTTGCTCACGATCGGCTGCCACGTAGTCGCTCATAATATACATTCTAACGCATCTACCATTGGATTCACATTAGCTTACCGTTTGCTTTCCGTCTGATCCCTGGCCTGTTATCCTATGGCTTAGTAGTTACGTTTCAAACAATAAATCGAACAGGAGCACGATTTCGTGCTGTTCGCCAGAGGACAGCATCTCAAGTTCAAGGGTTGAGCTATCTGAGTCTAAAACCTTCAGTCCTTCTTGGCTGACAGAAACTTGATTGTACGACAGGCGAGCGTTAGCTATTCTCACAAATGTATTTACTCGTGCGTAAAGATCTTCAAATACCTTCAGTTTCTTAGTGGCGTCTTGAGCGTAAACTGCCAGGACGCTCCTCTTTGATTCGTCTATTGAATCGATGTCTGGCATCCTTAAACTTGTGTGTTCTTGGGGCAGAAGTCCTGCTTCAACAATTTTAGCACGGCGCTTTTCAACTAGTGTTAAGACCTCAGTTAGTTGGTCTTTTGAGTATGGCCTACTAGCTGGCTCTTCGACAAGCCTAGTCGGGAATGTTCGATCCAACGATTGAGACAGAGTAGCATATTCTGCCAGGGTCTGTTGGACTTTGTCTGCCAATTTCTCTGAGTAGCGCCGGACAGTTCGTTCCTGCGCTATGCGGGAATAGGAGGGTCGACTTCGGAGGCGTCGTCCATAAGTGGAAAGGGCGGTGAGTCGTTCAGTGTCGATGAAACGGACTGGCAGTGATGTTCTGATCTCCTCCAGCCAGAGTGGAATTTCTTGTTCTTGTTTTTCAACATCTAAGGGAAGTGTGTCTGCGTAGGTTGTGATTACGTCGTCCAAATCCAGAACTTCACCGGTGTGGGCTTTTCGCCAATGAGAAGACCCGATTCGTACAAGCTCTGGAACGAATTCCTCAATTACCCTTAGAGGAAAAGACACTTCCTGCGTCTTGCTCAGCAGTTCTGGCTCATACGTTTCCAGTTGTTGCGTGGATGTGTCATAGGTTAGGAACGGAGAAGATCTGTCGCGCGTGCAATCAACGGTGAGACGAGATCCATCATCAAAAAACACGTGGAGAATTTTGAATGGCATCCGACCAAGACTGCGTGGAGAACGATTGAACAACACATTTATAATTCGCAGGATCGTGGTCTTTCCAATTCCATTTGGGCCGAACATGATGGTTATTCGTTCAAAAGGATCAAATGTGAGTTCATGATCGAATCTTGCAAAAAGACCATGCACTGCGATTCTAGATATTTTCATTAGTGTCTCCCAACTAACTACTGCGTGGAGTATTTGGACTCGTGTTGCTCATCAGAATACCAACGCAATCATTCTTGTCAACAGATGAGATTTCAGGTGTGCGTTCCAAATTTCAGGAATCACTAAACAAGGCGCTGTCCCTTCGTGAGTTGAGTGAAGTGGGCCCCAAAACCCGGACCACGAGCTCAGGTGTTAAATGGAGCAATTCTCGAAGCACGTGGAGGGACAGTTTCATGGTTAGGAAACGGCGGCAACGCAATCAGACCACTAGCCTAGTAGTGTAACATACAGGGTTTGCCGGATAAGATGAACTGTGGCACACTCTCCAGAAAGGCAGACACAAGGAGAGGAAAGATGCCAGCGAAACGATATCGGGTGCGATTGACAGCGGAAGAGCGCAAGGAACTGGATGGGCAGGTGAACACAGGCACAGGGTCGGCGCGACGCTTAAGACGGGCTCGCATCCTGCTGATGGCCGATGAGGCGCAAGCGGGCGGGGGCTGGTGCGACGCCGAGATTGCCAAGGCATTAGGAGCGCATGCGCGCACGGTCGAGCGCGTGCGGGAGCGGTGTGTCACAGTCGGCATCGAAGCCGCCCTCACCCACACGCGACCGAAACGGAAACGACCGCGCGTATTGGATGGCGCTGGCGAAGCCCGGTTGGTGCAGTTAGCGTGTAGCGCTGCGCCGGATGGACAGGAGCAGTGGACGCTGCAGATGCTGGCCGATAAGCTGGTCGAATTAGAGGTGGTCGAACGTATTTCGCGCGAAACAGTGCGGACGACGCTAAAAAAAACGAACTTAAGCCCTGGCTGAAAGATGAATGGTGTATTCCGGAGACCGCGAGCGCAGAGTTCGTCTGCGCCATGGAAGATACGCTTGAAGTCTATCATCGGCAGCAGGATCCCAAGCGCCCGTTGGTCTGTCTTGATGAAGGCAGTAAACAGTTGACCAAAGAGACCCGTCTGCCCCTGCCACCGCGACCGGGTGCGGTGGCCAAATATGACTACGAGTATGAACGCAACGGCGTTGGCAACCTCTTTCTCTGCTTTGCGCCGCTGCAAGCCTGGCGTCATGTCAAGGTGACAGCGCGCCGCACCATGGTCGATTTTGCCCACTGCATGCGTGACCTGGTCGACATCCACTTCCCGCAGGCAGACACGATCGTCTTGGTGATGGACAATTTGAACACACACAAACTCGCTTCGTTGTATGAAGCGTTCCCGGCGGCCGAAGCCCGCCGCATTGCCGCCAAACTGGAAATCCATTACACCCCCAAGCATGGCAGTTGGCTCAATATGGCTGAAATCGAACTCAGTGTCCTGCATCGACAGTGCTTGAACGCGCGCATCCCTGACAAACAGACCTTGATGCAGCAAGTCACAGCTTGGCAAAACCGACGCAATGACTCGACCGCTACCGTCAACTGGCGTTTCACCACAGCTGACGCTCGCATCAAACTCGAACGACTTTATCCGTCAATAAAAGATTGTTGAACTACTAGCACCCTTTGGGCGCTTTTTCCCGCCATGCACTGACGGCTCGGCGCACCATTTGGCGGAGAGGCGGCGGACTGCCTCGTAGATATCTTCGCTGAAGCCCAGGAGTTCGCAGACTACGCGCCGGTCCAGGAGGGCGCGGTTGGGGTCGGCGTCGGCGAGGTAGGCGGGCAGAAGATCCTTATCGCGGAACTCCTCGAATATGGTCTCAGAAGTGAGCAACTGTTCATCGGTGAGGCAGCGGAAGTCGAGCACGGGGAGGGATTCTGCAGCCGTAATTGTGGTAGTTCCGCGGCCCGAAACTTGGCGATTGGAGTGCCACCAGAAACACAACAGTCCCAACGTGCTGTTGGCCCACACAGCGAAGGCGTAGTCAACCTGTTTGTCATCGACTATCACATTCGGCCAAGCTCGACCACCAATGCTTGCTGGCTCGGTAAAGGCTACAGTTAATGGTTGCGATGTAAACCGAAAATCGAGATTCAGATGTGCTCGGCTTGCAGAAGCCCAAACGTGGGCGGCCTTGTCTTCCATTCCCGGCTTGACGAATAGCTGGATGTCAGGCTGACACACTATATGCGTTTCCTGCTTAGCGTCGTGGTTCCAAAGTGCAGGATATGTAGAAGTTGAAGTGGGTTGCCCTTTCGTAAAAGGTCCTGAAGAACCGGCGATGTTAATGTGATACCACCCACGCCTGCCTACCTCTCCTAGGGCCGCCATTTTCAACTCTTGGAAAGATACTAAGCCTGGGAGCCACAACTTCGACTGAGACAAGGCATATGCAGTTTGGGCCACAGAGCAATCCGATAGGCGAACTGCACTCCAGTTATTCTCCCTGTGGGGCGCGTCTATGGTTTCACCAGCCAACTCCGCCCCTATCATCAGGGGAGTACCGCCATATGGGCCGTCTTCAATGTGTCTGACTGGCCTGCTGTCGCTCACCTCCTTTGCCACAGATCTTGCGTGGGCAAACCCCTGCGGCCTGCGTCGAAGTGATGCAAAAAGCGCGCGATCATCGGGCGAATCGCCCGGCGTGATTTTGCGGGCTATCACCAGACACTCTGCCATACCAGTGTCTGCCGAAAAGGACAGTCCTTCATTCTCCGCGGCGGACAGGGTGAGAACGGTCAGTCCCGTAAAGTCTTGAGCAATCATCTCTCGGAACTTTAGCCATGATTGTCCAGACGCGGCGGATAAGGGAAGCACCAAGGCCAAGATCCCACCGGGCTTGATCTTTTTGTGGGCCAACGCCGCAAACGCAGAAGCAATGCCAGCATAGCCATGATAACAAGAATCATTAGTGTACTGTTTCAGACTCTTTGCCATATCCTTTTGAGTGATTAAGTCAGTGCTTAACCCCTTAAAGTGCTTTATGGAATCCTCGTCTCTCTCGCTGCCTTCCCAATCTGAGCCGGCCTTGGTAAAGGGCGGATTCATTATCACCAAGTCAAAAGCACCGTCGGGTATTTCAGTACGTATCTGTGCCGCCGTCTCTTCCCCTGCGCTGCCGGTGCGCTTGGCTGGGTCGCTGGTGTTGAACAGAGTCATAACGTTGGAAGACTGGAGCAACTCCAGGGAGCCTATCATCACGCCGCCGTCTTTCTGACGGCCATAGGGCATGGTGTAGAGGCGAGAGTTGCTAAAACCGACAGCGGGTTCGACTCCTGATAGCGTGGAGCCGGTGATGTGGATTGCCGATGGCATGACGTCGCAGCCGTAGAGTACCTCCTCCATCATCACTTTGTGCAGCTTGCTGCCATCGCCGCCGGCGCGCTCGTGGCGGGCGGCGGTCTGCTCGTAAACGGCGGAGAGCAAGGCGCCGGTGCCGCAGGCGAAGTCTCCGATTCGCAGCTTGCCGATGGCGTCGGCGTTCGACCAGTCAACACCTTCCAGTTTGGCGACGGCGAGCCGGGCCAGCAGCGCGGCGGAAGCAGGGAGGGTGTAGAAGGTGGCCAGGTATTTGCGGTCGGCGATAAGCCTCTGGAATATGCGGCCGGTCAGGTCGTGGGCGTTTTCTACGCCGGTTGCGTTGACGGCCTGGGCGGTGTTCCGCAGTCGCCGCAGAATTCTGGCGGCGTCGGCGGAGTCCAGGTGCTGCAGGATATCCCTGGCGATGGCGAAGATGGGCCAGTAGTTTATGTTCAGTATGGCGGTCCAGGCTGCCAGGACTTCACCCTGCGGGTTGTCTACACTGTCGCCGCAGGCAAGCGCGAGGGACTTGATCTTAGCGTGCATCCCGGCAATCTGATCGTGGAATACGAGGGCATTGGCGATGATGGCGCAGGCCATGCGGCGGGTTTGCGGCACGTTGGCCATCCCCAGTAGATTGGCTATTGCCGTTGTGATGCCGGGACGGGTCTGTTCCAGTTCGTCCAGGAGTTTGGCGGCGCCGTCGATGCCTTCCTGCAGCGTGGTGGTTGCGCGGTCTACGGCGTGCTGCGGGACAGAGATCAGGCGCACCATGTCGGCCAAGTCCTCGACAGAACCGTCCAGCCAGCCGGACTCTGGGAAGCGGGTGGCGCCGCCGTTTTCGGTGAAGACGCAGTATGACAAGCGGGCTTCTGACAGGGCGTCGTAAAGGTTGTGCGCCTCGCCTATTTCGTGCGGATAGCGGAGGGCGATGGCGGCTTCGATGACACGCCCGCTGGCTTCGGTCTCCAGTCCGAGACGGTCCTGGGCCTCTGTTTCGACGTTGGCGGCGGGTATGTACTCGGCCTCGATCACGACGGGAGAGCGGCCGTGCGCCTCTATCAGGATGTCTGGCCTCAACCCCGGACGGCCGACAATTGCACTGGTATGCTCGGAACGCACTTTACTACGGGGCAGCATGTTCTGAAGCAGACCGCCCATTGCATTGTTGGCGCTCGGTTCTGTCTGGTGCGGCATATTGCTCTGTTTCCCTGTCAAAGAACGATCAAGGCGTCGGTCAGATTTCCGCATGGCTAACTTCCCGTCAATCTACCACCTTGTGCAGACCTGGCCAAAAATTCTTGAATCTGCGACCTCTTTGCCTGTCGATTCACGCTGTGCTATTGTGGGCCAAAATCCACGCACAGAAAGGATGCGATGATGACAACTCTTTTCGGACGCGAGTATAGCCGGCGGGAACTGTTGGACCGGGTCGGGGATATGTCCCAGCTGGCGGGGGCGCGGAAGGCGGAGCTGGTGGAGGGCATGGAGCGGGGGTCGGACCTGATCGAGGTGTTTAATGCGTCGGGGCTGTGCTTTTCGGTGGTGCCGGGGCGGGCGCTGGATATCGCGTCGGCCCATTATAAGGGGATGCCGCTGTGTTTTCGCAGCAGTACGGGCGATGTCGGGCCGGCTTTCTATGAGCCGCAGGGCAACGGCTGGCTGCGGGGCTTCTTCGGCGGCCTTACTGTGAGCTGCGGGATGACGTTTACGGGGCATCCGGAGGTGGACCCGGAGGAGGAGAATGAGGAGCTGGGGCTGCACGGGCGGCTGGCGTTTCTGCCGGCCAAGAATGTGGTCGCGAACGCCGGATGGGAGGGGGAACAGTACGTGGTGCGCATTCACGGCAAGATGCGGGAAGCGGTGGTGTTCGGCACGAACCTGGAGCTGACGAGGGAGATCTCGACGGTGCTGGGCGAGAAGTCGATCCATATCTATGACCGGATCGAGAATCTGAGCGTGGACCCGTCGCCGCTGATGTTCGTGTATCACTGCAATCCGGGCTTCCCGGTGCTGGATAGCGGGACGCGGCTGTTGATCAACAGCGAGAAGACGACGGAATGGCTGGAGGACCGGGAGGTTGGGCCGGAGGTGTACCAGGTGGCTAAGGGGCCGGGGGATGACGACCGCGACGATGTTTTTGTGCACAGGCCGATCGCGGATGCGGATGGGAACGTGCATGTGGGGCTGGTGAATGATGGGTTGGGGCTGGGGCTGTATTGGAAGTTCCCGATCGCGGAGATCCCGCTGGTGAACCAGTGGCAGCATTTCCATCGCGGCACGTATGTGACGGGGGTGGAGCCGGGCAATGTGAGCATGTTGGGGCGGGCGTGGAATCGCAGGGAAGGCTATCTCAACTATATTCAGCCGGGTGAGGTGCGGACGTTCCACATGGAGATCGGGGTGCTGGACGGGGTGGAGGAGATCGGGAAGTTTGGGGAGAGTTTTTAGTAGTCAGTTTTTCGTTTATAGTGGGCGGCGTCGCTTGTGACATATAGAGGATATGCTGCTCGAATTGAATATAGTGAGGACGACGGCTGTTTTGTCGGTCATATTGCAGGCATTAGTGATATCGTAGGATTTCACGGTGACTCTGTTGCAGAACTTCGTGCCGCTTTTGAAGAAGCGGTCGATGATTACCTTGAAACCTGCGAAAAACTGGATCGTTCCCCACAAAAGCCCTGTTCTGGAGTGGTTAGTTTTTAGTTGGCGATGGCGGCCAACCTCACTCCTAACTTCTCACTCCTCGGAGCTCGATGCGGGCGAGGTAGAGGCAGACGGGGAGGAGTTACATTAATCCCGCAGAACCATCTTCTCTGCCCAACGGACAACTGCTTCTGCGGTTTTGATTGCTTCCAAGTATTCTTGATTGTCTATTGGAATGGCAAATCCGGGATAGCGTGTATCCACAGCATAAGGAGTAAGTTTTGCAGCGCTGCGAATCGCGTCCGGGACCGTCTCGCCTATCTCCTCCTCAAGCATCGACAATAGAAGCTCCAGGCTGTGTACATAGGGGAAATCGATTCCACGCCCGATCATGACAGCCTTGATAGCTTTTTCCGCGGCTTGCTGCGCTTCAAAGCACAGGTCTTCCAGATAGACGCCGGCAACTCGACTTCTCGCGATTGCTAGATTGCTTCTGGCACGGTTCAACCACTCTCTGGGGTCGTCGGGCGAAAATCGCTCAACTGGCTTCATATACGACTCTTCCCTCCTTCAAGGCTGGTTTTATGACTAGCGCATGGCTGTTTTTGTAGCGCTCCACATCCGCGGGCGAGACCAGAATCGCGTCAACCGGGACGCGCACGCCATACAATCCCTCATGAATGCGGCCCCTGAGTCTCGCATCGCCCCCTTCCTTGATAATAAGCAGGTCGAGGTCGCTATGACGGGTCATGTCGCCGCGGGCGGCGGAGCCGAAGAGGATAATCTTTTCAGGAGCGACGACTTCGACAATGCGTCGAATGACCTCGTCCAACGTATCTTGGTCATACATGGCTAACTCCTGATTGGCGTACACATTGCTGAACAGACTGGATGCCACCTCATTGTAAAGGTCACCACACAGGCTTAACCCCGCAGTGATTTCAGCCTGGTATGGTATCGCCCCCTCTTTTCTTTTCGACTCAAAAGCGACTTCCGCGAAATCTTACTCCCCCCTTCCCGCTGCGTCAAGTCTTGCGCTTGAACGGGTGTATCCTATGATCATCAGCCACTGTTCACTCTTGCGGCTGCCGGGCGCGTAGTTCGAGGCGGGCGAGGTAGAGGCAGACGGCGAGGAGGAGGAAGGCCATGGAGTAGTTGATGCCGAGCGCGGTCTGGAAGTTCCAGATGTCGGAGAAGAGGCCGGTCCAGACGGGCGGGAGCATGGCGCCGGCGATCATGGCGACGTTGAGGAGGCCGGTGACAGCGCCGCTTTGCTGCGGGTAGAGGCGGGTGCCGTAGGCCAGGGCGGTGGGAAAAAGGCCGGAGAGAGTGAGGCCGGTGAAAAAGATTCCGATCACCAGCGGGGCAGTTGTTGTGCTGAAGACGACGAGCGGGTAGGTGAGGACGAGGCCGACAGCCAGGATGAGGAGGGTGGCGGCATAGCCCAGGCGCTCGGCGTAGGCGGCGCAGAGGAAACGGCCGGCGGTGAGGGCGACGTAGAAGACGGAGATCATGGAGATTGAGTAGAAGGTGGAGAGGCCGGCGGACTCCTGCATGAAGATGGCGACCCAGCCGAGCAGACTGAAGGCAACGCCGTTGTAGATGAAGGCGATCAGGAACAGGGAGAGGAAACCGACGTTGCGCAACATGACCCAATTGGAATAGAGAACATCGCGCAGCGTGTCCCAAGTTGAAGAAAGGAATGATGGCCTGGCCCCGTCCTGCGGGGTCTTTTTTTCTTCGGATTCCGCTTCTATTTCATCGTCGGCGGCTGCGGGTGCGGAAGCCGGCGACGGGTAGACGGTGCGGTACAACAGGAAGGCGCCCACGCTATAGACGAGCCAGATCAGACCGGTGGCGGCCATAGCATAGCGCCAGGGCAGACCCTGCTCGAGGATAAGGCCGAAGACGAGCGGCGAGATGGTGGCGCCGACGCCGTAGACGCCGTGCAGCACGTTGAGGGCGCGGGCGCGGCTGTCCCGGTTGGCGTCGGCGACCATGGCGTTGATGCCGGTGCTGAGGGAGGCCTGGACGATGCTGATCAAGGCAAAGCCGGCGAGGAACAGCAGCCACGGATGGGCGGCGGCTACCAGCGCCATGGAGACCGCCAGCGCCAGTGCCGCTATCCAGACCAGCTTGCTGTAGCCGAGACGATCGGCGCTGACGCCGGCCACGAGGTTGCCGAGGATGCCGCCGACGGCCCGCGCGGGGAAGATCAGGCCGATGGCGGCCAGAGTCAGCCCTGTGGCCATATACTCCGAAGTGATAAAGGGCATCACCGAGGGGACGAGGACGGCGGCGGTGCCGATAAAGAAGTAGCCGGTCAGGCCGAGCGCGGTTGCCGGCAGGGCCGACGCGGTCGCGTCCGGGGCGGCCGTGTCGGCAGCGTTGTTCAATTTTCCCATCTGGATAGGTCTCCGGCGCTCTCGTTGGCTAACTGGGTCTGTCGAAATTGGCGGGCGTGGGTATCGCCGGGGCCGGTGAGGGAGACCTGACCGGACTCGATATGCACCAGATTGCGGGCGCGCAGCTGGCGCAGTGTGCGTTCCATTTTGGCGGGCGACCAGCGGAAATGGCGGTACAGCGTCGAGGCGGTCAGTTCATCGCTCTCGGCAGCGTGCCCCTGGTGACGATGAATATGGCCGAGGACGACCTGGTCGTCAAAGCTGCGGCGCTGGTTGCGGCGCCGGATCATGGTGGACACGAGACCATACTTGGGCGAAAAGATCCAGGCGGCGAGGAAGAAGAAGAAGGTCATGAGTACCATCGAGGCGGAGATCGATGAATCCCACTGTTCGCTGAGGCCGAGGCCGAAGAGGTCGTTGAGCCCGGCGAGGATGTCGCTGAGGTGCGCCACGCCCAGCAGATTGCCGCGCGCCAGGTCGTAGCCGGTGTATGCGCCCGCCGCGCCGATCAGCGAACTGTAGGCCAACATGCGGGGCAGGCGATCGGTCAGCAGGTAGGCGGCGGCGGGGGGAATGATGAAGAAGGCGACGACCAAGATCGAGCCGACGGCATCGAAGGCGCCGACCGCCACGAGGCTGACCATGACCATGAGGCCGTAGTGCAGCAGAGTGGGGCGGAATCCGAGCGCGGCGGCCAGCGTCGGGTCGAAGGTGGAGAGTTTCAACTCTTTGTAGAGCAGAACGACAACGATGAGGGTGAGCAGGGTCATCACCGCCATGACGGTAATCGATTTGGGCCAGAAGACCAGGACCGGCTCCTGCCTGGTGAAGCCGGCCTGCCAGGCCTGGGCGGGGCTGTAGTCGCCGCAGTTGGTGCAGATCTCGGTGAACTCGGCTTTATCGTCGCGGGGGCTGATGCCGAGGTCGCGGCAGTTTGTGCATTGGCGTGTCAGTTCGGCGCGCGGGTCGTCGGTCGTGATGGTGACCGACTCACATGCGTTGAGGCAGTGGCTGTTGGTATTGGCCCAGGCGACGCCGATTTCGCCGACCATGACGGCGTCTTCGTCGATGTGAACGTCTTCGACAAAGCGCGAAACCATGATCACGGCCAGGGCGAAGAGCAGCGGGAAAGCCAGCCCCAGGGCGGCATCCTGTTTGACCAGTCCCGAACGGTAGATCAGTTCGGTCAGCACGACGGTGGCTACGCCGGCGGCAGCGGCGCCGATGATGAGCCAGACCGAGGAGAGATCGGGCTCCTGGCCAAGCAGCGAGCTCATCAGCATGAAGGCGATGACAATGCCCAAGAGCACAGTATGGCTGATGGCGTCGCTGGTGAGCGACATGCCGCGCAGGAGCAGGAATGTGCCCAACAGCGCGCCGGATACGGCGATGAGGCTGCCGACCAGGGTGGCGGTGTACTGGGGATTGCGCAGGAAGGCGTTCAGGTCTTCCCTGGCGACGAAGTTGAGCAGGAATTGGATGATGAGTTCTTCGAGTTGAAACATTTAAGGGCAGTGGTTAGTGGATAGTGGTCAGTGGTCAGTGACTTCGCTGGCTGGGAGCGGCTCTGCTGTTGGCGGGGCGGCGGCGTTTCTGATGGTGTCCAGTTTGTACTCCAGTTTGGCGACGGCTTGGGGGGGTAGGACGTTGGTAATGTCCTGCTGCCGGTCTTCGGCGACGAGGGGCAGGGCCAGTTCATCACTGTATTGGCGGTAGACTGCCCAGAGCTGGTGGTTGCGGTCGTCCTGGACAGCCGCTTCGATGCCGGCGGGCGTCAGTATCCAGGCACCGTCGCGGCGCTGGGCCTGGCCGCTAGCCTGGAGCTGCTGCAGGCCCAGTTTGGCGGTTGCGCCGCGTACGCCGAACAGAAATGTTTCGGGCGCCTCTATATCGGTTAACTCAGGCATTTGCGAATGCGCTGCGGATGCGGCCACAAAATCCTTCGACTCAGGCCTTTGCAAATGCGCAGCAGATGCGGTCGCAAAAGCCTTCGACTCAGGCTTTTGCAAATGCGCAGCGGATGCGGTCGCAAAAACCTTCGCCCCATGGTCGATTGCATAGTGATAGAGGTCCTGCCGTATTGTCTGGGCGGCAAAACGGCGACGGTCGGCGCCGCGGCGCAACAGCGTCCAGACGAGACCCCGCCCCGGCGCGAAACTGAGCGATATCGCCACCAGCAGGAAGGCCACCACCACGATTAGCGGCCCGGTCGGTATATCGGCGTCGACGGCGCTGACGATGGCGCCGGCGCTGCCTGAAAATGCGCCGAATACGGCCGAGAGAATGACCATCTGGCCCAGTTGGTTGGTCCACTGACGGGCGGCGATGCCGGATGCGATCAGCATACCCACCATCAGGACGACGCCGGCCAGTTGCAGGCCTAGTACAATCGCCACGACGATGAGGGTGGAGAGCAACATGCTGAGGATATTGACGCGGAAGCCGTTGGCGCCGGCGAATTCGGAATCGAAGGTGATCAGTTTGAACTCCTTCCAGAAGAGACCGAGAACGACGAAAGATGCCGCGCCGACGACCGCGATCAGGCGCACATCGCGCTCGACGATGGCGGCGGCCTGGCCGAAGATGAAGGTGTCTAGGCCGGCCTGGCTGGCGTCGGGCCGGGCCTGGATGTAGACGAGGAGGGCGATGCCGGCGGCGAACCAGGCCGCAAGCACGATGCCCATGGCGGCGTCCTGCTTGATGCGGGTGGTGTTGGTGACGATGCGGATGAAATAGACGCCGAGCCAACTGGTTATACCGGCGCCGACCAGCAGCAGACCCAGATCGCGGCCGGCGAGCAGAAAGGCGATCGCAACGCCCGGTAGGGCGGCGTGGGAGAGGGCGTCACCGAGCAGGCTCTGGTGGCGCAGCACGGCAAAACAGCCCAACACGCCGCTGACGATGCCGAGCAAGGCGCCGCCCAGGGCAACGGTGCGCAGGGTATAATCGTACTCGACATGTAGAAAGATCTGGCTGAAGGGCACGAACAGCGCCGCGACGAGCGCGGTCGTTCCGATCAGCAGCCAGATGCGCCGGTCGGAACTGCGGTTTTTAGTAGCCAGTTTATGTTTATTGGTCATTCGACATGGTGTGATCCTCGGTCGTTGTTTGGGTCTCAGGATCGCAATGAACACCTTTTATGTCCACTAAGGGCCGAGAAGAAAAACCTTTTTTCCACGAAGGGCCACGAAGGACCACGAAGAAAACCTTTTTCCACGAAGGGCCGCTAAGGACCACGAAGAAAGCCTTTTTCCACGAAGGGCCACTAAGGGCCGAGAAGAAAACCTTTTTGTCCACGAAGGGCCACTAAGGGCCACGAAGAAAACCCTTTTTCCACGAAGGGTCACTAAGTAACTGTCCGTTAACAAATTAGCGGTGTTTGGCGTAAAATGGCTCCACGAACAGGAACAAACAAGGAGTCAAAGAGATGAGCCAAAGACCGATCCATCAATGTCAGTGTGAGATATGTCAGTCGCCGCAGCCCCATGCAGACAAAGAGGACCACCATCGCATGAATGTTTTGTTGAGTCGGCTCAACGAACAGCAGCGACGCTGGTACGTCGCGTTGGAAGCCGATCGCATCGGGCATGGCGGCACTGAACGGCTGGCGCAGATTACCGGTATGAACGTCAACACGATTCGCCGCGGTCGGCGCGAGTTAGACGACGACTTGGCCGGACGCCCAACCGACCGGGTGCGCAAGCCGGGCGGTGGGCGGCCAGCGCTGGAAAAAAAAGTCCAGCTATAGAAGACAGAATCAAGGAAATCGTCAACGACGACATCGCTGGTTCACCGACAGATGGACAGAAATGGGTGAAACTAAGCTTGCGCACGATTGCATCTCGGCTGCGCGCACAGGCACACAGGATCGGTCGCACCACAGTCGGTCGGCTGCTGCGCAAGCTGGGCTTTGGCTTGGTCGCCAACCGCAAGAGCTTGACGGGCGCAGTGCATCCCGACCGCAACCGCCAGTTTGACTACATTCGTCGTGTGCGACAGCAGTTCCTGCAAGCAGGCTATCCTGTCATCAGTGTCGATACCAAGAACAAGGAACTGATCGGCAACTTCGCCAACCAAGGTCGCACTTGGCGTCAGGCGCCGGCGCAAGTCAATCTGCATGATTTCCCTGGCGATGCGCTGGGTCGGGCCGTGCCGTATGGCATCTATGACATCGTCCATAACCAAGGCTATGTCTATCTGGGCAACTCCTATGATACGCCCGAATTTGCCGCCCATGCCATCGCACAATGGTGGGCCGACCCCGTACGTCCCCGCTTTCAGCGCGAGGACAAAATCTTGATCCTCTGTGATGCGGGCGGCAGCAACAACTGCCGTTCCTGGCTCTGGAAAGCTGAATTGCAGCGCCAATGCGCTGACCGGTTCGGCATCTCGATTCTGGTCTGCCATTATCCGACCAGCGCCTCCAAGTATAATCCGATCGAGTATCGTCTCTTCAGTCAGATAACGCGCAACTGGGCCGGCAAACCTTTGCGCTCTTTTGCCACAATGCGCAACTACATCCGCAGCACAACCACCACGACCGGCTTGACCGTCAAAGCCTTTCTCGTTGACCGAGCTTTTCAGAAGGGCCGCAAGCTCTCCAAAGAGCAACGCCAAACAATCCAACTGACACGGCGACCTATCTGTCCAACTTGGAACTATATGATTGCACCAACATCGATATCTTGAATCTCAACCAAACCGCTACGTTGTTTGCGGACAGTTACTAATACTACAACCGCAATTCACGAATCTGAAGTTTTTCCGGCGAAAATGAGGGTGCAAGAGCGCATTTTGAACAACCACGGAACTGCATAAACGGCCCAAATGCAGCCACTTCAGCGCCTCTTTTTACTCTTTCGGTCTTCGGCCAACAAGAGTGCGGTTGTAGTACTAAGGGCCGCGAAGAAAACCTTTTTGTCCACGAAGGGCCACTAAGGGCCACGAAGAAAACCCTTTTTCCACGAAGGGTCACTAAGGACCACGAAGAAAACCCTTTTTCCACGAAGGGCCACTAAGGACCACGAAGAAAACCTTTTCCCACGAAGGGCCACTAAGGGCCACGAAGAAAACCTTTTGTCCACGAAGGGCTGCTAAGGACCACGAAGAAAACCTTTTTCCACGAAGGGCCACTAAGGACCACGAAGAAAACCTTTCTTGTCCACGAAGGGCCACTAAGGACCACGAAGAAAACCTTTTTGTCCACGAAGGGCCACTAAGGGCCGCGAAGAAAACCTTTTGTCCACGAAGGGCCACTAAGGGCCACGAAGAAAACCTTTTTCCACGAAGGACCACTAAGGACCACGAAGAAAACTCTTTTCCCACGAAGGGCCACTGAGGGCCACGAAGAAAAACGCTTTTTGTCATTCGCCTTCGAGGCCGACGATGCGCTGGCCGTCGTGCAGGTAGGCGACGCGTCCGCCGTAGGTCTGGCGCAGGTTGTCGGGCGTGTAGGTTGCGGCGATGGGGCCGGTGGCGACTATCTCCACATTGAGAAGCGTCACCCAATCGAAGTACTCGGCGGCGGTCTGCAGATCGTGGTGGACGACGACGACGGTTTTGCCGCGGGCGCGCAGCTCGCGCAGGATGGTGATGATGGCGCGCTCGGTGACGGCATCGACGGCGGCGAACGGCTCGTCCATGAGGTAGATGCGGGCGTCCTGCACGAGGGCGCGGGCGAGGAAGGTGCGCTGCTGCTGGCCGCCGGACAGCTGGCTGATCTGGCGATCGGCGAAGTCCTGCATGCCGACCTGCTCGAGGGCGTGCATGGCAGCCGAGCGTTCACTTTGTCCGGGTCGGCGGATCCAGCCGAGGCGGCCGTAGAGGCCCATGGAGACGACGTCGAGGACGGTGGTGGGAAAGTCCCAGTCAACGCTGCCGCGCTGCGGCACGTAGCCGACGAGGCTGCGGACCTGCTCATAGGGCTGGCCATAGAACTGAACTGTGCCGGCGGCGCGGGGAATGAGCTTGAGGGCCGCCTTGATCAGGGTGCTCTTGCCGGCTCCATTGGGGCCGATGACCGCCATGAGGACGCCCTCCGGCACGCGCAGATCGATATCCCAGATGGCCGGTTTGCTGTTGTAGGCCACAGTCAGATCGTCGATCTCGAGGGCGGGTGCGCCGCTGTCAAGCGGATCAGGTCCGTTGTAACCGCTCACATCTGTGTTCTCCCCGTAATGTAGTTTAAGAAGACGCCAATGCATTCAACTGGCGATCTGCTCGTTGCTAATGCTGTCGGTTGGACAGTTGGCAGCATGTAGCCTGGTAGCGCATCTGACAGGCTCAGTCGCGGTCATGCACGCGGGGGAACGAGCATGACCAGGCTAGAAATTGCCAATTCCCGTTGATACGCGTGTTTACGTGCCACAGTCAACTGTCAGAAGCTCCTCCGGCGGCGCGATGTCGATGCTGTCGGGCCAGGGGGTGATGCGCGCCTGCGCGCCTGCGCACTGGTAGGATTGGAGGATGGTGTAAACGTTTTCGGCGATCATGCCGATGTAGGTGCCGCCAAAGGCGCCGGGCATGCCCATGGCGTCCGAATACAGTTCGCGCACGCCGACGCGGACCGTGCCGCCCTTGGCGTCAATGGCGGCCTGGACGGCCTCGATCGTGTCGGGCGAGATGCTGCTCTCGACGAACAGGACCGGGATCTGCTGTTCAACGACGAACTGGGCGGTGCGTTGGATGTCGCCAACACCGGTCTCGTCCTCGGTGCTGATCCCCTGGATGCCGGCCATGCGCCAGCCAAAGGCGGCGCCGAAATACTGGAAGGCGTCGTGCGAGGTAACCAGGTAGCGCTGACTTTCCGGCACGGAGCGCATGCCCTCATCGGCCCAGGCATAGAGTAGGCGCAGCTGCTCATTGTAGGCACCGGCGTGGGCCGTGTAGGCGGCGGCATTGTCCGGATCGAGCTGGGCCAGAGTCTGCGCCAGGTCGGCGTTGGTAAGCTCCCAGTTGCGGGGATCGAACCAGAAGTGGGGATCATCGGTGCCGGATTGGGACTGGGCGGTGACAAAGCCGCCGATGACATACCCCGCTTTCTTGACCGGTTTCGAAAGGCTGTAGATCAGGGTGCCCTGCTCGCGCAGGGCTTCAAAGACGGTGTCGAACTGCCCTTCCAGATGCAGGCCGCTGTAGATGACCATATCGGCCTCATTCATCGCCCGTATATCGGACTCGGTGGGCTGGTAGAGATGCGGGTCGATACCGGCGCCCATCAGTGGCGTGATCTCGATGCCGGCGACGCCTTCAGAGAGGATCTTGGACAGGTCACTGGCCTGGGTGGTGGTGGCGACGATGCGGAAGATGCCATCGGCGCGTACGCCTGTGGGTGCGGGGGCTGCGGGCTCGGCCTGTTGTTCGGCGGCTGCGCCGGTATCCTCCAAGGTGGCAGCTTGGGCTGATTCCCTGCCGCGGCCGCAGGCTGTAGCAAGTAGTGCGACGACCAGGATCAGGACTACGATGCGCGTTTGTCTGACGTGTGATCTTTGTGGCTGTGCTGATTGAGAAGATGTAGGTTCGTGCGGCATGTTTGGGTTCCGTAGGGGGAAGATTCAAACAATCTAAAATATATTTTTATCCATGACTAATTCATAAATAAGGATAGCCTAATATTCCCCTTCTGTCAAGGGGTTGGGGGCAGTTCTTAGTTTCTCGTTTTTCGTTTTTGGTGGGGCGCTCGGGCGAGCGTTTGACTGGAATGTTATTTGGCGGGAATTGAGGGATGGGCTGTGATTTTGGTGTCGGTGGCGGGTCGATACGGGCGTTGTACGCGAGTTCACGAGCGTTGACGTGCTTGGTCGCGTTATGTCGCGTTATGTCTACATATGTCGCGCCAAGTCTACATATGTCGCGCCTTTAAAATTTTTCCGCGGTTGTTATCAGTGTTCTCTGGCATGTGTTGACCTGTTTTGGGGGTCGATTTCCGGGTCCGGCAGCGCCGTACAGATGGTGCTTTCGAGACCGCCTTCTGAAGAGTCGGTGGTCACGTCAGTCTCCTTCCCCCAAGCTTTCCAGTTTATCCAGCCACCCCGCAAAGTGTGAGCATTTCGAACGCAGCGTGGACAGCCCAATCTTTTCGGTCACAATCGGTCCCGCTGATGCTTTTCTGCCTTCGTATTCGGGTATTTCGCGGATGATCCGTTTCGACGGGGCGGTGTTGGCGTTGTCATTGATATGTTCAGGGGATGGGAACTGCGAGACCATTGTCACGAGTCTTGCGATACCGTCGGCGCGGTTGTCAAACTGCGAGTCAAGTTGCCGGGGGTCGGACAGTATCAATGCCTCGAATTCGTGCAACTGAATGTATGGAATGAAACGCTGATCAGAGATGTCATTGCCAAGGGCATCTTCCAGAGCTTCCACCCGTTGGTAGGGATCGTCTCTTGCCGCCGCCGACTTGTAGCCGGGATAGTCTGGCGGAAGACCGTACAGGTCGAACATAGTGGTGAAGCGGACGTCCGGGTTTCTGTCCTGTTTTATCCAGAGGCTGATGTCCCTTTTTGCCTTGAAGTAGGTGCTGAGACCGCCTCTGTACTTGGTGCCGCGCTCCTTTTTGGTTGTAACAACACGAGCACTTACGCCGATTGAAAAACGGCTCAGGTATGGCTTCAAGGTTAGATTTACAAAGGTCTCTTCAGTCTGTCCCTCCACAATGATATTCAGCCTCACGTACATCAGGGGCGGCCCCCGATAACGTTCTTTTCCCACAGTTCGGAAAGAGAATACTCCTTAAGCCACTCTTGAAGCTCTTCGGTATCCTCCAGTCGCCGGAAGGTAGACTCACGGCCCTCGCGTTCGACCACGACAATGTCTTCAGGCTCGAAGCAGTCGACGAAGGCGGTGGACTGGGTGGCGACGATCACCTGGGTCTTTTCGGAAACTGCGCGAATCAGGCCGCCGATTATGTTAATGGCGTAGGGATGGAGGCCCAATTCCGGTTCGTCGAGGATGAGCACGTCCGGGAGCGTCTCTTCCGGCTGCAGGAGCAGGGTTACGAGAGCGATCATCCTCATCATGCCGTCGGAGGCCTGTGAGACGTCGAATATCTGGTCGCTGTTCTGTTCGCGCCAGGCGAGCAGCAGGCTGTCGTATTCGGGTTCCAACTCAAAGTCGGAAAAGAAGGGGAGAATGAGACGTAGGGTATCGATGATGCGCTGGTAGCAGTGGCCCTCCTCTCTCTTGAGGCGGAACAAGAAGGGCGCTACATTGCCCCCGTCTTCCTTGAGAGAGCGGTTATCATTAGCTTTCCACTTGGTGCGGATACGGGCTGTTTCAGACGTGTTGTGAAACTGGTAGACACTTATCTTGCGTAGGAAATGAAAGAGGGGGCCTACGGCACGGTCGTCATAGTATTGTTCAAAGAGTTGCGGCGTGCGATGGCCGGCTCCTATGGACTGCGAAGTCGTGTTTCCGGGTTGATCATCTTTGGGAACACGATAGCGCTCATCGGCGAAAATTAGCGTATCGCCGGCCGCGAAAAACAGGCGGTAATAATACTCACTTTTGCCGGTTCTTGTATAGGCCGTAAGCTGGGCTTCGATCTCGCGCGTGACGGCCGGGCCGTCATGCAGGATCTTGCTGGCGCCGCCCTGCTGTGCTACTAGAACGCTAAAATATGCTGGGTCGACGAACGTTCGACCCAGCATACGAAAGTAGGAAAGGAAGTTGGATTTGCCCGCGCCATTGGGGCCGATGAGAACGGTCAGGGAGCCGGGCCGGAAGTCGATCAGCTCTCGGATGGACTTGAATCCTTTGAGTGTGATGGCGTCAAGCCTGGTTCTCATGTCGGTCTGGCCCCTAGTCGGTCTTGCTATGCGATTTCTTTGGCTTCGCTCAGCATGTGTATTCCCTATATTATACCTTACGTTTGAAATGATTTCGTGCCGAATCGGTTTGCGAGGTGGCCATATTGATTTTCCTTGCCGGCTTCGTTGCAGTGGGTGATGATTGAATGGATGATTGACTCGCTGGTGGCTGTGTCTTTCATGGCTTCGAGTGCGGCGCGGACGGCGTTTTTGCCGCGGAGGTCGGCTTCGCCGACGATTTGCCAGTGGATGACGTCGGTGAAATGGTCGAGGATGGCCTCGACATCGCTGTGGGCGAAGGCTATGTTCAGATCTCTGAGGACGAGTTTCTTGGGGGCATTGCCGCAGTCGGAGAGGATGGTGAGTTTGGTCATAGCATTATGTCGCGGCATGCGGTCAAAAGACGTAGAAGCCGCTGCACGGAGTACTTACGGAAATTCCCGCGCAGGAGTCGCGATACTTCAGGCTGGGAGAGACCCAGTAACGCCGCTGCTTCGACTTGCTTGAGCTTGCGCTGGCGGATTATCCTGTTGATGCGGGTGACCAGTTCTGCCTTGAGCAGGTGTGTCTCGGCGTCCGGGCGGCCCAGGTCCGCGAATATGTTGCCGCTGCCGCGTTCGATCTTCTCTTTTTCGGTATTCATCACGCAATCCTTCCTTTCTGACAGTCGGATTCTGCCACGGGGATTCCTCATTCCCCAAGATCAGGCGCGCGTGCCGGACCGAACAAAACGAGGGCGGCGCCCACAAATGGCAGCGACAGGGACAAGAGGTTGATGCCAGGCCAGGTTTCGGTGGGGATGCCGCGGAGGGTGAGGGTGGCGAGGCCGAGGCAGACGAGGACGCAGCCGAGTAGCAGGCGCCAGGCCGGGGGCGCGGCGCGACGCTGCGCCATGCCGATTCGTTCGAAACGGGTGAAGAGGGCGACGAATGGGATCAGGGCGACGGCTATCGCCGCAATCCACAGCGGGCGGGTGAGCCACCAGTCGGCTGTGCCGGGGAAGAAGGAGAGTCCGACGCCGGACGCGACGGCCAGGCCGGAAATCAGCAGCAGGGCGGTGACGTGCCAGAGGAAGATGGTCATGATCATGCCGTTGATGAGCACGGTGGCGGTCCAGAGGGCGCCGCGTTGGAGCAGGCGGCGCGCTGGTTTTTCGAGGGCCAGCAGGAGGCCGGTCTGGCAGACGCCCAATGCCAAGAGTGTCACGGTGGGCGGCAGGCTGTTGCTGATCTCTTCGCCGGCCACCGATACCATGCTGACGGGATAGGGGCCGAGGGCTACGAGCGCGATCAGCGCGGTCATCCCGCCGGCGGCCCAGAGCAGACAGCGGCGCGGCGCGGCCATGCGACCGGCCTGCCAGGCAAAGCCCAGTTGATGGACGGCAAGCCAGACGAACAGATAGTTGAGCCAGCCGAGCGCGCGCCAGCCCACGCCGAGGGCGAGCAGGTCCACGAGCACGGCGGCGGCCGCCAGCGCCCAGAAGGAGGCGAAACCGTAGCGTTGCCAGGCGCGGTAGGCCAGCGGCACGAGCAGGACCATGAGAATGTAGACCACGAGGAACCAGGCAGGAAGCAGCGCGAACTGCGAGGCTATTTTCAGAAGGGCGCGATCGGCGTCGAGCCAGGCCGCGCCCAGGCCGATCAGCGCCCAGGCCGCCAGAACGGGCAGGACCGGGCTGACCAGCCGCTGGAGCCGAGCGGCCAGCCAAGGGGCATAGCCGGCATCCGGGCGCCGCTGGGCGGACTGCCAGCCGAGGCCGTTGACATAACCGCCGACGAGGAAGAAGATCGGCATCACCTGGAGGAGCCAGGTCAGCCAGTGGGTCCAGGGGATGAGGGAGAGCGCGTCCGCGGCCACCAGTTGCCCGTCCGCCGTCGTATAGAGGGCGACCACCAGCCAGTGGCCGATGATGACGACGCAGATGGAGGCCGCGCGCAGGAAGTCAACGTAGCGGTTGCGTTCGGGCGGGGTCTGGGCGGCCAGGCGGGCGGCGTGCGTCCAAATTGGTAAGTTGACGATGGCCTCCAGGGAGGAGATGAGAATTGAGCAGAAGAAAGAAAGGGAATTGCCTACTTGATTGCACAAAGGAGTGTGCGGACATGGCGAGCGCCAGCACACGCATGAGGTATTCTACCGGAGTGAATTCATGCCGCATGTTTCCATAAGAGCGCCAATGCGCCAGTCAGCAGGAACGGAATGTTACTGAACTACTGCACAGTTGCACACTCGCAGAGAGCATCGTAGGTGTAGAAGCCCAGCCTTTCACAGGTTTTGTTCATGCGCAGCAAATCCACAGTCCGCATTAACGGATTGATCCTCACGACCATCAGCACGATGATACCGACCCGCGTTTTCTCACCTCGTTGTTCCCAAGATGTCATCGAGGGGAGGACAGCCGGTAGCAGGGCCCGTGCCGGCAAGCTGAAGAAGGCGTAGGAGCGGTATGGCCTTGCAAAGATTTCTTCCTTGTACAGTTCGACAGTTGCCGCCCGCAGGAGGATCGCCAGTGCAACGATGAAAGCAGTTCGCCTACATGCGGCCGATTTTGGCAGAGTCCATACCCGGTCCACTGCGGACGTTCATCTTTCCGTTGATGGCGGCGACCGGCCCCGCGGACGAGCCGTCGGCAGTTTCGAGAAGCTAGCCAGTGCTGTCGATCCAACGCAGCCGTTGCACGATTTCGGTCAGCAGCGGTTCCAGCGCCGCGAATTCGTCGCTGTGAACGCTGAACGCAAGCACGATAAACGTCTCACCCTCCGGGGACAGCAAGCAGACCTGCCAGACTTCGCTATTGGTTACGTGCTCGCGGTAACGGATCGATACCACCTCTTCGCCCGCCGGCCTCAGCCCCTGCGCCAGTTCAACGCGGGCGGGCTCCAAACTGTAGGTGTGCCCGGCGGCCACCTGCGCGTAGCGTTCCAGGCTCAGCCCCTCGACTGCGAAAGAAAAGACGAGCATGAAGTTGCTGGCCGCGCCATCCGCCTGGCCGGACTGGAGACCCAGGCCAATCACGGCGTCGTCGCGCCGGACGCTCATTTCCGACACCAGTTGTCCCATCCCCGCGACATCGACCTGCTCACTGCCGTGCCTTTTGGCTGCGGAGAAGAGCGCCAGGTCGGCCTGGGTGGGCCGCGCCGGATCGAGGTAGCGCCATCCCGGCGGATAGGACAACGACAGACCGCGTGCATCGTCGTCATACGTCAACCAACCGGAGCGATCCGCCGGCGGCGCGTTTGCCGCGTCCGCGGACGGGGTCACATAGGCGCCGGAGAGCCAAGCCAGTCGACCGTTGTACTCGATCTGCCACCAGTCGCCGGCCGCGTTGCTGCTGATGGCGGCGTACTGCTGCCCGGCTGTCGCATTGCCGATGATCGGATGATCCGTGCCCGGCCCCGCGCGCACATTCATGTTGTTATTGAGCGTCACGGTCGGCCCGGGCGGGGGCTCGTAGGCAGGATTTTCCACCCACTGGACCCGCCGCACGACCTCAAGCAACAGCCGCTCCGACCATCCGGAATACTCGCCCCATGCGTCGAACGTAACCGTAAGAAAGGTCGCGCCGTCCGGAGAAAGCAGGACGATCTGCCGGCCGACCACATCCGCGTCCGGAATGGTGACAACCCGCTCGCCGAAGGCCCGCATACCGTCGATCCGGTACCGGATCGACGCTGTCTCCTCCGCCCAGGGCCGCAGACCGGGGCCGACTTCAACGCTCACCACCGCGGCAAGCCCGGACGCTTCCAGTTGGTCGGTCAGCTGTTGCGCATACGCCTTCAGGGTGCGGCCCTCGCTGGGGACGGCGAGGAGATGAAAGCCGTTGGTGCCTACCGGCGGGGAGTTCGGGTCGAAGGAGAAACCCGCACCGGCAAAAAGATGCTCCAGCCCCGCCGGCGTCAGCGAATCGACGTAGCTCGTCCTCTCCTCGAGGAAAGCATCGGCCATGGCCGCGTCGCCCAAGTGCGGGCAGAGCGAGAGGAGTTCCTCTTGTGAGGAGGCGAAGAGCCACCCATGTGGATAGAAAATCGTCAAGCCGTGTCTCTCGATCTCGACCCCCGGCCAGCCATAGAACGGTCCTCCTGAGGATGCGGGCGTGTCTCCGATTGGGATCACCAGCGGGTTGTGGATCGATAACAGGGGGGCCGCGCGCGTGAGAACGCTGATAGGCAATTCGGGTTCAGCAGGTATAGGATTGCAGGCGGCGAGCAACAGGACGGCAATCGTGACGATCGCCCAGGTAGAGATACGATGATTTGCAGACATAATTTCTCCCTCCATTGCTCTATAGCAGGCTTGAAGTGCAAGGTTAACCCGTGCCTGAACACGCGAAAGAGTCGCTTGGAACGCCTCTCAGCGTCTCTGCCCGGTGTCTTACCCCCCACCCGATCCCGGCATTGTGCAGTTATGTAAGTAATTCCCCAGAGCTATTCTGTGCGAGACTTTCTGCGGATCTGAGCATACACTCCGTCTCCAGCGAATGCCCCGATTGTAGCGGCAAAAGCACCAAAGGGAAAGCTGTATATGGGAAGAGCATGGCAAAGCAAATCCCAGACGGGACCCGGCGCTTGTGAATGCCGGCAGAGCGGGCGAGGCGCTGGCGAATTCGAACGCCGGTCTTCGGTTGGGGACTCTGCCAAGCCGGTTCAATTTTGGCGGCCGCGCAGGCGGGGGTCGAGGATATCGCGCAGCCAGTCGCCGAGGAGGTTGGCGCCGAGGACGACGAGCATGATGGCGAGGGCAGGGAAGACGCTGGGATACCATGCCGTTGTGATGTAGTCGCGGGCGTCGGCGACCATCTTGCCCCAGGTCGGGATCAGGGTGGATACGCCGAAGCCGAGGAAGCTGAGGGCGGACTCGGTGAGGATCATCGCGCCGAACGAGAGGGTGGCGGTGACGATGACGGGCGCGACCGCATTGGGAAGGATGTGGCGGAACATGATGCGCGTATCATTGGCGCCGATGGCGCGCGCGGCCTCGACAAAATCCCGCTCGCGGATGCTGAGCACCTCGCCGCGTATCAGGCGGGCATAGCCGACCCAGGCTCCGATCCCCAGGAAGAGGATGATATTGAGAAGCCCGCCGCCGATAAAGGCGACTGCGGCGATAAGCAGGACAAGAAAGGGGATCGCGGTCTGGGTGTCGGCGACGCGCATGATGATGTCGCCGGCGAGGCCGCCGCGGTAGCCTGCGATCAGCCCCATGACGATGCCGGTGACCAGTCCGATAATGGTAGCGCTTGTGCCAATCAGGAGAGAGATGCGCGAACCGACGAGGACGCGGCTGAACACGTCGCGGCCAATATTGTCGGTGCCCATGATGCCGGTGCCGTTCTCCAGGTCGAGCCAGGCCGGCTCGGCGAACGGGTTGCTCAGGTCGATGGCGATGGGGTCATGGGGGGCCAGCAGGGGGCCGAAGATCGCCATGAAAGCGAAAACGAACAGGAGGAAGCTGCCGACGATACCTTGTCGATGCGTCCAGGCTTCGCCCCATAGGCTCCGGTGCGGGCTGCGGGAGAGGATGTGTCGTTGTTCGGGAAGTGTTGTCATCAGAGTTTACAGGGCAAGTTCACGTTTGTATGAACTGAGATTTGCAGGTTCAAAACCTTTTTGTCCACGAAGGGCCGCTGAAGGCCACGGAGAACACCTTTTCATCCGCGAAGGGTCGCTAAGGGACGCGAAGAACACCTTTCTGTCCACGATGGGCCGCTTTGAGGTGCGGTCCAGATTGGGCGCGAGTACCAGGGCACCCACAAGGGGCGCCCCTACCGAAGTTGGCGCAGGGGCCAGAAAACGCCCCTTTTGGATCCACGAAGGAGGCCCTTTGGGATTGAGGCGGATCATGGTCGTCTACCAAGAGAATTTCGCGGGAGACAGTCCAATTCTGCCCGCAGGCTTCGTACGTAAGACTCATGTTGAACGGGACTCTCCAAATTTCAGCGACATCCAAGCCATGTCCAGTGTGCTTACTGTCTGAAGCAGGATTTTCAGGACGGATGTAGCACGTTCTTGATGGCATTGGCGTTGCGTGTTGGACCTTCGATGGCTCGCTCGCGATCGTTGGTACAGTTCGGGACTTGGCGGGACGCATTCGGTCGCGGGCGCACCTGCTGGCTTGGAGGCATCCGGGCGGCTGGGCGTGTTTTTGGAGGGGGGCGTTGCGGGGGGTGTCCCCCCGCACAAGGGAGGCCGCTTGCGGCCGACCGCCAAACTGCAGTGGATAGTGAAGAGTGGCTAGTGGATAGCGAGAACCCGCTACTCTTGCCTGGCTCAGGGTCACGAGATTGGTCATGGCGGAAATGCTGTTTGCTCCGGCGTTGACGATGGACGGGTCGAGGGCGTCAGTGGTGGCGGACGCGGGGATCGACCATGACGTAGACGATGTCCATGACCAGGAATGTGACGACGGTCAGGACGGAGAAGAGAATGACGTCGAGAAAGACGACGGGATAGTCGCGGGCCATGACGGACTGGGCCATGAGGTTGCCGACGCCGGGCCATGAGAAGACGACTTCGACGACGACGACGGTGCCGATGAGATGCGGCAGGGATGAGAGCGTGACGGTGATGACGGACAGGCTGCCGTTGCGCAGGGCATGGCCGAAGACGACGGCGCGCTCGCCGAGGCCTTTGGCGCGGGCGGTGCGGACGTAGTCCTGGCCGAGGGCTTCGAGCATGCCGGAACGGGCGATGCGGGCGACGGTGGCGATGAGGCCGGTGGAGAGGGTCACGGCGGGCAGGATCAGATGTTTCCAGGTGCCGACGCCGGAGGTTGGCAAGAGCCTGAGCTGGACGGAAAAGATCAGGATCAGAACGATTGCGAGGAAGAACTGCGGCGTGACGATGCCGAGGACTGCGCCCATGGTGGCGGCGGTGTCGATCATGGTGCCCCGGCGCAGCGCGGCGAGAATACCGAGGGGCAGGCCGAGGGCAATGCCGAGGACGACGGCGGCGCCTCCGAGGCGCAGACTGTTGGGCAGCCGCTCGAAGACCACGCGGGTGGTGGGCACGCCGTAGCGGAATGAGTAGCCGAAGTCGAGCTGCAGCGTTTTTTGCCAGAAGACGACGTATTGGATGATGGGATGCTTGTCCAGCCCCATCTTGCGGCGGATCTCCTGGTATTCCTCCTGGATTTCTTCGGGATCGCGGTTGGGGTCGAGGTTGACGCCGAGGCTGGCGGGATCGCCGGACACGCGGATCAGGAAGAAGACCAGCGTAACGACCAGGAATATGACAAGAACCGCCTGCAGCAGGCGGCGGATGACGAAAGCTCGCATGTTGACGGCGAGGAGTGAGGAAAGAGGCGTGAGGAGCGGGAATACCCCTCACTTCTCTTCTTGCCAGGTTGCCGCCGGGTGTCCAAACCTGGAGCCGGCGGCAACCTGTCTCACTGCTCTTAACTCTTTCCTCGGTGTTCCCTATTCAGACGGGACTAAGATTTCAAACGACTTGCTGAAGGACAGTTCGGGCAGGTTGGGGCTGAGCGCATACAGGGCTGGGATGGTGTATGCGTGCAGGGCCTGTGCGTTGTCGCAGATGTAGGCGGCGATATCTTTGACTACGGCCTCGCGCTCGACCGGGTCGCCGATGACGCGCTTGGCGGCCGTCATTTCCAGGAACTCGGGATCCGGAGAGGTATCGCCTACTGGGCCCCACATGGAGGTTGTATTGTCGGCGAGATACCAGTTGAGGCCGATGTTCATGATGGGCGGCAGGGTCTGGTCGATCAGTTCCTGCAGCCAGACGGAGGATTCGGGGTACTCCATCTCGACGATGATGCCGACCTGGGCCCACTGGGCGGCGAGGGCTTCCATGAAGGTACGGTCGCGGAAGTAGCGGCCGCTGGTGGCGGAGCCTGTGATGGTGAAGCCGTCGGGGTAGCCGGCCTCTGCGAGCAGCTCTTTGGCCTTGGCGGGATCGTAGGGATAGGTCTGGACGTCGGGGTTGTAGCCGAAGCCGCCGGGGGCGACGATCTGGCAGTCGAGCTTGGCGCCGAAGCCGCCGGCGATGGTGTTCCACATGCCGTCGAGGTCGACGGAGTAGAGCATGGCCTGGCGCACGCGCACGTCATTCAGGATTTCGTTGCGGCCGTAGATGTTGATGCCGACGTACATGCTCTGCATGCTGTCACCGGCGTAGAGCTCGAAGCCGTCGGCGGTCAGGCTTTCGATCTGGTCCGGGGGCACGTGGGCGGCGACGTGGATCTCACCGCTCCTGAGCGCGGCGACGCGCACTGCGGATTCGGGCATGTGGCGGAAGGTGACCGTTTCGATAACGGGCAGGTCGCCGGGGAAATCATCCCAGCGCTCGAGGGTGATGTAGCTGTCGCGCTGCCAGGAGGAGAACTTGTAGGGGCCGGTGCCGACCGGGTCTTCGATGTAGCCGTCAAGGCCGACGGCTTCGAGGTGGTCGGGCGCGAGCGGCATGTGGTTGGCGAAGAGATTGGCCCAGCGATCGATCGGTTCGATGAGCGTGAACTCCATGGTGTAGTCGTCGATGACTTCGTAGGACTCGTAGTCGTTGAGCTGGCGGAAGGACCAGGTGAATTTCTGCGGGTCGGCGTCCCTGAGCAGTTCGAAGCTCTTGGCAAGGCCGGGCGCGGTGAGAATTTCGCCGTTGTGGAATTCGATGCCCTGCTTGATGACGATGCGAACGGTGACATCGTCGACCAGCTCCATGGAATCGAGCAGGACGGGGTCGATGGCGCCGGTCTCTTCGTTGAGGACGGCCAGGGTCTCGTACAGCAGTTTGGAGAAGATGCGGGACTGGAGGGATGGGACGGTGTTGCCCACGAGGGTGACGGGCAGGGCGCCCATGCCGATGATCATTTCATCGGGGTAGCCTTCTGCGGCCGGCTCGGCCATTTCGTCGGCGGCCATGTCGCTGGATTGGGCGCCGCCGGTGTCAGCAGGGACACAGGCGGTCATGACGAATAGGGCGAGGAGCGCGGCTAGAATCGAGAAAGTGTGGATACGTCGTGCAAACTTTCTTTACTCCTGTGCGGTTGTGAGGGTGATGAGTTTTTTTATGGCACAGTTCGGATGAACTGTTGGACGCTATTTTGAGGAGTTGAGGGTAGTGTACACGATGGGTGCGGATTGTGCACAATCTTGGGGGTGGGTGCAGGGCGTACGCATATTGTTGGGAGAGAATTTTTGGGAGATAGTCAGTTTTCCAACCGGCTCGTTTACGTGTGGCAGAAATACCGATTTGGACGCTGTTCCCTCTGCGTAGAAGGTTGAAAGCCAAGCGGCGCAAGACGGCCATATTGTGGTGCGCATGGCCTTGACGGATGCGACTGTCGTCCTCATCCAAGAACCGGTGGACTGAGTTCCTGATGCTCCAGTGGCTGAGGGGGGAAGTCAGGAACAGACCAGCATCGGAGGAAAAGACGGAATTCAGATGAGACGCAAATACCTTGGGGGCTGATGCGAGCATTTCATTCATAGTGGATCGTTTGAGTCAGATTCATCTTGAAGGTGGGTCGCAGGTTTTCTCGTCTGTGTGTTGGACGAGAGTTTATGAGCGTTTACGAGTGTTTGCATGATGTCTGAACTACCGTTCATGAGAATTGTTTGTTGGGCTGTGATGAGGGCTTCGCTGGTGCACGTGGGCGCGTATGAGGTCTAACGAGATATGTACAAGAGTTGTACGGACGGTGGTATGGTGGGACGTGATCGGTCGTCTCATGTCGTCTCATGTCGGGTCAGGTAGGTATAAGTCGAGTCAAAGCGGGCGATATTTTTTTCTAGCCCTTTTTTGTTGTTACGCTTTTGCATCAGTTTTTCCGCTTCTGGAGTCTGTTCCCGGTTCTGGCAAGTTCACTACGACTTACGCGGACGCCAGACTCACTCCGGTCATCTGGCGGTTGGGGGGCAGAGTGTCGTGTCTGGACGGTTAATGTCGGGTCAGGTCGATCCAAGTCGATCCAGGTCGATCCAGGTCGTGGGGTTTTCTTTTTTTTGGCGTTTGTGTGGTTGGGTTTGGGGGTGGATGGGCATTGGTTTGTTGTGGCGGTGCTGGGCGGTTCTGTGATGGGTGGGTGTTTTGTCAAGGGTAGTATATCACGGATTTGGTGTGTTTTTTGGGTGAAATTGGGGATTTTTGGATTGGGTGGTGTGGGCAGATGTGGCTTGCGTTCTTTTCGTTTTGTGGGTGATGGGCCGGGTGGTGTAGCGGGCTGTGCGCTGTGCGGAATGCGACTGTTTTGTGACCAATTTAGGTGCATTTTTTCTGATTTTGGGGAGAGTGGGGAGGCGGAAGTCACAGTATTGGACTGAAGTAACCGAATATGGTACAATCGCCGCCTTACACGTTCTCCGCTAGCATTTCTCCATTTCGCGCTGGCTATCTGTTTCCCGAGTTCCTCAGCACGGTATTCCATGATAGATGGATAGGGACGAGATTGCTCGAAAATTTGAGACCTTGAATGTATGGCAGAGGGGTGGCGAGAGAGCGCCTCATAAGCCTCTGCTGGTTCTGTTTGCGATCGGCAAGCTTCTTCAAGGTGAGGATCGGCTAATTCCCTATTCTGAAGTAGACGAGAAACTCGGGAATCTTTTGCGAGAATTTGGGCCGAAAAGGCAGAACTACCAAACACAACTCCCTTTTTGGCGGCTGCAGAACGACGGGGTCTGGGAGATTCCCGAAGCGTATTTGGTGAGTCAGACACCTGGCGGGGATGCCAGAAAAAGCGATCTTGATGTGTATGAGATTTCCGGGGGTTTCACCGAAGATATTGCTCGTCAACTTCAAGACGATCCCGATTTGGCGTTAGCAATCGCCCAGGGGATGCTGGACGCGAATTTTCCGTCCTCAATCCACGAAGACATTCTGAAGGCTGTCGAAATAGAGTTGCCCTTTGCGAGCGGTGGTGTTAGTAGCAGGCGCGACTCCAACTTTCTGGCGAATGTCCTGAAAGCCTATGAATACAGATGTGCAGTGTGCGGCTTCGATGTACGGTTGCGCTATCAGCCTGTTGCGCTGGAAGCCGCGCATATCAAATGGCAACAAGCCGGAGGGCCCGACACAGAAACGAATGGGCTAGCGCTATGCGTGCTCCACCAGAGACTTTTTGATCGCGGCGCCTTTTCCTTGTCCGAGCAACTTCATATAATGTTTTCTGATGAAGCAAACGGTTCGGAGGGCTTCCAGGAGTGGCTGATGCGCTTCCACGGCCAGCAGCTCAAATTCCCTCAGAGGCAATCCTTTTACCCGGACGAGAAGTTCATTTCCTGGCATGTCAAAGAGGTTTTTCAAGGGGACTTTCGTGAACTCTAAGCTGCGTTAGCCCCCCTGTAACTTTACTTCCAGAATCGGTGCGCTCCTAAGAAAGCGGTGTGCCTTCCATTGATTCTGGTCATCTGCACCCAACACAATCAAATCTCCCTTAGGTTTACAATGTGCCCCATGCACCTTCCTAGATTCATTGTCGACCCTATGGGAACAACTGAGAATCCAGGTTGCACACTTTGGCCCTTTCGTTTGACATTGCGATTGGGACATCCGTAATGGGCTTCTGTGCCACATGAAATACAAACTCCAGGAGAAACATAAGTGAACAGTTTGGAACAGGCTTTCAGCGATACCGAAAGAGCCGCGGAGTCAGCGCTCAAAGCAGCAAGAGGACTGACCACGCAGGCCCGGGCGCTAGAGCGGGCCGCCAAGGCAGGAAACATTTCAGCGATAAAGAGAGCACAAAAGAGGCTTACCGAGGCCCTTAGCGTTCTACAGCAAGAAGTGCGCAACTCGGCATCATCTTGGCCTCTTTCGGACGAGGAGGTGGAACGGTACCTCGATGAACGATATACAGATGAGCTCCGGGTCGCCGCTGCCGATGTTGGCCTCAAGGTGTACGAACGTGATGGAAATGTGTTTTCCTACCCTTCTGTTTTGCGCGTACTCCCGCGTGAGAACGCAGTTAGGGTTGATAGGACGAAGAATTCTGCTATTCGACCGACTCACTTGGCGGAATTGCTTCTTAAGAATCAGACAAAGACCAGCGGTTTTTCATCAGAAAGGTTCATTGAATCTCTCTATGCAGTTTACTCCGACTTATTGAGCAGAGAGGATTCTGGGCGTCTAATGAAGAGTACTGGGATCGTCGTACCTTTGATAAAGATTTATAGGCTCATTACTGCCCTGCCTGGCGCCGACCGCGAGTACGACCGCAGCGACTTTGCGAGGGACATTTACATGCTTGATGCAAAAGGACCACGCCGAACGCGCAAAGGCGCTACAGTTTCCTTCCCTTCCTCAACAGGGACACGCCGAAAATCCAACGATCTGTTTACCTTTGTAGGACCGGAAGGACAGGGCGTTGAATACTATGGCTTAAGGTTTAGGGAGGATGTTTAATGTCGAACACCATCCCAATTCAGGAGTGGCTGGGATTCATAGACAGTGAGTATTTGTCCACGTTCATAAAAGACGGAGGGGCATCTGTCAAATTCGCGGTCACTCCTGAGGAGAGGAAACCTGAACTCTATACTTCGCTTAAGGCGCGGTGCGAAGAGCTGGATTACATATTCGTGGAGTTGGACGCATTCACAAGTCGTGTTCATATGCCGCAGGACATTTTCTTTGCATTGGCCAAACAGATTGACTGGCCCCTTTTGGCAAGCCGGATGGTCCGGAAACTCGCCGAAGAAAGAGGTTTCAGTGTCGAAGGCGTTGCATCTGCAGACGCTGCAACCAATATCTACGACTCTCTGGCCCTTGCCAACAACATTGAAGCGAGATTCGTACTCCAGGAAATTAGACCAGACATAATTAAGAGAGTCGCGACAAACCAGAAAATGGCGAGAGACTTTAAGGTCGCCATGACTCGACTCTGCACAAGCCTGGACGCAGGAAAGTCCGAGCAGCCGATACTCGACTGGCTCACCGGAGTTAACACGCGAATCAGCAATGTTCGTCCTTTTGCCATCCGCACTAGTATCAACCGTACAACGGCACGACATTATATAGAGTCGGCCCTATACTGGGTGCGGCATGTGGGTCACGCTGGGACTGCTCTTGTGTTGGAAAATTCACGAGTCACTCTGGCAAAAAATCCCAGAGACGGTATGCGGTATTACACTCGGCCAATGACCATGGATCACTATGAGTTGCTCCGTGAGTTCATTGACGATGTGGATCGGCTGGCGGCAACATTGATGGTTGTAGTGACCAACTACGATTTTATCGATGACCAGTCGGCGAGAGGATGGAGAATCTACTCTGCGTTACAAACCAGGATAATGGATGATGTTCGCGACAGAAACCTTATTAATCCGGTTGCAGCCCTGGTCCGGCTGGGGTAAGGAGACTTCTCATGTCGTTAAGTGATGGCAGCAAGTCAATGGTGGCTAACCGACTGGCGCTAGAAGCTTTGCGGAGCGGTGTTCCCAATCGGGCCGCTGTGCGACTATTGGGCTGCAACCAACCGCACGTAGAGGATCGCTTCACCGGAATGCTGAACGGGGCTAAAGATTCCGACAATTCGGACCACAAGGCTCAAGGTATGTTGGTTTCAGGTGACTTCGGCTCGGGAAAGTCTCACTTACTGGCGCATTTGGAAAACCTAGCTCTTGAGCGAAATTACGTCTGTAGCAAGGTGGCGATCAGTAAAGAAACACCCCTATATGACCTCGGGAAGGTATTCATCTCGGCCATGGAAAATGGGCGTTTACCCGACCGCAGCGGCCGACTTATTGAAGAATTAGGTCTAACTCTAAAACCTGACTCGAGAGAATTCGCATCGTTCTTCAGATGGGCAGACCAGGCCGCCGCACAAGGCGAAATAAATCCCATTTTTCCGGCAAGTCTGCTCGTATATGAAAGACTAAGGGATCTTGAACTCAGTGGCGATATCGAGGCATTCTGGGCAGGAGACCGAATTCTAAAGTCCAAAATAACAACTGGTTTACGCCAGATTGACCAGTTGCAGAACTATAAATTTGGGATGCCTAAAGCCGCTGATCTGCCGCCTCAACGTCTGCGCTTCGCCTTAGAGTTAATCAAGGGAGCTAGATATAGAGGGTGGGTTGTTTTGCTGGACGAGATCGAGTTGGTCGGGTCATACTCACTATTACAAAGGGGACGATCATATGCTGAAGTGGCCCGTTGGATGGGACAAGCTGCCGGGGAAACCTATCCAGGCCTTGTCATGGTCGGCTCAGTAACGGATGACTTCGCCTCCGCAATTATCAGTCCTGACGGATTGAGAAAGGATCACGACTATATCAGACCGAAGATGGAAGCTAATCAGAGATACAATAGTATCGCTGGTCGCGCGGAGACCGGTATGCATATGTTGGAACGGCAGTGCATGCCTCTTAGACCACCCGAAAGTGACGACGTGACCGCTACCGTAGAGAAGCTTCGAAACTTGTATAGCGACGCATACAGTTGGGAGGCACCCCCGATCGACGCGAAGGTAGAGGGGGCGGGGATCTATGGGCGGATGCGCTATCAAGTACGTCGTGCCATCAACGAGTGGGACCTGTTGAGGCTCAGGCCAGATTCCAGACCTGAGACAGAGGCTCACGAATTTACCACTTCCTATGAAGAAAATAGAGATCTGGAATCCCCAGCCCGTGAAGGTGATGTTGAATAAGGTCGATGATGCCCATCTCCTTCGATGATTTGACCGAGCCCCACATCGACGATTCGGTAGCTTGGCTTCGATTTGTTGCCGAAGAGGAGGGTGACGGGATTCGGGCCGCGCTGTTTGAAACGTCTAGCCTTGGTGATCCTCTGAGTTTTTCGTTTACTCGCGCTGACCTCAGCTCCCAATCCTCTTCCCATTCAGATACGGTGGACTGGCGTCAGGCGGCGGTGTTTTCCCTCATTAAATCCCTCTTGAAGTCAGCAACGGGGTCACCGAAGCTGATTCTCGGCCTTGCAGACGAGATTCCGCTATGGATAGTTAACGAAGCTCTGCGGGTGAGGCTTCCCTTCTGCCGCGTCAATTTTAGTAGTGAGAGTGCCCCACACTTAATGTGGGCGGCAGAACAACCCCAAGAAGGCACGAGAGCATATCAGTCTCTCGATAGGATAATGCGGAGGGACGACCCCTTTGAAGCCTTCGCCCGTGCTGCGAATTGCCTGAGCAAAGCGTTCGAGTACAGACGCGTTCGCGGCATTACCACTTTCACCGGCTTGAACACAGTTGTAAATCTTTGTCGGCCTGAGGTCGAGAATGAGAGGAGTTACCCTCCTGCGGAGCACCTTTGGGAGTTGCTGGAGTTAGGTCAGGACGATGGCTGGAACGAACAAAGTCCTTTACCCGCGCCTTGGGTCTCGCAAATGGAGTGGCCAGGAAAATTGATGCCATTTCAGATTGATGGCGTGCACGCATTGTTGGAAATGAATCAGTTGCTCTTGGCAGACGACATGGGACTTGGCAAAACTATACAGGCAATCGCGGCAATGCGGATTCTGCGCGCGCGCGAAGAGATAGAATCGTGCCTTGTCATCGCGCCGGCCAGCGTATTGAACCAATGGCGTCGGGAGATTACAAAATGGGCCCCGGAATTTTCCGCCATTATTGTTCGTGGACCGGCACACGACCGCAATTGGCAGTGGTTGGCACAGACAGACGTCAAGCTGGTTAGCTACGGCGTACTACGCCAAGATGCTAGCAGGCTCGTTGAAATGATGCGCCCATCTTGGCGCATGTGGGATGTAGTCGTGGCTGACGAAGCACAGCGAATCAAGAATCGTAACGATACGAGCGACGCGGTCAAGAGTCTACAGAGGGTGAGGTCATGGGCGTTGACCGGCACGCCTATCGAGAATAACGAAGAAGAGTTGGCTTCGATTATAGAATTTATCGATCACGATGGGATGAGTCCGTCCAAACGATATTTTCCGGGAAGAGAATTACTAAACCGCCACAAGGAAGTCCAACTACGTCGCAAAAAAAATGATGTCCTAAGTGACCTCCCGCCGAAACTGGAGACCAAACTGGCGATTGAGTTGGGTTCTAAACAAGAGGCCAGCTATAAGAAGGCCGAAGAGGAAGGAATCGTTTATCTTAAGTCCCTCGGCGCCGAAGTCAGAGTGCGGCATGTGCTTGAACTAATAACGCGGTTGAAGCAGATCTGCAATTTCGACCCCGTAACTGGCGAGTCGAGCAAGCTCGACGACATCAAGGTGCGACTGGAACAGTTATCGGTGCAAGGACATAAGGCGCTTGTCTTTTCTCAGTATACGACCGAAATGTTCGGAGTACAGGCAGCAACTGAATTCCTGCGAGAGTTCAACCCAGTCATGTTGACGGGAGACATGCCGTTGGAGGAGCGTTCAGTTGCGATCGAGCGATTTAAAAGTCGTGACGATCATAAGGCCATGGTCATCTCCCTGCGGGCAGGGGGCTTAGGTTTGAATCTTCAGGAGGCGTCCTACGTGTTCCATCTGGATCGCTGGTGGAACCCGGCCGTTGAAAGACAGGCGGAAGATCGCGCTCACCGCATGGGGCAGACAGTCAAAGTAAACGTGATTAAGTACTCGTGCGAGGGTACTATCGAGGAACGGATTGACCGGATTCTGGAACGTAAACAGAGGTTGTTCGATGAGCTTATTGACGACGTATCACTCAACCTTTCGGCGAGGTTTAGCGGAGAGGAGCTTTTCTCGTTGTTTGGGCTTGATCCACCTAGTGTAAGTAGTGTGTAGTTTTGCTCTCCCCGCCAAGGAGAGTGGTTGCAAGACAATGACCAGTCTCGCTTTTGGAGTGCCACAAGTGGGAAGAGGCCGCACGACGTTTCGCGGCACAGTTGCGCTCCAACGGTATCCTTTTCAGTCTTCCGGCGCCTCCAGTGCAACCGGGAAATTGGAGACCTACCGTGTGTTGCCGCCGTTTTTCGACCATCGTTTTACCCTTCCTCAGGCTAGGCAGCTCGCTCCTATTTACACCTTAGTTATTGGTCCAGTTTGGGGGCCCACTTCACGCGACAAACTAGGAGGAAATGGCAATGTCAGAAAAAATCGAAGCTAAAGAACGGAACTTGGGAGTAATATTCTCAAATACTTTTCGTTTCGAAATACCTGACTTTCAGCGTCCATATACTTGGACTACTGAACAGGTAAATGATTTGCTTGATGATCTAGAATTCGCGATGGACGATGGAGTTAACATTCAACAAAAACCGCCCTATTTCCTCGGAAGCATTGTAATTATCCAAGGACCTGAAGAAGCAACTCATGAGATAAGATCCCAAATCGTTGACGGCCAGCAGCGGATTACGACACTCACAATTCTAATTAGCGTGTTACGAAATCTTTCCGAGAACAGTGAGTTTCAGTCCTCATTGACCAATTGTATCCGAGCCAGCAACGACATAGCTAGGGGAATAGTAGGAGAATACCGTCTTACTGTCCAGAAGTCGGATGCAACGTTCTTTCGAAAATACATACAGGAAGATGACGGCTTGTCCCGCCTTCTCAAAGATCCGCCTGCAACCATGACGGATAGCCAAAAGAGAATGTTTGAAAACGCAGGATATATAGAGAAAAGGCTTTCAAGTTCACAATATTGTGATGATCGCCGCAATTCACTCATACAGTTTCTTGTCCAACGTTGCTTTCTCGTTGTCGTCTCTGCTTTCGATCAGAGTTCGGCATACCGAATCTTTTCAGTGTTGAATGACAGGGGGCTCGATCTGTCACCAACAGACATATTGAAGGCGAATATCATTGGTGACATAGCAGAGGAATACCGTCCTCAATACGCGGAAAAGTGGGTAAAGATGGAAGAAGATCTAGGCCGGGACAGATTTAGAGACCTCTTCGCACATATACGTATGACTTTTATGAAAAATAAAATGCGCGGGACCCTACAGCAGGAGATTCAGGAAAATGTCTTAAGTAAAGTCAAGGGAGAGTGCTTCATTGATGAAGTGCTTGAACCTTTTGCGGACGCCTATGAAGCAATTGTCGGTTCCTCATTCAACGGGACCAATGCCGAAAGTGTAAACAGACGACTGCGCTACCTAAATAGACTGGACAACTTCGATTGGATTCCACCTTCATTAGTGATGCTCAAACACAATCGGACCAATTCTGCAGTTCTCAGCCGGTTTTTCCAATACCTAGAGCGGCTAGCATACGGTATGTTTATCCTGAGGAAGAACATCAATCAACGCATCGCCAGGTATGCCGACGTCCTTGATTTGATCGAGAAAGACGAAGGCCTTTATGAAGCGAACTCACCTCTTCAGCTTGCTGAAGACGAGAAGTCTGAAACTATGGAAGTGTTGGAAGGTCCGATATACACGCAATTAAGAGTGCGGCGACCTTTACTATTGCGGCTGGACTGCCTGATGGCTGATCCTGAAGTTCATTATTATCCCAGTATGGTGACAGTTGAGCACGTATTGCCCCAGAACCCAAGTTCGGCATGGTTCAAAAGCTTTTCGCAATCAGAGCGAATTAGATGGACAGATAGGCTGGCAAACTTAGTCCTATTGTCTCGCAGAAAGAATTCCAGCGCTCAGAATTACAGCTTTTACAAAAAGAAGAGAAAGTATTTCCACGAAGGGGGCGTGGCAACTTTTGCCCTTACCACCCAAGTTGTAAGTGAAAAGGAGTGGACGCCTGTGGTCCTTGAACGGCGTCAGAAGAACCTAATCGACGCTCTAAGAAAAGAATGGTGGCTTGATTGAGGTCAGTTCAATCTGAGCTTAGCCGCAGAAAAGGGTGTGCCCAGGTATTGGTCGTCAAAGCCGGCGGACCGTCCGTTTTGCGAACAGGCGCGCTTCAACTGCAGGTTCAGTGCTTAATCGGGGCCGCCTGAAAATAGAAGGAGGAACGGTTGACCTCGAGCAGTTCGCCCTGCCGCTGTATAATGAGCGTCGCATGCTGGCTATCGACCATTCGTCGCCTGTTCCCGGTGTTTGCGCTCGCGGTTCGTAGCGAAGACGCGGGGCCCGTCTTCCTGCAGTTGCAGTTGCCAAGCCCGTAATCAGATTGGCATGAATCTCGTCTTCGCACGATAACTGGCCAATCGTCTTGCTGCCTTCAAGCGCTTCCAGCGCATCGCGAAACTTGTAGGCCGCCGTGTGTCGACGTCGTTTCCAGACCATTGAACTGCCCCTCCACTTGCTTGGTGATCGGCTCCATTGATACACCTTCGCTTGTTGTTCATTTTTTGGGCCGAGATCACCCAATATGGCACAAGGCGCTCTTGGCTTCAAATTGCACTTACATTAACCTCCAGATTCAAATCAAGAGTCCTAGTCAACAAGGTATGTATCGTAATGAGAAAGTATGACTCAACGAAGACGCGAGTGGTTCCAGTGTTCGATCATCTACTGAATTCCGATTGCACAGGTACACTATGGCTAGAACCCCTGATTCGTCTAGGCACACGAGCAGATGTTGCAACTGTGCCTCAAGATATCGGGGCGCTAATCCCGGATCACCTACCTTCGTGGGGACAGAACGAATGCTCACTCTCGCCCCCTCTGGAATTGCTTGAATGGTTGGTTCCCAATATCACGAAAGAGCAGGTAGCCAAGTCCCGTGATAAGGGTAAGACGCGAGAAAAGCGAAAAGCCCTAGCCTGCGGCGATCCTGAAGTGTTGCGCGAAGCCTTACGCCTTCTGCAAGAGGGTAAGCGGGGGAAAAAATGGTTCGTCCTTGAAGGCGAATCGCGTCCCGACGCTTATCTCGAAACCGACACCCTCGTCCTGGTGGTTGAGGGGAAACGCACGGAGCCCTTGCCGACGAACGACACGAAGTGGATGCAATATAGCCCCCAACTCATACGCCACATGGACGCTGCTTGGGAAGTTGCAGAGGGGCGTGTCGTGCTGGGCTTACTTCTGGTCGAAGGAAAGACTGGTGACCCGCTATCGGTGCCGAAGAAGTGGTTACGAGACTCTGAAAAGCACCTGCAGCATGATCAGTTAGCGTCTAGCCTGCCACACCGGTCGGATCAGGAGCGACAGGAGATTGGGGCTGGAGTTCTTGGGGCCGCGACATGGCAGCGTGTATGTCACGAATTCTCAATCGGGTGGCCACCCTTCCAGGATGTGGAGTGATGTAGGAATGCAGCGACGAGGTAGCCTATCGAAAAGTTTTTTTGTGCGTGTTACAGGTTGTACGTGCGGCAGCGCCGCACATCATAAACAATATGGCTGGCCCTTGTGACTAGATGACGAGACGGGAAAAAGGTTCATTCGGACGGATGTGTCCGGTGTGCGATATTCGACACTTTGACGCGGTCTTTCATGAATGCAGCATGCTCTAGGTCCGTCTTAAAGCAGATACTGTTTCAAGGCCCGTATCAGAATGTCATGAATCTCGTGCTACAGTGGCCAATCGGTCATCTTCTTGCTGCCTTCAGCCGCTTCCAGCGCAATCCGAAACTTGAAGTCCGCCGAGTGCCGCCGTCGTTTCTTGACCATCGTTCTGACCTTCCACAGGCTGGGTGAATTGCTCCATTATACACCTTAGCTTGTGGTTCAGTTTTTGGCCCACTTCAAAGTTCAGGACTAATGCAGTACGCTGAACATCTGCCTCCCTGCAAATGCTATCGAACTCCCGTCACGTGCTTTTCTTTTGAACAATAGTGGCAGTACAGACCGAAGCAGGCCGGTTTCCCCATGTAATCTGGATCGGATAAGAGAGCTACATTTGTCGACGCTAACTCTGGTAATCGTCCACAATCTCGTCGCGCCAAGACTCTAGATCTCGATCCGGCACACCTGGCCTACCAGTAACCTGCAAATAGGCCCAAGAAACCAATTCTCGGAAAGGACTATCTAAGGAAGCTACGCGTCGAAAGCGAACACTTTCGGATCCAACGTCACCAAATGGAATCAATTCCAACTCCCGAAGATTGACCATCATTGTAGGAATTCGACTCTTTAGGGCAGGAAGTGGCACTAAGGTTTCAGAATAGCCTCGACTTAGTATTGGGTCAAGACGGTCCTTCAACTTACCGGGACTTATGTTCTCCCAGCCCATGAGTTCAGTGCTTTTTTTCGTAGAGCAACACCTGGCAACTAGGATCTCTCTTACTTTGGGCTTACGGCCTCCGCTGGACACGAGATCGCATGATGGAGAGAGTACCACACGGAACATAGAGGGGTCAGTGCCCTCTCTGTCATTTTCCATGAGTATGTCCCCCAGTAAAATGTCCTCGGAGATTGGCGGGCAAAGGTATTGCTCCCAACTGGCGAGCACTTGCCCTTCCCCTGTGTACTCGTCCATTAACGCTGCAAGGCGTCGTCTCCCGGCACGTAGAATTGCATCATTTCGTTGTTTAACTTGCTCAAATGTATCAAACGCATATGGTGCGACGACACGCAGCGCGCATGCAAAAGACTCCCTAATGTGTTCGTCGATTTCTTTCAGTGATCGAACGTGTGGTTCGAAACTTCGAATGGCTTCGAGTACATTCCCTGAACTATCTTGCCCCTTCTTTAGAACCTGCACAAACGGGTTCTCGTATCCCTCCAACGCCTCAGGAAGGCCTGTGTGGACGACAACAGGGCAAAACTGTTTCTTCCAAATAAAATTTAAATGCTCGGATCCTCTGTTGTTCTCTTCCAAAAGGGGACCCTCAAAAAGATCTAGTACCACGATGTCTGGTCGCAGTGACCTAATTTTCTCCTCAGCTTCATGAAAATCGCATACACAGCGTTCAATATCGCTTTCGTCCTCGTCAATCCGATCCAGAATCGTAATGATGGCTTCCTCATCGTCTTCGACGAACAGAACACTAAGCATAGAACACTCCTACTACTTTTTCAGCACCGGCAAATCGAGGGCGAACGACGCTCCACCTAGTTTACCAGGATGGTGCATCATCATCTTTCCACCGTACGCTGCAACCAACTCGGATGCAACCGTAAGTCCCATTCCTATCCCTCCGGGCTTTCGCGTTAGGCCCGGCCAGAACACTTTTTCAGCATCTTCGTCGTCAATTCCTGGTCCTGTATCGTTGACCAAGAGCCAAACCCGCTTCCCATCATCTTTCGACCTGATAACAAACTCCAATGCTCTTTTCTCTCGTGGGACTTCACCCATCCAATATGTCGCGTTGGTTATCAAGTTTGAAATAATGGCGTCCAATTCTCCTGGGTCGACGGATACAACTGTATGTGAGTCTGGAATAACGATTTGGATGCCTTTGCTTTGAATGTCTCTCTGATGCATGGCTACGCAGTCTCTAACTCGATCTTCCAAGACGGCGATACGGCGACCGCGACGGAAAGATCTACTCGCGAGAGGGGCAAATCTGTCTGCCAGGCCTTCTAAGATATTCACTGATGTCTCGGCGGCGCGAATCCGCTTTTCGCCATCTTCAGTCAAAAAAAGTGCCCCCATTCCCTTAACAAACTTCAATGCGCTACCAATAGCAATCGTACGATTTCGGATTTCATGAACCAACATCTGCGCAATGGTTCCGATTGTCGCCAAACGACTGTAATAAATGAACCTTTTTTTTATCGTCTCGCGTGTCGAATTGAGGGCGTCATTGAACTCATGCATCAATGGAATAACCTCTGACACTTCGGCGCCCTCCTCCACAAGAGAATCCACCTGTTCAATCAGAGGGTCAGCGGTAATCTTAGAAAGCAGGTCTTCCATCGGCTCCTCTTGGAAGTCCTGGCCACGATCCCTACGACGTCCAACTTCAAGAAGCTCCACGAGGGTCATGACAATCGTCTCAAACTCGGACAATTCTACACATGAAGTCAGACCTTCTCGGTCACTAGTATCTCTGATTTTGGGGTTGTCATCGGCAGAAATCGAGACATAACCAACAACCTGACTGGTACTCAAGCGAGTACCCGTTCTGCTAATGCGTCGTAAGTCAAGCCCAAGCCAATCACGGGTGTTTTCAGATTTCGGAAGTACGAGTACTCCGTCCCGATAAACGGAGATCCCTTTGTGCGCTTTAATGGCATTTCGAATCAAGCTTCTCTGTATATCAAATGCCTCGGATATTTCCCCCGTGTCGGCACCTGCAATATCCCATGCCCTTATCTCAAATGAGAAGGGGCCGCACCGAGCACCTTCAATCGAAAAGCGGGATTGCAGATTCTTATCCTTTATGTCACCCCAAATGGTTTCCCAAGTGCTACTCACATTCTTCTTTCGTGCGATTCCATCTGTAGCAATAGGAGAAAAACGATAGATTCCCTTGACATTGCCATGGGCATCAACTGTTCCTCCTATACTGTACTTCGGATGAGACAGAAACTCGGGGGACGAAATCTCAATCTCTTCGGTATCGTCATCTCCGAATCTGCGAAGGACTATCTTGAAGTCACTGAATTCCGAAAAGGGCGAGATTAAGCGTGCGAGGTCTTCTTCTAGTTCTATAATCCGTTCGTCGTCCCACTGGTTGGAAAGTCCAGATATTAGGAGGCTAGTCCCAGTCCCTTCGAAGGGAGGGGACCCGCTGAACTCCCGAATTTTGACGACACTATCTGACAACTCCTCCCCACTTGAAACTGTCATCCAATCGACATTGACCTCCCAACAGGGAGACGAATCCGCCTTGGTTAGCATTCGCAATTGGTTCCCGAGTCGGGCTGCCGAGAGTCGCCCTAGACCCTTTTCGCCGACTACTCGACGAATCTTATCACCCCTCCTAATTGTAGGATGTCTGTCTTTATATGGTGTTGCAACGGTGCACCAGGCCTCTTCTATGATCTCCCGGGTCATTCCTAACCCGTCATCTTTGATTTCCAATTGTTTCCCTTCAATTGAATCTTCAAAGAATCTAAGACTTACGTTACGCGCAAAAGCATCATACGAATTCTTGACTAATTCGATTACAGCAACGAAATCATCGGTTACTAGGTTCTCACCTAGGGCAGTAAAGACTCTAGGGTGAATACGAAATGGAACCGTATCAAACGTATCCTGGTTCACGTTTGCCGTCGCTTGAAAACTCATGCTTTTCCTACTCATTTGAAGAAGCCGTCCGCAGTGTCACAAGGTGGGCCAATAGAGCGGTCGTCTCTTGTTCCAGACTGCATTCCCAAATCAGGAATACGTGCCAGCCTAACTCTCTCAGTCTTTCCTGGTTAGCCGAGTCCCGAGCTACATTATCATCTAGTTTTTGATTCCAGAATTCCCGATTTGTAGCCGGCCTACGCTGTCCCTTTCGACAACTGTGACCGTGCCAGAAACACCCTTGTACAAACACAACCGTTCGGTAGCGAGGAAATACTAAGTCTGGAGTGCCCGGTAACTCTCCAGCATGAAGTCGATATCGAAACCCTGCAGCCCAAACAGCCTGGCGAACATACCGTTCTGGTGAAGTATCGCGGCCCTTGACACGAGACATCAGAACTGAACGGGCTTTCCTTGTCAGAAAGTCGCCCATGATTTCTCAAGTTATCGGTTTCGATCGTTGAAACCTTGAATTCTCCACAGATTCAAGAGCCACATTGCCATATAGGCCGCAAGCCTCGGCGGGACCGCGTTGCCGATCATTTTGGCGATCGCGCCCATGCTGTCTCCATGAAATACGTAGTTGTCCTCAAACGACTGCAGTGTGGCACCTTCGCGTAAAGACAGGCCACGCACCTGGCCTTCGTCATAATGTCCGAATCTTCCATTTGAAATGCTGTTAAATCTGGTAGTTAGCGTTGGAGCAGGGCGATCGGGATGTATTCGAGTATACGAATCACCGAATCCCTGATTGCCTTTAGCAGCGAGACGACTGTGGCAAGGTAAAGATAAGTCGCCGAATTGTGTGTCTGAGAATCCCCAATTGGGTTCGCCCGGTCTAACTGACATCAGTCGATGCCGATTGATTTCAGAAAGATTCATGCAAACGTGATTGGAAGTGTCCTTGCATCGGCCACCAGCTTCTAACGCAGGAAAGTGATCAATAGCCTCGCGGGCCGAGAAAGTCGGAGCGTCGGGGTTCCGATCTGGAACTGGCAGGGCAAACGTCTGTTTGTACCCATTCTCGCTCTTCAGTGCTAGCATTACGGAGCGCCGGCGATACTGGGGTACGCCGAAGCGGGAAGCGCAAACTCTATCCTCACCAACGGAATATCCTAAGTCTCTTAACTGAACTTCAAAGTCACTCCAAATGTGTCGGTACTGACCAGTCTTGATTCTGGCAACGTTCTCCGAAATAACCATTTCGGGTTGAAATTCCGCTATGAATCCAAGTGTCTGCGTTAGCAAGTTTAAGTCTCGATCGCGCCTCTTGATTCGTTCATCCGTCAACCTCCTCTGGATGAATCGGGTAAAGGATTGGCATGGTGCACAAATGACGAACAAAAGAGGTGCTTCGGCTGCGGTAGAGCGGTATTTGGGAATTAACTCCTTTAACTCAGCCCGAATTTCCTGCTGTTGTCCCTCGGGATAGTCAGGCTGGGCTGGAAACATATCATAAGCCAAGAACCTTGGTTCTGCTTCATCTAGCGTAGTGTTCTGGTTGTTACTTTGGTAAGTAATACGGTTGCTTTCATCATTGTCAATGCCGCAGATAATGTAACCCCCCGCATCAAGGAGTCCACGGGTTGTTCCACCCGCGCCGCAATAGAAGTCGACGGCCAAAAATTCGGGTATTTTGGTTTCATGGTTTCTTGAGCAATCAAATCCTGTTCTGATGTGACCAGTCGCTTCATTCAAATATGAACGTACTTTCATAAAATGTAAGGTTGATACACCGGAAATTCTCATGGTCTAAGACCTCAGTAGATGCTGACCGTTGGTTCATTTTAACACAAAAAGCTTTTGACCTCTTGCTGAATTCATAGGTCGTCGACAGAACGAGTCTCTTTAAGTATACTCCCCCTAGGATGTCTCGTCACCGACGGAATTTGAGCTAGCCTACTCTAGACTTCAAGAACGGCGAGCACAGTTATGGACAGAGAATCAGTTCTTGAGAAATTCAGAACGCTTAATTTGTGGAGAAAGGACGGGACGCGGGCGCCGCACAAGCCCCTTCTGGTCATCCTTGCCATCGGAGAATTGCTGCGTAGTAAGGGACGCCTGCTGCCTTACTTCGAGATCGACACTAAACTTGGTGAGCTATTGGGCGCGTACGGTCCCAGGCGGACGGCCCAGGGAACCCAGTACCCGTTTTGGCGGCTCCAGACCGACGGGATCTGGGAGGTTTCCGATGCCGAGAAGATTCGCCTAACAGCAAGTGGGGACGCATGGAAGACCGACCTGATCGACAACAATGTGCATGGTGGATTTACCGAGGAAATCGCTAGCCGACTTCAGGGGGACTCCCGGCTGGCAATCGAGGTTATTCAGGGATTGTTGGATGGGCACTTCCCTGACACGTGGCATGAAGACATTTTACAGAGTGCCGGGATCGAGTTGACTGCCAAAGGCGTCATTCGCCAGAGGCGCGACCCGAAATTCCGGGTAAATATCCTGAAAGCCTACGAGTATCGCTGTGCCGTATGCGGCTTTGATGTGAGACTGGGGCTTCAGCCCGTCGCCCTAGAAGCCGCACATATCAAATGGCATCAGGCCGGGGGACCCGATGAAGAAGTAAATGGGCTGGCGCTCTGTTCGCTTCACCACAAGCTGTTTGACCGTGGCGCCTTCACTCTGTCCAACGAACTGGAGATTCTCGTATCCGAAGACGCCCACGGTACAGCGGGCTTTCAAGAATGGCTGATACGCTTCCATGGCGAAAAGCTCAATTTCCCGCAGCGACAGATTTACTATCCCAACGAAGACTACACGAGCTGGCACGTCAGAGAGGTGTTTCAAGGGGAGTATCGCGAACGCTGACCGCCTCCTCCTGCCCCCGCGCAATCAGGTGCTCAAATACTTACCAACAGCCCGAACCCCGTCGTGGCTTCCCCAACAAACAGGATTTCGCTGTCCGACGGTACGTGTTGCTAGGTGCTGGCCAGTGAACCGAGCTCCATACTCCCGGGCGAGGGTGCATCCAAGATTTTTGGGCAGCCGCTGTCTGAATCAGGATTGAAGGATTTTCAAGATTGCTGTAGCACGGCTTTCATGCCATTCACCCCATCTGCATTGCCACGTTTGACCAACGATTCATTCCTGTCACCATTCAGGCATATTCGTTGCATCGGCAGTTGACAGCTTAGATTGGCAGCCGCCGCCGCATAGCAACGACAATGGCGCATGGCTGGAGCGCGGGTTTTGGAGGGGGGCGTTGCGGGGGGTGTCCCCCCGCACAAGGGAGGGCCGTAGGCCCGACCGTCAAAAAAGGGCGTAGCCCCTGGGGGCGGCGGGGGTTTGCCGACCCCAGCCCTGACCCGCAGCTGTTCGCGGGGCAGGGTGCGCAGGGCCGCAGCTGTTCGCGGCCCGGAGCCGCCGGAGGGCGTCCTCGCCCGCAGGCGTCCAGGAGCAAGCTGAACTACAGACAGCATGTGGCCCCATCTGCGAGACACCCTCCCCAAAACCATGTTTGACTGCGCCATTGACTGTGCTATACTCGCAATGTAACTACCTCAGTTCTCAATCCACGGGCGTCAACCATTGCGTTATTTGCAAACAACATAGGGCTTTACAGAAGACAGAGCGGCTTTGCGCCGAAGGAGGAACGCACTATGGCGAAATCTTCAGTTTCACGTCGTGAATTTATGAAGGGGGCGGCTGTTGTTGGCGGCGGGGTGCTGCTGGCCGGCTGTGCGTCTGAACCGGCTGCGCCGGAGGCGGTGGCTGAGTCGGCGCCGATGACGGCGATGACGGCGGAGGAGATCCTGACGCCGCTGGGGATGATGCCCGGCTCGCCGGATCATGCGAAGGGCTGGACGACAGAGTTGCCGGACCTGCCCGAGGGGATGCCGCTGAATCCGCCGGTGACGGTCACCTCGTTCACGCGCACGGACGCGGATACGCGCTTCCAGGGCGACGATGACATCTATGACAATAACAGCCTGCGTTATATCAAGGCGCTCTTCGGCATCGAGTACGAAATCCCCTGGACCTACGTGCAAGGCGATGAGCGCGACCAGAAGATGAACCTGGCGATGGCCGCCGGCGATATCCCGGACCTGATGCCGGGAATCGGGCTGTCGATGTTCCAGGACATGGTAGCGGGCGACCTGGTGGCCGACATTACGGATGTCTATGAAGCGACTGCCCACCCGAAGTGGGTCAAAGAGTCGCAGGAATGGGGCGATCACCAGCTGTGGGCGTATGCCGAGGTTGACGGCCGCAAGATGGCCTTCCCCAGCATCGCCCAGGCCGGCCAGGATGAGCAGATCCTCTTCATCCGCGAAGACTGGCTGGAGAAGGTGGGGATGGAGCCGCCAACGACGCTGGACGAGTTGGAAGCGGTGGGCGAGGCATTCGTCACCAACGATCTGGGGGCAGGCCCGCCTGGCACGACGGTGGCATTGGCGGCCTCGCGCGATTTGCAGAGCTGGTACGGCGGTCTTGGCCCCGTTTTCGGCGGCTTTGGCGTGCTGCCCTCCTGGTACACCAGCGTCAGCACGTTCACGAAGGATGGGCAGGGCGGTCTGCGTTTCGACGGCATTGAGCCGGCGTTGAAAGATGCGCTGGCCTTAATCCGCCGCTGGTATGAAAAGAAGATCATCAGCCCCGACTTCTTCACCAAGGGCTACCAGGAGAACCGCACCGAGATCGAGGGCAACCGCGTGGGCATGAACTACACACACCCCTGGGGCGGTGTGGTCGGCGGGGGCATGGGCAGCATGGCCAATGATCCCAACGCGAGTTGGATCTGGATTGACGTGCCGGCAGGTCCGGTGCGCAAAGGCAAGAACTACTTCAGCCCGCTGCGCACAGGTGTCTTCCCGTTCCGCAAGGGTTCTGAACACATCGACAAGATCCTTAAGCAGGCGAACTTCGAGGCCGAGATCGTACTCAGCCCGCAACGGCGGTATCACGGCTTCGAGGGGCACAACTACCAGTGGGTCGAGGGGGAGGACAGGGTTGAGCTTGTTGCCGGTGGCACGCATGGGTACGGCATCATCTTTACGCGCGGTGGCGCCAACATCAGCCCCACCTCGAATATGAACAGTATCCAGTGGAAGCTGAACTATAAGGATACGGTGCCGCGCGAGGAGTGGGACGCGATGATGGAGCTGCTGCTGGATGACCCGACCGGCCTGCAGACGATGCAGGACGAGGGCTGGCTCTTCCTGGCCGAGCATTCGCTCGCCGACACGATCCGCAACGAGTGGAACGCGGCGCCGACGGAGTTGCAGAAGGAGAAGTGGACCTCGCTGCAGAAGCTGACCGATGAGACTTATTTTGCGATCATCACCGGCCAGGTACCGGTCGACGCTTTCGACGAGTATGTGACGACGTGGAAGGCGCAGGGCGGCGACGAAGTCCTGGCGGAAATCAACGAGTGGTGGGCGGACAAGCAGTGATCAGTGGTTAGTGGTCAGTGGTCAGAACTGCAGTGATTAGTTGAGAGTGGATAGTGGGGAGGTGCCCGCTATCCACTGCTTTTTATTATGCAAGCATTGTCTCCGGTTGTAGATGATCTGAAGGATCAGGCCTCAAGGTTTGTCCGCTATCTGCCGCGGCTGTGGCCGCTGTACGTGATGGTGATCCCGGCGCTGATTCATTTGGTGCTGCTGAGCTATTACCCGATGTACGGAATCCGGATCGCGTTCCAGGATTACAAACCGGCGCTGGGCTTTGACAAGTCGCCCTGGGTGGGGTTGAAACAGTTTCAGCTGATGCTGGAGAACCCCTCCTTCTGGCAGATTTTTCGCAACACGATCGTCATCGCGACTTCGAAGATCATCACGCTGCAGTTCTGTGCGGTAGTTCTGGCGCTGCTGCTCAATGAGGTGCGCAAGTTACTCTTCAAACGCAGCGTGCAGAGCCTGGTCTACCTGCCCTATTTCCTCTCCTGGATCGTGTTGGGCGGCATCATGCTGGAGATGCTCGGCTCAAGCGGCGTGGTCAACCAAGTGATGCAGAGGATGGGCGCGACCGAGCCGGTCATTTTCCTGGGCAACAACCGGACATTCGTGCCCACGCTGATCGTCAGCCATCTCTGGCAACAGGTCGGTTGGGGGACGATCCTCTACCTGGCGGCGCTGACCAGTATCGACCCGCAGCTGCTCGAGGCGGCGGCGATCGACGGGGCCGGCCGCTTCCAGCGCGTCCTCTATATCATTCTGCCCGGCATCCTGCCGACGCTGCTGCTTGTGCTCTGCCTGGACTTTGGGCTGCTCTTCAATGCGGCCGGCTTTGACCAGGTACTGAATCTCTACAACCCGGCTGTGTATTCCACGAGTGATATTCTGGATACGTGGATCTACCGCGAGGGTCTGTTGGGCGCGCGTTTCAGCCTGGCGACGGCGGTGGGCCTGGTGCGCTCGGTGCTCGGCCTGATCCTGATCGTGATCAGTCTGCGGCTGATCTCCCGCTTCACCGACTATCAGCTTTACTAGGGAAGGGCAGTGGTCGGTGGTCAGTGGTCGGAACTGCAGTGGTCAGTGGTCAGTAGTCAGTGGTCAGTGGTCAGTGGTCAGTGGTCAGTGGTCAGTAGTCAGTGGTCAGTGGTCGGAACTGCAGTGGTCAGTAGTCAGTGGTCAGTGGTTAGTGGTTAGATAGGGAATTGCGATGAACAGGTCCGAATACAGGGGCATCTGGTCAAGAGCGTTTGATGTCTTCAATTATCTTTTCCTGCTGTTTCTGGGGCTTTCGTGCATTGTGCCGCTGATCCATCTGCTGGCGCTTTCGTTCAGCGACCGCGCGGCGGCGACGGGCGGGCTGGTGACGCTGTGGCCGGTGCGCCCTACGGCCATCACCTACGAGAAGGTGCTGGCGGCCGGCGTCTTCATCAACGCTTTCTGGATCTCGGTCATGCGCACTGTGATCGGGACCACGCTGCAGATGACGCTGGTCGTTCTGATTTCCTTCCCGTTGTCGAAGAGCAAAGAGGAGATGCCGTTCCGCAACTTCATCATGGGCGCGGTAGTCTTCGCCTATCTGTTCAACGGCGGCCTGATTCCCTGGTTTCTGATCATCCGCAAACTGGGTATGCTCAACACGCTGTGGGCGCTGATCATCCCGCAGGCGCTGCCGTTATGGAACGTGATTCTGATGATGAACTTCTTCCGCCGCGTGCCCAAGGAGCTTGAGGAGGCCTCGATCATTGACGGCGCCACCTACTGGCAGATCCTGTTGCACGTGTATCTGCCGATCTCGATCCCGGCGCTGGCGACGCTGACTCTTTTTGGCGCGGTCGGCCACTGGAACGCCTGGTTCGATGGCATGATCCTGATCGCAGACCGCGACCTGATCCCCTTGCAGACGTTTTTGCGGTCGGTGGTCATCCGGATGGACATGAACGAGTTCATGCGCAACCCCGAGGATTTCAATCTCTACTCTGACCGCTCGCTGCGCGCGGCGCAGACGCTGGTCACTGTCATCCCCATTCTGGTTGTATACCCCTTCCTGCAGCGTTACTTTGTCAGCGGCATCACGCTCGGCGCCCTGAAGGGCTGAGCCATGCCGACACCGTCGATTCGGTTCGGGCCCGAGTGCCGCGAGCCGATGCAGCGCGGCTTTGATACGTTGGCGCGCCTGCTGGCGCTGACGTTGGGCCCGCGCGGGGGCAATATCGTCAGCCAGCGGATCGGTTCGGCCGAGTGTGAACATCTCAGCGACGGCGCGACGATAGCCCGCCGCATCACCGACCTGCCGGACCGGGTGGAGAACGCGGGCGCGATGATGATGCGCCATATCGTCTGGCATATGCGCGACCGCTTTGGCGACGGCAGTGTGACGGCGGCGGTGCTGGCGCGGGGCATTGCGCGTGAACTGCACCGTCTGCTGGTGGCAGGCGCGGATCCGGTGCATCTGCAGCGCGGCCTGGAGCGGGGGGTGGAGACTGCCAACAACGCTCTCGAGGAGTTGTCGATTCCGCTGACGGAGCCGGAGCATGTGGCGGGGGTGGCGAGGGCGGTTGTCGATGATCCGCGGGTCGCGCAGCTGCTGGCGGAGATGATCGACGTGCTGGGGCCGTATGGCAACATCCTGATCCAGCCCGGCTACGGGCTTGGCCACGAATACGGCTTTCGCGAGGGGTCGCGCTTCCCCGGCGAGTATGTGTCGCGTTTTCTGCTGAGCGACCGTTTCCGGCACATCGCGGCGCTGGACGAACCGCATGTGGTGGTGGCCGATTTCCATTTCGAGGAGGCGGGCCATGTGCTGCACCTGCTGGACCTGGTGACGCAGGCGGGCGGGGACAAGCTTTTCATTATCTGCAAGAATATGTGGGAGAAGGCGATCGATGCGCTGGTCGCCAGCAACGCGCGCGGCCCGATTACAACTTACGCGGCTACGATCAAGCCGTTCGAGGACCTGCGTAGGGATATGATGCGCGATTTCGCGCTGCTGACCGGCGCCAGTTTTATCACGGACGTCGCGGGCATGAAGCCGCAGGACCTGACGGTTGACGACCTTGGGCGGGCTGAGCGGCTGGTCGCGACGGGGGAGTATGTGTCGGTGGTGGGAGGCGGCGGGGATGTGCAGGCGGTGGATGCGCATACCGACATGCTGCAGAGCCGGCTGGAACTGGTCGAGGAGCGGGAGGAGAGAGAGCAGCTGCGCGAGCGGATCGGCCGACTGCAGGGCGGGGTCGGGGAGCTGCGCGTGGGCGCGTATACGGAGAACGAGCGTAATGCGCTGGTGGAGAGGGCGGCGCATGCGGTGAAGGTTGTGCAGGTGGGTCTGGAGGGCGGCGTTGTGCCGGGCGGGGGCGCGGCTTATCTGGCGGCGGTCCCGGCGGTGGAGGCGGCGGCGACGGGACATTCGGAGGAGGCGATGGCGATGCGGGCGCTCGCCCGCGCGCTGGAGGAGCCGACGAGCACGATCGCGACCAATGCCGATGCCTACGGCCCGCTCGTGCTCGAGGCCTGCCGTGAGCGGGGGCCAGGGTACGCCTACGAGGTCGGCCAGGGCTGCGTGCGCAACATGCTGGAGGCGGGTGTTGTCGATCCGACGCTGATCGCGAAAGCGGCACTGGAGCGGGCCGCCAGCGGCGCGGCCATGCTCATCTCGGCCGAGGCGCTTGTGCTGCAGCGCACGCCGCCGCAGAGTTATCGACCGTAAAAATGCCGCCGCTCACACACGATCGGTGTTTTCATCCACTGTAAGGCGAATGATGCGGAAGGTGTAATGGGCATCGTCGGCGCCCTGGTCGTGGGGCGTTCCCGGCACCTGGCTGCCGCCGGAAATCGTGACCTTGCCGCAGCGGGGGATGTGGAAATGGGCGCTGCTCATGCCTGACATCCAGAAGTCGGCCGGGTCCAGTCCCACCTCGCGCATCGCGCCCTTGACATCCCAGCGCATGTGCGTGCCCCACAGGTTTTCCGCGCGCATACGCACCGGAATATCGGACGAGGCCTGCTCGGCATCTTCAGTTCGTTCGCCCTCTATCATGATCCAGCCCGGCGGGGAACAGGCGCTGCCGATCACGGTAACGGCCACGATCGGCTGCTCCTCGACGACGGTGATGTAGCCCGCCGGCGGCAGATCGAGTTCACGGCCGTGCCTTTCGCCCCACCAGGAGGAACGAATGGTGAAGTTGGGGTATTCAAAGGGCCACAGATATTCATAGGTGGTCTGCCTCATCGTGCGGCGTTCCATGGCGCCGCCCTGTCTTACCTCGGGGTCGCTGTGCCAAATTCCCCATTTCTCGTGCCACGGTCCGTGCAGGTGTTCGTGATAGAGTTTTTCGTCGGACATTTCGTGATCTCCTTCCAAGCGATGGTTGTTACTTAGAGTTGTTACTTAGCGAGCGTTCAGAGTTATAGCGTATTGTCCCGTTACTCAGTGCGCTGCGGAGTAAAGCAGGCATTCAGCGGGCGCGCACATCAGCGCAGGCGCCAGGGTTCAGTCAGGGCCACTTTGTCATCCGGTCGGCCGCTTACGTCGGCGATGGCGTTGCGCAAGGCGTTCCAGGTGACTTCACTCTTGCTCCAGCGTGCATCCTCGAAGCTGATGGCCTGGAAGAAGACGACCTCCTCGACACCTTCGGCGGCGGCGATCGTGGCCGCTGCATGCACCATCTCCTGCACGCGGGCCGAGGACGCGCCCCACGCCAGTTGCCAGAGGCCCAGCCGGCATGGCCCCTGCAGATGCCCCTTGGCCGCGCGGATGATGGAACGATAGACGTCAGGATCATAGGGTGTAGTCTGCTGCGCCAACGGTGTGGTCACGAGGAAATCGATCAAGCCCTCACCGGTCCAGCTGTCGTGATCTTCCAGGTTTCCTTCCAGAGGCCCGGCGGCCAGCGCGGTCGCCGCCGACGCACTGCTGTGATCGGATGAAGAGCGGACGACTTTCGCCGGCATGGGTTTCCCCTTGGGAATGCCCATCACGCCAAAATCCTGCTGCGGCTGCAGCCATTTTTGCAGCGCGCGCGCTTGCCGCAAGAACTCGGTGACATATTTTGCCCGAAACCGGAGCCATTCGGGGTCGCTATTGGGGATGGTGAACGGATCGCGCCCGGTCTCGCTCTGGAAGGCTTCTATGACCGGCGGGTCGTAGTGCGCGTAGTATGTGCCGTCGGCGTCGACGCGGGGCGAGCGATGATCGCCGCCCTTCTGGAAGTCGATGGCGACGCCGTCGAAGCGATATTCCAGCATCTCCCGCAGGATCGCAAGCCGGAATTCAACTGCCTCGGGATAGGCGAAGGAGAGATTGCCGTTCACAATCTGGCCGTCGCGGTTGCGGGTCAGCAGTTCCGGGTGCTCGCGTGAGAAGCGCGATTCCCAACCGTGGCCGTGCGCTTCAGCCTGCTCCAGCCAGGCATACGCTTCCATGCCCAACTCGTGGGCGCGGTCGATAAACAACCGCGGCGCATCGTATGTCGAGAAGTCATAGGCCTGGGGCCACCACTGCCATTCATGCCCTTTCGTGCCCCAGGATCCCTCGGCCACGCAGTTTTGCGGTGTCCAGAAATGGATGCCCGGCATGTCCGCTTTGCTGGGGTAGTAGCATTGACACTGGCGCACGCGCAGGTAGATTTTGCGGACGCCTGCCCAGTGCAGACGGTCGAGCACGATCGAGGCGGCCGGTTTGCCCCACGCCCCGTAGAACCAGGCCCAGTCGAACGGGCTGATAACAGCTGCAAATTTCATCGGATCGACCTCCTCGTGTGCGTTCAGTAGGGTGCGATGCGCCGGCCGCTACTGTGGTCCGGACTGCAGTTCATGCAGTTGCGTGAAAGGCTGCAGTTGTCGATTGCGCGCCTGCCGTTCATATGCCGACAAGCTCAAGTTCGTCGGAAAAGTGACAGGCGGCGGTATGGCCCTGGCGCGTTGGCTTCAGGGCAGGGATCTCCTCGTCACAGATCTGCTGCCGATAGGGGCAGCGCGGCGCGAAGCGGCAGCCGGGCGGCGGCTTGGCAGGATTCGGCACATCGCCCGTCAGGACAATGCGCTTGCGTCGACGGCTGTGCTTGGGGACAGGCATTGGAATCGCCGAGAGCAGGGCTTCGGTATAAGGATGTTGCGGGGTCTGGCAGATGGCAACCGTAGGTCCGCGCTCGACAATCTGCCCCAGATACATCACGGCGATGCGGTCGCTGACATGGCGAACTACGGCCAGATCATGGGAGATGAACAGATAGGTCAGCCCGAACTGTTCCTGGAGCCGCATCAGCAGGTTCAATATCTGGGCGCGAACTGAGGCGTCCAGCGCGGAAACCGGTTCATCGCAGACGATGAATTGCGGCTGCAGCGCGAGGGCGCGGGCAATGGCGATGCGCTGGCGCTGTCCGCCGCTGAACGCATGGGGAAAGCGCTGCATGTGGTGGGGCTGCAAGCCTACGGTGGTGAGAAGCTCAGCCACACGCTCTTCCAGTTCTTTGCCGCGGGCGGCACGATGCAGGATCAGCGGCTCAGAGATGATCGACTTTACGCTCATGCGTGAATTCAACGAGGAGAGCGGATCCTGGAATATCATGTTCATGTGGCGGCGGATCTGGCGGCGCAGGTGGTTCTGGGACAGGTTGGTGATATCGATCATCTCGCCGCCCACCCGAAAGCCCACCGTTCCGCCGGTTGGATATTCCAGGCGGGTGACGGTGCGTCCGAGGGTGGACTTGCCACAGCCTGATTCGCCGACCAATCCCAGGGTCTCGCCTCCTTTGATATCGAGATCTATGCCATCGACTGCCCGCACGGTCGCCACCTGGCGACGCAGCAGTCCGCGGCGAACTGCGAAATGGGTGCGCAGACCTTGTGTTTCGAGCAGGATGTCGTCAGGGTCTGGCATGCGCAAACTCCTCGGTATAGAGCCAGCATTTGACGAAGTGGCCAGGCTCCGTCTCGATCAGGGACGGTTTGCGCAATCCCGGGACCTTGTCCGCGAAGGGGCAGCGCTCGACGAAGACACAGCCGGTGGGCAGATCCAGCAGTTCCGGCACGGCGCCGGCGAGCGAGTGCAGAGGCGTCTTGGGCTGGTCGGTCCAGTTCGGTATCGACTTGAGCAGCCCTTGTGTATAGGGGTGCTGCGGATTGGTCAAGAGTTGCTCAACGCTGGCGGCCTCGACGATCTCGCCGAGGTACATGACGATCACGCGGTCGGCAATCTCGGCGACGACGCCCATGTCGTGCGTGATGAGCATAACGGCCAGCCCCATCTCCGCCTGCAACGCCTGCAGCAGCTCCAGGATCTGGGCTTGGATGGTGACATCGAGCGCGGTGGTCGGCTCATCGGCGACCAGCAGTTGGGGCTCGCAGGCGAGCGCCATCGCGATCATCACCCGTTGGCGCATGCCTCCGCTCAGTCGATGGGGAAATTCGTGGACAACATGCGCCGGTTCCGGCAAGCCCACGCGCTCCAGCAGGGCAACGGCCTTGTCCAGCGCCTCCCGGCGGTTCATATCGAAATGTTGCAGCAGAATCTCAACGATCTGGTCGCCAATCGAGTACATTGGATGCAGGGAGCGCATCGGCTCCTGGAAGATCATGGATATCTGGCGGCCGCGAATGCCGCGGAGCTCGCGGCTGTCCGGGGCCAGGGCTGTGACATCAACGGTCCTGTCGGCGGTATGCAGAGAGATCGTGCCGCCATCGATCTGCCCCGGCGGCATTGGGATTAACTTGAGGAGCGACAGCGCGGTAACGCTCTTGCCACAGCCTGATTCGCCGACGATGCCCAGAATTTCGCCCTGGTGGATCTGAAAGCTCACCCCATTGACGGCGCGGGTGCGTCCGCGGTAGCCGCCAAAGGAGACGTAGAGATCCTCTACCTCCAGAACCAGGCGGGGCTGCTCTCCCTGGCCGTTATCGTTCGAGTTGTTGGTCGGGCTGTAGTTCATCACCAAACCTCAATGGCCAGTCGCCAGTGCTGTACCTGGCAACCGATAACCGGTCACTGGCCCGAGAAGGGGTCGGCGGCATCGCGCAGACCGTCGCCCAGGAAGTTGAAGGACAGAACGGCAATCGCCAAGAAGAACACGGGCGCAATCAGCCACGGCTTGTGCGCCAGGACGGTGATATCCTGCGCCTGTTTGAGCAGGACCCCCCAGCTGACCATCGGCGGCTGAATGCCGAGACCGAGGAAGCTGAGCGCGGTCTCGCCCAGAATCATGCCCGGTATGGCCAAGGTAGCGGCGACGATCATGTAGCTGAGCGTGCCCGGGAAGAGGTGGCGGGTAACGATCCACCAGGTGGTGGCGCCGTTAATGCGCCCGGCCTTGACATAGTCCTCATTCTGCAGCGAAAGGGTCATGCCGCGCACGATACGCGCCAGCCCGCCCCAACCGATGCTCGACAAGATCACCGTGATGGCGAAGAAGACCTGGATCGAATTCCACTCCGCTGGAATCGCCGCGGAGAGGGCGATCCACAGGGGAATGCTGGGGAAGCTGATCATCACCTCGATGCCGCGCTGGATGAGGTCGTCCACGAAGCCGCCCCGATAACCGGAAATGAGACCGACTATGCTGCCCAGGACAAGGCTGAGCGCGACCCCGATCAGGCCCACTGTCAGAGAGATGCGTCCGCCGTACAGGACCTGGGACAACAGGTCGCGGCCCTGCGTATCGGTGCCCAGCAGGAAGATCTTGCCCGGGCTGTCGACGCCGATCAGGTGGCGGTCTGAAGTAAGTCCCAGCAGTGTCCAACTCCGCTCCCCCCGCACGAGGAAACGAACCGGGTAGGTTTCCTCTGTATTCGGCACATAGAACCGGCGCAATGTCTCCGGGTCGCGTTCCTGTTTCAGCCCATAGACGAAGGGGCGCAGGCTGAACCGTCCATCCGGGGCAATGAAGCGGATGAACTGCGGCGGCACGTCGAGAAAACCGCTGTGGCGTTCACTGAGCGAGTAGGGCGCGGTGAATTCGGCCGGCAGAACAAGCGCATAGAGCAGGAGCAGGGCAGTCCCGCCTACGAGTCCGATCCGGTTGCGCTTGAAGCGCCACCACATCAGACCCCAATAGGAAAAGGCTGCCGTCTCCCGCCTAGCGGACGGCGTCTCCGCGGTCGCCATCGGTTCGGCATGTGGGTTCGTTGGCTCAGGCTGCGCCATAGCAGATTTTCTGAACTGTCAGGAAGTGCATTTCACGGCTCAACCAAGCGGATGCGAGGGTCGAGCCAGGCCAAGGTCAGGTCGGCCAGAAAGTTGCCGACCACAAGCGCGCCGCTCAGGATCACCAGAATGCTGCCGGCCATGTACATGTCTTCGGCAAAGATGGCGCTCAACAGCAGGGGGCCGATTGTGGGCAGGCCGAGTACCAAAGCGGTGATGGTTTCGCCGCTGAACAGGCCGGGCAAACTCAGCCCTACGCCGCTCACAACCGGGTTGAGGGCAACGCGCAGCGCATGGCGGATGATGACGCGATTTTCGCTCAATCCCTTCATGCGCGCCGTTTGGATGAAAGGCTCGCCGAGCGTATCCAGCATCTGGGCGCGCACGACCCGGATCGTACCCGCCGTGCTGGAAAAACCGACGATAAAGGCCGGCAGCCACAGGTGCTTGGCCAGGTCCAGCACCTTCGCCGGCGACCAGTCGGCTGTGATGTATTCGGGAGAGAACAGGCCGCCAACGGTCGAAGCGTTGAAGACGGTGACGGCCAAGAACACCAGAATCAGGGCCAATAGCATGTTGGGCAGGGCCAGTCCCAGGAAGCCCAGTACGGTGAACAGGTAATCGGCCCAGGAGTACTGCTTCATCGCCGAGTAGACGCCAATCGGCACGGCCAGAGCCAAGCTGAATACCAAGGCGGTAAACGAGATCACCAGCGTCAGAACCAGGCGTTCGCTCAGCAGTTCGTTCACGTCGGCCCGCATGGCCATGGAGTAGCCCAGGTCACCGCGCACCAGGTCGGAGATCCAGCGAAGGTACTGAACGGTGACCGGTTGGTCAAGACCGTAGCGGGCACGCAGACCCGCCAGCGCCGACTCGATCTGTGCACTCGACAGGCGTTGCTCCTCCAGCTGCGATTCAAGCAACGTCAGATAGTCGCCGGGCGGCAACTGGATGACCACGAATCCCAATATCGAGACGAGCCAGAGGGTTATCACCATCTGCACGCCGCGGCGCAGAACAGCCCTACCCATCGCGCCCCCGAACTGCAGTGGCCAGTGGCTGGTGGTTAGTGCAGAACCCTACCACCAACCACTGGCAACCGGAGTTTATTGCTGGTAGTACCACTGCTCGAAACGCAGGTACTCGCTCTCACCCTGTGAAATGGCCGCGGGCATGACCTGGCCGGGCACATTCCGCAGGTTGCCGTTGTGAACCAGGATCGCCGGCGAGTTGGCGACCGTGCCGATCTGGAAGAGTTGATCGGCCAGGACCTCGCGATACTGGTGGAATGCCATTTGCGACTCCTCCTTGTCCTGCGACTGGAGCGCCAGCTGCTGCAGGTCGGCCAGTTCCTTCAACTTGCCCTGCGGCTCCGTGCCGCGGCGCTCCTCCTCCGTCGCTGACTGGATCCAGTCATACGCTTCACGGGCGAATTGACGCAGCGACATGCCGTAGCGCCAGTAGCCGGTCCAGCCGCCGGTGCTGGGGTTCAGCCTGATCTGCCAGTCATTGGCATTGATCAGCTCGCTATGCAGCTTTCTCTCCACCGGCTTGGCGACGACGCGCAGGCCGATATCACGCCAGTTGTCGGTGGCGATTTCGGCGGTTTCATCGGCGCCGATGCCCCAGCCCGAACGGAGCATCAGAATGATCGTGAGTTGGCTGCCGTCCGCCATCGTGCGCATGCCGTCCGAGTCGCGCTGGTCAAGGCCGATGCCGTCGAGCAGCGCGCTGGCCGCGTCCGGGTCGCGGGTGGCGTAGGCGCCGTCAATCGCTTCGTCAAACACGCCCGGGGGACTGAAGCCGTGACCCGGCCGGCCCAAGCCCAGGTGGACCGACTCGTTCATCAGCTCGCGGTCCAGCGCCAGCGAGAGGGCGCGCCGGAAATCAGCGGTCTCCAGCAGCTCCACGATCGCGGCCTCGCCGGTATAGCTCTGGTTGATCATAAAGGTCTGGCGGCCGTTGAATACATCGTCAAAGAAGGTGATCTGCAGGCCAAGCTCCTCCTCCTTTTCCTTGAAAACGGGGAAGTCGCTGGGACGCACGACGCGGAACAGGATATCGGTCTCGCCAGCGAGTGTCTTGGCTTTGAGGAGTTCGGCGTCCTGATCATACTTGTCCAGGCCCTCGATATAGTCGATGTAGGGGAGCTGGTTGCCATCGGGGTCGACGCCAAAGTAGTAGGCATTGCGCTCAAACAGCACGTACTGACCCTCTTTGTACTCAATCGCCTTCCAGGCGTTGACGGTCGGGGCGTCGGCGTCCTTGACAACCCACTGACTCTGATGCAGGACATCGCGCAGTTTGTCAAACTCCTCCTGCGCCATGTCCGCGGCCGTATCATTGTAATCCGGGTGGAACTGCTTGAAGTAGTGGGCCGGCAGGCCGTAGAATCCGTAGCTCCAGGCACCGCGCGAGTCCAGCAGGAAGGAAGGCCGCGGCTCGGCGAACTCGAAACGGACGGTGCTTTCGTCGACCTTCACCACTGTGTCGGTCGCCGTGTTCATGCCGGAAACTCTGTAGGCTTGCACATTGTACTTGGACTGCACAATGTCGTTCCACCAGAAGAGGATGTCATCGGCGCCATACGGCTGGCCGTCCGACCATTTCATCCCCTGGCGCAAGTGGAAGGTGATGCTGGTGAAATCATCGGCCCAGTCCCAGCCCTTGGCCACCTGGGGCATGAAAGTGTCGCGATCATTGTGCAGACGCTGCAGCAGGCCCTGCTCGAAGAAGACATCCCAGGCATGGGGCCCGCGTAAGGTTCCGCCATATTGGCCGATCGAATCTTCAGGCTCGAGCACCAGCACATCGGCAGGCAGGCGCTCCTCAAGGGGCGGCAGCGTACCGGCCGCGACCATCTCGGCCAGCATCGGCGCTTCCGGGCCGGACATCTCGGCGGCGGGCGCTTCTTCGGCGGCCGGCTCAGCGGCAGGTTCGGCCGGCGCCGGGGCAACGGCAGGCCCACAGCCCGCCAGAATCATCGCGAAGACAGTGACTACGGACAGCCAACTGAAAAACCGAACTCGTCTATGGACAGTCATCTCGTGTCTCCTCATTTTGGTTGAGCCGAGTGCGTTACGATCAGTCCGCGGTTCTCTTCACCTCCTTTGCACAGTTGTCTCCAGTGGGGGGACCGTCACGAAAAACTGAGAACTAGAAACTGAACAGCTGCGGCCAGTAGGCGCCTTCGAATTTGTCGCCGTATTTCTTGCCGAGGCGCTGCATTTCCTGGGAGCACTGGTGGTTGTCGGCGCGGTCGCCGGTTTTGCGCCAGAGGCAGGCGTCGGCCTGGAGGTGGATGGCGATGGCGCGGCGATGCTGGCGGTGGGCCAGGTTAGGCCCGGAGCCGTGTAGCGTGAGGCAGTGGTGGAAGCTGACGCGGCCGGCTTCCAAGAGCACCGGCGCTGTCTGGTACTCCGCTTCCTCCGGCATGTTCTGGCGGATCACCCGCTCCTGCTCGGTCATGTCGTAGCGGCCAAAGTGGCTGTACTCCTCGTGCCAACCCCATCTGTGACTGCCCTTGACAAAGTACATGGTTCCAATCTCAGGGTTGACCTCCTGCAGCGGGATCCAGGCGGTGAGCATCTGCGGTCTATCGCTGCTGCGCCAGTAGTTGTAGTCCTGGTGCCAGGCGACGTTGGCGGACTCGTGACCGCCGGCGGGCTTGGTGAGGATCTGCTCGTGCCAGAGACGGACGGCGGGGGTGTCGAGCAGCTGGGCGGCGAGTTGGCCGATACGCGGGTTGATGACGGCGTCGGCGAGGACGGGGTTGCACCAGTGCGAGTTGTCGACCTTGTGGAGGGCGTAGGGATCGTCGCCGGGGTTCCAGAAGCGGGACATCGGTTCGCGGCCGGTTTCGTAGCGGCCGGCGTTGACTTCGTCCACCGCATAGGCTAGGTCTTCGCGCTGGGCAGCGTTGAAGATCTCCGGGCCGAGCCAGTAGCCGTCCGTTTCGAAGCGGGTTCGCGCCTGTTCATCGACGACCATTTCGGCCACAGTCATACCTCTGTACCTCGCAGACAGGAAGGATCGGGGCATTCCCTGTGCTGGACGCTAGCACTGGGCAATTTGAAAATATTATATCATTCAGTTGTCGGTGAGAAAAACAGGACAAAAGAGCCATTGCCTGTGCGGCAATGGCTTTGAATTTTCGTACTCAGCAGCGAGTGGCTGGCAGCGGTTGACGACGAGCGACTGCAGTTCTAATGTCACGTGGCCCGCGGGGGCAGAGCGGTGCCATCGACAGTCTCGGCGCGGAAGGCGAAGGCCCAGCCGCCGTGATTGGAGCCGAGTTCGTTGCTGAGCTTGAGGAGGATGGTGTTGGCGCCGGCGCGGAGCTGCACGGGCTGGCTGTGGCCGCGGAAGGCGTAGTTGTGGCCGAGGTCGTAGAGGTCATCATTGACGCGGAGGGCGAGGGCGTCGTCCCAGGCGAGGTGGAGGGTGGCTTCAGTGTCGGAGGGCGCGTGGAGGATGCAACGGGCGAGGGCTGTGCCGGTGTCGGTTTTGCCGACGCCGCGGCCCCAGGGGCGGAAGAGGTGGTTGAAGTCGATGAAGCCGTGGTGGGCGGCGCGGCGGTGCCAGCGGGCTCTGTCACGTCCGTGCTGGCGCGAGCCTTCGGTCAGCCAGGCGGACTCGGCACTGTGGAGGCCGTCGTAGGTGGCGTCGGGGTCGAAGGCGGTCTGCGGGGGAAGCGTTGCGGCCATGGCCTGGCCGTCGTGGTTGGCGAAGGGGCCGCAGAGCCACCATTGGCCGCTTTCGGGGAGGGGGAGGTCGTGGGCGCCGCGGGGTAGCTCGACGCCGGGGAGAAGTTGCGGCCAGTCGGGCATGGTGAAGAAGGGCCGCACTGCGTCCTGCTGGTACCAGTAGACGGTGGAGCAGATGTCGTTGGCCATGCAGCCGAAGCGCATCTGGATCGAGCGCCGGAAGGGCAGCGTGTCCTTCTCGAAAAAGCGGTAGCCGACCAGCCGCTGCGCGGGCCGCGCTTCGCCGACGTCGTCATGCACGTAGTAGGGCATGGCGGCGTAGTGGTGCGTTTCGGGCGGGTGGAGGGCGCCGCCATAGCCGGAGCCGAAGGTGTCCTCGCCGCCGATGCCGCGCAGGAAGACGGGGTGCTCGCCTTCGCCGTCGATGTAGATGTTTTCGGCGCCGCCGTGGCTCCAGCGGTCGGTGTCGTCGAGTAGGCGAACGCCGTAGACGAAGCCGAGGAGCTGGCCGGGCCCTTCGGCGTCGAGCATGAGGTATTCTTCGCCGTAGCTCTGGGTGGGCATCTCGCGACGCCAACGGGCGCAGAAGCGGCGCGGCTCGTGCAGGGTCTGGCCGGGATAGCGGTGCCAGTCGACCTGGAGGTAGGCGTGGTTTCCCTCGGGGCCGGCTTCGAACTCGATGCGGGCGGAGCGTGCGAAGGGCATGGGGAAGTAGCAGTTGTAGCCGATCCAGGCCTTGACGGAGAGGAAGTGGGAGTCGATCGGATACCAGCCGAGCCCGTGCATGACACCGAAGAAGTCGCCGACAGGGGCTTCGACATAGGGCTCCGGCTCGTCGTCGAAGTAGATGCGGATGATGGCTTTGCGGCTGGCCAGGGGCAGGCGCTCCGGCCGCGCGAGGACGACCCAGATGTGCTGAATGCAGCCGGGTCCGTCGAGTTCGGCGTAGGTGGTGCGCTGGTTGGCGGGGAGCGGGCCGGTGGTGGAGACGCGGTCAGGGATGGGGGAAGGAGGGAGGTTGAGGTTCATGGGGTGGGCCTCCGGGTTGGGATGGGGGGATATTGGCAGGTCGGGCTTGATGTTCTTAGTTTACTGCTTATTGCGTTTCAGGTATAGCGCGGTTATTGACCGGAGACGATACACACTATGCAAGGGGGACCGGTGTCGGGGCTTGAGGTAGGCTCCAAGAGGCTGGACCATGAGCTAAGGTATAATGGGGCAGATCACCAAGTGGGGGGAGGGGCGGTTCAATGGTCAGGGAACGGTGTGGACATAGGGCGGCCAGCCACAACGGTTCGAAAGCACTCTGTTTTCCCGTTTCGCGGTCCGATGATCGGGACCCACCATGGGAGGAACTGTGAGACACAATTGGCGTGAAATCCTGAGCATTCTGATTTGGGTCATGGTCGGCGCGGTAGGCGTCGGCATCACCTGGTTGATCGATCTGTACAGTCCACTTTCCTTTTATTCAGGGGACAGCAAAGAGGGGCTGATAATAGGTTTTCTGGTCTGGTGTGTATCAGGAGCCGCAATGATAATATTGGGTGGCCCTTTCAACTCGCTCTTCAACGCCTTCATGCGCAGGATTGATAGAAGATGGAATAAGGGAGGGACAGATGATGGGGTTTGAGTATGCGGTCGTGATTGAAAAAGCAACTGACAACTACTGCGCCTACGTGCCCGACCTGCCGGGCTGTGTGGCGACGGGTAAGACACGCGAGGAAACCTATCAGCAGATTTCTGAAGCCATCGCCTTCCATCTTGAGGGGTTGAAGGTGGACGGGCTTCCGATTCCCGAACCGGAGTCATCTACGGCTGTGGTGTGGGTGTGAAAGGGCGAGACTGAATGGCGCTGTTCGTCTCCAGGCAATTGAAAACTATGGCAGGTCGCAATACTTGGACCACGGAATGGGAAAAATAAGGTACATCCGGGCGGATGCGGCCGGCCCTGATCAGAGCACGGGTTGCTCTGCGGCCGGCGTGGATAGTTGAGACTTTGGGGCGATCTCTCCTGGTAGTAGTATTCGAAGTAGGCGGTCAACCCGTTTTGCAGCTGACGCACCGTGCCATCACAGACCGCTGCGGCTTTTGTCCGTCCCGGTTGGTGGCGAATCTCCCCAAGTCCCTCAACACGACCCGACCCCGCCTCCCGAATTATCACTGCACGACCTCAAAATCATACCTCTCTTTTCGCACGCGCAGATCGTAATAGTACAGAACGATCGCACTGATGTAGAACGGCCTAGTGATGATGGACAACAGATTCGAGACTGCACTGTTGAGACCGCTCTTCCATGACTGGTCAACGGCCGGAACCAAGGCAACCACTGCGAATTCCACCAACGCTCCGACCAAACCGACCAATCCCATACCTATGGATAAGAGAATAAGATAGCCAGCGGTGCGCAGAACAAAGTCCCGGCTCAGATTCCAACTGCGGCGCAAGGAGTTCAGCGGTCCTGTCCCCTCCGCCATCAGTGCGACCTCGGCAAGCAGCCAGCGGGCCGACAGATAGAGCAGAACAATCGAAATCAGAAGTCCGGAAAGACAGAAACCGATACCGCTCCAAGAAACATCGTCCAGCACGTTATTGATCCTCTCCACATCACCACGACTAACCAGATCAGCAAATGTGTAAATAATTTCAACAAGGGGAATGTCAGCATTGAGGAGTCCAGCCCAAATCGGTAGCGCCAATACAAGAGTTACACCGGTGAACACAGCTATCGTTGCCAATATCATGCCGATATCAGCCGGGAGGCGACGCAGACCACGCCCGACCGCTGTCGTGACGGCAAGAGGACGCCCGTGCAACGATTCGACGCAGTGGGAAATGAGCGACAGGCTCGCAAATGCTTCGATGGGCCAAACCACCAGAGTAAAAAGGAAGTTGTTAGCGTCACTCTCTACAAAGAGAGAAAGTGCCGCGATCGGGAGATAGAAAATTGCGGCTGTGCGCAGAAAAATGCCACCGTGGGTGCGATACAGACCAATGGTCCGGCCCAGCAGTTTGCCGACAGTTAAGGGAGTGGAGTTCGAGAAGGCGTGCATAGGGGAGATGTCCAGATCCTGTGCGGTAGGGAATTACTCCCTTCACTCATGGTTTCGGGAAGGTTAATTTGCAACCCTTAGTTCATTTACCCCGCGTTTCTCTTCCTTACATTGTAATTGGAAATCCATGAACTGTTTATCTCCTATTCTGGGGAGCGTGATCGGGCAGGATTTCGAAGATCGGGTGGCTGCGGTTGTCTGAACTGTGATTTGGGGGGATTTGAGGGATGGGCTGTGATTGGAGTCATGCCACGAGCGATCGTTGGGGCTGGGCACGACGGTTGCGCAGGATATACAGGGGAGAAACAGGAACTAATGTGCTGAATTTAGAGAGGTGTGATATGATTCATTGTTGCAAAAGGTGAGACATATGGCAGTTTCCCAGTTAACATTCGTCAAGAACGTAGTCGTGACCAAGCAGTGGAAATCGAGTGCTATTTCACGTTCTGTCTTCCAAGCGGCTGAAGAGATGTCGAGACAAAGCGCAGTTTCTGTAAAGAGGAACCTCTGCAACCCGACACTAGGATCGCAAAATGAATTGAGAATAATCAGAGTCCGGGCAAATGTGGCGGTCCCAGCAGGACGATTTCTGGCCAGGCTGAGCCCGTAAAGCAACATTGAGGTCTAATTCAAGTGTCAAAATTGTCGATCTTGAACAACATATCCCGTCTCCAGCGCGAACTAGCAGACATAACGAGGAAACTGTCCGCAGAATCAAAGAGTGAAGCTGACTGCGGAAAAAGAATCACCCAGCTGCAACAGTCTATCACCAAGCACACTAGTTCAAGCCAAAGGCGCAGCAAGGATACAGAAATTAGTAGAAAGCAGGATGAGATCTCCAAAATACAGAGAACGAAGTCCGCCTTGCAGAAAAGAGAAGCAGACACAACGACAAGACTCAACAGATACAAGCTTGATCTCGAAAGAGAAGAGGAAAGGGAACGCAAGAAGCAAGTTGATGTGGAAAAGAGACGAGAACGAGAGCAGTTAAGCCATCAGCGAGCGATGAGGCGTGAAATCGAAGCCCAGCGTCAACTCTCGAGCGAATTGGGGTCTGTACTGTCAGTGGGGACGGTACGAGAGATAGAATATGACTTATTTATTTCACACGCTTCTGAAGATAAAGATGACTTTGTCAGGCCGCTAGCGGCAGCCTTGAAATCACTCGAAGTGCGAGTATGGTACGACGAATTCACTCTGGAAATTGGGGATAGCTTGAGAGAAAGTATAGACAGGGGACTGGTAAGTTCTAAGTTTGGAGTAGTCGTACTTTCGCCCTCCTTCTTTGCTAAGAACTGGCCTCAGTATGAACTCAACGGCATGGTAGCCAGAGAAATGAACGGAGAAAAGATGATTCTTCCAATATGGCACAGGGTCACTAAGGATGAGGTGTTAGAGTTCAGTCCCACTCTGGCTGATAGAGTAGCCCTGAATTCTAGTGCGGAAAGAATTGACGCGATAGCGACTCGTCTAGCAGACAGAGTCCTGAAATGACCACAATGTATTGGCGAGCAATGTGCTTTAAGCCAGCCATGGACGTTTCATTGAATGCAAAAGGTATCGTGAGAGGTCCAGCATGCCGAGGCGTTCTCACGACATTCTGACTGATCTGCAAAGAAGAGACCGGCACTCTGTTGACGAAAGAGCCGAAGTAGTCGAAGCAGCGATGTGCTGGTCTGGCAGCTTGCCAACACGCTGGACGGTCACTTCTGTCTCGATAGGTTGCGGGGCGCTCTCACCGAGGTTTGTCCCGAATTCTTCAACACCGACCTAGCCGCATAGTTCTCAGTTGATGGCTTTACCAGGTGCCTACACGCGGCCAGCATCCAGGTCAGCATAGTCGGCCGCGGTCGCGCCCTCGACAATTTCCTTTGCGAATGCATATGGCGCAGCGTTAAGTGTGAAAACATTACATTCGAACAGTATGACTCGGCGCATCAACTGCAAGCTGGGTTGGAGGACTATTTCGTCTTCTTCAACAATGAAAGACCACTTCAGAGTCTCAACTATGGGACACCGACTGAAAGGCAGTTCGTCCTCTGAGCAGAGCCAGTCGCATCCGTCTGGAGGCGCCTTGTTTTTCCCGTTTCGTTAACCAAACATAGGGACCCACCATTCTCCTCTCCGTTGCAGGCACAGGTTGAGTGACATACGAATGAAGCGAAGCAAGAGTCATTTTGGATAGGTACATACTTATGAAAACGATATTTACGGTAGCATGTAGAGTCCCAGGGGGATATGGTGAATATATAAGGTTCGATTCGAAGGCCACTTTATTGGACGCTGATCTCATCCTGTTTTTTCCGGCCTCTAGTTCCTACTTCACCCAAGAGGAATACTTGGGTAAACCCTTGCTTCCAGATTCTCCATCATTTGAGTTGCAGGAATCAATAGCCCACTGGCACCGTGAATTAGATACCGTTCTGAAGACCGGTAACAACGTCTTTATGTTGATCAGTGCCCCCAAAGAAGTTTACGTAAGCACTGGCGAGAAAGAACTTTCTGGAACAGGTCGAAACCGCGCTACCACAAGTTTTGTAAGGCTCCTAAGCAACTACGAACTGCTTCCTTTCTCAGTAGAGATCGTTGAATCCAGAGGTAACTCAATGACTCTACACCGTGGCGAAAGCATTCTCAGGGACTACTGGCGAAATTTTGGCGAATCTAGCTCCTTCCAAGCCTTCATCAGGGGTTCGAACGACATGAGGCCACTTGTAGTGACCCGCTCTGGTGATCAGAGCGTAGGGGCCATCTATAAGACGAAGAGTGGTGGCGCATTGGTATTGCTCCCATGGGTTGATTTCTATAGAGAAGATTTCTTTATGCATGCAGGCGACGAAATTGCCGAAATTGCTGAGTTTGGGTATGACTTTTACGCCGAATATATAGATGATGAGGAACAGTGGACGCCAAAAGCTAAAGGATGGGGTAGAAAATTCCTCGACGCCCTTGAGTCTTTGGATAAAGCATTAAGAAGCGAGACGGAATTGACACCTGTCCCTCAATGGGTTCGCGATGACAGATTCAGGACAAACCAAGAAGCCGTGTTGACCGAACAACTCCTTAGAAATCAATCCAAAATTTCTGAACTTGAGAAAGAGCGGGTAACGATAGAAGAGAATCTGGAAGGTGCCGAGTATCTTAAGCCATTACTATACGAGCAAGGACATACATTGGAGCAGGCAGTTCTCGCTGCCATGAAATTGATGGGATTCGAGGCAAACTCCTATCGTGATTCTGATTCTGAGTTTGATGTAGTGTTGGAGTGTGATGAAGGTCGTTGCATTGGCGAAGTCGAGGGGCGGGATAGTAAAGCAATAGGCATTGACAAGATGCGACAGCTTGAGGTTAACATTCTTGAAGATTTAGACCGTGATGAGGTTTCCAAACCTGCAAAAGGCATCCTATTGGGGAATGCTTTTCGTCTAGAGCCGCCTTCGGATAGACCGGCCGAACACTTCACGACCAAATGCTTTAGCGCCGCAGAAAGAAATAGAACTGCATTGATCCGTACGTGTGAACTCTTTCATGTGGCCAAAGCACTGGCTGACAAACCAAATGAACACTTCGCAGCTTCATGCAGGGAGGCAATCCTGAACACAGAAGGCAAGGAAGTGGAATTTCCTACTGTCTCCGAAATTGAAGTAAGCACAACACATCTTGAGAAGTCTGAGGGTACGTAGCCTTTCTCAAGATTTCCAGACAGCTTGTTGTGAATGATGGACAGAAAAGCGACTGCTCTGAAATTAGAAACGCTGAATACTTGGAGAATGGACGGGGCAAAAGCGCCTCGAGAGCCCAATTGGTTTTGTATATTATCCGGGAATTGCTTCGGGATATGAGCCGCCTCCATCCATTTGATGAAATAAACGTGAACTTCGGAAACACGCTGAGCGATTTTGGCCCAGACAGTCGCGTCAGGGAACACAATACCCGTTCTGTCAGCTCCAGAGCAATGGGATTTAGAAAGTGTCCAAGACTGACAAGACTCGTTTTGCAGTAGGCAGTGATGTCATCAAGAGAGTCTCGGCGACTTCAAGGCAAGGAGACGGGATGATTTCTGACGAAACAGCATGGAACGAGCCGCTGGTGGAACAGAACGTGACTTACCATATCGAGATCGATGGGCGGCTTGTGCTGATCGAGAATGTGCCGGCGAGGGTGAATGTCGAGACGGGTGAGCGGTACTTTGCACCGGAGACGGTCGAGCGCTTGCAGCAGGCCGTGTGGGAACTGTGCCGGCTCGTTTGCACTGTTCAGACTCCTGTCTTCGAATATTCTACGCTGACTCAATGAATTTCCCTTGCTTACATTTACATCACAACAGGCTCCACCGCTTTTTTTGGCGCGATTCGGTATTGTACATTTGCGGAGCTTGTAGCATAATCCGCCGAAAGGAGATAGACAATGCGCCAGTATCGACGCTATAGCAACCCGCCGCTCGAAGAGGCGTTATGTGAATTCCGCTTTGAGCCGAGTCAAGATTGGGATCCTACTATCCCTGGGAAACTCCATGCTGAGCTTTCTGAAGATTACGGCGGCAAACCCAAGGAACAGAGAGCAATGGGAGTGGAGTGGAATGCTCAGGAGCGGCAACTAAGCTACAATGAGGGGTTAGCGAAGATTCAGCTTGTTACCGGCGACGGCAAGAGGATGGTTGGGTTCGGTCCGGACGTATTGAGCGTTCATATCTTGCGCCCATACCACCATCAACATTTACTTGACAACAGTGGCTGGGGCGAGTTCAAGCAACGAATCGGGGGGGCACTGGAAGCGTACTGGAAAGTAATGCGGCCTAAAGGTGTACTCAGAGTCGGAGTTCGGTACATCAACAAAATTCTGATTCCTCAGAGCATGGTAGCAATTGGCGAATACATTAAGTGCGCTTTACCACAAGTAGCCGGATTGCCAGACAGACAGAATAATTCTATCAGCCGGGCTGAATACATTTATCCTGACGGAATACGCCTCATCCTGTCTCAGGGGTCGACAGACGCTCCTCAAGATCAATTCGGTTACCTTCTCGATATCGACGTAATCCGGGAAAGCCGAGAGCTTGCCTCGCGAGACGAAGCCATGGCAGAGGCTGGCGAATTGCGATCACGCGAACGAGAGATTTTCGAATCTGTAATCACTGATAAGGCAAGGGGCCTCTTTAATGCCTCCTAAAACCTATACATTCGCAGACCATTCTTTTCCTAGTTTTTCACAAGTCGAATCCGAAAGAGTGAACAGTTCAGGAAGCTCCTGTATCTTTTCAGACTGGGTCGAAGTTGGGGAGGAGTCGTTTGCGAGTTCCTCGAACTCAACTTTTTTGGATGAATTCTTGCCGGCGTTCGCACATTTTTTGGATACACCTCACGAAAGAAATAGGTTTTGGGTTGGCATTGGTACCCTACAGCGGTTAACGGAGAGGGAGACTAAGGGATCATCCCTTGAACAGGAAAGATTTCTTGATCATTTGAAAATCGGTCTGAACCCGTTTTTTGAAACCCGACCTGTGACAGAGACTCCGTTGGATAGGGCTCACCATTTGAGTTTGGTGGAGAGCTCAGGTGGCTTCTTCAGTGAGTTTTCAGTTGCAGAACTGTCAGTTGCGGAGAGTAAAAAAAAGGCTCTACTACAATCCGCGCTACACGACTCTTTTGAGGCCGAACCCTTAGAAAGCGGGATGGACCATCCGGCTGAGGAAATCATTTTCCATGCATTCCGGTTCGGTGAGGGCTCTAGCGTTTTCGAATGGTTAAGAGAGTTCTGCCTGGATGATACACAACCGAGCTTCGCTGCGTCGGTAATACGCTGTCTGGGACGTCAAGTAGATCCTGGGACAGAAGTTTGGCGGGCATGCCTTGTGCGCGACAGCCTGGCACTTGACGATATTGAAATTCGAGATGCTGCGGTACAAGCGGCAGAATCGTGGGGCGACTCGGGGTTGGTCCACCTTCTCGAGTCCCACTTCGAGCCGGTTTCATGGCTCCAAGACTATATTCTTGAAGTAATAGACGACCTCAGGAATTAGCCATTGTTCTTGGCTCGCAAGATCACGCGCTCCAAATGGGATAAGGATGGGTTTGCAGACGGTGAAGTACCGGCCGATGCTATCACTGCGGACTTACGCACCAAGGAAAATAAGTTGTCATTTTGGCAGTGCGGTGACGGAACGATATGCGAAGTTGAAGAGGCTGCGCTTGCGCTTGCAGCGGCGGCTGAGCGTGTCGAAAAACTCGAGATTGTGTGGGTATCAGCCGACGACCTACGTGCTGACGGGCAGAACAGGGACGAGACTGAGGGTCGAACACCTGTGGCAGAGTTGATTAGTCGACATATGGATGTCTCCTTACTCGACTACTCGCGCCTTGGAAAGGTTGCTCATCGAATCGTTGCCGCAATGGAGGATGATCAATATGAGCAACTCACCAAGAGACGAGTTGCAGACCTGATCGCGAAGGCAGTCGAGCAAGGGAGAGTTGAACTCTCCGACCTTAAGGAAAAAGTAAGGAGTGAAGTTAGCAGGTCGCTTGAAAGGAGAGAAGAGTAGCCTCTGGTCCCACACCGGGATGCGGCATTCATCCACAGACTATGGAAGCGGTCTGCAAACCACCCCGCGAGGAGACGCACGGGTACAACAGTCCAGTTGCCAGCGAAAGGAAACGCCATGACCACAATCCAACCTACACTTACGAAAGACCAGGTCCGGCTTTACCATGAGCAGGGTTGGGCAGGGCCGTACACGCTGATCTCGGAGGAGGAGATGGCGGGGGTGCGGCGGAGGATTGATGAGGAGATTCTGGAGCCGGGCAGGGCGCAGGGGCTGGCGGAGAGGGACTATTTCCACAACCGGCATCTGGATAACCGCTGCGTATATGAGCTGCTGAGCCATCCGAACCTGGTGGAGAGGGCGGCGAGCTTGCTAGGGCCGCACCTGGTGCTGTGGCGGACGAACTTTCAGATTAAGGCGCCGCTGAGCCAGCAGGAGGACTGGGACACGGAGGTGCCCTGGCACCAGGATTGCGCGTACTTTCAGCCTTCGCCGAACGTGATTCTGTCGGCGTGGATCGCGGTGGATGAGACGACGCGGGCGAACGGCTGTATGCAGGTGCTGCCGGGCAGCCATAAACGGCTGTATCCGCACATCGAAGACCCGGACGCGGAGATGTTCAGCAGAGGGGTGGACCCGTCGACGTTCGACGCCAGTGATGCGGTCGATCTGGAGCTGAAGCCGGGTGAGTTTATTTTCTTTAATGAGAGTTCGCTCCACTATTCGCCGCCGAACAAGTCGGAGACGCGGCGCTTTGGCATTACGCCGCGGCTGACGGTGCCGTTTGTGGACGTGGGCAGACGCGAGCAGATCGACGTGCTGATGGTGAAGGGTGAAGACTATATGGGGTTCTATAATGTGGTGGAGCCGCCGGAGGGCAGGGGATAAGGGGGCAGGGATTAGGGGTTAGTAACTGCATAGTACTGAGGGGCGCGAAAGGAGTCTTTCGCGCCTTTTCGCGCTTGGGGACTGAAGCCGGGAGGCCGTGGATAGTGAGCAGTGACCAAGTGCGGCACTGGTGGCCGGGCGCTGGTCTACAGGCACCTGTCGCCGGCTAGAGCCGTACCAATTGTATACGACAGCGCGGGGCGGGTTGATGTGGGCCGTGGTTGCGATTAGTTGAGATATGGGACGGGATGACACGGAAGATATGTGCTCCCCCGTCCCACAGGAGATGCTGCTGTGATGACAAGGGGTTGACGCCTTGCGCGCACAGAATGCTGGCCAGAAATGTCTACCAGGCCAGATGCTTTACATTCCCTTCCTCGTCAATAGTGAAGATGTACCGCTTGTTCACGTCGTACTCGTTATCGGCATAGAAGGTCGAGACGCGCAGCAGGCGGTTGTAGGTAAGATAGTCGACGACTACCTCCTTGCCGGTTCCGCTGTTGATACCGCGGTAGAGTTCCACTGCGGGCGGCACATGGCCGAATGGATAGTCGGACGCCATTGCGCTGATCGAATCGAATATCGGGCCACTGAAAACCATGCTGTTGCCCACGTAGATGAAGTGAAGCACGCCGATCTTGTTGCGGCAGACCTGCACCGGCGTGGCCTGATGGGGCACAATGCAGGGCGAAGCCCACGGCGATGTAGGCGTGGGGGTTGGCCGTACGCTCGTCGGCCTGTTGACCTGCGGTTCGCCGAGCGTTTTTGTCGGTGTGGGGCTGGGCAGGCCGGCTGGCTGCAGGGGACTCGACGGCTGCGTGGCAGTGGCAGTGGCCGTGGCCGTGGCAGTGGCCGTAGCCGTGGCTGTGGCGGGGGGCTGCTTCCGACTCGGCGCCTGCGTAGCTGTGGCCGTAGCTGTGGCCGTAGCCGTAGCCGTGGCGGGGGGCTGCTTCCGACTCGGCGCATGCGTAGCTGTGGCCGTAGCCGTGGGGGTGGCGGGGGGCCGCTTCCGACTCAGCGTCTGCGTAGCTGTGGCCGTAGCCGTGGGGGTGGCGGTCGGCGGATTCGGCGTCTGCGTAGCTGTGGCTGTAGGCGTGGCCGTGGCAATCGGCTGCTTCCGACTCGGCGCCTGCGTAGCTGTGGCCGTAGCCGTAGCCGTGGCAATCGGCTGTTTTGGCTTCGAAGGCTGCGTAGCTGTAGCCGTGGCGGTGGGCGTGAGGGTGGGGGTTGGCAACTGCGGGTCCGGTGTCTGCGTAGCTGTGGCCGTAGGCGTGGCGGTCGGCAACTGCGGGTCGCCGACATCAAAGTCCACCTTGTCGGTAAGCGTAACTTTCTCATTTGAATCGGACTCGGCGTAGGTAACGGTCAATTGAAGTGTATAGGGGCCAGTTGGACACTCCCTTTTCAGGCGCAGAGGAATCGGGCTGAGCGTTCTGGAGGAGTTGTAAAACGCTGGCGCGAATGTCCGGTCTCTGTTCAACCCTTGCCCTTCGCAGATGTCGGGACTGGTTTCGCCGCTACGGCTCAGTATGTCGAAACGGTAAACTACGGAGGTGAATTTGTCTCTGAAGTCACAGTCATTGTCATTGTCCTGATCGACGCAGGGGAAATTTTTGAGAAGAAAACCGGCGGACAAGTACTCTCCTGGCGGCACCGTTTCGTCCAGCAGAGCGGAATCAATGAACGGCGCGGGTGATTGGGCGTAGATATGCGGTAAGCCGGGTGTGACGAGTGCGGCTAGAAAGGCAAGTAGCAGCGCAAGCAACCCGACCAGCCTAGCAATATGATTCCTGAAACCTGCTCGTTTCGGTTCCGTTGACATTTTCATCTCCCGTTCATATGCGCGAACCCTTTCGACCGGTACCACACTCAGCGGTTAATGGATGACGACCTCCTTGCCGGAGCCAGGACTGTTGCTGTGGTAGATCTCAATTCCGCCCATGCCGTAACCCTTCGGATAGATGGCGGCATAGGTGGCGACGGCGTGCAGTTCCAGGCCTGGGTAGCCCTTGCCGTCCAGCCCGATGCAGCAATCGCTATGCATGCCGACATCTTCTCTTCACACCTGGGCCGGCGCGGCCGCATGCGAGACGATGCACTGTGTCTCAGCGCGTTCCGGCGCCGTACAGGGCATCGCCGGCACCGGTTTGCTGGTCGCTGTGGACATCGGCGTGTTGGTCGCTGTCGGTGGTGGCGTGTCATCAGGTTCCGTTGACAGTTGCTCGGTTGACATGACTTCTCGAGGGAACAGAAGGTCCTCAGATGAAATTGTCGAGCAAATCAGGTCTGAACAGAACGAGGGAATCCACAGGCATGACCTGCGGATTCCCTCAGTTAGGGATAGACTGACTTCTACAGTTATTAGGTTCCGTTGACATTTTGGGAAGGCTGTTCAGATGTCAACAAGAACTGAAAGCCTGCAGGCCTGTTAGGGATGTTTCTCGCGTGAATGTTGAAATAGACAAAACCAATTGATCCGCGAAGTCACGCGAAGGGTCGCGAAGAACACCTTTTTGTCCGCGGAGGACGCGGAGGGACGCGGAGAACACCAAAGGCGTATCGGATTTTCTTTGCGTGACTGCGCCGACCTTCGACGATCAGGCGTAATTTGCACCCGGAAGTCGTTGTTCAGACAAAGGTCAACGAGCCCTAGTAGTGTAACAGACAGGGTTTGCCGGACAAAGTGAATTGTGGCACACTCTCCAGAAAGGCAGACACAAGGAGAGGAAAGATGCCAGCGAAACGATATCGGGTGCGATTGACAGCGGAAGAGCGCAAGGAACTGGATGGGCAGGTGAACACGGGAACAGGGTCGGCGCGACGCTTAAGACGGGCTCGCATCCTGCTGATGGCCGATGAGGCGCAAGCGGGCGGGGGCTGGTGCGACGCCGAGATTGCCAAGGCATTAGGAGCGCATGCGCGCACGGTCGAGCGCGTGCGGGAGCGGTGTGTCACAGTCGGCATCGAAGCCGCCCTCACCCACACGCGACCGAAACGGAAACGACCGCGCGTATTGGATGGCGCTGGCGAAGCCCGGTTGGTGCAGTTAGCGTGTAGCGCTGCGCCGGATGGACAGGAGCAGTGGACGCTGCAGATGCTGGCCGATAAGCTGGTCGAATTAGAGGTGGTCGAACGTATTTCGCGCGAAACAGTGCGGACGACGCTAAAAAAAACGAACTTAAGCCCTGGCTGAAAGATGAATGGTGTATTCCGGAGACCGCGAGCGCAGAGTTCGTCTGCGCCATGGAAGATACGCTTGAAGTCTATCATCGGCAACAGGATCCCAAGCGCCCGTTGGTCTGTCTTGATGAAGGCAGTAAACAGTTGACCAAAGAGACCCGTCTGCCCCTGCCACCGCGACCGGGTGCGGTGGCCAAATATGACTACGAGTATGAACGCAACGGCGTTGGCAACCTCTTTCTCTGCTTTGCGCCGCTGCAAGCCTGGCGTCATGTCAAGGTGACAGAGCGCCGCACCATGGTTGATTTTGCCTACTGCCTGCGTGACCTTGTCGACATCCATTTCCCGCAGGCTGACACGATCGTCTTGGTGATGGACAATTTGAACACGCACAAACTCGCTTCGCTGTATGAAGCGTTCCCGGCGGCTGAAGCCCGCCGCATTGCCGCCAAACTGGAAATCCATTACACGCCCAAGCATGGCAGTTGGCTCAATATGGCTGAAATCGAACTCAGTGTCCTGCATCGACAGTGCTTGAACGCGCGCATCCCTGACAAACACACCTTGATGCAGAAAGTCGCAGCTTGGCAAACCCGCCGCAATGCTTCTGCATCGACCGTTAACTGGCGTTTCACCACCGCTGATGCTCGCATCAAACTCGAACGCCTTTATCCGTCAATAGAAGACTGTTGAACTACTAGTAACTACTAAGCGATATACGGTGCCTGTGTGGACCAGACCTTCATTCACGCCGGCATTCAGGCTATCTCATCGTGAATTCGTTGGCAGCCGCCACTTTGGATGAGCCGCACTGCTGGAATTACGGCGTCCGGTGGGGGAGGGATGGTTTTGGACGGGGGCGTTGCGGGGGCGGAGCCCCTGCACAAGGGAGGGCCGAAGGCCCGACCGCCCAGAACTGCAGTGGTCAGTGGTCAGTGGTCAGAGACTGCGGCGATTGATTGAGGATAGGTGTGAAGAAAAGTGAGGAGAGAGTGAAACACCTGCCACGCCTGAGTCAGGGGTGGCACTGGCTGAGTAGTTACAGTTTTTAAAGGATCAAGCTCACAGAGCCTTCAGGGCAGGGTACGACATTTTTGTCCCGCAATTCCTCATTTCGGAGAATTGTCGAGCGGGAGCCAGCAGGTTGTCTGCAATGGGAAGCTATTTTTGTGAGTTATGAATTGGGAGCGGAGTCACGAGTTGGGAGAGGCTCTGTCCGGGGAAGAGGGGCGATATTGACGAGGAGATTCTGGAGCAGGGGCGGGCAGAGAAGGACTATGACGCGGCGCTTTGGCATTACGCCGCGGCTGACTGTGCCGTTTGTGGACGTTGGCAGACGCGAGCAGATCGACGTGCTGATGGTCAAGGGTGAAGATTATATGGGGTTCTATAATGTGGTGGAGCCGCCGGAGGGCATGGGCCAGGGGATAGGGGCTAGTAACTGCAGCGACTAATCAAATAGGGATGCAGGTGGGCGCGAAAGGGGTCTTTCGCGCTTTTTCGCGCTCGGTAGCTGAAACGGGAGGGTAGTGGATAGTGGGTAGGTGTGGGGCTGGTGTTCGAGCAGCGGTCGCCGGCCACAGCCGTTCATATCGCCAGCGACGGCGCGCGGCGGGAATGGTTTTGGAGGGGGGCGTTGCGGGGGGTGTCCCCCCGCACAAGGGAGGGCCGAAGGCCCGACCGCCCAGAAAGGGCGTAGCCCCTGGCGGCGGCGGGGGTTTGCCGACGACAGCCCTGAGCCGCCTTAGCGGCGAAGGGTGCGCAGGCCCGCCTTAGCGGGCCGGAGCCGCCGGAGGGCGTCCTCGCCCGCAGGCGTACTGCAGCAGGGAAAACCAAGAACTGACTACTGAAAGCTATATGTTCAGGGCCGGCGCGCGGCGCGGTGGGGCGAACTGTAGCTCGTTCAGCTCGACGAACTGCTTCTGGTAGACCTGGACGCGGTAAGAGCCGGTGTCGGGCACGTACATGAGGCCGTCCTCGCTGACGACGACGGACTGCGGCCAACGCAGGAGCTTCTGGATTTCCAGCTTGGCCATGTCGCGCAGGCGGTTGGGGTAGGCGTTGGTCAGCATGTAGGAGATGGCCACCTTGGAGAGGGTGGCGTCGCCGACGAACTGCTGGACGTAGCGGCCCTCTTCGTTGAAGAGCTGGACACGGTTGTTGCCGCGGTCGACGACGTAGATGTCGCCGTGCAGGTCGACGTCGACGCCGCTGGGCCGGTTGAACTCGCCGTCGCCGCAGCCGGACTTGCCGAAGGCCATCAGGAAACCGCCGTCGGCGCTGAACTTCTGGACGCGATCGTTGCGCCAGTCGGCCACGTAGACATCGCCCACCTCGTCGACGGCGATGCCCCACGGCATGTTGAACTCGCCCTCGCCACAGCCATAGCTGCCCCACTGGCCGAGGAAGCCGCCCTCGCGGGTGAACTTCTGGACGCGGTGGTTGAGGGTATCGACGACGTAGAGATTGCCCTCGGCGTCGAAGTCCATGCCGGTCGGGCCGTTGAGCTGGCCGGCGCCGCTGCCCTGCTCGCCCCAGCTGTCGAGCAGCTCGCCCTCCTTGTCGAGGATGGTGACGCGGTGCAGCGACTCATCGGTGAGGTAGAGATTCTCGTCGCTGTCGGCGAGGATCGTGACCGGCCAGGTCATCTGGCCCGGGTCGCTGCCGTAGCTGCCAAAGTTGCCGAGGTCCTTGTCTTCGGTGCTGTAGCGGCGGATGAGCGCGGTGCCCTCGCTGCGGCAGAGGATATAGAGGCGATCCTCCTGCCCGATCGCCAAGTCGATTGGAAAGTTGGTCAGCCGCCGCATTCCCAACGTCTTGTGGAAGGGAAATCCGGCGCGCAAGAGACCGAATGGTCTGCCCACGGTTTAACTCCTTTTGCGTTTTTAGTTTTCAGTTTTTAGTTTTTAGTAACTGCAGCCTACGCAGTGGTTCGCTAAGAACCTGAAAACTGATTGCTACGAACTATACGGATTTATCTGTTCGAAATGGCCGCCGACGATTTCGGTGGGATCGAGGCCCATCCACTGCTCCAATACTGTACCGTAGATGCCGCGGAAGTCGATGGTGTGCTCCATGTCCTCGCCGTGGACCCAGCGCGACGGGTCGAGCGACGGATATTGGGCGTAGAGTCCGCCCTTGACGTGATCGCCGATGATGAAGGCGCCGCCGCCGGAGCCGTGGTCGGTGCCGCTGGCATTGTCGCGGATGCGGCGGCCGAACTCGGTGAAGACGAGCATCGTGACCTCGGATGAGGCGTTGTGGGCGCGCAGGTCCGCGAAGAAGGAGGAGATGGCATTGCTGAGGTCGACGAGCAGCTTGGGATGGTCGGGCACCTCGTTGGCGTGGTTGTCGTAGCCGCCCTGCGCGGTGTAGAAGACGCGGGTGCCGAGCCCGGCCAGATGGACGCGGGCCACATCGCGCAGGCTGTTGGCGATGGCGCTGTCGCCATACTCTGCGGTCGAGCTGTAACCGTCTTTCGCCTGCTTGAGTTCGTCAGTGCCCTGGATGACGTTGAGGCCGGTCTGTGAGAGGTAGTCCATGACGTAGCCGGCGCCTACTTCGTGGCCGTACATGCCTTTGAAGACTTCCAGCGCCTGCGTGCGGCGGCGGGGTTCGTCGATGCCGGTGAGCAGGCCGTAGGTGTCGAGGTCGGCGAAGGAGGTGACGGGGACGCCGGGCACGGCCATGGCGCGGGGCAGGCCCTGGCCGACGTTGACGCCGGTGAGGACGTTGTGGCCGCCGGGGTCCAGCTCGCGGACCATGCGTCCGACCCAGCCTTCGGTGCCGATCTCGATCGGCTCGCAGGTGTGCCAGATGTCCATGGCGCGGAAGTGGGAGCGGTTCGAGTTGGGGTAGCCGATGCCCTGGACCACGGCAATTTCGCCGGCCTCGTACATTGACTGCAAGGGCGCGCAGTTCGGGTTCCAGGCCAGCGTGTCGTGGATCGGCAGGACTTCGTCCTCTTTGAGGCCGACCACCGGCCTGGAGTCGTAATAGATACCGGCGGTATAGGGGACGACGGTGTTCATAAAGTCGTTGCCGCCGCTGAGCTGTACGACAACGAGTACGGGATCTTTCTGGTTGCCAGCCATTTTTGTCTTTCCTTTGTGAACGGCAGTTTTTCGTTTTTAGTTTCTAGTTGAAAGCGTCGCTGTTGCCGAAGCCAGAGCGTGTTTCCAAGAACCGATAACTGACTACTACGAACCGCGGGTCAGGCGAACTGGTATTCGCGGGAGGAAACGATCAGTTGGAGCATAAGCACGATTCGGTCTGTGCAGTCGTCGGTCTGCCCGTTGGCGCTGCCGTTCGAGGGAAAAACGAGGTTGCCGTCGTTCTGGGCAAAGCGCACGAGGTCGGCGCGGGTTCTCTCTTCCACGGTCAGGGGACCGACCAGGTCGAGACAGGTGTCGACGAACTGCTCGGGGGTGAGGCTGTCCCCTGCGGCGCGCAGCCGCTTGATCACCGCCTGAATGCCCGGTTTGGCGGCGTCGCCCACCTCGCCTACAGAAAAGTTGATGCGTTCGGTGAGCATGCCGCCGTCGATCCACTCCTGGCCGGTGTGCCAACCCTCCACTGTCGGCGGGTTGAACAGTTCCTGGCCCATAAGTTTGGCGGCGTTGGCGTACTGCGGCATGCCCGGCACCGGCGTGCGATTGGTGCCGACCAGCTTGAGGACGCCGGTGATCAACTCGGTCGGACTTTTCACTTTCTTGAAGCGGGCCGCCTTGAAGAAGTCGCTGTTGAAGAGCGTGCGCAGGATGTGGCGCATCTCCCCTTTCGACTCCATATAGGCGTCTGAGAGGATTTCGATCGCTTCCGGATCCTGGGGCGGCTTTACATCCCAGGCCGGGACCTGCGGCTCGTCAGCCACGAAGAAGTTGTAGAGATGGCGGGAGATGAAGCGGGCTGTTGCCGGCTGCTCAACGATGATGTCGATGATGTCGTCGCCGTTTAAGTTGCCGGTGTGGCCGAGGAAGGTCTTCTCGCCGTCATCGTGGTCATCTGCGCGGAAGAGGAATTGGGGGGAATAGAAGCCGTGGGGGTAGAGGGGAACCGGTTGCGCGAAGGTCCAGCCGGTGAAGGCGCGGGCGCAGTTCTTGATGTCCTCCTCAGTGTAGTTGCCGACCCCCATCGAGAAGAGTTCCAGCAACTCGCGCCCGTAGTTCTCGTTGGGCTCGCCTTTGCGGTTCTCACTGTTGTCGAGCCAGTTGATCATAGCCGGGTTCATGGAGACCTCGAGCAGAATCTCGCGCATATTGGTCATGCCGACGCGACGAAACAGGTCGATCTGGTCGCCCATGGCGAGGGCATGCTCGCCCTTGGCGTATCCGGTGGCGAAAACTTGATGCCCGAAGAGCGCCATCTTCTCTTCGAGCGGGCGTCTGCTATTGATCATGCGATAGATCCAGGCGCCGACGCGAATCTGCAGCCCTTCGCCGCCAATGTAGCGATGCAAAATATCCTCGTCGACCGGTGGGCAGCGCTCAATGTCCACCAGGTCCTCGACGACTTCGTCGTAGCCTTGTGCGGCATAGGCCTCCAGTTCTTCCCGGCTGGCGCCGAACCCTGCCCGGCGCAGCAAATGAGCCATCAGGCCCAGGTCATCATCTGCCATTTCTACCTCCTAACTGCAGTGGTTAGTGGTCGGTGGTCAGTGGTCAGTGGTCAGTGGTCAGTACGAGTTCTGACCACGAATTCAATTCTCTCGCAAAAACTGTTCCATTTCGGTGACGAACCAGATTGATAGGGCGCCGCCGCGCTCGTCGGGGCCGAATATGGCGGGCCGGTCGAGGTAGTCGCGGCGATTTTGCTGGACGCCGGTGCCGGTGCAGACGTCGACGAGGCCGCCGTGGTCCAGCTCGCGGATCATGCGCCCGACCCAGCCTTCGGTACCGATCTCGATCGGTTCGCAGGTGTGCCAGATGTCCATGGCGCGGAAGTGGGAGCGGTTCGAGTTGGGGTAGCCGATGCCCTGGATTACGGCCACGTCGCCGGCCTCGTACATCGACTGCAAGGGCGCGCAGTTCGGGTTCCAGGCCAGGGTATCGTGGATGGGCAGGACTTCGTCCCCCTTGAGACCGACCACCGGTCTGGAGTCGTAGTAGATGCCGGCGGTGTAGGGGACGACTGTGTTCATGAAGTCGTTGCCGCCGCTGAGCTGCACGACAACGAGTACGGGATCTTTCTTGTGGTCAACCATCTTTTCTTCCATTCTTAACCGCAGTTTTTTGTTTTCGGTTTTTAGTTTTTAGTGAACACCTTTCTGCTGCCTAAGCGAGATGGTGTTGCTAAGAGCTGCGGTTTAGGCGAACTGGTATTCGCGGGAGGCTACGATCAGTTGCAGCATGAGCACGATGCGGCCGGTGATTTCGTCGGTCTGGCCGTTGGTGCTGCCATTGGCGGAGAAAACGAGGTCGCCGCCGCTTTGGGCGAAGCCAATCAGGTCGGCGCGGGTCTTTTCCTCGAGGGTCAGGGGGCCGACGAGGTCGAGACAGGTGTCGACGAACTGCTCGGGGGTGAGGCTGTCGCCGGCGGCGCGCAGCCGTTTGATGACCGCCTGGATGCCCGGTTTGCTGGCGTCGCCCACTTCGTCGACGGCGAAGTTGATGCGTTCGGTGAGCATGCCGCCGTCGATCCACTCCTGGCCGGTGTGCCAGCCCTCCACGGTGGGCGGGTTGAAGAGCTCCTGGCCCATCACTTTGGCGGCCCAGTGGTAGCTCAGCATGCCGGGCGCGGGCGTGCGATTGGTGCCGACCAACTTGAGAACGCCGGTGATCAGCTCGGTGGGGCTTTTCACCTTCTTGAAACGGGCCGCCTTGAAAAAGTCGCTCTTGAAGAGCGTGCGCAGGACTTGGCGCATCTCCCCTTTCGACTCCATGAAGGCGTCGGAGAGGATTTCGATGGCGTCCGGGTCCTGGGGCGGCGTCACATTCCAGGAGGGGACCTGCGGCTCATCGGCGACGAAGAAGTTGTAGAGATGGCGGGAGATGAAACGGGCCGTGGCCGGCTGTTCGACGATGATATCGATGATGTCTTCGCCGTTGAAGTTGCCGGTGTGGCCGAGGAAGGTCTTCTCGGAGTAGTCGTGGTCCTCCTCACGGAAGAGGAATTCAGGAGAGTAGTAGCCGTGGGGGTAGAGGGGAACCGGCTGCGCGAAGGTCCAGCCGGTGAAGGCGAGCGCGCAGTTCTTGATGTCCTCTTCGGTGTAGTTGCCCACGCCCATCGAGAAGAGCTCCAGAAGCTCACGGCCATAGTTCTCGTTGGGTTCGCCCTTGATGTTCTCGCTATTGTCGAGCCAGTTGATCATGGCCGGGTTCATGGAGAGCTCGAGCAGGATCTCGCGTATGTTGCTCATGCCGATACGGCGGAAGAGATCGATCTGGTCGCTCATAGCGAGGGCGTGCTCGACCTTGGCGAAGCCGGTGGCGAAAACGTGATGCCAGAAGAGAGCCATCTTCTCTTCCAGCTGGCGCGGGTTGTTGAGCATGCGGTAGATCCAGGTGCCGGAGAGGATATTCGGCATAAACTCACCGCCGAAGTAGCGCTTCACAATATCCTCGTCGATCGGCGGGCAGCGCTCCATGTCCACCAGGTCTTCGACGACTTCGTCGTACCCCTTTGCGACAAGGGCCTCAAGCTCTTCACGGCTGGCGCCGAACCCCGCCCGGCGCAGCAAGTGAGCCATCAGGCCCAGATCCTCATCTGCCATTTCTTCCTCCTCTTTACTGCAGTGGTCGGTGGTCAGTGATCAGTGGTCAGTGGTCGGTGCGACCTGTGACAGTCGAGTCAGCTCTCGCGTAGGAAGCTTTCCATTTCGGTGACGAACCAGATTGATAGGGCGCCGCCGCGCTCGTCGGGGCCGAATATGGCGGGCCGGTCGAGGTAGTCGCGGCGACTCTGCTGGACGCCGGTGCCGGTGCAGACATCGACCAGCCCGCCGTGGTCGTCGATACGCGCCGCCACCCCCTGCCAGGCCCGCATCAGCGGATCCCTGTGGCCGGCATCCAGCCAGCCGCGCCGCAGCCCGCGCGCCAGCGCATAGCCGACCATGCAGGTAACGGTCATCTCGGGGTAGGAGCCGAGCCCGTTGATGACCTGGCGCCACATGCCGCTGCGATGCTGACGTTCGCGCAGCGCCTGCAGGTGGCGGCGGTGGATCGCCAGCACGGCGGCCCGGTCGGGATGGCTGGCGGGCAGGTAGGTCAGCGCTTCGGCATAGCTGAGGGCGGCGAAGCCGTTGCCGCGCCCCCAGTAGAAGGGGGTGCGGCGATCGTGCCAGAAGAGGCCGTCGGCCTGCTGCACGCCGGCATCCAGCAGGAAGCGGGTCAGAATGTTCAGATAGGCCTCGTCGCCGGTCAGCTTGAAGGCGCGCCCCAGCACGGCCGCGGTGAAGAACATGTCTTCCACCTGGTAGTTGGGGTTGGACGGGGTGGGCACGCCGTTGTCGTGGCTGGAGCGGTAGCGATCGGCTGTTTGCACGAGCAGGTCGGCGTAGCTGTCATTCCCGGTCGCGGCGGCCAGTTCGTCGGCCCAGACGAGGCCGGCCAGGTTGGCGCCGCCATCGCCGCCGGCGGGGAACCAGGGCTTGGCGCCGGACATATAGGGTGCGGCGATTGCTTCGATATCGGCGGCCGGATCGGCGCCGTCTGCATCCAACTGGGCCAGCCGCAGACGTCCGCTGACGGCGACGCCCTGTGTGTAGATGACCGGATCGAGTTCGTGGCCGTAGACGCCGGCGAGGATGCGGGCGACGGCCAGGGGCGAGCGGGCGACGCGGGTTTGCAGGGCGCTGCGGGTGGCGGAGCGAGCGTGGTCGGGCACCTGCGCGAGAACCGTCCACAGCTTGGCCAGTTCGCCTGCCAGGTCGGCGGCGGCGCAGGTGAGGCGCAGGCTGGGAACGGGCGGCAGCAGGTTGGGTTCGCCGTCGGCGAGCGCGCCCAACAGCGAACTGTCGGACGGGAGTTCGGATACATTCAGCGTGGAACGGAACTGCGACAAGAGCTGCTGACATGGGGCAGATGCCTGCCAAGTGGTGGCGGCGCCGACGCGGATTTCGAGCGCCAGGTCAGGCCCTTGGAAGCTGACCCAGCGCCAGAGGTAGTGGGCCTCCGGATTGGCGTCGTAGTAGCTGTCTCCGGGCGGCGGGTAGGCGGCGCTGGGGTTGCCGCCGGCGCCGTTCTCGGGCGCGTGGCCGAGAGCGAGGCCGTCCGGATTGCCGCAGGGCGCGGCGCTGAGGGCGACGCGGTCGGACAGGCCGGGAGCGGCGCTATACGAATTCAGCGCGGCCAGCGCGGCGTCGGCGTCTTCCTGCGTGCCGGACAGACCGCCGATGAGGACGAGTTGGATGCGCTCGCCGGCGGGCGGCTGGGCTGTGCCGTGCAGGAGCGCAGGGATCTGCCGTTCGGTGCGGGTAACGCCGCAGGCGTCGAGTTGCCAGAAACCGGGCGTATGTGTAACCAGAGCTTCGATCTGTTCGTCGAGTGTCATTTAACACCAGTGGCTAGTGGTCAGTGGTCAGTGGTCAGTAGCGGTTGGTCATGGGCGGCTTGTCATTACTACTCCCGGGCCCGCATCTCCTGCAGGGAAAAGGTGTCCGATTCGTAGAATTCGAAGATGCCTGCTTCGCGCGTTCGCACCTCTTCGGCCAGGCGCAGGACGTCGTCGACGTGTTCGGTGGGAATGCGCACACAGCCGTCGCGATCGGCCAGGAGCAGGTCGCCGGAATGGATGCGCAGGCGGCCGGCGGTTACCGGGGCGCCGAAGCGGTTCATGTTGAAGACGCCGTGGCCGGGCACGGTGCCCCAGGCCCATACGGGCAGGCCGACCTGTTTGATGCCGATCAGATCGCGCACGGTGCCCTCGACGATGACGCCTTCCACGCCGAGCCGTTTGTGGATGCGGGCCATGCCGTCGCCGAAGCTGGCGCCGCGGCCCGGGTTGATGTCCGTGTCCTGGAACACGGCGATCAGCGGTCCTTGCTGGCTGCCGAGGTAGTCGTAGTAGTCGATCCACTCGAGCGCGGTGGAGTCTTCGTCATTGGTGGTGACTTCGGCGGTGACGGCAAAGCCGGCGACGAGGCCGAGGTCGGGCAGGAGGCAACGGATAGTGTGGTCGGTGTAGTCCAGGTTGGGGAGACCCAGCTTGAGGGCGACGGCGTTGAAAATGGTGGCGGAGTCGTAACGCTTCAGTGCAGCGATCTGCTCGGACAACATCTAAGATCTCCTGATTCGGTTTATCGTTGACGGGCGGGGGGCGCCTGTCGCTGTTTTGTCAATTTCCGGGTTGGTAAAGTGGGTTTCGTCCGCATCTGTAATGATATAGACAATCGTTTCAGACCGCAACTTGCTTTTTTGCTGTCAGGGCTTGAATTCTGTTGCCGCGGGCCAATTCGGTCAATATTGACACTGTGTCTGAAATGTGGTAATACTCCTGGTATGACATACAGGATTGCCATATCTATTAAAGGAGGCGACTTATGGCAGTGAAGACAGCAATCTCTTTAAGTAGTTCCCTATTTGAGAAAGTGGAAAGCCTGAGGCAACAGTTGAACATATCCCGAAGTCGACTCTTTGCGATCGCGGTTCAGGAGTTTATCGAACGTCATGAAACGAAACGTATGATGGCAGCAATTAACGAGGCATATGATGATTTCCCTGACGAGGAAGAGCAAGCGACTCTAAGAGAAATGCAAGAGCACCATCGAAAGTTGATGAGGGATGAACCGTGGTAAATGGTGTGCCTCCATCTCGACAGCATATCGAACAAGGCGACATTTTCTGGGTCGACATAGATGATCCTTACGGGTCCGAGCCAGGGGGGAGGCGTCCTTACGTCGTTGTTCAGAACAATATGTACAATTTCACTCGAATCAGTACGGTTGTCGCCTGCGCGATCACCGCAAATCTGAAAAGAGAGTCAGCTCCGGGCAATGTACTGCTGAACAGAGGTGAAGGGAACTTACCTCGCAAGAGTGTTGTGAACATTTCGCAGGTGATCACGTTGGATAAGCAAGTCCTCAGCGAGAGAATCGGTACGCTTTCTTCAAGGAGAATACAGGAGATCATCTCCGGCTTGCAGTTGCTTCTAGAACCGCGTGAACCTTAGCTCGCGTTAAGCGAAGTTCTGATCGGTTTTCATCCAACTATTTTGTGGCTTCGATCGACGTGTCCGGCCAGTTCAGCACTTCTCCGCGCAGGGCGACGCCCAGGCCCGGCTTATCGGGCAGTGAGAGCATGCCGGCGTTGATGGGGATGCGCTCGGTGACCAGATCGTTGTACCAGCCGTCGCAATAGGCGCGCACCGTCTCCAGGATCATGGCGTTGGGAATGTGCAGCATCAGATGGGCGGCGGCCCATAGGGCTACGGGTCCGGTGGCGTCGTGGGCGGTGACGGGCAGATAGTAGCTGTCGGCCAGGGCGCAGATCTTGCGGGTTTCGCTGATGCCGCCGGTCCAGGATATGTCCGGAATGATGATGTCGGCGGCGTTGGCCTCGACGCCGCGGCGAAAGCCGAAGCGGGTGAAGAGCCGCTCGCTGACACAGAGGGGGATGCGGCTTTCGGCCTTCAGACGGGCGTAGGACTCGACGTTGTCGGGCGGAATCATTTCCTCGAGCCACATGATGTTGTAGGGCTCCAAGGCGCGGGCGATTGCGATGGCCGCGGGCAGGTTCCAGCGGGCGTTGCCCTCGATGGCGATGGCCATGCTGTCACCCGCTGCGGCGCGGATCTGTTCGACGCAGGCGATGCCCCGTTTGAGCGTATCCTTATCGAGAAAGTGGCGGACTGGCCCGGGCGCGCCGGTATCCGCGTCGGCTGGGCCAGGCGGCAGGTCGAAGGGCCAGATCTTCATCGCCTTGATGCCCTGCCGGAGCAGGTCTTGGGCCAGTTGACCGGCGTTGCCTTCCATCCAGGTGCGGGCGTCCTGGTTGGCGCCGTGGCCGAGACATGTGTTGTAGATGGGGATGCGGTCGCGGCTGCGTCCGCCGAGCAGGTTGTAGATGGGCTGGCCGCTGTGCTGGCCGGCGATGTCCCAGAGGGCGATGTCGACGGCGCTGATGGCGCGTGTTTCGGCGCCGCCGTAGCCGAAGGCGTTGACGGCGGCGAACATGGTGTGCCAGTGGCGCTCGATGTCGAGGGGGCTTTGCCCCAGCAGCAGGGGAGCGAGCTGGTCGTGGATGAGGGCGCTGACCGCGCGGGGCGCGTAGGAGGTCTCGCCCAGGCCGATAAGGCCGTCGTCGGTGTGGATGCGGAGCCAGAGCGAGTGGGGGTGGCGCCCGAGCCGGATCGTCTCCAGGCGGGAGATTTTCATAAGGGTCGGTGGATGGCGGCCATCAGTGAAAGTGGTTTGGACGGGAACCGCTCTCGGCAGGGTATGCTCGGCGTTTTCGGGCGATCGATCGGCGTATAGACTGCCGCGCTATTTTCCGATTTCGAAAGGATAGGACAGGCTCATGGTGTCAACTCATACGGCGTGATGAGTGCTAGTAGTGTAACATACAGGGTTTGCCGGATAAGATGAACTGTGGCACACTCTCCAGAAAGGCAGACACAAGGAGAGGAAAGATGCCAGCGAAACGATATCGGGTGCGATTGACAGCGGAAGAGCGCAAGGAACTGGATGGGCAGGTGAACACAGGCACAGGGTCGGCGCGACGCTTAAGACGGGCTCGCATCCTGCTGATGGCCGATGAGGCGCAAGCGGGCGGGGGCTGGTGCGACGCCGAGATTGCCAAGGCATTAGGAGCGCATGCGCGCACGGTCGAGCGCGTGCGGGAGCGGTGTGTCACAGTCGGCATCGAAGCCGCCCTCACCCACACGCGACCGAAACGGAAACGACCGCGCGTATTGGATGGCGCTGGCGAAGCCCGGTTGGTGCAGTTAGCGTGTAGCGCTGCGCCGGATGGACAGGAGCAGTGGACGCTGCAGATGCTGGCCGATAAGCTGGTCGAATTAGAGGTGGTCGAACGTATTTCGCGCGAAACAGTGCGGACGACGCTAAAAAAAACGAACTTAAGCCCTGGCTGAAAGATGAATGGTGTATTCCGGAGACCGCGAGCGCAGAGTTCGTCTGCGCCATGGAAGATACGCTTGAAGTCTATCATCGGCAGCAGGATCCCAAGCGCCCGTTGGTCTGTCTTGATGAAGGCAGTAAACAGTTGACCAAAGAGACCCGTCTGCCCCTGCCACCGCGACCGGGTGCGGTGGCCAAATATGACTACGAGTATGAACGCAACGGCGTTGGCAACCTCTTTCTCTGCTTTGCGCCGCTGCAAGCCTGGCGTCATGTCAAGGTGACAGCGCGCCGCACCATGGTCGATTTTGCCCACTGCATGCGTGACCTGGTCGACATCCACTTCCCGCAGGCAGACACGATCGTCTTGGTGATGGACAATTTGAACACACACAAACTCGCTTCGTTGTATGAAGCGTTCCCGGCGGCCGAAGCCCGCCGCATTGCCGCCAAACTGGAAATCCATTACACCCCCAAGCATGGCAGTTGGCTCAATATGGCTGAAATCGAACTCAGTGTCCTGCATCGACAGTGCTTGAACGCGCGCATCCCTGACAAACAGACCTTGATGCAGCAAGTCACAGCTTGGCAAAACCGACGCAATGACTCGACCGCTACCGTCAACTGGCGTTTCACCACAGCTGACGCTCGCATCAAACTCGAACGACTTTATCCGTCAATAAAAGATTGTTGAACTACTAGGGCTCGTTGACATTTGGCTAAACTGAGTATTGCAAGATCAGAGTGTGGCCTATCCACGAAGGGGCACGGAGAAAACCTTAAACCCTTTTTATCCACGAAGGGGCACGAAGGGGCACGAAGAACACCTTAACACCTTTTTATCCGCGGAGGACGCGGAGGGCCGCGGAGAACACCTTAAACCCTTTTTTTCCACGAAGGGGCACGGAGAACACCTTAACACCTTTTTATCCGCGGAGGACGCGGAGGGCCGCGGAGAACACCTTAAACCCTTTTTTTCCACGAAGGGGCACGAAGGGGCACGAAGAACACCTTAACACCTTTTTTTCCGCGGAGGACGCGGAGGGGCACGGAGAACACCTTTGCCACCGCAGATTATGGTCGTAGAACAGGAGTATCAGGCGAGAAACGGGCCAATGCTGCCCGCAGACGTCCTGCATATATCACATTTTCAATAGTCTTCACCAAATGTCAACGCCCCCTAGCCCTAGTCTTTGTGTACTTGGCCATGTGGAGTTCCCGCTTGAGAGAGAACGGAAAAAAGGCTCGGCTGAGCCTGCGGACGGGCGTCAACCCCGGGGCAGTCTAGCCCCGAGAGAGGCGCGGATGTGACGACTGTGATCAGGTTCGGTCGGCGTCACGGGCGCGAAGGATGTGGTGCGGCTGTACACGTGTATCCGCGAGCTCTTTGCGTTCGCGAACTCCTTGCAGCCATGCGGCCAGGGAGGGACGCGACGCGATACGTTCCAACTCCCCGCACAAGAATTCTTGCATCGACTGGCCTTGAAGCGCGGCGCGCCTGGCCAACTCATCGCGAACTTCCTCAGGGACATTTCTGATCGTAATTTTTACAGGCATGACTATTTATTCCACCAGCGATGGTGTCCTGGAGCTAACAGAGAGGACGTCCTCAATGGGCGCCCCAACTAATCAGGCAGCCTCTCCAGACATTAACCCACAAAGATGCAATTGCCATACGGTCAGTCCTCTATTCTCGTTACGGCTTAGCGAGCACAGAGCAAGATGGGAGGCGCTGTCCATGATACTGGTCTGGGCTTGGTGAAAGGGTCCGCGGCTGAAGGCAGGTGGCGTACAGCCGGCCACTAGCAACTGGACACAGCAGTTCTCAGTGCGGCGGAACGATTGACGCCAGCTCTTCGCGCATGAAATCGATGTAGCGCCGGTAGCGTGTCGGGCTCGTTTTCCAGGTGGTGGGCGTGCCGTGGCCGACGCCGAAACGTTTCTGTTTCCCGATCGCTTTCGCCTGGTGGTGGGCGTCTTCGCGCCAGAGCTCTTCATCCCCCTGCTCGACGACGGTGATGGAGTGGGAGTTGGAGAAGATACAGACCTCTTCGCCCAGTGCTTGGCGGACATTGACGATATCGTTCGAGTAGTTCTTCAGCCCGCATTCGACCTGAATACAGTGAAAGTCCAGCTTGGCCAGGTGGGGCAGGCGGGGTTCGATCCAGCCCATCAGCGCCATGCTGCTGGTCAGACCCTCATCGTGAATGTACTGGAAGGCCTTTATCTCGCCGGGCAGGGCGAACTCGACATAATGGTCATCGGAGATCATGTCGGCCGAGGCGAACCACTGCATCAACTGGTAGCCATGAACGCCCAGCATCCTGGCCAGCCGGCACTGCTGCTTGATCACCTCCTCGTGCCGGTCCATCAACGCAAAGACGAGGTCCTTCTGGAAGAACATGGCGTCGAAGAGCTTGTCGTAGCTGAGCATGTAGAACGAGGTGGGGAAGGGCACCATGTCCCCCATATAGAGGAAGACGGTGTCGTCGAAATGCTCGATCAGCTTCTTGGCGAAGTCGTAGGCGCCAGACGCCAGACGCTCCTCGGCGGTGGGCGGCGGCTCCAGGCGCTCGACATCGGCGGCGGTCTCGAAGAGCGGCTCATCGGGAGGCAGGTCGGGCGGGAACTCATGGTAGCGGGTCTTGCTGCGCGAGCCGATGTCCACCAGCACGGGCACGCCATCCTCCTCGGTGACATACTGCTTGCCGCGCTGGCCGTAGGCTTTGCCGCCGCCGCAGGGGATGTAGTCGAGGCCGAGATCATCGTGCAGCACATCGTAGAATTTCAGCCTCTGCTCATCGGTGCCATGCGACAGATGGAGAAAGTTCAGCCCCAGGACCTCAGGCCAATGCGGCATCATCGACCAATTGGGGGACACGTTCAGGGCCGGGTACATGTCCATGGGTTCGCCGTTGATGGCGGCCATATATCGTTCGAGCGATGTCATTTCCTGCAAGATCGTGCTCCTTGTGAACTGCAGTGGTTAGTGGTCAGTGGTTAGTGGTCAGTGGCTAGTACTACAACCGCATTTAAGGCGGTTGCAATAGGGATGGAATGACAGAGAGTTGGGAGAGGCGTCTGCAGTGACATTGACGAGCTTGATGTCGTCTGGCGCGGCGCCAGAGGGACCAGGCAAGCCGTAAGGGGGGCGAACGAGGTGGCAAGGGCAAGGCGATTTCAAGCAGACGCCTGATTTCAGGCACGCTCAACTCGGCCAGAAAGGATTCAAGCCCCCCTTTTTCTGGTTGCGTCTGAGACGGAGCCAGGCGAGCCATACATGTGCCATCATCGAGAGTGTAATGTGTCGATACCAACTGGGCCAATAGCGCACCTGATAGTGGTCGAGGCCGGTTTCGCCTTTGGCCTCTTCGAAACACTGTTCAATGGTATAGCGAGTCGAGGCGACCTGGGCCAGGGTCAGCAGCGCAGTGTCAGGCGGCGCATTGGAGAGAAAGTAGGCGCATTCGTGCGGCTTGGTCAGCGAACGTCGCACCAGGAGCCAGCTGTCCCGTCCCGGCATCTGGTCTTGATTTTCCACGACCCGTTGGCAGGCCCAGTCGTAGATGCGAGCTCCTTTTTCCCCTGCCGCGACCTGCAGACGTTGCCAACGGCTGTCAGGCCAGGATGCGACCACCGCGGGGATCCGTACCGGTCGTGCGCTTTCATCAAGAACGCGCGCTTTGAAAGGTTTGCGACCGTTTCCCTTCCAGGCAGGGACGCCTACCTCTGGACGCACCAGCCATACGCTGTTCTGGACCCCCACAGCAAACACATACCAACGACCACTTTCGGCCACCGCATATCGCAGCGCACGCGCCTCACCGTAGACCTCGTCTGCCGTCACCCAGCGCATCGGCACACCCAGCCGCCACGCATGGCGCAACATCGCAGCCGCCAGTTCAGACTTGGTGGCAAATCCGACGTCGGCAGGCACTTTCGCTTCTTTACAGCGCTCTCTGTCCGCACACCATTCCTCAGGCAGATAGAGCCGTCGGTCCAGAAAGGTATGTCCCTGCGTCGTCGCATAGGTCAGGAACACGCCCAACTGACAGTTCTCCACCTTGCCTGCCGTTCCACTATACTGACGCTGTACGCCCGCCGATTTTGCCCCCTTCTTGAGAAATCCCGTCTCGTCGACCACCCCGATGCCTTCCGCATCGCCGAACCCCTCTATCACAAATCGCTGCAACGCATCTCGCACCGCTTCTGCATCCCACTTCGTCTTGTACAGCAATCGTTGCGTCGCATCCGGCCTCTTGTCGCCCACCGCTTCCGCCAACTGCCAGCCATTCTTCCGTTCCACCGGCGACACCAACCCTTGCACATACTTTACCGCTTGCTGTTGTACCTCTCTACGTCCAAACAACGAGGAAAACCGACTGTGAAACGCTTCAAATTCGTCCGCCCATCTGTCCAATTCGCTCAGTTCCATAGCTCCTCCAGCTTAGCTTGCTTGCTCTCATTATCGCCGAAGGAACCCTATCTTATCAATGTGCGGTTGTAGTACTAGTTGCTGACCGTAGCTTCAGGCCGCTGGCAAAGATCCGGTCAATTCGAAACAGTAGCTGCCGGAGCCGACCTCCACGTCGATGTAGCCGGCGCGGGCAGTGGCGGAGGTGATGCCGTCGCGGCCTTCGAAATAGGCGCCGTCCTGCCAGACGGCGTCGCCGCCTTCGCTGACGGCAACGTCGCTCAGCCCAAGGGTGGGCACGCTGACGCGGGCGCGGCTGTTGACCGGGATGGTGACCTCGAGCGAGATTGTCCGGTCGGCGCGCCGCCAGCGGGAGGAGATTTCGCCGTGTACCGTCTTGAGGGTGGCGGCGGCGTGTTCCAGGTCGCGGAGCGGGTGCGGCTCGATCCGAATATCGCGAAAGCCGGGCGACATGGTTGCGGGGCCGTGGTAGTCGGGGCCTTTGATGCCGGCGAGGTCGTTGTAGAAAAACTCGTCGATCGACGCCCACATGATCATGCTTTCGGCGGCGCCGACGGTGCTTTGCAGGCTCCAGGATTCCCAGATTGTGGTGGCGCCCTGCTCGACCATGTAGCCCCAGCCGGGATAGGTGGGGGTGGCGACCAGGTCGTAGAGCACCTCTCCCTGACCATGTTGGGTCAGGGTATCGATCAGGCAGGTGATGCCGGTGTTGCCGGTGTGGTGATGGCCGCCCCACTTCTCGACGATGTTGTGGACGATGTCCTGGACGACACCGGCCTCGCTGGCCGGGGGCACGATGCCGAGGGCCAGCGGGAAGAGGTTGGCGGTCTGTGAGCCGGTGGCGTAGCGGTGGGCAACGGGGTCGAGCCACTCGTGGTTGAGGGCATCCTTTATCTCCTCCGCCAGGCGGCCGTAGTGCGCGGCCTCATCTTCCTTACCGAGATGGTCTGCGACCTTGGCGACGATGGCCGCGTTGAGGTGGTAGTAGCCGGTCCACAGAAGAGGCGGCGGCGTCTCCGAGGAGACGAACTCCTCCTCGCCGGGCGCGGCGCCGGGCAGCATGTGGTCGCCGTAGTGGCCTTCGTTGACAATGTGATTCTCGGCGACGCCGGTGAGGTAGTCGACCCAGAGGCGGATGGGCGCGTAGTGCTCTTCGAGGATGCGGTTGTCGTCGAAATACTGGTAGAGATACCAGACGAGGATCGGGTAGTTGCCGCCCCAGGCCGGGTCGGGATCGTCGCGCTGCACGTAGTTGGGGCAGATATCGGGCACTCTGCCGTCGTCGTACTGGGCGTCCTTGATGTCGTCGAGCCATTTGCTCCAGAAGCGGGGCATATGCTTGCGGGGGTAGATGGATGAGGCAACCGTGGCCGGGTCGGTCCAGGCCCAGTGCTCACGGTGCAGACAGTCCAGCGGAATGCCGAACAGCCCGTTGGTCACTGTCCAGTGCACCAGTTCGTGGATGCGGTTGAAGATTGGATTGGAGCACTCGAAGCCGCCGGAGAGATCCACGTCCGAGAAGACTACTCGGCCCTCAAGCTCTTCGACGCTGATGGGGCCGTCGCTCTCGACCTGAACGTAGCGAACCGGATGGTAGGTGAACCTCGGCTCATAGCTCTCGCCGTCCGGGTCGCCCTTGAGAATGTAGATGTCGATCTCGTCGCCTTCTTCGTGGGCGCTATGGCGTGAGCGGTGGCGACTGTAGAACTCGCCGGATTCCTGATCGACGAGGCCGCTGTCTTCGAGAAGCTGGCAGGCATACTTGATGGTTACTTTGGCGCCGCGTGCCCCTTTGAGCCGCAGCCTGGCCCAGCCGCCGAAGAGCTGGCCCAGCCGCCGAAGAGCTGGCCCAGCCGCCGAAGAGCTGGCCCAGTTCGAAGACATGGACGCCGTCCTGGGGCTGGCTGGCGTGCAGCGGCTGCAAGTTCTGCTGCACGCGGATGGGCGGCATCACCTGCGCCACCATTGTGCCGCCGGGGGCATCCTTGTCCACGGCCGCGTCCCAGTGGGAATCGTCAAAGCCGGTCGATGCCCAGCCCGGTTGCTCGCGGCGGGCGTCGTAGGTTTCGCCGCCGTAGAGGTCGTTGCGGGTGATGGGGCCGGCGGCGGCTTTCCAGCCGGCGCCGGATGCGACAGTGTTGGTGCTGCCATCGGCGTACTCGACGTTCATCTGGAGGCGCAGACGCGGGGAGTCGCCGTAGCGGTGCTCCCAACCGGGTTCGCTGTACCAGCCGTTGCCGAGCATCACACCGACGGCATTGGCGCCGGATTGCAGCAGCTCGGTTACGTCGTAGGTTACGTAGAGGACGCGTTTTATGTATTCGCTGGTGGCGGGGTCGAGTACATGATCGCCGACGCGCTGGCCGTTGAGATAGAGCTCGTACCAGCCCAGGCCCGAGATGTGGAGGCGGGCGCGGCTGACCGGCTTGGCGAGGTCGAATTCCTTGCGCAGAAGGGGTGAGGCGACATCGACAGGCGCGCCGATCCAGTGGCCGGTCCAATCGCTTTCGTTGAGCAGGCCCATGGTGAAGGCGGCCGGTTCGCTGTAGGCGCTGGCCTGGTCGTCCTGATCCCAGACGCGCACTTGCCAGCAGCAGCTCTCGTCGCTGGAGAGGCTGCCACCGGCGTAGGCGACGTTGACGGAGCGGTCGGCGTTCACCTTGCCGCTGTCCCATTTGTCGCCGCGGCCGGCGTGGAGGTTTGCGGCGCTGCTGGCGACCAGGATCTGATAGGCCGACTGGGACTGGTTGCGGCGGTCTGAATTGAGGAGCCAGCTGAAACGGGGCTGGAGGGTGTCGATGCTGATTGGGTTCGGGGGTATTCGCAGGTTAGGTCGGTTGGTGTGATCATGGCGTTGGTGTGTTGTGAGTTCTTAGTTTTTATTTGCAGACTCAGAATTGTGGAGGAGAAATGGGAGGGAATTCAGGCCAGTCCAGCTTGTCAAGGCTTTCCTGAGAAACCTTGCCATGTGCTTCAAATGCCTCCTGAAGCCACTCGTTCAGCTTCGAGAGTCCCTCAGCAGAGAGCCTCACATGTGGCTGTCGTCTGAACGTAGTTCTTGGATTCGTATTTCCTTCACCGAGCGCCTTATGTTCTTGTGTGGTCGCGAATGAATCGGCTCCGAGCGTGTCCATCAGTTTGTTTAGCGAGACGCCATTCCCAATCGAGCCATCAACGAACTCAGCATGATGGACCCGGATGTAATGTTGCCACCTTTCCTTCCGGGGCCGCTCTTCCATTTCAGCATTTGTGGCGTCGTCCCAGCTCTCCCTGTATGCCATTCCGATGGCTCGGCCAAAGATACGGATGTCATTTGGATTGCGGGTAAGACGCCCCATAAAAATTATAGCGTCATCGTGCACGCTCCTTGGCCGCTTGTTGGTGGGATAACCGACTGCCCAATGGCATCCCGACCTCTTGATCTCCTCAATGGTCAAGTCCGACGGTTGGCAGCGTTCTTTGGCCGATCCCAGGAATTTCACGATTGCCTGCGACGAAGTGGATACAACGATCGGTACCTGCGCAGGTGACGTTTCGATAATCCCGGTATTGACGCCACAGTCGCCGAGACCGCCTCTCGCGTGTGGACGACCACCCTTCAGCAAGTAGTCTGTAACAGTCCTTTCCCAATCTTCGACTGTGTCAAGCACCAGGTCCTCGCCGGCTTCACACCACAGATTATCAAAATACTCCAGACATTTCTGGATGATTGTCCCATCAGTGGTAACAATGCCGAGCTCGTGGTTTCGGCTGAGAGCAGCCTCGGTAAGATTACACGAGGTGACGATCGCCCGTTTCTTACCAAACAGGTACAGCTTGGCGTGAAGGTTTCGTACTCCGCGAACCCGGGCGCCGGCTTTAAGAAGCTTCCGCAGCGCGGCGACATCGCTGACCCTATCTGCAAAGTCGCCGAGGTTGAACCGGGTGATGACCTGAACGCGAGTCGGGGAATGACGCAGCAGCCTTTGAAGGGCACCCACTTTTATGAACGGACAGATGATTCGAAGCTCGCTGGCATCATCGCAAAGAGCCTCAGTGAACTCCTCATCCCATTTTCCGTCAACCAGCCGGAAAGTCATATCGCTTACGATCTCACTGCGCTGCATGGCGGCAAACCTCTATTAGAGATATTTGAATAGCTGTCTCCCGCTGCCACGTGCTTGGCAAATTGCTTCATTTTTCGCCTTAGCTCGTGGTCCTGTTTTTGGGCCAAGCCCACGAAACCTAACCCTTGCCTTTCCAGATCAGTCTTTCACCCTTGCCACACTTCAGGCTGATTCGCGGTGTCGCCAATTGAGGCTGCCGGCTTGTAACGACGATGGCGGGCCGACTGCGGCGCGGGTTTTGGAGGGGGGCGTTGCGGGGGGTGTCCCCCCGCACAAGGGAGGGCCGAAGGCCCGACCGCCCAAAAAGGGCGTAGCCCCTGGCGGCGGCGGGGGTTTGCCGACGACAGCCCTGAGCCGCCTTAGCGGCGAAGGGTGCGCAGGCCCGCCTTAGCGGGCCGGAGCCGCCGGAGGGCGTCTGCGCCCGCAGGCGTCCATATGCGGCGAGAGCAGATATGGAACCACTGACCATTAACAGATTACCTTGAGTTCGAGGGCGGCGATGCTGGCGAATTTTTCTATTTTGGGCAGAATTTGGCCGACGCCGAGGGCAAAATGATGGGTGGGTCCCTCTTTGCACCAGGCGTTGATGAAGTCGGCCGGGCCGAGCGAGAATTTGAGGCGGCTGTCGGTGTTGCCGATCTGCAGGACGGGGCCGGGTATGCTCTCGGCCTGGGCGGTGAGCAGCTTGAGATTGCCCTGGCGGGTCTGGGTCATCGACAGTACGGTGACCGGGCCGTGTTTGACCTGGGTTTCGACGCCGACGCCTTCGCCGTGCTTGCCGTGGTAGAGGGCGAGACCGCGCAGCAGGGGCCGTCCTTGGGCAATGTCGATGTGGAAGGGGCCGTCGTGGCCGGCGAGGATGAACTCTTCGCGGAAGTCCATCGCCGTGACCTCAGAGTAGCTGCCGCCGGCGCCGAAGGTGTCGACTATTTTCATCACCTGGCAGTTCTTGAGATCGCCTTCGCCGCTGCAGGGCACGCCGCGTGAGGTGAGCAGCGAACAGCCCAGCGCGAATCCGGCCGCGATCCGTTCATATTCATTGCCGTCGAGCCCGCGATAGTAGTAGGTGAGGCCGTCCAGATCGAACTCGGCGACGAGGCGATCGAGACCGACGGCGACGCGATAGGCCCAGTCGAGCGCTTGCGGGGAAGGCCGGGTCGCCAGCGGATCCGAGGGTGAGTCTTCAGCGAGGTCAAAGATGGCGAGCGCCTCCTCCTCCTTGGCTTTGATCGCGGCAGGGGTTACGCCATTGACCATCTGGGCCAGGTCGCACATTTCCAGAATCTCGACGTGGGTGCCGAGTTGACCGTGGTGCTGGGTGAAGTCGCTGTACATGTCGAGCATGCCGGGGTAGGTGTGGCCGAGGACACCCATGCGGCTGCGGCGCAGGGTGCGCAGAGCGCCGGCGGCGGCGGTCCAGTCGCGGATTTCGGCCCAGGCGCGGCGGGCGGGCTCTTCGCAGCCCTCTTCCTCTGCCAACATGCCGGAGACGACGTGAAAGTCGATATCGCAGCGGTGGAAAACGGCACTGAGCTCCGGTACGCAGCAGGCGCAGCAGTTCGCCAGCCACTCTTTGGTGTCGGTGTTAGCGTAGTCGAGCGCGGCAGAGGGCTGGAGATTGAGGACGAGGACCGGGACTTTGGGAATCTGAACGGCGGGAAGGACGGTTGAACTGGTGGCGTAGGTGCCCACGTAGCAGTAGACCATATCGACCTGCTGGCGCTGGAAGAGGTCGCCGGCGGCCTGCCCGGCCGGCGCTGAATCGACCAGACCGGCGCTGACGACATCGGCCCACTGCCCGACGCGGCTCTCTACCCGCGCCTGGTAGCCTTCGAGTTGCTCCTTCAGGCCCGGAAACTGCGGCCAGTACTCGCCGAGGCCGATGCCAAAAATTCCGATTCGGGGACGGACTGTTTTGCGTTGGCTGCTCATGCTCTCTTCCCTTGTATGCTCTGGCAACTAGTAGTGTAACATACAGGGTTTGCCGGATAAGATGAACTGTGGCACACTCTCCAGAAAGGCAGACACAAGGAGAGGAAAGATGCCAGCGAAACGATATCGGGTGCGATTGACAGCGGAAGAGCGCAAGGAACTGGATGGGCAGGTGAACACAGGCACAGGGTCGGCGCGACGCTTAAGACGGGCTCGCATCCTGCTGATGGCCGATGAGGCGCAAGCGGGCGGGGGCTGGTGCGACGCCGAGATTGCCAAGGCATTAGGAGCGCATGCGCGCACGGTCGAGCGCGTGCGGGAGCGGTGTGTCACAGTCGGCATCGAAGCCGCCCTCACCCACACGCGACCGAAACGGAAACGACCGCGCGTATTGGATGGCGCTGGCGAAGCCCGGTTGGTGCAGTTAGCGTGTAGCGCTGCGCCGGATGGACAGGAGCAGTGGACGCTGCAGATGCTGGCCGATAAGCTGGTCGAATTAGAGGTGGTCGAACGTATTTCGCGCGAAACAGTGCGGACGACGCTAAAAAAAACGAACTTAAGCCCTGGCTGAAAGATGAATGGTGTATTCCGGAGACCGCGAGCGCAGAGTTCGTCTGCGCCATGGAAGATACGCTTGAAGTCTATCATCGGCAGCAGGATCCCAAGCGCCCGTTGGTCTGTCTTGATGAAGGCAGTAAACAGTTGACCAAAGAGACCCGTCTGCCCCTGCCACCGCGACCGGGTGCGGTGGCCAAATATGACTGCGAGTATGAACGCAACGGCGTTGGCAACCTCTTTCTCTGCTTTGCGCCGCTGCAAGCCTGGCGTCATGTCAAGGTGACAGCGCGCCGCACCATGGTCGATTTTGCCCACTGCATGCGTGACCTGGTCGACATCCACTTCCCGCAGGCAGACACGATCGTCTTGGTGATGGACAATTTGAACACACACAAACTCGCTTCGTTGTATGAAGCGTTCCCGGCGGCCGAAGCCCGCCGCATTGCCGCCAAACTGGAAATCCATTACACCCCCAAGCATGGCAGTTGGCTCAATATGGCTGAAATCGAACTCAGTGTCCTGCATCGACAGTGCTTGAACGCGCGCATCCCTGACAAACAGACCTTGATGCAGCAAGTCACAGCTTGGCAAAACCGACGCAATGACTCGACCGCTACCGTCAACTGGCGTTTCACCACAGCTGACGCTCGCATCAAACTCGAACGACTTTATCCGTCAATAAAAGATTGTTGAACTACTAGGTTCCGTTGACATTTTGGGAAGGCTGTTCAGATGTCAACAAGAACTGAAAGCCTGCAGGCCTGTTAGGGATGTTTCTCGCTTGAATGTTGAAATAGACAAAACCAATTGATCCGCGAAGTCACGCGAAGGGTCGCGAAAAACACCTTTTTGTCCGCGGAGGACGCGGAGGGACGCGGAGAACACCAAAGGCGTATCGGATTTTCTTTGCGTGACTGCGCCGCCCTTCGACGATCAGGCGTAATTTGCACCTGGAAGTCGTTGTTCAGACAAACGTCAACGAGCCCTAGCCACTAACATGCTCTTCCTCGGCCTTTTTCATCAGGCCTTCCACCGCGTCGACGGCGGCGCGCATCGCCGATTCGCCGGTGGATGATCCATCGTCCCCGTCCAGGTCGATGTCATAGCCCATATCGACCATCCCGCCGTTTGGCCAGCTTTACGGACTGGCTGGCGTCGGGCCCAAAGCCGTCGGCGCCGACGCTCATAGCATACTCTTTGGTGATCGGCGCGCCGCCTACCATGACCCTGACTTTGTCGCGCAGGCCGGCCGCCTCCAATGCCTCTATGTTCGTCTTGAAGAATGGCATGGTGGTGGTGAGGAAGGCGGAGAAGCCGACCAGCTGCGGCTGATGCTCGTTGACGGCGTCGATCAATCTCTCCGGGCTGACATTTACGCCCATATCGATCACTTCAAAGCCGGCGCCTTCGAGCATGATGATGCACAGGTTCTTGCCGATGTCGTGCACGTCGCCCTTGACGGTCAACATCAGGACCTTGCCGGTGGGCTCGACACCGGTGTCGCCGAGGATGGGCTGCAGGATTGCCATGGCGCGTTGCATCGCTTTGGCGGAGATCATCATTTCGGGCACAAAGTATTCGCCGATCTCGAAGAGACGACCTACTTCCTGGAGCGCCGGAATCAGTGCCTGGAAGAGGATGTCCAGTGGGTCCATCCCCAGATCGATGCCTTCCTGGGTGAGCTTCTCGGTGATCGGCGCGCGTCCTGAAAGGGTGTTTTCGTATAACTCTTTTTTGATCTCTTCTTGACGGCTCATGTGGTTTGCCTCCGGTTCCGACGGCGATTCTACTTTAATATGTGCGTGATGCGTATTGCGTTCATATTGCGAAATGGCAGCGAAATCGACTCTTCAGGCAGTGAAACAAGCCTCCATATCGGCGAGGAAATCGTCTACGTCCACCTGCCGGTAGGACTCATGGCCCAAGGGGCGGGCCGGTTGGGCGTCTTGCGCCAGCGTTTGCTGCACTGGCGGCGGCAGGCGTTCGATGCTCGTTTGGACGATCTCGACGGCCGGCGGGGCGGCGCAGATCTCGACGGTCGGTGCGGAAGTGTTGTAGTAGTAGACGGATTTGAGGCGCGTCCTGAGCATTCTGCGGGCATAGTCGGGCAGGGCAGCGTGTGCGTCCTCTCCGCTCCCCGTTGCCTGCTCTTGTCGGGGTTTGGATGTGAAGTCCTGCGGCCAGAACAGGCGGTTGATGTGGAGGTCGAAGACCTTCTGGAGCATGACGGTCGGCGCGGCGGGGGCCGTAAACCAGTTCGACTTCGGCCAGACATCGAGCCAGGCCCATGCACCGCCGATGCCGGCCTCATCCAGGGTCAGATCGAGGCAGCCGGCTCCGGTGGCGATGCCAACAGTGTCTGCGCGGCCGTTCTCAGCAGGCGTCTGGGAGGCTGTTGGCGGCCCTTGGCCTATGATGGCGATATGCTGCGGGTAGATGAAAAAGTCGTCCCCGCCTGCCCGCTGCACGTCGTAGAAGGCCGTGGTCAGAGCCAACAGGGCATAGCCGGTGTGGAGGATACCATCTTCCAGGCGCGGCGAGACAACGCCGACGCGGTCCTGTTCATGGTAGTCTGCGCAGAAGGAGCTGAAGGCAACGCGCCCGCCTGCCCCTGTGCGCCGGTATTCAAAATGTGAAGATCGGAGTGCCTGGCTCGTGTGCATCGTAACCCCAGTGGTCAGTGGTCAGTGGTCAGTGGTCGGTGGATTTGCCGACAACTGTGGCCGAACTCTTGCTGCATGGCGGAGCGGATGTGCTCAATGTAACGCACACCATCATTGTCGGGACAGAGTTTGTCGGTCAAACCGATGTGCTCCAGATGCTTCTTGGCGAGCGCGCCGACGAGATAGACGCCCGGCCGCTCACAGGATTCAAAGGTATCATCATCGAATGCAAGGTTTCCGTTCAGCAGCCGCGTGCATAGATCCTGATCCGGTTTATGGCCGATGAGCATGTAACAGAGATCATAGTTCCACGTTTGCTGGCCGCCGGGTGTTTGCACGACCGCCGTGTTGTCCTCTAACGAGATGACCTGGCTGTCTGTCAGTATTTCGGTGTTGGCGAGGCGTGCATCGGGTTGGCCCCAGATTGTCTTCTGGTCCTTCAGCATCTTCTCGACCGCGTCACTTGATTTCCGCACCACCCACAGGATCGTGTTGTGCGGGCAGAGGGCGATAATGCCATCCGCCGAAGAGAAGCCACCGCCGATGAAGAGGATTCTTTGGTCGCTGATGTGTTCCCATTCATGGAAATAGTGATGCACGGCTCCGTTCAACTCGCCGGGTATGCCGGTCAGATTGGGCTCGTCGAAGGAACCGGTCGCCAGCACGACCCGCTTCGCCTGCAGCCGGCCCAAACACCCCTCACGGCTACGCACTGTTAATGCAAAGTCACCCTTTGCCCCTTCGACGTCGACGAGTTCGTGGTGGGTCTTGATGGGGAGATCGAATTTGACGGCAAAATCGCTGTAACTCTGGATCAACTCCTCGATCAGGGGGTGATGCTCGTCCCCTTTCTGCGCCAGAATCGCATCCTCCGGGTCCAAGACCATATAGGAGAGAATCGAGTGCATCACCATGTTCTTCATATAGTGCCGGAGATTTTGACAGACCTCTTTGCGCTCGATGCCGAGAACGCGGAGGCCCATGTCGGTGAGCACTTTGAGCACGGCCAGCCCCCAGCCCCCGCAGCCGACAACGACTACATCATACGGGGTGGTATCGCAGTGCCTATCGTCTACTGGGTATTGATCTGCGGACATTCTTTTTCATTCTTGTCTTGACGGTCTTATCTGGCTGCGGTCTCTCGAGAATCCCGTCTCGCTTCGACGGCTTTTTCTTGCTTCGGTCACCCGAAAAAGCCGTCTCAGGTCTTGATGGCGCCCGACGTCAGCCCTTCGACGAAGAGGCGGCTCGTGAAGAAGAAAAGGATCACCAGAGGTATCGAGCCGAGCAGCAGCCCGGCCATCACGCGGCCATAGCTGGTGTAGTATTGCTCCATGTAGGAGCAAAGCCCCGGCGTGAGGGGCCACATTTTGCGCTCCGGGAGGGTCAGGGTCGGCCAGATCAGGTTGTTCCAGGTGCCGAGAATGTTGAGCACGGCGACGACGCCCAGCATCGACCTGGTCAACGGCAGCGCCACATGCCAATAGATCTGCCAGTCGGTGGCGCCGTCGATGCGGCAGGCATCGAACATCTCGCTGGGCAGGCTCTCGAAGAAGGCGCGCAAGATCAGGATGCCGATAATCTGTCCGCCCGCGATCTACGGCAGAATTAACGACCAGTGCGTATTGATCAGGCGCAGATCCCTGACCAGCACAAAGGAGGGGACCAGGGTGAGCGACGCGGGCACCATCATCAGGGCCAGCACTGCGTAGAAGACAGGTGTCCGGCCGGGAAACGGGGACTGTGCCAGGTCTCTGTTGCCGGTAGCCAAGCCTATTGGCCGGCGTTTCCAGTGCGGTTGTCCAGCGAAAGGTGCCCGAACTGGGACAAACTGCCGTTGCAAGATTCATCGTACCAGTGGTACTTTCTATGTACAAACTCGAATACGAAACCAGAGTCTGGGCCGCGCACCACTGTCAGAAGCTGACTACTCAACAGCACGCGCCCAGGAAGGGGAAGCCAGGAGGACAGAGATGAAGTTTCAGTTCGAAGATAGGATGGTACATGAGTACCATCAGCAGGGATTTCTGATCTTTCGCGGCATTGTACCGCCCTCGCTCCTGACGGACTTGCGGCGCGAGGCGGATAGGGCGCGTGTGCTGGCGCATGAGCTCAATGGGCCGCAGACACAACGCATCCAGCCGCTGGATCAGTATGCGGAAGATATCGACCTGCAACCGTTCAGGGATTATGCTGAACTCGACGAACTGCGGCTGTTGGTTGAGCAGCTACTGGGGCCTGGGTATACGCACGCGCATCTGGACATTATGGGGTTGTTGGTGGAGCCGCAGGATCGCCCGTGGCACTGTGGTTGGCACCGCGATGGCGTGGTGGAGGTGCCGGCGGAAGCGCGAGATGAACAGATGCAATCCTTTATGGCGACCGTGTGGCATGACCTGCGCTATTTCAACCAGGTCAACTGCGCGATTTACGCGGACGCCTGCACGTGGTACGTGCCCGGCAGCCATCTGCGGCAACAGGATCTGCCGGACGAGGTCGAATCGACAGGGGATCCGATGATGAAGGAGGCCCCGGACGATTGGAGTGACGCTGAGGCGGAGCAGTTTTATTTCGAGCACTGCCGGTCGATGCCGGGGGCGGTGCAGGTCTACCTGGGCCCAGGAGACTTCATGGTCTACCGCAACCTGGCCTGGCATTGCGGTATGTATCTCCCCTATCAACCGCGGGCGACGATCCACGACATCATCCGCCATACGGGCCGCAACGCCTGGATGGAGAATTGGAACAAGGTAAAGCAGGCGGCTCGGGGACGGAACGCGGCGGCTCAGTGAATTTTTAGGGCTCGTTGACGTTTGTCTGAACTGAGATTTGCAAGATCATAATTTGGTCTATCCACGAAGGGCCGCGAAGAACATCCTCTTTTTGTCCACGAAGGGCCACGAAGGAAACCTTTGCTAGGTCATAATTTGGTCTATCCACGAAGGGCGGCGGAGAACACCTTTTGTGGTCGACACAGATCATGGTCGTCGATCACGAGAATCAGGCAAGAAACGGTCCGATTCTGCCGGCAGGGGTCATGTTTTTGTCACATTGTGAGCAGTCTTCTCCAAATGTCAACGGAACGTAAAACACCAGTGGTTAGTGGATAGGGGTTAGTGGATAGGGGTTAGTGGATAGGGGTTAGTGGATAGTAAACCCGCTTGTGCGCGGCAGTTCGCTATTCACTTTTCACTGAAGTCAGTAACCCCAGTCGTACGCGGAAGCTCTTTGCGTTCTTTGTTTTCAGGGGGGCGTTGCGGGGGGAATCCCCCCGCACAAGGGAGGGCCGAAGGCCCGACCGCCCAGAAGGGCACCAGCCCCTGGCGGCGCCTGCGGAGCGGCGACCGCCAGCCCTGAGCCGCCTTAGCGGCGAAGGGTGCGCAGGCACGCCTTAGCGGGCCGGAGCCGCCGGAGGGCGTCTGCGCCCGCAGGCGTCCTCCACTCAAAGGGCAAAAGGGAGACAGTTATGATCCTAGAGTAGGACTGGTCTGCATGGTCGCGAATTGACGATGGCTGCGTAATTACCAGCCTTCTATGAAGGTCGACGGAGCCTAGCCACTAGCCAGTGGATTTGGCGGGAGTGGAGCTTTTCCTGAACCAGCGTTCGCGTTGGACGGGGTCGGAGATGGCGCGCAGGGATGCGGCCAGGAGGTTGAGGCTGAGCGTGGTGAGGAAAATGATCAGGCCGGGGAAGGCGACAATCCACCAGGCCGAAGTGATATATTGGCGGCCGCCGGCAATCATGAGACCCCAGGAGGGCTGGGGCAACTGGATGCCGAAGCCGAGAAAGCTCAGTCCCGCTTCGCTGAGAATGAGGGTTGCCACCTCTAACGTGCCCAGAATGATGAGGGGGGAGGCCACGTTGGGGACGATATGGCGGAAGAGGATGCGGGTATTGGAATTGCCTATGGCGATGGCGGCGTCGATGAACGGTGAGTTGCGCAAGGCCAGGGTCTGGCCGCGGGCAAGACGCGTGTAGGCCATCCATCTGACGATAGCGAGCACGACGACCAGATTGAGGAAACCGGAGCCGATCGCGAAGAGCACCAGCAGCGCCAACAGAAGGACGGGGATGCTCATCTGAATATCGACCAGGCGCATGATGATGTCATCGGCAGCGCCGCGGTAGTAACCGGCGATGATCCCCAGCAGGGTGCCGATCAGGCCGGAGACGAGCGCGCTGCTGAACCCGACGGTCAACGAGACGCGGGCGCCAAAGATGATGCGGCTGAGGATGTCGCGTCCGAGTGGATCGGTGCCCAGAATGAAGGGAAAGCCGATTGGCGCGTTGTTTTCGTCCAGGGCGCGGGCCATGGGGGGCATGTTGCGCAGTTTCAGGTCCTGTCCAAGCGGATCGTGGGGCGCGACCAGTTCGGCGCCGACCGCCGAAATCAGAATCAGGGCGAGAATCGTAATCGCTACGAAGGTGACCGGATCACGCAGCAGGCCGCGCACGATGAGCCAACGGGTTGCGCTCTGCGAACGTGCCGTCCGTTCTTCGGGAAACAACGTTAGCTCGTCGGACATGGCCGCCTTGACTTCCTGAGAAGAGCGGAGGGAGCAGAAGGCTGCCCGTATTCCGCCAGGGCGTTAGGCAATACGCAGCGGGTAATTCGCAGCAGGCAATGCGTGTGGTTCACTGGAAACGGATCCTTGGGTTCAGGTATACATAGCTCAGATCGACGAGCAGATTGACCACGATCACCATGCAGGCGACCACGAAAACGGTCGCTTCAACCAGCGGCAGGTCTCGCCGTTGGAGCGCCTGCAAGGTCAGATAGCCGATGCCCGGCCAGGCGAAGACCGTCTCCACCAGGATCGCACCGTTGAGCATAGACGACAACATATCGCCGCTGATGGTGACGACGGGGATGGCGGCGTTTTTGAGGGCATGGACGAAGACGACGCGTCTTTCGGAAAGGCCCTTGGCGCGGGCGACGGTGATGTGGGGCTGGTTCATCTCGTCCAGCATCGCGCTGCGGGTGATCTGGGAGATGCGTCCCAGGGGTGAAAGGCAGAGCGTCAAGGTCGGTAAAGCCATGAAGGAAAAGCCGCCATAGCCGGACGTCTTGAACCAGCCGAACTGGACAGCGAAGACGATGATCAGCATTAGCGCCATCCAGAAGTCGACCATGGATACACCCCCCAGCGAGAGGATGTTGATGAGCCTGTCGAGGTAGGTCTGCGGGCGGAGCGCGGCCGCGGCGCCGAGGAAGATGCCGATGGGCGCGGCCAGCAGAAAGGCTGCCGCGGCCAATCGGAAGGTGGCGGGCAGACGGTCCAACACCAGGCGCAGGGCCGATGTCTTCTGCCAGAAGGAGTCGCCGAAATCCAAGAGAATCGCGCGCACCGCGAATCTGGCATACTGCACTGGAATCGGATCGTTGAGGCCCAGCTGGTCGCGCACCTGCTGGACGCGTTCTTCCGAGGCTTCGACGCCCACCATGATACGAACGGGATCACCTATCACACGGCCCGCTACGAAGACGAATGTGAGAACAGCGAACGCGACGCCAATCGAGTGGATGGAGCGTCTGAGCAGATAGGGAAGAATTGGATCGGCCTTTACTGCGGAGGAGCGAGAAGTGTGGAAAGAGGGAGCGGGAGTTGTTCTCTCCTCGCTCCTCTCCTCGTCGGAACAGAAATCATCTCATCTCCGAATGCTGCGTATCACGCATTACGTAGTCACTGTTTTTGCAGGACATGGCGCAATACGTGATACGCATTGGATATACGAGCCTCGACGGGCTGTGCAATCTGAGCCCGTTACTTAGCTGACATTTCCTTGGCCTGCAGGCGATGATCCAGCTTCACGTTCCAGTTCAGGTCTTCGCTGATCAGGTAGGCGAGATCCAGGTGGGCGATGAGGCCGTAGGCGGCATCGTCGTAGGCGACCTGTGCGGCCTCCTGCAGCTTCATGTCACGAGCGTCGCCCGAGAGAGTGCGCGCCTCTTCCCACAGCGCATTTACCTCTGGGTTGCAGTAGAGTGAAACAACCCCGTCGCAGACGAAGTAGTTGACATAGGAGAACCAGAGATCGAGGATTTCGTTGCCGTGCAGATGGACGGCGACCCAGTTGGGCTGGCCTTCTACTTCCGCCCAGTTATGGCTGAACTGGGGATTGAAGGTGTCCGGGGGCATGACACTGACGGTGGCGTTGAAGCCGACTTCGTTGAGCATGTTGCCGATAGCCTGGATGACTTCGACGTGGCCGGCATGCAGGCCCTGGCGGGAGGCGAGCGTAAACTCCTGTCCCACATCTACGCCGTCGGCTGCCGCGTCCTCGAGGAGGCCACGCGCCATGTCCGGATCATACGGATACGGCTGGAGGTCCGGGTTGTGCCCGGTGGCGGTCTCATTGACGATCTGGCCGGTGATGGTAGCCGCTCCGCCCAGCAGCGTATTAACGATCTGCTCTTTGTCGATGGCCAGATTCAGCGCGCGGCGCACGCGGATGTCTTCAAACAGGCCCTTGTTGCCCATGCGGGCGAACATTGTCTCGACGCTGGCGACAGAGGCGCAGCGCAGGTTCTCGTCGCCCATGGCGGCATTGCACTGGTCGGGCGTCACGAACTGGGCAATGTGGACTTCGCCGGCCTGGGCAGCCGCGGCCCGGACGGTGTCCTCGGGCAGGAAGCGCCAGGTCAGCCGGTCAAAGGATACCTTGCCGCCGGCGGCGTCGGGGTTGTCGTGGCCCCACCAGTCCGGGTTGACGACATAGGTAATCGACTCGCCGCGATTCCACTCGTCAAGCATGTAGGGGCCGGTGCCAATCAAGTTGGTGGAGTAGGTGTCCGGCTCCTCCTGAATCTGTTTGGCCGAGGTAATGGCGACGAAGTACATTTTCTCCAGCAGAATCGGGTCGGGATCGGCGGCGGATACGTTGACGCTGTATTCATCTACCGCTTCGGCGCTGAGGACACCGCCGACAAAGCCAGTGAGCGTGTTGACGAGGTCAGCCTCCCACATATAGTTGATGCTTGTCGCCACGGCTTCGCCGTTCAGCGGGGAACCGTCATGGAAGGTTACACCCTGGCGCAACTGGAATTGGATGGTATTGTCATCGATCCGTTCCCATTCGGTTGCGAGCAGGGGAATGATCTCGCCGGTGGAGAAGTTGCGCGTGACCAGCGTTTCGACAACGTTCAAACAGCCGTTGCAGTTGGTTTCAGCGGCGGCCAACGTTCCTTCCAAGGATGTCATTTCCTGGGCGACGGCGACGATGAGCTCGCTCTCCTCAGTATCCATCATGTCTCCGGCGTCTGCCGGCGCTGCAGCCGGCGCGACACACCCGGCGGCGAGCAGAAGCAGCAGCAGAACTGCCAGGGGAATAGCTGTACGAATCATTACTTTTCGGAATGCCATTATTCTGAATCTCCTTTCCAAGCTTTGATGATGTCTGAACCGTGGATGAGGGATTGGCAGGATTGGATGCGCTCCCAGTTTGGGGGACGGCAAGCCCCCTGCCAAGCACGTTCAGTTCCCCCGGCCCCCTTGGGAAGAGTGGCGCAATGGGAACGAGTACATTCTACATTTTTTTTATCTTGTGTCAAACATCAATGGGTCTGACCCAGATTTTTTGGTGGAAGTTGTCTGAATCAGGATTTGGGGATTTTCAGGATTGCAGGCGACCGATCGATTCATGTTCAGCGGATCCTTTTTTGCGTCGGTTGAAAGGGCAGTTCGCAGAGGGACAACAATTTGGGATGCACCCACATCAATTTTTGGGCGGGCGCCCAGGCCGGAAAACTGTAGTGGCCAGTGGTGTATCTATCCACTGACCATTAGCCATTTGGGAAGGCGTTCAGGTAGGCGAGGCTGTCGCGGGCGGTCCGTTCAGCTCCAGGGGTGAAGTCAAATACTTCGACCGATAGCCAGCGGGCGTAGTCGAGGTCGTCCAGCGTCTGCAGAATGGGCCGGAAATCCAGATCTCCCATTCCCGGTCCGCGTAGATTGGGATCATTGAGATGGACATGGTGAAAGAGGGGATAGACGGCTTGAATCTGTTGCGGGATGGGACGGGGGTCATGGCTCATGGCCTTGGTATCTACCATCATGCGGAGGCTGGGGTGATCGACCTGGCGCACCAGTTCAGCGGCTTCGTCGACATTGACGATAAAGTTGGTTTCGTTGCGGCTGAGCGGTTCGATGCAGAAGAGGACGCCCTGCTGCTGGGCGCGCACACCGCAAGCGTGCATGATTTCGGCGGTCGATTTCCAGGCCTCGGCGCGCGAGCGGTCGGGCGGCACGTCGCGCTGTTGGGGTGAGCCGAAGATGAGCACTTCGCCGCCCAGTTCGGCGCAGCAGTCGATCAGGTCGAGCAGGTATTGGGCGGTGCGGGCGCGGACGTTGGGGTCGGAGTCGTTGAGCTGGAAGCCTTCGGTCTGTGCCAGCAGCCAGTGGAGGCCAACGACTGATAGACCGGCGCTTTCGACGGTGCGGCGGATGCGGCGGCGATCGGCGGCGGAGAGATCGGTGACGAGGTTGCAGAGGGTGAAGGGCGCCAGTTCGAGGCCGTGGTAGCCGAGTTCGGCGACGAGGGCGGCGGTTTTGTCCAGGGGCCAGTCTTCGAAGAGTTCGTTGCAGATGGCATAGGGCATGGCGGAGTAATCCTGGTTTTATTGCGTATTGCGTAGCGCAGGGGACGCGGGGCGCCCTTATGGGCCGGAGGGAACGGCCGGGCGTCCCGCTTTTCCTGTGCGCTATGTCTGATCGATCAGCTTGCGCAGGAAAGCCCCTTCGGTCTTGACGATTTCGTCGTCGTTTCCGGGGGCGAAGTTTTCGGGTATGAACAGTTCGAGGGAGAGCGCGCCCTTGTAGTCGACAGCCTTGAGGTCGTCGATCAGTTGGGGGATATCGGCGACTCCCTCGGCGAGGCGGGCGCCGCGCCAGCTCCAGGTTGTATTGCCGGCGGCGGCTTGGCCGGTGGGCTCGGGCAGGCGGTTGCCGACATGGCAGTGGGCCACGTAGGGGCCGAGCAGCTCGAGTCCCATGCGCGTATCTTCGATGCCGACTTCGATCATGTTTTGCACGTCGTAGATGGCGCCGATGTGGTTGGGGTCCAGGTCGCGCAGGAGTTCGAGCGTCCGGGAAGCGGTGACGGAGAGGGTGCCGGTGTGGATTTCGTATGTCACCTTAACGCCATGGGCGCGCGCAAGTTCGGCCAGTTTGGCGTAGCCGGCGCGTGCCTCCAGGAACTGCGGCCAATACGGTTTGGTGCGGTCATGGTGAGGGGCGTCGATGCGGATCAGAGGCGGGCGGTCGGGGTCGATGGCCAGGGCGCCTTTGAAGAGCTTGAGAATGTGCTCGGTGTCATCGTAGCGGGCGTTCGGGGCCAGCGCGGCGACGCGTATACCGGTGCGCTTGGCGGCGGCGCGAATCTGCTCGGCCTTATCGAGGATATTGTCAGGGCTTACGTCGGATAGATGCCGGCCCCAAAAGGAGGGCTCGACGTTCGGGTCATCGGGGTTGTAGCGGCAGCGGAGCTCGACGGCGTCGTAGCCGTACTCTTGCAGCTTGTCGAAGGTTTCGTCCAGTTCCCAACGGGGAAGCATGACGGACGTGCAACTCAGTTCCATACAAGACTCCTTTAATGGCGAAGAGAGTGAAGAGGGGCAAGAAGCGGGTAGATTCCCTTCTCGCTTGCCTCAGATACTATCGGGGTTGAGTTCGCGGCACTTTTCCAGGACCGCGATCTGGGCGCGTACGCTCTGGGGGGTAATGTCCAGCTCTGCGCCCTGACGCAGGGCGGCGTAGAGTGAGCGATAGAGCGCCTGGACACCGCCGGCGCCGTCGTAGTCGAGGGGCGCGCGCTCCTCTTTCCAGGGAAGCTGCTCGCGATTGTAGGTCCGGTCGCGGGCGATGGGGGCCTCGTCCAGGATCAGCGGCGGGGCTTCGGCGGGGTCGAAATAGCGCCAGCGCACTTCGTCGCGGTCACAGACCAACGATCCCTGCGTCCCCTGCACCAAAAAGTTCGGCTGTGGGAAGGCGCAGGCGGTGGTGATGTTGATCTCGACCAGCGGCCCTTGCTCAGGCTTGGGTTTGAGGACGACCTTGACGTGGCTGTCGGCGTCGCCGGCATAGAGAGGCGTGGTCTCCATGTGGCAGAAGACGGCGGGCTCGGGGTCGTCGATCAGGAGCAGGCCCATGTCGATGAAATGGGGGCCGCTGTTGTTGAGGGCGCCGCCGCCGTAGCGCTTCATCGTCTGCCAGTCCCACCTGCGGTCGAAGCCGCCGTTGTGGATGCGAATCTCGATGATGCGTCCCAGAACGCCGGAAGCGATCACTTCCCGCACCTTGACGAAGTCGGCGGCGTAGCGCAGATTCTGATGGACGGTCAGGATGCGCCCGGTCTCCTTGGCAACGGCGAGCATTGCGTCGGCGCCGGCAAGGTCACTGGCCATCGGTTTCTCGACGATGACGTGCTGGCCGGCGTGCATCGCCGCGATCGACTGCGCGGCGTGCAGGTTGCTGGGTGTCGCCACGACCATGAGCTCGACGGCTTTATCGGCCACCAACTCCTCGTATGACGCGTAGGCGAGGCAGTCGAAGCGTTCGATGGCTTCGGCCTGGCGTTCCGGGTCGGGGTCGCAGACGGCGACGACGCGGAACTGTTCGGGGAGGTGGGCAAAGGCGTTGGCGTGGTTGTTCCAGCCGGTGCGGCCGAGACCGGCGATGCCTACGTTGATGGGTGATTGGTCTGTCATGTGTGCGGTGCTCACATTGGGTGGCTGGATTCGATTTGGGAATTTTAAACTTGACTGCGCAAAGGCTCGCTGTAAGGTGTCTCTCACTAATTCGCGAGGGAGAGGGATGGACAAATGGATCTTTGATCGAGAGTGGCGAGACCGCCAGCGTTTCCGATCTCTGCGGAACACACTAGAACGTATGATAGACGCACGAGAAAATCCAAGTTTGCATCAGCCTAAGCAATCAGATATAATGTATTCCATCGCCAGTGGACAAAATTCGGCTCCATGCCGTGTGATTGTCGGGCTGCGGCTCGCGCAATCCTATATCCCTGGCGTTTTCTTTTCTTGGCGCCACTCAAGAGCTGCCGCGTTGAGTGGCTTTTTCTGTGTATAATACATGCCATAACCGGCCTTACGTCTATCGTCTACATCCTGTACCAACCGAAAGGCATGCCACAAATAGGATACATATCGTTCTTCGTGGCGTTCATAGAGCCTTTGTAACGCCCAGACAAAATAATCTGCTGCTTGCAGGCATGCCTGCTCTTGCGGAGAAGCCTCGGATACTTGCAGAGACGCTTCGCTTATCACGTTATGCTGTTTGGCGAAGCGGCTCCTGGTTGTTTCGAGTGCTTGACGCAAGGCAGCTGTGCGGTCGGCTTTGCCGCGTTTTGAAAAAAGGATTTGAAATCTGCTACCTTTATGTAGTTTTTCTTTGAACAAACGACGTATCAGAGAATCGTATAGTTTATTGGGGTGGAAGCGATAGTCTTGATCACTTTCGTTTCGTTGGCGGACGTATTCCAGAACATGCCTTTTGTCAGCTACTACAGCAAAGAATCGCAACTCCTCCATGGCACGTAGCAGTTCGAAAACTTCCCTTCGGACTTCTGGCAAGTCATCTTTGGCATGAAAGGCAAGAACAGTTTTTCCTGCCCTTGCCTGCATTGATGGCACGTTGCTGAAATACGGGTCTCCCATTAGCCGTTCCCGCAGTTCAGCTAATGAAGAGTGTAAGGCCGTAGGGTCAGGCACTTCCAGCAGACCAAGCATGAAAAAGCGGGAACAGCCCTCTGTACCGATTAGCACCTTCCCTTTGCGGGAAAACAGTGTGCTATCGCCACCTTCATCTATGAAATAATGGCGCGTTTGGGGTTCTCTATCCGCCATAGAACTCCCTGTCCTGTGCCTTTTCCACGTCGTTGACGACGAAGCCTGTGTCGTCAAACTCCTAGAGATGGATGCAGATCTGGTTCATGGTCAACGGGCCCCCGGGACACTTTTTGCGGCTTATGTGCCAAAGTATTATTGAGGCGCCACTACAACAAGAGCAAGAGAGCACGGTTCAGACAAGCTCGGGATGCTGGAGGATGTGCTGATAGATCTGGCTGCAGGACTTGAACTCCAACTTCTGGCGGGCATGGTCGAGCAGCATTCCGATTTGGGCGGCCTGGTTGTCGATCCGATAGATGGACCAGGGGTGAAAGATGGGCATGTAGTAGAGAAGCCCCTGCTGGGCGCAGTAGTCGATGCCGGGCGCGTAGGCCTCGTAGACGCCTTGCGCGTCGCGGGGCATCGCGGTGGGATAGGGCCAGGGCAGGAGCGGCGGCCAGTGCACGGTTGCCGGCTGCCCGGTGAGGACATTGTCGTGCCAGGCGTGCGAAGGCGTTTCCAAGAGTTCAGGGAATCCATCGCCCGCATACCAGAAGGGCTGATCCATGAGGGCGGGCATAGTCCCCTTTGGGCCCAAGCCCACGCTGCGCACATAGCGGTAGCCCGACTCCCACATTACCTCCAGAGCGGGATGTTGGCCGCGGAAGCCGTCGGTGTAGCCGCCGGGCGCGGTGAGGCCGGTCACTTCACGCCCGAAAGTGTCTTCGATCAGTTTCTTGGCGTCGCCCAGTTCATATTGGAGTGTCGCCCTGTCGTCGCCAAGTGCAATCAGGTTCGGATGGGTGAAGCTATGGCACTGGATATCGAACAGGGGATGGTCGAGTATGGCGCGCAGTTCTGCGCCGCAAAGCTCCAACATTTTGGCGACGAGGAAGAAGGACGCCGGCACGTTGCGCTCGAGGTGAACGTCGGCGACGGCGCGCACGCCATTCAGGAATTCTGTGATGTGTTCGGGCGTGTAGCTGAAGCCTCTTTGACGCCTGTTCCTATCCCACCAGGGGAATACACCTTCCGTGTCATAGGCGGCCAGATAATAGGACATCGTGTGCCTCTCTTTCGACTAAGGAGAGAGTGGAGAGAAAGCCTTCTTACTCAGTTATTGGTTTACGCACTGGATTCTACATGCATAGACAGTTCGTTATTGGATGCAATACATCGGCACGGCTAATCCTTGCAACCTTGCGTAGTGCAGCTTAGAATTGACACGCAAATTCGTACCGCTTGCTTCTGTATGCCTTGAGCCACAGGGACTGCTGCGCATGGATAAACAAGAAATCACTCTCTCGCTGCCGCGATCGTTGCTACGCAAGGCTGAAATGATAGCGATGGAGCAGAACTGTTCCCTGTCGGAACTTTTGGCTGAACTCCTCACCGAATTGGTAGAACGGGAAGAGCAGTACGCCAGCGCAGAGCCCAAGCACCTGGCTCAGCTGGCCCAGGATACGGATCTGGGTACCAACGGCTCGATCAGTTGGACGCGTGCAGACCTTCACAAGCGCTGAAACGGAATCTCAACAAGAGCGCTCTCCTACAGCTTGTTCATTTCTTCCAGCACTGGCCAGAAATCCAACTGCTCCACGGCGTGACTGCGGTATATGCCGATGCCGTCGGCGCCGCAGCCAACCGCTACTTCGGCGGCGCGCAGCATCAGGTCGGGCTGCTGGAAGCTGCCGGGGTGGTAACAGGAAAGCTCGGCGATGACCGGTGTGCGCCCGCCGGCCACTTCGACGGCGTAGCTTAGCTGGCGCTCGAGCGCGTCGAGGTCGGAGTTGGTGCGGAACCAGATGTAGAACTCGTCGACGATGCCCTGCTCAAGCCAGGCCGGCCAGTCGTGCAGGAGCTTGAGATAGTCGTCTTTTTCGCCGGCGATCAGGGTGGTCGAAAAGACGGCGTCGGGCTGCGCCTGCTTGACCGCGGCTCGCATCTCGGTCAGGGCAAGGGTGACGTAGTCGGCGCGGAACTGCAGCCATTCGGGGTCGTCATTGGGCAGGTCGAAGGGGCTCTTGCCGTGTTTGGCCTGGAACTCGTTGACGGTGCGGTCTTCGTAACCGTAGGGGACAGCCCCGTTTTCGTCCTCGTTTCCGAGCACGAACTCGACCTGGATGCCGTCGCCTTGGGTATGGGCGAGGGTATCAACGAACTGCTGTGTCTGTTCGGCCCGCACTTCGGGGAAGGCAGCGCTCAGGTAGAGATCATCGCCCGGCTCCAAGGTGTAGGCGCGGCTGCGGGTCAGGCTGCGGTACTGCGGGTTCTGACTCGCGAAGTCGGTCATGGTGGTGGTTACTTTGGGCGCGTCGTAGATGGGCCGGTGACTGTCCATGATGGCGCGCGCGTCGGCTGCGGTGACAGGGGGGCGCAGGAAGTCGAGGGACCAGCCATAGGTGACGCGTGCCCAGCCGTGACGGGGAAAGGAGTTGTAGTTGATGTAGGGATCGACCTTGATGCCGACGGCATGGGCGGCTTCGGTGAGGGCGCGGGTCTGGTCTCCGCCGACAATTTTGGTGACGCCGACGTCGGCGCATTTTTGGGCCCAGGCGGGCAGGTATTCGGCATAATCGGGATCGTTGGGAATTCGCTCTACGACGGGCGGTCCCCAGAGTACGAGGCGTTCAGGCATCTTCTTTTTTCCTCTTATTCGTGGAAAGTTGATGGTTAACGGCGGCGTTACCGGCCACTGTGGTTACAGCTCTGCGTCAATCCCTTCCAGCAGACGGTCTACCTCATCCTCATTGTTGAACGCGGCCACGGAGATGCGCATCCCGATTTTGACCGGATCCGGCGGGGCCGCCGTCAACCATTGGGATTTAACGACGGTTCTATGGCGTTCCTGCAGCCGTGCCACGAGGCCGTCCATATCGGTCTTGGTGAACTGATCGAACATCACTGAGGTGATGCCGGCTGATTTCTCCATGTCGAGCGGGGTAATGACGCGGGCGCGGTCGATCTGGGTGAGCCCGCTCCGCAGCCGGTGGGTGAGATTGGCGATTCTCAACTGCATTGTGTCCAGGCCGATGCTTTCCATGATCTCGACGGCGCGGCCCAGGCCGACCACCAGAGCATGGTTGTAGGTGCCGATCTCGGTGCGGGAGCGGGCGGTTGGCGCAGGCGTCGAATCGTCGGGCAGCGCCCATGGGCTGCGGTCGGGAATGAAGTTGGGGCGAAAGCCGGGGATCTGTTTTTCCGAGATAAACATATAGCCGGTACCCATGGGGCCGAGCAGCCATTTGTGGCCGGAACCGACGGCAAAGTCACAGTCGAGTTCCCGGAGGTCTACCGGCATCTGCCCGACGGACTGGGCGAGGTCGAGCATGACGGGCACGCCGGCGGCATGGGCAATGGCGGCTGCCTCCTGGACTGGGAGCAAACGGCCATCTGGGGAAGCGATGTGACTGAGGCAGATCAGGCGCGTGCGTTCGTTCAGCGCCGCGGCAAGATTCGCGAGGAGGGCTTCGTCCTCGACATCGGCCTCAAGCACCTTGACCTTGACGCCGTACTCCTGCTCTAGCGAATGGGAGAGCCCGTAGGTGCTGACATGCTCCAACGTGGTCATCACAAACTCGTCGCCCGATCGCCATCCGAGACCGCGCACAATCTGCTGCATGGCCCGCGAGGTGTTGGTCTCGATGCCCAACTCCTCTTCTTTAACGTTGAGCAGCCGTGCCAATCCGCTGCGGGCGGCGGCCTCGCGTTCAGTGTGGGCCTGGCGGCCGGCGGCGGTGGCCGGGCCGTGACGGGCCTCGGTTTCCATCGTCTCTCGCACGGCTTGCAACACGGAGTTGCTGGCGGGGCCATAGGTCCCGGTCTGAAAGTATCCGACTTCCCCCGTCATGGGAAGGTCCTGCCGAAGCTGTTCCACTGTCATACGTGACATTACCTGGGCCTTGTGCTGGTTGGGGTTTGAAAGAAGGCACTCGACGGGATGCTTTCAGGCTCAGCATACACCAGAAAGAATCACCGGAAGGGTGCTGCGAATGATAACCGACAATGACAGATTCTGTCTAAGGACACAGGTGCTGATTGGCGAAAGAGGGCATTCTGTGGGTGGGCATATACCAGCCGCGGGCGAGGCGGCTGCGTTCCCGGGAGGCATCTCCCAGAATCGAGGACGCACCGACACTGGAACGCGGGCGTCGCTTGGCTCCTGTCGATCCTTCAAACAGACCATTCGGCCGACGCGAACGGCGGCGGTTCGGACAGTTGGGTGCCGCCAATTGTCGTGGTGACAGAGAAACAGCGGGTCAGACAGAGAGCGCCAGAGACTCAGGGTTGGCAGAATGTGGCGGCTTAGGTAAGATTGAAGATCGCTGAGAGGGTGAAGTAAAGTGCGGCAACGTCACTTCCCAATTCTTGCCGTAGTGTGGCACGAATTTGCTTGCCAGGATCCGTGGTAAGTGAATGGCGGACAAGGATCATCACCGACCACTAACTACCAAATGGGCCAGACATCACCGCTGCCACAGGCAACTGCAGAGAGAATAGAGAACCGCTGGTTTGGTCGCCCGCGCTGGGGGATCGCGGCGTTCCTGGTTTTTGCATTCGCCGTGGTCCTGGCCAGCAGCGTCAACACACCCCAGGCCCGCTTTTTCGTGGCCGAGCGGTCCCAGACGTTCGTCACCATTTTCCTCAGCCTGTTCATCGAAGCAGCCCCATTTCTGCTGGCCGGTTCGATCGTATCGGGCATCATAGCCGTCTATGTGGATCAGGGGATGGTGGAACGCTTCATACCCGAAAATCCGTTGCTGGCGGCGCTGGCCGGCGCCGGGTTGGGCTTCGTCTTCCCGGTGTGCGAATGCGGCGTGGTGCCGGTCACGCGACGGCTCTATGGCAAGGGGCTGCCGCTGCCGGTGGGCATTGCTTTTCTGCTGGCGGCGCCGGTAATCAATCCGGTTGTAATCTTCAGTACCTACGCAGCCTTTGGTTGGGGCCCGGTGCTGTGGGGGCGGGTAGCATTCAGCATGCTGGTCGCATTTACGGTTGGGTTGATCTTCCACCTGGCCCGCCCACGCGAGATTCTTTTGCCGGAGACGCTTGCCACCGCCAGCGGTCACGACGACATTGATGACCAGAGCGACGAACACTGTGAAGACCACGATCACGGTCATGATCACGGTCATGATCACAGTCACGGCCATTCCGCCGCGCAGCCGCGCATCTGGCAGGCTCTGGCGATGGCCGGCGATGACTTTCTGGACATGGGGCGCTTTTTGATCGCCGGTGCGCTGCTGGCAGCGGCGATGCAGACCCTGGTTCCACAGTCGACTTTGCTCGCCGTCGGTCAGGGGCCGATTATTTCTGTCTTTGTGATGATGGCGACGGCTTTCATACTGTCGGTCTGCTCGACGGTGGACGCCTTTATTGCCCTGGCCTTCAGCGGCGCCTTTACGACCGGCTCACTTTTCGGCTTCCTCGTCTTCGGCCCGATGGTGGATATCAAGAGTTCGCTGCTGTTTCTGGGTGTTTTCCGGCGGCGTACCGTCCTTTATTTGATCCTGCTGCCGCTGGCGCTGGTGGCGGTTATCGGCGTCTTCTGGAATGTACAGGTGGGAGTTTGACAGACATGTTGGCGAAAGACAGGATAGGCGAAGAGGTGTTACGTAATATTGCCAAAATGACGCGTAATCAGTTGCGTCTGCCCAAAGTGCAGGCCGCTCTCAAAGGGCTGCTTCTGCTTGGGCTGGGCATCTTTCTGCTGACGCGCATCACGTCCGGCACGCTCAACTTCTACATCAGTCAGCGCTTTGATTGGCTGACAATCGCGGCGGTGCTCGGTCTCTTTGTGGTGGGAGGAAGCTACCGCTTTTTGCTGCGAAAAGGTGAGCAAACGTCCACAGGGTCGGATGAAACAGTTCCCCGTCCGTCGGACGAGGCCGAAACATTGGCTGGAGAGGACAACCACCAGCATAGCCACACTTTGGGTTGGTCCGGGTTTCTGCTTATCTCGCTTCCAATCATTCTCGGCCTGCTCGTGCCTCCCCGTCCTCTGGGCGTGGCGGCTCTGCAGAATCGTGAAATCAGCGCCGGGGCGTTGGATTCGGTACTGCCGGCGGCTGTGCGTTCATCGCGGGTGCAGGAAAGCAGCGAGCGTACGATTCTGGATTGGGTACTGGCTTTTCACGAAGGCGAACGACCAGCCGAGACCGACACCGCCGACGTCATCGGTTTTGTCTACCTTGATGACGCCTCGGACGAGGTACAGTTTACCCTCACCCGCTTTGTTGTCGGCTGTTGCGCTGCGGATGCGATGGCGGTCGGCCTGCCGGTCAGCCTGGCGGCCGGTCTGCGTTCTGAAAACGAGTTGGCGGAAGGCCAGTGGGTGCGGGTCGTTGGACAGTTCGCCACCCCCGCAGGCAGTGCGCTGCCGGTGCTTATGGCGGAGCAGCTGGACGCTGTGCCGGAACCGAACCAACCTTATCTTTATCCCTGACCCCGGTGACAGGATGGCAGTGATGACGGGCCAGCACCACCTGCGGCCTGAGCCAGTCACCAGCCCCTAAAATTATGAGCCGATTTGATCTGACCGTGTTGTCGCTTCTCAGCCTGTGCGCGCTGTTGGTGCTGGGCCTGTGGGGGCAAAGCCGCCGAGTTGCGGGGGATGACGGCGTCTCCTACGTGCTCTACAAGACGGTCGATGAGGTCGGACGGGCCCAGTTGCACGCGCTGCCGTTCACGGATGAAGAGATTGGCGGCGACTTGCCATCTCGACCCCTGACCCCGGCTGAAGTTAGTGTGTGGGATTTCGCGCCATCGCCCGACGGCAGGCTGATCGCCTACGGGGCACTGGGGGCGATGGGATTCAGCGATCTGCGGCTGATCGATTTGGCCAGCGGACAGGACAGACCGTTGTTGACCTGCGAGAATGCCTCATGCAGCGGACCGAGTTGGTCATCCAACGGCCAATATCTGGCCTACACGCGTCGTTCGGTAAACGCGTTCGCTTCCGGCCTGCTCAGCCCGCCGCGGATCTGGATCGTGGATGTGGCGACGGGCGAAACAGCGGCGATCTTCAGCGACAGCCAACGTCTTGGCCTCGATGCCCGCTGGTCTGCTGATGGGGAGTGGCTCTGTTTCGTTGCGCCGGAGGAACAGAAGCTGGCAGTTATCAATCTAACGGCAGGGTCGGCGGGCGAGACCGGGCAGACCGCTTTCTATCCAACTGCCACCGGTGAGACATGCGCCTGGGACAGTTCCCGAAGCCGGCTGTATACAACTGATTTCAGGCAGAGCGGCGATGGATGGATGACCCATCTGATCGCGATCGACGTGGAAAGCGGCGAGCAGGTCGAGTTGAGCGGAGCGGGGAGCGCCACTTTGGCCCTGGTCCACGACAGTTCGGCCGTGCCGTCCGCGGACGGCGCCTGGCTCGCGTTTCAGCGTAAAGAGTTGGAAGGCCCGGGCGCGACGCGGGGTAGCCAGATCTGGCGGATGCGCCCGGACGGCACGGAGGCGACCGCGCTGACGGCAGATCCCGCCTACGACCACGGGCCGCCGGTCTGGAGTCCCGACGGGCGCTTTCTCATCACCCGCCGGTTTCCCCTGCGCGGGCCGGATGTTGTGGCCTCGCTGTGGCTGATCGAGGTGGAGACCGGCGCGCTGCGTCTCCTGGTGGAGCCGGGGGACTTTCCGGCCATTGCACGATAACGGCAGTAGTCGGCGGTTCCGGTGAGCTGTACTGGTCACCATCTACTGACCACGAGCAGCCGGCCAGCGGTGTTTGCTATGTGGATATCCCCAGCAGGCCGCGGGTGAGTTGAAAATCGATGTGCTTGTGAACAGTGCTCTGCGGCTGATAGTCACCGGTCAGCGTCCGCGCGGCCAGGTCCAGGATCTGCTGCGGCCACGCGCCCGGATCTCCGCTCAGCCTCAGATCCGGCGCGGCGGGCGCGTGCTCGTCGGCAAGCTGCAAGAGGGGCACGAGCGGATGTCCCGCCCTCAACTTGTCGGAATAGGCGATTATCAGTTGCGCGCCGCTGGCGCCGAGACCGGTCAGTGTCTCGATCCAGTGGGGCGTGGGCATTTCCATGAGGTGGAAACCGGCTGCTTCCGCGGCCTGGCCGTAGGCAAGGGAAGGCGGCAGGTCGGCAGCGTCCAGGCCCAGAGCCGCGCGGAAGGCGGTCGCCTCGATCAACGATCCGGAGACCGGCGTGACGACGGCGCCGCCGGCGGCAATGACCCAGCGAGCAAGGCGGGCGAGGCTGTCGGCCGCGGCTGCGGGCGCAGGGCCGTCACTGAGCAGCGCCAGGGACAGCTTGCCGTCGTTCCCATTCTGCCGGCGGAGTGTGGACATTTGCGCGTCGAAGTACTCGTCGATCTTGTCGAGGACATTGGCAATGCCGCCGTCCAATTGCACGCTGGCCCAACCGAAGTCATCCTCCGCAAGGCCGCCGTCGCGCAGCAACGAATGGATGTAGTCGTTGTGCGCCTTTTCACAGCCATGCTCCAGAAAGAGGCAGGCGCCCACCAGGGGATGGGTGGCGTAACCGATCATGGTGCGGGCATAGATCTCCTGCGTCGAGGCGAAGGCGACGCCGCAGCCCTCGGTGTGGGGCAACGCGGCAAACAGGGGACGCCTCTTGGCTTCACCCGGATCGCCAGCCTTCGGCACAGAGGCGGGTCCGTTCAGGCGCCGGGCTGCCATGCCGGCGATCTGGCTGGAGCAGAGACTGGTGGGCAAAATCAGGCCGACGCGGGCTGCGCCCGGCCGGGGCAGGTCGATCGCCGCCGTCTCACCGGGTTGCGTCTTTATCTCGAGCGGGCGCCCGTCCGGCAGCGGGCGTGCCAGGATCGTCTGCAGCCGGCTGTGGTCCTGCTGCTGCCAGTTGCGCCAGATGGAGATCTGCGAGTGGCCGGCCAGTTCGCCCTTGCTGCGCTGACCGGAGGCGATCTCCACCAGCAGATCGAGACTCTCGTCGCACAGTTGGGCCATCGTCTTGCCATCCAGATAGGCGCCGGCGTTCACGTCCATTTCCTGGGATAGCAACTCGAAGCGCGGCGTTGTTGTCATCACTTTGATCGTGGGCACAAACGGGAAATTCGTGATCGAACCGTTGCCAGTGACGAAAATGATCAGATTCGAGCCGCCGGCTACCTGACCGGCGATGCTCTCCAGATCGTTGCCCGGCGTGTTCATAAAATAGTAGCCGGGCGCCGGCTCAGGCGCGGCCCGGTGGGGGGCAGGCAGGGCCTCTGCTTTCACCATCCGTTCCCCGTAATCGACCACCCAATCCAGACGCACATCCGGGTGCCGCTTGATAGCGGCGCCGATCGATTTGAGCGCAATGTTGTACAGCCCGCGGTATTTGTTTCCGCCGGTGGGATTGCCCTCTGCGCTCTGGCCGTGCCACGCCAGCCGCTCTTTGAACTGGGCCACATAATCGAGAAAGGCCCGCGCCGTGGCCAGATCGCGCGTGTTCTGCAGCATATAGGCTTCGGCGCCGATCAGTTCGTCGGTTTCGGCGAGGTTGGCGCGTCCACCGTAGCGAATGATCTCTTTGGCGACGGCGGATGCCAGCGGATTGCCGGAGAGGCCGGAGAAGGCGTCGGAGCCGCCGCACTGGAGGGCGATGTTCAGATGGGCGAGCGATTCCGGCGTGCGGGGCAAGGCCGCGATCTCCGGCAGCCAGCGCTCGACAGTTGCAGACGCTTCCGCCAGGTCGGCCTGCCAATCCCCGGACAGCGTGAAGAAGCGATGCGGCACTTCCGCCAGGGGATAGTGATTCGCGCGCAGATAGGCCTCCAACTCGGCGTTACTGATAGCCCGGTCGGCGGTCGCGTGTGATTCGGGTGCGTCCACAGCCAGAACTGCGCCGACATTGGGATGCACGATCAACCCGGCCAGGGTGCGCAGCACAAACTCGCGGTTGTTCAGCCGTTCGTAGCCGCTGCCCTCGGTGTGGGCGATGGCCACGATGCCGTCGAAGCCGGGGAAGGCGGCGGCGGCGGGCTGCAACGCCTGCGCCAGACTTCTGGCAAAGCCGGCCGTGCTGGAGGTCGTCCCCATGACGACGATCATGTTGCGGGTGCCGACACCCCGCCCGCCGCCGCGTCGGAACCCCTGAAAGGTGCGCTCCTCGTTGTACCGTTCCACCTGCCGACCGGGCCTGAAGGTCGCCTCGTCGACTTCGTATACGATGATCCGGTCCTGGAAATTCGGTCGCTGCGGGATGGTAAAGTCGAGGGCGCGTCCGTTGAGCGCCTCGATCATGCCGGCGTTGCATACATACTGCCCCGGCGCGATCGGACGCGTCGCCATGCCGAAAGGAAGACCCCAGGACAGGAGAGGCTCGCCCGCCGAGATCGGTTCGACGGCGAAGCGGTGGCCGACCAGAATGATAGTATCGAGCCTGAACTGCGCGCCGTCATGCTCAATTGTCAGCCCGGCTGCCAGGCGGCGCGTGGCGATGGCGACGTTGTCACCGGACTGGGGCAAGCGGGCAACGGCGTCAAAGGGGACCGGGGTGTTCAGGTCGGGTTGGGTCGGCGGGTGCGACCTGTCTTTGTATGCCATCAGGATTCTCCGTTTCGCGACATGGATTTCCCACGAGACGCGCTACGCTTTTTGCGCTCGGACGGGCTGGATCGGCATCCGCCGCATCAGCCCGAAGATGGCCAGCACCATCAAGAATGACGTGGCCGCACCAGTCCAGTATGGGATTGTCGGCCCCCGGGCGAAGAGGACACCGGCGATGGCCGTGCTGATGATCGTGGACAGATTTACGCTCGATTGAAACATACCCAGTACGCCGCCCCGATCTTGATCAGCCACCAGTGAGGTGGACATCGACTGTAGGGGTGGACTCGCGAGGCCAAAACCGACGGCAAAAAAGAGCGAGCCGAATGCCCCGAGCCATGGCGTTGTAACGAGCGCGTAGATCGTCATGCCGATCGTACGCAGGACGCTGCCGATCACGACAAGTTGGCCTTCGTCAAAACGCCGCGCCAACCGGCGCAGCAGGTAGGTCTGTGTGAACAGCTGGGACACGCCGACAACGGACAGCAACAGGCCGATGCCGACGTCGGTGACCTGCCGGCTTTCGCCCTGGAACAGTACCGCTTCTCCGAACAGCGCAAACGTAGACTGCAGTAGCCCCAGGGCAAACTGACCTAAAAAGGCGATCAGGAGAATCGTCATCAGCGGCAGGGCCCAGGGGGCGCCCCGCAGTAGGCTGCCGATGGTGAGGCTGCCGGCGCGACGCGCGCGGGCACGCAGCCTTTCCTCTGCCGAGAGCGTCTCGTCCAGCGCGTACCAGGTGAGCAGGACGACGGCGGACGCCGCCACCGCCGCCGCCAGAAATGGCACTGTGGCGCCATAGGCCGCGGCGAGCACGCCGCCCAGGGCGGGGCCGAAGATAAAACCCAGGCCAAAAGCGGCGAAGATGTAGCCCAGGCTCTCGGTGCGCTTTTCCCGCGGCGTGATGTCGGTAATATATGCCTGGGCTACGATGATATTGCCGCCGGTGATCCCATCCAGGATGCGGGCAAAGAAGAGCCAGCCAAAGCTGGGCGCAAAGGCCAGCATGACAAAGCTGATGACCGTCCCGATCTGGCTGACGATCAGAACCGGAATCCGTCCGTAATGATCGGACAGGCGGCCGACATAGGGACCGGAGAGGAATTGGGCGGCAAAGAAAGCGGAGGTGAGCAGGGTGATCATCTCTGCCGACATATGAAATTGCCGCTGCGCATACAGCGGCAGGACAGGAAAAATCAGAGACGCACCCAGCATCTGTACAAAGACGACCAGCAGGATTGTCAGCAGTCGTCTGTCGATCGTGCCAAGCTTCATGCGTTCGCTCGCCGCCGGCAGGGTCGTCGATAGCAGTGGGGCAGCTGTTCGGTCGGGGTCAGGTCAGGAGACCAGAACAGGCACAAGGACCCGTCGGGGCGCCACGGTCTTGACGGATCACGACTCATGGCTGGATCTGTTCCTCTTGGGGCTCCTCCTGAGGTACAGTCAGCGAAAGGCCAACCCAAAGGTTATTGGGATCTTCGCCGATCAGATCCTTATTGGCGTCGTAAATTTCTGTCCAGCGGTCTGAGTCTCCGTACAGCCGAAGTGCAATGTGCCGCAGGTTTTCGCCTTCCCGAACAAGGTAAGTCTCGGGCAGATCCACCTCCAGCCCGCTGTGGTCGATCGACGTAACCTTTTCGATCTCTGCCACCAACCCCAACAACTCGATCTGAACAGATGTCATCGGCACGGTTCCCTGCACAATCAGTTCGCCGGGGGGCGCTCCCGGGGCCCACGAAGCCTGTATCCCGAGGGCGGCCAGGTCCGAACGGTTCTGTTCATTGAGGAAGGTGGTCAGGTCGAAGGACTGTACACGTGCCGCGGCGATAATCGTCGCCTTCACGTCAGGAGACGCGCTGCTTATCGCAGTGGGTGTCGGCGGCGATTGTGTTGGCTCCGGCGTGGGAAGCGTTGTGGCAGTTGGGGGCGCGGCAGACGACATTTCGGGCGTCGGCGTGTTTTCAATAGCGGCGGCGCTGAACTGGGAGCCGGTTTCAGGCTCGTCATCTGCGCCGGTGGCCACGGGCGGTTCGTCTCTGGTGAAGGAGGAGTAGAATGACGTCAGTTGGTCCGGTATGGTGCGCAGTTGGCGCAGTGCAGTCAGCAGAGAATCGCCCGAGCCTCGCGAGAAGAAGATGACGACCAGCAGCGCCGCGGCGATAGGAATTGCCCAAGGAAGGCGATTGCGCCGCATACTGAAGGCGCCCTTTTTTGCAACTTGCTTTTTGTTCAGTGGGGCCGGGTAATACTCAGTGCTGAACTGTCGACTGGCCTTGCCCACTGCGAGTTGCGTTCCTTTGGCGCGGCCCCGTTTGCGGGCCTCTTCCCGTCGCCCCAATTGGAGTTGTTCCTGGTGCGAGCGCAGCAGCCATTCGCCCTCGCTGCGCAGGATGTCATCGGCGGGGATGGCGGACACGTGCTCCCGCATCTCTTTGAATTCTCCGCGTTTGCGATAGATGAGAGCTGCCAGCAGGTGCAACTCGGGCGCCTCCAGCAACGAAATCCCCTGATCGATTCCCTCCAGCGCGGCCACCTCATTTCCCATCGAATAATGTTCGAGGGCGCGATGATAGACCGTCCGGGTCATCTCCGCGGGTGTATAGTGTGAGGCGACATTTGCGTCACAGGCGGGGCAATTCGAGAACGACGAGGTTACATCTACCGGAGCGCCGCATTCGGGACAAGCCAAGTGCATACTATCCTATCCAGACCGCTTACTGCGTTGTGTGTTGCGTATTGATTTTTCGGTAAGTTTCGGCGATCAGAAAGTCGCAAATAGTTAGCCTACGGTCACTCCACACTTTCGGGTTGAGTGCGGTGACCAGAGACCAGAAATTGTTCTGGGTTAGAATGTTATCCTTGTGGCAAGCTGATCCGGGGAAAACAGACTTGCGTGCCGGTGTATGGGACTCTCATATTGAACGCAGCCGCTTTATTTGACCGCGCTCGGTTCTGCCGATACAATAGCCAACGGGAGGGGATGTGTCCCGGTGGACGCCCTGGTCTTCAAAATCAGTGGCAGGTGGCGCAGAGCCGGCTGCGGTGGGTTCGACTCCCACGCCTTCCCGCAACTATCTAACTTAGCACTCGGCCCCTAACCCCTCGCCGCCGAAAATTGCCAGTCGTTCCTCGTGGCTGGTGCGGGGCGCGCTCTGCGGCCGGTAGTGGAACTGTAGCGCCCGGCGGCGCAACCCGGTATCGTTGGGTGGTGTCCCGTGGTGGAGCAAACTCTGGAAGATCAAGAGGCCGCCCGGTTTCAGCGGTACGGCCAGCGACCCGCTGGTGTCCACGTCCGTGTCACAGATCTGCCAATCCCGCCGTCGAAAATGTACGACTGGCCCTTTCAGATGGCTGCCCGGCGCAATGACCATGCAGCCGTTCTCGACCGTGGCCTCGTCGAGGGCGATCCAACAGCCCACGACCTTTGCGTCCAATTCGAACTGAAAATAGGCGTGATCCTGGTGCCAGGGCTTATCCCGGCCCACACGGGGCGGTTTGAGCAACGCCATGCTTTGGAACATAACCGGCGCGTCGCCGATAAGGCGTTCAACCAGCGCCAGTAGCAGCGGGTGATGCGCGAAGTTGTGCAGGCGATCGTCGTAGTCGACGAAGCTCATAAACTTGCGCACATAGTCCTGCTTCTTTTCAGGCGGCAGTCCTTCGACCGCTACGCCCGCAGAAGCCTGCTCATATTGGATGCCATCGAACTCTTCCACTGCGCCCGACAACAGGTGAAACAGCCCGTCCAGCGCCACCTGCACTTCCTGCGCAGTAAAGGCGTTTTCGACAATCAGAAAGCCCTGCTCGTGAAATTGGGCCACATGCTCATCGGTCACAGCGGCAATGCCGTCGACACCTGTGACAACCCCGGCCGGATCATACAGACCCGGCGGGTAGTCGCCAGAAACGCCGTCGTCGAACTGCCGCTCAGGAGTCGCTACCGTCATTATCTATCCTCCCGGAACCACAATGGATGGGCTGTCCCTTTGTCTGTCTTGTTTTCGACGCAGAGGCGTCGATCTAGTGCCCGTCGACCCCATTGTCGGCCACTTGGCGAGGGGCCATGTGAATAAAACGGACGGCTGGGAAACCGTCCCTTTCCACCGCCGCCAACTTTGGTCGGCGATACCCTCATACAGATACTACCATACTCTACTGCTACCATACAATACAATACAAGAAAACTAGATCGGTTACAAGCTCCAAAATTGGCGCAAAAACGCGGAGTCCAGACCGGCTGGCGAGGCCGATGGGTAGTTCCCAGTATTGGTCATGTCCAATTCATTCTTTGCCATAGGCGCAGGTCAATTCTGCGCCAGAAACGCGGTTACCTCGGCGCTGGTGGGAATGCCAAGGCGTGCGCCTTTTCTGGTGCAACAGAGCGCGCCCACTGCTGAAGCGAAACGCAGCAGTTCTCCCCACGCCATGCCCCGTGAAAGACCGGCGGCGAACGCGCCGTGGAAGGCATCGCCGGCGCCGGTGGTGTCCTGTGCCGCGATCGCAAAGGCTGGGTAGCTGCCCGCGCTGGCGCCAAACCGGCAGTCTGCCCGGTTGCGCCAGCACAGTCCCCGTTCGCCGAGGGTAATGATAGTCGACGGCGCGCAGCGACTCAGTTGCGTCAGGGCGTCCGCCACATCGTCCTGGCGGCTGTATTGACGGGCAAAGTGCTCTGACACCACCAGGAATTCCACCATCTCCATCAGCGTTTTCGAGCCGAGATGTAGCGTGTCGCCATCCAGCACAGTGGGGATGCCGGCGGTTCTGGCGCGAGCAATCAACGGTTCGGCTGCCTCGAGGTAATGTCCGTCCACCAGAACGGCACGCGGGCAGCAATCTTCCAGAGGGAATTCCACCTCGCCCGGCATGTCCCGGCCAAGGCCGTAGTTGACAAGCGCACGCGCGCCGTCCGGCTTGACGAGAATGGCGGACAGGGAAGTGGGCCACTCGCCGCGGGCCACCAGTTCTGTGTTGACGCCGGCCGCGCGCAGTTCATCGAGATGCTTGTCGCCGTACATATCCCGGCCCAGATAGCCGGCGAAGGCCACTGAGTAACCGAGACGAGCGACTGTCATGGCCGCATTGGCCGCCGGCCCGCCGCCGCAGGAAGTTAACTCCGACGCCTTCATCTTTTCATCGGCGCCGACGTGCCGGTCCACAGAGAAGATCAGATCGTAGCAGGCGATGCCCAGGCAGAGAACATCGACGACCAGAGGCGGCGGGCGCCCCTCTTCTGCCGGCGGCAGACCGGCTGGAGAGGAGTTATCCTTCATTCTTCCAGCCAGATCGGATTCGACCACGCCCTGCCTCCCTGTCGGTCGCGTACGGTCACCCGGCAGTAGTGGCTGTCCCAGTCGGACAGGTCGAACTCGGCGCAGGTGAGACCGTTGTCCCAGGCGCGCCGGGCGGCGCTGCCGACGCCGGTCAGGAAGATGCGTTCGACGGGGGAGCAGTGGACGGTCAAACGCTTTCCGGGGACAAGATCGATGTCATAGATCTCAGGGCCGGTGCTGGAATAGAATGCGCCGTCCTTCAGCGCGGTCAGCAGAGCCTCGGGGGAGAGCTCCTCGGCTTTCACCTGCACCCAGCCGCGGCGAAAGTCGTGGTGCTCCTTGAGATGGGCATCGTCGGCTGCGTAGGCGAAGTAGCGCTGGCGTTTGTCCAGTAGTATGTCCATCAGATGCCAGCTGTCGGGCCGATCGTTGGCGTCGTCGGCTATCCCGTTGTAGACCTCGACCGCGTGGGCCGGGCCTAAGGCTGCGACGTCGTTTTCGGTAAGCGTGTACCAGTGGGGATGGGCGATGCCGACAAAGGCGCCGGCCTCCTTGGCCCTGGCGGCGAGTTGGGCGCCGCTTTCCTCCGGGTCGGTGGGCGCGAAATCGAGGGGCAGGCCGGCGGCCACGATATGCCAGGCGGAGCCGTTCTCGATGGCTCCGCTGTGCAGTTCGGCGCCGATGATGGTCGTGAACCCGGCTGAACGGAAGGGCCGCGTGTCGGTGACCGGAAAGCCGTACTGCTCCATAAAGTGATCGGTCAGGGCGATGAAATCGTAACCGCCCTGTTCATACAGTCTGCAGACCTCCTGCGGTGGCTTCCCCCCGTCGGAGCGGGTCGAGTGTGTGTGAAGATTTCCTTTCCAGAAGCGGCCGGGGTTGGCGAATGGCGGCAGTTCCATAGTTTCTCCAATCTGTTGATTGATGGCTTGCAAAGGCGGGTAGGTGGGACGGGCGGTTGGACTCTTAACGATCTAACAAGTGGTTGGCATCTGATTGAAAGGGCCCGGTAATTGGCCGGCGGCGGTGTCTTTTTCGTCCAGAAAATCGGCAACGATATCGGCGAAGTTGTCCAGCCGGTGAACGCGCTGGGCATAGGCCGCGGCCCGGCTGCCGACGAGAACCGTCAAGGCGCGGTTCTCGGTATGCTTGCGGGTCGAGCAGTCCTCGACATTGCCATGATCACTGGCGACAATCAAGAGGGTCTCCTGCCAGTCCATCACATCCAATAGCCCGGCCAGGAAGCCGTCAATGCGTTCGAAGTGCTGAATTGCCCCACCCAGATCGCGGTAGTGGCCCAGGAAGTCGGTTTGCCAGTGCTCGAAGAAGGCGAAGCGCACCGGTTGGGCGAGCCGCCAGAACTGCGCGCCGGCCTCCTGCGGCGAGTAGAGCGGAACATCAGGATAGCCCAGCTGCGTGCGCCAGCCCTGACCGGTGAAATTGGCGGACAGGGCTTGCTTCGTTACCATCTCTCTCCAGGTGCGCAGGCGCAAACCGCCGCGCCGCGCTGCGTAGGGGATTGCGCTCAGCAAGCGTTTACCCCGCTTGACGGCGTCAAAATAGCCTTGGGGGTAGGCATTGACGAAAGCGGTGGCGTGACCCGCCGCGTGGAGCCGGCCGAAGATACCGGCCTCGTCGAGGATGTCTCGCACGCGCTGGTCGGGGCGCGGACCGTAGTGTTCCCCCAAGCGGGCGGGCGCGTTGACGCCGGTCAGGATCGCGGTCTGGCCGGTGGCGCTCTGGGGGCGGCCGGGCACGCCCAGATGGGCGTCGGTCGGGATCAGATGCGCGTCACCGTGGCTGAAACGTCCGCTGGACGCGGTGAGCGGACGGCCGTCGAAGAGCGCCGTCAGAGTCGGCAGAGTGGCCGCGGCCAGCGGATTGACCTCCGGGTCATCGCGCCCCAGACCGACGCCGTCAAGAAAGAGGAAGAGGACTCGGCGCATGGTGGTCAGTTGTCACCGGGGCTTACTTTCGATCAACTCGACCAGTCGCTGCTCCAATTCATCCAGTCCTGAATCGATCTCCTTGTAGGCCAGCCCCAGTCGCGCCGCCGCGGCGCGCGCGCGTTCGCTCTCGTCCTGGTCCGGCAGTTGGCGGAGGTAGAGAAGTTCCTCGTAGTTGCCGAAATAGGTATCACGTAACTCCGGGTAGCGGTCGAGGCCCAGCGATTCGATCACGAGGCCCTCGTAGTGGTGGGCGAGAAAATCGGTCAGATAGAATGTGCCCGGCTGCCGTTCGGCCTGTTGATCGAAATGCACGCCGCCGTAGAACTCGTAACAGTGGGGGCCGGGAATGCGGACGGCGTGGGGATAGCGGGCCAGGAGGGTATCCAGCGCGCCGACGGTGCCGCACTCGCCATAGCCGATGAGAATGCGGTCGAAGCGGCCCGCCCAGGCGTCGAGCTTTTTCTCCACGGCCGGGGCGATGCGTTCGGGGCGGTTATGCAGCTGGGCCGGAACGGCGGTCAACTCGTAGTCCCAGCCCCGTCGATTGGCGACGGCGACCAGTTCCCGCACGATTGCGCCGCAGGCTATGATTCCGATTTTCAAGTACGTTCTCCTCACCCCGCAAAGAAGCCCGGAGAGGAAGTGAAACTGCCAATTATGGCCGTTTCAGGTCGTCCAATCAAACAACCGTCAAACAACTGTCAAGCAAATTCCTGCTTCAAATCCCTCTTCAGAGCCGGTGACACTGGCTAATTGTGGCTGTTTCGGGCCGTCCAGTCAAACAACCGTCAAACAAATTCCTGCCTAAAATCCCTCTACATAACCACGGAAACTGGCCCATTGTGGCTGTTTCAGACCGTTCGATCAAACAACCGTCAAACAAATTCCTGCCTAAAATCCCTCTACATAGCCGGTGGGACTGGCCAATTGTGCTTGTTTCAGGTCGTTCAGTCAAACAACCGTCAAACAAATATCCCTCGTTGAGAAACTATACTGCCCAGTAGGGCAGATATGTCCTACTCTTGGCTCCAACTTCAGGGTCCCGTATGATTACCAACTCTGAATCTACAGATTCTTTTAGAAGTCTTGATGCCCGGGCAGCGCTCTTTTCGGCGATGCCGAAGCGTTCCCGAATTGATGTATTATTCATGGGAAGTTTCATCACATAGCGCAAACTTGCGTGCAGGTAACAGGCCCGCACGCGGTCCGTTTTGTCCATTTCGGCAAGAGGCTTCTGGGCAAAGAGGGTTGTTCTAGTAAAACCATTGGGCGCCTCAAACAGTGGCGCCGGCAGCTGATAATCTTCGGCCAGTTTAACAACTTTATCAATCCCACTACCGCGTTCTTCACAGAAATTGAACCGGCGCATCATGGAGGCCAAGGCTTCGTTGAGAGACCGCGGCGGTGAATCGACAAAGCGGTCCGTCTCCACCAGTGGGCTGCCCGGATTGGTAATTTCGATACGGCTGTCGAAAATCTCCACCATAGGCCCGGCGCCGCTAACATTGAAATCCTGGTGGATCAATGCATTTGCGACCAGTTCGCGGACCGCAATTTCGGGAAACATCGGTACCGACCGCCGCAAGGAGCGTTCGATGACTTCGTTTGCGGGTACAAGCGCCATAATGTACTCAACCACTCTTGGGAATCCGACAGCATATCCCAACACGCCTTCCTGTTCTCTTATCGTTTCGGTGCGGCCTGCACCGCTATATTGAATAACGCGTATGGCCTTGCGCGTGATCTGTGGAAAGTCGTTCAGGTTGCGGGCAAACAGGACAGCTCCCAGATTGCTGATGTTCCAGCCCCCGGCGTCGCAGCGCGCAATCAGCCTATCGTCTTGGAGCGCGTTGAGGATCGCAACGCGTCCGTCAGGGATAGGCCTGTCAAGTAGATCGAAGTAGGCGGGGTAGTAGAGCTTTTGCAAAGTGTCATCGTCGCTGACCTGTTCTTCAGCGACACGATCTTCGAAAATGATCTGTTCGAAAACACGCCAGAGTGTACGCCTCTTCTCAGGGTAATTTTTGAGTCTTCTCGTGCTGCCGCCAACACGGATAAACTCCTCACCGCCGAAGGACACGGGCAGATGCGATGCAGGTTCTATCTCCAGGAGTACAACCCGCTGGCCATCGACATTGAATTCGTTGAAACGAAAGTCAATGTGCGGGTTAATCTGACTGTACAGCCAAGTCTCTAGCGGTTCGTTGCCTTTTTTTGCAGTTGACGGAGAAAAGGTAGTGCCAACAATCGCATGCGTTTCGTCCTCTATCCCCCAAATGGCTGAGGCGGACGTCTTTCCATTGATGGCGGCCCCGTTCGCCAGGGCAGAGATATTCCTACCGATAGTTTCCGGGTTATTGTTGTTGCCCTTGAATTCTACCCACTCGGTTTCGCTCGGCAGACGGCGCAATTCACGCACCATGCCGGCGAGATATTCAGGGTTTCGGGCCGGAATCATCTCTTCGCCTTCTCGGATGCTTCAACGGAGCCACCGCAAGAGTCTGTCCGCTATCGTTGCGGTCGAATTTGAAGCGCATCGTCGCATTTGCAACCGGTAGTATACCTTATTGTCTTGATGTTTTCATGTCGCCTGCTCTGCCGTTAATCGTCCGCCCGAAGTGACGCGGCAGCGGCTTTAGTCCACGTTGCCACTTTCGCTAATACATCTGCGCTCAAGTCATCACAGCAATCAACGATTCGGCTTCGATCGAATAGTAGTCCAGCGTTACTTGCAGTGCTGTACCAGTGGTCTTGAGGCAAAGCCTCCGCCACAAAAAACATACGCAGTGGAGTTAAGACGGGAGATGAATAGAACCAGCTATTGCAGAATGAGTCTGGCTGAAGTTGGGTTAATTTGTCCTTGTAGTCCGTGCCCGTCTTGCACTGGCCGAAAGCGATGAGCTTCCCAGGCATGCCATCAGGGAAAGGAATCCACACAACGACGTCTAGCTTGCCATCTTTCTCCAGTGGCGGTGCTTGATTTTTGGTCTCAAATCGAATTCCTTCTTGAATCAGCTGGCAGAGTTCGTCAACTTTGGCCGCGAAGTTAGAATCCTCGGCAGATGTTCCAAAAACGTGTGACTCAGAACGGGAACCAAAGTACGACCGAGTTGCTTCTGCGGCAAGCTCCTCAAACAAGCCCGCTCCATCTATACCTGAGTGGCTCCGATTATCTTTCATGTTGAGCCTGGTCGCCAGAAGCAGATATTTGTAAATGATATGTTTATGGCTCTCGCCCTCTTGATCAGTAAGGAGTGTGTATCCCTTTCTTCCGAGCGCAAATGGATAGCCATTTCGACACGCAGTGCTGCGACGCTCGATCTCTTTGAAAGCTTCTCCAACGATTCCAGGTGTTTTTTCCTCTTCCGGTACACCATCAGTGTAGTCGTTTTCGTCTAACCTGCCGAGATCTTGTGATAAGGCAGTCAGTGAAGTGCCGTTGTCTCTCCAACAGACCCACTCGGCGTAGTCGGCAAGCTCGTGTGCGCGTGCGCGAGGGGAAGGTGTTCCTGGCAATTTGAACATCAGCCGCCCTCCGCGACGCGCTTCTTCCTGCCGGGGTTGCGTTTGCGTTCCATCTCTTCGTAAAGGTCATCCGCTAGATTCGCCACCGTTCCAGCAGCTCTAAGCAGTTCTTCGGACCCATCGTAAGCAGTCGATAGTAAGGCACGAGCCTTTTCAAGGTTCCGCTTGGCAGCGAGCAAGGACTCCTCGAAGACATTTGATGATGGGCGGCTTGCCTCAAAGGCGATTTCAAGGCTGCTTCCACTCCGTAGGGCGGCGAGCGCCTCTCTATTGGCTACGACCGCATCCAGTTGCCGAAGGTGCGGATTCTGTGTCTGAATGACAGGGCGTGTCTCTTCCCTCTTGCTGCCGTACAGCCAAAGACAGAGTTCACGTAGTTCTTGCCCCTTCTCGGCAGGCACCGGGTCCGGCTGCTCATCTGTCTCTGGTCGCAACCCGATGAAGCCGCTAATACCCGGATAGGTAATGCCGGTATAGAGATGGGAGAAGGAGAAGTGGTTATACCAGAGGTCTTCGCGGTTGAATACTTTCATTTGCTCGGCTTGCTCAATGACCATTAGCCCGCGGTACAGTCTCTGCACGGTCTTGTGCGTGTCGCCAATCTGTCTTGAAATATCTTCAAGTCCGATGTTGAAATTCCTATGCACATCGGCGATATACTGCGATTTGGCGTAACTGCTCCATTTGGCTGGGCCGTTCACATGCTTGAAACCGAGATAGCGCCAAGTTTCTTCGCGGGATCCAACCACCGTTGGGAGCTCTGCGAGTTCCCTCTTCGCCTCAGCGGCGATGATGGGGATGTGCGTCGCGTATGTTTCGGCAACCGACGGGTTCAGTAGGATTTTCACCGCGGCGAGGCGGCGGTTTCCTTCAATGACGATATTCTTTTCTTTTTCTAGGGCAACGATCAAGGGTTCGTGTGGAAAGAAACCGCTGGCGGCAATGGACATCATCACTTCCCGTACATCCATCGCCTCCCATAAAATCTGTATCACATCTTCTTCGGTTGCGTTGGGGCTTAGATCAAACTCAACAAGCCGAGGGTTATCGAGATCGAACTTCAGATCAGAAACTTTCATCATCCTGATCTCTTTAGTATCCATATACATCCCCCCACAGTCGTATTTCCTTCGTTTCTTCATCGGGCTTTGGTTGTTGTCTGCCCCTACACGCCGACGATCCGGATTTCAGCCTCGCCGAGTTTTCCTACTGTGGTTAGCCCAGTGGCTTGACCGCAAGTCTTCCGCCCGATGTGTACACTCTACACACGCTGCGACATGTGTTCGGATTGGGATTGTGCGCTACAATATCCGGATGGTACACTAGGCATTGTACCCTCTCTGAAGTGATAGTCTCAAGAGCAAGAAAAAATGTCCAAACGCAAAGCTTTCGACGCATGGAAATGCTAGCGAGGAGTTTATTTGATTGTGTTCAACTCTTTGGCTTTTGAACAGTTTCCAATATCTCGAATTCCAGGCGTCAATGTGTCAACAGTGCCTCAGAGGAGCATTCTTAGATATCCTGGCGGGAAAACCTGGCTGATACCCCATATCCGTGAATGGCTGTCCCACTCAAAGTCCCACGTTCTTGTGGAACCCTTTGCCGGAGGCGGTATTGTGTCCCTCACCGCAGTGATGGAAAACCTGGTTAACGAAGCGGTGATGATCGAGAGGGATCCAGATGTTGCAGCACTCTGGAAAACGGCACTGCTAGATACAGATCATCTCATAAAAAGAATTCATCAGTTCACTCCGACCAGGAAAGGGGTTGAAGAGCTTGAGCGGGCAGACTGTCGGAATGATGCAGAACGTGCATTCCGTACTTTGGTGCTCAACCGGACGAAACGAGCAGGAATCCTTGCGCCGGGAGCATCATTCCTGGAAGCGGGTGAGAACGCAAAAGGAATTGGTTCTCGTTGGTATCCTGATACTCTGGTCAAACGTCTGCAGGAGATTGGGAAACACGCACAGAAAATCGCCTTCTATGAGGGAGACTCTATGCGAATCCTGGAACCCTTGTTGAAGGGCTGGGGGCGGAAAGCTGCGGTTTTTGTCGATCCCCCATACACGGGAGAAGGGGGAAAGAGGGCGGGCTCCCGCCTTTATGCCCACTGCACAATTGACCACGCCCACCTGTTTGAAATATTGGACCGAAGCCATACCAACTTCCTGTTGACATATGACGAAGCACAGGAAATCGTTGACCTAATCCAACAGCATAGCTTTTGTGCAGTCCGTGTCGAAATGAATAACGCCCATTATAGTCGGCTGTCTGAGTTAGTTATCACGCGAGAAGAACTGTTCTCCTGAGAGAGAAGACGTTTCAATTTCCCACCCTTTGCTGGACAGAGAAACGCGAAAGGCTTACTTCACTCTCCACCCCCTCCCCTTCTACTCCAGTGCCGCGCGCATCGCCTGCAGATGGGTCGGCGTTGTGCCGCAACAGCCGGCGATCACGTCCACGCCGAGAGCCTGCATCTGGCGTGCATAGTCGGCCATGACCTCCGGGGTGCCGTCGTAGAAAACATCCCCTCCCTGTAGAACCGGCAGCCCCGCGTTGCTCTGGGCATACAGCACGATTCCAGGGGGACGATGCGCAACCATCTCAGTCATCACCGTCTGGATCTCGGTCGGGCCGTTGCCGCAGTTGGCCCCGATTACCTGTACGCCCCAGGCGGCCAGCGTCTCCACCGCCTGTTTGGGGCTGACGCCCATCATCGTGTGCAGGTTGGTATCGAAAGTGAGCATGCAGACGACCGGTAGTTCCGTCACCTGCTCCACGGCGCGCACCGCGGCCTCCACCTCCTTCAGATCGCTCATCGTCTCGGTGAGAATGAAGTCGGCGCCGGCCTCGGCCATGACCGCCACTTGCTCGGCGAAGAGCTCAGTCGCGTCCTCCATCGTCATCACGCCCAAGGGATCCAGCAGTTCGCCGGTCGGGCCGACCGAAGCCCCCACCAGCACGTCGCCGGCCTCGTCGGCGACCGCGCGCGCCAGCCGAACCCCGGCCGCATTCAGTTCGACCAGTCTGTCCTGCAGATCGTGCATCTTGAGCCGGGCGGTCGTGCCGCCGAAGGTGTTGGTCGTAATGATATGGCATCCGGCCTCGACGTAGCCGCGATAGACCGTCTGCACGGCCTGCGGGTTGTCGACATTCCACTGCTCCGGCGGGGCGCCGCCGGTGAGGCCGGCTTCCTGCAGCATGGTCGCCATGGCCCCGTCGCCCAGCAGGGGGCCGCCGTGTTGGCGCAGCCGCTCGACCACCGGGTGGGGGCGCGGTGTCAGCCATCCGCCGGAAGAAGAATCGGGTGTTATCGTCGACAGCAGCTTCCGTAGCCGTTGGGGTGGATAGTCGGCTTCGAGCTGCGCGGCGACGGCCTGGGCCACCTCCTGGGGATCTCCCGCCTGCTCCTGCCAGTCTGTACGGAGCCAGCCGTCCAGATATTCATCGGTGCCGATTGCGCCGGCGCGCATGGCGGCCTCGTCGATCGCGACTTGAAAACGGGCCGGCAACTGGACCTTATGCCGGGCGCTGCGTCCCTCGCGGGCTACAACCATTGACGGGAATTCCCGCCAGTACGTAATTTGATACTCAGTCATGAAAATTGGACCTCTGGTGAATTGTTAGTGGCCGGTGGTCAATTTCGGGTAACCGGCCAAGTGTCACAGTCTGTAGTGAAATTATACCGACGGGCGCGCGGGAATGCCTAACTGTGGCCCTTGTGTAGGTACGTGCTGTTTCGATAGTTGAATTTTGGCGATCTTTGCGTTACCATTGCCACAACCTTCGATTATTATTATTGTCCAGGTTATCATTCTGAAACCTGTCAATCCCTCAGTCACACAGTTCAGAAGACATGTAGCGAACCCACTTGAATCAAAGGAGACAGTTTCATGAGAATTCGACATTCGTGGACAGTGGTGGGGGTCATGCTCATCCTGGCCTTGCTGATCGGCGCTTGCCAGCCGGTTACGCAGGCGCCTGCCGCTGAAGAAATGGCGGGCGATGACGATATGGCCGCGCCGTTGAAGGTCGCCTTCGTCTATGTCGCGCCAATCGGCGACCTCGGCTGGACGTATGCGCACGATCAGGGGCGGGTGTACCTGGAAGAAAATCTGGAGGGCGGCGCGGAGACGGCCTTCATTGAGAACGTACCTGAAGGCCCGGACGCAGAGCGCGTTATTCGCGACTTCGCCCAGAAGGGCTATGACCTGGTTATCACCACCAGCTTCGGCTACATGGACCCGACGCTGACGGTTGCCCAGGAGTTCCCGGATGCCAATTTTGTGCATGTATCCGGCTTCAAGACAGCAGACAACATGAGCACGCTGTTCGGCCGCATGTACCAGCCTCGCTATCTTAGCGGCCTGGTGGCCGGCAGCATGACCGAAACCAATGTCATCGGCTACGTGGCCGCGTTCCCGATTCCTGAGGTGATCCGAGGAATCAACGCGTTCACGCTGGGCGTGCGCGAGGCAAACCCGGACGCCGAAGTGCGGGTTGTGTGGACGAACACCTGGTTTGGCCCTCCGGAAGAGAAGGAAGCAGCTGAAGCGCTGCTGGACCAGGGCGCCGATATCATCGCCCAACACCAGGACACGACTGAGCCGCAGAAGGCCGCGGCCGAGCGGGGCGGAACCAGTATCGGCTACAACAGCGACATGCGCGTGTTCGTCGGTGACTCCGTCCTCACCGGTCCGGTCTGGAACTGGGGTCCGGCCTTCGTGAAGTTTGCCGAGCAGGCGCGCGATGACAGTTGGACGACGGAGCAGTATTGGGGCGGCATGGACGACGGTATTGTGGGTCTGGCTGAGTTCAGCCCGTCCGTTTCCGATGACGTAGCCGCGCTGGTCGCCGAAAAGCAGGCCATAATCGTGTCCGGTGAGATGGACGTGTTCTGTGGTGCGATGACGGGCCAGAACGGTGTTCAATTCCTGGAAGACGGCCAATGCATGGAAGACGGCCAGATGCTGGGCATGGACTGGTTTGTAGAAGGCGTTGTCGGCGAGGCGCCGGGCGAGGCCGCGCCGCTTGGCAATTAGTCTACGTTCTGGTTTGTAATTGAATGATGTAGAGTACCACTTTTTGACCAGGGCCGACTGCCTGTCGGAAGCTGGTGCCTGAATCAAGTCAACCTTGATCATCAGAGATTGCTCCTCTCTTACAGTACGCGAAATCAAGAGAGGAGCAATCTGTTTGCCGCCCCCCCATCTGAGAGAAAGAAGTGCGAATCCATCTGCGATGAAACTGACAAGGCGTATTGTTACATGAAGATTCGACATTGGCGGACAGTGGTTGGCGTTCTTTTGATTCTGACATCGCTGATCAGCGGCTGTCAGCCGATCAGCGATATGCCTGCCGCTGAGGAGCCGGCGGGCCCCGCTAAAACGGTCGAAGAGCTGAAGGTCGCGTTCGTCTATGTCGGCCCGGTCGAAGATCTCGGTTGGAGCTATGCGCACGATCAGGGTCGGTTAGCGCTGGAAGAGCTCGGCGTGGAAACAGCTTACAGTGAACTCGTCGCAGAAGGACCGGACGCGGCTCGGGTGCTGCATACCTACGCCTCCCAAGGCTATGACCTGATCTTTGCCACCAGTTTCGGTTATATGGATAGCGTTATCGAAGTCGCGGCAGAGTTTCCAGAAGTGAAGTTTGAGCATGCCACCGGATACAAGACCGCTCAGAATGTCGGCACTTACGACGGACGCGGCTACCAGGGATGGTACCTGGCCGGAATGGTTGCCGGTGCGATGACAGTATCGAATGTCCTCGGCTATATTGCACCTTTCCCGATTCCGGAGGTAGTGCGAAATCTGAACGCCTTCACCTTAGGCGCCCAATCCGTAAATCCCTTTGTGGAAGTACGACCGGTATGGATCTTTACCTGGTTTGATCCCCCTGCCGAACGTGAAGCCGCCCAGGCTCTCATCGATGCCGGCGCGGATGTCGTGGCCCGCGAAAGCGACAGTGTCGAACCGGACAAATTGGCCCAGGAGCAGGGTGTCTATGCGATCGGCTACAACGTGGTCCACTCGAGCATCGCGCCGCACGCATTGCTGACCGCACCGATCTGGAACTGGCAGGTTATCTATGAGAAAAAGGTGCGGGACGTGGCTGCCGGGACGTGGACCAATGAACCGATCTGGTGGGGCATGGCAGAAGGGGTGTTGGATCTGGCGCCTGTCGCTGACTTTGTGCCAGCAGTTTTGCGAATAGCGGTCGAGGAGGTCAAAGCAGGCATTGTTGACGGCAGTTTCCAACTCTTCTGCGGCCCGATCAACGATAATACCGGCGCAGAACGGGTCGCTGCCGGTGAATGTATGGACGACCCCGCCCTACTCAGCTATGATTGGCTCGTTAGAGGAGTTGCAGGCCAGATCCCGCAGTAGGGAAGTGGGTACATAGCTGGTCGAGACTGGGTCGTTAGAGATTGGGGTCACAGCAGTCGTCGCCATTCTCGGCCTGCATTCCATCTTAGCGTCGGTGTACAAATGCACTCTTGATATCCCATGACCATCTCTTCTCCTCTCGCCGTGGAAATGCGGCAAATCACAAAACGGTTTCCCGGCGTCCTGGCAAACGACCGCGTCGATCTGACGATCAATAAGGGCGAGATTCATGCCCTGTTGGGGGAAAACGGCGCCGGCAAATCCACGCTGATGAACATCCTCGCCGGGCTTTATCTGCCGGAACAGGGTCATGTGCTGGTACACGGCCGCCCCGTGCATATCGACTCGCCCAAGACTGCCTTCGACCTCGGCATCGCCATGGTCCACCAGCATTTCAAACTGGTGATGAACCAGACGGTCGCCGAGAACATCATTCTGGGGCTGGACGATCCCTACTGCGCCCCATCCGAGCGGGGACGCTTTCGACCGTTGCGGCTGGATATGCAGCGGGTGCAGCGGCGGATTGCGGAGGTAAGCGAGCAGTATGATTTGTCCGTGGACCCGGAAGCATTCATCTGGCAGTTGAGCGTGGGCGAGCAGCAGCGGATCGAGATTTTGAAGGCGCTGTACCGCGGTGCGGACATTCTGATCTTCGACGAACCCACCGCCGTCCTGACGCCGCAGGAGGCTGACGCGCTGGGCCAAACGATGCAGCGCATGGTGCAGGAGGGCAAGACGATCATCTTCATCAGCCATAAGCTGGACGAGGTGACGCGTTTTGCCGACCGCGTGACGGTCCTACGGCGGGGACGGGTGGTCGCCACCGAGGACGTAACCGGCGAAACCAGCGCGGCGCATCTGGCCGAGTTGATGGTGGGGCGGGCGGTCATCTTCCGGATTGACAAAGAGGAACAGGAGTTCGGCGAAGTCTGCCTTGAGGTCGAAGGCATCAGCTGTCTGAACGAGAAGCGCTTGCCCGGCCTGCAGGATGTTTCGCTGCAGATCCGCAAGGGCGAGATTCTTGGCATCGCCGGCGTTGCCGGCAACGGGCAAAAGGAACTGGCCGAACTGTTGACCGGTCTGCGGCGGCCTACCAGCGGACGCTTTCTTTTACTGGGGCAGGACCTCACCAACAAATCCCCGCGGGTCATCATCGACGCCGGCATCGCCCACATCCCGGAAAGCCGTATCCACGTCGGCTCGGTCGGATCGATGAACGTGGCCGACAACATCGCGCTCAAACACTACCGGGACAGACCGGGGCCGTTCCTGGATCGGGACCGGCTGGACAAAATGGGCGCGCAACTGGTGGCCGAGTTCAACGTGGACACACCCGCCATTACTACCAACGCAGGCGCCCTCTCCGGTGGGAATCTGCAAAAACTAATTCTGGCCCGCGAACTGACGACGAACCCGAAGCTGATCATCGCGGCCCATCCGACACAGGGGCTGGACGTAGGCGCGACCGAGGCAGTACGCAAGCGTCTGCTCGATCAGCAGGCCACCGGGGTCGCGGTGCTGCTGATCAGCGAAGATCTGGACGAGTTGTTCAGCCTGGCTGACCGCATCGCCGTCCTCAACAGCGGGCGGGTGATGGGCGTCGTCGATATCGGCGCCGCCACCCGCGAGCAGATTGGGCTGATGATGGCTGGCAAACAGGCGGTTTGATCGACATACACAATACGCATGGATATTCTGTACAAAGTTGGCTCGGCCGTTCTTCTTCTGGTGGGCGTACTCTATCCATTGGCCGCGATCTACATGATGATGAAGTTCCTCAATCGGGCGGATTTGCCGCGCCCTTCTCCCGCCTACATGATGCTCCATTTTGCCCTGATGGCGACAGTGCCTCTGGCCGGAATTCTGGGCGGTTTTGCCGGTTTTGCGCCGACACTCTGGCAGAGCCAGGTCATCCGCATGATCGTCTACGGCGCCGGCGTTCTCTCGCTGGCCGCGTTCGCGATGCTGCTCGTCAGCAGCCGGGCGCGGCAACCGGACCGCAATGAATAAGAAAGTTTTCAGTTTCGAGTTTTTGATTTTAGGTAACCCCACTCGTACGCAGTAGATCACTATGAACTAGCTACTATAAACTGAAGACTTACTCCGATTCTGCCCGCAGGCATCAGGTTATTGTCTCATTCTAGCAGACTTTATTTAACGTCAAGGAGATTTAATTCATGGCAGAGTGCACACACCACCCGCTCTCAGTCCGATGACTGACGCCCCAGTATTCCTCTCCCGATGGAGATACCGCTTGTTCGCTGTGGTCGGCGCGGCGTTGGCGTTGCTTTTCCTGTGGGAGATCCTGACCGGATTCAGCCTGTCTGCCCTCTTTTTTCTGCTGGCGGCGATCGGGTTCACCTTCCTCCATGTGCGCTGGGCGCTCATGCGGCTGGAGTTGACCGCCGCCGGCGTGACCGTGCGCACGCCGTTGCAGGCGCCTCTGCACATCCAATTCCGCCAGATGATCACCTGTGCAGAGGCCGGCCGCTTCACGCGCGGGCTGAGCCTCGTCTACTGGCCCGTAACCGCTGACGGTATCGTGGAAACGGACGTCCCGCGTACGCTGTTTCTGCCCACGGTGGCGCGCCAGGAGAAACTGCTGGCCGCCCTGCAGGAGCGGATACCTGACTGACCCGACGGCGATATAGTTATGGGGGCTTGAACAGAGTGGCGGCAGAGCAGCCGAAGGTGTTGTTCGTGACCGGCGAATATCCGCCGATGGTGGGCGGTGTGGGCAGGTTCACGGCCGAGTTGGCGCGGGCATTGCAGGCGCAGGGCGCGCAGATCGCCGTGCTGACCGACAAGCAGGTCACAGCGTCCACAGAGTCGGATGCGGTTCGGGTGCTGCCGCAACGCGACAGGTGGGGCTGGGGGATTCTGACCGATATCCCTGCCCGCGCGCGCGCGGTCGGCGCGGAATGGGTTCACGTCCAGTTTCAGACCGCCGCTTACGGAATGCATCCGGCCATCAATGCGCTGCCCTACTTCCTGCGGCGACATGGTCTGCGCGCTGCCTGGACCTATCACGATCTGCGCGTTCCCTATCTCTTCCCCAAGGCTGGAGCACGCCTGCGCGATTGGGTTACACGGCTGCCGTTGCGGGCGGCGGAGGCGGTGGTGGTTACGAACCAGAGCGACTGGGGATCGGTGCGAGAGGAGACGGGGCCGGGCCAGCTCCACCGCATTCCGATCGGCAGCGACATCGAGAGCCGGCAGTTTTCGACGGCGGAGCGGAGCCGGCGGCGGGCGGCGCGCGGTTACGTCGGTGAACAGCTTGTGCTGGGCTATTTTGGCTTTCTCAATGCCAGCAAGGGGGGGCTGACGCTGATCGAGAGTGTGGCGGCGCTGGCAGGCGAAGGCTGGGACGTTCATCTGCTGATGATCGGCGAACGGGTGGGAGCCAGCGACGAAACCAACTTCAATTATCTGCAGCGGGTCGAGGCAGCTATCTCTGAACATGGGCTAGATGGTCGCGTCCAGTGGACCGGCCACCAGTCGGACGTGGAGGTCGCGGCCGATTTCAACGCCATTGACGTGTTGGTGATGCCTTATGAGGACGGCATGAGCATGCGCCGCAGCACGTTGACGGCCGCGCTGGCCAACGGCTGCGCGATCGTAACCACCCATCCGCAGGCGCCTACGCCGGAACTTGCTGCGGACTCCGACCTGCTGCTGGTTCCTCCCAGGGACGCGGCGGCAACCGCGGCGGCGGTGCGGCGAATCGCTGCGGACCCGGGCCTGGCGGCGGATCTGCGCGCCAATGCGCGGCGGGCGGCGCGCCAGTTCAGTTGGGATGTGATCGCAGCGCAGCATCTGGAAATGTATAACCCATAGATGGACTTTCCCCGTATGTCCATTTCCCGCCCGTTGACCCGCCTGCTGTCACGTTGTACACTGTCTGAATTCTAGCGGCCTGTGAAGCACCATTGGCCACTGACCACTAGCCACTGCATGGAGGCCAAGAGATGGAATATCGCGCATTTGGACGTACAGGACTGGACGTATCCGCAATCGGCTTCGGTTGCTGGGAGATCGGCGGCGGGTACGGACACTTTGACGAAAGCGACGTTGTCAAGGCGGTGCAGCGAGCACTCGACCTGGGGATTAATCTCTTTGACACGGCCGAGGGCTATGGGTTTGGCCAATCCGAAGAGATCCTGGGCAGGGCGCTGGGGACGCGGCGCGATGAGGCAATTGTTGTCACCAAGTTCGGCATCTTACAGGATGACGGCAAATGGTACCGCGACAGCAGCCGCGAGTCGGCCCTGGCGGCCATTGACCGCAGCCTCAAGGCGCTGGGGACCGACTACGTCGACGTGTATCTGATCCACTGGCCGGATAAGGATGTGCCATTGGAGGAGTCGATGGGGGTGCTGGAGGAGATTGTGCAGGCGGGAAAGGCCCGCTTTGTCGGTGTTTCCAACTTCCGTCCGCACCAGATCGAGACTTGTATGGAGACGCGGCGGGTGGACATCACCCAGTACGGCTACCATATGTTCGACCGCCGGCTGGAGCGTGAGGTCTTCCCAACGATTGCGGAGCATGGAATCGGTCTGATGACGTATGGGTCGCTGGCGCATGGTCTGCTGACGGGCACGTTTACGCTCGAGACAACGTTTGACGAAAGTGACTGGCGCTCCAACGGGACAGCCTTCAACATCCCGCTGTTTACGGAGGAGGTCTTTGCCAGGAACGTGGCTGCGGTTGAAGACCTCAAGCCGATCGCTGCCCGGCACGGCAAGACGATGGCGCAGCTTGCGCTGCGCTGGGCGCTGTCGAATCAGGTGGTAAGTGTGGCGCTGATCGGGTTTCGCCGCCCCGAGGAGGTTGAGGAAAATGTAGCCGGTCTCGACTTGTCACTTGATCAGGCGACGCTGGACGAGATCGATGCGGTGTTTGCCAAACACGGTGTGGATACCGCGCCCGCGGCCTGGGTCGAGGCCTGAGCGCGAAACGGCCGATCAACCGACATCAACAGAGATCTGAAAACGTTACCGATTTTGGTGTCACAGGGAAAGGATACATTTGCATGGCAACCTCGCGCCTGCGCTTTCTGTCTGAGGAGCAGGTCAGGCAGTTCAAGCTCAACGGCTTTCTGACTGTAGATGACGTTCTCTCCGCAATGGAGGTGGCGGCCCTGGCTGCGCATACGGACCTGATCGCGGCGGGCAAGGTTGAGCACATCCCGGAGGCGAGCATTCAACTGGAAAAGGTGTTCCGCGAAGGCGAGCGTGCAGTTGCCGATCAGGTGCTGGCGGTGCGCAAACTGTACAATCTGGCCGTCTATGACGAGTTCATGTGGGGTCATGCCACCCATCGTCGGATCGTCGACATCATCGCCGATCTGCTGGGCAGCGACGACATCAAACTGTACGGCGATCAGCTATTTATGAAGGCGGCGGTGACAGGCACGGCGCAGCCCTGGCACCAGGATTCGGCGTCGTGGCGCGACATTTTCCCGATGGACCTGGTGACGGCATGGACGGCTATCGATCAGGCCATGGTTGAGAACGGCTGCCTGAACTTCGCCCCCGGCACGCACCGCTGTGGCATGATGCGAGGGAAGCAACTGTCGTGGTTCCTGGAGGATATTGGGAGCGAACAGTGGCCGATCGTGCCGGCGCCGTTGAATCCGGGCAGCATCAGTTTTCATCACAGCCTGGTGCTGCACCAGAGCAACGCCAACCTGTCCGGTCAAAGGCGGCGCGGCTATGCGGTGCACTACATGCGGGCGGCGTCGCAGCGGGATGGGTCGGTTACGGATGCGCCGAAGATGCCGCCGTTCAAGCAGATCCGGGGCTGCTCGTTTGCGGGGCGGGTATAAACGCGAAGGAAATCGCCCCATGAAGTTTGATCGAGAACGTGCTCTGGAGTTGCTTCGAAAAGGTACTGGTCTCCCTCACGCCGTCTTCCATGAGAATCAGGACAGAGCAATCCAGCACGTGGTAGAAGGTGATGGCTCCCTGCTCGTAGTGCAAAAAACGGGCTGGGGCAAGAGTAACGTGTATTTCATCGCTACCAAATTGCTGCGGGATCAAGGCGCCGGACCGGCTCTGCTGATTTCGCCCCTGCTTTCCCTGATGCGCAATCAAATCGATGCGGCTCGTCGCATGGGCGTGCGGGCGGAGACCATAAACTCAAGTAACAGGCAGGATTGGGAAGACATTATTGGCAAGGTGCATCGGGATGAAGTAGACATACTGCTGATATCCCCTGAACGCCTGGCCAATCGTGAATTCCTTGAGCAGGTGCTAGGCGTTGTTGCACCCAACATCGTGCTATTGGTTGTGGACGAGGCGCACTGTATTTCCGACTGGGGGCACGATTTTCGGCCCGACTACCGTCGCATTGAGCGCCTTGCACGGTTGTTTCCAGGCAATCTGCGACTGCTGGCCACAACAGCCACCGCCAATAGGCGCGTGATGGATGATCTGCGGGCTATCCTTGGTCCCAATCTGCATGTGTTACTCGGGGACCTCAATCGCCCCAGCCTCACCTTGCAGACAATACAGATGCCAAGCCAGATTCAGCGTATGGCATGGCTGGCCGAAAATCTGCCCAAGATGAGGGGAAGCGGCATCATCTATACTTTGACCGTTGGTGACGCCGAACGTCTGACAACATGGCTGAAACGTCAGAAGTTGGACGTGGAAGTATACACAGGGCAGATGGACAACGATGAACGTGAACGCCTGGAAAATCTGCTCCTGGAGAACCGTGTGAAAGCCCTGGTAGCGACGGTCGCTTTGGGCATGGGCTTTGACAAGCCAGATCTGGGATATGTCATACACTATCAGGCACCGGGGTCGGTCGTGTCCTATTATCAACAAGTGGGACGCGCCGGACGCGATGGCAACGATGCCTACGGCATTTTGCTAAGTGGCAAAGAAGAGACAGACATCGTTGACTTTTTCATCAGGAGCAGCTTTCCTACACTGAAAGAAGGGGATAGAATCGTAAATGCTCTAGAAAGAGCGCCCAACGGACTTTCCAGTTACGAGTTGCAAAATGAGGTAAATATCAGACCTTCGCGCTTGACGCAGGCCACCAAAATCATTGCACTGGAATCGCCTGCGCCCATTGTGCAACAAGGGCGCAAGTGGCAGTTGACTCCTACGCGACTTTCAGATTCGTTTTGGGGGCGGATCGAGCGGCTGACGGAATTGCGAAAAAAAGAACAACGACAGATGCAGGCCTTTGTATCGTTGCCCCGCGGACATATGGAGTTCTTGATAGATGCCCTGGATGGCGATCCGGGCGGTGTCGCTCCATCCCGTTTGCCTCCGCTTCCGTCGCGCACGAACCCTCTTCTTGTGGAGGCCGCTAGGCGGTTACTGCGCAGCAACATGGGTATGATAAAGCCTCGCAAGATGTGGCCTCCTGGCATGGGCTTATCCGAGTTCAGAGGGAACATTCCCCAGGAACTGCAGCCCTGTCCCGGCATAAGTCTGTGTGACTGGAACGATGGCGGCTGGGGAACCGAGGTAAGCCAGGGGAAGTACACGGCCGGCCAGTTCTCTGACGAGTTGGTGGAGGCATGCGCCAGTCTTGTACGCAGGTGGTCGCCCAGTCCCGCTCCCCAGTGGGTTGCGTGCATCCCCTCACGGCGGAACCCAGTTCTGGTTCCTGATTTTGCGCGTCGTCTGGCGCAGGCACTCAATCTTCCGTTTGATACCGCCCTGCTAAAAGTGCGGAATCATCCCCCGCAGAAAGAGATGGCCAATTCTGCGCATCAGTGTCGCAACTTAGTCGACACCATGCAGGTCGAAACTCGAAACATTCAGCCGGGTCCGGTACTGCTGGTGGATGATATCGTGGATTCGCGCTGGACTTTCACCATGGCTGCCTGGCTCCTGCGTGAGGCGGGTAGTGGTGAAGTGTGGCCATTGGCCTTGTCCAATGCAAAAGGCTGACATAATGGACATTTCTGCAGATACCCAAGCCATTCTGATGCTGGTGTCGCCTCTCATGGCGGGAGGCTCTTTCGACTCGAAGCTTCTCCTTACGCACCGAGAATACACGAGCTTGGCAAAGATCCTTCAGCAGTCTAATAGTCAGCCTGCCGATCTGATTGACAGGGGGAAGGCTCCCGATATTCTGGAAACACTGGAGAGCCACAGGTTCGACAAGGAACGGATCAGTCGGTTGTTGGGGCGGGGAATGCAGTTGTCACTCGCGCTGGAGCACTGGCAGCAACGTTCTATTCAAGTCATCAGCCGTGCAGACGAACTGTACCCAAAACGCCTGAAAGAGGCTTTGCAACACCAAGCCCCTCCCTTGCTTTATGTTTGCGGGGAGAACATCGACCTGTTGAATAGGGGTGGTCTGGCGGTAGTAGGCTCGCGACACGTGGATGCCGATCTCCTCAGCTATACGCGCACCGTAGGCGAATTAGCGGCTGGCGCCGACTGCACTATTGTATCAGGGGGCGCTAAGGGGGTCGATCAGGCTGCGATGCAAGGAGCCGTCGCGGCCGGGGGAAGTGTCATTGGTGTGGTAGCCAACAATCTGGAAACTGCCGTATTGCGCAACCGGAATGAACTGATAGACAACAGGTTGCTGCTGTGTTCTGCCTTCGACCCCGGGGTGCGCTTTCAGGTCTGGCAAGCCATGGACCGGAACAAACTGATATATGCTCTTTCCGACGCTGCCCTGGTCGTTGAATCCGATGTGGGAAAAGGGGGCACATGGCAGGGAGCCGTGGAACAGATTCAGAAATTGAAGGTGGTTCCGTTGTATACGCGCATGTCAGGTCCTGATTCTGCAGGGTTGGAAGAGTTGCGCAAGCTGGGGGCACATAGTTGGCCCGAATTCGACAGCGAGGAGAAGCTGCGCGAGTTCATGCAAGCAAGCAGAGAGCGTGACAACGACGCTGAACTCCCCCTCTTCAACCAGCCGATCGCAGCGGAAACCGATAGTCCCGTTGAAATCGTTACCCAACCTTACACAGAGGTTCATGCTGAATCGCCGGACCGCTCGGACGCACTGACCGTGGCTGAACCCGGAACAGATTCCGACTCATTTGGTTCTTCCCAGCCGCTTCCGAATGGGCAGGAAAAATCACGGCAGGCGCAGGACCTGACATGGAAAGACAAGCTTTTCCTACATGTGGAAGAGATCATTCTGCATATGCTGAAGGAAAAGGGTCCCCTGACACGTGATGAAGTGGCAGTGCATCTGGACACCGCGAAAGGACAGACTGGTTCGTGGTTGAAGCAACTGGTGTACTCGGACAAAGTCGAAAAACTGCCCAAGTCGACTCGCTTCCAGATTAGGAAGAGCGAGCAATTATCTTTCTCACCCCCGCGCGACGAATCCGCCGCTTCTTCCAATTCCCCGGATGCAAAGCAATAATTCTTGCAAGGCACGTAGTCGAATTACAGGTCCGGTTCTATTTGCTTCCGAAGCCTGTTAAACAATGACAGGAACTCTCCTGAACGAACTGCCAGAAAGTATGTAGGGTTCAGATCCCCCAACACCTCCGGCGCTACACCGCCCCTGGCGCGCCGAGTGGATGCGGGCCGTTCGTCATCGGATTGGCGCGGGCGAGGGCGTAGACCGCGTCCTGCAGTTCGAGGATGCGCACCGCATCTTCGACATTGGGCGAAAAGCTGATGCGCCCTTCCTCGATGGCTGCCAGCGCCCTGCGCATGATTTCCTTCATTCCACGGGTATTCGGCGATTCCTCGTGGAAAGTCACGCCCTCGGTTGTGTGAACTTCAGTCACCCTGTTCCCCTGCTGGTCATAGCGTTGCAGGACCGTCGCTTTGGTGCCGATGAAGCGAAAGCTGTGATCGCCGCCGCGTGCGCCTGATTGGTAGCTGTAACCGGATTCGACGATACCGGTCACGCCGCTGTCCGTGCGCAATATACCCACGCCTACATCCTCGACTTCGCGGGCGTACATCGAGTTGGAGATGACACCGCCGACGGCGGTGACGGGCCGGTCGCCGACGAACTGCAGGAAGGTGTCGATGCCGTGGGCGGACTCGGTCGCCCAGCAGCCGCCGCCGGAAACAGTGGCATCGTTATGCCAGGCCGAGGGCGTGGGATCGTAGCGCGAGGGCGGCCCGTTGTTGAGGCGGCTGTTGTAAAGGACGAGGTCGCCGAAGCTGCCATCATCGATCATCTGCTGGACCAGATCAACAAGCTCCGTTCCGCGGTTGGGAAGGGTCAGGGCGCTGAAGACGCCGCGCTCTGTGCAGAGTTCGGCGGCAGGACGCAGGCGGGCGGCGCAGTCGGCGAAGGGTTTGTCAAGCAGGAAGGGCAGGTCGCGCTCGGCGCAGGCGCGGACGTGGTCCGGCATCTCGGTATGTTTGCCGGCGACCAGGACGGCGTCGGGGCGGCTGGCGTCGAGGCATTCGGCTGCGGAACCGAAGGCGGGACACTGAAACTCATCGGCCAACTGCTGGCGGGGACCTTGTTCGGCGTCCATCACGGCGACGATCTCGTGGCCGAGGTCGCGCGTCGTGGTGGCCATGCCGCGGCCGTGGTGGCTGTAGGAAAGTAGAACAGTTCGCATGGTTGTTTACCTCAAACCCAGCCGTGAAGACGGGTGACGGGCACGCCGTGGCGCTGATGGGTCCAGGAGAGGCCGCTCTCAAGGACGACCTCGCGCCCGCTGATGGCCGAATTTTCGGCCGCGAACAGGATCTCCATAATGTGTCGGCTCCACTCGCCGGAGGTGGGCGGCTCGATGTCCTGCTCGATCGACTCGACGAATGACTTCCATTCATGGTGCATCTCAGCCGACGGGTCGTCGAAAGGAATGTCCTTCCACTCGTCCCCCTGCCCGACTTTGACAAACTTCTCGCCATGCTGGCTGAAGCGCAGGGTACCGTTGGCGCAGATGACCTGGCTCTCGTAGTTGGGCGCGCCGTCGGCGAAACCGACCGAGACTGCGACGCCGGCGAGGCCGTTCTTGTAGCGGACGAGCGCGGTGGCGGTGTCGTCGCTGGCCTGGTAGTGGGCGCGTGTGCCCATGCTGGCCGAGACCGAAACGGCTTGGGAAGCCATCAGCCAGGTGAGGCGGTCGACGACGTGAACGCCGTTGGCCAGCCACATGCCGCCGCCGTGGAAGCGGCTGCGGTACTGCGGAGGCCGGCTGGCGTAGTTCCAGTTCTTGGACATGTAGCAGACGACCGTCATCAGCGGGCCTAGCTGGCCAGAGTCGAGAATCTCCTTGGCCTTGAGGCTGGTGCCGTAGAAGTGCTGGGTCTGGCCGACCATGAGCTTGACGTTGTTGTTGGCGGCGGCTTCGATCATGTCGTCGCACTGCTCGAGACTGAGCGCCATCGGCTTTTCGACGAGGACATGCTTGCCGGCGTTGCAGGCGTCGACGGTGAGGCGGTGGTGGAGTTGATGGCCCAGTACTACGGCAACTGCTTCGACCTCGTCGTCCTTCAGAAGCTCGGTGTGCGAAGGGTAGCCCTTGGGGATGTCGTACTTCTCCATATATTGACGGCGCTTCTCTTCGAACAGATCGGCGACCGCGACGACCTCGACGTTGTCAAGCGTAGAGATGGCAAGACAATGGGCGCGGGCGATGCCCCCCAGCCCGATGATTCCTACTTTCAATTTCGCCATGTTTGTCTATCTCGCTCCTGTGTGTTGTAGCTGTTGTTAAGATTTTTGTGATTCATTGAATAAGCAAGTCTGGTTCAGGGCCGAAATTGGGCTTCCTGTTTGCCATGGTGCACTGGCGGACCCGCATTGTTGCGCACTTCAGATCCAGCCATGAAGACGGGTTACGGGCACGCCGGCGCGCTGGTGGGTCCACGAGAGGCCGCTCTCAAGAACGACGTCGCGGCCGCTGATGGCAGAGGTCTCGGCGGCGAAGAGGATCTCCATGATGTGGCGGCTCCACTCGCCGGGGGTGGGCGGCTCGATGTCCTGTTCGATCGACTCGACAAACGCCTTCCATTCGTGGTGCATGACGGCCGGTGGGTCGTCATAGGGGATATCCTTCCACTCATCCCCTTGCCCGATCTGGACGAACGGTTGTCTGCCACCGCCGATGCGCACGGTGCCGTTGGTGCAGATGACCTGGGTGTCAAGAATGGGCGCGCCGTCGGCGAAGGCGACCGAGACGGCGACGCCGGCGAGGCCATTTTTGTAACGAATCAGCGCGGTGGCGGTGTCGTCAGCGGCCTGATAGTGGGCGCGGGTGCCGATGCTGGCGGATACGGAGACGGCCTGGGAGGCCATCAGCCAGGTGAGGCGGTCGACGACGTGGACGCCGTTGGTCGGCCACATGCCGCCGCCGTGGAAACGGCTGCGGTACTGGGGCGCGCGATGGGCGTAGGTCCAGTTCTTGGTTGAGTAGCAGACGACCGTCATCAGCGGGCCCAGTTGACCGGAATCGAGGATCTCCTTGACCTTGAGGGTGGGGCCGGAGAAGTGCACGGTCTGGCCGACCATGAGCTTGACGTTGTTGCTGGCGGCGGCTTCGATCATGTCGTCGCACTGCTCGAGGCTGAGCGCCATCGGCTTTTCGACGAGGACATGCTTGCCGGCGTTGCAGGCGTCGACGGTGAGGCGGTGGTGGAGTTGATGGCCCAGTACTACTGCCACGGCGTCGATCTCGTCATCGGCCAGGAGATCGGTGTGCGTGGGGTAGCCCTTGGGAATGTCGTATTTGTCCATGTATTGGCGGCGCTTCTCTTCGAAGAGATCGGCGACCGCGACGACCTCGACGTTATCGAGGGTAGCGATGGCATCACAGTGGGAGGTGGCAATGCCGCCCAGTCCGATGATTCCGACTTTCAGTTTGGCCATGTTTGGTTGACGCTCCTGTGTGGTGTAACCAATGTACTATATCAACAAAGATGCCAATTTATAATTCAGTGTGGACGTTCTCACTTGACCACGCCGCTGGTGATGCCCTCGACGATCTGGCGTTGGAAGATGAGGGTGATGATGAAGACCGGGATGGTCGTGAGGATGGCCACGGCGGACATGTTGCCCCACAGAGTGAACTATGATCTGAGTCGTTGTGTGAAGGCCTGCAGTTCACTGCATGAAGCGCACGATGTGAGGGGCATTCTATCATGGTCAATATGCGGTGGGCCGACGACCGTATTATAGCAGATGGTACAGGGTCGTTGGAAATGACTTTCTTTTTGTTGGGCTTGTCCCAGATTTTTGGGCAACCGCTGTCTGAATCAGGATTCTCAGGATTAGAGGATGGACAGGATTGCCGGCGATGGTTCGATTGCTGAAGGATCTTTTTGGGTCGGTTGAAAGGGCACAACGTAGTGACCCAAGAATATGGGATGCTTTCTATTATTTCCCGCGGAACGACAGAGCGAGGAGAGTGGAGCGAGAAAACCTTTCTCCTCTTCGATCGGGCGGCTCTTGAAATTGGGGCAGTTGCGCGGGCGCGCATGTTTGTGGCGAGACTGCGGCGCGCAGGGGTACGAGGACTCTTTTTGGGATTCGCCGACGCTCCTGCTATAGAGGGACATTCTGGTACAATAGGGGTCTGAATCGCCTCCCATTGTCGGTTTTGGTAGACAGAAACCATGATCTCCCCCTTCGATTTACAGTGCGAATATGCCGTCGATCCGGTGGGCATCGACGCCCGTCAGCCGCGCTTCAGTTGGCTGCTGCGCGCGGAGGAGCGCGGCCAGAGCCAGTCGGCTTACCAGATCCTGGTCGCCGGCAGCGAGGCCAATCTGCTGGCCGGGAACGGTGACAAGTGGGACAGCGGCCGTGTGGAATCGGCACGCGCTGCCCACGTCGAATACGACGGCGCGGCACTCGCCAGTAATGAACGCTGCTGGTGGGCGGTGCAGGTGTGGGACGGGGAAGGACGGGCCAGCGATTTCAGCGCGGCGGCGGTGTTCAGCATGGGGTTGCTGGAGGCCGGTGACTGGCGTGGCGGCTGGATTGGCGCGGCTGACAGGACGATCTCCGCGCCGCTGTTGCGACGGAAGTTTGTCTTGGACAGGCCGGTGCGGCGGGCGACGGTCCACATGTCCGGCCTGGGTTACGGGGAACTGTATGTGAACGGCGCCAAGGTAGGGCAAAGCGTGTTGGACCCCGGCAACACGTACTACGACAACGACCAGTCGTTCGCGCTGGGCGCGCGGGTGCTCTATGTGAGCCACGATGTCACGGAGCTGCTGCAGCCGGGCGCCAACGTTTTCGGCGTCATGCTGGGGCATGGGTGGTACAGTGCGGAAGATGACATCCCGCCATCGCCCAGTCATCGCACGCCCTACGGGGACAGGCCCAGGCTGCTGCTGCAAGGGATCGTTGAGTACGCGGACGGCGAGCAGGTCAGTATCGTCTCCGATGGCGGGTGGAAGGCGGCGCCGGGCTCGATTATGTATAACGATTTCAGTAACGGTGAGCGCTACGATGCGCGCCGGGAGAGGCCGGGATGGGACTGCCCCGGTTACGACGACGCGGACTGGCAGCCGGCAGTGGCCGTGGACGCGCCCGGGGGCGCGCTGGTGGCGCAGAATATGCCGCCGGCGCGTGTTATCGAGACGCGGTCGGTGGTCGAGCTGACCAACCCAAGCGAAGGCGTGTATATCTTCGACCTGGGGCAGACGATCACCGGCTGGTGCCGGCTGCGTGTGCGGGGGCCTGCGGGCGCGACGGTCACGCTGCGGCACGGGACCTGTTTATATGGGGACGGGACGCTGGACGCGCGCAGTAACCTGTGCCACGCGCCCGAATCGGAGGAGGATTACAGGCAGGGGATCGGCCGCGAAGGGGAAGTACATCATAGCGCGCGGCAGACGGACAGTTATACGCTCAGAGGAAATGGTGTCGAGGTATGGGAGCCGCGCTTTACGCTGCATAGTTTCCGCTACGTTGAAATTACAGGCTATCCGGGTATTCCTGACATGGAGAGCGTGGAGGGGCGCGTGGTGCATACGGCGGTCGGGACCGGGAGCCGGTTTCGCTGCTCGAACGAGCTCTTCAACCGCATTCACAGCAATGTACACTGGACGCTGCGGGGCAGTTTCCAGAGTATTTCGCAGGATGCGGCCGACCGTTCCGAACGGGTGGCGTGGCTGGGCGATCCGGGTTTCATCGCCGAGGACTACCTCTACAACTTTGACAGCGCCAGCTTTTGGGCCAAATGGCTTGAGGACATCGGTGACGCGCAGAAGGAGGACGGCGATGTTCCGGTGGTGGCTCCGATGCACTGGCGCACGACGATGGACGCGTATCTGCGCTGGATGGACTGGGCGAGCACTTACCCGATCTTTGTGTGGCAGGTCTACCGGCACTACGGCGACGAGCGCGTGCTGGCAAGACATTACAGCTCGCTGAAGCGGATGATGGCCTTTTACGGCGGGCTGGCGGAGGGGCATATCATGCGCCGCGGCCTGGGCGACCACATGGAACCGCAGGCGGACGGCTCTTCCAGCTTCAGGCCGCTGCATACGCCGATGCCGCTTACTTCGACGGCCTATTCTCAGCATTGCGTGTGGGTCCTGGCGCAGGCAGCGCGGGTTCTGGGCGAGGAAGAGGACGCGAGGCGGTACAGCGCGCTGGCCGGGGAGATCAAGGAGGCGTTCAACCGCGAGTTTCTGGACAGGGCGAGCAACCAGTATGGGGGTGGCAGCCAGACGGCGAACGCGGTGGCGCTGCACCTTGACCTGGTGCCGGCAGACAGGGTGGAGGCGGTTGTCGCCAACCTGGTCGAGGACATCCGCGTGCGCCAAAACGGGCATCTGACGACTGGCATCATCGGGACGGCGGCGCTGGAGAACGCGCTGCCGCGCTACGGGCAGGCGGAGGTGATGGCCGAGCTCGTGTCGCAGACAACTTTTCCGAGTTGGGGCGAGCAGATAGCCAAGGGCGCGACGACGGTTTGGGAGTCGTGGAACGGCGACCCTGAAGATGAGTTGAGCCTGAACATGAAGATGTTTTGCAGCACGGAGGTCTTCTTTTATCGGACGCTGGCAGGCATCAGCCCGACCAGTCCCGGCTATCGGACGATCGCGATCAGCCCCAGTGTGGTCGGCAGGTTGACCGATGTGGAGGCGGAGGTGAAGACACAGTCCGGCTCGGTGGCGGTGGCTTGGCGGCAGGAGGCGGGGACGTTCACTTTGCAGGTGACTATACCTGTCAACACGACAGCGGAGGTAAGCGTGCCGAAACTGGGGCTAGGCGCAGTAAACATCAGCGAAGGCGGGGAGACGATCTGGGATGCTGGGGCATTCAGGCCGGGTGCGGCGGGTATCAGCGCCGGTGAGGATCGCGGCGACGCTGTTACTTTTGCGGTTGGTTCCGGGTCCTACGCCTTTCGACTGGGCGGCGTCTGATTTGTAAACCGAACAGCAATCATATGGAGAGTACGGATGAGTATGAAAATCGCGGTTGTTGGAACGGGAGGGGTTGCAGAAAAGAATTACCTGCCCTATATGGTGGAGCGCGAGGATATCCAGCTCAGCTATTTGAACCGCACGCGCAGCAAGGCGGAGGCGTTTGCAGAGCGTTTTGGCGGGCGCGTGGCGGCGGATGCGGCCGACCTGATGGCGGACGAGCCGGACGCGTGCCTGGTATTCACACGGGAGACGGACCGGCTGGAGGCGGCGCACGCGCTGCTGCCGTTCAAACCGAAGCGGCTCTTCTTTGAGAAGCCGCTGGCGGCGCGGCACGGGCAGGCCAATGTGGTGGAGGAGGATTTCTTCGACGCGCGGGAGATGCTGCAGGCGGCGCACGGCGCGGGCGTGGAGACGGCGATGGTGTTCAACTATCGCTTCTTCGACCAGACGCGGCTGGCGCGGGAGATAGTGGAGCGGGAGACGTTCGGGCAGCCGGTGCATTTCACTGGCATGGTGCACTACAACTGCTGGAGCCACTGCATCGACCTGGTGCTGTATTTCATGGGGCCGGCGGCGAGCATCAGCGCGCAGGCGTCCTCGCCAGGCATGGGCGCCGAGGAATCGCGCAATGTGACGGTGGCGGCGCGCTTGGCAAACGACGCCACCGGCACGCTTATCGGCACCTCCGCCATCGATCCCAAGCTTCCTTTCTACGAGCTGACGTTCGCGTATGAGCAGGGGCGGCTAAGTATGCGGGACCTGGACGGCGAGATGGAGGTTATTAACTACCGTACGGGCCGCCATGAGCGCCACAACCTGACGTTCGATATCTCGCGCTGGGACCAGTACCGGGCTTCGTTCGGAAAGGCGATCAACGCCTATCTGGACAGTGTGCGGGATGGGGCGCCGCCGCCGATTCCGGGCGTGGCTGGATTACAGGAGTTGCAGTTCGAGGCGGGGATCAAGCGGGCGATCGCGAGCGGCGCGACGGTGGATCTGGGGGAGGCGTTTGCGATTGAGGGCTGATCCTCAGTATCGGAGAGAATATGCTTGGTTCGGCCAATGTTTCATTCAAGCCAAACTGGGAAAAAGCCGGGCGCAGAACTGCCGATCTTTAGTTGACCGCCTGTACAGAGGGGGAGGGGTCAGATACTGCGGCGAATCATCTTCGACAATAGTCACTATTCCTTTTTCACAAGAGCGACATTAGCTGTCCTGACACTATGGATACTGCTTACTCTTGTCGCGGCATCTGTGCCGATACCGCCAGACCCCACTACAGACCGAACGACACTAACGGTCTCCACGACGAACCGGGATGTGTTCGTCTCGCTACACCAAGCCACAGACGGCGACAGCTGGCTGACCGACGCCCCGATCGGTAAGTGGTACGGTTTTGTCACGGACAGCAGTGGTCGCGCAATTGGACTGGAACTCTCTGAAAGCGGGTTGAGTGGGGCGATTCCGCCGGGGTCAGGCAAACTAAAAAAAATAGAATGGCTGTGGCTTTCGAATTACGGGGTTATCGCGACGATTCGATTGCGATCGGCCAGGCGTTCTGGAGGTAGCTGGCGGCGGTTGGGGGTGTTTTGATACCGATAAGGCTGGCCCGCTGCATTTTCCCGACCCCTGATCTTTTGTATTAGTCCTGATGGGCCGGCGGCGTGGACTGTGAGACATGTCCATGCACGACGGCGTACAAAAAGCCGATATCACGGGACAGCTGGTCGAGTTTCTCGCCCAGTGCGGCGAATCGTTCTTCGTTACGGTTGAACTGTACGGCGGCGTTGGTGAACATATCCTCGATGTGGGTAAACCGCTCTGCGTGCTCTTTGGCGCTCCGTTCTAAAATGCGCTCGATGCGGTCCAGGCGGTCTTCACTCTGTTCAGTCATGGGGGATCTTCCTCCTGTTGGATGTTGTCGGTTAATTATATACCGGCTGTGGCAGGTGTTCAAGTGGCAGCGGAGGTGCCTGCTGGGGGGACTATGCGGCGGCGAGGGTGAAGGCTGTAGTGTTGGTGGTTGAATTTGTGGCGGTACTTAGGCGGATTCAAGGCCGCTTTACGGAAGCCAAATGAGAGGATTCCGCCGGAGTTGGGAAATCTAATTAACCCGAGTTCGGAGTTAAATTAGTGCTGGCAAGAAAGCCAAATCCTTGTCAGAGAGATGGAGAGATGGTTTTTTGGCTTGCCAAGTATAGGCAATCAGACCGGCAATGAGATTGACAGCAAAGTTGATCGTGCTGCGGTGGCGGGTGTGCAAAATCTGTGAGATATTCTTGAGTTGGTCGATGATGGTCTCAATGACGGCGCGCTTACGCGTGAGCAACTTATCGTCGAGAACAACGAGCCGATTCTTCATGTTTTTGCGCAGGGGCGTGATCAGTTGCAAGCCCCGTTCGAAGAGTTGCTCAAAGAGGGGTTGCGAGAGATAGCCACGGTCGCCGACCAGCTTACCCCATAGATTGTTGCTCATCTGTGGCACCGGTTTGCGGTCATCTACATTGCCCGGCGTGAGTTGAAAAGCCAGCAATTCACCTTGGTCATTGACAAGCAGATGGAGCTTGAAGCCATAGAACCAGCCCATACTGCTCTTGCCGCGCGCGGCCACATCAGCAAAGACCCGATGCCGGCCGATGCGCTTGTTGTGGCAGACGGGCAACGGGGTCGAATCGATAAATGCCACCCCTGTCGTCTGGCCGAAACGCCCATACAGATAGAAATACAAGGCTGGCAGGGCGGATGGCATCAACTCCACAATGCGCGTGTAACTGACCAGACCGGGAAATTCACTGCGCATATGCTGGCTAACGTGCTGCTTATAGTATGCCTTGAAATCACGATAATGCGACTGATGAAAGTGGATCAGAATCGTCATCACTTCACTCAAGCTCAGACGCGGCGCAGGTCCGCGTTTGCGTGCCACCCCCAACAGCTTGGCATTCTCCCAGGTAGCCATCCACTGACAAAAATCATCGACATGACAGAACAGTTCGAGTATACTCATCTTGAGCGCCTTTCATTGCCGGTAGGTCTTGGGTAAGGAAACTCTATTCTACCAGCTTGATAAGGCGCTCTTTAACTCCGAATTCAGGTAATTAGGTCTGGAGGAATTGTCACTCTGAGGAAACGGGTAGGGTGGGCCGAGCCCGCCAGAGTCAGTCAAGGCCGCCATCTTGGAGATGTCGATCCTCAATTTCGACCAGTTGGGGGGCCTATTCCACCCGAATTGGGCCAATTCACCAATCTGGAATATTTGAACGTCGGAAGCAAAGAACTGAGTGGAACGATCCCGTCGGATTTGGGACAACTCACCAACTTGGTAACATGGTCCCTCTCGATAAACCGGTTGAACCGATGCGTACCCGAAGTCTGGCGACAAGCGGAGTACAACGACTCTGACGGGCTTGGCCTACCGTATTGCGTCGCTCCATAGTTATCGTACCCCGCCGAAATGCCAGTGACTAGTTCTGTTGCTGATCACCGTTCACCGGCCACTGCGATTTCACAATTCCGTCTTGGGGCGTTCCTTGGTCGGGTCGACGAAGGGGACGCGCACGACCTCGGCGTCGACGATGCCGTCGGCGGGGAGCTGGACTTTGAGCTGGGTGCCGCGTTTCCAGCGGGAGCGGGGCAGAACGGCCAGGGCGATGTTTGAGCCCATGGACGGGGACCAGAAGGCGCTGGTGACGTAGCCTACATCGACGCCGGAGTCGCTGTCCTTGACCAGATAGAAATCCTCGTTGTACCAGACGATCGGCTCGCCGCCGACGCGCAGACCGACCAGCCGTTGATTCACCTCCTCCTGCTTGATACGGGCGAGCGCCTCTTTGCCGATGAAGTCGCCTTTGTCCGGGTCCACCTGCCAGCCGAGCCGCACTTCGTAGGGGTTGTTCTCGATGTCCATATCCTGGCCGTAGGAGAGGATGCCCGCCTCGATGCGGCGGATGTGGCTGGGCGCGATCACTCCCAGGTTGAACTCCTCGCCTTGCTCGAGGATGTAGGGCCAGACGTCGTCGGCGTGAAGCATGGCGTTGTGCAGGTAGATCTCGAAGCCGAGTTCAGCGGAGAAACCGGTGCGCGAAATTGTGACATGATGGCCGTTGAACGTGTCGTGGATCAGGCCGTAGTATGGGATCTCGCGGATGTGGGGGCCAAACATCTCCTCCAAGAGCGCGGCCTCCTTTATGATGGAGGCGGCTTTGTCCCCCTTCCGTCGCTGAATTCAGCGTCATACCACCAGCACCGAAGGATTGAAAATTTGTGAGTTGCCAGGTTGCACCCGGCGAAGGCGTGCCTTTGACAGTTGTTGTCGATCAGGTACAATGACCGACAGATATCCGATACTTTTCAAACGGCTTCTCATACACACTCTGATATATTAGAGGTGTGTATTTTTATGTCTGGAAAACAGCGGCTCTATTGCCATTGGAATCTCGTTCCCCGTTTCGCAACAAAGAAGGACCCTTCCTGGTAGAACATGCCAAATCTACATTATGCGCACCTCCTATCCTGGATAGAAGGTAAAATGACTATGACTTCGTTCCCTCGGCGAACTTATATGTTTGCCTTGGCGATTCTTTTTGCCATCGCTGCGATTGTCTCGACCGCGAACCCGTCCGCGGCGCAAGAGAGTTCAACCTCATCTACCCTGGCCGCGCCGGTCCTGACTGCGCGAGCAAGCGCGAACTCGATCGAGTTGAGTTGGGAAGCGGTGGACGGCGCGGCGCGCTACGATCTGTGGACGCGGCCACGCGGCGGCGACTGGCAGCAGCTGGACGATGGAGACCTGACCGACACAACCTACAGCCATACCGATGTCACCGCGGCCACGACCTATACCTACCAGATGCGCGCCGTGAGCGAGACGGGCGAGGCCAGTGAGTTGTCGCAGCGCGTCTCCGCCACCTTTGCCGGTAGTTTGGTCGCGCCGGTGCTGATGGTGCAGGCGGCCGGGGATGCAGTCGAGCTGAATTGGGAATTGGTAGCCGGCGCGGATGGCTACGAACTATTTGTGTGGAGCGGCGCCGGCGACTGGCAGCCGCTCGGCGAGGGCACCCTGACCGGCACTTCCTCTCACTACCGCCATACCGAACTCGTAACGGATAAGACATATTACTACTTGATACGCGCGGTGACCGTGTCTGAGGTGGGTCCATGGTCGCAGCAAGTCACGGCAACGGTGACTGACGCGCAGTCGTCGACTTCGACGCCAACGCCTACTCAAACGCCAACTCCGACATTGGACTCGACGCCTACGTCTACCCCAACGCCAACTCCGACATTGGACTCGACGCCTACGTCTACCCCAACGCCAACTCCGACATTAGATTCGACGCCTACGTCTACCCCAACGCCAACTCCGACATTGGACTCGACATCTACGTCTACCCCAACGCCAACTCCGACATTGGACTCGACATCTACGTCTACCCCAACGCCAACTCCGACATTGGACTCGACATCTACGTCTACCCCAACGCCAACTCCGACATTGGACTCGACAACTACACTTAACCCAACGCCAACTCCGACATTAACGCCAACTTCGACGGCACCGACGCTGTCTGAGCCTGTGCTGTCTGAGCCTGTGCTGTCTGAGCCTGTGCTGTCTGAGCCTGTACTGACCGCGCCTGTGCTGACCGCGCCTGTGCTGACCGCGCAAGCGACTGAAGGCGCAGTCGAGTTGAGCTGGGAGGCGGTGAGCGGTGCAGTGCGCTATGTGCTATGGGTGTGGACCAGTTCAGGCGGCCTGCAGCGGCTGGATGATGGCACCCTGACCGGCACGACCTTTATCCACGACAAACTGGTGGTAGGCACGACCTACCACTACACGGCGGGGGCGGTGAACGCTGCCGGCGAGCAGAGTGGGTGGTCCGCGTATGTGTCCGCGACCGTCACTGAGCCGCAGTCGTCAACTGCAACGCCGACGCCAACGCCAACGCCAACGCCAACGCCGACAGAATCCACGCTCTCTACAGTGACGCCTACCCCAACGCCGACTTCGACGGCACCCACGCTGTCAGCGCCTGTTCTGACCGCGCAAGCGACTGAGGGCTCAGTCAAGTTGAGTTGGGAGACGGTGAGCGGTGCAGTGCGCTATGTGCTATGGGCGTGGACCAGTTCAGGCGGCCGGCAGCGGCTGGATGATGGCACTCTGACCGACACGACCTATACCCACACCGAACTAGCGGCAGGCACGACCTACCACTACACGGTGCTCGCGGTGAACGCTGCGAACGAGCCGGGTGTGTGGTCGCCGTGGATCCCTGCCACCGTCCCTGGCGAAGAGATGCCCTCCGCCGCCCAAATCTTCGAAAAAGTTTCGCCGGCGATAGCCTTCGTAGAGGCCGAAATCGGCTCCGGCAGTGGCGTACTGATCGATGGCGGATACGTGGTCACCGCCGCCCATGTCGTCTGGCCATTCGACACAGTGCGCGTCGTCTTCCCCGATGGAACCGAATTTGAGGAGGTAGCGGTCAGAAAATTGGACCTGGTGGCAGACCTTGCGGTGCTTGGCCCACTGGATGTCGCCATTGAACCCGCAACAATGATCGACGGCGAAGACATTCCGATTGGCTCTCGCGTCTATCTGCTCGGCTACCCGGGCGAGTACGAACTTTTTCCCCAGCCCACCATCACCGGCGGAGTCCTCTCCCGCATGCGCCAGTGGGAGGGAGGCGGCATCACCCTTATGCAGACCGATTCTACAATCGCCGGTGGACAGAGTGGCGGTGCCCTTGTCTCCGATACCGGCGCTGTGATCGGCATGAGCAATTTCAAGATATTTGGGGAATTCGGGCTCGTCGTCTCTGCCGCCGACCTCCTGCCGCGCATCCAGCAGCTTATCGCCGGCCAGGACCCTGGCGGCCACGGCGAGCGCCGACTCCCCCAATCAGGCGGCGCCCTCCGTCACAATCTGACTCTGAGTAACTATTGGGACGACCAAGCCTATGTAATCTATGAACCGCGCGGCACCGAAATCAGGTTCAGCCTGCTTGGCAACAACGATGGCGCCGTCTCAATCTACGACTTCGTTGGTATCAATGGAGAGACCTTTGACACTTTCGAAATCACAGGCTTTGAATATGGCGCCTACATTCTTGGAAGGCTGACGCCCCATTACTTGATCGTAAGACAGAAAGCGACAACCCCCGGGAATTTCATCGTCGCCGCAAACCACAATATCGTTCCTGTCAATGATCCGGACGAGGGCCAAGTCATCCAAGTCGGACAGTCCATCCATGGAAACATAGATTATCCCACGGACGCTGACCACTTCTTCCTCGACCTGGTACGAGGCCAGACCGTCGAGATTCTCGCACAGTCAATCCTGGCCGACATGTTCCTCACGCTCAGCCTGGGAGGCCCGAGCCAGTCCGTCAGCAGGGACGACGGCGCCGGCCTGCTCCTGCATGACTCTCGGCTCCTCTTCCGTGCCCCCATTTCCTCGCGTTACATCGTGATCGTGGAAACCTTCGAACCGGAGGCGCCAGGCGGGTACATTGTCACCGTGAACTCTTTCTCCCTGGACTGATTTCCTGCCGGGCGCGTCCTCCAGGTTTGGACTGGCTGGACTGCGCGCCACTGCGGCAGAACCATATACGTTCCAAGGCGGATTGAATTAACAGGGACGTCGACAGCAGGTGATACTTATTTTGGCGTGATTCTGGGCTTTACCAGCGTTGTAAAACGGCAACGGGAAGGAACGATTACATTCAGCCGCGGAATTCTCACCGCTTTCGGTCAGTCCCTTGTTTTTCAAGACACACAGAAATTCGTAACCCTTGAACAGGTGGGGAGGGCGCTTGACGCGAGAATGAGCGCCTACCACTTAGCAGAGCAGGCTCGCTAAACGATACTGCTTACACCTGATTATCTACTGTCCCGATTGCTGCAACTCCGTCTTGGGCCGCTCCTTGGTCGGGTCGACGAAGGGGACGCGCACGACCTCGGCGTCGACGATGCCGTCGGCGGGGAGCTGAACTTTGACCTGGGTGCCGCGTTTCCAGTGGGAGCGGGGCAGGACGGCCAGAGCGATGTTTGAGCCCATGATCGGCGACCAGAAGGCGCTGGTGACGTAGCCGACGTCGTCGCCAGAGTCATTGTCCTTGACCAGATAGAAATCCTCGTTGTACCAGACGATCGGCTCGCCGCCGACGCGCAGGCCCACCAGCCGCTGATTTACCCCCTCCTGCTTGATCCTTGTGAGCGCCTCTTTGCCGATAAAGTCACCTTTGTCCAGGTCCACCTGCCAGCCGAGCCGCACTTCGTAGGGGTTGTTCTCGATGTCCATGTCCTGGCCGTAGGAGAGGATGCCCGCCTCGATGCGGCGGATGTGGCTGGGCGCGATCACGCCGAGGTTGAACTCCTCGCCTTGCTCGAGGATGTAGGGCCAGACGTCGTCGGCGTGGAGCATGGCGTCGTGCAGGTAGATCTCGAAGCCGAGTTCGGCGGAGAAACCGGTGCGCGAAATTGTGACAAGATGGCCGTTGAGCGTTTCGTGGATCAGACCGTAGTAGGGGATCTCGCGGATGTGGGGGCCGAACATCTTCTCCAGGAGCGCGGCCGACTTGGGGCCCTGCATCTGCAGTGGAGAGACATCGAGTTCGTGAATGTCAACGTTGAACCTGCCGGTGGAGTTGACGCCCTGCGCCCAGAGCAGCACGTCGGAGTCGGAGATGCTGAACCAGAACTCGTCGTCGGCAACCCGCAGCAGAACCGGGTCGTTGATGATGCCGCCGTATTGGTTGCAGAGGATCACGTAGCGGGCCTGCATGGTGGGCAGTAGTGTGTGTACATCACGGGTGATGACATAATCGACGAAGTCGGCGGCGTCGGGACCCTTGACCTGGATCTGGCGTTCGACGGCCACATCCCACATGCTGACATGCTCGGTCAGGTATTTGTACTCGGCGAGCATGCCGCCGTCTTCGGCCTTGATGTAAGCGCGGGGGTGGTACTGATGGTTGTAGGTTGTGTAGGCCCAGCAGCCAGCCGCCTTGGAGAGGTGCCACCAGGGCGACTTCCTGATGCGGGTAGAGATGAGGATGCGGGCATCGCTGTTGCCGCTCTGGCGCAGGTTTATGGGCAGGCGGCGGCGCTTGAGAGCGTCGATGAGTAGTGTTTGTTGCATGAGGAGATGCTCCGGTGGTTTTGAGTTTTTAGTTTTTAGTTTCTAGTTTTTAGTGGCTAGTAGCCAGTTATTTGTTATGCCTTCATTTTAGTGCCGCGCGGGTCGTAGAGGGGCTCTCTTGCGACTGTTGCGGGAAGGCGTTCCCCGAAGTAGAGAATATCCACGCTGGTTCCCACATTGATGTTGTCGATGGGCAGGTAGCCGTAGACGATGCCGCGCCCGATCGTGTGGCCGTAGTTGGCGCTGGTCACGTAGCCCAGGACGCGGTCGCCGTCCATGATCGGCTCTTTGCCCATGACGACGACGTCGGGGTTGTCCAGGGTCAGGCAGCAGAGCTTGCGCGTGGCGCCCTGTGCGCGCAGCTTGTTGAGCGCATTGCGGCCGATGAAGTCGCCCTTGTCGATGCGAACGGCGAAATCGATGCCGGCCTCGTATGGATTGTACTCGGTGTGGATGTCCTGGCCCCAGAGCCGGTAGCCTTTTTCGAGCCGCAGCGAGTCGAAGGCGCCGCCTCCGGCCGCGATCAGGCCGAGCGGCCCGCCCGCCTGCCAGAGGATGTCCCACAGGCGCTGGCCCTGTTCGACCGGGGCGTAAAGCTCCCAGCCGAGTTCGCCCACGTAGGAGATGCGCAAGGCCAGCGCTGGGACCTCGGCGATCGTTATCCGCTTGGCGGTCAGGTAGGGGAAGGCCGCGTCGCTCAAATCGTCATCACAGACGCGGCTGAGCAGATCGCGGGCGTGCGGCCCCCACAGGCCGATGCAGCACAGTCCCGCTGAAATATCGCTCAGGCTGGCCGAGCCGTCGTGCGGCAGATGCGCCTCCATCCAACCCAGATCATGGAGGCCCATGGCGCCGCCGGTCACGATCATGAAGCGCTCCTCGCCCAGCCGCGTGACGGTCAGGTCGCACTTGATGCCGCCGCGCGGGGTCAGCATGGCGGTGTAGGTGATGGCGCCGACCGGTCTGTCCATCTCGTTGGCTGTCAAGCGTTGCAGCGCGGCGAGCGCGCCGGGGCCGGTCATCTCGAATATGGCGAAGGGCGTCAAATCGAACAGCGCCGCCCGTTCCCGTGTGGCGGCATGCTCGGCGGCGACCGCCGGCGACCATTCCTGCGCGGCCCAGCCGCTACGGGCTGCGCCGGATATCTTGAGCGCATCGAGCAACTCCAGGTTGGCATCGTACCACTGGGGGCGCTCCCAGCCCGCGTTCTCGAAGAAGACGGCGTCCAACTCCTGCTGGCGGGCAAAGAAGGGCGACAGCCGCAGGTTGCGGGGGTGGGTCATCTGCTGGCGCGGGTGGATGATGTCGTAGACTTCGCGATACTGCTGTGCGGCGCGGGCGCGGACGTAGGGGCGGCTGAGGGCGTGCGGGTGGAAGCGTCTTATGTCGCACTCGTGCAGATCTGCTTCCGGCTCGCCGTTAACGATCCATTCTGCAACCGCCTTGCCCACCCCGCCCGCGTGTGTGATCCAGACTGCTTGCGCCGACCAGAAGCCGGGCAGTTGCGGCGATTCGCCGAGCACGGGGAAGCCGTCGTTGGTGAATGAGAAGATGCCGTTGAGCCTGCGCGTCAGTTCTACACTTTGGAGGCTGGGCATCAGTTCGCCTGCCGCCTCCATCGCGGCCTCAAAGTGGGTAGAGGAGAAGGGCATCTCAGCGGGAGGCATGCCAGCGACCGCGCGGTCGGGGAGGTCGGCGGCGTCCACCAGGAGGGGTTCGTGCAGGTAGGAACCGATACCGATGTTCTCGCCCTCCTGCCGAAAGTACATCGCCTTGTCCTGGTTGCGCAGGAACGGAAGCGATATCTCCTCGGTGGCGCCGGCCAGTTCAGGCAGAGGTGTCGTAACGGCGTAGAGGTGTTGCATCGGCGACAGTGGGATCGGCACATTGGCCATGCCGCCAACTTTGGGCGCCCAGATGCCGGTGGCGGCGACGACGAGGTCGGTGCTGATGTCGCCGTGGCTGGTATGCACGGCGGTGATGCGCCCGCCAGCGATGCCGAAGCCGGTCACTGTGATGCCGCCGAAAAATTTGGCGCCGTTTCTCTCGGCCGCGCGCGCCATCGCCTCTGCCGACCTGGTCGCCTTCGTCTGGATGTCGGAGGGGACGTAGAGCGCCCCGAGGATGCGGTCGGAGAGGAGTGGGAAGCGGGCGCGTGCTTCGTCTGCGCTGAGCAGGTGGCATTCCACGCCCCAGGCGAGGCCGTAGCCATGCTTGCGTTTCAGGTCGGCGAGTCGCTCCGGCGTCCAGGCGACTTCCATGCTGCCGACCTGGCGGGCGCAGGGCTCACCGTCCACCTCCATTTGGGTCCAGAGATCGACGCTGTGGCGCGCGAACTCCGTCATCGTTTTGGAGGCGTTGATCTGGAAAACCAGGCCCGGCGCATGCGATGTTGAGCCGCCTGTTTCGAACAGTGGGCCTTGATCGACGACAACAATCTCCCGCCAACCGAGTTGCGACAGGTGGTATGCCACGCTGCAGCCGGCGATACCGGCGCCGATGATCACCGTCCGGGCATGCTTAGGCAACATCCTTATCCCCATTTCTCGATATTCGCATTCCAGTCACCGGCCAGCGCGGGTCGGCATCAGGCCATGATCTTCAGTTTCTCGTACGGCACGACCAGCCGCAGCGGTTCGTTGTTGAAGAAGCGATCGATGTCGCGCACGATCTCCTCGACCAGGCGCATTCGATTCTCGACAGTGTGGCCCGAAACATGGGGGGACAGGAAGACGTTGTCGAGATCGCGGATGGGGTGGTCGGCGGGCAGCGGTTCCGGCTCGAAGACATCGATGTAGGCGTTGAAACGGTTCTTCTGCAGTTCGGCAAGGAGAGCATCCTGATCCAGCACCCAGGAACGCGCGGTGTGGACAAAAAGTGCGCCGTCGCGAATCGACTGGAAATGAGTGCTGGTGATCATCTTCCTAGTTTCGGGTGTGATCGGGGCGTGCACCGAGATGATATCGGAGTTGGCAAAGAGGTCTTCCAGGGAGACGCTGCGTACATCGAGCAGTTGGGCGTCTTCTTCGTTCAGATAGGGATCGTAGACGGTCACATCGCAGCCAAAAGGTTTCAGCAGGCCGATAACGCGGCGGCCGACCATGCTGGCGCTGACGATTCCCACTTTTTTGGCGTAAAGGGAGTGACCGGGCCAGTTGTGGGCAGGTTTCCAGCCGCGTTCGGCCTTCATTATCTTTTCGTAGGGGAAGAGGTTGCGCTGACCGCTCAACATGGCCCAGAGCGTGTATTCAGCGACGGACTCGGCGATGACATCGGCGGCGCTGAGGAGCACGATGCCGCGTTCATGGCCGGCGGGGGCCAGGCGGGTCTTGACCGAGCCGGCGGCATGGCCGACGATTTGCAGGTCGTCGGCGGCGGCTACATGCTCCTCAGTGATCTGGGGGGATCCCCAGGAGGTGACGACGACGGCGGCGGCGGGGAGCAATTCAAGCAGTTCGTCGCTTGTGTAGTTGCGATCCAACTCATTCCAGATCACAGTGCCCAGGTTCTCCAGTATGGAGGTTGCCTCTGGGGAGAGGATATCTTTGGACAGGCCAACTGGGGGCAGGTAGAGAATTTTTCGTTTTTGCGCCATTCGAGTGTTTCAGCCTTTCACGCCGCTCAGTGAGATACCACGAATAATATAGCGTTGCATGAGTACAAACACGATCAGAGTCGGCAGAAAGCCCATAACCGCGCCCGACATATCCAATCCTGCATCTCCGCCGGCGCGCGCCACGGTGCCAAGCCCAACGGTAAGGGTGCGCATATCCGATTTGGATGTGACGATCATTGGATAGAAAAAGGAGTTCCAGTTGCCCATGAAACGCAAGACAGCCAATGTCGCCATTGCGGGCACAACCTGCGGCATCAGCACATGCCACCAGTTCTGCCAGAGATTTGCGCCATCGATAGTTGCCGCATCATCGTAATCACGAGGAATGCTCAAGTATGCCTGGCGCATCAAGAAAGTACCGAAAATAGATGCAAACCAGGGTCCGATCAGAGCTGTGTAGGTGTTAACCAGCCCCAATCGCGAGAGAACTATAAATTGTGGCACGATCAGGGCGGTATCAGGCATCATCAGAATACCTAAGAAAAGCGTGAAGATAACGGTCTTGCCCCAGAAGTCACCTCTGGCAAAGGCATATCCGGCCATGCTTGAGGTGATCACACCGCCCAAAGTTGATACAAACGCGACATAGACACTGTTGTAGAGCCAGCGCAACGCATCTGTTCTGCTAAAGAGTGTCTGGAAATTCTCCAATGTAATAGACGTTGGGATCAGTTCGATTGGGAAAGTGATAAAGCGGATATTTTCAGTAAGTGATACCGACAGCATGATCAGAAATGGCCCAACCGTTGTGATCGCCACCACCGTCATCAATATATAGATGATCGTCTCTCGAATCGGGTTGGGTTTTTCGACTGGCTCGCCGGTCTCAGATATAGACATCTGTAGAACTCCAGAATGATCGTTCAAAGATAAGGGGTCAGACGCCTGGCGCTCCTGCAAGGGGCTGTTCCCTTTGACCGGCGCATCTCCCTACGATCCAGCTAATATATGTCTTCACCAAAACGCAAAAAGCGGGACTGAATCAGTGCGACGAGCAGAATAATCAAAAAGAAGAGTATGGATAACGCAGACGCATAACCAAAGCGGCCAAAGTTGAAGGCTTCGTTGTAGATCTGGTAGACCACAGTCGTTGTCGCGTATACTGGCCCGCCGCCTGTCAAAATGAAAATTGAACCAAAGACCTGCAATGCGCCAATGGTGGCGATAACGATGATAAAGGCCGCGGTCGGGCGCAGCAAAGGAATGGTAACGTAGCGGTGAAGACGCCATCCGTTGGCGCCATCCACTTTAGCGGCATCATAAAGCTCACTGGGGATGGCCTGCAGCCCGGCCAACCAGATGACCATAAAGTAACCAAACGCCTCCCACAGACTGATCCCGACAATGCTGGGCATGGCCTGATTCACATCGATCAGCCATTTCTGGGGTTGAATGCCGACAAGTCCGATCAGGAAGTTGAGGGGGCCATCGGGGCGTGGTGAAAGAAACCGGCGAAAGATCAAGGCAAGGACCGCCACCGACGTAATATTGGGAAGAAAGTAGAGCGCGCGGAACGCCTTCATGCCCCGCAGCGGTCGGTTTACAAGCACAGCAACCCCAAGTGATATCACCACCAGCAGCGGGATATACATGAGCGTAAACCAGCCTGTGTTGAGCATGGCCTTGTGGAGCTTGGCGTCAGTCAGCATACGCCCAAAGTGAGCCATTCCAACAAATTCACGCGTCGAAAGCAGATCTGTCTTCAAGATACTGTAACGGAACATCGACAGCCAGGGGACCAAATTGAAAACCGCAAAGACCAAGGTGTTGACGATGATAAAGGGATACCAAGGCAGGGAACGCCGCAGCCGTTTCAGGAATGGGGAAGTAGCGCGCTGGGATGAGCTGGCAACGGCCATGATCAATTTCTCCAGTCCGAACAAAAAATCGCAGAGTTGTTGAGAAGAGAGGCTGTACTGCTTCTCCGCAACTCTGCGACTTATGTTGGTCCTACTGTAAAGGAGATGGCTCCATTATCCATATTGTTCCAACAGAAGCGCATCAATCTCCGTTTTGATGTTCTCCAACGCTTCTTCTACGGTGGCGTGACCAAGCACTGCCGCCTGGAATTGAGGGCCGGAAACTACTTTACTCTCCTGCCAGAGGGTATTGGTGTCGACACCGGCAAACAGGAGGGGTCCGAAACGGTTTACGTGCTCAAGCGTACAGGGTGCAGGGTTCCAATCATCCTTGGATCTGTTGCCGACAGGGGTCGTGCCGGCCAAGGTGGCGCGTGCCCCGATCTGTTCCGGCGAGATCATGTACTTGACCCACGTGACCGCGGCATCGACCGCATCGCTTTGCCTGGTGATGGCCCATCCCTGACCCGAAACGATGCCGGAAACCGGCGAAACTGAACTGTCTATGCTGCGCGCGTGGCCGACCACATACTCCAGTTCCGGGCTTGCTTCAACGTCTTGAATGCAGGCTGCGTCTTCGGTGCGCGCTGTCACCTGTTCCGAGGACTGCCAGTAATTGGGGAGACCACCCTGTTCATCCACGCTGCCAATGGCGAATTCCAGCGGGACCCAGCCATTCTCAAACTCTTTGACCCAGCGGGTCAAGGCATCGATGACGGGCTGCTCGAGGAAATTGGAGTCGGTGCGGTCGTCCGTATACACTTGACCGCCTGCTTCATGCACTGTAACCAGGAATCCACCCCAGCTAAAGGTGCTGAGGCTTTCCAGATACCAATTCTTTTCTGCAGCCCGCTCAGCTAACGCATAGAGCTCGTCCCAGGTCTCGAACGCCGCGGTGGCAGGGTCATAGCCGAGTTCTGATAGCAGTGCGCCGTTGTACGCAATGCCATTGACTTCCGCTTCGACTAGTGGCATGTACAGGACACCGTCAAGGCTTGCCGCTTCGATTTCTGCAGGGTTATAGTCGGCCAAATCCTCGGACGACAGATGATCGTCAAGACCAAGGATCACGTCTTTTGTGATATAGGCCGGCACTGTATCGGTGGTTGCATCCCAGATATCCGGGGCTGTGTCGGCTGCGGCCGCGGCGTAGAGTTTCTCGCGCCGTCCACCCCAGGGCTGTACCTCGACCTCCACCATGATGTCGGGATGGGCTGCATGGAATCCCTCATTCAAAGGGGCATAGACGATGTCCCCGTCATTTTCCGTGCGGGGATAGGCCCAAACGTCAATGGTCGTAGTAGCACCCCCTGCGTCACCGCTATCCGCTGCCGGCGCGGTCGGGGCTACACAGGCCGCCAAAGCCGAAGTAACGGTCACGCCGGCTGTTAGCTGCAAAAATTGACGTCGACTCAATGCTGAACGCTTCATAGTTTTCACCTCAATGAAATTTGTGGGAATTCTCAACTGCGAATCCAGAATAGGGGATGCATGAACTATAGTGTGGAATTGGGGCGACAACGAAAAGATTCAACGATTATATCACGTTGATCGCGAAATGGGACAAACTATCAGGATCCGACACGGACCTTGTTGCCGATGAAGTCTCCCAGGCCCTATTGGAGTCATTGGCGCAAGTGGTCGGCCACATTTGCTTGCGCCACCGACTCCTGCTCGCCACTAATCAGGTTTTTGACGGTGACGGTGCCGGCCGCCATCTCTGTCCCGCCTAACAGCAGGGCAACCGGGATGTTGCGATCTTCCGCATATCTGAACTGCCGCCCCAGGTTGTCGATGTCCGGGTAGAGATCGACGCGCAGACCGGCGCGGCGCAGGGCATGGGCCATCGCTACGTTGGCTGCCAGGGCATCCTTATCGAAATTTGTGATCAGCACCTGGGGCTGTCCGGCCAGTTCACTGGGAAAGAGGCCGCGTTCCTCCATGATCAGCAGGATGCGTTCCAGGCCCAGGCTGAAGCCGCAGGCGGGGATGGAGCGGTTGCTGAACATGCCGATCAGGTCGTCGTAGCGTCCGCCGGCGCCGCCGGAGCCGCTCAGGGATGGAAATTCGATTTCGTAGATTGGCCCGGTGTAGTAGCTCAGGCCGCGCGCCAGGTAGGGGTCGATGCAGATGTGAGCGCCGGCCGGGCCTGACTCTGTCAGTGTCACCACCTCTTCAAGTTCAGCCAGAGCCTGCGCGCCGTTGGCCGAACCTGCCAGCCTTTCGTTCAGCCAGCCGAGCACGGCGGCGGTGTCGTCCGGGGCGGCGGCCATCAGTTCCAGCAGGGCGGTGGCGGCCTTCTGATCGAGGCCCCGTGCGCGCAACTCCTTTTCCACGCCGTCGAGGCCGATCTTGTCCAGCTTGTCTACGGCGACCAGCGCGTCGGACTCCAGTTCGGTGGGAACGCCGGTCACCTCCATCAGGCCGCGCAGCACGCCGCGGTGGTTCAGGCGCAGCCGGAATCCGGAGGCATCGCGCCCGCGGAACCCCAGCTCCTGCAAGACCTGGGCGCCGGCATTGAGGACCTCGGCTTCGACCAGTTGGCTGGAGGAACCGACCACATCCAGGTCGCACTGGTAGAACTCGCGAAAGCGCCCCTTGGCGGGGCGGTCGGCGCGGTAGACGGGCGCGATGTGGTAGCGTTTGAAGTAACGGGGCAGTTGATTGCTGTACTCGGCGACGATACGGGCGAGCGGCACGGTCAGGTCGTAACGCAGGCCGGCGTCGGCGATGTCGTCTTCGGTCGGGGACGCGGCAAGCGCCCGTTGCAGCTTGGCGCCGCGCTTGGCGACGCGGAATATCAGTTGATCGCCCTCTTCGCCGTACTTGCCGAGCAGGGTATCCAATCGTTCCATGACCGGCGTGTCGAGCGGCTCAAAGCCGTAACTTTGGTAGACGCGTTCGATCACGCCGATGACATATTGACGGCGCAGCACGTCCAGGGGCAGGAAGTCGCGTGCGCCGCTGATCGGCTTGGTCTGAAATCGGGCCACTGAAGTCTCTCCTGATATGTTGCGCTTACAAATGAAGTGGCAGCGCGTTCAGCAGCATCTTACACGAAGAGACGGGGGGATAGAAAGAATGGAGAGGAGGGGAAGGCATTCGTGACCGCATCCGAACGCTGAGCCGACCCCATCTGCAGCGCACTTGACGAAGCGTGAGCCAACAGGCAGGTGCAAGAGCCTGAGGCGAAGAGTGGAAAACCGCGCAGTCCAGTTAACAACCTCTAGCCAGCAGCTGCTGTCTTCTGAATGACGATTTGCGCGATCTTGCTGGCCAGACGCTTGAAATCCCGTCGTGCGTCATTGGCTGCTGCGGCATGGCTGCCAATCGCGCCATCGGCAGAGGTCAGATGGAAGATAGGCTTGCGCGCCTCCTGAGCCATCGGTACGAGACTGCGGTAGCGCTTGACGGTGGCGAGGGCGTGTTGAACATCCAGCGCCGGTGTCGCCGCGTAGGGGCCTGCCGTGTCACCCAATAGATTGCGGGTGTACACTTCCGGCATGCGATTCACCCACTTGTCATACGCTCTTACAGGACGGCTGAGGCGCACACCGTGTTGTTGCACCACATAGCCGATCGGCTGCATTGCGCCAGCAGGCAGCGCAAATTCCGGCTTAACCCAGTTGTCCTTGCGCTTGCCCCAGTCCTCTCGCCATCGACGCAATGAGGGGCCGAGATTACGCAGGCCCTGGAGTGAGAACAGATCTACGCCCAGAGGAACGATGATATAGTCGGTTGCGATTAACGCCGACCGGTTAATAGCGCCCAAGTTGGGGCCGACATCGGCCAGCACAATGTCGGCGTTCATCTGTTGGGCGCCATCCTGCATCACGGTTGAGAATGCCGTCAGAACGCGAAAGGGGCGGTACAGATCGCTGGACCTCAAGGCGTTGGGCCATTGTTCGGACAGGTCATCTTCAAATCCGGCCAGCGCCAAATCTCCTGGGATAAGATTTAGACTGGCTGTAATCCAGGCGAGGGTTGGGGATTGGATATCGCCAACCCGCGTCAGTGGCCGGACGCACTGCATGATGGTTTGCCCGGCCGCGTGGTTGTTGTCATCCCACAGATTCTCCAGCCGATCCTCGTTCAGGAAGGCGGCGGTGAGGTTGGCTTGCGGATCCAGGTCGCAGGCGAGCGCCCGAAAGCCTATGTCGGACAGCATCCAGGCAAGGTGGTACACGAGAGAGGTTTTGCCAACGCCGCCCTTGTTGTTGAAAAAGGTTAGAACAGGGACGCTCATCTTGCCGTAGTCACTTGTTTGCGCGCTGCATAGATCACGACCCGCACATAGTTGCTGGAAACGTCAAATTCAGGAGGCGGATGTCCTGCCTGCTCCAAGTGTCTTTTGGCGATGCTGATTCCAACACCGAAGCGCTGAACATAGCCCAAGGTTTTCATTGCGTCCGCCAGATTGGGATTACGATAGTCGGTAAGTCCCGGCTGGGCGAAATTATCGGCGGCGACTGCTCCGAACGCTCCGCCGGGGCTAATCACTTCAATGCGATCGCTGAACCAGCTGACGCGAACCGGCGCGTTCGTCAACTCATACGTTCTGTGCATAATAGCGTTGCGGGTGATCTGTTGCAGGGCTTCGATGGGGTACAGGGCAGTGCGCAGATCGGTTTCGCCGGCGGTAATATCCACCTCTGTGCGGTTATGGGCGCGCAGTTTTTCATCCAGGCGGCGCAGAATGTCCGGAACAGCGCCGCCAATGTCCTCACTGTCAAGAATATCATCCGCCAGTTCGTTGCCGCCAATTCTGAGGAACTGCGCGTAGGCGCCGGGCAGAAAGTCCTGCGGATTCTTGCCAATAGCGAGCAGGCCCAATACGGTCGCGGTGGGCTGCTGGGCGGACTCTATCATCTTTGTCGCGGTGAGTTGCTCACGGAGAGAGCGGTCGTTGGCAGCGAGGACCTCATCGGAAAAGGCCGCGGGCAGATACTCATTCTCAAATTGGGTCAGGTTGAGGTCGGACAGGCCGGCGACAGGGACTGGAGCAAGATCAAAAGGGCGGTCCCCGTAGCGCCGCTTTTCGCTGAGAATGCGTTCGTCCTGTGCTGTAACGATGCCGCGGCGCGGCCCGATACGAACACAGATGGCGCCTTTACAGCGTACCGGCGGCGAGTTGGAAGGCTGCACGATGAGCAGCGCAACCTCTCTGCCCTGCAGCGTCCTTCTTTCCACTGCCAGGGTAGGCGGCGGTAAAATGTTGCCATCGGTTTTCATGTCGGCCAACTGCTGAAGCAGCCGGTCCGTGGCCGATATGCCGGCGACGGTCCTGTCGTCCTTCACGCCGACAAAAACGAGACCGGGCGCGCCGTGACCTGGCAAATCGTTGGCAAAGGCGCAGATGGCCTCGCGGATTCTCTCAGCGGCGCTTCCAGATAGGGATTCCTTGAACTCGACGCGGTCGGTTTCGCCCTCGGCGATGACTTGCAGGAGTTCGGCCTCAGAAAAACCTGACACTGTCCTATTCACTCCAGTCCGCTCTTCAGCACGTCCCGGTAGGCGGCGAGGCGGGAGCGGCGCAGCGCCCGTTTGTGGCCGAGAAATGCTTTGACCGACTCGCTTGCAATCTGCAGGCGAAATTCGGCCAGCAGATAGTGCTTCAGCAGGGCCGCCCACACGGGGCCATGCCATTTGCGCGCGTAACGCACCTTGCTGCGGTTGAAGAGGATATGGCGCCTGGCGCTCACCTGGCCGCTGCTGCTGCCTTCTGCGTGGATGACGATAGCGGCCGGGTCGTAGACCACACGCCAGCCGGCACGCTTGATGCGGCGGCAGAGGTCCGTCTCTTCACTGTACATGAAGAACTGCGGATCGAATCCACCGAGCGCGGCCAACACATCCCCCTGCACGAGCAGAGCCGCGCCGACCAGCCAGTCCACATCCTGGCGGGAGTCCGCCGGCCAGTCGACGATGTGATAGCTGCGGGTCCACGGGTTGCGGGGCCACATCTGCTCCAGCCAGGTGCTCTCAAAGAAGCCGGTAAGGGGGCTGGGGAAACGCCGGCGATTGCTTTGCAGCGCGCCGTCGGTGTAGCGCAGTTGCGGCCCGATCGCCCCGATCGTCTCGTCTTCGTTGATGCCGTTGTAGAGCGCCCACAGGCTGCCGGGCAGGAGTTCGGTGTCGGGGTTGAGGAAGTAGATGAAACGCGCCTTCGCGTCGGCACGCGGGGACGCGTCCGTTGTCGGATTGCTGCCAGGTGTCCGATTTTCTAGAGTCGGATGCAAGGTGCCGGGCTGATTGGTGGTTTCCCCTTCCGTGTCCTGTGGCGGCAGGGGGTTAAACCCCATCGCTTCCAGCGCCCGGTTGTTGCCACCGGTGAATCCCAGGTTTTCGTCGCTGAAGATCGTCTGCACCCAGGGGAAGCGGCTTGGCAACAGAGAAGCCGTGGGGTCTTCGCTGGCATTGTCGAGCACGACAACCTGGAGGGTGGCCTCGTTGTGCGGTCCGAAACGGCGCACCAGAGTCGAAGTGTGGGAGTTGTTCCTGCGCTTTTTTCTCTCTTGGCGTCCTTCCTCTATCGGCATACTCTGCTGCTCGATCGAGGTAAGGCAGGCGCGCAGATGGTCCCAGACGTTCCAGGAGATGATCACGATCACCAGGTCGGTCGGCGGCGATCTCCTGTCGGTTTGCGGGAGGGCTTTGCCCCCATGTTGAGCCGTGTAGCGGGCGCTGTCCGCTCGACCACGAAATCGTTGAAGCATCGCGTTCACAGGTGGCTAGAGGGCCAGTTGCCAGGCGTTGTGCGGGCGTTCACGCTGATCTCTGACCGCTGGCCGCTTCGATTCAGCTGCGGCGCTGCACGACAAAGGCGCAGAGGCCCAGAAGCGAACGCTGGCAGAGGTTGTCATTGAAAGGAGCCAGGTCGTGAACCGCGTGGTCAAGAAAGCCGAGCGCTTCCTGATGGGCGGCCTCGATTGCGCCGCTGGCGCGCACGGCCTGAACGATCTCCTGTACGGTTGCGGACAGGATGCGGGGGTCGCCCGCATCGGCACGCTCTCTGGCCTGGAGTAGCCGGCTCACCAATTTCTGCGGCTGGGGCAGTTGGCGCAGGTAGTAGAGGAACGGCAATGTCAGTGTGCCCTGGCGCAGGTCGCTTCCCACCGGCTTGCCAAGGGTGGCGTCGGTGCCGACGAAATCGAGGATGTCATCCACGATCTGGAAGGCCATCCCGAACTGATAACCGAAAGATTTAAGCGCCTGAACCCGATCCGGTGGCAGGCCGATCAGAACTGCGGCCGCTTCGGTAGCAGCGCTATAGAGGCTGGCCGTCTTGGCATAGATGCGTTGGTAGTAGGCTTGGCGATCCTGGTAAAAATCGTTGCGATCGGAGAGTTGACGCATTTCGCCATCGACGATCACGCGCAGGGTATCGCTGAAGATGGTAATGACGCGCACATTGCCGGTTTCGGCGGCGAACTGGGCGGAGCGGGCGAACATATAGTCGCCGGCAAGAACTGTTGCCCCCGCGCTCCACGAGGCGTTGAGCGTGGGTGCGTCACGACGCAAAAGCGAGCCGTCGATGACATCATCGTGGACGAGCGTGGCGGTGTGCAGCATCTCCACGGCGGCGGCCAGGGCGATGAGCGTATGCGGGTTACATTCCCCATCCGGGGACGAAGTTGCCCCGTCTGCATTGGAGCGGGGGCTGTTAGGTTCAGGGCGACCATCTTGCAGCCCTGCGGCCAAGAGCGCCAGCGCCGGCCGCAGCCGTTTGCCGCCCTGGCCGATCAGTTCAAGAAAGGCGTTGGCCAGGGGCGCAAACACGTCGGCGTCAACGCTCTTCATTTTCTCTTCGACCTGCTCGAGCGTCGCGCGCACCGGAGTCAGCAGCGCCGACGCGTCCTGCGGCGTCTGCAGCGCGCGGCGGAATTTGTCATGCACCAATGCTTCGCGCGCGCCGAGTGTAGGCGAGCGCGGCATCATCTGCGGCGTATCCTGCGCCAAGGGTCTCGCTTCCGTATCAGTGAGCTGTTCGACTTGAACCTGGTCAACCATGAAAAACCTGTCACAAAGCGTTCAAATGGCGATCCGCAGGCAGCTTACTCCAGCAGTGCGGCGAACTACGGTGGACAGCCGGCAGTCATCGTAACTGTTTCCGGCTGCCGGTCACCAGCCAGCGGCGCAAAGATCGAGCGGGCCACAGCGGTCGTGCGGGCAGCTATCTCCTCTACTGGCACAGCCAGAAGTTCGGCCAGCCGCGCGGCCACCAGAGCCACATAGGCCGGTTCGTTGCGCTTCCCGCGCAGTGGATGCGGCGTCAGCCAGGGGGCGTCCGTTTCGAGCATCAGGCGGTCGAGGCACAGTTGCGGCGCCATACTATGCAAGGTCCGGGCGTTCTTGAAAGTGACTGGACCGCCCAGGCCGAGGGCGAAATTCCAACTGTGCGCCGCTTGGGCCAGCGCGGCATCGCCTGAGAATGCGTGCAATACACCCCAAAAGGAGCGCTGGGCCAGGGGCGAGTTACGGGTTGGTGCGCTGGCCGCCCATTCGTCCAGGATCTGCGCCAGATCGGTCGACGCCTCCCGGTTATGGATGATCACCGGTAGTCCCAGTTCGGCGGCCAGGTCAAGCTGCGCCCGGAATGCCTGCGCCTGTTTGGGGCGGGAGACAGTCCCCCAGTGATAGTCCAACCCGATTTCTCCGATGGCGACAACCTTGGGATGCTCGGCCAGCCCGCGCAACTGTGTCAGCGTCTGTTCACTGAAATCAGCGCTGCTGTTGGGATGGATACCCACTGCAGCGTACACCTGCGGATGCAGGTCGGCCAGGGAGATGGCCTGCCGGCAGTGGACCAGATCGATGCCGGGGTTGACGATCATGCACACACCGTGCGCTTGTGCCCGTTCCAGCACGGCGGCCCGGTCCGCATCGAACTGCTCCATGTCCAGATGGCAGTGGCTGTCGACCAGCGTCGGAACGGTCATTTGCACTCAAATAAAGAAGTGGTAGCGCATCGGATCGGATTTCGCGTCTCTTTCGAGCGGAGGTGCATTCAACTTTATTTCTGACATACGTTGTTTGTTAATTTTATCACATAGTGCCGCTGTACGAAAGCGCGTCAGACATCAGAAAGGCGAGCTGCCAGAACGGGAGATTGGGAGGCGTTCTCGCTCCTACAGGCCCGCCAGTTTTTGGCCATCGGCGAGGATCGCCGCCACCTTCTCCTTGCGGGTCGTCTCGGTGTAGATCCGGATCAGCGGCTCGGTGCCGGAGAAGCGCACCAGCAGCCAGCCCCCATCCTCCATTAAGAATTTGTAGCCATCGATGGTGATGCGTTCGGTGATGGTTATGCCGCCCAGGGTACGTCCGCGGATATCAACGTTGTCTAGTGTTTGCTGGGCTGCGGCTTTCATTTCGGAGCCGGTCAGACGGATGTCGATCCGGTCGTAAAAGTGCTCGCCGACCTTCTCGAAGAGTAGTTGAAGCAACTCGGTCGGTCTCTTGCCGGTACGCACCATCAGGTCCAGCAGACAGAGATTGGACAGGATGCCGTCTCGCTCCGGCACGTGGTCGCGGAAGGCGTAGCCGCCGCTCTCCTCGCCACCGATGAGCGCGCCGTGCTCCACCATCGCCGGCGCCACATATTTGAAACCGACGCCGGTCTCCACCAGGGGCACATCGTAGGCCGCGCACAGCTTATCCAGCATCGAGGTCGTGCTGAGGGTCTTGACAATCGGCCCGCGTTCGCCACGCACCTCGAGCAGGTAGTAGGCGAGCAGCCCGTAGACCCGCAATTGATCGACGAACTGGCCGTTCTCATCGCCGAAGCCGCAGCGGTCTGCGTCACCGTCGAGAATACAGATGCAATCGGCCTCCACGGAGCGGGCGACAGCCAGGCCGGCGTCCACATTGGGGGGGATCGGCTCGGGGCGGGCCATTTCAGGGAAGATCGGGTTGCGCTGCGCGTGGATTTCGATGACTTCCGTTTTGCCTCCGCCGAGGATTTCGGTCAACCAGCCGGCGCCGTTGCCCCACATGCTGTCGACGACGATCTTGAGGCCGGCGTCGCGGATGCGAGTCACGTCGATCAGGCCGGTCAGATGGGCCAGATAGGCGGCCTGCGGCTGGAGATACCGCACCGTGCCGTCGGCCAGGGCCGCGTCCAGAGGCGTGCGGGGGACCCCGTTCGTAGCGGGGATACGGGCTTCGATGGCGGCCAATCCATCCGGCGGCACTGCGCCGCCGCTGGCGTCCCGCACTTTGAAACCGTTGTCCTCGGGCGGATTGTGGCTGGCGGTGATATTAACAGCGCCTACGGCGTGGTTATCGACGGCGGCGAAGCTGATTACCGGGGTGGGTGAGGCCTCGTCAATGAGCAGGACCTGCAGGCCGTTGGCGGCCAGCACCTCTGCCACCGCCGCGGCGAAATACTCACCCTGAAAGCGCTTATCGTGACCGACGACGACCGTTTGGGAGGCATGGCCCCCGTCCAACAGCCAGTTGGCAAAGCCTTGGGCACAGCGGCGCACATTGGCAAAGGTGTAGTCATCGGCCATGCGTCCGCGCCAGCCATCTGTGCCAAAGCGAATTTTCGTCATGTAGATTCCTTCGGTTCAGGAGATTATTTCAACTATGTGCCTGATTGCACAGCGGAGGCGCGTTCTGACCCAGCAGCGCAAACAGCCAAGACTATTTATTGAGTTAGTGTAAGCCTACTGCATAACAGGGGAATGGGCAAAGAAAGGGCGTCAAATGGAGCCGGGCCTGGTAGGGCCATGTGTGACTCTTATGGTTGCTGCGGATAAGAGTGTTCGGCTATCATGACATCTGTGCCCACAACCGATTGGCGGCTTTTTGGAAGGAGTCGGCTCTAGCTGATGACTTACGAGGGGGAGGCGGAGAAGATGGATAGATTCGATACACGATCAATCGGCGCGATGGCAGGGGTCACGCTGATCAACGCCATTCTCATCTTCAAGTCTTAGTGGTACTTCAATTACCCACGAATTCGGGTGGCACTCTGTCCTCTTGTGGATACCCTATCTGACTCTCCTATTTTGGGTATCTACTGTCGCTTGTGACCTTCTTGGAGCGGCGGCGCGGCGCTGCCTTGTTAACCCTATCATCCGGTTCCTGGGTAAGTAGTGGAAAAGGATGGAAACCGCGGAGAGAGAAAAGAGGAGAGAGTGGGATATGCCTTCTCTCTCCTCGCCAGACCGGCTCCTGCCGTCTAATCCTGTTTGCGCCCGATGAACAACCCTTCGAGCAGGTGAAAGAGCGTGCGGCCGTCCTCGCTGCGGGGATGGAGGAACTCGTGCGTCGCGGGTGGGCCATGCCAAAGAAGGGCACGCAGATAGGACTGAATCACCGGGTCGTGGCGCGCCGCCCAATCTTCGAAGACCATCTGCTTTTCGAGAATTTCATGCTGGTTCAGGTCCAGGCCGGCCTGCGAGTAGCAATCCAGCCACTCCTGCACGCTGAGGCAACGCCCGTGGCTGGGATCGCGCAGTTTCTCGAAGGCGTTGACAAAGTCGCCCGCGATCCCGGCCGGTACGACGTTATCCACAACCGCCAGAGTGCCGCCGGCGCGCAGCACCCGCACCGACTCGCGCAGGAAAGCGCCGATGTCGGGGAAGTGATGGGGCGCGATGCGGCAGGTCAGCAGATCGAACCGGCCATCCGGATAAGGGAGATTGTCGGCGTCGGCATGCTCGACGGTCACGTTGTCGATGCCGCGCGTCGCGGCCTGCTCGCGGGCGACGGTCAACATCTGCGGCGTGATGTCGGTTGCTCGCACGTGGGCGACGTGGGGGGCAAAGGCAAAGGCGGTGTGGCCGGCGGCGGTGGCGATGTCCAGCGCCTGCCAGTCCGGCTGCGGTTCGACAAGCTCGACCAATCGTTGCAGGCTGGCGCCTTTGGCGTGAGGCCGGCTGGTGATATAGGTCCGGGCATGGGCGCCGAACTGCTCTTGCACTAGTTTCTTGACCGTCATCAATGTCTTTCCTGAAGACGAATATCGATCTGATAATGTGCGTCCGGTGGTTCGCCGCCACCTGAACGCTGAGTGATCAAGTCAAACGAATTCATAGAGGGGTACAGTCTGTGCCGGTTGGCGTTTTTCCTGGAGCAGGGTCTCAATCTTGCTGACAGTGCAGGGCTGCAGGAGTACGTCTCGGCAGACAGAACAGACTTCAGCAGGGACATGGTCGATGACAACGACCTGACCATGGCGGCGGACAGTATGGGTAATTTTTCCCTTTTCGTATTCTCCCGGACACCCCTCAATGCTGCAGTTCATGTCGATTGTCTCCTTCGAGTCGGAGTAACCCATTTGGGCAGCCTGGGTTCATACACAGTAATTATTATTAGAACTGGCCGGGCAGTCGTGCAAACGACATGGATGGCGCGTCCCGATGCGGTAAGACCATACAAGAGGCAACATGCTCCCCTTCGATGTTGAGCGTAGTCTTCCAGGATTTGCCCTTGAGAGATTGCTTGCAGTACATCACTAAGCGAGTAATCCTCCTCAACCATTTCCTGTTGAGCATGGCGGGTAACGCGTATGCTATTGTCACGGATTTGGTCCAGTATCCGATCCAGCATACGCCCCCTAGTATTATGGCCCATACCTGCCCTGTCAAATGCGCTTGCGCAATGGTGTGAAAAGCAGTGGCAGTTGGCAAGCAGAAAGCGGATGGCGAATTCTGCCGACTGTCAACCAACGAGCAGGCTCGTTGACACTGAATCTGAGTTTTGTAGGGGCCGTCACCAACTGTGGGAATTTCAAAACTTCCCTGAACGGGCCTCTTGTATGGCGTGCAGCAATGGTTCGTGAACGCCCGGCTGCCCGTTGCTGGCGATGATTCTCCGGTCGGCCAGATGGTAGGGCGCGCCGTCGTAGTTGGTGACGAGACCGCCCGCCTCGCGCACTAGCAGGACGCCCGCCGCCACATCCCACGGCTGGATCCATCCCTCCCAGTAGGCTGAGAACGCGCCGGCAGCAACATAGGCCAGATCGGCCGAGGAGGCGCCCATCCGCCGCACGCCCTGGCAAATCGGCATAATGCGGGCGAATTCCGCCGCGTTGTTGTCCTCGTTCACGGCGCGGTGGTAAGGGAAGCCGGTCGTGAGCAGCGCGTCGGACAGGGAGGATGCCTGGCTGACGTGCAGGCGCTGCTGCTCGCCGTTGCGCTGCCGCAGATAGGCGCCGTGGCCGGCCTGCGCCCAGAAGAGATCGAACTGCGGCAGGATCAGCGAGAGACCGAAGAAGGTCTTCTGACGGTGGATGAGGGCGATATTGATGCCGAACCAGGGCAGACCGGCGGCGAAGTTGATCGTGCCGTCTATCGGATCCACCAGCCAGAAATAGTCGTCGTCCGGCTGTTCATCGCTTTCTTCGCCCCAGAAGCCGAAATCGGGTGTGAGGGAGGCCAGCCGGTCGCGAATCAATTTCTCGCAGGCCAGGTCGGCCTCGGTGACCAGATCATTGGGGGTGGACTTGGACTGGATAGAGCGCAGGCCATCCCGTTGCATGGTCAGAGCCAGTTCGCCGGCCTGGCTGGCCAGTTCAAAGAGGGCGGATTTCGCGACCGGCAACTCCTCTTCCTGGTGTTGCCTCCGTTCAGTTGCTGCCGAGGCGGGCACAGCTACATCTCCTCCTGGTAATGGACGCCGCGCCGCTGCCTTTCCTGCAAGGTGGCCTTGCGGATCATTTCCCGCACCTCCATCGGATCCTTGACATTGTGGAGGGTGAATTCAGGATGGCTGGGGTCATTGCTGGTGATCGTGACGTCGCCCACGTTCAATGCCCTTTCGCCCAGATGCTGGGTCACCGACGTATCGCGTACGCGCACCAGTTCGATCTCGTGGTAATTGCGACCAAGCAGGCCGCGGATGAGCCGCACCCTTTGAGTAGTCAGTTCATAGCGGGTACCGATCGAAAGGTAGGGCCGGCCGGACCAGAGCAGTTCCTCGGTTTCGAGGTTGTCGGCGATAACTGCGGAGGAGTCTGTTGCATGCGCTCCCGCGTGGCTGTCTGGGCGCGATTCGGTCGCGACAATGGGATGATCGGATTCGGTTTCCATCGCATCGAGGGCGGCAAAGACGCCGTCGGCCAACGCGTTGACGATGGCTTGCAACTGGGGTTGCGGGATGGCGGTGACCTCGACATCACTTTGGGCCAGCGACTGGTAGAAGCGGGCAGTTACTACTTGACGCACGGTCTGTTCGTCCATAGAGCGTTTCTCCGGCTAGTCGCGCCCATCCGTATCGTTGCGGGACTCTGGCATTCGGTGGCAAGGCGGGCGCCCACTGAAAACTGGCTACTCAAGAACGACATGATAGTGCTTGGACGCCCTTTACGCAATGCAGCGCCCAACCGAACTGCGTCAGACCTGGAGCCGCCAACAGTTCGCGTGGAAGCCAAAATGTAGCCTATGGAGATCCCCCGCGCTTTTGCGGGAGGCGTACTGGTGAGGTATCATCGCTTTGCGTTACTTGTCGGGTTCAGGACTGTGTATACCCAATATGGAGCGCCCCGGCGCCGCGTTTTTCAGAGAGCGGCTTCGCGCCGGATCGACAGAGAAGTTGGCATTTGAGAAAGGACAGGACTGTGGACATTAACTGGTACGGTTTCTCCTGCTTTCGTCTGCGAGAGCGCGGCGTCGTCACCGCAATCTGCGACCCTTTAAGCAGGGAGGCGACGGGCATCCAGTTGCCCAAGCTGCGCGCCGATATTGTGACTATCAGCCATAATTCGTCCGCCCACGTCCCAGATGCAAGCATTGTCGGCGGCGAGCCGAAGATCCTGCGAGGCCCCGGGGACTACGAAGTGAAACAGGTGCTCGTGACCGGCCTGCCGACCTCCCTGAAAGGCATACGCAACGTCGCCTTTTTCCTGGATTTCGCCGGCCTCACGGTTGCCCATTTGGGAGAGCTGGGAAAGGTTCCGGCCAGCGCCGGCGGGGAGGAACTGGGCAATATCGACGTGCTGCTGGCGCCTGTAAGCGGACCGCACGTACCCGACGTTTCGCGTATTGCCGAAGTGATCAGCCAGCTGGACCCGCGCATCGTCGTGCCCATGCAGTACCGTCACGAAAGTCTGCGCGGCGAGTTGGCCGAAACTCTGGAGCCGGTGGATCGCTTTCTCAAGGAGTTGGGAATCAGCGATCCTGAAGTAACGGATACGCTCAAACTGACAAAGCAAACCCTGCCGGAAGAGACGCAGGTGGTGCTTCTGCGCCCGACTGGAGCGGCCCGCCCCGTTTAACCGCGGTTGCCAGTTGCCGGCAACTGTGCAAGACGCTTTTGATATTTCCTCTAATTTCGGCCGGTAGATGCGCGCCAGCTGAACCTTCGCCGCAGCCAGGCCCTCAACAGCACGGGGCGAAGTTGGCGCCAGTTGTCGTTCAGTTCGGACCGGACTTCGTCCTCAAGATGCTCCGGGCGGGGGGCGTAGCGGAACTGAACGTAGATTTCGATGATGCGCCGGATGAACGGGCTGCCCTGGGGAAGACCCTCTGCAATCAGCGCCTCTCGTTCATAGGGCGTCAACGCCTGCTCGGTGGGCGTTGGTCGGTATATCTCGCTTGCCATCTGTCTCGGGTGGGGGAAGTCTGGCGAGCTCGATGGAGCCACCGACCGGCTCGTGCGCAGTGGCATCTTCAGGCGCGCAGTCCAGTTCAGCAGCCGTTCATAGTAGATCTGCGGTTCCTGCATAAAGGTTCTGGGACCCTGATACATGCGCCGGCGCAGAAGCCATACCCCCGCAAGCAGTGTCAGAACGACCAGGACGACGCTGGTTAAGATCAGAGGGGAGCGAGCTGGGAGGCCGCCGATGCCCGTGACCGGGCCGGCGATGTCCTGGGGAAACTCTTCTTCAAAATCGAACGCGTCATCAAACAGAAACTCCTCGTCTTCGGGCATGATGTTATCCATACCGGGGATCATACCGCTGTCCTGGAACTCTGCTCCCGAAGGGCGATCCAGAATACTCTCGCCGGCGGTCGGCTCGAACTCGAGCCAGCCGTATTGCGGGAAGTAGACCTCCACCCAGGTATGCGCGTCCCGTTCAGTGATTCGATAGGTGCCGATCTCCGGGTCGAAGGTTCCTTCGGCGTAGCCGCTGGCCGCGCGCGCGGGGATGCCCTGGCTGCGCAGCATGGCCGCCATGGCCGAGGCGTAGTAGTCGCAGTAGCCGCGCTGGATGTCGAACAGGAAATACTCCAGCGGGTCCTCATCCGCGGCTGGCGCCGCGATCCCTTCGTCGTAGTCGAAAACGCGCAGAAACCGCTCCAGCACCTTGACCTTGTCGTAGGTCGTGGGCGCATCTGCCATTACCTGCGCGGCCACCTCGGCGACGCGGGGCGAAAAACTGTCGGGGAGCTGGAGGTAGCGGTCAAGAATCTGCGCCGGATAGTCGACAATACCCGCCTCCCGCAGCTGCCGTATCGTGACAGTGGTATGGTTGCTGATCACCTGGTAGCTATCGCCCTCCTCCAAGGTGATTCTGGAACGTGCCCACGTCAGTTCGGTATCCTCCTGGTCTGTCGAAGCCGGGTTGGCGTAGGCAAGCGGCTGCTGCAGCGCCGCCAAAGGGATGCTGGCCTGCACTACATCCGGCATGGCGAGGAGGACATTCCCGGTCGGTGTACGAACGGTGATGGTCTGTGTGACCGGCGCGCGGGCGGTCCACGACCTCGCCGGGATCTGCTGGTTGGAACGGTATGTGGTCTCGCCCTCGGCGGTATTGATCCACTGCCGGCCGGTGAAACGGTCGAAGGCAACGGCCCGCCAGTAGCGTCCTGTCCCCGCGTCCACCTCCATGATAAGGCGGTCGCTGACGGTGCGTTCGCCGCCCAGGGTCAAGGTGCGGCCAAAACCTGTCTGGGCCGCCCGGGTCTGCCGATTCAACCCCTGATAGAGGCGGTTCCACTCCTGCATAGCCGCCTCCCAGCGCTGGTTGACGGGCTGTAGCAGGTCATGGAAGGGGAGACTGCGCCCCAAGTTGGGCGCGACGAAGGCGATTGCGATCACGGCCATTGTGTACATAAAGCCGGAGCGCATAAAGTCGAAGTTGATGTCCTCGCTGAAATAGATGCTCTGGGCGCGCCAGCGCTGACGATGGTCGATGAGAGTGGTCCAAGCCAGGAGCAGCAGCGCGGCGATGCAGTATGCCACAAGGAACCCCATCACCGATACTGGCGCGTAGTGGGTGTTGACCAGGAGCGCGATGCCGGCCATCAGCACGCCGCGCCAGACATGGCCGTGCCGAAAGACCGACCAGACGCCCAGATAGGTGAGCCACCAGACGAGAAAGCCGATTTCGAAGATGAAAACAACGTTGTCGTTGCTGGCTTGTTGGTTAATGGCGGCTTCGATCCATTCCAACCAGCGCTCCAGCAGGAAGTAGGCTCTGGCCTGCAGGACGGGAATTCCCTTCTCGATGAAAGCCTGCACGCGCCTTTCGTCCTCCACGAGAAAGGTCATCAGATAGAAGACCCATGCCAACCCGGTCGCAAAACTGTGGGAAAGCATGAAGAAGCTGTCAAAGCGGCTGAAAGAGATCAGCGCGCCCATTGCCAGCGCGCCCAGAACGACAGTTATCAGCATGCTCATGCTCATTGCGCCGGTCCAGCCCGCATTACTGAGCGAGAGCGCCAGGATGAGATAGATGACGCCGAGCAGCAGGAGTGTGATCACCCGCCCTTCGCGGAAATAGGCGAAGGGCGCATGGGCCTGTTCGCCAGTATCATCGCGGTCGTCCACCAGGGTATCCGCAGCATCCTCGGGCGCGGCGCGTGTTTGCCCTGACAAATAGGCGTCGGCGGCAGGACGCGCGGGTCCTTGTGCAGACGGGTGACGTAAGTTGCTATCTTGATCACGCATAGTTATATTGTTTGGTTGCCAGGCAGGCGACCACAAGTCGCGTACATGTAACGAAGTGGCAGCGCATAGGGGCCTGTCAATCCCTCAAGCACATCAATCACAGTTCAGGCATCAGAGCAACATCCACAGCAGGCCGGCAAACAGAGAACTGAGGACGATCGCCAGGGCGATGGCAAGCCAGAGCCGCACCGCGTTTATGCTCTCAACTTGGTTAGTCAGCCGCTGTGGCGCATCTGTCAGGCCCAACAACCACACGCGCTGCGGAGACGCCGCGTCGGGCGAATCGCCTATTACGATCTGCACCGTGCTGTCGGAGACAAGGCGCCGCCAGCGGGCCGCCTCCAGCCGGTGCTGCGCCGTCCGCAAAGACTGACGGATTTCCAGCGCTGCGACTTCGGCGCGATTGGCTGCGGGTGCGGCTGCGTCCGCCACTACGACAGCCTCTCTTTCCAGCGACGCAGCCATACTGTGCCATTGGTCCCCGACCGGTCGAAAGTCCACATCAATAGCTTGTGTGGTGCGCTTCCACAGGAGGCGGTTCTCTTGTCGTGTCTCCTGCTCCGCCATCAGAATGGCGCTGTGCAACAGTGCCCAATCCTGCTGTTGGGGTGTGTTCTGAGCCAGAAGCCGACGTTTGCGGGCGTCGAGTCGATCCAGTTGGATAATGAACCAGCCGGCCTCCTCTGTCAGTGCTACATCTGTCACCCCGGAAAGAGACCAGGTGTTGAGCAGGCTGTTCAGGGCGCTCTCGCCGTCGACGCGCCTCTGGAAGATGGGGCGCGCAAGGGCATTGATGGACACGTCGTTCTGCTTCAATGTAACCGTAATCTGCCAATTTGCAAAGAGCGTGCGATACTCCGGTCGGGGCAGAGTCTCTCCAGTCAGAATCTCTTCTCCTACCAGCGACACTGCGGCCTCTTCATTACCTTCCTGCAACTGTTGCAGCACCTCGTGCAGGATCAGCGCGCGCCGTTCGGCTTCCAGGGTGGCCGGATCGACGACATCGGCGGGCAGACGAGCCAGCCGGTCGGTGAACTGCAGTGCCAGGGGCCAGTTTTCCTGCAAGCGGGCCGCCCGCAGCTGTTGCTGCAGGCCTTGGGCCACCCAGTTTTGCAGTTCCAGGCGGGTCGGTCCTTGTGGCATGGCCGGAAGAGCCTTCTCCGCCTCCGCCACCATGAGCGCGACATAGACGCTATCGACCGAGCCATCTGCGGCAATGGCGCGCCTACGATAGAGAGCCGCCAGCCGGTAACGCAGCGCGGCGAGGACAGTTTCCGCCCGGGCGTGTTCTTCAGCCAAACGCAGCGCTTGCGTATACGCGGCCAGGGCCTGTTCATAGAAGCGTTCGCGGGCCGCGGCGCCGAGGGCAGGTGCCTGGTGCAGTTGCGCGTACAGATCCCCCAACCGTTGTTGAGATTCGACCTCATTGTTGGCGCGTATCGCGTTCTGGGCAGCGCGAATCTCCTGTATCCGCTGTGGATGGAGCGCCTGGAAGAGGACATCTGTGGTCGGTGGCCGCTCTTCACGCAGCCACTCCAGCTGGTTGGCGCGCATTTTCCAGCCGCGGGGGGATATCTGCAGCCAGTTGTCCGAGGGGGCCAGCCACTGTTCCATGTTGGCAAAATCGATTGTTACGCGCCAGCCGCTGATATCGCTGGGCCATGAGAGCAACTCGGAAATTGGGTAATGGAAGTCGAAGGTCTGCGTCGCGGCCAAAGGCAGATGGTAGCGGAGGGTGAGGCGCCGCCGGGCGTCTGCGTCGAACTCTGCCTGAACGCTCTGCCCCACGGTCTGGCCGGCGGGTTGGAGGGCGAGTGGCTGTCCGTCGAGGGTCACAGCGATATTCCGAGGCAGGGGACGCCCGGCCGCAGAGGCATCTGCGGGCTGCGCGACAAGCAGAGTTGCTGTGATCGCCTCGTCTTCAACATTGTGCAGGCGGTATGCGGCTTCGATTTGCAGAGTCAGCGCGCGGCCGTCATCGGTGGCGACACGAACGTCCAGCGTGTGGGTAAGCAGAACCAGCGATGTTTCGAGCGCCGGTTGCAGGAGCAGATGTGACGCAACTGCAGATTCCGATTGGAGCAGTCGTTGGGGGATGCGGCTCTCGATTGGGGGCGCGGCCAGCAGGAGAGCGGGCCCGCCGGACAGGAAAATTTGGCAACACAATATACAAATCAATAACCGGCATGGAAAAGTTGCGATCTTAGAATACTCTTGATATGATGTCATGCGCATAAATAGATTCACCCCTGAGTTTTATGGGGTGGTTGCAGGTTGCGTTTTCGCGCTTCTGCCAGGCGCAGCAAGAGCACATATGGTACGTCTTTTGATGCAGTGGGACATCAAAATGGGACACGAACAGCCCTATTTTGAATTTGTCATGCGCGAGTTTGCTCCGGGACTTATGCGGTTGGGAATCAACCCTGCCGAAGTCTGGTATACCATTTATGGAAATGGCCCGCAAATGCTGACAATTGGCGAAGTGTCCGATCTGGAGCGGCTCGAGGCGATTCTGCAGAGCGAAACCTGGCAAAATCTGCACCGGAGACTTTTGAGGCACGTGACGAATTACAATCAGAAGGTTGTTGAGGACAACAGCCGCACTTTTCAGTTGTAGGGAAAGGATTTGTTCGCCGCCCCCACCCAGGCGGGCACTTGCCGGCGGACAATAATGGAGAGAATTCATGGCACTTTATGTTCGACAATTGGAGGAGGAAGAGCGGGAGGAATTGGAGGGCATACTCCAGAATATGGAGAATGACGTACCAATTCAGCGCCTGATGATTATCCTCCTGTCTTCTCAGGGGCAAAAGGTCCAGGAAATCAGCCGCGAAGTCGATCTGCATCCGATCAACGTGCGGAAGTGGATCCATCGCTATAATACACATGGCCTCGATGGTCTGCGCAGCGGCAAATCGCCCGGGCGTCCTCCCGTATTTACGGAGGCGCAGCGGCAGGCGATCGTTGACATCGCCTCTGCCGATCCCACCTCTTTGAAGCTCCCGTTCAAGCAGTGGTCGCTGCAAAGGCTGCGCAAGTACCTGATCGATGGTCAAGTCGTCGACCAGATCTCCGTCGAAACCATCCGTCAGATATTGCGAGCACACGGCATGCAACCCCGTCTAATGGGAAGCCAACATCAAGAGGGGCGCTAAGGCGCGCGAAAGCGTTCCACGCGCAAGGGTACCCGGCGCATTTCAGGAAACCCGGACCAGTAGGTTCCGGTGCAGTGATCAGCAGTTCGTGAAGCACCAGCGGATGGTGGTGTTTCACGAACCACGATTCACTGTGAAGCGGGTATCAACCAGTATGGCCGCGCCGTGCGCGATGGATGCCCAATCATAGCTGCTGTGGGCGGTGGCGACCACCACACAGTCGGCTTTCTGAACCTCACCTTCGAGATCGGCGACCGCGGTGAGGTGAACCCCTTTATCGGCCAAAGAAGAGATGTATGGGTCGTGATACCTGGCCTGCGCGCCTTTTTGCAGGAGGAGTTGCAGGATATCGATGGCCGGTGACTCGCGCGCATCGGCGATGTCAGGCTTATAGGCCGCGCCCAGTACCAGCACACGGCTGCCTCTGACAGCTTTGCCGCCATCATTGAGGGCATCCTGCACCTTCTGCACCCAATAACGCGGCATCTCGGCGTTGATCTGGCCGGCCAACTCGATGAAGCGGGCGCTGGAGTTGATAGATCTCATCTTCCAGGCAAGATAATGCGGATCTACGGGAATGCAAGGTCCCCCCACTCCCGGCCCCGGCGTGAACCTGGTAAAACCGAAGGGTTTGGTTGCGGCCGCCTCCAGCACTTCCCAGCTATCCAGCCCCAAGCTGTCACACATCAGCAGCAGTTCATTGACCAGTGAGATGTTGACAAAGCGATAGGTGTTTTCGAACAGTTTGGCCATTTCCGCGGCAGACGGTGAGGAGACGGGCACAAGCGTATCGAAAACCTGTCCATAGTAGGCTTGGGTCGCGGCAAGGCAGTTGTCGGTCACGCCGGCGATGATCTTGGGCGTCGCCTGAATCGTCCAATCGGTGCGTCCGGGGTCGACTCGCTCGGGCGAAAAGGCCACAAAGAACTCTTTGCCCACGCGCCATCCCTGTGGTTGTGCGGCGGCTTCGAGGAGGGGCAGCAGCAGTTCGGTCGTTGTGCCGGGATATGAGGTGGATTCGAGGACGACGGTCAGGCCAGGATGCAGATGGCGGGCGATCTCCTGGCCGCTGGCGCGAATGGAGGAAACGTCCGGCTGCCCTGTCTGGTCGAGAGGTGTGGGCAGACAGATTGAGACGGCATCGCAATGGACCAGGATGGCGTAGTCGCTGGTCGCCCGCAGGCGAGACGCCTGGGCCAGTAAGGCGGCGTCGGCAACGTCGGCGATGTAGGAGCGTCCGCGATTGACGGCCTCGATTTTGGTCGGATCCAGGTCAATGCCGACGACTTCGTAGCCGGTTGCGGCCAAGGCGACAGCCAGAGGCAGGCCCACATAGCCCATACCGACGACGGCGACGCGCGCCGTGCGGTTGTGAAAGCGTTCAAACACAGTCAGCGCGCTCCTTACGGGCAGGGGGACATCGGACAGTGCCCGGCGCCGTTACTTGGACATGGTGAATTTTTCCTGGTACACGTTCCATTGTTCCTGGAAGACGGCGGGAGCGATGCTGTAGAGCATTTCCAGCACGAGTTGGCCGAGGCGGCGGATTTCCCACTGGGCCGCTTTGTCGACAGCGCGCAGCCAGAGGAAGTGGCTCCAGGCGGCGAAGTTCATGCTGGTAACGATGCGGGTCTCGGTTGCGTTGGGCAGGAGAAAACGGGCGTCCTCTTTGAGAATTTTCAGGCTTCGTAAATTGGCATACGCTTGGGCAGTTTCCTCGATGGCAGCCACAAAGAGAGAAATGGTCAGCGGGGTCATTTTGGGAGGAACCACCACTCCCATCTGTTTTGCCCAGCATGATACTTGAGAATGGAACTCGCTCTCGATGGAACCGCACCATTCTGTCGCTCGTGTAAGTTTAGCAGGATGAGAATAACGAAAATCAAATCCGCCATAGACCCATTCGACTATCTGATTGGCCATGTGCCGACCGCCAAAAGTCAGTGCCCAACACCCTTCGCGTTCTCTCAAAGAACCACCAGAATCGATGTCCAATTGGGCCCAAATCTGCTGCTGGATCCATTCCAACACACTATGCGTTCCTATTAGCGTGACTACACGGTTGTCAACTTTGCCGATATGCCCATCACCCTCCAAGTACCCCCTGATGAAATGACGGGCCAAGTCTCCCGATAGCGATGGGGGCTTCAAAACCTTGCTTTTGGCCGGAACCACTCCATGTTTCACCAATGCTTCTGCTAACCGCTTGCCCGGGATTGTTAACCGAGCCGACCTCTCTCTCCCTCCCGACACAACACTACCGCCCCACAGCTTTCCCAGCCTTGCCAACCATGCCTTGTAATCAGAGAGTTGTGAAATAGAGGCGTGATCAACCAAGCCGTCTCTTTGCGCTACATTGCCATCAGCATAGATCAGACCCAATATCTGTGCTTTCAAAGGCGTATCGATCTGGTCAAAAAAATCCGTTTTGACGTGCATTGTACGAGATTCCCCACGACTACGATATTCGCCACCATTGCGAATTACAATGTCCCGTATGGTGGTGGGGTGAACATCATATTCTCGCGCTATGTCTTCACCGCTAAACCCTTGACCATACAGGTCAGTGATGAACTCCTCCTGATCTATGCTGAACAAACAATGGCCGTGCCGTTTTCCTGACTGTGATTTCGGCAACGGAGGTACTTTAGGTGCCAGATCAGGTTCGATCTTGTCATAACTGGTGTACCTCTGGCTCTCTTGGCTGAAGCTGGCTAGTCGGTGGCGCACTAGCTGATGGGTGCAGGCGCGGCTGATTCCTTCGAAGAAGAAAGTGGCGGATCCATGATGGAGTTGAGCTTCGGTATTGTCCAGGCCGGGCTGGGTGAAGGCGAGGAGCGTAACCCGCAGAGGGCCTTCTTCGCGCGGGCGCAGGCATGACGTGTCTACATCAAGTAAGGGCATGGACGGAGGCGGCGGGACGGCGACAGGATCCGGGGGCCGCGCGCCGTTGCCGCCTGGGATTTCGTCGGCAAATTCGGCGTAGACCTTGGGCGCGATCGTTTGCAGGAACGGCAGCGCTTGCAGTCCGATCCCACGGCGGAACAGGTCCAGCCAGACGCGGGTATTGGCACTGACAAGCCAACTGCCGTCAGCTTCCTGCGTCACTTCGCAATGACGGTTGAGCATGCGCCAGCGAAGCGGCTCGTCGCTGTTGCGCACCCGCACCGTGGCAACAATATGTTCGATGATATCTTCGTGGCCTTCCTTGACGCGGTTGATGATAAACCGCGGCGCGGTGCCCATGCGGCGGGTGCTGCGATAACAGACGCGGCCGGCATACTCGATCACATTTTCGGGGTAGGTGCTGGCGCCGTTCCAGATCGTTGCCAGATCGCTCATTTCGAGCAGGTCAGCGGGGTCGAGGGCTGGATTGGCTTGGGAGTAGGCTACGAGTTCGATGTTCATAGGTATTATTGGTTTCCAAGGAAAGTCTCACGTTCCAGAAATGTTAGAACGGTTGTTGCTTCCTTCAAACCCTCATGTTGTAGCGTAGACCACGAACTGACGACGTATCCCCCACACACAGAAGGCGGACAGTCAACGGTAGGCACATCGTAGACTTATTGCACTGCCTGCATAGAACTAAAAAGACCCTCGGTGACTCAATGTCCCCCCAGAAAGGCCCGGCGCACATCGCGGTTATCCAGCAGGGCCTGGGCCTCGCCTTCGTAGGCGTTGCGGCCCAGCTCGAGCACATAGCCGCGGTGGCTGGCTTCGAGACCCTGGCGGGCGTTCTGTTCGATCATGAGGACGGTCAGGCCGATCTCATGGTTGAGGCGGCGGATGTTCTCAAAAATCATGCGGGTAATCAGCGGGGAGAGGCCGGCGCTCGGCTCGTCCATCATCACGATCTTGGGCTCCAGCATCAGCGCGCGGCCGATTTCGAGCATGCGCTGCTCGCCGCCGGACATCGTGCCGGCCATTTGGCCCCGCCGCTCCGCCAGGCGCGGGAACAGCTCGAAGATGTATTGGATGCGTTGGTGGATGCGCGTCTGGTCATTTTCGAGATACATGCCCATCTCCAGATTTTCCATGACCGTCATCTGCGGGAAGACGCTGCGCAGCTGGGGGACGATGGAGATGCCGGCGCTGAGCACGTCCTGGGGGCGGGCATTGGTGATCTCCTGCCCGTCGAAGCGGACGGCACCCTGGCGCACCTTGACAAAGCCGTAGATTGCCTTGAATACGGTAGATTTGCCGGCGCCGTTGGGGCCGATGACACAGACGATCTCGCCGGGATGCACTACGAGGGTAACGCCTTTGAGGATGTCGAAATCCTGATACCCGGCATAGATGTCGTCGACGGCGAGGAGAGGGGCAGACATTGGTAGTGGTCAGTGGTCAGTGGTCAGTGGTCAATGGTCAGTGGTCAATGGTCAGTGGTCAGTGGTCAGTGGTCAGAAACTTCAGCAGCAGGGAGCTGGCCACGGGATTTAAGCTCCGAAGTAGGCATCGATCACGGCTTCGTCTTGCAGGATTTCCTGGGGCGTGCCTTCGGCCAGTTTTTCGCCGTAGTTGAGTACGTAGACGCGGCTGCAGAGATCGGCGATGAAGTTGATGTTGTGTTCGATCAGGAGGAAGGTCTTCCCCTGCTCATTGAGGGTGCGGATGCGATCTTTGATCGTTTCGACCAGGGTTGGATTCACACCGGAGGTGGCCTCGTCCAGAAGCAGGATATCGGGGTCGGGCATCAGGGCCATGCCGATCTCCAGCAGGCGGCGCTGTCCGCCGGACAGGCGGCCAGCTTCCTCGTCGGCCAGATGCCCGATCTGGAGAAAGTCGAGCAGTTGATGGGCGCGGCGCGCGGTGCCGGCCTGGCTGGGCTGGAGCATGCGCAGGATCGATGTATCCCGCCACTGGTGGCTGATCAGCATGTTTCTCAGAACGGTCATTTTGCGATAGACGCGCACCGATTGGAATGTGCGCGTCAGCCCCATTCTGGCGACCTGATACGGGCGCGCCCGCGTCACGTCCCGGCCCTTGAAAAATACCTTGCCGCTGTCGATATTCTGCAAGCGGCTCAGGCAGTCGAAGAGGGTTGTCTTGCCGCTGCCGTTGGGACCGATCAGGCCGACGATTTCGCCGCGATAGACGGCGAAATCCACGTTGTTGACAGCGGCCAGCCCGCCAAAGTATTTGGAAACGGTATGCCCCTCCAGCAGGGGCTGTTGGTCAGAGGTCATATTCGCGGTTTGCGGCTGGTGGTGTATGCCTTTCAGTATCCACTAATTGCTCCTGCCGACGCGGCCCAGGAGGCGTCCCAGCGATGTGCTGCTGCGGTCGCCCAGCGTGCCGAGGATGCCCTCCGGCAGGAACAGCACAAGCACGACCAGCAACGCGCCAAGCGCCAGCAGATGCACGCCGAACAGGTTGCCCCAGAGGAGGTCCTGCAAAAAGTAGATGACTACTGCGCCGAGAGGCGGTCCCCAGACCGTGCCCAGGCCGCCCAGCATCGACATCATCACCATCTCGACGGTGCGTGCTTCGACGAAGACAACATCCGGATCGATGTAGGTGTTCTGCCAGGCCCAGAATCCGCCGACGATTCCCGTGAAAAAGGCGGCGATCATAAAGGCGGCGATTTTGTGGAGGGTTGTGTTGATGCCGCGCATTTCTGCACCGATTTCGTCCTCACGGATGGCGATCAGGCTCTGCCCGAACTCACTGCGCTGGATCCACCAGATCATCGACACGACCAGGCCCATGACGGCCAACATCAGATAGTAGTCGCCCAAACGGTTGAGGAGCGGGGGCAGGTTCAGCCCGACGCCGCCTCCCGTAATCGGGCGCAACACGCGCGCGACCTCGCGCATCGCCACCAGGGTACCCAGCATGGCGATGGAAAAGTAGGGTCCCTTGAGACGTAAGGTCGGCAGGCCAATCAGGAGAGCGAAGAGGGCCGCGGCAACCCCGCTGGCCGGCAGAGCCTGCCAGAAACCCCACTGCGGGGAAATCAGGAGGGGGCTGCCGGTCACGAGAATGCCCATAATATAAGCGCCGATGCCGAAGAAGACGGCGTGGCCGAAGTCGACGTAGCCGGTCATGCCGCCGATCAGATTCCAGTTGGAGGCCAGGGTCACCAGCACAAAGACCTGACTGCCGACGAACAGGGCGACGCTGGTGACGCCGGTGTATGGGTACAGAGCCAACAGGAGCAGCAGCAGCAGCCAGAACGTCAAACCGGCCCAGCCTGCGAGGAACGAGTGAACAGGAGCGGGAATCGGGATGAGAGGTTTTCTCTTTGCTCTCTCCTCGCTCTGCTTTCGAGGTAGTTCGGTTCCCATCACTCGGCCTCCGGCTCGAGCGGACGCAGACCGCCCATTATCCCCTGGGGCCGCAACACCAGGATCAGGACCAAGAGGACAAAGCTGGTGGCGACGCCCAGGTTGGTGCCGATGCCTTCCACATAGGTGGAGACGAAAATCTCGGTGACGCCGAGGACCATGCCGCCCATCAGCGCGCCGGGAATACGCCCCAGACCGCCCAGTGCGGTGATTGTGACCGCCTTCAAGGTGAAGGGAGGCCCCATGAAGGGGAAGATGGCCTGCGTGGGGCTGAGCATTGCACCGGCGGCGGCGGTGAGGGCGATGCAGATACCGGCGGTGATGGCGTAGACGCGGTTGATGTCGACGCCAACGATGCGGGCGGCAGTCTTGTTCTGGGCGGCGGCGCGGATCGATTTGCCCAGGCGGCTGCGCTGCAGGAAGAGGTGCAGGCAGGTCATAATCAACAGGGCTGCGCCGAAGATGATGGTCTTGACGATGGGGAAAGTGACTCCCACCAGTTGTACGGAGCCGTTGTAGGCTACGGCCACATTGCGCGGGTCCGAAGTGAACAGGATTTTGAAGAGATTGGCGAGCGCGATCGAGACGCCGAAGGTGACGAGCAGGGTCATCAGATGGGGACGCTCGACAATACGATTGATCAGAACGATCTGCAAGAGATAGCCGACCAGGAACATCAGGGGCAGAATCAGCGCCAGCGACGCGAACGGGTCCAATCCGAACAGGCGGGACAGACCCCAGGCCAGGTATGCGCCGATCATCAGGAATTCACCGTGCGCCAGGTTGATCACACCCATGACGCCCCAGATCACGGAAAACCCCAGCACCATGACCGCGTAGAAGCCGCCGAGCAACAACCCACTTACAAGAGCTTGCGAAAATTGGTCCATAGGCGTAACCTGCGCGAAGTGAGGAACCCCAGGAGTGAGAATTTCTCTCTCTATATTTGGCCGTTGCCAAGTGTCCAAACCACTGAATTCAGCAACGGCCAAACTCACTCCTCTGCGCTCACTCCTTCCGATCAGCGATCTTTCCAGGGCGGCGCCGGGTAGTTCAGGCCGGCAATGGCGGCGTTGTTGGGCGCCACGACCAGAATCTCACCGTCCTGGATCTGGATTGCCCCCATCGGTTTGCCGGCGTTCCTGCCCCTTTCATCGAAATTGATGGGGCCGTAGAAGGTGACCACGTCGAGGTTTCGGAGGGCTGTGCGTACGGCATCGGTGTCCAGCGAGGCGGCCTGCTCGATGGCAATATGCAGGGCCAGCGCAGTGGCAGTCGATTCCGCGGCCTGGTAGGTGGGCGGCTCGCCCCACATCTTCTCATAGCGCGCCGCGTACTCCGCGGCCGTGCCGAAGTAGTCATCGGCGTAGCTCATCGACGCCTCCCACTGCGTCGGGCCTATGACATATTCGGCATCTGCGCCGACCTCTTCGATCAGTTTCGGGTTGCTGGGGCCGACAGTGATCACCATCGCCTTGGGGTTGAAGTCCAACTCTTTGGCCGCCCGAATGAAGAGGACGGCGTCGTTGAAGTGGCCGCCGCCCACGAAGATGTCCGGTTCCAACTTTTTGAATTTTGACATGATGCCGCTGACGTCGGCTACGTTCACGGGGTAGGTCTCGACGCCCAACACCTCGAGCCCATACTCTGCGGCCCAGCTCTGGGCGCCATTGGCTACACTGGTGGGGAATGCGGTGTCCTCGTAGGCGATGACGACCGTTTTGGCGCCTTGGTCGGCCAGCAACTGCAAGGCAGTCCGGGTATAGTCGACCGCGGGCGTCAACACCGCGAACAGGTTCTGGAAACCCCGTTCAAAGAGGGTTTCAGCGGAGCCGTTGCCTTCGATCATGATTTTGCCGTACTTTTCGGCAATTGCGCTCGCGCTTTGGGTCAGGAACGAGCTATACGGGCCCAGGAGGAAGTCGACACGGTCCTCATTGATCAGCTTTTCCACCAGGCGGGCGGCCGTGTCCGGGTCGCCCTCATCGTCGTACATTACAACCTCTACCTTGTAGCGCTCGTCGCCGACTTTGATGCCGCCGTATTCATTGTTCACCCAGTCCAGCCAGACGAGGTAGCCCTGGCGGGTGTCTTTGCCTTCGCGGGAGAACCTGCCGGTTTCGCTGACAGCGGCGCCGAGGTATATGATCTTCTCTGCATCAGCGTCTGAAGCGGCCGGGCGCGGCTCGTCTACCGGCGCGGGCGGCGCCAAGCCGCAGGACGTCAACACAAGAGACGCTACCAGCAGAAGAGAGAATCGTAATAGGATGTGTCGCATTGTTCAGCCTCCAACGGTCCGCAAGACAGTTCATTCTTCCCGCTCCGATTGAGCGGGAACTGATGGATGCGCTACTCGCGATATGCGGGCGCATAGATGCCAAAGGGAAGTTCCGGCTGAACTGGAAAGGGCAGCGGGACAGGGGCACTTCGCTTCCTCACATGCCAGCCCGGACGCATCTGTTATGTAACGGATGATACTGTAAGGCATTTCAGGCTGTCAAAGAATCTCTGTTGCCTGGGCTGATTTCCGGCGTGCATCCCAAAGGGACTGCGTGTTTCTGACGGCCGCCGGTCTTTTGCGCCGTGTGCAGACGAGACGCCCGGAGCGCCATCAGATTGCGGTTGCCCTGCAGATGTCACGCTACCGCACAGGATTGGCCGGGGTTTGCTCCATCCAATACAGCAGTGCTACAATCACGTTCGCTTTATGCAGGTTCGACTTGTCGATTGATGCCGCAATACCGGTTTTTCCCATTGCAGCGGCGGTCAACCACCACCTTCGAAACAACATTGAAGTGCGGTGGTGAATTCGCTAGGGCTCAGGCTTTTAAGGTGCCCGGCAGATGGGGTTGCAAAAGCCTTCGACTCCACAATATGAGCACGATTTGTGAGTAAACAATACTACGGTGGTCAGGCTGTCCTTGAAGGCGTGATGATGCGGGGTCGTAAGGCGATGTCGATTGCCGTGCGTAACAGTCAGGGCACGATCGTCGTCCACGAGGAGCCGCTCACGGCCAAGATTTATACGCGCAAATGGGGGCAGTGGCCCTTTGTACGCGGGCTGGCCCTGCTGTGGGATGCACTGGGGCTGGGCATGCGGGCGCTGATGTGGAGCGCGGAAGTGTCGATGCAGGAGGATGAGGCTGAGGAGCAGGTCGAGTTTTCGGGCCCGGTGGCGTGGACGACGATTGCGGCGAGTCTTGCCTTTGCAGTGGCCGTTTTTTTCTTGCTTCCCACCTTGGCCAGTCGCTGGTTTGCCGGCTTTTTTGAGCACAACCCCTATCTCGACGCCGTAGCCGAAGGCGGCATCCGCCTGATTCTGTTCGTGGCCTATCTGTGGGCGATCAGCTTACTGCCCGATATCCGCCGTGTGTTCGGCTACCATGGCGCCGAGCACAAAGCGATCAACGCTTACGAGGCCGGTGAAAGATTGACCGTAGCCAACGTGCAGAAGCACAGCGTGCAACATGTGCGCTGCGGCACCAGCTTCCTGCTGTACGTGCTCGTAATCAGCATCCTGCTTTTCGCCCCTCTCACCTTTGCCTGGATCGAATACCCCTGGCTGGCCTTGCTCCTGCGTTTTGTCACCCGCCTGCTGCTCATCCCCCTGGTTGCCGCAATCTCCTACGAGATTATCCGCTTCAGCGCCAATCATGCCGGCAACCCACTGATGCGGCTACTGATTGCGCCTGGCCTGCTCCTCCAGCGCATAACCACCCGCGCCCCTGAAGATTCGATGGTCGAATGCGCTATTGCCGCCCTGCTTCCGGTGCTGGCTGCCGATGGCATTGAAGGCGCCCCGCCGGCGCGGCTGGGGCAGCCCGACGAGGACGCGGTCGGGGCAACGCGCGCATACGGCGAAGCCGTAACGGATTAAACACCTGCAGTCACCCCAATTTTGGTTTTCGAACCTTGCTCCCAACTTGCAAGGATATTTGGGCGTTGCGCGCGGCAGTGTTAGCGGTTATGACCAGGCGGAGCGGGCGTTGCCCGTGTCCTGCTGGTTATACATCTCTGCGTGGATGGCATCCGTGAGCAGAATCTGCTGGCGCGAGGCGTTGTCCATGCGGCCCAATTCTGCCAGGTAGCGGGTCATACTTCCCAGATCTTTCAACTCAAGACCGTGCAGCGTGCGGACAAAGGCGATCTGAAAGGGGTTGCCTGTCAACAGACGGGGGATGCGTAAACTCTGCATAACGTCCTCCGTCAGGTCGCTGTCGGGGTCGCCGGAGACTGCGGCGAACTCTACCGGAAGTCCATATGCGGCCATCCGGTCCGATACATCGTAGTTGGCGGAGGGTTTGGCGGCATTCCACATATTTTCCAGATAGCGTAGGGTCGCGGTGGACACAGGCGCAAACTCTCCCTCGGGATAGAGGGAGGCAAAACCGTCTGGCGAAGAGGCGTCCCGCCAGAGCAGACGTTCCAGATTGTACTCCTGCGCCAAGGTACCCACGAAACCCAGGCGCGCCATTTCGGTCTCGTTGTCGTGGATGGCTCGGCCGCCGTCCGGCGCGTGATCGGGGAGGGCAGGCGGATTCGCGCCGACGGCAGCCTGCGCGCTCTCGCGAACGTAAGATGACAGGATATCAGCGAGAGGGCGGGACGACATCTCCTGGCCGGTGAAAAAAGCCGCCAGCCGCTCCAGCCGATGCGGCGATGTCCAGATTTCGCGCAGGCGCCCTTCCTCTCCCCGGTAGCCGCCCGCCGCGGGGTGGCGTTGTCCGGCCGCGTCGCTGCTGCCATCGACGTTCTGGCGGCCGCGCATGAAGGCCAGGCAGCGTTCCCACATGGCAGGATTGAGATGGGGCCGGTAGAGATGGGAGGTGAGCGCATCCTCCGGCGGGAAGGGCGGCATGTTGTCGCTGACGGACCAATCCTGCAATGTCTCGCAGGTCTGTTCGAGAACGTGATCCATCTGCTTCAGCATCTGTTCCAGACGATCATGGGCGCGTCCCAGCCCCCGCAACACGCTGTCCTGTAAGCGGGCGGTCAGTTCAGAAGAGGCCAGATTGACCCGTTCGCGCCGCAGCTTCTGCACGCGCTGCGCCCGCCGCCGATAGGAGGTGGTTGCGCCCAAAAACGCGCCGATCATCAGTCCGATAAATGTGGCGGCGTTAGCTTCATTGCCGATGAAATTGACGATTGCGTCCAGAGACGCGCCGGTCATCAGCTGCACAAGAACGGCGGGATTGGCTTCCCCGTTGACGATATCGGCCATATTGCCCACCAGCCCGGAACCGAACAGGTAGAGCAATGTCAGCAGCACGATGCCGCTCAGCAGACCGAAGGCCCGCGCCAGTGAACCGAACAGGGAAGGCTGATCGGCGAGCGTACGCAGATAGCGGGTGCGCCAATGGCGCAGCGCCAACTGACGTTCGACGCGGTTGGCTCCGCCAGGGTGGGGTGGGGCACTTTGACCGTCATCAAGAGTGCCAACCTCTGCAGCTTGCAACAGCCAAAGGCGTTCCTGCTCCGATTCAAACAGCCACTGTTGGAGCTGGCGCCGCGCCTGTATAAGTCCTGACGGCTGGGCGCTGAGCAGAGTGAGCAGGTTCGCGCGCATCTGCCGCGAGATGGTCGGCAGAAAGCGGTTGTCGGTAGGGTTGTGGGGGAGACCGTCTTCGCGCAGGTCGGCAAGTCCCCAGGCCGTGTCCAGTGCGTCGGCGCCGATATCCTCTTCAAACTGGGCCAGCACGCCCTGGAACTGTTTGTCGAAGGCGGCCTGCCAGCGGACCGGATTGAGACCGCGCAGCTTACGCGCCGTCGCTGCCGGCAGCACATAGCCAGGATGGACTGAAAGCTGCTGGATCGATTGGGGATTCAGCTCATCGAACAGGTCGGGAATCTGCTCGATGAGCCGGGTCAACACCTGGTGCGAGGTTGCGCCCAACTTCTGCAGCGAAGCCAACGGTTCGAAGTTGTCGGCAACGCCCGGTACGGGTGAGACGTCTGCGCTGCCAGGCTGGAACAGGACCTGCTCGCGCACGAGCCGTTTTCCCTCATGCTCCTGCGCGGCCCGGAAGATATAGTCCAGCGGCACATAGTCTGCCGCTGCGCCCAGCAGGCTGTAAGGGCGGTCGCTGGCGTTGCGCAGATCGATACCGACCTGTTCATCAATATAGGCAGCCCCATCGGCGGCGATGAGCGACTGGAGGGTGTTGCCAACGAGGACGGAGAGTTCGTAGCTGTTGCGGGCCAGGCCTTGATTGCTCTTTTCCCGATCCACCAGGTAGATGCGGTCAAAGAGTGGACGGCCAAGCCACTCTTCCGGCAGAGTGCTCTGCTCTTTGGACCCTTTCCAGACGGAAGAGATGACCTGTTTGAGGTTGGCGCGGCGCAGACCGGTGAACGCCTCCAACTCGGCCAAAGCCGCGTAGCAGGAGGCGTCTTCGATTATGCGGCTGCTGTCGGTGGCATAGCTGCCGGCGGCGAAGATGCCGACGACTTGGGCGATGTGGCGCTGGCCCAGATAGTTGAGCTGGTGCGCGATGGTTGGCCAGATTAGCGCCGACGTCAACGGTTCGTAGAGGGGCGCAATCACATACAGAGTCGTCTGTACAAAGGGATCGCCGGGAACATGGGTATCGGCGCGGATGGGGTCGATAATATTGGAGGCGAACAGATGGGCAATACTGTCGCCGCCCTGTAATGCGGCGCGGAAAGCATGCCTGCGCGTGGGTGGGTCGAACGGGGCTGTTGGCGATGCAGGCGAAAAGTCTGCGTTGCCAGGCCTGCCGTCGCCTGCGCCCTTGTTTGATCTGCGGAAAGGCCAGGGCAGTCCCCTGCGACCAGGCTTTTCGGCTACAGACCCAGGCGGATACGGTGAAGACGGCGTCGCTTGCCATTGCAGCGGGAGGAGAGTATCACCGGCCGCCGCCAGCAACAGGCTGGCCCGCCGCTGGCTCGAGGCCAGTCGCCAGTGGTTCGTGGTCAACGGTGATTCACTGACACCTGACAGTTGATCACCGGCCGGCGGGGGTTGGGAGCGCATCAGGCCATTGAGCAGCCGTTCCAGATAAAAGGGCGGCAGACGGTTGTCACGCAGGGTGAACAGATTGAGGGCGAGCTCGTCCTGGTGATCGGGTTGATCGGACGGCAGGAGCGCTGCAAAGCGGGTGATGCGGGTCAGGTCCGGGCCGTCGACGCCGATGGCGATACGCTGTTCCTGCGCGGCTTGCAGGCGCGGGGCCAGATGGAGCATTGTCTGCAAGCCCCATCCACCAAAACATAGTATTGCGGCTCGGCTACGGGTTGCGCCGGGAATCATGGGTAGTTTCTAGTTTTCAGTTTCTAGTTTTTAGTTGCCAAGTCGCGATAGGCGCTAAATAAGTTTTCCTGTAACGAATTCGCCAGGGCTGCCGTCAATCTTCCGATCTTTTTTCGCTTCTTCAGCAGATGATTCCGATGGGATCAGACATTGCAGATCCCTTGCGATTATCAACAGATTTTCCCACTGCGCCGGCGCAAGTACACTTTCCTGCGACCATAAGCAGGAGCAACTGACAACGAAAAACTAAGATTCTTCAGTGATTTCGGGAAGATCGACCCATGCGGGATGGAGATGAAACTCTTCGCGGGCGGGGAAGTCACGCTTGTTTTCATACTGTGCCCGAAACTCGTCGAGGCGGTCGATCAGCGTCACCGGCAGGCCGTGGACGATCCAGACGGCGTCCATGCGTCCGGTGTCGCCGGTGGGTATCCATTTTATGTCCTCCCGGCCTACCATGGCCATGGCCAACTGGGCGTCGTCTTCGCGGGTCGACGGTGTGGCCGCCAGGCGGATATGTTCCAGATTGGCGTCGTGGAAGCTGAAGCGGTCCGAATCCCAGCGGATGTAGGGGTTCAGACGATCCAGCCACTGCTGGACGCGGTTGTTGGGCAGAGGCCGCGACAGCTGTGTCTCTTGGCCGTGTTGGACACCGATGATGTGGCGGATGTCGACGCATTGCAGGACCCTGCCCAACAGCCCCCTTTCGGTGGCGATGGCATTGGTGAGATTCGCGAACAGTTCCTCGCCGCTGACCGCCTGATTGAAGTTCAAGATGCGGTCAACAACGGGCCCGAGCAGGACCTCCCAGTCGCTGGGATAGACGACTTGGGCTGCGTTGCGATAGAAGTGTTGCAGATAGTCCCGCCCGACTGCGCCGGTCTCCAGTTCATAGTATGTATTGGTGCTGGCGGTGCCGTCGGGGATCCGGGGGTCGATGCGTTCCGCGGCCCGTCTTGCGTCCTGATTGGCCTGGCCCAGCGCGCCGCCGGCATTGTCTATTTGGGTGCGAAAAACCTCCCGCAACTGTGTGCCGAAGGCGAAGAGGCGCTCCACGAGGATTCGCTCCAACATGTCGCGGCGCTGGTGGAGGCGGGCGCGGGCCTTGCGTTGCCGCACGTCACGGGCGCGGTCGCGGGCCTGGCGGGGGTTGAAGGCCGCCAGCATCAGGTCGCCCAAGCCGCCGGCAATCTGGCCGATCTGTTCTGCCGCGCCGCCCTGCTGGGCCAACAAGGAGCGCCAGTGGGCGCGGTCCTCCTCCATTACCGGATGGTTGTCCAACAGAAAGAGTCTCTGTTTGATCAGCGATTCCATCGGCGCGGTGGAGGGATTCAGGGGCGCCAACAGGTCGGCCAGCGTCAGCGCGCCGCGCAGTCCCGTCTCCAGGATTACCTGGCGGCAGGTGTTGTCGACCGCGGTCTTGAAGCCGAGCCATGCGCCGCGTTGTTCCTCGACCTCCTCGGCCAGTTCCTCCAGCCGGTCGTTGTCCAGCGAGAGGTAGCGGGAACGCATCCTGGCCAGGAGCCCCTGCCAGGCGGTAATAGCCTTTTGGCGGGCCTGTGGGGAGATAGGCTGGCGCGGGTCGTTGAGTTCGGGCCCGGCGGCAAACCGCCTCATGCAGTCGGCCAGAAATGCCTGCTGCCAGAAATTGACCAGCGACTCATCCGGCGCGACGATCGCGGAGGCGGCAAAACTGCTGTAGACGAGGTAGTTGCCCTTCGGAGGCTTCCCTGTGCGGCGTTCGTTCACCACTTCGGCGGCGGCAACGCCGCCGGACATGCGTTCGCGCACGACGTTCACCTCCAGCCCGAGGATTTCGCTGCTCAGATGGCTGATGGCGGTAAGTTGGATCAGATGTGCGGCCAGGTTTTCGGCGTCGGCTTTGCGAGCCAGGCTGCGGCCGTCGCGGTTGGTGCGCCCGACCAGAAAGATAAAGTCGAAAGGTGCATAAGGTGTGTCAGGCAGCGCCCGCTGTTCGCTGGGGTAGAGTTCTTGGAACTGCTGCGTTTCCTGGAAGTAGTTCAACTCTTTGAGCGCGGCGTAGGCGTTGGCTTTGATGCGTCTGCGCTGCAGGTCACTGCTGATCTCCTCTTCGAGCACGTCCGGCAGGAAGAAGATGCCGACGACGCGGGCATTGCTGCGCACGAGCGCCCGCACGCGGTGCGCCACGTCCAGAAACATGCCGGCGCCGGTGCCGCCGCACAGGCTGCTGACGATATAGACGAGCTGATAGTTGCTCATTACGGGAAAGCGGCGATTCTGCGCCATTTCCAGATCGCGGATTTTGTCCAGGGCCGCGTATTTCGTCTCCAGCAGCCTTTTGAAGGTGACGTAGTTGCGGAAGAAGGATAGCCGCCCAATAGGCCGCAGCTGTTTGGCGCCGTTGTGGATATAGCCCAGCGGGATCGACGGGTAGTTCCACCAGCGGGCGATTTCGGGATGATTTTCGAGGTTGTCCACGAGACGCGTCGCGTCGAACTTGCCCATATAGGCCGATTCATCGGCGTAGAGCGGCTCCTGATCGAGCCGGTTTATCAGCGGTTCGGTGTCCAGCGCCAGCAGTTGGATCATCGCCGGCAGAGATTCACCGCCCCACGCTTTGCGCAGGCGTCGTTTGACCGCCCGCACAGTATTGGTACCCATACCGCCTACGCCGACCACGAGGGTCGGATAAATTGTCGGCTTTTCACTAAGAAACGGTGCCCCGTTCTGATCCATATCCGGCTTCCTTCTGAAATTTTCAGTGGTAAGTTCTTGGTTTGCCGTGACTGCGCACGTTGGCAAGTTATCAGATTGCCGCCAAGTATCCGAATACCTGGAATCGGCAACGTGCTCAGGCAAAGGTCGACAGAAAACCAAGCACTAGAAACTGTCTCGTGGGCTGTCCCAAGGGTCGGCCGAACCTGCGCCGGCGGGTGAACTGTTCTGATCGTCGCTAAATGCCCCGTCGGATGGAGTCGGCGACGACCAGCCCCAGTTGTCATCGGGCGGCTCTGTGCGGCCGAAGCCGCCGGACCCTGCGGCCGCAGACGGTTCCGCCCCCCAGCTTGCTTGGTCCCAAGCTGAGTCCCAAGCGGACTCTTGAGTTCCCGCATTGGCACTTTGCCGACTGTTCGAACTGCTGGAGCCGGCAAGGCGCTCAGGCGAGGTGTCAGCGATATTCTCAAAAGCAGGCGAATAGCCTGGCGAACCCGCCGCACGATTCGATCCTGCGAGGGGCGGCGGGTAAGACGCGTGCGCTGGGCCCCCGGCCACATTCGACGTAACAAATGCGGCGTCCGGCGTGTTCGCACTTTGCCAACTGTCCGAACTCCCGGAAGCGGCAGCGTACCCAGGCGTCAGCGGGGAGTCCTGCCCAGGCAGGGTCACTCTCGGATCTTCGTCATCATCCATATTGTACCCGCGACTGCGGGCACGCGCCACCACGATGAGCAAGACCAACAGCAGCAGCGGTCCGCTACAGAAAACCAGCGGGAAGGTGTAAAACGGACGCAGCCACCATTCTACGTAGCGCTGATAGAGGGTTGGGCTGCGAAAGCTGATATCGACCGATCGTGTCTCATTGGCCAGGCCGGCAATGCTCAACAGCAGCTCTCCGCTATAGAAGGAGCCGCGCAAAGCATCTTTTGGCAGGGCTTTGCGGGCAATGAGGGTGATGGGGACCTCGTAAAATCCTTCCTTATCGGGCGAGTCGGTGATCTCCACCGGCGGGGCTTCAAGATAGAGTTCATCCAGAGTCATGACGCCTGTACCGGTTTCTGCCGATGCGGCGATTCCGACTACTTCGACCAAAAAAGGCGTCTTGCCGTCGAAACGGAGGAGGAGCGTTTCCGTTGTTTTTTCGCCGGCCCGCCCTAGATTGCCGAAACCGAGCGCGCCGGCGACACTCCACTCCACATCGCGAATCTGCAGACGGAAAGGCACTGTCGCCGATCCGGCCGGACCCGCGCCGGACGACGGGTGCGCGGAAAGGACATCGAAGTCCTGGCTTGGCCCAGCCAAATTGAGGAGACCGTGGCAGCTGCCGGCGGACATAGGCCCCTCGCTCAGCAGACGTACCGGCAGCGCCCAATTTGCAGGTTGCAAACTGTCTGAACCAGTGGAGTCGGCAACGTTGTCACTTGCCGCTTCGAAGGGTTGCAGATCACCGGCGGTGGCGGTGAGGCCGCTGCAACTGCTTTCGGTCAGTTCAACCGTCAGCCGAAAGGGGGTGTCGCCGTTATAGGCGACCGGCAGCAGGATCTCCTCGTCCAGCCGGAAATTCGGTGACGTATCGAAAAGCAACGCTCCGAAGTCGGCCTCCTGCACCTGGATGCGCGCTTGGGAGCGGGGAATATCCAGTATCACAGGCAGTGAAGATCCGGGGCGAACCTGAACCTCCATTGGCAAGCCGGCCGGGCTGAGAGCCGACAGGTTCAGTTGGCCTTCGTATTCGCCGGGGCGCAGCAGATCGAGGCCGTCCACGTGCAGGAGTGCGGACTGGATACCGTTTTCGGGCACTTCTACCGAAAGGCTTACAGAAGTCTCGCGCACGATTTCGCTTGTATCGGAGCGGCGCAAAACCAGCAACGCTTCCAGAGTTCCGATCTCTTCGACCGTACTCGCCTGGACCGTAAGCGGCCATCCCTGAGGCGGCATCTTCGCCAGATCGATTTCGGCCGGCAGACCCCGTACATAGATCGCCGGCTCCACTTCCAAGAGCGTGCGGGCATAGTCTCCGAAACGGACGCCATCAATGGCCGCCGTCAACAGGAAGAATGCCTCGTAGTCGCGTCCGTCCTGCGGCATAAAGCCGTCGTCGGAGCAGATCTGTTCGCCGCAGTTGATCCTCTTCCGGTAGACAATCTGGCCGCCGGTGAGATCGGTGACGTAGACGATGGCTTGCATATCCTGCAACTGAACGCCGGGGCCAAAACCCACCTGCAGTTGGAGGCTGCCGTCTTGCAGAATTCCAGGATTGTTGGCGGAGGGAGAGAAGACCTGCGCCCTGGGCAGCTCCTCCGAGGCCTGAAGCCGGAAAGTGCGCAGCAGTTGCAACGGCTCTCTATCCTCTCCCAATTGAATCGTCACCTCATCGGCGCCGCCGGCAAGCTGGTGGGCGGCGACCGTTCTGCCGCTGACAGGGTCCTGACCCAGGACGGGGATCGGTATATTGCCATTGAGCATCAGGGGCTCATCCGCGGCGGGGCCGGCGCCGGCAACGATGATGAGGGGCGATTTGCCGGTAGGATAGTAGCGCGTTGCGGCCGGATTGCCCTGTACGCTGGGAGGCGGAAAGAGCAGTTCAGGATAGCTGTCCGCCTGGACGACGGCAAAACTGCTCAGGTCGGTCGTTTTGGCCACCCATTCGCCGGCGGCCAGCGGGGCGACAGCGACGTTCAGGTCGATATTGCCGTCGGCGAGCAGGCTCTGTGTCAGCATCGGCGCGCCATCCCGCTCCACCGCCGTGATCGCCGATCGCGGGCTGACGAGGGCGATGCTGCCCGCGCCATGCGCCTTGCGGATCGAGATGGTCAGGTTGCCGTGCACGTTGCGATGGGTGACGACTGAGCGGTCCGACTTTATTTCAGCGAAAAGTTCGCTGAAGATAAGCAGGAGATCCTGCGAACTCTTGGCCTCCTGCGCCAGCGGCGAACTGGTTTTGAGAAAATCGCCCGCGCAGCCGGCAACGGAATTGCAGAGGATCACCGGGTAGAGCAATGCGCCCGCGTCCTCGATTTGCGCCAGCAAGTTGGTGATGGTCTGGCGCTGGCCGGTAACCTGTAAGGGAGCGGTCGGCTCGCCGTCTGTCAGCAGTAGCACGTACTGGCTGCGGTTGGGGTCGCCGTGAACCTCGAACAGCCGCAGCGCCTCTTTCAGCCCCAGATCCATGCGTGTGTAGCCGCGCAGCGCGTAATCCTCTGGGGCTTGGAGCGATGCGGCCAACCGGCGGCGGTTTTCGGCGCTGCCGACCTCCTGCAACAAGCTCATGGCGCCGACGCCCTCCGCGGTACTGTCGAAACGCAGAACGGCGATGCGGTCGGCGGGGTCGGCCAGATGGACCAACAGACGGGCCGCGCTATAACGCAGTTCGTTGGGGTCGCTGGGGGCGTTGAAGCTGAAGCCTTCGCAGGGGGGGTCGGAGGGCGGTTTTCCTTGCGGCCAAGGCCAACAGGTGGCCATGCTGCCGGAGTCATCGAGAATGACGATTACGTCAATGGGAGCGGCCCCGGTCGCGGACTGACGTGGCGGCACGGCTCGGGCTTCGGCGTGTGCCGGCGCGGCGACACGGCCTGTTATCAACAGGAAGAGAAACCCACATAGCAGACAAGCAAACACGGCCCAAAGCCGCCGGTCCCAGTCCCGCGAGGGTCGGGGGACGAGCGGAGGCCGCTGGAAAACGTTTCCGGGCAGATGGCGCTCCTGACACCTGTGGCTTCTGCACAGCAGCTAGCAAACGACCACGAATCACTGAACTTACTCGATAAAATAGAGCAACAAACGCGCGCATCGGCTCCGCGTTCCCCTGCTTTTGCAGCAGAGGTGCTGTCCCCCACAGGCCGATCCCGCCGACTATTCCGATCCCTTGACGGGCAGCGGATGGGCGGGATAGACATGCAGTGAGCGAAATGCGCGCGCATCGGCTCCACTTATATCTTTAAAAATTGTAACACAGCGCAGATTGGTAATACAAGAGCCATGTTCAGGTCGGATGCCCGTCGCCGAGGCCGTTTTCCGGATACCTGGCAACGGGCAAAATGTCCCCGAATCGGCCCCGCGCGTCTGATGAACTGCAGGGCGGTTACACTGGAAATCTGGGCGGACCGCCTGTCCCAACAGGGATTTTCCAACACCTGATTTCCAGTTTTCGATACACGCCCGGATGCGAGACAGTTACTGAAATGTACGAATTGACGACCAGAAACTGCCGCCTGGCTTTTGGGCGATTTGCCTACGATCTGCCAATGAAATACAGACCCAAGTGGCACGTGGCGTTGCGATCTGCCATTCAAGAACCACAGGCGTTACTGGCTGCCTGTACCCTCCGCTGAAAGCTCGGCGAGCATCTCTGCGAGTGCAGCCACGAACTGGTCGGTGGGCAAGGCGCCGGGGATCAACCGCCCCTCGCCGCCGGAAAGGACGACAAAGGTAGGTGTGCCGCGAACAAAGGGCGCGCCGTCCTGCATATCACTCTGCACGGCCTGCGCGGTCACGTCTCCTGTCAGGCAGGTTGCAAAGGCCTCCGTATCCAACTCGAATTCAGCTGCCAACTCCATAAAATAGTTGCTGTTATTGGGGCGGGACCACGCTGCCATTTCGACGAACAGGCGATGATGGAACTGCCAGAACGCCTCCTGCTCGGCCGCACACTGGGCTGCGACCGAAGCGGTAAAGGCAAAGGGATGGATATTCTCAATGGGGAAATGCTTGAATACCCACATCACCTCACCCTGCCCGACAAACTCTTCATCCAGAATTGGTTGCGTTGTCAAGGCGTGACGACTGCAGTAGGGGCATTGGAAGTCGCTGAATTCAACGATTACGATCGGGGCGTCGCTACTGCCCTTGTAAACGTCACCGGCCAAGGTAAAGCCTGGTCGGTCCGGGTCGGGCGCCAGGCCCTCGGCTGTCGCCCAGAAGGGCAACTGTCCATCGCCCTGCTGCTGCTGTTGCTGGGCCTGGGCCGCGCCCTGGGGCGAACCGCCGGACGCGATCGTGTTGATCCAACCGGCGAAAGTGTCGTATGGCTGGGCGCCGGTGAGGGTAAAGGTTTCGCCGGTCTCTTCGCGGACGAAGCGGAAGCTGGGCGTGCCGGTGAAGCCAAGGGATTGGGCTTCGGCCAGGCTCTCGTTCACCTTTGCCAGCTGGCTTTCGTTATTGGCCATGCAGGATCCGTATTGGGTGGGGTCGGCGCCCAATTCCTGCACCAGTCCGGCAAAGTAGGACAGAGCCTCTTCGAGTGGCGCCCACTCTTTCTGGGTGCGGAAGATCATATCGTGCATCTGCCAGAAGAGAACGATATCCTGCTCTGCCACACAGTTGGCGGCAATGGACGCGGCCAGAGCATTGGCGTGTAGGGAGGAGAGGGGCATATCGCGGAAGACGAATTTCACGGTGCCGATTTCGGCGAACCCAGCCAGGAGCGCCGGTTCGGTCTGGATCACATGGCGGGCGCAGAAGGGGCATTCGTAGTCACTGTATTCGTAGATGGTGATGGCGGCATTCGGGTCGCCGCGGTAGGGATATCCCTCAGCGGTAAAGCCGACAGGAACGCCTCTGTGCATCGCCGGTTGTGTGTCGCCGGCAAGGGCGGGGGCGACGGCCGGGGCGATTATGTTGCCATCGGCATCGGTTGTGCAGCCGGCGACAAGCAGAAGGGCGACAACGAGGAAGGCGAGGAGGCCAGAGCGCAGGCTGCTCCTTTCTCTAGCCTTGTCGTTCCCTTCTTTGCTACGGCGCATACGTCTGACTTGCAAATTCATGAGTCCTCCTTGAGGAATATCCGACTGTAATTATAACTGTGGGCCCGGGCAGTTGGTTCCATGGGCTTCCACCTGGTTATGTGAGCGCCCATAAGATTGCCGTGATGACCTTGCAGTAAGCCAAGGCAATCGTGTGGATTCGTCTCGAAAGTATGAGCCTTCTTATTGTAACGGTGAGAACAGAAGAGTACCAAGCTGGCGGGCCGGTTCGGCGGGTTCGCGTTGTTCTCGCCTGGTGTAGTCAAGTTTGCCTGAAAGCGTAGTTGCATCGTACTATGGAGACTTTGGAAGGGCAGTGGCCAACCCCAGTTGCCGGTGGTGCGTGGACAGTGGACGGCGCACACCATCGACCGCGAAGCTCTAAAGGTGAGAGAACGGTATGGACGACACGACCCTGGCAGCAGGTGTTGAAGCAGCAAAGGCGTCTGAGGCAGCCGGACGCCCCAACCGCGCCGGGGATGAGGGGCAAGGCTCAGACGGTTCCCCGACCCGCGGGCACGGGAGCGCGCAGGTCCGACCGCCCACACTTCTGGCTGGGCACCTGCGTCTACTTGAGTCGGAGGCGATCTATGTGCTGCGGGAGGTTGCGGCGCAGTTCGAGCGGCCCTGTCTGCTCTTTTCCGGCGGCAAAGATTCGATCGTGTGCGCGCATCTGGCGCGCAAGGCCTTTGCGCCGGGGGGGATTCCCTTTCCGCTGCTGCACATCGACACCGGCCACAACTTTCCCGAAACGTTGGCCTTTCGCGACAAACTCGTGAAAAGGCTGGGGGTTCGCCTGCTGGTGCGTTCCGTGCAGGATTCGATCGACACCGGACGGGTGCAGGAGGAGCCGGACGGCGATCCCAGCCGTAACCGGTTGCAGACCGTCACCCTACTGGATGCGCTGACGGAGTTGCGCATCGACGCGGCCGTGGGCGGCGCGCGCCGCGATGAAGAAAAGGCGCGTGCGAAGGAGCGCTTCTTCTCCCACCGCGACGCCTTTGGCCAGTGGAATCCCAAAAACCAACGGCCCGAGCTGTGGAACCTTTTCAACGGCCGTAAACACAACGACGAACACTTCCGCGTCTTCCCCATCAGCAACTGGACCGAGCTTGATATCTGGCAGTACATCGCCGAGCAGGAGATCGACCTGCCCAGCCTCTATTTCGCCCACGAACGGGAGGTTGTGAATCGGGATGGAATTCTGCTGGCGGTCGGGGCCTACGTCCGACCACGGCGGGGAGAAACGGTGAGTCGTGAGATGGTGCGCTTCCGCACAATCGGCGACACGACATGCACGGGCGCGTTCCGCTCGTCTGCGAGCGATCTGGCGGAGATCATTGAGGAGGTCGCCAGCGCCCGCATCACCGAACGGGGCGACCGGGCCGACGACCGCCGCAGCGAGGCCGCGATGGAAGACCGAAAGCGGCAGGGCTACTTCTGACTGCGGTGGATGGCAAATAGTGGACAGTGGCTGGGGAAGTTACTGTTCACTGGCTACTGGCCGCTGACCACAACCACTGGGATTTGTAATGGACCTACTACGCTTCTCCACCGCCGGCAGTGTCGATGACGGCAAATCGACCTTGATCGGGCGGTTGTTGTACGATTCGAAAGCGATATTCGAAGACCAGTTGGAAGCGGTCGAACAGGCGAGCGCGGCGCGCGGCGCGCCAGAGGTCGACCTGGCGCTGCTGACCGACGGGCTGCGAGCGGAGCGGGAACAGGGCATCACCATCGACGTCGCCTACCGCTACACCGCGACGCCCAGACGCAAGTTCATCATCGCGGACACGCCCGGGCACATCCAATACACTCGCAACATGGTGACCGGCGCCTCCACCGCGGAGCTGGCGATCATTCTGGTTGACGCCCGCAAAGGCGTCCTCACCCAGTCGAAGCGGCACAGTTTCATCGCCTCTCTATTGCAGATCCCGCATATCGTTGTCGCCGTCAACAAGATGGATCTGGTCGGATACAGCGAGACTCGATACCAGGAGATTGTCGCCGACTACCGCGCATTCGCGGCCAAGCTCAATGTGCGCGACGTCGTTTATATTCCAATCTCCGCGCTGCACGGCGATAACATAGTCAGCCAGAGCGACAAGACGCCCTGGTACCACGGGGCAACGCTGCTGCACCATCTGGAAACGGTCAACATTGGCGCCGGCCGCAACAACGTGGACTTTCGTTTGCCGATCCAATATGTGATCAGAGCGAACAGTGACAGTGACCATGACTTTCGCGGTTTTGCCGGCAAGATCGTCTCCGGCCGCATCGCGGTGGGCGAGGAGGTGGTGGCACTGCCGGCCGGTATCCGCAGCCGCGTGGCCGGCATCCACCACGGCGAAGAAAGCTTCGAGCGGGCCGTTACCGGCGATGCAGTGGTGATCACACTCGAGGATGAGATCGACGTCAGCCGGGGGGACATGCTGGTGCGGGTGCGCAACCTGCCCCACTCGTCCAACCAGATCGATGCAACGCTGTGCTGGATGAGCGAAGAGCCGATGAAGATCCAGGGGCCGACGGCGAACAACTTCAGCGGCCAGTGGTACTGGTTGCAGCATTCGACGCGGCGGGTACGCGCCTCCGTCCAGGAGTTGAACTATCGCATCGACGTGGACACGATGCACCGGGAGGATGCGCAGACACTGCATCTGAATGAGATCGGTCGCGGGCAGATTGTGACCACGGAGCCTCTTTTCTTTGATTCGTATCAGATCAACCGCGCCACCGGCAGCTTCATTCTGATCGATCCCCATAGCAACAACACGGTTGCGGCCGGCATGATCCGGGACCGGGCGCGGCGGGTGAGCGAGTTGGTGCCGAAGCTCGAAGAGAGAGTAACGCCCTCGCTCCGCACGTCCCGCTCCTCCAATGTCGTTTGGGAACCGGTCGCGGTCACGCGGCCAATGCGGGAGGAGTTGAATGGGCATGGGGCGGCGGTGCTTTGGTTCACGGGGCTGTCCGGTTCGGGCAAATCGACGGTGGCGAAGGCTCTGGAACAGAGGTTGTTCGGGTTGGGCGTGCGGACCTTCTCGCTGGACGGGGACAATGTGCGTCATGGTCTGAACAGCGATCTGGGCTTTGGTGCGGAGGCGCGCACGGAGAATATCCGGCGGGTGGCGGAGGTGGCCAGGCTGGCGTTTGAGCATGGCAATATCGTGCTATGCACATTTATCTCGCCCTATGCGGCGGATCGGGAGGCGGCGCGAGCGCTGGCTCCGGAAGGCAGCTTCTGGGAACTCTACGTCAAGTGCGACGTAGAGATCTGCAAGGAGCGGGATCCCAAGGGGCTGTATGCGCGCGCCGAGCGCGGCGAGATTCCGAATTTCACCGGCGTCTCAGCCCCGTATGAGGAACCGCCCCAGCCAGAGATGTTGCTGGAGACGGACCGGCACAGCGCGGACGAACTGGCGCAGCGGATTCTGGAGGAGTTGGTGCGGGCCGGGATAGTATCCGGCAGAGACCAGTGACCGCTGCCGATTTCAGTTCAAAGGGCGATCGGTGGGATAGTTGAGAACTGCGATTGTGATTGGCGGCGGCATGGCGGGCCTTTTTGCCGCCAACGTGCTCGCCGGCCATTGCGAGCAGGTCACAGTCCTTGAGCGGGACGAAGAGTGGAGTCCCCCGTCACAGGCCAGCGGTCACACAGCAGCCACGGATAGCCGGCGGCAGGCCAGTGGCCGGCCGGGGGTGCCCCAATCCCGCCATGTGCATGTGCTTTTGTTGCGGGGCGTGCAGATCCTGCGGCAACGTTTCCCCGGCCTGGAGGAGGAGTTGCTGGCTCTCGGCACGCCGTCGCTCAACTGGCTGAAAGATACGGCTGCCCTGGCCGGCGGCAGTTGGTTGCCCCGTTTTGATTCGAATCTGATTGGTTTCAGCGTGAGCCGCACACTGCTGGAAGACAAGGTGCGCGAGCGCCTTCGACGCCGCGGCAACATCCAGTTCCGAACCGGCCACCGTGTGGTAAATTTAAGCGCCAGCCGCGAACAGGGGTCTGTGCGTGACCGGCGGCAAAGCAAGACCGGTTCGGACGATGCCCGCGTAACCGGCGCGGTCTGCATCGCAGAAAATGAAACGGTCACGCTGCATGCCGATCTAGTCGTCGATGCCAGCGGGCGCTCTTCTCGTCTGCCCGGCTGGCTAGAAGAACTCGGATATGCCGCACCGCAGGAATCGACCGTAAACGCCGACGTGGGATATGCCACGCGCTGGTACAAGATTCCGGATGACTGGCGGGCGGACTGGAAAATGGTGCTGCTCGCGACGCGTTTCCCCGATATCAGTGGCGGCGCGGTCGTTCAGCCGGTCGAAGGAAGGCGTTGGGTCGTGACCCTTGTCGGCTATACCGGGGATCACCCGCCGACCGACGAGGCCGGCTTCGGGGAGTTCGCACGCAGACTGATCGGGCCGCAGGTTTGGGATGCGATCAGGGCGGCCGAACCGCTCACAAGCATCGGGGGATACCGGCGCACCGAGAACCACTGGCGCCACTATGAGAAATTGAAACGATGGCCGCAGGGCCTGATCGCGCTGGGCGACTCGGTCTGCGCGTTCAACCCGGTCTACGCCCAGGGCATGACGGTGAGCGCGCTTTCGGCGGAAATCCTCGGCGACGTCCTAACGCGTAGCGAAAACGGCGTAAAGGGGAACCTGGAGAGCGGCTCTCTGGTGCCATCGGGTCTGGCCTTTCAGAAGAAGCTGGCGAAGATGCTGCAAACCCCATGGCAACTGGCCACCAGTGATGATTTCCGCTGGGCAGGCCGGGCAGCCGGTGACTCCACTCTGATTGATCGCTTCATGCACCGGTATATCGAGCATGTGCTGGACCGCATCCACCGACCGGATGTCTGCCTTACCTTCTTTAACGTCGCCCATCTGATCAGTCCCCCGGCCGCCCTCTTCCATCCTCGCATCGCTCTGCCCATCCTGTGGGATATGGCGAAGACCAGCTTTTAGCTGACGGCCGCGCGAACCACTAAGAGCCAGGAGCCTGAATCTATTCGGTTGTGACCAGGGGCGTGAGTGTCTCGACTGTTCTGGCGCCGATCCCGGGGACCCGCTCCAGATCGCCGATCGAATCGTAGGGGCGATCGGCGATGATGGCGGCAGCTTTGCTGGGGCCGATGCCGGGCAGGGCCGTGAGTTCCTCGGCTGAGGCGGTGTTGATGTTGACCAGTCCGCCGGCCTGCGCGTTGGCATGACCTGAGGAGGCCGCGGTGGTTGGCGGAGCTTCGCCGGAAAGGCCGGTCGCGGGCTGATTTGCAGCCGGCAAGGCCGATGACGCGTCGGCGCCGGTCTGCGGTTGCGGCAGGGGCACATGAATCTGCGCGCCGTCGTAGACGAGCTCCGCCTGGTTCACCAGCGCCGGATCGACATCGGCCAGCAGTCCTCCCGCCTTGGCCAGTGCATCGCCGACGCGGGCACCCGCCGGCAGTTCAACCAAGCCTGGATTGTGCACACCGCCACTGACGAAAACGAAGAGCGGGCTCGGTGTCGCGGTGGGAAGCGGCGTCGGTGTAGGCGCCGCGGTGGGCGGAGGGTGCAGCACGATCGGGGGCGGCACGGGCCGGCGCAGGAACCACATCAGACCGCCCGCAATAATTGCGCACAGCAGGAATCCGAGCAGAAACCCCAGGCCCATGTGCCGCAGAGCAGTTGCGGCATATTCGTCACGAGTGGCTTGGGGCGGGTTTTCCTTGTCGGGGCTTCGAGTTGGTAGGGGGTCCAACCCTACGCTCATGTCAGGACCTTTGTATTGAAGGAATTTTGGCGAACATTTCTTCCATTTCAGCGCAAAGACAAGAGATCATCGGTTTACCAGAGGCTAGTACTTTGTGCTGGCCCCAGGTCACTGACCACTGTTCTCTGCCGTTATCCGTTTCAACGCGTTTTTTCCGAAAATGGTCAGGGCCTGGTCGTCGTTCAAGGGGTGGAAGAGACCGGGTCGGACGTCCCGCAGATAGCGTTCCAATGGCATGCTGCGGGACATGGCCGCGCCGCCGACAATCCGCACGACGTGGTCAACGGCCTCGATTGCATTATTGGTGACGGTAAACTTGGTGGCGATCACAGCAGGGGCGAGTTCATCCCGCCGTGCGACGAGTTGATCCCAATCGTCGGCCGTGTTGTAGAGGAGCGCTCTGGCCTGGAGCAGCAGCAGTTCGGCCTGGCCGAGACGGCGCTGGATGCTCTCCAGCTCGGCGATCGGTTTGCCGAGGGCGATGGGCACGCGCTTCAGGGCGAAATCGGTGGCAAAGTCTAGGGCGGCCTGGGCTACGCCGAGGTAGACGGCGGCGACGGTGCAGATAAACCAGGCGTTGGCCGGGGCCTTGCCGGTTGTGCGGGGGCTGGGCGCGCCGCGCCCGATCATCTGTTCCTCCGTCACGCGGGCGTTGACGATCTTGAGATCGTGGCTGCCGGTGGCGCGCATCCCGAAAGCGTCCCAGGTTTCGATAATCTCAAAGTGGGGGCCGGCCGGGATGACGAAGCGGGCAACGTGGCCGCTGCCGTCCTGAAGGGCCGCGGGGATGATGAAATAGTCCATCTCCGGACTGAGGCTGGCGAAGGTTTTGAGCCCGTTGATGAGCCATACGGTCGTACCATTTTCCCGGACCGGTTCGGCGGTTGTTTCCGGCAGGCCGCCGCGACTGGGGCTGCCCAGATTGGGCTCGGAGGCGACGGAGTTAATCAGCGCGCCCTGTTCAACGGCATCGCGGCAGACCTGTGCGAAGAGAGCTTGGGGCCAGCTGCTGCGTTCCTGATCGGCTGCGGCGCCTGCAACAGTATCGGCAGTGCCTCCCAATACCTGAACGTGCATGACAAAGCTGAGCGCGGTGCTGCCGTCTCCCTGCGCCAGCGTCTCCATCGTTAGGGTCGATTCAAGTAGATTGGCGCCCCAGCCGCCGAACTCCTGCGGGACCACCAGGGCGGGCAGCCCGACCCGACGGATGTCGGCGAAATTTTCGTGCGGAAAGGTTCCGTCGCGGTCATGTTGGGCAGCCCGCTCGCGCAGAGCGGGGATCAAGCTGCAGGCAACGTCGACAAAGCGCTGCTGGCGTTCGGTTCTCGGGTAAAGCATACAGCCTCCGAAACTGCAGTGGTTAGTGCAGTTTCTGACTACCGATCACTATTCACTATCCACTGGGTTTACTGACAACGCTTTTGGCGATGCGCGCCGGGTATTTTACCATAGTTCTGACGGGATTTACTATATCCACCCAGGCTTTTGCAAGTACGCACCAGCTGGGATAGCAAGAGCCATCGGCACGGGGTTTCGATGAAGCATAGTCAGATACGGGTTCTGATCGCCAAGCCGGGGCTGGACGGCCACGACCGCGGCGCCAAGGTGATCGCCAGGGCGCTGCGCGATGCCGGATTCGAGGTGATTTACACGGGGATTCGCCAGACGCCCCAGATGATCGCCGAGGCCGCCTTGCAGGAGGATGTGGATGTCGTCGGCCTGTCGATCCTCAGCGGCGCGCATATGACGCTCTGCCCCAAAGTGGTCGAACTGCTCCATGCCCAGGGTCAGGAGGATGTGTTGGTGCTTTTGGGCGGAATTATTCCTGACGAGGATACCGTCCAGCTCAAAGCCGCCGGCGTTCACGCAGTCTTTGGGCCGGGCACGTCCTCGGCCGAGATCATCGCTTTCATCCGAACTGCCGTGGCCGGTGGATAGCGGCTCTGGCTTTTGCGGGCGCCCACCGACTGGGTCCGCAAGAGCCTTCGACCAGTGGTTAGCGCCTGAACTATCCACTCGCCGCGAACCACTGGAAACTGGCAACTGGTGTTGCCCATGCCCAAACCTATTCCCACCCAGCAACTGATCGATGGCCTCCTCAAGGAGGACCGGCTCGCGCTTGCGCGCGCCATCAGCCGCGTGGAGGACGACGCGGAGGACGCCGCCCAAATCGTGCAGGCCGTCTTCGCGCACACGGGCAAGGCGCACCTGGTCGGCATCACCGGCGCGCCGGGCACGGGCAAATCGACGCTCGTCTCGGCGCTGGTCGAGAGTTACCGCGCGCGCGGGCTGACCGTGGGCGTGCTGGCGGTGGACCCGACCAGTCCGTTCAGCGGCGGCGCGCTGCTGGGGGATCGCGTGCGGATGACGGGGCACAGCGGTGACGCCGGCGTCTTCATCCGCTCGATGGCGACCCGCAGGGGGATGGGCGGCCTTGCCAAAGCGAGCGCGGATGCAATGCTGCTGCTGGACGCAGCCGGGTTCGATCGCATTCTTGTCGAAACGGTGGGCGCGGGCCAGGCAGAGGTCGAAATCGCCAGCGTTGCCGATACGGTGGTGGTGGTGGAAGCGCCGGGCATGGGCGACGAGGTGCAGGCGATTAAGGCGGGGCTGCTGGAGGTCGCCGATATTTTCGCGGTCAACAAGGCGGACCGCAAGGGCGCGGAGCGCACGGTGGCGGCGCTGGAGATGATGCTGGAGACAGGCGGCGCAGCGGCTCAGACCATCCTCCATCACGGGCAACACATGGAGACGGGCGCGGCTGCTTCCGAAACTGAGGCGGCGGGCGGATGGTCGATCCCGGTCCTGAAGACGGTCGCGATCAGCGGCGGCGGCGTCGACCAACTGCGGGATGCGCTTGAGGGGCATCGGGCATGGCTGGGCGACAGCGGGGCATTGGCGGAGCGAGAGAGAAAGCGACTTGACCACATGCTGCAGACGCTTGTCCAGGCCGAACTGTTGGCGCGGATGGAACGGGCGTTGTCGCCGGACTTGCGTCGGGACCTGGTGGAAAAGATGCAGGGCAGGCAGATCGATCCTTACAGCGCCGCGGCGGAATTGGTGAAGAAGCTGTAGGCGTAGAACCCTCGGTCCATTGTGCTATAATCTTGCCAGTACAGTTGCCGCTGCTCAGGTATTTACGGGTGTCCGGCAGATAGAGTTGCAAAAGCCTTCGGCATACCCTGGAACCGCTCCCCATGAACAGTTCAGAAATCGAAACCCTCTTTTCGGATCAGGGCGCCTGGAGTGAGCAGGAATACCTGGCGCTGGATATCAACCGGCGCGTCGAATTCGACAGCGGCTTTGTGGAGGTACATGATGCGCCGACCGATCGGCACCAGGGCGTCATTATGGATTTCATCGTCACTCTTGCAGTGCATGCGAGGCAGATCGGTGGTGTTGTGCGACCGTCTGGTATGCGGTTGCGCCTGTGGGAGCAGAAGTACCGTGAGCCGGATATTGTCTTTCTGCGCGACCGGGACAGCAGCCTGCGTCAAGAGAACTTCTGGGATGGGGCTGACCTCGCAATTGAAATCGTCAGTCAAAGCCTCGAAGACCGTGAGCGCGACCTGGTGACGAAACGGATCGAGTATGCGCGGGTGGGCATCCAGGAGTACTGGATTGTGGATCCCGCGCAGGAAACAGTCACGGTTCTGTCCTTAACCGGCGACGTCTACTCCGAAAGCGATCTCTTCGGACGCGGCGATGTCGTTGCATCTTCCCTTTTGCCTGAACTTGCTCTGCCCGTCGCGGAGATCCTGGACGCGAATTAGGGCCGCGAAGATCAGTCGTTTCCCTTTTCAAATTTGAATTCAGTTTGAGAATAAGGTTTCTTGCAAGGTCTGCATTCTGGGATCGCAGGCGTCTCGCCCGCTCCGCCGGCATTCGGGGTGCGATCCAGATTTGGGGGTGAACTGACCAGCATTTTGTGTAGTTCAGTGTTGTTGTCCAGAGGCAGTCAGAAACCCACGCTCACATTGGGATGTGCCCTACGATTTTGGCCATTTAACGCTCCGCGCCAATAAAGAGGGCATTTCAGACAATGTACCAGTTTCGGGAGTTCGAAGTCCCGAAAGAGATATATTTGAGCGAGACATACGCTGCGGGATGCGCGTAGACTGTTCCGTAGAAGTAAACAGTCACGTTCTTTGTCCACTTCTGGTTCGCCAGGGAGCGAGACTATGAACAGGACAGCGCCGGGTATTCGAAAGCTTTTGATCTCATTTGGGACATACTAAAGTAGCCAAACTTGAACAACTGATCCAGCAAATCAAACAAGACTATAGGTGGTCAAGGAACACCCTATACACATTCTGTTCTTCTTGACCGCATCATCCGTGATTTTGACCAGTCCAAAACTCGGGAGAGCCTTCAATGAAGATCAAGAGCTTTACGCCCGTCTTGCTACTCTTAGTGCTGGTGGCTCTGGCGCCAGGAAGCGCAGCTGCCCAGCAGGACTCTACTGCGGACAGTGCGCCCAGCGGCTGCGATTCTGCCAAGCCAATTACGCCGGGTGTTACTGTGACCGACGACCTCTCCGACGAATTGGCCGCCCATACGGACATTGCAAAAGTCAGCACCTCGATTTCAGGGGGGAAGATACTGACAGCCGTCTTCCACCTGAGAGACCTTCCGCAGACCCTGACATTCAACAGACCGGGCGCGGCGCCTGGCTCGATCGAGTACAGTTGGGAAGTGTGGGTGGACCTGGACGACGACCCGGGAACCGGCTTTATGGGCGGATTCGAATACCTCCTGTCCGCCTATCATACTGTGTCCGAGGCAGACAGCGGTGGCAATCAGCCTCTTGAAATCGAGGGCAAATTGCAGGCAAGCACCTGGTCCCTGGGCATCGACGGACCGCACCCCGTCCTGAATGCCAAAGTTGAACTGTCTCCCGAAACGGACACGATAACCATTACCGGCGGCGTACCAAGGCTCAAGCCTGAAGTGAGACTCGCGTTCAAAAGCACGGATGCACTGGGTGGTTCCGATCAGGTAGGATGCTTTCCTGCCTTCGGCGAGCGTGTGACACTCGGCGGCTGTGAATCCGGCCCGAGCGCTCTCCTGCCCGGTCAATCCGCGATTGACGAAATCTCGAATTCTTTGCCGCCGCACATCGACATAACTGAAGTCAATACCTATCTGAACGACGGTGATCTGACCGTCGTATTCCATCTGCGGGATCTGCCGGACAGGCTCACTTTCAATCGAACCGGCGTGCCAGAAGGGCAGATGGAGTATATATGGCAAGTATCGGTCGACGTGGACAATGACAAAGAGACCGGCATTGAAGGGGCCGACTTTGCGCTTCTGGCCTTCCACGTCCCTCGCCAGTCCAAAGTTGGAAACAATAGCACGCAGTCCATCGAGAATGGAACGGAGGCCGCCGGCTGGGAACTGTCATCAGATGGCGGCGTCAGAGGCCTGTTTATCGGTAGCGCCACTCTGGAAGCGTCTGCCGAAGCCAACACAATTACTCTCAGCGGGGCCGTTCATGGAATCACGCCACAATCGCGACTTACATTCGGGGTCTACGACTATATGTATGGGTCCGATACAGTTGGATGTCTCGCGTCGGCTTTCTGGGAGGATGCGGCCCCTAAATGCAGTTCCGTTGAACCTTTTACCCCGGGCGAATCCGCGACCGACGACGTTTTGGATGTGCAGGAAATGAGTCTTGCCAATTCCGACGAGCCTGTAGGCGCTGACAACGCCCACATTGACATCACCGGTATCGACTCATCGTTGTCGGGCGAGAAGCTGACAGTGGTATTCCATCTGCGAGACCTTCCCGAGACCCTGACTCTCAACAGAACAGGTACTCGGAAAGGCTTGATGGAGTACAGTTGGGAGGTGAATATCGATGTTGACAATGACAGGAATACCGGCTTTGGCGGAGGCTACGAATACCTGCTGTCTGCTTATCATATTGCTTTCCTGTCAGAAAGCAGGGAAAACCATGTAGCCCCAGTCTCATACGGACTTCAGGCAGACGTTTGGAGAATAGGCTCCAGAAGCTTTATTTCTTTCGGGGAATCCAGTTATGTTGCCTCGGCCGAGGCTGACACGATTACCCTGATCGGAACCATACCTGGAATCAATGCGGATTCGCGACTCACCTTCGTTACGACCGACCTACTGGGAGGCGAAGACCAACTGGAATGTCACCTTCCCATGAATCCGTTTTTGTTTCCTGGCCCTTGCAGCACAGACGCGGCCATGATCAAGCCGCTCCAGACCATAGCCGACGGAGTGTCTGATGAACTGCCAGCCCACGTTGACCTGGTCGGCGTAAGCACGGCTCTTTCCGGTGAAACGCTTGCCGTCGTATTCCGGTTGCGGGACGTGCCGGAAACGCTCGTGTTCGACAGAGAAGGCGTAGACGAAAGAGCGTACGAGTACCGCTGGGAAGTGTCGATTGACGTAGACCCCGGTCAGGAGAGCGGCCAATTTGGGCTGGACTACGAGATGTCCGCCACCCATACTGTCCTTCCAGAGAACATAGACAGCAGTACCACTGCGTCCATCGAGAGCAAAGTGGAAGCTTTTACCTCAAGAAGAGTCCAAGACGGATTCAGAAGGATGGGGGAAGCGGCGATTGTCGTTTCTCCCAGTGCCGACACAATCACACTGGTTGGGGACATCCCCGGCATAACGCCCGACTCGAGGCTCATCTTCAATGCGTATGACTTTCTGAACGGGAGCGAGAACGTCGAATGTCGAGAGTTGCCATCTTCGGAATGACAGCCGCCGGGTGCTGAGGAAGCCTGGATAAGAGCTTCGCCCGCCTCGTCAAGAACAGGCCTGCCGCGGCTTCGGATTTCCCGCTCGTGACGCTTGAGCGGCCCCTTATGTGACTTGATCGCTCTACTCAGTTCCTACGGGTAGGGTCACAGTGTCCCAGGGCCAGAGAGCTACCATCCCGGCTCAAGCTGGCTCTCGGGCTGCGGTGGCTGTGAGGAAGTCGAGCGCCGCTTTTTCAGCTTCCTCCTGCGCGCGCGGGAGTTCGTCAATGGTGATGACGCGACTGGGTTGGAGGAAAAGGAAGGATACCTCCTTCACGTTGACACCTGCCGCCTTGCTCAGAGCGAGCGCGTACGCCCCACCTTGCAGACGATACCGTCCCATCGCTCGTTCGATCGCGTCTTCGGAACGGACGGAATCGGTCTTGTAATCTACGATCACGAAGCCATCGTCTTCCTCGAATAGCAGGTCAATGAACCCCTCAACGATGCCGTCGCCGATGGGGCCGGCTACCGGCGCCTCGCGCCACCAGCGTCCCGATGCCAGCGCGCGTTGCACGATGGAGCTGTCTAACGCGCCGCGCACGAGGCGCGAAATCTCGTCCGCTTGCGTGGGCACGCCTTCGGCCGCGGCTTGTGCCTGCACGTTTTCTTCGAGGTCGCTGCCCGTGCGCAGATCGACAACCTGCAGCACGGCGTGAACTGCGCGGCCGATGTTGGTCCCGGCGCGACCGCGCCGCCAGGGTTCGTCGGGGACATCCTGTTCCTCTTTCGCGTCCTGGGCGAGACGGGTGGCGGCGGCTGAGATGGGCCGACTGCGGGCAGCGATGAGCTCCTTCCTTTGCTGTTGCCAGCGCTGGCGCGCCTCGGGGGTGTTATCGGCGGGGGCCACTTCTTCGCTGGCGGAAACATAGGCGCGCGACGAGACGGCCGCTGAGGGCTCGAATCGCTGCCAGAGATGGTCCGCCCCCTGCATGAACTCTTCGATGTGGGCTGCTGCCGACTTGCTGTCCCCTTCTTTACGGTAGAGGCTGACTATGAGATGATCGCGCGCACGGGTCGCGGCAACGTAGATCAGCCGCACGCGCTCCTCTTCACCACGCTCCTTTTCGAACTCGGCCAACTCTGCGTAGCCGGCCGTCTGCAGCGAGGCTTTCACCTCGATGCGACCGCTGTTGCGATCGTACAGCACGGGATCGGTCCTGTTGCTCGGTGCAACGTTCAACCCGGCCAGGAGAACGATGGGGAACTCCAGCCCCTTGGCGCCGTGGACGGTCATCACGCTGACTGCGCCGGCGTCGGACTCGCGGACGACCGTCTCGCGCGCTCTTGCCTGCTCTTCGCGCTGGCGATCGGTCCAGGCTAGGAATGCGCGCAGGGAGGCTTCACCGGTTGCGGCGAAGGCGCGGGCACGGTCTATAAGGAAGCCGTAGCGTGTCCATCGCCCGCGCCACTGGCGCTCATCGAGAGCCAACTCTCGGAGCCGGCGCGCACGCACGAACTGCTCGATGAGCGCGGCCGGGGCGATCCATCTGCGGCGTTCGTGGAAATCTCTCAGTTCCGCCAGCGCGTCGGCGACGCAGCCAGGCGGAGCGCATTCTTCGGCAATATAGTCGAACTGGCCGCCCGCTTCGACGAAGGTGAGCAGATCGGCGTCAGAGCAGGCGAAGGCGGGAGAGCGCAGCGCAGCCACGACTGCAACCGGGTCGGTCGGGTCGTCGATGGCGGCAAGACAGTTCAGCAGATCGCGCGCCTCCTGCGTGTTGTAGATGAGGGAGGCGCTCTCAAGCCGGAAGGGGATGCCCGCGTCTTCGAACGCGATTTCAAGTGCATCGAAACCGGCGCGTCGAGGCATCAGAACGCAGATGTCCTGATAGGCGGCAGGGCGCAAGACTCCGCCTTCTTCCTCCGACCGGACCTGCCAGCCCTGCTCGATCGCCGTCCGAACTGCGCCGGCTATGGCTTCGGCTTCATGGCGGCGCACGACGCCTATGAGCCCGTCGACTTCACCGCCCATGAAACGAACGGGAGGTGACTCGCCAGCCTGCGGGCCCGCGACCAGGGGCGCATAGTCGGCCTGCGATTCACCCTGCATCCACTGGCTGAAAAGATAGTTGACCCAGTCAATGACCGGCGGCAGCGAGCGGAAGTTCTGTTGGAGCAGCACGTTGTCTCCGCCGACCGCTGCTCGCATCTGTTCGACCTGTTGAATGTCGGCGCGGCGGAAGCGGTAGATCGACTGTTTGGGGTCGCCGACGATGAAGAGCTTGCCACGAGCAGGCCGCACCTTGCGCCAGTTGCTGGGACGGTCTTCGGGATTGACGCGATCGGACGTCTCTTCGGCCAGGAACATGGCGATCTCGGCCTGCAGCGGGTCGGTGTCCTGCATTTCGTCGACGAGGAGGTGGGTGTAGCGGTCTCGAAAGTGGTCGCGTGCGAGGAGATTGTCCCGGAGCAGATCACGGGCGAGGACGAGCATGTCGAGGAATTCGACTTCGCCGGCGGCCCTCCGTTCGGCGGCGTAATCGAGCGTAAAGCGCTGCAGCAGTTCGAGGACCGGGATCAGTTGCGACGCCTGCTCGCTTTCGATATCCGGAAATGAAGGCGCAGCGAAGGCGGCGCCGGCGAGCAGGTCGTGGTTTTTATGGAAACTGTCCGCGATCGTGCGAATGTGTGCCAGGGTCATTCCTGCTGTCAGGGCAGGGCGGAGCGCTTGCTGCGCATCGGGGTCGTCGAGGGCCGTGTCCAGCCACGCTGCCCAGTGGTTTTCGAATGCGATCTCGGACTCGATCTCATCGCGGATTGTAAACCCCGGCGGCAGGCCCGCTGCCAACGGACGCTCGCCCAGGAGCCGGCCGGCGAAGCTGTGCAGCGTCTGAATGGAGGCCTGATCCAGTTCGGCCACGGCTTGCCGGCAGCGTTCCTGTTGCTCCTGGGGCAGGCCGGCATCGTCTGCGGCCAGTTCGAGGCTCTCTGCAATCCGGGCGCGCAGTTCGGCGGCGGCCGACTCGGTGAATGTGATCGCGGCGACACTGCCCAGCCTCGCCCGTCCCGTCTTGATGAGTGCGACGACGCGGTCGACGAGACTGCGTGTCTTGCCTGTGCCCGCGCCGGCTTCGACGACCATGTTTTCGTCGAGGCGTTCAAGGATTGCGTCGCGTGCCGGCTGATCGGAAAGGGTTCTCATCGGCTTGCCTCCTCGTCGGCCATCGCCGCGTAGGCGGACAGGCGTGGATCGTTGCGCTTGCGCCGCCAGTGCAACTCGCGCCGGGTGGGGCAGAGATTCTTGAATTCGCAGTAGCGGCAGTTGACGCCACCCTTGCCCGGATTGGCAGGGAAGAGACCGGCGCCGATGCCGTCGGTGATGGTGCCGACGACATCGCTGAATGCGTCAAGCATCTCTTCGAGGGTTTTCGGAGTCGGGGGGCGGGTCTTGAAATTGCCCTTCTCGGTTACGAACCAGTAGGCGACCTTTATGTTGACCGCGTCGCCCAAGAGTTGCCGGGCGGCAAGACCGTACACGGGCAGCTGGAGGAGTTTGCCGCGCTGGACGGGGTCTTTGTTCATGTTTGCGTAACTGCTCGTCCCTCCGGTCTTGTAGTCGAGCACTAGGGCGGTATCGCCGGACGGTGAGAGGTCGATGCGGTCGATAAAACCCCGAAAGCGGAGCGTGCCTGTCTTGGCGCTCGACCACCCGACGGATTCCAGCGGCGTTTGATTTTCGTTCCTGGAAAATCCGAAAGCGTTCTCGACGGCGTGGGGTGATACGCCATGCTTTTTGCGAAGTTTGGCGTCTTCCTTGAGAAATCTTTCCAGGTCGCTGAGCATTTCGTCCCTGGCCAGTTCCCAGAGGAGAGGTTTGCCGGTGACGCCGCGCTGCTCGGCCTGCTGAAACTCTTCCTCAGCAATTTTGGTGAGCTGGTGGCGATGGTCATCCGTCCAAGGTTGGTCAGGGAGAGAGATAGTTCCCTGCTCCTGCGCGGCTCGAATAAAGCTTTCCAGGATCGTATGCAGCAGCGACCCTCGCTCCAGAGCCGAAATGGTGGCTACCTCTTCCGGCTGCTCCGGTGCGGCGATGCCGAGCACGTTGGAGAGGAAGTAGCGGAAGGGGCAGGTTGCCCAGGTTTGCAGCCGCGTCGGCGAGAAGAATTCACGGTTGGAAAGCCCGATGCGGCCGGATGGAGAGATGGCCGACGAGAGGTCGCCGTCCCAACGCGTCACCGGCTTTGCGTTTCTGGCCCGCTGCATCTGCAGGGCGCGGGACAGTACGGGTTCCGACTGGGCGAGATGATGGGCGTCGATGGCGTTGCCGACTTGCCGCCAGTGCGAAAGCTGGTGGAGATCGTAGTCGTGGATGTCTGCGGGCTGCGACGCTGAGACAGTGTTGATGCCGTGCTGGGCCGACACTACCTCTTCAAACCAGGGCTGTTCTCGCAAGGAGACGAGGTCATGGGACCCGGAGAGCATGGAGGGGTAGACGGGCGAGCCGTACAGGCGGGAGGCCTGTTCGAGGAACCAGCGGGATGGGTGTTGCTCGCGCATGGCGATGTTGTTGCCGCGGGCGAAAGTGAGCACACGGGTGCGTCCGGCCGCGGCGGCGGCGAGGTAGTCGTATCGTTCGGCGGCGGTGGAGCGGGGCGGGAGACCGGCTTGCTTCCGTTCTGATTGCGGCAGCAAGGGGTCGTCAGGGGGTTGCGCGGGGACCAGGCCCTCGACCATGCCCACGAGGTACACTCTGTCGAAGCGCAGTCCGGCGGCGATCCTGACGGGACCGACGAAAAGGCCTTCGCCCAATGCACCCGCTCTTGTAGCGGGTCGACTGAGCACTTCGTCGAGCGCAGCCCGAAATGCGTCCAGATCGGCGCTGTCCTCCATCTCGTCAAGATTCGCCAGCTCCTGAAGTGCCGTCGCAAGGGTGTCAAGGTTTTCCCGCTCTACAGACGGGAGCGACTCTTCGTCAAGGTACCGGTCGATAAGCTCTTCGGACCATTTGACGAACGCCACCCAGGTCTGGCTGTCGTCAGAGCGGTTGAGGGTATCGAGCAGCCTTATCATGAAACTGCGCAACGCCCACGCTTCTGCCGCCGACTGCGCCAACTCCTTTTCTCTGCCTTCGGATAGCTCTTCGTCCTTCCTTGTGGTGGCGCGCTGCTGGGCCGCGGCATAGTTAGCCAAGCGGTCGCGCCACTGATCGATCCCGACAACGACGCCGGCTTCACGCGAGATAGCATCCCAACGCGAGGGGCTGAATCCGGCCGAGGGAGGCTTAACCGGACAGGAGGTGAGCCAGCGCATCACTTCCTCCCTGGGCAGGTCGCTGCCGACGAGATCGACGATGCCTTTGAGCATGCGCCCGACCGGAGTCGCGGCCAGCCTTTCCGTTGACGGACCGGCGATGGGGATGCCGGCGGCGGCGAGCTGTTCGGCGATGAGCGCGGCATACGGCTCCTGCTGCCAGTACAGGATCGCCATCCGATGGAAGGGCGTGCCCGCGTGGGCGGCGGCGGCGATCGACCTGACCACGCTGCGCACCTCTTCGCCGGTGTCGGAAGTGACGAGCAGGTGGGCGGGACGCGGGGGCGGCATTAAGGATGCTGACGGCGCAGCAACGGGGAGCAGGATTTCGTCAGCCTCTTCATCGCCGGTGGCGGCCAGGATCGTCGCGCACCTCCATGCGTCGCGCAGCGCGTCGAACAGGCGCTGCTCGGAGGGCGTCAGGGTGCGCGGCAGGTAAGCGATAACAGGGCCGAGCGCGGTCAGGGCGGTGTCGGCATGGCCGGAACTCACGGCAGCGGCGGCGGCTTCAGCGAGCGCTTCGCGGTCGTAGTATGCCTTGGTGTGTTCGCAGTAGCGTGCGTATAGCCGGGCGATTTCGCCGGACATTCCCCGGCGTCGTTTGAGCGCTGTGATGGCGTCGGGAGCGGCGCGGCGCAGGTCGCGAAATGTCGAGCGCAGGCTGGCGTGGAAGGAGGGATGGGTGCGGAAAGGTTCGAGCTCGCCTGCGGCCTCGCTGGCGGCACGGCGGACGGCGGCGAATTCGATGGGGGGCTTGAGCGGCCGCTGGCCTTTGGCGGCCAGGCTGGGCGCTCCGAGCAGTTCAGCGACACGAGCGAGGGGCATGAAACGCACGTTGACGAGGCCGCGCCTGCCGATATCGCGGCGCAGGTAGAGTCCTGCATAGGTTGTTGGCACGACGACGGTGACGGGTGCGAAGGGGTCCTCGGCCTGATGATCACGCAAGAGGCTTTCCAGACGCTCCTGCGCCTGTTCGATGTGTTCAACATACGTGGGGGATTGCTGCATGGTTCATGTCTCCATTGCGGGGCGTTGGGCGCGCGGTCGATCTGCCTTCCTGCTGAGTATACGTCAGGATACGCGGTGGCCGCACATAATTGTGAAGTGAGACGGAGGGACGCCGCGATCATGCAGCGGGGGGTAGGGTAAGACTTCCGTTGACGAAGCGCCGATTCTCGTCCGCAGTCTTACTTATGAGTCTGAATCTGTCACTCAAGATGGGCGAATAAGTCGTTGTCGCTTGCTTCCTGCGTCAACTGTGCAAAGGTTTGCAAGTTGGCGCCTTTCCGCCCGAGCGGCGGCGATTTCGGCGGAAATCTCGTCAATGTCGAGGATGTCTGTGTTCTTCGGATCAAGCCGATCTATGGCGGCAAACAGATTGTTGATACGGCGCTGTCGCACCTCACGTTTCAGAAGCGCAACCAGGGATTCAGAGGTGAGCAGACCTGCTTGACTGGCTTCCGTAGCCAACTCACGCGGCAGTGTTAGTGTTAGTGTAACGGTTTTCACAGCCTCTCTCTCCGGCACAAAAGCAGGGATTCGTTATTGCGATCTCCTGTGCAGGTCATTTTAGTGCGACGCGACAGAATCGCAAAGGGAGAGAGGGGAACAGGTGCATCCCAGATTATTGGGCAGACTTTGTCTGAATCAGGATTTTCAGGATAAAGGGATTGTCAGGATGGCAACCGTCATGGCTAAGACACCTCTGAGCGGAGCAGGGCAGGTACGGCTACAGTTTGGCGCCCGGAAGAAGACAATGTTACCGTTGGCGTGGGACGACTTCTGTGATTGGGGTGATAGCCGTTGGACTCTACAGGGCACAAAGAGAACATGACTATAAACGGTAGGAGCAGCGCGACAGGCGTCACTATTGCGCTGCTGCGCGGGATAAACGTCGGCGGCAAGAACAGGCTGCCGATGAAGGAACTCGCCGCAATGTTCGTGGATGCGGGTTGCGAGGACGTTCGGACCTATATTCAGAGTGGGAACGTTGTATTTCGAACGGAGACGCCAGGGGGAGAAGAGATCTCATCTATCGTCGGCGCGTCGATCTTAAGTCGCTTCGGATATCGGATTCCCGTAATAACGCGTACGGCCCGGGAGTTCCAGGAAATCGTGCAGGCCAATCCTTTCGTGGAAGCCGGTGCGGAAGCAGACAAACTGCACGTCATGTTTTTGGCGGAGCTACCCGACGGCGCCAATGTTGAAGCGCTTGACACCGATCGCTCGCCAGGCGACGAGTTCGCGGTGATGGGTCGTGAAATCTACCTACACTGCCCGAATGGTGTTGCGCGCAGCAAACTCACCAACAGCTACTTCGACTCCAGACTTTCGACAACCAGTACGACGCGAAATTGGAGGACGGTGCAGAGGCTTCTCGAGCTTGCCACGGGCGCCGGGTAGGGAGTTAGGCCGAAGTCTGGGCTGTTCCAGCGAACTGGATTCCCTGCAGCATTTGCTTCCCAGGGCGACCTTGGGCGCGACTATCCCAGGTTCATTACGGCGCACCCGCGCAGGAGGTGAGAGGTGTTCAAGGAACATGAGCAAATCGTGCTCACAGCCGATGTCGTCGGTGACGAGGAGGAAGAACTGAAGCCAGGCGATGTCGGCGCTATCGTCCACATCCATCCAAATGAAGAAGCCTTTGTTGTGGAGTTCATGTCCTTGGATGGCGAGACTGTGGCGATCGCCACTGTGCTGCCGTCACGGGCGCGTCCTGTAACCAGCGCGGACCTCACACACGCGAGAACTGTGCCGGCAGTGGTCTGATAAGCCCGGCTTTACGTGTGAATTTGTGCGCTGGCGGACCGTGCAGGAAAGCCTGCCGACCCTGACCGCCCAACTGGAGCGGTTTGGCATCCTCTGTATCCGATCAGGACTTAATTCAGTAGAATCCACCCGTCGCAGGCCCACCGCTTCATCGAGATCGGCTGCAACTGCTCGGCGCCACGGCCGAAGCTACCCGCGCCAAGACCAAAGCGAGAATTGAGTAAACCCCTTGGCACGCGAGAAGTGATACTCACTCCTCACTCCTCTTCACTTTCTCCTTGCTCCTCTTCACCTTCACCTTCTCCTCGCTCCTCTTCACCCGCTCCCTGCTCCTCATCATCCAACGCCACAAGTTCGGCGCGCAAGGCGGACAACTCCGTCTCCAGGCTTTCGATGCGGGCTGCCAGTTCCTCGCGGCGACGTTCCTTCTGTTCGCCTTCACGCGCCGCTGCTTCGGCCTCCGCATCCACCATGCTGCTGTCGTTGCGGATGGCGAGAAGATGGACCGCCCAGAAGGCGGCCGCGGTGGCGGCACGCACGAGGCCGTCCAACGCCTCGGCGCCGAGGAAGTCGGCGTTGGGATCGCCCAAGGCCCAAAGGAGCAAGCGGTAGACGACCTGCGCCAACTCGAACAGGATCAGCAGAGCGCCCACCAAGGCGATGCCGTACAGGTAGACGCGGCGGGGCCAGGACGCCCGCTCCGAGCGGCCGGACTCATTGTCCTGCTCGGCAACGCGCTGGGCTGTGCGCCAGTGCAGCGACCAGACCGGCGCGCCCACAGCGATAAGGCTCAACCCGGAGGCGAGTTGGTGGGCGCGAAAGCCTTTCTCTGCCGAAGCCCCGCCGATGATGGCGAAATCCAGCAGCGCCCGCAACAGATCGACCAGCCCAATCCACAACAACAAGAGACCGGTGGCGGCCACGGCGTAGTAGTAGAGCCGCCGGACGAACTCGCTCTCGCGCGAGTCGCCATAGCGCTGCGCCTCGGCGGAAACCTGCATCCAGTGCCAGCGCCAGGCCAGCGCGCCCACCGGCAGAAAGCCGAGGGGCGTGGTGAGATCATCGATGTCGATATCGCCGGTATCGGCCGCGCCAAACAGAAAGAGGACGCCCAGTCTCAACAACATCGCCACCGGAACCAGCGTGATGGCCGCCGCGAGAACTGTGGCGACATAAAGATAGAGCCGCCGCAGCGCCATACGGCCCTCGGGCGGCTGGGTGGTCATCAGACCATTCCAGTAGAGGTTGTTCAGCCGCCAGGCCAGTCCGCCGACCAGCACGGCGGCCAGCGAACCGGAGATGCCCCGCTCCCGCCAGCCAGTGCCCACGGTCGCCAAGGCGGCGTCGCCGAACGGCTCCAGCAAGGCGCGCCAGACGAGGTTGAGGGTGTCGGCGGCGCCGGTGAGCAGCAGGCCAAGCCCTACCAGACCGGTAAGCAGTAGAAAGAAGCGCCGCCAACTGCCGGCCCAGCCTGACTCGACGCCCAGGTCGCCGTCCCCCTGGAGCAGACGGGCGAAGGACATAAACAGCGTCAGGTGGACGCCGGCGTGGAAAAAATTGGCGACCCACCCACCTGGTCTCAGTTCTTCCCCTGCCGGCGTCGCGCCGAGTAGGAGTTCGAGGCTGCCTTCGATGATGTGATAGAGGGCGCGGGCGCTGACATAGGCTGTGGTAGCGAGCACTGCGTAGAGAAACAGCTTGCGCAAGGCCGCGCGCGTCTCACCGGGTTGGGTAACCAGGCGGCGGATATACCGCCAATGGATGAGAAAGATGGGCGCGCTGACAATCAGAAAGCCGCCCGGACGAGCGATGGCTCTTTGCACTGAGTCGGAGGCGGAGACCCCCAGAACCCTTTCGTCCGAGATCCACTGCTGTACCAGAACATCGATCAGGTCGTAGGCGGCAGCCAGCCCGGCGATCAGACTGATGAAGGCGATAAGATAGAGATAGAGGCGGCGAATCATCGCTAACCGGGTCGTCTCTGTAAGTGTCTGCTCAGTCATTGTTTACGCCCTCAAAGGCAAGGAAAAGGAACTGCAGGAGAGAGAGGGGTTCACCCAGTCCTCTCTTCTTTTGGCTCACTCCTCGGTGTTTGGCCTCAATAGAAAAGATCGTCTGTGTCGATCTTCCACGCCCCATCCTCCCGCACCAAGGGAACGGTGCGCCGATGGGTCGATGTGCCGCTGTCAAACAGGCCGCCCTGGCGGTAGTTGTCGATCGCCACAGAGACATATGCCTTGTCGCCTTCTTCGTTTATGTCCACATTCAGGATGCGTAGCCGTCGCGCCGAGCGGCCCGAGTCATAATAGGTAAATCGCTCGCGGAAACGCACATTGTCTTCATCTTCGAGAACATCTCGAGAGTAGTGGCTCATCGCAACGTCCGGCTCATTGCGCACAGAGGCCAGAAACGCGTCATGAACTACCGCTTCCGGCGTATCCTCATTAAGATAGTCGGCGCTCTGCCAGCCGCGGCCGCCGGTGAACGCTATCGTGATGACAGCGCCAACGACCAACAGCAGCACGCCGAGAATAATGCCCAACGTAAAGCGATCGATTTTCATGCCCATTGGTTCGCTTCCTTGTTTCTCCTCAGACTACTCGAAACCGGTCAACTCAAAGGTGGCCTGCGAACGTCCGTCAATGAACTTCACGACGGGGAACGGGGCGGTCTGCGCCACCCACGCCTTGGTGGTGCGGTCGTTGGACTTCAGCTCGACGACCCAGGTATCGAACGAGCCGGCCGGGACGGTAACGCTCTCGCTGCGCCGCACCTGCACGGCCACCCGTTCCATTTTACCTGCGACAGGCAAGAAACTGTTGATACGGGTAGCGTAGCCCTGCGCCAGCGGAAGCGCGCGCACAATCAGCAGCAATGTGCGCTCGTCGCGTATATCCGACGGAACCTGCACGCGTTGATACACGGTTGCGCCCTGGCGATTGGTCAGCGCAATGTCGACCTGGGCGCCCTCGATCTGCGCCTCCACCACCTGCTTGCCGCCGCCGAAGGTACGGACGAGATGGCTGGAGACCGGGCGATAGCCGACCGGCTGCATCTCGATCGTTGCCAGCTCGCTCACACCGGCGTCGTTGATCTCCCGGGTCAACGTCCAGCCGTCATCCTCCACCCGCCGGCCTACCAGGAAGGTGGCGGTACCGACGATGCGGCCTTCCCGGTTGGTCACCCGATAGGCGCTTGTTTCGCCGTCCGCCCACACCGGTTCGCCAAAGACGAGCGGCTGTGGTTGGGCTGAACAGGAGGAGAGAGTGAAGAGGAGAGAGGAGAGAGTGAACACCATCGCGACTGCGAAAGGGGTTGTGTATGGCAGCCAACGTTCACTTCTCGCTCCTCGCTTCACACTTCTCACTCCTCGCTTCTCGCTCGTTTCTCCTGCATCCACTTGACCGCGGCCGCGGCCAGCGCGGCTGCGCCGATCGGCAGGGCGTCCTCGTCGATGCGGAAGGTGGAAGTGTGGACGAAGTAACGTTGGGGCCAGTCCGGGTTGTGCGTTCCCAGACGGAGAAAGCTGCCCGGCGCGGCCTGCGCCATGTAGGCGAAATCCTCAGCGGCCATCACCATTGGCGCCTGCGGCGCGTTCTCCTCGCCCAGGAACTCGGCTGCCGCGTCCAGCGCAACCTGCGTCGCTTCCGGGTCCAGAACGGTGGGCGGATAGCCCTTCTTTATCGTCAATTCGAAGCTGCCGCCCATGGCTTCGACGACCCCGCAGGCCCGGCGCAGCTCCTCTTGCAGCAGCTGGCGCGCCTGCGGCGAAAATGTGCGGATCGTCCCGTTCAGATAGACGCTGTCGGGAATGACGTTGTTCACGGTTCCGCCGTGAATCTGGCCGATGGTGATGACGCCCGGCTCGAGGGGGTCCAGCCGCCGGCTGACGATGTGATGAATGGCGTGCACGGCGTGGGCCGCCAGCACGATCGGATCGTTTGCGGCCTGGGGACGGGCGGCATGGCCGCCGGCGCCGCTGACGGTGATCTCGAATTCATCGGCCGCTGCCATCAGCGGGCCGGAGCGGCTGGCGACGATGCCAAGATCCTTCGTGGGATCGACATGGATGCCAAAGACAGCGTCAACGTCCTCGAGGGCGCCCTCCTCTACCATGCGGATGCCGCCGGACTTGCCCTCGTCGTCGGAGGCTTCTTCGCTGGGCTGGAAGAGCAGGCGCACGTTGCCGGGCAGGCGGCCCTCGTCGGCCATCTCCTTGAGGAGAGTCGCCGCGCCCATCAGCATCGCGGTGTGGGCATCATGGCCGCAGGCGTGCATAAGGCCCGGCCGCTCGCTGTCAAAACCACTGCCGTTCTCTTCCTGGATCGGCAGGGCGTCCATATCGGCGCGCAGCCCCACGAGCGGCCCATCGCCGCCGCGGATATGGCCGACGACACCGGTCTTGGCCACCTCCGTCTGCGTCTCGATCCCCAGGTCCAGCATCGTCTTGTTGACATAGCCGGCGGTGCGATGTTCGGTGAAGGTCAACTCCGGGTGCTGGTGAATCGTGCGGCGCCACGTGCGGATCCGGGGCTGGATGGCCTTGGCGCGCGCATACAGTTCGGCGCTCGTAACAGCTACTTCGTTTGGCATCGGTTCGCTCCTGGTCGAGCTTATTTTACCCTCGCCGTTTGCGAGAGAACGCGGGCGGTTCGGGTGCTGTCGGCGGTTATAGGTCTGGGAAAACCATCATTTCAATGACCCATTCTGCGGGGTCGCCTCAGCCATCGTGTCATTATACTACGTTTCTGCGCGGTGGGCTTTGCCTGCATCCTCGGTGGTGCAGTCCAAAATGGGGGTGAGTTCTCGTATGCCTACGGGGCAATAGACCAGGCTGCGCAGCCGGTCAATCTGAGTGACCCCTGATTCGGACTGCCCCCAGGACGCCCCTACCGGCAATACTGAGGACTACCTTCGCTATTTTCCCTGCGTGACGGTCAGGTGGCGCAAGGGCACCCACAAGGGGTGCCCCTACCGGCATTTGCGGAGGGCTGGGGCGGGATAGGCCTCAGGGCCTGATCACAGGATGGGCCAGGGGGCGACAGCGGGCAGGGCGACAGGCGCCGGCGCGGGTCACCTCGGCTGCTTGTCCTTAAAGGGACGAACAAGGGCACCCACAAGGGGTGCCCCTACCGGCATTTGCGGGGGGGCAAAAACATGGCTGCGGAAGCGGTAAGTCTGGGTGACCCCACATCGGGACCGCACCCGGGTCGGAGGTGCCCTAGCAGACGCAGGGAGAGAAATTACACAGCTGATGTGTATTCCACTGCTTTGGGTTTCCTCGCAAGGGGGGAGAAATTGCACAGGCGATGTGCAATTCCACTGCTTTAGGTTTCCTCGCATTGGGGGAGAAAGATTACACAGTCGATGTGTAATTCCACTGCTTTGGGTGGCCTCGAATTGGGGGGGGGAAGAAATTACACAGTCGATGTGTAATTTTCGCGGTGTCGGGTGCCCTCGCAAGGGGGATAGACCTTTGGGGGATATGTATCTTCGTCATGTTTTGTTGGTTTCATCGTGCACGCGGGGATTGACCGCGAGCGGGCGCCCCTACCCGTTTCAGGCAGCCTCTCGCGGTTTTGTCCCAGTTCGTTGCAATAGGTCTGCGCCCTCCTCGGTTGCTGCCAACGTTATGCAGTACGCAAGGACTGCAATTGTGTCCCAAATTTTGCGCATTCCCGCCAATGCAGCAGAATAAGCCAATCTTCCATCTGTTTTCGGTGACAAACGAGACTGTTTCTTTGCCACTGGCCCACCATTATCCGAGGCGACCAATGACATCTGTTACCAGCCGTGAAATCCATCTTCGCAGCCGTCCGCACGGGTTACCGACCGCGGACAACTTTGCGCTCGTCAGCGTCGAAGTGCCGACGCCCAGCCATCCAGACCAGGTGCTGGTGCGCAACCGATTTATCTCTGTGGATCCCTACATGCGCGGGCGGATGCGGGATACGCGCAGCTACACACCTCCTTTCGGGCTGGATGAACCACTCACCGGCGGCGCGGTGGGCGAAGTAGTCAGCTCGACCAGCGACCAGTTCGCGGAGGGTGATTTCGTCCTGCATATGTTCGGCTGGCGGGAATACGCCTTGGCCGAGCCGCGCCACCTGACAAAAGTGGATCCGTCGCTGGCGCCACTCCAGAGCTACCTGGGCGTGCTGGGTATGCCGGGAATGACAGCCTATGTCGGCCTGCTGGACATCGGCCAACCGCAGCCGGGGGAGACGGTGTTCGTCTCGGGCGCGGCCGGCGCGGTCGGCTCCGAGGTCTGCCAGATCGCGAAGATTCAGGGCTGCCGCGTGGTGGGCTCAACCGGTTCACAGGTCAAGGCGCGCTGGTTGGAGGAGGTCGCCGGTGTGGATGTGGCGATCAATTACAAGGAGACAAGCAATCTCCGGCGCGAGCTCAAGAAGGCATGCCCGGACGGTATCGACGTCTATTTCGAGAATGTCGGAGGCGTGCATCTGGAGGCGGCTCTCCAGTATATGAATAACTCCGGCCGCATCGCTGTATGCGGGATGATCAGCATGTACAACGCCACGTCTGCCCAGCCCGGCCCGGCAAACCTGGCCCTGATGATTGGGCGCCGGCTGAAGATGCAGGGCTTTATCGTGTCGGACCATCTTGAACGCCGCGACGACTTTCTGCGCGATGTCTCCGGATGGATGCGGGAGGGAGAGCTCAAATGGGAGGAGACGATCCTTGAAGGCATCGAGTCCACGCCCGAAGCATTCATCGGCCTGTTCCATGGCGAAAATCTGGGCAAGATGCTGGTCAAGGTGTAAGGGCAGTGGTCAGTGGTCGGTGGGCAGTGGTCAGTAACTGCTGCTAACGCAGGAGATCACTGAGGATTGGAGACTTTGGGGAGGTAGGGCGAGCTTATGGGTACGCGAGCGATGCAGCCCCCGATGGGGCTTTATTTTGAGGAGTTTGCGGTCGGTGATGGCTGCGAGAGTGTCGGCCGCACGGTTACCGAGGTCGATATTGTCAACTTTGCCGCGCTGTCCGGCGACTGGAACCGGATCCACACTGACGCGCACTACAGCCGGGAGCAGATGTTCGGCGAACGGGTCGCCCACGGGCTGCTGGTGCTGAGTATCGCCAGTGGCTTGGCGGTGCGGATGGGCTTTATGGAGGGCACTGTCCAGGCCTTCATGCAGTTGGAATGGCAGTTCCGCCGGCCTGTTCTGATCGGGGACACGGTGCGGCTGCGGGCGACGGTGCGCGCGAAGAAGCCGATGCGGCGCATGGGCGGCGGCGTGGTCACCTTCAAAATGGAGATGCTGAACCAGAAGGATGAGGTCTGCCAGCGGGGTAATTGGGAGATTCTGTGCAAGAACCAGCCGGCAGAAAGCGAGGAGGGAGAGCAGGAGTGAGGCGTGACGAAGGCTTTTGCGACGGTAGCCGCTGGGCACTTGCAAGAGTCTGAACGATGTTCTCTCTTTTCTCAATTCCCGGGCTTTTCGCGCTCCTGCTGGCGGTGTTGGGCGGTCTGCTGCTGTGGCTGGGACGCCGTCAACGGCAGAGCAGCGGGCTGCCGGCGGGCGCGGTGCTTTACCGGGACACGGGAGAGTGGCAGGAGACGGAGCGACCGCTGCGCAGCCGCCGCTACGGACTGGTGGGGCGCCCCGATTATCTGGTGCAGACGCGCGACGGAGGCAAGAGCTTCGTCGTCCCTGTGGAGGTCAAGAGTCGCGCCCGCCCGGCCCAGCCTTACGCCAGCCACATCCTGCAACTGGCGACATACTGTCTGCTGGTGGAGGATAACTTCGACGCTGCGCCCCCTTACGGTCTGCTGCGCTACGCCGACGCCACGCTACAGATTCCGTACACAGACGAGTTGCGCCGTCGGGTGCTGGATACGGCTGCGGAGATCCGGCAGGCGCGTCGCGCGCCGGATGTGCCGCGCAGCCACAGTGAGCCACCGCGCTGCGCGGCCTGCGGGTATCGCTCCGCCTGCGGGTCGGAGGCGCTTAACTGATAGTTTTTCGTTTCTGGTTTTTGGTTTTTAGTAACCCCACTCGCACGCGCAAGCTCTTGCCTTGGTCCCTGTTGGGATTCACATCAGACGTGATTGACTGTTCTTTTCCTGGAAGCAATTGGGGGGGCGGACAGCGTCAGTTTTGCCTTCCTATGCAGGAGCTACTAAGGCGAATTCGGGGCCTGTCTTGACCAGCCCTTCATCCCCGCCGCCATTCAGGTAATCTCATCGTGCATTTACTGGCAGCCGCCACTTTGGATGAGCCGCACAGCTGGAATTACGCCGAACGGTCGGTGAGGCGTGGTTTTGGAGGAGGGCGTTGCGGGGGGTGTCGAACTGCAGTGGTCAGTGGTCAGTGGTCAGTGGTTAGTGATCAGTTAAGGCCGCCAGGTCGCTGGCTGGCTGCAGTTCACTGGCCACTCGCCACTGACAACTGGTGTTGGCGGCGTGTCAGCTGTCGGCGTTGATGTGGATGCCGAGGCGTTTTGCTTTGTTGAGGGCGGCAGTGCGCATGATTTCGCCGGCGCGGCGGTCGAGGAGGTTGGCGAGCTGCATGATGGCTTGGTGTTCGTCCGGGGTCATTTTTATGAGGAGGGTTTTCGTTTTGGTTTGTCCGGGCGGCAGGGGTGGGCGGCCGCGGCGGGCGTGAGGGGCCCGTGCCGGGCTGTGGTTATTTCTGATGTGCGGGTGGGGTGGATTGCGAGGCATGGCCTTGCACGGCTGCCCGCAGGAAGCTTATTTCGCTGGATAGTTGGGCGATTTGCTTGTCGGTGCGGTCCATGCGTTCGTTGGCGTCTGCGGCGTTGCGGGCGACGTCTTTGGAAAAGTTGGCAAGGAAACGCTCGAGGCGGGTCATACGTTGATTTGACTCTTCGGCGTGGCGTTCGAGGTTGCGTTCGATGCGGTCGAGGCGGTCTTCGGCCATGATGTTTTTGTTCCTGCGGGGGTGGGGGCTTCTGGTTGCAGCGCTGGGCGCGATTGTGAAATCTGACGACTATTTCAGAATATACCAGTGAGGTTGAAGAGTCCAGGTCTGGCGGCACCTATTTCGGTCGAGATCGGCGAGCTGGGGATGCGGCGCGGCGGCGGGTATGTTTGGCGAGGGCGAGGATGGTGGCGTGCTCGTCCTGTGTCATTTTGACGAGGATGCCGGCGGTGCGCAGGTCTTCGGGTTTTTTGGGAGGGCGGCCGAGGCGTTTGGTTGTGGCCATGGGGGGCTCCTCTAACTGCAGTGGTCAGTGGCTAGTGGCTAGTGGTTAGTGGTCAGTAAACTGCAGCCAGCTAGCTTGCGAGCTTGCGACCTTAACTGACCACTGATCACTGGTGTTAGTCTGAGTGTGCGGGCGGCGCGGGCTGTGAGATATGGCCTTGTGTCAAATCCCGCAGAAATTGGATTTGTTGGGCGTTGCGGGCGACGAGCTTTTCGATACGGTCCAGTCGTTCGTTGGCGTCTGCGGCGTTGCGGGCGACGTCTTTGGAAAAGTTGGCAAGGAAACGCTCGAGGCGGGTCATGCGTTGATTTGATTCTTCGGCGTAGCGTTCGAGGTTGCTTTCGATGCGGTCGAGGCGATCTTCGGCCATGATGTTTTTGTTCCTGCGGGGGTAGGGGCTTCTGGTTGCAGCGCTGGGCGCGATTGTGAAATCTGACTACTATTTCAGAATATACCAATGAGGTTGAAGAGTCCAGGTCTGGCGGCACCTTTTTCGGTCGCTGCCGGCGAGCTGGTCTGGGCGCGGGCAGCCAGGAAGGCGGCGGCGGCCTAGATGGCGTCGGCGTCCGCTTCGCTGAGCACGATGTCAGCGGGGGCGCTGCGGCTCGGTATCAGGTTTTGCGTTGGCGTTGTGACAGAATCGGGAATGTCCATGAGCTACGATCTCGTGGGCCGGGTCGGGGGCGTCGACTCCGCAGCTGCGCTCAAATCGAGGTCCGCTCAGGATCTGGACACGTCGTCAGTCCCATGCTCCTGCCTGGCAATCGGTTGCTCCCTTCTCCAGAAGATCGATAATCAGGTGCACATCTTCCCTTTTGTCCGGGACGAGCACGAAAAATATGAGGTACCACTCGATAGCAGCAACCTCTCCAGCGGTCCAGCGCTGCAGTTGTTCGGGAGTCGCCCCGGACATTAAACAATCCTGAAGTTCAAGAATTGCGTTCTTGTATTCTTCCTCTGAGATATCGGCATCGTCCGTATTCGAGAAATCTATCTCGGCGAAGAGCGACGCAAAATCATCCAGGCTGGCCTGCATTTGTGGAGTGGGGACAGGCGTTGGCGGCTCTTCGGTTGGGATGGGCACACAGGCGGTGAGCAGTATCGCGAGCCCGGCAATCAGCAGATTCCCGAACATGGTTCTGTCTCCTGAGGTTTCATCAGTATTGGAGTCTCCCAATGCCTCATCGAGCGGGCAAGGGCTGAGCAAGGACTTACTGCCCAAGCAGACGATTCAGCGGGAAGACAAGAAAATGAGAATCAAAATCAACGCCAGGTCGCCGGCCAAAAACACCAGCAAACCAGGAAGATTACAAACGCCCAGCCAAAACTTCAGGGATCTGAAGAGTTCGGACTTGTCCATATTTCCCCCTCAGCGAGTTAGAACGCCTGCCAGCGAAAGATGGGCGGGAGAGCAACGTATCACTGAGTACGGTGCTCAGCTGAAAAACAAGGACATGACTCCGACCAGGATTACGGCTGCGAATTGGAGGACGAACACAATGACGCCCAGATAGATTGCGATGACCAGAATGTTCCAGAGCCAGATCGGTAGCGGGATGGGTTTGGTAAAAAAAGTCATTGACGAGGCTTCTGATCGTTGTGGGTTGACTTGGCGGTCTTTCGGGGTTGGGATTGTTGGGTCTAAAGATGTAGAGGAACACTGGAGGTTCCTTCCCGTGAGGGTTAGCCGTTACCGATCGCGGCGGTTTTGCTTTTGTACTTTAGTAGCTACGTGAGAATATCAGGATCCTCCAGCCCTTAACCAACACGAATATGATGGCAGCCAGTGTCGGGAGTGAGAGGAAAATCAACTGGGCATACAACACAATGCAACTCGATTCATTGATGTAAGAGCCATCACCTTCGCAATTTAAGAGCCCATAATCCAGGACCCGCAACAGGGCATTCACCACGGCCGGTATCAGCAGGATTGTCGCGAAGCCCGCAATTCGATCCCGCTTATCGGCGAGCGTAATGTAGGAAGCAACAAAAGCTGCCAAAACCGTCGCCAAAATCAGGATATGAAGGACGAAGAAACCCATATCGCAAACGAAAAGGAACTGCCTGAATGATCCACTACAATCTATATTGTCCAGTCCCAAGACGACGAATCTGAATATCGCGCAGAGAACGACGATCAGAATGACCCGCGAGACAGTTGTTCTTCCGAACCGATTCATGTTTCAACCCCTCTCGTCGGCCTCAGTTTCCTCTGGTATGGCTTCCCTGGACGTCCCTGTTTCCAGCACTTCGCAGAACAATCTCGTACATGGGGCGTCGGTCTCGGTCAAGACGACCTGGCCGACGCCGTGCTCCTAGCGGCTGCGGCCGGAACTGGTCGATTGAGTTGGCGACCTTCAGAAGATCGATAATTAGGTGCACCTCTCCTCAACCGACCGAGGCGACCACGGCAAATATGAGATACCTCTCTATAGCAGCTATCTCCCCAACGGTCCAGCGCTCCCGTTGTTCACTTTAGCTTCCCATTCAACCCGATTGGCACGGCACATAATCGCGATTAACATGCATCGTCGTTGGAAACTCGGACTGGAGATTCGAAAATATGAGGGCGGACTCGTCGGTGATGCCGGGGATTTGACCCACAAGAGTCAGCGTGTTGTCCTGATCGGAGATCACCACATCGACCTTGTTTTCCAGTTGCGTATATGGCACGCCTTCCTCATCCTCTCCCTCATCCTCTTCCAAATCCTCGTAGATAGCTGGATCGATTTCCCACACGGCGGCAAGAAGCATGGTTGCGGCTTCGTCCACTTTGCCGGTCGTCTCTTGCGTAGGCCTCTCCCAGCTAAAAATGGCTCCAAGAACATAATCAGTCCTGGGGAATTCATCATCGGGAGTATATTCCAGGCTGATAAACACGACCAAGCTGTATTCAGCTCGGTTGACTTTCGCGTCCTCTGGGCTGAGGTCCAGCTCTTCGGGAATGTCACGGAGGTGAAAAGTCGCGAACAAGGTTTCGCCATCCAGATCGGAACTCACGCCGACAATATCTACGTAATCGGGCAATTCGTCTGAAGTCGGCGCCTCTACGCTTTGCCCTGGCAGTATGACTAATTGACCTTCGAAACATTCGTTGTCATTTGGTGACGCTTGTGGCGATGCTTCTGTTTTGGGCGGCTCCTGCGACGATACATCCGGCGTCTCCTGCGGTATGGGCACACAGGCGGTGAGCAGTATCGCGAGCCCGGCGATCAAAAGCTGTCTCAACATGGTGTTTATTCCTATGGTTTCATAAGAGAGAGACGTGTTAGTTGCATGGTTTATCTCGCTTGTGTGAAAGGCCGGCCTAAACACCGTAGATCTAAAAATCGCGACACCTTTCTATGGCCCAGCCAATTTCTTGAAGAAGCTTGTCCTCTCTGCTGTCGTCGTCAGAGTTGTGAAGGCTATCCAGCTTCCCGTCTTTAACGTCTTGCTTACGCTTAGCAAGCGCAGCTGCGTGGACAGAGCCTATCATGTATATGAGTATCCTTTCTGTCTCTTTGTCGGTAAAGGCTTGTTTGAAAGCAATCGGGGGCTGATAAAGGCAGTTTTCTAGTTCGGCCAAGCGATAATACAGCTCGTCTGAGTTCTTGACGGAATGTATTTTCGCTATCGCACTGGATAGACTTCTCAGATCTATCACAGTCTCTAACACAGTTTCTATCGCGGGCGTTGGCGGCCGTTCCTGTGGAATGGGAACACAGGCAGACAGAACAGAAATCACCAACAGAGTCGAAATCCATTTCACATACTTTTTCATTTTGTCTCTCCTTTTGCAGGCAGTTGCCGCTTGGCTGCGGTAGGCGCGGCGGGTGGCCGGCGCCAGCGCGCCTTACACTCCCCACTACTATTCGTCCAAACAGGATTCTGTGAACGCTACCAAGCTGTTATAGATAGTAGGGGCGCCCAGATCGAGGTCTTCCTCGAAAGCGTAATAGGAAATCGCTGTCACGATGCCAATCCACTGTATCGCCGCTTTCTGACCGGGCGTGTACGGGCCGTCCACCCCTTCAATAGGTTCGCTCTCCATGCAGTCACGGAGCTTGAGGATGGCGTCCGCGTAGAGTTCTGGCTCGATCTCGCCGACTTCGACGTCTGCCATGACGAAGGCAAAGTCGTGGAGGCTTGCCTGCATGGGCTCTCGCTCAGGGGCGGGGAGCGGCGCCGGAACGCTGGTAAGCATGTCGGGGTCCGCAGGGATGGGATTGCAGGCGGTGAGCAATAGAGCGGTAATCGAGACGATCACCCAGAAGCGGTTACGATGCTTGGCAGTCATAAGTCTGTCCTTTCGTTGCCTGGCTCCTATTGCCGCTGCAGAACCAGATTCAGTTCGACCAGGTCCTCTTGGTCTAATCGCTTTCGTTGCTCGCGGTCTAACTGAACTAACCTGCTCATGTCACCTACTACACTGCACCTGAGATTAGGTGCGCACGAGTTTTCTGTTCACTATACGTTTACAACTTCTTTCAGCATAATGGTTTACTAAGCAATTTGAGCAACCAAACTCATCAACTCACGGAGAGTGTAAAGTGAAAGTCCTAGTTCGATTGTTGACGTTAGCGATTCTGATGGCAGGGTGTACACCAAGCACAACGTTTCCCTTGCTGATCCCCACCCCAATGCCGCCGGATGAAGATTGCATAAACTTCAAAGAGCGGTCATTGGACTTGTCAAAAATGGACGGTCTCTTCATGTCAATGACTGAAGACAAAATAATTTTCGATGAGGACGGTGCGCGGGAATTCGGGTTTTCTGAAAAGAGCATCATCCTTGCCAGAGAAACAGCTGCATATTCGGAAGCATGGCTGAATACAAGGCCTGGAGATGAGGCTCCAGTAGTTCCACCTCACCTTCAATGGTTCTGGGATTGCGCTTCTGAACTTCAGAAAGAGAAAGAGTAATGCAGGCCGGTCCTGAAATCTGCCAGCTTATACAGCAAGCTCTATAAGCGGATAAAGTGTCATTTTTCCGCGCAGCAATCAGAGAAAACAGATCTCAGCATCTGCACGTCGCCTCTACAACTCGGTCCGCCAAATCATCGAAACGGTCACCAGTCAACTGAGCGCACAGTTCTCGATTGAAACCAACCACGCCCACACTTTCTGGGGCTTGTGTACACGCATCTACACCAAGTTAACTGCCCACACCTTATGCATCTATATCAACCGGCTATTGGGCGTACGTGGCTACCTGCAAGTCAATAAATTGGCCTTTCCCAACTAGCATAAGGCCCCACTAACCACTGACCACTGGAGTTACACATGAACACAATCGCGGAGAAACTGCTCGACCTGCACCTGTCCGGCGCTCAAATCATCGAGCGCGGCTACCGCACGATCCCGCCCGACTGGTTCGTCGCGGCCGGCGACGCCGACGGCCATGTGCAGTCGTGGACTGAATGCTTTCCCGGCGTGCGCCAAAAGCCGGTCGTCTTCCTTGAGGATTCGACCGAGTGCCTGGCGACGCTGTACCCGGACCGCTGGTACGCGCCGCGGTTGTCCGTCGTCAGTTTTTAGGGTGGCTTGCGGCGCGGCGGCGTGCTGGGCCGGGCTGGCATTGGCGATCGGATAGAGATGCGGCGTCAAGCTGGCCGGGCGGGGCGGCGATGCTGAGCTCGGTCGCTAGCCTGAGCGTTTGCATCGCGGCAATCAGCTGGCGGGCTTTTTCATTGTCATTGTCGTGCGCGTGCATCGATGGCTCCTTCAACTTGTGGGCGGCAGGGCAGGCGTGCGGGCAGGGCCGCTTTATGCCGGCGGGGGATCGTCGTCGGCGGCGCGTAGGTGCCGGGCGACGGCGGCGCGAAACGCGTTCAGCTCGTCTTTAATGTCGGAGACGAGGTCGTCGGTATGGGCCAGCAACGCTTTGTTGCGGGCGTCGTCCGCGTTGCCCAGGCGCCCGGCGACGTAGGCGCGAAACAGGCCCAGCTCGCCTTTAAGATCGGAGAGAAGGTCGTCGGTGCATGTCAGCAGAGCCTGGCTGCGGCCGTCGTCCGGGTCGCCGTACGCCTGATCGGTGATCTTATTTGCGGCGGCGGTAAGCCTGGCCAGGGTTTCGCGGCGCTCGCGCCTTATCTCGGCCATCGTGTCGTCGCGTTCGCCCTGCCGCTGCCTGCCGTCGATCGATGCTTCGGCGCGGTCGAGCGGCGTGGCCGTGCCGGCGATGTAGCGCTCAATGCGGGCAAGCTGGCGCTCAATGCGGTCGAGAGCGCCGTCGGCGGGCGCGGGCTGTGTGTCGACGAGCGCCTCCAGGCGGTCGAGCCGTTCTTCGATGCTGTGCAGACGTTCGCGGTTCTGTTTTGACATGGGGGGACTCCTGTCAGATGGTGCCGATGTGCAAAGGCACAGATGTGTAAATGGACAAGGGTACATCGGCTGCGGGCGCGGATGCGGGAGAGCGTCCACCGAGTATCCAACGCGGCCTCCAGTACTGTCCAGGGGATTCGGGACCGGTTTGGGGGACATGCGGGGCGAGCCAGGCCGGGGGCGGGCTTGCCTGGCTGGCTGGCATGGCGATCGGCTGGGGATGCGGCGGCTGGGCGTGCTTGCTTCTGGCGGTTGCGGCGCGTCAAGCTGGCGTCGAGCACCTGGCGGCGTGGCGGTGGCTGGCCTGCTGGCGTGCTGGGCCGGGCTGGGCGGGGCATACTGGCGGCATGACACACAGCTGGCACCGCGCCGCCAAGGTGGCTAGCCAGGCGGGGGCGTTGCGGGGGCGGAGCCCCTGCACAAGGGAGGGCCGAAGGCCCGACCGCCCGGAACTGCAGTGGTCAGTGGTCAGTGGTCAGAGACTGCGGCGATTGATTGAGGATAGGTGTGAAGAGAAGTGAGGAGAGAGTGAAACACCTGCCACGCCTGAGTCAGGGGTGGTTTTGGCTGAGAAAATACACTATCCGAATGAGAGGTATTCCATTGCATCTTCTTCGGAATCTTCTCCCGCGCGGCCTCTGACAATCAGCTCAACAACGTCATCCAATCCAACTTCAGAGACGTTCAGGATTCCCTGCCTGCGCCCTCCCTTGAGGACCATGACACGGTCGCCGATGGCCAAAATATCGGGAATACGCTGTGTGATCAGGACGATGGAATGACCGTCATCCCGCAGGTCCTTGATCAGACGCAACAAGGTGTTGGCTTCTCGAACGCCCAGCGCCGCGGTAGGCTCGTCCATCAGCAGGATGCCGGCGTCAAAGGCAATCGCTTTGGCGGCGGCCACCATCTGGCGTTGGCCGCCGGACATCCTCTCAACCTTCAACCTGGGGGAACTGATATTGATATTCAACCTTTTGAGCAGCGCGGCAGATTCGGCATACATTTTTTTCTTATCGAGGATACTAAGTAGCGGCAGGCCTCTTGTATATTCGCGGCCGAGGAAGATGTTGCGTGCGACGTCGAGGTTGTTGCACAGGGCCAGGTCCTGGTAGATCATTTCGATGCCGCTGCTGCGGGCGTCGCGGGGATCGCGAATCGACACTTCCTCGCCATTTATGAAGATCTGCCCGCTGTCGGCGACGTGCGCGCCGCTGAGTATCTTCATCAGCGTCGATTTTCCGGCCGCGTTGTCGCCTACCAGCCCAAGAATCTCGCCTTCCCGCAACTCCAGGTCCACCTGGTTCAACGCTTGAACGCTGCCAAATTGCTTGGATATGCCCTTCATTTCAACAATATAGTTGCTTTCCAAGGTCCTCCTCCTGATAGGAGTGCGTAAAGGAGCGGGAGAAGAGAGGACATCTCCCACTCCTGGTTCAGCCGATTACCACAGATCGGGGAAGTTGTCCACGTTTTCCTCGGTAATCAGAACGGCCGGCGAAGTTTGCCAGAAGATCACCGGGCGATTCTCGGCCAGGTCTCTGGCGGACTGGATGATCTTGACGGCGATGAACGAGGCGTCATTCAGGACGGTGCCCCACATGGTGCCGTCGCGAATGGCATCGTACACCTCCGCGGCGCCACCATCAACGCCAAGCACCTTGATGCTGTCGGCAAGACCAGCCTCTGCGATGGCCCTGACTGCGCCCAGGCACATGTCGTCGTTATGGCAGTAGACCATGTGGATCTGGTCTGGGTAGGCGGTCAGGTAGTTCTCCATTACGGTGCGCGCTTCTTCGCGGTTCCACATGCCGGTGTCCACGGCGACAAGTTCTCTGCCCGGGCAGTTCTCGGCGACGTATTCACGGGCGGAAGAGCGCTGCGGCACAAGGCCATGACCGGTGGCCCCTTCGATGATGACCCAACCCTGGCCGTCTTCCAGGGCCTGGCATACGGCCATGCCGGCCGTCGCGCCCTCTGCCCAGCCCGACGAGCCGATCATCGTGTTCACGTAGCCCAGGCCCTCTTCGTCAAGATCGGCGCCTTCGGCGATCACGGGGATCCCGGCTTCCTGTGCCTCTCTGAGGGCATCGTTGAGCGCTGACATGTCATAGGGAACCAGGGCGATCACGTCGTACTGCTTGGTGATGCAGTCCTCGATCAGGCGAATCTCGTTCGGTATGTCCCCCTGCGTGTCGTAGACATCATATTGGAAACCGAAGACATTGGCCTCCTTTTCCGCCAAAGTGACTTTGGCCGTAGAGTAAGGGTGCCCCAGTTCAATGATGTGGCAGATGCGCAGGTCTTGCGCCAAAGGCCAATCTTTGGCTTCCGTCTGCACCTCCGCGGCTGCCCCATCCGTCGCCACCATCTGCCCATCAGGCATAACGCAGGCTGTAAACAGGGATGCGAGGACCAGCATAGCGATTACGACTATGAAATGCTTTCTCATCTCTTTTCTCCTTAATTCTGATTAAACTGCTCATGCAAATCGATGTCACATCTGGAGCGAGCGATTTTGCGTTTAAGTTTCCAGTCCTTGGTGTGTCCTTGCATATGAGCGCTGTTACCAAGAACACTACAGGCGTATGCAAGATCCTGAACTACGGAGCAGACTCTTTGCTCCAAATCACCGTTCTAATTCATCCATAGGCCCTCCTATCACTACGTTTTTTGCGGCAACGGTCAGGCCGTTCGGCGACTGCGGTTCATGTAGACATCCGAAATCACAACGGAAACCAGGATGATGCCCTGGATCACCCATTGCCAGTATGCGCTGACGCCGAGAAGATTAAGCGAGTTACGGACTACACCCAGAAGAATGACACCGGCCACGGCCCCCAGGACGTTGCCTACTCCTCCAAATAGAGATGTGCCGCCGATAACGGTGGCGGAAATTGCAAAGAGGGCTGTGTCTCTCCCCACGCCGGGATTTGCGCTTACGGCACGGGATGCCAGCAAGACGCCGGCAATTCCGCTGCAGAGGCCGGCCACCACGAAGGCAAGCGCAAACAGAAATTTCACGTTCAGGCCGGCCCGGTGCGATGCATCCGAATTGCCGCCGATGGCGTACCAGTAGGTGCCCAGGCTGGTCTGCGTCATGATCAGATGGGCGATGATGCCGATACCAAAAAAAGCCAGGGCGGGAAACTCGAAGATCCATAACTTGGCCGACCCCATCCAGCCGAACCCCTCTGCATGGCCGTAAATCGTCGTTTCGTCAGTTATGATGAATGTCAGTCCCTTTACCACGACCATGGTCGAGAGCGTGGCGATGAAAAAATTGACTCTCATCCTGGTTACAACGAAGCCATTGACAATCCCCACACCGGCTCCCGCCAGAATGCCAAGCAGAGCTGCCAAGGGAACGCCCAGATCCTGGGTCAGAGCAAAGACCACGCCCCCCAGTGCCAGGGTGGCGCCCACACCGAGGTCGATTCCCCAAGCGATCATCAGGATGGTCAGACCAATAGAAATGATCCCGTCAATCGAGAACTGCGTTGTCATCTGGGTGATGTTGCGTTCCGAGGCGAAGAACGGAACGAACAGAACCGCATACGTGAGTGCAATCCCGAGCAGGACAAAGGCGCGGTACTCGATGAGCCACTGAAGGAGTTCCCCCGATCTTCTCGGCGGCCATCCCGCGCGCCTCTGGGATGCGTCTCCGCCCGGCTCGGACAAGACCGTAGATTGACCTTCAGGTGTTGGATTTTCGCCCATGTAAGACCTCGTGAATTCGCAGCAGGTTCGCTAAGGAGGGCACGGTACCCTTGCGAAGCGCAGCGCAACCCGGTTTCAAACCGGTTCCGTCTCGGTTTTCCTCTCCCTGCCCATTACCTGAATGGCGACCAAGCCAGCGGTTACAACGCCCTGGACAACCAACTGTGTTGCCGGCTCAAATCCGAGGATTGTAAGCGAATTGTTCAGCATAGCGACGAGGATGGCGCCCCAAACTCCGCGGGCAACGCTGCCTCTGCCGCCAAAGATGTAGTTTCCACCCAGGACAGATGCCGTAATGGCATGAAACTCGTAGTTCAGCCCAATGAAATAGTTGCCGGAGCCGGCTCGCGCGCTGACAACCATGGCGGCAACGGCGGAGCAAACACCGGTCGCGATATACATCAGCGTCCGGTACAGGGGGACTCGCACACCTGCCAACTTGGCCGCATCTTCATTTCCCCCGATCGCATACACCCTGGCGCCCAGTGACGTTTCCGACAATATCAGGTGCATGATCAGCGCAAGAACGAGGAAGATAATTGTGGGAACCGCAAACGGGCCTATAAATCCATCCGCAATCAGAAGGAATGGACTGTTACGAGGAACTCTGTAGTAATAGCCGCCGGCGCTAAGCAGGGCGATTCCCTGGAAGATCGTCATCGTGCCCAGGGTGGTAAGCATGGGATTCGCTTTCAACCTGCCGACCAGAAAACCGTTGAATATGCCTGCTGCGAGTCCGATGGCAAGGCCGAAGATGATGGTGGTGGCGATGCCGGCGCCTCCCTCGAGCATGGCGACCATGGTCACGCTGATCAGCGACACGATTGCGCCGACGGAAAGGTCAAAACTTCCGCTGATCATCATCCAGCAGACGCCCACAGTCACGATGCCGTTGATCGACGACTGGCGGAGCACATTAATCAGATTGCGGGTTGTCAGGAAACGCGGGTTCAAGACACCGGTCAACACGACCAATGCAACCGTGAGGAGGACCTGGGGCTCCCTCAACAGGAAACTGCCGAGACTATTGAGCTGGCTCCTTCCGCGCAACGTGCCCGGAATGGAAGCTCGTGCAAAAGAAGGAAAGTTCATGATCGATTTGCTGCGATTGCCTGGCGGGTGAAAGCTTTTTCTCCGCCGCCGTCGTCGGACCTCGGCATGGGCAGAGCATATCGCGCTAAATTGGGTGGCGAGTGGTTAGCAGTTTCTGGATAAATTCCACTGTCCACTGGCGGCACAGGTTGCAATCGTGTGATGAGTCTTGGGTTTATCTGAGGAATCCGATGCGGTGTGCTGGGTTAACCCTTGGGCAGCTTTGGTCTGAACGATCTGTAGACAGTGACGGCTGCCTCTCTGGGGAGATCATAAGGAAAATAGCATTATGTGTCAAGGTCGTTTCGGGCGCTGGTCTGACCCGAATTATTGGGTAGACGTTGTCTGAATTGAGATATGAAGGATCAGAGTGTGGGCTATCCACGGAAGGCCGCGAAGAACACCTCTTTTCATCCGCGAAGGGGCGCTAAGGGTCACGAAGAACACCTTTTTTGATCCGCGGAGGGGCTTGAAGAATACGTTTTGTAGTCGCCGCGGATCATGGTGGTGGAACACGAGAATCAGGTGAGAAACGGTCCGATTCTGCCCGCAGGCGTCCTGTTTTTGTCACATTTTGATTCGTCTTCTTAGAATGTCGAACGATACCTAACCACAGCTGTTGAAGACAAGACGGTAGTCTTCGGGCAGGTCTATGTCGAAGAGCAGGGAGTCGGACTCGACAACCCGGACTGGGATGCCCGCTTTTTCCGCCAAGTGCCGGTGGCGTTGGAAACTGTCGCGACCGAAGGCGAAGGGTATTGCCTGGCCCGGCTGGAGCATGAGCGCGTTGGTGCCGCCGTCGCGGCTGGGGGCGATGATGATCTGGGGGGCACGGCCGCGGGGGGAGGCCATCGTGCGCACATCTGCGGCTGTCAGGTTGGGCATGTCGGTGGGGAGGACCAGGACTTTGGTTGCGCCGCGGGCGGCGGCGTAGCGGGCAGCCTGGGTCAGGGCCGCGTTGAGCTGCGGTTCCGAATCAGTGTCCGCCTGGCTGGAGGACGAGGGCGGCAGACCGTCCGGGGTCGGCCCGCGGTGGGCGGTTGGCGCGGCGCTTGGCAGACTCTCTTCGGTCAGCGCATGGCTGCCTGCCTGTTCAGCCACGGTCAGGGCGTTGCTGTCGCGGCTGACGACAACGATCTGCGCGTCAATTTGCGCCATGTTGATGGCGGCCAGGGTACGGGTGAGGAGTTCGCGGTTGAGGGCGTGCCGCTGCTGGGGAGAGATACAGGCGGCCAGGCGGCTTTTGCCCTCGTTGAAGGGCTTGACGGGAACGACTACCCACAGGCCCGAACTGGTATTCGCGTCATTCGCCATTTTCGTGCCGAAGTTCATTTGCAGTGCAGCCGCCGCTTGGCAGGCTCTGCGTGAAGTGCAGAACCTCTTCAGCAAGGCGTCGTTTGGAGGGCAGGTCGGTCATAATGGTATCGGTCGTCAGCGTGGGTAGGGAAAGCCGGCACTCCTCGGCCCGGTCCTGCTGGTCGATGACGAATCCGTCCAGCAGACCGGCGTAGTGCTCGACGACGGTCAGGGGCAGGTGTTTGAGATGGCCCATCTCGTGCATCATCTTGGCTGCCGGGCCTTTGACGGCGCGGCCGCCGACGATCGGGCTGACTGCGACGACCGGGGCATCGCTCGCCCGCACCAGATCGCTGAGGCCAGGCACTGAGAGGATCGGATCCACGCTGAGATAGGGATTGCTGGGGCAGATGATTATTTGCGCGGCGGACTGCAGGGACTCGGCCACTTCAGGGGCGAGGGTCGCGTTGGCGGCGCCGACGAATGTCAGCCCCTGAAAGGTGGGTTCGCAGCGGCGGCGCACGAAATAGTCCTGAAAAGGGAGATCGCCTTCGTCTGTGTGCACGAGGGTACGGACCGGCTGGTTGCACATGGGCAGGATGCGGGAGGGGATGTCCAGTGTTCGGCGCAGGCGGTCGGTTACTTCTGTGAGAGTGGCGCCTGACTTCAGCCAGTTGTTGCGCAGCAGGTGGAGGGCCAGATCCTTGTCGCCGAGCCGGAACCATGCCTCGCCGCCCAGGCGCTCCGTTTCGGCCAGCACGCGCCAGGTTTCACCGGCGCGGCCCCAGCCCGTCTGCGGGTTGTTGACGCCGGCGAGCCCGTAGAGAACGGTGTCGATATCCGGGCAGATGGTCAGGCCCCAATGCTCGAAATCGTCGCCGGTGTTGACGATGACGGTCAGCGCGCCCGGTGGCAGAGTTTCCTGCAGACCGGCGGCGAATTTGGCCCCGCCGACACCACCGGCCAGGGCCACGACCGGGGAAATTTTCTCCAATGTTGGGGCCATTGCACACGTTTTTCGTAGTGGGCATTACGCTTTACGCAATGCGGTGCTCAGCGCCAGATCACCCGTTCCGCCAGAGGGAGCCGCTCTCGCTGCTTCTCTTCGGCGGCGTATCCGAGCGTGATCAGGGCCTGGGGATGCCAGCTGTCCGGCAGGCCGAGGGCATCCCGCACCAGTTCGGGAACGAACAGGGGCGCACACATCCAGCAGGCGGCGAGGCCGTATTGGTGCGCTGCCAGGAGCAGATTCTGGCAGGCCAGGGCGGTGCTCTGCACGGCCATCAGCCATTCGGCGTCCTGGCGGCGGCGGTCCGGGTAGTCGTCCATCTCTTCGAGAGAGACGGAGGCCGCCACAAGCGCGGGCGCGCCGGTGATGCGGGCATGGCTGATGCGGACTCGCCGCTCGATGATGGCTGCGTCGACGCCGTCGACGCTGAGGTCGGCGCGCCAGCGCGCGCCCATGCGGTCGCTCAACTCCTGCTTGACCGGGTCGGAAGTGACAACGCAGAAGCGCCAGGGCTGGCGGTTGTGGGCCGAAGGCGCCCAGATTGCGGCTGTGAGCAGCTTTTCCAGCAGCGAGCGCTCGACCGGGTCGGGCAGGTAGCGGCGGACTGATCTTCGCCCGCGGATAAGCTGCCAGAACCAGTCGCCGTCGTCCTGGGAGGCCCAATCTGATTGCCGCCAACTGCTGTAGTCGTCGATCGGATCCGCTGACGCGATGCGCTGTTTCTGCATGGGACGGCATTATAGCATGGAGTGGTGGGAGTCGAAATGTGTTGCTGGGTGAGCTGTCGGGAAAACGCATCTTTATTCGGGCCCTAAAATAGCCGACGAAGGGCGCCCACAAGGGGCGCCCCTACCGGTATCGGCGGAGGGGCAAGGCGTGCCGGGAATTCTGGCATCTTTGGCGCTCTGTTCTGACACGTGTACAATGCAGGCAGAGGTGGCAAGGCCGTAACCAATCTCAAGTTTTCGGTGGTCGCCGCGCCCGGGCAACCACAAGACTGACAGTCGTAGAGTTCGCAGGGGCAGCCGGCGCTGGACAATTTGCACAATACGCAGTACACGATACGCAAGAGTTCAGGAGCTTCCATGACCGCGCCAAAGCACACCCGCGTTGCACTCTATCTGCAGGATAAACATCCCATCCGCGAAGGGATGGCGCACGCGCGCTACGCGGAAGAGAAGGGGTTTGAAGCGGTCTGGCAGGCGGAAAGCCGCCTGGTGCGGGATACACGCGGGCGAGTCGAGAGTTCGGAACAGGACAGCTAAACGCTGCCGCTTGCACTCTTCTTCCGCGGGGTGCCCCAGGTAGATCAAGCCGACGACGATATACTCACCCGCATTTCGAATCCCCTGCCCGCTTCCACCTGCCTGTACAATTCTTTTAGTTGGGACTACGTCGCAAACGTGCAATCAGCGTTCTGAGTTCAACCGCTTCACTATTCTGGACCAAGGGGGAGCGACTCGCAGACGGACGGGCCGTGCGCAATTGATGGAACGATAACTCTTGAAACGATCAACCATACGGCGCTTACGCCTGGAAAGGCCACGAACCCGACAAAAGGAGCCAGGGCTTTGTTCAATGCGACTCGTGATACGCAGTAAATTCAATTTCCGAGTGTTTCGGTCTTGCACACGTCCAACTACATTGGTGAATCTATGATCAAGTGTGTCGACTTTTTCTGTGGATGTGGGGGCACTAGTGCCGGACTCATGCAAGCGGGCATTCAAATCGTAGTTGGTATAGACAACGATTCAGACGCGGTCACTACTTTCAAATCTAACTTTCCACATGCTTCAATTCTCAAAAAGGACATTAGAGACCTGACAGTGACCGACTTAGAGTCCCACATATCCCGCGACGAGAAGGACATTTTGCTCTTTAGTGCCTGCGCACCTTGCCAGCCGTTTGCCCAGCACCGCAAGCAAAGTATAGTGAATGACGACCGAGTAAGCCTGCTGTCAGAATTTGTGAGATTTGCTGACGCGTTTCTACCCGACCTTCTCTTTGTGGAGAATGTGCCTGGACTAGCTTCAAAAGCCAAGTCATTCGGGCCGTTTAAGGAGTTACTAGATTTTCTAGCCAGGCGACAGTATATGATTGCACAAGGAGAATTCAACTGCTGGGACTTCGGCGTTCCCCAGAAGAGACGCAGGTTCGCGCTGATTGGAAGCCAGCTTGGCCCGATTTCATTCCCTGACAGGACTCATGGTCTCGGCGCTTCCAACCCTGACTACTCGACAGTCAGAGAGTGGATAGGCGATTTTCCGGCAATCCATGCAGGACAACGGCACCATAGTATCCCAAACCACCAAGCTGCGTCACTGTCAGTCTTAAATCTCGAACGAATTCGAGCCACGCCCGAGGGCGGCGGCCGCCGGGATTGGCCGGAATCCCTTCAATTAGAGTGTCACGGCGGAGACTTTAAAGGCTTCTCAGATGTCTATGGCCGTATGCGTTGGGATACCCCGGCGAGTGCACTGACGACTAGGTGTATCAGCTACTCAAACGGGCGGTTTGGCCACCCAAGCCAGGATAGAGCCATCAGCGCGAGAGAAGCAGCATGCTTGCAGACGTTTCCGCGATCATTTAAGTTCACCGGCAGCCGCAACTCCGTGGCGAGACAAATAGGTAATGCCGTTCCAGTACTCGTGGCTGAGCGCTTCGGGGAGAATTTCGTGACCCACGTCAAATCTCACACTGCAAAGATATGATGGACAACGGATCAACTGTCAGTTTCAAAACTCGGGCGAGAACGGTGGATATGCTCGGACGCCAGCAGATCGCAGGTATACCTACGGCGATCAGCGAGCTATTTAAAAACGCGCACGACGCCTACGCCAACACCGTCGAAGTGGACTTCTTCAGAAATGAACGACTCCTCGTCGTTCGTGACGATGGTGTGGGCATGACGTATGACCAATTTGTCAACAACTGGTTGACTTTGGCTACAGATGTCAAGAGCAGTGACTCTGATGGCAACAGCTCGATCTTGGTCCCAACCGGCAAGAAACAACGAACAATCTTAGGTGAGAAAGGTATTGGAAGGCTCGCCATCGCTTCAATTGGGCCACAAGTTCTGGTTTTGACGCGCTCAGCATGGCATGTTGCCGAGAGTGAGCTCGTGGCCGCATTCATCAATTGGGACCTTTTCGGTTTGCCAAATATAGATCTCGACCAGATCAAGGTACCCATTCGAACTTTCTCCCCTGGTACGCTTCCCACCAAACACGACCTAGACACCATGATTCGTCTGGTCAAGGATTCGCTCGAAGTGTTCGGACCTCGAACGGACTCAGAGAAGCTGCAGAACGTACGCAAACACCTCGATGAGTTCGACATCGACCGACGCCTGTTGATAGATCTAGACGGACCAAATCTGAGTGGCCAAAGACACGGTACCCAGTTCTACATTCAACCCACAGACGAGATCCTTGAGCTTGACATAGATAGCCCAGGCGCCAGAGGTACTGTCTCACCCTCGCAAAAAATGCTCTTGGGATTTACGAACACTATGACACCCGGATTCAAGGAACCAGTCATTAGGACTGCCTTTCGCGACCATAAGACTCCCGATCTCTATGAGGACATTATCGATGAGCAAAACTTTTTCACTCCAGATGAGTTTGAATCTGCCGACCACCATCTATTAGGGGCATTCGACGAATATGGCCAATTTCAAGGTACCATCAAAGTATATGGTCACGATCCCGTTCATCACGTCATCCCCTGGGCGGGAGCACGAGGCAGGAAGACAGAATGTGGTCCCTTCCGACTAAACGTAGCCGTTGTCCAAGGAGAGAAACGCAACAGCCGACTGCCTAGTGAGGAATGGGCCCGAATAGACAGAAAGCTAGATCGCATAGGCGGGCTGTACATATACAAGGACGGGATACGGATTCTCCCCTACGGCGACACTGACTACGATTTCTTGGACATCGAGAAAAACAGGACCAAGAGCGCGGGCTACTATTACTTCTCATACCGCAATATTTTCGGTTCCATTGACATTGACCAAATCCAGAATCCCAATCTCGTTGAGAAGGCCGGAAGGGAGGGCTTCCGCCAGAATAGGGCGTACAGGGAGTTTCGCGAGATTCTGATGAATTTCTTCGTCCAGATGGCAGCGGATTTCTTTAGACAAGGTGGAATCCACGTTGAGACGTTCGAGGAGCAGAAGGCTGAGCTGGAGAGGCAAGAACTCATCAAGCGTCAACGGGAGCGTCTTGTTTCAACAAAACGGAAGCAGTTTCAGGATCGCCTTGAGGATTTCTTCCGGCAGCTTGATCAAGGTATTCCTCAAATGAAAGTCTCCAAGATTCTCCAAACATTTAAGGATCAGATCCAGAGCCTCAACAAGATAAACGATCCGAATCACCAAGCATCAGAGATAGTTGCTGCTGAGCTTCATGCCCGTCGCGAAATCAAAATCGCTAAAGAGGAAATCCGAGTTGCCAGACCACGTGGGGTCGGTTTATCAAGAGACATGAGAAAAAGTTGGGAAACTTACAGGAGTGAGATTCTAAAGCTCGACGAGAGCTGTTTCGATCCTGCGGAAAACGAAATCGATAAGGCCATTCGACATCATGCCCATAGCACTAAGGTCTTGGTCGACCAGCGCCGCCGGCTCGAAGCGGCACTTGACGAGAATGTCCGAAACGCTCGCCAACTTACGCAAAGGGAGTCTACTGAAACTCGAAAAGAGGGCAAGGACGTTTCAGATGGAGTGATTCAACTTACGCGGTATGTAATGGCCGAAGTGGAGGGTACTATTCGCCAGGTACTGGCAGATGCTGCTCGACTGAATCTGACTGGTAAAGAAGAGTCAGAATTGGTTGAGGTAAGGGCAGGCTTTGAGGACATGGTTGACGAGGCGACTAGGGAAGCATTGGGCGTGTTGTCCGATACGAGAAACCAACTCCGAGATATGAGTTGGGAGCGAGAATCAGATGGAAGAATTGTGACCCAGCTTGACATCCTAGAGGCAACTGAGTCCGAATTACTTGATGTTCGTGAACGGGCTGACCTAGACTTGGAGATGACCCAACTGGGGGCTGCAATTGAGGTGATCAACCACGAATTCGATGCGTCAATAAGGGCAGTACGGTCAAATCTGCGCAGACTCAAGGCATGGGCGGACTTGAATCCTGATCTTCGCGGGCTCCACAACGACATTCGAACGAGCTTTGACCATCTGGATGGATATTTGACACTGTTCACTCCCTTGCAGAGACGTCTCTATCGCAAAGAGGTTGAGATTCGCGGTAGTGATATTGTCAGATTTTTGTCCGATCTCTTCCGGGAGCGTTTGAAGCGCCACGACGTTCGCCTCGAGTCAACTTCCCAATTTAATCGGCATACGGTACTGGGTTATCCATCCACCTTTTATCCAGTCTTTGTGAATCTGATCGACAATTCGATTTTTTGGCTGAGTGATCAGCCTCAACCGAGGAGAGTGATTCTCGACGCGGTTGACGGATCGATGGTGATATCGGATTCAGGCCCTGGGATACAGGATCGGGACTGGGAGTCAATATTTGAGTTCGGCTTCACTCGAAAGCCGGCTGGCCGGGGTCTGGGTCTCTACATTTCCCGTGAAGTCTTACGTCGGGTCGGTTACACTATCGACATTCACCCAGGTGGGCCTTTGAATGGTGCCTGTTTTCAAATCCGAAGTGCGAAGGAAGACCACGACTAATGAATGACCAGAGTAGCCGAACGTTTAAGGATTTGTCTGTCCAGAATGTTGCCAAGTTCCTACAGACGGTAGTAGTAGTGGACGACAAGGCTCGCCTTGTGCCGCTGCCTACAAACGATGACGACAGCAATTCATTGCCAAGCATCGCTGAAGCCGACAATGAGAGTCCTACTGGGGCTCATCCCAACTTGATTTCGCCTCAGCCTGACGCGGTAGGCTCTTCTGTCGACCCGGAGGACTTGGATGCCAAATCTCTTGTTGACGGATTTGCCAAAGAGGGAATTGCCTGTACGGTTTTACGTCCAGATAGAGATGATGACGTTGTCACCCAAGTCACAAAGATCACTGAGCTTGCCGACATTGTTGTTCTAGACTGGATTTTGGACAACGACAACGGAGAGAGTACGACCAGCTTAATTCGCAAACTGATCACCGAGGAAAACGGTTCAGACCGCATACGTCTGATTGCGATCTACACAGGTGAAAGAAATCTTGGTAATGTAGTGGACCGCGTATTTGAGGTGCTGTCTACAACCAGTGGTGAAGTCCCCGATCGCCTTTCCGCCTTCGTAGCCGTGAAAGGGCCTGTACGTATAGCCGTGTTCGGGAAGGAACACACGCCAGTGCCACCTGAAGACATAAGTCTTACTAATCGGTTAGTCGGTATACCTGAACTCCCGAACCGCCTGATCAATGAATTCGCTGAGATGACGACTGGTTTGCTACCCAATGTGGCCATCGCGGGGCTCAGCGAAATTCGAGCTCAGACACACAAATTGTTGACCAAGTTCTCTCGTTCGTTGGATCCGGCTTACTTGGGGCACCGGCTATTGCTTCCCAACCCCTCCGATGCAGAAGAGGAAGTTGTAGCTATGTTCGTCGCGGAAATTTTTTCTATCCTCGAACACGGCAATGTAGAGAAACAGGGGGGGATTGCTTCGATCCGCGCTTGGATTGATGAAATGAACGCCAATAACTCTTTGAGACCGTTGCCCCTCTCTGAGACCCCTCAGGATGCACAGGATACACTACTAGGAATTCTGGAGAATGGGATTTACAACACTCCCAATGTCAGCCTCGGCAACTGGAAATGGGCGCAAGTAACTCATGCCTTCACGCCAGAGGATTCCTTCGCCGAAGAGTCGAATCGTCAATTCGCGACGATGATGCATGTGAAGACTCGATACCGAGGTCGCCCGCCTAGCCTTACGTTAGGGACGATTCTAGTTTCTGAATCGGAGCCATGCGACACTTTCTGGATTTGCTTACAACCCAAGTGTGACAGCGTTAGGATCAAAGAGCGCAGATCTTTCCCTATGGTACCAATGGTGCAAGTCAAAAATCAGAAAGGCGACTTTGAAATCGTCGTGAAGCATCGCGGCAGCTGGGTCCTGCTTCGTGTTCCGCGCGAGCCGGCTGAGATAAATATGTTCACGTTTGAACCAGATGACGTTTCAAAGGAGCAAGTGACGGCGACATCGAATGACTCGACTTGGAATTTCACTCCCATTGAAGGTCCTTCCTTCGAATGGGTGGCCGAGCTAAAGGATGAACACGCTCAGCGGATCACCAACGAGTTTGCTGCCAGTTTCTCTCGTGTGGGCGTCACCGTATCGGAGTGGGTGAGGAAATCCGGGAAGAGTCGATAGTTTTTGTCGATAGCTTGCTCATCAATCTGAGGGAGTCGCAGCTCCGCCAAGGAATCCCTTGAGCCGTTGAATCAATCGGTCCAATTGTCGAGTTTCGCACTCCCAAATGACGAGGCTTTCCCAGGATTGGGAAGCGAGGTCCGCGTAGTTTTCCAAGTCTCTAACGATGTTTCTGTCGAGCTTCGCGTTCCAGAATTCCAAATTCGTGTGCGGTCTCCTGGCCTTGGAGCATCCTTGGTGCTGATGCCAGAAGCAGCCGTGAACGAAGATCACCTTACGAAGTTTCGGCAACACGATGTCTGGCTTTCCAGGTAAATCAGACCTATGCAAACGGAATCTGAAACCCATTTTGTGAAGTGTGGACCTCACGATGATTTCAGGTTGCGTGTCCCGCGCCCTTACGCGGGACATTATCCGGCTTCGATCCGCCTTAGTATATCTGTCCATGTCGTATAGACTAGCACCAACAGACATTCAACCGCAACAGCGTAGGCACTATTCGGTGCATCCCAGAATTGGGGCGAATCTGGTCATTTAGGGATTGCTTACCAGAGGTCACTGAGCAGAAGGGCACAAAGAGAAAGCATCGCCTGTACGCCATCTCGGGACCAGCGCATGCCGGCTTGTTTCATACGCTGCAGAATCTACGTTTTAGCAGCGGATTCTACGGTCTCGCTGCTGATGGGGAAGCCAGACTTTCGATAGGCAGCGTAATTCATGCGTCGTTGGCGTTTCCACAAGTATGCGACCGCCTGTTTGACTTCTGGAGGCGCCTCTGCGAGATTGGGATAGAGACGCAAGATGCGACGGAAGAAAAGGCGCAGTTGACTGCGAGCTAAAACGGCTTTCTGGGTTTGCACCCAGGCAGCAGCCTCCGAATAGGCGGGACCCATCGCCTGCGTGGTGATCTGCCAGACGTACTGCAGCATGTGCCACCAGTCGAAGATTTCGATACGGCGGGCAAGACAGGCGAAGACCATCATCCAGATCCAGATTGCACCATCGTTGATGCAAACATTCCGTTTGGTCTTTTCGACCCCGCGACGGTAACTCTCGGCCCAGTAGTGGTTGGTAAAGGTCTTGGCATCCCAGAGGCCGGCTCGATAGGAGTGTTTCTCCAAGCGCAATTCGTCCTCTGCATTCTCCCCTGCCTCACAAACAGGTGCGGCCGAGACGCTCGTCACTCTGACCCCCTTCCAGCCTTTCGCTCTTCAGTCCCTTCTCAAGCCCTTCCTTTTGGCAGAACTCACCCCTTTTTGGGATGTAAGCGGGGATGGTGTACGTCAGATTTGGGGACACGTCCCTGGGATCGCGGGCGTCCCGCCCACATCCTGTGTAACTGATTGAGCTTGGCCTAAAAGCCCACCCCCACTCTGGGATTCACCCCCGAGAACTCTGGCGTCTTTGACGCTCTGTTCTGACACGTGTACAATGCAGGCAGTGTGGGCGAAGAAGTTCCCGTTTTCGGAGATCGCCGCGCTCGGGCAGCCAGATGACGGGCCGCCGAAGACGGCGCAGGGGCATCGTGCGCCAGACGACATACGCACCATTTCAGGAGCTTTCATGGCCGCGCCAAAGCACACCCGCGTTGCACTTTATCTGCAGGATAAACATCCCATCCGCGAAGGGATGGCGCACGCGCGCTACGCGGAAGAGAAGGGGTTTGAAGCGGTCTGGCAGGCGGAAAGCCGCCTGGTGCGGGATGCGATTGTGCCGATGGCCGCCTTCGCCGCGGTCACCGAGCGTATTCAGATTGGCTCCGGCGTAATCAACAACTGGACCCGCAATATCGGGCTGTTGGCGGCCACCTTTCTGACATTGGATGATCTGGCGCCGGACCGCGTAATCTGCGGCATCGGCGCATGGTGGGACCCGCTGGCCAAAAATGTGGGTATCAACCGACGCCGGCCGCTGAAAGCGATGCGGGAGACGATGGAGGTCTTGCGTCGTCTGCTGGCGATGGAAAATGTCAGCTTCGAAGGCGAGTTTCATCAGGTTAAAGACATCGAACTGGATGTCGTGCATGGACGGCAGGAGCCGCGCAATGTGCCGATGATGATCGGCGCCACCGGGCCGAAGATGATGGAGCTGACCGGGGAGATCGCCGACGGCGCGGTGTTGAACTACTGTGTGCCGCCGGACTATAACCACATGGCGCTGGAGCGGCTGGAAGTGGGCGCAAAACGGGCGGGCCGCAGCCTGGACGATATCGACCGCCCGCAGCTGATCGTCTGCTCGGTGCATGAAGACCAGCAGACTGCGTTGGACGGCTCGCGCGAATTGCTTACCCAGTACCTGGGCCAGCAGCCACACATCGCCCAGGCCAGCGGGGTCAAGCCGGAGGTCGTCGAGCAGATACAGTCGATAGTCGGCTGGCCGGCGAGCAGGGAGCAGGTGCGTAAAGCCATGCCGTTGGTGCCGGACGAACTGGTCACCCGCATCACCGCCAGCGGCACGCCGGACGACGTGAAAAAGAAGGTGCGCGAGTATATGGACAACGGCGCCACCTGCCCGATCCTTTACCCGTTGGGTGATGTTAAACTGATGATCGATACATTTGCAGGCGGTTTTTAGTAGTTTGCAGTGGACTGATATGTACCGCTTTTGCGCATCCCCCACCACACTGACAGATGCCCTGAAATTGAAGGCGGAACACGGCGCCGCCGCCCGTTTTATCGCCGGCGGCACCGACCTCCTGATCGAATTGACGCGCGACAGTGCGGCGGATAGCGACCAGGTGGGCCTGATCGATCTGACGCGCATAGCAGGCCTGGCTGACATCTGGGAAGAGGATGGCGCGCTCCATCTGGGTCCTCTGGTTACGCATAACCAGTGCGTAACCAGCCGATTGATCGTCGAGGGGGCGTTCCCGCTGGCGCGAGCCTGCTGGGAGGTCGGTGCGCCGCAGATTCGGAATCGGGCGACAGTTGCCGGCAACCTCGTCACCGCCAGCCCGGCCAACGACACGATTGTGCCGCTGCTGGCGCTGGATGCCAGCGTGCGCGTCGAGAGCTCGGCGCGGGGCAGCCGCACGCTGCCGTTGGCGGGCTTCTTCCGCGGCGTGCGCCAGGTGGATCTGGCCGCCGACGAGATGCTCACGCGCATCTCGATTCCTCTGCCCGCTTCCGACCGCCGGGGCAATTTCATCAAATTGGGGCTGCGCCGCGCCCAGGCGATCAGCATTCTGAGCGTAGCCGGTTCACTCGCCTGCGCCGGCGGGAGCGACTGGCAGCCGTCCGGGCAGGCAACTGTCACTCATGCGGCGATTGCGCTGGGCGCGGTTGCGCCGACGGTGGTGCGGGCGACAGAAGCCGAAACCTTTCTGGTCGGCAGATCGCTGACCGAGGAGACGGTGGAGCAGGCGGCGCGGCAGGCAGCGCGGCAGGCGCGGCCGATCGACGACGTGCGCGGCAGCGCGGATTACCGGGTGGCCATGGTCGAGACGCTGGTCGCCCGCCTGTTGCGCCAACTGCGCGACGGGCGCGAGCGGGACGGATGGTTGGACGCGCCGGTGACGCTGTGGGGCGATACGGAGGGCCACTGGCCGGTTTCGAACCGCCCGGGACCCGACGCAACCGTCAACGGCGCCGCGGTCGAACTTGACAGCGGCATGACGCTGCTGGACAGCCTGCGGGCAGCGGGTTTTGTGGGAGTGAAAGAGGGCTGCGCGGAGGGTGAATGCGGTGCCTGCACCGTCTTTCTGGACGGCATGGCGGTCATGGCCTGCCTGGTACCGGCGGAGCGGGCCGCGGGCAGCGAAGTCGTGACGATCGAGGGACTGACCGCATCGACGCCGCGCGCAAACGGGGAAGAAGCAGCCCAGTCGACAGAGCTGTTGCACAGCGTGCAGCAGGCGCTGATCGAAAGCGGCGGCGTCCAGTGCGGTTACTGCACGCCCGGCTTTGTGATGTCGGCAGCGGCGCTGCTGGCGGAGCGCCCCAGCCCCAGCCGCTCCGAGGCGCAGGAGGCGCTGACGGGCAACCTGTGTCGTTGCACCGGCTATCGCAAGATCCTGGACGCGGTGGTGGCTGCAGGGCAAAGGGCGAGGAGTGAGGGGCGAGAGGAACATTGACTCTTCGCTCTCCTTGGAATGGTGAGTTAGGCAAATGGAATCCGGCGGAAGAGATGTCATAACCTACTATCTGGAGATGACCAGCGCGGAGCAACTGCGGCCGGCGCGCCCGCCCGCGCAACCTTTTGCCGTCCGCCGAGCGGAACTGGCTTTCCCCGCCCTGAATCGCTTCTTTTATACCGAGGTGGGGCGGGCGTACTCGTGGACGACGCGTCTGCGCTGGACCGATGCACAGTGGCTGGCCTGGCTGGAGCGGCCCGGGATGCAGACATGGATCGGGTATGTGCGCGAGACGCCGGCCGGCTATTTTGAGTTGGATGAGCAGCGCGAAAATGGAAATAAGCAAGTCGAGTTGGCCTATTTTGGTCTGCTGCCATCCTTTGTTGGCCGGGGCGTGGGGGGCGCGCTGTTGACAGAAGCGATTCGCCGCGCCTGGGCACTGGGTCCGCAGCGGGTCTGGGTCCACACCTGTACGTTGGACCACCCGGCGGCGTTGCCCAACTATCAGAAGAGAGGGTTTCGCATCTATGATCAGAAAAGGAATGCGGAGTGAAGTTTTCTTTCTCCTCGGAATCTTATTTCTTTTCGTACTCTTCCGCCGCGAAAGAAGAAAGCTTATTTCGCCCTCGCCAAGTGTGGGCGAGTGGGGTTGGCTTGGGCCAGAGCCGTTGTTCGACACTCCCAGCGCGGATAAGGTACTGTCGCCCTCACTGCCGCGGCGCGGGAACTGGCTGACCCGCGCTATTGGCCGGTTGTTGTATACGCTGCTCGGCTGGCGCATTGAGGGCCAGTTGCCCGACGTGCCCAAGTTGGTGATCATCGGCGCTCCGCACACCTCCTACTGGGATGCTCCGTTGGCGGTTGGATTCTTCCTCGCCACTGGGCTGGACTGCCGCTGGATGGCCAAGAAAGAATCCTTTGCACATCCCCTGGGTGATCTCATGCGCTGGATGGGCGCCATACCGGTCGATCGCCAGGCGCCCGGCGATCTTGTGCAGCAGGTGATCGACGAAATGAACTGCAGTGAGAAGTTCGTGCTGGTTATCACACCGGAGGGGACGCGCAAAAAAGTAGAGCGTTGGAAGACCGGCTTCTACCGTATCGCCCTCGCTACCGGCACGCCCATCACCCTGGCTTATGCCGACTTTGGCCAGCGGGTCGCGGGTATCGGTCCGACTATCCGGCCGACCGGCGATGTGGAAATGCAGATCGAAGAGATGCGGGCCTTTTACCGTGGGATCACCGCCCGAAATCCAGATTGGGCCTGAACTGAAAATAGTTTTTTCTGTTGATCACTTGGCAGCGTGTTTGCCGGGAAAAGTTCTAAGACAGAGGTTTTCTGATGCGAGCAGTCGGTAGCAGCATACCCCGTTTCGACGCGGCGGAGAAGGTGACCGGCCAGGCTGCCTATCCGGCCGACATTGACCTGCCCGATCAGGCGTGGTTGAAGATCGTTTTCGCCGGCGTGCCCCACGCGCGCATCATCCGCCTGGATACGACCCGGGCGGCGGCAGTGGATGGCGTCATCGCCATTCTGACGGCGGCGGACGTGCCGGTGAACGAATACGGGCTGGTTATGCCGGATCAGCCGGTGCTGTGCGGGCCTGGGAGCACACCCCAAGCCGAGGTGGTACGCTGGGAAGGGGATAAGGTGGCGCTGATTGTGGCCGAGACCGCGGCGCAGGCCGAGGACGCGGCCCGGTTGCTCGATATCGAATACGAAGCGCTGCCGGTCATCACCGACACAGACCAGGCGCTGGCTGCCGGCGTGCAGCCGCTCCATCCCCACCCCTTCAGCAGCTTTCCCTATGAAGAGCGGGATAGGCAGTCGAATCTGCTCGTCTCCCATCGCTTGCGCCGCGGTGATATCGCCGCCGGCTTTGGCCAGGCCTATCTGTGCGTCGAAGGCGTCTACAGCACGCACCCGCAGGAACACGCTTTTCTGCAGCCGGAGGCCGGCCTCGCCCATCTGCGCGCGGACGGCCGCATCGAGGTCATCGTCGCCGGACAGTGGATGCACGAGGATCAGGAGCAGATCGCGCATGCCCTGGGCCTCCCCGCAGGCCAGATTGTTGTGCGCTACCCGGCTGTCGGCGGCGCTTTCGGCGGGCGGGAGGATATGTCGGTGCAGATCCCGCTGGCGCTGGCCGCCTGGAAGACAGGGCGCCCGGTTAAGACCGTTTGGAGCCGGGAGGAGTCGATCATCGGGCACCACAAGCGGCATCCGTTCGTCATGCGCGCCAAGTGGGGGGCAACCAGGGACGGCAAGATTGTAGCCGCGCAGATGGACCTGACCAGTGACTCCGGCGCTTACGCCTACACCAGTACCAAGGTCCTGGCCAACGCCACTTTGATGTGCCTGGGCCCTTATGAGATTCCGAACGTGCATGTGGACGCCCGCACGATCTATACCAACAACTGTCCGGGCGGCGCATTTCGCGGGTTCGGCGGGCCGCAGGCCCACTTTGCCGCCGAGATGCAGATGACCAAGCTGGCGCATGCTCTGCAAATCGACCCGGTCGAACTGCGTATGCGCAATATACTGCGCGACGGCTCGACCCTGGTTACCGGCAGCCCCATTCCCGCCGGCTGCACAACCGAAGAAGTGCTGGCCGAGGCCGCGCGCCAGGGCGGCTGGCAAAAAAGCAAGGGCCAGTGGTCAGTTTCAACCGCAGCGGACGGAAACACGCCACTGGACAATGGCAACGGGCTACTGACCACCAGCCTTGATTCCTCCCGCGCCCGCTGCGCCCGAGGCCGGGGGATCGCCGTCAGCTACAAGAACGTCGGCTACAGCTTCGGATTCCCTGAGCACTGCACGGCCTGGGTAGAGTTGCACGGCGGCGAGACGATCGAACGGGCCCGCGTCGGCTGCGTCGGCGCCGAGGTGGGGCAGGGCGCGCACACTGCCTTCATCCTATTGACCGCGGAGATGCTGGGGCTGTCGCCGCAACAGGTTGAATTGGAGGCTGCCGACACCGATGTGACCGGCTCCAGCGGCAGCAGTTCCGCCAGCCGCATGACCTTTATGGCCGGCAACGCGATTCAGGGCGCGGCCGAGCGGGCTTTGGCGCTGTGGAGCGATGAAGAACGCCCGGCGCGCGCCGAGTTCGTCTATCATCCGCGCGCCACGACCCCTTTCGACCGCGAGACCGGCGCTTGCGACCCCAATATCACCTACGGATATTGCGCGCAGGTGGCTGATGTCGAGGTGGATCGGGAGACCGGGCACGTGACGGTCAAACGGCTGGTCAGCGTCAACGACGTGGGCAAGGCGGTTCATCCGCAGCAGGTGGAAGGGCAAATTGAGGGGGCGGTGGCCCAGTCCATCGGCTGGACGCTGCTGGAGAACTATCTGCAGGAGGAGGGGCGCACCATCACGCCCCACTTGAGCAATTATCTGATCCCCGGCGTGGCCGATGTCGCCGAGGAGATCGTGCCGGTGATCCTGGAGTTTCCGGATCCGCAGGGACCGCTGGGCGCGCGCGGTATGGCCGAGATGCCCTTCCTGCCGACCGCGCCGGCCATCGCCGCCGCGCTGCACGATGCGCTCGGCGTCTGGTATGATGCGCTGCCCTTGACGCCGGAAACGGTCTGGCGCGGCTTAGAACGCCAGCCGCAGGGGGACTAGGGAAGTTTTTAGTTTCGAGTTTTTGGTTTTTAGTAACGCCACTCGTATGCGGTAAGTTACTAAAAGCTGCCTACTCTAAACTAGAAACTTATTCAGATTCTGCTCGTACTGTAACTTTTGAACAGTGTTTTCCAAACGTAGGCGCAACCTGGCGACGTGCCACTAGCCGATATCCAATAATAACTGTCCACGATTATGGCCTCTGGAAGCAGCGACAACCGCGTCAATAGCCTGATCTGGGGCGTCGTCCTGGCGCTGGCGGGGATCGGTCTGCTTCTGTTCAACCTCGATCTCTTCGTCCGCTACGAACCTTACGTCCAGTACGTTGCTTCGGCGCTGCTGGGCCTGCTGGCGCTGGGCTTTATCGGCAGCTATGTGACCGCCCGCTTCTCGCCCGCCGCCCGTCGCGGGGCCGGGACGTCCGGCGGCGTTGACCATTGGTGGCGGCTGATCCCCGCCTGGACGCTTGTCGCCCTGGCGGTGATGGTCTTCCTCACCACCTTGCCGGCGTTGGACCAGCGCGTGACGGCCGGCGTGCTGTTCGTCGGCCAGGCGATTGCCTTTGCCCACATTTACCTGCTGGACCGGGCCGGGCGTTGGTGGGCGATCATTCCCGGCGGATTCATGTTGATGTTGGGCGGCACAATTGCCCTGAGCAGCGTCACCGAAGAGCCGGCCGTTCTGGGCTCTGCGCTGTTCATCGGCCTGGGAGCCGTCTTCTTTCTGCTCTACCTATTGGGACAGCGGCGGCAGCTGTGGTGGGCGCTGATCCCCGGCTCGGTACTGGTGCTGTTCGGCCTTTTTCTCTTTTCCGCCGACCGCGGGGAACAGCTTCTGATTCTGCGCTGGTGGCCGCTGCTGCTGCCGCTGCTGGGCGCGTGGTTGATCTGGCGTGCAACGCGCCCCCTCCCCAAACGCAAGCTGTCCACCAACAGCGCTCCCAGTCAATCCCCTGCGCGCAGCCAGCCGTCCGAGAGCGACGCGCGCCCGCGCAGGTTGGGTGAATACGGCGGGCCTGCCCCCGGCGCCACGGTGGAGGTGTTGCCCGACCCGGAGGAAACACAGTGAGCAACAGTTCGGAGGGGAGATTATACGGGCTATAGCCCCTTACTAGTGCAGCCTGATCTGCAAGAGACAACGGAGTCAAGAAATGGATTTGGGCAGTTTTTCGGTCAGCTTGGCAGTCAAGAATCTTTCAGTTTCAAAAGAGTTTTATGAAAAGCTCGGATTGGAGGTGTTCGCCGGTGACGCAGATCAGGGCTGGCTCATAATGAAAGGCCCCAGCTGCGTGATTGGCCTCTTTCAAGGCATGTTCGAAAAGAACATTCTGACCTTCAACCCCGGCTGGGACAGTTCCGCACAACCGCTCGACACCTTCACCGATGTCAGAGAGATCCAGGAAAAACTCAAGGCGGACGGGATCGAGTTTGCCAGCGAGGCCGACGAAATTACAACAGGCCCGGCGAGTTTTGTGATATTGGATCCTGACGGCAATCCCATTCTCGTCGATCAGCATGTTTGACAACCCCAGTGGTCAGTGGTCAGTGATCAGTGGCCAGTGACTTCGCGAAGTGCTGGCCACTGACAATCGAAATCTCAGAAAGGTATAGTTCTCATGTCTGAATTCGTTCTCACCCTGGTTCAGATGGACTGTTTGTTTGGCGATCCGGCGGGCAACTTCGAGCGCGCGGAGGCGTTCATCGCGGATGCAGCCGGCCGCGGCAGCGATCTGGTGGTGCTGCCGGAGGTGTGGCATAGCTCTATCGACCTGGAAAATGCGGAAGCCTACGCGTCGCCCGTGGCGGCAGAGGCCGGCAGTGACGGCTGGTTTGGACGCTTCGCCACGCTGGCGAGGGACAACCATGTCTGGCTGACCGGGTCGATGCTGGAGAGCCAGGGGGACCAGTTCTACAATACTATGGTCCTCTACAGCCCCGAGGGCAGGCTGGCGGCCACGTACAGGAAGATTCACCTTTTTCGATTGATGAATGAGGAGAAGTACCTGGCGCCGGGAGAAACGGGCACGATGCACGAGCTGCCGTGGGGCTGCGCGGGGCTGGCGATCTGCTATGATCTGCGATTCCCGGAGCTGTTTCGGCGCTATGCGCTGGAGGGCGCGCGTCTGATGATCCTGCCGGCGGCGTGGCCGCACCCGCGGCGCATGCACTGGCGCACGCTTCTGCGCAGCCGGGCGATCGAGAACCAGTGTTTCGTCGCCGCGTGCAACCGCGTGGGGACGACTGAGGATGTCTCCTTCTTCGGTTCGTCGGCGGTGATTGATCCGTGGGGTGAAACGCTGATTGAGGGCGGCGAGACCGAGGCGCTGCTGACCGTGCGCATTGATTTGGATACGGTGGAGGCGACGCGGGCTAAGATTCCGATTTTTGCGGATAGGCGGCCGGAGTTGTATTGAGGGGGGGCGATGGCTTGCGCGCAGGCAAACCTTAGTGTTCTTGCGCTGGAGTAGTGGGACTGATCGAACATTTTGAGGCAGAAGATTCAAGAGAATCCTGGTCTACAAGCTCCTCTTTTGGAAAGAGCTTACGACAAATTCACTTATCTCCGGTTGAGCGCCTCTCATCGGTTACGTGATAAGTCCAATTCTCTTGCAGTAGCATCTCTATCTGCCTCATGCCCCACGTGATGTATGCTCTTGCGTTTGTGGGGTCACTGAGGGAACTCTACTCGGCTTGCTTGGCCGTTGCAACGCGGCACGCATTGTCGACTTTTTTTCCTCAACGATCTTGCGGTCCTCGGGTGTAAAGTGCTTGGTCAGTTCGCTGAACTTACGGTGTCCACTCATCAGAGTAAACCCTCCTTTCGCAACTCTTCAATGTACTCACCTGTGCGTGAGGCAACGCTATTGTCAGTATAGACTAAACAGTCAACATGCAGTCGCTACCGATAAAGAGCGCCCGATCCGAACTCTTGATCGCCGACTCAGTTCAATCGAACGCGACGGGTTGGAGACCAAGGTCGATTTGGACACGCTTAAACAGTGATTCGATGAATCGGGACAGCCCGCTCAGCGGACATCGATGTCTTGCAGAATTTCGCGCACTCCGTTTCGCAGCGCTTCCGGAAGACGGTAAGTTCCTTCGCCGGTCAACTCGTCCCTGCCGTACTCGAGATAGGACGACGTCCCATCATAGCCATTTGTGCCGATTACTCGCGCGCCGAACTTCCCCAAGACACCGTTGAGTTGGGCGAGGGTCAAGTCAGTCGCCTGACAGAGTGTGGCGCGCGAGACGTATCTGCCGGCTTCCTCGGCCTCACAAAGCGTCTTCAACATGATCCTCGTGTTCTCGGTCAGTGGGCGCCGCGTCAGGGCCAGGTGCATGATCTCGACGGACACGAACTTAGCCGGTTCGCCAGGCGTTTCCCGTTGGTCTGTTTGCTGAACTGTCGTCTGCGCGGCTTTTGCGGCCTGTACGGCCTCGATTATCGCGGCAATCTCCTCCAGCGTGCCTTTACAGACGAGTTCAAGTTCCATAATATGTTTCCTGTTTGACTTGTGATGTTATATATTAAGACCAATATGATACATATAAACCTTATTGAGTATACATAAGTGTGTTCCCTCTGTCAAGGGCATAAGGGACCTGAATCGGTCATCAGAGAAAAATTCTTTGGTGTACGGCGGTCCGGCGGTTTCGCAGGCATTGGACGCGAAAAGGCCGCCAGTTCAGGGAGGACTCGATGACACAGTTCTGGTCTGGCATGCGTGCTACCCAGAAGTACAGGGCCCGCTTGCCAGAATTAAGAGCGATGATTACATACCGACTTATGTGTGCCGGGGGCAACCGTTCCATTTACCATTACCTGCCGCCACTCCTTACGACTGCCCCAGAAACAACAATAAAGCAGAACGATCGTTCTGCCTTTCGCCTCATAGGCACCTCAGATTGTTAAGATGTGCCTGAACATCCCTTCTTCTGGCACGACTTTCTGACAGTATCTACCCCGCCAGAAAATCGTCAATCGCCTGCCTGGCAATGCGGTACTGGCTGCCGATCCGCCTGGCCTGGAGCGAGCCGTCGTCGATCAGGGTCTGGATGTCGGCTGGGGAGACCTGCAGATAGCCGGCGGCCTGTTCGAGCGTCATGACGGCCGGGGCTGCGGGGGGTTGGGGCGTCGCGGGCGGCTGGGGCGCCGCCGGCGGGTTTGGCGCGCCACCATCGGGCTGGGCAGGGCTCTGTGAGGCGTTCATGGCGTTGGTGATCATGCCGGCCATGCCGGCGCCGAGACCGATCCCTGCGCCCAGGCCTAAGCCTTCACCTGTTCCGCCGGCGCCTCCTGACTGCTGGGCCGCGTCGCCCAATGCGCGCGCGGTCTTGAACTGCATGTAGGCGGCCATATCGCCGATGGCGCCCATGCTGGCGCGTTCGTCGATCGCTTTGGCCGTCTCTTCGGTCGGGCTGATCGAGACGATGCGGAACTGCTTGAGCGCAAGGCCCATGGCGGTGAAATCATCCTGCAGCGCGGCGCGCATGGCGGCGCTCAGTTCGTCGAACAGCCGCGGCAGGTCGAGAATGCTGGTCATATTCTCGCCCCACATGTCGGTCATGCGGCTGATGATGACGCTGCGCAGGAAGTCGTTGATCTGGCCGGTGCGGTACATCCCCTGCGTGCCGACGAACTGGTCGACAAAACGCTTGGGGTCGGCTATCTGCATGGTATAGTGGCCGAAGCCGCGCAGACGCACCAGGCCCAGGTCGGTATCGCGCAGGGTGACTGGCTCCGGCGTGCCCCATTTCAGGTCGGTGAACTCGCGCATATTGGCGAAGAAGACTTCGGCGGTGAAGATGTCCTGGCCGCTTGTGCCCATCCGCAGAATGCCGGAGAGAATCGGCAGGTTGGCGGTGGTGATGGTGTGCCGTCCCGGCTCGAACAGATCCAGCGATTTGCCGTCGCGGTAGAAGACGGCGCGCTGGCTCTCGCGCACGATTACCTGGCTGCCGAAGCGGAAATCGCCGGAGCCGACCTCCGGTAGGCGCACGACAAGATCCTGCGCGCCCTGATCCGGCGCTTCGATTACATCAATGATTCTTGGCATCAGTTTTCTCCTGTCTGTCGAACGCCAGTGGGCAGTGGTTCGCGGCCTGTGGCCAGAAACTGCGCGGGCCGCTATTCGCTGTCTGCCGCGGTTGTGATGGTCTGGCTGCGCTTGTCAAAGAGCCGCTGGAGTTCGGTGACCGTGTCGTTGACGGCCTCGATGGCGGGGCCGATTGCGTCGCGTTCTGCCGTCTCGGCCTCCAGCCGGTCGATCCGCTCTTTGATCTCCTGGGCGCGCTCGGCCAGGGCGGCGTCAAAGCGATGGAGGGCGTCAAGCTGCGCTTCCTGGATCTTTACTGCCGCGAAAAGCCCGGCGTAGCCGTAGCTGGCCGTCTTGATGCGGTCGATGAGCGTCTGCAGCCGCTGGATCGCGCCGTCGGCGTCGTCGATCCAGGCCAACCCGCCGGCGCGCAGCAGTTTCTTCTGCACGTCGTACAGCCGCTGTTTCTCCTGCTCCAGCTCGGTCACCAGCAACTGCCGCAAGCGGTGGTCTGCCTCCCGCCGCAGCTCCTTATCGTTATATTCGCGCACCAGCGGCAGCCCCTTGAGCAGCCGCTCGATGGCTCCCATACTCTCGTCAGCTTTTTCCACAAAGGAGTCCGTCATCTTTACCCTCTTGTGCGGCCAACTTTCGACGCGCTTATCAGGCGGGTCGAAAGCTGGTCCCGCGATGTGATGGGGTTGTTCTGTTTGCTATACATTACGCAGGGCTGTTCATCCGGGTTGCGGCGCGCTGGGTCAGGAAGACCTCGCTGCCGCACCAGCCGCATTGGATCAGTCCCTTGCCGGCCAGTTCAAGTTTGCCGCCGCAGTTGGGGCAGTTTCGGCTGTCGGTCAGCTGCTGGCTGTCGACACTGTAGAGAAGACCTTTCTCCCAGTTGATGGCGCCGCTGAAGAGCTGCTTGCCCACCAGGGTGCGGATCATATCCTCCACGGTCTCGCGCGGCTGCTGCAGTTCGACGACGATCTCCTGCACGCTCACCTGGCCCTGGGTCAGGACCATGTTCAGGATCTTCTTTTCCTGCGCGACTTGGGCGAATTCGCCCTCCTCCTGCTGCCCTTTGCGCCAGAGTTAGAAGCCGATCCCCAGCAGCGGAGCGCACACGACCAATGCCAGGAACAGTCCCAGCACCAGCCCGCCGGCGTTCGTGCCGGACGTGACCACCGTCGCGGTCCAGCCGACGAACAGAACGACTGAAATTGCCATGATCGCCAGGCCGACGATGCGACCGCCTCCGCGCATGGTTCGCTCCTTACTTGCTCATCGTTTGCGCTCTCTCCATCAGCAGGAGAGCGCTCAGGTTGCGGCTGCCCTCACGCTCATATGGCGGAGAGCAGGCGCATTTCGGTCCTATCCGAAGCCGCCACCGCCGCCGCCACCGCCGCCACCACCACCGCCACCGCCACCGCCACCGCCGAAGCCACCGCCGCCGGAGAAACCGCCGCCGCCGCTCCAGCCGCCGCCGGCTGTGGAGGAACTGCTGTGCCGGCTGGTCATGGTGAAGCTGGTGCTGGTAAGCAACGTCCCCAAGCCGACGCTCATGCCGGCCAGACTGTTGCCCAGCCCGCGGCTGACATCGCTCAGGCCTCCGCCCATGCCCCCGCCGAGCCCACCGCGCCCTGGGGACCCGGAGAGCATACCAGGCGTTTCGCCGCCAATGCGCCCGCCACCGACATCCAATTGAACCGACCGGCCGGGGTTACCGGACCCATAGTACGCGCGCCGGTATGGTCCGTACAATGTCGGGTCGGGAATGTACCAGCCGGGCGCGGGTGCGTTAACCTTTTCAAATTTGCGGATGTACTGTTTATCCACGCCAAAGGCGATGGCATAGGGCAGCCAGCGATCCCATAGCTCTTTCTTTTCTTCGAGGTCGCTGTAGCGGTCGATATCGCGCAGATAGTTTTTGAACGCCTGGCAGCGCGCGGCCAGCTGGGAGCCACGGCCGGTTTTGCGGGGCATGAAACGGGAGAGCAGGAGGAAGCCAAAGGCGGTCGTTGCAAGCCCGATGCCGGGCAGCGCGGCGGCGCCGGTCAGACCGCCGAACAGCACATAAAGTCCCTGGCCAGCCAACCCTGCCAGCGCGAGCAGAATTATACCCAGGACACCGTACTGATTGCGCACTTTTTCCGGGCTGCGGGCGAAAAAGCCCTGCGCGGTCACTTCGCTGTAGAGCGCCCGCTTGAGGGCCGGCACCTCCCTGTGAAACCTGTCCTTCAAGTCCGAAAGTCGGACATCACTCCTGCGAATAAAGAGGCTGTCCAGCAGGTGTTGCTCAAAGGAGGAGACGGGTAGCTTCCGATTTTCGTAGCGGTAGATGAAGTCGCGCGCGGCCTGGGATTTGCCTGTCTTCTCTTCGGTGATGCTGATGATCTTACGCTGCGCCAGATCGACAAGCGTGGCGATGATATCCTGCATATCGGCCTGCTCGTCAAGAAGCGTGCCGACGACGCCCGGGGCCAGGTTGTCGGGCGGTTCGGGCAGGTAATCGGCGAGCATTTCGACCGGCTTGTCGCGGCCGAGGCGGTACCAGAGCAGGTAGAGCGCGGCCGGTCCGCCCAGGAGGAAAAGCAGGCCGAATGCGCCGAACAGGAGCGTAAGAATCGGGCCCCAGCGGGCGCGGAAGAGTAGTTCCGCTTCGCGTGCGGCTGCTTCGGCATCGGCCCCCATCTGCCATGGCTGGGGTTCCCCGGCCACCACGCCGGGCGTGAACTCGACCCGTACTTCGAAGGCTTGACCGGGAGCCAGACTGCGGTCGAGCACATATGCGATCTCGCGCCGGCTTTCCAGACGTGAAGCCGAGGCGATCTCCCGGGCGTCTTGCCAGGCTTCTCCCCTGTTCGTGTACGCGGCCCACTCATGGATCGCGGCGGGCGCGACCACGTTCACCCGCCCTGCCTGCACGGGGAAGCTGCGGTCGCCGTAGATCGCCTTCCACCAGAGTTGGTCGCCGCCTTCATAGTAGCGCAGGCCGCCGCGCACAGTATAGCCAAGGGTAAAGGTCTCGCTCCGGTTGGTGATGGGAGGGAAATACCAGTAAATGACGTAACGGGAGGCCTTTTCGGTGACGGTAAATGTATATGACTCTTTGCCGTAGCTCGCATAGCTATAGCTGTTGCCGCTGGCGTCTGTCAGGGTCCAGTCTTCAAGGGAACTGAAATTCTTTTTGGGGATGTCGCGATAACCGTAGGTGAAGGCGCCGCGCGTAAAGCGGATGGTCTGATGCTCGGTCACTTCAAACGCGCTGTCCTTGCGGATGATGATATCGACGTCGAAGCGCTCCCAGAGCAGGGACTTTTCCTGCGCGAAGGCGAGTTGGACTTGCAGAATCAACAGGGCGCCGAGAAGAACTGCGGCGCCAGTCAGCAGGCGTGCAGGCAGGCCGGCTGATATTGCCACAGTTGCCAAGCTGATGATGCGGCCGCCACCGCGCATGGTTCGCTCCTTACTTGCTCATCGTTCGCGCTATCACCATAAGTTGGAGAGCGCTTCTATTTCGACCGTCTTCGCGTCCAAAAGGCGAGGAGAGGCACATCCCAATCTTATCCAAAGCCGCCGCCGCCACCGCCGCCACCACCACCGCCGAAGCCGCCGCCACCGGAGAAACCGCCGCCGCCGCTCCAGCCGCCGCCGGCTGTGGAGGAGCTGCTGGGCCGGCTGGTCATGGTGGCGCTTGTGCTGGTGAGCAGTGCGCCAAGACCGGCGCTCATTCCCGCCAGACCGCTGCCCAGCCCGCGGCTGGCATCGCCCAGCCCCCCGCCAAGCCCGCCGCCGCCCGGGGGCCCAGCGGGCGTACCAAGGGCTTCGCCGGCAGCGCGTCCCCCGCCGCCATCGGGGCGAGCGGCCCTGCCGGCGTGACCTGCCCCGTAGTACCAGCCCCGGTATGGGCCATACATGGTGGGGTGGGGGATGTACCAGCCGGGCGCGGGCGCGTCAACCGCTTCGAATTTGCGAATGTACTGGGAATCCACGCCAAAGGCGATGGCAAAGGGCAGCCAGCGGTCCCATAGCTCCTTCTGTTCTTCGAGGTCGCTGTAGCGGTCGATGTCGCGCAGGTAGCGTTTGAACGCCTGCCAGCGCGCGGCCAGTTCGGCGCCGGCGTCGGTTTTGCGGGGCATGAAGCGGGACAACAGCAGGCAGCCGAAGGCGGTCGCCCCTAGCCCTATGCCTGGCAGGACGGCGGCGCCGGTCAGACCGCCGAAAAGCGACATCAGTCCCACCCCGAACAGCCCTGCAAGGGCCAACAGACATACACCCAGGCAGCCGTACTGGTTACGCACCTTTTCGGGACTGCGGTCGAAAAAGCCCTGCGCGGTCACTTCATCGTACAGCGCTCGCTTGAGGGCCGGCAACTCCTTGTGAAACCTGTCCTTCAGGTCCGATAGTCTGACCTCAGATGTGATTTCAAAGAGGCTGTCCAGCAGGAGCCGCTCAAAGGAGGAAACGGCCAGCTTCCTATTTTCGTAGCGGTAGATGAAGTCGCGCGCAACCTGGAATTGGCCCGTTTTCTCTTCGGTGATGCTGATGACCTTGCGCTGCGCCAGATCGACAAGCGTGGCGATGATATCCTGCATGTCGGCCTGTTCGTCCAGGAGTGTGCCGACGACGCCCGGGGCCAGGTCGTCGGGGGGCTCCGGCAGGTAATCGGCGACCAGATCGACCGGTTTGTCGCGGCCGAGCCGATACCAGAGCAGATAGAGCGCGGCCGGTCCGCCCAAGAGGAAGAGCAGGCCGAAAGCGCCGAAAACAAGCGTAAGCATCGGGCCCCAACGGGCACGGAAGAGCATAGCTGCCTCACGCGCGGCTGCTTCGGCATCGGCCCTCGTTTGCCACGGCTGCGGTTCCCCGGCCACCACGCCGGGTGTAAACTCGACCCGCACTTCGAACGCTTCGCCAGGCGCGAGCCCGCGATCGAGCGCAAACGCGATCTCCCGACCGCTTTCCAGGCGAGATGCCGAAGCGACCCCGCGCGCGTCTTCCCAGGCTTCGCCCTTGTTCGTGTACGCGGCCCATTCATGAATCGCGACCGGCGCGACAACGTTTACCCGCCCCGCCTGCACCGGGAAGCTGCGGTCGCCATAAATCGCTTTCCACCAGAGTTGGTCACCGCCCTCATAGTAGCGCAGGCCGCCGCGCACCGTATAGGCAAGGGTAAACGTCTCGCTCTGGTTTGCCATAACCGGGAAATACCAGTAGACGACGTAACGAGAACCCTTATCGGTGACGGTGAACGTATATGGCTCTTTGCCGTAACTGGCCTGGCGGTAGCTGTTGCCGCTGCCGTCGGTCAGGGACCAGTCATCGAGAGAACTGAAATACTGTTTAGGGATATCACGATAGCCGAAGGTGAACGTGCCGCGCGAAAAGCGAATGGTCTGATGCTCTGTCACCTCAAAGGAGCTGTCTCTGCGGATGATGATATCGACGTCGAAGCGCTCCCAGAGCAGCGTTTTCTCCTGCGCGAAGGCGGAATGGGCATGCACAACGAAGAGGACGCCGAGCAGAACTGCGGCGCTGGCAAGCAGGCGAGCGAGCAGACCGGAGCGTCTCCGGTAAGCGTGTGGACGCCTGGATATTTTTTGGAGCGAAATCTTCAATCGTGAAATCATCATGCTCGTATTGCGCGGCAGTAGCGCAATAGACAGCCTCTCCTCTCCTGGGCGTTGGCGCAGGTGGATGCTCTCAGTATCTCACAGCGCCGCCTGACATGCCTGACATTCTACCAACTCTTTGGCTGACAATTCAATTTGGCCGGCTATAGGACCTGGTTGAGAAGCTCCGTCTCTCCTCGCCACAGCCGGTTCAGATTTTCGAGCAGAATGTCGATCAGGTTTTCTTCGTACATGCGGGTTTCGCCGCCGGTGTGCGGCGTGATGATGACCTTTTCGAGGTCCCAGAAGGGTGAGTCCTGCGGCAGAGGTTCTTCCCAGAAGTGATCGATGCCGACGCCGGCGATTGCGCCTGACTGAATTGCTGCCAGCATGGCCGGTTCGTCGACACAACCGCCGCGGGCGACATTGATCAGGTAGGCGCTCGCTTTCATCTGCGCGAATGCCGCGGCGTCGATCACCTTCTCGGTGGCCGGCGTCAGCGGACAGGTGAGGGCCACGAAATCCGCCTGCGGCAGCAAGGCGGGCAACTCTTCCGGCAGGTGGACGCTATCGGCGGCTCCGGCGGCGGCGGCCGGGTTGCGCTTGGTGGCCAGAACCTGCATGTCGAACGCTTTGGCCAGCCTGGCCAGCCGCGAGCCGATTTTGCCCAGACCGACGATCAGCAGGGTTTTGCCGCCCAGTTCATCCTCGCGCAGCGCCAGGTCGCCGATCATGCCGCGCCATTGATGGCGCTGCTGGCGGTCCCGCCCGCTGTGGATGTGGCGCGTGAAGGCCAGGATCAGGGCCATGGCATGTTCGCTGACCGCGTTACTGTTGACGCCGCTGGCGGTAGCCAGGCGGATGCCCCGCTGCCGCAGCGCGTCCAGGTCAAACTGGTCGATGCCGGCGCCGATCGACTGGATGAAACGCAGGCGGGGCGCGACGTCCAGGAGCTCGTTCTGCCAGAATCCGGAAACCAGCAACACATCTGCCTCCTCCAAACGGGCGGCCAGGTCCTCCGGTGTCCAGGCCTGGAAGTGTTGGATGCGCCCTTGCTCGGCAGGGGCGCGGCCGCGTAGGTCCGTCTGCCGGCGGGCAAATATCATCTCCAACTGATAGGCTACGTGGGCAAAGCAGATGGTCAGATCTTCCGGCGCGGGGAACGGTTGGGTCGTCATTGGGCTGCTCCGTGGCGGGTACATTGCGCGCCGCTGTTGGGCGCGGTCCAGGCACTATATAGCACGTGTGCCCGCGATCGCGCAATGCGGAGGGAGTCTGTCTGGAATCGGGGCGCTTGACGCCTAAGCTAATCGTCGCTAGGCTATGCTACTCGTACACGCGCCCGAATAGGGGAGCGGTATCGCAGGCAATTTCCAACTATTCATGCCGGAGGCCCAAAAATGAGTCAGTTCGTCGCCGATTTCGAATCCTATATGCCGGATGAATTTGCCGGCAAGCCCTACGGTCCGGCCGGTCTGCTCGCCAATGCGGACGACGCCGGCATCGACGTGAGCGTCGTCTTCCAGGCCAGTGTGCCGGCCGATCCCCGCCCCGGCAACGCCGCGGTGCTGGATGGAGCCGAGGGCCAGTCCCGTATTTTGCCCGGCTGCCTGGTCAACCCGACGATGGGGCCGGACGCGCTGGCGGACCTGGAACACTGTGTGCGGCGCGGCGCGCGCACCGTGAAGTTGATGGCGGCCGGCCACCGCTATCGCCTGGACAGCTCCGCGGTTGACCCCGTGATGGACCTGGCGCGCTCGCTCGGCATCACGGCCACGATCCACTCCGGCTCCTATCTCAGCGGCTGTGCGCCCGAATACATCGCCCACGTCGCCAAAAACCATCCCCAGGTCACGATCATCATGGATCACATGGGCTATCGGGAGTGGGTCAGGTCGGCCGTGCAGGCGGCGCAGGAGAACGCAAACATCTATCTGGGCACGACGCTGATCGCCGCGGCTGAACCGTACACCATTTCAAGGATCGTGGAGAGCGGAGAGTTGGGCGCGGATCGGATCGTCTTTGGCTCCAATGCGCCGGCGGGGATCGCGTCCCACGGGGTCAACGGCATTCGGATGGCTGGCTTCTCGCCGCAGGATGAGGCGCTGGTTCTGGGTGAAAACATGCGCGCTATCTACGATATGTAGCAAAACACAGACAGGGTGGGGAGGGAGAGAACTGTTCTCTAACCCCTCTTCACTCTCATCTTTACAAACGAGGCAGGGTGATTCCGGTCTGTTTCTGGTACTTGCCGTTGCGGTCGGCGTAGGAGACTTCCGACGCTTCGCCTTCGAAAAAGAGGACCTGGGCGATGCCTTCGCCGGCGTAGATGCGGGCCGGCAGGGGCGTGGTGTTGCTGATTTCGATGGTGACGTAGCCTTCCCACTCCGGCTCAAAGGGCGTCACGTTGACGATGATGCCGCAGCGGGCGTAGGTTGATTTGCCGACGCAGGCCTACACTCCCAGCCAGGCCGCGGCCGTCCCGCCTTAGCATGAGGCAGCCCGCAAACGCAAGGCGGCCGCTACGACCTGTAAAGTCTTCCAGGCACCTGCAGCCCCGAAATTATCACTTATAGCTCCTCTCAGCGCCTCGGCCTTGTGCCGACCCTTGACTTTGTACAGGGAGGGACAACAATGGCCTTAGAAAAACGGTCCTCGCAGCGCAAGTTTGGAATTGCGTCGCTCTTTCTACTTTTCACTCTTGCATTCTTGCTTGTCGGCTGCGAAGCGCAGGAGAACATGACTGACGGCTCTGGGCCGGCTGGCGAGCCCGTGAAAATCAGATATGTAGCGCCAGGCGGACCGACATGGCCTGTGCCTGAGGGAGCGGCGATTGAGCAGTTCCATGAGCAAATGCCGGACATAGAGATTGACCGCCAGCGGCAGGCGCGCAACTTAAGCCACTACTTGTCGGAATCCCCGCCTCCAGACGTAGTTTTTGGGCTTGAAAGTTATGAATTGCGCCACGCTGCCCAACAGAATCTATTGTTCGATCTCTCCGATATTTGGGCGGACAACAATCTTGCTGAAGCATATGGAAGACAGTTCAGGGAAGTCGGACGTGTCGATGGTACGTTTCGACTTGTACCAGTCGGTTCTTTTTGGACAGGCATCTATTACAACAAGGAGGTTTTTGCGCGCTATGCCCTGGTTCCGCCCGCGACATGGGAGGAATTCGTAACCATTTGCGAGACGCTATTGGCGAACGGCGAGACTCCTCTCTCAGTAGCCGGCCAGAGCACCTATAACAGCTACTTGTGGTTTAGCTACCTCAATATGCGTTTGAACGGACCTTCGTTTCATAGGCACTTGATACAGGGGCAGGAGAGCTACACCGATAAACGGATAGCCCTCGTCTGGGAATCCTGGATTTCTCTTTTTCGACGGGGATACTTTACTGAAAGACCGAACGTGACATCTGAGAGTGGGAGTATGAAGGCGCTGATTCCCGGGGTTGAGAATAGCCCGCTCACGGCAAAGGAGGCTGTGATGACGCTTGCGCCCCATTACAGCTTGCGCCACCTGTCCCCGGAATCCGCCTCTGAACTCGATGTCTTTCAGTTTCCTCAGATAGATCCTAATTCGTCAGTGGGAGAGATCGTGACAGTATTCGGCTACGTAATCCCAGCAGAGGCGGCGCATCAACCTGAAGCAAGCGCGTTTGTCGGTTACATGGCGTCAGCCGAAGCGCAAACGATGCAAATGGCCCGAATCGTCGAGGACCCTACAAATGTCGGATTTGTTCCATTGCATCGCGATGTGGATCGGGCGCTGTTGCCAATGGCTGCGCGAAAGGCCGAGGAAATAGTGGGTGGGGCGGACGAGGTACTTCCACCTCTTGCTCTGGCTCTGCCCAGAAGTATGCTGGCGGGTTTCAAAACGGTCATTGATGGGATGTTTAAGCAATTGAATACGCCGGAAACCGAGATTGACGTTTCCGAAATCCAGTCCATCTTAGAAGAAGCGCGACAGCATGCGCTTCAGAGAGGGGATTATCGGCAATAGCCAAGAGGCCTCTGGTCTTACTCCCGTAGCCGTATGGCAGCCAGTTGACCCATCTTAAACAGCTTCTCTACAAACGGGGCAAGGTGATGCCGGTCTGTTTCTGATACTTGCCGTTGCGGTCGGCGTAGGAGACTTCCGGCGCTTCGCCTTCGAAAAAGAGCACCTGGGCAATGCCTTCGCCGGCGTAGATGCGGGCCGGCAGGGGGGTGGTGTTGCTGATTTCGATGGTGACGTAGCCTTCCCACTCGGGCTCAAAGGGCGTCACGTTGACGATGATGCCGCAGCGGGCGTAGGTTGATTTGCCGACGCAGATCGCCAGCACGTTGCGGGGGATGCGGAAGTACTCGATGGTGCGGGCGAGCGCAAAGCTGTTGGGCGGGATGATGCAGTCGTCGCCATGATAGCTCTGCAAGGCCCTTTCATCCATCGCTTTGGGATCGATGACGGTCAGTTCGCCGGTGGCAGGCGTAAAGATGCGAAACTCCCTCGCCACGCGGATGTCATAGCCAAAGCTGCTAAGCCCGTAGGAGATCATCCCCTCGCGTACCTGTCCGTCCTCAAACGGTTCGATCATGCCGAAATCTTTGGCCTGCTGCCGGATCCAGTGGTCGGGTTTTATGGATAGCATATTCAGAAACTCTTCGATTCTTGGCACGCGGACTGGTCCGCATTGACTGAATTGATGAGGCGCGGCGGCCGCGGAATTAAGCAGACAGGCCGAAGGCCCAACCAGTATACCATGTACGCGAGATACTGCGTCTCTGTTGCTGGCAGGAGTTATTTATTTACTTCACGCGCCCAATCCCGGTCCGGTGTCAGATAGATCAGAGGCATGGTCACCAGCGTCACCCCGTACTTCACCAGTAGATTGAAGACGAAGATCTCCCAGGCGACGGCCCAGGAGTCGACGAGCTGCGCGCCGAGAAAGGCGATGGGGGAGAAGGCGATCAGGACGAAGATCAGGTTGTCGATGGGTACGCTGACCGAGTTGCTGACGAGTACGCGCAGCCACTGGAAACGGGTGGTGACGCGGCTGACGAAGAGGTGATAGATCTCGGTGTCGACCAGTTCGCTGACGAGCTCGGCGAGGATCGAGGCGCAGACGATGCGCCACAGCGGCGCGAAGATGGCGCTGAATTCGGCGCCACCGAGGGAGTTCGGATCGCTGGGCACGGCGGCCGACCACATCAGATAGAGCACCATCCCCAGATTGATGACGGCGGCGGCGATGATCAGGACCTGGGCGCTGCGCTTGCCGAGCGTCTTGTGGACGAGGTCGCGCAGGGTGAAGGTAACCGGATAGACGAAGGTGCCCATGTCCACTGCCAGGCCGGCTACCACGCCAATCTTGAGGCTGGCGATGTCGGCCATCATCTGCGCGGCGATGTAGGCGGCCACGACCACTACCGCCACCCTCGACAACGCAGCCGCGGCATGATGGGAGCGGGTGTGTTTTGCTGAGTCGCGAACTGTCACGTTACAATCTCCTTATGTTTTGGTAAGGCGGGAACTTCGACCGCCGGCTATGCTGCCCACTGCCCCGTGCAGAGACGAGATGGTGGGTAGAAGCAAGCATCTATTTTAGCACGTAGCTGTGTCATCCACAGGATGGGGCAGCCAACAGGAGAAGGTAAGAGTAACCTCTATGCCCAAGCGCACGGATATCTCATCAGTTCTGATCATCGGTTCGGGGCCAATTGTCATCGGCCAAGCCTGTGAGTTCGACTATTCGGGCGCGCAGGCGTGCAAGGCGCTGCGGGCGGAAGGGTACAGGGTGGTCCTCGTCAACTCCAATCCGGCCACGATTATGACCGACCCGGAGATGGCTGACGCTACCTACGTGGAACCCCTTACCGTCGATCTGTTGGAGAAGATTATCGCCAAGGAGCGGCCGGACGCGCTGCTGCCGACTGTGGGCGGGCAGACCGGCCTCAACCTGTCGGTGGCCCTGGCGGAGCAGGGTATTCTCGAACGCTACGGCGTTGAACTGATCGGCGCCAATCTGCGCGCGATGCAGGTGGCGGAAGATCGCGACCTGTTCAAGCAGGCGATGTCCGAAGCCGGACTGGAATCGCCTCTCAGCCGCATTGCCCATTCGCTTGAAGAGGCGCGGGAGATTTTCTCGACCGTGATCGGGCGCTTTCCCATCTTCATTCGCCCCAGTTTTACCCTGGGCGGCAGCGGCGCAGGCACCGTCTTTACGCCGGAGGAGTTCGACGAAAAGGTGGCCTGGGGGCTGCAGGAAAGCCCAGTGCATTCCGTCCTGGTCGAAGAGTCGCTGATCGGCTGGAAAGAGTATGAGCTGGAGGTGATGCGCGACCGGGCCGACAATTTCGTCGTTGTCTGTTCCATCGAAAATCTCGACCCGATGGGCGTTCACACCGGCGACAGCATCACCGTCGCCCCGTCGCAGACGCTGACCGACAAAGAGTACCAGCGCCTGCGGGACCAGGCCCGGCTGGTGATGCGGGTGGTGGGTGTGGAGACCGGCGGCAGCAACGTTCAGTTTGCAGTCGATCCGGTTTCGGGGCGGGTCGTGGTGATTGAAATGAACCCGCGCGTCTCCCGTTCCAGCGCGTTGGCATCCAAGGCGACCGGATTCCCAATCGCCAAACTGGCGGCCAAGGTGGCGGTCGGCTATAGGTTGGATGAGCTCAGAAATGACATCACGCAGGAGACGGTGGCGGCGTTCGAGCCCTCGATCGACTATGTGGTGGTCAAGATTCCCCGCTGGGCGTTCGAGAAGTTCCCCGGCGTTGACCGGGAGCTGGGGCCGCAGATGAAATCGGTCGGCGAAGTGATGGCCATTGGGCGCACGTTCAAGGAGGCGCTGCAGAAGGGTGTGCGAAGCCTTGAAATCGGGCGCGATGGACTGGGGCCTCTGCCGCGCGACGGTGATGGACAGCTGAAGGGCTATGCGCCCGGCACCTCGGCCACAGACCTGCTGCGCGTCCCCAACCGGGACCGGCTCTTTGCTGTCTTCGAGCGGCTGCTGCAGGCCGAGCGGGAACGTCCCGTTGCCAGTGACCGGTCCGCGGACGACTGGCAGGCGGGCGACTCGGCCCTGCGGGAATGCTCTGAAATCTACGATCCCTGGTTTGTGGCGCAGATGCAGGAGATCGCCGGCTTCCAGATCAGCATCGAACGAGCGGGCCAGTTGGACGCGTGGACATTGCGGCAGGCCAAGCGGATGGGATTCAGCGACGCGCAGCTTGCCCGCATCGTCAATGAAGCGCCCAGTCAGTCTCCGGCCAGCGGTGACAGGGTACAGGTCACCGAAGCCGACATGCGCGCCCTGCGCCATCGTGTCGGCGTTCTGCCAACCTATCATCAGGTGGACACATGCGCGGCCGAGTTCGCCGCGTTCACGCCCTATCTGTACAGCAGCTACGAGAGCGAAAGCGAGGCTCCGCCCACCGCGCGTGACAAGGTGATCATCCTGGGCGGCGGCCCCAACCGCATCGGCCAGGGGATCGAGTTTGACTACTGCTGCTGCCACGCCAGTTTCGCGCTGCAGGGGATGGGCTTCGAGACGGTGATGATCAACTGCAACCCGGAGACGGTCAGCACCGACTATGACACCAGCGACCGGCTCTATTTCGAACCGCTGACCCTCGAAGATGTATTGCATATCTATCAGCGAGAGGCGGAAGGCGCGTCGCAGGTGAAGGTCCTGGTCCAGTATGGCGGGCAGACGCCGCTGAACCTGGCTGCTGGGCTGCAAGCCGCCGGCGTTCCCATCCTCGGCACGCAGCCGGAGGCGATCGAGCTGGCAGAGGACCGCGAAAGCTTCAGCGCGCTGCTGGCCGAGTTGGACATCCCCGCGCCGGCCAACGGCATCGCCCACAGCGCCGAACAGGCGCTCGCGATCGCCGCTCGCATCGGCTATCCACTGGTCGTGCGCCCCTCTTACGTGTTGGGTGGGCGGGCGATGGCGATCGTGGACGACGAGGAGAGCCTGCGCCACTACATGGCCTACGCCGTCGACGTGGACAGTGAGATGACCACCAGCGGCCAGGAGGTGGCGATTCTGGTGGACAAATTCCTCGAAGATGCCTACGAAGTCGATGTCGATGCGATTTCCGATGGCGAGCAGGTCGTCATCGGGGGCATATTGCAGCATATCGAAGAGGCCGGCATCCATAGCGGAGACAGCGCCTGCGTACTGCCGCCATACAAGATCAGCGGCTACCATCTGAGCATCATTCGCGAGTATACGGAAAAGCTGGGCCTGGCGCTGGGTGTGCATGGGCTGATGAACGTGCAGTACGCCATCAAGGATGACGTGGTATACGTGATCGAGGTGAATCCGCGCGCCAGCCGCACCGTGCCCTTTGTCAGCAAAGCGACGGGCGTTCCCCTGGCCAAACTGGCGGCCAGGGTGATGGCCGGCAAGTCGCTGGCCGAAGTGGGTCTGTTGGAAGAGCCCGAGGTACAGGGTTTCTTCGTCAAAGAGGCTGTCCTGCCCTGGAAGAAGTTCAGCGGCGCGGATACGCTGCTGGGGCCGGAGATGCGCTCCACCGGCGAAGTAATGGGGCATGCCCAGAATTTCGGCCACGCCTTCGCCAAGAGCCAGTTGGGGGCGGACTACCGGCTGCCGACCGACGGCGGGGTGCTGATCACCGTGAACGATTACGATAAGGGCGCGGCGCTCAAACTGGCGCGCGACTTCAGCCGCATGGGCTTCGACCTCTACGCGACGTCGGGCACGGCCGCGCTGATCCAGCGCGTGGGCCTGCCCGTGGCCGTCCTGAGCAAGGCCGCGGCGACAGAGGCAGGCCAACACAGTCCATCGCTCAATCACGTGAAGCACGGTGCAGACAACGGAGCCTACACGACCCTGGACGCGATGCGGGATGGAAAGATCGATCTGATCATCAACACGCCGCTCGGGCCCAACAGCCGCAGCGATGGAAAGAAGATCCGCACGCTGGCCACCCGCATGGAGATCCCGTTGATCACAACTCTCTCGGCAGCCCAGGCCGCGGTAAGCGGCATCCGCGCCGTGATGGCCGCCGAGTTGAACGTGCGCAGCCTGCAGGCACACTACGAACGAGCCCGCCGCTGATCCCCGGCAGTTGGCAGGTTGCCGCCGACTCCGACGGTGGGCGGGCAACCTCGAGTGGCCCGGATCACAATCCATCCCCTCATTACACAAGGCACGGTTCAGACCATCATGAACTCGTCAAAAGAAGGGCGGAAGAGCGTCTATCTCGCGAGCCCATACGGCTTTTCGGCGCAGCAGAAGGCGCTGTTGCTGCCGCCGATTATCGAGGCCTTGGCGGTGCTCGGGCTGGATGTGTGGGAGCCGTTCGCACGCACCGGCCAGAAGGAAGACTTGACTGTGCCGGGTTGGGCCTATCGCATCGGCCAACTCTGCTACCAGGATGTATGTGAGGCGGACGCCATCTTCGCCGTGGTCAACGGCGTGCCGCCGGACGAGGGCGTCATGATCGAGTTGGGGATGGCGATCGCGCTCGGCAAGCCGACGTTTTTGTTTCGGGACGACTTCCGGAGCGTCGCCGATACTGATGAGTATCCGCTGAATCTGATGTTGTTCACGGGGATGCCGGAGGGCGAGTGGGAGCGGCATTATTACAGGTCGGTGGAGGAGATTGGGGCGGCGGACAAGGCGTTGGCGCGGTGGGCGGCGAGCTAGTGCCCGCCGACTTTGGAATCCCGCTCCTTCCGGATTTCGCGGGAGCCAGCGAAGGCGCGCGGCTCTTCTCGGATTCCGCGACAATTGCGCCAATTCCCGAACCACGGCGCATCCTCTGGTTTCATCCTTTACAACTCTAAGAGTATCTGCCCCAGATCCAGGATGCACTCCTGCTGTGTACAAGCTGCTTTTTTGTAGATTATCTGTTGGGTGTAGAATAGTCACTGCCGACCTGAATGAAGAAGCCAGTGTCTGTACATTCAAGGAAGCCCCCCGATGCAAGACAGTACTCGCATACCGACCGCAGAGGCACGGGGCATCCTTCTTCTAACCGCCCTCCTGACGGCCGCCGCGCTCTCCCTCCTGGCATACAGCGAAACGAACGCTCAGGCGCAAACACCGACCGCGACCGCGCTCTCCGTACCGAAACTGAAGGCGGAGGCGACAGCGCACGGCGTGGTCCTGAGGTGGGAAGCCGTCTCGGAGGCGGTGCGTTACGAACTCCTGGATTGGTGGGACACGGGGACCGATTGGCAACCGATAGGCGGCGACAACCTGACCGGCACGTCTTACACGCACACGGACGTCGCGGCCGGGACAAAGTACTACTATTCCATCCGCGCGGTGAACGCGGCGGGTGAGACGAGCGATTGGCAGCTGGATTATGCGTCGGCCACCGCGTTTGCACCGGCGGAAACCGAGACGTCAACGCCTACGTTCACGCCAACCGCAACTGCTACAACGGGGCCCGGGACGTCGACGCCAACGATTACGCCGACACCAACTGCGTCCGCGCTCGTAGCGCCGGCACTGACGGCAGTGGCGACAGCGCAAGGCGTGGAGCTGAGTTGGGAGGACGCACCAGACGCAGTGCGCTACATACTCATGACGTGGTGGGACGTAGAGATCGGCTGGGAGCCGATAGGCGGCGTCAACCTGACCGGCACATCCTATACGCACACGGACGTTACTGTCGGGACGAAATACTTTTATACAATCAGCGTGGTGAATGCAGCCGGCCAGACGAGCAACTGGCTGCTGGAGTACGCGTCTGCCACCGCACTCGCGCCGACGGAAGCAGGAAAGTCAACCTCTACACCAACGGCCACGCCAACCTCTACACCAACGGCCACGCCAACATCTACGCCAACGGCCACGCCAACATCTACGCCAACGGCCACGCCAACATCTACGCCAACGGCCACGCCAACATCTACGCCAACAGCCACATCAGCGCCAACGGCCACGCCAACATCTACGCCAACGGCCACGCCAACATCTACGCCAACAGCCACATCAGCGCCAACGGCCACGTCGAGCCCAACTGCGTCCGTGCTCACTGCGCCAGCGCTGACGGCAAGGGTGACGGCGTACGGTGTGGAGCTGAGTTGGGAAGCTGCGCCGGACGCGGCGCGCTACGCACTCATGACGTGGTGGGACAGAGAGATCGGCTGGCAGCTGATAGGCGGCGACAACCTGACCGGCACTTCCTACACGCACACGGATGTTACTGCTGGGACGAAATACTTCTATACAATCAGCGTGATGAATGCCGCCGGCCGGTCAAGCGTCTGGCTGCTGGAGTATGCGTCTGCCACCGCGGTCGCGTCGACGGGTGCCGCGACGCCGACGGTGACGACCACGTTCACGCCAACTCCAACGATTACGCCAACCCCTGCAACAACGGAGAGAGGCGCGCTTATCGCGCTCTACGAAGCAACCGACGGCGACAACTGGACACGCAATGACAATTGGCTGACCTACGAGCCGCTCTCTTCCTGGTACGGGGTCTCTACTGACTTAAACGGTCGCGTCGTACGGCTTGAGCTCAGCGGCAACGGTCTGAACGGCCCGATCCCGGACCTGGCCGCGCTCCACAGGCTGGAGTGGCTGGACCTGGCAGGCAACGATTTGACCGGGCCGATTCCGGACCTGGGTGCCCTGTCCAACCTGGCGGTCCTGTACCTCGGCCACAACCAGCTGGCCGGCCCGGTTCCGGACCTGAGCACCCTTTCCTACCTGAAGAGCCTCAGCCTGAACCACAACCGTTTGAGCGGACCAACCTTCGACCTTCACCTCTTCGCTGGCCTGCAGTATTTGCGTCTTGACAACAACCATTTTACAGGCCCGCTCCCCAATTTAAACGACCTCACCGAACTGGTGAGTCTGTACCTCATAGGCAACCGATTCTGCCTGGCTCCAGGAACAAGCTTGTCTCATACCCACAATTCTGTGGACGCCCACTTGAAGAGCCTCAATCTGGCGAACTGTACCGAGGCCGAGCTTTCGGTGTTTCCGGCCGCGCCGCAAAACCTGACCGCGACGGCCGCCAACAGCCAAGTCACGCTTACCTGGGATGCCGCGGCGAACGCCGCCAGCTACGATCTGTGGGCGTGGAACAGCCTCGACCGCCGCTGGGGTCCCGTCGGCGGCTTCCTCACCGAAACGACCTACACTCACTATGTCCCCTTCGATGACCGCAACCACTACTACCAGGTGCGCGCACGCGACGCCAACGGCGTACGCGGCCCCTGGTCGGCACGGGTGTGGACAAGCATATTCCCGCTACGATTTCCACCGCCGCCGCCTTCGCTCGGGCTTCATCTTTTCTATCAGAAATATCTTAAGGCTGGCGGCGTGATCGTAGTCGCCCCCACAGAGGTCTCTGATGAGAAGATGGTGGAAACGGGCGAGATCGTTGCCGCGATGTTCTCCGACAACCCCGAACTGATTGAAAACCTGCTTCCCAAACATTTTCGGGTCGTTATATTCAGAAGGAACCAAGCGGGCGAGCATATCAATCAGTTGCCAGAACTCAAGGACGGCTATCATCACTCTCTAGATCATCGAGGAACAGCCTTTGAGACAGCCACAGGATGGGCGGCAGCCGCACAGGACGATGACGAGGAAGAGAGATGTTACGTTCTTATCCACGAATTCGCTCATGCGATACACTTCGCACTCAAGGATCAACCCGTTGTTCACGAGTTCAACACACGACTCCGGGACCTGTACAGCACTGCATTGGCCAAGGGTCTATGGCAGGATACGTACGCGTCAACGAATTTCGAGGAGTACTGGGCTGAAACGGTCACATTCTGGTTCCAGGAATTCATGCGAGAACCTGTGGGATTGCGCGGTTCAAATTTGGAAGATTACGATCCGGAAATCGTCAAGCTGATTGAGGAAGTGTTCGGCGAGGACGCGACCGTGCCTCCGTACTGCAAGCCGTGAACTGCAATGGATAGTTACGCCACTCGTACGCCAGAATTCACCCGTTACGAGTTCCGCTTTCCTGGTGGAGAGAGCAAACGGACCTAAACCCCGAACCTGGGCGCTTTTTCTGTGGCCTTCCCCGTGTACATTTACTGCCTGCCCCCAAAATTTGACATAGCCCCCGGCCTCTGCTACATTGCCCCGAACATCTGAATAGCTGAACTCTTATCCAGAGAGGCGGAGGGACCGGCCCTATGATGCCTCGGCAACCTGGTGACGGAGGATGAATCCTCTTCCGTGACGCAGGTGCCAATTCCGGCAGATGTATTGCGCTCAGTTAATAAACCGGTAGCGCAGAGCGATTCTGGAAGATGAGAGGCAGTAATGTAGTCTGCTACCTCTCGTCTGCGCGACGTGAGGTATTTTTTTACTCGAAGAGCGAGTTGAACACGTATGATCGTAATGAAATTTGGCGGGACCTCGGTCGGCACAACCGAATCGATCGACAGCGCAGCAAAAATTGTGGCCGCCGCAGTCGAAAAGCAGGACCAAAGCGCCGGCGCACAGGAGCACCCTGATCACAGCCCGGAAAACCCTGGCATACTGATCGTCGTCAGCGCGATGAGCGGGGTGACCAATACCTTGATCGACGCCGCGCAAGCAGCCGCGGCCGGCGACGAGACCCCCTACCGCGATGCCCGCAGCCAACTGCTGGTGCGGCATCAGGTGGTGGCCGGTCAGCTCATCGAGGACGGAGTCGAGCGCGCCGGCCTGGGCAGGCTGTTCGACAACCGCCTGCGCGAGTTTGAGCGTCTGTGCCGCAGCATCACCGTACTCGGTGAACTCACGCAGCGGGGTCTGGATGTCGTCAGCGGCGTGGGCGAACGGCTGAGCGCGCCTCTGCTGGCGGCCGTGCTGCGGGCAAACGGCGTCAAGGCCCAGTTCGTCGACGCGGGTGAACTGATCATCACCGATGACCAGTACGGCAGCGCCAATCCACTAATGGACTCGACCCCGACCCGGTGCCGGGACCGGCTGCAGCCGATGTTGCAGAGCGGCGTCGTGCCGGTTGTCACCGGTTTTGTCGGCGCGACCGAAAACGGCGTGCCCACAACCCTGGGGCGGGGGGGCTCCGACTACTCCGCCGCTATATTGGGCGCGGCCCTCGATGCTGACGAGATCCAGATCTGGACGGATGTGGACGGCGTCATGACCGCCGACCCTCGCATCGTTGAAAACGCCCGCTCGATGGATGAGCTTTCCTACGAGGAGGTGGCTGAATTGGCTTATTACGGCGCCAAGGTGCTGCACCCCAAAACCGTCACGCCGGCGGTTGAGAGAAAGATACCCCTGCGCGTACTCAACACATTTAATCCCTCCCACCCTGGCACCAGCATCGTCGAGAAGACGCGGCAGCTGCGGCAGGGGGTCAAGGCGATCACCGCGGTGCGGGAGCTGCGGCTGATTACGGTGGCGGGCCGCGGGATGATTGGCGTGCCCGGCATCGCCGCGCGTACATTTGCGGCGGTGGCCCGCCAGCGCGCCAATGTGCTGATGATCAGCCAGGGCAGCAGCGAGCAGAGCATCTGCTTTGTGGTGCCCGAGCCGGAGGGCGATGCGGTGATGGCGGCGCTCGAGGTCGAGTTCGCGCGCGAGCTGGCCCAGCACATGATCGAAGAGATCACCAACCAGCCGGATATCGTGATCGTGGCGGTGATCGGCGCCGGTATGAAGGGCACGCCCGGCATTGCGGCGCGGGTCTTCAACGCGCTGGGCGCACGGAACATCAACGTGATCGCCATTGCCCAGGGATCGAGCGAGGCCAATATCAGCCTCGTCGTCCTGCAAGCCGAGGCCGATGAGGCGATCCGCGCCATTCACGACACATTCGAACTGGGAACGGAGTAGTCTGATGGACAACCCCTCTGGCATGTCTGCGGACCGGGCGGAAGAACCGGCGCAGCCACTCATCCTTTTCGGGCTGGGCGGCGTTGGGCGCGCCTTGTTGCGTCAAATCGGGGAACAACGGTCTCTTCACCAAGGGGAGTACGATCTGCGCATCCGCTATTTGGCTGTGTGCGACAGCAGCGGCGCAATCGTGGAGCCGCAAGACGGCTTCACGGACGAGCTTCTGTCCGGGATCTTGGAGCACAAGGAGGAGGGCGGCGCGCTCGCGTCCCATCCGCTGGGACAATCCTACGAGAGCCCGGAAGCGATCGTTGACGCAGTTGGCAAGCCGGGCACAGTCGTGGTCGACTGCACCGCGTCGGATGAAACCGCGGGCGCACTGTTGCGGGCATTGGAACTGGGCTATCAGGTCGTACTGGCGAACAAGAAGCCGTTGACCGTCGAGCAGGATGTGTATGACGGAATCAGCCGCCTTGGCCCTCGCCGGCCTCATGGTCGGGCAGTTGGCGAGGACGGCAAAGGGGACGCTGCCCACGCGGCCCGCACTTTGAGCCATGCCCGTTGGGAAACCACAGTGGGCGCCGGTCTGCCGGTGATCACTACACTCAACCGGTTGGTGTCCAGCGGCGACGAGATCGAGCGCATCGCCGGCTCCTTCAGCGGCACGCTCGGCTACCTGATGACCGGCCTGGAAGAGGGCCGCGCCTTCAGCGAGACCGTCGCCGAAGCCTACCGCTTGGGCTATACCGAGCCGGACCCGCGCGATGATCTGGGGGGCGTCGACGTGGCGCGCAAAGCGCTCATTCTGGCGCGAGGGATCGGCTGGCGCATGGAGATGGAGCAGGTTAAAGTCAGCGGCCTCTATCCGGAGCGGATGGCCGGTCTGAGCGTAGACGACTTTCTGTCGGATTTGCCATCGCTGGACGAGCAGTACCGCGCGGAGGTAGCGTGCGCCGCCGCCGAGGGCAAGGTCCTGCGCTATGCCGCCACACTTTCTGAAGGCGCCTGCACCGTCGGTCTGACGGCGGTCGCCAAGGATAGCCCCCTGGGGCGTCTGACCGGAACCGACAATCTGGTTGAACTCTACAGCCGCTGGTACAGCCCCAACCCGCTGGTCATTCAAGGGCGGGGGGCGGGAGTGGAGGCAACCGCGGCCGGCGTACTCAGCGATATCGTCGAACTGCAGTGATCAGTGGTCAGTGATCAGTGGTCAGTGGTCAGTGACTGCGGCAATTGTTTGAGGATGGATGTGAAGAGGGGCGAATTTACAGAGGCGGAGTCGTTACGAATCAGGTAGGTTACTGTTAGAATAGAGGATTTCGATGAACATTCAACCAAAGATCCGCGTGGGCGTGTTGGGCGCGACGGGCGCGGTGGGGCAACGGTTTGTGCAGATGTTGGAGGGTCATCCCTGGTTTGAGTTGAGCGTGCTGTGCGCCTCGCAACGCAATGCGGGCAAACGCTACGCCGACGGTTGCAATTGGCTGTTGCGAGGCGATATGCCGCCCCATCTGCGCGACTGCGTCCTGCAGGAAGTGGCGCCGGGCATCGACTGCCAGCTGGTGTTCAGCGCTCTGCCGAGCGGCCCGGCCCGCACAATCGAAGCGGAACTGGCCGCAGCCGGCTACATTGTGTGCAGCAATGCCAGCGCCTACCGCTACGAGCCGGACGTGCCGCTGCTGATCCCGGAGGTCAACCCGGAGCATATAGGTCTGATCGATTTGCAACGGCGGCAACGGGGCTGGCCGGGCTTCATTGCGACCAATCCAAACTGTTCCACAACCCACCTGGTGAGCGCGCTCCACCCGCTACACGAAGCGTTCGGCGTCAAGAAGGTATTTGTGGTTACGATGCAGGCTGTCAGTGGAGCGGGCTACACGGGCGTGCCGTCGATGGATGTTATCGACAACGTGATACCGTTCATCAATGCCGAAGAGGAGAAGATGGAGAGCCGCGAGCCGCAGAAACTGCTGGGCCGATTTGACGGGAAGGCTGTGCAGATGGCCGATTTCGTCGTCAGCGCCCACTGCAACCGGGTGCCGGTGCGCAACGGCCATCTGGCGGCGGTCAGTGTGGAGTTCGCCCGCCGCCCCAGCCTGGAGGATGTGCGGCGAGCGTGGGCGGAGTACCAACCGCTGCCCCAGCGGATGGGCCTTCCCAGCGCGCCCGACGAGGCGATTCTCTACCGGGAGGAGGCGGACCGACCGCAGCCGCGCATGGACCGGCTGGCCGGCAGCGTTCCCGGCATGACGACGGTGGTGGGCCGGCTGCGGGCTGACCCGCTTCTGCATGTAAAGTTCCTGGCGCTGGGCCACAACACTATCCGCGGCGCGGCCGGCGGCAGTCTGCTCAACGCCGAATTGCTGGTGTCGCAGGGGTATTTGGGCAGTCATAAAGCGGTTGCCAGCGATCAGTTGCCGGCCACCAGCGCAGTTCTGGCCGCTGTCCACTAGTCATTGCAGTGTTGTGCAACAACCTCAAAAATTTTACACATTGACCTGCCATAAGGTAGAATCGTGTAAGTTGCAACGGCAGTTATGCGTAGTCAAATCTTGAATCTTGGTAACGTCGCACCTTCGAGTTGGGCGAACTTACTCGAAATCAGCGACAAAACCGGGAATTGAAATGGAAGGTGCAGAATTGGCCAACACGCAGACAAGAGAAGCCTATCCGATTGCCGTTGACAACTTTGGGCTGTCGTCGCTGGAAGAGCTTGTCGGCGATCTGATCGTTTACCGCAACCTGGAACCGATCACGCGCCAAATCCCCGGCCTGAAATCCGCCCGTTACCAGCTCGGGTTGTCAACACCTTCCGTGCCCCGCAAACAAGAGAATTCGTATGCCCAGGTCGCTTTGTGGATCCTGGAGCAGGCCCAGCAGCAGCGAGGCGCCGCAGTTGAAGAACTGCTTTTCATCGGCGATACCCTCTCCGGCGATGGACATACTTTCCAGGTGATGCGCTCCTTGCGTTCCGCGGCCGAGCCACCTCTCGACGAGGAGGTGTTCGAGCAGGCGAACAGTGCCCTGTTGCCCAGCGCCTGCTTTATCGGCAACGAAAAGGCCAGCGAACCGGAGCATTTCGTTGCCAATGATGAGACCGGTATGTTCGAAGCCAACCGCTGGAGCCAACTGGTGGATTGGATCAGCTGGGCGCAGCGGAACGGTTTGCGGTTAGACGAAAGTACGGCGGTTGTTCTCGATCTGGACAAGACGGCCATCGGCGCCCGCGGGCGCAACAACCGCGCCATCGACGTGGCGCGTCTGAAGGGGCTGTACCGGACCGTGGGCAACCTGCTGGGCGACAGGTTCAATGCCCCGCTGTTCACGCGACATTATGAACAACTCAACCGCGCCCGTTACCATCACCTGACCGGGGACAACCAGGACTATCTGGCCTATATCTGCCTGGTTCTCAACAACGATGGCCTCGACTGCGCCGACCTACTTAAACGAATCGAAGAAGGCGCGGTCCAGACATTTGAGCAATTTGTGCGCTATGCAGAGGTCTGTATCGCCGGGGGCGGGCGCGTGAGCGAGGCGATGCGCCAGGCCCACGAAGCGGTCAATACTGCTGTTTCGCAGGGAGACCCTACCCCGTTCAAACAGTTCCGGCGGGAGGAGTTTCTGGCAACGTTGGAACATATGAACAATTTGGCTGATGATGTGCCGGCAGCGGACCGCTTCGCCCTGGAGATCTGCATCACGCAAGAGGTGCGCGAGGCAGTTCTATGGCTGAAGGAGCGCGGCTGTCTGATTATCAGCTTCAGCGACAAGCCGGACGAATCTTCGATCCCTCACCGTACCCGGCACCGGGGCAAACCGCCGATTCACAAAGCAAAAACCCACGCCACCGGCGTCAGCATCGCAGATCAGCTGCGTAATCTGTAACGCACAGGGACGCGTAGCCGGTAACTTCGGCACACTGGTTTCTGGCTTACTGACTCAGGCCTTCTCCTCTGTTATACTAGGGGTTCAAGCGTGTACGGTGTGACCTGTACCCGTGCAGCCCTGCATGTGTTCCGGGCGTCTGACTCGGGGGTATTTCAGTATGATGAATAACGAAAAGAGACCGGATGGTGAGCGGCCACCGGAAGAAGACCCGAACGAGCGCTATCGGCAGCTGTTCAAACGCAGTTGGATCTGGTTCCTGTTAGCCATCCTGATCTTTTTTGCCTATCGCCTCTTTATCAATCCACCAAGTGCTGCCAACAACCTGCTCGGTCTGAACCAGGTGGCGGAGTACGTGCGCAACGGTTCTGTCCAGCGGATCGTAGTGCAGGGCGACGACATCATCGTCGAAATCTCCGACAGTGACCGCCGCCGCAGCCGCAAAGAGTCCGGCGAGAGCGTGCTCGATTCCCTCAAAACGTTCGGCGTAACCGCAGATCAACTGGCTGCCATTCCCATCGATGTGGAGCGAGCGCCCAACAGCGGCGCTTTCTTCAGCTGGTTGATCATGCTCTTGCCGATGATCCTGATTTTCGGCTTCTTCATCTTCATCATGCGCCAGGCGGGCGCGGGCGGGCAGAACCGGGCGATGCAGTTCGGACGCAGCCGCGCCAAAAAGATGGAGGAGGCCGACCGCCCCACCGTCACCTTTGAGGATGTGGCCGGTTCAGATGAGGCCAAACAGGAGTTGCAGGAGGTGGTCGAGTTCCTGAAGGAGCCGGAAAAGTTCGCGGCCCTGGGCGCGCGCATCCCCAAAGGGGTGCTGATGGTCGGATCTCCGGGTACCGGCAAGACTTTGTTAGCCAAAGCGGTGGCCGGTGAAGCCGGTGCGCCCTTCTTCAGCATCAGCGGCTCCGAATTCGTGGAAATGTTCGTGGGCGTGGGCGCCAGCCGCGTGCGCGATCTGTTCGAACAGGCAAAGAAGAATGCTCCCTGTATCATCTTTATCGATGAAATCGACGCGGTCGGCCGTCACCGCGGCGCCGGCATGGGCGGCGGCAACGATGAACGAGAGCAGACGCTCAATCAGATTCTGGTCGAGATGGACGGCTTCGATAGCGATACAACCGTGATCGTCATCGCTGCGACCAATCGCCCGGATATTCTCGACCCGGCTCTGCTGCGACCGGGCCGATTCGACCGCACGATCGTGGTGGACCGGCCGGACCGCCGCGGACGCGAAGCGATCTTGCACGTGCATGCGCGCGGCAAACCGCTCGGACCGGATGTAGATCTGAACGTGATCTCCAAGCAGACGCCCGGCATGGTGGGCGCCGACCTGGAGAACCTGCTCAATGAGGCGGCGATACTTGCCGCCCGCCGCAACAAGCGCGCCATTGGCATGGACGAACTGGTGGAGTCGATTGAACGGGTGATGGCCGGGCCGGCACGCAAGAGCCGGGTGCTCAGCGACGAAGAGCGGCGCGTGGTTGCCTATCACGAAGCAGGCCACGCCGTGGTGATGGCGCTGCTGGAACATACCGACGCCGTCGGCAAGATCAGTCTTGTTAGCCGCGGCCAGGCGCTGGGCTACGTCATGCCTCTGCCGGATGAGGATCGCCTGCTCAAGAGCAAGGCCGAGTACGAAGATGAATTGGCCGGGCTGCTGGGCGGGCGCGTCGCCGAAGAGTTGACTTTTGAGGAGATCACCACCGGCGCTGCCAACGATCTGGAACGGGTAACAAAGCTGGCCAAGGCGATGGTCACCCGCTTTGGCATGAGCAAGGAATTAGGCCCCATGCAACTGGTTCAGGGTGATTCCAACCCGTTCCTGGGTATGGATCTGGGCGAACGGCGCTCCTACAGCGAAGATGTGGCGCGCGCCATCGACCGCGAAGTGCGCCGGATTGTGGAGACCGCCTACATGCGGGCCAAGGAAGTTCTGACGACCAACCAGGACAAGCTGAGGCTCCTGGCCGAAACGCTGCTGGAAAAGGAAGTCCTGGAACGGACCGAGTTCGAGAAGCTGATTCTCAATAGCTGATTGCCGGTGAATAGCGGCTAGTAGTGTAACAGACAGGGTTTGGCGGACAAGTGAACTGTGGCACACTCTCCAGAAAGGCAGACACAAGGAGAGGAAAGATGCCAGCGAAACGATATCGGGTGCGATTGACAGCGGAAGAGCGCAAGGAACTGGATGGGCAGGTGAACACGGGAACAGGGTCGGCGCGACGCTTAAGACGGGCTCGCATCCTGCTGATGGCCGATGAAGCGCAAGCGGGTGGGGGCTGGTGCGACGCCGAGATTGCCAAGGCATTAGGGGCGCATGCGCGCACGGTCGAACGAGTTCGGGAGCGGTGTGTCACAGTCGGGATCGAAGCCGCCCTCACCCACACGCGACCGAAACGGAAACGACCACGCGTATTGGATGGCGCTGGCGAAGCCCGGTTGGTGCAGTTAGCGTGTAGCGCTGCGCCTGATGGACAGGAGCAGTGGACGCTGCAGATGCTGGCCGATAAGCTGGTCGAATTAGAGGTGGTCGAACGTATTTCGCGCGAAACAGTGCGGACGACGCTAAAAAAAACGAACTTAAGCCCTGGCTGAAAGATGAATGGTGTATTCCGGAGACCGCGAGCGCAGAGTTCGTCTGCGCCATGGAAGATACGCTTGAAGTCTATCATCGGCAGCAGGATCCCAAGCGCCCGTTGGTCTGTCTTGATGAAGGCAGTAAACAGTTGACCAAAGAGACCCGTCTGCCCCTGCCACCTCGACCGGGTGCGGTGGCCAAATATGACTACGAGTATGAACGCAACGGCACCAGCAACCTCTTTCTCCTTTTCGCACCTCTGCAAGCTTGGCGTCATGTCAAGGTGACAGAGCGCCGCACCATGGTTGATTTTGCCTACTGCCTGCGTGACCTTGTCGACATCCATTTCCCGCAGGCTGACACGATCGTCTTGGTGATGGACAATTTGAACACGCACAAACTCGCTTCGCTGTATGAAGCGTTCCCGGCGGCTGAAGCCCGCCGCCTTGCCGCCAAACTGGAAATCCATTACACGCCCAAGCATGGCAGTTGGCTCAATATGGCTGAAATCGAACTCAGTGTCCTGCATCGACAGTGCTTAAACGCGCGCATCCCTGACCAACACACCTTGATGCAGAAAGTCGCAGCTTGGCAAACCCGCCGCAATGCTTCTGCATCGACCGTTAACTGGCGTTTCACCACCGCTGATGCTCGCATCAAACTCGAACGCCTTTATCCGTCAATAGAAGATTGTTGAACTACTAGTACGGGGCTCCCTGTCTATCCACTATTCACTATCCACTATTCACTATTCACTGTCCAACGCCAGCGCGATGACGGCCGCTACGCGGGCGTTGTTGCGCAGCAAAGCCAGGTTGGCGCGCAGGCTGCGGTCGCCGGTAAGTTGGGCGATGCGCCGCAGCAGGTAAGGTGTCACCTCGGCCGAGCGCAGACCGGCGGCTTCGCTATCTGCCAGCGCCTGCTCGATCTGCGGTTCAATCTGCGCGGCGGGAATCTCATCCTCTTCCGGCACAGGTACCGCCACCAGCAGTCCCCCCGCCAGTTCCAGCGCCCGCTTTGCCCGCCAGATTTCCGCCACCTCCTGGGGAGAGTTACAACAGATATCGACCGGAAGTCCGCTGCCGCGACTGTAGAAGGCGGGGAACTCCTCGGTGCCGTAGCCGATGACGGTTACGCCGTGCGTTTCGAGGTATTCGAGCGTGGCCGGCAGGTCCAGCAATGCCTTGGCGCCGGCGCAGACGACGATAACCGGGGTCTGCGCCAGTTCCTGCAGGTCGGCGCTGACATCGGTGCTGGGGCCGGGCGCGCGGCTGCGGTGGACGCCGCCGATGCCGCCCGTGGCGAAAAGTTCGATGCCGGCGCGGTGGGCGATCCACATGGTGGCGGCAACGGTCGTGGCCCCGTCCAGCTTGCGGGCGACGACGACGGGCAGGTCGCGGCGGCTCACTTTGCTCACATGTCCGTCAGACGCCGCCGCCAGCCGCTCGATCTGCTGCGGGCTGAGGCCGGCGATCAGCTCTCCGCCGATGACGCCGACGGTGGCCGGAACCGCGCCATGTTGGCGGATGATGCGCTCCATTTCATGGGCCAGTTTCAGGTTGTCCGGGTAGGGCAGCCCGTGGCTGATTACGGTGGATTCCAGTGCGACTTGTGTCATGACTGCAGTTTTTAGTTTTGGGTTTTTAGTTTTTAGTTGGCTCGGCAGCCGGTCGTGGGTTGGCTGCTGAGAGCTGGGCTGGTGTTTGCTATTGATTCTGCGTTATCGGTAGGGATGTGTCAATTCAGTGGTTGGTGGAGGGTGCACACTGTCAAGCTTTGCTTCAATATTCGCTGCGACTTAGAGGTTTAGAACTGACTACTGGGAAAAATTGGGGGCTTATATACCAAGGTGGGGCTTATATAGTGTAGTAGCCAAGCGGAAGGATGAGCGACAGGCAGAGAGAAAATCGTACACCGCTACTTATCGCTTTTGCGCTTGCGTTGTCTCTCGAAACGCTATTCGCCGCGCCTCTTGGGTTTGGTGTTCAGCACGACCCGCGCGTTGGTTTCTGGCGTATCGGGAATGGGGTCGGGGAGTTCAAGCGGAGGTCGGCCTACAAGCCGCTTTGGGCGTGGATCTATCGACTTTCCCCGAAGATACTCGCCAAAACCAAACCACAATAAGACAAAACCCCCACGCACCGTAGCGGCTCTTGTTTTGGTGGGATGGGGTGAAGTGGACAGTTGTTGTTGTGGTGGTGTAAGATGGCGACATGCGGTGGGTCTTGTGTGTGGGGGGGGATCTGTGAAAACAACAATGGTGTTGTTTTTGATTCTTCTGTCCGTGGCCTCTTGTTTTGGTTTTGGTTCCTTTGGTCACTGGGTTTACAGCTGCCCCGACGTTCCTTCATACGAGGAAGTTGAGAAGGTTCTGCAAGAACACAAGGAATTCTTTGAGGAGATGAAAGAGGAAGGGTTGATATGGTCAGCAGATATCAGCAAGTGCCCGCAAGGAGCTTTCATAACCATGTCTCATGGTGGGGAATGGCAAAAGCCACTTGCAAAACAGATAATGGATGATGCCGGGGCCAGAGATGCAGGACCCTATAGGTTTTTTGGCATTCCTTTAGGTTCTTTAATATCTGATACTATCTGACACAAGGGGACCAAGTTATGAAAGCCACGCTCACGACCGCAAAAGGATTTCCAATACACATAGGCATATATGGGGCGTTAATCATTGCGGCAGCCCTCCTATTGCGCGGTGGAATAGTTGCCCTGCAACCATACTATCGCGCCAACATCAATTTCTTAGATGTTGGCGTTATCGTGTACTTCGGATTGCCCTTGCTGGAGCTAGTAACCCTGATTGCCGCATCTTGGCACGTGTCACCGCGCACAAAACGAATCGTCCGCATTGGGCAATTTCTTTTGCCTATCTTGATTATCAATGCAGCATGGCGAGTCATTGAATACTTCCAGACACTAGCGGCCTGCGAAATAACGAGTGGTGGTTTTCACGAAGCGTTTTGCGACACCGTAGGGATGCAGGTATTTGTCCATGTTCCGTTTCTGTTTTTAGGCACAATTGCGCTATTTCTCTTTCTCCGCAAAATAGACATCAGTCATCTGTACAAGAAATGGGCGTTCGTCATCGGGGCAGCTCTCCTGTTGCGTGTCATATTTTTCTTGCCAGGGTACTTTGCTGCCAACAACCCTTTCTTCCCTCTCTTCGTTTTCAACGCTCTCATGGTATTCGGCTTGCCCGTGTTGGCGATCGTGAGCTTGATTGCCGCATCTTTGCGCGTGTCGTATCGTACAGAAAGAATCGTTCGCGTCGGGCAATTCCTCCTACCTGTCCTGATGATCCATGCAGCGTGGCGAATCTTTGAATATATTTCATTCTATTTCTCTAATGAAACATTGAGAGGGGGAGATCTTGAAGCGCTTTTCGATCTTGCAGGACGTCAGTTAATTACCTATGTCCCGTTTCTGTTATTAGGCACAATTGCGCTGTTTCGCTTTCACCGCAAAGTTGGATGAGGAGAAAGCGCCTATCACAAATTCTCCGACCCATCACTCTCCCACCATGATGTAGTAGAACTGCTGCTCAGATCAGAACCCTACACAAGAAACTCCTGCGCCTCCAGAACCTCCAAGGCTCGCGGCATCGTTAAAGCCAACGCCACCAAAACAGCCCTACACCTCATCATCCAAGCCAACAAGGTCTTCCAACACCTCCGGGACCAAGCCAGCGCGATCCTGCACGAACTGCCCTCCTAACCCCACCCCAAAACAAGAACCGCCACGTCCCGTGACGGCTGCTTGCGGCCAGTCTCGTACCGTGGTAAGCTCCGACTCGACCCAGCCCACCACACGCCAAAACCATGAATAGCACAAAATGCGACAAGTGCGAAAAAGAACTCCCCCAACACTTCAACTTCTGCCCCCATTGCGGCCATAAAGCCCTGGGCCAAGCCGCTAACGCCGCGAGTTGCCTGCTAACATCGGCTCTGGCGGCACTGTTCGGAGGATGTTGCGTTTTTTGGATTTGACCACCCACTCGCTCGCGACCCAACACAACCCGTACCGTCCCACCACGACACCAACCCGTAACGGCTGTTTGCACCACATCACGACCGGGACGCACCATCGTGTAATTCCGCGCATTAACCGGATACAAGGAGGAATTGAAGAAAGACCTTCGTGCTTGCGTCGATGAGGTTGTCGAAAATCACGTTGAATTGGAGGCCGGAGAGTTAAAGAGGCGTTTCGACAGAGTTCTTGATCGCCATGCCAAACAGATCGACTTGCTCAATGCATAGCGGGACAGTTTTGAAATCTAGCCCCCGTCAACTTGGTCAACCGCACTACTACGCGCCCTTCAACAGAACACGCTTCAACGCATTGAGATTTGACGTTTCGCCTCGGTCCGTGTTGGCCGAGGTCTTTTGATCGATTCGGGTCAACCCTCTCGGCAGACCCCGTACTGCTAAACCGTCTCTTTGGTTACCACAACATCCAACAGTTAGTGCGTCAGCATCTTAACACTGGGCGTCTTTTCCCGCTCGTCCAATATGGCTAACGCCTCCGCCCACGCATCCTCGTCCTTGGAGGCCGCCAGGAAATCCAGGCCCCGTCCCAGAAATGACACAGGCGCTATCCTTATCTCTTGCGCAACCTTCCGATTACGCATGTTAACCAAATCTGGAGCGCAGACATCACCTATGTGCCGCTTCTTCGTGGCTTCATGTACCTGGTCGCTGTCATCGACTGGCACAGTCGCTATGTGCTCGCTTGGCGGCTTTCCAACACCTTGGACGGCATCTTCTGTCTCGAGGCCCTACGTCAGGCACTCAGCAAGGGTCGGCCCAAGATCTTCAACACCGACCAAGGCGCACAGTTCACGGCCGATGCCTTCAGCGCCTGCCTGCTCGCAGCCAACATCCAAGTCAGCATGGATGGTGATGGCTGCGCCCTCGACAACGTCTTCTGCGAACGCCTATGGCGCAGCGTCAAATATGAAAACATCTATCTCAACCAGTATGACTCGGTGCATCAACTGCAAGCCGGGTCGGAGCACTATTTTGTCTTCTACAACAATGAAAGACCGCATCAGTCTCAACTATCGCACACCGGCTGAACAGCACTACGCGCTCTGATCAGCGCCAGCCGCATCCGTCTGGATGCACCTTATTTTCCCCGTTTCGTGGTCTAGACATTGGGGCCAACCATATCCCAAGCGGTGATTTGTTCACTTTGGCTATTTAAGTATATAAGCCCCACTTAGGTATATAAGCCCCACCAGAGTGCCATATCAGAAGGACAGTAAGAAACTCGGCCCTGTGAGGAAGTGAACAAATGCACTATGTCCGAATCCGACAAAGAACACACCTTCGCGTCCTCTGAGAGCATTTTGGCCAGACAGGTCCGTCGCCTTGTCGAAGGGGGTGCCTGAAACCAGTATTCCATCTACTCTAATCCCCGAGAATAAAATGTGCACAGTATGGTCGTCAATCTGCATCCCGCGAATTCCAAGCAAAGAAGAGCTGTGATCACTATCCGACCCTTTGAAATGAAAGACGAAGACTATCAACTTGCGGTTGAAGTCAATAATGCCGTATGGGTAGAGTATCCGGAAACAATCGACGAGTGGAAGATATCTGACGAAAATCGATCGAGAGCTACCAAGTGGGGCCGCTTTTTTGCCGAAATTGACGGCCAGACGGTGGGCTATGCCCACTACACCCAGTCCTTGTGGTTGAACCATCCGGGCAAACTGTGGGTGGACGTTCTGGTATTGCCGGTGTTTCGAAATCGAGGCATAGGCACGGCGCTGTGGCACCATTTGTGCCGGGAGATTGAGCAGTTCGACCCCTTGCGCCTGCTAACCACTACCCGAGAAGACTACACGGAGGGGGTGCGGTTTGCGAAAAAGATGGACTTCACTGAGCGTATGAGAGAGTGGGAGTCACGGCTGGACACGCTCAAAGTTAACCTCGGTGACTGGGAGAGCTACTCCCTTAAATGTGCCGAGCAGGGCATCGAAATCAAGACCATCGCAGAGTTGAAGTCCGATCCGAACCGGGATCGAAAACTGTATGAACTGGATTGGGCGATCAATCAGGACGTGCCTAGCTCGGAACCACACGCGAAGAAGCCGTTCGAAGAATTCCAGAAGGTCTGGGAACGGCCGAATCTGGTGTCAGACGGCTGGTTTGTGGCTGTAGACAACGGTGGATATGTTGGGATGAGTAATCTGTGGTCGAGCCAAGCCGACGCAAACGTTTATCATGTTGGCCTGACTGGTGTGATACGATCCCATCGGAGAAGAGGTATCGCGATGACATTGAAGCTGCGCACGGTTGAATTCGCACAGAGGAGCAGTGTAGGAGAAATTCGCACTTGGAACGAATCCAACAATAAGGGAATGCTGGACATCAACAACCGACTGGGATTCGTGTGTCAGCCAGATTTCATCATTTTCGCAAAGGAGATGAGGGAAGATCGCCCAAGGGACGCCAAGCTCAGCATTGCCGACCCGGCTGCAGCCGAACCGCAGCCGGGGGCCAATCACGAGAATGACCAGATAAGGTAACTCGCGGTTGCAGTGGTCGAAATAATGTGTCAGATATCGGCCCTCTTGCGAAAACGATTCTAACGGAGTTTGACCACGCGGCCGACAGGCTCCCGTAGCTTGATCCAAATGACTCCAACCAGAGAGGCAGGCAAAACCAGTTGCCCCCTGTTTCCAGCCCCGAAAGGGAAAAGTTTGCAGTTCTTAGGGTCTATCTCCACAAGGTACGTTGGCACAGATTCTGGCACTTTGGGATATAGGCCCCAAAATTTGGGAGGTAAATGAGATGAGAGACTCAGGGCAGGTGCTGGCCGGGAAGGTGGCTTTGATCACGGGCGGTGGGCGGGGCATCGGGCGGGCGATCGCGATCGCTTTCGCGGGCGCGGGGGCAGCCGTATGTTGCGCGGCCCGCACACGTTCGGAAATTGAAGCCGTAGTTGGCGAGATCGAGGCGGCCGGGGGACAGGCGCTAGCGGTGACCACCGACGTGGCCGACCTGGCATCGGTGCAAAAGGCCGTTGACGAGACCGCGGCGCGCTTCGGCGGCCTGGACATTCTGGTCATCAACGCCGGCGTCTCGCCGGGGAGGAGCGAGGTGGCCGAGAGCGAACCGGCCGCTTGGAGCCAGACGATCGCGATCAATCTGACCGGCGCATACCACTGTGCGAGGGCGGCCATTCCCCATCTCAAGGCGCGCGGCGGGGGCAAGATCATTACGATCGGCTCGGGGATGGGGCACCGCGGCGCGCCAGGCTCGTCGGCCTACAGTGTTTCCAAGGCTGGGCTGTGGATGTTGACGCGTGTGCTGGGGCAGGAGTTGCGCGGGGACAACATCAGCGTCAACGAACTGATTCCGGGGCCGGTAAACACGGCGATGATGCCCGGCCCGGCCGCGCGCGAGCCCGGCACATTCGATGGCGAGTGGTTCAAAGAACCAGAGGAGGTCGTGCCGCTGGCGTTGTTTCTCGCGAGCGCGCCGGACGGCGGGCAGACTGCGCAGAGCTTCAGTTTGATGCGCCGCGATGTTTAGCTTAACGACACCCACGATCCCTCGTCTGCCGCTGTGTACATGGCCGCCATGACGGCGCTGCGGTAGGCGGCTTCGCGGGCGCCTACGAGCGGGACGGACGCCCTTGCGGACGGGTCCTGCGCGTTGAGCGCGTCGAGGAAGAGGTCGAAGGCGTGGGGCCAGGCGGGGGGCAGGTCGGTCCAGGGATGTTGGCCGTCGGCGCCCTCCAGATTGGCGCTGGTGATGTACAGATCGCTGCGGTTGTGAATGTAGGCATGGCCTTCGGTTCCGCTGATTTCGGCGGTGATCGGTTCGGCCACGTCCACCCAGGCGGCGGCGAGCGAACCAATTGCGCCGCTGCTGAAACAGAAGAGCGCCTCGCCGGTCTCGTCACAGTCGGGGCCGTATTTTTCGAGCACCGACCGCAGGGTGGCGGTCACTCTGTCGACGTCGCCCAGCATCCACAGCATCAGGTCGAGCGCGTGCGTGCCCAGGTCGCCGAAAGCGCCGACACCGGCCTGCTGCATGTCGGTCATCCACAGATAGTCGGGGGTGAAGATATCGCGCATCGCGCCGGAATGACAGTTGATGAAGCGGGCGCGGGTGATCTGGCCGAAGACGCCGTTCGCGACCATATCCTTGAGGGCTTGGTGGACAGGGATGCCGCGGCTGAAGTAGCCGGTCTGAAAGAGGACGCCGGCCTGTTCGATGGCCGCGGCCATGCGGTTGGCGTCCTGCGCGCCGATTCCCAGCGGCTTTTCCACGAACATATGCTTGCCGGCCGCGGCCGCGGCGGCGACCAGTGGCTCGTGCTGGTCGGTCTCCGAGCAGATGATGACGCCGTCGATGGCGGCGTCGTTCCAGATGGCGTCTACGTTGTCGAGGGCGGGCGCGCCGAGCTGGGCGCTGCAGGTGTGGGCGCGAGCCGGGTCGCGGTCCCAGACGGCGATGGTGCTGACATCGGCGCGGGCTTGCAGGCGCTTGACGAAGCCGGGTGTGTGGATGTGGGCGCAGCCAACCAGTGCAATGTTTGCCATGAAGAGATTCTCCGGGTGAGTGTTTGGCTGCCGCTGCTGCCAGCAGTTGGGACGGTTGGCGGCAACCGGATCAGAGCAGTTCAGAGCGCCCGTCTGGGCGCACGTCCATAGTGTAGCGGATCAGCGGGCAACGCGCTATCGGCGCGCCAGGCTGCGCGCGTCCAGGGGCACGATGGCGGCGCTGCCAGGGCTGGCGCTGGGGTATGTTTTGCGGGCGCAGGCGGGGGTGATAGCATCAATTTTGCGGCGCGCAGGCAGAACGGCGTGTCAGGGCAATCCTCTGTTCATATAGATCGGAGTTCAGACAACTGGGAAGGTGTGAACCGTGGCTGACAACCGTCCAAGACTGGCAATCACGATAGGCGACCCGGCCGGCATCGGGCCGGAGGTGGTTCTGAAGGCATTGCAGCATCGAGAGGTGTTCGCCACCTGCCGGCCGCTCGTGATCGGCGACCAGGGCGTCCTCGACAGGGCGGCGGCGTGGCTGGAAATCCGGCCCCGGTATGAACGCATCGTTGATGTCGGCGGCGGCAAATATGAAGAGGGAACGGTCCCGCTGCAGGATCTGGCGAACGTCGAGTTGGCCGAGGCGCCGGTGGGGCAGGTGAGCGCCGGCGCGGGGCGGGCCGCGGTCGAATATGTGACACATGCCTGCGATCTCGCGTTGGCCGGGCAGGTGGAGGCGCTGGTGACCGCGCCTTTGAACAAAGAAGCGATGCACAGGGCCGGCTTCCTGTATCCAGGCCATACCGAGCTGCTGGCGGAGCGCACCGGGGCTGAACGGGTGTCGATGCTGCTGGTGGGGCCCAATCTGCGGGTCGTGCATGTGAGTACGCACGTTGCGCTGGAGGAGGCGATCCGCCGGGTCACGCCTGCGCGGGTGCTGGAGGTGATCGAGCTGGCCTACCACTCCTGCCGGACGCTGGGGATCGAGGCGCCGCGGATCGCGGTCGCGGGGCTGAACCCCCACGCCAGCGAAAACGGGCTGTTTGGCGTGCAGGAGGAGGAGAATATCCAGCCGGCCATCGAAATGGCGCGCGATCGGGGCTGGACGGTCTCTGATCCGCAACCGCCGGATACGGTCTTTCTGCGGGCGACGCGGGGCGAGTACGACATCGTGGTGGCTATGTATCACGACCAGGGTCATATTCCGATGAAGCTGCTGGCCTTTGACAGCGGCGTAAACGTGAGTATTGGCCTGCCGGTGGTGCGCACTTCTGTGGATCACGGCACGGCTTTTGATATCGCGGGGACGGGACGCGCCAGCGAGGAGAGCATGCTGGCGGCGATACGCGTGGCAGTGACAATGACAAAGGCTAACGACTAAGGGGTTAGGTTCTTTTGGCGATTGCCTAAACCGCGAACTGCAGGGTCGAACTGCGGTTAATCCGCGAAGAAACGCGAAGGGGCGCGAAGAAAACCCTTTGTTGTTGGCGCGCATGATGGTCATTTCGCCAAAATCACGCTAAGAGCCAACAGACTGGGCTTGCGGCCGCCTTTCCTTTGTCAAAGTTCAAACATTGTCTTCCAATTGTCAGAGAGTCCAAGTAAGACAGGTGGATCGCGGAGTCTACTGAAAACTGTCGAAGACTTGGCCGAGGCGGCGGATGCCCTCTTCGATTTCGGGTTTGGCGTAGTGGGCGAAACAGAGGCGCAGGCAGTGGCCGAGACCGCCGACGCTGGAGCAGCGGGGACCGGGCAGAAAGCCGACTTTGGCGCCGTCGGCAGCATTGAGCAGTGCGGTGGTGTCGATGTTGTCGGGGCAAGTGAGCCAGAAGAAGAAGCCGCCGGCGGGAACGGTCCAGGTCGCGCGGTCGCCGATGTGCTTGTGCAGGGCGGCGTCCATGGCGGCAACCCGCTGGCGGTAGGCGCGGCGCAGCTCGTCCAGATAGTCCTTCTGCCCGCCCCCTTCCAACGCAACCCGCACCAGATTGGATGTGAATTGGTTGAGTCCGCCGCCGCTGTCGACCAGCCCGCTGGCGGCAAAGGCACGCGCCCTTTGCGGCGTTGTCTGCACCCATCCCAGGCGCAGACCCGGCGCCAGGATCTTTGAGAATGAGCCGAGGGAGAGTACCCGGCCGCTGTCTACATAAGCGGCGAAGGGCGGCGGCGGCGGCGATCCGAAATCGAGGAGATGATAGACTTCGTCGGCGACGATCAGGAAATCATGGTCCTCTGCCAGGGCCAGCAACTGCTGGCGGCGGCTATGGGAAAGCGTGCGGCCGGTAGGGTTCTGATAGGTGGGGATCGTGTAGAAAAAGACGGGGCGGTGGCGAGTGAGCGCCTCTTCAACGGCCGGCAGTGACAGCCCATGTTCATCGGAAGGGATCGGCACAGGGTTGAGCCCGTGATCCTCCTGCAGGATGCGCAGGGCGAGGAAGTAGCTTGGCTCTTCGACAAAGACGGTATCACCGGGGCGGGTGAAGAGTGTGCAGAGCAGGTTGAGGGCCTGCGACGCGCCAGCGGTGACCATCAACTGCTGCGGCTGCACTTCCGTGCCATAGCCGCGGCTGAGAAAGGAGGCGAGCGCCCAGCGGAAGCGGCCGTCTCCCTGTGGGAAGCCGTAATTGAGCAGTTCGGTATCGCCTTCGGCGAAACGTTCGGCCGTGACCTGGCGCATCAGGGCATGGGGCAGAAGCGCGAAGTCCGGCTGGCCGATGCCAAAGTTTATACTGTCTGCGCTGCGGTCGACTTGGGTTGAGCGGTCGTACATGGCAGTGGACCACCAGTGATCAGTGACAGTGGGCCGGGCAACCCTGGAATCCACCGGCAATTCCGGCCACTAACCAATGGATACTGGCCACTGCGGGTCAGATATTCTCGTCCAGCAGCTTGATGCGTTTGCTGCCGATGACGGAAATCGCCTCTCGATCCAGCAGCTTGATGCGCTTGCGTCCGATTTCGATCAGCCCCCGAGATTTGAGATCGTTGAGGACCTGTGTGGCCGTTTCGCGGTAGGTACCGATGCTTTCGGCCAGGTCCTGGTGGGTGAGGCCGGTCACTTCATCGGACTGCTGTTCGTCGGATAGGCGCAGGAGCAGATTGGCGAGACGGGCAGGTATGCCCTTGAAGGCCATGTTTTCGAGGCTCTCTTCCGCCTCTTGCAGGCGTTGGCCGGTGATCTCGAGGATGCGCAGGGCGACCTGGGGCTTGCTGAGGATAAGCCGCTCCAGGTCGGTGCGGCTCATGACACAGATCAGGCAGTCATCTATGGCTTCGGCAAAGGTGTTGTGCATCTTCGTGCCCAGCAGGGCCATCTCGCCGAAGAGCGTATGAGGGCCAAGAGTTGTGATGACCAGTTTTTTGCCTTCAGGGCTGATGCGATAGAGTTGCACCCGGCCATCCTTCAAAATGAAAAGGACTTCACCCGGCTCCTCCGGGCGATAGAAGACCCGCCCCTTACGCACGGTGCTCATCGTCGTAATCCGATTCAACTCTTCCATCTCTCTGGATGTCAGGTCCTGAAAGACCATCAGTTCGGAGAGAAACTTCATCTTTTCCGCCGGTAGCAGCGCGGCGGACATCTTCATGATCGTCATCTTAGGTCTCTCCTCGCCCGCCGCGGGTCTGGCACGTTCGGCGGCCTCGGTTACCGGTCGTCAGTTTCTGGCGCATGTTCATTATACGTGTAGGGGCAAAATAATCAACCTTTTTTGGCGCTCTTCTTCCGATTTTGGTAAAATGCAGCCATGAAATTGCGCTCTCCCCGGCCATCTTTGCGACAATCCGTTTCCACCGCGCCCCTCTCGAGCAGGGGCGTAATTGGTGCTGGCGCCCAGCACAGATCAGTTCCGAAGCGGACCGGCAGATTGGCCGCGCTGCGTCGCAGGCTTGGCTCGTACGGCGGCCTCAGCATCCTGTCCATTCTGGCGCCGCTTGTGATTCTGATGTCGTGCAGTCGTGTCGCAGCGCCGGAGCCGGCGGCCCCCACAGAGGTACCAACGCCAGTCAGTGGCCAGGGGTCAGTAGCTGTCGGGACACCGGTGGCCAATGAGGGCGCCTCCTACGCCGCTAACAGCTTGAGACTGGCAGTCCGTGCCAACGCCGCGGGAGGTGAGCGAGTTGCGCTCTCCGGGCCTGCGGTCCGAGCAGACACGGTGGGGGACGGGCAGACGGGTAAGATCCTGGTCGCGACAACCACGGTGACGGACACGGCCGAAATCGAGGCGACACCACCGCCGCCCGCGGTACTGGAGGGACAGATCGTTGGCGGCGAGACAGCCGCGCCCGGTGCCTGGCCGTGGATCGTCGCCCTCCAGGCCTTCACCGAGCCCGGCTACCACACCTTCTGCGGGGCGTCCCTGGTCGCTTCCAGTTGGGTGCTGACGGCTGCCCACTGCGTTGTGAATGCCACGCCGGATCAGATTGTAGCGACAGTTGGCCCTTACAGGCTCGACAGCGGTCAGGGGCAGAAAGTGGGGGTTGACCGTATTGTCCTGCATCCTCGCTACGGATTCGACTTTGCCCACGACTTCGCCCACGACCTCGCGCTTCTTCATCTGTCACAGCCGGTAGAGGCCGAGCTGGTCACGCTGCTGGAGGCTGACAGCCTGGAGCTGGCCGCGCCGGGCACGCTGGGAACGGTGATTGGCTGGGGCGCGCTTTCCGAAAACAGTGAGCAGGGCTGGCTCTCGTATGATTTGCAGCAGGTGGAGCTCCCGATCGTGTCGGAGGAAGATTGCACCAACTCGATGGGCAGGATGATCACCGAAAACATGCTGTGCGCCGGATACGAGGAAGGGGGCAAGGATGCCTGCCACGGCGACAGCGGGAGCCCCCTGGTGGTGCCGGACGGCGATGGCGGCTGGCAGCTGGCGGGGCTTGTGAGCTTTGGCATCGGCTGCGCACGACCGACGTTTTATGGTGTCTATACGCGGGTGACCCAATACCATGACTGGATTTTGGCGCAGATCATCCGGCAGGAAACGGCCGAGGAGCGTGAGCCGACCGTGATCATGCTGCCCGCTGTGTATAGCGACGCGGCTGTCATTTTGCTGCCCGCCGTTCACAATGGGCCGGCCGAGGAGCCGACACGCATTGTGCCGCCAAAACCGCCGCCGATTCCCGATGAATGGATACGGCAGTCGCGAGCGCCGATTCCCGACGGTTGGATACGGCAGACGCGGGCGCCGATTCTGATGTATCACTATGTGAGCGTGCCGCCGGCGGGGTCAAATGTGTACCGGCAGGACCTGTCGGTAACTCCCGACCTGTTCAGGAGCCATCTGCAAGCTCTGGATGACGCCGGGTACACGACGATCAGCATGTATGAGCTCGTAAGGCATCTGAACCAGGGCACGCCCCTGCCGGAGAAGCCGGTCATTCTCACCTTTGACGATGGCTACCGCGACAACTACGAGAACGCGTTGCCGTTGTTGCAGGAGTTTGGCAAGACGGCGATGTTTTTTGTGGTGACCGACTATATTGACGCGGGAAATCCGCTCTATCTGTCGTGGGATATGGCGCGGGAGATGCAGGCCGGCGGCATGCACATCGAGTCCCATGGGCGCAATCACGCCAGTTTGCGGAATCGAAACGATGATTACCTGGTCTGGCAGGCTCTAGGGAGCGCGGAAACGATCGAGTATGAGCTTGGGGTACGGCCGCGCTTCATTACATACCCGTTTGGCCACTTCGACAGTAACACGATCCGTATTTTCGAGAGCGCGGGTTTCTGGGGGGGCGTGACGATCAATGCCGGAGCCACGCACTCGACCGACAATCCGTACCAGTTGAAGCGGGTGCGCGTGCGGGGGACGACGACCGCGGCGGAGTTGTTGTATTTATTGGAGTTGGATTGGTGAAAGGTCAGTGGTCAGTGGTCAGTGGTCAGTGGTCAGTGGTCAGTGGTCAGTGGTCAGTGGTCAGTGAGGTCGCTGGCGTCAGGGGCTGGGGCGCAGGCTGATCTGATGCGCGCATACCGAGCCAGCTTCATCGCCCATGTCGTCACCGGCAAGCTGGCGTGCCCGTGGTCGCTGCGTGCGCCGGAGGAGATCTGGGCTGATCTACGGGCGCTGGAGGTGGAGGCGGAGGGTTTTTGGAGGAGATTTGGGGTGGGGCAGCTGGTCTCAAATTGAACTCACCTTGAAATCTTGCACGACAGATTGACGCCAACTGGCGTAGGGGACGGTTCAGTTTCCGGCGTTTCCCGTTTAGGGGCAACCCCCATCCAATCCGCGACCGATAATGAGCGGTGAGGTGAAGACACCGGTCTATTTCTACTCAGGAGAAACGAGAGCATGACCGAAACGATTGCTCGTGCGGTTGAGCAAATCAAGAGCACTGGACTCTTGCGCAGCCTGGACGAATCCGCCACCAAACAGGGGGTGGTTCTGAGACTGCTGTACCTTGCCGGATGGAATACCTTTGACGTTTCGGAAGTTGTCCCAGAGTACACGGTTGGGAACCGCCGTGTAGACTTTGCGCTCAGGCCCGGTACAGCCAATGCCGTATTCATATAGGTCAAACGGCCCGGCGAAAACCTGGAGAGCCACCATCAGCAGCTATTGGAGTATTGCTTTCAGGAAGGAACCGAACTGGCTACGCTGACCAACGGGCGGACATGGTGGCTCTATCTGCCTTTGCAGCGGGGGAATTGGGACCAGAGACGGTTCCTGACCATTGACCTCGAATCCCAAGACCCCGCCATTATTGAACAACGGTTCATGGAGTACCTATCCCAGGAAAAGGTGATTAGCGGCCGGGCGGTGAGTGACGCTGAGAATTCGGTGCGGTCGCAGCAGCGAGCAGAGATTATCGATAAGACCATCATCGAAGCCTGGAACCAAATCGTCGAAACTCCCGATGAGATTCTGGTTGACTTAATCTCGGAGACTACTGAGCGCATTTGCGGAATGAAGCCTGAACCGGAGTTGGTTAAGCAGTTTCTGTCACGGCGCGTCAGTCCCCGGCTGGTGCTAAATCAAGAAGGTAACGCTTCGGCAGCGAAGCAGGCGCGCAGGGGAGGGCAGGGTTCCACGCTTCCGATCACTCTGGATCCGCAGGACTCCTCAGACTTCTTGGGCGCTTTGCTACGCACTAAGGAGGCGTGGCTTGAAGAGTCGTACGGAGACGGCCGCAAGGAGGTTCAACGTTGGGACGCCTCACGCATGCAGCAGTCTTCGAATGTGATAGGCAACCTCAGAAGCAAGACGCGTTATCGACAGGGGATGTGGCAGGAATTAGGGATCGTCAGCCTACGAGCAAGCATTGAACGTCCGACAAGCGAAGACGCATGATGTCACCATGTGCTAATGTAAGAACCGGGCGAGGGGGCGCCTCTATCGATGCATAACGATGCCGATGCGTCAGGCCAGGGGGTGAAAGCGTAATGGAAGACATTGCGATTCTTGAAAGGAAGTTCGTTGATAAGAAGGCGGTAGAGTACCGCAGCAGGGGTTATGAAGTAGAGGAAAACTGCCAGCTGGATTTCCTGCCCGGCTACCGTGCTGACCTGGTCGTGCGTAAAGGTGAGGAAACCCGAGTCATTGAAGTCAAATCCAGGACTTCGTTGGCAAGGTCGCCCAGAATGACAGAGCTGGCGGAAATCCTGTATGAAAAGCCTGGCTGGAGCTATGATCTGCTGCTCGTAGGCGAACCGGAGAAACTGGAGTCGCCCAAGGGCGCGCAGCCATTTGCCGAAGAGGAGATCCGTCGGCGTCTTGCCGAATCGGAGGAAGTTCTTGCGAAGGGTTCGGGCGAGGCCGCCTACTTGTTGGCCTGGTCGGCTTGCGAGGCAGCGATCCGGAATCTGACCGAGACCGCCGAGATCTCCATCACGCGCGTTACCACGGGGTCATACATCCTCGATATGGCGGTCATGCACGGCATCATTTCGCGCGAGGACCACGACTATCTGACCGACATGATGAAGTATAGAAACGCCATTGCCCACGGATTTGATGTCAACGGATTCAGCGACGAAAAGGTGACTGAGTTGATCGAGGTTGTTGTGCGGCTGCTGGATTCGGAGCCCGAGCTGGCGTGAAGGCGGGCGACAGCCGTTTCGGGGCGGCGTAATTCTCGCGCTTTTAAGGTTTCACGCCTTAACTTTAGTAGGGCACCCCACTATTCGAGTAGGTTTCATAGCGGTTGATCTTCATGCCGGGCGGCGAATCCGGCGGCTAAGTTCGCGCGCGGGAAGGAAGGACAGCGCGGGAGGGGCTATATTAACGGTAACTTTTAACATGGCCGGAAATTGCTTCCATATTAAAGGCAGCCTTTAATATAGAGGTATAAATGTGCTATAGGGCCTTATGCTAGTTGGGAAAGGCCAGTTTCCTGATTTAAAGGTAGTCATGTTCGCCCAACAGGCGGTTGATGTAAATGCAGAAGGTATGTGCAGTCAACTTGGTGTATAGGCGTATACATAGACCTCTGAAAGAGTGAGCGTGGTTAGGGCTCGTTGACATTTCGGTCGAGCCAGATGAGTGAAGCGGCAAGATGCAGGAAAGCCATATATCGACGTGCAAGTCATTTATGCCGAGTGAAAGTGCGTCTAAACCATACTAAAGTGTCACGCCAAGAGGAGCAATCGAATGGTAGCGCACTCTGACGACTTCTGTCTATGGGTGTATATGGTCGTTGATGACGTGTTCAAGGAAGTAGAAAAACATGTGAGTCGACCGGGGCCCGCGCCGGTCTGTTGCTTAACTGCTTGAACAGCCCGATGTAGTCTGTCAGCAACCCAACTATAGCATGTTTGCAGGTCCTGTCATGCTCGATGGGCGCGATCTGCTTGTCCGATTTGGCTACTGCATGCGTGGTTGCACTCTACCAAGCGACAAATGGCGCCAAACGGGCGCACAAAGACATCTGATCTGTAGCTGCACCGCCACGGGCTGGGCGATTGACTCCATCAGAAACCTGACCTCGCGGCCCAGTCTTCTTAGGGGCAAGCTTAGTCCAGGACAAGACCGTGGGCGTCCATGCTGACCAAAATTCAAATTGAGGCGCGCCCGGTCTGAATCTGCCTGTATCGAGGGGTTGTTCCTGCAAGGAGGACGAAAAGGATGTTGAGATGGAGCGACACTACAGCCCGTCTGGACGCAGTGGATGCTGCCATCGAAGTCCTGGGAATCGGCCGAAATCGGAGTCGGTCGAAACCATGGTGCAGCCGTTTTCGACTGCAATCGCCGCGTGCTGGGCGTCAGCGACCAGCTTCCCGGTAGCTCGGGACTCACGGCACAACCGTTCGAATATGTCCAAATGATCGGGACCTGGACCGACGATGCGCGCGGTCGGGCGTTCCACGAGCGAGGAGATGAATGCGAAGGACTGGTCGAGAGTGGATGGGGGGTCGAAGACTCGCGGATTAGTTACGATGCGGACGAAGCCGGCCAGAACGAGGACGGAGAGGGCGAAGGGTTCCGGTCCTGTCGCCAGACGAGTGACCCACGTTGCATACTCGGGGTGTTCGGGAACGGAGTCCTCGATGTGGGCATATATCAGAACATTTACGTCGGGAAGCAGCATCCCGAGTCACCGACTCCCTTGCCCGAACCGGGCTTCGTCATCCTGTGCGTCGAGCGCCCTCGGTCGGTCGAGATCGATTCCCGGGCGGGGGTGTGCGCCCCGCACGGTCACCAGCCGGAAGGGAGGCGACTCCGACGGTTCGCGACGCTTCAGAGCGTCATCCAACGTTTTGGCGATAAAGGAGCTGACGCTGATGCCGCGGGCTTCGGCTGCGCGACGCACCTGCTTGGCAAGCTGGTCGTCAAGGGAAATAGTGGTTCTCATGATGCATTAGCATAACATTTCTTCATCAATGCATCAATACTGCCAGGACGGAGGGACGCAGTCCACATTTGGGGTGGGAATAGTCTGGCGGGAAATTCATGCCAGCGGTGGCTGAAATTGTTTACCGGCTTTGGGAGAGACGCAGGGCAGGTGCTAGGCCTGGCCTTACCGTGGGGTCCGTTGATTGGGGGGGCACAGGGCAGGCACAAGGCCTGCCCCTACCGGACCGGTGAGGGGAAAAGTGAGGGCGGCGCGATGGGCCGCGGGAAGCCATGGTTGCATTGACCGTACAGTCGACGCGGGGCGTGTCTTTTAGGGAGCGTTGCGGGGGCGCAGACCTTCGGGCAGGCGGCTTGGGTCGGTTACGAGGTCGGCCAGTGCGCGCAGGTTTTGCTCGTCTTTGCCGTCGCCGTCTTCCTTTTTGGGTGTCTCGAGGAGCATGGGCACGCCGTCCCAGCGCAGGTCGTTGAGGATGTGGCGGAAGCCTTCTACGCCCACATAACCTTCGCCAATGTGCGCGTGGCGGTCTTTGCGGCTGCCGTGATCATTTGAGCTGTCGTTGAAGTGCCAGCAGCCGACTCTTTCGATACCGACTGTCTCCCCGATCTCCGCCATCATGGCCTCGTAGCCCTCCTCGGTGCGAAAGTCGTAGCCGGCGGCCAGTGCGTGGCAGGTGTCGAGACAGACGCCCACGCGCTCCTTTTCCTCCACCAGTTCGATAATCTGGGCGAGTTGGGCGAAGGTGTAGCCCAAGGCGGTTCCCTGCCCGGCCATCAACTCCAGCAGGGTGCTTACGCCGGTGCAATCGGGCAGTTGGGCGTGGATGCGGTTGAGGGCAGCGGCGATGCGCTGCAAACCGGCCTCCTCGCCGCTGCCGGTGTGGGCGCCGGGATGGAGAACCACGTGCCGGATTCCGTAGGCGTGGGCGCGCTCCAACTCATCGGCAAAGGCGGCGATGCTCTTCTCCCACAGCGGATCTTTGGGCGAGGCCAGGTTGATGAGATAGGAGGCGTGGCTGACGGCGTAGGCGACGCCGCTGTCGGGCATCTGCTCGTTCCAGCGGGAGACGTCCTCTTCTTTCACCTGCGGGCCTGCCCACTGGCGGTTGCTTTTCATAAAGACCTGGACCGCGTTGCTTTGCACGTCGGCGGCGGCATCGAGGGCGTTGCTGACGCCGCCGGCGATTGACATGTGCGCGCCGAGTTTGAGTCCTGACATAGGGGTGCCTCCGGAAGGGCCGTTCCTGGTAGTGGGTAGGGGGTTTCTGGTTCTCAGCAGCGCCGGCGAATCTCAGCGCCGTTATAAGACCTGAGAACGGGAAACTGATTCTACACTCTCAACTGGTTTCTGCTATTCTACCGGATGCGTTCAGATGCGGTCAAAGTCAGTGGTCAGTGGATAGTGGTCAGTGGATAGTGGTCAGTGGGGCCTGACGCTAGTTGGGAAAGGCCAGTTTCTTGATTTGAAGATAGTCATCTTCTTAGAGGAGACGTGGACATAATTGGCCCCATAAGCAAGCCAGTCGCCGCGCGATTGCGGCGCCAGATGGAACTGAACCACCGGAATGGGCAGGCTATCGACTACACACTGCTCGTCCCACATAAGGTCCATTCCAGCCAACATCATGCGCCGCATCTCGTTGATTATCCGCATCAAGTTAGGTCGTCGCCGATTGAAACGGCTCTGCTCCGGCAAGATCGGAAACTTATCCTGATATGCCTGCATATGGCGCAGCGCCAAATACGGAAACATCTATCTCAACCAGTATGACTCAGTGCGCCAACTGCAAGTCGGAGTGACCGCCCATTTCGACCTCTGCAGCATCGACAATTCAGAGTATTATGACTGGTGTGATAACAGCTTTGATGACTACAGCCTTGTTGGATATAGAAGCCTATATTCGCCGGTGGCGCGGCTAAGCGTGTTACCCACGCCAGTGACCAGAGGAGCAAGTATGAGTAGAGTCATGTTCGTTGCCTTGCTAATCGCTCTGATCATCGGATGTACAAGCGGCAGTTTCATAGCCAGCTACTATCTCAATTCCATCTGGTTCACTGTCGCAGAGCCGTATGTGTACCCCTGCAAGACCCTATTCGGCTTTAACGCATGTGTGGAGTTTCCGCATGACGCGGAACGGGGCGAAACGGCAATGTGGATTTACAGTTGGCCGGGCATAAACCCCAATCACATACATTACCAGCCGACGAGGAGTTGCGTAGCCGAGTTCCTCTACCATGATCCTTTGCCCGCGGGAACGTTGAGGGGAGGACAGCAATGATTAAACCTCGTGTCTTAGTGGCGACCGTGTTGCTCAGCCTCATTCTCGGTTGGATAGGGGGACGACGCTATTTCTCTTACGTGCTTTTTGTGGGCATTGAGCCCTCGCTCGTCCCATGCCCGTATGCGGACGAGCCAGAGGACCACCTGACTTGCGTCTACAGGCCAAATGAGCCTGCGCCTGACATCGCAGTCTGGTGGCACGGATGGCCGACGCCAGAAGGGCAGAGTCCGGTTCCACAGCTAAGCGGCAACTGCCTGCGCGACATTCTCTTTTTCGACCGTCTTCCACCGCCACAATCCGCATCGCGTTGACCGTTTCCAAACTTTCTGTCCAGATCAGGTGGAGAAATCACCGTGTTGAGAACAGTTGCGGTCGCACTACTGACAGTAGCGTTCACCGCCTGCGTACCCATCCCCACAGCACCATGACAGATTCCTCCACCAGAGACGAAGGGCGGGCTGTCTGATCTCGCAAGCGTCTTTGTAAAGTGGGACGAGCACCCTGACGCAAGGGAGTACATGGATCTGATGTTGGAATTTGAAGGGTGCGTATGGCACGTGATGGAAGAGTCAGATGAGGCCAATTTCTCTGACGAGGAGATAGCCGTTATGATCATCTACACTGTCGGCGAGATCAGAACGGCAGCATTGTCAGAACGCCATAGTGGATAGTGGCGGTTTGGGATCTAAGGTGCGGCTGATCTGCATGGTCGCGAGTTGAATTTGGCTGGGTAGTTACACGAGAGGAAAGATTGTGATACATGAATCCGTCTATGAACTGCGCCAGGATCTGAAAGGCGCGGCGGGCATTGACGAAAACGGGCGCGTCGAGTTGCTGGACGCAGAAAAGCTACGCTGCGATGTGATTGATACTCTGGTGCGGGATGCTGTTTTCGGCACTTTTCCCGTGAAGACGTTCAGCCGCTGGCTGATCTGGGAACTGGGCCAGTTGATGGGCGCGTGCCCGGCGAGCATTCACGAGTTTTACATTGCCAGGGCGGCGGATGCGTGGTCGAACCGCACTGTACCAGCGATGAATATGCGGTTTTCGACGTACGAGGCGGGGCGGGCTGCTTATCGCGCGGCGCAGCGTACGCAGACCGGCGCGTTCATTTTTGAGATCGCGCGCAGCGAGATGGGTTACACGTTCCAGGAACCGGCCGAGTTTTCGGCTGTCCTCATCGCCGGGGCTATTAAAGAGGGGTACCGGGGGCCAATCTTCATTCAGGGCGACCATTTTCAGGTGGACGGCAAGAAGTATAGTAACGACCCGGAAGGCGCGGTGAACGAGGTGAAAGCGCTGGCGAAGAAGGCGGTGGCAGCCGGTTACTGGAACATCGATATCGATACGAGCACGCTGGTGACGCTGGCGCCGCCATCGCTGGACGAGCAGCAGCGGGACAACTACCTGCGCTCGGCCATGCTCACCAAGTTCATTCGCGAACTGGAGCCGGAGGGCGTCACCATCAGCCTGGGCGGCGAGATCGGCGAAGTCGGCGAAAAGAACTCGACTGTGCCGGAGTTGGACGCGTATGTTCACGGCTACAAGTCTGCGCTGGGCGAACTGGGCGATTACGCCGGGTTGAGCAAGATCAGTGTGGCAACGGGCACAGCCCACGGCGGTATTCTGCTGCCGGACGGCAGCCAGGCCGAGGTGGCGGTGGATTTCGATACGCTCAGTGACCTGGGCGAGCGCGCCCGCTTTCATGGTTCCGGCGGCGCGGTCCAGCATGGCGCCAGCACGCTGCCGGATGAAATGTTCAACAACTTTCCCGAGACGCAGACGATTGAGATCCACCTGGCGACCGGATTCACGAACACATTCCTGGATCATCCCGGTCTGCCCGAATCGTTGCGCAAGGAGATGTACGCGCATCTGGACGCGCACCACGCGGACGAGCGCGGCGCCAACGATTCCGACTTCGTCTTTCATCTGAAGACGCGCAAGAAGGCGCTGGGGCCGTTCAAACCGGAGCTGTGGGGGCTGCCGCGCGAGCGGGAGGAGGCGATCTTCGCGGGTGTCGAAGATCACTACGCCTACTTCTATGAGAAACTGAATGTCGCGGGCACGCGTAAACTGGTCGATCAGATCGTTACGCCGGTTGCTCATCATAAGTCGATGCCGGTTCTGGGGCGGGGTGCGGGGGACGATCAAGGACTGGCCGACTGAGAAGGGCAGTGGTCGGTGGTCAGTGGTTAGTGGTCAGTGGTCAGTGGTCAGTGGCCAGCAAGACCTGCCAGCCAGCGGCGACGAAACACTTCTGGTACCGGCCACAGAATACTTGCATATGCTGCTCGCTCTTGATGTCGCCTCCTCAATCTGTACAGTTTCCCTTTACGACCCGGCGAGCGATACGGTGCTGGCGGAACGGGTTTGGCTGTCGCGGCGGCGTCAGACGGAGGAGACGCTGCCGGCGGCGGCGGACGCGCTGGCGCAGGCCGGCGCGGCGGTGGACAACATCCGTTTTCTGGCGGTGACGACCGGGCCGGGCAGTTTTACCGGTGTGCGGATCGGCATCAGTGTTGTCAAGGGCATTGCGCTGGGACTGCCGCAGCCGCCCCAGCTTATCGGTCTGCCGGTGTTGAGTGTGACGGCGGCGCGGTTCGTGCCGCTGGCAGCCGGGAGGGCGGTCGTGTGGCCGCTGTTGCAGGCAGGGCGGGGCCGTTTCAACTGGGCAGCGGCGCCGGCTGATGATCCGCTGTGGCTGCCCTCCGCGGCTGAACACTGTGCGGGGCAGGTTGAGGCGCTGGTTGCGGCGCTGCGGGCCGAGGAGCGTCCGGTGTGGCTGGTGGGCGAGTTGAGCGATGCCCTGCGACAGGCTGTGCAGGGGTTGACCCATGTGCGCTGCATCGATCCGGCCGTTGATATTGATCTGCCGGAGCAGGGCAAGAGCGCGGTCGGTTTCCCTGAAGGCGCGGTGGATGCTCCGGATAGCCGCGAGCAGGCCAACATGACCCAGACGCGGGGAGAAGTTCTGGCCCGCCTGGCGCTGCGCCACCTGCGCGCCGGCTCCCCGGCACTAAGCGGGCCGTTGCAGCCACTCTATTTACGCCCACCGCAGTAGTCAGCGACCAATGGTCAGTTACAGATTCCCACGAGTGCAAGGGAGCCGATGGTGTATGCTTGTGTACGATGGCTAACTCTTTGAACCGTCAGCAGAGGCAGTCCAATCCGCGCGATGGGGTTGGGCCGCAGACCTGCCCGCTGGCGATTGGACCCCTGACCCTGGCCGACCTGAAAAGTGTGATGGAACTGGAGTCGGTCAGCTTCCCCAGCCCCTGGACACTCGCCACCTACCACAGTGAACTGACCCGCAACCGCCGCAGCCGCTATTTGAAAGTTTGGCCGGCGCCGACCGCAGGTGACAGGCCTGCAACTGCCGCGCTGATCGCGCAGGGGGGCATCATGCTCTTCGGCGCCGAGATGCACATTGTCACGCTTGCTGTGCTGCCGGACTGGCGCGGCCGTTCGGTCGGCGAGTGGCTGCTGTTGGCGCTGCTGGCGCTGGGCCGGGACGAGGGCACGCATACCGCCACGCTGGAGGTGCGCGTCAGCAACGAGATTGCCCAGCATCTTTACCTTCGAGCCGGGTTTGAGGCGGTCGGCTATCGCCGCCGCTACTATCCGGACAAGGAGGACGCCCGCATCCTGGCGCTGGCGGATCTGCACACGAGCCGCGTGTGGCAGCCGCTGCAGGAACGGTTCGAGTTGCTCTCGGCTTTGATGGAGCGGGGGGTGGACGCGCCGGGGTAGAGGCGAAACGGGTACGGCGTTGATCTGGATTGCCCGCTAATACTTACCGATGTTGCCAGGTTTTTGGTGCATCACGTATATCGTCTTCTTGTTGTCGAAAAGCAGCCACAATGTGAGGAGCAACCTTGGAGGCTGGCCGCATTTTCTTGAAGTCTTCAGCCGAAAGCTCCCGTGTATCCGGATCGTCTGAAATGGCGCGACGAATTTCGATGTCTTCACATGCTGTAGGCCAAATCGTTTCTGGTTTGAGTTTCGGCATATTTGCTTATCACCTCTTCGGGAGCTTTACGCAAGTTGATGACATGAATTCTAACACAATAGGTATTTGGTGATTCTCCAGGGTTTGCTCGGATGAGAAGGTTTTCGATTTTGTTGAGAAATATCGTAGTAGTCCTGGCGCTCATACTGATCGGTGTGATGATTGGCCTCGCGCTGAGCGGGCAGGGGGAGCGCGGCGAGGATGTGCAGACGTCTCCGTCCGCTGCCACGGCCGCGCCGGCGCCGACGAGCGCCCGTGCTTCTTCGCCTACGCCAACGGAGAGAACAGAGTCGGAAGAGACGAATTCCGGTGCGTCTTCACCTACGCCAGCGGAGGTTTCAGACTCGGAGAGCGCGCCGGCGGATGCCGAATGGGGAGTCGTGGTGCGGGTGGCGGATGGCGACACGTTGACCGTGCAGTTCGACGACGGGGAGGAGGAGACGATCCGGTTTCTGGACGTGGATACGCCGGAAACCGTGCATCCGACCGTGCCGGAGGAGTGCTACGGCGCGCAGGCATCCGACTTCACGAAGACGTTGATGGGGCAGCGTGTCAGGATCGAGGAGGAGGGGCGGGACCGGTACGGGCGCCTGCTTGCGTATGTGTGGGTTGGCGCTGACGAGGGCGGCCAGTTGTGGAATGTTCGCCTGCTGGAGAAGGGGCTGGCCGTTTATAACGACTATGGCAACCCGGGCCAGTACGCGGACACAACGCGGGCGGCGGCCGAGCAGGCCATGCTGGCCGGGGTGGGACTGTGGTCCGCCTGTGAATTGGAGGAGAGGCCCACGCCCGTTCCCACGCAGTCGGTTGGCGCCGGTTGCCCGCAGGGTTGCGTCAACCAGCCCGATCCATCATGCGGCATCAAGGGCAACGTAAACACGAGCAGGGACACGAAGATCTATCATGTGGAAGGTAGTTCGTCCTCCTACGGGCGGGTGAAGATGAAGGAGGGGGAGGGCGACCTGTGGTTCTGCACCAAGGATGAGGCGGAAGCGAATGGTTTTCGTGCGCCGAGGGGGTAGGCGGCGGCGTAATTTCACTCGATATGAAAAACCAGGTCGACCACATTGGGCCCAGACGATCGTCTGGTTGACATGAATGTCAACCAGACCTGGTAACCAATGATGGCTCCTGCTTACTGCGGTTTTCCCTAGCCAGCTTGCGAGAATCGCATTCGATTTGGAGTCCGTGCCAGAATTCATCCGACTGACCAAAGAAGGCGGCGAAACGAATAGACATGGCAGGTGTAATCGAACGTTTGCCTTGAACGATTTCGTTGATCGCCCGCGGGGAAACTCCGATGGCGTCGGCCATGGCGTTCTGCGAAATCCCCATTGGTTTGAGGTATTCCTGCAAGAGAATCTCACCGGGTGAAATGGGTGTATTCATAGGACATTGGCCTGGATGTGCGGCTCTTGAAAGGATGATCCATCGGCATCCTGCTCAAGAATAGAGACGCGATGAACGCTATTGCTGGAGAGGGGAGTAATTGACGGTTCCAGACCATTTTATCATCTCTGTCAACTGTCTGGTATGTGATCTCTTACGCGGGCGCGTATGTGATCGTCACGTGTGCAGCCGTGATATTGCCCCGGCGCTCAGCGGCAAGGAGGTGATCACGCTTGAGGTGTGTGGAGATTATCATGGGATTCGACATGGATGAAGCGATCTTCGATTACTTCGCCGCCCATTATCAATTATGGTGTCCCTAGCTCAAGGGGCGGACCAGGTTTATGCGCAAAGCGGCCAACCCAGATGACTTGGTTGCCAACTAAATGTCGCACATTAGTGTACGGCTCACAGTTCCCGCTGGGCACGCCCCGTTTTAGAACCGACCCCTTTTCCACCGAAATCGCGCTACTTTCGCCGATTTGACTCACCTGATATGATAGATGTATACCGCTACACCTGCCTGCTATCGATCTGCGATGGCTGTGCGTTCAATCGTGTAAGGAGAAATTTCTGCTGATGGGTATGAAATCGATATTTGCGCAATCTTTTCGCCATACGAGCGCCGGAAGACCGGTCGCTCGAGCGCTAGCGCTGTGTGCGGGCGCGTTGTTTCTGGCCGGCTGCGGACTGTTGTCCGGTCCGGATGTAACGCCGACGCCGACGCGCCCGATGGCGGCCGTTGTCCCCACGTTTACGTCGACGCCGGTGGGCGCCGCGGCCGCGCAAGAGTCTGGCGGCGGCACTGCTCAGCAGGTCGCGCCGGCGGCTGTGCAGCCACAGGCTCCGCAGGCTACCGATACGCCGAGGCCCACCGATACGCCCGTGCCAACCGCGGCCCGCTTTACGGTCAAGACGGACCTGACCGCGGCTAACGTTAACGTGCGCACGGGACCGAGCACCGCGTTCGGCATCATCGGCACCATCGCCAGAGGGGCGCAGTTCGATATCAGCGGCAGAAATGTGGAAAACACCTGGTATCAGTTCTGCTGCGTCGGCGGCCAGACAGGTTGGATTTTCTCGGCCCTGTTAAATGTGGAGAACGCGAATCTGATCACGGTGGCTGCGAACATCCCGGCCACGCCTGTGCCGCCCACGGCTACGCCGGTGCCCACACAGGCGCCCACACCGGTGCCCGCGCCGGTCAATGTAGACCACTGCGCCGGCATCGGCGGCGATGGCTGCAAGTTCTGGTTTCGGGATATCGATCCTGCAGACAATGGCGGAGGTGAATTGAAGCTACTCATCGGCTTTGTGCATGGGTGGCGCAACGATGAGGTCCAAGTGCACGGCGGTTACTTTGTTGAATTGCAGAAGGACGGGGTCCAGGTACATGGGTTTGATCACAACACGCGCGGCGGGACGCATATCATAGAGGGGCCCAAGGGCCGAGTGTACAATTACGACAAGTCTGTTTCCGCCAGCCAGCTGCCAGGTGGGACCGTGGCTGGCACCTACACCATCTGGGTCAAAGACGGCAACGGTGAGCGGGACAGCCAGAACCATACCTTCACCCTGCATGGGAACCAAGGATTAGTATGGCTGGTATTTGATCAAAGACCGAGATAGGGAGGCGGGGCGATTACGACAGGCGTTGCGCGACAGCGGTTGCCCACGCTGACCAAGGCAATCTACGGGCTGGGTGATTGGGGCGCGGCGTCGGCTTCGACGGCGCGTACCCTGTTCTGGCTGTACTTCACCGTCAGCGTCGTGGGGATAGACGTGGGCCTGGCCGGTGTTGCCTTCATCATCGGCCGCTTCTGGGACGGCGTCAACGATCCGCTGATCGGCATCCTCAGCGACCGCTTCCGCAGCCGTTGGGGGCGGCGGCGCCCGTTTATGCTGCTGGGCGCGCTGCCGTTCGGCGTGGGCTTCTTCCTCATGTTCAGCCCGCCCCCGTTCGAAGGCAATGTGGCCGCCGCCCTCTACTACGCGGTCGTCTTCATCCTCTATGACACCGCCTTTACAATCGTCAACGCGCCCTACGCAGCCCTCACCGCGGAACTGACCGAAGATTATGACGAACGGGCCAGCCTGGCCGGTTGGCGCATGGGGAACTCGATCTTTGTTGCTCTGCTGACGGCCGGGCTGTTCAAGTTGCTGGCGGAGGGTGTCTTCGCCGACTGGTTCAGCGGGCCGCACGCGCTGCGCAACGGCTACGCAGTGGCCGGCGCGCTCTGGGGGCTGATCATCGTCGCGTCGCCTCTGCTGGTGGTGGCCTTCATACGGGAGCCGGAGCGGGAATTGCCGAAGGAGGAAGGCCGGCTCGACTTCATCCGCATCACCAAGGAGGTGTTCGCCAACCGGCCTTTCCGCATCGGGGCCGCGATCTACGTGTTGGCGTTCACCGCCGTCGACATCATCACCGCGGTGTTCGTCTGGTTCCTCGTCTACTACATGCAGTTGAAACCACCGTTCGACAGCCTGGTCCTGGCGGCTGTGCTGGGCGTCGCCTTCCTCTCGATGCCGTTGACGGTGCGGCTGATGCAACGGTACGGCAAGAGCCGCACGTACATACGCATGATGATCTTCTGGGCGGCGGTGATGGCGGTCATCAGCCTTCTGCCGCCGGGAAATGCACCGCTGGTGCTGATCGCGGCGGCCGTTGCCGGAATCGGGTATGGCGCAGCCAACGCCACCCCTTGGGCGATCGTGGCCGACATCATCGAAGAGGACGAATGGCGCAGCGGTCAACGCCGTGAAGGGGTCTACTCCGCCTATCTGGTCACCTTCCGCAAGATCGCCACGGCCTTCGCGGTCGGCTTCATCGTGCCGCAGGTCCTGTCCGCCACCGGCTTCATCGAAGGCGCGGCCGAGACGCAGCCGCCGGCGGCTGTGCTGGCTCTGCGTATCTTCATGGGCGCGGTGCCGGCCGTTCTGCTGGTTCTGTCGATGTTCGCGGCCGCTCGCTATCCTCTGGACCGGGCCGCGCATGATGAGTTGCGGCGCAAGCTGGCCCAGCGGCGGGCAGAACAGGGGACTGCAGTGGTTAGTGGTTAGTGGTCAGTGGTCAGTGGTCAGTGGTCAGTGGTCAGTGGTCAGTGGTCAGTGGTCAGTGGTCAGTGGTCAGTGGTCAGTGGTCAGTGGTCAGTGGCTAGTGGTTAGAGGCTAACGGGTTGCCTGCCGCTGGCGACTGGAATCTGGCCACTTAAGTCAGGCGTCTACGCGTTCGATGCGGGCGCCGACCGTGCGCAGTTTTTCATCCACACGCTGGTATCCACGATCGATCTGTTCAATATTGCCGATGAGCGTGCGCCCCTTGGCGCTGAGCGCGGCGAGGACGAGCGCCATGCCGGCGCGGATGTCGGGGCTGCTTACCTCCTGGCCGACGAGCCGGGCCGGGCCGACGACGACAACGCGGTGGGGGTCGCAGACGATAATCTGCGCGCCCATGGCCACCAGCTTATCGACGAAATAGAGGCGGCTTTCGAACATCTTCTCGTGGATCAGGACAGTGCCCTGGGCCTGGCTGGCGACGACAACGGCCATGCTCATCACGTCGGGGGGGAAGGCAGGCCAGGGCGCGTCGTCGATCTTGGGGATGGCGCCGCCAAAGTCGGGCCGAACGCGTAAGTCCTGCTCGTCGGGCAGGACGAGCGTGTAACCGGTGAGCGCGGCCTGGGGGTCCTCCTGCAGGTGCATGCGCACGCCAAGCCGTTGGCAGAAGACCACTTCCAGCATGCGCAGATGATCAGGGGCCACGTTGGCAATCCGCAACTCCCCGCGGGTGATGGCGCCCAGACCGATGAAGCTGCCGACCTCCATGTAGTCCGGCCCGATGGTGGCGTTAGCGCCGTGGAGTCGTTCCTGGCCGTGGACGAACAGTGTGTTGCTGCCGATTCCTTCGATGGGGCAGCCCATGGCGACCAGCAGACGGCACAGTTCCTGGACGTGGGGTTCGCTGGCGGTGTTGCGCAGAATGGTGGCGCCCTTGGCCAGGGAAGCGGCCATAACCGCATTCTGCGTCGCGGTCACGGATGCCTCGTCCAGCAGGATATCGGCGCCGCGCAGTCTTCCGGGCGCGGTCAATGCGAAGTTGCCGCTGTGGGGGCGGGCGACAGTGGCGCCCAACTGTTCGAAGACTAACAGGTGCGTGTCGATGCGGCGACGGCCGATATCATCCCCGCCGGCTGCGCCATCGACCTGGAATGCGCCCCGCCGGGCCAGGAGCGGCCCCATCAAGTTCAGCCCGCCGCGGATGCGACCGAACAGCCGCGCGTCAGGCGCGTGTCCGTGCAGCTCGTCGGCGCGCAGCGTCAGCAGGCTGCCCTCTCTGCGCACGTATACGCCCAGCCCCTCCAGAATTGCCAGCATCGTGTCAACGTCGTCGATTTGCGGGACATTCTCCAGGGTAACTGTCTCATCGGTGAGCAGCGATGCGGCGATGAGGGGAAAGGCGGCGTTCTTGTTGCCGCTGACGCTGACAGTCCCCTCGATCCGGTGGCCGCCCTGGATGGCAAATGAGGCCATGCTTACTCCTTGGGTCGTTGCACAGTGCGGGCTGTGATTCAACTGATCCCCGTGGGAGCGGGGGGGGGGCGTCCCCACGATTATCGTTCGCGAATACGAGAAAAAACCATGCGTGTCCGCCGCCATCGTCACGGTCCATCCCCAATCACACAGATCACAGTTCAGTCCATTGTAGACCGGTCTATCATTCCCGTCTAATCCGTTTATGAGGCGAATCCGAACGCTCAGTAGACGGGACAGTGGGCCGTTGTCGTTCGCGTTTCGCAGGCTTCTGTGATAAAATAAGAAGGTAGATTGTGCCGCAAAAAAGCCATTTTGAGACTGTACTCGAGATGGGTTTGCCAGCCCGAACCGGGAAGCGTGTGTGGGTATTATAGAAAGTATTTCAACCGGTTACCGCTTTGTCAGCCAGCGCCCTGCCCTGCTGCTGTTGCCGCTACTGCTGGATGCGCTGTTGTGGGTCCTGCCCCGCTGGAGCATCAGCCCGCTGTTGGCGAGATTGGCCGATTTCTACACGGGGTTGGCCGATGATCCGCAGCTGGCGGAGGGGAGCCCGTTTGACCTGGCGCAGATGAGCGAGTTGCTTGAAGTAGTCGGGCAGACGAGCAATCTGGCCCAATTTCTGGTCAACAGCCTCCTGTATCACGTGCCAAGCCTGCTGGCGACGCTGCCCGGCATAAAGGGAACCCATCCCAGCGTCGAGGTCGATTCGATCGGCGCCGCCGGCCTGCTGTCTCTGCTCTTTGGTCTGGCCGGTTTGCTGATCGGCGCGACCTATATGAATCTGCTGGCCCAGAATCTGCCGATCGGCGAGGCCCAGAAGGCGCTCTCGATCAACATACTGGCGGGCCGCATCGTCCGCCATTGGCTGCGCACGATCGGTTTCCTGGTTTTCGTTACCCTCGGCCTGATGATGATCTACATTCCCGGGGTGATAGGGGTCACTGTGCTGGCGTTGATCAGCCCGGTGTTAGGCTCCGGGGCGCTGTTCTTGTTCGGCGGCCTGATTGTGGTGGTTCTCCTCTATCTGTATTTTGTAACGACGGCGCTGGTGTTGGACGATTTGGCGATTGGGCACGCGGTGCGCCGCAGCATCCACCTGGTGCGGAAAAACTTCTGGCACACCCTCGGGTTTGTTCTGCTGACGACGTTGATTTCGACGGGGATGGGGCTGCTTTTTCGCCAGGTCACACAATGGCATACGCTGGGCGTGGCATTTGCCACCTTGGGGAACACCTTCATCGGTACGGGGTTGGCGATGTCATTGCTTGTCTTTTACCGGACGCGCATCCTGGCGATGCAACAGGACGAAACGGATAGTTTTGCCTGACACTTTGTCGGCGCGAGCAGAGAGTAGCGGATGTTTCCCGATTTCCGATCGGCAAGCGCCAGCCGACCCGACTTGATGACACGCTCGGACCGTATGACCGCAACCAACGATGATGTATTGGGGTTGAGTGCGCCGTCGTGGGCAGCAGCCTCTTTTGAAATGACTGGAGGAATCAGTGGCTGAAAAGATGAACAAGCAGGACTTCGTTTATGGCGCCGACCAGATTCAGGTGCTGGAAGGCCTGGAGGCGGTGCGGAAGCGGCCCGGCATGTACATTGGCGGGACCAATACGAAGGCCCTGCATCACATGGTATACGAAGTGGTGGATAACGCCATCGACGAGGCGATGCAGGGGCGTTGCGACAAGATCGTCGTAACAATCCACAAGGATGAGAGCGTCACCGTCAGCGACAACGGCGCCGGCATCCCTGTGGGCATACAGAAGCAGACCGGTATACCGGCGTTGACGGTGGTGATGACGAAGCTGCACGCCGGCGGCAAGTTCGGCGATGTCGGCTACAAGGTTTCCGGCGGTCTGCATGGCGTTGGCGTGAGCGCGGTCAATGCGCTGAGCACGTGGATGGAGACGACGGTCAAGCGGGACGGCAAAGTCTGGATGCAGCGCTTTGAACGCGGCGTGCCGGTGACAGAGTTGAAGGAAGTGGGCAAGTGTGAGCGCGACGAGACGGGCACCATTCAGCGTTTTCTACGGGACGATACGATCTTCGAAGTTCTCGAATATGACTGGCAGACGCTGGTGGCCCGTTTTCGGGAGATGGCCTTTCTGACACGCGGTATCAATCTCCAATTTATTGATGAACGCGGGGAAGAGGCGCGCGAGATCAACTTCTATTTCGAGGGCGGCGTGGAGACGTTCGTGCGCTATCTAAACAAAAATCGCACCGTTATACACCAGCCGGTCTACGTTGACATGCAGGTCGAATCGACCCATGTGGAGGTGGCCATCCAGTACACGGACGGCTACAGTGAATCGATCTTCGCCTTTGCCAACACGATCAACACGCCCGACGGCGGCTCCCATCTGACCGGCCTGCGCGCCGCGCTCACGCGGCAGATCAACGATTATGCCCGCAAGCAGGGGATTCTGAAGGACAATGACGCCAACTTCAGCGGGGATGATACGCGCCAGGGCATAACTGCCATCATCAGTGTCAAGGTTGTGGAGCCGCAGTTTGAGGGCCAGAACAAGCTGAAGCTGCTCAACAACGAGGTGCGCTATCACGTCGAGACCGCTGTGGCCGAGGGCATCAACAGTTGGATGGAGGAGAACCCGCGCGAGGCCAAACGGATCACCGACAAATGCCAGGTGGCCTTTCGCGCCCGGGAGGCCGCCCGCAAAGCCCGTGATTTGGTGATCCGCAAGAGCGCGCTGGAGAGCATGACCCTGCCCGGCAAACTGGCGGACTGCTCCAGCCGCGATCCGAACGAGACCGAACTCTATATTGTTGAGGGAGACAGCGCCGGCGGCAGCGCCAAACAGGGCCGCGATCGACGCTTTCAGGCGGTGCTGCCGCTGCGGGGCAAGATCCTGAATGTGGAGCGCACCAGCCTGGACAAGATCCTGGGCAACAAGGAGATCCAGGCGCTGATTACCGCGCTGGGCACAGGCGTGGGCGATGATTTCAGCGTCGAAAGGCTGCGTTATAGCCGGATTATTGTAATGACGGACGCGGACGTGGACGGCTCCCACATACGCACGCTGCTGCTGACGTTGTTTTTCCGGTATATGGGGCCGCTGGTGGCAGACGGCCATCTGTACATTGCGCAACCGCCGCTGTACAAGGTGCAGGTCACCGAACGTCAGAACGGCAAGGCAAAGCGGTCGGAGCAGTATGTGTACAACGACAACGCACTGTCCCAGATCCGGCAGGAGATGGGTACGGAGAATATCAAGCTGGAGCAGCGCTACAAGGGGCTGGGGGAGATGAACCCGGAGCAGCTGTGGGAAACGACGATGAACCCGGAATACCGGACGCTGCTGCAAGTGCAGGTGGAGGATGCGACGGAGGCCAACCGCACCTTCGATATGCTGATGGGCAGCAGTGTGCCCCCCCGCCGCCGGTTCATCCAGACCCATGCCCATGAGGTGCGCAATCTGGACGTATAGGGGCGGTGACGGCAGACGCGAGGCCCGACTTAACGGTCGGGCCTTTTTGCATCCTGAATCCCGAGTTGCTCGCGACGGACAACATCCTTCCCCCGTCAGCGAAAGAGAGAGGCATGGCAAAAATCGATTTCAAACGGTATCAGAGCGATTCCCGCAAGACATGGAGCCTGGTTCACACCGATCACGCGATAGTGTATCCGACGTTGGGGCTTGTGAATGAGGCGGGTGAAGTTGCGGGCAAGATCAAGAAGATTTTTCGCGACAAAGAGGGTGTCATCTCGGAGGCCGACCGCGCGGCGTTGAAAAGCGAGTTGGGTGACGTACTTTGGTACCTTACTGTGCGCCAGGCAGCGCATTACTCTATTGTCCACTAAGTGGATTCGTAAACTGGATATTACGAAGGTCAACTACCTTACCAAAACCCGAAAGGGCAGAGGAACCATAGCATGGTAGTAAAGGCAGGAAGACAGAGAGCCACACAATAACTTGTCTGCCAAGACCTGTACCCTATGGTTAAAGCCATACTGCTTAAACTACAGTTCTCAATCGGGGCCAACCAACCCAGTGGGAAAGGTGGATGTTACCCACTCTCGTATGGACAGAACAATGAGTCAAGGTTCTGTCACAGTGGTTATCGGAATGAGTTAGGCCGATGACAAACCAGCCAATATACGAGGATGATTGCAAGGGATGCGATACAAGAGAACAGACGTAGAACCTACGGGGAACTATCAGAGAGTAATGACGTATCCTGGGATTGCCTAAACACCGAGAGGTGCAAGGTAAAAGAGCTCCCATTGTAGTCCGAGAGCGGGAAAGCCGCTTACATGGCGAAGGGGAGCAGGGTGTCCGATTGTGAGGACTTGAAGGAGAACGAAATGTTCAGTAATACCAGAAAAGTAATCACAATCTACAGTGAGCGAGGGGTCAAAAAACTACCCCTACAAGGAGTTTATAGGCAACTGTACAAGCCTGAACTATACGAACTAGCCTACTCACAAATCTATGCGAACCCTGGGGCCAACACTAAAGGAACAGGGGAAGAAACTTTGGATGGAATGTCGAAAGAACGTATAAACAGAATCATCCAAAGGTTGAAGAAGGAACAGTATAGATGGAGACCAGTGCGAAGAACGTATATCCCGAAAAGCGACGGTCGCCGACGACCTCTTGGAATCCCATCAGGAGACGATAAACTTCTACAAGCAGCCATCAAAATCCTACTGGAAGCATACTATGAGCCGAGATTTAGCCATAGAAGTCATGGTTTCAGGCCAAAAAGAGGGTGCCACACGGCACTCCTGCGAGTAAGCCAAAAACACAGAGGGGCTAACTGGTTCATAGAAGGGGACATTAAGGGGTGCTTCGACAACATCGACCATGAAACTCTCATAAAAATCATGGCCGAAGACATCGAAGATAACAGACTCCTGAGCCTTATACGCAAATTGCTTAAAGCGGGGTATATGGAAGACTGGCTGATGCACCGTACCTACAGTGGAACACCACAGGGTGGAATAATAAGCCCCATACTCACAAATATCTACATGGACAAATTCGATAAGTGGGTGGAAAGTGAACTGCTAACAAAGTACAACCGCATGGGTAGCGACCGTGGGAAGAGAGAGAACCCAGAATACGCAAGGCTATCAAAAAGAAGGTACAAGGCCAAGATAAAAGGGGACCTCGAAACCTACAAACAACTTGGTGAATTAAGGAAAAACATGCCCTCGGTCATCGTTGATGGCCCTGAGTATAGAAAACTAGAATTCATCAGGTATGCGGACGACTTCCTTCTTAGCTTCTCAGGACCGAAACATGAGGCAAAAGAAATAAAAGAGAGAATTAGTGAATTTCTGAGGACAGAACTGAAATTAGAAATGTCTGAGGCCAAAACACTGATTACTCACGCCAAATCGGATAGAGCTATATTCCTGGGATATGAAATCAGCACATTCATGTCCAAAGACAAACCTGTAATGAATGGGAAAATCCGACTAAGCGTACCAAAGGAAGTTGTCACAAAAGCCATCAGGAAGTACTCTAAAAACGGAAAACCAGTACATCGGACGGCGTTAATGCAAGACGACGACCTGGAGATTATCTGGCGATTCCAAGCCGAATACAAAGGCTTGGTGGAGTACTACCGAATGGCACACAACATACACACGCTAAGTCAAGTAGGCATGGTCACACAAGCATCCCTTATAAAAACACTCGCCGCAAAACACGATTCCAAAGTCACCAAAATGTGGAGAAGGTACGGTGCTACACACGAGGCTAAAGGAATCGAATACAAAGTAGTAGAGGCGAGGATAGAAAGAAAAGGGAAGAAAGACAAAGTGGCCCGATTTGGCGCGGTATCCCTCGCAAGGAATCCCATGCCTGCACGTATCACAGACGAAATACCAGCTCCACATGTAGTCAAATCGCAGTTGATAGACAGGCTAAATGCGGAAGAATGTGAGATGTGCGGGTACACAGGTGATGTAGAAGTACACCATGTGAGAGCACTAAGAGACCTGAACAAACCAGGGAGAAAAAACAAACCTGCGTGGGTTCTCAAGATGGCAGCTATGAATCGCAAAACACTCATAGTATGTAGAGAATGTCACCTTGCGGTCACATATGGGAAACATCTTACTAAGTGGGATCAACACCGGAATAGACACGTGGTAACACCAGATGAACAATAGTTCACCTGCCGGAGAGCCGTGTGCCATGAAAGTGGCAAGCACGGTTCGGAGGGGGTTGTCAGGAAAAGTGTCCTACACAGGACAACTCGCTTGGCTTCTACCCTATCAGATCTGTACGGAGTTGGACCTGTCGTTGGAAGAGGTGGCCGCGCAGAACATCGCGAAGCTGTTCGACCGGTTAGAACGGGGCGTCATCGGCGGGGAAGGCGATGTGCGCTGAAGGCGAGGAGAGAGTGAAGAGGAGTGAGGAGTGAGAAGTGAGTAACTGCGACGAGTCACAGATAATCTCTCACTCCTCACTCCTGGTGTTCCTTACTCCTCGCTGTTAGAGGTAGTCACGCAGTCTGCGGCTGCGGCTGGGGTGGCGCAGGCGGCTGAGCGCCTGGGCCTCGATCTGGCGGATCCGTTCGCGCGTGACGCCGAACTTTCTGCCGACCTCTTCGAGCGTATAGTTATAGCCGTCGACCAGTCCGAAGCGGAGCTGCAGGATGCGCACCTCGCGGGGGGTCAGGCTCTGAAAGATCTCGTCGATCACCTCCCGCAGGATCTGACGGCCGGCGGAATCTTGCGGGCTGTCTGCGTCTTCGTCCTCGATAAAGTCGCCCAAGTAGCTGTCTTCTTCTTCCCCGACCGGCATCTCCAGGCTGAGAGGCCGCTGGCTGACGCGCATGATGTGCTCGACCTTGCGCGGGGTTACGCCCAGCTCATCGGCGATCTCTTCGGTGGTCGGGTCGCGGCCCAACTCCTGCACGAGCTGGCGGCTGGTGCGGGTCAGGCGGTTGATCTGCTCGTACATATGCACCGGCACCCGAATTGTGCGCCCCTGGTCGGCGATGGCGCGCGTGACCGCCTGCCGGATCCACCAGGTGGCATAGGTGCTGAACTTATAGCCCCGGCAGTAGTCGAACTTTTTGACGGCGCGAATGAGGCCGATATTGCCTTCCTGGATCAGATCCAGGAAGGGGACGCCGCGGCCGACATACTTTTTGGCGACACTGACGACCAGGCGGCTGTTCGCCTTGATCAGATGCTCCTGTGCGGAGCGTCCGTCGCGTACCAGCCAGAGCAACTGTTCGCGTTCTTCCCATTCGACCTGCTCATGGTTGAGGCGGTGGCGGGCTTCGCCACCGGCCTCCATACGTTTGGCAAGATCGACCTCTTCGGCGGCGGTCAGCAAGGGAACGCGGCCGATCTCCTTGAGATAGAGGCTGATGGAGTCGTCGATCTCGATCTGGCTGAGATCAAATTCATCCTCTTCCGCACTATCGGATGCCTCTTTCTTCTCTTCGGTGGAAATTTCCTCTTTGGTCTGGCCGACAGAGATGCCTTGCTCGAGCAGGGATGCGAAAATGTCATCCAGTTGCTCAATATCATTTTCGGCTTCGGGCATAACATGCAGCACTTCATCGTAGCTGACAAAGCCCTTTTCGCGGCCGAGTTTGAGCAGATGGGCGAGGGTTTCCTCCGGACTGGATAACCGCACGTCGGCCTGCACCGCGCCCTCTTCGAGCAAGGGCGTATTCGAATCGCCATTGCGCTCTTGAGTCTGTTCCTGTGTCAAAAGCATTTCTCCAGCCATCGTCACCTCTTTCTGTGAATGGACATGCCCTGTTCGCGGCTGGCCGGGCACGAAGCGGCCGAGTGTTAGCGTTGACGCGCGTCAACGTTCATGTAGTGGTCAACGTACCATAGAATGCCGAATCGCTTCCGTAGCGAAAACCCCAAATGATACAAAGACGATCCGGTCAGACGGGGTGGGGGTTGTTCTTGCGCCACCACTTCGACATCAGCGTACGAAGGGGCTACGCCGGCAATTTGAAATCCCAGATGCGATCCGTCTGCCCATATTGACGGGCGCAGGCCGGACACTGAAGCTGTGTCGAGCCCATGGCAGCCAGAGGATGGGCTGCACAGGCCGGACAACGGAAAAGTTGTGCCGGGCTGGCTTCACGTTGTGGCCGCTCCGCGGCGTCTGGCGTAGTCGCACGCACGAAGATGCTGGGCGCAAGGGGGAACTTGCCGCCGATGCGAAACAGGTGGCTGTCCAGACGAGCGAGCATATGGGCCGGCAGGCGTCTTTTGAGTGCCCGCAGGCGGAAATGGGATGCGCCAAAGCGTTCATCCACGCGCAGGCCGGCATTGTTCAATTTTGCGGCCATCCAGCCGGGATGAAAGTCGAAATTCATGGCGACAAACTCCAGCGGCGCCGGGTCAAAGGGCGACCAGGGCTGTCTTCGTGTGAGCCAGCGCAGAACTGCCTTCAGATTGCGCTTGTTGGCATATTCGAGCACGGCTGCACTGCGTTGGTGCAGAAGCGGCTGCAGCCGGGCCAGCGCCGCCGGCACATCGGCCAGATGGTGCATCACGCGCACCATGACGAGCGCGTCAAGCGTGCCGTCGGCCAGGGGCATCTGGTAGAGATTACCGGCAACAAAGACAAAGCGTTGGTCGTGCCCCCATTTACGTACCGCGTCGGCCAGCAGCGTGCGGCTGTAATCAAAGAGCACGATCTGATCGTAGCCGAGGTAGAGATCGGCAAGGCGGCCGAATCCGGCCCCGATTTCGGCGATGCGGCCGCCTTGCGGGGGCAGAAGGCGTTGGAGGGCGATCCGTTCGACGGCATCCTCGTACTCACGTCCCTGGCCTTCCCAGAAATCCTGGCGGTAGCCGCTGCCCTCATAGTCGATCACCGGGACACCTGCCGGCGCGGCGGAGTCTGCCTTGCTATTCGGCTCTTCGATGGCTGTGCAGTTCGCTGCAGCCAGGTTGTGTACCGACATGCGGGCCGCTCCACGGCGATCAGGAATCCAGCACGGAAACAGATGCGTCAGTTCTGTGTTTCTGCTGGCGCACCATACAATAAGGACGGATACGAAGTTGTGAATGTTTCATGTGAAACATCCACAGGCTCTGGTGTCGAAAATCGGTAAGAGAGTTTGCGCCCTACGCGCATTCGTACAGTATAGCACGCGGTTCGAGCAATTTCAATACCCTATCAGTTTTTCCGATTACGAAATGTTGAAAAATCCGACCACAAGGTATCCGCCCGGCAGCCGGGTCGCGCCCACTTTGACAGGGCAGCCACAGTTCTGGTGGGGCGATTTGCTGTCCGGAAGCGCCCCGTCTACAATATAACTCCACTGTAATGGTTCCTGATGGTCAGGGCAGCGCGTGCATACGTCGAAACCACCGGCCGCGTGCGAAAGGCCTGCCTCGCCAGGGAATCGGAAAATGTCATATCAAGGAGAAAGATAATGGGAGATGTCGCATATCGCTCGAAAGTGCGCATCGAGCGGGTGAAAGGACCGCTGCGCAGAGCGTTTCTGCCGGCCGAAGAGGGGCATACCAAGTTCGGCGTCCATTCGGAGGTGGCCGAACATTACGGCGTGGACACCGCCATCCACGAACCGCATGCCACCACGCTCGACTATGTCAATGCAGCCACAGGGGGCTGACTGACCGGCACCTTCGGGGGCGCGCTGGAGGCGCGCAAAATACCTGCGGGCGACGGCTATCTGACGGCCGAAGTGGAAGCTGAGATCGAAAAAGACGGCAATGTGCTGATTATCAAGCGGATTCACGCCACATACACGTTGAAAGTAGCCCCCGAGCAGCGGGAAACAGCGGAACGGGTACACGGGTTCCATGCGCAGTTCTGCCCGGTGGCGCGCAGTCTCGACGGCAGCATCGACATCTCCACCGAACTGCGTATGATCGATCTCGATTGAGATTCGGGATGCCAATGGTTCGTGATCTGTTGCTGAACGCAAATCGAATGCGTTTCGGATACGATGGCGCTTGACAGCTTGAGGGCCGCGTGCTAGACTGTAATTCAGATTGATTTTTCCGCTGAAGAAGCAAGCATGAATCCATCTAATTCCTGCGGTACCCAATTGAGGAGGCGTCCCTGCCAATAACCAGACATCCGTCTGGGCATTTGCGCGTGGGCCGGATTTCCTCAGCGGGAATCAGCCGATTGCAAAGCTCCCCGGACGGGGGGCTTTTTTTTGTGTCGCGCTCAAATGGCGATACGGTAAGCGTATTCAACAAATCTGCGCGTCTGGTGTACATTCAGTAGAAGGTCGAAGCCCGATCAGTACACCATCCTGTGCATAAATCAGGCTGAGATGCGCCATCTACACAGTGAAGGAGAGCGGAGATGCAAAAAGCAGGTATCGCCGGCGCAACAGGCTACATCGGGTATGAACTGATCACCTTGATTCACCGGCATCCAGAGCTTGAGGTGGGCTGGCTGACGAGCGAGCGCAATGCGGGCAAGCGCTTCAACCAGGTATTCAGCACGCCCTGGGCCTACCCGCTGATCCCGCTGGCGGATGCCTATTTGCGCACAGATGAGGTGGATGTCGTCTTTCTGTGTCTGCCGCATGCGAAGTCGATGGAGGCGGTGAAACGGTTCTACGCCGCCGGCGTGCGCGTTATCGACCTGAGCGCCGATTTTCGTCTGAAGGATGTAGACGTCTATAAGCGTTGGTACGGCGTCGAACACACCGCGCCGGAACTATGCGTCGAGGCCCGCTACGGCCTGTGCGAGTTGTACCGCAGCCAATTGGGCGGCGCACAGTTGATCGCCAATCCGGGCTGTTATCCCACCAGCGTCAATCTGGGCCTGTACCCGCTGGCCAAGGCAGGTTGGCTGGGGGAACGGGTGATCATCGACAGCAAGAGCGGCGTATCCGGAGCCGGCCGCAAGACGAATCTGGCCTACCAGTTCGTTGAGGCCAACGAAAACATAACGCCATACAGCGTCGGCCATCGTCACCGGCACATCGCCGAAATGGAACAGGTGCTGGGCGCGGCCAACGGAGAGCGGCGCGGCCACAAGATTCTTTTCACGCCCCATCTTCTGCCGGTCAACCGGGGCATCCTGAGCACGATGTACGTGGACGTGCCCGCCGGCGTGACAGAGGCGCGAATCCGCGAGCTTTACGCGAAGAACTACGCTCGTGAGCCATTCATCCATCTGTTGCCACCCGACGAGCAGGCCAGCCTGGCCCACACGGTCGGCACAAATCGCTGCGCCCTCGGCATCACACCGGCGGACCCGTTGCTGCCGGACGGCAGTGAGTACATCATCACCGCCTCCATCGACAATCTGATCAAAGGCGGCAGCGGGCAAGCAGTTCAGAACTACAACATCGCCGTGGGGTTGGACGAGACGGCCGGATTGCAGTAACTGCCGTTCTGAGTAGTCAGGGTTCAGTTTCTGGTGACTGCACGCAAGCCATAAACATGGTGTTACCAAAAACTTGGGAACCTGCACTCGGCCAAAATGTACGCCTATGGGAAAGCCGGAAACCAGTGGAATCGGGCCAGGAGTTGAGCGAGCAAGAAACAGTCACCTTCCTGGAAGGCAAGATCTCGGTGGCGGCGGCCCTGCGTTCGCCGTATCGCACCGTTAACCGCGTGTTGCTGCGGGCAGACCGGCAGGACCGGACGATGCGCTGGCTGCAACATCGGGCACGGGAGGCCAATGTGCCGGTGATCCAGGTCGACGCGGCGGAAATCGACGCCATCACCGATGGCAACTCCCACGGCGGCATCGCGGCCGAGGCGGGGCAACGACAGTTTGTCCACATGAAAGAGTTGCTGCCGCGTGGAAGTGGACCGGCTTTTGTGGTGATGCTGGACGGCATCGAAGATCCGTTCAACTTTGGTCAGACGCTGCGGGCGCTGTACGCGATGGGGGCGCACGGTGTGGCGCTGCGGCCCCGCAATTGGATGAGCGCGGCGGCAACGGTGGCGCGGGCCTCGGCCGGCGCGTCCGAGTTGATGCCAATGGCGGTTGCCGCGACCGTGGCCGAGGCGGCGCATTTCTACCGCGAGCAGGGTCTGACGGTGGCATGCGCCCAGAAGGAGAACGCGATTCCGATGGATGAGGCCGATCTGACCGCCCCGCTCTTCTTGTTGGTTGGCGGCGAAAAGAGGGGCGTCACCCGGTCGTTTGTGAAACAGGCCGACTTAAGCTTGCAAGTCCCATACGAGAGGTGTGATTACGCACCATCTCTGGGCACGACAGCTGCCGCGGCGGCGCTGGCATATGAGGTAATGCGACAGAGAAAGAATGCGCCGCGCACTGAGTGAAGCCTGCGCGCGCGATAATACCGAGCATGTGTGTTCCAACCAGTGCACGAGGCGACACTATGAAACTGAGCGAATCTGACCCGCTTCCCGTTGACCCGGCCCAGGAGAAGGGACGCTATGTCGTCATCCTCAAGATCGGCGGAAATGAGTTGGACGACGAAGCCTTTCTGTTTGGCCTGGTGCAGGCGGTAAAAAGTTTGCAGCGGGACGGCAAGAGTCCGATTGTCGTGCATGGGGGCGGCAAGACGATCGCCGACTACCAGAAACGGCTGGGGCTGGAACCCCGTTTTATTGAGGGGCTGCGGGTGACCGATGAGGACAGCCTGGATGTAGCGGAGATGGTGCTGAGCGGCCTGATGAACAAACGGATTGTGCGCCAGTTCGTGAATGAGGATGTGCGGGCCGTCGGCATCAGCGGGGTGGATGACGGCACAATCTTTGTGGAAAAGATGTGGCATCCCCTGGGCGACTTGGGCCGTGTCGGCGAAGTGCAGGACGTTGACACTGGGCTGCTGACCACCCTGCTGGACGCCGGCATCGTGCCGGTCATCAGCCCCATCAGCATCGGCGCATTCGATGGCCTCAGTTATAACGTCAACGCCGATCATGTAGCGGCGGCCGTCGCGGCGGCTGTGGGCGCGATCAAATTGATCTTTGTCAGCAACGTGCCCGGTGTTTTGATCGCCGGGCGGGTGGTGCGGGGCATCACCGCAGACCAGTGCGAAGAATGGATCGCCGAAGGGAGCATCAGCGGCGGCATGGTGCCGAAGGTCAGGAGCGCGGTTGACGCGGTCAGGCGCGGTGTAACGCAGGCGGTCATTACGAATTTAGCCGGTGTCCAGGAGGATGGGGGAACCGGAATCATTGGAACAGGTTAAGCCGCGAATTTCAAAGCTACAGTTTTGGGCCCGGGGTGGCATTCGCCCGACAGCTGAAAACTGAGAACTATTCAAAAACCCTTCAGGAGGAAAAAGTGAACGCAGAGGAAATTATTCAGGACGAAAAGGATTACGTGCTTGGCGTATTCGGGCGGCCCCCATTTGTGCTGACGGAGGGCAAGGGCTGCACGGTGTATGACAGCACGGGCAAAGCCTATCTGGACCTGGTGGCCGGCATTGCGGTGAACGTTCTTGGGTACAGCGACGCCGAGGTGGATCAGGCGATCAAGGAGGCCGCGTCCACCGGTATGTACCACACTAGCAACCTGTATCACACCGAGCCGCACACGCAGCTGGCGAAAAAACTGTGCGAGACCAGCTTCGCCGACAAGGTGCATTTCAGCCTGTGCGGGGCAAGCGCCAACGAAGGCGCGTTCAAATTCGCCCGCCGCTACGCCCGCGAGCACGGCCACGAGGACAAATATGAGATTCTGGCCTTCAGCGACGCTTTCCACGGACGGCTGTTCGGGTCATTGGCGGCCACGCCGCGTGAAAAGTATCAGCAGCCGTTCGAGCCGCTGATGCCCGGGGTGCGCTTCGCCACTTTCAACGATCTGGAGGACGCGCGCGCGCAGATGGACGACAAAGTGTGCGCGATTATCGTCGAACCGATCCAGGGTGAAGGTGGCATCAACCCGGCCACGCCCGAGTTCTTGCAGGGGTTGCGGGAACTGGCGGACGATCACGGCGCGCTCCTGATCTTTGACGAGGTGCAGTGCGGCCTGGGGCGCAGCGGCGACCTGTGGGCCTATCAGGGCTATGGCGTCGAGCCGGATCTGATGAGCGCGGCCAAGCCGCTGGCCGGCGGCCTGCCCATCGGCGCGATTATGATGAAGCAGAAGGTGGCGGATACGATCCATGCCGGCGATCATGCCAGCACATTTGCCGGCAACCCCTTCACCACGCACGTAGCCTCCACAGTGGTGAACCGGGTATCGCAACCGGAGTTCCTGGCCGACGTGAAGGAAAAGGGCCAGTACCTGATGGACCTGCTGGCCGAGTTGAACAGCCCCCATATTCTCGAGATACGGGGCAGAGGTCTGATCGTAGGCATAGAATTGGACATCGAGGCCGGGCCGCTGATGGAGAAGGGGTACGAAGCCGGATTGCTGCTGTTGAGCGCGGGCGATAAGATTTTGCGCTTCGTGCCGCCGCTGACGATCAGCAAAGAGGAGCTGGCCCTGGCCGTGTCGAAGCTGGGCTCAATCCTGCGAGAGATGTGACGCCGGCAGAATGGTATCAGTGGCCGGTGAACTTCGCTGGCGTTTTCGTTCCTGGGTCGTTCCTGGCCACTGACAACTGAGGTTATGAACGAGATCCGCATTCAACCGGCCGCTGAAGAAGACATCGTCTGCATTGCCGCGCTGGTCAATGGCTTCGCGGCGGAAAACCTGATGCTGCCGCGCACCGAGGAGAGCATTCTGCAGTCGCTGCCGGATTGGCTGGTGGCCGTAGCGGACTGCTCACAGTTGCTGGGATGCGGCTCTCTGGTGCCCCTGACCGAGCAACTGGTGGAGATACGCTCGCTGGCGGTGGCGCCGCAGGGGCAGGGCAAGGGGATCGGCCGGCAGATCGTGGAGGAACTGGTGCAGATGGCGACCGCACGCGGGTATGCCCAGATCTGTGCGCTCACCCTGCAGGAAGCGTTCTTCGAGAAGCTCGGCTTTGAAATTGTGGATCGTTGGAGCATCAGCCCCAAGCTGTGGCAGGACTGTATCTACTGCCCCAAATTCCACCATTGTGATGAGGTGGCTGTGGCGCGCAATCTGACTGACAGCCCTGTCAATCAGGCCCAGGCAGCCCAGGCTGCGGCCTCGCCTCTGCTCAAATGGCAGGCGTGGCAACCCTTGAAGCTGGCATACAGGCGCTCAAATAGTGAAGCGGGAACGCAGGGAACAATGAACCGAAAACCGATCCAGTTACAGGGAAGCTCGTCTCCCGAGGAGGGGGCCGAGTGAGGGCCCTTCTTGCCCTGGCCAATGGCCGCATCTTCGAAGGCGAATGTTTCGGCGCCGAGACGACCGTGGTGGGAGAGGTCGTTTTTAATACCAGTCTGACCGGTTATCAAGAGGTGTTGACCGATCCCTCGTACCGCGGCCAGATGGTCTGCATGACCGTGCCCCATGTGGGCAATACGGGCGTGAACCGCGAAGATGTGGAAAGCGACCGGCCCCAGGTGACCGCGTTCATCGTGCGCGAGGTCAGCCCGGTTGTGTCCAACTGGCGCGCTAACGAAAACCTGGGGAGCTATCTTGAGCGGCACAACATTCCCGGCATCAGCCAGGTGGATACGCGCGCGTTGACGCGTCTGCTGCGCGAGGAGGGGGTGCTTCACGGCGCGCTCTGCACTGACGGCAGCCACACGCAGGCCGAGTTGATCGAGCTTGCCCGCAGCTGGGAGGGGCTGGACGGCCGCGATCTGGTGCGGGAGGTGACGTGTGAGGAGCCGTATTACTGGAGCGACGGGACGAGCGGCGAATGGACGCCTGTGGCATCCGGCAATGCCGACCCCGGGCCGTGGCTGGGCGGCGCCGGGCACTCCTCTCCACTGGTGGTCGCCTATGATTTCGGCATGAAACACAATATATTGCGCCGCCTGGCCAGCCACAATCTGCGGTTGGCGGTTGTGCCGGCGGATATGCCTGCCGAGGAGATTCTGGAGCTCGATCCTGACGGGATCTTTCTAAGCAACGGGCCGGGCGACCCGACCGGCGTTCCCTACGCGGCCAGAGAGGTCGCCAGGCTGCTGGAGAGCGGCCGGCCGATGTTCGGCATCTGTCTGGGACATCAGATCATCGGCCTGGCGTTGGGGGCGGAGACCTTCAAGCTGAAGTTCGGCCACCATGGCGGCAACCAGCCGGTCAGCGATGTGGACAGCGCCAACATCCAGATCACCGCGCAGAACCACAATTACGCCGTCGATCAAGAGACGCTGCCCCACAACGTGGAGGTCACACATCTCAATCTGAATGACGGTACGCTGGAAGGGATGAGGCTGACCGACCGGCCTGTCTTCTGCGTGCAATATCACCCGGAAGCCAGCCCCGGCCCCCACGACGCCGACCTGCTCTTCGCCCGCTTTGCGCAGACGGTGCATCGGTTCCACGCGGCCAGACGGAAACCCGATGTTCAGCAGTCGGCTCTGCGCGGTCTCGCGGCCGACAGCTGAGAACTTCAAAGAGGCGGCGTCTACTCGTCCTCTGTCGCTGCACTTTGGCTCAGGCAACCCGATTCGGTCAGGTAAGCCAGTATTTTCCTGCGGTTTTCCTCACGCCGTTCCTGCGGAGATTTGCTTTGCCATAGCTCTCGCTCCTTTAGCCGCCGCTCTTCTTCGTCCGGATCGATGCTGAAGACATCGCTCAGTCCCTTTCCCTGCGCTGCGACCTCCATATCGGCGGGGATATCCAAGCCGACGGCGTCCATCACCTCGGCGGCGGCGAAAATGGGGCTTTGTGTGTGCAGGGCCAAGGCGATCGCGTCGCTGGGCCGGGCATCGATGGCAAAGGCATCTCCGCCGCACTGGGCATGTACGGTCGCGTAAAAGGTCTCCTTCTCCAACGCGGATACTGCCACCGATTCGACCTGCACGCTTGTCTTGTCCAGCAGACCAGCCATGAGGCTGTACGTCATCGGCCGCACAACCTTCGTCCCTTGCAAAATGAGAGTGATGCAATCCGCTTCGTAAGTGCCGATCCAGATTGGCAGCAGGCGGCGTTCGCTTTCATTCATAAGAATCAGTATTCTGTGGTCGGTCTTCGGGGCTGGCACCACGACGTCGAGCACGGTAACGGGAATCATCTGTTTGCTCCTGGTCTGTTCGAAAACGGCTGGCCTCGGTTGCAGTTCAGTGAAAGTCGGACGCAGTTGGGCGCGCAGCTTGCGGCGGGACTTGTGCAGACGCCCTTTGACGGCGGGCACGCTGATCTGCAAGAGAGAGGCGATCTCGCGCACGCTCAACTGCTCGAAATAGTAAAGAAGGACGGCATCCTGATTGGCCGGTGACAGCTGCGCGACGGCCGCCAGGATCAGGTGGTGTGTCTCTCTGGCCTCCGCCACTTCGTGCGGCTGCGGCGCGCTGTCGGAAAAAGGAAGCGAATCGAAACTGCGTCCACCGCTGAGCATTTCAAGCGACAGTGTTTCCAGACGCGGTCGGCGCAGGTGGCTCTTGCACAGATTGACGGCGATGCTACACAGCCAGGCGCGAAAGCTGTTCGGCTTGCGCAAGCGATCCAGCGAGAGATAGGCATGCAGGATGGCCTCCTGGGTCAACTCCAGCGCCCGCTCCCGATCGCCGACGATGCGAATCGCCAATGCGAGCGCGATAGGTTGATGCCGCACTATCAGTTCGTCAAATGCCCGCCGCTCACCCTGTTGGGCGCGGCGCACAAGCTCGCCGTCAGTCATCGAAACCGCCAATGGTTCTTCGAAACGCTTTGGCCGCAACTGTCTTCCACCTGTAGTTTAGTGGTATAATCTCAGCAAACGGTTACCATGTATTCATTTTGCAAAGCGGTGAAGCATTGAACGAGGTTTGTCGGAACGCTTTCCCGCCTACGCTCGTTTCTTTGGCACATCATACTTTCATATGGTTGGACTGCTGCCCCCCTCAGCGCTAATATGGCGAATCGGGAGCGCATATAACAAGAAGCGCAGGAGTGAAGCCAGGATGAAGACCGACTATTTCCTCTCAGGAACTGCTCGCCGGCTTGTCGCCCAACACGCTCCCATAGTTAACTTCAGCCTTCTGGTCCTGATTGCGCTGGCGCTCAGCGCCTGTACATCGCAGCTGTACAGCCCGGCGGTAGGTGTTCCCACGCGGCCTGTTGTCGAGAGATCAAGTGGTGAACCGGCTATTGCCATTTCGCCAACCTCAGGCTCTGCCGGCGTCTATATACAGGTTTCCGGCGAGGGCTGGCCAGTGAGCAGCCTGGTGTTGGTCACGCTGCGAGACGAGCGCGGCCGCAGCGGAATCCTGGCTGCCAGCACCGCGGACACGGCCGGCACGATCAGCACCGGCTTTCTTTACCCGATCAGCCCGCGTTGGCTGGCGGCGGGCACGCATACTGTCCTTGCATACACTTCCGATGGCCGGCACGAGGCGACCGCGCTCTTTCAAACCGGTCAACCCGGCGAGGAAGTCGAAGTGACCGGCATTGCTACTGCCGCGACCTCTGCGGAGGAGACAACGACGGCGCAAGAAGCAGCGACTGCAACCCCTGCGCCAACAGTTACGCCAACGGTTACACCTACACCCACGCCCTCTGCAACGCCGACGATCACGCCTATACCCACGCCGACGCCGCTCATCATCACTGACTGGCGCGGCGATTACTGGAACAATCCAACCCAGTCGGGTCCGCCCCAGCTCACACGCAACGATCTGGTGATCTTCTTCAATTGGGGCGAGGGAACGGCGGACGCCAGCCTGGGCGTGGATCATTTCAGCGCTCGTTGGCACCGTACACTCAACTTCGATGCCGGCATCTATCGCTTTAACATCGAAGTAGATGACGGCTTCCGCCTCTACATTGACAACGTTCTCGTATTGGATGAGTGGGAAGAAGGCGCCACACGCACGTACACGGTCGATGTCCCCCTCAGTACGGGATTGCACACAATCCAGATGGACTACTTCGAACGCACAGGAGTGGCGCTGATGCGCTTCTGGTGGGAGCGCAACGAATCTTTCAGCGGCTGGAAGGGAGAATACTTCGGCAACCGAGACCTGCAGGGAAATCCGGCACTGGTGCGGGACGAACCGCAGATCGATTTCAACTGGGGCGATGGCAGACCTGCGACCAACTTGCCCGCAGATCATTTTTCTGTCCGTTGGCGGCGGCGGATCTCCTTTGAAGCCGGCACCTATCGCTTCTTCCTGCGGATGGATGATGGCGCCCGCGCCTTGCTCGACAATCAGCTGATTCTGAACGAATGGGAGGATGGCGCCGACCGTACAGTCAATGTCGATGTGACCCTGCCGGCCGGAGAGCGCGCCCTGCAGGTCGAGTTTTTCGAGAGTTCCGGCGTCGCCCGCGTCAGCTTCTGGTGGGAGTTGGCGCCAACGCCAACGCCCACACCGACAGAAACTGCTACGCCGACACCGACCGTTGCGTTGGAACCGACTGCCACTGAAACACCAACGCCAACGCCGACCGACGCGCCGGAACTGCCTCCCACTGAAACGCCGACGCCAACCGAGACGCCGGAACCGGCTCCCACTGAGACGCCGACACCAACCGAGACGCCGGAACCGGCTCCCACCGAGACGCCGACACCAACCGAGACGCCGGAACCGGCTCCCACTGAAACGCCGACACCAACCGAGACGCCGGCCGCGGATTCGACGGAACCGACCGTAACGCCGACGCCAGACTCTAAGTCAGGATAGCAACGAAGGAGAGCCAAGCCGTGGCACACAAATACTCGGTTATTCTGGTCACACTGGCCAGCGACGGCGGTAACGTCTGGGAGAGGCCGCGAGAGGTACTGGAAACGGTGGCCAACGCCGGCTACGATGGCGTCGACCTGGATGCAGAGCCGGATCGGATAGACCCGCAGCAGTTCAATGAGGTGGCGTCATTGGCGGCATCCCTGGGCCTGAAGATACCGGCGCTCATCTGCGCCTGGGGCGGCTGGCACGCCGGAGAAGTCCGCGATCTTGCGTCCAATGATGAAGCGGTGCGCAGCTATGCTGTAAGTTATACCAAGAAGTGCGTTGACTTGGCCGCCAGTCTCGACGAGCCGCCTCTCATCGAGATTGCGGCTGTGCCGCCCCACAGTGAATACCCGGTCACGAGCGTGCCGCGCCCAGTCCTGCGGCGCAATTTTGTGAAATCGACACGTGAAATTGGCGCCTATGCCGCGCCGCGCGGTGTCAGAGTGGCAATTGAACCGATCAACCGCTTTGAGGGCTATGCCGGTTTTCTCAACAGCATTATTGAGGCTAGGAGCGTCGCGGACGAGGTAGGCGCGGACAACGTGGGCGTGCTTGCTGACTTCTTTCATGTCAATATCGAGGATGCAGCGCTGGCGGATACACTGCGGTTGGCCGGAGACCGCCTGATGTGTATTCATTTGGCCGACAACAACCGCCAAGCGCCCGGAACCGGGCATATTGATTTTCTGCAAGTGGTCAGGACTCTGAATGCAATTGGGTACAGCGGCTATTTGTCGCTCGATGCCGTGCCGGCCAGACCAGACTGGAAGACCCTGGTGAAGAGTTCGATCGACTTTATGAAACAGATGGAGCAGACGGCCGCCTTGCAGGATAGCATCGCCGGCGCCGAGCGCATGGCCGGTGGATAGAAACACCTACGGACGACGAAAAGCTTAACGGCGTTCACTTCTCGCTGACGGGATCGGCTTCAGTTGCGTGTCTTTCCCGATCCCATAACAACTCCGCCTGCAGGCCGGCCGCGTTGACGATACGCTTGTTCGTTAACTCTCCAGCCTTGTCTACGCAGGTGTCAACCCTCTGAACCGCTAAACTTAAGATATCTGCGCTCACAGTCACGGCATTACGCCCATACTCTGCCTGGCCGCATCCCCGATCCGGCTGAGCGAATGAACGTATCCGCCGGAATGAGCGCGCCTGTCGAAATGAACTGCGTCTGATCCGGTAAGAGATTCCGCCAAACTGCTGTGGCTGCATACGAGCATAGAGATTATACTACGTCGGTGGTGGGTCTGTTTCACGTGAAACTTTGGGCCAGAGGTGTGCCTTGCGCTATCAGTTTGCCCGCTGCCAAACGGTCGTCACACACACGCCAGTCGTCACTGTTTTGGGTGGCGGTAGGAGATAAGCGATGCCTGCATATGAGCTTGCGAACCAGGCTGCCATAGTCAGCGGCGCCGGTCAGGGGATGGGGCGCGCCATTGCCCAACGCCTGGCGCGGGAAGGCGCGGCAGTGGCCGTGGCTGACATCGACCAGGAGTCCGCCATGCGGGTGGCAGCAGAGATCGAAGCGCAGCACGGCGCGGCGCTGGCCCTGCAAGTCGATGTCACCAGCCGGGCCGATACCGAGCGGATGGTGGCCGAGTGCGCGGCCCGGCTCGGACGCGTCGATATCATGGTCAACAACGCGGGCGTGCTGGCCGTCACGCCTGTGTTGGAGATGGACGACAGGACCTGGGACTGGCAGATGAACGTCAATGCCAAGGGCGTGTTGTACTGTTCACAGGCGGCCGCCCGCCAGATGATCGCCCAGGGCGAGGGCGGCCGCATCATCACCATCGCCTCCACCGCCGGCAAAATCCCGGCCGGCAAAGACGTTCCCATCGCCGGCTACGTCGCCAGCAAACACGCCGCGGTCGGACTGACCAAACAGATGGCGCTGGAGCTGGCCCGCTACAATATCCTGGTAAACTGCGTATTCCCCGGTGTCGTGGACACAGAGATGCTGCAAGTCGTCCATGGCGAGATTGCCAGGCTTGAGGGCGCGGCGGAGGAGGAGGTGCGGGCGCGGGCGCGAGAGTCGATCCCTTTGGGCTATTTCCAGTCTCCGCAGAAGGTGGCCAATATGGTGGCCTTCCTGTGCTCGACCGACGCAGACTATTCGGTTGGCTCGGTCTTTGATGTCACAGGCGGAGCGTTTCCCTACTACTGATCCTGCAGGCGGGACGCCTGCGCTCCCAGGGCGCGAAAACAGAAGTTGCAAATTCCCCTGGCAGCGCGGTATGATGTGCAGGGCCACGCGCTCATATGGCATAACGGCAGCGCACGTAACAACCCTTCAACTTGCTACAAGCAGGCGATCCTTCTCCTCCAGTTCTTCAACTTTCCATGAGGAACACCACTTCTCGACGCAGAAGGCGCGCTGAAATTCCTATGGCAAACCGAGATATGTTCGACCTCACAGGGAGAAATGCGCTCGTCACCGGCGGAGGGCGCGGGCTGGGCAAGGCGATGGCTATCGGATTGGCGCACTATGGAGCCAACATCGCCATCGTCGACATCGACCTGGAAACGGCCCAGAGCACAGCCGCAGAGATCAGGGCGCTGGGCGTGCAGTCGCTGGCCTTGCGTGGTGATGTCCGGAGCGAGGAGGACGCGCAGCGGACGGTGCATGAGGTTTGCGAGACCTTGGGCAGCCTCGATATCCTGCTCAACAACGCCGGCATCGCGACCGTGGAACCGGCTGAGACACTCAGCCTGGCCGACTTCAAGCGCGTCTACGATATCGACGTGACCGGCGTGTTTATCTTCTCCAAAGCCGCGTTCGGCCCGATGGCGCGGCAAGGGCGCGGCAACATCATCAACATGGCCAGCATGGCCGGCATCAGCGTGCTGGACCCGCAGAAGAGCACGCATTACAACTCGGCCAAGGCCGCTGTCATCATGATCACAAAATCGCTGGCCGCAGAGTGGGCGAGCGCCGGTATCCGCGTCAATGCCCTCGCGCCGGGCTATATGATCACCCCCCCGGTTGTCGAGATGCGGGCGGAGGATCCCGAGCGGTGGGCGCACTGGATGTCCAGGGTGCCGATGGGCCGCGCCGGCGAACCTCCTGAGCTGCAGGGCGCGATCATCTACCTGGCATCTGACGCTTCCAGTTACATGACCGGGAACATAATGGTCATCGACGGCGGCTATACATGCTTGTGAGTTGTTCGATGCGCTACCGCTTCGCTAGTTGAGCGCGTTGAAGAAAGGGGGTTCACAACATCAGACTGTCCGCTTGTTCGTAGCGTGGTGGGCACCCTTTGGGTCGCTCATCATCGTAACAATTTTGGTTCTGTACAAGGTTGCGCTCTGTCGAGATCAATAGCACGAGATTCTATGAGTTTGTTAGTCCGATTTGGCGATTTCCACTGGCTTTTCATTGGTAAAGTAATCGTGCAGCACTCACAAGATCTAGGAGGATCAGAGCAATGACTCAGACCAAAGGACGGTATCTTGTATGCATGATTGTGGCATTCGCGGTTCTGCTGGGCGCCTGCCAGCCTGTCGGTACGTCCGCCTCGGACGCCGAAATGCCTGCCGAGAAGAAGACCCTCGTCTACGCCGCCATCAGAGAGTGGCGCAGCCTGGAAGCGTTTCAGGCCTATGACGAAGTGCAGGCGGCCGGCCTGCGCAATGTGATCGAGGTGATGTTGGATCGCGATCCTGTTACGAACGAGCTGATCCCCGAGCTTGCCACCTCCTTCGAGCCGATCGATGAATTGACGTGGCGGTTCACGATTCGCGAAGGGGTGACCTTCCACGACGGCTCGCCTCTGAACGCTGAGGCCGCTGCCTACGCCATCAACCATCAGTGGAGCGAAGAGAACGCCTTTCCGGTTCGCGGCTTCATGGGGCCACAAATAACGGCCGAGGCCGTGGACGAGTATACTGTCCACGTGATGACGGCCTCGCCGGACCCAATACTGCCCAACCGCATGCACATCCAGGGCGTCTCATCAATGCGACAGCTTCTTGAGGAGCCGGACCAATATCCTCTCGTGCCGATCGGCACCGGTCCGTACAAGTACAAAGAGTTCAGAGCGGGTGACGCGCTCATCCTCGAAGCCAACCATGACTGGTGGGGCCTCGACCCCGCCCAGGGCGCGCGCGGCGCGATCAACTTTGATGAACTGGTCTTTCTCTATCGCGCCGAGGATGCCGTTCGGCTGGCGCAGGTGAAGACCGGAGAAGCTGACATCGCCCAGTGGATTTCGGCGGAGAGCTGCCTGGAGGCCAACGCCGCTGACGGAATTGGCTGCCGTAGCCAGGTCAGTGTCGAGACCCTTTGGATGCGAATGGATCTGGAACCCCCGCGTGAAGGCACGGCCTTTGGCGATCAGCGGGTCAGGCTGGCATTCCAATTGGCCGTCGACTACGACACCATCCTCGACACCATTCTGGGCGGCCAGGCCACGATCGCCCGCCAGATGGTTGGCCCTTCCGCGACCGGTTACAACGAGAATCTGGAGCCATACGGCTATGATCCGGAGAGAGCCAAGCAGCTTCTGGACGAAGCAGCAGCCGATGGCGTGCCCGTCTATGAAACCGAGTTCGTGAACGCCAGTCTCAGCGGCTGGTTCGCGCGCAGCGAGGAACTGCACCAGGCCGTGAACGGCTACCTGCAGGAACTCGGCCTCAACGCCGTACTGGAGGTGTCGGAGCTTGATCCCTTCCTCGAGAAGGTGGGCGTTCGACCCCCGCCCGGACGCGGCAGATATTTTTACGTTGGACCGCACGGGAATGAGCTTTACGACTTTGCCCTTTCACTTGGAGGCCATCTTTCCTGTGGAAGTCCCTTCGCCGCCGGCTGTTTCCCTGAACTAGATGAGATGGCTGAAGCTGCTGGACCGCTGACGGGCGCAGAGCGCGATCAGGCCCTGCAGAAAATTGCCCAGTTCGTCCATGATGAGGTCTATGCTGGCGCCGTCGCGCATCTGGACCTCTCCTATGCCGTCAATGACTGCCTCAGCTGGGATGTTCCGCTGGGGCATCGGGCGCTGGCCAAGGATATGGACAATACGTGTGATTAAGCGCCGCTTCGGCAATCTGCCCCTCGCTCCCCATTGCAGATCGTCGAGAGCGCCGGTGGATAGTGGCTGAATCAGCCACTTCCACTGTTGACTTCGATTGCCGCCGACGCCATTCCCCGGCCCTTGGCGGCAATCGAATCGGGTCAGGACAACGCTCAGGAGACGTATGAGGAGCTTGTGTGCGCGAGTAACTCTTCCTTGCCCGCAAAAGGAGTGTCCACATGGCCCGCTACGTGGCTCGACGACTTATCCAGTCGCTCCTCGTTCTCGGGGTTGTCCTGACCCTTGTCTTCTTCGCAGGCCGCGTCATCGGCAATCCGGCAGCCCTTATCTTGGGGCCTGAGGCGCGTGCGGAGGATGTGAAAACACTTGAGGAACGCTTCGGCTACGACCAGCCGGTGCTTGTGCAGTTCGGGCGCTATGCACGCGGCGTTGTTTCCGGAGATTTCGGCAACTCATGGTGGCAGAGAAGACCGGCGCTGCCGATGGCGCTGGAACGCCTTCCCGCCACCCTGAAACTCGCCGCGGTTACCCTGTTGTTTGCGTTGCCGCTGGCAATGATCCTGGGGTCGCTGGCGGCCTGGAAGCCCGGTTCTCTGATAGACAAAGGGGTCAACGTGATCTCGCTGACCGGCGCGTCGGCGGTCGACTTCTGGATCGGGTTGATGCTGATTCTCTTCTTCGCCGTTCAGTTGAGATTGCTGCCAACGTCAGGCTCCGGTTCGTTGAAGTTCATCATCTTGCCAGCCCTGACGTTGTCGCTGAGGCCGCTGGGCCGGGTCGCGCAGGTAACGCGCAGCGCCATGCTGGATCAACTGAGCAAACCTTACATCAAGACCGCACGCGCAAAGGGATACAGAGAAAGGAAAATCGTATTAGGCCAGGCGCTCAAGAATGCCTTCATCCCGATAATCACCCTGTCAGGCGACGAGGCAATCTCCACACTCAACGGCGCGGTGGTCGTTGAGACCGTCTTCGCCTGGCCCGGCTTAGGGCTTCTGATCGTCTCGGCTGTGACAAACCGGGATCTGCCGCTCATTGAGGCATTGGTCTTTGTCGTGGCGATTATGATTATCGTCACAAATCTCCTGGTTGACCTTACCTATTCGTATCTGGATCCAAGGGTGCGCTACGGCTAGAAAAGGAGACGTGTGCCCGCTCCACATCAGATGACCGCCGGCGACCGGCCAGCGGCGCGAGATTCAGGCGAGCCTGCGCGCAACGTAACCGTCCGAGAGTTGCTGCGCGCGCTTTGGCGGGACAAGCTGATGCTAATCCCGCTGTTCTTTCTTGTTGCGCTGATCGTGGCAGCAGTGGGAGCCGATCTCCTCGCCCCGCACGACCCGTTCGACCAGAACCTGCGCTCGCGCAATGTTCCGCCTATGGCCTCGCATGCGTCCGAGACATCGAGCTTCCCCTATCTGCTCGGCGCTGACCCTCTGGGACGCGACCTGTTCAGCCGCCTGATTTATGGCGCGCGCGTCTCGCTCGCCGTCGGTCTGGCGAGCGTATTGGCTTCCGGCACGCTTGGAATCCTGTTGGGATTGATGGCGGGGTACCATCGCGGCTGGCTGGACGACCTCATCATGCGCGGTGTGGACGTACTGATGGGCATACCGGGTCTGCTGATGGCGCTTTTCATCCTCTTCCTGGTCGGCACCGGCTTCTGGAACCTGGTTATCGTATTCGCACTGACGCGCTGGATGATCTATGCGCGGGTGACGCGTGGACTGACACTCTCATTTCGCGAGCAGCCGTTCGTGGAAGGCGCGCAAACGATCGGCTGTAGTGACAGCCGCATCATTTTTCGACATATCCTGCCCAATCTGGCGTCGCCAATTCTGGTGTTGGCGACGCTTGAGATCGCTATCGTGATCCTGGCCGAGGCCGGTTTGAGTTTTCTGGGTATGGGGATCCAGCCGCCTGCGCCCACGTGGGGCCGCATGGTCGCCGAGGGCCGCGATTACATCACAAGTGCATGGTGGCTGATCACCTTTCCCGGCCTCGCAATCCTGCTTACGGCGTTGTCTCTTAATCTCACGGCGGCGTGGTTGCGCATGGTCAGCGACCCTGTGCAGCGCTGGCGGTGGTTTATGGGACGACCTGAGTCGCGCCATGAAGGGGATACTGAGAACGCCTTAGCGAATAGCGAGCCGCAGAGCAGCCGCACAGACATAGAGATCTCCGAACCGGCGCATCAGCCGGCGGCCAACAGCCATCATTTGCTCGAAGTTATCGACCTGCGGGTCAACTTCCGCACGCCCGATGGCCTTCTCAATGCCGTGAACGGGATCAGTTACACGCTGAACCGGGGCCAAACACTGGCCATTCTGGGCGAGTCAGGCTCAGGCAAGACGGTGAGCGCCGAAGCTGTTATGGGTATTCTCGATAGCCCGCCCGCGTTCGTGACCGGTGGATCAGTTCTCTTCGATGGCATCGACCTGCTGCAAGTCAGCCCGTCGCGGCGGCGACGGCTCTGCGGCGAGAGGATCGCAATGATTTTCCAAGATCCTTTGAGCGCTCTGAACCCAGGCTACACCGTCGGCTCCCAGATTGCTGGGATGTTCCAGGAGCATCGCGGGACATCGAAACGTGAAGCCACTGCCAAAGCAATTGAACTGATGGATCGGGTGCGTATTCCATCTGCCCGCGAACGAGCGCATGACTATCCGCACCAGTTTTCAGGCGGTATGCGGCAACGGGTGATGATCGCCTCGGCCATTGCATTGGATCCCGATCTGCTCATCGCCGATGAGCCTACGACGGCTCTTGATGTCACGGTGCAGGCGCAGATCATGGAGTTGCTGGCCGAGCTCCAGTTGGAGACGGGCATGGGTTTGATCCTCATCACGCATGATTTGGGCGTGGTGGCAGACGTTGCCGATAACGTGGCTGTGATGTATGCTGGCAAAATTGTGGAAACCGGTCCGATCGAGGACATTTACAGCTGTCCGGCGCATCCGTACACCAAAGGGCTATTGGAATCGGCGCCGCGGGTGGATCGGAAGATGGATTCGCTGCGACAGATCAGCGGAGCGCCGCCCAACCTTCGCTTCATTCCGTCGGGCTGCCCTTTCCATCCGCGCTGTGCGTATGTGGTTGACCGCTGCTCGGTCGAACCGCCGCCACTTTATGAGGTCCGGCATGAACGCAGCGCCTCATGCCATCGTTTTGAGGATGTCATGTATGTCAACTGACAGCGTTCGCCGCAGAACCGAGAAAGAACGGGGCGAAACAGGGACGCACTCCGGGCCTCTCGGGGAGGCGGCGGAGCCTTTGCTCAGGGTCAAAGATCTCGTAAAGTATTTTCCGACGGAGCGGAAGGGATTTTTGCGCGCTCGGCGTGGAGCGATTAAGGCGGTTGACGGTGTAAGTTTCGACTTGCACCGAGGCGAGACGCTCGGGCTGGTTGGTGAAACGGGTTGTGGGAAATCCACACTTGCCAGAACGTTAATGCGTCTGGAGGAACCGACTAGCGGCGCAGCGTATTTCAAAGGACGTGATCTCTTTACCCTGTCGAAAGCGTCCCTACGGGCCCTGCGACGCGAGATACAGATGGTTTTCCAGGACCCTTTCGCGTCGCTGAACCCGCGCATGGAAGTGGGCCAGATCATCGCCGAGCCGTGGGTCGTACACCCTGGCATCGTGCCGAAGGAAGAGCAGAGAGGGCGAGTCAGCGCCCTGCTTGAGCGTGTCGGGTTGCTGGCAACGGATGCCCACCGCTATCCACATGAGTTTTCGGGTGGGCAGCGCCAGCGTATCGGGATCGCCCGGGCCTTGGTCTTACAACCGGATCTGATTATCTGCGATGAACCTGTCTCCGCGCTTGACGTTTCGGTGCAGGCGCAGGTTATAAATCTGTTGGCGGAACTTCAAGCCGAACTGGGGCTGTCCTACATCTTCATTGCCCACGATCTAGCAGTTGTGCGACAGATTTCTGATCGCGTCGCAGTCATGCATCTGGGCCGGATTGTGGAGGTCGGCGGCGAGGATGAAATCTACGCGCGGCCAACTCATCCCTACACGCAGGCCCTGCTCTCGGCGGCGCCGGCGCCGAATCCGGTGGGCCGTAAAGAAAGGAAGCGCATTGTGCTGGAGGGGGAGTTGCCAAGTCCTATGAATCCTCCTTCGGGTTGCACGTTTCGAACCCGTTGCTGGAAGGCCGAGTCGATCTGCAGCCAGGATCGTCCACAGCTCATTGATCGATTTAATCATGGCCATCCGAGCGCCTGCCACTTCGCCGATTTGCAGTTTTTGCCGGCAGCGGGAATGGCCTGACGCAAACGCCAGTGGTCCGTGGTGTGGCTATCCATTGTTCACTATCAAGAGGAGGGGATGCAGATGAAGATCGGCGCCTTGCTCTGGGCGCAGCAGACCGATTGGCCGGCCCTGCGCGATGCCGCGATCGCGGCCGACCGGGCCGGGTTTGATTCTCTCTGGATTTCCGACCATCTCCTCTGCCCGGTCGGCTCGTGGCGCAACCCCGTTTACGAAGCCTGGGCTACTCTTGCCGCCCTGGGCGCGTTAACCGAACGGGCGACGGTCGGCACGCTGGTGGGCGCGATTACGTTTCGCAACCCCGGCCTGGTGGCGAAGCTGGCGGCGACCCTTGACCATATAACGGGGGGACGGGCGGTGCTGGGCCTGGGCGGGGCCTGGCTGGCGCGCGAGCATAAGGCCCACGGCATCGATTTCGGGGCCAGCGCCGGTGAGCGGCTGGACCGGCTCCATGAGGCCGTCCCCCTCATTCGCCGCCTGCTCGACGGGGAGAAGGTGACCCACAGCGGCCGCTTCTACAATCTGGTAGAGGCGGCGCAGACGCCGCGGCCATTGCAGCGCCGCCTGCCTATTTTGATCGGGGGACAGGGTCGGCGCAAAACACTGCGCACGGTTGCCATGTACGCCGACATGTGGCACACGCAGCACGGCTCGCTCGACAAGATTCAAGCCAGTGATGCGGTGTTGCGTGCGCACTGCGCGGCTGTGGGCCGCGATCCAGCCACAATTGAGCGGCTGGCGAGCAAATGGGTCACAGTTCGGGACGACCCTGACGAAGCCCGGCGTGAACTGGAGGCGTCGCTGCGCTTGCATGGAGTGGAGGGATACGAGCCATCGATCCTGGCGGCGGGGACGCCGGCCGAGGTTGCCCAGGCATTGCAGGCGCACATTGACGTCGGATTCACACACCTGCTTTTCAGCTTACGCGCGCCATTTGACTTCGAAACGATCGAGCGCATGCCAGAAGTGCGGCGCCTGCTGACAACGCATGGGCATTAGCAGTTGCAGACCAGAACTTCCCTTACGTCAATTCCAATCCCGTTCCGGACCCGGAAAGGAAAAGTGAAAGAGTCTGACTTCTGCCCGGTGGTGCGTTGCGCCTGCTATCAGCTGCGCGGTTGCCACCGGAAGTTCTGGAGCTGAGGTACGGCCGGATATTCATCAAGCCGTGGACGACCCTACACTAGATCCATGAAAGGAGAGAATCAACGATGGCAGACGGAATGAGGTACGTGTTTAAAGTAAGCGATGTCCCCCTGATCCAGTCGCCTGACGGCACGATGCGCGACAGCGTCATGATCACCGAAGACACATGCGGCTCGGATCAGTACACGGCCGGCCTGTTCTGGGTGCGCCCGGGCACGCACGGCCACTCCGATATGCATCCGGCGCAGGATGAGGTCTACTACATTATTTCAGGGCGCGGGGTTCTGCACCTGGAAGGGGTAGAACATCGGATGGAGGCCGGTGATGTCGTCTTCGTACCGCAGGGCCACGAACACTCTGTCTCCAACGACGGTGATGAGGTGCTCAGCCTCTTCTGGGCGATTGGCGCGGGCTGGAGCACGATACCGGAGATCCGGGACGAACTCAGCACGTGGCCGGAGATCCCAGTGGACGAAAACTGGTAAGCGACGGTTGATAAACGACGGTCGATAGTGGGCAGGTCTTGCAGTGGCCACTGGTCATAAACCACTGGTCACTAGCCACCGGCAACTAGCTACTGGGGTTGGAAGATGGTTCGATTCTGCATCTTCGGCGCAGGCCAAATGGGAAGGCGCCACGCACGCACATTGGCGGAACATCCCAAGGCGGAGGTATACAGCGTCTGCGATCTCCTGCCGGGAGCCGCGGCCGACTTGGCCGGACGCCACGGCGCTATAGCCTTATCCAACCCGGAGAGCGCACTGGCAGACCCCGCGGTGGATGCGGTGGTCATCACCACACCGGCAAGCTCCCATGCAGAGTTGGTGGTTGCGGCCGCACGTGCAGACAAGGCGATCTTCTGCGAAAAACCGCTGGCGGAAGACATCCCCACCGCCCGCGCTGCGGTCGAAGAGGTCAGAAAGGCGGGCGTGCCGAGTTTTATGGGCTTCATGAAACGCTTCGAGCCAAGCCACCTGGCGTTGATTCAGGCTGTGAAGGCCGGTGAAATCGGTGACGTCGAACTGGTGCTGCTGACCAACCGCGATCCGAAAGTGACGCTGCTCGATCTCAGCCGCCAAACACATCACAAAGCACCCTACACCTTGCTGCGTGAATCAACCGTGCATGACTTCGATATGGCGCGCGCGCTGTTGGACGATGAACCGGTGGAGGTCTACGTGGCGGCCTCGAGCCTGGTCGAACCGGAACTTGGCAGATTGGGCGAGGTCGACACCGCAATGACGACGCTCAAGACCGCCCGCGGCGCCCTCTGCCACATCAACAACATCTGGCGCACGATCTACGGCTATGACCAGCGACTTGAAGTGCATGGCGCAAAGGGGATGTTGCGCGCAGAGAACCGGCCGGAAACCAGCCTGGTGCGCTACACAGCCGCCGGCGCGCTGCACGACAGGCTGTTCTCGGGTCCACCCGACGGATCGCAGTTCTACTTCCACAAGTATGCCGAAGCCTATCCGGGCGAGATGAACCATTTCGTCGAGTCGCTGGTGGAGGGCAGGCGGCCCATGATCAGTGTGGAAGACGGTTACCGTTCACAGCTGCTGGTCGAGGCCGCAGTGGAATCATTGAAGACAAACCGCCCCGTGCAGGTGGCTGAGCGGTAGCGCATTGACCGACCGTATAACAGAGTGTATTGACCAACCACACAACAGACGGTTATTCAAGAAGGAGTGGGAGAAATGTATACCAATAAACCCAAACTGTATGTCTTGGCAGTAGCCCTTTTCGCAATCCTTTTGGCCGCGTGTCAGCCGATTCCCGAAGCCCCAATGATGGCAGATTCGGATAGCATGCTGCCGCTGGCCAAGGTGCGCTTCGGTCTGCCGGGCGCGCTGACTCACTTCGACCCGGCGCTGCCCGGCGAGACGTCGGAAGGCTCGACCATCAAGCTGATCAGCGGGCAGCTGCTCCGTCTTGATCAGTACGGTGTGCCGCAGCCGGACCTGGCCGAATCGATGGATATTTCGGACGATGGCCTGGTCTATACCTTCACACTGCGCGAGAACCTGATGTACTCGGACGGGACGCCGGTTACGGTCGGGGATATTGTCTTCACGTGGGAGCGGATCAAGGATGCGCCGCCGACTGATAAAGGCCCGATTGCCAATGTTGTCAGCGTGGAGGCAACGGACGAGAGAACGGTGGTGTGGACGCTGAGCATAGCCGAGCCCTCGCTGCCCTTCTGGTTTGGGCGCACCGGCTTCTCGGTTCATCCCCAGGCCCAGGTCGAGGCTGACCCGGATGGCTATTTCCGCAACCCGGTGAGCGCGGGCCCCTACTATGTCGCCGCAGGCGAGCCGGGCGATCCGATAGTGACGTTGCGGGAGAATCCCAACTACCCGTTGGGACCACTGTCGGTGCAGGAGCTTGAACTGCACTGGGTGCCCGACCCCACCTCGCGCTCGCTGCTGCTGGCCACCGGCCAGTTGGATTACGTTTACGAACTGCCGCCGCAGGCGCGCGCCACCTTCCCGCCGGAGGTTGAGACCTTTGTCGTGGCGCTGGGCGGTGTTTTTCACCTGAGCATCAACCAGCAGATCTCGGAAGATCACTGTCTGTCCAACCGCGACGTGCGCGAGGCCATTTCGCTGGCCATCGACCGTTCCGAGATCAACGATCGAGCACTGTTGGGCATCTCGCCGCCGGTCAAGGGCTACTTCTACACCGGCCAGCCCCTCGATGTTGGCATTCTGCCGAACGGGGGCGAGCAGGACCTGGAGGCGGCCCAGGCGTTGATGGCCACCACGCCGTGGGCAGACGGCGGCTGCTCCTTCAGTGTGACGACCTATGGGCCGCGGCCGGGCTATGTCGAAGGAATCCTGGTGTTTGCCGAGCAACTCAAGGCGCTCAACATGGAGGTGACAGCGGACGGCCAGGAGGTTGGCGTGGCGTTGGACATCATGGCCAACTCGCCGGACTATCACGCCGGCTGGGCCGTCACTGGCAACAACGGCGGGCCGCCCGAGAGCTATCTGCGCAACCAGTTCCTGGACGGCTTCTGGGCGCAGCGGTCCCGCATCGAAGATGCGGAGATGCAGCGCCTGTTTGATGAACTGACCCAGACGGTTGACAGGGCTGCCCGCGACGAACTCATCCGCCAGATCCAGTACCGGGGCTATGAAGTGCAGTCGATCATCCCCTGCTGTGAACGCTCGGTGATGGGTGGCAGCCGCGTAGGTCAGAATGCAGTCAGGACCGTGACCGGCGCCTCGCACTTCATCGTTGTGCCGCTGGCGGACGTGGAGGAGTAATCAGTAGTCCGCGGCTCGCGGTCGTTAGAGGCCGCGAGCCGTGCTGCAGCAGTCGAGGAGTGATGCGTGCGGAGGAGAACTGCGAGGAGCAGGAAGCGGGCGGCCCGGAGGGCGTCGCGGTCTAAGCAACCCAAAGTGAGGGGTGAACGAGGTGGCCAGACGCGACAACCCGGTACCGGGTTGTCGCCGAGCAGCCGTCCTCTTCCTCCTCTCTCTTCATTCCTCACTCCCAAGATGACTGCATCCCTTAGTGGTATGGCTGCCGCGGCCGGCCCAAACGCAGCGGCGGCAACGACGCTGCGCGTGCTCAGGCACCCCGTACTGCGGCGGTTGGCGCAGGCGTTCTTCGTCGCCTTCCTGCTGATGGTCTTCGCATTTCTGCTGGTCCGTCTGATCCCCGGCGATCCGGCCATGATCCTGCTGGGAGATTCGGCCACGGAGGAGGATGTGATCGCCTACCGCAAGCTGCTGGGGATTGACGGTTCGATTCCGAGTCAGTTCGGGCGCTACGTCTCCAATCTGGCGCGCGGCGACTTCGGTATTTCGATCCGTTCGCGCGAACCGATCCTGTCGATTGTGCAAAAGCGGCTGCCGGTCTCGTTGTGGCTGACGGCTACGACCATCTTCATGACAGTCGTGTTGGCGCTGCCGCTTGGCGTTGCGGCCGCGCTCTACCGCCGCACATGGTTCGGGCACGCCTTTCAGATCGGCGCCTCGGTTCTGGTGGCGACGCCGGTGTTTTTTTCGGGGCTGCTACTCATCCTCCTGTTCGCCGTCCAGGTCAATCTCGCGCCCATCGCCGGCTATCATGCCGGTTTTCCGGCCAACCTCTATTACCTGTGGCTGCCGGCGCTCACGATCAACTTTGTTCTGGTGCCGGTTCTCGCTCGCATTCTGCAATCTTCAATCGTCGAGACCGCGGCCGAGGAGTTCGTAGAGGCCGCGGTCATCCGCGGCACGCAGGGATGGCGTTTCTACTGGCGCTATCTGCTGCGGCCTTCGCTTGCGCCCACCATTGCCGCGCTGGGCTACTTTGCCGCGACCGTCGTCAGCTATGCCGTTATCATTGAAATCATATTCAATCTGCCTGGGATCGGAATGACACTTGTCGACGCTGTGCGCAATCGCGATTACCCACTGGTGCAAGGGATCGTATTCCTGAGCGGTCTGCTGGTGGTCGGGCTGACCTTCTTCGCCGATCTGGTCAACGGCTGGCTCGATCCGCGGGTGAAGATACGGTGACTACTGCGAGCGCAGGCATCTCGCCCGTTGGCCAGCTGCGCCGGTTGGGATTGCGCCGGCGATGGCGTCAACTCAACGCCGAAAGCCGTTGGGGATTGGTCATCCTGGCGCTGATTCTGGTGCTGAGCGTATCTGTCCCGCTGTTGAGTCCCAATGACCCCTACGAATTCGTCGATCTGCCCTTGCAGGTGCCCAGCGCGGCGTTCCCTTTCGGCACCGATCATCTGGGGCGTGATCTGCTTGTGCGCGTGTTTGCGGCCGCGCGGCTGGACATTGCGCTGGCGATCCTGGGCGTCAGCGTTCCGATCGTGATCGGTACTTTCATCGGCACGCTGGCAGGCACAACGCGCAACCGCATCGCCGAGACGGTCTGGGATGGGCTTGTTAACGCGCTGACCGCGTTTCCGGAGATTATCCTGGTGCTGGGGATCGTGGCGATGGTGGGGGCGGACGTGCGCGGCCTGCTGTTCGCGATCTGGATATCGCGCTGGGCCCAGTATGCCCGCATTGCGCGCGCCAAGTCACTGGCGCTGCGCGACGCCGAGTTCGTGCAGGCGGCGCAGGTGCTGGGCTATTCGCAGTTGCGTATTCTCATCCGCCATATCATGCCTAACGTCTTTTCCGAGGCGCTCGCGTATGCCCTTAGCGACTTTATTTTCATTATCGTCATCATCGGCGGCCTCTCCTTTCTTGGGCTGGGCGTGCGCCCACCCACACCGGAGTGGGGCGCGATGCTGGCCGAGGGACGACTCTACCTGCGCACCGAGCCGTGGCTGATCCTGTTTCCCGGGTTCTTCCTGTCGCTGACGGCCATCGGCGTGGCCCTGCTGGCGCAAGGATTGGAGCGGATCAGCAAGGGGGATGATGAGTGATCATGCTCACGAAAACAGCGCGCTCGGGAAACGAAATGCGAGCGCATTTGACAATATCACCGCCTCTGCCCCTCTGCGCTGACTTGCCTGCAGTACGTCTGGCAGGGGTCGTCGCGGGCAGGCGCCCGTTTCCCTTATCTTTTGCCAACAGAAGGAGAATGAAATAGAGCCTCTGCTGGAAGTCAAGGATCTGTGCATCAGTTTTCGCAAGGGCGGCGGCAGAAAGCTCCCGGTGATCGACGCTGCCAACCTCAGTCTGAACCAGCGGCAGGCGGTCGGCATTGTCGGCGAGTCCGGCTCCGGCAAGACGATGCTGTGCCGGGCGTTGATCGGCACGCTGCCGCGTCACGGCGCGGGGATCGTTTCGGGCACGGTTCGCTTTGACGGGCAAGAGCTGGCCGGCGCCCCTGAGCGCGTTTGGCGCGGCATACGCGGTCGGGAGATCGGCTACATCCCGCAAAGCTCGCTGGCCGGCCTCAATCCTGTGCTGACCGTCGAGACCCAATTGGTCGAGTCGATCACGGCGGTGGGGTCGTTAAGCCGTCAGCAGGCCAGGCAGGAGGCGGTTGCGCTGCTCGAAAAGGTGCATATCCCCAGAGCGCAGCAGGTGCTCAAAGCCCGGTCGCACCAGCTTTCCGGCGGTATGCGCCAGCGGGTCATGATCGCCGCAGCCATCGCCCAGGCGCCCAAACTGCTGATCGCGGACGAGCCCACCACGGCCCTCGACGTAACCATTCAGCGTGAGATATTGAGCCTGATCACCCAGCTGCGCCAGGATTTGAACATGGCACTGATCCTGGTCTCCCATGATCTGGCAGTGATCGAAGAGGTTTGCGACAACGTGATGGTCATGTACGCCGGCGCGTCGGTCGAAACGGGCCCGGTGGCAGCGCTATCGAAGGCGCCCCGCCACCCCTACACAAGGGCGTTGCGCGTCTCGCGCGTCGATCGGGCGGTGCCGGGGGAGGACCTGGAGGCGATCCCCGGTGATGCAGCGTCGGTTGGATCGTGGCCGGCGGGATGCCGCTTCTGGCCGCGCTGTGCGCTGGCCGACGACGACTGCCGGCGCGATCCGCAGCCGGCGCTGATGCCGACTGCACAGCAGCTTTCCGCCTGCATTCACCCCGAACGGATGGCGGAATTGGAAGGGTAAGAGATCGGATATGGCTACTCTGACTCCTATAGCTGAAGAAACGCGGCAACAGAACGCCATAGCCGGTCCGTTATTGGAGGGGAAGGATATCACGGTTACGTTCGGGCGCGGGGCAGAGGCGTTGGACGCGGTGCGTGCGGCCAACGTCACCGTCAGTGGCGGCGAGGCAGTCGGCATTGTCGGCGAGAGCGGGAGCGGGAAGACGACGCTGGCGCGGACGCTGGTCGGTCTGCAAAGGCCAAGCGCAGGCGAAATCTGGCTGGAGGGGCAGAAGGTCTTCAGCGCGGCGGCCGAGCAAGTCATGCCAAGGAGCGAGCGCTGGAAGACACAGATGATCTTCCAGGATCCCTACTCTTCACTCAACCCGCGCATGCGGGTCTGGCAGGCGGTGGCGGAGGCGGTGCAGGTCTGGCAAGAGCTGCCGGGCGCGGCGGCCAGGGTGGAAGCGTTGCGGCTGCTGAATTCGATGGGCATCAGCGATGATCAGGCGCGGCAGTTTCCCAAAGGGTTGTCGGGTGGGCAGCGGCAGCGAGTGAGTGTGGCGCGGGCGCTGGCACCCAACCCCAAGGTGCTGATCGCAGACGAGCCGACGTCTTCGATTGACCAATCGGCGCAGGCGCAGCTGTTGAATCTGCTGCGCCGACTGCAAGCGGAACGCGGGCTGGCGATCATTTTCATCTCACATGACCTGGGCCTGGTGCGCTATCTGACGTCACGCGTCTACGTGATGCAGACGGGCGACATCGTGGAGACAGGGAAGACGCAAGCCGTGCTGGAGCGGCCGCAACATTCCTATACCCGGCTGCTCATCGACTCGATTCCAGGACGTTGAGCCGGGCAGCGGCCAGCCGCCGGGACAGGAGGAAAGAGCTATGGCTATCAGCAGCAGTTCCTCAATTGACAAACTTCTGGTCTCGCCCGAAATCTACAGCGATCCTTATCCCATCTACCATCAGCTGCGTGAACAGGATCCGGTTCACTGGAGTGATGCCTGGGGTTGTTGGGTGCTGACGGGCTACGCCGACGTGATTGCCGTACTGCGCGATTATCGCCGTTTTACCAACGTGGGGCGGATAGCATCCTTCCTGGACCAGCTGCCGGCAGGCGTGCGTGAGCAGATTCGCCCGCTCTACGACAACTTCACAGTTGGAATGCCGAACACGGACCCGCCGGAGCATACGCGGGTGCGCGGGCTGGTGAACAAAGCCTTTTCGGCGCGTGTGGTTGAGAGCATGCGCCCGCGCGTGCAGGAGATCGTGAACGGTCTGCTCGATCAGGCGGAGAGCGGCGGCGGTATGGAGGTGATCGGCGACCTGGCCTACCCGCTGCCGGCTATTGTGATCGCCGAGACACTGGGTGTGCCGGCCGCGGACAGAGATCAGTTCAAAGCGTGGTCGGACGACATTGTCGCCTTCCATGGAACCGGACGCCCCCATATCGAGACCATCAAGAAGAGCACGGCTGCCCTGTTGAAAACCAAGGCCTGGCTGCTGCAGCTGATCGAGGCTCGGCGGCGGCAGCCCGAGGATGACCTGATCAGCGCGCTGGTGGCGGCGGAGGAACGGGGCGAAATGCTCAGCGAGACCGAACTGGTCGCCACCTGCATCACGCTGCTGACGGCCGGTCACGAGACGACGACCGGACTGATCGGGAACGGGCTGCTGGCGCTGCTGCGCCATCCGGACCAGTTGCGCAAGTTGAGGGAGGACCCGACCATGATCGGAACGGCGGTGGAGGAGTTTCTGCGCTTCGACACCTCTTTTCTGCGCGCCTGGCGGCTCACCGCCGAGGATGTGAGGATCGGCGGCCAGTCGATTCCCAAAGGGCAGACTCTTTCGCTGATGTTGGGGGCGGCCAACAGGGATCCGGCCCAGTTCGAAGATCCCGACCGGCTGGATATTACGCGCGAGCCGAACCTGCACACATCTTTCGGCTGGGGCATCCACTTCTGCGCGGGCGCGCCGCTTGCCCGCCGCGAGACCGAGATCGCCTTCACCACGCTGCTGCGCCGCTTTCCGCGGCTGAAACTGGACGAGGAGGGTGTCGAATGGCAGCAGAATAACACCTTTCACAATCTGAAGAGGCTGCCGGTCATTTTGCAGTAGCTTTTCCGATGATCTCGAAGGCGCGCAGAGGAGGAAGGCCCATGAAATGCTATGGTCTGACCATCATTTTGAAGGATGATCCCGAAGTCATCGCACAGTACAAGGCGTACCACCGGCATGTTTGGCCGGAGGTGCTGGAACACGCCCGCAACCTGGGCATCCTCAAGACCAGGATATTCCTGATAGGCCGGCGCCTGTTCATGTACATCGAGACGGAAGACGGGTTCGACATGGGCCGCGCCTTCTCTGCGCCTGGAGGTGAGGCTGCGCGGCTGCGGGCGTGGGACGATCTGATGCGCGGCTTCCAGGAACGGGCGCCGGAGGCAGAGGCGGGGGAATGGTGGGCCCAGATGGAGCTTGTACATTCGGTCTGAGCGCCGGGAGCGCGCGCAGCCGTAGCCGCATTGAACAACCTCGAATAGCCGGTTATGTCGCAGCTTGGCGCGCCGGTCTGTCAACAAACGAGTGTCCTTGAGGAGGATGAAACGATGTTTGAAATCATAGACAACCATGTTTCAGTGGATGTCGCTGATCTGGAGGCAACCAGGAGTTATCTGGAAGAACATTGCGGTCTGAACAAGCTCAGAGAGGTCAACCGCCCAGGGCTTACAATCGCCTGGTATCCCGGCCTGGAACTGTGGCAGGCGACCGATGACGCGGCGCCCGGCATTGTTAAGCATGTCGCCTGGCAGGTTGACGACATCGACGCCGCGGTCGTCGATCTCAAGGCGAAGGGGGTCACCTTTGACACGGAGGAAATCCAGCAGATCGACGTAGACGTGGTAGACACCGGCGAGATTGTGCGCTACATATTTTTTACAACGCCGGTCGGATTGCAAGGCGAACTGTATGAAGTAAACCCGCCGCGTGACTGACACCCGGCAGCCGCTACCAGTGGTCAGAAACCCGTCACCGGCCACTGGCCGCTAAGGAGATGACATGATAATAAAACCCGAGGATGAGCTTCATGCCCTGGTCAAACAGATCCTGCTGGCCGCCGGCGCGGATGAGCAGAACGCCGAGGAGGTGGCGCACCACCTGGTGCTGTCCAACCTCAGCGGTGTGGACACGCACGGTATCTGGCCCCTCCCCATCTACGTGGCCGGAATAAAGGCCGAAGAGATCTTTCCCGCGGCCAAACCGGCGATCCTGCAGGAGACCGCCACCAGTGCGCTGGTGACAGGCAACTGGACCTTCGGCCACGTCGCCGCCAAATATGCGATGGCACTGGCGATCAGCAAGGCCAAAACGCAAAACGTAGCGGTGGTCAGCATGGTGCAGCTGCACCACATCGGCCGGCTGGGCCACTACGTGGAGATGGCGGTCGCCGACAATATGATCGGCATGGTGTGGGGCGGGGGTTACGGCGAAGTGGCGCCTGCCACGGTTCCCTACGGCGGCAAGACGAGAGTACTGCACACCAATCCCATCTCGATCGGGCTGCCGGCGGGCGAAGAGTCGACGATGATGTTCGACTGGGCCACGACCGCTCTGTCCGGCGTCAAAGTCGACAATGCCCACAACCGCGGTGAACAGCTGCCGCCGAACGCTATCGTTGACAAGGATGGTGTCCCAACCACCAACCCGGCCGACTTTTTTGACGGCGGCGGGCACCTGCCATTTGGCGGGCACAAAGGCTATACGCTGATGATGGCCGCGGAGTATCTCGGGCGGATCTTCACCGGCTCCGACAGCTACGTGGAGGAGGGGCGAGCCGGCGCGATCATGCTCCACCAGGGTGTCACGATGATTGCGATCAAGGCGGACCTGTTCCAGCCTTTCACCGAATATGCCGATCGGGCGGATGAGATGGAGCGCCGAGTGCGGGCGGTGCCGCCGGCGCCGGGTTTCGATGAGGTGCTGGCGCCGGGCGATTTGGAGGCGCGCACGCGCGAGCGCCGCCGGCGTGAAGGCATCCCAATCGAAAATGATATCTGGCAGTCCCTCGCCGAGGCAGCCGCATCCGTCGGCGTGGAAATCGCATAACCTTCACTGTTCACAACCCACCAGCCACTGTCGTCCAATTCAAGGAAATCACTATGACGAACTCGCAAATCTCCGCCGAAACGCTCGACGCGCTGCGCCGGATTGACAGCGCCACAGTCGCCAATGCCATTGAACACTTCGAAGTCCGCGATCCGGTCACAGGGTATTCCTCGCTGGAGCTGCGTTGTCAGTTCCCTGAGCAGGAGCCGATGGTCGGCTACGCGGTGACGGCCACGCAAGACACCACCAGCGCCGGCGACGACAGGCCCAATCGCCTGCACGACGTCCTGGACATGGTTGACGCCGCGCCCAAGCCGGTGGTCCTGGCCGTCCAGTACACGGGCGGGGACCGCATGCGCAGCTGTCTGGCAGGCGACATGTTCTGCTCGGCACTGCAGAAGCTGGGCGGGGTCGGCATTGTGACCGATCTGGGGAGCCGTGACTTTCAAGGCATTCAACAGCGCGCGCCGGGGTTCCAGCTCTTCTGCCCCGGCGCGGTCGTCTCGCACGGATATGGCGCCTATACCAATGTGGGAACAACAGTTTCGATCTACGGGCTGACGATTCAGCCCGGCGACCTGTTACACGGAGACGCCAACGGTGTAGTGAAAATCCCCCTCGCTGTCGCCGAAGACGTAGTCGTCCAGGCCCAACGCGTCCTGGCGACGGAAACATCCTACTTCGACTTCCTCGCCAGCGACCAGTACAGCTACGCAGGGTTGAAGAAGCGCATGGGGCGTGAAGAATAGCGGCTCTCCCGTCTGCGTTGATCACGTCTGTGTCGATCACGTTTGTGTCGACCTCGTTTGTGTCGACCACAACAGAGCAGGCTCCGGAGGAGGATCCAGATGACGGCTGCCCAAACGCCCACAGCCCGCAAGCAGAAGGCGCGCGAGCGCGTTCGAGAGTTGATGGCGCACCGCGAGTCCGGCGTATTTCTGGCCCTGGTGATCTTCTTTGTGGTCATGTATTCGGTTTCGCCGATCTTTCGGTCGCCCTTCAACCTGACCACCATTCTCAGGCAGATTTCGATTACGTCGATCGTGGCGATGGGCCAGACGCTCGTGATCGTATCGGGATCTTTCGATCTGTCGCAGGGGTCGATAGCCGGCCTGGCGGCGATGGTAACGGCCAAGTTGTGGAAAAACTTTGGCCTCGCGCCCCCCATCGCCATCGTCGGGGGACTGGGGGTCGGCGTGCTGTGCGGCTTCCTCAACGGCGTTCTGGCGGCTCGCTTTCGCCTTCATCCGATTGTGATGACGCTTGCCACCGGCGCGGTCTTTCTGGGCGTCAATTTCTATATCACCCGCGGGGAGTCGATCATCGGTCTGCCCGACGGCCTGACCTGGCTCGGCAAAGGGCGCATCGGTCAGGTGCCGGTGCTGATCATCCTGATGTTTGTCGTCGCCTTCCTCATGCACATTCTGCTGACGCGGACGCTCTTCGGGCTGCGCGTGCGGATGATCGGAGGCAACCTGAAGGCCAGCCAGGATGTGGGCATGAATGTCGAGCGCATCCGCATCGGCATCTTTACTCTCAGCGGCTTTCTGGCGGCGCTGGGCGGGATCGTTCTGCTTGGCCGGGTGGGCAATGCGCTGCCCCAGATCGGCCAGGGGCTGCTCTTTCCGGTGGTCACGGCCGCGATCGTGGGCGGCACCCTGTTGACCGGAGGGGTTGGCTCGATGGCTGGCACACTGATGGGCGCCGCCATCATGGGGATTGCCCGCAACGCTCTGGTCGTCTTGCAGCTGGACATTTATCTGAATGATGTCATGCAGGGGGGGCTGGTGGTGGTGGCCCTGTTGATCGACCAGTTCCGGCGGGGAGAGTTGACCTGGCGCATCATATTTGGTCGCGATCGTTAGCCGAGCCAACACTGGATCCGCCTGCCAGCGGCGAGTGGTATTTCTGGCCGCTGACCAGCGGCCACAGATGTAAGGAGGTAGCGAAAGAGAGAAACTGTCCTGCATTACCGGTCGCATCACAAGATTGGATACCATATTTTTCAGACCACGGAGGAAAGAGCAATGAAGCGTCTGCTTTTAGGCACAACGTTGATGGTCCTGTTGGCTGTGGGGCTGGCTGCCTGCACTATGCCGGAAACGGTGGTCGTAGAGAGAGAGGCGGATTGCGGCGACACCGAGCGCTACATCGTCAGCGCGCCGCTGGTGCATCCTTATATCACCGCCTGGCAGGGCGGCGCCGAGGCCGCCGCGGAGGAGCTTGGCGTGGAAATCGTTTTCCTGGCGCCGGCCGAATACAGCCCTGAGAAGCAGTTGGAGATGACCGAGTCTGCTCTCTCCCTGCCCTGCATCACCGGCCTCAGCGTGATGACGGGCGTGCCGGATATCATGGAAGGCATCCTGTCCCAGGCCAAAGAGAGAGGGCTTGGCACCACCCAGAATGCCTCCTGCTCCGAGGCGGTCAATGCCGACGTCTGCATGGCGACCGACTTCTACACGGCCGGCGCGACCGTAGCCGAACGACTGGTTGATCTGATGGGCGGCGAAGGCAATGTGGTGGTAGCCTTTGGCGAGCCCGGCAATGTGGTCGACAAGGACCGTCAGGCCGGGCTTGAGGACTACTTCGCCGAACATGCGCCGGACATCAAGGTGATCGGCGTGCTGATCGACTGCGACAACCCGGAGGGCACGGTCCGCTGCGCGGAAGAGGCTCTGGTCATCTATCCTGAAATGGACGCCTACTACTCGCTCGGCAACCTGAATTCGGTGGGCGCGACGGTGGCCTTCCCCGATGCTGGCCGCGACGACATTATCGTTACGGGCGTGGATGACGCGCCGGAGATCGTCGAAGGCATCCGCCTGGGAACCGTCTCCTTCACCTACGTTCAGCAGCCATACGGGCAGGGCTACCTGGCGGTCTACATTCCGTGGCTGATTAAGCACCAGGGCGTGCAAGCTACCGCCCAGTACCTAGACACCCGCATCACGCTTGTCGACCAATCCAATATCGACAGCTACCAGGATACGATGAAGCAGAATTTCCTGGAGATCAAAGAGCTGGTCGAAACGGAGGTCTTGCAGTAAGAGGAGTGAGGAATTTTGAGGAGTGGGAAGAATATTCTTCTCACTCCTCAAAGCAACTGTGAGTATACCCATGAGCAATGAGCACGTGGTTGAGATGCGAGGAATCTCGAAGAGATTTGGCAACGTCCAGGCGCTCAGCGGCGTGGATCTGGAGTTGAGACGCGGGGAGCTGTTGGGTCTGGTCGGCGATAACGCGGCCGGAAAATCTACGCTGATGAAGACGCTCTATGGGTCGGTGATTCCGGACGCGGGCGAAATTTTCGTTGAAGGGCAAAAGGCCGGGTTGCGCAATCCGCGCGACGCCCAAGCGCTGGGCCTGGCGATGATCTACCAGGATCTGGCGGTGTTCAACAACCTGGACGTTGCCGCCAATGTCTTCACCGGGCGGGAGCATACCAGGCGGCTCCTGGGCATCACTTTTCTCGACAAGAAGAGAATGTACGACGAGTCGCATGCGCTGCTTGAGCGGCTGCGCATCAACATCAGTTCGCCCAAGCTGCTGGTTGAGAGGATGTCCGGGGGGCAGCGCCAGATGGTGGCCGTGGCGCGGGCGATCGGCTTCGAAGCCAGATTTCTGATCATGGATGAGCCGACAGCCGCTTTGGGGGTGAAGGAAACCAACACGTTGTTGGACCTCATGGCTGAACTGCGCGATCAAGGAATTTCGATCATCCTGGTCACGCATCGCATTACCGATGTCCTATCTATCGGGGACCGGGTGATGGTGCTGAAGGGCGGCGAAAGGCAAGGCGTGCTCGACGTTGAGGATTCAACGCTGGAGGATGTTGAGAACCTGATCGTGCGCGGGCGGCCTGAAGAGAGCGGCTAATTTACGTTCACATTGAAAATACGCTTTCTGCCGCGCTGCGCATTCCGGATTGCGTTGGGGCAGGCGAGACGCACCGCGTTCCCAGGGTGCAGACGATGCGAAAAGTCTTGGCATCAGACGGAATTTACATTAGCGGCTCTAACCACTAGCCGCGAACAGGGCGGAACCGATGGCAGAAAAAACAACTCCTTTTGCCGCTGGATTTGACAAGGCCACCCTGATCACGGGCGGCAGCAAGGGCATCGGCTCAGGCTGTGCTCGGGTCTTTACGCGGGCAGGCGCCCGCGTGGTGATCTGCGACATCGACGAGGAGAACGGCCGCATGCTGGCCGCTGAGTTGACCGCGGCCGGGCCGGGGGAGTGCCACTTTGAACCGTGTGATGTGCGTCAACCTGCCCAGGTCGAGCGGGTCATCGAAAGGACGGCGGCGCGCTTTGGACGGCTGGATTGTCTCATCAACAACGCCGGTCAACACCCTCCCCACCAGCCGATCGACAGTTTCTCTGTTGAGGAGTTCATGGAGCTGTTGCAACTCAACCTGGTCAGCATTTTCGCCGCCTGCAAATACGCGCTTCCCCATCTGCGCGAGACGCGCGGCAGCATCATCAACCTGGGCAGCATCGTGGGCGCGATGGGGCAGTGGCAGGCGACCACCTACTGTGCCTCCAAGGGCGGCGTTCACGGCTTTACGAAGGCGTTGGCGATTGACGAAGCCAGGCACGGTGTGCGCGTGAATGCCATCCTGCCCGGCAATATCCTTACCCAGAGCCGCCTCGATCTTGAGGCCACCATGGAATACGGCCAGGCGTTCCACGACTTTGTGGAGACATGGCAGTGGACCGGGCGCAGCGGGACGATAGCAGAGGCGGGCAATCTCTGCCTTTTTCTGGCCAGCGACGCGGCCAGCTTCGTCACCGGCGCGGAAATACCCCTCACCGGCGGCATTGAGCTTGGCCAAGGCCCCAAAGTAACCGTCAGCGAGCGTGAGGTGAGACCACCAGCGGATAGTGGATAAGACACACCACTATCCGCTCGCGATTAACTTCCGCTCTTTCCTCGGAATACCGTCTTTCGATCTGAACCTGCTTCAGTCCACAGAAGTGACCCGATGCAGCGGCTCCAGCCCCTTGGAGACCCGCTCCACGTTGTCGGCCGCGGCTTGGCCGCGGCGTTGCGTTGTCTCTCTGGTTACGCCGGCGATGTGCGGGGTGCAGTATACATTGTCCATCTGCAGCAGCGGGTGGGAGCTCGGCAGCGGTTCGCCCGCGAACGCATCCACACCGGCGGCCCGGATCTGCCCGTTCTGCAGCGCCTCGACCAGCGCGTCCTCATCCACCAACAGCCCGCGCGCCACGTTGATCAGCACGGCCGTCGGCTTCATCATCTCGAACTGCCGCGCCCCGATCATGTGCCTTGTCAGGGCCGTGCTGGGCGTGTGGAGTGACAGATAGTCGGCCTCGGCGATCAGATGATCCATGGCGCTGGGATCCCCGAAGAAGGAGACATGACACTCGTCGCGCACCGACTGCGGGATGTCGGCGATGTCGATCGCCATGACTTCCATACCCATTGCGTGGCCGCGCTTGGCCAGTTCACGCCCGCTGGCGCCCAGCCCGATCAGGCCGAGTTTCTTGCCGGCCAGCTCGTCGTTCAGCGGCAGGCTGAATGTCTCGGTGCGCACGTTCGCCTGCGCGACGCGATGGTTTTTGGCGATCACCAGCATCAGGGTGAGGGCATGTTCGGCGAGGGCAATGGCGCTGAAAGGGCCGGGCGTGTTGGCAAACGGCATCTCCTTTCTGAAAAAATAGGGCATGTCCCAATGATCGACACCGACCGAGAGCACCTGCCACAGCTTGACGCCGGCGGCGACAGAGGCATCGACCATTTCGTGCGTGCAACCCGCGCACGCCACCACCACGTCGATGCCTTCAAACTGCGGGGCCAACGGCTTGTCGGGATCGTACATCTGAATTGGATAGCGCCCGTCGATCGCTTCGATGAAGCCATCGTACCAGTAGTGCATTACGGGATTGAAGGGAAGAAAGAGAATTTGCATTGTCTGAACCTCGTTGGGGCAGTGGTTAGTGGTTAGTGGTTAGTGGTCAGTGAACAGCCTGCGCGTTGCTGCCCATGATGCCATGTAAGCAGTGGGGCATCAAACCGGGGCAGGTCAGGCTGCAATCGCGACGCCGAGGCTGTCTGCGGTTTCGAGCATTTCCTGCCAGATGCTGTCTTCGACGGGGATGCCGTGCTCGCCGCGCTGTTGGGCGGTGCGGTATTCGGGTTCGCCGGGGAAAAGGACCTCGCTGACACCGGGTTGCGGGCGCGCCGACTTTACCCAGGCGATCTGCTCCTGGACGGTCTCGATGAACTCGTCGTATGGAAGCAGGGCCTCGATGTTGATGGCCTGGAAGTAGACGCCGTTGCCGGTCTGCTCGCGCTCTTTGCCGGTGCAGCCGGCGCCGGACAGCGCGCCGGCCAGCAACTCGGCGACGATGCCCAGCGCAAAGCCCTTGTGGCCGACGATTCCGCCCAGGGGCAGGAGCGCGCCCGCGGGCGGGCCGTAGAAGGCGGCGGGATCGGTGGTAGGGTTGCCGTCGGCGTCGATGATTACACCTTCGGGCAACTGCTTGCCCGCGTATTGGGTAACCCGGACCTTGCCCTCGGGGAATACCGAGGTCGTTATGTCAACCATGACGGGCCACGGCCCGCCGCTCGGCATGGCGAAAGCAATGGGGTTGGGGGAGAGCCGCCGTTCGGCGCCGCCCCACGGGGCCACTGAGCCGGTGGTGCCATAGGAGTTGACGACCGCCATGCCGATCATGCGCTCCGCCGCGGCCATGGTGGGGTACTCGCCCACGCGCCCGACGTGCTGGCTGCCACGCACGACGACGGTGCCGATGGCGACCTGGCGCGCCTTTTCGATCGCGAGGCGCATCGCCTGGCGGGCGATCACCATGCCCCAGCCCTGGTGGGCCTGGATGACGGCTGAGGCCGCGGTTTCTCGCTCGATCTCGATAGGCGTGCCCGGCCGGATCGCGCCGCTGCGAATCTGGCCGACGTATTGCGGTATGCGCATCACGCCATGCGAGTCGTGTCCGAACAGGTTGGCGCGTACAAGCACCTCGCAGACGGTTTGCGACTCGGCGTGAGGGGAGCCGGCCGCGTCCAGGATCCGGGTGCCGATCTCTTGCAGTTGGTCGGCGGTCAGATATTTCATATAAATCGCTCCAGGTGGGTATGCTGTGGAATCCAGTAGCCGCGGTTCAGGCCATGGCCTTCACGCAGTTGTCGTCGAGCGGACTGAGGGGAGTGAAGTCGCGATTATTCTGATACCACGGGCGCTCGGTGCCGGTGCAGGCGTTGCTGACGGCGTTGTAGATCAGGTACATGATGGCCCGCCGCCATGGGGAGACATTGTTGGCCGAACCGTGCAGCACGTTGCAATGGATGAAGGCGACCGATCCCGCCGGCCCGACCAGCGCTTCGATCCCGTTCTCTGCCGCGAGCCGTTCAAAAGTCGCATGATCGATATGATGCAGCGCATATCCCCGCCCTGCGGCATCCTTGTGCAGCCGGGCGTCCAGAAGACCATGGCGCTGCGAGCCGGGCACGACCAGGAGGGGAGACGTGACCGCGGTGCAGTCGTCGATGAAGACCGATACCATGATGCAGTTCGGTTCCGGCATGCCGTCGATCGAATGCCAGGGTGGGTAATCCTGGTGCCAGTCCCAGGACGCGCCGCCGCCGAAGCCCTGTTTGGGGTTCATACGGCTCTGATGGAGATAGACGTCGTCCTGCAACAGCTGGCGGACCGGGTTCAACAGACGGGGAAGCAGGGTAAGGTAGCGGAACGGCTCGGAATACAGGTGCGCCCCAAAGGCCAGCCTGGCCGACGACGGATCCTCCATTTCGGAGATAATCTCCGGCCCCTGGCGATTGAGGATCTCCGGCACCGCTTCCTGCAAGACCGATACTTCATCGCTGTCGAGCAGATCGGGGAAAAAGAGGTAGCCCTGTTCATCATATTGCGTAATCTGCGCGCTGCTGAGTTTCATGTTTTGATCTCCACAATTCGGTCCGCGATGGCACGCGGAGGGGCGCGGTGAAAACTTTTTTTGTCCACGAAGGGCCACGAAGGGCCGCGAAGAACACCTTTCTTTGATCCGCGAAGGCACGCGAAGGGGCGCGAAGAACACCTTTCTTTGTCCACGAAGGGCCGCGGAGAACACCTTTCTTTGATCCGCGAAGGCACGCGAAGGGGCGCGAAGAACACCATAGGCGTATCGGATTTTCTTTGGGTGACTGGGCGGCCCTTTATGGATCAGCTGTACTTTGCTCCCGCATATCGCTGTTCTGACAGATGTCAACGAGCCCTGGTGATATCAACGCCCTTTTGCCCACATTCCCGGGTCCGAAGAGGAATAGGGCCAGCCTGAACCGCCAACCACGTGAAACTCTTCGGCTTTGCCGCACAGCCAGTAGAACATTTCGGCCACACGCGGGACCGACTGCCATTTGCGGTGGCCGCCGCAGAAGTAGCTGCTGGTAAAGGAGTAGTCGGCGCCGGCGAAATCAAAGTCGGCGCGCGCGTTCCAATCGCGCGCCGGCGGCGTTGTGCGCCAATACACCCATTTCAACAGGTTGCGCGTCGATTGATCGACCTTGTCGGGCTGACGGTGCCAGATCGAATAGGCGGTGACGAACACCGATCCGGCGGTCGCGGTGGTGGGTACCTGACCGGTCAGATTGCCAAAGCGTTCTATGTCCTCCCTGGCGATGGGTACAAGGTGGGAGCCGGGCAGGAACAGGGTCGGCCCCATCTCAATGCTGTTCAACTGGGGAATATAGAAGACTTGCAGCAGATTGCAGGCGCGCTCGAAGTCGGAACCGGCGTCGATATGCCAGTAGTTGGCTGCTGCCGGCCCCACCAGGCGATGGTTGGCCATCCACTCGGGCAGCTGGAAGTGGGCGCCCAGCAGGGAGCGGATGACGCCGGCGACCGCCGGATGCAACAGCACTTCGTCGATGAACCGTTCATCCTGTACCAACTGTTGGGGGTCTGCTCCCTCCTCGTTAAGATACTCGAAAACCCAGCGGTTAGTGTAATCCGGTATCACGCCTTCGATTGTGAGAAAACCGGTTTTGCAGAATTCCAGAACCTCCTCATCGGTCAGAGTAGGCTTGATGTTATCCGCCGCGCGACGCGCTTCCTTCGCCATTGGTTACCTCCTGCCTGGCATGCACGAGAGCCATAAGAGTCACAGTCAGATTTTCGCTTCAAGAATCTGCAGCAGTTCGAAAACCATGCCGTTGGGTGAACGGAAGAATGCCAGGCGGCGCGAGCCAAAGGCGGCGCTGATCTCCACCCGTTCAACCAATACTTCCAGGCCCATGCCGGTGAGCCGTTCGTACTCCTGATCCAGGTCATCGACTTCGAAGACGGCGTGCGTCAGGCCGGGCATCAGCTCGTGGCCGAGTTTATCCTCGAAGACCGTCTTGGGTGTAAGAAAGATGCGCGTGCCGCCAAAATCGACGAAGGCGTAGTCGACCTCCGCACCGTCGGGCGCGCTGAACGTCTCGCGCAAAATCAGCTTGGCGCCGATCTCTTGCCAGAACGCGATTTCGCTGTCCATGTCATCGACTTTCATGCCGATGTTCCAGAGCGCGGCGTCCATTTATTCCCATTTCTCCAGGATGAACTCGCAGGTGACATGCACATCCCGGCTGTGTCCGGTCAGAAGTTGGGCCGGGAAGCGGATCACACGCCAGCCGGTGTTGATGGCGTCCAATACAGTCTTATAGGGCCAGTCGGAGGGGTCGAACGGGCCGTCGGAGACCCCGCCGTCCGCGACCTGCAGCATACCGATCACCTGGGAGGTAACGGAGGTGGTTGCGGTCTGCAAGTAGAGCAAACTCTGGCGTCTGGCGTTGTTCTCTCCGATCGCCGTGCCCAACTCCCGCAACCGCTCCTCAGTCAGTTCTCCCCGCTCCAGCTGTTCGATACACTCTTCCAATAGTTGGGCGGCGACGGTATTCATTGGCAGGTGTTCCTTGGTGGATCATCCTCAACTGACGACAACCGGTATCTCGAGGTCAGGAATCTCCTCGTCAAGCGGGAAAAAGGGCCGCTGCATGCGCTCGTAGTTCAGGTTGCGCACGTGGGCCGGGGTAGGGCCGGGCGTGTCGATGATAAAAGCCGCCTTCATCAGGTCGCGGTAGGCGTGGCGATAGTTCATGGGATTCTTGACGCCGATGAACTTGGCCCGGCGTACATCCATGCCCAGGCTGCGAAACTGCTCATCGCCCCAGTCGTAAGTGGGTTGCGACATGACCAGAAGCTCGATGCTGCCGATCTGCAGCACGGCCGAGAGACCCATCGAGGCCCAGGTGCCGCCAAAGAGACCGCCGTCGTAGAGGAAGCTGCCGTCACTGAGACGGCGCACGACGCCGCTGACCGGGACGGGCTGGCCCCAGGTCGGGTCAAGGCTGTAGCCAACTTGCAGGCTGACTGTCTGGCCAATGCCGGCGCGTCCGCATGCCTGGGCCGCGGCCGCATCCACCACCATCAGGAAGGCAGGCTCGTCCACTCCCAGCGCCAAGAGCTCGCGCAGCAAAGCGACGCTGTCGCCGGGCGCGCCGCCGCCGGCGCAATCGGCGGTATCCACCAGCAGCACCGGTCCCCCCTCCACCTGGCGGCCGCGGGCAACCGCCTCCGCCACCGGCAGATGCTCTGTCTCGAACGCTCGGCGCCGCTCCCAAAACTCCGCGGCCAGCCCCTGCGCCTCGTCTGCCGCCAGCGCGGGGTCATTGTCGGTCACCACGATGCTGCCGCAGCCCATGCCGGGCAGGTCGTTGTAGGGGTGGACCTGGAAACAGGATACGGAGAGAATGCCCGGCTGCGTTTCCAGGCGCCGCGCCCGCCGGGTCAGGTGTGCCATAGGCCCGTCGCCGAAAGTCTGGCCGTTGCAGGCCCCGCAGATGATGGGGACCTTGGCCAGGGCCATCACCGGCCTGACGTCGCCCTGCACCGTCCGCAACAGGAGGCTGGCCCCGCGTTCGCCGGTGGAAAAGGTGTCGTCGTGGGGATAGTGGGTGAAGGACACCAGGGCAGTGGCCTGGCTGACCATGCGGTGGGTGACGTGCGCGTGCAGGTCGAGCGTCATGACGATTGGCAGGTCCTGCCCGACGATGTGGCGCACGGCATCGAGGAGATCGCCCTCCGGGTCCTCTTGCGAAGCGGTGACCATGGAGCCGTGCATGGCGAGTATGAGGCCGTCAAGCGGCGGCGCAGCGCGCAGTCGCGCCAGCAGCGTCTCCTTCAACTCGGTGTAGCAGGCATCCGAGAGCGCTCCGCCCGAGACGCTGCGCGCCGCCAGAAGCGGAACTGCCTGCGCGCCCTCCTCAGCGCAGGTGGCGAGAATGCCGGCAACTTCGCAGTCGGTGCCGGCCAGTTGCAACAGGGCATCGCCTTCATGCACATAGGAGTTGCGAAACAGGGCCAGGTCGGTCTGCGTGGCCGCGAACTGGTTGCTTTCCTGGAAGATCGAGCCGATGCCGATGCGCATGCCTGTCATTGGATTTCCTCTTTGGGCCCCATTTCGTGCGGGGGGCGCATCGACCAAACGCAATAGGGAAAATATCAGATGTTACTTATGGGCGCGTTCCAACAGATGGACATAGAGATTATACCCACCTACCCGAGGAAGGACAATGCTTGTGCAGACGGGGGCATGAAACTACACTATGGTAACCTGAATTCGGAGTTAGATAAGGGCCGGCAAGAGAGCCATATCTTTGTCAGAGAGATGGAGAGAAGGCTTCTTGGCTTGCCAGGTGTAGGCAATCAGACCGGCGATGAGATTGACGATAAAGTTGGTCGTGCTCCGATGACGGGTGTGTTCAATCTGTGAGATATTTTTGAGTTGGTCAAAGATGGTCTCAATGACGAAGCGTTTACGCGTTAGGAGCTTGTCTTCGAGAACAACGAGATGATTCTGCATGTTTTTGCGAATGGGCGTGATCAATTGCAGTCCCCGTGCGAAGCGTTGTTCAAAGAGCGTTTGGGAGAGATAGCCGCGGTCGCCGACCAGCTTTCCCCACAGTTTTTTGGTCATCTGTGGGACCGGTTTGCGGGCATCGGTGTTGCCGGGCGTGCGTTGAACCGCCAGCAATTCACCCTGGTCATTGACAATCAGATGGAGTTTGAAGCCATGGAACCATCCCATGCTGCTCTTGCCGCGCCTGGCCACCTCGGCAAAGACCCGATGGCGGCCGATGCGCTTGTTGTGGCGGACGGACAAGGTGGTTGAATCAATGAATGCCATTCCCGTCCTCTGGCCAGAGCGCACTCGCAGATAGAGAGACATGGCGGGCAGGGTTGATGGAATTAACTCCACAAAGCGCGTGTAACTGACCAGAGCAGGAAATTCACTGCGCATATGCTTACAGAGGTGTTGCCTATAGCAGGCTTTGAAATCACGATAATGCGACTGGTGAAAATGAATCAGAATCGTCATCACTTCACTCATGCTCATACGAGGCGCCGGTCCTCGCTTCCGAGTCACGCCCAACAGCCTGGCATTCTCCCATGTAGTCAACCACTGACAGAAATCATCGACATGACAGAACAGTTTGCGTATGCTCATCACTGAGCACCTTTCTCTGCTGGCGAATTCTGGTTGCAGAGCTTCTATTCTGCCAGCTTGGTAAGGTGCTCACTTACTCCGAATTCAGGTTGACTAAGATCGGATGATCTTCACGGCGGTCGTCGCCGTTCTAGCCAATGTCATCGCGAATTATCTTGGCCGCAGGCGGCAGCGCACGAACCTTTCCAGGATACGCAATCCGGAGGCGACGTTACACGGATTGCGATCAAGGAGGCCGTAACATGAAAAGCGGAATCTTCCAACCCGTTGTCTTCAACCTGATCACGATTGTGGCGATTCTGTTCCTGCTCTACCAGATAGCAGAAGCCGCGCACAGAACGGGGTCAACCGAGATCATCAAGATGTATGATGTGCTTGTCAAAGAGGGCGATGTTGAAGACGCGGGTCTGAGCGTGCGCCTTGATGCCGAGCGGGACCAGCGTTTGCGGGTAGGCACCTATGTCTTGGTGACGTTGATCGTCGCGATTCTAGCCAACGTTATTGCGAACTACAATTGGCAGAGGCAGGCAGTTCGAGAATACTGCGAGGGTTTGTGAACTGGAGGCGGAGATACGCGGATTGCGCGGGGGTTAGCGTCATTCCAGATCGTATTTCAGCCAGGCTCCACTTTAGCCATCGTCTTGCGCATCCAGAAGATCAACCCGAGAAATGGTAACGACAAAAAGGGCTGCGTCAGTTCTCGTATGACCTGTGAACTCGAATCCGGCCCTAACCAGTCCTCGTTCACATGACTTAAACTATCCGCTATCGCAGGTGGTGCATTCGCATACACGATGTACACCGCAACCGCAAACAGAAGATATCGAATCTTCCGTCGCTGAACGCTGGCAAGAACCGCCACCGATGTACATAGTGGCAATGGGGAGGGCGATTGCCAGCGATTGTTTCGCAACGAGAGTGAGAGAGATCATGTGGGTTGTCTCATTTGTTTCATAACATACAAAGGTCGGAACGGGGCTTATCCGTTCCGACCTTTTGATAGACAGCACCGGCCATCGCACCGACGCCGTTTATGTGGTGCAGGTCGGCAGATTCAATTGATCCAGGTCATTGTCCACGACATTTTGCAAAGGCGCGGGTACACATCCGGTCAAATTGTTGTGCGAGATCTTCAGTTCTGTCAGGTTGGTGAGGTTGCCCAGTTCTGACGGAATCGCTCCGCTCAACTCGTTTCTATGTAGCCACAGCCCTGTCAGGTTGGAGAGGTTGCCCAGTTGGGACGGGATCGTGCCGCTCAGCTGATTCGAGCTGAGGTTCAGCTCTGTCAGGTTGGTGAGGTTTTCCAGTTCGGACGGGATCGTGCCGCTCAGCCGGCTTGCATGGAGCTTCAGATGTGTCAGGTTGGTGAGATTACCCATTTCGGACGGAATCGTGCCGCTCAGATTATTGCCCCACAAGTCCAGCTCTGTCAGGTTGGTGAGGTTGCCCAGTTCGATCGGAATCGTGCCGCTCAGATTATTCATTGAGAGCGATAGCTTTGTCAGGTTGGTGAGGTTGCCCAGCCAGGACGGGATCGGCCCGCTCAACTGGTTGCCTGCGAGCCACAGCTCTGTCAGGTTGGTGAGGTTGCCCAGTCCTGACGGAATTGAACCGCTCAGCGGATTGTCGTTGAGGTACAGCTCTGTCAGGTTGGTGAGGTTGCCCAGCTCAGATGGGATCGGTCCGCTCAACTCGTTTCTATATAGCAACAGCTCTGTCAGGTTGGAAAGGCTGCCCAGTTCTGACGGGATCGGTCCGCTCAACTCGTTCCTATGTAACCACAGCCTTGTCAGGTTGGAGAGATTACCCAGCTCAGATGGGATCGGTCCGCTCAACTCGTTAATATATAGCAACAGACTTTTCAGGTTGGAGAGGTTGCCCAGCTCAGATGGGATCGCTCCGCTCAACTGATTGTATGAAAGCTGCAGTGAGGTCAGATTGGAGAGGTTGCCCAGTTCTGACGGGATCGACCCACTCAACTGGTTGAGCCCGAGAGTCATGACTATCAGGTTGGAGAGGTTGCCCAGTTCCGGCGGGATCGAACCGCTCAACCTGTTGCCATATAGCCACAGCTCCGTCAGGTTGGCGAGGTTGCCCAGTTCCGGCGGGATCGGTCCTCTCAACTCGTTATGCGTGATGTTCAGTTCGGTGACGCGTCCGTAGGCGTCGGTAGTGACACCGTGCCACTCGCCAAGCGGCCGGTCGCTCAGCCAGTTTGTTTTGTACGCCCAGCTGGCGCCGTTGGTGGCATTATAGAGGGCCACGAGCACGTCCCTGTCCACCAGTGCCTGTGCGGAACAAAACGGCAATCCAAGTTGGTTCAGGTCATTGTCCTGGACATTTTGCAATGTCGCGGGTACACATCCGGTCAGCTGGTTGTCTGCGAGATAGAGATATGTCAGGTTGACGAGGTTACCCAGTTCTGACGGGATTGCACCGCTCAACTGGTTGAGTGAGAGACTCAGCACTGTCAGGTTGGCGAGGTTGCCCAGCTCAGATGGGATCGCTCCGCTCAAATTGTTTTCTTCGAGACGCAGTTCTTTCAGGTTGGCGAGGTTGCCCAGTTCTGACGGGATCGGTCCGCTCAAATTGTTACTATGTAGCCACAGCACTTTCAGGTTGGCGAGGTTGCCCAGTTCTGACGGGATCGGTCCGCTCAACTCGTTGCCCCAGTTGCCCCAGAGAGACAGAAATTCCAGGTTGGCGAGGTTGCCCAGTTCTGATGGGATCGGTCCACTCAACTGATTGGATGAAAGCTGCAGTGAGGTCAGATTGGAGAGGCTGCCCAGTTCTGACGGGATCGAACCGCTCAACTGGTTGAGCCCGAGACTCAGGTGTTCCAGACTGGCGACGTTGCCCAGTTCCGGCGGGATCGAACCGCTCAACCTGTTGCCAAATAGCCCCAGCGCCGTCAGGTTGGCGAGGTTGCCCAGTTCCGGCGGGATCGGTCCTCTCAACTCGTTAAGCCCGAGCTCCAGTTCGGTGACGCGTCCGTAGGCGTCGGTAGTGACACCTTGCCACTCGCCAAGCGGCCGGTCGCTCAGCCAGTTTGTTTTGTACGTCCAGCTGGCGCCGTTGGTGGCATTGTAGAGGGCCACGAGCACGTCCCTGTCCACCAGTGCCTGTGCGGAACAAAACGGCAATCCAAGTTGGTTCAGGTCATTGTCCTGGACATTTTGCAATGTCGCGGGTACACATCCGGTCAGCTGGTTGTCTGCGAGATAGAGATATGTCAGGTTGGCGAGGTTGCCGAGTTCTGACGGGATCGAACCGCTCAACTGATTGACTGCGAGCCCCAGGGCTGTCAGGTTGGCGAGGTTGCCCAGTTCTGACGGGATCGAACCGCTCAACTGGTTGATTGAGAGACCCAGGATTGTCAGGTTGGCGAGGTTGCCCAGTTCTGACGGAATCGGTCCACTCAACTGGTTGGTTGAGAGCCACAATTCTGTCAGATTAGCGAGGTTGCCCAGTTCTGACGGAATCTCCCCACTCAACTGGTTCGAGTAGAGCCACAGATGTGTCAGGTTGGTGAGGGCGGCCAGTTCTGACGGAATCGAACCGCTTAACTGATTGGCTGAGAGCTTCAGCTCTGTCAGGTTGGTGAGGTTGCCCAGTTCGGACGGGATTGCACCGCTCAACTGATTGGCTGCGAGAACCAGGATTGTCAGGTTGGCAAGGTTGCCCAGTTCTGACGGAATCTCCCCGCTCAACTGATTGGTTGAGAGACCCAGGATTGTCAGGTTGGCAAGGTTGCCCAGTTCTGACGGAATCGTTCCACTCAACTGATTGAAAGAGAGATCCAGTACTGTCAGGTTGGCGAGGTTGCCCAGTTCTGACGGAATCGCCCCACTCAACTGATTGAAAGAGAGATCCAGTAGTGTCAGGTTGGCGAGATTTCTCAGTTCTGACGGAATCGTTCCACTCAACTGATTGATTGAGAGATACAGGATTGTCAGGTTGGCGAGGTTGCCCAGTTCCGGCGGGATCGGTCCGCTCAACTGATTGGCTGAGAGATTCAGGCGTGTCAGGTTGGCGAGGTTGCCCAGTTCCGGCGGGATCGGTCCTCTCAACCGGTTTTGCGTGATGTCCAGTTCGGTGACGCGTCCGTAGGCGTCGGTAGTGACACCGTACCATTCACCTAGCGGCCGGTCGCTCAGCCAGTTGGTGCTGTTCGTCCAGCTGGCGCCGTTGGTGGCATTATAGAGGGCCACGAGCACGTCCCTGTCCACCAGTGCCTGTGCGGAACAAAACGGCAATCCAAGTTGGTCCAGGTCATTGAACGGGACATTTTGCAGAGCCGCGGGTATACATCCAGCCAACTGGTTGCTGGAGAGGTCCAGCTCTGTCAGGTTTGCGAGGTTGCCCAGTTCTGACGGGATCGAACCGGCCAACTGGTTGTGTGAGAGACCCAGGACTGTCAGGTTTGCGAGGTTGCCCAGTTCTGACGGGATCGAACCGGTCAACTGGTTGTGTGAGAGACCCAGGACTGTCAGGTTTGCGAGGTTGCCCAGTTCTGACGGGATCGAACCGCTCAACTGGTTGACGACGAGGTTCAGGGTTGTCAGGTTGGCGAGGTTGCCCAGTTCTGACGGGATCGAACCGGTCAGCCGGTTGTCTGCGAGATAGAGATATGTCAGGTTGGCGAGGTTGCCCACTTCGGACGGAATCGGCCCGCTCAAATAGTTGGACTCAAGGCGCAGTTCGGTCACGCTTCCGTTTTCGTCGGTGACTACGCCGTACCAGGCAGCGAGCGGCGCGTCGCTCAGCCAGTTGTCGTTCCGGTTCCAGTTGGGGCCGTTGGCGGCGTTGTAGAGGGCCACCAGCGCGGCCCGTTCCCCGGCGGTGTCGGGACCTGCCGAGGGGTCGGGTACGGTGGCAGTGGGATATGGCTGTAGCCAGTCGCTAGCTTCGCCGGCTGTGTTTACGGTGCGGATGGAGTAGTGGTAGGTTGTGCCGGCGGTGACGGTTGTGTGGGTGTAGGAAGTGCCGGTGAGGTTGTCTCCGCCCAGCGGCTGCCAGCCGGTTTCTACGTCCCACCAGTTCAGGAGTTCGTAGCGGGCGGCGTCCTGCACGGCTTGCCAGCTTAACTCGACCGCGCCTTCGACTGCCCTGGCGGTCAATTCGGGCGCGGTCGGCGGGGTTCCGGAGCCCGGTGTTGCGGCTGCGGGAACGGTGGCAGAGGGATACGGTTTCAGCCAGTCGCTGGTCTGGCCGGCCGCGTTGACGGTGCGGATGGCGTAGTGGTAGGTTGTGCCGGCGGTGACGGTTGTGTGGGTGTAGGATGTGCCGGTGAGGTTGTCTCCGCCCAGCGGCTGCCAGCCGGTTTCTACGTCCCACCAGTTCAGGAGTTCGTAGCGGGCGGCGTCCTGCACGGCTTCCCAGCTTAACTCGACCGCGCCGACGACTGCGTTGGCGGTCAGTTCGGGCGCGGCCGGCGGTGTTCCGGTGTCCGGCGTTGCGGCTGCGGGAACGGTGGCAGAGGGATACGGTTTCAGCCAGTCGCTGGTCTGGCCGGCTGTGTTTACGGTGCGGATGGAGTAGTGGTAGGTTGTGCCGGCGGTGACGGTTGTGTGAGTGAAGGAAGTGCCGGTGAGGTTGTCTCCGCCCAGCGGCTGCCAGCCGGTTTCTGCGTCCCACCAGTTCAGGAGTTCGTAGCGGGCGGCGTCCTGCACGGCTTCCCAGCTTAACTCGACCGCGCCTGCTGATGCCTGCGCGGTAAGCACGGGCGCAGAGAGAATGGAAGACTGTTGCGCTGAGGCCAAGTTCGTAGAAGACAGGACGGCGATGGCAGCCAAAATGGCCACCAACAGCCACGTGCCCAGATGGCCTATGTGTGTAAAGACATTTCCATTTCGCAACATTCGTACCTATCTCCTTGTGTGAACCACCCATCATTGACCGTCTGATTCAACCCAACTACGACATTGCTTACTAAGTCGGTGAGCGACCCGACAGGATGATATCTCGTCAAAGTGGAGAATATTCATCCTGTGTTCCCATGACCGCCAAACTCTATTTCTCTCCAGGGACCGAAAGATCCGCTGTAGCGGGCGCGCACTCTCACCTTGTGGCGTACATCTGCCCGGTTCGATGCTTGCTTCGCGTGCGAGTTCATCAATCACTGGCGGCTTGAAGCGTATCTTCGTCAGGAGGAAAGGGCTCGTCTTCCATCCGGTGCTTTCAAAGATGGCATCTCTGGGTCGCTGCAGCACTCCATTCTCATCTGGAACCCAATTGGTCTCATTGAGCAATCGAATGAAGGACGCGTCGAACACGGACGTACACACAGAGTACTACCTCCAGTATATCCGACTTGTGTAAGATAGTTATCACTCATGTTACGCAGTCGGGGCGTCAAGACGCACTGGTTCCAACTGGCACAAGGCCTCGAAAGCCTGTTGCAGGGCCGAGAGATACAAGTGGGTCTTGAGCGCATAGTGGTTCTTGTTGGTGCGCACCTTGAGCAACTCCAGCTTGGTGAAGGTCCAGAGAGCAGCCACGAAACAGTTGGTCTGGGTGGTTGGTGTGCGGGTCGGTGATTTGGCGAGGGAAGCGTTCTGTTTGAGAGAGCGATGATACTCCTCCACTTTCCACCGTTTCTGGTAGATTGTGATGAGTTGGTCAGCTGTCAGGGCGGAATCACTGGTCACCAGATAGCGCACAGCGGTCGAGCCATCTGCGTTTGTGCAGGTCTGACGGAGCAGATAGAGGGGGAAAGATACCTGTTCCAGATAGATGACGGTCACTGTGTTTTCTGGCAAGTCGAGTTGGTTCAGTCGGTGATAGCGACCATGTAGTTTGTCTTGTTGGCAAAGGGCGATTTTGCGATTGGTCTTGAGCGCCATGATAAACTCCTTGTCTAACTTGAGTTTGACATAGCTCATGTTCTCAGCCGAAGCAAACCAGATGTCATTGAGCACATAGCGGAAGGGAATCCGGTTACGCACACAGTTTTGCAGCATGGCACGAAAGTGCTCGTTCTTGGTCACGCGGCTGCGTCGTTTCCGTTTGCCTTGTTTGTCGATGTACGATTCGGTCTTGGTCACCAGCCGATAGGTCACCGGCAACGAGACCTCGCCCACCGTGTACAAAGCAGTGATAAAGTTGATGCCTTTGACGAGTTGTCCTTGCGCATGGTCGTAGTGCCAACAGATCAGTTCGTTTTCATCGGTGTAGGGCTTTTCGACAATGCTGTCGTCAATCGTGATGACACCTTCCTCACCTTGCATGGTGCGCACAGCCGATTTCACCATCTGCCACCAGTCTGCCGGCTCCAGTCGTCGTCGGTTGAGCATGCGACTGACTTGGTCGTGGCTGATCGTATTGTCCAGCAACGCCGACATTCCTGTCGCTGTCGTCGCCGCAAATGAACTCAGAAGATAGTCCGAATACAGGTCAAAGAGTTTATCGTCCATGTCTCACCTCCTGACCTCATTCTACTAACTTCGTCAACTACTGCGTAACATGAGTTATAAGAATAAGTAATGAATGCCACCCCTGTCCTCTGGCCAAAGCGCACTCGCAGATAGAGAGACATAGCTAGCAGGGTTGATGGAATTAACTCCACAAAGCGCGTGTAACTGACCAGAGCTGGAAATTCACTGCGCATATGCTTACATACCTGTTGCCTATAGTAGGCTTTGAAATCACGATAATGCGACTGGTGAAAATGAATCAGAATCGTCATCACTTCACTCATGCTCATACGAGGGGCCGGCCCTCGCGTGCGAGTCACGCCCAACAGCCTGGCATTCTCCCCTGTAGTCAACCACTGACAGAAATCATCGACATGACAGAACAGTTTGAGTATACTCATCACTGAGCACCTTTCTTTGCTGGCGAATTTTGGTTGGAGAGCTTCTATTCTACCAGCTTGTTAAGGTGCTCACTTACTCCGAATTCAGGTTATGGTAGATAATCCATATCCGACTCCAACAGACTGGAGACATACATGTTTCGTTCGGCCTCCCTAACTCTCGCGCTCACGCTTCTCGTCGCCGGCTGCGTTGCCATCCCAACCAAGAACGAACCGGCAGCCTACACCCAGTCGATCGTTCAGGATGCGATCCGTCTCTACAGTCAGGCAGGCCGCCAGGCAACCATCGACCACTACAGTTCAGCCGAAAACGTGGACGGGCAATGGTACGCCTGCATTGTCGATGGCGACGGGTACACCATCGCGCACTTCAATCCCGAAATGATAGGGCGGGACCCGGCACTGCGCGTGGACGTCAGCGGCTACTTCTATGGCGACGACTTACTGAGCGCTACGGAGGAGGGCAAATGGATCAGCTACGTCTTCCACAACCCGGACACGGGCGAGGAGACGCGCAAGCAAGCATGGCTTGTACGCCATGATGGGCTGTTCTTTGGATCGGGTTGGTACGAGGAGTAGTGATGCGGCCGGAAGGGACGCGGGCTAGAAAGCGCTCCCTGGGTCCACCAGACAGGAGAATGTTATGAAAATCGGACTGTTTACAGATAGCCTGCCAACTGCCTTCACCGAGGCTCTTGATTGGGTTGTCGAGCACGGGATCGAAGCAGTGGAAATCGGAACGGGCAATTTCTCGCCGGCTTTGCATTGCAACCTGGATGAGCTGCTGCATAACGAAGAGGCCCGCACAGCCTTTACGGCCGCCATAGAAAGTCGCGGCCTGATGCTGAGCGCTCTCAACTGCAATGGCAACCTGCTCGACCCGCACCCCGCGCGCGGCCAAGCATCGCAGGATGTCTTCTTTAGGACAGTAGAATTAGCGCATAAACTCGGCCTGGCTACCATCGTGACGATGAGTGGCTGCCCTGGCGACCCGAGTGGGACACCCTACCCGAATTGGCCCACCCATCCTGAACAGCCGGAATACGCTGACCTGGACCGCTGGCAGTGGGATGAAGTAATCACCCCTTTCTGGGAAAAGGCCGGCCGGTTCGCTGCCGATCACGGCGTCAGGATCGCGATCGAACTACACCCTGGCCAGTCCGCTTATAACACCCGCACTATGCTGCGGCTGCGCGCGATCGCAGGGCCGAGCGTGGGCGTCAACCTCGATCCCAGCCACTTCTTTTACCAGGGTATGGATCCGCTCATCGTCATCCCCGCCCTGGGAGAGGGGTTCATTTTCCACGTCCACGCCAAGGACACCCGCATCAACCCCTCTGAAATGGCTCTCAACGGCGGCCTCGATATGCGGCCCATGCACCTGGTTGCCGAGCGCTCGTGGGCCTACCGCACGCTGGGCTACGGCCATGGGGAAGCGTGGTGGCGCGATTTCGTCAGCGCGCTGCGCGTCGTAGGCTACGACGGAGCGCTGAGCATCGAACACGAAGACCCAATGATGAGCGCATCCGAAGGCATCATCAAGAGTGTGGAATTCCTTGAGCCGCTGATATTGCGGACGATGCCGGAATAGTTTGCTGGTCGTAAGAGGATTGCTTAAATGTGAGGATGCAAAGAGGTCTGTGAAAATGAACGGGGCACGGCATGCAGTGGGTCGCCTCGGCGACGAGAAATACGGCCTGCATATTGCTCTCTCCCCGCGCCGAATCGCCGGCGCATAACATCAGTAGTCCCGTCATCCGCTTCTGAGCAGGCTGCCGGGCGTAAGGCGCCTGTCCCGTGTAAGCCGGCTATCCGGTCGTTTGGGATAGGTCGGTCCCAGCCCGACAACATCAAACATCGCTGCGTCTCGAGATTCAGCGATCATCCTCCCTTTCGACCACAGACTGCCATCCCCCGGCGACCCATCGTTCGCGCTGCCGTAGCAGTCCTTTCAGAAGGACATGGCGTGATTCTGCGCTATCAACCAAATCGCTTTTCTCGAAAAAATGCACAAGCCGATCCAACCGGCGCAAGCAGTCCTGGTGCCCGCGTCGGGCAGCTCGTTCAATTTCAGCTTCAGATCCAACGGTCTGACGAAGAGTTTCGATCTGTTGGCGATAGGGCGCTGCCCAGGCATCGGGAACGCGCTCGTCATTGACAATAGACTCTGCGGCCCGAACGTTGGCTTCAACCCCCTGGCTGTAACGCACCGCCAGCCGGCGCACCAGCGCGATCATGAAGTATATGAACAGCCCTACACCCGCAAGCCACAGCACCATCCAGGAGAGAAGTGTGTCCATGCGCTTACACCTTCACCCGACTTGGGGCCACAGCCAATCTCTCACCTTCTGGGCGCCCGTCTTGTTACCTGCGTAAGAGCCGGAACCGACAGCAGGAATCACCATTGGCTCTCCTCTTCCATATCTTCCGCTCCCTGAAGCGTCAGTTCCTCGGCAAAATGACAGGCTACGTGATGGCCTGGACTGCTCTCCAAAAGTGGTGGAGTTTCCTCCTGACAGATCTGCTGGGCGTACTTGCAGCGGGGATGAAAGTAGCAACCGGAAGGCGGGTTGGCCGGGCTGGGCACTTCACCCTCCAGCATGATTTCGTCCAGCATGGAATCAGGATCAGGACTTGGTATTGCTGATAGAAGGGCCTCCGTATACGGATGTTTGGGACGCAGAAAGAGTTCCTCCGTCTCCGCTTGCTCCACAATCTTGCCAACATACATGACAGCTACCTGGTCAGAAATATGCTGGATAACACTAAGATCGTGGGCGATGAACAGATAGGTGAGGCTGAATTCGGCCTGCAGGTCTTGTAGTAAATTGAGAATCTGAGCCTGAACCGAAACATCCAATGACGAAACAGGCTCATCACAGACAATCAGACTGGGATGCAAACTCAGGGCGCGGGCAATGCCGATGCGTTGGCGCTGACCACCGCTAAAGGCGTGCGGATAGCGTTTGAGGTACTTAACATCCAGGCCGACCAGATCGACCAATTGACGCACCCGCTCCTCCAGATCCTTGCCCTTGGCCAGCTTGTTCACCCGCAGCGGCTCGCCGACAATGTCGAGGATGGTTTTGCGCGGATCGAGGCTGGCATACGGATCTTGAAAGACCATTTGCATATGGCGGCGGGTGGCGCGCAACTTCTTAGCATCCAGGCCGATGATGTCGGCTTGCCGACCATCGATACGCAACAGCACCTGTCCTGCTGTCGGCTCAATAGCGCGAATTACGCAGCGGCCCAGGGTAGTTTTTCCGCACCCTGACTCACCGACCAGCCCCAAGGTCTTCCCGGCGGGAATGCTCAGGCTTACATCATCGACGGCGCGTACCTGCCCAACCACCCGGCGCAACAGGCCCTTCTCAATCGGGAAATACTTCTTGAGGTTATGTACTTCGAGTAGGTTGGTCGTTTCCATAGTCGTTATTCATAGAGGATACAGCGCACCGAATGCCCCGGCGCAATTTCCAGAAAATCCGGCACCCTTTCATCGCAGCGGCCAGGGATGAACTGCGTACAACGGTCGGCAAATGGACAGATATCCGGCGGGTCGAGGGGGACAGGAACATTGCCTTCGATCGTTTCCAAACGGACCCGCGCCTTGCGCCCGGTCCTGGGAATCGAGCGCAGAAGGGCTTGGGTGTATGGATGCTTGGGTGTGCGGAAAATCTGTCTGACACTGGCGTATTCGACCACTCGCCCCAGGTACATCACCGCCACTTCATCGGCCATATTCGCTATCACACCCAGATCATGGGTGATGAACATGATCGACATGCCCATCTCGGCCTGAAGCCTCTTCATCAGACGTAAAATCTGGGCCTGTATGGTCACATCCAGCGCTGTCGTCGGTTCATCGGCGATGAGGAGCTTCGGCTTGAGCACCAAGGCCATGGCAATCATGGCCCGTTGACGCATCCCCCCCGACAACTGATGAGGATAGGCGTCTACACGTTCTTCAGGAATTGGAATGCCAACCAGCTTCAACAGCTCAATAGCCTGGGCACGCGCCTCGATTTTTGGCACATCTTCATGGACCAATATGGCCTCCATGATCTGCTCGCCAACCGAATGCACGGGCGAAAACGCTGTCATCGGCTCCTGAAAGATCATCGAGATGTCGCGGCCTCGAATGTCGCGGATCTCTCTTCCCGACGGGGCCAGGCTAGCCAGATCAATGATGTGACCGTTCTTATGCAGCAGTATCTCCCCCGCCATCTGTGCAAACTCAGGCACAATGCGCAGGATCGACTGTGCGGTAACGCTCTTGCCGCAGCCTGATTCACCTACAACACCCAGTGTACGGTTCTTGTGAATCGTGAGCGATACACCGTTCACTGCTTTCAACATCCCCTCTTCCAAGGGAAAGTAGGTGTGCAGATCTCTGATTTCCAGAACCAGCTCTTGGTCTTCCATTGCCGCTACTTGTAGGGGTCGGCCGCATCACGCAGCCCATCGCCGATAAAATTAAATAATAGAACTGTTAGAATCACCAGCAGGCCAGGAATAAGCATCCAGGGCTGCACAGCCACGCTACGGACATTCTGCGCATCTTTCAACAGCGTGCCCCAGCTGACCGCCGGTGCACGAATGCCCAGCCCCAGGAAGCTGAGCGCCGTTTCTCCCAGGATCATATTCGGGATGGCCAGGGTGAGATGGACGATGAGATAGCTCATAAACCCTGGCAGCAGATGTTCAACGATAATCTGCATATCGGTGGAACCGGCGACTTTGGCCGCGATCACAAAGTCGGATTCGCGCAGTTCAAGCAGTTTGCCCCGTACAACCCGCGCCAACCCCGCCCAGCCGATAATGGACAGAATGATGGTGATCGAAAAATATATTTTGACCGGCGACCATCCCGGGGGCACAGCCGCACTGAGCGCCATCCACAGCGGTATCGTGGGAACGATGATCACGAACTCGATAACGCGCTGGATCAACATGTCGGTCGTCCCTCCAAAAAAGCCGGAGATGCCCCCCAGGAGACAACCAAGGATGAAACTGATTGAAACGCCAACCAGCCCAACGGAGAGACTGACCTGGGCCCCCGCCAATGTCCGAGAAAAAAGATCGCGCCCAAGCATATCGGTTCCAAATAGAAAGATCACGCCTCCTTCCTCTGGCAGAAAGAAGTGGATGTCGAGTGTAAAAAGCCCCAAGAACCGATAAGACTCGCCCTTTTGGAAAAAACGAATGCGATAAATCTGGGAGGTGTCTTCCGTATACACGCGGGTGAAGGACTCAAAGTCGATTTCTCCCTCCAGCCCATATACGAAAGGGCCTTGGAATCGACCTTCACTATCAAAAAGGTGAATGCTGGAGGGAGGGGCGCTTAGAAAATCATCATGTTTAGTCAATCGGCCATACGGGACCCACAATTTATACGTTATCGCCAAGAAATAAAGTAGGGCCAGTAAGGCAGTAGAAATCACAGCCAACCGGTGTCTTTTGAACTTGCGCCACATCAGTTGCCACTGTGAAGCCAGGAAGTAGCGCTCTTCGAACGTGACCCCGGCCGCCCGTGTCCCGACTACACTTGAAACACCGGTTGTTACGTCCGTTGACATCTCAAGCCTTTCCTTCAAAACGGATGCGTGGGTCAACAACGATCAATAAAATATCGGACAAGAAAGTGCCAATCAGCGTCAAAATCCCCAAAAACATCACGATGCTTCCTGCCAAAAACATATCCTGGCTGATAAGCGCCTTGAAGAGGAGAGGACCCGTGGTCGGCAGGCTCAGGACAATCGCGACGATCGTCTCGCCGGAAACGATGCGCGGCAGTTGCCAACCAACCGTACTGACGATCGGATTGATAGCCATGCGCACCGGGTACTTGAACAACAACTTCCCTTCGGCAACGCCCTTGGCTCGGGCGGTGATGACATATTGTTTGTTCAATTCATCCAGCAAGGTGCCTCGCATGACGCGAATGATTCCTGCCGTTCCTGCCGTACCGATGACGATGATAGGCACCCAGAGATGGGTGAAGAGATCCCATACCTTGCCCAGGCTCCACGGGGCCAAGGCATACTCCGAGGAAAACAGGCCGCCCACGCTAAGGCCGAAGTATTTGAAAAACAGGAACATGAGGATAAGAGCCAGCATGAAATTCGGTGTTGCCAACCCAGCGAAACCTAACACGGAAAACAGATAATCGCTGATGCCATACTGATTGGTGGCGACGTAAATCCCGATCGGCACGGCAACCACATAGGTGAAGAACAGGGTGATCATCGAGAGCAATATTGTGTAAGGCAAACGTTCTTTCAGCAGCCTTTCCACAGGCTGGTTCCATTCGAAAGATCGGCCCATTTCACCCTGCACAAATCGCCCAAACCAGCGAAAGTACTGTTCGATAGGGGTGGCTTCAAGACCATAATCCCGCTTGAGAGCTTCGATTTCAGCCTCATCGATGATGCTTCCCTCCTGTTCCAGGCGCGCGACGTAGCTTGTCAGAAAATCGCCAGGAGGCAGTTGTATGATAATGAACACAACTACGCTCAGGAATAAGAAAGTAACAACCGCGTAGATTAGTCTTTGGGCGATATAACCAATCATTTCTTCCTCTCGTAAGGAGACTGCAACAGTGAAATTCTCTCTCCTTCATCTATCGACTGCTGGGCTTTGAGAGCAATCTCAGTCATCCGAAAGAGTTCCTCAACGCCGGAAAAAGATCCGTCCTGAACTGAGCGGACGAACGCCGTGTACCAGTTCGGTGTGTCGGGAATCTCGAGGTTGCATACCCCAGCCTGTTCGCTGATCAGCTTTGCGGTCTCTTCATTGGCAATGCTCTCCACAACGCCCGCTGTACCCGAAATCATTATCCGCTCATCGCCATGGCTGGGCGCGTTCGAAGGACGTAGAAAGTCCAGCACCACGGTCGCGACCCCGCCGTTACGCATTCGCAGCAGAAAACCGGCCTGGCTGGCACAGGCCGGATAGTCCGGATGGGCGGCTGCGGTTTCCCAGCCGGTAACTTCTGTGAATACATCGCCCAGTGACCACACGAGCCAGTCGACGACATGAACGCCCACAAAAGGAACGATGCCGGGAAAGGTCTCGCGCGAGCGAAAATGATCGGCCCGCCTGGCCCCCCAACGGTAGGAGATCTGGCTGAAGCTGCCCAGAGGCTCGCCAATCAGACCGGCGTGTACGGCATCGCGAACCGCCTCAAACCATTTCATTCTGCGATAGCCATGTAGCGCCGCCAGCGGGGTCTTTGCCTCACTGGCCACAGTGTACAGACGGGAAAGCGTAGCCAGATCCATCGCCAGCGGTTTTTCCGTCATGACGGCGATGCCGCGTTTCAGGCATAGCTCGGTGAATCCCGGAACCTGCTGGGGTGGAACGCAGATCTGGACCAGATCCGGCGATTCCTCATCCAACATTTTCTCATACTCGGCATATCTGTTTGTCTCTGACGTCACGCCCGGGGCGTTGGCGAAAGAGTCCAGGGTTTCGCCCGGCATCGCCAGTGCGACAGCGACCACCTCAACGTCAGGCAGATCCTGCAACATCTGCTCGTAGTACGTCAGATGTCCTGAGTGACCGAGTAGGGCAAATTTCATTGCAGCTTCCTCTCTACTTTGTAAGACCCTTTTCCTGGCCGTCTTCGACGAAAGACTTGCCAATTGACAACTTCGTCATTCAATTTGATTTCACTCGATGAGGATGGAAAATCGTGTCGAAACAATGCCGGAGTCGTTCCGCAGCGCCTGAATCAGCCTCTATAGCAACCTTTCGCTTCCGGCCTCTTTGGGATCCCACAGCTCTTCATGGGTATAGTTCTGCGGCGAGGCGGCGGTGTCCCGGGGCGGTTCCCAGTCGGGGCGCAAACTCTGGATGAGAGTCACGGCGTTATGGAAAGCGATACGATCGCGCGTTGTCTCGTCAATATCTGCGGCTTCCAACTGTGCCTGCAGGATACGATAATCGTAGTAGGGCAGGTCAGTGCCAAAGAGAATCCGCTCGCTGCCGAGCTCGTTGATCAGTTGCGGCAGGTCCCAGTCCGATTTGGAGCCTATGGGTCTTTGTACAATTTCAAACCAGACGTTATCCAACGGCTTGCACAGCTCAAATTCCTCTTCGACCCCGGCATGGACGATGAAGACCAGGTTGGGAAATCGCTGCGCATAGGTTGCGGTCCGAGCCGCACTTTCATGCAGAAGGCAGAGCCCGCCCCCGAGTGATGCAACTTCGAGAAAAGGATAAAGCTGTCTTTCGAAGGTCATGCCGGATGGATGCCACATAATGCCCTTGAGACCACCTTCAACCAGCGTCTCTTCCAAGGCATCTACCCCAACCTGGCCGTGGCGCAACTCAATCAGGGCCAGGCCGATGGGAAATCGATCGGGAAACTGGCGGCAGGCCCTTACGATGATCCCGTTCTGGTCTTTCGTGTCCAGCACCCCCCTGACCTGCGACGAACCGACCGCGGTCGGCCCTACGACGGCCGAGACAACACCCGTGGCAGCCATGCGGGCCAGACAGCGACCGGTGGTCTGCCCTACAGCAGGATCGTAGGTGATGGTCGTACCGATATGACAGTGTACATCTATATAAAGTCGCATGTTCACTCAACTCCTATCGCGCGTCGTTCGCCGGTTGCCTGCCGCGCCGCTTCGATAATGGCCAGATTGTGCCGCGCCTGTTCACCGGTCACCGGCATTTCCGATCCGCTGGCGAGCGCCTCGAATGTTGCGGCGTAGCATCCAAAGTGACCGCCAACGCCCGGGTTCTCTTTCACTGTCGGTTCGGGTATATCCAGAGAGTTCCAGCCGCCTTCCTCGCCGTTGTAGTGCCAGAACGGCTCCTCGTCGCGATGATACACGCGAATCGATCCGTCGCTCGTGTGCACTTCGCACCAGCGCCCCCGTTCAGGTGTTATCGCCGGCGAACACCATGATGCCGATACCGTGGACACGGCCCCATCCTCATGTTCAAACAGCATGATGGCGAGATCATCGACATCGATATCAAAGTGCATCGTTTTTACTCTGGCTTCAACATATCGGACCGGCGAACCCATCAGTGCTTCGACCGAGTAGATCTCATGATAGGCGGTATCAATGATACATCCACCGCCGACCGCCTTTTGGGCGCGCCAAGCCATCGCAGGATTGGCATGATCGCCGCCAAAGTCAGACGGTTTCATCCCCATGCACTGACCGCGACCCAAGATTGGCTTCCCCACCTTCCCCGTTCGCAGTTGGCTCAGCGCTTCCTGCATGGGCAAGGTAAAAAGCAGGTTATGCATGATGGCATAGGGTACACCGTTGCGGTTGACTGCATCCAGTATCGCATCTGCCTCCTCCAGCGAGGTGGCCATCGGTTTTTCGGAGATGACCGCTACGCCGGCCTCGGCCGCGTGAATGGCGTGTTCAGCGTGAAGGGCGTGCGGTGTGGCGATCGAAACCGCGTCGATTTCGGCCTTGTCCAGCATGTCGCGATAGTCGGCATATCTCTGCGCCGGCGGCACTTCAAGCGTGTTTCCTGCATACTCGAGGTTGTCGGGGACCGGATCGGCCAACGCGTCCACGCTCACAGAATCCGGCAGGGCAAGATATACCGAAATATGGTTGAGGCGCACGATACCACCGCAACCAATCAGACCCAAACGTATCGGCTTTGTCACCTTTTTGTATGGTTGAGCCATTATGAAATCGGCGCGGGAAAATCACAAGGCGATCCCGGCCTCTCCTTTCTCTGTCTTCTGATGGAAGTGATACAAAGTAATAGGCTGACTAATTTGGAGCGCTGTCGCGCACGGCTGTCAGCTGGGAGAGGCAACAACGCGCATCGATCCGGAGCAGGTACCCCTTCTCCCTCCATCTGCGCAGCAGGCCCTCACAATCGCAGACGAATCAGTTCGCGGCAGCTCTCTGATCGTTTTCCTGATTGGAATCGAATATTAACGGAGAGTGGCAGATTTGAAAAGGGCCGTTTCCCACCCCGTTGCTTGGTCGATTCCTCGGTTGGTCAGACGAACAGTTGCAACACCCTGTCTCAGCACTTGGCGAAAACAGGGTGTTGCACTGTTGCACTGTTCTTTTCGCTATGCCCTATTCTTCAATAAACCACTGTGAAGGCACGAACGGAGCGTAGAAATTGTTGTCCGAGATCCAGGCGGCGCCCTCTAAGGGCACGTTGTGGAGTCGATTGCTGATGATGACCGGCCGCGGTGTAAAACCGATGGTGCCGATCATCGGGATTTCGCTGGTGAAGTACTCATAGTACTCCGCGCCATACTTATCGAAGTCCTCGGTGCCGACCGCGGTCAGTTTGTACTGCTCAAAGATCTCTCTCTGCCGCTTGATCTCCTCCGGTGGTTCCTCGCCTTCCTCGCCATTGGTCCGGAACCAGTCCTTCCACGTTCCGGTCCAGAAAGAGGTCTGGTCGACAGCATAATTGCTGCCGAGGGAGCGACCGAACAACGCGTTTCTGTCCAGATGCCAGGTTGGAATCTGCAGATCATTGGTGGCTAATCGTTGCGAAAACAGTCCGCCCTGCTCTCCCATGTTGTCGACAATTGCCTCAAGCCCGACCTCGGCCCAATCATCCCGGACCAGTTCAGCCATGGCAATCTTGGGGCCTTCCGATACACCGACGTGGATCAGCATGCTCAGCCGGCCTCCGCCGTCGGGTCGCAGACGGTATCCCTCGCTGTCCCGCTCGGTCAGGCCGATTGCATCGAGAAGCGCGTTGGCCCGCTCCGGGTCATACTCGGCGTGGGTCGTGGCCCACTCCTCCTTGAAGAAGCTCAAACCCGGATTGACGGTGGCGGGAAACGGCCTGCCCAACCCGAAGAATAGCGTGTCGTTCATGCCCTCGCGGTCGATACTGATCGACATGGCAATGCGGAAATCCCGATTGTTGAACAACTCCCTCAGAACCGGGTCTTTGACGGTGCGATTGGGCATCAGACCCAACTCGGCGGAGAAGAGATTCTGCGCAAACTCCACACGGTAATTCCCTTGCTCGGCGCCTTGTTGGAAGACCGACATATCCTTCATGTCGATGTAATAGGTCTCAAAGTCGAACTCGCCGGCGCTGGCCTTGAGGGTCTGCACCTCTTTGTCGCCCGTGATCACTGCTTCGATGCGATCAATATAGGGCAACTGGTTGCCGGCAGTGTCCACTTGGTGGAAGTACGGATTGCGCACAACGATGGCGCGGTTGCTGGTGAGCTGTTCGTTCTGCCAGGCCCAGAGGGTAGGACCGTCGATCCGGAAGTTGTTCGGAGGTCTGTTGTGGAATTTGAAGGCCTGCATCCAAGTCTCAAATCCCTCATCCTCGGCCAGCTGTTGCGCATCGGGGTTGTAGTCGATGTGCCACTGCTTCAGCCAGTGCTTGGGCATGATGACGTTGTTGTCGGTGGCCACGCCTGTGCGACCCAGGTAATTCATGATGATCGGGTACGGCACAGAGAAGCTGATTTCAACCACCGTGTCACTGATCTTGGTGAAGACTGCCGGCTCACCTCCGGCGCGCCAGATCGACCTCGGCCCGGCAGGGGAAAGATCTTCGTTCAGCGCGACATCTTCCCAGGCGAACAATATATCGTCCACCGTGAACGGCTCTCCATCCGACCACTTATGGCCCTCCCGCAGTTCTATGGTCAGGGTTTTGTAGTCGTCGGAAAAACTGAAACTTTTGGCGATGTCCATGAAGACCTGGGTGTTGCTGAAGTCATAGCGGAATAGCCCGTTCATACGCAGGGTAGCAAAGCTCCAGAGGTTGATCGGATTGACTTCTCCGAAGCGCAGCGTGCCCCCGTATGTGCCAACCCGCTCCACCGGTTCAATCACCTGCGGTTCTGCCGGCAGCCGCTCATCGACCGGCGGCAAATCCCCGCTAGCGACCATCTCGGCCAGCATGGGGGCTTCGTTATAGACCGAAGCTGTCTCCGGCTCCGTACTCTCAGCCGCAGCCGCCTGTTCAGGCTCGGCTGCCTCTTCCTCGGCTTGGGGCGCTGCACCGCCGCAAGCCACGATCATGGAAATCAGCAGGGCGAAGAGTGCCGCAAGTACCATGACACGCAGTTGTGGTTTCATTTTACTCTCCTTTGGGGTTGTAAAGAGGGAACCAGACGAGGTTCTGTTTCAAGCATATATAATAGTATTGATATCTCCCCGGTCTGTCAAGGCAGGGCTATCGCGAACTTCGTGATAGTAGCGGATTGTCCGCTAATTCCAGCAGGAAACGAGCATTGACGGCCCCGATTTCACCTGGATGGCGTCTGAATCTTGCCCAATTCATCCATCAGGTAGGTGAAAGTGGCCGAAAACTTAAGGTTCGCGATTGCCCTGTCTGTCAAGGACCCCAATTCTGCTCTGCCGAGTGCACCCCAGTGTCGGGTGCGGCCCAGATTTTTGGGCAAACGTTGTCTGAAGCAGGATTTTCAGGATTTGTGGATGGACAGGATTGCAGGCGATGGGTCGATTCCTATGCTGTGGGTCTGTTCTCGTCGGCTGAAAAGACGTATCGCAATGGTACAACATTTTGGGATGCACCCCCAGTGTCGGCCCGTTTCCAAAAGGGGGTGCTCTGTGCTATACTCCGTGTAATTTTTTCATTCATTCATCGGGGAATTCCCTATGCGCCGGTGGCGAGCCTACCACACGCCTACAACCGTTGCTGAAGCGCTTTCACTGCTTCACCAGCACAAAGACAAGGCCCGCATCATCGCCGGAGGCACAGATCTGATCCTCGATATGGAGACCGAACATACCGCTGCGGCCGAAGTGCTGGTGGATGTGACAAAGATCACCGGCATTGACCGCATCGCGCAGGAGGACGGCTGGATCGTGCTGGGCGCAGGGATCACCCATACACAGATCGAAGTCAGCCCGCTCTTGCGCGCCCAGGCCAGATGCCTGACCGAAAGTTGCGGCGTCATCGGCGGGCCGCAGGTGCGCAATGTGGCGACGCTGGGCGGGAATGTGGCCCACGCCCTGCCGGCCGCGGACGGGACGATCGGTCTGCTGGCGTTAGAAGCTGAAGTCGAGGTCGCCGCGCACGGCGCGCACGGCGCCCTGCATACGTGGCAGCCGCTACTCTCCATCTTTGCCGGCCCCGGCCGCAACCGCTTGGCCCCCGATCAGATGCTGCACGCGTTCCGCTTTCGACCGACCGCGGCGCGCGCAGGCAACGCCTTCGACCGCATCATGCGGCCCCAGGGCGTCGCGCTGCCGGTCCTGGCCATCGCCGCCAGAGTCCGATTGGATGCAGAGCTGCGCCGGGTTGAGGATGCCGCGATCGCGATAGGGCCTGCCGGCCCGACCCCCTTTCGCGCCAGCGACGCGGAGGAGGCCTTGACGACAGCCAATGCTTTTGACGACGCGGCCGTGGAGAAAGCCGTTGCCGCGGCCCAGGGGCAGGCCAGGCTGCGTACCAGCAAGTACCGGGCGTCCCAAGAGTATCGCCGCGAGATGATTGGCGTGCTGCTGAGGAGAGTGCTGCACGCGGCTGTGGAGCGGGCGCGCATGAATGACGCGCCAACAGGCCCGGAGGATGCGTAGCCAATGCAGCAACCGATCGATAGCCGCTGTTCCCGCGGTGATGCAGGAGCGCCTGGGCTATAATCCACCTCACCTCAGTAGAAAAGCGGCCCTCTTTCCCCCAAGAAGGTGCATTCCCTTACAACGTCCCGGTCATCGCCCGGCTGGAGAAGGTTCACTTCGAGAGTTCGGTGACCTTTCTCGTGGGCGAAAACGGCAGCGGCAAATCCACCTTTCTCGAAGCATTGGCCACCACCGTGCGCCTGCCGACCGTGGGCGCGGAGGAGGCCGGCCGCGATCCATCGCTGGCGGCAGTGCGGCAGCTTTCCAAACATCTGCGCCTGGGCTGGACCAAAAGCACCGGACGGGGATTTTACCTGCGGGCCGAGGACTTTTTCGGCTTTGCCAAGCGCATCGCCCAGATGCAGGCGGAACTGCAGACGGAGATGGCCAACGTGGACGCGGAGTACGCCGGCCGCTCCGACTTCGCCAAGGGCATGGCGAAGATGCCTTACACCGGCCAATTGGCCGCCATTGAAGAGCGCTATGGCGACGGGCTCGACGGACGCTCGCACGGAGAGGCGTTCCTGACCCTATTTCAGGCCCGCTTCGTGCCCAACGGCCTCTATCTGCTGGATGAACCGGAAGCGCCCCTCTCGCCCCTGCGCCAGATGGGGCTGCTCGCCCTGCTGAAAGAGATGGTCGCCCGCGACGCCCAGTTTATCATCGCCACCCACTCACCGATCCTGATGGCCTACCCCGGGGCCACGATCCTTAATTTCGACCAGTCGCCGCCCCAGCCCGTGCTTTGGGAGACATTGGAGCACTTGAGCGTGACGCGAGGATTTCTGAACGATCCACAGCTGTATCTGAATCATCTGTGACTGCAGTTTTCAGCGGCCGGCTGTCTGTGGCCCAGAGAGCGTCCCGTCACGAGCCACCAATGTTCACGCGAACAGGAGCACATAAGTGACACAACTTACCCTGACCGTCAATGGCACGGAGCGCGCTCTCGATGTACCGCCCAGCCGCTATCTGGCCGAGGTCTTGCGCTACGACCTCGGGCTGACCGGCACCAAGATCGGGTGTGATGAGGCCGAATGCGGCTGCTGCACCGTCATCGTCGACGGCCAGTCGGTCGACTCCTGCATCTACCCGGCGTTCAAGGCGCAGGGCGCGCAGGTGTTGACGATCGAAGGCCTGGCCCAAACCCAACCGTGCTCCCAGGATGCCTCCAGCCGCGCGCCCGAGCTGCATCCTCTCCAGTCCGCCTTCATCCGCCACGGGGCGACGCAATGCGGCTTCTGCACGCCCGGGTTCATCATGCAGGCCAAGACGCTGTTGGACGAGAACCCGAACCCGACCGATGCGGAGATAAAGGGGTGCTTGAAGGACACCTACTGCCGCTGCACCGGCTACACCGCGATCATCAGCTCGGTGAAGGCCGCCGGCGAGTATATTCGCACCGGTTCGATGCCGGACGCGCAGCTGCCGCCGGTGATGGCGCCGCTGGCGCAGATCGGTCAACCACTGGAACGACCGGACGCGGTCGACAAGGTGACCGGCGCGGCGCGCTACACCGATGACTACACCTTCGACGGCATGCTGTTCGGCGCAACGCTGCGCAGCGAACACCCCCACGCCAATATTCGTGAAGTCGACGCGGACGCGGCGCGCGCGCTGGCCGGCGTCCACGCCGTGCTGACCTACGCCGACGTGCCGGGCGACCCACGCCACGGGCTGGTCGAAAACGACTGGCCGGTCTTCGCCGGCGGCCCCTATCCGGCCCGCTATGTAGGCGACCCGATTGCGCTGGCGGTGGCCGAGACGGCGGAGATCGCGCAGCAGGCGCTGGCGCTGATCCGCGTGGATTACGATGTGCTGCCGCCGGTCACCGAACCGCGGGATGCGTTGCAGCCGGACGCGCCCCAACTGCACCCGGACCGTCCCAACGGCAACCTGCTCAAGCATATCAAGGTGCGGCAGGGTGACGTGGAGCAAGGGTTCGCCGCAGCCGATATCATCATCGAGCGCACCTACCGCACGCCGATGACCGAGCACGCCTTCCTGGAGCCGGAGTGCGCATTGGCGGTGCCGGCGGGTTACAACGGGACCCGTCCCCCCTCCAACCAGGAGAAATCCGCCTCCGACCACGAGAGCGACAAGCTGACCGTCTATGTGGGCAGCCAGATCCCATACAGCGACAGGCGGCAGGTGGCGAAGAGCCTGGACCTGGCCGACGAGGAAGTGCGCGTCATCGGCACATTGATGGGCGGCGGCTTCGGCGGCAAGGAGGACATCGCCGGACAGATCCATGCGGCGCTGGCCGCGCAGGTGACGGACCGCCCGGTCAAAATTCTCTACAGCCGGCACGAGAGCCTGATTTTCCACCCCAAACGTCACAGCACCATCATCCGCATCAAGACGGGCGCCAGGCGCGACGGCACGCTGCTGGCTGTGGAGGCGGAACTTTACGGCGATAGCGGCGCCTACGCCAGCCTGGGCGAGAAAGTGATGACCCGCGCCACCACCCATGCCACCGGCCCATACGTGATGCCCCACGCCAAGATCGACTGCTACGCCATGTACACAAACAACGCGCCCAGTGGCGCCTTCCGCGGCTTTGGCGTCACCCAGTCGGCCTTTGCCGTGGAGAGCAATCTCGACATTCTTGCGGCAGAACTGGACATGGACCCGGCAGAGTTGCGGCGCAAAAACGTGATGCGCGTCGGCGCCGAGACCGCCACCGGCCAGGAACTGAGCGAGAGCGTGGGGCTGCTCGAATGCCTTGACATAGTGGAGGAAGATATCAGAAATACCGAGGCCGGTGGTCCGAGTTCATTGTTTTCCGACCCCTGGACTCCCGTTCAGATCGGCAGCAAGCGTTTCGCCTGGGGCATCGCCGCCGGCTACAAGAATACCGGTCTGGGCGGCGGCGCGCCGGACAAGTCGGAGGCCGAGGTAGAAGTTTTTCCCGATGGCACCGCGGCGATCCGCACCAGCAGCGCCGAGATGGGGCAGAATCTCGTCGGTGTGTTGGCGGCTTGCACCGCGCAGGAGTTGGGCCTGCCCTTCGAAAAGGTGCTTGTAACCGTAATGGACACAGACCTGACCCCCGACGGCGGCCCCTCCACCGCCAGCCGCCAGACCTATGTCAGCGGCAACGCCGCCCGCCTCGCGGCGCGGGCCATGCGCCAACAGATGCAGACCGTTCTCGCCGAGAAATTCGACACGCCCCCGGATGTCATCGCCTTCCATGAGGGGCTGGCTTATGTGGATGAGAAGCGCTTGGCGCAGATGTACGGGGCGGAGCTGCCGGTGGAAGGCGCCAACGGCGCGAACGGCAGTGCGGGAAAGGTTCTGCCACAGTCCATCCGCAGCATCTCTTTCGCCGATGCGGTCAACGCCCTGCTGGCCGAAAACCGTTTGCCGAAGATCCGCTATGAATACTGGGCGCCGCAGACGCAGCCGCTGGGGACAGGCGGCGATATGCACTTCGCCTTCTCGTACGCGGTTCACGCCGCGCTGGTGAGCGTGGATACCGAAACCGGCGAGGTAGCTGTAGAGCGGGTGATCTCTGCCCACGATGTGGGCCGCGCCATCAACCCCCTGAGCCTTGTCGGCCAGATCGAAGGCGGAATCGTAATGGGCATCGGCAACGCCCTGACCGAAAACTATATCGTCGAAGACGGCATCCCCTGGACCGAGCGCCTGGGCCAGTACAAAATGCCGGGCATCAAGATGACGCCGCATATGAACAGCCACATCGTCGAACATCCGACCGCAGATGGGCCGTATGGCGCCAAGGGCGTGGGCGAGATCAGTTCGATTCCCATCAGCCCGGCGATCACCAACGCCATCTGCAACGCCGTGGGCGTTCGTTGTCTGGCCCTGCCGGTCGATCAGGACGCATTGCTGCTGGCGATGCGAGACGGCGAGATGGAGATCGACGGTCACTGGGGCCAGACGGCAGGCAGTGGTTAGTGGCCAGTGGTTAGTGGCCAGTGGTTAGTGGTCAGTGGTTAGTGGTCAGCAACGGCACTAACGCTCGGCAACATCGGTTTTCCATTCAAATCCATCATGCAACTCCATCATGCTCTGCGCCTGCCGCGCGATGAACTCTCGGTTGTCACACTGGTCGGCGCCGGGGGCAAGACGAGCGCGCTCTTTCGGCTGGCAGAAGAGGCCGTTGCGGGCGGCCGCCGCGTCGTCACCACCACGACCACCCATATTTTCGCGGCCCAGGCGGAGCAGGCGCCTGTCCGTCTTGAAGTAAAGCCGGACAGGACTGACGCAGTTGACTGGGCTGCGCTGGAAGCACAGCTGGCGCAGCACGGGCACTGCCTGATCTGGTCGCCATCCAGTGTCCGGTCCGCTGAAGCAGGAGGCAATCCAACAGCCGCCTCTCCGACAGGTTCCAAACGCCAGGGCCTGCCGCCGGAAGTTGTGGATGCGCTGGCCGCGCGGGCCGGTGATCTCGGCATCAGCCTGATCGTTGTCGAAGGCGATGGCAGCCGCCGCCGCCCGGTGAAGGCGCCCGCGCCCCACGAGCCGGTCATCCCCGACTGCACGACCTATCTGGTTCCGGTCGCCGGTCTCGATGCGTTGGGGCTGCCTCTGGCCGAACCATACGTACACCGGCCCGAACAGGTGCGCGCGCTCCTGCAAGAAGAGGACGCGTCAACGCGCCTGACGCCGTGCATGATCGGCCGGCTTCTGGTCGAGCCTTACGTCCGAGGAGAGAGTGAACGGCAGTGGCCGGTGGCCAGTGATCAGTGGTCAGTTCGGGCAACCGGGGGAGCGAAACTGATGCCGCTTCTGAACAAGGCAGACAGCGCTCCCAGGCTGGCGGCTGCCCGGCTGATCGCGCAGCGGTTGTCGCAGCAGAATCAGCCGGCGCTCATCGGCGCGCTGGGGCTGGCGAGCCAAGCGGCCATTCGCGAGCGCTGGGGAGCGACGACGGCGATCGTGCTGGCCGCGGGAGCAAGCCGGCGGATGGGACAGCCGAAACAGTTGCTGCGCTGGCAAGGCGAGCCGCTGGTAACGCGCGCCGCCCGCATCGCGCTCCAGAGCGGCGCGTCCGAAGTGATCGTGATCAGCGGCGCGGTCAGCGAGCAGGTAGAGGCCGCGCTGGAGCCTCTGCGTCGCGACACCGGCGGACGTCTGCGTATTGTCTTCAACCCGGCGTGGCAGGCCGGCCAGGCGGGATCCGTGCGCGTCGCGGTGGAGGCGCTGCCGTCCGCGTGTGAGGCAGCCCTGTTTCTACCCGTGGACCAACCCCGTCTGCCGGCGGCGCTCCTGCGCCGGCTGTGGCAAACATGGCGCGGCGGCAGCGATCTGGCGGCTGTGGCGGTGGGCGGGGCCATACGCGGCGCGCCGGCGCTCTTTGACCGGCGTTACTTCGATCTGTTGAAACGGGTTGAGGGCGACCGGGGCGGGGGGGCGCTGCTGCAACGGCACGCGGCGGACATAAGCGCGATCGAGACGCCGGGCCACTGGCTGGCTGATGTGGACACGCCGGCGGATTGGCGAACCGCGGTGGCCAGTGGCTAGTTGCCCAGTGGTGGGTAAGATTCACGAATCACTGGTGTTCGACGCTTCGTCGGCGCGCCACGCTTCGCTGATCAGTCGAAAAATATCGGTCTCGGTAACAATGCCGACGGGCAGGAGCCGCCCGCCGCGGGGGCCTGTCGGCTGAACCACGGGAACGCCGCCGATCTTGGTCTCCATCAACTTCTCCACCAACTGGCCGACCGATGCTTCCGGCCCGATTGTAATTACGTCGGCCGTCATCACATCCCGCACCGTCAGCCACTCCTCATCGAAGCCCGGATCGTAGGGGCTGACCACGCTTTCAGCGGTCTCCGCCTCCAGAACATCGGCGTCTGTGACGATCCCGCACATGTAGCCGTCGGGATCGATCACAATGATGCGGCGCACATTGTTTTCCTCCATCAACCCCGCGGCATCCACAGCAAGCGCGTCCGGATCAATCGTGATCACCGGCGCGCTCATGATTTCGCTTACCAGTCTGCGGTGCATTGATGACTCCATAGTGCGGTGACCGATCGGCCCTCTCGGGCCACTCTAGGAAGAGTGCTCGACAACATACCGCAATACGTCGGTCGTGGTGAAGATGCCGACGACTTTACGTTCTACAACCACGGGCAGCCCGCCGATTCTGTAGTCCAGCATCAGACGACAGGCGATATGAATCGAACTGTCCGGCGCAACCGTTTCGGGATCGGCGGTCATGGCATCGCTGATTGGCAGCTTCGCCCAGAAATAGTTGATCTCGAACAGGCTCAGCGTGGTGACACTGGACGGGGCCGCCTGCCGCAGGTCACCGAGGCTTACAATGCCGATCAGGTGGCCGTTCTCATCCACGACCGGCAGACGGCGACAGCGATGCTCTGCCATGAGGTCCCGGGCATCGGCCAGGGAATCCTCTTTGTAGCAGGTATGCGGATCCGGGGTCATCCAGTGCTTCACCTGGCTGCTATCGGACCCCATCGGCGTCTCCATCCCAGCAGTTCGTGGTCAACAACCGGTCCCCCGCCACTGGCCGGTGGCCACTGCTGTCCGCAGCGCCGACAGCAAGGCCCTACTGCGCGGGCCGGTGGCGCAGAAGCACAACATCCGCTCGTAACCGTCGTGGTCTGTGGCTCGCGGCCAGTCGCCAGATGCTTCACAAGCCAGCCGCGCCTGATCAGTCTCAGGATTTTGCAAGTGCACGCGGGTGCTGTCGCAAAAGCCTTCGGCCATTGGTGTTTGCCCGTCTGCGCCGCTGTCGAAACGGAGCATCAGGCGGTCGACCGGCAGCAGGTCGCCAAGTCGATCAGCCCATTCAACGACAACGACATGGCGCATGGCAGCAGGGTCCAGTGGGTGCCCCCCGTTGTCGAACGACTCCTCCTCGACGGCATCGAAAATCTCATCCATGCCCAACCCGTATATCTCGTTGGCAAGGGTATCTTCGTTTACCGCCAGCCGGTAGCTGTCCATGTGGAACAGGCGCACGTTTTCAGTCGGGGACGTATATTCGTTGATCAGAGTGAATGTAGGGCTGGTGATGTGCGCCTGCACCCCCAGTCCCCTGGCCAGACCCTGCGCAAAAGTGGTTTTGCCAGCACCCAGTTCGCCTACGAGACCGATCACAGCGCCAGCAGTTCGCGGCCGGTCGCCGATGCCAGGCAGCCACGGACGACAGATCGTCCGCCCCAGCAGTTCGCCGAGTTTTTGGGTTTCCAATGGAGAAGAGGATAGGATCGGGATGCGGAAATCATCGTTCACCCAATTGATCTCTGACATGTCCGCCGCCCGTCACGGGTCCGGGATGTCCGGCGACCCGAAGTTGGGGGTCGCATTGGCATAGAAACCCTCACGCTTGCGATTTTACCCCCCATCTTGCCGCAAAGCCAAATGCAAAATTTGTTGCGTTCCTGTTACAATAGTGGTTAGCAGCTTGGGGATAGCCCACACCATCGGACACAAGCAACCAATCACCAGCCACTGCAGTCATGCTGTCAGGATCTCCCATTCGCCGCCTCCTTTTCATCAGCCTCCTCATAGCGTTGTTTGGTGTATGCCTCTACATTGTCGGCGCACGCGTGGCGCCGTCGCTGGTGCTTGCCCCGCAAAACAATGGTGATGGCGGGCTGCCGAGCGATATACGGATCTCCGGTCCCCCCAGTTTCCAGACGTTGACCATAGACGGGCAGGTTGTGTTGGAACGCGCCGGTTCCCATTACGGCAGACCCCGCATCAGCCCCGACGGCACCCTCATGGCGATAACGGTTGTACCCGCGGGAACGGAGACGATCGGCCTGGCTGAAATCTATGTGATAGAACGCGCCACCGGCCGGGTGCGCGAGCGTATCCCCGGCCACAACCCGCGCTGGCAGACGGGGCGCAGCAACCGGCTCCGCTTCGATCAACTCGATGCCAACAGCATTCGGCCCGCCATTTACGACGCCGCCAACAGATCGATCATACGCGATGAGAACCTGCTGCCGGACGACAATCCAGCTGAAGTGGAAGCGGCAGCGGTGGAGATCACGGCGGTCACCTACCCGGAGACGATTCGGGTGGCCCACCACCCGGAAAACAACTGCCGCAACGTTCCCGACTGGCAGGTGGACGTCATCCCTTTCGAAGAATATGTGGCCCGCTCCGTCCCCGCGGAGATTCCCATCTCCTGGTCAGCGGAAGCGTTGGCCGCCCAGGCCGTCGCCACCCGCACCTATGCCTGGTACCAGATCTTGCGCAGGCGACGCTACTATGACGTGACCGACTGGGCCAATTTTCAGATGATGTGCAACAATCGCTTCTCTTCCACAGATGCGGCGGTCAGCAAAACAGCAGGCCAATACCTGGCTTATACAGGGGACAGCACCGCCGCGCCGATTATTGCCATGTACAGCGCCAAGAACGGCCATCCAACGCTTACCAATCCGGCAGTGCCCTATCTGCAGGCGGTGCCGGACGAGACCGGCCTCGGTGAAGCGCGCTGGGGCCACGGTTACGGCCTCAGCCAGTGGGGCGGGGTCCGGCGGGCCCTTGCCGGCCAGACCTATCGCCAGATTCTCGGCCACTACTACACAGACGTCACATTGCAGAATGCCAGCCAACCGACGCAGGCGATCGGTGGCATTACCGGCCTGTCCCTGAAAGGCTTTTTCCCGGCCGGTGGTCTGCGCTGGGGCGCCCTCGTGCCCTCGGAGCCTCTTTCGGGCACCGTAGACCTCGACCCGGGCCCGGACTCGCTGCCCATCCGCGCGGTCTGGCTGCGCAGCGCCGATCTCACGAGCGGCAGTGCGATCACGATTTCGCTGACGCTCAGCAATGCGTTGCAAGAGCAGAAATCATTGGAGATCGACTGGGACGCACCTTCTGCGCCGACATTCGAGGCGCCATCGGTGGTAGAGGTGCAGAGGGCCACCCTTACGCTCGCCGTACCGGAACAGGACGCCAGTATCTTCCTCAGCAATAATTGGATCTGGCAGGGGGAAAATCTCCACAGCACCACCGGGGAGGTTGTCGATGATGCCGCCGCCGATGGCAATCGCGCCAGGGAAGCGCGCGCCGATGACCACGAGCTGGGCTGGTGGTACGGGCCATACGCAACCGACATCCCCCACGGTGCCACCTATCGCGTCCTTTTCCGGCTACGTCGGGGTGAACCTGACGACGACGATGACGACAATGTGCTGCCGGATCAGCCAATCGCTCATTTGGATGTGACCGACAAGGGCGGAACTGAGCGCCTGGGCTTGCGCGACATCTGGCCGAGTGACTTCACCGACGCGGACGAATACGTCGAGATCCCCGTCGATTTTCATCTGTTCAACCCGGCCGAGGGGATCGAGTTCCGCGTGAAATGGTTCGGAGAGGTGGACCTAGCCCTGGACCGGGTACAGCTGTGGCAGTTGCAGAACATATCAACAAGAACGACGATCGATTGGCAGCTTCCCAATAGCGGCATGTCAACGGTTTCCGCGATCGCGTTCGATTCCGCCAGAAATGCCAGCCCGGTCGTCACCAAGCAGATCGAATTTGGCAGTGAGCAGCCGCCGGTGTTCGGCGATTTGGAGCACCTGCAAGGCTGGTGGACAAGACTGCCTGCCCTGATTTCGGTCCCTGTGCAGGACTTTAACAGCGGGCTGGACGCGAATAGCGGAGAGGTGCTGCTGAACGACCAAGCGAAGACGGCCCATTTCAGCCTGCCCAACGACCCCCTGGCCGCCCAGAAACTCTCAGCGTCTCTGGCCGACCTTGCCGACGGCACCTACACTGTGCGCTTTAAGGCCAAAGATCGATCCGGATTGCAGGGGGAAAGTGACTCCGGCGTGCTGCGCGTCGACCTGACGGCGCCTACCGTTCAGGCCCAGGCTGTGCAGGTGACATCCGATACCTCTAACGACGAGGACGCCGACACCTCTGGCGATCAACAGAGTCCTACCCCTACGCCCACAAGTGCAGCGCGCGGGCTGTTCAGCGGGCCGGTCCAGATCACCATCGAAGCCGAAGACGCTACCAGCGGCGTCTGGGGTATCGCCTATATCCTCAACGACGGACCGGTCGCAGTGTACAGTGAGCCGTTCACTATCTCCGAGGACGGCATTCACAGTATCCGCTACTGGGCAAAGGACAATGCCGGCAACTATTCGAGCAGCCACCGGCTGCGAGTCTGGGTGCGCAGCAGCAGCAGTAGCAGCAGTAGCGGCGACAGTAGCGGCAGCAGTAGCGGCAACGGCAGCAGCAGTAGCAGTAGCGGCAGCAGCACAGTCAGCCAAAGCCAATTACATAAGGTGTTCATCCCGGGACTGAAGAACGATTAGGGCGCGTGCCCTCCCGTATCCACTGCGGTTGTCACCGGCGTCTTACCGGTCATTGGCCACAATCCACTGCACAAGTTGATCACCGTGTTCTTTGACCAGGGCAGTGGCCCGTTCCGGGTCGCCGGCTTCGGCCCGTATTTCGAATAAAGGGCGCTCGGGGTTGGGGCCGATGTGGACCCACTCCTCGGTGCCGAGGTGAATCTTCAGGCCATCGATCGTGACGACGCCATCCCCATGGTAGCTCTGATTCAGCAGGCGCATCACCGTTCCTTTTGCTTCCCACGGGCAATCGACCCGATGGTGCGCCATAAAGAACATCGGCAGGTCGGCGACAATTTCACTGACCGCTGCCTGACGCAGGCCAAGATATTCGAGCAGCCGGACGGTCGCCAGCAGCCCGTCGGAAACCGGCTGCAGATCGGGGAAAATGAAGTGGCCCGCCCCATCGGTGGCGAACAGCACATCCTCGGCCGCCGCCCGCATCAGTTCCCGCAGATCGTTCTGGGTGTAGACAATCTGTCCGCCATGCCGGTTCACGACGGTTTCGAAGGCCCGCGGCAAAACCGCCGGCAGCGCGACCTTGGCGCCGGGATTGGCGTACATGGCCAACTCCAACATCAGTAACGCCGCAGTCAGATCGTCCAGCACGGCGCCCCTCTCATCGATGAGAAAGACCCTCTCGCCGCCTACATCGAGTTTGACGCCGACTCCGGCATCGAGGACGCCCATGATTTTGGCCATATGCTGGAGTTGATGGCGGAATTGATCGCGCAGGGCGCCCAGTTTTGGTCCATTCAGCGGCAGATAGTCGACATCGAGGCGATTGAGAATGGTCGACAGGGTATCGCCGCCGAGGCCGTGGGAGGTGTCGACAACGATTTGGGGATGGATCTGGGTGACCGTTGCGCGGATGCGGTCACTGTCAACACAGGCGAGAAAGCTCTCGATATAGCTTTCGGTGGGGTCGGCGGGATATTCGATCTGTCCGACTTCGTCGAGGAAGGCGCGGCGGAAGTCTTCGCGAGAGAAGCTGCGTTCGACGGTGCGTTCGGTGGCCCGGCTCTGATCGAGGCCCCGGCTGTTCATGAAACGGATATCGACGACGCGTTGGTCGAGGGGGCTGAGTTGGAAGTGGACGCCGGCCGCGGCAGAGGGGTGCGTTCGGACGAAATGGCGGGCGACGGGCACGGGCACTTCGCCGAGGTCCCAGACGTCGACGCCGGCGCTGGACAGGCCGCTCATGAGGGCGCGTATCAACATGCGGGAACTGCGGTGAGAGTCGCGGTTGGTGGCGACGTAACTGCCGCGCGGGAGGTTGGCGCCGAGGCTGCTGCCGAGCTTGGCGGCGAATTCAGGCGTAAGATCGACATTGACGACGCCGCTGACGCCGGCTGTGCCGAAAAGAGAGCGGCGGCCGCGACTGCCCCAGATGATGCTCTCACGCACGACTGCGCCGGGCTCGATGCGCTTATTCGGCCACAGTTTCACATCGGGATGGACAACACAGTTCTCGTCCAGCACGCAGTTGTCGCCGATGACGACGTCCTCATAGGCGATAGTGCCGTTCTTGAGACTGCATTGACGGCAGACGATCGCCCCCAATAGTTCGCAGGTCTCGCCGATGTAGGTGTTGCGCCAGACGACACAGTGCTCCAGGCGGCTATACCGGTCCACGATGGTGTAGTCGCGGACTATGCACGGCCCCTGGATCGTCACGCCCTCCTTGACTTTTACGCCGTTGCCGAGATAGACCGGCCCGTCAATACGCGCACTGGCGGCGATCTCCACATCGGCGCCCAGAATCAGATCGCCGCGTTGGCGCACGCCTGCAAGCAGGGGCGCATCTCGCCCGTCGTCCGTCGCCGCCTTGACAAGCTCGGCGGCCTCCACAGGCGCTGTATCGCCGAGCGGCCGGGGCAGCCAGACTTTGCCGCTGATGAGGTCGGCGTTGGCGCGCATGTACTCGCTGATTGTGCCGACATCACACCAGTAGCCCTCGGCCACGTAGGCTTGCAGCCGCTCCCCCCGGTGCAAGAGATCGGGGAAGAGATCGGTGGAAAAGTCATAGGCGACGCCGTCGGGGATATAGTCCAGAACCGCCGGTTCGAGCACATAGATGCCGGTGTTCACCCTGTCGGAGCGGATGGCGCTCCAATCCGGTTTTTCGATGAACTGGGTGATGCGACCGCTCTCGTCGCAGACGACTGCGCCATATTCGAGAGGATTGGGAACGGGATAGACGGCGAGTGTGGCGAGAGCGCCGACGGTGATGTGGTGTTGGACGGCGGCCTGGAGGTCGAAGTCGGTCAGGGCGTCGCCGCTGATGACGAGAAAGGTGTCGTTGAGATGGGAGGCGGCGTTCTTGACACCGCCGGCGGTGCCGAGGGGCATCTCCTCGACGACATAGGTGATTTTGAGGCCGAGGCCACTACCGTCGCCATAGAAGTCCTGGATCACGGAGGGCATATACTGGAGAGTAATGACGACCTCGGTAATGCCGTGATATTTGAGCAACTCGAGAATATGGCCGAGGACCGGTTTGTCGACAAGGGGTACCATCGGCTTGGGACGCCCAATCGTCAGGGGGCGCAGGCGGGAGCCTTCACCGCCGGCCATGACTACGGCTCTCATAATCTGTGTCCAGTGACCAATGGTCAGTGGTCAGTGGCTAGTGGGCTTCGCTGGCCACAGGTAACGGGTAACTGGCCGCTGCGGTTATATAGGCGGCCAGGGATAGTTACGCTGGTGATCGGGTGGCAGGGGATATTGGCGCGTAGTGAGCAGTTTGCGGATGCGACGGCGCAGGGCATCCTGTTCGGGAACGCTGAGAAGCAGATCCAGGGTGCTTTGCACTGGGTCGGTGTCAATGAGACGCTGCAGCGACTCCAGGTCGGCGAGCAGCCGTTGCTCAATGGGTTCTCCGGCGAACTCCCAGATAACGGTACGCAGCTTGTATTGATGGTGGAAGCAGATGCCGTGGTCGATGGCCCACATATGCGCGCGCGCCGGTTTCCCCCACCCACCGGCAACAGAAAATCGACGATGATATCCATAAAGACAGTGGCCGGCCTTGCGGTCGGCGTTGTTGATGAGATAGTCGAAGAGGGTCAGACGGCGCAAGGCAGGGGCGTAACGGGCATCCTCGCGCATATTGAAATAGTGTATGTCCGGATCACACTCGATGAAGAACTGGATGCTGCCCGGTCCCCGCGGCCCGTCGCGCAGGACAGTGGGGGGCACGAGGCTCCAACCGAGGGCCTCGCTGACGACAAAGGCGGCGGTCTCGCGCTGGCAGAGGGTGCCCGGCGTGAAATCCCACAGCGGATTCTCGCCGCGGCGGGGTTTGTAGACGGCCGGAATCTCGTGCTGGTGGTGATGAACGATTGCCAGAAAGGTGTAGTTGGAGCTGTATGGCAGCAGTCCTTTCTCTTCGATTTTGCCTTCTGCCAGCGCGCTCAATATCTCGCCGGCCGCAGTCGCGGCCGGCCGCTCGCCGCGCGTGCCTTGGTCCACGACGCGGCTGTCGTCTGCGCTGCGCTCCTGTTGTTCGATCGTCTTGTCATCGTCCGTCATAGCGGCAGGCCGGTGGCATTTGGTGGTACAGTTCGCGTTGGCGCGCCCTACATGGCGCGACGCGGCGTGCGGCAAAGTTACAATGACAGCGGGAATGCGTGGCCGTTCGTGCGCGGGCAGAAGTGACCGTCCGGCTCGATGACGCGCCCGCACAGAGGGCAGTCCGGCCGTCCGGCTGCGACGACCTGCAGGGCATGTTCGCTCAAGGAGCGCATCTGCGCCCGCGTTGCATAGAAACGGGCCTTCTGGTCGTTGCCCTGGTCTTCGACCGTTTCGGAACTGGCAGGACCGGCAGCCAGGTCCTGCTCTTCTTCGCCGACCTCCGGTATGGCCTGGGCCACCAGGACCATCAGGTCCTGTTGTTCATCATAGCCCAGCCCGAGTTGTCCGACGCGAAAGGACGGCTCCAGCGGTTCGCGCAGACTGGGAAGGGCGGTCTCTTCCTCGACGGCTGGCAGGTCGGCGCGTTCCTTTTCCAACTCCTCCAACAGTTGCATAATCGAGGTTGCAAGGGCGGCCACCTGCTCCTTCTCCATGACCAGTGTGGCCATATCGGCGCCCTGGCGGGCCTGCAGAAAGAATGTACGCTGACCGGGGCGCCCGACGGCGTCGGCGACGATTGCGCTAACTGGATTGAAGTCGAAGGTAAACTGTGATTCCATATGCCGATGGCTAGTGATCAGTGACTGGTGCGGTTGTTGGCGTATAGGGTATGCGCGAGCGGGATGCCTGTGGTCCCAAAGTGCAGCCGGGGAGACGTGTTGGCATCAGATTGAGTTCAGAGTCCTCATTCTAACTTTATCACAGGGAAACCGCCGCTGTCATTCATGGCCAGAATGCTTGGTCCAAAACGATGGAAGGCGACGAGGCTGATCGATGCGGTGCTGATCTGGATGCGCTGGAAGAGATCGAGCGGCGTGCCCAGATAGTATGCCAGGCTCGTGCGCAGGACATCGCCGTGGGCATAGAGGGCAACGACTTCACCCGCGTGCTCTGTGCGGATGCGCTCCAGGGTTGTAATGACGCGATTCTGCACCTCTCGCAACGTTTCTCCGCCTGGGAAGCGGAAGCCGCCCGGGAAGATCTGCACCAGTTTCCACTCCGGTAGTTTGCCCAGTTCCTTCAACTCGCCCCCGCGCCATTCGCCGTAATCGACCTCCAGGATGCCCGGCTCGACCGAAATGGACAAGTTCAACGCCGCGGCCAGCGGTTGGGCCGACTCCAGGCAGCGCAGGAGCGGGCTGGAGTAGACGGCGGTGATGGGCTGAACCTTGAGACGCTCGGCAACCTGGTGGGCCTGCTCCTTTCCCTTTTCGTTCAGAGGCACTGCGGGTGTTCGTCCGGCCAGCGCGCCCCGTTCGGTCCATTCGTTTTCACCGTGGCGAATCAGGAAGAGATAGGTAGGGCGCTGGGGGGCTTCTTTTTCGGGCTCGTCATCGGCCTGGCTTTCCGCTTCGTTTCCCGCTGCGTTTTTTTCCTCTGCTGTTACATTTTTTTCCTCGATCAAACCGGTCTCTCTCCAAGGGATGGGTTTCCGCAGGTGCGGGTCAGTTACATTTCTATTGTAACCGTGATCCGGCGCTGTGTAAATGCGGGAATGAAGAGCGAAGATGGCGGGCGAGGCAGAACGCGTCGTCGCATAGGGGTAATGGGGCGGACGACGGCGATAAAAGTAATGTCAACTGGCCTGTCTCCATTTGCAGATCACCGATGGTCATAGACCGGTGACTTCGGCAGGAGCCGACCCAGGGCGAGCGGCGGAGCGACCACCCAGCGGGGACTATCCACGGAGGGTACACGAAACGGTGAAGGGATCAAAGCCGTGAGTGAATTTGGGCAGTTGGCGTGTGCGAAGCGGCGGTCCACCGCCCACGCGAAACTGTAAGGCTACGGGGCTTCATCCAATATCCTCTTCAATTGCCAGAAGGCCCTTCCGCCTTCGTGTATCAGCCTGTCTATCAAAGCAGTCGTTCCCTCTTTCGTACTGGGATTGCGGTAGAGAAACTTGAAGACCACCATCCACTCGTCGTAAGAGTCCCAAAGCCACAATGCTTCTTGGTTTTTTCCACGAACTCCGCCTTCATGTAGATAGAGCCATGCAATCTCCAGAGTGTCTTCTGGCGCCGCTTGCGCCAGCCGGGGGCTCACCTTGACGAGACCATTATCCCATCCCAAGAATCCGTTTGCCCTTTCTAGGGTCTCCCTCACTCGCTTCGCAAGCCAGGCGAGTTCGAAAATTCCTTTGTCCAGGTTGATCCAGAAGCCGAATTCTTTGTACACTTCCCGCTCTTCACTCTTCTTCAGCAGCCGGTCCCAGAGTTCCCTTAACCGACTCTTGACCTCCCGGCTGAATTCAAAGGATTCCTCGGCTTTGTCTCGGGATATGAATGAGCGCCCAATAAAACTGACAAAGTGCGCATGTTGTTTCGGACTGTCATTCTTCCAGAACGCCTTAAATAGTTGATGATCGAACCCAAACGCTTCATAGTGCATAAAGGCAAGTGCAAGATGTTGCGCGATTCCCTCATCCGGTCTCTTGAAATGCTTCTGCTGACGAGAGAAATCGCCATCTGTCAGGTCCAGCGCTCGTTGATAGAGGAACTGAATTTCAGGATCAAAGAACATCGCACTGTAAAGGCTATTGGCAAGAAAACCCTCCCATGCAGCCGTGTAGAGATACTTCCGGGCTGGCTCCTGATCAAATATCCGCGGCAGTAGCTTTCGAATCCAAACCCTGTCTCGGAAGTAAAAGTTCGGCAGGTAGTGTCCGTACAGAAACATGAGCGCGCGTGTGTCTTCTTTCCGCAACACGCTCTCGTACAACGCTTTGACATCATCGGAAATTTGTACTTCATCGTCTTCATTGAATTCTCTGCCGTCCTGGTAGACAAACTGCACAAATGCCTGGTATGCTCTGCCGCGGACGGAGTTGATGGCCATCGTGAAAGGATCGATGACACTGTAGTTCGTATCGCTGGCCGTTCCCATTAGGGACTGCGCGGTTTCGACCTGTTCGTCTGCCGGAGACGGATCAGGGTATGATAGTAGATAGCCTGTAATCTCCAGTATGCGATCGCGATGTCTGCCAAAGTCAATCGGCGTCAGGCCATCCTGTTCAGTGAGCAATTCGCGCAGAACATCAGCCATTGCCGAGTGAACCGCATCCCAATTGGCAATCCAGGAAGAAGCGTACAACCCTGCAGGCTCCCATGGTCCTCTCTCAAACCGGGCTCTCTCGCCAGAGTGCTTCATAGAAGAGAAGAGCTCGAGCACGCCAGCCCAATCGACCTCTGACGAGGCCGCTCTATTACTCTTTATCGCTTCCTGAATTCCCATCAGAAATGCGTAGGTGTAATGTTGATCAAGTACGCCGCGCTCAAAGAACAGGCCAGCGTTCCCGATGTACTCACGCAGCCGCCCAGAGATGTCGTCTTTCAAAAGATCGCCCATGCCTTGGGCATTCAGCGGGCTGTAAAAGTCATCCTCACTGTTTTGCGCGTTCAGTTCCGCTGGCTTCCACGTATGGCGGAGTCTACCGGCAATCTCGGCGACGGGCAGCCGCCCGATTTCTTCATGTGAAATTGGGCCGTGTGGCGAAATGAACTTGCCTTCCCCCCCGTCCTCCAGACTTATGGCTGGGCGCGGTTCATAATGCGGATCAGGCTGGAAGCCTCCTTCCTCCACCTGTTTTTTCAACGCAGGGTTCTCATCGAGGTAGGATAGAATCATGGAAAGTAAGGGGGATCCGTTGTATTTGATATCGGGAGGTTGTCTAAAGGTGGCCATAGTCCGTTGCACATAATCCAGCTTGTCTCTTGCGGACAGTACGGGAAACCCTTCTCGCAGTGCCTTCAAGTACTCGGCGCCGGACATCACGAAGTAATACCCTTCCATCTCGTCGAAATAGTTTTCCTCCTCGAACAGGGAGAAAAAAACCTGTTTCAGTTCCTCCCTGAACGCTTGCGGGCACAGGCTCAGAACGAACAGACGCAATCGCCGTATCACGCGGCTCTCCGGCACAGTGGCCAGATGTTCCTTGTATATCCTTCTTACGTCGGCTGATTGAGCGCACCGTTCCCCGATCAGACGTACCGCCAGCGTCTTGGCGGCAGCCGCCAGTTCGCGCACATCTTCCTGCCACCCGTCAGTCTGGCCCGGTTCCAAAATGAAGAAATCCACCTCTAAGAGTAGAAACTGGCCGGAAGCGGACATGATCTCAGCCAATTTATTTGTCGTCAGGGCCAACGCGCGTTCCGCGTGTTCGTCATTCACAGCGGCCAACTGTTCAAAGAGCTTCGTGCGTGGGAGATAGTCCAAATAGAAAGGGCTGTCTCGAAAGCGGGACGCATTGCCCGTCTCTTCTCCCGGATGCACAGCCAACACGGCCTCGGCAAGGACAAAGAAGCTCTCAAAGTCGTTGGCGTCAGCAAGGGTACTGAGCATCTCATCATATGCGAAACCCGACTGGTTGTATTTTTCATCAAGCAGCGGTACCCACCGCTCAGCACTGATCTTGTCAACCACGATTGCCAAATGATCCGCCTTCAGGGCACCGCAAATCCGCATAAAACCGTAAGCAACCTCCTGGCTCCTGGCGCCTGCGGAAATTGGAGTCCCCAACATGATATCCACTACGATGTCCGGCCGTTTTTCCGCCATGCGCAAAAGGTAACCAAGCTCCGGTGTTCTGAACCCATCGAGGGACGGCTCTTCTTCCTTAAGGACATTCAGAAACCCGTTTCGCCAGAGCCAGTCCAACCACCGCTCGTCGGCCTTGTGGAAGAAATAGCGCCGCGCATCCAGGTTTACATGGACAAGCTCGTAAAGTTGATCTCTGTCCAATGTATTTGGGATACCCGCTTGCATAGTGTTGCCTCGTTGAGTTTTCAGGAAATCATCTGTGACGGGTCTTCACCCAGGATTCGGTCAAACGCATCATGCAGGTCAGTTTGCCGAGTCAACGCTTGCCCCATAGATCTCTCAAAGTCATCTATCAGCTGGTTCAAATCCGAAATTGTAGACAAATTACGATTGTGATGAGCCACATCACTTAAACGATTGTAAACTCTCCCTACTTCATCCAAAACTCTTGGGTCAACAGTCGCGGAACCGTATTTCTCAAAAACTGTTCTTCTGTCGTCAGGTATGAATACAGTTCCAGTTCCAGGTCCGCGCCGAGATCTCAGAATGGGGTCCAGCACTTCTCGCAAAGAGTGAGCGGCTTGAGCGATCCAGTCGGGATTGCTCCGGCACTCTCCCCTGCTTGCGAAAAGCGCTCCTCGAAACATGTCCGAGGGTTTCACATGTAAATTGTACGGAGCATACAGTTCGTCCATACGTCTGCAAAGGTCATCTTGTTGCGGAGTCAGAGGGACTGGCGGCAAAGAGAAGTCACCTGTCGGCGACGGCAACAATTCATCAGCCATGATTTTCAATCATTTTCATTTCTTGAGCGGCCACGGGCGGTCTGCCGCCATCGGTTTGTCCATCCACATGATCCCCCAGCCGCTCGATTTCGTGGTTGGGGTCGTCCTCACAGTACCTGTAAACCAGCAGGTTGACGTCCGGTACAATCATTTTGTGCCTTTCTCGATGAATCGATCGTCATCGGCGTCGTCGAGGAACTCCTTCAGCTTCTCCGAGTCAACGCCGGGACGTACCCGCTCCGATGCGGCTCTACCTGGATTGGCGGAGGGTCGGCTTCATCCGCATCCAGGCCATCCAGCTCCTGTTCGATGCACTGCAGAAAATCCGTGCGCCGCTGTCTCTGGACCAGAGTTCGCGCTCGCTCAAAATCTCCCCGGGCCGCTACAAGTTGCCGCAGGAATTTCTTGGCTATCCCTCGATTGACGTAAGCTTCGGCAAGGTTGGGATTTAATCCTATTGCCGCATCGTAATCCGCAATCGCTTCCTCGTACCTGCCAAGTACAGTCTGGGCAGCGCCTCGGTTGACGTAGGCTTTGACAATTGCAGGGTTGATGCGTATCGCCGCATTATAGTCCTTTATCGCTTCCTCGCGCCTACCAAGACCCGCCTTGGCAACGCCGCGATTGTAATAGGCTTCGGCATATTCCGAATTGATGCGTATAGCCGCATCATAGTCCGCAATCGCTTCCTCGTGCCGGCCAAGGCCGACCTTGGCGCCGCCGCGATTGTTGTAGGCTTCGGCATATTCCGGCCTGATGCGTATCGCCACATCATAGTCCACAATTGCCTCCTCGTGCCGGTCAAGACCCGCCTTGGCAACGCCGCGATTGTAATAGGCTTCGGCATATTCCGAATTGATGCGTATAGCCGCATCATAGTCCACAATTGCTTCCTCATGACGATCAAGGCCTGCCTTGGCGTTGCCTCGATTGGAATAGGCGGTGACACCTTCCGGATTGATGCGTATCGCTTCGTAAAAGTCCGGCATCGCTTCCTCGTACCGGCCAAGACCTATCTTTGCGCCTCCTCGATTGTTGTAGGCGTCGGCATATACCGGATTGATGCGTATTGCCTCGTCAAAGTCCAGAATCGCTTCCTCGTGCTGGCCAAGTCCCATCTTACAGTTACCTCGATTAACGTAGGCTGCGGCATAATCCCGATTGATCTCTATTGCCGCATCATTCTGTTCAATGGCACTTTCAAATTCCTTAATGGCACTATACACTACCCCACACCTGAAGTGGGCCCTTGCTCTTTCCCTATCATCTGATGCCAATTCGACTTGCTCTCGCCAGTATGAGACAGTGCGTTTGGCATCAAAGGTCTTATTGGCGGCGTTGGCGACAGCATAGCCAGGGAAGTCGGAAAACAGCGTCTCTTCGTTGATGCCGTACACGGTCTCCAGTTGACTGAGGATGTCGCTCTTGTTTTCTGCCTTAATTGTAAGTCTCTCCATCCTGTCTGATGCAACCGCCGCAACGCCAAAGACAAATACGGAGCTTTGCGCCACAATGCGATTGCCTCGCGTCGAAGGCTCCCATGACCACAATGTACCCTCTTCATAAAACGACTGTATTTGCTTCTCCAGGTCTCTACTATTGCTTATCTCCTCTGTTGCGGAACGTGAGAGAATATAAACAGCCCCATCTTTTTCGTAGGCTTCATTGCAGGCAAACCAGAGGGCCACGAAAGGGTGACGGGTGAAATCAATCAGCCCGGTTGCCGCGCCCTGATGTTGCAGTTGCGCCAAAAGCTCCAGGTCGGGGGAGATCTCGCTAAAGCCAGGGGGAAGAAAGCCGCGCATTCTGGCTTTGGCGATGAGGTACTCCAGGTACCCGACAAGGAGGGAGTTTATCAGTTGGTCGTCGACTGGGTTGGCAGGGTCTTGGGTCAGCCTCCGGGCGGCCGAACAACTGACCGGCCAGATAGCGTCTGCCTGGCCGCGGTACAAAAGGCCCGCTTCATCGGATTCAAGTTCCTGCAAGCGTGCTTGAAATTCGGCGACGCTGGTTACGACAGTCTCATTCATATTGTTCTCTCCACAACCCCAATCTCATCCTCCGACAACCCACACAGATTATACACCAGCCGATCAACCTCCGCTCCAGACCTGCTGATGTCAGGGCAATTGCATCTCGTTGCGTCAAGACTTTCAACAGATGGTTGGGGCGTCCCTCATAGGCGCCCTCCGTGGTCTGTCTGTCCGGCTGTCTTAGCGTCCGAATTCAGATGCAATTGCCCCGCTATTGGTGTCATTCCGCATTGTCGTTTTTCCCGGCCTGCTTTACGCTTGCACCAGACTATCCCTTCGTGCCTGGGCGGCAACACGCGCCAGTGGCGGCATTGGAGCATGACCTGAAATCATAGAATCCAGGTGCTGGAACCATGAACCACAGCGAAATCGTCAGTTTCATTTGGGATGTAGCCAACCTCATCCGCGACACCTTCAAGCGAGGCAAGTACCAGGACGTCGTCCTGCCTTTGACCGTGCTGCGGCGGCTGGACTGCGTGTTGGCGCCGACAAAAGAGGCCGTGCTTGAACGGCAGGCCGAGTATCGAGGACAGTTGGACAACCTCCACAGTCAACTTTGCCGTGCGTCGGGATTCGCTGAGTCTGGTCCCAAAAACTGGACCACAAGCTAAGGTTTATAATGGAGCAAAACACCAAGCCTGTGGAGGGTCAAAACGACGGTCAAGAAACGACGGCAGCACTCGGCGGACTTCAAATTTCCATGTCGCGCTTACGTTTCGGGCGATCCAGCGCGTGCAGATTGACAGCATCCTGACCGTGATGGATGCCGAACAGATCCTGAGCTTCGACCGGCGCTATGAGGCTCTGTCCATCTATCAGGTCGGCATGGCGGATATCGTCATCTTGAATAAAGTCGATCTGGTGAATGAGGTACAGCTTCAATCGGTGCGGGATTACATCCAGCGCATGGAAACCTCTCTGGCAGTCAATGCCCCGAAATCAGAACGGGAATATATCACGCGCACCGTCATTGAATGGCTGCGCCAGCGGCTGCCCGGCACATCATAAATCACGGTATAGAAGGAACTCCTGATATGGAGAACCATCATTTCCCGGTGCCAGTGACTATTCTCAGCGGCTTTCTCGGCGCAGGCAAAACCACCCTGCTTAACCACATCCTGCACGGCAATCACGGTCTGAAGATCGGGGTGCTGGTGAACGACTTTGGCGCGATTAACATTGACGCCCAGTTAGTCGCCGGTGTCGAAGGCGAAACGGTCAATCTGTCGAACGGCTGCATTTGCTGCACGATTCGTGGCGACTTGCTGAAGGAAACCCTTAAACTGTTGCGGCGGGAGGATCCCCCGGAATACATCATCATCGAGACCAGCGGTGTTTCCGATCCTATCGCTGTCGCCAATACCTTCCTGGTGCCTGAAATCAAACCGTTGGTGCGGCTCGACAGCATTCTGGTCGTCGTGGATGCCGATCATATCCTGACACTGGACGAAGAAAACTTCGGGCTGGCGCTGGATCAGATCGCCGTCGCGGACATCGTGGTACTGAACAAAGTCGATCTGGTCACGGCAGAGGAACTGGAAGACATCAGAACCGATTTGATTCGACGCATTGAGCCGAGAATGAAGATGAGAAAGGTGTTTCTCAACGTAGTGGACATCAAGACCGATCTGATTCGACGCACTGTGCCGGAAGCGCGCATTCTGGAAGTGACTTACGGACAGGTGCCGCTGGAACTGGTGCTGGGTGTGGGCAAGTATGCACCGGAACGCCTGCATCGGCGTGCCGAGCGCGATGTGCATGTGCATGGCGTGGATGAGGAACACGATCATGATGACGGGCATCACCATGACCACGATGAGGCCGAAAATCACCTCCATGAACATACCGACCATACGCTGGTATTCAGCACCTGGAGTTGGACGACGGATAAACCGCTGTCGCTGAAAGCACTACGTGGGATGTTCGAGGAACTGCCCAATACCATCTACCGCGCTAAAGGTGTGATTCGGCTCCATGATATGCCGGACAACAGGTTGATTCTGCAAATGGTGGGCAAACGCGCCAGCCTGACGCTGGCCGATGAATGGGGCGATGAGCCGCCTCGCACGCAGATTGTGATGATCGCCTCGCATGGTGGGCTGGATGGTGAGGCGCTCCGCACGCAGTTGGAAGCCTGTATCGTCGCGGATACGCTCCCCGCTGCCGTGAGGCAGAAGACCGCCAAAACGGAATGGACGCGCAAACGCCAGTAAGCCGTATATGGGAAAAAGAAAGCGACAAAAGGAACATGGTTCGAAAACTGACCTGCCCCTGATGTTTGTACGACCCGTTATGTTAGTCCGACAAGCAAGGGGACTGGGTCGGCAGGCAAGAGGGCCTCAGGCGCCGGCGGCCGGTAACCCAGAGAGTTGTGCTGCCCTCGGCTATCGCCATCGCAGCCTTTCTGAGCTTGTTGATCACCTGCTCCGGCGTATGTCTCCTCTTGGCCATCTTTCCCCCTTTCTACGGCCCAATACTAACATATTACCTGGACCGGTTTTTGGGTACCGGTCACTGAATTACCGGATTTCAAGCAAATCCTGTATTACATTTGGGCCGTCAGGTTGGGTGCATCCCCTATTTTGGGGTGGGAACAGTCTGGAGGGGGGGGAATATGCTGGCGTTGGCTGGAATTGTCTACAGGACTTGGAGAGACGTAGGGCAGACGTCAGGCCTGGCCTTTGCCGGGGGTCCGTTGATTAGGGGGGCACAGGGCAGGCACAAGGCCTGCCCCTACAGGAGCGGTGAGAGGGAAGGCGGGCAGCGTATGCGGGGTGCCTGGGCAGGCACAGGGCCTGCCCCTACAGGACCTTTGAGGGGGAAGGCGGGGGTGGGCGCTGGGCGGGGGCGCGAGACAGCATGTGGGGGGTAGACACTGTTGGCTAGACACAATGCTGGGGAAGAATACACACGGTGGCGAGACAGGGCGGGGCGTTGCGGGGGCGCAGCCCCTGCACAAGGGAGGGCCGAAGGCCCGACCGCCCAGAACTGCAGTGGTCAGTGGTCAGTGGCTAGTTGGAAACTCTTCGCTCGCCCAATTGAGGTTTGCGAATTGCCTGTGGGTGAGAGGCTGGGGATACATATGGGTGGCTGAAAGGGCGCAACAGAACGACACAATAATTTGGGATGCGCCCGCCGCCGCGCTGCCATTGCCTATGATCTACGGCACATGCTACAATTGGGATCCTTTCGGCAGAAGGAAAGGCCAACGTGCCGCGGCAAGGCGATTTCCAGGTGGACAGGATGCGAGGCGTGATGAGCAAGAAGCGGGAAACAAGGGGGATTCTCTCTCTCTGCGCGCTGCTGGCGGTTGCACTGCTGCTGTGGCAGGGAACGGCGACAACGAGGGCGCAGGGGCCAACACCGCCGACGAGGCCACAGGAGCCGCCGCCGGTCGGGACGGAGCTGAGCGCGGCCCATCTCTCCCCCGACGGCTGCAGCGAACTGATCATCAACGGCGGTTTCGAGGTGACCGACCTGCACTGGGGTCTGGCGGGCACGGCGGTGCCGCCGAGCTATTCGACGGCGAGGGCGTATGCGGGTGAGCGCTCCATGCGGCTGGGGATCGTGGACAGTGCCAACCTGGACGCCAGCGACAACCTCTACCAGGACATTGCCCTGCCCGACTCGGCCCAGCATTTCACGCTCAGCTTCCACTACTGGGCGAGCCACGAGGCTGCGCCCGGCAGCGACATGCAGCTTCTGAACATCTACGAAGCGACCACCGGCGTGCGCCTGGCGCAGCCCTGGACACGGCTCTCCAACGAGCAGTCGTGGCAGTTCGAACAGATCGATTTGACCCACTTCCGCGGGCGCACGCTGCGCATCGAGTTCGGCGTGCATAACGACGGCAGCGGCGGCCGCACCGCGCTCTATCTGGACGATGTCAGCCTGCTGGCGTGTGAACCGGACGCGACGCCGTTTGTGACGCCCTCAGCAACCGCGGCGGCGCCCCTGCCCAGTGCGACGCCGCAACCTGTAGCGACGCCTGCGCCGGGCGGCTGTGTCGTGAGCGACACGCTGACTAACGGCGGCTTTGAAAACACACTGGACAGCCAGCTGAATTGGTCCATGGGCGAATCGCCGGTCCCTCCGGTTCTCTCCAACCAACCGTCCGCGGGCGCCTGGTCATTACGGCTGGGCAACCCGCCCGGAAGCGGCACGCAGAACATCCTCTCCTATTCCTCGGTGCGCCAGTTCATCCAATTGCCGGCCAACGCGTCGAGCGCGTCGTTGAGTTGGAGCCATCTCTCGCGCAGTCAGGACCCGGCGACGATCAGCCCGTCGTTGGCGTCGGACCGCCAGGACCTGATCCTGTTGACATCGTCTCTGGCGACCGAAGCGATCCTCTATCGAAGTCGGGCGGAAAGCGCGACCTGGGAGACGATGACGGTCGATCTGACCCCCTACTTGGGCGGATCGCACTATCTCTACTTCAATGTTTTCAATGACGGCAACGGCAAGCGCACCTGGATGTTCCTGGACGATGTGCAGGTGCACGTCTGCTACGGGAATGCGGCTGCGCCGAGCGCCGGCGGGGGCGCAGCCAATGCCCAGCAGCCGCCCGCTGCCGCAACATCTTCGCAGCAGGACAAGAGCGCGGTCGCGCAGCCCGGATCCGGCACACAGACGCCGGTGGCAGACGCCACCGCAGAAGCGGATGCAGGCGCGACGCCGGCTGTGCGCGGCACGATTATCGCGGTCGGCATGTCAACTCCTTCATCCATCATCAAGAAGTCCAGCCCATCTGCCGGCCCGTCGCAGATCGCGGACGTCACCGTGTGGAAGCGATTCCTCCGCATCTCCCAAACTGCCCAGGGGCAGACCTTCCTCTTCCTTCTCCTGATCGTTCTCGTCGCCATCGGTTATCTGCGATTTCGCGGGAGCGCAGGCCCTCCGCCGTAAGGGCTGGCGGCCAGTTGCCAGTCGCTGCGCCGGTCACTAATGTTTGTAGAATCCCTGCCAATTGGACTAGAATGGCTGTGCCCACTACGATATTTGTAGTGGAATGCACAGTTTAAGGCTGTCCCTCGATACCAGTAATCAGGGGTCAGACAAGCAGATAGAGGAGCCTATGCTTATCACTACTTCCTCGGCGCCGGACGGGCCTGCAATAGCGCGCCGGTTGCGGCGCGATGGCCACCACACAGACGGCATTGACCCGGGGAGCGAGGCGTCTGCACAGGAAGCAAGCCGAGATGCAGTACCACCCTGTACTCTTGAAGTCACCATCTATGGTCCAACCGCCTATCCCAATGGTTTCAGCGCGCTGGCGTCGGAGTGGAACGATCTGCTGGCCCGCAGCCTCTACGATACTTTTTTCCTTACGCATGAATGGCAGTCAGTCTGGTGGCAGCAGCTGGGGGCAGGTGAACTGTGGATCCTGGCCTTCTATCAAGGAGAGAACGAAGAGGAGGGAGAAGAGAGCGAAGATCCCGCTGACCCTTCACGCCCCACTCCCCGCTCATCCGAGTTGGTGGGGATTGCGCCCTTCTATTTGAATGAGCATAAGCGGGGCAAATGGGCGGGGAAGCGCAGCCTGCAGCTGGTCGGCTGTGTGGAGGTGAGCGACTTTCTGGATATCGTTATCGCCGCAGGCTGGGAGGAGCAGGTCTACTACTGTCTGCTGGACTGGCTGCAGAGCGAGGAGGCGCCGGCCTGGGACTATCTGGATCTATGCAATCTGCCGGAGGACAGTCTGAGTTACAAGGCGCTGCCCTCGATTTTTCGGAACGCGGGTCTGCGGGTGGAGGTCGACCAGGAGGATGTGGCGCCGCATGTGCATCTCCCGGCCCACTATGAAAACTATCTCATGCAGATCGACAAGAAGCAGCGCCACGAAATTCGCCGCAAACAGCGCCGGGTGGAACGGGAACTGGAGGTCGGCTTTACGCTGATCCAGTCGATGGACGAGTTGCAAGGGGCGATGGATGAGTTCCTGCGTTTACAGCGCATGAGCCGCCCGGACAAAGAGACGTTCATGACGCCGCACATGGAACGATTTTTCCGCGTCATGGCCGGCCGCATGCTCGAAGCGGGTTATCTCCATCTGAGTTTTCTGTCTCTGAACGGCGAAAATGCGGCCGCGCTGCTGGCATTCGAATACAAGAAGGAGCTGCTGCTTTACAATTCCGGCTATGACACCGACAAATGGGCCGTGTACAGCCCCGGCTGGGTGTTGCTGGGTTATGTTATCCAACATGCGATCGCGCGCGGCATCGAGGTATTCGACTTTCTGCAGGGAGATGAGGAGTACAAGTACCGCTTCGGTGGCCACGACTACAGGGTCATGCGCACGTTGATCATCAATGAACCGGCATAAGAAGCTGTAGCGGCGCCGGTTGCCCTATAGGATGCTCCCCTGCCCGGCCGCCGCCGGTGGCGATGCAGGGGATGTGCAGCGGTATTGCCTCGACGGGGCGCGCTGAGGCAGGGATGCAACCATGACCGAAAACGGATCGATTCCTATCAGCGACGGCAGTGACGAGAACGGAGTGGGGTCCGCGGCGGCCGCCGAGCCGCAAACGGAGCCGTCGCCCCGCCAGCCGCGTGCAGAGCGCACGCCTGCCTTTACCTTCTCCACCTGGCTGCTGGAAGGGATGGTCGGCCTGTGCGAAGAGTTGCAGCACAACGATCTCGGTCTGCCGCCTGCGTTCTGGACGCACGCCTACGCCGCCCGGCGGGAGGGGCTGTTGGCTTGCCGTGCGTTGGTCGACGCCGCGCTGGCGCGCTGCGAGGCGGATGCGGCGCGGCAGAAAGAAAAACCCGGCAGCCAGCGCGGCCGGGTTGATATCGATTGAAACTGCAGCGGCCGGTAACTTCCTCTAGGAAAAGGCCTCCTCTTCTGTGACGATCCGTTGCCGGCTTGGCCGCGGCGGGGCCGGGTCGATCGCGGCTGGCGCTTCCCCCGCTTCGACCATAAGACGAAGCAACCGCTCCCGCAGCACGTCGGCAGCCTGACGATGGGACTCCAAACCGACGAGATTGGTCAGTTCGTATGGATCCGCTCGCAGATCGTACAGATACTCCTCCACATAGCGGTCAGAGCTGGCATCCCGCCTTCCATCCTTGTCCGGCGCGGTGACACCATACTTCCAGCGCTGCGTACGCACGGCCCGCCCCACCTGAGATTCGCTAATCTGAATCAACGCATCCTGCGGCCAATCCGACGACTGGCGTCTGACCAGCGGCACTGCTGAACGACCCTGCATCTGCTCTGGCAGATCCAGACCGGCTGCGTCCAGCAGTGTCGGCGGCAGATCCACCAGGCTGACGATCTCGCGCACTTCGCCGCCGCCGGTGAAGCCGGGGCCAGTCAATGCGGTGGGCAGGCGCACCGACGCCTCATGGCAGGAGCGTTTGTATTCATCGTTGCGCGTCTTGAAATGACAGCCGTGATCGGTGGTGTAGAGGACGATCGTGTTCTCGTCCAGTCCCAGACTCTTCAGGGCGTCCAGCAGGCGGCCCAGCGCCTCGTCCAGCCGTTTGATCATACCCCAGTAGCCGCCCAGATGCTGCTGGGAGGAGCCGCCCAGGGCGAGAAGGTCGGGCGGCGTCCAGCGGCCGGCGTACCGTTCGCGGTAGCCGTCGGGCGGGGGATAGTCGTCAATGTGGTTCTGATGATGCGGCTCGATATAGGATAGGAAGAGAAAGAACGGGTTCTGCTGGTGGTCGTCAACATAGCGGATGGCTGCGTCTGTCAGGGCGTCTACGCGATAGCCGGGCAGTTTGACGGCTGCGCCCTCGTTGTCATACATCACCGTATCGTAGGCGTCCGAGGTGAACTCCAGCGCGTTGGATGCCAGCCAGCTCTGGTAGCCGCCCCGATTCGCTTCCGGCACAGGCCCGGCGACCCCCCGGTCCGCCAGATGCCACTTGCCGATATAGCCTGTATCGTAGCCCCCTTCCCCGAAAAAATGGGCGAGCGTACGCGCATCTTGCGGCAAAGGAATGGCGTTGCGAAAGCAGCCGGTGGTGGTGGCGTACATGCCGGTCTGCAAACAGGAACGGGCCGGCCCACAGACCGGCTGGCAGGTGACGGTGGTGTGCAGGTGCGTGCCCTGCCGGGCCATGCGGTCGAAATTGGGTGTCAGATCGAGCGGGTTGCCATGCACGCCGGTTGAATCCCAGCGCTGCTGATCAGTGAAGAAGACGATCACATTGGGCTTTTCAGATGTTGCTTGCGCGGCTACTTCGCCATTTGCGCGCGCTGATGAGCGGGGCATAGTTTCCTTCCTCCGGGGTCTGGCAAAAAACGGTGTTCGATACGCCCTTGTAAGTGGGGACGCGGAAAGTCGGTCGTTCTGCGGGTGGATCGAATTGCCCGGTTACCGCATGAGCAGGCACCATGTGGGCAGGCACCATGTGGACAGGCATTCTATCCCATCACACCGGGGAACGCTATCGTCCACTGTAGCTGCCTGAATCGGGTAGGGGCGCCCCTTGTGGGCGCCCTTCTCATGGCCAAACGCCGAGAACTGTGCAAATCATAGTGCGCAGTCGCAAATTCTAAAGGTCTTTGGCGACTGGAGGCCGGTTTCTTGTCCGAAAAAGATTGACAATTGGTAGGGGCGCCCCTTGTGGGCGCCCTTCGTGGGCTATTGTGGCGTCCGAATTTAGATGCGATTGCCCTGGTAGTTGGGTCAGTGGCCAGGGGCCAGCAGAGCCGCCGGTCGCTGGGGGTAAGGGATGTACCCATCAACGTGGTTAGTTTGGTAGTTTGGGAATCGGCGTTTATACTTCTTGGGGAACAGATGTAATGGTGTCACATACCATTATACCGCATATATCGCACATTGGTTTGTTTTTCGTTCCCGCCGCCGTCGTCATTCTAGAAACAGTTGTGGGACGGGAATGCAGATCCCGTTGCCAGGCACATGAATCTCTCTGTGCCATCGATGTCCCCATGTCTGCGTTTGGAACATCTCCAGTGTATCAGAGAAGAAACAAAGATCTAATGAACTTTCTGCCTTCCCTTCGAATGGAATTCCGGCTTTTGTGCGTGCGGGCAGGCAGAGACGCTGCCCGCTTGCCTTTTGCCAAGTATCTGAACCGCAGAGTGCGGGCGGCGCTGACCCCATGTTCAGGTATTGGTAGTCCTGCGTACAAGCAACGGGCAAATCCGCTGTTTGGACGCGCGATTCTCCCAATCGCGCTCAGTTTCGTGTTGACCGGCTGCGCCCTCTTGCCGGCGGGCCGCAGCGCCCAGATCTCGGCCAATGAACCTACGCCGACCCCCATCCCCACCTCGGTGGTGCCGGTCAAGCCGACATATTCGGTAAAGGTGGGCGAGATTCTGCGCGAGCGGACCTTCAGCGGTCGGGTGGCGCCTGTGGTGGAGGAGGCGTTGTTCTTCCGCACAGGCGGCCGCATCCGCAATGTCTACGCCAAGCGCAACGAGATCGTCACGGCCGGCCAGATCATCGCGGACCTGGAGATCGATGACCTGGAGCGCGAGTTGACCTCCACCCAGTTGAACCTGGAGCGGGCCCAGTCCCGGCTGTACACGGCGGAGAGAAACCTCGAGTTTCAGATCCGCAGAGCACAGATCATTCTGGACATTGCCACGCTGCAACTGATAAATCTGCGAACCGAAAGCCCGGATAACAATTTCGGGGTAGCGGTGCAGAACAAGCAGATCGAATTGGCCGAAATCGCGCTGGAGCAGCTAAGCGAAGGCGTAGATCCGCTCCTGGTGAATGACGTCGCCAGGGCCCATCTGCAGGTTGAGAAGTTGCAAAGCGCGATCGCTGACGCCACGATTACCGCTCCCTTCGACGGCAAGTTGCTCTCCGTCTCGCTGACGGCGGGCCGCCCGTTGAACGCCTTTGATTCGGTTGTCTCCATCGCTGACATTACAGACTTGGAGGTCAAAGCCGATCTGATCAGCGATCAGATGAATGAGTTGGCCGAAGAGATGACGGTGGAGGTCTCTCTTGTCGGTCGCCCCGGTGAAATTCTGACCGGATTCGTGCGGCGGCTGCCCTACCCGTTCGGCAGCGGCGGCAGCGGCGCAGTGATCGACCCGGACAAGTCCACCCGCATCACGATCGATCAGGAGGCGGTAGATGTGGGCTTTGAACTGGGCGACCTGGTCCAGGTGAGGGTTCAACTCGAACAAAAAGACGCTGTCCTCTGGTTACCGCCCCAGGCGATCCGGGTTTTTGACGGCCGGCGGTTTGTCGTCATTCAGGACGGCGATATCCAACGGCGGGTGGATGTGAAGGTAGGCATCCAGACCCCTGATCGGGTGGAGATTGAAGACGGACTGGAAGAGGGCCAGGTTGTGGTCGGACAATAGAAGCGGAGAGTTAAGCGTGGAGAGTGGATGGCAGGTCATCCCAAACCGCTAGCCACTAGCCACTGCGGTTATGAAATATCTTTTGCGAACCTGGGCGATTATTGTTGTCGCCATAAAACGTATCTTCGCCCAGCAATGGCTGGCGCTTGCCCTGGTCCTGGGACTGATCTCCTCGATCGTGCTCGTGATGAGCATTCCTCTCTATGCGGATGCGGTCTACTACCGGCTGCTGCGGGAGGAATTGACGGAAACGGGCATCAATGAGACCTATTCGCGCCCCCCGTTCGCCTATATGTTCCGCTATTTGGGCTCCACATACGGCCCGCAGGAGTGGGAAGATATGGCGGCGCTGGACACCTATCTCAGCAAGCAGGCGGCGAACGAACTGGGTCTGCCCCATAAGAAGACGATCCGCTATTTCAAGACGGACAACTTCCGCCTTTTCCCCACCGACCAGATCGCGTATGCAGACACAACCGATCCGTTGGAATGGGTGAATCTGGGCTTCATTTCCGGCTTCGAAGAAGCGATCAATATCATCGAAGGCACCTTCCCTGCGGTCTCGCCGTCCGACTCGGAGGAGGCGATCGAGGTACTCGTAAACCGGGAGTTGGCGGACGAGATCGGGCTGCAGGTGGGCGAACAGTATATGCTGTTCCGCCGCATCCGCGCCGAAAATGGCGACAGCCAACGCTACCAGACGCCGGTGCGGGTATCGGGTGTGTGGGAGCCTGCGGACCTGGGCAGCGATGTCTGGTTCTACAACCCGTCAACGCTGGAAACGCTGTTTGTCATCCCAGAGCAGAGCTATCACAATCGTATTGCGCCCATTTACCCGCAGGACGTGAACCTGGGCTTGTGGTACCTGGTGATGGACGGCTCAGATGTCACCTCGAGTGATGTAGGCCGTCTGCTTGTGCGCGGGCGCAGGGCGGAGCAGCGGGTTACGTCACTGATGGCCAACAGCCAGTTGAGCATCTCGCCCCTGGACGCGCTGCGCCGTTATCAGCGCGCCAGCGGTCTGCTGACAACGCTTCTTTACGCATTCAGCGTGCCGATCATCGGTCTGTTGCTGGCATTTATCGGCCTGGTGGTCGGTTTGGCGGTTGCCCGGCAACGCAACGAGGTGGCGATTCTGCGCAGCCGGGGCGCGACGGTGGGGCAGGTGGCGGGCATCTCCGGCCTGGAGGCCCTCTGTCTCGGCTTGCTCGCGCTGGCGGTCAGTCTGCCGCTCAGCTTTTCGGTAGCCAGGCTGATCGGCTCGACCCGCAGCTTCCTCGATTTCACGATCGAATCGGATCTGCGGCTGGTTCTGACCCAGTCCACGCTCCAGTTCGGTATCGGCGCGGTATTGATCGCCTTTCTGGCACAGACATTGCCCTCCTTCGGCGCGGCGCGGCATACAATTGTGACCTACAAGATGGAGATGGCGCGCACTTTGCGTCCACCCTGGTGGCAGCGCGCCTATCTGGACATTCTGTTGCTGATTCCGGCCGCATACGGCATCTATCTGCTACGCAAACAGGGCAGCATCAGCATGCCGGGCACGGTCACGGATGACTCGATTTTTCAGAATCCGCTGCTGTTTCTGATACCGGCATTGGCGATTTTCGCGCTGACGCTTGTGACGCTGCGGGTGTTGCCGTTCTTCATGAACATCATCGCCTGGTTTGCATCCAAGGGCGGCGGGGTGGGTGTGCTGCTGGCCAGCCGCCATCTGGCACGTAACCGGGGGATGTATACGGCGCCGATGGTTCTGTTGGTGCTGACCCTCAGTCTGTCCGCCTTCACCACATCGCTGGCGCAGACGCTGGACGGACACCTGTTCGACCGCGCCTACTACAGGGTGGGAGCCGATGGGCGGCTGGCGGAGTTGGGCGACACGCCGATGTCATCCTCATCGGGCGGCTTCCCCGGCAGCGGCGGCGGCTCGTCGGGCGGTGCAGCGGAGACGGCCTCCTGGACATTTGTGCCGGTTTCGGAACATCTGCGGGTGCCCAACGTAAAGGCCGCCACCCGCTTCGCCCGCTTTGAGGCGCGGGTACATCTGGATGGACGCTGGCGGGATGCCAATGTTTTCGGCATTGACCGGCTCGACTTCCCCAAGGCGGCCTATTGGCGGCGGGATTTTGCAGCGGCGTCGCTCGGCTCGCTGATGAACTCGCTGGCCCTGGCCTCCGAGGGCGTGCTGCTGCATCGGGATTTCAGGCGCGATCACAATCTGCTCGTCGGTGATACAATTCTGGTCGGCGCGGCGCGCTACGGGCTGCGGGCAGAGATGCAGATGAAGATCGTAGGCGATTTCCGCTACTTCCCCACCTGGTACCCGGACGCCGACGGCCCTCTGATCGTCGGCAACCTCGACTATCTGTTCGAGCGGATGGGGGGACAGTTCCCCTACGATGTGCTGGTGACCACAGACCCGCGCACCGACTACGAAGGTCTTGCCCGGGAGTTGCGGCAGTATGATATTAATGTCATCAACCACTATTCGGCCCGGCAGCGGATTGTGGAGGAACAGAAACAGCCGCAACGTCAAGGGCTGTTCGGCGTTCTTTCGGTCGGCTTTCTGGCGGCGGCGCTGTTGACGGTGCTGGGATTTCTGCTGTACACGCTGTTCTCATTCCGACGGCGCTTCATTGAACTGGGAACGCTGCGTTCGATTGGCCTGTCCTCGGGGCAGATGACGATGTTCCTGGCGTGGGAGTTGGCCTTTCTGATTCTGGTAGGGATTGGAGCGGGAACACTGCTGGGCACATCGGTGAGTAACCAGTTCATCCCCTACTTGCAGGTGGGGAACACGGCCGCGGACCTGACGCCGCCGTATCTGGTGGGGATCGCGTGGCCGGCGATCACGCGTGTGTATGCGCTGTTCGGCATTCTGTTTGTCGCCGCGCTGGGGGTTCTGATCACGCTGCTGATGCGCATGAAGATATTCCAGGCGATCAAATTGGGCGAAACGGTATAGTGCAGCAATGGCCGATTCTCAACTTCCACTGGGGTTCACTGACAACCACAATGCTCAGGAGTCAAACTTTGACATTCAGGAGGATACGTCCTCCACATTCGTAAACCAACAGTTTCCGGTCTCTCGTATCCCTGGGGTGAATGTTGCCACGGTACCTCAGCGAAGCCCGTTCCGATACCCTGGGGGCAAGACTTGGCTGATCCCTCATATTCGGGATTGGTTATCTCTCTCCCGGCCCCGCGTTCTTGTCGAACCCTTTGCAGGTGGGGGTATTGTGTCCCTCACCGCAGTGATGGAAGATCTGGTTGACCAGGCAGTCATGATTGAACGGGACCATGATGTCGCCGCATTCTGGCATATCGCACTGCACGACGGGGAAGAACTAATTCGCCGAATTCACAACTTCACACCAACCAGAGAACTCGTCACTGCGCTTGAGAGAGATGACGTTCGTTCTTTTGCCCAGCATGCCTTTCGCACTTTGGTTCTCAATCGCACGAAACGGGCTGGAATCTTGGCGCCGGGAGCGTCGTTCACCAAGGCAGGAGAGAGTAACAAGGGCCTTCTGTCGCGGTGGTATCCAGACACGCTAGCTAGACGTCTGCGTGCCATCGCAAAACACGCAAAAAGAATTACATTCTTTGAGGGGGATAGTATGCGACTTCTGGAACCGCTCTTGAGAGGTTGGGGAAAGCAAGTTGTGGCCTTTATTGATCCTCCGTACACGGCAACCGGAGGGAAAAGGGCTGGCTCCCGACTGTATAAACACTGCACCATAGACCACGCTAACTTGTTTGACATCTTGGCTCGATGTCAAACCGATTTTCTGATGACATATGACGAAGCGCCGGAAATCGTAGACCTCATCCACCTACATCAGTTTCATGCAGTCCGCGTTGAAATGAAAAATGCCCATCACAATCGTCTTTCTGAATTGGTAATTACCAGAGATAGGCTATTTTCATGAAAGACCGGTATGGCATCGCCGAATGGTACGGAGAGCCGTTTGCGAACATGTTGCCGGAACGGCGTCATGAATTTGCTGCGGTGGCACTCGGCCTCGGCGAAGTCATTCCTAGATGTCCATTTCAACAAGGGAATGTCAGATGCAGTAAGAAGGGCGGTGTGTGCTCGATACAGACATATCGACCTAGTCTTGCAGGACAGCGGGAAGACCGAATTGGAGAAAAGTCCGGCAAGCCGGTAATTACATGCCCAAAGAGATTCGATCAGGATGACATTGTTCCAAGATGGTTAGGCGAAATTGTTGGATTTCAACAGATATTCATGGCGCAGGAAGTTCCCTTTATGCGATCGCCATCTACAGGCCGACCTGCCGGGCGGATTGACCTCGTTTTGTCGGGAAATAGCGCTGCATCCAAGTGGTTCGGCTTGGAAATTCAAGCGGTCTACTTTTCCGGCGAAGGCATGAGGGATGACTTCAGGCTATTGCTGCATGATGCGGAAGAATCTCCACCTATGCCGACTTCCGTAAGGCGTCCTGATTGGCGTTCGTCAAGCGCAAAGCGTCTTATGCCGCAGCTTGAAGTAAAGGCTCCAACTTTGCGGAGATGGGGGACAAAATTAGCGGTTGCTGTTGATGTTCCCTTTTTTGATGCGGTAGGGGGGCCGAGTGAAAGAGCTTCTCACGACACTAACGAAGGGGACATAATCTGGCTGGTGTTGCAGGTGTCTGATGAGTACAAATTGGAGTCTATACACTGGGAAGTGTTATCGTTAGAGGATTCAAGCGAGAAACTGCTGGCGGCAAAGACAGTGAGGCGCAAGGAGTTTGAGGAGGCCTTGCGTTCCAAACTTCGTCCTCTATGAAGCCAACAGAAACCCAAAAAATGTCTGAACCATTTATTCTCTGTGACGGTCTCGTCAAAATCTATCAGATCGCCGACCTGGAAGTCGTTGCTTTGCAGGGATTGAATCTCTCGGTGCGTCCTGGCGAACTGATGGCGATCGTTGGCGTCAGCGGCAGCGGAAAATCCACGCTGATGAACATTCTGGGCGGGTTGGACAGGCCGACGGCGGGGCAGGTGCGGGTCGGTGAATTCAATCTGCTGAAGATGTCGGAAGGGGCCATCAACCGCTACCGGCGGGAACAGGTCGGTTTTGTGTGGCAACAGAGCGCGCGCAACCTGGTGCCCTATCTGAACGCGGTCGAAAATGTCGAGTTGCCGATGACGCTGGCGGGGTTCGCGGGCAGAGAGAAACGTAAACGGGCCGAGGAATTGTTGGAAAGGGTCGAGCTGGGCGAGCGCATGAAGCACCACATGCGAGAACTGTCCGGTGGTGAGCAGCAGCGCGTCGCCATCGCCGTCTCGCTGGCCAACAACCCAACGCTTCTGCTGGCGGACGAGCCGACCGGTGAAGTGGACACGGCTACCGCGCTTACGATCTACGCGACGCTGCGCGCGCTCAACGAAGAATTGGGCCTGACGACGATTATTGTCAGCCACGACCCGACCATCGCCCGCCACGTGGACCGGGTGGTCGCCATCCGCGATGGGATGCTCGCCAGCGAAACGCGGCGCCAGGTGCGCACGGTCGAACGCTTCGACGAAGCGGCGCTCAACAGCGGCGGCGATGGCATCGTCGAGGAACACGAAGAACATTTCGAGGAGTTGGTGGTGCTGGATAGCGCCGGGCGCTTGCAGATCCCGAAAGATGTGCTGCAGCAGTTCAATATCCACGGTCGGGCGCTCCTCGACATCACCGATGAGGGCATCCTGATCCGGCCGGTGGAGAACGAGAACGCAGAGGCGCCGGAGCTTGTCGCCCAGGAACAAGCGGCGGCCAGACGTATACGTATACAACAGGCCGGCGCTATCGGCGGCTTCTTCAGTCGCTTCCGCCGCAAGAACAGTGAATAACGGCCAATACACTGCGCTGATCACCTGAATGCAGTCACTGATAATCGGAAACCGGAATGCAGATGGAAAACAACCCTTACCCCAACACGGCGATCGAAACCGAAGATGTCTGGCGTATCTATAAGACCGGCAGCCTGGAAGTAGCCGCGCTGAAGGGCGTCAACCTGCAGATTGCGCAGGGGACCTTTGCAGCGTTGAAGGGGCGCTCCGGCAGCGGCAAAACCACTCTCCTCAACTGCATCGGCGGCCTGGATTCGCCGACACAAGGAAAGATCCGCATTTTTGGCGAGGAGATTCACTCCTGGAACGAACGCCAACTCACCCGCTGGCGTCGGGAGCAGGTAGGCTTTATCTTTCAGTCTTTCGGCCTGCTGCCCAGCCTGTCCGCCTTTGAAAATGTAGAACTGATTCTGCGCATGTCCGGCGTAAAGGGCCGAGAACGCCAGGAAAAGACTGTAAACTGCCTGGACCTGGTCGGCCTGACCCGCTGGATGGATCACCGGCCTTTTGAATTGTCGGGTGGGCAACAGCAACGCGTGGCCATTGCGCGGGCGCTCGCCAACGACCCGAAACTGATCCTGGCGGATGAACCGACCGGCGAGTTGGACAGCACGACGGCGCGGGAAATTTTCAGCCTCTTCCAGCAGGTCGTGCGCGAACAGAACGTCACCTTCCTGGTCGTGACCCACGATAGCCTCGTGGACGACTATGTAGACTATGTTCTGTATCTGAAAGACGGACAGGTCGACATACAGGGGCTGGAAAACGGTCACGCCGCCGTTGCCGCAGCCACGCCGGCGGTCGTCAACGCCGCCGACCCAGTGGCCGGCGGCTAGTGCCGGCGCACCAACTCCGTTCCCTGGCCCCCGTTGTCAGCCATCCCGCTTCGAGAAGACCCAATGAAAACCGTTATATTGGAGAAACCCGGCACCCTGAATCTGACGGATACTGCGCCGCCGGCGGAACCAGGGCCGGGCGAAGCGCTTGTGCGCGTGCATCGGGTCGGTATATGCGGCACCGACCTGCACGCCTTTCGCGGGCGGCAGCCCTATTTCAGCTACCCCCGCATCCTCGGCCATGAGTTGGGCGTGGAGCTCGTGTCTCTCGACCCGCATACCGAAAGCAACCTGCGCACAGGCGACTATTGCGCGGTCGAGCCGTACCTCAACTGCGGCGCTTGCAGCGCCTGCCGCCGCGGGCGCATTAACTGCTGCTCCCATCTGCGGGTGCTGGGCGTGCATACGGATGGCGGAATGCGCGAGCTGATCACCGTCCCGATCGACAAGCTGCACCGTTCAGAGACTTTGCCGCTGGAACATCTGGCCCTGGTCGAGACGCTGTGCATCGGCGCGCACGCGGTGGACCGGGCCGACCTGGCACCGGAACAGTCGACACTGGTGATCGGCGCCGGCCCGATCGGCTTGACCGCGGTGGCCTTTGCGCGCCTGGCCGGCGCCGAGGTCGCGGTGATGGAAATAGACGAGAACCGGATGCGCTTTGTGCAGGAAAACCTGGGGGTGGAGCATCTCATCGACGGCCGCGGGGACGCGGAGGCCCAGTTGCGGGCGGTGTTCGGCGGCGAACTGCCCCTGACGGTTTTCGACGCCACCGGCAACGCGCGCTCGATGATGAACGCGTTGGGCCTGATCGAACAGGGCGGGAGCGTTGTCTTCATCAGCCTTGTACAGGATGAGATAACCTTCCCCGACCCGGAATTCCATCGCCGCGAGACAACGCTGATCAGCAGCCGCAACGCCACCAGCGCCGACTTCGCCCGCGTCGTCCAGACGCTGGAGACCGGGGCGATCGATCTGGCCCCCTGGCTTACGCACAGCGCGCTGCCGGAAGCGTTGACCGGTGAATTCCCCGGCTGGCTGCGACCGGAAAACCAGGTTGTGAAGGCGATGTTGCATTTTTGAACTGCACTGACGCGTTTATTACTACTGTGCCATCGCGAATGTGCCGTGTCACGGGCCTCAGTCCACGATGCAGCGGTGTTCCCACTTTTCATTCAGACCACTTACGAACAAGCAAAGGAAGACAACGTGTCGAACTCTCCCTCTTCAAAAGGATCGAAGCTGCGCCACGCGGTGGTTGGCATGGGCGCCGGGATTTTCCGTTCGCACTCATTGGGGCTTGGCCTCGATGAAGTAGAGGTGGTGGGCGGCTCGGACGTGGCGCCGGAGCCGGGCCAGGAGCGGGCCGAAGAGTGGGGTTGTCCCTTCTATCCCGACCACCGGCAGATGCTGGCCGAGACCAAGCCGGATGTGACGGTGGTCATCACGCCCCATCCTTTTCACGCGTCGATCGCGATCGACGCGCTCAACGCCGGCAGCCATGTGCTGGTGGAAAAACCGATCGCCATCCAGGTCAAAGATGCGGACGCGATGATCGCGGCGGCGCGGGCCAACAACCGCGTGCTGGCGGTGAACTACCAGTACCGCCAACTGCCGCACGTGCGGGCGATGAAGCGGTTGATCGACAGCGGGCAGCTGGGCCGCATCCAACGGGTGACCGGGGTCTTCCCCTGGATGCGGACGGCGGCCTACTACCTGCGCGGCGGCTGGCGGGGCACGTGGAGAGGCGAGGGCGGCGGTGTGCTGATGAACCAGGCGCCGCATGATCTGGACCTGGTCTGCCATCTGGTTGGTTCCCCGCAGAGGGTCTACGCCGCCACCAGCACCCGCCTGCACGCGATCCAGACCGAGGATACCGCCACCGCGCTGCTCGAGTGGCCGGAGGGCGCGCAGGGCACCATCTATTTCAGCACGACCGAAAGCGGCCCCCGCACCTTTGAGGTATCCGGCACCGGTGGAAAAATCGTGCTGCACCAGGACCGCATCGAGTACGAGCGCTACGAGACCGACCTGCGGCAACTGATCACCGACAGTTCCGAGTCCTTTGTGCGCACGGAAGCGGCTGAGGCCGACGCCGGCATCGAAGACGAACCGGAGCAGCACGGACATGTGGCCGTCTACAAGGATTTTCACCGCGCCATTCGCGAAGGCGGCGAGCCCCGCTGCAACGGCGAAGAGGGCCTGAAGTCGCTGGAGCTGGCCAATGCGATGATCTACAGCGGCGCCACCGGCGAGGCGGTGAACCTGCCCCTGGACCGGGAGATGTACAGCGAACTGCTGCAGCGGCTGCAGGCAGAGGATGGGTAGAGTGTATCCAGTCGGACAACGTCTTGTATGCAGGAGGTTTCGGGACAATCAACTATAGAGCCGCCTACCCCTTGGTCGCCGGCTCTATAGTTGAAAAAGTATAGTTCCACTGAAGTTATCCCACTCTCTTGGCTATTCAGTACTCTCAATTGGTCTGGAAGGGCATCCACTTTGGATCAGATGCCAATTCTCTTCCAATTCTGGCTTGTGCTTTGAAGCCCATTTTCGAACGCGCCTTTCTATTCTTCTGGGAAGGTCTCCTTCAATTTTTTCTAGCGATGCAACCCCAAAGGAAGCGTTGTACTCAGAATAAATCACATGAAAATGGGGTGGATTATGATCATCGGTGTACATTCGAATGCGTATCCCGTCAAATCTGCATAATTCCGGCATCTTTCGCTCACATTGATTGTACCCCTGGCAACAGTTCTTCTACAGCTTTACCGGTGATCTGCATATAAAGGGCATTGTGGCATAGTCCAGCATCATCGCTCCACGCAATATCTCCACAGTCCAGATATACGGATTCAAAACATTCACGATCATTCCAGATTTTGAACGCGTCGTACCCTGCGAGGTGAGAAAGATCTACTTCCCCGGCAGTGCCATCGGAATACTCTAACCAGATTCGATAGCCTTCTCGTGCCTCAACATTAACTGGGCGCGGAAGAGACACAGTTTTTTTTCTGTTGAAAACGGCTGTAACCCTTTCAGCAAATCGTCCCAAAATAGACAATTTCGATCCCTGCATTCTTCCCGGAACCATGTCTATTGGCGATATTCTCCCCTTGGTTGCCATCTTTTCACCCCCCTGTGGTTTGGTTGTGGGACAGGGTCTTACCCTTCCGGGGCTATTCTAACACTATATCCAAGAATGATATGTTGTCAATAAGGGTAAAGAAGTTGAAAGGCAACCGGGCCTACGAGGACTTACGCTAATATGCACTCCAACTGTGCCGTTTGCGCGTCAATATCTGCGAGTGAGGGAACTGCTTTCCGACTCATTGCAAAATAGTCAGGAACTCTTTCGATACCAATGCTACGGTAACCGACAGCCTCCGCCGCGGCAACCGTCGAGCCGGACCCCATGAAGGGATCGAGTACGACTCCTTCGCCAAGAGGCAGAGAGGCGTAGACAATTTGGCGTAGAAAAGATTGCGGCTTGAGACTGGGATGCGGCGCAATTTCACGCTCTCTTTTCGGCGTTCTCCCGCTTTCGATCACGTCCTCAAACGGTCTGCCGTCCAGCTTGCGTCGGAGTCCACCCGTCTGATATCGAGCCAGGCAGTCGCTGACTTTCATCCCTTTGGGCAGTGGTTCACGAAACATACCCCACGGCTCGTATGCCCCACGCGCCATAGAGCAGACTCCAGGGAACTCTCCTTCCGCGTTCTTGGGACGGTCCCCACCGCGCAGCGTGCGCACAAGACGGATGATCTGGCCCCGGAACTCCAGCCCGGCATTCGAAACGGACGCAAAGACATCCTGAGCGAGAAAAGAGTTCGAGGCGATGAACAGATGCCCACCGGGCCGCAGGACACGTCTTACAAGCCGCGCCCATTCAAGGAAGTACTGCGAAAGATGCTCTCTTTCACTCTGTGAAAGGGCAGTAAATCGAGGCAGCGGTGAGCGTTTGCTGCCATCGAATGTAGGGGGAATCCGCCAGATCCCGCCGTTGTCATTCGCTCTTTTCTCCAGTTGCACCAAATCATACTCTTTCACGCCATAGGGGGGGTCTGTCACAACTGAATGCACGGAATTCTCAGCAACACTTTTCATCCATGCAAAAGAATCAGCTTGAATCGCGACAGAGGTAGTAAAGTAGTGTGTGGGAAAACTCTGCGCAAACGAACTCCAGTCCTGTGTCACAACCGTTCTCCTTATATCAACGATCAATCTAAAGGCGTGCCCAAATGGTAGGCAGGACTCTGTTCACGAATGATCTCCTCAAGGCGCTGGCGCTCCTCGGCGCTTGCTGACAGCAGATGCTCCAACTCGGAAAGGCTTACCAAAATTGCCTGCGGCGCGTTGCGACGTTTGATAATGTAACGTGCCTGGTTTTGCACGACATCATCAAGCACTCTGCCAAAATTATTTTGCGCCTGCGTAGAGGAGATAGCTTTAATGGCCATAATGGCTTTCCTATGTAGTATAGACAATTTAGCTAGATTAGCTATATTATACGATTAAGCCTGTTCTTCTGTCAAATCTCGAAAGTGAAAGCCGTTTTGGGCCGCTTAACAATGCATCGGACATATGGTATATTGCCAGCACGGGCCACTACCGCTGCGTTGCCCGGTTTGGAGGTGGAAAAGTGGTTCACGATCCGCACATGAATTTCGGAAAGGCTGACCGTCAGACGATCACGAGCTACACGCCGCCGATGCATAGACGCGTCGATTCCGACAGGCGGACGTCGCTTGGATGGTGGGGCGCGGTTGGTGATCTTGCCGGTTTCACGTTGTTAGAGTTCCTGGCGAGCCCTATATTGGGGATTGCCGTTTTGGTTGTGTCATTCTGCCTTGTCGTCTCTGAGGTAATGTCTGATCTCTTCAACTACGCGATAGACGCTGTGGGCAGCAAGGCGCGCAAGACAAAGACGTAACTGTTCGGAGAGTACGCCGCAGAAGTAAAGGAAAGCCCCGGTAGATTAAGTTGCCGGGGCTTCTTGTTCAGTGGCGGCACTGACAAGGATAGTCAGGAGGGACGAACGATGCAGGTCAGCCGCGAACAGCTCATGGAGCAGGGATATCTCGTTTTGCGGGAGGTGATCCCGCCGGCCCGGTTGGAGCAGCTGCGGGCCGACTTTGAAACGCTGGTCGGAAGGCAGAGGAAGATCTGGGCGCAGGCGCGGGGTCCGGACGACCCGCCCGGCGGGGATTGGGAAACACGCCCGCAGCCGCGCCTGGTCTCTTACGACAAGCTGATCGACGAAACAACGGCCAGCACGGTCGAGGTCTGGCTGCAGGAGAGTACGCTGGGGGTAAGCCGCCAACTGTTGAGCGTCCCGGAGGCGGCGTCGGTGGCCGGCATGATGTTGATGTGCAGCCCGGTGCGCGATCATGGCCCGGCGGCGTGGCATCGCGACATTCACCCGATCGACATGGCGCCTCTGGCCGGCCTGCAGCAGGACTTGCGGGAGAACGGCCCTAAATATTTGCAGTGGAATATCGCTCTCTACGACGACAATGTACTCTGGGTTGTACCGGGCAGCCACCGGCGGCTCAACACCGAGGCCGAAAACCGGACCCTGTCGGACAACCCGCGGCGCGCCCTGCCCGGCGGCATCCCTGTCGAGTTGAACGCCGGCGACGCGGTCGTGTACATCAATTACATGTTGCATTGGGGCAGCGACTACAGCGCCAGGATGCGCCGCACCATCCATGGCGGCCACTCGATCTTCCCCTACTACCCCGATATCTCCTTCACCGAGTTCCTTTCGCCCGGGGCGCGGGCGGCATTCACGCAGTGGGACGGGAAGAGCGCGGCGCTGCAGGACTCGACCGAGGCCGCGCTGCGGGCGGTGCTGAAGGGCGATGCCGGCGCCTATTTTGCCGCGCTCGAGGCGCTGCAGCCCGGCGCAGGCGAAGATGGCAAGATGGTTCTGTCGATCTACCTCAGCAAAGCGGCTCTCCATCTCCAAGTTGTTAAGCACCAAAACGCGGCTGCCGACGCATCCCCGGATCCTCTGGAAGGCATAACCGAGGACTATCGCCAGCGCGCGCGCACCCCTCACTCGATCTCGATCAACTGGGGGCCGCAGTTCGCTGAGCGCTTCACAGTGGACGAGGCCGCCGCACTCCACAGGCGCTTTGCGATCCTGGACGACAAACTCCAGGCGGAGAGCGAGCATTTCGCGCCCGGTTTCCAGGCGCGGCCGATGCGTTACTTTTTCAACGAAATGCCTGCCGATTTCACACTGGAAGAGTTTGTCGGCAGTTGGGGCTGAATCTTACAGTTCATCCTTCAGCCACTCCGAGCCTTGCGCTTCCAACTCGGCGCGCAGATTGCTCTCCAGCCGGCCAGGTACGCCGAGTGGGTTGAATGCCGCCACGCCCCGGTCGGCGATCAGGTTATGGCCGGTGATGGCCTCCGATTCATCCGACGCCAGGAAAAGCATGACCTCGGCCACCTGTTCCGGCAGGGCGGGGCTGCCCAGAGGGTAGACAAATTTCTGTCTTCTGACCTCGCTGGGACTCTGTGCGAGCATCTCGTATTTCTTCTCGGTGAGCATACGGGCGGGGGTGAGCGTATTGGCCCGGATGCCTTGGGGGCCATAGGAAATCGCCAGATTCTGGCTGAGATTGATCATGGCGGCCTTGGCCGGGCCATAGGATGACATACTGGGGCTGCCGAAGAGAGCATTGCCTGATGAGACGTTTATGATGCTGCCGCCGCCCTGCTTGATCATCAGCGGAACCACCTCCTTACAGAACAGAAGCGGCGCCGTCACGTGGCAGAAGAGCCCGTCTTCCCAGTCTTCGAGCGTGACTTCCTCCAACATCCCGCCCGGGTTGTCGATGATGGCATTGTTGACCATCACATCGACGCGCCCATAGCGCTCCACGGTGAATTGGACCAGGGCCGTGATGTCCTCTTCGATCATAACATCACAGCGTTTGTAGGCGATCTCACCGCTGAGACCTTCCGCCGCGGCGAGCACCTTTTGCGAGTTCTCCGGCGTTCTGCCGCGGTCGCAAATGACGACGGAGGCGCCTTCGCGGGCGAACGCCAGCGCGCCGGCTTTGCCCAACCCCAATGTTGCGCCGGTGATGATGGCTACCTTGCCTTCTAATCTCGTTCCCATGAGTTTCTCCTTATGTTCAGTGGCGATGCTGCAAGATTCACCCGCTGATCGCGGCGTGCATCTTGCGGGATGATGTGGGCGGCAGACCGCCCGCTATGCGTACAAGGGGTTAATCGCTGAAAGAGAAGGAATAGAGCGTCGCGTCCCGCAGTTCGAAGATAAGCTGGATTTCCCGACCCACCAGCGCCGCTCTGACCAGACCGCGGTGCTTCCTGATTTGGCGCCCAGCCCCGCCGGCTTTGACCAACGCAGCGCGATAGGCGCCGCGTTCCCGTTGTGCGGGCGGCGTATCGGTGGTCGCCGCGTCGATAATGAAGGGATTGTACCAGCACTTGTAGAGGTTGTCCGTCCGGTCGAAGATAACTTTAGCGTACAGGTTGTCGTAGCGAACCTCCCAAGGCAGTTCTTCGCCGAACAGAGGGTTTTCGCTTGCTTTGTGCGCCCGCCCCGGCGTTACGGTGAGCTGATCGGCTTGCGCCCAGAGCGAGGTATCCAACAGCAGGTATCTGTTATTGATCATGTGCCGGTGCGTCCTGTGAGCGCGATGCCGCGCACCATATATTTCTGGCCGATGAAGAAGATCACGATCATGGGCAGCGATGTGAACACGGTGGCGGCCATCAGCAGCCCGGGCACCGGGTCGCCCTGGGCGATCTGCCAGCGCAGGAAGGCGAGGCCAATGGCGACGGTGTAGGTGCTGTCCTGGCTCAGGTAGATCACCTGTTTCACAAAGTCGGTCCATACGTTGATAAAGGAAAAAATGGCGATGGTGGCCAGTACCGGCTTGGTCAGCGGCAGCAGGATGCGCCAGAAGATGCCCAGTTCATTGCAGCCGTCGATTTTGGCGGCGTCGTCCAATTCAGCCGGCAGGGTCATGAAGAACTGGCGCATAAGAAAGACGTAGACGGGGTTGGCGAAGTAGCTGGGCACGATGAGGGGCAGCCAAGTGCTGATCCAGCCAATCTCTCTGTAGAGCAGGAAGCGGGGAATGATGGTCACCCAGAAGGGCAGCATCATGGTGCTGAGCAGGATCATGAAGAGGAAATTGCGGCCCCAGAACTTGAGGCGGGAAAAGCCGTAGCCGACGAGGGAGGCGCTGATCAGTTCGCCGACGACGCTGAGAGAGACGATGATGGTGGTGTTGATAAAGTAGCGGCCAAAGGGGACGCTGTTCCAGGCGCTGGGGTAGTTGCCCAGGTAGAGTTTGGAGGGGAAGAAGCGCACCGGAAACTGATTGAAATCCTCAAACGTCTTGAGCGAGCTCATGACGACCCAGAATAGCGGGAAGATGAACCAGACAAAACCGACGGCCAACAAGGTGTAGGCCAGCAGGTCACGCAGGCGTCGCTGGGTTGTTGTGCTCTTGCTCCAGGAGGTCGTTAGCGCTGACAAAGCTTTGCCTTTCCGGGTTGAGAACGAGCCTACTCCTCACCCTCATAGTAGACCCAGTATCGGGCTATGCGGAAGTTGAGAAGGGTCAGCCCCAGGATGATGAGGAAGATCATCCAGGCCAGCGCTGAGGCATAACCCATGCGAAAGAATCCAAAAGCCACTCGATAGAGATACAGACCATAAAACAGGGTGGCGGTGCCGGGGCCGCCATCGGTCATGACGAACGCATCCACAAATGACTGCATCACTCCGATTGTAGTCACGATGACGTTGTAGAAGATGGCTGGCGAGATCTGGGGCAGAGTCACATGCCGGAACTTGGCCCATTCTGCGCCGCCATCGAGTTCGACCGCCTCATATAGGTACTGTGGCACGCCTTGCAGCGCCGCGAGGATAATCAGCATGGCGCCGCCGGCGGTGGCAAGGGCTTTGAGAGCCAGTGATGGCAGCGCCCAGGTGGTATCGAAGAGCCAGTTCGGCCCCTCTATTCCAATCCACGCCAGCGACGTGTTGACGGGGCCGTTCTTGGCAAGGATCGTCGTCCATAGCAAGGCCAAGCCGACGCCGCCGATCACACTGGGCATGTAAAAGGAGGTGCGGAAAAAAGGGATGCCGCGCACTTTCTGGTTGAGCAATATCGCAACCAATATGCTGATGGCCGTGCCGGCCGGAACGGTGAGGAGGACATAAGTAAAGGTAACCTTTAGTGAGTCGCGAACTCTGGGATCCTCAAACAGCATGCGCTGGATGTTTTCGAAGCCGATGAACTCAGGGGAGCCAATCAACTGATAGCGGGTAAAGCTGAGGACGAAGGAAGCGATAAAGGGGTAGACCATCAGGAAGCCGAAGCTGACCAGCCAAGGCGAGATAAAGGCCCACCCGACCAGGTGAGGTCTCAACTTGGCCCAGCGAATCTTGCTGAGGCGCGGCGCATTCGTCTTGGCGGTTTGCATCTGTCTTCAAAGTGGATAGTGGATAGTGGATAGTGGATAGTGGATAGTGGCGAGCGCTCCTCACCAGCCACTATCCACTGCTGTCTAGAAACTATCAGGCATGCGCCGCCAGGATTTCGTCAGTCATCTGGTCGGCCACGATCACCTGCTCCTCCACTGTTGTCTCACAGCGCAGGACATCGCCCCAAACGATTTTGATCTCCCCGAACCATTCCAGGACCCCGGGAAGCTGGGGCGTGAAGACGAAATTGTCAAAGGCATCAAGCCTGGCCTCGACCGCCTCGGGTCCGCCCCATGTCGCCTGGTAGTCTGCGTCCAGCCATACGCCGGCGTTGACCGGTTCAGCCTGACCACTCAGGCCGATTTTTTTCTGGTTCTCGAAGTTAGCCAGATACCTGATGAAGTCAAAAGATTCCGCCGGGTGCTGGCTTTGCGTCGTAACGATGTGGAAGTGCATCGAGCCAAGACCGGCGCTCTTACCGGTGTTGGGCGAACGAACCCAAGCTACCTGGGTGAGATCGGCCTCACTTAGGGCTGCCCATGCCAGATCGCCGCGGCAAGTTATGCCCACGATGCCGGCAACCCAAGGATTCATGCCTAAAGCCGTCCCATGGCCGTTATAGTCGTCTACGTTCAACATGCATCCGTCCTGGCAGATCATGTCGACTGCAAAGTTCTGCCCTTCGATGAACTCGGGCGTGTTCCAGGATCCCTTCTTGTTCTCGACGTCGATGAGTTGGCCGCCATTGGAAACACTCCAGTTCATCAAGCCATCCTGCTCGAGATGGCCTGCGCTGTATTGGGAGCCATAGATGTTTTCGCCCAAGTCGTTGATGGCACAGGCGGCCTCGCGGTAGTCGTTCCAGTCCCACCACTTGTCGCCGTTATGATCGTGTTCCCAGGGCATGGGGACGCCGGCTTCCTTGAAGAGGTCCTTGTTGATGCCGGACATGACGATATTGAGCTGGAAGGGCACGGCCTTTACCTTGCCCGGCTCGTAACCGACATGTTTGGGGATGCGGATCATTTCGCTGCCCTCTTCGCCGGGGAAGGGAAGGCCCCTTGCCTCGAAGTAAGGAGTAAGATCGGCGGCAATCTCATGGAAGGCGCTCAATTTGAGATCGTTGAACAGCATAATGTCGCCCCACTCACCTGCGGCGACCAGGATAGGCATGCGGCGATCAAAGTCGGCAACCGGTTCAAAGATGATGCCGATCTCCGGATTCTCTTCGGCCCATTGGTCGAGGAAGCCGTTCATGAGCACACGGCGAGCGCCCGATCCCCACTTATTGAGGAACCGCAGGGCGACCCGTTCCGAGGAAGGGTCGGAATCTTCCATACCCGTTGGAGCGACGGGGGCCACACATCCCGCCACGGCTGCACCCGCCACCAGGCTACCAGACACTTTGAGAAAATCACGTCTGCTTGACTTGCTTCTCATCGGTTTTTTCTCCTTCGGACCTGTGTTGAAAGGATAGAAATGCGTTACATTCCTCCACGTCACTGCCTTCAGAAGCTGTTCGAAAGGTAACAACTGTCGGCCAAGTGATGGAAAGCGATGTGTTTGTGACTACGCAACGATACCCATCAGATTAGGCCGACAGCCGCTGGCATCGTATCCAGGATCTGATTCCAGCGGCCAAACCGGGCGGACGACTTCGCAGACTGAATGTGCGCGAGGTCGTCAACGAGGTTTTCTATTTGACTGTGGGTAGTGTGTCCGATGGCGGACGCTGCCTAACACCTATCCGCGTTGCCGGCAGCGCCTATGCCTACTTCAGGCAAGTAGCCGGGGATGGTCATTGTCACAGATTCATGACAGGCTACGGGCTGAAGTGCGCCAGCAGGACGGGCGATACAAGCACCCGGCAGGACGATACAGTCTCCCATCTTGCGGGCATCGTGGCGCCGTTGGATGGTCAGACGGTCACGACTGGCTACACACCCACAGGAGTACGAGACTTGGACGGCGGCAAGCGGATCAGCGGATGCCAACGACACATCCTGAGCGATACGATGGGACTCGTGTTGACCGTTTTTGTCACGTCCGCTTCCGTTCTCGATCGCAATGGTGCTTGTCTGCTGCTCAAACGTCGCACCGAACTCGGCAGAAACTGCGTCTCGCCCGAGTTGATGGCACCCAGCGCGGCCCTCTCCAAGATTGGGTCGTACAGCGATTGCGTTTTCGCCTGCTACACGTTCTGTACTCTAAAGATTAGGAGGGATTCGCTCTCTTGACTCGTCGCTGGTTTTCTAAAGCGGAGCCTGTCGAACGCTCATTCGCTTTAACACTTCAGCCACTATTACATTATACTATTATATGATTGAAGCTCTTCTGTCAACTCCCAGAAATCAGGTGGGTGTGTCCCCAAATGGGGTGGGTTTCTGACTACGTTCTCCTTTTTGGGGATGCACCCAGCCAGGCCAATCGCGAGCTTTGTTCCAGCAGCGGATTTTCTGCCACTTCCGAACGGAAATGAGTACAGGCAGGGCTGTTTTCAACTAGACGGCACCTGCTTCTGCCATTATGTCAACCAGGTGGGCGAACGTAGCCGGAAATCTTAGGTTCGAGATTGCCCTAAGATAAAGGCCCAGCCGACCAAGAGTGGTCTCAGCCTGGCCCAGCGAATCTTGCTGAGGCGCGGCGCAATCGTCCAAGCAGACGCCGTCCGGATGGTGGGGAGCGGCCGGTGAGTTTGCCGGATTCGTGTTGTTAGAGGACTTGGCAAGCCCCGGGGTGGGGACTGCTTTTGGGGTTGTGTCTTGTTGGCTTTGAGGCGGTGTCTGTTCTCTGCAGGTACGGGATGAGCGCTCTGGCCAGAAAGACGCGCAAGGCACAAAAGTGACCGTTGGGCGAAGGCGCTGCAGGACTCGACCGAGGCCGCGCTGCGGGCGGTGCTGAAGGGCGATGCCGGCGCCTACTTTGCCGCGCTTGAGGCGCTGCAGCCCGGCGCCGGTGAAGATGGCAAGATGGTTCTGACGATCTACCTCTGCAAAGCGGTTCTCCATATTCAGGTTGTGAAGCATCACAACGCGGCCGCGGGCGCCGACGCAGCCTCCGATCCACTGGAAGGCATAACCGAGGATTATCGCCAGCGCGCGCTCACCCCGCACTCGATCTCGATCAACTGGGGGCCGCAGTTCGCTGAGCGCTTCACAGTGGACGAGGCCGCCGCACTCCACAGGCGCTTTGCGATCCTGGACGACAAACTCCAGGCGGAGAGCGAGCATTTCGCGCCCGGTTTCCAGGCGCGGCCGATGCGTTACTTTTTCAACGAAATGCCGGCCGATTTCACACTGGAAGAGTTTGTCGGCAGTTGGAATTGATTTCTGCCCCTCTGCCTACTCGGAGGGGTCAACAAACTGGAAGGCAAACAGTTTGGCGTTCTTGAAGTAGAAATGCAGTTTGATCGGGCCGCCGGCCAGTTCGCTCAGGTCGGAATTGCCCCGCCATGAGACGACGTGGGCCTGATTGGTGGTCGTGATGGGATCGGCGTCCTCAAAGCCGAAGCCGGCCAATGGCTCGTGATTCGGCGTCAGGAGCGCGACCCGCACCTCGCACTCGTTTGGCAGTACGTCATCCGCCAGGTGCGCTTGAAGATTGAGACGCAACTGGCGGCCCGAGAAACCGAAGGCGCGCGTAACCATCTCGCTGTATCCCCGCTTCCCTCCCTCCACTGCCACAAAGCCGTCGAGCGGCGTCGTGGCGATGCCGATTGCGCCCACACCGCGATCGCCCAGTTCCAACAGAGTACGATATGAGCGCCAGTTGGCACCCGTGTAATAGGTGTAGATACGGTCGTCGTGCACAAGAGGTGCGTGGTTGTAGACGCAGGAGGAGTCGAACATGCCGTTGTGCCCGCCGCGCTGGATGAACGGCTGCCGGTAGTTGCGTTCATAATGGATGCCGTCGCGGCTGAAGACCAGTTCGGGGTGGTGCGTGGAATCGTTGGTGCGGAATATCCACAGCAGGCCAACGTAGAGTCCGGCGTACACGGTGACCGGCATGTGGTAGAATTCGGTGTCGGGGGAATCCAACTCATCGGGCATGAGGATCGTTTCCGGATCGCTCCAGTGGATCATGTCGGGGCTTTCGGCGCGGCCGATAAGCCGCTTGGCATGGGGGCAGCGCCGGTGCAGACAGTTCTCCATGTGCGCGGCATAGACCTGGCGGATGGGGTCCCAGCCCATGAAGTTGGTCGGTCCCCAACGGCCGACGCGGGGCGCGGTGTCGATGACGGGGTTATGCTCGCACGGGGTCCAGGTGAGGCTGTCGGGCGAATAGTAGAGGTCGAACGTCATCGTGGTGGTCGTCGATCCGGTCCGGATCAGGCCTTTGTAGCGTTTGCGCGGATCCTCTTCGTGCATGTCCTCGAAGAAGTAGGGCATGAACGCATCGTCAGGAAGAAGGTTGTTCTTTTTTGAGCCTTGGTATTCGACCAGGCCCAGTTCCGGTCTCTCCCAGTGGATGCCATCCTCCGAAAGAGCCAGGCAGGCCGTAATCGGATCGTCGTCAGCGGGCGCGTCGGCCGCCAGCTTGCCGTCTGCGTCGAGGTAGGCCCTGTGCGTGGCGGGGCGATACAACATCTTGAAGATCTGCTCGGCGTGGTCGAACCAGACGTGGCTCACGCCAATGTAGTCTCCTTCCCATGGTTTTTCCGGCCAGAGAACTGGGTTGCTCTCCAGCTTTTGGGCCGGGTTCATCACCTGCCTGGCGTCTTTGAGACTCTCGATCAGGTAGTTGTCCGCAAAAAGTTGCTTGTCTGAAGCGATGTTGATGAGTGCCATCGGTCCTCCTGCGCGCCCCTTGCGGGCGGTGGCTTATCTGACGTTTACATTTCGCTTTTCAGCCACGCAGAGCCCTGCGCTTCCAACTGGGCGCGCAGATCGCGCTCCAGCCGCCCGATCATGCCGCCGGGGCTGTATGCTGCGTTGCCGGCGTCGGCGATCAGGTTGTGGCCGGTGATGGCGACGGACTCATCTGAAGCCAGAAACAACATGACCTCGGCCACCTGTTCGGGCAGGGCGGGGCTGCCCATTGGGTAGGCGAATTTCTGCGTGCGGACCGCGGCCGGACTGTTGGCGAGCATCTCGTATTTCTTTTCGGTGAGCATTCTGGCGGGGGTGAGCGTGTTGGCGCGGATGCCGTCGGGGCCATAGGTGATGGCCAGATGCTGGCTGAAATTGATCATGGCGGCCTTGGCCGGGCCATAGGATGAGATGCTGGGACCGCCGCCAAGGGCGGTGCTCGATGAGACGTTGATGATGTTGCCGCTCCCCTGCTTGATCATCAGCGGAACCACCTCTTTGCAGAAGAGAAGCGGCGCTGTCACGTGGCAGGAAAATCCGTCATCCCAGTCCTGGAGTGTGACATCCTCCAACATGCCCCCCGGGTTGTCGATGATGGCATTGTTGACCATGACATCGACTCGCCCGTACCGCTCCACGGTGAATTGGACCAGGGCGCTGATGTCCTCTTTGATCATGACATCACAGCGCTTGTAGGCGATCTCGCCGCTGAGACCTTCCGCCTGCGCAAGGACCTTTTGCGAGTTCTCCGGCGTTCTGCCGCGATCGCAGATGACGACGGAGGCGCCTTCGCGGGCGAACGCCAGCGCGCCGGCTTTGCCCAGCCCCAAGGTTGCGCCGGTGATGATGGCTACTTTGCCTTCCATTCTCGTTCCCATGAGTTTCTCCTTAATGTTCAGTGATGTTCAGTGGCGATGCTGCAAGATTCAGCCGCTGAACGCGGCGTGCATCTTGCGGGATGACTTAGGCGGCAGACCGCCCGCTATGCAAACAAGGGGTTAATCGCTGAAAGAGAAGGAATAGAGTGTCGCGTCCCGCAGTTCGAAGATAAGCTGAATTTCCCGGCCCACCAGCGCGGACAGGTCCTGACCATCGCGCCATTGCAAGGGGAGATCGGTGACATCCGCCTGGATCGGAACTGAATCGGCCAGGCCCTTGCCATCGACATCCACCAGCGCCGCTCTGATCTGACCACGGTCGGCGTCAGCGCTCAGGCGGAGTTGGCGCCCGCTGCACTGGACAGGCTGCGTGACAAGCGTGGCGGTCTGTGTCTTATTGGCCGGCGTCAACCCGGCAAACCCATCCGGCCGCAGCGTCGCCAGCCCAAGATAGGCTGAGCGCCAGTCGGTGTGGGGGCCGTCGCTGCCGCCGTAATAGAGCTGCAGGCGCCCGTCCTTGAGGAACGGATAGGCTCCCGCGTAGACGCAGCCCCAGTCGAAGCTGCCCTCCGCGCCGCGTTCGATGAGTGGCGTCCCAGGAGAGACGCGCTGCCATTGCACGGTGTCGGGGCTCCAGGCCAGTTCACAATCGACAAGGTCGGTCTCGGTATTGAACATCATCAGCAGGCCGAGATAGAGTTGGGCGTAGGGGAACGCGATCAGTGCGTAGGTCTGGCGGTCCGGCTCGTCGGGCAGGGCGTGCAGCACGTCGACAGCCGGCGTCCAGGTTTTGAAGTCCTCGCTTTCGGTGCGGCCAACGGTGCGCTGGCGTCCATCCCACAGGCGGGTTATGCCGACATATTTGCCGTGGCGTTCGTCCCAGAACAGATTGTTATGGGTATCCCAACGGGCGTCGATCTCAGGGCAGGGCCGGATGGGGGACCAGTGCAGGCCATCGGGCGAACGCGCGACGCCGCCCTCCATGAACGCTTTGAACCTGCCCGCCGGGTCCGGATCACGCGGGTCGAGGGTTACGCCGACGCCATGCACATCGCGCATGACCAGATTGTTGCGGGTGGAGCCGTTGAACTCGAGCAGGCCCAATTCGGGCCTTTGCCAGCGGATGCCATCGGTGGAAAAGGCGTAACAGACGCCCATCTCGCGGTGCTTCCTGTTGTGTTCTTCGGCTCTTGCCCGGGCAAGCGCGGCGCGATAGGCGCCGCGTTCCCGTTGTGCGGGCGGGGTATCGGTAGTGGCGACGTCGATTATGAAGGGGTTGTACCAACACTTGTAGAGGTTGTCCGTCCGGTCGAAGATCACATTGGCGTAGAGGTTGTCGTGGCGGACTTCCCAGGGCAGATCTTCGCCGAACAGTGGGTTTTGGCTGGCTTTGCGCGCCCGCCCCGGCGTTACGGTGAGCTGATCGGCTTGCGCCCAGAGCGAGGTATCCAACAGCAGGTATCTGTTATTGATCATGTGCCGGTGCGTCCTGTGAGCGCGATGCCGCGCACCATATATTTCTGGCCGATGAAGAAGATCACGATCATGGGCAGCGATGTGAACACGGTGGCGGCCATCAGCAGCCCGGGCACCGGGTCGCCCTGGGCGATCTGCCACCTCAAGAATGCCAGGCCAATGGCGACGGTGTAGGTGCTGTCCTGGCTAAGATAGATGACCTGTTTGACGAAGTCGGTCCACACATTGATGAAGGAAAAGATGGCGATGGTGGCCAGCACAGGCTTGGTCAGCGGCAGCAGGATGCGCCAGAAGATGCCCAGTTCATTGCAGCCGTCGATTTTGGCGGCGTCGTCCAATTCAGCCGGCAGGGTCATGAAGAACTGGCGCATAAGAAAGACGTAGACGGGGTTGGCGAAGTAGCTGGGCACGATGAGGGGCAGCCAAGTGCTGATCCAGCCAATCTCTCTGTAGAGCAGGAAGCGGGGAATGATGGTCACCCAGAAGGGCAGCATCATGGTGCTGAGCAGGATCATGAAGAGGAAATTGCGGCCCCAGAACTTGAGGCGGGAAAAGCCGTAGCCGACGAGGGAGGCGCTGATCAGTTCGCCGACGACGCTGAGAGAGACGATGATGGTGGTGTTGATAAAGTAGCGGCCAAAGGGGACGCTGTTCCAGGCGCTGGGGTAGTTGCCCAGGTAGAGTTTGGAGGGGAAGAAGCGCACCGGAAACTGATTGAAATCCTCAAACGTCTTGAGCGAGCTCATGACGACCCAGAATAGCGGGAAGATGAACCAGACAAAACCGACGGCCAACAAGGTGTAGGCCAGCAGGTCACGCAGGCGTCGCTGGGTTGTTGTGCTCTTGCTCCAGGAGGTCGTTAGCGCTGACAAAGCTTTGCCTTTCCGGGTTGAGAACGAGCCTACTCGTCACCCTCATAGTAGACCCAGTACCGGGCTACGCGGAAGTTTACGATGGTCAAGGCGAGGATGATGAGGAAGATCATCCAGGCGAGGGCGGAGGCGTAGCCCATGCGATAGAATTCAAAGGCCTGGCGATAGAGATAGAGGCCGTAGAAGAGGGTGGCGGTGCCGGGGCCGCCATTGGTCATGATGAAGGCCTCGACAAATGATTGCATCACGCCGATCGTTGTAACGATGACGTTGTAGAAGATGGCGGGCGAGATCTGGGGCAGGGTAACATGCCAGAACTTGGCCCATTCGCCGCCGCCGTCGAGTTCGACGGCCTCGTAGAGATACTGAGGGACGCCTTGCAAGGCAGCGAGGACGATGAGCATGGCGGCGCCGGCGGTTGCGAGGGCTTTGAGCGCCAAAGAGGGCAGCGCCCAGGAGGTATCGAAGAGCCAGTTGGGGCCCTCGATGCCAACCCAGCCGAGGGCGGCGTTGACGGGGCCGTTGGCGGAGAGGATGGTGGTCCAGAGGAGGGCGAGGCCGACACCGCCGATGACGCTGGGTATGTAGAAGGAGGTGCGGAAGAAGGGGATGCCGCGCACTGCCTGGTTGAGCAGGATGGCGACGAAAACACTGATGGCCGTGCCCGCGGGGACGGTGAGCAGGACATAGGTAAAGGTGACGCGCAGGGAGTCGATGACCCTTTCGTCGTCGAAGAGCATGCGCTGGATATTTTCAAAACCGACGAAGGACGGTTCGCCGATCAGTCGATAGCGGGTAAAGCTGAGGACAAAGGAGGCGATGAAGGGGTAGACCATGAGGAAGCTGAAGCTGACCAGCCAGGGGGAGATAAAGGCCCACCCGACCAGGTGAGGTCTCAACTTGGCCCAGCGAATGTTGCCAGGGCGAAGCGCAATCGTCTTGGGGGTTTGCATCGGCTTTCTCGTTCGCTTGCGGGCCGGAACTATCGAATGAGGAAAATCAGGTGTACAGACGGCAGGCCCGCGCCCCTTCCGAGCAGGGACGCATTTGACGGTGTCGTCTGCACACCTTGCGAGCGCTCAGGCGCGCTGGCTTCTATCAGGAATTCGCCGCCAGGATTTCGTCGGTCTTCTGGTCGACGATGACGACCTGGTCTTCGACGCTTGCATCGCAGCGCAGCACTTCGCCCCAGAGGATCTTGATCTCGCCGAACCATTCGAGGACGCCAGGGAGCTGCGGCGTGAAGATGAAGTTGTCGAGGGCATCGAGATAGGCCTCGACCGCTTCGGGGCCGCCCCACGTGGCCTGGTAGTCTGCGTCCTGCCAGACGCCGGCGTTGATCGGTTCGGCCGTACCGGAGAGGGCGATGTTCTTCTGGTTCTCGAAGTTGGCGAGGTACGTAATGAACTCGAAGGCTTCGGCCGGGTGCTGGCTTTGCGTGGTGACGATGTGGAAGTGCATGGAGCCAAGGCCGGCGCTCTGGCCGGTGTTGGGCGAGCGGACCCAGGCGACCTGGGTGAGGTCGGCCTCGCTGCGACTTACCCAGTAGCCGGAGCCGCGCGAGGCGATGCCCTGCACGCCGGCAGCCCAGGGGTACATGCCCAGAGCCTGGCCCAGGCCCTGATAGTCGTCCACGTTCATCATGCAGCCATCCTGGCAGATCATGTCGACCGCGAACTGCTGGCCTTCGATGAACTCGGGCGTGTTCCAGGATCCTTTTTTGTTCTCAACATCGATCAGTTGACCGCCATTGGCGACGCTCCAGTTCACCAGGCCATCCTGTTCGATATTGCCGACGCTGAAATTGGAGCCGATGATGTCTTCGCCGAGGTCGTTGATGGCGCAGGCCGCCTCGCGGTAGTCGTGCCAGTCCCACCATTTGTCGCCGTTGTGGTCGTGTTCCCACGGCATGGGCACGCCGGCCTCTTTGAAGAGGTCCTTATTGATGCCCGTCATGACGATATTGAGCTGGAAGGGGACGGCCTTGACCTTGCCCGGCTCGTAACCGACATGATTGGGGATGCGGATCAGCTCGCTGCCCTCCTGGCCGGGGAAGGGCGTGCGGCTGGCCTCGAAGTAGGGGGTGAGGTCGGCGGCGATTTCATGGAACGCGCTCAGCTGCAGATCGAAGAACAACATGATGTCGCCCCATTCACCGGCGGCGACGAGGATGGGCATGCGGCGGTCGAAGTCGGCGACCGGTTCAAAAATGATGCCGATATCCGGACGCTCGTCGGCCCAAGTGTCGAGAAAGCCGTTCATAAGCTCACGGCGCACGCCGGAGCCCCACTTGTTGAGGAAACGCAGGGCGACACGTTCCGAGGAAGGGCCGGAATCTTCCATACCCGTTGGAGCGACGGGGGCCACACATCCCGCCACGGCTGCACCCGCCACCAAGCTGCCAGACACTTTGAGAAAATCACGCCTGCTTGATCTGCTTCTCATCGGTTTTCACTCCTTAGGTTGTGCATCGAAAATACAGAAATGGGTTGCGTTCCTTTCAGTTCCTCCCTTCAGGTTCTTCGTGATGGCGGCGGGGCGCCCGTTTCAAAAACGAGATACCCAAGCCTATGAACACCTAAAATGTAGCACCTCAGAGAATACTATTATACAATACGATTCGTACTGTATCATACAATAAGAAAATCCCGATTTTTGCCGACCCCTGGAGTACACCACCCATGCAATTTGGAATCTGTCTCCCCATTGCCGATGCGGGCATCGCGCACGCGGCCGGCTTCGATTTCGTCGAGCCGACGGTACGCTCTCTGTCCCCGCTGGACCCGGATTTCGACGCCATCCGCGCGCCGTTCGACAGCGCGCCGCTGCCGACGCCGGTCTTCAACGTCTTCGTACCTTCTGAGGTACCTGTGACCGGACCGAAAGTGGTGTGGGAGCGGGTGGAGAGTTATCTGGAGGCCGCCATCGGCCGCGTGGCCGCGCTGGGCGGCGAGAAGATCGTCTTCGGCAGCGGCGGAGCCCGCAATGTGCCGGACGGATTCGCCAAGGAGGAGGCCTTCATGCAGCTGGTGCGCTTCCTGCGGCTGGCCGGAAACGTAGCCGTGCGCAACGACGTGACCATCGTCATCGAGCCGCTGAATTCGCGCGATTCGAACATCATCACCAGCGTGGTCGAAGGCATGCAGCTGGCGCGGGAGACCGCTCATCTGCGCGTGCGCCTGCTGGCCGATCTCTACCATATGATGGAGGACGACGAACCTCTGGAAAACATCACCACCTGCGCCGCATGGATCGAGCACGTGCATGTCGCGGACACGAAGCGCGTTGCGCCCGGCGAAGGCAGTTACCCCTATGAGGAGTTTTTCCGCCGCCTGCACAAGGGCGGCTACAGCGGACGCATCTCGATCGAGTGCCGCTGGGATGACCTTGCCGCCCAGGCAGGCCCCGCCGGAGAATATCTTCGCCGCATGTGGGACGAGACAAAATGACACAAAACGAACTTGGCTTTGCCATCCTCGGCGCGGGGATGGTGGCGGAGTATCACCTGAACGCGATCCAGGAATGCGCCGACCAGGGCGCGCGCCTGGTGGGGGTCGGCCACTACAACCCGGCCCGATACGGGGAGATATCCGAGCGTTTCGGCGTGCCGGCCAGCTCCTATGACGAACTGCTGGCGGACCCGGCGGTCGATGCGGTCTGCATCTGCACGCCGAGCGGTCAGCACGCGCAACAGGCGATCGCGGCCGCTTCGAGCGGCAAGCACGTGCTGGTGGAAAAGCCGATGGCGCTCTCACTGGCCGACGCCGACGCCATGATCGCGGCCTGTCGGGCGAACGGCGTGCAACTGGGCGTTTGTCTGCAGCGGCGGGCCGAGCCGCTCTTCCGCCGCGTCCACGACGCCATCCACGGCGGCGACCTGGGCGAAATCACGCTGGGCGTGGTGACGATGCCCTATTTCCGCGACGAGCCCTACTACGCCCAGGCGGAATGGCGGGGCACGTGGGCGATGGACGGCGGCGGCGTGCTGATGAACCAGGGCATTCACATTATCGATCTGCTGCTCTGGTTCCTGGGCGACCCGGTTGACGTGCATGCCTTCGCCGATGCGCGGCATCGTTCGGTCGAGATCGAAGACACGGCCGGCGCGGTGCTGCGCTTCGCCAACGGCGCGCTGGCCACGATCACCGCCACCGTGGCCGCGGAACCCGGATTCCCCCACCGGCTGGAGGTCTACGGAACCAACGGCGGCATCCAGATTGAGGGGGAGTCGGTGCTGCGTTGGGGATTGGCTGACGAGTCCAAGGCGACGGTCGAGCCATGGCCGGTCGCCACAGAGCAGGTGGATCCGGGGATGGCCGGCGACCCGCGCGGCATCTCGACCAGCGGCCATATCGCCATCCTCAAGGATTTCATCGCTGGTATTCGCCGCGGCCAGGATCCGGTCATTGACGGCGCCGAAGGCAGGCGCAGCCTGGCTGCGATCCTGGCGGTGTATGAGAGCAGTTTCTAGTTTCTAGTTTCCAGTTTTTTGTGGCCGCTCTGTCTGAATTGCGATTCTTATGATTGAAGAATCGACAGGATGGCATGGCCCTATTCAGAGAGATATAGCAATATGACAACTGCATCCTTTACTATCAGCGCTTTTGGCGACGAGATCGCGGCCGATCTGGAATCACAGCTGCAGACGCTCAACGACCTGAAGATCCCCTGCCTGGAGCTGCGGGCGGCGTGGGGGCAGAACGTCCTCCACATGTCGGATGAACGGGTCGCAAAGGTGCGGGCGATGTGCGATGCCCACGGCGTGACAATCAGCGCGATCGGCAGCCCGGTCGGCAAGAGCCCGATCGAGGAGCCGATTGAGACGGAGGTGCAGAACCTGCGCCGCCTGAGCGAAATTGCCCGCCAGCTGGGCACCAACAACATTCGCATCTTCTCCTTCCATCCGCCCGCCGACAGCGACGATTACGACAGCTATGTGGACACCGCCATTGACCGGCTGCGCCGCCTGACGGACGTCGCCGCAGCGGAGGGCATCACCCTGCTGCTGGAAAACGAAAAGGGCATCGTCGGCGACACGCTCGACCGCTGCGTCAAACTGGTCGACGCCATCGACAGCCCCCATCTCGTCTTCCTCTGGGATCCGGCCAACTTTGTGCAGGTGGGCGAGGAGCGGATCACTGAGCGGGGCTGGCCTCTGCTCGGCAGCCGCGTGGGCTATGTGCATATCAAGGATTGTAAGCTGAACGGCCCCGTCAAGGCCGCTGGCAAAGGGGACGGGCAGATCCCCGAACTGCTGGACCGGCTCATCAGCAGCGGGTATCAGGGGATGCTGGCCCTGGAGCCGCATCTGGCCATCGCCGCGCACAGCAGCGGGTTCAGCGGCCCGGACGGCATGGCCTATGCGGTGGAATCGCTGCGGAAGGTGATGCGTGCAACGGGGGCGGCGGAGAACTGATCTTGAATAGAACCTGTATTGCCCAGCCCTTCATCCTTGCCGCCATTCAGGCTATCTGATCGCGTATGCGGTTGGGAGCCGCCACGCTGGTTGAGCCGCACCGCTGGGAATACGGCGAAACGGTGGGTGAGCGATGGTTTTGGAGGGGGGCGTTGCGGGGGCGCAGCCCCTGCACAAGGGAGGGCCGAAGGCCCGACCGCCCATATGCAAAGAGAGAGTATAGAGGAGTGAGGAGAGAGTAAACAGCTCCGCTCGCCTCGTTCAGGATTGCGAATCAGTTGCGGCTGGGTAGTTGCGACGGTTTGTGATAGAACTGTCCGCTGAAATGTAATCAATGGAGCCCGCGGCCGGCGAAGTTGCTGACCACAGATCGCGGGACACCGGCTACTGAAAACAGACCTGGGAGACCCAAACCCGATGATTGACCTTGATAATCTGCTCTCCAAATGTGAAAGAACGGTCGATTTCGCGGCCGTGCAGCTGCGCAACCTGTTGGAGGCGCACCCGGACCATTTCCCGATGTACACGCAGAACGGGAAGTGGATGCACAGCGGCGAGGCGTGGACGAACTGGTGTGAAGGTTTCCTCGGCGGACAGCTTTGGCTGGTCTACCAGGCCACCGGTGACGAGTATTTCCGCGAGAAGGCCGAGCACTACTCGCGCCTGCTGGAACACCGCAAGACCGACCTTAACGTCCACGATCTCGGCTTCCTGTTCTTCTCCACCTGGAAACGCTGGTACGACCTGACCGGGGAAGAGGACAAGAACGCGGTCGTCATCGAAGCCGGTCAGACTCTGGCCAAACGCTTCAAGGATAAGGGCGAATACCTGCGCTCTTTTGTCTCCGACGAGAGCCTCTTCATCGACATTATGATGAACGTGCCGATCATTTTCTACGCGGCGCAGGAGACCGATGACGAAGAGCTGTGGGAGACGGCCTATCGCCACTGCCTGACGACTCGCCGCTATCTGGTCCGGGGCGACGGCAGCACCTCGCACGAAGGCATCTTCGACCTGGAGACGGGCGAATTTCTGCGCCAGACCACGCATCAGGGCTGGCGCGACGACTCCTCGTGGGCGCGCGGGCTTGGCTGGTCGCTCTACGGCTTTGGCACGGTGTACGGCCTGACCGGGGATTCCCGCTTCCTCAAGACGAGCCAGGACAACGCCTGGTTCTACATGGAAAACACGCCGGACGGCGGTGTGCCGCCCAACGACTGGACGGAGCAGGACCCGCAGAACCCGCACGAAAGCTCGGCCGCGGCCATCAGCGCCAGCGGTCTGATCCAGCTATCGCAGCTGGTCGGAGATCCGACGCTGGGCAAGCAGTATCACGACTACGCCCTCCAGATCGTCGATACGCTGACCGAGCCGGAGTTCGTGGCCTACGAAGACGAGGGCTGGGAAGGCATCCTCAAGCAGGGCATGTACCACGAACGGCGGGGGCTGGGGGTAAATGAAAGCGTGATGTGGGGAGACTACTTCTTCCTGGAAGCGGTGTGCAAGGTTTTAGGGGCGGAGTAGTTGTAGTTTTTGGTAGTCAGTTTTTAGTTTTTAGTAACTGCATTAGCGGGCAACTGTTCGCTGAGAGTTGGAAATTTTGGAGTGGAAGGTGACGCTATGGCAAAGGTAGCACTCGTCACCGGCGCGGGCCGCGGGATTGGGCGCGGGATTGCGCTGGCGCTGGCAGAGGCAGGGTGGGCGGTGGTTATTAACTATCGCGGCAATGCAACTACGGCCAGTGAGACCGCTGGGATGGTCCGAGAGGCGGGCGGCGACGGGCTGGTGGTGCAGGCCGACATCGGCTCCGCGGCGGACCGGGCGCGCCTGGTGCAGGCGGCGCTCGACCAGTTCGGCCGCATCGATCTGCTGGTCAACAACGCCGGCATGGGGCCCCGCACGCGTATGGATATTCTGGAGACTACGGAAGAGTCTTACGACGAGGTGATGAACGTCAATCTGAAAGGACCGTTCTTCCTCAGTCAGCTGGTGGCGCGGACGATGTTGGAGCAGCTGGAAACCGGGCCGGCAGAGACAAATGGCGGCGGGTCGCACGCGCCGCAGATTATCAATATCGGCTCGATCAGCGCCTACACCAGCAGCCCGGCGCGCGGCGAATACTGCATCTCCAAGGCCGGTGTCGGCATGATGACGCTGCTGTTCGCCGACCGGCTGGCGGAGAGCGGCATAAACGTCTGTGAGGTGCGGCCCGGCATCGTTGAGACCGACATGACGAGCGCGGTGAAGGAGAAGTACGACAAGCTGATCGGCGACGGCCTGACCCCGATCCGCCGTTGGGGGCAGCCGGAGGACGTGGGCAAAGCGGTCGCCGCATTGGCCGAGGGGCTGTTCCCTTTCTCGACCGGCGCGGTTCTGGATGTTGACGGCGGCTTTCATATGCATCGATTGTGAGATGACAATGGCCAGCAGACAGGGGAGACTGTAACGCATGAAACTGATCGTTTTCAGCAAGATGCTCCAGGAAAAGAGTGTTGCCGAACTGATCGAACTGGCACAGCGGCACGGCTACGACGGCTATGATCTGGCAGTGCGGCCCGGCCATCCGGTCAACCCGGACAACGCGGCCACCGCCCTGCCGCAGGCCCAGGCGCAGATGGAGCAGGCCGGCCTGCAAATTGGCATGGTTACGGGCAACTTCGATCTGCTCACGGCCGACCATCCCCTGGCAGAGCCGCTGCTGACGGCGATGGACAGCGCCAACGTGCGACTGCTCAAGCTGGGCTATTTCAGGTTCGAGCCGCAGACGATGGACTACTGGGAGCAGGTGGAGAACGTGCGGCGGGCCTTTGCCGCGTGGGAGAAGCTGGCCAGCATCTACAACGTCAAGATCTGCTATCACACCCACTCCCACTACTGCATGGGTCTCAACGCCGCCGCGCTGATGCACCTGCTGCGCGACTTCGATCCCGCCTACCTGGGCGCGTATCTTGACCCCGGCCACTTCGCGGTCGACGGCGAACCGTTCGACTTCGGCCTGGCCATGGCGCGGGAGCATTTGAGTATCCTCTCGGTCAAGGATGTCCTCGTCGAGCGTGTTGAGAAGAATGGACACGGCGCGGCTAAAGCGCTGTGGGTGGCCGCGGGCGAGGGGATCGTCGACTGGACGGCCGTCTTCGGTGAACTGCGCCGGATCGAGTATGACGGTTTTCTGTCGATTCACTGCGAGTATGACATTGAGCACGAAGATGATTGGTTTGATACTTTTGTGCGCGAGGTGGCGTTCTTCCGTAAGATGAGAGAGAACAGCGACGAGTGAGGAGTGAGGACGCCATCGCCCCGTGCAGATTGAGTAAGGAGGCTCAAGCTGATGATAAAGAGTCTTAAAGTAGAGGGGTTGAATCACCAAGTTGATGCCGACCTGGAGTTCAATGAAGACCTGAACATAATTACCGGCAAGAACGGGTCGGGTAAAACCACCTTGCTGAAACTACTCTGGTACCTGATCAGTGGGAAAATCGGACAGATTATACGTGAGATTCCATTTCAGGACGTCTTCTTTAGGACCGACTCATTCTCTTTGGATATTACGCATATTAGACCCGACAGTATTAGAGTGACTTCAATGTTTTCCGGAGGGAAGAAGTGGGGAGGAACCGGAACGGTTGAAGAGTTCGAGGAACGTATGCTGGAAGAGTTAAGTAAAAAAATCCAGAATTCGACAGACGGAAGTTTATTCTTTCCGACCTTCAGAAGGATAGAAGGTGGCTTTCACGCGGGAAGTATCACGTTCATTACTGATTTCGAAATTTCCCAATTGCAAGAAGCAATGTCGAATCTTTCAGATGATTTGTCGGTCTATGATCACAGATTCATTGCTTCAGTTTCAACGAGTGATATTGGCGAGCTGCTTACACAAAAGTACGCAGACATTAGCAATGAGATTAGCGAGCGTCAGTCACAACTCCTGCTCGAAATCTCAGAGAAGCTCCAACTCTCCGTGAGTGGTGAGACAAAAGCAGAAGTATCGAAGGCTATGCCCTCTGTATTGACTGAGATTCAAGAGCTTGCTGACGAAAGAGACCGATTGCGTAGGCCGTTTCTAGCACTGTCCGAACTTACTCGGAGTGTCTTACAATACCAGGCAATTCAGGTCGTCGGACAAGATGCCCATGGTGAAATGACGAAGGGGATTACCCTAGGAGGAGGAACGGACGGGATAACTCTTGAAGCAACAAAGGAAGCAATCACATCTGATAAACTCTCCTCAGGAGAGAAGCAGATGCTGAGCTTTTTGTGCTACAACGCATTCAGCGAGAATACAGCCGTCTTCATAGATGAGCCTGAGTTAAGCCTGCACGTAGACTGGCAGAGGCTACTGCTGCCTACGCTACTGGAACAAGGAACGGACAATCAGTTTTTCATTGCCACACACTCACCTTTTATCTACGCCAAATATCCTGACAAGGAAATCCTCTTGGGAGACGACCGGGGGGACAACTGATGCCGCTACCGTCTCCCACGGTAGATGAATTGGTAGCCGTACTCCGTCGCTCCAACTTGCCAACGGTTCTCGTTGAAGGCAAAGATGACATGCCTATCTATCGTTGGGTAGAAGAACGGCTCGGAAGTCGAACCGCAAATGTAATGCCAGCAGGTGGCAGAAACAACCTGCTAAAAATCTATGAACAAAGGCAGAAATTCGCTGATTTACCAGTTGCTTTTGTCGCTGATCAGGATATGTGTCTATTCTCGGGGATCCCTTCAGACTACGATGAGATCATCTGGACAGAGGGGTATAGCATTGAGAATGACCTGTACGCGGACGCTGAACTGGAAAACCTGCTGGCTGACGAGGAATTACAGGAACACCAGCAACTGCGGGATGCCATTGTAGAGTGGTTTGCATTTGAAGTTGAAGAGTATTTGGCGGAAAGGGACTATAAGGTTAGCAATCACTGCAACGAGGTTGTCCCGCCGGGCCAGACCCAAATTGACGCGTGCTTTCGGAAAATGCGCGGTATGCGTCCGCCAGATGAAAAAATCCATCTGCAGATCTTAGAGAATTATAGACTTCAATTGAGAGGAAAGTTGCTTTTCCAAATGCTGATTCGTTTTCTCAGCAAGTCTGACCAGTATAGGAACTTCGGTTACCGGAAGCTATACGATTTTGCGTTTGAAATGACACCTCCTCATCCACTGAGAGATAGGCTGGCAAACGAGATCGAGCGAACGATTACGGATCAAGAATCCACTTTACGACCCGCTAAGCCATCGCAGTAAACAACGAGAATTTTTCAACCTGAAAGGATCTTTCCCTTGCCTTATCCCTACCCTCTCGTATTCAGCACACTCGGTTCGCCGGCCTGGTCGATTGAACGCGCCGCGGAGCAGGCGGTTGCCGACGGCTACGCCGGGCTTGAAGTCCGCATCCTGGACGGCCAGGTAATCCCGACGGACCTGCCGGCCGAGCGCCGCGACGCCATCCGCAGCTTGATGAAGCAGCACGGGCTGGTTATCGCCGGTATCGGCGCGTCGACCCGCTTCTCTTCGCCGGACGCGGACGACCGCGCCCAACATTTGGCCGACCTGCGCGCCTATCTGGCGCTGGCCAACGACCTGGAGGTGCCGATCGTGCGCACCTTCGGCGGCGGCCCGTCCGAGGGCCAGACGATGGCAGACGTTATCGATCTGGTCGCTGGCAGCCTGACGGAAGCGGCGCCCGATGCCGAGAAGCACGGCGTCACCATCTGCCTGGAGACGCATGACGCTTTCTGCCGGGGGCAGGAGGTGGCGGGCGTACTGCGCCAGGTGGATTCCCCAAACGTCAAAGCTGTCTGGGATGTGCATCATCCCTACCGGATGGGTGAATCGACTGAGGATACCTGGAACTTCATCGGCGCGCGCCTGGCCCACGTCCACATGAAAGACGCTCTACGCAGGGAGGACGGCAGCTGGGCGTTGAAGCTGATGGGCGAGGGCGAAGTCCCCTGCCGGGAGATCATCCACCTGCTCGCGTCCAAGGGCTACGACGGCTATATCTGCGCCGAGTGGGAGAAGGCATGGCACCCCGAAATCGAGGAGCCGGAGATCGCCCTGCCCCAGCACGCACGGGTTCTGCGCCAGTGGATGGCTGAGGAAGTTTTCAGTTTTTAGTTTTCAGTAACGTCAGACTTTCGAGTTGGGTGCCGTTTTTCAAGATCGAAAACCAGGAGCTGAAAACGACGTGGCGAGTGAGGTTGCAATGCGCACAGAAAAACCGAAGGGGCTGTACCTGCTGGGCGAGAGCGCCTTTGACCGCATATACGGGGCGGATACGCGTCGCGACATCGAAGCGGCGGTGGAGATCGTCGCGCCGCTGCAGACGCCGGAGTCGATCGCGGCAGACCCAGCGGCGCTGGCCGATGTCTCGCTGATCTTCTCCGGCTGGGGCATGGCGCGCGTGGACGAAGCGTTCCTCGCCGCCGCGCCCAATCTGGAGGCGATCTTCTATGCCGCCGGCTCGGTCCGCTACTTTGTGACCGACGCCTTGTGGGAGCGGAGCGTGCGCCTGACCAGCGGTTACGGCGCCAATGCCGAATTTGTGGCGCCGTTCACGCTGGCGCAGATTATCCTCAGCCTGAAACGCGTCTGGCATTTCGCCAACAAACTCCGCAAAGAGGAAACCTACAACTCGTTCTCGAAGGAGCCGCTGCCCGGCCTCTACACCGGCGTCGTCGGCCTGATCTCGCTGGGCCAGGTCGGCCGCCGGGTTGCCCGCCTGCTGCAGGAGACGCTGCCCGTGCGCGTTCTGGCGTACGATCCTTTCCTGACGCCGCAGACGGCCGCCGAGCTGAACGTGGAGCAGGTCGGGTTGGCCGAACTGTTCAGCACCTGCGATGTTGTCTCGCTGCATACGCCCTGGCTGCCGGAAACGGTCGGCATGATTACCGGCGCGCACCTGGCCTCGATGAAGGCGAACGCCACCTTCATCAACACCGCGCGCGGCGCGGTCGTGAACGAGCCGGAAATGATCGCCGTACTCCAGCAGCGCCCGGATCTGTTCGCCCTGCTGGATGTCACCTACCCGGAGCCGCCCGCGGCCGGTTCGCCCCTCTACAGCCTGCCCAACGTGCTCCTCACCCCCCACATCGCCGGCGCGCACAATACCGAGTGCCTGCGCATGGGCCGCATGATGGTGGCGGAGTTGACCCGCTATCTGGCGGGAAAACGCATGGAATATGAGATCACGCAGGAGCAGCTGCCGCTGTTGGGTTGAGGCGGACCATGGCCCGGCCGTGCCGGCGGGGTCACTGGGCGCCCTCCGCTGGCCCAGGAACGGTTTCCGTGCCCGACAGGAGCGCCAATGTTTTTGCCCGGACTCGTCTCAATCACCTTTCGCCAACTCTCCGTAACTGAAATCATCGCCCTGGTGACGCAGGCCGGCCTGGCCGCGGTCGAGTGGGGTGGGGATATCCACGCCCCGCACGGGGATGAAGCGCAGGCGCGTGCCATCGCCCGCATGGGCGCCGACGCCGGTCTGCGCGTGGCCGCCTACGGATCCTACTACCGCGTCGGCCACCCCGAAACCGGACCCTTCGAAGCGGTGCTGGCCTCGGCGGCGGCGCTGGGCGCGCCGCACATTCGCGTTTGGCCCGGAAGCCAGGGCAGCGACAGCGCGGACGAGGCCTACTTTCAGACGGTCGTTGCGGATAGCCGCCGCATCGGCGACCTGGCCCAGGCCGAACGGATCGGCATCGTCTACGAATTCCACGCCAACACGCTCACCGACACGAACGCGGCAGCCTTACGTCTGCTGCAGACCGTAGATCACGCCAATGTGCGCTCCCTGTGGCAACCGCCCCGCTTCGCCGCGCTCGCCGACAACCTCGCCGGAGTGGAGGCGCTGCGGCCCTGGCTGGAATATCTGCATGTCTTCCACTGGCATCAGCAGACCGGCGAGCGCCGCCCCCTGGCAGAGGGCGAGGATCTGTGGCGAGACTATCTGGCGCAGGCGGCGCAGCCCGAGCGCGCGCGCTGCGCGCTGCTGGAGTTCGTTCAGGACGACGCGCCAGAAGCCTTCCTGCGCGATGCCGCGACGCTACTGCAATGGCTCGGCAACTACCCTGACACGAACAACTGACCACGCCCCATGGCTCACGTCCGCCAGCAGGCCCCCACCGACCCGGACAGTCCTGGCGCGGTCCTTGCGCTCATGATCCGCCCCTGGGCGCCGGCCGCGGTCAGTGAACATGTGCGCCTGGTGCTGGGGGATAGCGAATGTGCGGCGCGCAGCGCCGTCTGGGTGGAGATCAGCTACGGGCTGGAGGGCGCGCCCCTGACGTATCTGCGTCATATCCTGCAGGTTGAAAGTTGGCGCTGCGCCGAACCGATCGAGCAGCTGCTCAACGGCAAGACCCCCTACGCAACCTGGCGCAGCGACTGCCCGCCGGCGTTGCTGATGGCGCGCGCCGGGGATGCCGACGCCCAAGGCAATCCGACCTATCAGATGACCCTGCAACTGACTGTCAGCGGGCTGACCGACGGCGGCCCCCGCGACGGCTCCGCCATCACATTCGCCCTGGACCGGATCAGCGGCGAGGAACTGCTGCGCTTCGGCGAGGCGTTCGACCAGGAGTTGCGCCAGGCGCTGGAGGGGCATTGGCCTGAAGCCGCCCCGGTCATTGCAGCGGCGGCGGCGGTTGGCTCAGAGGTGAACAGCTTCAGCAGTTGCGTCAACGCGGCGGCCTATGACGCGCTCGGCACCGACTACAGCCACGATTATTTGGCCGAACCGTTTTTCCGGGAGGCGTTCGAAGGCTGGCTGGGGGCGTTACCCGCCAGCGGCGGCGTATTGGAGATCGGCTGCGGGCACGGCGAACCGATCGCGGCCGCGCTGGCAGCCGCGGGCCAGCGCGTCACCGGGATTGACCCGTCGGCGCAGATGATCGCCGAGGCCCGGCAGGCTGTGCCGGGGCAGGATTTTCGTCAGCTGGCACTGGTGGAGTTGGAGGAAGCGGACGTCTTCGACGGGGCTTGCTGCTTCTTTTCGCTGCTGTGCATGGACCCGATTGAACTGCGGATTGGCCTGGAGCGGCTGCACAGGGCGCTGAAAGAGGGTGCGCCGCTGCTGATCGTCTCCGGTGTGCCCGATCTGTTCACGCGCACATCACCGCTGCGCAGCGTACAGGGCCGCACCACCTGGGAATGGCCTTACGATCACGAGGACATGGCCGCCGTTCTGGCCGCGCAAGGACAGTGGCAGGTCGGGGCGCCGGCGCTGCGCTTTTACGATACGGACACGCTCAAACAGATCGAGGCAGCCTCGCTGGACCAGTTGGCGGCCGACCCCCGCTATCTGCCCGGCGCTGAGATGGCCGATGCGCTGGCGTTTGCGACGGGGAAGCGGATTGTCAAAGGAGTCTATGCGCTCGTCGCGCGCAGGATGGCGGGGGTGTAGCCCGTTGACATTTCACGCAGCAAGTTAAGAGAGCGATAGGGCAGAGTCTACAGGGATGCGCGCTGATAGGTCTGCTAGCGATCCGGAGGGGCAACCACCTGTACGCTTTGAGCATTGGTTGCAGTTACCAGCGGTCCGTAAACCCATCCGGTCCGATCCCCAATGTCTATCTGCCACCAGTCGCCAGCACCGGGGCTCTTACCGGTGATAACGAATCGTTCGCCGGGCGGGGCTGTGCCTAGGACAGCATGATTGGTGCCTGGACCTTCTCGTACGTTTATGCGAGTGTTTATCGTTACCCAAGGCCTCAGGGGCGTCAGTGAAGCTGCAGCGCGTGCTTGGTCTACAGAGACAAGGTACCCAGCCGGCGCGTACGACCTTGAGTGTACGTTTGCTACGTCTACATAGTACTCCCCAGCAAAGGGCGCTTGGAAAACAATTCTTGCGTCGCCCCCGAACAGGCCTCCACCGCTGTTATCATCTCTTATCCAAACCTCTAGCGTTTCCCCCTGATAACCCCATACGGTGAGCTGGGTGTTGGCCAAAATTGACCGCGCCACAATCTCAACCGTCTCATTTTTCTCCAGGTAAAGGAAAAAGTAATCAACGTTGGTTGGGAAATCGATGTTGCCGTGGAGGATCTCTCCAACCTGGATCCGCCTGCCTCGGTCTGGGTCATCGAACTGGACAAGACTGTGGCTCGCTTCCAAGGTAACCTCACCTGAAACGTACGACGGGATGAGGAAGAGTGGCCCATATCCTCTTGTGATAAAGGAAAGTGAACCGGTTTCGGCATCTGCGTGTTCGTTGCCATATTTGTCTAAAATCTGGAACTCGACATCTTCTGCGCCAACAAACCTGATTTCGATTGCAGTTCCAGCTGGTTCGTTAATAATATAGGCGTCACCATAGTTTCGCGACGTCAGTCTATAGCGGAGGGATCCACCATCCATATCGAATTGTCTCTTGCCAAGGCCGGACGGATCCCTGCCAGCAATCAGTTGACGAACGCGCGGCAGGAGGTCGGCGGACGAGGCGGCAAGTCCGAACTCCACGAAGGCCTTAAAACCGCTAATTCCGATCACGGCGCCTGTGTCGGAGACAAGCGCGCCGCCACTTTGTCCTCCTGCGATCGCAGCATCGGTCTGGAAGTAGGTGATGCCAACCGGCTCCCATTCTCGTAGACGCGACAGAATTCCCCGAGTCATCGTCGTTTTCGGATAGGCTTCGACCTCGGCTGGGTAGCCAATAAGGTACACTTCGGAGCCAATCGGAATGTTCTCCCCGTCGAGCAGGGACACAGGTTGCACGGGAGTCTCAATTGGGCCGAGTACAGCCAAGTCCGCCAACAGGTCCCAGCCTATTACCGGTACTCCCCTGAAATCAGTCCCATCCGGAAACGCGACACGAACGGCATCGAACGGCCAGACCACATGGGCGTTCGTCACAACGTAGCCTCCTTCGACGAGCACGCCGCTGCCGCTACCGGTTCCCGTATGAATGTAGGCGATTGCGGGCGAGACCATTTCGAAGATTCGGGCGGAAGAGACCTGCTCTGTGGTTGCCGCAGATGTCGAGGTGGTCGCAGTTGTGGCGAAGCAGAACGGCAACTCAAGGTCGTCAAAATCATTGCCCTCAACGTTCGCCAAAACAGCAGGAACACACCCTCCCAATCGGTTACCAGATAGGTAAAGCTGTTCCAGACTAGAGAGGTTTCCCAATTCTGGTGGGATATCCCCACTCAGCTTATTGTCTGCGAGGCCTAGCCCTGTCAATTTTGTGAGGTCGCCCAATTCTGAGGGCATGGTCCCACTCAACCCGTTGCCCCAGAGGCTCAGCGCTGTCAGCTTTGTGAGGTTGCCCAATTCTGAAGGAATTGCCCCGCTCAATTTATTCGAGTGGAGGAATAGTTCTTCCAGGTTGGTTAGATTGCCCAGTTTTGCCGGAATGGTTCCGCTCAATTCGTTTTGCCCAAGATACAGCTCTATCAGATTTGTAAGTTTGTCCAGTGTTGGCGGAATTGGTCCACTTAATCGGTTCTCCGTAAGGCTTAGCAATTCCAGATTGGTTAGATTGCCCAATTCTACCGGAATTACTCCTGTCAATTTGTTTGAGTTGAGGCCTAGATATTCCAGGTTGGCTAGATTACCCAATTCAGTGGGAATCGTTCCGCTCAACTCGTTGTCCCCCAGATACATCACTTCAAGGTTGGCAAGCCTGCCTAATTCTGGGGGAATTGTTCCGGTCAGTTCGTTGCTCCAGAGGCCTAGCTCAATCAAATGGGAAAGGATGCCCAGGGCCGGCGGAATAGTGCCGCTCAACTGATTCTCTGAAAGATACAAGACTTCCAGATAGGTCAGATAGCCCAATTCTGATGGAATTGTACCGTTCAAGTCATTTTCTGAGAGGTCCAGTTCAACTACACGGTCGTTCTCGTCTGTGATGACACCATGCCAGGTCCCGATTGGCCTGTTGCTCAACCAGTTCTGGTTGCTCACCCAGTTGTCGCCGTCAGTGGCTTGGTAGAGCGCTATCAACGCGTCTTCTTCCGTACAGATGGGCAAACCTACCTCATCGAGATCATTTTCCTCAACATCCTGCCATACTTCGGGTACGCAACCGGTTAACCGGTTGTCAGCAAGGAAAAGCCATTCTAAGCCAGAGAGTGTGTTTAGTTGCGGCGGGATTCGACCAGTCAGCCGGTTGAAGCTGAGGGCCAACCCTTTCAGTTGTGTCAGGTTACCAAGTTCTGGTGGAATCGTTTCGCTCAGCCGGTTTCCAGAAAGAGCAAGTGATTCCAACTGGGCAAGACCTCCCAGTTCTGGGGGTATCGAACCACTCAACTGATTAGAATGAAGGTAGAGAAGGGTCAATTTAGTAAGGCTACCGAGTTCTGGTGGAACAGTCCCGCTCAGCCGGTTCGCTCCGAGGCTCAACCCTTCCAGATTGGCAAGATTTCCAAGTTCTGGAGGAATCGAACCACTTAACTCATTCGAAAAGACACTCATCAATGACAGTTTGGAAAGGTTGCTCAGTTCTGAAGGAATCGTCCCGTTCAGACTGTTCTGTGAAAGGACCAGCCACTCCAGTTTGGAAAGGTTGCCTAGTTCTGGCGGAATCGAGCCACTCAACTCGTTTTCCGATAGATTCAGTTCAATAACACGGCCACTGTCGTCCGCAATAACCCCGTACCAATCCCCAATTGGCCTGTTGCTCAGCCAGTTTCTATTTTCGAGCCAATTATCGCCGTCTGTGGCTTCGTAAAGCGCAACCAATACGTCTCTATCCGAACAGAACTGCAAGCCGATTTCGCCCAGATCACTGTCCTCAATATCACGCCAAATTTCGGGCAGGCATCCACCTAATCGGTTGTCTGCGAGGTATAGATATGTCAATCCAAAAAGGTTTTCCAGGTCTGGCGGAACTGTTCCGCTCAACTCGTTACCCCAGAGCCCCAAGCTTTCCAGGTTAGTGAGGTTGCCCAACTCTGGTGGAATCGCTCCGCTCAGTCGGTTATCCGAAAGGGCCAGATCCGTCAAATTAATAAGATAGCCTAGCTCTGATGGGATCGTTCCACTCAACTGGTTTCCCCAGAGGACCAATCTTTCCAGGTTAATGAGGTTGCCCAGTTCTGACGGAATCGTTCCACTCAGTCGGTTGTCCGAGAGATACAACCATTCCAAGTTGGTGAGCTTGCCCAACTCTGGTGGAATCGATCCATCCAACTGGTTGCTCCAGAGGAGTAACCATCTCAGATTGTTGAGTCTCGCCAGATCTGAGGGAATTGTCCCGCGCAGATTGTTATTGAAAAGGGCCAGCGCCCCCAGGTTGGAGAGGTTGCCCAACTCGGATGGAATCGTGCCGCTCAGTCGGTTTTCGAACAGATTCAGCACTTCCAGGTTGGTGAGATTGCCCAGCTCCGGTGGAATCGTGCCGCGCAACTGATTTTCTGAGAGTCGTAGCACTCCTAGATTGGAGAGGCTGCCCAACTCTGACGGAATCGTGCCGTTTAACTCGTTTTCCGAAAGATCCAGTTCAATGACGCGACCGTTTCGGTCCGTTGTGACGCCGTGCCAGGAATCGAGCGACGCATTGGAGAGCCAGTTCCTATTGTTCGTCCAGTTGTCGCCGTCGGTATCCTGGTAGAGTGCCTCTAGCGCGTCCCTCTCTGCATCTTTGGCCGTGGCGATAGGTGACGATGCATAGACTTTAGGGCCGCTCAGCCCAGCGATCAAGGAACACACAGCAATTGTGGCAATCAGGACTCTGAAAAATGCCTTCATGACATCCCTCCTGCTTGCTGAATGGACTAACAGGTCGAAACATCTAGAATTTTGGAAGGGAATGGTGCGAGGAACTGGCCTGATTGTACAAAACTTTTACGAAACCAGGAAATTGGACTGGAAGAAAAAACCCGGGTCTGAGTGACCCGGGGGTAAGACCCGTAACAACCTGGTATCGAAGTCTCTTGGCGCGCACCGTATTGGCCGGCTAAAGCTGTTCGATGAGTGTCAATGCAACGACGCCATCGAAGGTGCCTTCACTCTAGTTTCGCTGTCGAGTTCAACCATATCAAGATCGGCGACGATTTCGCGGTATGAGTGTGATTGCGGAATCTGCCTCGGGATAAATGGCTCGAAAACTCTAAGCCACAGACAGGAATCCCCTCAACCAACATCCACACCGAACGAGCCCCTGACCGCGATCTTATACGCCGTCTTCCCATCCAACTCATAGCCGCCGTCGAGCGCGTCGAAGCCTTCGGGCACACGGTCCAGGGGCAAGACGTGGCTGATCACGGCGCTGAAATCGACGTCACTGCTCTCTAACACCGCCACCGCGCGCGTGAAATGGTGGTAACGGCTGCCCCACACGCCTTCCAGCCGCAGATTGGGGCGCAGAAAGTGCCGGTGCGGGTTTACCGTGACCGTGCCGACATCTACAAAGTGGCCGACCTCGACGAAGACGCCATCCTCCTTCACCAGCTCCAGCCCTTCGGGGAAGGCCGGCAAGAAGCCCGCGGCCTCAATCACGACATCGGCGCCGGCGCGGCCTGGCGTCATGGACAGCGCCATCTCCCTGCGCTCATCGGCGTCGGGCACAGACATGATATCGATCGTCTCGTGCGCGCCCAGTTTGCGGGCAAGCTCCAGGCGGCCGGCCGGTCCGCCGATGACGATCAGGCGGCCCGCGCCGCTGATCCTGGCCGCGATGAGACACATCATACCGATCGGTCCGGCCCCCTGCACGATGACCGTGTCGCCGATCTTTATATCGCCGCGCAGTGCGCAATGCACGCCGACCGTAAACGGTTCGGCCAGGACGCCCACCTGCGGCGGCGCATCAAACTTGATCATGCAGGACTCCGGGTCGGACAAGTAGATATAGTCGGCGAAGCCGCCGCTGAAAGGTTCATCCGCGCTGCGGTAGCCGTAGATCATGCCGCCGTTGCGGGGATGAAAGACGACCCGGTCTCCCTCTTTGACCGGGGTGCCGTTAAAGTCGGTGGTCAGGCCCTTGCCGAGAGCTTCGATGATGCCGACGTTTTCATGCCCCAGCATGGTTGCCGGCTCGATCCCCTTCTGCCAGTTGTGAATATCGGTGCCGCAGATGCCGCATAGCTCCTGCCGCAGCAGAACTGTGCCCGGCGCGGGGTCCGGCACGGTGTATTCGCCAATGCTGAACTGTTGTCCTTCTGTTGTAACTGCCAGTCCTACCCTTGTCATCTTTATCTCCTTAAAGGTTCCCTCTGTACTCAGCGCCTGGACCCGCGGCCGGGCCAACCACACTCACTCCACGCCCACCGACCGCAGTGGGCTCGAGCAGCGGAACTGCTGCACAACAACGCGGCCGCGTTCTGTGGATTGGCGTGATAAGGCGCTCAGGAGGCTCCAAACGCCCCCCGCACCGCTATCTTGAAAGCCGTCTTCCCATCCAGCATATAGCCGCTGTCGAGCGCGTCAAAGCCCTCCCGCACCCTCTCCAGAGGAAGGATATGGCTGATCACAGGCGCGAAGTCGATGCCGCCGCTCTCCATAACCGCTACCGCGCGCACGAAGTGATGGAAGTTGCTGCCACGAACGCCTTCCAGCCGCAGATTGGGGCGCAGAAAATGCCGGTGCGGGCTCACCGCAATCGTGCCGACATCCACGTAGTGGCCGACCTCGACAAAGACACCGTCCTCCTTTACCAGTTCCAGCCCTTCGGGGAAGGCCGGCAGAAAGCCGGCGGCCTCGATCACCACATCGGCGCCGGCGCGGCCCGGCGTCATGGACAGCGCCATCTCCCTGCGCTCGTCGGCGTCGGGCACGTCCATGATATCGACCGTTTCGTGCGCGCCCAGTTTGCGGGCAAGCTCCAGGCGGCCGGCCGGACCGCCGATGACGATCAGGCGGCCGGCGCCGCTGATCCTGGCCGCGATCAGGCACATCATGCCGATCGGGCCCGCGCCCTGCACGATGACAGTGTCGCCGATTTTGACTCCGGCGCGCAACGCGGCATGCACGCCGATCGTAAACGGCTCGGCAAAAACGCCCACCTGCGGCGGCGCCTCCGACTTGATTATGCACGACTCTGGGTCGGACAGGTAGATGTAGTCGGCGAACCCGCCGCTGAAGGGCTCTCCCGCGCCGCCGTGACCGTAAGCCATGACAGTGTTGCGGGGATGGAAAACGACACGGTCTCCCTCTCTAATAGGTGTGCCGTTATAGTCGGTGGTCACGCCTTTGCCCAGGGCCTCGATCACGCCGACGTTTTCGTGTCCCAGCATCGTTGCCCGCTCGATCCCCTTCTGCCAGTAGTGAAGGTCGGTGCCGCAGATGCCGCCTAGCTCTTGCTGCAGCAGCACCGTGCCCGGCGCGGGGTCAGGCACGGTGTATTCGCCGATGCTGAACTCTTTCCCAACGGTGACAACTGCCTGCCCTGTCCGTGTCATCGAGGACTCCTGTATGCTTCAGGCACTCAGGGAGATTATCTGCGGCTGGACCACCCGCGTCAACTCTTCAACCGTCAGCTGCAGCATGGTCCTGTCGTCGCCGCCCCCGGCGTAGACAAACCCGGGGCCAAGGGCCGCGATCGAGTTGTCCAGCAGAACCTGAACAGCCGTACAATGGCCGAATGGGGGCACACCGCCGGCCGGATATCCGAGCAGCTGCAGCACGACATCCGGCGGGGCCAGCTTGATGCGCTTGATGCCCACGCCCCGCAGGTCTGCCAGCGGGCGTTTCTCGACGCGGCGCTCGCCGTGGCTGATGACGACAAACGGGGCCGGAGGGGCATCCGGTTCGCCGGGTTTCTGTGCCAGAAACAGCAGCGTTTTGAGGATGCGATCCGGCTCCACGCCGAGGGCTGCGGCGGCAGCCGGCACGGTGGGCGTATCGCCAATTTCACGCAAAATCTGGGCGTCAATCCCGTTTTCGTCAATGTACTGCTGCAGATCGTCCGGTGTACGCATAAGGTTTCCCGTCATCTTTCAATGCAACTACTCGCTGGCTGAAATGTACCAGTACACCAGGGGATACGCAAACGGTTCCTGCCTGAATCGTGCCGCAAGTGGCGCGCAGCTTGCCGTTGTGATAGCATACTCAGCGACAGTCGCGTTGGGCGTCGCGCCCCACGGTCTAGTTTTCAGTTTTGGTGAACTTCGGCCCGCGCAAGGTGTTACTGAAACCTGAGAACTAACCACAGAAAACTGACCGACGCTATGCCAACCACATCCATACATGGAACACCCGACTACGCCGAGTTAGATGCGCTGGGGCTGGACCCCTCCGAAGTCGTCTACTTCTCGTCGAATATCAACCCGTATGGTCCGCCGGCGTCGGTCGTCGAGGCGGTTCAAGATGAGATAAGCCGCTCCTTTCTGGCGCGCTACCCGGACAGCCGCAGCCAGCGCCTGCGCGAAAAGATCGGCGCCTACCACGGCCTGCCGCCGGACGCGGTGCTGGTGGGAAACGGCACCGCCGACCTGATCTGGCTGCTGGCCCACGCCTATGGAAACAACCGCCAGGCCGCCATTCTATCGCCCACATTCAGCGAGTACGCCGACGGCGTCATCATGGCCGGGGGCCATCCCAACCATCCTGTCCTGCCCGGCTGGCAGCGCATCAGCCGCCGCCGTTTCGCCCCGGCCGGCACGACGCTGGCGCAAACCCGGAAGGGGTTGCAGTCGGCCGCGCCCTGGCTGGTCTTCATCTGCAATCCGAACAACCCCACAGGCGAGTACCTGTCACCGGGCGAGTTGCGCTATCTGTGGGAAGGCGCGCCCGATGCACTGTGGGTCATCGATGAGGCCTATGCCGAGTTCACCGAAGACCCCTGGAGCGCGGCGCAGTGGGTCATGGCAGGAACGAATGGCGACTCCAGAAGAACGCGCGGGCCGGGCTGCGTCGTCCTGCGCTCGATGACGAAGGATTTCGCTCTGGGCGGGCTGCGTCTCGGTTACCTGCTGGCGGCGCCGTCGATCGTCGAACGCTTGCAACAGGTGCAGCCGCCGTGGAGCGTCAACGGCGTTGCCCAGTTGGCCGGCCTGGTGGCGCTGGATGAGATGAACTGGCGCGAAGAGACGACCGCCCGTCTACGCAAGGATGTCTGGGAGCTGCAGGAGGGTCTGCGCGCCTGCGGCTACGCGCCGCTGCCGACGACCGTCAGCTACTTCCTGCTGCCGGTAGGGGATGCCAAGTCGATGCGCGAACGGCTGGTTGCTGAGCGGATGTTTGTGCGCGACTGCACCTCCTTCGGCCTGCCCGATCATATCCGCATCGCCGCCAGACCGCCGGATGAGAACGCCCGTCTTCTCGACGCCATGAATCGCTTTGCCCGCCAGCCGGCTTGACGATCGCAAACACCGGTAGCCGCGAACCGCTGACCACTGGCCTCTGGCCTCCGCAGTCATGATTGAAGCAATCACCTTTGATTTCTGGGACACAATCGCGATCGACGATTCGGATGAGCCGAAGCGCCGCGCCATGGGCCTGCCAAGCAAAGCCAGTGCGCGCATCGGGTTGTTCGCCGGTCACGTAACCAAAATGCACCCGGAGATCGGCTACGAGCAGGCGGTGCTGGCCTATCAACACGCAAATCAGCATTTCCAGCACGTCTGGAACGAGGAACAGCATACGCCGGGCATCGCCGCCCGCATGTACGACGCCTACGAATATCTGGGGATGCGGCCAGGGCCGGGGCGGTTCGCCCGCCTCATGCGCGAGGTCGATGAACTGATCCGCGAAATCGAAACAATGGAGGTGCGCATCCAGCCCGACTTTACCCCGGGCGTGCATGCCGCCCTCGACGAACTTGCCCTGCACTACAAGCTGGGCATCATCTCCGACACGATCCACACAACCGGGCGCGGGTTGCGCTATCTCCTGCAACGCCAGGGCCTGCTGCGTTACTTCAGCTACATGCTCTTTTCCGACGAAATCGGCGCATCCAAACCGGAGCCCATGGTCTTCCGGCAGGCTGCTCTCGGTCTGAGCGCCGCGCCCTACCAGATTGTCCATATCGGTGACCGCGAAAACAACGACATCGTCGGCCCCCTGTCGATCGGCATGAACGCCATCCTCTTCACCGGCGTCAAGGACCGCGGCAGCGACTCGACGCAGGCCAATGCCGTCTGCCGCACATACGCCGCGCTGCCCGCCATCGTCCGACGCCTTTCGGCCACAATCAGGCCCTTCCAACCCGGTTCGGCATAGTGGAGTCTTCGCTGCACAAAGCATACGAATCCCTGGCAGCCCGCTTCGCAGCCCACTTTCCCCCGCGGCTGCAAGGACCCCGCACCGTCGGCCGCGAAGCCGAATTCCCCGTCGTCGACCAGGCCGGCCGCGCCGCCGATATCGACCAGTTGTGGCCCCTCCTGCTGAAGAATGAAGATGCTGCAGAAAGCAGCAAGAGGGGTTCTCTCTCTCCTCACTCCTCTTCCCTCACTCCTCTGAAGGTCAAGCGGGATGCCGTCAACACCGACCTCATCGTCGGCCTCGACGGCTCCTCCTACAGCTATGCGCTCGAAGTGGGCCGGGGCACCATCGAGCTCAACGTCGGCCCCTGCGCCACCCTTTTTGAACTGGAAAGTACCTTCCGCATTGCGCTCGAGCGGCTGGTGCGGGCCGCGGCGCAGCTGGGTTGGCGCGTGTTGGGCTATGGCGTGCAGCCGCTCAGCCCGCCTTCACGCGCCCTGCTCTCGCCCAAACAGCGCTACGGCGCTCTCGCCGACATCATGGGCGCGGACTGGATCTGGTACACCGTCACCGCCAGCGACCAGGCCCATGTCGACATCAGCCGCGATGAGGCGGTCAGCGTGCTCAATTTCGGCAATCTGATGGCGCCTGTCATTGTCGCCCTGTGCGCCAATTCGCCGGTGGTGGCCGGCGAACTCACGGACGATTGCTCCGGCCGCGAAGGCCGCATGATCGATGCTCCCTACGGCCGGCGCCACGGCATGATCGCCCGCCCCTACGCCGACCTGACCGACTTCGTCGCCCGCCTCAGCCTGCTGCCCTCCCTGCTCCGCCGCGAAGGAGAGCTCCTGCTGCCCGACCGACGTCCCTTCGCCGACGTGCTGCGCGCCGACTATGGAACTACGAGAAGTGAGGGCGCGGATCTCTCTCCTCACCCCCCTTCACTATCTCCGGGCTGTTTCGACGCCTTTCTGTTGCACGATCACTATATCTGGCACAACGCCCGCCTGCGCACCGCCTACGCCACCGTCGAGCTGCGCCCGGCCTGCCAGCAGCCGCCGCACGAACTGATGGCCGCCGCCGCCCTCTATCTGGGGTTGGTCGAGGGGCATGAGGAGATCGCTGACTATGTGCAGACCGCGCTGGTGCCGGCTCATGGACAGAAAGAAATTCTCACTCCAAACTCCTCTCCCCTCACTCCTCTTTCCGGCTGCTGGCCGCTCATGAAACAGTACCACCACCAGGTAGTCCGCGCCGGCCTGGCCGCGCCCGACCCGGCGCCCGGCTTCCTGTCCGAGGTCCTCGCGCTGGCCGCAGCCGCCCTCGCCCGCCGCGGCTACGGCGAGGAGCGCATGCTCACTCCTTTATGGCAGCGGCTGGAGCAGAAGGAGAACCCGGCCCAGCGGGCGCGACGGGTCTTCGAGGAGGAGGGGGTGGAGGGACTGATGGAGACTTCTGACCTGGAGAGCTACTTGAAGGAGAGAGGGAGATAGCGGCAGTCATCCGGCCCAGAAACCTGTTCCCATTTGGGGATGTGGTCCCCCAGGGACAGGTTCATATCAACCACGAATTTCACGGTCATGGAAAGGAAAACGGAACCTCCCGCTCTTCCAGCCTCCATGCCGCATAGGCTAAGCATTGGTCGATATCTTCCCGCTCAAGGTACGGGTAGGCAGCCACGATCTCCTCGACTGACCTCCGGGCTGCAAGTAGGCCGACGACGGTTCCAACCGTCACGCGCAGCCCCCGAATACATGCTTTGCCGCCCATGACGGTAGGGTCGAAAGTGATTCTCGGGAATGCTTCCATGCTCTACCTTTCTCCGTGTACGTCATGCATAAGCTTCAGATTCAACCTCGGCATATCGACTCGATTCCCGCCAATTATGGTAAAATGGACTAGAGGAATATTTCTATACTGGCTGGCAGACAGGCGGCACCCTGGACTGTTTTTCAGATTTCGAAGCGTTCCCTTGTCTTGCAGAGTAACCTATCTCTGCGCTGTTTGATGAACTGCTCCACTATACACCTCAGCTCGTGGTCTGGTTTTCAGAGTCAGTCACACTGATTTTGACTGAAGGGGAATGACCCTCTTCCTATGCCAAATGAGGGAACCGGAACAATGAACCCACAAGTGTCGGTATCAAAGACAACACTAACCGCTTTCTGTCAGGAACACGGCATCAGACGGCTCGCCGTCTTTGGGTCGGCACTGCGCGATGACTTCGGACCCGACAGCGATATCGACCTGCTCGTCGAGTTCGAGCCGGACCGTATCCCCGGACTGCTGGGCGTCGCCGGTATGGAACTGACCCTCTCCGAACTCTTCGCGGGACGCAAAGTCGACCTGCGTACAGCCGAGGATCTGAGTCCCTACTTCCGCCAGGAGGTCCTGGACAAGGCCGAAGTTCAATATGCGCAGGCATGACGAAATCCGTCTGCGCCACATGATCGAAGCCGCCCGTGAGGCCGTGTCGTTCGCGCGCGGCCGGGTGCGGGAGGAACTGGAGACCGACCGCCAGTTGCTCCTTTCGCTGGTCAAGGATATCGAGATCGTTGGCGAAGCTGCGTCCCAGATAACCGTTTCGACTCGAGAGGAGTTGGATGAGATCCCCTGGGCCAGTATTGTCGCAATGCGAAACCGGCTTGTCCACGCCTATTTCAGCATCAACCTCGAGATCCTTTGGAAGACGGTGCAGGAAGACCTTCCAGGCCTGATCGACCAACTGGAGCGAGTAGTACCCCCTGAATCTTGCCAAGCCTGACTACAGCGTAAGCAAAGTCGACAGAATCCACTCCTCGATTGTCCGCCGCGCGACCGGGACCGGTTGGCCCGCGCTTGGGTCCCAGGTTGCCGGGCGGAAGCGCGGCGGCTGGGCCCCCGCACATAAGGGCAACAGAGCCAGAATGCCCTTCGTCATCACTGGTTATCCGGTCGTCATCGTCGAGAACAAGAACCCCGGAGACAGCCACGCCCTCGAACACCCCGCCGCCCAGTTCATGCGCTGCGAACGGGAAAAGCTGAAACTGCTCGGTGTCCCGTCCAACTGCATTGACGGGCGTAGGTTTCGAGGAGGGTCTGGAAGGCGGCGCGCACGGCCGTTTCGTGGGTGATGTCGAGACGGGCGAACTGCCCCAGTGCCGCGTAGCAGTCCATGACCCGGCTTGTGCGTGGGTTTGAGGGCGAGGGTAGGCATTCTGATTGGGTTCGCGTTAAGTGTGGTAGAGTTGACCTCGCTATTACACTGTATTCGCTGGCATACAGATGATGTCCGGGACTGGTTTGCAGGTCGAGAGGCGTCGCTGCTATCTGCCAATGATCTATTTCTTCACGTACTCAGTGAACTGCTCTACCATACGCGCTAGCTCGTGGTCTAGCCATTGGACCCAACCATACCTTGAAACTACTCTAGTTCCAGTATTCTGTTCGGTCGGAGTACTCTGCTGCCTCGATTACTCTGTGCATTCTGTCTTTTGTCACAAAAATTAAGTTGTACTGGACAGCGACGCTCACTATCCATAGATCGTTTTCCTGAATTCCGAGTTCTTTGCCTGTGGTGCGTTCAACTAGATCCTCTATGTATCTTTGAGTAATCCTGCCACGACGATTCCTAGGGGCGTGTGTGCGAAAAAGGTTGGCCCGAATCTCTGCATATGTCATAGCCGTATGCTGGTCAACATGCAGGACCTCAAAGCCAGCCATCTCTCTTCTAACGGTAGCCTGTCGTTTAGCGTCGATAGAAGGGGCTATTTGTAGGCCATACTCGACTTCGGCAATAGACACTGTCGCAACGTATACTATAGCATCACCAAGTCCCTCCAATCGTTGCCTTACATTCCTGTGACTTGGTGCCCCGTAGTCCCAAGATGCACTGGCAATATTCGTATCCAAAAGATAACCTTCGATAGAGTTCACCAAGCCGTCCTGCTACAAGCGTCCCATAGCATCCGAGATAAGCGCGTCGTCAATGACTGATAACCGACCGAGTGTCGATGTAGCTGAAGCTTGCTCCATCTCCTCCGACAAATATCGATGCCAAGGTATGTGTGGCCTGAACCAGTTTGGAAAGTACTCCTTGAAGGAAACAGGCCCTGGACGGGGCTGATCAGAAAAGTAGTCAAGGAGCGCGCGTTCGGTACGAGGCGACAGATCGTATGCCCTTAAAACTTCGGCGTCAATCAGCCGTAGCAAGCTACCGCATTTAGCGTGCGCCGCCTCATCCGCAGGATTTCCGGCTAACCACTGACCGCGCACTTCCGTATACCTGTGAACCAAAGATGAGATAGCTTCGTCTCGGTCGGCATGCAGATCAGGAATAGGGATTCCCAATAGAGTCTGCTTTTTTACATCCCTTCCGCCTTCTCTAGTGGCTACGTATGCATTGGCAATAGGGCCGTTCAGGATTGCGGCTAAAGTTTCCAGAGATATCGAATTTTTAGGCCAGATGCCGTGAAAATTTTGATAGCAGACCACCCCGAGATAGTCTATAGAGGCAACTACTCGCCACGCTCCTCGTGTCCTACGCGCTGTGTTGACCACCAATTTCCGCTGTTCCCAGGGATACTTGTCAGCCGAACCTCTCATACGACCCTGCGTTACATTGAGGTAGACCGTCCTGCGAATTAAGAAGGGTTCAACTGTATCCTTCACCTTCTGAATACCAAGGCGATACCCTGAGCGCGATGTCTCTGAAACTAAATGGAGTTCGTTTGACCGGAACGGAACATTGTATTCAATTCCCCTGTGAATGTCCGCCACATCACTCAGTCGCTTCATTCGACTGGTTGCCTTCCAAACGTCTTGTAGAGCTGGCAACCATATGCTGCTTTCGAAAGTGCCCGCTGATGCCTCGAAGTCACCCTCAGACTGCCATGTCGGTTCATGCGTGAGATAAAAGTGTTCCAGATCTCCTTTATCCACACCGCCTGTAAGGAGTCTGCCTACTCGACCGCCCTTCTTGGATGCCAACAGGAGCACTGCCTCCGCATCAGAGTGGCGGAAGACCTCGTCCGGGAGGGAGACCAATTCTATTGACGAGTATGTCTGCCCGATCTCTGAACGAACTTGCTTATATCCTCGTCCCATCACAAACGAACGCGGCAGCACAAATCCAAGCAAGTCAGGAGGCTTTTGAAGCACTCTATGAAGGATAGTAGCTGGCTTTCTGACAGAAAAAAGGTCCCCGTAGGTAGCTCTCTCATTGACATCGAAATCTTCAAAAGGGGGGTTGCATAGGACAACCTGAGCAGCGTCCAACTCTTGCTCGAAAAGATCAGAACGTAGGGCGTCCGCACCGTAAAGTCGCCAGCCGTCTGGATTTGGGTAATCCGCTAGCATCAGAGATAATCGGGCAACTTCTCTAGCAAATTCGTCTATCTCAATACCACAAAGCATCTTTACGAAGTATCGATGGCGTTGCTCTGAGGTCATGTCAGGTGGCATTAGCTCTCGCATACGTTGCATCGCAGCAACGAGAAATACCGCATGACCCGCGAACGGTTCGAAGATGCGGCGCTGGTTCAATGGTAAGTCTTCGAAGGGGAGGTGGCGAGTGATATACTCTGCGATAGCTGGCGGAGTGCTGTGAATTCCGAATAATCTCCTCGTTTCTGGCGCTACTAGAGTGTTCTCATATACATATGCGAGGGAATCTACCGAAAGATTTTGAAAGTGAAAGGCCTTTTTAATACGCTCCCAAGCAACTTGTTGAGTCGGAGAGTGACTGAGAACTGCTTCCGGAGTCGTTTCCTTGAAATAGAAAGCTTGCACCGCATTGATAATGAGGCGAGACTCGTCATTAAGCCAATCACCTGGATGACCTCTGTCGGCTAGAACTTTAGCGGTGATAAGCCTAAAGAGAAGACGAAACAAAGGAGGATAGTCATCATCCGTGAAATTGGAGTCCCGTTGAAATTCTCCAATTGATAGTTCTACAGTTTCCTGTAACAGACGGTCGAGCTTTTCACGTGCTTGCTGCTCTAGCATGGGGAGCAAGCCCAGATCGAAGAAGTCAAGCTGGGACGCAGTATTCCAGCCAGCAGACTTTTCCCCCAGAATCCGTCTTGGCGACCAGTCTTCTCGATTTCGCTCAAATAATACTTGAACTTCCTCAGCCTTCACTTGCTCGAGAAACCGCGGTTCTCCCTGCCCAGTCATCTTCCAGCGGTTAATGTGGTTATGGTGTATCTCAAGGATTTGAGGAGCTCCCAGAGAACGACACGTTGCAATCAGCGTAGGACCCTCCACGCCGTTGGCGATGACGACACCGAAGCACGCATTGCGATATGAAGGGGGATCTTGAGCAAAGGCCGCAAGCGGAATGCTGCCAACAGAGTATTCAGGAGCGAGAATATCCGCAAACTCATAATTCTCTTGGAGCAGAGTTCCGACATACCCTAGTCCCGTGAGCCCCTGCTTTACGCGCCCATAGAGTTCTACAGTTTTATGCTTCTGCATTTGAGCCCTGCCTATACCGCAGATTGCCGACACTCTGAGTCGTGTACTTTGCGACCTCCTTTTGAGTTGGCCGTAGACGAATTATTCCCCTGATGTCGCTAAGGCTTCTATTCCAATACGAGTTCTCCGAACATCCTCTCAATTGATTCACGAGATCACGGAGGTCTGGCTAGTCCCTAACAAAGTGCGATATCGTTTGTCGCCTTCTACCCATGAAATGCTTCACCCAGAAGCATCTAATAGCAGAATGAAGCATAGTGATCCAAATGTCAAGTGTTTGGTTAGCCCCAATGGCGAGACCACGTAATGGGTAATATATGGGGCATCCAGACGGGTGCGTCCGGTGCTGCTCAGAGCGCGTAGTGCCGTTAAGTTGGCGTCCGATTGTGAGCCGGCTCATGCCAGCATCAGGCGCTCGCCTTTGGGTTCCGGTATGGGGTCGCCAAACTCGCGCGCGGTGTCGATCCAGAGTGTCATCGCCTCATTGATGTTTTGAAGCGCAACTTCCTGCGTATCGCCGTGTGCCTTGCATCCGGGAAGCTCAGGCACTTCGGCTACAAATGTGTCGTCAGCATTGCTCCAATAGATTATGACTTCGTATTTGTACATCAGTCTTCCAGCCACAACCCCCTACGCCGCCTCCACAAACACGCGCACATCGTAAAAGCTGGCCGAGGCGCCCATGTCCGTCTCGTCCTGCGGCGTCAACTGGTTGACATTGCGGCCGTCCGCGCTGTGCTTGTTCCACCAGATGCCCGGCGCCAGCACTGTGCCCGCCATGATCTCGTCGGTCACACGGGCGGTCAGGCCGACTTCGCCCAGCTCGTTCCACACCCGCAGCCAGGCGCCCTCCTCGATGCGGCGGGCGGCGGCGTCCTGTGGATGGATCCACAGCAGCGGCTCCCGCTCGCGCCCGCGAAAACGCTCCAGATGCGAAAACGACGAATTGAGAAACGAATGCGCCGGCGGTGAAATACAGGCCAGCGACTGGGGCTCCTGCCCCGGTGGGCCGCTGCCGTTCTCTCGCTCCTCACTCCTCGCCCCTCGCTCCTCGCCCTTCTCCCCGCTCTTCGGCGGCGTGTACGTCGGCAGCGGATCGTAGCCGTCCTGCGCCATCCGTTCGCTGTAGAACTCGCACTTGCCGCTAGGCGTGGGGAAATCGCCCTCGGCGAACGGCAGATACGGCTGGGGCAGGTTGAGGCGCACATACCCCTTTTCCAGCAGCGCCTCCCACGTCACCGGCGCGTAGAGAGGATGCCGCTGCCCCTCCACAAAATTGCGCAAAACCGTCTCGTCGTCCTCGTAAAAGCCGCTGTCCGTGTAGCCCATCGCCTGCGCCAGCCCGCGGAAAATCGCGCTGTTGGGCCGCGCCTCCCCCACCGGCGGGATCGCCGGCCGGTTCAGCGCCATGTAATGATGGCCGTACATCCGTTGCAGATCCCAATGCTCCGCCTGCGTCGTGGCCGGCAGAACAATATCGGCGTAATCCGCCGTGTCCGTCTGGAAATGCTCCAGCACGACCGTGAACAGATCCTCGCGCGCCAGCCCGGCGTGGACCGACGACTGGTCCGGCGCCACCGTGGCCGGATTGCAGTTATAGACGATCAGCGCCTTCACCGGCGGGCCGGCCGCGTCCGGCGCCGGCTTGCGGTCAACCGGCCGCGGCGCATAATGGGATGTGGCCAAGCGCGTCCGGTCCAGGCTGAGCGCGTCGCCCAGCCGGTTCATATTGATCGTGCGCGGGATGCGTCCGGCCAGCAGGTCGGGCCGCTCCAGCCCGCTCTTTTCCAGGTGGCGCAACTGCCCGCTGACGCTCAACTGGATGCCGCCCCCCTGCTCCCGCCATGCCCCCACCAGCGCCGGCAAACAGGTGATGTTGCGCATCGCCATGCCGCCGCCGTAGTGGCGCTGCATGCCGTAGTTGACCCGGATCGCCGCCGGCCTCGTCGTCGCATAGGCCCGCGCCAACTCGCGGATCCGTTCCTCCGCGATGCCGGTGATCTGCGCCGCCCGCTGCGGCGGCCATTCCTGCACCCGCGCGGCCAACTGCTCGAAACCGACCGTATGCGCCGCCACATACTCGTGGTCGTGCAGCCCGGCGTTGACAATCTCGTGCATCATCGCCAGCGCCAGCGCGCCGTCCGTCCCGGGACGGATCGGCAGCCACTCGTCCGCGGCCCTGGCCGTGCGCGTGCGCGCCGGGTCGATGACCACGACTCGCGCGCCGCGCTTGCGCGCCTCCTGGATGAACGGCCACAGGTGCAGGTTGCTCGTCAGCGTGTTGCTGCCCCAGATCAGAATCAGGCGGGCGTGCGCGAAATCCTCCGGCTCAATCCCGATCGTCGAGCCGATCGTGTAGAGGTAGCCTTCGAACCCGGCCTCGGAACAGATCGTGCGCGCCAGGCGGCTGGCCCCCATCTGCTGGAAGAAGCGGTCGGAGATGCCATGTTGCTGCAGAAAACCCATCGTGCCGCCGTAGGAATAGGGCAGAACCGCCTCCGGCCCCCATTCGTTGATGACGCCCTGCAAGCGCGCCGCGATCGCCGCCAACGCCTCGCGCCAGGAGATACGCTCGAAACGGCCGCTGCCTTTCGGCCCCACACGGCGCAGCGGGTGCCTCAGCCTGTCGGCATGGTACACCCGCTCCAAATAGCGGTCGACCTTGCCGCACAACGTGCCCTGCGTGACCGGATGATCGGCGTGGCCCCAGATATCCAGCGCCCGCTCGCTTGTGCGATCCACCGCAATCTGCCAACTGCATGTATCCGGGCAGTCGTGCGGGCACGCGCCCGTGACGATGCGGACCGACGGATTCTCTTCATAAAGGGCGAGTTTTGTCATGGCATCGGCTCGTGAATAATGGTCAGCAATGGGCCGCTCATCACGCCCCGCGTCGAACTGCTGCTGCTGAGCCATCAGTGTAGCAGCGAAAACGGACTGGGCGAAATTGGACTACGATGGCCCTGGTGGATATGATATGCGTGCTCTGTTGCATACATCGCGCGCAATGCAGGGCTGTTAAACATTCGCATCATTGCGAAGTACAGTATTCACCCGTTGCCGGCACCAGGCTCTCGGGCATTGGGCAACGGGAGAACAGCAGTTCCGACAATCATGCAATCTGCACAAACAAACATGGATAATCATTATTCGGTTTGTCCATGAGTGCGCCGTCAGCCGCAGGGTATACTATATCAATTATCGTTCCATGATTTAATTTTCAGGTTATAACGGACCCCACGCCATCTTTGAAAGGATTAAGTGAGGAATGAAACTCAACGTAAATTCAATTGCCGATCTGAACAGTGCCATTCAGGACCACAACATTCTGATGGTGGATGTCAAATTCACTGATCTGTTCGGCCAGTGGCAGCACTTCACTATGCCGGTCGAAGAGTTCGATGCTGATGAGGCGGTCAATGAAGGGCTAGGCTTTGACGGCTCCTCCATTCGCGGCTTCCAGAGCATCGAAAACAGCGACATGGTGCTGCGGTTGGACCCCTCAACCGCGATTATCGACCCCATCTGCGCCATGCCAACGCTGAGCGCCATCTGCAACGTCCATGACCCTCTTTCCGGCGAAGCCTACAGCCGCGACCCCCGCAACGTCGCCGGCAAAGCGGTCAGCTACGTCGAATCCGGAGGCATTGCCGACACCATCTTTGTCGGGCCGGAAGCGGAGTTCTTCATCTTTGACGGCGTCTCCTACGAATCAGGTCGCCACACTGCCGGCTACTATGTAGACAGTGTGGAAGCGCCGTGGAACTCCGGCGAGATAGGCGGCGGCCATACGGTCGGCCTCAAGAGCGGCTACTTCCCCGTCTCTCCCTACGACACGCAGCAGGACATTCGCTCCGAAATGACGCGCACGATGATCGATGCCGGCATCGATATCGAAGTGCATCACCACGAGGTCGGCACCGCCGGCCAGGCCGAGATCGATATGAAGTTCAAGCCGCTCCTGCAGATGGCCGACCAGGTGCAGTTGTACAAATACATCATCAAGAACGTCGCCAAGGCGCACGATAAGACCGTCACCTTCATGCCGAAGCCGCTTTTCGAGGACAACGGCTCCGGTATGCACACGCACCTGAGCCTGTGGAAGGGCGGCGTGCCGCTCTTCGCCGGTGACAAATACGCCGGCCTCAGCGACATGGCCCTGCACTATACCGGCGGAATCCTGAAACACATCAACGCGCTGTTGGCCTTCTGCGCCCCCCTTACCAATAGCTACCGTCGATTGGTTCCCGGCTATGAGGCCCCAGTGGTTGTGGCCTACTCCGCCCGCAACCGCTCGGCCGCCTGCCGCATTCCCATGTACAGCCATTCGCCGAAGAGCAAGCGTATCGAGTTCCGCTGCCCCGACCCGGGCGCGAATCCGTATCTGGCCTTCGCTGCCATGGTGATGGCCGGCATGGACGGCATCAAGAATCAGATCGACCCCGGCGACCCGTCTGAGATAGACCTGTACGAAGAGGATGTCCTCAAAGAGGTGGAGATGGTGAAGGGCAGTCTCGGCGAAGTTCTGGACGCGCTCGAAGAAGACAGCGACTTCCTGCTCGAAGGCGGCGTCTTTACCCCGGACCTGCTGGAAACGTACATCGAGTACAAGCGGTTGGAAGAGGTGGATGCTGTACGCCTGCGCCCGCATCCGCAGGAATTTGTGATGTACTACGGCATTTAGAGTTGCACCGCTGATTCTTAACAACAAGGGGGCGGCGCGTTGCACTGTGTCTGCCCCCTTTTTCTTTCATACCGACGGTTGTAAAGTTTTCAGTCTTTAGCTTTTAGTGTCCGCTCACCTTATAACTAAAAACTGACTACTGAAAACTATCTGAAAGGGGAAGGCAAACATGCTCTTGGATGCATTTGCAGACGAAAAACTGATGGAGGCGCTGGAACAGATCGACGATACGATCAAGCGACACAATGTCCGCTTTGTGCGTCTGCAGTTCAGCGACATCATGGGCATTGTCAAGCAGGTAACGATCCCCATTGAACATTGGGATCGCGCAGTCGAAAACGGTGTCTGGTTCGACGGTAGTTCGATTGAAGGGTTTGCCCGTATCGCTGAAAGCGATATGTATCTGGTGCCGGATCTGGCCACCTTCATGCCGATCCCTTGGGAGATGGAGCTGTCCACTGCCCGCGTTGTCTGTGATATCTACACTCCGAACGGGGATCGCTTCGCCGGCGACCCCCGCCATATCCTGCGCCGGCAGTTGGAGCGGGCCAAGAAGTTGGGCTTCGATTTTCTCGTCGGACAGGAACTGGAGTTCTTCCTCTTCCGCCGCCACCCGGATAACAGCCTCTACCCCCTGACCCCCCACGACGAAGCGGGCTATTTCGACGTAAGCTCCGATTCGGCGCATGGTGTGCGCCGCCAAATGGTCGACGCGCTCAATGCCCTGGGCATCAAAGTAGAGGCATCCCACCACGAGGTCGCCAGCGGGCAGAATGAAATCGACTTCCAGTACAGTCCCGCCCTGGTCGCGGCCGACAATACGATCACCTTACGCACAACGCTCAAGGCGATCGCGCAGAAGAACGGGCTTCACTGCACCTTTATGCCCAAGCCGATCACCGGCGTAAACGGTTCCGGTATGCACGTTCATCAGAGCCTGTGGCGCAGTGGCGAAGATGAAACCTGCATGTACGACGGCGACGATGAGTATGGCCTGAGCAAAACCGCGCTGCACTTTATCGCCGGCCAGCTTGCACATGCAGCTGCCATCACCCCGATCATCGCGCCGCTGGTGAACAGTTATAAGCGGCTGGTCCCCGGCTTTGAGGCGCCGGTCTATGTCTCCTGGGGCCGCACAAACCGCAGCGCGCTGATCCGCATCCCCCGCATCAATCCCAACCGCCCGCAAAGTACCCGCTGCGAACTGCGCTGCCCCGACCCGAGCGCCAATCCCTACCTCGCTTTCGCCGTCATGCTGGCCGCCGGCCTCGATGGCATCGAACGCAAGCTGGACCCGCCCATGCCGGCAGAGGAGGACCTCTACCAGATGAACGGCGACCGCTCCGGCCTGGAGACGTTGCCCGGCAACCTGGGTGAGGCGCTGGTGGCGTTGCGCCAGGACGAGGTCGTGCAGGATGCCCTGGGCCAGCACGTTATCGAACGCTATGTCGAGGCCAAAAGCCTGGAGTGGGACAGCTATCGCAATTTTGTGACGCAGTGGGAGTTGGACCGCTACCTGGGGGTGTATTAGCCGCCACTGGCGTGTACGAGACACTGGCGGCTTTGGGCCGCAGCCAACGACATTGTCGCCCACTGGGCAACGGGCGCATAAGAGAACCTGGCACTGACAGCCACCTTCGCGTGCATTCCGAAATAGTAACTACGCAGCCATAGTCAATTCGCGACCGTGCAGAACTGTTGCCCCCTGGGGCCGCGGGCGTCTCGTCTGCAACCGGCATTTGCGACCCTGAGTGAGGCGAGCGAAGGTGTAAGTCACTCCTCGCTTTGGGGTGGTCGGGCCTTCGGCCCTCCCTTGTGCGGGGGGACACCTCCCGCAACGCCCCCCCCTCCAGGTCGACCCTGAAGGAACTGCGGGGAATTCAGATAGGAGCTGCAGCGACGAAAAGGGGCCATTTTCGGCCAAAAATGACAGCTTTGGTCCATATGACACGCGCGGGGGTCTGGTTTCTGGGGCGCTTTGGCTCGATTGTCAGCTCCGAGGCAGGCTGGAACAGGCCAGGCTGGCCGGTGGCCATGGGGGGACGCGGATCAACAACAACTCTTCCAAGCGCCAGAGTTGATCGGTCAAACCCAGAGCCATGGCTGGGGTCTGTGCCTGAGGTCGAACTCGCTCCTCCCGCCCGGCTTGAGGCAATCCTTGATGGGGTAGGCACAGGTTGTTATAGAGCTGAACCAGAGTGAGTTGGTGTTGGAGACCAGCCTCACTGCGAGCTAGGGCCAGCACTCGCCGCCTTAAGGCTGGCACATGCTGACGCAAGGTCAGATTGAAGCGTTCGATGAAGGCGGTGTTGATGGACCAGCCGTGCTCAGCCAGCTTGGCCTTGATCGGTTTGAGCTGACCCCTAACCAAACGGTGCTTGACGCTGACCAAACGCCGTCTTAGGCGCCGCTTGACAACCTGGACGTAGGCAAACTCGGCTAGCCCCAGCCAGCGCCGACGAGATTGCCCTCGACTGTCTGCCACCTGCCCCCACTGCCCATAGTGGCTCAGTAGGCTAGTCTCGAAGCTGCGTTCCCCATCGGACAGAAACAAGGGGATCACCCCAGGAGCCAGCTGCTGAACCAGCTGATGGACCAGGGACTGGACCGTGCCTAGCCCGCGCTCACCCAGACGAAAAGTCAGCCAAAACTTACTGACCGGATCGATGGCGTTGTACAGCCAGCGGACGCTAGTCCGGTCACTGCTTTGTACAAGGCGTAATTTGACATACAAATCATCCAACTGAACCTGCTCTAGCTCCAGGTTCTGGCTCAAATAGGCTGACAGGGCTTCAAAATGGTTAGCAGCCAAGGCCAGCCACTGGGCTACTGTCTCCGGCTCGAGCTCGAATAAGCGGGCCGTCGCCTCAAGACTGACCCCTTCGGCCAAGCCGGTTAGGTCTTGATGGACCAGGTTGGCGGCAACCGAACGCCGATACAGTGGCGTGCCTCGAGTTTCGATAAAGAACTGACGACAGGCCTGGCAGTGCCACTGCCGCCAGCGTCCCCCATTTGGATAGCCATTAGCTCTCAGATTGCCTAAGCCTGGCCAGCCTTAGTACCGGCAGTCCGGATCGTCACAATATTGCCAGGTGGGCTTGACGACCTGCCGCCGGCCACGCTTCGAGCCGGGCCAGCGGGGCGGCGGGCTTGCGGGCACTTCGCTTTTTTCTCTGGCTCTGCCCGGCACTCGGCACACACCGGTCGTCGCGCCAAGCCTGGCAGTGCCCGGCTCTCGGCCAGCGCTTCTCGTCGTCGCTGGCGGGCCAACTCTCGCGACCAACGGGGCTCTAAGCTCCACACAGCTTTCCACTGCTGCCAGATCTCGAGCATCAAAAACAACAACCCGATCCCAACTAAATCGTGCATTAACAGAACAGGCCAGCTTGCCAGCTTAACTTTCCTCCACCTATTGAGTACAGAGTTGTTATGCCTCTCTTTGTTTCACTTGGCAATTTCCCGCAGTTCTTTCGGGGTTGACCCCACTTGCCTTTTGGCTCAAGCCTGTCAGCGCCTTTGGCTTGTCGATTCTGACGACGTTTATCAACAGTTCACGTCTGTTCACCATACCACCCTATCCAAGCATCCGACCGCTCTGACGCTAGCAGTCACAACCGCCTCTCACGATTTGATTGCCATCCTGTTCGGATGAGGCTACAATTGTCCCAGTCGCTCTTTATTCAGACTGGTAGGATACCAATGGCAGAACATTGGGTTACTTCCTGATTTTCAAGTGTAACAAATATGTAAGCGACTTCGTGTCGCACCGCCACCTGAATCCCTTAACTCGTTATGCGGCACTTTTTCCAAAAACCGATTCCGCACACCCATTAGCAAATGGAAACTTGATTGCACATTACTTGCTACAGTCCTCGGTTTTCTGGTTATCAGCACTATTGTAGCTACAGTTTGGTGCTACGCCAGTTCTGTCGGGTATACTTCCACGCGGTCCCGGACCAAACCACGTTATGGAAGTGGGCGTAACAGATCCAGCCGAGCTTGACAGAGCACAAAATTATATTATAATGCGTAGTCGCTGCAGCAAACACCTTCAAAGGTAGGTTTTACAGGGCAATCGCGAACCTTAAGTTTTCGGCCAACTTCATCTACCTGATGGAGGAATTGGGCAAGATTCAGACGCCATCCAGGTGAAATCGGGGCCGTCAATGCTCGTTTCCTGCTGGAATTAGCGGACAATCCGCTACTATCACGAAGTTCGCGATAGCCCTGGTAGGTTTTACAGTCACTTCCCAAGTAAATTGGGCTATTATTGAAAAGACGCCCTATATCATGATGCAAATGCCTCATGATATGATTTTCACCTGCTTGACTACTCGCAAGTTTATGCTCTAGTTGTATTTGGATTTGAAAGCGCAGCGGCTGCGCGTCGGGGGATCGGGAGGTACTGTGGCTACTCAAATCATTCTACCCAAGCTTACATACGAAATGGAGGAGGGCCGCATCGTAGAGTGGCTTTGCGAAGAAGGGAATGCGGTTGCCGCCGGTCAAGCGCTCTTCGTTGTGGAAACCGACAAGGCCTCCATCGAGGTGCAGGCAGAGGAGGCCGGGATACTCCTGAGAGTGCTGGTACCTACCGACGCGACTGTCCCTGTTGGCGCCGCTGTCGCGTGGATCGGCGCCCCCGGCGACGCCATCCCCGAGGCCGAGGCGTTGCACCCACCCAAGGAGCAAGAAGCAGTCAGCTCTCCCCAGGCCATTACTGTCACCTCTAGAGATCCGGAGGCAGTGGTTGCGTCCCCCGTGGCCAAGCGCCTGGCACGCGAACTCGGCATTGATTTGGAGGAAGTGCAAAAGCATGTTGGGCAAAAGCGAATCCGCGAGGGGGACGTAAGGGCGTACGCTGATGCTCGCAGCACTGCAATGGGCACAGACGGGCCAGAAGCTGCTGGTGACGCTGAATTCGAGCTGATTAAGCCTACGCCATTACAGCGTGCTATGGCCTCACACCTGAGTAAGGCCGCGGCTATTCCACAGGCTGCCGCCGCCTGTGAGGTGAATCTAACCAGCCTGGAACTTTTGAGAAACGAGCTTTCGGCCGACTGGGAAGCATCCCACGGGTTCCGCCTGTCTTTTACCCACATGCTGGCACTATTGGCCGCCCTCGCGCTGGAAAGCTGCCCCACATTGAACGCGACCTGGACGGATGAAGGCATTCGTCTCTACCGCACGATCAACTTGGGTGTGGCGATGGCTTCTGACCGGGGACTGGTCGTACCTGTCGTGCGGGGCGCTAACCAGCGCTCGCTGGCAGAGTTAGCCAGTGAGATCGTCCGTTTGCAGCGAGCCACAATGGGTAACCGACTGCGCCCTCAAGACCTGGAGGGCGGGACGTTCACAATAACCAATGTGGGCATGCTTGGCATCACGTTGTCGATCCCGCTGGTTAACCCACCCCAGAGTGGTATTTTGGCCATCGGTGCAAAGCGAGACCAGTTGGTGCTGAAAGATGGTCAACCGGTGACCATTCCTGTGACTCTGATCACCGTGTCCTTTGACCACCGTGTGGTGGACGGGGTGGCTGCGGCGGCGTTCCTGCAGCGGCTCAAAGAGCTAATGGAAAATCCTCGGTCCGTTCTTGGCTAACGACGAAGGCTAACCGCAGCATCGCGACCAGAAGGAGCTGTGACGATGACAATAAGCGAAGAACTGATGTTGCAGATGTACCGATATATGGTATTGGGCCGCTTGTTCGAGCAATGTGCCGAGCAGCTTACTCACAGGGGGCTCATACCGGGTGCCTTTCACACGGGAATAGGCGAGGAAGCTACCCATGTCGGTGCCACCTTGGCATTGACCCACGAGGACTATATCATCCCCACCCACCGCGGCCACGTGGCCGACATCATAAAAGGCGCCGAGCCCGGGCGGTTGATGGCCGAGATTTTGGGACGGGCAACGGGTTACTGTGGCGGTCGTGGTGGGAGCGTTCACATGGCAGATGCCGCTTCCAACAACCTCGGCGTGCAGGCGGTCCTTTCGGCCGTCTATCCGGTTGCGATCGGTGCAGCGCTCACGCAGAAGCGTGCCAATACCGGGCGTATCGTCCTGGCCATGTTTGGTGATGGTGCTTCACTAATGGGCACGTTTCATGAGGGCATGAACTTATCTGCAATCTGGCATCTCCCTGTCGTGTGGGTATGTGTCAACAACCAGTATGCTATGTCGACGAGCTTTGCCGAGGCATCGTCCATAGCGAACGTGGCAGACCGGGCCGGCGCCTACAACATGCCTGGCCACGTTGTTGATGGCAATGATATCATGGTTGTGTACGAAACCGTGCGCGAGGCGCGCGAGCGTGCGTTGGCCGGTGAGGGGCCCACCCTCATCGAATGCAAGACTTATAGGCAAGGACACTCGACTTTCGATACAAATCCCTACAGGCCTCAGGAGGAGATCGACGCGTGGTCAAAACGCGATCCGATTGCCCAGTTCGAGCAAAGGTTACGCGAGCGAGGTATTTTGGATGAAGAGCTCATAACACAAATCGCAGACGGGGCCCAGGAGCAGGTAGATGAGGCACAGGAATTTGCGTTGAATAGTCCTGAGCCTCCGCCTGAAGCGGGCGTGGAGTTCGTCTTCAGCTCAAGTGAGGTGGTATAGCCATGACCACTCGTGAGATTACCTTCAGAGATGCCCTTAACGAGGCGCTGCGAGAAGAGATGGCGCGCGAAGAGGGTGTTTTCATCATCGGTGAAGACATTTACGGCGGTCCGGGTGGATACCAGGGCGCCTTCAAAGTCACCAAGGGCCTGGCGGATGATTTTGAAGATCGACTCCTGGACACGCCCATGATAGAGCAGACCATTGTCGGTGCCGCAGTAGGGGCGGCGATGACCGGCTCACGCCCCGTGGCTGAAATCATGTTCGAAGACTTTATCACCCTGGCCATGGATCTGTTGGTCAATACAGCCGCCAAGACACATTACATGACCGCGGGCCAGTACTGCGTGCCTATTGTCGTGCGCGCTGCTTGCGGCGCGGTGGGTGTCGGTCCGCAGCATTCACAGACCTGGACCAGCTGGTTCATGCACATTCCAGGGCTTTACGTTGTCCTTCCTTCGACACCGTACGATGCAAAAGGTCTTCTCAAAACCGCGATCCGGGATGACAATCCCGTTCTGTTCCTTGAGCACAAGAAGCTCTACAACGTCAAGGGCAGGGTACCAGAGGAAGAGTACGAGATTCCGTTCGGCGAGGCGAGGGTCCTGTGCCCTGGCGACGACGTGACCGTCGTGGCAATTGGGTACATGGCTGGCCTGGCCACCCAGGTGGCGGGAACACTGCGCGACCAAGGACTTTCGGTCGAGGTGATTGACCCGCGTACACTGGCCCCATTGGATTTGGAGACGATATTCCAATCGGTTCGCAAAACTCACAAGGTCGTCGTCGTGGCTGAAGATTGTAAGACCGCGGGCCCGACGGCGGAGATAGCGGCTCTCGTCAGTGAAGCCTGTTTCGAGTACCTGGACGCGCCGATCGGCCGCGTTGGAGCCAGGGATGCGCCCATCGCACACAACGTAGGCATGTCCGAATACATCGTGCCTGATGCCACCGATATCCACGAGGCCGTCCAAAGTGTAATTGCTTGGTAGGTGTAGCCGCAAGGCAGGGGAGCTCCATATCTCATACCTCCCGAGGATTTACGCGTACCCGGCCTGACCCAGCCGGCGACCTCTAGACCATCGCCCTAGGATAAGCCGGACCTTCCGTCCTGGCCGCCTCGTAGGTGGCCATCGCCACCTGGATCGTCTTCTTGGCGAACTCGGCGTCGAGGTCGGGCTGTCTATCCTCGATGATGCTGTCGATGAAGTCGCTGGCAGCTCCGTTGAACCCCTCGATAAAGTCCGAGGGAACCTCGATGCCTTCCGTCTCGGTCCCTTTTATCAGCAGGACTGGGGGAAAATCCAGCAGCTCACCAATAGACCGCGTCACGTGGATAGAGCCCTTAGAGCCGTGTATCTCCATGTAGTCGTCGCCCGCGAAGTACTTAGTGCGGACCGTCATGTGCGGCGCGTAGACGTAGTCGCACATCCCCAAACAGTCCATTCCTTCGAACTTCCAGATGAGCGCCGACGGCATCTCCATGAAGTATTCCTGGGTCTTGCCGACAATCCCGAAGACCTTCTCGATATCTCCGACCCACTTCATGGCGGTCGCGAATTTGTGCACACCGTCTTCATACACGATGCCCAAGGGGCTCAGCGTGGGATCGTTGCGCCAGACGAACGCCTCAGGGTCTGTGTCGACCATGCTCCCCTCAGCCTGTCCACCGATTACGGTGTGAAACCGAACCAGGGACGGCTCGCCTATGGCTCCGGCGTCGAGTAGCTCCTTGGCCTTGAGGATGGGTGGGTAATAGATGTAGTTCTCGGTCATCCGGAACTTCGTCTTGGCCCTCCTGGCCGCCGCCACCATCACGTCCGCCTCCGCGACCGACATGCACATCGGCTTCTGGCAGGACACGTGCTTGCCGGCGTCCAGACCGTCGACCGTCATGGTCGCGTGGTGTTGTTGCGGCGTCAGTAGCTCGACGGCATCGACATTGGGGTCGTTGAGGACTTGCTCGTAGTCCGTGTAGATCCTTGGCGAGATGCCCCACTGCTTCGCCCGAGCTTCGGCCCGGCCGGGGGCATTATCGCACAGCGCGACGACCTCGCAGTTGGGGTGCTGGAGGTAACCGGGGACGTTGAGCTGCGAGATGTTTCCGCACCCGACGATCGCGATTCTCACTTTGTCCATGGCGCCTACCTTTCTATCTAGCCGGTACTTCCCAGATTTAATTGATTTTCCTGAACATGCGCCCTCAACGGGTCAGAATGTCCGCAGATCATCGGGTTAAAATGTCCCCGACGAACGGATAAGGCAATGGGCACTACGGCTGAGAGAATGGGTCCTCAACCAGGGGCCATATGTTGCGATCAATATGCTTAAAGGGGAACTTGGTCAGGTCAGGGTTCATCGCTCCGGGCGTTGCCAGATAGAGCACCTCAGCGGCTAGCGGGGCAAAGGCTGCATAGAAATGCTGGCTCCCCTTGACCACCAGGATGTGCTTCTGCCGCGGGTCGATCCCCACCGTGCTAAAGCATTCCGGGCTAAAGACCTGCTCGCGGATCGAGTTGAGAACGATGTCGATGCCCTTGACGTGTACGGCTACCGTATCGCCCAACCGCACTGTCGCTCTGCCATCCTCAGGACCAAAGGACTGGGTGGCGTTGGGCTTCACCCCAGTCACCTTCACGCATAGGTCTAGCGGGTCACCGGACATCGGCCCCATCTTCCCGCCGATCCGCAGATCGAGTTGCGCGCCCACCCCGGCCTCCATCGCTAGCGACACCGCAATCGGGTCCCATATGCAGGCTAGCGCTGCCTCCCCAACGCCGCGCTCCAACAGGGCCTTCAAGACGAAGGTGGAGTCACTGGGTGCGCCGCCACCGGCATTGTCCGCAGTATCGGCCATCACGACTGGAGAACGATCGATCTCCAACGCTCGATTCAACCCCTCTTCGATGCTCAGAAAGTTGGGACGCAGTGCTTCGCGCATCTCAAAAAGCTCACGTCCCAGTTCCTGGGCCAGGCGCTCCCCGTACTCGGGACGGCCGTCGGTAACGACCAGGATCTTGGTACCCATGTCCGGCACGTCGCCCCAGGGGAAACCGTGCGCCACTGAGATCGACAGCACCCCATACCTCCCCTCCAACCCCTTGATCCGGTCCACGTAGCTCCGCATGGGCTCGCTGGTCGTGTGGTAGATGCCAATCATGCGGCAGTTAAACACAGATATCGCAGGCCTGATCTTGCCCTCGGCGGCGCTGGCGATAATATCGAACAACTCCTCGGCACGCTCGGCAGCGTCGATGTGCGGGTATTCTTTGAAAGTGATTAGCGCCGTGGCGTTGTTCACCATCTTTTGCGATAGGTGGCAATGCGGGTCCAGCTCCACGCCAATCGGCACGCCCGGTCCGACAATCTCCCGGACCTGTGCTATCACGTCCCCTTCGCAGTCGTCGTAACCATCAGCGACCATGGCGCCATGCAGGTTGAGCAGTACCATATCCACCGGCAACGCGGCGCGCAGATCATCCAGGATCTCGTCCCGGAACGATTCAAACACCGTACGTACGGTCAGGCCAGCGGGCTGGGCGAAAGTGGCGAGACTCTCAGCAACTGACCAGCCACGTTGTCGTGCCCGCTCTCGAGCAATCGCCAATGGTCGGGAATATACGGACGGCTCATCTCCGTGATCCCCGCCACGCACCAGAAACGTCTCGGCGAAATTGGCATGGCCGGTGGGAATTGGCGAGAAAGTGTTGGATTCAGTTCCTAGAAAGGTAGTAAACAGTTTCATGACCCGTCGCCTCCTTTCAACGTTCTTTCTTCACCCCGGCACCCACGCTCGCGGCGCAATGCCCTCGATATGAGTTTTGACATCGACCACCGCCGGTTTGCCCGATGTAAATGCCTGATCGAGCGCACCCGAAAGTTCGCTCGGCTTGTTGACCGTAATGCCGAAACAGCCCATTGATTCGGCCACGTCGGCAAAATGGGTGTCTGGGAAGAGCCACAGTTTATCCGAGCCCGGGGATTGACCGCCGTAGACCCGCTCCATGCCGCGCTTTTCCTGGTTCAGCGAGTGGTTGTTGTTGACCACAGTAACCGTGTTGATCCCATTGTTCAGGGCGGTATCCAATTCCGAAAGATGATACCAGATGCCACCATCGCCGATGAAACAGAGCACAGGTCGGTCGGGTTGGGCACATTTGGCGCCCATCGCCGCCGGCAGAGCCCAGCCTAGCGAACCCGCGCAGCGAATGTAGCTCTGGTCGGGATGTTTCAGATCGATCATGGTGCCGGTCCAGATGCCTGCATGGCCCGTGTCGGAGACGAGAATGACGTCGGAGGGCAGATAGTCGGTCAGTTCCTTGCAGAGGCGTTCTGGCCGCATGGGCTCGACCTCCGAGTTAGCCAGGTCGCGAACGCTCTCTTTCCAACTCTGGACCAGCTCTTGTACCCTACTGGTCCACTCTGAACGCGCCGGGACGGTTTCGGCCTGCTCAAGCATTCTACGCAGAGAGTTTCTGACGTCGCCGTGCATGCCCACCAGGATTGGGTAGTTGCGACCCAGTTCCTCCGGGTTGATATCGAGCTGGATGATGGGCGTGCCTCGAGGCGGAATCTGGTATTCGTAGGTCACCTGACCGCCGGTGTGGCTGCCGACAAAAAAGACCAGATCGGCCTCGCACAGGACTTGGTTGGCGCAAGCGCGGGAGTACAAACCAGGGACACCCACCGCCAGCGGGTGGTCAGCGGGAAACATGGCTTTGGCATTCAGCGAGGTGGTTACCGGAATAGAAAGCTTCTCGGCCAAGGCGATTAGCTCTGCCTTGGCACCCGACGCGGTCACACCACCGCCGGCCACGATGACGGGCCGTTTGGCACGGTTGAGCAGTTGCAGCGCGGCAGTCACTTTTTCCAGTTCGGCGTCAGGTCGGAACGGGGGTACCTGGGTAAAAGTTTCTTCAATGATGACCTCTACGTCGGCTTCCTGATCGACGATCGCCTGCCCGGCATGCCCCTCCAGATCCAGGTGAACCGGTCCAGGTGTGCCCGAGGTGGATGAGCGGAAGGCCTGACGCAAATAGATGGGCAGTTGATCGGGATTGGTGACCAAGGCACTGTATTTAGTGACGGCCGAAAACGGATTCACGTGATCAACTTCCTGATAGGCGTGACGCTGTTGGTTGCTCTGGAACACCCTTCCGGTCAGGGCAATGACGGGCGAACAAGCCAGGTAGGCATCCTGCAGCCCTGCCGCCAGATTAACCGCTCCCACCGACTGGGCCATACAGAGGCTGGGACCGCGCTTCACGCGGGCGTAGGCATCGGCCATATACGCGGCGGCCTTCTCGCCATGGGTCTGGATCCGCTTAATTCCCAGCTTTTCCATTTCCATCAAGGCTCTGGCAGCGACATTGGTCACAAAAAAGACGTGATTTATCCCGTATCCGTCGACAGTTTCGGCAATGAATCGAGCTCCGGTCATTCTAGTCATTTTTACCTGTAGTCAAAGAGAGTTGGGGACGGATCCTGTTGCTCAAGTATATCCCTGTTGCGGCAGAACGCGCCCTGGACTGATCAACTGGGTTAGCTGAACCTCGGTATGACCTCCTCGGCAAATAGTATGGCGCTGTCTGTCTTGGGGAAATCCGCAAATTGTAGGATTATGTGCTGGACGCCAAGATCCGCGAAGTCTTTTAGTTGCGCACTCACCTCATCCGGGGTACCCACAACAGAACCCCAGCCTATCGGGTAACCGAAACCGGGATCGTAGTGCAAGCTTGCTTCTGCGATTTGCTGAGCCTGCTCGCTTGTCGGAGCCACCGCAACGCAGGCCGAAGCCCACGTCTTGACAATGGAGTCATAGTCGCGTCCCACGGCCTCACAGTGCCCGCGCAGTAGGTCCAGCCGTTCACTGTAGCCTTCCAGCGGGCTGTGCCAGTTCCACCAATCGGCGTATTGGGCCGTATAGCGTAGCGTCAGTTTTGGGCCGCCCCCGCCGATGCACAGAGGGATAGGTGGGTCCGGTTTGGGTTCGCAGATCGCGTCTTGCACGTGGTAATAGCGCCCTTGAAAAGTGGTACTTGGCTGAGTCCACATCAGGCGGAGGATCTGGGCTGCCTCCCCCATCCGATGAATACGCGTTGCATCGGATGGAAATTCATATCCGTAGGCGAGGTGTTCGTCTTCTACCCCTCCTGCGCCGAGACCCAGGATGAATCGCCCACCCGCAAGCGTCTGCAACGTAGCCGCCATCTTGGCCAGCAAAGCGGGATGGCGAAACGAATGGTTCACTACCATACTGCCAAAGAGCAACTCAGGGTATTTGCCCGCCAGGTGGGCTAGCATGGTCCAACACTCCAAGAGGTCCCTCATTGGATCCAGCGCCTCATGCCATGCCACAAAAAAATGGTCACCCACCCAGGCTGATGCAAATCGCCCATGGATGGCGTCCAGATATGCATATATCTGATCTCTGAAAATGCCCCCCCGGCTTCCATCGAGTGGAAAAGTCGGGGCCCTCCAGCCAAATTTGACGCTACCCTTCATCTCTGCACCTCCTGTCAAGAACGGGTCAGAATGTCCGTAGATCATCTCCTTTGAATAGGACTTCATCCCCTGGCTAATTGAGATAAAAAAATAATTCGGCAATGGTCAGCCGGAGGGCGCGAGGCTAAAGCCGCCGCGCTTCAAAAGCCGTCGCGCTGAAAGGGCGACGGACGCGCCGGTGGTTAGACAACGGACAAGCGCCCTAAGAACGGCCCGAAACGGTTGATTTTCCAGCCCGAACGGGCTTTGCTCTCTCAGCACGGCGGCTTCAGCCCCGTGCTGCCCGCTGGGACTCTATTGCAGAATTTATTATTTGGAGTTCATAAGCCAAGAGGCCTTCCCGGCTTCTCCCGTAATCCTGAGTGCGGTGATCGTCTAGTCGCTGGTGTATACCCGGCGGCGGCAGGTGCGCTGACCTGTGCTTTTCTATACCGCCTGGGGCGCATCGAAGTAGGTAGGCACACCCTCTTCGGCAAAGATGCGGTCGATCTCGGTCCGCTCTTCGTCCGTAAGCTTCCAATCGACAGCAGCCACGTTCTCTTCGAGTTCCGACCGGTTGCGTATGCCGACCAGCGCCACCGACAGCGCAGGGTGGCCCAGCACCCACGCGATAGCCAGTTGCGCCACGGACCTCCCAGCACGCCCGGCGAGCGTTTTTAATCGCTCGGTACAGCGCAGCTCCTTGAGAAAGTGCTCCTGCTCGAAGAGCGGCAGATTGAACGCGTTGCCTGCTGAGCGCCAGTCCCCTTCCTCAAACGTCGTGTCCGGCGTAAACGCGCCTGTGAGCAAGCCAAATCCCAGCGTGCCGTAGGCCATAAACCCAATCCCCTGCTCCAGACAGGAGGGCAGCACCTGCGCCTCCATGCGGCGGTCGAACAGGTGATATCCGACCTGGTTGGCCGCCAGGTGGCCGTGTCGCTCGCACTCTTCCATCATCTCCACCGTAAAGTTGGAGACCCCATAGTAGCGGATTTTGCCCGCCGTTTTCAACTCTTCCAGCGCGCCCATCGTCTCGGCGAACGGGGTGTCGTGGTCTGGCCAGTGGATCAGCAGCAGGTCGATCCAGTCGGTATTCAGGCGCTGGAGGCAGCCTTCGGTTCTGGCCAGCACCCACTCACGCGTCGAGTCACGCGCGTGGGTGCCGTCGACTTTGAAGCCCACCTTGGTCACCAAGACGACCTCCTTGCGCCGGGCGCCCAGCGCGCGGCCCAGGATCTCTTCCGAGTGGTAGGGGCCGTAGACTTCTGCAGTGTCGAACAGCGTGATACCGTTGTCGATCGCGGCGCCGACGGCCGCGCTGGCCTCATCTACATCAATGTGGCCGTATTCGGTCGTGCTCATCTCCCATGTGCCGAACCCCAGCGCCGAACTGACCAGATCGGTGTCGCCAAATCGCCGTTGCTCCATCATATACGTCCTGTTCTTGTGCGTGACAGCGGCGCCTACGCCTCGCGCGCCTTTATGGGAGAAGCCGGTAAAGCCCAAGGGGCCATACCGGCTTCTCCCGTAAGTCGTATCGTTTTGGCCTACTACTCCTCAATGTACCATAAATGGATCTCGCGCCAGAGCCTATTGGTGTCAACCGCGTCGAGCGACTGGCCCTTGACCTTGGAGTTGAAGATGGCGGGCCAATGGGTGAAGAACAATTCTATCACCGGCGCCTCGTCCATAATCATCGCCTGAATCTCGTTGTAGATGGGCTGGCGCTGCGCCACAGAGGCGTAGGAGAGTCCCTCCTCGATCAGCGCGTCCAGTTTCGGGTTTGAGATGCAAGGGAAGTTGTTGGCGCCTTCCGAGTGCATCATCCAGTGGGGATCCGGGTCTATAGCGCCGTGTTCAAATGCGATCATAGCGGCATCCATCTCGCACTTGCGCATACCATCCAGGATAGCCGCCACGGGCGTCTCCACGAGGAAGATCTCGACGCCTATGTCGGCCCACAACTGCTGCGCTAACTCGATGACCGGGATAAACTGCTGGTTACCTGCGCCCACATGGACATTGAAGGAGAGCCTCTCACCATCCTTCTCGCGTACCCCGTCGCCGTCCTCGTCCACCCAACCTGCCTCGTCCAGCAGCGCCATGGCCTTTTCCGGGTCGAACCCGTACTGTGGGATGTCCGCGTTATAGTAGTCCGGGTATATGGGGGACAGGTTAGAATGGGCTACCTGTGCCTGGCCGAACCAGAGGTCGTCGATGATCCTTTGGCGGTCCAGGCCCCAGTACAATGCCTGGCGCACCAGCTTGTCCGACAACTGCGGTATGGTGTTGTTGAGCGGAATGAGAAAGGGTCCCGCCCCAGCTTGAGAAATGCTCGTAAACCTCGGGTCGTTGGCCAGACGCACGTTGTCTTCCATCAGCAATGGCCAGGCGGTCCCGTCGGCGTCGCCCGACTCAAGGGCGATGGTGCGCACCGAAGCCTCGGGCACGACGTCGACCCGCAGAAAGTCGATATTGGGCCGCCCGCGAAAATGGTCGTCGAACGCCTCCAACAGCGTGAACGCCGACGGGTGCCATTCCACGAGCTTAAAGGAGCCGGTACCTATGGGGGCCGTCGCGTACACTTCCTCGCCCACCTCCGCGTGATAGTCCGATTGTACAATACGCAGGATCCCCCCTAATACGAGAAAGGCGGCATCTACCTGCGCCATGTTGATGACGGCGGTATAGTCATCCACACACTCGACGGAATCGATTTTTGACAAGACGCCGACCACTGGCGCCGCGTTTTCCGGGTCACGGTAGAAGTCGAACGTATACTTGACGTCCTTGCACGTGAAATCGGCGCCATTGTGAAACTTGACGCCCTCACGCAGCGGGAAGGTGTAGGTCAGGCTGTCTTCGGAGATCTCGTAGGACTCGGCCAGCACCGGTACGGTCGCATTTGAAGCGTCTATCTCCACCAGCCCGTTGTGGATTTGCATGAGCGCCGGCCGGATGGCGCTTGGGATGGCGCCGAGTCCAGGGCTGAGGCTGAAGGCGTCGTGGTGGCCCATCAGACGGAGGGTGCCACCCTGAGGTGGCCCCGTGGATGCCGCCTCTTCTTCGACCATCTCTTCCCCAACGGCCGTCGGCTGCTGAACGACGCAGGCCGACAACATCAGAACGCTAATAGCCAGCAACACCAACGACTTTTGCCACATTGTGTTAGACATCTGTCTTTCCTCCGATGGATGAATGTCTTTGCCCTCTAAAGAGGCAATTGTCCAAAACTTTGTGAGCACGCTTCTTGAACGATCTCTCAACCGGTCACCTCCTTGGCTCAATCTATGATTTCCCGCTGCTGAATAGCTTGAGGGTTGGAGTTTCAACTCTTTTTCGTCCATCTTCACCTCCTTCTGCGGCTGAGCACGTGACAACTGGTGACGCAACAGTTTTCTGATTTAGCGCCGTCTTTACATCAGATTACCCTTCTCCCTGGATGAATACCTGATCGCCGCGCAGCTCAACAGGGTACGTTTTTAAGTCTTTAGTGACGGGTGCAGACAATGCTTTGCCTGTTTCGATATCGAAGCGCCCTAGATGCAGTGGGCATTCGATACAGCCATCGAAGACAAAACCCGCGGCTAATTCGGTTTCTTCATGGGTGCATAAACCATCGCTGGCAAAGAAGGCGTGAGGACCCAAACGATAAATGGCGTACGTGTGGCCATTGTAGTCAAAGCCAAGCACATCTTCCACTTCGATATCTGAAACGTTACAGACCTCGATCCAACTGCTTTCTTCGGCATCTGTGTTTACAGCCGTTGCTGTGCGGATCTCTTCAATCGATGTGTCCACAGTCTCAGCGGGTACACTAGTGCCGTCTCTCACGTTTGCTACCGGTTCGTCGCTTAACGCGCTGCTTGACGTGACAACGCCGCCTATGGGGATGTCGAACGCTTCAACCGTTGTGCCGGCGTCAGGAATAGGGCGTTTTATATAATAATCCGGGTCTTTGGTCGCTTGCTTGTACAAGGCCGGGATCATCTCCTTGTAGGCTTGCCACAGGCTCCGATACGGCGGCGGTGTTTGTGATTTCATCAGCTCGTGCAAGTCAGCCAAAGCATGGTAGGGAACCATGGGTATGACGTGGTGTTCGATATGATAATTCATGTTCATATACAGATAGCGGAACACCGGATTCAGATAGATCGTGCGCGTATTTTCGCGGTGGTCATACGTATCTTCACCCAAACCGGCGTGTTGCGTTACGGCGAGCATTTGCTCCACAAATGCACCGTAAAAGCGGGGAAGCCACACGAACATCATCGGCAGAAAGCTGCCGACCGCCACCGCCCACACCGCAAAAGCCGCCACAATAGCCAGATAAATCCGGCTCGTCCAAACCATTTTGGGTAGCTCAGAGGCGGGTACAAAGCTACGGACATCGTCGCCGATTTGCCCGGCAGCATGTCTGATCACACGCTGTACTTCCAGAACGCCCCGCAGAAAGAAAAAGTCGATCGCAAAGATGAGCAGATCGGCTGGCCGTTGAACCTGGATTTCGGGGTCATAACCCACGAGATAGGTGTTGGTATGATGGCGGGCATGGCTCCAACGCCAGAGGTTAGCTTCACGTATGGTCATGAAGGAGCTGATATGGTAAAAAAGCTCGTTTAGCCAGCGGGTGCGAAACACGGTGCCATGGCCACACTCGTGCCATCGCGCGTCGGATGAGGAGTAGAGCGTCCCATAGATGAAAAAGGCGAGAATCGCCCACCAGGTGCCCCAGGAGATCCAGGCCAGGTAGCCGCTCACCCCAAGCAGGATGATCCACAGGCCAAAATCGAGGAGACCGTAGCGGTTGGTGCGCTGCATCAGTGCTTTGAGTTGGTCGCGGGGGATATCGGGGGACCACCACGCCTGTTCGACCTTTTCTTCGATGGCGTCATCGTCGAGGGGAATATCCGTTTTGTATGTGCTGATCAGACGATAGTCCCGTTCGGGGAAGCTGCGTATTGCCAATTTTTCTCCTTCGCACGATCAAAATCGGATCCGTACATCATGTGGAATCAGATTCCCCATCCATCGTACTATATATAATCTTACCTGTCCAAACGCGATACGTCGCCCACGAAACGTCTGCAAAGATAGAGAAACGGCGTGCAAGAAGGAACGACGACCATCCGTGCCTGGCTCTTTCCGGGCAGTATATGGGTGATGGTCAAGACTGTGAAGAGACGGTTGTGCCCACGTTTGGGCTCCCAGATTTCGGCGAGTTCGAGGATGCGTCCACAGCGAGGGCACTGAAGAGGGTCGTAGCCAAAACTCTTTTTGTGCTGGAGGGTGGTGGGTAGTGATGCCAGGTCGAAAAGAGGGGCTTGAAGGCGAAGGGCTTCGAGGGCGGTGCGGGCGATTGAATGCTACATCGGAGGGCGCTGCCAGCCGCCAAACAGCTCCTCCAGATGCTTGACGGCTGCCAGCGCCACATCCTCACGCCACGGACGCGCCACCACCTGGGCGCCGATGGGCAACCCCTCGGGAGACGTGCTAACGCGGACGACGGCTGCCGGCCAGCCGGTCAAGTTGTAGGTGGCGGTGTACGCAAACACGGGCAACTGGATACTCGACGCTCCGTGAGGTGGAGCCGGAAAGGGGAGTACCGGGCAGACCACGACATCGTACGCTTCCATAAAGGAGAGCATTTCACTTCGAAACTGGTCAATCTGGAAAACCAAGCCACTCAATGTGTCGGACGTCATTTTCGATTCTTGGCCCATAGCTATCAGGTTCGCGATCCCCGGATGTGGTTCCGTGGTGCCGTACAGGTCGAGGAGTCGCTTGAAACCTGCACCACCATCTCCTAACTGGCAGCCAAGCAGGAGGTCCATCGTTTTCTCCATGCCGGGTGGCCGCGCTTCTTCTACGGTTGCCCCGGCTTTTTCCAAAGCGGATGCGGCTGCTTCCACGGCGGCCATAATTTCCGGCGTGGGCGTTACGATGCCATTGTCCGTGTAAAAGGCAGCGCGCAGATCGGTGAGGTTCACTTGGTTCGGGTCAGCCAATGGCATGGGAACGATCGCCGGGTCGCGCCAGTCAACGCCAGCGATGATGGGCAGGATCGTGATCAAGTCTTCGACGTAACGCGCCATAGGACCGATCTGCGTCAAAGACTCATCAAGGCCTGCAGGGGGAAGAATGTGGCCGGTCCGCGGAACCCGTCCGGACGTGGGTCGAATGCCGGCTGTGCCGCAAACGTGCGATGGCAAACGAATGCTCCCGCCGGTGTCGCTTCCGATATCAAAGGGTATCCCACCCGCGGCGATGATCGCCGCCGCTCCTCCGCTGCTGCCGCCACAGGTACGCGACACGTCGTAAGGGTTGTTGGTGCGGCCGTAGACCAGGTTAACCGTCTCGAAACCGAGCGTCAGTTCCGGTGTGTTGGTCTTGCCCAACAGAATCGCGCCTGCGGCGCGCAGGCGGGCCACCACCGTGGCGTCTTGCTCTGGTACAAAGGAGCTTCTCCCCTGCGTGCCCCCGCTGCTGATCACCCCGGCTGTGTCCAGGGCGTCCTTGATCGTCATTGGAACGCCGTGCAGGGGACCTCGCAGATCGCCCTTTGCCAATTCTTCATCTGACCGGCGGGCTTCTACCAAGGCCCCTTCAGCATCCAGTCGGACAACGGCGTTCAATTGCGGATTGACGTCTTTTATGCGCTGCACGTATGCTTTCACGACCTCTTCTGATGAAACCTCTTTCGTGCGTATGGCTTTGGCCACGGCTGTAGCTGATGCGTAAATCAATTCAGACATCTGACAAATCTCCTCACTATGTGGTTATGGGAGAAGCCGGGGAAACCCCTTCGGCTTTAGCCAGGGGATGAAAGGCAGAGTCTTTTGCCTATCTGCGCGATAATAGGCTTCTCCGTGGAGAAACCCATTGAGCTAACTGAAGCCCAGGACGTTTACGCTTGGGTTTCTCATGATCCAAGTCGGCTCGCCAGGGAGTTTGCACCAAAAGCATTTTGGACTACAATACCTGGGTGTGATTGGGGAATTGTAGCAGGAATACAGCGCGGCGCAAGCCTGCCGGGGCCGACTTGCCCAAAGGTGATGCACCAACGCGGTGACCCACGACCTTGGAGGAGAGATGAATCAAAAACACCTCAAGATCGCGCTCAAGGAGTCCGAGTAAAATGACACCAACAGATCAACTGGGGGCCAGCATCTCAGACATTGAGGTCTTTGCCGCCGACCTTGATCTACAACAGGCGGCCGCTATCTACCGCGAACACGGTTGTCTCGTGGTGCGTAGTCTCATGAACGCGTACGTTGACGCAATGTATAACGACATCATGCGGTCCGTCGATATCGCCATCAATCAGCTTGATCAGGCGGAAAAAGGCCCTGATGGCTGGCGTACACCCAACGGAACGTTGTTCATCCCTGCACCGGAGGGTTATGAGCGCGACAAACAGGTGTATGTTGTGGGTATCAATTACTATACCAGCGGTGCATTACTCCAGGCAGCGCTTGATGCCACGGCCTTGGACATTGTTGAGGCCATCCTGGGTCCGAACATTGAGCTGTTCGGTCAAGGCCAGAGCCTGGTGAAAGAGCCGGTGGGCGGATTTCCCAAGATCCTGCACCAGGACTCGGCCTATTTCGAGCACAAATACGAAGGTCCGGTTGCGATCCTCAACTATGTCGTGGATACGGATGTGCAAAGAGGCGCGCTGCACGTGGTGCCTGGTTCTCACCGCATAGGTCAGCTCCAGCACATCGATACCTTCTCACACCTGGGCCTAGACGAGGATGAATGGCCCTGGGAAGCGGCGATACCTGTAGAGGGCCAGGCCGGCGACGCGATATTCTTCCATGTGAGGACCGTGCACGGCTCCAAGCCCAACTTTTCAGACAAACCACGGCAGGTGTTCATCAACCGCTATCGCCGTCCCGATGATTATGTGACGATCAGTGGGTTTACAGTAGCGAACCGGGCGGAGGCTGAAAAACGAGCACAAGAGGCCCGAAAAACCAACGAACAGCGCGGGCTAATGTTAAGAGGGTTCCGAACCTAAAAGGGGAGATTAGTCGTGAATGCCGATATCCTTTCCGAACAGCAAATCCTCGGTTCGCTTGTGCTGACCGCCTGCGAGAAAGAGGTAGAAGTGACGCGAGTCGTCACGGAGAAAGAGACGGTTATCCAAAAAGAGACAGTCGTCCAAGAGAAGGTCGTCACCGCGACGCCACTGCGATCTTGAAAGTAGGGGACGTAGGTCAGAACATGGGTTAGGAGAAAGCGTATGTCTGTCCAGAAACGCATTTTCATGTGCGGAATCGCAACGGAAACCCATGACTTTAACAAGTATCCCACCACACTTGAAGCCTTTACCGACAAAGGTCTTTACTTCGTGCAGGAGGGCGAGAGCCTCGAGCGCTTCCGCGAAGGCGACCTCTGGTTCGGCGGCTATCTCGAGGTAGCCGATTCCGAAGGCTGGCAGCTGGTCACCGGCGTCTGCGCTTTTGCCTGGCCGTGGGGCAGTGTGACCGAGCACGCCTTCGAAACGCTGTGGGCGCGCATCGAACGCCAGCTGCGCGATGAAGCTCCGTTCGACGGAATCCTGCTGCCACTGCATGGCGGCATGGCCTGTGAGCATCTGGACGACCCGGTAGGCGAGTTCGTCGCGCGGATCAGGCGGATCGTCGGCCGCCACGTGCCGATTGCGGCGTCGCTGGACCTGCACAGCAACCTCTCGCCGCAGTTCGTGCGCGACTGCGACATCATCTGCGGCTTCCACACGACGCCCCACATCGACGTGCGGCAGACGGCGTTCCGCACCGCCAGCCTGCTCGCGCGCACGTTGCGCGGGGAAATCCGACCGCAATGCCACTCGATCCATCCGCCCGTGCTGTTCGGCATCGATCACGGACGCACGACGGTTCCGCATGCGCCCATGTTCACCTTGCTCAAGCGCGTAGAAGTGATTCAGGCTGAAGACCCGCAGCTGCTCGACGCGAGCTTTATGCCTGCCTATCCCTTTTGCGATCAGCCCTGGACCGGGACGAGTGCCGTGCTCGTGATGGACGGCCCGTCTGAGCGGGTGAATGACTATCTTGACGAGTTCGGCGCAGAAATCTGGCGTACCCGTGACGTGCTGACCATCGATATTGTGAGCATTGATGAGGCGCTGGACGCGGTGGAACAAACCGCCAATGATCTGCGCCCCTTTCTGCTAGGTGATTTCACTGACGGCCCGTACTCAGGTGCTTATGGCGACGCGACAGCGATGCTTTCGGCGCTTATCGAGCGGGGCACGCCGGGCGCGGTGTTCGGGCCGTTGTGCGATGCCGAGGCCGTGGAGCAGGCCCATGCGGGGGGCGTCGGCGCGCAGATCGAGGTCGAACTCGGCGGCAAAAGCGATCCGCGCTATGGCGGTGGACCGGTTAGCGGCACGGCCATTGTCAAGGCGCTGTCCGATGGCAAGTTCATACACAAGGGGCCTTTTATGCAGGGGCAGCCAGGAGACCTGGGAGAAAGCGCATTGCTGGAAATCGGTGGTGTCGGTGTCATTGTCAATCCGTTCCCCAGCCAGCTCCATGACCGCGAGCAGCTCAAACTTTTCGGCATCCGCTTTGAGGAGTTGAATGTGCTGGTCAGCAAGGCCTTCAACCACATGCGCGCTGACTTTGAGCCACTGTCCCGCGGCCTGCTCTACCCCGATGCCGGCGGTGTCTTCAGCTTCAACTTCAGCAAGTTTCCGTTCGAGAAGATCCGGCGGCCCATCTGGCCGCTGGATGACTTTGAGATAAGCCCGGGCGATATGGACCGGTGCTAACAGTCGGATGGATGCTTAGGTGATGTCCTTCTGACGTGGATCGAGGGCATCGCGCAGTCCATCGCCGAGCAGGTTGAAGGCCAGCACGGTCAGCACGATCATAATTCCCGGAGCCATGGCGATGTGCGGAAATAGAAGAATAAAAGCCCGGCCGTGGGACAAGGTGCCGCCCCAGGAGGGGGTAGGGGGCTGAATCCCCAGGCCGAGGAAGGACAGGGCGGCCTCGAGGATGATGATGGTGCCCACACCCAAGGTGACGAGCACGATCACCGGCGCCAACACATTGGGCAGGATGTGGCGGAAGATGATGCGCCAGTCGCTGGCACCGATAGCTAGCGCTGCCACAACGAACTCCTGTTTCTTCAAGCTCAGCACCTGAGCGCGCACCACCCGCGCGTATATTGCCCAGCCCGTGACGCCGATGACGACGACGGTCGTGATCAGGCTGGGCCCCACTATCGACGCCAGCAAGATCAGCAGCGCGATGATAGGGAAGGCCATCAGGGTGTCCGTCAGGCGGGACAGCAGCGAGTCGGGCCAGCCGCTGAAATAGCCCGCGGTTACCCCGACCATCACGCCGATGATGACAGCGATGCTCGACACCCCCAGGCCGACGATCAGCGCCACGCGAGAGCCATAGATCACGCGGCTGAATAGATCACGCCCCACGTGGTCGAAGCCCATCAGATGCTCGCTGGACGGACCGACACCCCGTTTCCCCGAATGGATTTCTAGTGGGTCGTGCGGGACGATCGTATCCGCAAAGATGGCCATCAAACACAGCAGGATAATAAAGGCCCCGGCGATCACCGCCATACGGTTGGCCTTGAAGCGGCGCCAGGCGCGCGACCTCTCGGAGCGGCGCGGCAACTCCTCCGCCACGGGTACGATCTGTTTCTTTGAAGTTGCGACTTCCATGGACTTTCCCATAGCTGCTAAAAGGCTGCGTTATTCGATGCGTATCCGTGGGTCAATCAGGGCATAGGTCAGATCGGTCAGCAGGTTTACCACGACAACGATAACGGCCAGCAGAAACACGATGGATTGCACGACCTGGTAGTCCAGGTGCAACACCGAGACGGTGAAGAGGCGGCCGATGCCTGGCAGGGCGAACACCGTCTCCACGATGATGGTGCCGCTGAGGATATAGGCGAATTGGACACCGATCACCGTGACCACTGGCAGCAGCGCGTTGCGTATGGCGTGGGTCCCGATCACGCCCCGCTCAGCCAGCCCTTTGGCTCGCGCCGTGCGCACGTAATCCTCCCCCAACTCCTCGATCAGGCTGCCGCGCGTGACACGCATGATGACTGCCATCTGCAGTGTGGCTATCACCATGACGGGCATGATATAGCCCTGCCAGGAGTGAAGACCAAAAGGGGGCAGCCATTTGAGTACCAAGGAAAAGAGCACGATCAACATCAGCGCAATCCAAAAGTTGGGCAAGGCGACGCCCAGCGTTGAAAAAATGGTGGCCGCGTAGTCAAAGAGGGAGTTGCGCTTTGCCGCGGCCATAATGCCCATCGGGATGGCCAGGGCAAGCGCGATGATCAACCCGGCCGCGCTTATATTGAACGTCACCGGAATGGCTTCAAAGATCATCTCGCGTACGGGCACGCCGGGCCGGAAGATGGATTTGCCAAAGTTGCCGGTAAACATATTCTTGACCCAGAGCAGATACTGGACGTGCCAGGGCTCATCCAAGCCCCACCTGCGGTGAATGGCATCGATCTGGTCCTCGGTCATCCGTATCCCTCCCCCTCCCTCCCCCAGCAAGATCATTACCGGGTCGCCCGGCAGCAGGCGCATAATGAGAAACGTCGCCACGCTGATCAATAACAGGACGACCAGCCCCTCGGCCAAACGTACAACGGTATATCGTGCCATAGTATTATCCCACCGCTGAATTGTCTCGATAACTTCAAGTTTGGGGACGGCCCGGCCATCCCCAAACTCTTTCTAACTTAAACCTACTTCACGCCTCGTGATAGACCATATCGCCGTCCAGCGCTTCCTCCGGCAGGCCCTTGACCTTGGCGCTAAAGAGGTTGTGCCAGTAGTCGATCTGCAAGAATAACACCGGCACCTCTTCCACAAAGATCTCCTGGATCTCGTAGTAGATGGGCTGGCGCTTCTCTGGATCCGCGATTGAGAGCCCCTGCTCGATCAGCTCGTCCAGGCGCGGGTTCGAGATGCGGGCAAAGTTGTTGGCGCCCTCCGAGTGCAGCAGTGAGGATGCATCCGGGTCTATAGCGCCCCATTCCCAGCCGAAAAGCGAGAAATCCAGATCGCCGCCAGGGCGGATTCCCTCCAGGATAGCCGCCACGGTTGCCTCCTCTATGAACATCTCGATACCACCTCGGCGAAATACTGCTGTGCCACCTCAGCGATCGGGCGGCGGGCCTGGTCGCCGCTGATCACTGTGACCGTAGCGAGCATTACCTCCTTCGCACAAAAAACATTCCTGGTTCGTCCCTGTGCAGATGGTGAGCAGTCGAGAACGGCGAGTTTATTTTGAGCCTACAGTGTAGAACGATGACCCATCCAGACAAGAGACTCTGATCCCGAGGAATTGGGTTGGATTATAATCGTGGATCGGAATGTGTCAACCAGCGTCAGACATAGCAGAACAAAGCGCTCAAAATTCATTTGTAGCTCGTTTCGGATCAAATGGCCTGGGCCTATGATACGAGCCTGCTCTTTTAGCTCAAAATCGGATCCTCTGATTTCTCAACTGTTTATGCAGGGAGTACCACCCGATAAATTGGCTTGATCCTATAGCCTTCAAACCCGCTTTAGCCTGGGATCAAGAGCATCACTGAGCCTGTCTCCAAAGAAATTCAGAACAAGGATGACGACGAAGATCATTATACCAGGGGCCAGGGTGTACCAAGGAGCCAGGTATAGATACCTTTGGGCATCTCGCAACATGGTTCCCCAGGTGGCCGTGGGTGGCTGAATGCCCAGTCCTAGATAGCTTAGGCCCGCCTCGATCGAAATGGCCAGGGCCATCCCCAAGGTAATTTGAACTAAAATCGGTGCCATAGTATTGGGCAGAATGGTCCTGAACATGATTCTGGAGCTGCCAGCCCCGCAAGCCCGACTGGCAACGACGAACTCTACATCCTTAAGGACAAGGACACTGCCACGAACCAATCGAGCGAAGCGAGGGGTGAAGAGGAAGCCAATCGAGACGATGATTGAGAAGGGAGAAGCACCCAAGGCGGCCACGATCAGTATGGTGAAGATCAACGAAGGAAACGCTAACACCGCGTCCATAACTCTCATAGTGAGCCCGTCGGCCAACCCCCCATACAGCCCGGATATTAAGCCCAGAGGGATGCCAATAACAAGCGCCAATCCTACCGATGCCGAACTAATGATGATTGGGTGGGGGGCGATAAGGAGTACGCTTGTCAGGAGAGGTGGGAGAAGTTTTCTGGGCAGATTGACTGGTTGAAGAAACAGGTTTAAGGGTGGTCGTAGTTGGAGTGGTGGATGAGGTTGACGAGGCAGGCCGTTGTATCAGGGCCGCCTGCCGAGCCCGACGTTCTGCTCTTAAGACTCGTCGTTGGTCAGTTGTCTGTTGACGCAATTGGGCGGCGATTTTGGGCCAATCTTCTTGCCAGCGATCATTACAAACCAAGTTCCGCAAGGCAGCCATAGGGTTAACATGGTCGGGAGCCCAGTGCATACCAGCCCCTTTCAAGCGGGTTTCAATCACAACTTTGTGGGCGCTCTCAACGACCCCGGAGCCAATAGGTAAACCTTGAGCTTGAAAAGTTGGATATTGCATGTGAGCTTCTCGCTTTTGCAAATAAGCCAAATTATCAGAGACAAGTTCCAGGGTGGCCTGGTCTGTTTGTAAACGCTGCAATTCTGCCAGGACCTCGACTGGTCCCTCATGTTTGAGTTGATGCAGTTGCTGTTCAAGCCAGCTTTGGCTTTCGTCTGGAGCTAAGGTGGCTTGTCCGACCTCACTAATCCGTTCGGCCGCGTGGGGGAAATCAAGAATACGGACCGCCTGAGGGCAATGAAAATCGATGAAACTCTGGATCCACTCCGCCCCATCGGCCGGGGCAGCCACTTGCTGGGCTTGTTCTAGTCCGCGACGGTGCATTTCCCCCAGAGCCAGGCGGTTGAACTGGGGGGCCTCTACCCGGCGAGAAAAGCAGGTAATGTTGTCGGTCCGCACCAGCCGCTTCCCATCCGCCCCCATGCTTTGACCGATTTCTCCAATGGCCACCGTTTTCACTTCCCTCCATTCGCTTCCGACCAGGGGCACCATGGCCCCATCCGCGCTGATCTGGATCTTGTCCGCTCCCGCTGGCACCTCCGGTATTTCTTGCTCGATCCGCTCCACTTCCCGCTGTTGCACCGTTTCATAAGCTTGACCAGCCGCTTGCGTCCGATGTCGGCTCATCGCTTCACTAACCCTTACTTTCAAGGTCGCTTCCAACTCTTTGGCCGCCTAGGCAAATGACGGCACCCACGTCCCTAACCGCACCAGACATTCGTGCGCATGCGGTGTCAAACTGCCGGGCAACAATTCTAATTCCTCATCTAGGGGGAAAAAGTCCAGTTCCACATTCTGGACAGGTCGCTCCTCCAGCTCAAAAACGCAGCCGACTTTCAATTTGGCTCAGGCTTGGCTTGCTCACCTCTTCTTCCCAGGCCAACAATTCATCGATGATGCTTTCTGCCTCTTTCATCAACTTACCTTTGGCTTCTGTTCGTTTTTTCTTCATCTTTACCCCCCTTCCTCCATTATCTCACCTTCCGCCCCTAAACAGAAATGTACCCCTAGGGTCGACCCTGAAGGAACTGCGGGGAATTCAGATAGGAGCTGCAGCGACGAAAAGGGGCCATTTTCGGCCAAAAATGACAGCTTTGGTCCATATGACACGCGCGGGGGTCTGGTTTCTGGGGCGCTTTGGCTCGATTGTCAGCTCCGAGGCAGGCTGGAACAGGCCAGGCTGGCCGGTGGCCATGGGGGGACGCGGATCAACAACAACTCTTCCAAGCGCCAGAGTTGATCGGTCAAACCCAGAGCCATGGCTGGGGTCTGTGCCTGAGGTCGAACTCGCTCCTCCCGCCCGGCTTGAGGCAATCCTTGATGGGGTAGGCACAGGTTGTTATAGAGCTGAACCAGAGTGAGTTGGTGTTGGAGACCAGCCTCACTGCGAGCTAGGGCCAGCACTCGCCGCCTTAAGGCTGGCACATGCTGACGCAAGGTCAGATTGAAGCGTTCGATGAAGGCGGTGTTGATGGACCAGCCGTGCTCAGCCAGCTTGGCCTTGATCGGTTTGAGCTGACCCCTAACCAAACGGTGCTTGACGCTGACCAAACGCCGTCTTAGGCGCCGCTTGACAACCTGGACGTAGGCAAACTCGGCTAGCCCCAGCCAGCGCCGACGAGATTGCCCTCGACTGTCTGCCACCTGCCCCCACTGCCCATAGTGGCTCAGTAGGCTAGTCTCGAAGCTGCGTTCCCCATCGGACAGAAACAAGGGGATCACCCCAGGAGCCAGCTGCTGAACCAGCTGATGGACCAGGGACTGGACCGTGCCTAGCCCGCGCTCACCCAGACGAAAAGTCAGCCAAAACTTACTGACCGGATCGATGGCGTTGTACAGCCAGCGGACGCTAGTCCGGTCACTGCTTTGTACAAGGCGTAATTTGACATACAAATCATCCAACTGAACCTGCTCTAGCTCCAGGTTCTGGCTCAAATAGGCTGACAGGGCTTCAAAATGGTTAGCAGCCAAGGCCAGCCACTGGGCTACTGTCTCCGGCTCGAGCTCGAATAAGCGGGCCGTCGCCTCAAGACTGACCCCTTCGGCCAAGCCGGTTAGGTCTTGATGGACCAGGTTGGCGGCAACCGAACGCCGATACAGTGGCGTGCCTCGAGTTTCGATAAAGAACTGACGACAGGCCTGGCAGTGCCACTGCCGCCAGCGTCCCCCATTTGGATAGCCATTAGCTCTCAGATTGCCTAAGCCTGGCCAGCCTTAGTACCGGCAGTCCGGATCGTCACAATATTGCCAGGTGGGCTTGACGACCTGCCGCCGGCCACGCTTCGAGCCGGGCCAGCGGGGCGGCGGGCTTGCGGGCACTTCTTTTTGGGGATTATATACCTATGCACATTTTGGGGTAAGTGTCGGCGCGTGAAAGAGAGGTTGGGCAAATCCATCTCAATCCGTGATTGAGGTTTCGAGCATGAGAACTGGTGACGCACAGGCTGATGGTTGCGTTCTTTATGTTTGTTGCCGAACAAATGAACTTCAGTATTACTGTCGTACAAGGACGCTAGTGCATTGGAAAGCCAACAGGTCTACAATCGGGGCACGTCCCTAATCGCAAGATTGCGAGTTGTCCCTGTCAGCTTGTCTAAAACTTGAGGATGTGGAGCAGTTTGACGACCAGGAAAATCCAGTCCATGTCGTCCACTTAATACCTCCTCCTGTATACACACGGCACTATGCGTCACCAGTTCTCATGCCCGAACCCCCACAACACTCTAGGATAACAGAGGGGGCATTTGAGGGCCAATTGGGACACGATCAAAGTGATTTCCCCTTGACAAATCCTCTGATTTAGTGTACACTAAGTACATAAATTAGAGGGATTATCAAGGGGGAATTGCATGGCAAAAAACGCACCGGGAAAACACTATCGCAAGGGTATCACACTCATAGAAGCTGTTGAAAAGTTCGGTAATGATGAGGCTGCCGAAGCGTGGTTTGTAGAACGTCGTTGGCCGGACGGCATTCGCTGCGTATGCTGCGACTCAGACCGGATCGCTACTCGCAAACCAAGTGCCAGACGAAAGACGCCGGTGTATCACTGCAATGATTGCAAGAAGGATTTTACCGTCAAAACCAACACTATCATGCACGATTCGAGGTTGCCGCTCAGGAAATGGGCTTTGGCGTTCTACTTGTTTAGCACGAACCTCAAAGGTGTTTCGAGTATGAAGTTGCATCGTGACTTGGGCATTACGCAGAAGGCGGCTTGGCACTTGTCGCATCGCATACGGGAAACATGGGATGACGCGGTAGATACGTTCGCGGGCGAGGTCGAAGTCGATGAAGCCTATTTTCGGCGGCAAGGAAGACAATAAGCACGAACACAAGAAGTTGAAGGCTGGTCGCGGCACGGTTGGCAAAACGGCAGTTGTCGGCATGAAGAACAGAGATACGAACAAGGTGCAGGCTCAGGTTGTGGAAAACACCAACAAGAAGACTTTACAGGAGTTCGTTACGGGGAACACTACGCCCGATACTGTCGTCTACACAGACGAAGCCAGGGCGTACTCAGGACTTCCTAGAGAGCACCAGGCAGTTGGACACAAGGTAGGTGACTGGGTGCGGGAACAAGCGCATACAAACGGGATGGAGTCGTTCTGGTCGATGTTGAAACGGGGTTATCAGGGCACCTTTCACCATATGTCCCCAAAGCACCTGCATCGCTACATTGACGAATTCGAGGGGCGGCACAATGATCGTCCGTCCGACACCATAATGCAAATGACGCACATGGCGCAGAGTATGGAAGGCAAACGACTTCGGTATTCCGATCTGGTTGCTGGCGGCCCGGCGTACCCGCCGATTAAAGAATAACCGCAATCCAGCAAAAGGGGGTTCGCCATGATATATGCTTTGAATACTCGTGACATTTCTGACCATGAGCGAAGAGTGATCGCCCGACAAATCAGGGACCGTCAAAAGGAACCCCTCCGTCAAAACACTAGAATCATTCATGTTTGTGATACGGTCAAAGGGGACAGGAAGAATAAGTACCTTTGCGTTTACTGTCTGGAGCCTGTTCACCGATGGAACAACCGGGATCAACATAGTTTTCACCACAATAATGGCAAGGGTTGTCATGGCAGCGAACTTGGTCTTTCTGGAATCAAAAACGAAATTGCTGTCACATCTCCCTGCCCGCCTGACTAAGTGATTGTCATTCTACGTATGCAACTTTCCAAAACCACTTAGTCAAAATGAATTCTAATTTGGAGCCATGCAAGTACTGCGACTCGCCAGTACATCATTCTGCCAAACGATGCCCGACGTGCGGGGGTAAACTCAGGCAAGGTTTCATTGAGTCAGTCTTTAGTACAATATTCTGTGCATTTTGGCTACTTATTCTGTTAGTAATCATATTTCTGGTCGTGGCTAGATGCTCAGGTTGAATCATCGCAAAAGTTAAGCCCCAAACTGCCAGTTCCGATGTTCTATTCATATCGGGACATAAGGAGCCAAAACAATGAAGGAAATACTGCCTTCCTCCGATTATATTAGAGGGCCTGTCTTAGACGAACGCAGAGAGTGGCATATAGACTTTATAGAAAAGAACTTGGTCTTGAGACAAGACCTTGAAATCGAGAGTGCTAAGGTGTCTAAATGTTACGGGAAATGGCTAGATATGCCCAAATGGTCTTCATGGGATGTCCGCAACCTTTACATCGGACTCGTTAAAGAGCATGGCGTAAGCATCAAAGGAAACACTTTAATTGGGGTGGGATTACGTGACTAAATTTGGATTCACCACTCAATTGAACCCCTAACTACTAACCGCCTGAAAGAATCAGCCAAGACATCCAAGAACGAGGTGATGCCATGAGTGACAAGAGTAGGATTCAGAAAGCCAACAAGAAGCGGCCACGCGGCAGACCGACTGAGAAATCCTACCCTGAACGCATAGACGCTTCGCCTGAAAAGATTGCCGAGATGGTGCTGCGAATGCCGCCTAAGAAGCGTGGGGAATGGCGGTACGAGAAGGAGTAGGCACTACCGCCCCAAATGTGCATAGGTATATAATCCCCTTCTTTTTTCTCTGGCTCTGCCCGGCACTCGGCACACACCGGTCGTCGCGCCAAGCCTGGCAGTGCCCGGCTCTCGGCCAGCGCTTCTCGTCGTCGCTGGCGGGCCAACTCTCGCGACCAACGGGGCTCTAAGCTCCACACAGCTTTCCACTGCTGCCAGATCTCGAGCATCAAAAACAACAACCCGATCCCAACTAAATCGTGCATTAACAGAACAGGCCAGCTTGCCAGCATAACTCTCCTCCACCTATTGAGTACAGAGTTGTTATGCCTCCCTTAGTTTCACTTGGCAATTCCCCGCAGTTCTTTCGGGGTTGACCCCCCTCCAAAAACCCTTCCCACCGCCGCACTGGTCTCCGGCCGCTAACCACTACCCCTATCCACTAACCACTGCAGTTCCCCCATCCTGCCCTACACACCAGCGCTGAAAGTGGACAGGCGGAACATTCGCGGGTACAATGAAAGGGAATAATTGAACTGGAAGGGTGAGTTTGGTCGCCGCTGATTCCAGGTGTTGGAACAGTTGGCCGCGGGCCAATAAGAAAAGTGCGAGATGAGAGGAACTCTCTCCTCTTCACTCCCTTCTCGCATTATGCGCATATGTTGAATTCTTGCAGAAAAGAAAGTCCCTATTTACGCTGGGAGCTATCGCTGCCCGGCGTTTTTGTGTTAGACGAAATCCCTGGAGACCGCAAGGCAGTGCAGACGAAAAGCCTGGCGCGCCTCCTGGGACCCCCTGATAAAGGAGAAATCGAATGGACCAAACGGACTTAGCCCCCGTTGAAACAGACCGTCCGCGCGCGGACGATGCCGCCACGACCCAACTGCGGGTGATTCCCCTGGGAGGCCTCGGTGGAATCGGCAAAAATATGATGCTGCTGGAATCCGGCGAAAACATTCTCATCATCGACGCCGGCCTGATGTTCCCAGATAGCGATATGCACGGCGTGGATGTCGTGATCCCGGAAACCGAATATCTGCTGGATCGACTGGACTGGATTCGCGGCATCGTACTGACCCATGGACATGAAGACCATATCGGCGCGTTGCCCTACCTGATCGACCAGGGGCTGGACGCGCCCGTCTATGCCACCGCACTGACGAAGGGCCTGCTGCAAGGCAAATTATCGGAACATGGCTTGCTGGCCCAGACCGAACTGCATACGGTAACGGAAGATGATGTCATCACTCTGCCGCCGTTCACAGTCGAGTTCTTCCATACCTGCCACAGCTTCCCGGACAGCGTGGGCGTCTGTGTCTCCACGCCGGCCGGCCGCGTGATCCTCACCAGCGACTACAAGTTTGATGATACCCCGGTTGACGGCAAGCTGACCGAGGTGGAGAAACTGCAACGCTGGGGCGATCAGGGCGTGCTGATGCTGCTGGGGGACAGCACAAATATAGAGGCGGAAGGCAGTACCCCCAGCGAAACCAAAGTCGAGGAGACCCTCGACGGCATCTTTTCGCAGGTAAATGGACGGGTGATTCTGGCAACCTTTGCCAGCAACATCAGCCGCGTGCAGCAGATTATCACAATTTCCCGCAAGCATGGACGGCGGGTAGGGATGATCGGGCGCTCCATGATCAACAACGTCAAGATCGCGATCGGTCTTGGCTACCTCGATATCCGGCAGGACGAGCTTTTGACCGCCAAAGAGATGGAAGAGCTGCCCTCCCACCAGGTCACGATCATCGCCACCGGCAGCCAGGGGGAACCGACCAGCGCCATGGTGCGCATGAGCATGGGCGACCAGCGTCAGATCACCCTGCGCAAAGGAGACACGGTTGTCCTGAGCGCAACACCGATCCCCGGCAATGAGGAGCTGTTCAATCGTACCGTGGACAATCTGTACCGCCGCGGGGCACGGGTCTTCTATCACGAACTGTCCGACGAAGTACACGTCAGCGGCCATGGCGGCAAGGAGGACTACCGCCGGATGCTGGAGCTTGTGCGACCGCGCTATTTCATCCCTGTGCATGGGGCCTACCGGCATCTTGTACTGCATGGTGAGTTGGCCCAGAATGTCGGCCTCGCACCCGAAAACGTCTACGTCGTCGAAGATGGTCAGGTGGTCGAGTTCGGCCATTTCGAGGATGACAACGATGCGATCCAGGCGCGGTTGGGCGAACACGTCAGCGCCAACCACGTCTTTGTCGACGGGTTGGGCGTCGGCGACATCGGCAGCGTCGTCCTGCGCGATCGGCGCCATCTGGGTAACGACGGCTTCCTCGTCTGCATTGTCGCATTGGACGAATTCGACGGCTCGATTCTCTACGGTCCGGAGATTATCAGCCGCGGCTTTGTTTATATACGGGACAACGAGGGACTGATTCTGCGGGCCCAGGAGATCGTGCGTAAAGAGGTCAGGGGCAAGGTGTCGCCCACGACGCTCACCCGTCGCATTCGCAACGCTTTAGCCACCTTCTGCAACGATGAAATGGGCCGCCGGCCGATGGTCCTGCCGGTAGTGATCCAGGTGTAGGCGGCGGCCTGTAGCCGGTATTCAGCGACCGGCCGTCTTGGAAAAGAAGGCGCGGTCACACTAATGCCAGATTTCTTCGACATCCCGTGGCCAGAGGATGCCCTCCAGCGAAGGAATGACGCCCACCTTCCGATTGTGTAACGCGGACGAAACGTCGCGGTTTCAAAGGCCATTCACATTAGAAACTGATTGGTGAAATTTGAATTCGTTGGTATACTGAGTCAGGAACGTTTGTTCTTTCCTCGCGTATAATATAAGGAACTTTTTGATTTTCAGCGGCCAGTGTCCAGTGCGGTTGCCCACTACCAGCCACGAGCCACTTATACTGATATGGTAGCCAAACGGCGTACAAAGAAAAAAACAACCGCGCTGAAACAGCTCTCGGACGGGTTGGCGGTCATCGCCCGCGTGGAAATTGTCGGCCTCAGCCTCGTGCTAATTTCGGTCTTTACGCTGCTGAGCCTGCTCACCGGCTCGCGCGGTAGTGTCACAGGGCTGTGGATCGATCTGCTGCGCGTCGCCACCGGTGATGGCGTGGCCGGTGTGCCCCTGCTGACCGGCTTCCTCGGCCTGTGGATGGTCTTGCGCGCCATCGACGGGCCAGACCGGCGCACCGCGTCAGGCCGAAGCCGCCGCACCTCCCCGCCCCGCGACCAGCGTCAGTCGGGCAGCGAACTGCCCATTCTGCCCTGGCGGATGCCGACCGGCCTGCTCCTGATATTTCTGGCGTACATTGCTGCCATTACGCTGTTGCTGCCGCCCATGACCCGCGCGGCGCGCGTCCTCGACGGGGGAGCCGGCGGCGCGCTCGGTCTCTTCTTCGCCAATACGCTGGCGAATGGGCTGCCCGCCTGGGGCGCGTGGGCGGTTATCCTTCTCATCGCCATGTCGGGGCTGACGCTGCTCACCGGCCGCCGGCTGTGGGATGCTCTCTGGGCTGCAGGCGGCGCCCTGACCCAGGATATCAGGGATACTCTGCAAGAGATGTGGCGAGAAGAACCACACAAGAGGCTCTTCCGACCCGGGACTGAAGCAAAAGAAAAGTGGCGCGAGACAACCCTTCCTCATTCCTCGTCACTCTCCCCCCTTGCGCACGGCGGCAACGCGGCCGCTGATGCGCCGCAGACGCAGGCGGACGAGCTTGTCGATACTGATAGTCAGCCGGCGGTGATCAGCGCCGACAAACACCTGAAAAACAGAAACGGGAAAGCTGAACCTACGTGGGAACTTCCACAACTAAGCGATATGTTGGACTTCTGGGATCGGTCGATCGATAGCGACGACCTGATCCGCTACCGGGGTCGGCTGCTGGAGGAGACCCTGTCGCTGTTTGGCGTCCCCGCTGATTTTGAAGGGGTCAACGCCGGCCCCACTGTCACCCAATATCTGATTCGCCCAGGCTATACTGAGCGAACGGTGCGCGGGGAGACGAAGCGCACCAAGGTGAAGGTCAGCAAAATCGCCAGCCTGACAAACGATCTGGCCCTGGCGCTCGCCGCCCGCAGCGTGCGGATCGAGGCCCCGATTCCGGGCACAAGCTACGTCGGCATCGAAGTGCCGAATACGGAAAGCAACAATGTCGGCCTGAAGGAGTTGATGGAGAGCGAAGAGTTCGAAACCGTTCAGGCCAGGGGCCGCTTGGCGATCGCTTTGGGCGAGGACGTGCGGGGCAAGCCGGTGACCACCGACCTGACGCGGATGCCCCATCTGCTGATCGCAGGCGCCACCGGAACCGGCAAGTCCGTCTGTATTAATTCGATCGTCGGCTGTCTGTTGTTGACCCACACGCCTGAAACCCTGCGCCTGCTGATGATCGATCCGAAGATGGTCGAACTGACCGTCTACAACGGCACGCCCCATCTTCTCAGCCCGGTGGTAACAGACGTGGACCGCGCCTCAGGCGTGCTGTTCTGGTGCGTCAAGGAGATGGAACGACGCTACCAACTCCTCAACAAGGCCGGCGCACGCGATCTGGAACGCTTTAACGCCTATCTGCTTAAACTGGGCGAGGAGATCCTGCCCTATATCGTCGTCATCATCGACGAGATGGCCGACCTGATGATGGCCGCGCCGGAAGAGGTCGAGAAGCACGTGATCCGCTTAGCGCAGATGGCCCGCGCCGTCGGCATCCATCTGATCATCGCGACCCAGCGCCCGTCGGTCGATGTCATCACCGGCCTGATCAAAGCCAATTTCCCCGCCCGCATCGCCTTCGCCGTGACCAGCCAGATAGACAGCCGTGTGGTGCTGGATGTGCCCGGCGCCGAAAATCTGCTGGGACGGGGCGACATGCTGTTTATGGCGCCCGATGCAAGCAAGCTGGAGCGGCTGCAGGGCGCGTTTTTGGACGATCCGGAGACCAACCGCATCGTCCGGTATTGGCAAAACTTCCACAAGCTGGAAACCTACATCCAGGATCAGGAAAATGGTGCACAGGGGCGAGCAGAAAGCGAACAGTACCCACTCCTCACTCCTCACCCCTCACCCATAGAAGATCAGGGACTGCCTGCCCCAGAGGGCGCCCTCCAGAAAAGCGAGAGTGAATCTCTCTCGCTCCTCGAACCGGATGATAGGCAGACCAACCTGGATGATCAGAAGCAGGCTGACGACACCCGCGATGAGCTTTTCGACGAGGCAGTACAGGTCGTGTCCGAAGCCGGTCGCGGCTCGGTGACGATCTTGCAGCGGAAGCTTCGGGTCGGCTACAACCGCGCCAGCCGCCTGGTGGAGCAGCTCGAAGCCGCCGCTATTCTGGGGCCGGATCGGGGCCGAAGCCAGGGGCGAGAGGTCTATCTCCAGACCGCGGGAGAGAGTGACCCGGAGAGAGAAGAGGGAGAAACTCCCCCGCTTCTCACTTCCCCGTCCTCAACCCTCGAGCATGACGATGGGACTGTCGACAACGAGCAGGCCGAGTTGCCGCCGCCTCCTGAGGACGACGCCCCGCCCCGCATCTGGATGTGACGCTACGTCCAATTCACTTCAGGAGAACTTCCAATGAGTCAGCAGATGGCGCCCGCGCGCCCCGCGTGGGTATCGAACGAGATATTCCCCTTTGAGAGCAGCTTCTTCACCACGCCATCCGGCCATGAGATGCACTTCATAGACGAAGGCGCGGGAGAGCCGATTGTTTTCCTGCATGGCAATCCCACCTGGTCTTTCGAGTTTCGGCATCTGGTCAGGGATCTGCGGTCCCGGTTCCGATGTATCGCCCCCGACCATATCGGTTTCGGCCTGTCATCTCGCAGCCACCAGCCCGCCGACTATCGACCCGAAGCCCATGCGGATGCGGTCGCCGCTTTGCTCGACCATCTCGACGTGCAGGACCTGACCCTATACCTGGTGGATTGGGGCGGGCCGATTGGTCTGGACTTCGCGCGCAAGCATCCGGATCGGGTCAAACGGATCGTCATTACGAACACATGGTGCTGGCCGGTCGCGCGCGACCCGCACTATATTATGTTCAGCTTCTTCATGTCGAGTTGGCTCGGGCAATACCTTATCAAACGCCGCAATTTTTTCGTGAACAAGGTGCTGCCAATGGCTGTCGCCCAGAAGGATGTCCTGACACCGGAGGTGATGGCGCATTATCGCAATGCACTACCGACGCCAGAGGCGCGTTCCGCCTGTGCCGCGTTTCCGGGGTATATCGTCGGCGCTACCGACTGGCTGCGTTCGATCTGGGATGATCGCGCCGCTTTTGCCGGGAAACCTGCGCTCATATTCTGGGGATTCAAAGACATCGCCTTTCGAGAGAAGGAACTCAGCCGGTGGAAGGCCGAGTTGACGGACTTTGAAGCGCACGAGTTCAAGGATTGCGGACACTTCCTGGCCGAAGAAGCGCCTGACCGGATGCTGCCGGCGCTGCACGCCTTCATGGAGCGAACCCGGTAGCGCGATGATATAATCGCGGAGTTAGCGGCCCCTTGGGAGCTGCCTTTCAAGACGGTCCGACACGGCAATGCGGTCGTCTTGCGAAAGGGAACTGTCATGGATGAAATCAGATTGAAAGACTTCCGCTGCTTCCGGGAAGAGCAGACGGCCCGTTTAGCGCCGCTCACACTCCTGGTGGGCGAGAACAGCACGGGCAAGACCTCTTTCCTGGCCATAATTCGCGCCCTTTGGGAGTTCGCCAACGACTACAAGATCCCGGACTTCAAAGAAGACCCGTATGATCTTGGCAGTTTCGACGAAATCGCTCACTTCCGAGGCGGGCGAGGCGGCAGAGCCGAAACCTTCGTTGCGGGATTCAGTACGACGAGATCGAATTCACAGAAGGGGACAAGCAAGCCTCTATCTCAAAAATTCGACGTAACATTCGGTAAGGATGGCGCTGTTCCGGTCCCCGTTGGAAGGCGATATGCTTTTGGCGAAACTCGAATTGAGGAACGCTTTAAGGAAGACATCGAAAAAAACCATATTTATGTTCTCAGAGTTGAGACACACAGGGGACGGTGGGAAAAGAGGGTAAGCAGAGGAATACGATACTCACTTCAAGATCATAAAGTTCCCCCGCTATTTTACTTTAGCAGTTCGTCACTTCTCGAGGAAAACCAAGAAGGAGACCCGAAGTTTGAACCGCTGGATGGCTCTCCTTCATTTAGTTCTGAAGACTACGAGATTCTCCGAGAATTTCCTTGGTATGATCTTTCGTTATCCGGAGTGCGTCCATTCGCCAGCGCGCCGGTGCGTTCCAAGCCGAGTCGCACCTATGATCCATCTCGTCCCACCCGGGACCCCGAAGGGGACTATGTGCCGATGTATCTCGCAGATGTGTTGACGCGGCGTGAGAGAGAGTGGACTGAACTCAAGAGGCGCCTACAGGAATTTGGCAAGGCCGCGGGCCTGTTTGATGAAATCTCCCTAAAGCGGCTGGGGCAGAGAGATAGCGAACCATTCCAGATTCAGATCAGAAAATCTGGAAGCAAGTTAAAGGGCCCTTTACACAATCTCATTGACGTTGGATACGGCGTCAGCCAAGCGCTTTTGGTGATAACCGAGCTGCTGCGACCGGACGCGCCGCCTCTGTTCCTTCTGCAGCAACCGGAGGTACATCTCCACCCCCGCGCGCAGGCTGCGCTAGGTAGTCTGTTCTGCCAAATTGCAAGCCGAGAGCGCCAACTTATCGTCGAAACGCACAGTGATCACCTGCTAGATCGTGTGCGCATGGAAGTCCGCGACGGGAGCGGTGCCTTGAAGCCTGAAGATGTGTCGATACTTTTTTTTGAAAGGGACGATTTGGATGTGCATATCCATTCACTGGGAATCGATGGCGAGGGCAACGTTTTGAACGCGCCCGCCAGCTACCGCAGGTTCTTCATGGAAGAAACAACAAGGTCTTTGGGGTTATAGATATGTGCGCAATTGTTGACGCCGACGTCTCTAACGAAGTTTTCAGCAAAGGTCGACCCGAGGCTGGCGAGAGGTTTTTCAAGTGGCTCAACTCTGAACCCTTACGCCTTGTGGTCGGCGGCAGATTGCTTGCCGAACTCAATGGATCGTCCGCACGAGCATGGATACAACAAGCGATTCTTGCCGGGAAAATCCGGCAGGAGCCAAAACGCACTGTTGACGAAAGGGAGCAGAAACTCCACGAGGAGGGGAGATGCCACTCCAATGACACACATGTCATCGCATTGGCCCAAACCAGCGGCGCGCGCCTCTTGTACTCAAACGACAAAGCTTTACACGAGGATTTCGGAAATAAGCGCCTGATCGATAGGCCGCGAGGCAAAGTGTATTCGACGAATGAGCGCAAGGATTTCACAAGCGTCCATGCAAGGCTACTGAACAATCGAAACCTGTGCCGGAATCGATAACCCGCCAGTCTCAGACCCCGCTGAGACCGAAACCGCGGGGTGTCCTCTGAAAACTAAAGGCCAAGAACCAGAAACCATCGGATGAATCGCAAACGGATCGCCGCAACTGTTGTCGGACTGGCCCTTGCGGCCGGCGTCGGGCTGGCTATCCTCTTCTTCACCACCCGCGTCCCGGACGCTGACAGCCTGCCGGATGAGGCCGCGGCGCGGCTTGAAAATCTGAAAACGGTCCAAGGGCGGCTTCAGCTGGGAAAAACTGACCAGATGATCGAGTATGAGCTGTGGGTGCAGCGGCCCCGTCATCTGCGCGCCGAGGCAGAACTGGAGGGCCTGGGTCGCAAGGCCGTCTATATCATGGTCTTCAACGAAGAGGAAGCCTGGATGTACGACCCGCTGCTGGACCTCGCCACAGTCTCCGATCGGACAGAAGGATCGCCCGTGGCAAGCACGCGCTTCGGCAGGTCACTGCTGGAAACAATGCCGGATGATGTGTTGGCCGCCCTGCACGCGGGTGATCTGCAGATTATCGGCGAGGAGCCGGTGGCCGGTCGGAATGCGCTGCGGGTGCAGATGCTGCTGCCGCCGGCGCAGAACCCCCTTGCAGAGGCGGGCGAGCAGCTTACCGTCTGGCTGGACATGAGTACCTACTATCCCCTGGCCATCGAAGGCGATACCGGCTTCCGCATGCGTTTCGACTTCATCATATTCGATGAAGCGATCGATCCGCGAACATTTGTCTTTTTCCCTCCACCGGGCGCGACCGTGCGTCGAATCGGTGAGTAACCGGCAGCCGCGCGCGGACGAACGCGCAAACGCGCCGCGGGGCTTCTCCCGCTTCCGCCATGTCCTGGCGGCCTGTATCGCCACCCGCCTGGCGATCGATACAACGACCCAACTCTTCTACCCCTTCCTGCAGACCGTTGCGCTGTGGCTCGCCCTCGACATAGTCTTCCTGGGCCGTCTTGTCAGTCTGCGCAGCCTCGCCGGGTTGAGCGCGCCCCTGTTTGGCAGCGCCGCCGACCGCTACGGCTATCGCCGCATCATGCGCCTCTCGCTACTGTTGTGCGCAGCCGGCATGTTTCTGCTGGGCAGCGGCGCCGGCATCTGGTCCGTCGTGGCCGGCATGATCGTCTCGGGGGCGGGGCTGACCGGCTTCTTGCCCACCTGCCAGGCATACATCAGCGCGCAACTGCCCTTTGCCCAGCGCGCGCGCGGCATTGGCGCACTGGAATACTCCTGGGCATTGGCCGGCATTGTCGGTCTGCCGCTGATGGGCTTTCTTTTTGGCCGTTTCAACTGGCAGGGCCCCTTTATCGTTCTGGGCACGGCGATGCTCGCCGGCTGGGTTCTGCTTGGATTTGTGCCGGAAGCGACGGCAGGATCCGCACGCGAAGAGAGTGGCGCCGATCGTGGCCGAGAGGTCGTCCCGAAGAGAGTAAGGAGCCGTTCTCTCACTCCTCTTCTCGCATCCCTTCCCCCTCTTCGTGTGCAGACTATCGCCAGCCTTTTTGATCTCGGCCCCAACTGGCGCGCCGCCCTCGCCGTCATCAGCGCCAATGCCCTCTTCGATTTCGGCCAGGTCCACATCCTCATTGCCCATGGCGCCTGGCTGCAAACCGAATACGGCCTGGTTCCGGAAACGTTGGGCCTGGTGGCCCTGGCGCAGGGCGCAGCGAATCTGTGCGGCAGTGTGCTCGTCTCCTTGATTACCGATCGGATCGGTAAGAAGCGGGCAGTCCAGGCCGGCATGCTGGGATCGCTGCTGGTCTACGTCTCTTTGCCGTTTATCAACGTCGGTTTGCTGCCGGTCATCGTCGTCCTCGTGCTGATGCGCTTCATGTTCGAGTTTGGGATCGTCAGCGCCATCGCCCTCATCAGCGAACAGGCTCCGGACCGGCGCGGCAAGCTCATCTCCCTCTCGGTAGCGCTCAATCTGCTGGGCTCCACCCTCAGCGGTTTTTCCGGCCCGTGGATGTATACCCGCTTCGGCGTATGGGGGCTGGGGCCGGTGGCGGCCGTCGGTACGCTCACGGCGTTTGTCCTGTTGACAGTTTGGGGCCGTGAGTCGGCCTGACGAATCTCAATGCCATGTGACACAGGAGGTAAATCATGACAGTTCTCTACCGACCAGACGACGGTGTGGCGGGTGACTTCATCCCCTTCTTCTGGGAAGGCGACTACCACCTTTTCTACATCAAAGATTACGCAGAAGAGAGCGGCCACGGCCCGGGCAGGCCCTGGTTTCACCTCGTGACGCGCGACTTTGTCAACTTCGAGGATTGGGGCGAAGCGGTAACGCATGGAGCGGCTGACGAGCAGGATGTCGATGTCGGCACAGGCTCCGTGATCGCGGGCAACGGCATCTTCTACATCTACTATACGGGCATCAATCCATCCTTCGCCGGAACCGGAAAGGCCGCGCAGGTGGTCATGCGCGCCACCAGCACTGACCTGCGCAGCTGGCACAAGGATCCCGACTTCATGTTCTTTGCGCCCACCGCCCTGGGGTATGAGCTGGACGACTGGCGCGACCCCTTTGTCTTCTGGAACGAGGCGGCCGGGGAGTACTGGATGCTCATGACGGCGCGCAGGGATAGTGGGCCTGTTCGCAACCGGGGCTGCATCGGCCTGGCCGTCAGCTCCGATCTGGTGACATGGGAGGGGCGGCCGCCGCTCTGGACACCGGACGAGGTCTGGGCGCACCCCTGCCCGGATCTGTTTCGTCACGGCAGCTGGTGGTATCTGGTCTACTCCGTCTCCAGGGAGTGGATAGCCACCCATTACCGAATGGCGCACAGCTTGACAGGACCTTGGATATCTCCAGCCGACGACATGTTCGATGGTCTTGCCTACGGCGCAGCCAAGACCGCGGCAGATGAATCGCAGCGCTATCTATTTGGCTGGCTGCCGACGCGCGCCGGCGAGACCGACGATGGCGACTGGCTATGGGGCGGCAATCTGGTCGTCCACGAGGTTGTGCCGCAGCCGGACGGCGCCTTGACTGTACGCATACCCGAGACGGTCGCCCACGCTTTCGTCAAGCCGGCGCCGCTTCTGCCCCAACCGGTACTCGGCAGTTGGGACGTTCAGGAGGAGAGTGCCGCGACATCTGCGATCGGCCGCTACGCCCTGATGACGCTGGGGGAGATGCCTGATGAATGTCTGATCGAGGCGACCGTCACCCTCGCCCCAGGGTTGACCAACTGCGGTCTGCTCCTGCGCGCCAGCGATGATCTGGAGTCCTACTACCAGGTGCGGCTGGAGCCGGCCAAAAACAGGGTCGTGCTGGACCGCTGGTCGCCGCAGTTCAGCATCACCACCACGAACCCGCCATTCATGCTCGAACGCAGGGTCGTTCTGACGCCGGACAGGCCACTGAAAGTGCAACTGCTTGTCGATGGCACAGCTCTGGTCGTCTATGTCGATGACCAGGTTGCCCTCTCCGGCCGCATCTATGACCGCCGCACGGGCGCGCTGGGCCTGTTCGTGACCGAGGGCGAGGCCCGCTTCGACGGGATCAGGATGGCCTCCAGATAACTGGCTGAGGCGGGCGACTCCATGGCAACTGTTTTCTTCCTACCCTCGGGCGCGACCATGCGCAGTATCCATGACTAGCCGGCAGCCGCGCGCAAACGCGCCGCGGGGCTTCTCCCGCTTCCGCCATATCCTGGCAGCCTGTATCGCCACCCGCCTGGCAGTCGATACAACGACCCAACTCTTCTTTCCCTTCCTGCAGACCGTTGCGCTGGGGCTCTCCCTCGACATCGTGGTCCTGGGCCGTCTTGTCAGTCTGCGCAGCCTCGCCGGGCTGAGCGCGCCCCTGTTTGGCAGCGCCGCCGACAGCTACGGCTATCGCCGCATTATGCGCCTCTCGCTGCTGTTGACCGCAGCGGGTATGTTTCTGCTGGGCAGCGGCGCCGGCCTCTGGTCCGTCGTCGCCGGCATGATCGTCTCGGGGGCAGGGCTGACCGGCTTCTTGCCCACCTGCCAGGCATACATCAGCGCACGACTGCCCTTTGCGCAACGCGCGCGCGGCATTGGTGTACTGGAATACTCCTGGGCACTGGCAGGCATCATCGGTCTGCCGCTGATGGGCTTTTTCTTTGGCCGCTTCAGCTGGCAACTCCCCTTCTTCGTCCTCGGCGGGGCGATGCTCGCGGGCTGGGTCTTGATTGGATTTTTGCCGGAAGCGACGGCAGGGGCTACAAGTGAAGAGAGTGGCGCCGTTCGCGGCCGCGAGGTAGCCCCGAAGAGAATGAGGAGCCGTTCTTTCACTCCTCTTCTCTCATCCCTTCCCCCTCTTCGTGCGCGGACTGTCGCCGGCCTTTTCGATCTCGGCCCCAACTGGCGTGCCGCCCTCGCCGTCATCAGTGCCAATGCCCTCTTCTATTTCAGCCAGGTCCACATCCTCATTGCCCATGGCGCCTGGCTGCAAACCGAATACGGTCTGGTTCCGGAAACGTTGGGCCTGGTGGCCCTGGCACAGGGTGCAGCGGATCTGTGCGGCAGTGTGCTCGTCTCTCTGATTACGGACCGGGTCGGCAAAAAGCGGGCCGTACAGGCCGGCATGCTGGGATCTGTGCTGGTCTACATCTCGCTGCCGCTTATCAATATCGGACTGGCGCCGGTCGTTGCCGCAATGGTGCTGCTGCGCTTCGTGTTTGAGTACGGAATCGTCAGCGCCATCGCCCTCATCAGCGAACAGGCTCCGGACCGGCGCGGCAAGCTCATCTCCCTCTCGGTGGCGCTCAATCTGCTGGGCTCCACCCTCAGCGGTTTTTCCGGCCCGTGGATGTATACCCGCTTCGGCGTATGGGGGCTGGGGCCGGTGGCGGCCGTCGGTACGCTGGCGGCGTTTGTCCTGTTGACGGTTTGGGGACGCGAATCGGCGTGAGAATCGTCTCTGGATAGCAGCCCATCCTACCCGCTGTCCACGCAAACGGTCACGGCGCCTTCGCTGATTCCGCCTGCCCTCTTGGAGGGTGATTTGCGCAGTTCATGTGAATCGTGCCATGATGATTTGGTTTTCTCCACCAGACAGTTCACATAAATCAGAAGTCGCTCCACCGGCGGTCAAACCCGTCCCGCTCATACTGTAATGAGGGATCTTTCCATGAACATTATCTACCTGCATTCTCACGACACAGGCCGATACCTTCAGCCCTACGGCCATGCGGTCCCCGCGCCCAACATCCAGCGGCTGGCGGAGGAAGGCGTTCTCTTTCGCCGGGCCTTCAGCGCTGCCCCCACCTGCTCGCCGAGCCGGGCCTGTCTGCTCACCGGCCAGAGCGCGCACTCCTGCGGGCAACTGGGACTGGCCAACCGCGACTTTTTCCTGCAACATCCCGAACGGCACCTGGCGAACTTCCTGCGCAGCCATGGCTACCGCACCGCTCTGTGCGGCTTCCAACACCTGGCCATCGATTCGCGCACGTTGGGCTACGACTGGATCGCCGAAGCCGACCCGTCCGGATCCGGGGGTACGGACTACAGGACCACGGCTGCGGTCGAGTTCATCAACCGGGAGCATGACCGCCCCTTCGTCCTCACCGTAGGCTATTCCGAGACCCATCGCGTTTTCCCGGAACCGAGCGAGGAGGAGGACGAGCGCTATACCCTGCCGCCGGCGCCGCTGCCCGATACGCCGGAGACCCGCTACGACATGGCCTCCTACAAACGCATGGCCAAGATTCTCGACGACCAGGTAGGGATTGTTCTGCACGCGCTGGAAGAGGCCGGCCTGGCCGAGGACACGCTGTTCATCTACACGACCGACCACGGGCTGGCCTTCCCCGCCATGAAATGCACGCTGACCGATCACGGCACCGGCGTGTCACTGATCGTGCGCGGGCCGCACGGCTTTAGCGGCGGCAAAGTCGTGGACGGCATGGTCTCCCAAATCGATATCTACCCGACCCTGTGCGAGTTGCTGGATGTCGAGCCGCCGCCATGGCTTGAGGGGCGCTCTGTTGTCCCCCTCGTAGCCGGTACGGCCGCTGAGATAAACGAGGAGATCTTCGGGGAGGTGAGTTATCACGCCGGCTACGAACCGAAACGGGCCGTGCGCACGCAGCGCTGGAAGTACATCCGGCGCTTCGATCAATGGCCGACGACCACAATGCCCAATATCGACAACGGGCCCAGCAAGCAGTATCTGATGGAAAACGGCTTGGCCGAGCGCAGGGTCCACGATGAGGCGCTCTACGATCTGATTTATGATCCGAACGAAGCCTGCAACCTGGTGAACGATCCCGACAGCGCCGAACCGCTGGCGGAGATGCGCAACCGGCTCTCGTCATGGATGGAGCGCACCGATGACCCCCTGCTGCGAGGACCTGTGCCCGCGCCGGAGGGCGCCTACGTCGACAGCCCGGGCGACCCCAATCCGGGCGTTTCGGAACGCGACTCGGTCAGCCTCTGGCAGCGGAGGGAACGGCTGGATATTCGGGGATAGTTTTTTGTAGTCAGTAGTCACCGTAGTCAGTAGTCAGAGGTCAATAGTCAGCGGCCGGCGGTCGGTGCAGCCACCGGCCGCCGGTATCACTTTTCTCCGAGGGCAAAAACCAGCGCCTCGATGAGGAGATCGATTTCGGACTCGGTCGCCACCAGCGGCGGAGCTACGATCAGAATGTTGCACAGGCCGGGAACGGTATTGCCGTTGCGTCCGAGAATGACGCCGGCCTGTTTGCAGCGGCCCAGGATCGCCAGCATCTCGGCGTCGTCCAAGGGCTGTTTGGTCGCCTTGTCCGCCACCAATTCGACCCCCAGGAGCAGCCCGCGGCCGCGCGCCTCGCCCACCCACGGGTGCGTTGACAAATTTTCCAGTTGCGCCAGCGCGTACGCCCCCACACGCCGGGCGTTCTCCACCAGGCCTTCTTCCTCCACAATCTCCAGATTGCGCAGACCGACCGCTGTGCTCACCGGATGACCGCCGAAGGTGTTGATGTGGCGGAAGTGGCGCAGGTCGCCGGCCTCGCCCTGGAAAGCATCGAAGATGTACTCCTGCACGGCTGTCGCAGCCAGGGGCATATAGCCGCTCGAAAGCCCCTTCGCCATCGTGATGATGTCCGGCTTTACCTGCCAGTGGTCGTGGCCGAACAGTTTGCCCGTGCGTCCAAAACCGGAGACGACCTCGTCAAAGATCAGCAGCACGCCGTACTCGTCGCAGATTTCGCGCACGCGCGGCAGGTATTCGTCCGGCGGAACCAGCACGCCGCCGCCGGAGATGATCGGCTCCATCAGCAGCGCGGCGACTGTCTCCGGCCCTTCATAAATGATCGTCTCCTCAAACGCCTGCGCGCAGGCGATACCGTGTTCGGCCGGGCTGAGTTTGGGATGGCCCCGGTAGGGATAGGGCGGCGGTACGTGGATGAAACCGGGCGCCATCGGCCCATAGCCGATCTTGCGCTCGGCCTGGCCGGTGGCGCTCATCGCGCCCAGCGTATTGCCGTGATAGGCGCGGTGGCGGGAGATGATCTTGTAGCGGGTCGCGCCGCCTGCTTTGCCGGATTGCTGGTGATACTGGCGGGCGACTTTGAAGGCGACCTCATTCGCTTCGGAGCCGCTGGAGGAGAAGTATACGCGGCCGCGCCAGCCCAGCAGCGCCAGTATCCTGTCCGCCAGCTGCGCGCCGGGCGCGTGGGTCATGGTGGGCGCGAGATAGGCCAGTTCCATCATCTGCGCGGCCGCCGTCTCCGCCAACTCGCGGCGCCCATACCCAACGTTCACACACCACAGGCCCGCCATCGCGTCCAGATAGCGTTGGCCCTGGTCATCTTCCAGGTAGCAGCCTTCCCCCCGCACCATCAGCGGAGGCGGGCTTTCGGCCAGCGGCTTATGCTGGGTAAGAGGATGCCACAGGGCACGGATATCCAACTCTGAAATGGAAGGGGCAACGGTCATTTTTTGTCTCGCTTCTTCTGTGGAGTCGATATTGTTTACGGTGGGATCATACCAGCATCTCGCGATCCGGTCTACAATCCGCCGGAGGTTGTTGCAGCGGCAACGCCTGCGCGGTTGCGGAAGCCGGAGAAGACGCCAAACTGCAGTTCAGACGGCGCAGCAGATGCCGTGTATCTTCGCAATAGATATGATAGAATGCGGACAGGTGCACTTGCTAGCTGAGGATCGTTCAGTTCTTAGTGGGGGATCTCACAAGCAGAAACTGACCATTGAAAGCGATAGGACGGGAGTCGAAAATGGTACATGCAAAGATACTATTGACAGAGAATCAGGCACGAATTCTGGAGCGGATAGCCGCGGAAGAGGAAACAACCGTAACTGAACTGATCCGCCAAAGTATCGATGACATGATTCGACACCGTAAGGATATTGATGGCGGCAAACAGATCGATGCCGAACGAGAGGAGCGTAGGCGGCGCGCTCTTTCCGTTGTCGGGGCGTTCTCCAGCGGTGTGGACGATCTTTCCGTCAATCACGATCAGTATCTGGCTGAAGCATATGCCAACGCAGACGGCGATGAGTAATGGTATTGGTCGATACCTCCGCGTTGATAGCGTTGCTTGATAGAGAAGACCGGTATCATGACGAAGCAACTCTGGTCTGGAGGCGTCTCGTCTTACAAGATGAGCCGGTTATCTGTACAAACTACGTAGTTGTGGAAGCAATTGCACTCGTTCAGAGGCGCCTCGGCTTAGCGGCAGTGCGCCGCCTATTGCAGGATCTGATTCCTTGGTTATCAATTGAATGGGTGCAGCCCGATATCCACGAAGTGGCTGTCTCAGCGCTATTGACCGCGAACCGCCGTGGTCTTAGTTTTGTCGACTGCGTTAGCTTTGAAGTAGTACGTAGGAAGCGAGTCAGTGCGATATTTGCTTATGACCGCGATTTTGTTAAGCACGGTTTTACTCCCATAAATTAGCCACAAATCCCATTTCAGGAGGAAGGAATGACTCAGGACACCATCCGCGTCGGCGTCATCGGCGCCGGCGCCAACACGCGTGATCGACACATTCCCGGCCTGCAGGCCATCGAAGGCGTCGAAATCGTCGCCGTCTGCAATCGCAGCCAGGAATCGGGTGAGCGGGCCGCCAAGCAGTTTGGCATCGAGCGGGTCTGCACCAACTGGCAGGATATCGTGCATGCCCCGGACGTGGACGCAGTGGTGATCGGCACTTGGCCCTACATGCACCGCCTCGCCACCGTCGCCGCCCTGGAAGCCGACAAACACGTGATGTGCGAGGCCCGCATGGCGATGAACGCGTCCGAGGCCCACTGTATGTATGATGCGCTGCGCAGCCGGCCGCACCTGGTCGCGCAGATCGTGCCCTCACCCTTCAGCCTGCGCGTGGACCGCACCATCCAGCGGCTGATCCGCGACGGCTGGCTGGGGGATGTGCTGGTTGTGGACGTCCGCGCCGGCGGCGCCTTCATCGACCAAGACAATACGATGCACTGGCGCAACAATATGGATTTCAGCGGGTTGAACGTTATGACGATGGGCATCTGGTACGAGGCGATGTTGCGCTGGGTTGGCGAGGCCACCAGCGTTGTCGCCAAGAGCAAGACCTTTACGCCGATGCGCAAGGATGAACAGGGGCGCCTGATGGGCGTACGCATTCCCGATCACATCGACATCACCGCCGACCTGGCCTGCGGCGGGCAGGCCCACATTCAGGTCAGCAGCGTCACCGGCTTCGGTGAGCCGCCCTCAGCCACCATCTATGGCAGCGAAGGCACACTGCATTTCAGCGGCGATATCCTGACGGGCGGACGCCGCGGCGATGACAGCCTCAGCGAAATCGAGGTGCCCGCCCACGAGGCCGGCGGCTGGCGCGTCGAAGATGAGTTCATCAGCGCCATCCGCGGGCAGGAAGAGATCACCCACACCGATTTCGCCACCGGCGTCAAGTACATGGAATTCACCGAGGCCGTCCATCGCAGCCGGACCAGCGGCGCCGCGGTGAACCTGCCGCTGCTGTAATGGCGGTGGCCGGTGGCCCAGGGAGCGCCCCGTAACTGACCACTGGTCACTGATCACCGGCTACGAAAAAAGGGGGAGACCGATGAAACGATACGGAATGGTCATTCGCGTCAGACCGGAGTTGGAGGACGCATACGTACATCTGCACGCCAACACCTGGCCTGAAGTCCTCCAGCGCATCAGCGACTGCAATATGCGCAACTACACGATCTTCATGCGCGACGGCTACCTGTTCGCCTATTACGAGTATGTGGGCGACGACTACGAGGCCGACATGGCGAAGATGGCCGCCGACCCGGTGACGCAGGCGTGGTGGAAGCTGACCGATCCCTGCCAGCAGCCGGTGGAGAGCGCGGCCGAGGGCGAGAAGTGGGCGGAGATGGAGGAGGTATTCCATCATGACTGAGCGCACGCGCTATGTCGATACCCACGTACATTTCTGGGACAGTTCGGTGATCGACTATCCGTGGCTGGAAGGCGCGTCGCCCATCTCCCATCCCCATCTGCCGGCCGATCTGGAACGGGCGCGCGCCGGTGTCTCGCTCGAACTGGCCGCGATCGTCTTCGAGGAGGCCGACTGTCTGCCGGCGCACGCGCTGCGAGAGGCGCAGTGGATCACCGAGCTGGCGCAGGAGGAGCCGCGCATCCGCGGCATCGTCGCGAGCGCGCCGCTGCAGGACGGAGAAGGCGCCCGGCCCCATCTGCAGGCGCTGGCTGAACTGCCGCTGGTCAAAGGCATCCGCCGCTTGATCCAGGACGAGCCGCTGGGCTTCTGTAACGCGCCCGACTTTGTGCGCGGCGTGCAACTGCTGCCCGAGTACGGTTTCAGCTTCGACCTGTGCATCTACCATCCACAGCTGGCGGACGTGCTCGAACTGGTGGCGCAGTGCCCGGATGTCTCCTTCCTGCTCGATCACATCGGCAAACCGGGCATCGCAGCCGGTATCACCCAGCCGTGGAAGGATCAACTGCGCGAGCTGGCCAGCCGCCCGGATATCCACTGCAAGCTCTCCGGCGTAACCACGGAAGCCGACCACCAGAACTGGAACCGGGATGAACTGCGCCCATACATCGAGCAGGTGCTCGACTGTTTCGGCCCCGACCGGGTGATCTTCGGCTCCGACTGGCCGGTGGTCGATATGGCCGCCGACTATCTCACCTGGTTTGATATCGTCCAGGACAGCATCAGCCACTTCAGCGCGCAGGATCAGCAGAAGATCATGCACGACAACGGCGCCCGCTTTTACCGGCTGGCGCTTTAACGACAGTTTTTAGTAGTCAGTTTTTAGTTCTTAGTGCATCTTTGCGTTCGACGGCGGCGCGCTCACTAAATACTGGAAACAGAAAACGCAAAACTACTGCGAGGAGCTTTCCATGCCCTATACACCCAAACCGGAAAACAAATTCAGCTTCGGCCTCTGGACCGTCGGCAACATCGGACGCGACCCCTTCGGTGACCCTGTGCGGGAGGTTCGTTCGCCGGCGCAGCTGGTCCAACTGCTGGGGGAGGTCGGCGCTTGGGGCGTCAACTTCCATGACAACGATCTGGTTCCGATCGACGCGACCGCGGCAGAGCGCGACCGGATAGTGAGCGACTTCAAGAAGGCGCTGGATGAGTACGGCCTCGTCGTGCCGATGGCGACGACCAATCTCTTTACCCACCCGGCCTTTCGCGACGGCGCCTTCACCAGCAACGACCCGGAGGTGCGGTCCTACGCGCTGCAAAAAACGATGGCCGCCATCGACCTGGGCGTGGAGTGCGGCGCCAGCACATACGTCTTCTGGGGCGGGCGGGAAGGCACCGAGACCGATGCCGGCAAAAATCCTGCCGATGCCGGCAAATGGTTCCAGGAGGCGCTCAACTTCCTCTGTGAATATGTAATCGGTCAGGGTTATGATCTGCGCTTCGCGCTGGAGCCGAAGCCGAACGAGCCGCGCGGCGATATCTATCTGGCGACGGTCGGCCACATGCTGGCCTTCATCGAAACACTCGACCACCCGCATATGATCGGCGTGAATCCGGAGGTCGCCCACGAGCATATGGCCGGCCTGAACTTCACCCATGCGGTCGCGCAGGCGTGGAACGCGGGCAAACTTTTCCACATCGACCTCAACGATCAGAATCTGGGACGCTACGATCAGGACTTCCGCTTCGGCAGCCACAACATCAAGCAGGCATTCTTCCTGGTCAAGTTCCTGGAAGACGTTGGCTACGACAACCCGCGGCACTTTGACGCCCACGCCTACCGCTCCTCCGATTACAAGGACGTCAAGGCCTTCGCCAGCGGCTGTATGCGCACCTACCTGATCCTCAAGGAAAAAGCCGAGCAGTTCCGGCAGCACGAACAGATACAGGAGTTGCTGGCGCAGATTAACGCCGATGACGGCTCGATGGACGGTTTCAGAGGCGGCTACTCCGCGGAGAAGGCGGCCGGCCTCAAGGCCCATGCCTTTGACCGCGACGAACTAGGCCGCCGCGGCAAGCCGTATGAGCAGCTGGATCAGCTAGTGGTTGAACTGTTGCTGGGTGTGTGAACGGCAGTTTTTAGTTTCCAGTAACACCATTGCCACCCAGCAGTTCACTAAGAACTGAAAACTGACTACTGAAAACTATCAAAAAGGGGCGCTGGAAAAATGTACCTGATCGGCATCGACTCCTCCACCACGGCCACGAAGTCCCTGATCATCGACGCTGACGGCGAAATCGTCGCGGTGGCGGCAGCAGAGTACCCGTTCGAGACGCCCCATCCGCTGTGGAGCGAACAGCACCCCGACTTGTGGTGGGACGGCACGGTGCAGAGCATGCGGGCGGCGCTGGACCAATCCGGCATCGATCCGGCGGAGGTGGCCGCGGTGGGTGTGAGCGGCCAGATGCACGGGCTGGTGCTGTTGGACGAAGCTAGCGAACCCCTGCGGCCGGCCATCCTCTGGAACGACCAGCGCACCGGCAAACAGTGCGATGATATGCGCCTGTGGCTTGGCAAGGAAAATCTCGTGCGCATCACCGGCAACGACGCGCTTACAGGCTTCACCGCGCCCAAAATTCTGTGGGTGAAAGAGAACGAGCCGGACATCTACAGCCGCGTCCGTCAGATCCTCCTGCCCAAAGACTACGTGCGCTACAAGCTGACCGGCGACTTCGCCACCGACAAGGCCGGCGCCGGCGGCACATCCCTGCTGGAACTGGCGACGCGGGACTGGTCGCCGACAGTTCTGGCCGCGCTCGAGATTCCACCCAAATTTCTGCCCCCCACCCACGAAGGCACGCAGGTGACCGGCGCCATCTCCGCGCAGGCGGCGGCAGCCACCGGCCTGCGCGCCGGCACGCCCGTGGTAGGGGGCGGGGGCGATCAATCGGCCCAGGCCGTGGGCGTGGGCGCGATCGAGGAGGGCATCGTCGCCCTGACCCTGGGCACCTCCGGCGTCGTCTTCGCCACCGCAAACAAGCCTTTCTACGAACCGGAGGGACGCCTGCATGCCTTCCCCCACGCCCTGCCGAACAAATGGCATCTGATGGGGGTGATGCTCTCGGCCGCAGGCAGCTTGCGCTGGCACCGCGATACGCTGGCGCCCGGCGTGGAGTTCGACGACCTGCTGGCCCCGGCCGCAGACCTGCCAATCGGCAGCGAAGGGCTGCTCTTTCTGCCCTATCTGACGGGAGAACGAACGCCCCACCCCGACCCCTTCGCCCGCGGCGCGTTCGTGGGGCTGACGGTCCGCCACGGGCTGCCGCACATGACCCGCGCCGTGCTGGAAGGCGTGGCCTTTGGCCTGCGTGACAGCTTCACGCTGATGCAGGGCGTCGGCCTCGGCGCAATCCGCCAGGTGCGGGTGAGCGGCGGCGGCGCCCGCAGCCCACTGTGGCGACAGATTCTGGCGGATGTGATGGGCAGCGAACTGGTTACGGTCAACACGCCCGAAGGCGCGGCCTACGGCGCGGCACTGCTGGCCGGTGTCGGCGCGGGCGTCTGGCCCGATGGCGAAAGCGCCTGCGCGGCAACCATCCGCGTCACCGGCTCTACCACGCCCAACCCTGACGCGACTGCCGCCTACCACAATGTATACGAACTCTACCAGGACCTCTATCCGGCGCTCCGAGCAACGTTCGATGGCCTGCGCCCAAACGAGGAGTGAGAAGCGAGGAATAAGGAGCGAGGAGTGGGAGTTGTTCTCTCTCTCCTCTTCACTCCTGACTGCAGTTTCCAGTTTCTGGTAACACCATTGCCACCCAGCAGCTCACTAAAAACTAGAAACTGACTACTGAAAACTATCAAATGCGCGCACAGTTGCTCTACGCCGTCTATGTTCCTACCTTCATTCTCTCCTTCTGCCAGGGAATGTTGGCGCTGCTGCTGCCCATATACGTGATCGGCCTGGGGCTGTCCTACAGCCTTATCGGCCTGGTGCTGGCCGGCTACGGCATTGGCACACTGATCGGAGACTTGCCCGCCGGGGTTATCCAGGACCGCATCGGCAACCGCCTCTCCATGACTATCGGCATCTGCATAATGGGGCTGGGGATGCTGGCCCTGAGCCAGTCAGAGCGATTCGTAACGCTGGTGTTGTGCGGGATCTCGATCGGCGCCGGCGCGGCGTTGTGGAACGTCTCCCGCCACGCCTACCTGGCCAACAATACGCTCAACAGCAGTCGCGGGCGGGCCATCTCAATCTTCGGCGGCGTCAACCGCATCGGCATGTTCGCCGGCCCGATTACCGGGGGATATCTCAGCGCCGAGGCAGGTATGCAGACCGCCTTTTTCTTCTGCGGCGTTGTCGCCCTGCTGGCCTTGATCTTCCCGCTCCTGTTCGTACGCGACGGCCAGGCCGAGTTGCCGCCCGGACAGCAGACGTCGATGGCCCGCTCCTACCGCCATCTGTTCTCCTATCTGCGCCGCAATGGCTGGGTATTGACACCGGCCGGCTTCGGCATGATCTGCGCGCAGACGATCCGCGCCGGCCGGCAGACCATCATACCTCTTTACGCGGCCTCGATCCTGGGCCTGGATGTGAAACAAATCGGCCTGGTGATGGGCGTCGCCGCAGCCGTGGACATGTCGATGTTCTATCCGGCGGGCTACGTGATGGACCGCTTCGGGCGCAAGTTCGCCTACGTACCCTCCTTCCTGTTGCAGGCGCTGGGCATGGCCCTGATCCCCCTTACCGGCTCCTTCGCCGCGCTGCTGGCGGCCACATCACTGATCGGCTTCGGGAACGGGCTTGGCTCGGGGACGATGCTGACATTGGGCGCCGACCTCGCGCCGCCGAAGGGTGAGGGCATGGGCGCGTTTCTGGGGCTGTGGCGGCTGATAGGCGACGCCGGGCACACCAGCGCCCCCATAATCGTCGGCACGATTGCCGACGCACTCAGTCTGGTGCCGTCGGTCTACGTCATCGCCATCATCGGGTTGGGAGCTGGCTCAATCCTGGGCCTATTCGTGCCGGAGACGCTGAAAAAGCCCGCCGCGGTGGGCGCGGAGCCGGCTGCTTCGGGGTAGGGAGTGGTTGAGAGGGAAAACTGTGGAAACTTCCGATGCAGGGGAAGCAACTGGGGTGTTGAAGATCTCTCAGATCTGACGCGCGGGACGCGCTTAGACAATACGGAGCGTGTGGTGAAAGAGCTCCATGACAAAATCGTCCCAAGCCATGTCGTCGTTCAAGACTTGATAGAGTTCAAAGTCCCTCGCAACATTCATTTCGTCCAAGCGTCTACGCATTTCAGGGGTGACAACGCCGAGAACGGAAAAATTTCGAGATCTGGGAGGGGTTTGCTCGAAACTTTTCTGGATGGCGCCCAGACGTTCAAGGGCCCCAGCCGGGTCGGTGCCACTCTTAATCTCCACCGTTGCTATGATTTGCCAGTCTCCTCCAGTACGGCTCTCGAATTTAATGTCGGGTTCGGAACCGTAGACCATTCTTAACTCTTCCGCGACTCCAATTGACGTGGTGGTCCCGCGAACGGTCGAGGAGATCGTATTGTTCACGGCCAGCCATTGGGAAATCCGCTCCTTAACAGCCGCCTCTCCCGCCTGTCCGACCAGATTCCGCAAAGCACCGTCTTGCGTAATTCCAATCGTGACCAAAATATTCCTATACCCGTTTTCCAACGTCCACCCGTCCGTTCCGGTAATGATTACGGAGATCACAGCATTATAGACGCGGGCTACGCGGAGACATCTTTCCGAGCCAGGTGGCTGTCGGATTGTGCCATCCTCCCACTTGTTGACCGCGCCCGCCATCATCTGAAGTCGCTTGAGGGACAGAGTGGAAATACCCCGGTAGTGAAGGGAAGTTTGCGGATGGGCATGCAGCAGGTCCGGGTGGGCAAAAACCAGTTTGGCGTCAAACTGTGCTTGGACGATGTGTGTCCATGCTTCAGGAGCAATGGCCAAGTCCTCCAACCGTCCTTCAAAATCCAAGGAGGTTTCGAAATCCTTGATAATCTGTCTGATTCCTTCATCAGCTCGCTCTCGAATATGCCTGGTTATGATCAGCGCCCGTTGCCTGGCCTCCTCCAGACGAGCATGCCGATCAGCCATCGCATTTCCTCCAGTAATAGACACATTTTCTTAGTTCTTGTCTCCCGAATCGTCCCATCTGCTGGCTGGAGTTCCCCTTTCCTCGGTTGAGAGTCCAAATCGCTTCACACCGCAACCCCGACTGTTCCGCAAAGTCTGAGAGAATAAGGTCGACCGGAATCTCTTGGCCGTGATAGCGGACATTGTCATTTACCATGAACACGCTGCCGCCCGGAGCTACCAGTCGGGCCAGTTCGCTTACCACCAGTGCCATTTCTGTGAAGTAATTCTCCACGAGAGGAATGACATTGCGGTTACTCAGATTGTGAGCTTCCTGTCTGAGAATGTGTAATGCCTCCTGCAAAGCAGTCTGGTTGTCGGTCATACAGAAGGCGTGTTCTATCAGAGGCATTTTCCCGTATTCTCGAAGCAGCAACTCACGCTTGGATCTGTTTTCCACTGTCGCGGACAGCAGGTCTTGGCGCAGTCCCTTCAAACGGTCTGCATCAAATCCAAGGTAGACCAACTCCAAGGCATAGGTTCGGGTATAGTCGTACCGATTAGCATAGGGGGGAGAAGTCACAACTGCGTCAAAACTCTCATCAGGCAGTTTTCTGAGTTCGGTGAGGCTGGATCCATCCACAAAAACTGGAGCCACGTCGCGGTACTTTCGCTGCAGCGCCGGAATATCGTTCATGATTTCCCCAAAACGCCGCTGAAGAGCCTGAGTGAGCGTAGGTAGCTCCGCCTTTTGCCATCTTGTACTGACGTTGCGGCCCGATCGGGGATCCCATCGTAAGAACTGACCATCTTTTCGAGTGTAGCTGACTTCCTCGAGGACACTTACGCATGCCAAAGTCAAAAGGGTCTTTAACGACGGATCACAAATCTCGTTTACAAACTTTCTGGCTTTGGCTAGATCTTGCTCGGTCTGCTCAGGGAAGGCACGTTCTGTGATAGGGATGTGTTGAAACAAATTATCAACTTCATATTCTTTGGACGAGAGAGAATCAATCAACTCCTGCCACACATAAAAAAAGTTACTATAGTGGAGTCCATTAGCGGCGGCGACGATAGCCCGAGCTGACAGGTTCCCGACAGGCATAATCTCAATGCCGGTGCTATCCATTCCCATGCTACTTGCGGTGAGGGGAGCAGTGCCAGAACCGGAAAAGGGATCAAGAAAAGTCTTCGCTTCATTGTGGTCCAGGAGGCTTTGAACCAATCTGGCGGAAAACCCTTCTTTGTACTTCATCCAGCGCAGACCCGGAGCTTCCTTGTTCCCTTGGTAAGAGACCAGCTCTCGGCTTAGACTCGCCTTAACAGATATACGGGACGCAAAACGGTCATACAAGGACCTCCGCTCCTCTGTTGGCGCATCAGCTGGATTCGTTGTGGAAATCATGTGTATAGCCCTGACCGGCGCCGACTCTTCCAAACGCCGCTATTTCCAGACCATGTCCCTCGTAACAGTTGCCAGTCTGAAACGCATTGTAACAGACGATACATCTCTCTGACGAGTTTCAGCCTTTTCCCGACGATCTTCAGTGGTCTTTAGGCCGGACTTCGGACCCCTATAGATTTCTTAAGAGTTAGGCAAGGGCTGGCAGGTCTGTAGCCATCCCACATACGCTGGTACTTACAATTATATTGTATAGAAAGTCTAACGGACTTATCCTGCCACCGGGTCAACATGTAGACAAAAAAGGTCGGCTTTCTTGCAGTACAGTTGGGCGTACGTGAATAGGTGGATGTAGAATATTCTACTCCCAACTGTTTGCGTGTTTGGCGTAAAAGGCTTAGCGGCAGAGTCATTTCCGCCGCGAAACACCAGGAGAACATCAGTGGACATCGTCTTGCGGGCTGAAGCGCCACCACTGCGTCGAGATCCGTCGGGGGGATTTCGTGTCGGCACGTCTCGCGTTTTACTCGAGCTAGTCATTCACGCTTTTGAAGATGGAGCCACGCCCGAGGCGATCGCGCAACGCTACCCAACTGCGACATTCGCGGACATCTATAGTGTCCTTGCCTACTACTTGCGCCATCAGGAAGAGATCAGCGCGTATCTGGCAAAACGCGAGCAAAAGGCAGAAGAGGTGCGCAATCGCATCGAGAGCCAGCAGCAAGATTTGGCAGAGTTGCGGAAACGTCTGCTGACACGTCAGCGCGCTGCCTTAACCTGAACCGTGTTGCGTCTTCTGGCTGACGAGAACTTCAGTAGAGACATCACACGCGGACTTCTGCTTCGTGATCCCAACATCAATCTGATCCGCGTCCAAGATGTTAGTTCAGCAGGGGTTGGCAGGAATCTGGTAAAGAACAATTCCTCATCGGCTGAAGTCGCCAATAGCTGAGAGAGCGCCACAGCCACTCGAAAGGCCCGAAGCGGTAATAGCGCAGCCACAGCGGTGACACCACCAACTGGACCACCCAGATCGCGACAACAATGCCGACCTGCCCCACTCGCTCGACCGAGCCGAACAGCCCCAGACCGTGGCCGTAGAAGATGGCCGTCGCCAGGATCGTCTGCAGCAGATAGTTCGTCAGCGCGGTCCGTCCCACCGCGGCCAGCGCCTTCTGCAGCCAGGCCAAAGCGCCCGAGCGGGCAAACAGCATCAGCAGCCCGATATAGCCGCCACTCACGAACAGACTGCCCCAATAGTTCGCCTGCGCGCCGAGCCCAAACCGGGAAAACTCCATCGTCCAATTGTGGGCAAAGTTCTGGATAACGCCGCCGCTAACGACCGGCAGGCCGATGGCAAAACCCAAGATTGCCATACCGACATAAAAGCTGCGAGCGCGTCCGCCTGTCAGCACGCCCCACCGGTAGAGAGCCATCCCTATCAGCATTAGTCCGCCCGCGCGCCAGTTCGTCCAGAGCAGCAGTACAACTGTCTGAAATTCCATGCTAGCGGGCACGCGGGCCTCCATCTGCGCCAGCCAGCCGCCCCGATAAGCGGCCACCTCCGCGTCGATTGTCGCGACGGCCGGCTTCCAGTCGGTCCGTAGTTCCTGCAGCGTCTCCGGCGGAATAAACTGCATACTCAGGCCTGTGCCCAGCAACAGAAGAGTAGGGATCGACACAACAAGAATACCCAGCGCCATCTGCCAACCGGGCCGCAGCCGGCGCAGCCAGTAGACCCACAGGCCGCACACCGCATAGGCCACCAGAATGTCCCCCGACGACAGCAGGAAGGCGTGGGCCAGGCCGAAGAGCAGCAGCCAGAAGGTGCGCCGGTAATGCAGGCCCCAGGCGCGCTGCCCGCGCTCGTCCATTTTCGCGCTCATCAGAACGATGCCGGCGCCGAAAAGCAGCGAAAAGATCGTCATAAACTTCTGATCGGCGAAGATGTGGCTCACGATCCACACCCAGCGATTGGCCCCGCTCAAGTCGCCGTAGGCAGTCGGGTTCAAATAGGCGGCTGCGGGCATCGCAAAGCCCTGAATGTTCATGATCAATATGCCCAGCAGCGCGAAGCCGCGCAGGATGTCGATAGCGACGATCCGTTCCGCCGGGCGGGTAGGGGCGGCTGTGGGTTTGACCGATTCAGAGGACATACGCGTATCTCCGAGAGGAAAGTTCAAACCTTAACAGATCAACGGAACACTGATCCCGACGCGCCGGGTTTCAGATTGAACCGAATGCGGGACTCGAATTTGGACAGCGACGCCCTGTTCAGAAAGTACGCCCCCAAACCCACGACAAGAGTCACGACAAGGACTACCACAACCCAGCGAAAGAGAAGATACTGGATCCCGACTGCGATACCCAAAACGACGAGATAGCCCAGCGTCATTCCGAGCATAACCACTCTTCGGGTCGGTGGTGTCTGTTTTCCGAATGGGACGCCATCGATTAGCCTCAGACCTACGCCCAGATATAGGAACGATACGACCGTGCTGTAAGCGATCAAGAGAACGGCATCCCGCACACCCCAGGACCACGTCAGCACAAACAGCCAAAAGACGTTCGGAACGACGATCAGCATGAGCCACAGGCCAGCATAGATTCCCCTCACAAACGGACGGAAAGAACTGTCCGGGACGATGAGAAACGACCAGATGCCTTTGTAGTCATTGCCATAGCCCAGGAACAGGCACCAATAGAGCACAGTCATTCCGATCAGGTGAGGCAGAAAGTGAGTGTAGGCGAAGCCTGGAGCAAACGGGGAGACCTCCCGGCCGGCAATAAGCATGGCAATGAAGCCGAAGATCACGGGCGGTATGTCCTGGGCCATGTTTCGCCGGAACTGCCAGTCGCGAACCATCATGCAACTCAGATACTCAAAACCGGCGCGGCTGGCCTGACCGCCGGCAAACCTGGAAATCCAGGGACCTATCTCCCATTGTCTCCACTGTCTTTGTCGCACGCTGGCCCCTGAATACATCTGATTCGAAGCACGGATCAGATGATCGCTTGAGAGCGCCTGCAGTCCAAATACGACAGCAGCGATCGCCACGGCCAAACACACAGCTCCCAGCAGTGCCGGCAATCCGCCCGGCACCGCGTCACCGACAGCCTGCCATTCTTTCGGCACCGTAATCCCGGCTGCCCTACTCACAATTTCCTCCCTGAAATCGCCCAAAAAGTGATATGCGAGCGGCAAAGACACGGGAATGACCTGAACCACCGCAGCCGCCGCCTTAAGACGCCGGACAGGAACAAAGCGAACCAACCACCCGAACAGGCTGCAGCAAAGTAATGCGACGACCAGTCCAACCCCCAGAGCGATCAGAAGGTGGATTGGAAAATACGCCAGGGGTAGAAACTCATCCTTGTGAGGAAGAAAAATACCGACGATCGCCGGCACGCCATTCACCGCTGCCACGACGTAGACAACGATCCGAAGCAAATGGGTCAGCCGTGCCCCCAACCATGTAGCCCCGTTTACCGGCTGGTGCGCCAGAATCAGTCCCTCGACCGGGTTCACCAAGCTCTCAGCGACCTCGGAGACCAATAGCATGCCGAGTTGAAAAACGGTGAGCCCGACAAAGACAAGGAGGTAAATTCCGGGCGAGGCGCCGCTTACAGCCATCGCCAGGCTGATGAGTCCCGAAAGAAGGAACCAGATGAGCGTTAAGGAACGCATGGACTGGCCATGGCTTCCCATCCGGACCAGTTCCTGCCGTTTGCTGAGCGTCTCGAACAGGTCGACCAGGATCCAGTATTGGTGGGGTTCAATGCGGCATCGTTCGAGCACGCTGGCAAACGCCGTGCCGCAGAAGAACCGTGCTCCGAGGGAGCGAAGGTCTGTCACGACCGCAAACTTTCGATAATTTCGGAAACGCTGCTCACCGTCTCCTCCGCATGGGTCAGTTGCCGGAAGACGTCTTCAAGACTGCCTCTTTGAGTAGAAGTCTTCAGCGATTCCAGCGATCCATCGGCGATGAGACGGCCTTCATGGATGATCAGGGCGCGGTCACACACTCGTTCGACCACGTCAAGGACGTGTGAACTGTAGAGAATGGTCTTACCTTCGGCCGCCAGCGCAGCGACCAAGTCCCGAACCATAAATCCGGCGTTGACATCCAAACCCGAGAGGGGCTCGTCAAGCATCACGACATCGGGATTGTGCAGGAGGGCCGCGCTCAGGAGCACTTTCTGGCGCATGCCTTTTGAGTACTCATCCAAACGACGATGGCGAACACCGGCCAAGTCAAACTGCTTGAGGAATTGGTCAATTCGCGACTGAAGAATCTCTTCGGGGACTTCCTGCAGGCGGCCCATGAGTTCCAGGAATTCTTGTCCTGTCAGGCTTTCAAAGAGCGCGGCGGCTTCCGGTACGTACCCGATGCGCTTCTTGGCCTCGACGGCCTCGGTGGGCATGGAATACCCAGCTACCCGAACCGCCCCTCCCCCGGGCGGGAGGATACCCGTCAGCACCTTGATGGTCGTACTTTTGCCGGCGCCGTTCGGCCCCAACAATCCGACGACCTCGCCCCTTCCCAGAGCAAACGATATCCCGTGCAGAACTTGCCTGATTCCATAGCTGAAAGTCAGCGCGTCCACGGTCACAACTGAGTCATGCCCCTGTGCTTTACTCGAGTGACACATAGCTACCGATTCCAAATACACACACTTGCAGAACGGACATCACAGAATATTCAAATCCAGGGGTTCTCCAAGCAAGAACCTTTCCCTCTCGAATTCACCTATATTATCAATAGGCACAAAAATACTCCCAAACATGTTGCGAGTATTGCTTTGGGTTGATCACTCTGATTCCAGATGATGTTACTGTATGGGGAGAAGAAACTGTCTCTTCAAATTGTCAACGACTGCGTTAAATATATATCTGCAAGTGTAAGGCCTGCCGATGCCTTTCCAGCGATCTACAGGATTTCTGCAGAACAGAACCTTTCGGGCGAGGAGAGAGAAGAGAGAGCCTCCCGACCCCGGTCTCGCTGATGCCGATGCTGGGCTTAGAGGGGCGCCCCGCTCCCAATGGTCAAACGCTCTGCAGACTGGCCTTGATTGTCGTCAGCACATCATCAAACATCGCAGTTGTCAGGCGGCCGGTGTTCGTATTCTGGCGGCTGACGTGGTAGGAGGCATAGAGGCGGGGCAGACCGGCAGGGAGGGAGTGCGCCGCGCCGTGCGTGAAGGTAAGGCGGGGGAGATCATGGCCGAGCTCGCGCAGGGCGCGCAGATAGCCGTCGAAAGCGATCTTGCCCAGCGCCAGCACCGCCTGCACCTGCGGCAGCAGGGCCAACTCCTGCACCAGCCAGCTGCGGCAGTTGTTCAGTTCGGCGGCGTTGGGCCGGTTTTTGGGCGGCACACAGTAGGCCACGCCGGTCATGTAGCAGTCGATAAGCTCCAGGCCGTCGCCCCGGTGTGTACTGGTCGGTCGGCTGGCGAAACCGGCCCGGTGCAACGCCGGATAAAGAAAATTGCCCGAACCGTCTCCGGTAAATGGACGGCCCGTGCGATTGGCCCCATGCGCGCCGGGGGCAAGACCCAGCACCAGCAGCCGCGCGCGGGGATCGCCCCACCCCGGCACCGGCTTGCCCCAGTAGGTCCGGTCGCGAAATGCCTGGCGCTTTGTCGCCGCTACCTCTTCGCGCCACGCCACCAGGCGCGGGCATGCGCGGCAGGTGACCGCGGCGGCGTGTAGCGCATCAAGGGTCTCGAAAGTGGGGTTGCTACTCATCGGATCGCTCTGAGGCATTCAGCTTCCTATAGCTGGGGTAACTACTCAGCCATAGTCAATTCGCGACCATGCAGCACAGCCGCGCCCACGGATCGCGTGCGTATCGCCCGCCACCGCCATTCGCGACTGTGAGCAAGGAGAGGAGAGGGGTTCTCTCTCTCCTCACTCCTCTTCACTCTCTCCTGGTTATCGGGCGGTCGGGCCTGCGGCCCTCCCTTGTGCGGGGGGATTCCCCCCGCAACGCCCCCCTGAAAACTAAAAACGCAAAGAGCTTTCGCTTGCGAGTGGGGTTACTAAAACTAAAAACCAGAAACTAAAAACTCACAGAGTCCGTATCGCAACCAACTGCTCAGCCTCCGGCGTATCCATCAACTCGTTGCGCAGCGGTCGGCCAAAACCCGGCGCGCTGATTTCGAACACATCGCCCACCTGGGTCTGGATGCCGGCGGCGAAGCTGAGCGTGGCCGTGCCGTAGAAATGCAGATGTACATCGCCGGGCGTGCGGAACGGCGCGTACTTGAAGTGATGATGCTGAAGGTTCGCCAGGCTGTGCGTCATGTTGGCCTCGCCGGTCAGGAAAGGCGCGGCCCACAACTCGCGACCGTCGCGCAGGATGCGAGAGGTCCCCTCAATGTGCGGCGGCGGATCGCCCAGCAGCAGTTCCGGCCCGCAGGAGCTTTGCCGCAGCTTGGAGTGGGCCAGGTAAAGGTAGTTCTTCCTCTCCAGCACATGATCGGAGAACTCGTTGCCCAGCGTAAAGCCGACGCACAGGACCGCGCCGTCGTCACCGATCACATAACAGCCGACCAATTCCGGCTCTTCGCTGCCCTCCAGGGCAAAGGCCGGCATCGTCAGCGGCTGTTCCGGCGGCACCAGCCAGCGGCCATCCCCCTTATAGAACCACTCCGGCGCCACACCCACCTGCCCCGGCGCCGGTTTGCCGCCTTCCAACCCCAGACGAAACATACGCATCGAGTCGGTCAACGCCTCTTCATCTTCGGCGTTGAGCTTCTGGTGCATGGCGTCGCGCGCCTGGGCGCTGCCCAGATGATCCAGACCGGTGCCGCTGATCACCAGGCGGGCCGGGTCGGGATGATCCAAAGGCGGCAACAGCCGTCCTTCCGCCGCGATCGGGCCGTATTCCACCCGTTGACCACCCAGCCGTCCTTCAACCAGTTCGGTCAGCGGCCGGCCGCTGCGCCCTGCCTCCCGCGCCAAGTCATAAACGCGCTCGGTTCCGTCGAGAACATGCAATGTCTCCTCGCTCTCAACCATCCCCACCCGGCGGTCGCCGGCCTCTGTCCGGTACTGCACCAGTCGCATCTCGTCTCCTCCTCCGCTGCACTGCCGACTGACCACTTCTCAGTAGCCACCCGAACGACCACTAGAAACTAAAAACTCGAAACTGGAAACTAACACCTATCACTGCTCCTCCCACTTAATCGCATCCCAGGCAACCTTGTGGGACAGGTATGTCTCGTAGGTCACGTCGGACAGAGAGATGTAATCATTCTCTGTACTGCTGAAATTGTAGGTGCCCAGGGAGACCCACTGACCGGCATACTGGGACTGATCTACCTCCCGCAGGGTAAAACCGCCTGCGTGGGAGATCCAATAGCGAGCATTTCCCGTCGTCGCATGGTTCTCGGGGATGTATACGAATACCTCGTAACTGGCCGCCTCCAAGTCCGGCGACCATCTTCCCCAATTGTATCCGTCGCGGGTCTTGTCGTTGTTGTTCGTCCAGAAAAGGTGGCCCGCGTGGCCCTCGTCCGCCTGTCTCCACGTTGTCGTAAGGCCGCCTCTTTCGAATCCGGAATCCTGGTCGTCTACAACCACCGGGCTGACAGTGGGAGTCGGCTGCGGTGACGGTGAGGCCTCTGGCGTTGCGGCGGTTGTGGCGACCCAACTCAACTTCACCTGGGCCGACTCCTCGTGCTCATAGTATTCCAGAACAAGATTCACAGACCCGCCGTCGTGCTGCAGCGTATATTGGTATGGTGTCGCCGGATGATCGCTCCAGCCATCGATCCGTTGGACGCTATCAATAAACAGGCGCACCCCATCGTCGGACACAACATCGAAGCGGTAGGATCCCGCCGCGAGCGAAATCAGTGTACTCCAGCGGGCTGAAAAATTGTCCGCGTTAATGGTTGGCGACGCTGGTGAACCGGCCCCCCAATTGTAGTCAATAACAGACTCCTGCTGGGCGAGAGCCGGACTACCGGTTAGAGTGGTGTTGTTCCAGTACAGCGCCTGCCACACGACAACCGGCGTCGATGTCGGCGTTGGCGTTGGCCCCGCCGTGGATGTTGGCGTTGGCGATGTTGCTGCGGTTAAGGTTGGCGCCGGCGTGGACGCGGACGACGGTGTTGCCGTCGGTGTTGCCGTCGGCGTTGTCTCCAGCCTGCTCCAGGTCAAGCGCGCTTCTGCCTGCCCCGTTGCTTCGTAATACTCCATCCGCACGATGACGGCACTGCCGTCCAGATAGATAATCTGGGAGTAGGTTGTCGCCGTCTGCACCTGCCAGGCATCGATCAGTGTTCTGTTTCCGATCAACAGTCGTACGCCGTCATCCACCGTGGCTGTAAAGCGGTAATCACCTGCCGGCAGTTGCAGAGATCTGCTCCAGCGCACGGAAAATCCATCCTGATTGAGGCCGGTCAGCGGGCTTTCGTACCCCCAGTCAAAGTTGATACGCGCGTCGTTGCGCGTCGTATGCGCCGTTCCCTCAAGCGAACTGTTGTTGTAATACTCGCCCTGCCAATAGGTCGTGGGCAGCTCCGGCTCCCGCTCCCAACTCACCGAAATCGAGGCCGCGCCGGTCAACTCAAAATACTCGACGAGAATAAGATGCTGCCCCTCCGACAGGGACAGTCTGGCCTCGTAAGACGCTTTCGCTTGTTCGATCCAGCTGTCGATTTTCAGCTCTCCATCCACCCACAGCCGCACGCCGTCATCAACTTCGGCGGTAAAGATGTAGTTGCCGGCCTCGTCCGCGGTGATGTTGAGATGACGCTCCCAGCGGGCTGAAAATCGATCCGCGGAAATACCCGTGCCCGGCGAGCCGTCGCCCCAATCGAAATCCAGCGTCTCATCCTGGCGCGAGATGACGGTATCGCCGGTAAGAGTTATGTTGTCCCAATAGTCGGCTTCCCAGGTCGTAACTGATTCATGGGCGAGGGCGTCCGCAGAGTTCAGCGCGATAACCGAAAGCGCGCAAAGACCCAGCAGGACAGCACAGCATACAATGCGCCCGCTTTTGTCCCTGCACCCGTGAAGAAAGGCGTATAGCCATGAAACGCCAACTCGGAACCGGTTATCCCTCTGCATCGCTTTCTCCTTGCAGTAATCAGTGGCTGTGAGTCAGTTTGGCCGCCGTTATCTCCAGGTTTCAGGCAGGTTGCCCCGAATCCAGATGTTTGGACACGTAGCGGCAACCTGACAACTGGGCGGCGGCCAAAGCACAGCAAACACCAAGAACCACGGACCACTATATATTACCCAACTCTGTCAGTGTGAAAATTATTATACTACATGCACCACGATCCATCTATAGCCTACCACGCAGTCCTTGCCGACCCGTAATGCAGTACGCATTACGCAAAACGCATTCGCTATGCTATCCTTACAGTCGCATTGACCCTTCCTCAACGTGCAGTTTTCAGCGCTCGGTTCTTGCTGACCGCTCGCCCGGCAACCTGAAAACTGAAGACCGGAAAATACTCCTGGCATGCATTTTGACGCCCTGATGCTGGCTGCAGTGGCCGACGAACTGAAAGAGACGGTCGCGGGCGGCCGGGTACAGCAGATCGTTCTGCCGGACAGCCGCAGCGTCGCCCTGGAGATCTACGCCCACCGGCAGCGGCGCCATCTGCTGCTCTCGGCACATCCCCAGGCCAGCCGCGTCCATCTGCTCGAACACAAGCCGCGGCGGGGGGTGCCGAAGGAGACCCAGCTTCTGCTCCTACTGCGCAAATATGTGCGCAGCGCGCGGCTGGAGTCTGTCGAGTTGCCGGTGCCCTTCGAGCGGGTGCTCTTTCTGCGCTTCCACCACCCCGAGCATGCTGCCACCACCCTCGTCGTCGAACCGATCGGGCAACTGGGCAATCTGATACTGATGAACGCCGATGACCGCATTCTGGATGCGCTCGTGCGGGTGCCCGCGGGCGAGAACGCCCAGCGCGTACTGTTGCCGCGCCGCATCTATCAACTGCCGCCGCCACAGGACAGGTTGCCGCCGCTCGAGGGAAGCGAAGAGCCGCATCGAGACGCCGCTCAGTCGCCGGCAGATGAAACCGGCGCCAACCAGGCTCAGGCCTCGCTCCTCTGGCGCAGCCTGCTCAACCGTTTCGCCGGCGTCAGCCCGACTCTGGCCAGAGAAGCGGCCTGGCGGGCGACCGGAGACGCCAACGCACCGCTCACTACGCAAGCGTTCGTGGACGCGCGCAAGGCGCTCAGCAACCTGTGGTCGTCAGCCGGCGCGAGCGATTGGACACCCGGCATCGCCGTGGACGAACAGGACGGCGTCGCCGCGTTTGCAACCTACGAGCTTCATTTCTGCGGCGAGTTCGCACAGACAGATTCGGCCAGCGCGGCGGTCGCTGCCTTCTACGCCGCCCAGGAACGCGACGTTTCCTCCTCGCGCGACGAGTACGCAGGCGTGCGCGGCGGGGTGGCCGCGCTGGTCCGGCAGGCGCAGGCGCGCGTGCAGAGTCAACTGCGCGCGCTGGCCGCGGATGAGCCGACCCCGGGTGAGCCGGAACGCGTGCGCACGCAGGCAGGGTGGCTGCTGGCCCTCTCCAGCCAGATAACGCAGGAGGCAAATGGGCCTGGCGCGCAGGAAGGATTCAGCCTGCAGGACGGCTGGGCCGCTGTGCAGCCGGCGCCGAACGGACAGATGCAACTGATCATTTTCGCCGCCGCTGACACCAGTTTCGGACAGGCGGCGGCCGGCGAAGAGTTGGCAGCGGAGGGGGACGACCTGATCGTTCTACTCGACCCGAAACATTCGCCGGTGGAACAGGCCGAGCGCATGTTTGATCGGGCCGCCAAGATGGAACGGGCCGCCCGCATCATCCCCCGCCGCCGGGCCAGACTCGAGGCGGACCATGCCTACTTGCAGCAACTGGAGAGCGATCTGAGCCTGGCGCAAGATCAGCCGGAGATCGTCGCCGTGCGGGAAGCCCTGCGGGAGGCGGGCTATCTGCGTCAACGTCGCGACCGGCGTGACAAGGTGCAAAGAGACCGCTCGCAACCGTTGCGTTATCTCTCGCCCGAAGGCTTCCCAATTCTGGTGGGGCGCAACGCCCGCCAAAATGAAATCGTCACCTTCACCGAGGCCGGCCGAGATGACCTGTGGCTGCACGTGCGCGGCGGGCCGGGCGCACACGTCATCATCCGCTGCGGCGGACAAACGGTCCCCGCACCGACCCGCACTGCCGCCGCCCAGCTTGCCGCCTGGTTTTCCCGCCAACGGGGCAACACCGGCGTCGCCGTCGTTATCGCCCCGCGGCACTTTGTCACGCGCATGGCCGGCGGGCGGCCAGGGCAGGTGCATTTCCGCAACGAGGAGACCATCAGCGTGCCGGCCGAACTGCCGCCGGAGAGTGAGCAGTGGCTCGTGGAGCGTGAACAATAGACACCACTATCCAGCCTGCTCCCCACCCAGGAGTATGGCGCCGAGCCCTGGACACAACTGATTTTTCAAGCAAATGAGACACTATCAGGACCAACAAATGGACTTGAGTCGACTCTGCATCCACACAATTACAACCAAGCCCTGGCCCATCGAAACGGCGATCGAACGCTTCAGCGCCCACGGCGTCGCCGCCATGACCGTCTGGAGGGACGCCCTGGAGGGGCGGGACATCGCCGCCGCCGGTAAGCGTATCCGCGATTCCGGAATGGATGTCGTCTCTCTGTGCCGGGGCGGCTTCTTCCCTGCGGAGACGGCCGCGGCGCGCCAGGAAGCCCTCGACGACAACCGCCGCGCCATTGACGAGGCCGCCGCCCTCGGCGCGCCCCTGGTCGTTCTCGTCTGCGGCGCTGTGCCCGGTCAGCCCCTGGATGTCAGCCGCGGCCAGATCCGGGACGGGATCGAGGCCGTGCTGCCCCACGCCCAGGCCGCGGGGGTCAAGCTGGGCATTGAGCCGCTGCATCCGCTGTACGCGGACAGCCGCTCCGCCGTCAACACGATGGCCCAGGCCAACGACATCGCCGAAAAGATCAACTCCCCTTTTGTCGGCGTCGTAGTGGATGTCTACCACCTGTGGTGGGACCCCGATCTGGAGCGGGAAATCCACCGCTGCGGGCAGATGGACAGACTGTTCGCCTTCCACGTCTGCGACTGGCGCACGCCCACCGAAGACCTGCTCAATGACCGCGGTCTGATGGGTGAGGGCTGCATCAACATCCGCCAGATACGCGGCTGGGTTGAGGAGGCCGGGTTTGACGGGTATAATGAGGTCGAAATCTTCTCAAACCGCTACTGGGCGATGGAGCAGGAGCAGTTCCTGGAGCGGATCGTGGAAGCTTATACAAATCACGTATAATGGCGGTTCTTGGTGGCCGCGAATCAATTGGAGCTTTTCCTACCTATGGCTGAAATTGCGTTTGGCGTAATCTTAAATGGCGTCACCGGGCGCATGGGCACGAATCAACATCTTGTCCGTTCGATTCTGGCGATCCGGGAACAGGGCGGCGTGTCCACCGCCGACGGCGACCGCATCATGCCGGAGCCGGTGCTGGTCGGCCGCAATCCGGACAAGCTGCGGCATCTCTCCGCTGCCCACAATGTAAGCAAGTGGACAACCAACCTGGACGAGGCGCTCGCCGACGACCACAACCGCATCTATTTCGATGCGCTGGCCACCAACCTGCGGGTGCCGAATACACTGCAGGCGATCGAGGCGGGCAAGGCGGTCTACTGCGAAAAGCCGACCGCAGGCAATACCGAGGATGCGTTGCAGCTGGCGCGCGCGGCGATCGACGCCGGGGTCAGCAATGGCGTTGTCCAGGATAAGCTGTTTCTGCCCGGTTTTCTGAAGCTCAAGTATCTGATCGACACCGGTTTCTTTGGCCGCATTCTGGCCGTGCGCGGCGAGTTCGGCTACTGGGTCTTCGATGGCAAGGACCAGCCGGCCCAGCGCCCCTCCTGGAACTACAAGAAGTCCGAGAGCGGCGGCATCGTTCTCGACATGTTTGCCCACTGGCGCTACGTGATCGACAACCTTTTCGGCCCGATCAAGCGGCTCACCTGCATCGCCGCCAACCACGTGCCGGAACGCATTGACGAGGAAGGCGCGGCCTACGACGCCGACGCCGATGACGGCGCCTACGCCATGTTCGAGTTGGAAAACGGCATCATCTGCAACTTCAACTCCTCCTGGTGCGTGCGCGTGCGCCGCGATGACCTGCTGACGGTCCAGGTGGACGGCACGCGCGGCAGCGCCGTGGCCGGCCTGCGCGATTGCGCGCTGCAGGGCGACTCCTTCACGCCCAAACCGGTCTGGAACCCGGACATCCCCCAACCGATCCCCTTCTACGATACCTGGGAGTGGATGCCCGACAACAACCCCTACGACAACGCCTTCAAGATCGAATGGGAGATGTTCCTGCGCCATGCAGTCAAGGGCGACCCGTTCCCCCATACGCTGGTCGAAGGGGCCAAAGGCGTGCAGCTGGCCGAGCTGGGCTACCAGGCCTGGCAGGAGCGGCGCTGGGTGGACGTGCCGCCGCTGGAGGTTTAAGAGAGAAAATGTCCCAATCAATCGCACTGCTCGACCCAACGCCCGCAACCGATATCGCGCCGCCGCCCGCCTTCCACATCATGCTCAAACCGCGCGGCGCAATCTGCAACCTGGACTGCCACTACTGCTACTTCCTGAGCAAGGAGTCCATGTACCCGGACAGCCAGTTCCGCATGTCCGAGTCGATGCTCGAAGAGTACACCCGCCAGTACATCGAAGCGCAGCAGGTCCCGGAGGTCACATTCGCCTGGCAAGGGGGCGAGCCGACGCTGATGGGGCTGGACTACTTCAAAAAAGCGGTCGAGTTCCAGCAGAAGCACAAGAAGCCGGGCATGCAGGTCGAAAACGCGCTCCAGACCAATGGTACGCTGCTCGACGACGAATGGTGCGACTTTCTGCGCCGCAGCGACTTCCTGATCGGTCTGAGTATGGACGGCCCGCGCGAACTCCACGACTTCTACCGCGTCGATAAAGGCGGCCAGCCCACCTGGGAAAAAGTGATGCGCGCCGCCCGCCTGTTGCACAAGCACAAAGTGCGCTTCAACATCCTGACGACCGTCCATGCCGCCAACGCGCCCCACCCAGTGGAGGTCTACCGTTTCCTGCGCGACGAGGTCAAGACAGAGTTCATGCAGTTCATCCCGATCGTCGAGCGCGATAACGACACCGGCTACCAGGAAGGCGATTCGGTCACCGATCGCTCCGTCACAGCCGAACAGTACGGCGATTTCCTGATCCAGATCTTCGAGGAGTGGGTGCGCCATGACGTCGGGCGGGTCTTTGTCCAGATCTTCGATGTCGCGCTGGCCGGTTACGCAGGACACCGCCCCGGCCTCTGCATCTTCGAAGAGACGTGCGGCTCCGCGCTGGCGATGGAGCACAACGGCGATCTGTTCTCCTGCGATCACTACGTGGAGCCGGACTACCTCCTGGGCAACATCGAGGAGATCCCGCTGATCGAGATGGTCGGCTCCGCCCGCCAGCAGGAGTTCGGCACGCACAAACGGGACAGCCTGCCCAACTACTGCCTGGAATGCGAGGTGCGCTTCGTCTGCAACGGCGGCTGCCCCAAGAACCGCTTCATCAGCACCCCCGACGGCGAAGCGGGGCTGAACTATCTGTGCGCCGGCTACCGGTCCTTCTTCAATCATGTGCGCCCGTACATGAACTTCATGGCCGATCAACTGAACCGGCGCCAGGCCCCGGCAAATATCATGCAGCACCTGGCCGAACAGGACCACAAACAGGACGCGATCTTCGCCGGCGCCAAACGCAACGATCCCTGCCCGTGCGGGAGCGGCAGAAAGTTCAAACAGTGCCATGGCCGCGGCCACAAAAGCGAGCCGGCACAGATGCGCTGGCCGGTTTCCGGTAACTAGCGCCCGGCAGTTTCGCTGCGCACAGTCCACAGGCCGCCGGCTCTGCATTGCGTGTCGTTTTGTACGCCCGATCTTTTGCACGCGTGCAGGGCTATGTTATACTATCGAACTGCGACGAGGGACAGCTTGTCTGCTCCCTCGTTCTTTCTGTCCACAGCACAAGGCTGTGGACCTTTGTCTAACTGCAGTTTCTGGTAGCCGGTTTTCAGTTCTTACTAACTCCTCACTTTCGAGTCGAGCGCAGTTACTAAAAACTGAAAACTAAAAACTGGAAACTAACCCAAGACACTGCTCAAGGAAAGGAGTGAAAAGGGTAGATGAACATTTACGAATTGGTGTACATCATCCAGCCCAATCTGGATGATGATGGTGTCAAAGCCGTGGATGACCGGATCGGTCAGGCCATCACCGGCGAGGATGGGACAATCACGAGCACCGATCATTGGGGCAAACGTCGATTGGCCTATCCCATCAAAGGCCACTTTGAAGGACACTACATTCTGCACAATCTCTCGATGCCTCCCACCGCGGTGCTGAACGTCGAACGACAGTTGCGGCTATCGGAAGATGTATTGCGTTTCCTCTTTATCCGCGCTGATGACTGAGCCTAAAAGGAGCATCGAATGTCTGACGAAACCAAAATGACCGAAGCCGAAGCGAACACCGAAGAGCAACCGGCCAACGAGACGCCAACGGAAGATTCCGGCGCCGCCGAGCACTTGGCGACAGCGGAACAGGATGCCCCCTTGCCCGAAGAAAGCGCGGCGGAGAGCGCTCCGCAGGTCGTTGCCGAAGCGGCTGCGGAACCAGTGGCCGAAGCGGTTGCAGAACCAGAGGCCGAAGCAGTTGCGGAGCCAGTGGCCGAAGCGGCTGCGGAGCCAGTGACCGAAGCGGTCGCGGAACCAGAGGCCGAAGCGGTTGCCGAGCCCGAGGCTGAAGCGGTTGCGGAGCCTGAAGCCGAAGCGGTTGCCGAGCCCGAGGCTGAAGCGGTTGCAGAGCCAGAGGCCGAGTTGGACGCAGGTAGCAGCCAACCAGAGCAGGCTGCCCCCACCTTCAACCGTGTAGAGGGACCGGCCATATTTAACCGCGCCAAACAGGGTAATCAGCGCAGAAATCCCCGGCACGTCGGCAACGATGTGCGTATCGACGAGATCGGCTACAAAAATGTGCAGGTTCTCAGCCGCTTTGTCGATAACTATGGACGCATTCACAACCGCCGCAAGACCCGCGTCACTGCCAAGATGCAGCGCAAAGTGACCAGGGCGATCAAGCGGGCCAGACATCTGGCCTTAATGCCGTACACAGGCGAACATATCCGCATAACCGGCAGACGCAGTTAAACGATCCATGGCCAAGAAGCGCAGACGACGAAGGCAGGAAGAAGCCCCGCAGGTCGAAAATAGACGTGAGACCCGCCTGCGTGCCCGCGAACGGGAACGTAACCTGCGGCTTACATTGATCATCGGCGGGATAGTCGGTGTGGCTCTGATCCTGGTCCTGTATAGCGTGGTCAATGAACTGATCATTAAGCCCAACAGCGTACTGGCCCAGGTTGAAGACAAACCGATCATCACCCGCGACTTCTGGCAACAGTCCCGCCTGCGCCAGAGCGACCTGGATAACCAGCGGTTGCGGCTGCAGGTGTTCGCCCAGCAGTTTGGCGATTCAGGCCTGTTCGCCTCCCAGATCGCTTCCATCAATGCGATGCTGGCCAGCCCTTTAACGCTGGGGACACAAGTCCTCAACGATATGATTGAAGGGGCTGTCCTCCAGATTAAAGCGCCGGAAGTGGGCGTGGCCGTCACCGATAAAGAGGTGGACGAGACCCTGCGCGAAGAGGTGGCGCGCGGGCAAGGCGCGCTGACAGAGCCACAGGCCACAGCAACCGCCGACGCCGCCGTCGAAGCGACCGCCACCGCAGAATCCTTTACGCCAACGCCGCTCCCCTCACCGACGCCGACGCCGGAAGATGACGCGGACAGCGAGCCGACCGCATCCGCGGCCGGCGAGACCACCGAGACCCCGGCAGAAGAAGCGCCCACGCCGGAGCCGCCCGCGGTTCTGACCGACGCTTTGTACCAGGAGGGGCTGCGCACATTGGAGGAGAATCTGCGCGAGAACGCCGGCATGAGTCTGGCCAACTATCGCGAGGTGATCCGGGGGCGTCTGTTACGCACGAAGATGTCGGAGACGATCAGCCAGGATCTGGTATCCACGACTGGGGAACAAGCCCGGGTCCGCCATATACTGATCACAGTCGACCCCGAGCCGGAGAACGCGCCTCCCCCTGAAACCGAAGAACCGGCTGGCGAGACGGGGGACGAGACGCCTCCCCCCGCGCCTGAAAGCGCGGACGAAAACAGCGAGAATTTACCTCCGCCGTCAGCCGAAACGACGACTGAGACTCCCGCGCCCGCCCCTGGGGAAAGCAGCCCTCCTCCCTCGGAGGAATGGAATCCTGACACCAACGGCGATGGCCGTGTTGACGACGCCGAGGCGCTGGCCTTTGCGCAGGCGTTGCATCAACGCATTCTCGACGGCGAGGATTTCGCCGACCTGGCGCTCCGGTTCAGCAACGACCCGGGCAGCGGCTCCCAGGGCGGCGATCTGGGCTGGGCCGGCCGCGGGCGCTACGTGCCTGAATTCGACGAAGCCGCATTCTCACTCGAAGTCGGCGAAATCAGCGCACCGGTCAAGACATCCTTCGGCTATCATATAATCGAGGTGCTGGAGCGGGACGATGAACGGCCAAAAGAGGAAGCCGCCTTGCAGCAGGAGTATGCACAGGCTTTCCAGACCTGGCTGCAGGAGCAGGTATTGTCGCTGAACATCGATCGCCCGGACAACCTGTCTTCCATGTTGCCGCGCAATCTGGGCCAGTCGGACGACCAGTAAGTTCGGTTTTCAGCGTTCGCTAGTATGCAGTCAGGCTGTGGCGACAATCAGAGATTGAGACGCCGGGCGTAATGCCCGGCGTTTTTTATTCGCGCACCGCTTCTTCCGCGCCCGTCGCCAGGCAGGCGCGAATTTCGCTGATCAGCGCGCCGGCCTGCGGCCGCGTCAACATCTCCAGCGTGCGCGGGCGGGGCAGGTCTACGGAGATAGCGCCCTGCAGGCTTCCGGGCTGCCCACTCAGAACCAGCACACGATCGGCGAGGAAAACGGCTTCCTGAATGCTGTGCGTAATCATCAACGCCGTCTGCTTCCTGTCACGGCAAATGCGCAGGAGTTCCTGATTGAGACGCTCGCGTGTCAGCGCGTCCAGCGCGCCGAAAGGCTCGTCCATCAGCAGCAGCGCAGGACTTTGCAGCAAGGCCCGCGTGAGCGTAACGCGCTGGGCCATGCCGCCGGAGAGTTGAGACGGGTAGGCGTCGGCGAACTGTTCCAGCCCCATCAGGGCAAGCGCCGCACAGGCCCGCTCCCGGTCCTGCCTATCGAGCGGCTTCTGCAGTTCCAGCGGGAGCAGGACATTTTCCAGGGCTGTGCGCCAGGGCATCAGATTCGTGTTCTGGAAGACAAACCCGATCTGTGGCTGCGGAGACTGCACGGTTCGGCCTCTGAACTGCACCTCGCCTGCTGTGGGCGTCAACAGGCCGCCGAGGATGCGCAGCAGCGTCGACTTGCCGCTGCCGCTGTTGCCGACCACGCAGACAAACTCATGTGCCTGCACCGCGAAGGAGACTGCCGCCAGCGCCGGCGTGACGCGGTTGCGGCGGCTATAGGTGTGGCTGACGTTCTGGGCCTGCAGCAGAGGATCTGTCATCAGTGGCCAGTTACAGTTGCAAGTGGCAGTTGCCCGCGGCCGGTTACAGAGCGCCGGCCACGGGGAATGTCACCGTTGGAAATATCACCGTTGGGATTGTCACTGTATGAATTCGTTGGTGTACATCTCTTCCGGCTGGACGAGCCGCTCCACAAAGCCGATACGCAGCAGGAGTTCGGCCACCGTCTCCCATTCGGAACGCGTGGTGGCTCCGTGCGCACCCTCCGGCCGCGGCTGCCAGAAAGGAATTGAAGCGTCGAACACCAACCGGTTGGCAGCTTCATTTTCCCCGCCTGCCTCCGGCACAAAGTTCAACGCAATTGCGAAGGACTCGTCCGGATTGGCGAGGGTATAGGCGACCGACTCTTGCAGCGCGCGCACCATCGCCTCCACCAGCTGCGGCTCCTCTTGCAGTGTGCGTTCGTTGGTGACCAGCCCGTTGGCCGGGATCTGCAGATATTGATCGAGGGCGATCTGCACCGTTTCGATGCCGGCATTGCCCAGCACGACCGGACCGTTGACGGCATAGTCCACAGCCGCGTCCACCAGGTCCTCACTCACCGCCGACGCCTGCGTGAAGCCAATGCTCTCCATCTGAATGTCGGCTTCAGTCAATCCTGCCACATCCAGCAGAGCCCGCAGCGCAATGTAGGTGGCCCCGAACGGTCCCGGTACGCCGACAGTGCGGCCGGCCAGGTCCGCCGGTTCGTGAATGCCGGCATCGGCCTTGGCAAAGACTGCGACCGGGTAGCTGGTATACCAGTTCATCACATATCTGACCGGCAACTCCTGCGCGCGGCCCAGCACCAGTTGGTCGCCGCTGGCAATCATGAACTGCAGTTCGTCGGTCGCGACCAACTTCAGATAGTCGTTTTCAAAACCGTACTCCAACGACAGATCGACTCCCCTCTCTGCGAAGAATCCCTTCTCGATCCCTACATAAAAGGGCGCGAACTGGACATTGGGAATGAAGCCCACCCCTAACGTAATCGGGCGCAGGCTTTGCGGGTCGGGGGACGCGGCCGGCATCGTTGCCGGCGCGATGGGAGCGCACGCGGCCGTAAGCGCGACTAAAAGCGGCAGCAGAACCAATTTCAGCAAGTGGGACAGGCCCGGAGGGCTCGCCGCTCCCGGGCGGAGTAAGATAGAGTTCGTCCGCGCTGTTGAATACGAGACAATGTAATGTTTCATTCGTTCCTCTGAGTATTTGCGGATAGAAAATCTTCTCTTGTGAGAGATACCTTTTCTCAAGCAGGGGTCGCCTCTCAGTCACCACCCCTCAGACCATGCAGTTTCCAGCGCAGCAGATAGCTTTCCAGTAGTGTGACACTCCAGTACATCGCCTGGGCGAGCAGCACGATCGTGAACACGGCGACGAAGATCATCGGCGTGTCCAGTACGCCCCGCCCCAGGTTGATGAGGAATCCCAGCCCTTGATCCGCGCCGACAAACTCGCCCACGATCGCGCCGACAACGGCCAGAATAACGCTCAGCTTGAGGCCGCCGAAGATCACGGGCAGGGCGCCGGGCAGATCCAGCTTCACAAAGAGCTGCCAGCGGCTGGCGCGCAGGGAGCGCATCAACTCGCGCAGGTCCTGGTCTACATTGCGGATGCCGACAACTGTGCCGAGCAGGGTCGGAAAGAAGACCATGATGGTCGTCACCAGCACTTTGCTCAACAGGCCGCTGCCAAACCAGATAACCAGCAGCGGGGCGATGGCCACAACCGGAACCGTCTGGCTGGCGACGAGATAGGGGGACAGGATGCGGTCGAGCGTGCGGCTGCGTCCCAGCCAGTAGCCCAGCGCAAAAGCCAGCGTCAGGCCAATCAGCATTCCGGCGCCGATTTCAGTAACGGTGGCCTGTGTATGGCGCAGCAGCGAGCCGTCCGCGCTCATCGTCAGCGCTTTCTGCAATACCTGCCCTGGGCGGGGCAGAATAAAAACCGGATAGCCCTGCCAGCGGACAACCGCTTCCCACAGCAGCAGCGCCGCGCACAGCACGAACGGGAATGCCGCCAGCGCCGGATGGCGCGCCACCCAATCGCCGACGCGGCCGGCTCTGCGCCGGTTCTGACGCGCCGGCTGTTCGACTATTGGTGGCGCCACCTGGTCTCTGCCGTCATCGGCCGACGCGCCAGTGAATAGTATCGAACTGTCTTTCATAATCTTGCCTTGCCCCGAAAAGCAAAGGACCCAAAGCGATAGATTGCTTCGGGTCCTTTGCGCGGTGCGACCACCGCACTCCCGGCCTATGCCGAGAGCAGCCACTGGCAACGGCTGGCGTGCGCGTACTCCTCGCGCAACGCGCGTTCTCCACACAAAAAAGCCCGAGATACATTGATCGTACCCCGGGCATTGCGCGCAGCAGCCACTGCGAATAGCCAAAGAGAACAGAACAATTCCTAGAAAGGCATTGCTCTCGCTCTTTGCACCTTCTCCCATCCGGACTATACCGTCGGCGTCGGAATCTCACCGAACTCTGCCTTGCGGCTCACGGGCTTACCAGAAAGTTTCGCCGCTCCTTTCGTTGAGGGCGCAACACATCTATCTGGCTCACCGCCGGTCGGGAATTGGGCCTGTGCGGCCCTCACCCTGCCCCGAAGGTAGGTTATTTGGTTGTCGGGGTTATTATGGCAGATTGTCTCCCCACGCGTCAAGTCGCGGTGGGGCGGGCGGCAGGGCAATTGCATCAAATTGGGACAAACCCACGTGGGGCTGCCTGAATCGGGTAGGGGCGCCCCTTGTGGGTGCCCTTCTCTAGGCAAAACGCCGAGAACCGTGCAGATCGTTGTGCGCTATCGCAAATTCCATACCTCTTTGGCGACTGGAGGCCGGTTTCTTGGCCGAAAAAAGAAGACAATTGGTAGGGGCGCCCCTTGTGGGCGCCCTTCGTCGGCTATTTTGGCGTCCAAATTAAGATGCGTTTGCCCTGGGCCGCCGGTCAGGGCAGAATTTGGGATGATGATGGCAGGAGTCGTTGCGCGCGAAGACATATCAGCGGCAAAAGAAAGAAGTGTGTTGCTTGTTTGTTACTATCTAGCGCGTTACCGGGATAAACGAGCGAGACGCCTGCGCCCGCCGCCTATGCGCCGGCGTCAGCCGCGGGGAGCGCAACTGCGGCGGCCGGCTCTTGCGCTTGCGCGTCCGGGGCGGCATCATCGTGGGGCGTTTGGTCAATTTCGCGCAGGTGGGGGAAAAGGATCACCTCGCGAATCGTATCCCGGTTCGTGAGCAGCATCGTCAGGCGGTCGACGCCCATGCCGAAACCGCCGGTGGGCGGCATGCCAAAACTGAGCGCCTCGACGTAATCGATATCGACCGGGTGGGCCTCCTCGTCGCCCTGCGCCGCCCGGTAGTTTTCATCCAGAAAGCGCTGCAGTTGGTCGACGGGATCGTTCAGTTCGGTGAACGCGTTGCAAAGCTCCATGCCGGCGGCAAAACCTTCAAATCGCTCAACCAGGCGCTCATCCTCCGGCATCCCTTTCGCCAGCGGGCTGAGATCGCGCGGATAGTCGACCAGAAAGGTGGGCTGAATCAGCTTGTGTTCACAGAATCTGGAGAGCAGCTGGTCCACCAGCTTGCCCCAGTTGGCCCCTTCTGCGGCGTCGATCCCGCGGCTGCGCATCTGTGCCCGCAGACGATCCTCATCGGCAAACTGCTCGTAGTCGATGCCGGATGCTTCCAGGATCGCCTGCCGCAGGGGAACGCGCGGCCAGGGCGGTGTAAAGTCGATCGTATGCTCCTGCCAAGTGACAAGCGGGCTGCCGGTCACCTGTTCGGCGGTGGCGGCGACCATCTCCTCGGTACGCCGCATCACGTCTTCATAGTCGGCGTAGGCCTCGTAAAACTCCAGCTGGGTAAATTCCGGATTGTGCTTGAAGCTGACGCCTTCGTTGCGGAAGTCGCGACCGATCTCGTAGACAGCAGGAAAGCCGCCGACAATCAATCGCTTCAGGTACAACTCGAAGCTGATGCGCAGATAGAGATCCTGGTGGAGCTGGTTATGGTGGGTGACGAAGGGCTGAGCGGCCGCGCCGCCGTAAAGCGGTTGCAGAATCGGCGTCTCGACTTCGAGGAACCCTGCGTCATCCAGATAGGTGCGCAGGGCGCGCACGACCGCGGCCCGGTCGCGGAACAACGCGCGCACATCTTCGTTGGCCAGCAGGTCCACATACCGCCGCCGGTAGCGGACTTCCGGATCACGCACGCCGTGCCATTTGTCCGGCATCGGTTTGAGGGTTTTGGCCAGGAAGGTGATCTCGTCGACAGTTACGCTCAACTCGCCGCTGCGGGTGACGGAGAGATGGCCGCTGGCGCTGATGAAATCACCGAGATCGATGAGCCGCTTCCATACTTCGTTGTACCAGCCGTCCGGCAACCTGTCCCGCTGGATGAAAAGCTGAATCTGTGCGCTGCCGTCATCCAGGTCGGCGAAGCTGACCTTTCCCATTACGCGGATGCGCTTGAGGCGGCCGGCCACACGCACTGCCGGCTGCTCGGCGGCACTTTCGTCATACAGCGCGCGGGCGGCAGCGATCGTATGCGAGCGCTTCACACGCGCCGGATAGGGGTCGATCCCGCGCGCGCGCAGTGCCTCCAGTTTCTGCAGGCGACTCTGCTCCTGATCGCTCAGGTTTTCAGGCTCGAACAGTTCGCTGGCATCTTTCACAATACCTGCTCCTGACAAAGCGGCCGCGTTTGCTACCGGGATACGGGCAGAGGGGCGTTCATCATTCGACGCGGACGATTTCAAACTCGATTTCGCCTGCCGGCGCCTTGACGCTCACCACGTCTCCTGCCGCGTGGCCGAGCAGCGCCTTGCCGATAGGGCTTTCGTTGCTGATGCGCCCATTGCTCGGATCGGTTTCCGTCGAGCCTACGATTGTGTAGATTTCTTCGGCGACGTAACCGTTTTCTCTCACCACAACCCTGCGGCCCAGGGCCACCTGGTTGTCGGGAGTCTGAGAATCGTCGATAATCTGCGCGTTGAAGATCTTGACCTTGAGCTCCCGAATGCGCCCTTCGACAAAAGCTTGCGCATTCTTGGCTTCGTCATAGCCGGCATTTTCTCTCAGGTCGCCTTCGGCCTTGGCTTCGGCGATCTGCTGGGCGATCTGTTGCCGCCGTTCACCGACAAGATAATCCAGTTCCTCTTGCAGAGCATCGAGACCGCTTTGGGTCAAATAGACAGGACTTTCACTCATGATTCTTACTCGCTGATTGCGCGGGGGCTTCTCTCACGCAGATAGAGAGGGCGCGATCAACGGCGGGTAATATGCCGTCATCAGCTGCGCCCCCTGGAAAGTAAACGCCGACCCGAATCGTCAGGTCGGCTCTCAATCTGTTACGATTATAGCTGAATTATCGGAAAATGCAAACCGTCGACAGTGAGGAATCATGGTGTTACTATCCTCAAACCGCTCTTATCACCCGACCGCATGAATTTCGATGCCTTCGCCCGTTTCTACGATGGCGATTACCGCGACTACACCGATGACATTCCCCTTGTCCTGCAGACGGCTCGCACAGCCGGCCGCGCCGCGCTGGAGCTTGGCTGCGGCACCGGCCGTGTGCTGCTTCCCCTGGCCGACGCCGGCTGTCATGTCATCGGGGTCGACAAGAGCGCGGCGCTGTTGGCGATCGCCCGCCGCAAAATCGCTCTGCACGGCTATCCATCCCAGATGACGACAGATCATCCGTTGCCGGTCAGATTGGTGCAGGCGGATATGACCAGTTTCCAGCTTGCGCAGACAGAGGTTGATTTCGCCTTAGTGGTCAGCAATACCCTGATGCACCTGACAACCCAGGCCGAACAGTTGATGGCGCTGCAATGTGCCAACCGCCATCTGCGCGTGGACGGTCTGCTGCTGATCGATCTGTTCAACCCGGACGTGGCCTATCTGGAGTCGATAGCGGGCATCCAGGAGTTGGCCGACTGGTGGGAGGACGAGGAAAGCGGCGCGCAGGTGTTGAAATGGACGACCCGCTACCTGGACGCGGCCCGGCAACTACAGGAAACGATCTTCGTCTACGAGGAGATATTTGCCGACGGGCGCAATGCGCAGACGCGACTCGCCTTCCCGCTGCGCTTCTGGTGGCCCGACGAGGGGGCCCTGCTCCTGGAACAAGCAGGGTTCGCGGTGGATGAACTCTACGGCGACTTCGACGGCAGCCCCTATCACCCTGACAGCGAGCGCCTCATCTTCATCGCCCGCAAGAAGCCAGTGGCTAGTGGTGTTGCAGGCCGCTAGCCACTATGTGGTTCAGCATTCGCTATAGCCGCAGATATGACATTTGCGGCAGCCTTCGATATTGAGGAAAGCCGCTTCGCCGCAGTCCGGGCACAGATCGCCGATTGGCAGCGCCAACTGTTCGCCGGCCACGGCCTCCTTGTTTTCCGGCAACTCGCTGAGATGATCGGCAAGCACCTGGGCCACACCATCCGGCAGGCTCCGCACCCGCCCGACTCCGAAACCCAATGGCCGCCCACCGCCAATCCCAGCCATCTCATCGATCACCCAGCGCAGCCGCTCAGATGGCGGCAGGGCAGACGGCATGCGCAGCGCCAGGCTGATCAGGCGGCCGATCGATTCGCTGACCGCGGTAACATCGCTGCCGGCCTTGCCGATATTCAGGAACACTTCAAAAGGCTCCTGATTCTCGTCGCTGTTGATCGTGATATATGCGGTGCCCAGCGGCGTCTCTTTGCGATAGCTGCTTCCCTGCAACAGATAGGGGCGCGGCCGCTTGGTGAAGACCGCCGGATATTCGTCCGGTGAAAGTGCAGACGTCGGTCGGACGCCGTTGCTTGACGGCGCGCTGTGCAGATGTTCAGCCGACTCTCCCCTCCTGTCCTTGACCGCCTTCGTCTCCAACACCACCTCTTGGCGGCTGCCGGTGACGTAGACCGTGAGCCCCTTGCAACCCAACTCCCACGCCTGCAGATAGGCCTGCGCCACATCTTCCTCGGTTGCGCCCTCAGAGAAGTTGCACGTCTTGCTGATGCTGTTATCGACAAACGCCTGGATCGCCGCCTGCATCCTGACGTGCTGCTCGGCTGTGATGTCACTGCTGACCACAAAGGTATGGCGAAACTCTGGGGTTAGCTCTTCGATCTCCTGGCAGGATCCCGTCTCCGCCACCCGCTGCCGGATTGCATCCGCCTGCTCGGCGCTGAGATCCAACCGCTTGAGAGCCTCCTCAAAGAGGGGGCTGGTATAGGGCAGCTCCACATCCTCATCCCCGTCCTTGAAATGGCGGATATACCCCAATGCAAAGACCGGTTCACAGCCGTAGCCCTCACAGCCGCTCACCGTGGCAATCGTGCCGGTGGGCGCAACCGTCGTCTGCGCGGCATTGCGGATCCCATGCCGGCGAATGCCCTCGGTGACCTTCTCCCAATTCAGCGCAGGCCGAGCCCAATTCCGGCGATACGGAGCGAGCGGCCGCGGCGCCTTCCAACGCATTCCACCGAGTTGTTCGTCATCGTAGATGCTGCCTGCAAAGGCGAGGAAGGGTTGACGCTCTGCGGCCAGGTCGATGCTCATCTGCATGCAGTGGAAACGCACGAACTCCATCACCTGGCCGGCGAACTCCTGGCCCTCTTCGCTGCCGTAGCAGATGCCTATCTTGTACATCAGGTCGCCGAGGCCCATAATGCCCAGCCCAATCCGGCGTGCCTTAAGCGCCGCCTCTTTCACCACCGGCACCGCCGGCAGATAGGTGTTGGCGCTGACCACGTTGTCGAGGAAGTGGGTGCTCTCGCGCACCGTCCGCCGCAGCGCATCCCAGTCCACCGCGGTTGTGCCGGAACTGTCGGTTGTGACGTGCATGCTCAGGTTGATCGAACCCAGGCAGCAGTTCTCATACGGCCCCAGCCACTGCTCACCGCACGGGTTGGTGGCCTCCAGGTCGTAGAGGTGCGGGACAGGGTTGCTGCGGTTGGCGGCGTCGATAAAGAGCGCGCCGGGTTCGCCGTTATGGTGAGCGTACTTGATGATGGTGGCGAACAGGTCCCGCGCCCGCACTGTTCTGGATACGGAGCCGTCACGCGGGTTGCGCAGGCCGAAATCGTCATCTTCTTTGACGGCCTGCATAAACTCATCGGTGATGGCGACGGAGATGTTGAAATTGGTGAGTGCGCCCTCTTCGGCCTTGCAGCGGATGAACTCTTCGATGTCAGGATGATCGACCCGCAGCACACCCATATTGGCCCCGCGGCGGGTTCCGCCCTGGGCGATTTCACCGAAGGCCTGATCATAGACCCGCAAGAAGCCCACCGGTCCGGTTGCCCGCCCGGCTGATGTGTGGACGATATCCTTCTGCGGACGCAGCCGGCTGAAGCTGAAGCCATTGCCGCCGCCGGTCTGTTGGATGAGCGCCGCCACCCGCAGCGTGCTGAAGATGCCATCGCTGTCGCGGCCCATATCGTCGGCGATGGGCAGCACGAAACAGGCGGCAAGCTGACCAAGGGGTGTGCCCGCTCCTGTGAAGGTGGGGCTGTTGGGGAAGAAGCGCAGATCCGTGAGCAGGTCGTAAAAGGTTTTCGTAGTCGCTTCCACATCGCCGTCGTGTTCCTCTTCCACCGCCGCAATGTGCCTGGCAATGCGATAGAACATGCCTGCGGGCGTCTCCAGGAGCGTCCCATCGATATCCCGACGCAGATAACGGCGCTCCAGAACTTTCAAGCTGTTTTCGCTCAGTTGGATTGCGCTGTCATCCACATACGCCGGGCCGGAGACCCTTTGTCTTTCGCCTTTGACGACTTCGAAAGTGGTGAAGGCCTCCTGTGCTTTTGCGCCATTGCGAGTGACGGTGGGTTCGAGGGCAGACATGGGGATGCTCCTTAGGAATCGGTGACACTTGGGAATAAGGAATCGATGACATTTTGGAAGAACGTCCAAGAAGGCGAATATTAGGACGCCAAGGAGTAGTCTTGTGTTCCAGTATTAGAACCAATGATCTGAGAAATCGGACAACGATTCTGCATTCGGGTCAATCGTTTTCAATGTCTCGTAAAGACAGGCCGCTGCTCGCCAAAAGAACTGCTGACTTGGCCGTCATTTTCCGTCGGGTCCCGTCCCATGTGGGTAGCTGGAACCCGCGTGTTCGAAAATGTCTGCCACTCCCACCTGCAACGCACCGCAAATGAGTTCGGCAGCAAGGTATCCCGCTGAGTCTATGTCGGAAACTCGCCTTGTTTAGCCCGCCGACGGTCTTTCTCGAGCGTCGACGGCTCTGGCGGCGTCAGCCTCCAGGTCACTGCGTCCCATCAACCGGTCAACCTCGGACCGGATTTCACTCAGATCGCTAAAGTCGAGATAGACGCTGGCGAAACGGATATAGGCCACCTGATCGACGTCGGCCAGTTGGTCCAGCACGAGATTGCCGATCATTTCGCTTGTCACCTCTGCGCGCCCCAAGCGTTGAATTCTATCTTCGACGTAGTTCGCAATACTCTTCATGCGCTCGCTGCTGACCGGCCTCTTAACCGCGGCGATGCGGATGCCGGCAAGCAGCTTCTGGGGGTCGAACGGCTCACGGTGACCGTCCCGTTTGGAAACGAGCAGGCCGGGCGCAACATGCTCATAGGTTGTGAAGCGCTGCTCACAATCCAGGCATTGACGGCGGCGGCGGATCGTCTCTCCTCTATCGCGGGAATCGATCACTTTGTGTTTGCCGTGTCCGCAATGGGGACATTGCATCAACCGTCCCTCAATCAGTCAGGGTGACCAAACCTGGGAACGCAAGCGTTCCCCTCCATCATTCCGGTTCAGACTGGTTCAGATCGGCGCCCCGCTCCAACGTCGCAAGTCCTTCTTGCATTCACGACGTCACCTACATACTGTATCATAGCTCATTGGGAGGCACAATATGTAGTGCATTGATGCTTGCGTGCATCTGTCAGGACGTCAGTATAGATATACCATACTCCCGGCCGACGCGCAAACGGATTTGCCCGCAATCGGCGGTTGTTTTTGTGCGTAATCGCGGGCAGTTTTTGTGAAACGGATTATACCCAGCGGTAGCGGCGCGGAGGTCGTTCAATGCCTTCTCTACCGGTCTTCGGGTTCTTGCAGGAAAGGCGGGGCAGCTGCTTTGGACGTAGGTTGTGAACCATGCGATGAAATCGGCGTCCAGCCACTAAGTAACTGTCCGCAAACAACGTAGCGGTTTGGTTGAGATTCAAGATATCGATGTTGGTGCAATCATATAGTTCCAAGTTGGACAGATAGGTTGCCGTGTCAGTTGGATTGTTTGGCGTTGCTCTTTGGAGAGCTTGCGGCCCTTCTGAAAAGCTCGGTCAACGAGAAAGGCTTTGACGGTCAAGCCGGTCGTGGTGGTTGTGCTGCGGATGTAGTTGCGCATTGTGGCAAAAGAGCGCAAAGGTTTGCCGGCCCAGTTGCGCGTTATCTGACTGAAGAGACGATACTCGATCGGATTATACTTGGAGGCGCCGGTCGGATAATGGCAGACCAGAATCGAGATGCCGAACCGGTCAGCGCATTGGCGCTGCAATTCAGCTTTCCAGAGCCAGGAACGGCAGTTGTTGCTGCCGCCCGCATCACAGAGGATCAAGAGTTTGTCCTCGCGCTGAAAGCGGGGGCGCGCCGGGTCGGCCCACCACTGTGCGATGGCATGGGCGGCAAATTCGGGCGTATCATAGGAGTTGCCCAGATAGACATAGCCTTGGTTATGGACGATGTCATAGATGCCATACGGCACGGCCCGACCCAGCGCATCGCCAGGGAAATCATGCAGATTGACTTGCGCCGGCGCCTGACGCCAAGTGCGACCTTGGTTGGCGAAGTTGCCGATCAGTTCCTTGTTCTTGGTATCGACACTGATGACAGGATAGCCTGCTTGCAGGAACTGCTGTCGCACACGACGAATGTAGTCAAACTGGCGGTTGCGGTCGGGATGCACTGCGCCCGTCAAGCTCTTGCGGTTGGCGACCAAGCCAAAGCCCAGCTTGCGCAGCAGCCGACCGACTGTGGTGCGACCGATCCTGTGTGCCTGTGCGCGCAGCCGAGATGCAATCGTGCGCAAACTTAGTTTCACCCATTTCTGTCCATCTGTCGGTGAACCAGCGATGTCGTCGTTGACGATTTCCTTGATTCTGTCTTCTATCGCTGGACTTTTTTTTCCAGCGCTGGCCGCCCACCGCCCGGCTTGCGCACCCGGTCGGTTGGGCGTCCGGCCAAGTCGTCGTCTAACTCGCGCCGACCGCGGCGAATCGTGTTGACGTTCATACCGGTAATCTGCGCCAGCCGTTCAGTGCCGCCATGCCCGATGCGATCGGCTTCCAACGCGACGTACCAGCGTCGCTGCTGTTCGTTGAGCCGACTCAACAAAACATTCATGCGATGGTGGTCCTCTTTGTCTGCATGGGGCTGCGGCGACTGACATATCTCACACTGACATTGATGGATCGGTCTTTGGCTCATCTCTTTGACTCCTTGTTTGTTCCTGTTCGTGGAGCCATTTTACGCCAAACACCGCTAATTTGTTAACGGACAGTTACTAAGTAGTCCGTTGCTTGGGGTCAACAGAAGAGGTCGCGTCGGGTATACTCCAAGTCGAGTACTTCAAGGATGTCGGTTGTGATGATCTGGGCGTCGGGCAGTGCATAGAGGTCAACGGGCTACTTCTTCGTAAACTGCGAGTTGTGCGTCATGGTTGATGGCGTTTGGCCAGGAATTGCTAAACCGGGGTTGTTGATTCAGGGCTTGCCGTAGATGCGATTCAATAACCGCTCGGTGAAACTTCAACTTTCCAATTGCTTGCGTCATTCTCTGTCGTTGCTCTAAACGCGATCTGATGACCGTCTGGGAGCGGCCACGCAACCCATCAGCCAACTGCTCGAGTTCCTGGAACACGTCCGGCGCGACATCGACGATTATGCGCTTAAACGGCGGCTTCATTGTCCCCTGATTAGTAAAGAATTCGGAAATGTCGCGGCCACTATCCGCCATGTCTGCGATTTCATCTGCTGTCGGCCTGTTCCTGTTAACTGAATTCGTCATACAGCCTCCGTTCCTCTTCCGTCGCCCGCCAAAGTGTCACCAGGTGGTAATATTCTCCAGCGGCGTCTTCCCTTACCTCGTAAATGAGAGAATACAATCCTTCTTTCACCCGACCAATAACGCGCAACTGCTCCGGATCATCCGATCTGAGGTCTTCATAATAGTATTGATTAAAGAAAATTTCCTGTGCTTCTTCGAATCCGATTCCCCTACTTCGGTTCCTTCTGAGTCGTCTGCTTTTTCCGCGGTCGAATTTGAAGCGTATCGTTTCCTGTTCTTCCAATAGTATACCTTACCATTATGAATTTTCCATGCTATCTCACTCTGCCGCCGCGCGCACGTCCAGCTTGCTTGTGACGACGGGCGCAATGAGGTTAACGCAGTGACAGAGGGCCGATTCTGCTCGAGATGCGCGCTCACGTTGTGGCGGCCCGGCATTCAGCTTGTCGCAACAGCATTCTCACAGCAGCCAATTCATTCATCCTTTCACTCTCCCCGCCTGTCATTGCATTATAAGGACTCATGCACAGCGGGTCGTTGATCGTTTGCCCAGTTTGCACGGCTTCATATTCGCTAACAACCTGATTCCCAATTTCATCAAGATACCACGATGCAAAAACGAATTCTTCCAGACCGGTTTCCTCTGCTGAAGCAACAATTATTTCCTTATTGCGATTGAAGCTATCTATAGCCTTTGAAAGAACCTCCTCTTCCTCAGGGAGAAGGTTTGTCAGATCCCGACAATAAAGAATCGCTGATATTTGCGCGCAGGCTGCTACGGCTGAATCAAGTGCCTCTGAAATGCGCGCCTTTTCTGACGAGAGGAAAGGCAAATCGATATGGTCCTGCCATTCACTTTCGAAATCCCGGTCGGGTAATGGCATCAGTGATGAAGGAAGCAGCGCCAGTGCCGGAATGACGTAGCCATTGATTACGGGAACGACGCGGAATCGCCAATCCTTTGCGAGTTGCTCTTGTCCAATCGAAAGGCAATCATCAATATAGTTCACATCGGTTTCAAAATCTGTGATCTCGACAAGTATAGCGACCTCGGCATCCGGCCAGTAAGGGCTATCACTGCTGTCTATGGGGCGAGTCCAGCATTTTGCACTCCAGCCCCTTGCCTCGAGTGCTTTCTCCAGAGCATGTTGCCTTTGACGAAAGCGCCGTTTGGCTGATGCTTGGCAGCGACGGGCTAAGGAATGCACGGCTTTCCCTTCCCCAATTTTTCGGGCTATTTTGGCGAGTCTTGTAGCTGCTGTGGATGTATGTGTGATTTCGTGCAAGATACAGGCAACATCGTTGAGTCGTTCTGCCAATGCGGTCAATTCTTTCAAAGGCGGCGTTGACGTTGTTCGCCATATTTCGGATTTTACGTACTCTCGCGCTCGTGCGGAGCGACTGCCAGCGAACGTGGCGGGTGCTTTTGCAGTGTTTGAAACCGTTATCTGCATAATCCTCGGCACAAGATTGTTGAGCACATCTAACAGAAGTGCGCCAAGTCTATTCTCAGTGTCTGTGCTATTGGAGCTTGTTGACATGGACGATGAAAGCTCTTCCTGTGTGGCATAAGTCAGACGACTAATCTTAGTTCCGATTTCGTTGATTTCGGTAGCTAAAGATTTCGGAATTCGCTTCCCTCTGATCCATTTCTCCGTAAGTGAACGAAAAGCCTTCTCCGTACTCCGAACAAGCTGAGCTATCTCATGGGTGTAGTCGGTAAGACTGTCTATCGCCGCACGTGCGAGCAGGACTTGGCGAAAGGCAACGTTCCAAACAGCCAGTTTTTTGGCTGCAAGATTCTGTCTAGGTATGTTTTTCGACCAAGGTCTAAAGTCTCCGACAGCTATAGGTCGCCCTGACGGGTCTATAGCATCAGACGCCGCGGCATCCGAAAGCGGAGAAAGAGCCAGCAAGGTCTCACATATGGTAACAATGGTTTCATGAGGGTCGGCTTGACACTCCTCATCTACATACAACCAGTCGGCACGAACGGTGCGTCCATGTTCTCCGCCAGGATCCACTTCAGGCGTTGTCATCCAAGGAGTCTGCGAATGATATTGGCCAAGAAGTGACTGCTCATCTCCAAATTTAGACGCCAGGTCCCGAGCCATTTCTGGATCGACTTCATAGGCGGTTGATAAGAGAGCTGCAACGTCACGAATGTCGTGCTCAGCATCATTTGCAATGTTGGGAACGAATATGGTCGATATAGACTCTCCCCCAACTATCGGTAAGAGACAGGAGAGGAACCGGTTTGCTTGTCGAAGGTCTGTGCAGGTCGGACTCTGTGTTCCTTGAGGCAGTAGAGCTAAACAGTCAGCCCGCAGATCGCGTTGCGATGTGGCTTGGAACGCCAGCACTGCGTTTCGTACTTCAGGTAGAATAGATGGGGACAGATCTCCATCCAAGAGTACAAACAAGGAAGCCGCAGACCAGAGGGCGCGCTGGACTCCATGGTTCTCAAGGATACTAATGAACGAGGCAACGCGCCGTTCCAACGTGCCTAACCCCAGGCCGGTTAGAATTGCAGACCACACCTCAATATCTTCGTTTGCCGCTAGTGTTTCCCCCAGCCCCTGAAGCACAGCTGCCTCATCCCTGTCTTTAGTTTCTTTGAGGACAGAGTGGATAATCCTGGGCAGCGTCTCGTTGGTTGCAGCCAGCAGAACTCGCCACAAGGAATCGGTACGCAAATGGACAATCTCATCGTGGGAAGCCTCGCTTAGCGCTTCCGAGCGCAGTGTATGCAAGCCGCCGAGAACACCTGGCCGACTTTCGCGCACCAGGTGTTCATCGAGCAGTCTTTTCAATGCCACGCTCGCACGGTCTGGAGGCAATTCCAGTGACTCGAAAAGGCTTCTGGCCTCGACTTCTCCACCAAGGGCGCACAGAGCGGCAGTCCCTCTGACAATGGCGAGCTCGTCGTGCCGCTCCTCCTCTATCCTTAGACGTACCTGTTCTTCGATCACAGCGGCAAGCCGCCTGCCCTGTGTAAGAAGATGAACGTACTCGAGCATTAGTCCTTCTGACTGTTCAAATGGCTCACGCCAGTGCGTCCAGTCGGTCTGGCCTTTGTCGACCAACTTTCGCCAAACACTCTGCGCGATATCTTCCTTAAGGCTGACCTCGGAGAAACCAGTGTCGGAATGATTGGCGACTAAAACCTTATCCTCATTGCGTACCGATCCCATAAGGTAAACATCCGGCAACTCTCGTAGTTCCCGAACAAGAATGTTCCAAACATCACTGTTGGACGGTCCAACTTCATCAAATATCAATCCAATTGGGGAGACCTTGTTGGGGCGGCGCGCCCGAACGAAGCGGGTAATTGCATCAGCGTGGTGTACTCCCGCGCGGTCAGAAATCTGATACCAGCGAAATTCGCTATTGAGTGAATTCGCTACCAACCACGTAAGGGCGGACTTTCCAGCCCCTGACGGGCCGGTGATTAGCATATGCCTAAGATTCTTGAGATCGTCAATAATATTTTGCATTTCGTTCGGACGATCAAGGACGAGACCGGCGGCCAAATGACCAGGCTTGACCTTTACGCCTTGATAAAAGCCTGGCTCCGAGACCGGCGTGACGAAATCGACCGATTTCAACGCTCCTGAATTGAAAGCATTGTCAATTGCTGTCGGGTCATTAGCCTCAAGGTACTCACAAATGCGTTGATCCACTTCCGTCGTTGATATCCGTCGTCTCTGCTCAAAAGAGAGTGAAGCGTTGGCTACCGCGCTCTCGGCGACAAGTTCATATAGAAGACTCCTCAGCCCCTCAGCTATGACCTCCGCTACATTAAGTTCTTTCGACAACAGATAGACGATTTCCGCTTCCGGCCTTTTGCAGACGACAATTTTGTTGCCTTCCCCGTCAAATAGCTTGCCCAACCCTTGCTCGGAAACAGTGGTACGCGGTTGTTCGAGACCAACTGCCAGTTGCGTAGCACTCCGGCCGTTGATTCGATCGGCCTTCCGTCTAACCTCGGCAAAGATTTCTTCCACTTCACCTTTGCTAAAGGTGCCACTTTCTCTTGACTTTATTTGGATCCAAACATTACGATCCGGCAACTCAACTACACAATCTTCTAAACCTTCCGGCACCAGATACCCGGTAGGAGCCAGTCCTGCCCACTGGCGAACCAGAATGAGACTTGAAAACAGATGTTGGTAATGAAACCCGCGCCCTGACCATGCGCCAGACCGAGTATCCTCCCACACATCTGAAACGGTTTCTTCGTTATTGTCTTTCATGCTGATAATTAGTCGTCACCCTGACTGGAGCTCTTCAAGCTGGGATAGGAGTCGCTCTCGGCAGTTATGTGTTCTCCTCCAGATTGCTTCCGTGTACGACACATCATTATAGCACTTCTTCATCAACGGTGAAGAGAATCATGGAGGCAAGAGGCAAGGCAATCTCATCGAGAGTGCGCTCAAAAGGAAAACCTGCTTGGGGGAGAGAGGGACGAAGAGAACATTCCAAGGAGAAAGTACCTTCCCGGACTCATGCCGGGATTTCCTATCCTGGGAAAGTATTGATTGTCAAACAGACAGAGAATCCGTGATGAGAGGACGGCTTTCGACGACAAAGAAAAAGCCCGGCGGGTCAGGAAAATCCGCACAGGCTCTCTGAACAATCGTACTGTAGATCTGGAACTACTGACCGTTGTTGTTCTTAGCCCGCCGTAGAAATGCCGGGATGTCCAGGTCTTCGCGGTCGAAGGAACGAACCGGGAAGTCGATTGGTTCCTTGGGCTTCGGCTGCTGTGGCTGGGCAGGTTGGCTGGACGGTTGTGGTGTTACGCCGGTCGGTCGAACGCTGCCGGTGGCAGGTTGCCTGGCCGAAGTGGTCGGCTGCTCTGGCCGCCGGCCCTTGTCGAAGCCGGTCGCAATGACCGTCATATGGATTTCGTCCTTCATGCTCTCGTCGATGACCGCGCCGAAGATGATATTCGCTTCCGGATGGGCGTTGGCCCGGATCATCTCGGCGGCCTCATTCACCTCAAACAGACTCAGGTCGTCGCCGCCCTTGACATTGAAGAGAATCCCCTGCGCACCCTCGATCGACACATCCAGCAACGAGCTTTGAATCGCCTGCTGGGCGGCCTCCTGGGCGCGGTTTTCGCCGCTGGCGCGGCCAATAGACATCAGCGCCGCGCCGCCGTCGAGCATGATCGAACGCACATCGGCGAAATCCAGATTGATCAGGCCCGGCACGGTAATCAGTTCACTGATGCCCTGAATGCCCTGCCGCAACACATCATCGGCGACAATGAATGATTCACGTATCGCCGTCTTCTTATCCAGGATATGCAATAGCCGGTCATTGGGGACTGTGATCAGTGTGTCCACAGATTCGCGCAGGCGGCCCATCGTGCTCTCGGCGATGCGGCGGCGTTGCGTGCCTTCAAAGGTGAACGGCTTCGTCACGACACCGATTGTCAGCGCGCCCGAGTCGCGGGCGATAGAAGAGATGACCGGAGCCGCGCCGGAACCCGTACCGCCGCCCAGACCGGCGGTCACGAAAACCATATCCGCGCCTTCGAACAACTGCTCTATCTCTTCCCGGCTCTCCTCGGCTGCCCTCAGGCCGATTTCCGGCTTTCCGCCCGACCCCAACCCTCTGGTCAATTTGTCTCCAATCCGCAGACGCTGCGGCGCGCTGGAGAGCATCAAGGCCTGCGCATCGGTATTGACGGCAATAAACTCTACGCCTTGAACGTCTGCCTCTATCATGCGATTGACCGCATTTTGTCCGCCGCCACCCACACCGACAACCTTTATCTGGGCAAAGTTGTCTACAAATTGTGAGGCGCTACTCCTTCTCGTCATTGATTGGTCTCCTTTAACCGCTGGCAGACATTCTCCGAGCCGTTTTTTGGTAAATTCACTCGACTTGACGTTACCAAAAACCGCGTTCTCGCGTTGTGTTCAGAATTGTTCCATCGTACTACACCTAATTCCGTTTGCAAAGTCTCTGAAATAGGGTTGGACCCGCAAATGGGCGCATTTGGGCCGCGTTTCAGGCCAATCTCAGGACCGTTACTCTGGAGTTCTGCAACAGGCCAGCCCCAACTGTTGCCGGTCTGATTCGGGACATATTCTGGACTATATGCCTACGATCCGCCTACGAAAGATGCGCTTAGTACCGCCAGACCCGCCACAATACGAGAAACGGCAAGTGAAAAGGGAGATTCTTTCTTTCTTTGTTGCGGGGCCAGCCTCTGCGCACGGCTGGCCTGAGAGCCTGTTGAACCGGGTTAAATCTGTTCTGGGTAAAATACCTACGATCCATCTACGACATCAGCAGGTTGTAGCGTCACCCGCGCAGAAACGCAGCGGGGCATTGCAAATTTCGAAGATCTTTCCGGTCGATCTCTGGGAAGCTACACGAGCGTGCAGCATCCGGTTTGACCTGATTATCTCCCAACCTGGAGTGTGGCTGGGCGCCTTGGAGGAGGCGTCCCATCAATCCGGTAGTAGACTCTTGAGCCATCCGCCCACCCGGTCCATAATCTGCCCATTTTCAGGGATAGTTCTCTGCATGGGGTAATGGATTGCGCGCGCATCCTCGTAGAGCGCCCAGAGTAAGAGACCGGCTGCGGTGGCGTAGGCCGGAGATTGCAGCTCTCTGCTCAACCCATGCACGGCAGGATGATCGACGGGGCTGCCGATACGCACCGGCATACGCAAGATTCTGCGGAACAGATCTACTGCGCCGGGCAGTTGGCTGGCGCCGCCTGTGAGGACAAGACCTGCCGGCACCATGTGGCCGTAACTGCTCTTGGCTATCCGGCTCTGAATGAGTTCGGCGGTCTCTTCGGCCCGCGCCTGTAAAATTTGGCTGATAAAGCGTCGGCTGAAGGTGCGCTCCGGTTTGTCGCCGAAGACAGTCGCCCAGACCTGTTCGTCTTCGGCAATCCGTTCCGGTTGCAGATGGCCGTAGCGCAGTTTCAACTCTTCGGCTACTTCAAACGGGGCGCGCAGCCCGATAGCTACGTCATTGGTCATGTGGCTTCCACCTACATCCAGCACTTCGGTGTGCCACAGGCCATTGCCGCGGAAGAGCGCCAGATCGGTGGTGCCGCCGCCCAGATCGGCCATGACGACGCCCATTTGCCGCTCGTCCGCGGTCAGCACAGCCTCGCCGCTGGCCAGCGGTTCCAAGACCAGTTCGTCAATGTCGATGCCATGGGCCAATACACACTGGGCGAGATTGTTGATGGCGTTGATCGTGCCGGTGACGATATGGGCGTCGACTTCCAGCCGGCTGCCCAGAATGCCCAGCGGCTGCTGAATGTTTTCCTGCTCATCTACCTTCCAATGGCGGGCGATCACATGGATGATCTGCCTGTTCGCGGCTATCTGAACCGCCCGCGCACCCTCCAGCGCCCGCTGCATATCGGTGCCGGTGACGCCATGACGCCCGTCAATCGGGCTGATGCCGGCGCTGTTCGATGTGGCAATATGGTTGCCGGCGATGCCCAGATAGGCGCTTGTGATCTGTTCGCCGGATTCTTGTTCCGCCGTCTCCAACGCTTCCCCGATGGCGGTGGTCACTTCCGGCACATCCATTACAACGCCGCGGCGCAAGCCCCTGCTCGGTGTGACGCCGCCGCCCAGAACTCTGACAGCGAGATTGCCCAGGTTGTCATGGGTGACAGTGCCCACCAGCGCGCAAATTTTTGTGGTTCCTACATCAACGGCAGCGATTGTCTCTCTGGTCACTGAAGATTTCTCTAAAGGTAGTGGCGTAAGTTAGAAATTTATTGTTCGGCCGGTGACCCGTCGTATCGGCGGATGAAGGAACGGTTCGGCACCATGACATTGAGAGTGAGAGCTTCGTCTCCAGCGGCTTCCAATTCCGGTATTAACCTTTGCAAGACAGTCCACTTTTCTTCGAATTTGCGCCCATCTCCCCAGTGAACCCACGCCTGAGAAGATGGCAGGCTGAAATTCAGGCCGTAACGAGAATTGTACCAGAACTCACTTACGATGGAAAGACGATTCGACAAGAACAGGGCAGAAGTCAGAACCCGTTTATCGATCTGCAGGTCGCCTCCCAGATTTGCAGTCCGCGCTTCGGCCGAGGGGTCGATGATCCGCAGCATCGGCTGCAAATCCGATTCCCTGGGCGCCAGGGCCGCGCCGTCCTCCAGCAGCCAATACTCCTGCTGATCGGTAGCCCAGAGGGCCACGGGGCGCACCTCTTGAACGCTTATGTCGATTTGCCCGGGCCAGCGGATTTTCACATCTGCATCGGTAACATACGGGTGCGCCATCACCTGTTTCTGGATTTTTTCCGGATCCAGCCAGAAGATACTCCAGCTATCGATATCGCAGGCAGTAAAGAGTTCCTCTTGCGTAAGATAGTGCGCTCCTTCAAAGCGCACATTTTCACGATAGATGTAAAAGCTTTCGCTGGTGTGCAACCAATATAGCGCGGCAGCGACCGCAGCCAGCAGCAGCAGACTCACTGTCTTGCTTGGGGCCAGACCCGAAAAACCGGGTAGGAGCGTTGCCTGCGCGCCTGCGCGAACGGGGCGCGATGACGCTTTCCGCGTTGCGCTCCAGTTGAAGCCCAGCTTCAATCGGCCGCTTCTGAGGATAAACGCCTGCGTCGAACGCAGCGCCGCCGTGAACCGCCGGCGCGTTTGCGCCTGCCGCCGTCGCCGCACCTGTTTGGGCGACACAGCCTTCTGCGCCGCCTGCGATCCTCGTTTTTGTTTGCGCCCTGAATTGAAGGCAAATCGCATTGTACTGCTCTGAAAGTAGCTTCCGGTCTTCAGTAACTGCCGAAGACACCCCGCGATTGTGCTAACAAAACCCCTCTAGCGATGAATCCGATTCTGCTGGCGGTCCGCGTGCCGTTCCAGCGCCATATCGACCAGGCTGCCCACCAGTTCCGATAGGGGGACGCCGCTGGCTTCCCATAATTTGGGGTACATGCTGCTGGCAGTGAAGCCGGGCATGGTATTCAGTTCGTTCAGAAAGAGTTGCCCGTCGGCGCCTAACAGAAAGTCTGCACGCGCAAGACCCGCGCCGTCAAACGCCTGAAACGCACGGACGGCCAGCAGACGGATTTCGTCTGCCAGGGCGGGCGGAATATCTGCCGGAATCAGCAACCGGCTGCCCTCGTCCAGATACTTGGCCTCATAGTCGTAAAATTCATTGGCCGGAACTACCTCGCCGACAATGCTCGTCCGCGGCTCGTCATTGCCGAGGACGCTGACCTCCAACTCCCGCGCATCGTGGACCCCGGTCTCGACCAGCACTTTGCGGTCGTAGCGGCAGGCCAATTCAATCGCGCGCACAAGTTCCCCCCGATTTCTGACTTTGCTGATGCCGACGCTGCTGCCCAGATTGGCCGGCTTCACAAAGAGTGGATAAGTCAAGGCAGACTCCAGCCCGTCCAGTATCTTCTCACGCCGCTCTTCTCGCAGGTCGGGGTTCGACTCCTGGCCTTCCGCCCAGTTTCGCCGCAGCAGTGTCCGATAGGCTACCTGGGGGATGCCGGCTGCGGCGAACAACGCCTTCGATGTCATTTTGTCCATCGCCACCGCGCTGGCGAGGACGCCGCAACCTACATACGGCATCTCGAGCATCTCAAGCAGCCCCTGTACGGTCCCGTCCTCGCCGTAGGGGCCGTGGAGCACGGGAAAAATCAGGTCCACCGCCGGCAACCGATTGCTTTGCTCCAGAAGCGGGAACTGCGGCGAGGGCGGAGCGAGGAGGGCGGAGTCGGTTTCCTTTTTTTTGCCCTCGCCGTTCTCTCTCTTCCCTCTGCTCGTCAGTTGCGCCAGAGGGTCGGCGCCGGTGAGCCATTCACCGGTCTTTGAGATGCCCAGCCGCACCGTTTCGTAGCCAGCCTCGTCCAAGGCGCGGATGACCGTTTTCGCGCTGAGCAAGGAAATTTCGTGCTCCCCGCTCTTGCCCCCAAAAAGTACACCTACCCGTACTGGATTGCACGCCATAAGAGTTACCAATCTCCGATTTTCTGAAGTTCCGGCTCCAGTTCCACGCCACTGCCGCGGGCCACTGCCGTCTGAATATGTTCGATCATCGCCATGACATCGGCTGCTGTCGCCGCGCCGACGCCGCCGGGGTTGATGAGAAAATTGGCGTGCGTACAGCTGACCTCGACGCCGCCAAGACGAAACCCCTTCAGCCCGGCCTCCTCGATCAGGCGCCCGGCAAAGTCGCCTGGCGGGTTGACGAATGTGCTGCCCAATGACGGCTCCACCGGCTGCGTGCTGCGTCGATGGCCGAGGAAAGATTGGGCCGCGGCGCGAATCGTATCCCGGTCGCCGGTATGCAGCCGAAAATTTGCGCTCAACAGGACGGGACCAAAACCGGCGCCGGCAGTTCCCTCCCGTTTCAAGCTGCTTTGACGGTAGGAGTAGGCCAGATCTTCCACGCGGCAGACCTGGATATCGCCGCGGTCGTCCAGCAGCAAGACATCCCACAAGGTATCCTTCACTTCCCCACCATGCGCGCCGGCGTTGTTGACCACTGCCCCGCCGACCGATCCGGGCACACTCACCGCCCACTCCAGACCGGTCAGCCCGGCGTTGATGGCGGTTCGGGCCGCGCCGGCCATCAGCGCGCCGCTCTCGGCGAAGAGGAAGGGACGAGTGTCTTTGGGGTAATCGCAGCAGGGCGCTTCCTGCACCTGCACAGCTTTGCAGCGGTTATGGATCACCAGCCCGCGCACGCCCCGGTCGCTGACCAATACATTGCTGCCGCCGCCCAGAATCAGGTAGGGCAGGTCGTTCGCCCTGGCCCAGCGCACCAGCTTCAGCAGCTTATGCGTATCCGTGACTGCCGCGAAATAATCGGCCGGGCCGCCTACCTTGATCGTCGTCAAGTTCGCCAACGGGTGGTCCTGCCGGATTTGCACGCCAAGCGCCTCGATCTGCTCGAGAGCGGATGCGCTGATATCTCGCTTTGGATGGGCCGGAGCCGTTACTGTTGCCATGATGTCGGGTACGGTCGCTTCCTGATCAGGTTCCTCTCAAGGTGCGCAGCTGCCTCACCAGCCGGTCAAAATCCAGCGCAGCGAAATCGCTCGTGTCGACGTGAAATACCGGCCCGTCCAGGTCCAGGGGACGATTGCGCTGCCCCAACTCCACAGGGTCGAACTGGCCCATCCGCAATCGATCCACATGCCCCGCGTGTCGTTCGCCGTTGTCCACCCGTCTGGCATAGCGCTGACGCAGCAGATCAGCCCGCGCGGAAAGGATCACCTGCGCCGGCTGGAACGGATGGCGCGCCCGCAATGCCTGGAACCGAGAATTTGCCCAGTCCGGATCAAAAGGCGTTTCCACGAGCAGCGAGCATCGGGCCTCCAGCAGGCGTTCAATCAACAGATAGACCAGTTCATATGTTGCCCCACCAAGCCGCTCCGACCACTCCACCGTTGACCAGCCCAGCGTCTCGAAAAGCGACTCCTTCAGATCGTCGCGCGCGATCAAGGGCAGACTCAAAGCCGGGGCCAGTTTGCGGGCTAATGTCGTTTTGCCCGTGCCCGGCGCCCCGCATACGATCAACACAAGCGGCAGCGCATTCCCACCTTCAGCCATCAGTTCCCAGGCTCTCCAGCAGCGTCTCACCGATGCGGTGGCTTGTGCCTGCGCCCAGTGTCAGAACCACGTCGCCGGCGGTCACTTCGGCGTGGAGAAGAGCGCTCGTATCCTCGATATCACCGCTGTGGCGGATCGAAGGATGGGGGCTGGCGGCCGCGACCTCCGCTGCCGCCATTGCCCTGTCGCCGCTCTCTCTGGCAGCATAGATATCGGTCACCAGCACCTCGTCCGCGTTGTCGAAGCTGCAAGCAATTCTGTCCAGCATCACTCTGGTGCGGCTGAATGTATGGGGCTGAAAGACAGCCCAGATGCGTCGCTCGCCGAAACGGTTGCGGGCCGCGGCCAGGGTCGCCTGGATTTCGGTGGGGTGATGCGCGTAATCGTCGACGACCGTCACGCCCCGCCGCGTCCCCTTCAGTTCAAAACGCCGGCCGATGCCCGTATATTGATGCAGGCTCGCCAGGACCTGCGCCGTCGGCACACCACAACGCCGGGCGACGGTCAGCGCCGCCAGGGCATTGCGCAGGTTGTGGATGCCCGGCGCTTGCAGTTGCAGGCGGCCGATCGAGTTGCCTTCACTCTGCACCGTGGCGGCATAGCCCCCGCTTCCGCCCACTGTCTCTCCGATCGCCTGCACGTCACACCCGTCATGCAAACCATACGTCAGCCAGGCCGAACCGCAGCCGGATGCGCGTCCTGTGCGCAGCGCCTCCGCGCCGGGATCATCCCCGCACGAGACCACACATCCCTCAGCGCGCACCTGCGTCACAAACTGGCGAAAAGCGTCGACAAAGCTGGTAGGCGTCGGATAGCAGTCCGGGTGGTCCCACTCCACATTGGTCACGACCGCCACCATCGGCGTCAACCCATGAAACATGCGGTCATATTCATCCGCTTCGATCACAAACGCGGCGGCTGTCCCTGCGCGGGCGTTGCCGAATCCCGGCAGGTCGGCCCCGATGATATAGCCGGCATCGCAACCGCTTGCGTGCAGCGTCTGCACGATCATCGCTGTTGTCGTACTCTTGCCATGCGTGCCAGAGACTGCGATTACATCGCGGTCGGCCAGCAGCGGACGTAGAAACAACTCCCGTCTGACGATCGGTATCCCCAGCATCTGCGCGGCCTGTCGTTCCTGGTTCGTTTCGTCGACCGCGCTGCTGATCAGAACCACGTCCGGGCGTTCCCGGGCGGGTAGTCCGGTCAACTCTGCCGCCGCTCCCTGCCGCCCGAAAATCTTCGCACCGGCCGCAGCCAGCCGGCGCGTGCGCTCGCTCTCCTGGCGATCGCTGCCACTAACGCGTATGCCCCGTTCCAGGAGAACAACCGCGATGGCGGAAAGCCCTGCGCCGCCTATCCCAATCAGATGCACCCGCAGCTCCGCATCCTCCCCACCCCTCTTGGGTGGAGACGCGTCCAGCGCCTCCTGCAACTGCTTCTGCCACCTGTCACTCCGCATCGGTGCCTCCTTCGCTGCGGCGGCGCCGCTCTTCAACAGGGGCGCATCCAACCTTCATCCCCGCACCCGCATCAGCAGCAGTATTGCGATCGGAATTACCCACGGCGTCGGTGATGGCATGATATTCTGGGGCAAATAACCCACCAGTTCGACAGCGAGCGGCGACAGGTCCGGACTTATCCATCCCAAGGTGGAGAGTGGATAGTCGTATTTGTGCTGGTAGTACCAGAGGCTGCCGCTGATCAGATAACCGTTGATGGCGCCGACCAGGCAACTGAGAATCGCGCCGTGGGGCATCGGCCATTGCTGGCCGCCGAACGTGATAACCCGCCCCGCATAGCCGGCAAAAATCGTACCAACAAATATGACCAGATAGAAATTGCTCAGGAATAGTTGCTGGGCACCCAGATCTTCAGTTGGAAATACCATTTGCCATACACTGCTTAAGATCGGAGTGAGTCGGTCCTCGACGTATAGCAGCAGAAAAATCGCGACGATAATGATCATCGACCTGCCCAATTCCCGCGCATAGCCTTGGGCAAGGCCAATCAATGTAATGATGGAAGCGATAGATCCAAAATAAACTTCGATCAGACCCATAATAATTTAGTGGTTGGTCACAACGCAGTTCATGATTCGCTCGACTAACTTTGGCCGCGTCGCAATGTACCGATCACGGCCACAAGCAGCACCGTCAACGCAATCGCGGCCAGAATTGGCTGTTGAGGCCCCAATGCCTCCCAGATCATGCCGAAATTGGACTGCATCATGTCGGTCACGCTGCGCAGAAGCCCCTCCATCCCCGTGCCGGGAGATGAGACTGACGCAACCCCGACCTCCGGAATGAAGGCCATCAGCCGCGGCGCAAAAGTAGGAATGTAGAACAGTCCGTTGCCAATGCCTAGCAGCGCCGCCAAGAGACCCGATGAGCTCTGCCTGTCGGAGATCGCCTTGTTGGTCAGTATGTAGGTAAAAAGCAGCAGCCCCGACCAGACCAGAAACGAAACCGTCGGCTGGTCCGCATCGGAGAGCCAATCCGAGGGGCCTAGCGTATACACCGGTTCGCTGCCTCCCGCCGCGCCCCCTGCGCGCAGCGAGGCCAGCAACTTTGCGCCCACACTGATGACACCCAGGAGGACGCCCAACGCCTGCCTTACGATATCCAGGGCCAGGCCCTGATTTTGTTGCAGCAGGAAGAAGCCCCCGATCGAGACGATCAGCACCGACAACTCACGGAACAGACCCCGCCGAAAGCCGATCCAACCAAAGAGGAGAACGTAGAGTACAAATGCGACTGTGCCTGGAGTAGATTCGCTCATTTGTATGCTTTCATACTGGTGGAATGTAACGCAGAATTCCTAAGTGCACACGCTCGAAAATTGTCGCCGCGCCGGGCGACTCACCCACAAACGAAAGTAATGACAGATCGGCAAAGGCAGGGCGGCATCGATGGCAGCATGAACCCCCTGGGAGGGGACACGCACAAGCCGGAACACGCCCAAAGCTGGCCCGGTATTGCCGCAGGCCCAAGCCAACTGCGCATTCGGGGCCAGGGCCAACGGGCCTGTGGCGTTCCGTGGTCGCAATCCAGAAGCAAGCTCGCCGAAGACACCGTAAGAACAAGATGACATTTGGTTTATCCGACCTGTTCCAACTACACACTGGGCGGCCCAGAACCAACAGGGTCGCACGAAACTAGCAAAAGTTTCCCAAAATACCGGTGGCTGAAAACAAGCGTTAGCCATGAGCCGCGAGCCGCTGTAGTTCGCGTGCGATATTGTCTGCGGCCTGAGGTCGGGCCAAAGCGCCGACCGCCGCCCCCATAGCGAGCCGTCGACTCGCATCCGCCAGCAGCGCCGTTATGGTCGGTTCCAGCCTTTCCGCCAGCCGCCCGTCCTCGACGATGATAGTGCCGCCAGATTCCGCCAGTTTCTGTGCATTGGGGACCTGGTGGGAGCCGGCGCCAGGCAAGGGCGCCAGCACCGACGGCAGACGCGCCAGCGGAAACTCGGCCAGCACACTGGCCCCGGCACGGGCTACCGCCAGGTCTGCGCTGGCCAGCGCCCAAGCCATCTCCTCGTGCAGATAGGCCACGGGATGATAGCGGCCGGCCAGTGGGCTATCCGACAGACCCGGCCCTTCTTGTTCCAGCAAGAGCCAGTCGCGCGTACCGACAACGTGCAGAATCTGGCAGGCGGGCAACAGGGCCGGCGCCGTCTGCCAGACAGCCCGGTTGATGCTGCGCGCGCCCTGGCTGCCGCCGAACACCAGCAGCAGAGGCAGTTCATCCTCCAGTTCCAATCCCAGTTTCCGGGTCAACTTCTGCCGGGCTGCCTGTCTGTCCTCTATCGCCTTCAAAATTTCAGCGCGGACGGGGTAGCCGGTGACCACCGCCTTTTGGCCAAAGAAATCGGCCACCTCGGGGAAGCTAACCGCTACCCGCTGGGCCAGTCGGCTGAGCCACCGCACCGCCAGGCCGGGTGTCATATCCGGCAGATAGATCATCACTGGCACCGATCGAAGTCGACAGGCTATCGCGACCGGCGCCATCACATAGCCCCCGGTCGCAAAACATACCTGCGGGCGAAACTCGTCGAGAACCTGCAAAGACTGGCGTATGCCTGCCAACATTTTGGCCAGATTGCGTATTGCCATCAATGGATTGCGTCCTCGCAGTGCGCCGCTTTGAATGTTGTGGAAGGGGATTCCAGCGTCCTGTACAAGAGGATGCTCGATGCCGGTCCGGCTCCCCAGCCACAGCAGTGCCGGGTTAATCTGAGCGGGCGCGGCGGTCAGAGCGTTGGTTCGTAGCTGTTCGACGACGGCGAGAGCCGGATATACGTGTCCCCCGGTTCCACCACCCGAAATTAGAAGGCGCATGGGCTGTTTGCCCTGGGGGGCCAGAGGATGCCCCAGATTTGCTTGACCCCAATACGTTGAATAGGCCCCCGCTATGCCGGTCGCCCGCCGTGGGGTGAGGGCGTGCGCCGGTTTCGCCGCGACGGGGCGCGGTGGGAGGGGGTTGACCGCGATACCTGCTGATATTCAGCAGTATGCCGGCAGCTCCCATTGACGTGACAAGAGAACTGCCACCAAAGCTGACGAACGGTAGTGTTACGCCGGTGGGAGGAGCGACGGCCACCGCTACCGCGATGTGAATTGTGGCCTGCAAGATGATGAGCGCGGTGATGCCCACTGCCAGCAAAGAGCCGAAGATATCCGGCGATTCACTGGCGATGCGCAGACCTCGATAGACAAACAACGTGAAGAGCAGGATCACCAGCAGCGTGCCCAGCAGCCCCATCTCCTCGCCGATCACCGCAAAAATATTGTCCGACCAGCTCAGGGGCAACCTGCCGGGCAACTTTTCGGTACTGTTGCCCAGTCCCACGCCGAGCGGGCCGCCCCTGACAATCGCCGTGCTGGCTTCGCGGATCTGCCACTCAGGACTGTTCAGAGGAGACTGGATCGACTCCAGCAGCGCGCTGACCCGGCGGCTGGCATAGCTGTTGCGGGTAATCACCAGCCAGAACGTGACGATGGCCACAAACCCGCCCAGGATAAGCTGCTTCAACTCAGCGCCCGCCAGGAAAAATATGATCAGCGCGGTGGCAACGATCAGAATCGTTGTACTGATATCCGGTTGCGCCACGATCAGCCCCGTCACGATCCCCATCAGCACACCAAAGGGGATTAGCCCATAGTTGATCTCTTTGATCCGACTGCCTTTGCTGGCAAGCCAGGTGCTGATGTAGATGAGAACGATGACTTTGACGGGTTCACTGGGTTGTATGCGGCCGCCGAAGGTACGGGTGGCGCCGAAGCGGTTTTCGCCGTAAAAGAGGACGGCCATCAGGGAAATCAACCCCAGCGCCATCAGAGGTATACTCCACCGCTCCCATATCCGGTAGGGAACAAGCGCAGCGCCGACCAAGGCCGCCAGACCAACCCCCAGCCAGCGAATTTGCAGCAATGCGTAATAGAAGGGCGATTCCCGGTTTTCCAGCGCCCAGGGGTAACTGGCACTGAAGACCATTACAGACCCGAACAGAATCAGGCAAGTCAGGACCGTGGCCAGCGCCCAATCGAAGCCGGGCCCGTTCCTGCCCATCTGTTTTCCTTGGTTGATCTGTAGCGCCATTGTCGTTCCTCTTTCGTCCGCAAAAACGTGCAGTAGCCAGTTGGTTCGTATCAGAAGGCCGGCAAACTGCCGTTGCCACTAGCCACTAACCACTAAATTGCGGAAATGCTCCCCGCGCTGTTCAAAGTCTTTGTAGGCATCGTAGCTGGTGCCTCCCGGCGAAAACAGCACAACCGTACCCGGCGTCGCCGTCTGCTTGGCCAGGACAACGGCCTCATCCAGGCGCTGCACAACCGCGCAACAGGGAGCGGATATACGCCGGAACGAGGCCCGTTCCCTCACCTTGTCGGCGATCATTGACCCCGCTTCCCCGAACCCGATTAAACATTGGACCCGGTCCAGCACTTCATCGGCAAAAGTATCCCAGGGTAAATTCTTGTCTTTGCCGCCGGCCAGGAGAATGAGCGTCTGCGCGCCCGGAGGGAAGACCTGAAGCCCGGCGACGGCCCGCTCCGGCGCAGTCGCGATGCTGTCATTGATCCAGACGACGTTGCCCTTGGACCCCATCTCCTCCAGCCTGTGCGGTACTCCGGCAAAGGAGCGGGCAACGCGCCCTATCGCCTCTACAGATGCGCCGGCCGCTCCACTAATGGCCGCCGCGCCCAACAGGTTGCTGATATTGTGCTCTCCCCGCAGTCGTACATCGGTGCGGCGGCAGAAGGGCCGGCCTTCGAAAACCAGGTCTTCGGTCGTTTCGGATGCCCAGGCCCCGACGTCCAGCGCATGGGAATTACCGCTGCCGGACGCCCGCCGCGGCAGAGCCTCGGCATAACCTTGCTTTGGAAAACGGAGCGACGTGCGCCGGCTTCGGCTCGCAGAGGTGGTAAAAGCGATGAGCCGCCGGTCTTTGCACAGGGCAGAACGGCATTGCGCCAGGAGAGAGTCCAGTTCCCAGTCGTTGGGAACCGGCGTCTCTTCATCATACCAACCGGCCATCCGGCCAGCCACCGGATCATCGGCATTGAAGACCACTACACTGGTCGGCTTCAGATGGCGCAACAGATTGGATTTAGCCTGAACATAGTCGGCCATTGAGGAATGCCGATCCAGGTGATTGGGCGTGATATTGAGGATGGCGGCCACGTCCGGCCCCAGCCGGTCCAGCGGCCCATAGGCCACCTTCGGGTCGAACAGTTCGAGTTGAAAACTGCTCAGTTCCAGCACCATCATGTCATCTTCCCGAATCGTATCGAGGCGGTCCACCAGCGGCGTACCGATATTGCCGCCAACGTGGACGGTACAAGCGCCGTCGACAGTCTCTTGCAACATTTCTCCGACGAGCGTTGTCGTTGTTGTCTTGCCGCTGCTGCCGGTGATGGCGATGACAGGGCAGGGCGCCAATTGCATTGTCAGCAAGCTGTCATTGCTCAGAGGGATGCCGCGACGAATTGCATCCTGCACCAGTGGCGTTTGCAGCCGCACGCCGCCGCTGAGACAGAGCAGATCGCAGTCATCCAGCAGGTCAGGCGAGTGACCGCCCAAGGCCAGCACAACGGGCAAATCACCCAGCTGATCCAACTCCTCCGCCAACCTTTCGGCCGGCGCGGCATCGCTGATCGTTACGTTTGCCCCTGCTGCCGCGAAGAAACGGGCCAAAGCCAATCCTTGACGGCCCATCCCCAAAATAACGACATTGCGTTTTTCAAAGTTGAACTCTACGCCGTTGGCAATCACGAATTTATTCTCCTTCCAGTTTCCAGATTTTGGTCAGCGCCTTGCCCCCCGGCAGTTACCAAAAGCTGAAAACCGGCCACTAAGAATTGAGGTGCAGTCGCCAGCATGAAACCGGTGTAGTCGGCGATCACCCGTTCCACAGCGCCAGGGCCACCCCCAGCATCCCACTCAGCACACCGACTATCCAGAATCTCTCTTTGACCTGTGTTTCACTCCAACCAATCAACTCAAAATGATGGTGGATCGGAGTCATCTTGAACATGCGGATATCACGACCCAGGTAGCGGCGGCTGAACTTTGCAGACGCCACCTGCAATAATACGGAAACCGTTTCGGCGACAAATACGAACCCTACCACCGGTAGTAGCAGCCATTGACCGGTCATCAGCGCCACTAATGCAAGCGTTGCGCCCAAAGCCAGGCTTCCGGTGTCACCCATAAAGATCTGTGCCGGATGGGCATTGAACCAGAGAAATGCAAACAGAGCCCCCACCACCGTGAAACAGAAAGCCGCCAGATAGGTCTGCCCCTGCCTGTATGCGATCAGCCCATAGCTCGCAAACGAAATACTGCTGATGCTCCCCGCCAAACTGTCCAGTCCATCCGTCAGATTTACCGCATTGCTGAATCCGATAATGATAAAAATCCCCACCGGAATGAACAGCCAGCCGATCGAAACCCATTCGGTTATGCCAGGCACGCCTACATAGTACAGATCGGGCGGCCCGAAATAGAGAATGCCCACAATAATCGCCGCAAACACAAACTGGAAACCGCTCTTCATCCACGCCGACATCCCCTTCCCCCTGCCGCGGAGTCCCAGCCAGTCATCGACAGCTCCCAGTGTCGCGTGCGCCGCCAGACAGAAAAAGAGCAACAGTGTACTCTTGCCTATCAGCGTGAAACCAAGCAGATTCGCCAGATTGAGCGCCCCCGTGATCAGCAGGACCGGTACCACAAATAACAGTCCTCCCATCGTTGGCGTCCCCGTCTTCTCCTGATGCGAATCCGGCCCTTCCCTCCTCACCTGCTTGCCGAATCGATGGTGTTTCAATAAGGCGATCAGTGGCTGCCCCCAGATCACGGCGATGAAGAAGCTGAGTGTCCCCAGCACCAGCGGAGATTCCATCAATGAACCTCTTAACCTTCCAGGAGGCCGCCGTCGACCCCATCATCGGGCGTTTGGCGGCGGGCGAGGTCTGTCGCTGCAACTGTTGCCGGCTCTCGTGAAATCTCGGCGACAATTCGGTCCATCCCCACTGCACGGCTGCCTTTGACGAGCAACAGATCCTGCGGTTGTGCCAGCCCCTTCAGAATCTGTACAGCCGTCTCAAAATCGTCGGTTGCGTACACAGCTTGTGAGGAAAGGCCTGCCCTTCGGGCCTCATCGGCGATAATCCGGCCCAGTCCGCCGACTGTAACGAGCAGATCGGTTACGCCCGCGGCATGGGCGCCCACCTGTTTGTGTCCCTCTGTCGTGAAGGTGCCCAACTCCCGCATATCGCCGAGAATCGCGATGCGGCGGCCGCCGCAGTGTTTCAGAGACTGCCCGTTGACGGACTGGGGCGTTCGTTTCGCCGCCCCTGACCCCGTCTCTGGGCACTTGGCGGCGGGCGAACAATCCGCGCGCGCCGGGCGGCGGGTGAATAGGTCGTTCAGCAGATTGAGGGCGGCCAGCGTGCTGATGGGGCTGGCGTTATATGTGTCGTCGATGAGCGTGCTGCCGTTGATGCCCGGCATCACAACAAGCCGCAACTGACTCTGCGCCCGCTGCAGGCCGGTGACAATCTCTTGCCAAGTCAGATCGTTGACAATCCCGACGGCAGCCGCGCCCAGGGCCGTATACACCGAATGTCTGCCCAAAAGGGGCACTCTCAGGCGCTGGCTGTGGATGTGACCGTCTTCCTGACGATGATAGATACGGAAGCGGATGCCTTCCATGCCCAGGCTTTCGATCTCGTCGGCCCACAGATCCGCTTCAGCAGTGAGGCCATAGAAAAAAGGCCGCGCATCGGTGACCGCCGCCATGGCCCGAACCCGTGCGTCGTCCCGGTTTAGAATAGCTACGCCCCCGTTCTGCGCGTTGGGCAGAGCCTCTACGAGTTCGGCTTTGGCTTGCGCGATCCGGTCTATCGTGCCCAGCCGCTCCAAATGGATCGGGCCGACATTCGTCACAACGCCAACATGGGGCCGCGCCAAGCTGCACAGCAGGCGAATTTCCCCCAAATCGTACATCCCCATCTCCAACACTGTCCGTTCGTGGCCCGTGTGCAGCCCCAGCAGAGCCAGCGGCAGCCCCTGTTCGCTGTTGAGATTGCCGGTGTTGTGATGGGTGCGGTAGCGTTGCGCGAGGACCGATGCAGTCAACTCTTTTGTGCTGGTTTTGCCTACGCTGCCGGTCACGCCGACCACCCGCAGATCCGGGCGGGTGCGATGCAGCCGCTGAAAGATACCCGCGGCCTGCAAAGCCGTGTTGGCGTCGGGTACAATGTAGGCGATGGCGCGGCCGGGTTCAAACTGCGAGGAATGAAGAAAACGCCACGGCCGCGCGCGGTTCGGTTGTTCTCTCTCTTCTTTCTTCTCTTCACCCTCTCCTCGTCCGCCGCGGCAGTCGACCAGCAGCGCATCGGTTTCGCGCAGCTGCTCAAGGCCCCGCTCTTCGCAGATGACTGCCTCGGCGCCACCGGCTAGCGCCTGGCCAATGAATCTGTGGCCGTCTGTGCGGGCGCCGCTGAAAGCAATGAACAGAGACCCTGCTTCAACGTCGCGGCTGTCCAGTACCGCACAGCTGATGGGACGGGGCGTCAACGTTTCTGGCGGCGGGGTCCCCGTCAGCGCCTGCCAGAGTGTATGCTGGGTGATAAAGGTCTCAACGTTTGGTCGGTCTGCCACCGAATCAGATTCCTTTGAACAGTGTTGGCTCGTCGCTGCACTGGCCACCCTCAACCAACTGTGAATCACCGGTTTGAAGGCTCTGCAACCGGCACAGAGGCCGCCGCCGACTGCATCTCTGCGCACTGGGCGGCGGACAAACAAAAAATGCTCTGACTCTCATCCGACAGCCGGACAGCGTCCGGCGGGATATTCAGGTGCTCGAACAGGCGATGAGCTATGCGGCTGAAGATCGGCGTCGCTGTATAGGCTGCCCAGCGGCTGATGGCCGGGTCCGGCCGGTCCAGCTTCACCAGCACGACAATCTGCGGGTCGTCGGCCGGCGCAAACCCGATAAAGGTGGCGATCGTCTCGTCCTGTATGTAGCCCTCTTCAGTGGCGATTTCCGCGGTACCGCTCTTGCCGGCAACGCTATAGCCGGATACCTGGGCCATCTGATTCCCTGAATTGACGACATGCACCATCAACTCTCTTATCCGAGTTGCCGTTTCCGGTTGGATAACCTGGTGGACCATTGTCGGCTGGGTCACCATAGCGTAGTCGCCGGCTATCCGGCTCTGCACAATGTACGGGCGCAACAGCTTGCCGCCGTTAGCGATGGCGGCCACTGCACTGATCATCTGAATGGGAGTAACGGCAATGCCCTGGCCAAAGCTGTTGGTGGCCAGGTCGGATACGCCCCAGTTCGGGGCATCGGTGTTTCTGACCTGACCGGACGCTTCACCGCTCAGGTCGATTTTCGTGTCAGCGCCGAATCCGAAAAGGGTTACATAGTCGTAGAAAATCTCGGAGCCCACCCTCTGCGCGATCTGAACCGTTATCACATTATTGGAATGGGCCAGGGCATCAGCGACGGTCAGTTCGCCGACAGCCTTGCGGTCACTGTTTTGAATCGTGAGCTCCCCCACGGCGATGGTGCCGGTATCGACGAAAACGGTTGACGATTCCACTGCGTCGATGTCAAGGGCGGCTGCGACGGTAATCAGCTTGAAAACCGATCCCGGTTCAAACTGGGCGCTGATGGCCACATTCGTGAATGTGCTGGGGTCTCCCTCTTCGAAGCTGTTGCCGTCGAACGTGGGCCAGTTGGCCATCCCCAGAATCGCGCCCGTGTTTGGGTCCATGACAATGACCGTGCCTCCCCCAGCCCGGTAGAGGTTAACCCCTACGCGCAACTCCTCTTCGATGATATGCTGGATGGTGCGGTCGATGGTCAGTACCAGGCCCTTGCCATTGCCGCTGGGCATAAAGCGCAAAATGTTCTCGTCAAGCTCTGCGCGAAGCAGTTGGGGGCCTGGCGGAAGACCAACGCCATCACTGGACAGAAAGTTCCGATAATACCGCTCGACGCCCAACACCGGCACCCGCTCGGCATTGAGAAATCCCAAAATCTGGCTGCCAAGCGTTCCCTGGGGATAGAAGCGTCGGGGACGAGACGCGATGTGGATATGCTCCAGCAGGAAATCCCTCTCGGCCAATCGCTGCTGGCGTTCAGCGAGCAGCAGTTGACCCTGTTCAAAATCGATATCGGGCACAATGATCAAATAGTCTCTGTCGCTGTTTTCCGTCAACAGATTTTCAATCTGCAATGGAGGGACACCGATGCTGTACGCGAGCCGTTGGGCGATTTCGCCGTAATCATCTGCTGAAATGAATTTTGGTGTTGCCGTGATCCGATAGGTGAAGCGGTCCGCGGCGAGCAGATTGCCATCACGATCGACGATAACCCCCCACGGGGTAGTGTCGTCAACGGTATTTCGCCCGGATGCCACCGCCTTGGGCGGCTCGTATTGCTGCCAGCCCATGACCTGCATATCCAGCAACCGCAAAATCAACAGCAGCAGCGGCCCGGTCAGCACGACACCGATAAAGCCGATCCGCCATATTTTGGAGACATCGTCTGACACAGGGGATTGCTGGACGCGCTCCTGTTCGAGAGGGGCGCGATCGGACACTGCCCGATTCAGAGCGCCTCCGTCAAGTCCGCCGCCGGCCCCATCTTCGGGCACTTGGCGGCGGCCGAATGGATCAGCAGTGACAGACGCAACCGACTTTGCCGGTGGCGGCATCTCTCTGCCTTGGGCAATGTTGGACGCGCCCATACTCGACATCATTACAGTGCGCCCCTGCTGGAGAGGGGCGGTGAAGCCGCCGTCGATCCCGTCTTTGGGCCTTTGGCGGCGGCCGAATAAAAAGCCGAAACCGTGTCCACGTTCTGGACGACCGGTTCGGTTCCGTGCACGCATGCGGGATGTCTCCAAAATTACGGTGGCCACGAATCTCTAACCACCAACTTTCGCCGCCGCCGACCCCATCTTCGGGCACTTGGCGGCGGAACAGACGGCGGAAATTATCAGGGCTGTTTCAACTGACCCAGGAAGAAATCACCGGCCCGTTCAAGCAGCGGATCGCTCCATTGGCGGACAGCCTGCCAGCGTTCGTTGACCTGCTGTTGCCAACCAGACACATACTGCTCGAACTCTGCTACAGGGAGCCGTTCGGTCACAGACCAGAAGGACGGCTCGTTCGCAGTGGGTACAAGAGTCTCTGCACGAGCAGAGCGCGTCGTCTGAGTCGCCTGGAGCTGTTGCGCTGCCCCCGGACTACCTGTTGCGCTGGCAGAAGACTCTGTCTGTTCCCCTGACATTGCGGGCGGTTGATCAAGAGTGAGGGAATTCTCTGCTTGCCGATCTGATTGCTGCCGACTGTCCGAACCAGTGGAATCGGCGGCAACCACAGGGGCGCCTCGCACGTCATATGGATTCGGAATGTAGTTGCGTTCCAGGGCCGGACGAAAGTCGAGTTGGACCGCCCGCGTTTGCACCTGTTCCAGCGTTGTGCGCTGGCCAATCTGCCACAACAGTTCAGCATTCCTCTGTTCGATGAGGCTGTACTGTACGCGGAGTGCATCCAACTCTCCCCGGGCCTGAGTAATCCGAAGCGAGGTCCAAACCTGAAAAACAGCCAATCCGCAGACGACCGTCAAAGCCAGCACAAAGAGGAGATACCCCCTCATCGTTTGCGGCAAGGGAACAATATGATCAAGCCATACCAAACCACGCAGAATTCGAAAGCGGGCTAGATTGGTTGGTTGCATGCTGTTTGGCCCCCAGCCTCCTTCTTCCCTCGCTCTTCCCTGGTCGGCTGGGCGCCAAACCTGCTCGTCATTGTTACGCTGCGCCCCTGCTTGAGAAGGGCGCCCGGCGCGGTGCAGATTTATGGTCGGTGTTGACAATGTCTTATCCTGCTGAAACATTCACAATAAAACCGCGGGTGTGCCCGTTGCTGATTCCATCTGTTGGACACTTGGCAACGGGCACAGAAGTCCGGGGCAGTTCCTGGTGGTCAGTCTTTAACATCGCATAGCGGAGTCTTGAATGGCTACAGCGACTGAGACCCAAGAACCTGTGAGGCCGGCGCCGACTCCATCCTTGCGCACTTGGCAACGGGCGAATACATGAATCACTGTTCAGGTAATTTTTCGGCGATGCGCAGTCTGGCTGAACGACTGCGGGGATTTTTTTCGATTTCAGCGGCTGTCGGCATAATCGGTTTTTTGTTGCATATCGCCAGAATGGGAATCTGCTCCTGACCGCCGGTCGGCAGAGTCGGATCGGGCCGAAATCTCCTGGCGTTGTCACGCATCCACTCCTTGACCAACCGATCTTCCAGACTGTGAAAAGAGATAATTGCCACCCGTCCACCGGGCCGCAGCAGTGCAGGTATCTGCGGCATGGCCCGCTTTAACTGTCCCAGTTCGTCGTTGACCGCGATGCGCAGCGCCTGAAATGTACGGGTGGCCGGATGGATTTTCTGTCTGCCGCGCCGGCGCCCCGCCCTGCGTACAATGTCTGCCAGTTCAGCGGTTGTCCCAACCGGGCGATTGGCCACGATCGCGCGTGCTATCGGGCGGCTGTGTCGTTCCTCTCCGTATTGGTACAGGATATCGGCGATCTCCTCCCAACTCCTGTTGTTTATCAACTCGGCTGCACTGTAGCCAGTGGACGGATCAAAGCGCATATCCAAAGGGCCGTCGTGCCGAAAAGCAAACCCCCGGGCCGGCGTATCCAGTTGAAAACTGCTGAGGCCCAGATCAAGCAGAATGCCGTCAACTCCGGTAAAGCCTCGCTGCCGGGCGATTCGATCTATTTGATCAAACGGCGCTTGGAACACGCTCAGTCTGCCGGCGCTGATTTCGCCGGGAAAACGCTCCCGAACTCGTCGGATGGCCGCGGGGTCAACGTCCAACCCCAATATTTGCCCGTCGCCGACCCCATCCTTGGGCACTTGGTGACGGGCAAAGGGCCCGTCGCCGACCCCATCCTTGGGCACTTGGTGACGGGCAAAGGACCCGTCGCCGACTGAGGCCGCCGCCGACTCCGTCCTGGGGCATTGGGCGGCGGGCGAACAATCTGCATGAATATCTTGATGCGCCTCTGTTCGGGCGAGGCGCGTATGATGCAACAGGAGTTGCGTATGGCCGCCTCCGCCCAAAGTTCCGTCGATGAAACTTCCCCCTGATTGGACGTTCAGGCCGGTCAGCACTTCATCCGGCAGAACGGGGCAGTGTTGCAGGCCCTCCTGCCCATCAGAGGCGCCTTGCATACCCGTCTCTGGTCGGCGCTGTAACGATCGTTCAGACTCCCAAGGCCGCAAAGAGATCCTCTCCGAACTGTATAGGAGTGAGCATCTGCTCCTCCCACTGGGCCGGGTCCCAGAGTTCAATGTATGTATTCATCCCGGCGATAATCACTTCGTTCTCGATTCCGGCGAACTCCCGCAGGCGCTGACTGATCAGAATGCGCCCCTGCCGATCCGGTTTCAGGTCTTCGGCGGCACTGAACAGTGCCCGCCGCAATTGCGCCGTACGCTGGTCTATCAGGGGCAGAGCGCTGACCCGAGCCGCAACATTCTGCCATTCTTCGAGTGGCATCATCATGAGGCAGCCGCCGGTGGGGTTACGCGTCACCACCAGACCCGGCATGAGCCGGTGCCGGAATTTGGCAGGAATCGTGACCCGCCCTTTACTATCCAGGTTGTGACTGAACTCACCGAGAAACATAATTTTCAGAATAGTTGCTCTCTGCGCATCCCTTTCGAGCCGGGGCGCATCCAACATCTCGCTTCAACGAATGTGTCAGGGAATTTGAAGAAAATTTCGGCGGCAGATGGGTGGACGAACGCGCAAGACGAAATTTCTTCAGAATGCAGGGAGAACGCACCACTTTCTCCCATATTGTCCCATAGCAAAAACCATAGCACAAAAGCTGTTCTGCCAAAAACGGATGTGATCCAGCCCGAAAGACGGATCAACTGGTGATCTCGTTCGAACAGGAGGGCATCCGTATGTTGAAATTCCGAATCTTTCACACCCATGGTTTTGTCGTCGTTGCCGGGCGGGCGGGCCAGCCTTCTGGCTCTCTCTCCGCCAGTCTGTTATCTGGTGCAAGGAGTAAATCTACCGCTCGCCGCGCCCCTAAACAGTTTGCCGAAATCCAGCAATTCTATCCCAAGATTTGTCAGAAGCGCGCCGCGATTTCGGGACTGATTCGGTGTGTTGAATCACGCGAGCGGACAATAGGCCCTTCATAATCGTAGGCATATCGTATGTATATTGCCCAGGACTCATATCAGGTCTGTTTCATCAGCATTCAGGGCGGCCGCGCCAACGGCCAGTTGAGCTGCCCGGAAACAGCCGGAAACCCACTCCGTCTTGGGACGGCCCCTGCTTTCGGGTGCAGGTCCGGATTTGGGTGATGACGGCAGAACGCGTGCGCCAGGCGCGATTGCATCGGCTGTAGCCGGCCCTGTTCTGCCCGCAATCCGGCCGCCTGCTTTCCCGTTGCCAAATGCGCGAAGGCGGTGTGCCGGCCGCGGCCCAATCTCTCCCTCATCCACAATTTTTCCCCATTTCAAGGAAACTGGAATGAACCCGTCAACATTATAATTTTGACAAGGCGTCGCGTATGCCTTATACTTTGTCGTTCAGGGTAAGAACTGGTTGGCTCGGTTCCGTTTGTTACCTGCAGACCTCACATGTGGAGGACGGTACCAGAACGTAAGAATCTGGCGTACTCTCCGCTGAGGCCGCTGCCGATTCAGGATGCCGCCGACCGCATCTGTTGCGCGCTTGGCGGCGGGCGAATAATTCGCTCTTTGCCGTTCACCTGTTTCGGCAGGTTGGAGAGAACCAACGGCAGCAAGATTTGCGAAGATTAGGACAAACTCTGGAACCGCCATTTGGCAATGTGAGCCATGATCCGAACCCACAAGATTGAACCCCACCCCAACAACCGACTTTACCCGTGGTCGCGTCCTTCACAGGCATGTGGTCGCCGCCTGCGCTTCTGAACGCTGGGCGCTCGGCGGCGGGCGAACGGTTTGGATGCGGATGCATTCCCGCGAGAGGACCTTGCATCCCCGTTTCAACAATCTGAAATTTAGTCCGGATTGACGGAAATTCGTGAAGGTTTGAGGGATCGGCGACAGTGTACAGCAAAGGAGCATGCGCTATATGACTCATACTGCCGTTGGAAACGGTGTTGGCGCCAAGACGCAGCGGAAGTCCTATTCACGGACTTCCAATCTGATCGAACTGCCCCGGCTCATCGAGATTCAACTTCAGAGCTTTGAATGGTTCCGCGACAATGGACTGAAAGAGCTCTTTGAAGAAATTTCGCCTATCGTCAGTTTCAACAAGCACCTTGAACTACATTTCGGCGACTTCCGCTTTGATGACGCCAAACACACGGAAGAGATGTGCCGGATACGGGATATCACCTATTCCGCTCCGCTGTGGGTCGAGGTAAGACTCGTCAATAACGACACCGGGGAAATCAGTGAGCAGGAAGTCTTTATGGGCGATTTCCCACTGATGACCGACTCCGGCACTTTTATCGTCAATGGCAGTGAACGGGTCGTTGTCAGTCAGTTGATTCGTTCGCCCGGTGTCTACTTCACAGTCGAAGAAGATCGCAGCACGGGCCGCGACCTGACTGGTACCAAGTTAATCCCCCTTCGGGGCGCTTGGCTGGAGTTCGAGACGAGCAAACGAGATATCATCAGCGTTAAGGTCGATCGCAAACGCAAGTTGCCGGCAACGATTCTGCTGCGGGCCATCGGCTTCGGCACAGATGAGGAGATCCGGGAACTGTTCGCCGATATTGATGACAATGAGGACCACCCGTTCATCGAGGGGACCCTGGAGCGGGATCCGACGGCCAATCCGACTGAAGACCGACAGAAAGGGATCGACGACGCGCTGCTGGAGTTTTATAAGAAGCTGCGGCCCGGCGACCCGGCGACATTGGATAATGCGCGCAATTTTTTGCAGAATCTGCTCTTCACTCCCCGTCGTTACGACCTGGGGCGGGTGGGCCGTTACAAGCTCAATCGCAAGTTGGGCCAGGAGGCGCCTCTCACCACGCGCATTCTGACGAACGACGATATCGTGTCGGTCATCCGCCGCATCATTGACATCAACAATGGGCGCGAGGTTCCCGATGATATCGATCATCTGGGGAATCGGCGCATCAAGACGGTCGGTGAACTGATTCAGAGCCAGTTGCGCATCGGTCTCTTGCGCATGGAGCGGGTCGTGCGGGAACGAATGTCAATCCGCGAGCCGGAGCAGGTGACGCCGCTGAGCCTGATCAACATTCGCCCGGTTGTGGCCGCCACGCGGGAATTTTTCGGCAGCAGTCAGTTGAGCCAGTTCATGGACCAGACGAACCCGCTCGCCGAGTTGACCCACAAACGCCGCCTGAGCGCCCTGGGCCCCGGCGGCCTGCGCCGTGAGCGGGCCGGTTTCGATGTGCGCGACGTGCATTACAGCCACTATGGACGCATCTGCCCAATTGAAACGCCGGAAGGACCCAATATCGGCCTGATCGGATATCTGGCCACATATGGACGCATCAATGACTTCGGCTTTATCGAAACGCCTTACCGTCGCATCATCAACTCGGTAAAAAATCAGGCCGATGAGTTGACGGGACGCATCCTCGCCGAAGAGATTAGCGACCCCGACAGCGGCGGGCTTCTCGCGGGGACAGACGTCGAACTGACACCGGAACTGGCCCGGCAAATCGCCGCCCTCGAAGGCCTGAGTGAAATCCGGGTGCGTCCTTTCGTAGGGAAAGAGGTCATCTATCTGAACGCCGATACGGAGGAACGCGCTTCCATCGCCCAGGCTTCGACTCCGCTGGACAAGGCTGGCCACTTTCTCAACAGGCGCCCCTCTGTCCGCCAGGCCGAGGAGTTCCGCTTCGAAGAGCCGCACCGCATCCAATATATGGACGTATCGCCCAAACAGGTCGTCGGCGTTTCCGCTGCCTTGATTCCCTTTTTGGAACACGACGATACCAACCGCGCCTTGATGGGATCCAATATGCAGCGGCAAGCCGTGCCCCTGGTGAAGCCGGATGCGCCGATTGTCGGCACGGGCATGGAGTGGCAGGCTGCAGTCGATTCGGGGCAGGTAGTCGTCGCCCGCAACGCTGGCGAGGCCATCCGCGTGGTCAATACGGAAATCGTCATCCAGGAGGAGGATGGCACCCTGCATACCTACCCGTTGCGTAAGTACAATCGCAGCAATCAGAGCACCTGCATCGATCAGCGTCCGACGATCCAAAAAGGAGATCTGATCGAAGCCGGCACGGTGCTGGCAGACAGCTCTTCCACCCAGAACGGCGAACTTGCCCTGGGTCAGAACGTGCTCGTGGCCTATATGAGTTGGGAAGGGGGCAACTACGAAGACGCAATCCTGGTCAGCGAACGACTGATCGAAAATGACAAATACACCTCGGTACATATTGAGAAGCACGAGATCGAAGCCAGAGAAACGAAACTTGGCCCGGAGGAGATCACCCGAGACATTCCCAACGTGGGCGAGGATGCGCTGAGACATCTGGACGAGGATGGCATCATCCGCATCGGCGCTGAAGTTGCCGCGGGAGACATTCTGGTCGGGAAAATAACGCCAAAGGGCGAGACCGAACTGACGCCGGAGGAGAAGCTGCTGCGAGCGATTTTCGGCGAGAAAGCGCGTGAAGTTAAGGATAGCTCCCTGCGGCTTCCCCACGGAGAACGGGGCAAGGTGGTTGATATCAAGGTATTCACGCGCGAAGATCACCAAGACATGCCCGCCGGAGTGGAAAAAATGGTGCGCGTCAGTATCGCCCAGCGCCGCCGTCTGACCGAAGGCGACAAGATGGCCGGCCGGCATGGCAACAAAGGCGTAATCTCCCGGGTCGTGCCCGTGGAGGATATGCCCTTTTTGGAAGACGGCACACCGATCGACATTATTCTGAATCCACTGGGTGTGCCCGGACGCATGAATATCGGACAGATTCTGGAAACCCATCTGGGATGGGCGGCCGACCGTCTCGGCTTCATGGCGGAAACACCGGTATTCGATGGCGCGCAAGAGGACGAGATCGAATCCGAACTGGCGCGGGCCTGGTTGATCGATCGAGCCTGGCAGGATGTCACCCAGCAGGCTTGGGCATCTGTTCACGAGCAGGAAATCGACAGCGAATCCCTGGTGGACGACAACGATGCCCGCCGACTCTATCTGCTGGAATGGTTGGAGCCACGCGGCTATGAACCTGAAAGGCTGTTTTTCGACGACAAATACGCGCGCAATGCCGCCCTGGCTGAATGGCTGCAGGATAAGGGATATGAAGCGGAGCGTGTCATCCCGGAAACCAGATCGGATGATTCAGACCTGTTTGCCCGCTATGTTTCCTTGCGAGAGTGGATGCTCTTTCATGGCTGCGAGCCGGACGAGCCGGACCGCGCAACCCTGACAGAGGCCGCCGACAACCACATCCTCGCGCACTATACAACGGGTGAACAGTTGAATGTGACGCTGCTCGAAGAATTTGCGGCGACGGCAGAGCAGTACTCGAAGCAGAATGGTTGGCCGCTGCCAACGACCGGCAAACAGAAACTCTTCGATGGCAAAACGGGCGAACCTTACGATGCCAACGTAACGATTGGGATCGCGCAGATGCTTAAGTTGCACCATCTGGTGGAGGATAAAGTCCACGCCCGCAGCACGGGCCCCTACAGCCTGGTCACGCAGCAACCGTTGGGCGGCAAGGCACAGTTCGGTGGTCAGCGTTTCGGCGAAATGGAGGTATGGGCCTTGGAGGCTTACGGCGCTGCCTACACTTTGCAGGAGATGCTGACGATAAAATCGGACGATACCACCGGCCGCGTCAAAACCTATGAGGCAATTGTGAAGGGTGATGCGATCCAAAGCCCCGGTGTGCCGGAGAGTTTTCGCGTGCTGGTGAAAGAGTTGCAGAGCCTGGCTCTTTCGATCGAAGTCATTGACGATAAGAATGAGGTGATACAACTCGGCAAAGATGAAGCCGAGGATCGTCTGCCGCACCTCGGCTTCAGCCTGAACGTACCTAGCCCGATGAGTCGCAGCAGCGAGTAAGGGCGCCGCCGACCGAGGACGCTGCTGACTGAGGCCGCCGCCGACCCCTTCCTTGGGCACTTGGCCGCGAGCGAACAGTCTGCTGCGCACTTTTTCTCTGCCCCTGATCCCATCCCTGGGCATCGGAGGGCAGCGGAACAGACGGGCGAGTAGTCAACAGCGCCCGGTGGCCTGTGAAGTTACTGACCACTGCGAGGCCGCCGCCGACCGCATCTACTGTGCATTCGGCGGCGGGCGAAACGAAAAGGAGCCAAAATGGAAGTACGAGATTTTGACGCAATTCGCATCTCTCTTGCCTCCCCGGATCAGATTGGCGAATGGAGCTTCGGCGAAGTAACCAAGCCGGAGACGATAAACTATCGCACCCTGCGACCGGAGCGGGACGGCTTGTTCTGTGAACGTATCTTCGGGCCGCAAAAAGATTGGGAATGCGCCTGCGGCAAGTACAAACGCGTCCGCTATAAGGGCATCGTCTGCGACAAATGCGGTGTGGAAGTAGCGCCGCAGCGAGTGCGCCGAGAACGCATGGGCCACATCAAACTGGCATCACCGGTTAGCCATATCTGGTATGTAAAGGGTGTTCCCAGCCATCTGGGATTGCTCCTGAACATCAGCCCCCGCTATCTGGAGCGGGTACTGTACTTCGCTCAGTTCATCATCACCGACGTGAACGAAGAAGCCCGCGGCCGAGCCATTCAGCGCCTCGAAAAAGAACTGCAGATGGGAATAGCCCGATTGGAGAACGAGGCACAGGAACAGATCGACAGCGTAGAAACCAGTGCGCAAAGCCAACTTGACGAGTTTGACCAGGAAGAACAGTCACAAGTCTCGAGACTCGATGAGCGCATCAACCGCTCTTCGTCAGAGACGATCAGTCAGGCCCAGCGGCTTCAGGACTGGATTCCGAGCAATCTCGGCAAGAAAACCAAAGAAGATAGACACTTGGATTGGGTAGACGCCGCCATCATCTCGGCCAATGAAACCGTCACCGCCGATCATGAACGAACTGTCAACGACCATGTGCAGGAAAGGTTGGACACGCTTCAGTTTGAATCCGATGAAGAAAAGTCAGATATTCGTGCTCTGGTCCAGGCCAAGCAGACACACGTGCGCCAGGAATTGGACGAGTTGCTCGAAAGGTTGCGAGAAGACGTGGCCGAACAGCGGGGGCGGCTGCAAACCGGCGCCGAAGCGGAGTTGGACGAACTGAAGAGCATGCACGAAATGCAACTTCTGACGGAAACCCGCTATCGCGAGTTGGCCGATCGCTGGGGCAACATCTTCAAGGCGGGAATGGGCGCCGAGGCGATCCGCGATATCGTAGCCAAAGTCAATCTGGACGGACTGGCAAAAGAGTTGCGCCTCGAAATCTTTACAACCAAGAGCAAGCAGCGCCGCAAAAAGGCGGCCAAACGTCTGCGCGTCGTGGAAAACTTCCGCAAGAGCGGCAACCGGCCCGAGTGGATGGTGCTGACTATCTTGCCGGTCATCCCGCCGGAATTGCGTCCAATGGTGCAGTTGGACGGCGGGCGCTTCGCCACCAGCGATCTCAATGATCTGTATCGGCGGGTAATCAACCGCAATAACCGTCTCAAACGACTCCTTGACCTCGGCGCGCCCGATGTCATCGTCCGCAACGAAAAACGCATGTTGCAGGAAGCCGTGGATAGCCTCATCGACAACGGGCGGCGGGGCCGGGCGGTCAGCCGCAGTGGCAAACGCAAACTCAAGAGCCTGAGCGATATGCTCAAGGGGAAGCAGGGACGCTTCCGCCGCAACCTGTTGGGGAAACGCGTCGATTACTCTGGCCGCTCAGTCATTGTCATCGGCCCCACACTGAAACTGCACCAGTGCGGCCTGCCGAAAAAAATGGCTTTGGAGCTGTTCAAACCCTTCGTCATGCGTCGTCTGGTGGAGGATAACTATGCGCACAACATCAAGAGCGCCAAGCGCATGGTAGATCGCCAGCAGTCAGAAGTGTGGGATGAGTTGGAAGTAATCTGCAAAGAACGGCCGGTGCTGTTGAATCGGGCGCCCACGCTGCATCGACTGGGCATTCAGGCCTTTGAAGTAACGTTGGTAGAAGGAAGCGCGATTCAGTTGCACCCGCTGGTCTGCGACGCGTTCAATGCAGATTTCGACGGCGATCAGATGGCCGTGCATGTGCCCCTCAGCCAGTCTGCGGTTGATGAAGCCCGGCAACTGATGCTTTCCAGCCAGAATCTGCTCAAGCCCAGCAGCGGTGAACCGATCGTCGGCCCCTCTAAAGACATGGTGATGGGTGTCTACTACCTGACCACCGAAGAGAACGAGTCGACACCGGATGCGGAACTACCGGTCTTCAGCTCAATGGATGAAGCAGATTACGTCTATAGCCTGGGTCATATCAAATTGCGGGATTCGATTCGGGTGCGCTTTACAACGCGTTTCGACGAGCAGCCGATCGAGTCGACAGAGGTGAGCGAACGGGTGATGGATGCCTTGAAGGAATACGGCATCGCCACCGTCGGCGAGTTGATGGACATCTATGCCCAAGGCGAACGCCATATGATACAGGAAATCCCGGCGTTTGGTCTGGCCGCCATGCATGAGGTGCGGGACGCCCTGCGAAAACTGCGCCTGCTAGGGGCCGACTGGCCAAGAAATCGAATCTTCCGCACAACGATCGGGCGTATCATCTTCAACCGGTCGCTGCCGGAGGAGTTGTGGTTCGTCAACATGCTTCTCGATAAAAAAGGTGTCAATGAGATCATTGCCCTCTGTTACAAGCACCTGGGCCGGGAAGTGACAGCCGAAATAGTAGACAATATCAAGGATCTGGGTTTCGAATACGCCACCCGATCCGGCATCACAATTGCGGTCAGTGATATTCAGGTGCCGCATGAAAAGGACATGATCGTTGAGCGCACCTCGGAGGAGGTGGCGGAGGCCGAACGCCAGTACCGCCGCGGCCTCATCACCGAGGAAGAACTGTACGAAAAAACGGTCGAACTGTGGACACGGGCTGCCGACGAAGTAACTGCTGCAGTGCGTAAACTGCTCAGCCCGCTTGAGGGGCTGGGTGCAATGGCTCACTCCGGTTCCACCAAGGGCGGTGTCAATACCGTGCGGCAGTTGGCCGGTATGCGCGGCCTGATTGCCGGCCCCAATGGACGCATCATTCCTTTGCCGATCCGCTCCAACTTCCGCGAAGGGTTGACCGCGCTGGAATATTTTCTCAGCACCCACGGCGGACGCAAAGGCTTGGCGGATACCGCCCTGCGCACCGCAGATGCCGGCTATCTCACCCGTCGCCTGGTGGATGTGGCACAGGATGTGATTGTGACCGAGGACGATTGCGGCACGAATGCCGGAATCTGGATCGATGCCGATAGCTCAAAGGCGATGGGCGAAACCTTCGACGACCGCGTGGTCACACGTACGCTTGCCGCCGCCATCATCCCACCGGATGCCGATGAACCTCTGCTTGCCCGCGGTACCGTCATCGACGAGGCCGTCCTGGCAACCATAGCCCGCCATGGGGTGGAGAGGGCTTTAGTCTTTAGCCCGCTGACCTGTGAATCCCGCTTTGGCCTCTGCAAGAAATGTTATGGCACCGACCTGGCCCGAGGGGGAACTGTAGAGCAGGGCGAGGCAGTGGGCATTATCGCCGCACAGTCGATCGGCGAGCCGGGTACGCAGCTCACTCTGCGCACTTTCCACACCGGCGGTGTGGCCGGAAGTGATGACATCACCCAGGGTTTGCCTCGCGTCGAGGAACTCTTCGAAGTGCGGAACCCCAAAGGTGAAGCTGTCATCAGCGAGATCGATGGAAAGGCTGATATCTGGTGGGAAGGCGATCAGCGCATGCTGAAAGTGAGCCGCACCGAACTCAACCGGCGAGAAATCGTCATCCCCGAGGGCTATCAGTTGATGGTCGATTCCGATGATCGGGTGCAGGAAGATACGATCATCGCCCGCAACGGAGATGAGCAGGGACTCCAGGCAGGAATGGAAGGCCAGATCTTCTCCGAAAACGGTCAGGTCATCATCCGTCGAGAAGACACCTTGGTATGGGAGACCGATATCCCTGCCAATGCCCGTTTGCGCGTGGAAAAAGGTGCAGAGGTGAACGCCGGCCAGCAACTGACCGAAGGCTCGAAAAATCCGAGAGAGATTCTGCGCATTCAGGGCCGGGAAGCCTGTCAGTTGTACCTGTTGGAACAAGTGCAGCAGGTATATCGCAGCCAGGGCGTTGCCATCCACGACAAACATATCGAGGTGATCTTGCGCCAACTGTTGCGGCGCGTGATGATCCGGGCAACCGGCGACACCGAGTTCCTGCCAGGCGAATTGGTGGACCGCTTCCAATTTGAGGATGAAAACAACAAGACCATCTCCCACGACCGCCGCCCGGCCAAAGCCGAGCCGGTCGTGCTGGGGCTGACAAAGGCCGCCCTGAATACCGAAAGCTTCCTGGCTGCAGCCAGCTTCCAGGAGACCACGCGCGTCCTCACCGATGCCGCCGTGCAAGGACAACGGGACGAGTTGCGAGGCCTCAAAGAGAATGTCATCATCGGCAAGCTGATCCCGGTCGGCTCCGGCTTCCGTACCCGGCGCATGTGGGAAGAAGAAAAACAGCAGGCAGTTGAACAGTTGTCCCAACAGCAGGAAGTCGCCGATGAAGGACTGAGCGAACTGGAATTCGACCTGGACGATCCTGATCTGGATCTGGCCGATCTCTCCGGTTTGGCGGAAATGGGAATCGGCCCGCTGGGAATTCTGTCCGGGTTTGGCGGCGGCGTCGAGGAGGAAGAGCTCGACTTCGACTTCAACAGCCTGAAAGACGAGGACAGCGAAGAGATCAACGTCGATCTGCGCTAGAGACCAATTGGTGTGTACAAGCAAGCGTGGAAGAGCCAGCTCTTCCACGCTTGCTTAATCCTCCGGTTTGGCCGCCGCTGACTGAGGCCGCCGCCCACCCATCTTTGGGCACTTGGCGGCGGGTGAACTTAAGTTGCGCATTTGGCCGCGGGTGAACAATCTGCCGCCCACTTGCAAACGCTAAAAAATTATATCTTCCCGAACGACATTCGTCCTCAAATCTCTGTTCGTCTTCATAACCACCTCACTCTCTTCTGGCGCTGGTTCCTGTTCTCGGGATCTCTCGTGCAACGCTCGTCGAGCGCTCGTGGCAATAGTTCAGTATCATTAACCTGAAAAATGCCCCCTCTTTCATCCCCATCGCTCGAACGCGACCCAGTTCGGGGTCGGCATCTCTGGGATGACCGGCGTCTCGCCCGCACCCGCCACAGAAGACCGGAGATTGCCAGAAACTCACCCTCATTTGGGGATGCACCCATGTCCATAATGATTTGCCTTCAGCAGCACCGTTGTGATATAGTAGAGTACTGTCTTTTCGTGGGCTAAGATGACCACTAGGGAGGAAACATTTGCCGACGATAAATCAATTGGTCCGCAAGGGCCGCAAGAACAAACCGAAAAAAGAGACCGCGCCAGCCTTGCGCTTTACGCAGAACACATTGACCGGCCGCACAAAGCGGGTCAAACAAGGCAACCCCCAAAAGAGGGGCGTATGTACACAGGTGCGAACGACAACACCCAAAAAACCCAATTCCGCCCTGCGCAAGGTAGCCCGGGTGCGCCTTACCAATGGTGTTGAAGTGACGGCCTATATTCCTGGCGAAGGCCATAACCTCCAGGAACACAGTGTGGTTCTGGTACGCGGCGGTCGCGTCAGAGATCTGCCCGGCGTGCGTTATCATATCGTGCGCGGCGCATTGGACAGCACCGGCGTCAATGACCGCAAGCGAAGCCGCAGCAAATACGGTACCAAGAAGCCGCGTTAAGCGCCGACTCTGGAGAGGCAGGACAGGCTGAAAGCGTCCTTGCTCAAGAGGCGCGTGCAGGCGCAAACTATGAGGATGGAGTTGTAGAATGCCGCGACGAAACCGGCCTGAAAAGCGTAAAGTTACGCCCGACCCCCGGCATAATAGCGTTGTGCTGGCCAAGTTTATCAACAACCTGATGGAACGGGGCAAAAAAAGCCTGGCCGCCAGAATTGTATATACCGCACTGGATACCATAGCCGAACGCACCAATCGTCCACCACTGGAAGTCTTCGAAGAAGCGCTCAGGAACGCCACTCCTCTGGTTGAGGTCAAACCGCAGCGTGTTGGTGGCGCAACCTACCAGGTGCCGATGGAAATCCGGCCAGACCGGCGGCAGGCCTTGGCCATGCGCTGGCTGATTCAGAATGCCAGGGGGCGGGGCGGCCGCAATATGGCCGCTCGGTTGGCAAATGAACTTCTGGACACAGCGCGCGGCGAAGGACAGACCGTTCGCAGGCGTGAAGAAACGCACCGGATGGCAGAAGCCAATCAGGCATTTGCCCATTTTGCCAGAAGACGATAGGAAACTTGCCTTCGCGGCAGCTGTTCCTGCTTGGCAGCCCTGCCGTGGCAGCACAAACAGAAAAACTGGTTCTTCCTGATGTGTCCGGCACCCATGCTGGGCACAGCGTTGAAGAAATCCGGCCTTTTCGGGTTTGGATGTTCTTCTGAACCAAATTATACACGGCGCATTCGAGCCACAGGATGATGTCGCACTGCACTCAGCATTCCGCTGAGTGAAATTTGACGCTGCCGGATGAGCAGTTTGTATGCACCCCTGCTCAAAAGGGGCGCGTCGGATTCTGGTGCCTGTGAAACGGTTGCGTCGTCTGTTTGTCAGGGGCCAGAGCACCGGCGGCGGGTCGTGGCAAACCGCCCGCAGCCGCTCGAGGAGACCCGGTTGCCGCCGAACAACATGAATCCAACGTTGCAGGGCTGCAGGTTGTATCCCCTGTGTGAACGGGGCGCGACAGTTCAATGCGCTTCCGCTTGCAAGGGATGCGACGCTGCCCACCAGGACAAGATCAGGTGAATTTGATGAGTCAGGTACCATTACATAAAATCCGCAATATCGGAATTATCGCCCATATTGACGCCGGCAAGACGACGACAACGGAACGAATTCTGTTCTATTCCGGTCGTATTCACCGCATGGGCGAAGTGCATGAGGGAACCGCTGTCACAGACTGGATGGCGCAGGAACGGGAACGCGGCATCACCATTACCGCGGCGGCGATTACGGCCAACTGGGTTGACAGCCGTAGCCGCGAAGAATCCCAGATCAATGTCATCGACACACCAGGCCATATCGATTTTACCGCCGAAGTGCAGCGCAGCTTGCGCGTCCTGGATGGTGGCATCGTCGTCTTCGACGCGGTTGCAGGTGTCGAACCACAGTCAGAAACCGTCTGGCGGCAGGCAGACACATATCAAGTGCCTCGCATCTGCTTCGTGAATAAGATGGACCGGTTGGGAGCCGACTTTGATCGTACCGTTGGCATGATTGTCGACCGCCTCGGCGCGGACCCGCTGCCCATTCAACTGCCCTGGGGCGCGGAAGAACATTTCCAGGGCGTCATCGACCTCTTTACGATGAAGGCCCTGCGGTACAGCGATGCATTGGGCGCCACACCTGAAACAACCGCGATTCCGGAGGAAATGAGAGCAGCGGCCGAGACCGCGCGCGCCGCCATGGTTGAGCGGATCGCCGAAACCGATGACGAACTGACACTGCTCTATCTGGAAGGCGAAGAGATCAGCAACGAACAGCTGATCAAAGCCCTGCGCAATGCTGTCATCGGCAATGATATCGTACCAATATTGTGCGGGTCGGCCCTGAAGAACAAAGGTGTGCAACCACTTCTGGATGCGATTGTTCGCTTTCTGCCCAGCCCACTGGACGTGCCTCCGGTCGTCGGCATTGACCCCAGAACAGAGGAAGAAAAGATTCGGTTCGCCGATCCGGAAGAACCTTTCGCCGCCCTTGTCTTCAAAATCGTGACCGATCCCTTTGTCGGGCGCCTGGCCTATGTACGAGTGTATTCGGGTACATTGTCATCGGGAAGTATGGTCTACAACGCCAACAAAGGCCGACGAGAACGAATCGGTCGGCTCTTGCAAATGCATGCCGACAAAAGAGAAGAAATCAAAGTTTGCCGCGCCGGCGACATTGCCGCCATTGTCGGCCTCAAACAGAGCCTGACTGGTGAGACGCTCAGCGACCGCAACAACGAGATCTTGCTGGAAACGATCGAGTTTCCGGCCCCGGTGATTGGGATCGCGGTTGAGCCGAAGTCCAAAGCAGATCAGGACAAGATGGCCGACGGCCTCTTGAAGTTGGCCGAAGAAGACCCAACGTTTCAGATACGACACGACGATCAAACGGGGCAGACAATCATCAGCGGAATGGGTGAGTTGCACTTGCAGATTATCGTCGACCGTCTGAAGAGAGAGTTTCGGGTCCAGTGTAATGAGGGCCGCCCGCAGGTGGCCTATCGGGAAACGATCACAAAAGCCACACGGGCAGAAGGGCGATTCGTTCGTCAGACCGGTGGACGCGGACAGTTTGGCCATGTCTATATCGAGTTGGAACCGAATGAAGAGGGCAAGGGATTCGAGTTTGAGGACAAAATCGTCGGCGGCGCAATCCCCAGAGAGTACATCCCTGCGGTTCGCAAGGGGATCGAAGAGTCTATGGCAAGCGGTGTGCTTTCGGGTTACCCGGTGGTGGATATTCGCGCCGCACTGGTGGATGGCAGCTACCATGATGTCGATTCCAGCGAAATCGCTTTCAAAGTAGCCGGTTCCATGGCGTTCAGGGAGGGCATGTCAAAGGCCGGCCCGGTTCTGTTGGAGCCAATTGTGTTGGTTGAAGCGGTCGTGCCGGAGGAGTTCGTCGGCGACATCGTGGGCGATTTTTCCAGCCGCCGCGGGCAGATCGAAGGCCTGACCCCCCATAGCAACAAAGTGACTGCTGTGCGGTCGGTCGTGCCCCTGGCGGAAATGTTCGGGTACGCGACGACTCTCCGCTCGATCACCAGTGGGCGGGGCACCTTTACGATGCAGTTCGACAGTTATCAGCCTGATACCCAAAAAACGGACGTCGGCGCCCTGCGACGAGAGTTCGCCTGAGTTGTATGCAGCCGGTGCAGTCTGATTGGCCGTTTCAGTTGTGTCCAGACTTGTCAACCGTCAGGACATTTCGTATACTATTCAGGTTGCAGAGGCGGCGTCTATGCCGCCGAAAAAACTGTTCAAGGTGCTTCTAAGCAAAAGCGGCGCGATCGCGAAAGCAGGTCTTTTGTCCGACCAGCGACGCTTGCACCGGCTTGGCGGACTGCCCGCCGGGTGCATAGAAGATCGCCTTAGCAAGCGTATATGGCGAAAATTTCCAGCTTCGTTGCGAGGCTGCTTGATTCTGCATAGTAGACATGCGAAACAGTCAGGAGAGAAAGAATGGCGAAGGCAGTATTTGAGAGGACCAAGCCCCATGTGAACGTGGGGACGATTGGGCATGTGGATCACGGGAAGACGACGCTGACGGCCGCGATCACGAAGGTGTTGGCGATGCGAGGGATGGCGGATTTCAGTGCGTTTGAGGCGATCGACAATGCGCCGGAAGAGAAGGCCCGCGGCATCACAATCGCCATTGCGCATGTAGAGTACGAGACCGAAAACCGGCACTATGCGCACGTGGACTGTCCTGGACATGCGGACTACATCAAAAACATGATTACCGGCGCAGCCCAGATGGATGGCGCCATTCTGGTGGTGGCCGCACCCGATGGGGCGATGCCGCAGACGCGGGAACACATCTTGCTGGCGCGACAGGTGGAAGTGCCGGCGATGGTGGTGTTTCTCAACAAAGTCGACATGATGGAAGACGAGGAGTTACTGGAACTGGTGGAGATGGAGTTGCGGGAGTTGCTCGATATCTACGAGTTTCCCGGCGACGACATTCCGTTTGTGCGCGGGAGTGCGCTGCATGCGTTGGAGAGCAGTTCGGACGACCCCGATGCACCGGAGTATGAGCCGATCTGGGAACTGATGCGGGCGGTGGATGAGTACATTCCCACTCCTGTACGCGAAATCGACAGACCGTTCCTGATGCCGATTGAGGATGTCTTCTCGATCAAGGGCCGGGGCACGGTGGTGACCGGCCGCATCGAGCGCGGTGTCATCCATCCGATGGAAGAGGTGGAAATCGTCGGCATCAAAGCCACACACAAAACCACCGTCACAGGCGTGGAAATGTTCCGCAAACTGCTGGATGAAGGCCAGGCCGGCGACAACGTCGGTTGTCTGCTGCGCGGCATCGACCGCGAAGAGGTAGATCGCGGCCAGGTTTTGGCCAAGCCCGCCAGCATCATGCCGCACACCCGTTTCAAGTCCGAAGTCTATGTGCTGCACAAGGACGAGGGCGGACGTCACACTCCCTTCTTCAAGGGCTATCGTCCACAGTTCTACATCCGCACCATGGACATCACCGGTTCGATCGACCTGCCAGCCGGCGTCGAAATGGTCATGCCCGGCGACAATGTGACGATGGAAGTGGAGTTGATTGCCCCTGTCGCCATCGAGACCGGCGGTCGCTTTGCTATCCGCGAGGGCGGTCGCACCGTCGCTGCCGGCGCTATCACCGAAATCGTCCAGTAACCTTCTGGATAATTTGAGTTTGTCCGAAAAAAACCAACACTTTTCGGACATTTTAGGCGAGTAGCTCAACTGGCAGAGCGGCGGTCTCCAAAACCGCAGGTTGCGGGTTCAAGTCCTGCCTCGCCTGTCAGAAAATGACCACCAGCAGCCGCTCGGTGGTCATTTTCCGCCTGAGAAGGCTCAAACCGCTACATGAAGTAGATGAGCAAGTAAGATTTGTGGAGTAGTGGACATATTCTTGTGTTCACGCACAAAACGGAGCCAATCGTGAGCCGGTCATCAACTGTTCCAAGGTCTGATAACGCAATTGTACGGTACTTTAAGGAAACCCGGGCTGAAATCGGCAAGGTCACCTGGCCGACCCGAGAAGAGGGTACCCGCCTGACTATCGTTGTGTTGATTGTCACCACTATCGCCGCGCTTGTTCTGTTTGCTGTAGACTCGTTCTTCAGTTATCTGGTGACACTGTTTCTACAAGTATTTTAGACCGCATCTTTGGCGCAACCCCCTTCTGTTGTAGAGAAGGGCCGGTTTTGGAATGTGACGCGCAAGGAGGAATCTGTGGGTGATATAACGAATGCAGGCGCCGACTCTGACTCGCAGGAAGATGAGACGGTTGCCGCGCTGGTAGACGATGAGTTGTCCGCAACCACTGATGAGGAAACGACCGGCCCGAAACCGGAATGGTATGTAGTGCACAGTTATTCGGGCAAGGAAAACAAAGTAAAGAAGAACCTGGAGCACCGGGCGGAATCGATGAACATGACCGACCGGATCCTGCAGATAGTTGTGCCTACCGAAACCGAGATCGAGATCAAAGATGGCGTCCGCCGTGAGGTTGAGCGCCAGGTTTTCCCCGGCTATATTCTCATCGAAATGATTATGGATGAGGACAGCTGGTATGTGGTGCGCAATACCCCGGGCGTTACCAGTTTTGTTGGCATGGGAAACAAGCCCAGCCCCTTGAGTCAGACCGAAGTGAATCACATCATGAGCCGCATCGAATCGGACGAACCGCGGGTCAAAGTCAGCTTCGATGTGGGCGAGCGCGTCCGAATTATAGAAGGCCCGTTTGCCGAATTTACGGGTGTTGTCGATACGCTGGAGGCAGAGAAGGGCAAAGCACGCGTCATGGTAAGTTTCTTCAACCGGGAAACACCGGTGGAGGTGGACTTCCTCCAATTGGAACGGGATACGTAAAAGGAGAAGCAGGCGAAATGGCGAAGAAAGTCAAAGCGATTGTAAAGTTGCAGATCCCTGCCGGCAAAGCCAACCCTGCCCCACCGGTAGGCACGGCGCTCGGCCCGCACGGTGTCAATATCATGGGCTTCTGCAAAGAGTATAATGCGCGCACACAGAGTCAGATGGGGCAGGTCATTCCAGTCGAAATCACGATTTTCCAGGATCAATCGTTTACATTTATTACCAAAACACCGCCGGCGGCCGAACTGATCAAGAAGGCAGCCGGGATCGATAAAGGCAGCGGCGTTCCCAATACGGAAGAAGTGGGGAAGATCACCAATCAACAGGTGCGGGAAATCGCCGAGATAAAACTGAAGGATCTGGACAATATCCCCATAGACAGCGCCATGCAGATGGTGAAAGGCACGGCCCGCAGCATGGGAGTGACAGTTGTCGAATAGGCGGGATCTGCACATCAATTTGTGACCCCGCAAAAATCACTGGATCATCGATGGGAGGGGTGCCCGCTTGTGCCCCGCTTGCACCACTAGGAGTGTAAAATGCCAACACATAGTAATCGTTACAACACCGCCCGCAGCAAGGTTGACCGCAATAAGCAATATCTGCCCGCCGCAGCCGTTGACCTGATGCAAGAGAGCGCAACGTCCAAGTTCGATGAGACGGTGGAACTGCATCTGAGCACCGGTGTTGATCCCCGTCACGCCGAACAGCAGGTGCGGGGCGTCGTAACCCTGCCCCATGGCACCGGTCGCGTCGTACGCATTCTGGTTTTTGCCGGCGCCGATGGCGTCAGCCTGGCCGAGGAAGCCGGCGCTGACTATGTCGGCGGCGAAGATCTGGCCAAGCGGATTCAGGGAGGTTGGCTCGATTTTGATGTCGTCCTCGCCACACCGGATATGATGAGGGTGGTTGGCAGGCTGGGTCGCGTGCTTGGCCCCCGAGGATTGATGCCCAGCCCTAAAGCCGGCACCATTGTTCAAGCCTCTGAACTGCCGCGCGTCGTTGAGGAAACCCGCTTGGGCCGCGTCGAATTTCGCGTCGATAAGACAAGCAATGTCCATGTTCCCATCGGCAAAGTGAGGTTCAAGAGCGAACAGATACTCGACAACTTCTCTTCCGTAATGGAAGCCGTTATGGCCGCCAGACCTACGGCTGTGAAGGGTGTCTATCTCAAGAGAGTGACGCTGACCAGCACCATGGGCCCGGGGATTCGCGTCGATGTCAATGCAGCCTCAATGCTCAAAGCGGCATAGGCCCGGTTTGCCATTGCCAAGCGCTGTACGGTAAAATTGGCGCTTATCAACCGCATACGATTCTCAGTTCCATAGACAGCCGGTATTCGCGCTGCGAATACAAATGCGTCCAAGTGCGCAGCCGGCCAAGGGCTGAACACAGCGACCCTGACCGCCGTTGTCTGGCGGTGTCGCTTGCCACGCCCTTGTCTGCATCGCAAGGGCGTTCTTGTTCGCAACGTCCGTCGGAATTTGTAGGGGACACCGGTCGATATTACCCGCGTCCCCGCTGAAATCCTGTAGAAAGGGGGAATTTCAATTGGCACTTAGTCGAAAGAAGAAGGAAGAACTCGTCGCGCTGTACTCCTCATACCTGGAGAACGCCTCCGCTGTCGTCTTCACAGATTATCGTGGCTCCACCGTCCCGCAGATCAACGGGCTGCGCACCAAACTCAAAGATGCGGATACGTCCTATATGGTCGTGAAAAACCGCCTTATGCGGCTTGCGTTGCAGCACAGAGGAATCACCGAAGACCTGGACGAACTGCTGGAAGGGCCGAATGCAGTCGCATTTGTCGGCGAAGATATCGGCAGAGGCGTGACGGCAGTGAAGGACGGTATTCGCGTACTGGATGAAGTCATCGAAATCAAAGGCGGAATCCTGGAGAAAACCGTTCTGGATGCCACCGGCGCCGCGGCTCTGTCCGAACTGCCCACGCGGGAAGAGATGCTGGCCACACTGTTGGCGACAATTATCGCGCCGGCCACCCAGCTCGTCCGCGTCGTCAACGAACCCGGGGCCAGCTTGGCGCGGGTCGTCAATGCGCACGCCGATGCCCAGGCAGAGGCAGCCTGAACGTCAACAGAGGGTTTCAACCCCTCCTGAATGCATAGTTGCATCGTCGAGACAGGTAACCCACAAGAACAGACAATTGGGAGAATTCTAACAATGGCAGATCTGAATGCAATCAAAGAACAACTGGACCAGTTAACTCTTCTGGAAGCCGCAGAACTGGTGAAAATGCTTGAAGAGGCCTGGGGAGTTAGCGCCGCCGCAGCTGTGGCGGTGGCCGGCGTGGCTGGCGCCGCGGCTGATGTCGAAGAAGAGGTGGAAGAGCAGACAGAGTTTGACGTGATCCTCGCCGATATAGGAGCCAGGAAAATCAACGTCATTAAGGCTGTCCGCGCAGTCACAAGCCTTGGCCTGCGAGAGGCCAAGGAGTTGGTCGAGAGCGCCCCGGCGCCCGTGGTGCAGGGTGTGGCAAAGGATGTCGCCGAAGACGCAAAAACCCAGTTGGAGGCCGAAGGGGCAACTGTAGAAATCAAGTAACCTTCCGGCCGGACCAATCAAAGGGGTGCATCCAAGAACGGATGCACCCCTTTTTGTTCAGGGCGCCGGCAGGCAGCAACCGGGAACTATGAGCGCAACCCGGAAATTTGAAGCAGCTTGTCCGCCCATTGGCACTATGTTACAATGCCGGGATATCTCACTACAGAAGAACAGAGGGAGATGCAAGTGCCTGAAGGCCCGGTCGTAGGCCATCAATGGGCTGTCAATCTGTTGCAGAATAGTATCCAACATGACACGCTGCGCCATGCCTATCTGTTTGTGGGCGCAGCCCAGTTGGGCAAGTCAACCCTGGTCCGCAGCTTTGCACAGTCGCTTCTCTGCACAAAAGCAGTCGCCGGGCATGCCTGCGCGAACTGCCGCTCATGCCATCTCTTGCAGTCCGGCAGCCATCCCGATTTCATCTTGGTGCCGCCGACCGACCGGCACGGTCAGCCGGACAGAGAGAATGGCCTTCATCGCGCTGAACAGGCAGCAGATATCATTCGTCAGGCGTTGCTGCATCCTATGGAGGGGCGCTACAAAGTCTTCCTGATTCAGGACGCGCACAGAGCTCACATCAGCTTCGCCAATAAACTCCTGAAGACTCTGGAAGAGCCGCCGCCGCACGTGGTCCTCTGTCTGACCGCCCAGGACAAGTCCGCTCTCTTGCCAACGATCGTCAGCCGCTGCCAGGTTCTGGCGTTGCGTCCGCTCGGGGAGCAGATCATGGTAGACGCGCTGCACGAACGCTGGGGAGCGTCTCCGCAGCAGGCCGCGCTGCTGGCTCGTCTGGCAAACGGCTGCCTGGGATGGGCCGTTGACCAGATCAACCAACCGGACCCGCTGGCGGAAAGAAGCCAGCGGTTGACGGAGTTGCAGGAACTCAGTCGCAGCAGTCGCGTCGCACGCCTTGCTTTTGCAAAAAAGCTGGCAGCCGCACGCACCCAGAACCGACTGTTCACCCTGCTTGGCCTGTGGACGAGTTGGTGGCGCGATGTAATGCTGGCCCAATCCGGCTGTCTGGAGCAGTGCGCCAACGTCGACCTGCTGGACACACTCGCGGAAACGGCCGGCGACTTCCGCCCCGTCGATGTCCAGGCCTATCTACGCACATTGAGCCGTATTGAAGGTTACCTGCGGCATACAGTCAATACAGGGCTGGCGCTGGACGTGCTTCTGCTGCAGATGCCGCGCCCGCACGCCTGATAAGTATGCTACAGCACGCTCGCAGGCGGCCGGGTACAATGCCCAATACAGTAACGAAAATGGAGAATCTACTATGCCCATCGTAGTCGGAGCCCAATTCAAGCCTGTTACCAAAATATATTTCTTCGATCCGGTTCAACACTTGGATCTGGCGCCGAAAGATTATGTGATCGTGGATACGGTAAAAGGCCGGGATCTGGTACAGATCGTTCAAGCGCCTCACGACGTTCCCAACAGCGAAATCGTCGGCGAGATCAAGCAGGTGATTCGCCGGGCAACGCCATGGGATCTCTTGCAGAAAGATATGTGGAAAGAGAAGCAGAACGAGGCGGTGTCCGTCTGCCGCGAGAAGGCGCAGGCGCACAAATTAAAAATCAAGGTGCATCGTTGTGAATACAACTACGAGGGCGGAAGGCTGACCGTCTACTTCGCCTCCGAGCAACGGGTTGATTTCCGCACGCTGGTACGCGATCTGGCCCGCACTTTTCACACCCGCATCGAAATGCGCCAGATTGGCGTGCGCGACGAGGCCAAGTTATTGGACGGCGTGGGAAAATGCGGCCGCCAACTCTGTTGCACAAGTTGGCTGCGCGAGTTTGCCTCGGTGAGCATTCGCCAGGCGAAGAATCAGCAACTGCCCCTCAATCAGGACGAGATCAGCGGCGTCTGCGGCAGGCTGCTTTGTTGCCTCTCTTATGAAGATCCGATCTACAAAAAGGCAAACAAGAAGATGCCGAAAGTCGGGGCAGAGGTGACAACACACCAGGGCAAGGGACGGATCCGTCACCTGCACCCGCTTAAGGAAAGCGTCACCGTTCTGCTCGAGAATAATGTCCTGGCCGAATTCGACCTGTCAGAACTGATAACGGGCAAGAAAGAAAAAGACGGCGGCTGCGGCACCTGCGGCGGCTGCACCGTCAAACGGCGCGCAGGCGAGGAATAAGACGCCGCCTGCACGCCCACTCGGCGCGTCAACATAAGCTGACGAATTCAGCGTCCCGCCAGCGAGGGAGCGGATGTTGTAACAGTCCGCCCTGCCGCAGCCAACGCCATCAATCTACATCGCACTGTAATCTACATCGCACTGTCAGTCCGACCAGGCCATGCATACAGCCGCGTCGGAATGTGCGCTATGTTGCATGGGCAATAGAACGGGTCTCGCGGATGACCGTAACGCGAATCTGTCCCGGATATTCCAGGTTGTCTTCAATCTTACTGGCTATGTTTTTCCCCAGTTCGATAACTTGCAGATCGTCGACGTCATCCGGCTGCACGATCACCCGGATCTCGCGGCCGGCCTGAATGGCGAATGTCTGAGTCACCCCCTCAAAGCTGTTGGCAATATCTTCCAGGGCCGTCACCCGTTTGATATACGCCTCGAGGCTTTCTCGGCGCGCACCCGGCCGTGCGCCGCTAATTGCGTCCGCCGCCGCCACAATTATGGCTTCGATCGATTCCGGCTCGACTTCCCCATGATGGCTGGCAATGCAGTTGACAATCTTGGCATTGAGCCCGTACCGCTTGGCGATTTCACCGCCGACGATGGCGTGCGGGCCGTCGATTTCATGGCTGACCGCCTTGCCAAGGTCATGCAGCAGACCCCCTAGGCGGCTCGTCTTTACATCTGCATGTAGCTCTTCGGCGATCACCGCTGCCAGATGCGCCGTCTCAATCGCGTGGTAATACTGATTCTGTCCGTAGCTGGTGCGGAATTTCAGACGACCCAGCAGCCTCTGGATCTCTCTGTGCAGCCCCTGGGTATTGGTCTCAATCAGAGCCTGCTCCCCAGCCTCCTGAATGACCTGATTCACCTCCTGTTGTGCCTTCTCTACCTCTTTCTCGATACGGGCCGGATGAATGCGGCCATCGGAGACCAATTTGCTGAGAGAAATACGCGCAACTTCGCGTCGCACGGGGTCGAAGCTGCTGATCAGGATCGCTTCCGGTGTATCATCCACAACCAGGTCGACACCTGTCGCCTGTTCGATGGCGCGAATGTTTCGCCCCTGCCGCCCAATGATTCGCCCCTTCATCTCATCGGATGGCAGGTTGACGGTGCTGACGGAATATTCGGTGACATGATCGCTGGCAATCCGTTCCACAGACAGTGTGATGATCTCTCTGGCGCGGCGTTCGGCAATCTCTTGGGTCTCCGCCTCAACCTCACGAATTGTGCGGGCAAGCTCCTGTCGCGAATTTCTCTCCGCTTCCTGAAGTAAAATCTCTCTGGCTTCTACCTGGGTCATTTGGGCCACGCGCTGCAACTCTTCATTGCGCTGTTGTTCTGCGGCCTCCAGAGCTTCCATTCGTTTGTCCAGACCGCTTTCCCTCTGGTTCAGCTTGCGTTCGCGGTCTTCACTCTGATCGACCCGTTTATCGATCTGCTCCTGACGATCGCGCAGCCGGCTTTCCATACGGTCCAGATCTTTACGCTGGTGCGTGCGTGTGGCATCCAGTTCGTTCCGTATTTGTACTTCCTCTTCCTTCAGCGCCAACTGCTTGCGTCGAACTTCTGCCTCGGCTTCCGTAAGAATCTGGGTCGCCTGTGCCTCCGCGCTCTGCACAGCCAGTTCCTGTCGCTGAATCTCTTGACCTGCGCCAGATGCCAACCCGCGTCGATAAGCGAGATATACCAGATACCCAACGATGCTCGCGCCAAGCAGGGCAGCGACAATTATAGCAACTACAGTTAACAATTCCATCTCCGAACCCCTTGGTTTGGATGTGCACAACCCGAAATAGATATGGCTGCGCCGGTTGGATACAGTTGTATCCTTCCCTTCCCTCCATTCATAAGCCTGAGCCCTTGTGTGTTCATTGTTGTTTAAGTGGCCCAACCATCCAGCTTACCCGTCCCACCGCTCCTTTGGGATGGCGTCGGGCAGCTCGCGCGCCCCCTCCAACTCTCGCCAGATGCGGTCGATCACGTCCCGGGCCACATTCCAGTCAAAACCTCGGCGCTGCAAAAAACCGCCCAGTTTCCTGCGAAACTGATTGGGGTCGGTCTCCCCTTGCCATCTGTACAGACGGCTGCGGGCAGCTGCTTCACAGGCCGAAGCCGCGTCACTCATTTCGTCGATGATATCCTGGGCAACGCTATCATTGACACCCTTTTGCCGCAACTCGTATTGCAGCGCCCTGGGTGCAACGGGTCGGAATTGATTGCGCTGCTCTACCCAAAAGCGGGCGAATTCCCGATCATTGAGATACTGTTCCTCATGCAGCTTCGCGACGATCCATTCGATCTGTGTCTCGCTCAGGCGCCGCCCGTCCCGTGGCCGGTATGCCTGGAGATTGCGTCGCACCTCCACCTGGCTACGGGGACGTACTGCCAGAAAACGCAGTGCCTTGTTGTAGCCGCGGCCGCGCAGATCAACGGCCTTCAACTCCTCAATCTCCTGCTCGCTGAGCTGCTGGCCAATCCTCAATTGGGCGGCATCAACCGCCGGCAACGGGAACGCATATTCGCTATCCAGAAAAAGATTGACTCGTTCCTTGTCTCTCTTCTGAAAACGCAACGCTGTGATGATTCTGCCTGTCATAATCGGCTCGAAAAAAAATCGCCGTGGCCATAAACCACAGCGACTTGAATGCCTCAAAATGGTATCGCCTGAGTTCTCGTCTCAGATCAGACTATACCAAAAAACGACGCATCAGTTCAGCATTGCGCCTCGATTAGGGCGATTTTATGTGGACACCTGCTGTTGCATTACACAACTCACCGATTCAAGATCGGCTTACCCCGCATCGCACATGGGAGAGAGTTGCGGTGGGTGACTATCTGTGAGTCTATATTTCCGTGTCAACAGCTGGCTTTACATCAACACTCGTCAAGACGCTCGCGCTGTCTTGGCGATCAACAGCTAAACGAACGTCTGCCAAATTATCTGTTCAGTTGCGGCAGCGACCAAGGGAATACCCTGATAAAATGGATAAATAGGTTTTGGTTGCTGTCCCGTTTTTGGCGGTAGTGTGTCAACAAAAAATCGCATCCAATTTGAGAGCGCTGTGGTGAGCGTTTTCAATTATGGCAACACGTGCGACGATTGAGACCTCTCTATGTAATGTGAACTCCAGTCTATGTTTGCATAAACAGGGACAAGAAAAATAAGTTCAAGGCATCCAATCTGCGCTTAGTGTGTTGTCTTGTACCAAAATTTCGTCAGGACAAAACCTTTTCTGCATTCGACCGTGCTGGCAGCCCTGTTCTTTCCCTGATGATCCTGTCGACCTCTGAAGCCGTCTCCGGATTCTCGCGCAGATACTTCTTCGCGGCTTCACGCCCCTGTCCGAGCAAATCATCGCTAAAGCGATAGAATGCACCGCGCTTTTCGATGATGTCGAACTCGACACCCAGGTCCAACAGGTCTCCCTGGGTGCTGACTCCTTCGTTGTACATGATGTCGAACTCCGCCACCTTGAACGGCGCTGCCACCTTGTTCTTGCGCACCGTCACGCGCGTGCGGTTGCCGATCACCTCACTCCCCTGTTTGATCGACTGAATCCGCCGTATGTCCAGCCGCACACTCGCATAAAACTTCAGCGCCATCCCCCCAGACGTCGTCTCCGGATTGCCAAACATCACCCCGATCTTCTGCCGCAACTGGTTGGTGAAAATCAGGCTCGTGTCGGTCGTCTTCACCGCTCCCACCAGCTTGCGCAACGCCTGGCTCATCAGCCGCGCCTGCAATCCCATATGACTGTCGCCCATCTCCCCTTCGATCTCCGCACGCGGCACCAGCGCTGCCACACTGTCCACCACCACCGCATCCATTGCTCCCGAACGCACCAACGCCTCCGCGATCTCCAGCGCCTGCTCCCCCGTATCCGGCTGCGATATGTACAGATTATCCACATCCACTCCGATCTTGCGCGCATAGCTCGGGTCCAGCGCATGCTCCACATCCACAAAGCCGCAGACGCCTCCCGCCCGCTGTGATTCCGCAATCGCATGCAGACACAACGTCGTCTTGCCCGAACTTTCCGGCCCATACACTTCGATGATGCGCCCGCGCGGAATGCCTCCCACTCCCAGCGCTATGTCCAGGCTCAGACTGCCCGTCGATATCGCCGCCACGTCCAGACGGGTCGCCTCCCCCAGCTTCATGATGATCCCTTCGCCATAGCGTTTGTTCAGCGTGGCGAGAGTTGTATCCAATGCTTTCTGACGACCGTTGTTCGTCATCGTAGGCTCCAATGCTCTACCGGCCTTCAGCCGAATAGAGATTTTCAAAACGATTGATACCACTGCGCCACAGCTTCGCTCAGTCGGCGCCGTGCCACCTTTCCGCTGCCATATGGCAGCAGATGATGGCAACCAAATGAACAGCTTGGCTACTCGGTGGCAACGTGATATTTATGTTTCTAAGTGTACTGTATGTGCAAGGAGTTTGCAAGCGCCTCAAAAAAGAGAGAGTTGCTCTCCACGCGCGGTGGGTGTTCCTGGCAAATCTTTATCAGACGACGCCGCTATCGATCGGAAAGTGTTGCCCTGCCCGGCATGTGGGAGCCCGCGCCGTTCGCTGAGCGCAGATTCCCCTGGCTGACAATCACATCATCACTTGCTTTGACCTGATATTTATGACCCGGGCGGCTCGTATATCTTCTCCCGCAAGGTCACAACTTCTCGTCGTACCCCTTCATCCCGTTCAATATCTTGGGCTACTTTCTCCACGCCGTGGCGAACCGTGCTGTGATCCCGCCCGCCCAGAATTTCGCCGATATTGATGAGCGACAGACCGTTCTCTTCTCGCAGCAGATACATTGCCACTTGACGAGCGTTGGCGATCTGCTTTGTGCGCGAACGCCCGAGCAGAGCATCCTTGGTCAGATTGTAATGCCTGGCAACGATCTGCACGACGCTGGCGGCTTCGCGGGGCCGTCGCTGTGGTACAAGCGCGTCCAGAATTCCTTCGGCCACGGACCGGTCCAGTTGACTATCGTGGAAGGGGGCCTGAATGATCAGGCGATTGAGCGCACCTTCCAACTCTCGGATGTTGCTCTCCACCCGTTCTGCGATCAGCATCAGCACATCAGTCGACACGGCATGATTGATCGACAGGGCCTTCGATTGCAAAATGGCGACGCGGGTTTCCAGATCCGGCTGCGAGATATCGGCCTGCAACCCCCCTTCAAAACGGCTGCGCAGTCGGGCCTCCAGGGTCGCGATCTCCTTTGGTGGTCGATCACTGCTGATCACCACCTGACGGCCGCCAGCGTGGAGATGATTAAATGTATGGAAGAATTCCTCTTGCGTACTTTCTTTACCGCCGATAAACTGAATGTCATCGATCAGAAGGAGGTCCACCTGCCGATATTTGTTGCGATACTCTTCGGTGTTCTGCTGGCGAATGGCGCTGATGAGATCATTTGTAAACTGTTCCGACGAACAGTAAAGAACCTGCATTCCCAGCGTGGTCATGGCGTGGCCAATCGCGTGGAGAAGATGTGTCTTCCCCAAGCCAACACCCCCATACACAAAAAGCGGGTTGAAACGATGGCCAGGTTGGTCCACAATAGACTGGGCCGCGGCGTGGGCCAACCGGTTGTGGTTTCCGACCACAAATGTGTCGAACGTATAGCGAGGGTTGAACCCGCTGCCCTGAAGCGCCACGTCTTGCCTGGCTGCGGCATCGGCAGCGGAGCTCTGAACCACTTCGCGGCGCAAAGACCCCCTGGTCGACGCACGACTGACCGCTGCGGACGCCGGGCGCGCGGCGGCAGAGTCGCCACTACCAGCGCCGACTGAGCCGACATCGGCCGGCGTCGGCGTCGCTTCAGGCGCCGCCTGTGGCACATCCGCATACAGGGGCACCGACTCAGGCGGCTCAGACTGCTTCTGCGGGTGGGGGCGCACTTGAAAGAACACCTGCACTGAACGATGAGTCAACTGGCTCAGAATGCCTTTGATCTTATTGCGCAGACGTCCCTGCAGCCAATCTCGTGCGAAGGCATGGGGCGTCCCGACGATGAATTCGCCATCGGCGTAGCCGATGATCGATGTGTCGCGCACCCACGTTTCAAACGTGGTTGCAGGCATCTGCAACGCCAGTTCGTGCAGCGTCTTCTGCCAGATTTCTTCAGGATTCAGATCGTCGTTGACTGCCTGGAGCTGATCTTCAGTGGCGGCTGCTCCCGCCTGTGTTTCGGATTGTTCTTCCGTCTCCTCATCTCCCGCCGGGGTCTCCGGCGACCGCGGCGAGGCCGCAGCAGGCTTGGCGCGGTCGTACAATGGGTTGCCGCTTCGGCGTGATGAGGGTACGGATTGCCAATCTGTAGTCAAAACAACTTCTCCTCACACTACTGTGGGGAACCGCTGACGAAACACAAGGGAACACTGATCACGCAGGCGCAGAATAACAGACGGAAGGGTGGGCCGGAGACACACAAAACCGCAGACGGTTCAGCTTGGCTGTTGGTGGGGATAACCGTTATGCAGATGCCAGCCTTTCCGACTGCCTCCTGGTGCCCGAACCGCTGGATTCGGTAGCAATCGAACCCCTGCTATGCCTCTTGGCTACACTCGTATGAATGGGTAGTGTATCAAATCTGGCAGTGGCAGACAATCGCAATGAAGGTGAATATCCCCGCACAAACAGCCCGTGAAACAGTCAAAAAAAACCTGCTTGATACAATATATAGTGCCTTGGGAGGAAAAATATCAACATAGACGAATTTCTACTACAATTACGGGATTGATACGTTTTGAAAATTTGGGGTAAGTATAAGGATCAGATTCTGTTCGTAGGCGAACAGTAGAGTTATCCGCATAATTGCAGAAGTTATCCCTAATTGATTGGGGTTATCCCCATGGTTTTCCCCATTCCCTAACCCTTGGCGGCATCAGGTATGACACAATATTTCAATTTTCGGGTAGATTCAGCCGAAGGATATTGGGATCGCGTAGGTTTTCTACGCAGATGGTGGCGTATCTACGCCGACGACCCCCGCTGGACGCCCCCGCCTTGGAACCGGCTGCGGCAGGCCGTAGTGTCAAGGCAAACTGCCCACCTGGAACGATGCCGGCCCCACTTTATCGTGGTTGAGGCTCTCCCCCGTCGCCGGCACTCCTCTGTCAGCGATCAGCCGTTCCCAAACATCAACCTGGGCGTTCTGATGGAGGAACCGGTTGCCGCCGCGGTTGCCTTGATCGACCCGCGCCGCACCGACAACACTGCGCATCTGGCTATGCTGCACGCCGCCAATAACCGGGAGAGCCTGGAGCGACTTCTGAACGCCGTGCGGGAACAGCTCGGGCATGAGGGAATTCGCCGTCTGATTCTGCCCGTTGGGCTGTCTCCCTACCTGGGCACAGGTGTCCTGCAGAACTATTTTCACCGCGTACCGCCATTGCACGCGCCCTATGCCCCACCCTATGTGCCAGAGCTGTTTGCGACCGTCTGCCGTCCGCTGGGCCGCAGTCTCCTTTTCACGGTCGAACCAGGCGCATACACAGAAAGACCGGCGCCGGCTCCCGGCCCGGCTGTTATTCGTCCCCTGGACCCGAACCAGCTGGCTTCTGATCTACTGCCGCTTTTCACCCAGACCATGCCTGCGTGGGCAGAGTTCCCCCTACCGGATGGACCGGAGGCGCAGTTCTTGCTCTGGTGGATTCTGCGTCGTCCGGCGCTGGCATGGATGGCGGAGGTCGATGGCAGACCGGTTGGCTATCTCCTGGCACAGCCGGACGGCAGCGGCCCCCTGCGCCGCAGCCATGGCGGACGATCGCTGACAGGGCGATTGCTGTTGCACCTCCTCGAACTGCGGCAGCCGCGCTCCGTGCGCATCCTGTTTATGGGGGTCGATCCCGAATATCGGCGGCGGGGTATAGGCAGACAGTTGTGGCAGCAGATGCTGTCGGCCGCTCCGGCGAACGGCTGGCAGACGGTGACGGCGGGGCCGCTGCCATCAACCGCCCGCGCCGGCCTGGGCTTCCTGACTGCCCTCGGTCTCTCCAGCCGGGAAACCTATCTGCTGTACCGCTATGACTTTGACTGAGCCTCTGCCGCCGGGACGGCCGGGAAGCCGAACTATCGACGTTTTGCCAGGCGAGGTTTACTGATACGCGATCTCGTATGTAAGCGGCACGATACTGATCCACGACCGCCCCGCTTTCAGGGGAATTTCAACGCCATTGGCCGCGACGAAACGGGGCAACTCCCCACCCCTGTCGTTGCGCCATATCCCTTCATAGGCAAGACCGTCGCGGAAAACGATGGCCCTCCCCGTGCCGAAAGGCTCGACGAGGAGGCTCAGGTTGCCGTAGGCGTCTTCAATGATATTCACAGGATTGTGAGGAATGTATTGAATGATGACATTTTCGACCGCGATCTGCTGGCTGTTGTTACTGTCCCGATGAGCAGCGCCCCCCAAAGAGCGCAGATAGCGCCCACTGCTGGCATCGTAACGATAGGCCACCTGGCTGGCCGTGACAGAAGGATAGGGGATCTGGATCGAGTTGGCGGATGCCCCACCGGCAGCCGGGCCGCCAAAGGTAAATCCCTGCAGCGACGGCGCCCGCTCGACGGCCCATTCTGCCAGCCAGCGGCGCAGCATCTCGCTGCTGGTGCGCAGACGCGTGCGATAATCGTTGCCGACAGAGCGTGCGTAGCGGATGCTCTCCGGATCATCCAGATCCAAATCCAGATAAGGGAAGAGTGGATTGTTGTTCTTGAGCTGATAGCGAACACCGTCACTGGCCCCGGAGCAGAACACCCCCGCGTCATACAGCGCGCCCAGATAGTAGTTGATCAGGCGGGCGCTGCGCACTGGCCCGATCTCCTCGCTGTCGGCGCCGTAGTAAACCGCGCTGAACCGTGTAAGGCTGAACCCTTCCATCAAAAATTCATACATCACATCTGCCTGGCTGATACCAAACTGCGGACGGGCGGCGATATCGTTGTTGATGCAGACAATGACCGGTCGCAATCCCCAACGTGCGGCCTCCAAAGGTTGACCCGTCAGTGGATTCGTACCTCTGGGCGTGTCAAATCCTCCCGGGGCCGGCAGGCTGAGATCGACCTCGTCGAGATCGGGCGCATCAATCGTCGCCGTAGGCGTGGGCGTTGGCGGGGCTTGAACGACTGGAAGGCTCGAAATCGGCAGGTTGCTCTGCGCGAAGTCGGCACTGATCCAACTCTCTCGATTCGCTCCCGCCGGGCAGCAGATCTGCAACCAGTCGCCGACCCCGTTGCGGCCTGTGATGCGGAACCGCTGTCCTGCCAACACCTGGCCGACTGTGCCGTAAACTGTGCCAGGCCCGGTCCGCAGGTTCAAGGTCTCCGTGGATACGACCGCCTCCGGGTACGCCGGTGTCGGCGTGTCCGTCGGCATAGGCGTGGGCGAGTCGGTTGGCGTGTATTGGGGCGCTGGCGTGAATGTGGCGACCACTTGCGGCGTCGGGGCGGCGACCGGCTCGGTCGGGACCGCCTCAACCCCGCCATCGGGGCCGCCCCCGAAATTCAACCCGAACAAAGAGACGTTTGACATGCCTGGGTCAAACAGGAGGACGCTGCCAATGTAAGCGACAACCGCGATGACTGCCAATGCGGCCGCGCCGATCAGAAGTCGCAGCCACTTCCCCGACAGGTGTGGGCGAGGATCTTCAGCCATAACTATTTTTCCTCTGCGGATATCATCAGGCGCCCGGCGCGCGCATCTCCTTGCAAATCATATCGACTGTACCGGGCTGCGTCAATTCGCGCCCATAACGAGATGTGCCCCAAATTGGGGTCGATGACGACGGCGCTCGTCGACCGGGCGCGCTTGTCCGAACTGTTGATTCCCGGTTCTCGCCCCATCGCGCACAAGAACGGGGAGACTGTGCGATTCCGGGCTGTTCAGGATTGCACGCCGGCACCCGCGGGCGCCGGGAATATCCTTTTTTAGCAAAAAAAATCGAGCAGACGCTCATTGTAACCCTCATCTGACGTAGCGGCAACGGATGAACCATCCTTTTAATTTGAGGAAGAGCTCCGCATATGGGCCAAACAGGGGGAACGTTCCAGATCAGTTGCCGCCTGGTGTGGTAAAAGATATAATGGGGACCGAGACGCCATCGCGCTAACGCACGAGTTGTTGACAGGAGCCTACAAATGGAAGGCCTAATCACAAACTTACCGATTTATATCGTCGCCACTCTGGTGCTGTTGTGGCTGTTGCGGACATCTTTGCGCATTGTCAAAGAATACGAGCGGGGCGTCATTTTCCGTTTGGGGCGGGTGACGGGTGTCAAAGGGCCTGGCCTGTTCTGGTTAATCCCTCTTGTCGATCAGATGCGGCCCGTGGACCTGCGGGTCGTCACCTTGGACATACCGACACAGGAAGCCATTACCAAGGACAATGTGACTGTCAAAGTCAATGCCGTCTGCTATTTTCGGGTGTTGGATCCCCAAGCGGCGGTCGTCAACATCGCCAACTTTCTGTTGGCCACCCAACAGATAGCCCAAACGACTCTGCGCTCCGTTCTGGGGCAGAGTGAACTGGATGAACTGCTGTCCGAGCGGGATCAGATCAACCTGCAACTTCAGCAGATCATAGATGAGCAGACCGAGCCATGGGGCGTAAAAGTCAGTGTCGTCGAAGTGAAGGATGTGGAACTTCCGCAGTCGATGCAACGGGCCATGGCCCGTCAGGCCGAAGCAGAGCGCGAGAAGCGCGCCAAGATCATCCACGCTGAGGGTGAATTGGAGGCTTCCCAGAAGCTGGCCGAGGCGGCCGGGGTCATGTCCACCCAGGCTGGCGCGCTGCAGTTGCGCTATTTGCAGACCCTGACAGAGATCAGCGCCGAAAACAACAGCACGATTGTCTTCCCATTGCCCATAGAGCTGATGGAGGCTCTGATGAGCAGGGCTGGAAATAGCTCATGAGCTTGGCGCAGACACGAGATGCCTGCCAGCCGACCGATCTGACCGTCGACCGGTCAGCCGGCGACCTTACAATCGTTTGGGCGGATGGGCATCGCAGCGTATTCCGTCTGGCCTGGATGCGCAGCGTCTGTCCGTGCGCGTCCTGCCGGGAGGACAGACGCCAGGCCGAGACTGACCTACTGCGGCTGACCGTCGGCCCGCCCCCCGACCAAAAGGTCGGCAGCGCAGAATTGGTAGGCAACTACGCCATCCGCTTTACCTGGGCCGACGGCCACGGCAACGGCATCTACGGCTTTTCCTCTTTGCGGGCATCGTGTCCATGCTCCACCTGCAACCAGGGCGAACCGGGCGGCCTGCTCGGCAGTTGAGCGGCAGTGTCGAACTGACACACGGCCGCCTTGCCAGTCGTTTCGGCACGAGGCGGCCCACCGTAGAGGAGGATGGCTGGTTCTAACCGGCCCAGGAAGAAGCCGATGATGAGAGGCATACAAATGGATAGCTCATTGAAGATCGCCCGAATCTGGGGCATCAATGTCCAGGTACACTGGTCCTTTGTCCTGATTCTCTTCTATGGAGCGTTTCTCTACAGTCGCGACGCCAGCAATGTGCTGGCCGGCGCAATATACGGCGTTATCGTCATCCTCCTGCTTTTTGTCTGTGTGGCTTTGCATGAGTTCGGCCACGCCATTACAGCGAAATATTTCGGTGTAAATGTGCCGCATATCACACTGTTGCCTATCGGCGGCGTGGCCCAGTTGGAGCGCATGCCCCGCAAACCAATGCAGGAGTTTATGATCGCGATTGCCGGCCCGGCCGTCAACTTCGCGCTGGCCGTATTGCTGCTGCCGATCGCGCTGCTGGTTGTGTTCATGAGTATGCGCGCCGGCACGATTTCGGCGACTATTCCGGGCCTGATGCGCACAGCACAGTCGATGAGCCTGGCCGGCCTGTTGCTTACTCTGGCGGGCACAAATGTCCTGCTCGGCATTTTCAATCTGTTGCCGGCGTTCCCGATGGATGGCGGACGCATCCTGCGTGCCCTGCTGGCCTTGCGTCTGCGGTATGTCCCGGCAACGCGAATTGCCGTTCTGGTTGGGCGGGGAATGGCGATATTGTTCGCAATCTGGGGCATCTTTGGCGGTGGCATCCTTCTGTTGTTGGTCGCTTTTTTCGTCTATGTCGGCGGCCGCGGCGAATTGGAGGCGGTACAGAGCCGCTACATTCTGAAGGATTTCAACGCACGGCAAGCTGTGAACAAAGACGCCCACGTGCTCTATACCAGTGAGCCGATCAGCCGGGCGGTTGACTTTATTATGACCACCTACCAGGGAGACTTTCCAGTGTACGACCTGGGTCAAAATCTGGTCGGCGTACTCACACGCCCGCGCCTCGTGGCAACGCTGCGTGGACGGGGGCAGGAAGGGCGAATCGTCGATGTGATGATTCCACGCGCGCGGGTGCCCGTTACCACCGCCGATACGACCCTGGCTGACGTATGGGAAAAAATGATGGAGGCGGGGAGTCGGGTCGTTATTGTCCAGGATCAGGGACAGTTTCTGGGACTGATTACGCTGGACGATATCAGTGAACTGATTCAGGTGATGGGCGCGGCCAAAGAACGTGAAGATACAATCGCCGGAGGACCTGGCGGCAACATTGCGGCATCCGCACCTGAAGCCCGGTCCACTCTTGATATAAATTGAGGAGGTGCTTGCGATGGTGGCGCACGCAGTCAAACTGGCCCCATCCATTCTTACTGCTGATTTCGGTCGTTTGCAAGAACAGATTCAGGCGGCAGAAAACGGCGGCGCCGACCTGCTCCATCTGGATGTAATGGATGGGCGATTTGTACCCAATATCACCTTCGGACCGCTGGTGGTAGAGGTCGCACACCGGATCACGCAGCTGCCCCTGGACGTACACCTGATGATCGAAGAGCCGGAGCGATATTTGGATACATTCGCCAATGCCGGCGCCAATATCATCACCATCCATCTGGAAGCGTGTCGTCATCTGCATCGGGCCGTACAGCAGATCGTCGATCTGGGATGCCAGGTTGGCGTGGCTCTGAATCCTTCGACACCGATCGAAAGTATTCGCGAAATCGCGCCCTTTGTCGATCAGGTGTTGGTGATGAGTGTCAATCCCGGCTTCGGCGGTCAACACTTTATCCAGACCATGACCAGCAAACTACGGCGCACCCGCAAGCTGCTGGATGAGTACAACCCTACCTGCGATCTGGAAGTAGACGGCGGCATTGGTGTCGGCAATATCCGGGAAGTGCTGCGCAACGGAGCCAATGTCATCGTTGTCGGCAGCGCCGTCTTCAATTCCAGCAAAAGCGTTGACGAAAACCTGACCGCGCTGCGAAATGCCTGCAGCGCTTCCTCCGCCTGAGGAAGCGGGCGAAACACATTCGGATCGCAGTACGCAAGCTGCTCTGACGTTCCTCTGTTTCCCCCAGGAGGCACGCAATGCGTCCGTCCGTTCAACTCTATCTGCGTCTGCTGACCCGCTATCTGCGCCCGCAGTTGCGGCAGACGCTTCTGCTCCTGCTTGTCCTCTGCGCCAATATCCTCCTCCAACTAATCAACCCCCTGATCATGCGTCGTTTTCTGGATTCGGCGCTGGCCGGCGGCTCGATGGACCTCCTCACGCGCCTGGCGCTGCTGTTCATCGGCATTGCCGCCGTCCAACAGGTCACGGCCGTAAGCAGCACTGTCCTGGCCGAAAATGTAGGCTGGCGGGCGACCAACGCTCTGCGCCTTGAGCTGGCCCGGCACTGCCTCCACCTCGATCTCCCGTTTCACCAGCAGCATACCCCCGGCGAAATGATCGAGCGCATTGACGGCGACATCAACGCCCTGACCCGCTTTTTCGCCCAACTGGTCGTACAACTCTTCGGCAATGCCCTCCTGCTGATCGGCGTGATGGTGGTTCTGCTGCGCGAAGAAATACGGGTTGGCGCCGCCATCGGGATCTTTGTTGTGATCACGCTGCTGGTGTTGGCCCGCCTGCGCAACCTGGCCGTGCCGCATTGGCAGCGCGCCCGCGAGGCCAGCGCCCGTTTCTTCGGCTTTGTCGAAGAGCGCTTGGCGGGCACCGAGGACATCCGCGCAAGCAATGCGCGCACCTTCACGCTCTACCAATTCCATCAATTCTTGCGCACATTCTGGCAGACAACGGTGCGGGCCGAACTGTTGGGATTCTCGATGATCAACATCGCCTGGTTTCTCTTCTCGGTGGGGGACGCCATCGCCTTTGTCGTTGGCGCCTCTCTCTTTTTCAGCGGCGCCCTCACCATCGGCACGGTCTACCTGATATTTCACTACACCAACCTGATTTCACAGCCGATTGAGCGAATCGCACGCGAGTTTGAACAGTTTCAACGCGCCGGGGCCGGCATCGCCCGCATTCAAGAGCTGTTTGCGACCGAAAGCCGCTTGCCAGAGACGCCGCCAGCCGCTGCTGGCGCGGGCTCTGCGGCAGGGAGCGATGGCGTCGGGCCGGCTGGCGCCCTGGCTGTGGAGTTCGAGCGGGTGCGCTTTGCCTATCCAACCGACGCGCCGCCGGAAGAGAGCAGGTCTGAAGACGAAAAATTCGCGCTGGACAGTTTCCAGCTGCGGCTGGAGCCAAACGAGGTGTTGGGCCTGTTGGGACGCACCGGCAGCGGCAAGACTACCCTGACGCGCCTGTTGCTGCGCCTGTATGACGTAGACAGCGGCCGTGTGCTGGTGGCGGGGCAGGATGTGCGCCAGTGGCCTCTGCGCCAACTGCGCTCGCAGGTGGGGATGGTCACCCAAAACGTACAGCTGTTTCAGGCCTCGATTCGCGACAACTTGACCTTCTTTGACCAGACGATTCCCAACGCGCGCATCAACGAGGCCATCGACGAACTGGGGCTTGCCCAATGGTTTGCTTCGCTGGGCGCAGGCTTGGACGCGCAACTGCAGGTCGGCAGCGGCGGGCTGTCTGCCGGCGAGGCGCAGCTCCTGGCCTTTACCCGCATCTTTCTGCGCGATCCGGGGGTTATCGTCCTGGACGAAGCCTCCTCCCGTCTGGACCCGGCAACGGAAGCCTTCCTCGAAAAGGCTGTGACGCGGCTACTCACCAATCGGACGGGCATTCTCATCGCCCATCGGCTCGCCACGGTGCAGCGGGCCGACAGAATTCTGATCCTGGAAAACGGACAGATCCAGGAGCAGGGCGACCGCAGCGCGCTGGCCTCAGATTCTTCTTCCCACTACCACCGCCTGTTGCAGTTGGGTGCAGAGGGGCTGGACACATGACACAGAGCTCAGAGCGGCCGCCTCTTTCGGTGGCCAGTACCTGGTTGGGTCTGATCCGCTGCTTTCCCGGCCTGTATTCGCTGACGACAGCGCTCCGGATTTTCATCTTTGTCGGTGTTTTCCAGGCAACCGGGTTGATCATTCGTTTCTTTTTCGATTCGCTGACGGCATCGGCTCCGCTGGAATGGGGACCGAACGCCTGGGCCGCGGTGATGCTGGCCGTCGCCCTTCTGCGCAACGGCCTGATACTGACCGATATGTACGTATACTTTCGCTGGACTTTCAGCACCGCCGCCACCATGCGCAAAAATCTGATGGAGCATATTCTCAGCATGCCGGGCGCACGTTCGCTGCCAAGCTCAACCGGCGAGGCGATAAGCCGCTTCCGCGAGGATGCGGATGAGGTGGGAAACTTCACCGTGTGGGCAGTCTTTCTGCTGGCAACAGGCATATTTGGGGTGGTGGCGCTCTTCACCATGGCGCGCATCAATCTGCGCGTCACCATCTTCGCATTTCTTCCCCTCGCCGTCGTCGTGATCGTGGCTAATCTGGCAAGAACCAAGGTGCAGCAGTACCGTGAGGCCAACCGCGCCTCCACCGGTAATGTGACCGGTTTTATCGGTGAGATGTTCGAGGGCGTTCAGGCCGTGCAGGTTGCGGCGGCGGAAGAAAGCATACTGACGCAATTTGAAGAACTTAACGAGAACCGCCGCAAGAACGCCCTGCGCGATCGTATCTTCAACGAGGTTCTCAGCTCGACTTTTCACAATGTTGTCAACATCGGTATGGGGCTGATCTTGCTGCTGGCCGGCTCCGCGCTGCGGGAAGGTTCGTTCACGATTGGCGATTTCTCCCTGTTTGCTTACTATCTGACCTTCATCTCCAACATGATCGCCACAATTGGGACCTTTTTCGCCCGTTGGAAACAGGCAGGCGTCTCGATTGAGCGCATGGACCGGCTGCTGCAGGGAGGGCCGCCCTCCGCCCTCGTGCGCAAAACGTCTATCTATCTGAGCGGCGCGTTTCCTTCCGCCCACGATGTTTCACCTGCCCAAACCGAACCACTGAAAACTCTCTCCACCACCGGCCTGACCTACTGCTTTCCCGGTTCGGTAAAGGGCATCGTCGATGTCGATCTGCGTATGGAGCGGGGCAGCTTTACGGTCGTGACGGGCCGGATTGGCGCCGGCAAGTCGACGCTGCTACGGGTCCTGCTGGGGCTGCTGCCGGCCGAATCCGGTGAAATCCACTGGAACGGACGCCCTGTCCACGAACCGGCATCCTTTTTTGTGCCACCGGCAAGCGCATACATATCGCAAACGCCAAGCCTGTTCAGCGAAACATTGCGAGAGAATATCCAACTCGGCCTCGACGCGGGCGAGGCCGAGCTGGCCCAGGCGGTTCGGGCCGCAGCGCTGGAATCGGATCTTGGGCAGCTCGAAAATGGATTGGAGACGGTCGTGGGGCCAAGGGGCGTGAAGCTGTCCGGTGGTCAGCGCCAGCGGGCCGCGGCTGCGCGTATGTTCATCCGTCAGGCCGAACTGCTGGTGTGCGACGATCTGTCCAGCGCGCTCGACGTGGAGACCGAGCAGTTGTTGTGGCAGCGGCTCTTTGCCCGCCGCGACACCACCTATCTGGTCGTTTCCCATCGACGGCCTCTCCTGCGGCGAGCGGATCAGATTCTTGTGCTCAAGTCGGGCCGCGTGGAAGATATAGGCCGGTTGGAGCCGCTGCTGGAACGTTGCCCGGAAATGCGCAGCTTGTGGGAGGGTCGCGCCGCAGCCGAGGATGAATGAGGTTAGGCCGCGCCCAGAAGCAGAGCCATCTGATAGACGAACGGCAGCACGAACATGATGCTGTCGAGCCGGTCCAGGAAACCGCCGTGGCCGGGCAGGAACACGCCGCTGTCCTTCACGCCGATCTGCCGCTTAAGCATGCTGATGGCCAGATCGCCGAATAGCGCAAGAATTCCGCCCACCAGCCCAATCAACGCGCCCTGCCAGACCGCAATGCCGAGGGGTGACCAGTATACCACCACAGCACCGGTGAGTGTAGCCGCAATCCAGCCCCCAACCGTTCCTTCCCAACTCTTCTTGGGACTGAGCGCGGGCAGAATTCGGTTGCGTCCCAGCGTGACGCCAACAAAATAGGCGGCGCTGTCGTTGATCATTGTGATGCCGAGTCCGAGCAGCATCCAATAAAAACCGTTGGGGAGGAGACGCAGAGCCAGAGCCTGCCCCATCATCAGGCCGACATAACTGGCGCCGGCAACCGTGAGCGCCCAATTGCGAAAAGGCTTATGGTTCTGCCCTGGCGCTGCGGTCTCTGTTTCAGGTTGATGTCGGTCGCTTGAACCCGAACTGTCTGGGCTGCTGCTATCCTCGTCCGGGGCGGAACCCTGCTGAGACAACAGGATGCGGATGAAAATGATGATGAAGCCGAACGTCAGGACAAACTCCGGCTCCAGAGGGACAAACGACCAATGCGAAAGCAGTAACGCCAGCGCCCAGGCGAAGCCGTACCAGCGGGCCGGCCTGTAGCCGCTCCTCTCCATGAGGACATAGTATTCATATGCCCCCAACGATGTGAAGAAGGTGAGTAGAAGAACCCACCAGAATCCGCCGTACCACAGCGCAAGCAAGACCGGGACCAACGCAATCAGGCCAGCGATGACTCGTCGTTTCACCGTTTCCAATATCCGATTGCAAGACTACAAGGTTAAAGTGGAGAAGGGGATTGGGACAATCTGCAAAGCGTCAGAGTCTATTCCGCATCCGGCACGCCGCCGAAACGACGGTCGCGACGATTGAACTCGATGAGCGCTTTGTATAACTCCGCCTTGTCGAAGGTCGGCCAGTATGTCTTGGTTGAATAGTACTCGGCATAAACTGCCTGCCAGATCAGGAAGTTGCTCAGTCGCCAATCTCCACCGGTGCGGATGATCAAATCCGGGTCCGGCAGGCCCTCTGTATAGAGGTAGCGGCTGAACGTCTCTTCGCTCAGAGAATCCGGGTCGATTCCATCTCTGATGATCTGACGGGTTGCGTCCAGGATCTCCTCGCGCCCGCCGTAATTGAAAGCCACATTCAGAATAATTCTGTCGTTGTGTTTGGTGTAATCCACTGCGTGCAGAATCTGTTTCTGAAGTTCCTCGCTGATACCGGTGAGACGTCCGCTATGGAGAATCTGCACACCGTTTTCGTGGAGTTCTTGCAGCCGGTTGCGCAACGCCATCCCCAGCAGCCGCATAAGCCCCGACACCTCCTCAATCGGACGCGACCAGTTCTCGGTAGAGAACGCATAAATGGTCAGGACCTTGATACCGAATTCGACAGAGGCCTCGAGGATCGGCTGAATGTTATCGACACCGGCGCGATGTCCGACATATCGAATCAGGCCTCTTTCCTTTGCCCAGCGACCATTCCCGTCCATGATTATCCCCACATGATAGGGAATTCTGGCCAGAGGGGGAAAAGCGTCTTCGATCAGGTTATCTGGACTTTGCCGAACTGTACCGGGGCTGCTCAATGGAACACTGACTCCTTGTCGGTCAGATAGTCATTATTTCCGCTTCTTTGGCGCCTGCAATTTCATCCACGTTGGCCACAAAACTGTCCGTGACCTCCTGCGCCTGGTCCTGGCCGTCATGCAGGTCATCCTCGGTGATCAGGCTCTCGCTCTCGAAGGAGCGCATGTCTTTAATAGAATCCCGCCTGATGTTGCGAATTGCGACGCGGGCCTCCTCCGCACGTCGGGCTACCTGTTTTGTCAGATCGCGGCGACGGTCCTCCGTCAGAGGTGGAATTGCCAGGTGGATCTGCTTGCCGTCGCTGTTCGGTGTCAGACCAAGATCGGACGTGGCGATCGCCCGCTCGATCGCCGCAATATCGGTCGGAGTATATGGACGAATCTGGAGTGTTTGCGCCTCCGGGACCGAAATTGACGCAATCTGCATCAGTGGCGTAGGAACGCCATGATAATCGACGGAAAGACGCTCGACAAGTGCGGGGCTGGCCCGCCCTGTGCGAATTGTCATCAGGTCTGTGTGTAAACTGTTGATCGCTTTGCCCATGCGATCTCGGGTTTCATCCAGAATGTCTTCAATCACAACGGAACTCCTTCCACATCAACGGCGCGAAAGGGCTTGTCCGTAATACTGAGGCCATTTGGAGGCCCTTTCGGTTGGCATTAGCGTCATGGCCCACTCGCAAGGCAGAGTACAGGAGGTGGGTCATAGACTGAAGCTGTACTCGCGGAGTATAGATGGAAATTCAAGATACGAAGGAACGGCTCAATCTGAATACCTGGATAGAGTTCTTTCGCCTCCTCAGTTCTTTAGGTTGTGTTTTATTTTAGCAGAGGTTCAGAACAAATGAAAAACGATGCTTGATACCCCGCTGCCGCCAACGTTTTCAGGCTGAGGCTGAGGCAAAGCCAGAGAAGACGGTGCCTACCGGTTCTCCCTTGACGACCTTTACCAAGGCATCTTGGGCCCAGACATTGACCACAGAGATCGGCAGGCTGTTGTCCATGCACATGGCGATCGCCGTACTATCCATTACGCCTACTCGCATATTGAGGGCATCTATATACGAAAGTTGCTTAAAACGGCGGGCATCACTGTTTTCCTTCGGGTCTTTGTCGTAGACTGCGTCCACCTTTGTCGCCTTGATCAGAATCTCGGCATTGATCTCCATCGCCCGCAGACTGGCAGCCGTATCAGTCGTAAAATAGGGATTGCCCGTGCCGGCGCCGAAAATGACGACTCGACCCTTTTCCAGATGACGAATGGCTCGGCGCTGAATATATGGCTCGGCCACAGCTCGAATTTCGATGCCGGTCATCACGCGGGTGGGCAGACCGGCGCGCTCAAGCGCGTCTTGCAGCGCCAGCGCGTTCATTACCGTCGCCAGCATGCCCATGTGGTCGGCGGTCACCCGCTCCATGCCGTGATCGAGGCCGTCCTCCTTGCCCCGCCACATGTTGCCGCCGCCAATAACCAAGGCCGCCTCAACGCCCAGACTGACAATTGCCACGATCTTCTTCGCTGCTTCCTCGGCCCGTCTCGGGTTAATCCCGAATCCGCCTTCGCCGGCCATCGCCTCCCCTCCCATTTTGAGCAGTACGCGGCGGTATTTGAGAGCATCCATTACACCAACTCCTTGGATTGAGCGCCGCTGCCTGACGGGGCGCTGGCGATGACATAAAAAAGCCCAGCCTGAATAAAAGGCTGGGCTGGACTTGCAGCGCTTTTAGCCAATTTGCAGACGGCTGAAACGACTAATCTGGATATTTTCGCCAAGGCTGGCGATGTTCTCGACAAGAACATCTTTGACGTTCTTGTCAGAGTCTTTGAAGTATTCCTGTTCCATCAGGCAAACGTCACTGTACCACTTTTCCAGTTTTCCTTCAGCAATGCGATCGAGGATCTTTTCGGGTTTGCCGCTTGCCTGTGCCTGGGCTTTGTAGATGGCTGTTTCACTTTCCAAAATAGCGGCGGGAATCTCTTCCCGAGCCACATATTCAGGATTGGATGCCACAACGTGCATCGCCAAATCTCGCGCCAATCCCTGAAACTGCTCTGTGCGGGCTACGAAATCCGTTTCGCAATTGAGCTCGACCATTGCGGCGACCTTGCTGCCGTGGTGGACATAGGTGCCTATGATACCTTCATGGGCGTCGCGGTCGGCCTTCTTGGCCGCGGCTGCCAGCCCCTTTTCGCGCAGATATTCCACCGCTTTGTCAAAATCACCATTATTTTCGTTCAGCGCTGTTTTGCAGTCGAGAATGCCAGCCCCCGTCGCGCCTCGCAATTCTTTCACCATTTGTGCCGTGATCGCAGCCATTCTCCTCCTCCTGATTCCCTTGCTGCCTGATTACCTTGCTACACCGTTATCCACGCGTCTACGCGTGAATGCTTTTCCCGCGTAATCGTCCGCACTGCGCAAACATTTCGCCTTCGCAGCCGTGCGGACGATTAGGTCTGATTGCCCGATTTCGGCGCGCAATACGCTCTGCGTCGCCTCTTCGACATAACATTGCTGCAGATATTCGTGTTGCCCAGCGGCCAGCGCAATGTAGCGGCCAACGCAATGTAGCGGCGTCTACCCCTCTTCGCCGACCGGCTCGGACTCCGCCTGCTCAACGGGCGCTGCATCGCCCTCCTGGGATGTTTCCGCCTCAGCGACAGCCGGAGGACTCTCTTCCTCGGCTTCCTCGGTGACGCTGGCGGTCTGCGCTGCCGGTTCGGTCCCCCCCTCTTCCTCTTCCATGCCTTGCAACTTGGCCAGTGTGCTCGGCCCGAGGTACTGCTCCAATTCCGCCAGTTCCTCGCCAGAAACCTGTCCGGTCTCTACCATGTCCACTTCGCGGAAACGCCGTCCCTCTTCAACTGCATCAGCCATAATCTGGGTAATCAGCTTGACGGCTCGAATCGCATCATCATTGCCAGGTATGACATATGTGATTTCATCCGGGTCGGAGTTGGTATCCGCCACTGCAATCAGAGGAATGCCGATCTTGTTCGCTTCCTTGACCGCCAACTCTTCCCGGTGCGTATCGACCACGAAGATCAGATTGGGCATTTCGGTCAGAGTCTTGATCCCGCCAATACGACGATTCAATTTGGCAAGTTCACGATCGATGACCAGTTGCTCGATCTTGGGAAGCGACTGGAATTCGCCATTGGCCTTACGCCGTTCCTGGCGGTTCAGATAGTCGATCCGTTGTTTGATCGTGGCCCAATTTGTCAGCGTGCCCCCCAGCCAACGATTGTGGATGTAGGGCATACCGCAACGGGTCGCCTCCTGCTCGACGGTACCCTGTGCCTGCCTCTTTGTGCCGACAAACAAAACTGTGCCGCCACCAGCGACCAGACGGCGCATCATCTCATAGTATTCATTGATACGCGTCATCGTCTGGTGCAGGTCGATAATGTGAATTCCACTGCGCTCAGTAAAGATATACTCCCGCATTTTCGGATTCCAGCGTCGGGTCCTATGCCCGAAATGTACGCCCGCCTCCAACAGCTGCTTCATCGTAACGACTGATGCCACAAGAACCTCCAGGGTTGCTCTTCCGCCCTGTTCACGCTGAGAATGACCGCGCATCGGCGGCACCCCATTCCTCAGTCCCAGGACGTGTTGAATGGATATAAACTCGATCTGATCTGTCCGAAATGTTTTGCCACTACAGACCAACTGTAGATGATAACATAGTTGGCGTTGTGCTCAAAAAATGATCCGGCCGGGTCGTTTCACGAATCAGACCCGGTTCAGGATGATGCTGAATCCTTGTAGTCGCGGAATCGATATCCCAGACCCCGTTCCGTAAAAATGTAACGCGGCTTCGATTGGTCCGGCTCGATCTTCTTGCGGAGATAAGTAATATACAGACGCAACAGGTGATTGTCGTTTACGTATTCGTGTCCCCAAACCTTGGTGAGCAGTACTTCATGGGGGACCACCCAACCGGCGTTTTGGATGAGTTGGTAAAGGAGCCGATGCTCGGTTGGACGCAAACTCAGTCTTTCTCCGTCGACAATTACATCGCGCCGCTGCAAATCCACCTGCAACCGATCATCGATTGTAATAATCTGATCTTCCGGTCGGGTGTTCGTCACTTCAAAACGACGCAGCACCGCTCGTATCCGGCTGGACAACTCCCGCGGGCTGAACGGCTTTGTTACATAATCATCCGCCCCCAGATCCAACCCCTTGATACGATCTTCCTCATCAGAGCGCACGGTAAGCATGATCGCTGGAATGTCGCTGACTTCGCGCAGCCGTTTGAGTGTTTCAAAACCGTCCAGGCCCGGCATTTCAACATCCAAGAGGACCAGATTGGGTTCATACTCCCGTATCTTTTCCAACGCCTGGAAGCCATCATTGGCCTCAAGAGTCTGATAGCCCTCCAGGTCCAGATTCATCTTCACAAACCGCACCATGCGTGGTTCGTCGTCGACAACCAGGATCTGTTTGGCCGGGCCTGTTTTCGACATAACGACATTCCCTCGGATTTCTGTTCTCCTGCCCACTGCAAGGACATGACTTAAGTATCATAACATGAACTCCTTTCGCACGGATAGTTCCCCCATTCGGGATCGCAGCCGGCACAGCCACTCGTCTCAGCTGTGCCCGTTTCTCCGTCGCCGGGGGCGATCGTTCCTGTCTTGCATGGTTGGCAGGCCACATAATAGTAGTTGAAATTGCCGCAAACTGGATTTGACAACGGGAAAAGGATAGGTTAACCTAGCATTCCTTGTCTCCGAAATCGTGCGGTCGAATCACGCACGGTTGTTGACAACAAGGTCTGGCTGGGTGTCATGCGTCGTACACGATTCATTCAGTTGCGAATTAGCCGGATCGGGATTTGTCAGGGGTTTGTTGTTGTAGTAGAGTAACAAGGTTGTGGCACATTAACAGTTGAAGAGTGGCAAGATAAGCGAAGTCCAGCAAGCTTGAGAGGGTTGCTTCTGGGTTAGGGCGTATGCGTAGTTGTTGCGGATGCGTTCGGGCTTGGGAGCGAGTCAATGATGAGTTAGAAGTAGCTTTGCGTAGATAGACAGTCGAGGCGTTGCATTCTGGGAGTGAGAGGGATGCGAAGGTATCGGCTGCGAAAATACGGAGAGTTTGATCCTGGCTCAGGATGAACGCTGGCGGCGTGCTTAACACATGCAAGTCGAACGGGAAGCGGTGCGTTTTTGCTTAGGTAAGGACGTGCTGTGGAGAGTGGCGAACGGGTGCGTAACACGTAGGTAACCTGCCCTGAAAAGGGGGATAACCACGGGAAACTGTGGCTAATACCGCATGACCTCGCCGGGACGAGAGTTCGGTGAGGAAAGCTGAGGCGATTTGGGAGGGGCCTGCGGTCGATTAGCTGGTTGGTGGGGTAAGAGCCTACCAAGGCGATGATCGATAGCTGTTCTGAGAGGAAGACCAGCCACACGGGAACTGAGACACGGTTCCGACTCCTACGGGGGGCAGCAGTGAGGAATATTGCGCAATGGGGGAAACCCTGACGCAGCAACGCCGCGTGGAGGATGAAGGTTTTCGGATTGTAAACTCCTTAACTGGGGGAAGAGAGAGGACGGTACCCCAGGACGAAGACACGGCTAACTAGGTGCCAGCAGCCGCGGTAATACCTAGGTGTCAAGCGTTATCCGGAATTACTGGGCGTAAAGGGTGCGCAGGCGGCCAAACAAGTCTGGCGTGAAAGCTCCTGGCTCAACTGGGAGAGGACGTTGGAAACTGTCTGGCTAGAGTGAATGAGAGGGGGGCGGAAATCCCGGTGTAGTGGTGGAATGCGTAGATATCGGGAAGAACACCAGAGGCGAAGGCGGCCTCCTGGCATTTTACTGACGCTGAGGCACGAAAGCGTGGGTAGCGAACGGGATTAGATACCCCGGTAGTCCACGCTGTAAACGATGTGAACGAGGTGTGGGCGGTGTAGAAGCCGTCCGTGCCGGAGCTAACGCGATAAGTTCACCGCCTGGGGAGTACGGTCGCAAGGCTAAAACTCAAAGGAATTGACGGGGGCCCGCACAAGCAGCGGAGCGTGTGGTTTAATTCGATGCAACGCGAAGAACCTTACCTGGGCTTGACATGTACGTAGTAGTGAAGGGAAACTGGAACGAGCCTTCGGGCAGCGTAGACAGGTGCTGCATGGCTGTCGTCAGCTCGTGTCGTGAGATGTTGGGTTAAGTCCCGCAACGAGCGCAACCCGTGTTGCTAGTTACAAGTGTCTAGCGAGACTGCCGGTAAAAAGCCGGAGGAAGGTGCGGATGATGTCAAGTCAGCATGGCCTATATGTCCAGGGCTACACACACGCTACAATGGCTGGTACAAAGGGAAGCGAAAGGGAGACCTGAAGCGAATCCCATCAAAGCCAGTCATAGTTCGGATTGCAGGCTGCAACTCGCCTGCATGAAGTCGGAGTTGCTAGTAACCGCAGGTCAGCAATACTGCGGTGAATACGTTCCCGGGCCTTGTACACACCGCCCGTCACGTCATGGGAGTTGGTAAGACCTGAAGACGGTGACCCAACCGCAAGGAGGGAGCTGTTTAGGGTGGGACTGATGACTGGGACGAAGTCGTAACAAGGTAGCCGTACCGGAAGGTGCGGCTGGATCACCTCCTTTCTAAAGGAAGAAAAGACGTAACTGTGGAAACGGCAATAGCCGTTGCAGAAGCAGAAACGTCAGCAGCAGCAAAGGTTTGCAAAGGATTGCCGGTTATCTTGCCACTTTTCAGGGGTTAACGTGCCTCTGTTGTCAAAGAAGAGCAAGTGGAAAGGGCCTGTAGCTCAGCCGGTTAGAGCACTGTGCTGATAACGCAGGGGTCCGTGGTTCGAGTCCACGCAGGCCCACAGTCGTGTAGCGGAAGTGGGCAGGAAGCGCTGAAGCTGACGATGGCAGCGAGCCAGGGTTCTGACAGGCCCGGCTGGAGCAGAACGGAAGGGAGCAGGTGGCCCGGTCGTCTGCGAGCAAGTTGCGTAGCAGGAAGTAAGAAGTAGCAGGGTTGGCACATTAAGAACTGAATAGGATAGAGAAGAACTGCTGCAGGAGTGAGAAAGAGCAGTCGTTGCGAGACGGCTGTTTTGAGCACAGCAGGTTAAGCTACGAAGAGCATACGGAGGATGCCTTGGCGCCAAAGGCCGAGGAAGGACGTGTACCACTGCGAAAAGCTGCGGGGAGTTGTGGTAAGGCTGCGATCCGCAGATATCCGAATGGGGAAACCCGCCCTGGGGAATGCCAGGGCAGTGCGCGGTGAAAAAATAGCTGCGTTACGGGGAACTCGGGGAAGTGAAACATCTAATTACCCGGAGGAAAAGAAACGATTCCGTTAGTAGTGGCGAGCGAAAGCGGAGCAGTCCAAACCGTGTTGGCGCAAGCTGGTGCGGGGTTGGAGGACCGACAGAAGGGCTGGACCGGATAGCGGAACCGCACTGGAAAGGCGGACCGGAGAGGGTGAGAGTCCCGTAGGCGAAATCTGGGAAGGTCTGGTCGGGATCCTGAGTATCACGGGGCACGCAAACCCTGTGAGAAGCTGGGGAGACCACTCTCCAAGACTAAATACCTTTGGCGACCGATAGTGGACAAGTACCGTGAGGGAAAGGTGAAAAGGACCCCTGATAGGGGAGTGAAAGAGATCCTGAAACCGTATGCTTACAAGCAGTCAGAGCCTGATGCCGGGGATACCCGGCCGGGTGATGGCGTGCCTATTGGAGAATGAGCCAACGAGTTACGGTCAGTAGCAAGGTTAAGGCGTTAAAGCCGGAGCCGAAGCGAAAGCGAGTCTGAATAGGGCGACAAGTTGCTGGCAGTAGACCCGAAACCAGGTGAGCTATCCATGTCCAGACTGAAGCGGGAGTAAAATTTCGTGGAGGGTCGAACCGGTGTACGTTGCAAAGTGCTCGGATGAGGTGTGGATAGGGGTGAAATGCCAAACGAACCTGGAGATAGCTGGTTCTCGCCGAAATAGCTTTAGGGCTAGCGTCGTTTGTTGAGCATAGGAGGTAGAGCACTGGATGAGGTAGGGGGCGAAATGCTTACCGAACTCAACCAAACTCCGAATGCCTATGCTTTGAGAACGGCAGTCGGACTGCGGGAGATGAGTTTCGTAGTCGAAAGGGAAACAGCCCAGACCGTCAGCTAAGGTCCTTAAGTGGTGACTAAGTGGGAAAGGAAGTGGTGTTACAGAGACAGCCAGGAGGTTGGCTTGGAAGCAGCCATCCTTGAAAGAGTGCGTAACAGCTCACTGGTCAAGTGATACTGCGCCGAAAATATAACGGGGCTAAAGTCACCCGCCGAAGCTACGGTTTCACAGATGTCTACGGGCATGTGTGAGAGGTAGGCGAGCGTTCCATGCGCATCGAAGCGATACCGGAAGGAGTCGTGGAGGGCATGGAAGCGAGAATGTTGGCACGAGTAGCGAGAACTGTGTGAGAATCGCAGTCCCCGAATGTCTAAGGTTTCCGACGGGAGGTCAATCCGCGTCGGGTTAGTCGGACCTAAGACGAGGCCGAAAGGCGTAGTCGATGGATAACAGGTGAATATTCCTGTACCGCATCAGGTTGTTTGAGCGAAGGGGTGACGCAGAAGGGTAGATCAGCCAGCGGCTGGAAGAGCTGGTGCCAAGCCTGTAGGTGTTGAGGACGGGGCGAAAAGACCGTCTGAGCTGAGGGGTGAAGGCGAGCCTTTATTAGGTGGAAGTGATTGAACCCAAGCTGACGAGAAAAGCCTCTAGTGAGACCTATGCGACCGTACCGCAAACCGACACAGGTAGACAGGTGGAGAACACCAAGGGGGACGGGAGAACCTTCGTCAAGGAACTAGGCAAAAATGGTCCGTAACTTCGGGAGAAGGACCGCCTCGGTAGAGTGAAGCTGCAGACGCAGCCGAGCTTGAGGAGGCCGCAGAGAAAAGGCCCTGCCGACTGTTTACCAAAAACACAGGTCCGTGCGAAGTTGAGAGACGACGTATACGGGCTGACGCCTGCCCAGTGCCGGAAGGTTAAGGGGAAAGGTGAGAGCTTTGAACTGAAGCCCCGGTGAACGGCGGCCGTAACTATAACGGTCCTAAGGTAGCGAAATTCCTTGTCGGGTAAGTTCCGACCCGCACGAAAGGCGTAACGAGTGGGGCACTGTCTCGACGGAGGACCCGGTGAAACTGAAGTAGGAGTGAAGATGCTTCTTACCCGCAGCAGGACAAAAAGACCCCGTGGAGCTTTACTGCAACTTGATATTGGATTAGGGCTTACTCTGTGTAGGATAGGTGGGAGACTGAGAAGCTGGTTCGCCAGGATCGGTGGAGTCGTTGGTGAAATACCACCCTGATTGAGTTTTGATTCTAACCTGTACCGTAACCCGGTATGGGGACAGTGTCAGGTGGGCAGTTTGACTGGGGCGGTCGCCTCCCAAAAGGTAACGGAGGCGCGCAAAGGTTCCCTCAGGCTGAATGGAAACCAGTTGTAGAGTGCAAACGCATAAGGGAGCTTGACTGCGAAACGGACATGTTGAGCAGAGACGAAAGTCGGCGTTAGTGAACCCACGGTTCTGAGTGGAAAGGCTGTGGCTTAACGGATAAAAGCTACCCCGGGGATAACAGGCTAGTCTTCCCCAAGAGTTCACATCGACGGGAAGGTGCGGCACCTCGATGTCGGCTCGTCACATCCTGGGGCTGGAGTAGGTCCCAAGGGTTGGGCTGTCCGCCCATTAAAGTGGCACGCGAGCTGGGTTCAGACCGTCGTGAGACAGGTCGGTCTCTATCCGCTGTGGGCGCAAGGAAATTGAGAGGAGCTGTCCCTAGTACGAGAGGACCGGGATGGACAGACCGCTGGTGTGCCAGTTGTCGTGCCAACGGCATAGCTGGGTAGCTAAGTCTGGAACGGATAACCACTGAAAGCATCTAAGTGGGAAGCCAGCCTCAAGATAAGTTTCCTCACAGAGAAAGTCTGGTAAGTGCGCTGGTAGACGACCAGTTCGATAGGCGGGACGTGTAAGGGCTGAGAGGTCTTGAGCGAACCCGTACTAAAGCACGAGGGCTTAACCTGTTGTATAGCGCGCCTGTAGCAGTACTTTCCTATCCTATTCAGTTCTTAATGTGTCAATACAACGACTGTGTCTATGCGAGTGGTACAAAGACAGCGCCCTTGCTCAAAATAGCAACGGCTCTGCCTTACCCAACAATGCACAACCCTGACCACTCGCCCTACAACCGTGCAAGAATAGAGGAGTTGGTGGCAAGAGCGGTGGGGAAACACCCGGTCCCATCCCGAACCCGGCAGTAAAGTCCACCAGCGTCGATGGTAGTACGGGGGCGACTCCGTGTGAGAGTAGACCGCTGCCAACCTCCTCTTTCTTATATATCAGAACCTCGGAAACTCCCTCAACGGGAGTTTTTCGTTTTCAATACCGGCGCACCCGTTCAGCCCGTCTCCCCGCGCCTGCCGTAAATGCCGCTTCCTGCTTCGATATCTACTCTTTCCCATCCTCAAGCAACCAACATCTTGCCAGTTGACCATCCGCCGGTTCAAAAACCGGCGGTTTCTCCTGCGCGCACCGTTCGAAAGCCAGAGGACAACGCGGGTGGAAGCGGCAACCCGCTGGCGGCTGCCGCAGGTCCGGCGGCGCGCCCGGAATGAACTGCGGAAGCGTGTCGGTGTGGAGCCGGGGAATGCTGGCCAGAAGCCGTTGCGTATAGGGGTGGCTTGGACGCAGCAAAACCTGCTCCGCGCTGCCGATCTCGACAATCTCCCCGGCATAGACCACGGCCAGATCGTCGCACACATCGCTCGCCAGGGCGATGTCGTGGGTAATAAAGATGATCGCAAGGTTCATATCCCGCTTCAACCGTTTGAGCAGGTTGGTGATCTGGGTTTGAACGCTGGCGTCCAGGGCCGAGGTAGGCTCATCCATTATCACCAGCGGTGGCTCCAGGATCAGGGCGGCCGCAATCATGGCGCGCTGCTTCATGCCGCCGCTCAGTTCATGCGGATAGCGGGCCAAAATGTCCGCCGGCAGCCCCACATAGGCCAACAGTTCCAGGGCGCGGGCGCGGGCCTCCCGTTTACTGGCGTTCCCACTCACCACCAGCGGTTCAATGATCTGCTCCCCCACCCGCAGCACAGGGTTAAAGCCGTTCTGCGCCCCTTGTGGGACCAGGGCCAGCTTACGCCAGCGAATCTCCTGCCGGAAACGCTCGTCCGCCATGCCGAGCAGTTCCTGCCCGTCCAACCAGATTTCGCCGTCATAGCGGGCCACATTGGAGGGCAGCATGCGCATGATTGCGAGCGCGAGCGAGGATTTGCCGCTGCCCGATTCGCCCACAAGGCCGAGAGCAGAGCCGCCGCTTGCGAGGGAAAAGGAGACGCTATCGACGGCGCGCACCGGTCCGGCCCGGTCGGCATAGTGGAAGGAGAGGTCGCGGATGTCGAGAAGTGTTGTCATGACGCCGGTTGCCTCAGCCGCGGATTCACTATCGGCTCGATTCCCAACGCCAGCAGCATAAAGGTGAGGGCGGTGAGGACGATGCAGAGGCCGGGAGGCACGATCCACCACCAGTAGCCGACATAGATGCCCCCAGTGCGGAAACCGCTCTCGAGTATCTGTCCCCAGGTGGGGATGGAGGGATCGCCGAGACCGAGAAAGCTGAGGCCCGCTTCGGCCAGAATGGCGGAGGGGGCGGCAAAGATGAGTTGGGCGAGAACGTAGGGCGCGATCTGGGGCAGGATGTGGCGGAACATCACGCGGCGCCGCGAGGCGCCCAGGCTCTGAATCGCTTCGATCAGCTGGTTGGTGCGCATGTGGAGGACCATGCTGCGAATCTGGATGGTCAGGCCCGGCCAACCGAAGGCGACGAGGATGAAGATGATGATCCACAAGCTGGGCCCGATGATGAAGAGCATGAAGATGAGCAACGGAAGTACCGGCACGTTGGCGACGATGTCGGAGATGCGTTGGATCATGATGTCGGCGCGTCCGCCGAGGTAGCCGCTGGCGATGCCGAGGGTTGTGCCGATGGCGGTGGAGAGGAGGGCCGCGGAAATACCGATGAGGAGGGCGACGGGAAGGCCGAAGAGGAGCCCGCGGGCGAGGTCCCTACCCAAACTGTCGGTGCCCATCCAGCCAAATACGGCGCCTCCCACCACGAAGCGCACTTTCCCCACGCTGTCGCCCTCCGCGCGCAAAGCGGCCTGGACAATGATCTCATAGTCGCCGGTCAAAGGCGCAAACTTTTCGTCGGAATCGTCGCCAGGGACACCAAAGAGGATACGATCTACGCGTCCCCCGATCTGCGCGCCATTCAGCCGCAGGCCGAACTCGTCGGCGACAAACTCCTGCACTGCGGTCACGGTCGCCTCGTCGGTGCTCAGTTGCACCCGCAGCGGGGTTTGGGCATAGCGCTGGAACGGTCCGCTCTCGTCTTCGCGAGGGCCCCGCACCGTGTGGCGGAAGATACGCAGCTGTTTGCCGTCCGGTCGTTTGAGCGAGATCAGCACCAGGGGCGACCGCTCGGCATAGTTCACATCAGTGAGGATGACGGCCAGAAACGTCGGCGGGTGAGAAGAGGCATAGGTCAGGGGGAAACGCCAGGTATGGACCGGCCCGCTGCGGGCCATCTGCACAGTGTGCGGCTCTGTGCCCTCGAAGACATGGTGCGAAGGCCGGGTCTCACCGCGCACCGCATTGATCCAGACGGGTGGCACGGCTTTCGGGTTATCCACCCAGACGACGGGATTGCTCCACTGACTCTCGCCAAAATCCGGCGGGAAAGCGAGCAACACATAGAGGGCGACCACAGACAGCAGGCTCATCAGGATCGCGCCGGCAAGACCCGGCCCACTGCGGAGTAGTTCCCGCAAAGCGTTGGCCCTGCTCACAGCGTTTCCCTCCTCGCGTCAATTATGGTTCGGGGTATAGAGGTCACCCCAGCCGGAAAGCCGCCGTTCGGCATCAGTCGGTGTACCTCACGCGGGGATCGAGAAAAACATAGAGCGCCTCCAACACCATGCGGATCACGACATACATCAGCGTGAAGATGAAGGTGAGGGCCACGATCACATTTTCGTCGGGGGTTCCCGCCAGAGCGTCGTAATAGAGCCGGCCCATACCCTGCCAGTTAAAGACGGTCTCCACCAAAATCGACCCTGACAGCGATCCGGCCAGGCCGAACATCAGCCCGGTGACGATCGGTGGCGCGGCCACCCGCAGAATATGGCGAAGCCGCACCCGGCTTTCCGGAAGGCCTTTGGCGCGCGCGATCTTGACATAGTCCTCCTGCGCGATGTTGAGGGTGATGGTGCGGATGGAGTAGATGGACGGTCCGAAACTGACGAGGACCAGGGTAATCACCGGCAACAGGGCATGTTGGAGAAGATCGAAAAACCGAGCCAGGGGCTGGGTGGGGGGCGGCGTGCTGTACATGCCGCCGGAGGGGAGGATACGCAACTGGATCGAAAGAATCAGAATGAGCAGGATGCCGATCCACCAGGTGGGAACGGCGAAGGAGACGGCGGCGAACATGGAGACAAAGCGATCCAGCCAGGAACCCTGATGAGTGGCGAGGTAAGCACCGGCAATGATGCCGATGGTGGCAGTGATGATAAGTGATGTCGTGAGCAGGAGCATGGAGTTGGGCACACGCTCAGTTACGATATCAAAGACGCGGTTGCTGCCTTCGAAGCTGCGCAGCGTGCGGGCCTCGCCCAGGTCGAGGGTCAACACCCGCAACACGGTGCGCGGGAGCCGATAGTACCAAGGCGTGTGCAATCCATAGAAAATCTCCAACTCCTCGCGGCGCTTCTCCAGCACCTTTTCCATCTCGTCAGGGTCCCGGATGGTCTCGGCCAGCGCCGTTCGCTCGGTGCGCAACTGCTCTCCGATCGTGGCGGAAAGAATGCGGTCGGAGAAACCGGTCAGGCCCAACGTCAGCACCAGAAGGAGCAAAACGAGAAAAAAGACCCCCACCATGGTGAGGGAGCGGAGCAGAAGGGGACGAAGAAGGGACATGACAACAGTGGCTAGTGGCTAGTGGTAAGTGCGAAGTTGCTATACACTGTCCACTATTCACTAGCCACTGCAGTTAACGTCTCCGGCGCGCGAAAATCAATCCGCCGACGACGATGACGGCCAAGGCCGCAACAATTACATTCACCGGCAGACCGCCGAACGGTTCCTCTGCCGGTTCCTGGGCTGCGGCCTCGGTTTCAGCCGCAGCATCCGATTCTGCTGCGGGTTCGGAATCGGATGCCGTGTCGGACTCTGCCGCATCGGACTTCGTTTCAGTTTCCGATGCTGTTTCGGATTCGCTCTCTTCCTTGTCGGCTGCGGCCTCGGACGATTCGGATGAAGAGTCGGAGGATGAAGAATCTTGTGTTTCTGATGTCTTCGATTCCTCCGCCGGGGCCGGCTCCTCCTCGATGATGGTGAAATCCGCCTCCAGTTCGATGCGCCGCTCCGCCATCCGCGCCAGTTCATCGCTGTATGCAACCATCACCAGTTCATAAATCCCCAGTTCCAACTCGGCCGTGGTCTCTGCAGTCAATCTGATTGCAAACCAGTTGGCGTCCAGGGCGTCCGCATCGCCCTGTTGGATGATCTCCCCGCTGGCAGTGTCGAACAGCAGATAGCGCAAGGAAAGTTTGCCAGGCCCGTCCAGCGTCAAAGTAACTTCATAGTCGGCGGCCAATTCAATAGGCGGCGCGTCGATCTCGGTATATTCGATCAAATCCGGCAGCCCGCGGTAGAGATCAGTGGCTGTGAACGGATAGTTCTCGTCACGAAAAGCGGTCAATTCGGCGAATTGGGCCGGTGGATCATAACGCTCCAACATGAAGGGACCATTGCTGATCACCAAGTGGCCTTTTTCGTCAAACCAGTCGAGCACGGCCGTATAACGTTCCACGCCCTCATCGCTGCTGATGAGAACCGTTTCACCATCTGCCGTCGGCAGGGTAAACACATTCGTGGGGATGGTTTCTGCGCGGCGCAGTTCCAATATGGCTTTGCGTACGAGCCGGGCATCCCGGTCCAGCACCAGGCTGATCCATGGCACATTGTAACGGCCGGCAGCCGTGTCGCTATACGCAGCCCGTCGCTGGCTGAATACCAGCACATCCATGGCATAAAGCATCTCCCAAGGGGTACTCAACCCGGCGGGGATGCCGTAGGACGCAATGTAATTTTGCTCAAAATGCCAGAAGTCCACATAGGCTTCGATGCGATTTTCGTCCAACACGCGGTAGCCCTTGATCGTCTCCAAAAATGGGCGTGATGTAATGGCGATGACCGTTTCAATCTTGGCTTTATCAGGATTGTAGGACAGGTCGAAGCCTTGGTGGATCGAATAGAGCACATCAGCCATGCTGATCGGCTGGCCATGATGCCACGGGGCCTGGAAATACTTGCTGTAGTCGTAGACCACTTTGCTGGTGGCGGTCACGTCTTCACCTACGTTCGTCCACCGGCTCCGCTGCGCGTTCCAGAGAATGGCGTCCGCCGGCACATCCAGTTTGCCCTCCGGTCCGGCCGTTTCGACCTCGTAAGCGATACGGAAGGGCGCCGGGATCCCGGTGAAGGGGTCATTCCAAATGGCCGGGTCCTGCAGCTGCCGCCAGATATCGTTGCTGTAGACATCGCCAAACCCGCCTACCGGGTTCCAGGTAGTGCGTTCGGTCCACACCCATAGATGACCCACGGTCAGTTCGTCGCTACCCGGTTTGTAAGCCGAACGCAGGCTCCACAGCCCGCGCGGCCCCGCGGCCAGGTCCTGAGTTATGCCCACGACGTCCGCCTGCACGGGAAAGGCATTCATGACGGTGGCAATCCAGATGCGCACCGACTCGTCCAGGCCGATGCGGGTCATTTCGCGATACATGTCGTCACGCTCGGCCTGGTTGGCGAAATCTCCCTTGAAGAGCCGCTCGCCCAGTTCGTCCAACTCTTCATTCTCGTAATGCCAGAAACCGACCTCTTTCCAGCCGGGCATGTTCCCCAGCCAGGGCGCATAGAAGGAGTTGATGCCGCCGAAATCATAACGGTTGGGCGCGCCGCGCCCCCACCCTTCGGTGTACAGGTGCCATTCAAACTGGGCCGGGTCGCTGGCATAGACGGTCTGAATAGCGGGCGCAAAGGTCTGGCGATTGGCCGCGATGGCAAACCCGGCGTCTTGCAGGGCCGCGCGAATCAGGTCGCCCACCTCGCGCCGCTCGTCCTCCACGCGCATGATGAACTTCAGGCGCACCGGCTGCCCGTTGAAATGCCACACATCATCCACCAACTCTGCGCCGGCCTCGGCCATGGCATCGGCGATCAGTTGGCGGGCGTATTCGGGATCGTAGTCCAATTCCGCCTGTTGGATCACGTCGAAGACGGTCAGATAATCGAAATCGGTGGAGGCCACGTTGGTGTACATCGGCGTCGCCTGGCCCTGGTAAATCTCCCGGGTCACAAACTCCCGGTCGATCAAGCGCTGCATCGCCTGCCGCACCTCCTTGATCGAAAAGGGGTTCAATCTGCCTTCCGGCGCCGGCGCCGGATTAAGGATCAGCGAAATGGTGCTGGCCGGGGCCTCATAGAGTTGGATGCCCTCTTTGTCGCGCAGCTCGCGGGCCGCCGCAATTTTCAAATTGAAGTAATAGAGGTCCATCTCGCCGGCTTGCAGATCCAGCGGAGCGCGGTCCACGTTGAACGCTTTGAAGTAGAGCCGCTCGACCGCCGGCCCGGGTTCATCATGAGGGGGAGTGTATTGGGCCAGGACCGAGGCGGAAAGACCAATCATGATCGCCAGGCTGATCGGGACGACTTTGAGTAGCCATGCTGAAATATTGGTCGACCAAATCGTATTCATATTGCAACTCCTTTTGCCAACACCCGCGGCCAGTGACCATTCGGTTGCCGTCCGCCACCAACCTCTTTGGGACGTCCGGCAACCAGAGTGGCCACGCGCCGCCTGCCGCTGACAGCTCATCCAGTTCGCCTGCGGAACGAAACCCATAGCAGACCAAGCGCGATACCGATGCCGACGCCACCGACCATCGGCCAGGCCGCACTTCCCCCAGGCACCGCGGTTGTGGCAAGTGCCGTAGTTGCTGGCACACTCTCCACCGCGACCTGGTGCGAAGCAGGCGTCAGGCCGGCTTGCGATGCCGTTCCGTTCAACTGTTGCAACTTCTCATCAATGGCATCCAGCTTCTTTTCTATGTCCTGGACATTGTCGAAGCCGAATTCCATATAGAATGATGTGGAGGCGAAGTTGCCCGATTCGTCGACCAACGTCACCCGGTGGGCGCCTTCGCCGGAGATGGGAACGAATATCTGTTGTGTATAGCGCCCCAGCTTGTCGGTGCGGCCGGATGCGGCGTTGGCGCCGCCGACAAGCAGGTAGACATCCATATCCGGTTGGAAGCCGTGCCCCTGAACCGTGATGGTCTCGCCGGCAGCCCCGGCGTCGGGGCTGATGAAAATCTCGGGACGGGCGATGGCGCGCTGGCGGCTGAAACCGATCTTCTGGTTGGTGGGACCAAACTCGCCGAGGCGGGTATCGGCCCACACCAGATAAGCGTCAGTCTCGCTGGCGGCGATGGAAAAATAGTCGCCCAGGAAAAGCCCTCTGGGGAAGCCCTTGTTGGGATTGGAGGGGAAGTCGGTCACGCGCGTGTCGCCTACTTTGAGGTCGAGCTCTTCCAGTTCAAACCCCCAGTTCTCGCCCTGATCTTCGGAACGGGAATAGTAGATATGGTAGCGGGTCTGGACGGGGTCGTCGCGCATATCACCCCACATGAGATGGATGACCCCATCCGGCCCGACGTCGATGGCAGGGAAAAACTGGACGGCATCGGTCTCGTCGGTGTTGATGCGTTTGGGCCGCGACCAGCGGTCCCCGCCGTCGAGCGAGCGGATGAAGTAGACGTCGCCCTCATCGAGCGGGTTGTTCGCCGGCAGAGCGACATACGCTACATAGAGTTCATCGTCAGGCCCCATCGCTACTTTGGGAAAGGCTGACGCCCAATAGCGGAAGTAGGCGTTACGGGGCCGGAACCCCGGCTCAAGGAAACGGGTGATACGTTTAGGCTCGCCGAAGGTTTCGCCGCCATCGTCGGACTTGGACATATAGAATTCGGCGAGGCCTTTCATGCTCTCGTCGTCAGTGCTGTCCAGCCAGGTTACATAGAGGGTACCCAGGGAATCGACGACGGGAACGGGTCCCTGCACGACCCGCTTGGTGCCAATGGCGTTCGATTGGCCTTCGGTGTCGTCGATTTCGCCATAGGTGCGCTTTACGGTCGGGCCGACCGCGACCGATTCCGACCAGGTCACACCCCGGTCCATCGAGTAGCTCAGCATCGGCGTGGTCTGTACCTCCGGCGCGCCCAGGGTTGGAAGTTCGCCGATGTAGAGGATGTCGTAAATGGTGTTAAACTTGACATACGTGACATAGACCACCATCTGGTCTTCAATCGTGGGATGGGGGCCTGTGGTCATCCACGGTTTGTCGAGGAAACTGAGGCTCACTTTGCCCCGTATGCGGCCGGTGGCGTCAACCACGGCATCGGTTTCGACGTCGCTGCGGGCGCTGTCGACCGGCTCCTCCCAGACGAAGCCGCCGTCTTTCGACGTAGAGACGGCGATCGAGGAAACAAGGGCAAAGCCGGTGGCATTGCCGACAGAGTACTCCTTGACGCCGATAGAGATCGAAGCCATGTAGACATTGCCGTCTTGATCGAACTCCACCACCGGGTCGCCGCCGGAAATGCGATCTTTGCGCAGGTATTTGATCTGCTGCGGCCCCTCCCAATTCACCCCGCCGTCGATGCTCACGTAGGCCGAATTGTTGGGGAAGTTGTAGTCGATCAGGCCCAAAACCAGGTGATCGGGATCAAGCGGGTTGACAGCGATATCCGGCTCGGTCTGCAAAGGCGTGTTGCTGAAATCTCGTGTCACCAGCAGGTCGCGGCTGAACGCGGGCGCCGGATCGCGGTAGGGCACGAGAATGCCCGGCCCCACCGACTGCAGCAGCGGCGTGTTGCCCTCGCTGCCAGGCAGGCTGCTCAGGTTCTGACGGTCGAGCGTGTTCCAGCCCGGCCGGTCGAGGAAAAGCCGATTGTCCACACCCTGTGCCATCAGCCATGCGGGCCCGGAGAGCACATCCTGGATAGGATTCATGGCGTCTTGGATATCGGCCGGATTCTTGCTGATCTTGCCGCGTTCCGGCAGTTGCGGCACCGGCATCTGCGCCGCTGCCGGCAGCGCCATTGCCAGCAGTACGACGACCAAAAACAGAAGAGAAAATTGCAGGCCCAGCCGGAGACCACTGCCGGGCCGTCTGATCTTGCGCAATCTATCCATGGGATACAAAACTCCTTATGTGTACGCTAAACGCCAACAAGGGCTCAGCCGCCGCCGACCCCATCTCCAGGGCACTCTTCCGCCGTCGCCGACCCCCATCTTCAGGGCACTTTGCGGCGGCGGAACAGGAGGCGAAAAGCGAGCAAGCAACTGTCCGCGTGGCTAACGGATGGCAAAATTGTAGATTTCAACGGTACGGGCATCAGATGATATCATAATACCAGAATTACGTTCTCAGTTTTGGTAGGCGTCACTACCTTCATGCAGAAAACAGGCTACAAAGTGATTCGGCTTGACTTCACGTAGTCGCGGTGTCGTCAGTTCGCACCGCCCGCCCATGAAGGAAGCACAACGGGGATGAAAAGAGCATCCGCTTGGCGCATTGGCGGGGCTGGGCGGTTCGCCGGGGAGGCTGGGCCGCTGGTTTAGCCGGTTGGCCGGGTCCGGTTCAGGCACCGCCGCAATGAGAGCCTGGGTATATGGGTGCAACGGATTGCGCACCACATCTGCCGCCTCTCCCATCTCGACGACGCAGCCTAAATACATGACGACGATCCGCTGAGCAAAATGGCGCGCCGTGGCAATGTCGTGGGTGATGTACAAAAAAGCGATGTTGAACCGCTCCTGTAGCTCGCGCAGCAATGCCAATAACTCTGCCCGGCTGGACGCGTCAACCATAGAGACCGGCTCGTCGGCCACGATGAACTGCGGCTGTAACACAAGCGCTCGCGCAATGCTCAGCCGCTGTCGTTGACCACCGGACAACAGATCAGGGTACTTGACGGCGATCTCCTGCGCCGGGCGCAAACGCACATCGTGCAGGGCTTGAAACACTCGCTCTCGCCGCTCGCGGTCGTTGCCGATTCCGTGGATCACCAGCGGTTCGGCCACGCTGTCGTATGCCGTCATAAAAGGATCGATGCTTGCGAACGGATCCTGAAAAATGGCAGCAGCCCTGCGGCGAAAAGCCTTTTGCTCCTTCTGTGATAAGGCGGTTATCACTGTATTGTCAAAGCAAACATGGCCGTCCGTAACCCTGACCAGACCCAACGCAGCCCGTCCCAACGTGGTCTTGCCACTGCCGGACTCACCGACGACGGCGACGACCTCGCCGGCCTGAATGTCCAGCGTCACGCCGTCTATAGCATGGATCGACTCACTGCCAAAGAGACCCTTGCGAACGCTGAAATGAACTTTGACATCATGGAGTTGAACCAGCGGATTGGACGAATACTTTTGTGGACTGGTTTCCATTGCCATATTCAACACAAAATTTCGTCAAAATGCGACATGTCCTGAGTATACTCATCCGTTGCCAAGTGCGCAAAGATGCAGCCGGCAACGGACTCGCAAAATGCCTTGCACCTGCCGAAAGTCGAGGAGTGAGTGGAGAGGAGTAAGGAGTGAAACACAGGTTCCCATTGCTCACGTTTTCGTTTCCACTCCTCAGATGAGAGGATCCCCTATGAAAAACCACAAACGATTGCCGCAATACGCCGCGGTTCCCTTGCTGTTGACCGCGCTTGTCCTGATTCTGGCCGCATGCCAACCTGCCCCCAGTCAACCCGGCGCGGCGGCGCGAACAGCTCCTGCGGCCTCGACGGCAACGCAAACGCCGACGCCTATCCTCATCCCCACGCAAACGCCCGGGCCTACGCCTACGGCCACGCCCGAGCCGCTCGCCGTGCCTGATCGAACCCTGGCAGTGACACTGAGCGCCAAGGGGAAATCTCTGTTTGGTTCCAGCGACCTGATCGGTGCTGAAGCGGCCTTTATCGATGCGATTGCCGCCGACCCCAGTTACCTGCCCGCCCATCTGGGCCTGACCGATGTCTACCTCTACCAGTCGCAGTACTGGCAACAGGCGCTGCAGTCCGCCCAGAGCGCGATGGCGCTGGCGCCGGACGACAGCACCACCCACGCATACCTGGCGTGGGCAAAGCAGGGGGCGCACCACTTTGACGAAGCGAAAGAGCTGGGACTGCGAGCGGTCGAGTTGAACAACGAAGACGCGACCGCACAAATGGCTCTGGCCGACATCCTTGTCAGCATGTATGAGGTCGACAAGGCCTTTGAACATGCCCAGTCGGCGGTGCGTCTGGATCCGGAGTCGGCGGCGGGGTGGGCGACACTGGGGTCGATTGCCTTCCAGATGCACGAGTGGGAGAAGGCGGGGGAGGCCTACGAGCGGGCGCTGGAACTTGAACCGGATTTCTTCGCCTGGCATATCATCAACGCCCGCCATGAATTTAACGTGTATGGCGACATATACGCGGCGCGCTCAATTGCGAAACGCGCGATTGAGCTTGTGGCAGACCATGCCGCAACTCTGTTCTTTGAGGCCGATATGGCGGCGGAAGAGGGGGACTGGGAGACGAGTGAAGCGAAGTGTCTGCAAACAATTGCGCTGGACCAGCCGCATACACCGTTCCCGGATGGCTACAAATGCATGGCGCTGATGTTGCTGCAGCAGGAACGGAATGCCGAAACGGCCGCCTTTCAGGTGCTGGCGGAGGAACGGGCTACGGTTGACCGGCGGGATGTGACTCTGATCCGGATGCGGCTGCTCAATGATCAGGATCTGTGCGCCGAGTCGCGAGCTCTGGCGCAGGATTGGCTGGATGCGCGGCCCTACAGTATTTCGGCGACGCGGATGGTGGGGGTGAGCTATCTTTGTGAGAGAGATTACGCAACGGCCGCCGGTTATTTCCGCAAGGCGCTCGACGTACTACCGGAATCGGTGAGCGATGCACGGCTGCTGGCGATAGCCTATGCCCGCGATGGAAAGGCGCTGGAGGCGCGGGCGGCCTTGAATGAGGTCCAAGCCTTCGCGATCGAGAATCCGCTCTACTATCAGGCGTTGTATGAAACACATCTGATGCTGGGCGAGGTGGAGGAGGCGGTGGTCGCGGCGCAACGGTGGGGCGTGCTGCGGCCGGAAAGCCTGGATGCACGCGAGAGTCTGGCCTTTGTGCAGCTGTACGAGGGCAATGTGGAGGCGGCCCAGAGTATTGCGCTGGACGCGTTGGAACGGGGCGCACGCACCTCTACCGTGTTGGCAGTGCTGGGCGAGACATACACGCGCATGGGCGAATTCGATAAAGCGCAGCCGCTGTTGGAAGAGGCGATCCAGCTCAACAGCGACCACATCGTGGCGCGTCAGTCGCTGGCTCTGCTTTTCCTGGCGCAAGTGCGTTGCGGAGAAGCGGAACCACACCTGCGCTGGCTGATGAATGAAGCTGATGATGAGGAGGAGAGGGAAGTGCTTGAGGGCGTGTTAGAGCGCTGCCAGGAGAGAGCGGCGCGGCCTACGCCGGATCCATCCATGCTGCTTGAAGACGACGACACTGTGTCAGCCGCGGTGGACGTTCTGCGGGCAGCGGATGTGGAGATACGCTACCTGGACTGGGAAGAGAATGAGGGGCAGCGAACTCTGGTGGTGGCGTATGCGGTTGATTTAGCGGTTGACAGCGAGGAGTACGCCAATTTGGAGCATCAACTGATCACTGAACTGTCCCGTATCCTTCCCCGCATTCTCTCCGAACCGGACGGTCTTGTACTCGTCGCCGGCACGTTCAACAGGACAACGGCCGTGACGCTGGTGGCCACAAGAGCGGCCGAGGCGTGGCTCCAGGGTCAACTGAGCGATGAGGAATTTGAAGAAACGTGGCGACGCCAGGAAGTGAACCCCAGTGACGAGTAATTTCAATGGCTGGTTGCCAGCAATCACTCGTCACTGCAGTTACTGACCACCGCGGTAACCAGCCGGCCATAGTCAGTTCGCGACTTGGGACGCCTGCGGGCGCAGACGCCCTCCGGCGGCTCCGGGCTGACGGTGGGCGGTCCGGCCTGCAGCCCTCCCTTGTGCGGGGGGATTCCCCCCCGCCACCGCCGCACTATCCACTATCCACTATCCACTGCAATCAAGGCCGAGGGCAACGACCTTGTCGGCCAGTTGAGTTCGCTCTGCCGCGGTAAGGGGCTCGCCCGGCCGGCGCGGGTCGCCGCAGTCGATACCAAGACGTTGACCAAGAACGGCCTTGATCGCGCCGTGGAACTTGGCGGGCACGCCCAGGGCTTCCGCCGCGGACGAAGCCTTCTCCTGCGCTTTGCGGGCTGCCGGAATGTCGCCGGCCTCGTAGGCGCGCCAGATGGCGACCCAGAGTTCGGGGGCCATGTTCGGCGGGCCGTCAACGCAGCCGGTGGCGCCAATCAAGAGCGCCGGCAGGAAGAGGCGTGAGTTGCCAATCAGGCAGTTCAGGCCCATCTCGGCAAAGGTCTTTACGTAGGGGATGTAGGGCGCGGAATGTTTGAGCCCGGCCAGTTGGGGCACGCGCTCCTGAATCTTGGCCATCAGATCCGGCGTAATCTCGACACCGGTGGCGCCGGGGAGATTGTAGACGAAAAAGGGAAGGTCGGCGGCGGCGGCGACAGTGCGATAGTGTTCGACAACGCCGCTGTCGCTCTGCGTGTAAAAGAAGGGCGGGACGCAGCAGATGGCTTCGACGCCGGCCTTGGCAGCGTGTTCGGCGAGGCGGGCGGAGCGAGTTGTGGTCGGGGCGCCGACGTGCATGATGTTGGCAATGCGCCCCTGATTCTGGTCCGCGGAGATCTCGGAGATGCGCCGGTTTTCGGCGTCGTCCAGCAGGATGCTCTCGCCCGTGCCGCCGGCCACCCAGAATCCCTGTACACCGGCCTGAATGTTGAATTCCATTACTTGGCGGAAGGCATCCTCGTTGAGACTGCCATCGGCGGTCATCGGTGTGATGATGGCCGGGAAAATTCCCTTGAATCTGTTCATGTGGCTCTCTCTCTTGCTCTTGTGTTTGTGACCGAGTCTTGCGCCTGTCATTATGTCACGGATGGGTGCAGGTGTCTATGCAGTTACGCGCTCCGGCGCCTTCTGCTTTGGATACGGCCCGTCGCCTGTGATCCTGACAATCCTTCATTCCTGATTCAGACAACGTTTGCTCAGAAATCCGGGCCGCACACACGCGCCGGGTCTGATCGGCGACTGGGCGCTTTGCACGGATTTCAGATGTGAATGCGCTTGAGGGCGACGGTGTGGTTACGGCGAGGAGTGTGTTGACCTGCTGGCGGTAGGCGTTAGACGGTAGGCAGCCACCAGAGATATCGGACTCGTTTGGGTACGGCTACGAGCATCTACCTGCCTTTCTCCCTGTCTGACCCGGCCGTCACATCATCCGGGTCAGGGCTTTGGGCCAGTTGTTCTTCCAGGGTGGCGATGCGCAACTCCGGGTCGTAGCCCTCCCCGCGTATACGCAGATCATAATAGAGCAGCACCGCCGCACAGATGGTAAACGGTATGCTGATAATAGAAAACAGAGATGAGAGCGTAGTGGACAAGCTCATCATCAGTTCGAACGCATCGGTCGGCAATATGATTGCGATGATCCCCTGCAACACGGCCGCGGGCAGGAAGAGGAGAATAGTCACCAGCACTTTGAGAATGATCACATAGCCAACCGTACGCACAACATTGCCCCGGCTCAGGCGCCAACTGCGCCGCAGCGAATCGAGCGGGCCTGTCCGTTCTGCGATCAGCGCGGCCGGGGCCACCAGCCAGCGCGCCGACAAGTAGACGACCGGGACCAGGCTGACGATGAGCATGAATATGTATCCACAGATGAATACCACTCCTATGCCGATTAAGGATATGATGCTGGGGGCTTCGCCGGTATTCCAAAAATTGGAACCCAGCAGCCTACCACCAATAACCAGCGCCAGGAGACCGCCGCCAAAAGGGATTATTACCGCAACCGTCGCCGCGAAGATGGCTGCCCACTGCACAATCACCATGCCCACATAGGGCCAGAAGCGGCGCAGACCCCGGCGGATGCCGGCAGCGAGGGTCATCGAACCGCCATGCAGCGCTTCGATGCACTGGACCGTGAGGGACAAGATGACGATTGCCTGGGCCGCGACGCCCAATAGGCTGAGGAGCAGCAGTCCACCGTAAAATCCGCCAAAGCTGTCGAACAGGAATGGAAACAGGTTGAAATCCGGACCGGGCGGCTCGTTCATCAGCAGTTCGATCGCCCGCATATAGTTGCCGAAAAAGCGCCACATAAGCAGGCCGGAGACGATCGCCAGCGGGACATTGAAAATTGCGGCTGTCAGCAAAAGGAGACCAAAGCGCGCCCGGTAGAGGCGAAAGGCGCGGTCCAACAGATCGCCCAGGCTCAGTGGTCCTGTCAGGGACAGGACTGGATTGGCTGCCCCTGCTGCACGAGGGGGTGGTTGAACACTCATGGCATCTCCTTCAGCCGCGCGGCCCGCAGCCGGGTCGCGTCAATTTCTGCTAGGGCCAGCGCGCTCACATCCAGGTAGCCGTCGCGCAGCGTGGGCGGCCGGGTCAACAGATCCTCCTGCAGCTTGAGGAAAAAGCTCAACTCGCACGGCATGTCGATCCCGGACTTGGCGGCAAAGAGGGCCGCCTGCACCGTCCCCCAGCCGGCGCTCGCCTGCGAACCGACCATCACCGCCTTGCCGCCAACCAGCGCCTGGTTCAGCATCTGCGCCGATTCGGTGAACCCCGTGCGCGCCGTCTTGATGTTGAGAATGTGGAAGGTGTCCATGCTCAACTCCCGGCGCAGGTCGCGGGCGCTGAACACACTGTCGTCGGCGATCAGCAGGGGGAGGGCAGAGGCGCCGGCGCGCGAACAGGCCTTTCGCACCGCGGCACGGGCCAGGATCAACTCCACCGGCAGCGGCTCCTCACAATAAAGCACGTTCAGTTCGGCCATCTTTTCCAGGCGCTGGCGCACGTTCTGCGGCTGAAAACACTCATTGGCGTCAACGTACAGATCTACCTGATCCCCGAACTGCTCTCGCAGGAGTCGCAAACGTTGTAGATCCGCGCCCCACTTCTGCCCGACTTTCACCTTCAACACCCGCACGCCCTGCGCGACAATGCGCTCGGCCTCGGCCAGGCTGTCATCCATATCGCCCAGGCCCAGAATATAGCTCACCCGCACCTGTGAACGGCTCGCGCCCAGATGCTCGTAAAGGGTACGGCTGCGGCTGTTGGCGAGAGCATGGTGGAGGGCCATATCGAGAGCGCCGCGGGCGGTGTGGTTGTTTTTGACCGTCAGCAGGCGTGCGTAGAGGGAGGACAATGTGGAATCGTCGAGCATCTCGCCCACGAGCCGGGGCGCCAGTTCCTGGCGGATCACACTGCAGATGCTATGTACCGTCTCCCCGTAGATTGTGGGCCGGGGCGGCGCTTCGCCCCAGCCTACAGCGCCGTCGCTCAGCCGCACCTGCACCAGAACGTGACGAGCCTCCTGCATGACACTGGCGGCCCCCCAGCGCAGCGGTTCCCGCAGCGGAAGGCGGAAAGGAATTGGTTCAATGGTTTCGATGGTAGACATGGAAAGTCCGGAGGTCAGTTGGCCAATAGCCGCTCCAGTTTTGCGGCTACCTCGGTGGGGGAGTGGGTCGTCGTATCGACGACAACGGTGCGGTCGAGGGCCGCGGCGCGCAGAATTTCGACGGCGGCGTACGGATCGTAGTTGCGGCGCTCGGCGGCGACGATGGCGATCTTGGCCGCGAGTTCGGCGCCGTCCACTTCGCCCCGGCTCACCAGTGCAGCCAGATGATCCTGCTCCTCGCCTGTGAAGAGATCTTGTCCCTCCGCGACCTCCTCCCAGCGGAATCCGCCGTCAGAGGCCGAACTGCAGTGGCGTGTGGCATCTGGCGTGTCGTCACTGGGCACTGGCCTCTGGCCACTGGGCACTGACCACTGGCCGCCGGAGTTTTCACTTACCTGGTCGAAAGCATCCTGGCGCTGCAACAACCTCTCCACCCGCACCACATCCGGCGCGTTGAGGACGGCGAAGCGGGCCAACGGCAGGCTCTGCGCCGCAAACGAAACTTCGTCCGCGCCCCGCAGCCCGTCGAAAATGGTTACTGCTCCCCTACCCGTCGTTGCCGGCCGCCGCTGCAACACCAGCCGGCTGAACGCGTGCGCCAGCCCACCAGGATGCCGCTGCCGGTAGCGCCCCGTGTAGTCGAAGCGCCGCCGCCGGTCCGTAACAACAGTGGGCGGATCCCCGTCCCAACCCTGAACCGTCGGGATTACCAGCAGATCAGCTATCTTGCGCCTGTTGGGCAGGAGCGAGATCTCGCCCCAGCGGGTGCGCAGAGCATCGACGGCTGTGCTCTTGCCCACACCCGTCACCCCGACGAGGATCAGCACGGGCTTATCGACGATTGCGACCCAGCCGGCGGGCGGTCGGCCAACGCCGAGACCGTCTGCCAGCAGTTCAAATTCAGTACTCATCCGCATCTTGCGTTCTGGAAACACCCGTGGCCAGCCACCGCAGTCAGCGTAGCGGTAACGCATGCAGCAACATTATACGCCGCTGGCATAGTCAGTGGCAATAAGAAATGTAATGGACAGTAGCTAATGGCTACAGCAGAACACACAACCCGGCGGCTGGTGTTTCTGCTGTGTGCTATAATTACGATAAAGATACAGTGAAAGGTTTCTCCAACTGCTCGACTTGCTCCTGCCCACTAATTGTATGATAGCCCGACTGTCTTCGTCGTTGCCGCTGGTCATCCGAATGCTGCTGGTGAGCGCGCTGGGGCTGGCGGCCCGCCCCGCGGCGGCTGCGCCCGCACCCTCTGCTTTGCCGGATGATTTGACACCGATCTACCTCATTCAGGGTGACGGGCCGAGTACGCCCTTGTCGCGACAACGTGTTTCTACGTTCGGCCTGGTAAGCGGCGTGCAGTCGAACGGATTTTACCTGCAGGACCCGACCGGCGACGACAACCCAGAGACCAGCGACGGCATCTTCGTCTACACCTCCTCCGCGCCCAGAGTGCAGGCAGGCGAATGCATCCTCGTGCGCGCCGCCGAAGTGGCCGAATACTACGAAAAGACGGAGCTGACCACGCCGCGCTCGCTTGAGAAGCTCCCCATCGATCTGTGCGGCGGTGGCGTCTTGCCAGCGCCTCTGGCTCCTCTGCCCGCGCCCAACGTCGAGCCGGAATCCCTGCTGGAGCCATTCGAAGGCATGCTCGTCGCATTTGAAGAGCTGCAGGGCGTCGTTCAGGGGCCGACCAAACTGTTCAGCAACGGCAGTGTTGAAATCGCGCTCATCGCCGATCAAGCCCTGCCCTTCGTGCAAGGCGGACGGGTCTTTCAATCCAACCCCGCCGACGCCGCCGGGCTGATCTTTTTGGGCAACGCGCTCGGCGCGGACCTGCCGCAGGTAGGCTGGGGAGACCGCGTGCGGCTACGCGCAGCCGAGCCGGGGACGCCGGTGCAGGCGGTTATCGACTACAGTTTCGGCAAATATCTGCTGCTGCCGCTGCCGGGGCATGAAATCCAGATTCTCTCCCACCATGAATCGACCGAGCAGGCGGCCCTGCCGGACGCCGGCGCCTTCCGAATCTGCTCCTTCAACCTGTTGGGGCTGGGCCGGGGCCACGATCAGTTGCCCGACGCGGCCGACTACGAGGCCGCGCTGCGCCAGCGCGCGGCAGCCATCTCCGGCGGCCTGCAAAACTGTGAAATCATCGGCCTGCAAGAAACCGGCAAGCCCGAAGACGCCGAAAATCTGGCGCGAGTTCTGACTGAAATCAGCGGGCTGGACTACAGCGCGATTGCATTTGTCGGCCCCGGAACCGTCAGCCCCGATTTCCCGCTGACGAACAGCCTGCTTGTGCGCGACGACAGGGTGACAGTCCTCAACGCCCAAAACGAACAGGCATGTACCCGCTTCAGCTTCAGCGTACGACTGATCCCCGGCCAATGCCCTGCCCGGCGCCTTCCCCTCTTCAACCGGCCGCCTCTGGTCGCAGATCTGCTCGTGCGCGGCCCCTGGGGAGAGGACTACCCGCTCACGGTGGTGGTCAATCACTGGCGCAGCAAGCGCGGCGATGAGTCGGTGAACGTCGTGCATCGGACATTGCAGGCGGAGCACGTGGCCTCGATTGTACAGGCCCGTCTGGACACAGACCCCGACGCGCATGTCGTCGTGCTGGGCGACCTGAACGACTTCCAGGCCAGCCAACCGGTGGAGACCCTGCAACATGGCGCGCAACCCGCTGCCGGCGCCGCTTCCGAGCAGGGGCGCATTCTACTTTGGCACGCCTTTGACGCCCTGCCGCCCCAGGACCGCTACACCTATATCTTTAACGGGGCCAGTCAGATACTGGATCATCTGCTGCTGACACCGGGAATGATGCCCGATTTCAGCGGGATCGATATCGCGCATATCAACGCCGACTTTCCCATTGCCCAGCCTGACGGCGCAGAGCGCGCGCCAAGCCTCGCGCCAGTATATGGCTCCAGCGATCACGACCCGCTTGTGTTGACGGTACGGCCCGGCGGCGGCGCCTGGATCGCCGGCAGTGCGCAGATTCCCAATACGCCGGTTGAACTCGCCGACAGCGCCGGCACAATAATCGCCCGGACCGAGACCGACGCCCTCGGCGAATTCCGCTTCTTCGATCTGCGCCCCGGCGCCTACAGTCTGCATTTCGCGCTGCCCGAGCACATCACGCTGCGATCATCAACGTTCCCCTTAGCGAACCAGCAGTCCGCTTCACAGCCGGCGGACGCCTCTGATGGATTCTCGGCGGCGGTGTTTCAGGTAGAGGTCGAACTGGGCCGGGCTACAGTTATAGAACTTTCCGCGCGCGATCGTCGCGCCGATGCCGGCGCCGCCAGCGCGCTATTCAGCATATTTTACGGATCTGAACCCGCTGACCAGACAGATATTTCCGACCCATAACGGCAAGATCGCTGCAGACGCCCCTGCCTGCAAGCGGCACTGACGCTGCCGCCGACTCCAGAAGTTTGGACACTTGGCGGCAACCTGATAACTTGGCGGCGGGCGAACAGTGGAGGCACAGATGGAAAGAGTGTACTTGACCTGGCACGACGTGGAAGAGTTGATCACCAAAGTCGTGATGCAACTTAATACTCCCTATGACGCGCTCCTCCTGATCACCCGCGGCGGCATCGTGCCCGGCGGCATGATTGCCGAGGCGTTGAAGATGAAAGAGATCCTGACCGCGTCGGTGGTGTTTGAGAGCGGGCCTGGCGTACGCGCCGAGATGAGTTGGCCGCGCTTCCAGCAGTTCCCTGCAAATGCGATCCTGAACGGCAAAAAAGTCCTGATCGTCGATAATATCTGGGATCGGGGACGCACAATCGTCACCGTCAAAAGCCGTGTGCAGGGCAGTGGCGCCACCGCCGAAACCGCGGTGCTCCATTGGAAGCAGCGGCAGAATCTCTTCAAGAACGAGAAACCGGATTACTACGCCGAACTGACCGAGGAATGGATTTACTACCCCTGGCAGCGGCTCGACGATTCAGACGATCTGGTGTCGATCCGCCCACCCGCGCCGGAGCTTTCTTGATGTCAGAACTGATACACCGCCTCCGAGCCGCGCATCCCGATGCACACTGCGCATTAGACCACCAAAGCCCGTTTCAGCTGCTGGTGGCGACGATCCTTTCGGCCCAATGCACCGACGAACGGGTCAACCAGGTGACGCCGACCCTGTTCGCCCGTTTCCCGACGCCTGAAGCAATGGCCGCCGCCGACCGCGCGGAGCTGGAGGAACTGATCCGTTCCACCGGTTTCTTCCGCAACAAGGCCAAGAGCCTCCAGGGCGCAAGCGCTCTGATCTGCCAAGAATTCGGCGGCGAAGTGCCGCGCGAGATGGATGAACTGACCAGGCTGCCCGGCGTGGCCCGCAAGACCGCCAACGTCGTGCGCGGCGTCTGTTTTGGCCTGGCCGACGGCGTCGTCGTCGACACCCATGTCAAGCGGCTCTCCCAGCGGCTGGGCCTGACCAAACAGAAAACCCCGGAGAAGATCGAAAAGGATCTGATGGCGCTCATACCCGCCGAAGACTGGATCGACATCTCCCATCTGTTGATCTTCCACGGCCGCCGCGTCTGCGACGCCCGCAAGCCGGACTGCGCCAACTGCACGCTCGCCGACCTGTGCCCGTCGGCTGAGTTGTAAAGAGCGCTCCATACCTCTCCACCACTCCCCTCAAATGTTGAAGCGGCTGCCGTAAAGCAGGACCACTCACACGCGACATGGATTCCCGCAAACCATAAAATCGTTGTGTTGGTAGACCGTAATAACGAGGATTGCGATGACCTTGAAAACAATCGCCCGCATAGCTTTCAGTGTTTTCGAGATCCGCTCAGAGAGTTGGTTGGTCACACTTGATCTGCCCGCACCCTGTGGCGATTGGCATGAAACGGAGTAGGACAACTGACGGGAACTGAACAGCGAATTGCTTGAGGCCAGATTTTGGGGTAGCATTGTGGGCGGGAAGGTATCCTAGATGCTAAACGCGCTTGGATGGTTCTGCGTCTCGCAGATCCCGCTGATGACTGACAAGTCTCCTTTTGCTGTGATAATAGAACAATGGTGGGAAACTTTTCCACCACGATCAAGATCTCGGGGAAATATCGCGGGCGGACTCGTCATTCTCGAAAATCTGCGTGAAAATTTCGACTTAGACATTGAGGCGCATAAGGCAACTGGCAGTGATCAGTTGAGAAACGCTAGCCGTCAAAATGTACAGAAAATCCTGACGCGATTTGGTGAAAATAGAATTCTGTTGGTAGAGGGGGGCCGGACAAATCGCGGATTAATGAAAAATCTCCAACCATTACTGAAAGTAATAGCGGATTCCGGCATTGATCAACTCCCTCCAGAATCTAGAGAGCGCGCAGTGGGGAACATGCAAGCCATTCTTGCCGAAAAGGCGCGGGACAGTCTCAACGCAGAGAAAATCTCGTTTGACTATAGGTTGGGAATGACATCACGCGAAATAGTTGGCAAGATTCTGGCGTCGGCTGGCGAACGATTAAAGACCGGCGAAGTCGCAGAATATCTGGTTGGGGCTAAACTTTCCCTTCGCTTTCCCAAATACGACATCAGGAATTCGGCAGCGAGCGCCGCCGATCACCAAACGGAAGAACAGGGGGATTTTCAGATCAACGATTGTGTTTTTCATGTAACGGTGGCACCCAACAGAGGTCATTATGACAAGTGCCGACGCAATTTAGATGACGGCTTCAGAGTTTTTCTGCTAGTTCCCGACGAGATATTGGTTGGCACACGTCAAAATGCACACCAGGACTTAAATGGCCGAGTCTCGGTGGAATCCATAGAGTCCTTTGTTTCCCAGAATATAGAAGAACTATCTGATTTTTCTGGAAAAAGGGTTGCTCAGAACTTAGGGCTGCTCATAGACAAATACAACCAAAGAGTCGCCGAGGTTGAGACTGATTTGTCATTGCAAATCAGGATTCCCGTGGCGCTAGAGAAGTAAGTAAACGATAATTCCTCCAAAATGCAATCAGAATCTTTGCCCAGCCGATCTACAGATCTGCCCCTGACTTTCGTAGAGTATTTCGCAGGTATTGGTCTTTTTCGCATGGGGCTTGAAGCGGCGGATTGGCAGGTCGTTTATGCGAATGACTGGAGCGCCGAACGCGAGCAGATGTACAAAGGCTTTTTTGGCGAAAGTTACCTTGCGCAGGACGTTTTTTCCTTGGAAGCCGAGGGAATTCCCCAGGCGACATTAGCGACATGCTCCTTCCCCTGCATCGACTTGTCGCTGGCCGGGAAGGGAGAAGGTATTAACGGAAGACACTCGGGTGCCTTCTGGGGATTCTATGAGATTCTGAAGAAACAAGGAGAGAACGCTCCGCCGATTGTTCTGTTGGAAAATGTAACAGGATGGTTGTATTCCAATGGCGGCAAAGACTTTTGCGCTACAGCGAAATCTCTTAATGAGCTTGGGTACGCCTGCGATGTCTTTATGCTAAATGCTCGTTCCTTTGTTCCACAGAGCCGTCCCCGTCTCTTCATGACAGGAGTAAAATCGGCTGGCGTGGTTGATGATTCCCCGTATTTCTCTTCCAGATCCAAGAGACTGATGCCTCCTCGATTGAAAATGCTGATGCTGGAAAACGAAGACATTCAATGGGCGCGCCTGGATATTCCGGAACCCCCACCTTACAGGAGTAAAGGCTTTACCGATTCCGTGGTCGAGAGGCTCACGCAAGAAGACCCGCGCTGGTGGTCTGAGCAAAAGGTAGAAAAGCATCTGGCCATGATGCCCTCGTCCCATTTGGAAATGGTGAAACAATTGGCCTGTCGAAGAAAGGAAAACTTCAGAACGTTTTTCCGGCGTCGTCGCGCAGAAGGGCAGAGGGCGGAGGTTCGATCTGATGACATTGCTGGCTGCCTGCGCACAGCAGTAGGCGGGAGCGGCAAGCAATTCTTGGTCGCGGCGGGTAACGGAAAGATCCGCATGAGGACCCTTACAGCGCGGGAATACGCCCGCTTGCAGGGTGTGCCCGATTCATTTCCTATTGTGGCAAAGACTGAAAGACAATCTCTTAGCGCATTTGGTGATGCTGTATGTGTCCCCGTTGTTACATGGATTGCGACGCACGTTTTGCGGCCCTTGACAGAGAGATTACAGACAGATTCGGAAAACGAGCTGCACGTCGAACAAGCTCTTTCATGGCAGGTTGTCTGGAAAAGCTCATAGCAACTTACAAGAGGATCTTGCATCCGTACGGACAGGCAAGCCGTTCTTTCACCAACTGCCTAGGGTTGTGTGGCTCATTTGCAGCAGGGCTGACAATGGTCGACACAGTAACGCCACAGGTCCGCAGCCGCATAATGGCGCAAATTAAATCAAAAGGCATGAAGCCTGAAATGCAGGTGCGCCGACTGCTTCACGGATTGGGCTATCGCTATCGTCTACATCGAAAGGATCTGCCTGGGCGGCCCGACTTAGTGTTCCCCGCGCGGCGCAAAGTCGTCTTTGTGAACGGGTGCTTTTGGCACTTCCATTCAAATTGCCCTAAGGTGCGAATGCCTGCTACTAACCGGAATTACTGGCTGGCAAAGCTGGAGCGTAACAGAGCCAGAGATGAACGGAATATCGAATTGCTTGGAGAAAGCGGTTGGGCCGTGACGACCGTGTGGGAGTGCGAGTTGCAAGACATGACTTCAACGGCTGAACGCCTGGTTGCATTTCTTGATTCGTGATTTTGCTGTCTTTGCTTGCGGGGACGTTTCTGTTGCCTGCGAGTTGTACAACTCTTGTACCACGCTTTGCCGTGCTTTTCCCAGCACCGAATGCAACTCCGTGAACAAATGTACGTTCAAATTGCTGCCAAGCCTTTTCACACGGCCTGTGCATCCTTGGATCGCTGGCATCTCGCCCGCTTTTCCGCTATTTTCAATCTCTTAGCCTCATTTAGGATCTGCATTGGATGTCAGAGCAATTACGTTTTCCTACTGGTGTTCCCTCCATCCCCCTCCCGCGGACTGACGACCAGCGTGTAGCCCTCTCTCGCCTCCACCTTTACCTGATCGCCTGACACCGGGGCCGTCGCTTCATCGGAGGATGAACTACGCAACTGCGCGTTCCATAGCTCGCCCGCCAGCAGAACCTTGCCCCGCCCGTTCTCCGCAAAGGGAATCCGCACGGTCGCCAACGAGCCAATCATACCTTCGCTGCCGGTGGCCGTGCCCAGCCGTTGGGCGGCCACAACCTTGCCGCCGACGAACAGGGCGAACGCGCCCATAGTCACGCCCAGCGAGATGATCGTCACCCACGGCACAGCCAACCCCGGCGCATCGAAAAGCAAAGCGCTGCCAAAAATGAACGCGATCGTACCGCCCAATGCGAGCGCGCCGAACGCCGGCGTGAACGCTTCCGCCACCAGCAGAATCAACGCCAGCCCGATCAGCGCCAGACCCGCGAAATTCGCCTCCAGTTGGCCCAGCGAGTACAGCCCCAGCAGCAGGCTGATCAAACCGATCATGCCCGGAATGAAGGTACCCGGATTGTAGATTTCCGCGATCAACCCAATCGAGCCGAGGGTCAGCAGAATGGTGGCCACAGTAGGGTTGCTGATGAAGTTCAGAAACTCCTGCAACGGCGACAGCGCCCGCGGCACAATAAGGGCATCCGCAGTGCGCAGCGTTCGCTCTTCGCGCCGCACCGTGACGACGAAACCGTCCATCTGATCCAGCAGATCCGGCACGTCTGTCGCGATGAAGTCGATCACGCCCAACTCCAGCGCACGCGCGTCGGTCGCCGCCGCCGCCTCCTGCACCGCCGCGACAGCCCACTCCACCGCCTCCTCGCCGCGACGCGAGGCCAGGTTCTCGATGTCGGCGCTAAGGATATTGACCACCTTCGACTGCATCGTCTCGCCAATATCTTCCCCCTGGCCGCCGACGGGGCTGGCCGCGCCGATGCTGCTGCCGGGCGCCATCGCTGCAACGTGCCCGGCCAGCGTGATAAACGTACCCGCGCTGCCGGCCTGCGCCGCCGACGGCGCCACGTATACCACCACCGGCACCGGCGAGGCCAACATCTCCTGCACGATCTGCTTGGTCACTTGGACACTGCCCCCGGGGGTGTCCAGGCGCAGGATCACCGCCTCGGCCCCCTCCACCTGCGCCTCTTCGATGGCCCCGCTGAGATACTGACGCAGCACCGGCGTCACCGCCCCGCGAAACGTCAGCACCAGGACGAAGGGGGACCCCGCCTGCGAAGAGTTCCCCTTCTCTTGGCCGGCCAGAGTCGCGCGGCGCGCCCCGCCAGGGTTGGCCGCCTGCGCACCATCTATCACGGTCAGGACCATCCCCAACAGCAGACAGGAGAGATAGAAGGTGCGATAAAGCGTTATCAGGAGCGGCCCGCCTGCTCTATACACGTTTTTCCCACGGCGTCTAAACATCTGTAGCCTTCCAGTCAACTTCCTATAACCAACAAAGATGGCGCCCGCCACTGGTCACTGGTCACTGGCCACCGCTGTGCAATCGATCGACAGCATCCAACATCTCCACCACCGACTGCCGCCCGGCATCGCTGACCGCCCCCAACATCTGCGTCAACTCCTCGATACGCGCCGGCCCCTCGACCGGCTGCACGTCCGTGCCGGTGCGCAGTTCGCCCTCACTCTCGAAAGTCCGTTTGCGCACGGTCAGGTGGAGGTCGGCAAATGCAGCCAGTTGGGGCAGATGGGTAATGCACAGCACCTGATGGCGCAGCAGACTACCACCCGGCCCGTCCGCCTCCGCATGGGTAGAGGCGGTGGCGGGCCGCGGCCGCTGGCCGGTCAGATTCCATAACTTCTCGCCTACGACACCACCCACACGGCCGCCGATGCCCTGGTCGATCTCATCGAAAATCAGAATCGGCGTCTGATCAGCCTGGGTAAGCGCCCCCTTCAACGCCAGCATCAGGCGCGCGGTCTCGCCGCCGGAGGCCACCTTGGCCATCGGTTTGACCGGCTCACCCGGGTTGGCGCTGATCAAAAATTCAACCCGATCGACGCCGGTGCTGCCGAAGGCAACGCGCCGGCCGTCCGGCAGGTAGGCGCCATCCTCCTGTCCCTCCATCTCCACGGCGACGGCGAAACGGGCGTGGCGCATACTTAACTGCGCCAATTCCGCCTCCACCTGTCGGGCCATCTGCTCGCCGGCCGCTGCCCGCGCCTGGCTCAACTCTGCGCCCAATGCGCCGATCTCACGTAGAAGCTTCTCTTCCTCCTCCTCCAACGCGGCTGTCTGCGCCTCCCAGTTGCTCAACTCATCCAACTCCGCCTGCGCCGCGGCCGCGAAGGCCAGGATCTCTATCGTCGTGTCGCCGTACTTGCGCTTGAGATTACCGATCAGCGCCAGCCGCTCTTCGACCTCGACCAATCGTTGCGGGTTGAACTCCAGCCCGTCGGCGTAGCCCTGCAAATCCCGCGCCAGATCGGACAACTCTTCCAGCAGTCCCTGACCGGTCGTGGCCGCGGCCGCCATCCCATCGTCGATGCGGGCCAGACGTTCGACACGGCCGACGGCCTCAGCGAAACTGTCAATGACCCCTGGCATCCCGCCCTCGCCCTCGTTCAGCAGAGTTGCCGCCTCGTTCGCCAACTGCAAGAGCGTCTCGGCATTGCCCAGCCGCTTGCGCTCTGCCTCCAGTTCGCTCTCTTCACCGGCTTCCAGGGCCGCCTCCGCAATCTCCTCTACCTGAAAGCTGAGAAGGTCGAGCCGTTGCGCAATGGTGCGCGCATCGCTGCGCAGCCGCTCCAACTCTTTGCGCGTCTGCTGAACCTGATGTGCCTTCCGCGCCGCCTTGCCGCGCAGGGGCAACAGGCCGCCGTACCGGTCCAACAGATCCACGTGTGTGCGGGGACGCAGCAGATTCAAATGCTCCCCTTGTCCGTGGATATCGACCAGCAGGGCAGCCATATCACTCAGAAGCTGCCGCGAAACCGTGCGCCCGTTGATACGGCAGAAATTTCGTCCGCTGCGGCGCACCTCCCGGCTGATGATGAGCCTCTCCGGCGCATCGGGATCGTCCAACCCTTCAGCTTCCATCAGATAGCGGATGTCGTCTGCTGTGGGCGAGCTGTCCGGGGCGCTCTCTGGGCTTTCGGGTTCGCTCGTCGGCATCCCGGCTTCCAGTTGGAAAACCGCTTCGATCTCCGCCCGGTCTGCGCCCGCCCGCACCATATCCGCCGTTGCCCTGCCGCCCAGCAACAGTCCGATGGCGTCGATAATGATCGACTTGCCCGCGCCGGTTTCTCCGGTCAGAATGTTCAGTCCACTGTGGAAACGAAGATGCAGCCGGTCTATGATCGCGAAGTCGCGAATCTGAAGCTCCATCAGTGTGGCGACCGGTTCGACGCCGCCGCCGACTTCGGCCAGAAGAGATGGTTGCATGCGCCCCTGTTCAAAAGAGGGGCCGCGCGTTTGCGCAGTCATGGATTCAGGACGCGTCCTTGTCGTATCAGACCCGATACTCAATGGCTCCCATTCTAGCACATATGGACAGGCGGATGGAAGAGGTGCTCCCAAGGCGGCAGGGCAATTGCATCAAATTAGAAAAAGCCTCGTGAGGCTGCCTGAATCGGGTAGGGGCGCCCCTAGTGGGCGCCCTTCTCAGGACAAAACGCCGAGAACTGTGCAAATCATAGTGCGCAGTCGCAATTTCTAAAGGTCTTTCGCGACTGGAGGCCGGTTTCTTGGCCGAAAAATGAAGACAATTGGTAGGGGCACCCCTTGTGGGTGCCCTCCCCCCCTTGTGGGCGCCCTTTGTGGGCTATTGTGGCGTCCGAATTTAGATGCGATTGCCCTGCCCAAGGCGGTGCATCCCGGACTTGGGGTTGTCCAGAGTAGCGGGCTGCGGATCCCAGTGTAACTCTCCAAAGGTAGCCGGAAACTCGCCCCCACTTTGTAATGCACCCTGCTTCCATATCCCAATCCATATTTGTCGCTAGGCGGATTCATGATATAATGCAACGATTGAAGGAGTATGACCAACATCGACAATGCGCTCCGCATACTGTGAGCTAAGGAGCTTAGCAAATGCTTTTTCTAGGAAATACAGCGCCGTTCCTTCTGCTGGGTCCAACCCTGGGTCCAACCGAACTGATTCTGATTCTGGTAATCGTCATTATCTTCTTTGGCGTCGGTCGGCTGCCGGAAGTATTCGGTGGACTGGGCAAAGGTATCCGCGAGTTTCGCCGGGCTGCCAAGGATGGAAGTGATGAGGATGATTTAGAGCCAACGGACGCCTCCCCCACTGCGGAGAGCGCTGAGCCTGCGGAGAGCGCTGCGCCTGCCGTGACTTCTGAACCGAATCCACCGGAGAAGGTCTAACGTCCGCCTTGATTGATTGCCGGCTCCAGGGCTTCGATATGTAGCAACGGGCAGACTGACAATCAACAATACAGCCGACACGGCCTTCTCGATTCTGTCAGCACCTTGCATCTGAACCTTCCTGCGTAGTTGCCCAGCACCTGTTTGATTGTCGCTGACCACAGCTGTTCAGGCAGACAGACAATCAGACAGCTTGGTGTTTGGGTATTTTTTTCTACGCATGGACAGCGCAACACGTAAAACTTCCGAGGTGAACGATGGATGTTTTCTTTATGATCGCAACAGTTATCATTGCCCTCACATTGATCGGCATCGTCCTGTTGCAAGGTCAGGGTAGTGGCTTGGGCTCCGCCTTTGGAGGCGATGCCGGCGTCCAGCGCACACGCCGCGGCGTCGAAAAAACCATGTTCAATCTGACGCTTTCCTTGGCATCCCTGTTTCTCCTGCTCAGTCTCGTGACAGTCGCCCTTCGTTAGAAAACCAGTGGCCATTGGTCACTGGCCACTGTGATTTTTCCCATGTCGGATCAACAGCCATTCGGAAGGTCGGGCAATCCGGGGGCCCAGAGAGCGCCCCAGGCGCCTCGGTTGCATACGACCCCTTCCGGCTATCTGCCGGGACCAACTGCACGTCCCGGCGCTTCCGCGCCTCTGGGCCGATATATTCGCTGGCAAATGCTGCTGGCAGTCGTGGGTATCATTCTTCTCACGCTTCTGATGGGCGCCACCGCATATAACGTCTCCACGGTTCTGGTCCCGGAGCGGGGCGGCGTCTTCCGCGAAGGCGTTGCCGGCAACCCCCAATACATCAATCCACTGTTGTGCCACACCCACGAAATCGACCGCGATCTGTGCAGCCTTCTCTTTCGCGGTCTGACCCGCCTCGATCAACAGGGCCGGGTGGTGCCAGACCTGGCCGAGCGCTGGACGGCTCCGGATGGGCTTGTCTATACCTTTACCCTGCGTGAAAATCAGTTCTGGCACGACGGCAAACCCGTAACCATCGATGATCTGCTGTTTACGATCGAGATGATGCAAAACCCGGATTCACCGATCCTGCCCGACTTGGCGGAATTGTGGCGCTCAGTCACTGTAGAACCGGTCGATGAGCACACCGTGCGCCTTCTCCTCGACGAACCCTTTGCCCCGTTCCTCGACTTCACAACGATAGGGCTGCTGCCAAAACATATCTGGCAGGACGTGCCCCCGTCTGAACTGCTCACCAGCCCCCTCAATTTACGCCCGGTTGGCAACGGCCCGATGCAGGCAACCTTGACATCCGCGCAGTTCATACGCCTGGAACACAATCCGTATTCCAGTGAAGACATTCCCATGGTTTCCGCCCTCGAGTTCCATTTCTATCCCGACTATCCTTCAATTTACGCAGCTTACACAGAAGGCGAATTGGACGGTGTGAGCCAGGTAATGCAGTCGGACATCTCCTTGGCCCAAGCCCGTACGGATATGCAGCTCTTTTCCGCACCGCTATCGACGTATGTCGGTGTTGTCTTTAACCTGCAGAATCCGGATGTCCCCTTTTTACAGGATGCAATCGTGCGCCGCGCCCTCTATCACGCCCTGGACCGCGAGCAGCTTCTCCATGATGTGGTCGGCGGGCACGGCGTGCTCGCCTCATCTCCCATCCCGTCGAACAACTGGGGGCACGCGCCGGATACCCCCTCCTATGACTATGACCCGGATGAGTCGCGACGCCTTCTGAATGAGAGCGGCTGGGTCGACACCGATGGCGACGGCACCCGCGACAAAGACGGTCTGCCCATGCAGCTCATCCTCCTCACAAACGACGGTCCAACCCGCATTGCGCTGATCGAACAGATCGCAGCGGATTGGCAGGCCGTCGGCGTCAAAGTTGTGGTGGAAAGCGTCAGCTTCGGCGGCTTCGTCAGCGATTTCCTGACACCGCGTCGTTTCGAAGCAGCCCTCCTCAGCTGGGATATCACCGGCGACCCCGATCCCTTTCCCCTCTATCACAGCAGCCAGATCGCTACAGGCCAGAACTACGGCGGATGGTCCAATCAAGAGGCGGATGCCCTGGTGATCGAAGCCAGAAGCACGGTGGACCCGGAGAAACGCAGGGCGCTTTATGCACAGTTTCAGCATCTCTTTGCCGCCGATGTGCCGGCCATCCCTCTCTACTACCCTGTGTATACCTATGGCGTCAGCGAGCGCGTCAAGGCAGTTCAGATTGGGCCGTTGAACACGCCCGCCGACCGGTTTGCTACATTTCCCGATTGGTATATCCTCACCCGCCGCGTCCCCGTAAATCAACCGTTGAGTGAGGAATGAGCTTTTCTCCCCCCTTGGCTGGCTGAGCAGCCTATCACCTGCTCACCTGAATTCGTTCGATTTTCGCCCTCGCACACAAAAACGGGGAAACAACAGCGCAGACAGTGCCTGCGCTGAAAGCGATTTGACAGGATTCATACCCCCATGATATAAACTACCTTGCCGCGCCGCAGTGGCGGAATCGGAAGACGCGCTACGTTCAGGGCGTAGTGGGCTATAGCTCGTGGGGGTTCAAATCCCTCCTGCGGCATACAAGGGACCCAGATTTCCCGTCCGGGTTCCTTTTGTTCTTACCCTGTCGTGTTCACGGTGCCCTCGGACCGCGTCCCTTTCAGGCTGGGGCGCAGTCAATCTTTGCGCGACCCTGTCCGCCGAGGAAAACCTATGGGTCTTGTCCGCGTCCCAATCAATCCAAATCCGCATGATGTAAGACGCCAGCGTCACCCGGCCTATCCGGCCCTGTTGTTGCTTGCGGTTGTCGTTGGCCTGTATTTTCTGTTCCAGCATGTAGAGCAACTGCGCGAGTTGACCGCCGTGCACGCGCAGGTCGCCGAAATGCGCCAGAACATCGCGCTCGGTCACCAAAACACGCTGGATTTGGATGCAGAGTTGCGCTACGCCACAAGCGAAGAGTATGTCGTTCAGATGGCCCGCGGCGAATTGGGCTACATCAAGGAGGGTGATGAAGTCTATATTCTATTGGACGCGCCCGACGCCCAGGTGGAGAACCTGCCCACAGCACTGCCCGCAGACGTGGAGGACGACTCCTTCCGTCCTCTGGATTGGTCCTGGTGGCGGTCCTTGTTCCAACAGAACCAGAAATAAGTTCAATACGCCCCTGCTCAAACGGGGCACACTGTCGAAAACGCAAAGCGCTGAAATTTGACGCCACGCGGTTGGTGTGGTACACTTTCCCTTACGTTGCGGGGTGGAGCAGTGGCAGCTCGTCGGGCTCATAACCCGAAGGTCGCAGGTTCGAATCCTGCCCCCGCTACCTCAGCTACATAAAACCGCCGAACCGAAATCGGTCGGCGGTTCATTTTTGACTCTGATTCGGACGATTCACAACCGTTTCCAGCCCGGCGACGTAGCTCAGGCGGTTAGAGCGAGGGCTTCATAATCCCTAGGTCGGTGGTTCAAGTCCACCCGTCGCCACCTCCCACAATACGCTGAAATCCGACAGGCAATGGGCATGGTCGCCACCGCGACCGTGTTTATTGGCATATTGCTCCCCAATGGCGCGCCAAACCGATACTGCCTCCGCATTCAGTCTGGAATCCGATATGAACTGGCCTGGATGCAGGTAACACCCTCGCCATCCTGACCATAATAAGCGGTGCAGATCGAGCCGTCGGGCCGCTGAACCGAGGTAGGATAGCCCAGATCCCCGTTGGGAAAGTCATCCCGAAGGATCAATTCGTTGTCGATATCCCAACTCGCGCCCTCGTCGTTGCTCAAACAGGCGCGAATCCCGAAAGGCGCCCAACGACAGCCGTAGACGCACAGCAGGCGGCCATCCTGCAAGCGCAGCATGTGGGGCGGCAGGCCGTGCATCGGCGTCGGCTGCGCGCTGCTCCAGGTGCGCCCGCCGTCGTCCGAATGACACTGGTACAGATGATAATTGCCTTCTTCATGCGTGCGCAGCATCGTCAGCACGCGTCCGCCCGGCAGCGCAAGCAGGGCAGGTTCGAAGAAGCCGATCGTATCATCGACCGCGATCAGGCATGCGCCGCGCCACGTGTGGCCCTGATCGTAGGAGGGCACGACAAATGAAGGACACGGGACCTGGCTCTCATCGTAACATGGCAGCAGCAGGCTCCCGTCTTCCAGTTCGGTGATCGGTCGCAGCGTGTACCCGGAGACAAAGGGAGTGACATCGACGCGGGCGCTCCCGTCCCAGGTGCGCCCGCCATCTCCCGAGCGATGCACATAGGTACCCTCCGCCACCGGAAAGGAGCCGGCCCAGGCAAACCCCTCGCTCCGTCTATAGCGCGCGTAGGCCGCGCCGGCGTCGGCTGCGTCCAGCGAGACAAAGCTGTTGCGCGCTGTATTGACCAGCAGCACACCGCTGGAAAGCTGCACCATGCCGGGGTCGTCCATACCGGCGAAGTCGTAACCGGCGATCACCTGCGGCCCATGCCAACTCTGTCCGCCGTCCTCGGATCGCAACAGCATATTGAGCAGACTCGGGTCGAGATGCGTGATGTCGGGACGGCGCATCGCCTCGCAGAAGGCCAGCACCCACTCACCGTCCTGCAGGATCTTGATATCCGGCCAAGCGCAGTAGGCGTGGGGATTCTTGTAAATCAGCTGGTGCGTCAGTTCCGGTGGGCGCATGGGCATTGCTTCCTTATATCTGACCTCTTTCGAGCATATCTCCGAACGGATTGTCCTGGATCTCCAGCGGGAAGTCGACGCGCGCCAACCCCCGCCGCTGCGATTCGTAGACGGCCATGATCATCTCCAGCGCGGCGCGGCCCTGCCTCCCGCTCGAGACGCTCTCGCGGTCCTGTTCGATGCAGTCAACCAGGTCGCTCACCGCGTTGACCCACGCGTGTTCCCGCTGCGTCGCCACCGGCTCCCATTCGACCGGCTCAGTCCGCATGCGCCAGCGGTGCAGATAGGGTTCCCAGCCGTAGCCGCCGGACCGCTCCAGGCTGTTGCCGGCGCCGTGCTGGATCGCCAGCCGCCCTTCATCTCCTTCGATCAGAATTTCGAACGTGCCGTAGCGGCGCCGCCCGCCCGACTCAAAGAAGAAGAGGCAACCGCTGTCCATGCGGAACAGCCCGCCGGCGAGGTCCTCGATTGTGACCGTCTTGTTGCCCCGCTCGACCGTGGCGAAAACCCACTCCGGATCACCAGCGTAGAAGCGGATCACATCGAAGAGATGCGTGACGTCGTGCATCAAATTACCGCCGCCCGCCGTCTCGTAATGCGAATGCCAGCTGGCGGGATCGCGCTGATCGGTCGTGAGCAGGTGGCCCCGGATCGTGCGTAGATTGCCGATGTCGCCCCGCTCGATCATCTTCTTCACATCGATGTAATTCGCCTCAAAGCGCATCGAGTGGTTGACGATCAGTTTGGCGCCGGCGCGGTCGCAGGCCGCGATCATCCGGTCCGCCTCGTCGAGGTGGAAGGCCATCGGCTTTTCGCACAGGATGCCGCGTGCGCCGGCCTCGGCCGCGGCAATCGTCACCGGCCCCTTCAGATTGTCCAGCGTGCAGACGCTGACGATATCGACGTTGGCCTGCGCCAGCATCTCCTCATAGCTGCCGTAGCGCTGCGGGATCGACCAGCGTTCGCAGAAGAGGTCCAGCTTGTCCGCGTCAATGTCGGCAGCGGCCACCAACTGCGTACCGGGGACAAGTGTGTACGCCTCCGCGTGCAGCGCGGCCACTCTGCCGCAGCCAACGATTCCCACCGTGTAACGCTTGCCGTCGCTCATTTGAATGCTCCTACCAGGGCGGCGCCCGCGCTGGAGGGCGTCATCGGGACAATGATGATCACCGGCGGGCGCATGGGGATTCTCGCGCTATATCTGACCTCTGTCCAGCATATCTCCGAACGGATTGTCCCGGATCTCCAGCGGGAAGTCGACGCGCGCCAACCCCCGCCGCTGCGATTCGTAGACCGCCATAATCATCTCCAGCGCGGCGCGGCCCTGCCGCCCGCTCGAGATGCTCTCGCGGTCATTCTCAATGCAGTCGACCAGGTCGGTGACCGCGTTGATGGTGGCGTTGTCCCGTTGTGTGGGGACAGGTTCCCACTCGACCGGCTCGGTGCGCCCGCGCCAGCGGTGCAGATAGGGTTCCCAGGCCCACCCGCCCATATTCCCCATGCTGTTGCGCGCGCCGTGCTGGATCACGAGGCGGCCTTCGTCCCCTTCGATCAGGATTTCGAACGTGCCATAGCGCCGCCGTCCGCCCGACTCGAAGAAGAAGAGGCAGCCGCTGTCCATGCGGAACAGGCCGCCCGCCAGGTCCTCGACTGTGATTGCCTTGTTGCCCCGCTCCACCGTGGCGAAGACCCACTCCGGATCGCCGGCGTAGAAGCGGATAAGATCGGTCAGGTGCGTGCCATTGTGCATCAGCTCGCCGCCGCCCGCAGTCACGAACTGCGAATGCCAGCTGCTGGGATCGCGCTGATCGGTCGAGAGCATGTTGGCGCGGATCGTGCGCAGATTGCCGATGTCGCCGCGCTCGATCATCGCCTTCACTTCGATGAAATTCTTCTCGAAACGCATTGAGTGGTCGACAACAAGCTTGGCGCCGGCGCGGTCGCAGGCCGCGATCATCCGGTCCGCCTCTTCCAGGTCGAACGCCATCGGCTTTTCGCAGAAGATGCCGCGCGCGCCGGCCTCGGCCGCGGCAATCGTCGCCGGGCCGTGCAGATTGTCCAACGTGACGACGCTGACGATATCGACGTCGGCCTGCGCCAGCATCTCCTCATAGCTGCGGTAGCGCTGCGGGATCGACCAGCGTTCGCAGAAGAGATCGAGCTTGTCGGGGTCGATGTCGGCGGCGGCCACCAGCTGCGTATCGGGCACGAGCGTATACGCCTCCGCGTGCAGATTCGCCATCCTGCCGCAGCCGACGAGCCCCACCGTATATTTCATGCTGTCGCTCATTTGAATGCTCCTACCAGGGCGGCGCCCGCGAAGGTGCGCATCATCAGGATAATAATAATTGCGGTCGGTATCGACGCGATCACATAACCGGCCATCAGCGGCCCGAACATCACCTGGGTGTTGCCGGTGAAGGTCGCCAGCCCCAACATCAGCGTAAATTTTTCTTTCGAGCGCAGCACCAGCAGCGGCCACACATAGTCCCCCCACGACGACAGAAAAGTAAGCAGGCCGACGATCGCCATGATCGGTCGCGATAGCGGCAGCGCGATCAGGCGGTACATCTGCAACTCGGTGCCGCCGTCCATCCTGGCCGCCTCGAACAGCTCCTCCGGCAGATCGGAGAAGAAACCGGTCAGCAGAAAGACGGCAAAGGCAATCCCGCCGGCGATATAGGGCAGGATCAACCCCCACAGCGAATTCATCAGCCCGAACTCGACGATCAGCAGGTAGCGGCCAATCAGGGTGAGGACGCTGGGGATCATCAGCAGCGACAGCACCAGGTAGTAGGCCCCGTCCCGCCAGGCAAAGTCGATGCGCGCAAACGCGTACGCCGCCAGCGACGCGCACAGCAGCACGCCCGTAACCGCCCCGATGCTGACGAGGCTGCTGTTAATAATGGAGCGATAGATCTCGTTCCACGCCATCACATAGTTCTGCAGCTGCAGCGGAAAGGCCGGCAGCCAGAAATTTACCAGCAGCTGCTGGAAGCTCTTGAGCGAGGTGAGGATTGCAATGAAGAAGGGGAAAAAGGTCAAAAAGAGGAGAAATAACAGCACCGCATGATGCAGCGAGCCTTTGAACCGGTCGCTAAGCTCCGCCTGCGCGGCGTCGGGCGATGATGTGAAGGGCCGGTCGACTGTCTGCTCGGTCATCAGGTCTCCCTGGTGCGTCGCGTGCGGGCGAACGGCGACGTTGTGTAGCGGAAGCTCAGCAGCGTCAAAATGAAGATGGCGATGAACAACGTCACACCGATTGTTGCGCCGTAGCCCATCTGGTCCCCGCGGAACGCGGCCATAAAGAGCAGCAGACCGGGCACCAGCGACGCCTTGGCCGGCCCGCCCGCCGTCATGATCAGCACAAAGGCGAAATCCTGGATGATGCCGATCATCGTCTGGATCGCCACCAGCTGAATCGAAGTGACCACCAGCGGAATGTCGATCCGCACCATCCGCTGCCAGACATTGCAGCCGTCCATCACCGACGCATCCAGCACCTCATTGGGGATCTGCTGCAAGCCGGCGTAGAAGATCATGAACGGCCAGCCCGAGATCCAAGGGAAGCTGACGAGCAGCAGCGCCAGAATCACCAGGCTCGGCTCGGACAGCCACGCCGTCTGCCACTCCTCCAGGCCGAAACTCCCCAGCATGCGATTAAGCACACCGATCTGAGGCAACGGGTTGTAGATGAACTTCCAGATCATGATCGTGACCAAAAAAGGCACCACCATCGGCAACACGAAAAGCGTGCGGTACCAGTATTTGGTGCGTTCCCGCTTCAGGTTGAAGACCAACTCCGCCACCAGGAAGGGCGAGATGCGCTGCAACATCCAGCCGAGGAAGAACCAGCCGAGATTGCGCGTGGCGACGTGCATGTTGGGGTCGTTCACCATCGTTATGAAGTTCTTGAACCCAACGAACCGCTCCACCGTAAAGCCGTCCCAGCGAAAGAGGGTATGGTAGATGACATTGACTGTCGGCTGGTACATGAAGATGACTAGAAAGAGGAAGGTGGGCAGCAGAAAGAGGAACGCGGTCAGGTTGCGGCGCAGCGCCCGGCGGCGCCCCCGCCACAGTCCACTTTCGAGACCGGCGTCGGCAGTCTGTACTGACATGGGGTTCGCAAGGGCCAGCGGCCAGTGATCTGCTGATCACTGATCACTGGCCACTATCCACTGCTGTTAGGCGTTGAACGGCATCACGAACGGTTCGCTGGGGACCGTGTAATCGCCCCACGGCGGCGGCGTGTAGTCGGCCTGCATCTTCTCCCACTCCGCAGCCTCTTCGTGCAGCTCTTTGTCGACGAGGAAATTCTCGATGAAGGTCGGCAGCACGTCGATCTGAATCTGGATCATTTCTTCCAGTGTCATATCGTCGGCGAAGTAGGCCTGAATCGCCGAGAACCACTCGTACCAGAAGTGCCAGTCGCCGATGCGGTCGGAGGAGAATCCGGGCTTGGCCGTCTTTGCTTCATAGTCGCTGACCAGCCCCTTGACGTCGTCGTCGACCTCGATGTCTTCGAGGCCCTTGATCGTCGGCAGCACCAGGTTTGTGCCAAGCCGCTCCTGGATCAGCCGCTCCGTATTGGCCGGCGTCGTCATGAACTTGAGAAAATCGATGGCCAGGTCGACGTGTCCCCGTTCGCGCGCCGTCTTGGTCACCGTCTTGCTCTCCGTCCCGCGCGCGATCAGCCAGGTCGGGTCCTCTTCGCCCCACGGCGTCAGCTTATTGGTGAGGCGCGGCAGATTGAAGACGCCGAACTTGTCAGTGCCTCCCAGCTCCATCAGCTGCGGCCAGATGCGGTTCGCGTTCCATACCATCGCCGTCTGCTCGGTCATGAAGACCTCGCCATAGCCGATCGCCGAGGTGGTCTGCGCCATCTGAATATAGCCGGGCTGGTAGTAGTTCGTGACCTCTTTCCAAATACGCGTCGGCTCGACCCAGTAGGGTGCGTCCAGCCGCACGATGCCGGCGATGGTGGCGCGGGTCTGCTCGACGTCGCTGCAGAAGCCGTCGCCGTTAATGTCGATCAGGTCGAACAGCCCCATCGCCCGCACCAGGTAGTCGACCATGCGGTCCCATTCCCAGCTGAGCAGCGTGCTTTCCACCGGGATCACGCCCGTATCGAGGATCTGCTGGCACGCCTGGTAGTAGTCGTGATAGGTCTTGTCGGGAGGTCCGGAGAGGCCGGCCTCGGCGAACATCTCCTTGTTGTAGGCGATCACCAGTCCCGGGCCGCCCCAACCGACGGGAATGTCGTAATTGTTGCCGTCGGCCAGCACGATCGGATGCACATCCTCGAACCACTGGTCGAGCCAGCGACTGTTGCCCGGCTGGCCCGCGGGGATATACTGGTTCGGCTGATTCAGGTACTCGGTCGTCGGGACAATCGTGTCCTTGTCGTAGATGAAGGAGAGGCCGTACGTGAAGGTGATATCCGGCAGCGTTCCTGCGGCCGCGCCGGCCTTGAAGTAGGTCGGCTGGGTCATCGCCTCGGTCGCCCTGAACGGCTCCTCAAAGACGACCTCGACGCCGGGGTGCATATCCTGGTACTCCGCCGCGATGTTCAGGATCTCGTGGAGCGCCACCGGCGTATCCGCGGTTACCTTGCCCGGAACGTACTGCATGTCGATCGTCAGTTCACCGGTCATTCCTGAGCCTTCGGCTCCGTCTTCTTCATCGGTCATTGGTGCTGTCGGCGCCGCACAGGCGACGATGAGCCCAGCGACAGCGAGACCTCCACTTCCGATCAGAAATTGGCGGCGAGACAGTACTTTGTTCATTGCAGCCTCCTAGTGGTTAGGTTTAGCCGGTAGCGATAGGTGAAATAAGTACAGAAAAGGGACGGTTGAAAGAGCGCTTTGCGCCTGAATATAGCATCTTCTACGCGTGCAGTCAAACCGGTTTTTCGGATCAGACAGTCGGCGAGACATTCCTGAAAACATCGACGCCCATTCTGTTCCACAATATAGTCAAAGCTGCGAAGAGTGGGTTTGGCCTTCGCCGTCCCCAAATTTTCGGACACTTTGCGCCATTGTACGATTCACACGAAACACATCCTGTTCCGACCCGGCGACGTAGCTCAGGCGGTTAGAGCGAGGGCTTCATAATCCCTAGGTCGGTGGTTCAAGTCCACCCGTCGCCACCTCCCAAAATTACGCTGCAAACCAAAGAAAGCCATTGGCCGAAATCGCAGCCAATGGCTTTCTTTTTCTACTTATGAATCTTACCAATGTCGCTAGAAAGGCGGTTTGAAGCCGTCTTTGCCCTCCCCTAATTCCGGCAAGCCACGGTCGTGCAATTCCTTTTTCAGATGCTGGAAGAACTCCTGGTAGCGTTCCAGATATTGGCGGGGAAATTCTTTCAGACTGCAGCCCAGTCTTTCGGCCATTAACGCAAACGCCTTGTCTCTTGTGCCAGCCAGGAAGCGGCCGCGACTGAAGTGAAAGGGCTGGGCAATGAAATTCTGGACACCAGTGTCAATCAGGCTCTCAGTGAATTGGTGGCTGTCATTGACCAATAGGACCGGAGTCATCGTGATGCAGGTATCGAGCCCGGCAGCCTGTACCTCCCCAATTGCCTTCAGCCGCACTGGGTTGGAGGGGCAGGACGGCTCAAAGGTACGCCGAATACCCTCATCGTCCGTAGTAACGGTCATGTTGATTTGAACGCGTCCGCCATTTTCTTCAATCTGACGATACAGGTCAACATCCCGCACCACGTTGGGGCTACGGGTCTGCACAACCAGCTTGGGTTTATGATGGTCAGCCATTAATTTAAGAATCTGGCGGGTCAATTCTACTTCCCGCTCCACTGGCTGATATGGGTCCGTCACGCTGCTCATGTAGATGCGCTTGCCATCCAGGAAGCCCGGCTTGCGCTTTTTCAACAACGCAGCAGCATTCTCCTTGACAGTGACCCAATTGCCCCACTTATTTTGTTTTTCGATATCCCGGCTGAAGAACGCCGCATAGCAGTACGTGCAGCCGAAAGAGCAGCCGCTGTAGGGGTTAAGCGTATAGTCATAGGCGTCCATGAAACCGGTTGCCCGGGTCAGTATTTCGCGGGATGGGGCGTACGTGACGGAAGTAGGGCCTACATGCTCCGGCCGATTGGCGACAGCCGATTGAACGTCAGGAAGTGTGCCAACCGCGTCACGAAAAAGGTTGCCTTGCACGGGCATCTTTGCGTTTGGCATTGTTGACTCCTAAGGATTAGAAGGTACTCTCGTTCTAATGTCGGTCGAATCCCCGATTAGCAAGGTGTACTTTTTTACTTCTAGGAATGGGCGCCACCACTGATGATATTTCCTAAAGCCGTATCGAGTAGCCCGATTAATGGTGTGATGAGTCCTACATCTTTCCTGGTCAGTGTCTTCCTTGTGTTGGGGATCATAACCGTCAAAAGGAAAGATTGTTCTCAAATGTACGGAATTGTTGGGATGACAACTAAACGCCCCCGCGAGAGGGTTGATTTGCCGATAAAGCGAGTTGATTTCTCTCTTCAAGATATTTCTGTTTTGGTCTTTGTTTATGACATGGAACGCTATAAACCACGTCTCACAGTCCTCTCCTCTTATGTCTTCCAAATTACGATATTGATTGCGATCTATAATCTCCACGGCGCGAGCCAAAGCTGTATCAGAAAATCTACTCTGTACCTCCTGAGCAAAAGCATGCCAAACCAAGCCACCCATTTCCAACATGGGTAAGTTGACATCATATTCGTCAACCTGGATGTGGTCAATCTTACTACCACCGTCAATGGCCTCAGCCACCATTAACGCAGCACCCATACTTCCTGCTGAGGTCCCTGCGCCAAAATCCACGATTCTGAGAGAGTGTCGGTGACCAAAACCCAGTATTTGGCCCTCACAGCTTTCCAATTTCCCATTGAGCGACGAAAGGGCGTGCCGAGCCAAGTTGATATGGCTGAGTTGGTAGCTTATGACGTAGGCGGGTGGAACATACTCGCAAACGTAATCGGGTTGTTCCATTTTTCCTAATTTAGACTCTAGTGCTTCCATGGCTTCAAAAGCCCTTTGTCGGTCGATTCTTTTTCCTTGCCCCCAAGCATCCAAAGCATCGGCGCAGGACTTATCCAGCAACACATTTATTTTTTCTCTGTCCATTTTTCCTGATTATTTCTCTCCCTGGTAGTGACTCAGAAGCATAAATCAATGAGGTACCCCATTGCGTCTCTCTGGGTCCATTCTTACCTCTTACTCAATCTTAGCACGAATCGAACGGATGTTCAAGTATACCCTTGAATCAAGAAAGTTTTCAGCTTCCTCTGGGCAGCTACTCCGTCTGCAGGCGAGACGCCTGCGTTCCCGGGAGTTCTACTCCCAGTCCGAGATTCAAACTATTTTGTCTGTGGGCCGTCCAGCGCTTTCTACCCCTTCAACCCCGACAGACTGATGCCGCCAATGATGTATTCCTGCGCCAATACGAAGAGGATGATGATCGGGAACGAGACAATCGTAGAACCGGCGAATACGGCCGGCCAGTTAATCTGATTGACGTCGCGGAAAAGAGCGATCCCAACAGTGACCGGATACTTCTTCCAGTCGGAGAGAATGATCAGGGGCCACACAAACGAGCTCCACTCGTTAAGGAAGATAAAGACGCCCAATGTCACCATTGCCGGTTTGGCCAGAGGCAACATGATGCGCCAATAGGTGCCGAAAAAACCGGAGCCGTCGATACGGGCGGCGTCCTCCAACTCGCGCGGGATATTGAGGAAAAATTGGCGCAACAGGAATATACCGAACGCGCCGGCAAAACCCGGCAACATCAAAGTCGCCAATACCGCCAGAAAGAGCGTCTCCCGGCCCGGAAAATCAACACGCGCAAACGAATAGGCCGCCAAAGAGTCGATGAAAAGCTGGACAATTAATACCGCCGCCGCCGCACCAGTCTCCGGCCCCTATCCCCTTCCCCCTGCCCTTCCCCCTGCCCTTCCCCATCTCCAAAAACATTGACACCCATTCCGTTCTATATTACAGTCACAGATGCCCGTCAGTAGCTCGTGACCGGTTACCGACCACCCCAGTTTCAGCGCAGACGGCTTGTCAGCGAAAGAGAGAAAAGATGAGCGCAGCATCATTGGCAAGCAGTATCGAAAGTCAGACCGCGGAACCCGGGCCCCGCAGCGAAGAGGAACTCGACCTGCTGCTCTCTGAACCCTCCCCCGCCGCTCTGGCCGCCCTCGACAAGCTGGACTCGGACCTGGTCATCCTCGGCGTCAGCGGCAAGATGGGCCCCACCCTGGCGCGTATGGCCGTGCGCGCCCTCGATCAACTCAACTCGCCCCACCGCGTCTATGGCGTCGCCCGCTTCAGCCAGCCCCATGTCCGCGACCAACTGGAGGGCTGGGGCGTGCAGACGCGCACCTGCGACCTGCTGGACCGCTCACAACTCGCCTCCCTGCCCGCTAGCGGCAACGTCATCTTTATGACCGGTCAGAAGTTCGGCACCACCGGCAATCAGCACATGACCTGGGCCATCAACACCTACCTGCCGGCTCTGGTCTGCGAGCGCTACCTCGATGCCCGCATCGTCGCCTTCTCCACCGGCAATGTCTATCCGCTCGTGCCCGTCGTCGCCGGCGGTCCCCTCGAGAGCGAACCCCTGGCGCCGGTCGGCGAATACGCCATGTCCTGCCTGGGACGCGAGCGCATCTTCGACTACTTCGCGCGCCAGCACGGCCTGCGCTGCGCCATCGTCCGCCTCAACTATGCGGTCGAAATGCGCTACGGCGTTCTCGTCGACATCGCCCGCCAGATGTACGCCGACCAGCCCGTCGCCCTCGACATGGGCGCCGCCAATGTAATCTGGCAAGGCGACGCCAACGCCCAGGCCATCGCCCTCCTCGACCACTGCGCCGCGCCGCCCTTCGTGCTCAACGTCACCGGCCCCGAGACCGTCTCCGTGCGCCGCGTGGCCCAAACACTGGGCAGCCTGCTCGGCAAAGAACCCCGTTTCAGCGGCGAGGAAGCGCCCACCGCCCTTCTCAACAACGCCGCCAAAGCCGCGCAGCTCTTCGGCTACCCTCGCGTCTCCCTGCACCAGATGCTCCAGTGGATCGCCGCCTGGGTGCAGAACGACGGCGCCACGCTCGATAAACCCACCCATTTCGAGACCCGCGACGGGAGCTTCTGATGCCGCAATCTTCCTCGACCCCTGCATTGCGACAGCATCTGCGCAACGGGCAGGTCATCCCCGCCCACCCTCTCGCCCTCACCGCCGACCTCAAGCTCGATGAGCGGCGCCAGCGCGCCCTCACCCGCTACTACTGCGCCGCCGGCGCCGGCGGTGTCGCTGTGGGCGTGCATACCACCCAATTCGAACTCCACCAGCCCCAATACGGTCTGCTGGAGCCGGTGCTGGAACTGGCTTCCGAGACGGTTGACCAGCATATGCAGCAGTCCGGCCGCCCCGTCGCCAAGGTGGCCGGCATCGTCGGCGACACGCGCCAGGCCCTGCGCGAAGCAGAGCTTGCCCTCGCGCACGGTTACGACGCCGGCCTGCTCAGCTTGCGCGCCCTGTCGCAGACCCCAGCGCCCCAACTCCTGGAGCACTGCCGGCGGGTTGCCGAGGTTATCCCCATCATCGGCTTCTATCTGCAACCGGCGGTGGGAGGACAAGTGCTGCCCTACCGCTTCTGGCGCCAATTCGCCGAAATCGAGAACGTCGTCGCCATCAAGATCGCGCCCTTCGACCGCTACAAAACCCTGGACGTCGTGCGCGCCGTAGCCAAGTCATGCCGCAGTGAAAAAATCGCGCTCTACACCGGCAATGACGACAATATCGTCGCCGATCTGCTCACGCAGTTCGACTTTGGCGCGGTGGGCACCGACTCGTCAGGCACTGACACACCGCCGCTGCGCATCGTCGGCGGGCTTCTCGGCCAGTGGGCCGTCTGGACCCGCGCAGCGACCGCCATGTTGCAAGCGATTCACAGCCAGGGCGCAGCCGGCGCGCTCGACTACCGGCACTGGCTCACCTACAACGCCCAGCTTACCGACGCCAACGCCGCCGTTTTCGACAGCGCCCACGACTTTCACGGCTGCATTTCAGGCGTCCATGAGGTGCTGCGGCGGCAGGGCCTTCTGCAGGGCATCTGGTGCCTCAACCCGGCGGAGAGCCTCTCCCCCGGCCAGAGCGAGGAGCTCGACCGCGTCTACCGCGCCTATCCCCACCTGACCGACGACGACTTCGTGGCCGAGCATCTCGACGAATGGCTGCGCTAGCCGCAGCTATCAGTTCACACGCGCTACATCGCAACGCGAGCGCGCGCCCTTACTAAAAACTCAAGACTAGAAACTAACTCATGCTTAAAATCGGAATCGTAGATCTCGATACCTCCCACCCCGGCCGCTGGCTACCGATTCTGCAGGAGTGGGATGATGTCGCCGTCGTCGCCTGCTGGGACGGCGGCAGCGTGCGCCCGCCAGGCTATGCCCGTCAGTTCGCGGCCGAGCACAACATCCCCGCAGCCGTGCCCACGCTGACCGACATGATTCCGTTGGTGGATGTGGTCTTTGTTCAGAGCTGTAACTGGGATCTGCATCGCGAACGGGTCGAACCGTTCGTCGAGGCCGGCAAAGGCGTCTATATTGACAAACCACTCGCCGGTAACGTAGCCGATCTGTTGCAACTGAAGGAGTGGGTGGCACAGGGCGCGGACATCATCGGCGGCTCCTCGCTGCGCTGCTGTGAGGAGGTCAAGCGGATCCATGCGCAGACCCAGGGGAGCGGCCTCCACACCATCTTTGCCAGCGGGCCGAACGACTTCATCAACTACGGCATCCACGTCGTCGAGATGGTCCAGGGCGCGATCGGCCTGGACCGCAGCACGCCCGCCGTCGCCGTCACCCATCTCGGCAGCCACAACTCAGTGCGGCTTCTCGTCGACTACCAAGACGGCTTGCAGGCCGTGCTCGAACTGCAGGCCGCCGTCGGTTTCTCTCTCTCCGTCAGCGCCGCCAACGGCCACTGGTCCGCTGCCGTCCAGAGCGACTTCTACCGCGCGCTCCTGCAAGACGTTGTCGCCCACTTCCGCGGCGAGAGTCCTTTCCCCGCCGACATCGACCTGCTGTGCGAGGCGGTGATGGTGCTCCTGGCCGGCCGCGAGAGCATACGCCGCGGCCGCCTCACCCCCGTCCGCATCGACGAGCTCCCCGCGGACGAGCCCGGCTTCGACGGCCACTCCTTCACCGCCGATTACCGCGCCAGCGTGACCTGACCCCGCCGCATCAACTGCGCATACCCCAAACGCTGATCGCCTTCTCAACAAAGGCGGGGATCCCAATCTGCCCCCGTATCTCATCGACATCCACGTCAGCATAGACCCCACCATCCCGCAAGACCAACGCCGAAGCCACTCCCGCAGCCTCCCCCAACGCCATCATCGTGCGCGACAACCGGCATGAAGAGGCCGCAATGTGCGAGAAGGATGCCCCCCGCGACGCAGCGATCAGATTGTCATACTCCTTGGGCAACAGACAGGCATAGGGGATGCCATAGGGCTGCTCCAACTCCTTGAGATTGGAGCCTCTGACATTGCGCTCGCCGTGCGTATCCAGCGGATGGTCGGCCACGGCGATGATCTCCTCCTGCCGCGACTGGCGCAGCAGACCGGCGCGCACATCCTGCTCACGCAGCACATAGCTGCCCACCAACCGGTGCGATTCGCGGATGCCCACCAGCGGAAACATGCTCTTGAAACGATAGCCATCAAAGCCATAATCGGTCTGCATCCGCCGCCAGTGCGCATGCATGCGCGCCTGGCCGATCGCCTGCGCCTGGGGATACGGCATGCTGTGAAACTCCGCGCCCTCCATCGTCGGCAGCACGTTCACGCACAGGTCGCCATTGGGATACTCGGTAACATGAGCGGCCGGCCTGTGCGTAGCCAGCCAGTCCTGGATCGCCGGCGCGCGGGCTGCGGGCGGCAGCTCATCCGCCCCCGCTTCGGCGGCCGGCGTCACCCGAAAAACCTGCGAGATACCGTTGACAATCGGGGACGCGCTGTCAGGGGCCGACGGCTCCTGGTAGCGACTATGCTCTTCTTCGCCAAAGGCCATACCGCACTCGGCCGCCCGCGCCAGGTGGCAGCCGCCCGAACAGTCCACAAAAAGTTTACTGCGAACCGTATAGGGGCGAGTACCGTCCAGCGGTTGGGCCGTGACCGATACAATCTGCCGCCCCTGCACGCTTACGTCGGCAAAACGGGTACGATAGCGAATTTCTACACCCGCCTCGCGCAGCATCGTATCCATCGCCTCGGCCATAACGTCCGGCTCAAAGTGGACGCGCCGCACCTCCGGTTTCGGCAGCCCAGCGCGGCGCAGCGAACTTTCATAGGAGCTGTGCGGATCGAGGCGCGAGAAGCCGTACGGCTCCTCCTTGCTCGAAAAGTGGACCGTCCTGCCCACGCCAATCGCGTTCGGGCTCAGTCGCGCAGCCAGCTCATAATGCACGCCCGGCCCCCCGATCCCCGGCTCCCAGTTGTTGACACCCCCCACCGTCGAGGTGCCGCCCAGCTGTGCCATGCTGTCCAGCAGCAAGATGCGCGCCCCCGGCTCCACACGCGCGGCCCGGATCGCCGCCCCAAAACCGCCCGAACCACCGCCTATAATCAAAATATCCGTCTCGATCATATCATTCCCCAGTTGCCAGTGGCTGGTGGCCTATAAAATTACTGGCCACCAGCCACTGGTTATTGGTCACTATTCACTATTCACTATTCACTAGCCACTAGCCCCTGCAGTTCTCACTCTATCGCATCATCCGGGCTGAAGATGGCCGCGGCCATCGTGTTGATCGTTTCGATATCGTTCAGGGCATTGACAGCTTCGGTCACCCCAGCCAGGTTATTCGCCTCCAACGCGGCCAGATAACCCTTCCACTCCTCCTCGATATCCATATCCGGGTTCAGGACGACCCTGGCCGCGAACTCATTGGCCAAACTTTGCAGCGCCCCCAGTTCGTCCAGAATGGTGGCGTTATCGCGATCGACCAGATAGTTGATATGCCGTTTTCCCTCCAGGGCATCCTTCAAAACGCCCTGCACATAGCTCATCATGTCGTCGGGGACATCGATCCACTTCACATTATCTCGCCGGTAATCGAAGTAGGCCGGCGGCTCATTCTTGAACAGATAATCGCGCGAGTACAGATCGTACTGCGGACTGTCGTTCAGGATCGCATCGCGGCCGCGCGTCACGGGGACACCGTCGACCACGTCATAGGTGATGCCCTCGACGCCCACCGTCATCAGGTCCCAGCCTTCGGTATATTGCCAGTTGACGACGCGGAAGAAGGCATCTGCCTCAGCGGCTGTCGCCGCGATCGTCAAAGCCGCTCCGGTGCTCTGCGCATTGGGCACGACCATCGGTCCGCTCGTGATACCGGTCGGGCCGGTCAGGCTGCAGATGTAGCCGGTGTCCGCATTGGCATCAGGATGGGCGTTGCGGATCGCCTCCAGGCGGAAATGCTTGAAACGCGGCCAGTCGGTGGTGACAGCGGTATTGCCGGCGTAGAATTTGAACAGCCCGCGGTCGGTGGCGACCATGAAGGTGGGGTCCATCAGCCCATCGGCAAAGAGTTCTCTCACCCACTGCAGTCCATCTTTCAGGGCCGGCAGCGTATTGGCGAAAACAAGCTGGCTGGGATCATCCGGCGAAGGCACCCACGCCAGGTGATCGACGCCAAAGGCGCTCAGAAAGACCTCCATCGACCAGGTAATGCTGTCCAGACGGTTGGGCACGAACGGGATCAACGGGTCGCCGATGTTGCCGGGGTCCTCGTCGCGAACCCGCTCCAGGAAGGTGCGGAACTCGGCCAGCGTGGTCGGCTCCTCCATGCCCAACTTTTCCAGCCAGTCGGTGCGGTAGTGCAGACAGCGCGGCAGATTGCCCGTGATACGGGGAATGTGGTAGATCATCCCGTCAGCCTGGCGGTTGTTCTCCCAGACTTCAGCCGGGAAGGCGTCGCGTACGGTAGGGTACTTGTCCAGATACTCATCGATCGGGATCAGCAGTCCATCGTTGAGATACTGTTTGAACTGCCGCGTAGTCGGGTTGATGCGGATGACGTCGGGGTAATCGCCGGCGGCCATCAGTACGTTGCGCTTCTCCCCGTATTCAGGACTCGGCACAAACTGATAGTCCATATCCACGCCGGACCCCTCCTCGATCAACCCCACCCACTCGTTATCCGGCACCCAGCTGTCGCCGATGCCCAGATAGACGACCGTAACGTCCTCTACCGCCTCCTCAGTCGTACTCGCGGCCGGCGCGGCCGCACAGGCGCTCAGCAGGACCAAGCCTACAATGATAAGTGGCAGACACAACAAATTGCGTTTCACAGGGACTCCTCCTAATCTGTAAATTGATTCGGTAAAACAAAAATCTTGACTCCACAGTGCTGCTGGAGAGACATTCCGTATGAGTATCAGGTATCGTTGCGGCATCACCTCCTCCGTTCTCGGTAACTACCCAGCCATAGTCAGTTCGCGACCCTTTGCGAAGCGATCGAAGTGGTTTCTCCCGTACCAGCGGGGTCACTCAAAACCAAAAAGAACCACTGCGTACAACTGGTGTCACTAAAAACTCGAAACTAAAAACTCACCCACCAACTACCCTTTCTCGGCGCCCAACACGATACCCTGTACGAAGAACCGTTGCACAAAGGGGTAAAGGAGCGCCATCGGCACGATCGCAGCGATCACCGTAGCTGCCCGGATCGTAAGCTGGCTGACTTCGGCATTGCCGTACATGTCCTGGTTGCTGAATCCGATCTCATTCAAATTGGCCTGGATGACAACAGAGCGCAGCAGCACCTGCAAGGGCCATTTCTCCGGATCATAGATATAGAAGATGCCGCGAAAGAACTCATTCCAATGGGAGACGGCGTAAAACAGCCCCATCGTCGCAATCGCCGGCAGCGACATCGGAATCACAATCTGAAACAAAATGCGTCGTTCGCTGGCGCCGTCCATCCGCGCCGACTCGATCACCGAGTCCGGCAGGTTCTCGAAGAAATTGCGCAACAGAATCAGATAAAACACGTTGACCAGGGTCGGCCAGATCATTGCCCACAGGCTATTGATCAGCCCCAGGCTGCGTACCAGCATAAAGCCGGGTACGAGGCCCGCGCTGAAGACAAAGGTAACCATGATGAAGAGCATGATGAACTGCCGCCCCGGCAGATCCCGCCGCGACAACGGGTAGGCCGCTGCCGCCGTAACCAGAAGGTTGAGGAAGGTGCCCACCACCGTAATGAAAACGGTGACGCCAAAGGCACGTATCAGCGCTTTGCCTTTGAAGATGAAGATGTAGGAGTCCAGCGTAAAACTGTGCGGCCACAACAGCAGCACCGCCTGCGCCACCTTTTCAGGGCTGCTCAACGAGGCGTTGACCGTGTGCCAGATCGGCAGCAGACTTATGATGCCGAGCAAAAGCAGCACGCCGTAGATAACTGTTTCGGCCAGACGATTGCTGTGCCATCTGGCCCGCAACGGCTGTTCTTCGTAGTCTGTGGTTTCGATATGCGCGCTCATAGGTCTGCGCTACCAGAGTGTCGGCTGATCGGCGCGTCTGAGAATATAGTTGGCCAGCACAATCATGATCGCCGCGATCACGGAGCGGAACAGGCCCACCGCCGTCGCCAGGCTGAAACGGCCGTCCACCAGCCCGATTCGATAGATATAGGTATCCAGAATGTCACCAACAGAAAAGACCGCCGGGTTGTACATCACAAAGACCTGCTCAAAACCGGCTTCCAGAATGTTGCCCATGCTGAGGATAAAGACGATTCCCATCACCCCGCGCAAGCCGGGCAGCGTGATATATCTCGCCTGCTGCAGCCGGTTTGCCCCGTCAACCATCGCCGCTTCATAGATCGATGGGTCGATTGAAGCAACCGCGGCCAGATAGACGATCGCGGCCCAGCCGAACTCCTTCATGATGTTGGTTATCACCAGGATGGTGCGGAAGTAACGGGGATTGACCAGCAGAGCCGGTACTTTCAGCCCAATCGCCTCCATCCCTTCCGGTACCGCGCCGCCCGGCCCGATGAATAGCACCATGATGCCGCCGTACACGACCCAGGACAGGAAATGTGGAAAATAGGTCACTGTCTGGATCGAGCGCTTGAAGAGCAGATGGCGCACTTCATTGAGCAGCAGCGCGAAGATTATCGGGACGGGGAAGCCGATAAACAGCTTATACAGACTGATGATGACCGTGTTGCGAAAGACCTCCAGAAACTTGGGCAGGGCGAACAGCGTCTCGAAATGTTGAAAGCCCACCCAGGGGCTGCCCAGAAATCCCCGGACTGGTGAATAGTTCTGGAAACCCATCACCAGTCCACCCATCGGGATATAGCGGAATATCACAAAGAAGAGAATCGCGGGGAGCAGCAGGAGATAGAGCTCGCGGTACTTCCAGGCCCGTCCCAACTCCCGCCGATAGTGGCCGCGCCGGCTGCCGCGCCCCAGATGGCTCGCAGTGGGACTTTCATTTGGGCCATCGCCTGATCGCATATCAGTCCCGGCTGTTGTCATATTCCAAACCCCGGCCCGACCAACGGGAGTTGCGTATCACCTTGGAAGAGAGTCTGTCGCAGAATTCTTGAAGAACTGAAGAGAGGCGCGCCATATCAGTACGAACGCGCGGCACCCTACCGCATCCCCAAACGGGCGGCAACAGGCGGTCTGCGCACTATTCGGACCAATAGGCGGAAAGGAAAGACAGAAATTAACAGCTTCAACTTTCGGGAGTAAAACACAGGCCGCCAACTGTGTCAAACGATAAGAAATCTGGGATGTACCCAATGGCCGCCATCAACCGGGCGCATCCCAACTCTGGTCGCGCCCGCAGCCTCCCCTGCACGCTACGTCAGCATAACTGGTGCGGTAGCGAATTTTGACCCCCTCCTCGCGCAGAATCGCGCGCGTCGCCTGGGCCATGCCCTCCGGCTCGAAATAGACGCGCCGCACGTCCGGTATGGACAGTGCGGCGCGCTGAAGAGCTTATAGAGGCTGATGACTACTGTACTGCGAAACACCTCCGGGAATTTGGGCAGAGCATACAGCGTCCCAATCCGAATGCTTACTCAGTGTCCCCCGATAACGACGGGAGTTGACAGGCAACCCGCTCGGAACCCTTGTGAAAGTCGTAAGCCTCGAATTCAAGTCGCGAATCGGGCGTGATTCCGGGAATGTCCCCGACAAGCGTAATTGTGTTGGCATCGGCCGACACCACTACGCTTGCCTGTCCACGATACGCATAGCTTTCGCTATGGAACGCCTCCAAAGTGCGGGCCTGTACTTTGCTCCCAATGGATGCAGCCGCATTGCTACCCTCGCTATCTGACTGCACAGCATGACTGACAGATAGAGCGTAATCGAACCCTCCAGACCCCGTTTCCTGGTTGCGGTCCAAATCTATCCGTACCCGCCAATAGTACTCAATGAAATTCTCAGATACGCCTTCTCTGTCAAACACCAAGCTCTCCGGTAGGTTCCTGAGATGAAATATCACGGCAAGCGTTTCCCCGGCCAGTGCCGTACTGACTTCCGTAATGTCTACGTGCGCGGCCAAGGCGTCTGAGACGCCGTCAGTCACCGTCTGGCCCGGCACAATCGCAGCCGCCCCGTCAGAATCACACGCGCTGGAAGACATACTCGGGCTCAACGAGGTTGGACACCCCACCTCGTCGGAACCGTCCAAAAAATCGTAAGTTTCGAATGCAAGCCGTGACTCTGCCGTGATGCCAGGAATCTCACCCGAAAGCGTTATCGTCTTGTCTTGCGTAGATACCTCTATACTGGCATCTGCGAGCAGTGTCGCGCCCGTCAGATCCCGTTCCCAGGTGTTGACTTGCACTATCCCTCTTGTTGATATCGATGCAACCCTCTCGCTTCCTCTGTCTTCGGGAAACACATAATGACGGGCGGCCAGAGTGTATTCATACCTGCCAGAGCCGTCCACGTCGATCGACACCTCCCAGGTGTACTCCAGCGCATCATCCGGCACACCTGTCCTGTCAAAGGTCAACGTCTCCGGAACCTCCCTGAGATGAAATACAACCGTCAATGTCTCCCCGGACAGAGCGGTACTGACTTCAGTGATGTCGATATGCGCGGCCGAGACGTCTGAGACATCATCGATTACGGTGTCGCCCGGCGCAACTGCTTCAACAGAACTGCACGGCGTGGGCGCATGGCTCCCACTCGCAAGAAAAGGGCAACCAACCACGTCATGGCCATGCTCGTGGTCGTTCGTCCGGAATGAAAGGCGTGATTCCGAAGTGATGCCGGGAATATCACCGGTGAGAGTGACCGTGTTTGCCTCGGCGGACACCTCAAGGCTGGCATCTTCCAGCGTCATGAAGCTCCCCGGTTCCATTGTCCAGATGCTGGCCTCCGCCTTGTCCCCTATGGGCACCTCCGAATTGCCCCCTTTATCTGTTAGGGGCACAACATGGTAAGCAGACAGAAGGTAATCAAACCCGCCATCGCCATTCTCCAGATTATTGTCTACATCGACTGCCACCCCCCAGCTGTACTCCATCCGGTTTTCCAATATCCCCGTTCTATTGAACGTCAACGTCTCCGGCACGTCCCTGAGATGGAATACGACCGTCAGTGTCTCCCCGGACAAAGAGGTGCTGACCTCGATTATGTCCATATGCCCCTGCGTCGCGTCTCCGCTCTCGTCAGCTACAGTTTGCCCCGGCGTTATCGTTGCCCTGCCGGATTCGCACTGCCAGAGTCCCGCGCTCGCACTGTATGGAGCATGGCACTCTACCTGATCGGAGCCGCTCTTCACATCGGAAGTCTCAAATGTGAGTCGCGACTCAGATGTGATGCCAGGTATTTCGCCTGTGAGCGTAATCGTGTCTGACTCGGCAGATATGTCGAGGCTGGCACCCGCAAATGAAGAAAAACTCATGTGGTGCACTTCCCAGGTGCTGGCATCCACTATCTCCCCGATTGGGACAGTCGACTCACCGCTACTCTCTGACAGGTATACGATATGATAGGCTGACAGAAGGTATTCAAACCCGCCGGCGCCGGTTCCCCGATCGTTGTCAACATCGATTGCCACCTCCCAACTGTACTCCATCGTGCCTTCCTCAAGCCCTGTTCTATCGAATGTCAGGCTCTCCGGAACATCTCGCAGATGGAATACAACCGTCAATGTCTCCCCGGACAGCGAGGTACTGACTTCCGTAATGTCTATGTGCGCAGCGGACACATCTGAGACATCATCGGTTACGGTGTCACCCGGCGTAACTGCTTCCACCGACTCACATTGGCTGGACGCACCGCCCGGCACGATGGAGTGCTGCTCCGGCTGAGGCATTTCAGCAAAAACGGGTCTTGACCCTGAGACCATCAGCAATGCAAAGACAAGGATTTTAGCAAGGATTTTGATCTTCATCGATCGTGCTCCTGGGTAATAGTACTGCACTTCCATTGACATCATCGGTACTCAACCGCTCAACGCATCATTGGCTCCTCCGGTTCCATCTCCAATGTGCGTCCTAGATTAGACCAAGGGCCTGCCTGTTACGTGACAGCGGGCAAGACTCCTGCGGACCGATTGCGAAAACCTTGCAAAAGGTCGCGGTTTCAAACAGGCCCCACATTAGTTGAGAATCACCATGGGGTTGAATCTGTCGCAGCAAATCCTCCCATCCGGACTGCTGCTCTTCGACCCGGTATATTTGTGCCGGCGCCTTGCCAAATCTCCTGTCCAGCGCCGCCGCGCAGGCTGCCGTCCGGGCCGCCCATCATTCAGCCGAAGCGGCAGTGCTGGTTCTAACTTGAAATCTTAGCCGATTCACGCTGGGGTTGTCCCGCTCATAAATACCGATTCCAGTACTTCACGCGACCAATTCTGGCTTATTTTCCTGCTCTACTGCTTTGGAGAGGATTTGTCGTTGGCTGAGCTTGGCCCCCAAAACCTGGACCACGATCCAAGGTATACAATCGAGCAATACTCTGAACACGTAAATGGATAGATCAGCCGCCAGGAAACCGTAACGCCCCGCGTGCCCACAATGTTGGTCCAGGCCATCGCCACCCCGTCCCCCAAACCCACCCTCCGCGACACCGAAGCCAACTACACCGCCATCGCCCAATTCACCAACCCCCCAGCGTCAACTCACCATCCTCCGCCCGCACCTCCCTCACATACGCAACATGCGCCGGCCTACGCACAAAGCCCAGCCGCCTGTTCACCGCCAAAATTGCCCCGTTGTTCGACGCATTCCACGTACGCAGTTCCCGGATCCCCCTCTTCTGCGCGAACTCTATCCCGCGCAGCTTCAGCGCCGTCGCAATCCCCCGCCTGCGGTGCGAACGCAGCACACCCGTTACTCCGATATCGAACAAATCGGGATCGGCCTGATTCGACCAAAGCTCTGTCATTCCCACGTATTCGCCCTTGTCCAGCGCCACAAAACAGGCGTCCTGCACAAAATTCGACCGCTCCCACACCTTCTGAAACTCCTCGAAAGCGTCTCTGACCGCCGGTTCCGAGCTTGGTATGTCCTGTTCAATTGCCCACCCCAACTCGTAGAGCTTGCGCTCCCGACCCGGATCGGTCTGCAGCTCGACCACGCTCCTTATCTCGATTCCCTGCTCAGCCACGCGGCGGAAACAGCCTGCCCAGTCAGCCAACTGGGACGGCGAGGAACTGACGCTCACCCTGCGCCAGCGCTGGCCGCAGGCTTGTGCAGCCGCCTCTGCTGCGCATTTGCAAAAGCCTAAGCCGATCATCGTCCGCCCGCTCACCATCGCCCACAACGGCGTGCGCGCCAGCGTCCCCTTCTTCCTGCTGGAAGAGGAAATCGACCTGCTCGCGGCAGCGGTGCGCCACCTGGCCGAAAGCCGGCGTTAGCCGGGCCGTGTTGCGTTTTCCCTGTATTGTGTACCAATTTAGGTTCCGAATGGGGCGTCCTCCCTGTTTGAAGCGGTATCTTATGGCATAGCGGTCACATATTTACCCTGAATTGGGCCTTTCCAACGCCACGCGTGTATAGTATACTTCTGCCAGTTGTTGAACACGGGGGCATACATAGGCCCCAAAAAAGCTGCCGGTATCCCTCTTGCGGGAAACCCTATACAAAGTTCGGAACGCAAAAGCCCCAAGTGCGGCGCACTTGGACTGAATCGAGACGGCAATGACAATGGCAACCGAGAGTGAACGGATCGCCCGCATTGAGGGTGCCTACGAGCATCTGGCGACAAGAGCCGATGTAGAAACCGTCAAGACCGATGTGCATGACGTCAAAGCCATGGTGCAGACGGCCAAGACCGAATTGCAAATTGAGATACAGTCCGTCAAATCCGAGGTCCAGACGGTCAAGTCCGAATTGCAAACGGAGATACAGTCCGTCAGGTCCGAGGTCCAGACGGTCAAGTCCGAATTGCAAACGGAGATACAGTCCGTCAGGTCCGAGGTCCAGGCGGTCAAGTCCGAACTGCAAACGGAGATGCAATCTGTCAAGTCTGAGTTGCAAACGGAGATGCAATCTGTCAAGTCTGAGTTGCAAACGGAGATGCAATCTGTCAAGTCTGAGTTGCAAACGGAGATGCAAACCTTCAGGTCCGAACTGCAAACGGAGATACAATCCGTCAGGTCCGAACTGAAAAGTGACAATGCCTCGATACAAAGTGAGATAGCCGGAATCAGGAGCGAACTCCGGTGGTTCAGGTGGATCATTGGGATCGGAGTGGCTGGCATCCTGCTTCCACTCTTGCAAAGGTTGTTTGAAAGTCTAACCTGAGCGCGAAACGCAGCAGAGGATGCAGATGAAACAGAACCAGGAGCAGTGGACAGCCATGAAAGACGCGGTCGATGGCGAGTGGATCGCCCGCCAGGCGCAGACGCTGGTCGAGATCCCCAGCGTGACCATGCAGGAGGCAGAAGTCTGCCAATACTACGCTGCCCAGCTGCGCGAACTCGGCTTCAACATCGACCAGCGCCGGGTGACCGATGGCCGTTACAACATCTACGCCCGCCTGCCCGGCGCCGGCAACGGCCCCAGCCTGATGCTGAACGGGCATCTGGACACCATCCCCATCGGCGACTGCGTACCTTGCCTCCGCGAGGGGGATCGTCTCTACGGGCGCGGCGCCACCGACATGAAGGGGGCAATGGCCGCCATGCTCGGCGCGCTGCGGGCGCTCAAGTTGGCTGGCGTCACCCTGGCCGGCGACCTCTGGCTCAGCGCCATCGTCGGTCACGAAGAGCCGGAGGCCGAAAAGGATGGCCCCCTGGCCCTGATCGAGGACCACAAGAACGGGCGCATCGGCGGCGACAGAATCCTGATCGGCGAAGGCTGGAACGAACTGTGGGTCATGAGCATGGGCTCCATGGTCTTCACAATCCAGCTCACTTCCCCACGCGGCGGAACCCACACCACCTACGTTCCCTTCGGCGAGAACCCGATTCGCTACCTCGGCGACCTGATCCAGCGCATCACCGCCTACCAGGACCAACTCGACGCCGGCGCCGCACACCCCCTGGCGGGCCCAGAGCGCATCGACCTGGGCATGGTGCAGGCCGGCGACTACTTCAACCGCACCCCCTTTCATTGCAGCCTGACCGGCACGCTGCGCTGGGGGCCGCGCGCCAGCGCAGAGGAGATTCTGGCCGAGTTGCGCCAACTGGCCGCGCCCATCGCCGAGGCCGGCCAACTGGAACTGGACGTAACCATGATCCACGATCGTGAACCCTTCGAAACGCCCGGCGACGATTCCGCGGTGCAGGCGGTCGCGCAAGCCCATCACTTCGTGCATGGCGACCAGGCCGCCGTCACCGGTAAACGCATCGTCGGCGACGCCAACCTGTTCGTCAACCTCGGCGGCGTACCCTCCTTCTACTACGGCCCCTCCAACGAAACGGCCCATTCGGACGGGGAGTGGGTATCACTCACACGCCTGAAACAGGCCGCCCAGGTCTATGTCCTCTCCGCCGCCGCCTATTGCGGCCTGAACAAAAATGGCCTGTAACCAGCACAATTACTGGTCACAGGCCACTATCCACTATAAAGCTCGATGCTGGCCGGCGATCATCTCTTCCACGTAGCGGCGGGTGGCTTTCACCGCCGCGTCGACCAGCTTCTGCCCTTGTTCCGCACTGGCATCGAGAGGGCTTCTGTCTTCCTGGTCGTGCATCGCCTCCACCCGCACATTGTGCGGGCAGACAGCCAGCGCCATCGCGGTTTCGTACTCCTGTGCATGGCCGGGCACGCCACCCTTGCACAGCTTCTCGGCCTCCGGCCGGCTCAGATCCCAATAGGAATGAAACTGCACACTGGCCTCCGGCGCCTCAGCCTTAAAATATAGATGCCACTGGCCGATGATGCCGCCAACCGGCGCCTCGTTGCCGCCGTGCCCGTTCAGGATCAGAACATTCTTGACGCCGTGGCGAATCAGGCTCTCCACCGCGTCGAACAGCACGCTCAGCCACGGGCCCGGTTTAGCCGAGACCGTGCCCTGGTGCATCATGTGATGTTCCGAGATGCCGGCCCGAATCGGCAGCGTAACGATGACCTGCGGATAGAGCTGGCGGGCTGCCTGTTCTGCAACATGGATAGCCATGCGGATGTCGTGCTCCATCGCCAGATGCTCAAGATGTTGCTCAATGCTGCCGGTGGGAATGATCGCCGTCTGAAACTTGCCCTCTGCCAGCGCTTCGCGAAACTCACGCCGGGTAAGGTCGCCCATAAAGACATGTTGATTTTGCATAATCCTCTTTCTCCAGACTTCAGCTTTTCATGTGAATTCCGTTTAACGCCCAAACTTCCTTCTGAACTGGCAACATCTCAGCCACAGTCAATTCCCGACTCTGAATGAGTCCAGCCAAGGTGTTTCTCACCTCTCACTCCTCTCCCCTCACTCCTCGTCTTTTGGGCGGTCGGGCCTGCGGCCCTCCCTTGTGGGTGCCCTCCCCGACCGTGCGCCCCCTCACCATCCATCCGTAGGGGCGCCCCTTGTGCGTGCCCTCCCCGACTGTGCGCCCCCTCATTATCCATCCGTAGGGGCGCCCCTTGTGGGTGCCCTCCCCGACTGTGCGCCCCCTCACCATCCATCCGTAGGGGCACCCCTTGTGGGTGCCCTCCCCGACTGTGCGCGCCCTCACCATCCGTCCGTAGGGGCGCCCCTTGTGGGTGCCCTCCCCCCCGTGTGCGCGCCCTCACCATCCGTCCGTAGGGGCACCCCTTGTGGGTGCCCTCCTCGTGGGCTTGATACTATTGATGAAACGTCGACACTTTTCCTCTTGCCCTGCATAGGCTCGAGTGTGCCCTTGCAAAAACGCGTAAAGCTTCTGCCACTGTTGGTCGGCAGTTCGACAAGTAGACATCCTACTATTGTTGCAAATCTGTCGGTACTCAACAAACGTCAACGAGCCCTAAAAACTCAAAACCAGAAACTAAAAACTACCCACACCTACCCCAGCCGCTCCTCAACCCGGCGCAGCGCGGCCTGCATCTTCTCCTGGCGCATCGCCGTCGTCAGGTCGCCCCGCGTCCGCTCCAGAACACCCCGCAGCACATCGGTCTGCCGCCGCAGCCCCCCCGTCACCGCATCCGGGAAATCGACCGTCACCAGCAGCGAATAGATCTCGTCCATCATCTCCAGGTAAGGATCGGCCTCCTCCACGCGGTCCTGCCGCATCAGATCAAGAGCGAAGCGCCGCATCTCGGTCGCGGCCTCGGTCAGCCCCTTCAGGTAGGCCGCCCCGGTAACCCCCAGTTTGGCTGGCGTCGCCAGCTGGCCGCCGGTGATAAACGCGTAGAGCAAATGGGCCTCCACCAACTCCTTCAACGCATCCTGCGTATAGCCCGCATGGTACAGATCCGGGTAGTCGGCCAGCGGTTCCACCATCGCCTGTGCATCCCGGCGCGCCGCCGCCAGCATCTCCTCCGCCTTCGCCAACTCATGCCGGTGCATGGCGCGGATACTGTGCGCGCAGTCCCGGATCAGGCGGCGGCTGCGGCTGAGCGTACCATCCCGCAACTGGCTGATCTCCTCCATCTGCTGCGTGATCTCATCAATAATCCCCGCAAGCGTCTCTCCGGATCGATTGGGCATGAAGACAGTCCCCATTGTTTAATGACCAGTGTAGTTGCTCCCCACTCCCCACTATCCCCTATCCACTATCCACTACTCATTGAGCGCGGCACGGCTGCTATAGGTATTCACCGGTATATAGTTGGGCGGCGGCGATAACGTCAGCGGCGGCGGCGCCTCTATCCCCTCGCTCATCGACTTATGCGCAAAAAAGTTCCACACAATGCGGCTGATCTCCTTCATCGTGCGGTTGCTGGTCGGCCAGTCCATCCAACCGGCGCGCCACAGATAGACCGCGATGACATACGGCCCGCTCGGCCCCCAGATCAGCGCCAGATCACTGTGCGCTTCATTGACAAAGCCGTGCTTGTGGATGATCCAACTCTGCGACGGGCGCGGCAGCCCGCCCCACACCATCTCCGCAAATTCATCATGGCTCACGTAAAAGAGAACTGCCCCGCACTCTTCCGGCGTGATCTCGCCGCCGAACGTTTCGAGCAAGAGCCCCTCCCCCGCCTGGCAGCGGTAGATCTCTGCCAGCAGCCGCCCCAGCTCCGCCGGCGTGGACTGCAGATGCGTATCCGGGTTCGTGTTCCAATCCGTGCGGCTGTTGGCCGCCGTCGGGATCTTGCTGCGGATCGATTTATCGTCGTAACCGGTCTGAATATATGAGTTCGTAAAGCCCAGGGCGCGCATCATCTCCGTCACCCGCCGCCCACCGGCATAGATTTCGCCGTCCCCGACCCATTGCAGCAGCCGGTTCGCCGCGGCATTGTTGCTCTCTCCCAGCGCATAGTCGATCCACTGGCCTACAGCCTCGTTCTCAAAATCAGCCATCTGCCGGAAGACTTCACTGACGATCGCGATCTTCAGCGTAGACATGCCGGAAAATGCCACATCCACATCAACCGTGGCCTCTTCACCTGTCGTCAGGTCCTGCACATAGATAGCCGCGAATCCGGGAAAATCGGATGTATATGCGTCCAGTTCACGGCCCAACTCCGCCATCGACAGCGGCGGCGGCGGCGACTCCTGCAGCGCCAGATGGGCCGTGCGCGCATCCATGCTGCCGAGCGCATCGAGGATCGATTGCGCGCTCTCGTCGATCAGCAGCGTCTGCCCCACTGTGCCGGATGTCCACTGCCAACTACGTTGCGCCGCGCCCACAAAAGTGGCCGGCAGCGTCGCGTAAGCAGTAAGGCTGTCCCTCTCCTCGTCACCCGCTTCTCGCACGCCCCCCTCGGTCCGCCAGTTCCACTGCGGCGGCAGCACCCGGCCCGGCTGGGGTGGATGATTCAACTCTTCGCCCGCCCGCCACAGCCAGGTCGCCAGCTTCTGCGCATCATAGCTGTAGCGCGCCGGTATATCCCTGTGCTGCTGGGGGATCCCGGCCAACTTGCGCAGGGCGATATCGACAAAATCCGGTCCGTCCAGGTACTGCTGCGCCTCCGCCAGCATCGCCGCCGTATCGACCGCAAAGTCCACCTCCTCCGGCCGCAGCACCAGCCGCGTATCGTCATAGTAGACCGCGATCGGCTGGCCCAGGCCGGCCGCCATGACCGCCTCAATCTCCGCCGGATCCTTCAGATGGCTGAGTTCCAGGCTGGCCAGATGCACCCCCGGCGGAATCGGCGCAGCCGCGGCCTTATAGCGCGTATACAGAGGAAAAATAGAGAGCAAAGCAAGCAGAGGAAGGGCGAAGCGCAGGAATCCAGCCATCTCACATGCTCATCTTATTCGACAAGGACAGAAGCACGCGCAAGGCCCGGCTTTCACTGGGTATAAGGGGCTGGTGCAGGAGCGAGAAATGCTTATCCATCATTCATCTTGTTCAAGTTCCTTAATCTTTCCTTCAATGAAGATTATGAGGTCGCTGTCGTCTGTCTGATCCGCCAGTTCCAAAGCTGCCTGCAAGTCAGCGATTGCCTCCTGGTGTTGACCAAGATCGGCCTTGGCATTGCCCCGATTGTAGTAAGCGTGTACGTCGTCGGGCTGGAATAAGAGGGCCTGATCAAAGTCGGCGATCGCTTCCTCGTATTGACCAAGTTCGGCCCTGGCAATGCCCCGACTATTGTAGGCGGAGGCGAAGTCGGGCTGCAGTCGGATGGCCTGATCATAGTCGTCAATAGCCTCCTCGTATTGACCAAGAAAGATCTTGGCAAAGCCCCGGCTGATGTAGGCGCCGGCGTCGTCGGGCTGCAGTCGGATGGCCTGATCAAAGTCGGCGATGGCCTGATCAAAGTCGGCGATCGCCTCCTCGTATTGACCAAGCACGTTCTTGGCAAGTCCCCGACTGTAATAGGCGTCGGCGTTGTTGGGCTCCAGACGGAGGGCCTGATCAAAGTCGACAATGGCCCCCCGGTATTGACCAAGCACGTTCTTGGCATTGCCCCGACTGTAGTAAAAGTAAGCGTCGCCGGGCCGCAGTCGGATGGCCTGATCGAAGTCGGCGATCGACTCCTTGTATTGACCAAGTACGGCCCTGGCATGACCCCGACTGATGTAGGCGTAGGCGTCGTCCGGCCGCAATCGGATGGCCTGATCGAAGTCAGCGAAGGCCTCCTCATATTGATCAAGCTCGGCCCTGGCATGGGCCCGACTGTGGTAGAAGGAGGTGGAATCAGGCTGTAGCCGGATGGCCTGATCGAAGTCGGCGATCGCCTCCTCGTATTGACCAAGGCTGATCTTGGCATGGCCCCGATTGTTGTAGGAGTAGGCGTCGTCGGGCCGCAATTGGATGGCTTGATCAAAGTCAGCGATCGCCTCCTCGTATTGACCAAGTCCGATCTTGGCATTGCCCCGACCGATATAGGCGCCGACATAGTGGGTTCGCAAATGGATGGCTTGATCAAAGTCAGCGATGGCCTCCTAGTAGTTCAACAGTCTTCTATTGACGGATAAAGGCGTTCGAGTTTGATGCGAGCATCAGCGGTGGTGAAACGCCAGTTAACGGTCGATGCAGAAGCATTGCGGCGGGTTTGCCAAGCTGCGACTTTCTGCATCAAGGTGTGTTGGTCAGGGATGCGCGCGTTTAAGCACTGTCGATGCAGGACACTGAGTTCGATTTCAGCCATATTGAGCCAACTGCCATGCTTGGGCGTGTAATGGATTTCCAGTTTGGCGGCAAGGCGGCGGGCTTCAGCCGCCGGGAACGCTTCATACAGCGAAGCGAGTTTGTGCGTGTTCAAATTGTCCATCACCAAAACGATCGTGTCTGCCTGCGGGAAATGGATGTCGACCAGGTCACGCAGGCAGTAGGCAAAATCAACCATGGTGCGGCGCTCTGTCAGCTTGACATGACGCCAAGCTTGCAGGGGTGCGAAAAGGAGAAAGAGGTTGCTGGTGCCGTTGCGTTCATACTCGTAGTCATATTTGGCACCCGGTCGCGGTGGCAGGGGCAGACGGGTCTCTTTGGTCAACTGTTTACTGCCTTCATCAAGACAGACCACAGGTCGCTTGGGATCCTGTTGCCGATGATAGACCTCAAGCGTATCTTCCATGGCACAAACGAACTCTGCACTCGATGTCTCCGGAATGCACCACGCATCTTTCAGCCAGGGCTTAAGTTCGTTTTTTTGAGCGTCGTCCGCACCGTTTCGCGTGAAATACGCTCGACCACCTCTAATTCGACCAGCTTATCGGCCAGCATCTGCAGCGTCCACTGCTCCTGTCCATCCGGCGCAGCGCTACACGCTAACTGCACCAACCGGGCTTCGCCCGCACCATCCAATACGCGTGGTCGTTTCCGTTTCGGTCGCGTGTGGGTGAGGGCGGCTTCGATCCCGACTGTGACACACCGCTCCCGAACTCGTTCGACCGTGCGCTGGTGCGCCCCTAATGCCTTGGCAATCTCGGCGTCGCACCAGCCCCCACCCGCCTGCGCTTCATCGGCCATCAGCAGGATGCGAGCCCGTCTTAAGCGTCTCGCCGACCCTGTGCCTGTGTTCACCTGCCCATCCAGTTCCTTGCGCTCTTCCGCTGTCAATCGCACCCGATATCGTTTCGCTGGCATCTTTCCTCTCCTTGTGTCTAAGTCTATGGAGAGTGTGCCACAATTCACTTTGTCCGGCAAACCCTGTCTGTTACACTACTAGTAATGTTCAAACCTGAACTGGCCTTCGCCCCGCCTATAGTAGGCGAGGGCCTCGTCCGGCTGCAAACGGATGGCCTGATCATAGTCGGCGATCGCCTCCTGGTATTGACCAAGTCCGATCTTGGCATCAGCCCGCTTTATGTAGGCGTCAGTATATTTGGGCCGTATATTGATGGCCTGATCAAAGTCGGCAATGGCGCCCTCGTATTTGCCGTCCTGCAGCCTGTCAACGGCCCGGTCGAAGTAGTCGTTTGAAGTTTGCGGGCGGAAGCAGGCGGCAACCGCGGCAAGTGCTACGGCAACCGCTACTACCCAAATCCATATCTTGGAAGCGCGCATCGTAGACTTCACTGTCCACCCCGATGGACAAAAAGCGTCTGCTCGCCAACGGCCGGTCCGCCGACATCGGCAGTCGCACGACTTTGTACGTTCATCTAAAACAGTGGCCACGCCGCTTCGTGGCCAGCGCCTTCACTAGCCACTGTCCACTATCCACTGACCACTGCTGTTCATTCCCACTCAATCGTCGCCGGCGGCTTGCTCGAAATATCATATACCACCCGGTTGACCCCGTCTACCTCATTGACGATGCGGCTGCTGACCCGCGCCAGCAGCGCATAGGGCAGCTGCGCCCAGTCCGCCGTCATAAAGTCATCGGTCGTCACAGCCCGCAGCGCGATCACGTTGGCATACGTGCGCCCATCTCCCATCACGCCGACCGTTTGCACAGGCAGTAGCACCGCAAAGACCTGGCTCGTCTGCCGGTAGAGACCGGCCGACCGCAACTCCTCCAGGAAAATACGGTCGGCCCGGCGCAGCATCTCCAAGCGCTCCCACGTCACCTCGCCCAGGATGCGGATGCCCAGCCCCGGCCCCGGAAACGGGTGCCGCCACACAATCTCCTCCGGCAGGCCCATCTCCTCGCCGATGCGGCGCACCTCATCCTTGAACAGCATCCGCAGCGGTTCGATCAACTCGAACATCATATCTTCCGGCAGGCCGCCCACATTGTGGTGCGTCTTGATCGTGCGCGCGTTAGCCGAATCGTCAGTGCTGGCCGACTCGATCACATCGGGGTAGAGCGTGCCCTGCGCCAAAAAAACCTTAGGCGAAGACTGAGAGAAGTTCTCTCGCTCCTCACTCCTCTTCACTCTCTCCTCGCCCCTCTCCCCTCTCTCCTCCACCAGCCGTTCCGTCTCCTCCTCAAAGACCCGCACGAAGCGCGCGCCGATCCGCTTGCGCTTCACCTCCGGATCGGTCACGCCGGCCAGATCGTCCAGAAACGCCTCCTTGGCGTTCACCGCCACCAGCCGCATCCCCTGGTGCCGCTCGAACGTATCCACCACCTGCTCCGCCTCCCCCGCGCGCAACAGGCCGTGATCCACAAAGATGCAGGTCAGCCGCTCCCCGATCGCGCGCTGGACAAGCGTCGCCGCCACCGCGCTGTCCACGCCGCCGCTCAGCCCGCAAATCACCCGATCATCCGGCCCAACCCGCGCCCGGATCTCGGCAACGCACTCCTCGATGAAATGGCCCGATGTCCAGTCCCCCTGCAGCCGCAGATCCGGCCCACAAAGTTCTGCAGCATCGCAAACCCATTCGGCGTATGCACCACCTCCGGGTGAAACTGGATCCCGTAGAACGAACGATCCTCGTCCGCGATCGCCGCGCACGGCGAATTCCCGCTGCGCGCCACCGTCCCAAAGCCCGCCGGCAGCCGCTCCACCCGGTCGCCGTGGCTCATCCACACCTGCTGCTGCCGCGGCTGTCCGCCAAAAAACCGGCTCTCCCCCGTCACCTCGATCTCTGCCGCGCCGTACTCCCGCTTTGCGCTCGGCGCCACATGGCCGCCCAGCGCATGGACCAGCAGTTGCAGCCCGTAGCAGATGCCCAACACCGGCACACCGCTCTCCAACACAATGTCCGGCAGCGTCGGCGCGCCCGCCTCATAAACACTGGCCGGCCCGCCCGAAAGAATAATACCCTTCAGCTTGACCTGCGGCAGCCGCTCTGCCGCCCGATCCCACGAAATCATCTCCGCGTAAACATTCGCCTCCCGCACCCGGCGGCAGATCAACTGGCTGTATTGGCTGCCGTAGTCCAGCACGGCGATTGTGTCATGTTTCATGAACGGTCCGGTTCATTCCTCATTCATTGTGCGATGATGCCTTTTCAGTAGCTGCCCACCCGTGAAGCTGCCGGACATCCCAGACCCGCGACGAGCGGCGGTTGCGACCCTGCTCACTGTCAACTCGCTTCGGACGTCTTGGGTCGGGTGATCTCAACTTCAGCCATGCCGAAAGTAGTCTCCAGATCAGGAACGGATTCCCCGGCGTCGGAGAGACTCGTGACATGGTAGGCCATTGCCTCACCAACCGACATCTGTGGTTCTGGAACCGGATCGCCGCTTTCTATCAGCCCCTCAATGTGGAAGACGATCGCCTCGCGTATCATCGTCTGAATCTCCTGCCAACTCTTTCCGGTGGCGATGCAACCAGGCAGTTCCGGCACATAGGCGCCATAGTTGTTTGGCGTCCGCTCATAAACAACAGCGTAGTTCAATTTCATCATTTTTCCTCTCGGACATTAGGCATGCCACACCTTGGCCGCATCCCTCAAGCGCACGACCCGCCAGCCGCCAGTCACAAGAGGATCTACCTTCATATGAAAAATCCCTTTCTCCTGCATCGTGTATTTGGGAAGAAAAGGCGCGACACCCACGCCTATCTTACCCACCTGTCACCACCTCAGCCAAATGTCCTTGGAGATTGGCATGTTTCATCTGATTCGCCGCGGCTGCAGTCTGCCAAGCATTCAGCGCCCTGTCCCCATCCCACAGATCACATGAATCCCCGCCCGACTTGCATAATCGAGCTTGCCGTCTGCGCGCTCTTGCGTCACCATGATAACCGGATACGCACTACGCAATACGAAATACGAAATACGAAATAGAGGAGAAGGGGTCATGAAACTCGCAAACAAAGTCGCGCTCGTCACCGGCGGAGCACGCGGCCTCGGCCGCGCCTATGTCCTCCATCTGGCCAAGTTGGGCGCCGATGTGGTGATCAATGACGTCGACCTGAACGCAGCCCAGGAATATGACGAAGAACTCGACGCCGAATCGGTGACCGCAGAAGTGGAAGCGCTGGGCCGGCGCGCGCTGGGCATCCAGGCCGACGTGACCGACAAGGCCGCGGTGGAAACAATGATGCAGCAAACCGTAGACGCCTTCGGGCAGATCGATGTCCTCGTCAACAACGCCGGCGGCATGCTCTATCCGCCGCCCAACCATACTGCCGCCACCGCGCCGCCCGATCACTACCACTACATCATGGACATCAACCTCACCGGCACAATCTTCTGCTGCCAGGCCGCCGCACCCTATATGCAGGCCGCCCGCAGCGGCAAAATCGTCACCGTAGCATCCCAGGCCGGCCTCTGGAGTGGACGCAACAGCGGCGGCATGGCCTACAAAGTCGCCAAAGCCGGCGTGATCCACTACACCCGCGTCCTCGCCGCCGAGCTGGGCCCGCACAACATCCATGTCAACAGTATCGCGCCCGGCTATGTGCTTTCCTCACGCGCCCTGGCCGGTGGACGCAACACCCCGGAAGTGCGCGACCGCCTGCTGCAGGACATCCCCCTCGGCCGCCTGGGCATGCCCGAAGACTGCGCCAAAGTAGTCGAATTCCTGGTCACCGACCTCTCCGACTACGTCACCGGCCAGTGCATCCCCGTCTGCGGCGGCTACGTCGCTTTCTGAGCCGCCGCGGCAATATCCGTCTCCGCGCCGCCACTTGACAATGTCCGGGAAAGGGGATTAGATGGGGCTGGCGACGCACCTTAGTTGCCAATCGCCAGCGCAGGTTCCGGCCGCGAACTGCTGGCCGCTGACCACCGAAGTTGCTATCCACCGATAAAATGAAAACGAGAAAGGTGAGACTATGCGATTCGATCTTCTGATCAAGGGCGGCGAAGTGGTTGACCCCGGCGGCGGGCACAGCGGCCGTCTGGATGTGGCGATCAAACGCAACCGCATCGCCGCGGTCGAGGCAAACATCCCGGACGAGACCGCCTTTCGCGTCGTGGACGCCGGCGGCCAATACGTAACGCCCGGCCTTGTCGATCTCCATACCCACGTCAACTACGGCTGCGGCTTCTACGGCGTCCGCCCCGACCCGATCGCGGCCCGCAGCGGCGTGACAACGTGGCTCGACGTCGGCTCGTCCGGCGGATACAACTTCCCCGGCTTCCGGCAGTTCATCATCGAAGAGGCGCGGGCCCGCATCTATGCCCTGCTCAATATCTCGTCGATCGGTCTGACCGCGCAGACGTGGGAGCTGGCCAACCCCGGCTACTGCGATGTCGACCTCTGCTGCCAAATCGTAGACCTGAACCGCGACGTTCTGCTGGGCGTCAAGGTCCGTATCGACCAACTCACCACCAGCGGCCAGGGCCTCGCCCCCCTGCGCAAAGCCCGCGAAGCCGCCGACCGCTGTGAACTGCCGCTGATGACCCATATCGGCTTGGGGCCGCCCGAGATCGACGGTGTGATGGAGTTGATGCGCCCCGGCGACATTCTCACCCACTGCTTCACCGGCAACACAATGCGCATTGTCGAAGAGTCAGGCAACCTGCGCGAGACGGTCAAACGCGCCTGGGATGCCGGCCTGGTGTTGGATATCGGCCATGGCGCCGGCTCCTTCTCCTTCAAGACCGCCGAGGCCTTGATGTCGCAGGGCTACCGGCCGGACGTAATCTCCTCCGACATCCACCAGATGAGCGTCAGCGGCCCGATGTTCGACATGCCCACCTGCCTGAGCAAATTCCTCTCCCTGGGCATGAGCTTCGCCGAAGTAATCCGCGCCGCCACCGAACGACCGGCGGCCGTATTGGGACTGGAAAAGGAGGTTGGCACGCTGCGGCCCGGCGCGCTGGCCGATGTGGCGCTGTTCGAGATTGTCGAGGGCGATTTCATGTTCTACGATGTCTTCATGAACCCGCGCCCCGGCCGCCAACTGGTCCGCAACACGCTGACAATTATCAATGGCCGCGAGATGGCTCACCAGTCCGATGACCCGCTCATGCCCTGGATCGAGCTTTCCGAAGCCCAGCAGACCCTGATCGCCCAGGGCCACACACCCCCGGTGATGGCCGCCAGCTGCAAACACTGATTTGGCCTGAAATGAACGCCCACATCCACATTCCCCGCCCACAAATAGACAGCTTCTGTCATCGCTGGCAGGTCTCTGAACTAGCTCTATTTGGCTCCGTTCTGCGTGAGGACTTCGGCCCCGACAGCGATGTGGACGTGCTGATCCAGTTTCAGCCGCAGGCACGACACACTCTCCTCGATATGGCACGCATGGAGGAAGAGTTGCGTCAGATATTCGGTCGAGATGTGGATCTTGTGGAGCGTTCAGCGGTCGAACAAAGTCGAAACCATTTCCGTCGCAAGGCGATTCTGCAATCGGCGGAGTCAGTCCATACCGCGTGACGATAACGCCTACCTGATGGATATGCTATTGTCTGCGCAGGATGCGGCAAGATTCGCAACCGGGTTGACACTCTCGCAGTTTGAGAAGAGTCGCTTACACCAATACGCGATTCTGAAGGCAATTGAGGTTATTGGTGAAGCTGCGACACGCGTGAGTGCAGAGACAAAGAATAACCAACCAGACGTTCCCTGGTCAGAGATCATCGGGATGCGCAATCGGCTCGTGCATGGATACTTTGAGGTAAATTTGAAGAGTGTATGGGATACTATTCAAAATGATCTGCCCACATTGATCGACCAAGTGGAACAGATTGTGCCGCAGGACAATGCGCAATAGCGCATTCCCAATCCGCAACCATTTTCAGGAGTACAAAAATGTCCGCACAGATCCCCGATACACACGTAGACCTGCTGACCGGCCCCATCTTCGCCACCCTGACGACCCTCTCGCCCTCCGGCGCGCCCGAAAACACCATCGTCTGGTGCTCGTGGGACGGCACCCACGTCCTCGTTAACACGGCCGAAGGGCGCCGCAAACCGAAAAACGTCCGCGCCAATCCCAAAGTTGCCCTAATGGCATTGGACCCCGACGATGCATTCCGCTGGATCGATGTGCGCGGCGTCGTCGAGGAGATCGTGCCCGACCCGGACCTCGCCAACATCAACGCCCATGCCAAGATCTACGTGGGAGCCGACGAGTACTACGGCAGCGTCATGCCGGCCTCTATGAAAGGGAAGGAAGAGCGGGTGATCTTCAAGATCAAGCCGCAGCGGGTTGTGATATCTCCTCCCGCTTAACCTACAACTGCCAGCGGCCGGCAAATGCAGTTCACTGACCACTGGAATCTCGATCTGTCAGGTCCAATACCATAATCGCCAGCCTGATCCCTCTCTCCGTCCGGGCGCCGACCCGTCGAAACCGGTGACGCAGATAGAACCGTTCGGCGTGGGCCGTTTCCAGAATGATCTGCCTGCAGCCCTCCTGCCGCGCGATGCCGATGGCGCAGTCCAGCAACCGCGCGCCCAATCCCTGATTCTGGCAGGCGGGAGCCACTGCCAGCGTCGTGATATTCAACACACCGCCGTCCGGACGGTGGCTCTCCTGCGGGTCCTCGTCCAACGCAGGCTCGCGCAATTCAGCCCACTTCTCCGTCGTCAGATAGCCGGCGATGAACGGGCGCCCGTCGCCGCACTCCCCTGCCAACACCGCACAGCCCTGCGGGAATGTCACCAGCCGGCTGCGGATAATCGCCGGCTCCTCCTGCGCGCCGTACGCGCCGAAAATCTCCTGATCCAGCGCCGCGATGCCCGGCCAGTCCTCCAGCGTCGCCGGCCGCATCCGGTAATCCTCGGTCATGTCTGGTCTGGCCCGTCGCCAACCCCTAGCCACTAGCCACCGATCACTGGCCACTGGCCACTGCAGTTACTAGCTGCTGCTCTCCGGCGAAATATGATCCTGGCGGGGGTTGATCGCCACCGTGCGGAACTCGCGAACCAATTCGATCAGCCCTTCCACCGCGGCCTCGAGAAACTGCTCCCCCTTTTCACGGGTGGCGGCTGTGGCATCCCCCAACACGCCGCTGGTCGTCAACGAACTCCAGTAGGGCCACAAGTTGGCGACCGAGCCATCTTCGCGTTTGCCCATCAGCAGATCCGTCTGGAAGCTCGGAGACAGCGGCGAGCGCTCATCCACCGCCTTGTCCATCTGCACCAACTCCTCCGCCAGCGCCAGATAGAGGGCTGTCTCGTACTCTCCGGCGTGGGAGGTTCCGCCAAAGTCCGAAGAACGGATCGCATTCCCCTCCTCCCTGCCTTTACGCACCCCCCAGTGGTTGACCGACGCGCACAGGGTCTTGCCTTCGGTTTCGAGCACGGTCAGACGGGCGGCCATCTCCACCGGCGCAGTGTTGCTGCCGTGCCCGTTCACGATCAATATACGCTTGAAGCCGTGGTGGGCCAGGCTGACGCAGACATCGCGCACATAGTTGATAAAGGTATCCCAGCGAATCGTGATCGTGCCGGGGAAATCCATGTGATGGGGGCTGTACCCATGGCTGATCGGCGGGATCAGCACCGCTTCATCCGGGATGCGCGCCACCGCCCCTTCGCAGACCCCCGTGCAAAGCCGCACATCGGTGTCGATCGGCAGGTGGTAGCCGTGATCTTCGTAGGTGGCAACCGGCAGCACCGCCACCTTGCCGGAATAGGCCGCCTCACGACAGGCGGACCAGGTCATCTCAGCATAGCGATAGGTCGTCATTCTCGATCTCCTCTCATAATTCCTGGTTCTGTAGTAACTACTCTGCCATAGTCAGTTAGCGACCCTGAGTGAGGCGAGCCAAGGGGTTTCTCACTATCCACTATCCCCTGCAGTTCCCCCTATCCCCTGCAGTTCGCTGGCTGTCGCCCTTCTGGGCGGGCACGTGAGAACGAGATGTCACTAAAAACTGACTACTGAAAACTGCCGTTCACCCACACGGCTGCATAACAGTGGGCAAAGTCGTGCGCCACCAGTCTCTGCCGGCCTCCATGCAACGGGATCAGATGGAGGAAGCCATCATCAACGCGTACCAGCCACGCGCCGTCCGCCGACAGATCATATCCGGGAAAGGCCAACGTAGTATCTGTCGAATAGGCCAGGATGTCACCCGTCTGGATGTTGTAGAGATGAAGATGCCAGCTGCTGGTGCTCCGCTCAACGCTGTGAACGAAAAGCCAGCGCCCGTCCGCGGAGAAGCGCAGAGACCGGTACGACTCAAGGGGATGGTCGACCTGCAGCAACTCTGTAATCTCGTCTGTGGCAAGGTTGTGGACGAAAACGTGGGTGGTCCCCGCGCCCGTCCCGCCCTCGACGCGTGCGCCGACGAACAGCCGGTCGGGCAAGGCAGGATGCGCCGCCAACGCGACAACGGCGATCCCTGTCACATCCGTCGCGCCCTGCAGCGCCTCAGCCAGCCTTTCTATCTCCACAAGCGTTCCCAACGCAAGCTTCGGCAGCGTCATCACCCCCACCTGCATGCCATCGTCCGGCTGGATGAAGGCAAAACGCCTGTTGTCCAGCCACGCCACCGTCCGGCCGTGCGCGACCGCCATCTGCGGCTCTCCCTCCTCGTTCCCCAGCCACAGCACACCGTCCCAGCGCGCGACAACCGTCCTCTCCCGGTCAGGCGACCAGGCAGGCAAACCGTCCAGAGAACGGATCGCACACGCGCCCCCGTCGCACTCCGCCTGATTCAGAAAGTTGAACCGGATGGGCGGCTGCCGGCGGGTGTCATGTGTGTAAAAAAGCGTCCCGTCTGCAGTCGTCTCCATTGCATACAGGGCGGCATTGTCAGGCCGGTAGGTCACATCCTGCGCCCGCTCCTCACGCCAGATCTGCACCTGGGAGGTGCTCGCCGCCGCTCCCCTTTCGCCCAATCTCTGCAGCAGAACCCCGGCATCGTTCGGCAAGGAGTACATCAAACGAAACGAACCGCCACTGTTCTCCTCGACAAATTCGCCTCTCTGCACGTCGTAACGGTACAGTTGGGCGCCGTTGAACCGTTCCGACGTGCAGAGCAGGTGCAGGTCCTGTTCGGGCAAGGCGCTGCCCGGGGCCGCATCAGCGGCCAACTGCTGATCAACATACCGGATCCACTCCTTCTGAAACCAACGCCCGTAGCTGCTCTGTCTTGCCTCGCTCCTGTCGAACGGGAGGGCGTTGAGCAGCCACGGGTGATAGGTATCGAAACGGAGCAGCAATCGTTGCAGCGAGGCCGGCGACCGCTCCGGCCTGGCCGCAAGGATGAAGTCCACGATGCTGTAGACCATCTTCTGGATGTGTGGGGTAATGTTACTGTGGGAACGCTGGAGGTAGACCCAGTGCAGGCTTGTCACGTCGTGAATCGAGCCTTGCAAGATCTCCTCATAGCTGGAAGCGATCAGAGGCCACTCGATAAACCCCAACCGGCTGAGTTGCTTGTCCAGTAAAGCGCGGAAGAATACGACTTTTTTACAGCAGCGCCAGCCAACGGCGTCGGCGATCCCTCCACCCACGATCAGCGGCGCATAGCCGGCGCGCATAGCTTGATAACCGGCCTCATCCACCGGACTGCCGACTAGGCTCGGCGTCGGCAGTTTCAGCCCCGACCCGTCAGCGCTTCGGCTTGCAAGAGGCGCATTGGACATCCCCTCCCAAAGCGGTCCGGCGGACGCCCCTTCCGCCATGCGCGTGAGCGAGCCGGACTCCGTGGACAGCTCCACCTTCAGCTTCCACGTGCGGCGGCAGCGCAAACCATCCAACTCATCGCAGACTGCGGCCAACATCTCGTCCCATTCACGCACCAGCCGCTCGACCGTTGCCGCGTCCCGTTCCGGGTATTCAACCGTCAGATAACGGCCTGTAATCGTCTGTTTCTCACCCCAGAAGGAAGGATAGGCGGGGACCAGCGCCCAGCCGGTCGCCTCGTCCCGGTAGGTAACGATCTGGTGAAGCGTCACCGGCGGGCCGTCAGCACGAACGTAAGGGAAGGCCAGGGTGACGGTCGCCATCCGCCAGTCGGGAGTAAAAGCGATATCCGTCACCGTGCCGGTGGGCGCCTCCTCGTCAGCGCCGCGGGCCAGGGCCAGGCCGAAGAACGGCCGGTCCCAGCGCGATCCACTGCGAAGCATTCCCTTCTGGGTGCTGCCCCAATTGGGGTAGTCCGACGAGATCATACTGCCGAAGAGCGCCCCGTCGCGGTCGCGCTCGGCCTCCTGCACGATCCCGTGCACGGCCAGCACCTCCGCTTCGGCCGCGGCAGCGATAACATCCAACCGTCTCAGCAGAACATAGCGCACGCCCCAGATGACCACCGCCGCCAGCAGCACAGCAACCAGAGGCCCGAACCACCTCAGCCTGCCGCGGCGTTTCGGCACCCGCGCTTCTGCTGCCGGCGGAGCCTCCTCTTGGCGCCGGCCCTCCTCATCTTCTAGCGTCCGCCATTCGAATCCCATGGGGTTGTCAGTAGCCCGGGGTCAGCAACCCACGGTCAGTGCAGGTTCCGGACACTGGCCCCAGTAATCCACGGCCCCTGCAATCCGCCTCGACCGTCACACCAACCCGTAGAACGTTGCCGCGTTGTCATGCAACAACTTGCGCTGCTCCGTCTCACTGCGGTCGGCGATAATCTCTTTCAGTGCCTCCACCCAGGCGCGGTAGGTAGCGTCCGCCCCCAGCGTGCAGACCGGCCAGTCTCCGCCAAAGACCACCCGGTCCGGGCCGAAGCTGTTCAGGCAGTGGTTGACCGCCGGCGCCAGGTCGGACGCGCTCCAGCCGGGGCGCGTGCGGGCAATGATCCCGGAGATCTTACAGATCGTGTTCGGCAGCGCGGCCAGCGCGTCGATGCCGTCCATCCACTGCTGCCGGTCATGCCAGTAGGGATCGTCGCGGTCGGTATGGTCGGCTATCGTCAGCTTGGAGTCCGCCTGCCCTGCGTCACCCGTCCCCCCGCTGCCGGGCAGGACGCCGCTGATCAGATACGGGTCGCCGTTGCCGCAATGGTCAACCACAAAGCGGGTCTCCGGGCACTCCAGCGCCAGCTTGACACCGTCGCCCAACTCCGACGGCCGCATGCACAGGTCGAAGCAAAGCCCCAACTCGCCCAGCAACCGCACATTCTCCACAAACTGGGGCGCCAGGCAGGTGCCCTGCGGCGTCCCCGGCCCGTGCAGCACCTGGCGCACGCCCTTGACCGCCGGGCTGCCGGCAAAGCGCCGGATGTAGCCGGCGAAGTCGGCGGAGGTCACGCTGCCGCCGATCACCGCGCCGACCGTCGGGTTGTCCTCCGCAGCGCAAAGTTCGATCAGATGCTCCGCTTCGCCGACCTTCTGCGCCGCGGTCACGTCCACCTCCATGTAGACCGCCTTGACGACGTTCAGCCCCGCAGTCGCGGCCAGATAATCGCTGGTTACGTAGCTACGATTCAACGTCGGCGCGCTTTCCAGCCAGGGCATATCGAGCCGGTTCAGATCCCACAGATGTTGATGGGTGTCGATGATCGGTAACATGGGAACCACCTTTGTAGAGGAATAAGAAGTCAAGAGTGAGGAATGAAGCCGGAAAGGACTCTCTCCCCGGCCTCTTTACTCTCTTCTCGTGGTTTTCGGATCAGGCCGCCAGCAGCTGCTCCGCATTCTCGACCTGCCACTGCAGCTGCAGCTCGGTCGTCTCGTGCGGTTTGAACTGCCGCGCAACCGACTCGATAGCAACGCCGCCGCGCAGTTCAATCTCGTCCAGGTCGGCAATACCCATCCCCAAATCGTGGGCGTAGCGCAGCAGACCCAACTCCAGCGGCTCGAAGCCCATCGTCTTGGCGATGACCGCGTCGGCCGCGAAGACATCAGTGCTCGCCGCGGCGATACCGAAGTCCAGCCCGTCGGTGCCGCCGGGTCCGTTCCCCTGCAGGCCGCGCGCGCCGTCGATGACGGCGACATCGGGGGTCATGAAACGGGCCAACCGGATCAGATTGATGCTCATGGCGCGCGATTCATCGGGGACGCGGCGCTCGCCATGGGTGTTGAAGCCGTGCATCTTCACCCGGTCCTGCTGGTAAATCGTGCCCATGATCATGTTCTTCAGCGCCAGCGTGACCACGCAGGTATCATGCGTCTTGGGAATCGCGATCGAAATCGTGCAGGGGCAGTCCAGGACCGTGCGGGGCATGCGCACGATCGTCTCAGTACCGTCGGCCAGCACGATCGGCGTCGACTCCCATTCCGTCTCCCGGTGCAGATCCAGCAGGCGCAGCGGAATCGAATACTCCTCTTCCAGCGCATGATAGCCGAAGTTGCGGTAGGCGTCCCACGTGTCCTGTGCGCCCCCCTCGGCGATGAGGACCTCGCGCGGCGGCTTGGGCGTGGTTAGCAGAAAATCAAGTACGCCCCGCAGCGCGTCCGCATGGCTGGAAGCCAACTGGTTGTCGCTGCTGAGAAAGTTCGGCTTCAGCATCACCTGCGCCGCCAGGCGGGATTCCACATCCGCCCGCACCAGCTCCAGCGCGTTGAAGACGTTCGTGCGGCGGTCCCCGCCGTGGACAAGACTGACTCGTGCTTTGGACATCGTACCCTCCTTGCGTAAGGTCAGACGTGATTCGTGGTGTAAAGGGGGACACCTGTGGAGAGAAGACGTATCCTTCACAAAACACGCTATGAGGTGTCCAAGGGTGAGTTTACTCTTGGTTTGCCGCAGTGTCAACAGTTGCCCAGGGCAGTGTATGCCCCAAGGTGTCGGTGTCTTTTTGCCGTACCTGGTCACTTTAACGGGACCACGAGCTATGGTTCCTGACAGAACATTTCACCGATTACACGGAGGGATAGTCCAGCGTCGACGGTGATACGCGGTGGCCTTGTCGCATCCAGTCCGATGCAGTGAACCCTCTCTTAGCAGTGGTCTGAGTACTCGGGCCAACCATAGGGAACCGGTTTGACAAGAGCGGCTTCTTTGCCTACTGTATCGGCACGACTTATACGATTCGGAGTACAAGGTATTGAGTAGACGCACGAAACTTCGCCAACGCATTCTCGAAGGCCGCTCAGAGTCGAATATCCGATTTGACGAATTGCGCGCCCTGCTGTTGAGATTGGGATTCGTCGAACGCGTACGGGGAAGCCATCATATCTTTAGAAAAGAAGGAGTGAACGAAAGACTGAATCTGCAACGCGAAGGTAGCAATGCCAAACCCTACCAAGTCAGACAGGTTCGTCAGGTCATTCTGAAGTACAAGTTGGAGGAGGAGTGATGTTTAAGTACGAAGTCATAATTTACTGGAGCAACGCTGACGACACATTCGTGGCGGAGGCGCCGGAGCTTCCCGGGTGCATGGCACACGGTGATACGCAGGAAGTTGCGCTTCAAAACATCACCGAGGCGATGGCACTCTGGATCGACACCGCGCGTGAGTTTGGCGACCCTGTACCGGAACCCAAGGGGGAGCGCCTGATGCTGGCATGAGCCGGCGATTTCGGTCTATCCCATTTGCCGGGTTTGGCCCTCTGTTTTCTGTAATTGCGAACTGATACGAATGTGGTCCACGATACGGAGCCCTGCAAGGAGAGATAGAATGGACAATCTGGAAGCCAGGCTGGATCAGTTGGAAGAAGACGGCTTCATTACCGTCGAAAACGCGCTCACACCGGCAGAAACCGAGCATGTCCGCCAGCGCATCAACCATGCGCGCGCGATGGGCTGGGAAGAGGGCCTGAACGACGTCGGCAATATGTGGTTCGATTCGCTCCTGGACCGTGAACCGGATACCTACGCGCCCCTCGTCGGCCATCCCAGCATCCGCCCGATCCTGGAAGGAATGATGGGGCGGCAATGCCAGCTGCGCAGCTTCCGCGCCCACATCAACCCCGGCCCCTATCTCCAGGAATGGCATCTCGATTTTTACGGCTACTGGCAGGAAAAGCACGATCTCGGCCACGGCCGTCTTGTCGTGCAGCCGGTGGGCATCAACACCACCTACTACTTTCAGGACAATGGCCCCGACCTGGCCCACCTGAAGTTTGTGAAAAACGGGCATAAGATGGAGCCGCCCCACCTCGACCCCATGGACCGGCCCAAGTTCGAGGACTGGTGCGAAGCGCAGGAGCACGTCATCCTCTATCCCAAGGCGGGCGACTGCGTCATCTTCATCAACCATATCCCCCACCAGGGCGCCAAACAACAGGAGCACATCGAGCGCAGCAATGTCGTCTGCCACTACCAGCTGACGCCGATGTATGAGGGCATATGGCACGTATCCACCCCGCGCGGCTACGACGGCACATTCCCCTTCGCCCAGGAACGCAGGCCGTGGTCGAAAGGGTAGCCCTGGCCGGTACAGACGCAAGCAGCGTCGGTGCAGTCCTGCTTTCTGTGACAACTTTGCGCGACGATACTTGGCCCTCCTGCAATTGGGCGTTACTATCATCTGGCTAAACTGAAGCAAAGCGTTGAGAAGCGGGCTAAGAATCCAAACCGGAGGTGCTCATATGATTGGTGAGAAGCCGCGGTTAAAGCTCACATACACGGACTACCTCACTACACCTGAAGACAAGCGCTACGAACTCCTGGACGGAGAACTGGTTATGGCCCCCGCGCCCAACGAAGCGCACCAGAGAACGCAGGCAGAATTGGGTTATCATCTGATGGCCTTTGTGAAGGCCAAAAGTCTGGGGCGCATCTATTACTCCTCCACGGATGTCGTCCTTTCGGATATTGACGTAGTGCAGCCTGACCTCTTGTTCGTCTCCACCGAGCGAACGCACATCATCACCCCGGACAACATACATGGGGCTCCTGACCTCGTGGTTGAGATTCTCTCCCCCTCCACAGCCGAGCGGGACAGAGGATACAAGCGTGCGCTATACGCGCAACACGGCGTCAAAGAGTACTGGGTAGTGGGCACAGACGCCGGCGTCATCACAGTTCTGTTGCTGGGCGACGATGGCTATGAAGTCGTTGACACATTCGGCGAAGGCGACACGCTGACTTCACCCACGCTTGCCGGGTTCAGCCTGAAGATGGACGAGATATTCGGGTCGTAGCCACGACACATTCCCATAGACCACCTCCCCATGAAAATCACCGACATCCGCGCCGTCTATCCCAACTACCGCCAACCACTCGGCGGCTGGCGCCCCTACCTCTGGCAGATCGTCGTGCGCGTCGAAACCGACGCCGGCGTCAGCGGCTACGGCTATGGCGGCGGCGGTGTGGCCGCCGTCGAGGTGGTTAACCGCCACCTGCGCGAACTGCTGTTGGACGAACCCTGCGACAGCCCCGCCGACATCGAGCGCCTCTGGGATAAGCTCTACACAGCCTCGATCCCCTACGGACGCGGCGGCATCGCCATCATGGCCCTCAGCGGCATCGACCTCGCCCTCTGGGATCTCCTCGGCAGGGCCGAGCGGCAGCCGGTCTATGCGCTGCTGGGCGGCTCCTCCGCGCCCCGTATCCGCGCCTACGCCTCCGGCGACGATCCCGAATGGTTCGCCGAGACCGGTTTCACCGCCCACAAGGTGCCCTTTAGCCGCCCGGCCGACGCCTCCGCCTTCGAACACGCCGCGGCCGCGGCCGAAGCCTCCCGCCGCCATTTGGGCGCCGACGCGCTGCTCATGTTCGATTGCTACATGGCCTGGGATGCCGCTACGACGCGCCAGATGGCCCGCACGCTGGCGCCTTACAACATCTACTGGTTCGAGGACACGCTGACGCCGGACGACCTGGACGGGCTGGCGGCGCTGCGGCCGCAGATCAAACCGGTCCTGCTGGCCGGGGGCGAGCACGACTTCACCCACCACCGCTTCGCCGCCATCGCCCGCGCCGGCGCGCTCGACATCTGGCAGCCGGACGTAACCTGGTGCGGCGGTATCACCGCCGCGCGGCGCATCGTCGAGCAGGCGCAACAAGCCGGCGCCACCGTCATCCTGCACCGCGGCGGGGAGCCGTGGGGCCTGCACGTCATCGCGGGAACAGATTGTGAAAAGCTGGGAGAGTTGGTGCTGGGCAACCGGCACAGGACGCATGAACAACTGTGGTTGGACGCGCCCCAACCAGTGGACGGCTACCTGACCCCCAGCGACGCGCCCGGCTTCGGCCTACGCCTCAACCAAGATCTTGTGGACTGACCGCCGCGCCTACACCAGATAAGGGATCGTCATCGGCCCTTCCGGCAGCACTGCTACCGGCGCGTCGGCCCCCAGACGCCCAATCGTTGTGCGGATCTGTTCATTCAGGTCGGCGACCGGGATGAGACCGGCGCGTGCCACCGCCTCCGGCTCCAGCTCACTGTATATCGCCACCTGCGCCCGCTGCGCCACCTCGGCAAACTTCTGCACCTGCCACTGATCCAGCATATGAAAACCGGGACGGAAGATCGTCTCCAGCATCGCTTGCGGTGAACTGTGCTCGTAGAGCAGTTTCGTAAAGTTGCCGTGCGCCGGGAAGCCGTCATTGCAGCGGGCGGCCACGATCATCTCGCCGTTGTCCTCGATAATCTCCGCCGCGGCGCACATCCCCTTCACCGACTGGTAGAGGTTCTGGTCCAGGGGAAAGCCGCTGTTGGTGGTGATCACCAGCGGGAAACGCCGGTCAACCGCAGCCATCGCCGTCTCCTTCGCATAACGGCAGCCCTCTTCGTGCGCGACAATAACGTCGCCGCAGAAAAAGCGGGTAATCTGCCGCTTGTGATTGAGCGTGACATTCACCAGGAAATCAACCGGCAGGGCCGACGCGTTCGCCCGGATCTGTTCCTGGGTCGGGTTGCCCTCCAGCACGCCCCACTTGCTCTGCGGATGGCCGATAATCTCGGCGCGGTGATAGTACATAATCGAGACCAGGTCGGCCACGCCGGGGAAGGCGGCCTTGTAGCCTCCTGAAAAACCGGCCATGAAGTGCGGCTCGATGAAACCGACGAGGATGCGCCGGTCCGCCTCCGCATACGCCCGGTTCATCATCAGCGGGCCGCGCCCGTCCTGCCCAGCCCGCACAACGGCCATACTCTCTTCGTCATAGGCATTGTGGTTGATCACCCGCAGCCGCCGGCACACCTCCGCGCCCACGATCCCCTCAAGCTCCTCCGCCGTGTTGGCGCGGTGCGTTCCCGTGCCGACGATGATGCTGACATTCTCCTCCGGCACATGCGCCAACTCCTCCAAAATCCACGGCAGCAGCCGCGCCGAGGGCAGCGGGCGGGTGCCGTCGGCGATGACGATCGCAACGCTCTCATGCGCGCCGACCGCCTCCGCCAGGGGGCGCGCGCCGTTGGGCCGCCGCACCGCCTCCCGGAACGCTGCCTGCTCGTCCGGCAGCCCCTCCACAAAGCGCGGGCGGATAATCGTCACATTTTCGGTCGGCAGTTCAGCCGTCAGTCCGTCTTGTCCATATTGGAGATGGATTTGCATTGTCAGCACCCGTTCTATCCTGGAATTTCCAGTGTTCACTGCTGCGGTTACCACCTGTGGAGGTTGCAGGTTCGTCTCCCCTGCGAGTAGCGCAGAATCTGCTTGTCGTGTATTCTAGCCTTCTAACGACGAAGCGGCAAGAGATTCGATGCCAGTGGCTCGTGATGTGTACTGTTCACGATCTATTATCCACTTGAGTACATAGGTTAGGGATATGCGCACGTACAAGGCAGTCCTTCACGATAATCAGGTCGAGTGGCTCGAACATCCTCCTGAAACATCCGGTGCTAAGCAAGTCTATATTACGTTCCCGGAGGAGCCGGGGTCCGAATTCTCGTCTAACCGAGGAAAATTGATGGCAGAGGTGTTGGCAGAGCTTGCGCGGAAGAACACATTTGCCGCGATTCCCGACCCCGTTGCTTGGCAAAGGCAACTCCGCGCTGAGCGCGCCTTGCCTGACCGGGAGGCATAATGCTATGCACACTCCTCATAAGAATCAGATGAACTGTTTGTGGAAAGCAGCGCCATGACACACCTGAAGCAATACCCGCACTCGGTTGTCGAGCAGGATGGAACAACCTACGCGCTGGCGCGCGCCGGCAGGCAAAAGAAGCTATGCCTGCAGGGCGATACCACCGGCTTCACCGGCGAAACCACGAACGGGATGCTGCTCTGCCCGCTGACTGCCGAGAACGCGGCCGCGCTGCGCGCCCGCCTGGCCTGGTTGAATCCCGTGCCGCTCGGCGTCGAGACCTCCTTCGGTTTCGGTGACCGGCTGGGCGCGGCCACGCCCGGCCACATCCGCTCAGTCCAGGACACCGGCATCGCCCCGATCTTCGCCCAGCAGTCGGTGCGCGAGAACGATCGCATCGGCCGCACGCCGCAACAGGTGGTGGATGACGCCATCTGGGGCGTGGTGCAGATGGGCTGGCGCGCGCCTTGGGGAGCAGATGCCGACCATGTGAAACTGGTGAGCGACCTGCCCGCCTTCGTCGCCGCCGGCTACACCTTCTACACGATCGACCCCAGCGACCACGTCGACAATCAAGCCCAGACCGACTCTTTGCCGGCATTGCGCTCCAAAGTCGAAGCCCTCCCCTGGGCGCGGCTCGATACCACCCTGGAAACGCTGTGGGCCGACTATCTGGCCGCCCCCATCGAACTGGCGGGACTGACGCTGACCTTCAGCGAAGAGAGCCTGCTGCGGGCGCTGGCCAAGTACGGACGCGCCATCGTTCACACCCTGGATATCGCCGCCGCGCTCGATCAACAGATGCACGGCACCCGCTATGATCTGGAAATGTCGGTCGACGAGACCGAGACACCCACTTCGATCTATGAGCACTACTTTATGGCGCACGAGCTGTTGCGGCGGGATCTACCGGTCGTCAGCCTCGCGCCCCGCTTTGTCGGCAAGTTTCAGAAAGGCGTCGACTATATCGGCGACACAGCCCCGTTCGAAGCGGAACTGATCAAGCACGCGGCCATTCTCAAACATTTCGACGCCTACAAACTGAGCGTCCACACCGGCTCCGACAAGTTCAGCATCTACCCGCTGGTCGCCAAATACGCCGAAGAGCGCGTCCATGTCAAGACCGCCGGCACCAGCTATCTGGAGGCGCTGCGCGTCATCGCCGACCTTGATACAGCTCTCTTCCGCCAGATTCTCGACTACTCACGCCAACGCTTCGAGAACGATCGCAAAAGCTACTTTCTCGACTGCCAGCCGGACAAAGTGCCCGCCAACGCCGATCTGTCCGACGCAGACCTGCCGGGACTGCTCGAGCAGTTCGACGCCCGCCAGCTGCTGCACGTGACATTCGGCTCCAATCTGGACCGCTTCGGCCCGCAGATTCACGGCCTGATCGCCGACCACGAGGAAGCCTACGAAAAAGTGCTGAACACCCACTTCAACCGCCATCTGACGCCCTTCGCCAACGGCGCCGCGGCTTGAGGCCGGTGAACAGCATCGTCCAAGGAGAAACCAATGGCAGCCATACAGGAAAAGCCATCCCTGCTTGAGCAGGATAGGCGACAGCTCCACCCTCTGCATCACCCTTCCCAAACCGAAAATCCGATCATTGTCGAGCATGCCGAAGGCGTCTGGCTCTACACCACCGACGGCCGCAAGATCCTCGATGCCATGGCCGGTCTCTGGAATGTGAATGTGGGCTATGGCCGCTCCGAACTGGCGCAGGCCGCCAACGCCCAGATGGAAAAGCTCGCCTATACCTCCAACTTCGCCGGCATGACCAACCTGCCCGCCAGCGAACTGGCCTACAAGCTGTCCGGCTACGCCTACCCCAGCCTCAAGACGACATTTTTCACCTCCGGTGGCTCCGAATCCAATGACACCGCCTTCAAGACCGCCCGCTATTACTGGAAACGCCGGGGACAGCCCGACAAGGTCAAAGTCATCTCCCGCCGCGAGTCCTATCACGGCATCACCCTCGCCACCACCAGCGCCACCAGCGTCCCCCGCTACCACAAGATGTTTGGCCCGTTGGTACCCAACTTCGTCTACTGCCACGCGCCCCACCCCTATCGCTACGAAGGCGACCTCCACGAGGGCGAAACTGTCGGCGCGGCCGCAGCGCGCGATCTGGAGGAAACGATCATCCGCGAAGGGCCGGAAACCGTGGCCGCCCTGATCGCCGAACCGGTGCAGGGCGTCGGCGGCGTTTTCGTGCCGCCCGACGACTACTTCCCCCGCGTGCGCGCCATCTGCGACCAGTACGACGTCCTGCTGATCGCCGACGAGGTGATCTGCGGCTTCGGACGCACCGGCGACATGTTCGCGCTCACCCGCTACGGCATCGAACCGGATATCCTCGCCTTCGCAAAAGGCATCACCAGCGGCTACCTGCCGTTGGGCGGCATCCAGATCAACGACCAGATCCTCGACGCCATGAACAGCGCGCCGCAGGACGAGGCCTGGCTGCACGGCTTCACCTACTCCGGCCACGCCACCTGCTGCGCCGTCGGCCTGCGCAACATCGCCATCATCGAGGAAGAAAAGCTGGCCGAGCGTTCAGCAGAGATGGGCGCGCGGCTGCGCAGCGGACTGGCCAAGTTGAGCGAATTCGGTAACGTTGGCGATGTGCGCGGCTTGGGGCTCCTCTGCGCCGTCGAATTCGTCAAGGACCAGGAGACCAAAGAGCCGGACAATGAACTGGCGATGAGCCTGCAGAATGCGACCGCGGCGCGCGGCGTGCGCACGCGCGCTCTGAACGGCAGCCTGGCCTTCTCGCCGCCGCTCGTCATCAACGAAGACGAGATCGATCAGATCGTTGACGCCATCGGCGCCGCGCTCGACTCGATGTCTGAATAGTGACCTGTTTGGTTGGACGGGAGAACGCTTGAGACAGACTGAGGCTTGCTGCGAGAGATAAAGCTTATGAAAAGCCTGGAGGAGATTCGCTCAATCTTGCGCGCTCATCAGCCCGATTTGAAGAAACGGTACCACGTGGAAGAGATCGCTCTCTTTGGCTCCTATGCCCGCGGCGAGCAGTCGGAGACCAGCGACCTGGATATTCTGGTCACGTTGAGCGCACCACTGGGCTGGGAGTTCGTCGACCTGCACGATTATCTGGCGGAACTGCTGGAAACGAAAGTAGATCTGCTTACGCGCGGCGCTGTCGACAGAAAGCCCCTTCTCCGCCACTATATCGAAAAAGATCTGATTCATGTCTGAACGGGACGCTCGTTTTTGTCCCGATGTAACTGAGATAAGCGTTCATCAAAATCAAGAGATTAACGACTGATATCCAACCGTCCCCAGAGATCTCACATGTCATCCCAAAACACCCCCGACCTGATCGGCTCCGCCCCCTATTTCGTCGTGAGCGACCTCGCTGCGTCCCTCGATTACTACTGCGATGCGCTCGGTTTCAACCGGCCCCCTCTATGGGGCGAACCGCCGACATTCGCCATGCCCGGCCGCGACGGCTTCATCTTTATGCTCAAGCAGGTAGAAGATAGCAGCAATATCCAACCCAATCGCACCCGGGACGGCTACTGGGACGCCTATATCTGGGTCAGGGATGCGAAGGCCCTCTACGCCGAATTCGAGGCAAAAGGAGCCGAGTTTGCCTACGGCCTCACTATCCAGGACGAGTACAACAACATAGAGTTCGCCGTGTATGACCCGGACGGCTACTTCATCGCCTTTGGACAGGGACTCGAGGACGAGGAATGACCACAACAACCACGACGGACCGCAGCGTCAACGGGGAAACCGGCTCGCGCCGCTTCTCCATCCTCGCCGGGCGCGACATCAACCGCGAGACATACGTCGAAGAGTGGGCCGAAGCCGGCCTGACCGTCGCCGACAGCCCCTATGACCCGCAGCCCTCGCTGCGCATCGCCGACGGCCAGATCATCGAGATGGACGGCAAAGACCGGGCCGATTTCGATGCGCTCGACCGCTTCATCGCCGATCACGCCCTGAACCTGGCGGTCGCTGAGGAAGCGATGGCGACCTCATCCCACCAGATCGCCCGCATGTTAGTCGACATCAACGTGCCACAGCCCACCATCCGCCGCCTGGCCGACGGCTGCACGCCGGCCAAACTGTGCGAAATCGTGCGCCACATGAACGTGCTCGAGATGATGATGGGTCTCGGCAAGATGCGGGTGCGCAAGACCCCGGCCAACCAGGCCCACGTCACCAACTGGCGCGAAAATCCCGCCCTGCTGGCCGCGGACGCGGCCGAAGCCGCCGCGCGCGGCTTTGCCGAAATCGAAACGACGGTGCGCGTCGCCCGCGCCGCGCCCCTCAATGCCCTCGCCATTCTCGTCGGCGCGCAGACCAGCCGCGGCGGCGTGCTCACGCAATGCGCGGTCGAGGAGGCTTTCGGACTGCGCCTCGGCATCAAGGGCCTGACCTCCTACGCCGAGACGCTTTCCGTCTACGGCACCGAACGCTCCTTTGTCGACGGCGACGACACCCCTTGGTCAAAAGCCTTTCTGGCCTCCGCCTACGCCAGCCGCGGCATCAAGGTGCGCTTCACCTCCGGCACCGGCTCCGAGGCGCTGATGGGCTACGCCGAGCAGTGTTCGATGCTCTATCTGGAGGCCCGCTGCCTGCTGGTGACGAAAGGCGCCGGCAGCCAGGGCGTGCAGAACGGCTCCATCTCCTGCATCGCCCTGCCGGAAGCGCTGCCCGGCGGCGTACGCGGCGTACTGGCCGAAAACCTGCTGGCGTCGATGTTGGGGTTGGAATGCGCCTCCGGCAACGACGCGCTCGCCTCCCACTCGGACCTGCGCAAGACGGCCAAACTGATGCTGCAGATGATCCCCGGCACCGATTTCATCTGCTCCGGCTACAGCGCCATCCCCAAGCAGGACAACATGTTCGGCGGCGGCAACTTCGACGCCGAAGATTTCGATGACTGGACCGTCATCCAACGCGATATGCAGATCAACGGCGGCATCCGCCCGGTACGCGAGGCCGATGCCGTCGCCGCCCGCCGGCAGGCCGCGCAGGCGCTGCAGGCGATCTATGCCGAGCTGGATTTCCCCCCAATTGGAGACGAAGAGGTGGAGGCCGCCACCCTCGCCCACAGCAGCGAAGACATGCCGGAGCGCGACATGGTGGCCGACCTGGCCGCAGCCGACCGCTTCCTGGAGGGCACAGCCAATCTGTCGGATGTGGTGCGCGCGCTGCACCGCCGCGGCTTTGAGCAGGCGGCCGCCAATATGCTCGAGATGGGCCGCCAGCGGGTGGCGGGGGACTATCTGCAACCCTCGGCGATCTTCACCGATGATTTCAAGGTGATCAGCGCCATCAACGACCGCAATGACTACACCGGCCCCGGCACCGGCTATCGCCTCGAGGGGGAAACCTGGGACGCGCTTCAACACATTCCCCAACAGAAGTCGCCGCGCGACTTTATCGACGCGCAGGTGGGCGATCCGCTGCCCAATCTGGCCGAGATCAGCACGGCCAAAGTTGGCGCCTCCGCCAACGAAATCGTCGTCGCGGTGGGGCCGGCCTATGGCCGCTCATTGGTGAAGACGATCGGCGAATTGGACCATGAAGCGGTGTTGGAAGCGCTGCTCACCGGTGTGGCCGAGGAAGAATTCTACGGCCGCGTCGTGCGGGTCTATCACAGCGCCGACTGTGCCGCCATCGGCCACGCCGGCGCGCGTCTGAGCGGCTCCGGCATCGCCGTCGGCCTCCAGAGCCGCGGCACGACCGTCATCCAGAAACGCGGGCTGGCGCCGCTCAACAACCTGGAACTGTTCCCGCAGTCGCCCAGCCTGACGCTGGAGATTTACCAGGCGATCGGGCGCAACGCCGCCCGCTATGCCAAGGGGCTTAGCCCCCTGCCCGTCGGCGTCAAAGTCGACAACGGCGCCCGCCTCCGCCTCATCGTCAAGACGACCCTGCTGCATCGCCGCGAGATCGAAGACATACAAGTAAAAGCCCCACAGGAACTATACTTCCGCTGGGAGCCGGATGTGTAAAGACGAGGAGAGAGGGAAAAATCGAGCAGAGAGTGAAGAGGAATGAGGAGTGAGAGAACTGCTCTTTCCTCGACCCTGAGCGCAAGGATCCAGCATAATGACAGACGACAGAATCGAGGAGAGAGTGAAGAGAAGTGAGGAGAGAGAAGCCACCTCTCGTTCCTCGACCGCAGACTATCCCCTCTACGCCAACCGCAGTGACACGCTCACCGCGGCCAGTGGGCGGCCCTTGCGCGACCTCTCGCTGCAGAAGACGCTGACGGAAGATATCTCCTCCGAAGATTACAGCATCAGCGCCGAGACGCTGCGCGCCCAGGCCCAAATCGCCCGCGACGCCGGCTACCCGCAACTGGCGCAAAATCTGGAACGGGCTTCCGAGCTGACCGCCGTCCCCAACGAGACACTCCTGGAGATGTACGAAATGCTGCGGCCCGGACGCTGCAGCTTCGAGGAGTACCAGGCGCTGGCGCAGCGCCTGCGCGATGAATTCAACGCCGCCACTACAGCTGCCTTTGTCGAGGAAGCCGCCGCCGTCTATCAGGCGCGCGGCCTGCTGCGCCGGGAACTGGACTGATTGTACAGCAGTTTTTAGTAGTCAATTTTTTGGTTTTCAGTGACTGCGACCGGCGCCGGCACAAGGCGCTGCCAAAAGTCAGGAACGCGATCAAAATTATGCTCACAGACAACCCGCAGCAAGGCTTCCTGGCCGGCCTCTGGCATATCCTGGGCGGCCAGCGCAAGATGGTGGCCCTCTCCATCCTCAGCGGCCTGCTCTTCTCCGCGACGACCCTTGTTCCGCCCCTGCTGGTGCGCCGCCTGATCCAGTGGATCACCGAGGGCGGCGGCTCCACCTCCGGCCTGCTGGCAATGACCGCCGTGCTGGGAATTGTCTATGTGTTACGCGGCGTCGGCCGCTATTTCTACGGCCAGTTCTCCCATGTGGCCGCCTACGGCGTCACCACCAATCTGATGGCGCGCGTCTATCGCCACCTTCAACAGCTCTCCCACAGCTTCTACAACCGCCAGCGCACCGGCGCCCTGATCGTGCGCTCCATCAACGATATCGAAACCCTGGAGGACTTCGTCGCCCACGGCGTGCCCGAACTCGTGATGGCCACCGTCATTCCCATCACCATGTGGTGTGTCCTGCTCTGGATTCATCCCCTGCTGGCCCTGCTTGTGGTGCTGCCGCTGCCGATCGGCGGATTCGTCATCTACCGCTACACCAGGCAGATCCGCCAGATATGGCGCCAGGTGCGGGCCGGCATCTCCGAACTGGTGGCCCAGGTGCAGGACAGCTTTTCCGGCATCACCGAGATCAAATCCTTCGGCCAGGAAAAGGCGCAGGCAGAGCAAGTCGCCCAATCGGCTGCCGACTACCGCGACAAGATCTGCGCCGCCACCAGGGTCTCGCTCATGCCCTCGGCCATCGTCGAGTTCTCCAGCGGCGTGGGCGTGATCGTGGCCGTGTGGGTGGGCGGCGGCCTCGCCCTCGCCGAAACGATGAATATCGCCGATCTCTTCGTCTTCATCGCCTATCTGGCCTATATCTATCAGCCTTTCCTCAAACTGGCCGACATCAGCGACACCCTGCACCGGGCCGGCGCCAGCCAGGAACGGATCTTCGAACTACTGGCCGTGCAACCGGAGATCAGCAGCCCACCGGCCGCGGTCTCGCCCCATATCTCCCGCTGGGACGTTGCCTTCCAAGATGTCTCCTTTGGCTATCAGCACGAAGAGGTGGTGCTGAACGAGATCGATTTCGAGATCGGCGCCGGCGAAATGGTGGCCCTGGTGGGGGCGACCGGCGCCGGCAAAACAACCGTCAGCCGCCTCATCCCCCGCTTCTATGACCCCCAGGAGGGACAAATTTGCGTCGGCGGCCACGACCTGCGCAGCCTCGATCTGGAGTTCCTGCGCGCCAATGTGGCCTCTGTCATGCAGGATGTTTTCCTCTTCCACGGAACTGTGCGCCAGAATATCGCCTTCGGACGCCCGGACGCAACCGTCGATGAGATCGTGCAGGCGGCGCAGGCAGCCAACGCGCACGAGTTCATCGTCGACCTGACCGAAGGCTACAACACCGTTATCGGCGAGCGCGGCGTGCGCCTGTCCGGCGGGCAGAAGCAGCGCATCTCGATCGCACGCGCCCTGCTGAAAGACGCACCCATCCTGATCCTGGACGAGGCCACCTCCTCGGTCGACACCGAGACCGAGTGGCAGATCCAGCAGGCGCTCAACCGCCTTACCCGCAACCGCACCACGCTGGTGATCGCCCACCGCCTCTCGACCATCCGCCACGCCGACAAGATCGTCGTGCTGGACGATGGGCGCATCATCGAGACCGGCGCCCACGACGAGTTGATGGCGCGCAACGGACGCTACGCCAAGATGGTAGAGACGCAGAGCCTGGCCCGCTCCTGGGAACTGAGCCGGCAGCCGGAGCTGCAGCCGGTCACTGGCTAGTGGCAGGCGCTTCATTCCTGGTAGGCGCTCGGATACCTACGACGAGTTGACAGATCGACAATCGAAGAGTTCAAAAGGAGAATTGGTCATGGGTTCCGAAATGGAAAGCAGACTGGAGATGGCGCTGGCCAATCTGAATCGCGTTCGCCTGGGCGAGGTGAATACGCCGCTGGAGCATCTGCCCCGCTTCAGTGCCGCCCTCGGCGGGCCGCAGGTCTATATCAAACGGGACGACCTCACTGGGCTGGCTTTTGGCGGCAACAAGACCCGCATGCTTGAGTACAGCCTGGCGGTCGGGGTGGAGCGCGGCGCCGATACCATCGTCTACGGCGCGGCCGTGCAATCCAACTACTGCCGCCAGCTGGCAGCGGCCTGCGCCAAGCTGGGCATAACGCTGCATCTGATTCTGCGGGCCGAGCGGGAGATCGACAATACCGCGATTACCGGCAACAACCTGTTGCAGCGGCTGTTTGGCGCGCATGTTACGGTGCTGTCGGACAACGACCGCGACCGCCAGCAGGAGATGATCGCGGCCAAGGCCGAGGCGCTGCGGGCGGCAGGCCATAACGTCTACGTGCCGCGCCAGGCCGATACCGTCGACCTGGATGTCATCGCCTACGCCCAATCCGCCCTCGAAGTGGCGCGCCAGTGCCGCGCGCAGGAGATCGACCCGCGGCGCATGTACGTCAGCGCGGCCGACACCACCCAGGCCGGGCTGGTTCTCGGGCTGAAAGCGGTGGGCAGCCCCATGCAGGTGAAGGGGATCAACCCGTCCTTCAAGAACGGCAACGAAGAGCGCATGGCCCAAATGGCGAACCTGGCTGCGGAACGGCTGGACCTGGACGTGGCCCTGACCGCCGCCGACTTCGACAACGACGACTCCTTCGTCGGCGATCGCTACGGCATCCCCACACCGGAGGGGCTGGCCGCCCTGCGTCTGCTCGCCCAGAAGGAGGGCATCCTCACCGACCCGGTCTACTCCAGCAAAGCGCTGGCCGCGCTGGTGGCCCACATCCGCGGCGGCGCACTGCCGGCGCAGGAGCCGGTCGTCTTCGTTCACACCGGCGGCACCCCTGCCCTCTTCGGCTACACCGACGAAATGGTGGCCTCATTGGCATGATGTAACACCGCAAAGCACATGCAGCTCGTCGCAGCGGGGTAGGAAATCGGCGCCCACACCCGCAGCCGCCTCTCCCTGACCACGGTGGCCAGCGGGGCAGAGGGGATGAGCGCGTCATCGCCGAACTCCTCCGTGGCAAGGTCCATATCGAGAGGCATTTGGGCTGGACGGCTGGAGACAGCACAGAATTCAGGCACTGCGCAAGCGTTACGCAGACGTTCCCAAGGGGTAGGTAAGGCATATGAACGCCGTCAATCCAATTCTGGATCAACCGAAGGACAAAGAAGCCCTGACTCTGCTCTTCATGTCCCTGGAAGACGTGCATGAACCGCGCGGCCGGCTGCTTACAGGCGGCTGTCGGCTCGTTCGCGATGACAGCCCTCCCGAAGGGCTGGAGGAGGACCTGAACGAATTCGCCCAGGACCTGGCGCTCACCAGCCTCCAGGAACCTGATGGCGCCATCCACGTCTGGTACAGCCTGCGGCGCAGCCCCGAGCGGTTTCTCGTCGAAAGCCTGAGCGCCGAACAGGCCAGCGCACGCAGCCATTCTGAGAGCGACAAAACGTTTAGCATAACACGCCCGGACTGGGATCCCGCCAGGTTGAAGTGGCAAGTGTGCTATGCCCGCACCCGCGATGGCATCCACTTCGAACGGCCAGACTTGGGCATCGTCGCGGACGCCAGGTCGCCCAATGTGTTGATCGACAATGGCGGCATCTTTTCAGTGATGCGGAACGACGAGGCGACCGATCCCAATCGCCGCTACGCCATGATCCACACCGGATGGGGCCCCGTGCACGCCGAAGGTCCGTTGCCGGGGCATCATCCAGTCCACAACGCTGGCGCAGCCTTTTCAGCGGATGGTCTGCACTGGCAAGAGTGGGATCGCAACCCGGCCTTCCGCGACGGCAACGACGCCTTTTCGGCCATCTATGACCCACGCAGCAAGAAATACCTTTGCTATCAAGCCGTAAAGCGGCCATTCCCGGCGGCGCTTCCGGATAACATCGGGCCCAGCCAGCGCCGCGTGCTGGCAATCCGCAGCAGTGAAGACGGCGCCCACTGGTCACGCCTGGAGAACTTCATCGAACCGGATGCGGATGATCCGCCGGATCTCGAGCTCTACATGTTTACCGTGTTCCCCTACCGTGATCGCTTTGTCGGCCTAATGCGCAACTATGCCCGCAGCCCGCTCATGATTGGCGAACACGGGCCTCATATCTCCTATGAATGGTGGGTGAGTCACGATGGGCGGCGCTGGCAGCGCCCAGCGCGCGAGATGCACGTGGGGGTGTTTACTACCTGCACACCCTTTGTCGTCAATAGCCGCCTGTGCTTCCTCGAGTACAACACGATGCGACGCTACAGCACGCCGGTCGACCGGATAACGTGGGTGGGGTCGCAGTCGAACGCCGAGTTTTCGTCGCGCGTGTTCAAGGTCCCGCAACGCCCCCTGACGGTCAACCTGGAGAGCGGCACAGGCACGCTGCTACCCGATCAGGCCTACGTGATGGTGGAAGTACGGCAACCGGACGGTCACGCAATCGAGGGCTACGAACGGGAAAAGTGTGTACTCAGCGACGTGGATGGCGCCGCCCTGCCGCTGCGGTGGGGTGAGAAGGACACGACGGGCCTGGCCGGGCGTGACGTCTGCTTGCGCTTCACCCTGCGCGACGCGCGCATCTACGCTGTGAATGAGTCTTGATGCTGTGACAACCGCTCGTTGCCTGTCAATGCCACCGCCAACTGTGTCATCGAAGCGCACCGGTTGCTCGAATCCGATCCCGTGAAGGGCGGCCCGGTCGGCAAACCGGGCCCCGAGCAGTTCTTTGAAACTTCATTCCGCCTGTCTCTCCGTCGCTCCGCCGGTAAAGAACGGGCCGGGCGCCTCGCCCCGCAACAGCTTCTCCAGATCGTCCAGGAACTCCAGATAGGTGCCCTGCCAGCCAAAGTGATCCCAGAACCAGCCGTCGGATGGCGACCCGACCGTCGCCTCTCCCTTCGGAACGCCGGCGTAGCGCGCGCGCATTGCCTCGATCTGCGCCGCCTCCAACCGCCCCAGTTTGTAGTCCAGGTACAGCCCGAAACAGTCCACAAAGATGCGCACGTCGTTTACGTTGGCTTCGAGCAACCCGGCGACCTGGGCAAAGGATGCCGGGTCAATCTTGCCTTCCAGTTGCTGCCACGCCGACAGCACGCCTTCCATATGGCCGGTGGCCGCGCGCTTCTCCGCCATCAACTCGGCGGCGTAGGCGCCGGTCAATGGCATCCGGTTGAAAATAAGTTGGTAGCGCGGGTCGTTGCGTAGCGCCTCGCGCTGCGCCTCAGGATAGGCGTCGAGCGGCAACTCCAGTCCGAGGACGTTCTCGCCGACCCGGTCCATCCCTGGATGCAAGAGATCCGTCCACACGCGCCACGGTCCATTGAGCCGCGTATCAAGGTAGTTGTAGCGCGCAACATAACTGTGGCACTGGGTAAAGGCGCTGCGGCTGAACAGCGCGCCGATGGTGGCGGGATAGGTTTCGCGCAGGCCGGGCAGGAACGCGAGTGCCTCCGCGCCATACTCCATCGTCAGCCACTCGCACAGGATGTCGTCCGGGTCGAGGTAGGGGTTCCAGCACAGCTTGCCGTAGGTGTGCCAGTTGGAGAGGTTGAGCGGATGGTCTACGTACTCGGGATGTACGGCCATGTTGGCGTCACATCCCTCGTATCCCTTGTCTGCCGCCGTGCGAAAGTCCTCCTGCCAGCGGTGCGCCATCGAGCACGGCAAAAAGTTCATGCCAGCCGAATCGCCCACCAGCGCGACCTGAAGCACATAGGGCGAACGTTCTCCGGGCCGATTACCGGAATGGTTCCAGATCGGGTGCGGCGGATAAGGTGGGCGGTAGTCCCAGTAGTTGTGGCAATGTCCGATCCATACGTTTTCGGGAAAGTCATCCCCCCAGTCGCCATACATTTCCGCCTCCGCCCTGGCATGGGCGGCCTGGTCGGTGCCGGTGAGCCACAGCAGATCGCCGCCGAGGGTGGCTACGGCGTCGCTGACCACGCGTATGCCCGCTAGAACACGCTCGCGCAGCGGCGTCGCAGCGCAGCGGTCGCAATCATCTTCGTGAGGGCCGGGCGCCTCTTCGCCCGCGCCTCTCAGCCTGAAATTGCGCACCGTCGGCATGGTGACGGCCATACGCGCCACAAAGTCTTGCCACTGCTCACGGATATGATCCGAGTACGGACACAGCGTCGCATAATGGCCACTTTCGTCGGGAGAGGTATAGTGGAGCGCCAAACGTATTGAGACGCCAAAGCGATCCATAAACTGCGCGAACCGCTCTACCGGCTCGGCGTGTGAGAGCCAGCGTTCGAACAACGACCCTCCCGACGCGTATTGAGAGAACAGGATGAGGCTGTTGACGCGCATCGCCAGCAGCCGCCGGGCGAAATCCAGGTACTCCGGGGTCTCCTCGGGGCGCAGCATTTTGTCATAGTCCAGAATGCTGTCGAACGGCAGACACCAGACCATGCTCGAAGGCGTCTCCCACATGTCTACGCTGCGCAGAGCAAAATGGGGGCCATCGGTCATCGTCATGATGGCTCGACCCAGACGGGCGCGGTCGATGCACTCCTGCACACCATACAACACGCCGCGTCCATCGGCGCCCGTAATGTGAAGCGTTGTGGCGCTCTCCACGTCGATACGAAAGTGCTCCGGCTCCAGGTCGGTCCCGCTTGCGCTTAACCACGCTGTCACATCCCCCGCCTCTGCACCGATGGCCGGCTTCCTCGCCCCCAGTCTTTCGATCCAGCGTGCCAGTTCGCCGGCTGCGGTCCGCACGCGTGGGCCGGCGTCGCGCGCAAGTCGGATCGTATCAATCGCCCCAATCTGCATCTGTGCCATGGCTCGGCTCCCGGTGTGCCCTCCTCGCTCGCGCTGCACGCGTGCAGCGCCTTACTCCCAGATAAATACCGTGCCCGACAGTTCATGCGGGGCGTCGCGCAGCGTGTCGTAGACGCGCCGGGCCTCCGTCACCGGCACAACGTCTTGGAGCAGCGGAGTGATATCGACCATCCCCCGGCGAATGAGCCGGCACAGATTCGCCAGATCATCGCGGTCATAGCCCGTGTTCTGTCTGATCGTAATCTCGTGCGCTTGACCCAGATTGAAGGTATAGTTGACGTGAAAGCGGCCGGCGATGAGCAGCAGCCTGCCCCGGCTCTTGAGCGCGCGAATCAACCGGTCCTCCATCACCTCGACGCCCGCCGCGTCAATGAGTGCATCGAAGGCGCCATCGGCGATCTGTTTCTCCCATCCGTCACCGGCGACATCGAACACCTCCTCAGCAGCGCCGATCCGTCGCGCCATTTCCAGCCGGCCCGGGTCGACTTCGCAGACCGCAACGCGCGCGCCCATCACGTTGGCGATCTGAGCCGCCATCTGGCCGACAAACCCCTGGCCGACGACGAGAACGCGTTCGCCCATGCGCAGATCAGCGTGCCGACAGGTGCGCATCGCCACACTGGACATGCCGAACAGAGCGGCCTGCCTGGGGTCAACGTCCTCTGTCAGTTTGATGAGCAACCCATCTTCACGCGCCACCACATATTCCTTGTGGTCGGCGTTGATATACAACAGGTCGCCAACGGCAAGCTCCGCAACATCAGGGCCGGTCTCGATCACGCGCCCCACGTGTTGATAGCCCCACCCGGCCGGCAGCGCGTCGTCAGGGTGCGCATAGTTGCCGCCGACCAAGTCGTTGTGCTCGGTCCCGTTCGTGATGCCCGAATAGATCGTCCGGCTCTTGACTTGGTTGCCGGTCGGTCCCTCCGGCGCCGGCCAATCGCTAACCAGTACCTTCTCGCGTCTCTTGTCGGGCCGGAGTCTCGTCACTAACGCGCGCATACAGCCGTCTCCGGGATTAAGGTCACCCCTATATTCTTTGGGCTACCCACTGGATCCCCCGCAACACGGTCTCGCCAAAATGCGAGTTTGCCCACGTCAGATTGTCATGCCCCGATTGGAAGCAAAAGACACGCGCACGCCTGTGCATCCTCGCCCAGGCGATGGCGCCCATGCTCTTGGGATGGTTCGCTGTCAACAGAATCTCGCTGTCCTTCCCCGGCTCATCCATCATGTATGTCTCGTCCGCCATCTCCCACGCGTTCCGGCCCCCGGTGATCGGATGTTCAGGATTGGCGATCTCGACGCGCAGCGTCTGCTCAGGATGATGGCCGAAGCCGCGATCCTGGATACCGGCTATCTCACTCCACACCGGCCACTGCGGGTAGGCGAGGATGGCGTGGTGCAGGAGGACGATGCCTTGCTCCGTCTCACCCAGGTGCTCCAATGCGGTCTTGGGTCTTCCCGCGTACCACGGCCCCCCGTCGTCGGTAGGACCATCCATCAACATCGTGTAAAAGACAACCGCATCGTAGCCGTCCCGCACCCCTGCGCGTGCGGAGGCAAAGTCGTCCATATGCTGGATATACGCATCAACGCCCGCCAGGCCGCGAAAGAACCGGTGAAAGTTCGGCACGTCATAGCCGTGACCGCCGGTGATCACCGCGCATCTGATCGGATCCTTTGTCGTCTTGTCTGTCCCCATATTTTGCTCCGGAGCTCGCCAGTGAAAAAAAACGCTGGGGACGACGAATCCCTCCGTCCCCAGCGTCTTGGTCGTTAAACAGCGTACAGTCCAGACCGCACGCCGGTCAGATTGGGCGCGTCGCAGCTACTCTACTACGCTACTGCGCGCGCGACAGAGCAGAGTTGTACGCATCCACAATGTCCTGGGCGCCCATGCTTTCGATCGTGGAGGTAAGCTCGCCCCACGTATCGTCATTGATTTCGATCTGCCCCTCGATCATCTGCTGGATCGTCTCAAGCAGATAGGTGTCAATCGGGGTGCCGAGACTGGCAGCTACCTCCGCCTCCTCTTCGTTCAATACGATTGAAGGCAGGGGATCACCATAGGAGCCGCTGGGATTGATGAAATGATCGTCAATCCATCTCCACCCGTCCGGGAATTCCGGCGCCGGCCAGTCTGCCATCAGACCCCAGTGCGGTTCAGCCTCTGGCCACCAGACGCGGGCGAGCGAGCCGATGTCATTGATGAACGCCGATTCGTTGGTCATGGCCGGCGGGGACTCGGGAATCGCGCCTGCGCAATAGTGCTTTTCCTTATAGCTTGGATGGCGCTGAATGGTGTCCGTATAACACTTGGTCCCGTCCGCGCGATAGGTCCAATCAACGCCCTCTTTGCCCTGGTAGATCAGGAAGCGGCCCTCGGTGCTGAACAGGTAGTCGATCAGCCACACGGCTGCTTCGATCTCTGCCTGAGAGGAGGAGCCCGAGATCACCAAGGGGTTCCCCAGCCAAACATTTGAAGGGGCGGGCCAGAGAACCTTTTCGTCGTCGATCGTCAGCGACATGACGGGGTAGAACTTGCCCTGATCAATGCCCGCATTCGCGACGCACGAATAGAAGTGCCAGCCCGTGTTCTCGAGAATGGCTCCCGCCTCGCAGGTGCCACGCGCCAGCGCCTCCCAGTCCGGGTCGCTCATGATCGCATACTCCGGATGCAGGACGCCGTTTTCCCACATCCAATTCATGAACTCGACCATGCTGCGGAAGCGGGCCATCAGCGGGCCATACTCATATTGCTCAGTGTAGGGGTTGTAGTAAACGGTCAGGTCGGTGCCCATCCATTTGGCCCAGTTGCCCGCATGGCCCGTGAAGCCGCTGCGGCTGGAGAGGACAGGCTTGCCACCCAGTTGCTCCTGCAGGCACGTCATCGCCCCCTGGAGATCCTCCAGCGTCAGGATGGCGTCCCAGTTGCCGTTCCACCTGTCCTCGATGATCCCACACTGCTCGAGCAGATCGGCGCGCAGTTGCAGCCACGGCCTGAGTTGGCGTAACCGTCTGACCTGGGGCACAGCGTAAATGTTGCCGTCAGGCGAAGTCATCAACTTCTCCATATCGGGCTGTCTTTCCATCTCGGCCACGAGATTGGGCATATCGCCAGCCGCGATGTACTCGCTGAGCGAGACAAACAGCCCTTGCGGACCAAACTCGTGCGCGATATCCATCGGGGTCCCGGTCGAGTCGGCCGGCAGGCCCAACTGCATGATGTCCGGCAGATCCCCGGAAGCCAGGGTCGTGGCGATCCGCTCGCCGAGGAACTCGCGCGGGATCTGGCGGAACGCAAAGTTGAAGCCAGTCCGGTCGGCCAACAGCTGCATCGAGTAGGACTCAGGCGTGATATCTCCAAAAACACCTTCAGGCGCGAGCATCAACTCCAGTTCGACGGTCTCGGCGCTCTCGACGGTCCCGGGTGCCTGTTGTACGCAGCTCACCAGGAGAACACTCAAAACAGTGAGCACGCAAGCAGTTAAAGGCAGGCTGAATCTCTTCATTTCCATCTCCTCTACTGTGTATATGGCGGATGAATCGCAAACACTGGAGAGCATAGGTTGTAGCCAAAGATCTACTCGATAAAACCACCTCCTTCCCTCGATCCGACTATAGCGTGCCCGGGTTTACCCCTTGATTGCGCCGACCAGTGTGCCCTGCACAAAGTATTTTTGGACAAAGGGATATACCAGCAGAATCGGACCCAACGTCACGATGACGGTTGCCATCTTTACCTGCCTGAAAAACGACTTCGCTTGCAAAGTGTCGTCATAATTCCCCTGCACCACTTCCCCTGTGGCTCCCCGTATCAGCATCCGCCGCAGCATGATGGTCAAGGGGAACTTTTCCGAGTTGTTGAGATAGAGCAGCGGATTGAAAAAATCATTCCAGATCGCGACCGCGACAAACAGGGCGATGGTCGCCAGGATCGGTTTAGACAGGGGCACGATGATCTGCAATAGGATGCGAAAGTCGCTCGCGCCGTCCACGCGGGCGGCGTCCTTCAGCTCGCGCGGTATCATCGAGATATTCGCCCGCACCAGGATGATAAACCAGAAATTGAAGGCAACCGGCAGGGTGATGACCCAAAGCGTATTCAGAAGTCCATAACTCTGGTAGGCCAGGTAGGTGGGAATCAGGCCGGCAGAGAAAAAAAGCGTCATCCCCAGGATCAGACTGATCGGACCGCGCCAGCGAAAGCGCGGCTCCGAGAGCGGGTATGCCGCCAGCAGGCAGATTATCAGTGTGAACGTCGTGCCAAGCACCGTGTAGACGATCGAGTTCCGGTACGCTCGCACGACCGCATTCGCCCTCGCAATCGCCTCGTACGCATCCAGGTTGAAGCCAATTGGAAATAACTTCACCGATTGCCTCCACACCGCTTCGCCGTCGCTCACCGAGATGGAAAAAACGTACAGCAGCGGGTATAGCATCACGCAACTGAACCCGATCAGGAACAGGTAGTTCAGGTAATCGAACAACTGCATCTTTCTCAGCGTATGCACGGTCTACACCTCGCTACCACAACCCTTCGCGGTCCTCATTGGTTCTTTTTACGATGTAGTTGGCCGCCACCACCAAAGCAAAGGCGACGATGGAGTCGAAAAACCCAATCGCCGCGCCATAGCTGAAGTCAAACTTTATCAGCCCGCGCCGGTACACATAGGTCGCAATGACGTCCGAAACATTGTAGGTGGCCGGTTGCTGCAGCAAGAACGCTCTCTCGAATCCCACCGAAACGATCGACGACACAGAGAGAATCAGCGTTACACTTATCACCGGCAGTAGTCCGGGCAGCGTGACGTACCGAACACGCTGCCAGCGCGACGCGCCGTCCACGATCGCCGCCTCATACTGCTCCGGCGGAATGCCTGTCAGTGCAGCCAGGTAGATGATTGAACCCCAGCCGATGCCTTGCCACAGGACAGAGCCAACGAACAGCGGCCGAAACCACGCCGACGAGCCCAGGATACGCCACGTTTCGCCGGTCAGGGCAACCGCTATCTGGTTGACAATGCCATCGAAACTGAAAAAATCATAGATCAGACCGACGATCACCACCACGGCGACGAAGTGCGGCAGGTAGCTGATCGACTGGGTCACTCGCTTGAACAGACCGTGTTGCTGTTTGACCTCGTTGAGCAACACCGCGAAAACGATCGGCAGCGGATAGGAGATCACCAGCGTCCAGAAGCCCAGCACGACCGTATTCTTTACCACGCGGAAGAAGAAGGGGTCCTCAACGAACTTGAAAAAGTTCTCCAACCCCACCCATTCGCTGCCCCTGATCCCGGCTACAATGTTGTAGTCTTTGAAGGCGATCTGCAGGCCATACAACGGATAGAAGCGAAAGAAGAAAAAGCCGACCAGTACGGGCAGGATCATCACATAGAGCTGCCAGTTAAGGCGGATTTCCTTCTCCAGCCGCCCGCGCCAGTCGTGTAGGCGTGTGCGGAGCTCGGGTAGTCCCGGAACCAGCGCAGCACCTATTGTCACATCTTCTCCCATGGTTACACCTTGAGCCTGCTAGTGAGATTACGACTATTGACAGATGCTTGCAGGGCTGTTCGGGAGGTCTGACCTCAAGCAGGGCACGATATTCTGAGTGGCTGCCGCGCTTACGCTCTTGTGAGTATGAGTTGTGAGGGTAAAAAGTTGCTGCGGAATCGGATACAAGATGTCGGACATCGAATACCAGTGCGCAGTCTACTTGATCACCCATCCACTGTCAAGTAACTGAAATTTCGGGGCGCATCCCATCCTCGTGAACGCTCGGTTATCTGCCTGGCCAGCCGTCCCACTGGCACTTGCTCCCCTGGACTCTCTCCATCGTCTCTTATCCTGGCAATCCTCTAATCCCGAAAATCCTGATTCATTCGATAGCCCGTTAGCTGGTCGCGCTGTGTGTATACGAAGGCAAACCCATATTCTGTCAGGCAACAGGCTTCAGTTTCCCTTCATAGACAAGAAAGTCCCGCCTGGTCGCCCGGAACCTGGGCGTTTCGCCGCTCAATACGGCGATGGCGTCCTTGCAGGCATCCGTGAGACAGCGGCGATGGGAGAAATCTGTGCCGCCGGCCATATGCGGCGTCGCCAACACGTTTGGATGCCGTCGAAACCAGGCATCTTTGGGCGGGGGTTCAGGCGCAAACACGTCGACAGCCGCCGCAATCTCGCCGGCTTCGATTCGTTCCCACAAAGCCTGCTGTTCAACCACCGCCATCCGCGTCACCAGGACAAACAAGGCCCCCTTGGGTAAGGCAAAAATTACATCGCGGTTGATCACCTCCAGCGTTGTCGGCATTGGCGGCAGACCGACGACGAAAACCTCAGATGACTGCGCCAACTCAACCAGAGAGTTTGCCCGTTTGACGCCGTACTGGGAAAACACCTCGTCAGAAACATAGGGGTCATAGACCCGAACGTCGCATCTGAAGGGCGCAAGCAACTCCGCGTACCTGCCATTGATACTGCCCAATCCCGCCAGTCCCACCCGCCGGCCGGTCAAATCACCATAGACAAAGCCCGGCCTTTCCCAAGCGTCAAAGGGATGTGTCTGCCAACCTCCTTCTCGCACCAGGTACATCGCTTCTGGGATATCGCGGATCAGGTTCAGCGTCATCGCCAGTGCAAATTCTGCCACCGAAGGAGTCATACTGCGTGAAGTATCGATAAGCGTAATTCCCTGTGCATCCAGCAAGTCAAAATCGACCCAGCCAGCGAAGCGGTTGTCAAAGGTTCCGGCGAACACCTTGAGATTTTTCCCCTGCCGCCAGTGCTCGGTTTGCATCGCCGGCCGATGCCAACAGCCAATCACCGCGCCATCCGCCTCTTTGAGAAGCGCAAGAAACGGATCAAAAGCCGCCGCCTCCTGCCCGCTTCGCATCGTCACGATCTCTACTTGACCATGTTCACGGAGCAGGTCACATCCCTCACCGTGAAAATTACTGGCAATGTGGTGCTCTTCATGAAGTAACACAACAAAACGCATCGGACATACCCTCCTTACAACAACGCAAAAGCGCAGACAAAGACGGCCCCCGACGGTGCGCAAGCGTCGAGGCCGCTACGTTCAAAAGGAAGCGAGTTCACAGAGGGCGCATTGTACAGTCGCGCGCCGCCAATGTCAATCAGATCAGGGATTTTCATAGGACAATCGCATGTTGTGATCGCCCTGAACAGCCAAACCGGGTCAATTGACCCCAGGGCAATTGCATCTAATTGGGACAAAACCTCGTGAGGCTGCCTGAATCGGGTAGGGGCGCCCCTTGTGGGCGCCCTTCTCAAGGCAAAACGCCGAGAACTGTGCAAATCATAGTGCGCAGCCGCAAATTCTAAAGGTCTTTGGCGACTGGAGGCCGGTTTCTTGGCCGAAAAATGAAGGTAGGGGCACCCCTTGTGGGTGCCCTTCGTGGCCTATTTTGGCGTCCGAATTTAGATGCGATTGCCCTGCAATTGACCCGGTTTGACAACGCCTAACGACAGTACTAAACTATCGCGCAACATACGCATCTTTCAGCGTGATTTTGCGACCCTCTTACACGAATAGCGGCTGGCTGGATAATGCAAAGGCATCCTGTACCGGCTGACACCATGCGCTTATCCGGCATATAGCCTGCCTGCACCAGAGAACCTTTTCTGTCCACGGTTCACTATCTGTCTCGCCGCAAGAAGCCACGAATTACGCGCCAAGGGTATGCGGCGAAACCTCGGGATCTGGCTGTGTATCCGCAGCGTTCCATTTGTCATGCCAAGCAGCCAAACACGTAGTGCCGGTATTGACCAATTTCCTTTCCATATTGAACACACTACGAAAGAATGGAGGGCATCAAATGTACACAGGCTTGAAGAGATTATTGCCGCTACTGCTTATTTTGGGTCTGCTTGTGGCAGCCTGCGCCGCGCCCGCAGCTGGACCGCAATCCGGAGAAGACGGCGCACCGGAAAAGGTGCAGATTACAATCTGGCAAGGCACCTCCGTAACCGCCGACTGCATAATCGCAGTAGCTGTCGATAGCTTTAACGAGCAGAGCGACACCATCGAGGTGAATGCCGAAAAGAAGGCCAATATGATGGACGCCGTGCGTCCTGCCCTCGCCGCCGGCGCCGGGCCCGACATCGTGCCAACCCACGGCCCCTCCTTTGTAGCGGAATTTGCACTCGCCGACCAGCTCATGCCGCTGGATGATCTGTCCGACCAGTTCGGTTGGGAAGATCTGTTCGTCCCCTGGGCCTTGAACTTGGGCCGCGTACAGGGCACCCTCTACAGCCTCCCGCAAGAATTGGAGACCATGGTCCTCTTCTACAATAAGACCGTCTTCGAAGAGCATGGCTGGGAGCCGCCCACCACAATGGATGAGTTGGAAGCCCTTTCCGCCCAAATCCAGGAGGCCGGTATCATTCCCTTTGCCGGCGGCGCCGCCGATGCCATCGACAACAATGAGTTCTTTTTCACCGAGTTTGTCAATAAAATCGCCGGACCGGAAAAGGTCTACCAGGCCCTCAAAGGTGAAATCCCCTGGACAGATCCCGATTTTGTCACCGCCATCGAAACCTTGAACCGCATGTTCCAGGCCGGCTACTGGATGGGCAGCCCCGCAAACTTCCTGGTCACCGATTTTTCCATCGCCCGCGCAGCTTTTGCCACCGGGGAGGCTGCCATGACCATGGAGGGAACCTGGATCTATGACAGTCTGGTGGGCGAAATGTTCACCGAGGATAGCGAACACGGCAACGATTGGGACTGGGTGCCCATGCCCTCGCTGACCGGCGAAGCCATGTTCAACATCGGGATCGGCAGTACCCAATCGATCAATCAGAGCTCAGAGCACCCCGAAGCCGCCGCCGAATTCCTGACCTACTACAACTCGCCCGAAATTCAGTCACGACTGCTGGTCGAGTGCCAATCTGCAACCGCGCCGATTCGCCTTGATCCGGCCCAGCTGGAAGGCGTTGAACCGCGCATGGCCCATCTTTTGGCCGAATTCGCCAAGGCGTCGGTAGAGGGTCACTACGGCTATACCACCTGGACCTTCTTCCCACCCAAAACGGATCAGGTGATCTACGAAGAGATCGAGAAAGTCTGGGTTGGCGATATGACGCCCGAGGAATACATGGCCGCGGTTGACGCCGCCTTCCAGGAAGAGTTGCAGGCCGGCGAGACTCTGGTTATACCCGACCGTTAAGAGTCTCCTTCTGCGGTCATATAGCGAAGCGGTAGCGCATCTGACCCTGCGCGCGCCCATTTTCACGTGCATTGAGACAGTTGCGGTCCTCGTCCGCCAAGACGAGGACCGCATTTGCCAGCATCGGGAAACCGTCCGAACAGATCTGAGCGCTGGGCACACGAGCGCTCAAATAGCGGAGCGGTAGCGCATCTGACAACGTTTGTTGGCTTTGATCTGCGCCGGCTTGAGGCCTACCATCATTTCGCCGTGAAAGAAACAAATGATGTGCAAACTGCATCCCCAACTGCCGGCGACGGTACCACGGTAGCGGTGTCGCCGCACAAGCAATCCTGGCTGCACAGTAGGCGCTTCCGCCGCCAGATCATGCCGTGGCTCTTCATCGCGCCAATCACCCTGCTGCACCTCGTCGTTGTTGTCGGACCATCCATTGCCGGCATGTACTATTCCCTGACCGATTGGTCCGGAATCGGCAAGGCCGACTTCATCGGGCTGGAAAACTTCCGCGAGCTCTTCTTCGACGATCGCAATTTCCTGCTGGCGCTTCGCCATAACTTGATGTGGCTGGCCTTCTTCCTCACCGTGCCATTTGTGATAGCGCTCGCCGTTGCTACCCTCCTGGCACAGGTAAGCCGCGGCGCAATGGCTATCCGCACTGCCTTTTTCATTCCCTATGTGCTCCCCAGCGTTGTGGTCGCCTCGATCTGGCGTATGCTGCTCGATCCAAGACTTGGCTTTGGCGCCGCCTTGGAAGACTGGGGAATCAAAGGGCTGGCCTATCCCTACCTGGGCGACAAAAATACCGCCCTGCCAGCGATTGCCTTCGTCGACAATTGGCACTGGTGGGGATTCCTGATGATCCTCTTCCTCACCGCAATGCAGAGCATACCATCGGACCTGTATGACGCGGCCAAGATTGATGGCGCCAACCGCTGGCAGGAGTTTCTCCACGTCACCTTGCCCGGGATTCGCCCCACCATATTCTTCATGTTGATGATGACGGCTATCTGGTCATTCCTGGTCTTTGATTATGTTTGGATCCTGACGCACGGCGGACCCGCCGGCAGCTCGGAAATGCTGGCCACCTATCTCTACAAACAGGCCTTCCAGCGCTTTGAGGCCGGCTACGGCGCCGCAATTGGCATAACCATGAGCGCGATTGCCGGTGTCATGGCCACGATATTCGTGCTTCTTCGCCGCAGGGGCTGGGATGTTTAGGCGCTTGCCTACGCTCTCAACTGTGCATAGCACAGCAAAACCGGGAGGATGCCATCGATGTTCAAAAAAAGAGGCAAGTTAAACCTGATACCCAACTATATCATCCTGCTCCTGTTGGTCTGCCTTGCGCTGGGTCCGATTCTGGTTCTGTTTTTCAACTCGCTGAAATCATTCACAGATTTGGGTACCAATCCAATTGGACTTCCTCGGGTAGTTCATGTGGAGAACTACGTCAATGCCTGGGTTCAGGGTGAGTTTGCCACCACCCTGACCAACAGCCTGATCTACGTTGTTTTCACCGTTGCCGGCGTTCTCGTGTTGGGTGGCCTGGCCGCCTATAGCCTGGCTCGGCTCGATCCCCCGGGCGACAATTTTTATCTGGTCTACATGTTGACTCTCTCCACGCTTCCGTTCTGGCTCTATGTGATCCCGCTGTTCATTATGTGGCGCAATCTGGGGCTGCTGGACACGCGCGCCGGTTTGATCATCATGTATATTGCCTTCAATTCGCCATTCGCCATTTTCCTGCTGCGTTCCTTTTTGATGAGTCTATCGCGCGACTTTGAGGACGCGGCCCGCGTGGACGGCGCCAATGAATTGCAGGTGATGACTCGGGTCGTGATCCCAATTATGTGGCCGGCCTTTCTGACCGTAGGTCTGGTGATTGGGTTGGGTGTGTGGAGTGAGTTCCAGGCCGCGCTCATCTTCCTGCAGAGAGGTGAGCTAATGCCGGTGACGACAAGCTACTACAACTTCACCCAGCGTTTCGGCCGCGATTGGTCGCTTACCAGCGCCGGCGCCGTGATGATGATCGCGCCGGTACTGGTGCTGTTCCTGGCGTTGCAGCGTCAATTTGTGACAGGCTTGACACAGGGCGGCATCAAGCTGTAGGCCGTAATCAGGTTGCTGATCGAAGGGCTGAGAGCATGAGCATGAAGGGCTTGGAGTTGTCCAGGGCATATTTCTCCGAAGCCATACGGCCGATTCTGGCCAAACGAGTAACTGAGATCGGCCAATCCTACGCTGCTGCGTTGCTGGGTTGGGGCTCGGATGTGCTCGGAAACGATGACGAGCTATCCAGAGACCACGAGTGGGGTCCAAGGTGCCTGTTGTTCCTGCCCGAACCTCTCATTCGGCATAGGGAGAAAATCCTCAACGAACTGGATCGTCACCTGCCGGTCGAATTCAGGGGGCACCCGACCCGGTTCGTGACTGACCCGGAGAACCCAACGGTGCGCGTCCCAGCCAGGGGTTCAGCTGGACACGTCCACGTTGAAGTGACCACCTGTAACGACTACTTTACGCAAAACATCGGCGTTGTAGTTCCAAAGAACGAAATCGAATGGTTGACGGTACCCGAGAGCAGCCTTCTCGGTCTAACGAGAGGGGAGGTCTTCTGGGACGGAATTGGAGAGCTCACCCGCTACCGCAGGTATTACCAATACTTTCCTCTTAATGTCTGGAAATACAGATTGGCCTACGCATGGCAGGCATTGGGGTGGGACATCGACTTGATAGGTCTATGCACCGTGAGAGGGGATGTCCTGTCAGCCAGACATAGCGTATCCCTATCGGCGTACTGGATCATGTCACTGGTCTTTCTCCTCAACAGGCGCTATTGCCCTTTGTACGTGAAGTGGCTTCATCGCGAGTTCTACAAACTCGACCACCTGGCCGCGGAGATCGGACCAATCCTGGAGGACTCCTATCGCATAGACGATCTTGCTCTCGTACCAGAAAGACTAACAGCGGCGTGTGACCTGCTCGTCGAGCATCAGGATCGCATGGGCCTACTTCCCAACTTTGCTGATATGCCACACAAGTCCTGCCGAGGGTTCGTCTATGCCGATTGTCAGGCTATCGCGGATCAAATCAGGGATTCAGTCGAGGGCGAACTTAGAGCGCTCTCTGTGGATGGCGCGCTGGACCAGTGGATTGGGAACTACGACCTCCTGGTCAGTGGGGTGGGTAAGCTGAAATCGCTATCGCTGGTTTACGACAGTCCTCATCAATACAATTCTGCCGGTTGACCACCCAAGTTGGAGCGAGAATCGCAGGAGGGTAACACAGCCATGCAGATGACAACGATCGATGCGATCAGAATTCCCGGCGATGCCAGTCCACGCATTCGGACCGCAGCCGCCGAGTTGGCACGCTGGATCGAAAAGCTGGGTGGCACAAGGCCAACCACCGGGGCGCATTCCGACGGTGGCAGAGTCACAGCCTGGTTTGACACTGACGGGGTTGACTTGAAGCCGGAGCACTTTCGTATCGAGGTGAACGACGGCGCCGTGTTGCGCATCATCGGCGGGGATGGTCGCGGCGTTCTGTATGGGGCGCAGGAATGCATCGACCGCGCCCGCCGTAACCAGGCCATTACACCGTTGACCGATGGACCGCATTTTCCGATGCGTGCGCTGCGGATGTGGGAAACGCCTTCGAACAAGGTTTGGTTTTATGATAGGGCAACGGCACACGATGTAGAATTTACCAATGGGCATATCTCGGATTTACGCGATCCGCCGGCTTAGGCACGCTCTAATTAGGAAGGAAATTCAAAATGAAAAATTCAGATTGTGTTAACGGCACTTCCACGTCCAATGCAACCATAAACTGGCCTACTGAAGATTGGCAAACCTCAACTCCAGAAAATCAAGGAATGGATTCCGAAAGCTTGGTGGAATTACTAAGTTTTTACCGGGAAAACAAAATGAACATTCATAGCATGTTGATCATTCGAAACGGCAATATCGGACTAGATGCTTGCTTTTATCCATTCACCCCGGGTGGGACTGTCCATGATGTGGCTTCTGTTACTAAGAGTATTACATCGGTTCTAATCGGTATTGCTATTGATCAGGGTTTTATTGAAAGTGTCGAACAGCCCCTGTTATTTTATTTCCCAGAACGTACCATTGCCAATCTTGATGCTAATAAAGAAAAGATAACCATAGAAAACCTGCTCACCATGACTTCCGGTTTTAATTGTGGATATCAACCAGGAGAAAAAGAACATAATGAGATGTTCACAAGTGAAGATTGGGTGCAGTTTGTGTTAGATTTGCCCATGGCTAGGGGACCGGGCCAAGAGTATGCTTATTGCAGTGGAAATTCACATTTACTTTCGGCGATCCTGACAAAGGCAACAAGAATGAGCATGCTCGATTTTGCGCAGAAACACCTTTTTACTCCGCTTGGCATTAATGAGGTTATCTGGCCTCCAGACCCTCAGGGAATAACTAGAGGTTGGGGGGATCTTCATCTGCATCCTCGTGATCTGGCTAAGATAGGGTACCTTTACCTGAACAATGGACTCTGGGAGGGGAAACAGTTATTGAATGCAGCATGGGTAGAAAAATCAACACAAACCCAAGTTGATCGTGCGGTAAAGACGAATACCTTCATCCGTCCAGGTCGCGATTATGGATATGCTTGGCACCTCGTTTCAGAAGGGCCTTTTTCTGGAATGTACTATGCTGCTGGTCGTGGTGGGCAATCGCTTAATGTTTTACCAGACGCAAATATCGTAACGGTTATCACTGGTGGAGAGAATGAGTTGTTGGAATATGATGGAGAAAAAATTGGTGAATTTATATTGTCGATATCAGATCAGGCATTACCGAAAAATCCAGAAGGTAATGAGAATCTTCAGCAGAAGACAGAAGCGATCACAGCCGCGTCGTCTCCCGAACAAATATATTTGCCAGAAATAGCGCAAATCATATCAGGGGAAATATTTATTCTTGATGAAAATTTTCTTAACTTCAAGACAATTTCTTTGCGTTTCAATGGTCAAGAAGAAGCAGAAGTCAGGTTTTCTATGTTTGATCCCACATCCGGAAAATTCAGACAACTTGTGGCACCAGTATTCACACAACTTGTGGCGCCAATGAGGTTGGATGGCATCTACACCATCGTTCCTGGACGATTTGGGCTGTCGACGGGAATAAAAGGAAACTGGGATACAAATGGTGATTTTCTCTTAACCATAGATGAGATGGCCGATATCAACGTATTCGAACTCAGAATGTCATTTGAAGCGGATAAAGTAACGATTGTGCTGAATGAGAAGACAGGACTCATCGTTAATGAAACATTTGAGGGGGTACGTCAGAACTAAACTGTGATTGCCCATATTGTAGGCTGTCTGAAAACGCGGTTCTTGGGCCAATTTCTTTCGGCGACGGTATATGAGGGATAGATTTATCGTGCTTGACTCCCTGTCTTTACTATGTTATGGTATATGTTATAGTAGAAATGCACCGTAAGGATGACTAGCCGAGATGGCGGCACCTGATCAGGAATCAGCCAGCAGTGGTAGTGCGAATGCTGGACGGCCAGATGACGATGATCATGAGTGCGATCTGGATGTTCATCGAGCGGTTTGGCTGTTTCTGCCCGCAGTGGGATTCCTCGCAGTGTTCAACGTAAATGGGAGGCCGACTCGGCCTTGAGGTCCCGCCCTTACGTTAATCATATCGTACCGCTTTCGGTCCTCATTGGCCTTCTCACGTTCAGTTACTCCGAACAATCTCAACACATTTGCAGAAAGGAAGGACACGAGATGAACAACAAGCAGTGGCACCTCACGCTTATCGCCATGCTGGTGACGCTCGGCATGGTCATGACCGCCTGCGCGCCTGCTCCGGCCACCACATCCGGAGAAGAGGCTGCGGTCACCACAACGGATGAGGATGGTGAACGCGTGATCCGCGTGGGCTTCCGTTCCAATTGGGCCCAAGGGTTCAACATTTTTCCCTATCCTACCTATAAGGCCCAGGGCGACATCGAGCCCTACTTCTATATGTCGTTGCTCCTCCACAACAGAGATTTCGAGGCGGTGCCGTGGCTGGCGAAGGACTGGGAACTCACGGAGGACTGCGACTCCGCCACCTTCTACCTGTATGAAGATGCCACCTGGTCCGACGGCACCCCGCTGACCTCAGCAGACGTCAAGTATACGTTCGAAATGTTGTCCCATCCCGTCGTCATGAACCGGGGCTACCAGTGGGTCGGCGAACAGGCCTACAAGAGCGGCGAAGCCGACGAGATCGTGGGCATCGTGATAGTGGATGAGCACACGATCCGCTTTGACCACGTAGTAGGCAACTGCACGCCCCACCACGAGGAGTACGGCCCCAGGGTGGGTATTGTTCCCAAGCACATCTTTGAGAAGTTTCCCCTGGAAACCCTCATCACCGGCGAGAATCCCGAGGCGAAGAATCCCACCGTGGTGAGCGGCCCCTTCCGTCTGGGCGACATGGAGACGGATGTGTTCTTCGAAGCTGTTGCGGTCGATGACTGGTGGGGCGCGAAGTACTTCGGCGAACCCAAGGTGGACAAGATCATTGCCGTCACCATGGAACACGAAGCACAGCTCCCGGCTCTGGTGGCGGGCGACTTGGATGTCACCCAGTACCTGCAGCCGAGCGACATCGCAGGCCTGGAGGGCAATCCCGACCTGAAGATCCTCGTGGACCAATCCCTGAGCATGCTTGGGGTCCAGTTTAATCGGCGGCCCGAGTCCCTGCCGGACAAGATCCGCTGGGCAATGGAATACGCCACCGACCGCGACGCCATCGTCGCCGCTAACACGCTGGGCTATGGCAGCAAGACTTACAGCTTTTTGAACAACGAGGGCGCATATACAGCCGACGACCTGGTGTGGCGCGAGTACGACCCCGAGATGGCGAAGCAGTTGATCCAGGAAGCCATCGACGCGGGCGAATGGGATCCCGGCCGCACCATCGTCTTCATCGATGACGCTGAACGGCCCATCTGGAACCTGTGGATTGAGATGATGCGCGAGGTGGGATTGACCGTCGAGATGCAGATCGTCGGTCTGGCCCTCGCTGACAAACTGCTCGCTGGCGAGTACGACGTCAGCGAAGGTGGTGGCTCAGGCGTTCGGGGATACACCCTCCGAGCCTGCTACTACTTCGGTCAGCCACATGGCCGGAACTATGAGAACACCGGCTGGCACGACGAGGAATTCGGCCGCTTGTGCATGGGGGCCCGGGGCACGACCAATGAGGATGTACGCAAGGAAAACCTCGCCCGAACCACCAAGATCTTTTACGACTATGGTCCCTGGATCACCTTCTCCAGCAATGTCCGCGTCTGGGGTACGCGCTCCCATATCTGCGGCGTCGTTCCCGGCACCTCGACTCCGCTGGTGCACCGCGGCGGTGCAGAGTATGGCCTCTTCGACTGGTACATCTGCGATGAGGACTAGTCACGCCCGAACTGGGTTTGTGTAGAATCTGATTGGTAGGGGTAGGGGCATGGGGATGTTAGTCCTCGTGCCCCTATGCCCGCCGTAGGGGGTCTGATGACGACTTACATCATCCGGCGCATATTGCTCATCTTCCCGATCCTTTTCATTATTACCGTCATCAACTTCGGACTGATGCACCTGGCGCCTGGTGATCCCACCCAATTCATGTTGCCGCCCGATATTGCGTTCGAACACATAGAAATCTCGATTGACGGACATGGCTACAGATATGAGGCAAAAGAGGGGTACGAGGACTACCTCAAGGAGAAGTTAGGGCTGGACAAACCTATCCACGTGCAGTACCTCCGCTGGCTGCAGAACCTGTCCCAGGGCAACTTTGGCCGCTCGATGATTGATCAAGCGGACGTGTTCGAGGAGATGGTCCGTAGACTACCGGTGACGCTGAGGTTGACGGTGACCTCCCTGGCGGTCAGCCTTGTGGTAGGACTTGGGCTGGGCATCCTCTCCTCCCTCTACCAGTACTCGCTATTCGACGTCGTGACCACCGTCATCTCCTTCCTCTTCCTCAGCTTGCCCGGTTTCTTCTTCCTGCTTCTGGCCATATGGGTGTTTGCCTTGCAGCTCAACTGGCTCCCCGCAAGCGGAATGTATTCCATAGCTGGCGATAGAGGGCTGTGGGATAGCCTCAAGCACATGATCCTGCCGGTCACGGTGCTCGGGCTGGGTGGTTCCGCCGGTTTCATCCGCTTTGCACGCACGAGCATGTTGGAGGTGATGGGCGAGGACTACGTGCGCACGGCGAAGGCCAAAGGACTCCCAGAGCGTGTCGTGATCGTGCGCCATGCCTTCCGCAACGCGCTCATGCCGATCGTGACGATCACCAGCTACCGGCTGCCGGCCCTGTTTGCCGGCTCAGTGCTGGTAGAACGTTTGGCAAACTGGCCGGGCATCGGTCGCTGGGTGCTCGACGCTGCATTGTCGAAAGACTACCCCGTTATGATGGCCAACGTGTTCCTCATCGCCATCCTGACGCTGATCGCAAATTTGATCGCCGACATCGCCTACGCGTTTGTCGATCCTCGTATCGCCTATAAATGAGCTGCAGATCTCTCGAGGACACCGATGAGATCCTTCGCTGCGTTCAGGATGACGGGCGCAGGCCTCATTTCTGGCCTAGACAACGCTGCACAGCGGCGTGAGATACTCGGCATGGACTGGGGCTCACCATTATGACCAAACGTACAGAGATATTGGAACGACCTTCCTTACAGCGCGAGCAACCCTCTGCTAGCGACGACGCCACGTTGACGCGCCGACAGGGCCTATTTCAGTCTCGCGCCTGGAAGAACTATCTGCGCAATCGTTTCGGCGTCCTCGGCGCGATCATGATCGGCGCGCTGTTGGTCATCACGCTGGCTGCGCCTCTGGTGACGCGCTATGAGCCTTACGCAACCGACGCGTACAACCTGTTCAAACCGCCGAGCAGCGAACACTGGCTGGGTACGGACGCGATCGGCAGAGACATGTGGGCCCGCGTCGTCTATGGCGGGCGCATTTCCCTGCTGGTCGGTGCGCTGGGGGTGATGCTGCAGACGGTCATCGGCACGATCATGGGCGCCATATCGGGCTTCTTCGGCGGCTGGGTGGATAACGTGATCCAGCGGCTAGTCGAGGTGATGCAGGTATTTCCCGATTTCATGATGCTCCTGATCATTGTATCCTTGCTGGGACCCAGCCTGGTCAATCTGTTTATTGCCATTGCATTCCTGAATTGGCACGGTTTGTGCCGCTTGATTCGAGGCCAGATCTTGGCAGTGCGGGAAGTGGACTACATCCTGGCTGCCCGATCCATCGGGGTAGACAACCGTCGCATTATCTTCCGGCACATCCTGCCGAACCTGACCGGCATCATCCTGGTCAGCATGGTGACCAGCATCGGCGGCTTCATCCTGCTCGAAGCCAGCCTCAGCTTTGTCGGCCTGGGTGTGCAGCCACCGACGCCAAGCTGGGGAAACCTGATCTTTCAGGCCAATAACCTGGTCGTTCTGCAGATCCGTCCCTGGCTCTGGATACCGCCGGGCCTTGCCATGGTCCTTTGTGTGCTTTGCTTCAACTTCATTGGCGACGCGCTGCGTGATGTCTTCGATCCCCTTCGACATTAATAGTCTCGCTCATTTGCTCGTTGATCTTTTGTAAGGTTACCTGGACCCGCACATCCGCAACGACTGAGCACCGAAACGAAAGGATTTCCTACAATGAGCGTGCCCCCAAGTCGTATCCGAGCCCAGGTGGACGCAGGCAACCTCTCAGCGAAGTCTTTGTCATCGACGGGCTCAACACAATTCTAGTAGAATCACAGCAGGTAAGGAGATAAACCTCGTGAGAAAAGCAGATCTGCACGTCCATACTCATGCGTCCTCCGACGCATCGCTTGACCCGGAGGAGGTCTTCAGCATTGCCAAGGCGCGCGGAATGACGGCCGTGACCTTCAGCGACCACGACAGCATCGAAAGCATTGCGGAAGGCCAACGACTCTCGACCGTATACGACGTGACCTTTTTGCCCGGAATCGAGATCACAAGTTCGTGGCGCGGGGAACCGGCCCACGTTTTGGGCTTTTTCCGCGATGGTCCGCTTTCTTCTCTGGAAGGTTTTCTGGCCGATGAAATCTGGTCGGTGAGAAGAAGGTACAATCTCGCCATGCTGGAATATTTGCAGGGGAAAGGCACAAAGGTGACCATCGCTGAATACGACGCCGAGGTGAAGGCTCAGGAAAATTCCGAGTCGACAGCTTTATTTGAGCTGCTGCTGAAAAAAGGCGTTGTGTCGAATCAAAAAGAGTTCATGGCCTTGCGGGAGGAGTCCGGCGTCCGGGTTCTCCACCCACCGATACCGGAGGTAATTCCGGCTATTCACGAGGCCGGAGGCATTGCCGTGGTAGCTCATCCCGGCCACGACACGGGCGTCGTTTTCACGTTCGACGAAGAGAATATCGCTGCCCTGGCTGCCGAAGGACTCGACGGTGTCGAGGTGTTCCATCCCGCGCACACCAAGGCCCAAGAGGACGACTATGTACGGATATCAGATCGCCTCGGACTGGTCAAGACCGGTGGTTCGGACATGCACATACCGCGCCCGGAGCCCCAAAAGATGGTCGGCGGCACGTTTTGTGATTGGGATGGGGTGCTCCAGTACCTGGAAGGCTAGACCCTTGTGAAGGTTCAAAGGCAGTTCTCAGGTGGAGAGTCTCTCGGTTGGTCAGAAAAAGGGCGTCGACCAGTGTCACACTCCACCTTCGCAGTAAGTATAGACCCAATGTCAAGTCAGAGAGTGCTTAGTCAAGAAACGCCAGGACACACCCCATTTCATGGCGTTACTCTCCAATTTTTGGTACGATTTTACCAGAAATGGATCCCACGCCATGAAAGAGCTAGTCGTGATGGAAACTGTCTTGTCAGAACAAGATACGCAGACAAATGGTCATGCCGAATGGCGGGACATGTCGGATGCGATCATGCGTTTGAGCAACATCGCCTCGCTCGATGATCTGCTTCATCAAGCCTTGAATTCATGGCTCCAGCAACTTGCGCCAGCATTGCGTTGGTAAGTGACCGTAGATCTGTATACCTCGGAGGAAGTGAGTTTAGGTCGCGCTGCGGAGATCCCCGAATTGAACTATTATATCACACCGGCTATTCAAATTGAGCTAGAGGCCGGCGTCCAGCGCGGTGGTGTACACCTGACGCTTCTAGGTTTTTAGTTATTATAAGCTTCCACGAAACCCCATTCCTCCAACCAACTAATCCAGCGCGCACGCCTGGGGTTATTTTCAGGATTTTCCAGCCACCAGGGATGATATTGCAACCCCACCGTTCCCAAGTTCTTCTTGATTTCAGGAATGTGTTCCACCACTTTGCGCATCGACTCTACCGCTTCGGGTGTCCTTGGGGTGCCATAAAAATTAAAGGTACAGGTGCGGCGGTCTCTATAGCCGCCAAAGGCAGCATGCCAGGTCAACTGGTTGAAGATAATGATATCACCCGGATTCGAACTAAATACATAGCAGGGAATATCTTCACCGCTCAGACCAGACTCTTCTAAGATCCGGGCCTTTATAGGGCCAAACGTACTGCGCAATCCAATGCTATGAAGTTCTTCATGTAATGGATTTTTGTGCGACCCGGGAATGACACGCAATGCGCCGCGGTCAGCGGTTGTCGGCTGCAGATACATGACGTTCTTGATTGCCAATAGATGAGGATCGCTCCAATCCGGATGCCAATCGGTATTATTCTCATAGCTGTTGGCGTTAGAATGGACGGGAACGGAATCTTCATCTATCAGCTGTTCCGCGGGCAGATAAATACGCGGGTCCTCAAGCAAGCTGGCAATAAAGGGGGTTTCCGGGGTCCGGTTACCCCAGTTGTTGAAAATACGTTTCTCTTCAGGATCGGTTTCCTCCAGAATGGATGCAAGGCGACGATCGAACTCTTCGTTTATCTTATTCATCTCCCCGGGACTGAACAGATTTCTCCGGACCAGGAACCCGAAAACTTCAAAAAGCTGGATCTGCTCTTCGGTAAGGCTATAGTCTTCCTGCGTCATAATATTTCCTCAGCTGACCTCAATCAGAAATCCGGTGTAAGTCGGCTCGGCAGGCTTTTGCTCTGCCGAATTCTGCTGCAATCTCTCAATCACAAGGAGGTATTATAGTCCAAAATGCTTTTGGCGCAACTCCCTGGGTTTGACATTTCCGGGTATTGAACGTATAGTGTCGTGCTTTGTCAATAAATCGGGGCGTTTACTGCGTCATACATCTAGTGATGGGCTGGTCAGACCTGTGTCGGATTGGGGCGTCAAGCGTTTCATTAGCGCCACCCACATATCAAAGGGATCAAAGAGGCGCCAATATGAGAGTTTATTTCCGTGAGTTGTTCGACCTGAATACGTACGGAGGCTAGCATGATAGGCAAAAAGCTTCAACAGCCGCAAGGATGTTTTGCCGCTCACGAATGGTCGGATCATCCTGCCACAGGCCGTTGCGAGCGCTCAGGCGCTCGTCGTGGAAGAGGGCAAGATTGCAGGAATCACGGATATCGACTCTCTGGGGGGTGAGATTGAGCGCATCGATGTGGGCGGGCGCTACATCGCGCCAGGCCTGATCGACATCCATAATCACGGTGCGCTGGGTCACACCTTTAATGACCCGACCGAGCAAGCCTTTGCGACCATCACCGAGGAAAATGTGCGGCGCGGTGTGACATCTTTGCTGGCGACGACAGCCACGGCATCGATTGCCGATCTGCAGGCCAGTCTCGCGTGCAGCCGGCAATGGATGCGCGGCCCTCACGATGGATCACAGATTCTGGGTATGCATGTGGAAGGGCCTTACTTTGCCGCGTCGCAAAGTGGCGCACAAGACGCTGCGCATTTCCGAAACCCGGATGATGGTACACCCGAACAGCTATTACAATACCACGATGTGATTAAGATCATGACTTACGCGCCAGAAAAACCTGGCGCACTGGAACTCACCCAGCGCCTGGTCGAATTGGAAATCGTACCGGCCGCGGGACACAGTGCTGCCAGAGAGGAGGAAGTGCTACCGGTGATAGAAGCAGGTCTGAGCCATGTGATCCACATTTGGAGTGCACAGTCCACAACTGTGCGAGAAGGGCCCTGGCGCAAGCCGGGTCTGCTTGAGGTATCGCTGACCTACAACGGACTAACTGGCGAGATGATCGCCGATGGTAAGCATCTGCCGCCAACCTTGATGAAACTGGTCTACAAGTGCATTGACCCCGACCGCCTGTGCATTGTTTCCGACGTCAGTAGCGGCGCGGGCCTGCCGGAAGGCGCTCGTTTTCGTATGGGGGGTCTCGAATTTGAGGTGCACGACGGCGTTGGCATGCTGCTTGATCGGACCGCGTTTGCGAGCAGCACCACAATGTTGAACCAGATGATACCTATTCTGATGGACACCGTCGGTGTTCCACTGTTAGAGGCCATTCGTATGGCAAGCCTGACGCCAGCCCGCGTTATCGGCGTGGATGACCGCAAGGGCAGCTTGGAAGCGGGCAAGGACGCCGATATAGCGATCTTTGAGGATGACTTTAGTGCCTGGCGTACTATGATCCGCGGACAGTGGGCGTACGCAGCCACTTAATACAACCCTACCGGTTGACCACTTGAGTTGAAGCGAGAATCGTAGGAGGTAAACACAGACATGCAGATGCCAGTGATCGATGCGATCAGAATCCCGCGCGATGCCAGTCCACGCGTTCGGACCGCCGCCGACGAGTTGGCACGCTGGATCGAAAAGCTGGGTGGTATAAGGCCAACCATCGGGACTCATTCCGATCAAGGGAATGTCACGGCCTGGTTGGACACCGCCGGGACCGACTTGAAGCCGGAGCACTATCGCATCCAGGTGGAGGGGGGCACCACGTTGCGCATTACCGGCGGTGATGGTCGGGGCGTTTTGTATGGGGTGCAGGAATGTATCGACCGCGCCCGGCGCGACCAGGCCATCACACCGATGACCGATGGCCCGCATTTTGCGGTGCGCGCACTGCGGATGTGGGAAACGCCTTCGAACAAGGTTTGGTGTTTACCTTTCGAAAGTATCCTGGACTATGAAAAAATGTTGCGCCCGGAGGAGTGCCCAGAGTACCTGGACTTCGCCCGGCTGCTGCTGGCCATGCGTGTCAACAACCTCAGCCTGTTCGCTCAATACGCAGCCAGGGGCTCACAATTCGAACGCTGGCTTTCCCACGCCGAGCCGGTTGAACAGTTTGCCCGCTTTATGGATCGCTTCGGCGTAACGGTTGGTCTGTCCCTCCACTATGCCGAGCCAGATGAGAACGGGGCGTATGAGAACGTCTGTCCCTTTTCGGATGTCGTGCAGGCGCAATGGCACGATTTCGCGGCCCGTCTGGCCGACGCCATGCCGTCGGTGCGCAATGCCATCGTATGGGGCGCCGGCGAGAACGCGCCCGGTCCTCACGAGGACGACTGCGACCGCTGTCGCGCGCTGCCGGTTCGCGACCGCGTTCTGGCCGGCATGCGTTTGGTCAGCGAGGCGCTCGCCACCATCGACGGAGAGTTGCTGTGGCCTGCGGTCACAGACCAGGCGGCCTACGCGAAAGCGGAGACAGAGCTGTTCGGGGACTGGGGGGATGAGCTGCCGCAGAATGTGCGGATTGCGCCGTGCCACCTTTACTGGGACTTTCGTCCACCCTATCCGCCGCACCCGATCTGGGGCCGCATCGGCAATCGACCGGGAGAGCGTTCCCCTTACGTGTTCGAACTCGGGCTGGTGGGCGATACGGCCGGCCTGAACTTTCTGCCTTGCTCCATGGCCCACCGCTGGCAGGAAGACTTTCTCAAGGCAGCCGACAAGAATTGTGACGGGTTTGACGCCAATCTGGGGCTGCATCCCCACTACGTGGACCATCCGCTCAACCTCTCCAACTGGCATGCCTACGGCAAGCTGTGCTGGAACCCCTATCTCGACCCGGACGACATCCTGTCCGAGTGGCTGACGATGGAGTATGGCGCGGAGGCACTCGCGTTCCTGCCCGGCCTGCGCGCAACCTATCCCGCCACCATCGGCGCGCTTTTCAGCCGCAGCGGCTTGACTCAGTGTCACAGCTATGTTGCGCGCTACAGCTACCTGGACACTCGCCTCAACGGACCGTGGCGAATCTGGACCGACTACCTGCATCCGGGGATGGATCGCGTGGGCGAGAACGTCCTCGGACTGGAGTTGCCGCTCGACGCCTATCCCGAGCAGGAGCGCGAAACGCTGCGCAACGATCCGCGCTACCAGCTCATCTTCAACCGCGTGCCGCTGACCGACGCCTATGCCGCCGAGCTGATGGCCGAGAAGCAGCCGTCCATCGCCCATATGAAAAGCGTGCTGGCGGCGTGGCGGCAACTGGAAGGCAAGATTGACCCGGCATCCTTTGCTCACGTCGCCGGGTTGCTCGAAGCCAACGTAAACGACGTTCGCATCTTTGTGGACTGTTTCGGGCTGTACCTGGACTACAAACTGGGGCGGCTGCAGGCGGCGCAGATCGAGGCAATGCGCAACCGCTACGCCGACGTTCCGAAGGGCGAGGCCACGGTGGGGTCCCCGTATGACGGCTGGTTCTGGGATCACTTTGGCTGGCAGGGCACCTACTTGGAGTTCCTGGACGACCTGGACAAGCTGTTGCAGGGTGAGACGCCCGGCCCGTTCCTCGCCGCCGGCGTGACGGAAGTCCAGATGGAATGAGACTCTGAATTGCCTACTGCCTCGGGGCGGGCGAGGCGTCCGCGTGTGGACAGGATACACACGCTCCCAGTGAGGAGGTTTGCATGGCAAACAATCGACACATCCCACATTGGCAGGAGGCCGGCGTAGTGTCCACCGCCGCCAGCCCTTTTGCCCCTCTCAAACCTGTCCCGGTGCAGGCCGTTACCATGCGCGATGGCTTCTGGAAAACGCGCATGAATGCCAACCGGACCAACGGCATCCTGTCGTTCCTGGCTTGGCTGGACGTAGACGATCAGACCGCGCCGTTCAGGGCCTACGCGGCGGGCGACAAGGCGGGAATCGCGGCCGGCCTGGAAACGCTCAAGACCAATCCCACCGGAATGAACCGCTCACGAAACGGTCATTCCTGGCGCGCGAACTTTCATAAATGGCTGGAAGCTTGCGCATATATCCTGCAGTCCGGAGACGATCCTGACACGCGCGCCTTGCTCGATCTGTTTGTGACCGGCGTTGCCAATGCGCATCAAGACAACGCATTCTGGACCACCTACTATGGCGACGATTTCGAAAAATCGTACGGACTGGGCAACCCAGGACATCTGATCCAGGCTGCCATTGCACACCACCGCGCTACTGGATCGACCGAATTTCTGGAGTGCGCGCAGCGTGTTGCTGACGCAATCTGCCAGCGGCCTCAGGATGAGAACTTTGCCGGGCACAGCGTCATCGAAATGGCATTGGTCGAGCTCTACCGTACCACGGGCATAGAGAGATATCTCGCCGGCGCCAGACATTTCCTCACCCCACTACTGAGACAGCCCCCGATCATCGGCTCCGATTTCCGCGGCTATATCAGCAGGCACGTTGTACGTCAAACATACCTCATGTGCGCCGGGGCCGACTATTATGCGGAAACCGGCGACCAGGAATTCATGGACAAGCTCACAGCCATCTGGCGTGACATGACAACCGGCAAGCTGCATCTCACTGGCCAATTGGCCGTGGACCCTGAGAACTGCGAACTGACATGCAAGGACGCCTTCGAGCTGCATTCGGGTGTCTTCAGGTTCCTGCTGTCCACAGGTTTGGAGACGTGCGAAGCGATTGGAAACGCCACCTGGAACTGGCGCATGCTGGCCTTGACGGGCGATGCCAGCTACGCCGATCTGATGGAGAGGACGCTGTACAACGGCTTCCTGGCGCACGTATCTGTCGACGGCGGCAAGTTCCACTATTTGTGTCCCCTCTCATCAGACGGTAACCACTGGCAGCGCACCCCCTGGTCGTCAGCCTCCACCAGTTGCTGCTCGCCCAACGCGCTTCGAACAATCGCGTCATTGCCAGGATACATGTTCAACACTTCACCGGATGGGGTGTGGGTTCACCTGTATGACAGTTGTACGATGAACTGGCGCCTGGATGACGGGACAAAACTCTGCCTCGCTCAGGACACGTCCTATCCATGGGACGGTAAAGTAAACATCACCCTCGATCCCGAACGGCCTTCCACTTTTGATCTGAACCTGAGAATACCTGGATGGTGCCGCAACCCAACTGTGCAGGTGAACGGACAACCTGTCGAAGGCGACATCACGTCTGGAACCTACTGTCGCATCACCAGAGAATGGCGCAAAGGTGATACTGTCACACTGCAGCTGCCGATGCATGTTGTTGCCGTGACTGCCGACCCACGTGCCCACTACTATGAGGGCAAGGTTGCCCTGTGTCGCGGTCCCCTTGTGTATTGCGTCGAGAGTACCGATAATCCCGCCATTGATATGTGGGGCGTGTATGTTGCATTGCCGCCGGGGAATGAGGGGAGTGACGGCCGCGAGCTTATCGGGCACTATCGGCAGTCAGCTTTGCTGAACGAATTCGGGGCAGATTTCAGGCAGGATCTTCTCGGCGGGGTTGTCTCTCTACAAGGAGACGGCGGATCATACGACCAACCGGACGGTGTCCTGACCTTCATTCCGTACTTTGCATGGGCAAATCGTGACAACAGGTCGTCGATGCGTACATGGATGGATGGCAAAGCAAAAAGGGGAAACGAAGCGCGTTGACTCTCAGAAAGTCCATAAAGCTGGCAGGGAGGAATCTACTCGCCCGGCCTGGGTAGGCCCATCTATCGCGGCGCCGCTGCAAAAACAGGACGTGCAGATTAACGCTCAGTACGCCCTACCTGTCACAACGACGGAGGAACCAACCGACGGTGTGGCATATCGCTTGACGCGGCGCGGCGACGAGATCGTGTGTTTCCGGCCCAACACGGACTTTCTGTTGTTCTACCCTACGGGGCAGGCGCAGTGGAGGCGACCGGACAGCATTTCAAGAGGAAAAGTAACTACTAAGCCGTATGCAGAGCCTGTCTTGGCCAGCCTGTTTTGACCAGCCCTTCATCCCCGCCGCCGTTCAGGCCATCTCATCGTGTATTTGCTGGCAGCCGCCACTTTGGATGAGCCGCACAGCTGGAATTACGCCGAACGGTGGGTGAGGGATGGTTTTGGACGGGGGCGTTGCGGGGGCGGAGCCCCTGCACAAGGGAGGGCCGAAGGCCCGACCGCCCATATGCAAAGAGAAAGTATCGAGAAGTGAGTAAAACACCTGCCACGCTTGAGTCAGGAGTGGCATTGGCTGAGTAGTTACGAGGAAAACAACATGCGAGCCAGACGTCTGGTCTGCAAAGCCATTCGCCAGATTGAATGGGAATCTTTCGAAATCCCAGAGGCGCCCGCCCCACATGAGGTTGTCGTCAAGTCAGCCTGCTCCCTCATCAGCGCGGGCACAGAGCTCGCGATGTACAGTGGCTCACACAGCGGCTTCTCACGACCGGACCCGCCACAGTTCCCCATCGATATGGGCTACGCCTTGGCAGGCGCCGTACAGGCGGTCGGCCGCGAGGTGACAGAATGGGCAGAAGGCGACCGGCTGGTGGTCTACGCATCGCATGGCGACTGGGCCTTGTGTGATGTACGCACAACCAGAATGTGGCGTTTGCCGCCGGACGTTACGCTCGAGCAGGGTGCATTGGCTGTGCTGGGTGGGATCAGCGCGGTGGGCGTGCGTCAGGGCAAAGTCGCGCTGGGCGAATCGGTGGTCGTCTTGGGTCTGGGGCTGATCGGCCAGTTTGCGGCGCAACTGTCTCGCCTGTCCGGCGCGCGGCCCGTGATTGGGGTCGATCTACTCCCCAGTCGCGTGCGGATCGCAGGCGCCAGTGGTATCTGCGCCCTCAATCCGGACCGGTCGGACGTTAGACAGACAGTGAACGATGTCACCGGTGGACACATGGCGGAGGTGGTGATCGAAGCGACTGGCAATCCCCGTGTAGTAGAGCAGGCCCTGGACCTGGCAGGCGATGGCGGGCGTGTCGTGCTGCTGGGCAGCCCCCGCGGCACAGCCGAAATCGATCTCTACAGGGCTATTCACCACAAAGGAGTCTCGCTGATCGGCGCGCATGCTCGCGTATCCGGGCATCCCTACACGACCCGAGATCCGTGGACCCGTGAGCGCAACCTTGATCTGGTTTTGCGCCTGTTCGCGGACGGCTCTCTGCTGAGCGAGGAGCTGATCAGCCACCGCATTCAACCGGACGACGTTGGAGAGACATACGAGATGCTCGTTGAGCGCCCGAATGATTTCCTCGGCGTGTTGATCGAGTGGAAGGCCTGACACAGGGCGGCATCAAGCTGTAGGCCGTAATCAGGTTGCTGCTGGACAGGACCGAACAGACGCGTGAGGCTGCGTCCGCTATCGACTATGAGCGTAATCTGTCTGGGGTTGAGCCTGGCACAGCGATGAGTTTGTTAGAGGTACTCGCGCCGGCATCCACTAACCCTTCAATGCCCCGATGGTCAGGCCGCGAATAAAGTACTGTTGAAACAGAAAAAAAATAAAGACCGGTGGAACGGCCATCAACACGCCGGAGGCCATGGCGATGGGGTAATCGTTCCGCCCCGTCCGCTCCATGCCGCGCAGCAAGGTCACGCCGACCTGGATAGGCATCAGTTCCATCTTGTTAATCACCGCCAGGGGCCACACGAAGTCATTCCACGTTGCCACAAAGGTGAAGGTCCCCAATGCCGCCAGCGCCGGTTTGGTCAGTGGCAGCGCGATCTGCCACCACAGGCGGAGCTCGCCGGCGCCGTCAATGCGCGCCTGGTCGAACAACTCGGACGGCAACGTCAACATGAACTGGCGGATGAGGAAAACCGCAAACGGTGACGCCAACCCAGGTAAAATCATGACCCAGTACGTGTCATGCAAACTCAACAGTAGCGTCAGCATGAAGGCCGGGATTAACCTGGAGAAACCCGGCAGCATCATCGTGCTCAGTACCATCCAAAAGATGATATCCCGTCCTCGAAACCGCTTGCGCGCGAAAGCATATCCGGCAGCCGCGCACAGCAGCAGCCCCAGGACCGTAACCGTGACGGAGACGAAGAGGCTATTGGCCAGCCAGCGCAGCACGGGAAAAGTCGAACTCAGCACCTGCTGATAGGATTCCAGGGTGGGCTCCGTCAACCATAGGCCGGGGGGCAGAGCCTGTGCCTGTTGGCCTTTCTTAAAGCTGGTCAGCACCATCCAGTAGAGGGGAAACCATGAGATGAGAGCCCAGAACAAGAGCAGCAGCAATGTGACGCTTCTGCCGGTCCCTTCTCGAAACCTGCGCCAGGAACGATGTTCAGTCCGGGTTGGACGCGAGACAAGCTCTTCGGGGATAGTGGGTTGTTTCAGCACAGCGCTGCCAGGCTCCTTTAATATTCCACCACGGACCGGAACCAGCGGAACAGTACCACCGCCAGTGCCAGGGTGAGCAGGAGAAGCGCCAGTCCGACGGCCGATGCATAGCCGATTTTCAGAAAGATAAAGGCGTACCGGTAGATCAGGAAGGCGAGTGTCAACGTGGACCCTACCGGCCCACCTTTGGTGAGGAAAAAGACTGAGACGAAAAGCTGCATTGCCACGATCGTTGTCGTCACCGCCACATAGAGGATGCTCGGGGTCAACAGGGGGATGGTGATGTATATTGTCTCGAGCCACCCGGTGGCGCCGTCAATATGGGCTGCATCGAACAGCTCGGAAGGTAGACCGAGGACTGCAGCCACGAAGATGATAATACCAACTCCCAGCCCGGTAACCAGGTCCATAATGACGAGGGAAGGCAGTGCTGTCTGCGTATTTCCCAGCCAATTGACAGGCTCAATTTCGACCAGGCTCAACAGGTAGTTGATCATGCCGAACTGGTTGTTGAAAATGTAGCGCCAGACTACAGCTACGGCTACAAGCGAAACCACGCTGGGCAGATAGAAGGCACTTTGGAAGCCCTGGCGCATGCCTTGACTGCGGAACTTCGTGATCCTGATCGCCACCGCAAGCGCCAATGCGACGGCTGTGAATACGAACATCCCCACGTAGGATAACGTGTTGCGTACAGAATGCCAGAAACGCTGGTCATGCACCACGAAGTCAATGTTTTCCAGACCGACGTAAACCGGCTTTCGATCATACCATTCGAGTACGGCCATCACGACGGACATGATCGTAGGCACCAGCACAAAGACGAGGAACAGAACCAGGAAAGGTGTGACGAAAATATAGCCCCACATCTCCTCACGCCTGGCATAGTTCATGGCTGGCCCCGCTCTTGAGAGTCTGAAAGGGTCTCCCGCGAGCAGTGTCGTCGCGGGAGACCGGCCTTATCCATGGTGGGATTCTACGCACAGCTCTCGAGGGTCGAATTGATGTCGTCGGTCATCTCCTGCATCACCTGTTCCGCGCTCTTGCCGGAGAAGGCGCCCTGGAAATGTTCCTCAAAGATCGAGCGCACCACGATAGTTTCTGTACTTCGTTTGGCGTCGAACCATGCGTTAGGCATCAGACATTCGGATGTATAAACAACGAGGGGGTCGTCGGCGACTTCCTCCAGAATGGACTTGCGGAACGGCAGCATTCCTGCCGACTTAACCAACCATTCTTCGCTTTCCTCGTTGGTCATCCAGTGGAGGAACTTCAACAGTCCTGGCGTATCAGCAGGGTCCTTGGGCTTGAAGGGCACCAAACCAGAGTAGTTTGCGCCGCCCCAGGCAATGGCGGGGTGAGGGTCATCGTGTGGATACTGGATAAAGCGCCAACTACGTTCGTTCTCGGTATCAGTGACGACCAGGGTCTCCTCATCCAGTTCCATCCCCTCCCGACGTGCTCCCCCTGGTACCACGTTGCCAACCTGCATAAGGACGTTGCCCTGGTCGATAAGGGCATTGTTATCGTCGCCGGTGTACCCTGCCGGATCGGGAATCAGGTCGTTTTCGGCCATCATCTGCATCCATGCAAGGCATTTGATCGCCTCCGGCGAAGCCATGTCGACGCACGATTCCGTCTCATCGGTCCAGAAGAAAGCGCCGAAGCAGCGGAAATACATGAGTGTCACCCAATGAAAAGCCGGCGTGGAATGGGCGGATGGGATGCCGAGTCCGTAGCGCTCGCTGCCGTCCGGTCGTGTCCCCCGCACAGCCTCAAGCCAGCTATTAAACTGGTCAATGTTCCACCCGTAGCATGGCGCCTGGGGGGCAGTATCCATCGCGCCCGCTTCCTCGACCCCATCAAGGTAGACAACCCCGGACTGGCACACCGGCCAGTACGGCACCATGTACACCCTGCCTTCAATTGAGCACTGCTCAAGCATTCCTTCGACCATATCGCTGGTCAACTGCTCTTCCAACGAGTCGGTGAGGTCCAAAGCCAGTCCCACCTCTAATGCCGAGAGGGCGAGCTGGATCCAGCCGCCGCCGACTACATCCGGGGGCGAACCGGCCGCGAGGGCCGTTGTCACCTTGCTGCCCTGCTCCCACGTCAGGGGAAGCACCTCAACCTCAATACTTGGATTCTCGGCCATAAAGGCATTCGCCCGCTCCCACTGCCAGGAACCAGCCTCGCCAAGAGCCGATGAGTAGTACGGAAAATCCCAGAAATCAATCGTTGTGGTTACAGCCGGGGGCGCAGCTGCTCCGCCCTCACCCGCCGGCGCCGCCGGCAACTGGCATGCAGCCAGAAGGGCTCCAGTGCCCGTGACGGCAGAAAGTTGCAAAAAGTCACGTCGACTCAGCTTGTTTCGTTTCATGCTCTCTTCTCCTTTTGTCTGATAGCGATTGAAACGCATGCAACTACACTTACTCTCGTCAAATGCATCCGAGGGGCTGAGCGCCAACGGTCCGAAGTCGACGCAAGTCGCTGTCCAAAAACTGTCATGCCTTACTCATGCCGCCGTCTCTTGACCGCGCCAATCCATATCAAGTCCGACATAGTTTTCTACAAAGTGCTGATGACGTGGAGGCAGAGCCTTAATAAACGCCTGCGCTGATTCAGAGAGTGGCCACGGCGCCTCTATCCGGTAACTGCGCGGCCGGAAGCCAAGGCCGCAGGAGAGCCGCACCTGGTCGATCTGGTTGGAGAAAGCGGCGTGGTACGTGCGTGCCGCGAAGATGATCATATCGCCCGGGGCCGTGAAGAGGGGCACCATACCTGGCACGTCGAAACCGACATAGCTTTCCGGTTCACTCCCCAGCCGGTGGAATGAGCGCCGGTCCGGGGTCAGCGCAAAACCTGCTGGCCCCGCCCAGTCTTCCACATGGGAATCTTCAATCACGGCCAGTCCGCCATGTTCAGGATAGGAGCCTGTGAGGTAGAGCCAGCGACCCGAGGGCCAGGGGCCCCGGTTCAAAACATCACCGGCGTTTTGCGGGGGGCCTGGCGTGAATCCATGCCAGTCAGAGTGCCAAGAAAGTGGAGACGAGCCGGGATTGCGTAGAATCGCGGCTGAGCGGTGGATGGTCAGCTCGTCCGCTTGGCAGAAAAGCCGGTGGACCCGCAAATAGGGCTCATAGTCGAGCAACTGCCACAGCGCGGGTGCGTGCTCGACAAAGGTAGTATGCGTGTAGCTCTCGCCGGGGCCCAATGCCCCGTCCGGGTCAATAACCTGTAGAACCGATTCCTGAAGCTCCGCAACCAGCTCCTCAGACAATACCTTCTTGACCACCGCAAACCCATGGGCGTCGACACATGCCTGGGCAGCCTCCAACGCATCGAGGCCGAATTCATAGCGGTACGAAAGCGCGGGTTTCTGAATGTCAGCGTAGGCCATAGGGGGAACTCCTTGAGGGCTTTGTGGACATCATCACCATGCTCCGCCAGCGCACACGCCACTTCTGGTTCAACACCTTCACCTGCGCCAGGGAACACAGCTATTGGCAAGATGCAGCGATCCATGCTTCGCTACAACATGCCTTGTCCACATATTATTATATCTAAGCACTGCTTTGTCAAACCGTTTTTCACGGTCCGCACAGCCCTTTTCCAACTTGCTCAACTGCTGTATAGTTCTCCCTGAAGCGCTTGCCCAGTGTTCGTCCACTATCTTCCTTCAGAGGTCTATCGTGAAGATCACCAGCGTTCGAACCATCCACTTCGCTGCCTTCTCCAACATTACCTTCCTTGAACTGAAGACGGACAGCGGAATCGTCGGCCTGGGAGAGACCTATTACACGCCACGCTCTGTGACGGCCTATATCGAAGAGGCATTGACGCCAATGCTGCTGGAGAGAGATCCGCGCCAGATCGAGGCCTTCTGGCGCCGCGCCTACGAAAACTCCCACATCTACGGCAATAAAGGGCTGGAGATGCGCTGCCTGTCCGCGGTGGATGTGGCGCTGTGGGATATTCTGGGCCAGGAGTTGGGCCGGCCGATCTGGCAGCTTCTCGGCGGGACGAGCAATCCGGAGGGCGTGCCGGTCTACAACACCTGCGCCTCCGCAGGGTACGGCCATAAAACGCCGGATATCTCGCGTAAAGTGGACACCGCTGCAACTGGCCCCTATCGCGACTTCGAGGCCTGGCAGCCCGGCGGCGATGCCGGTGAACTTGCCCGCTCGCTCCTCGATATGGGAATCCGCGCCATGAAGATCTGGCCCTTTGATCGGTTCGCCCTCGCCAATCACGGCCAGACGATCTCGTTTGCAGAGATCGACGAAGGTTTGCGGCCGTGGCGGCAGGTCCGGGACGCTGTGGGCCTGGAGATGGATATTATTCTGGAGGGACACGGCTATTGGGCTCTTCAGCCCGCCCGCCGCATCGCGGAGGCTCTCGAGCCCTACAAGCCGGTCCTCCTCGAGGATTTGATGAAGCCTGACAACCCGCGCACGCTGGCCAAGTTGCGCAGTTCGACTCGCACCCCCATCTGTGCGTCCGAACTGCTCATGAATCGCTACGCGGTAGAAGAGATGCTACGCGCGGATGCCTGTGATGTGGTGATGACGGATGTGACCTGGGCAGGCGGCATCACCGAAGCGCGCAAGACGGCTGACATGGCCGAAACCAACAACATGGGCGTGATCTTCCACGACTGCACCGGCCCGGTAACGCTGGCGGCCTCCCTTCACCTGGCCGCCCACGCCACCAATACCTGGATGCAGGAAATCGTGCGGGCATTTACGTTGGGATTTTATCTGGACCTGGTCGATCACCCATTTGTGGTGGAGAATGGGCGCATGCAACCGCCCCAGAGACCGGGGCTCGGAGTCGCATTGAAACCGGAGGCGCTGGAAAGGGACGATTGCCAGATTACCATATTGGTTTAGAGCGTGTCCTACCCCGGCGTTTGCCCCAGGAAGAGATCCCGCCCTGCCACCAGCGTCTGCATCTTGCGGTCGGCAACCGAACGCGGCAGCATCCAAAAACCGCAATCGGGGTGAATCCACTTGACCCGCTCGGCGCCAAGCAGGTCGACCGCGTGCTGAACGCGCCGGGCGACTTCATCCGGGCTTTCCACTTCGTTGTCCTTGATGTCGATAACTCCGATCCCCAGAGCAACACCCTCGCGCAGGTCGGTGAAGACCTCCAGCTCATCATAGCCGCGGCGGGCGAACTCCAGCACCAGGTGGTCCACGTGCAGGTTGTTGAGGAAGCCGAGCAGACTGGCCCAGAAGCCGCTCTGGATGCTCTGGCCGCCGTAATTGCCGAAGCAGAGATGCAACGCGCGTTCGCCGCGCGCGCCGTCCAGCACATGGTTGATCGGCTCGTGCACCCAGGCGGCATCCTCAGGGTTGCCGGTAAGATTGGCCTCGTCCACCTGCAGGACCGCCGCGTCAATCGCCTCGACCTGGCGGCGCAGCACATCAGCGATGGCCATAGTCAGGCTGGGCAGATCGCCGTAGTGGCGGTCCAGCAGCGTTTTCGCCAGCATGTAGGGCGCGGTCACGGTGAACTTGAGCGGGGCAGTGGTCAGCTCCTTCACCATCTGCCAGCTGGAAGGCAGGTCCAGTTCGCCTTCGTCGATCGGCCCTTCCACCACCCCGGCCGGCTGCGTGCGAAAGCCCATCCCCTGCTGGGCCCGAAAATCGGACACATCCTTACGGCCCATCTGGCTGGAGATGCCGGACATCGGCCGCACGAAATATTCGATCATTCCGTTCGTCTCAGGATGGTTGACGTCGAAGCGGGTCAACTCGCCATCGGAGATCACGTCCAGCCCGGCCAGTTCCTGCGTCTTGAGGACGACGAGAATCGCGTCGCGCAGATTGGGGGCGGAAGGATAGGCGGCCAGCCAGGTTGGCAAGGGATAGCTGCCGACGACGGTTGTCTTGATGGAGGGTGCGGTCATGGGGCGCTCCTGCTGCGGGATGTGTAGTGTCGTTGAGATTTGCTGTATTGGTAAGTGGTTGGAAATCGCTATCCACTGGCTTCTGCGAGACGCAGGGCAAGGTGGTCAAAATCCTCGGGGCATTTTCGCCGCATGGCGTCGATGCGGCGCGCTGCCTCTTCGGCCAAAGGCTTGCGACCGCCACCGGGACTGTCGGACAGGCCACGAAGGATGGCAAGCGGCTCAAAATATACTTCCTTGACATGGATCGCGGCGCGGACCTCCACCCACCGCCATTCATTGGGCAGATCCAGGCCCGCCAGGACCCACGTCTCGATCTCTTCCCAAGCGTTTACGGCCAGAAATCCGGTTGCGGCGCCGCATAGCAATTCCAGTTGATCGAGTCTCTGACGCCTTCCTATTTCGCCATCGCGATCGACGCAAAGTATGAGAATATCCGTCATCCCTTTATACCGCTCTACGATTTCCAACATGCGTTCCGAATTCAGTGCTTGATCAATGCCGCGCAGACGTGGGTTTTGGCACACTCGAACCCGTGCCCTGGGCTTACCGATGGACTGGAAGATCCGCTCGAAAATCGGTTTCAGAATGTACTGGTCCTTTTCGAAATCTTCTGGGATGATGAGGACCCTCACTTCCCCACCTCTTCGTCATACCCCTCGGTAAAGGCGAGAGCGTCCTCCATCCAACCACCGCTAAGGAGATTGCCCAGCCCTTGGGACTTGCGCAACTCCCCTGCCCGTGGCAGTTTGGCGACGGGACGAATAATGGCGTCATCCGCATCTTCCAGGCGGCAAACTACGGAGGTGTTCTTAAACGTCTCATCGTTCATCACTGTCAACAGGTCCGGCGAATGAGTAGTGGTGACGACCTGAATCCCATTCTTTGCGGTCTGCTTTTCGATCAGTTCCAGCAGTAGCCACTGCCGCGCCGCATGGATTCCATTGTCGATCTCCTCGAAGAAGTAAAGACCGTCCGGATCCGGTCCGAGCAGCACAGCCAGCATGGCCAGGAATCGCAGCGTTCCGTCCGACGCGGCGTAGGCGGACACCCTCCTGTCGTTGGCTTCGCGGAAAACTAGCTGGACCCGACCGGAGGGGTCGGTCGGAAACTCGAAGTCCCGCACATCCATTGGCGTCAACTCGCGTACCCATTCAACCAGCGTCTCCTTACGCTGCGGGGCTTCACAGATCGCCCGCAACACGGTTGGCAAGTGCTCGCCGCCATCGCCCATTACGGTCTGACCGGGGAAAGCGGGCTGCCGCATACGCTGCGGCTCCACGTCCAGGAAGCGCATGTTAGCGAGGACTTGCGTAACTTGCTCGGCGGTTTCTTTGTGATCCCTCAAAATATTCTTGCGCTCCTGTATCTGGGTCAGCGCCGGCTGGTCTGGCCTTACTTCAATTCGATCACCATACTTTCTCTGTGTCCGGGTCTTTTCCATACGCAAAAGCAGGTGCATGTCGTCACCCTGCTCATGGACAGGGTCGCCGGGGCCCGGATGGCTCGTGTAGATCGTCCTCACACCGGAACAGAGAGATTCCCTTATCACATGAAAAGCCCCGTCCTTATTTTCATCTCTGCCGGTCTCGATCGTATAAGTGAGGTCTTCCACCTCGACCTGCAGCGAGAACGAAGGCTGGCCGAAGCGGATGATCTCATTCATCGCGCCGCGAATCCCGGCCCACTCGACCTGGCCGCCGACACCGTATTTCCCGCCGATAATCTCAGCCAGCGTATAGCCGCGGCCGATGCCGTGCAAGAAACGGAACGCGTCGCGGATATTGCTCTTACCGCTGGCGTTGGCGCCAACGATGACAGTGAAGGGACCGACGCGTAGCGTCTCGTCGGCGAAGTTCTTGAAATTGACAAGCCGAATTGAGGTGATCATAGCGCCTCTCCAGGTACACACCGCCTGCCGGTGCGGGCAATCATATCACGGGACGGCGGGCGAGTGGTAAAATAAACTTGGCACTCGGTCTATCATGCAGTGTACTCTAGGAAAATTGGCTGAGTGGTCGCCACCGCTTCGTCAGGGCAGAATCAGGCGACTTGGTCGACTACCACTGACACGAGCTGGCAATCATGGCTATGAAAAATCCGCCGCATCCTGGCCGCAGCATAAAGGAAAACTGCCTGGCCCCGCTTGGCCTGAACATCACTGAAGCGGCAAAGGTGTTGGGCGTGGCCCGCCACACGCTTTCGCGCGTACTAAACGGCCACGCGGCCATTTCACCAGAAATGGCCATTCGCCTGGAGAAGGCCGGCTGGTCGAACGCCGGATTCTGGCTGCAGCGGCAAACCGCCTATGATCTGGCGCAGGCGCGCAAAAACGAAGATCAGATCAAGGTCGAACGCTCCCGGCCGCAGGCAGTCTGATCGAATAGCAGGTGATGTTCCCTCTCTCCTCATCTCCTCACCAACGTCAGCTTGTCTTTTCATCAGAATTGGTGAACACTTCATCTGCGCACTGCGCCACAACCGCCGTCCAATCCAACCACCACTCCCAACGCAGGGAACCATGACAACCGAAACCCAACCCTCACCAGTTGCGGCCTTCCGCGCCAAAATGGCGGCGGGCGATATCTGTATCGGCGCTTCGATCACGCTGACCGACCCGCACGCCACCGACGCGCTCGGCGATTCGGTCGACTTTTTCTGGATCGACCTCGAGCACAGCATGATGAGCGCGGAGGCGCTGGGCGGGCATCTGCTGGCGGCAAAGTCGAGAAACAAGCCTGCCCTCGTGCGCGTTCCCGGCAGCGGCACACCCTTCATCAAACCGGTGCTGGACGCGGGCGCGGACGGGATCATCGTGCCGCAGGTGCGCTCGGCCGCCGAAGTGCAGGACGTGGTAAACAGCTGTCGCTACCCGCCCCTGGGCGAACGCGGCTACGGACCGCGCGTGCCCGCCAACTATGGGCGCGACGGCGGCAACGCCTACACCGAGCGGGCCAACCGGGAGATCTTCGTGTCCGTCCAGATCGAAAACGCGCAGGGTTTCGCCGCCCTGGACGAGATCCTGACCATCGCCGGGCTCGACTCGATCGCGCTGGGGCCTTGGGATCTCTCGGCGTCATTGGGGCTGCTGGGCGATGTGGAGCATCCGACCGTAATCGAGGCGGTGGACAGCATCATCACCCGCACGCGTGCGGCCGGTCTGTTCGTGGGGGCCGGCATGGCGCCCGATGCCCGCTTTGCGCTCGGTATGGCCCGGCGCGGTGTGCAGTGGTTACAGGTGGGAGACGACTGCGGCTACATGATCCTGGCGATGGACCAGATCACGGCCGCGATGCGGAGTCAACTGTAGCGGCTTTGCGGCCGTAGGGAAATCGATACAGGCCCGCTGTCCCCCTTGTGCGCGTATTGATGTAAAAAGCGTCCCAACAGTTTTGCTGGGACGCTTGCGCTTTTGCGGAGAGTGGAACAGAGATTGCCAAAGGCAGAAATGTGTCCGCTATCGCTACACCGCTCTGATGGCAGACATGTCGTTAGTACACCTCGCGTCTATGCCCTATGCGATGCACCACAATAATATTGTCATCATCCTGAACGTCGCAGATGATACGATAGTCTCCAGCGCGAAAGCGCCAAAGCCCACTCATATCACCCTTCAACATCTTCGCGCGGCCTAACTGTCGTGGATCAGAGGCTAACGCGATACGTTCGGTCAGTTCCTCCTGGATACGTTGCGCTGTTTGCCTGTCTAATTTTCGCAACTGGCGCCTAGAGGCGGGAGCGTACCTTATCGTCCAAGCCAAGATCGGCTCTTATCTCTTCATCACTGTAGGTTCGCTCTACGCCTTGACGAATCCGATCCACCGATGCACTCGCCAAGTAATAATCCTCGGTTTCTTCCAATCCGCGCTCAATAATTTCACGCAGATAGAATTCTCGTGATCGGCCGGCATCTTCTACCATTTCATCCACGGCACGCCGCAATTCCGGCAGTGTCCACAGTAAAAACCGATGCGCCAGAGACACCAACTTCGCCCGAACTGTGCCCATTTGTTGTCCTCCTACGCGCGAATTGCCCAAAATGCAATCAAGGCCTTTCCCTATCTGATTGATGCAGCCTCTTGTCCTGCATTCGCTGACACGCGCAGAAACAATTGTACATCTCTTCAACATTGCCGTCCAGCTTTGCAGACAGCTACTTTGCTAAAGGGAATTTACAGCCCGATGGCGGGCAATGCTGGCACAGTACTCTTTTTTCCCTTTTCAACCCCCCCAATCCGGTATCTCAACCATCTGCCCGCCTTGCAGCGCGCTTTCATGCGCGCACAGGCCGGGCAGCGCCATCCTCAGCGCGGCGTGGATGTCGAGCGGAGACGGTGTATCGTCGCGGATACAGGCCACGAAATCCTGGACCATCGTGTACTCGGCAGTGCCGTGTCCGCCCTGTGTCGCCGCGGCCGGCGCATCGGTCACGTTCTCAGTAATCGGCAGCTCGACCATGTTGCGCAGGTGCGGGACCGAGGCCAGATACGCATTGGTCTGCAGCGGGCTGACCGGCGGGCGCGAGGTCTCGAGGACGCCGTCGGTGCCGTAGATCGAATAGTAGTGGAACATGGGCTCGCGGGTGATGCCGAATGCGACCAGGATCTTGATCACGCCGCCGCTCGCCGTCTGCAGAATCGCCACCTCCGTGCCGGATTTGACACGGACGGGCAGGTTGCCGGTTCCGATGGTGACGCTCATGCCGCTGGCCGCGACGCAGCGCTCGCCCGTCACTTTGAGCAGCGGGCCGAGACTGTGGGTGCAGTAGTGAATGGGCGGCATCGACGCGCGCCAGGTGGGCGAACCGTCCGCCTCGCGCAGCAGATGGCGCGTATCGTGGATGTACTCGGCCTCGGCATACATGAAGTCGCCCAACAGGCCCTGGCCCCACATCTCCCGCCAGCTCAGAATATGCGCCCAGTAACAGCAGTTTTCGGCCAGCATGAACTTCTGGCGCGGGTGGGCCTGCACCGCGGCGAGGAGCTGGCGGCATTCGTCCATATTGGTGGCGAGCGTGACCTCCTGCAGGACATGGCAGCCGGCCTCGAGCGCGGCCACCGTGTGCTGGCAGTGCAGGGGAACCGGGGAGGCGACGAAGACTATATCCAACCCGTGCGCCAGCATCTCGTCGTACGCGCTGCACAGATGGGCCTGGGGGAAGAGCGCGCCGAACTGTTCGAGGGCGGCAGCGTCAATGTCGCAACCGGCGACGACGCGGCAGTCGGGCATGAGGTCGAAGACGCGCGCCGGGCCAAGACCGCGGCGCAGCCCGACAACGCCTACACGATAACTACGCATAGCGAAACTCCCTTCAAGAACGAGGAAAAAGTGAAAGGGAGAGAGGAAGAAAGCCCCTGCCCCTTCTCACTCCCCGCCGGCGGTGGCCTGACGCAGGCGCGCGGCGCAGTCGATGCGGCGGCCGGTCGCCACGGAGTCTTGCGCGGCGGTGGGGATGATCATGCCGGTCAGGATGGAGCGCGGGTCGTAGGGGCCTGTCGGGTTGGACTGCAGCCAGGCGACAAAGTCGCGGTGGATGCGGAAATCGGCGCCGCCGTGCCCACCGACTGCCGGCGGCAGTTCGATCGATTGCGGCTCCTCGCCGTTGCGCCAGAGGGTTACCGAGGCTGGCGGTTGTCCTGGCCGCACCGTATGCATCACCACTTCCACCTGCCCTGCCGTGCCGTTGACGATGTAACGCCGCTCGTAATCCGGCCCGGCGGTGGTGAGATGGAAGGTGTAGAGAACGCCGTTGGCGAGCAGGCCGGAGATGGAGCAGACGTCGCCTGCGGTCATGGGCGTAAAGTCGCCTTCGGTCCAGATGTTGCGCGTGATCGTGGCTGTGCAGTCCACGACCTCTGCGCCCAGGCAGTGCTGGACTGTGTCGGTGTCGTGGGTGAGTTTGCCTTCGACCAGGGTCGACGAGGGCGGCGTTCTGAAACGCTCCCACACGCCCTGCGACCAGCGGTTGCCGGTGTTGATGTGCCCCAGCACGCTCTGGATGCGGCCCAGGCTGCCCTCGTCAATGATGCGCTTCATGGCCAGCGTGGCGGGGAAGCGGCGCAGATTGAAGCCAATAAAGAGGGGATACCGGTGGCGGACCACCTCCTGATACAGCTCCACCGTCTGCTCCCAGGAACTGGCCACAGCCTTCTCGAGGAAGACGGGGATGCCCCGTTGCAGCGCGGCCAGCGCATGTTCCACATGATCGACGGCATAGCTGGCGACAAGCACGAAGTCGAGGTCGGGCGTCTTCGCCAGCAACTGGCGGTAGTCGTTGTAAAAGGAGCGGCCAAAGCGCTCCTCTTCCTCGGCGGTGGGATCGCGCGGGTCGGACACGGCGACGCAGCGAACCGTCGCGCCCTCCATCGCCTCAAGGCTCTCCATGTGGTAACGCCCGCGCCGGCCGAAGCCGATGACAGCGAACCGCAAGTTCGCTGTCGAGCGCGCCATTGATGTAGTCATATCTGCGTTTTTCTCCCGCATCTGTCTGTGGTCTCCATAATGTGCGAGTTTATCTGCATCCAGTCCTGTAGTATACTTAAGAGGCTAATCGGGCTTCTCACTGTCGATAGAGGTGTGTTGGTCATTTGTGAAAACGACACGTTACTTTGAAGAGCAAGTCCTGCGCAAACGGCCATACATGAAACGATCCTGGTGCGAAAACGTGTTGGCAGAGCCGATCTATTTCGAAGCGCAACCTGACGATGATCGAATACGATTTTGGGGATTTATTCCTGAACTCGGCACCTATTTGCGCGTTATCACATTAGAAGATGGCGAGACCGTTCACAATGCGTTTCCCGACCGAAGTTTCAGACCATAGTCGCAGATAGCCCTATGAAATTCCATTACTATCCTGACACGGATTCCCTCTATATTGACCTCTCCGAAAAACTGAGTGCGGATTCCACAGAGGTCGCCCCAGGAATTATTCTGGATTTCGATGAGAATGGCCAACTTGTCGGCATCGATATCGACCATGCCAGTAAAGTTGCCAATCTGTCGACGCTCGAAGCGAAGTCGCTACCGGTCCAGACGTTGACGCTCGTTTAGTTCAAACTCCAGTCATCGTGGACATTTAGCCTACGGGTCTGTTCAACTTCACCCGTTGTCAATCGCGCGCAGGTCGGCCACCACGCCCTGCGCTTCAGCTTCATAGAGCTTCCAGATCACGCGCAGGCTTTGCAGGCTGCGGCGGGCGTCGGTCAGCGGACGGCTGCCATGCTCCAGGCAGTCGACAAAGTGGATCAGTTCATTCTCGAGATGCTTGCCCACCGCCGTCTCGAACAACAGTTGCTCGCCGCCTTTCTCCGCTTCAAGCGCGCCCTGATGAAGCAGCAATCTCCCCTGGCTGATCTGCCCTTCCAACATGCCCTCGGTGCAGTGGGCGTGAAATGAGTATTTGAGCCGCGTGCCTTTGGCGCCCCATGTGCCGAAGTGGTAGCCGAGCGCGCCGTTGGCGAATTTGAGAGAGACGTTGGATGTGCCCTCGCCCTCCATCCACGGCGTGCCGAAGTTGGTGCCGATATGGGTGCCGCAAACGGGCTGCCCCATCCAGGCGAGCAGGATGTCGATGTAGTGGCAGCCGTGGCTGAAGAGTTGGCCGCCGCCCAGAGTCTCTTTGCGGTGCATCCAGCTGCCCGGCTCGCCCTGGGTATGCTGTTCGGTCCAGATCGAAAGCTGGAAGAGGTCGCCGTAGGTTCTGGCCTTGAGCACGCGCTCCATCTCGACGACGATCGGGTGAAACCGCATGCAGTAGGCGACCATCAGGGTGCGGTTGGCGCGCTCGGCCGTCTCGATCAGGTCCAGACATTCTGCTTCCGAGTTGGCCAGCGGCTTCTCCATCAGCAGATGTTTGCCGCGGCGCAGCAGGTCGATGCCGATGGGATGGTGGAGATGGTGCGGCACGGCGAGGATGGCGGCGTCGATATGGTCGAGGATTTGGCGATAGTCGGCCGCGACCGTGTCGCAGCCCATCAAATCGGCCGTCGCTTGCGCGCGCGGCAGGTCCGGGTCGACCGCAGCGGTGAAGAGAGCGCGGCCCTGCAGTTTCTGGAACGCCGCGCGGTGGGATTGGCCCATGCCGCCGCAGCCGATCAGTCCGATGCGAATCATAACTGCAGCCGCCAGTTGTCGGTGGTCAGTAACCGGCCGCGCGCCACCGGCCTACCCCTTGATTCCGGTACGCGCAATGCCCTGAATGAAGTGCTCCTGGCCGATGAAGAACATCACGATGATCGGCAAAATACTGATGACCGCGCCGGCCTGGATCAACTCCCAGCGCCCGCCCGCCTGATTGGTCAGCAGCGTCAGTCCCAGGGTGATGGTCATGGTCTCGACCTTGGTGAGGAAGATCAACGGGCCCATGAGATTGTTCCAGGAGCCGAGAAAAGTGAAGATGCCCAGTGTGGCCAGGGCAGGCTTGGAGAGCGGCAGAAAAATGCGGTAATAAATCTGGATGAAGTTGCAGCCGTCAATGCGCGCCGCCTCCACCAGCTCTTGCGGGTTGGTCAGATAGAACTGACGCATGAGGAAGAGGTCAAAGGGCAGCACTTCGAAGAGTTTAGGGTAGTTCCCCCACTGCAGCGGAATCGAGATCCACTTGGGCGGCAGCAACAATACTTCGCCCGGATCCTTGAGCGAGGTGGAGATCATCCACAGCAATGGCAAGAGCATTGACAGGCCAACGACGGTGAGGCAGGAAAGACTATTGGGGCAAAATAGTAACATAATATGAGCAGATGTCAAAGGGCGCGCGCACAGATCGGGCCGCGTGCAGGAGTGGCTGTGCCGACGCGCCTGCCTGCTCAATCAAGAAGATACGCTATGTATTTGGTATTGTTTTGGGTCTTGCCTGGGCAAGCGCGCCGGCGGGGGGCGGGACCCTTACAGACACGTTGACAGAAGGTCAATTATACTCAATAAGTAACTACTCAGCCAGTGCCACCCTGACTCAGGCGTGGCAGGTGTTTCACTCTCTCCTCACTTTTCTTCACACCTATCCTCAATCAATCGCCGCAGTCTCTGACCACTGACCACTGACCACTGCAGTTCTGGGCGGTCGGGCCTTCGGCCCTCCCTTGTGCAGGGGCTCCGCCCCCGCAACGCCCCCGTCCAAAACCATCCCTCACCCACCGGACGCCGTAATTCCAGCAGTGCGGCTCATCCAAAGTGGCGGCTGCCAACGAATTCACGATGAGATAGCCTGAATGCCGGCGTGAATGAAGGTCTGGTCCACACAGGCACCGTATATCGCTTAGTAGTTACCTCAATAATATGTTCAGATGTGCGTCATTGAACTGTCAAGAGCCAGTTGCCAGCCCCAATTTCAGGCACGGGACCAGAACTGCCCGGTTTTGAGACCTGCCCGGTTTCGCAAAAGAGCGACATGACGTAGATGGAAGAGGAGGGCGCCTATTGGCTATTTCGATCGCGTTTTCACCATGGATCGGTTGCAATTTCAGCCATGCAAGTGAAAGGAGAGCGAGGTATGGACAAGAGACGTTTCAGTAGACGACAGTTCCTGTCGCTGGCCGGCACAGCGAGTGGTGCTGCACTGATCTCTGCCTGCGCGACGCCAGCTGCACAGGAGACCGCTGGCGAGATGTCGGCGGAAGACTCGACCACTGCCCAAGCCCCTAAGACGATCACCTGTTGGCTTAGCACCAGTTACAATCCAACCGAATGGACAAGCCGATCAGCTGAACACCCCACGGTACAGAACGCCTCGCGCATCCTTGCGGAAAGCTTTACCGAGGAGCACCCGGACATTCTGATTTCCTTCGCCGAGATGCCCATCCACGGGGAAAGGTCCGCCGACTATCCGGCTTGGCTCACGCCGCTTGTCGCTGCGGGGGAGGCACCGGAACTCGTGTGGTCGGTTCACGACGTCCCGGTACAGAACGGCTGGGCATTGCCGATTGGGGAGTATCTGGACCAACCCAATCCGTTCGCGCCGCAGTATGACCGCTGGCGGGATACCTTCTACGAGAGCTATATGAAGTCACTGATCTACGGCGACGGCCTCGAATATTGCGCTCCCATATTGTCGTATTGGCCCAATCTTGAGGTTGGGCTGGCGTACAACAAGGAGTCGTTTGCGAAATATGGCTTGGAGCCACCGGTGACCTGGACAGAGGAAAAGGAAGTAGCCAGAGCGCTGAAAGAGTTGGGCGACGGGCTGGCGCCGTGGTGGCGCGAAGGCGCGTCCGGCAATGCCTGGCCTCTGGCCCTGCAAATTCTGCCCACCATGATGCAGGATCTCTGCGTCGAGATGGATCTGAATGGCGATTTCTTCGTCGGCGCCGACGAGGCTCTGCCAGCCTTCAGGCAGGGATTGATTGGGCCCAACACGCCGATCTACCGCCGCGCTTGGCAGGAGATGTTTGAGTTGGCCAACTCCTGGGTCGATGGTTTTTCGACCACCGACCTGGACCTGCTCTTCCGCACCGGCGGCGCGGCCATGCAATATCGCGCTACCGGGGAGTTCTCGCTGCTGGCCAACGACCCCACGATTGAATTCGAACGGGGCTTCCTCCCGCCCCCGATGCCCAACAGCCAGGACATTCCGCCTACAGCCGATTTGCCCGGCGCCAGCGATCCCTTGGGTTTGACGGCCGGTGATGGAAAGGTGCCGGGGAATCTCGTGCAGGCCGTCCAAGGCCCGGACCTGGTTATGCTCAAGAGTTCGGTCGCATCTCGAGACACTCTCGACGAAACGCTCCTGTGGTGGCAGTGGCTCACGGAACCGGAGAACAACGCGTTCCTCATCAACGAAAACCAATACCGCATACCATCTGCCAAGGACGCTCCGCTCGGGCCAATGTGGCAAGAGATCGGCCAGATCAGATTGCCCATATACAAGTACAGTATTGCCTGGTGGGGGCAGGGCCTGTATTGGGATGCGACCCACTTCATGACTTGGCGCCCGCTGCTTGTGTCCTGGGTGCTTGGCGACATCGATGAAGAGACCTTCTTTGCACGCCAACAACAGGAATATGAAGACGGCGCCGACCGGTACGAGGCAGACCTCAAGGCCCTGGAAGAAAGTTCATAGCGCCGAACAGGCAGCGCCCTTACGAAGGATATGGAACCTGGCCGGACGGTTCCATATCCTTTCTTTCTCGCACTACCCAGTAGACACCTACAGTACGAACAGGATCTGTTCAGACAGGGCTTGAGCGTATGGCAGGTTTTCCCCGTACACACCATGGGTAGCTCCAGCCTGCCAAACGCGCGCAGAGCCTCCACAAAGTGATCAGGAGTTGCTATCGACCCGGCAAACTTCTGTGTAAAATGAGTTCCCATAATTTCAGTTCTCAGTGCTCTGGATATTGACAGGAGAAGGGGAGTGTCAGGTAGATTGCATCTCTGGATCGTTGGCGTAGCGCTAGTCGTTGTGATGGTCTATGGGACGGATTGGGCGCTCTCTACCGCGCGCCTCGGCGGGATCTTCATTGAGACGACTTTGAATCCCCCTAGTGTAGCCCCTGATGGTAAGAGCAGCATCGTACTCACTGTGCAGGTAACTGAGCAAGGCCAACCTCGTGCCAATGACCTGTTGCAGTCGTGGCTCGATACTGGCAGCGGGCTCTTGATTCCGGAGTGGGTCTACACTGATGAGAAAGGCATGGCGCAAATCACTTTTACACCTAATCCACTGACCAAGTACGATTTGCAGGACAAAGCTGAGATTCACGTGAGGGTCATCAGTATCGGCCGGCTGATCGAGGTGGGCAAAGATATCGTGGTGGAAGTACCGCTGACCCCTGCCGAGGAGCAGGAGCAGAAAAAAATCTTTGGCTAGCGCAAGGGTTGACTATGTCTCACAATTTGACAGCAGATGAGACCCTGGACAAGTCTCAAGAACCCTTGAACAGTAACGCAAGAGCCGGGAAGCGCGAAGCACGCACGACCTGGGCTGAGATGCGAAAGGCCTGGCAAGCCTATGCACTGTTGGCGCCAACCTTTCTCATGCTGATTGTCTTTATGTATTACCCGCCGGTCCTCGGTCTGATTCGCTCCTTCTACGAATGGGCCCCGGGTACAGATGCGACCTATGTGGGTCTGAGCAACTTCCGGGCCTACTTTGCCTATCCCGAAACGGTACGCGAAGTCTCGAACATGGGCAAGCTGATTCTCTTTGGCCTGTTCTCAAATATGGTCGTGCCATTTATGATGGCCGAAATGATTTACTCGGTACGCTCGATGGTGGCCAAGGGATTTTACAGGTTGTTGATCATAATCCCCATGCTCACGCCGGGTCTGGTCACGATCTTGTTGTGGAAACATATCTATGACCCGAAGTTTGGTCCGGTCCATATGCTTCTCAAGAGTATCGGCCTGGATATGCTGGCCCACAACTGGCTTGGGGAACCGTCTACGGCTCTCTATGCTGTCATGGGCGTAGGATTCCCCTGGGTGTCCAGCATCGGCACGCTGATCTACCTGGGTGGCCTGGCCCAAATCTCAGCATCAATCTACGACTCGTGCCTTTTGGACGGCTGTACGGGGCTGCGGCGGATCTTGCGCATTGACCTGCCGTTGGTACTCGGTCAGGTGCGGCTTCTGGCGATACTGGCTGTGATCCACGGCCTTACGGCTTTCAACACCATCCTCGTACTGACCGATGGCGGCCCGGGGTTTGTCACCACGGTCCCCGGTCTCACTATGTACAAACGGGCCTTCTTGACCCAACAGTTCGGCTACGGGTCGGCAATAGGGCTGATGTTATTTGTGATCGCTATGGTTTTGACGCTGACTGTCAACCGATCCGTGCGCCCCTTTAGTGAGGACGAAGCGGGGCGCTAGACCATCCCGACAGGCAAGAAGGAGAAACGAGATGCGTGCCATTTTATCCGGCCGGCAGCGTAGGGACGTGCCGCGCATTTGGTGGCGCCCTCAGATAAGCTTACATACCGCGATTGTGCTCATTTTAATTCTGGCGCTGGTTCCAATTTACCTGATGCTGGTCGTCTCCTTCAAGAACCCACTGCAGTTCATGCACGAACGCTGGGTGCCCAGCCATCCTTTACGTTTGGGGAATTATGGAGCCGCCTGGCTGGTCGTGAGCGAATACATTATAAACACAGTCTTTGTGGCCTGCGCGGGGCTGCTGGGTGTACTCCTCCAGTCATTGACCTGCGGACACGTTTTTGCCCGCATGCGCTTCCCGTTTCGCGAGCCGCTCTTCTATGCCATCATCGCGCTTCTGATGGTACCCTGGGTCCTTTCCTTTGTTCCCGGCTATATGCTCTATCACGAACTCGGACTGATCAACACGCGCTGGGCATTGATCATCCCTAACCTTGCAAACGGACCCGTTTTCGGCATCTTTCTCATGCGCGCCGTTATTGCCGGCATACCCGAAGAACTCTACGAAGCAGCCCGCTGTGATGGCGCCGGCGTCATACGCGAGATAACCTGGATCACGTTACCCTTGTCGCTACCCGGCTTGGCCACACTCGCGGTTGTAAACTTTATCGGGACGTGGAATTGGTTCCTGTGGCCTCTGGTGGCGGTCACCGACAAGGCCAAGCAGCTGATTACAGTTGGGCTGTACCAGCTGACGTCCGGGGGTGCACACGGAACGGCCGTGAGCTTTTCCGTCTGGGGCCCGCTTTTCGCCGGCTATGTGATCGCCTCATTGCCTCTGGTCATCCTCTTTGTTTTCTTGGGTAGGTTCTACGTCGAAGGGCTGATGGGAACGGGCCTGAAAGTGTAGGTGAAGTTGCCTGCTTGGGCCTTTCTCCCCCTGCGCCCCTGACTCGGTCGCAAACCGGCCAACGCAGTTTGCATTGTGAGAAGAGAACATGATTTTCAAACCGCAGATCGTGGCCCGCTTGTGGGATACCTGGCTGTACTACCACGATGGCACGCACTACCTCTTCTATCTTCACCGCACCCGCGCCGGCGGCGGCTATGATGGCATGAGTGTCGCCACTGCCGATGACGGTGTCCACTTTGACGACCGGGGGCCCATCATCCACAAGGCCACGGACGCCAACTGGCTGGGCACCGGCATGGTCTGGCGCGCCGGCGAACAGTTCATGCTCAACTTCTCCGAAGAACGCAACGGGGTGCAGGAGATATTCTTCGCCGAATCCGACGACCTGTTGCACTGGCGGCGTCTCCCCGACGAGGAATATGTGTGCCGGTCCGACCCCCGTTGGTATGCAGAGTCTCCGACGTTCACAAAACAGCGCTGGGATTGCATCTGGGTTCTGCCGCGGGACGATGGACCGGGCTATATTGGCTTCCTCACCGCGGTTGCCAAAGATGGCCCGCCTGGGCTATGTGGCACCGCCGGCTGTGTTGTATCCGCTGATGGCCGCCACTTTCGAGCCGCGCCGCCCGTAATCGAGACCGGTTTCTGGGGCGAACGGATCGAGGTGGGCGCGGTCGAGAAAATTGGCGGCCGCTACTACATGCTGCTGGGGGTCGGCAAGTCACATGCTTTGGGGTCGCGACACCTGTCGGACCTGCTGGCCGGCGAATGCGGGATGTACGTTCTCTCATCCCAATCGCAGGCAGGCCCGTACCGTCTCGACCCCGACCAACGGCTCCTGCTCGGCAATAGCCCCAAACGCCTCAACTACTTTGCTCGCTTCTATCGCTGCGGCGATCAGTTGCTCCTCAACCACCATACGGTGCCGCGCCAGCCCGGCGGCGAATCCTACTTCTCGCCGCTCAAAACAGTCCACTGTGACGCCGCTGGCATCCTGAGCCTGCACTGGTGGCCGGGCAATGAGGCGCTGAGAGGCCGCCCGCTACCGGTAGTTCTGGAGGGTTGTGACTTCTACGGCCTGCGAGCCGCTGAATGTCCGGTCGAGGCCGGGCGCCTGCACCTGGCTGCTGCGGCAGGGGGACTGGCGATACTTCCGGTAAAGTACGACCTGGCGCGCGGGGTCATCCTCGAAGCGGAGTTGACCTTTCACGCTTCACGTGGCCCTCTCGGTGGCGTTGGCTTCTTCGTCGAAGGCAGCCCAATCGGCGCCGGCACTTTGTTTGTGGCGCAGAGTGACGATCGTCTGACGGTAGGCCCCTACTCATCACCTACCGGAGACGGCTACGCCTTCCAACCCGAAGACGCCAAGCCGCTCCCCTTCAAACCGGGCCAGACAATGCGTTGGCGGCTTCTGTTGCGCAACGAGTTCGCGGAACTCTACGTCGACGACGAACTGATCCAGGGCTACACGTTGCCCCATGTCCCGGCTGGCCGGCTGGGATTTGTCATCGAGGCCGGCACAGCAACTGTGGCCAACGTGCGCGGCTGGGAAATGTCCCTCTAGGAGAAAGCCATACAACCCGCCCCCACAACTGATCGGGAGTCTCTCAACCGGCGCACGTCGTAGTCGGTGTAGCGCGCGAGCACGGCATTGCGCCCGTGCACAGCGACCATCCGGCTTATCGGTATATGCGGGATCCGGACGGGGATGGTGTAGTGTGTGAATGAGTAGGAGGTCAGAGGAAAGATGAATGATCCCCAGGTCGATGCGCTGATTTACACCGTCGAGCACGGAAATTCGGTCAGTTACGAAAACGCCGATCCTTTGCGTAATTTCAAGACGCCGGAATTTGATTTGACGGTGGAAGACAATATCGCACGGTTTGAGTTCAAGAAGTTTTACGCGGACAAAGACGAGGCTATCGAAGCCATTGAACCATTCATACAACATTGGGAGTTTGAGGCTGCGCTTCGACGGGGACCAAGCAGCTTCAGTTTGCGTTACAAAGAAGCCGAAATAGTGGACCGGAACCCATCACCGCCTGAACGTACATCCGGCCCAATAGAACTTAGAGCAGAAGCCGTCATCAATCTGGACGTTAGCGTAAGTGCAAATATAACTCAGGTTCTACCACAATATCCCCCTCCCCCAGTGAGCGGTATGGTTTACCCCGATGATGGCTACGTGGCCATTATGAAGCGTCGATTTGATCAATATCGCTTGAGGCGGGCAAAATTACCGGAGATGGCATATTTCTGCGTGACGGTTCTTGAAGACAAATATGGGGGTCGCCCTGCGGCTGCCAAGAAGTGTGGAATTAGTAAAGACGTTCTCGACACAATTGGTAGATTGTCGGCAACAAAAGGCGGGGACGATGCACGGAAAGCTGCAGGTGCTGACGAAGAGTTTACAAGGCGAGAGAAACGATTCCTGAAAGAAGCCATCGAGGAAATCATTATTCGAGCGGCGCAGGTGGCCTTTGATGATCGCCAGAGCCTTCCCCGGATCACGATGGCGGACCTGCCGAGTCTTTAGGGCGTTGCAGGACATCTTCATGGGTCTGGCCGTTCGCCGACAGCCATCCCTGCTACCAAATGAGATTCGATCGAGATCGAAAAGGTATCGCCAGTGAGCGGTAGCTAGCGCAAGGATCTCGTATGGCATGGGGGGACCAGCACAGTTCCCTAATGAAAAACTCAGCCCCCGCCCTCACCCAGCCAGCGTCACCAGCAACGTCGGCGCGTTTTCGAAATACCACTCCGTCAGCGCCGTCTTCGCGTTATCGAGACTGTCGGATGTCCGAAAGGGGTAGAGTGGTATGGGGTGCTGGCTGTTTTCTAACCAGTAGTAGGCAGTAACGATGTGTATTCCGCCCGTCAGTTTCCCCCCGTGCACCTCCATGCACAACGCGTCCTTGCCGTTACGGGCCTTGACTTCACAACGGTGAATCTCGTCTCCGCCGGTGGTGGAAACTTTCTGCCAAATAAGTTCAACCGTTGCCATGTCGTAATTCTCCCTTCCTGAAAACTTCCTTGAAACTGCCGCCTGTGTTTGCGTCGACAAGCGCCTCTTCCACCCGGGCGCTAGGGCGCGGCGTCGGGCGGTTTTTTCTGCGCCGTGACTTTCTTTTTGCGGTAGAAGTGGGTGCGCTCTTGCGGACCTGAGGGGGCTTCCACTTTCTGGCGGGGCGTATGTAGATGCGTATTATCCACCAGGTCGCAATAGCGAACGGGATTAAGGCGCAAATAAGGGCTCCGATGTCGCCGTCGAGGATGCGCTCAACAAGGTGGATTCCGATCATGTGTCCCTCCTGTGACCTGGTCGTCTCGCGGCGTCTGGGGGGCGGCGGCCCTACCTGTTTCACGCTTAGAATCGCTCTCAGCGTGTTTTTTGGCCCGCCTGGGCGGCCCCAACACCGCCTTAAACGCGGTCAGTTCTGTACAGACTTCTCAATCGACAAATTCATTCGCAGACAATACCGTCGTTATCGCGGTCGTCCATATACTGGTAGGCGGGATGATCACGCCGCACCGGCGCGATGCCGTGCGTACGGGCTTCGGCGCAGGTGATTCTGCCGTTGCCGTTGTCGTCGTACAGCTCAAGCGCATTGCCGCTTTGCGCTGGCGGTGGTTGCGGGGCAGGGGTAGGCGTGTTGGGAGACGGCACGGGCGTGTTGGCGGGTGTAGGGGCGGGTGGAATGTTCTGCGCCAGGGGAATCGAAGTCGTCTCCTGGCTTACGATCAGGAGCTGCGCGTAAATCCAGCCACGCTGACCATTCACGCAGCAGAATTCCAACCAGTCACCGTCGCCGTTGCGGCCGCCGATGTCGAAGCGATCACCCTGTTCCACCGTCCCGATGATCGAAAATACGGTTCCTGGTCCTGTTCTTACATTGACCTGCTCGCTATTGACGATGAAATGAGGGACGGAAACCGGCGTATCGGTCGGGGGCACAGGCGTGTTGGTGGCCGCGGGCGGCGGTTGTTCAGATGAAGGCTCTCCTCCTCCTCCGCAGGCGAGCAAGGCGAAGAGAACGAAGAAAGCGGGGAAAAGCAGGAGTCGTTTCATGGCTAGTATCCTCATTGATAAACTAGGATCTTCATTGATCAAATTGTCTAGCTGGATTCAGTTATAATCAGATTACACCGCCCCCAGGCCCCCGCCCTTACCCGGCCAGCGTCACCAGCAACGTCGGCGCGTTTTCGAAATACCACTCCGTCAGCGCCGTCTTCGCGTTATCGAGACTGTCGGATGTCCGAAAGGGGTAGAGTGGTATGGGGTGCTGGCTGTTTTCTAACCAGTAGTAGGCAGTAACGATGTGTATTCCGCCCGTCAGTTTCCCCCCGTGCACCTCCATGCACAACGCGTCCTTGCCGTTACGGGCCTTGACTTCACAACGGTGAATCTCGTCTCCGCCGGTGGTGGAAACTTTCTGCCAATGAAGCTCAACTGTTGCCATGCCGCAGGTCCTCCTCACTCACACACGATGCCGTCGTTATCGCGGTCGTTCATGTACTGATAGGCGGGATGTCCACGCGGCACCGGCGCGATGCCGTGCGCGCGGGCCTCAGCGCAGGTGATACGGCCGTTTCCGTTGCCGTCGTACGGCTCAGGTGCTTGGCCGCCGCTAAGTGCTCCTTGAGGGACTGCACGATGCACTTCCAACCGCCCAGCCTTTGCCGCGGGCCTGACAACGGCCAGCGCGCCAGCGGGCCTGATTGAGCTGTTCGTGGTGTCGGCTGCCGCATCGCTTTGCCTAGCGCCCGGGCGCTAGGGCACGGCGTAGCCGGCGACAGCGGTGGCCCCCCGTCCGATTCCACCCCTCCCCAGGAAACAAGCGGCGGCGTCCAGGGGCCTCTCCTCAATGGTTCCTCGTGGGCGGTCTATGTTCATCCAGGGCATTCTTTTTGCGGTAGAAGTGGGTGCGCTCTGTCGGGCCAGGGGGCGGCTTCCACTTTCTGGCGGGGAGTATGTGGGCGCGTATTATCCACCAGGTCGCAATAGCGAACGGGATTAAGGCGCAAATAAGGGTTCCGATGTCGCCGTCGAAGATGCTCTCAACAATGCGGACTGGGATCATGGGTCCCTCCTGTAACCTGGTCGTCTGGCGGCGGCGGGGGATGGCGGCCCTACCTCATTCACACACGATGCCGTCGCTGTCGCCGTCTCTCATATACTGGTAGGCGGGATGACCACGCGGCACCGGCGCGATGCCGTGCCGGCGGGCTTCGGCGACAGGGCCGTGGGCGATGCAGCAACTGTCGAATTGCGACAGTCCTTGTCCCTGACAGGGGCTTCCATCCTTCTTTAGACTCTGACAAGGAGTTTTAGCCATGGTGTGTTCCTTCCGGAATGGGGCAGCCACCACTTCAACCTGCCGGCTGGCTGGCGAGGAGGCGGAACTGTCATATCTTGTGGGCTTTGTCAAGTTTTTTTATTGGGGGTGCGGGGGATAGTGAAGACCAGTGGTTAGTGGGTTATGTTTCTGTAGAATCTTGTTTTGAACTTAGGTTTTCATCTTGGTGGGGGGCCCAGATGGGGCTGAAATCGTTCCAGGAAGTGGCCTCGAATCTGGCTATATCTATTTTATATCATTTTCTTTGGATTGGAATCTTGGGACGGGGTCGTCTGTCCTGATGATTGACAGTATGTTTCTGTAGAATCTTGTTTTGAATCCTTAGGTTTTCAGTTCTTGGTGGGGGGCCCAGATGGGGCTGAAATCGTTCCAGGAAGTGGCCTCGAATCTGGCTATATCTATTTTATATCATTTTCTTTGGATTGGAATCTTGGGACGGGGTCGTCTGTCCTGATGATTGACAGTAAAGCGTATATGGTATACAAATACGCGGCATGTGCGAATTACGCAACGCCAAAGGAGTGTTATGCAGCCGAAACGGGGGCAACAGTTGGTGCAATCGCTGGAGCGGGGGCTGGTGGCGCTGGAGATGGCGCTGGACGGCAACGTTCGCCCGTCACACGTGGCGGAGGCGCTCGGAATCGACCGCAGCACGGCCTATCGTTTGCTCTATACCTTGATGGCGAAAGGCTATCTGCTGCAGGATGAACGCACGCGCGAGTTTACCTCCAACCCGGCCAAATTCTTCCAACTCTACGGCAAGGTTGCGACGTTGCTGGATTGGCCGGACATTGCGGTGGACTTCCTCACGAAACTGAGGGATCAGAGCGGGGAGACGGCTAATCTGGGCGTGCGGCAGGCCAATAATGTGATCTACATCGCCCACAAGCCGGGGCAGGCCGCGCTGAGCGTGAATTTCGCCCTGGGCACTAGCCGCCCACTGCACTGCTCGGCGCTGGGCAAGGCGCTGCTGGCAGCGCAGCCGGATGCCGTCACTGCCGAGTGGGTCGCGAGCGCTCCCCTGACCGCCTACACGGCCAAGACGATCACCAAGCCTTCGCTCCTCAAGCGTCATCTGGGAGCGGTGCGCGCCGACGGGCATGCGGTCGACGATGAGGAGACCTTTGCCGGCGTACGCTGCATCGCCGCGCCGATCCAAGATCATCGCCAACAGGTGATCGCGGCCCTGGGCATCTCAGGGCCGACCACACGCATCACGCTTGAGCAGGTGCCCCACTTCGCCCAGACCGTCATGCAGGTTGCCGCGCAACTGTCCGCCGAACTGGGCGCGCCCGGTCCCGACCTCTGATTCATCTAAGCCAGGTAACTACTCAGCCATAGCCTGTATGCGGCCTCAAAAGAGGGCATATAGGCCATCCAAGTGTAATGGTTTGAGTTTTCAGTTTCGAGTTTTTAGTTCTTAGTAACCCCACTCGCACAAGGTACTGGGATTGGGGGGAGGGCGGTTTGTCTGAATCAGGATGGAACAGTTTTTCGTTTCCGATTTTTTGGTTTTTAGGTCTCGTTGACGTTTGTTGTGTTTCGGTCAGATAGGCGACAATTGTAGGATGACTACCTATAAGATCGCCGACCATCATTGGCAGAAGCTTTTCGCATTTTTGCGAGATCACCCTCGTGCCTATGCAGGGCAAGAGGATACGTGTCAACCTCGCAGCGCAGGTTTAACAATAAGAGCATGGCTGTCCTTGTAGCGATCCACATCCGCCGGCGAAACTACGATTGCGTCGACCGCGGCGCCCACCCCGTACAGCCTCTCGTAAATCTGGCCCATGAGGTCGAGCGCGTCTCCCCCCTCCTTGATGATGAGCAGGTCGAGATCGCTATGGCGGGTCATGTCTCCGCGCGCTGCCGAGCCAAAGAGCATGATCCTCTCCGGCTCGGCGATTTCGACAATGCGCCGAATGGCTTCGTTTAACGTATCCTGGTCAAACATTCAATGCTCCTGGCTGGTGGCGTACCTCGCTAAACAAGTGGCGAACATAACTCTGCCCCCACCAAGCAAGTTGAGAGTAAGCGCAAATCCAAAAGGGCGAACGCGATTCCCCACATTCCCAGTCGACAGAAAGGCAGCATCCGCGAAATCTTACTCCCCCGTTCACGCTGCATCAAGTTTCGCCGCCAGGACGTTGACACTTTTTTCGCGATTGTTCACATGAGACCCCTACGCTATAATAGCCCCACGCGAAACAAAAAATTTAATTTTATTGACATCGCACAGCCGAGCTTGCCTGGTCATCAACCACTCACAAGAAGGGAAGGAACGATGAAACGCTTTTGCCTGATTCTATTCATTATTGTGTCATTGGCCTTGGCCGCCTGCCAGCCGGTCGCAACCGAGCCGGCGGCAGACATGCCGATGGAGGCCGCCGAGCCGAGCGGCACGGTAGAGGTATTCTCCTGGTGGAGCGGTGGCGGCGAGTTGGCCGGCCTCAACGCCATCATCGAGGTCTTCAACGCACGCTATCCCAATGTCGAGTTCGACAACGCAGCAATCGGCGGGGGCGACGGCACCAACATGAAGACGGTGTTGGAGACGCGCATGTTGGGCGGCGAGCCGCCGGACTCGTTCCAGGTCTGGGCCGGCGTGGGCGTCGTCGAGGATCACGTCGTGCCCGGCAGAATGGAGGGGCTGGATTTCCTCTATTCGGAAGAGGGGCTATATGACGCGTTCCCGCAGTCGGTGATCGACAACGTCTCCTACGAAGGGACGCCCTATGTCGTGCCGGTGAACATCCATCGCCAGAACATCATGTGGTATCGGCTCGACAGGTTTGAGGCTGCCGGCATCACCGAGCCGCCCACAACCTGGGACGAGTTCTTCGTTGTGGCGGAACAGTTGAAGGAGGCCGGTATCCCGGCCATCGGAGGGGCGTCTTCGGGGGCGTTGGCCTTCCACACCTACAACTACTTCCTCAACAGCGTGACCGACGGCGAGACCTATCTCGGCCTGTTCGACGGTTCGGTCGGTTGGGATGCGCCCGAAGTCGCGGAGGCGCTGGAGCTTCACATGCGGGCGATGGAGTACGCCTCCGGCGACTGGCTGGAGGTCGGCTGGGGCGACCAGGTGGAGCGCTTTGCCGCCGACTACGACGAGACCCCGGCTATTATTCTGATGGGCGACTGGTTCTGGGGCTTCATCAAGTCGGAAGGGATCGAAGAGTTGGTCGGATGGGCCGACATCCCGAATCATCAGGGCAAATATGTCTGGGTAGCCGACTCCTTCGGTTTGCCCAAGAATGCGCCCAACCGCGACAACGCCATCGCCTGGCTGAAAGTCGTGGCTTCGCGGGATGGACAGGACGCCTTCAATCCGCTCAAAGGCTCGATTCCGGTGCGCACGGACGGCGACGTGGGCCTCTACGACGAGTACTTGCGCGAGTCGATGGACGCCTGGCAGACGCATGAACTGCTGCCGTTCATCGGCGGTCTGGTGCGGCAGAGCTTTGTGACCGACCTCGGCAACATTGTGAACAACATGCTGACCGGGCACGGCGACGTTGCCCGCGCGCAGGAGGAGCTGATTCAGGCCGCCAAAGAGTCCAGCATTGGCGAGTAACTGATTCGCAGGCTTCGCACGGAAAGCGGATAGGCGCCAATTCTATCCGCTTTCCGCCTTCCCATTCAAGCACCTGAATCGGGCCATGCATTCCGAACTTTTCGCAAGGGCAAAGTCGCTTCCGGCCCTTCTGCCAAAGTGGATCCGCGACGACCGCAAGGTCGCGATCCTGGTGTTGGCCCCGTCCATCATCGCCGTGGCCGTGTTCATCTACATCTTCATGGGCTGGACGGTGTACATCTCGGTCTCAAACTGGGACCGCCCAGCGCTCGACCTCTCCTTTGCCGGTCTGAAGAACTGGCAGCGTCTGGTCAACGATCCCCGCTTCCACATCGACCTGCGCAACCTCGTCCTCTTTGCGGTCGGCTACATGTCGCAGTGCATCGTCATCGGCTTTCTGCTCGCCGCGCTTCTCAATGAGCGGATCAGGGGAGAAGCGTTTTTTCGCACCGTCTTTTTGATGCCGTTTGCCGTCTCGGCGGTGGTCAGCGGGACGGCTTGGCGCTGGCTGCAGGTGCCGTCGGCGGGGATCAATCTGCTGATCGCCAACCTGGGATTCGAGAACTTCCGGCCCCTCTGGTACATGCACCCCAAGCTGGGCATGTTGGCGATCTCGATTATGGGCGCGTGGCAGTTTTCCGGCTTCGTCATGGCCCTGTACCTCGCCGGTCTGCGGGCGATTCCCGACGAGTTGCGGGAGGCGGCGGTCATTGACGGCGCCAGCACGATTGCGCTTTATCGTCATGTATTCATTCCCATGCTGCGGCCGGTCACCTTTACCGCAATTGTGCTGACCGGCGCCGGCTCCATCGGCAACTTCGAGCTTCCCAGCATCATCGGCACAGGCCCCGGTTTTGCGACCGATTCGCTCGGTTTCTATATGTTCGAGCAGACCTTTCGCTCCAGCCGCTACGGCCTGGGCGCGGCGGTCGCCACCTTCATGCTCGTCTTGTCCATCCCATTGATCCTGCCCTATCTGCTCAGCGTTCTGCGTGAGGAGAAAGAATGAGTTGGCATCGTCTCCTGGCCGGCAGCACCAAATATGCCGTCCTGATCGCATTTGCCGCCTTCTACCTGGTGCCCTTCTATGTGATGATCCTGACCGGGCTGAAGCCGCTCGAAGACATCAGTTCATTCGAGATCTGGAATATGCCCAAGAGCCTCGACTGGGGCAGCTTCCGCGCGGCGTGGAATCAGATGGATTCCAACTTCTGGAACAGCGTGCGCATCACGATTCCGGGCGCCATCATTTCAACTTTTCTTGGCTCGATCAACGGCTATGTTTTCGCCAAGTGGGGCTTTCGCGGCTCGAATGTGATTCTGTTCCTGTTCGTGTTCGGCATGTTTCTGCCCGGCCAGGGGATCCTTATCCCGCTGGTGTGGGTCTTGCAGTTTATGGGCCTTTACGGTAAGGTGAACGGCCTCATCATGGCCTACTGCATCTTTGGCATTCCGATCACGTCGCTCCTGTTTTACAGGTACTATGCCAGTGTCCCGGATGAGTTGGTGGACGCGTCGAAGATCGACGGCTGTGGCTTTTTCGGCATCTACCGCCGCATCATTTTACCGCTTTCGGGGCCGACCTTTGCGGTGGTGGGTTTGTGGCAATGCACAAGGATCTGGAACGAGTATCTGATGGCGCTGGTTGTGCTCGGCAACCCGGCCAGGGCGCCGGTTACCGTAGCCATCAAGAACTTTTCCAGCATGGGCGTCATCCCCTGGAACTTGCAGATGGCCGCCGCGCTGATCGCGTGCGTGCCCACGATTGCGGTCTACCTGCTGCTTGGCAAGCTGTTCATGCGCGGCCTGCTGGAGGGGTCGTTGAGCGGCTAGTCGACGCGGCATCTGCGCCCGCCGTATGCTGCGTTCAACGACCATGTGCTGGCCGTGTCAGGCATGCCTTTCATACTGCTGTGGAGCGTGGACCCGCTGGACTGGAAGGATCGCGATTCTGAAATCGTGGCGGCCAGGATCATCGAATCGCCGGCGGGCGCGATCATCCTGGCCCACGACATACACAAGACGACGGTCGAGGCGGCGCCTTCGATCATTGTGTCGCTGAAGAGTCGCGGAATACACTTCGTTACGGTTACCAAGCTGCTCGAACCTCAGACGCTCGAATCGGGGCACATCTACTCCCATCAGCCTGCGGAGAGCCGGTAGAGAATCCTCCCTGCTCTCCCCCTCATCGCACATTCGCAAGCAAAGGATTGGGGCGTTTTGGAAGACGACATTCGCTTTATGTGGGACACGCCCGTGCCGATGCGCGACGGGGTGAAACTGTCGACCGATATCTACCTGCCGGCGGCGGCGGAAGCCTACCCGGTCATCCTTGCGCGCACACCCTATGACAACATCGCGCCCCGCTTGGTGGAAGCTGCCCAGTTCTTCAGCGCACGGGGGTATGCGGTGGTGCTTCAGGATGCGCGAGGGCGATTCGATTCGGAAGGCCATTTCGAGCCGCGCGTGAATGAGGGCAAGGACGGCTACGACACCATCGAGTGGATCGCGGAACAGCCCTGGTCGAACGGCAAGATCGGCATGATGGGCGGGTCGTATGGCGGCACCGTGCAGTGGCTTGCCGCACGTGAGCGTCCGCCGCACCTGACCACGGTCGTCACTTCGGTCACCGGCGGCATGCGTTGGATGCACGATGAGAACTATATGAACGGGAAGTTCCCCGTCTTCCAGTTCCGCTGGCTGAACATGACCGGCGGGCGCACGATGCAGCACTACCCGTTCGAGCCGCTGACCTCGCATCAGCCGGGCGTGGCCTCGCCTTACAACTTCAACAAGCTGATCCGCACGCGACCGCTCAAGGATGTCGACAAGGTGGTCGGGCGCATGAACACATATTGGCGCACGTGGCTTGAGCGCAACACTTACGACGAGTACTGGCAGCAGATGTCGTTCGAGGACTACTTTGAACTGGTTGACCTGCCTGCATTGCACATCACCGGCTGGTTTGACAACTGCCAGTGGGGCGCGCTGTACATGTACAGCGGGATGGCGGCCCGCTCACCTGGGGGCGGCAATCAATGGTTGCTTATGGGTCCGTGGGACCATGCCGGGTCGGCCAATCCGCAGCCGCGCTTGGGCGATCTGGAGTTCACACAAGAGGCGGTGCTGGACATCAGGGCAGTTCATCTGCGCTGGTTCGACTACTGGCTGAAGGGCGAGGAGAACGGGCAGGGCGATGATGCCAAAGTCAGGATTTTCACCATGGGCCGCAACCGCTGGCGGGACGAGCGTGCGTGGCCCGTGCGCGCAATGGAGCAGGTTGCCTTCTATCTCCACAGCGGCGGGGCGGCGGATGTGTTGCCCGAAGGCGGCAGGCAACCGGATCAGGGGGGCGGCTACGGGACGCTGGATTGGACGCCGCCCGCAGAGGAGGTCGGCGACCAGTATGTATACGACCCCGATGATCCCGTGCCCTCGGTGGAAGACGAGGAGTCGCCCGATCCGCTGAAGGACTCGCACGTGCTGGCGATGGACTATCGCTACGCCCTGCGCCGCGCCGATGTGCTGACGTACACCAGCGCGCCGCTGACAGAGGAATTGGAAATAACCGGCACGGCCTTCATCACACTTTACGCCGCCAGCGACTGCGTCGATACGGACTGGGTGGCGTTGCTGTGCGATCTTCAGCCGGACGGCAGTTCGATTCCGTTGACTTCGGCGGTGATGCGCGCTTCTTACCGCGCCGGGGCAGACAAGATTGACAGTCCGGCCCCCTCCCCCATCACGCCGGGCCGGGTGTACCAATACACAATTGAGTTCATGGCAACTTCGATGGCCTTTCAGCCGGGTCATTGTCTTCAGTTAGCGGTGACCTCATCACTCTATCCGGCCTATGATCTGAATCCGAACACGGGCGCGCCGGTCGGTGAGGACCTGCCGAGCCAACCGGCCAACCAGACCATCTACCACAGCGCCGAGTATCCGTCGCATCTTCTGCTGCCGGTGGTGAAGCGATGAAGCGCGCCGCTTCCATGTTGGCCGGCGCGGCTGAGGCGGTCATTACGTGCGTGAAGGACAGGCCGGCTGTCTATGATGACCTGTTTGCGCGCGCATTGGTTCTTGGCGCAGATGGCGACCGGCTTGTCATCGTTGCCGCAGACATGGGGACGTTCAGCGTCGAGTATGCAGACGCGCTTGTACGACGCATCGAGCGGACAACGGATATCCCAACCGGCAACATCATCATCACCACAACCCAGACGCACAATGCGCCGGGCGTTGACGGGCGCGAAATGACGCCTGAGGCGGGCGAGTGGCTGTCCGACTGCATTGCCGGGCTGGTGAAGCGCGCCAATGGTGAGCTCCGGCCTTGCGTGCTGAACGCGGGTCGCGCGCCTGTGCAGATCGGATACAACCGGCGCCTGATGCAAGACGGCGAAATCGTGATGGCGCCGAATCCCTACGGCGCGATTGTGCCGTGGGTGGACGTTCTCGAGGCGAAGGATGCGGACGGCAGGCGGATTGCGGCGCTCTTCTCGCACGCCGCCCATCCCGTGATCGTCCACTGGCTGAGCGAGGAAATCGGGCCGGACTTTCCGGGTTACGCGGTCAGGCATTTGCGCGGCTTGCTGGCAAGAGAAGATGAGCCGGAGGGCGTATTCATGTTCGCGCAAGGCTGTTGCGGCAACATCAACGGCCATCCTTTGCGCGGCGGTTTCGGCGCGTGTGAAGCCGCCGGACTCTCGCTGGCGTTTGCCGTCACGCGGGCGCTGGCCGGCGCGCGGCCGGTTGCGCCTGGCGCGCTCAAAGCGCGCGCGCTCGATTTGCCCCTTCCTCTGCAAGAGCCGCCGACAGCAGCCAAATGCAGGGCGGCGCTGGCGGAGGATCCGGACAGCACGCGCTTTCGCGAGCTGCTGGCGATTGCCGAGAGCGGCGAGCGGCAGTTTCATCCGCTTTCGATGCGAGCGCTGGCCGTCGGCGACGCGCTGTGTTTGCTCACGTTTACTGGCGAGATGTTTGCCGAGTACCAGCTGTACGCAGACGCGGTGTCGCCCTTCCGGCATACGTTTGTCTTCAGTCACACCAACGGGATATCGGGGTACGTGGCGACCGAAGAGGACTATGATTTGGGACCCGCCGGCGGCTACGAGTCATGGGGCCATCCAACGCGGAACCGGCCCTGGCTGCCGCCGCAACCGCAGGCTGAACGGTTGGTCCGTGAAGGGATCACGCGACTTCTGGGCGAACTCTTGCGATAGAGGCCCCCGGTTATTGAACGTTTGCACGCATTTTCAGGCACGCATTTTCAACCACCCATTTGCCAATGATGGAGAATGAACCGCAATGTCCAGCAAATCAAGGCCAGAGTTCGGGCCTTACTACATGCCCGACAAGTGGTGTCTGGATCGCTACATGCACACCGAGGAGGTGCGCGGCACGCTCGAACTGCCCGCCCGGTTCTATGTGCGCGACACCACGATCCGCGAGGGCGAGGAGACGCCCGGACTGTCGATGACGACGCGAGACAAAGTGCGGATCGCCGAGAAGCTGTACGAGGCCGGCGTGCAGCAGGTTGATATCGGCTATGTCGGCGCGCAGCAGGGCCACTACGAGACGGCCAAACTAATCAGGCGCGAGATCCCGGAATTGGCGATCACCGGCTTTGCCCGCGTCTGGTCGGCGGACTGGCAGAGGGACGTGGATCGATGCCAGGAGCTTGAAGTGGCGCAGGTCGACGTCCTCCAGCATCCGATCCTCATCTGGGCGTCGGATGAGCAGGTCACGGAGCTTGGCCCGGCCAGGGAGGCGCTGATCCCGCGCACGGTTGAAGTGATCGAGTATGCAAAGCGCTGCGGCCTGCGCGTGGCCTACGGTCATCCCGACGTATCGCGCACGCCGTGGGAGATTCTGCGGGAGTTCTACTCGGTTACGGCGCGGGCCGGCATCGACCTGCTGATCCTCTACGAAGACGGCTACGGATGCCCGCCGGGCGTGCAACATCTTGTGCGCAAGATACGCAATCTGGTCGACGTGCCGCTGATGATCCACTGCCATGACGATCTCGGTTTGGGCACGGCCAATGTGCTGACCGCGGTGGGCGCGGGCGCGGAAGCGGCGGATCTGGTCGTCAACGGTCTGGGCGACAAAGGCGGCCTCACCAAACTGGAGGAGGTCGTCGTCGCGCTGGAGACGCACTATGGCCTTTCCACGGGTATCCGCCTGGAGAAGCTGACAGAGTTGTCTAAGTTCGTTGAGGAAGTTACAGGTTTCAAGCGCCAGATCAATAAGCCGCTGGTGGGGGAAAACGCCTACATTCACGAGGCTGAACTTCATGTCTACTGCATCGTCAAGGGACTGTGGGAAGCAATGGAGGGCGTCCACCCGCACGTGATCGGGCAGGAGCGGACGGTCGTCTTCGGCAGCACGACTCTCCACGGCGAAGCGGTGCGCGCCCGATTGGACGTGACCGGGCACCGGTACAATTCGCGGGACATTGAATCGATCCTGGACAAGCTGCGAGAGCGCTTGCAGACGCAGCCGTCCCTCACACTGGACGAGTTCGACGAACTGGCGCGCACCGTGTTTGCGTAACACGCCATGAACAAGCAACCCAATGTTATCGCCTGCATCTGTGACCAGTTGCGGGCCTTCGAGGTCGGCTGCTACGGCAACGAGGTCGTGCGCACGCCCAATATTGACCGGCTGGCCGCCGCCGGTGTGCGCTTTGAACACGCCGTTTCCAACGATCCGGTCTGCATGCCGGCGCGCTCCTCGCTGATTTCGAGGCAATATGCCCGAACCTGTATGGGCGCGCTGGGCAACGCATCCGAGTTTGACGAGCAGGGCAGGCCGGTCGCGCTCGCCGCCGCACGGCGCGGTGTCAACGTGCTGAGCGAAAAGCCGCTCACGGTTGACCTGAAGACCGCCGACAAGATGGTGGCGGCTGCGCTGACCTCGCTGGAGTGCGTCGCGGCGGTCTACGAGTCGCATTTCACGGGTGCAAGAGCGACGTTGCCCCTGAAGGAGCGTCGTCACCCGCTAATCAGGCGACTCTGACCCATCTGTCGCCAGGAGTGCAGGGAACTGTTGTGTCTATTCTGATTTTGGGCGGAACCGGGCTGATCGGCTCACGGTTGACCAGGCGTCTGCTCAGCCTGGGCCAGCGCGTTATCTGCTTCGATCTCTATCCCGATTACAGCGCGGTGGCCGACCTCGACAATGTGGAGATCGTCGTGGCAGACGTTACCCGTTTCGAGGACATCATCGCCGCGATCCGGAAGTACGACGTAGAAAGGATCGTCAATCTCGCCTATATCCTGCCGCCGGAGTCCGAGGAGAAGCTGCAACTGGCGATGCGGGTAAACCAGATGGGCATGAACAACGTATTCGAGGCGGCGCGGCTGATGGGTATTCGACGCGTCGTTTACGCCTCGACCATCGCCGTCTACGGTCTGCAGGACTCTTTTGGCGACCGCCAAGTTACGGAGGATGATCACTGCTACCCCGTTACGGTCTACATGGCGCACAAATTGTGGAATGAGTTTATGGCGGCCAAATACATGGAGCGTTACGGCATGCAGATTCCCGGATTGCGCATCGCCAACGTGGCCGCGCCTGGGCGGACGAAGGGCTTCTCTGCCTGGCAGAGCAAGTGTATCGACGAGTTGGCCGCGGGCAGCCCGTTCACGATTCCCTCGCGCCGCGATCAGAGGCTGCTCATCATTCATGTGGACGATACGGCGGATCTGTTTGCCAAGCTCTGTTTGCAGGAGAAGCTGAACTACGCGGTCTACAATTCGTTGGCCTATGCGATCACGGCGCAGGAGTGGGCCGACGCCATCCAGGCGCACCTGCCCGATGCCAAGGTCACGTTTGACGAATCGGCGCCCGATCAGCCCAATATTTACAACTGGTCGACTCAGCGCATCGAGCGGGAGTTGAATGTACGGATGTCCCCGCTGGAGGAGGTGATCCGGCGGCACATTGATGAAGCGCTCGCTCGCACGGCGAGAGTGTGAAGAGGAGAGGCAGGCTCGTTCAGCAAATCACTTGCCTCGGTAAGGGTGGGGAAGGCAATGCGTTTAGCGAACAAAGTCGCGGTGATTACCGGAGGCGCGCGCGGGATCGGCAGGGCGGTCAGTCTTGCGTTCGCCCGTGAGGGCGCGGACGTGGTGGTTGGTTACCATGCCTCCGCCGAGAAAGCGTGCTTGGTGCAGGGCGAGATTGAGGCCTTGGGGCGGCGGGCGTTGACCTGCCGGGCGGATGTCTCGAACCGCTCCCAGGTGGAGCAATTGATGCGTACAGCCGTCGAAACGCTGGGACGGATCGATATTCTGGCCAATGTCGCCGGCATCACGCTGAGGTCGGCGATGGAGGACCTGAGCGAGGAGGATTGGGACCTTGTGATTGACATCAATCTGAAGGGCACCTTCTTGTGCAGCCAGGCCGCGGCACAGTTTATGATTGGGCAGGGCGGCGGCAACATCATCAACATCGGTTCAGTTTCCGGCCTCGCGGCGCATTGCAACAGGGGGGCGTATGGCCCCAGCAAGGCGGCGGTCGCAATGCTATCCAAGGTGATGGCGGTGGAGTGGGCCGGGCGCAACATCCGCGTAAACACGATCCATCCTGGCACGACCGAGACGGAGATGACCGCCTACTCCTACCCGACGGCGGAGATGCGCGCCAAACGGGAGCAGACGATCCCCCTGAACCGCTTTGTCCAGCCGGAGGAGGTTGCGGCCGCGGCCGTTTTTCTGGCATCGGAAGACGCCGCCGCGATCACCGGCCATTCGCTGGTCATTGACGGCGGGTTTCAGAACAGTCTTTTTCAACTGATGGAGCGTCTGCTGACGTAAGCGCGCCTCGGCCACATCGCCGTACAGCCCGACCACCGCCCCGCCGCCAAGCGCGGTTACCTTGACGCCGGCCTCTTCCGCCATCCGTTGCACCGCGTCCAACTCCTGTGGGCTGGCATTGACGCCAATCTTGTTGCGCGATTCCTCCTCCAGCCATCCGCAGTCGATCTCCAACCATGTCAGACCGCTTTCGCGAGATGCCGCAAAGAGTTCGGGCAGACTGTACTCGCGAAAACTATACGATGCGTTGCCCAGCGCGATGTTTTTTGACGTCGGATAAACCTTCTGCAAGGGCCAGTGAGCAAGGTCGTCAGTTGCGTATTTCGTATTGCATCACGGAAGACGTGACGCCCGTTCACAATGCGAGTGTTCCAGACTTGGTCTCGTTGACGTTTGTTGTGTTTCGGTCAGATAGGCGACAATTGCAGGATGCCTACCTGATGTCAACCAACCCTAGTAACCCCACTCGCACAAGGTACTGGGATTTGAGGGATGGACAGGACTGCTGTAGCACGATTTTCATGTCATTTAAGCCATCTGCAGTGCAACTCTTGGCCAGCCCTTGCCATGGTTGACCAACCCTTCATCCCTACCACGATTCAGGCTTATACGTTGCGTCGGTAGTTGACGCTGCCGGCTAGCAACGCCGATGACGCACTGGCTGCGGCGCGGGTTTTCAGGGGGGCGTTGCGGGGGGAATCCCCCCGCACAAGGGAGGGCCGCAGGCCCGACCGCCCGGAACTGCAGTGATCAGTGGTCAGTGGTCAGAGACTGCGGCGATTGATTGAGGATAGGTGTGAAGAGAAGTGAGGAGAGAGTCGCCTTTGCTCGGCTCACGCTGGGTCGCGGATTGACTATGGCTGAGTCGTTATTTGCCCAGATAAATCACAGTCCAAGACGCTGAGGAGAGCCCGATGAGTGACCGACTCTTCCCCCCGCACCTGCTCCATGCCCGTTGGCGCGCCTTCGAGGCGGCCGGCTATACGCGCCCCGTCACCGGCATCGTCTACCGCGGCGAGCCGCGCCCCACCTGCGGCATGCCCCTGGGCGGGCTGGATACCGGCTGCATCGATATGGAACCGAACGGGATGTTCGGCTACAGCACGATCTTCAACCATCTGGTGGAGCCGCGGGCGCTGCTGAACCTGCCGATGCTGGGGCTGGTCTGTCGAGGCGAAGACGGCGCAGAAGGCGCGTGGATATTGATTTCGGACACTCTGGGCAAGCGGGACACGCCGCAGCCGAGCCAGAGCGCAGTGACCTTTCCGCCGACCGATTACGCGCCCCTGTTTGACGAGATCGGCCTTGCCGGCGCGGCCATCGCCGACTCGATCGACTATTGGGGGCACTATCCAATTGCAGACATGGAGTTCGACTGCGCGGCCCCGGTCAAGGTGGGTCTGCGGGCGTGGTCGCCGTTCATTCCCGGAGACACGGCAGTTTCGATGGCGCCGGGCGCGCTGTTTGAGATCCACCTGCGCAACCCGGAGGGCGTTGCACAGAGCGGGACCGTGGTGTTCAACTTTCCCGGCTTCGGACCGCAGGAGGGAATACAACGACAGTCGTTGACGGGCCCGCTGCCGGGTGTGCTGGTGGAGAGCGGGCGGCGGGACGATGCCTGGGAAATGGCCTATGTGCTGGCTGTCGTGGACGGGGACGCCGCGGTGGCAGATGGCGGCGCGCTCAATGCCGACAAGGGGGCGTGGAGCCGGATCGCTGATGGACTCCCCGCGCCTGCGCCGCAGGACAGCGGCGCGTCGCTGGCGATCCCCTTTGACCTCGCCCCCGGCGCCCACTGCACGGTGCGCGTGGTTCTGGCCTGGCATGCGCCGCACTGGCGCGCGGGCGGCGCGCCCGCCCACGAGGAGACCGATCTGTTCACGCATATGTACGCCCGCCATTATCCGGACGCCCTGTCCACAGCCCAATTTCTGGCCGGCAACCACGAGCTACTTCTGCAGCGGGTGATCGCGTGGCAGGAGGCGCTCTACGGCGCGGAGGAGCTGCCGGGCTGGCTGGCAGACGCGCTGATCAACAATTTGCATCTGATCCCGGAGTGCAGCATCTGGGGCCAGGCGCAGCCGCCGATCGGCGCCTGGTGCGGGGAGGAGGACGGGCTGTTCGGGCTGAACGAGTGCCCGCGCGGTTGCCCGCAGATCGAGTGCCTGCCGTGCAGCTTTTACGGCAACATCCCGCTGGTCTACTTCTTCCCCGAGGCGGCGCTGTCGACGCTGCGGGGCTATAAGGCGTACCAGTTCCCGGACGGGCGGCCGCCGTGGATCTTCGGAGGCATTACCGCGACGGAGGAAGCGAACCGCCCCGGCTATGACCTGAGCGCGCCGGACATGGGCTACCAGACCGTCCTCAACGGCGCCTGCTACGTCATCATGGTCGACCGCTACTGGCAGGTCTCGGGCGATGACGCGGTGCTGGCCGAGTTCTGGGATTCACTCAAACGCTGCAACGACTTCTCGATGAATCTGCGTCCGGCCTATGGGCTGGCGCAGGTGATGGCGATGCCGACACCGGGCACCGATACGCACGGGCTGGGCGATACCGAGTGGTTCGAGGCGCCCGAACCGGGCTGGAAGGGTTACGTGACCCATGCCGGCGGTGTACGCATGGCGCAGGTGCAGATCATGCGGCGCATGGCCGCGGCGATGGGGGACGACGCCTATCGCGCCCGCTGCGACGCCTGGCTGGAGGCCGGCGCGCACGCGTTGGAAGAGCATCTGTGGGCGGGCGAGTACTATCTTAACTTCAACGAACCGGAGACAGGCCAGAAGTCCGACCTGGTCTTCGGCTACCAACTGGACGGGCAATGGGTGACCGATTGGCATGGGGTCGCGGGCGCGTTCCCGCCGGCGCGGGTGGACAGGACGCTGCAGACGGTGGCGGCGACCAACTGCGCGCTCAGCCAGTCGGGCGCGGTCAACTATGCCACGGCCGAAGGCGCGCCCGCCAAGGTCGGGGGCTACGGCACCTTCAGCTATTTCCCGCCGGAGTTGTACATGCTGGCGATGACCTACATGTATAACGGGCAGCAGGAGTTCGGCCGCGAGTTGCTGCAGCGCTGCCTGCACAACATCAGCTGCCGTTGGGGCTATACCTGGGACGCGCCCAACACCGTGCGCGGCGACGCCGACACGGGCCAGCGCGCCTTCGGGGCGGACTACTATCAGAATATGATGCTGTGGGCGGCGCCCGCCGCGCTTCAGAACGAGGACCTGACCGGCCCCCTCCAGGCGGACGGGCTGGTGGCGCGGGTGATCGAGGCGGGGCGGGGGGTTTAAGTTTCTAGTATTGAGGTAACTACTAAGCCTGAATGGTGGAGGGGTTGAAGGGCTGGTCGAGAAGAGCGTTGTAGATGGCATCAATTGCGTTGAGGCCTTGTTTACGTGCGGTGGAGATATGGGAACGAATAGCACAGAAGATGTGGGCGCCGTCCAGGGTACGGAAGCAGCAGGAGACCTTTTGTTGGACTTTAATCATGCGCATATCGCGTTCGACCAGGTTGTTGTCAAAGGGGATGCGGAAGTCATACAGGAAGGTAAGACGCCGGCTTTATGTTTGTATAAGCGGTCAAGCAGGTTTTGGACGACGACTGTTTGGGTCGGCCGATCGGTCTGGGTCCTGTCTTTGCCGAGGCGGGGTTGGCGGCAAAGCCCTGGGCGATGAGCGCATCGTACTCGGTCTCGTAGTTGGTCTAGCGGTGCGGGGACAAGGCCTCCAATGATGAACGGATCATCGCCTCTTCCATCACTTCCTGAAACTGCCGCCCCTCAACCCGCGCAATCTCCGGCATCCTAGCCAGAACCTCCGGCGCAGCCCGGCTGGCAAATTTTACCTTCTGCCCACCCATCACACACTCTCCCTTCATGGTCTTCCCCATTATTGCAAGGTCTGACAAGCCTGTAAAGATTCATCTAGCCAAACCAGGCGGGCTATCCCTCCGCCCGACCATCTCGCCGAGGCCTACCCTACTCGATACTGCTTGAGCAGTTCGTAGTTCGGCGTTATGCCCAAACCGGGTAGGTCCGGCGCTGCCACATTGCCATCGGCGTCCAGCGCCATCGTCTCCTCGAAGATCTCCATGCGCAGGGGGTCAACCGTCTCGCGGTAGAACTCCAGGATCAGGCCGTTGGCGATGGCGCAAACCAGATGAATATGCGCCTCCTGCGCGCCGTGGGGGGCGATGACGAGGTCTTCGGCGGCGGTGAGCGCGGCCACCTGCATAAACTCGGTGATGCCGCCCAGGATCTGCACATCGGCGTTGAGGATCGCCGCCCCTTCGCGCTCGATCAGGTCGCGGAAGCCGTAGCGCGTGTATTCGTTCTCCCCGCTTGCAATCGGAATCGAGACGGCGCGCGCCACGCGGGCGCGCCCGGGCTGGTCATCGTCAACTCGCAGGCCGTTGCCACACCCTCCACCTGCGCCTGCGCGAGATCACTGGCGCGAGACAGATCCGGCAAACGCGTTGGCAAAGAGGGAGAAAATTCCCCTTTGACAAACACAAGAAATTATATATAATTTGTAACTACTAAGCCATAGGATAACAGGCCAGGGATCAGACGGAAAGCAAACGGTAAGCTAATGTGAATCCAATGGTAGATGCGTTAGAATGTATATTATGAGCGACTACGTGGCAGCCGATCGTGAGCAACTGAAGCGATTAGACCAAGAGAGCCTGATCGAGTTGATCCTGGTTTTGCAGGAGCAATTGGCAGCGCATCAGGTGTTGATCCAGGCATTGCAGGATCAATTGGCGAAAGACAGTCGCAACAGCGGCAAGCCGCCGAGCAGCGACGGTCTGAAGAAGCGCAGAAGCCAGAGTCTGCGTCAGTCTGGCAAGCGTCCGCGCGGGGGGCAACCTGGTCACAAAGGCCAGACTTTGACGCAAGTGGAAGAACCGCAGCATGTCATCCGCCATGCGCTGCCGGGTTGCCCGCACTGCCAAACAGAGTTGAAGGCGGTGGCTGCCGTGGGCCAGGTGAAACGGCAGGTGTTCGATATTCCGCCGCTGGGCATCGAAGTGACCGAGCATCAGGCAGAGGTCAAGCAGTGTCCTGGCTGTGGCGTGCGCGTGCAGGCTGCCTTTCCGGCCGGCGTGAGCCAACCGACCCAATATGGTCCGCGTCTGAAAGCGCAAGCCTGCTATCTGCACAACTATCAGTTGATACCGCTGGCGCGCACGACCGAGTTGCTGACCGATTTCTACGGACACGCGCCCTCGGAGGCGGTCCTCATCGCCGACAACCGCCAACTGGTCACCCGCACCCAAGCGAGTCGGGCGCACATCCAACAACAACTCCTCGCCGCCCCTGTTGTCCATTTCGATGAGAGCGGCTTGCGTGTCGAGGGCCGGTTGCAGTGGCTGCACGTGGCCAGCACAGCCATGCTGACCCACTACCATGTCCATGACAGACGGGGGCATGTCGGCATGCGAGCCGGCGGCATCTTGTCCAGCTATCCAGGTGTCGCGGTCCATGACCACTGGGCCTCCTACCTCCAGTTTCCCGACTGCCAGCACGCATTCTGCAACGTCCATCATCTGCGCGAACTGCGCTTTATTCACGAGCAATACGACCAAGCATGGGCTGAAGAGATGGCCCGCTTGTTGCACACCATCAAGGCCGCAGTCGCATCGACCGCGGAAGCGTACACTGCCTTGCCCCCAGAGCGCTTGACCGACTACGCGGCCGCGTACGATGCGCTCATTGCCCAAGGACTCGCGGCCAACCCGCCCCCCGCACAGACCCACCCCAGACCGCGCGGCCGCCCCAAACAATCGCCTCCAAAAAACTTGCTCGACCGCCTGCTCAAACATAAATCTGGCGTCTTGGCCTTTATGTATGACTTCCGCATCCCCTTTGACAACAACCAGGCCGAGCGCGATGTGCGCATGATCAAGGTGCAACAGAAAGTCTCTGGCGCCTTCCGCACACTAGAGGGCGCCGATACCTTCTGCGCCATCCGTTCCTATATCTCAACCGCTCGCAAACACGGCCTCAATGCCATTGATGCCATCTACAACGCATTCCTTGACCAACCCTTCATCCCTTCTACAAATCAGGCTTAGTAGTTACTATAATTTCCTCTATTATCCCAACTCGGCGATGAGGTCCGTGCTCTAACAACCTACTTTTTACCACTACCTTTTTTCCCCAGCAGAGACACTTCGTGCAGGGCGTAACGCGAACCGGCCTGAGAGGATAAGGAGAGCGCATATGAGTAAGCCGTTGCGGGCGGGTCTGATCGGTTGTGGCGGCGTTGCCGGGGCGCACATGCGGGCATACCGTCAACTGGAGGGTGTAGAGGTCGCGGCCGCCGCGGAGATCATTCCGGATCGTCTCCGAACATTTGGCGAGACCTGGGGAATCGAGAAACTCTACCCCGATTACGAGGTCATGTTGGAGCGGGAAAAGCTGGACATCGTTAGTGTCTGCACACCGCCCTTCGCCCACTGCGCTCCGACTATCGCTGCGGCTGAGGCCGGCGTGCGGGGCATCTTCTGTGAGAAGCCGATGGCCATGAATCTGGCCGAGGCCGATCGGATGCTTGAAGCCTGTGAGCGGGCCGGGACGCTGCTCCAGATCGACCACATCTACCGCTTCGAGCGCAATTTCCGCCAGGCGAAGGCAATGGTGGAGGCCGGCGCAATCGGTGATCTGCTCGTGATTTCAGGAAAGTGTGTGGGGCCTCCGCGCAGTCCCGAAGGCTATGCCGGACAGTATCGGCTGAATGGCGGCGGTTGGATGATGGCCCAGGGCACTCACCTCTTCGATCTGTTCCGCTTCTACGCCGGAGATCCTGTCTGGTGCCTCGCCAATGTCGAGCGCTGGCGCCCTGACGTAGACATCGAAGATGCCGCCACCGGTCTTTTCGGACTGCAAAGCGGTGTCAAGGCATTCTTTGAAGTAAGCGGCAACCGTGCGGACCGTAGCTTTGCGTTCATGGCCGAACTCGAAGGTGCAAAGGGCCGGCTGCACATCTCCGACGGGGTGGACAGACTTCACTTCTATCATTGGATCGGTGGACACCCGCCTGACGAGTGGCGGCCTGTCGAGACGGTCGAGGCAGATCCTATCGCAGATGTTCTCCAGGACATCCTGAACGCCGTTATTGATGATCGTGAGCCAGCATCCAACGGACGTGAAGGACGGGCCGCCCTGGAGATGATCATGGCCGTCTTCGAGTCCCAACGACAGGGCGTGGCTCGTATTGACTTTCCGCTGGCAATCGGGGAAAACCCGCTGGCACTGATGAATGAAGAAGGCACACTGTCTACGCTTGGTAAGGAACCTATTCGCTGATTGCGCTGCACGTCAGGAGGACACCTAACATGAAGCTCGCTCTGTTTGCTTACGGCCAGGAAGATCATGTGGGCATCGTTGAACAGGATGGCATCTTCGATCTCTCGCGAGCGATGCAGGCATACGATCTGTTCAACAAGAACATCCAGGCATCGCCGGTGACCAGCATTCATGAAATGCTGGACAAGAATATGGTCAGTTCGGCGGTCATCGAACCGGTGCTGGACTTTATTGACCGGCACAACCTGCGGCAGGCTCTGACAGTTCCAGCCGGGGCAGCTGATCATCCATTGCGGGCGCCCATCAGGCGGCCAGGAAAGATCATTGCTCTCGGCGGCAACTATTCCTTCCCAGGCGAGCCGGACCCTGAAGAGCCACCATTCTTCTTCAAAGTCGCGACTTCAGTTATCGGATCTGACGAGCCAATCATTTACAAGAGAATCATGAAACAGGTAGAGCCGGAAATCGAGTTGGCCGTGGTGATCGGCGGCCGTGCGAGCGATGTACCCCAACAGGAAGCGATGCAATATGTGGCCGGCTATACGGTGCTGAACGACGTTACTGCTCGCGATCTGCAGAATGCCGCATGGGATATCCAACGCCCCTGGGAATATACCAAGAGCATAGATACCTTCACGCCCGTCGGCCCGCACCTGGTCCTGCCCGAAGCGGTGAGCGATCCACACGACCTGGCGATGATCATGCGAGTCAATGGCGCGGTCGTGGCCGAAGCCAGCACCAACACGATGTTGTTCCGGATTCCCTTCCTGATCGAGTACCTCAGCCAGTACATGACGTTGGAACCGGGCGACATCATTGCGACGGGAACGCCGGCCCACCCGGAGGCGCTGCACCCCGGCGACGTGATTGAACTGGATGTGGCTGAGGTTGGCGTGTTGCGGAATCCTGTCGTGGCCGAAGGTTGATAAGGAGGCCCTAGTGAGCAGCGAAAGAAAGTCTCTATCGCCAGCAGTTTTTCCCTGGGTCAACGCGGCCGCGTCGGCGGCGACCGGGCCGGCGTCGCGTATTTTGGGGCTGGAGTGTGGCTTTGTGTGGACCACTTGGGCGGTCCTCGAAGGCCGACAGCTTGTTGACGGCGGCGTATTTCTGAGCGACGACTACCTGGAGCCAGCCGACATCGACTCCATGACACGCACCGAACTGGTGACCCGTCGATTGTACGGCATGCATCTCGGCCTCGTGCATCTGATGGACAGATACTCGCCTCAGTGCGTGGCCGATTGGAGCCCAAACCCTCACTTGAATGACAGAAAGAAGGTGGAGGACCATCTGGAATTTACCTATCGGCACGGGCAGAGCCAGGGTATGATCAAGAATCTCTGCTTTCAGCGGGGTCTAACCGTGATGGGTGTGCAGGCTGCAAAAGCTACGCAGGCGGTGACCGGCGATCCCGAATCCGCCCGCGCCGCAGTGGAGGCTACGCTGATGGAGAGGCTCGTGGTGTCGGAATTCGCCGCGCGCGAGTTCAACATGGACGACGGCCGCACGATCAGCGACAACTGCGCCGGCGCTCTTGCCATAGCCTATGCCGCACAGGCTCAGTTAAGAGTCTAGCTCTATCCACTGTCTGTTCAAGCTGCCGATACAGAGAGAGTCGAAACCGTGCCAGGGCATGCAATCGCAATCCACGCCGGGAGAGATACGTCTGCAAAAGCAGATCTAAGCCGGGGGCTGGACGCTCGTTTGGGCAAGGTCGCCAGCCCAGCGAACGCCTGGCTTCCGGAGTGCTCACCCCGGTCTCGCTCAGCCCTGAGTGCCGGCCGGGATAGAAAGCGTATAGCCCGGCGCCTGGCAAGGGCACGAACTATCGCGGAAGTTGGAAGCAGGGCAACGCCGGCAGTGCCGGCAAAGGAGGTAGCCTATGCGACAAGCTCAAGGCACTGTTGTTCCTCGGTCTCATCCGGATGATTTCCACTTAGTGGAAGGGAGAACAGAAATGGTTTCAACGAAGAAGAAGATCACACGCCGTACGTTCTTGCGCACATCGGCTTTCGCCGGCACAGCCGGGGTGCTGGCCGCGTGTGTTGTTCCGGCCGCGGCGCCGGCCGGCGATGGCGGTTCCGCGCCGGCGATGGAAGAAGTGACCCTGCGAATGGTAACGCATTACGGTTCGCCCGTACGCCGTGAGTTTACGACGCGGGTCAAGGACATTTTCGAGGCCACACACCCGGGCGTCACGGTCGAGGTAGAGGTCGCGCCGGATATCGACGTGCGCTGGCAGACCGAGGTGGCGGCAAAGACGTTGCCAGTGATGCTCTGGGACGCCAACCTGTTCTGTGAGATGGCCGCCCAAGGCGTCTTTTTGCCGCTGGACGACCGCTTGCCGATGCAACAGCCGCCAGTGAATATGGACGACTACAATGTTCCCACGGGCGCCGAGTGCATGGTATGGAACGAGGGCCAACAGATCGCGATGCCCTGGATCAACGGTGCGCCGCTCATCTACTACAACGTGGACATGTTCGAAGAGGTCGGCATAGGGCGGCCATCCGATGATTGGACTTGGGATGATTTCCTCGACGTGGCCAAGGAGCTGACGCGTGACACCGACGGTGACGGCGAGATCGACCAGTGGGGCTACATGCAGAGCACCCGTTGGGACGAGCACTTCGCCCAATGGATCTTTGCCAACGGCGGCGAAATTGTGACCGAAGACAGGAGCCATACGCCCCTTGATACACCCGAAGCAAGTGGGGCAATTGAGTTCCTGTACGACTTGCGTTTCACACACAATGTCTGGCCCCAGGCCGAGCAGATGGAGGCGATGCAAGCCCTGGGCATCGGCAGCCTCTTTAACGGCGGCAAGGTCGCCATGACATATGGCGGTACCGGGGGTATCGGCAGCTTCAACCGTGATATAGCCGACTTCACCTATGACATTCTGCACTTCCCTAAGTCGCCAGCGACCGGCAATCGCGCGCTCTGGACCTTCATGCAGAATTTCGCTGGCCCGATCTGGTCGGAGCATCCCGACCTGGATGCCGACCTGGCTATCGCGCTAGGCGGCCCCAGTTCGCAACAATGGGCCGGCCGCACCAAGATTCAGGTACCGATCTACACGCCGGCCGTGGAAGGTGAGTACGCCACCAAACCGCCCGAAAATATCCGCGTCGTGCCCGAGATGTTCGCCGAGCCGGGTGTTCAGCATCTTCCCATCTTCAACGGCAAGACGGAGTGGCTCCAGACCGTTTTCGGCGGTGAACTGACCAAGGCCTTTATTGGTGAGGCAAACCTGGCTGACGCCATCCAGTCGGCTGTGGCAGAAGGAGATCGCATACTGGGGCGCCAATAGAGTTGAGCAGGCGTACAGAGGCGCGGAGGGGAGCAGGTTGTTTGTGTGGTGAGCGATAACAGCTTGCGCCTCCGCCCCTCTGACATCTGCCATTGAGAGTTAACCATGACTTCACAACCGCAGCCTACCGTGCGCCGCGCGGGGAAGGCGAGCGTCATTGGCTGGTGGCGCTGGCGAAGGGTCGAGGGCTACTTGTTCATCGCCCCATGGCTGGTCGGCTTCGTAGCCTTTGTGCTTGGACCCTTCCTGGCGTCGTTCTTTCTCAGCTTCGCCGACTGGAACCTGGTGAGGCCGCCCGAATGGGTAGGCCTGGAGCACTATCGCACGATGTTCACGGACGATCCCAAGTGGATAAAATCGTTCGTGAACACCGTGTATTTCACCGTATTCCACGTTCCCCTCATCCTCGTGGTAGCCCTTTTTACCGCCCTGTTGCTCAACCGCCAACTGCCCGGGATAGGGGTATTCCGCACGCTCTTTTACCTGCCATCGGTGACGGCGGGGGTCGCCACGGCCATCTTGTGGCGTTTTGTTTTCAATTATCGATACGGTCTGTTCAATCAAGCGCTGGGGATGCTGGGCATCCAGGGTCCCAACTGGCTCGGGAGTACCAAGTGGGCGATGCCGGCATTTATCATCATGAGCACATGGGGTTTCGGCAGCTTGATGGTGCTCTATCTGGCCGGCTTGCAGGGCGTGCCGCGCGAGCTTTACGAAGCAGCGGAGATCGATGGCGCTACCGCGTGGGACAGATTGCTCAAAGTGACGATTCCGATGATGTCGCCGGTGATTTTCTTCACCATGATCATGACCGTCATAGGTTCCTTTCAGATATTCACAGCGGCGTTCATTATGACCGAAGGCGGGCCGGCGGACGCAACGCTCTTCTATATCTTGTATCTGTACCGCAGTGCTTTCCAATGGCTGCGCATTGGCTTCGCCTCGGCGATGGCTTGGATCCTTTTCCTGATTATCTTGGCGCTGACGCTGGTTCAACTCAGCCTCTCGAAGCGCTGGGTGTTCTACGCCGGCGAGGAGCCGACCTGAGATGAAAGAACCTGCCAATCAGAATTGAGCGTTACTCTGAAAACTGTCGGAATGCAGGTCGAGAGGTGGATGCCCAAGGGAGTGCGAACGCAGACATAGAGGAATGATGGAAGCCAATCAGGGCGCAGTCCGAAGAACAAGTACGCTTGACTCCTTGCCGAAATGGCGGCGCCGCCAGGTGCGCGATTTTCTATTCAATGCGCTGCTGTATCTGACTATCGTGATCGGTGGCATCGTTTTCCTGTTCCCCTTCACCTGGATGGTTTCAACCTCCCTCAAAACGATGCAAGAGTTACAGCGGATTCCTCAACCCTTGTTGCCGGAGGTGGTCCGCTGGGACAACTATTGGGTTGCCTGGACCGCACTACCGTTCACCCGCTGGTTTTTCAACACTGCCTTCATTACCATTGTCAACATCTTTGGCACTCTCCTGTCCTGTTCTCTGGCGGCCTATGGCTTTGCCTACACTCGGTTCCGCGGCCGCAATGTCCTGTTTTTGGTTCTTCTCAGCAGCATGATGTTGCCCTATCATGTGCGCCTCATTCCCACCTTTCTCATCTTCAACCATTTGGGCTGGATCAACACCTTTCTGCCGCTCACCGTACCCGCTTTCTTTGGCACAGCATTTTACATTTTCCTCCTGCGCCAGTTTTTCCTGACCCTACCCAAAGAGTTGGATGATGCGGCGCGTATTGACGGCTGCAACTCGCTGAACATTTACTGGCGGATCGTCTTGCCGTTGTCAAAGCCGGCCCTGGCAGCCGTAACAGCCTTCACCTTCATTGACAATTGGAACGATTTCCTGGGGCCTCTCATTTACCTGCGCCAGGACAGTCGCCTCACTCTCTCGCTAGGGCTGCGCATGTTTCTGGATTTCCAAGAGGGCACCGGTGAATTACACCTGATGATGGCTGCCTCAGTGGCCACGCTTATCCCGATCCTTTTCGTTTTCTTCTTTGCCCAGAAACATTTCGTCGAAGGGGTCACTTTCACCGGCTTGAAAGGATGAGATGGGACGATGAAGGAAGACGGCAAGTCGGACATTCGAGGAGTACGACACGACTACGCGCCCGATATGGCTGCATCTTTCGACAGGCGCCGTTTCGACTCTGGGTGTGCTGCCTCTTCAGAATCGGATTTGCCGGAAGCTCAGACCACGGCCTCGGTTCGGGGGTTAAGCGGCGGCGTGCCTGGCTGGCGCGCGCGTCTCGGTCTCCTGTCCCCGGACGATGGCATCAACGACGACGAGTTCTGGCACTATTTGCCAGACGGCGTGTCGCTGATTTTCACGCGCTACAGGACGGCTACCCGCTTCGACCCAATCAGCCCAAACATGGTGGACCGCTACGCCGACCTGGAGCCTATCCTGGACGCGGCTGAGACCCTGCGCATCACCCGACCCGGCGCCATCGTTTTCCTCTGCAATTCGTGCAGCTTCGTGCGCGGCGTGGGCGGTGACGTGAAGATCTCCGAAGCCATCCAGCGAGCTGTGGACATTCCAGCGACTACGATAAGCACCGCCCAGGTCCAGGCGCTGCGGACGCTGGGCGTGCAGCGGGTGGCCGTGGCTGGCCCTTACCCCTCGGATGTGACACAGCTCTTGGTAGATTTCCTCGAAGGGCACGGCTTCGAGGTCACCGGCAGCCAGAGCGCAGGCATGGAAACCGAATGGCAGATCGGTAACTCGACGCCCTCGGTATGGTATAACCTGGCGCGCGAGGTGAACTCCCCGCGTGCTGAGTGCGTTTTGCTGGCCTGCAGCGGCATCCGCACAGCCGCCATCCTTGAACCGCTGGAAACCGACCTGGGTAAACCGGTAGTAAGTGCGCCGGCGGTGAGCATCTGGGCAGCCTTGCGCCTGGCCGGCGTGAAGGCGCCCGTCTTCGGGCGCGGCGTCCTGCTGGCAGAGTACTGATAAGAACGCCAAGAGAACCTTTTTGAACCGACACGGGAGTTCAGATTGAATCCAGGGAGGCGTCCCAATGGCTGAAGAACCGCTGAAAGCGATCTTTGTCGGGGTAGGCGGCCGCGGCCGCCACTACCTCGAGCATCTGAAAGACTCCCCCCATGTGCGGCCGGTGGCGCTGGTGGATATCTCCCGGGAATTCCTGGAACGTGAACGCCTGGCAATTGGACTGCCGGAGACGGCCTGTTTCACCACGTTGACCGACGCGCTGCGCCATGTACCGGCCGACACGGTGGGGGTAACAACCCACGCCCGGCTTCACGCGCAGTTTGTCCAGGAGGCGATCCTCGCCGGCAAGCACGTGCTGGTTGAGAAGCCCTTCACCTGCGATCTGGCAGAAGCGATGCGCCTGGTTGAATTGGCGGATGCCAACGGGGTGAAGATCGTGGTGACCCAGCAGATCCGCTACTTCCGGGCGGAACTTACCATGCGCCGGCTGATGCTGGAGCAGGCCTATGGTCCCCCCGGCTTCGGCCACATGCACCACTATAAGCCGCGCTCCGGTCACTACCCCTTGAGCGAGCACATGCAGCTGTGGCAGATGACAGTGCATGAGATCGATACGCTGCTGTCAGTGCTCGCCCAACACAAGGTAACGCGCGTCTTCGGATACTCATTCGAGCCTTCCTGGGGCAACTGGCCCAGCCCCTCTTCCGCGGTGGCGACTATCGAATTCGATGGCTCCATTCCGTTTACGTTGGTGTCGACCTCCCAGGCTCGAGGCAGCGCCTACGAATTCCGCATCGAATGCGCCCAGGCGACGCTGGTACAGCGCGGCCCCCTCCAGGACATCCCAACCACGTTGCACGCTGAATACCAGGACGGCGGCGTGGTTCCCTTGCCGCTCGACGCGGGGATCGATGATGAGCCAGGAGAAGGTATCAACTGGGTCGCACGCCTCTTGCATAACTACGTTGTTGACGGCGTGGAGCCGGAGGTCAGTGGTCGACACAATCTGGATGTGCTACGGGTAACCGACGCCATCATCCGTTCCACGGAAACTGGGCGGGCCGTATCTTTGGACGTTAGTTCCTAGCCTCACGACGAAGGCAGGTGTTTCGCGCTCGGTTGAGAAGAGAACGACAAGCTCTGCCTTCTTCCAGTCGGCCTGCAGGTTGTATTGCCAGCGAATGAACTGGTCTCCGCAGCTTTGCTTATCAACTATTTTTTTCTCATGGAGCCATACGATGGGAATACCGAAGGAGAACTGGTTCACGTTGGAGGAGTATCACAGCCGGCTGGCTGCAGCACGAACTAAAATGGCGCACCGAGAAATCGATGTGCTGCTCGTATTCGGCGCCGGCAACGTGTTCTATCTGACCGGCTACAACAGTGTCAACTCGTGGGATTTCCAGTGCTGTATTGTCCCCGACAGCGGCGATCCCATATTGCTTATTTTTAACTTTGAACTGGGGCGTTTCCTGGCCAGCTCGTGGCTGAGCGAACCGGTGCTTTACACGGCGGACGACGATCCGGTTGCGTCATTGGTCAACCTGCTTGATGACCAGAATCTGCGCAACAGACGCCTGGGTATCGAAGAGAACAGCCCCAATCTTGGCGTGAGCAACTACCGTCGCCTGCGGCAGATGCTTGCCGACAGCCAGTGGACGGACGCTTCAGGTCTTGTAGACGAGGTGCGGCTGGTCAAGTCAGAGGCAGAAATTGCCTACATGCGCGAGGCCGGCCGGCTCACCCGGTTGGGCGCGGAAGCCGCGCTGGCGGCGGTAGCTGAAGGCGTCCATGATCATGCTGTGGCAAGCGCAGCATACGAAATCATGCGGTGCAACGGCAGCGATTTCATGTGCATAGAGCCCATCGTGGCGGCCGGTTATCGTTCCGGCTTGGCCCACAGTACTGTGGGGCACATCCCTATTCAGCACGGTGACTCGGTTTTCATCGAGTTGGGGGCTTGCGTGAGGCGCTACACGGCGCCGATCATGCGTACTACCGTGGTGGGACCGACCCCGCCGGAACGTCAGGAGCTGACTGACGCGGCCCAGCTGGCCGTACAGACAATCGTTGAAACCGCGCGGGCCGGCGTCCCGACCTCGGATGTTGCGGCGGCCGCGCACCAAAAGGCGATCAAGCCCATTGAGGATCGCATCCAGTTCCACTACAATTTCGGCTATTCGGTCGGAATCGGCTTCCCTCCGGACTGGTTGGAACCGATCCATTTCTTCATCCAACTGAACAATCATGCCCCGTTGCAGGCCGGCATGACCTTTCACCTGCCTTTCACTTTGCGAGTTCTGGGCGAGTATGGCGCTGGCACGAGCGAAACGATCCTGATTACCGAGTCCGGGTGCGAAGTATTGACGCGGGGTCAGGCAGCGTCGTAGCTGGAGCAACCTGACGGTGGCGTTGAAGGGAGCCGCTGGCGCCAAGCGCAATGCAGTCTCGTTCCAACTGGTTTTCGATAGCAGACAGGCAGATGTGTAAGCCTTGGAATCTTGAAGCTGAAATCGCGTATTCACACGTATCACCCAAGTGTTGCAGAGAGACGCTAACATGATCAATGACCCCGTTCTGATCGACGACTGGCATCCGGTCGAACTCTCACAGGAGTTGAAAGAGGGAGGGATCTCAGCTGCGCGTGTGCTGGGGGAGGATATCGTGCTTTGGCGTCTCAAGGGCAAGGTCCTGGCCTGGAGAGACCTGTGCCTTCACCGGGGCACGCGTCTGTCGCTTGGTCGGGTTGAGAATGATAGCCTCGTCTGCCCCTACCACGGCTGGGCCTACAACAGCGAGGGTCAATGCATACGCATTCCGTCCCACCCCGACCAGGCGCCTCCGAAAAAGGCGCGGGCCCGATCGTACCGGGTTCAAGAGAGATATGGCATGGTCTGGATCTCCCTTGGCGATCCCGCACACGATATTCCTTCGTTTCCCGAATGGGATGAACCGAACTATCACAAGACCTTCTGTGGACCCTACCATATCCGAGCCAGTGCGCCCCGTGTCCTGGAAAACTTTGTAGATGTTGCCCATTTCCCCTTCGTGCATGACGGTCTGTTGGGCGACCAGCGCCACCCGCAAATCGAGGATTACGAGGTCGAGGTAGGGTCAAGCGGCGTCATTGCGAGGGATGTTCGTATCTGGCAACCCAAGCCTGACGGGAGTGAAGCCGAGCATGCGTCATCCTACACTTTCCACATTCAACGCCCCTTGACAGTCTATGTCGTCAAACCGACTGCTGAGACCAGGTTCGCCTTTTTCTTCACAGTCACGCCGGTCGAGAAGTTGGTTAGTCGCGGCTGGTTGTGGCTTTCTACGAATACAGCGTACGACGTTCCTGAAGATGAAATCCGCGCTTTCCAGGACGAGCTGTTCGACCAGGACATACCCGTCGTGGAATCGCAACGGCCTGAGATGCTTCCGCTGGACTTGCAGGCTGAATTGCATTTGCGATCCGACCGCACTGCTATTGCCTATCGTAGATGGCTGAACGAGTTGGGGCTTACTTTCGGAACCGCGTAGTACGGCTGGAAATCTTTGCCACTAACCATGCAGGGAAGCCGTCTGGTCTTTCACCCGGGTATGCGGGTGAATGTCGAAGAGTTCACTGTATTGGCGCCTGAAGCCAACGAAGTGCTCGTTCGGGTTTCACGCAGCCAAGTCAGCGCCGGTACAGAGTTGAACTCGCTCCGCGGCGTGGAGCGAAGCGGTCACGACGCCGCCTACCCGGGTTACGCCGCGGTGGGTCGAGTTCTGGATGTGGGTGGGGGCGTCACGGACTTCGCGCCGGGCTCCCGGGTTCTGACCCTGGGACGCCACGCCACGCACTGGACCGTCGACGTGACCGACTCGCCTCTGCGGAACGGCTATATTCGGAAGCTGGACGACACTCTGACCGACGAACAGGCGACGTTTGCGATTAACGGGGCTACGACATTGCACGCAGTCCGGCGGGCGCGTCTGCAAATCGACGAGTCGGTGGTCGTCTTCGGCGTTGGTGTCGTTGGGCAGCTTGTCACCGCACTGGCCCGGCTTGCCGGCGCCTTTCCTGTTGTCGCGGTCGATCTGGTTGAGGAGCGTCTCCAGCTTGCCCGCCAAAGCGGGGCAACGCATGTTGTGAACGCGCGTGCGGAGGATCCGGTGGAGGCTGTTCGAGAAGTCACCTCCGGTGGCGCTCAATGTCTCTTTCACGCCTCAGCCAATCCGAATATTTTGCAAACAGTCTTCGAGGCCGCCGGCCAGCGGGCGAAGGTGGTAATGGTAGGCAGCGCACCTGGCACAGCCGAAATCGGGCTCCAAGTCGAGTTGCTGCGCCGCGAATTGCACATTTTAGGCGCTTACGAGCTCGAACTCGAAGTGCCGCACGTCTACTGGCCCTGGACGCCACAACGCGATCGCGAAGTAGTACTGCGCCGAATTGCTGACCAAACACTGGCGGTCGACCACCTGATCAGTCACAGGATACCCTACACGCAAGCACCTGAGATCTACGCGCGGGCCGCCACTGGCGGCGAGGGGTGGCTGGGAATCATCCTGACTTGGGATGCATGAGGAAGCAGGCTGGTGGGACCGGCTCGCGCCTCACCCCGCGCGGTACTGCTTGAGCAACTCGTAATTGGGCGTGATGCCCATAGCGCTCGACGGCCATATCGGTGATCTTCATCGCTTTTCCCCATTCGCCGGATGGGGGCCGTTGCAGGGGAAATCCCCCGCACAAGGGAGGGCCCAGCGGCAGTTGTTAGTGGTCAGTGGCTTGCGGCCGACCGCCCAAAAGAGAAGAATGAGAGACACCTTTGCCTGCCTCGCTTTGGGGCGCGAATTGACTGTGGCTGAGTAGATACCCAGAAACTTACAACCTAAGAGGCGTAGCCGTCCTGGTTTTGCTTACGCCAGTCCGGCAGATAGCCGCGCTCGCTGCCGAAGCCGTAGGAGGGGCCGATCTGGCTGGGGTGGGACCAGGGCCAGGCCTGGCCGCCGATGATGCGGAAGTCGTCGCCCTTGCCGCTGAGCCAGTAAAACATGTGGGCAACGTAGCGCGCCTGGTCGTGGCCGCCATAGTAGGCGCGCTGGAAGTCGAACTCGGGCTCGGTGATCCAGTCGCGCTGCGGGGGCGTGGTGCGCCAGTAGTTGTATTTGAGCATGTGGCGCGTGCCCTTGGCGGTGGAGAGGCCGCGGCGGTGGAGGATGCTATGGTGGTGAATGCCGATGGTGCCGGCGGGGCCGTCGGCGAAGACGCCGCCCTCGTCATCGGAGCGCTTCGTGGGCTTGATGTGGGAGCCGGGCACCAGTTCGGTCGGGCCGAGTTCGACAGGCGTGTCCTGGGGGAAGTAGAAGACCTCGACGAAGTTGAGCTCGGGGCCGAAGATGTGGTCGGCGTCGTTGTGCCAGTGCTGCGCCGGCATGGGACATTCAACACGGTGGAGGCTGGCGAGGACGGGCAGACCGACGTTGCGGCCCAGCAGCGAGCGCATGATGCCGACCACCTGTGAATTGAGCAGGACGTTCTCAACGAACCAGTCCTCAAGGAGGATCGTGCTGGGCGCGTGGGAGAAGCGGATGGGTTCGAGGTCGGCCTCGGTCATGCCGTCGGGGATGTAGCTGGGGTTGGCGGGGATCTTTCCTTCCAGATAGTCGCAGGTGCGGCGGTTGATCCCGTCCGGCACAACGCCCCGCAGCAGCAGATGGCCTTCGCGGCAAAATTCGAGCACCTGCGAGTCGGTCAGGGTCGGTTCGCCGTCGAAGGTGTGATTGGTTTTGTCGTGGATCATTGCGTTATTCAACCGGCATAGCCGTCCTGGTTATTTTTGCGCCAGTCGGGTTGGTAGCCGCGCTCGCTGCCGAAGCCGTAGGAGGGGCCGATCTGGTTGGAGCTGGTCCACGGCCAGGCCTGGCCGCCGATGATGCGGAAGTCGTCGCCTTTGCCGCACAGCCAGTAAAACATGTGGGCAACGTAGCGCGCCTGGTTGTGGCCGCCATAGTAGGCGCCCTGGAGGTCGAACTCCGGCTCGGTGATCCAGTCGCGCTGCGGAGGCGTGGTGCGCCAGTAGTTGTACTTGAGCATGTGGCGCCTGCCCTTGGCGGTGGAGAGCCCGCGGCGGTGGAGAATGCTCTGGTGGTGGATGCCGATCGTGCCGGCCGGCCCGTCAGCGTAGACCCCGCCCTCCTCGTTGGGACGTTTCGTGGGCGTTATGTGGGTGCCGGGCACCAGTTCGGTCGGCCCCAATTCAACCGGCGTATCCTGCGGGAAATAGAAGACCTCGACAAAGTTGAGTTCGGGACCGAAGACGTGGTCCGCGTCATGATGCCAGCCCTGCGCCGGCATGGGGCACTCGACATTGTGATGGCTGGCCAGAATCGGCAGCCCGAAGTTGCGACCCAGCAGCGCGCGCATAACGCCGACCACCTGTTGATTGAGCAGCACATGCTCAACAAACCAGTCTTCGAGGAAAATGGTGCTCGGCTCGTGGGAGGCGCGGATCCGTTTGAGGTCGGCCTTGCTCATGCCGTCGGGGATGTAGCTGGGGTTGGCCGGGATCTTGCCTTCCAGATAGTCGCAGGCGCGGCGGTTGATTTCATCCGGCACGACGCCCCGCAGCAACAGGTAGCCCTCGCGGCAGAATTCAAGCACCTGCGAGTCGGTCAGCGTCGGCTCGCCGTCGCATGTGTGATTGGCTTTGTCGTGGGTCATTTTACTCTCCTCGGTGGGATTGACGTGGGGATCAATTTAGCATAAGTCCGTGGTTTTGGAAACAGGATAATCATGATTGCAGACTCTGGATGTGCAGCGGAATGCGAGCGCGGCATTTGCAGCGCGGCCGGTCCCATGGCCGGGGTGCGGTTGAGGTCTACACGCGGGCGGAGGAGGCGGGGCAGAGCCGAAATGGTTGAAGTGGGGGAATCCAAAACAGTGAGGAGAAGCTGGAAGAGGCTTATACCGGCGCGATATCGGTCCGGGCCTGATTGGAAGAACAGCTTGTATCCTACGGGATGTGACTGATTCCAGGATCCTCAGAGATGGGCAAGAGCCAGTGGTATAACGCTACCTGCGGGACCTACGCGCTTTTGGGGACGAATGTCCACGACGGCTGAAACTTGCTTTTATACCCCAACTTGCGTAGTTGCGCAAGTTGGGGTATAAAAGCAACTATGCAGATTCCACGCGCGTCCATTGCCATCCGGCAGGCGGCAGTTCGCCTCGCCGAAATATTTGGTGTCTCCGAGCTTGCCGAACGCAGCGATGACGGCGGTCAATGGGACGCGGTCTTCGCTGTTCGCGGTCTTTCCTTCGTATTGGAATGGAAGAGTTCAGGCTCCCCCGGTAATGTCGCCAGCGCGATCCGCACGCTGGAGAGGGCCAAGCACAGTTTCCCTCACGAGGTGATTCCGTTACTGGCAGTTCCATACATGGGAGAAGCGGCGCAGGAGCTGTGCGCGCGGGCCGAACTGCCCTGGCTGGATCTTTCAGGAAACGCGCGCATCATCGTTCCCGGTATCTTCTATCAGAACTTGGGCAATCCCAACCGCTTCCGCCGCGCCGGCCGACCGGAGAGTGCATTCGGACCAAAGGGCGCTCGAATAACGCGACGGCTGCTTATGGAACCCTCCAAGCCGGTAAAGCAGCGCACCCTGGCCGCCATCACCGGTCTGAATGAGGGACATACGAGCCGTATCGTAGGCAAGCTTCTCGAAGCCGGTCTTGTTCATCGCGGGGAGGGCGGCATTCGCGTCACCGACCCGAACGCGCTGCTCGCCGCCTGGCGGGAGGATTACAGATTTGACCGTCATCACGTTATTCGGGGCCACATTGCGTCCGGGGGCGGCGATCAGCTGACTCAAGCCATATCCGAAATTTTGTCGAGGACTGAGGAGCCCTACGCAGCGACTGCACTCCCCGCGGCGTGGCTGTGGACACGCTACGCGGGATTCCGTCTTTCGACTCTCTACCTCTCAACCTTGCCGTCGGCAGAGTTGAAGGAGGAACTCAGTTTCCGCGAAGAAGCCAGGGGGGCCAACACCTGGCTGGTTGTGCCCAACGACGAGGGCGTTTTCGACGGAGTTGAGCTTGTCGACGGAATACGCTGCGTTCATCCAGTGCAAGCCTTTATCGACCTGAAGGACCATCCTGAAAGGGCATCGGAAGCTGCGGAAGAACTGCGGAGACGGTTCTTTTTGCGAGGCAACGATGATCTCTAAGCCATCGACAAGAGACGGGTACGGCATCGAGCAGGTGGCTTCTGTCCACCGGACATGCCTCTACATGGCGACCAAGTTGGGCGATTTGCTTGATGAGATCATTGTGGTTGGGGGGCTGGTTCCATATCTCCTTATTGACCAGGAAGAGTTGCCGTCGGGCTTGGACCCTCACGTAGGCACAATGAACCTGGACATGGGCCTGGCGTTGGCCATTCTGAATCGCGAGCGCTATCGAGAGCTGGGCCGCAGGTTACGGGACGCGGGATTCAAGCCGGCAGTCAATGATCAGGGCAATAAGAGATTGCAGACTTGGACTGCAGATACGCCCCATCCTGTAACCGTAGACTTTCTGATTCCTCTGGTCGAGGAAAGGGATAAGGGGGGTGAGCTTCGACACTTCGAATCTGATCTGGCCGCGATAGTCACGCCGGGTCTCGAATTGGCATTCAGAGACAGGCGCTGGAAAGAGCTGTCCGGCCGCATTCCATCTGGTGCATGCGCTACCAGAGGAATTCCAGTATGCGGCCCAGGCGCCTTTACCGTGCTCAAGGCTCTTGCCTTTGGGAACAGGGCAGAAAACAAGGACGCCTACGACCTCTTCTACGTATGGAGCGGGGTTGGAGTCCCCGATGTTGCAGAGAGTCTCGTCCCCCTCCAGCCTAACGCCTACATCGAGGACGCACTGTCGGTGATTGAGAGGGACTTCTGCTACCATGATGGGCTTGGGCCCATAGGGGCGGCACGGTTTATAACCCGAGAGCTAGACGAGAACATACAGGCGGATGTGGTCGGTTACGCGCGGGCGCTTCTTCGTTCCGTGGGGCGCTTGTGAGGTCCTTGAGCAATCAATGTTACAGGGAGTCTTCCCATAGTATTCACCCGCTCAGCTTCGACAGACGCAACTTTGAGGATATGAAAGAGCAGCTATGCAGATTCAAAACGTCCATGTGAAGAACTTCCGCTCTATCTTGAATGAATCATTGCCATGCGATTCTCTCACAGCATTAGTGGGCCGCAATGGGTCGGGGAAATCTTCTTTCTTGAGTGCACTAGAACTGTTTTACAACCCTTCGGCCAGTGTGACTCCCGAGGATTTTTATGCAGAAGACGTGGCTCAGAAAATTGAGATCGCAGTCAAATACGTCGACCTTAATGCAGAAGCAAAAGACTTTTTCTCAGCCTATATCGACAATGACAGCCTGACAGTAGTTCGGGTCTTTTCTGATCCCCAGTCGGGCAAGTCGGGCAGCTACCACGGAATGCGCCTTCAGAATCCTGATTTCGTTGCCATTAGGAACACCGGTGCCGCCATGGATAGGAGAAGAAAATACAACGACATCAAGGGGGAAGAAAAGTACAAATCATTGCCTTCCATCAATTCGGCGGATGCCGTGCTAAGAGCGTTAGATGACTGGGAAACGCAGAACCCGGAACATTGCAAACTGCGAAGGGATGGCGGCCAATTCTTTGGATTCATGCAGGTAGGTCATGGATATCTTGGGCGGTACACGAAGTTCATTCTCGTACCAGCTGTGAGAGATGCACTGGAGGATGCAACTGAGAGAAGGGGGGCATCGGTCACAGAGTTGATGGATCTGGTAGTGAGAAGTGTCCTCGCGAAGCGAGGCAATGTTGAAGATTTCAAACAACGTACTCAAGACCAATACAGGGAAATTATGAACCCTATGAATCTCCCTGAACTCGACAACCTATCGCAAGACCTCTCCCGGACTCTTCAGTCATTTGTCCCGGACGCCGAGGTTCTCCTGCAATGGTCTGAACTTCCGGACATTTCGATTCCTTTGCCACAAGCGGAAGTCAAACTTATGGAAGATGATTACGAATCGAGAGTGGAAAGGACCGGGCATGGCCTCCAACGCGCATTCATCATTACAATGCTACAGCATCTTGATGCGGTCAGATCCGTGGAGCCGGGGCCAGAGGATGGAGCCTCAGAAGGAGCTGAATCGGACGCAGGAACTCACAAATCGCAGCTTCCAAACCTGGTTCTGGCAATTGAGAAACCAGAACTATATCAGCATCCTAGCCGTCAACGCCACTTGGCTTCAGTCCTGCTAAACCTGGCGGAAGGTGCAATTCCCGGCGTGGCCGAAAACACCCAAGTCATCTACGCTACGCATTCCCCGCTATTCATTGGTCTGGATCGCATCGACCAAATTCGGGTCCTACGCAAGGTGTCCCGGAAAGACGGCAAACCCAGGACTACTCAACTCAAGAAAGCCGATATGGGAGCCGTGGCTAGTGAACTATGGCGTGCGAGCGATAGACAGAGCGAGAGGTACACAGCAGACACGCTCAAACCTCGTCTTCGATCCATGATGACCCCTTGGATGGGGGAAGGATTCTTTGCTGATGTGGTCGTGTTGGTTGAAGGTGAAGATGACCGTGCTGCAATCCTGGGTTTCGCAAAATCAAAGAAGTGCGATTTCGACGGTATGGGGATTTCAGTCATACCTTGCTCCGGAAAACCCAGCATAGATCGTCCCCTTGTCATTTTCAGGCAATTGGGCATATCGGTGTATGTAGTATGGGATGGAGACCGTGGTGGAAATAATGCAAAACCCGAGGTTAACAAGCGTCTTCTCCGGCTTCTAGACAAGCCCGATCAGGACTGGCCCCACTTTGTTGCCGATTCATCCGCTTGCTTCCAAGTCAATTTAGAAAAGACTTTGGAGGATGAAATAGGCAGGGAGCCCTTCATCCAGTGGTTGTCGGAAGCTCAGCAGATATTCGGTATAGACACGAAGAAAGATGCACTTAAAAGTCCAGCGCTTTTTGAATACGTGATCGCCAAGGCTACACAGAGCGGCAGGACCAGCGGGACACTGGAGAGCATCGTCGAGAAGATAGTTTCTCTTAAGAGCCAGTCTCAGATGCGCCTATGATAATATCTACAGGCCGTAAGCGGCTGACTAAAATTATTCCATCATAAAATACAGGGAGAACAACATGGATCCTCAGATTTGCGATGCGATTGAGAACAAGCGCCTTCTGGCGTTCAACTACAATGGCCTTCCGCGCGAGATCGAACCTCATGCCCACGGGATCTCCTTGGCAGGCAAGGAAGTCGTACGAGGCTACCAAACCGGCGGACACAGCTCAAGTGAACCATTGGGGTGGCGCCTGTGGGATGTGGCGAAAATGGAATCGTTGCGAGTATGCCAGTCTACCTTCTCCAGCCCCCGCCCCGATTATCGCCGGAATGACTTGGGAATGAAATCAGTGCACTGCCAGATCTAGCATTTGATCCACTCGTCATGGGGCTTCTCTTTGCCAAAGCGGAGGGAGACACCTTCCCGATACCCACGTGATCAACGTCGACCGTTTTCCCACTGGCAGTGCCGGAGCCGATCATCGCAGTAGAGAATTCCATAAAAGAGGCCGTTGCTCATGAAAATCGTTCATTTCTCCGATCTCCATCTGGACTCGTCATTCGCTTGGGCCGGCGCAACGGGAGCGGCGGCCAGGCAACGTCGCCAGGCGCTTCGCGACACCCTGGTGCGCATCGTCGAGCTGACACGTGAGGTGAACGCCGATGCGCTCTTCTGCGGCGGCGACCTCTACGAGCAGGAGCACTTCAGGCCTGACACCGCAGAGTTTCTCAAGGACACGTTTGCCGGGCTCGCCCCGCTTCCCGTCTACATCGCGCCGGGGAATCATGACTGGTACGGGCCGAAAAGCCTGTACGCACAGGTAGCTTGGAGCGAGAACGTCCATCTCTTTCGGGAAGCGGTCCTCCGTCGGGTTGCGTTGAATGACGGCCTGTGGCTATGGGGGGCGGCCCATTTGTGGCCGGCCAATACCGGCAACTTCCTCGAAGGGTTCCGCGTGGAAGGGTCAGGCAACCACATCGCCTTGTTCCACGGCGCGGAGCGTTCGTGGTTCGGTGAGCAGGACAGCGGGAAGCAACCGCATGCTGCATTTGAAGCCAGTGAAATCAAGGCGGCAGGGCTCGCCCATGCCTTTCTCGGCCACTATCACCGCCCCAAGAATGCGGGGTTTCACACCTATCCCGGCAACCCCGACCCGCTGGCCTTCGGCGAGGACGGCGAACGCGGCGCCGTCGTTGCGACCATCGGCCCGGGCGGACGCGTCGAGCGCGCGCGTCATCGGGTCGCGGTGACAGAGGCGCACGACCTGGAACTCGACGTCACGGGGTTGACGACCTTACAACAGATTCTCGGCCGACTTGAGGAGAAGGCTTCGTCCCTCTCGGGATTCGTCCGCCTGGCTGTGCGGGGCGAGCTCGCCCCGTCCATCGACATGACTGAAAGCGACCTGCGCGGCAGACTGAGCAATTTCGAGGCCGTGAAGATCATGTTAGGCGACCTTCCCCCGCCCTACAACCTGGCGTCGATCAGGCAGGAGCCTACGGTCCGCGGTCAGTTCGTCCGCGACGTGTTCGACTCCGAACTTGCCGAGGAGGAGAAGCGGCGGGTGGTGGTCACCGGCCTGCGCGCACTGGCAGGTCGCACCGATCTGGAGGTAATCTGATGCGATTCGAGTCCGTAAAAGCGCACGCATTTGGACCGTTCAGGGACAAGACGCTTGAACTCTCGCCCGGCATGAACGTCGTGTACGGCCCGAACGAGGCTGGCAAGTCGTCGTGGCACGCCGCGCTCTACGCCGGCCTCTGCGGGAGGCGGCGCACCCGCGGAAAGGAGAAGTGGGACACGGAGTTTGCCGAGCTGCACAGGCCATGGGACGGTGACACCGCCTGGGATGTCGGCGCCGTCATTAAACTGGACAACGGCAGGCGCGTCGAATTGCGCCACGACCTCGCAGGCGGCGTGAAAAGCAGCGCCCGCGACATTGTCCTCGCCGGCCGCGATTACGCAGACGATATCATGTTCGAGGGCGCGCCTGACGGCGCGCAGTGGCTCGGACTCAACCGGCGCTCGTTCGTCATGACCGCCTGCATCCGCCAAGCCGAAATCCTTGCGTTGCTCAACTCTCCGAAAACGCTTCAGGATGCGCTGCAGCGCGCCGCCAGTACCACCGACCGCGATGGCACGGCGTCAGCAGCTCTCGCTCAGCTACGCAAATTCCGCACTGATTTCGTCGGCAGCAAGCAGGCGCCGACCAAACCGCTTAGGGTCACAGAGGAGCAAGTCCGGAGTGCCGAAAGGCAACTGCAAGAGGCGCGGGACGCGCACGAAGACTACCTGACCCGTGTGGAGGCGGTGGACAAACTGGCGCAGGAGGCTCGCGATGCGGAGCGGAGACTTGGTATTGCGCGCGCGGCGCGTATGGAGGAGGAGGCAGCAGCGGCCGATGCGCGGTTCCAACGAGCGCGGGCGCTGCACGCCAAATTCCCGGCAGGAGCGCCCAGACGTCCCAGCGAGGACGACGACATTGTTCGACAGGTCGCCAGCGCTCTCGCCGCGTGGGAGCAGCGTCCCAGCGTCCGCGAGCCGGAGGGAGAGACGATACCGGCCCTGGAAGCGCGGCTGACCGAAGCCGACCTCCACCTTGCCGTGAAGGCCGAGCGCGCGGCGAGGGAAGTCCAGAAGCGGCTGGAGCGGGCACGGGAACTGGACGAACGATTCCCGCATGGGCGGCCGCGTCGCCCGAGCGAGGACGATCAACTCGAACGGCGCATTGACAGCGCCCTCACCGCCTGGGCGTCGGGACGCGACGCCCAGGTGCCGCCCGGCCAAACAGTGGATGAGCTAGAAGAAGATCTCGCAAGTGTCGATGCCCAGCTGGAAGGGGCAGGAGCGTCCGCCAGACGTCAAGAGGGGGATGTTCGCGGTGGCTTGTTCGCCAGGCTCTTGCGCGCCATTCGCACGTTCTTCGCCGCCTTTTTGCGGCTGTTCGGCGTTGGACGTCATGAACCATCAGTGCAACCAGAGAGAAGACAGGCACTGGAGGAGCGGCAGGCACTCATCCAGGAACGGATCGCGGCGCGGAAGGAGAATGCGCGGCGGACACGGGAGGCTGCCGACAATGTACAAGAGGCAGCTTTGGCGGCAGGGCTCACGGCAAGCGATCCAGATGCGGCGGCGGCATCGCTCCTCGAGTGGCAGCAGCGTCGGGCCGACCGCCTCACGGAGAGCGACGAGCAGATGAAGGACTGGGTGGAGCTTCAGCAGCTCCTCGGCGAGGGGACGCTGGACGAGCTTGCCGAGAAGGCCACAACCGCCCGTGACGAGGCGATGTCAGCTGCGGCCCGCACGGACGCTGATGCGCTTACCGCCGCGCTCACAGGATCCGAGCCGGCAGCTTCGGGGGAAGCAATCGCTGAGCAGCAGAGAGCGGCCCTTTCATATAAGATCGAAGCGCGTCGCAGGCAGGAGGAGGGGTATACAAAAGCTGCCGCCGGCGTCGCCGCGGCCGAGCAAGCGGTGGCAGACGCCGCGCGGCTCATCGGTGTTGAGGAGATCTCCCCCGATGAACAGAGCGAGGCTCTCCGCTCCTGGCAGGATGAGCGCAGCGCCGAACTTGAGAAGGCAGGCGGCGCGCTCGATGAATGGGAGGAACTGCAGCGGCTCCTTGGCCAGTCCTCGCTGGACGAACTGGCTGGCGAGGTGGAACGCCTGCTAACCGAAGCTCGCGCTCTGGCGGACAAGGCGGACATCGAGGACACGGCCGAACTTCCCGCTCCGCTGACGGACGCAGAGTTCAGGGACGCCGAACGCGAGGGTTCCGAATCGCGTACCGCCTTCAACCACGCGCGGAGTCAACTTGAGGTGTTCGCTGGGGATCTGATGGATGTGGCGGAAGCGGAAGAGGATCTCGCGGCTGCAAAGGAGGCGCTCGCTCGCGTCCGGTCGCTCGGCGACACGCTGAATTCGACTATCGGCTTCTTGGAGCAGGCCGAGGAGAACGTCCACCAGAACGTTGCGCCGGTGCTCGCCAAGATAGTGCGAGAGTGGCTTCCCAGCGTCACGGATGGTCGGTATACGGACTGTAGCGTAGACCCCCAGAAGCTCGCTGTCGAGGTCAAAACGAAGGACGGCCGCTGGCGACGGGCAGATCGCCTCTCGCACGGAACGGCCGAGCAGATTTACCTGTTGTTGCGCTTCGCGCTGGCCAGCCATCTGGCCAGCCAGGCCTGCCCGCTCATCGTTGACGATGCCGTGGCCGCTTCCGACAGCCGCCGGAAACGGGAGCTGCTCGAGACGCTGCTGGCGGTGAGTGCGTCCACGCAAGTGATCCTATTTACCCATGAGGATGATGTCTGCGCGTGGGCGCGGGGACGGTTGATAGGTGAACCGCACAAGCTCATTGAACTCGATGGGCCGGAACGCTGACATAGTACCCGGTCCCAGGTCGTGGTGGGGCGGACTGAAGGGCGATTATGAATGTATGTTGTCTGTGCTTGGTGCCAGCACACGCGAGGGCGAGCCCTCGTCTCACAACCCCGGGGGCACGCCGTATGGCGCGTCGGTAAAGCGGGACGTAGCCGCGTTCAGAGGCCAGGTCTGTCCGCCCTCGGTCTGGAACTGCGCGTGCTTGCCGCACAGCCACAGAAACATCTCGGCCGCATGGCTGGCAGCCAGCCACATATCGCGATAGTAGCCGGAGTCCCCCATCGGCAGGTAGGGCGCGTTGCCGAAATCGAAATCGGGGTCGATGCGCCAGTCGCGCTGCGGCGGCGCGGTGCGGAAATAGTTGTACTTCAACGCATTCCTGACCCCCGGCGTCTTCGCGCGCGTCGAAGTCGAGCGCCGGTGCCAGATCGAGTAGACGGTGATGAAGATCGAGCCGGCCGGCCCGGCCATGAACTCGCTGCCGCGCACACGGTCCAGATGCTTGAGGTGGTCATTGGCTGAATAGAGAAGATGCGTGCCGGGGATAATCTCGGTCGGCCCCATCTCCATTGTGCAGTCCTGCGGCAGATAGAAAACCTGCAAGTTGCGCAGCTCATGCGTGAACTTCGAATTGCCGTCGCGGTGCCAGCCCTGCGCCTCCATCGGATATTCGACGCGGTGGTTGCTCATCAGCAGCGGCAGACCGAAATTGACGCTTAGCAGCGACCGCACCGCGCCCGCCGCCTGCGGATTCTTGATCACGCCCTCCACAAACCAATCTTCATACAAAATCTCGGTCGGCTCATTCGAGATGTTCTTCTCCAGAAAGGCGCGGGCGCGCGCGTTGACCTCGTCCGGCACGACCGCTTCCAGCCGGATATAGCCCCGTTTACACAGCTCCAGCACCTCGCCATCGCTCAGAGTCGGCTCACAGTCGTAGTACGTCTTCATTGCTTTATCTCCACTTCTCCAGAATGAACTCGCAGCCCAGGCCGGTGGGCCGGTTCTCATCCGGCACCAGCGCCAGATTGGGGAACTGCACGATCCGCCAGCCGTCGCGCATGGCGTCCAGCACTGTCTCATAGGGCCACGGGTCGCCCGGATGCTGCTCGACGACCTCACCGCCCTGCACCAGGGAGATGCCGATCACCTGCGCTGCCACCGACGTTTGGTCGGCCTGCAGATAGAGCAGGTCCTGCTGTCCCGCACCGCCGCGGCGCAGTGTCTCGATGACCTGCCGCAGTTGCTCTTCCGTCAGCGCCCCCTGTTGCAGCGCCTCGATACAGCCCTCAAGCTGTTGGATCGCCGTCCGCGCCATATCCGTCTCCTGAACAGTACACCGGTCATGGGGATGCACGCGGCGCTCCCCATGACCGGCCTGTTGATTATCGTTCCCGGCGGCGGCGCAGGTCGCCCTGCAGGCGCCCCGCTCCTACCACTTACTCAGATCCCAGGTGCCGCCGCTTTCCGCGCTGTTCGTCTCAATCGCACGGTCGGCCCACTCCTCCCAGACCTCTTGCATGCGCTCGGCAGCCTCATCCAGACTTATCTGGTCCAGATAGTACTCCTGCAGAATGATGAACGCCTCTTCCCGCGCGCCCGCATCAACCATGTCAGCATACGACCAGCGCATCACACTTGTCGGAATATGCGCCTTGGCCGGTTCGGCCACCTCCGGCCGCACGTTCGGCTCCACATCCTTGATCACGGGGACCAGGCCCGGGCGGCCTTTGACCGCATGGCTCCAGTTGGCGGAAAGGAACTGCAGGAAGTCAACCGCAGCATCGACAGTACCGCGCTTGACAGCGGCGGCATTCACCACCCAGGCTCCAGCCGGCCCGCCCACAAACGGCCCCGGCTCCTCTTCAAGCGAAAACTCGGAATCTTCCACTCCGACCACCGGGCCGGACGCCACGCCCACCTCAAAATCGACCTCAGGATTGCCCAGAATGCTCTCGGCCTCCCAGGAACCGCTCATGCGTACCAGCACCTTGCCGGTCAGGAAATCGCTCAACTGCACCGGCGCCCCGATTTTCCACTCCTCGGTCACATAGGGCACCCACAGCTTTCCAAGCCGCAGCGTCTCCTTGTATTCGGTATCGGTCGCCGCGAACAGGCCCTGCTTGATGGCGCGTACGAACTCCTCAGCCTCAATCACATTGCCGCTCAGGCTGACCTTGTAGTCCAGCCGCCATTCCGTCAGCCCTTTTGGCTCGACGATCGAATGATCGAAAATCAGACTGTCCCAGTTGCCGGCGGGCGAACAACACATGAGGTGCATCGGCGTCTCATAGCCCGCCGCTTGCAGCTCTTTCAACAACTCGACCAGTACGGTGATGTTTGTACGCGGGCTGGGGAACTCCAGGCCCAGCTCATCAAGCACGGTCTTGTTGTAGTAGATGAGCGATGGCGCCGCAGTCTCGAGCGGAATCGAGTAGTAGCGTCCGGCCAGGCTCTTGCTCTGCGCCAGTATGCCATCAAACCCGTTCTCCCATTGGTCGACCCAGCGCTCGCTGCCTGCTCTGCCCTCCTCCACATACGGGTTGGGCTGGCGGAAGTAGGTATCCAGGGGGGCCAGCAGCCCTCTGTCGCCTTCAGCGCCATCGTAGCCGGTGCTGCCGTAGTAGCGCATAAGATCGGGGCCTTGACCGGCGGCTATCGCAGTCTTCATGTACCAGATCAGAGAGGTCTGCGCGCCGGGCGGCGCCTCCGGCACACCGAAGGGCACCACGTCGATACCCGGGTGCATATCTTCCCACTGGGCGATCAGCTCCGCCATGTACTCGTTGCCCGTCTCACCGGCCGCTTTCTGAGCGTCTGTCAGCCCCTCGGGCGGCATGTAGCCCCCATCGAACATGACGGCCAGCTCACCCTCGTAGTCAAGTACTGGTGGGCCGGTTGCCGGCACTTCCACCACCTTCTCGACTACTCTTTCGACTTCGACTACCTGCGGCGTGCAGGCGCCCATCAGTGCAACGAGCGCGACAGCGATCACGGTGAAGATCAGGCGTCGCGGGCTCCTCTGCGTTTGCGCAAACGTACCCTTCGTTTTCATCGGTAGCTTCTCCCTATTTGGCTTAAGTTCCGTTTGAAACTGTCCGTTTGCTGCGCATCGATCGATAGGCTTCTCCTCTGTTCCCCTGCACTTCCTGCATTCACGGCCTGCCCTCTGTACGAATGCCTAGAATTTGAGCGCCCCGCTCGACAACCCTTGAATGAACGCCTTGCGCGCCAGAGTGAACACGAAAACGAGCGGCAACGAGGAGATGACGAAAGCGGCAAACATGAATCCCCATTGTGTCTGGCCAAGACTCGACCCATGAAAGACGGATTTGGCAATGCTGAATATACCGAGCGTCACCGTGTACACAGGGTCCGAGGTCAACGTCACCGACGGCCAGATGATGTCATTCCACTGGCCCAGCAGCAGAATGATCATCAGCGTCGCCATAATTGGCCGGCACAGAGGCAGCGCAATCTTATAGAACACCTGCCAATCGCCTGCGCCGTCGATGCGCGCGGCCTCAAACAGCTCCTCTGGCAGCCCGGCCATGAAGGGACGGATGAGAAAGACGCCGAAGACAGCGCCCCCGGCCGCATACGGAAAAATCAGCGCCCAGCGCGTGTTCATCATACCCAGGCTTAAGACCAACAGATACTGCGGCACAAGATAGAGGACGAACGGAATCATCATCAACATGATAATCGCATAAAAGAGCGTCTCTTTGCCGGGAAAACTGAACCGGGCGAAGACGTAGGAGGTATAGCTCGCCAGCGCGAGGGCAAATGGAATCGCGATTCCGCTGATAATGCTGCTGTTGAGGATGTAGCGGCCCATGCCGCCGGCCATAACCCAATAGTTCTTGAAGTAATAGGGCAACGTCAGCGTCCAGGGATGCGCTTCGAACTGGTCGGCCGACTTGCCGGCATCGATCAGCAACAGCACAAGCGGCGCAAGAGACAACAACAGCGTCGGGATCAGGACAACGTGCAGCAACCCTTGAAAACGCTGCAACCCCGCCCGAATCACATCCTGCTGCGATGGCCCTCTACGGCTCACGCCCGTTATTACGCTGAAGAACATCCTCTTTCCTTCCTGCAAATCGACGGCAAGGAAACGGAATCGATCAGTTGCGGCTCCAGGGCGGCCGGCGCCCTGGCAATGCGCCTCTAGGCTTCGTACTCAATGCCGGATCGCAGATAGCGGCGCGTCATCACGGTCAGGCCAACGATGACCAGGAACAGGAGTGTTCCAATCGCCGAGCCGTACCCGAAACGTGAAGAAAAGAAGGCCTGGCTGTACATATGAAATGCCGGCACCATTGTCGCCGAACCGGGGCCTCCGCCCGTCATGGCAAATTGCAGATTGAATCCCTGCAAGGTGCCGATGACATTCAACACGAGCACCAAACGTATCGCGCCAACGATATAGGGTAGATCGACGTTTCTGATCCGTTGAATCGTCGAAGACGAATCCAGCCGGAAGGCATCGATTAACTCTCTGGGAATATCGATCAGCGCGGCCAGCAGGATCAACATCATGGTGGCGTTGATCCACGGAAAGCCGAAGAAAACCAGCGCCGCCAGCGCCGTATCGAAGCTGCCCAGCCAGTCATGCGTCAGAAAGTCCAGGCCAACCGCGGTGAGAAGGTTGTTGATCAAGCCATAGCGGGCATGATAGATGTAGCGCCAGGTCAATATGATCACGATCGCCGGCACGAGCGTCGGGATCAGAAACGCCGTGCGATAGAAATCCCCCATGCGCTGGCTGCGCAGCGAAAACAGCAACTCCGCCACCAGCAACGGCGGGATGACACCGGTGACCATATTGGCAAACAGCAGGATGACGGCGTTCTTGACCGAGGCGAGAAAGATGCGGTCGCTGGCGAGGTCGGTGAAGTTTTCCAGCCCGATAAATCTGCCCCTGACGCCGTCATAATTGGTAAAGGAATAGTAGAGCGCCATCAGCGGCGGGTAATAGGAGAAGACCCCCAGCAGCACGAAAATCGGCACAAGGTACAGATAATACCGCTTCGCCCGCCACATCCTCTGGATCAGCGAAGCCTGACTCGCGCGCTGCATTGAAATGCTGCCCGCGTCAGCGTGTGGAGTTTGCACGATGTCAGCCATGAATTGTGCCTGTGGACTGGAAAGGGGCGGCCTTGATGCCATGACCAGTGATATTATATCATTGCCTCTTTCGCCCCTCCAACCCCGCAAAAAGAGGCCGCGCCCCTGCTTGAGAGATCGCGAGAAGGGTGCTATACTTGCGGGCACGCAATTTGCAGGGGAAAGGAACCAGGTATGAGCGAGGTGTTTCGGGTTTGCCCCAACTGCGGGCAGGATGTGGCGATGGCCGCGCGCCACTGTGGCGCATGCGGCTACAATACGCAGGGCGGCTATCCTCTTGAAAGCCGCAACAACCTGCCGGCGATGGTGGCGAAAGTCGGTTTGCCCGTGGCGGCCGGCCTGGCCGGCTTGGCGCTACGGGCCGGGCTGCAGTTGCTGCGGAAGCAGTTGCCGGCACTGGCATCCAACGCGCTCAGCCGCAACGCGCCGCGGCCGCCGGCGCAGCCGCGCAGAGGGCGGGGCAGCCGGTTCATCCATATACGCTCGAAATGGGCAGTCGGCGATAAAAACGGTGTGTGGCGTTCCGGCGAGGAAGAGCACACCATCGAGGTCGACGATAGCTGATGCCCAGTGGTCAGTGGCTCGTGGCTCGTGCAGGAAACTGACCACCGATCACCGGCTGCTGAGAATCGCTGTTTTCAATTCTCGTCGATAGTTTCCCAGCCGGCTACGGTGTTGCGCCGTCGCCGAGAGAAACGCCAACCCCAACCGGTGATGCTGACGCCGATCGCAATGAAGAGCCCCGCCACCATATAGGCCAACAACTCCGGCCACAGTAGAATCGCAACCCCAAAGAGAATCAGTATCAGCCCCGGAGCGACCAGCAGCCAGCGTCCGAAACCGCCGGCCTGTTGTGAGATTCGCTGCCCCGTGCGAAAGAAGCGCACAGAGCTTTGTTGTCCTGTAAACATATTTCATGCTCCCTTAGAGTGATGCGCCGCGTTTGCGCGAATGCAGATGCCGCGCATCGCTTTAATCTTTTCCGGGCGCGCAAACGGGCCGCTCAGTCCCGGCTGCGGGCAAACAGTATGAAGGCATAGTACAGCAGCGTCGTGATCGCCTGGATCGCAGCCGCAACGTAGGTCAGCGCCGCCGCATCAAGCACCGCGTTGACCCCCTTCATCTCGTGCTGACCCACGAACCCCTGCGCCACCAGGATCTCCTTGGCCCGCTTGCTCGCGTTAAACTCCACCGGCAGCGTCACCAGCGTAAACACTGCAACCGCGGCGAACAGGATCAGCCCCACCAGCGAGATCGTGAACCCCAGCCCAGACCCCCCCATAAACATGCCAATGAAAAAAATGATCGGCCCCAGCCAGCTGCCAATCTGCACGCTTGGAACGATCACGCTCCGCAGGGCGAGCGGCGCGTAGTTGGTGCTGTGTTGCAGCGCGTGGCCCGCCTCATGCGCGGCAACGCCGACCGCGGCCACGCTGTTGCTCTGATACACCTGCGGACTCAGGCGCAGCGTCCTCGACCTTGGATCATAGTGGTCGGACAGGAAGCCGCGCGTCTCTTCAACGTTCACGTGCCCCAACCCGTTCGAGTCGAGAATGCGCCGCGCCACCTGCGCGCCCGCCGCGCCCCGCCCCACCGACACCCGCGAATACTTTTTGAACGTAGATTTGACTTTCATCTGCGCCCAAAAACCCAGCGCCAGCGCAGGCAGGCTGATGATGATATACAGTGGATCGAAGAAAAACATAACGCACCTCGTAGAGAGTTTTCAGTTAGCAGACGAATCTCCGGTTGTGGCCGATTCGTTCGTGATCTGGCTGAGCGCACGCTCGGAATCGTTTTCCAAGCCTACGTCTCGAGTTTACACTATCCTGGCGGTCCGTTCCTGACGCACACCTGACAGCGCCCTGTCACCTCACTGAACAAACTGAATTGAATCTGTATTATACCATTACGAATCCAGTATAGCCGCGGTTTCTTATTCCTGCGTTAGCGTTCGGTTAGCTCTACGTTTGCGCCCGCCGGCGCGCCAACGCCGTCAGCTGCCGGATCTCGGCGCCGCCCAGAAGATAACTGGCAAGCGCATAGACGAGGACGCCAAGCCCAGCCCCGGCGACCGCCGCCACCCAGCCGAGAGGAATCCCGAAGACAACGCTGCGGTCAGGCAGAACCGCCAGCCAGAGAAGGACAGCGCCCGTCATGACAGCCGACGCCAGCAGCGAGCGCCCGCCGCTCGTCAGCAGTTGGCGCACCGGCAGGCCCTGCACGGTTGTTGTCTGCCCTGCCTCTTGGTTGTATGAGCGCACCTTACGCCCCAGCAGAATCAGCAGAACCAGCATCTCCAGCCCAGTGGCGATGCTGTTGGCCAGCGCCAGGCCGCCATAACTCAACTGGCCAATCAGGGCCAGGCTGAAGAGGATGTTCAGCGCCATCGCCGCCACACCGACGACCACCGGCGTGGCTGTGTCGTGGAGTGCGTAAAAGACCCGCACCACGATCTCGACCACGGCATGGGCCACCAGTCCGAGGGCAAAAAAGCGCAGCGCGTAGGCGACGGCCTGGGTGCTGGCAGCGTCGAAACGCCCCCGCTGGAAGAGAAGCTCAACGAACGGTTCGTCCAGCACAAAGAGCAAAAACGCAGCCGGTATCGACAGGAAGAGAATCAGCCGCAGCAGGCCGGTTAGTGTTTCCAGCAGTTGTGCGCGGTTGCCGGCGGCGACCTGCGCCGAAAAGGTGGGGAAGGCAACGGTTGCCACGGCCTGGGCAAAGATGCCCTGCGGCAGCAACATCAGCAGCCAGGCGTAATTGAGGGCGCTGAGGCTGCCGGACGGCAGACCGCTGGCCAGGATCGTGTTGACCAGAAAGTTGAGCTGTACAAAGAGCAGTCCCAGCACACGCGGCCCCATCAGCCGCGCCACCTCCCGCACCTGCGCATCGTCGACACCAAAACTGAAACGGTAACGCACCTTCTGCCGCATCAGAGCCGGCAGCTGCACAAGCAGGTGCAGCACCGAGCCGCCGGCCACGCCGATCACAAGACCGTGGATGCCCACCACCGGGGCCAGCAGCCAGGCGCCGGCGATGATGGCGCAGTTGTAGAGCACAGGCGCAACAGCCGGCAGCAGGAAATGCTGCACCGCGTTGAGCGCGCCCATGATCAGGCCGCTGGCGCCAAAGACGACCGTGCTTGCCAGCATCCAACGCATCAGAGAGGCGGTCAGCCGCTGCTGCTCGACGGAGAAGCCCGGCGCGATCACCCTGGCGATCAGGGGTTCAGCAAACAGCATCGCCAGCCCGCACAGTAGGATGAGGAACAGGGTCAACAGATTCAGAACGCGGCTGAACAGCAGCCATGCCTGTTGTTGGCTGTCCTCGGTCCAGGCGGCGGCAAAGGTGGGGATGAACGCGCTGCCCAGCGCGCCGCCCGCCACCAGTTGAAAGAGCAGGTCAGGGATACGGAAGGCGGCCAGGTAGGCGTCCAGATCGGCCGCAGTGCCGAAGCGGGCGCCTATAATCATCTCCCGCAGCAGGCCCGTACCCCGGCTGAGGATGAACAGTAGCATGACCAGCGTCGCTGCGCTGGCGATCCCTTTGCTATCCAGCGCCCGCACACCGCCCTTGCCGCTCTGGGCCTTCGAACTGCGGCTGTCCGGTTTCGTCATAGCAGAAGAGGATGATACTGGTGAACGCTTGCCATTTTTTGCCTTGCAGGAACAGTTCTGTACAATATGCCATCGTCTCAGTTCAATTTTCGGTAGTCAGTTTTCGGTTGACAAGAGCGCGCTCACGAAAGACGCTAAACTGGAAGCTGCCAAGGTAGAAATTCCATGTCCTCCGCCTATCTATCTGTGAACGCTTGGCGCGAAATCTTCGCCCGCGTATTCAATGACCCCGACCTGCAGTCCAATATCAGCCCGGACTGGTTGATCAACCCCGCAACTCGACGCCGTCTCAAACTGGACTATCTGTGCCAGTCGATCGGTGTCGCCGTGCGCTTCTCCGGCCTGACGGGCAAAGGACGGCGCCGGCCCGGCGACCGGGAACTGCTGGAGGAAGACCAACGCGACCAGATACGCGATGAACTGTGCCGGCTCCATGGCATTCACCTGGCTGTGATCGACCCGTTTGACGATCCGGTCAAGCAGATGGACCGGTTCTTGACGGTGTTGAGCCGGGCCAGCCGTCTGACAGCCCAGGATGGCCGTACCAGCCGGGAGAAAGGCGTTTCCATGGATGCCCTGGCCGCGGCCGTGCAAAGCGCCTATCAACTGCGCTTCTCCCTTTCCAGGAATCCGGATCAGACGGTTGGAACTCTGGCGGATGCCTGGCGGGACCGGGAAGCGAACATTGCTACCTCGTTGCAGCAGGCGGCCGCAGTGAAAACACCGCCGCCGACCCGGTCGCAACAGCGCACACTGGCGCAACTCGCTTGCGGGCAGCGCATTGTCCACACGCATTTCGGTGACGGTGTGATTACGGAAGTGAGCGGGGAGGGCGAGGAAAAACGGATCAAAATCCTCTTCGATGGCGACCAGGAACGCACCTTTCTCGCTTCCCTTCTGGCCGATAAGTTGGAAGCGGCTCCCTGACAGAAAAGAGATACACGGAGACATACCCTCACTCGCTCCGCAAAGTTCAGACCCTCCGTCCCGCAGCGCCCGCCCCCCCAACAGTGCAAAAACACCCTTACTGAAAATGCAAGGGTGTTGATGAGCTGGAGTGGATCATCGCGCTGCCACTTCGTTGTCTGCGCACAATTTGATTTCAGATGCGCGGCCGCGCCAATACGTGTACCCCTTTTTCTCGCGCGCGGCAGCCGCGGCCAAAACGGGCAAAGCTACCCCTCTTCTTTTGTGGCGCTCTTGGATTCACTCGGTGAGTCGCTCTTCGCTTCCGCCTTGGTTTCGCTCTTGGACTCGCTCTTGGTTTCGCTGTTGGATTCACTCTCTGTGGATTTCTCCGGCTCAGAGCCATTGCTGTCTGACTTCTGTGCCGCGGTCTTCTTCTTTTCATCCTCCTTTTTGCTATCGGTGATGTACCACCCACTGCCCTTGAAGTGAATGGCCGGCTTGCTCAGAAGCCGGTTGACATCGACCGAACTACAGGCCGGGCAAGCGGGAAGAACGGTGCTGGAAAATGACACGATGCGTTCGTATTGATTACCGCACTCTTTGCAGGAAAACTCATAAATAGGCATCGAACAGTCTCATCCTTGTCGTAATTTTCTTTTGTCAAATCCGCGGACACAACTATACTACTCGAAGTCCTCTCATGTCCGGTCGTATTGTGTCCTGCACGGTAAAGGGCACTCTCTGCAAGTATACCTTCTTGTAAAACCGTTGTCGAATCTGAATAGCGAATTTGACATAGGTTTTGGGCGGACGGAGTCCGTCTTTGCCGGCGCTACTCTTGGATCCTTCAGACACAGGCAACACGCCCAGACACCGACTTGCAAAACGGTTAAACCCACCCCCTGCCGATGTCTTTCGATTTTGTTCGAGACGCAATCGAAAACGGATCTTACGAACCGGAAGGTGTCTACCTGACAGCGCCATTTGAAGGTCGGCAACGTGTCGTTCAGGAATGGGGGGCCCGCCCGGAATACTACCGTCGCTTTGTCGTGGGCGCCAAAGCGCTCCTCGGACACAATGGCGTCGACTTTGAAATGCCCCCCAACGGCAGCATCCTCGCCGCGGACAGTGGCATCATTACGAAAATCGGCAACGATCGCGAACGATATGGCCGCTTTATCTGCATATCCCACCCATGGGGGGAATCTCTCTACACTCGCTTTCAAAAATTCGTTGTCGACGCAGGACAACGGGTGAAGCGAGGTGAACTACTCGGCTATTTCAGTCAAGTGTCCGCTCCAGGACAACATTTTCATTTTGGCATCCGCATTGTTCCGTATGTCATCGTTGACGGCTGGGGAGGATATTCGAATCCGTTGCCCCATTTCCCCCCGCTGTCCATTCTGCTTGATTCCGATTGACCTTTTCTATTCTTATTAGGACTTTCGCTAAGCTGGCTGGAAAGCCGGGATAGTCGGGCTGCGAAGTTGGTTTCGCAGATAATCGCTGAACAGGTCAGTATGAACGCGATAGATGGTTTTGTTGAGCAAGGCAGCGTGGACCTTCAATGAAAGCCAAGCATGGTAACAGCAAGCGAGGTGATTGCGCTGCGAACGAGCTTTGCGACATTGGCATTTGGCGGAGCCTGTCAGTTGCTTCAATTCGCGGTGAAATTCTTCGACCTGCCAGCGCAACTCGTTCGCGTTTTGAGCGACTTGCGTGATCACGGTCTCATCCAGGTCATTGGTGATGACCCAGTCAATGTCGCCGTTTAGGGCAACTACCTTGAACAATCTCACTTTGAAAGGCACTTTCTTGAGCTTGACAATGATGCCATGCCTAAGCCGTTCGTCGTTCCAATCGATGGCATCAAGATGGATATAGCCATCTTCTGCGCTCAGACTGACCATGCGGTTGGCTTTGAGTGTGGTGTAAAAGGTCAATCCCAGACGGTGAACCAGCTTCAGGTTCCGCCAGGAGCCATACCAACTATCAAAAAGCACCGTCTTAGCCTGAATCTGTTTGGCGCCAACGGCTCGCAGCAGCAGCTCTTGAAAATGGTCGTTCTTGGACTTGCCATCCGCTTCTTTGGCGTAGATGCGGAAATCAATCGGATAACACTCGCCATCTTCACCACTGGTGTGAACCAGATTCACGACACCGATGCCGCGCACCAGACCACCTTCAGCGCCACTGTACTGCAGCTTTACCATCTCGATTGACCGTGAATAGCGTTTGTCTTGCACACTGTCGTCAATAATCAGGCAAGCGTCTGGACTGTCGTCGATCTGTTCTGCCACCAGTTCCCATAGATGCCTGGCTGTGAGTCGCTCTCTTTTCAGAAAATCGCTGACTACATCGTGACTCATGCCTTCCAGATGTTCAGCCAGATTGGTACAGGTGTAGTTGATCGGCGTGCTGACTAGGTATTCGACATACTTCTGTTTTGTAATCATGTCTCAAGCTTACAGGATCCTGTCCTCCTAGCGAAAGTCCTACTTATAAGAAACATCCCTTTCATGATCTGATTGTTTATTTAGTATGACTTCGTAGGGACTGGGGAAATGGGGATATATGAATCCGGGAAACTATATATGGCGGTATGACACAACCTGTTCTATATGTAGTGGCGAGGCGGCCCGACGAGCGCGATTCTTATGGGGATAATTCAGAGGGGAGCGCTGGAAAGATCAGGACAGAAAGATCCGCCGAACAAATGCTCGACACAAGATGCAGTGATCACTTCCAAGTTATACCTCGCTGGGCATAACCTAGAGAAAATGGGGATAAAAGGGTATCAAGGTTATGAACACGCCTTATCCACTTTTTTGAGAGTTATCCCCGACTTTATCCCCAATTATCCCACTTGTCCCCATATATGGGGAATCGTATAGATAGTGCAACAAACAAATGCAGGCTTAATTTGAGTGGTGGGGTTCGATGTTAATACTATGGTAAAGTAACACTCTAGCTTGGAGAGAATTTGGTACATATGGTATGGTCTTAAAAATCGGACCGCCCGAACACCCGATTCTGGATCTTCGTTTTCCGAACCAAAGAGAATATTCTCTGGAGAACACCCCACCATGCAACCCAAAAATCCCACTTACGAGACCGAATCGAAGGTAGACATGGCAAAACTGCGTGAAGCAACACAAAAAGTTTTTGCCTATGACTCCTCTGTCAAGCGGAAAGATTCGGTCGAATCCCCACCTGTAAAGCACAGAAGAAGCGCTCAGAAGAACGTTGAGCGTACTACTGACTGATTCTGTTCCCCTTTATAGAATCGCCAGCCCCGTTCTTGGTCGTCAGGCCAGGGACCTTTTGCTATTCAACAAAATTCGGGCAATAGCAACATGTAGTAGATTCTCGCCTCACGACGAATAAGGAGTGAACTCTGTGAACCGTACACTATACGCCTCTGACTGCCTCAAAATCTTGCAAGACAGAGACGCGCTCCCTGACGAATCAGTTGACCTCATCTACCTCGACCCTCCGTTCAATTCCAACAGCAACTACAACCTTCCGTTCAAAGGTAAGTATAAGACCGCTGTGCCCGCCAAGGCATTTGAAGATACTTGGCATTGGGGAGACGACAACACAGAGCAATTGAAAGAGATGGATGCTGACCCTCGCACTCGTTCACTGGCAAACATTGTACGTTTCGCACAAGACGTAGACAGAAGTTTGGCAGCCTATCTGATGAATATGACTGTCCGCCTTGCTGCTATGCGACGAGTATTGAAGCCGACCGGTAGCATCTACCTACATTGCGATCCGACTGCTAGTCACTACCTAAAACTGGTAATGGACGATCTGTTTGGACGAAGAAACTTCAGAAATGAGATTATCTGGTCCTACAGAACGGGTGGGGTCAGTAAAAGGTGGTTCGGAAGAAAGCATGATGTGATTCTGTTCTATGTGAAATCTGAGAAGGCAAAATATACGTTCAATGTTCTGAAAGAACGATCTTTCTCGACAAATTCTCCTCCTGGCTTTAAGGAGATTCAAAAGTTTCAAGACGAGTATGGGCGTTGGTACACAATGGCATCTATGAGGGATGTTTGGGACATAAATGCAGTTGGACGTACTTCTGGAGAGCGTCTGGGCTATCCTACGCAAAAACCACTTGCCTTGTTAAACCGGATCATAGAGGCTAGTTGTCCATCAGATGGCATTATCCTTGATCCATTCTGCGGGTGTGGGACAACGCTTCATGCAGCGGAAAGTTTGGGGAAGCAATGGGTAGGGATTGATATTTCAAGTTTCGCAACCGGCCTGGTTCGTGACCGCATTGTAAAAGCTTTTGTCCAGCTGAAGAAAGCCGACATTTCAATGCTGGGCGAGATTCCAACCGACATTCAAGCTGCCCGAGCCCTTGCTACACGTGACAAATTCGAGTTTGAGAAGTGGGTATGCGGCCAAATCGGAGCCGAAGGTATGTTTCATGATCCCGGTACGCCTGGGGCGGACGGCGGCGTTGACGGCGTCATGAGATTCTACACTATCAATCCTGGTGAAAAATGGGAGACAAAATACGCTATCGTTCAGGTAAAGGGAGGCCATGTCAGTCCTGACGCTGTACGGGCACTGAGGGAGACTGTAGATCGATTTGAAGTAGCGGCTGGTATAATGGTCTGCTTCGACCAGTACATGGGTACCGTAGAGAATCAACGTAGCAGAGAGACGTTTTCAGATGCGCTGGGTACGTATCCGATCATTCAGGGGTATAGTGTCGAGAAGCTACTGCAAGACGCTTCTTTGGATTTACCATTGTACGGATTCAAACGGCAAGGCGCGCTTTTGACCGGCTAACCAGATATTACAGTATACTTAATGACTTAAACAAGGGTGGTATATTGGGGTGCTTTCTAGCTGTTCGAGTTGTCTATTTCGTGCTGTAGGAGGCCGTAGAAGCGCTTAATGAGCATTAGGAATTTCAACACGAAGATAGAGCACAAATAGTAGATTACTCCCGTAAAAATGTGGAGGTAAAGGTTGGTGAGGTGTGGTTGTGAGATGCCGAAGAAGAGCACTGAGACTATTATTGTCAAGGCGATTAACGTTGCGAATGCGATGTTGCTAGTAATCTCTTTGGCGAATTGTTTGCGGAGTTTTTGCTTGTCGGAGAGTTGTAGTGGTTTGGCATTCAGCGTGGTGTTTAGGGTCAGTGCGAAAAGATTTAGCAGTAGTGCCGCTGTGATCGAAAGGGATGTGACTAGAGTGGTTGTGAGAGGGGTGGGCATTATCCCGTATTTGAATACGAGGATGAGGGCTGGGATCAAGGGGAATATAAAGAATGTTACGTAGTCTTTGATTAAGGGGCTTTGAGTGTCGGTGCTATTGAGGGTTTTGAAATGGTCTTTGACGATGTCCTTGACGTCAATTTTCGTTGACATTTTGTGTGTGGACTCCGAGATCTTCCAGGATTCCTGTGAGGAGCTCTGTGGCTAGGGTGTCAATGCTGTCGAATTCTGGGTGTCCTTCGTTATTTTTACATAATTTTTCGGTTATGTCTAAGTCTGTTTTGAGGGTATCGAAGCGGTCTATGTTTACGGTTTTTTTGCGGCCACCTATCTCAATTTCAAGTTTAACTTCGTTGTACTCTTGTCCTATAACCGTTGCCATTCTGTCTTTTTGGGTTTGGTCTTTGAGCAGTGAAAGTCCCCACTCGTAGAGAGCGTGGGGGAACAGGCCGCTTCTTTGCGGTTTGTATGTGAGCTCTGCTGACCCTGTTAATCGGCTTTGGGCGTTGTGAAAGGTGCTTTGGAACTTACTTTGAATGTCATGGTGCAGTTCCTTCTTGAGAAAGGTTATCTTTGTCATTCGACCCTCTTTTCGGAGATAGTCGATGTAGTCCAGGGGTATTAGAGTCTTGAAGTTGAGCGTGCCATTGGGTTGGTAGTTCTTGCTGTAGGTGTTGAAGTCGTGAAAGAGTATACCTTGTGCGCCTTTGCCTGAATTTTTTTGCAGGATTAAGATTCCGTGATCTGAACCGGGTGGTAGGTACGCTTGGAAGTAGTGCGGTGTCATTGCGGCTTCGTTCGGACTCTGGCTGTATGTCTTGTTTATTGAAGTTACGTCCATTAGTTCTGCGGATTGTCCGTATTGCCCCATGTTGATGATGCCTTTGGCAGTTGCGTGGTTTGTGTTGATTTGTTCGACATGGAGGACTTTGTTTTTTCCTGCGTCCACCAGGGGTTCGTGAGTCCTTTCTTTCATGTAGTCGGTGAGTATGTCTAGAAGGCTCTTTGATTGAGAGAAGTCCCCTAAAAAGAGTCTGTTCTCGGCGTTGTCGGTGATTGTGACCAAAAAATAGGCCAGAGAGATTGTAGTCAAGTTTGTGTCCTCCTGCCGAGTTCTTCATCGGACAAAACAGTAGATTCGGTCACTATCTTCTTCTCCATTTGAGTTGAATGCTGATCATGATATTCGTTGAGTCAGATCAGCAAGAGTGGGTTTATCATCGTCGGTCAAAACTGACCTTTCACCTGCGACTCCTTCAAGAACACAGACGGCGTACTCAATCCTCAGGAGGTCCTCTTCGTCTTTCGTTAAGACCCGAACACCGTCGTTAGTCCATGAGAGAAGATGAGAAATCGCTTCGATTTCCTGAAGCGTCTCTCTATCTTTTGCCAGGGCTTTCACCTTCTCTTCGTTCCAATCTGGAAAAAGTTTTTGTACAACTATCTGATTGCGGGTATACTCGAACAGAAACATATCTGTTTTCCTTTAGCAGAGGCGGATGGATTTTGTTTGCAGAAAAGTAGAGCCACCGACAGCGCCCTCTAAACGCAATTTGGTCGGTGGTTTTGCTTTTCTATTGTTATTGTCCAGCTTACTCCAATTTACGTCATTTTCCAATTCGTATCATCTAGTCAATTCCTTGTAAGTCAACTGTACATCAAAAGATCTCTGCGCAAGCTTCTTGATGCGAATCATGATGGGAATCTTAACATTTCCTTCAGTCAAGCGATAGGCCACTTCGTTATAGTAGCGCCCACCGTGTTTCTTTGACCACTGATGGTAGACGCCTTTGTGAGCACGTTTGACGATGGCCCACACGCTCTCAATGCTGTTTGTGGTGACGTGTTCTCTGACGTATTCCCCGCTCTGATGGTTGATGATTTCGTGATCATACCATTTGTAGAGGTCGAAATATCCAATGTGTTCGTCAGTGTAGATTGCCGCTCCTTTTTCGACTGTGAAAAGAATCTCGGCCAGGAGAATCTCTTTGCTGTTCGTTGGGATCGGACGGATGACGATGCGGCCGTCGCGTTCTCTGAAGCCCAGGACTAACTGCTTTCCGATGGTCCAGTTCTTATACAACCTCTTGTCGCTGTGCTTGTTTTTCTCCAGTCCGCCAACCCAGGCTTCGTCGATTTCGATTTCCCCATCCAGCTTGTCCCAGTCTGGGTCCATAGCCTCTCTCAACCTGTGCATCATAAACCAGGCCGAGGCAGCCGTGATACCCAGCTCTCGTGCGACCTGGGCGGCGCTGATGCCTTTTCGTGCCGTGTTGAACAGGTACATGACGTAGAGCCACTTGCGTAGCGGAATTCTTGTGTTTTCGAAGATGGACCCTGTACGCACGGAGAACTGACGTCGGCAGCTGTTGCAGCTGTGTCGGTTGCGACTTTTGATGGGGCTGGTGTAGTCGGATCTGCAGCGCGGGCAGATTACGAGGTCTGGCCAGCGTTCGGCTTCGAGGAAGTCGATCGCTGACTGTTCATCGGGGAACTTTTCGAAGAATTCAAAGGCGCTGAGGTGGCCTTTGTCGTCATCGTTGACGGGGGCTGAGTTTTCGGGCACGTGGTGTAGGTTTTGCTGAATTTACTCTGGTAGTACCTCCTATTTTAGCACAAATGGGCGCATTTCACTACAATAAGGTTAGACGGAATGATCACAGTTCCCCCCAACAACCTTCTTGAATTCCTCTGGCGCACCTGGGAAGATATATCGTGGTTTATCTGTGGATTCCCCCTCGTGCTGGCTCTATGGTACCTGGTTCGCTTCATTAAAGGGCGAGACTGATAAATCCTACTCTAGTTTGTTGCACTATCTATACGATTCCCATATATGGGAATCGTATAGATAGTGCAACAAACTGAAGTAGGTTTATTTGACGCGAAGGTTCTCTCAAGGGCAATCCTTGTTAGGAAATTACGCTCATTTGTGCTAAAATAGGGGGTGATACCAGCCTAATTTCAAGCCCGAAAACACCACATGACCGACAACCCAGCCCCCGTCAACGACGACGACAAAAACCACATCAGTGTCTTTGAATTCTTCCAGAGATACCCCGACGAACAGTCCGCGATTGATTTCCTCGAAGCCGAACGCTGGCCCGATCGTGTAATCTGCCCACGCTGCAAATCCGACTACACCAGTCCCGTCAAGAACCGCAACATCCACAGTTGCAACAGCTGCCGCAAGCAGTTCTCCGTCCGTACAGGCTCCGTTTTCGAGAATTCCAAGATACCGCTTCGTAAGTGGATCTACGCCATGTACCAGTTCCACACAGCCCGCAAAGGCGTCAGCGCCGCTCAACTGTCCCGGGAACTTGGCATCACGACCGCTTCCGCCTGGTTTATGATGCACAGACTCAGAGAGGCTATGGACCCGGGCATTGAACCGCTCAACGGCGTAATTGAAGTCGACGAAGCATTCGTCGGCGGCCTGGAGAAGAACAAACACAGCAACAAGAAGCTCCACAAAAACTGGATTGAAGGCAAGCAGGTCGTTTTGGGAATGCGAGAACGCGACGATGGCCGCATTGTTTTAAGACCCATTCATAGCGGAAAAAAAGCAGCCGTCGCCGACGAAATCAGATTTACCATTCAACCCGGTTCGACCATATACTCCGATGAAGGTAACTCCTTCACCAGCCTTGAGCTGTGGTATAACCATGACACTGTAAACCATCAGCGCGGCGAGTACGTCAGGGAGTTGGTCACAACAAATAGCATAGAGAGCGTGTGGGCCATTGTGAAGCGCGCCCACAAAGGCGTATATCACCAGTGGTCGAAGAAACACGGCGGCCGCTACCTGAACGAGGTCGCCTACCGGCTGACCGAAGGCAACATCCGCATCCCCATCATGGCCAGAATTCGGAAGTTGGCACACAGGTCGTTCGAAGTCCAATTGACATATAAAGAGCTGGTGCGGTAATATCTACCACTATGCTTACCTGGATCTTCGATCCGCCTAAAGAGAGCTGACATGACGGAAAACCTCGCAGACCAAATACGAAAAACCGATTTTCCAAACTTCATGCCTCGCGAAGTACTTGCCCGAGATCAATTCCTCATTAACCACGGCGTTCGTCATTTGACCATCAACGGTTACATAAACAACGATCCTATCCTTATTAACCGTATGTACACCATGTTGCAATACACACCGCCATACGGATGCGGCATAGCCTCGGGACTAGCAATTCCGTTCGTAATACCGCACATTGGCGGGGATGCGATGTGCGGATACGCCTCGCATCCTTGGATTATCGAGACCTTAGAATGGTTGCAGAGCCACGATCTAAATGACCACACGAGCAGGCTCGAAGGAATACTGCTAGGCTACCACCCCGACGCCATTGAGGCAGAAATCAATTTTTTCAGCGGTAAGCATCCTACGCAAAAAAATTAAAGTGCTCCATCCCATCTCCAAAAGGCACCGTGGGCAGCCTCAGCCCCCTCAGGCCGAGGATCCCCAGGACCCCTCTGAACACATGGAGGAAACGTATCTCCTCGCCTTAAATGAATCCTCTCGTGAGGATGACAACTCGCTCGATAAAAGCCTGTGTGCCTACATTTTCCGCCTGTTTCCCCATCAAGATGCATGCTCGGATTCTCAATAGTCATAAAACTCCTCCTCCTTGAATGAATTCCACCTTTGGAAAGGAACGTCGTAGGCATCGGGGCTACTCTTCTGGGGGAATGGAGGGGGCTGATTCCCCATCCGAATATGATTGAGAGGAAAGTATCCGATCTATTAGACGGAACCGGCCTATAGCAATAGAAATGCCCGATGTGGTCAAGTATTGTAGAATCTGCTTTGCGGTCTGTAGCGCATTTTCGTCAAGCCATTTCCACGGAGAGAATGAGTGGATTATGAGAACCATAACTAGAAAAATTGCCAGCAGAGCAACTAAAAGGATAGACAAGAACCGTATGAAAAATAATAGATTTTCCATACTGGCGTTTCGTTTCTTATATCTAAGGCTATCCGCGTGTAATTGTCTTATGTACTCGCTGTAATCCGCTTCTGTCGATGGCTTTCCATTCTCTTTGTCTTTCATGGTTTTTCCTTAGTGACCTGGATTTTCGACCCGCCAAAGGACGACTGACCAAATGGACAACACACCTACTGCCCCCACCGAGACAGATCGAGATTTACAAGACTCTCCACCAGGAACTCACCCTTCATCAGCAAGATATACTTTGCTTCACGAATTGCTTGAGGAATATTTTGATCACCAACTCGAACAGGTATCTCTACAAAGACGGATTTGCCATGACTTTCTAAACCTGTTAAGGCAAATTCGACAATGACCGACTTCGGCAAGGGCTTTACACTTACGACATCTACTGTAAGTGAAAAAGACGATGTACTCATCTTCGCCTTGAATGGCTTAAGAAATTCCGCATCTATGACTGAGGGGTTTTCAGCTAACACAGCACGGCCGAGTGCAGTGATTCGGGCTGGTCTCACCCTGCCATCTCCATAATCAATTAAACCAGCCTCCTTTAATTCGCGTTTTGCATGTCCTATATCACTGTCAACGAATATTCTCTGTCCCGATGAATATTCTAGCTCTAACTCGCCGTCGGTAACTTCAAATAACCCAATGAGCTTCTTATTCAACTCATTAGGTAAGAGATCTTCTTCATCTAAGAGATGTAGAATCTCCACCGCTACCTCCCATCTACTTCGCACTTCTTCATTCACCATGGTCTCATTTCTCCTTTTTGACACGCGACGAAGCGGGCTACAGATCAGCCCGATCCCCTAATCCGGCGCTTCGATGGTTGCCCATGCCGCCGCTTCAACGGTCGCGGCCGCATGCCAGGTCGTTCTTGCCGATTTAATCGTGGCCCTGCTCGTCTCAGGGTTCGCTAAGGTTGCTTCGTAGGTCGCCCATGCCGCCGCTTCGATAGTCGCGGCAGATTCGTAGGTTTCCCATGCGTCCGTTTGCATGCGGGCTTGCGCTTGAAACTGCAATAGCACTAATACCCCCAGCCCACCGCCGATAATCCATCCTGCGAGTTTCCAGTCTGTTAAGTCTCTCATAGGTTGTCGCCGGTCCACATGATATCGAAAGCAAATCAGGATATGCGAAAACGACGCGCTGAGTCAGCGCGATGAAATCGACAGACGCAAGCAGGCTTGATTAGGCAGTCTGCGAGCTGGCCGAGGATTTACTTCCCTTGCAGGATGGCTTTCTGTGTTTTGCGGCTGGAGAATCGACCGAATCTTTGCGCGCAGTAGACGGATCGTAAGCGAAGACTATGCGAGCAGCTTCGCGCAGCTTCGCCATGTCAATCTTCGATTCGGTTTCGTAAGGAGGGGACTCTTTGCGAGGCATGGTGTGGTGTTTCCTTCCAAACAAATTGGGCTTGAAATGGCAATTGCCAATCCGGTTTTTGTGCTTCAGGCGACCGGATTTCTCAGAACATACCACACCTGCTAGACTCATCGCAACCTGTGATGATACCGCAGCACCCATTCGCCACGAAAACAGCTTATTCCTACTTTAGTTTGTTGCACTATCTATACGATTCCCCATATATGGACTTTTTGTCTACAGCCGTCATTCACAAAAAGGCTTCTGATTTCGCTTATGACACCGGTTGCAATGAAGAAATCGCACGCGTGAGGTTTATCTTGTTGTGGTGAGCTATACCCAAGGACGCAAGCCGGCCAACGATCTGTTTGAGGCCGCCCGTGCCGAACGGATCGATGCCAACGCGCCCCTGGCCGCGCGCATGCGCCCCCGCACCCTCGATGAGTTCATTGGCCAGGAAGCGATTGTAGGCCCGGGCCGGCTCCTGCGGCGTGCGATTCAGGCGGACCGGCTGAGCAGCCTGATCTTCTATGGTCCGCCCGGCACCGGTAAGACGACCCTGGCCCAGGTGATCGCCAACACCACCGCCGCCAATTTCACCGCGCTTAACGCTGTACTGGCCGGCGTCAAAGACATTCGCGCAACGGTGGCGGAGGCCCAGGAGCGCTGGGCGCTTCACGACCAGGGGACAATCCTCTTTGTTGATGAGGTGCATCGCTTCAACAAAGCCCAGCAGGATGCGCTCCTGCCCTGGGTGGAAAACGGCACCGTAACGTTCATCGGCGCCACCACCGAAAATCCCTATTTTGAAGTCAACAAGGCGCTGGTCAGCCGCAGCCGCATCTTTCAACTGAAGACCCTGACCGAAGAGCATCTGCGCCAGATCATTCACAACGCTATCAACACGCCCCAACGCGGCTACGGCGACCGGCGCGTTGAGATTGAGAACGAGGCAACAGATCATCTGGTCTCTATCGCCAATGGCGACGCCCGCGCCCTGCTCAACGCGCTGGAGCTGGCAGTCGAGACCACCGACGCCGACCCGTCCGGTGTCGTTCGCATCACACTCGCCATCGCCGAGGAGTCGATTCAGCGCCGCGCCGTGCTGTATGACAAAGAGGGCGACTATCACTTCGATACGATCAGCGCCTTTATCAAGAGCCTGCGCGGCAGCGACCCGGATGCGGCGCTGTATTGGCTGGCGAAGATGATCTACGCCGGCGAGGAGCCCCGTTATATCTTTCGGCGCATGTTGATCCTGGCGAGCGAGGATGTGGGTATGGCCGACCCCCAAGCCGTTCAGGTGGTCAACGCCTGCGCCGAAGCTTTTGACCGCGTTGGCCTGCCGGAAGGCAACTTTCCCCTGGCGCAGGCCGCGCTCTATCTGGCAACCGCGGAAAAGTCCAATTCGATTATGGCATTTTTCGACGCACTCGATGCTGTGCGCACGGAACCTGATTCTGATGTTCCCAGTCATCTGCGCGACGCCAGCCGCGACAGCGAAGGGTTTGGGCACGGGGCCGGATATCTCTATCCGCACGCGTACCGCGACCATTGGGTGGCGCAGCAGTATCTCCCCGGCGCGCTCCAGGGCAAGGTGTTTTACGAGCCGACGGGCCAGGGGTATGAGGCCAGAATCGGCGTCGCCGTCACCCAGCGTCGCGAGGCCCAGTTGGCCGCCATGCTGGAGGGCTTTGGCGCGCCGCCGGAAATTCTGACTTTCGCACCCGCTGAGTCCGCCCGCGATCGCTGGCTCCAGCGCACGATTGCGCAATCCGGCGCAGCGACTGCCGCGCTGCGGGATCGCATTCTGGCCGGCGGCCCCCTTGAGCGGCATAGTATTGTGCTCGATGTGAATGCCGGCAGCGGTCTGCTGACCTGGGAGGCGCTGCGGCGCGCGCCCGAAGGCGGCGTCTACGCGCTGGCGTTCAACGAGGCGGACCGCCGCGCGCTGCAGGAGCAGGCGCAAAATCTGGACGAAGTCGAACGGCCGATTGTGCTGCACGGGGCGATTGAAGAGGTGGCGCAACTGCTCGATGTTGAAGAAGTCAGTTTTGATGCGGTCATCGGCCGCAACGCCCTGCTCGCCTCCGCCGACAAAGGGGCTGCCCTGGCGCATCTGGCCGAAAAACTGGCCGCGAACGGTTGGCTTGCCCTGGCCGAGACCATACCCAGACATACGCAGAGAATTTACGCCTTGGGGGATCTCTCTCTGCTCCAACCGGAGTTGGCCGAGCGGCTGATCGCGGCTGAAGAGTCGATCTACACCGATGCCGCGGATGGGCTGGTCAACTGGGACGACGACACGTTGCAGGCCGCCCTTTCCGCCGCCTTCCCTGAAGAAACGCAGGCCGGACGGGTCTCGATCGAGCGGATCGACACCGATACCGATCTGCGCATTACCGATGCGCACATCCGGCGCTGGTTCGGCCCGGCCCTTGGCGACCGCAAATCCTACGCCGAGCGGCTGGCCGAACGGATGCAGCCTTCCGAGGTGCAGCAGATCGAGAGTTGGATCAGGGGGCAGCTATTGAACCAGACCGTGGTCTGGCGCCGCCGCACAGTCTTGATACGGGTGGCTGGGCGCTAGGGGATTTGGGGGAGGACGTTACGACCGCTCTCTCCAGCCGGTGCGGAAATTGAGTTCCTGAATCAATACGAAAGTGTTTACGCAGCGCACGTTGAAATCATTGCACACGTCAGGCAACTTGCGGTTGGCCCGAGTTCGGCTTGGTCTGGAATGCTCGGTGGTTACAACAGATCGATTCTGTATATCCACGAGAGCATAGGCGACCAGGAACGGGTCGCGTCCTATTTTTATTAAATCTTAATCGGTTAAGTCGTTGGCGTACCCGTGTTCAAGAACGCGGGTAACCTGTTCCACGATAGCCTCTTCATCAAGCACGAGCGTACCCTTGTTCGTCTTTAACCACTCGACTAATGGATCGGGGCGATCCTTTGGGGGTGGGGGAAGGATAACCTCTTCATAGAACTCTTGAGGAATCTTGATCCGATCGAGTCTGCCCATCTCCAACAGCCATTCCCAGAACTCCGGGACTCTCGCGATAGGGTAGTAGTCTCGATTCGCGTCAATGAGGACACATGCGTCGAGAAGGTAAAGCACAGACATCGACTATCGTGAACTGCCGGTGTCCAGCAGCGGCTGTACTTGTCTGGGTTTGACCCCCAGGATCTGCGCCGCACTGGAGGTTGATAGAGCGTCCGCTGCCATCATGTGGTCCACAAGCCCGACAATCCGGTTGCCCAATCGATGGCGGCGTATCCTATTCTGATCGATTTTCATTTCGTTCTGGCGTGTACGCTCACGATTCTTTTCCCGATTCCGAAGCCAATCTTCACGAAATGAAATTTTCAACTGTTTGTAGGTTTCCCAAGTGATCAGATCAGATCGATGTGCTTTGTATGCAATCATAGTGCGGCTCACCTTGAACTTAGTCGCAAGCGCATTGATTCGCTCCGTGACAGCGCTGATATTGTCACTGTCGTCGAAAGCAAGGCGGTCAATTTCTCCTGTAGATAGCAGGAACTCCCCGGCAATATCGTTACAGAATCGTTCAACCTCGTTCTCCGCACTGTCTCCGCTAACTCCGGTATGACCGAGCAGCAAATGCGTCGTTTCGTGCAATAAGGTGAACGACCAAGCGGCTTTGGCGTCGTTGTCGTTGATTACGATAAAAGGAGCCACTTCGTCCGCGATGGCGAAACCGCGAAAAACTGTTGTATCAAGCGCAGTTACGTGGTTGCCCAAATTCCCTTTGAGCAGAACGAATATACCCGCCTCCTCCGCACTCCTACGCAACAGGGAAAAAGCGGCTGAGGCGTTTCGTTGGGCGCGATAGTCCGCTGTACTGACACCCAGCAGCGCCTGTAATGACTTTAAGACTGCCGCGCGCCCATCCTCTATGCGATGAGAGCCGACGAAAGGCAACGGCTCTGCTTCATCTTCATCCTCCATGATGACGCGCACCATGCTTTGGCGCGCCCTGATCTCCCGGATCAACGCGTCCAACAGCGCTTCTTCAGGGCTATGATCACTTTGGGGAAGGGTGCGGAAGTCCACCCCCCGGTTGCTCTTTTGCGGTGGTTTGGAGAGATAAAAGGTGAGCAGGGGCCGGCGGTACTGTCCCGCCATCTTTATCAATTGGGGCCGCGACGGTTCTTTCTGACCGCGCTCAATAAAGGCCAGCTTCTCTACCGCAGATGACCTGGGACTGTTTCGAAGACCCAGCTTCTTGGCCGCTTCCGCCCGGGAGAGACCGGCCGTCTCGCGGGCCCATACCATGATTGCAGGGTTGACCTGGGGCATCGTCTTACGATTCCCTCCTCTACCCCCCGTTGTGTAGTCAGTTGCCGTTGCCAAGCGCCGCCCGCCCAGGCCAGGACGCTACGCCACCTCGCGCACCGGAGCGCCGCCCTGTTTCGCATCAGTCTTCATGTGGCAGATCTTATACTTCTTCCCGCTGCCGCACCAGCAGGGGGCGTTGCGCTTGGGCCGGTTGTTCGTGTTGCGAACCGTTCGCTGTTGCGATGTGTCCTGCCGATTTGTCTGGATATTGCGCGCAATCGGTGCCGGCAGCGTCGGCGCCTTCTGCACCTGCAAACTCATAACCGTCGTCACAATATCGGCGCGGATGTCGTTCATCAACTCCTGATACATCGCATAGGATTCGCGTTTGTATGCAACCAGCGGGTCTACCTGCGCAATCGCCTGCAAACCGATCCCTTCCCGCAGCCTGTCCAGATCGGTCAAGTGGCGGACCCAGCGGTGGTCCACCGCGCGCAGCATAATCTGGCGTTCGGCATCGCGCAGCATATCGGCATCGATCTCCTCTTCCTTCTGATCATAGGTCTGATGCGCGATCGCAGCCGCCTGTTCACCGATGGCGTCGGCGCCCAATTCCTGCCACTGGGTCGGGTCAAAGTTCTGTGGAAAGGGGAAGACCGTGCGCAGCGTCAGCAGCAGCTCTTCCGGCTTCCACTCCTCTTCAAAGCGATTGGCCGTGTGTTGCTGCACCACCGCATCGATCTCGTCGGTGATCAGTTCCTGAATCGCAGGCTTTAGCGACGGTTCGGTCAGAAGCCGCCGCCGCTGCATGTAGATCGTCTCCCGCTGCTCATTGACGACCTCATCGTATTTCAGCACGTGCTTGCGAATGTCGAAGTTGTGGCCCTCCACCCGGGTCTGCGCGTTTTCGATCGCTTTGCTGATCATATTGTGCTTGATCGGTTGATCGTCCTCCAGACCGAGGCGGTCCATAACGCCCGTAACCCGGTCGCCGCCGAAGCGCCGCACCAGGTCGTCCTCCAGGCTGAGGAAGAAGCGGCTGGCGCCCGGGTCGCCCAAACGTCCGGAGCGGCCGCGCAGCTGGTTATCGATCCGCCGCGCCTCGTGGCGTTCCGTTCCGACCACATACAGGCCGCCCACACCCTTTACCAACTCCTGATTCGTCTTCGTCTCGTCCCACCTTTCCTTCAGCACCGCGGCCCAGCGGGTGTTATAGGTTTTCGTCGGGTCCTGACCGCTCTTGAGCAGTTCCTGGCAGTGGTTCCACGCCAGTTGGGGGATACCCGTCAATTCGATGCCATCTTTGCGCAACTGATCGCGGGCGAGGCCCTCATAGTTGCCGCCCAGCAGAATATCGACACCGCGGCCGGCCATATTGGTGGCGATTGTGACAGCGCCGGGCCGCCCCGCCTGCGCAATGATCGTCGCCTCGCGCTCGTGGTTCTTGGCGTTCAGCACCTCATGCGGGATGCCCCGCCGCCTCAGCATACGGCTGACCAGTTCGCTCGTCTCGATCGCAACCGTGCCGACCAGTACCGGTTGACCCTCTTCGTGGGCGCTTTTGATCTCATCGATCACCGCTTCGAATTTGGCCGACTGGTTCTTATAAATCATATCTTCGTAATCCGCGCGGATCGTTGGCAGATGGGTTGGGACCGCCACCACATCAAGATTGTAGATGCTCTGGAACTCCTCCTCTTCCGTCTTGGCCGTACCGGTCATGCCGGCCAGCTTGTTGTACATGCGGAAGAAGTTCTGGAACGTAATCGTCGCCAGCGTCATCGACTCTTTCTTGACGCGTACGCCTTCCTTGGCCTCAATCGCCTGGTGCAGGCCCTCGCCGTAGCGCCGTCCCTCCATCAGGCGCCCCGTGAATTCGTCAACGATGATCACCTCGTTGTTGCGGATGATGTAGTCTTTGTCACGGTGATACAGGGCGTGGCCCCGCAGCGCGTTGTCGAGATAGGGGAGCATCTCGAAATGGGCCGGATCGTACAGATTTTCCAGCCCCAGCTTTTTCTCCACCACCGCGATGCCCTCTTCGGTGAACGTGGAGACCTTCTCCTTTTCGTTGACTTCGTAGTCCGTGCCGGCCTGCATGACGCGTACCATTTGCGCGAACTGTCTGTAATAGTCGCTGCTCTCCTGCGACTCGCCCGAGATGATCAGCGGCGTGCGCGCTTCGTCGATCAGAATGTTGTCCACCTCATCCACGATTGCGTAGTGCAGCTCTCGTTGCGACTGGCGCTCCTTGTCCAACACCATGTTGTCGCGCAGATAATCGAACCCGAACTCGTTGTTGGTGCCGTATGTGATGTCCGCCTGGTATGCCTCCTGCCGCATGATCGGGCGCAGGTTCTGGAAGCGGTCGTCCTCTGCGGGGAACTCAGGGTCATACAGAAAGCTGCCCTTATCCGGGTTGCCGGCGCTGTTCTGGATGACCGCGGCCGAAAGCCCCAACAGCTGGTAGACCGGCCCCATCAACTGTAAACCGACTTTGGACAGATAGTCGTTCGGCGTGACAAGATGGGCGCCCCGCCCGGCCAGCGCGTTCAGGTAGAGCGGCAGAGTCGCCACCAGTGTCTTGCCTTCACCGGTCTTCATCTCCGCTATCGTACTGGAGTGGAGGACGCCGCCGCCGATCAGCTGCACGTCATAGTGCCGCAGGCCGATCGTGCGCCGGGCCGCCTCGCGCACCGCCGCGAACGCCTCCGGCATCATTTCGTCGAGAATCTCCTGCTCCTCGTCCAGCAGCTCTTTGCGAATTCGTTCCACTTCGATGCGGGCAAAGCGCTGCTCATCGGTGCCCGCGAACGACGCGTACTCGCCTTCGGCCGCGGCCAGCGCCTCTCGCAACTCGGTCGTTTCGCCGATGATCCGCTGGCGAAACTGCTGCGTCATCTCATTGAATTCGTCGTTGTCCATCCGTGCGAAGCGTTCTTCCAGCCCGTTGATCTCTTCAACCAGTGGCTGCAGCCGCTTCAGTTCCTTCTCGTTCGGATCACCGACAACTTTGGTCAGAAATTTCTTTAACATATCGCATCCCTCTGTCTGCCCGTTGCCGACTGCAACGGTTCGGACATTCAGCCACGCGCAAAATCGATGGGGGCGTCTCGCCTCCCCTTACGCAATACGCAATACGCAATACGCAATACGCAATACGGAGGAAAGCGGTTCGTCAATGTGAATGCACATTTGTCTTGTCAGCCCCTCAATCACATCAATCACAGTCCAGCCTGCTCTGCCTATTCTACCATGCACCGCAAAACCGCCAATGTAGCGGATCCTGCACGTATTCCAGGGTTCCATTCCTTATCAATGTAACAGCATCCTACTATGAGAAGAATAATGCAGCAGTACATACTTTCAGCGATCTATGCTACAATATGAGCCGGGGCCAGTGTTGTCCGCAGGCCGCCTATTCCCTAGCCACAGGCCGCCGCAGTTAAATGAATCGCCGTCTTCTCGTCTTTTTCATCCTCGTCAACGCCTTTGTCAGTCTGACGATTGCCGTGACCGTCGTTTGGATAGCGGAGCAGCGGCGACCCAGGCCGGAGGAGTTGGTCGTGCCCTCGACACCGGCTCCAGCCGTGATTCTGATTGCAACGCCAACCTCGGGGGATGCACAGACAACCCCGGGCAGCGGGTCCCCCCCGTCTGCAACCCCTACCGCAGTCGCGGCGTCGCCTGATACGGGCGAGACGGAGATCTATACTGTCAAGGGAGGGGATAGTTTGTCGGCCATCGCCGCGCGTTTCGGCATTACTCTGGACAGGCTGTTGGAGGTCAACGACCTGGCCGATCCGAATCTGGTCTATGTTGGCCAGCGCCTGAAGATTCCCGTTTCTCAACCGGGAGTTGACGCGCCAGGGGACAGCGCAGCCGGCCTGCCGCAGCAGGGCCTGCAACTGCGTATCGAGAATGCCGGCGACTTGGCCACAGAATCGGTGCAGGTAGTCAACGATAGCAATGGCGCCGTTGACCTGCAAGGGTGGTCCCTCAGCCGCGAAGGGGGCCCGATCTATACTTTCGGCAGCGTCCTTCTGTTCCCCGGCAGCTGGATCTGGCTCCACACAGGCTCTGGCCAGGACAACAGCATCAATCGCTATTGGGGTCGGGCGGTAACGGCCTGGGAAAGCGGCTCAACCGTTGTTCTACGCAACTCCAGCGGGGAACTGATTGCGCAGAGTACAGTAGCCGGTGGCGAATGACCACAGGCTACTACGAAAGGAAATGACGTTCCATGGCACCGACTGAACCACCCGATAAACAGGATAGAGGGAGGCCCAGAAAGCGACGCTACTTCCGCCGCCGCCGGCGGAAAAGTGCCCAGGACGCGTCCCTCGCTACCGACCACAGGGCTGACGACGATGATGCCCGGCCAGCGCAGAAAACTCGTCCCAAGAGCCAGAATCGCCGCCGCAGCGAGAACCGGCGTCGGTCTAACCGGCGGCGCAGCAGCGCCGTGCATTCGCAGGCAAATCAGACGCTGCCTGCCGAAGAAGAGAGTCAGCCGCAAGGCGAGGTGTATATCTACACCCATGTTGTCCGGCCAACATACAGGGAGGGCATCGGCGGGGAATTCCAAGCCGATCATTCGCTGAACCTCTCCGGCGCCACCGCCAGCGCGCCGGTAGGCATGGACTATCTTCTGGAGAGTATCGGGCGCCAGTTGGATGAGTGGTTCCAGCCGAGCGCAGACTCGACCGATGACGGCGGAGTCCAGGCGGATGAGAGCCGCGCCAATGACGCCCTTTCCACTGGTGGTTAGGGCCGCCTACGCACCACTACAGAGGACCGATCTGTGCACAAAGTAATCACGATTCGGCAGATGTCCGAACATGTGGGTGAGGCGGTAACCCTGGAAGGCTGGCTCTACAGCAAGACAGGCAAAGGCCGGCTCCAATTCTTGCAGGTGCGCGATGGCGGCGGTATCTGCCAGGCGGTTGTGTTCAAAGGCAATGTCAGCGCGGAGACTTTCGAACTCGCCCGCACACTCACCCAGGAAAGCAGCCTGCGAGTGACCGGCACTGTCAAAGCCGACACCCGCGCGCCGGGCATCCCCGGCGGCTATGAACTGGACGTGACCGACCTCGAAGTGGTCCAGATCGCCGCTGAGTACCCGATTCAGCCCAAAGAGCATGGCGTGGAGTTTCTCATCAAGAATCGCCATCTGTGGATTCGCTCCAGCCGGCAGTGGGCCATATTGCGGGTTCGGGCGACCGTCATTCGCGCCATTCGCAGTTGGCTTGACAGCAACAGCTTCCTCAACGTCGACACACCGATCCTCACCCCCAACGCCGCCGAAGGCACAACGACCCTCTTCGAGATCGATTTCCACGGTGAACCGGCCTATCTGGCCCAGACCGGCCAACTCTATAACGAGGCCAATATCCTCGCTTTTGGCAAAGTCTACTGTTTCGGACCGACCTTTCGCGCCGAAAAAAGCAAAACGCGCCGCCATCTGCAAGAGTTTTGGATGGTGGAGCCCGAAATTGCCTTCTGCGACCTGAACGGGCTGATGGAGATCGAAGAGCAGTTCGTCAGCTACATCGTCCAGCGCTGTCTGGAGGAAAATGCCGAAGAGTTGAAACTGCTGGAACGGGACATATCCTTCCTGGAACGGGTGACGCCCAGCTTCCCGCGCATCCATTACGACGAGGCCGTGGACATAGTCAACCGCGCCGCCGCCGCCGGCGAACTGGTGCCCGGGTATGAAGACAATGTGCCCCATATCGAGTGGGGCGATGACTTCGGCAGCCCCCACGAAACCTATATTGCCGCCCAGTTCGACAAGCCGGTCTTTGTTCATCACTATCCGACAAGAGTGAAAGCGTTCTACATGGAGCCTGAACCCGACCGGCCGGAAGTCTGCCGCAGCGTCGATCTGCTGGCGCCGGAAGGGTATGGAGAGATCACCGGCGGCAGTGAACGTATGGCCGATGTCGACAAGCTGGTTGCCGGCATCGAGGAGCACGGCCTGCCGATGGCCTCCTTTGACTGGTATATCGATCTGCGCCGGTATGGCACCGTTGTGCATAGCGGTTTCGGTCTGGGCCTGGAGCGGACCGTCGCCTGGATCTGCGGTGCGACGCACCTGCGGGAGGCGACCGCTTTCCCCCGCACGCTTGGCTCTATGCGCCCTTAGCTGCCGGAACTGCGAAAAGTGAGTTTGGCGCGAGCCGACCGCAAGCTTTGACCGCCCAGCGCTGAAACCTGCGCCGCAAGCGGACTTGTCTGGCGCCGGGCGGTTAAACTAGGCGTAGCGATCCACGAAGTGGCACAAAGGGAGCGAAGCCCTGAGCAGTTTGCGCACTTGGCGAGCGCCAAAGAACCAAGAGTGAAAGGAGTGTTCTCTCTGTTTTGCGTTTCTGGTTCTTAGTAACTGCCCAACACGTTCCGTTCTGCCGTTACTAAAAACTAAAAACTGATCACTAAAAACTGACCGCCGTGTTCTACCTCTCAATTCTGCTTGTCGCCCTGATTCTTAGCCTCATCCTTACGCCAATTTCGGTACGGATCGGTCTCCGGCTCGGCTTGGTGGACAGCCCTGACGAGCGCCGCAAACACGCAGGTGTTGTGCCGCGCACAGGCGGGCTGGCCATCTTCGCCGCCTTTACCCTGACCGTGCTCGCTCTTCTTCTGCTCATGGTCGGGGCGCTGCCCCAACTCGATGCCTCCTGGTTGCCGCCCCAGAACGACCCCAAGGAGACTCGCCGGTTTCTTGCTCTTCTGATCGGCGGCGCCTTCTGCGCACTCGCCGGTTTTCTCGATGACCGCTATGAGTTCTCCTCGCGGCCCCAGTTCGCAATTCAGGCTGCTGCCGGCCTGATCGCCATCGCCGGTCTGATCTTTATCAAGCACGTCAACAATCCGTTCGCCAGCGGTTTTCTCTTCGGACCGGATGGATTCCCCTGGTGGCTGGTCGGCCCGTTGACGCTATTTTGGTTCATAGGAATGATGAACACCGTCAATTTCCTTGACGGGTTGAACGGTCTGGTTGCCGGTGTCACCGTCATTTTCTGCGCCATTCTCACCATTCATATGGTCTTCATCGCCCAGCCGCCCCAACTGAGCGTGGCGGTACTGCCCGTCGCGCTGCTCGGAGTCGGATTGGGATTTCTGGTCTTCAATTTTGCCCCGGCCCGGATCTTCATGGGCAGCAGCGGCAGTTATTTTCTCGGTTTTGCCCTGGCGGCGTTGGGGATTATCGGCGGGGCGAGGCTTGCGACCGTTCTGCTGATTCTTGGCCTGCCGATTCTGGACGTTGTCTGGCTGATCTACAGCCGCCTGCGGCGGGGCGTCTCGGTCGGCCAGGGCGGGCGGGATCACCTGCACCTGCGTCTGCGCGACAAAGGCTTGGCGGAGCGCACCATCGTGGTTGGCTATTGGACCTTCTGCGCACTTTTCGGCGGCCTGACCCTGCTATTGGATGATCGCATCTACAAACTGGTTGCGCTGATTGGGATGGTCATCGTCGGTCTGATCGTGTTGCTCTGGGCAGCCCGCGGGTCCACCAGGAGTGACAAATGAGCTTGGAGAACGCAGGCGGCTCGCCTGCATACCGCATCCTCGCTATCGAAACCAGCTGCGACGAGACCGCGGCCGCGGTCGTGGCGGACGGCCGCCATATCCTCAGCAACCGCGTCGCCAGCCAGATTGAGCTCCACCGGCGTTTCGGCGGCGTCTACCCGGAGGTTGCCAGCCGCCAGCACGTTCTCGCAATTCAAACTGTCGTCGAGGACGCTCTGGCGGATGCTTCGGTCGCGCATGTCCGTGAGTTGGACGCCATCGCCGTCACCAACGGACCAGGCCTGGCCGGCAGCCTGCTTGTCGGTGTCAATCTCGCCAAAGGACTGGCCTTCGCCAGCGGCCTGCCGCTGGTTCCTGTGAATCATCTGGAAGGGCACATCTACAGCAACTGGCTATGTACCGACTGTTCGCCCGTTGCCGAATCTCCAACCTCTGGAGATAGCAACTGGCGCAGATGCGGTTTTGCGCCCGACAACGCGCGCAAACAACGAAGTGGTAGCGCATCTGACATCGCGCTCAAACAACGAAGTGATAGCGCATCCGAACAGTTCCCGGCGCTGATTCTGATCGTTTCCGGCGGCCATACGGAGCTCGTGCTGATGGAGGATCATTGTCGCTACCGGCTCTTGGGCGCGACCTTGGACGATGCCGCCGGGGAAGCGTTCGACAAGGTGGCGCGCCTCCTCGAGCTGGGCTACCCGGGCGGCCCCGCCATTCAGACGGCCGCAGAGACCGGGGATGCCCGCCGTTTCCATCTCCCCCGCCCTCTCACACGGCCGGGTCGGCGGACAGAGCTCCAACCGGGCGCGCAGGCGTCTCCCCTGCCCGCCATCCTGCCCGTCCGTGGCCAGCACCGCTTCAATTTCAGCTTCTCCGGCCTGAAGACCGCTGTTCTCAATCTGATACGCCAACTCGAACGGGACGGAACCGAGGCGCGCCAGCCGCAGACCGTGGTCGATATTGCAGCCGCTTTTCAGATGGCAGTGGTGGATGTGCTGGTGGGTAAAACGGCAGATGCCGCAACCGAGTTTGCCGTGAAGCAGGTCTGTATCTGCGGCGGAGTCAGCGCCAATGGGCTCTTGCGCCGGACCGCTGAACAACATTTCGCAAAGATGGATCTGCCGCTGCGTTGCCCGCCTCTTTTTCTGTGTACGGACAATGCCGCCATGATCGGCGCCGCGGCCTATCACAGGCGCTCCCATAGCTCAGCCCGCCAACGCTCCCCAAAGGGCCGCGAGCATCGACAGGCTTCGGAAGCGGCAGCGCATTCAACTCCTCACGACCAACCGATCGAGCCGTCCGCGCGCGATTTCCTGGCCCTTGACGTATATGCAAGTCTGCCTTTGGTGGATTCTATGCGGCTGTGAACAATATGGGAGCGCAGGCGCAATGCCTGCTCTGCGTCTAATCGCCTGCGGGTGAATTGGCGGTCTGGGAAGCGGGCGGCGCGTGCGTGTCTTCTTCCACTTCCACCTCAGGGAGTGCAGCCGCGTCGTCTGCATCCGAAACAACGACCCTTCGGTAGATGCCGGCGCTCGGCGCCTGCGTGACCGGGCCGCGGTCGCTGAAGGGTTGATAGTTCAACAGTTTGGCGTGGGTATAACTGCCGATCAGCCGCAAGCTGGCGATGACCGGCGCGGCCAGAAACGCGCCCAGTATTCCCCCAACACTTGCGCCCACCACGACGCCGCACACTATCACGACCGGATGCAGATGCACGCTCGAGCCGATCACGCGCGGCACGAGAAGCTGATGTTCCAGCTGCTGAATGACGAAGTAGACACCGATTACCAGCAGCGCGAAGTTCAGGTGGCTCAGTTCGAGCGTGGAACTTCCTTGCGCCAGGGCGATGATCACGGCCGGAATCATCGCCAGAATCGGGCCGATATTGGGCAAAATTTCCAGCGCGCCGGCCAGAAGCGCCAGAATCAGCGCCCCCCGCATCCCCATCAGGCTCAGCGAAAAATAAGTCGCCACACCGATTGTCAATGAGAGGATGAGTTGCCCGCGAAAGAAAGCGTTCCAGATGTTGCGCAGCCGGCGCATCAACTCCACGCCCTCCGAATAATACTCAACCGGGAACAGCCCTTCCACATACCGCTGGATGCGAGGCGCGTCTTTGGTTATGTATAGGCTGATAAAGAAGAGAAGCAGCAGGAACACGACCGTAGTCACGATGCTGCCAACAACCGTCAAGCCGATTGTCGCCGTGCTGCTCACCACGTTCGTCGCGGTACTCAGAAGCTGATTGACATAATCCAGAATCTGCTGCGCACCGGGCAGGAAGCGTTCCACCGCAATCTCATCGGCGAACGTCTGCTGGATCTGGCCCACCACCCCCTCAAACGTGATATCGAGACCGAGGATCTTCCCACTGGTCGGCAGGTCTGCTACCGACTCTTGCAGAAAGTACAGAAAGTTTTCAGCCGCTGTCGGCACGTCAAAATAGAGTGCCCTAAGTTGGGACAACAAAATAGGCACAAGCAGAACGGGGGCCAGGAGCAACAGAACCAGAAATAACAGGTATAAGACGATCGTGCTCACGCTGCGGGGAATGCGCAGCCGTTCACACAGATCGACAATCGGAATCAGGAAGTAGGAGACAAGCCCCGCCATAATCAGGATCGGCAGGACCGGGCGGCTGACCCAGAAAATGAGCACGCCGAAGACGAGGAAAACGATCAGGACTGTTCTTTTGGTCGCGGTATCCCACTCGGTGTTCGGCGCCAGAACTGCACTCGAACCTTGGGAATCAGTTTCTTCCGCTGTGGATGGCGGTGTTATGGAATCCATGGAATCCACTGTATGGGAGCGCGTTCCCCTGCTTTTGTCCCCCACGGCTTAAGAGAGGGGGAACAGTCTCGCATGCAGAAGGAAGCAGGACGAAATTCTTATGCCATTCTACAGGAGAAAACACAGCCGCCGCCCTAAAGTTGCGCTTTGCCGTTTCGCATCCTCTATGGAACGCGGTCCTCCCGTCTGCCCCGCGCCTGCACTGCGCCATACGTTCAATCCAGCCCCAGCGATGCGTATTCCCATTCGGCCACCGGCGTAAACTGGGATGGGTCCAGAATGGTCTTTGGGCCAAACGGCGCGGCCGTGACGCTGCCCACATCAACCGCGCCGTTCTCTACCGCCAGTGTTGGAAAGCGCCGGCCGCTCGGGGTCGTGTGTGGGCGGTAGAGATCGCCGTGCGCAGCCAGCATCCGCGCCTGCACGTCGTCCGGCAGCATCGACAGGCCCGCGAAGTAGTGATGGCCGTTGCGCTCAGCGTGTTCGATGCCCAGCGTCGCCAGTACGGCCAGATCCTCCAGCAGCGCCACCGGCCCCAGATTGCACAGGTCCTCGGCGCTGATGATATGCAATGCGTTCGGCTCCTGGCGCTGGCGGTGGCGGATGAGGCAGGCGTTGGCGATGCCTTTGAAGATGCCTTTACAGTTCTTGTGACTGGTGCCCACGTAGCCGTTTCCCAGGGCCGTGGGCGCGCTGGAAAGCTCCCCGTCGGATTCGTCAATGATGATCGGCGGCCGTTCCCGCCAGGCGCGCAGGGCCGCGCCCACCTCCTGGCTCAGAGCGATATCGCGGTGGAAGGGCTGTTCGACGAAAAGCAGCCGCTGCAGAAAGCTGCGCAGGGCCGGGTCGGCGTTCAACCCTTCCCACAGGGCGCGAAAATCGGCAACGTTGTGATAGGTCTCGTTGCCGTCGAGCGTGTGCCGGTAATCGACACTGCGTTCGTCCAGCAGCGCGGCGATACGTTGCAACCGCGCCCTGTCCGCGTCGATGTCGCCGCCAATTTTTATCTTGAAATGGGTCAATCCGTAGGCCTGGATCGACGCGTCCAGCGATTGGGGCAGCCCGTCATCAACCTGGTCGGCGGGCGGAATTTCGTCGTCGGTGAGGGGATCGATCATCCCGACCGTATGACGAACGATGACCCGCTCCAGGGGCTTAGCCGGCAGCAGATCCGCCGGCGTATGGCCGGCCAGTTCCGGCCGCAGGCTGTGCAGGCGCATTCCCAGGCTGTTTGCGCGCACCGCCTGGGCGAAGGTCGTGCCCGTAGCCCGGCAGAAGCCGTCGATGATCGCCCGCTCCACCAGCGAAACGCCGAACGCCCACAGCAGCGGCGGGTAGTCCGTACCGGCGGCCCAGTCCTCCTGGCCCTGGTACGCGGCCTGCCACAGGTCAAAGACCGAGTCCGCCGCGACGGCTTCGCGGGCATGGCGGCAGGCCGCCTGCACTACGTCGAGCATCTCGGCGATATCCTGGGCCATTGACGAATCGGGTACTTTGGTAAACCATTTTGGCGCCAGCCCCTCGGCCGCGATACCGTCCGCCTGCTTGCCGTCCACAACGACCCGCACCTGCAAAAAGAGATGCGGCAGCGCGGTCATGGTGACGATGCCATAGCGGAAGGGCATGCGGTTGTGCATGTTGAGGATATGGAGATCGAAGTCGAGCAGGCGGATGGGCATCTGTCGTTCCCCCGGTGTCTGTGCAAGAACAGATTTTAGTGAACCACCGCGTACCAGCGGGGTTACTAAAAACCAAAAACTGAAAACAGAAAACTCAAAAAACTACAGCTCGGACAGCGTCCGCTCGTAGCCGCGCATCGTCGCGATCTCGCGCGGCAGGTGAACCTCCGCCGGCTCCCAGTTGATCCATTCGCCGCTGAGATATCCCTCGTAGCCGCCGCCGCGTAACAGCTCCAGCACCTGCTTGTGATCGACATCCCCCGTGCCGAAGGCCGTATAGTCTGGGCGCCCGGTGGCGGTGAACAAGTCGTGCATATGGACATGGTGGATCCAGCGCCGCAACGTGTCATAGGAGTCTGCCAGCGTCCAACCCTCTTGGCGCAGCGGATGCGCGGCATCCCAGTTTACGCCAATCGCCGGGTGATCGACCCGCTCCATCACCGCGGCGACATCCGCGGGGCTGCACCAGTCGTCGTGCGTTTCCAGGCATATGACGACGCCGCGCGCGGCAGCTCGATCCGCCAGGCGCGTAAGCGCGTCCGCCACGCCGCTGATGGCCGCTTCCCGGCTGATGCCGGCCGGGATCCGCCCGCCGAAGACGCGCAGCGTGGGCGCGCCGATGTCTGCGGCCAGGTCGATGTACTGGAGCGATTCTGCCACCTGCGCGTCCCGGTCCGCGGGATCAGCAAAGCGATTGCCCGCAGCCAGGCAGCAGATGGCGATGCCGGCGTCAGCCGCCTGCGCGCGGAAGGACGCTCGCTGTTCCGCCGACGCCTCCAACTCCACCGCGTGGTTATTGCCGCCGGCGGCCCGCGGCTCGATGCCATCGTAACCGTACTGCGCCGCCAGCGCCAGCATCTCCGCGAACGTGGCCTGCGGGCAGGAAAAGCTCATAAATGCATAGTTCATAGTGTGTGATAGCCTTTCTGAAATTTGAGAAATCCGGGAGAACCGGACTGGATGCCAAAGTGTTGTACAAATCTGAATGTACTTACAATATGGGGTGGAGCATGTAGTATAATGGCTTTGAACTCGCAGATATGCAAAGATCCTGAATCACTGGGGGCAACAGAATGATTCTGTATGTTCAAGGAGATCTATTTCAGTCTCCAGCACAGGTGTTAGTAAATACCGTGAATACGGTTGGCGTTATGGGTAAAGGAGTTGCATTACAATTCAAGCGCCATTTCCCTGAGATGTTTGCGAAGTACAGTGAACTGTGTGAAAAGGGAGATTTCAACGTCGGGAGTTTATGGCTATACAAGACACCAAATAAGTGGGTATTGAATTTCCCAACCAAGAGACACTGGCGACAACCCTCAAGAATAGAATATGTCGAAAGCGGGATCAAGAAATTTGTTGAGACATATTCAAGCATGGGAATCCACAGCATTGCATTCCCCCCCTTGGGTTGTGGCAATGGGCAACTGGATTTCCGCTCACAAGTGCAGCCGCTTATGGAGAAATATCTTCAACCCCTGCCGATTGAGGTATTCGTTTACCCCGAGAAAGACAATGCTTTTGTGGAGCACTTGCAACCTGAAGCGATGAGTGATTGGCTGCGTACGGAGCCACAAAGTCTGCCATTTAGCGAAGTGTGGGAAGATATCAAGTCAATCCTGGAAGACAAGAGAGAGTTTAGAACGGTGGCAAAGAAGAACTCTTTTTCTGCGTATATCTCTAATGAACCGCTGGGCATCCGTGTCGTAGCGGCGAAACAAAAATATCTACTACCATATGAGACATTGTCATTGTTATGGCAGCAGTTGCGGACATATGGCTTTTCGATGCGTCACATCGCTCCCGGAATCGATCGTCAAGTTTCGTATGTTCTATCAATTTTCGCCGAACTTGAATATGTGACTCCGGTCCATGTGGCAGACGATTATCGCAAATATGATTCCGCGTCAGCGACAGGTTTGCAGATTTTGCCGTCAGCTTTTTTTCAACGTACTGACAATACGGATGTTGTTCAACAGTTAAGCCTTTTCTAGGATTACTTGGCTGTGAGCAAAACGCGTGAAGAGAGATGCCGATCAAATTAGAACCGTTCTCGATGATATGTCCAGGATGGACTGGATCAAACGGACTGAACGCCGCTGGTGGCCCAGGTTTCTGTTTCACTACACCGATATCCAAAACGCCGCCCGTATTCTGTCGTTGGGACACCTTCATAGTAGACAGTATCTGGTAAATGAAGGGTTGTTGGCCGTAAGCAGTGGCAGCGAAGATGTGCTTGCTGGAACCCATTCAGATGTTAAGAATTTTGTGCGCTTATATTTTCGTCCCAAAACACCCACTCAGTATTACGCCGAAGGTGTGAAGTCCTCACATACTCTGTCAAATTCCAGATTTCCCGACGCGCACTGTCCTGTCCCCGTATTCTTTCTGTTTGATGCGGCTGAGGTATTGAGCCGGGAAGACAGTTGGTTCTCCGACAGAGGACTTGCGTCCAGAAATTACCAGATCATGTCTACAGCACAAGATCTAGCCAATCTGGACTGGCGCAAGATTTACCACACAGGGCCAATTGATTTCCGTAGAGCCGAGGAATCAGACATTATTTCTCGCCGCATGGCAGAGGTGATTATTCCCGACCGTCTGGATCTGGAGAGCCTGAAATGGATCTATTGTCGTTCTGAAGCGGAAAAAGATACCTTGTTGCATCTGTTGACCGATGCGTTGCGACCTCTTTATGAAACAAAGATTGTTGCCACGACTCGGAGTGACTTGTACTTCAGGCAGCATACCTATCTTGAGTCAGTGCGAATGGAAAGCGAGGCGGTATACTTGTCATTTTCGCCCGATACACAGTCCCCGGGCCCATTTCGTTTTCAGGTGATAATTCGATCGAACAACGACACACGCCAAAACGCGAAAGAAGACTTTTTTCTACAGATGGGCAAGTTTCGGGGGAAAATAAATGCTGGATTCAGCGAATATGAGCTTGAAATCCGTTTAGACAGACATATGGTCTATCGGAATCGCTACATTGAAGTTGACGACATCCCATTTTGAGATAATTTTGTGAACCATTCCCTGAAACTTTTCCACTATTATTTCACCTCCACCGCCTCCCCCCTTTCCGCCGACCGGTACATTGCATCAGTGATCTGTTGCACGAGCAGCGCCTGCGCCAGCGTCGTCTTGGGAGGGCAGCCCATGCGGATCGCCGTCGCGAAGTCCTCCAGCAGGGCGCGGTGGATGTCGTTGTAGGATTCGTTGCCCGCCCACAACGTCTGGGGGATTGTGCCTTTTGCACGGTCGCCTTCGAACTGCAGGATCTCCTTCTCCTGCGCCGGCGTCATCCACAGGCGCAGCGAACCGGCCTCACCGATCACCTCCCACGATGTCTCCGCCTGCGCCGCGGTGTACTCGCCGCGTTCATAGGTGAGCGCAATACCGTCGGCGCAGCGCACCAGCCCGGTGATGTGCGTCTCCGCGTCAGATGCCGGCGCAACCGTATCGGCGAACGTGGCTGGAACGCGCCAGCTTTGCGCCAGGACCGTCTGCGGGCGCAGCCGCCATCCGCTGATGCCCAGCAGATAGTCCAGATCGTAGCAGCCCCAGTTAACAAGAATGCCGCCGCCATTCAGTTCGCGGCTGAGCCGCCAGGCCGGCGGCGGCGTCTCCGGCGCTGGCCTCGCCGGAGTGATCGCGCGGCAGCGGAGCAGACGCAGCGCGCCCAGCTTGCCCTGGCCGATCCAGTCGGTAACAGTCCTGGTCGATTCCAGAAACTGAAAACGGGACGAGCAGCAGGCCGCGACCCGGTCCCCCTGGACAGCTATCAGCCGGCGCACCTCGTCGGCGCTGCGGGCCACCGGTTTTTCCGTCAGCAGATGTTTGCCCGCGCGCAGAGCCTCTATCCCCAATTCGATGCGAAAACAGGCCGGCAGCGCCAGCACCACGGCCTCTACCCGTGCATCAGCCAGCAACGCTGCGCCGCTGCTGTAGACCGTCTCCACCGTATGGGCCGCGGCAGTCTTCTCCGCCAATTCCCGCTGCACGTCGGCGACGGCCACCAGTTCGATCTGATCGGAAGCCGCAGCCGCTTGCGCGTGGACGGCGCCAATCGTCCCGCAACCGATGATGCCGACTCGCAAAGGGTTCCCCCGTCCTCCCTGCGGTGATCGCTGCGCGCACATATCTCTGTCTTGCCTCGCTAACCGTAGGGGCACCCCTTGTGGGTGCCCTCCCCCCTGGTGCGCGCGCCCTCATTGTCCAACCGCAGGGGCACCCCTTGTGGGTGCCCCCCTCGTGGGCTTGACTCTGTTGATGAAACGTCGACACTTTTCCTCTGGCCCTGCATAGGTTAGAGGGTGTCCTTGCAAATATGCGTAAAGTTTCTGCCACGGATGGTCGCCAATTCCTTAGCTAAACATCCTACTATTGCTGCAAATCTGTCAGAACTCAACAAACGTCAACGAGCCCTAAAAACCAAAAACCGGCTACGAAAAACTGCCGTTCAACCCCAGCGCCGGGCCCAGCACCGCCGTCGTCATGCCGGCGTGGTTTTCCCGCCCATGACCGCGCGCGATCGCGCTGACCGAGCGCGCCGAGCAGCCGTGGTCACGACCGTCCGGGAAGGCTGCGCGCGCCAACAGAAAGTAGGTGCGCGCCAAGTCCACGGCCCGCACTGCAAGCGCGCTGTCCCCCTCAATCTCCGCGGCCACCGCCAGTGTAATCGGATTGTGGCGCCGCGCGCGGCCGTCTTCCAGCCAGTGCGGCGCGTCGGAGCGCTTGCCCACGCCCGAAGCGCGGCGGGCAGGGCGTTTGTACTCAGTGTCCAGCGCGACTTCGGTGATGTCGAAGGGGTCGAGCCGGGCCACAGCCTCCAACACCGCCTTGTCGTAGCGTCCATCGCCCGTCCAACGGCGATAGGCCCGCACCGAATCGGCGCCCGCGCCCGCGTCCACATCAGCCAGTTGCGCCGCCAGCGGCTCCAGCAGCCGTTCGGCCGCCTGTCGAAAGCGGAGTTCGCCGCTCTCCCGCCACAGGCGCAGGAATGTATTGATGGCGTCAGAGCCGAGCAGATTCTCCGCCCGATCGACCTCCGACTGCAGGTCGGGGGCTTCGCCCATGAAAGAGTAGTAGAGTGCTTCGTCGTCGGCGCTGAACTGGTACAGAATGCCGCCGGGGGTCAGGGCAATCGGCAGCGCATCCCCTGCCAGAATGGCGTCCGCCCACTCCCCCGCATAGACCGTTGCCAACTCCATATAGTGCTTCTTGACTGTCTCCGTCTCCGGGTTCGACGCCGCCTGCAAGCAGATGTTGACGCAGCGCAGATGGTCCGGCGAATTGAGCGCCATGCCCGGCTCTGTGCGCAGGCCGTCCGCGCCGAAGAAGAGCGAGTGAAAGCGCCGTCTGTCCCAATCGAACCAGTCCGGCGCCCCGGTCGACCAGTTGCCCATGTGTTCTGCGGCATCGTCCAACTGCCGGGTCGTCTCCCGGTCGTCCGGCAAGACCCGCTGCAGCGCCCCCAGGAACAGCTCATAGTGCTCCGTACCGTGGTGCGCCTCCTGCATGCGCCAGTAGCCATGCCGCCACTGTTGCGTCTGGGTATAATGATCGCGCATGCGATCGCGTGCCTGTTGCAGAAAGCGCACAATGCGTTCGTCCGCACCGGCGCGCAGCAGCGGCTCCCATCCGGTGGTGTAGGTGCCCTGATCATGGACATCCGTGGCCGGCTCGTCCGCGTAGCGGTCGATCGCCTCGTATGCCCACCTGCGCACGTCATCCAGGAAGCGCTGGCAGGCGTGGGGCAGGTCGTGAGAGGGTTCGATCTGACGCCTGTACATGGTTACCCCTGCAGTTCAATTTTGAATGTATAGGCGTGATCGCACGGACGTTGACTAGGCGTGCTGACGGTCAGCGCGTTCCCGTCCTGCTTCCAGGCGACAGGCTCGTCGCTGCCGAGCATCGAAACGCCGCCGATGCGCCCGCCGAGCGACGAGCCGCTGCCCAGCGAGGTGATGGCGGTCTCGTTGCCGGGCCAACCCAGCACAATGGCATACAGGGCGTTGCCCTTCTGTGTAAATCGCACATCCTTGGCGGTGAAGGGCTGATTCTTGCGCTCGGACAAATGCCCAACCACCACAGCCGTACCGCCCTCACCGAACCGCTCCCAGTGGCGCGTTCCGTAGATCGCTTCACCGTTCACATCCAGCCAGCCGCCCAAATCCAGCAGCAGTTGGGTCGCCTCCGCGGGGATGACGCCGTCGGCGCGCGGACCCACGTTCAGGAGCAGGTTGCCGTTCTTGCTTACGATGTCGATCAGATCGTGGATGATCGTTGCGGCGCTCTTGAACTCGTCGTCCTTGATATAACTCCAGGCCTTATAACTGACCGCGGTGTCCGTCTGCCAGTAGTGCGGGCGGATGTCGTCCAGCTTGCCCCGCTCCACATCATAGACCGCGACGCCGTCCGGGAACTTGTCCTTATACTGAAGGATAGGCTCGCTGCCCCACTCCAGCGCACGGTTGTAGTAGTAGGCGGCGACCTGCGGGCGGTATGGCTCGAACTCATCGAAATGCCAGCCGAAATCGAACCAAAGCACATCCGGCCGGAAATAGTCGATCATCTCAAGCGTGCGCTCGTACCAGTTCTCCAGGAAGCTCCAACTGGCGGGCGCGTCTTCCGGATGGGGCGGGTTGTACAGTTCCTCCAGGCCGGGCTGTGTGGTATCGAAGTCATCTGCGTAGCTGTAGTAGCGCCAGTTGAAGGCCCGGTGGCTGGAGACGCCGAATTTGAGACCGGCCGCGCGCGTTTCCCGCTCCAACTCCTTGCAAACATCCCGCTTTGGCCCCATCAGGGCCGCATTCCAGCGGGTATGGGTGCTGGCGTACATCGGGAAGCCGTCGTGGTGTTCGGCGACCGGCACGATGTAACGCGCGCCGGCCTTCTGGAACAGATCGATCCACTGGGCCGGGTCCCAGTTTTCCGCTTTGAACAACGGGATGAAATCCTTGTATCCGAATTTGGACGGATGGCCCCAGGTCTGTGTGTGGTGCTGGAAGTAGTTCGACCCCTTGCGCGAGACCTCGTCCCGGTACATGAAGCGGGGATACCATTCGTTATCAAAGGCGGGGACGGAATAGGGGCCCCAGTGGATGAAGATGCCCAGCTTATCGTTCATAAACCACTCGGGCACTTCATAGTTCTGCAGGGAGGCCCAGGTCGGTTCGTAGCGGAAATCCGTGGTCATTGCATAGCTCCGTAGAGGTTTACTGCGCGCGAAAACGGTCTGTTGCCTGCCGTCATCTTGATGTCAGTAAGGACGAGGAGTGGTTCAATGCGCTGCCGCTTCGCCATATCAGCGCCGATATTCCTGGGCAGTATAGAGGGGGACGCCCATAGTGTCCAAACCATGCCGGCTGAACTCTTGCCCGCCATTGACGCCGGCAGTTGGACATTCGCGGGCGGGCGCACAACCCCGCCTGCCTCGCGCGGACGGCTCGATCCACAGGCCGCTTTTCACTCACACAGGTCACAGTTCAAGAACTGACGGGCCAGCAATATGCCGAGCGCCGCGCACAGGAGGCTGATGCCATTGTTGGCGAGGATATTGACAAGGCCGCCCCAGACGCGCCCATCCTGCCAGAAGGCGATGCTCTCGACGGCGAAGGTGGAGAAAGTGGTAAAGGAGCCGAGGAAGCCGACCATCAGCAGCAGCCGCAACTGGGGTGACAGGGCAAGATAGTGCGAACCGGCCGCTACCAGGAAGCCTAGCAGCAGGCTGCCGGCGGCATTGACGGCCAGCGTGCCATAGGGGAAAGCCAGCCCCAACTTCCCTGCCAGCCACAGGCTGACAAAGTAGCGGGCGTTCGCACCCAACACTGCGCCCAGGCCGATCCAAAATATGTTCGCCATATTTTCGCTCGTCTACCTGCCCATCACCGTCCGTCCTGCAATCGCGCGCAAAGGGCGAAGCGGTAACGCCTGCAACGTCCACAGTTCAGACAAGGCGTCCGGCCTGTGAGCGAATGCGCCCGTTGCGATTTCCGGCGGTTGGGCATGTGGCAGCGGGCGAACAGCCCCGGCTGCCTGATGGTCACTCAGTCTCAGGCGTTGCGACTTCCGGCGTCGGGCTCGCTAGGGGCCCAATCCACTCCGTGTACAGCAGGTCGGCGACCTGCGGGTTGACCCGGCGCAACGCCTCCAACATATCCTGGGACGTGACGATTTTGTACTCATTGTTGGCCAGATAGTTCTGCAGAAACTGCTTGAATGCCCGCTCTCCCAGCGTACGGCGGATCGCGGAGAAAAAGAGCGCGCCCTTGCCGTAGACGATGCCCTCGTATTGGATTCCGTCTGCAAAGGCCATCACCGATTGAGCGAGCGCAGTGTCCTCGTCGCGGCTGATCAACGCGTCAACAACCGCCTGCCAGCGGCGGAATTCCAGAATGTTGGCCGCGTCCTCGCCATGCACCGCCTCATAGTAGATGCGGCTGGAGTATTCAGCCAGCCCTTCATCAACCCAGGGCTCGTTGACCGGATCGTTGTGGACAAGCTGGTACCACCACTGATGCGCCACCTCGTGGACCGCCCGAATCTCCAGTTGATCCCGGTACCGGTCATACAACTGCACGCCCAATAGAAAGACCTGCGGGTATTCCATCCCCCGAAAGCTGATCGGCGCGGACGCCACCCGCAAATCTGCGTATGGATAGGGTCCGAACCAGTCACTGTACACCCGCAGCGCCGCCGCTGTGTGCTGTAAAACAGCCCGCCCCGCCTCCTCATGCCCCGGCAACCAGTAGCTGGTGACGCGCGTGCCATATGCGTCCAGGCTGCCGGATTGAAAGCGATTGCTCATGTGGACGATGAACTCGCGCGACGGCTCCGTCTCCCACCGGTGTTGGATTTGCCCCCCACCGACCACTGTGGAGGTGATCAATCGGCCGCTCGCCACCGGGATCTGATCGATCGGGACGGTGCCGGAAATAACAAATGTGGATATGTAGTTGAAGGCCGCGTCCCCGCGGCTGATACCCCTCTCCAGCCACCAGCGTCCGCTCGCCGCGGTCGGCCCCGGCAGGTAGACAGCCAGCGAGGGATAAAAGAGCGGCAGGCTCACGAAATCCTGGCTGTAGCCGAAGAGACGATAGGCCCCCGACGTATCCGCGTTCCAGTGCGGGATGCGCAACAGCCAGCTCACATAGACAGTCGTTGCCTGCCCGCGCAGCAGCGCCCGCGGCAACTCCACCCGTATCGCTGTGTTCTGCTCCAAATAGATAAAGGGCACCGTTCTGCCCTCGACCGTAACGTTTTGAATGCTGAAATCGCCGCCGTAGTGATCCAATGCCGGATAGAGACGAAAGACCAGGTGTGTCCAGGGGTCGGCGCTGGTGTTCGGGACGCGGATATGGGCCGATCCTTGCAGAAAGAGCAGATCTTCGCTGAGGGTAAACTCGATCTCATAATGCGGCATTGCCTCGGACGCCGTCAGCGAATCTTCCTCTTCCGCGGTTGAAGAGCGAAGTCCGTCGCAGGCGGCCAACAGCATCATAAGCAGCAGAAAGCTGATTCCCACCGCGCCACACGAGGGGAGAACACTTCGCCCCTCTCTTCTCTTCACGCTTTCCTCTGCGTTTTGGGGCATGAAAGGCAATAACTGCGGCTGATTCATGGTATCGGTATAGATTATAACGTATAAGCTACGCAACCAAAGACGAACTGCGTAGCATCAAGTCAGAAGGTGAGAAATGATTGAACGGGCAGCGAACAACCGGCTGCAGTATGATCTCCTTGCCCTCGAAAGGCGCTCAAATAACGAAGTGGTAGCGCATTGACCAATTTACACCTGCCAGCCCCGAAATGTTTTACGCAAATCCTCGACGAAACGCTGCAATGCCCTGTCCGCCCGTGTGGCACGGTCAATGTCCATGTGGCACAGGATGTCTTCGGCAGACTCGATGCCTCCGAGAATGGGTGTGCCGCCCGCAGCGTGAATCTCTTCTATCAATATCCGTTTGTAGAGTGCACGGCTGCACTTACGATCCGGCGCCTGACAGCCGCGGCCGAACACTGCTCTGAAGGCGGCACCGTCAAGTAGTAGCCAGCGCTCAACGTGCGGGTCAGGAATGGCAAGGAGGACAGGTGCCGGAGCATCCAGGTCACCAATCTCCCTGCTGCGCTCGTTCAGCCCTTTGCAGTTGGCGTCCGTGGCAACGATTATCAGGTCTGGCCAAGGAGCTCCCTGGCGTTTCAGGTCGCGAATGTAGTTCTTAAGCTCGGCTATGACTTTGCCGTGCCCGCCGACAGTGTTCCGCCAATCGAACTCTACATCGCAACCAAATTCTGCAGCGATTTTCCATACGAGTGCACCAATGATCTTTTCGTGAGCGTAGTCCTCGACAAAGAGCGCGACACTACGCATCGAAGTCTCCCCTTAAAATACGTGCTGATATGGGGAGTTTCTCCGGAGCGTCATCGAGCGTTCGATTTATATCTTTCCCTCGTCCCAATGGCCCCCAACTGGTGGCAAACCGATCGATATGGGTCTTGCGATTTAGGCGGCGCACCGCGTAAAGGCAGTCGTCGGCCAGCAGATCGGGCAGGATCGGCGAGTGCGTTGTGACGATGTTTTGGGTCTGACCGAGGACTTCCTGTGTCTTCAGCAGTTCCGCGATCAACCGGATCCGGCGCGGGTGGACGCCGTTCTCCGGCTCTTCGAATCCGACCAGCGCCGGGGCATCCTCAGCTCCGGTCAGGGCCAGCAGCCCGAGTAGCCGCAATGTGCCTTCAGAGAGCACGCGAGCCGGCATTGCTACACCACCCTCTTTGAGGCGCAGTTCGACCTCACCAAGATCGCTTACATCAACTTCAATTCCCTCGAAATTGGGCATTAAGGTATGCAGTGCCTTTTCGACCGCCTTGAACCGATTGGCGTCAAGCGACTTCATCGTGTTTAGAAAGGCGGCGAGTTCCTCCCCCATCAGTCCCAGATGATGCACTTCCTTGACCGGATTGGCCGCGCGCATGCGTTCACGCGGCTCAAAGTAGAAAAACAGCCAGTTTTCCAGTTCGCGCCGCGCCGCTACCAGATGCGGATAATGCGGAGGATAATGCGGCATGGAGAGGATACTGTGGTCCAGGTAACGATCATAGTAGGTAGGGTGTGCCTGCCCCTCCAATCGCAGGTGTATCTTCTCTCCCTGCCCTTCAATGAAAGGCTTGCGTTTGCCGGTAGGCTGGCCGTTGACGTTCAAAGCGGCCAAGTATTCGTCGGTCACGCGCAAAACGCCCGATTGGGGCAGCATCTCCACTTCGATGCGATAGCGCAAATCCCGTTCGCGCACTGGCGCGGGAACCTTGTCTCCCTCCTGGAACCCGTTTTCGCCGCTCGGACGGCGCATCTCACGAATCTGCCGGTTGACCGCGTTGATCACGGCATCCGACAGGTTCAGATCAGCCTCGATGGAGAAGTTTAGACTCTCCTGTTCAAGTAACCCCTTGATTCCTGTGTCCCCGATGGTAAAGGACTCAAGCGGCTTTCCCCGATAGGGGGGATCAAAGGCTTCTTTGAGCGTGCGGCTCGTCCCAAGTTTCGAAAGCAGTTGCAGCGCGTCCAGGAAATTACTCTTGCCGGCGGCATTCGGCCCGAACAGAACCACAAGCTGGGACAGACTCACCTCAACGTCTTCAAGAGACTTGTAGCCACGGATATGTATACGCTTCAGCATGGTGGCGTCTCCATTAAGTGCTCATATTCTGTCCGGTTCGGACGGGTTCCAAATGACGGCTGTTAACTGTGTGCCTCCTAATAATATCATAGTCGGAGTGTGTAAGGTAAACTATGCACGGATGTGCTATACTATCAACGTCTGAAGTTACCCCATTCGACACAAGAGGCCGTCTGCACGCAATACGCAATGCAGTAAAGCCACTTTCGATAGCCTGTTGAGGAGAGACTGAATGTTTGTGCGAAGCGCGGCCGCCGCCGCGTTGGAACGGAAAAAGGACCTGTTCTCCGTATACGAACGCAACCGGCAGGAGGAGCAAAAGCGTATGCAGGGATGGCTGCAGGAGTTGAAGGCTGAATCCGCCGCCTCCCTGAACAGCCGCCTCGACGCCATCGACGAAGCCTGGCCCGGCGCATTGCCCACGCCAGAGTACGACCGCGCGGTTGGAATGCGCATCCCTTTGGGCGTGAACTGGCAAAACCGCGAACAGGCCAGTCACTGGGCACTGCAGGCGCTCGACGGCCGGCCCGCGCTGGCCGTCGACGGCAGCCAGATCATACCAACCACCGACTACGCCCCCCCGGTCGGCGCGGTGCAGATCGGCTGGTTCTTCAATGACCGCCGCCCGGCAACCGATGGCGACGCCGCCGGCCACTACGAAAAAGACATCGACTTTGAAGTTCTGGCCCCGGACGAGCTGCTCGACTCCGGCGGCGACGATAGCGTCTTCCCCAACTGGCGCGTGAACCAGCAGCGCTTCATTCTCGAATGCGCCAAACTGTGTGAGTTGATGGAGCGCTGTGCGGAGCGGCCCTTTGCCCGCAGGCCCGTCTGTTTCTTGGACGGCTCGCTGATCATCTCCTTTGCCGGCCAGCTGCGCGCCGGCCGAGAACACGGCTATATCCAGGCTGTGCAGGATCTGCTGGACTGCTCCGAGCGTACACAGACGCCTCTGGTCGGCTTTGTGGACAACACCTACAGCCGCGACATCGTCACCCTGCTGGCGACGCTGCACGGTCTGCCGGCGCCGGCGCACATCAACGACGCATACCTGCTGCGTGAAACTCTGCCCGATTGGGGCGATCGCAGCCCGTTCTGGGTATGCGCACGCCCGGACCGTCTCAGCACTGAAGGCCGCGCCGACTTCTACAAGCAAGTCTGCTTCTGCCTGGCGCGGCTCAGCATGGAAAACGCGCCGGCCCGGCTGGAGATGCCGCGCTGGCTGCTGGAATCCGGCCGCGCCGACGAAATCGTCGCCCTCGTTCTCGCCGAGGCGGTTGTCGGCAGCGGCTATCCCTACGTGCTGGAGGCGGCAGACGTCACCGCCGTCATCCAGCAACAGGACCGCCAGCGCTTTTACCGGCTCTTCCAGGAGTTTTTGGAGGAACAAGGCCTCGCCATGACCGTCACCCGCAAGCAGCGCAGCAAGCAGCTGCGACGATAACGGCAGTGGTCAGTGGCCAGTGAGTGTGCAGGTCTTTGGCGTGTGGAAGGCTTGCGTCATCGCGATGTCCCAATCGCAAATGTCACGGAGTAGACAATGTCTTTATCGATCACAAACTACGAATCCCCCATCGGCCCCATCGAAATCCACGCCACCGACACGGCGGTGAGCAAAGTCGAATTTGCCGGGGAACAGAGCGGAGCGAGTGAAGAGGAAAGAGGAGAGAGAAGCCTATCCCACTCCTCACCCTCGATGCCGCCAGGCGCGCATCCGCTGCTGGACGAAGTGCATCGCCAACTGGACGCCTATTTCGCCGGCGACTTACGCTGCTTCGACCTGCCCCTGGCCCTGGACGGCACCCCGTTTCAGCGGCAGGTCTGGCAGCAGCTTCTCAGTGTCGGCTACGGCCAGACCGCCAGCTACCAGGCCATCGCCCACGCAATCGACAACCCCAAGGCCGTGCGCGCCGTCGGCGCCGCCAACGGCCGCAACCCAGTCGCCATCATTGTGCCCTGTCATCGGATCATCGGCAGCGGGGGGCGGCCGAAGCTGACAGGGTACGGCGGCGGGTTGTGGCGCAAAGAGTGGCTGCTGCGGCATGAGGGGGTGTTGTTGGTGTAGAGGGGGGAGGAAGAGAGATGAGATGGAAACTCAAATGCGTGGTCGAGCCGGAAGAAGATTGGTATGTTTCATACTGCGAGGAATTAGACATTGCAAGCCAAGGGGAAACTGCAAATGAGGCGAAGGAAAACTTAGAGGAAGCAATAGAGATGTTTCTTGAGGATGCTTCGCTAAGCGAGATTCTGGGTCTCCTTGTTCATCTTAAACCGAAATTTCCCGTTGAAATTCAACGGCGACCTGAAATTTTGTATATGCAGAACCTGGAAGAACAAGACACAAAATGGGAGCTTGTGATTGCCTAAATGGAGACGGCTGTCCGGCCGCGAAGTGTGCAGAAGAACAAATGCTTGTTATGAAGTAACGACCATCACCGTTCCCAATCATCGAGAACTGAAAACCGGGACACTTTTGAGAATCATACAGAGATCCCAATTGGATCGTTCCCTCTCTGAAAGCGAAAAGTAGCTCTTACTTCCACGGAGTTCATCATCTCAGCTCCCCCCTAATCCTCGCCAAACCCTAGCCGCGGTCTCCACCTGCGCCTTATCCCAGCCGCCACTGGCAAAACAATAATCGTGAGCCTGGACACGATAGAGTTCGTGGCGGTCGGCGAAGTATCCTTTCGTTTACTATAGTGCAAGCGAAAAGGGCGGTTAGCTTGTGTTCGTGGTATAAACTTCGTAGGTAACCATTTTAGGTCACTGTCCGATGAAGGAATTGCTGACCTCACACTTGGGAAAGAGAATGACTTACGAAGTCCTCAAACCTAGTCTAGATTGCTTGCGCCAAGAGTATGTTCTTGTCCAAGCCTGGAAGAAAGCCTCGAATTACATTCGGTATCATAACTGGTATTCTGACACTTTAGCGCTCGATAGGGCTACGGCTAACCTTCCAAAGTTTATTGCCGAAATCATGAATAGTCTTGAAGGTCCCGAGCAGTGGGAGAGCGAGCCTCTTCGCTTGGTACTGGCGCCTAAAAGCCAGAACTGGCGTGTGTCTAAGGATCAGCGATGGGAGCCGGAAGAAGACAGAGACGACAAACTTCGAATGCGGCCACTTGCCCACGTGAGCCTGCGCGATCAGGTTGTGGGGACCGCAGTAATGTTATGTCTCGCAAACAAAGTCGAGACAGAGCAACAGGATCCACGAATGAATTTCGAGGAGGCCGAACTCCGAAAAAGGGTGATTTCCTATGGGAATCGACTGTTCTGTGATAGGGATGAATACAGGTTGCACCATCGATGGGGCTCAACGAAACTCTATCGTTCCTATTACGTAGACTATCGTTCGTTCATATCCCGACCCACTATGGTGGCGGAGTCGACAAGACCGAAGGATGGCCAACGTGTCATCATCATTGAGTCTGATCTAGATAAGTTCTACGACCGGGTACGTCCAGAAATGCTTATGTATGCTCTAGATCAGCTGAAAGAAAGTGACGAGGATCAGGAATTTTATGACTTTGCCAAGAGAATGCTGGCTTGGCAGTGGGACGAAGACGACGCGGACGACGTCAAGAAATACGCCAAGCAATCGGCACTTGAAAACTTTACGCGAGTGGCGCTTCCCCAAGGCTTGGTTGCCGGGGGATTTTTCGCCAACGTAGTTCTTCTAGCCTTCGATCAACAACTCAAGAACAGTTTCGGTCAGGAGATCGAGAGTGGTATTCGTCTTGAAGATGCTTGCCGGTATGTCGACGACTTGCGTTTAGTTGTAACATCAGATCTTCATGCAGATGAATGCAAAGCAGCCGTAGAGAAGTGGCTTCAAAGTTTGCTAAACGGAAAGGCTAATGGACTCCTAATTTCCGAAGACAAGACTGAGGCAGTGGAATTCGGGGCTTCTAAACGACCAATTGTCCGGCAAAGCGAAAGGATGAAACGTGTTCAGGAAGCGGTGTCAGGTCCATTTGGTATGGCCGAGGGGTGGGTGCTACTGGATATGATCCAAGGACTGGTTCGGTCACAGCAGGACTTGGACGGAACGCAATCCGATAGTGGTTGGGAATTCTCGCCCAAATCCGACGTGCGAGAAGAAAGGGTTGCTAGGTTTGCAGCAAATCGCTTTCGCACGACATATCGCTTTATTAGACCTCTTTTTGAAGACAGACGGTCCGCTAGCGAGCCTGCAAAAACTGATGCTGTGTCTGAGGAAGTTTCTAGCGAGTCAGAACTCTTTCTAAATATCGTGGGACCCCATAGTCGGCAGGAACTTGATGAGGACGCAAAGGAATTTGCTCTCCGAATAATCGAGCGGTGGATTGAAGATCCTTCGAATGTTCGACTCTTATGGGTCGGGCTAGACATTTGGCCTGACCCGGAGATTTTGAAAGAGGTTCTCAGGCTATTAAGGCCCTACATTTACACCAGCGAAGGCCCACAGCGCCGGATAAAGAGACAAATCGCTTGGTACTGTCTCTCCGAGGTTTTGCGAAGAGGTGCAACGGAAACCAGTATCGTAGACGACAAGGAGTGCCTCCCAGAAGTCGCCGACCTCAGAAAGTACAGGGAAGTTCTATGTGCAGAAGCGGCTAAACTAGCTTCGCCCAAGCTGACGACTATCCCGTGGTATCTCCGACAGCAGGCATTTCTTTTCCTTGCCTGCTTTGCCCCTGCCGCAGCACCGAATATTCGCATAAGTCGTAAAGCAGAGATAATGGAGTACCATAAACTTATGCTGTTTCTTCGGGGGGAGAGTAGCCGCCTCAGCAGTTCAGAATTTGCGACTCTGTCGGTAGTTGCTCGCCGCGCGATTTTGGATGCCGACAAATCCGCTGAACTGGTTCGTTGGGGGTTAACGGCAGACCATAAGAATGCAATTGCAAATATGGATCCATCGTTCGCCCTTGAACTCAAAGATGTTGATTTAAACTTTGACGAAGGGTTAACGGCAGGCGTCAAAGAAAGTTTGTGCCTTGAGAATGGTGTGGTTAGCAGTGATCTGCCGAGTCTTGCGGAGACAGTATTGGGTGCAGGTCCTGTGAGCCCACTAAGAAATGAGCTTTCAATACTGCGCTTCGCGGTTGCGTTCTTAGAGAAACTTCGGCCACTAAATGAAACTCGATATGAAATCATTCCTCCTGGGCGTGTCAGAATAGAGTTGGAAGAAGATGGCGACATCGCCAAAGTATCGAAGTTAGAAGTGTCGGAGCGCCTGATTTTTTCTGCGAGTAGTCTTTATGCACCGCCAAATTGGTGCGAGCCAGATGACCGTTGGCGTTTTCAATTAGGCTTTCTCCTACGATTCATCCTTACTAGACAGCCGGATTTCACAGCCTTCCCAGGACCCGAGTATTGGAAAGTGCATCACGCGACCTATCGGCCAGTAAGGAGTCATTGGCACCAACGGATTTACGGTTTGTACAACGGCCAATCTGCGTTCGGGGATGATTGGATGCCTATAACCGATTGGATGGAACGATTTCTGTTGATGCTCCTCCGTTGGCCCGGTTGCAGAACGCCAACTGACTTCGAATGGGTCAAAGAGGGAATCAGCAAAACTATTCAGAAAATTAGAGCTCGGATCAAGTGTCTTGAAGAACAAAGGGGTGCTGCGACCCAAACTCTCATGATGCCCATGATTGCGGAGTGGCCCACCGAGAGGCCCAAGACTCGGTCTCTGCGTGGTTGCGTAGTGCAAACGGTTGTGCCGCAAGAAAAGGATTTTGACAACTGTGACATTACTTTTTCAAAAACCGAGATTCGCAGGAAACACCGCAATCACCTATCAGCGGCACTTGAAGCCGTGAAGAAGATGCTCTACCTTCGCAAGACACATTTGGAGGACGACGGTCGCCTTGACTGGCTCATTCTGCCAGAGTTGGCCGTCCATCCGAACGACGTGAAGACGCATCTAATACCGTTCGCGCAGAAATTCAAGTCGATTATTTTGGCAGGTCTCACCTATGAGAAGCTGCTTGATAATAAACAACCAGTCAATTCTGCTTTGTGGATTCTGCCCAGGCAACCCGAAGAGCAGGGCTTACAAATCCTGACACGCCGGCAAGGTAAAAGTCATATTGCTCCAGCAGAGAAGAAATATGACGTAGATGGCTTTCGACCATGCCAATGGTTGATTGGCTACCCATGGAGCGAGACCGACAAGAGACCATTATGGTTGTCGGGGGCTGTCTGCTACGACGCGACCGATCTCAATCTGGCTGCCGATTTGCGGAACGAATCAGATGTCTTCGCGATTCCCTCCTTCAACAAAGATGTCGGCACTTTTGATCAGATGGCGAATGCTCTAAATTATCACATGTTTCAACATGTAATAGTCGTAAACAATGGTCTGTACGGAGGCAGCAATGCCTATTGGCCTGTTCACGATAATTTCAAGAGACAGATTTTTCACTTGCATGGGCAGCCACAGGCATCGATTGCATTTTTCGAAATTGAGGATATAGGCAAAGTCTTGGACCGTCGACAACTTGGTAAAAGGGACGGCCCATCGGAGAAAGACCCTGTATGGAAAAGCCCGCCAGCCGGACTATAGTGATTTCAATGTGAAGACAGGATTTATAGAGTGAACTTCGACCCGGCATAGCGGCCCTACGCGTTCTAATCAGCGCCGGCCACAGCCGTCTGGACGCACCTTATTTTTCCCATTTCGTGGTCTAGCCATTGGGGCCAACCATACACCACACTTCTTTATATCCGTTTCCCCAAAACTATTTTCCCCTATCATCGAGGTTGAACAGGATCATGATTCCACGAGCGAAGCAATAGGTGATAATGACATAACCCAATGCCTCAGCCACCGTGAAAATCTGATGGATGGAGTTTTCCAGCACCTCATCGTCGTATCTCAACGAAAAGCGATTGTATCCCTCTATCACCCCATAGAACACAATAAATGCGCACGCGATTCTCGCTAGGTCCTTAAGTGCCTTCACCGTACTGTTAGAGTCATCCTGCGTTGTCTTACTCTTTTCTATAGGCTCCGTTTTCGAAAGGTCCTTAAGCGGCCCCGCCGTACTGTTAAGTTCATCTTGCTCTGCTTTACTTTCTTCTATGGTTTCCACAAGTAATTCCTTGTCCTGTAGTCGAACGTCTTTTCTTGGCCCAAAAACTGGACCGCGAGCTTAGGTGTAAAGTGGAGCAATTTCCCTAACACATGGAGCGACAGGTTCATGGCCAAGAACCGGCGGCGACACGCAGCGGTATCGTCGACGATCCCAACACTTCGTCCATCTCATCGTCGAAGCGTAACCCGGCCCTACCTCTCCATCACCTCCCCCGCCAAACCCCAGCCACCGCCTCAACCTGCCCCGCGTCCCAACCCCCATTCGCGATCACCAGCCGGTACCGCTGCGTAATCGTCTCTCCCGCCTCGAACTCGTACACCTCATCGAACATGAACGCGAAACTGGCGCAGGCGTACGGCGTCTGCCGCACGAACCACTTGTTGGGATAGCGCAGATTGGCCGGATGATCCAGAAAGGCGAGCGTTGACGTATTGCCGTTACCGTCGTGGCTGCCCGTGTAGGCCAGCCAGGGCGCCGGCTCGCCCATCGCCTCCGCCCCGCTGTGCCCCGCCGCGGTGATGACTTCGCCGTTGTCGAACGAGCGCGGCCCCCGCCAGAACAGCCCGCCATAACCGGCCAGCGGACGCCCTTCCGTCGTCGGCGAGCAGATATGCAGCGCCTCGCCCCTAACATTGCGCAGGCTGGTCGTGAAGTCCAGCGTCCAGTAGCCCGCCTCCGCGTCGACCGTCTCCACCGCGATGCGCCGCGTCTCGTCGATCCAATGCTCGCCCGCCTGCGTGATCCACGAGAGCTTCTCCGTCGCCGCGAAGCGGTTGTCCTCCACCTCGATCGACTCCCAGCCGTCATGGCGCTGGCTGCCGTTGTTCGGCAGGTCGACATAGCCCTGTCCGTGGCGGTAGCTGCCCCCGCCCCAGAAGTTCTGGCCCTCCAGGTGAGCGATCGTCATCTGGATTCCCTTGTGCCACACGTGGTCGTGCGGGCGGTAGATGGTGATCAGGTCGCCGGCCAGCGTGTTGACGGGGTGGAAGAACGGCTTGGGCGACTCGGCCTGCGGCATGTCCGGATCATAGATGTAGCGGAACAGCGTCACAGCCTCCCATTTCAGTTCCAGCGAGGCGAAGCCGGGCGTGCGGTGACTGTGCGGCGCGGTCTTTTCGTTGCGTGTATGGGTAAGCGCGAGAGTCATGGGATTCCGTTCTTTCAGTTGCTGATTATGGGTTTCAAGTTCTTAGTAAACGGCCCAAACTCGGCCGCGTGCAGTTACTAAAAACCAAAAACTGAAAACTAAAAACTATCCAACATCTCCTGCAGCCGTTGACGCGCCGCCTGCGGATCCGCCTTGCCCTTTGTCGCGCGCATCATCTGGCCCATGAAAAAGCCGAACAGCTTCTTCTCGCCGCTGCGGTAGCGGGCTAGCTCGTCCGGGTTGCTGTCGAAGGCATCCTGCACGGCCGCGTCGATGACCGACGTATTGCTGACCATCGCCAGCCCCTCCCGTTCGACAACCGCCTGCGGATCGTCTCCGCTCGTGTACATCGACTCCAGCACCTTCTTGCCGGTGTTGGCGTTGATCTGGCGGGCATCCACCATCTGCACCAGCGCGGCCAGCTGCTGCGGCTGCACCCGCGTATCGGCGATCTGCCTCAAATCCTGGCCCTCGCCATCTGCATAGAGCAGGCGGAACAGCTCATCCGTGATCCAGTTGGCCATGCGCTGCGGTTTGCCATCCTCCTGGCCGTACGCCGCCACCGCGGCCTCAAAATAGTCGGCCACTGCTTTCTCACTGGTGATGGCGCCGGCATCCGCCGGCCGCAAATCCCACGCCTGCCGGTAACGCTGCTCCTTCGCGTCCGGCAGTTCGGGCAAGGTGCGCGCCTCCTCCTCCACCCACTGCCGGTCGACCACCAGCGGCGGCAGGTCCGGTTCCGGGAAGTAGCGGTAGTCCTCGCTGCTCTCCTTCGAGCGCTGCAGCACCGTGCGCTGGCGGTTCTCGTCCCAGCCCATATTCACCTGCTCGATCACGCCGCCGCTCTCCAGCACTTCCGCCTGGCGCTCGGCCTCGTAGGCGATAGCGCTGCGCACCGCGCGCAGGCTGTTGAGGTTCTTCACCTCCACCTTTGTGCCGAGTTCACCGCGCGCGGCCTGCTCCGGCGTGCGTACGCTGATATTCGGCTCGCAGCGCAGCGCGCCCTCCTCCATGTTGCCGCTGTTGACCCCCAGATAGCGCAGGAGCGAGCGCAGCTTTGTCAGGAATGCGTAGGCCTCGTCCGCGCTGGCAATGTCCGCCTCGGTGACAATCTCCATCAGCGGCATCCCGGCCCGGTTCAAATCCACCAGCGTATGCAACCCTGCATGCGTGTTCTTGCCCGTATCCTCTTCCAGATGGGCGCGGTGGATGCGGATGCGTTTGACGCCGCCGTCGGGCAGCTCAATCTCTACCCAGCCGTTGCGGCATAGCGGCAGCTCGTATTGCGAGATCTGATAGCCCTTCGGCAGGTCCGGGTAATGGTAGTTCTTGCGCGCAAAGACCGCCGTCTCCGCGATCTCGCAGTTGAGCGCCAACCCCGTGCGGATCGTTGCTTCGACCGCGGCGCGGTTGCCCACCGGCAGCGCGCCCGGCAGCCCCAGACAGACCGGGCAGGTATGCGTATTGGGCGGCGCGCCCTGATAGTCTGCGCTGCAGCGGCAGAACATCTTCGTCTTCGTCAACAGCTGCGCGTGGACTTCCATGCCCACGACGACGTTGTATTCCTGTTTCAATTGCGGCGCCCTCTCGGTGAAACCGTGTGCTTCACATTTCTCATCTTTACGTTTCGGCGGGGAGTTGCCAATCGTGTTCGTTCGGCCTGTCTTTCTGTTCTTGAGTCATTCTTCCTCTGGCATCTCTGCTGGCTCCTGTCCGGCGGTATGGTCTTCACCCGGAGATGGCATTACCAGCATCGACATTACATATCTTCAAGGGAGGCAAGCAGGTCCAGGACCAGCAACGCCGTGTCTCCCAGCAGCACCGGGTTGATGAACTCAATCGTATCGCCTCGGGTGTTGATGCGTGACTTGTCGTTGCCGAAGAAGTAAATAGTTGGGATCTCAGCGTAGTACTTGAAAACGACATGATCGCTACCGCTGTAACCCTTCGTGATGCTCGTGTAGGACACTCCCTCTCTACTGGCGGCTTCTGATACATGCCTGGTTACCCAGTCGTCGCCCGGCCCCTGAAGAAATGTGCCTGACCCCACCGAATCCAGGTTGATCATGACCCTGATGGCGCTTAACTCTTCGTCGGTCAACTGGCGTACGTAATGCCCACTGCCGTTCATTCCGGTTTCCTCTGAACCAAAGGCGATAAATCGCAGTGTGAATGGAAAAACCGACACCATCTGGCTGGACCAGGGAGGCTGCGTCAACCTCTCTGCTACCGCCAGCAACACGCCTACCCCGGAAGCGTTATCGTTGGCGCCCACGGAGTTCCGTACCGTGTCGTAGTGTGCTCCCAGAATGACTATGCCTTCGCCGTGACCGGGAAGTTCAAGGATTATATTGCTGGAATTCCTCTGGAGAGACCCTATCCGCACTTGAAAATCCTGCATCTCCGGGCTGTAGCCGAACTCGGTAAAGCGGTCCATCAGGAACTCTGCGGCCTTCGATTCCTCTGCCGTGGCGCTTTGTCGCCATCCCACTTCTCTCGACAACTCGCACAGGTGGCCGAAAGCGGTACTGGCAAGAGCCTTACGATCGGCGGCGCTGAATCTCGCGGTAGCGGGCGGCGGAAGGACATTGGCCAGTGTCTCCTGCGCTATTTCTTCGAGTTCCGTGCAGGACGGTCCCGTTGCGACATACGGTCTTACACTTGTAGGGCCGTGGGCGAGATAGTAACCAATTTCGTCATCGATGGGCCTGCAGGCTACCAGTAGAATCGCTACAAAAAGGGAAAGCCCTGCCAGTGAAAATCTCTTGAACTTCCACCCAGCCATCGAGTCCTGCCTTATTGGAGTTTTCCAGCGCTGGAGAGCCATGCCGCAATATCCCCATATGTGAGATAACCTGAATTCCGAATGAACTAACACCTTATCCATCTGGTAAAATTGAGGCTCTTACCAGGAAACCAGCAAAGAAAGGTGCTCGATGATGAGTGCTCTTGGGGCAAGCAAAGACATCATTATAGGAGACCGATTTCCCTCCCTGTTTCAAGCGGTAGCTAACAATGTCCGTTCCCCAAAGGGCGATTGGCGCAGTCGTAAAGTACAACTCTCGAATCTGTGCCCCAGTCCAGTGGGCCAGCCAGGCTATGCTGCCCTGATACTGGGTGGAGGTGAAGCGGGCCCCGGGATGATTAAACAGGTTTGCCTGAACTTGCATAGGGTGGTCGTTTCCCTGCTGAACGCAATCATAGCATAGGGCCAATTCCGAAACAAAAGAAGGCCGCAAGCGCCCCGTCTCCACTGCAGGGCGACCGCGACTTCCGGCCCTTTATTGACACAGTCCATCCCCCCTGCTACCATAACCATATGATCGGCGGTCCCACTGAAGTACGCACGCACAGAACGCCTCTCGCGGACTGATAATACCCTGCAATGATCTTCCGCCGATCCCCTCATCGCGCCGCCGCCTCCTCTCGAGCAAGGGCGCATCTCACCTTTATCATGGCAAGCGCCCAATCACATCGATCGCAGCTAAGGCTGCCCATCTCCTTCTCGATTCTGGCCCTGATCGCCCTTCTACTCGTCGGTTGCGGGGACAGACGCGCGGCCGCCACAGCCGACACCGCCAACACCAACACTGCCGCCCCCGCCACCAGCCTGCCCGCGCCGACCGCAACGCTCAGCCCTGCCGCCAATGACACCGCGCCAGCCACCCGCGCGGCCGCGCCGACCCCTGCCCCCTCATCAACGCCAACGGCACGGTCGAACAGCTCTGCCCCCCTTCTGCAGGCGACGGCAGAAGCGTTCGCGGCGGCATCCCCCTTGCAGCAGGCGGTCTGGTTCCACGAGGTCGGCGACTACAGCGAAGAGCAGCGGCTGCTCAGAACGTTGCTGGCCGACCCCCAGATAACGCTGGCCCAACTGCAGGAAGCACGCTTTCAACTCGCTCTCTCCTTTCTCGCCGACGAGCAGCCGGCGTCCGCCGCCTACGTGCTGGAACAGTTCTCGCTACAGGCCGGCTCCCTGTCGGCAGATGACCCCCTCCGCAGCCGCACCGTTTTCCTGCGCGCGCAAGCGTTGGCCGCTGTGGGACGCAACGCCGAAGCCGTCGCCGCCTACGAAGCTTTCCTGCAACACCACCCACAGGTCGCCGGCGTCGTCGAAGAGCGTATCGCCGATGCCTGGCTCGCCGCCGGCGACTGGCCGCAGGCCGCCAACGCACTGCGCCGGGCCGCCAACTATGCCGCCAACAATTGGGAAAAAGTTCGTCTTCTCGACCGGCTGGCCGGTACTCTCGAGGGCCATGGCCGCTGGAGCCAAGCCGTCTCTGTCTACGATGAAATCCTTGCCGCGACTGAGACGCAAGCGGAAGAGCGTAACCGGGACGATGTTGAATTCGACCTCATCCTCGGCTACAGAGTATGGACCGTCCACCGGGTCAGCTATCTGTACCGCGCCGGAATCGCCTACGCCACCGCCGGCGACGAGGAAACAGCTATCGCCCGCTGGCGGCAGGCTCTGGACGAAGCGCCGGAAAGCAATTCCGCCTACCAGTCCCTCATCCAACTGGTGAACCGCAACGTACCGGTAGACCTCTTTGTGCGCGGGCAGATCGACCTGTTTGCCCAGGCCTACTTCCCTGCCATCACCGCCTATGAACGCTTTCTGCACGAAGCGCCGCAAGATGACCGCGCCGGGCAGGCCTGGTTAGGGCTTGGGCGCGCCTATATGGGGGTGGGGCAGTGGGACGAGGCCATCCGCGCCCTGGACCAGGTGCAGAACTGGTATCCCGCCTGCGCCTGTTTCGGTGATGCCTGGTTCACCCGCGCCCAACTGGCCAATGCCCAGGGTGCGCCCCCCGCCGCCCGGCGCATCTACCGCACCTTCGCCAGAGATTACCCTGACCACCCGCTCGCCCCCGAAGCCCTCTGGCTGAGCGCGCTTTCCGCCATCGGAGCCGGCCGCGGCCTGAGTACCGAACCTGCAGGCCGCGCTGAGGGCTCAGCCGACTTTTTGGTTGAGGCCGTGGCTGACCTGCTGATGTTGGTGGACAGCTTCCCGGACAGCGCCCGCGCGCCGGACGGGTTGGCGGTGCTGGGGATCGGCGCCTTTACCTACAACCATGTCGGGCTGGCTGCCAACAGCTTTGAACGTCTGCTGGCCGACTATCCCGGTGTGCTCTCGGGCACAACAACCTATTGGCTCGGCCGTGCCCTTTATGCTCAAGGAGAGAAAGACGCGGCCCGCTCCCTGTGGCAGTCGCTCGCCGCACAAGAGCCGGAAACATATTACGGCGTGTTGGCCGCAGTGGAACTGACGCCGCAAGGCAATCCGGGGCAGGACCTCACCCTCCGCATGGACGCTATGCCCGCTGCCGCGCTGCCCGACGACGACGGCAGCCGCGCCTTCGCCGAAAACTGGCTGAGGACGTGGCACGACGCGCCCGACCCGACTGATGCCGGCGACAGCAGCGGCAACCCGGGCCTGCCGCATGTCGTAGCCGCCGACCCGGCCCGGACCGGCGGCGAACTGCTGTTGGAGCTGGATCTCCGCGCCGCAGGCTTAAAGCTGCTCGAACTGGTCTACTGGCGCTTCCGTGACGATCCCGCGGCCCTGTTTCCGCTCATGCTGCACTTCGATGAATTAGGCGCCAACCGGCTCTCCATCAGCGCCGCCTACCGCCTCATTCAACTCAGTCCGGCCCGGCACACCGCCGATGTGCCCCTCTTTATCCAGCGCGTCGCCTACCCCAGGCCCTATTCTCTCCTCGTGGAAAAGGAAGCCACAGATTTCGACATCGATCCCCTGCTCCTCTACAGCCTCATCCTTCAGGAGAGTCTCTTCGAGCCGCCCGCCCGCTCCTCTGCCGGCGCCCACGGCCTGACCCAGATCATCCCCACCACCGGCGCAGAGATCGCGCAGCGCCTCAACTATCCCAACTATTCCACCGAACTGCTCAACCGCCCCTTCGTCAACATCCGCTTCGGCGCCTATTACCTGCGCTGGGTGCAGGACTACGCCCGTGAAAACCCCGTCGCCGCCCTCGCCGGTTACAACGCCGGCCCCGGCAACGCCAGAACCTGGTTCGACCTTTCGGCGCCCGACGAGGCCCTCTTCATCGAGCGCATCCCCTACAACGAGACCCGCCTCTACCTCCAGCGCATCCTGACCTACTACGCCCACTACCTGCGGATATATGGAAGTCTTTAGTTTTGAGTTTTCAGTGACACCGTTTCATCGAGGCGGACGCAGTTACCAGGACTCGCAGACGACTGTTGAGTTCTGTCAGATTGGCGGCAATAGTAGGATGTCTACCTATAAGATCGCCCGACCATCATTGGCAGGAGCTTTTCGCATTCTTGCAAGAACACCCTCGTGCTTGTGCGGGGCAAGAGGGACAGTGTCGACGTTTCGTTGAGGAAGTTCACTGGATTCTGCGCACCGGCGCCCAGTGGCCTGAACTGCCCAACGATTTTTGCAAGTGGAACAGTGTCTTTGATCGCTAGGCACGCAGTGAAGAGAACGGTGTTTGGGACGATATGTTCAAACAGTTCGCCCAAGACCCAGACATGGCAGCGGTCATGCCCGACAGCACTGCTGTACGCGCCCATATGTGCGCAGCAGGCGGGTCAAAAAGGGGACGCCGGCAAGAACAATGCCCAGGTCGGAGCAGGGGAGGATTCAGCAGCAAGATCCATCTCCTCGTTGATGCCCTCGGCTTTCCCTTACAGTTCAGCTTGACTGTTCGTGAACTCCATGATCTCTCCAAAGCTGAGTCGTTGCTCGCCCCATTCCATTTTTACGCTGTCATTGCCGCTAACGGCTACGATTCTGACCCTTTACGAGAACTGCTCGCAGCCAAACAGGTCGAAGTGGTCATCCCTTCTCGCCGCTATCGCAAGCAACCACGGGACTATGACCGACTCCGCTACCGAGAGCGCAACATCGTCGAACGCTTAATCAACAGAATCAAGTGGTAGCGACGTATTTTCACTCGCCATGAAAAATCAGCACGACGTTTCATGACCTTGTTGCATTGCGCCGCTACCCTGATTTGGCTCGAACGAAATGTCAACGGCCCCTGGAAATCACTCTCTCCACAGGGTCAGGCAGTGTATTGCGCAATGGTCTCGTTCAGATTCGCGATCAAGTCTGCGAACGCTTTTTGCGGATCTTCTGCGTCGTTGACGACTTTGGTGCGAGCGCTGTTGAATTCGGTGACCCACTCGACCCAACCGACCCACTCCCAGGGGGAGGAGTTGTTGAGGGAGTCGATGCAGACAGCGGCGTTGTCATCGGGCCGGAAGCGGGCATCGGTGGTCAACTCCTTCAAGCTGGGGAGGTCGCCGGCCTTCTCGTGCCAGATGGTCTGCGCCTCTTTATTGGTGCCGAAAGCGACCCACTTCCAGGCCGTTTCAGCGTAGTCGGCAGCCGATTGGCTGACGACCCAGAGCCAGTGGGAGCCTGCGGTGTAGGGTTCGTGACCGGGCGCGCGCGGGGGAAAGGGGACGATGGTGTAGTCGATGTCGGAAACGAGATTTTTGAAGATGTTCCGGTGGACTGGATGGCCGATCTGCATAGCGGATTTGTCCACGACGAACTGTTCTTCAGAACTCAGGAAGGAGAGGAAGTCGTCGTCATCGGCTTGGGCGGTGAGCGTGCAGAACCAGTCGAAGATTTCGAAGATGGCGGGGTAGTCTTGCCAGACCAACTGGTTTGAGGTCGGGTCGATCCATGGCGCGCCGTCTTCTTCACGTTGCAGGTATTGCTGGAAGAGGATGGTGAGCCAGGCGCTGGGGTAGCCGCCTGTATTGCAGCCGATCTGCGAAATCTTGTCGTTGGCATGCGTGGTGAGGGCCTGGGCCTGGCTTAAGAGGTCCTCAAGGTCGGAGAAGGGGGCGGCGGGGTCGAGACCGGCCTCTGCGTAGAGGGTGTTGTTACGGTAGACGACCAGGGTCTGGACATCGACGGGCAGGCCGTAGTAGCTGTTATCTTTTTTGGCGCGTTGTACGGTCCAGGGCAGGTAGGCTTCCTCGATGTCCGCGTTGTTGAGGATCAGTTCGCTGACGGGGAGGATACGGCCGGCGGCGATGTGGTGTTCGGCCAGCCCCATGGGGATGCGGTAGGAATCGGGTGGGTCGCCGGCGGCGGAACTGGCGGAGAGATGGTCCCAGTAAGCGCTCCAAGATACCGGTTGGATATCGATGGTCATGCCGCTGTTCTGCTCTTCGAACTGTTCTCTTAGTGTTTCGACTGCGGCCCGGTGTTCTATCGAGAAGGGCTGCCAGTGGGAAAGGGTCAGGCCTTCTGCGGCGGGGGGCGGGGGTTCGGAGGCCGTGCTGGCGTCTTCGAGCGGCGGCGGGGGAAGCACGCATGCGGCCAGAGTGGCGATGGCCGGGGTGGCAGCGGCGAGCCGCAACATCTGACGGCGGTTCAATCGTCTGTCATTCATTTCTTGGGTCTCCCTGGAAAACGTGTTTTGGGGATGGCTGTACACGTCACAGGGCAAGGGGAGAGGGGAAAGGTATTCCATCCGGTCCTAACCTGTGAAAGTGTAACTATGGCAGTTTTAAGTCTAGCAAATCTTCCAGGAGAGGCAAAACTCGTGATCGGCGCAAGAAGTCTGAGCGCCTTGGGGCATGGGGGCGCGGAGCCGGGGGAGTTTCTAGGACTCGTTGACAACTGTTGAGTTCTGTCAGAGTGGCGACAATTGCAGGATGTCTACCCCATAAGATTGCCGACCATCATTGGCAGAAACTTTTCACATTCTTGCAAGAACACCCTCGTGCCTATGCGGGGCAAGGGGGACGGTGTCGACGCTTCGTTGAGGCAGTTCACTGGATTCTGCTCAACCGCCCCTTCGTCAACATCCGCTTCGGCGCCTATTACCTGCGCTGGGTGCAGGACTTCGCCCGTGAAAACTCCGTCGCCGCCCTCGCCAACGCCAGAACCTGGTTCGACCGCTCCGCACCCGACGAAGCCCTCTTCATCGAGCGGATCCCCTACAACGAGACCCGCCTCTACCTCCAGCGCATCCTCACCCACTACGCCCACTACCTGCGCATATACGGAAGTTTCTAGTTTCGAGTCTCAAGTTTTTACGTAATTTCTCAGCCACAGTCAATTCGCACCCCTGAGTGAGGCGAGCGAAGGTGTTCTCTCACTCCTCACTCCTTTTCCCTCTCTCCTTGCTTTTGGGCGGTCGGGCCTGCGGCCCTCCCTTGTGCGGGGGGACTCCCCCCGCAACGCCCCCCTCCAACAACACGCCCCGCCGACGGTACGCCGTCATCGCAGCAGTGCCGCTCAAGCAAGGTGACGGCTGTCAACCAAATACGTGCCGAGATAGCCTGAATGGTGGCAGGGAGAAAGAATTGGTCAAAAAATGCAGGGGTTGATCAAGAAAGTACTGTAGAAGGCTTCACTGCATTAGAGCCTAGTGGTTAGCGGCTAATAATTCCTCATACGCGGCAGTTCACTATCCACTATCCACTATCCACTGCAGTTACTGCAGTTCACGTAACTACTAAGCCTGATATGCGGAAGGGATGAATGGCTGGTCAAGGAAAGCGTTGTAGAGGGCATCAATGGCATTGAGGCCGTGTTTACGAGCGGTTGAGATATAAGAACGGATGGCACAGAAGGTATCGGCGCCCTCTTGTGTGCGGAAGGCGCCAGAGACTTTCTGTTGCACCTTGATCATGCGCACATCGCGTTCGACCTGGTTGTTGTCAAAGGGGATGTGGAAAGCATACATAAAGGCCAAGACGCCAGATTTATGTTTGTGCAGGCGGTCGAGCAAGTTTTTTGGAGGCGCTTGTTTGGGGCGACCGCGTGGTCTGGGTAGGGTCTGTTCAGGGGGCGGGTTGGCGGCGAATCCTTGGGCAATGAGCGCCTCGTACTCGGCCTCGTAGTGGGTCAAGCGCTCTGGGGGTAAGGCAGTGTGCGGTTCCGGGGTCGATGCGACTTCGGCTTTGATGGTGCGCAACAAGTGGGCCATCTTCGCAGCCCATGCTTGGCCGTATTGCGCGAACACAAAGCGCAGTTCGCGCAGATGATGGACGTTGCAGAATGCGTGCTGGCAGTCGGGAAACTGGAGGTAGGAGGCCCAGTGGTCATGCAGAGCAACGCCCTGGTAGCGGGGCAAGATGCCGCCGGCTCGCATGCCGACATGCCCCCGTTTGTCATGGACATGGTAGTGGGTCAGCTTGGCTGTGCTGGCCACGTGCAGCCACTGTAACCGACCCTCGACACGCAAGCCGCTCTCATCGAAATGGACGACAGGCGCGGCGAGGAGCTGTTGTTGGATGTGCGCCCGACTCGTTTGAGTGCGGGGCGCCAGTTGACGGCTGTCTGTGATGATGACCGCCTCCGAGGGCGCTTGTCCGTAGAAATCGGTCAGCAACTCGGTCGTGCGCGCCAGCGGTATCAACTGATAGTTGTGCAGATAGCAGGCTTGCGCTTTCAGACGCGGGCCATACTGGGTCGGTTGGCTCACGCCGGCCGGAAAGGCAGCCTTCACGCGCCCGCCACAGCCAGGACACTGCTTGACCTCTGCCTGATGCTCGGTCACTTCGATGCCCAGCGGCGGTATGTCGAACACCTGCCGTTTCACCTGACCCACAGCAGCCACCGCCTTCAGGTCTGTTTGGCAGTGCGGGCAACCCGGCAGCGCATGGCGGATGACATGCTGCGGTTCCGCCACTTGCGTCAAAGTCTGGCCTTTGTGACCAGGTTGCCCTCCGCGCGGGCGCTTGCCAGACTGACGCAGACTCTGGCTTCTGCGCTTCTTCAGACCGTCGCTGCTCGGCGGCTTGCTGCTATTGTGACTGTCTTTCGCCAGTTGATCCTGCAATGCCTGGATCAACACCTGCTGCGCAGCCACCTGCTCCTGCAGCTCCTGGACTAACGCTTGTTGCCCAGCCACTTGCTGACGCAAGGCCTGGACCAACTCAAGGCTCTCTTGATACAGCTGCTCTAGATGCTCTCGACCTGTTCCCACCAATTCGCTCATAGTGCCTACTCTATCACAGCCAACATAAGATCCGCATTGGCTTTTTGTTCGCTTTACGTTTGCTCTAGTGCCTTCTATCCTATGCCTTAGTAGTTACCAGTTCACTAAAAACTAAAAACTGACCACTAAAAACTGAAGTCTCATCTTCCAGCCAGCCCGGTGAACTGCGCGCCCTGGATAAAATGGCGCTGGGCGAAGAAGAAGATGAGGATAACCGGCAGGATGGTGATCATCGACGCGGCCATGACGAGGTGCCAGAAGTTGCCGAAGCGCCCTTTGAACCAGAGCAGACCAAGGGGAAGCGTGTACATATCGCTTTTTGAGATGTAAATCAACGGCTCCATGAAGGCGTTGTAGTGCTGCAGAAAGGCGAAGATGGTGATGGTGGCGACGGCCGGGCCGCAGAGGGGAGCGATCACCTGCCAGAGGATACGGAAGTTGGAGGCGCCGTCGATCTTGGCGGCCTCGTCCAATTCCAGGGGCAGGGTAAGCATATATTGGCGCATGAGGAAGATATAGAAGGCGGCCCCAAACCAGGCCGGCACCCACAGCGGGTAGAATGTCCCGACCCAGTTGATCTCTTTGAAGATAATGAAGACCGGGATCATCGTCACGACGGCGGGCAGCATCATCGTCGCCAGGAGAACGGTGAAGACGAAGTCGCGCCCCGGCCAGCGCAGGCGCGAGAGACCGTAGGCGACCGTGAGCGAACTCAGCACCATGCCGATCGTCCCCATGATGGAGACGAAAAAAGAGTTGCGGATGAAGAGATGGAAGGGGAGGCGTCTGAAAACCTCGAAATAGTTATCCCATTTAGGGTCGGTCGGGATCCATTCGATCGGCGTGATGAAGACCTGGCCGGGCAGCTTGAGCGATGTGCTGACCACCCAAGCAAGCGGCATCAGAAAAGTGATGCCGAGGGCGATCATCACAATGTGCAGGAGGAGATGACCGATTCTCGACTGCCATTTTCGCGATTGGAGCAGAGAGGGTGTTGCAGTCATGACATTCGTTGCTGGTCAGCGCAGTGGCTGGTCATTGGTTGCGGCTAAAGTCTGCCTTCATAGTAGACCCAGCGATTGGCGAAAAAGAACTGGATCCCCGTGAAGGCCATGATGATCAGAAACAGTATCCAGGCCAGCGAGGCGGCATAGCCCATCCTGAAGTATTCGAAGGCGTTGTCGTAGAGATAGAGCACGAAAAAGCGGGTGGAGTCTTGGGGACCGCCCCTGGTCATGATGAAGACGGTGGTGAAGACCTGGAAGCTGGCGATAACGCCGATGATCATGTTGAAGAAGATGATCGGCGAAATGATCGGGATGGTTACGTTGGTGAAGCGGCGCCAGGCGTTAGCGCCGTCTATCTCGGCGGCTTCTTGCAGCTCCTGCGGCACGCCCTGCAGACCGGCCAGGAAGATGATCATCTGGAAGCCGGTCAGCCACAGGCTCATGATGATCAGCGCCGGTTTGGCCCAGACCGGCTCGAACAGCCAGTTGATGGGCCCCAGCCCAAACCAATTCAACACCTCGTTGAGCACGCCGAATTCAGGATTGAGAATCTGTACCCAGACCACGGCAAAAGCAACCGCCGGCGTGATCGAGGGCAGATAGTAGACGGTGCGATATAGGCTCAGCCCGCGAATCTTCTGATTCAGCATCACCGCCAGTGCAAAGGCGATCAGCAGCTGCAGCGGAACGCCCACGAAGGTGTAGTAGGCGGTATTGACAAGCGACTTGCCTACGAGCGGATCGTTCAACATGCGCTCGAAGTGGCCCAGCCCGATGAACTTGGGCGGCGCCAGCATATTCCACTTGTGCAGGATCAGATAGAGCGAATAGAGCATCGGCCCGACCCAGAGCGCGAGCACGCCGAAGATGAAGGGGCTGGTGAAGATCAGGCCGTCCCGCAGATCGCGGCGCTGGGAGGCGGACATGCGGTGTCGGGCCTGCGGCGGTGTCTGGATTCCGGGCGATGATGTCGTGGCTGTCAAAGAGGTGTACTCCCAATTTGGCGAGGAACCGGCGGCCAGCAACCGGTTACGCTACTGGCCGCCGGGCACTGACTATGCTCGGTCCGCCCAATACTGGTCCAGGTGAGCCTGGATCTCCGGTTGCGCAACCGCGAGCGCCTCGGCCGCGGTCTCGGTCTGGCCCACCAGCTTGTCCCACAGAACGGTGATCGCGCCGCCCCTATAGGCATTGATCTGCGAGCCTTCACCGAAGATAACGGAGATGGAGCTCTCGCGCATCGTGTTGGCGAAAGCATCGGTGTTTTCAAAGCCATAGACACCGGAGGCGATTTCGCCCCAGATATTGGCAATGTTGTCCGGTGTGCCGCACATCCGGCCGCCGTTGGCGATGATCGTCTGGCCCTCTTCGCCGAGGATGAACTTGATGAGGTCCCAGGACTCATCCTTGTACATAGAAGGCTCAGTAATGACATGGCCGTGGACATGGCCGAAGGTGAAGTTGGTGTCGGCGTCGCCGGTCGGGGCCTCAATCACGTCGAAGTTGATGCCCTCTTCGGTGGTGGCCAGTTCGCCCCGAAGGCGGGGCATGGCCCAGGGGCCTTCGAGGTACATGGCGACGCGGCCGGTATCGACACCGACGCCGCCGCCCTCGACCACCTCCGGACCGGGGCACCAGTCGTTGGAAATGGCATCGTAGATCAGATACTGCAGCGCCGACGCGATATCCTCATGATCCCAGAATGCCTCCGTCGGCTCGGTAATGCGGTCCCACTCGATATGGCCGTTGCGGCGCATGAAGTTGGTGTTGCGGCCGTAGGCCCCGTTCCAGCCCTGTCCCTGTCCCCAACCGTAATATTTGATGCCATCCTCTTCATGGGAGAGGTCCTGGATCATCTGCTGGAACTCTTCCCACTTCCAGCCCGGTTGCGGATAGGCGACGCCCTGCTTGTCGAAGAGGTCCTTGTTGTAATAGACCACCAGCGAGCCGGTATCGGTCGGGGTCATGTAGCGCCCGCCCTGCCAGAAGGTCTGGTTGTCGTAATTTTCGCCGCCGGGGAAGAAGTCGTCAGCGCCGTCGCGAGCGATATAGTCGCTCAAGTCATAGATCACCTGGTTTTCGGCGTAGGCCTGCCATATCCAGCCCTGGAAATAGAGGACATCGGCGGAGTCGTCCGCGGCGAAGTTGGCCTGGATCTTCTGGTAGTAGCCGCCGGGGTACTGCTCCACCGAGATATTCACGCCCTCGGTCTGTTCGTGGTAGGCGTTGACCATGTTCTCATAGACGACCGCATCCTGCACATCGGCCCAGGCCGAGAGGCGCATTTCGATCGGCTCCATGCTGGCAGCCGCTTCGCCGCCGCTGTCGCCGGCCGGCGCGCCCGCAGGCGCCGCGCAGGCCGCGAGCAGAGTTCCGCCAACCGTCAGCGCGCTTGCCTTGAGAAAAGCGCGGCGGCTAATGGCGTTGTCAGAGTTGAAGAATTGTTTCGTACCGGACATAGGTTGGACTCCTTCTGGTTTGTTGGGAAACGGTTGGTTCAGCTTCTGTTGGTAAGGCAAAAATCGAATTCAGTAACCTGTGATCAGTGCAGTTACCGACCACAGGGCATTTTTCTATTCTTCCTCTCTCGTCGGCCACTGGCAGCCGCCTTCCCGGTCCGGGCGGATGTGCGAGAATGACACATCCTCCGTGCCCTTCCACGCATAAGGGTCGCGACCGGCGATCATCACGATGTCCCGGAAGTCGTAACTGGCTACCCCCAATCCGCCATCGCTCGGATAGCGCCAGGGTAGCAACGATTCGGCGCTCATGTAGTGGTTGACGAGCGAGCGCCGGAATCCGCCTGCCGCCCGGTTGGGCAAGGAGCGGTGCAGCAGATAGCCGTTGAAGAAGACGATGCTGCCGGCAGTCACCTCGACCGGCGCCGCGTCGTCGTCGGTGTAGGGGAAATCAAACGCCTCCACCACGCAGTCGAAACGCTCGTCGTCATGCTCCTTGGCGGGCCAGATCAAGCGCTGCGCGTGCGAGCCGGGAATCACCCACAGACAGCCGTTCTCGACCGTGGCGTCATCGAGCGCGATCCAGGCGGCGTTCAGGGAGCAGTCGCGTGTGGGAATGAAGGCTTCGTCCTGGTGCCAGGCCTGCCCCGGCTTTCCGGCTGACTTGATAAAGAGCATCGACTGCATACTTTTCACGTTGGGGCCGATCACCCGCGTCAGCATATTACTGATCGACGGATGTGCCAGCGTGTCGAACATCAACTGTGAGAGCTTGTGCGGGAAATGCACGCACAGCGTGCGCTGGATGACCTCGTCATCACTGTCGGCGGGTCCTACCGGCGGCAGGCCGGCGACATCGCCCGACTCACCCCGGCAGATGCGCACAGTCTCATCGCGCAATGCCTGCACTTCATCCGGCGTCAGCGCGTCCGGCAGCGCCAGGAAACCGTTCTTACGGAAGGAGGCGGCATGTTCATCGGTAACAACGGGCCTTGTCACCGTCTCCGCGGGGGCTTCCATCGTTGCTGTCAGTGTCATGGGATTTTTCCTCTGTCTGAACGGCAGTGTTTTGTGCTTCGTTTGCAGCAACGCCGCAGGGCAGAATCCCGGGCCGTCACCAAAAGATCTAAAACAGGGAGTGGGTTGGATTATACGAGAGGAGGGAAATCGTTGTCAAGACTCCGGGGGGACGGGACAGGGCAATTGCATCAAATTGGGACAAAACCACGTAAGGCTGCCTGAATCGGGTAGGGGCGCCCCTTGTGGGCGCCCTTTTCAGGGCAAAACGCCGAGAGAAGACAATCGGTAGGGGCACCCCTTGTGGGTGCCCTTCTCTAGGCATAGCGCCTGGAACCCTGCAGATCGTAGTGCGCTATTGCAAATTCCATACGTCTTTGGCGACTGGAGGCCGGTTTCTTGGCCGAAAAAAGAAGACAATCGGTAGGGGCGCCCCTTGTGGGCGCCCTTCGTGGGCTATTGTGGCGTCCGAATTTAGATGCGATTGCCCTGGGGGACGGGACGGATGTGGAGCTTCATCAGGCGTGGTTTAGCGATGCTCCTGAACATGCCAAACGCTCTGCGCATGTCCCGCATGACGACGAGCAAACCGGCCATTCCGTACCGGAAAACTGCCTTAGCGCTTGCATGATGCGTGCGTGGATTTTGCGCCGGTTTGGTTGTCGCAGTTGTATAACAAGCACACCATGATGCGGCCTCATCCGGTAGTGCGTAAATCCCTTGTCAGTGGTAATCAACAGACGCTCTTCTCGCTGTGCCATCTCCCAAAGCGCGAAGCGTTGTGACAGTCATGAGGGGGATGTTTTCATCAACGAAGATCCTCATCTCCTGTCGACCAGCGCATCAAGCGGCGTCACCTGCTCTTCGGCCAGGGATGCTACATAGTCAAAACAGGCAAGGATATCTTCGCGCGTTATAGAAGGATATTCCTGGAGGAGGTCTTCGACGCTATCGCCGCAGGCAAGCATCCACAGGATATGATATACAGGGATGCGTGTCCCCTGGATGCAGGCCTGTCCGTGACACACTTGGGCGTTGATGGTAATCCGACTGTTCATTCCTTCATCCTCCGGGGCATTCAGCCATATTTCAATCAGAGACTGGCGCTATGGCTTGGAAAACACCCTGTATCCGCCTCCTACGGCGAACTGAAGGGTTTGGGAATTATAAACGTGACTTCGCAGCCGGACAATTGGCGGGCAAGGCAACAATGACGACGCCTTCGGCAACCGCTCCTCGCTCGAATGGCTCACTGACCAGTACCGCGTCAAGACGGACCGGCGGTGTGGTGTCGCCAACGACCCCAACCGCGCCGATGATCCACAGTTCATCGTGCGGCCGTTCGGCAAGGTGAACTGTGTCAGCCTGGAGACCGTGAAGATTGTGGCGGGGCAGCCAGAGCGGGGGAGCGGGGAGAAGGAAGTTTCGGAGCAGAACCAAGTGCCACAGTCCTTTGAGCGGCTGTTGAGTTCAATCGCATAATGGTGTTGCGTCCAGGAGGAGTCGCTAAGCGTCTCCTATCGGGGCCCAAGTCCCGAACCTAGTCGCTTTTTTGTGAAGTCACCGTCTCTTCCTGGCTTCAATTCGGAGTCAACTATTCACAGACTATTCCGTCACTGTCGGCGTCGTTCATGTACTGGTAGGCGGGATGATCCTCTTGGACGGGCGCGATGCCGTGTTCTTTCGCTTCTTTACAGGTGATCCGTCCGTTTCCGTTGGAGTCATACAGGCTCAAAGGGTGGTCCTCCGCGCCTGGGGACGCGCCTGATTCCGACGTTGCTTCAGGAACGGGCGTAGCCGCTGCTTCGGCATTGAACTCCATTGCGAAGGAGGAACAGGATAGAAGCACGGTGCGCGCAACCTCGGCCTCGCGTGCATCCATCGACAACCCGTATCTCCGCTTCACGGCGACAACCCGGTTCACAAACCAGCAACGGTTCATCTCCGGCAGCCATTCAGCCAGGTCTTTGCCTGTCTTCTCGTCTCGATTTAGTTGCGGTGTAGCAAAGGTCAGATTCAGCAGTTCGCTGGCGAAAGCCAGGCGGGTAAAGGTATCCGCGGCGCAGAGGCCGCTGTCGTGGGCTTCGCTGCGGGCGACAATATGTTCAACGTCCACTTCATCGGTACGGGTAAAAGTCTCGCCGGTGTAGGGGCTGTAGAAGCGTCCTCCCGTCTCGGCGACGATCTGCGCCTCCAGGCTCTGCGGATATCTGTAGGCGTCGGCGCTATAGGGGGTGCAGCGGTCTTCATCCTCGATCGGGATGCCGGCCAGCAGATTTGCCGACGCCACCGCAGTTTCCAACGCTGTGATGCGCGTCTCTTGTGCTTGCTGTGCAGAAGGAAGGGGTTCTACCAACCTCAGCAGCGCCCTGAACTCGGTTACGAGTTGCTCGAAGGTGCTCTCTTCGTCTTGGGCCCGCAGCTGTGATGCACCGAAAATGATGAGAATGACAAAGGCCAACACGAGCCCTGCGCCTGCACTGCGTTTCATATTTCCTCCCTGGTGGATAGTTGCCAGAGATCATGTTACCGCAGCCAGGGAGGAAAGAAAAATAAAACTTATTATTTCTGATAGGTTGACGGTCGACGTTGCGGCCGGCTGCGCTATGGTTGTTTAACCAGATGCCGGGTGCGGGGCTGTGCAGCGGCGTGTGCGGCCGATGACGCATCTGTGAGGGTTACACCGGGGTCGCGCTCCTGTAATATGGGCGCTGGAGTGGGTCATCGACCAGTACCGCGTCAAGACGGACCGGCGGTGTGGCATCGTCAACGACCCCAGCCGCGCCGACGACTCGCAGTACATCGTGCGGCTGATCGGCAAGGTGATCAGCGTCAGCCTGGAGACGGGGGAGATTGTGCCGGGGCTGAGGATCGATGTGGAGGAAGAGCGCGCTGCCAGAGGGTTGGCAGCGTCATAGGTCGCTGTGAGAGCGGGCTAGACACCCGCGGGCCCGGGCCGCAGCGCATGTGAAGAATCTTCGAATCATATTGGATTCACATCAGCTGGTGCCTTGCTGCCAGGGAAAATGTTCAGCATTGGGGTACTCTCTTGAATATGCAGCCATTTCTTCCTTATCTAGCGCATACCACTCGTCATACGGATAACGGCGGAAGAATTCACCTATGCGCTCGCGAAAATGTTCGTCGGCGACGGCGTTTAGTCGTCCTCGTCTCAACGATCGAAGGTTGTCCAAATCCTCACGTGGAACACGAAGTGTCACGAGGAAATCTACCGCCATCTTATCAGAGAACCCAAGCTGTTCGTCAGAAGGTAGATAGAACCACTTCTGATTAAGCCGCGCGTGCTGAGTAAGAATGTTCTTCCATTTTCTGGGCGATTGGGTATCTTTGCTTTTCTTCTCCACGTCACGGAATTCGCGAATTTCACAGAGCGTAATGTCTCTGCTGTTATAAGCATCGCAATCTTGTGTAGCGACGATTGAAGCTACAGGGCGGACAGGCACAATGATATTAAAGGTATTGCTATGATTTGCCAGATCCTCCCACTTTGCGATTCGCTCACCTACTTCATCCACGAGTAAGATTTCCTCAAGTGATAAATCGACACGGGGTAGCCCGACAAAAATATCCCCTTGGCGGATCGGTGCCGTCTGATCGGGGAATTCGTAGATCATTCACCGTCCTCCCACTGAATGCCTCGTTCGGCCTCCCACTCGGCGAGTTGAATACGTTCCCTTTCAGCGCGTTCGATAATTTGTCCAGCGATTCGCAATGCTTCGGAACGGGAGATTGATCTTCCTATCACACCTTCAGAAATCCACGGGGCCGTTGCCGCGACACGTTTCCACCTTTCCCAGAACCAGTAGTCAGCAACAGCGGTGGCAGGGGGGGCTGCAATTGCCAGGACTACTCCTGAGTTTGACCAGATGAGACCAGTAACCCGGTTGTCCTCAAGCCTACTTTCGTCGACACTTTTACTCCTAACACCCAATGAGGAAGCGTCCGTTTCCGACAAGCCGGTTTGGAGGTCGACGGTTGCAAGTTCATTACTCACCAGAGAACCTCTCTTTCAGTTCGCCTTCGATCATTTTGAAGAACCAGTCGTCGGTTAAGTCGTGGGCTCTTTCCAGCCACGCAGGAAACCCGTCAGGTATCGTAGGAACATGTTCGTGCGTAGCTTGAGCCAAGGTTTCCCAAATCAAAGCTGGCTTGTTCTTGTGTATCCCGGTAGCGAATCTTAATGTCACGATGCCACCAGGATCATCGGTGGGAAAGGACGCTTGCCAATTGAAAGTAGTCGGACTATTTCTAACTCGTCCGTTTTCGAATAAGCTATCGGGAAGTGAGATTTTCGTTTGCATTTTGCTCCGCAGAAAATTGAAGACACTCTCTTTGCTGGAATCCATATCCACGGCATTTATGTAGCGCAATGTCAAATCCTGAGCCTCGAACTTCTCTCTGGCCGGATGGGCATTGAGTAAGCTCTTAACAGCCTTGTCACAACGCTTCCTAAAATCGTCCCATGTATAGCCGCTGGTCTCGTTCACGGTCATCAGTCCAGGACCCACTTGGATGAGCGGCCAACCCTCTTCCGAGGTGCGAAAACGATGCTGTGCCATATGCGCCACCATTGCGTCAGGAATCTGCGTAGAGGGGAGGGATTCATGGAAGGGATAGTCATTCTCCACTTTTTCTGAGAAACGCCCGAGCAATAGTCGGTAATGAGGATCTTCCTCGAATCCTGGAGATCTCGGAGCAGACAATTTCCATCTGAATTCCAGCATGGCTTCAACCAGCGGCTTGTTCTCTAATTCTATCCTACCCACTTTGCTCTCCTCACTATGGAATCCTGATTCCCGTCGGGCCAACGCAAATTCATGATGAGACTAAGGGTTAGCGCTGCGTAGGAACTTGCGAGACGCGCGGGATGTGTCCTGGCGATGATGTCGTTGCACGCCCGCAAATGCTTTGTTTCAAATTTGAATTCACGTGAGTATTCAGTGTTTCGCTATTGGCAACACCACAGGGTAGACCCTTGAACTGTTACAAATAACCGGAAACAAGGAGCGAGTGGGATTATACGGGAGGATGAAAGGCGTTGTCAAAAACACAGCTCCCCAATCAGCCGCGTATAAACCTCCACCGCCTCCTGCAACTGCTCGACCGCGATCCACTCGCCGACCGTGTGGGCCTGGTCAATGTTGCCGGGGCCGAGCACCAGCGCGTCCATATACTCCTGATAGCACGTTGCTTCAGTGCCGTACGGGACGGTGACCGCCTCCGGCGCGCCGGTCGCGCGACAGGCCGCCTGCGCCAGCGGGCCGTCCGCGTCAGCGAAAAATGGGCCGCCGCTGCTGTGGACCACGTCCAGGCCGTGCGCTTCCGCCCGCCCCACAACCATCTGCACCGCCTCTTCAAAGCAGGCATCGGGCATGCCCCGCAGTTTGAGGGTGGCGACGGTTCGCGCTGCGGTCACATTGGAGGCGGTGCCGCCGTCGTCGATCACCAGGTTGAAGCCGTTCGTCGGCGGGTCGAAGAGCGGGTTCTGAAAGCGTTCTTCCGTGCGGAAGGTCTGCGCCAACTCCGCCATCTCCGCCAGGAACGGCGCGATCTTGAAGTTGGCCGACACGCCCTTGTCCGTGCTTGTATGCGCCGCCACCCCGTGCGCCGTAACTATGATGCCGGCTCCCCCCTTGTGCGCATAGACCGGCTGCAACTCCGACGGCTCACAGACGACGCAGTATTGCGGCCAGCCGCCCGTCAACGTCTGCGAGCGGATGACGATATCGTGCGCGCCGGTGTGCCCCCGCTCCTCGTCCGAGGTGACGGCGATGATCAGCGGCCGCTCCAGGTCAGCGGCGTTGAAACGGCAGGCCGCCGCAATCGACGCGGCCAGAGGCCCCTTCATATCGGCCGAGCCGCGGCCCACCAGCCGTCCGTCCGCCAGCGCCGGCGTGAACGGCTCCCAGCCGGCGTCGCCCGGCACCGTGTCCGAATGGCTGAACAGGCCCAGCCCGCCAGCCCCAGTGCCCTTCTTGGCAACCAGGCTGACCTTCTCCACGTCAAACGGATCAATGTAAGACAGCTCCTCGACCGCGAAGCCGCCCTCCTCCAGCACCCCGCGCAGAAAATCAGAGATCGCCCGGTTGCTCGTCGGCGTCTCCGAGGGCATTGCGATCAGTTCACTGGTAAGTTCGACAACGTCGATCTCCATGGCACTGCCCTTTCCTATCAGGTCTTCTATCGTGCAGGTCCGTACGATCACCGCCGTCAGGGCGTCCAACCGTCCGCCTGCTGATCACGATCCGCACAACTCCTCGATCAGCCGCGAGTCCACTTCCACCGCCTCCCGCAACTGCACAAGAGAGGGATTTTTCAGAAATTCCTTACTGACAGCCAAGCGACAGCCCGGTTTCGCGACGTGGACCGTGTTGGCCCGTTACTCTCTAATCAATCGCTCATATTCGTCGTGACCGCCGATCCAGACCCAAGTGAAATCTCCGTCATCTTCCACAGCGAGTGCTCTATGGGTCCGTCCCGTTCGCACCGACCAGAATTTGCCGACCTTTTTGAAATGAAGTGAGGGGTGTCTTGGGTTTGTGTTCAGCGTACGGAAGTTCCGCTTGGCGATCCTTTGAACAGATTCGGGAAGCTGCTCGAACCGTTTCCAGAACTGGGGCGTGGTCCGGTGCATTCAGAGTTCTCGGAGCTTACCCTTTTCTTTTGCCTCGAAGGCCTCGGCAATGAGACGGTCTAATTTTCCCTCTGCTGAGTCCTCTTCGATCTGCCGATCCCATTTTTCCCAGTCCAATTCACTGAACCACTGTCTGAAGCGAGCGTAATCGTCATCGGGAAGGGCCAGAACGGCCTCTTGGAGGGCGGTGATATCCGCCATATTTTTTCTCCTCTCAGTCGCGCCTGCCGGGGGTAAGGAGCGTTTGGCCGACATGCCCTGACCGAGTGTAACTTTACCCTAGGGGCAATCGCTGCTTCGGGAATTATAGACTGGATCGTGCAGCCGAACAATAGGCGGGTGGGATAACGGTGCTGAAGATAGCGTCATTCGTAGGCTGAGGCGATGCTGGGATCGACGACGCACCTGTGAGTACAGTTACACCGGGGTCGCGATCCTGAAATATGGGCGCTGGAGTGGGTCTTCGACCAGTCCGCGCCAAAATGGATAACCGCAGCGGGATCGTGAACGGTTCGAACCGTTCTGTCAGGCGCAAAGATCCTCGATCAGCCGCGAGTACACTTCCACCGCCTCCTGCAACTGCTCGAGCGCGATCCATTCGCCGACCGTGTGGGCCTGCGCGATGTTGCCGGGCCCGAGCACCAGCGCGTCCGCATACTTCTGATAGCACTCGGCCTCAGTGCCGTAGGGCACGGTGACCGCTTCCGGCGCGCCGGTCGCCCGGCAGGCCGCCTGCGCCAGCGGGCCGTCCGCTACGGCGAAGAATGGGCTGATGCTCCAATGCTCTACCTCCAGGCTGTGCGCTTCCGCCCGCCCCACAACCATCTGCACCGCTTCCTCAAAGCAGGCGTCCGGCATCGCGCGGATGCCCAGGCGGACTACGGTCCGCGCCGCGCTCACGTTGAGGGCCGTGTCGCCGTCGCTGATCACCATGTTGAAGCCGTTCGTCGGCGGGTCGAATAGCGGGTTCTGGAAGCGTTTCTCGCTGCGGAAAACCTGTACAAGGTCGGCCATTTCGGCGAGAAAGGGGGCGACCTTGAAGTTGGCCGACTCACCCCTGTCGGTGCTGGTGTGCGCGGCGACCCCCCGCGCCGTGACCGTGATGCCGGCGCCGCCCTTGTGCGCATAGACCGGCTGCAACTCCGTCGGCTCACAGACGATGCAGTATTGGGGCCATCCGCTCGTCAATGTCTGCGAACGGATGACGATATCGTGCGCGCCGATGTGTCCCCCCTCCTCATCGGCGGTGACGACGATCACAAGCGGCTGCTTGAGGTCATCGTCGTTGAAGCGGCAGGCCGCGGCAATCGATGCTGCGAGAGGACCCTTCATATCGGCCGAGCCGCGGCCCACCAGGCGTCCATTTTCCAGCGCCGGCGTGAACGGCTCCCAGCCGGCGTCGCCCGGCACCGTGTCCGAATGGCTGAACAGGCCCAGCCCGCCGGCCCCTGCGCCCCTCTTGGCGATCAGGCTGACCTTCTCCTTATCGGACGGGTCGATATAGGTGACTTCCTCGACCGCGAAGCCGCCCTCCTCCAGCACCCCGCGCAGAAAATCGGAGATCGGCCGGTTGCTCGTCGGCGTCTCCGAGGGCATTGCGATCAGTTCACTGGCAAGTTCGACAACGTCAATGTTCATGGCTGTCCTCTTTCTCGTCTGCTCTTCCGGCGCCGCGCCTTTCGGCTGTCAGGGACGGCATCATTCATACGAACAATGCTTCTCTTTCGATTCGACGCATAAAGGGAGTGTCAATTTTCTTGCTGAGCCTACGGATATCCACCTCGCGCCCCAGGACTTGCTCCATATAGATGTACAGCCCAGCCAAGGCGTCGAATTTCGGCTCCTTCAGTTCCACGATCAGGTCAATATCGCTGGATTCGGTCTGCGTTCCGTGAGCATACGACCCGTAGAGGCCGATTCGACGCACACCGAAGCGTCGTTCAAGCTCAGGTTTCGTATGGTCCAGAATTGTGAGAATCTCTTCTGCCGATCTCATCGTTTCTTACTATCCCGGGTTACGTTCGATGCCGCAGTTCATGTCGACCTGCTATCGCAACTTCCCCCGTCCGCTGACCGGCCACACCGTCTCCACGATGCCGTTGCGCACACCGTACATCGCATCGTGCAGGAAAACGGTCGCATCGCCGTAGCCGACGATGAAATCCAGCACGTCGCCCACCTGTACGCTCTTGTTCGGCTCGGAGAGCGTGATCACCCCGTGCTCCGCCGAGGCCGCGATGTTGACCACGTTTTCCAGGCTGACTGCTTTAGGCTGCCGTTCCATGCCGGGCAGCGTCTTGAAGCCGGCGTCGGTGATGATGCGGTCAGGCGCGGGCCGGCTCGTGACCACCGCCTGGCCAAACAGCGCCGGGTCGGTCGGCACTCCCCACATCTGGTAGGTGGCGTCCCCGAAAATGGCGCCCCCGGCCTGGATCTCGGTCACTTCCGGCTGGTGCATCGTTACATTCATCGTGCCGCTGCCGCCGCAACTGACGATCTCGATCGGCAGCCCCGCGTCGCGGCAGGCCTGCGCCGACGCCGCCAGCTGTCCGATACACCTCTGGATCGCCTGCGCGCGCTCGTCCGGGTCCTCCACCGACAGCGTATGCCCCTCCCACGCCATCAGCCCGGCCAGCCGCAGCCCATCCTGCTCCTGGACCGCGCCCGCCAGCGCTACAACCGCCGTGCCGGGTTCGACGCCGGCCCGGTTCATGCCGACATTCAGTTCGACGATAACGGGGATTTCGACCCCGATGGCCTCGGCGGCCGCGCCCAGTTCGGCCAGCGTCGCTGTATTGTCCACTGCGATCTTCACCTCAGCGTGCCGCTGCAGCGCGGCCACGCGGGCATACTTCTGCGCGCCCACCACCTGATTGGCGATCAGAATGTCGCGCACACCGGCCGCCGCCATCACCTCGGCTTCGCCCGGCTTCGCGCACGTCACCCCGAGCGCGCCCGCATCGATCATCGTATGCGCAATCGCCGGTATCTTTATCCCTTTCGTGTGCGGCCGCCAGTTCACGCCGGCTTCCCTGAAATTGTCCATCAGCAACTGAATGTTGCTCTCCAATATATCCAGATCCACCCACAGCGTCGGCGTATCCAGCAACTCTTTCGCACGTCCGATTTCAGTCATTAGGTATCCTCATACTCTTATTGTTGTCGTCTTTTCTTGCTGTCATTCTTTCGCGGCAAGCGGCCAGTATGGACCACTAGCCACTGACCACTATCCACTAACCACTGCCTTTTTCTACCACGCCGTCCAGCCGCCGTCGACCAGGATATTCTGTCCAGTGATGTAACTGCTGCCGTCACTCGCCAGCAGAACCACCAGCCCTTTCAACTCTTCCGGCTCACCCATCCGTTTCATCGGCACCCGCTCGGCCAGTCTGGCAACGAACGCCGGCTCCCCCTCCCGCACCTTGGGCGACGGGAACGGTCCCGGGCTGATCGCGTTCACGCGCACCCCATCCTGCGCCCAGTAGACCGCCAGATGCCGGGTCAGGTGAATCAGGCCGCCCTTCAGACCGTGATAGTTGGGCGGGCTGTTGACATCGAAGCCGGTGTACGCATCCGGGTAGCTGGCAACGACCCCGTACATGCTGGCAATGTTGATGATCGAGCCGGGCGCGCCGCGGCTGCGCAGATGGCGCACAACCTCGCGCGCCAGCAGGAAATAGGCGGTAACGCCGGTGTGATAGGCCTGGTTGAAGTCCTCTGCGCTCGCCGTGTCGATGCTCGGCGCGCCGCCACCGTAGGCGTTGTTGACCAGCACGTCCACCTGGCCCAGGCGCTGCACAACCGCCTCCACAAAACCGGGAATGGCATCGCTGTCGTCCTGCGCCAAACCGAAGCCCACATGGCCGCTGCCGGGCAATGTCGCGGCAAACTCTGCCGCCCGCTCCCCATCGCGGCTGGTCACCGCGAGGGTCGCGCCCGCCTCCGCCAGCCCGCGGCTCATCGCCGTCCCCAGCAGGCCGGCCGCACCGGTGACAATCGCCACTTTCCCACTGAGATCCAATAGTTCTGAGATCGTCTGTTCAGTCATGGATATCCTTTTGTCTGAACTATGAATAATGTGATTAAATGAAGGACTGCGGTGAGAGTACCGGCGGCGAGCAGATTATAATTACAATAGCCTACTTCGCCGATTTTTTCCACTAGCCGAAAGGCGTTATCATTATTTGGTTTCAGCAATCAGTATTTAATGCCACTAGCTATGGCCTTTAGCCACTACCCGGAGGAACCTTCGATGTTGTTGTATGCGCTACCGCTTCGCTATATGAGCGCAGGGATTGATACGCTCGGAACGCCGGCGATCACCTTTGCTTTGATAATCGCTGTTCTGGGCCTGATCTACCTGGTCTTTCAGACGCGCCGCGTCCTTGCCATGGAAAACGGCAACCAGGTGATGCAGGAAATCGCCGCCGCCATCCAGGAGGGCGCGTCTGCATTTCTCAAACGGGAATATACCTACCTGGGCGGATTTGTCGTCGTCGTCGCCGTCATCATCGCCGTCTTCCTGGCATGGCAGACCGCGCTCAGCTTTGTCCTCGGCGCGATCGCCTCCGGCGCGGCCGGCTACCTCGGCATGTTCGTCGCCGTGCGCGCCAACGTGCGCACCGCCGCCGCCGCCAGCAAGAGCCTGGATGACGGCCTGCGCGTCGCCTTCAGCAGCGGCTCAATCATGGGCATGGCCGTCGTCAGCTTCAGCCTGCTCGGCATGACGATCCTCTACTTCCTCTTCGATGGCAACATACTCTACATCACCGGCTTCGGTTTCGGCGCCAGTTCGATCGCCCTCTTCGCCCGTGTCGGCGGCGGCATCTATACCAAGGCCGCCGATGTCGGCGCTGACCTTGTGGGCAAGGTCGAGCAGGGCATCCCCGAAGACGACCCCCGCAATCCGGCCGTTATCGCCGACAACGTCGGTGACAACGTCGGCGACGTGGCCGGCATGGGCGCCGACCTCTTCGAGAGCTACAGCGGCTCCATCATCGCCGCCGCCACGCTCGGCGCAGTGGTGGCAGACGGCGCCGGCATCATCCTGCCCTTCCTCGTCGCCGGCGTGGGCGTGATCGCCGCCCTGATCGGCACCTTTCTCGTGCGCGCCAAGGAAGGCGCGACCCAGGAAGATCTGCTGGGTGTCCTGCGCCGGGCCATCTATAGCGCCTCCGCGCTCGTCCTGGTCTTTGCCGCCGGCGTGATCGCCTACACCGGTGTCGGCTGGAACTTCTTCGCCGTCATCCTGGTCGGTCTGGTCGCCGGCAACGGCATCGGCTGGTTCACCGAATACTTCACAAGCTACACCGAGAAGCCCACCCAGGGCATCGCGCAGAAGGCCGAGACCGGCTCGGCAACGCTGATCATCGAAGGACTGGCCGTCGGTATGAACAGCACGATGCCGCCGGTTCTGATCGTAGCCGCGGCGATCATGCTGGCGCTCTGGCTGGGCGGCGACAACGGCCTCTTTGCCGTCGCCCTGGCCGGTGTCGGCATGCTCAGTACCCTGGGGATCACCCTCGCGACCGATGCCTATGGCCCCGTCGCCGACAACGCCGGCGGCATCGCTGAAATGAGCGATCTGCCCGACGAGGTGCGCGACCGCACCGACGCGCTCGACAGCCTCGGCAACACGACCGCCGCCACCGGCAAAGGTTTCGCCATCGGCTCCGCAGTGCTGACCGCACTGGCGCTCATGGCTGCCTATGTGCAGGCCGCCAATCTCGATACGCTCGACCTGTTGAGTTCGACCATGATCCCCGGCATGCTGGTCGGCGCCATGCTGCCCTATCTCTTCGCCTCCTTGACCATGACCGCGGTCGGCAAGGCCGCCTATGAGATCGTGCTGGAGGTGCGCCGCCAGTTCGCCGAAATCCCCGGCATCATGGAGGGCACAACCAAACCCGACTACAAGACCTGCGTCGCCATCAGCACCGAGAGCGCGCTGCGCTACATGATCATTCCGGGCGCGCTCGCGATCGTGGTCCCGCTACTCATCGGCTTCCTGTTCGGCGCGCAGGCCCTCGCCGGAATGCTGATCGGCGCCATCGCCTCCGGCTTCATGCTTGCGGTGATGATGGCCAATTCCGGCGGCGCCTGGGACAACGCCAAAAAGTGGATCGAGACCGGCGTCATGGGCGGCAAAGGCTCCGACGCGCACAAAGCCGCCGTCGTCGGTGATACCGTTGGCGACCCATTCAAAGACACCAGCGGCCCATCCCTGAATATTCTGATTAAGCTGATGAGTATTGTCAGTCTCGTCTTCGCCAGCGCGTTCGGCGAGGGGTTGCTCAATCTGTTCTGAGCGTTTCAAGGAGGCGGGCAACCGCTGTTAGCCGCCGTAAAATAACCTGCTCGCCGCTATCCCCCTTGGCGGCGCAGGCATCTCGCCTCCAGCAGCTTGTCATAGCAACAGCTGCGCCAGCAGCGTGAATCCGAGCAGGATCAGGCCGCCGGCCAGGAGCGCGAGCCCGCTCCTCCGCAGCCGCTGCGCCCGCGACGTCAGCCGCCCGTGCGCCGCGTGGGACTGATCGCCCCAGTCCAACTGTTGCGGCCGTTCGTGCGCCGCCTTTTGCACCTTGGCCAGCCACCAGGCTCGATTACAGAAGTTCCAGGCGCCGATATCGCTGGCGCGGACGTAAGAACGGTCTTTGGGCATCGATAACTTTCAGTTTCTGATTTCCGTGTTCGGCGATCTGCTTGACCACTCCGATTGTCGCCGGAACCGCCTGAATGTGCCAACTGCGCCTGCACAATCATCAACTGTACACGACCAACAACTGCAGAAGAGAGCCACTGCCATGAAAGCGACTGATATCCGCGCGGAGACGGTCGAGGTCACCTTCGACGACGAGCGCTTGAGTGTTCCCTTGCACCTCAGCAAAGGCGTGATCGAGGTCATCACCTATGCCACCGTCACCGTGCGGGCGCGCACCCGCGGGGGCGCCGCCGTGCAGGGTACCGGCGCGATTCTGCTCTCGGACGTGTGGGCCTTCCCCGCGCCCGACCTGACCCATGAGGAGAAAGATCGCCTCATGCGCCGCCTGTGCCGCGCCATCGCCGCCTGGCTGCAGGATGACCCATACGAAGATCCCATCGAAAAAGGGATCAGGTTGGAACAGGCCGCGGTCGAGCTGGCTGTGCAGCTGGCCGACGAAGAACCTCTCCTGCAGAGGACTCCCCTGCCGCGGCTGGCCGTGCTCAACTGCATGGCGCCCTTCGACGCCGCCCTTCACGACGCCTGGGGCGCGGCCCTGCCGGTACCGCTCTACGCCGCATACACCGCGGATTACCTGAACCAGGATATGAGCGTCTGGCTGGGCGCCGACTTTGCCGGCCGCTACCCGGCGGACTACCTGGGCCCAAGGCGGCGCGCGCTGTCCGTGCAGCATGTCGTCGGCTTCAACGACGCCCTCACCCCGGCCGAGGTGGATCCGCAACAGCCAGCGCCGGCAGACCTCCCCGCCGACCTCACCACCTGGATCGAGCGCGACCGCCTGCGCTATCTCAAGCTCAAGCTGCGCGGCCAGTCGCCGGCCGAGGACGCCGAACGCCTGATCGAAGTACACACCGTCGCCGCCCAGGCGCTGGAAGCCGCCGGTGTGGCCGGCGGACCGCGCCTGTCGGTGGACCCCAATGAAGCCTACCAACAGCCTGCCATGATGCTTGAAATGCTGGATCGGGTCGCCGCGGAGAAGCCGCAGGTGCTACCTGCGCTGGACTACGTCGAGCAGCCCACCCCCCGCGACCTGGGGGCCTATACCGACACGCTCCACGACGTGGCCGCCCGCGTGCCCGTGGTCGTCGACGAAAGCCTGGACGACCTCGAAAATCTCGACTGGATCCATCGTTTGGGCTGGTCCGGGCTGGCGGTGAAGACCTGCAAGGGCCATACCCACTCGCTGCTGGCCTACTGTTGGGGCCGCCATCACCGTCTCTACCTCACCCTCCAGGACCTCACCAACCCCGGCCTCGCCCTGGTTCACAGCGCCAACTTCTGCGCCCACCTGCGCCTCGACGTCGACTGCTTCGAGGGCAACTACCGCCAGTTCATGCCCCTGTCGCGGCCACAGGACCAGGCCGTCCACCCCGCCTATTTCCAGATCGCAGACGGCCAACTGCTCCTGCCGCCCGACATGGGCCCCGGCCTCTACTGAGCTTTCGCGTGCGAGTGGGGTTACTAAAAACGTAACTACTCAGCCACCTCCATTTCGCGACACTGTGTGACGCAAGCGGAGAAGTTCTCTCTCTCCTCACTCCTGTCTTTTGGGCGGTCGGGCCTTCGGCCCTCCCTTGTGCGGGGGGAGTCCCCCCGCAACGCCCCCCTGAAAACACACGCCGCCACCAACGCTCCTTCTGGTATCCCGCGCTGTAGCCAATCCACCTTCACTGCCGCAAGGCGGCTGTCAACCAAATAGCCTGCATGGCGGCAGGGCAGAAGGATCGGTCAAGTAAGGCATAGCTGATGGCATCAACGGCACTGAAGTCGTGCTACAACAATTCTGCAAACCGTCATCCCTTGGTCCAACCCATTTCAAAAGGTCTTGAAAACGATTCAATACACTTGGATGGCGTATGTGCCCCCTACTGAACTCGCACACTGGATCAGACTTGGTAGTTACGTTTCGAGGTAATTGCTAAGGTCCCTTTTATCTGGAGAAGCCTTTCAAGGAACGTGTTGTGAGGGGCTGATCCAGCTAAACTCTCACCCCGCCTGCACTCCCCAGGAACATGTGCTAAAATACCCGCACAAACCAGACCCATGGTCTGTCGCCCTCGCCCACAGGATCTGCTTATAGGGCAAGCGCTATAACAACGAGTCAACAATGATGAGCCAAATCTCTCGGCAAAAGAAGGGCAACTCTCACGAAAGCTTTTGGTAATCTCTCGTCCGCGCCGCAAAGGAAAGAGCGAACAGCAATGCCACAGACGCCGGTCGGTGAAAGAGAACAGGCAACGCCAGCAACCCGAATACAAGACCCTTCGTCCGAGTCACCTGTTCGCCAGGAGGGTCCAGTCACAGACATTTTCTGGGAATCTCCCGCTCTGGAAGAACTGGCGCGCGCGCAGAACGTACAACCATTGACTGATGTGCAGGTTCTGTTTGGCACGTGGCCGGGCGACGAAGATGACGGCTTTGAAGAGGCAGTTCACGATCTTAGACATGCTGCCAGCGCGAATAATGTCCGTCAAGAATGAGTGTGCCAACACGCATTCTCGACACGAATATCGTCTCGTACCTGATGAGGGGCGGAGCGCTCGCGCGAGCATATCAACGGCATGTCCAGGATCATCTGCTCGCCATCAGCTTTATTACCGTTGGAGAGCTTTACTTCGGGGCGGAGAAAGGCAACTGGGGTGAGAGCAGGCGGAATGAACTCGAAGCGATACTTCGTAACTTCGTTATCATTCCCTACGACCATGAGATTGCTCGCTGCTACGGTCGATTGGTCGCCGACCGGCAGCGAGCCGGAAGACCGATTGCGCCCAACGATGCCTGGATTGCCGCCTGCACTGTGCGGCACGCCGTGCCTTTAGTTACCCACAACCCCAAGGATTTCCAAGGCATAACATCTCTGCAGGTTGTTTCGGAGTCTCCTTCGACAGCAAACTGATATGTAGCCTGGGTAGCCAGTACAGGATCACCATGACCACCAACCAACACGCGCCCACGAAAGACGAGGTCCGGCTGTACAACCGGCAGGGGTGGCTGGGGTCGTTTATCCTGATCGCGGAGGAGGAGATGGCGGTCGTGCGGCGAAGGGTGCGCAGGCACGCCTTAGCGGGCCTTGGGGATAGGGCTCAGTGAGGAACACCTTTGCTCGCCTTGCTCAGGGCCGGGGATGTCGGTTGCGGGCGACACGCTCGCGATCGCTGGGCGCGGCTGATCTTCATGGTCGTGAAATGACTATGGCTGAGTAGTTACTGTTTAGTTTATAATTGGCATTGAGCCGCCTGAGTGCAGACCAACAATTCAGGAGGGAAATTGCGCCCCTCGACTGCTAAAGGCGCTCTTCCAGCATCGCGACCATCAACCGTCAGAGAATCGACTGACATGAATCCGAAATAACTGCGTCGACTATGGTAAACTGAAACTGAGGACGAAATCGAACATTTGGGCTAACGATGAACGGTTCCTACACAATTCGCACTGCAGCATTCATAGCGTTACCCTTTCTGCTGTTGCCCTTCGCGGTCTGGCTGGCAGCCAACGCTCCGGATCAAATGCCCGCCAGCGAATGGTCGCAAGGTGTGCGCTGGTCACTGCGCGCAGCCTACTTTGGCGGGGCATTCCTGGGCTGGCGCGCAGGGCGTCCGCACTGGTTCTACTCCTGGCTAGGATTCGCCGTATACGGGGCGGTCGCAGCCTTGCTTCAGTTCGCCCTACGCATAATGACCTCGGGAGACGGATTCTCCCTGTTAATCCAGGGCATCGTCCTCATCCCTCTGGCATTCTCGCCCTATTTCGTGGCCGCGATATGGCTTGGCTGGCACCGGTCCCAACGGTTGCTGGCAGCCTATACGGTCTTTCCTCACGCCGCACTGACCATCCCCCTCTTTATTCTAGTGCAAGGAGATATTTCAAGCGGTGAATGGGGGGGAGTGCTTCTTTCCTCCTTAGGGGCGGCTGCCGTTGCCATTCTTTTCCTCAGCCCTTCGCTAACGCTACGGCGCAGAGGAAAGAATTGGGGGCAAGCCGCGCTGCTCTTTGGCGGCGTCCTGCTCGCCCAATCGCTCTTTCTGATCGGCATGGGCTACGTACAGGATTTGAGAAGCGGCTTGCGTACGTTGGCAATGTTGATCCCTTATGGCGGCCTGGGCTGGTTGATCCTCAGCGGGCCGCTTCTGTTGCCTCCCCTGCTCCAATGGCTGATCCGTCTGCTGAGAGCTGAACAAGCAACTGTTTCGCTCTGGCAAAAGGGCAGGCGTATCCTTTCTAGCCTGTCTGCAGTCGCAGGACGGCCTCGTGTCGCGAAGAAAGTCTTGAAATCTGTAATGGATGGAGACAGTTCCCCCAAAGGAGAAATACCAATGAGTGAAGATGCTGCTGCGCCGGTGGTTCCCCAGTCGAGTCAACGGGTGCCGACAGACCTGGATCGCTACTACAAACTGTCCATCGTGGTCCTGGCCGCGCTTGCCGTAATCATCGTGGCGCTCTATGTGGGCCGGGCCGCTGTCTACAAGATTCACGAATTCGAACGCGGGCTGCACCTGCGCGGCGGCCGTTTCCTCGCCGTGCAGATGCCCGGCTGGCACGCCCAGATCCCCCTCGTGGACACGGTAATCATCGTCAAAGTCAACGAGCGCCTGGGCTATGTTGAGCGCATCCCCGCCATGACCTCCGACAATGTGACCATGGACGTTTCCCTCCAATTCACCTACCGTGTGACCGATCCCGAACGCTTTGCCCTGGCAGTGGACGACCCGGAGCGTATCGTCTTTGAGTTCGTGCAGGGCAGGCTGCGCGATGTTATCAACACCAAGGCGATGACCGGAGTGATGAACCAGCGCACTGAGATGAATCTTGAAATCATGCATGAGTTGAAGAAGAAGGAAGACCAGTACGGAGTCGAATTCATCACCGTCCAGATCCAAAACGCCTTGCCCCCCTCCGAGGTCCTGGCTGCCATCAAGGATCGCATGGTGGCCGGGCAGCGCCAGGAACAGGCCGAAGCCGAAGCCGCACAGCAGCGCACCGTCGCCGATGCACAGTTCTACGCGTCGCAAAAAGAGGCAGAAGCCCACGCCTATCGCATCACCACCACAGCCGCGGCTGTGGCCGAACAAATCCAACTCACGACCGAGGCGCAGCAGCTCGCCGTCCGCGCCATCCTCAGCGAACTGGAGGGCAAAGGCGCACTCGCGGAGAAGTATATTGACTATCTGATCGCCGTGGAACTGAAGGAGAACAGCAAGTGGATCCTGGGAGCCGGCGCAGAGCCAATCCTCGAACTTCGCACACCTGTAGAGGAGTAGCCCATGCGAAGAATACTACTCCTGGCTGGCGCGATTGTTGTCCTCGTGATGCTGCCCAGGACTATCCAGCGGGCCCTGACCGTTGCGCACTCCCATAGCGAACTCATCGCCAAACGCATCTACGCCTACCGCGACTGGCAGAGTACCGGCGTGCGAATCGATCAGGGGGACCTGGTCGAGATCGAAGCGCAGGGGGAATGGCTCTACACGCCCGATGAGTATCACGGGCCGGCGGGGCACCCTAACTTTCCCGCGCCCAACTTCTACCCCATTTCGAGCGGATCCGGCGGCGCCCTCATCGGGCGCATCGGCGAAAACGGGCTCCGCTTCGTCGTCGGCGAGAGCGCAAACATGCAGGCCCGCGAACACGGCATCCTTTACCTACGCATCAATGACGATATTCTAAGCGACAACGACGGCTGGGTCGCCGTCAGCATCAATGTAACTGAAACTGAAGACTCACTGCCCTGAAATCAGGCACTCCCCGAGAAGAGACGAAAGAGGAGTGAGAACCGCTCTCACTCCTCACTCCTAACCCCTCTCTCCTCGCCTTTCGCCTCTCACTCCTCGTCATCCCCGTAGCTGTGGCCGGCCATAATCGCCCGCAGTTCCGCGGCGCTGGAAGCCTTCTGCATCTGGCCGATGCGGTCACCTTCATGCGCCAGCAGCTGCTTGACATTGCTCAGCACGCTCTCCATCTTGTCAGCGGGGAATTTGCAGGCGCCGTTCTCATCCATATGCACGATTTCACCCGGCGATACGTCCATGCCCCGTATATGCACAGGCACATTGACCGCTTGCACGGCCATGGCTCCATGCCCAGGGGTAACGCCGCTCAACAGATACTGGAAGCCCATCGGCCGGATCTCGTCGATGTCCCTCGATGGACCGTTGGAGATGCAGCCCACACAGCCCACCGCCTGCATCGCCGCCGTCATGTTTCCGCCTGCCAGCCCCACCTTCCCCGCGATATCGGACGGGAATTTCTGTTCAAGAACCAGAATTGTCGGCTTAGGGGACGCGTCCAGCGCCTCCAGCACGTCCATGAATGTGACCCGTGAAAAGTTCGGATCGGGCAGGCCGAAGACGCATGTTACCGCGTAGCCGGCGCGTGCCCCCAACTCCGGATACATGCAGCGAATCGTTTCATCGGTATACCAGTTTTCCGTCCACGGGTTGTAAAGGCCCAGGCAGAGAGGATCGTCAGGGTAGGTGGCGACAACGTTGGTGATCGACGGCGTATCGACCGTCTTCAGCTCTTTCAGGATCGCTTGGGGATTCATTCTGCCTTCCTTGTGTAGTAGGTCTGGAATGGGTTCAAATGGACTACCGATTGGCGGTCTGGCCATGTATGAATTCGCAGATTCGTTCCATTGCCGGTCTCAATACGTCCATGCCGGGCGCGTAACAGATGCGGATCGACCCTTCGCCGCCGTTGCCGAATGCGTTGCCTGGGGCAACGGCCACGCGCGTCTGACGCAAGAGATCGAGGGAGAATTGGTATGAGTCGTCAATGCCTTCAAGTTGCGGAAAGAGATAGAAGGCCCCCTCCGGCTCGGGCAGATAGACGCCGGGGACACTGCGCAGCATCCCGGCACTGAAGTCGCGCCGCTCCTGAAACTCCTCCACCATCGCCGCGATATCGTCCTCACCGTGGGCGATGGCCGCCTCACCCCCCCGCTGGATCATTGGGGGAGCGTGGGAGACGATGAACTCGTTGAGCTGCGCCGCTTTCTGGACGAAATCCGTCCGGCCCACCATCCAACCAAGCCGCCAGCCGGTCATGCGATAGGTCTTGGAGAAGGAGTTGACGACGATTACGGCGTCCTCGCGCGTGCACAGCTGCAGGATCGAAGGCGCAAGCTGCCCCACTCCCGCGGAACGGCCCTGCTCGCGCTCGGCTGTGTCTTGTCCGCCGTAGTAAATGCGCTCGTAGACCTCGTCAGTCAGCAGCCACAGCCCGTGCTGGCGGGCAAAATCCAGCAGCGTTTTCTGTTCCGCGACCGTCGCTGTCCAACCGAGCGGATTGGAGGGCGAGGCGTACAACAGCAGACGTGTACGCGGCGTAAGGGCGGCCTCAAGTGCGTCCACGTCCGGCGTAAAGCGCTCCCCCGCACGGGCCATGGGGACTTCCACCGCGCGGCCGCCGAACATCTCCACCATCGCCGAGCCGTTCGGCCAGTTGGGGCTGAGCACGAGCGCATCATCGCCCGGATCAATGACACATTTGATGACCAGGTTGAGCGCCTGCACACCACCTGACGTGACCTGGATCTCGGAGGGATCGATCTCGACTTCATGCAACTTTGCAATCTGTTGGGCGATGGCGGCGCGCAGCGTTGGCAACCCCTGATTGGCGCTGTAAAATGTCCAGCCCTCCTGCGCCGCCCGGTTCACCGCTTCGACTACATAGGACGGTGTCGGCAAGGTTGACTCGCCGAACTGCAAGAACAGCACGTCCTCCATGCCAAAGGCCGCGTCCGCCAGCGCGCGAATGCGGGAGGCCGGGACGCGCTCGGCAGAGGGCGCGAAGGAAGGGGAAGGCATGGGGAGCGTTGAGATCCTTTCCGTATCGAACGTACCTGCGATCACCAATTGCGGGGCTGCAGGTTCGTTCTATGCGTTCATTCCTGCAAGAGCGCGCGGGCGATCTCTTCCCACTCCTGCGGCAGGGGGGCGCTGCTGGCCGGCTTTTGGGCGCGGCCATACCAGTGATCGGCGTTGGGCAGATCGCCTTCAACCCGGTGCAGATAGGCATGCACCCAGGCGCAGCCGTTACCGTCCGGTTGTCCTTGCAGAAGGTCGTGGGCACCGTCCCAATCGTCGGCAGCGTCCATCCATAAAGCGCGCAGGGGGTCGCCCACCGCGGCCGGCGGGGCGTCGTCGGTCAGGCTGGCCTTGAATTCATCAAAAGTCATAGTTTTCTCCTCGTTCAGTTCGCTGCTTGCCTAAATTGAGTACTCCCCCTCTATTCCGGAACGACCGCGATGCAATCGACTTCGATGAGGATGTTGGGCAGCTGGCAGCCGACCGTCGTGCGTGCCGGATAAGGCTTGGTAACGTACTGCTGGTAGACCTCATTCATTTCGGCGAAATCGTTCAGGTCGGCAAGAAAGACGCCGACTTTGTTCACGTGCTCCCACGAAGTGCCGGCAGCCTCCAGCAGAATTGTCAGATTATCGAATACACGCGTCGCTTGCTCGCGGAACCCGCCCTCTACGCGTTGTCCGGTGGCCGGATCCAGCGGCCCCTGCCCGGCGATGTAAGCAACCGGCCCGTCAGCGACAATTCCCTGCGAATAGATTCCCGCCGGCGGCGCACCCTTCTCCGTGTAAACTTCCTTGCGCATTTTTGTTGTCTCCCGTAGTTCCCTAGCAAATGGAATGGCGATTGAGTCTTAAATGGTCGTAAGTCCAAGTACGTTGAGAGATGCTCACCGCATCAACCTATCATATTCGGCGTGAGTCCCAATCCAAAACCAGACAAGCCCTTCCTCACTTTCGACTGCCACGGCGCGATACTTGAGCCCTATATGTGCGGACCAGAACCTACCGATCTTTTTCAGGCTCTAGGAAGGATGTCTCGAATTTCGCTTCAGCAGTTCGAAATCTCGGTCTGCCAACCTCTGAACATCTTGTGGCAGTTTTCGGTAATATTGCCAGAAGGAAGGGTTTGCGAAATGTCTTAGAGTTCTTTGCAATTCCCTGCCCGCAAATCGGCAATGGCCTGTTCGGCAAGGTGGTCTAGTTTCCCGGACTTAACATCATTCTCGAACTGCTCATCCCACATTTTCGCTTCAAACTCCTCAAACCATTCTCTGAAACGAGCTAATTCCTGCGGCGAGAGTCGGGAAACGGCTGCCTGAAGTTCCTTAACTGTTCTGGTATTCATTTCTTCGCCCTTGAATAGAGGCGCTTCACGATAATTCTTTGGAAATACATAGCTCTCTGTTGTTCGCCAATATTCTTCCGTTACAGTCCAGGACTATTCTACTTGGGTTGCGCCTTCTGAATTCTCGGCGACCACTGGCTCTTTATAAAGGACAAAACCGCCCAGATCTCAGTATCGTCAAGCTGATCTTCGAAACCGATCATGTTGCTCTTGTATCCCATGCCAACAAAAGCTTCCGTCCCTATCTTGGTAATCTCAAATAGCTGCTCGTCGGGGTGATGCCAAGTGTGACCGGTTTCATCGTGCGGAGGGGCTGGTAGAAATCCGTTCTCATCTCGTAGCTTCCATTGTGGCTGCCCCTCAAGCTCTGCGCCGTGGCAGGAGGCGCAATACTGCTGGTAGAGAACCGCCCCCAGTGCCACCAATTGAGCATTGGAAACATCCGCCCCCTCTACAGGCCCCTCAATCTGAGGAAGACTGACCTCGGTCGGAGTTGCTGTAACTTCCACGGTCGGGGCTTCGCTCTGCAACGCTTGGCCGCCCTCTTCAACCCCGGGCGGACCGCACCCAAACAAGACCAGCGCCGCCGCCAGGGTCCAGAGCGTAATCGTCCTGCGCTTCATCTCCTAGTCCCCTAACGCCTCCCGCAAAAGACGCAACCAGTTTCCATGACAGATGGCCGCTATATCGGTCTCAGCATATCCGTTAGCACGCAGCAGTTCCGGGACCCTCTGCAAATCAGCGATCGTGTTCAAGTCGGCGGGCGACTGCTCGCGGCCAAATCCGCCGTCAAGGTCGGTCCCGATGGCGATGTTATTGGCATTGCCGGCCAGTTCACAAATGTGATCGATATGGGGCACCATATCTTCCAGCATAATATCGTAGTTCCACTCCTGGCCGCCCCTCCATTTCGTCGACATCATCCAAACGTCCATCGCCATGCCGACGACTCCGCCGCGTTCGATGATCGCACGCAGCTGTTCGTCGCTGAACTGTCGCTGGTGCGGGACGATCGCCCGGCAATTGTTGTGGCTGGCCAGAACCGGGCCATTGAAGATCTCCAGCGCCTGCCAGAATGATTCATCTGACAAGTGCGTTAGGTCCAGCATAATACCCAGGCGCTCCATCTCTCGCAGCAGCGCGGGTCCCATCTCACCCAGTCCGAGTTCAGTACCCGTGCCGCCAGCATAGCGGTTGGGGCCGTAGTGAGACGGACCGATCGCCCGCAGCCCCGCCTTGTACCAGAACTCAACCTGCTCCGGAGTCAGGATCGGGTCGGCCCCCTCCATCGACAGCACAAAGCCAAGCGGAGGTTCTTCGCCTCCCGCGTCTTCCCAATCCGTCCACTCATTCCAGTGCTCTTCCAACTCAGCCCCGGTCGTGATGACGCGCACGATCCCCAACTCCTCCAGTCCCCGGTAATACGCCAGATGACCCTGCGCCATCGCGCAGGCCTGGGTCGGATGATCGTAGTCGATATTTGGCGTCGGGCGTCCCGTCGAACGGGCGATAGCGGTCGCGAAACTAAGGGCCACTCGGCCCTTGCGCATTTCCGGGAACGCGACCGTGCCGTAACCTTGCCCCTTGCCGCTGTTCTTCTGCTCAGTCGTGCGAATTGTATAAACCGAACGCGTCAGATCCCGGTTGCCTTGAAGCGCGTTCATAGCCAGGTCGAGGTGGGCGTCGATGAGAAGCATGGAGTACTCCAGAGGGTGCGATTGTCTGAACGTAAGTTTATATGATTCAGAAATGGAGTGTGGATCTTTTTACGCGGCTGCACGCCTCGTCATGTGCAGCCGCGTCCCGACTTCGCGCGCAATCGTTTTCGCTCGGCTGAGGCGCGAAAGAGTACTCTCAGGCACCGAAGCCCCGCCGACACGCTCGACAGGGCCGTCTCGGGCGGCCCCGCCATACAGTTCGGCGGGGCTTCGTCAGTTGTGCTGCACATTCGTTACATGGGCGGAATCTGCAACTGCCGTTCGAATTGCAAACTGGCGCTGTTCAGTACGTTGACACCGTTCTCACCGCCTCCGTAGATACGGCCGTCCACCTCCAGCAAACAAAGGGCGGCGCTGGTGTCTGCAATCGGAGACCAGGCCGTGCCGTCGTGAGAGCACCACAACTGCGTGTCATCGCTCAGCAACCAGTTGACCGGTTTGCCGCCCGCGGCTGGGGACGAACTCTCCGACCCCTCTGCCAGGGCGATGAGCGCGTTCACCTGTTCGGGCGCGCCTTCCACGGCGGCGAAGGAACGGCCGCCATCTGTCGACCTCCAGAGGCCGTCTGTCTCAGTTCCCGCCAGCACAAGCCCGCTGCAGTGCACGTCCGGCGCAACCGCGACTGTCTGGTAGGCCGCGTCTTCGGAATCACTGCGCTTCCACCCCAGCCCGGCATTGGGCGAACGGTAGATGCCCTCCTCTGTTCCGGCAAAGACTACCTGCCAGCGCGGCCAGGCGTCTTCGTCCATCGGTGGCGCCCAGGCCAATGTCAAAACTGTCAGGTTACGCAGTCCGAAGTTGCTCGGCATCCAGCGCAAGCCTCGATCGCGGCTGCGTAGCACGCCGTCCCCTTCGCTGCCCGCCAGAATCAGACCGGAATCGTCGTAGTCGGGGGCCGACGCAAAAGCGAGGACAGCCGAATCCGTGCCCTCCTGCCAGGCAGCCTGCCACTGCTCTGCGGTCTCGAGAAGATATGCCACGCCAAAAGGAGCGCCGCCGGTAAAGATGCGGTCTCCAAGACTACAGGCCGTGGTCAGCCTTTCCTGCGGTTGCGGCGTAGGGGTCAGTTCCTCCTCGCCAACAGCAAACAGTCCATAGGGGCCGGCAGCCCAAATACTGCCTTCATATTTCGAAAGTGAGAGAATAATCGACATCGTTTACGGTTCCATACTCTGTGTTGGATCGCGGTGGAAGACGATTGTGTTGGTGCCCAAAGCCATCAGAGCGCCGCTGACAGCGGTATCCAGCACCGCGGTCTGCACGCCGGTGACATCCACCAAGCCAGTTTCGTGGGCATTGACAAGCTGCTTGCTGAGGACATCATAGGCGTAAGCCGGCCCTGCCTCTTCCAGGTGAAGAGCAGCCACCGAGGGAGATTCGATTCCCGCGTTCTTGACGATCTGCAAGAAAGGCGCGTCCAGGGCATCGTACAGCACCTTGACGCCAAATTTCTCCTCACCCTCCAGCTTGAGATTGTCCAACGCTCTGCGCGCGTGGACAAAGGCCGCGCCGCCGCCGGATACGACACCGGTCCTGTGGGCCTGGGAGGTCGCAGTCAGCGCACGCTCCGACAAATTAGACAGAATTTCGCGCTCTTGCTTGAGGTTGGTGCCCACCTTCAGCACACCCATGCCGCCGGTGAGCGCAGCCAGGCGATTGATGATGTCGGGGCGTTCCTCATCATCCACCCGTAGCCCTTCAACCCGGAGCCGAAGCTGTTCGACTGTTTCCTGCACGGCTGCCGAACGGCTCTGATCGGGCTGCAACTGCATGGTTTTTCGGTCAACCTGCACCCGCAATGCTTCGCCCAAATCTGCCTCTTTGGCCCGCGCGGCGTAGGCGTAGTAATTACGCCCGAGGATATTTGCTCCTGTGAGCGTCGTCAGATCCTGGAAGGCCATCCGCCGTGGGTCGCCTATCTCCTTCAGTTGAATGCCAAGAATCGAAATCTTCTTCTTCTCTTCGTTCTGGTTACGCACCATAACATGGAGCGCCTCCTCCTTAAAATGGGAGGCAATAATTACAAGTGATTTCTTGCCCGTCTTCATAGCCGCCTCGATGAGCGCAACCGTCTCGGCCGCATCGGAGAGCGTGTCATCGACCAGGGCAATTGAGGAATCGCCGTAGATTGCCCATTTCCTGATTGGGTCTGTGTAGAGATGGAAACTGGCAATTTCGGCCTTGTAGTTGGCGCCCGAATAGTACTCGCGCGCCAGATAGGGGGCCACAAACTTCTCAACTGAGACGCGCGCGTCCGGGCCGAGAAGATAACTCAGTTCGCCAATGGTAGCGGCCAGACTGTGGTCTTTGACAACCGTCAGGGCAACCAGGGCAAGGTCGTCCTCCGTTTCGACGGGAGAGGCCATATCAGACAGTTCTTGGCGCACGGCCGCGGTGGCTGCCTGCAGACCGATCTCCAGTTCGCGGTAACCAATGCCGGCCGTCAACATCTTCAGCGCCTGGCGATAAATCTCCCGCGTCAAGAGGGCCGTGGCCGTACCGCCGTCCCCCACCTGCCCGGCGACCCGCCAGACTATGTGACGCATCAGCATTGCGCCAACATCGACGCGCGGATCCCCCAGGCTGAGAATGCGGCGGACAGAAGTTGCCGCGTCATTCAGCAGCTCCGGCCCGCGCGTGCCGTCCCGTTCATGCACCACATGCCCGCCGACTGGGCCGAGGGTCGGCGCCAACAAATCGGCGATGCTGTTGATGCCATCGCTCAGATTCTCGTGGGTCTCTTCCGGGCCGGCGACCGCGGCCTTGTAGTTTTTGATGCGTTCCAACTTTACACCTCGATTATCTGCCGTGTGCTTTGGCTAGTTTTCCGGCTCGTCTCTTTTTTTCACAATCGTCCATCGTAATCGGTACTATGACCATAAGTGGGCATATTTCAGCCCGGTTCCAGTGTTGAACAACACGACCGTTTCGTCCCCTTGAAGCCAGCCTGACTCCAGCAAGCGGATCTGACCGGCAAGCGTTGCCGCGCCTTCCGGGGCCGGGAAAATACCGGTATGTTGCCCCATTTGCCTGGCGCAGCGCAGCATCTCGTCGTCGGTTACGGCGATGGCGACGCCGCCGCTTGCGCGCACGGCTTCCAGAATCAAGAAATCGCCGACCGCTGCCGGAACTCGCAGGCCATCGGCAACCGTCTTCGCGCCCTGCCACGGCTCGGCAAACTCTTCGCCCAGCTCGAATGCCCGCACCATCGGCGCACAGCCGCTACTCTGAACACTGACCATGCGCGGTCGTTCGCTGCCGACCAGGCCCATCTGTTCCATCTCGTCAAACGCCTTCCACATTCCCACCAACCCGGTTCCCCCGCCCGTCGGGTAAACTATAACATCGGGCATTCGCCAGCCGAGCTGCTCAACGACCTCATAGCCCATTGTCTTCTTGCCCTCTATCCGGTACGGTTCCTTGAGTGTGCTTACATCGAACCAGCCGAACTGTTCGACCTTCTCTCGCACTTTCGCCCCGCAGTCGGTGATCAGACCGTCCACAAGCGTAACCTGCGCCCCCAGATTGCTGCACTCAACGCGGAACGGTGCCGGCACATCCTCTGGCATATAGACGTGGGCGGGCAGACCGGCTTTGGCGGCATACGCGCTCATTGCCCCGGCGGCGTTGCCAGCGCTCGGAATCGCCAACTCCTTCGCGCCCAACTCGTATGCGCGACCAACTGCCATAACCAGCCCTCTGGCCTTGAAGCTGCCGGTGGGGTTGAGCGACTCATCTTTGATCAGCGTATGAGGGCAACCGATTTCCCTGCCTAGCGCCTGCGCACTGACCAGCGGCGTCCACCCTTCGCCCAGCTTGAGTTGCGCTGCCCGCGTCCGAACTGGCAGCACCTCTTCGTACTTCCAAAGAGAAGACTCCCGCTCCCGCAAAGAGTCACGCGTCAGCGTTCTTGCCGCTTTAGCGAGATCGTAACGTGCCAGCAGTGGTTTCTCGCAGGCCGGGCACAGGTTCATTAACTTGTCTGCATTGTACTCCTCACCACATCTGCTGCAGGAGAGATGGGTGAGTGTCGAACGGGTTGTTGTCATACGCCATTTCCGCTAAGTGGACTATGCCCGGCGCCAGAACGGAGTGCATCGTATGCTGCCGCTTTTCGACATATGGAAAGAGGCAGTTGCACAGGGGAGCCAACTGCCTGCTCAATTGTACTTCGCTTCCAACAGGTTAGCAAAATTTGCCACCTTACATACAGTTCATTGGATGACTTCGGTGGAGGGCCAAAGGGCCTGAGCAGGCAACCCTGCCACCAGCGGGCCCTGCGAATCCAGACCTGCAGGAAGACCAGGCCACAGGCGATCGCGAACAGGGACCAAACCCGTTTCCTGCCAGCACACAAAACAGAGACGAGAATCGGTCCACGAATGCTCGCCGCCTGTCGCACAACAGATGATCAGATTTGACATCCTCTTCGCTGTATACGATATTTTCCCTCTGGGGGCAGTCCGATTACGAGACAACCCCCTTTTGCAACTTTCCTCGCCCGCCGCCGTATGTATAAATGAGGCGATTCAATGCAAACTATGGTCGAGACCCGGAACCTGTGCAAGACCTATAGACGCGCCGACGGCTCCAGCATAGAGGCCGTCAAAAGCGTGGACCTGCAGATCCACAAGGGCGAGATCTTCAGCCTGCTTGGCCCAAACGGGGCCGGCAAGACAACGACAATCTCGATGATCAGCGGCCTGGTGGCGCCCACCGAGGGGGATGCCACGATCGGCGGCTATTCGATCACCCGGCAGCCGATGGCGGCTAAGGCCCTGATGGGGTTCGTTCCCCAGGAAATCGCGCTTTATCCCGAACTCAGCGCGCGTCAGAACCTCTTCTTCTTTGGCAGAATGTATGGCCTGGGCGGAAAAGCGCTCAGCCAGCGTGTCGAAGAAATGCTCGAATTCGTAGATCTGGCCGACCGCCAAAACGATCGCATCGACACATTTTCCGGTGGCATGAAGCGCCGCGTCAATATCGCAGCTGGACTTCTGCACAATCCCAGTCTGATCTATATGGACGAGCCGACCGTCGGCATCGATCCCCAGAGTCGGCGGCGCATCCTGGACACAGTCAAAATGCTCCGCGACCAGCATGATATGACGGTGCTCTATACCACGCACTTGATGGAAGAAGCCCAGGAGTTAAGTGACCGCGTCGCCATCATGGACCACGGTGAGATCATAGCTATGGGAACGCAGGCCGAGCTGACGCAGCAGGTCGGCGAAGATGACCAACTGGAAATCGCGACCGGCGACCAGGAAGTTGGGAAAGAACTTATCGAACGCATTGGGCAGGAGATCGACGGCGTAACGCGTGTTCTCTACAACCCCCCCAATCAGTTCGACGACGATAGCAGCGAGACCAGTTCCGCCCGCCTGACGATATTCGCCAAGCGCGGCCGCACCGCGCTCCCGCTCATAATCCAAACTCTTGCTGCCGCCGGCGTCGACATCCAATCTGTCCACGTACGCGAGCCGGACCTTGAAGCGGTATTCCTGGCCTTGACAGGGCGCGCCCTGCGAGACTAAATCCCAACCCGGTCGCTTCCGTGGCGGTCCGCGCCGCGTGACGCCCGCTGTTCCACCGCCCATTTCGAACACCACGCCTGCCCGAATTGGACCGCCCTGAGAGATGCGAAAGATACTCGCAATTGCATGGAAAGAACTATACACATTCTTTCGCGATCGAAACCTGCTCCTTCTCTCGTTCGCGACGCCGCTGGTGCTTTCCACCATCATCGGGCTGGCCTTCGGCGGCAGCGGCGACTCCGAACTTCCCGACTTCGCTGACATTCCGGTCGCTGTAGTCAATCTCGACGAAGGTGTCGACCCGCAAGAGGTCATCAGTCTGCCGGACCAATTTGCCAACCTGGACGCGCTACCCTTCGATCCCGACGATCTCGCCCGCGCCTTCAACCAGGCCGGCATCGGTCCGGACCAACTCTTGCAGGACGGCGACGCGCTCAACTTCGGCGATCAACTGGCCGCCATTCTGTTGTCTCAACCGGTCGAAGGCACCGGTACAACCGCGACCGGAGGATTCGATCTGACCGAGATTGGATGTAGCCTGCTTGACGAATCAGAGGCAGACGGCGCCGCCTCTCTCGCGGCCGGAGGGTCCCTGAACGATCTGCTGGATGCCACCGCGGTTGACAATGCAGACCATGCGCGCGCCGCAGTCGACAACGGAGAATTCGCCGCCGCGGTCATCATCCCGCCGGGCTTCAGCCGCAGAATAATGCCCCAATTTGCCTTGGGCGAAGACCTCAGTTTCCGCACCCAGGTCCCAGACGAAGACGGGGCCGTCGAAGTGTACGCCAACAACGGTCGGCCGATTTCTGTACGCATTCTTCACAGCGTCGTCGCCGGTATCGTGAATCAGTTTGTGCGCGTCAGCGTTGCTATTGGCGCCACCCTCGAAACATCTGTCAATACGCTGGCAGCCAGTATCGGCCGCGGAGAAATCGATCTTAGCGCAGTTGACCTGTTCGCGCCGTTGGCCGCTCTGCAAAACCTGGATGCAACCGCAATCGAGCCCCTCGGCTGTCTGATCACGCCCGGCGCCAACAACATCACCGTCGCCCACCCGCCGCTGGAGGCCATTCAGGAAGCGCCTCGCTTTGCCCGCACTATCGTCCCGATTGGCGCATCGCAGGCGGTCTTCTTTGCCCTCTTCACCGGCATCTTCGGCATCCACTCCATCTATGAAGAGCGCAAGAACTGGACCCTTCAACGCCTGATCGTTTCACCCACTCCGAAAGTTTTCCTGCTGGCAGGCAAGCTGCTGGGAAACCTGGTCACCGTCTTCCTGCAGATACTGATTCTCCTGGCCGCCCTGACCCTGATCGCCTCCGTTGTCATCGGCCAGCCAACATTTATCTGGGGAGCCAACATGTCTGCGCTCCTCGCCTTGACCCTGGCGCTGGCACTATGCGTATCGGGCCTGGGCGTATTTGTCGTAGGTCTGGCAAAGACGCCAGAGCAGGTTAATCTATTCGGACCGATGATAAACATTACTCTGGCCGTTCTGGGCGGCGCCTTCGGTTTCGCCCTGCCCGCGCAGGCCGCTAGATTCTCGCTCATTTACTGGGGCGTAGACGCATTCACGCAACTGGCCAATGCCCAGACCGACGTCACAGTCAACCTGCTTGTTCTCTTTGGTCAAGGCATCGTACTCTTCCTGCTGGGAGCATGGCTCTTCAAGCGCCGTATAGACCTATGACCTCCTGCATGAAACACGACTGATGCGGACTATACAAACCACCTCGGCAATTAGCCTTTGGCAATGCGATCAATCCTGACCATTATCCTCAACGATCTGAACATCTTCTTCTCGCAACGGGGCAACCTTGTCGGCCTGCTCGTCATCCCCGTTCTCCTGACGCTCGTCATCGGCTGGAGTTTGGGCCGCTTAGGCGGCGGCGGACCAACCCGGCTGCGAGTCGATCTGATCGATCTTGACCAGACCGAACTGTCCGCAAGATTGATCGAAGAGCTGCACGTCGCAAACGACGCCCTCGTGCTGTGTCCGCTGGACAATGACGCTGAAGACTTTTGCAGGCTCGGAGGCGAACCCCTGCAACTGGAGCGCGCCGTCGAACGCGCCCGGTCAGGCAGAACCAGTGCACTCATCGTCATCCCCGCCGGCTATGCCGCTGCCCTGGAGGGATTTGAGAGAATAAACATCGACTACTATTCCTTGTCCGACCCTCTCCAGCCAAGCCCTGTTCTGCAAAGCGTGAACGCAGTACTGCAGCGCGCCGGCACCGCCTCAATGACAACCGGCGTGGCCGGCGCCCTGCTGGACAACCTGACAGTGGCCATTGATCTGCCGCCTCTCAACAAAGAGACGCGCGACGGCTTCCTGCGCACCCTCTATCTGCGGTCGCAAGAGATGTTGACAGAGCAGCCGGCCCCCGTCCGCTTCCGAGTCGCCGACGCCGCCAGCGACGGTGAAGACGGCTCCATGAACGGCTTCAACCAGTCCGGGCCAGGGATGGGATCCCTGTACGTCATGTTCACAGTGCTGGGAGGCATGGCCGTTCTCCTGCGCGAGCGCCGTCAGTGGACACTCCAACGACTGATGGCGCTGCCCCTCTCGCGTGCGCAAATCCTCGGCGGCAAAATCGGCGTCTACTTCGCGCTTGGCATGATCCAGTACTTCATCGTTTTCGCTGTCGGCGCCGCCGCTGGAATGAATTTCGGCAGCAATCCGCTTGCCCTGCTCGCAGTCATGGCAGCCTTCGTCCTCTGCGTCACCGCCCTCACTTTTGCCCTGGCCCCCTGGATAAAGAGCGAAGGCCAGGCCAGAGGCCTTGTCCTCCTCCTGTCGCTGTCGCTCGCCCCCCTGGGCGGGGCCTGGTGGCCGCTCGAAATCGTTCCGGAATTCATGCAGATCCTCGGGCATCTGTCTCCAGTCGCCTGGGCCATGGACGCCTTCCAGGACCTGATCTGGTACAACGGCGGTTTTGGAGACGTACTTCCAGAAATAGGCGTCCTGCTGGCAGCGGCGGCCGTGCTGTTTGTTGTTGGCATTCGCAGCTTTAAGTACGATTGATCATCCGCAAATCCCGTCAATTGCAAGAGACCGAAAAACCTCCCTGCCTCCGCCCATTTTTCTCTCCGGCAGCTTTGGATACTTGATTTCTTCAAAGCATAACCAACCAGAGTCTTCGCCACAGAAAACGTTGGCAGCGGATCGCTCGCGTGCGACCAAAATCTGATTCTCTGGTATGATTGCACTGGCGGATCCCTGTCTGAGCTGCTCAGGCGCGGAGTTGCAGAAAGTGACGACGCTAGACAAAAATTCGAGAATTGATTCCCGACATTACAGCGGCAGAGAAAGCAGAATTGGTCCAGTCGATTGTTCGTGACATCGGTGGCGTCTTTCCCGGTATCGAATGCAGGACAGGCGTAATGGGGGGTGAACCATGTATTGTACGCACGCGCATCCCTGTATGGCTTTTGGTGCAAGCCAGAATCCTCGGCAGTAGCGAAGCGGATATACTCAGGGCATATCCAACACTTCGTGCCGAGGACTTGACCAAAGCCTGGGCATACTATCGAGCCAATAGAGATGAAATCGAACAGTAAATAGTAGAAAACGAGACGGCATAGGAATGGCCCGCCTATTTGCAGATGAAAACTTGCCTTTACCTGTAGTCGAAGGATTCCGAGAATAGGGGCATGAAGTACAGACAATCTAAAAAGATGGCAAGCCCAGTCGCAGTCTTACGATAAAGACGTTACTTCTATTGCAAGTGCCCATGGCCGGTCTTTACTGACCACGACTCACAGGCATTTAATTCGCTAACATTTGGAATCGTCTCCTTGACTGAACAAAACGCAAATTCACCACCAAACGCGAACAACTCTGCCGGCCAGCCGTCCGAACTGTACGCGGCCGCCGGCGTCGACATCGAATCCGGCAACCGCGCCGTCGACCTGATGCAGGCTGCCGTCCGCTCGACCTATACGCCGCAGGTGCTGGCCGACGTGGGCAGTTTCGGCGGTCTGTTCGCCCTGCCCGAGCTGACGCCGCAACCCCTGCTAGTGGCTTCCACCGACGGTGTCGGCACCAAGGTCAAGCTGGCCGCCCAGCACAACCGCTGGCCGGGCATCGGCCATGACATCGTCAACCACTGCCTCAACGACATTCTGGCGCAGGGCGCGCGACCGCTATTCTTCCTCGACTATATCGCCGCCGACAAGCTCGTGCCCGAAAACGTGGCCGCCATCGTGCTTGGTATGGCCGAGGCCTGCCGCGCCGCCGACTGCGCGCTCCTGGGCGGCGAAACGGCCGAGATGCCGGGCGTCTATACGCCCGGCTCCTGCGACGTTGCCGGAACCATCGTGGGCCTCGTCGACCGGCTAAAACTCCTGCCTCGCACGAACGCCATGCAGCCGGGCGATCTGCTAATTGGGCTGCCCAGCAGCGGCCCCCACACCAACGGATATTCTCTTATTCGCCGCATCATCTCCGCCCGCGATCCTCAACAGACTTTGGAGGAAGGCGAAGTGCTGATCGACTCGCTGCTCGCTCCCCATCGCTCCTATCTGCCTGCCGTGCGCACTCTTGAGGAGGCCGGCATCATCATCAAAGGGCTGGCCCACATTACCGGCGGCGGCTTCGTGGATAACCTGCCACGCATACTACCGTCCGGACTGCGCGCCCGTATTGACCGCAACAGCTGGGACGTGCCGTTACTCTTTCGCCGCCTGCTGATCTGGAGCGGGATGGAACGCGGCGAAGCCTACCGTGTTTTCAACATGGGTATCGGCATGGTTGTTGTCATCGCCGCCGAGCAGGCGAGTGCCGCCCAGAGCGCGCTGCCCGAGGCTGTCTTTATCGGAGCGCTGGCAGGCAGCGACCGGTCCGAACCTGACGTGGAACTGCTGGGATGATGCACAAACGATAGAGCCGCTTGCCTGTTACTCCTCATCCCCCGCTTCTGCAACTGTGGCAATCAGGGTAAAGCAACAAATGCAAACTGTACCGATTCACAGTCGCCGAGAGCGTGAAGCGGGTCTGAGAGCAACTGTATCAGGAAACCGGAAGGAGACTCCATGGCCACCGAACTCGTTCAACTCTCATTCAAAGGTTCTATCGCGACAATCGTTCTCAACCGCGCCGCCAAGCTCAATGCGCTGAACTCAGAGATGTTGGACGCGCTGGAAGCCTACGCCGATGAACTGGACCGTAACCAGGATGTGCGCGTCGTGCTCCTTGCCGGAACAGGCAAGGCATTCTGCGTCGGTGCCGACATCTACGAGTGGAGTGATCTGTCGCCCCTGGAGATGGGCCGGCGCTGGATCCGCGACGGGCACCGCATCTTCAACCGCTACGCGCGGCTGCCCCAACCGGTCATCGCAGTTCTCAACGGCTACACCTTCGGCGGCGGGCTGGAACTGGCCTTGGCCGCAGACCTGCGTCTGGCCGCAGAGGGGGCGCAACTCTCCTTTCCTGAAGTGAAACTGGGGATTATTCCCGGCTGGGGGGGCACGCAACGTCTGGCACAGCTGGTCGGGCCGAGCCGGGCCAAGCAGATGATTTTCAGCGGTGAAGGCGTGGCCGCCGAGCAAGCGGAGACGTGGGGACTGGTGAACGAAGTTGTGCCGCCAGAGCGATTGGCAGAGCGAGCCCTGGACCTGGCCAAAACTATTGCCGCCAATGGCCCTGTTGCCGTCCAGCTCACCAAGCAACTCATTGACGCCGCCATGCCCGCCAACAGTGACAGCGGCGTTGTTCTCGAGACCCTTGCCGGCAGCCTCGCCTCCTACACGGCGGACGCGCAAGAGGGAGTCTCAGCCTTCCGCCAGCGCCGCCAACCGCAGTTCAGCGGGCGTTGATCTGGTGTGTAGCTTGATGCTGGCTCTTAGCAACTGTAAAATGGTAGTGCCGAAGAAGAGTCAAAGGGAGTTGGTGACCAGAATCGGAAGGGATTTGCGCAACTCATCTATAGCTGGGGTAGGTTCTTAAAACCAGGGTAACATCAGGAGAGGTGCAACTGTCGACAGCTGGCAGAAATTACATAGCAGGATTGGGAAAGCAATGGGCTTCATTTCTGTTCCCCTGGGTGACATGCTTTGACTGCAAAACGGGAGAGAGTTATGACCAAGCAGATGACAGCAATAATCGAACGTGAAGGCGATGGCTACGTTTCGCTCTGTCCTGAGTTGGACATCGCAAGTCAGGGAGCCACCGTGGCAGAGGCACGGGAGAATCTGAAAGAGGCTCTTGAACTATTTTTTGAGACCGCTTCTGCCAACGAAATTCAAAGTCGTCTGCACCATGAAGTATACGTAACGCAGGTGGAAGTCGCAGTTGCCTAGGCTCCGCCGGTTTTCGGGTCGCGAGGTCCGCGAGATCCTCGCGAAAAACGACTTTACAGAGGTTCGGCGCAAAGGCAGTCATGTAATCATGCAAAAGCAGGCTCTCGGCGCTACCATTACCGTCCCGGTTCCCGACCACAAGGAACTACGGACGGGAACTCTAATGTCAATCATCCGACAGTCGGAGCTGCCCAGAGCGTTGTTCGAGTGAAGCGAATCCGTCAGCTATGTCCGCGCGGAATAAATCGTTGTTACCAATAGCACTTTACTCATCTTCGATCACCTCACCGCAATGGGGGCATATGATCCCAGCGTTCCCGGCCTTGCCCAACTCCTCCATAAAGCCCGATCCCAGGATGCCCGCGGGAAGCGCGAACAGCCCGATGCCCACGATCGCGATCATTCCGGCCAAGAGACGCCCCGCCGCCGTGACTGGAAACACATCCCCGTAGCCGACCGTCGTAAGCGTGATTATGCTCCACCACATCGCCCTGGGAATGCTGGCGAACTCTTCCGGTTGGGCACGATGTTCAGCAAAGAACATCAGCGACGAAGTCATCACCAGCAGCAGAAATAGCACCGACACCACCGCAGCCAAATCGCCCCGTTTCGTATGCAGAACCCGGCCCAAAGTGCGCAGACTGGAAAAGTACCTGCTCAAACGCACGATGCGAGCCAGCAGTCGCACAACCCGCAAGAAGCGCAGGTCCAGCCCGCGCAGATTGACAAAGAACACAACGTATATGGGCAAAACTGCCAGCATGTCAATCAGCGCCAGGGGAGAGGCAATATACCGCAGTCGACCCCTCACAGGATGGGCGTATTTCGGATTCTCAGTGCAGGACCAGACCCGCAGCAAATACTCCACCGTGAAGATGGCCACCGATATGACCTCGAACAGATAGAAAGCACGCGGGGCTATCCGGTTAATCTCCTCCACAGTCCCCAAAATCAGGGCGATGACATTCAGAGCAATCAGCGAGATGAGAAAAATGTCGAAGATTTCGCTGACCCGGTTGCCCGGCGCAGCCTCCTCGATTACTTCGTAGACGGTTTTCTTGAGGGATGTCATTTGAGTACAAAATCGAAGTGCTAACGCGAATGCAAATTTAGACCAAGACTTCCTACACGGGCTGCATCCTGCAATCGCGGGCGTCTCGCCTGCTCTGCCGATATTTGCAAGCACTTGATCCCGTCTTGGATCTATTTAAGGCAGTTTTCGCGGCCTGAACTTTTACTGGGAGCGAGTTGGCATTAGACAATTCGGGGAACAACGAACGCCTTAGGCGTATGGCCAAAGGCGTGGCGTCCGCATCTTTCGCGTCGTAGAAAGTCTGAAGACGTCGGCCGCACCGTCAACAGAAACTGGCGCCTCCGATGGTCTGCGACTGTTAACTTCGTCAATTCTGTGGTGGGCGAGGAGGGACTCGAACCCCCGACCTCACGGATGTGAACCGTGCGCTCTAACCAGCTGAGCTACTCGCCCAAGTGGGGTGTGCCGTGAAGACTTGGCGTCTGTCAAAGCACGGCAGAGTATAGCATCGTCTCCATATTTTGCAAATCTGAGCCAATAAAGCAGAATTACAGCATCGACTCTAGGAAGCCCGCCGCGCCGCTAATGGCGTCCCATTCGACCTAGGCACGAAACATTCTATGCCCCGCTTCTATCGCCACAGCCGACTGCTCAATCGCACTTTCTTCGCGCTGGTTATCGGCGCCGGACTCTTCGGCTGGCTTTACGCCGCTGGCAATTGGCAGCCGGACCCGTCCGCTCTGGAACTGGATTCGCTGACCGGCGGCGAAGACTGGATCGATCTCGTCGCCGGCCTGTTCGAGGACGCCATCCAGATTTTCCAGGAAATCACCGGTTAGTCGTCGCGCACAGCCAAAATGGACACTTTATTCCTGCTGAGCCTTGCCTTCCGGCGCGTGTATGCAGAGTTGCTCGTCCTTGGCATTCAAGAACCGGCATAGTTCAATGTAGGCAGGCCGAAAAGTAGGTGCCCCGCAACAAGGGCTTGGCTCCATAATCCCCCACCAGAACTGCTCTTCATCCTCGGCGTTGCCGTCGCTCAGCCACCCCAGATTGGGCATCGTTATCAGACTCATCAGGCCAATCCACGGACGCCAGTTGGCCTCAGCCCATTCGTATGCCCGCCTCAGATACTCCGCCTGAACCGTCTGGTCTATACCGGCGTCCCTGCCGTGCCAGCGGTAATCCGGATTCACAGGATCGGATGTCCAGCCGAACTCCAGGAGTACGATCTGTTTGTCAGCGTCGCCATGCCTCTCCATGATCGTGCGAATGTCCTCTACATGACGGAAACTGAAGAACCGATGCCCTCCATATCGCGACTCCGCGGCCGCGGAGTCGGGGTCCAGTTCCGGAGGTGCCGCAAACCCTACCCCATGGACGCCCAGTGCGTCGAAGTAGCCGTCGCTGCTGTCCCCCATTGCCTCGTACATCTGCTCATAAAACAGGTCGTCCGGCATGGCCAATTCGTTGTTGTCCCCGGTCGGCGCCATACCCGCGCTGACTACGAGGGCGTTCGGGTTTGCCTGCTTGATCGCCTCGTATGCCCTTCCAAGAAAATAGACATATTCGGCCGGGTTCGGGCGTTTGTGCCCCCACTCACGGCTCAGATTCGGTTCATTCCACACCTGATAGGCCTGAATACAGCCAACGGCCTCCGGTTTACAACTATAGCGGCTCGCTAAAGCAAAAACGTAGTCGGCAAAATGATCGGCGCTATCAGGAGGCAGACCGGCCCAAAAATCTCTCTTCTGCGGGTCGGTGGATATCCGCGCCAGCAGCTTCAGATTGCTTTCGTTCACCTGCTGCACCACTCTGTCGGAAAAAGACCAGTCGAGGTGCCCTTTGCCTGCTCCCTCAATGTTCTCCCACGCGAAAGTCTGCTTTACCCAATGAAAGCCGCCTTCGCGGATCAGGTTCAAGTCCCGTTCTGCCACTTCTGGTCGCCACCAGAGAAATGCCTGTGTGCCGAAATCCGGACTTTCCATCGTCGCTGGCTGAAAGCCGCTTTCCGCAGGCTGTTCCGTCGCTTGGAGTTGGGGCGGCGTGGCTGGCTGTTCCTCTTCGGCTGTCGGTGTAGCAGTCTCCGGAGGCTGTGGTGTGGACGTGGCAGGTTCGCTGGTTGCCGTGGCTGTAGGGGGGACCGGCGTTTCCGTCGGCGCTTGGCTCGTTTCTCCCACCGGGGTTAATGTCTTGGTCGGCGTTGTGGTGGGCCCTTCGTCAGATCTATTGCAGGCGGCCAGAGAAAACAGGGAAAATATGAAAATTCCGATAAGTAAGCGGCGTTGCAAGGTCATTGTCAAGCCCTTAGAAAAGATTGGACTGAAGTATTACTGAAGTATTAGATAGCCACCGTATTTGCGCAGCAATTTCGGTCTACTTGAGGCGGCAGGGCTCCGAACAAGGAGCAATGCACCTCAAGGAGCTCAAGAGTGCAAATCATAAAGCGCCGGACTAATTGGTCCGTTGCGTTCACAACTATCTGTGCCAGGGGAAGCCGCCCTATTGTAAGTGAGATTGGAGATAATCGAAAAACTTGCGGCCTGAATAGAGTTACTCTGGGACCTGCTTGGCATCCCAGAGGGCGAAGCACGGGCGGGCTCGGCGCGCGAAAAGCATTCTTTCCAGGCAGTTAGTTCAATGGCTGCCGTCTGAATCGCTTACCGCGTAATCTCCCATGCCAGGTGCTGGATCTCCGGTAAGATCAGTTTCTCCATCGCCAACCTGACCGCATTGGTCGATCCCGGCACACTGATAACAACGCAACCTCGGTATGTTCCCGCGGTGGCGCGACTGAGCATCGCGGCTGCCCCTACCTCCGTGTAACTGAGCATCCGGAAAATCTCACCGAATCCTGGCAATTCCTTCTCCAACGACCTGGATAGCACGTCATAGGTGCGATCCCGCTTGCTGACCCCGGTGCCCCCATTGAAAATGATGACTTGCGCCCCGCTGCCGCTGAACTCTTCCAGCGCCTCCGCAACCTCTTCCGGTTCATCGCGCACGATGCGGGTTGCGATCACTCGATGACCACTCGCCTCGGCCATCTGGCGGATAGCCTGGCCGCTTCGGTCCGTTTCCGGCGTGCGTGTATCGGAAACGGTGACAACCGCAAAGGCGATACTGCCTTTCTCCTCCTCCGCCTGCCGTCGATGCTCCTCGGAACTCATCGTATCCTTCATCTTGCCCTCTCTAACTCCTGTCGCCTCGCCAGCATGGCTCGGGTCTATTCAGTGCGGTGACCGGCAAAACCTCTCGGGTTCTCGAAGGCATCGTCCCAAAGTCGTTGCCACGCCTCGTGATCCCGCATAACCGTTTGCAACCTGACTTGAGAGCGAACGACAAACTCCGGATGCGCTGTGCGGCCGGTATGATGCCCCGTGGTCTGATAACGCAGATCCAGGGACCAGCGGCATCTGTCGGAACGGTTGGGCGTGGAGCGGTGTGGCGTAAAACGGCTCAGAAAGATGACATCTCCCTTAAAGCATTCCAGAGAAATCGGTTCTGTCTCCGGCATAACCTCCGGCGCGATCGTCGCGCCGCCGCCAGCCTGGTGGCGGCGATATCCGTCACGGTGGACGCCCGGCAGCGCCTGCATACAACCCATTTCGACGGTGGCATCGCCCAGCGGTAGCCAGCAAGTAATGATATTCGAGCCTTCCGCCTCGGCCATCATCACGCCTGCGTCCTGATGCCACGGAACAACATGAAAAGACGGACCGCTGTGAGGCTCAAACAGTTCCGGTGGCTTGGCCCGCAAATGCTGGATCGGGTTGCACTCGATTTCCGGTCCGGTGAGAGATTCCACCGCGTCCAGCAGATTTGGGTTGTGCAAGAATTCAAACATGGCCCGGCCCCGGTAGTGCATGATATCCAGCCCCTCACCCATTCTCTTGCTCTGACCAAACAGGAGTCCGTAGCGGGTCTCGAAGGGCGCGTCTTCATGCAGATCGGAAATTTCACCTTCTGCATAGAGCCCGCGCGCGCGCGCATCGACCCACCCGCACAACTCGTCGATCAAGGGCTGCAAATCATCCTCGCCGAGAATGTCCTTGGCTATAACAACTCCGTTCTTGTTGAACTCTTCTACCTGCTCTTGGCTGAGTGCCATTTCCTTTCTCCCGTCCTGATGGCCTGTACCGCCCAGCGCGCTACTGTTCAGTCTCCTCGGCCAAACCAATGGGGAAATCTGCCGGCAGCGTCTCTGTCAACTGTTCCTCGTCGAATCCGCAACGGGGATGCCCGAAACCGCTGACACTCCTGCCATCCGACTGCAAGTCGAAAATGATGTTGTCGTCGGCGCTAGGGCTCACCCCCGCCGGGATGTAATGTAACTGAAGAGCATCACGCACCTTCCAGGCAACGATGTGATCCGCGCATGACGTGTCTCCACTGACACCCAATGCCCCCAAAAGGCTGCCACTGGCGTTGTATAGGGGAACCCCGCCCCCAGAGCGACTCCAACCGCCGGGACGCTGCCCCACCATTGGGTCTCCTGCTTGACCATAGTCGGTGGCAGGCCCTGCGTAGGCAGTCGATGTGTCCAGGGGATTGCTCTCATGCAAGCCGTACAGGTTCCCCCCCGGCTGCGTCGCCGCATAGAGATTGCTCGTTGAGAAGGCCACACGCGTCAAGCTGAAGGCATTGGCCGTATTCGCCTTTTGTGCAGAAAGTACGCGGCCGCCCGGCCACTGCGAGCCCCTGTTGGCGCCAGAGAATGTAACAGCGCACACCACCCCATCGCGGTCAACGATGGTTGCCCACATATGATTTCCCAATCCGCCATTTTTGCCGCCCGCCACAGCCGTCGCCAACGCCCTTCTCACCGCGTCGTGGCTGGGCAGGCTGTCACAACCGGTAATGAACTCCGGCTCCTGTTGGCTTCTGGTTGCGCTCTCTACAAATCGAATCGTCGGTGCCCCGGGCACAGCGACTTCTTCAAACCTTATTACCGCGCCGCGACCAGGCTCGCCCACACTGGCGCCGTTGATCGCGACATACGCATTCCCGTTAACGTCAAAATCGACCGACGTAGGAAAGGGTAGTCCCGTGATCACATCCTGGGACGTCTCGCCTTCGCCCACGCGGATCAATGCGCCGCTGTTGGGAATCGGGCCTTCGTCAGTGAAGATGCCGAATCGCACAGCATACAATTCGCCGTCCGGACCGGTGCGCAAGTCCGACAACATCGTCAGGCCGGTCGCATAGTCTTCCACGTTGCCCGTGACCGGATCAACAATAACGACCTTCGCCGAACCGGGCAGGAAGGGAAACCCGGGCAGAAGTGAAACGTAGATCCGGCCGTCCGCCCCGAAGGTGACACCGGTCGGCACCGGATCCGACTCTAATGCGCCGCCCCGATAAGGATTCGGCAGCGGGCCGGGAATGCCCTCGAATACGGCTATAACCTTAGCCGTCTGGCTTACTACGTCTACCTGCACCAGTGTATTGGCGCCAGCCTCCGCCACGTACAAAAGGCCGTCCGGCCCCGTGGTCAGCCCGTATGGATGTGACTCAAGCACGTAGCCGTCCGGGTTCAGTTCTTTCTCCAACTTCCACAAAGGGACGACCTCCACTACAGAGCCTTGCAACACGCGCAGTACCGCGGCCGTATCGGGCAGCGCCTCTTCGCTGGCGACCCCTTGCCAGACGCCGGCTGTGGCATACATTTCATTGTTGAGCAGAGCCAGTCGTGCCCCCCCGACTATGTCGCTGCCAAGAAAGATTGAAGGCAACGTCGCCACAAGCTGAGGTTGGCCCCCCGGCGTCACGCGCATCACCCGTGCTGTATTGCCATAGGTCGCCTTGATGACTTCATTCGTATTTGGATCAAGGCCCCCCACGTCGACTTCCTGATCGCCGCCCAGCCCAACGTCGATTACCCAGACACTGCCGTCATCTATGGCCAGCACGCCCTGGGGTCCATTCAGGCCGTCCATGATTACCGTGCCGCCGCTTTCCTTCTCTTGCGCCATCGCGCTGTCGGCCGCGATCCACAGCGCCGACACAAGAGCAAGCGCCAGTATGCTGTTGATGGAAATTCGGATAGCTTTCAATTGACTCCTCCTCTCCCGCGTCGCGCCCCAATGGCACAACCGAATGCGGGGCACGCGATCGAAAATCGAACAGGAAAGTCGTCTAACAGCGCAAGCACAACCTCTGCGCTGCCAGGCGATCACTGGTCCGCCAAGAAGACGATAAGTGCTTCCAAATCCTCTTCGGGAATATGTTGATAGGACGGCATCCGATGGGGACTCAGCGCGAATCCCTCAACAAAAAAAACGTCAGGTTCAATGATACTCTCGTAGAGGTAGACATACACATCGGTCGCTGCGCCATCGTAGGCGGGATCTTCGAGCCGGGCAGCGGCCAATTCACCCATACCGTTGTGCGGCGGTCCGAACATGCCTCTCGTACCCGCACTATCGAGCTGGTGACAGATGCCGCAATACTGCTCCTTATACACCGACTGCCCCCGCGCGGCCAGAGTCGCCAACTCCTCCTCGGAAAGATTGCCCAGATCGGTTGCACTTCTCACGCCGCGACGCTCGGACTGCCGAATCATCAGAGCGACATGCAAAAGCCAGGAAATGCGCAGTATATCACCCGGTCGCAACGCCTGCTCACTAATCTCGCCATTCACCTCTTTCAGTGCTTCTACGTTTATACCCGTCGCTGCAGCGACCGCTTCCCATGTATCTCCTGGCTGCACAGTATAGGTGCCGGCCGAGTTGGAGGCCGCTTCTGACGTGGCCTTCTGGTCTCTTGCCGCGGCGTATGAAGGTGCGAAAACAGGCGGGCCGTCTGACCAACCGCGCGCGGCCCCGACCTCGGTCAACTCGGGCGGCAAATATCTTACCGTTATCTCATCGCCGGCCCGGATGTCAACACCTCGCCGTGCCCACAGATTGAAATTGTCCAGCAGCAAGTCCAAATACGAAACCGAAAACTCCTCTGCGACTTGCTCCCAGGAATCGTTTGCCTGAACCTCATATAGAATTGGTGGCACTGTGGCATCCGCGTTGAGACCGGGGATCGCTAGCTGATCGCCAGGCCGAATATCTTCGCCTCGTAGTTGCCACAATTCCACATTGGTCTCTTTCAGAAGCTCAGCCGTCATATCGAATCTGTCGGCAACCAGGGACCAGTATTCACCCATCCGCACATTGTAAATGTATACCCGCGCATCATCGACTGTGAACGATTGTGCAATGTCGGCGTCCGCAGCAGGCAGAGCGGAGTCGCTACGCACCTCACTGCGCATCTGTCCTCTCGCTTGGGGTGTCCCTTTCACGGCCTGTCGGGCGGCGGCGGGCGTTGCTTCGGTCGTTGCAGTGACAGTGCTCTGTTCTGCCTCCTGTTGCGCTCGCGCCACCGCCTGGTCTGCCGTCGAATCCACGCGGGAGACATGGTAGACCGTGAAGGCGGCAACAAACATCGCAGCAACCAGCAGACCGCGTGGCAGCATATTCACGCGCTTGCCAGCTCGGTGAAAGCGAGCGTACCATCCAGGATTACTTTCAGAATTCTTCATCTTATTTGGCTTCTACGTCCGTTCTGGAGAGACAAAAAGAAGAGAGGAATGAGAGACTCCTTCTCTCTACAAGCTCCTCTCTTTTCAAACTTGCCACTCTATTTCTATTCTATCCACAACGCCAGGAAAAAGAAAGAAGCGATCTTCCTCCGTATCAACATGTGAGAACGAGCTGCAGGCCGCCGGACCAAAGGAGTTGAGATTGCGGCTCATTCAGTGACGCCACCAATCCTGTCTTCGTCGACTGTTTCCGACAAAGTGGCGTTATCAGTGTGTACAGGCAGACTCTCGGGTTCTCCATCTAAAGCAATGGTCCACGCTGCCATCCAGCCGATTACATCGCCGTCCGCGACCACATACCAACTGCTATCCTCCAGTCGGCCGACAACCCGATAACTTTGATCGTTACTGAGTAACTTCAATACGGGCCCTTCGGCTTCTGGCCGTTCGCGTAAATTGACCGATGGATGGAGGAGCGTGCCTGCCAGTGCCGGCGTGGTTGCCTGAGAGGCGTTGAGAAAACTGCTTTCCAGAGGTTCATACGAACTGACCAGAGCGAGAGCGGTCGCTGTCGTCTGCACAGTGACGGGAACGACGCGGTTGGCCGGAAACAGGATGGCGCCAATTGTCGCCGCAATGAGACCGCCGATGATAAGGAACGGCCACCCCTTCCACTTCTGATGGATACGCCGCGTGGTGGGTATGTACCCTAAACCCTGATACGTTGGGCCGACTTGCGGCGGCGGGGCCTGCACATCCGCCCGCTCGAAATTGGTGAATATCTCGGCCAGCTTTGCCTCGTATCTGGGGTCTACCCGCCACTCATTCAGGCGGGCATTGTACGTGCGCCCCGATTCAGGTATCGCCGACCTGACCGCACTGTGTACGGCAGTGAAATCCACCGCCCAGCCCACGCGAACATAGAGGGAACCGTTTTCCAGCCGCTGATACGACAGCCACGCGTCAGAAGGCTCGATTCTCCTGCGGGCCAACTCCAATTCCTCGTCAGTGAGAGGAACCAGTTGCGCTTCCTTCAACTCCTCGTCGTGCGTCCAGCGCTTCAGAGGATTCGACAGCTGCCGATACGCCTCATCTACGCGTTCCAGGAAAGGATCTGACGGTACCGGCCCCGCGACCAGGGCAGAATCGTCCAGATACTCGCCAGTGTGCAGACGTACTTGGCGCCGGTATGCCGCATCAAGCACCTCCTGCGTAGCGTTGGGCTGAACACCCAATATCTGATAGTAGTTCTCCAGGGATCTACTTTCCACTACCCGTGGCTCACTCGGGGTAAAGAGGGTTCGGCATTCGCTGACTTCATCCGTCGACCGCCGGATGCAGCCCTATCGGAGGAGAGCGAAAAAAGAATGAACGTCATACATCGCTCATTCTTCACCCCGCCTCTCGTTCGGACATATTATCGGCTGACCCCTTCCGAAATGCCGCCGCTCTCCAACAGTGCGGCCACCTCTTCCTTCTCAAACAGCCCCATGTCTCCGGGAATCGTATATTTCATCGCTGCCGCCGCCGCGCCCCATTTCAAAGCATCGGCCAACCAATCTTCGCTGTCTCGGTAAAGATAGCGGTACAGCACTCCTGCCGTAAACGCATCCCCCGCGCCGATGCGGCCTACCGTACCGCCGCCCGGAAAAATCGGCTGGCGCTGCGGCGCCTGCCCCGGCACCGCCGCAATCGATCCGTCCGCACCCAAGGTGAGTATTACCGTCGCCTGGGGGAACTCGCGCTGGAGCGCGGCCAACGCATCTTCCGGAGAGACCGCTTCAGGCAGACCATAGTGGCTCTGGGCATCCCGAATCGGCGCGAAAACAATGTCTGCGGCCTCGGCAAAGGGATGGCAACCCCGTCGCGACGCCTCAGGCGTCCACAATTTGGCGCGGAAGTTAAAATCGAAACTAACGCTCCAGCCAGCCGCCTGCGCAAGCTGCAAAGCACGCTTGGCCGTCGCCGCCGCACTGTCGCTGATTGCAAGCGTGATTCCGGTTAAGTGGAGATGCCGCCCGCCGGTCGCGCTGAAAACTTCCGCCGGCAGTTCATCGGGCGTCATCCGGCTGGCTGCAGAACCGGCACGGTCGTAGATGATCGAAGTGGCGCGAGAGCCATCTCCGAATTCGACGAAAAACAGGCCCATCCGCTCGCCCTCAACCCAGACGATGTGGGAGGTGTCTACGCCGTGTCCCATCAATGTGCGCGCGATCCGTCGCCCCAGAGGGTTTTCCGGCATGCGCGAAATCCAGGTCGTGCGCACTCCCAGCCTGGCCAGGGCTACGGCTGTGTTCGATTCGGTCCCACCCGCCTCCAACTCAAAATAGGCGGCCTGCTCAATGCGCAGATGGCCGGGCGGTGCCATGCGCAGCAGCGTCTCGCCCAGTGTCACTACATCGTACCTGCTCATTCTGCCGCGCGTGCCTCCTGTACGGCTCCAAAAAATCTGCGAGCCTGCTCCGTCACAGCCGGCCAATTGCCGTCCGCCACCCAATCTTTGCGTACCAGCGCGCTGCCCACGCCCACGGCCACCGCGCCGGCGCGAATGAATTCACCGGCGTTCTTCAGACCGACGCCGCCTGTAGGCATCAGCTTTAGATGGGGCAGAGGGGCCAACACATCTTTGAAATAGTCTGGCCCGAGTCTGGTTGCGGGAAAGACCTTCACCACCGCCGCGCCGGCCAACCATGCGGTTTGGATCTCTGTTGGCGTAAACGCGCCGGGCATGACCGGCACCTCGCGTTCGACGCAGCAGGATACCGTTGGCAGGTCCAGCGTCGGTGCGACGACAAACTGTGCACCGTTGCCGATGGCAGCCGCGGCCATTTCCCCGTTCAGCACCGATCCCATGCCCAGAGCGGCTGCGCCTTGAGGGAAAGCAGGTACACGTTCCCGCAGCAGTGAAAGCGCTTCCAGCGCGCCCGGGCTGGTCATTGTCAACTCGACCGCCGTCACCCCACCGTCCAGCAGGGCTTGGGCCAGATCGACAGCCCGGGCCAGATCCGGCAAACGTACAACCGGCACCACGCCGCCCTTCTCGATTACCTGAACCGTTCTCTGGGTATCATTCACGCGTGCGATCCTGTACTCAAGATTAGACTAGAAAGAGTCATTAACTGATGTTACGCAGTCGATGACGCGTTAGGTAGAATAAGGTCAGGAGGTGAGACATGAAGTTCAAACTCTTTGACCTGTATTCGGACTATCTACTGAGTTCATTTTCGGCAACGACAGCGACAGGTATGTCGGCGTTGATGGACAAGGCGATCAGCCACGACCAAGTCAGTCGCATGCTCAACCGACGACGACTGGAGCCGGCAGACTGGTGGCAGATGGTCAAGCCCTCTGTACGCAGCATGCAAGGTGAGGATGGTGTCATCACGATTGACGACAGCATTGTCGAAAAGCCCTACACCGATGAAAACGAACTGATCTGTTGGCACTACGACCATGCGCAAGGACGGATGGTCAAGGGCATCAACTTTATCACCGCTTTGTACACGGTTGGCGAGGTCTCGTTGCCGGTGACCTATCGGTTGGTGACCAAGACCGAATCGCACATTGACAAAAAGGGCAACCGCAAACGACGCAGCGCTGTGACCAAGAACGAGCATTTTCGTGCCATGCTGCAAAACTGTGTGCGCAACCGGATTCCCTTCCGCTATGTGCTCAATGACATCTGGTTTGCTTCGGCTGAGAACATGAGCTATGTCAAACTCAAGTTAGACAAGGAGTTTATCATGGCGCTCAAGACCAATCGCAAAATCGCCCTTTGCCAACAAGACAAACTGCATGGTCGCTATCACAGACTGAACCAACTCGACCTGCCAGAAAACACAGTGACCGTCATCTATCTGGAACAGGTATCTTTCCCCCTCTATCTGCTCCGTCAGACCTGCACAAACGCAGATGGCTCGACCGCTGTGCGCTATCTGGTGACCAGTGATTCCGCCCTGACAGCTGACCAACTCATCACAATCTACCAGAAACGGTGGAAAGTGGAAGAGTATCATCGCTCTCTCAAGCAGAACGCATCGCTCGCCAAATCACCGACCCGCACACCAACCACGCAAACCAATCACTTTGTGGCTGCTCTCTGGTCCTTTGCCAAGCTGGAGATGCTTAAGGCGCATACAAAGAAAAACCATTATGCCCTCAAGACTCACTTGTACCTTTCTGCCCTGAAACAGGCTTTCGAGGCCTTGTGTCAGTTGAATCCAATCCGCCTCGATCCCCTGACTGCGTAACATGAGTCATTAACTCTATCGTACAGTACAGGACATTGGCAAACGGAATGTCGAAACGGCGGAAAGGACTATCCTTCTCTTCTCCCCGGATTCCCTGGCCGGATCTGGGAAAAGATCCCCTGTGGCTGTCAGGCGGACGCCTCCAACCGGGGCCATCATCCAATTATTAGAACGATGGCGGGACGTGTACGAATTATCACCCTATCCGGTACTGCTTCAGCAGCTCGTAATTCGGCGTAATCCCCAGTCCCGGCCGATCCGGCGCGGCGACATTGCCGTCCGCGTCCAGCCTCATCGTCTCTTCAAAAATCTGCATGCGCAGGGGGTCCACCGTCTCACGGTAAAACTCCAGGATCAGGCCATTTGCAATCGCGCATACCAGGTGGATATGCACCTCCTGCGCCCCGTGAGGAGCGATGACCAGGTCCTCGGCCGCCGTCAGCGCGGCCACCTGCATAAACTCCGTGATGCCCCCCAGAATCTGGGCGTCGGCATTGATTATCGCCGCCCCTTCACGCTCTATCAGATCCCGAAAGCCATAGCGCGTGTATTCATTCTCACCGCTGGCTATTGGAATCGACGTGGCGCGCGCCACCCGGGCGTGTCCGCGATAGTCGTCCGGCGCGACCGGTTCCTCAAACCAGAAAGGTTCATATTTCTCGATCTTGCGCGCCAGCTCAATCGCTTCGTGTGCACGGTACGCGTTGTTGGCGTCTACCAGCAACTTGACCTCCGGGCCGATCGTCTCCCGCACAACCCGTACCCGTTCTACATCCTCATTGATCGGCACGCCGCCGACCTTCATCTTGATCGCCTTCGCGCCCAGCGTCAGGTTCTCTTCCATCTCCTGCGCCAGTTCCCGCAGACCCTTGCCCTCCTCATAGTAGCCGCCCGCGATATAGGCGGGGATGCTGTCCCGATACCCGCCCAGGAGTTGGTAGACTGGTCTGTTCACAACCTTGCCAATCAAATCCCACAGCGCGATATCGATGGCGCTGATCACCCGCGTCGACAGCCCACGACGACCTACCAGCTTGGGCAGCCACATGTTTTCCCAGATGCGCCGGTAGTTGAACGGATCCTCGCCTATTACAACCGGCTTGAAGTAGTCGATGAGCGTTGTCGTCAAATCGCTGCCCTGACCTGACGCCGTGCCGCCTCCCCAGCCCACGCCCGTTATCCCTTCGTCGGTGTATATGTGAACCAGGTTCAGGCTGACATCCACGTAGGTGTATTTGCCGTTACTAATAGGCTTGGGCCGCGGCCAGGCGTAGCGTTCAACCGTCATGTCTTTGATTTTCATTGAATGTTCCCCTTCCTGGGATCGTTGTCCGGGTCGGACTCGGAAAGATAGTCGCGCTCTCGTTATACGCCCAATTTGAATCGAAAACAAACTGCATCCGGTCAGGATGCCAGAAAGCGCGCCTTTCTCACAAAAGTTCTCGAGAGCAGGCTGAACAATAAGCAATTTGCAGTGCAGTCGACTGTCGTACTCCAACGTCAATGCACTTTAGACACGCCGTCACCAGTCTGATACACTGAAAATCAGTTGCCCTCGGCAAGAGGAAATAGCTACTTGATAAGCCCGTACTTCAGCAGTGATCGGCCTGTATCAGTTCACACAAAACGTCCTGAAATGAGAATTCTGGTAACCGGCGGCACAGGCCGGGTTGGCGCAAACCTGGTCACACGTCTGCTGGCCGAAGGTCATGAAATCCGCGCTTTCGTTTACCCCGGCGACTCCAGCCGTGCTCACAAGTTGGATGCGTTCGCCGGCGTGGAAACGGTTGCCGGAGATCTACGTAACCTCGACGATGTAGACCGGGCTGTCCAGGGAGTTGACGCCATCTACCACCTGGCCGCTGCCTTCGGTGGCCCCTTCGACAATCGCCAATATCTGGACATCAACGCGATGGGAACGCTCAATCTGCTGGAGAGCGTGCGCGCGCACTGCCCCAATCTCCACCGCTTCGTTTACGCCTGCACCGTGGCTGTCTATTTGCGGCTGGAGGAAAACGGCCGCTACTTTGAGCAGCCGATCCCGGAGGATATGGTAGCCCGCTATCATCAAATGCCCTACTTTCTCACCAAATGGATCGGTGAGGAGCTGGCCATGGCCTATCATTACCAATACGGCCTGCCGACTACCTCCTTTCGTTTTTCCACCATCATCGAGCCGAGTGAGTTCTTCAACGAGTCCGGCCTGCCAAAAATTCTGGCCTTCAGCACCCAATACGAGCACCATAAGTCGATGACAAGCAGTGACCCGCACACGCATGCGATGCTCGACAACCTCGTTTCCCAGTGGACCGGCGAAGATCAACTCCTTCTCAGCCGCAACCCGAACGGTGTTCCGCACAAAGAGCACTTCTGCGATGTACGAGATATCGCCCGCGGCCTGATTTTGGGCATTGAAAAGGAGGAAGCTGTTGGCGAGGAGTTCACGCTGGCGGGCGGAGTGATCATCGACTGGGGGCAGGCTGTCCCCTGGCTGGCCGAGCGTTATGGGGTCGGCTACGCCGACGCGCGCTTGCCATCGGCAAACTATTATACGCTCGATCTGACCAAAATTCAGACCCTCCTCGGCTTTGAACCGCAGCACGATTTGAATAGTGTTGTCGAGACCGCCGAAGCGATCCGCAGCGGCGAAGAAACCGATGTGGTCCCCACCGGCATGCGCTATGGCGAGGGCTAAATTGCCGTCTTTCAGGTCAGTTCAGCCACTGTGCACGAGTTCCGATCTTTCAGAGGCTGTCCTGAAAAGGGTCAAATGGCGCCAGGCGCCGTGCCAACACGGCATTTATCGCGACATGGATGAAGACGACACTGCTTTCGGGCAGTCGCGTGGCCTATCGCACAGACGTGCAGATGTGTCACCCCTCAGTGAAGTCGTCCGCGCGGTTTGGCCGCAGCAATCAGGTACAAGATAATTAAACACTGGCTACCGCTAATTTCTGCCCGGTGAAGTAACCCATAATTTTGGCCGAAGACATCTACTCTTCATACAGGTTCAAAGTACCAAGATCAAAAGCTAAAGAAACGGAAAGGTCCCGCAATGAAAATTCTCGTAACCGGCGGCACGGGCCGGGTTGGCGCCAATCTGGTCACACGTCTGCTGGCCAAGGGTCACGACATTCGTACGCTTGTCTATCCTGGTGACGCCAGTCGCGCCCATAAGTTGGATGCCTTCGCCAACGTGGAAACGGTGACGGGCGATCTGCGTAACCTCGAGGATGTCCGCCGGGCTGTCCAGGGAGTTGACGTCATCTACCACCTGGCCGCAGCCTTCGGTGGTCCCTTCGACAATCGTCAGTATTTGGACATCAACGCCATGGGAACGCTCAATCTGCTGGAGAGCGTACGCACGGAGTGCCCCAACCTCCACCGCTTCGTTTACGCCTGTACCGAGGCCATCTACTGGCGGCTTGAGGAATATGGCCGCTACTTTGAAGAGCCGATAACTGAAGACATGGTAGCCCGCTATCACCAGATGCCCTACTTTCTCACCAAATGGATCGGTGAGGAACTGGCCATGGCATACTATTACCAATACGATGTGCCGGCGACCTCATTTCGCTTTGCCACTATCATCGAGCCGAGTGAGTTCTTCAACGAGGCCGGCCTGCCCCAGCGTCTGGCCTTCAGCACCGACTACGAGCGCCTCAAGACCATGAAAAGCGACGACCCGGAATCGCAGGCGATCATCGACGACCTCGTCTCCCAGTGGACCGGCGAAGATCAACTCCTACTCAGTCGCAACCCCAACGGGGTCCCCCAAAAGCAGCATTTCTGCGATGTGCGCGATATCGCCCGCGGCCTGGTCCTGGGCATCGAAAAAGAGGAAGCCGTCGGCGAGGAGTTCTCGTTGGGCGGATCCGCCATCATCGATTGGGGAGAGGCTGTCCCCTGGCTGGCCGAACGCTACGGCGTTGGTTACGCGGACGCACGCCTGCCAATGGCAAACTATTTCACGCTCGATCTGACAAAAATTCAAACTCTCCTCGGTTATGAGCCCAAACATGATCTCGTCAGTATAGTCGAGACCGCCGAAGCGATCCGCCGCGGTGAGGAAACCGATGTAGTCCCAACCGGTGTACGCTACGGAGACAGCTGAAGCGCACTCCCTTCTGCTCGTCCTGAAGGGGCGCTCGTTATCCAGAAATAGGAGAAAGAATCTTGATGAACAGTGCCACAATCTCCGCAATCGAGTGGGGCACACTTGTAGGCCGGCGGCCCCGCCAGGCCGGCTGCAACTCCCGCGGGGCCGTTCACGGCCAGGATGTACAAGTGCCTCTGGCGCGTATCACCACTTCAGATGGATCCTCCGGGTTCGGCGCCTGCCGCCCCTTTTCCCAAAGAGAAGCGGAATCGTTTCTCGGCGACCGCCTGGACGATCTGATTGCCCCCGGAGTTGGCGTCGCCCCGCGAGCCGCCTCCTTGGAATGCCCGCTCTGGGACCTGCTGGGTAATCGCACCGGCCGCCCCGTCTACTGCCTCTTGGCGGAAACAGCCGGCAAGACAGTTTCCGAGCAACTGCGCGTACCCTGCTACGACACTTCTCTCTATATTGATGACCTGCATCTGACGACCGACGAAGAGGGTGCAGCCCTCATTGCCTCCGAAGCCCGCTTCGGCTATGAGCATGGGCATCGATCCTTCAAAATTAAAGTGGGCCGCGGCGCGCGTCATATGCCCCTGCTGGAAGGCAATCGCCGCGATGTCGCCGTCATCAGGGCCGTGCGCGCTGCGGTCGGCGCCGACGCCACCTTACTGATCGATGCCAATAATGGCTATAATCTCAACATTGCCAAACAGATTCTGACTGAGACTGCCGACTGCAACCTCTTCTGGCTCGAAGAAGCCTTTCACGAAGACGGCGTGCTCTACGAGGATCTGCAAGCCTGGATCGAACGCGAAGGACTGTCGGTCCACATTGCCGACGGCGAGGGCCAGGCCTCTCCCCTGCTGCTGGAATTCGCCCGCGATGGCTTCGTTGACATCATTCAATACGATATTTTCAGCTATGGCATTACCAACTGGCTGGAGACCGGCGCCCGCCTGGACGGTTGGAACGTGAGAACAGCGCCGCATCACTACGGGCGCCACGTAGGCAACTATGTCTCCGGCCATCTGGCCGCGGCCGTCGATGGCTTTTTATTCATCGAGTGGGACGAGGTCTCCACGCCGGGGCTGGACGGATCAGCCTACCAGGTGAACGAGGGGCAGGTACTCTTGCCGGACGCCCCTGGCTTCGGGCTGACGCTTGATGAAGAATTCTTCCAGCAGGCCGTTGCCGCCAACGGCTTTGCAGTGCGCCAGTAGCGGATGTCCCCAGGTTGTTGGGGAATCCGGCAGGGCTTTCTGCATGTGTTATGTGTTTCACCGCCTACAGCGCGCCGCTGAATTGGCGTAGGCGCACAATCTTTCCTACAATTTCTGAGAGTTAAACAGGACGTCCAGGAGTTACCCAGATGCGCAATGCGCGTATTGCCGCAATCGAATCCGGGACCCTCATCGGCCGGCGGCCCCGCCTTGCCGGGTTCAACGCCCGCAAAAAGAGCGACCACGGCCGGGAAGCGAAGGTCTCACTGGCGCGCGTTACAACCGCAGATGGGATTTCGGGGTTTGGCGTCAGTCGTCTCACCCGCCAACAGGCCCAGCTGCTTCTCGGTCTGCAGCTGGACGAACTCATCAACGTTGAGAATGGCGTCAATCAGGCAGCCTTCCCCCTGGAGTATCCACTCTGGGATCTACTGGGCCAGCGCGCCGGCCGCCCTGTCTACGAGGTCCTGGCCGAGCGCGCCGGTAATAACCTGACCGGGCCGCTGCGCGTACCCTGCTACGACACCACGCTGCTGATTGACGACCTGCACCTACCCACCGACGAAGAAGGCGCTGCCCTGATCGCCTCGGAGGCTCGACTCGGCTATGAGCAGGGCCATCGTGCCTTTAAGATCAAAGTTGGCCGCGGCGCCCGGCACATGCCACTTTTGGAAGGCAATCGCCGTGACATAGCCGTGATCCGGGCTGTGCGCGCCGCGGTCGGCCCCGACGCCGCCATCCTTATAGATGCCAATAATGGCTATACTCTCAACATAGCCAAACATATTCTGACCGAAACCGCCGACTGCAACGTCTACTGGCTGGAGGAGGCCTTCCACGAGGATGATGAACTGTATGATGATCTGCATGCCTGGATCGAGCGGGAGGGGCTGTCCGTGCTCATCGCCGACGGCGAAGGGTCGGCCTCGCCTCACCTTCTGGACTACGCACGCAGAGGGATCGTCGACGTCATTCAGTACGACATCTTCTCCTATGGCATGACAAAATGGCTGGAAACAGCTCCCAAACTGGATGCCTGGAACGTGCGCACAGCGCCTCATCACTACGGGGCCCATCTGGGAAACTTTGTCTCCGGCCACTTGGCCGCCGCCGTTGATGGCTTTGCCTTTGTCGAGTGGGACGAACTCTCCACGCCGGGGCTGGACAGTTCCGCCTACACAGTCGAAGAGGGACATGTTTGTCTTCCGGACGCGCCCGGCTTCGGTTTGAAGCTGGACGAGAGCCTCTTTCAACAAGCCGTGGCCGCTAACGGTTATGTAATCACGGCCATATAATCACGGCCAAGCAATCACGGCCATGTAGTGACGGCCATGTAGTCAATAGAAAAAATACAAACCATCTTTCAGTGACCGAGAACGGCTGGTTACGAGCCGCTACCAACGAGTTGAACAATGCCTGATATCCCCTCAATGCAGGAAACGATGCGTCGTCTGCACGAATACTGGGCCGCGCGCGGTTGCCAGATCTGGCAGCCCCACAGCGAAAAACTTGGCGCCGGCACCATGAACCCTGCCACCGTTCTGCGCGTGCTCGGGCCCGAGCCGTGGAACGTCGCCTACGTCGAGCCTTCCTTTCGCGCCGATGACGGCCGTTACGCCGAAAATCCCAACCGCATGCAAATGCACACCCAATATCAGGTGCTGCTCAAACCGGACCCGGGAAACCCTCAGGAACTCTATCTGAGTAGCCTGGAGGCCATTGGCCTCGAACGCGACCGGCACGACATACGCTTTGTCGAAGACAACTGGGAGTCGCCTGCTCTGGGAGCGTGGGGTCTCGGCTGGGAAGTCTGGCTCGACGGCCAGGAGATCACACAGTTCACCTATTTCCAACAGGCCGGAGGCGTTAGTCTGGACCCCGTCAGCGTGGAGATCACCTATGGGCTGGAGCGGATCATCATGTATCTCCAGCAGCGGACCGAAGTCTGGTCGATCGACTTCGATGGCGTCCACACCTATGGCGAGATCTATCGTCAGCAGGAAATCGAACATTGTATCTATAACTTCGAGTTGGCCGACGTCGAGCGCCAACGGACACTATGCGATCTCTACAACGCCGAGGCCGAGGCCTGCATCGAGCGCGGCCTCGTTGCGCCCGCCCACGACTATGTGCTGCGCCAGAGCCAAGCCTTTAACATCCTGGACACACGAGGAGCTATCGGCGTTACCGAACGGGCCAAATTCTTTGCCGCAATGCGCAGCCAGGCACGCCGCATATCGGAATTGTACGTGGAACAGCGGATGCGGGAGGAATATCCGTGGCTGGACGGCAACGGAGAGTCTGCCGAGGACAAAGGGAAAAGCGTAGCAAAAGACATCTCTTCTGTTCACGTGTCCGAGCCACAGTCTCTCCTCATTGAATTGGGCAGCGAGGAGCTGCCCGCGGCCGATGTGCCTGTGGGCATCCAGCAAATGGAGTTGCGGCTGCGCGACCTGCTGGAAAAGGCGCGACTGACATACGGCGCCCTTACCGTCTCCGGTACGCCGCGCCGGCTGGTGGCACTGGTGCAGGACCTGACCCCCCGCCAGCAGGATGAGATCGTCGAACGCAGGGGGCCGCCCGCGCAGCGCGCCTTCGATGCCGACGGCCAACCGACCAAAGCAGCCGTTGGCTTCGCCCGCGGCCAGGGCGTCCAGCCCTCAGATCTGGAAGTGCGTGGCAACTATGTCTACGCCGTGACCAGCCTGCAGGGCGAGCAAACCTCAGCCGTGCTGCCCCAACTTATCGAAGATCTACTTGAAGGAATGCAGTGGGGCAGGACAATGCGCTGGAACAGCAGCAACAAGAGCTACCCTCGCCCTTTGCGTTGGATCGTCGCGCTCTACGGGCCGGAGGTCGTTCCCGTATCATGGGCGCATGTCACCGGCGGGCGGGTCAGCCGCGGGCCCCGTTTTCGCGATGCGCGGGCGCGCCTACCCGCCGGCGAGTTTACCACATTTAACATTTCCGATGCCGACAGCTACTTCGAAGCCGCGGCCGCCCAAGGCATTCAGCTACGCCGCGAAGATCGCCGCAGCCTGATCGCTGCTGCCGTGCAGGAAGTTGCCGCCCGCGCCGGTTCCATCGAAACGGCAGGCGGCGGCCCTCTCCCGCGTGGCACCTACGAGTGGGGGCCTGACGAGGAACTTCTGGAAGAGGTCACCGATCTTGTCGAAGCGCCCCAGGCCGTTATCGGCTCCTTCGAACAGCGCTTCCTGGACCTCCCCCAACCGATACTGACCGCGGTGATGAAAAAGCACCAACGCTACTTCCCGGTCGTGGCCAAGTCCTCAGAAGAGGACGGCACCTCCACTTTGGCGCCCCGATTTATCACTATAGCCAATTCCGACGAACTGGACCATCCCGACGTAGTGCGCCAGGGCAATGAGGGCGTCATCCGCGCCCGCTACGCCGATGCCGAATTCTTCTTTCGGAAAGATACTGCCAAGCCCCTCGACACCTTTACCCAACGTCTGGCTACCCTCACATTCCACGCCAAACTCGGCTCGATGCTCGAGAAAGCGGCTCGCCTACAAACGCTGACCCCCCAGATCGCACAGATGCTCGGGAGCAGCGAGGAGGAGGTAGAGACCTCTCGCCAGGCCGCCGCGCTCTGTAAGGCGGACCTGGTTACCTCCATGGTGGTCGAAATGACCAGCCTGCAAGGGGCAATGGGCGAAATCTACGCCCTGAAAAGCGGCGAACCACCACCGGTGGCACAGGCGATCCGGGAGCACTACCTGCCCCGCTTCGACGGCGACTCCATACCCAAGAGCGCGGCCGGCCTTGCCCTGAGCCTTGCCGACAAACTCGATAGCCTGGTCGGACTCTTTGGTGTCGGCGTGACGCCCAGCGGCAGTGCCGATCCCTTTGGTCTACGCCGCGCCGCTTTGGGAATCGTGAACGCGCTGACCCTTGGCAAAATTTCATTCGATTTGACAGTCGCCCTGGAGCAAGCGGCCTCACTCTATGGAGGGCTTCTGTCTGACGCAGCCGTTTCAAGTGCTAGGGAGTTCATCATTCGACGACTGCAAGGAAAACTACGGGAACTGGGCCATCGCCCCGATGTCGTGGACGCCGTGCTGGCCGCACGCGGGGATGATCCCTTTGCGGCCGTCGGAACTGTCCACCATCTTGCCGCGGCCGTCGTCTCACCTGATTGGGACGAGGCCTTCACCGCCTACGCCCGTTGCGCCCGCATCGTGCGCGACATTAGACACCAACTGCCCCTGCATCCCACTGCCTACCAGGAGAAAGTGGAGTACGAGTTGCATAGCGCTTGCGAAAGCGCAGAAGCGAAACTGGAGGGAGCCGAGGATACTGCTGAGTCGCTGGGGCAGGTTCTGGCCGACTTGACCGCGCCGATCAACAGCTTCTTTGAAGCCGTGCTCGTCAACGCAGAAGAGGAGGAGGTGCGCCTGGCCCGCCAAGCCCTGGTCCAGCGGATCGCCCTACTCCCCGCGCCGGTCGCCGACCTGAGCCGCCTGCAAGGTTTCTGATCGTCTGACTCACAGTTCCTTAGTTCAACAGATGGGTTGAGTCTGCTGTTTGCATGACCGCTTTCGATGGCCGGAACCGCCAAGAGACCGAAATATGACACAGAAGGAGAGAAGAGAGTAATGAATACGCACTATCTTGCAGATGAGAAAGTCAGCGAAGAGCAACTTGGCGCCTGGGTGGACCAGTTCAACCGTGAGGGATGCCTCTTCCTGCGCAATGTGCTGCCGCTGGACTGGACCTCTGAACTGCGCTCCGACCTGGAAAGGTCGTTGCGAGATAATCCCAATGGGCTGAACAACAAGAGTCATCGCGCCCACCTGGCCCACCGCATGTTCGAGACCAGTGCCGCCAATCTACGCCTGTTCGACGTGGAGCCGATGATCTCCTTGGCCGAAGCGATCATCGGCCCGGACTGCCACGTCATCCACAACAACTCCTTCATTTCTCCCCCTGGCGGGGGCCTGGATGGCTGGCACCAGGATGATCGGCCCCATTTTATCGTCACTGACGGCAGTGCCCCTGCAAATGTGCAACTGCCCGCTCTCTTCTTCACTGCCAACTACTACCTCACCGACGTCACCGAAGTCGAGCACGGCGGCACAGAAGTCATTCCTGGCTCGCATCTATTCGGGGCCAGCCCGCCGCGGCAGTTGGACGGCACAGAGTGGGAAGAACGCATCCGCTACAATCTGGGACTGGCGGGCAGCGTGGTCCTGTTCAACAACCAGGTCTGGCACCGGGGCGGTCCCAACCGTACTCAGCGCACACGCTTCATCACGCAAGTTACCTACGCCCGGCGAATCATCGGGCATAAGTACTACCCGTTCATGAACTACAGCATGCCTGACCACGTCTATGCCGGCGCCGATGACAGGCTGCTGCGGCTTCTCGGATTTTTGCCACACGGCGCTTATGGGTAACCGCGGGTGACGGGCGGGGCCGCGGCCCATCCTCGACCATGGTTGTCGAAAAAATGAGGATTCGAAGATGAAAGGAATCGCTGGCAAGCGGGTCTTTGTATCCGCCGCGGCCGGGGGAATAGGGCTGGTTATGGCCCATCGTTTTCTGCAGGCAGGCGCACGTGTGCATGTCTGTGACGTAGACGAAGCCGCACTGGCGCAGCTTGATGGTTCCACCGACCGGCTGTCCGGCGCCTGCGCCGATGTGGCCGACCCAGGACAGATGGAAGCGGTTTTTCGAGCTGTCGCACATGAACTGGGCGGGCTGGATGTGCTGGTGAACAACGCCGGCATCTCCGGCCCAACTGCAGACGCCGAAAGCATCGCGCCGGCCGACTGGCAGCGCACGATAGATGTGAATCTGAATGGAGCATTCTACTGCTCACGCCTGGCCATACCCTTGCTCAAAGCGAGCGGCGGCGGCTCGATCATTAACATCGCCTCCACGGCCGGCCTGTATGGCTACCCTCTGCGTGCCCCCTACGCCGCCTCCAAATGGGCGCTGATCGGCCTGACCAAGACTCTGGCCATGGAACTGGGACCCTTCGGAATTCGAGTCAATGCTGTCTGCCCCGGCACCGTCGAAGGTCCACGCATCGACGGCGTGATCGCCGCAAAGGCCGCCGCCCGCGGCGTCAGCGCGGAGGAAATCAGGGCCGCCTATCGTGGGAAAAGCTCGTTGCGCACGCTGATAGCCGCGGACGATATCGCCGATACGGTCCTCTTTCTCTGTTCCGACAGCGGCGCCCGCATTGCTGGTCAGGCCCTGGCTGTCGACGGTCACACCGAAACGCTACGCATGTGAGCCGCTACGCATGTGAGCCGCTACGCATGTGAGCACAGTGTGGCCCCGCCCCATGCCAACCTCGCCGGCAATCCTACCCATCCCCCAAATCCAAAAATCCCAGCTCAGACAACCGCTTGTCATGCCCTTCTTTATCTCTTGCACAAGCTCCCCACTGAAAACAAGAAACTAAAAACTGGAAGTGGATTGCTCTCCAGACCGGACTGTGTTATCATTAGTGAATTATTTCTCAGTCGGAAATGGGCCAAACAGGTATACGCGGCCCATCTGTCCACTCAAGAGTCTGTGCCTGTTAGTGCTGACAGATTCCCGCAGACACTGTCAATTCGACCCTAACTGAGGAAAGCGACAACGTAACGGTGAAGGACGAAAGAGCGCCAGGGAAGGCTCCTATCCCTGACATCGTTATCGGACGACTGCCGGTCTATTTGCGGACCCTCCGCTTGTTGGCGGTTGAAGGGCGGGAAGTTACCTCCAGCCAGGAGTTGGGGGAGCATCTGGGTATCAGTTCCGCGCAGATTCGCAAGGATCTCAGCCACTTTGGTGAATTTGGCAAGCAAGGAACGGGATACAACATCGCGTTCTTGTGCCAACAGCTACAGAAGATCCTCAACGTCGACAGGATTTGGCCGGTGATACTTGTGGGCGCCGGCTCCCTCGGAACGGCCATCGCCAACTACCAGGAGTTTGAATCGAGTGGCTTTCGCATCGTAACAGTCTTGGATGAGGACCCACAGAAAATCGGGCAGCCAATCGGAGATGGTTTGCGCATCGAGGATTTCGCCAACCTCAACCAGCAAGTTAAAGAGTCAAATGTGAAAATTGCCGTGATGGCTGTCCCTGCCCACGCCGCCCAGCGCGTCGCCAGTCAGCTTATCGAGGCGGGACTGAGCAGCATACTGTGTTACGCACCCATCACTCTGGCTGTCCCCTCGCACGTTCGCGTCGAATATATCGATCCGGTTGTCCACTTCCAGCATATGACCTACTATCTGCGTTGACAAAGATACCCAAGGCAATAGCACGACGCCACTGCTGAACGGCGCGCACGCAAATTTCAACTTTGCCCGCCGTCAGAGAGGTTCTGTGCGAGGTAATCCTTGCTGCCTGGGGTAGAGTTTGGGCGTCCTGCGCAACTTTCTTATCAGCAGAACTCGCCGCTCCTCATCCAGTGTCGGCACGCCTACAGGCGAGAACCGGACCGTTTCGCCGCCCAGCAGTTCTATCGCTTTGCGCGCTTCCATGAACTCCTCGGCCGCGTTTGGGCCTTTATATATGACCGCCATTCCGCTCTGGCGCACAAACGGCAATACATACTCAGTCAGCGTGTTGAGCCGAGCCACCGCTCTGGCCGTCGCCAGATCGAACTGGCCGCGAAAACGACCATGACGGCCCAATTCTTCAGCTCTACCCTGTACGAGAGTTACATTCTCGAGCGACAACGCGGTCACCACCTCGTCTAGAAAGCGTATTTTCTTGGCCGTGCCATCCATAAGCGTCAGCTTCAGGTTGGGCCACGCGATCTTTAGAGGTACCCCCGGGAAACCGGCGCCAGTGCCGATATCGATGCAAGCCAACGCCCGCTTTGGCGGCAAAGACGCTCCAATCTCCTTTGCGACAAGCGGCAGGCCAACCAGACAGTCCAGGAAATGCTTTTTCTGCACCTCTTCAATGTCCGTAATCGCGGTCAGATTCATCTTCTGGTTCCACTCGGCCAGCAGCGCGGCAAAAACGCGAAACTGTTCGATCTGTTCGCTGTCGAGAGGGATACCTAGGACGTTTGCCCCCGAAATCAGAGTCTGCATGAGTATATTGTAGCACAGGAGTTGACCAGTGAAGACGATAAAATACCGCTCCGCCGGTGGGATCGTGACGCAAAGAAACATCCTCTCCCACCTGCCGGCCGCAGAATCCTTTCTGCTTCTCCTGGATCGGCCCAGTCGCGCCGAAGTGCGACTGCCCAAGGGACATATCGATCCCGGCGAAAGCGCTGAGGAAGCGGCCCTGCGCGAAACCTGCGAAGAAACAGGCTTCTGTGACCTGCGCATCCTGGCAGACCTGGGCTGGCGGACAGTCGAATTCAACTACAAGGGTGCGCACTACATCCGGGAAGAACGTTACTTCCTGATGGAACTTCTGTCCGCCCGGCAGACAACCCGGCCCCCCAAAGACGCTAAGCAGTTTCAGGTCCTGTGGGCGCCGCTTACGACCGCAAGCGAACGGTTGACCTTTGAGGCCGAGCGGCTCTTCGTCGAAGACGCCGTAACTACACTAAGAAACCTGCCGCACGTCTGAACCGCTCTAAACACAAAAACCGGGAATGTTCCCATTCCCGGCTCGTTACACCTTCCGCAATGATCAATTTCTGGCAGGCAGTATCAACGCCCCTGTTTTCAGGAGCGCCAGCCTCGCGCCCATGCGAGGCGCACAACCGGGCTGCCCCGGTGCAAACAACTCGCTACTTACGCCGATATGTTATGCGTCCGCGTGTCAAATCATAGGGACTCATATCGACTCTCACCTTGTCGCCAAGAAACACGCGAATGTAGTTTCTTCGCATCTTGCCGGACAAATAGGCCAGAACAACGTGTCCATTCTCCAATTCCACCCGAAACTGCGCATTCGGCAATGCTTCGACGACTTTGCCTTCCAGTGTGAGTATTTCCTCAGCCATAAATCTCCATCAGTAGGCGCGTGGCCGGCAGTAAAACTGCCTAGTGTTTGTAGATTTCTCTAACGGAAAGAACGGGCCGCATTTCGTCGTGCCTTCCGGATCGCTTTCTGTTTATTGATGCGCCGCACTTCGCTCTTGGACGTAAACCAGCGCTTCTGCCGCACAATCGGCAGGATGCGCGCCTCGGCCACCGACTTGCGAAACCGACGCATCAGGCTTTCCTGAGATTCTCCAGGCCTCAATTCAACGCTAATCGAACTCACCCCCTTCAAGAGGTTGGTGCAAATCGAACAAAACAAGCCTGCCAGCCCATATTACTTCAAGAGACTGGCAGGTTATCTAAGTATAAACGACTGGGGGCATTGACTGCAAATGCGTCTTCAGGACCTTTCCTCGGTTTCATCCAACGCAGCTTCCACAGATGGCTCTTCCTCAGCGGCCGCTTCCCCAACAGCTGGGGCAGATGCCGAATCCGCAACCGTGCCTTCTTCAGATACAGAGTCAACCATCTCTTCTGCTGGAGCATGTGTCTCAGGCTCGACAGCGGATGCTTCCGGTTCACTTGGAGGCGCTTCCAGCTCACCAACAGACGCTTCCGCCTCGCCGACCGGCGCCTCCGACTCCTCAGCAGCGCGGCTCTCGTAACTCTCTGCCTCCGTCTCCAGCAGCGCCTGCCCGATTATTTCGTCGGACTGACGTCGGCTCAGGCCGATGCGTTGCCGGTCCGGGTGAATGCGTAGGATTTTGACCGGAATGCGATCACCGCTGCTTACCATCTTGAGTGGCTCGGCTACAGTGATATCGGCAAGTTCGCTGATGTGGATCAGTCCTTCGATTCCCGGTTCAAGTTGGGCGAATGCGCCAAAATCTATCACTCTTGTAACGGTGACCAGAATCGTGTCATTCACCTTATAGCGCTCTTCAATGCTCTCCCAGGGATTCGACAAGAGCCGTTTGCGGCTAAGCGCGATGCGGCTGCGTTCCTGGTCCAGACGCAGTACTTCGACCTGAATGTGCTCGCCCACCCGCAAAACATCGCGCGGGTGGCTGACCGGTGTCCACCCGATTTCACTGACGTGCAGTAGACCGTCCGCGCCGCCAATATCGACGAACGCACCAAAGGGGCGCAGGCTGCGTACCTCTCCCTCTACGACCGCGCCGACCTTCAACTCCTCGAACAACTGCGACTTGCGCCCAGCCCGATACTCGCGCTCAGCCAGGCGATAAGAGAGTACAAGCCGGCGCCGTTGCCGCTCCACTTCGATAACCTTCACAGGCAACTCTTGGCCTACAACCTGTTGCAACCGCTCGTTGCGCTGGTCTTCATTCATATTGCGGGGTAGCCCCACGATATGAGAAGCCGGTATAAAGCCCCGCAAGTGGTCGAAATCGGCCAGCAGGCCACCTTTGTTATAGCCTACAACCTTCCTAACCGTGATCTCACCGCTCTCCAGCATCTTTTCAGCGACGAGCCAATCCTTCTTCTGTAAGGCGTCGGCAATGCTCAATACCAACATTCCTTCGTCGGTCGTGAGTTTGCTCACGACAACCGGCACCGTCTCACCTTCAAGCAACGTGCCCATATATTCATCTTCGAGCCGGTTCAGATCCGACTGGGGCACAATCCCATCTCGCTTGGCGCCAATGTTCACCAACAACTCATTCGTGCGTACCTCCACGACAATACCCTCGCGAAGATCGCCGCGTTCCGGCAGACTGAGATCATCCTCTTCCGCGAGATACTGTTCAAAAAGCATCTCATCGGCCTGCTGGTCTTCACTGGCCTGCTGGTCTACACTGGCCTGCTGCTCTTCACTGGCTTGCTCACCGTCGGTGTTCTCGGCCTCGTCGCCTAACTGCTCTGACTCTGACATCATCGAATTGTCCACCTATGGATTGCGTTGTTGTTCGCAAGGCGGTGGGTAAGCCAACATTGCAGCCAAAACCGCAGGCCACAGGTACCGCCCTGTGCTGACTACTTGCGTCACTTTATTATAGCAATCAATTTTGTCATCGTCAAACACAAAAAAATGACCGGGTGTGCCCCAGATCGTGGAGTATTCATGGGGAAAGTCAAGGTGTGAGGGGTTGCTCGACCTGATTCTTGCGCGGTTTGGAGCAACGATATCTAAACCAATTCTGATGTTCGTTTCAGGGGCTGACAGTTCAATGAATCTGGAATTCACTAAGAATGAATCTGACAGCCGTCCCCTTAGAATCGCGTAACAGTTCGACTCCGGCCGCGAGGGCCGGCACATGAGGCATGTTCACTCTTTGGCCTCCTGATCGGCCTCCTCTCCACCGCCCGCAGGCGCCTGTCCTTCCTGTAATCGCCCAAGCGCGCCCCGAATCTGGGCCCAGGCACTTTTCAACAGAGGAACTGCCGTTACCTCCGTGCTTTGACGGGCAAATTCGACTTTCACAAAGCCGGCTGTCAGCCGTGCGGCAGCCGCCTCATCTTCACTCTCTACCTTGTCCGCCAAACGCGCCTGAAATCTGTGCGGCGTTTCACCCGGGCGCCGCCGCATTCCGTGCTCGGCGGCGCTCTCCAGCGTCGAACGATAGAAATATTTCACCTGCTCATCGGGCGGCAGGCGGCCGAGCATCAAATCATCCAGCCAGCGGCGCACGCGCGAGCGACGCGACTTGCCTTTCTCTTCTTCCGGCGGGGTCAGCGTACGCGTGCGCCATTCGTTGAAGGCGTCACCAATCTGCCGCCAGCCGAGCAAGAACTGCCGCAGCCACGCCAACAGCAACTGAAAGTTTACCCCCCGCCCCTGTAGATAAATGTAGGCCGCATAACCGAGCAGGAGCGCGACAATTATCCAGAACACAGTGCCCCCCAGCCAGGGCGGCGCCTCGGGCGATAATGCCTGTTCGATCTGTGGCATACCCATCTCCGGTTGTTCGCGCGCCGGCTCCTCGACCGGTTCCTCGTCACCGCCGAACAAAAGGCCTAATAGGCCCATCAGCAGCCCCAGAATTAGGAAGACCGCACCGGAAACCATTCGCATGGCCAGCCCCAATAATTGGGCAAGCCGAAACGTCCCTCCCAGCGGCATCAAAAAGGCCGCAGCCGCAACCACCACCAGCAAGCCGAAAGCATAAAAGGGCCAGTTGCGCGCGACTGTACCTTCACTGGGCAGCTTTGCCAGTTGCCACCTGGCTCTCAGTGCCGCCAGTTGGCCGAATGTTAGCAGCAGTAACCCCAGCACAAAGTAGACGATCGCGGCGCCGATGACGCCCCCAGCAATATCCTGACGCACCAGCGCGAAGAATCCGTTCGTGCCCAGCCCCACCTGGCTGGCCGCGCTCAATGCAATCAGGAGCATCCCCCCCATTGCCCAACGTTCGCTGAAACGGCGTACCAGTGCCCCACGATCACTCTCAATGCGATGATCGTCGCCGCTGACCGGTCTGGACGCTGCCTCCAAATCGATAATTTCGTCCGCTTGCAAGCCCATGGCCAGGAAATCATTTGTCACCAGTACGGCCATGCCCCAGGCGATTAGGATCAGAATCGCGTTGATGACAAACCCAAGGGTGAGAAAAACGGCAAACGGTTGCAGAAACATATCCCCCAGCGCTGGCCAACCCTCGACTGTCGACCAGAGCGCAATGCGGGCGACGAAAAGGATCAATCCAAGCTCCGAAAGACGATAACTCATTGTGCGCCGCTGGCGTTGTCGCGGACGTACCAGGATGGTAGTGGTGTAGCAGCCGACCAACGCCGCCCCAATCGACGTGATGCGCAGGATATTGATATAGCCCGTGGGCAGTCCCGGCCCAATATGCCGGATGAACGATATCAGCGCCACCAATATGCAGCCGACCAACGCCGCGATGACAGCCGGACGCAAAAGAGAGTCCTGCCATGCATTGTCGAAACTAGGTTGTTGTTGGGGACTGTCTGACTCTGCCATCTGTCTTTCGACTAACTTTGCAAATCCATCAAATCCGATTCCCAGATTGTTTGATGAGAGGTAACGCCCAAGGCCTCCGCCTTCTCCTGCATGCGCTTGAACTGGGGCTGCAGCGTGCACGCAAGGACATACACATTGACACCACGCCGGTACAAGCCGTGCAATACCCAGATCAGACTCTCCGTCAGTCGGGGCGTCACCACAACCAACGTAGACCCCCAACTTAGTTGCGCCGCCCGCCCCGGCAACCAAGTCGAAAGAGCAATCGGAGAGTTCCCCTCTTCCTTTTCGGAATCCCCGCTGGTCGTCCCTGCCGGCGCGCCGTTTTTCCGGGTCGACGAGTCTCCATCGGCGTTGCGCACTTCCCGCAACTGAATGCGCGCCAGTATTTCAAGTATCCCCATCAAATGGCCGCGCCCACTGTGGGCGGGGATGGCCAGGACCTCCGCGCCCGAGCGGGGATCCTCCCCGTTGCTGAGAAATCCGACCTCCTGCCTCTGCTCGGACACATGACTGGCCAGAGATGCCGCCAGCACCACAGCCCATTCGCTGCCTCCGTACTCCTCTCGATACGGGAAGGACCTGCGATCCAGATCGAGTACAACCGTGGTGCTGAGGGCCATCGAAGGCTGGAATTTCTTCACCAGCAGCTTGTCCTCGTGGGCGCTGGCCCGCCAGTGAATGTGGCGCATACTGTCGCCGCTGGCGTAGGGGCGAACTCCAGCCATACGGCTTGGATCCTGGAAGAGACGGTGAGGGCTGCGCATATCGCCGAAAGGCAGCAGGCTGGGCAGACCCAGTTCGGCCAGCGAGTAGATTTTAGGGTAAACCGTCAAAAGGTGTGCGTTCGTCTCCTGCCACGAGGATTCGGCAAAACCGAACAGGTCGCCGGTATGGAGATTGAGCGGGCCTATCTCATAGTAGCCGCGGCGATGGCAGTACAATGCGAACTCGCGCCTTGTCAGCGAACGGCCGCCGATACTGATAATCGTGCTGTAATTATCGACCGCTCTCAGGTCGATGGGGATATTCTCTTGCAGCCGTAACCAAGGGATCGGCAGACGGCTACGGTTGTGAAAGTTGACGTCGCTGCGGATTGTTTCGCCGGTAAATGCTTTGGCCGGCACCCGCCGCGAGACGTTCAGATTGCGTAGACTGCGCCGGGTCCACCAATGACTGATCAGCCAGACGCCTCCAACCACATAGAAGACGTAGTATATCCAGTCCATCCGCAGAAAGACGGCAAACCCGAACAGAAAAAGCAGAAGAAAAAAGAGATCAAACAATCGTCTACTCCCGACCTGCGGTAGCGGAGGCCTCAGCCCAGTCCTCCGTCGTCTCGCCCAAATTGAGCGCAGTCTCTTCCAGCAGTTCGGAGATGACCTGGTCTGCCGTGCGCCCCCTCAGAGCTGCGTCTGAGCGCACGATGCAGCGATGCGGTAAGGCAAGTGGTGCCAGAGCTTGCACATCGTCCGGCAGCGCATAATCGCGGCCCTGCAACGCAGCCCGCGCCTGCGCGCCGCGATAGAGGGCCAACGAACCGCGCGGGCTGGCGCCCAACACCAAGTCCGTGTGGCTGCGTGTCGCCTGAACCAGCCCGACGATGTAGTCGCGGATGCTGTCGGCCACGGTCACCTGCCAAATCTGTTCCGCCAGTTCCGGTAGATTGTGACCGCCGACCACCGCCTCCAGCGTCTCGATGGGATGTCGGTGTCCCAAATTGATCAGCATCTTCCCTTCCTCCTCATCCGACAAGTAGCCCAAGTTAAGTTTGAAAAGGAATCGATCGAGTTGGGCCTCGGGCAAAGGGAAGGTGCCTTCATATTCCACTGGGTTCTGAGTGGCAATCACCATGAAAGGGCGAGGCAAGGGACGGGTTACGCCGTCGGCGGTGATCTGCTGTTCACCCATACATTCCAGTAGCGCGGCCTGCGTGCGGGGTGTGGCGCGGTTTATCTCGTCCGCCAGCAGGACATGAGTAAACGCGGGCCCGGCGATAAACTGGAACTGACGGGTCTCCTGGTTGAAAATGCTCGTGCCGGTGATGTCGCTGGGGAGCAGGTCGGGCGTGCACTGCAGGCGGCGAAAGTCCACACCCAGGCTGACCGACAGCGCACGCGCCATCATCGTCTTGCCCACGCCCGGTACATCCTCAAGCAAGACGTGGCCTTCACACAGCAACGCTATCAGCAGGTACTCGATCACCTCCTCTTTACCGACGATCACATCGCCGACATTTTTTATTACACCACGCGAAAAATCCTGTGCAGTTTGCATGCAACGCCTCTATTTGTGGGCCGGGGCGGGCCTCACCATCGCCCCGAACCGCGGCGAGTCACTAAAGACCTGACAACCGGAGAACGCGCGCACACAGGCACCGGCCAACCAGCGCGCCGATTGACAGAGGATGGGCACATCATATCCGCCGATTGTACATCAGTCCGGCGAAATGGGCGAACTCGCAGCGCACAATCGAAACCTGGTCGGTGTTGCCGTATGCACCGAGCATAATCCAAGTGCAAGAGCCCAACAGCGGCGGAATCGGCTGATTTCTTTGACCAGTCAGGAGCTTTATGCTATCGTTTCGAAACGTGTGCAGTATTTCTTGCCCCCGTAGCTCAGAGGATAGAGCAGAGGTTTCCTAAACCTTTTGTCGTAGGTTCGACTCCTACCGGGGGCGCTCTCCAACAGCGCTCTTCAAAGATGCCATTAAGTAAAAAGATGCCGAAAAGTAAGATGAGAGGCGTGCCAACGCCTCTCATCTCGTTCCTACTATATGAGAGGGACAGCTATTCCTGCGTAGTGAGTGGATAGAGGTCGCGGCCGAGGCCCCGGAAGGGCAAGTCATGCAAGCTATGGACGCTCGGCTCGGCCACCACGTGGATCGCACCGGCCCACGCTTCGAATCCGGCGCGAAAGTGGGCGCTGGATTTGACGCAAATGTACCGCATCTGCCGCGGGTCGAGACCGAGCGTGCGGGCGAACGCCGTGTCAAAAGGCTGTTCCCGCCGGCTCACCAACAACACGTGGATCCCATCCTGAACAATGTGTGCCGAAGGCCCCATATGGCCGCTCAACCCTGCATACATAGGCCCGTCATACTGAAAGGCCCCATCGGCAAGAGCCGCAACCTCCACCTCCATAGGTACCGGCGTTCCCTGTAACGGGGACGACTTGGCGCCCACTTCCAATGTCAGGCGGGAGCCGACACCTGCCTCCTGGCAGCGCGCCACCGCTTCGGGGTCGACGATGTAGAGCACGCAAGCATCCTGCAACTGCATGTCGATAAAAGTGCGCAACACACCCGTACTGTCGCCCGGAGATCCGCCGCCGGTGTTGTCCTGCATATCGGCCAGGATGATGGGGTAGCGCGCATCCGCCTGCGCCTTTTCTAACGCGGCGCGGGCCGGCAAAAGTTCCAACTGCCAGTCGTGCCGGCGCGCGTAAATCCAGTTGCCCAACTGGTCGGCATACCGCTGGGCCAACGCCTCGTCGTCGTCGGTTACAATGTAAACCGAGGCTCCCATATCGGGCACATCGGCCAGGAAAAAACACGTAGCGATCGAGCCGCAAACCACCCCCGGCAGCGCCTCTATACGGTGCAATTCGGCGATGGCGCCACGCATCGGCGGGTGGGCTGTCACCTGGTTTAGCCCCCAGACCATCGGAATCTGGTGCAGGGCCATCGTCGGGCGTAGACCGTCACGGACAATGCGCGCCAACACATCGGCGCACTCGCGGCCGCGTGCCGCCATGTCGATCTCCGGAAAGGTCTCCCGCCCGATCAAGACATCGGCCATCGCCACCATCTGCTTCGAAATATTGGAGTGGATGTCAAGCTGCACCACGACCGGCACGTCCGGACCTACAGTCTCGCGCACAGCTGCAAGCAGATGACCCTCCGCATCCCCCAGCCCATCGGGCGCGTCAAGATCCCCGACCGCCATCGAGCCGTGCAGTTCCAACAACACACCGTCCAACGGCAACGCATTCGCAATCCCTTCCAACATGCGGCCCAGCAGTTCGTCATACAAAGCCCGCGGCGTCGGCGCGCTCGGCTGAGGTTCGCCAAACAAAGTCGGAACAAGCTCGAAGTCGTGTGCCCGCGCGCCCTCGATAAAGCCGCCTATCGGCGTATTCGTCCCCGCGAATTTACGCAGGATTTCATCGCCTTCAAGCAAGAATCGCTCCTCATAACTCTCACGCGTCGTCGGCACCGGCGTAAATGTACTGCTCTCGTGGCTGAGTCCGCCTATCGCAACTTTCATCTGAAGTTCCTGTACTGGAATGGAAGTGAAAAACAAATGCCGGGCGCGCCAAATATTGGCACACGATTCAAGCTGTATCCGCCGCCGCTTCAGGCAGCACCAGGCCGTGAACAAAGCCGCCGTCCACGCGCAGGATTGTCCCGGTCACGTAGTCCGCATCGTCGCTGGCCAGGTAAGCCGCCGCCTTGCCGATGTCCTCCGGCACGCCCATCCGCCCCCAGGGTAAACGGCGGCTGCCCTCGGCTATATCCTCTTCGCTGAAATGCTTGCGTTCGCCCGGCGTGTCGATCCAACCGGGATTGATCACATTGACATTGATGCGTTGCCCTGCCAACTCGGCTGCCATCGTGCGGGCCAGGTGATTGATGGCCGCCTTGGACATATTATAGGCCCCGCTGCTGGGGAAAGCGATCTCCTCGTGAATCGAACTGATGACAACGATCTTGCCGCGGCTGCGCCCCATGCGCGGCTGCTTCAGCATCTGCTGCGCGGCCAGTTGGCATGTGTGGAAGACGCCGAACTGTGTGACCTGGAATGTGCGCATTACGTTTTCCCACTTCGCCTCTACCACCGGTTCGCGGACCGAGATAGCAGCGTTGGCAACTGCAACATCAATGCGGCCAAAGCGGTCGACCGCGCCCTTGAACATCGCGGCGATTGCGTCGCGATCGGAAACGTCCGCCTGCCAGACTAGCGCCCCGCCGCCCAGCTGGCGAATCTCCTCTGCCGCGCTCTCTGCTTCAGCCTGGTGCGAGCGGTAATTCACCACCACATTGGCGCCCTCCTCCGCCAGGCACAGGGCGATGCCGCGCCCGATTCCGAGCGACGCGCCGGTAACCAGAGCCGTTTTCCCTTCGAAACGTTTCATCTTTTAACTCCGTTCTTGTTTAGTTGTAGAGAGAACTGGCAATCCGCATGTCTACGGCGGCTGCGCTCCTCAGTAGAGAAATCCTGTCGGTTTCAATCAAACCAGTAAGAATAAAGTTCCGCCTGCCACAGATGGAAGCGCAGGCAGACAGTCTGGCCCGCCAACTCCTTCAAACTACGCCCTCCCCGCCATTGGACGCATTCATCGATGCTGTCGATGATCGCCGGGATGCAGTCATCCTTCGTGTAGCCCACAATTGGCTGGCCGTTTCCGGCGTCAATCACCTCGGTCAATACCCGGCCCCGCCAGGAATCGGTGTTGACGTGCAGAGTTTCCCCGCTGACCTGGAGGGGCCGCGTGCGCACAGACCCCCATTCGACCCCGCCCTTGAGCGAAACGAACCCGTCCATACGCAGACGCGCCAGACACAGCGCGCTGGCATCCATGTAACGTCGGTTGAGCGCATCTTCGACCGGCAGGAAGCGGTACCGGACGCCCATATAATAGAACCACAGCTCATTGTTGCGCTGCACTGGGCGATTCAATATCAAGATCTGGGCCGTGTCATACGTCTCTCCGTCGCTGACGGGCGACAGTTCCATAAAGGGCGCCCGCCCGGCGACCCGCTCCCAGTCCGTCAGATTACGGCTGGATGCCAGTTCCACCGATTTGCGGCTGTCAACGTTTTCGTAGAGCGGGGCATGTTTGCCCGCCCAGTGGTGCATCACCGGTGTCGCCAGGTAGAGCCCCTCGTAGGGGAATATGGGGAAGTTGTAGACATCTGTACGCCACTCTTCCGGGCGGTTCACATATGGCGTTAGGTAGGCCGGGTCGTCGAAAAAGCGTTGCAGCCGGGCATTGCCGTTCTCCTGGTCGACCTGATCGGCATGAAAGATCAGTCCGTGCTTCTCCCAGCGGACGAAATCCTCGCTGGTGAGCAGATGCCAGGAACGCCCGTAAGGTCCGTTCTGCTTGACCGCGGCGATAAACAGTCTTCGTGTCTCGTCATACGTCAGGTGCGACTCATCATGGCTGGGTAGGGAGGGGACGTCGAGCGTCTCCCAGTGCAAAAAGTCGGCCGAGACCATCGAGCGCAGTTCGCCCTCATCATAGCGCAGTCCTTTGAAGCGGCGGCTGGGATCCTGGTCGTGGACGTCGTAGATCGGCCCCTGCAGCATTCCCCTCGCGCTGGGGATGATGTTGTTTTCGCCGCCGACGGGCGTACCCCGCGAGGTCAGAGCAGGATAGTCGTACAGGCCGAGAAAGGGCTTTTCCCAGTTGACCCCGTCCTCCGATGTGGCGTAACAGGCGAAACTCTCCCCGCCCACCGGCGCGCCGATTACGTCCAACCTGATTTCGGGATCCATTCCCTCCGCTCTGGTCAGGTAGATCATCTTGAAGACCCCCTCATCCGGCAACCAGACGGGCGTCGTGCGTATCGGAATACCGTTGTTTTCCCAGCGGTATTCGGGCCGGATCACGACATTGTCGCGCTGTTTTTGGGGCTGATGCAGCTTGCGCGCCAGGTTTTCGATGGCCTCAACTTCGTGATCGTCGATGAAGAGATGTTTCATGTCGGCTCCTCTGTCCTCCTGAACGCTGACCTGAAAGGGTGTTTGAAAATACCTGCTTGGTAGAATAGGGAGTAGGAACCAACCTATCCAAACCAAGCAGGAGGGTACATTGTCGCACGAAAATCGTAGGTATGCCAGTGATCTGACACAGAAAGAATGGGAAGTGATCAAACCATGGTTGTGCTGTAACCGGAAAGGGGCGGGACGGCCGATGAGATTGGCGATGCGCCTAGTGATGAATGCGATCTTCTATGTAGTACGCACCGGCTGTCCCTGGAGATACTTGCCGCATGATTTTCCCAACTTTAACAGTGTGTACTATCACTTTCGCAAAATGTGCCTCAATGGGCTTTGGCGACGGATCAACAGTGCATTGTGCCGGTTAAGCCGCCAACAACAAGGACGCCAGCCAGAGCCGAGCGCAGCAGTCATGGACAGTCAGAGTGTGAAAACAACGGATGCGGGCGGTGTGCGCGGCTATGATGCCGGCAAAAAGATCAGCGGCCGCAAACGTCACTTCGTCACCGATACCCTGGGCAACCTCCTGGCAGTTGTCGTCCATGCAGCCAACATCCAGGATTATCATGGCGCCAGACAACTCCTGCATCTGCTCCAACAAATCACGCCTTCTTCGCAACGTATCTGGGCGGATGGCATCTATGGCAAGGCTGGTCTGGCGGACTGGATGCTTGAAACCTTCGATATCGCGCTTGAAATCGTCAAACGCAACCCAGAACAGAAGGGGTTCGCCGTCCTCCCTCGTCGCTGGGTCGTCAAGCGCACCTTTGCTTGGCTGGGTCGCCATCGTCGCCTGAGCAAAGACTACGAACATTGCACGCTGAGCGGCGAAGGCTTCGTCTACGTCGCTTCCATTAACACTATGCTGAGGCGTATCGCCGCCTCCAGCTAATTTTCAAACGTGCTCTCAGAAGTGCCCTTCCTCCCGCAGCATATACAACTGGGATGAGCGGTCGGCAAGAGGCAACTCCACCGGACGATTCCCCTGACGCTGCGATTCGTAGATGGCCATCACCATCTCCAGCGAGGCAACCCCGTCTTCACCGTTCGAGCTGGGTTCCCCCCCGTCTTCTATGCAGCGCACCAGTTCCTCAACCGCCAACTGGATCGAACTCGCCTCCTCGATAGCCGGAAATGGCTTCGGCTCCAGCGTGTACCACTCGATGCGAGGGTCCGGTTCATTCAGGTGGTCGGTCGTGTCAACGCCCAGCAGCCACTGGTTGCCGGCATACTCCAGGCTCAGGACGCCCTCAGTACCCTGCAACTCGATCCCGAAACGCGCATAGCGGGTCAGTTCGTTAGCCATGCACACCGCGCTCACGCCCGAATGGAAACTGAAGATCGCATCGCTGATGTCTTCGACGCGAAACTCCTCGCGGTGACGGCGGTGCGCAGTGCCTATCACAGATTTGACATCGCCGGCGTAGATGCGGAACAGGTCGAACGTGTGCACGGCATCATGGATAAGCGGCCCCTCCTCGTCCGCGGTCCACGCCGGGAACGGTTTGACCCCCTGACAGATGCCGAGCATGGAGATTAAATCGCCGATAGCCCCGGAATCTAGCATCTCCTTTGCCTTGATGAAGGCAGGATTCCAGCGCCGTGAGTGATTCACAGACAGGACGCAGCCAGCGCCGCGACAGGCCGCGACAAGGGCATCGCCGTCCTCCAGGCTCAGCGCCAACGGCTTCTCACACAGGATGCCCTTCGCGCCGGCTTCGACCGCTGCCTCGACGATATCCCGGTGCAAGCCCGGATGTGTGGCGATGCAGACAATATCAAGCTTTTCCTGCGCCAGCATCTCCCGGTAATCCAGGTAAAGAGCGTCAACATCCCACATCTTCCCGAACAGCTGCAGATGCTCGTTTCCCCGGCTTGCGCCCGCCACCAACTCCGTCTGCGCGCACACCGCCAACCCCCCCGCGTGCGTAAGCGGCGTAGGCGGATCCGTTTCCCAAAGAGTGCCAATCCGGCCGCACCCGACCAAACCGGCGCGATATGTGTTCATAAGGTTCCTTTCGTTGGGTTGTCAAGGCAATCTCAACGATGATATGTCGTTTCGGTGAGGAAGATGGTGTGCGCGCAGGTCCACAGTTTACCCCATGAGGGCAAGAGCCAGATTACCTGCGCGACTGCAACGTGCAATCTTAACAGTCAGCTGTTGGCCCCGAAAGCTAACTTTGAGCCGGTTCAGCCTACGAAGTTGTTTCTGGTGGATTCGCTTACCGTAGAACAGGATCGGATGGCAAACGGAATCAATACCTTGCAGCGCAACGCGCGTGGCGAAGTTTGCGCCCTCCTGCAACTGCCCATGCGCCTCCGACGCATCTACATTCCCGCCCTTCAACTCTATCGGAACTGTGAGAAGTTTTCCGTCCGAGTCGAGCAGAAAAAGGATTAAGTCACACCGACTTCCCTCAATCCTGTGGGCTGGAAATGCAAGATCTGCGTCCACCGTTATGCGCGGTGAAGGCACTCCTTCCAAGTGTACGCGACATCCCTCGCGTCGGTGTGACTGGCTAAGATTCTCTTCTCCTACTCTGGACTTGATCCTGTCAAGAACCTCACTCCTGCTCACGTTCAGCGGCTCCTGCTAGTTCCTGGAATCGGTTCTGCAGAGTCGCTGACCGGTTATAAAGCGCTTCCGCCACGCTTTCATATTCCTGCGGCTCAATCCCTTCGCTTCGGTCAAACGGAATTTCTTCAATTGTCGAACCGGAAGCGTCGCCATTCTCGCGGAATAACCAGACTCCTACTTCGTTGGCCAGGAGCGAAGTCGCTCCGGATGCATCGCTTTCTTGATTCTCTGTAAGTTCCTCTATCTCCCCCTCCCGCATCAGGTTTGCAATTTCCATGAGAAGCCAGTCACTGTGTGTGGTTACAACCACCCTCACGCCGGCCCGCACGAGACGCGCCAAAGTCCTTGCCATCTGTGTCTGTGCAGCGGGATGGAGATGTGCTTCAGGTTCTTCGATGATGAGCATGTCGCCTGGCGAAACCGCGCCGCGTAAGAACAGTACAACCGGCGCGAGTTCGGACACCATTGACGATGCCCGGGTCAGGCGGATGTCCTTCGTGCTTTTCCATGGCCGATATACAAATTCTGGATATCCGCCCCCTTGAGTCATCTTCGTAGCGATTTTCCCGTCAAGCGTCCCGCTCTCAAGGGCGTCGGCAAGATCTCTAATCGACTCGTCGCGCCCACGGCTCTCTTCGAAAAGAATCAGCCTCTGCATGAAATCAGCCATCACGCCCGAAATCGTTGGAAGTTCTGGAAAGCGGTCTAATCCGCCGCGAGTAGACCGCGCCACCAGAGAGCTGGCGATAACGCGGTGGCTCTGCATAATCCCGCTCCGGGCGGCGGGCAAGTAATGTGTTTCCCCTTGCTCGCTCGCGGCAGTTGGGCGCATGAGTTCTTCGAAAAGCTCTATAGGATGCTGGACATTCATTAATGCATCTACCCCCCATCCCTCTCTTAAGAGCTCCCGATATTGGCTCAGCCCTCGATGGTATCCTACTTTTCCAGCTGACCATCCTGCGGGCAGGAGTATCATGTCTTCAATGCGTCCACTGGTCGTGACATATGACTCCGAGATTTCCATACTGAATTTCCAAAGGTTCCCGGCTGGCTCACTGGCAGCCAACGACAACTCCAAGTTCGCGCGGCCGGTCGAACGAACGAGATCGGAAGCGGAATGGAGGTCGAAACAGCGTTCGAGTTCGGTCTTCAGATCAGCACCCAACCATTTTGAGTCCTCAATTGCGTCTTGCGCGACGTTACGCACACTTTCGGGCCAATCCGAAAACTTGAAAGGTCTTCCTTCTATTTCCAGCTTTGAAATTATGTTTCGAATTTCCGTTTCCAACTCGGCAAATTGCGCCTCATTTCTGTCAACCCCGATTCCTAGCGCAATTGATTGATACGGGTAGCCGCGTATGACTGGGATCCGGGGGAATCCCTCCAGGCTCCGGTGTAAGGCATAGATCAGTATGGCGAAATAGGTCTTGCCGGTATTGCTCGGACCAACGAAAATAGTAAGTGGTCGCAAATCTACGGAGCCACTCTTGATGGGCCCAAAATTAGTTACAGACACTCGAATATCAGGCTGTTCCACTTTTGTCCTGTTGCTGTTTTCTGTGTCGTGAAACTTTCCCATTGCGAGACTCCTGCGCTTTCTCTATCACCTACTCCTGTCTCACTGTGAATATGCAAGTTTGCGGTTGAACCTGGTTTCGGAGTAGTGCTGCGAGCAAGTTGTCCCATCCTCATGTTTGGCCCAAAAACCGAACGGAGAGCTAAGGTGAATAGTGAACCAATTCACCAAACACTTGGAGGAACAGGTTCAAGGTCTAGAAACGGCGAAGACACACGGCATCCTGAAAGTTCCGCATCGCGTCGGCCACAGTTGTCTTGATGCGCCTTGTTTTGCCCACTTCGCAATCTAGCCATCGGGGCCAGCCAAAGGAAAGCAGAGCAGTTTGATCGTCATCAGGCGCGACTTTCCGTTCGTGACTTCCTCGACTTACTTGTGTGACCTGATATGCGGCGGCGGATATTCTCGTGGAGCCCCTCACACTGCGTGAGGGCAGTCACGGACTTCTTTGTGCCAAGGTCTCCCTGGCTTCATTGATGGTTGAACGGGTTCCGTGTAATGAGTTCCGGAAATAAAGCGAAATCCCGATCGCGGTTAAGCAGCACTTCCGTACCGTGTGCAAGACAGATCGCGGCAATCCTTGCGTCATGGACGATGCCCCCTCGCACACGCGGACGTTGTACGAGGCTACCCAAGATTTCGAGAAAGTCGTCGGTCTCGCCAATCAGATGATTACATGGTGACGCAGTCCACGCTTCGAGTTGCTGCCACGCCTGTTCTGGCGGCGTGGCGGCCTCCTTCCAGATTCGGCGATTTTTCACGATGCTAAAGAACTCATAACAACAAGCCCAGGGAATCGCCCAGCCCATTTCTCCTTCAGCCAAACTGCGAAAAACCGCGCAAGCAGCTTCATGCAGATCGGATTCCCGGCGATGGGCGTAGACGAGCAGGTTCGTATCGACCTCAATCATTGCGACTCCGGCTCTCCGTAAATCGTTCCACGCAACTCCTGCCATGAAAACGCCTTGAGCGGGTCCGCCGCGTTCGGATCCCCCACACTCAAATCGGGCAACCTGTACTCTCTCCGCGTTTCAGGCGCTACAAGTACCTGACGAAGGCCGTCCTCGATCACGGCGCGCAACGAACGGCCCGTCGCCTTTGCGTGCTGTCTTGCCCGCGCTAGCAGTTCATCATGGATTTCAATCGCCGTTTTCATGGTTGCAATCCTACCAATTCTTAGTAAATATGGGAAAGCCCTATCAGGGCGAATAGCAAAAACTCGGACAGGATTCAAGCCATGAAAGCCTCTCATCCTATATCAGCTGGCAACCCTGCGGAGGCCCTGCCCCGCAACGAAAAACTGCTCCACTATTTCGATCGGGCAAGAGGCCGTTCTCCAGCCCAACCCCCCAACATCACATCCGCACGATCCGCCGCCGGAACGGCCACCGGTAGCGCAGCTTCTGACGCTCGCTGTAGTCCTCGTCCCCCGGCGTCGGCGCCACGACGCGGCCAAACATGACCCACCCCAGCGCCGAGAACAGCACGCTGACCAGGAAGATGGCGCTATGCGGCGCCCCCAGTCGCAAAAGCCCCACCGTCACCACCGGCGCCACCATGCCCCGCAGCCCAACCACTGTCGACTGGATCGCAGCGTATTCCGTCACCCGGTCCGGGTCAGCCAGCTGGATACCGGCGCTGATCCGCCCTAATTCAAAGCCTGCCATCCCCAATCCCCGCGCGATGGCCGACGGCAGCAACATCCACAGGTTCTGGGCCCACATGTAGGTGAGCGGCGTTACCATCGAGATCGCCGCAATGGCGCGCACAACAAAAAGGCCGCCGCGTTTATCGATCGTCCGCCCCCACATTAGATAACTGAACAGCCAGGTTACCGACTCGACTAAGCCCAGAATGCCAATATCCGAGTAAGAGAGTTGCAAGCGGTCCACCTGCACTACCGGGTAAAGCGGCCAACTCAGCAGCCCTCCCAGCCCAAACAGCGAGTAGCTAAGCAGATAGATCGCGAAATTTCGATCGCTGCGCACAATCTGCCACAAATCGGAGAACGCCTTAGTCTGGCGCGGCGGCAATACCCCCTCGTCGACGTCGATGCGCGTGAAGAGATAGGTCGACAGGATGCCAAAGAGCGCGCCGATGGGAAAGAGAACGCGGTACCCTAACTGATCCATAGCCCAGCCGGCCAGCGGTGTGATCAGAAGGATGACGGAAACCCGCCCCATCCGCACAGTGGACATCACTCTGCCCCGCCCGCTTTCCGGATACATCTTCTGTAAGACGCGCGTATAGGCCGGGATCACAAAAGATTCCAGCAACCCAAAAAGGACGCTTATCGCCATCAGCGGCACCGCCCCGGTGACGAAGGCGGTGAGCAAAAAGAGCGAACGCGCCAGCATCCAGCAAAAGACAATCAAGTTAATCGGGCGGCGGCGGCGCATCAGCACGATGCTGAAGGAGGTGAAAACCGAACCGACAAAGAGAAGCGCTGTATACAGCGCCAGCATATCGACCGTTGCGCCCAAACGGCGCAGCACAACCTGCGTGAAGGGGATGGTCGTTGCGTAAAAGACGCCATAAGCTAACGACATCGAGAGTTCGATGTGCATGACCCGGCGTACCGCGGGCGTCAAGGAACCGGCCAGAGCAGTCTCTAGCCACATACCGGTCCGGTTCAGCAATTCTGTTGCTTTCATCTTTTCTCCAGCCCAACACAAAAACTATACTTGGCCTCTGGCATGAGTCCCGTTCTCACCATCCTATCTCCCATGCAAATTCCACTTGAAATCACCACTCTTCACGCAGGCGCCACACCGAAAGGACTATGGTTCCAACTGTGATCGCAACCATCCGGACGAAATCACATCGCGCCAACGCAACACAGCCTCACCCTGCCACCGCGCGCCTCTCCCCACAACCATCGTTCGCGACTCAGAGCGAGGCCAGCGCAGTCGTTTCTCACTATCCCCTGACCCCTGACCCCTGTCCCCTGCAGTTCCCCCCTATCCCCATCACATGCGCGGAATCCGTCGCCGGAACGGCCAGCGAGAGCGCAGTTTCTGGCGCTCGCCGAATCCCTCGTCCGCAGGCAATGGCGCCTCCACCCAACCAAACGACACCCATCCCAGTGCCATGACTAACGCGCTGATCAGGAAGATGCCGCTGTGCGGCACGCCCAGCCGCAAAAGCCCCATCATCACCAACGGCGTCAAGAGACCGCGCAGTCCGACCACTGTCGACTGGATCGCGGCATACTCGGTCACTCGATCAGGATCTGCCAACTGGATTCCGGCGTTGATTCGCCCTAATTCAAAGCCCGCCATCCCCATTCCTCGCGCAACTGCCGACGGTATCAACATCCACAGGCTTTGGGCCGTCATGTACGAGAGAGGCGTCACGATAGAGATCGCCGTGATCGCACGCACAACAGAAAGGCCTCCCCGTCTGTCGATCATCCGCCCCCATAACAGATAACTCAGCAGCCAGATTATCGACTCGACCAAACCCAGTAGGCCAATTTCCGAATAGGACAGTTGCAAGCGATCCACCTGCACGATCGGGTGAAGCGGCCATGCCAGCAGACCGCCCAATCCAAACAGCGTGTTACCGAAAAGATAGACCGCAAAGTTTCGATCGCTGCGCACGATCTGCCACAGGTCGGCAAATGTCTTGGTCTGGCGCGGCGGCAGTTTCCCCTCGTCAAGGTCGATGCGCGTAAAGAAATACGTGGCCAGAATGCCAAACAGCGCGCCGATCGGAAAGAGCACCTGATACCCTGCATGATCCAATGCCCAACCAGCCAGCGGCGTGACCAGAAGGATTACTGAAACCATCCCCAGGCGCACAGCAGACATCGCTTTACCCCTCCCGGTTTCCGGATAAATCTTCTGGATTACACGCGTGTAGGCGGGAACAACGAACTCCTCCAACACCATTAGCAGGATGCCGATCACCATCAGCGGTATCGCGCCGGCAATGAAGGCCGTGAGCAGGAACAGCGAACGCCCCAGCAGCCAGCAGAAGACGATCAAGCTGATGGTGCGGCGGCGGCGCATTAGCACCACACTGAAGGAGGTAAAGACAGAACCGATGTAAACAAGAGATGCATAGAGAGCCAGCATATCGACGCTGGCGCCCAACCGGCGCAGCACGACCGGCGTGAAGGGGATGATGGAGGCGTAGAAGACGCCGTATGCCAGCGACATCGAAAGCTCGATGTGCATGACCCGGCGCACAGAGGGCGGCAATGAACCGGCCAGAGCGGTCTCTATACGCATACCGCTGCGGCGCAGCAATTCTGTTCTATTCATCTGTGCTCCAGCCTCAGGCAATTCCTTTGCCAGGCGTCTAGCGCGATCCGTTCTGACCAGTCTACTTTTGGGCCGGAGCGGGCCCCGACAAACTGTGAGGGGCCCAGATGCACCCCCGGCGCAAGCCGGAGGGTCCAACAAGCGCTGACTGTCGAACTCGTTCCAAAAAAGCTTGCCGAAGGCCGCCTCTTGGGCAGCGCTAGGCAATTTGATTACGGTAACACAGAGCCACATAGAACACAACCACAATCAGGCATATAAACACAAAGGTCAACTTCACACCCAAAGCCAATTCGTGCCAACGCAAATCAGCCCCACCCTGTAACCAAATGCGTCTCGGACCGTAACCGCCTTTCGCGTCCCCTTATGATGCCAGCAAAGGTGTTTCTCGCTCCTCACTCCTCTCCCCTTTCTCTTGGTTTTGGGCGGTCGGGCCTTCGGCCCTCCCTTGTGCGGGGGGACACCCCCCGCAACGCCCCCCTCCAAAACCAGTCCCGCCGCCGCCGCACGGGTCTCCGGCCCCTCCCCCCTATCCCCTATCCCCTATCCCCTATCCCCTATCCCCTGACCCCTGACCCCTGACCCCTGACCCCTGACCCCTGACCCCTGACCCCTGACCCCTGACCCCTGACCCCTGACCCCTGCAGCTCCCTCCATCAGCGCTCAACCGGTCGCCAACAATCCTGAAAATCCCCAAATCCCGCAAATCCTGATTCAGACAACAAGCAACGCAATTCACTCCTTACGCCTCCTCGCCCTTCCTCAATCCCAAAACCATGTGCGAATGGGGTTACTAAAAACGAATAACCGAAAACTAGAAACTGTGACATTCCCCGTCAATCCTATGAGTTGACAACAAATGCGTTTGCTATTAGCCTAGTCGCATGGGCCGGAAAAGGAGCGCGCTCCGTCGTAAGCCGGTCGTCGATCGCGGACGATCGTTTGCGCCCGCCCGACATGCACCACCATCCACTCGTCACGCACCACTATCCACTTTTCAGAAATGACCGCCTCACCGTCACAGAGTCCCAATGCCCGCTCCCGCTGGTTGCACAGCATTCTGCTGCTGCTACCCTTGCTCGCGTCTGTGATCGCCGGCTGCCTCGCGCCGGTACGCGCTGTGCCGACGCCGACACCCTGGCCAACACCAGTGCTCTCCGAACAGAAGAGATATACGGTAACCCGCGGCACTGTCGAAGATCGCTTCCAACTCGTCGCCGAGGTCGCGCCTTTGCGTTGGGAGCCGCTCGCTTTTGCAGTTGACGGTAAATTGGGCGCCGTCTTAGTCAGCGAAGGGGAGGAGGCCGAAGAAGGCCAGATTCTCGCTGAGTTGATCATGCCCGACCTGCTGGAACAGTTGGAGCAGGCCCGCCTGGATCTTTCCAAGAACGAGAGTGTGCTTTGGGTCTATGAGAATGAACAGAGCTTCAATCTGGAAAGAGCCCAATTGGAGGCGCGCCGCGTCGAACTCCTGTTGGAACAAGCGCGCAACGCCGGCGACACCGACCAGATCGCCCTCCAGGAGGTCGCACTCGAGCTAGCTCAACTGAACCTGCACGAGGTAGAGAGCCGCGTAGACCCATCCCTGGTACAGGCGGTCGCCCGCGCCCAGTTGGCTGTCGCTGCCCTGGAGCGCCAAGTCGAGGAACGCCGTATCCGCGCCCCATTTTCTGGTCAGGTTGTCGCCGTGGGGATCGGTCTGAACAGTATGCGCGGGCCCCTGGAACCGCCGCAACGCCGCGCCGATGTGCCCGCCTTTTCCCCCTTTATGGTCATCGTTGAACCGCAACCCGTTGAACTTATCGTCTCCAGCCAGAGTGCCCGCGCTTCCGATCTGGTCATTGGTAAGGAGGTGACCGCCATTCATCGTTGGGCACAGGATGAGCCGTTCCCCGTCAATGTTGCCCAGTTGCCCACCATCTCCTCCGGGGATCGTTTCACTCCCGGCTTTCCAGGCTCGATTCACCTCGCTATAGACGGCGAAACTCCCCCACTCGTCGCCGGAGAATTTATCAACATCGAAGTCGTCGCCGCCGTGCGCGACGATACCCTCGTGCTGCCCGCCGCCGCCGTGCGTCGTTTCGGAGGCCGCACCTTTGTCGTCGTCCAGGATGGTGACCGCCAGCGCCGCATCGACATCCGCACAGGCCTGGAGAGCCAGGGTATGGTCGAGGTGCTGGAAGGTCTCGCCGAAGGCGACGTCATTGTGGGACGCTAGATGCGTTTTCGTTTCCCCTTTTTCGGCCTTGCGCTGCGTCGACTCTTCAGTCGACCAAGCCTGACCCTGCTGTCACTGCTGAGTATCGCCCTGGCCATCGGCATGGTAGCCAGCATTCCTGTCTTTTCGCAGGGGGTCAGCTACCTGCTGCTACAGGACGAATTGGCTGCCATCGGCGCCACCTTCCATCGTCCGCCCCTGACCATGCGCTTCTACTATATTGTGCCCAAAAGCAGCGCCCTTTCGCTGGATGATGCCCTGCGCCTTGAAACCGACTTTCGCCGCATCGTCGAAAGTGAGACAGGCCTCGCCGTCGCCGATACGCTCACCTATGTCGCCAGCCCCGGAATGGTCATTCAGCCGCTGGAAAATGACCCAACCTACACCGTTCTCAAAGACAATATCATCGTCGAAAATGTGCAGTTTGCCGTCGTCAACAATATCCGGGAGCGCATCGACATCATTGATGGCCTACCCTTTGGGACCGAGAGCAGCGACAGTAGCGTACACGTTTGGTTGTATGAAGAGAAGGCCACCGAAATGGGTTTCCAGGTGGGTGAAACCTACCAGATGATTGAAGGCGCCTCCGGCCGCGCAATTCCCATTACCGTTGCCGGTATCTGGAGCCCAGCCGACCCCTCAGACTTCTACTGGTCTGCCACTACCATCTCCTGGCGCAAGCTCCTCCTCGTGACCGACAACGTCTATCGCCTCTCCATCGAGCCGGAGATCGGCCGTAAAACCGGCATCGCTGTCTGGTACCTCAGCCCCGACGAAGAAACCCTGCACCTGCATCAAGCCGATTCCGTCGCCAATGGCCTGCGCTTTGTGCCCAGTCGCGCCGATCTGCACTTCCCCGGCGCCAAAATGGATGTCTCGCCCGAACTGCCTCTGAACCGCTATCTGCAAAGAAGAGCCAGCCTGTCCGCGCTTCTGGTTGGCTTCAGCCTGCCTGCCATTGGTCTGCTGCTTTTCTTCCTGTGGATTCTTTCGCATGTGACGGCCCAGTTTCAACAGGAAGAGGTCGCCATTCTCGCCTCACGTGGTGCCGGTCGGCGCTTTGTTGCCTTCCTCATCCTGCTCGAAACACTGCTCCTGCTCGCCGTCGGTATTCCGCTCGGCCTGGGCGCCGGGTATGTCATGGCCCGCGCGATGGGTCTGGCTTCCGGTTTTCTCGTCTTTACGCCTCGCGCCGGCATCCCGGCCACTCTCCTGGAAGTAGATTGGCGTCTCATCGGCCTGGCTCTGTTACTGCTTGTGCTGGCACGAGGCATACCTGCCCTGCGCGCCGCACGCGGCGGCATTGTTCAACATCTGCGCAGCCGCTCCCGTCCGCACGCAGCGATTACAACACTTCTGCTCGCCGGCGATGGCGCTCTTATCGTGCTAACCTGGTACGCCTATCGCCAACTGAGCCAGCGTGGCACACTCGGCATCATCGGCTGGGAGCCCAGCGGCGATCCATTTCGCGATCCGCTTCTGCTCCTGGCCCCTTCCCTTTTCGTCTTTACCTCAGCTCTCGTGCTGACCCATCTCTTTCCACTGCTCATGGGGCCGGTCGATCGCCTGGGTAACCGCCTCCGCTCCTTCGTCGCCTACATGGGCCTCACCCAACTGCATCGCCAGGGCAGACACTACTCAGGCAGCCTCTTCCTGACAATGGTCTGCCTCAGCCTCGGTGCCTTCTACGCCTCCATGGCCCTCAGCCTCGACCAATGGCTCGCGGACCGCATCCACTACCAGGTCGGCGCAGACTACCGCTTCCAGCAGGGCATACCTCCCCCGGAGATGGGGGGACCAAGCGGCCCCGGAGAGGAGCCGGATCCGGAAGTGGTCAGCGCCTGGTTGCTGCCCGTCGATGACTATCTGGGAATTCCCGGCGTCGAAGACGCAACCCGCGTCGCCGTCTTTAAAACCAGGACCAGTGTTTCCCGGCAGATCGACGCCGTCTTTCTCGGTATCGACCGTTACGACTTCCCCCGCGTCGCCTTTCATCGCTCGGATTTCAATCGGGCTTCCCTGGGCGAACTGATGAATCGACTCGGTATGTATCCCAACGGAATCCTCGTCTCGCGTAACTTCCTGAAACGCAGCCGCCTCTTGGAAGGACAGACTACCAAGCTGGACATATCGATAAACTACGGCTCCTTTGAACACGAGTTCCTGATTGTTGGCGCTTACGATTACTTTCCTACTGCCTATCCCGAGGATACTGAGGTCTTCGTCGGCAATCTGGGCTACCTGTTCGAGCAGGTCGGCGATGAAAGTCTGCACCAGATCTGGATGACGACCCGCGATGACGCCGTCCCCCAGACAATTGTCGACAGCCTCAAGGATCTCGGGATCCATCCGATCCGCATCCGCGACGCACGCGCGCTTCTCACCCTCGACGAGGAAAGAGTTGAGCGCATCGGTCTCTACGGCATCCTGTCGGTCGGCTTCCTGGCCTCCACCCTTCTGGCCAGCCTCGGTCTCCTGGTCTATACCTATGCCTCCCTTCAAGGCCGCTTGCAACAGATCAGCGTCATGCGCGCGGTCGGCCTCAAGACACGGCTCGTCCTCGCAATGGTGGGGGTCGAATACCTTGGCGTCATCCTTTTTGGCGTCCTGTGGGGGGTTGTGATTGGCATCGCCACCGCCTTCCTCTTTGTACCCTTCTTCCGCGTCAGCGGCGACCCCATCTTTGCCTTGCCGCCCTTTCTGCGCCACATCGCCTGGGGCCAGATCGGCATCCTCGCCCTTGTTTTCGGCAGCGCGTTGTTGGGTTCACAGTCGATTATTCTCTATTGGAGCACTCGGCGCGATCTCTTCCAGGTCCTGCGCATGGGGCAGAGGGAGTAACAGCATGGTACAAGCTGCCGGCGCAGCCAACGCTCCCCTGGTTGTTTGTGACAATCTGGTCAAAATCTACCAGATCGAAGAGCTCGAAGTTGTCGCCCTCCAGGGCCTTGATCTGGAGATCCGCCGCGGCGAAATGATGGCTATCATCGGCGCCAGCGGCAGCGGGAAGTCCTCTCTTCTCAACATCATCGGCGGCCTGGACCGTCCCTCAGCCGGGCAGATTACGGTGAACGGGCGCAACCTGCTCAAGGCGCCGGACAGGGAATTGGAGAACTATCGGCTGCACGACGTTGGCTTTGTCTGGCAGCAGTCGGCGCGCAACTTGATCCCCTATTTGACCGCTCAGGAAAATGTTGAACTGCCCATAATCGCAGCCCGCGCGCGCACCGCCCCGCCGGCGCAGCGCGCCCGCGAACTGCTCGACGCAGTCGGGTTACTGAGCCACAGCGACCATCGCCTGGCACAGCTTTCCGGTGGCCAGCAACAGCGCGTCGCTATTGCCGTCGCACTGGCCAACCAGCCCCAAATCCTGCTGGCCGATGAACCGACCGGCGAGGTAGATTCGATTACAGCGAACCAGATCTGGCAGCTCTTGCGCGAGTTGAATCGACGCTTCAACCTTACCAGCATCATCGTCAGCCACGATCGCGATATCTCCCGCGTTGTTGACCGCGTTATCGGTATCAGGGACGGCAAGATCAGTACCGAAACCGTGCGCCAGGCCCACAGCGGGATGCTGGAGGAACAACTGTCCCAGGAAGGGATAAACGGCGAGAGCAGCGAGGCGCTCCCCTTGGAAGAGCCGTTTGCCGGAGCCGATGATGTCAATCTGCAACTCGAAGAGCGTGTCGTCCTCGATTCGGTCGGCCGGCTTCAGATGCCGCACGAGTATCTGCAAAAGCGCGGCATCGGTCGCAGAGCGGTCGTGCAGTTGGTCGAAGATGGCATCCTGATTCGGCAAGCGCAAGAACAGTTCGCCTTGACAACCGATTCCGGCCCCGCGGCCGATGAGACTGCCCTCACCCCTGCAATCGGCGCAGCTGCGGAGGACGACACTTCGACCTTGAGCCAGGATCCTACGCCACACCGCAGCGTCTCCTGGTGGCGGCGACTCTGGCGAAGTGCCCCGCGTGAATTGGAGGAAGTTCCTCTCACAGAGCAGGCATCCAATCCCTGGTCGAGTGGCTTTGCATCCTCCCCCGAAGAAGGCGAAGATGACACCGGCGCCGCCGGCGGTCAGCATGAATCTCTCCAGTGGGATCTGGGGGCCGTGCCTGCCCGTTCAAACTTGGGGACCTCTGGGCCCCCGCCGGATAGCAGTACCGCCAACTCCGGTTCGCCGGCGATATCCGAATTCTACAACGGACCCCTCGTCGAAGTCAGTGATCTCCAGCGCATCTATGCCGTCGGCGATCAGTCTGTACATGCCCTGCGCGGCATCGATCTCGTCGTTCCCCGGCGCTGCTTCGCACTCTTCCGCGGCCGGTCAGGCTCCGGCAAAACAACTTTGCTCAACCTGATCGGCAGCCTGGACACGCCAACCGCAGGCCGCGTCTCTCTGTTTGGCCAGGATATCAACCTGTTGTCCGCCGATGAATGCGCCCAGATCCGGCAACTGTACATCGGCTTCGTCTTTCAGGCCTTTTCCCTCATTCCTACCCTGTCGGCTCAGGAAAATGTCGAAATGACCCTGCGTATCTTGCAAGTTTCGCCTGCGGAGCGCCGACGGAGAGCCGCCTACTGTCTTTCACTGGTTGGGCTTGGCCGCTGGGCCGACCATCGACCGTTTGAAATGTCAGGCGGCCAACAGCAGCGTCTCTCGATCGCCCGTGCCCTGGCGCACGGCCCGGCCATGCTGATCGCTGACGAACCGACCAGTGATCTGGACAGCGAAACCGGCCGTCAAATTCTTCAGCTGTTCGCCCAGTTGGTGGAAGAGGAAGGCATCACCGTACTGATGGCCAGCCATGACCCGGCCAGTGATGATTTTGCCACCGAAGTATACGAGCTGCAGGATGGCAGTATAGCCAATCGCATCAGCAACGGCTGATCGAACTAGAGAAAAAATACAGTTCCGTACCATCCGCGCAGCTGTCCGCAGAGGAGAACTGAAAATGGGCCAGACTTGCCGCGTTGCCATCGCCGGCTGCCATCGCATGCTCGACAAAAAGCCGGCCAACCACAACTTCGCCTCGGCCTTCGATGCCGTGCCCGACACCGAAATCGTTGCCGTCTTCGACCTGGGCGCCGACACCCGCCAGGCATTTCAAGACTGCTGGGGAGACCAGGTTGCCGCCTATGATCAGTTTGGCCGCATGTTGCAACAGGAACAACCTGATATTCTCTGCGTCGCCACCAGCCAAAAGATGCACGCCGATCAGATCCAGCAGGCCGTCGCGGCTGGTGTGCGGGGAATCCTGTGCGACAAACCTCTCGCAACCAGCCTGTCAGAGGCCGACCGGCTGTTGGATGCCTGCCGCACCGCCGCCGTCCCCCTGGCACTCGGGCTGGACCGGCGCTGGCTCATCTCCTACCACCGTCTGGCCGAACTGCTGCGCGATGGCATCGTCGGCCAGGTCCAGTCGCTTATAATCTACGGCATCCCCAACCTGATCAACCACGGCTGCCATTGGTATGACGCCGCCCTCCACTTGGTCGGCGATCTCGAACCCCTATGGGTAAGCGGGTTTGTCGACAATCTCCCCGGCGAAGCGCCAGATTCCCGCCGCCGCCTGGATCCCCCCGGTCGCTGTATGGTGGGGCTGACCGGAGACGTCCAACTCTATTTCACGCCCGGCGGCAGCCAGCGGCCGGCCTTCGATGTTATCGGCGACCAGGGGCGTTTGACGGTTGTTGACGATGGGCTTCAGGCGTGGCAATGGCAAGACGGCGGTACCCCGCCGCAACCGCTGGATATCCCCCAACCGGTTGGCGACTTCCCCGCCGGCGCCGCCATCGTGCGCGACCTGGTCAACGCCGTTGCCAACGGCGGCACGACCGCCTGTGACGTGGAAGAGGCAAGACGCGCTACTGAAATCGGCTTCGCTATTCACCTGTCGCATGCTCGCCATGGCGCCCGCATCGAACTGCCAGCCGCCGACCGGAAATTGAGAATTCCATCTTTCCCGTGGGGCAACGAATAAAGACACCACCCCTTCATCCGCGTCAGGCCGGCGTATAGGCAGCAGCAACCTTGTGAAAGATGGCGATCACGTCGTCGATCTCTCGCGTACCCCAGTTCTCGTGCAATGACATGGTGAAGTGGCTCTTCAGCATCGCCTGTGCGTTGGGGCACGGGAATCCTCGATTCGGGTCGCCTTTGTATAAGGGGCTGGCCCAGGGGTAGCCGCTGCTGCCAAATACCCGCCGTTCCATATACCACGTCTGTCGGTGTGGCATCCCGGATCGATAGTCGTCCGTAACCGGCAGACCTTCGGCGCGCAGACTCTCGCAGAAAGTCTCCTTGTCACACGCCGCCCGCTCCGGGTAAAACGCCACCGGCAAAAACCAATAGCTGGATTCGAAGTCCCGCCCTCCCTGAGGCAGCGCGATCATCTCCAGATCTGCCATGCCTTCAATCAACTGGCCGACGATGGCCCGCCTACGCTCGACCATCTCCGGCAGTTTGCGCAACTGCACCTGCCCCACCACCGCCGCCACATCGGTCTGGTTGAAGTTCAGCGTCGCTTCGATGTTGGTGGCGCCTTCCGGCAAAAAATGGGGCTTGCCGCGGTCGGCCATCCGCCGAACCGATTGGTAGAGCGCTTGATCCCGCGTAAAGACCATGCCGCCCTGCCCGCCCGAGCTATGGTGTTTCCCTGACATAGTGGAAAAGGCTGAAATGTCACCGTAGCTCCCAGCCAACTGACCCCTGAACCGGGTACCGTGCGCCTGCGCGCAATCTTCAATCACCGGAATGCCGTGCCGCCGCGCCACCTCCATAATGCCGCCCATGTCGGCCGGCTCGCCGGCAATATGAGGTACGATGACCGCGCTTGTGCGGGCTGATATCAACTCCTCGATCTGCTCCGGCCCAGTGTTGTAGCTGCCCGGCGCCGAGTCGGCGATCATCGGGACCATGTTCTGCAGAGGGATCGGCATCATGCCGCCCGGGTCGGTGAAGGGGCCGATGATGACTTCGCTGAACGCCTCCAACTGCAAGGCCTTCAACGCCACGTAGATGGCCGTCGAACCAGAACTGACCGCGTCCGCGTATCCTCCCCCCAGGTACTCAGCAAACTGGGCGCAATAGGCCTCCTCCTCTTCGCCCTGGTAGGCGCCTAGCGTCCCCGATGCTATTACCCGGTCCAAATAGGCGATAACCGCCTCTTTCTCCTCAGTTCCGATATGCCCGCGCGGTGGCAAGGGCGTCTCCCGTACCGGCACACTCCCATGAAGGGCCAGCTTTTCTACCTTGTCTTTCATGGCTCAACTCTCCAGCGTGTATGTGAAGCGGTTGTCTGCCGGAAGCTCGGCCAGCTCGGTGGGGATGACCGCTTCTGGACGCAAGCGAATGGTCCACAGGTCCCGCCCTTTCGCCCCCTCCACCGTACACGCCGCCCAGCCCGCGCCCTGAAGGTCGCGGCCATGCCACGCAACAGAGTCTATGCGGGGAGCCTCACCAAAAGGATGGAATACGCTCAGAAATGCCGCTCGCGTCTTCCTCCGCTGCCGGATGATTAACCCGTGGCGCTCCTCTGCCGGGTTTCCGGGCGCACGTCCCGTGAAAAGGCTTGTACCAGCCTCTTCTGCCAAAAAGATCGCCATGCCCGACCCCTCCAACTGCCAGGTCAAAGCAGTATCGCCCTCTAATGCATGGCGCTGGAGACCGTGCAGATGTTCGTAGCCCTCGCCCTCAAGTTCGGCCGCTCCCGCCACAAGGTTTTTGGCAAGAGGCGCCAACGCACCGGCGTTGCGGAAAACCCAGTCTATCCGGCGCCCCTCTCTGCCGTCGACCACAAAAATGTCTACCAGGTAATCGGGACGCGCCAGCACTACCCTGCGCATAGTGACACCGGCGTACGTGTCAACCGCGTCCCCGCTGACGCCGTTAGTTGGTACGTCGATACTGGGGACGGCATCGTTGCCCCACTCCATCGTTGCGTCAGCAATCTGAAAGGGCCCATCTGCGCGAAAGGCATTTTCCCTTCCCGCGCCCGGCGGCTGCGACCGGCCGTCCAGGATCACAGTATTATGGCTGATCGTCTGGCGGTACCAGCCTTGAAAAAGGTCGATGCCATAGCCAGGCGTGCCCAGGTCCGGAGCAAGGCGCCTGCCCTGTGCGTAGAGAGTCAGCCCCAACTTGTCCGGGTGGCCGTGGCCGCCGCCGTGCAGCCCGTACTTGAGCAAAGCATACTGCTCTGTTGCCGGAGACGGCTGCCCATTCCCGTCCGGATTCGAACGCAAAACTGCATAGCCCGTGGCCGGCATATGCACGCTGGGAAGCGCAGGGAATCCCCCCGCAGGCACCGAAAGCGCGCCGAACAACAGCGCGTCGAGACTTTCGCGCGGCCCGTGTTGATATGCTCGCGTCAGCACCTGACCGAATAGTTCCTCCTCGAACCAGGCGTATCCAATCTCATAAAAGGCCGGTGCCTTGGGCACGCCATGGCAGCAGTCATCGTTCAAGCCGGTAAAGTACCAGCAATCATTGGTGGCTGGTAAACTGCCATCGGGGTAAGCGCACAACACCGGCGCCCGCAAAACTGCTGCCAGTGACGGATGCTGGCGCAGGTCCCACTTGGGCAAATTGGCCGTCGCCTTCGCCAGCAGTAGCAGCGCCGCCACCGTGTAAAAATGGTAGCTGAACGAGCCTTCAAACCAGAGGCCGTCGGCAACAATGCCCTCCCGCGCCTGGGTATGAAAGCCATAGCGGCCGTCAATGGCAAAGGCGAGCAGCTCCTCACTACCGGTCACTGCGCCGATTGTGCCGATAGCCGCATTGTGCCAGCAAGCGAAGTTGTGAATCCCGCCAAAATGACGCTCCATCAGAAAGTCGGCCGCCGGAAGTAGCAGTTTGTCAACGATTTCCTCCTGCTGCGAATCCGTGAGCGTAGATCGGATCAGATCGAAAGACCACGCCAGCGGAATCGACCACACCGCCTCGTCCAAAGTACTGAACTGCGCAACGCCATGGTTCGGCGGCCGCCAACCCGAATAAGCCTGGTACCCATCGTACACCGCCGCATAGCCCAACAGAATTTCCTGCACCCGCTGCCGATTTCTCTCCTCGCCCTCCAGCTTCCACAGCACGGCCAGCCGCAGCGCCGACTCCGCCAGCCTGTTGTTGACCGACCAGCGCCAAGCCGAGTCAAAGGGCTCGCCGCTAAACGTCGCGCCGTCAACCGGGCAGCGATGGAGGTTAGGAGAGTCCGGCTCAAAAATCAGCTGCACGGCGTGCTGCGGGCAGAAGTAGTCGTGATAATAGCCGCCCGGCAGCTGCGGCACGTCTACTGGGCGGGCAAAAAAGTCACCTACTTCATGACGCAACAGTTCAAGCGCCGGCGCAAACTGCCGCAGCCCTGCCTTGTGCCGAATCTGCGACATCTGCTCGTCTGAGATGAGTGGGGATCTGGTCATTTCGTGGCCTATGTTGAGTTTCTGGGCGGATTAAAGAATTGATCTCTTGCAACGGTTGGAAAGTTACTCAAAGTGCCAATATGTATGTGCTTGCTATTTGACAAAATCGCTTGGTCTTTCAGCAACTGTTCTTTGGGAACCAAGCGTCTGTCTCTTGTTTTCCCTTACTGAGCCTTGTAGAATCTGTATCATCGCCTCTTATCTCTCGCTCTATCAAGGCAGGGCCCTATTCAATTCATGGAGTTAAGGGCAGTTCCTGATTGGACAATAGCGTATGACAGAACCCCGGACTTTCCAAAAGACTCACCCGTGGATCAATTTTAGTCTTGACCTGCGCAAGGTAGATTATAAGCTGTGGTTTCAGTTGGGAGAAGTGCAAGCAAAATGTGAACAGGTGGCAAGCGTTCAACTTCTGCCGACCGTCGCCGACGAATTGCGTGGCGTGTTTCTGGCCAAAGGAGCGTTGGCAACGACTGCCATAGAAGGAAACACATTGTCAGAAGAAGATGCCCTTAAGTTGATAAAGGGAGAACTCGACCTGCCTCAGTCCAAAGAGTTTCTGGGACAAGAGATAAGAAACATCGTTGATGCCTGCAATATGATTGCCGGCAAAGTCTTATCCGGAGAACTCACCGGACTGACCCTTGAAGGGATCAAGGAACTAAACACTCGTGTCTTACACGACTTGCCGCCAAAGGAAGATGTACATCCAGGACAGATTCGAGAATACGATGTCGGTGTGGCCAATTACCGAGCTGCCCCGCCACAAGACTGCGAATTCTTGATCGGAAAGCTTTGTGGCTGGCTAAATGGTAACAGTTTCCCGCAGGACGACCTACGCAGAGTTGCATTTGGAATTCTGAAGGCGATCGTTGCCCACCTTTATGTCGCATGGATCCATCCGTTTGGAGATGGAAATGGGCGCACCTCACGTTTGGTGGAGTTTCAAATTCTGCTTTCAAGCGGCGTACCGACAGTGGCGGCGCATCTCCTCAGTAACCACTACAACCAGACTCGAACGGAATACTACAGGCAACTTGACAGGGCCAGCAGCACTGGTGGCAATATCATCCCATTCATCGAGTACGCCCTGCAGGGCTTTAAGGACGGGCTGGACGAGCAGATTCAGACAATCCAAGCGCAGCAGTTCCACGTGCATTGGATTAACTATGTCCACAGCCAAGTCTGTGTCAAAGATAGCCCAACCGACATTCGAAGACGACAGCTTGTATTTGAACTTGCAGAGAAAACTGAGCCAGTTCCTATCGTGCAACTGCGTTACATTTCCCCGAAAATTGCAAAAGCATACGCGGGCAAAACCGACAGCACCATTCGAAGAGATGTCAGCAAACTGGAAGCGTTGGGTCTAATCAGTCGCAGTCTCGAAGGCGTTGAAATCAGACGCGAACCTATGTCTGTATTTCTGTCTCCTGCCTTGATCGAAGGATGACCTGGAAATACATTGCAAGCTCTGGACTGGCAACCGCCCCAAGAAAAAGTAGAGATAAGACAAGCTTTTCTCTACTTACTTTCCCATACGCTTCTGAAAACAAAGGATTCAAAAATATGAGGCGCAAGACTCGCTATGCAGCCTTCTCGACCTGCGCCTTGAAAGCCTGCCCACCGGACGCAATCCAAGCCGCCCAGCCGGTCAACAGAAAGCGGACGCCCAAGTTGACGTAATGCGCAGCGTTGGCGTCACTGGCAAGCCCGCCCGCTGTCCTGCCGGCCGCGATAATCTGCGCAAACGCCCCTTCTATCGTTGCTACAACATCGGGGTGGTCCGTATTGCCCAGATGCCCCATCGTCTGCGCCAAATCGCTAGGCGCAACGAAGAAAACGTCAATGTGATCGACAGTCAGAATCTCAGCAAGGTTGTTGATCGCAATGATGTCTTCGATCAGAACAACGACCAGCGTCTCGTCGTTGGCCCGGTGTACATAGTCCGGGACGCCGTATCCCTGGCGGCTCGTGTACATGCCCCGCCTGCCGGCAGGATGGAACTTGGCCGCGTTGACCACCGCCTGGGCCTCCTCAGCCGTATTGACATGCGGGACCACCAGCCCTTGAGCGCCCAAGTCGAACGTGCGGTAGATTATCCCTTCATTGTTCTGGTTGACCCGCACCACCGATGTCATGCCCCACAGGTCGCAGGCTCGCGTCAGGTCGGGGATGTCACCGAAATCCACCGGACCGTGCTCTCCTTCAAGCCAGATCGCGTCGAACCCCAGTGGACCCAGTTGGTCGATCATGTCGGTCGAGTTGTTCCCGGAGAGGCAGACAACCGTCTCGCCCCGTTCCAGCTTGTGTTTCGCTCGGTTCTCTCGCATTTCTACACATCTCTCCTTCTACCTGGATTCGAATTTTCTCTGTTTGGTGGGAGATAGCGCAACTGTTCCGGCCGCTATCGCAATATTTCAACGTTCAAAATTAGGGCGGCCCCATCAAGGGACCGCCCTAAGAAAGTCACGTCTCACATCTGTGCTAAGAGTCGTAGCTTCTGCTACTCCGTTGGCCAACCATCGGGAATCTCGTTGGCAGCCAGAGCAGCGTCGATCCCCGCGGCCGCTTCTTCGGTCACCCAGCCTCGCCAGATATCGGACTTGCTGTTCAGCCACCACAGCGCGGCGTCATTGCTGGAGGCGTCACTGTTTTCATTCAGCCAGCGGGCCACCTCTTTATAGACCTCGATATTGAAGTCCCACGCTGTCAGCATTTCGACAACGTCGGGCGCCCCGTCCACAAGATCGGGATGGACGGCAATCAGAATATCCGCGTCTTCGTATGCGCAGGCTTTGTCCGCCGACCAGCACTCATCGCTATAGGCTGGTTCTTCGAGCTTTACCAGGTCCAAAATGAGAGCCGGATCATTGGTGCCCCACTGGTATCCTAGCCAGGGTTCCTCTTTCTCGTAGGCGCCGTAAAGGTCGGCGTTCAACGCCGCGCCGTCGCCCGGGTTTATAATCTCCACGTGATCTTCCAGCCCGTAGCCAATGACCTGAGCCGCATTAACATCTTCGCAAGACCAGCCGATTACGCAGGAGACAAGACGCGCCTTTCCTCCTGTTTCGGCGGTCGCAAATAACTCTTTGAACTGTTCGTCTTTAAGGTCTTCGACGCTGTCCAACTCAGGATACTGCTCCTGCAGATACTTGGGTATGACGAAAGCGGATTGCCAATCCTTGCCCAGGCTCGCGCCAATTTCAACTACCTCCTCGTTGGCCAGCGCCTCATTCCAAGCCTCATCCTGGTTGGGAAGCCAGATTTCCAGGGTAACATGTGTGTCACCATTGCGCAGACCCTGGAACAGGGGCAATGTTCCACCAAAAACGACATCGGTAGAGTAGCCGTAGCCCTTATCCACGATGAATTGGGCGACACGGTTCTGAATCTGGGCACTGGGCCAGTTCAAGTCGCTGAATATAATCGTTTCCATTGAGCTTGCCGGAGCGGCAGCCGCCTCCTCGCTTGGCGCACTCTGCTCTACCGGCGCACAAGCGGCGGCGACGATGATAACAAGCAACAGTACCAGCATTCGATATCGGGTTCGCATGATTTTCTCCTCCTGTTGAGTGGTTTTACTGAGGCCAGTATCTGTGGACAAGCATTGTCAAAAAGGTGAAGGCTAGGTAAGAATTCGGCGTGCCTCGCTCCGCCCTCTTGCCTTAGCGTACCCACGCACTGACGTCGTAACAGAATTGTATGTTTCTGATCCAAGCTGCTGACCTGTTCACCTGGCAGTGCCATTCGCCCCGCACTTCTTCTTCAGAGGCGCTGCCGACGTCCAAGTGAGTTGAGTTTAGCCTGGGAAACTCCATGGCGTAGCAATATAACTGTTCCAGCCCAATCAATTTCGACCATGAACAAACCGCAGACTCTTCGGCACTTCGCACCTCTCAATTCAGCCAAGATCTGAACTATACCCTCCTATAATATCAGAAATGTCCGGTTTTGGGCAATCGAAGTAACGCAGTAGGGCCTGTCCCGGCTATGAAATGATGAAAGCAGGTATGGACTACAGGGCAGCCAGGTTCGGTCGGTCAAAGCAGAAATGATTGCGGAACTAGCGACGCCGCCGAGCAATTCTGTCACATCACGCGCCCTTTGACTGCTTTTCTGACTGAGATACTGATGTTACGCAGTCGATGACGCGTTAGGTAGAATAAGGTCAGGAGGTGAGACATGAAGTTCAAACTCTTTGACCTGTATTCGGACTATCTACTGAGTTCATTTTCGGCAACGACAGCGACAGGTATGTCGGCGTTGATGGACAAGGCGATCAGCCACGACCAAGTCAGTCGCATGCTCAACCGACGACGACTGGAGCCGGCAGACTGGTGGCAGATGGTCAAGCCCTCTGTACGCACCATGCAAGGTGAGGAAGGTGTCATCACGATTGACGACAGCATTGTCGAAAAGCCCTACACCGATGAAAACGAACTGATCTGTTGGCACTACGACCATGCGCAAGGACGGATGGTCAAGGGCATCAACTTTATCACCGCTTTGTACACGGTTGGCGAGGTCTCGTTGCCGGTGACCTATCGCTTGGTATCCAAGACCGAATCGTACCTTGACAAGCAGGGGAAGATGAAACGACGCAGTGCGGTGACCAAGAACGAGCATTATCGCGCCATGCTGCAAAACTGTGTGCGTAACCGGATTCCCTTCCGCTATGTGCTCAATGACATCTGGTTTGCTGCGGCTGAGAACATGAGCTATATCAAACTCAAGTTAGACAAGGAGTTTATCATGGCGCTCAAGACCAATCGCAAAATCGCCCTTTGCCAACAAGACAAACTACATGGTCGCTATCACCGACTGAACCAACTCGACTTGCCAGAAAACACAGTGACCGTCATCTATCTGGAACAGGTATCTTTCCCCCTCTATCTGCTCCGTCAGACCTGCACAAACGCAGATGGCTCGACCGCTGTGCGCTATCTGGTGACCAGTGATTCCGCCCTGACAGCTGACCAACTCATCACAATCTACCAGAAACGGTGGAAAGTGGAGGAGTATCATCGCTCTCTCAAGCAGAACGCTTCCCTCGCCAAATCACCGACCCGCACACCAACCACCCAGACCAATCATTTCGTGGCTGCTCTCTGGACCTTCACCAAGCTGGAGTTGCTCAAGGTGCGCACCAACAAGAACCACTATGCGCTCAAGACCCACTTGTATCTCTCGGCCCTGCAACAGGCTTTCGAGGCCTTGTGCCAGTTGGAACCAGTGCGTCTTGACGCCCCGACTGCGTAACATGAGTGAGATAGACAACAGGCATAACAGGGAACCAGCCTACTCAATGGGCCAACCGTCGGGAATCTCATTGGCTTCGAGAGCCGCCTCGATAGCCGCCGCCGCCTCGCCGGTTACCCAGCCACGCCAAATGTCGGCATTGCCGTTCAGCCACCACAGCGCCGCATCATTTGAGCTTGCATCGCTGTTTTCGTTTAGCCATGCCGCGACTTCCCGATAAATGTCGATGCGAAAGCCCCAAGCCCGCAGCATCTCTACTACGTCAGGTGCCGCCTCCAAAAGGTCTGGATGGACCGCGATCACGATCGTAGAGTCTTCGTAAGCACAGGCCTTGGTCGTGGACCAGCACTCTTCACTGTACGCCGGCTCCTCCAGCTGGACCAGATCCAAAAGCAAGGCTGGATCATTAGTGCCCCACTGATATCCAAGCCACGGTTCCCCCTTCTCGTAAGCGCCGTAGAGATCAGCGTTAAGCGCAGCGCCGTCGCCCGGAATGATGATATGTACATGGTCCTCCAGGCCATAACCCTCGACTTGGACGGCGTTGACTTCCTCACACGCCCATCCGATTACGCACGAGACCAAGCGCGCCTTGCCGCCCGTTTCAGGTGTCGCAAACAACGCCTTGAACCGTTCTTCCTTCAAGTCCTCGATGCTGTCCAGTTCAGGATACTGCTCCTGCAGGTAGGCGGGGATCACGAAAGCAGACTGCCAGTCACGTCCCAGGCTCGTGCCGATCTCAACCGCCTCCCCATTGGCCACCGCTTCATACCACGCCTCAACTATGTTGGGCAGCCAGATTTCCAGGTTTACATGGACATCTCCCCGGCGCAGCCCCTGCAACAGGGGCAGAGTTGCACCGAAGACCACATCGGTAGGATATCCGTACCCTTTTTCGACGATGTATTGGGCAACACGGTTCTGAATCTGGGCGCTTGACCAGTTCAGGTCGCTAAACACAATTGTCTCGATCGAGCTTGAAGGAGCAACCGTCTCGTCAGAGACGCTCTGCTCTGCCGGCACACAGCCGCAGATGGCAATGACGAAGAGTAGCACTATCAGTACCCTGCATTGGGTGGGCATATTCAATTCCATTCTCATTGAGTGGACTGACGAATGCCGGCATGAGCCGGCGGTGACAGTAGTGGAGAAAACCTGAGGCTATGGTAGACGGGCTTCTTGTACTTGGCTCGTCTGCAGACGAACCACTATTTGCACACAGTGTGTCAGTCTTGAGAAATTGCCGGAGAAGGGCCGAACCGCTTTGGTCACCTGTTCCCGCAATCCGAAGTAACTACAGCGGCCCGTCCAATGGGGTCATGCCATGCAATTCACTTACCCCGCGCTGCGCCTGTCCTCCTGTTCCTGGGCCACCGACTGTGTCAAGCGGTCGATAACGATGGCCAGAAACACGATCGCCAGCCCCGCAATGGCGCCGTTGCCAGGCTGGTTCTTCTGCAACGCACGCAGCACATTGTCGCCCAGCCCGCCTGCCGCCACCATGCTTGCGATCGTCACCATCGCCAATGCCATCATTGTGGTCTGGTTGATGCCGGCCATGATCGTCGGCAGCGCCATCGGGATCTGCACTTTGGTCAGTAGCTGGAACGGCGTCGTTCCGAACGCATGCGCCGCCTCGACCGCTTCCGTCGAGACCTGCCGGATCCCTAGATTGGTCAGGCGAATGACCGGCGGAACCGCGTAGATGATCGTGGCGAAGATGCCGGCAGGCTTCCCCAGTCCGAAGAATAGAATGCCCGGCAGCAGATACACGAAACTGGGCATCGTTTGCATTCCGTCCAATATAGGGCGCATCAGATTGTTCGCCATACTGTTGCGCGCCGCCAGTACACCCAGGGGCAGACCAATTGTTACCGCGATCACCACCGCCACCACCATCAGCGCGATCGTGTCAATCGTGTTTTCCCACAGATCCATGAAGCCGACGAACAGCAGGGCGAATATGGTGAATCCCATTAGCCTCCAACGTCCTACCGCAAAGGAGAGAAAAGCCACCGCCACCACAACTGCCGGCCAGGGAACCCATTTCAATATGTCTTCAATCGCAACCAACGCATAGGCAACCGCGTTGCTCATCCCGTCAAACAGCCAACTGCCCTCTCGCGTCACCCAGTCGACCGCGTCGTCTATGCCACCGCCAATTAATTCTCGAACCGTTTTCTCCAGGACAAGAGTGCCGCCGTTATCCGTTTTTACTTCGGTGCTGGAAACGGTGGTGGGGAATTCCATTTCCGTTCCCCATAATCCGAAAGTTGTCAGCCAAACGGCGATAACTAGCGCCAATCCGACCAGCCAGAAGGAGGGGGGAAGTGTGTCCCCCTTGCTGCCCGGCGATTGAGAGAGGTCGGGCTGCACCTCTTTTATACCCGCCCCGCGCAGCGGCAGAGAAGGATCCGAATCCTCGATTCTGATTGCATCCATACCTGCTGGCGGCCTGGCAGGCTGCTCTGTGCCCGACGCCGGGCTATCGCCCTGGGCCATTTCAACGCCTCCTCTTCAACTGCCTACCCGCTATTTCGAACGTGATTTCCGGATTCCCCGTCAAATTAGCCAGTGCCCAACGACTGAGAATGAACTGCTGGAAGCTAGTCGACCATTCCAGCCAATAAAGCCCGTCGGTGGATCTCGCCTAACAAGCGCCCCTCATCGTCCACGACCGCGATATAGCGCTCCGTCTGCGCCGCCAGGGGGATGATCTCATCAATGAAAGTTTCGGGGCTGGTGGTCGCCAAAACGTCGTCCTGCGCCACCTTCAGAAGTTCAACCTGTCGGCTTGCCAGATTGGCGACCTCGTCCTGCGTAAGAATCCCCTTGAGAATATGACCGACCCCCACGACATAGGCCGCATCGGCGCTCTTGTTCCGCATAGCGGCCAACGCTGCGCCCGCATCCTGCCCTTCGTGAATAACGACGGCAGGCTCCTGCATGATCGAACCCGCCCGGATCACCTTGGCACGCGACACATCCTGCACGAACGCCGAAACATAATCGTTGGCCGGCCGCGTCACGATCTCCTCTGGCGTGCCTTCCTGGACGATAACGCCGTCGCGCATGATTGCAATGCGATCGCCCAACTTGAGCGCCTCATCCAGGTCATGCGTGATGAAAATAATTGTTTTCTGCAACTCCCCCTGCAGCATGACCAGTTCGTCCTGCATCTCCCTGCGAATGAGTGGGTCCAGCCCGCTGAACGGCTCGTCCATGATCAGCACTTCCGGGTCGACCGCCAACGCTCTCGCAAGCCCTATCCGCTGCTGCATGCCCCCACTCATCTCGCTCGGGTAGTAATATTCCCAACCTTTAAGTCCCACAGTTTCGATGGCTTCTGCCGCCAACTTGTAGCGGCCATCCCTGTCCAGGCCCTGTACTTCAAGGCCGTATGCCACGTTGTCCAGCACGCGGCGGTGGGGAAGGAGAGCGTAATGCTGAAAAACCATCGCTATCTTGTCGCGTCGAAACTGCCTCAAATCCTCCTGCGAGTAGCTCAGAATATCTTCGCCTTCGAACTGGATCTGTCCCTGTGTAGCTTCGATCAGTCTGATCAGACAGCGCGCCAGGGTCGACTTGCCGCTGCCCGATAGCCCCATCACCACGAAAGTCTGCCCTCTTACTACACTGAAGGAGAGATCCCGCAGCCCGATAACAAGGTCCAGTTCCTCTTGAATGTCGTCGCGGCTCTTAGATGCGTGTTCCGGCTCCAGCGCGCGCTCCGGGCTGTCGCCGAACACCTTCCATAAGCCGCTAACCTGTATGTGGTAGTTTTCTTGATCCATTTTTGAGCCTGGCCGGATGTCTGTTAGGAAGTTTGTCGTCTGTGGCGATCCTGTAACTGCACACGTGAACTCGCAGTCAGTTCTTTCGTCCAATCATCAACATTATCATGCTATCCAAATGCTTTCAAATCCGGTTCTTTCGTGCTTGAACTCTCTCAGAGGCTATCGAGCAAGGCCCTGTCGACTTCAATTCCAAAACCTGGCGCGTCGCTGGGAACGAGATAACCATCCTCAATGACTGCCGTCCCCGGCAGCGTAACCATCTCAGCAAGCGGCACGCCGGGCGCAGAGACGCCGCCGGACCGCTCACCCCAGGAAATGGCCGGCATCGCAAACGCTAGATGCTGACCATAAGGAGAGTTCATGCCCCCATGCGGGATCACCTCAATCCCAGCCCCCTCCGCGATATGACAGATGCGCATACACGCCGATATCCCGCCAACCCATAACGGATCCGGCTGCCATATATCCACCGAACGCTGGTTGGCCGCTCGCGCAAAACTCTGCGGCAGATACCAGTGCTCTCCCGTCGCCAAAGTCTGCCACGGCAAACGCTGCCGCACCTGCGCAAACCCCTCCGTGTCATCTGGCAGCAGATAGTCTTCAATCCACCTGAGCCGGTAGGGCCGTAACGTTTCCGCCAGGCGGACCGTGTAATCCACGTCCAAAGCCATCCAGCAGTCCAGCATTAACGCCACGTCTGGGCCAATCTGTTCGCGGACCGTAGCGACCAACTCCTCAGCTTTCCTCAGGCCTTCCTCGCCGTCAGCCGGGCCATAGGGAAACGGCAGTTTCATCGCCCGGAACCCCAGCTCCATATACCAGGCAGCCTCGAAGCCGGTGGCGTAACAGAAAATCTTCTCCTTCTGCGGGCCGCCCAGTAGTTCATAAACCGGTCGGTCCAGCACTTTACCTTTCAAGTCCCACAAAGCCAGATCGACGGCACTGATCGCGTAGCTGGCCAGCCCTTGACCTCCGTACGGCGTAGCCAGGCGGGACATCATATCGAAGAGCTTTTCCGTGGCCATGCAGTTTTCGCCCACGATGTGCGGACTGAAATGATCATTGATGATTCTGCTGACAGGCCCGGCAAAAGAGGAGATGCCCAGACCAAACGTGCCGTCAGCGGCCGTTACAATGCAAACCGTGCTCTTCCACTTGGCCGACCACGAGGATCTCCGCGCCTTGTAAGCCGGGTAACGCGCCATCGGACTTGCCGGCTCCAGCCCGTCCCATTGGTAAGACGGTCTCGGAGAGCTGCCTTCTTCCCCGTGTTTCCGCTTTGGCTTCAAAGCGTCGAGATCTGTTTCAAACGCCTTCACCTCTGTGATCTTCACGGAACCTCCATTTTCCCGGTATACCCTGCTATACTCCTCTGGGCAACTTAGCAGTCAACACAGCAGACCTTGCCCATTGGATTCAACTTTGACTGAGTCAACACGATGTCTTCGAATTCTCCCTAGCGACCTCTTCTAATGGTTTTGGCTGCGTCGGATCAACCAATCTGGAGCAAGGTGTCGCCACTGATTTTTGATTCCAGGCGAGAAATGAGTTGACCTAGTTCGATATTCGGGTCTGCTTGTAAACCCAAGCAAGCAACGATACCATCGGCATCTGTACTCAAGCGTTTCTGCATGTTAAGTTGATAGGTGGTATCTTTCCGTCTCTCAAGAGAGTAGATGTGAAAGTGGGCTGAGTCGCCAAGTCGCGCATTTTCAATGTGATCAAACCTAAATTCGCGTCTCATATAGGCCAGTAAATGGTCTTGAATCACCAAGACCATATGTTTTCTCAGGCTTTCCAGGGTACCGATTTTGTGATTCATCTGAACTAAAACGGTCTTGGCCGGCATCTTCCAATTCATACCATAAGTACGACTATCTTCCGCATCAACTTCGTCAGCTAAACCTTTATCAAACAAGAACCTTTGTCGTAAAGGCCACACAGTCCCAGTTGTATCAAGAGTCTGCAACTCAATGGCTACAAAGTCAACGACCTTGTCGTTTCGTGTCGATACCAGAAAGAAGTCGATTGAGCCTCCGGGAATCGCGACCTCCTGCACAACATGTAATTCATTCCCTGGTTCATGCAATGTGAGAAGATGCAAGCAATCCAGAAATATCTGTTTGCGTTCCAAAAGCCTGTTTGGACAGATCATGACTCCGATGCTGTCACGGCCATATGACACACTGCAAGTTCCAATTGTTACATCGGGTTGGCTCTTTCGGATTTTCGAACAGCGGCTGCCTGCAAAAAGGACAGTTCTGTAACCCAAATATACTTTCCCAGTTCGCATTCTCACTGAGAGTTGAGAATCCGTAAAGCTCCAAGACTTGCTTCATAACAACCTCATACAGCGAATCTCAGCCATCTCAATGTATTCCTCAGAGATGTCAACGCCTATTGACTTTCTTCCTAATGTGCGGGCGACCATTGAAGTTGTACCCGTCCCACAAAATGGATCAACGACTATGCCTCCTGGAGGACATGTAGCAAGAATCGGGATTCTGCACAAGTCCTCAGGAAAAGCTGCGAAGTGCTTTGTTCGCTTTTGCGTGTCCTCAGGCAAAATATCCCAGACATCGCCCGGTTTGCTGCCCTTGGGATGGTATTTAAGAAAGTAGAATCCCTTTGAAGCCAACTCCCGCGCTCGACCTGAAACCCTACCGGCATCTGAGTGAGTTGTTCTCTGCTGACCACGAATGATCATTCTGAAATCGGAAATTTCGCCAAGTTGGATGGCGTTTAACATCTCATCAAGTTCTTTTCTCGCTGCCCTCTTTTCATCCGCCGTCAACTCTGTTGAAAGTTCAATCTGACGTTTGTATCGTACACCGGTTACTCCAGAGGCAGACACGACTGCCCCGTTTGCGACCCGAGCCTTATGGGGTGTAGAGCGAATTGCATCAACGTCATAGAAGTATCCTTTTCGCTGCCTGACAAAGTGAAAAATATTTTCGTGAACATTTCTCAGCCGGTCCCTCGTATTGTCCAACCCGCCCTTCACCTTGTGCCAGACCACGCTGTTTCGCAATATCCACCCCTGTTCTTCAATGAGGTTGAGGGCTACGCGCCACGGAATACCAACCAGCCCCTTATTTTCATAGCTGTCCCCAATGTTCAGCCAGAATGATCCTGTCGGCTTGAGGACTCGCTGAACCTCTTGACAGATCTTTGACAGGTTTTCGATGTACTCAAGGGGCGACTCTTCAAGTCCTATTCCCCCGGCGTGATACTGACGCTGGCCCCAATATGGCGGGCTTGTCATACAGAAGTCGATGGACTTGGCCGGCAGTACGCGCAATACTTCCAATGAATCAGCGCAAAGGAACAGTGGCTCACACGTATTGGAACGTACATATCGTAAGAATTCGGGACCGAAATCAGCCTGAACAATCATCTGATAACTCCTGAAAGAGTCAACCGGCTCTCAACATTCAACAAACGCACGCCCTTCCTTCTACCCATTCTCATACACCCGTCGAGTCCGCTTGGCAATCTGCCTCCAATCCAATTCAAGCGCCCTCTCCAGCGCCGCCGCCCGCATAGGGGCGATGTCCCGCTCTTGAATCGCCAGCATCGACCGGCGCAATCCCTCGTCATCTTCCGGATCGTAAACAATGCCGGCCTCCGGCGGGACCAGTTCAGTCAGACACCCGACCGAAGGCACGATCACCGGCAGTCCAAAGGAAAAGGCCGTGATAACCGACCCCGACGTCAGCACCTCCAGAAATGGGAAGATGCCAACATCACCCGCATTGAAGAGATACTGAAACTCATCATTGGCAAAGTGGCGCGACGGGCGCATTATCACCCGGTGCTCGGACTCTGGTACAGATGCAACCAGTTCCTCGCCATACTCTGTGTAAAATTTCGCGCCCAGCAGCAGCCGCAAATGCTCGCCCGGAAGCGATTGAAAGACCTCAAGCAATCGCTCGATCCCCTTGTAGCGGCGTACATTGCCGAAATAAAAGAAAACAAAATTGTCATCGTTCAGCCCCATCAGCCGTCGGGCCTCCTCGCGGCCGATGTCGTTGGGGTACGGGTACATGAAGTTGCCGTGGTCGACGACAAAAACGCCCTCCGTCCGATGGAAATGTTTTCGCACAAGTTGGCGGGCGTGGCCGCAATGGACGATCACGGCGCTGGCCAAATGCGTGATGGCAGTTTGAGCCAGATGATCCAACTCGCGGCTCTTGCTCTCATGCGGATAAAGGTTGTGAACCGTCCACACGACCTTGTATCCAAGCAGCCTCGCCAGCGCCAGATTGTCAATCAACTCGGCGCAGCGCGCCAGCGCTCCGGCCAAGTCGGGCTCATCATACATGTAGTTGGGCCAGTTGAGATGCAAGACACTGATCTCGCCCTGATTCTCGTGCAGCCACTCCTTTGTCAATGTCTCAGGATGTCCCGCCTCCAACTCGACACCCACGTCGAGCATTGCCCGCGCCAACAACCCTCCATACGGATTGGCCCGATCCAACGATAATCCCGCCGCCTCCCAGAAAAAAACGCCGCGCATAGTTCTGTCCTACCCTGACCCGAAAATTGATGCCGGCAGTTTCGATTGCCTGCAATGATAGTCTATTGACGATACCCGCTAGGGGGATCATCCACCGCCGCACGATGCCCGCCCCGCGCCGACTCATTGGCCGCTTCCACCACCGCCAGTCCCGCCAGCCCCTCCTCACCAGGAATCGGGTTCGGACCGTCGCCGGCAACCGCCTCGGCAAACGCGCCCAGCAGCGCCACGTGCGGCCGCAGGCCACCGGGTTCGATCGAATAGTCCCGCATCCCCGCCGCCGTCAACACCTGCAACGTTCCCGCCGAATCTTTGGCCGAAATCGGAGCGGCCGCGATCGATCCCTCCGTACCGCAGATTTCCACGCCGTTCGTGCGCTCCGGTTCATGGTTGGCAGTTGTCCAGTGGCTGGTGACTACCGCCTGTGCGCCGCTGGCCATCCGTAACAGCAGCGTCGCCGTGTCCGCCACCGGTGAGTCGTCAACCAGTGTCTCCACCAGCGCCGCCACCGATTCGACAGGACCGCACAGAAAGCGCAGCAGGTCGATGCAATGGATGCCCAGGTCCATCAGCGGGCCGCCCCCGCTGATCTCCGGCCTGTGATGCCAGACTCCGGGCTGTGGCGGGAAACGCTCGGAAAAGTTGATACGCGCCGCGGTCACCTGGCCGATCGCGCCCTCCTCCACAAGACTCCTGATGCGCTGGTGACGGGCGTTCAAACGCTGGTAATGGCAAATCGTCAGCAAGACCCCGCTGGCGCGGCACGCTTCGATCATCTGGCGGGCCTCGCCAGTTGTCAGCGCCATCGGCTTCTCGCACAGCACATGCTTGCCGGCCCGCGCCGCCAGAACTGTCTGATGGGCGTGCAGGTGGGGCGGCGTGGCAACATAGACGGCGTTAATCTCGGAACTGCTCAGCAGAGCTTCCACACTGTCGTAAGCGCGCCGCGCCCCGTGTCTGTCCGCAAACCGCTGCGCCGCATCCAACTCCCGCCGCATCACCGCGACCAACTCGTGCCCGGGCGCCGCGGCTATCGCCGGCGCCATCTGGCTCTCCGCGATCTTGCCCGCCCCTAGAATTCCCCAGAAAACCGTCATACCTCGTCCTTCATCCCGTAGCCGCAGTTGTCTGCCGTCAACTGGCAGTAACGCTTCAAACCACTGATCACCGTTCCACCGTTTCCTCGCGGCCGCTCTCCAACGCACGCTCGAGCGCCGAGGCCACCTGAATCGCGGCAAGGCCGTCTCGACCGGTGACGATCGGCTCCCACTTCCCCTGCACCACGCCGACGAAGTGGCTGAACAGAGAGCGGAACATCCCCTCCTGCCTGCCATGCAATACAGGCGTATAGCCTACATCGGGATAGTCCGGTTGGCCGTCTACGTGATAGATCGCAACCGCGTTTTCGTGGCCCAACACTTCGGCCGCGCCGCGCTTGCCGTGTATGCTGAAATGCTCGGCCTGCGATCGTCCACTGAAAGCCGGCGTACTCCATGAAGTTTCCAGCACGCCCACAACCCCATTATCGAAAGTAAACACAGCAATAATAAAGTCCTGCCGGCCCTTCGCCTTCTCCCGCGAATACGCCTTCACGCTTGTGATCGGACGCCCCACCGTCCACAACATCATGTCGATGTCGTGCGGCGTCAGCCAGTAGGCCAGCGAGAACTTGCCCAACACCCGCGCGGCGGCCAGTTCAATCGTATTGCGCCGCGAGTACAGGTGCATCACCTCGCCGATTTCGCCCGCCGCCACGGCTTGGCGCATCGCCGCGTAGGGATGGTCGAAGCGCAGGCTTTGGCAGACCATCAGCCGCACGCCGGCCCGTTCGGCCGTATCCACCATCATCTGCGCGTCCGCCGCCGAGACCGCCATCGGCTTCTCCACCAGGACATGTTTGCCAGCCTCCAGCGCAGCCAATACCGGCGCCGTATGCATCCACTCGGACACTGACACCACCACCGCCTCGATCTCCGTGTGGTTGGCCAGCATCTTCTCGTGTCCCACATTGGGATACCCGGGAACCCCGTACTGCTCGGCGACTTCTCTGGTGGACCCTTCACTGCGGCCGCTCACCGCCACCAGATGGGTCTCAGCCAATTCGCTCGCCAGCCGTGCGTAAACGCGCCCCATCCGGCCCGGGCCGACGACTCCAATCTTCAAAGGTGAATTTGTCATCTAAATGTTGCCTTCATTTTTGGCTTGTGCAGTTCACTGGCCGCCGATCACAGCTTACTGCCCAAATTCGCTGAGTTGTATGGTTCGTCCGCCCTCCTCGGCCGAACGAACCAGCGCCGCTAACATCGCCATAACTTCAACCGACCAGGCAATGGGAAAGGGCGGTTCGCCGCTGGCTGCCATCTGTATCACTCGTGCCAGCGTTTCAGTATAGAATCGATCTCCGTCGACGATATCTGCTTCTCCCCAACCCTCCGCGCCATAAACCGCGCCATGATAGAGGCCAGGCGTCGCGTGCAGCAGATTGACGACCCCCTGTCGTCCATCTCCATAGTGGACAAGCCCGATATCGCAGCGTTCAGTGCGCCGCGTGCTAACAGCCTCGGCACCGCCCCCCAGCAACGTATGCACCAGCTCAACCGCGTGGATGCCATAGAAAAAGGGGTGCATGGCGCGCGGGTCCGGGAAATCGCCGGCAGCCGCGCCGCTGACAATGGCGCAGTTCAGCGCGCCAAAACCCGCAATCTTCGCCTGCAAGTCCTGGACCTCCCCTGCATAGCGCAGCGCCGAGCACGACATCAACGGCACACCCCGTGCCGCGGCCAGAGAGACCAGGCTGTGAACTTCTTCCATGTCATTCGCAAAGGGTTTGTCCACAAAAGTCGGGACCCCTGCCTCAATCGCAAGCCTGGCATACGGAGGATGGTCGTCGCCGTAGCGGTTGACGACCATCACCAGGTCAACATCCGTTAGAGCCTCTTCCGGCGTGCCGACAACGGCGGGAATCTGCCACTGCTTCGCCTTCGCGCCTGCCTGCTCCGCATCCTCTCCCCACAGTTTGACGACCTGCGCCCTTCCGAACAACGGGCTGTCGGCCAGGTTGACCAACTGGGTCCAAGCCTCCGTATGCGTACTGTCCGCTCCGATCATGCCTATTCGTATCATTTTCTCTTCCCCTGGGCAGGAATAACTGTTTTTCGCGGGTCGCGGTTGGTTTCTGGCGTAAACGCCCAATAACTGATTGACAGCAATTTCACCTCTTCGGTATACTCTAGCTGTTAGTTAAAAGATGCCTGTCGCTCGGCTGCCGGCGACCACGAAAAACCGAAAACTCGAAAAGGAGTTCACTCCATGGCCCTGACAGACGAACAAAAAGAATTCTTCTGGCAAAAAGGCTATCTCCCCTATCACCGCATCCTCTCGGACGAGGAGCTCGAAGCGGTGCGCAAACGCAGCGAAGCCATCATCAGTGGTGAGGTCAATCACGTGCCGCCCCGCTACATCCAGTTCGAGGCCCAATTCCGTGACGGCCTGCCCGCCGATGTTGAGCCGCTTGACGCCGTCCGCAAAATGACTCAACTCTGCTACTTCGACGACGAATTCGAACGGATCGCCCGCAAACCGGAGATCGTCGATGTAATCGAAAACCTTTTAGGCCCCAACATCAAGCTCTATACCGACCAGTTGATGATGAAACCTCGCTTTCACGGCACAGTGACCCACTGGCACCAGGACTCGATGGCCTGGCACCAATTCGCGCCCCAGGAGCACGTGAGTTGCTGGGTGGCCCTCGACGACGCCACCGTCGCCAACGGCTGCATGACCGTCATTCCCGGCAGCCACAAATGGGGCCCGATCGATCCTGCTTACAAAGAAAGGTTCTTCGAAAACCCGCTCGTGAACAAGCCCGTTTCTGTCGAACTGCCCGCCGGCAGCTGTATGTTCCATCACGGCCTGAATTTCCATCGCACCGGCGCCAACTCGACCCCCCACCGCCGCCGCGGCCTTGCTCTTCACTACATCCGCGCCGAAACCATGTACCTTGGCATCGAAGATGAAGAAGCCCGTCTCTTGACCGAATGCCAGAAACCGCGCGGCGAGTTTCGCTTCATGCTGATTCGCGGCAAGGAGTACCCCGGCAGAGTATAGGAGCAAACCCTGGGCCGCAGAACCTCGGGAGGTCACCGGCTGGCAAAACTCGCGGCCGCCGGCTATTGCAGATCGACGCGTCGGCCCGTCCGCGATGATTCGTAAGCGGCATCAAATATCTGCAGGAAGTGGTGAGCGTCTTCGATGCTCACCACTGCTTTGCCGCCTTCTCGCACCGCCCGCACAAAATCGGCCACATACTCATAGCCAAACTGCTCCGCGTACACGGCCCGCGGCGCCGTCGGCATGTTAAACGTCCGCTCCGGCGCCCCCTGCCACTGCGGCGCCGCGCTGGACACTGTCAGCAGGCCGTCACCCACCGGCCCCCACGTCGCCGCCCCCAATTGGCCGCGCACAGCCATAAATGTGTCGTTGCGCGGGCCAACCCCGCTCAACAGATAACCCATGTGTAAACAGGCATGAACGCCGTTGGCATACTCCAACGCCACCGTAGCGGCATCCTCTACCCCTTCTTGAATCGCATCCGTGCGGCGGCTGCACAGGGCTGTCACCGAGCGCACCCGCGCCTGCGCAAACATCTGGAAGAGCGTCAGCCAGTGGCCGCCCTCCATATGCAGGATTCCGCCCCCCTCCGTCTCGCGGCGGTACATCCAATGCTCCGGCTCGCGCAGCCCCGGCCCAACCTGAACCGTCACCAGCCTCGCTTCCATCGCCAGCAGTTTCCCGAGCACGCCCTCGTCCAGACAGCGGCGGATCTCCTGCGCCACCTGATGACGCGGCCAGGGATAGCCGGCCTGAACTACTAGGTTGCGCTCCTGCGCCAGCTGGCAAAGCGGCAGCAGCTCCGGCGCCGTGCGCGCCGCCTGCTTCTCGATGAACATATGCTTGCCCGCCTCGGCCAGACGTATCGTGGCGCCCGTCGCCTCGACCGGCGACAGCATCACCACCGCCGCGTCAAACTCTCCCCACTCCAACAGGTCGCCAAGATCGGTGAAAATCCGAGCCTCCGGATCGTATTGCGCCAGGCTCGCCAGCGCCGCTTCCTCGTCCGCATCCCACTCGCAGTATGCCACCACCTCGGCATCTTCCTGCGCATGGAAGGACTTGATCAGGCCGTGATTGCCTTCAGGCTCCAGCCCGCCCGCGTGAATCCGCAAGCCCACCACCGCGACGCGCAACGGTTCTGAACTGTTCATAATAGGACCGTCTTCCCCTCCGCCGCCGACTCATGGGCAGCCTCGATGATCTGGAGTGACTTGATGATCTCCTCTACCGTGTAGCCGCTGCTCCCTTCGCCGCGGATCGCGGCCGCAAAGGCCTGTATCGAGCTTCTTCCCTCTGCCCCATAGCCGGGAACCGGCGCTGAGGGTATGTCGAACCTGCGCGTCGGCGCCGCCGACCAGTCCGGGTGTGTGCTCTTGATCGTGCACTGACCTTCGTCCACCTCCCACTTGACCCAACCCTGCGACCCGCGCAGTCCGATCGAGATCTCGCCGTCGCCCGATGTGAAATAGCCGGCATGGAGGCTGCCAATCATCCCGTTGTCGAAGCCCAGAGAAACGGCCGCCGCATCCTCCACGTCAATATCATGCCCACCCACGTTGGCCTCGATCGCAGCAACCCGCTCTACATCCGCGCCCGTCAGGTAGCGCATCAGGTCAAGCCAGTGACAGCCCAACCAGTTGAGAATGCCCCCACCCGCTTGTTCGCGGCTGAAATACCAGGTCTGCGGGTTGCGCCTGGCTACGCTCGATGTCAGGAAACGAAGCTCGATCGAATACGGCTTTCCTATCAGTCCGGACGCCCACGTCTTCTTGATCAAGTTCGCAATCGGGTGAAAGCGCCACGTATAGCCGCACGAAAAGTGAAGATTGTTGCGGCGCACCGCCTCCGCGACCGGCGCCAACTGGCTGGAGTGCACCGCGAACGGCTTTTCACCCCAAACATGCACACCGGCCTCGGCCACCTGCACCATCCACGAGGGCATATCCTTCAAATATGTGGAAACCATCACCGCATCGGGCCTGCCCTGCGACAGCAGATCGGCCAGGCTGTCGTAAAAGGGAACTCCCTGTACATCGGCCTTCAAATTGGCCTTTACCCCTTCCGGGTCGGGATCGTAAAACCCAACCAGTTCGAGTTCATTGGGCAACAACATCAGCGTGTCCCGGTACATGTTCGCGTGCATCAGCGAAACACCGGCTTGAGCAAATCTCAGCTTTTTCATTGTGGACGCTCTCTCCAACTACTGGTTGTAACTGGCTTGTCCTTCCAACAACTTCCCACCGTAGACCGTTTGCGTCTCACGGCTGGGCCCAAATCTCGTCCGCCAGGAGACACGAACTGAGCGGCCTCCCTACCAGCGGTATCCAGTCCTGGCGGGCGTATAACGTCCCGGGAACGGCCTCCCCATTCACCAGGATGCTGGCCCGATTGGCGACAACAAACAGACAGTAAGTGTAAAGACCGGACCCCCCCGCCATGCCGTGGTGAACAAAGGGAGGCTCCAGTCCGGCCCACGTCGCATCAACTTTGCACTCCGCGGTGTCCATCGAATAGCTCAATCTTCTGCGCATATCGCCGCTACGGCCGAAACGCGACGTAATAATCCTGTCCCCACACTCCGCCAGTGGATTGTCGCTGTCTCGATACATCCTGTTGTACATCCACACCGCCATATCAGGGTTGTCGGTGTAGACGCCGTTAGCCGGCGCAGACGGAAAACTCTCGGCATCAATATACAAGAATCCCGCATGTCCGCCGCCCGCCGGGCTATACTCCGTCTGAAACAGGCTGAAGCGGGCACAATCCTCCTCCGCGCCCGCCTGCCGCAGATACAGCAAATAGTGGATGCCGCACCAGATCGGCGTCTGTTCGCTCGTCTCACGTGTCATCGACCGGCTCCAATGAGAAACTTCAGGATAAGAGGAAAACCCCTGACCACTGCAGTCACTGACCACCGACCACTAACCACCGACCACTGCAGTTATCCGCTTGCGGAAATGCCCAAATACCTTGTGCACCGCTGCCGCAATGTCAGCCGTGTCCTCTTCGTCAAGGCTGGGCTGCATCCCGAAGCTGAATCCGCGCCGCATCAGCCTCTCTCCATTCGGGCATTCAACCAACCTGTAGTCGACCGGCTTGTCCCGCTTATAGTCGAACGGAAAGTGGCTGCGCCCGTAGCAGTTCGGCCCCGCCAGAAATTCGTTGCGGTAGAGTGGCCCCTCCTTGCCCGACCCGATGTACGGCCCTCCGGCGGGGATGCCCTCATGTTGGAGCGCTTCCGCAAACTCCCACGCGTCACACTCCATCGAGTCGGTGTCCAAAGACATTCCCAACACCCAATACGAATTCCGATCCCCCTCCCGCACCCGCTGCGGCGTGATCTCCTCGATATCCGATACCCCGTCGATGATCCGCTCCGCCGCCTGGATCTTCTTCTCGATATAGCCGTCCACCTTCTTCAACTGCGCGATCAGGACCGAAGCCATCAGATCATTCAACTTGTAGTTGGGCGCCAGGAAATAGTTTGCGTAGGGTCGCCCCTCGAACGGTCCCCCGCCGCGGGGCAGAGCGCAGTCAGAGAAGATCAAGGCCCGTTCCCATAGCGTCTCAATATCCGACATGATTGCGCCGCCGCCTCCGGCAGAGAGATGCTTGCCGCCAAAGCTGAAGCCGTTGATATCACCCATCGAGCCGACCACTTTACCCTGGTATTCCGCGAAGTGAGCCTGGCAGCAATCCTCAATCAGGAAGATCTTATGGCGGTCCGCGATCTCGCGCAGCGCCGCCATATCACAGGGGTTGCCAAAAAGATGCACGGCAATAATAGCGCGCGTCCTTGGCGTAATCTTGGCCTCGACGTCGGCCGGATCCAACGTGTACGTGTCGTCGACGTCCGCGAATATCGGCACACAGTTATGGAGCAGAGTGCCGATGATGCTGCCCCCGGATGTCCAAGGCGTGACGATGATCTCGTCGCCAGGATCGGGGTTGATCGCGCCGATACAAGTATGCATCGCCGCCGTGCCCGAGGTTACCGTAACAACATGGGCGACACCGTGGCGCGCCGCGAACTCTCGCTCAAATTGCGCTACCTTCGGCCCCTTTCCCAGTGCACCTGAATTGATCACCTCCGAGAGTGCTTCGATATCCTCTTCGCCAAAGTAGTGACTTGGTCCAAAGGGCAGAGTACGCACAGGCGCGCCCCCCTGCATTGCTAATTGTTCGCCCATGACAGCTTCTCTCCTTCGCGCTTGGATTTGTCCTGTTCAGATTCGCTTTCGCCCAGCAGTCCCGCCAATATACCTGCCAATTGCTCCAGATCTCGCGGCAACTGGTACTCCTCAGTGTCCTTCGTGATTCTCTTCTGCCCTCTTTCCAAAAGACCAAACTGCCAGATTGGCCCCGACGTGACCACACCGCATAGCTGCGCCTGCGCGCCTTCGCCAAACTGCGTCCCACTAAGGCCGCCCCGGGCTCGTCCCGCCCGCTGAGCCTTTCGCGCCCGCCGGGGATGTATCGGGCCCACCGTCGGTGTGGCGGCATCCTCACTCAAGCCAACCATCTGGACCGCCAACATCCTGAACCCGCCTTCCAGATCCCCGCTCTTCGCCCCCGCCACCACAAGTTCTTGCCTGCCGCGCAGCCAATAGTCCACCGCGCCATTCAGCCTCCCGCCCGTAACGGGATACTCGATGTTCATCTTGAATCTGGTCCGGTCGAGCAAAGCAAACAACAGCGGCGTTACATAGAATGCACGGTACGCGGCTTCATTGGTCAGAGGCACAAACGGCAACCGTTCACGCATCTGCGCGCGCATCTGCTCAAGCTGCTGCGCAAGACACGACACTTCTACAGAATGTAATGACAAGGGGGCGCTGCGATAGCGGTAGCCTAAATCGGCAAGGATCTCTTCAGTCTCTAAATTCAGCTCGAGGATCTGGGAAAACGTATAGGTAGTTCCGTCTTGGAGCACCATGAAATTGTTGCCTTGGCACGCCATGTGAGGCGCGACAGCCTGCGCCAGGCGTGCGGAGGTTGCCTTCCCCTACATTCTTCAGGGGTCAGACAGTTCCGTGGCTTCGCTTCCCAGACAACATTGTGTAGGCGCTCTACTTGTAGCGCAACCTGACTCCATCCTAGCAAAGCGTTGACCGTATGTCAAAGTAGATTCCGGTGGCGGGTGCGGCCCAGAAGTTTGGCGAAGAGTGATGGCGGGCGATCGAGCGATGCCGGCGAAGCCAAGAACTCAAGAGTTTCTTGCGCATACCTTTGGCAGACGCAGGTCGAGCGCAAATAGGATGCTCGCCGAACGCTCGCACGCAACCACTGCCATGAATCCAGGCGTCACCTCTTCGATGGCTGTAAAGCCTTCATAGACCGTATAAGTGCGAGTCTCGATCAGATCTTGACCCGCCTATGGTCCAAATGTAAACTCGACCCAGAGTACAGAAAACTTGTGGCATCAAACTCAACTTACATTGGCATAAGACCCTGGAAGCTGTTTTAAGAGTACAGCCCATCGGCCAAATTGTGATGATACACTATTGGGGCAATATTCGGATGGGACGCGCTATACCTTCACGCAAAGCCCGCAATCCCACCCTACAGGCACTTCTCAAACAACGCATAGTGATGCTGCCAGAACGGGGTACCCTTCCTGGCGTAGGACTCGCTCTGGATGCCGGACCGCACAAGCGCGGCAATGCCGAATTGCGCGCCCCCGGCAGCGGCAGACTTGACGACCAAATGCGCAAGCGCGTTCGACATTCTCTGCCCGCGCGCCTCTTTTCTCACGGCTGTGCTCTTCAGGACGGCGTAGGTCTCAGCGTCTGCGCCTGAGGAAGGAAAATGCTGGTCGGTGAATGCGTAGAAGAACCCTACATCGTCCCCCCGCGGAGATACGGCCACGTGCGTACAGTCCTGCTCCGGCTTATCAAGTTGGCCGATGAACCGGTCGAAGAGAGCTTGGGGTACGCTTTCGAACAAGAAACTGTCTTCAAAGGCTTCATTGGAAATCCGGTAGAGCATCGACGCCTCCCCCTTGAACAGCCGCGACCAATCCAGCTTGCGGAAGCCGAAACCTTTTGCCAGCGCGCCTTCGTAATCGCTTTCCGTCTGCTCCAGAAACCGATCCAGGTTGCCGAATGCGGTCGAATGGTAGTCGATCCCGCGCTCGAATCCCGCCGCTAAAAAGTGCTCCCCATAGTCCGGCGGATTAACCGGCTCCCACGGAAAGCAACGCTCGTCGCGCTCGTTCACGCGAAAGCGGTATGGAAGCCAGGTATTAAGATTCACAGGCCCGTACACGCTCGCAGCCTTCCCTTGCAGAAAGCCGCACGCTGCCTCGATCAGTATCTGAGCCGCCTTCTCGGCACCGGCAAGGCGGGTGTCAACTTCAAAGAAGCCCACATAACCGGTCTTCGCATAGCGGCACGACACGTTGGCGCCGATACGACCAACGGGGTCGCCGTCTTGTTCCAGGAGCCAGAAATCGCGCGGCGCCGGCAGTTGCATTTCGATGAGTTCCCGCTCAAGCTGGTCCGGGATGAGCGCGTTGCGATACCGGCCGCCGCGCAGTTGACCCGGCAGCAGCGAAAACGCCCGTGCAAAAGCACGCTTGTCGTCGGCGAGCGTATAACTCCTCAACTTCATTGCAGGATTCTTACCTCCCCCTTGCCCGCGTCCATGCGCACACGCTGCCCCGTCTGCAACCTCTGCATCAGCCCCCCCGTAATGCCGACGATGGTGGGAAGTCCAAGTTCCCGCGCCACGACGGCTGAATGCGAGAGCAGACTACCGCGTTCGATGAGGAGCCCGGCGCAGGAAGGGTAGAGAGGGACCCAACCGGGATCGGTTCGCGCCGTGACCAGAATCTCCTGATCAAGTTGCTCGGCCTCCCTCGGTGTGCGGGCAACGAGCACGACGCCTTCGACCACGCCGGGGCAACATGGCATGCCGGTCAGAATGTTGGGATCGTCTGCCTCACGTTGATCGAATTCGGCGCGCAGAAGGTCTGCCGCGTCCAGGAGTTGCGGCTGCTGCGCCCATACGCCCACTGCCCCCTGGGTGAGGAAGCGGTCGGGCGGGGCCGGGGCCTGGCGGAATTTGGCGTACTCCTGCCGCCTGAAGGTTGCCAATCCGCCCAGATCGGTCACGGCCAATCGTCCCTCGACAAAGGCAAAAATCTCGTCCACGGTCAGATAGAAGACGTCGTCGACGACCTCCAGTACGTGGAGATGGACCAGCTGCAGGCCGATGCCGCGGAACAGATGGCGGGCGAGGCCGAAGACCTTCGTCCTGTCGAAGCGCAGGTTTTCCCGTTGCCTGACCGTCCGCCGCGCCTGCTTGAGTACCCACCGGTAGACAGGCCGCTTCCAGCCCGACAGCGCACTGTCAATCCGGCCCTCCGCCGCATTGCGAATCGCCTTCTCCCGCTCGATCATCGCGTCGATGTCATAGGACTTGTCGCGCACATAACGGGCCATTGCGCTGATGACAAAGGTCGGATCGTCGTGCAGATCCGGTTCCTCCAGCTTCAGCTCGTTGACGGAGCGGAATCCGTAGAGGTCAAGAAACTCGCCAATCATGGCGGCAATGTCGCGCGCCGCACTCAGTTCTCGCCAGACCTGATCAGGCGGCGAATCGATGAACCACGCTCTCGTCCGGGCGTCTCCGTCATCTATCCGGGCCGCTATCTTCATCAGCATCCGGGTGGGCGCGGTGCTAACCAGACCGCCTTCCCCGCATAGCAGGTCATTCTGGAGAGAGGACGCCCAGCCCAGCTGTCGCTCGGGGCCTTCTCCGGTCCTTGTTTCGGGCTCATCTTGGCTAATCCATCTCTCTGTAAGTTTCTTGAGCAGCCCGAAAAAGACCATACACAGATAGTCGTTGATGATCGGCGCGTGCCACCTCTTCAAAAGCTCTTCCTCAATGGCGGCGTACTGTTCCAGCAACGCGTTCAGCGACATCGTATCGAAATCTAGCCGTCGCGACGCCTCGTAGACGGCAGTGAATCTCTTCTGAAATTCCTCGACGATGCCGTCCAGTCGCATAAAATGCCAAATGGTTGTGGCGGTCACGGCAAGTTGGCGAAGGCGCGAGTGGCGCGGCTGCTCTTGCATATCGTCGAACAGGGATGACAACTCCGGCCCGAGGCTCTGCCGCACCCCCATCATCGTCTCCATGAAGGCGTCGCTGCGCCCGCCCACAGGCAGCATTCGTATCAGCCGGTACCAGTTGATCAGGTTGTAGTAGATACGACCCTGAACCAGGCCAAGCATATTGCGAAACATGTCTTCGTGTTCCTCGACAACATGCCCCGGGATGCCCATGATTTGGCAGAACTGGATGTAGACCTGCCGGTAGGCCCGGCTGGCGAAACTGAACGTCAAAGGAGAAGTGATTCCCTCGTAACTTTCGATAATGTTGGAGTTGTCCCAAAGGGCGTACTGCGGTCCGATTACCTCCTTGTCGTAGAAGGCCTCAGGGGGAAGCGTGGTGATCGGACGCGTCTGCAAAACGAAGAGTTGGCCGTCCTGGTCGAGCGCCCACTCGCAATCTTGCGGTGATCCTATCGTCTCCTCCAGACTCCGCACCTGTTCCGCCACCGTCTTGACCTGTTCTTCGGACAGGCACGGCCGCGTCTGGTCCTCAGCCGGAACCGGAGCCAGCTGGATGCCCCCTTGCGCCCGCTGCCGGTAGGCTTCGGTCTTGCGCGCGATCTTCGCTTCGACAGATTGCGTCTGCCGGTCAACCGCGAAATGATCGGATTCCAACGCGCCGCTGACAAGACCCTCGCCAAGTCCATAGACGGCATCAACGATGATCTGATCCCGGTCGAGCGGCGCAGCGGGATTACGCGAAAAGGCGACGCCGGACACCTCTGCCTGCACCATCTCCTGGATGACGATGGCGACCCGGATGTCGCGGACAGTCAATCCCTTCTCTTGCCGGTAGGAGAGCGCCCTTTCGGAGAAGCCTGACGCCCAGCAACGCCTGACCGACGCCGACACCGCCTCGTCTCCCTTCTGATAGAGAAACGAAGAGAACTGGCCGGCAAAGGAGGCCGTGGGCGAATCTTCGTCGATGCCGCTCGAGCGAATCGCGAGAAATGCACCGCCCAGGTTCATCGCTTCTATCATCTGGAACAGTTCGTCCTCGACCTGCGCGGGTAGCGATTTGGAAAGGAAAAGCTCTTCAACTTGGCGGGCAAACACGCCGCGGTCTCCCGCGAGCGTCAGCCGGTCACGCAGCCCGTGTTCGTTGACAAAGGCATCGAAGGCGCACGCAGATAAACAGAACCAGGCAGGCACGCGCAAGCCGTGCTGCGTGATGCGGGCCAGGTTGGCGGCCTTGCCGCCGCCGTCGGCAAGAAAGAGAGAGAGCCTGTCACCGCTGGTGAGGGTTGTCGTCATGCCCCTATCCTCCGCTTTTCAGCCATGTGCCCAACGGAACTGCCCACACGTGCAAAGCCAGCGAAACTGTTGCCCCGTGCTCGACAATCTTGAATCGGTTCGGCGCAAGGAGCAGGAGCGGCAACAGCGCAATCAGGATGCCCTCAAGCGGCCACAGCGTTCGCCCCAATCCGAGCCCAAGCGCGCCCAAAGCGGAGAGAGCGATCATACAGATCGTAAGGCCAAGCGTCTTTGCAGGTCCATAGTGGGAGAGGTAAGTCTGCAGGAGCGGATGGGCATTTGGATCGAGCTTGCGGCAGATTTCGTAGGCGAAGAAAGCGCCCAGCACGGCGATGCCCAAAAACGCGGGCTGCAACTGCCGCCAGGCAGACGGGTCGCCGGCCAGGACACAGAAGTAGCAGAGCGGGAGAATGATGACCTGGTGCGAGGCCGCATAAAGGAGTGGGCGGCCCGCCAGCCAGGCACCGGCGTAGAACTCCCGGTACATCAGCCACAGATAGCCGGTGACCAGCAGATACGAGAGGGCTGCCGGGCCGTTGCCAAGCCCGACGGCAACACCAAAGAGGAGCATTGCGACAACCAATCCCTTGACGGCACTCGCCACCTGCTCAGATGCAATGAGTCCTCTGGGCAACGGTCTGTGGGGATGGGCAACCCGATCCTTGTCGTAGTCCTTGTATTCGTCCATGATTCTCAGGACGGCGAAGAACAGAAAGGCCCCCGCAGCCGCCATGGCAATGGCTCCCCAGGGGGTAGCGGCAGATTCGGCAGCCGCCATCGCGTCGCCCAGAGCGCTGCCGGAAATCGCCAGCCCCATCACCAGGACCAGGTAGGAAGGCAAGGGCAGCCGCTCCTTCAGGAAAGTCATCCAAGCTCCCATTTTGCACCTCCTTGCAGGCTTCTGTGTCGGTCGATGCGGGACCTGTGCCTGCGATCGCGCACGATCCGCGTCCGAACGATCCGGTCAATGCCGGGCAGCTGTATGTTGGCGTCGATTTCGCCCACCAGGAGGACCTCTCCAGTGCGCGTCCGGTGGACGAAGCAGTTGCTGGTTTGCAGCGCACTGTAGACGCGCTGTTCCAGTTCAAAATCCGGCTCGGCCTGGTTGGCGCGCCCGCGATACCACCAGGCGCCGTCGCCTTCGCAGGCGCCGATTCGATCTCCCATGAAGTGCCAGGCGTGACCCGCTTCGTCGATTCGTTTGTCAGTTCGATTGGCCGCCTCATTACCCAAGTAAGGGCCGCAGACGTGGGGACCATGTACCCAGATTCCCCTTTCGTCAAACCGGTATGCGATCTCCGCAACCGGCTTTCCCAGAAAGAGCGTCTGGAAGTAGCCCTTTTCCCTGCTGCGCCTGACGGCGGTCTGCGCGTCTGCGACGGCGACAGGCTCGGCCTCGGTGCTGCCATAGAGCTGCCGCCAACGCGCGTGCGGCCATCGCTCAAACGCCCGCTCAAAGATCCGGCAGTCGGTCAGCGCGCCGCCCACGTGGACGCTCTTGAGGCTGGGGAGAGTTGCATGTTGCATCAGCTCCAACAGAAAGGCAGGGCCGCAGGTCAGCGATTCCGGCTGCAGCGACGGCGGCAACCGATCGATTTGACGCAGAAGCCGGTGTTTCCAGGGATTTGGCAACACCAGCGAGGGTCGGCCAGAAGCGAGATTGGCCAGAACGAAATTGGCGAAAATGCACAGGTCTGTCCCCGCTAGTTCGGCAGTCTTGAGCGAACGGCCCAGCACCTGATGCTGTTGGAGGAGCGCGCCCTGGGTTCTGACAACGCCCTTGGGCGCACCGGTCGTACCGGAGGTAAAGGTAATGATCGCCGGCGAGTCGGCATCGGTATCTTCAACCACGAATTTCCAGCGGCTTGTCTGTTGCGTCAGGCTGCGGATACTCAGCTTGTGAGGAATACTGCGAATGGCCCGATAGCGCAAGCCCCATAGCTTTCCCAGCCAGCCGCTGACAAAAAACTTGGGCGCTACCGCCCTCGTTGCGTGTTCTATGTGGCCGGCGGGCATCCACGGTTCAATGAGGACGACGGTTGCGCCGATAGCGAGGATAGCGAACACGGCCGCGTAGAGCCGGACGCTGAGGCGGTCCTGCACGAGGATCAGGTCGCCTGATTGGACGCCGCCGGCGACGAGCGCGTGTTGCATGGCGTTCGCCAGCGTGAAAAGCTCGGCAAAGGTGGTTACATAGCCTGCCGAAGCGCCCGGAAACCAGATGGCAGGCCGATTGGGGCTTTCGGCGACATGGTCGAGGGTCAGTTGGACGCAGTTCAATGGAGTTCCCGTGGGACTGAATTCATCTGTTATAGGACCTCATCGACGTGGAAGGCCTGATAGAAGAATGCCTTATCGCGTCGAAAACAGTTTTCGGACAGCTGCTGCAGTTGACGGACCCGCTCCGGCCAGTGAGGGGCGATCCCTCTGGTTACGAGCATGTTCCAATAGGCAAGGCGAGCGGAAGGCCGGGCGTGCTCCAGCAGGAGGCCAGCCGTCTTCAGGAAAAGCTCATGGCTCATGTACTCAAATATATCGGACAAGTTGAACTTATCGAAACCGGTCTTGTCAGCCTCAAAGACATCATCGATGGCACCGTGGAACAGTTTCAGTCGCGATAGATTGCGTCTTATTTTCTTGTAGTTCTCTTCACGCACATAAAAGGGCAGCGTTTGTCGAAAAGAGCCGGTAACGATGTAGTCGAGAAACGGGTTGTCGTGGGTGGGCAGGTTGGTGAGACCCTCTTCAACGCGTCGCAGTATGGGCGGGCCCGCGCTGCCCTCTACGAATCGCATGAACTCGGGGTCTCGCGCCACTCTGCCCAGAATTGGCCGGCTCAGGAGGATCCTGCAGAACAGCCGCCAGCGCCAGGTGTCCCAGCGGTTGCGGAAGAAGGCGCGGCGCGCGGGCTGGTCTTTTTCGGTGAGCAGGTCACGTATGGTCTCTCGGCTGTGGATCAGTGGGAGGACCCACGACCCGAAGAAGCGCAGGTAGCCCTCGAATTTCCCGTAGTGGATGAGCCCGCCGGCAATGTTATCCTGATGCTGGTCGAAGTACAGCCTTGTGGAGGGACACAAAGAGGAACGCAGGGCCTGATAGAGATCAATGCGGTCCCCGCAATCGCGGAAACCCAGAAAGGCGAGCAGGTCCGCATGGCAGAGCTCGGCAAAGGCAACCTGTCTGATTTCGACGCAAGCCAGTTGCACAGCGTTGACATCGCAGGCAACCACTACGTCAGGATCGCTCGCCAACAGGGCCAGAGAGTTGTCGCCGGCCGATGCGACAGAGAGACACCGGTCCCCCTTCTTCAATGCCAGAGCCTCCAGGAGGATGTCGGCATCCTCCCAGCAATTTGCGTAGCGAACCCGGTCGAAAGCAGTTCGCTTCTGGATTGCGTCGTGGTTGGTCATCGCGCGCAGATTAGGCAATTGGAGCGCCGGCGGCTCGCCTTTTGTTGCGAAGCACGCTGACTCTTGGTCTCATTAGGGACTTACTTTGGCTGTACTTGTATCCAACACCGCCACTCCAGGAAATCTCGAACAAGCATTTCTAAACACGCCCGCCATCATGGTGTTTATCCGCTCTGGAAATATTGCGGAAGCAAGTGCAATGCGCCTGCCGAACCGTTGCGCTGAAAGGGCGGTCGTTCTTGGTTTTGTTACATCAATTATGCCGGATCTGAGAGGAGACGCTGGGCCGCCATTTAGTATACCAACGGACAAATTTCACCCAGCTTAAGAAGGCATTGGCCTTTATTGCCTTGAAGACCTGCTTTTGGTAGGCAATGCAATCATCACCGGTCATGACGAATGTTCTTTTGGCCTGACCGTGCAGACCCTCAATGACCAACCACTGCCCACCCCCAAAAATAAGGGTATGATTGGCGATATGCTCGGCTTCGGGGCCAAGAAGCTGAACATGCATCAGGTCTTCTATTCTGGCCAGCTTCCGCAGTATACCATTGGACATCACGGGGTTGCTGAGGGTTTCACGGGTAAGGGGCGTGAACAACACTGCTATAATTCGCCACACCTCGAATTCATCTAACTTGCCATCGGCCGTGTAGCTGATCATATCGTGTACATTTTCAAGCTTCAACGGCACCAGAAAATCGTATTTGTCCGGCAAACCCGGATCAATGTAGATCCGGTCTTCTCCTATCCTTGCGGTTAGCTCCTCGCCGGTTTCCTCGATGGTGATGCCAATTACATCGAACAAACCAGTAAATAAATTCACCATCTGTTCTGTTTGGAGGATTGCTCGCCAAAGGTCTACTGCCCGGCCGGTCTGCGATTCATTTTTCATCCCTTCCTCCCTTGCTATCAGCCTGAATTCGGAGTCAGTTAGCGTCTCGGCAAACTGGTCGTAGAGAGGTTGCTTACCCAAATCCCTGAGGTCTGCCCCAATGTTAAGTGTGAATTCAATTTGAAACCAAGACTTCCTGTGCGGGCTGCATCTGGTGATCGCTGTCGTCTCGACCGCTCTGCCGATATTTGCAAGCTCTTGGTCTCTTTTGGGACCTGCATTGGGACGGCCGTTCACTCTTACAGAGCAGCCGTAAGTCCCTTTCTTTCTCCGTATGCAGTATTGACGTATCTATGCTTGCAAGAGTCAGTGGCGCTGGCTGTACAAACATCCTGAGATGGAGTCAGATTAGCACAGATGGTCAAATCTTTCGAGTTCTGGCGTACGGCGAAGGTGCATCCCAAGATGGAGGCACGTCTCTGGCTTACCACTGGAGAGTAACGCTGGAATCCGCAGCCCGCATCGTGCAAGCGACCTGAATCACCTTCGAGATGGAGTCTCATAAAGAAGCAATGCCGAGCGAGGAAGTGGTCGATGTGTCACTCCTCCATGACTACAACGGCAATGGGCGCATATGTTGCTTAGAGACGCGTCCTTACGGGATTGCGCCAATGCGGCAGAAGCATCCGGCGCTATGGCATATACGCAATCCGAAAGGGGAGGGCGCTGATTGAGATTGGTGAGTGGCGAGGTCAACAGGGCGCCGCGGACTGCCGTGGTTCCGAGCGCCCATGCCCGGTATGATGCGAAGGATTCGGGCCGCGCTCTAGACTATGCGTTTACCACAGCCATAGAAGACTGCGGTTCGGGAATGGGGAGGTCATTCTCCTTCAACCCCTCCAGATGGAATGCTATCGCTTCAGAAATCTGTTGATAGGTCTCTGCGCGTGTCTTGCCCGTTGCCACGCAGCCAGGCAGGTCCGGCACGTAGGCGCAGTAGTTGTCAGCCGCTTTTTCAATCACGACCGCATACTCGAGTCCCATCATCTGTTCTCTCCTTTGAGTCCGCCCTGTCCAAAAATGCTGTTCCAGGTCTTTGGTCTTAAGCTATCTCTGCCATGACCCCCAATCGAAACACGTCCAATCTGCTAAGGATGTTTGAATTGCCGGTGGCTTCCCCTACTCCTGACCAGTTCCCACCCATCCCCTTCTATCATTCTTATGGCATCCCGCACTTTCATTTCCATAATTGAGTCCTGTGCCTTGCTGCCAGTTTACTTTGCGCGTCAACCCCAGTCCAATAGAGCTCATGATCGCGTGCATCCCGAATTACTGTCCCTCTGCGAACTGCCCTTTCACCCAACGCAAAAAGGATCCGCTGAACAGCCATCAACCGATCGCCCGCAATCCTGAAAATCCTCAAATCCTGCAAATCCTGATTCAGACAATGTCCACCCAAAAACCTGCGACAGACCCGAATTCACGCGTGGATCCCACACTATTCCCCCTCTGCCAACCGCCCTTTCAGCCGACGGAAAAAGGATCCGCTGAACAGGCATCATCCGGTCGCCAACCATCCCGAAAATCCACTCCAATCCCGTAAATCCTGCTTCAGACAGCGCAAAACGCCCCTCCAAAACCCCGCCCACCCACCGCCGCACAGGTCTCCAGCCCCTGACCCCTGACCCCCTTCCCCTGCAGTTCCAGCACTCATCCGGTCGCAAACCATCCCGAAAATCCCCCCCAATCCCGCAAATCCTGCTTCAGACAGCAGCTGCCCGAAAATCTGAAATGCACCCGGAAAAGGAACCTGTGGGTTTTTCCCGGCACTATCGTATATAATTCTCCAATCTTAACCCCCGCGTACATTCACTTGAAGATTCTACGCGTTCCGCGCAGGAACCAATCACGCCGGAGGCAAAAAAAGTGCGGCCGGATCTTAATAAAATCCCAGGAATGCTGAGCGTCGATGAACTGCGCACAGCCGTCGATGACGGCTCGATAGACACCGTCATCCTCGGTTTCCCCGACCCGTACGGAAAACTGATGGGGAAGCGCCTTGACGCCTCCTTCTTCCTGACCGACGTGGCGCGCGGTACCCACGCCTGCGACTACCTCTTTACCGTGGACATGGAGATGGAACCAGTCACCGGGTACGAATTCTCCAGCTGGGATCTCGGATACGGCGACGTGCATCTGGCGCCCGATCTCGGCACCCTCCGCAAGCTGTCCTGGCTCGATCGGACCGCTCTCGTGATCTGCGACGCCCAACTGGAACCCGGACATGAGCCTGTAACAGTAGCCCCCCGTTCGATCCTGCGCAGGCAGCTTGAAAGGCTGCGCTCTCAGGGATTTGAAGCGATGGCGGGATCAGAACTGGAATACTTTCTGTACCGGACCTCATACTTGGACGCCGCCCGCAACGGCTATCGTGATCTGGCCGAAGTCGGATGGTACCGGGAAGACTACCACCTCCTGCAAGCGTCGAGGACCGAAGACCTCAACGGCGCATACCGCCGCCATCTCGCCGCATCCGGCGTCCCCGTCGAGTCGACCAAGGGCGAGTTCGGAAAGAGCCAGCACGAGCTGAACATCCGCTACGCTCCTATCCTGGAAATGGCTGACCGCCATCTCCTTCTCAAGCAGGCAGTGAAGGAGATATCAGACCAGCTCGGTTGCAGCGCCACCTTCATGGCCAAGCCCGATGCGGCCGAGGCCGGTTCCAGTTCCCACCTCCACGTCAGCCTGTGGACGCCCGCGAACGGTGAATTGACCAATGCCTTCCCCGGTACCGGAGACCTCGCCGGCATCGCCTGCTCCGACGTCTTCCGCTGGTTCCTGGGTGGGTGGATGCACTACCTACCAGAGCTAATGGTATGCTACGCCCCAACCGTGAACTCGTACAAGCGATATGAGGCCGGCAGCTGGGCCCCAACCGCATTGGCGTGGTCGCCCGACAACCGTACCGCTGGCTTCCGTGTCGTCGGCACAGGACCCAGTCTTCGCATCGAGTGCCGCATTACCGGCGCCGACGTGAACCCATACCTCGCATATGCAGCGGTCATCGCCTCCGGAGTGGCCGGTATCGAGCAACAGATCGAGCCGCCGCCCCCATACATCGGAGACGTCTATGCAGCTTCTGACAAGCTGATGCTGCCCGGCAGCCTCGCGGAGGCGGTCCGCAGTTTCGAGAGCAGCGAACTGGCCCGTTCCGCATTCGGCGCCGACGTCGTCGCCCACTACACACACTTCTTCACCACCGAGGCCGAAGCATACCGCAGAGCCGTCACCGACTGGGAACGCACCCGCTACTTCGAGCGCATCTAATGTGGATCCCCTTCGAAACCACGACCCGTCGCAAAAGCTGAACTTCGGGCTCGCGGCAGTTCACTATCCAATATCCCCTACCCACCGCTGTTCGCTGCCTGGGACGCCTGCGGGCGCAGACGCCCTCCGGCGGCTCCGGCCCGCTAAGGCGTGCCTCCGCGCCCTTCGCCGCTAAGGCGGCTCAGGGCTGGCGGTCGGGCCTGCGGCCCTCCCTTGTGCGGGGGGACACGCCCCGCAACGCCCCCCTCCAAAACATGCCCCGCCAGGGCTGCCCTATCCCCTACCTCCTATCCCCTGCCGCATCTACCCCCCCAACGACGAAGACGGCCTCGTCATCTGCTTCTGGTCCCTGGAATCCGGCTGGGGCCAATTCCGGATGACCCCGGGGCATTGTTCGCTCGAGGTCCTCTACGGCGCCCTACCCCTCCAGCGCCTCCACCTGCCCTTCTTGGCCGAAACCCCGGTATCCGCCCTCACTCTAAACGGTGACACGGTCGCCTTCGACAAGGTAGACGTCACCATCACCTTCGAGGCAAGAACCAAGATCAAGGCCGGACAGACCCTGCAGGTGCTCTACTCCAAAGCGACCCAACCTTTCCTGCCTTCGGCTGCTTTTGAAGCTATTTGAAAAGGCGTATCGCACAGTTACATTCGACTATCAAGGAGACAGGGATGCCAGACAAAAACAGCCAGACGTGTCCTGGATGTGGTTGCCCGATTGTGAGTTTGGAATCGGGCATTTCATATTTGAATATCCAGAGGTCATGCTGAGGACGGTGAGAATGGGGCGGGAGAAGGTGGGGTTAGGGGCCAAGATCGGGTGTTGGATTTCGTCATCCTAGAAGCCAGATTCCTAGCGATTTTTCTCCGTATCCTTTTGTCGTGATGCTTCCACCCCCAGACACCTACATGGGATGGGTTTGAAGGACTCGGTTTCTTGCGAATGATAACGGAATCTTCGACGACTTTTTTGACTGAGCTTCTGATTTCATCACAACTTAGAATGGCCCACATGTATCCCCTTTCAGGCTCCAATGGCGGTCTTTTTTCGAGTTCTATGATGGCCTCATCATAGCCAATTGGAACATCCGCCTCGATACAGATTTGCTCCAGCCAATTGAAGGACAGATATGATTCGTTACCTCGAAACTCGAAAGCTTTGAAAGAGGGGAGGCCCTTCGTGGTCTGCCATTCTCGACATTGTCTGATAAGGCGGGCGTCGCTAAGATTGTGGCCACTGAACTCTGTATCAACCATTACATTTTTTGCAAAAAGGGGTGGATTTTTTCAATAATGTTGTTTTGCCCGGTAGATCCCTCGTATTCGGCTTCTTCTTCACCGTCTCTCGTGCTAACAAAACCAGAGTATTCAATTCTGCCGTTTGACAAGAACTCTAGGCAAAGGATGCCTCTACAGGTTTGCTCTTTGTTCTGTGGGTCGATTGGGGGTAATCTCCATTCCACTGCTAGAGTCCCATCCCAGCCAGCTACGATGGCAGGTTCTAGGTCGTTATTCTTTTTGAAGAATTCAGCGACCGACTTGAATGAATCAAAATTCAGCTTTCCCACATCTGGGTCACTGGCGAACATTTCGATTAGGTCGTTAAGTCTTTGAGCGGCCCTATGCCCTCCACTTTCTACCAAGTCAGTCAGGATTCCGGCTTCGTCTAGGGATGTGAAAATGGACCAGCTTGTTTGCTTGGTTTGCGTATCACCCAATGTCGGTTGTGTGTTTAGAGAAATCTCCCCAACTTTAATTTCGAATTCATATATGCTAATCTCTGAATCACGCACAATCCCTGCTAAATCGATACGCCTGGTGGCCAACTCGGTATACTTTGAACTGTAATCTTGAATTGAAACATCACCTAACTTCTCCCGCCTGAAGCGAAGATCACGAAGGAATGAATAAAGCGACAAGTGGGGTGACTCGCCACTCAAAGGAGCAATCTGCAGGGCAGCCATAATCCTTTCCTATGGTTGAATCTTGGCCTGATCCGTTTACAATCCTAAAATGATAGAAGAATGCTCTGCTATAGCTCCACAATTCGGACAAAGCAATATAATCACAGGGAAATTCTGTGATTGTGGATTCCTTTCATCATCTAACAAGAACGTTGGCGAACTCCCTTCATAAATCAATCGTGGGCCTTGGTTACATTGATTGCATGAAACAGGAATGCCCCGTTGACTCAGTGCGACATGTATTTGCGCTAACCTATTGCCTTTGACAAGAAAGTCTGACATAACCACACATCCCTTTACGACAATAGCCTCGTACAATATATTGCAAACATAATTGTAAACGTCAACTTGCACAAAAAGAATTGGTATGGACAGGATACAGGCACTGGGAGAACCAAAATGGAAAAACAGAGGCGAGGTTACTTCCAATTTGGAGAATCTCCATGACTCTGGATTTCCTCTTCACTAATGAAGTTCTGAGGTAAGGTGTTCCAGTATGCCTTGAAGGCCACCTTGAAACCGAGCCACCACGCGTAAACTGAATCATAAGTATAACATTGCTTATCGTCAACAAGACCGTGTGCAATGTTGTTCCGAAGGTTCGGCCCAGTTGGGTCGCAAAACAGAGTACTTATTTCATATGTCAGATTGTCTCCAAGAATTTCTTTCGTCTCTTCAAGATGTATCAGGGTGCCCAGGCCATTCTCCGTTACTATACCGTCCTCCGTCTTGATAGTGGGCACACCTGCCGCGTTGAGATGAAAACGCACCATATGCTCAATCTGAGGAGTTAGCAAATGGATTGAAGTCGTAAAATCCTGACTGAATCCAAAGGCCAATGACTTGCCAAAGAGATTTTCTCGTCCTTTTGGCACAGCAGGTGATCGTCTAGCGATGTCGATAAAATCATCTTCACTTAAAATGTGTTCTAGGTTCAACAATTCTAAAGCTGGCAGTATTTTCGCTTGGACGGCGATCAAAACCCTGACGCCATAAAAGAACTCATTCATCTCTGCACGAACTACCAACTCATATTCTTCAGGAGCCAAAGAATCGCTAAATGCAGGCAATTTGAAGATGACTCTACCGTCATGGCTCAAATAATCTTTGGGAAACATCCTATGTGTTTGAGAACGAGATAGGTTTTCGAGCGCCTCCTCACGCAAGTTGCTAACATCAACTCTGTGCAAATCGGCAAAGGCTTTAAGTGCTTCCAACAATGGTTTGCCAGTCACAGCGCTGCGGGCTTCTTCAACAATCTCGCTCACATCTACTCCTGGTGTATTGACTGCAATCAATTCACCCATGGCTCGTGGATTATACTCGCTAATGAGCGTTCTCAATTCTTGGATTTCTTGGTCTACTTGGTGGCGATGCCAATAATTTCCAGGAATTTTACGATAGACCTGTATGGCGTTTTCTAGGAAACCAGCGGCAAGCCTGTAACTAGGGGTGTCGGAGTCGATTCTGTCCGTAGCCTCTTTCTTGAACATGCCCGCCTCCAAAACGGTCATTTCAATAGACTTCTCTTCATCACCTGAAAATTTGAACCATTTCGCGGAAGCAAAATAGAACCTACCAGCCGTGTGGAAATTACCATCATTGTCAAATTTGCCCGCCAGAGATTTCAGTTTAGTCGCCACTGTTGTTGAATGATCTCTGGCAAGTTTTCCAGTCATTAGGGTTTCGGCAAGTAGATAACCATAGAAGCCGCGTTCCGTCGTTGCCGAATCAAGTGCAGAAATGAGTGAGGATTCGATACGGTCAAGGCGATCTTCAGCTGCCTTTCCGATTCTCCGACTCAAATCTATGGCTCGTTGCCAACATTCTTGTCCATCACCAAACCATGTGTCGGCATCCAAAGGAAGTTGCATGTAACTGTCGATGGCAAGTAAAGCGAATTGTATATCACGATGCTTCTGACTATTCCAGACCATGTTTGCCAATTTACCTCTCAGTAATGAGTTTTTGACAAACCTTGCGATCTGCTTAAAGAATCTAATCTCGAAATCAGCAAAGGAGTCCGAGTTGTTGGGCGAGACATGCGCCCAACACACTTTATCCAAAAGCATCAACACCTCACAATTTAGATGTCTGTCTTCGTCTTCCGCCTTTCTTGCCGCTTTGAATAACGCTTGACCTATTGATGTGTACCCTAAATCAGAAGCATTTCTGAGGATTGCCTCCAAATCAATCTCTTTGAAGGTGGCAAGTGCTGATTCAAAATTGTCCTCAATAGGAGAAGCACGGTCAGTTTTCATATAGCTACGCCCGACCAGATGTGGTTTGTCCTATCTGAATCTGCCCAAGTATAGCTAGACGAGGTTCGAGAGTCAAGGAGTTGCGCGTAGGATGGAGAAGTTATGCCTCGGTAGCCAAATTAGGCAGCCGTTCGCACTCAGGACACGTCTGGCTGTTCTTGTCTAGCATCTCTGTCTCCTTGAGAGTTGAATGTTATTTTGCGATATAAGCCCTTTTGAAAAGGTTCGGGCATCGGCTCGTCGCCCAGCATATCCTTACCCTCTCAGGTCTATCCACGAAGGATTTTCTTAGTGCATTTTCCTGCTCTTCGTGGATAGACGCCGTTCTTCCTGCCAGTTGCGCAGTATTGCCCCTGACTTGACCTTGACTTGATCTCCCCCCCTCAATGCCAATCGTGCGCACGCGGCATCCTCACCCCCACCCGAACTGCCCGCAACGACGAAACGATCACATTAGTCGTCCCGTCCCACTTCGAAATGACCCCGTTCACCTCGATCACCTGGCTGTCCAACTCGCGGCTATGCCGGGCAAACACATCCGCCCACAGAATGATCTGAATATCACCGAACTCGTCCTCTATCGTCACGAACACCGTGCCCTCCCGCCCGCGTGGATGCTGCCTTGCCACCGGCCAGCCCGCCACCGTCACCGCCGCCCCTTCACCCAGCCTTTCCACCTCAACCGACGAACGAATATGGCGGCCCAGCGTCGGCCGCACAAACTCCATCAAATGCCCCTTGGGATAGATCTCCAGCACCTGGTACTCGCCGATCATCTGCTCGCGCGCATCGAAATCCGTCAACTCGGCCACACTGTCCGGCCGCAAGAGCGACAGCGCCCTCTGCCCGTTTCCCGCCGGCCGAACCGTAAGACCCGCCTCCCACAGCGCTTGGCGCCGGTTGGGGGCGATACCGTCAAATGCCCCCGCCAGCGCCAGCGAAAGCACCGCCTGCTCAGTCATCCCCGTCCGCCGCACCAGGTCGTCTGTGCTCATGTACTCGCCTTGCCGCTCCCTCTCCTCCACAATGCGCCTGGCCCACGCCTCCCCTACATCCTTCGTGAACACCAGCCCCATCCGCACAGATCCGCTCTCCGGCGTGCATCGAATCTGGCTTCGATTGACGCACGGATTGAGGAACGGTATCCCAAAGCGCCGCGCGTCCTGCTTCAGCGTCTCCAAAGGGTAAAAGCCCATCGGCTGGTTGTTCATCAGCGCCACAAAAAACTCCAGCGGGTAATAACACTTCAGCCAGGCCGCCTGGAAGGCCGTGATCGCGAAAGCATGTGAATGGCTTTCCGGGAACATGTAATGCCCGTTGATCTTCGCAAAAATCCGCCGCGCCGTCTCCTCAGGAACGCCCCGGCCGCGCGCGCCCTCGCGGAACCGTTCCCAGTGCAACGCGATCAGATGCTCGTTGTTCGACTTGGCAAACGCACGCCGGATTTCGTCCGCCTGCGCCGCAGTCATGCCGGTCACGTCCGTGATCAACTGCACCACCTGCTCCTGCCACACGATGATGCCGTACCCCCGCGCCAGCGCACGCTCCTCCAGCGGATGGTCATACTCCCATTCGGCTCCATGCCTGTATCTTTCCACAAACTGCGAGACCGCGCTCCCCTGCACCCCGACCCCGGGACGGATCAGAGCGACCTGGTAAGCGAGATCGAGCAGATTGCGCGAGCGCAAACGCTGCCCCATCTTCAACTGCGCCGGCGACTGCAACAGAAATATCCCCTTCGACAGGCCCGCGTTGATCATGTCGTACACCTTCGGGTCCTCCGGGTCTATCCCGCTCAGATCGGGCCGCTTCCCCTCCCGCAGTTCGACCAGATCGAGTGCCTCCTCCAGCTGGTCGAGAACCGGCAGCGACAGGATATCGATCTTGGCGAAGCCCGCGTCCGCCACGCTGTCCTTGTCCCAGTCCATGATGAATCGGCCCTCTATCGCCCCCGCCCGCACCGGAACCATCTCCGGCAGCGGCGAACTGCTGAGTATCATCCCTCCCACATGCTGGCTCAACAGCTTCGGCGCGCCCATCAACTGCGGCGCCAGTTCGATCAACTCCTTCCAGCCGCACGCGCCCACCCGCTGGCTAAAGGCCGGCAGCTGCGTCATCTCCTCTCGCAAGCGCGCCGCATCATGCGAACGCATCTGCTTCGAGAGCAGGCTCAACTCCTCCCGCGGCAGCCCCAGAGCCTTGCCCAGATCCTGCAGCACCCCCTTTATCTTGTAGGTGAAGATCGCGCCCGCCAGCACCGCATACTCCGGCCCGAACCGCCGGTGGACCCGCTCGATCAACTCGTCCCGCAAAGCCCTCGGAAAGTCGAGGTCGATGTCCGGCAGCACCGTCATGTCTTCAGACAGAAAACGTTCCAGCGTGAGATTCCACGCAAGGGGATCGATATGGCTGATGCCAATCAGATATCCCACCAGCAGCGCCACCGATGACCCGCGCCCTCTGCCCGGCGGCTCGCGCCCCTCGCACTGCGAGGACCGTCCTCGCTCTTCCACGATCTCCTGGGCGACCAGCACAATCTCCCGGTAGAGCAGCAGGAAACCGGCCAGACCATGACTGCCAATCAGACTGAACTCCTCTTCCAATCGCTCTGCGATCCGTTCCGACACCGAGCCGTAGCGCCGCGCCGCCGCCTCATAACAGAGCCGTTTGAGATAGCCCTCAGCCGTATAGCCCTCCGGCAGCGCAGGCTCCGGCAGCGTATACCCCAAATCGGTGCTGAGATCGAAAGAGCAGCGCTCGGCGATACGGACGGTGTTGGCGACCGCCTCCGGAAACTCCCCAAAAAGACGCGCCATCTCCGCCGGCGGCTTCAGATAGAGATGATCGTTGGGCCGCAGATGCGGCAACGCCTGGTCGATAGTCGTGTTGTGCCGGATCGCCACCAACGCATTTTGCAGCCGGTACCGTTCCGGCGTGTGGTAATGCACATCGTTGGTGACCGCCAATAGGATGCCGGCCTCATCCGCAACCCCCGCCAGCTTGCTGTTGCGCATCGTGTCCCCCTGCAAAAAGTTCTGCTGCAGCGCCACGTAGACCGAGTCGCGGCCGTACCACCCCGCATACGCCTGCAACAGCGCCGCCGCCTGCTGCCGCCGCCCCCCCAGCGCCAACCGCGCCAGACAACTGTCACGCCCCCCCGTCAGCAGAATGACCCCCTCCGCATGTGCTGCCAGATGCCCGGGATCCAGCCGCGGCTCTCTGCGATCGACGGCGTTGGCAAGCGTAAACAGACGCGAAATGTTCGAGTACCCCTGCCGCGTCTTCGCCAGCAGCGTCACCCGCGAACCATCATCCAGCGTCAACTCCCCACCCGTAATCGGCCGGATCCCCAAACTGTTCGCCAAACGCGCAAACTCCAGCGCGCCGCACAGATTCGTGTCCGTCAGCGCCAGCGAACTGTAGCCGTACTCCTTCGCCTGCGTCAGCAGTTCGTGCGGATGCGACGCCCCCACCCCAAACGAATAAAAACTCTTCGCCTGCAGCTCAACGTATCCACTCCCCATAAATCCACCTCCCCCCAATCTCAGCCCTGACTCTCAGTCTCTTGCGCAGTCCCTTCCCGCCGCGCAAAACGAAAACCCAAAAGAACTCCCGCGTACGAGCGGAATCACTGAAAACTAAGAACTGACTACTAAAAACTGGTGTTCGGGGCGGTCGGGCCTTCGGCCCTCCCTTGTGCGGGGGGACACCCCCCGCAACGCCCCCCTCAAAACCCGACTGCAAACACGCCCCGCCACCGCCGCACTGCTCTTCTGCCCCTAACCCCTGCAGCCGATACTCCGCGCCCCTCCGTGGATCAAAAGGTGTTAAGGTGTTCTCCGTGCCCCTCCGCGCCCCTCCGTGGATCAAAAGGTGTTAAAGGTGTTCTCCGCGCCCCTCCGCGGCCCTCCGCGGATCAAAAGGTGTTAAGGTGTTCTCCGTGCCCCTCCGTGGATCAAAGGGTTTCAAGATGTTCTCCGTGCCCCTCCGCGGCCCTCCGCGGATCAAAAGGTGTTAAGGTGTTCTCCGCGCCCCTCCGCGGCCCTCCGCGGATCAAAGGTGTTAAAAGTGTTCTCCGCACCCCTCCGCGGCCCTCCGTGGATCAAAAGGTGTTAAGGTGTTCTCCGCGCCCCTCCGCGGCCCTCCGCGGATCAAAAGGTGTTAAGGTGTTCTCCGTGCCCCTCCGTGGATATCTCCACCAGCACTCCACCGTTCGCCAGCCATCCTGAAAATCCCCAAATCCTGCAAATCCTGATTCAGACAGCGCGAAACGCCCCTCCCCAAAAACCCGTCCCGCCACCGCCGCACAGGTCTCCAGCCCCTGACCCCTACCCCCTGACCTACCCCCTATCCCCCGCCGTTCTGCCTATACCACAGACCGTCCCTCTCATCCCGGAACAACGTCACCTGCCCGTTGTCGGGTTCGCTCTGGTTGTCGCCAGCCCCAGCCGTTTGGGCACTCGGCGACAACCAAATCCGATAATAGGCACGCGTAATCGGCTGCGCCAGCCACCACAGATCGAACGTCCACCGGTCCGCGATGCGGGCGACCCCGCGCCAGCGCCGCGCAAGCTGCACCGCCACCGGCTGACGCGCCGACCCTTCCCGCACCTCCACCGGCGTCGGCGCATGCAACGGCCTGATGTCGTCCCTCTTGGCCGGATCGATCGGGATCTGCATCGCCCGCATCTCAGGCGCAGGATGCCACGGCGCCACCTCCGCGATGCGATGCAGAATGTGCTTCCCGTTCATGCGCACCTGCAGTCGCCTTTCCATCTCCATCAGCCGGCGTCCGGCCTCCTCCTTCACATCCTCAAAAAGTCCCATCTGCATCCCCGAGCCACCGCGAAAATCGGACAGCGTCAGCGTCACATCCTCAACCGGGATCTGCGGCGGCTCCAGCTCCAGCCGGTTCCTGACCAGGGCGGCCGCACCTTCCCAGCGTCCAACCGGCTGCTTGAAAGCGGTCGACACCGTCCACGGCGGCCAGCCGCGCGCACTGCCCTGCAGAGCCGCCGCGCCCACCAACCTGCCCCCCAACTCAGGGCGGGCATAACCCCTCCGCAGCAGCGTATCGACCGCCACCAGGAGAAGCTCGATCGAAGTAGAGTTGAACGGCAACGAAATCTCCTCAACGATCGACTCCTCGAACGCCGTCGGGATGACAGAGCTGTCGTCAATCCCATTGCAGAGCGCCCACAACCGGCTGCCGTCACGTCCGAACTGGGCGACGATGAGATGCTCTTCCATCGCCGCAACCTCCCCCATCGTGTGCAGACCGAAGCGGCGCAGCTTGCTCTTCACATCGGCGGCAACGGGAAGCAGCTCGATCGAATACGGCGCCAGGAACTCCCGCACCTCCGCGGGCGCGTGCGACACCCCCGGCGCCCGCGTGCGCGCCGCAACAAACGCCGGGAACTTGGCATCCGCCACCCCAATCCGGGGCTTCAGGTCCGCGGGAACCGCGTCCAGCAACGCGCAGAGGACCCGCTCCTCACCCCCATACAGCGCCTCCAGTCCGTCAAGACGCACGTAGGCTGTGCCCAGCTCCCCCCCTTCAACACGGTCGCTGACCCCCTGCAAGGCCCTGATCACCTCGCCGAAGATCTGCCGGTAGTACAACTCGTCCGCATTCAGCACAACTGCCTCGGCAACGTACGACACCGCCTGCTCCAGCGTCATGCCCACCTTCACGCCCGCCGCGCCCGGAAAGTAGTCCACCACCACCGGCGGCCCGCCCACACTCCCCCCGCGCTCAACAATCAAAGTCGAAGGCTTGTGCGACCGCATCTGCTGCGCATTTGCACAAGCCTGAGCAGCAGGCTCCTCCGCCCGCATCTCCTCCGCACCTGCACAAGCCCGATCCGAAAGCGCCTGCAACCCCGACCGAGCGGCGACGGACTCCGAGGATAAGGAGTCCAAGCTGTTCTCTCTCTCCTCACTCCTCTCCCCTCTCTCCTCGCCTTTTCGCCTCATCTCCGCCTTTGCCCGCAAATGCGTAATCAGAACACAAGCCACTCGCATAATTCCTTCCTCCAGCTAGCGCCGGGACCCATTTCAGCCGCCAATATAGAACAAACGTTCTATATTGTCAAATCATATTCCCCCGCTTCCGCACCACCCTGCCCAATCCCCTCCACGGATCAAAGAACGTGTTCTCCGTGGCCCTCCCTGGATAAGGGTGTTGAAGTTGCAGTTCTCTGTGGTCCTTCGTGGATAAAGATTTTGAAGTTGCAGTTCTCCGTGGCCCTTCGTGGTCCTTCGTGGATAAAGGTTCTGAAGTTGCAGTTCTCCGTGGCCCTTCGTGGTCCTTCGTGGATAAAGGTTCTGAAGTTGCAGTTCTCCGTGGCCCTTCGTGGTCCTCCGTGGATAAAGGTTCTGAAGTTGCAGTTCTCCGTGGCCCTTCGTGGCCCTCCGTGGATAAAGGTTCTGAAGTTGCAGTTCTCCGTGGCCCTTCGTGGTCCTCCGTGGATAAAGGTTCTGAAGTTGCAGTTCTCCGTGGCCCTTCGTGGCCCTCCGTGGATAAAGGTTCTGAAGTTGCAGTTCTCCGTGGCCCTTCGTGGTCCTCCGTGGATAAAGGTTCTGAAGTTGCAGTTCTCCGTGGCCCTTCATGGCCCTCCGTGGATAAAGAAGTTGACGTTGCAGTTCTTCGCGTGCCTTCGCGGCCCTTCGCGGATAAAGGTGTTGACGTTGCAGTTCTCCGTGGATCAAAAGGCGAACCGCCCCGTACGCGGCAGTTCACCAAAAACGAAAAACTGACTACCAAGAACCGCTCTTGCCCTCTCTCCCCATCCCTGCTATCGTGCCCCCAGAACAACCACTCACCACCCGGGAGTACCCAATGGCCAACCTCATCAACCTCACCGAACACCTCGCCCAGGACGGCTTCGAATACACCTACGGCATCTCCGCCTTCGACCTCACCGGCAACGGCGTACCCGACCTCATCACCCCCGACACCGACGTCGGCCTCTACTGGCTCGAAAACGACGGCCACGGCAACTTCACCCGCCACATCATCCACAAGCGCTCCCCCGAATGGCTCGAACGCCACCAAGTCGCCGACATCGACGGCGACGGCCGCCCCGAACTCGTGTTCATCGACAACATCAACGGCTGTCTGCTCTACTTTGAATATGAGGGCGACCCGCGCCTGCCCAGCTCCTGGCGCACCCGCTACATCGACGAAGGCACCCTCACAGGCGCCTACGCCGTCGCCGTGGCCGACTTCAACGGGAACGGCCATCTCGACGTCGCCGCATCGACCTGGCGCAAAGGCAACCAGTTCGTCTGGTACGAAAACCGCGACGGCCACTGGATCAAACACATCCTCGAAGACAACATCGCCGAGACCCGTGCTATCCACGCCGCCGACATCAACGGCGACGGCAAAATCGACCTCCTCGGCACCGCCCGCGTCGCCAATCAGGTCATCTGGTACGAAAATCCGGGCGACCCCGCGGTCCAGCCCTGGATCAAACACATCATCGACGACGCCCCCCAACCCATCCACGGCCACCCCGTCGACATGGACGGCGATGGCGACCTCGACGTCGTCATGGCTCTCGGCATGCTCCCGCCCGACGACCCCACCGGCGCCCCCTTCGAGCATCACCAGATCGTCTGGTACGAAAACGACGGCCACCCCGCCGCCGGCAAGTGGCGCAAACACATCATCTGTGAACGCTTCCCCCACGCCTTCGAAGCCATCGCCGCCGACTTCGATGGTGACGGCCATATCGAAGTCGTCGCCACCGCCTGGAGCGACACCGGCCGCGTCGCCTACTTCAAACACCGCGGCGACCCCCGCGGCCCCTGGGACATGCAGCTCCTCAAGGACGGCTGGACCAACGCCAACATGGTCATCGCCGCCGACATCAACGGCAACGGCCGCCTCGACATCGTCGCTGCCGCCGAACGCGGCAGCAACGAAGTCCGCTGGTGGCGCAACGACGGCCCATGACCACATCACCCGGCCCCGCTTTTCCACCAACACATCGAATCCGGCCCGGGCTCTAACCGCTAACCGTCCGAACCGTCCCTGCCGTCCGAGATCCTGCCCTTCCCTCCATCCCATAACCTTGGACGAGTGAGGTTACTAGGGGTCGCTGACATTTGGAGAAGACAGTTCAAAATGTGACAAGAACAGGACCTCAGCAGGCAAAATCCGGCTGTTACTCGCCTGTTTCTCGTGTTCTACGACCACGTTCTGCGGCGACCACTAAAGGTGTTCTCAGCGGCCCTTCGCGGCCCTTCGTGTTCTTCGTGGATTAACAGAGGTGTTCCTCCTGGCCATTCGTGGACAAAAGAGTTTTCCTCGTGCCTCCTCGTGGATAGACCACATTCAAATCCCAATAATCACAGTTCAGAAACAGGGCAACTGCATCTGAATTGGTCATAAAATGGTCATGTGCCGAAAAGCGGAGAAGTTGCTACGCTAATGCGTTCATCACCTGGAAAAGGGAGAGAACGCATGACGGACCTGAGTACATCTTCACCAATGGCGCACATTGCGAAATGGGAAGATTCCCGGATCAAGCCGACAAAACGCATCAAATGCGTGATATACTGGTGTTAACGGTATGTGCTGTCAACTGTGCAGCGGACAACTGGTTTAAGATAGAAGAATCTTCGAATTGGGACAGAATCTCGCGATGCTGCCTGAATCGGTAGGGGCGCCCCTTGTGGGCGCCCTCCGCGGGCAACTATGGCGTCCGAACTGAGATGCGATTGCTCTGGCCCTGAGAAGCCATTACTCTCGCAAGAAGAAAATCTGAAGGTGTAGGAGACCCGCTGTAAGTCTGTGAATTGCCCAAATTCAACTGCCCACAGTCCATCATTGACGCCGAGGAAACATCTGCGAAGTCAACCACATAAGTCCCAAAAAAAAAGGAATCATGCCGCCCTAACCCGCCCTAACCCGCCCGAATCGCCCTTACCCTGGGCATTGCATCGAATGGGGCCAAGATCTCGTGATGCTGCCAAAATCGGGTAGGGGCGCCCCTTGTGGGTGCCCTTCGTTGGCAACTATGGCGTCCGAATTTAGATGCGTTTGCCCTGGCCCTGAGAAGCCGTAACTCTCACCCAAAGAAAGACTGAAGGCGAAGGATGGCCACTGCAAGTCTGCGAACTGCCCATATTTCAACTGCCCATATCCCACCAGAGACGGCGAAGCATCGTTTACAAAGTCAAGGACATAAGTCCAAAAAAAAGGAAATCACGTCGACCTGGATCGACCTGGATCGACTTGGATCGACCTGGATCGACTTGGCTCGACCTAACCTGCCCTAAACCTGGGCAAATGCATCGAAGTGGGACAAAGCCTCGTGATGCTGCCTGAATCGGTAGGGGCGCCCCTTGTGGGCGCCCTTCGCGGACAGACCAGCCAACCGGAAACATCACCATTCGACCGCCATGCACACACAAACAACCTCCACCCCAATTCTCTCGTCAAACTCTCGTGATCTCTCGTACAACACTCGTCATCTCTCGTATGAGCGCTCACGTCCCGAAGGCGTCTCTACCATCCTGCAAATCCTGATTCAGACTAACCACCCAATTCTCTCGTCGAACTCTCGTGATCTCTCGTACAACGCTCGTAAACTCTCATACGAGCGCACCTATCCCGGCAGCGTCTCCCCCATCCTGAAAGTCCCAAAAATCCTGCAAATCCTGCAAATCCTGCTTCAGACAATCTCCCCAACCGCTCGTCCCATCTTCCAAACCCAATGCCTTGCACAGTTGGGGTTACCAAGAACCAATAACCAGAAACCAAAAAAATGTCCCTTCACCCCCAACCTTGATTTTTTCGCGGTTTGACAGACAATCAGGATTTACTTAAAATGCTCACCAGATTCCTCCTTTCGGCCCCCTGCAACGGCGCAATCCGAACAGTCCTGAGTATTTCCATCATCCAAAGGAGAAAGTGACATGCGCTTCAAACGGAACTGGTTGAACTGTACCCTCCTGGCTCTCCTGCTAATATTCGCAATGCTCGTCGCCGCCTGTGCCGCGCCGGCAACCACCGGAGACGGAGCCGACACCGCCATGGAGGAGGATTCGGGCGAAGAAATGGCCGAGATTCCCGGCATCCAGTACGCCATGAATCCCGACACGGTCGACTCCGACCGCCTGCTCATCCTGCCCGGACGCACCCGCTTCGGCGTCGGCATGTGGGGAGGCATTACCGCCGGTAACTGGAACTTCGGCAGCGAGTCCTTCTACATGGTCCAAATGCCGTTCATCTTCATGGGCCCCCAGGGCAATACCACGCCCACACCCTGGCTTGTCCGCCGCATCGAACGCGTAGATGGCAACATGGCCATGGAGATCGAACTCTATGAAGAGGCAGTCTGGAGCGATGGTGAGCGGATAACCACCGCCGACGTCGCCTACACGCTCGAACTCCTCTATCACCCCGAGGCCGACTACTGGCTCGGCGATGCTAAGGTCCTCTTCCCCAACATCACCGGCGGCCAGGACTATTTCGAAGGCAACGCCGACTCCATCTCCGGCCTTAAGATCATCGACGACTTCAATATGCGCATCGAAGCCGACGAACCGATCGGCCTCGTCTGGCGCCCCCTGGCATTCCTGTCGGTCCTTCCCGAACACCACCTGAGTCAGTACACTGCTGCCCAACTGTGGGCCGGCGACTTCCCCGATGCCTGGGTGCCAGAGGTTCATAGCGGGCCTTACAGGGTCGCCAAGTGGGACGAAGAAGCCAAGTTCATCGAACTGCAGCGCAATGAGGACTGGTGGGGCAACGAGATCTACGGCAAGCCGGGCATTAAACGCTATGCCGAGCATTCCGGCCTGAGGCTGGAAAACTTTCTCGAAGGACAGTCGGACATGGTCAAGGTTGGGGCATCCGACTTTGAGACGGTCAAGGACCTGCCGGATACGGCCATCCATCCCCGCACCTTTATGATGACCGGCTACGGCCTCAACCGCCTGGAGGACCGCAAGCTGTCTCGCAAAGTCATGGACGCCATCGCCTATGCCATCGACCGCGAGGTGTGGGCTGAAGTCCTCTACTTTGGCTTCGGCGAGCCGGAAGACTCGATCTTCGGGCTGCGCGGCCAAGAGACCGCCCAGGACTCGTTCTGCGCCGACTGCGACGATAGCCTCGTCGTGCCCCGCCAGTTCGACCCGGAAAAGTCCAAACAGCTGCTGGCCGAAGCTGAGACCGAAGGCGATTGGGATCCCGATCGCGTCCTGATCCTGCTTGGCCGCTCCGGCGGCGAAGCGCCGGTCTTGCTCCAGCAGCAACTGGCCGCAGTCGGAATTCAGACCGAGATTCTTGCCGGTAGAGAGCTTGGCGAGGAGCGCAGTAAGAGCGGCGACTACGATATCAGAGTAGAAGGCGGCTATGTCTCCAACACCGTGCGCAACTGCGAATACTGGGTCGGCAACTGCGAGCAGGACCACGGGCCCACCACCTATCACTGGTGCAACGAAGACTTCAGGAACATGTGCAACGTCGCCATGAGCACCACCGACCCGGACGAGTTCACCCGGGCCAGCGCGGAACTCATGTCGATCTACTTCAACGACGGCCCCGTCTGGGGTGTCACCCAGATCGCCGAGTTCTACGTAATGACCGACGACCTCGGTGGTTTCATTCCCGAAGAAGCCTTCAACTGGCTTGGCACATCCGGTGAAAAGGGCGTCGTAAGCTGGTACTGGCTTGAGTAGGATTTCCCTCTGAGGAGAGAGTGGAGAGGAGTGAGAACTGAGAGGAGTTTCTCTCTCCTCTTTTCTCTTTCCCCTCGATTTGGGGTATCCGACTCTATTCGGCGACGATCGGTGACGATTGTTCGTGTCGCTGATCGCCATGTAGAGTGTTGAGAACATGATCGTTTAAGGAGAAAATCATCCCTCTGGGGAGCATCAGCGATGGATGAGAAATGCATTCAACTCTTTACCGATCCCGAAACAGAGTGGCGAATCGAGCTTGTTGCCGCAAAGCGTGATGTAGCTGTTGCCGAGTATTGCTTGGCAGCGATCCAGCGGCAGTTGGTCGAAGATGAGCAACTGGAACGCTATCGGTTAGACATCCCTGGCAGATCCGGGTTGGACGAAGAGTTTTTCAGGAGCCTGCAAACGCTACGGGAAAAGATTAAGGTACGCCGGGGCGGTCAACCTATCGACATTTACCGCATAATGACCCAAATGCGCGACGAACGAGAAAATGAAATCCTTGGAATGAAGGGGAGATCATCTTGACCCAATATATTATCCGGCGCCTGCTGATAACCTTCCCCATGCTCATTGTCATAACTTACCTGAACTTCTCCCTCATGCGGTTGGCCCCGGGTGACCCGACCCTGTTCATGTTTGTGGCCAGTGACACGCAGGGAATGACGCCGCAACAGGTGCGAGATCAACTGGGTATACAGGAGTCCTATAAGGGGCGCGGGTCGGATGAAGGCGTCAGCACCAGTGAATACCTGCACGAAAGACTTGGACTCAACGACCCGATCCCCGTGCAATATGTCCGCTGGTTGGGGAAGGTGCTGCAGGGGGACTTCGGCCGCGCCATGCGCACTGCCGAGCTGATCACACCGGAGCTGGCCGTCCGTATTGGCGTAACAGTGCGCCTGACCGTGCTGTCGATGCTGCTCAGCGTCTTCATCGGCATTGTCGTCGGTTCGCTTTCTGCCATATACCAGTACTCGACTTTCGACAACGTCGTCTCTTTCCTTACCTACATTCTCATTAGCGTGCCGGGATTCCTGCTCGCCACCTGGGTCATCATTATCTTTGCCATCCGATTGGGCTGGTTTCCCTCCGGCGGCATGTACAACCCCCGCACTGGAGGCGACTTTTGGGACCGCGCCTACCACCTGATCCTGCCGGTGCTGGCCATGGGGATCAGCGGCTCGGCGCACCTGATCCGTTGGACGCGCTCGAGCGTGCTGGAGACGATGCGGGCCGACTATGTGACCGTGGCCCGCGCTAAGGGTCTGAGAGAGACGGTGGTGCGCAGTCGGCACATCTTCCGCAATGCTCTCCTCCCCGTGGTGACGATCATCGGCCGCAGCGTTCCTGTCATCATCGGCGGCTCCGCCTTCTTTGAGAGAGCGTTCAACTATCCGGGCATAGGCATGTATACCGCCCTCGCAGCCGAAGCCAAGGACTTCTCCATCATGATCGCCTCAGTTACAGTTATCGCCGTAATGGTCGTTCTCAGCAATCTGGTGGTCGACATCTGCTATGTCTGGGTCGATCCACGGGTATCATACTCTTGATCGCTGAAATCCCAGTGGTTGCTGGCTGGCAACTACACAAACAACGATACACTAACCTCTGTTCACTGTTGCTCGAGTAACGCCTATGAGCGTGCAGGCCAAAACGCCCTCCGATACAGCACAGGAAATCTTGCCGGAAAAACCGTCGCTGGCCGCCCAGAACATCCGCATGTTCATGCGAAACCCCGGCGCCCTTGGCGGTCTCGTGTTCATGGTGCTGATCACCCTTATGGTAATCGCCGTTCCCCTGATTGTGCCTTTCTCGCCCGAAGAGATCGACGTCCAGGCCATCCGTAAGCCTCCGAGCGTCGCGCACCTGTTGGGGACCGATCTGACCGGACGCGACATGCTTACCCGCATCCTCCACGGCGGCCGTGTGTCCCTCCTTATTGGCCTGCTGGCGGTCATCATCCGCACGGTCATCGGGCTTGTTCTCGGGTCGGTTTCCGGCTACTTCGGCGGCGCGGCCGATTTCCTCATCCAACGCATCGTCGATATCATGATGGTCTTCCCCGAAATCTTCCTCCTGTTGATAGTTGTGGCTGTATTTGGCCCCACTATGTGGACCCTTCTCATCGCTCTGGGCCTCTTGAGTTGGCCCTTTGACGCCCGTATCTTTCGCGGACAGATACTCTCGATCCGCCAGCTGGACTACATCCTGGCCGCCCGCTCCATCGGTCGCACCAACTGGGGGATCATCCGCCTGCACGTCATGCCCAATGTCATGCATCTGGTCCTGGTCAATATGACGCTCAACATCGGCACTATCATCATCGCCGAGGCCGGCCTCAGCTACCTCGGCCTGGGCGTCCCGCCGCCAACAGCCAGCTGGGGCAATATGGTCATTTCCGCCAACAATCTTACCTTGATCCAGCGCTACTGGTGGCTGTGGGTACCGCCAGGCGCAGTGCTTGTGGGCACGGTCATTTCGCTCAACCTGATCGGCGATGGTCTGCGGGATATTCTGGATCCGCGCAGGCGCCGCTGACATCCGCAGTAAGGAGAGCAACTATGCAGCACGGCATCCTCTACAAACGTCCCGATTACTACTCCCTCGGTCCTGTTCCTCAACTCCTGCCCGATGGGCGCCTGACCGTCGGCGTGGTCTCCTCGCCCTTCGCCGACCACTACGGCCTCGCCGACTGGATCGTGTTCGTCTCCGATGACCAGGGCGAAACGTTCACCGAAACCAACGACCAGACAATCCCGCTCGCCTGGCCCGCCGCACTGCCGCGCGAAAGCTACGACCGCTACGCCGAAATCCAGCCCGACGGCAGCTACCTCGCCGCAGGCACTGTCGGCTTCGAAGTCTGGCCCAAAGAGCGCGCCGCCGAAGCTGAACAGCAGGGCCTGACCGCCCGCCCCCATCCCGACCAGAGCGAGGACCTGCTCATCGGCATGCCCAAACTCTTCGTCATGCGTTCCCACGACCAGGGCCAGACCTGGGACCGCCGCGATTGGCTCATGCCCGGCTTTAGCTGGATGACCGCCTTCCCCCGCTGGACACGGCTGCAATCCGGCCACATCCTCCTGCCCGTTTACGCCCGCGATCTGCAGGGTGACAACGACCAGGTCTTCCTCTGGCGCTCTGACCCCAACGGCGACAACTGGCGCCTGATCCCCCTCTGCTCCAGCGTCTCCAGCGTAACCGGAGACGAGACCTGCTTCATCGAGACCGAGCCGGGCAAAGTCCTCGCCCACCTCCGCCATTCAACCCCCGGCCAGTTCGCCAGCGGATACCTGCTCGAAAGCTGGTCGGAGGACGACGGCCTTACCTGGTCCCAGCCGATGCGCACCGACATCAAAGGCTACCCGCCCCATCTCCTGCGTCTGCAGGACGGTCGCCTGCTCTGCGGCGTCACCTACCGCTGGCAGCCAATGGGCATCCGCCTCGTTCTCAGTGAGGACAACGGCAAATCCTGGGATACCGAAAACACGATCATAATGCGCGACGATGCCGGCACGGCCTCGCCGATGTGGCCCGACTACCCCAACCACAGCGGCGGCTCCGACGTCGGCTATCCCATCACCGTCCAGTTCGACGACGGCAGCCTCTTCACCTGCTACTGGATTACCCTCGAAGACGGTATCTGCCACGCCGCCTATACAAAGTGGCGCCTTGATGAAATCTGAACACCGCTCTTACCAAATAGCAGAAAAGGAAAGATGCCATGACCAGCGCAAAACTGGCGATTGACGGCGGCGCACCGTTTCGCAGCCAGCCCTTCGGCCCCAAGTGGATCTTCGGCGACGAGGAACGGCGCCACCTCATGGAGGTTATGGACAACGCCACGACCGGTTGGCGCTCCGGCTTCAAAGTGAGGGCCTTTGCCGACGCCTTTGCTACCCTCCACGGCGCCAAATACGCAGTCGCCGCCACCACCGGCACCGGCGCTATCCACGCCGCTGTTGCCGCCATCAACCCAGAGCCAGGCGACGAGATTATCACCACCCCCACGACCGATATCGGCTCCGTTCTCGGCATCATCCTGCACAACGCCATCCCCGTTTTCGCCGACTGGGATCCGGAGACTCTTAACACCGACCCCGCCGACATCGAGCGCCGCATCACCCCCCGCACGCGCGCCATCCTCGCCGTCCATCTCTACGGCAACCCCTGCGATATGGGCCCCATTCTGGAGATCGCCCGCGCCCATGATCTGCCCGTCATCGAAGACTGCTCCCAGGCCCACCTCGCCGAGTACCGCGGCCAGCTTGTGGGCACGATTGGCGATATCGGCTGCTTCTCGCTCGGCGGCAAGACGCTCACGACCGACCAGGGCGGCATGATAATCACCAACGACGAGCCCCTGGCGCGGCGGGCAATGGGCTTCTCCCGTAAAGGCTCGGAAATGGACAGCGCCCTGCGCAGTTCTCTCGCGCCCACCTCATTCCGCCGCGGCGGGACCAAGGGCTACGCTTTCTTGGGCGACTTCCACCCGATGACCGACCTCCACGCCGCCGTTGGCCTGGCCCAATTTGATCGCTGGCAGGAGGCCACGCGCGTCCGCCGCCAGACCGCCGCCATCCTCGACGAGGTCGTGCCCCATCTGCCCGGCTTCAAGATCCAGAAGGTTCACCCCGAAGACCGCAGCGCCTACTATACCTACGCCTACACCGTCGATGAAGCCCAGGCCGGCGTTTCGTCCGAACAGTTCTCCGCAGCAGTCCAGGCCGAAGGCATCCCCGACTGTTACCCACCTTACATTCAGGGCCGCCCACTCTACCACTACCCCATCTTCGCCGACGAGGATACCTACGGCCAGTCCCGCTACCCCTTCGTTGATGAGCAGGGAAATCGCCGCATCGATTACAGCACGCTCCACCTGCCCCACATCGAACGCGAGTTGCCCAAGACCGGCTTCATCCTCTTCCGCAACTCCTACACCGAACAGGACGCCAAAGACATCGCCGCCGCCATGCGTAAGGTCGCGCTGCACTACGCCGAGCAGGCGACGAACTAGAAGCGGAGGACAAAAACCGTGGAGAGAATCGAAAGCCAGGACGGCTCGACGCTCATACGAATACCCGGCGGCGATTTCCTGATGGGGACCGACGAAGCTGACGCCCAGCGGATTGCTCAGGAGTACGGCTGGCGCGCCACTCGCTTCCAAGACGAATGCCCGCAGCACACGGTCCACCTCGATCCCTACTACATCTGCCAGTATCCGGTCACCGTCGCCCAATACGACCGCTACCTGCAGGAATCAGGCGCAGTGCCCCCCCAGTGCTGGGACGACTCCCGTTTCACAAGACCCAGCCAGCCGGTTGTCGGCGTCGCCCACTACCATGCCGAGGCCTACGCAAGCTGGGCCGGGCTGCGCCTGCCAACCGAAGCCGAATGGGAATATGCCGCCCGCGGCCCCGACAACCTGCGCTGGCCCTGGGGAAACGAATGGGACCCCGACCGCGCCAACACCCGCGAATCCGGCGTCGGCCATCCCACCCCCGTCGACCGCTTCACAGATGCAGGCAACGTCAGCCCTTTCGGCGTCTGCGACATGGTCGGCAACGTCTGGGAATGGTGCCAGGATCGCTATTCCGACGACTTCTACTCCTTCAGCCCGCAAGCCAACCCCATCTGCACCAAGCCGACCGTCCACTACGACGCCCACAATGTGCTGCGCGGCGGCTCCTGGTACAGTATTGCCGAGCGCTCCCGTTGCGCCTCCCGCTATGATCGCTTTCCCCAAATGCAGCGCCGCCACGTCGGCTTCCGCTGCGCTCGCGACGCCTGAACTCTGGCCAGATGATTATCGCTTTAGCGAACCGCCCAACGCTGGTGTAAGGAGAAAGTCCAAATGATCGGAGTGATCATCAATCCGGAACAACCTCGCAAGGGCACCGGCGAGCTGCCCGCCTACGCCGCCCCCTACATAAGCGAGATTCTTCGCCATGCTGGCATCCCCTTTGCCCTGCTGCCCCAAAAGGCTCTGGCAGACGGGTCTCCCTTGCCGCGGCTCATGATCTTCGCACAGGACCTGGATCTGAACGCAGAACAGAAAGCAGGCGCAGCTGAATTCGTCAAATCCGGCGGCCTTCTCATCGGCAACGCTGGCACGTCAGGCATGGACGACCTCTTCGGTGTGCAGACCGTTCGGCTTCTCGAAGAAGGCTACCTCCAGCCTCCGGCCGCGCCCCACCCGGTCACCGGTGGCCTGAGCAGAGAAATCCACGTTTTCGGTGGTAGCTTGGTCAAGGCCGCGTCCGGCACTGCACTCGCCCAGGTCGCGCCCATCCAACCCCCGCCGCATGCCGACGGAGCCGCATCCGACGCCGTCGTAGCCCATGCCAGCGGCCGCGGCCGCACGCTCCTCTTCGCGCCCGACCTGGTCACATCCGTGCTCCACATCCATCAGGGCAAGCCGGTCATACCCATCCCCCCGCGCGAATCCTCAGCGACCCCCGCCGGCTCCATCCTCGACCCGGATCGGGATGGCGATCTCATCGAAATCGAGGACATCGACGATCTCTACTACTCCGGCGGCATCCCCCTCCAGGATGGCCGCACATATTACAACCAGCGCATCATCCTGGCCCCCATGGCCGATGCCATGAAGGAACTGCTGCTGCGCGCCGTCTTCCACCTTCTCAGCACCGCCGGTGAATCCCTGCCCCTTCTCTGGTACTGGCCGCGTGGACAGACCTCAATGGCCCATATGTCCCACGATTCCGACGGCAACCGCCCCCTTGTGGGCTGGTGTCTTTTTGACCTTCTGCAGGAACTCAACGTGCCATCCACCTGGTGTACCATGCCCGTAACCGGTTACGATCGCTCCTTCTACAAGGCGCTCATCGAATCCACCTCCGAAATCGCCCTCCACTACGCCACCGGCAACGCGCCCGTGCGCGAAGCCCCCCGCTGGAGCCAGATGGATTTCGACTGGCAGTTCGACACGCTCTCCTACGAGACCGGCCTCTCCAATATCGTCTCTAACAAGAACCACGGTATCGCCTGGCAGGGCCGCCTCGAGTTCTACTACTGGTGCCAGAACAAAGGCATCCAACTCGAGCATTCACGTGGGGACAGGGGCTTCACATTCGGCACCTCCCACCCCTGGCTGCCCATGGAGGATGACCGTCCCAACGGCGACTTCCTCGACGTGCTCGCCCTTCCCTTCCTCACCCAGGACTTTACCGTCGTCTGCCCGCACGGCTTCATGCGTCCCCTCGTTGACCAGTGCCATGCCGACTACGGCGTCGCCCATGTCCTCTACCACCCCTCCCACGTCGAAGACCCTGAGTGCGAGCGCTCCATCCGCGAAACGGTCGCTTACGCCCGCAGCCTCGGCATGGAATGGTGGACCAGCGAGGAGATCAATAACTGGGAGCGCTCCCGCCGTCGAGTCTCCATCTCTACAGCCGGAAACGGTGCCTCCGCCAACGAAAGCGCCTACCGCATTCAGTCGCCCGATAAGCTCAGCGAAGCGACGATGCTCTACCTGCTTCCCGCCGGCAGCACCGCGCCTTCATCCTCCACCTTCGACGGCGAAACTATCGGCGTAAGCACCGTCGAACGGTACGGCCATCGATTCGCCCAACTCTCCGCCGATCTCGGCGGCGAGCACGAACTCAGCGTGCCTCTCGCCAGTGGTTGAGACTGGGTACGTTCCGTATGACAGACAAAGGAAAGAACGATGGCTGAAAAGGCAGCGACCTGGACCGATACCGAAACCGTCGATCTGGATGGTTTCCGCGTCACGCTCTCCGAACCCCTACTCGTAGGCCGACGCAGAGGCTACTTCTGGTTCCCCAACCTCTGGACAATGCCCAACGGCGACCTCCTCTCAACCATCTCACCCGTGCCGGACATTCACCTTTCCGGCGTCCCCTACCTCGTACTCTGGTCCCAAGATGGTGGCCTCACCTGGACCGAGCCGCAAGTCTCCTGTGACGGCGGCCAGACCCTACTCCACCTCCACTCCGGCGACAGCATCCTGCTCCCCTACGACCTCCGACCCCGCCCCCAAGGCATCGGCGCCCCCCATAACATCATCCCCGCCGGCCAGCGCGTATTCGACTACGTGCCCACCGGCGTCGTCATCACCGGCATGCCCGCCCCCGTCCCTCTGATCGTGCCCGGCCTCGACGTCGTGTCCTATTCCTTCAACGGCCAGACCCTCTGGCTGGAGGACGGCACCTACCTTGCAACCGCCTACGGACACTTCGAAGGCGACGAACGCGATTCGATCGTGGCCGTGGAGTCCACCGATGGCGCCAACTGGTCGGTGCGCTCCGTCGTCGCCGACGCCGCCTGCCCCGTGCCAGGCAGTGGAGGGCCCAACGAGTCCGCAATCTGTCGCCTGCAGGACGGCCGCATCATGTGCGTCTTCCGCGTCGAAAGCCGCCTGCCCTTCGGCCAGACCTGGAGCAGCGACGAGGGCCGAACCTGGACGCCCGCCGTCGCCATGCCCGGCGTCTTCTCCGTGCAGCCCAGCCTCGCCGTGATGGCCGACGGCCCAATCGCGCTCTCAGGGGGTCGCCCCGGCCTTTACCTCTGGCTGAACGCCGATGGCGGTGGACAGGACTGGCAGCAGGTCGATATCCTTGCCCACCACAACAGCTGTCGCCCCCAGGAGCAGATCATCTACTCCGAAGACCTCTCTCGCCCGCAGACCACATCCTACACGGAGGTGGTGGCGGTCGACGAGAACAATCTGCTCTATATGTACGACCGCGCGCCCAACGGCTGGCGTAGAATTCCCGAGGATATGGACGATACCAATAGCGTATGGCTGGTGAGAGCGACGGTGGAGCGGTAGGGAGAGGTGAGAGTCCCCATATTCCCAGCGCAACCAGTTGAACCCAAGGAGACATGGAAGTGACCACTTCGGCACCCGACCGCATCGTCGATATTCGTGCTCTGCCCGGCACACGCGAGACCATCGCCTATCAGGATGGCGGCCTCTTCCCCGTACTGGCCCTTGCCCCCAACGGAGTTGCCGTTGCCGCGCTGCGGGGCGGCGCCGGCCACATCGGCCGCGCCGGGCGGATGGAGGCAGTGCGCTCGACGGATGGCGGCCTCACCTGGACGAACCCGAATCTACTAGCAGACAGTGAGGACGACGACCGTAACCCGGCCTTCGGTGTTTCATCCCAGGGAACGCTTATCCTCCTCTACCACCGTCAACACAACTACGACGCCGACGGCAACTACCAGGGCGGCGTCCGCATCTCCGACCGCAAACCGGTTGCCATCATGGCCACCCGCTCCTTCGACAACGGCCTCACCTGGGAGGAACCGTATCCTCTGTCGATAGACGCCCTGCCCACGGGGTCGCCCTACGGCAAAATCGTCTCGCTCGACGATGGAACGCTGCTCGTACCCATCTACAACAGCCTGGCCTGGGCAGACGAGCAGAGCGACCAACGCTTTGACACTTCCTACCTGGTGCGTTCTGAAGATGATGGACTGACCTGGGGAAGTGTCTCGCAGATCGCGCCCCATATGAACGAGACTGCCCTGATCGTCCTGCCTGATGGCGATCTCCTCGCTGTGCTGCGCGACGACACCGCCCAGGCGCTGCATAGCACTCGCTCGCAGGATGGCGGCCTCACCTGGTCCTCGACCACCCAGATCACCCAAGCCCGTCAGCATCCCGCCGACCTGGTGCATCTCTCCAATGGCGACATCCTGCTCACCTACGGCAACCGCAACCCGCCCCACCGCATCGAAGGGCGCATCAGCCGCGACGGCGGTCGCTCCTGGCTCGACTCTCTTCTTACTTTTTCCGGTCATCTCTACGGCTACACCGCCGAAGAGACCCGCCGCACCGATTTGGGCTATCCTTCCAGCGTCGTCCGCGACGGCAGCCAGGGCATTACTATGTATTACTACAATCCATCTATGCGCCTCGCCGTTGATGCCCGCCAGCGTGCCAGCAATCCCCTCTATCGACACATGGACTACTGCGCCGTCGCTGTAACGTGGCAGGAAGACGAGCTAATCGCAGCCGTCGAGAACGCGATCAGCGGGCAGTAAAGCAGTTTGTGCTGTCCACCGCCCGCCAACCTCCTCGACCAGGAGACAGTCAAATTGATCGGTGCAAGCATTGATCCCAAACAGCCGCGCAGGAGAAACAGCGAACTGCCCGCTTATGCCGCCACCGCTGTGGAACGGTATGGCCATCGATTCGCCCAGCTCACCGCCGACCTCGGCTGTGAGCACGAACTCGGAATAACTCCCACCGGTGCCTAAGACTGAATACGTTCCCCAAGTCGGAAGAAGGAAATGACGATGGCCGGAAAGGCAGCAACCTGGACCGATAGCAGGTCCGTGGATCTGGATGGGATGCGCGTCACACTCTCCGAACCCGTCCTGGTCGGCCGAAGCAAAGGCTACTTCTGGTTTCCAAACCTCTGGACAATGCCCAGCGGCGATCTCCTCTCTACGATTTCGCCTGTGCCGGACATCCATTTCTCCGGCGTCCCCTATTTGGTCCTATGGTCTCGGGACGGGGGGCTGACCTGGAGCGAGCCGCTTGTAGCCTGCGACGGAGGACAGACGCTTCTCCATCTGCACTCCGGCGACAGCATCCTTCTCCCCTATTATCTTCGACCCCGCCCGCAAGGGATCGGCGCGCCCCATAACCTGTTCCCCACCGGCCAACGCGTCTTTGACTACGTGCCCACCGGTGTTGTGATCACAGGCATGCCAGCTCCCGTTCCCCTGATCATGCCCGGATTGGATGTTGTGACCTTTACGTTCAATGGCCAGACCCTTTTGCTGGAGGATGGTACCTACCTGGCGACGGCGTACGGGCAATTTGAAGGGGACGAGCGCTACTCGATTGTAGCCGTGGAGTCTACCGATGGGACTTACTGGTCAGTGCGCTCCATCGTCGCCGATGCCGCCTGCCCCGTTCCGGGCAAAGGGGGTCCAACCGAGTCCGCAATCTGCCGTGTCAAGGATGGGCGCATCTTGTGCGTCTTTCGCGTCGAAAGCCGACTGCCCTTCGGCCAGACCTGGAGCAGCGACGAGGGCCGCACTTGGACGCCGGCCGTCGCCATGCCCGGCCCCTTTTCCGTGCAGCCCAGCCTGGCCGTGATGGAGGATGGAGCGGTAGCGCTCTCAGGGGGCCGCCCGGGCCTATACCTCTGGCTCAACGCTGACGGCAGTGGACAGGACTGGCAGCAGATCGATATCCTCGCCCACCACAATAGCTGTCATCCCCAGGAGCCCATCATCTATTCCGAAGACCTCTCTCGCCAGCTGAGCACATCGTACACGGAGGTGGTGGCCGTTGACGAGAACAACCTGCTCTATATGTACGACCGCGCGCCCAACGGCTGGCGCCGCATTCCCGAAGAGATGGACGATACCAATAGCGTCTGGCTGGTTCGGGCAACCGTGGAGCGGTAGTCACAATCGCAAATCCAGAAAATCCCTTTGGCTGTGTGCCACAAGTAGAGGGAGAGGAGATACTGAAGTGACCACCTTGTCCTCCGACCGCATCGTCGACATCCGAACTCTTCCCGGCACAAGGGAAACCACTGCTTATCAGGATGGCGGCCTCTTCCCCATTCTGGCCCTGGCCCCCAACGGTGACGTGGTCGCCGCGCTGCGGGGCGGCGCCGGCCATCTCGGCCGCGAGGGGCGCATGGAAGTTGTGCGCTCCTCCGATAGCGGCCTCACCTGGACGCCCCCGCATCTACTCGCCGACAGTGAAGACGACGACCGTGATGCGGCCTTCGGGGTTTCATCCCAGGGAACGCTTGTCCTCCTCTACCAACGCGAACACAAATACGACGCCGACGGCAACTACCAGGGCGGCCTCCGCATCTCCGACCCCAAACCGATTGCGTTGATGGCTACGCGCTCCTTCGACAACGGCCTCACCTGGGAAGAACCGTATCCTCTGTCGTTTGATTCCCTGGCGACCGCGTCGTTCTACGGCAAAATCGTCTCGCTCGACGATGGGACACTGCTGGCGCCTATTTACAACAGTCGGTCCTGGGCAGACGAGCAAAGCGAGCAGATGTTTGACACCTCCTATCTCGTACGTTCCCAGGATGATGGCCGGACATGGGGAGGTGTCTCGCAGATCGCACCGCATAGGAATGAGACCGCTCTAATCGTCCTGCCTGAAGGCGATCTCCTCGCTGTGCAGCGCGACGACACCGCCCAGGCGCTGCATAGCACCCGGTCACTGGATGGCGGTCTGACATGGTCCCCGCCCACCCCAATCACCCAGGCCCGTCAGCATCCCGCCGATCTGCTACGCCTCTCCAATGGAGACATCCTGCTCACCTATGGCAACCGCACTCCGCCCTACCGCATCGAAGGGCGCATCAGCCGCGACGATGGACGCTCCTGGCTCAACTGTCTTCTGACATTCTCCGGGCATCTCTACGGCTACACCGCTGAAAAGACCCGCCGCACCGATCTGGGCTACCCCTCTAACGTCGTCTGCCGCGGCAGTCAGGGCGTCACCATGTACTACTACAATCCCTCTATGCGCCTCGCCGTTGATGCCCACCAGCGTGCCGGCAATGCCCTTTACCGGCACCAGGACTACTTCGCCGTCGCAGTAACGTGGCAGGAAGACGAGCTAATCGCAGCCGTCGAAAACGCGATCAACGGACAGTAGATCAGTCTGCACCGCCTACCGCCCGCTGCTGGAGAACAGAGAAAGTGTATTCGGCCGCGCCGGCGCGAGTCGCCGCTCCCCTTGTTTGCCAGAAAAGGGCGGCTGCCTTGGCGCACCCCCAGGGGCCGCCCCACAACGGGATTCACTGGCAACCATGACGCTTAATTGAATTACGATGAGTTAAGCAGGGAATGAGAAGGTTGAAGTGGTGACCTTTTCGTTCAATGGCCAGACCCTGTGGCAGCTGCGGGCGACGGTGAAACGGTAGAATACGGCGCAGATCCCGAACATCCCCCAACAACAGATGCCACCACTCCGACCAGAGGAGAAACTGAAGTGACCAACTTGGCGCCTGACAGCATCCTCGACATACGAACTCTCCCCGGCACGCGCGAAACCATCGCTTATCAGGATGGCGGCCTCTTTCCCGTTCTGGCCCTTTCAGGTGAAGGCGTCGCAGTTGCCGCTCTGCGGGGCGGCGCCGGCCATAACGGCCGCGAGGGACGTATCGAGGTTGTGCGCTCTCTGGATGACGGCCTGACCTGGACCCCGCCTAATGTTGTCGCTGACAGCGAGGACGACGACCGCAACCCGGCCTTCGGCGTCTCAAAAAAGGGGACGCTCATCCTTCTTTACCACCGCCAGCACTACTACGACGCCGACGGCAGCTACGATGGGGACAGTCGCACCGTTGACCGCAAACCGGTCGCCATCATGGCGACCCGCTCCTTCGACAGCGGCATTAGCTGGGAGGAGCCTTATCCTCTGTCGATCGATTCCCTGCCCACAGGTTCGCCCTTCGGCAAGATCGTCTCCCTCCCCAACGCTACGCTGCTCGCGCCCATTTACAGCGCCCAGGAATATGAAGAACAGTTGAGCCCCGGCAAGAGCGACAACTCCTATTTGGCCCGCTCCCACGACGATGGCCGGACGTGGGGAGATGTGTCGCTGATCGCGCCAAATATGAACGAAACCGCGCTGATCGCCCTGCCCGATGGAGATCTACTCGCCGTGTTGCGCGACGCCGACAGCGCCCAAGCACTCCACAGCGTCCGTTCGCAAGATGGTGGCCGCTCCTGGTCAGATCCGGAGCAAATCACGCAAGCCCATCAGCATCCCGCTGACCTGGTGCGCCTCTCCAACGGAGACATCTTGCTCACCTACGGCAACCGCAATTCGCCCTTCCGTATCGAAGGGCGCATCAGCAGCGACGGCGGACGCTCTTGGCTCAACTGTCTTCTTACATTCTCCGGCCATCTCTACGGCTACACCGTTGAAGAGTCCCGCCGCACCGATTTGGGCTATCCCTCCAGCGTCGTCCGCGATGGAACTGGCCAGGGCATCACCATGTACTACTACAATCCCTCAATGCAACTTGCTACTGATGGCTGGCAGCGCGCTGGCAATCCCCTCTATCAGCACGAAAACTACTACGCCATCGGAGTAACATGGCAAGAAGAAGAGCTGATCGCGGCCGTCGAAAACGCGATCAACGGACAGTAGGTCAGTCTGCACCGCCTACCGCCCGCTGCTGGAGAACCGAGAATGGGCATTCGGACGCGCCGGCGCGCCCCCCCGTAGTCGCCCCACAATGGGATTCACCGGCACAATGACACTTAATTGAATAACGAAGGGTTAAGCGGGGAATATTGAGGGTATCGCTTCAACTGAACAGCGCCAGATCAGGCTCGCGCTCTTGCCTCTTGCGCCTGCGCCATTGCCTGGAACGCTTCGGTCGCCAGACCAGCGGGCATGCGAGTTGGCGTCCTCGGCGTTAAGGGGTTTATTCCGCTTCCCCGCGCATCATCGCCTTTATCCAGCCAATCGTGTAGGCCACGCCGATACGCGGATCATCCCCCATCTGCGGGACATGGTCGGGAATAAGGACGCCGTTGAAGTCTATCTCCTTCAGCGCTTCGACTGCTTTGCGCATATCGTAATATCCATCATCGACGAAGGTCTCGACAAACCGTGGCAGAGGCCGGTCTACGTTGCGGAAATGGACTTTGAAAACCTTATTCTGGCGTCCGAATTCGCGCAGTGCCTCGCCTGTGCCTTTACCCATCAGCGCGCCGCCTTCCAGCCAACAGCCGATGCAGAAGCATATACCGATGTTGGGGCTGTCGGCGATATCCATCGCCTGCTGGTAGCCGTCAAAGCTGCTGAAAATGCACCGGGGCACACCGGCCAGTTCGAGTTGGGGCGGATCGTCGGGGTGGATGCCAATGCGGACACCCTGTTCTTCGGCCACCGGCGCAACCTCCGCAATAAAGTGGCGGAAATTATCCCAAATTTCCTCCTCGCTGTAGACCCGCCCGTGGGAGAGCGGTTCATAAAAGCGATTGGCGCTTCGGTAGCCGGTGTGTGCCTTGTCCGCATCGAAGCTGCGTGCGCTGGCCCCACCGCGCGTGCTCCCTGGCTCCGAACTCCAGACGCCATTTGCCATGTGCGCATAGGTCGTGTAGGGAATGCCCGCCTCGCCCAAGGCGCGCAGATGGTGTTTGTAATCTTCAATTTTTGCGTCCCGATTTTCCAATCCCAGTACGATCGCATCCTGGTTGTGCAGGTTCCCATTGCCAAAACCGAAGACCCGTAATCCGGCATTGGCGAAACGTCTTTTCACCTGACTGTAGTACGCCGCTCCGGCCCGCGGTACCGTTGTCCACAGCACAACCCAGTCGATTCCCATCTGTTTCAGGAAGGTCAGATAGTCGTCCCCTGCCTCGGCTGAAATGGAGACGGCCAGCTTCATTCCCGGTTCAATCGATCTGAGCGACATGCCGTCCACCCCTTCGCAATGCAATACCCACCTGTCTACCCCAGCTCCCCCCAATCCGTACGCGGCGCCCTGTACGCCACCGCGATCAGGTGACGCTGGAACCGGTCCGAGCTGGCGCGCGGGGGGATATTGAACTGGACAATTGTGAAACCGTTGGATGTATTCCAGTTCTCGTAGCCATCGACGGGTGACGCGCCGATCGGCCGCCCGTCGAGCCAGATCCGCTGCGGGGCCGCCAAACGCGGTAGCCTCAGACGCAATGCCAGACCCTGGCTTGCCGCCCGCAATAAGGGCGTGCCCGCCGCATTTGTCGCGGGCTTGATCTGATCGCAGCGCAGACTCTGCAGACGTGGGTACCGACGGCAGGCTGCCCGCACTTCGGTCACATCTATCCCCTGTTCGTGCCCATATTGCTGCAAGAATGGATCTATTTCAACTGTGCGCCAGCGGTCGAAATCGTCAGGGTCCATCGAGAAAGCAGTGAGAGCCATACCCACCGGCTCGTTTACCCCTCGTGCCACCAGAAACTGGTTCGAATGCGCCCATAGCTCCACCCGGCTGGCTCGGCGTTCAGCTGCCGTCTGCCCATACGCCGCGACGAAAGTTTCATCTTGCTGGAACATCGTCCGCACAGGGTAGCCCGCCACCGCTTCGGTCCGCCACGGTTGATTGCCAAGTTCGAGCATCGTTACACAGCGAATCAGCCCGCTGAGGGGATGATGAACCTCCATAGTATTTCCGAGCGTATGATAGCGGTGATAGGCATGGACGCAGGACGTTATGCGCTGGCCTGAGTAATACGAATGGTGGATATTGCCTGGCAACCAGGGCAGGATACGCTCGGCCTCTTCCTCGCCTCGATCCTGCGGGAATCCTGCCGACTCAGCGGCCCGATTGATCTCCTCGATGAAGAGACGCGAGTGGGAGCGGTCGAACTGGCTGGTCGTCCACGAAAATCCATTGCTCTCGCCCATGCGATACTTCCATCCAAACTCGGTCCCGTGAAGTGAGCAGAACAGTTCCGGCTGCATTCGTGCGAGTATGTCTGCGACAGCCTGAGACTCCGGTTGGGTTGGCTCGTCATCAAGAGAGAAATCTGCATAGAGATTCACATCGTTAAGATTGTTGAACCGCAGATCCTCCCAGGAATCGGGATTGACCACCGGCATCAGCCCGACGCATTGCCTGCGCCGAATTTCGGCCGCCGCAGGCGTGACAAGCCAGCGCGCCAGTTCCAGCAAAGCCAGACTGGCGCTGCGTTCCTGCCCATGTTCTTGACCAACCATAAGCACGCGCTGTTTGTCTTCGTCGCTGACGTCCTGATCGGTGATGGTCAACAGCCAGATCGGCTGCCCCCGCACCGAGTGTCCGGCTTTTACCAGGGCAACAGAACCCGCAAAGTCGTTCTGTAATTCTCTGTAAAACGATTCCAGTTCCGGCAGCGACGGGTAAGAAAGCAGATCACCGCTGTCGGCGGATCCTTGAGACCAGACTCGAGGTGTCCATCTGAATTTCACAATGCGTCCTCGTCACTTCCCTGACTGCCGCGGATTCAGTGCGTCGTTGAGGCCGTCACCCAGGAAGTTGATCGCCAGCGTCACAATGCCCAAAACAATGGCCGGGATGGCGATCAGATGCGGCCAAGTTCGCCAGGATGGCATCGATCTGTTAATCATGGAACCTAAACTGGCGCCAGGAGGCTGTATACCAATGCCAAGATAGCTGAGTGAGGCCTCGAGAATCATGGCGCTTGACATACTGAAGGTGAAACTGACAATCACGGGGCCCAGGGCATTGGGAATCAAGTGCCTGAGCATGATCTGCTTGGTGGTAGCCCCAACGGAACGAGCGGCAAGCACATAGTCCTGCTCTCGCAGCGTAAGAATCTGGCCGCGAATCAACCGCGCCTCGCCTGGCCACGAAATAAGCGAAAGAGCGCTGAAGACGATCAGATAATCCACGTAGATAGTATTGGTCAGGAATCTCCACCCAGTTTGATCCTGTATGGCGGCCAATACAGCTTCCAATGGTTCGGCAATCGAGGTGTTGATCAGAGCAGCGAAGAGAATGGTAGGGATAGTCATCACGACATCGGCCAGTCGCATTATCGTGTTGTCCACCGCCCTACCCGAATAGGCGCTGATGCTGCCCAGAGTCACTCCTATGACAAGAGTCAAGAGGGGCACAAGAATAGATATCAGTACCGCCGTCCGCATGGCGTGCAGCAGGCGACTGAAATAGTCGCGACCAACGTCATCAGTACCCAGCCAGTGTTCAGCATTGGGTGGCATGCCGATCTGTTCGAGATTCTGGTCCAGGTAGTCGAAGGGCGCAAGGTATGGCCCCGCAAGAGCTGTAAAGTAGGTGATGAGGACTACGATGAGGCCGATTAGCGACAGACGGTTGCGGAGCAATCTCCGGAATGCGTCGCTCCACAGACCTCTATGGCCAGACCCCGGCGCCTCGAGTTCTTCAGAAAGGATTCTATGTCTGACTTCTGACGAAGATTGCTCGACCACTCGGTTCGAGGTTTGGTTCGTCACAGCGTCACTCTGGGATCCAGGAACGGGTAAACGAAGTCCACGATGAGATTGCTTATCATGATGAGCAATGCGCCAAAAAGTGTGCAGCCCATCATGAGTGGATAATCACGTTGAATGAGCGAGGTTACGAACAGATTGCCATATCCGGGGATGCCGAAAATCTGCTCAATAAATATTGAACCAGTTATGAGGCCTGTGACGATCAGCCCCAGCGAAGTTACAACCGGAGTGATGGCGTTGCGCATGACGTGCGCCAGAATGACCTGGCGTTCTCTTAGCCCTTTTGCCCGCGCGGTGCGAACGTAGTCGTTGTCCGCGACTTCCAGAATGCCAACTCTCATCTGGCGAATCACAACTGCCAAAGGAAACAGGATCAGCATCAGAGTCGGCATAATCACATTCGGGTGAGATATTCCCTTCCAACCGTAAGGCACGTCCATAACGTCGAGCTTGAGTACCAGAATGATGAACAGCAAAGGGGCGAGAACATATACTGGAACCGTGCGCAGGAAAAGACTCCCTCCGACAATGAAGTAGTCCAACGCGGTGTTCTGCTTGACAGCCGCCAGGACGCCCAAGGGAATGCCGGTGACTATCAATACGACGAAAGCCAAAAGTCCCACTTGGGCCGAGATTGGGAAAACTTTCAGAATCATTCCCAACACCGGTCGACTGCGAACTATTGAATCGCCCAGATCGCCCTGAAATACATTGCGCACATATTTTATGAACTGCACGTGAAGCGGCAGATCAAGGCCAAACCGCGCCCGCGCCCGGTCTACCATCTCTTCCGTAGCGACCACTGTATCCATACTTTCATACATCATTTCAATCGGGTCGCCAGGAGCCAGATGGCCCAAAGTGAAGATAATCACCAGAACTACGAGCAGCAAGGGGATGATGCCGAGCAATCGCATAATTAGGTACTTGAACATTTTGCGCCCTCCTGGTCACTGTCGTAGAACGGGGAAATCATACTTCAACATAACGGTCGTGCTTGGAGGAATCTCCTCACACTTACTGACGCTTGACGAGGACCAGAACGAAGGGGAATCTCGCGCTGGCTGCCGCGAGATTCCTGGGCGAACTCTGTGACTTCGTTTAGCATATGCTACTGTCAGGAACCAGGTCTCGCCAAACATGAAAGTTGGTCAACGAGAAGGCTGGTTCTTGACAAGAACCAGCCTCCCTTCGTTCCAAACCAGTCAGACCAAATGCTAGTGGTCTGCCACGGTTACCTCTTCAATGTTGTACCAGTTGTTGTACCAGGTACCCTCTAGGCCCTGGACCCAAGGCTTCGCATGCCATGCATAGGAAACCACGAAGAAGGGCTTCCAAACATAGTCTTCCAGGTACAGCGATTCCGCCTCATGGACCAATTCAAGGAAACGAGGGTCAGTGCGACTGAGAGACATAGCGTCGTCAAGCAGCGCGTCCACTTCGGGGTTGCTGTATCTGACTCTGCTCATGGCGTTGCCAGTGTAAGCTGCCCGCCACACGGCATGTCCCGCGTCCGGCAAAGTACCCCAGCCAAAGCCGCCCATGTGGACGACGTCTGCTCTGGCATCGCCCTGTGCCCAATCATTCCACCATGGCTTGGTTTCGACGTTCGTTATCCCCAGAGTGTCTCGCCACATTTCCAGGATCATTTCCATGCCGCGCACCCACTCAGCATCCGGTGTCCCCAGCGCAAGATTGAGTTTGGGCAGGTTCTCGGCCGAACCGTACGTGGACTGAGCCAGTTCCTGCTTTGCCAATTCGGGATCATACTGCAGCGCCCCGGCCATTTCGAAAATGTCGGGCTGATGACCGGTCAGGCCCGGATAGATAGGTCCAGCCGCAGGATCCTTGGTGTCTCCGTATATGACCTGCACAATGCGCTCGTGATCAATGGCGTGGATCAGCGCCCGTCGCACCATCGGATCGTCCATGGGCGCCAGATTGGGATTGAATCCCCAGACGTTGCTGTACTTGTAGTTCATCGGCACGACATCACCGGGATACTTCAGCGACAACGCGTCGCCCGCCGCGCCGGTGAAAATGACGATGTCGAACTGGTCGTTCTCATACATCAGGCTGAGCGTTTCCTCAGCAAGCACCGATGTTACTTCGATCCGCAAGGTTGCCTTGTTTTCGCCCCAGTAGTTCGGGTTGGGCACATAGACGTAGCTCATCACGTCATCATCCCATGATTCGATCGTATAGGGGCCATTGACCAGCGGATCGTTGGCCCACCACTCGCCATTCAGATCCGCCCAAGCCTCTTCCGCTTTGGCCGTGGCTGAGTTGTAATTGGCAAGCACCTTGTATACGAACAGGGGATCGTTCTCTTTCAGACTGATCTCCAAGGTGAATTCGTCAACAATCACCAGACCTTCCATCTCGGTGGCAGTGCCCTCGCGCACCGCATCATAACCTACGATGCCGCCATAGTTCGGCGGAACCCAGCCTGCCGTGTTCTCAGGATTCACAATATACTCGAACCAGGCTTTGATATCGCCGGCCGTGAACTGACTCCCATCCGACCATTTGACTTCAGGGTTCACGTGCAGCGTGTAGGTCATCCCATCTTCGCTGACGTCGTACGATGTGCATGAGCCCGGTGTCAGATTCGCGTTGGGATCTGCTATGAATGGCGGCAGCCACACATGCTGCATGATGAAGCGGCCAAAGCCGCCTTCCCGCGCCGGGTCGAATGTCTTCATGGCTTGGATCATGCCGTAACGAAGTGTCTGCATTTCAGCAGATTCCATCTCTGCTTCCTGCTCAGCGCCCGTCGCTCCGCCACCGGCTGGCATCGGCGCGACGCAGGCCGTAATCATCAGCCCCAAGACAATAAACAGTACAACTAAAGGATAGCGTTTCATCTTAGATCTCTCTCCCATGAATTTGAATGTCTATCGAAGGATCTCCCGCTGTCATCACACGCTTGCTGACCATACATTGAATCGCAAAGACCGGAGGCTGCCCAGGCCCAACACACGATTCAACACGTACACATCTAACCGGCATGACACCTCCCTGTTCCCTGTCTCAAGGGGGGAGCGCTCCCCTTGGCGAGGCCATTTTTCAGCGCTTCATTCATCCAATTCCCAGTCCTGAGGGTGGAATCCCGAAGTCCGCTCCGCAGCTGAATCGAATACAGCAGTCACCACATGAAAGTCCTCCACCTTGCCGGGTGGAATGTTGACCTGTACGATGGTGCCAGGATTATGATACACAAAGTAGCCGTCGACATCCGACGGCTCCATTATGTGTCCATCTAGTCTGAGATGTTTGAAAGTTAGGTCAGGATGGGGAAGGCGTAGACGGATGGCGAGACCGTTCCGAATCGGTTCTGCCGGGCCTTCATACTCCGCTTGGGGCCACGTCACCTGACGTGATACCGACAGTCTGAGAAACTCATCTAAGGCATCGCCATCGAAGCGAGGGTTCTGCTTGAGCTTGGCAAACATCGGCTCCAGATTCGGTTCATTCAGATTCGGCGCCGACGATTCCCCCCCCGGTGCATAGAGGTTTCGGCTTTCAGGAGTCGTAGAGACCAAAGCGACGACGCCATCGCGGGCCTCGGGCCACCCGCAAGTATGCGAGATCTGAGCCAACTTTCGCCACAACTCAACCCGGCTTGCCCGTCGTTGCGCGGCTGTCCTGCCCCACGCCGCGATGGCAACCGACGACCGGCAACTGACCTGGTTGGCAGGGTAGCCAGCTTGAGGCTCGCCTCGCCACACCTCGTTGCCGACCTGGAGCAGCCGCCGCAGGCGCAGCACGGCGCTTTCCTCCCAACCGACCTCCATCGTCTGTATAATGCTATGGTACTGAATATAGGAATAGAGCCCGCAGACGACTTTCGGCGTCGAAGTGCTGCCGTAGAACCAGCGCTCGAAGCCCTCGACCGGAACTGTGGACAGCATCTGCCCCGCGCTTTCCTCGCCGCGGGTTGTCAGGTAGCCAGCTTCTTCCGCCGCCTGGTTCATCAAATCGGGAATAGCCCGCCAATACCCGCGGTACAGATTCGAAGCCCATGATATGCCGGTGCTCTCGGTCATGGTGGACTGCTCAAACCATATGCCATGCACGTCCTGATGGACCTCCGGCTGGTACCGGTCAATGACATCCTTGACAGCCATCGCCTCTGGCTGATTGGCAGGATCCAAAGGACCGTCCCACGACCATCCTTCATAGACCCAACGGCTGCGGCCGGCGAAAAACTCGGCAACGTCGATCAGCTCTCGATCATAACTCTCCGGTTCGCAGGCCGGCATGATAAGGACAATTTGTCGCCTGCGGATTTCTTCAGCCAGAGAGTCATCGCTGATGAGCCACTTGATCAGTTGCAGCAGACCAGCCGTTGTAACCCTTTCCACCCCGCTATGCGTCGACGTAAGCAATGCAACTTGCTTGTCTTCGTCCGATACAGAAGCATCACTTATGCGACATAGAAGCACCGGCAGCCCGTTCGGTGCGCGGCCAACAGTCTCGACCTCCATGGTTCCGGGTCGAGCAGCCGCCCATTGTCTCAGTCCCTCCTCCATCTCCGCCATACTCGGGCCAGGTGTTGGACTCAACTCTTGGTGTTGATGCACGTGGTTCATGGGCTTGTCCTGGTTGTGTTTTCAGTAAACGCTGTCGCTACTCTCCCTTCGCTCCTCCTTATTGCCTTGACCGTTTCAGACCCGTCTGTATAGTTGAGAACCTGCTCCAGGACCGCTACCATCAATGCCTGGAAATCAAGCGCCGTAACCCAATTTTGACCCGCACCTGACCTTCGGGCCACAGGCAAGTGCCCGGCCGGCTGGACACTGACCTTCTCGCCTCCATGCCGAGTGAATCAAATGACCCGCCAACACGGGAACCCTGTCCAACCTTTACGCAGCCCCATTTTCGTCCGAGGGATCGATCTCAAAAGCCTCGAGAGCATTGCGCCAGAAGATCCCTTCGATGTCATCACGAGACAGTCCCGCGATCTCAGCGGCCTGTTTCATGGCCATTATCTGTTCGTATATACATAGAACCGGACGTGCGTCCGTGTGGGCAAAGCTGAAGTGTGCTTCATCGGGTTCTACCTGGTACCAGTATCGCCCGAAGGGAACATATTTGCCGTGAAAGAAGGCTGAGTCGACACCATCCGAACCATAGAAGATCCGCTTCAGATCTTCTTTTCGGAACAACGTCAAGAAGGGCGGCATGGTTGTCACCGCCGACAGATCATACCATATATTTGGCATATCGCGTAAGCGGTCGATCGCCTCTCGGATTGGCCAATAAGTAAAGCTGCGAGCGCAATGGGCAAGGATCCATTTGATCCGCGGATAGCGGCGCGTCGTGTATTCCTCCAGGTCGGCCAAATTTTCTTCATCGGCACAACCACCAGGCCGCGAAAGGTGCATGGTAACCCAAAGGCCGCGTTCGTCGGCAAGCTCCATCTGTTCGTGCGTCAGAAACTCATGAATCCTGCAGTAATCCGTATCTCCGGTCGAGGAGAAGACCCGATAGGGCTTTAGTCCGATAAAGCCGGCGCGCTTGATATCGTCCTCAATACGAGAGGTGTCACAGGAAGGCGTGACCAGGCGATTGGCCCGTGAAGAGGGATCCAGGGCGACTTGCCCGGCAAGCATGTCGGTATGTTTTTCCACATCAATGCCGACCTTGGGCATCCCCAGAAGGAGGAAATTCATGCGCCGGCCGGGGAACATGAGACGGCCCCATGCCCGCAGTGTTTCCAAGTCGGCATACGATCGTGGCGTCGGCGGCGCCTCAGGCCGCATTTGCGCCGGATCGAACAGATGACAGTGGGCATCAAACACTCTCTGCGGAACAAAATCCGCCAGTTCCTCTTCCCAAAACTCACGATCGGATTCGCTGTAGTCCATGACTTGATCTCCCTCAAGCTACGCCATAGAAGCACAGGCGTCTCGCTTGCTCTGGCTCGATACGCAGGCGGCACTTCAGTACAGCGCAGGCACTCCACCTGACCAGGTTTCAGATGCGCAACAGCCGCGCTGCGTTTCCACCGCACACCAGCCGCTTGGCCTCCTCAGAAATGTCGGCAGTGATTATTTTTCCCAACTGCGGGCGGGAATCCATCAGCGCAATGTCCGAGCCAAACAGGACCCGGTCCGCGCCGGCCTCATTCACCAGTTGCTCGATGACGCCGGGCGTGCGAAAGGTCGAACAGGTCTCCAGATATATGTTGGGATAGCTCTGTGCCGCCTTGATCGCCGCCGCGCGCGGTTCGGCGACATTGCCCGAGTGGCCGGAAACGAAGTTCGCATTCGGGAACTGGGCCGCGCAGTCGGCTAACAGGCTGGGGTGGGAGTGCGCATCGGTGCCCGTGTGGAAGATGATCGCCAGTCCGCGATCATTGGCGAACTCATATATCGGATGCCAGATCGGTTCGTTCAGGTCCCACTGGGTATAGGGCGGGTAGAGTTTGATGGCAACCAGGCCAAGCTCGTCAATCGCGCGCGTCAGTTCAGTGACCATGCCCTCCGGCATCATTGGCGAGACGTAGGCGAAACCGACAAAGCGGTTCGGATGTTCGGCCACGAAGCGGGCCGTTATGTCATTGCCGGTCGTGCCATCAGGGTGAAAGATGTTGAACAAGCAAGCGACATCGATTCCCACCTTGTCCATCGCGCGCAGAATCAGCGCCGGGTCATCAACCCCATTGTAGCTGTCCAACCGGCCTGTATGGCCGTGAAAGTCGATCACTCTCTGTTCTTCAATCATGCTGACCCTCTCCCTGCAGTATACGTAGCAGATTCCCCGCGCAGATCAGTTCCAGGTCCGACTCGCTGAGGTCGGAATGGTGAAGGTAAAAGAGCATAGCCCCCATCGCAAGGCGGTCATACCACGAGCCGTACACAAAACGCTCTGCTCCATATTCGGAGCAGAGCGCTTCCACCTCGCCCAGCGGCTCGATTCGACTCAACTCCAGATAAGCGTTGGGCAACGTCGTCATCAGCGGGCGCACCCACAGCGCGTGGGTGTAATGGGCGCCGATCAGTACCGTAACCAGTTCGGGAAAGGCGCTCAACGTCACGGCCAGCTCGTCTGCATCGGCATCGGGCAGCGGAATCCAGAGCGGGATCCTGTTCTCGCTCAGCCATGAGAGCATCGGCGCACACGCCCACGGCCGGAAGGGCAGTCCGACGGAACGCATATTGTTCAGCCGGACATTGCGCACCCGCCCCTGCTCGTGCAGCGCCTGCACTTGCGCCAGGGAATCCGGCGTAGGCATGATGGACCACTGGGGAAAGAGCCGGCTATCTTCTAACCATTCTTCCAGAAAACCATTGCCGTCGATCGGACTGACTTCCTCAGTCTGGGCGTGGTAGATGAGCGCCTTTTCGACCCCGTGCCGGTCCATTTCCGCCAGCAACTGGGAACGATTGCGACAGGGCGACGGCTGATAGTGCAGATCACCCACCCGAACGTTGGCGTCGAAAACAGGGACACGCGGCCGGAATGTGAATTGAATAGACATTTCTCTTGGCCTTAAGTTGACAGTTTCGACCGGTAGTATTCGCTGACCTTCTTGATCGCCGTACTGAAATCGGCTGCGTCCTGGTCCGTATACGAGGGGCTCATCGGTATCACAACTGCCGTCTCCAGGAAATTCTCTCCGCCTTGCAGCGACATCGAGCCATAATCCATCGCCGCGGCCTCCTCACCGGCATAAGAGAAGTCGGAAGTCCCATAGGCGCGCTGCTGGGCCATTACTGGATACTTGTAGACCGGATAAACCATGTAAGGAGAGTTGGCCGGTACGCCCTCCGCCTGCAAGGCCGCCGCAAACTGCTCCGCTGTGGCGCCCATTGTCGCGGCATCCACATGAAAACCGTAGACCCAGTACGAATGCGTGGCCTCCGGCAGTACCGGTTGCAATGAGAGACCCTCCTCACCGTCGACAACCTCGTTCAAATGGTTGGCGACCCACTGCTTGCGACGCACTGCGTCGGTCACCTTCTTGAGCTGGGCGACCCCGACCGCGCCCTGAAGGTCGGTCATGCGGTAGTTGGGCGCAAGATAGTAATGCTCATAGACTGGATTTCGGGGGTTGCCCTTGTCCGCGAACCATTTCAGCCGTTCAGCCAAGTCGTCTCGATTGCTGATCACCATGCCGCCGTCGCCGGTCGTCATGTGTTTGCCGCCAAAACTGTAGCAGCCAAAGTCGCCCCACGTGCCGACCGGCCGTCCCCCATACTCGGCCAGCTGCGCCTGCGCGCAGTCTTCGATCAAAAAGAGGTTATACTTACGCGCCAGTGCAACATAGGCTTCCATCGGAGCAGGATTGCCAAAGAGATGCACGACAATGATCGCCTTGGTGCGTTCGGTGATCTTGGCCTCGACATCCTCTATGTCGAGATTGCCGGTCCGGGGATCGATGTCCGCGAAGATAGGAACGGCATTCTGGTAAAGAATGCCGATGATCGTGCCCATATCGGTGATGCTTGTGGTAATGATCTCGTCGCCCGGGTTAGGGTCAATTGTGCCGACGGCCGTATGCACCGCGGCCGTGCCCGACGTAACCGCCTGGGCATACTTGACGCCGTTCATCTCGGCGAAGTCCTGCTCGAACTGAACAACCTTGGTGCCGCTCAGTCGGTTCAGCTTCCCGGAGCGGATCACCTCGATCAATTCGTTTATTTCCTCGTCACCCATATCCCATTGGGGACCAAACGATCCGCTGCGAACCGGCGGCGAGTTGCGTTCGATTGCGATGGCCATATCAGAAGTCTCCTTGTACTGTATCGGTCGCGATATCCATTCAGTCTATGATCGTTGCGGGCCGTTTCGGCGAAAATGTCCTCAGCGTGCGCAAACTGCCCAGCCCGTCAGTCCAGTCTGAAGATGCGTCTGGCGTTTTCTCGGAATATGAGGTCAGCCTCACGCTGGGACTGAATCGCGTCGACATAGGCCCCGTACTCAAACCACGGCGCAAATAGCGGCTGGTCGGTGCCAAACATAATCCGTTCCGGCCCCAAGATGTCCATCGAGCGGCGGATGGTGCCGGCGTTGATGCCGCTGCTGCAGAACTCAAAGTAGACGTTTGGCAGATCGACGACCTGGCGCGCGCCTTCAACGTCATCGCCGTGTGCCTTTATGATGACCATATCAGGATTGCGCTCTGCCGCCGAACGCACGCCGGGATAGGGCGAACCGCCTTCATCCATGTGGATCTTGACCGGCCGGCCAAAACGTGCCACTTCGTCCATCAGATCCTGCATACGCTTGGTCGCCATGTTGCCGCCAAAGGGGCAGTAGAGCTTGACCCCCACGAAACGGGAATCCTGGAAATAGCGCTCCATCTGCTCGACCGAACCGGCCAAATCGCGCGGGTCACATGCGATGTAGCCCCTCAGATTGGGATAACGTTCGAGAAAAGCCTGCGTGTCGGCGTTCCCCTCGCACATGTCATAGTTGATGGCGTTGTAGGACGAGACAAACGTATATTGGATGTTGCAACGCTCGGTCATCTCCGAAACGTTGGTCTCGGTGCGCGTGTTAAACGGCTCCGCGCAGTGGAAGCCGGACACATGGGCGTGGATGTCGATGATAGGCTCGTCCGGTAGATCTGCCTCGGCCTTGATCAGAAGCGGTTCGACAGGCAAATCCTCGATGTCCATATCGAGCAGGCGCAGGGCGTTGGCCCCTAGGATCGCCTGCCTCTGTTCGTCTGAGATCTTTGCCATAAATATCTGGTTACGCAGGCCGCGAATCGAGTACTTTGGGGAGTTGCTGCCATAGAGCAGTCTGTCGCCGATGCCGGCGTCAACCATCACTTCAATGCCGTCAGCCAGGCAGAGCCAGCGAATCGCGGCATAGACATTAGGGTACACCTGCATAACCGTGACCAACTCGCCCATGTGCGAATAACTGACCTCGTTCATGACTACCTGCACACCATACCGGTGGCAGACCTCCGCCACCTTGCGGATCCAACTCAGGGCTTCACCCGACCCTTTGAAGTCGACAATGATCGGCAGTCCTGCTGCCCCGACCGCCTCCACCATATGCTCGAAGACTAATGTTTCAGGGCTCCAACCCTGCGGCCCGGGGGCGAAACGGATCGCCACGCAACCGCCATCAACGCAGGCTTTCAGATCGTCCCGCCAGTTGAGGAAATACCGGGGATCGAGCGTGCCCACAGCCAGGAGACGGGGATGTTCAGCCGTGATGGCAAGCGTTTCAGCCACTGCCTCCGGGTTGATCTGGTTGACCAGGCCGCGCCGCGATGTTGTCAACGTCAGCGTTGTGTCGTGCTCCTGTGTCTGGCGCAGCAGCGACTCCAGCGTTGTATCCGGTTCAGGGATCGGATTAACGCTGAATTCAGAGATAATGTCGATAGCGTACATGGTTGGTCCTTTCAACAGCTTTGGTTTGTGGCCTGCGACCGGTAATCTGTGCCCGCACCGGCCAGTAGTCTCTGGGAGGTTTGGTAAGTGTGCCGCTATGGCCTGCTCAGTTCAATCGCCTTTTCAAAGGCTAGCAAGAGTCCGTCGATATGTTCATCTTCCATGGGCAGGGAGAGCGCATTCATCGACAACCCCTGGCACAGGAAGTATCCTTGGTTGAGTAGGGAGAGGAAGACGCGGTGGGCCATCGCGCCGTCGTTGCCGGCCAGGCTTCGGTAATCTACCAGCGGCTCGCCGGTGAAGTAAACGCTGAACAGCGAGCCGAGTACGACAGCCTGCAAAGGGACGTCAATGCGTGCGCTGAGGTCGTCAAAGCCCGCGCGCAAGCGTTCGCCCAATCCGTTCAAGTGGCGGAAGGCGCTCGGCGTCAACTGCTGTAAGGTGGCAAGCCCCGCCGCCATTACCACCGCATGGGCGCTGAAAGTGCCGCTCTGGAAGAACCCGGTTGGCTCGCCGCTGTTGTCGAATAGGTTCATGATGTCGGCGCGCCCGCCAAATGCGCCGACCGGGAATCCACCCCCGACCAACTTTCCGAACGCCGTCAGATCCGGGCTGATGCCGTAGTACTCCTGGGCGCCGCCGCGGGCCACGCGAAATCCAACCACTTCGTCGAGGATCAGCAGCACATCGTTCTCCGCGGTCACCCTGCGCACAGCCTGCACAAACTCCTTGCGAACCGGCAGGATTCCCGTCTTGGGGTCCAAGATCACACAGGCCAGTTCGTCGCGGTGGCGGCGCACGAGCCTCTCCAACGCCTCTTCGTTGTTGTAGGGCAAAACGATAACCTCTGAGGGCGCATTCGGAGACATGCCGCCGGCCGTCGGCACGGAATAAGGCGCATCCGCGGGGCCTGCCTTGTCTACCGGCGGCGCAACGCTCACTTCAACCAGGTCATGGCTGCCGTGATACCCACCCTCGAGTTTGGCAATCTTGGGCCGTCCACTGAACCCGCGCGCCAGCCGAATTGCATGTAAAGATGCCTCTGTGCCGGAGTTGCAAAAGCGAATTCGCTCTACAGACGCCACGCGGCTGCACATCTCTTCGGCCAGCGCCCCTTCAACGCCCGTCGGCGCCCCGAGCGCGATACCCCGCGTCAACTGCGCCTCTACCGCTGCATGTACCGCGGCGTTGTTGTGGCCCAGGATCTGTCCCGTATGGTGGTTCGCAAAATCGACGCGGCGCCGTTCGTCGATGTCATAAAGATAGCAGCCCTCACCCCGTTGCATGGTTAGCGGATAGGGCGCGTAATAATAGGCTCCCTTTGCGCCGCCCGGCATTGATTTACGATCTCTTTCGAACTGCTCTCGCGAGCTTGGACTTTCCGTGGCATAGGTTGTCTCTATTGCCGCTGCAGTCTCATCCATTGTCTGTTCCTCGCTCTATCTGAGCTTCTTGTTCAGATTAACCACCACGTGTAACTACGCAGCCATCGTCAATTCGCGACTTTGAAGAACAGCCGCGCCCAAGGACCCAAAGTGTCTCCGCTCGCGCCTTGCGTTGAATCCTGACCAGCGGTCTCCGGCCACTATCCACTATGCCCTCCGGCGGCTCCGGCCCGCTAAGGCGTGCCTCCGCACCCTTCGCCGCTAAGGCGGCTCAGGGCTTGGCGGTCGCCGCTCCGCAGGCGCCGCCAGGGGCTGTCGCCCATGTGGGCGGTCGGGCCTGCGGCCCTCCCTTGTGCGGGGGGATTCCCCCCGCAACGCCCCCCTGAAAACCAAGAACTCAAAGAGCTTTCGCGTGCGAGTGGAGTTTACTAAGAACTCAAAACTCAAAACTAACAACTCGCATGAGATCGCACTCTGGACATGGCTAGGTAGTTACTACCACGTTATATGAAAAAAACCGGCGCTGTTTCCCAGCTTGTCATCTCTTTCTGATTTACTCGAACCAATAGCTGTATAGCTGTGCGTCTGTCAGGCTGATGCGCAACCGGACCGGCCCGCTGGCGGGGTCAGGCATCAGACTGCGCTCGCGCCAGACAACCGGTTTGCGGACGCTATTGGCACGCACGCCGGTGGCGTCCTGCGCACCGTAGCCCGGCAGCGGCCGGCTGTCGACATCCAGTACTTCAACAGTGATCACGCCCTCGTCCGCGACCGCGTTGATAAAGAGCCGCTCCCCTTCCCAGTTGAAAAGCTCGGTTACCATCGAGCCGCCCTCTTCTCCTGCATCCAGCGAGACGAATCCGTCCCGCCGCAATGTGGCCAGACAGATGGCAGCGTGATCCTGGTCCCAATTCTGTGGAGGACGCCGGAACTTGACGCCAGTATAGTAAAACCAGAGCTCGTCTTCGCGGATGACCGGCGAGGAAGGCCCCAGCATCTGCAGCATGTCGTATGCGCCGCCGCCCAAAGGCGATGAGTCGATGAATGGTTTACGGTCGCCCTGCCTGAGCCACGTAACCATATCCCGGCTGCTGGCCAACTGAACATGATGGAAGCCATCGTGATTACGGCCGTCAACGGAACGTCCAACGTGATGAAACATGGAGGCGAACCCGATATAGCGGCTCTCATACCGGGAAATGCTGAAATTATAGACATCCACGCCATGCTCTTCCGGGTGATTGACAACTGTTTGCTGCAGCGCGGGATTGGCGAGTCGCCTTGCAATCACCTCACGCGCCAACTCCTGATCCTCGTCATCGGCGTGAAAGACCAGTTCCGGTTCGCTCCACGTTTGAAAGTCCTCGCTGGTGGTCAGGGCGTGCGAACGTCCGTGTGGTCCCCGCACCTTGACTGTAGCGATGAAGCGGTGGTTGGCGGCGTCAAAGCTGAAATTCGGTTCATCGCCGGAGAGGATTGGGGGCGCGTCATGTCGCCTCCACACGATTCCGTCCGGGGACACCGCGCAAATAATCGCATGATCGGGAACCATAATGAAGCTGATCGCCTTGAAGCGGCGCTCCGGGTCCGGGTCGCTGGCATCGTAGACCACGCCCAGCACCTCAGAAGTGCGCCTATCATCGATGGGAATGGCGACATGGTTGTTGTCGAGTGATCCCTCATACTCCAACTGGCCCACGTTTGGCTGGTACCAGTGAAGGCCGTCGCGGCTCTCGTGGTAGGAGGAACGACCATAATCCGCGTCCAGCTTCGCCCCCATCGTCCAGAATTTCCAGAGGCTGGCCTCTGCATCCCACACTGGCGCTGTCCGCGTCTGCGGCCGGTATGCGGGGCCGTCGTCGCGGCCGGCTCGCAGGGCCATGTACGGGTCCGACCGGATGACTGCGCCCTTCTTGCCGGGCCGGTGCATGCTCGTCTGCAGGCCTTCGATACTGGCAATGTCGGCGTCGTCAAGAAAGAGCTGTCTCTCCAGGCGGGCGACATTGCGATTCGACTCAGATACCATTCCGTTTCTCCTCTATTCGAGCCAGTAGCTATGCAAACGCGTGTGGAACTGCCACATTCGGTGTCGAACATCCTTCAAGTTAAGATAGAATAAGTGACCATGTAAGGGTTGGCTAATCTGAAATTGTACGATATATTGCCCACTATTGACTATCCGCTTGGACGGAATGACCACTCAACAAGTGGGATAGTGTAGTGTAGTTTGCCAGATACCGCATCGGTAGTCCCGGAGTCAACAATGCCTGATCATCTATGTAACTGGGTAAATCAGATAGTTCAAGGTGATGCCGCAGAAGTAATGCATCAACTGCCTGAACAGTCTATACATTGTATCGTGACAAGCCCGCCATACTACCTTCAACGAGACTATAGCACTTCTTCACAAATAGGCAACGAGCCTACTCCCGAACGATATGTTGATGCGCTCAGGCAAGTCTTCCGCGAAGCGAAAAGGGTTCTCCGTGATGATGGTACCCTTTGGCTGAATCTCGGTGACAAATATCAGAATGGGCAACTCCTTGGCATGCCTTGGCGCGTAGCGCTTGCATTGAAGGATGATGGATGGATTCTTCGCTCCGACATAATTTGGCATAAGCCCAATGCGATGCCATCGTCGGTCAAGAACCGGCCAACTACAGACCATGAATACATATTCTTGTTCTGCAAATCAAACGACTATTTTTACGATACACATGCCGTGCGAGAGCCGCATGTTACTTTTTCGGATAGGACCCGCATGAAGGGCGGCAGAAATCACTTTGGTAAAGCCAACGGCACTCCCGAAAAGGGGAAAAACGCTGGAAACTCGAATCTGCATGACGGGCGCTGGGACCAAGCTTTTCATCCAAAAGGGAGAAATCGTCGTACAGTTTGGGAGATTCCTCTTTCTAAGTTTAGGGATGCCCATTTCGCTGTCTTCCCCGAGAAATTGGTAAAGCTATGCGTTCTTGCCGGTTGTCCTAGTTCAGGAGTTGTGTTGGATCCATTCTGCGGCAGTGGAACGGCGTCTCTGATTGCGCAAAAGCTCGGCCGAAAATACATAGGGATAGACAGCAATCCCAAGTATTGCGATTTGGCCCGAACACGATTACAGCAACAGGTTCTCCTTTAGACCTTTCTGCCCAACGCTTCCAAAAGGGGCACAAGTCTTTCCAATTCTCTTGCCAAAACGGGCTGTAAATCTTCTATCTGATTCGGATTTGCCTGAATGTAGACATAGTGCTTGGAGTTGAGCGCCTCCAGATCTCCTGACCATGATTCTGCAATGACGACAGGGACACACTAATAGCCTTGGCCAGATGCCACCATGATCGACTTGAAAATATCGCGCGTAAACAGAAGGGCATGCCCACCTCCCATAGTCTCTCGGGTCTTTACGGGAATGAGTAACGTTCCCAGTTCTCCTTTGACCTGTACATCGTACGTCTCGTCTTCTACCTTGATCTGCTTGTCACCCACTTCAAGAGGCAGGTCATGATCTTCAATTACTCTACGAAGGTTTCTTCTTACAATTCCTTCAAAAAGATTTCCCTTGAGAGCACGGCGGCTGCCTTCGAGTCGCGCGAGCATAACTTCTGAAATGGCAGACCATTCCCAGCTTTGAGAATCGGGAAAGAGTGGGGCAACAAACTTGCGTGTCTCATTCAAGAGATTACGCTTTCTTTCCAGATTCGTTGTGCCCGGGACTGACTTGAGCAAGGGCTGAAGTCGCTGCGTCGCCGCGTCTCGCATGAGCCAAGCAAGGAAAAACCACTTTGCTTTAGAATTAGCATATGGTCTAAGTAACCCATCGTACAATACGGCCGGGGATTCTCGCCGTAGGTACTTCTCAATCGTTGAAGCAGCATTTGAATCCGACTTTTCTGTAATGAACTCAAGGACTGACGAATAACCCTGATCGTTCAAATACTCTACAAAATCCTCATAGAATGCTTGATTCTCATTCACTACAACCATGAGTTGCCGTAATCGGAGATTCTCAATGACATAGTTCATATGACAATGGTGCCCTACTCGAACCAATAGCTGTAAAGACGCGCGTCACGCAACCAGATACGCAACTGCATCGGGCCTGCAGAATCCGCTGGCATGCGTTCCTCTGCGCGCCATCTGACCGCCAGGCATACGCCGTCCGTGGTCAGGGGGATCGAGTTGCTCAGCTCAAATCCCGGCAAAGGCTGACCGGCTGCGTCCAACAGCTCGCAGCTTATCTCGCCGTCTGCAGCATCGGCATTCAGAAAGAGATGTTCCCCTTCCCAGCGAAAAGGTACAGTGGTAACATTGCCGCCGTCCGCAGCGGCGTCCAGCGAAACAAATCCGTCCCGCCGCAATGTGGCCAGACAGATCGCGGCCCGCTCCGGGCTGGCCTTGGGCGGCTGCCAGCGATGTCGGATGCCGGAATAGTAGAACCACAGTTGGTCCCCGCGCACAACCGGGAAGGACGGCCCCAGAATCTGCATCGTGTCATACGCGCCGCCACCGAGAGGCGACGGGCCAATGAAGGGCGCCCGCTCCCCCAGTCGCCGCCAACTGAACATGTCTCTGCTGCTGGCCATCTGAACGTGGTGAAAGCCGTCGTGGTTGCGGTTATTCCAGGCACGGCCGGTATGGTAGAACATGGAGGCAAAGCCGATGTAACGGCTTTCATAGCGGGAGATAGCGAAGTTGTAGACATCTACCGCATGCTCCTCCGGGTGGTTGAACACCGGCTGTTGCAGCGTTGGGTCGGCCAGCCGGTCGGCGATAATACGACGGGCCTGCTCCTGGTCCTCCTCGTCAGCATGGAAGACCAATTGCGGTTCGCTCCAATTCTCGAAATCCTCGCTAACAGTAAGAGCATGGGAACGACCAAACGGACCTGGCACCTTTACTGTGGCGATATAGAGATGGTTGACTTCATCGAAACTGAAATTAGGCTCGTCGCCCGAGGCAATCGGCGGAATGTCCAGTCGCGTCCAGTGGATTCCATCAGGCGAAGTGGCAAACAGGATCGCCAACTCCGGAGCCATTGTGAAGCTCAACGCTTTGTACCGCCTGTCCGGGTCAGGGTCGCTACTGTCGTAGACCGCCCCCAGGATCTCGGCTGTACAACCATCGCCCATGGGAATATAAACGAGATTGTTCTCGCGCGAACCAAGATATTCAGCTTGGCGCAAAATGGGTTGATACCAGTGGAGACCGTCGCGGCTTTCGTGGTAGCCCGATAGCCCTGCAATGCCGTGCAACTCTTCCGGCGTCACACAGATAGTCCACAGCTTCCACACCTGTGCCTTAGGATCCCACACCGGCGCGCACCGGATCTCCGGGTTTCCACCCAAGGCAGGCTCGCGGCGGATGACTGCGCCCCGCTTTTGCGGCTGATGGAACACTCTGCGCAGATTTACCAAGTGCGCTACGTCGTCATCATCCAGGAAAAGCTGCCGCTGTCCTGCCGGAAGGTGCGTGTCCGTTTCCACAGTCATCGCCTGCTCTCATGCGGGACAAAGCGTCCGTGAAGTTGGAAAGAATTCGGTTGTGCGAGTTCACAGACAAGGCAGAGCATGTCCGGAGCAGGGTCAGTTCAGATTCATGCGCGGGTCAAAAGCATCGCGCAGGGCGTCGCCAAAGAAGTTCATCGACAGCACGGCGAAGGCGATTGCAACTGCCGACGGCAGCCACCGCCACGGCAAGTTTTCCAGAATGGGAAGCTGCATCGCGGTCGTCAGCGTCTGTCCCCAGCTGGGCGTTGGCTGTTGCACGCCCAGGCCGAGAAAACTGAGGCTCGATTCGGTCAGGATGGCCCCGGCCAGCCCCAGCGTGGCGGCTACCACCACCGGGCCGACCACATTGGGCAGTATATGGCGGAAGATGATTCGGCGCGTCGGCACGCCGATCGCGACCGCGGCGGTGACAAAATCCTGGCTGCGCAGGCTTAGAAACTGGCCGCGTATCAGGCGGGTCATGCCTGGCCAGCCGAAAATGCCGATAATTATCATGATGTTGAAGATGTTGGGCGGTAGGACCGCCGCTACTGTAATAATCAATAGAAAGGTGGGGAAGCACATGATGATATCGGTAAAGCGCATGATAGCGTTGTCGACATGGCCGCCGACATATCCAGCAACGCTGCCCAACACCAATGCGATCGAGGTATAGATGCCTACCGCTACAAGCCCGACCGAGAGCGAAACGCGTGCGCCGTAAACCAGACGCGCCCAAACGTCGCGGCCGATGGCGTCCGTGCCCAGGATGTGCTCGGCGCTGGGCGGCTTGTTTTTCAACTTCAAGTCCATGGCAACCGGATCGACGCCGGCGACGATGGGCGCGAAGACAGCGGCGATCACGAGGATCACCAACATACCCAGCCCGATCATCCCCAGCTTGTGCCTGGTCAATCGTCGCCAGAATCGGTGCTGGACCGAATCTCTGCGGGGAGCTTGCAGTGTGTCGGTGAGATCAACAGTAGCCATCGCCTGCTCTCCCCGCCCCATGCTCGCTTGAGGCCGTCATGTATTTGAGATTATAGAAATGATGGAGATGATTCAACGCAGCATTCATGGAATTCTCAGTTACCATCCGAATCCGTTTTCTTCCTCACTCTATTCATAACGTATACGCGGGTCAGCGAAAGCATAGGTGATGTCGGCCAGCAGGTTGCTCATCAGGACGACCAGCGCCACCATGAAGTTGACGGCCAAGATCACCGGGTAGTCGCGAAAAAAGATGGCCGACAAGCTGTATGTACCCATACCCGGCCAGGCGAATATGTGTTCAATGATGACTGTGCCGCCAATCAGGAAGGGAATGTCCAGACTGATGATTGTGATCAGGGGGATGAGTGCGTTGCGCAGGGCGTGTCCGAGCAGGATGGCCCTTTCGGCCAGTCCCTTGGCGCGCGCCACCGTAACGTAATCTTGCCTGATGACATCAAGCAGGCTGCTGCGGGAGTAGCGCATAAAACTGGCCATGCTGCCTAGGCCCAGGACTACTGCCGGCAGGATCATGTGGTGGATGCGGTTCCATATCGTTGCCTCTTCTCCATAGTTATAGATGCCTGAAGTGGGGAAGAGATTAATCTTCAGAGAGAACAGAAAAATAGCGCCGATAGCAAAGACGAATCCAGGCGTAGAGATCCAAAAGAAGCCTAATAGGGTAAGAAACTGATCGACCCACGTGTACTGTTTGACAGCGGAAAGGATCCCCAAGCCAGCGCCAAAAATGATGCCGAACAGGAGCGACGTTGCCGTAAGCTGAAGCGTCGCCGGTAGCCTTTCAAAAATCTCGTCCCGGACCGGCGCTCCCGATGCAAGCGATTGCCCCATATTCCCCTTTGCCAACTCCCGCAACCAGATCAGATAGCGTGTCCAAGGGGGCTTGTTGAGGCCGTAGTTCTCGCGCATTGCCTCCAACTGTTCGGGTGAAAAGTTGACGATTGCCGTCGTGGGAATCAGCGCGTCGACAAAATCCCCCGGCATCAGTTCCGTGAAAATGAAAGTGACTAAGGTCAGACCGAGGAGAATTGGCACCGAGATCGCCAAACGGCGCAAGATGTAGGTTCGCAAGACTACGACCTCATTTAAGGAGAGGAGGCAGAGAAGAGGGGAGAGGAGTGAGAGACATTATTCACTTCTCTCCCCTTTCTTCTCTTCGAAATCCGCTATCCCGAAACGGACCAGTTCACCGCGTTGGCAAAGCCATTGCTCCACGGATAGTACCGGTTCCAGAGGGAATCTTCATTGAAGCCGCCGACTCGTTTGTTTACGGCCACGGGGCCGATAAACTGCAGGAAGGGTATTATCGGCAGTTCATCATTCAGACGCCGCTGGATTTGCTCGTGAATCGCCATCCGCTCCTCCAGATCGACCGTGGTCGCAGTCTGATCAAAGAGGGCATGGGCGTCGGGGTCGCCCCACGGCGTGCGGCAGCGCTCCGAATCGGTGAAGAAGAAGTTGTACTGCTCGGGGAAGGAGAAGCCCCATCCCTGGTACATCATCTCGAATTCACAGGCTGCCTGCACGGCGCCGACCGAGGTGCCTTCCAGGTACTGCAACTGTGTCTGCACACCGACGGCGGCCAGGTTCTGTTGAATCGCCGCCATGATGTCCTGGTGCAGGGCATCGCCATAGTACCAGTTCACCCGCAGTACGTTGTCCGGGTCCCAAGCGCCGTCGGCTTCGGCCTCGGCCAGCAACTCCTGTGCCTTCCCGGGATTGTATTCGTACTGGTTCAGGTCCGGCGCCAGCCAGGGCCGCATCTCCATGTAGGAGTTGTAGGGCTGGCAAAGACCGGAGTAGAGAACTTCGCAGATGCCCTCGCGGTCAATGGCGTAGGCCAGAGCCTGGCGTACGCGCTTATCTGAGAGAATGGGAGATTCGTAGTTGAGCAGGAAGACGCGAATGTAGTTGCGGTTGACCAGGTGGACGTCGATATTGTCCAGTTCGAGCGACTGTTCGTAGAAGTCCTGTGGGACGTTCCAAACGTCCAGTTCGCCTTTCTGCAGGGCGATGAACTGCGTATCTTCCGAGCCGAAGTTCTTGAAGATGATGCGTGCCAGGTTGGGCCGGCCGCCGTGGTAGTCCTCATTGCGTTCCAGTTCGATGAACTGGTCGCGCTCGGCGCGCACGAATTTGAACGGCCCGGAGCCGATGTTCAGTTCAGGCGTGTACCAGGCCGGCGCGTGGTGTTCCACGATGTCTTCGGGCGCTACGTCCTTGAAGATGTGCGCCGGAAGAATCTGCAGGTCGGTTGTTGCCGACAGATGCCAGCCGACGTTTGTATCCACCAGCTGGAAAACGACGGTGAAGTCGTCCGGCGCGTATACGCCAGGCAGTTCATCCGAAACACCATCATAGAAGTCCTGGCCGCCCTCGAGGCTGCTGAGCCAGCGCCGGGGGTTGATGTTGGTGGCCTGCGTCATGATGAACCTGACCGTTTCCACTACATCGTTCGCCGTGACCGGTTCGCCGTCATGCCATTTAGCGTCCTCGCGCAGTTTGAATGTGTAGGTGGCGGCGTCGTCCGAAACCTCCCACTCAGTCGCCAGGTTCGGGTGCGTGTCGTTGTTGCGGTCGAGGTCAAACAGGCGGCTGTGGGTGAGCATGGCAGGCGTGTTGCTGCTGTTGCCATACTGGTAGGTCGGGCGGAAGGGACTGTACGTTCCCCACGGCGATCCTGTAGCGAAGGTCAAGGTGCCGCCGTCATCCATAGCGGCCGCTTCTTCGGCCGGCGCAACGGTAGCCTCGGGCATCGCCGCGGCTTCAGGCTCGTCGCTCGGTGCAACCGCCGGCGCGCACGCGGTCAATAGTACGCCTGCGGCCGTTGTCGCAGAGAGGCTGAGGAAATCACGACGAGAAAATCTCGATTTTTTCATGGTTCTGGCTCCATCTGGTTCTTGAGGTTCGATTGAGAGGTTTAACTGTCGGACAATACAGGCTTCTGTACCATCCGCTGGGAGTGTGTCAGCCCCTATTTCATTGACCCGCGTCTGCCGCCTCCTTTGCTTGGTTTTGTGCTATTACAGTTTCCATTACGTTGTCCTCACCGTTCAAAGAGGCTGTGAACGTTTCAGCAGAGGAAGCTTTTTTCAAGTTGGTCCGCAGAGTACGTTTCTGCACATATACGCGGTAGCGGCGCGCAGGAACTCTCTATCTTCGCTCGCCGATTTCACTCAGCCTTCGACGTAAAACTCAAGTTCGTAGTACGCAGTATGATTGCCCCCGTGCATCATTAAACTACCGGTGAGGGCTCAATTGAGGGCGCGCTTGACACCGCTGTCCGTGGCCGCAGTGTAGCACGGGGATCAGGCCTTGTCAAAGCAGCATCAGATCCCGGAGGCGCACAACCCACCCGGTGAACATGTCGGCTGCGTCGAGTTGTCGAAAAAGTCGATCTGTACTTCGCTCAAACTGATCTCTCCCGAGGGAAGAATCCTTCTGTCAACCTCGTAATCAAGTTCTGCTCGCTGAGAGTCCGGACCGTCCGGTTGAGGCTGTAACGGCTCAATTTGAAGGGGGGGCAACAGAAGGATGATGTCGATATTGGCATCCCGCAGCACACTTTCAATCCCGCCCCAACCGGACACGCCCGTCAGGTCGTGGCGAGCGCCAAGGCAGAACCACTGCGCCGGGTCGGGAGCGAGCGTGATCGTCTGTTTCGACCAGTCCGGCGTCACCGCGAAATACTGAGAAGACAGTACGAAGTTGACGGCACTGTGGCCCACGCGTTACTGGCAGTACAGCCGCAACTTCGACTCCCGCCTGGAGTGAGTCTCTGACTACTTCTGGGCAACTATAATTTATTCGGAAACTTGGTGGTCTGGATGCCCCAAATCCAGGATGCACGCTCTCGAGACGAGTGGTCCTCTGCAAAAGTCCAGCGCAATGAGATCCTGGGTGGGGATACTCAGCGTTCCCGCTTGCTACCCATGTGATTGACTGGCCTTGTGTTTGCATGTACTGGTAACGGTTATTAGCTGCGGGACAAATGGAGGAAAAGGAGAGAAATGTCCGGCAGCGTGGACTTTGTGCGCTCATCGATCTGTCCAGGGATTCAGTACGTCAACACCGCAGCCTTCAAAGTCGTGTACATCTCTTGTAGCAACTGATGCCCTTTGCGATTTGGCGATCGCAGCGATCTGGCAGTCGGCTTGGCTGATCGGACGTCCAGCCACTCTGCGGCCGGACGCTATGTCAGCATAGGCGCGGGCTGCTTCGCTGTCGAAGGCCAAGACACGTTCAGAAAACAGCACTACGAAAGTGCGTTCCGCAGCTGCAGTCAACCCCCGTCGACGTTTTCCTGCGGGCAAGAGCGCGATGCCAGTTCGAATTTCTGCCTCGGTGATAGCAGTAACAAACATAGCGCTCGTAAGCTGATCGTCTATCCATGCCAGGACTTCCGGATGCGGGCTGTCGCGCATTAGCTCCGAGATGACGTTGGTATCAAGAACGATCATCACCCAGAGTTCCATCAAAACGCGGGAGCTCGCGCATCGCTTCCCTTGGAGGAATATCCAACTCTATTTCCCCGAAGGGCTTGAACAGCTTGTGGATCGCCGTTCCGAGATTTCTTGCAGGAGCCACCTCCTTCTCCAACGCCGCGCGCAGAATGTCGCGGACCTCTTGCTCCATGGAACGGTCATTCTTTGCTGCTCTCATGCGTAGTCGCCTCTTCAGATCCTCGTCGAGATTACGCACGGTTATACTGGCCATGGCTTTACCTCCATATGCTTTATGAATGGATCATATCATGATTGCAATGCAATCACAATTGGAGATTCTGCTTGGGCCATCCTGCACTTTGAAGAAAAGGGGATCTGCCAACATACTCATTTGGAATGGCGACTAACTACACGGGATTGTGCTGAAACGTCCTTTCTATCGATTCGACAATGCTGAAGAGTTGCAGAAGTCGATCTGTACCTCTCCCAGTCTGATCTCACCCGAAGGAAGATACGTTCTGTTTACCTCATAGTCTAACTCTGCGCGTCGAAAATGAGGCCCGTCCGGTTGAGGCTGTAACGGCACAATTTGAAGGGGGTGCAACAGGAGGATGATGTCGATATTGACATCCCGCAGCACACTTTCAATCCCGCCCCATCCGTACACGTCTGTCAGATCGTGGCGAGCGCCAAGGCAGAGCCACTGCGCCGGGTCGGAAGCGAGCGTGATCGTCTGCTCCGACCAGTCCTTCGTCACCGTGAAGGATTGCGATGTCATAACAAAGTTGATAGCCTTGTCCCCCACGTGCGACTGGCAATGCAGCCGCAGTTCCGCCCCCTGCAGGTCAACATCACCCTTCAGGCGCAAGGTAAGGCGCGCATTGCGAAAATCGCGCGGATAGCCGCCGTCGATAAAGCGATTCCCACCAAGCAGAGGTCCGTAACGATCACCTGGGTTGGCCTGGGGGGCAGTGTGGAGAATAAACAGGAGGTGGAGGTATCCGCCGCCCGGTGGAGCATGGTTGGAGTCGATGCCCCACGGGCTGCGGGAGACCAGCGCCCCTTCTTCGATGACGGCCGGCGCCGGCTGACCAGGCCCCAACCAGGCTATCCAGCCGCCTGTCCTATCTTCGAATGTCTCGCGGTATGTCAATCTGCTCATCGCGCCCTCCCCATCAGTTGTCACACGTCAATGCCCACGGCGCGGCCCGTAGCCGCAGACTCCTTGGCCGCCTCAATAATCTCCAGCATATGCACCGATTCCTCAATCGGCGCCGGCGCCGGCTCACCGCTCTGGGCGGCATCAAAGAAATCGCGATAAAGTTCTTCCGCCATAACGCCTCCGTAGCCCGGCGCATGGGGTATGGCAAAGCGTTCCCGGCGGACGCCGCCCGTATTCCAGCCCCGCGCTTCACTGAAAAGCGTATAGGTTGAACTGTGCTCGACCTCGCTCCCTCCCGACGTCTCCTGCTGGGGCTCGAGTAGTGGCAAGATCGCGTACCCCTCCGTCCCGCGCATGCCGATGTAGAAGTCGTATGTGGCCTTGCCGCCCCGTAAGTGGTAGCCCGCCTGGAACGTCCCCATCCTCCCGCTCTCAAATTTTAGAAGCAGGAATCCGGTGTCCTCGACCTTGACTTTCTCCGGGTTCAGGTTGCCTACCATCGCCATCACCTCCACCACCCGCTCCTGCATCAAGTAAATCACAAGGTCCATGCAGTGACAGCCCAGCCAGGAGAGGATGCCGTGACCGGCCGTTTCGGGTTCAAAGAGATACGTGGACGTATCCCGGTATCGCAGAAGGCCGTTCAGCATTTTGCCCTCAATGGTCATCACATCACCGAGCGCCCCATCCGCCAATGCCCTCTTCAGGCTGATAGTCATAGGATGATAACGCCACTGCAGCATTGCCCCAGCCGTTACCCCTTTTCGCTTGGCAGCCTCCGCCACCCGCCGCAGATCTGCCGAACGAGTAGCCGCCGGCTTGTCGTAGAGGACCGGCAACCCTGCGCTAACGACCTTCTCCATGATGGCAGGCGCATGATCGGGGCGGGCGCACATAATCACCGCGTCAAGGTCGGCGCGTTCCAGCAGTGCGTCTACGCTGGTATACTTGCCGACCACCCGCGCCGACTCGCCCGCCAGGTCCTCCACGTTGACCAAGTCCGAGGCGGCGCAGACGTGAATCGACCCAACCTCGTCTAACTGATCCAGCACACTGACGTGACCGAGTTCATGGCCGTGGGAGGATATTGCGCCTATGACCAACTGTCTGTCTCTTGACATCGCGCTTTACCTCATTCGCGTGGAAGCGGCAACTCGATCTTAGCGCTGCCCTTCATCTGTGAGATCAAAGCCGCCAGCATGATCTCCAGCGACTCTCTGGCCCGGTAGGGGGAAGAACTGCTGGGGGCGTCATTCAAGACCATAGCAGCTATCTCCTGGACCGCCGGGATCAGGTTTGCTCCAAAAGGATCGATGTAGCTCCGTCCTTCAGGCGGCGGTACCTGAACAGGCGTACCTTCGCGCTCCTCTGTCTTCCAGGCCGTGCAGTGCTTGTCGGTAAGCCAGTAGCGTCCGTTCGGCCCCTGCAAGTCATACTCAAAAAGCTGAGGCGTCAGCTTTGCGCTATTCACAATCCCGCGCACGCCATTGGCGAATTCGATGATTATCGTCGAGCCAGGATCATACTGCGGGTCCTTGCCGCCCTTGCCATCGTAGACCGGTCCGTACTCCTCAAAGCCCTGTTCGTGGGCGGCAATCACCCAGACCGGCGAAGCGTTGGCGAAAAAGCAGACACCGTCGATAAGGTGCGTGCCGTTGCGGAAGAGCATCGAGCGACGTCCGCCCATGTGGGCCACGATCCGTGTCAGCCCGCCGATCTCACCGTCCAGTACCGCCTTCTTCACACCCTGATAAGAGGGTATCCAGCTGCGCGTGTGGTCCACCGACATCTTGGTGCCGTTGGCTTCGATCGTTTCGATGATCCGGTCGGCGTCCTTGATGGTCGTCGTCAGCGGCTTCTCGCAGATGACGCCGCGGATGCCGGCGTTTGAAGCGTCGCAGACCGGGTCGGTGTGCAGATGGTCCGGCGTCGCCACCGTGACTACGTCCAGCCGTTCTTTCTCGAACATCTCATGGTAGTCGGTGTACTGGTTGATGCTGCCGGGGGGAATCTCCGCCCGCTCATAGAAGCGCGGGAACACCTCGGGCATTAGGTCGCAGATGGCCACCAACTCGTACTCCGGCGCACGTGCATAGGCATAACCGTGGGACCCGCCCAATCCGCCGCCGATTACGGCCGCGCGCAGCTTTTCTTCAGACATGGTAACTCCTCATCGTTCTGTGTCTTTGCATGTCGCCGGGCATCTCCCCGGCTCCGGTGTTCAGGCCTTTGGCAACGTTCAGTGTGGAAGGAGTTCTACCGCTGTCGCCCGACCGCCTGCGCGTCGGCTTGAGATAGATAAACGCCGGTCAGATCGAGCGTTTCGAGCGGGGATTGAGGGCGTCGTTCAGGCCGTCGCCCAGGAAGTTGATGCCTAGTGTAACGATCGCCAGCGTCAGTGACGGCACTGCCACCAGCCAAGGGCGATAGGACCAGCTGCCGATGTTGGATGCGATCATATTTCCCCAGCTGGCCTGCGGCGGCTGAACGCCTATGCCCAAGTAGCTTAGCGTAGATTCCAGAACCATGGCACTGGAAAAACTGAATGTAAGGGTGACGATGTTTGGGCATCCTGGCGACGATTGGAAGTGGCAACAGGACGTCCGTCCCAGCCAATTCGCGCGCTGGCGCGCACGCCGGTGTGGAGCGCCCTTGCGAACGGCGGTATTATGCCAAAAGGGGACTGCAATGTCAAAGTAGAGACAAGCAAAAAACGCCGGCTTCAGTGGCGGCGCCGGAACGCGTCGGCCTGAACAACAGTGGCAGCCAGATAGGCGTCCGTATCCTGCGCGCTGAATCGGGCCGGCGAAAAAGAGGAGACATCGACGCTCGGTGGTTCACCGGCTGCCAGCTCAGCCAGCAGCAGACCGGCCACCGGACTATAAGCGAAACCACCTGAATGGAAGGCCGCCCCCACCACCAGTCCGGGCAGTTGGGGCAGCTTCCCCACGATCGGCTCACCGTCCAGCGAGAAGGAGATTAGCCCCACCTGCTCGCTCTCCCAACGTGTCCCTGCCAATTTGGGGACCAACGGCGTAAGATTCGTCGACAGTTGCCTGCGCAAGCTCCTCGGAGCCGAAAGCTCCGACATGCGGAATCCAAGATCGTCGACGCGCTCCTCCTCCCTGTCTTCGGTCTCTCCCCCGGCCAGTATGCGGAAGTCGGTTGTCCCCAATCGCGCCGGGCGTATATACCCCCCATGGGGATTGGCATTGATGGCCGGAATCGCCACGGGTTCCGCCAGTTCCGATGAAACGTACCTCTGGTGGACAAACGATTTGATCGGCAACCGCAAGCCGGACTGCTCCATGAACGCTACAGTCCAAGCGTGAACTGTGCAAATCACCACATCCGCTTCCAGCAAACCCATCGCCGTCTGCACGCCCACCACGCGGCCATTCTCAATCTGCAATCCATTGACGCGCGCGTTCTCACGTATCTCGACACCTGAATCGCGGCAGCGCCTGGCCAGCGCGGGCACGAACTCATGCGGTTCGCTGTAGCCGCCCAGGGCATCGTGGAGTCCGATCTGGTCGGATTCAGGCGTCAGATCGGGCCAGCGCCGCCGCATCTGCTCAGCGTCGAAAACCTCGTAGGCAAAGTCGAGGCGATCATATAAGGGTAGCAACTCTTCCCGCTGCGGCCAGGACGAAGGGTCGAAGAGATTCAGGCAGCCTACGTTCTGAAAGCGGTAGCCGTACCGTTCCAAGTCTGCGGTCAACTCCTGGTAGAGGCGCAGGCTGATCAGTCGCGCCAGTACGCCCGTTTCGCTCCACAGCAGCCCGGTGATAATGCCGCCGGCGCGACTGCTGGAACCGTCGCCAACCTGGCCCTTTTCCAGCAGAATTACACTGCCGGCCTGCTTGCGCGCCAACTGATATGCGGTATTCAGGCCAATGGCGCCCCCGCCAATTACGATGAATCTGGGCATGATATGGGTTCTTGCTCCCGGTTGAGGACTACTGTCTGTCGAATGAAGAGTCTCCTAAAGTGTGGAATTAGAGTAACATTCTTCGACCGTCCGGCCAAAGATCGAGAAGATCGGCCTCCTGTTATCGCCTCTCAGGGCAATTGCATCAAATTAGAAAACCTCGTGAGCCTGAATCGGGTAGGGGCGCCCCTTGTGGGCGCCCTTTGGGCTGTTGTGGCGTCCGAATTTAGATGCGATTGCCCTCTATCCCCTCTGGTGATGTCTTGACAATTGCAACTCCTCAGAAATTGTCAGGCGGTGGCAAAACCCGTAGAATAGGATCAGACAAAGTCCGCGTCTACCTCTACCAAACTCCGTTGGCTAAGACAGCCAAACACACTGAGCATGCAATTGAGCGAATTTGTCGTCAGCGCCTCCAGAGTCAGGGTCTGGAAACGGCCGGAGGATCATCCCTTACTGAAACACACAGACACCTCGCACCCGGCGTTCCAGAGCAAGTTGGCCGAGAGGTTTGCTCCGTCGATCGCGGAGGGCTTGCCCAAAGTCCTCAGCGAGAACTCCGAGGACGCCCGCACCTGGTACTATTTCAGCCCTCTGCTCAGCGACGTACCGCAAAGGACCCGCGTACTGACCCAGCTCTTTCGGCAGTCGTTTTTTGCAGCAGTACCGCCTCACGTCTTCAAGGACATCCCAGACGCAACTATGCAGTTTTGGCCAAAGCTCCCCCCGCCTCCAAGCCGGCCAAAGGTAGAAGGAGAGTCGGAACCGGATCTGCTTATCAGGTTGGGGCAGAGCGCTGTTCTATTCGTCGAGGCCAAATGCCACTCCCCCGTCAGCGAGTTCACTAGCTTCGACCGCGATCGCGACCAGGTCATCCGCCTCATCGACACCGGTTCATGGTACGCCCGCCAGCACGGTTACGACTGCGGTTGTGTCCTCGTGCTCCAATACGGCGACGCCCAGATCAATGCAGAGAACATCGTCAACCGCTACGCCGGCCAACCGGAAGCCATACAGAAGGCCCTGCCCTACCGCGATGACCTGACCGAGGCCGACTTCGACAGGTTGGCTCGCGCTTTGGCCTTCGTGCGTTGGCCGGATCCGTTGTACTGAAAACGAGCGCAGCAGCGCAAGGGAGTATGTGATGGCCTTAAACGTCGGACTAATCGGCTACGGCACCTGGACCCGGATGGCTTACGTTCCCGCGCTGCGACGCGACGGGCGCGCCCACATCGTCTCGGCAGCCGCGCCCAGCGCCGCCACGCAGCAGCGCATCCGCGCCGAACTCGGCTCCGAAGTCGCCGTTTTCGCCAGCGCCGCCGAGCTACTGAACGGCCCGCCCGTTGACGCAGTCTTCATCGCCGTGCCCGAGGCCGTGCATGAAGAGGCCCTCCGCGCTGCGCTCGATGCCGGCGTAGCAATCTTCTACGAACCGCCCATCGCCAGCCAGCGGCAGCGCATCCGACCCATGCTGACCCGCCTGCTGAAGGCTCCCCAGGTGACGCACGCCGACCTCGAAATCGGCTTCATTCCCGCCTTCGTCGAGGCGGCCCGCCGCCTGCGCAGCGGCGTTCTCGGCCAGCCCCGCACGGCCCGCATCCGCTTGCAGTCAAACTGGGGCGCGGACCCCGCATCCGATCTCAGTACCATGAACCATCTCGCCCCCTGGTACGTGGATGCCCTCAATCGCATTCTCGGCGCGACGCCCACGCGCGTGCTTGTCCTCGACGGCGACGGCCTGCCCGGCCGCGCCCAACGCCACAGCCAGGGCCATTTCGACTACGGCAACGTCTGGGGCACCGTCCAGGTCAATCTCGGCGCTGTTATCGATCTGCACACAACCATCGAAGTCAACGGTGACGAGGGCGACCTGCTAGTGGACATCTTCTCGGGCGAACTGCGTCAGCGCACCCGCCAGCAAAGCGACTGGTCCGTGGTGCGCGTAGCTGAATCCGAGCCGCGCGCCGGCTGGCCCGGCATGAACGAGTGTGTCACTGCCTTTCTCGACGCTGTCGCCGGCGAAGCGCTCCTTGATACAACCTCTGCCGCCCCCACCGTCAAAGATGTCGACGCGCTCAGAGCAGCGCTTGGTACCGGGCCGCTTGCCGCCGATGCCCCCGCCGTCGCCCAACTCCACCTGATCGGCTTGGCCGCTGAGGCGTCAAAAGACAGCGGCGGCTGGGCGGAGATCGAAAAGATCGACACCTTGTAGCCGCTACGCGATGCGCCCTGCAGCACCCTGTCCTGACTCTTACGCTGTCTGGTGTACCGGGAAGACCTCAGACGCGATCCTCTCCATCTGATCCTGTATCGCGCCGGCCGTAAGAGTGGTGTTGAAGTCAAACAGCATATGCTCGACACCCGCCTCGGCGTAGCGACCAATCAGGTCATTGATGGAGTACATTGACCCTCTGATCAGGGACACTTCCGGATCCGCCTGGTCTCCGAGTTCGGCGCGGGCATGAAAGATTACCGTGCGCGGCTCGCCTTCCGTCCAGGCGCGCAATTTGGCGACGCCAGCAGCGACCTGCTCCGGCCCGATTTGGATCGGCTGCCAACCGTGCCCTTTGGTCGCGGCGCGCCGGATGGCCGCGTCGCTCAGCCCGCCTATCGTGAGCAGGGGACCACCCTCCTGCGCCGGCTTCGGCTCGAACGCGCTCTCCTCAAAACTGATCCACTCCCCCTGAAAGGCCGGCTGCTCCTCGCTCCACAGCACGCGCATCACATCAATCCACTCATCCATCATGCGGCCGCGCTGGCTGAAGTCGGTGCGCAAATAGCGGTACTCGTCCTCCATCCAGCCTACGCCGATCCCAAGAATCAAGCGGCCATTGGAGTACTGATCGACCGCGGCCGCCTGCTTGGCCGCCAGGATCGGATCGCGCTGCGGCAGAACCAGTACAGTCGTGCCCAACGTGATCGTCTCGGTGACGGCAGCCACATAGCCTAACGTGACAAAAGTCTCGATCATACAAAAATCGCTAAACCTCTCATGGACGAGTACATGATCGGCGGCCCAAAGTGAGTCGAAGCCGGCCTGCTCCGCGGCCTGCGCCACCTGCTTCACCGCTTGCGGCGACTTCGCCGGTCCGTGGCTGGGTAGAAAGACACCAAATTTCATCGTGGATCTCCTTTTGATCTTCTTGTCCCGATCAAACTCATGGGCAGTGTGGATCGATGTCAATATCGGCGCAAGTGTCGCGCTGGCGCCGGCTGCTCAGAGGCTTCAGGGAACAGGTATCCCCTGAATGGCCGTCTCGATTTCCGGCCGCAGCAGAAACACATGGGCGTCGCCCGTGCGCCGCGCCTCGGCCAAAAGATAGTCAAAACAGGCAGTGCGCACCTCTTCACATGCGGGATCGTAGAAGCGGTTTTGCAACTCGTGGGGGTCGTTCTCCAGGTCGTACAGTTCGCACAGATCAGTCAGGTTCCAGACCAACTTCCAGCGCCCGTCGGTCACCATCCGCGCGGAGTAGTGACCCCACGGATCGCCGTGATACTCCGCGTAATGCATGGTACGCGGCCAGTCCTCCCCTCCTGCGGCCAGTGGTAGGAGAGACTGCCCGTGAAGGCTCCGACCCGACAAACTTTCCTGGGGCGTACCCGTCATCAAGTGCAGACAGGTAGCCGTAACGTCCATCAGGTGAACCGGGGCACTGCTTCGTCTGGGCTGGCGCGCTCCAGGTAACTTGAGAAACATGGGGATGCGGTATGTTTCGTCATACATATAGGCGCCTTTATTCATCAGTCCATGGGACCCGGCCATATCGCCATGGTCTGCTGTGAAGATGATGGCGGTACTATCGTAAAGGTCGAGTCGCTTGAGAGTAGATACTACCTCGCCGACCATCTGGTCGATCAACTCAATGTAGGAGAAGCAGCATGCCAGCATCTCCTTAAGTTCCTGGTCCAGTTCTTCAGAGGAAAGACCATCGTCCTGAGCCGCATTTAGCAGGCGTATTTTTCTCTGGTTGATCGGTTTTCCTTCAAAAGTGTCGTAGCGATTGGGCCACATTTCGATGTCAGCCGGGTCGTAGCGAATGCCCCATTCGTCCGGAACCATCCAGGGAAAGTGGGGACCGGGGAAGGAACAAGCAGCGAAAAAGGGCCTTGTCTTGTCCCTTGTCTCCAGAAATTCCTGCGTGTAGCGGGCCGCGACCACATCGGGAAACCCCTCCATCCCCACGGCCAACGTACCTGCGGCGCCGCGCCCCACGCTTTGAACCAGGGGGGCGATTCTCGTGTTAGGGTGCCAGTGCGAGCTGTCCAGAAAAACGGGGCCGCCTTCGTAAGGTTCCCTGTGCTTATGGTGGAATCGGGAGTCGAACAGGTCCTGCGCCGGGCCTATGTGCCACTTGCCAAACCAGGCCGACTCATAGTCGCTCTCCTCGTCGATCCAGTCCTGCAGCATTGTTACGTCTGGCCGCATGTGTTCACAGTAGGAATAATGGGGAGTAGAGTTATTGAACATGTGGTGGCCGTGGGGGTAAAGGCCGGTGAGCAGACTGGCGCGCGCAGGCGAGCAGAGAGCCAAGGGCGTATAGGCCCGTTCGAAAAGACAGGAATCCCCGGCCAGTTCGGTGATGTTCGGCGTTCGGACCAGCGTCTCCTGATAACAGGTCAGCAGATCGATCCGCAGTTGGTCACAGAGAAAAATCAGGACGTTTGGTTTACTCTCGGTTGCCATAAAATATAGCCTTTCACGATTACATCGTCGAGCGCACGGGCAGATTCTCTTGGGACAGTGACTATGCTCGACAATATCGTCTTGTCAGTATTCCTGAATCGTCTGGCGGTTCCACGGAAACGAGCAGGTGGGCCGGTTTGCCTACCGCGCCATCTGGATCTGAAGCCCGCTGCCACAGCCCGGCCCGAGGTGCAGGGTGAAGTTGCCGCAATCGAGAGGGGTCGTCTCGCCGTTTTGGGTAACGCACAGGAACTGATGCTCCGCGTATGCGCCCTTCTGGACAGGGGAATGCCTGTCTGGACTCAAAGGGCCGATGTTCCGCTCGCAGCAATTTCGACCTGCGGCAGCAACAGACGCAACTGCGCGTCCTCTGTACGTTTCGCCTCGGTCACCATATAGTCGAAGCAAATGGCGCGCACCGCCTCGTAGGCGGGATCGTAGAAGCGGTTGTGCAGTTCGTGGGGGTCGTTCTCCAAGTCGTACAGCTCGCACAGATCAGTCAGATTCCACACCAGCTTCCAGCGGCCGTCGGTCACCATCCGCGCCGAATAATGACCGTACCAGTCGCCGTGATACTCGGCGTAGTGCATCGCCCGGTCCCACTCCCCGTTTCCCTGAATGAGGGGCAGCAGCGACTCGCCGTGCAGGCTCTGCCCCATCATGCTCTCTTGTTCACCCCCGGCCATCGCGTGCAAACAGGTCGCGGTCACATCCATCAGATGCACGAACGCCGCGCTGCGGCTCGGTTGCGGCGTCCCCGGGGCTTTGACAAGCAGGGGGATGCGATAGATCTCATCATACATGTACGCGCCCTTGTTCATCATGCCATGGGAACCGGCCATATCGCCATGATCAGCGGTGAAGATTATGGCCGTCTCCTCGTACAACCCAGCATCCTTGAGCGTCGCTACAACTTCGCCCACCATTTGGTCGATCAACTCCAGGTAAGAGTAGCAACAGGCCAGCAATTCCTGCAGTTCCCGGTCCCGGTCTGACTGGGTCTGCAGGACATTCCCGTCCGGCAACGGCCGGCCGGCCGACTGTGGAAGTTCCTCCCCGCGCACCTCCTGCATCAGGCGCAGCTTCCTCTGGTTGGTCGGCTTGCCCTCAAAGCGGTCGTAGCGATTGGCCCACATCGGGATCGCGTCGGCGTCATAGCGTATGCCCCATTCGTCGGGCACCATCCACGGGCTGTGCGGTCCCGGAAAGGAGCAGGTCAGGAAAAAGGGCTTCGTAACGTCGCGATTGCGCAGGAACTCCTGGGAGTAGCGGGCCGCCACCACATCGGGGAATCCCTCCAGCCCGACATCCAGCGTCCCTGCCGTACCGCGCCCGACGCTCTTCACCAGCGGCGCAATTCGCGTGTTGGGATGCCAATGCGAACTGGTCAGGAACTCAGGGCAGCCAGCGTAGGGCTTCTGTGTATGGTGGAAGCGAGAGTCAAACAGGTCCTGCGCCGGGCCGACGTGCCACTTCCCAAACCAGGCCGACTCATAGTCGCTCTTCTCGTCGATCCAGTCCTGTATCATCGCGACGCCAGGGCGCATATGCTCGCAGTAGGAATAGTGGGGCGTCGAATTGTTGAACATGTGGTGGCTATGGGGATAGAGCCCCGTCAGCAGGCTGGCGCGAGCAGGCGAGCAAATAGCGCAGGGCGTATACGCCCGCTCGAAAACACAGGAATCCTGCGCCAGGGCAGAAATGTTCGGTGTGCGCACGAGCGTCTCCCCATAGCAGGCCAGCAGATCGATGCGTAACTGGTCACAGAGAAAGACCAGGACATTGGGTTTACTCTCGTTTGCCATGCACTTTTCCTTTTTCGTTCAAAGGATCGAGCGCCCACCAGCAGGTTCTGTTGGTGGAACTATGCTCGACAAAATCGACTTGCCAGTATAACTGTACTGTCTATCTGTCCCAGGGGAAGGTGCAAGTTGGCCGGTTGGCATACCGCGCCATCCGGATCTGCAGTCTGCTGCCACAGCCGGGCCCAAGGTGTACGGTGAAGTTGTCGCAATCGAGAGGAATAGTCTCACCGTTTTGCGTTACGCTCACGAACTGATGCTCCGCGTATGCACCCCCCTGGACAACGACCGTACGCGCCTCTACCTGGTCGGTGTTGACCAAGACCAGGGTCATCTCGTCGGCGCTCATGCTCTCGACCAGCGCGCCGACATCCTCCGGCATACCGGCCCGCTGTCGCTCAAGATCGAAATAGCGCACCCGGCAATGGAGAGGGAAGCCCAGCCGTTCCGTCGGCAGGCCTCCAAGCATGAGCTCGGTCAACCGGCTCACCATAGCCGGATTGAAGCCGTTCATGTCGTCAGACATACGTGTATCCTCTGATGTACTGTCGGCTCGTACCTTCCCTGTCCGCTCGCGCACCTCGCTCAGATCCTCTTGCAGCGCCGTGACCGGGTAATCCGGGTTCTCCCCTTCCAGAAAACGCACCCACTCGTGCTCCCGCACGCGCGCCAGGTCAGCCCGGTCCATCGACCAGTAGTACACCTCCAACGCCCCGGTGCTGAACGGCTCCGGCGTGTAGTCATACCAGCCCTCGTCGCCATACATATGAGGATAGAGCGTTTGCGCTCCGCTTTTCTTGCTGTTGGCGTTTACATTGTCGATGACGCCGCGCCATGTGTCCACATAACCCTGGTCGCCGGTCATCATCAGCCCGTTGCCGAAGCCATAATGCACACGGTTCAAGAAGAAAGGTCGGTTGGAAAGTGCCCCCGTCTGCGGCACCGTCACCGTAAACCCCCAGCCGTAGACTCCTCCGTACCACTTGCCGTCACAGGCGCCGCCAAGGCTGCCGTCCAGCCCAATATTGGTGGGAGTTATCCCGCCGTTGGCCGCAGTGCGCTGGCGCCAGGCGTCAACGTAATCGACAAGCCAGCTGCTGTACCTGTCCTCGCCGGTCAGCATGTAGGCGTTAAAGGCCAGCGTCGTCGTCGACAGATTGAGCGGGTGGTCGCCGACCACGTCATTGTAATCCTCAAAATGGGCCACCATCTCTGCGTAGGTGCGCTCGCCGTGCCCAGGCTTGAAGCGCCCCTCGATCTCCAGCGAATCTCCTGCCCAGTCGAGGCCGGTCGACTTGCGCATCAGCGGGCCGCGGCTGCCGTTGAACATGCTGCGAATCACGCGATGCTCCGGGTCATAGTTGTCGGCCTGGGGATCCGTGCCCATGTAGAAGCCGGCAAATCGTTCCATGCGGTGGCGCATGGGAATGTCATACGGATCCGACAACGCCTGCAAAAAGAAGACCGAAAAGCCCTCACCGTTGTGCATCCAGTCGAACATGACGGGAAATTCTTTGTAGTACATGCCGTCGCGGGCAAAAGGCACTTCGACCGTCTTGGCCTCCGTGTACTGGCGCAGATGACCCTCCCAGCCCTGTTTATAGAGATCCAGAACGGTATCGGGCGCGCCCAGCGCGTGCAGCACCGTCCATCCCGCCAGATTTTCGGCCGCGTCATCCGGCCCGTCATCGCCGCCCCAGCGAGGAACGCAAAGCAGATAGCCGCGCTCGTCAAAATAACGCGCGTAGAACTCCTTGACGGCCGCGGTCTGGTTGCGGATCAGTTCCCACTCCAGCAAAGCCCAATAGGGAGGGGGCGTCGGCGTGTCGATCGAAATTATCGGTGTGCGGTTGCTTTGTTCTGGCATGATAGGATTAATCCCTCTCTCTCTTGTGTTCAGATGTGTGGCGCAAGGCGGGTTACTGCCGCCAGAAACTGATCGATTTCAGAAAGAGTTGCCCGGTCACAGCATCCCCCTCATACCGGCCGCCAGCCGTTCCAGATCATCATCGTTGTTGAAGACATGCGTTGATACCCGGATCATGTTACCGTCCAGTTCCAACGGCGCTACCAACACCTTTCCCTTTTGCAAGTGCTCCTGGATCTCCGCCGATGTGTACCCACTGAGACTGAAGGTAACGATGCCCGACGACTTCCCGTAGGGCAGGGGCGTATGCAACCTAACCCCCGGCACGTCCTGCAGGGCCGCCTTGACGCGGTCTGTATAGCCTGCGATATAGGGAAAAACATTCTCCCAGCCGATCTCCTCCCAGAAGTCGAGCGCCTTGCCAAAACCGATCTGGTCGGCCAGATTTCGCGTCCCGAACTCGAAGCGCTTGGCCTCATCCAGCAAAGTGAGGCCGCCGACAAGGTCAAAATCCTTCTGCGAATGGGAGCCGATCCAGCTTGGCTGGATCCAGGGAATCCGATCCCGGCGCACGTAGAAGCCGCCCGTGCCCTGCGGCGCCATAATGTACTTATGCCCGCTAAATGCGTAAAAGTCGCAGTCCAGCGCGCGCATGTCGACCGGAACCGCGCCGTAGGCCTGGGCGCCGTCCAGCAGGACCGGGACACCGGCATCATGGGCGAGGTCGACCAGCGCTCGCGCCGGCAGCCGCTGTCCGGTACGCCGGCAGACATGGCTGATCGATACCACCCGCGTGCGTTCATCCAGCAATCGTTCAAACTGCTCCAGCATCTGCTCCTCGTCATGCACGACCTCAAGGAAGCGCAGCTCGATACCATAGCGCCGCACGTGGCTGTACCAGGTGATCCGGTTGCCAGGATGCTCCTTGTCGCTCAGGATTACATTGTCACCCGCCTGCCAATTGATGCCATTCGCCACGATATTGATGCCGATGGTCGTGTTCTCACCCAGCACGATCTCATCGCTGTCAGCGTTCATCGACTGCGCGACCTTCGCCCGCGTCGCCTCGAACCCCTCCAACATCTCTTCGTTGATACCTGGCGCCGCCCCTCCGGCATTATGAAAACGCGCCCAGCGGTTCGTCTCCTCGATCACCGGCTCCATCTTCGGCGTAAAGCCGCTGCTCTGGAAGTAGGCGTACTCCTGCGTGATGGGAGTGAGGCGGCGGATGTCGGACAGTTGCATGGTCATTTCCCCTACAGTTGCTTCAATACGATAGTTTGTTCAGCGAAGTGGTTTTCAGGGCCTTGCAGGTACAGTGTTAGACGACCGTCGGTCGACTCGAGCGGTTGCCGCGCCACCCCATCCACCTCAACATGAACCCGAACGCCCGGTGTATATCCTTGCACGACCAGTCCCTGGTAGCTGATTACTTGTGCGCAGATGGTGAGTTCGCCTGTCTCAGGCGCGTACCGCACATCGACGGAACGCATGCTCTTGCTATTGGGCTGCGAGACAAAGGGGTGGGGGGCGCTATGGGCCGGCTCCAAGTAGATCGAACAGGACTCACCTGGACTCAGTCGCGGCAACGTAAAAAAGCGATTCCCAACAATGTGAGCCAAATAGCGGTTCCCTTCGTTCAGTTCCTGGCCCACCACAAGGCGTAGCGATGCGAAATCCGCCTCCGGTTCGGTTTCGCTCTCGTCAGCAACGGCGGCAGCGCCCAGTGCGTCCGGCCCCGCTTGCTCCGGCGCCCCAACCGGGATTGCCGTTTCCACCATTAGCTCCTCTATCGTCCGTCCCGTCGGGTTGTGCGCGTAGAGAGTTCTCCCGCCGTCCGTCACGCGGAACTGAACATCCTCGTAGTCCTGCACGCGCGCGTAGATCGCCCGCTGCGTCGCCTGCCACAGGTTGAGGCGTTCGGCCCGCCGGATGCCGTAACACATCCAGTCGAAAGTGCCGCGGCCGCCGTTGTAGCTGGGATCAACGGTGAACAGGGGGTGATATTGTAGCTGGTAGACGCCGTCCGGCAGAGCGGTACCGGGATCCTGGTCCTTACTGTTTGGCCGCGCGTAGACCGCATCTATCACTTCAGGCGGCGGATCGTACTCATGCGTAATGTCCCAGCCGCGCAGTTGGCGGCACTCTTCGGTCGTGCTGACGACGCCGTGGAAAGGAAACCAGAATCCGGGGCTGGCAATAGTCGGCGCGGTTACGGTCGCGTAGGTGACCACCTTGTCGCCCATTTGAGGATTGGGCGTTCTGTCGCCGTACTCGGCCATCAGATGAAAGTGGAATGTGCCCAGCCCCAGAAAGTGGGGCACCGTCTGGTAGAGATAGTCCATGGCGTCGATCATCTCAGGATAGGCGCTGTACCCGCCGTGGCGGCCGCCGGTGTAGAGACGAACGCCCAGATTCTTCTCGGACTCGATCACATGGCGGGCGAGGTTGGCGCCCATCATCCACTTGGGGGGCGACTCTTGGATGGCGTCGTTGTGCAGGCCGATTTCGATGAACTCGTGCTTTGATATCTCCCGCACCCACCCCTGATCCATCTCCGTCGTGGTCGCTTCAGGTGAAATTTTTGCGTCGAGCAGTGTCCAGGTGGCCGGAATCAGGTGCTCGCCCTGGTAGTGGAGCATCGTGAGGTCCGAGGACTTATCCGGGTCGTGGCGGATGTTCATGACGCCATCGTAGCTGCCAAATGTACGCAGCCGCGATTGCCAGAAGCGCTCTTGTCCGCAGGACCAGAGCGCGTCGCGCAATTGATAGAGTAGCGTCTCGGCCCAGTTGAACGGGTTATACCAGCGCCGCACTTCCTCGGCGTTCAGATGAGCTTGCCAGACGCCCCCCATGTGCTCAAAAAGCGCGTTGGCGACAAAGAGGCTTTTCTGCGTCTGCACGATGCCGGCGCCGACACGTCGCAGGGTGGCGGAGTCCGGCCCTGAGAGGTCACCGCCGACCTCCAGCAAATCGGCAAGTACGGTGACGTCAGCCGTCGCTTCAGCCACGCAGGTGGTGAAGCCTTTGTAGCCTGAAATGTACCACGCTTCCCATCTGGCGCGATCGCCGAAGGGGCTGTCGCTGCGCCACTGCCAGGCGGTATAGCCTGCCGTCTGCGCCAGCTCCAAATTTTCCAGGCCGAGCAGGGCAGGCGGCAGATTGGTCGGCCCGGTCACGCACAGAAAGGAGTCATCCCGTTCCAGCCAGCCCTCGATGGCGTCGATGGCCGCCGGCGTCAGGCTGTGGGCGCTGGGCAGGAAGAGCAGCGAGATATCTGACAGGCTGTCGGCCAGCCCTTCATCACCGATGAAATCGTGTTTGAGGTTGAAGCGGTTCAGGGCAGCGGACAGGGTGCTCGGCGCCAGATAGGCGTATTGTCCCTTGAGCCAACTCTTGCTCCGTCCCCAGGCGTCCTCAAAGACATAAGTGGCCCCGGCGCGTTGCGCTTCTTCAGCATTGTCGCGGCGCGTGCATTCGCTCCAGAGGATTCCGATATTGGCAGAAAGTTCGGGTTGTTCAAATTGCACTGATGGAGGCTCCTGTTATGGAATCGACGCACGAAGGCGTCCGGTCATCCCCCACATTTGGGGCGCAGAATAATGTCGATGTGCATCAGCTTTGAATCGTCATCTTTGGGTCGAGCGCGTCGCGCAGCCCGTCCCCCAGAAAGTTGATGCACAGCAGAGTCACAAAGAGAAACATGCCGGGAATCAGAGCCAGCCACGGCGCTGACTCCATATACTGTTGGGCGCCGATCAGCATCTGTCCCCAGGTCGGTGTCGGCGGCTGCACGCCCAATCCCAGGTAACTGAGACTCGACTCGGCGATGATGGCGAAGCCCAGCGTCAGGGTGGCGTTGATGATGACGGGCGCCAGTGTGCTGGGCAGGATATGGCGCAGCACGATGCGCCCGTTGCGAGCGCCGGTCATGCGCGCCGCCTCCACAAAGTCGCGCTGCTTGATCGAAAGGATCGTGCCGCGCACGATGCGTGCTAGCCCCATCCAGCTGAAAACCGAGAGGATCAGGATTATGCTCAACACCGACCCGCCCCCGTATCGAGAAAGAATGAGCAGAAGAGGCAAGCTGGGTATCGAAAGCATGATATCGGTAAAACGCATCAGCACGCTGTCAAGGGCGCCGCCGAAATATCCGGAGGTTGCGCCAATGGTGACGCCGATCAGCAAACTGACCAACGAGACGCTGAAGCCGACCAGAAGTGAGACGCGGCCGCCCACCATAATGCGTAAGGCGATATCTCGGCCCAGTTCATCGGTGCCGAAGTAATGCTCGGAGGACGGCGCAAGCAGACGCGCCCGCAGGTCGGTCTTGGAGAATGAGTAGGAGGAAAGGAGAGGCCCGGCGGCCGAGTACATGATGATCAGCCCGAACACGATAAGTGCGACGAGCGCGACGCGGTGATGGCGCAGCTTTTGCCAGACATCCTGCAAGTAGGTGCGGGTCTGATGCTCCCGGCTCAACGTCCGTGCCATGTCAGTCCCCTAATCCCCAAATCATCAGGAAGCCCGCCGGATAGCCAGCGTAAGCAGTTCCACCGAAGTCAAGTCCTTTTCGCTCATGTGTAGACCACCCTGGGGTCGATGAAGGCGTAAAGAATATCGGCCGCGAGGTTGAAAAGAGCCACCAGCAAGGCGAAGATCAGGAAGACCGCCATGGCGATGTTGAAATCATTGTTAATGAGTGAATCATAGATCAGCCGCCCCATGCCGGGCCAGGAAAAGATCGTCTCAGTGAGCACCGCGCCGCTGATGAGGCCGGGGATGCTTAACGCGATCAGGGTGACCATGGGGATGAGGGCGTTTTTGAGCGCATGACGGACAATCACCCTGGCTTCTGCCAAGCCTTTGGCGCGCGCGGTGCGTACATAGTCCTCGTGGATCACTTCCAGCATCCCTGAACGCATATAGCGCATCCAGCTTGCCATGCTGAACAGGCTGAGCACGATGACGGGCATTATGGAATAGCGCAGCACTGTGAAGATGTCCGCATCCTGTTCCAGCGAATAGTGGCCCCCAGGCGGCAGCCACTTCAGTTGTACAGAAAGGAGTAGTATCAGAATGAGTCCAAACCAGAAAATCGGCATGGCAATGCCGAAGAAAGACAGAAATGAGAACAGATAGTCCAGCAGCGAATATTGGCGCAGCGCGGTGTAAACGCCGATGGGAATGGCGACCAGCAAGCTCAGAATCAGGCTCGAACCGGTCAGGATGAGCGTGTTCCACAGCCGGTCGGGGATGATCGCGGTGACGGGGCGATGATAGATACGGGAATAGCCCAGATTCCCTTGCACCACCTGCCAGAGCCAGCGCCCGTACTGTTCGTAGATGGGCCGGTCGTAGCCGTATAGCTGCTTAATGTGTTCGACATGCTCCGGTGAAATGTCCGGATTGCCGGCCAACAGCAGATCGAGGGGGTCGCCGGGTGCCAGTTTGAGCATCCAGAAGACAGCCACCGTGATAATGATCACGGTAGGGATCATCTGGAGTAAACGGCGGAGGATGTAGCGGCTCATGTACGGAACTTTGCCAGGGGTTGGCTGCCGGTGCTGCTACTGGCGACAACGCAACGGACAGGGCAAGGGGCATATTTCCGCCTCGCCCTGTCCGTCGAATACGGGACTACCTCAGCTCCCACTCTTCAACGTTCCAACCGGCCAATGCCTGGTCCGCAGGCTGGTAGCCCTGCAGTGCAGTGTTGACGGTTGCCACCCGCACATGCCAGTAAATAGGCAACACGGGAAGCTCTTCAGCCCAGATCGCCTGTTGCTCGCGCAGGAGTGCATAGCGCTTCTCCTGGTCCAGCTCGGCGTCGATCATGTCGATCAACTCCTTGTTGCGTTCGTTCTCTGCCCAGGAGTTCCCCTCGGCGAAAAGCTGGTCAAGTAGGGCCGCAGGTTCTCCGGGATACCAGAAGACGCGAGGTTCAACCCTTGCGTTGAAGACCCAACGCCAGATCGCGATACCCTCGAAGTTGGGCGGATCAAAGAGCGTCTCGGAGAAGAGGAGACGCGCCGACACCGGATTGACCGCGCTGGTGATGCCAATCTCCTGCCACTGCGCCTGCATCAGTGCCGCAACCTGCTCGCGCGTGCGGTCACCGGAGATTGTCGTGATTGGGATCTCCAACAGGTTGCCATCGCTGTCGGCCAGCTTGCCGTCGGCGTTGGGCGTGTAACCGGCCTCGGCCAACAGCTCCAGCGCCCGGTCAGGATCATAGTTGTACACGGGGACGTCCGCGTTGTAAGCCGGGTGTGACGAATTGATCCAGGAGTGAGCGGGCGGTTGCTGCCCCTGGAAGAGAGCGTCGTTGATCGACTCGCGATCGACGGCGTGCAGGATGGCCTGGCGTACCAGCTTGTCACTCAATGGCGGGCGGTTGACCTGGATTGTGGCATGTTCCAGCCACAGCGCCGGCACAAAGAAGGGGTCGACCTCGGGGGCTGACTCCATGGCAGCTGCCTGCTCCAGCGAGAGCCAGCCGTCGGTCAGATGTACTTGGCCGCTGGCGACGCTCACCGCGAGACTGTTGAGGTCGGGGATGATGCGGTAAAGCACCTCATCGATCGCGGGCGCCTGGCCGATGTTGAAGTTGGGGTTGCGTACCAGGCGAATATGGCTGCCCGGCACCCACTCCTCAGCCATGAACGGCCCGTTCACCACTGGCTTGATCGCGACCTCTTCGATGTTGCCGAAGTTCTCCCACACGTTGCCGCCCTTGGCCTTGGCCTCTTCCCACAGCGGCCGATAGACGTGCTCCGGAATGACGTGCGTGCGCACCTCCTGGTCTGGGAACAGGTTGATCCCGCGATAGTGGAGTATGGCCGTGTAGTCATCAACGACCTCGATGCTTTCGACCGGGAAACTCTCCGAATAGTAGATGTAGTCGGGATCCGACGTAATCTCAAAGGCGAAAGCCAAGTCGTGGACGGTAATTTCCTCGCCGTCCGACCACTTCAGCCCTTGCCTGAAATTGTAGGTCACCTGCATCGTGCCGGCCTCTTCGTCAACGACCCAGGTGCCGTCCGCCTGACTGGGTAGCGATTCCAGGATTTCTGCGAAAGGCTGGTTGTCACCGCCGAAGGCGATCGGTTTCCGCCACATGAAGGACATGACATCGGAGCCGGTGCGGGTGGAGCCCCACATGACAAACACGTTTTCCGGTTCCTGGGATGAGGCGACGACCAGCACCTTGGGGCCTTCCTCTTCCATCATATCGCCGGCGGGCGCCGCCGCCACACAGCCGACGATGAGAAGGCTGAAGATGAGAATGGCCATCCAAATAGAGTAACGCTTCATGGAAACTTCTCCTGTTGAGATTGGTGTGATGGGTGGTAAAATGTTGGATTTTGACCGACTCGCTCCGTAGAGAGGATCACTTGAGGCGTTCGGCATGAGTTACGTAATTCGCGAGAGATGGCGGGCGCAACGAAGGGGATTTTACCCCAAGTCCAGCCTTCTGGAGAAATCAGGCCACTTGTGAACCGCGAGAGAAGGTAGGCAATGTTGTGGATGGATCTGCTGAGACGGAGGATCTTCGATGAAGAGAATGTTTAGAGGTAACGAGTTTGCTGAAGAGATGCGCGATGTGATTGAGGAGGTCCGCGCTCCAACAGTATTCCAGTGAGCGGGTTGTTCTATTGAGAGCGAACCGCCAATCTCGCGCGTTGATTCAGTCTTCACAGACAAATCAGGCATCATCGCCAACAGTTTGTGTCGTTGGCGATGGCGTCGCTGTTGCCACTATGGTGTCTGTTGCCGACACTGGCTTTGACGCTGGCACAGGTGTCGGTGTTGTTGCGGTTTCCTCTGAGACATATATTGGCTCCCCTAACTCAAACTCAGCTATGCCAAGAATTTCGCTATCACATACCATGGAGTTGCTCTCAGTTTCATCTATGTTAAGAGTGCCAATTTGTCCCCCAAGCCATCATGTTCTTGTCGTCTGCTGTGAGTATGACCAGGAATTGGTTAACTCCGGTTCTCACGGATACTTCAGTGTTCCCATTTTCGTCCGTTACAGTCTTTGTCAGGGGAGCGATGTACGTATTTTCAAATTCGACTGGCTTATCCAATATCGTCCTTATCTGTTCCTCTAGCCCGTCATGGCCGCCATCGGCTCGGATGCATTGCGACGCCACAAGTTCGACTGTTGATGTTGGCCTGACTGACCTTGTTTCCCAATTCGTAGGCTCACAAACAACGCCATCATCATCCGGGTCTCTCATATACTGATAAGCAGGATGTTCTGCGTATACCGGCACAATCCCGTGGTTACGTGCCTCGGCACAAGTTATCCGACCGTTTCGATTGTCGTCGTAGAGACTTAAGGCGTTGTCCTGGGAAGATGGAACAGGTTTGGATGTTTCTGGTCCCTCTACCTCTGCCGTAGTTGACGCTGTTGGCGTTGCTGTTGGCGTTGCAGTATCTGCCTGACCGTATGATGGAACACCCACACACATCGCGATAAATGCAGCAGCAACAATGAGAGCCGGTCTCATACCATATGCGTTCATCCGCGCCATCTCTTTGGAAAGGGCCGAAGCAATGCGCATACCACTTCACATCCCCGGCGCCACCTGCAACACCGTCACACCCATCTCAATATACTTGTCCCGCTCCTCCGCGCTCGCCGCCCCCAAACTCACCTGCACAGAACTGTCCCGCATCTGCTCCAGCACATGCCGAATACACTCGTCCACCGTCTTGAACGGACTATGCGGCAGACTCTCCATACTGAAACGCAGGTCGTTCGGCCCGAATGCCAGCAGATCGACGCCCGGTTTCGCCAGCTTGCGGGCGTTGATCACAGCCTCAACCGACTCCAACTGAATCGCGACAAAACCGTTGCTATTCCACCAGTCTGCGTAGGCCAGGCGGTCGATTGATGCCGGGTCTGTCGGCTCCCCAAACGCTGCCAAAATGCGCGTCCCGAATTCGAGGTGCTTGGCCTAATCCAGCAAAGCAGGGCCGTCCACCATATCGAAGTCCTTCCGCGAATGGGAGCCGATCCAACTCGGCTGGACCCAGGGAATCATGTCCTGGCGCACAAAGATGCCGCCCGTGCCCTGCGACGTCATGATGTACTTGTGCCCGCTTAAGGCGTAAAAGTCGCAGTCCAACTCGCGCGTATCAACCGGAACTACGCCATGGGCTTGGGCCCCGTCCAGCAATAGGGGAACGCCGAGATCATGGGCGAGGTCAACCAGTGCTCGCGCCGGAAGGCGTTGTCCGGTGCGCCGGCTGACATGGCTGATCGATACGACTCGCGTCCTTTAATCGAGCAATTGCTCAAACTGCTCAAGCATCTATTCCTCATCGTAAACGACCTGCAGAAAGCGCAATCCGATACCATAGCGCCGCACGTGGCTGTACCACGTGATGCGATTGCCAGGATGCTCCTTGTCGCTCAGGATTACATTGTCCCCCGCCCGCCAATTGATGCCATTGGCCACGATGTTGATGCCGATGGTCGTGTTCTCACCCAACACGATCTCATCGCTGTCGGCGGTCATCGACTGCGCGACCTTCGCCCGCGTCGCCTCGAACCCCTCCAGCATCTCATCGTGGATACCCGGCGCGGCCCCGCCCGCGTTCTGGAAGCGCGCCCAGCGGTTCGTCTCCTCGATCACCGGCTCCATCTTTGGCGAAAAGCCGCTGCTCTGAAAGTAGGCGTACTCCTGCGTGATGGGAGTGAGGCGGCGGATGTCGGAAAGTTGCATTGTCTTTTCCTCTACGGTTGCTTCATCACAATTGTTTGCTTGGCGAAGCGGTTTTCGTGGCCATGCAGGAACAGTAACGATAGTGTTCTGAGAAATCAGGGCAATTTATTGGTTAGATGAAATTGCAGCAAGATTGGATCAAACGGTACATACCTATATACTATGAACATGAGAATTGTCTTAGACACGAATATCTGGATTTCCGGTCTCGCGGGGACGCATCCTTTATGTCAAGAGATCCTAATTAACTTAAATAGACTTGACGTGGTTGTTCCCGACCAAGTGAGGGAAGAGTTGGAACGCAACCTGCCGGATAGTGTGATGAAGCAGTTTTACCGCCTGCTTTTGCAATCTGATACCGAAGTGGATTTTGAATTAGTCCCAGGTGACCTGATTGCTGCATTTGAAGATAAGGGCCTCAAGAAAGGTGATGCTGAAATAGGTGCTTTCTGTGCATGGCGCGAAATAGCAGTGCTTGTCTCAACCAACCGGGATTTTCTGCAAGGAATGACAGCAGGGCATTCCTTTGACGTCTTGTCACCCGAGAAATTCTGTCAAGACTTCGGCTTGCAAACATGAAAAAGAATGAGGAGGAAATCTCAATGAAACTGCAAGAAACGCGCGAAAACGTGGACGCGGAACAGCATGAAAAAGGTAAAGCGTTCGCAGAGGAAATGCGCTCTTTGATGGAGGAAGTCCGTGCAACCCATCCCTTTGCGAAGATGAGCGAAAAAGAAATCTTGGCAAAACTGCGCGAAACACGAGAAATCGTGGCTGCAGAACGTCATGAAAAGCGAACTAACGTCAACACAGATTGAAACAAATGCTTCTGCCCCGGTCTGCTCCCAGGATTCGCAGACCTCTCGACCTTTCTGCCGATCTCCGCAAACTCTTGGTCATAATTGGAATCTGTAATTGACAGCTTCGTCCCTCTGACCTTGAACAAACGCGAAGCAAATCGCTCCACATCCGGCACTTGGTTTTGCCAAAGCTTCCTCACCTATCGATCACATCCCCGGCGCCACCTGCAACACCGTCACCCCCATCTCAATATACTTATCCCGCTCCTCCGCGTTCGCCGCCCCCAAACTCACCTGCACCGAACTGTCCCGCATCTGCTCCAGCACATGCCGGATACACTCGTCTACCGTCTTAAACGGACTATGCGGCAGACTTTCCATGCTGAAACGCAGGTCGTTCGGCCCAAACGCCAGCAGATCGATGCCCGGTTTCGCCAACTTGCGCGCGTTGATAACCGCTTCTACCGACTCCAGCTGTATAGCAAGAAAGCCGTTGCTGTTCCACCAGTCGGCGTAAGCCAGGCGGTCGATCGATGCCGGGTTGGTCGGCTCGCCAAAGGCGCTCAGATTGCGCCGCGCCACCCCTCCAGAACTCCGCCGCCCGACCTGCGCATAGTAGAAATAGCGAATAGCCTCATCGACCTCAGCCCCGTCCTCCACCTCCGGCACCATGATGCCGGACGGCCCCAGGTCGAGAAAGCGGCCGATCAGATAGGTGTGGCGCGTGTGCGGGATCCGCAACTGCACCGGTATCCCTAGCGATTCGGCGTGACCGCAAAAGGCGACCAACTCCTTCTCGCTGAACGCCGCGTGCTGGCTGTCCACGTAGACAAAACTGTAGTCGCCTTGGCCCAGCAGATCCTCCAATTGGCTGCGTCCGAAATCGAGCGCCGCGCCGACGCCGAAAATCAGTTCCCCACTGTGAATCCGTTCCTTAAGATTGGTCGCGTCCGCCATCTGTATGTCTCCCTTGAGTTTTCCGTTCCAGCACTACCATCGTTGATTCCTTCAAAGTTGGCTGGTTGTTGTCCGGTGCGCCCCTATCTTGTACACCGATAAAATGCGTTAGTCCTGAGACGATTAAGAACGATCCAAACAATAGGAGTGCAATGCCGGTCAGACATCCACTCTCTACGCCCCGTCCGTGCTTTTCTTGTTTCGTTTCGTCCGTAAGGACAGGTGGAACAGGGATCTGAGAGTTGCTCTCCTGTCTTTTCTTTCCCGCGTGTACTTCTTTCGCCTGGTGGTTGTATGTAGTCTCCACATTCCTGACGGAGTCGCCGATAGTTTTGGCTGCCGGTCCGTGCATTCCTTGCTCATCTCCGAGCTGATTGGTTTTTTGTGTAAGGGTCTTCTGTGTACTGCTTTCGCTGCTGTGTGTCCATGTGTTTTCAGATACCTGTCTTCCTGGTTTTCGATACACTTCATTCTGCGATTGCATGGAGCGCACGTCCAAACTGTGTTCTTGTGCTCTGTTCGCAACGGGTTTGACTGCGCGACTAATATCACACTTGGAATTTTCTTGGCTTGGGGTCAAGCCCTCTTGTAGTTCTACCGGTCTGCCTTCGCTATCGGGATTTGGGAGGCCGCAGATGGGACAGCGGGCAGGTCGATTTAGTGAGGGAGGGCACCCGCAACCTGGGCAAGACTCATTCCCAAACCAACCACTTGAAACGCCGCAATCGAAGACGCAATCCTCACAAAATAACAACTGATTTGCCTCAAACGTTTCAAACTCCTCTACGGGGCGACCACAATCGTCGCAGCATACAAGCATTGTCATAGCCCTGGAAGTAGGTACGCAATTGGCGGTGAGATAAGCCAAACTGGACCCATACTTTTAGATTCGCCAGACTTTCCGGATGGTTGAAATCAAGGCACGGGAAGTCCCATTCTTTTTCCCTCCCCTTAGAATTCCCTGTCCAACATTCCCACCGGAACCTCTATCAGCGCCGGTTTGCCGTTCTCCGCTGCTACAGCCTCGCTCAGAGCCTCATGCAGCGCGTTCGCGTCTTCGGCTCGGACGCCATGCGCGCCAAAGCTGTGCGCCAGCGCCACGAAATCGGGGTTGTGCAGCCTCGTGCCAAGAACATGCCCGTCGAACTCCTCCATCTGGGCCCGTAGAACATTCCCATAGGCATTGTCGTTGAATACAATGGCCACGGCATTGATCCCGTACTGCACCGCCGTGGACAACTCCTGTACGTTGTAAAGAAAACCGCCATCCCCGGACAGCGAAACGACCACCCGATCCGGGCAGCCAACCTTTGCGCCCAACGCGATCGGGTAGGCGCAGCCCAGCGTCCCGTGCGAAGAACTGGTCAGATAACTGTTGGGCGACTTGGCCCGAAAATAGTTTCGGCTGTAATAGCCCATCTGGTTCATGCCCTGGATCACGACGGCATCGTCCGGCAGTGCCGCGTGGATCGCCTCCATGAACCCCCACTGCGGCTGCAACTGCGTGGACGGGTTAAAGCGCGCCGCGTTTATAGCCGCGACCTCGGCCTGCACCGCCTCCGCCTTGTCTGCCCGCGAAGGCCCGGCCGCCGCGACCGCCCGGTTGAGCGCCATCATCACGGGATAGGCATCACCGCGGATCGCCAACAGATCGTCGTTTCGATCGAACTCGGCCTCGTCGACATCGATCCGGACCACCTGCTGCCCTGCCCCGCTCGAGTAGTGGCTCGTGCCCACCGCCAGGATCAGGTCCCTCCCCGCAAGCCAGCTGCCCAACGGCTGAAAACGCCTCTCAGCCATGCCCAGGGAGAGTGGATGCAGCTCCGAAATGCTCCCCTTCCCCTGTCTCGTCGTCACGACCGGAATCTGCAGATAGTCAGCCAACTCCGCCACTAGAGTGGCAGCCCGGGCGCGCATCACGCCCCCTCCGGCCCAGATGACCGGCCGCCGCGCCGCGGCTATCAGCTCCGCCGCCCGTTGAATCGTCCGTGGCTCGGGGTCGGTGGACGTCGGCGAACCACCTGCCGGCTGCGCCAGGGTTACCTCCTCTGTTGCCGCGAACACGGCCGGAGGCACCTCTATCGCCACCGGACGCGGCCGCCCTGAGCGCAGATGCCGGAACGCCGCCTGCACGATATCGGGAATCTCTGCCGGCCGCTGGGCCCGGCCAACCCACTTCGTCAGCGGCCCCAGCCACGCTGTCTCGTCGAGTTCCAAATCTCTTTTGCGGTGGTGATGATCCCCCGTCACCACCAGTATCGGCGAGGAAGTGGCAAAAGCCGTGGCGATTCCCGACATTGCGTTGAAGAGACCCGGCCCTTCCACCACCAGCGCGGCGGCAACCTCACCGCTGGCGCGGGCATGCCCGTCCGCCATGTAGCTGGCGGCCTGTTCGTGCCGCACCGCGATATAGCGGACGCTCGGCGTTGAATACAGCGCGTCGATCGCCTCGTACTGCCCCGCCCCGGGTACGCCGAATACAGCGCGCAGCCCTTCCGCGGCCAACGACCGCACCAGCGCCTCCCCCCCATTCATTCTTGGCATATATCATGTTTCCTGATTGTGTTGTTTTGATTGCCCAGGCGCCTTGACCCGCAAGGCTCAACTGTCCACCAGGACGGCGCCGCTACCTCCCGCAATAGGAGCCCAAGCCGCCGGCATCTCAGTTCTTTTCTAACGGCCCGATTGCCGGCCGCTAACTATTGACTCTTATGGCAACGCCGGCACGATCTCGTTGGCCAGCGTCTCCATACATGCCAGCCACCGTTCCTTGTCGTCCCAGTCGTGCGCAATCATCAGCAACGTGCCAAAGCCGCCCGTCTCCTCCCACAGCTCATGCAGCCGGCGCAGGCACTCTTCTTTATCGCCAATGATGCACAGATTCTTCAGCATGTACTCCACCGTCACCTCTTCGTCGGACATCTCCGGGTCGCTCTTCAAAACGCTGAGCATATTCGCTGATTCGATCAGCCAGCGCAAATAGGCCATTGAACCTGCCAGCGCGCCGTTGCTCGCCCGTTCCCAGGCTGCTTCGGTCGTCTCGTCTATGAAGATGCTGCGCGAGATGCGCCAGATTTCCCGGTCCGGCTCAGCCTGCCCGGCATTAGCGGCGCCGTTGCAATAGGTCTGCCAGTGTTCGGCGAGTGTGGAACCTGCCACCACGTTCGAGCTGATCGGAATGTAGCCCCGTTCGCCAGCCATGTTGGCCGCCCGCGACTGGCCGCGAATAATGCTCATTCCAATCGGCGGATGCGGCTTCTGGTAGGGTTGCAACAGCTCGCCTATACCGAGCTCAGGGTTCCCCCCTTCCAGTTTGATATGGTAGAAGTCCCCCTCAAAGTCAAAGGGCGGATCGGTCTGCCATAGCTTCAATATCATGTCTATGCTCTCGACCGTCATCAGCCCCTGCGTCGCTGGATCGGGCAAATCGAAAAGTCCCCAATCCGTCGGCACACCCCCCTGGCCGAAACCGCAGTTGATGCGCCCCCGCGACAGATGATCCAGATAGGCCAAACGCACCGCCACATTGACCGGATGATGCTGCGGCAAAATCGAGACCCCGCTGCCGAGCCGGATATTCTTTGTGCGCGGCAGCACATTGGCGATAAAGACATCGTTCGACGGGATCGGTTCCCACGCCAGCGTGTGATGCTGGCCGATCCAGGCCTCCGTAAATCCCAACTCGTCCGCCCGTACCACAAACTCGATATCCTCTTCGAATCCGATCGTGCGGTCCTTCTCCGGCGGATGAAGCGGCATCATGAATGTGCCCAGTTTCATCTTCTTGCCTCCCCTTTTCCCCTGAATGGTCTGTTAACGCCGCGGCGAACCCCTGCTGTATGTCGGCTTCAAATCGAGGGCCAACTCCCGGAACCTCTCTATACGGTGCAACGTGACCAGGTTCGTGTCATGCTGGTTATACCCTCCCTGCGACGTGCGCGATATCACCAGCAGATCCTCGCCCCGGATCAGTTGTGACGCATAACTGAAGGCCTCGAATACGCTGCGGCTCATCGCTATGCAGCCGGCCTGGAACCAGTTCAGCGCGTCGAGGCTGTACATCAACATAAGAATGCGCCGCTCGTTGCCCGGTGGGCTGGCAAAACCAATCTTGCGCAATGGCTCCCGCTCCTGCCACGTGTCCGTCGGCAGACATACCGTCGTCCAGAAGAGATCGCTCTCCTCGTCATACACAATGTGGAACTTGCACTGCGCGCCCGGCATCGGATAGAACTGGACGAAGCGGTAGTCCAGCTTCTCGCCGTCGTCCTCCAGGCTGCATACGGCGGCCATACCTCCAGTTGTGTGCCCGTCCATAATCGTGCGCAGAATTACCCGCATCTCCCCTCGCACGTCGATCACGTTGCCCTCTATGAAGCAGTCCTCCACCACCTTGTCCGCCGCGCTGGCCTGATAGCGCCGCTGGCTGAGCACGTCCGGCACGCCGGGAAAATGGACCCGGTTGGACATGCGCCACGCCGCCGGGTCGAGTAGGTCACGCTCCAAGTCCCCGGCTACCACCAGCGATTCCCACTGGCTCCGGCCGACCGCGTCATCGCCGACCGGGCACGTCTCAAAGGCGCGATAGACATACCCTTGGCTGAAGAGTACGCTTGTGGGGGCGTTGTGATGGCGTCCGCCAAACAGTTGCGACGGACTGCTCCAACTCTCCCCGCCGTCCTCTGAGCGGGCGATAATGATCTCCCGGCTCAGGCGGCGGTTTCCAATGCAGTAGAGCGCTTCGTCCACCGCAAACAGCGACGGCCAGATGATGTCCAGCGCCGCCGTCTGGCGCCACCGGCTTCCCCCGTCGTCACTCACCAGAATTTCAAGCTGATCGGGGATCTTCTCGACAAGCGGTTGCTGGCGAAACCATTCGTAACTGGCTATCAGACGTCCCGACGGCAACTGCGCCAGACACGGCGAACCGGTATACACGGTGTCCGGGTCAGGTGACTCTGCGAGAATCAGAAAGTCACCCGCAAGAATCTTATTCATCTGCTTGCCTGTTTCGATCGGTGGAGGATAAGAGGAATGAAATTGTCGTACTCTTCCAGTGTGATGCCCGTCGTCGCCACCAGCTTGCCCAGCGAGGTTTAGTTGGTTGCTGCCGACCATTGCCCGCCAGCCGCAGCCGCGTCAGACCGCGTGACACGCGACCCAGTGGCCCGTTTCTACCTCCCGCCACTCGGGCACGACATGATCGCACGGCTCAAAGGCAAGGGGACAGCGGGGATGGAAACGGCAACCGCTGGGTGGACTGATCGCGCTCGGCACGTTGCCGCGTATGACCGCACGTTCGCGCTGACGCTCCTGCCGAGGATTTGGTACAGGCACGGCCTGCAACAGCGCATTGGTATACGGATGCAGGGGGTTGCTGAACAGGCTCTCTTTGGGCGCCATCTCCACCACGCGCCCCAGGTACATGACCGCCACCCTGTCGCTGATATGGCGCACTACGGCCAGATCATGGGCGATGAAGAGATAAGTCAAATGGTACTCTTCCTGCAAGTCCTGCATTAAGTTGATGATCTGGGCCTGAATCGACACATCCAACGCCGAAATCGGTTCGTCGCAGACGATAAACTCCGGTTCACATGCCAGCGCGCGGGCTATGCATATCCGTTGCCGCTGGCCGCCGGAAAACTCGTGCGGGTAACGGAACGCAAAGGAAGAGTTCAGCCCTACGTCGTTGAGCAGCTTTGCGATCCGCTCCTGTGCGTCCTGTCCGGTTGCCAATTCGTGTAGCCAAAGTGGCTCGCCGATCGCGTTGCCAATCGTCATGCGTGGGCTGAGCGTCGAATAAGGGTCCTGGAAGATGATCTGCATCTTCCGGCGCAGCGGGCGCATCTCCTTTTCCGACAGCCCGGTGACCTCCTGCTCTTCGAAAAAGACCTTGCCCGATGTCGGTCGATGCAACTGCAGCAGCGTCAGCCCGGCCGTCGACTTGCCGCAACCCGATTCGCCCACCAGCCCTAGCGTCTCACCCCGCTGCACCGTAAACGAGACCTCGTCCAGCGCATGGACCGTGGCTTTGGTCTCACCATACGCGCCGAGTCGCACGGAGAAATGTTTGGTCAGATTCTCCACTTGCACTAAGGGAGCACTGTTGCCGCTTTCTGTTTGGCTCATTTCCAAGAATCAGGATCCACTGTTGAGTAACCTGCAGATTGTTTCTAGCTAACTACTGGCGACTGCGGCTTTTGATTGGACCGTCACTCCGCGTATATCGACCCAACAGGCCGCGCGATGCCCTCTGTCACTGGCGTCGGCGACCGGCTCCAGCACCGGGTTTTCATTCCGGCAGCGCTCGATGGCATAGGCGCAGCGGCTGTGAAAGGGGCAGAAATCAGGCAGGTCGGCCAGGTCGGGAGGCGAACCGCCAATCGTCGCTAGGCGCGTTTCCGTGTCGCCGCTCAAGCTGGGCAGCGCCCCCATCAGCCCAACCGTGTAGGGATGCCGCGGATCCTCGAACAGCGCGTCAACCGGCGCCTCCTCTACGATATAGCCCGCATACATCACGATCACCCGATCGGCGATGCCCGCCACTACGCTCAGATCGTGCGAAATCCAGATCACCGCCACACCCGACCGGTCGCGCAACTCCTTGACCAGCTCAACGATCTGCGCCTGGATCGTGACGTCCAGCGCGGTCGTCGGCTCATCCGCGATCAGCACCGCCGGTTCGCAGGACATCGACATGGCGATCATTACCCGCTGGCGCATACCACCGGAAAACTGGTGCGGGTACTCCCGCAGCCGCGCCTCACCGTCCGGTATGCCGACCATCTCCAGGAGTTCGGCGCTGCGGGCGAGGGCCTGCTTCTTGCTCATCCCCCGGTGATAGATCAACGGTTCCGCCATCTGCGTGCCGATATTGATGAACGGGTTGAGCGAGGCCATCGGATCCTGAAAGATCATGCCGATCTGGCCCCCGCGCACGTTACGCAACTGGCGCAGATCAAGCTGCAACAGGTCTTCTCCCCGCAGCAGCACCTGCCCGCTTTCAATACTGGCCGCCGGCGGCAACAGCCGCACAAGGCTCAACATCGTAACGCTTTTGCCGCACCCGCTTTCGCCCACTACAGCCAGCGTCTCGCCCTCCTCCAGCTTGAAGGAGACACCGTTGACCGCGTACACGTATCCCTTACGCACCTTGAAGCGGGTCTGCAATTCCTGCACGTCGAGTAGAACGGACATGGTTGCCGTTGTCGCTTCCATCTACAGTAGCCAGTGGCCGGTAACCAGAGACCAGCCAGCCGGAAAACCACTAACCGTCGGTGTTACCCTCCCCACTGGCGGGGATTGAGGGCATCGTTGAGGCCGTCGCCTAGCCAGGCAAACGAGACCGTTATCACAGCCATCATCATCGCCGGACCGAGCAGCAGGTTGGGGTGCGTCTGCCACATGCGCAGACCGTCGCTGATCATCTTCCCCCAACTGGGGATGGGCAACTGCACGCCGACCCCCAGAAAACTGAACGCCGATTCGAGCACCATCGCACCGCCCATCCCGGCGCTTACCGCCACAATCAGCGGCCCCATCGCATTGGGAATAACATAGCGTGTGAGAATACGGCCCGTAGGCATGCCCATGGCGCGCGCCGCCAACACATAGTTCCGACTGCGGATCGACAGTATCTGGCCGCGGATCAGGCGGGCGTAGCCGGGCCACTGGATCAGCGCCAGCGCGCCGAAGACGAGCACCAGGTCCACCCACATAGTCTGGCGGAAAAAAGTGTTCTTGGATGCCAGATACATCTGCTCCATCCAGGCTTCAAGCGGCACCTTCAGCGTCAGGTTAATTACAATCGCCAGCAGCAGCGCCGGCATCGAGCGCGTCACATCGGTCAGCCATACAACCAAAATGTCGACCCGTCCCCCCAGATACCCTGCCAGCGAGCCCAACACCAGGCCGACCACCAGGCTGATTGCAGTAGAAATAAGGCCCACCGAAACAGCGGTGCGCGCGCCGTAGAGAATGCGGCTGAAAACATCGCGTCCCAACTCATCAGTTCCAAGCCAATGTTCACTCGATGGGGATACTAACCGTACCGTGAAATCCTGCGCCAGGAAATCGTAAGGGGTCAGGTAAGGGCCGAAAATGGCGATGAAAAAAAGGAGTACGATCGGTAGAATGCCCACGAGGGCAAGTCGATTCGCCGCCAAGCGCGACAACGCGTCCCGCCACAAATTTGTGCGGCTGGCCTCATCTAATTCGATTTCGCTCGTTGCCGTAATTTCCTGGATCGTCATCCCTCACCACATGCACGTTTTCTTTTGGTGCCTTGCCCTCACTACGGCCCTGCGCTCTCGCGCAATGGAAGAAGAATTGCTCTCTGCCTGCAAAATTGGAACCACTAATCCTCTGTCCCGGTCATCGCCTGGGCCGCCCGCGGGTCCAGGATGGGATATGTAATGTCCACCGCCAAATTCAGCGACATTACCAGGAAGGCGCCAATAAGAACTATTGCCACGATCACAGGGTAATCAACGCCGTATGTGAAGTCGATCGTCAAGCGGCCCAGGCCTGGGATTCCAAAAATCTTTTCAACGATGATCGCGCCGTTCACAATCCCGATCAACATCTGCCCCATTACCGTGACCACCGGCGTCAACACCGGTCTCAGCATATGACGGATGATCACCATGAACTCCGGCACGCCCTTGGCGCGCGCCGTGCGCACATAGTCCTCCGACAGCACCTCCAGCACACCGGCGCGAGTCTGGCGGATGATGATTGCGATCGAGCCAAACACCATCACGAACATAGGCAGAATCGCTTTCTTGCTGAACAGACCGTCCCAGCCATAGGGTGTCGTATTCATGACGCCCAACACCAATACCAGAAAGACGATCAGCATCGGCCCGACGACATAGCTGGGAACGCCGCTGATAAACAGCGCGGACCCGAGTATGAGGTTGTCGAGCCATTTGTTGTGGTTCAGGCCGGCCACGATGCCTAATGGGATCCCGAGTATGGCGACCAGAATCACCGTAGCGATCCCGATCTGAAACGAGACCGGCGCGGTTGCGCCGATCATGTCATTTACCGACCGCCCCGAAATCACCGACATGCCCAGGTCGCCCTGTATCAGATGCCACGTGTACTCCCCGTATTGCACGAGGAAGGGACGGTCCAACCCCTTCTCTCGGCGGATGGCGTCCAGTCGCTCGGCGTCATAGGTCACATCTCCTTCTTCGCGCATGAACATCAGCTTGATCGGATCGCCGGCGCCGAAAAAGGCGAGCGCATACACCGACAGCGACAGCAGAAGCAGTGCCGGAATCCAGTAGATGATGCGCTTCAGGATGTATTGGCCCATTGCTATTCCTTCAGTGCCACAGTTGGGACCCTATGACCGGCTTGCGAGTGCCGGGACGAGGTGAAGGCGCACCACAATGGAAGTGGTGAAGGTCTGAAAGAAGCCGCGGGCAAAGGCGCCAGAGAGTTCTTGACGCCTTTGCCACAGCATCACAACGATTTCAACGAGCTCTGACTGCTACTCCATATGCTCAATGTAGATCGTCCACGGTTCGAGGAACTGGGCATCGGCGTTGCGCCGCGTGCCATGCACCCAGGGCATCGACCCGCCCTTGGCCGAGCCGCCGCAGCCGGTGCCAATCGGAATCACCATATACTGGCTGTGGAAGATCTGCTGCGCCTGCTGCGCCAGCGCAGTGCGGTCCGGATCGTTGGCGCCCTTGGTGACCGCCTCTTCAATCAATGCATCGACTTCAGGATCAGCATAGCCACCCATGATATTGCGCGCCAGGTTGGAAGACGAGTGCAGCGAGCCAAGCACCATCAGCGCAGCGTCGGGAACGCGCACGCCCGCGCCGTCACGGAACAGCGCCGGCGCGCTCGGGCCTTCCCAACTGTCAAACTGCGGGCTCATCTCGATCGCCTCGATGCCAAACAGCTGCCGCCACTGCTCTGCCATGTACTGTGCTAGAAGCTCCGTCCCAGGGCTACTTACGCCGGCCATGATCATCTTGGGCACATCGGCTGCATTGGCATAGGCTGACGCAGCCAACGCCTCCTTGGCAGCCTCCGGATCGTAAGGATGCGGTACAAAGTTCGGATCCGCTCCCGGCAACGCCCGCAGAGGCTCACCTGTCGGTACCCAGCCGCTGCCGTCAGGGCTGGACAGGTTGAAAATCTGCTCTCTGTCCACTGCCAGAATAAGTGCCTTGCGGAAATTGATGTCGTTGGTCGGCTCTATCGTGGGATTCAAAAAGAAGCCGCCGATGCCCGGCGCCTGTCCGCACTCAAAGTAGTCCGCGCCCAACAGTGCCTGCGATGTTGCGTCGTTGGGCGGCCAACCCTGTTCCAGTTCGCCATTGGCCAGCATCGTTGTAACAATCGTCGTGTCCTCAATCGAGGTGACCGTCACACGGTCCAACATCGGCTCCGCCACCCAGAAGTTGGGATTCTTGACAAAGGAAACCTCGCCTCTGTTCAGATCCATCATATCCGGCATGAACGGACCACTGGTCACGGGATTGTTTTTCGGGTGCCACCACTCTGCAATCTCAAACCCATCTTCGCCGATCGCAACCGAAGCCTTTACCGGGCCAATCAGATTGGTGGCCAGCTTCTTATGGAACAGCGGATCCGGCCCTTCCAGCGTCACCTGAACCGTGCTGTCGTCCAGAGCGATCACGCCCGGCATCTCCATCGCCTCGCCGTTAAATACATCCTCAAAGCCAACAACACCGGTCATGAACAGCGTGACGCGCTGGTGCGTGGTGGCGGGATGGGCGATCAGGTTCCAGGTTGCCACCACATCGTGTGCGGTGATCGAGCTACCGTCCGAATAAACTGCGTCCGGGTCGATCTTGAATGTCCACTGCGACATGTCTTCGTTGGGCGTCCACTCGTTGAAGACATAAGGATGCAGTTCGCCATGCTCGTCAATGTACATCGGCCCGGCGTTCCAGAATGCCAGGTAGTGCATGTTCCAGCCCCCGCCACGCAGCGGTGACCAGTCCTGCGCAAAGAATGGAATCGTCGCGCGGAAGTGCTGCTCCTCCATCATCTCGTCACCGGCTTCGGCGGCCATCTCTCCCGAGTCGGCCGCTGGCGCCGCTGCCGGTGCCCCGCAGGCCGAGACGACAAGCACGAGCGCCATTAGGATCAGCCATAGCATTGGGATCTTGCGTTTCGACAACATCAACATCTCCTCCTTGTAACGTGCTGTTCTTTTTATGAGACTGTAGGAAATAATGCGAAATCGAGCGAATTGAACCGGCGGTGTACGCGTAAGCCAAGACTTGCTGCAGAAATGGGGACTAAATCTCAGTTGATGAGTAGTAAGCAAGTTTGGGACAAATGTTAGTGCGATGTGGCCCGAAGTATAGCACCTCTACCGGGCAAGTCAAAATACTTTTTTCGCGGGCCGAGAGCGGGCCGCGGGCCTTCTCAACTGATGCACGCACACCGCAGATTCCAGGCAAAAAGGCTCAGCTGTTGACTGTGGCAGGAATCGGACTCGCCGCCATTTTCCGACCGGACATTCGTTGTTGTGCATTGCGCGCAAAACTGGTGTAGGATACTCTTATTCGGTCCACAAAGTTGACGGTCGCCGGAACACCGCTGTTCCAACCGCAAACAAACCCAGAATGAGCTACACAATGCAGATAGTCGACAGCGGTATTCTCAGCCGCGGCCAGCCGGACAGTTCCCGCGCCATCCTTACATTCCCGACCGTTATTGCCCTTGAGGACGGGTCGCTGCTGGCGTCATATCGTACCGGCACGACCAAGGATTCGGACGATGAAACGGTCGAATTCGTCCGCTCGCTGGACAGCGGCCGCACATGGAGCGAACCGTGGAAACCATTCGAGAATCCAACCCTGGATGGCCTATCCGGATCACTGCGCGTTTGCTACCTGACCGAACTGTCGCCCGGACACCTGCTTGCCGCAGCCTTGTGGATAGACCGCACAACCTACCCTGGCGGCGGGCTTTTCAATGAGGAGACTGAGGGCTGCCTGCCCATGTCAGTCCTACTGGCCGACTCAGATGACAATGGCGATTCCTGGTCACCCTGGCGGCTTGTCCCCATGCCTACCGAGATCGGACCCCCCAGCCTGACCGCGCCCGTCCTGATGCTGGCTGACGGCTCGCTGGCCTTGAGTATCGAGACCAACAAACAGTACAACGACGCATCGCCCTGGATGCAAAAAGTCGTTTTCCTACACAGCCAAGATCATCAGGGGACTACGGGAAGGCAAGGCTCTGGAGGAAAGCCGGCAGTGGATCAAAGATGGGGTGCGCCGGTCGTGGCCGGCGAGGACCCCAGCGGCCGCATCTTCTATTGGGATCTGCGCTGCGGTGTCGGCCCCGATGGACGGGTCGCTATCTTCGCCTGGACTTACGACACTGTCGCGACCCGCTACCTGAACATCCACCGCCGCATAAGCGCAGATAGTGGACATACTTGGACGGACGCCGAAGACCTGGGGTTTGCCGACCAGGCCGCGCGCCCTGCCATGCTGGCCGACGGGCGCGTCGTGCTGCCCTACGTAGACAGATTTGGCAGCCGCTCAATCCGCGCTCGGCTTGCCGCCACGATTGACGCCCCTTTTAATGCGGCAACTGAAGTGGTCCTCTATCAGCAGGAACAAGCTTCCGGTGATCAGACGGACAGCACGAGCGAACTGCTCAGTGAGATGAGTCTGTGGACATTCGGGCTGCCTTATGGCGAGGCATTGGCTGATGGGACAGTTCTGGTAGTCTATTACGCAGGAACCGACGAGACCATGGACATTCACTGGGCCAGAATCGATCCCGGTGGTGCCTGACCCGGTATTCTATTCAAACTGTGCCGGTTACGCTGGCGCAAAACAATCTGTCACGAAAAGGAAATACCATGCGCAGGAGCAAAATGCTTCAGAAGTTTCGCAGCGGAGGCTTTGCCCGTGTCTGTGGGCTGGGCCACTACCTTCCCTTCTATATCCGCTACGCGGCCCACTACAAATTTGACGGCATCTGGCTTGACCTCGAACACCGTGCCATGGACGCACGCGAGGTACAGGCGATCATCATGATGTGCCTTCATAACGATATCGACTGCATGGTCCGGGCCCCCACTCTGGAGCGCACCAAGCTGTACAGGTACCTGGAGGAAGGCGCCACCGGTTTTCTCATGCCCCTTATCTCCGATCCCCAAATGGCCTCGGATCTGGTCCAGGCTGTCAAGTATCCGCCACTGGGTAATCGGGGTATGGACGGTGCCGGCCTCGACGCAGACTTCGGTATCGCAGCCTGGGACCCGCAGAGCAACTACAACGCCGAATCCAACCGGGAGACCTTTCTCATAACGCAGGTCGAAACCCTCCAGGCCGTGGCCAACGCCGAGGAGATCGCCTCGATCGATGGTATTGACGGCCTCTTTATCGGCCCCGCCGACCTTTCACTTCGCATTGCTACGCAGGAGAACGGCGGCTTGACCATGGAAAAAGCGATTGAAAAGGTAGTTGCCGCGGTCCAAAAACATGGCAAACTGTGGGGTATAACCGCCGGTTCGGTGGACGAAATCCAGCGCTATCGCGAGATGGGCGCGCAGATGGTTCCCTGGGGCGGTGATTTCAGCCTGATGAATGTGCTCAAGGATTGCAGCGAAGACCTGGACAGCGTGCCGGGCGCATGATGTCTCGCCCAGCAGGGGCACGCGACAATAAAGCGTGAAAGGTGGAATAGGATGAAAATAGCAGTTCTATACGGCCCGCGTGACCTACGCATCGAAGAGCAGGAGCTTGACGTGAGTCAGTTGGCCGACGACGAAGTCTGGGTAAAAACGCGCATCTCCGCGCTGAAAATCGGCACCGACCGCGGCAACTATGAAGGCGCGGACCGGGTACCCGGCGCGCCTGGATATCCTCGCTGGGTAGGCGACAGCAACGTGGGAATCGTGCAGGCCGCCGGCAGCAAGGTCACCCGCGTGAAAGTCGGCGACCGTATCGTAACCCGCGCGCCCCACCAGTCCGAATACATTATGGCCGAGTCGCAAAGCCTGGTCGTCATCCCGGACGGTGTCGCCGACGAGGATGCCGTCTACGCACACCTCTACGCACTCAGTGCTCACTGCTACCACAAGGCCCAATTCCGTCCCGGTGAAAATGTTGCCGTTGTCGGGGTTGGCGTCTTGGGATTGGGGGCAATCGCTTTGGGCCCGCTTTTCGGCGGCCGCGTCGTCGGCATCGCCAACAGCCCCGTTCGCATGGAGATGTCGGACCGGATGGGCGCCCATGCCAACTTCCTCTACAACGATCCCGATCTCGAGGCCAAACTCGATGACTTCACGCGCGGCCAGGGCATAGACCTCGTCATCCTCACCGCCAATCCGTGGCCCGCCTTTCGCACCGCCATGGAGATCGTCCGCCCCGGCGGCCGCGTCTCCGTGGTCAGCCTGCTCGGACGCGGCGAACCGCCGCTCGACTTCAACCCGCTGGCGATGGAGCTTTTCTACAACAAGGGCACTTCGGTAATCGCCGTCTCCGAGCGGTCCGGCTATCTCTATCCCGCTGCCGGCTCCGATCCCTACAACACGGCCGACCGCTATGCCTGGGACAATATTGCCGACCATGTCGCCTCACTCATGGCCGATGGACTGTTGGAGCCAAGCCGCCTGATCACCCACCGATACCACTACAGCGAGATGGTCGAAGCCTATGAGATGGCCTACCATCGCGAGAAGAATATGCTGGGCGTGATTTTTAACTGGCAAGAGTAAATAGTGTCCAACGCCGCCGCGGTTGCTGGCCGCCATCAATTGGACTCTTAAGGAGGACGCAATGACCTCGTTCCCGAAGTCCGCACATCACGACGTTTCCCGCTCGCTCGACCTCTACGAGCAGGCAGGCGAGTTGATCCCCGGCTGGACTCAGCTGATCAGCCGCCGCGCCGACCAGTTCGCACACGGCGCCAGCCCTATCTACGCTCAAAGTGCCAAAGGCTCCCGCTTCATCGATGTTGACGAAAATGAGTACATCGACTGGATGAGCGCGGTCGGCGCTATCATCCTGGGGCATGCGGACGATGTTGTCGACGCGGCCGTCAAGGAGCAGATCGACCGCAGCAGCATTTTCTCCGCCAACAGCCCGCTTGAGTTGGAACTGGCCGAGGAGCTCAACAACACGATTCCCAGTTCGCAGATGGTGCGCTATGCCAAGGGTGGCGGAGACGCCTGCGCCATGGCCGTGCGCATCGCTCGCGGCACAACCGGCAAGGACAAGATCCTTTTCTGCGGCTATCACGGCTGGCACGACTGGTATCAAGCCGCCAACTACGGCGTCAACCCTGAAAGCGGAGAATATCCCTTCGCCGGCATCGAGCCGATCGGCGTGCCCAAGGGCCTGGAAGGCACAGTCGTCCCTTTCATCTACGGCGATCTGGAGATGCTGGCCGCGCTGCTCGAAGAACACGCCGGTGAGGTCGCTGCCATCATGATGGAGCCGGCCCGCTCCGAACTGCCGCCGCCGGGCTATCTTGAAGCGGTAAAGCAACTCGCCGCCGATCATGGCGTCGTATTTATCTTCGACGAGGTATCCTGCGGCTGGCGCATCGCCGTCGGCGGCGTGCAGGAGGCGGTCGGCGTCACCCCGGATATGACCGTTGTCGCCAAATGCATGTCGAACGGCTACCCTATGGGCGCGGTAGTCGGCTCGCGAGAGGTGATGGAGCCGGCCAAACACATGTTCATCTCCAGTTCATACTGGAGTGACAACATTGGGCTGGCTGCCTCGCTCACGACAATTCGTGAATTGAAACGACGCGAGGCGCCGCGGCGATTCAAGGAAATCGGCGAAAAACTGCGTAGCGCTCTCAATCAGGCAATCAATGACTCCGGGCTGGAAGGCGCCTGCACCGGCCTGCATACCGGCCCAACCGTCACGCTAAATACGCCCGATGACATCGATCCCCGCAAGGTCTCTACTCTTTTCATCCAGGAGATGGCCCGCCGCGGTGTCCACAGTTACATGAGCTTCAAGCCAACGCTCGCCCACACAGATGAGGATATTCAACTGACTGGCGCAGCGGCTGCCGAAGCACTGCAGGTCGTTCGCGCCGGGCTCGAGCAGGGCAATCTCGACGACCTGCTAAGGGTTGAGCTGAAAAAGGAACCCTTCCGCCGACAAGTTCGATAAAAACTGTTCTCGTTGGCCCCAGACCTGCGTAGTTCGCTGGTCATCAAACGATGGAATTCCGCCATGTTTTCGAATGAATTTACCAAGGCCGATCAAACGTTTCTCGAAAGGGAAATCCTTCCGTTTCTACCGGACCGCATAATTGATGCCCACGCGCATCTTTTCTGCCACGAGCACTATCCAGGCGGTAAGCCTCGTCCCGGGCTGGAAACGACGCCGCCCCGCCTTGGTCTGACAGAATACGCGCAGTTCAATGAGTGGCTGCATCCGGGGGGACGCGTCATAGGCGGTCTTTTCTTTGGTCTCGCCTTTCTCGGAGATCGCCAAGCCAACAACGATTTCATTGGCGCAGAGATCAGTGGCGCCACGCCTCTGGCGCGAAACTCGCGCGGGCAACTGATCATCTCGCCCGACATGGACGCGGAGACAGTTCTTGACGAAGTGCGCCGCCTGGGCATGACCGGTCTGAAGTGCTACCACACAATGGCGCCGCTGAATCCAAGGCTGGGCACAGACGAGTCCGGCGCCGGCTCCTACACCGCCGAAGATCCGACCTGGACTGCCCCCATCGAAGCCTATCTGCCTGAGGACCACGTCGCCGCGGCCAACACTTTGGGGCTGACCATCACCCTGCACATGGTGCGCGACCGCGCGCTTGCCGACCCGGTCAACCAGGCTACGATCCGCCGCTACTGTCTGGCCTATCCCAATATGCGGCTGATTCTGGCCCACGCCGCCCGCGGATTCAACCCGTGGCATACGATCGAGGGAATTGAGAGCCTGCGCGGCCTTGAGAATGTCTGGTTCGATACCTCTGCGGTCACCGAGGCCGGCGCGTTCGAGGCGATTGTCGAGACGATGGGCCACGAGAAGCTGATGTATGGGACCGATTTCCATGTCAGTCATACGCGCGGCCGCTGCGTTGCCATCGGCGACTCTTTCCACTGGCTCTACGCCGACGAGATGGACCTGGACGAGAAACATACGTCTTTGCAGCCGGTACTGATCGGACTCGAGTCATTGCGCAGCATCCGCCTCGCCTGCCAGCGGCTGAAACTGAGCGAACGCCAGATCGAAGATATCTTCTGTGGAAACGCCGCCGAACTCCTGGATATTCAGTTAGGAGGAGGATAATGCAGGTACTGTCCCCGCCGGAACAGATCAATTTCGCTCACAACAAGGCACTGCTCAACCGCTACCGCTTTATCGAATACGAGACCCTGCGCATTCTGGCCGCCTGGATGCCCGCCGCCGCCAATATGGACTGGAAACTGGCCATGGGGCGCCTGCTTTGGGAAGATGCCCAGCATGTACAGTACCTCTATCAGCGTCTGCGTGAGATCCAGACACCGGCCTTCCGTCCGCCCGGCGACGACGCGCTCGAACACTTGATGGCCGAAGCAATCCACGCGCCTACTGAAGCGGACCTGCTGGCCGGCCTCTTTCGCGTGATCAAACCGGCCCTCGTCGCCACCTATCGCTGGCACTGCGAGCAGACCTTCGCCAATCCCGACGCCCCGACCCTGTACGCGTTCAAACACATTCTGATCGACGAAGAAACGCAACTCAGTTGGGCTGAAGATGCCCTGGCAGACCACGCGCCCGGCGAGTGGGAGGCCTACATCGCCGACCTGCTGGCGGCTGCCGGCGGCGTCTCCGGCCGCGAAGATCGGCAGCAAACTCCTGCGCCGACCCCAAGCCGCACGCCATTTGAATGCCCCCGCGACGCCGGCCGCGATAGTCGCTTCAGTCTTGACAATCGCGACGCCGGCCTACGAATAAAGTCCGTCGATCATGCGACGCAGCGCCTTCGTGATTTCGAGAGTTACAGCCAGGAAATGCTGGCTGCCGAAACCGTCGCGCTTATCATTCATCTCTCTCCCAGCATGCCGTGGGCCTTCACCTACGACAGCGCCCGCCACTGCTACGACGAGACCCGGCACTGTAAACTCGGTATCGAGTGGCTCGCCCACCACGGACATGACTATACCGACGTGCCCCAGAATACCCGCATTTTCGCCTGGCGCAGCCAGTATGACGCCGCCACCCAATACTGTCTCCTCACCATGGGCAACGAAACCCACGCCTTCCCCCACCGCCACGTGCAGATGGCCGCCTACGCCGAGACCGGTGACCGCCTGTCGGCCCAGTTCGTCAGTTACGATATGGCCGATGAACGGCAGCATGTCGCCTTTGGCCACAAATGGCTGCCCCAGCTGATGGCACAACATGGGATCGACTGCCCGGTAGACGAATTCATCAAGGAGACGGTAGCCCTGTGGGAACGCGAGTACATGTCGGGCACCCTGCCCATCCACAAACTGTCAGAGATAACTGATCAGTAAACAATGGCCAGCAACTGCACCAGCCATCAGCCATTGGAATTGCCCATGAATAGCAGTCACTACCGCACTCTTGGACGTACCAATCTTTCCGTTTCTCCCATCGCCTTGGGGACCGTAGAACTGGGGATGGACTACGGAATCCCCGTGCCCGGCCACTATGGTCGCCCCTCCTCGTCCGCCGCCGAACAACTGGTTGGCGCGGCGCTGGACGCCGGCATCAATTTTATTGACACTGCCCAGGCCTACGGCAATAGCGAAGCAATTTTGGGCCGGGCGCTTCGCGGCCGCCGCCATCGCACCGTGCTCGCCACCAAGGCCACCGTGCAGGCTGACGGCAAGACGCTGCGCGGCAATGCCCTGCGACGAGCCATGCTCGCCGGCCTGGAAAGCAGCCTCCATTCGCTGCAGACCGACTACGTCGACATCTGGCAGATCCACAACGTCGATGCCGACCTGCTGGATCAGGCCGACCTCGTAGCCGAAGTCTTCTCGGAAGCGCGCGCAAAGGGTATGGTGCTCTGGCGCGGCGGCTCCTTTTACGGCCCCGACCTCCCGCTCGCCGCTCTCGAATTGGAACTGTTCGACACCGTTCAGGTAACCTATTCGCTCTTCGACCAGCGCCTGGCAGACAGGCTCTTCCCCGCGGCCAAAAGGAGGGGCATCGGCGTTCTTGTGCGCTCCGTCCTGCTGCAAGGGGTCTTGACAGAACGCGCGGATTACCTGCCCGACAGGCTTGAACCGCTGAAAGCACGCTCCAGGCGCTTCCGCCAACTGGTTGCCGAGGCAGCCGGACGTCCCCGTCTAGGGACGGACAGCGCCCTCACTCCCGCGCAGGCCGCCATCGCTTTCGCGCTGGCCGAACCGCGCATCGGCTCGGTACTCGTCGGTATGCGCACGGAGTCCGAACTACAAGAGAACCTGGTGGCAGCGACCACAACGCTCTCGCACGACCTGATCCACGAGCTGCGTCAACTGCGCATCGACGATCCCGATATGCTCAACCCAAGTAATTGGCAAGCCGACCTTTTGGCTGCAGCCCAACTGACGCGTCGTTCGTGACCCGCGGCGCCACAGGAATCGTGGGCAGCGAGTACACGCGGCGAGCTTTCTGCCATCGCAGGAGAAAAAGAGTAGAGTTATCTGAGTGCTATTACCACAAGTCAGAAATGTCAGGAGGTCTTGAACATGGAATTCCGTCAATTGGGCAACTCCGATCTGCGCGTCAGTTCAATCGGTCTGGGCAGCGTTACCTTTGGCCGTGAAATCGATGCCGAAACGTCCTTTTCGATTATCGACTACGCCATGGACCGGAGTATCAACCTGATCGACACGGCCGAAGTCTATTCCGCCGGCACATCGGAGACAGTTCTGGGGCAATGGCTCTCCCGCAGCAGCAACCGGCAGAAAGTGGTATTGGGGACCAAAATCGCGCCGCCTCTGGGCCGGGAACGGGTCTTGCAGGTCGCTGAGGATAGCCTGCGCCGCTTGCAAACCGATGTCATCGACCTCTATCAACTCCATGCTTACGATGCCAGCGTCCCATTCGAAGAGACCCTGGGCGCTCTGAATACGCTAGTGGAGCAGGGCAAGGTTCGCTACCTGGGATGCAGCAACTTCGACGCGTGGCAGATTTGCAAGGCCCTCTGGATTGCCGATGTGAACGACTGGGCGCCGATGGTATCGGTACAGCCCAACTATAGTTTGGCCATCCGCGACATTGAGGCCGAACTGCTTCCCTTCTGCGCCGATCAGAATATCGGCGTGATTTCCTACAGTCCGCTTGGGGCCGGTTTCCTCACCGGCAAGTACACCAAAACGTGGACGGCTCCTAAGGGGACGCGTTTCGATGTCATGCCCGACCATTGGGATATCTACGAGAACGACACGTCGATGCGCCGCATGGAAGGATTGCGCGACATTGCCGCGGAAACGGGCATTTCGATGGTTCAGATTGCCCTGGCCTGGGCGATAGGCCAGCCCGGCATCACCTCCGTGTTGATCGGTTGCCGCACCACGTCCCATATTGATCAGGCCTTCCAGGCCGAGGAGATGGGTCTGACGCAGGAACTGCGCGACAGGCTCAACGCCTTAGGCTGACCACAGCAGACCTAAAGATTTCGCAACGAGAATTTGGCCGATTGGCAATGCAAAGAGAGGAAGAAAGCAATGAAAACTTATCGCGCCGGTGTAATCGGTTGCAGCCGCATGGGCGGGTTCATCGACAACGAAGTTGTCGGCTATTCCCGGATCGCGCTCCCCTACTCACACGCCGCCGGCTACACTACCTGTGATCGCACAGACCTGGTCGCCTGCGCCGACCTGCGCACCGACGTGATGGCTGAATTTGGAAATCTGCATGGCGTGCCCGCGGAAGGCCAGTACACCGATTACCGCGAGATGCTCGCCAAAGAGGACCTGGACATCGTCAGCGTGGCCACCCAGCCTGAGCCGCGTGCAGCAATTGTAGTAGAATGCGCCAATCAAGGCATCAAAGCGATTTACGCCGAAAAAGCAATGGCCGCCTCAATGGCCGACGCCGATGCCATGGTCGAGGCGGTCGAGCGCAACGGCGCCATTCTCAATCTCGGGACCAACCGGCGCTACGATACCAAGTATGACCGCATGAAAGAGATCATCGACAGCGGCGAACTGGGTGATCTTCAGCAACTGATAATCTACAACGTCGGCCCCTTGTTCAATAACGGCAGTCACCTTCTGGACCTCATCCTGAGGCTCAATAACGACGAGCCGGCCGAGTGGGTGCAGGGCCATCTGCCTGACGGCGACAGTATGTTTGACGGCGATGTCCTGACGGGCGACCCGCAGGGCGAGGGAATCATCCAGTTTGCCAATGGAGTGAAAGCCTACGGTCTGCTCACCGGCCGCGCGTCAGAGACTGAAGCGATCTGCTCTCTCGGAACGATAACCGCTTTCAACGACGCCCGTGAATGGCAGGTGCGCAAGGCGGAACCGGTTGGCCTGCGCGGGCGCAACGAGCTCCAGATCGCGCCGGCGCCGGAGACACCCCCAACCAGCTCTACATTGCGAGCCGTCGAAGACCTTGTCCATGCGCTGGACACGGGGCAGCCTCCCAAGGGTGGCGTGCGCGCGGCCCGCGCCGGCAACGAACTGATCTTCGGCTTCATTGAATCACATCTTCTGGGCGGGGCGCGGGTATCCCTGCCGCTCGCCAAGCGCACGACCCGCATGGCCCGTGACCATACGCCGCGACAGCCCAAGTATAAGCCTGACTAAGTGAGGGATGGTACCTGCTTGCTGACTGGTCCAATCCGAGGACGTTTAGTTCACCGGTCAGCGCAAATATGGCTTGGGATTTCTTTCTACCTCCGCCAGGAGCGTGTCGACGTATTCCCGTATCCTGAACAGCCGGCAGTCTGCGTCGCCGACCTGTCCGCGCTTCAGTGCCCCTGACCTTTCCCAAAACGCGCCCAATTTAACACGATCCAGCGCTGGGAATGCCGGCTCACGCTCGGTGTCCCGGCTCTTGGCACGCAGAGTGTGCCAGTACATCGCCTCGACAAGATGGATGTAGGTCGAAGTGTAGTAATCCACGCCAAGCATCAGAAGTTTGGCATCGGCCAGATAGGCCTTGTACATGGGCGAATGCAGCCCGAAGGTCCTGCCCCACGGCTTGCGGTCCCAATGTGAACCGTACCCCTCTTGACGAAGATGGCCGGCAACAAAGGCTTTCGCCCCTTTGCCGCGTGCAGCTACCGAGTGGGAGTAGTGGTCTGAACGATAGACGCGCGGTAGTCGCCGGAACTGCTCCGTTATCCAGCCGACAGTAGAGGGCGTGTTGTGTGGCTCCCACGTTTCGGGCCGCAACTCCCACTTCACCAGGTTGAAGGAGGGCATCAGCAGCAGCCCTTCCGGCCCGCTTGCGGCTTCCAAGGCCTGGATCACGCTTTCGGCGCCGCCTACGACCGGCCCCAGAGATTTGAAGGAGGAGTGAACAAAGAGGATATCGCCCGCTTCGACGCCCAGTCGTCGAAGGTCTTGCGTCAGTTCGCTGCAGCTATACCGGGGCATGGCAAGAGAAGTGTCCTTTCCGTGCCAGGCCGTTACGGCGCGACGGCCGCTGACACGTCCATCACGTACACTTGGCGCGTGCCGCCGTGGACCGAGTCAAAGCAGACCTGCCGTTCATCCCGGCTCCAGCGAGGATGCATATCACAGCGGATTTCGCCGCGGAAAGGGGGAGGCGACTCAAACTCTCCCAAATGTACCAGCCGCTCCTCTTCCATATTCCACAGCATCAGCGACTGCAAGTTGCTCGAGTCGGGCCCTGTATCGGTCAGCATCCAGGCGCCATCTTTCGTAAAGCTGTTGTGCCCGTTGCGGGTGAGAATGTCGGGGCGCATCAGCTGATATTCGCCGCTGGGTTCGTCGATTCGATACCAGTTTTCGCCCTCTTTCATCGTCACCCAGCCAATGAGCGTGCTCGCCGACTGCCAGTCGAAGTGCGAAGCGGCCAGGTCGGTCAGTATCCGCAGATCTCCTCCCTTGAGGCTGGCAGACACCAGGATCGTATGTTTGATCTCTATCCCTGGCTCGTTCCACCGGATGACAAAAGCGACGCGCGTGTCGTCGCGGTTGATGACAGTGTGATTGAACCACAGCTTATGGCTCTGCGCATCCGGGTAATCGCGCAGCAGGGCGCGCGCCTCTTCGTAGGAAACCAACACCTCCGCTTCGCCCGATTCAGTGTCCATCAGGTAGATGCCGTCGTTGTCAGGATGGTTCTGGTCAGCGAAGAGATCCGGCAGGCCAGCGTAGCCGACAACAGGGCGCAGCGACTTGAGCCGGGCATAGTTAAGGCTGACCGCGTGGCGGCCGTCGCGGGTCAGGCCACTGATTGAGCGGGGCAGTACACGCTTCTTCCCCGTGTGAATGTCCAGGACCACAGCTACATGCCTGTCGCCCTGGCGGTCATTGTACGTAATGAGGCGGTCCGGCGCGGTGGGAAGCCAGTGCAGCATACAGCCCTGCTGCAAGTTCCAGGCTCGCGTCTCAGCCAGCGACTCGAATTTGCCGGTCGCCAATTCGACCAGGCCGACCACGGCGCGATCTTCAGCGCCGGGCGGCCGCTCATGGAACTCCGACTCCAGGCAGAGGAGATACTGCTCTGTAGCATCCCAGGGGCAGATGCCATAGTAGCCGAAGAAGTGGTGCTTGGGGCCTTGTGTAACCGCTCTGGCTTCAAACGTTGTTGGAGACATGTCGGCGGCTCCTCTTGCAGAAGTGAGAGAAATGCCGGGTTTCGCGCTCTTTTAGTGGCTTGAAACTGGTTTGTCGCCCGGTGTCGGCTACGCGGATTTTGTCAGAAAGTTGAGGCTCTTCTTGCGCCTGATCTCGTCCTCGGACATGGCAGCGATCAAAGTGCCCCAGTGCCGGGGCGGCGTCCTCGGCTCGCCGGTGAACTCGAATCCTTCCTCGTTCAGGCGTAAACTGCTTCCTTCCAGGCCGCCATAGCCCAGCCCCTTGCGTGTGGCGATCATTTTTTGGACCGCGGCCAGCGCGCGGGCGTCGAACAGGCCCAGTCTCGCTTCCAGCTTCTGAATTCTATCCTTTTGGCCGTAGCACTGGTACTGCGTTTCGGCGTTCAAGTAATGTATGTAGAAGGTGCGGCGCAGGTCGCCGGTACTGTTGCCGGCGGAGCCGTGCGGCGCGGAAATGCAGTGGAAACTGATATCGCCCGGTTCCATTTCAACCGGCACCGCGCCCAGTTCGTCGAACAAGGCGTCCTCCGAATAGTTCTCCACCTCTACGTGGCCCACCAGGTGGTGGCCCGGAATCACCCACACACAGCCGTTTTCGATCGTCGACTGATCCAAGTAGATGTCGGCGTCGATGTTGGGAACGGGGTGCGTCTCGGGCCACTCCGGATCGCCGTAGGGCGGATCCTGGTGCCAGTGAATGGGAAGATCGCCTTCGGGAATCTTGCAAACGAAGGAGTCCGCGACCGGCATGAAGGGATGGCCGACTAGCTGACCAAAATAGGTCAGAAGCGACGGGTTGACCGTCACCGCCTGGAAGATCGGGTCCCGGTCCCACATCAATTCGCTGCGGAAATAGGTCGGGATGCCATCGGCGTTGGCGCGATAACGATGGTCGGTTTGATCAGTGTCCGCTATTCCCTCCTCCACGACACGGTCGGCTGCTTTGCGCAATGCGGCCAACTCTTCACCTTGTATAACGCCCCGGGCGACGATGATGCCGTCGCGGTGAAAGTGATCGATCTGTGCTTGTGTGAACATGCGCCTACCTTCCTTTCAAGAATGCATCCCGTTCTTTCGTTGGCGAAGCCTTGAATCAGGACCAACGTCCCCGCGCGCGGAAGGTCTCTTCTTTGGTTGCTGCAGGTTTGCAGAGGTGGGGGGTCGCATTGAGAGAAGCTCCCTGAAGTCAGCGTGACTTCGGAGCCGAAGCCGCGGCCGCGTTGGCCAGAAGGCAGTGCTTGGAAGGATGGCGCAGGCTACGCCGCCGGCGTCAAAAAGGTAAGGCTTTTCTTACGCCTGATTTCGTCGCCGGACATGGCTGCGATCAACGTGCCCCAATGTCTGGGCGGCGTCCTCGGCTTGCCGGTGAATTCGAAGCCCTCTTCACTCAGGCGCACATCGTTTCCTTCCAGGCCGCCATAGCCCAGCGCCTTGCGCGCATCGATCATCTTCTGGGCTGCGGCCAATGCGCGGGCGTCGAAGAGACCGCGATCTCTCTCCAAATCCTGGACGTAGCCAAGATGGCCGTAGCTCTGCTGCTGGACCTCGCGGTTCATGTAATGCACATAGAATGTGCGGCGGAGATCGCCGGTGCGGTTGCCGGCGGAGCCGTGCGGCGCCGAAAGGCAGTGGAAACTGACATCGCCCGGCCCCAGCTCGATCGGCACCGCGCCCAGTTCTTCGAACAGGGCATCCTCCGAGTAGTTCTCCACCTCTACATGGCCGACCAGGTGGTGCCCCGGAATAGCCCACACGCAACCGTTCTCGATCGTTGCGTGATCCAGGTAAATGTCGGCGTCGATGTTGGGGATGGGGTGCGTATCGGGCCATTCAGGATCGCCAAACGGCGGGTCCTGGTGCCAGTGGACCGGCACGTCGCCCTCGGGAATCTTGCAGACGAAGGAGTCGACGATCGGCATGAATGGATGGCCCACCAACTGACCGTAGTGGGCCAGAAGCGACGGGTTGACCGTCACTGCCTGGAAGATCGGGTCCCTGTCCCACATTTTTTCACTGCGAAAGTAGGTGCGACCGCCGTCGGGATTTGGGCGATAGCGGTGGTCGGCTTCGCCAATTCCTGCCATCCCCTCGTCCATGACGCGGTCGGCGGCCTTACGCAAAGCGGCCAACTCTTCGCCCTGTATTACTCCCTTCGCGACGATGATACCGTCACGGTGAAACTGGTCGATCTGCGCTTGTGTGAACATGAGGACAATTTCTCTACATCTTGATGCCGGATTCAACCAGCCCTTCGACGTAGAACTTGCCGAGTACGATAAAGAGTATGACAAGGGGTACCGAAGCAAGCACATAGCCGGCGAAAAGAGGGCCGCCGGAGCCGAAATCGACGCTGTCGTTGGTCGTTCGCGACAGGCGGAAAAGGCCGACCGAGATCACCTGTTTGCTCATATCGCTGATCGTCACCAGCGGCCACAGGAAGGAGTTCCACTCAGCCACGAAATTGAGCACTGAAAGGGTCGCCAGCCCCGGCAGGCTTAAGGGGAAAGTGATGCGCCAGATCAGCGACCACGCGCCGGCGCCGTCGCAACGGGCCGACTCGAAAAGCTCCTCGGGGATGCCGGTAATGAAGGCTCGCATGAGAAAAATGCCGAAGATGGGCCCGCCGGCTACATTGGGGATGATTAGGGCCCAACGCGTATTGAGCAGGCCGAGATTGTTGTAGAGCATGTAGGCGGGGATGAAAGAAAGCACCCACGGCACCATCAGCAGCGCGATGATCGCATAGTAGAGCGGCTCGCGCAGCGGAAAACGCATTCGTGCGAAGACGTAGCCGCCGATTAGTGACAGTATCAGCACGCCCGCCAGCCCGACCGCAGCCACGAACACCGTGTTCAGCATGTAGGCGTCAATCACATCCCAGGCAGACAGATAGTTTGAGCCGCGCAAAGGCAGGCTCAGAATCCAGCGATCCCAGCGGTACTGGAGTCCGTTCTTGAAGGACAGGTTTATCATGATCACCGTCGGAATCAGAGAGAGGAGCAGCAGGAAGACAATGACCACGTGCAGCCCCAGCTGGGAAAACGCAAATGGGCGACGGCGATCTGTTCTCTGAATTTGTGTGGCCATAGTGGATTCCTGCAAAAGAACTAAAGGGTCTTGCTAACGGTTGCCAGAGTTGCTCGATGGACAGCGACCTATCGCGTCAAATCTTCACCTGTGGGCCGAATGCCGCGATTAATGATCAGTGTTCCTGACATGGCGATGACAAATAGCATCAGGCCAATGGCCGAGGAGTAACCGAATTTTTGGGCGCGGAAAGCCGAATGGAACATCGTCAGCCCCGGCACCATCGTCGAGAAGCCCGGTCCTCCATCGGTGAGCACCAGTATATTCTGGAAAGCGGTGATGGCGTTTATCACCGCCAGGATGGCCAGCAGGCGCACCTGCCCCAGGACCAGGGGAAGGTCGATACGCAGGACGCGACCCAGGCCGGTGCAGCCGTCGAGGGCTGCCGCTTCATAAACCGATTGGGAGATTTGCCCCAAGCCGCCTAAATAGATGAGCGTACCGACACCCCAAACCCAGGGGAACCCGACAAACATGATTGCGTAAATGGCGACCCGATGCTCGCCCAGCCAGTTCAGTGCCAAGTTCTCGAGGCCAACTGCACGAAGCAGGTCGTTGATAGGGCCGAGGTACGGGTCGTAGAGTTTTTGCCAGAGGAGAACTGTTACGATGCCGGGAACGAGCATAGGAATAATAACGAGAAGGCGATAGAGCTCCTTCAAGGCCGGTGAGCGCACGAAAAAGATCAGTTCAGCCATGATGAAGGGCATGACGATGCCTGCAAAGAGGCCAAACGCCATTAGCTTGACGATGTTGACCAACTCATGCGGGGTCTCAGCGTATGTGAAATAGGTGATGAAGTTGTTGAGGCCGACGAACGTAGCGGGTACACCGGGCCGCCAGCGGAAAAACGCGCGAATGAGGCCCAGGATGGGTGGGTAGTAGACAAAGACGATCAGCAGAGCAAAGATCGGGCTAAGGAGAGCGTATGCCTGCCAGGAACGGCGAAACGCTCTCAAGCTGAGTGGAGCAGTTTGAGACTCTCTTCTCCAACGCCTGCGGCCGCCCGGCGCCGAATCTGTCTGCGTTGACTGCGCAGTACTCATGCAGCAGTTCCTTATCCTTATTCCGTGGTAAGTGGCGCTTCCACTGGGACCTTGATGCGGTAATGCTTGTCCACTTCGAACAGCCGCCCAACGCCAATATCGATCACATGGGCGATTGTGTCTTCTTGCAGGTCATAGGGGCCGGCCGTGTTGGGCGTGTAGGTATACTCCGCCCGCCCGTCCGCATCCGTATACGTCCACTCCGGAATGAAGAGGCCGCCCCCGGATTCGAGCCAAGCCTGTAGCAGGACATCGGCGCGCGGATTCCCGTTCTCGGTCACACGCACAGTAAGAATGATCGAACTCTTGCCGTCAGCAATGACCTTGGGCTGGTCGAATTGCCCGACAATAGAGATGTTCGGCAAGCGCGCCTGCGCTTGCACATAGTCCACGACGATGGCCGCCAGCAACAGCCCGATTATAGCCATTGCCAGCAGCCGTACTCTTCCCGTCATCTGCTTTGGCGTTCTTTCTGTCTCTCATTGGATGGCAGGGGTATGGGACGATGCCCCATACCCCTGCCGAAATCACGCGCTGGCCACCGCACGGTCGAAGCAGACTACTAACTTTCCGTTTGCTCCTTTATGATCTCCTCGTAACGCGCAGCGCCTGCTGCGAACTCCTCGTGCTGGCGCTGAAAGAAAGTCTCTTCATCGATCTGACCTGTGAGCCACGCCACGAAAATCGGCCGCCACTTCATGAAGTTGTCGTTGTCCCAATACAATCCCATGCCCCACCAAGCGATGGCATAATCGTACAGCGGCAACTGGAACATCGCAATTTCCTGCCAGATGGGTCCAAGGGTCCCATCGACGGCGGAGGAAATGCGTCGTTGGTTCTCGTTGACCATGAAGGAGTTGTTTTCAGGCGTGGTGATGAATTGCCACCAATTAATCGTTTCAGCCAGGTTGTTGCGTGACCCCACCGAAGAAGCCAGGATCACGGTTTCGGCCCCCTGAATGGCGTTGATGAGATCGCCGGGCACCGTGCCGTCGCCGGCCGTTGTCCGCGGGGCATCGACGGCTCCCGGCTCGGTTGCCGTGGCCGGGACATCGCTGCTGTCGGGAATGGGTACCGGCACGAATCCACGCTCGAAGGTGACGTTGGGATCGTTGGCAATTTTCGAGAAATCCCATGAGCCGGCGTACATCAACCCGATTTCGCCCTGACGCCACAAGAGGTCGATATCGGTCGTGGCGAACCCATCAAGCCAGTAGGTGCCCAGTTCGTACATTTCGGCCCAGGCGCGTCGGTAAATTGGCGTCTTGGGTCCGATAAGACCACTCTTGAAGGCTGGCAACGCCTCCTCAATGCCCACAAACTTGTCGCCATTGAGGTCCATCTCCTGGCAGATGGGCTGCATCATGGAAGGCAGGATCTGCAATGCCAGGGGCCACAGGTCGCCAGCATCCTTCGCAAGCGGCCAAGGGGCGAAGTGGTCGTCGGATTCCTTCAACGCCCTGGCCACCTCTTTCTCCTGGGTCCAGGTGGCCGGCGGCTCCAGGCCCAAGCTTGCGAGCACTTCTTTATTGTAGGCCAGGCCGATCTCGATGTTGGGCCAGATTGCGTCGATTGGCGCGCAATACTCCAGATTATCGGGCTGCTTCAGAGAGAGCATGTATGAGGGATAGAAGATATCACGCCAGGCCTCGTACTCCGGTGCGTAGGGATTGGGCTGGTCCAGATATTCGCCAATCGGTAAGGCCCAACCGTTCTGCACCGCGAAGTTGTGGCCACTCCACACGAGATCTGGCGCCTCTGCCGCGGCCACTTTCGCGGTCATCCCTTCGAAGCCGCCCATATCCTCGTCCCACATGATCTCGATATCCGGATTCGTCTCCTCGAAATGTTGGGCCAGAATGCGGGTGGCATTTACCACAACGGGCTGTTCGGCTGAGCGGCTGGTCCACTCGGTCGGCGAGTACCAGTTCAACTGGCAATGGACCCCCGTCCGGTCGGCGTCCGGCCGGGCAGCCTCCTCCGCCTCGCCTCCCGTCTCTGCCGGCTGATCAACCGTGGTTGCTGTCGGAGCGCAAGACACAAGCAACGCGGCGCCCCCCGCCGTGCCGGCCAGAGTTAGAAACTGCCGTCTACTGATACGAGTCTTTTCCATGGTTTACACTCCTCTCAGACAATTGAACAATTCGTCATCGATCAAGGGAGACGCCGCAATTCTACCACACTGGACAACATGTTGGAAAGGGGTTTTTTGAAAATGGTTGCGCCCCAGATTGGAGGCACGTTTCTGCTAAACCTCTGTTGAAAGGTACACGAGGAACTGAACAATACGGCCATCTCCGCCCGCCCGTCCGCATCCGTATGGGTCCACTCAGGAATGAGGAGACCTTTCCAGGGTCGAGCCAGGCCTGCGGCAGCGCGTTGGCGCGCGATCAACCGTTTTCCGTGACACGCATGGTCAGGATGATGGAACTCTTGCCGTCGGCGATAACTTTGGGCTGGTCGAATTCGCCTGAGATGGAGATGTTGGGCAGGCGAGTCTGCGCCTGCACATAGTCGACCGCGATGGCCGCGAGCAGCAGCCCGACCAAGGCGAATGCCAGCAGCCTACCTCTTCCCGTCATCGGCAAAACCAGTGCTCAGTAACCAGATGACCGCGTCCGGCGGCCAATGCCAGACCAGAGCATTGACCACCGGTTCATACTGATTGCTAGCTGTCGGCGGTCTCCTCCTGCAGAATCTCCTCATAACGCTGCGCGCCAGCGGCAAACTCCTCTTCCTGGCGCTCATAGAAGGTCGCTTCATCGATCTGGCCGGTAATCCATTCGATGAAGACCGGCCGCCATCGCATGAAGTTGTCATTATCCCAATACCAACCCTGGCCCCACCAGGCAATGGCGTATTCATAAAGGGGCAACTTAAAGGTGGCAATCTCCCGCCAGATGGATCCGAGCGGCGCGTCCACGGCCGAAGAAATGCGCGCCTGGTTCTCATTAACGAGGAAAGCGTTGTTCTGCGGTTCGGTAAGGAACATCCAGAAATCGACCGTCTGTTCCAGATTGCCGTCCTTTTCAGTCGAGGACGCCATGGTGACAAACTCTGATCCCTGAATGGCGGTCAGCAGATCGCCAGGCACCGTTCCGTCACCGGCAGTCGTGCGCGGCGGGTCGGTTGCGCCGGGCGTGCTGTCCGTCGCTGGAATTTCACTGCTGTTGGGGAGCGGCGGCGGCAGGAAGCCTCTCTCGAAAGTTATATTGGGGTCATTTGCCATGCGGGAAAACTCCCACGACCCGGAATAACGCAGTCCCACTTTGCCCTCTCGCCAGAGCAGGTCGATGTCGACCGTGTTGAACGCATCGATCCAATAGGTTGCCAGCTCGTGCATCTCCGCAAAGGCGCGTTTGTAAATGGGCGTGTTGGGTCCGATGATGCCGGCGCGGTAGGCGGGGAGCGCCTCATCTACACCAACGAATTTGTCGCCGTTGAGGTCCATATCCGGACAGATCGGTTGCATCATCGAGGGCAGGATTTGCAGTGCCAGAGGCCACAGGTTGCCGGTCGCCTGCTCATGCTGCCAGGGCGCCAGTCCGTCACCAGCCTCTTTCAGCGCCTTGGACACCTCCATCTGTGCGCCCCACGTCGCTGGCGGTTCCAGGCCCATGCTGTCGAGCGTTTCCTTGTTGTAAGCCAGGCCGACCTCGACATTGGGCCAGATGTTGTCGATTGGCGCGCAATAGATTTTACCATCCGGCTGAATCAGCGAGTTCATGAAGGTGGGATAGAAGATGTCCATCCAGGTATCATAATCCGGCGCGTAGCGGTTGGGCTGGGCCAGATAGTCGTCCATGGGTACCGCCCAGCCGTTCTGGACGGCGAAATTGTGCGTGCTGCGCACCAGGTTGGGCGCCGTGCCCGCCGTCGCTCCTGCCGTCAGCCAGGCGAAATAGTTCTCGCCGCCAGGGCCCTCTTCGTACACGATCTCTGTGCCGGGGTTCTCTTCGTGGTAGCGCTCGGCGAGGATGCGCGGCGCGTTGACGACGATGGGATTTTCGGCCGAACGGCTGGTCCATTCGGTCGGCGTGTAACTGCCGCCAATCCATACGCGCACCGGGACGCGTTGGACATCGGGCATTGCCTCCCCTGAATCGTCCGCTGCCGCTGGCTGGTCGACCTCGACCCCGGCCGGGGCACAGGCAGCCAGCAGCGCGGCGCCGCCGGTTGCGCCTGCCAGGGATAGGAATCCGCGCCTGCTAAACTGTCGTTTCTGCATGGTCGTAAGTCTCCTTGGGTAAAGGTTTTCACTACAAGTGTGTACGATTGCGGAATACGAAAACAAAGTTGGTGATTGCGGGAGAGGTCGAGCCATTCGTTGGAATCGGTGAGAGGTATCAGGAAATCACTCCCTCCCGGCCGTGCCCACGGAATGATAAACCAACGATCAGTTTCATGTCAAGCTATTCCCCCCTGCCTCAGTTGGAACAAGAACATTCATGGCGCTTTATCTAAATGGGGTGAAACTACGCTTTCTTGACCAATCCAGCGGCGTGAGGCCAATCCAGCGGCGTGAGGACCAGTGGATGGGCAGAACAAGAACTGAAGAGGATTATACACTTTAGTACACAAAAGGTCTTGACAGAGGGGCGCAGATCGGGGCGCAGATCGCGTATACCAGAGGCAACTCTTGACCGTTTCTAGTTTTGAGGACACTGCAAATGGCACAGAGCGCGCCAGGAAAGCATTGTCGCACAGGAAAGACATTGCCGGAACTGTTTCGAAAGTTCCCTGACGAAAAGACCACGGTGGCCAATGCCGGACCAGAGCATTGACCACCGGTTCATACTGATTGCTAGCTGTCGGCGGTCTGCTCCTGCAGAATCTCTTCATATCGCTGAGCGCCCGCCGCGAACTCCTCCTCCTGGCGCACAAAGAAAGTCTCTTCATCGATCTGGCCTGTGATCCATTCTATGAAAATCGGTCGCCACTTCATGAAGTTGTCCCTGTCCCAATACCAGCCTTGGCCCCACCAGGCAATGGCGTATTCATAAAGGGGCAACTTAAAGGTGGCAATCTCCTGCCAGATCGATCCGAGCGGCGCGTCCACGGCCGAAGAAATGCGCGCCTGGTTCTCATTAACGAGGAAAGCGTTGTTCTGCGGTTCGGTAAGGAACATCCAGAAATCGACAGTCTGTTCCAGATTGCCGTCCTTTTCAGTCGAGGACGCCATGGCAACAAACTCTGATCCCTGAATGGCGGTCAGCAGATCGCCAGGCACCGTTCCGTCACCGGCAGTCGTGCGCGGCGGGTCGGTTGCGCCGGGCGTGCTGTCCGTCGCTGGAATTTCACTGCTGTTGGGGAGCGGCGGCGGCAGGAAGCCTCTCTCGAAAGTTATATTGGGGTCATTGGCCATGCGGGAAAACTCCCACGACCCGGAATAACGCAGTCCCACTTTGCCCTCTCGCCAAAGCAGGTCGATGTCGACAGTGTTGAAGCCGTCGATCCAGTAGGTTGCCAGCTCGTGCATTTCTGCAAAAGCGCGCTTGTAAATCGGCGTATTGGGTCCGATGATGCCGGCGCGGTAGGCGGGGAGCGCCTCATCTGTGCCAACGAATTTGTCGCCGTTGAGGTCCATGTCCGGACAGATCGGTTGCATCATAGACGGCAGGATCTGCAATGCCAGAGGCCATAGGTTGCCGGTCGCCTGCTCGACTTGCCAGGGCGCCAGTCCGTCGCCAGCCTCCTTCAGCGCCTTGGAAACCTCCATTTGAGCGCCCCACGTTGCCGGCGGTTCCAGGCCCAAGCTGTCGAGCGTTTCCTTGTTGTATGCCAAGCCAACCTCGACATTGGGCCAAATATTGTCGATCGGCGCAGTGTAGATGTTCCCGTCCGGTTGAATCAGCGAGTTCATAAAAGCAGGATAGAAAATATCCATCCAGGTGTCATAATCCGGCGCGTACCGGTTGGGCTGGGCCAGGTAATCGTCCATTGCTACCGCCCAACCGTTCTGAACCGCGAAATTTTGCCCGCCGCGCACCAGGTTGGGCGCCGTGCCCGCGGTGGCTCCGGCGGTGAGCCAGGCGAAGTAGTCCGCGCCGCCAGGCCCCTCTTCGTAGACTATCTCCGTGCCGGGATTATCTTCCTGGTAGCGCTCGGCCAGGATGCGCGGGGCGTTGACCACGATCGGGTTTTCGGCCGAGCGGCTGGTCCATTCTGTCGGCGTGTAGCCGCTGCCTATCCAGACACGCACCGCGACGCGCTCGGCGTCGGGCATCGCCGCCTCCCCTGATTCGGCCGCTCCCGCTGCTTGGTCGACCTCCACCGCGGCCGGGGCACAGGCTGCCAGCAACGCGGCGCCGCCTGTTGCGCCCGCCAGGGACAAAAATCCTCGCCTGCTAAACTGTCGTTTCAACATGGTCGTAAGTCTCCTTAGGTAAGGGTTATTGCTGCCGATTTCGCTGTCTGTTGAAAACGATTACCGAACTGGACAGTTCAAGAGAAGCTGGGCCTTCAAGTGGATTTGGAACGAATAACTGAGAGTGCTCCGTCTATCGTCTGTGTGGGTGCTATGATAAATGATATATTTATGTCTTGTCAAACGGCTTTTCGGCAGGGGTATTTGCCTCAATTGGGGCAATAGCCTCGAGCGCGCCTTGCTTCAATTGAGTGTAGTCGTGTGCCGCTGGCCTATTGTCTTCGTGCAGTACAGTGAATGGGCTGGACTGCCATCTAGGGATTCACCTACGTCAAATGCTCACTTATGTGAAGTGACCTTTATACGCAACAATGAGCCCTACCTTTACTACTACAACCGCACATTGATAAGATAGGGTTCCTTCGGCGATAATGAGAGCAAGCAAGCTAAGCTGGAGGAGCTATGGAACTGAGCGAATTGGACAGATGGGCGGACGAATTTGAAGCGTTTCACAGTCGGTTTTCCTCGTTGTTTGGACGTAGAGAGGTACAACAGCAGGCGGTAAAGTATGTGCAAGGGTTGGTGTCGCCGGTGGAACGGAAGAATGGCTGGCAGTTGGCGGAAGCGGTGGGCGACAAGAGGCCGGATGCGACGCAACGATTGCTGTACAAGACGAAGTGGGATGCAGAAGCGGTGCGAGATGCGTTGCAGCGATTTGTGATAGAGGGGTTCGGCGATGCGGAAGGCATCGGGGTGGTCGACGAGACGGGATTTCTCAAGAAGGGGGCAAAATCGGCGGGCGTACAGCGTCAGTATAGTGGAACGGCAGGCAAGGTGGAGAACTGTCAGTTGGGCGTGTTCCTGACCTATGCGACGACGCAGGGACATACCTTTCTGGACCGACGGCTCTATCTGCCTGAGGAATGGTGTGCGGACAGAGAGCGCTGTAAAGAAGCGAAAGTGCCTGCCGACGTCGGATTTGCCACCAAGTCTGAACTGGCGGCTGCGATGTTGCGCCATGCGTGGCGGCTGGGTGTGCCGATGCGCTGGGTGACGGCAGACGAGGTCTACGGTGAGGCGCGTGCGCTGCGATATGCGGTGGCCGAAAGTGGTCGTTGGTATGTGTTTGCTGTGGGGGTCCAGAACAGCGTATGGCTGGTGCGTCCAGAGGTAGGCGTCCCTGCCTGGAAGGGAAACGGTCGCAAACCTTTCAAAGCGCGCGTTCTTGATGAAAGCGCACGACCGGTACGGATCCCCGCGGTGGTCGCATCCTGGCCTGACAGCCGTTGGCAACGTCTGCAGGTCGCGGCAGGGGAAAAAGGAGCTCGCATCTACGACTGGGCCTGCCAACGGGTCGTGGAAAATCAAGACCAGATGCCGGGACGGGACAGCTGGCTCCTGGTGCGACGTTCGCTGACCAAGCCGCACGAATGCGCCTACTTTCTCTCCAATGCGCCGCCTGACACTGCGCTGCTGACCCTGGCCCAGGTCGCCTCGACTCGCTATACCATTGAACAGTGTTTCGAAGAGGCCAAAGGCGAAACCGGCCTCGACCACTATCAGGTGCGCTATTGGCCCAGTTGGTATCGACACATTACACTCTCGATGATGGCACATGTATGGCTCGCCTGGCTCCGTCTCAGACGCAACCAGAAAAAGGGGGGCTTGAATCCTTTCTGGCCGAGTTGAGCGTGCCTGAAATCAGGCGTCTGCTTGAAATCGCCTTGCCCTTGCCACCTCGTTCGCCCCCCTTACGGCTTGCCTGGTCCCTCTGGCGCCGCGCCAGACGACATCAAGCTCGTCAATGTCACTGCAGACGCCTCTCCCAACTCTCTGTCATTCCATCCCTATTGCAACCGCCTTAAATGCGGTTGTAGTACTAACCACTGCAGTTAAGCCTTCAAACCCGTCATGGCGATGCCGCGGATGAAGTAGCGCGAGGCAAAGCTATAGATAATCATGACGGGTATGACCGTCAGCATCGAGCCGGCCGCCCACATCTCATAGCGTGTCCACCACAAATTTCGCAGGCCGGCTAGCACCAGAGGGAGCGTCTGCTTGTCCTGGCTGCTGAGTACGATTAGGGGCCACAGGAAACTGTCCCAATTGACGAGGAAGACAAAGACGGCAAGCGCCGACATCGGTGACATCGACATCGGCAGCACCAAAGTGAAGAAGATACGCCACTCGGACGCGCCGTCAATCCGGGCCGCATCGATCAACTCGAATGGGATGCTCTCCATGAATTGGCGCATAAGAAAGATGCCGAACGCCGTATAAAAACCCGTTACGATGATGCCGCCCAATTGGTCGGCGAGGCCGAAGGTGCGTGCAATTGTGATATACAGCGGAACCATTATTACCGCGAAGGGCACCATCATCGTCGAAAGGACTATGGTGAAGAGAATTTCCTTGCCCACAAAACGATACTTGGAAAAGATATACCCCATCACCGACGATGTGTAAACGGAAACGACCGTTACTGATACAGCGGAAACGATGCTGTTGCGAAATGCAGCATAAAAGTTCACCCGGCCCAATATCTCGTCATAGTTCCGCAACGTCCACGTTTGGGGCAGAAGCTGCCTTGATTCGACTAGCTCCTTGAACGGCTTGAGTGAAGCAAAGATCATCCAGATGAATGGGAAAATGGCTACCACAACCATTCCAAGCAGAAAAATATGGATGATACTTTGTGATATTTCAATGCGCCTGGGCGGCTGGCGCCGCGCATCTCCTGTCTTGCCTATGACTGCCATAACGATCTGTCCTTCAACGTTGGGTGACTGATAATCATTGCCAGGTTTCGATCCAGACGCCTATGAAGAGCCCCGGGCCATTAGTATGTCCACGAGGGACGAATTAATTTGATCTGCAAAATGCTGATTGTCAGGATAAACGCGAACTGAAACAGGGAGGCGGCCGTGGCTGTGCCGAAGCGGATGTCCAAAAAAGCTTCCTGGTAAACTAACAAGTTGTACAGGAAGGTGGAGTTTCCCGGACCGCCCTCCGAGCCAAACAAGACGGTGGGAAGCGTGAATTCCTGCAAAGAGCCGATGGCCAGCAGAACAGTGACCAGAAGTATAGTATGGCTCATTAGGGGCATGGTGATGAGCCAGAACTGCTGCCATGGGTTGGTTCCATCCACCCGGCCAGCGTCGTACAGTTCCGACGGAATATTCATAATGCCTGCCGTGAGGATGACAACGAAAAAGCCAAGCCCTTTCCAGGTGGCAATGACGACAGCGGTCGGTAACGCTGATGAGGAACTGGAAAGCCACTGCAGTTCAGGCAGCCCTATGGAACTCAACAGTTTGTTCAGCTGCCCAACTTCCGGGTCCATCAACATTTTGAATAACAAGGAGACTGCCACCAGCGACACCACCACTGGAACAAAAATCAGCGCCTGGTAGACATTACGCCCCCGCTTGACCTTGGACAAAAAGACAGCGATTAGCATGGCCAAAGGCAGATGGAATATGAACGAATAGACGGCCCACATAATCGTATTCTTGACCGAGACCCAGAACAGGGGATGCTGAGAGATTTTGATGAAGTTGCCCAGTCCGACAAATGGACTGTTGCCGGGGTCCAGCAGCTTGTAAGCGACCGTTGACATGCGGAACGCCTGCAGAATCGGCCAGAAGCTGAATATCCAATACCAAGCCAGCAACGGCACAATCATCGTAAAGCCGAACCAGAACTGCGGTTTGCGCAGCGTCTTCATGACAACATGCCAGACACCCATCGTCGTTGCCGCTCTGTTGGACGCCCTGCCCTCATCTGCAATTGAAGTCATTTTCAGTTTCCCGTCCCCAGTATTAGATGAGCGTCAGCGTAGCCATTCCAGCCCCAATTAACTTACCGCCTCGACAACGAGCAACTCCGAGGTCAAAGCGGTTTCCAGGCGCGCCGCGATGCCTGTCCGGGTAAGAACCATTCCGTCTACTTCGCAGCTTTCAGCACTGTTGTCAAAAGTGACACGGTAGCGCCGACCTGGATCGATCCCTCTGAAACGTAGCAGGTACTCCGGTTCCGCCGGATCGCTGAGACGAAATAGCCCAGCAATGGCCCGCGTTCGATCCCGCGAAGCCAACTCCAGCACCCCCCAACCACGCGGCTCAAATCCTTTGACCACCGGCGTATGGTGATAAATGCGGCTGGTCGCGTGGATTGGGCGAACGAAATTCTTGTATATCTGTACCGCATTGCGGATGCGCGCCAGTTGAACCGGATTTGGGTTGGCGTCCTTAAGGTGGAACCAGTTCAGCGATGGATGTACGAACAGCGGCAGCCGGAACTGAAAGTCCAACTCCGCCGTGCGTTGCCCCGATTGGCCCATGCCGGCCAGTCGGTCTACCCGCTCCGGCGGCAGCGCCATAGTCATCCCATTTGTTATCGAAAAGGCGCGCGGCGCTATCTGCCAATCGGTTACCCAGGTATGATCAAAGTAGCGGACCATGCCCACATCCGTGCGAGCGCCGCCGCTGGCACAGTTCTGGAAAATTACATGCCTGTGGCGTGCCGACAAACGCGCGTATATGCCGTAGACAGCCTCGTAATAACGCCAATAAGCATTCTCAATGAAACCTGACTGTTGGCTGTATCCGCCCGCGCCGATGTTGCCGATGTTGTAGTCCAGGCGGAAGAGATCCAACTCGTGCTCCACAATCAGACGGTCGATCTCGCTCTCCATCCACTCGGCAACATCAGGCTTGGTAAGATCGATCAAGCCTCTCAGTCCGCCCTCTTCACCGTACGGCCTGGCCAGCCATTCAGGACGCTCCCTGGCAACTTTGCTTTCCGGGCCGACCCGTTCCCCATCCATCCACAGGCCGAACTTCATGCCCTTGCCATGCACATAGTCGCGAAACGGCTTCAGGCCTTCCGGGAAACGCTCCAGGCTTACCTGCCAGTCGCCAACCGTCGCATGCCAACTGCCATGGGGCGGCGTATACCAGCTGGCGTCAATCAGGAAAACCTCCGCGCCCACGTCAGCGCAGGCGTCGATCTCGGAGAAGATCAACTCGGGCGTAAGCTCCTGTTCCGGCCCGATGCCGCTAACGACCAAACCGGCATGTTCAGGCGCCTGTGGCGGGATGACGCTGGCGCGAAGATGATCGTGCAACGCGTGAATGCAGGCGTCGAAATCGCCGATGACGATGCCCAAGTGCATCTCCGGCGTGGCCACCGTCTCGCCGGGCCCAATGACGCGCAGCGGCGCAGGTCCGTCCGGGCCGGCGCGAAACCAAAGCCGAGAACTCCCCCGCTCGTCTCCATCATCCAGGTCAAACTCGAAGGAATAGCCTCCGGACCAGGCCAGCGTGCCTACAAACTGCTCGCCGCTGCGGTGGTTGCGCACGATAAAGAGGGGGTGCCTGTGGCGGTCGCGCCGATAGCGACCATCAATACGATATCCCGCATACGGCAGCGCGCGCCAGTCAAAATCTCCCTCATTGCCCCAATGTGTGTCGATAAAGTAGCCGACCGAATAAGGCGACTCCTCATCGTCTATGTCGTGTTCCCCCGTCTGCAGAACGCCGCTCCAGGGGAAGGCCGCCGAAAGAGCAGCCGGCTGCTCGGAACAGTTGACGATCTCCAGCCAGCGCGTCAGGATCGGCGTGCCATCCAGGCGCGTGTGGACGCGGATCACCACCGGGCGCACCGTGTGGCGAAGTTCCAAAACCGCCGTCAGGCCATCTTCCCCTTCCGACTGCCTGAAATCGCTCCATTCCCAGTGAGAGCGCAGAAGCTGCCCGTCCACCTCCACCCAAAACGCCTGCGGAGCCGGATGCGTGGCCGCGTCGAACCGTTCCGGTTCGGGATTGGTGTAACCCGAACCGTTCCAACTGCGCCCGACAAGCTGTCCGCGGCTCAATGACTCCTGATAGGCGGCAAGCCCCGACCGGTAGGTGATCGTGGGGTCAGGGTCGTGAGATAGGAAGATATCGGCGAAAGTCTCTGTCATGGCCCAAGTCCCTGTCGAGGTGCGGTACGACCGAGGAGTGAATGGAGTGGAGAGAGGAGTGAAAGCTGAGGGCGTGACCCCACACACTCCCACTCCTCTCTCCTGCAGTTCCTCTCTCCTCGTCTACGGTTCCATACCCAGTTCGCGGACGTCACTGACCCATTCCTCGTACTGTGCTTCGCACCGGGACTGGATCAATTCCACGGCCTGTTCGCTCGTCATATTTTGCTGGCGAACTTCCGAGCACCCTTCGGTAATGGCCCCGCCAATCTCACCGATCGAGCCGAAACCCACACCCTCGAACCGGGTCTGCGGCAACAGATGTTCCTGGAGAATCTGCGTCAGCTCTACCAGGGGGCCATCGGGATCGTTGTCCACAAAGTGGTCATAGCTGCCGACCAGGCCCTTCCATGCCGTGTTCGGCTGTCCGCCGTAGATCATGGCGTACGACGTCTGCCCTTCGTCCGTCACCAACATGCGCAGGAACTCAATCGCCATGTCAGGATTTTTCGCCTGTTTCAGCGAAATGAATCCCCACCCGCCTTCACCGCAGAATATCGGCGCTTCCCCTTCATGGATCATCGGCGCGCCTGCCATCCGGTATGTATAGCCCAGATCCCAGGAAATCGGCATCGAAGGCGTGCCGTTGCCGCGCGCCAGCGCCACCTTGCCGGCCAACGCGGCGTCAACGTGGTTCTGGTCCAACTGCTTCTCGATGCCCATTTGCACCGGTCCCTCAACAAACAGCCTCATCGCCTCCATACCTTCTTCGGTATTGATGTTGAACTGCTTGTTTTCCAGATCCCACCAGTCCTCGCCTTTGGGGTCCAGCAGCGTGCGCAGGATGCCGAGGTAGCTCATGTCGTCCCAGCCCTGGCTGCTCAGGCCCCACTTGGTCACTTTCCCATCCTCTTCGACCTGCAACGCCTTCCCCAGCTCCCACATGCTTTCATAGCTCTCGAAGTAGACCTCACCGTTCAATGGCGGATACTGGTCTTCCAGCCCCAAGGCAATGACATCTTCGCTGGGCACATTGACCATGTTGCCCACACCGTTGCACTCTGCCGGTACCCCCCAGATATCGCCCTGCCACGTGTAGGCGCCGATGGCGTCACCGACAAAGTCTTCTTCCGTGTCTACATCCATGTGGTTGTAGACCTGCTCAGTGCAGGGGACCAGAGCCTGGTGCAAATGGAGGCTTGTTAACTGTTCACCCATGATGCAGGCAACGTCAGGCTGTGTCCCGGCCGCCAAGGCAGCAATTACCTTGGGAGGGATCGGCCAAGCCTGCGGCTGCACTTCGAACGTCCCACCGCCCTGCTCAGCAAATAGGTCGGAAAGACGTTGGTACGCTTCCACATGGGGATCATACTGCAGTCCCCACATCACACCTTGCCGTTGCTCTTTGGGCATCGCCGCACTTTCGCTTGCCGGCGCCGTAGGCGCAACACAGGCGGCAAGTAGGCCAACGCCCATCGTCCCCGCCGAAACCCTCAGAACTTCTCTGCGACTAAACATCTTCCCTTCCATCGTTTTTCCTCCTTAGTAACTGTCCGTTAACAAATTAGCGGTGTTTGGCGTAAAATGGCTCCACGAACAGGAACAAACAAGGAGTCAAAGAGATGAGCCAAAGACCGATCCATCAATGTCAGTGTGAGATATGTCAGTCGCCGCAGCCCCATGCAGACAAAGAGGACCACCATCGCATGAATGTTTTGTTGAGTCGGCTCAACGAACAGCAGCGACGCTGGTACGTAGCGTTGGAAGCCGATCGCATCGGGCATGGCGGCACTGAACGGCTGGCGCAGATTACCGGTATGAACGTCAACACGATTCGCCGCGGTCGGCGCGAGTTAGACGACGACTTGGCCGGACGCCCAACCGACCGGGTGCGCAAGCCGGGCGGTGGGCGGCCAGCGCTGGAAAAAAAAGTCCAGCGATAGAAGACAGAATCAAGGAAATCGTCAACGACGACATCGCTGGTTCACCGACAGATGAACAGAAATGGGTGAAACTAAGCTTGCGCACGATTGCATCTCGGCTGCGCGCACAGGCACACAGGATCGGTCGCACCACAGTCGGTCGGCTGCTGCGCAAGCTGGGCTTTGGCTTGGTCGCCAACCGCAAGAGCTTGACGGGCGCAGTGCATCCCGACCGCAACCGCCAGTTTGACTACATTCGTCGTGTGCGACAGCAGTTCCTGCAAGCAGGCTATCCTGTCATCAGTGTCGATACCAAGAACAAGAAACTGATCGGCAACTTCGCCAACCAAGGTCGCACTTGGCGTCAGGCGCCGGCGCAAGTCAATCTGCATGATTTCCCTGGCGATGCGCTGGGTCGGGCCGTGCCGTATGGCATCTATGACATCGTCCATAACCAAGGCTATGTCTATCTGGGCAACTCCTATGATACGCCCGAATTTGCTGTCCATGCCATCGCACAATGGTGGGCCGACCCCGTACGTCCCCGCTTTCAGCGCGAGGACAAACTCTTGATCCTCTGTGATGCGGGCGGCAGCAACAACTGCCGTTCCTGGCTCTGGAAAGCTGAATTGCAGCGCCAATGCGCTGACCGGTTCGGCATCTCGATTCTGGTCTGCCATTATCCGACCGGCGCCTCCAAGTATAATCCGATCGAGTATCGTCTCTTCAGTCAGATAACGCGCAACTGGGCCGGCAAACCTTTGCGCTCTTTTGCCACAATGCGCAACTACATCCGCAGCACAACCACCACGACCGGCTTGACCGTCAAAGCCTTTCTCGTTGACCGAGCTTTTCAGAAGGGCCGCAAGCTCTCCAAAGAGCAACGCCAAACAATCCAACTGACACGGCGACCTATCTGTCCAACTTGGAACTATATGATTGCACCAACATCGATATCTTGAATCTCAACCAAACCGCTACGTTGTTTGCGGACAGTTACTTAGTGAAAGTGGATCTGGACACTGTAGGAGTGAGAGAGACGGAGTGAGGAGCAAAAGGTGTTCTCTCACTTCTCACTCCTCTTCACTCTTTTCTCGAAATTTACGGTTCCATACCCAGCTCGCGCACGTCACTGACCCATTCCTCGTACTGAGCCACGCAGCGCGTCTGGATCATTTCCACTGCTTCCTCACTGCCGATGTTGCCCTGCCGCACTTCTGAACATCCTTCCGTAATGGCCGAGCCGATCTCTGCGATCGAGCCGAAGCCCACGCCTTCGAACCGGGTCAGGGGCTGCAGATGCTCCTGCAGAATCTTGGCCATACCAACCGCGGGTCCGTCGGGATCTGGAGAGGAGAAGTGATCATAAACGCCGACCAGGTCCTTCCAACAAGTGTGGGCTGCGCCCCCGTAAATCTTGGCGTATTCGAGCTGCCCTTCGAGCGTGACCAACATGCGCAGAAATTCGATGGCCATATCGGGATTTTTGGCCTGCTTCAGCGAGATGAATCCCCATCCGCCCTCACCCGCGAAGATCGGCAATTCGCCTTCAAAGACCATCGGCGCGCCGCATATAAGGTAAGTGTAGCCCAGTTCCCAGGACATCGGCAGCGACGGTGTGCCGTTGCCCCGTGCCAGCGCCACCTTGCCAGCAAGGGCCGCGTCGACATGCGACTGGTCCAGCTGGGTCTCAATGCCCATCTCAACCGGTGTCTCGACGAAGAGCCGCATGGCCTCCATACCCTCTTCGGTATTGATATTGAACTGCTTGTTCTCCAGGTCCCACCAGTCCTGGCCTTTTTTGTCGAGCAGTGTTCGCAGAATGCCGAGATAGCTCATGTCGTCCCAGCCCTGGCTGCTCAGGCCCCACCTGGTTACCTTTCCGTCCTCTTCGATCTGTAACGCCTGCGCCAACTCCCACATGCTGGGGTAGCTCTCGAAGAAGATTTCTCCGTTCAGCGGCGGGTACTGGTCTTCCAATCCCAGCGCAATGACATCTTCGCTGGGCACGTTAACCATGTTGCCGACGCCGTTGGCCTCGGTTGGCACGCCCCAGATTTCGCCCTGCCAGGTGTAGGCGCCGATGGCGTCACCGACAAAGTCCTCTTCCGGGTCCACATTCATGTGGTTGTAGACCTGTTCGGTGCAGGGGACCAGAGCCTGATGCAGATGCAGGCTTGTCAGCTGTTCGCCCATGATGCAGGCAACGTCAGGCTGTGTCCCGGCGGCCAGAGCGGCAATCACCTTGGGCGGGATCGGCCAAGCCTGCGGCTGCACTTCGAACGTCCCTCCGCCTTGCTCAGCAAACAGGTCGGCAAGTCGCTGGTACGCTTCCACATGGGGGTCATACTGCAAGCCCCAAAGCACACCTTGCCGTTGCTCCGCGGGTATGGCCGCACTACCGCCCGCTGGCGCAGTCGGCGCCGCGCACGCGGCCAGAAGGCCCACCCCCATCGCTCCTGCTGTCGTCCTCAGAACGTCTCTGCGGCTGTACATCTTCCTCATCATGTCTCGTTCTCCTGTAGATTTGGAATGTGAACAAACTTCCCGTTGAATTCTAGCCGGACGAAAAACCATCCAGCCACCTGCAAAAAAGGAGTGTTGAACGAACGGAGCGTGACAGGCTCGTGAACGGCGAAGCGAGTATTTGAGCCCAGTGCAGTGCCTTAAATGCTAAGTCATTGTCACGACATCCTGCGTCAAGCAGCGCATCGTTACTGTACAAGCGGATCGCCGCCCACGGCCCCTTGCATGGCCCGCCGCCTGTTGAAATGTCTTAACTGGTGCTTCCTCGGTTCAGCGCAAGGATGGACGAAGAAAGGTAAGATGTGTGAAGGTGAGTTTGGCACGATTGAAGTTGTCTTCTCACGCGATGACCGTCACAATTCTTTGGAATGCGGGGTGGAATTGGGAACTGATCGTAAATTGACGTGTTTGACTGTCTTACTATACAATCGTTTCTGGTTGTCGCCAACCCCGAGAAAAAATGGGTAGGCCGACACCAATAAGGTGGCGCCGCTATCTTAGCACTGTTGTCAGCAAATTCACAAGAGGAAAAAATTTCTGTCGGTTGCCGCCGGGGGCGCCGCTTGGGCCCTTTCGAACCGTCGACTGTTCACCAACACGGCTGGAATCGGCGGTGAGACTCCGGGCCTTGAAAGTGACCAAATGCTGACACGCAAATCACCAGGAGGGAAAGTCATGATTCGGAGAACGACTTGGAGATGGATGGCGTTGGTCCTCGTGCTGGCTATGGTGCTGACAGGCTGTCAGCCGGTGCAACAGGCAGGGTCTGGCGGCGGCGACGCTGACATGGCCGCCGAAGAAGTGGTCATTGCCGTTGGCATCGAGCCGGTCAGCCTGGATGCCTGGCGCTCCTTCGCCGGAACCGGCGGCCCGGGCTTCCGTAACGCCGTCGAACAACTGATCAACCGCGATTTCACCACCGGTGAGTTCGTTCCTATCCTGGCCACATCCTGGGAGAGAGTAAACGACACCACGATCCGTTTCACACTCCGGGAGGGTGTGACCTTCCACGATGGCTCTCCCTTCAACGCTGAAGCTGCCGCCGCCAGTATCAACCACACTTTCGATGCTGACAACGCCTTCGACCTGCTCGATTTCCTCGGCACAATGAGCGCAGCCGCCGTAGACGAATACACCCTCGACGTGTCGACGCCGGAGCCGGACCCGATCCTGCTCAGCAAGGTCGAGTGGGTAGGAATCTCTTCAGCCAAGCAACTGGCCGACGATCCCGACTCCTACCATACCGATCTCATCGGCACCGGTCCATACAAATATGTGGAGTGGCGCAAAGGTGAATCGATCACCTATGAGGCCAACCCGGACTGGTGGGGCCTCGCCAATCCCGATGACGCCCGCGGCGCCCAAACCTTCAAGAACGCTACCTATAGATTCCTGCAGGAGGATCAGGTGCGAGTCTCCGCCGTGCAGGCCGGCGAGGTCGATCTGGCCCAGTTCGTAACGCCGGAACAGTGCCAGATGCTCGACGAGGATGCTGACAGCAGTTGCTTGTCGGCCCCCAGCGTCGAGACGATCTTCATCCGCATGGATACCAACAGCCCCCTATTGTCCGACCGCCGCGTTCGCCTCGCCTTCCAGCTGGCGATCGACAAGGAGGCCATCGTCGAAAGCATCCTCGGCGGCGCGGCCACCGTCGCCAGCCAGATCGTTAACTCATCCGCCACCGGCCATGACCCCAGCCTGGAACCGTATCCATTTGACCCCGACCAGGCGCGCGAACTCCTGGCCGCCGCGGCCGCAGACGGCGTGCCCGTCGATATGGAGATCACGCTCGGCGCCCGCCATGCCGTCTTCCCCAGAATAGACGAGGTAATACAGGCCGTTGCCTCCATGCTCACCGATGTCGGTTTCAGCGTAACGACCACCTTCTACGATCCCGAAGGCTTCGGACAGGTGATGCTGATCAACATCAAGGACGTTCCCGTAGATCGGAACTTCGTCGCCATCCACCTGCATGGCAATGAGATCATGGATTACGCCGCCTCCTATCGCTTCTACTACTCCTGCGAGGGCATTCTCTCCGTATACTGCAACGAGGAAGCCGATTCCGTGTGGATGAAAGCGCTTCCGTTAACCGGAGATGAGCGTGAAATGACGCTGCAGGAGCTCAGCCGAATCGTGCATGAAGACGTCGCCATCGGCTACATTGGCCACCTGGATCTCGCATACGGCCTCGGCAGCCGGCTCGAATGGGCGCCCCAGCTCGACCACCGCGTCCTCGTAAAGGAGATGACTCTCAAATAGGGCGATTCAAAACCCGGTGGATCGGGGCAAGTGGCGAGAGCGGCATCAACCACTGCCCTGTTCGCTCATAATGACCGCGGCGTTGCCGCCAGCGTCGCGGTCAATTTGCGCAACTGTCCGAAAGGCGAGCGATAAAATTGAGAGTTGAACTGTGATTGGACATATGCTACCGCTTTGCCTTTGGCGCGCCGGTCTTAGTGGAGACAGTCTATGAAGGAAAGTAGCCGGACAGCTATCATCGTGGCGGGTGTGATTGGAGGCGCGCTGCTGGGCGGTGTGTTTGCCTGGCTATCCAGCGCCCGCACCGAGGAGGGCGACGAGACAGCTATCGAAGCCATCGGTCCGTCCGAGTACTTCCAACTCGGAATCGGCATTCTCACCCTGGCGCGACAGTTTCAGTCTTTGCTCCAACGCAAAATGTGAAATGCGCTACCACATCTATAATTCGAACGCAGTTACGAAATACTAAAGGAACATTGCGTTGACCCCTACAGGAAAACTCGGCAGCAGCAGCAGACCTGTGCGGATTGCGATCATCGGCGCGGGACCATCCGGCTTCTACGCCGCCGGCGCCCTGTTGCGGCAAAAAGAGGCCCACGTATCGATCGATCTCTTCGACAGGCTGCCCACCCCTTACGGTCTGGTGCGCTACGGGGTTGCCCCCGATCACCAAAAAATCAAGTCTGTCACCCGTATCTATGAGCGTACCATGAAGGACAGCCGCGTACGCTACTTTGGCAACGTCGATCTCGGTGCCGACATCACGCACGCCGAACTAGAGTCGCACTACGATCAGATCGTCTACGCGGTTGGAGCCCAATCCGATAAGAAGCTCGGCATTCCCGGCGAAGACCTGAAGGGCAGCTTTTCCGCTACCGAGTTTGTGGCCTGGTACAACGGCCATCCCGACTTTCGCCACTTCGAGTTCGACCTCAGCGTGGAGAGTGTCGCTGTGATCGGCGTCGGCAATGTGGCGATGGATGTAACCCGCATCCTGGCGAAATCGGTTGACGAATTGAAGACAACCGACATCACCGACGACGCCCTGGAGGCTCTGCAGGAAAGCAATGTCAAGCGCATTCACATCTTCGCCCGGCGAGGGCCCGTGCAGGCCAAGTTCACCAATCCGGAAATCAAAGAGCTGGGTGAGTTGGAAATCGCCGACGTGATCGTCAACCCGGCCGACCTGATTCTCGACGATGCCAGCCAGGCCGAAATGGAAGGTGACCGCACAGCCCGGCGCAATCTGGAAACGCTGCAAAAACTGGCCGAGCGCGGCGCCACCGGCAAGCCGAAGCAGATCATCTTCCACTTCCTGCGCTCGCCTACGGAATTAACTGGCACAGGAGGGGCAGTCAGCGCCCTTACGACCGAGAAAAACGCGCTGCAAGCTACCGAAACGGGCTATGTTGCTTGCCGCGGCATCGGCTCTTTCACAGAATATGATGTCGGGTTGGTTTTCCGCTCGATTGGCTACCGAGGCGTTCCGATTCCAGGAGTTCCATTCTTTGATCGTTGGGGTATCATTCCCAACGAAAAGGGGCGAGTGACCGCCGAACATGGTGGCGCGGCGGTGCCCGGTGAATACACTGTCGGCTGGGCCAAGCGAGGTCCGACCGGCGTGATCGGCACGAACAAACCGGACGCGGTCGAGACCGTGAAAACGATGCTGGAAGATGTGACAAGCGCTGCCGTTTCGCTGTCTGAGAGCGAGAGCACTCCACGTGCTGTCGAAACAACCGCGTCCAACCACTTGAGCCAGCACACTGACGGGCAGGCGCGCCCCGGTGACATCATTGCCCTTCTGCAAAAAAGAAGCGTGCCCTTCGTTTCCTTTGCCGATTGGCAGATTCTGGAACAGATCGAGAATGAGCGGGGAGCGCAGCGGGGGCAACCGCGCGTGAAGATCACCGATGTCGACGAGATGCTGCGCTTGATTCAGACCGCCAAAGTAGAGGCGCTGCCCTCATAGCGCTTTGCGCGCGGCGCCTTCTGGCCCCGAGGCGACAGTTCACTACCAGCGACGAACAATCCTCAGCCGGTCTCTTCACTGTCGTCTTCTGCCCCGGGTTCGAGAAGAGCATCCATCTCCTGCGTCTCCTCTTCGCTCTCCCCACCCTCGGCCTGACTTCCGACCGCCTGATTGATGGCAACCTCTCGGAGATCTGCGCTGTCCGCGTTCACCTCATCCACCGTTCTCCCCTCCACCTCCGGTTCAGCAAGCGCCTGCGATTCGTCTGATTCGTCACTGTCCCAATCATCTAACTCGGGAGACAAACTGACCGGAACATGGGCAGGCAAGGCGGCTTTGATCTCTTGATTACTCGAGTCTCCCCAATAGGAGGTGACCGATGCCACCACCGGCAGATCATCCAGACTGAGAATTGACTTGGTTTTCCTTGGCACAGAAATCCTCTCTTCGCTGTCGCCAGGTCCCTCTCTGATCTCAGGTTCCTGTATGTCGGGCGCTGCCAAGAGCGCTTCAGGCCCTGCGGGCAACTGATTCATCTTCGTGTAAAGCTGCGCCAGTACCGGGCCGACCGCTTCCAGGGGAAGGTGGCTTCGCACCGGCGTGTCTGATGTCTCCCACAACTCGGCCAGCCCCTCAAAATCCCATACTGCGGAAAGCACACTCTCGGTGCGAGAGTTCGATGCCTCAACCAGGATGCCACTTGCGCGCGGGGTAAGTTCCTGCGGGGCCAACACCGATGAGCGGCCCACGAAAGGGTCTCGCTGGCGGCGGCTGAACTCGTTATGGCCGACCAGAAAGCTGATAGCGGCGAACAGCTGATTGTCCTGCATCCGCGCCAGCATCCCGGCGCGTAACTTTTCGTACAACACCCGCTCCGTGGCTGCGCCCTGGGCGATGAGTAACTCCGCTCCCTGGTAAGCCAGCAGCCGCCCTACCTCCGGGTAGAGCAGATCTCCCCCCAGCATCAGCCCGATCTGTCCGACCGGAGTCGGAATAACGTTCCACTCGTGGCCGCTTTGGGCCAAGTCCTCGTCTTCAGGATGCAGCACCCGTTTGGCTTGGTAGCCCAGCCGCTCGCCGCCAGGCCCATAAACCACCGCCAGATTGCGCAACACACCGTCCAGAGGGTCTGGTAGATAGGCGCTGGGCGCAACCAGCGTCACATCAAATTCCTGCGCCAGTTCTCCGAAAACGCCGTCGTAAGCATCCCACACCATGTCCGGCTGCGTCGTCAACAGTGCGCCCGCCATCTGGCGAAAGTCGGTGCCCAGCCAGCCCGCAAGCGTGCCGGAAACGCCACCTCTCATCTTCTGCCACATGCTCGTCTGCCGCCGCCGTGCCAAGTCCGCCCGCTTGAGCAGATTCGCCTGGAAACCACCGAGAAGTGGCGGGATCACCATCACCCCGGCCAGCTCGGGAAAAACCACCAGCCTCGCGCGCTTATTGGCCGCAGCCCGCAAAAACCGGCGCAGATCTTCCCGGTACTCCTCCAGTGTCTGGGGCAGCCGCATCTTCTGCTGGATACAAGCGACGATCAGCGTCTTCATCGGAGGTAGTCCGGCCGTTCCCTTGTCTCAGTGCAAATCCGAATCGCCGTGCATGGCAACGATCTAGGCGTCACTATGAATTAGACATCATCTTCCATGATACTATCAATAGCTTTCAAACCCTGAATCTGCCGGGGAACTACAGAGGAGATTCATGAGAGGGACCGGATATTGTCAAATCTAATTTGATAAATCATATTGTGCTCAAGCGGCTGACAGGAAGGTCTGAGTTGTACTGGTTCCACGTCTTAAGATTGAAGACGTTGCAACTCTTGACGATTGGGCGAGGCCAAGGACTTGGCTTCGATCTCTGCAATGGTAGTTTCTTCTTTAGGGCGTCTGTCCTTTTCCCCAGATCGGCCGTTTTCAAAGTGTCCAGAGCAACCAGTACTAAGTAATGAATGGGTTTGTCAGCTCTACCAGAAGCCCATTCGTAAAGGAAGGAGTCTCGATACTTGTATTTGAAGGCTTCGTCAATTGTGCCACTCAGGAACTCCTGAATGAAAATCTGTTGCTGGGGTTGCCCCTTGGCTCTGGGAGCATCGGGGTCCTTGAACTCAATAAACAGATAACAATCAGGACGCTCAACTATGAAGTCCACCGCTTTCATGCAATTGTTCAACCCGTGACTAGAGAGCTCGTCAAATTTTATGGCATTTACTACGCTCTTGATTTCGATTTGCAGATCGCCTTCAATGAACGTGAAGTCCTTCATCGAACCAGATCTCCCAGACTCCGTTTCACCTCCCGGTCATACAAGTCGTCGAATGTATCCGCAATGGCGTTTGGATCGATTTCGAGAAAGGCGTCCGTCGAGCTGCAGGCGATCTCGCCGGTCTCTTTCTGCCTGTACAACGAATGAAAAGCGACCTCGTCCCCGCTCTCTTGCTGCAAGTCAAGTTCCTTTAGGATGACGTAATCATGGGTGGCGAAGAATATCTGTACACCCATTCGCTGCAACTTCAGCAAAACGTCAATTACCACGCCGAAATACTTTGGATTCAGATTAGTTTCAGGCTCATCCCAGAACAGTACAGAGCCATCTTGCAAAGCTCCGTTTCGGAGTAGAATCCACAAAAGACCGAGTTTGCGTATACCCTCAGCAAGCAAAGGAAACTCGATTTTCCCCTGCCTGCTTCGTAGAAAGAACTCCTCGTTCTTGACCGTGACCTTTCCTTTTAGCGCCTTTTCCAGGTCAGGAAACAGATGCTTGCTCTGGACCTCAATCGGGCCGCGAGGTAGTGGCAGATAAGCCCATTGCAGGAGATCATCATAGATTGCTTCATAGTGAATCTCGCGCTGTCCGTAGAGGGACCGAAAGCCGGGCGCGTTGGCAAGCATCTCCTTGGGTGGAATATAGATACTTTTTATCGGCAAATCTGCCCATTTCTTAGCGCCGGTTATGGTCGGAGATGTTGGCGCCCTGGCAAGGTTTGAAAACGAGGCGCGTAGTCTCCGTCCGTCACGAGACACCTCCACCGCGCCTCGTTTACTTCCGCGCTGTCTTCTGATCAAACGCCCCAGGACGCGTCCCGACGGAAGAAAGACATCTATCAGTTTGTCGTCAAAGGATACGTGCGGCTTTGAGGCATCACACGCCGCATAGCACACCTTCATCAAGTGCGTCTTGCCGGTGCCATTATCGCCTACGAAGACATTGATACCCGGAGAAAACTCCAGTTCCAGCTCCTTGAAGGCAGTGAAGCGTTCCAGTCTTACTCGTGTAAGAACCATGATCGTTCGCCTTATCCTTCCGGAGCAGCAGCCTGCCAGTCCGAAGTGACTGCCGTTCCCACCCAGGATTTTCTGCGCTTAAAGCTCAGAAGCCTCACGACGTCTCGCCTACTCCGCCATACGAAATACGCAACATTGCCACGCGCCCTATCCCCTATACGCCCCAATAATGTCAATGACCAATCCCACATCCTTGCGCGCATGCTCCAAAGACGTGCGCGACTCCTTGCCGTTGACAATGCAGTCCTGGAAGTGGCGCAACTCCTGCACGAACGCGCTGTCCCAGTCGAGGTACGGCTCAGTTCGGTAGGTCGTACCCTGGCTGTCGATCCCCTGAATCGACACCGAGGACAGGAGCCCCCGTGAAAAGCCGGTCGGATAAGCCACGATTACCCGTTTTTCGTCGCCGTAGATCTCCAGCGTCTCCTTGAAATCCCACAGATTGGGCAGATCGATCCACGTGCCCACGCAACGGGCCCCATTCTCGTAGACCAATGTGAAAGTAACTGCCCGCCCTTCTTGCCAGATCTCCGTATGCGTCACTTCGACCGGCAGGCCCATTATCTCGCGCAATCCATACAGATCGTGGATCATACTTCCCGCCAGCAAATGGAAGGCGCGCTCTACGTGAGGCTCGACGTCGCCGATGGCCTGTTGTCGGGCGGCCTGCCGCCCCTCAATCGCGCTATCCATCGCCCCCTCCGGCAGGTCGCCAAAGCTGCGCACGTCGAACTGTTGCAGATGCAACGAATTGTCCGGGTGCAGATGATTGATCTGCACAAAGCGCACATCCATGTCGGCCGCTTCCTGCTTGGCCCGCTCAAATGCCGGGTCATAGACCTTCATATAGCCTGCCTGCCCCACCTTGCCGGAGCGCTTGCACGCCTCGATCATCGCGTCGCACTCTTGCAATGAAAAGCAGACCGGTTTCTCCACAAATACGTGCTTGCCGGCGTCGAAGGCCGCAACGGCCACACCTTTCTTGGGATCCGTCTGGCAGAGCAGCACCGCCTCCACGTCAGATGCCAGCAGATCGCGGTAGTCGGTAAAGTGCCGGGGCACGTGAAAGCGGTTAGCCACATATTGGGCCGCGCCGACCGACACGTCGCAGACCGCCGTCACCTCAAATTCATCCTGCAATTCCTTCAAATTGGGCATATGATGGACCTGGGCGATGGCCCCGCATCCGATAACGCCGATCTTAACTCGTCTCACTTGCTTTTCTCCGGTCAGTGGTCAGTGGCTAAGAGTTGGTAGGTCGATGGAAGAGAATTACGGACCGGTATAGTCCGTGTCCACAGTGCGCGAGGTAAAGCTGTTCCAGACATCAGCCAGGGCGAAGGCGCGGCGGAATGCCGGGTAGAGTGATGCCCACATCTCGTCGCGGGCCGCCATCGCCGCCTCTTCATCTCCGGCCGCGCGTGCCGCTCTATAGGCTGCAATCTGCTCCCGCTGTGTCTGTGTATTCGTTTCGACCGCAGCTAACCATGCCTCGGCCGCGGCCAACTGCTGATCAAGAATAGCGTCGGTGGGCGTTGTGCGGTCCGGCTCTACATCGTAAGAGGTATTCAGCGCGAATCGCGGCGGCTTCTTCGTGCCGTCCTCATTCCAGAAAGTATGGGTCGGCTGGATGTGTGGCGTGACCGACAGGAACATAATGACCGGCTCGTCCCCCACGTTACGCACCTTGTGGGCCTCATCGGTTAGCGCAATGCAGAGCTGGCCCGGCCCCAACACCTCAGCATGACCCTCAATCGTGAACTCCGCCTGCCCCTGCAAAATAAGAAAAATTTCGTGGCCCAGATCATGGGTATGACTCTGCGCCGTCCGGCCCACCTCGACCTGCAAGAAGCGGGCCCGGATCTCCGGCGTAGTCAGCACATTGCGGATGTCTTTATGGAAGTCCAGAACTTGAAAGGGCACAGCATTCTCCTTGTTCGTTTCTCGCTTTCGGCAATAGGCTCTTCGCTGTTGGCGGGCACTGGCAAAAAGCCATCACATACTACAGAACCGCTAGCTCAATCTATCCGCTGCCGCAGCTTCGGATCGAGGAAATCTCTGAACGCGTCGCCAAAAAGATTGGCAGCCATGATCGCAAAAGTGATCGCCAGGCCGGGAAAGATCACCAGCCACCAGGGCGGACGAAACGCCGCTGCCAGCACCCCGCCCAGCATATTGCCCCAACTCGGCGCCGGCGGGGGAATGCCCATCCCCAGAAAACTCAGCGCCGACTCGGCGAAGATGGCGCCACCCAGATGCAGCGTCGCCACCACCAGAATCGGCGCAACTGCCTGCGGCGAAACATGACGCACCATGATCCGTAGATTCGAGGCGCCGATCATCTTGGCGGCCTCAACGTAGGAAGTCTCCTTGATCGAAAGCACCACCGCACGGGTGATGCGTGTGGCCGAGGGTATGCGGGTTACCGAGATGGCGACGATAACCGTCACAAGGCCCGCGCCCAGGACGACGAGCAGCAACAGCGCCAGAATCAGACCGGGAAACGACATCAGTACATCCACAACGCGCTGGCTGATCAGATCGAATCGCTGTCCCATATAACCGCTGGCGATGCCCCACACGAATCCGATCAGATCGCCGATCAAAACAGCGGTGATACTCACGATCAATGTAATGCGCGAACCGTAAATGATTCGGCTCAGCAGGTCCCGGCCCAACTGATCGGTGCCGAGAAAATGTCTGGCCGTCGGCGCCTCGCGGATGGCGCCATAGTCGGCCTCCAAAGGATCGTAAGGCGAAAGTTGCGGCGCGAAAATCGCCAGAAAGAACATCAGCACCCAGATTCCCAGCGCAAACGCGCCGATCGGCGAGGACTGCGTAAAACGTCCCACCGCGTCGCCGAACTGTCGTATTCGATTGGGCCGCTGTCCATCGATTTCGGAAGCAAGTTCGTCCGAAACTCCTTCGGAAAGCGGGGTCCCTGTAGTTGCCATTTAGGTTCCTTTGGAAGGTGAACAGTGGCGACTATTCGTAGCGGATGCGCGGGTCGAGAAACGCGTAACTCAGATCCACGGCCAGATTGATGATCACATAAATCAGACCATACAACAGAACCAGATTTTGGATCATCATCCAATCCCGCTCTGTCATGCCCTGCACCAGCAGACTGCCGAGGCCGGGCACCGCAAACGCCTTCTCGACCGAGACCGCGCCCCCCAGCAGGCCGCCCAGCGCCAACCCGGTCGTGGTCACCACCGGCAGCATCGCATTCTTGAAGACATGGCGCCAAACCACCAATACCTCGCGCAACCCCTTGGCCCGCGCCGTGCGGATGTAGTCCTCGAACAGCACCTCCAGCGCGGCGGAGCGGGCCATGCGCGCTGTCGCCGCCGACAACCCCAATCCCAGAGCCAGCGCCGGCAGCAGCGTCATCGACATATTGCCGATCGGATCCTCCCACAGCTGGATAATCGTGATAGGGGGACGCCAGGTGAAGACCAGAACGGTGAAGAGTATAACCAACAGCCCCAGCCAATAACTCGGCATGGCAATGAAGAGGGTGATGCCGATGCGCGACACATGATCCAACATCGAATTGCGCCACATCGCGCTGATCATCCCGATCGGCACCCCAATCAGCCAGGAGAGCAATACGGCCATTATCGCAATCTGCGCCGAGATCGGACCCCGCCGCAGGATCATGCCGCTGATCGGCTCCTTGTTCCAGAACGACGAACCCATATCACCGCTGAGGACCTGCCCCATCCAATCCAAATACTGTATGTAATAGGGCTGATCCAATCCCAGACTGGCGCGCAGAGATTGCAGCTCCTCTGCACTCAGAACATACACGCCGTCCGACTCCGATACGATCAACTGTAGTGGATCGCCGGGAATCACCCGCATCGCCAGAAAAATCAGAATAGTGACGCCGATGATGGTCGGGATGGCAATGAGTATGCGGTTGAGAAGGTATTTTGACATGAGCGTTTGGAGGGGATTCGCGAAACTTCATGGAAGGGGCGGCGCAACAGCCCTGCGACAGGGCATCGTCGCGCCGCCCCATATCTATTCAGCTGTAAGTTCCCAGCTCGCAACTCCTGCTCGCTATCCGGTTGCCGCGTCCCGTATCAGTCTCTGACCACCGATCACAGGCAACCGCCGCGTCTCTACGCATCAGGGTCGATCCAGACCGTTTCCACGCGGCCCCACTCGGCGAAGGCGCGCTGGTCCAGCGCCAGGCCTTGAACGCGGTTGTTCCACATCGGCAGGTGGTAGGTGTAGCCGACCAGGTACTCCGGCGGGTTCTCGTCCAGCAGATTCTGCGCATCGGCAATCTGCCCCTGACGGGTTTCGACATTCAGTTCGACATCGATATCATTTAGACTCGTGTCGAAGTCCGGGTTGCTGTAGCCGCCGAAATTCTGGGAGCCGTCCGTGCGCCACCACAGGTTGCCGCGCGGGGAGATGTCAGAGACGCCGTGTCCGCGCGTGTGAACCATCAACTGGTAGCTGCCCGTCTGCTGTTCGGAGCCAAGCAAGGCACGTTCGACGATGCGGATTTCCGTCTCGATGTTCAACTGGCGCTTGAGCATATCCTGGAAGGCGGGGGCCAGCAGTTCACCCTGCGGACCGGCTGCCGCCAACAGTTCGATGCCCGTCAGTCCGTCGCCGTAACCGGCATCGGCCATGAGCTGCTGCGCGGTCGCGATGTCTTCGTCCTTCTCCGCCCTGTAGCCCGGCATCGTCGCCAGCTCTTCCGGCGTGGTGGCGTAGGGATCGCCCTGCGGTACCCAGCGGGTGATGTTGATCAACTCCTGCGTGCCGAACGCGGCCGACATGTTCTGTTTGCTGACCGCCAGATGGATCGCCTTGCGCACGCGGGGATCATTGAAGGGGGCTTCGCGGTTGTTGATGAAGACCCAATACGCGCCGAAGTTGGCGAGTTGGTTGGCCTGCACAGAGTCGGGGCGATTCTTGCCCTCGTCCCACGTCTCTTTGGCGACGTTCCACGACATGTCAGCCTGATCGGTGAGCACGGCTGTGCCGCGGTCGGACCAGGCCGGCACATGCAGCATTTCCAGCCCGTCCACATAGGGAAGCTCAGGATCCCAATAGTCGGGATTGCGCTCCATGATCCACTTCTCCGCCGGCAGATGGTCGACAAAGCGGAACGCGCCCGTTCCGGGGGCGACCACTTCGCGCATATCGTAGTTGTTTTCTTCCAGAGACTTCTTCGAGTAGATCAGCGCATTCGTGGGCGTGAGCAGGTTGAGGAAGAAAGGCCGCGGCGAGTTCAGGATGAACTGTACCGTACTATCATCCACCGCTTCGACCGAATCCACGAACGTGAAGTTGGCTCTCATAGGGCTGATGATGCCTTCGGGCGGATCGAGGATGCGGTTGAACGTGGCGACAACATCGGCCGATGAGAACGCTTCGCCATCGTGGTAGTTGACGCCATCGCGCAGATGGAACGTAAAGGAAAGGCCGCCCTCACCGACTTCCCAACTTTCGGCCAGATCGGGGATGACGGTGCGCAGGCCGTCCACGAGATTATTGCGCACCAGGTTGTTGTACATGTGGCACAGGACATGGGTGCCGCCGCCCTGGTGGGCGTCGAAGTGCGTCATGGTCACACCGAAGGCTGTTCGCAGCGTGCCGCCGCGTTGGGGGCTGCCCTCCGGACGCATCATACCCGCGCCGCCGGTGACCGGTTCAGGTGTGGGGACCGCAGTCGGCGCGGCCGCCGGAGCGGCCTGCTCCGCGGGCGCGCCGGCCGCGCACGCGGCCAGCGCGCCCGCAGCGGCGCCGGCGGCCATCATCTTCAGGAAGGCGCGGCGACCTACATTGCGAGCTCCATTGTCCGTGTTCTGCTGACGTGTCATTGGTTTGGCTCCTGTTCTCATGGTGATTTACCGGATGATCTGAGTTCGAGGCGCCTCCACATTAACAACCCGTACCCCTATTGCGCCAGTGCAGTTTACGCGAATATCCAAGTTCCTGGAATCGGCGCCAACTGACGGAGTACAGTTTTTGAATGGGATTCACTCTGGCTCAGAGATCATGGTACATTATAGGGGAAGAGAAGATCAGCGTCAAAGAAAGCCACCTCTTCAAATTCAGTCCGACCACGTTGGCTTTCTGCTCGAAAACAAGCGCACATGCCGGCAAGACAGGCCCAGCAACTGTCCCGCTCCTCGGTAGCAAAAGCGCAAAATGCAGCGCGACGCTGACATCCACGGATTTACCTGCTCACAACTGTTTCGACAACCTACAAGATACGGAGCACCAAACCCATGCAACCAGACATCTCATCTATCACCCCAGCACGCAGCGGGCGCGCCTCCTCCTGGGACACCACCGGCCGTAACTCCGATGCCTGGACCATCCCCGCCGGCGAATCCCGCGTGCTGGCCGACATCAGCGGGCCGGGCGTAATCACGCATATCTGGATGACCCAGCGCAACCACTACCGCGACTGCCTGCTGAAAATTACCTGGGACAACGCCCCGCATCCGAGCGTACTTGTGCCACTGGGAGACTTTTTCGGTCTGGGAAGCGGGATAGTCAACTCCTATCAGTCGCAACTGTTCACCGCCTCCACGCGCTGGAACAACCAGTTCGAGATCGGCTGCGCGCTCAACTGTTACGCACCTATGCCCTTCCGCGAGCGCGCGTTGGTAGAACTGGTCAACGAGAGCGCTGAAGATCATCGCCAGTATTTCTACGTTGACTACGAACTGGTCGACGAGATGCCGCCCGAACGAGGCTACTTCCACGCCGAGTTCCGACGCGCCAATCCCTTCGGCGGCTGGGGGCACGAAATTACCGTCAACAGGCCGGAGGCCAACATCGTCAACAAGGAGAGGCGGGCTTGGGAGGACAACTACGTCATCCTGCAGACCCAAGGCCGCGGCCACTATATCGGCTGCACCCTGTCCGTCACCAATTTTCAGGGAACCTGGTGGGGCGAAGGGGATGACATGATCTGGGTGGATGGCTACAAGTGGCCGCCTGACATCCACGGCACCGGCAGCGAGGACTATCTGAACCAGGCCTGGGGCATGCAGAGAAACGCCTTCCTGCGCAACGGCTCCTCAATTTTCGAGGAGGACACCGGCGGTTACCAGACCTCGTATGTGTTGCATCTGGAGAACCCCGTGCGCTTTCAGAAAGAGGTGAAGGTGACAATCGAGCACGGGCACGGCAACCATCTCGCCAACGAAATGTCGTCGGTGGCCTACTGGTATGCTGCCGCCCCGACCAAGCCGGTCGAACCGCCGCCTGTGGCGCAGCGACAACCGGTCTTGCGCGACAATCTGGGCAACTGGCTCTACGATGACAGTAACCGGGCGCCTGGCCGGACCGTCCCCATCAACGAGGAAATGCGGGCCATGAAGGAGCGCTGGGCCAAGGCCAACCACGCCGGCTGATTCGTCCTAACCTTCATCCAACGGCGTCATCTGCCGGTATTTCCCGCTGTAGAACAGCACCGGCTCGCCCGCATCATGCTCCAGGTATTCGACCTGCCCAATGTACAGCGTATGGTCGCCGGCGGGGTGGGCATCCACCACCTTGCAGACAAAGTAGGCCAGGGCATCGGGCAGAACCGGGTAGTCATGGCAGCGTTCGAACCGGACTTCCAACCCTTCTACCGGCCAGCCGGCGAAATGGCTGCTATAGTCCTCCTGATCGTGGCGCAGGATGCTGACTGCATAGCGGCCGGTCTGCTTCAATAAGTCATGCAACCTCGCCTTGAGCCCAACAGAGATGACCAGCAGGGGCGGATCTAGTGAGACCGACATGAACGCATTGGCTGTCATGCCATGGACGTCGCCATCTACTTCTGTAGTGACGACGGTGATGCCGGTAGCAAACAGGCCGCAGGCATTGCGCAGCGCTCGAGAGTCTATCGCGGCAGAACTGTTTTCAGTCATGAGTTAGTCCGTAGCGCTTTTCGTGTGAGATGTGCGCAGCGAAGAGGCATGTTCTGCCACGTGCACTGTGCATCTGTTACGCAATCTTAATCGGTATTCAGGCTAAACTCAAATCCACCTTCAGAATTGACAAATAGACGGTCAATGGTACGATACCACGAAACTGACTGTACCGTGCAGCCGGGGCATGGCTGTGCCGGTGCAGCGAAAACCCCAATACACAAATGACGAGCGTGACTGATGGCTGACGAAAGATTTTTTGTGACCGGCGCGCTGGGCTGCCTGGGGGCCTGGGTCGTGCGCAACCTGGTCAGCGAGAACCTCCATGTAACGGTCTACGATCTGGGTTCCAGCAGGCATCGGCTCGAACTGCTGATGGAGCCGGAGGAGATCGCACGGATTGACTTTGTCCAGGACGACATAACCGACACTGAAGCCGTCGCCCGTGCCGTCGAAGCAAGCGGGGCCAACCGCATCATTCATCTGGCCGCATTGCAGGTGCCATTCTGTAAGGCCAATCCCTCGCTCGGCGCGGCCGTGAACGTCGTCGGCACTGTCAACGTGTTCGAGGCGGCCAAACGGGCCGGCATCTCGTCAGTGGTCTACGCCAGCAGTATGGCCGTCTACGGTGGCGCCGACCTCTACGGGCCCGAAGTGCAAGACGGCGACCCCCTCCACCCGCTCAATCTGTACGGAGTTTACAAAGGGGCCAACGAAGGCACCGCCCGTATCTACTGGCAGGACGACGGCATCGCCAGCCTGGCGCTGCGGCCCTACACCGTCTACGGCCCCGCGCGCGATCAGGGAATGACCTCTACCCCCACGCAGGCCATGCTGGCCGCGGCCAAAGACGAAGCCTATCACATCTCTTTCGGCGGGACCTGCGGCTACCAGTACGCCGATGATGTCGCGCGGACATTCATTGCTCTGGCCCGCCTGCCCTACCAAGGTGCCTCGGTTTTCAACATCCGCGGCAGCGTTGCCCATATGTCAGAGGTCGTAGACGCCATCGTTGCCGCCGAACCGAGAGTTGCCGGCCGCATCACTTACGAAGATACCCCCTTGCCCTTCGCGGAGGCGCAGAATGAACAGCCCTTGCAGAGCCTGCTAAGCGAGGTGCCGTATACGCCCCTCAATGAAGGCGTCGCCCGCACAGTTGACCATTTCAGGCAGGCGCTCGCCGCCGGCAAGATCGAATAATCGTTTCTCCCAACCGTGCCGCGCATCCCGCCCCTTTCAAACCGGGGCGCATTCACCCTTACTTAACCCTATCAAGCCAATTCGCCGAGGAGCAGATCAGATGAGATGGTTGCGGTTTGAACATAACGGAAAAACAGTGTACGGCGTCGCCAGCGGCGACACCATCGAAGTCACCGACGCCGCCTGGTGCGATATTCTGGCCGGCAAGACCGGAACGGTGACCGACTCCGTCGCCAGGAGCAGCGTCAAGTTCCTCTGTCCCATGGACCGGCCCGCCAAGATCGTCGCCATCGGCCTGAACTACCTGGACCACTGCCGCGAAACGAATACCCCGCCCCCGGATGATCCCGTCATCTTCACCAAGTTCACGACCAGTATCGTCGGCCCCGGCGACGAAATCGTCTGGAGCCCGGCCCTGACTGCAGAAGTGGACTACGAGGCCGAACTGGCTGTGGTGATCGGCAAGACCGCTCGCCATGTCAGCCGCGCCGACGCGCTCGATTACGTAGCCGGCTACACCTGCGCCAACGACGTCAGCGCCCGCGACCTGCAGCTGGGCGACCCCCAATGGATCCGGGGCAAAAGCCTCGACACCTTCTGCCCCATCGGTCCCGCCTTTGTAACCGCCGACGAGGTGCCGGATCCCCAGAATCTCGGCATCCGCTGCCTCCTCAACGGTGAAGTCATGCAGGAGAGCAATACGCGCGAGATGATCTTCGGCGTGGCCGAACTGATCGAATTCAGCTCCAATGCCTTCACCCTGGAGCCGGGAGATGTGATCCTCTCCGGCACTCCCCACGGCGTCGGCATGGGCCGCGACCCGCAGGTCTGGATGAAAGACGGCGATACCGTCGTCATCGAGATCGAGAAACTGGGCCGCCTCGAGAACAGCTGCCGCATGGTGTGATCCCTGCCCCCGCTTACCTAATCTTACCACGAGGCCTCGGCGTCTGCCGAGGCTTTGTCTCGATCTGTTCCGGCCTATGTCTGAATCTGCTTTCACGTCTTCTCCGCATGGGAATCCTCCTCCCGCGCTGTTCACCGAACCTTTACCGGAATCTAACCCACAGGCTCGAACTCTTAACCACACCTTGCGTCGCCCTTAACGATTCTCCGCGACACTTATCCGCAGTAAGAATGTATGGTATAGTAGCTCCACCAACAGAAGGTGATTTCTGATGCACGTTAGCTCCTAGCACCCCACGTAGTTCACAGAGGAGGATTCCATGAATCGTCAACCTTTCGTATTGCTGGCGCTCGTGATTGCGCTGGCACTTATCGTCTCGGCCTGCGGAGCGCCCGCGGCCCCCGTCCAGGTCGATACCGGCGCAGCCGAGGAGGAAGCCGCGCCGGCCGCCGCCGATGAGATCATGACGGTCAACCTGGTGGCCCGCTGCAAAGCCAGCCCGCCCTACGAGAACGGCCGTTGTGACAACCTGTCCGCCGCCGTCGACGCCGCCAACGCCGTGCTGGAAGGCAGCGACGACAACCGCCGCATCGCCCTGGAAACCATCCAGGACGACACTGACTGGGGCGACTACAAGACCGAGTTCGAACTGGCTTCGGACGCCGGCGAGGCTCCAGACATCATCGTTTCCGGCCACGAGCATATCGGCGACTGGGCCACGGCCGGCTATCTCGTCGACATCTCCGAACAGGTCAACAGCGGCGAATTTGCCGAATTCGAAGATGTCATCGACTCCCTCTGGGAATCGACCATGCTCAACGGCAAAATCTGGGGCATCCCCCAGGACGCCGAAGCCCGCCCCCTCTACTTCAGCAAGTCTCTCCTGTCGGAACTGGGCTGGAGCGCAGAGGAGATTGAGGGCCTTACGGGCCGCATCGAGAGCTGTGACTTCACTTGGCAGGATATGTTCGACACCGCTGAACAGGCAGTGGCGGCCGGGGTCGTCAAAGAGGGCGAGGGCTGGTGGCACCGCCCCTCCAACGGGCCGGACTTCCTCTACTACTACTTTGCCGCCGGCGGCGAAATCGAGAGCGATATGGACGCGCTCGCCTTCGACACCGCTGCCGCCCAGACCGTCTATGAGCTGCTTCACAACGCGGTCCACGAGCGCAAGATTATCGGCGCCAACAAGCTGGACGGCGACTGGGACTACCACAAAGAGTACACTGCCAGCTTCACCAACGTGATGTTCGTCTTTGAAGGAACCTGGCGCTGGGCCAGCTGGCACACCAACTATCTCCAGGATGTGGGCGGCGAAGAGTATCTCTTCGAGAATGTCGGCTACGCGCCGATTCCCTGCATGGAAGGCGGCATTGGGCGCCCCATCACCCTGACCCATCCGTTGGTCTATATGATCAGCAGCCAGAGCGAGCACCCGGATCTGGCGCTGCTTCTGCTTGCCAAGACGACGGTCAAGGAGCTGAACACGCCCTATGCGGTTGATAGCGGTCACCTGGGAATCCTCAATTCGCAGGCCGACCACGACGCCTACACAAGCGCCGAGTTCCTGAGCGCCACGCTCCCCCTGTTGGAGTACACGACTTTCCTGCCCAACAGCCCCTACTGGAGCGCCTGGTCGGAAGCCTACTACCTGGGCATCCAGGCAGTCGAGTCCGGCGATCTCTCACCCTCAGAAGCGATTGAGGTCGTCATCGAACAACTCCAGAACGAACTGGGCGACAATGTGATAATTGAGTAAATTCAGACCTGAGAACTGCACCATGGAGAGTAAGGCATCCCCACCCTTACTCTCCGCTCTCACCTCCTTCACAACTGGCCGATGGTGACGAATCAGACAGAAACCGCAATCCAGGCCCCCCGCGCCGCTCGCGGCCGCTGGCTGCTCTTGGCTGCCGGTCTGGTTCTGCTTGGCTGTTTCGTTCTGCCCTGGCTGCGCTTCGTCATCATCGCCGATCAGCGCGTTGCACTCTCGCTGACCGGTCTGCAGGCCGCAACAATGCCTCTTGTAGAGACGATCGACGGCGGGCTCCTCTATCGCAGTTCGCTCTGGCTCTTCCTGGCCCCCCTGGCCGGTGCCTTCGCCCTGGCGTTGGGGGCGATCACCCTGTTGCCGGGCCGTTCCGCACCCTGGCATGGTCTCCTGGCCATCCTCGTCACCGCAGTCGCTGCTGTAGCCGTCTGGAGCGCATTTACCGCTTCACAAGAGATCGCTCAAAAGCAGAAAGTAGTAGTTGAGGCGCAGTGGGGGCTGTCCGTTGCCTTCCTGGCGCTGCTGCTTCTCCTCGTCGGCGGCTTCGTCCTCCTGCGGGAAGCCAGCGAGCAGAAACCCGCCTTCCGTGCCTCGCTCGACGCACTGAATTTCATGGCGCCGGGCACCGTGCTGGTCATCGTTTTCTTCTTTCTACCTGCCATCATCCTCTTCATCCTCAGCCTGACCGATCTCTCCAGCGCCAACTTCAGCGAGCCTTGGACCTATGTCGGCCTCGACAACTACAAGCGCATGTTCAGCGACCGCTTCTTCCCCAAAATCCTGCGCAATACTTTCCAATACGTCATCCTTACCCTTCTGTTCTTTAACGTTGGTCTGGCGCTGCTGCTCGCCCTCCTGACGGCCCATGTCAGCCGGCGAGTCGGATTCTTCTTCCGACTGCTGTGGCTTCTGCCCCGTATCACCCCATCCGTCGTCTACATCGTCATGTGGCAGCGCATCGCCCAGCAGCCCCCCTACGGCATTCTCAATCAGTTTCTCGGCTTGCTCGGCGTCGAACATCTACCCTATTGGATCCCGGAATCGCCTTGGGTGTTTGTCGTGCTCGTCAATGGCTTCGTCGGCGCCTCGTTCGGAATGATTATCTTCACCTCTGCCATCGAAGCGATCCCGGCCGACCTGATCATCGCCGCCAAGGTCGACGGCGCCGGCAACTTGGCGCTCATCCGTGATATAACCCTGCCTCTGCTGCGCTGGCCCCTGCTTTTCGTCGTCACCTACCAGACGCTCTCGCTGCTCGTCTCATTCGAGTATATCCTGCTGCTCACCAACGGCGGACCAGGTCTGTTCACGACCGAGGTGTGGGCATTGACAGCCTATAAGCGCGCCTTGCAAACCTATTTCGGCTCGAATCAGTGGGCCTATGGCGCGGCCTGGGGCTTTGTACTCGTTGTCATCGGCGCCACCCTGTCTATAATTTATCTGCGGGTCTTCCGCTTCAACGACCTGGTCCAGGAACCGAAAATCGATGTGCTGTAAAATGTGGGTGGGGTCTGCGCCCGGCCCTGTCGAAAGAGCCTTTCTGACAGAACAAAGATGCAAACAGGAAGGGAGGGCTGAAAATTGCATGATGGAGTAGGACCGGTGAGGGTCGCAGGAACGCTCTCAACTGTACAGATGACGCTGCGCTCCAGGCGTATCAAACCCGGACAGGCGCTCCCCTATCTGCTGCTCTCAATTTCGATCCTGCCGATCCTGGTCGGCTACGCCTGGGTCCTGATCGCCACCTTCTCGCAGCGCACCAACGGCCTTCTTCCTTTGGACGCGCAGGGCAATCTCGGCGGCCTGACCCTCGAAAATTGGCAATTTCTGTCCGAACCGGGTGTGTGGAAGGCGACCCTCAACTCCTTTGGAATCGGCATGAGCATGGTCGTTGGCGTCGGCTCTATCTCCGCCCTCGCCGCCTACGCGCTCTCCCGCATGAATTTCCCGGGCCGCAAAGGCTTTCTGGGCATGACCATGGTCCTGCACGCCTTCCGCCCCGAAATGCTCCTGATCGCCATCTTTCAAGTGCTGCTTTTCATCGGCGGCATCCCTCTAATCGGCAATCTGTTCGGCTTCAATACCGTCGGCGGCGTCGCCCTCGTGATGGTCACACTGGACCTCCCGCTGGGTATCTGGCTGATGAAAGGCTTCTTCGACAACCTCTCCTGGGATATGGAGCGGGCTGCCCTCATTGATGGCGCCAGTCGCTTTCGCGTATGGTGGGAGATTCTTCTACCGCAGATTCGCCCCGGCCTGGCGGCCCTCTCCATCTTCATGTTTATTCAAGGTTGGAACGCCTATCTTATCCCTTTTACCTTTACAATCGGCTCGAAAGTCGCCAATCTGCCGGTCTACATCAACCGCTTCTCCGGTGATACCAGTTTCGTCAGCTGGAACAGAGTGGCGGCCATCGGTCTCTTCCAACTGATTCCTGTGCTGATCTTCTTTATCTTCACCCAGGAGGCTCTGCTGAATATCTACGGCGGTGGCAGCAAAGGGGGCAACTAGTGCGCGTCGAACTGAACGACTTGACCAAACGCTGGGGCAATGTAACCGGTGCCGACAACATTACTCTCGACATCCGGAGCGGAGAGTTCGTTGCCTTCCTCGGCCCTTCCGGCTGCGGCAAGACAACAACACTGCTGATGGTGGCCGGCATCTACAAACCATCCGCAGGCGAGATCCGCTTCGACGACCGCGTCGTCAATCAGATCGCCCCCAAAGACCGCAACATCGGCATGGTCTTCCAGAGCTACGCCCTCTACCCCCATATGAGCGTCCGCCAAAACATCGGCTACCCCCTCAAACTCAAAAAGACGCCCACAGCAGAGACGGAACAGCGCGTGCAGCGGGTCGCCGATATGATGGGCATCGGCCAGCTGCTGGACCGGCGGCCCGCGCAACTCTCCGGTGGGCAGCAGCAGCGCGTGGCCCTCGGCCGGGCGCTTGTGAAGGAGCCAAGCCTGCTTCTTTTCGATGAACCCCTCTCCAACCTGGATGCCCGTCTGCGCCTGACCATGCGCAGCGAGATCAAACGCCTGCAACTGGATCTCGGAATCACCTCCATTTACGTGACCCACGATCAAGTCGAGGCCATGACCATGGCCGACCGCATCGCCGTGATGCAGGAAGGCAAGCTGCAGGCCTACGCGCCGCCCACCGAACTCTACGAGCGGCCCCGCACGGTCTTCATCGCCGGTTTCGTCGGCAACCCGCCCATGAATCTGTTCGATGCCCAGATCGTACAGGAAGGCAATCGCTATCTGGTGCGGCGTCAGGGCTTTGAGATGGAACTACCGCCAGATCGGGGAGGTCGGGCCGTGAACAACGGGCGGGTAGTCGTCGGCATCCGTCCGGAGAATATCACTCTGCTTCAGCATGGCGGCGAAGAACCAGATGCAGGCACAACTGGCGAAGTCTTTGTCGTCGAGCCGCTGGGCCGCGACAACCTGGTCGATGTGCGCATCGAGGACCTTCATCTCTTCGTTCTGGCAGACCCCAGCCAGCCCTTGCAGATTGGCGATCCGGTGCGACTGCAGTTCGACGGCGACAAGGTGCAACTTTTCGATCAACAGACCGAATACTCCCTCCTGTGGACATAGCCTGTGTTCAAACAACGACCCGTTAAGGCATTTGCCGCCGCCGCCAGTGCGCTCTTCGCGGCGTTCGTCCTCGCGGCGTGCGTCGCCCAGCACCCGCTTGCATCCGACAACCGCAATGCCGACCAGGAAAGCTCCAGTGACGGCCCCGCCGCCCGGAATGGGCCGCTCATCGAAACCGTTCTGACCGGGCTGACCAACCCCCGCGGCGTCGTTGTCCTGCCGGATGGTTCGCTGATGGTGGCGGAGGCTGGCAGCGGCTACAATGCCGTCGATCCCCAGCAGTTGAGCGGCAGACTCACCCACTTCCAGGACACCAACCACGATGGCGATTTCAGCGATGAAGGCGAAAGCATTATCTGGTTTCGCCACCTGCCTACCTACAACGCGCTCAAGGTTTACTCTACCTGGCGCGATGAGGTCAGCGGACCGGGCGATCTGCTGCGCCACCTTGATGGCCACCTCTATCTCAGCGTTGACGGCGGCCATGACCGCATCGGCCTCTACGAGATCAGTCCCTACAAACACAAGGGGCGCAATCTCTCCGCGCTAAGCAACATGAACGGCATTGCCTTCTCGCGCGACCATTCCCAAATCTATCTGGCCGAGAGCACCGCCAATGCACTCTCCGTTGTCGATATCGCCGACGGCGCCCGCCGCAAAATCACACAGTTCGGCGCACTCGCCAGCGGCCAGCAGTCGGTGCCCACCGGCGTGGCCGTGGACCCGCGTAACGGCGATCTGCTGGTGACTCTCTTCTCCGGCGCCCTGGTAATTGAAGGTGAGACGATCCCCTTCATTCCCGGCGACAGCGCCGTCGTGCGCGTAGACCCCGATACCGGCGCGATCGAAGACGCAGTCCTTGGTCTGACAACCGCGATCGATGTCGCCGTCGATCACGCCGGCAACATCTTCGTCGTCGAGATGTCCAGCGGGCACGCCGACCCGCTTGATCCCTCCCACGATCTCTTCGACCCGCACCAGCCTCCCCTGCACGGTGGCTATCTGCGCTACAGCGGACGCGTCACTGTCTATGCACCGTCCGGCGAGTCTGGCTCGCGCCCCCTTCAGGCGGGCGTCGACTCAACCATTCTGGCCGACGGGCTGGACATGCCCACCAATATCACCCTCGCGCCTGACGGAACACTCTACATCTCGACCGGTCAGGGCACGCCCAATCGCCCCATCCCCGGCCCCGACGGCCCTACGCGCATCGTCGGCGAGGTGATTCGCATCCGCCGCTGAACAGGCCCGCGCTCGCAAACCATGCAACCGGCTAACCCACCGGATGCGCTCGCACCGCCTCCTCCACGATCTCGACGCCCCATCCCGGCCCCGAAGGGATGGTCATATACCCATCGTTGATTTCAGGAGGGTTGGTCACCATCTCGTCCTTCCAGGGCACGTCGTCGATATCGATCTCCATGATCTTCACATTGGGCAGCACCGCGCACAGGCTCGCGCCGATGAACGACGACAAATGGCTGTAGTAGTTGTGTGGGGCAATGTTCATCTGGAACGTCTGCGCCAACTCACCCACCCGCTTCGACGGCATAAAGCCGTTCCAGGGCACATCTATCATCAGATAATCTGACGCCCGCGCCTGCAGATAGGGCAGAAACTGGCGCTCGTAGTAAAGAGTCTCGCCCGTGCAGATGCGCGTGCTCGTCTTGCGTCGCACCTCCGCCAGCGCCACCGGTTCGTAGAGATCGATCTCCAGCCACATCAGGTGAAGCGACTCCAGCGCGCGCGCGATCTCCAGACAGCTTTCCGGCTTGAAGTTGAAGTTCAGGTCCAGCAACAGGTCGAACTGTGGCCCAACCGCATCGCGGAAGGTGCCTATCAAAGTAACAATATGATCAATCAGTTCGTTTGACGCCACTTGATCGGTGGCGCCGCCCGGATTCCGTCCCGGAAAGTAGACAAAACCGGGATCGCCCGGAAAGAGAATGTTCGTCTTGAGCGCGGTAAATCCCTTCGAAACGACCTCCCGTCCCAGCGCAGCTACATCGTCCATCGAACGCAGCGGCGGCGTGCCCATCAATTCATGCACGCGGATGCGGCTGGTTCCGCAATGTGACCAGTAGACGCGCACGCTGTCCCGCAGCGGCCCGCCGAAAAGTTCGACCACCGAGCAGCCCCGCGCCCGCGCCGCGATATCCACCAGCGCCAGCTCGATGCCGGCAATCGCCTTCGCGCCGATGCCGCCCGGGCTCGACTGAAACGCGCGGTACATATCCCACCAGCGCTGTTCAAACGCCCTCGGATCGCGGCCCATCACCAGCGGCGTCAGGTCACGAATCGCGCCCGTCACCCCGTTCACGGCCTGGTCGCTGCACTCCCCCCAGCCGGTGACGCCTTCGTCCGTCTCTACCTTTACCAGGATCCAACTGCGCCAGCCGGCGTCAACCACAAAAGGTGTAACTGCTGTGATCTGCATCGAAGATTCCTCCTCTGAATTGCGCGCAGCCGAAAACAGCCCCTGCGCCCGTTAACCAATGTCGATCCCTCTCGATACCACGACTCTTCACAAAAGTCGCATACCGCTACCGCCAGCGTCTCACCCCCAACCGGCATCCCCGACCCTGAGTGAGACAAACCAAGGTGTTCTTCACTATCCCCTATCCACTATCCCCTGCAGTTCCCGCGGCCCTCCCTTGTGCGGGGGGACTCCCCCCGCAACGCCCCCCTCCAAAACCACGCCCCGCCAGCGCCGCACTGTTCTCCGGCCCCTAACGCCTATCCCCTATCCCCTACCGTTCCCCACCGGTCGCCAGCCATCCTGAAAATCCTCAAATCCTGCAAATCCTGATTCAGACAGCGAAACCCAACCCGCTACCGCCGCACCTTTCTCCGGCCACTATCCACTATCCACTATCCACTAACCCCCTGCAGTTCCGCGGAACCACTTGGTTCCATTGGGGAAACACATTAGCGCATACGAACGTAACAACCAGCATGCAAAAAGAGCAAGGATGGGATAGTTTGCCATTTATGATTCTGCTATACTGGCCGCATGATGACCCCACAGGCAGTGCAGACGCGTGAGGATACGATCCTCCTTCATCGTGAGCGGCTCAACGCCGTACTCCTCCACATCCAGGAGAACCTGGACGCGTCCCTGACCGTCGAGGCGCTGGCCGCCGTGGCCGGCTTCTCGCCGTTTCACTTTCACCGCATCTTCGCCGCCTATCTGCGCGAGACAACGAGCGACTACGTGCGCCGCATTCGCCTCGAATGGGCGGCCCGCCGGCTGATATTCAGCAGTGATCCGGTGACGCAGATCGCGCTGGCCGCTGGCTATGAGACGCCTGCCGCATTTGGCCGCGCGTTCAAGAAACGCTTCCAGGCCAGCCCCCGCACCTTTCGTACGCAGCGGCCTCCCACACTGTTTGCCAATAACTGGGAGCCGCTCCATCTACAGCCTGAATTTCGCCAACGACCCGATCATGAACTGGTCTACATACCCTGCGTCGGCGCCGAAGCGGACAGTGAAGCCGTCTGGACTATGCTCCAACAACACCCAGGCCTATCCGGTGGAGCCGGCGCGTCCGCCTTCGACCCACAAGTCGCGCCCACCTACGTCCAGGTTTGCCGCGACCGCCCCAACGAAGGCATCACCGCCAAAGACAAAATGCGGGTCGATGCCGGCATTCTGCTTGACGAGAGCGCATCACTTCAGCCGCATGGACCTGTCGGCGTCCAGCAACTGGGGGGCGGAGTCTATGCCGTCTTTCATCACTATGCCCGTCGCCGCGAAGCCATGTGGCAGGCCATCTACAAGCGCTGGCTGCCGCAAAGCGAATTGCACCTACGAGACGCGCCGCCCTACACCGAAAGCGCCATCCTTCCCGGCCTTCGTCGCGCCCAGGAACAATCCCTTGCGATTTACATTCCCGTCAATGGCTCGCTATACGAGCTGCAAAAAAAGGAGAAACAGATGGCCCCCACAGTCAAGACGACAGAACAGCCGGATCGCCAGCTGCTCAGCATCACGCGCCATGTCTACATCGGCGAACTGCACGACCACCTGCGGGAATCGTATGAGCAATTGGCGGAGTTAATTGCCGCAACGGGTGTTGAACAGGATGGCAAGCCGGTCGCCATCTATCACGGACACGTGAACGAGGAGCACAACGGGCCGGTCGAGGTCGGCATCCCCGTCAAGACGGTTCCCACAGTGAACGGCGACATCCAAAGCGGAACCCTGGAAGGCGGCGCCGTCGCCTATACATTACTCACCCTGCGGCAGGCGCACTTCCCGGAGATATTGGGTTACTATGACGCGGTCTATAAGTGGATCGAAGAGAACGGCCACCAGATCGCCGGCTCCCCGCGCGAAGTCTACATGACCAGACCCATGGACAAAGAAGCAGGGATGGATCAGCCCTTCCTCGAGATCGCCTGGCCGTACAAATAGACCATCCCCCAGGGAACAAGAAGGACCAAGCAACACCGAAAAAGAGAGAAGCCGCCTCCCGGCCTCTCTCTTCTCACTCCTCTCCCCTCTCTTCTCGCAGTTAAGCCCTATTCCGCTTCCGCTGGGCTATGCTCCCGCAACCACATCCGCAGCGGCACGTCTTCGTCCGTCGGCGAAAAACGGCCGTTGGCATTGACGCTCCAGCCCAGCAACTGGCGGCAGATTGGGCTGCTGCTCTCCCACAGACTCTCGACCGTCATATCATCTTTCGTACGCAACCAGCGGTAGCCGTAACCGTAAAACAGCACCCGCCGCGTCATATCCGACCAGTTGGGGCTGGCCGTATGCCACAGGCGGCGATCAAAGAACACGGCGTCCCCCGGTTTGGCCAGCACCGGCGTCGCCCCCTCCGGCTGGCCGACGCCGCTGGCCGGTCTTTCGATCGTATCCTGCAGATGGCCGCGGGGCACAACCCAGAAGTTGCCCCTTCCCGGCTCGCTCGTGTCCGACAGGAAATAGGCCACCTTGAGCGACAGGCGCGGCCGTGGATGGCTCTCCATCTCGACGTTGACGCGGCCGCTGTCCTGATGCCAGCTGAACGTCTTGTCATTTGGCGCTTCCCCGTTCGGCGGCGTCACGATCAGATGTGCGTGATAGAGGAATATGTTCCAGCCCAGAATCCCCCATACCTTGGGCAGGACGCGTTCGTAGTCGACCAGATCGACAAAAAAGGGGTCATCAGGGATGAAATTGGGGTAAAACAGCGCCTTGCGCGGGTCCTGCCCCTCCGCCAACTTGGCCTCGTGGATGCGCTCCGTCAGGGCGACACCATGTTCCACCTGCTCCGGCGACAGGGCATTCCTGACATAGAGCAAACCAGTCTCGTTGAAAGTCCGCCGTTCCTCCTCCGTCAAGCTGTATTGGAGAGAGGCGGCGCTCAGTGCAGACATAGGGCTTCTCCTTTATTCACTTGTCCTAACTCGTCCTCCAAGTTTAGCACGAATTGGCTCAAAGACAACCTGCCCGGGAAACTGCATCTGAAATGAATCCAATATGGGACCACATCTGTTGCACCAGGTATCCGCCGGCAACGCAAGCTTCTCGTCATCTCCAACACAATTGGAAATGCACCCAAAGGAAGAACCGTAATCCGCCCTTCCAACCGACCCCAAAAGGTTCCGCCGACCAGCCATCAACCGATCGCCTGCAATCCCGAAAATCCCCGAAAATCCTGCAAATCCTGCTTCAGACAACCGCCTACCAGTGGGGTTACTAGGGGTCGTTGACACTTGGTGAAGACTATTCAAAATGTGACATATGCAGGACGTCTGCGGGCAGCATTGGCCCGTTTCTCGCCTGATACTCGTGTTCTACGACCATAATCTGCGGTGGCAAAGGTGTTCTCCGTGCCCCTCCGCGGCCCTCCGCGTCCTCCGCGGACAAAAAGGTGTTAAGGTGTTCTTCGTGCCCCTTCGTGGCCCTTCGTGGACAAAAAGGGTTTAAGATGTTCTCCGCGGCCCTCCGCGTCCTCCGCGGACAAAGAGGTGTTAAGGTGTTCTTCGTGCCCCTTCGCGGCCCTTCGTGGATAAAAAGGGTTTAAGGTGTTCTCCGTGCCCCTCCGCGGCCCTCCGCGTCCTCCGCGGATAAAAAGGTGTTAAGGTGTTCTTCGTGCCCCTCCGCGTCCTCCGCGGACAAAAAGGTGTTAAGGTCTTCTCCGTGCCCCTCCGTGTCCCTCCGTGGATAAAAAGGTGTTAAGGTGTTCTCCGTGCCCCTCCGCGTCCTCCGCGGACAAAAAGGTGTTAAGGTCTTCTCCGTGCCCCTCCGCGGCCCTTCGTGGATAAAAAGGTGTTAAGGTCTTCTCCGTGCCCCTCCGCGTCCTCCGCGGACAAAAAGGTGTTAAGGTGTTCTCCGTGTCCCTCCGCGGATAAAAAGGTGTTAAGGTGTTCTCCGTGCCCCTTCGTGGATAGGCCATACTCTGATCTTGCAATACTCAGCTTAGCCAAATGTCAACGAGCCCCAATCACTACCCGCTAGCCACTGGGGTTTACTAAAAACTGAAAACTCAAAACGTAACTACTAAGCCTGATTTGTAGAAGGGATGAAGGGTTGGTCAAGGAATGCGTTGTAGATGGCATCAATGGCATTGAGGCCGTGTTTGCGAGCGGTTGAGATATAGGAACGGATGGCGCAGAAGGTATCGGCGCCCTCTAGTGTGCGGAAGGCGCCAGAGACTTTCTGTTGCACCTTGATCATGCGCACATCGCGCTCGGCCTGGTTGTTGTCAAAGGGGATGCGGAAGTCATACATAAAGGCCAAGACGCCAGATTTATGTTTGAGCAGGCGGTCGAGCAAGTTTTTTGGAGGCGATTGTTTGGGGCGACCGCGTGGTCTGGGTAGGGTCTGTTCAGGGGGCGGGTTGGCGGCGAATCCTTGGGCAATGAGCGCCTCGTACTCGGCCTCGTAGTGGGTCAAGCGCTCTGGGGGTAAGGCAGTGTGCGGTTCCGGGGTCGATGCGACTTCGGCTTTGATGGTGCGCAACAAGTGGGCCATCTTCGCAGCCCATGCTTGGCCGTATTGCGCGAACACAAAGCGCAGTTCGCGCAGATGATGGACGTTGCAGAATGCGTGCTGGCAGTCGGGAAACTGGAGGTAGGAGGCCCAGTGGTCATGCAGAGCAACGCCCTGGTAGCGGGGCAAGATGCCGCCGGCTCGCATGCCGACATGCCCCCGTTTGTCATGGACATGGTAGTGGGTCAGCTTGGCTGTGCTGGCCACGTGCAGCCACTGTAACCGACCCTCGACACGCAAGCCGCTCTCATCGAAATGGACGACAGGCGCGGCGAGGAGCTGTTGTTGGATGTGCGCCCGACTCGTTTGAGTGCGGGGCGCCAGTTGACGGCTGTCTGTGATGATGACCGCCTCCGAGGGCGCTTGTCCGTAGAAATCGGTCAGCAACTCGGTCGTGCGCGCCAGCGGTATCAACTGATAGTTGTGCAGATAGCAGGCTTGCGCTTTCAGACGCGGGCCATACTGGGTCGGTTGGCTCACGCCGGCCGGAAAGGCAGCCTTCACGCGCACGCCACAGCCAGGACACTGCTTGACCTCTGCCTGATGCTCGGTCACTTCGATGCCCAGCGGCGGAATATCGAACACCTGCCGTTTCACCTGGCCCACGGCAGCCACCGCCTTCAACTCTGTTTGGCAGTGCGGGCAACCCGGCAGCGCATGGCGGATGACATGCTGCGGTTCTTCCACTTGCGTCAAAGTCTGGCCTTTGTGACCAGGTTGCCCCCCGCGCGGACGCTTGCCAGACTGACGCAGACTCTGGCTTCTGCGCTTCTTCAGACCGTCGCTGCTCGGCGGCTTGCCGCTGTTGCGACTGTCTTTCGCCAATTGATCCTGCAATGCCTGGATCAACACCTGATGCGCTGCCAATTGCTCCTGCAAAACCAGGATCAACTCGATCAGGCTCTCTTGGTCTAATCGCTTCAGTTGCTCACGATCGGCTGCCACGTAGTCGCTCATAATATACATTCTAACGCATCTACCATTGGATTCACATTAGCTTACCGTTTGCTTTCCGTCTGATCCCTGGCCTGTTATCCTATGGCTTAGTAGTTACAATCTCTGATAAATTTCGACTTGTGAGTAAAGGATGTAGTAATAGGATTCATGTAAAGGCCTCAACAAAGACGTGTGCGAACATGTCCATTTGGTGTTCGCCAAGTGCCCAGACACCTAGAGTCATCGACAATCAAGCTGTCGCCTCGCCTATCCTTACGGGCCTATCGACTGAATTCCGGCTGATGTTGGTGCTTTAGTCACACAGGTAGATCGAATTTCATCATATCCAAGCACACCCTTAGTTAAGAACGAGGAGCTGTGGTGATATTTTGCACTTCTGCCTATGAGAAATATTTTTGCACACCCCTTTGTATAATTCTCTTCCCTGTTAGAAACCTTTTACTTGTCCGTGGTAGATTTCGGCTTGTAAGTAAAAAAATCAGACAAAGATTAAGTAAAAGATCAAGAAAATGGGCAGTTCCACCTAGCCAGTTCCATGATCTCGGTAATTGTACTCAACCCAATGATACAGTGTTGCGAAACTAAATGCTGACTACTACCTGGAGACAACCATGACCGCCATGAAACTTGCCGGCGCGGCCTGGGCCTATGTGGGGGCCAGTTTGCCGGAATCGGCCGCGATATTGCAGGCGCTGGGGGTGCAGGCGATGGACCTGATCGCCGCGCCCGGCGCGTTGCTCGACTCGCGCGAGATTGAACGCGATCCAGAGGGGCAGGCGCGGCGCGTAGCCGAGGCCGGTCTCCCGCTCAGCAATCTGCTCTACGTTTTCGGGGATGGATTTGACGACAGGCCGATCAATTCGGTCGATGAGAGCGTACGGGCCGCCAATCTGGAGACGTTCAAGCAGGTACTCCATTTTTGTACCGCTGCGCGCATCCCGTCGGTGCTGGTGCTGCCTGGCGTTGACCAGGTGGGCATATCCCACGAGGAGGCGGTGGCGCTGTCGGCAGCGGCGATGAACGAACTCGCGACGCTGGCCGCGGCCGAGAATGTGACATTTCTGTTTGAGCCGCACGTTGAGTCGGTGCTGGAAAGTCCATTCGATACTTCGACATTTCTGCAGAGGAATCCCGCGCTCAAAATCGTGCTGGATTATTCCCACTTTGTGGCGCAGGGTTATGAGCCGGCAGACGTGGATCCCCTCGTCCCTTACACCGGCCATGTCCATTTGCGGCAGGCTTGCCGCGACAAGCTGCAGGCGCGCTGGGATGACGGGGTGATCGACTTCCCCGCCGTGGTCGAGCTGCTCGAGGCCGCGGGCTACAGCGGCTACCTGACGCTGGAGTATGAACACGATCCGTGGATGGACTGTGACCAGGTGGATGTGATGACCGAGACGATCAGGATGCGGGATGAGGTCAGACCCCTGCTGGCGGCTAGTGAAATTCACTAGCCACCATTCACTCGTGTTCCAGATCGAACGCAGCCACTGAAAACTCAAAACTGAAAACTGGAAACTCCCATGCCCAACACAGCCCGAATCGCCGTCATCGGAACCGGTTGGTGGTCAACGACCGCCCATATTCCCGCGCTGCAGGCCAATCCCAACGCCAGCCTTGTCGCCCTGGCCGACGTGCGCGCGGATGTGCTGGACAAGGCGGCCCGGCACTATGGCGTGGAGCAAACCTATACCGACATTCGCGAGATGCTGGCGCAGGAGCAGCTGGACGGCGTCGTGATCGCGGTGTGGCATGCCGCCCATTACGAGGCGGCGCGCGCCTGCTTGGAACAGGGGCTGCACGTGGTCCTGGAAAAGCCGATGACCCTGCTCGCGGCGCACGCGCGCCATCTGACCGAACTCAGCCGTGCGAACGGATGCCAGTTGATCATCGGCTACCCCTGGAACTACAACCCCCATGTGCTGCGGGTAAAGGAGGTGATCAGCTCGGGGCAGTTAGGCGGGATACGCTATATCAACAACATGTTCGCCTCCAGCGTCATTTCGCTGTACCGGGGCGATGACAGGGTCCACGACAACTTGTACCAATACCCGGTTACCGGCCCGGGCGATGTCTACAGCGATCCGGAACGCTCGGGAGGCGGCCAGGGCCATCTGCAGGCGACCCATTCGGTGGGGCTGATGCTGCATATGACGGGGCTGAGGCCGGTCAGCGTGCTGGCGTTGATGGACAATCTCGATACACGGGTGGATGTGGTTGACGCGATGATCGCGCAGATGGACAACGGCGCGCTGGCCAATGTCGGCAGTACGGGCACGCTGCATGCGGGCGGCCCGGAACAGGAGATGGTTGTGCAGATCTACTGTGACCGAGGGTGGATCAACGCCAACATCATCCAAAAAAGTTGTGCAATTTACTATGCAGACGGGTCTGTGGAGGAGTTGCCGCCCATGACGGAGGAGCAGAGCTATCTGTCGTCGGCGCCGGCGAACAACCTGGTCGACGTTATCGTGCGCGGCGCGCCCAACATGTCGCCGGCGGAGGTCGGCTGGCGCACGGTGGAGCTTCTGGATGCGGCGTACCGTTCGGCGGCCGATGGGGGGCGCCGGGTGCCGGTCAGTTCACTGTATAAGACTGATTCTTAGAAGCTGCGCCGTGGAGTCACGGGCATCTCGCATGCGCTCTCGTTATACGGAAGCCCTTGCAAGCTGCACCCGACGCAGGCGTATGGTGTTACTGAAAACGTAACTACTCAGCCATGTTAATAGAAGGGATGAAGGGTTGGTCAAGGAAAGCATTGTAGATGGCATCAATGGCATTGAGGCCGTGTTTGCGAGCAGTAGAGATATAGGAACGGATGTCACAGAAGATATGGGCACCCTCTAATGTACGGAAGGAGCCGGAGACTTTCTGTTGGACCTTTATCATGCGCACATCGCGTTCGACCAGATTGTTGTCAAAGGGGATGCGGAAATCGTACATAAAGGCCAAGACGCCAGCTTTATGTTTGTGTAAGCGGTCGAGCAGGTTTTTGGGCGGCGACTGTTTGGGACGGCCGATTGGTCTGGGACGGGACTTGACGGAGGACGGGTTGGCGGCAAATCCTGCGCCAATGATCGCATCGTACTCGGCCTCGTAGGCGGCCAAGCGGTCCGGGGGCAAGGCGGTGTGCAGTTCTGAGGTCGATGCGACTTCGGCTTTGATGGTGCGCAACAAGCAGGCCATCTTCTCTGCCCAGGTCTGGCGGTATTGTTCGTGAATAAAGAGCAGTTCGCGCAGATGATGGACGTTGCAGAAGGCGTGTTGACAGCCGCTAAACTTGAGGTAGGAGGCCCAGTGGTCATGAAGGGCAACCCCGGTAAAGCGGGGCAAGATGTCACCGGCTCGCATACCGACATGTCCCCGTCTGTCATGGACATGGTAATGGGTCAGCATGGCTGTGCTGGCCACGTGCAGCCACTGCAGCCGGCCTTCGACACGCAACCCACTCTCATCGAAATGGACGACAGGGGCCGCGATGAGTTGTTGGCGGATGCGTTCCAGAGTGGTGTCAGTTCGGGTGACAAGTTGACGGGTGGCTGCCAGCACGACCGCCTCCGAGGGGGCATGACCGTAGAAGGCAGTCAGCAACTCTCTGATGCGGGCCAGGGGGATGAACTGTTGGCCGTACAGGTAGCAGGCAAACGCCTTCAGACGTGGACCATACTGGGTGGGTTGGGTCACGTGGGCCGGAAACGCACCCTGCACGCACGCACCACAGCCGGGGCACTGCTTTACCTCCGCCTGATGCTCTGTCACTTCGATGCGGGCGGGCGGGATGTCGAATACCTGCCGTTTCACTTGCTTCTCGGCAGCCTCCGCTGCCAGCTTTGTCTGGCAGTGCGGGCAATCCTTTAGCCTATGAAGGATGACATGGTCCGGTTCCGCCACCTGCATCAAGGTGCGCCCCTTGTGCCCACGCTGCCCCCCACGCGGTCGCTGGCCAGCGCGGCGCAGACTCTTTTGTCTGCCTTTCTTCAGACCATCGCTGCTGGGCGGCTTGCCGCTGTTGTGACTGTCTTTCGCCAGTTGATCCTGCAGTTTCTGGATCAACTCCTGTTGCGCAGCCATTTGCTGCTGCAGAACCAGTATCAGCTCGATCAGGCTCTCTTGGTCTAATCGCCTAAGTTGCTCGCGGTCTAACTGTACTCGCTTGCTCATATTCCTTAGCCTACTGCATCTACGATTGGATTCGCATTAGCTTTCTGTTTACTATTCGTTTGCACCTTCTTCAGCACAATGGCTGAGTAGTTACCTGAAAACTAGAAACTGACTACTGAAAACTTCCCTATGGAGCGACAGCCTTGAAGATCTTTATGGTAACCGATATGGAGGGTGTGGCGGGGGTCGTCTCTTTCGCGGACCAGTCCTTTCCCGACGGGCGCTATTACGATGCCGGCAAACGGCTGGTGACCGGTGAGGTCAACGCGGGGGTGGACGGTCTGTTGGATGCCGGGGTGGAGGAGGTTCTCGTCTGGGACGGGCACGGCGCCGGCGGCATCGACTTTGACACGTTGCATCCGGCGGCGCTGCTGCTGCATGGCCGGCCTTCGCCGCCCTGGAGCCGGTTGCAGGAGGTGATCGGGCGCTACGATGCCTTTGTCATCGTCGGCCAACATGCCATGGCCGGGGTCGTAACCAGCAACCAGAACCACACGCAGAACAGCCGCACGGTGGACGCTTACCGACTCAACGGCACGCTGATCGGCGAGATCGGACAGCTTGCTCTGTTCATGGGCGGGTTGGGGCTGCCCCTGCTCTTTCTGAGCGGCGAACGCGATGCCTGCCGCGAGGCGCAGGAGCTGGTGCCGGAGATCACCACGGTAGCGGTAAAGGTGGGGCTGGGGCGCGGCGCGGCCATTTCGCTTTCCGCGCAGGCGGCGCGGCAGCGCATCCGGCAGGGGATCGCGTCAGCTGTGACCCAACATCGCGAGAACCCGATTGCCCCCCTGGTCTGGCCCGGCCCCTATCTGCTGGAGAAACGCTTCTTCCATACCGACACAGCCGACGCCGAGATGAGCAAGGCGGGCGCGGAACGGGTGGACGCGCAGCGGGTACGCTTCCGCAGCGACGATATTCTCGATATTGTCTACAGGTGAACAGCAGTTTTCAGTTTTTGGTTTTTAGTTTTTAGGTAACTACTCAGCCATAGTCATTTCACGACCATGAAGATCAGCCGCGCCCAGCGATCGCGAGCGTGTCGCCCGCAACCGACATCCCCGGCCCTGAGCAAGGCGAGCAAAGGTGTTCCTCACTGAGCCCTATCCCCAAGGCCCGCTAAGGCGTGCCTGCGCACCCTTCGCCGCACGACCGCCATCTCCTCCTCCGCGATCAGGATAAACGACCCCAGCCACCCCTGCCGGTTGTACAGCCGGACCTCGTCTTTCGTGGGCGCGTGTTGGTTGGTGGTCATGGTGATCCTGTACTGGCTACCCAGGCTACATATCAGTTTGCTGTCGAAGGAGACTCCGAAACAACCTGCAGAGATGTTATGCCTTGGAAATCCTTGGGGTTGTGGGTAACTAAAGGCACGGCGTGCCGCACAGTGCAGGCGGCAATCCAGGCATCGTTGGGCGCAATCGGTCTTCCGGCTCGCTGCCGGTCGGCGACCAATCGACCGTAGCAGCGAGCAATCTCATGGTCGTAGGGAATGATAACGAAGTTACGAAGTATCGCTTCGAGTTCATTCCGCCTGCTCTCACCCCAGTTGCCTTTCTCCGCCCCGAAGTAAAGCTCTCCAACGGTAATAAAGCTGATGGCGAGCAGATGATCCTGGACATGCCGTTGATATGCTCGCGCGAGCGCTCCGCCCCTCATCAGGTACGAGACGATATTCGTGTCGAGAATGCGTGTTGGCACACTCATTCTTGACGGACATTATTCGCGCTGGCAGCATGTCTAAGATCGTGAACTGCCTCTTCAAAGCCGTCATCTTCGTCGCCCGGCCACGTGCCAAACAGAACCTGCACATCAGTCAATGGTTGTACGTTCTGCGCGCGCGCCAGTTCTTCCAGAGCGGGAGATTCCCAGAAAATGTCTGTGACTGGACCCTCCTGGCGAACAGGTGACTCGGACGAAGGGTCTTGTATTCGGGTTGCTGGCGTTGCCTGTTCTCTTTCACCGACCGGCGTCTGTGGCATTGCTGTTCGCTCTTTCCTTTGCGGCGCGGACGAGAGATTACCAAAAGCTTTCGTGAGAGTTGCCCTTCTTTTGCCGAGAGATTTGGCTCATCATTGTTGACTCGTTGTTATAGCGCTTGCCCTATAAGCAGATCCTGTGGGCGAGGGCGACAGACCATGGGTCTGGTTTGTGCGGGTATTTTAGCACATGTTCCTGGGGAGTGCAGGCGGGGTGAGAGTTTAGCTGGATCAGCCCCTCACAACACGTTCCTTGAAAGGCTTCTCCAGATAAAAGGGACCTTAGCAATTACCTCGAAACGTAACTACCAAGTCTGATCCAGTGTGCGAGTTCAGTAGGGGGCACATACGCCATCCAAGTGTATTGAATCGTTTTCAAGACCTTTTGAAATGGGTTGGACCAAGGGATGACGGTTTGCAGAATTGTTGTAGCACGACTTCAGTGCCGTTGATGCCATCAGCTATGCCTTACTTGACCGATCCTTCTGCCCTGCCGCCATGCAGGCTATTTGGTTGACAGCCGCCTTGCGGCAGTGAAGGTGGATTGGCTACAGCGCGGGATACCAGAAGGAGCGTTGGTGGCGGCGTGTGTTTTCAGGGGGGCGTTGCGGGGGGACTCCCCCCGCACAAGGGAGGGCCGAAGGCCCGACCGCCCAAAAGACAGGAGTGAGGAGAGAGAGAACTTCTCCGCTTGCGTCACACAGTGTCGCGAAATGGAGGTGGCTGAGTAGTTACCTCAAAACTAAAAACTCGAACGAGATCGCACGCTGGACATGGCTTAGTAGTTACAAGATAAGTTGCTTCTGCGTAAGCGCTCTGTCATTGAGACGATCATCGACCAACTCAAGAACATCTCGCAGGTCGTGCATTCCCGTCATCGCAGTCCAACCCACTTCCCTGTCAACCCCACTGCTGGTCTGATCGCCTGCACTTGGCTGTCCCAAACCCCTTCTATCCATCTCGCTGACAAGGAGTTGGCTCTCTTACCTGCTTTGATTTAACTCCGAATTCGCGTTACCTTGTACCCTGATTCCGCCAGATCAGTCCAAATTGGATGCGGAACTTCCCTGTGGGGCGGGTTCCGCGTTTCTGTGCGCCAGCGATTCCCCCACGCGCGCCAGACACAGTAATTTCTCGAATTCCGCCTGAAATGCCGCGATGACCGTGTCAGGATCCGACGCAAGCCCGCGGTCGGTGATTAGTCCGATACTTACCTGCCCACCGTAGCTGAATATGCTGATACCCACCCCGATCGAGCCGGACTGCGGCACCCAGAAGACCATTGTGTCGACAAGCGTACCGGCAAAATAGAGTTTCTGGGACGGGCCAGGCATATTTGTCAGAACCACACTCACTTTGTCAGCAAAATATCCGCGCATGCTCCTGGCGATTTCATCCGACAAGACGCCCAAGCTGGCGATTGCCTGATAGGTCACAAGCGCTTCTGGCGACCGTTTGATGGCATCCATGTTGCGCTTTGTCTCGAATAGCCGGTCGATGGGATCGGCGATGCCGATCGGCAGGGAGAGATAGACCAGAGCGAATCGATTCGTTAGTTTCGTGTCCTCGGGCGCACGGATGTCCACCGGAACCATGGCCCGAATCTCTTTGCCGTTCGGGTTGTCGCCCTGGGCTTCGACATACTGGCGCAAGGCGCCCGCCATCGCGGCGACCAGCACGTCATTAACCGTCGCCCCCATTGTATTTTTCACGAACTTTACGTCATCTAAGGGAATCCCCTTGGACCAGGCGACCGCTTTGCCGACCCCAACCGCACCTTTGAAAACTGTTCTGTCGTCCGTCTTCATGAGCGCCAGCTTCGCCAATACAGCGACGATCTTCCCAGCCAGTTGTCCGCCCCTTGCCGCAAGAGACAGCAGATGGGTCGGTTTTCCAACCGCCTTGCGGCCTACCTGCAATCTCGCGGCCCCCGGACGGGCCCCCGCGCCGGTCACGGGACGCGGGAAATCCCTCTTTGGGAGAAGCCCAGCCCCCGCCGGCTGCGCACGCCGCGCTCCCTCCGTAGACTCATCAGCCAGGGAGAGCAGTACATTTACCAGCGCCGCCCCGTCGCCAATGCAGTGGTGAATACGCCCAAAAAAGACGCTGCCGCCCTCATAGCCTTCGATGAGAGTGAACGCCCACAGAGGCCGATTCAAGTCCAAGGGCTCGATGAGCAGTCGAGCAATGGTTTCGTTGAGAGTCTTCTTATCCCCCGGCGGGGGCAGCGCGATGCGCCCTACGTGCGCGTGCAGATCGAATTCCGGATCGATCTCCCAAAAGGATCGGGTTCTGAGGGTGCCTCGATACTCCACCACGCGCTGACGAAACCGCTCGTGGATCAGAAGGCGCTCCTCAAGCACAGCCAGCACATGCTCATATTGCAACAATTCCTCAAAGACCCAGAAGCCGTTGATCACCATCGGATTGGTAGGATCGTCCATCTTCAGCCAAGCTCGATCTACGCTGGACATCGGTTCGCGTCTGACCATAGGAATGCTCTCCACGATAGCAATTAGGGCCCGTTGACACTTCGTTCAATCCAGATCAGTGTCGCAGCAAAATGCAAGAAAGCCATGAAACGTCATGCTGGTTTTCATAGCGATAGGGCTTTCGCTAAGCTGCCTGGAAGGCCGGGATAAGCCGGCTGCAAAGTTGGTTTCGCAGATAGTCGCTGAAGAGGCCAGCATGCACACGATAGATGGTTCTGTTGAGCAAGGTAGCGTGGACCTTCAGTGAAAGCCAGGCATGGCAACAGCAAGCGAGCTGATTGCGCTGCGAACGAGCTTTGCGACATTGGCATTTGGCGGAGCCTGTCAGTTGTTTCACTTCGCGGTGAAATTCTTCGACGCCGACAGCGCAACTCGTTCGCGTTTTGAGTGACTTGCGTGATCACGGTCTCATCCAACGCATTGGTGATGACCCAGTCGATGCCGCCGAATATGGCAACTACCTTGAACAATCTCACTCTCAAAGCCACTTTCTTGACCTTGACAATGATGCCATTCGTAAGCTGTTCGTCGTTCCAGGCAATCTCATCGAGATGGATATAGTCATCTTCTGCGCTCAGACTGACCATGCGGTTGGCTTTGCGTGTGGTGTAAAAGGTCAGTCCCAGCCGGTGAACCCGCTTCAGGTTCTGCCAGGAGCCAGTCCAACAGTCAAATAGCACCGTCTTGGCCTGAATCTGTTTGTCTCCAACCGCTCGCAGCAGCAGCTCTTGAAAATGGTCGTTCTTTGACTTCCCATCCGCCTCTTTGGCACAGATGCCGAAATCTATCGGATAATAGTCGCCATCTTCACCACTGTTGTGAATCAGGTTCACGACCGCAATGCCGCCCGCCAGACCACCTGCAGCGCCACTCTACAGCAGCTTTACCATCTCGATTGACCGTGCATAGCGTTTGTCTTGCACACTGTCGTCAATAATCAGGCACGCGTTCGCACCGTCGTCAATCTGTTCGGCCGCCAGTTCCCATAGATGCCTGGCTGTCAGTCCTCTCGTTTCAGAAAATCGCTGACAAAATCGTGGCTCATGCCTTCCAGATGTTCAGCCAGATTGGTACACGTCTAGTTGATCGGCGAGCTGACAGGGTATTCGACATAATTCTGTTTTGTAATCATGTCTCAAGCTTACAGCATCCTGACCTCCTGGCGAAAGTCAAAATTAATGTGTTCAATTTTCGTCAAAGGGTGCATCCCAAAATGGGGGAGAGATATACTGAGGGGGAGCGAGGGAATACAGGGAGATAGAGAAAGCTAAAGAAAGGCAATGAGTCGAGCGCAGGTGTTCTCTCACTCCTCACTCCTCTTCACTCTCTCCTCGCTTTTAGGCGCCCTCCGGCGGCTCAGGGCTGCCGTTCCCGCCTCCATCCATCCTGCATTCCCAGCGCCGCGTTCGAGCGGGGTTCACTAAAAACTAAAAACTGACTACTAAAAACTGCAGTTCACCGCAGCACCCAGCCCCGACCCCCCGCCAAACCACCAGTATCACAAAAGGTGTTCTTCGCGTCCCTTCGTGTCCTTCGTGGATGGAAAAAGGTGTTCTCCGTGCCCCTCTGTGGCCCTCCGTGTCCTCCGCGGACAAAAAGGTTTCAAGAAGTTCTCCGCGCCCCTCCGCGGCCCTCCGCGTCCTCCGCGGACAAAAAGGGGTTAAGGTGTTCCCCACGCCCCTCCGTGGCCCTCAGTGTCCTCCGTGGATAAAAAGGTTTCAAGAAGTTCTCCGCGCCCCTCCGCGGCCCTCCGCGCCCCTCCGCGGCCCTCCGCGCCCCTCCGCGGCCCTCCGCGTCCTCCGCGGACAAAAAGGGGTTAAGGTGTTCCCCACGCCCCTCCGTGGCCCTCAATGTCCTCCGCGGACAAAAAGGTTTCAAGAAGTTCTCCGCGCCCCTCCGCGGCCCTCCGCGTCCTCCGCGGACAAAAAGGGGTTAAGGTGTTCCCCGCGCCCCTCCGTGGCCCTCAGTGTCCTCCGTGGATAAAAAGGGTCTAAGGTTTTCTTCGTGGTCCTTCGTGGCCCTTCGTGGACAAAAAAGGTGTTCTCCCCTGCCCTTCGTGGAAAGACCAAATTATGACCTTGCAAATCTCAGTTCAAACAAACGTCAAAAAGCCCTGGCACAGTTCTCGGCCTCTTGCCCTGAACTGGACTCGACTCTGGCTGCGTCACGAGGTTATGATACTATTATATGCGATTTCCCTGCCCAACCCCCTCACCGGATTTACCATCTACCACTTTTGTGCTAACCTGTTCTGTAACCAACACAGGAACCCCGATTCTTACCGCTTTTCATCCCATCTACCCACTCCAATCCAAGAACGCAGGAGGAAATCAAATCATGCAGAAAAAAGGTTTCAGCCGCAGAGAGTTCCTTTCCCTAGCGGGCGCGACCGGCGGAGCAGCTCTGCTCGCCGCCTGCCAGCCCGTTACCACCTCTACCGATGGCGACGGAATGGAGGCCGCCATGGAACCGGTGACTGTCTCGGTCCAGTCCGGTTGGCAGACCGGCAGTGACAGCGACGTATGGACGCCGTGCATCGAGCTGTTTGATGAAAAGGGTACGCACATCTCGATCGATATGATTCGCCTCCATGTGTCCCCTGAGGACACGATGACAGCAGTGGCCGGCGGCACCGCACCAGACGTATACCATCGCTACATCGGCGGTTTCGCCGAGTTGATGGCGCGCGGCGTCATGCTTCCCCTCGACGACCTTATCGCCGCAGCCAAGGACTTCGACCCGGACATCTACATGGGTTCTCAGTGGGACAACGGCAAGTGGGACGGCGTTACCTATGGTATTCCCGTTCTCGAGGGGGGCGCCATGCCCGCCATCTGCTGGCATAAGCACCTTATCGAGGAAGCCGGCGGCGATCCCGAAGTCGGCCCCAGGACCTGGCCCGAACTGTTGGAGATGTCCCGCGCGCTCCTCAAGTTTGACGACGACGGCAACCTGACACAGGCCGGATACGACCCCAAGGACGCCTATGCGTTCACCGTCATCGCCTGGCCGGTCGTCTTCGACGAAAACTTCATCTCCGGGGACAAGCGCACCTTCACCTTTGACTCCGACGCGTGGGCGGAGGGCCTCAACATCATCGCCCAGTTCTGGCTTGATGCCGGCGCAGACAAAATGCAGGCCTTCGCTGATCAGTGGGGCTATTGGACCGGCTATCCCTCGAGTGGCTTTAACAACGCCAAGCGAGGCATGATCATGAACGGCAACTGGATGCCCGGCGCTATGCGGAACGTCGTTGACGTTACCGGCGTTGAGTTGGACACGATCGGCTACGGCTTCCACCCCAACCTGAATGAGGGCCTCAAGGCCATCGACTTCGGCACCGGGCATACACTCTTCATGCCCCGCTCCACCCAGGTCGCTGAAGACGCCCTCACGTTCATGATACACATGACCAGCGTCGAAGTCGGCCTGATAGAATTCGAGATCCGCGCCGCCGCCATGTGGAGCAAACCGCTGCTCGACGCCATCGATCTTTCCTCCGTTCCCGGCCTGCAGTGGTTCTTCGACGCACCGCTCGAAGCCGACAGGCTCTGGAGCCCCAGCGAGTTCCTCACGCCCGTCCAGTCCCAGGTCGAGAACCTGTGGCAGCGGGCCATCGAAGAGACCATCGTCGGCGCCAAATCGGCTGAGGATTCCCTCTTCGACATCAACTCCGAGCTCCAGCAGTCCCTGGACGAGTACTGGGAAACCCAGGGCTAGTCTCTTCGCCGTAGCGAACCAACCGGGTCACGCTTGACCTTTTGGAAATGGCGTGACCCGCTTTCTTTGTCCTCCGCATCAAGCAATTCGACTACATAGGAATCGGTATGTCGTCCACCGGTCTGAGCGCAGAACCACCAAGCCTGGATCCCGGCGGGAGCGCTGTGCTCCTTAGCAGGCAAGCAAAACGCCGGCGCTTCCGCCGTCGTACGTTGCCCTACCTCTTCATCTTCCCTTGGATCCTGGGCGTCATTATCTTCCAGGCCTACCCAATCCTCGACTCTTTCTACCACAGCTTCACCATTTACGACGTTTTCCAGCCCGCCAAGTGGATCGGAATCCGCAACTACGTAAACCTGGTAGAGCACGCCTATACACGCAAAGCGCTGTTGAACACGTTGCTCTACGTGGGTGTCTCCGTTCCGGGCGGACTGGTGGTCGGCCTCCTGCAGGCGCTTCTGCTCAACGTCAAGGTGCGCGGCCTCCAGCTTTTTCGCACGCTGGCGATCGTGCCCGGCACCGTACCTGTGGCCGGCGCCGCCGCAGTGTCGCTCTTTATCTGGAGCCCTTCCCTGGGTCTTATCAATAGTTTACTCAAAGCCTTTGGCCTCCCCTGGCGCCAAGCTTGGCTCTCCGATCCGGTTATGGTCAAATGGATTTTCATCTTCATGACCATCCAGGGCGGCATTGGCATGCTCATCTTCCTGGCCGGGCTGCAGAACGTGCCGCAAGAGCTCTATGACGCTTCCAAGATCGACGGCGCGAAGTCGCTGCAAACCCTGTTCAGCGTCACACTGCCGATGCTGACTCCCTACACACTCTTCAACCTGCTGACCAGCCTGATCGGCGCGTTTCAATTCTTCGCCGGCCCCATGTTAATGACTGGAGGCGGCCCGGCTGGCGGCTCTACATTCTACGCCCAACTCATCTATGAAAACGCCTTCAAATATTTTAGGATGGGCCACGCGGCCGCGCTCGCATGGATTCTGTTCGTCATCTGCGTTGTGATCGTTGTTTCCGTCTTCCGCTCGTCCACAAGTTGGGTCTACTATGAGGGAGGCAACTGACCAGTATGGCCGGAATTTCTACTGCTCGGCGGGGGACTGGGCAAGGGGGCGGCCTTTCTTTAGGAATGCGCCACAGTCGGTTCATCCAGCACACGATAGCCTATCTGCTGATTGCCCTCTTTCTAGCCGTCGCGCTGATGCCCCTGGTCTGGATGTTCAGCGCCGCCTTCAAGACGCTGGAGCAGATGCGCATCACCATCCCCATCCAGTGGATCCCCAACCCCGTCACCCTCCAGAACTTTGCCGACGGTTGGCAAGAGAGAGACTGGTTGCTCAACCTGCGCAATACCCTTATGCTCGCCCTCTTTGTCGGTGTGCCAATCATGATTTCGTGTACGCTGGCGGCCTATGCCTTCGCCCGCATGAGATTTCGGGGCAACGAGTTGCTGATGATGCTCAACATCAGCCTCATGCTTATCCCTGACATGGTGACAATGGTACCCCGCTATGTGATGATGGCGCGTATGTCCTGGATCGGGACTTGGTTGCCGGCAGTCGTCCCTTCGATGTTGGCGCTCAATCCCGCAATGGTCTTTGTGCTGCGCCAGTTCTTCCGCGCCGTCCCCAATGAACTCTCCGACGCCGCCCGCATCGACGGCTGCAATGAACTCGGCATTTACTGGCGAATCGTCCTGCCCCTCGCCAAGCCGATACTGGCCCTCCAAATCGTACTCATCACTTCCTGGGCCTGGAATGACCTGCTCTTCCCTCTCCTTTACCTTAAAGAGAGGAGCATGCAAACTCTTACCCTAGCCATGATGGGCTTCATTGGCACCCGCGGCGACACCAGATGGGGACAGATGATGGCTATGTCCGTCCTCATGTCCCTCCCCATGATGGCGCTCTCCTACTACGGGCAGCGCTACTTCACCGAAGGCTTCACCCTCAGCGGCATCAAGGGATAACCCGAATCCTCGAAATTGCCTAAGCACCCCCTTCGGTATACACTCCTGTATACGCTGCGGGAATTTCACTTTACTCACCATCGGTATCCAATTTCATGTCACTCTTCACTTCAAGTCGGGAGCGTCGCCTCTGGCTCTGGACCCTCGCCGTTGTAACCGCAATCTACTCGACACTCGGACTGGCGCGTACTCTCGCCGGGCATCTGCGAACAAACGGTCTGCTCGAAACCCTCTTCTTGATCAGTTTTATCTTGGTTGGGGCTGTCATCCTGGCCTACGGGCTGAAGGTGCGCCCAGGTGGCTTGGAGATCGGGGTCGTACTCGGCGTGGCCGCCGTCTACATCCTCATCTTCGTGCGCATGGCGACTCCGGAGGAGCGTACCCACCTCATCGAGTACGGCGTGCTTGCCGTCTTCATCTACGAAGCGCTCAAGGAACGCGCCAGCCACGGCCGCCGCGTCCCCGTACCCGCTCTACTCGCGGTTGTAGCCGCGTCGATAATCGGCCTTATCGACGAAAACATCCAGGCCTTCCTGCCCAACCGCGCCTACGACGAGCGCGACCTCCTCTTCAACGTCCTCGCCGCCGTCATGGCCGTCGCCGCCAGCATGGCCCTCTCCTACGCCCGCCGCTGGCGCTTCCGAAACACGCCTGACTGAGGGCCAACATCAAGCCGGAACACGCCCCTGCCATCCCCGCGCCTAGCGTAGGGGCAGGCCTTGTGCCTGCCCTGCAGGCCAGACCTCAATAGAACTTATTGTACCCCAGCGCCGGACGATAATTCAGCTTCTCGCCAGCCCCCGGCCAAATTACGTCATAGCCTGCTGGCGGCTGATATGGAAAGGGCACTTCGTCCCGCCCGTAGCTGGTCTCCTTGCGCAGATCGATGGCGTGCATCATCAGCCGCAGACGGTCATCAATCCAGCTCTGGGGCACCGTTTGACCGGGCCTTAGGTACGACCCCTCCGACCTGGGTTCACCCTGGCGCACAGCCGCGCTCAGCGAATGAAATGCATAGTAGAGCGTGCGCCGCAAACTGTTGGCGCTGTTGCGCCTGGAACCATGCACAAGCCGCGTATTGTGGAATAACACGTCGCCCGCCTTGACCGGCAGCTCAACCAGGCCGGGAAAGTCGAAGCCCTGCGCCACCACCTCCTGTACAGAAAGATTCAGCTTATGGCTGCCCGGCGTGACCAGCAGGCAGCCGTTCTCCGGTGTGGCGTCGTCCAGGTAGTAGTCGACGTTAAACACCAGCTCCATCACATCCGGCTGGCTGGGGTCGCCGTCGCAATGGACCGGGACCTCCTTGCCGTTTCCCGGCAGCTTGAAAACAAACGCCTCCGCCTCACAGATGAAGTCATCCCCCAGCAGCCGCTGCACCACCTGCAGGATCAGCGGATGCGCCAGCAGCTTGACAAATGAGTTGCTCCTGGCTTTGGGAAAGACATACTGCACACGGTGGAAGACCACCTCCCCAGTATCCGGCAGCGGATCATAAAAATAGTCACTTTCAGGTTCCTTGTCCTCATAGCCCTCTTCAATGATGCGGGCCGAATCTTCCTGCAAGACCGCCAACTCTTCAGGGCAAATCGCTTGGGGCAAGAGGACGTAGCCGTCCCGATCAAAGTTGGCAGCGATTGCATCAATGTTCATGTCGTTTCCTCTGTTGTAGGAGAAGCCGGAATCGGTTCCACCGCCACAGTCAGCATCACCTCATGGAAGAATACAGTCGCTGCATGGCAACCCTTTGCAGCCGGAAACGAGCCGTGTAATAGGAGTGGAAAGGCTTCCCTCTTCGAAGTGCAACTCAGTCCTCGCCGTAGTCAAGCACGATCTGCAGGATGTCCTGCGGCCGCCTGTCGATCATCTCGTAGGCCGCGGCCGCGTCCCCGTGGTCAACCACGTCAGTGATCAACCCATCCAGGTTCAGCTTGGGCATCAGTGAAAGCACCGCCTCCATGCGGCGCGCGGCCGTCCACCGATGCGACAGCTCAGGGCTGATGCCGCCTATCTGCGACGAGATCAGCTGGATGCGGTTGTGGTGGAACTCCGCGCCCGGGTAGACGTTGGCCAACGCACCCGCATACCATGACATCACGATTACCTTGCCGTTGTAGCAAGCAGTGCGGATCGCCTCGTTCAGCGCGCGATCACTGGCCGAAAACTCGAATACTACGTCCGCGCCGCGATTGTCCGTCAACTCCCGCACCGCCATCGCGATGTCTCCTACCTCGCCCGCATTGAAGACAAGGTCCGCGCCGCTCACCCTCTTGGAGATTTCCAGCCTCTTATCAATCAGGTCCACTGCGATCACCGGCGACGCGCCCGACAGCTTGGCCCACTGCACCGTCAGCTGCCCCAGGACACCCTGGCCAAAGACCACCACGCACTCTCCCAAATGCAGGTCCGCGTCCAAGATGCCGTTGAAAGTAGTGTTCAGGACGGCCGTGAGCACACCTGCCCTTGGATCGATCCCCTCCGGCACCTTGAACACCGACTTTACCGGCAGTACGTGTGCTGACTGGTGCGGGGCAAAGCAAAAGACGACATCGCCCTCGGCAACCTCCGCCACATCGCTCCCCACCGCCGTGATCACGCCAACGCAAGCATACCCGTAGCGCAAAGGGTACCGCCACTCGGGCTCGTCAGCATCCACAAACAGCCGCGTGCGACGGTCCTGTTTCCGCCGCCACATAGGCGCGTCCCCGCGATAGACGTTCATCTCCGTCCCATGACTGATGCCCGAATAAAGCGAGCGTATCGCCACCTCCCCTGCGCCTGGCTCGGCGATCTCATCTTCGACCAGAGTTACCTGTCGCGGCCCGGTGATTTCTGCAGCTTTGACCTTGATCATGAGATTTCCTACATCCTTGTTGGTTGGATTGTCTGTGATCGCCCAGGAACTAGCCTTTCCGCCCGCTGAGCTGGACGCATACCATTGTTAGTCGAGAAGCATCGGTTCCATTCAAAGATGTTCCCACCTACCAGTGCCCTGCATCACTCCATGTCATTCACCACCTCAAACCCGAGCAACTGCCCCAGATCCTCAATCTCATCCACCCAGTCCCCGTAAAACAGGACTCTGTGCCCGCCCGGTGTCAGCGGATGCTCCGCCTTCATACAGTTGCGCAGCAACCTCTTCGCATCGGCAACCTGGATCGCCACCGACGTCCGGCAGTCCCGCCGCGGACTCACATTGCTGTCGATAACCCCGGTGAAGGCGTACATCCTATCAAACGGCACGAACTGGGCGATCGTTACCGTCTGCCCTACCTCCATCTGTACGTTCAGACACGTGCTGCGATAAAGCCCCTGGTGATTGCGAAAAGCGTAATCGCCCTCCTCCTCACCGTTCCATCCCCCCAGTTTGGTCGCGCTGAAGTCGTGGGACATGCCGATCAGGTTGCGTGCCGTGTCGATGTGGATGTGGCCGATGAAGCCAGGTCGGTCGGCCAGGTAACCGATCAGCAACTGCGTGATCGTGCTCGACAGGTCCAGCTGGCAGATGCCGGCCAACCCCTCGTCGTTCAGCATCGAAAACGCCAGGCATGGCAGCGGATACGGCCCGCGCCCCATGCAGATGCCGTGCTCCGTAATCCCCTGCGCCTTCTCTTCCGCCAGGACCTGCTTGATCCCCAAATACAGCTTGCAGGACTCGACCACTTCCTCCCGCGTAGGCTCAACTAACTCCGTGGCACCCGCAATCCGGCCGCGCGCCAGCTCTTCCGCGGTTTCAGTGTCGGCGTTCTGGTAGGCCGCAATCAACCTCTGGGGAGGGATATCCTTGATCTCAAGCCCCAGCCTCTCTTTGGCCCGTTTAATGAAGCCGCCGCTCAACGGCGTCAGGTCAGAAAAGAGATGGATCCCGCCCCACCCTTCTTCGAACCACCTGCGGCTCGATTCCACCTGCTTCGGAGTCAGCGTCTGCTGATACAGCACCTTCGACTGCCCCATCTTGTGGATGGCCTTGAGCACGCCGATCTTTTTCCCCACATCCGCGAACTCCGACGAAAGCACCGGAATCACATTGCTCTTGCCCTTGACAGGAACGAAGTTGTGCAGCCAACCCAACGGCGAAAGAGGCGATTCGGTCGGGTTGAACATCACCGTCGGCTTGCCCCAACTCGCAATCTCCTTCTGCATCGCATTGGGAAACAAGCCGAGAATGAAAACAAGGACACCGTCCTCGTCCCCCACCTTCGCGGCCGCGCCTTCCAGTTCCTCAAGCGTTCGCATCAGCGTCTGTCCCGTAAACTCGACGTCCCGCGCGTAGGCCTTGAGCTTCTCCCGGTATCGGGCAGCTACATTCTCGTGGCTGTACTCTCCCTGGTAAATCGGCCACTCTTCGTTCTCCTGGGCCGGGTACTGGCCGCCTTTCGGGCTGCCCAGGAACAGCGTCCGGATTCTTGTCTTCTTCACGAGATTCGCCTTTCTAACTACATCTCAAGATTTCTGAGTCAGGCTGACGATAAGGTCGTTTTCGCTATGCTCAGCTCGATCATGGTCCCGTCTACTGGACCCCTTCGACCTTGCAATTCCGTTTGTTATTCGCGCCGGGCCGTTGTTTAATGTTGTAAACGCAGCAAAAGGGACGACAGAGAGGACGAAAATGAAATTGAACTACGCCCAGAAACTTGAATTCTACGACAAAGGCTATGTGCGGATTCCCGGCGCTGTCCCCGCCGTAATGGTCGACGCCGCCGTCAAGGCCATCAACCACTCCTTCGGCAACGGCATCGATCCGGCGAAGATGATCACTTTTCAGGCGCGGACATTCTGCCCGGAGTTGCGGGAAGCGCCCGAAATAACCGACCTCTACAATCGGACGCCGGTCAAAGCGCTGGCGGAGTCAATGATAGGAAACGGCAAGATTAACCTCGTCAAGGGCGGCCAGATCGCAGTTCGTTTTCCGATAATGGACGATCCACCGCCCGCGCCCCGTCCCCATCTGGATGGCCGCCATTCGCCCGACAACGGCGTCCCGGTTGGCGAGCTGCGCAGCTTTACGATGTTGGTCGGCATCGCCTTGAGCGATGTGCCGACCGACCACGCCGGAAACCTGGTCGTCTGGCCTGGAACCCATCGTCTCTACGAACAGTACTTTCGTGAAAATGGGTATGACATCATGATGGCCGGCGCAGAGGACATGCCTCCCATAGAGATGCCGCCAGCCCAGATGATGACCGCCCGCGCCGGCGACGCCTTTCTTGTACACTACCAGGTCGTCCACACTGCCGCGCCCAACGTCTCCCCCCATCCCCGCTACGCCATCTATTTTCGACTGAGTCATGTCGAACACAGGGCCCATGTTTTCGAATCCCTGACCGACATTTGGCTGGAGTGGGGCGGCATGAGGGAAATTGTGGCCCAGCACAGAGAACGCGTTCCAGCCGGTTAGACAAAGCCGCGCCTACACCTCTTCCATCTCCAACTGCCCGGCCCTCTCCATCGCCGCCCAATAGGCGCTGTCCGCGTCGTGGACAAGCGTGTTTTCCAGGCTGCGCTGGATTAGCTCCCCTTCGGCCGAGTGCGCGCCCGCGGTATGGGCCACCGCCTCCGGCAGCCCCACCGTCAGCGCCACGTGTACGCCGTAGACCGAGTGCCGGATCGCCGGAAAGCCGGACGCCCCGACATCGTTCTTCCAACGCTCCTGGTTCCGCGGGCTGAACTCAAAGGGCTTGCCCACGTCGTGGCACAGCGCACATGCCCAGAGCAGGTCCCTGTCGATGCCGATATCCCCATGAACCTGCTCCAGGCCATCGGCGATACCGTGAGCGATGCGGGCAACGCCGCGCAGATGGTCCGCCTGCGTGCCGTCCTTGAGCGCCGGCGAGTCCGGCACGCCCGATCCTCTGATCTGGTCGATGCGCGTGAACTCCGACTGTGACAACGCAAATGCCCACGCCTCTATCACCTTACTGCGTAGTTCTTCGTTCTTGATTCTGTTGACCTCCGGCAGGCTCTCGCATACGCCCTGGCGCAGTTCGTCCATCGAAGCCATTCGTGTCCCTCCTTTACGTGATCGCAATGCGGGCCGTCTCTTTTTGCGCCGTCTTCTAGGGGCTACCCACCCACCGCAACAGCCTCTTCCCTGGCCAGAATCTGGATTGAAGTGTTGGGGAAGATGGCAACCGTGGCGTCCGCGGGCAGTTTGGCCGCCAGCTGGTCGATCAGCGTTTGCCAACTTCGGAAGAGGATATCGCCGCCATGTTTAGTCGCAAACTCCGCCGCCTGGAAGTGTTCAGAGAGAACGAGCAGGTTTCCTCGACCGTTGATCGCGGCGGCCGGGTCGGGCGTGGCGTCGGCCGCGGCTCGGCGCTTCAGATATTGGGGCCAGGGCAACTGCTGATGCAGGCCATGGTAGGAGATGCCGTCGCTGGCGGCGTTGAGGACAACCGTGTACGGGTCCCCCTCGAAATAGTCACGGGGCCAGAGCGCCTTCGACCCCTGGATCGGATCGGCGTCAAGCGGGAAGGCGTTGCACACCAGCAGATCGGCCTCCTGCCGCAGTCTGTGTGGGATCGTCGTGGCGTAAGTGCGCTGCGCGAACCGTGCGCCGGCGCGATGCGCCTCGACGAAGTCGCCCACAAAGAGACCGCCAATCTGCCGGCGGCTGGTGAGCACACAGTTGACGATCATATCCAACCCAATGCGGCTCGCCACCTCCTCGGCCACGTCGCGGTGATCGCGCACGCCGCCGTCAATCAGAGTCACCTCGCCCTCTTCCCCTGGGGACGCTTTCTGGCGTTCGATATTCCCCTGTCCCCGCCTGGCGGAAAAGCTGTGAAAGTTAAATATCGTGGCGAAACCGGCCACGCCCGGCACGATCAGCTTGGCGCCGCCGCCGAAACCGACCGAGGGGTGAGGATAGATGCCGCCCACGCAGATCTTGAACTCGGCTTCGGCCACGATGCGGTTGATATAGATCGGCGTGCCGTCCTCCAGGCTACCGTACGCAACCAGATCGCCTGCCATGAAATCGTGCGAAGTCGTCGCGTAGTTGGCGGCCACGTCCGCGCCCACTTTCTTGACAACCTCCTCCTCGGTCAGCGGCCGGTGCGTGCCGCCGCCGACAACAATTACTGTCTCAGCTTTGGGAACGCCGGCCGCCGCCAACTCTTCCAGCACATAAGGCAGCATCGCCGCCGCCGGCGTGGGCCGGCTAAGATCATCAACGACAATGGCGGCGCTGGCACGTCCTTTGGCAGCATCGCGGATGCGGGCCGCTCCAATCGGATTATCGAACGCCGCCGCGATCTGTGTCGAGTCGAGCGCGGGGGCATCCTCGCAGGCGCAGATGTGGAGATCCCAGCCGGCGGGAAAGGTGAGCGCGCGGTCGCTGTCGCCAAACCAGGCGCGGGAGGGGACGGATACGGTTTGCGGGCTGTTCATGGCTTCTTCCTTCGGATGGTTATTGTGGGTTAGGCATCACTTGACGTTTACGTGGGGATGAGGTGGCCCTTCAATGTTTCGACCAGTCGTTTCGCGAACCGAGAGCGCTGAATTACTTTTTCTGGATCGATTTGGGCCAATATTTCAAAGGAATGAAGTCCCTTGTGATAAGTACCCTTCCTACTAGGGCGGCTGGCTGTAGTGAGTTGGTTGAGGACATCGTTTTTGGGATTTTCTCGATGTCATCTCGTTTAGAAAGCGAGGTGGCCGTGAAGCCGGGCCCAAAGAAAGTTTCCAGTCCTGAGACGTCTGCAAGAAGCCAGGTTTCCATACATTGCACCATTAGATTCGCCTGGTTGTCCTGAAAACTGTCAGGACGTTTCCAACTGTCGCGGGAGCGCAGATGCTGCCAAGGTGTATCATTCGCCCGGACAAGGTATTCACTATCGACGAACAAGTGGTACATCCCCAGACCCTGAATCACTCACTGCGACACAAAAGCGTTCGAATGCGTCATTTCTGCTGCCGCAAGCGACGATACTGGGCATATGACCCGCTAGACCGGCGTTCTTGAAGAACTCAGAGAATCCTTTACGACAAACTGTTGCCAATCTGACGCGCCCGCCTCCCTCTACAAAGACAGTCACCTTTACCATCGGTTTCCGCCAAGTTGGCCACTACGCCACAGATCACCCAACGAATACTCCTTGAGCCATTTTCGTAACGCATCCTGATCCAGTCGGCGCACAGCGGTCGCATTGGTCTCTTTCTCACATACCAGTACGGCTTCCGGGACATAGGTTAATGCGTCAACGAGGATGTCAGAGTGGGTGGTAACGATGATTTGCGTTCGGTGGGAAGCCTCGATGAGCAAGTCTGTGACAACCGGCAGGATATCGGGATGTAACCCGATTTCGGGCTCCTCTATGCATATCAGTGGCGGGGGAGATGGATGGCAGAGGAAAGACGCTAGGCAAAGAAAGCGCAAGGTCCCGTTGGATAGACGTGTTGCTGGGACAGGGTGATTAAGGCCTTTTTCGTGGAGAAAAACCTGCACTGTACCGCCTTGGACGAAGGTCGAAAAGTCGGTGACCTGCTCATAAAATCGAGTAAGTTGTGAAATCAAAGTGGCCCTTATCTCTCCTCTTTGAGTCAAAAAGTTGAGAACAAGACCAATGTTGCTGGCGTCTTCAGCCAAGAAGTCGTTGGGCAGGTCAACTGGCTGCGGCAGGCGCGGTGCAGAATTTCGCCCGAAATTCCACTCTCTATAGAGCTTTAACTGTTTATACGTATTGCCCAAGTAGGTTATTTCAGGTAACAGATCCGGATGTCTCAGTTGTGCGAGTACTGATTGATCGGAGCGAAGTTCATCTGGTTGTAGCTCGGCTTCAATTCTAGCGTTTCCGTCTGACTTGCTCACTTTATCGCCTCTTCGAACACTGAAAATAGGGCTACCCTTCTGGTAACGAAAAAGGATTTTCTCATTCTTAATGGCTGCGGAATCGTCTCGTTCGTCCTCAATTGCTTCGTCAACTAACTTAAAGCTTTGCCCTACCATAGTAAAGGCGATTCGATGGCGTAATGGTAACACTCCATCAGAGTATTTTATTGATGCGTTGAGTTCGGCGGTAGGTATGATGCGAGGCGTACCGTAAGAGACAGACAAATCTTTCAGCGGACGCCCTTCCGAATCCACTCTAGAAGGCCCTTTCCATAGCCACTCCTCCGTTCCCCCTCCAGCCCGCACCGGCGCAACTAAATCGGTAGCCGATGCTCTCAAAAGATCGATAGCTTCTATGACATTCGACTTCCCCGACCCGTTCGGCCCGATCAGCACATTCAGCGGCCCAAGCTCAATCGGCGCAGAGTCCGGTCCGAAAGATAACAGATTTCGCAACTGCAGCGTCCGGATAAACCTCGTATCTTCCTGCATTGCAATCCCTTGTCCCTGTCAGATTCGTGCCAGCTACGTCCTGACATTCTATCACAACCGCAGGCCCCCGCACCTGCCCGCCGAATGCCCCTCGCCCAAGAAGCCATCGTCTATTATCAGGCGCATGTTAACCATTCGCAAGGACCGAAAGCAGCACGAGATTCTCAAGGGTATCAATCAGAATTCCTCCTATTCTTGACAGTCCCCGCTTCTCTGTTTATACTCACCCAGACTGACGAGGCAAGGGTGCCGCCCCACATTTCGTGGAAAGACGCATCCAACTTACTCTCCACGCCATACAGTCAACTCTCCCCTGTGCCCTTCAACTCCTGAGCCGGGAGAGGCTGGGCGGCCAAACCGTAGTTCCTGAAGAGTCGTTCGTCCGTCCTTTTGGTTGGCCTGGCCAGCCATCGCATCCCTTTGGAATTGGGGGTATTGACCGCTCTCATTTTCATTCTTGTTGGCCTCCGGTCGACACTCTTAACACCATACTTTCAACAAGCCAAGGAGACAACCACCTATGAAACAGAAGAATTCAATGACCAGACGTGATTTCCTGCGCTATTCCGCCCTGGGCGGATCGGCCGCGCTGCTGGTAGCCTGCGCGCCCGCAGCCCCCTCAACCGGGGATAGCGGCGAAGCCGCCCCGGATGAAGCGGCCGCGGAAGCCCCGGCAGCCGAAATGAGCGGTCCCAAGCAGGGTGGAACCATGACCTGGGTAGGCCATCAGGAAGTGGCCGGTCTCAGTCCGGCTATGGTAGGTCCCACCGTGCACTGGGTGATGATCATTAACATCCACAATCCGCTGATAACCGTTGACGAATTCAACCAGTTGGAGATGGTGTTGGCGAAATCGGTCGATGTCTCTGATGACGGCCTCACCTACACCTTCCAACTGCACGAAGGAGTCATGTTCCATGACGGCACCGAACTGACCGCCGCCGATGTCGCCTATACCTACGACTTCTACCGCAACCCGGACAACGGCGCGCCGATCGTGGGCTCATTCACCGGCATCGGCTCGGTCGATGCTCCTGACAAGTACACTGTCCAGGTCAACATGGACGATGTCAACGCGTCTTCGCTGGCATCCTGGGCCACCGTCCCGATCGTGCAATCAGCCTACCACGCCGAAGTGGGCGAGGATACCTACCGCACCGCGCCGATCGGAACCGGCCCTTACAAGCTGAGCGAGTGGCGCCCGGCAGAGTTTACCGAACTGGTAGCCTTCGATGATCATTTCCGCGGCCGCCCGCATATCGACGTCCTGCGAGAAGACATCGTGCCCGAGCCGTCGGTGCGCATGATCGCCCTGCAGACCGGTGAAGCCGACTCGGCCGTGTGGCCGTTGCTGGTGGAAGACAGCATCTTCCTGGAAGCCGAGCCGAACTTCATCAACTTCCGCACCCTCGCCAACTCGATCAAGCACTTCCCGCTGAACAACAGCATACCGCAACTGGCGCAAAAAGAAGTGCGCCAGGCGATGATGCACGCGCTCGACCGCCAGCGCATCATTGACGACCTTTGGAACGGCGCCGCGCAGGTTTCCCACTCCAACCTGACACCGGCTAGCCCCTTTTACAACGCCGGCCTGAAACAGTACGACTTCGACCCGCAGGAGGCGATGGCCCTGCTGGACGGCGCCGGCTGGGCCGTGGGCGGCGACGGCACCCGCGAAAAAGATGGTGAGAAGCTTACGTTCACGATTACCACAATCACCGGCGACCAGGCCCGCCGCCCCATCGCCGAACTGGCGCAGCTGATGTTCAGCGACGTCGGCATAGACGTGCAGTTGGAGGAGGCGCCGGTTGCGACGATCCTGCAGGGCATGCGGGAAGGCACTATGGATGCCTCCCTCTACAACTGGACCTACGGCAACGCTGTCGAGCCGGACCCGTTCAGTACGCTGCATTCCACCGGCGGCAACAACTTCGCCCAGCTCAACAACGCGCGTATGGACGAGTTGATCGAGGATGGGCTCAAGGTCGTCTCCTACGAGGAGCGCGAGCCCTACTACCATGAGATCCAGGAGATCTTCGTCGAGGAGCAGCCGGTGCTCAACCTGCAGTTCGACGAGTGGATGAACGTCTTCAACAGCCGCATCAAGGGGCTGCCGGACGGCCCCAAGAACAGCTCGATGTACCAGCAGGCGTACAAATGGTGGATTGAGGAATAGCGAAAACACCAGTAACCAGTGGCTGGATGCCTGCCTGCACCAGCCACTGGTCACTAACCACTAACCACTAACCACTGTCCTCATATGCTCCTCTACATCACCCGCCGCATTCTGCATGGTCTTGTGGTGCTCGTCCTGATCAGTGTCCTCACCTTCGTCGTCTTGCGGCTGATGCCCGGCGACCCCGCCTATCTGTTGCTGGGTGAAGGTGAGATTCGCATCAGCGAGGAACAGATCGAGGCGATCCGCCGCCGTTGGGGCTTGGACCGACCCTACCACGAGCAATATCTGGTCTGGGCGTGGAATCTGTTGCGGGGAGACTTTGGCGACTCTCTGATCCGCACCGGCGTGCCCGTGCGGCAGATGATCTTCGAAACGATTCCAGTGACAATCAAATTGAATGTCATCTCCCTGGGGCTGGCCTTCGCCGTCGCGATCCCGGCCGGTATCATCGCCGGTGTGCGCCGTAACTCCCCCTTCGACTACACCACCGCAGTCGGCTCAACACTGGGCGTGGCCCTGCCCAACTTCTGGCTGGGGCTGATGCTGATCGTGCTGTTCGCCCTATACGTGCCGCGCTGGTTCGGCGACCTGCCTCTGGTTGGCCGCATCCCTCCCTTTGGTCTGAAATCCTGGCAAGGATACATCCTGCCAATCTTGGTGCTGACCACGGAACAGATGGCGGTGCTGACGCGTGTCATGCGCGCGGCCACGCTCGAAGTGCTTTCCCAGGATTACGTGCGTACTGCCTACGCCAAGGGGCTGCCGAACATGACTGTCCTTGTTCGCCACGCCGTGCGCAATGCCCTCCTGCCGGTAGTGACGGTGATCGGTTTTCGCATCGCCTTTATTCTCAGTGGCACGATCGTCGTCGAGACTGTCTTTGCCATCCCAGGCATTGGCCGGCTCTTCACCGATTCGGTCTTTCGCCTCGACTACCAGGTCGTTCAGTCACTGGTCATCGTGCTGGCCGTGCTGGTCGTGGCCGTGAACCTGCTTACCGACCTGACCTACGCCATCATCGATCCGCGTATTCGTATCGATTAGCTTTCGCCTGCAATTATTCCTGACCAGATTATGTCGGCCTCCACAGCCACCGATCCGAACCTCCAACTCATTGCCACCGCTGACCGCCGCTCCGAATGGAGCCAGGCCTGGCGGCGCTTTCGCGCCAATCGCTTCGCCGTCGGTGGCTTGGTGGTAATCCTCCTGTTAGCGTTGATGGCGATCTTTGCGCCGCTGCTCTCGCCCTACGATCCCATCAAGGAGGTCTTTCGCGGGATGCGCGGCGGCAGTCCAACCGCAGCCCATCCATTCGGCTACGATCATCTGGGCCGAGATCTTCTCAGCCGGGTGATCTTCGGCACACGCGTCGCCCTGCTGGTAGGGCTGTTGGCGACCGGCATCGCCGTGACCATGGGCGTCGTCTTTGGCGCGGTGGCCGGCTACTTCGGCAGATGGGTGGACATGCTCATCTCCAGGGTGATCGACACGCTGATGGCCTTTCCGATTATCGCCCTGCTGGTAGTGCTGGCCGCGGTACTGGGGCCTAGCCTGGTTACGACGGTTCTTGTGATCGGCTTTACCGGCTGGGCGCGTTTCGCCCGCGTCGTGCGCGCCGAAGTAATGTCCCTGAAAGCGACCGATTTCGTCACCGCGGCCCGGGCAGTCGGCGTGCGCGATTGGCGCATCATCTGGCGGCATCTCTTGCCAAACGTCATGGGCCCGGTAATCGTTTTGGCGTCCCTGGGCATCGGGGGCATTATTATTCTCGAATCGGCCCTCTCATTCCTGGGCCTTGGCATTCGCCCCCCGAACCCCTCATGGGGCGGCATTCTTGCCGACGGACGAGCCTTTATTCTGCGCTTTCCCCATATCGCCTTCTTTCCCGGCCTCATGATCGTGATCACGGTACTGGCGTTCAACTTTTTGGGCGACGGCCTGCGTGATGCACTGGATCCACGGGAACGGGATTAGCAAGAGAGGTCTGGGGAATGGCGCCTGCTGAGCGGCGAAGGCGGCAAGCTGCGGGCCGTCGCCGACATCGCCACCCACTGGCTGGACCTGGTCCAGTTCATAACCGGCCTCTCCGTCAAAGCCGTGCAGGCCGACCTGAAGACCGTTCACACCACCCGCCAGCGGCCTACCGGTGAAGTTCAGACCTTTTCCGCCGAGGTGCAGGCGACCGAGGCCACTGAGTCGATCGCCATCGAGACCGAGGACAGCGGCGCGACGCTTCTCCGCTTTTCCGGCGGCGTCCACGGCTCACTGTGGGTATCCCAGATGACCGCCGGGCGCAAAAACTGTCTGCGTTATGAGATCGCCGGCAGCCAAGCCACCGTCGCTTGGAACAGCGAGCAGCCCAACGAGTTCTGGATCGGCCATCGCAGCCAGGCCAACCAGCAGCTGATCCGGGATCCCGGCCTGGTCTCCGAAGCCGCCCGCGCCTACATCAGCTATCCCGGCGGCCACAACGAGGGCTACGACGACTCCTTCAAACAATCATTCAATTCCTTCTACGACTACATCGCCGCCGCCGATTTCGGCGCGCCCGAGCCGTTCCCAACCTTCGCCGGCGGCCACAAGGAAATCCTCCTCTGTGAGGCCATTCTCGAGAGTCATGAAGGGAGGCGGTGGGTGGAGATCGACTAGGTGTGAAATCTTAACTGATGTTACGCAGTCGATGACGCGTTAGGTAGAATAAGGTCAGGAGGTGAGACATGAAGTTCAAACTCTTTGACCTGTATTCGGACTATCTACTGAGTTCATTTTCGGCAACGACAGCGACAGGTATGTCGGCGTTGATGGACAAGGCGATCAGCCACGACCAAGTCAGTCGCATGCTCAACCGACGACGACTGGAGCCGGCAGACTGGTGGCAGATGGTCAAGCCCTCTGTACGCAGCATGCAAGGTGAGGAAGGTGTCATCACGATTGACGACAGCATTGTCGAAAAGCCCTACACCGATGAAAACGAACTGATCTGTTGGCACTACGACCATGCGCAAGGACGGATGGTCAAGGGCATCAACTTTATCACCGCTTTGTACACGGTTGGCGAGGTCTCGTTGCCGGTGACCTATCGGTTGGTGACCAAGACCGAATCGCACATTGACAAAAAGGGCAACCGCAAACGACGCAGCGCTGTGACCAAGAACGAGCATTTTCGCGCCATGCTGCAAAACTGTGTGCGTAACCGGATTCCCTTCCGCTATGTGCTCAATGACATCTGGTTTGCTGCGGCTGAGAACATGAGCTATATCAAACTCAAGTTAGACAAGGAGTTTATCATGGCGCTCAAGACCAATCGCAAAATCGCCCTTTGCCAACAAGACAAACTACATGGTCGCTATCACCGACTGAACCAACTCGACTTGCCAGAAAACACAGTGACCGTCATCTATCTGGAACAGGTATCTTTCCCCCTCTATCTGCTCCGTCAGACCTGCACAAACGCAGATGGCTCGACCGCTGTGCGCTATCTGGTGACCAGTGATTCCGCCCTGACAGCTGACCAACTCATCACAATCTACCAGAAACGGTGGAAAGTGGAGGAGTATCATCGCTCTCTCAAGCAGAACGCTTCCCTCGCCAAATCACCGACCCGCACACCAACCACCCAGACCAATCATTTCGTGGCTGCTCTCTGGACCTTCACCAAGCTGGAGTTGCTCAAGGTGCGCACCAACAAGAACCACTATGCGCTCAAGACCCACTTGTATCTCTCGGCCCTGCAACAGGCTTTCGAGGCCTTGTGCCAGTTGGAACCAGTGCGTCTTGACGCCCCGACTGCGTAACATGAGATCTTAAGTCGGAATACAAGGCACGGTTGGGTATACTCAGACGCAAATGGGAAGACGCGCGGTACCAAGCGAGGAAACCGGTTCCAGAAGAGCCGTTGGAGGGTCAACCATATGCAAGGAAAGGTAAAATGAGGAAGTCTCAACTGAAGGGGTTCCTACTTACGCTGCTGTTTGGACCGATCGGGTTGTTCTACTCGAATGTGCCTCTAGCACTCGTATTCTTAGTTCTGACTGTAATCGTTGGCGTTAACAGCTTTGGATCCGCAATGCTCTTTTGGCCCCTTTCAATTGTCGTAGGTGTCTTCACCGTCAAGAGGTATAACTCAAAGGCAAATGTGAAAACAAAGAAGGTTGAGAAGAAAGTAGGTCCAAAGAAAAAAGAAGAATCAAAGAACGTGGAAGAGGAACTTGCTGATTTTCGTATTGGCCCTCCTCCACAACAGACTGGGAAACCTCAAAAGAATAGCAAGAAGAGAGCAAAATGGATTAAGCCTGGCGAAAGGGTTAAGGTTGGCAAAGTTACAATCCAAAGAGGCTTTTTCTATCTTGGCGGCCAACTAAATGATTTGACCAGCTTCAATGGCGATAGTGAGGCGTCTCTTGTCGATCCCACGCTGAAGATTGACTCCAGATCTCCCGACTATGCTGGTGACCAAATGGGTTATTGGCCCCGCTATAGCCGGCTCTCACCCCAAAGCCGTGCTGCACATATCGAATGGCTGGCCAGCGATCGCACTGATTCCGAAACCTACATAGGGTATGTGTTTCTCTACTTCTATGGAATCGAAAGGCGGCTTTTGGTTGATGACCAGAACGGGGAAGTTTCAGATGACGAACGAATGGCCCTGATACAGGAACTGAAACGATTGAAGAACGTCTATGGCGACAATCGTTCCTTCCGTTCCTATGTGACCGCTTTGCTGTCGCACGCCTGGGTTATTAATCACGGAAGTCTTGATGAGCAACCGGAATACGACCTGCTGGTTGCAAAGAGAGGTTTTACATCTGTTTTCAAGTTCCTGCTGGCGCAAACTGTCCAAAACAGAGGGCAAGTAAATGCGGAATTAGCGCTTGCCTGGGTAAAGAGTCACCCTGAATTCACTTTGCGAACACCTGCGCGCCGCTGTCCAGATGAATTCGACGCACTCTTCAAGTTGCGTTACAGGAGCAAGTATGGCGATGGCCTGGAGATAACTCCCAACAAGACCAGATTGCAACTGGATTACTACCCCGCCAGCGCGTCATTGAGTGGCTACCGGAGCGTCAAACTCGATCTCCCTGACGTCAGTCGCTTGAAGGGGCCCGTCAAGGAACTGGTTACTCTGGCTGAGTCTTGTACTAGCGAACTTGATCAGTTCAGCCGCTACGTAGGTAGACCTGAGAATTCGCGTGATTCGCTGAGCGCCCTTTCTCTATTGCCCAACGATCTGATTGCCTCGGTTTCCAATCCCCGATTCGACGACCTCAAGGCTTGGATGAGGACACAGGTAACCAATTCCAGTGGCTTGATCTCGGTAGAATCAATTCTCCAGCATTTTGGCGAAGATGCTCCCTTGAAAATCAATAAGAAAGAAGCCGAAATGCTCTCGAATATCGCGGAGAAAGCGGGCTTTGGTATCGCGCCGGATATTCGTTTCCATCATGCCAAGCCCGACATCGACGGCAAATTGGTACTCTTTTCCGGCGGACACGGGGGGAGTTTCTCGCCATCCGGTGAGTTCAGGAAGGTCGGAACCATAATGCGCCTGGGCACTCTTGTAGCCGCCACAGACGACCATGTCAGCGACTCCGAAGTTAGGGCCCTAAAGGAAGTGATTTTACAGGATAGTCGGCTTACGGAAACTGAAAAACGGTCGCTCGATGCATACATGCTTTGGCGTCTAAGCACGCCTGCCAACATGTCGGGATTGAAAAAGCGGCTAGACCTTCTTAGCGCAAACGAGAAAATTGCTATAAGTCACATTTTAGTCAGCGTCGCGTTGGCAGACGGCAAGATCGATCCAGCAGAAATCAAACAGCTTGAAAAGCTTTACACGCAATTAGGTCTTGACAAAGGGTTGGTCGCCAGCGATATTCACAACCTATCCACTAGCAGGTCGCCGCGCCCGGATCGAGCGAGCAAGTCCTCCTACACTACCTCGGCCCAGCCTGCTTCTTCTTTTAATTTGGATCGCGATCTCTTGCGACTGCTCGAAGAGGAAACAAAGGAGGCTCAATCCGTCCTTGAGTCGATATTTTCTGACGAAGATCTCGCAGAAGGACCTGAAGTTGAAGCTCCGACGGTTGCACCAACGAATAACGGGTCAGTCCAGGGGTTGGATTCAAAATATCACGAGCTCTACGTCAAGCTGATTACTAAAGCAGAGTGGGCCTATGAGGAAATAGAAGAACTCTGCGATGGACTCCAGCTCATGACCGCGGGGGCTGTTGAAACGATTAATGACTGGGCGTTCGACAAAGTCGGCGCGTCCCTGATTGAAGACGGCAGTACCGTTTTTATCGATCTTGAACTGGCCGCAGAGATAACCGCTATGCAGACTCAATAGCAGTTGCCATAACCGAAAAATGAACGCGCATCAGAACCAAGGAGCGGGATGCAACTGTCCAGTCGCTCCAGATCAGTATGGCCCTCGCCTCGGCATCCAGCACATACTGATCGGAGCGTTAACGAGATAGGAGCGCTCAATAATATCTGGCGCAGGCCAGAAATCCGGCCAAGGGCACGCTGGCATGTGGAAGGAAGCGCCGCTGACCCTCTGGCCTGCCTCAATCATCGGCACTCTATTCACTGTAAGACGACATAACATGAAGACACAACAGGAATTGCAAAGAGATGGCCTGGAAGCGGAGCAAGCTGGACAGGGGAAAATGACCGCCGACGATGAAATAAGGTTTGCCGAACTGATCGAGGCTCGCAAAAATCTGGCTGAATGGCAGTCAAGTTTGGCGAACACCACTGAGGCAGAAATGGCTGATCTTCAATTTGACTATCCAGGATTCGTGGATGGCGAACACTTCACTGCTTATGCCGAAGAGGTTAAGCAGTTGAAACGAGAAAGACGGCACGAGGAAGCCATCGCGCTGCTGCTCAAGCTGATTGCCGCGACCGAGGCTGAGTCGAGAGATCCGGGAGGGTCCGACCGCGTAGCCCCCTGGTATTACGAACAGCTTGCTATCATCTATCGCAAGGAAGGGCGAATCGACGACGAAGTGGCAACATTGGAAAGGTATGAAAGCCGATGCAACGAACTGGGAAACAGCGCTGGCAGGCTTGCAGAGCGGTTGGCTAAAGCAAGATCAAAGAATGAGAAAGCGGCCAGCCGGTCAAAAGCAATCATAGTTCCCCCCGCGGGACTCTTGATCGAAGGAACGGAAAAGAGGACGGAATCGGCTGACCCGCCGGTGGCAAGCCAAGGAAAACTGCCCGAGTTTCTGGAAAAAATAAAAGCTGACTTCCCAGAACTGTTAGAGTTCCGAATTGATCTGTCAAAGACATTTGTTCCAAAGCCCAGGGCCGAAAACAAGGAGCCGGCCAGATGGGTGCAGCCCGGTGAAATGGTCAAGGTAGGCAACTATGCAATTCGGCGTGGATTCTTCTACGTTGGCGGCCAATTGAAGAGTTTGGCCCCTTTCGACCTGAATGAAGACCTGTCACTGATAGATCCCACCTTGGAAGTTGGCGCCGATGATCCCGACTACGCCAACATAAAACCGGAATACTGGTTTGGATATGGCGGGTTTTCTCCTGGAGACCGTGCAGAATTTCTCGCCTGGCTCGCCAGCGACCGCAGTGATCCCAAAACCTTCATCGAATATGTCTTTCTCTATCTGTGTGGCATCGAGAGGCGACTATTAATTGACGACAAGGAGGGAATGGTTTCAGATGACGAGCGTAAAGCCCTGATGCAGGAACTCAGTCGGTTGAAGAGCATCTATGGCGGCCATCGGTCCTTCAGAAACCACATTTCCAGACTGCTGTCATATGTCTGGGCCATCAACTATCGGAAATTTGATGAGCCACCCGACTATGAACTGCTGGTTGCGAAGAGCAGTTTCAATCCCGCCTTCAAAGTTGTGCTGGGGGAAACCGCTCTTAACGGAGAGCCTGTTAGCGCCAAATTGGCGCTTGCCTGGGTGAGAAGCCACCCGGACTTTACATTGCGCACCCCCGCGCGGCGTTGCCCAGAACTATACGATACGCTCTTCAAAATACGTTACAAGAAAAGATTCGGCGACGGCATTGCCATAAGGCCGGGTAGGGCCAAGCTGAGACTGGAATTTAATCCTGCTAACCCATCCCTTTACTACTCCTACTTTGATCCTGATCTCGGTCTACCCGATGTCAGTCGCCAGAAAGCGCCCTTTCAGAAACTGATGGCCTTAGCCGGGGCTTGCGCCGATGAACTCGATTCATTCAGCCGATTTCTTGCCAAAACTGGCAACTCACCTGAGTCGTTACAAGCCCTCTCTCTTCTGCCCGATGACTTGGCTGCACTGAATTCCTATCCGCAACTTGAGCAGTTTAAGGCTTGGGTGAAGATGAAAGTATCCGATTTCAATGTTCTGGCCTCAGAACAATCGTTGGCCGACTGCCCACTGGGGAAAGAGCAACTCCATCAGCGCCAACTGTTCCAATGCGACGGTTTGGTTTCGGTTAAATCGCTCCTGGGCCAACTTGGCAAGGACGTACCCTCCGCAATCAATGGTAAAGTAGCTCAGATGATGGCGAGTATTGTACAGAAGACCGGCTATGGCGTCGCGCCGGATATTCGCTTCCATCATGCCAAACCCGATATTGACGGCAAGGTCGTCCTTTTTGATGGTGGACACGGGGCAGATTTTGCGCCATCCAGTGAGTTCGATAACGTCGCAACCATTCTACGCCTGGGTGCCCTCGTCGCTTCCGCTGACGAACACATCAGCGACTCTGAAGTTAGCGCCTTGCAGGATGTCATTGCTCAGAACAGTCGGCTCACGGAAACCGAGAAACGGTCGCTAGATGCATACATGCTTTGGCGGCTGAACACGCCTGCCAACATGTTGGGACTGAAAAAGAGGCTGGATCTCCTTAGCGCTAGCGAGAAAGTTGCTATCAGCCACATACTGATCGGCGTAGCGTTGGCCGACGGCAAGATCGATCCTGCAGAAATCAACCAACTTGAAAAACTCTACACGCAGTTGGGTCTTGATAAAACGATGGTTGTCAGCGATATTCACAACATTTCTTCCAGCAGGTCGCCGCGTCTCGTGCAGGAGAATAAGAGCCAAACTGAAAACGCCGCAGAATCGCAAACTGTGGCCGAATCCACCTTCGCCCTGGATCGTGATCGCCTGCAGCTCTATGAACAGGAAACCAAAAAGGCACAGTCAGTTCTTGAATCGATCTTCACGGATGAAGTTCTGCTGGATGAACCTGAAATCGAAAGGGGCCCCGATGGGCAAGCAAATAGCAGTTCATCTCCGGGACTGGATGCGAAATATCAACGTCTGTACGATAAGCTGACTACCAAAACAGAGTGGGCCTATGAGGACTTAGAAGGACTCTGCGATGGACTCCAGCTCATGACCGCTGGGGCTGTTGAAACGATCAATGACTGGGCGTTCGACAAAGCTGGCGCGCCCCTGATTGAAGTCGACAGTACCGTTTTCATTGACATTGAATTGGCCGAAGAGATAGCCTCATTGCAGACACAAGAGCCGTTGCCATGACCACAAGACGAACGCGCATTAGAGCCAGGGAAAAGGACTCTATCATCCAGTCACTCAAGGCCGGCGTTACTCCCCGTGTCGGCATCCAACACATACAGGTCGGACGCGTAAATGAGATAGATGCGATCTACAAAGATATTGACCGGATCGCACAGGGAGGATCCGCGTTTCGCCTGATCATCGGCGAATACGGCTCTGGCAAGACCTTTTTCCTGAACTTAGTCAGATCAATCGCTCTCGAAAAACAACTGGTGTCAGTCAACGCGGACCTGTCACCGGACAGGCGGATTCACGCATCCGCAGGCCAAGCCAGGAATCTCTACTCAGGACTCATGCGTAACATGGCGACCCGCAACAAACCGCAAGGCAACGCCCTGACCGCCATCGTGGAAAGATTCGTCAACCTGGCCCGACAGGAGGCCGAAAAAGCAGGCGTCTCAGTCTCTTCCGTCATTGACGATCGTCTTTCATCGCTTGCCGAACATGTCAGCGGCTATGATTTCGCAAAGGTCATTGAGGCGTATTGGAAGGGCCATGAGAACGACGATGACGACTTGAAATCGAACGCCATCCGCTGGCTGCGTGCCGAGTTCTCAACCAAGACCGACGCACGCAAGGCGCTAGGCGTGCGGGCCATCATTTCAGACACATCCTTCTACAGCAACCTGAAGATCATGAGTCTGCTCGTGAGGCAGGCCGGGTATCAAGGTCTGCTGGTCTGCCTGGACGAAATGGTCAATCTCTACAAACTAAGCAACACACGGGCTCGCCTGTCGAACTACGAACAGATTCTGTCGATACTCAACGACTGTCTTCAGGGTACTGCCGAACACATCGGGTTTCTGCTGGGAGGTACGCCCGAGTTTCTCCTCGACACGCGCCGAGGACTTTACAGCTATGAAGCGCTACAGTCGCGGTTGGCCGAAAACAGTTTCGCGCAGAGAGCAGGTGTTGTCGATTACTCCTCCCCTACCCTTCGCTTGGCCAACCTGACACCTGAAGAAGTCTATATTCTCTTGCAAAACATCAGGCGCGTATTCGCATCGGGCGATGAGACGCAATATCTTGTTCCTGATGAAGCTCTGGAGGCGTTTCTGCGCCACTGTAGCAACACGATTGGTGATGCCTATTTCCGAACGCCGCGTCATACAATCAAGGCATTTACAGATATGCTGTCGGTCTTAGAGCAGAACAAAGACATGGAATGGAACGACCTGATCGGTTCCGTTGCTATTCCGGAAGACAAACCTAGCGATATGCCCGAGGTGGAGGATTCCACAGACAACCTGACCAACTTCACTCTGTGACTATGAACAACGAATTTTCATTCTTGCATCCTGCTGTCCAACGATGGGTCTACAAACAAGGGTGGCAGGATCTGCGGGCGATTCAAAAAAGCGCCATCACGCCGATACTCTCCGGCAACTCCGATGTTGTGATCAGCGCGCCAACAGCCGGTGGAAAGACAGAGGCGGTCTTTCTGCCCGCCTGCAGTGCCATTGCGGGCGAGACGGATGGTTTTTGCATCTTGTACATTAGCCCGCTAAAGGCCCTGATCAATGATCAGTACCGTCGGCTGGAGAGCCTCTGTGAGATGTTGGACATGAAGGTGACTCCCTGGCACGGCGACAGCCCCCAGTCCAAAAAGACAGCTGCCAGGCGACTGCCGGAAGGCATTTTGCTCATTACACCCGAGTCCCTTGAAGCCCGACTCATTCGGGATGCCGGATGGGTACGGTCGGCCTTCGACTCGCTAAAGTACGTCGTCATTGACGAGTACCATGCATTTGTGGGCTTCGAACGCGGTCACCATCTCCAGTCTCTGTTGACTCGTCTGGAGCATCTGCTCGGTCGGCAGAAATCCCCTATCCCCCGAATTGCATTGAGTGCCACATTGGGCGATATGAAAGGCGTCCTCAGTTTTTTGAGACCGGACAAGGCATTGCCATGTGAGCTTGTTGAAGACGCGGAGAGTCGGAGTTCCTTAAGAGTTCAAGTGTGGGGGTACATGGATGTCCCACCCGAAGACTCCTCCAACTCCAATGGGGGAGAAGGCCCTGCCTTTCAACGTGTCGCCGAAGATCTATATCGGGTACTTCGGGGCGATTCCCACTTGGTCTTTGCAAACAGTCGCAGGAAAACTGAACTCTTTGCGGCTCTACTGAGTGATTTATGTGAAGACAATTTCGTCCCGAATGAGTTCTTTCCACACCACGGATCGCTTTCGAGAGAATTGCGTAGCGATGTGGAACGTCGTCTGCAGAAAGAGAAGCTCCCAACTACCGCCGTTTGCACAATGACATTAGAACTGGGCATAGATATTGGAAAGGTGAATTCAATTGCGCAAGTAACTGCGCCGCATTCCGTATCCAGCCTCCGTCAACGTCTGGGGCGTTCCGGTCGCCGCGGTGACCCAGCAGTCCTCCGAGTGTTCATCGTTGAAAATGAGTTGACGGCGGACTCAAGTCTTGTGGATAGGCTGCGGATCGGGCTGCTCCAAAGTATTGCAATGATTCGTCTCCTGTTGCGAAAATGGTATGAGCCACCCGATTCCGAGCTATTTCATTTCTCCACTCTCTTGCATCAGGTTCTGGCGGTAATCGCTCAATGGGGCGGCGTCCGCGCGGACCAGCTTTGGTCACTGCTGTGTAGGACAGGCCCATTTCAAAAGGTTACTGTCGAACATTTCAAATTACTGCTCTCCGAAATGGGGGCGCAGAGCTTGATATCACAACTGCCCACCGGCGAGCTCATCTTGGCAGAGCACGGTGAAAGGCTAGTCAACCACTATTCATTTTATGCAGTCTTCGCAACTCCGCAGGAATTCCGGATAATTGTCAGGGAAGGAGGGAGAATACTTGGAACTCTTCCAATTGACTATCCTGTTGCGAAGGAACAACATATCGTATTCGGAGGCAGGCGCTGGATAGTTCTGGACGTAGATATTGAAGGAAAGGTGATATATGTCGCTTCATCAAAGGGGGGCAAGCCGCCCGCATTTGGGGGAGGTGGTTTGTCTATCCACAATCAAGTTCGTCAAGAAATGTGGGAAGTCTACAAGAAGGGTGATTACCGCGTTGAATCAAATGGAACAAAGGTTGATTTCTTGGATACCGTCGCTAGAAATCTTTTTCATGAAGGGCTGGATTCATTCCGCGACTTGAAGTTGGAAACCAGGCGTTTGATCAGCAACGGAGGATATGTTTACCTGGTGCCTTGGATGGGCGATAAAATCGTGAATACGTTAACTATGGTGATAGCGAGGGGCGGTTACAAAGCGAGCAGTTTTGCTGGAGTCATCGAAATCGAAAATGCATCTCATTCAGCTATTCGTGATTGTTTAGAATGTTTCGTCAAAGAAGATGGCGTAACCAATGCTGATCTGGCAAAACTGGCCTCGAACAGACAGACTGAGAAATTCGATCATTTATTGCCTGAAAGTCTCTTGGAAGAAGGGTATGGCGCCAAGGCATTCGATGTGCGCGGCACCATAAACTGGCTCACAGAAGCCAACCGGATGGATTTCCTGAATCCAGCGTGAACTCTAGGTGTTACTATCTTCGACACTATAAATGTGTTGTGGAAGTGGCGCCGTCTCAATCACAACAAGGAGGCTATCCCCAATGATGAAACTAGGCTATGCCAGCGCCATTCTCCCCGACCTGTCTCTCGAAGAGGTCATCAATTTTACCGCCGCCAACGACTTCGGCACCGTCGAGCTCATGTGCTGGCCCGCCGGCAAAGCCGAGCGCCGTTACGCCGGCGTCACCCACATCGACGTCGTCGGCTTCACCAAAGAGGACGCCGCCAGAGCCAACGCCCTCGCCGACTCCGCCGGCATCACCATCAGCGGGCTGGGCTACTACCCCAATCCCCTCGCCCCGGACCAGGACGAAGCGCAGGTCAGCATCGACCACATCAAGCAGGTGATCGTGGCTGCCGACATGCTGGGCATCGGCGTCATGAACACCTTTATCGGCCGCGACTGGACCAAGTCCGTCAATGACAACTGGCCGCGCTTCCTCGAAGTCTGGACGCCGCTGATCCGCTTTGCCGAAGACCACAACGTCAAGATCGGCATCGAAAACTGCCCCATGGCCTTTACCAATGACGAGTGGCCCGGCGGCAAAAATCTGGCCCACACCCCGGCCATCTGGCGCCGCATGTTCGCCGACATCCCCAGCGACCACTTCGGTCTCAACTACGACCCCTCCCACATGATCTGGCAGCACATGGACTATCTCAAGCCGATCCGGGAGTTCACCGACAAGCTGTTCCATGTCCATGCAAAGGATGTGCGCCTCGACCAGCACCGGCTCGACGACGTCGGCATCATGGCAACCCCGCTCGAGTTTCACGTGCCCAAACTGCCCGGCCTGGGCGACATAAACTGGGGGCAGTTCTTCTCTGTTCTCAGCGATGTCGGCTATGATGGACCGGTCTGCATCGAAGTCGAGGACCGGGCCTACGAAGCGTCACTCGAAAGCCGCAAAGCCTCCCTCGTCCAGAGCGGACGCTATCTCAAAAACTTCATGCCGTAGCCGCACTGGCCGCAAGGCACTAACCACCGACCACCGGGACCGTACCCATGTCTCTCGAATCTGACATCAGCCGTATCATCGACAACAGCGGCGCCGAGATGGGCCTCTCCGCCCTGCACCTGGAGTCCGGTCAGCGGATCGACGTCGACGCCGGGCGCGTTTTTCCGCTGTGCAGCGTCCTCAAAATCCCCGTCCTCGTCGAAGCATTCCGCCAGATCGAAGAGGGCCTCTTCACCCTCGACGACCGCTGGCAACTGACCACCGCCGAAAAGAATCTGCCCAGCGGCATTCTCGTCTTCTTCGACGACGGCCTCGCGCCGACCGTGCGCGATCTGCTCACCTTGATGATCATCATCAGTGACAATACCGCCACCGACATGGTCATGAACCGCCTGGGAGCGGGCAGCGTAACAAGCACAATGCACAGCCTGGGTCTGACCGACATTCACGTGCCCATGACGATCCGGCAGATTTTCGACGATCTGCTCCCCTCCGCCGACCCCACCCAGGATATGCTGGCCCTCGCCACCGCCCCCCGCAATCGCACCGGCCGCAGCTACAGCCTCGGCCCCGATAACGATGTGGGCACGCCCGCCGCGCTCACCGAACTGCTGGCGCGCATCTGGCGCGGAGAGCTCGTCAGCCGCGCTTCCTGCAACGCCATGCTGGAGATTCTCCTCAAACAGCAGCTCAACGACCGCCTGCCGCGCTATCTTCCGCCCGGCACGCGTTGCGCACACAAAACCGGTACCCTGCCCGGCATCCGCAACGACAGCGGCATCATCTACGCCAGCGGGACCTCACACGTTGCCGTCACCCTCTTCTCGCGCTGGGACGACGACGCCGTCGCCGATGACCCCATCGCAAACAAAGAGACGCCCATCGCCATCGACTCTGCCTTCGGTCGCATCGGCCGGCTCCTCTACGATACCTTTAGCGAAGCTTGAGTGAAGCCCATGCCAGCATCGGCTACCCTCATCCGCAACGCCCGCATCGTTGACGGCAGCGGTAACCCCTGGCGCTACGGCGATCTTCTCCTGGCCGCCGACCGCATCGAGGCAATCGCGCCGCCCGCCGCCATCCCCGACGAACAGTGTACTGAAGTCGTGGATGCCTCCGGCCTCGTCGCCTGCCCCGGCTTCATCGATATTCAGAGCCATTCGATCCTGTCGCTCATGATCGACGGGCGCTGTCTCTCCAAGATCACCCAGGGCGTCACCACCGAGATCATGGGCGAAGCATGGACCCCGGCGCCGGTCGCCGGCCGCCACACCGACCCGATGGCCAATTCGATCCTGCCCATGCCGATCAGCGACGAATGGCTCGAGAAGATCCTCGGTTGGACCCGCTTTGGCGACTGGCTGCGGGATGTCGAAGCGGCAGGCGTTTCGCCCAACATTGGCTCTTTCCTGGGGGGAGGCACGCTGCGCCATGTCGGCAAAGGCATGGAAATGGGCCGGCCCTCCTCCGACGAACTGGAACTGATGCGCCGCACGATGGCCGATGCCATGGAAGACGGCGCCTTCGGCGTCTCCTATGCGCTGATCTATCCCCCCGACTCCTACACCGACACCGAAGAACTGGTCGAGATCTGTAAAGTCGTAAGCCGCCACCATGGCGTCTACATCACCCACATGCGTTCCGAAGGGGAGCAACTCTTCGCCGGCCTCGAAGAAGCGCTGACCATCGGCCGCCGCGCCGACCTCCCCGTGGAGATCTACCACCTCAAGGCTTCCGGAACCGCCAACTGGCACAAGATGCCCTCTGCTATCGCCCGCATCGAAGAGGCCCGCGTCCAGGGGCTGGACGTGACCGCAGACATGTACCCTTACGACGCATCAGGTACCGGCCTCTCCTCGCTGCTGCCTACATGGACCGCGGCCGATGGCAACTTCTATCAGAACCTGGAGGACCCGGCCGTGCGGGCGCGCATTCGGAAGGAGATGCTGGAAGCGCAGGAAGGCTCACCGGAACCGTCGACACGCGGCGGTGCCGCCGGCGTTCTGCCTGTGGGATTTAACAAAGAAGAGAACCAAAGTTACGTCGGCATGAATCTGGCGCAAATCGCCGCCGAAAGGGATCAGGACTGGCTCGACTGCACCATCGACCTTCTTCGTTCCGAAGGCCAGCGTATCGGCACAATCTTCCTTTCCATCAGCGAAGAGAACATGCGCATGCAACTGCCCCTGCCGTGGATCAAGATCTCCACCGACGCCGCTGGGCTGGACCCGGAATGGGCCGCTGAACTGGGCCCCACCCACCCCCGCGCCTATGGCACCTACCCGCGCGTGCTGGGCAACTATGTGCGCGAACAACGTCTCCTCACCCTGGAGGACGCCGTGCATAAGATGACAGGCGCCGTGGCCGACCGGCTCGGCCTGAGTAAGAGGGGACAGCTACGGACCGGTTTCTACGCAGATGTCCTACTCTTCGACCCACAGACCATCGAAGATCGCGCCACCTTCGCCGATTCCCACCGCCTGTCCGTCGGCGTTCGTGACGTTTGGGTAAACGGCGAGCGGGTATTGCGCAACCGAACACACACCGGTGCTACCCCGGGCCGGTTCGTCAGAAGAGACTGAGAGTATTCCGGTTTCTTGTAATTGCTTTGAAGCAAAGGAGATAACAGGAGAACAAAAACTCAGAGCGGGGTTTCGCCGTCAATGCCTTTGGCGCCGATGCGGTTCAACTCTTCATCCAGCCGCAACCGGTGCAGTTCCATCCGCCAAATGGGGAGAATGATGTTCAAACTGATGATCCGCCGGTTCAGCTCGGCGATGCGTGCCTCCCACCGGATCAGACTGCGCTGCCAGGAACGCGCCAAATCCTCCCTGTCGCTCCCGGTTGCTTCCCTACGTGCGCATGTCAGATCCCACTGCCGCAGCATCTCCACGCGCAGAGCTTCGATTTCGGCCAAAAGCCCCTTGCGATCACCGATCCAGCCGGGGGTCAGATCGTTGTCCCTCAGCAGCTTGTTGGCCATGCGCATATCCGCTGGCTCGTTGGGATGCTCGTGCAGACGAAGCGGCTCGCCTTTGCCCGGCAGGTTGTCAAACGCCCCATTTGCGGCCGCCTCATCCAGCTGCTCGGTGATCCGATCTTGCCACTCTTGCAGCCCGCGCCGCCGCCGGGACTCCGAGTGCCCGCCCGCCGCCTTTGGTACGCTGCAAACCTTCTTTGGCCCGTCAGCTTGTTCTGCCATTTCTCACCACCAAGGTACGATTTCCCGTGAACTTTATCACAACTGGCCCCGCACTTTGAAAGCGTGAACGCCATCGATCTTGAAACAAAGGGAGGCAAGTATGCAAACGGCTATTAACCTTCTATTCTGGAATCCCGATGATAGGAGGCTCCGGGCACTCTGGCGCGTGATAGTACACTTCCTGGTTATCGTTGTCGGACTGCAAGTCGTCCAGGCCGTTCTTCGCCCCATTCTTTCAGGCGGCGAAGGCAGCAGTGATAGCGGCCCCGACCCTGTCACCACAATGGTCGCTCTGCTTCTCACCGGCTTGATATATGTATTCGTTACAGTCATCGCGGCCAAATTTCTGGATCGCCGCAAATTTAGCGATTACGGCATTACCTGGGACACCCAATGGCGCCGAGACTTGCTCTTTGGCCTGATTCTTGGTGGTCTCCTGATGGGCGGCATCTTTCTATTTGAGCTGGCCATGGGCTGGATCACCGTCGAAAACCTGTTTTTCACGCTCCTTCCATTCCCATTCGCCGCAGCCTTCCTCCTGTTCCTGCTCCAATTCGTACTGGTGGGCACCTACGAGGAACTCGTATTCCGCGGCTATCAGCTGAAAAACATCGCCGAAGGGTTCAACTTCAGCCCCCTTAGTGTTAGAACTGCCGTGTTCTTGGCGTGGATTATCTCCTCCCTCGTTTTCGGCCTGGTTCACGCCCTCAATCCCGGCGCAACCGCGTCCACGACCATCAAAATCGCTTTGGCAGGATTATTTCTGGCTTTGCCCTTCCTGTTGACCGGCAAATTGGCCCTATCCATAGGCGTCCATATCGCCTGGAACTTCTTTCAGGGCAACGTGTTTGGCTTTCCGGTCAGCGGTAACTCCATGTTTCGGACTACCATCTTCAATACGGTTCAGGGCGGCCCCGAACTGTGGACCGGCGGCGCATTCGGTCCGGAAGCCGGGCTGCTGGGCTTAATTGCCTTAATTGTCGGCTCCCTGGCCATGATGTGGTGGGCGAAACGCACTCGCGGTTCTCTCGTTCTCTCGCTTTCTCTCGCCGAATACCGGCCGCCTCCTACAGACTGAACACCCGGGCACAGTTAATTGACTCTGCAATTGCGTGTCCCGCCGGTATAAGAATGGTCTTCAGGAACAGCGCCGCGCGCGAGCAAACTTCGAACAGGAGATGAACCGTATTTCGCCCCTGTTCTGGAATCCCAATGAAAGGCGCCTGCGAGCCCTGTGGCGTCTGATTCTCCACGTTCTTCTGCTCGCCGTCGCAGGATTGGCGGTTGCGTCGCTCCTTTCAGGTGTAATGGTGGAACAGGCGGCGAGCCTCGCCCAAGATATCGTCGGCGTAGCCCTGTCCGCACTGGCGATAGTGGCTGTCACTTTGTTCGCAGCCCGGTTTCTTGACCGCAGACCCATTTCCGATCTCGGCTTGCAGTTCACTTCCGGCTGGCGGAGAGACCTGGGTTTCGGGCTCTTCTTGGGCGCGCTGCTCATGCTGCTGATCTTCCTTGTCGAACTGGGATTGGGCTGGATCACAGTTGAGGCAATCCTCTTTACAAGCCTCTCTATTCCCTTTGGCCTCGCAATTCTCTGGCCTTTGACCCTGTTCCTATTGGTGGGTATCTACGAAGAACTGATATCGCGCGGATATCTGTTGAAAAACCTGGCCGAGGGCCTTAGCTTCAGTCCCCCGGGCCGCAGGAGGGGGATGTTGCTTGCTTTGCTAATTTCGTCAGGGATTTTCGGGCTCCTCCATGCCGGCAATCCCCATGCGACAACGATCAGCACCGTCAACCTTTTCCTCGCCGGCCTCTTCCTTGGCCTGCCTGTCCTGTTGACCGATCAGCTGGCGATTCCAATTGGCATTCACATCACCTGGAACTTCTTCCAGGGCAATGTGTTCGGCTTCCCCGTGAGTGGGACGTCAACCAATAGCACGACCTTTATCGCCGTCGAACAGGGCGGCCCCGTCCTCTGGACCGGCGGCGCGTTCGGGCCGGAGGCCGGCCTATTGGGCGTCGCTGCCATGATAGTCGGTTCACTGCTGATCGTATGGTGGGTGAAACGGACACAGGGAGCGTTCGGCCTCGCGCTGTCCGTTGCCGAATATCAGCCGCCTGCCAGCAGAGAAACTGTCGCCGGGCAGCTTCCTGTGGAATAATTACAGCCAGTTCAAATCATGTGGCCGCTGGTAAATGCAGTTCGGAGACACAGATCGTGAGCACAAAGCTATGGGGAGGGCGCTTCAGCGACGCGCTCGATCCCCTGATGGAAGAGTTCAATGCGTCGATCGCTTTTGATCGGCGTCTCTGGCAGGCCGATATCCGCGGCAGCCAGGCCTACGCAAAAGCCCTGGCCAAAGCCGGCCTGCTCACCGCGGACGAAGTCGAACAGATCGTCGCCGGTCTCGAGCTTGTTGCCGATGAGTGGCGCGCCGAACAGTTCGAAATCAGAGCGGGCGACGAGGACATACACACCGCCAACGAGCGCCGCCTCACCGAACTGGTCGGCCCCGTAGCCGGCAAACTGCACACCGGCCGCAGCCGCAACGATCAGGTTGCCACCGACCTGCGTCTCTGGCTGCGCGAAGAACTGCTGGCGCGCGCACAGCAGTTGCGCACCCTGATCGAAGTGGCGACCGAGCGCGCCGACAGCGAGATCCATCTGCTGATGCCAGGATATACCCACCTGCAGCCGGCCCAGCCCAGCCGTTGGAGTCACTGGCTGCTGAGCCACGCCTGGGCGTGGCAACGCGACGCGCAGCGCCTGCAAGACCTGCTGCCGCGCCTCAACCTGCTGCCGCTGGGCAACGGCGCCCTCGCCGGCAACCCCTTCCCCATCGACCGCGACTGGCTGGCGCAGGAACTTGGATTTTCTGCGCCCACGCCCAATAGCCTAGACGGCGTCAGCGACCGTGATTTCGTCGCCGAGGCACTGTTCTGGGCGACCATGACCATGCTGCACATCAGCCGTTGCGCCGAGGATCTGATTATCTACAGCAGCCGTGAGTTTGGCTTCGTGACGCTCGCCGATGCCTACAGCACCGGCAGCAGCCTGATGCCCCAAAAGAAAAACCCGGATTCGCTCGAACTGCTGCGCGGCAAGGCTGGGCGGGTCTTCGGCGACATGAGCGGGCTGCTGATGACGTTGAAGGGGCTGCCCAGCACCTACAACAAAGACCTGCAAGAGGATAAGGAGCCGCTGTTTGATGCGATGGTGACCCTGGCCGGCGCGCTGCCCATCGCCGCCGGTGCGCTGGCCACTCTGACCGTCAACCGCGAAAAAATGACCCAGGCGCTCGTGCCGGAGATGCTGGCGACCGACCTGGCCGAGTATCTGGTGCGCAAGGAAGTTCCGTTTCGCGAGACACATCACGTCGCTGGCGCGGCTGTCGCGCTAGCCGAATCCGAGGGGATTGCTCTCACCGACCTGTCGCTGACCGCGTTACGTGCTCTTCACCCTGCCTTTGACGAGGACGTGACGGCAATCTGGAGCTACGAGCGCAGTGTGGAGCAGCGCGACGTGCGCGGCGGCAGCAGTCGCCGCGCCGTACAAGAGCAGATCGATGAACTGCGCCGTTGGCTAAGTTAACCAACCCCCGAATAGCAGGCAGAGGTCTCCAAAGCTACTGACACATAGCCACTGGTCTTGGCGAAGAACCGGCCTAAAAAAGTTTCGCCATAGACCTGGACCGGGGCATCTCTTCAGGCCGGGCTGCTACAAGACGGTAACAGTTTCCGCCTGTGCCAAAAGGGATATGGCAGTCGCTTTACGGCCAGCTGGCCATGGGCAGCGCATGTTGATTCGTTTCGGCCAGTTGCTGGAAAAGCTCGATCGTGCCCCGGTCTTGGGGGACATAGGTGGAAAGATAGAGGTCGCCATGGTCGCTGAGGCTGACGTCTGTAAAAACAGTGTAACCAACCGGCCCATGCACCCTGTGCGTGTATACGTGGCTGTGCAGGCGGCTGTTGACGTCTTGGAGTCGTTCGCGGCTCGCCGACCAGAAGATGGGAAAGTCGGGGAAGGCGGCCAGCGCAATGTAGAGTTTCTGGAACTGTTCCGTGTGGCGGTAGCGTAGCGTCATGGCCCGCCAATGGCGCATTTCCGTCATCGCATTGGAATGCCAACCATTTCCCAGCACACGGCGCAACGGCGCATCGGGCGCAAACAACATGCCAAGCAGGTTGACACCCTCTGCCGAAGCCTTGGCCGCGTTGATCTGGGCCATGTTACAGCCGTGAAATGCAATCATCGCACGATTGATGCCGACTACGTTGCCAAACGTGTCCATCAGGAAGGCGGGCAGACCAAGCGTGCTCAGTGATGCCCAAGCCCTCTCAAAAACCTCCCTGTGATCAAGATCTGCGCGCACAATCGCCCTGTCCGCCGCCTGGCTGGCTAAGGCAAAAAACTCGCGCCGTTCCAAGGAAGTCAACTCGAAGGCACCGGCCAATTCCTGCAGGATCTCCCCTTCCAGCCGTGCTTGCCGGCCTCGCTCGATTTTGCTTACAATTCTCTTGGTCAATCCTGTCTCGTCGGCCAATTTCTGCTGGCTCCAACGACGGCCGGTGGCAAAGTCGATCTGATCTTTGCGCAAGGCGGCTACGATCTTTCCGAAAATCTCGTGTTCCACTGGCTTCTCCGAATACTAATGTCAAGTCCGTCCATCGACCTCTGGCAACTTACCTCAAACAATATATTAGCACTTAGATTTTCGAATTCAATGGGTCTGGGCTCCAATATTGGAAACATTGTGTACCGATTTCGGGACATTTCGTCGAAACAGACCCTGTGAAAGGCACCAAAGCTGCTACGCAGTCGTACACGGGGATTCATACGCGAATAGTAACGACTCAGCCATAGTCAATTCGCGACCCTGAGCGAAGCGAGCGAAGTGGTCTCTCACTAACCCCTGGTGTTTACCCAGGGCAATTTCATCAAATTGGGACAAACCCACCTGAGGCTGCCTGAATCGGGTAGGGGCGCCCCTTGTGGGTGCCCTCCCCAGGGCATAACGCCGAGAACTGTGCAGATCGTAGTGCGCTATCGCAAATTCCATACGTCTTTGGCGACTGGAGGCCGGTTTCTTGGCCGAATAATGAAGGTAGGGGCACCCCTTGTGGGTGCCCTCCCCCCCTTGTGGGTGCCCTTCGTCGGCTATTTTGGCGTCCGAATTAAGATGCGTTTGCCCTGGGTGTTTACCAGGTTCCGTTGACATTTGGAGAAAACTGCTCACAATGTGGCAAAACAGGACGCCCGCGGGCAGAATCGGACTGTTTCTCAAGTGATTCTCGCGATCGACGACCATAATCTGCGTCAACCCAAAAAAGTGTTCTCCGCGGCCCTTCGTGGACAGACTAAATAATGACCTTGCAAAGGTGTTCTTCGTGGTCCTTCGTGGCCCTTCGTGGATCAATAAAGGTGTTCTCCCCTCCCCTTCGTGGACAGACCAAATTATGCTCTTGCAAAGGTTTTCTTCGTGGTCCTTCGCGGCCCTTCGTGGATAAAAAAGGTGTTTGCCCCCGCCCTTCGTGGACAGACCAAATAATGACCTTGCAAAGGTGCTCTTCGTGCCCCTTCGTGGATCAAGAAAAGGTGTTCTCCCCTCCCCTTCGTGGATAGACCAACTAATGACCTTGCAAATCTCAGTTCAGACAATCGTCAACGAGCCCTAACCACTAGCAACTGGGGTTTACCAAAAACCAAAAACTCGAAACTATAAACTCTAACGACATCGCACATGCTTTAGCAGCTACAATTCCAGGCTGAGTCGCTCCCCTTGGCAGGTTGCCGGGCAACTTGTGTGATTTGCTCGAGATTGGTCGCCTGTGCTATATTGAACGAGTGGTCACAACCCTATCGGTTGATCAACTTCAAAGAAGCCACTTTCCAACCTATGTCTGCTCGCGTTAACATCCAAGACTGGACATCCCCCTGTTCCCGGTGCAAAGAAGCCCACTCGAGCGATCGCTCTTGCTATCATCATTCCAAATTTGCGGCACACCTCACCCAAAAGGGTGTATCCCATATTGTTGTCCCTCTGCGAACTGCCCTTTCAACCAAAGCGAAAAGGATCCGCTGAACAAGAATCGATCGGTCGCCTGCAATCCTGAAAATCCGCAAATCCTGTAAGTCCTGATTCAGACAACGTCCACCAAAAATCTGGGACAGACCCACCCAAAATCTGATGTTGACAAGGAGTCGGACTGTTGTTAAAATAGTACATCCAATACCGCCCAATCTAGAGTACTGACAAGGCAATAGGAAAGAGAGCGACATGGGCAACCTGATTGAAGTCCGCAACCTCCAGACGCAGTTCTTCACCCAGGATGGAATCGTCCACGCGGTGAACGGCATCAACTATGAGGTCGCCGAGGGAGAGACGGTCGCAATCGTTGGCGAATCCGGCAGCGGCAAGAGCGTCGGTGTCATGTCACTGATTCGGTTGATTCCCGAACCACCGGGAAAGATCGTCAATGGTGAGGTGAATTTCGACGGCCAGGATCTGTTGAAACTCAATGAAGAAGAGTTGCGGCAGATCCGCGGCAATCGCATCGCCATGATCTTTCAGGACCCGATGACCTCCCTCAACCCGGTGCTGACCATTGGCCGCCAGATCACCGAGGCGCTGGAACTGCATCTCAACATGAACCGGGACGAGAGCCGCGCCCGGGCCATCGAGCTGTTGGAACTGGTCGGCATCCCCGATGCGGGCCCCAGACTGGATGACTACCCCCATCAGTTTTCCGGTGGCATGCGCCAACGCGTAATGATCGCAATGGGCTTGAGTTGCAACCCCCAATTGCTCATCGCCGATGAACCGACTACCGCCCTCGACGTCACCATCCAGGCCCAGATCGTCGACCTGGTGACCCGCCTGCAAACCGAACTCGGAATGGCGATCATCTGGATTACCCATGACCTGGGGGTCGTAGCCGGATTGGCCGATCGAGTCCTGGTAATGTATGCCGGTTTTATCGTCGAAGAGGGGCCGGTCGACGTGATCTACGGCCAGCCCCGGCACCCCTATACCCTCGGCTTGCTCCGATCAATTCCACGGTTGGACCTGGGCAGGCAAAAGAGACTCATCCCTATCGAGGGTCTGCCGCCGGACCTGCTCGACCCGCCAAACAGCTGCCCCTTTGCTCCCCGCTGTCCCTTTGTTATCGACAAATGCCTGGAAGAAAATCCGCCGTTGATGGCGATCAGTGCTGTACGCAGTTCAGCGTGCTGGGTGGATCTCTCCGACGTTGATATCTATGACACAAGCGCCGACGAACAGGTGGAGGCCGTCGTATGAGCATACAGAACACTGAAAGCGCAGGCGTCGCGCCTGCACAGGAATCGAGCCACGACGAAGTGTTGTTGCGTGTGCTCAACCTGAAAATGCACTTCCCTATCACCCGCGGCATTATCTTGCAGCGGCAGGTGGGCAGCATCAAGGCCGTAGACGGCATCTCCTTTGATCTGATGCGCGGCGAAACGCTCGGCTTGGTCGGAGAATCCGGCTGCGGAAAATCAACCACCGGACGCGCTATTCTGCAACTGTATGAACCTACCGCCGGTGAAGTCATCTTTGAAGGGCAGGACCTGACTGATATCAACAGCGGCGACCTGCGCCGCATGCGCCGCCGCATGCAGATGATCTTCCAGGATCCTTACGCCTCCCTCAATCCCCGCATGACCGTCGGCAGCATCGTGGGCGAACCCCTCGAAGTGCACAAAATCGGCGGCAGCCGTCGCGAACAGCAGCAGCGCGTCCAGGAACTTCTAGAAATCGTAGGCCTGAATCCCTACTTTATCAATCGCTACCCCCACGAGTTCTCTGGCGGCCAACGGCAACGCATCGGCGTAGCCCGCGCGCTGGCCGTAAACCCCTCCTTTATCGTCTGCGATGAACCAATTTCGGCGCTGGATGTCTCGATTCAGGCGCAGGTAATCAATCTCCTGGAGGACTTGCAGAGTGAGTTGGGATTGACCTATCTCTTCATTGCCCATGATCTCTCCGTTGTGCGCCATATCTCCGACCGCATCGCCGTAATGTACCTGGGCAAAATTGTTGAGGTGGCCGACCGCGAAGAACTGTACGAAAATCCGCTCCACCCCTATACGCAGGCTCTCCTTTCCGCAGTTCCGATTCCTGACCCACAGATCGAAAAGAAAAGGCAGCGCATCATTCTTGAAGGCGATGTCCCCAGTCCGGCGGAGCCGCCAACCGGCTGTAACTTCAGCACCCGCTGCCCACAGGTGATGGACATCTGTCGCCAGTACGAGCCATCATTTCCCGATGTGGGCGACGGGCACCGCGTTGCCTGTTTCCTTTACGACCAGGTAGAGGCCCTGAACGAACAGGGCCAGCCCGTAGCAGTCGCCGCCTGACCCTTCTGGGCAGGGCGCCGATCTGCTGCATCCCTGCCTTCTATACCCGACCTTCTTCGCCACATTATCGCGCTCGCAAGGCGAGCCGCTTGTCGCCGACTCCAGAAATCCGGTCAGTTGGGCGGCAATTTCATGCTTCGGCGGCGCCTAAACCGGGAGCGCATCCAACACGAACTGTCCCCCGCATCGACCCAGAAAAAGGAGAATCTTACCATGTCTGGAAACAGCCGTACCTACTCTCTTATAGGCGTACTGCTGGCGGCGGCCCTGCTTTTGACCGCTTGCCCGGCGATGCAGCCCGAATCCGGCGCTGAGCAAGCCGATATGGGGCCGGTTACTCTCGACTGGAACCTGGGAACCGAGCCACCCTCGCTGGACCCATCCCTGGCTACCGATACCTCATCAATCGCCATCCTCAACGAGACCATGCTGGCTTTGACGGAGCTGGATCCGGACACCCAGGACGCAACACCGGAACTGGCGACAAGCTGGGAATCCAGTGAAGATGGCACTGTCTGGACATTCACTCTGCGCGACGATGTCTCCTGGGTTACCTACAACGAGGGCCAGGTCGAACAGGTAATGGATGATGCCGGCGCCGCCCGTATCGTCAATGCCCACGATGTCGTCTACGGTGTGAAGCGCACCTGTGACGCCAATACCGCCTCCGATTACGCCTATGTCCTCTATGTTATCGCCGGCTGCCAGGCCGCCAATACGGGCGAGGGTTCCCCCGATGATGTCGGCGTGGTTGCGGTGGATGATTTCACAGTCGAGTTCACCCTGAATTTCGGCGCCAGCTTCTTCCCCCAGATCGCCAGCATGTGGGTGACCCGCCCCATGCCCCAGTGGCTGATCGAAGCCGAAGGTGACGGCTGGACCGAATCCGGCGTTATGCAGAACAACGGCGCATACGTGCTGTCGGAGTGGATTCACAACGACACCATTCAGCTCGTCCGTAACCCGTTCTGGTACGGCTGGACTGAAATGGCCGATTCTGTCGGCAACATCGAGGTCATCACCATGTCGATGATCGAAGAGGCCTCGACCGAATTCGCCATGTACGAGAGTAATGAGATCGACTTGTCCGTAGTGCCGCTGGAGCAGATGGACCGGGTGTTGGCAGCGGACTCCGAGTTCGCTGCGGAGTACAAGAACACGCCCCGCAACTGCACCTACTACTACGGCTTTGTCACCAAGCGCGAAGCGGTCAGCGATGTCAGAGTGCGGCGCGCCCTTTCAATGGCTGTCGATCGCAAAACACTCGTTGAGAATATTCTCAAGGGCGGCCAGATCCCGGCAAATACCTTCACCAATCCCCTGAACTACGGTTCACCCGCCGGTGACACCGATGTAGCTCCCTGGGCGCTCACTGAAGAGCAGGGCGGCCTCGGCTACACCGCCGCAGTCGAAATGGCGCAAGAACTGATGGCCGACGCCGGACATGCGGAAGGCGATGGCCTCAGCCTGGTCCTCAGCCACAACGTCAGCGAAGGCCACGCCAAGATCGCCCAGGCGATCCAGGCCATGTGGACCGCCGCCTTCTCGCAGGTCGAGGTTGTCATCGAGACCCAGGAATGGGGCGTCTATCTGGACAGCCTCGATGCGCAATCGCCTCTGGAAGGCAAGCCCGACGTCTTCCGCCTGGGCTGGTGCCAGGACTACCCCCACGCCAACAACTGGATCCACGAGGTCTTTAACCCAACCATGGGCGGCAACGAACCGCTGCTGACCTTCGACGACCCACAGGTCGGAGACTTGGTTCAGCAGTTCAACGATGCCACAATCGCGGCCCAAACTGCTTCGCCGGCAGACCAACTTGACCTCTATAAAGAGGCCGAAAGGCTGTTGATCGACGAGATCGCCGGCATCATTCCGATCTACTTCTACACCCGTAACGTAGTCGCCAAACCCTGGCTCGATCGTCTGTACTCCGACGATCTCTATCTCTATCGCTGGTCGATCGATCAGGCGGCCAAAGCGGAAGCACAGCAATAGATCTCAGTCAGGAGAGAGAATCGAGTTACCTCTTTTCTCTCTCCTGTTCACTCTTTCCCCTCCTGCCAATGACCGGATACATCATCAGACGCATCGCTTGGGCTGTTCCAGTGCTGTTCTGTATCGTCCTGGTGACGTTTGTTCTGGCGCGTGCAATCCCCGGCGGCCCATTCGACAGAGCCGGCGATAGGTCTCTGCCCGAAAGCGTCCGGCAAAATCTGGAGGCCAAATATGGGCTGGACAGGCCGCTCGCCATCCAGTTCATCAGGTATATCGGCGACGTCCTGCGCGGCGATCTGGGGCCGTCCTTCTTCTACAGGGGGCGGACCGTCAATCAGATCATGTATGAGAGCTTTCCAATCTCGTTCCAACTCGGCATCTTTTCCCTTACCCTGGCAATTCTCATCGGCGTACCGGCAGGAACGTTCGCTGCCCTGCGGCAAAATAGCTGGATCGACTACAGCAGTTCCCTCGTGGCGATTCTAGGCGTTTCCATCCCCAATATCGTGTTGGGGCCGCTACTAATCTATATCTTTGCCGTCAAGTTGGATTGGTTTCCGGCCGCGCGCTGGGGAGTAAACTACAAAGAACTCTATCTCGGGATCATCCCGCCGATGACCGCCGACTTCTGGACGCACGCCGTTCTGCCGACATTCACCTTGGGGACGGCCTTTTCAGCCACTTTCGCCCGCCTGACTCGCGCCAGCCTGCTTCAGACTATCCGCGAAGACTACATCCGCACCGCCAGGGCCAAGGGGCTGGCTCATTGGACGGTCATCATTCGCCACGCCTTCAAAAACTCGATGATTCCGTTGGTTACAATCTTTGGGCCGCTCCTCATCGGAGTCGTCACCGGGGCCTTTGTGGTCGAGCGCATCTTTGGCATCGCCGGGATGGGCGAATTCTTCGTCACCAGCGTCACAAATCGGGATTACCCGATCATTCTGGGAACGACACTGGCCTACTCGGTGGGCTTGGTCTTTGCCAATATCGTCGTCGACATCGCCTACGCTTGGCTCGACCCACGCATACGTTTCGACTGAAGTCGGCCAGGCTTACCAACGGTATGTCAGCCAATACACGCACATCAGATACAAATATAGTGCTTTCAACGCGCCGCCGCACCCCCCTCGGCGATGCGCTGCGCCAACTCCTCCAGAATCGGGCCGCGGTGGCCGGCTTCATCGTGATTGTCCTGATGGTATTCGTCGCCGTATTTGCCGATACAACCGTATTGACCCTATTCACCGGCGGCGAACCGAAACCTCTCATAGCGCCGTATGCCTTCGACGAAGTTGATTTCTTCTACACCGACGAGCCCGCCCTGACCCGCACCGAAGAAGGGCGCTTCTACTTGCTCGGCACAGACTATCTGGGGCGGGACAACCTGAGCCGCGCCCTGTACGGTACCCGCATCTCACTTGCCGTGGCCGTCGTGGCCGCAACCGTAAGCCTGATAGTCGGTCTGATCTACGGGCTTATCTCCGGCTATGGCAGCACAGGCCGGGACAATCTGATGATGCGCATTGTCGATTTCCTCTACGGCTTCCCGCTCATCATCTTTATTATCCTGATGCAGGTCTATTTCAAGGCTCTCAGCCGTTCCGAAGAGATCAACCCCATCGCCAATGCACTTATCGAAATCGACAAGAGCATGGGTGGTATCTTTCTCATCTTTGTCGCTCTTGGGCTGATAAATTGGCTGGGAATGGCCCGCATCGCCCGCGGCCAGACGCTCAGCTACAAGGCGAAGGAGTTCGTGGAAGCCGCCAGGGCGGTCGGCTCCAAGGACCGGCGGATTATCTTCCGCCATCTGCTGCCCAATATTCTCGGCCCCTGCATCGTCGTCGAAACGCTCTCAATTCCCGGTTACATTCTGACCGAAGCGTTTCTATCCTTTATCGGCCTGGGGGCAAATCCACCTACGCCAAGTTGGGGTATGATGATTTCGGAGACCTATCAGGCCATGCGCGTCGCACCGCTCGAAGTATTCGTGCCTGCAACCGCGCTGACTCTGACAACTCTGGCCTTCAACTTTCTCGGCGACGGCCTGCGGGACGCTTTCGACCCACGCCTGCGCGGCACCTGAGCAACGGGACCTACTGCTCGGTTGCCCCGCCTTGCAAAAAGCAGAAGATACTTTCCGCGACGCCCCCGGCGACCCGATCCGCCTCTTGTGTCAGCAACCGGCCGTCGCCGCCCAGAAAGCCCATCTCCAGGATCGCCGTCGGCGTGGTCGGCAGAACCTTGCGAAACGCGTGATAGTAGGTCATGTCGTGAGTAATCGAGTTGGAGTGGAGGGCCAGGCCCGTGTGCGCCGCGTACTCTGCGTTTATGCAGGCGATCAGCCTCCTCTCCGTTGTCGGAATTGCGCTGTTCAACGGATGGGTCGCCTTAAAACCGCTGGCCGCAATACAGCTGTCCGCATGCAGGCTCAAGAGTAGTTCTGTGTCCAAATCTGTCAACCGGGTATCGTATTCCTCCAGAATCAAAACCTCCAGGCCCGCATCCTCCAGCCGCTTGCGCACCAGTTCGGCGATGCTCGCCACGACATCTACTTCAAGCAACGTAGGGGAGTTACTCTCCCCGCAGATAGCGCCCGAGTCATAGCCGGCGTGACCGCTGATCAGAGCGACTGTATCCCGTTCCCGTGTTGGCGTGATCAGAATAAGCCGTTCTATGGGGCGGGGCAGCAGGTGGCCTACGCTCGTCGCAGCAAGATAGACTACGACTGCGAAGAGGATTATGCTGAGAATGAGAAACACGCGCTGCAACCTGCGTATCAGAATATTGCGAATCATCGAATGAGTGGTTGCTTCAAAACCAGCCTTCTTCCGTATCGACTATCGTGCAAAAGGCACCGGACCCGAACACCATTCATATTCGCTCAACCCTTTGCACCCTTGGAACTGCTCGAATTGTACCTGTAGGACTTTCGCTAAGCTGGCTGGAAAGCCGGGATAGTCGGGCTGCGAAGTTGGTTTCGCAGATAATCGCTGAACAGGTCAGTATGAACGCGATAGATGGTTTTGTTGAGCAAGGCAGCGTGGACCTTCAATGAAAGCCAAGCATGGTAACAGCAAGCGAGGTGATTGCGCTGCGAACGAGCTTTGCGACATTGGCATTTGGCGGAGCCTGTCAGTTGCTTCAATTCGCGGTGAAATTCTTCGACCTGCCAGCGCAACTCGTTCGCGTTTTGAGCGACTTGCGTGATCACGGTCTCATCCAGGTCATTGGTGATGACCCAGTCAATGTCGCCGTTTAGGGCAACTACCTTGAACAATCTCACTTTGAAAGGCACTTTCTTGAGCTTGACAATGATGCCATGCCTAAGCCGTTCGTCGTTCCAATCGATGGCATCAAGATGGATATAGCCATCTTCTGCGCTCAGACTGACCATGCGGTTGGCTTTGAGTGTGGTGTAAAAGGTCAATCCCAGACGGTGAACCAGCTTCAGGTTCCGCCAGGAGCCATACCAACTATCAAAAAGCACCGTCTTAGCCTGAATCTGTTTGGCGCCAACGGCTCGCAGCAGCAGCTCTTGAAAATGGTCGTTCTTGGACTTGCCATCCGCTTCTTTGGCGTAGATGCGGAAATCAATCGGATAACACTCGCCATCTTCACCACTGGTGTGAACCAGATTCACGACACCGATGCCGCGCACCAGACCACCTTCAGCGCCACTGTACTGCAGCTTTACCATCTCGATTGACCGTGAATAGCGTTTGTCTTGCACACTGTCGTCAATAATCAGGCAAGCGTCTGGACTGTCGTCGATCTGTTCTGCCACCAGTTCCCATAGATGCCTGGCTGTGAGTCGCTCTCTTTTCAGAAAATCGCTGACTACATCGTGACTCATGCCTTCCAGATGTTCAGCCAGATTGGTACAGGTGTAGTTGATCGGCGTGCTGACTAGGTATTCGACATACTTCTGTTTTGTAATCATGTCTCAAGCTTACAGGATCCTGTCCTCCTAGCGAAAGTCCTAACCTGTTGGCATAAGGTTGTCAATAACCTGCCGAAAACCTCATGCGGAAGGCCGGCCATCTGGATAATTGTCATCCGGCGGCACTGCCCGGCCGGTGTGCCGGTCGGCATGACTACTTCGCTTGGCCGCGCCTGAAAAGGGATCTGAATGTAACTTCACCATGCTTTCTCGACATCCCCTAATCTTTCCACTCAGACAGTGTAAGGGTCGGATTTTGAGAGAACAGATTCGCCTGTGTAAAATAGATGCAGACTATGAGCGAAAACGCTACCTTTCTGGATTCCCCAACCGCATCTCCCGAAGGCGGCACCGGCGGCAACGCCCCCGGTGTTCCGTCACTCCAGTCCTTGGGCGCCATTCTGCGCGATCGCCGCGAAAGCGCCGGGATCCCACTGGCAGAAGTCGAAGACGCGACGCGCATTCGACAGAAATATCTGGCCGCCATTGAAGCGGACGAGTGGCATCTCCTGCCGGGCGAGGTTGTCGGCCGCGGGTTCCTCCGCAACTACGCCTATTACCTCAATCTCGACCCCAATCAGATGATCGACCGTCGGCGGGCAATGGCGGACAGCAGTCTGTCCCGCACGCTGGCGAGTACCAGTACCGGTGTCAGGCTACCGCCGGTTCGCCCGGTGGACTACCGACCGCAAGACGTCGATCTCGAACATACAGGTTTCTCTACCCGTTTCTCCGAGTTCTTCGAATCAATACGCGACTGGCTGGTGCCAATTCTGGCGGCCCTTCTGATCGTCTTGATTGTCCTTGTACTCGTCTGGGGCGTTCGGAGGATGAGCGGAGAGATAGGTGTCATTTTCTCGACCATCCAAGACCGGATTTCCTCAACGGTCGAGGGGAATCAGAGCCAGCGAAATAGCCAAGCGGACGGCTCCGACGGCGCCGACAATTCGAACGAAAGTGAACCGGGCGCCGCCCCGGTCGCGACCGTGGTCATTCCTCTGCCGACAGCAACCCCCACCTTGACACCGACCGCGCCTCCGCCCGCCACCAACACGCCGCTGCCAATAGCGACCCAGATCCCACTCCCTGCTCCGACCGAAACGGTGACGCCATCACCAACCGCCACGGAGGAACCGCCAGAGGAAGCTCCCCCGCAGCCGCAAGAACCGCCCCCGCCGGCTATCGTTCCGGTTACATGCTCTGACAACCGCCTGGCGATCTTCTCGCCCGGTGTCAATCAGACTGTCAGCGGGCTCGTCCCGATCACAGGTCGTGCCCAACACGAACAGTTCGACTTCTACAAGTTGGAAGTCGCGCCAGGGGCCAACGCTACCCAAGGCTTCACCTGGTTTGACGGCAGCGACAGGTCCGGCAGCGGCGGCGCCAAGGGACCACCCGTCGAGAACGGTACGCTGGGCCACTTCAACAGTGCAGGCGTGGCCAATGGCGCCTACACCATTATGCTTACCGTCGTCGATACAAGCAGCAACTACCCCACACCCTGCCGGGTCACTATCAACGTGCAAAACTGACCGGCGAATTCGCCTCTGTCACTGTTGCAGCCAGCTCAGGCTCCGCTGTAATGCGGCCGCGCCGGCAGCAGCTTGAGAAACGTGACGTGGGGTGGTGCGCCGAATCGGATGGGGATGCTTTCTCCCAGACCGCGATGAACATAAACATGGGTATTCCCGCGCCGGGAGTACCCGGAGGCTTCACTGCGGGTGAGCTGCTCCGACTGCGTATAGGCAGGGCCTACCAGCGGCAATACGATCTGCCCGCCATGGGTGTGGCCGGCCAGAATCAGATCGGCGCGGCCGGCTGCCGCCGTCTCGACGACGTCCGGGTTGTGTGATAACAGAATTGTGGGCGCCTCTTGGGGAACGTCTCGCAGCCCTCCGTGCAGATCCGGTCGCCCTTCGAGCAAATCCTCAATGCCGACCAGAAAAACGCCCGTTCCCTCCAAACGTACCGCCCGGTTGTCCAGAAACTGCATACCCCGTCTCTCCAGTTCGCGGCGCAGGCGGCCTATGTCATTGACCCCGGCCGGTTCCCCATCAAAGCGATTCTGAAGCAGATAGCGCCCAAAGCGAAGCAGATTCCGGAAGCGCTCTGCGCCTGAACTTGGCATCTCCACCGTAGAGTGAGCTCCGCTATCTGCGGCACTCACCGCTTCCCGCGCACGGAAGACCCGCCATGTGTGTTGTGGCGCCCTTTTCATGTTATAGAAGACATGGTCATGGTTGCCCGAAACCGCAAAGGCGCCCAGACGGGGCTTGGGGATGCTGTCGATCAATGTCAGGACGTTGTCCAATCCTTTGTCGTTATGCAAAAAGTCGCCCGTATGTATTAGCAGATCGATCTTCTCGCCCGCAGTCGCCCGGCGCACCTGCGCGATCTTCGCATGCTCACGGCGGTCCGACCCCCGAAAATGCGTATCCGAGAGATGGAGAATGTTCAGTCCTTCAACCGGCAGGCCCGCCCTGTCTCGCAGCAGCCGCACCTCCAACCTTTCCGTTCGCACGTCAAAAGGTTCATAAAGTAGCGCGTAACCTCCAAGAGCCGCGCCGATGCCAGCCAGCGCGCCAAGGCCGGCCAACAACACCGGTACGCGCTGGCTCCCCCCTTGAACGCCCGGGAGAGGTTCGACAGGCTGCGGACAAGTGGCTTTCAGGCCTCTCCTGGCATCTCCGTTTCTTCCTGCGCCTTCAAACATTCTTGCCCCTGGCCTCCTGGAATTCCCAGCCCACGACTCCCCGCATCCGCACAGCACGAAGTGCCAATCGTACAGGAGCAGACGCCCTTTTGCAAGCCGTCGGCCCCGTGCGTGCATCCCAAATTTCTGGGCCTCTGCTATCTTCCCTTTCAACCGAAGCAAAAAGGATCCCCCTGAACAAGCATCAACCGATCGCCTGCAATCCTCCAAGTCCCAGTTCCGACAACCCCAAACGATTCCTGGTATCCCATAATTCAGAACAAGAGATCTATCGCGTGCGAATGGGGTTACCAAAAACTAAAAACCAGAAACTGAAAACTTACTCAATCCTGATTCAGACGACAGTCATCCAAGAAATTTGGGACAGACCCCCGCCGTGACGGGATCTTCACCTTCAGAGACGGTAAGCTGCATTTTGCCTCCCCAGTGTCGTCAGATTTCGAGGCGCGCCCGTCGAATTCGGCGGTGTGTCCCAGATTTTTTTTGGAAGGCAGGCGCTTTCTCTACCAGGATTTTCGTGTTTGGCCGTTGCATAATGTCCAATATGCTTGAGTCGGCGCCAGTAAGAGGTCCAATTGCTAAGATACTTTATTTTTATGTCGCATCGCCACTTGTTTCGGTTTAGAGGAGAGACCATGACACGCTGCTCCCTGTTTTGTCCCACCCCTATGTCCCACTTTCTGCCGAGGATCTGTTGGGATGCACCCTCCATTTTCGCGACCCTTGTGAGCTGCCTGCTGAATGTTGTATAATCCCCACGCATTCCCATTCTGAGCTACCAAACTCTCAACACAGTCTTCGCACCACAAAAGACAGCAAGGAGGCGGTTATGAATCAGCAACTGAGCAGGCGACGATTCCTGCACTTCTCAGGCGCCGCGGCCCTGGGAACAGCGGTGCTGGCCGCGTGTCAGCCGGCAGCGCCTCAGTGGTCGGGAGAGATGAGCGGGGACCAGCCGGCCGCCGAACGGGTTAAGATCGAATTCCTGGGCATGCCCGGCAGCCCTGATCTGATCCCCGATGAGCAGGAACTTTTCCACGATCAGAACCCGGACATCGAGTGGGTTCTGGTGCAGCAGGCCCAAGGTACATCACGACTGGAACAGTTGATGGCCCTGGTCGTGGCCGGCACGCCGCCGGACACCGCCCGCGTAGAGAGTGATGTTTACCGGACCTTCGCGCATCTGGGTCTGCTGCTCCCAATCACATCCTACATCGAAGCGGACGCCGAATACTCCAAGCCAGACTACTGGACCCAACCCCAGGAAGACGACCGGCAGGTCTACCGGGGAGAAAGCTACGGCATCGGCTCCTGCTGGGTGGCGCCCCACTTCTACTACAATGTCTCGCTCTTTGAAGAACTGGGCGTGGAACCGCCCAGTAACGATCCCGACGAAGCCTGGGACTGGGAGCAGTTCCTGGCGATTGCAACCGACCTGACCGTCGACGTCAACGGCAATCACCCGGGCGACACCGACTTCGACCCCGACAATATGGAGCGTTGGGGCGTAAACTGGCCGACCTGGTGGATCCCCCTTCACGCCGCAGTTCAGTCGAACGGCTCAGATTGGATCGATGCCGAGTCCGAAAAAATCGTCCTGGATAGCCCGGAAGCGATGATGGCGCTACAGAGCATCGCCGACCTTCGCATCGCCCACGGGGTGATGCCGCGCACAGAGTCGCTGGAAGCGCTTGGCATGGGCGGCACCCAACTCCTCGAAACCAAGAAGGTCGCCCTGCAGGTGGACGGCTCATGGGCGTTGTCCTGGAACTGGGAAATCGAAGGCGGGATCGGCACGGCCGTGCTGCCCAAGATGCAGCGCCTGGGCACCGATATGCAGGCACACCTCGTCACCGTGGTCAAGGATGCCGAGAATCCGGACGAGGCCTGGGAACTGATTCGATTCCTCTCCTCGCCCTGGTATCAGGAGCGCTACTGCCGCTCCGGTCTTTGGCTGCCCAGCCAGACCGCGTTGATGACCGAAGAGTCGATCGCCGACTGGTGTGTGCTGCCCCAGCATCCGCCCGGCTATGAACTGATCGTGACCGAATACGCGCCCAAGTACGGCCATTACCTCACCATGCCGGTCGGCTATGTTAAGGCGACTGAGACCGCATTGAATCCGGTCTTCAGCCAGATTTTCAACGGTGAAGCGAAGGCGGAGGACGTGTTGCCCGCAGCCGTAGCCGAGGCCAACCAAATCATGGAGACGGAGCAGGCGCGCCCCACATCCTAGACAGCACACTCTCCCTGCAGCACGAGGGAAAAATGGACAGACTTGCGAAGGCCGATTTTCATGCCTTCCTACGGCGTTTCTGACCCGAAATGAATGCAGCATTGCTGGCTACAGGCAGTCCGTTACGCCCCTTGGGGCGCCTGTAGCCAGCTTCGCGGAGAGACGTTATGGCAGTAGAAGCGCAAAGAACAAGATTGCCCTGGCCTCGCACCCGCCGCGCGCGCCGCGCCCTCACCGGCTATATGTTTATCTCCCCCTTCATTCTGGGCTTCTTCCTCTTCTTTGTCGGCCCGGCACTGGTCGCTGGCTGGTTGACCATGTTCGATTGGAACATGATCCGGCCCCCCTATTTCATCGGCCTGGGCAACTTCCGCAAGATGTTCGCCGACGACCTCTTCTACCAGTCCCTCAAGGTGACCGCCTATTTTTCCCTGGTCTCGGTGCCCGTCGGTCTGGTGTTGAGTTTCCTGCTCGCGCTCCTCATGAACTTCAAGACCCGCAGCATCGCCCTCTTCCGCACCATCTACTATCTTCCCAGTATCGTCCCCGCGGTCGCCAACGCAGTGCTGTGGAGTTTTGTGCTGAATACCGAGTTTGGTCTGCTGAATGCTCTGCTGGACTCGATCGGCCTGCCCAAGATCGCCTGGCTGCAGCAGCCGGGCTGGGCCATGCCCGCCATGATCCTGATGAGCCTCTGGGCATTGGGCGCAACTATGGTGATCTACCTGGCCGGCCTGCAAGGCATCCCCGAGTCGCTCTACGAGGCCGCCGAAATTGACGGCGCCGGCCGCTGGGCAAGTCTCGTAAATGTGACGATCCCGCTCATGTCGCCGGTCATCTTCTTTAACCTGATAATCGGCATTATCGGTTCATTTCAGATATTTACTGCAGGTTTTCTGATCACCGGCGGCGGCCCGCAACACGCGACCCTGTTCTATGTCCTCTACGTCTATCGCAACGGTTTGCAGTACTTCGATATGGGTTACGCTTCCCTGTTGGCATGGGTGCTCTTCATCATCATCCTTGCTTTGACCCTGCTCGTGTTCAAGTATGTAGGACGATATGTCTACTACGAAGACGTGGGTAGCTAGGACCAGACAATAATTTCCTGGTTGAATGAGCCGCGTAGACGCGGAAGAAAAGGGCGAGCAGTTGGCGAAAGTGTTCTGATGAGCGCAACAACAGGTTCCACGAAATCCCGAATACAGGACAATGAATTCCTTTGGCGAGTTTTTGTCTGGACGGCTCTGCTCGCCGGCGCCTGCGTCATGTTCCTGCCCTTTCTGTGGCTGCTTTCCAGTTCGCTCAAAACGGAACTGGGCGTCTTTCGCTACCCACCCGAATGGATCCCGGATCCCCCCCAGTTCAGCAACTATATCGACGCCTGGTCAACGAGGCCTTTCGCACTCTACCTCCGCAATACGTTGGTTATCCTGCTACTGAACGAAATCGCCGTCCTCATCTCGGGCTCCTTCTGCGCCTACGGCTTCGCCCGCATCGACTTCCCCGGCCGCAACGTCTGGTTTACGATTCTGCTCGCTACCGTCATGTTGCCGGGCATCGTGACAATGATCCCCCAGTTTGTGATTTTCAGCCGCATCGGTTGGGTCAACACAATCTTACCCCTGACAGTGCCCTTCTTCTTCGGCGGCGGCGCCTTTAATATCTTCCTGCTGCGGCAGTTCTTCCGCACCCTGCCCTCCGAGCTTTCCGATGCCGCCTACATCGATGGCGCCAGCGAAATCATGATCTACTGGCGCATCATGCTGCCCCTCGCCAAACCCGCCCTGGCTACCATCGCCATCTTCACCTTCATCGGCACCTGGAATGACTTCATGGGCCCCCTTCTCTACCTCGCCAAGGACCCCCAAAAGTTCACCGTGGCCCTCGGCTTGGCTATGTTCAGAACCGCCTTCGCCGGCCGCACCCGCTGGGACCTGCTCATGGCAGCCTCTACCCTGATGATTCTGCCCGTCGTAATTGTCTTTTTCGTGGCGCAACGCTACTTTATCCAGGGCATCGCTATCAGCGGGTTGAAGGGGTAGTCCTCTTCCTGCCGACTCTCCGCGCCGCACCTTTCCAAATTTATCAGTAACATCATGATTCTATCGAGAATATGATAAGACCAACAGACGCTATAATTCCCTTGAGCAAGCTCTCCCATTACTTACTTGCTCCGCGCAGGCATGATGATAAGTCGAAATTATTGGCACAAGCAGGATTTACAAGCGGAAATCCTGCTATTCTCAACCAGGCTATCCTTGATCTGGTTGTAGGGAATGAAGCTGTGCAGCAAAAGGTGAATGAATACGGTGTGTTTCATAGAGTTATGGGCAAACTAGCTGGCCCAAGTGGTATACAATCTGTTGTACCAATTTTAATTGTACGTCATGGAGATGGAAAGTTTAGGTTTGTAACGTTCTTTCCAGACAAGGATTCAGCATGACAAAGCCAAGACTATATGAGGAAGTAGCGCTAACGCACGACTTGCCAGAAGAAAACCTGAAAGAAGGTGATGTTGCTGTTGTGGTCGATTACTTACCCCACCCGACGGGTGGAAAAGAAGGCGCAATCCTGGAAGTTTTCAATGCAGTTGGCGAATCAATGGCCGTCGTGGTTGTGCCTATCTCCGCGATAGAATCGTTGCGGGCGGATCAGGTTCCGATGGTACGCTAAATGGCCTCGGCACGAGAATAAAGCTATCTCCGTAAGTCGATCCGGATAGGACGCAAAGCCTCCCCTAGACTACTCAGTTCCTCCCCAAGATTTCTATCGATCCTCCCTTGACGCACATGGTACGATATGCAGGAGCAACGTTCAGGCCGTCTCCGACAATGGCTGACCGGGGGGAGCTCCGATGCACTCGCAAGTCTATGGCGAAATGCCACAAAGGTCGTTCACCCTCCTCAGAGACGAACTGGGAAAGCAGATTCCCAGAATAACCCTTCTCGTCGTCTTGGCGATCCTCGGCACTGGAATCGGTCTGATCCAGCCCCTTCTCTTCAAAGTGCTTCTCGACTCTGCCATACCTGACGCGGACGTGCGCCTGATAGCGCTGCTGCTTGTCGGCATGGTGATCGTGCCCATGCTTAGCTCCGGCCTCAACTCCACCAGCCACTACCTGCGCGCTTATATCGGCGAAGGCGTTTCCCAACGCTTGCGCCAGGAACTGTTCGACCATCTGCTGCACGCCCGTCTTGCAGACCTGGAGCAGTTCAAGACCGGAGAACCTATCCATCGACTTACTCGCAGCTGTGGCAAGATCGGCGAAGTCTACGTCAGTGACCATCTGCTGCCGTTGGTGATGAACGCCATCCTCCTTGTGGGTACCTTGGCTGCGATGACGGCGCTGAATTGGCGGCTTTCCCTGTTGGCGCTGCTCGCCTTTCCCCTCTCCTACCTCCTCACGAGAAAAACACGCGGCCATGTCCATGCGCTGTACAGCGGGTTTTCCAATGCTCTGGAGGCTGGCCAGAGCTATCTGAACGAGATCTTCCCCGGTCTGCGCACAATCCGAGCGTTCAATGCCGAAGCGTATGAGCAGCAGCGTTGGCGCGAATGGCTCACAAATCATCGGCGCATCAAGGCCAAGGTGGCTACCTTCCACGAGCTGATTCGCGTTGTCCTGCCGGAGTTCATCAACTACGTGGCGGTAGGATTGGTGTTCGGTTACGGCGCCTTTGAAATCATCCAGGGCAGAATGACCATAGGCAGTCTTGTGGCTTTCATAGCCTACCTGCCCCGCTCCTACTCCGTGTTGCAGGCGCTGCTGGGCACGCACGTGAACCTGCAAGAGGCCAGGGTCAACGCCGAAAAGTGGATGCACTCTTTGACCTCGCCCGCGAACCGTCCGGGAATGTGGTCCTGCCGACCTGCGCCCCTTTCAAGGAGGGGCAAACTGAAAAAAAGTCACCGCCGGTGGGGGCCGCGTTGGCCTTCCACAACGTATCGTTCGCCTATGGACGCGGGGAATTTGCCGCACGAGACCTTGCGTTCCGCATTGAGCCGGGCGAGTTCGTAGGTATCGCTGGCCCCAGCTGCGGGGGCAAGTCCACCATCATCGACCTGATCATGGGTTTCTACACGCCCCTGTCCGGCACAATTACCATAGATGGAATCGACCTGCGTGAACTATCACTGTCGTCCCTGCGAAATCAGATCGGCCTTGTTGCCCAGGATCCGTTCCTGTGGAACGACAGCATAAGCAGGAATATCTCCTATCCGGGCCGCAATGACGAGACGGACAGGAGCAGGCAGGCTGCCCGTGAGGCACAGATCGATGAGTTCATCACGAGCCTGCCCCACGGCTACCATACGATCGTGGGGGAGCAAGCCCTGACGCTCTCCGGCGGCGAACGCCAGCGTCTTGCCATTGCTCGGGCCTTGCTGCAGCGCCCCAGGCTCCTCCTGCTGGACGAAGCAACCGCTGCCCTCGATGCCCTGACCGACCAAAACGTACCTGCGGCCATCGCCAAAGTTCGGGCGGGACGGACAGCTATCGCCGTGTCCCACCGCCTGACCACAATCTTGGACGCAGACCGGATTCTCGTGATCGACCAGGGCCGCATCGTGGAGATGGGCAGCCCCGCTGAGCCGCTGGCGCGCCCTGGCCTCTTCTTTGACCTTTACCAGGCGCAATCTTTCGATCTTCATCGGATCGCGCTATAATCCGGTGTAAACTCTGTGCCCAGTGCGATCACTACGCGCCGCTGGCTACGCCGACACCATTCACCCTAAGGATTCTGCGACCGATGTCACGCAACACTGATGGCCGTGGGGCATCGCCCCCGCCCTTCGAGAGCCCCTCACTCGACCCGGAACTGGAAGAAAATGTGGTCAACACTGTTCGAATGCTGGCCCTGGACGCTGTGCAGGCCGCCAATTCGGGACATGCCGGCCTGCCAATGGGCATGGCCACTGCCGCGTTGACGCTCTGGCGCAGACACCTGCGTTTCAGTCCGGCTAACCCCAACTGGCCCAACCGCGATCGGTTTATCCTCAGCGCCGGCCACGGTTCGATGCTCCTCTATTCCCTGCTCCACCTGACCGGCTACGATCTCCCGCTGCAGGAACTAAAAAATTTCCGTCAATGGGGCAGCATGACCCCCGGCCACCCGGAGTACGGCCACGCGCCCGGTGTCGAGACGACGACCGGCCCGTTAGGACAGGGCTTCGCTAACGGCGTCGGCATGGCCATCGCCGAGCAATGGCTGGCCGCCAATTATAATCGTCCCGGGTTAGATGTAGTATCACACCACATCTATGCAATTGTCAGCGACGGCGACCTGATGGAAGGCGTCGCCCAGGAGTCGGCCAGTCTGGCCGGTCACCTGCGGCTGGGAAAGCTTATCTATCTCTACGACGACAACCGCGTCACGATCGACGGCTATACCGATCTGGCCTTCACAGAGGACCAGTACCAGCGTTTCAAAGCGTATGGCTGGCACGTCCAAAAGGTGGATGGAATGGATAGCGCGGCCGTCGATGCTGCTATCGCGGCCGCCAAACAGGACCCCCGCCCCAGTCTCATCGGCTGTACAACCGTCATCGGCTTCGGCGCTCCCAAACAGGGTGAGCCGGATATGCACAGCGATGCGCTTCCCGCCGCAGAGGTAGCCCAGACCAAGACCAACCTTGAATGGCCGCAGGAGCCAACCTTTTACCTGCCGCCAGAAGTGCGCAGGTTCTGCCTGCAAGCGGTCGAGCGGGGCAAAAGGCTCGAAAGCGACGATCAGACGCTGTGGGATGCCTACGCCGCGGCCCATCCGGAGTTGGCGGCCCAACTCAACAGCATGCTGCAGGGCGAACTGCCCACCGGCTGGGAGAACGCTCTGCCCGTCTTCGATGGCGGCGATAGCCAAGCCACCCGCAACGCCAGCGGCGATACGCTCAACGCGCTGGCGCCGGTTATCCCCAATCTCATCGGCGGCAGCGCCGACCTGGCGCCCAGTAACAAGACGATCATCAGCGGCAGCCCGGACTTTCAGCCCGACTCCTACAGCGGCCGTAACTTCCGTTTCGGCGTCCGCGAACACGGCATGGGCGCCATCCTCAGCGGCATGGCCCTGCACGGCGGCGTCATCCCCTATGGTGGAACCTTCCTCGTTTTCAGCGATTATATGCGGGCCAGCGTGCGCCTGGCTGCCTTGATGGGAGCGCCCGTCATCTACATCTTTACCCACGATAGCATCGGCGTCGGTGAAGACGGTCCTACGCATCAGCCGGTGGAACAGGTGGCTGCGCTGCGCACCATTCCCAACCTGACTGTTATCCGTCCTGCCGACGCCAACGAAGTGGCGCAGGCGTGGAAAGTGGCTCTGACAAACAAGAGTGGTCCCACCGCGCTTGTCCTTTCCCGCCAGAATCTGCCGGTCTACGATCGCACCGCCGCAGGCGTCGCGGCAGCCGACAGCGCGGCCCTGGGCGGATATGTCTTCTTCAAGAGCAATGGAGCAACCACTGCGGCGCCGGAGTTGGCCCTCATTTCCTCTGGCAGCGAACTCGAGATCGCCTACAGCGCGGCCCAGCGTTTGGCCCAGAGCGGGGCCGCAGTGCGAGTTGTAAGCCTGCCCAGTTGGGAGCTGTTCGCGGCGCAGACGCCCGCCTACCAGCAAGAGGTGCTCCCACCGAGCACTCTCAAGATTTCGATCGAAGCCGGCGTCACCCAAGGGTGGCAGCGCTGGGTCGGCAATGACCCGGCCCGCGGCGCGGCAATCGGCATTGACCGCTTCGGAGCGAGCGCGCCGCAGCAGGATGTCTACACAAATCTCGGTCTGACCGTCGAAACCGTAGTCGGCGCCGCGCAAGCGCTATTGGAGGCGTAGACGCGTATGCTTGGGGCCTTTGCCGCCATCCTCCAGCAGACCCGACAGCATCACGCCATCGAACACGCGACCATTCATCTGCTGGCAGCTCGCTTTCCGCACCTTGTCTTGGCCGGCATGAGCGATCCTTGGGGCTTTACTCTCTTTGGACATTTGTCCCGAGAGGCGATCGAAGATGCGGTCGCCGAAGCTCTCCGGCGCCTGCAGGCCGGCGAAGAGAAGTTGGCCTACCATCCTAACTGCGGTACCAACCTCACCACCAGTATCCTTCTGGTGACCGCGGCTGCACTTCTCGGCAGCATCGATTGGCGTCATTCGCATCTTCGCCCACCTGAAGGGGCGCCCTCCTTGGGCACGGAAGGACAACCTGCGGTTAGTGAGCGGCTCTCAGGGCGACGCGCGATAGGTCGCAGCAGGTCGCTTTTGGACAGGATAACGATGACCGCTGGACTGATGACGCTTGCGCTCCTGGTTTCAGGGCCGTTGGGTATGCGGCTTCAGCGTCTCACAACCTTAACTACTGTCGGCGACCGTGAGCTGGCCAAAGTTGTGCCCGTGGGGGATGGCCGGGCCTATCGTATCACGTTCGCAAAACTATAATGACCAGCGGCCACCGGCCACTGTATCTGGTAACGCATTGACAAATTATCTGTTCCTCGCGCCTGACGAGTTTCTGCTGGGGCAGCGCCTGCGCCAATTGAAGCAGGCGCTGGGCGACCCCGAGATGGCCTCGCTGAACCTCGCCGAACTTGACGGCGCCCGCTCCAGCGCAGCCGATATCCTCTATCATGTCGGCGCGATGCCCTTTCTGGCCGCGCGGCGGCTTGTCATTGCGCGCGGATATCTGGGCCATCTGGAGTCCCGCCTGGGCACGGCCAAGTCGCCGAACACAACCGCCCAGGCCGAAGCGCGACAAATTCTGGCGGCGCTGGCTGATCAAACAGTCTCGAATGATCTGGTCTTCATCGAAGAAAAGTTGGACAAACGGCGGGCCATCTGGAAAGGACTGAATGACCTGGCCGGTCTTGAACAGTTGAGCAAGGACGGACTGCTGGCGATCGAGCCACTGAACACACCAGATGCCCGCGCCCTGCCTGGCTGGATCGTCAATACCGCCAGACAGGATGGCACCGCCATTGAGGGCAGAGCTGTGCAAATGTTGGCAACCTATGTAGGATCGGACCTGCGCCGCCTGACCCTCGAACTGGACAAGCTGCGCTCCTACGCCAATCGCCGAAGTATCACGACGGCGGACGTGCAACTGCTGGTGAGCGATACCAGTGAAGCGCTCATCTGGGATCTGACCGACGCTATCGGTCAACGTGATGGGCGTAAGGCGATGCGGGCCTTGTACGCGCTGCGGCGCAACGACGCCAACCCGTTCTATCTTCTGACGATGATTACCCGGCAGTACCGGATCATGATAAAAGTGAAAGATGAGACCACGCGTACGCCCGGAAACGAGTATGACATCGCCGGCCGTGTCGGGGAGAGCCCCTTTCCTGTCAAGAAAGCGATGACCCAAAGCCGGAACTATGCGCTCGCCCAACTGGAGGGGATTCTGGATCGGCTCCTGTCGTCGGACTTCGCTATGAAGACCGGCGCCAACCCCCACACCGAACTGGATATTTTGGTGGCCGAACTTACAAAACCCCGTTAGAGGAATTGAACGCCAAATGAACAACAATCGATCGTTATCTTTCCGGACGCACGCGGCGCCCGCGCAGGTCAGCGGAGGCGGGCAGACGACAATTGGCCCTGAGACAATTCATCGCATACAGACAGCAAATGGCATCACGATACTGGTCCGCCCCAACCCGTCCGCACCGGTTGTCGTATTGGAGGGGTGCCTGCGCGCCGGCAGCGTAGACGAGTCAGCTGAGAAGGCCGGGCTGGCCTCCTTTACCGCCTCCCTCTTGAGCCGCGGCAGCGCCAGCTACGATTTCGATCGCTACAACGAGGCGGTGGAATCGGTCGGGGCGAGCGTCAGCGTGGGCGGCGGCACACACATCTCCGACTTTGGTAGCGAAAGCCTGGTTGAGGACTTCCCGCTCATGGTAGAGATCTTGGCTGACATTCTGCAGCGGCCAACCTTTCCACCGGAGCATATCGAGCGCGTGCGCGGGCAATGGCTAGTGCGCCTGCAAGAGCGAGAACAGAGCACCCGCAGCGTTTCCTACCGGCGCTTCAACGAAATGATTTACGGGGATCACCCCTACGGCCTTTCCACATCAGGCTATATCGAGACGATTCAGGCAATCAGCCGTGACGACGTGGCTGGCTTCCACCAGGACTATTACCGTCCCAACCAGGCTATCGTCGTCGTCAGCGGCGATGTCGAGCCAGAGGCAGTGGTTGCCCTGCTCGAATCCAATTTCGCCGACTGGCGCACCGGCGCGGAGCCGCCTTCACCGACAGACACTATCCCGCCCGTCGCGGGCCCCAACGGCGTCCAACGTAAATCGGTCACCATGCCCGGCAAGGTCCAGACCGCTGTCGTCGTCGGCTGCCTGGCCATCGCCCGCACCCATCCCGACTACTATGCCGTGCAGGTCGCCAACAACATCCTGGGCCAGTTCGGCATGATGGGGCGGCTGGGTGAAAACGTGCGCGAAAGGCAAGGGCTGGCCTATTACTGCTCCAGCGCACTGGACGCGGATATCGGTATCGGGCCATGGGTGGCTTTCGCCGGCGTGAACCCGCAAAATGTCGACCAGGCGGTAGACAGCATTCTGCACGAATTCGAGCGGATTGGACTGGAACCGGTCAGCGATGAAGAACTCTCTGATAGCATCGCCAACATGACCGGCACGCTCCCACTGCGCCTCGAGACGAACGACGGCGTGGCATCGATCCTTCTCAATATGGAATGGTTCGGTCTGGGGCTGGACTACCTGCAAACATATCCGCAACGGATACGCGCCATCACAAAAGAGGATGTTCAGCGCGTGGCCGCCGACTATCTGCGCACCGATTCCTATACGCTGGTGACCGCCGGTCCGGACGGAAATGGGAGCTGAGCCTCCGTGAATCAACATCCTGTCATCCAACTCGACGAACTGAGCAAAGTCTATAGGGTCAACGAGCGCGAGGCGGGGCTGGTCGCCGCCATGCGCAGCTTCGTCAAGCGCAAGACGCGCGACGTGCAGGCCGTGGACGAGATCTCCTTCTCGGTCGACGAAGGGGAAATCGTCGGTTTCCTCGGCCCCAATGGCGCCGGCAAAACCACGACCCTGAAAATGCTGTCCGGCCTCCTGCATCCGACCGGCGGCCGCGCATCGGTGCTCGGTTATCTCCCCTGGCAACGCAACCGCGACTATCTGCGGCGTATGACTCTGGTGATGGGCCAGCGCAACCAACTGCTGTGGGATATCCCGGTCATCGACACCTTCGAATTGAACCGGGCGGTCTACCGCATCCCAGAAGCCGACTACCAGCGCGTCGTTGACGAACTGACGGAACTTCTGGACTTGGCCCCCGTGTTGCGCAAACCTACCCGCAACCTCTCTCTGGGCGAGCGCATGAAATGCGAAATCGCGGCCGCGCTCCTCCACAGCCCGTCAGTGCTGTACCTGGACGAGCCGACCATCGGGCTGGATGTGACCATGCAGCGGCGTATCCGCCAGTTCATAACCGAATACAATCAGCGCACCGGCGCCACAGTCCTGCTGACCAGTCACTATATGGCCGACGTGGAGGCCTTATGCAAACGAGTGATCGTCATCCATCATGGCAAACTGCTTTACGATGGCGAACTTAGCCGCCTGGCCGATCGCTTTGCTCCCTTCAAGACCGTCGAAGTGGAACTGCAGAACGGCACCGGCGGCCGATCGCTGGCGCAGTACGGCGAATTGATCTCCCAGAGCGAAGGCCGCGTCACGCTGCGGATACCGAAAGCCGAGACCGCCGCCGTCACCGGGCGTCTGCTGGCTGAGTTGGATGTCTCCGACCTGACCGTGCAGGACCCGCCCATTGAGGATGTGATCGAGCACGTGTTCAGCCAATCCCCCAGCCCGCTGGGTGCCCCTGATTCGCAGCAGGCGCAGAGCGAGTAGAACCATCATATGGCCGGGCCGCGCCCCGGCCAGCCTGGATCGAGGCCGCCGTCGACGGCGCCTGCTACAGAGAGCTGTTTTTGCCTGTTCGTTCTATTTTAGGGACGGGAGACCCCTGGTCGCGAATGCTCGCATTCTACTCCATCTACAAAGGTTACTTCCGCGCCGCGCTGATGATGCAGCTCCAGTATCGAATTGCGATGCTGATTTGGCTGCTGGGCGGCGTTATCGAGCCGCTGATGTACTTGGTCGTATGGCGCACAGTAGCCCAACAGCAGGGCGGTTCGGTGGGCGGTTATAGTGTCAATGACTTTGTCGTCTACTTTATCGCCATGATGATGGTGAGCCATAGCACCTTCACCTGGATCATGTGGGAATACGTCTACCGCATCCGCATGGGCCTATTTTCGGTAATGCTGCTCAAACCTATCCACCCGATCCACAGTGACATCGCTGACAACATCGGTTATAAGTTCCTGACGCTAATCGTGATGGGACCGACTGTCCTCCTGCTGGCCTGGTTCTTCGACGCTTCCTGGTACCCGACCCTTTGGTCATTGGCGGCATTTGTGCCTGTGCTGATACTTGCTTTTCTGATGCGCTTCTACTGGGAGTGGGGGCTGGCCATGGTCGCTTTCTGGACCACGCGTATTGATGCTATGAACCAAGCCTATATCGTCACCACTCTCTTCTTTTCCGGTCGGCTGGCTCCCCTCGACCTGTTTCCACAAGTCGTGCAGCGAGCGGCCGACATTCTGCCTTTTCGCTGGATGCTGGCCTTCCCTGTCGAACTTCTGCTGGGACGTGTCACGCCCAGGGAGTTGCTGGTCGGCCTCGGGGCCCAACTCTTTTGGCTGTTCGCCGGCTATCTGTTTATGCAACTCATCTACCGGGCCGGTATCAAACGCTACGCAGCCTTTGGCGCGTAACCCGCAACTGGGACTATGTACTACCTTCGCCTCTTCGCCACATATCTGCGCCTGGGCGTGCTCGGTGAACTGGAATACCGTGCCAATTTCTGGATCAGTCTGATGCAGTCCACCCTGGATCTGTGCGTGGCCCTCGGCGGGATGGCCGTAGTTTTCAGCCATACCGACACACTAGGGGGCTGGCGGCCGGAGGAACTGTTGGCCCTTATCGGCGTCTACTTCCTCATTGGCGGCCTGATCCGTACCCTAATCCGCCCCTCGATGATCAAGTTCATGGAGGATGTACGTCAGGGCACGCTCGATTTTACCCTGACAAAACCGGCCGACTCGCAGGTGCTGGTCAGCATCCAACGCGTCGAAATCTGGCGCCTGGTGGATGTGCTTATCGCCCTGCCGGTGTTGGGCACGGCATTGGTACGGCTTGGCGCCCAGTTGGGTCTTGTCGAAACCGTAGTCTTTGCCGTCACGCTGTTGTGCGGCGGCTTGATCATTTACAGTTTCTGGCTTATGCTCAGCACCTGCGCATTCTGGTTCGTGCGCGTCGAAAACATCCAGGTTATCTTTATGAGCATGTGGCAGGCTGGCCGCTGGCCCGTCAGCATCTATCCGGCATGGCTGCGAGTCGTTCTCACATTTCTGGTTCCGGTCGCTTTCGCCACCACCGTGCCCGCCTCCGCGCTCAGCGGGCGCATCACCGGCGCTACCCTTGTCGGCACGATTGCCCTGGCCGCGGCCATGCTGCTTGTCTCCCGCTGGTTCTGGCGGGTGGGAATTCGGTTCTATTCGGGCGCGTCAGCCTGACAAATGAAGGAGAAAAAATATGCGAATCTTGATTACATCAGGCGGGAGTGATCGGTGCGCGGCGCTGGCGAATTACTTGGCCCAGTCTCATGAGGTCCGGCTGACGGAACGGGCTCATGTGGAGACTGCACACGAGTTTGTGCAGTGCGCGCTGGGGCACGACCGCTCCACCAACCTGCTCACGCGCGGCATGAACGCCATAATCCATGCCGTCGAGCCGCTGCCGGACGAGGACGTAAGCGCACAGCTCGACGCCGCCAGCCGTTGCACCTACAATCTCCTGACGGCCGCTGCCGAGGAGGGCGTGCCGCAGATCGTCCTCCTCAGCACGCTCGAACTGATGGCCGATTATCCCCCCGGCTATCGCGTCGGTGAGACCTGGCGGCCCCTGCCCCGCACACAGCCGCCCACCCTCAGCAAACACCTTGCCGAGCAGATCAGCCGTGAATTCGCTCGCGAAGGCAGATTGCAGGTGAAAATCCTGCGCCTGGGAGAAACGACCAACGAGATGGTCGCCGTCGCTGTCGACAAGGTGCTCGCGGAGGCCATCTCGCCCGCTATTCACTTCAGGTCTGTCGTATCCGGCGTCCCCGACGCCTGGTCAATAATACATGTAGGGGAGAGAGCATGATGAACGTACTCATTCTCGGCGGCGCAGGCATGCTCGGTCCCTATGTGGCCCGCGAACTGGCGCCCGCACACAACTTGCGCATTACAGATGTCAAGCCGCCGGAAGAAGATCTGCCCGGCGAGTTCCTCCTGCTCGACGTATCCGATTTGGACGGAGTAGTGGCCGCGGCCGAGGGCATGGACGCAATCGTCAACCTGTCCGTCCTGCGCCGGGACCGCCGCATTGCCTGGGATGTGAGCACCCGCGGTTGCTACAATATGATGCAGGCTGCGGTTACGCACGGCATCCGCCGCGTGATCAACACAGGCCCGCACTTCACCGTTGCCGGCCCGAACATCACCGAGTGTTTCGACTTCGGCATCGGTCCGGACATCCCTCCCCAGTCTGGAACCAACATCTACGCCATTACCAAGTCAATGGGGCTGGAAATCTGCCGCGTCTTTACCCAACATCACGACATCAACGTGCAGTCCTACCTGTTCTACCATTTCAAAGACCCCACCACCATTCAGCCCGGCGAACACTACGCGCCTTATGTCATCTCCTGGGAAAACGCGGCGGAAGTCTTTACCCTCGGATTGGAGATAAAACTGGACGCCCTGCCCTCCCGTTTTGAAGTGTTCTATGCATTCGCCGACATGCCGCACGGCAAGTTCAGCAACGAAAAGACGAAACGTATCCTCGGCTTCCAACCTCGCCGGGACGTGGAAAAACTCTGGACGTAACGGGACAACCTTTCGGAGGTGGCCGAAGCGGATCAGGAACCGAAGAAGGTCTATCCCTCCCTCACTGAGGAGCGAAAACTGTGGCGCGCCGGGTTTGTTCGCGTGGCTGGCCTCGACGAGGCCGGACGCGGCGCGCTGGCCGGGCCAGTTGTGGCCGGCGCAGTTATTCTGCCCGTGAACAGCAAGCAGGAAGGCCTGTGGGCCGAGGTTCAGGATAGCAAACTGCTGTCGCTAGCGCGGCGCGAAGCGTTGGCCGCGCGCATCCAGGCGCAAGCCGCCTCCTGGTCATTGGGGGAAGCGTCCGCCGCCGAAATCGACGCCAGCGGCATCGCCCCCGCCACGCGCTTGGCGATGCGCCGCGCTGTCCAGGCGCTCTCCCCTCCGCCGGACCACCTGCTGATCGACTGGGTACAACTCAAATCGCTCAATCTTCCCCAGCAGAGTTTCACTAAAGGCGACCTGCGCATCGTATCGATCGCCGCCGCCTCCATCCTGGCCAAGGTCCACCGCGATCGGCTCCTCTGCCAGTTGCACGAAAACTACCCCGCCTATGGCTTCCACAGCCACAAAGGCTATGCCGTGCCTTCCCATCTCGCCGCCATTGAAAGGTTCGGTCCCTGCCCGGCGCATCGGCGTTCGTTTTCTCCCATCCGCCGCGATGAGGGGCTATTCGGCTGACCTCAGTAGATAGCGAATAGTGGACAGAGCATGTACCGATGTAAGCTTCCAAAGAGATCCGGAGCCTTCGCATCTCGTCAGAGCAGGCGAGATGCCCGCGTTCCCATTGCGTAGACGTTGCCAAGGATCTGGATAAAGAATGGATCCAACTTAGCCGCCAACCACCTCAGCGGCCTGTCAACGCAGCCAACAGCGCCAGCGCCAGCCTTTTCGTTTCCAACAAAGGCCGAGGCTCCAACTGCGTCCCTCTTTTCGTCGGCGGGTCTTCCCAAAGCGAAACCTCTTGGCCGGAAAAATCTGCCATTGGGGCGATTGAAGCATGAGCGGAATCCCGGCCGGGTAGCTGCACATCATCCACCAGCAGTACAGGCCCCACACACGCGGGACACCCGTAGCGGCAAGCGCAGCTGCGGATAAGCTCTGCCGCGCCGGCCATCAAGTCGTCGTGACGCTCGTACAGTTGGGCGCTGAAGCCGATTCCGGCAGGGATGCGCTCATAAATATAAATGCGCGGAGCAAGTAGCGGACCCTGCGAAGAGTGAGAAACACCAGGAGAGGGGAGTGAACGGTGTTCGCTCTCTCCTCCTTGTCGAATTACGGCAACGTCAATGTCGCGCCGGTCACACATCAGATGCAGGGGGGCCAGATTGCCCAGCGCATAGCCCACCCCATCCATGCCTGTACGCGCCCGTACGACCGCCTCCAGGCGATGATGGCAGCGTCGGCATAGCAAGACAAGATTGCTGAGCCGGTTGGCCTCCCGGTCGTTTCGGTTAAGGCCCGGAATGTAGCCAAAGACGCGGAAAGGAACTCTGTGGTGCACATCGTGCTGTCGGTTGCGAGTCTCCTGCGCGCGGCATTCGCCACAGCGGTAGCCGTCTCTGGCCCGCGTCTTTGCGCGCTGTTCCTGCCAGTCGGGACCGTAGTCATTAGGTGAATCCCTCCAGTCCCCCGCCTGCATCAGTGCCTCCTGCGCTTCAGCAGTCACCTCCAGCCAGTAGCCGGCCGTGTCCAGTGTGGTCGGCTGGTAGTCAAGCGGCAGTACGCCCAGATTCTCATGGCTGAAGCGCCGCACTCGCCGGTACTGCGTCACCTGCGAGGTCACGAACAGTTCTCCGTAACCCAACTGTGCGCCGCCGCTCACGCGACTCTCCTGCACCGAATGTACTTCAATCTCCGTTTCCGTGCTGGCCTCCGTGTAATAATCGACCTCGGCGGGCCACACCCAGGCCAATTTCTCGTCCAGATCCAGCCGTTCCACCAGGTAGCTGCGGCCTTCGTGCAAGTAGACAGCCCCTTCATGCACCTGTAACGGCGCGCTGGCCGCGTCAACCTCTCCTATAACTTCAAACTGGCCATCCTTTTGGCTGGAAGTCAGTTCTGCGCCTGAAGCCTGACGCATCCCTGATCTTTCGTGACGAGCGCTGTATCTTGAAACCAAAGCCTTTTCCGAGCCGCCCGCCTGAACCACCACCGGATCGCCGCTGACGCTGCGCAGGCCGAACTTGCGGGAGGGATAACCGTCTCCGCTCCACAAAAAGCGGTTGCCGAACTGCTGCACGCTTTCCTCTTCGACAAGCAGTTCGAGGACCTCGGCCGTGTGGGGAGATTGCCCAAATTGTTCCCCCTCTACGAAAGGCAGTTCAAATGCTGCGCAGCGCATCTGATCCACCAACAGCACCAGATTGTCCGCATTTGCGAAGGCGCGTTCCGGTGACCGCCGCAGCAGATACTGCGGTTGGTTGACGATATACTGGTCGAGCGCGCCCGCCGTTGCCACCAGCACCGCCACAGATTCTCCGGTGGTGCGGCCGACCCGGCCCCATTGCTGCCACGCCGCCGCAATCGTCCCCGGGTATCCGCAGATCACCGCCGCCTCCAATTGGCCAATGTCGATGCCCAACTCCAGCGCATTGGTGGCAACCACTCCCCGTACCGATCCCCCCCGCAGACCCGCTTCGATCTGGCGTCGTTCCTTTGGAAGATAGCCTCCGCGATAGCCGCGCACCGCTAGGCGCGGGAACTGCGAGCCACTCTCTTTGTCCCCGATTCCGTTGCTATGCAGGCGTTCCCGAATGTAGCTGAGCAGGAGTTCGACCGTCAGCCGGGCGCGGCCGAAGACGATCGTCTGCAGTCCTCCCTGGAGGAAGCGGACCGCTATGTCCTGGCTTTCCAAGACGCTGCTACGGCGCAGGCCCTGGATAGGATCGTAAAGGGGCGGCGCGTACAGCAGGATGTGCTTTCTGCCCTGCGGCGCGCCGTTGCTGTCGATTACCCGTACCGGACGTTCGGTGAGGCTCTCTGCCAATTGCTTGGGGTTGGCGATCGTTGCACTGGTCAGCAGGAACTTGGGGTGGCCGCCATAGTGGGCTGCAATCCGCCGCAGTCGGCGCAGGACATTGGCCACATGGCTGCCGAATACGCCGCGATAACTGTGCATTTCATCGATGATAACGTAGCGCAAACCGGCGAGAAAACGCTCCCAGTCGCCGTGATGGGGCAGAATGGCGGCGTGAAGCATGTCCGGGTTGGTCAGAATCAGTCTGGCATTCTGCCGGATCGGTCGGCGCTGCCCGGCGGGTGTGTCGCCGTCATAGGCAGCGACAAAGCGGTCCGTGGGGGAGTTGGGGATTTCCGCCGGTCGTTCCTTTGGCAGGTGATCCGCAGCAAGTACGTTCACTCCGGCTAATTCAGCTATCCAGTCCCCCATCTCCGCCAACTGGTCGTGGGCAAGGGCTTTGGTTGGGAAGAGGAAGAGAGCGGTCGCTTCGGCATCGTTGAGTAGGGCATGCAGGACCGGCAGCATGTAGCACAGCGTCTTGCCACTGGCCGTGGGGGTCACGACCGCGACCGAGTGGCCGCCGTCCATAGCATGGGTAACAGCTTCGGCTTGGTGGCTGTAGAGCCGCTGAATCCCGCGGCGATGAAGCGCCCCCGTCAGCGCCGGATGAAGATCTGTCGGTATCTCCACCAGGTTGCCGGGGCGGGCCGGCAACGTCTCCCAGGCGGTGACGTTGGCCATAAAGCCGGTGTCCCGGCGCAAGTCGGCGATGACGTCCCCGATGCTCATAGTATTGGCTGTTGGACAATTGCTGGTGAAGGTTCTTGCTGCCAGGCTCTGGCCTTACACTCCCGTAATCCGGATCCCGCTGCCCTTCACCTTGTTGCGGATGTTGATGCCGATGAGGACGGCGGTCAATCCTTCGCTGACGCTGCTGTTTACAAGCGGGCCGGCGTCGATGCCCCGCATTCCCGCAGCTTGCGCCAGTTCGATCGCGGTCTCTTTTGCCCCTTTGTCGTCTCCGGTAATGAGGATGTCGCAGTCGACGGCATGGCTTAGGTCTTTCAGATGGGTTGCACTGATATTCTGAAAAGCCGCCACCAGGCGCGTGCCATCTCCCAAGAGCGCCTGGGCCTCCTCGGCAGCCGACCCACCCGGCGGACGCCAAACGCGGCTTACCCGCGGCGGTTTCAATGAAACCACGACGCTGACGACCGTCTTGCCCTGGCAGCCAGCCCGAATCTGTTCAAGGATTCCGACCTGAGATTCGTAAGGGACGCTGAGGATGATCACATCCGCGGCTGCGGCTGCGGCTGCATTGGTATCGCCGCCGATTCGCGCCGAGTGGTTGGCAGGCAACAGTGAAGTCAGCTCTGTCGCAGCGGCGCAAGCTCTCTCCCGGCTGCGGCTTCCGATCAGAATCGGATAGCCAAAGGCCGCCCAGCGTAAAGCCAAGCCGGAACCCTCCGCGCCTGTACCCCCAATAACGGCAAGTGTTGGACGGGTCATCGCGATCTCCTCTCCTCTTGGGAATTAGCCGCCACTTGCACTACTGCCAGAATCTTTCCCACGTCTCCTGCGCGCGTTTCCGGCTGCCGGCGGCGATCTCCGCCTCATCCAGAGTCAGCAACTTCCGGTCACGCATGAGCGTCTCACCGTGGCAGATTGTGCTGTGTACATGCCCACCGCTTATACCGAACAGTATATGCCAGGGAAGGTTGTCGCTGTGCAGGGGCGTCGTAGGGTAGTAGTCGAGCAAAATGAGGTCCGCAAAGGCTCCTGGGGCCAGGATGCCAACCGGTTTCTCGAAAAAGGCGTTGGCCAATCTGCGGTTGTTGTAGACGGCCATCTGTAGCACTTTATCGGCGCCGAGCGTGCGAGGGTCTCCGCTGTTCACCTTGTGCAACTGGTCGGTCACCTTCATCTCAGCGAACATATCATTGCTGAACCCGTCATTGCCGAGTCCGACGGCCATCTCTCCCCGCAGCATCGCCGGGACATTGGCCGCGCCCACCGCGTTGTTCATATTCGAGCGGGGCTGATGCGATACGAACGTCCCCGTCTCCTTGAGGAGGGCCATCTCCCAGGCGTCGATATGTATGCAATGGGCAAAAATACTTTCGGGTCCCGTGATGCCAAAGCTGTGCAATCTTTCGACCGTGCGTTTGCCGCTGCGGCTCAGGCTGTTCCAGGCGTCCGCCGGGTGTTCCGCCGCATGAACATGGAAGCGATCGCTCTCCGCGCGACAGGCTTCAAGCGTTTCGTCAGAGAGTGTCATGCTGGCATGGAGGCCAAACGTCGCTGCGACGCGTGCTGCCAGGGGCGACCCGCGCAAGGCCGCGGCAAAGCGCACGTTTTCGCGGATGCCTGCCTGCGCCGCCGCAGGACCTTCCCGGTCCGTCACTTCGTAACAGAGCGCCGACCGCAACCCGCTGGCCTCCACCGCTGCTGCAATTGCATCCAGGCTGCCATCGATTGCATTCTGGCTGGCGTGGTGGTCGATCAGCGTGGTCGTGCCATTGCGGATCGCGTCCACGAGGCAAACTTCGGCCGAACTCTGCACGCCGCCCAGGTCCAGCGAGCGATCCAGAGGCCACCACAGTTTCTGCAGGATCTCCGGGAAATCCTTGGCCGGCTGCCCGGGAATATACATCCCCCTGGCAAATGCGCCGTAAAAGTGGGTGTGTGCGCAAATCATGCCCGGCATCAGCAGTTTGCCTTGCGCATCCCATCGTTCGACGTCAGGAAAACGGCTCAGCAACTGTCGGCTCTCGCCGACTGCGGCAATTTCATCGCCGCGCAGATAGACGCCGCCGTCTGGCAGGACACTGTTCGTGTCGTCAAAGGTGATAACGGTCGCGTTGTGAATAAGCATTCCCAACCCGTCTCCTCCTGCTGTGGATAGCGAATAGTGGGTAGCGGTCAGTGGGGCCATCCGCTGCCAGCCACCGGGGTAATGAAGTATACGGTTGCTGGTTGGAAACGCAAATACCGGGAAGGGCCTGGCGTCTGTTCAGGGTAAGGTGTAGTGATGGCAAGGGATGTCTTGGCCGAGCCAGGCGCATGCGCGAGACTGGCCGCGGGCGATCGTCGGCAGTCCCACGCGGCTGGCTCGATTTTCGCATTCCGCATGAACTCCTTATACTGAAATTCCTGAAACAGAGGTTTCCCAAGAGGAGTACTGCGTGAAAATACTGGTTACAGGTGGAGCGGGATTCATCGGCAGCCACATCTTGCAGTGGCTGCGCAAGGCCGGCCACGAGATCGTAGCTGTCGACAGTCTGCGAACCGGTAAGCGGGCCAATGTCCCTGCCGATGTGCCGCTCTATGAGGTGGACATTCGTGATCAGGCTGGTCTCGCAAAACTGTTTGCAACAGAACGCCCTCAAGCCGTTGTACATCAGGCTGCCCTGGCGAATGTGCGCGAAAGCATGGAGGATCCCATCACATATGCCGAGGTCAACATAATTGGCACACTGCATCTGCTGGAATTGGTGAAAGAGTACAACTGCTCCAAGTTCATCTTTGCCAGCACTGGCGGCGCCGTCTACGGAGAAGGCGAACGCCGGGAAGAGTGCCTGGAGGCGAGAGAAGACAAGGAACACCAGGCGCAGCGATCCTCGATTCTGCCTTTCACCGAAGAGAGCAGCCCACAGCCCAAAGATAATTACGGCGCCAACAAGCTCAGTTGCGAGCATTACATCGAGCTTTATTATCAAAACTACGGCCTGCCATACGTCATCCTGCGCTACGCCAACGTCTACGGGCCCCGGCAGGATGTCAAGGGAGAGGCCGGCGTCGTCGCTATCTTCGCGGGCGCAATGCTGGCGGACCAAGCGACCCACATTACCGGCGATGGTGCCCAAAAGCGGGACTTCGTCTTTGTGGACGACGTCGCCAGGGCCAACGTTCTGGCTGTGGCCGGCGATGTTGTCGGCACCTACAATGTGGGCACAGGCCGGCCTACCAATATCAACACCGTCTATAGACTGCTTGCGCAGCTCACCGGGTACAGCCGCAAGCCCTCCTACCTGCCCCGACCCGCTGGCGAAGTGCGAGCTACCTGGTTGGATAGTTCGAAGGCGGGACGCGAGTTAGGTTGGGAAGCTGATGTCGACCTCCGGGAAGGGTTGCGCCGTACCGTAAACTGGGCCAGAACGTCAGCGATCGATGCCTAGCGCAGAGTCCACGGCACTAGGCGTCGTGGTCTGCCACACTTACTGGGGTTTCGATGCAAATTGTCGTCAGTGGCTGGTTCTGGGGACAACCCAACACCGGCAGCGGTCAATATCTGCACCGGCTGTTGCCTCATCTGGCGCTTCTGAAGGGGTCAGAAGAGGCCGAAAGCGCCTTTGACAATGAAGTCGCCGCTGGGGAGAATGGCCCGACCCAGCCGGCTGACCGTGAGGGACCGCCTAAATATACTTTGATTCTGCCCCGAACCCCAGAGGACAGCAATAACCTCGATACGCTTTCTGCAAACTACTCTCCACTGACCACTTTCGTATCTCCACCACCGCGGCTGCCCCGCCAGCTGGCGAAGCTCTACTGGGAACAGGTGACGGTACCCCGCTGCGCGCGCAGACTGGATGCGGATCTGCTGCTGGTTCCCTATTGGGCGGCTCCCCTGTGGCAGCCGACACCGACAGTTGTCACCGTTCACGATCTGATTCCTCTGCTTCTGCCATCCTATCGTGGAGGATGGCCCGGCCGCCTGTACACCAGGTTGGTCTGCACTACCGCCCGGCGCTGCGCGGCTGTATTAACCGTAAGTGAAGCGAGTAAGAGGGACATTATCGGCCATCTGGGGCTCCCCGAAGAGCGCATATTTTCTGTTCATCACGGTCCCAACAAGGAAGATAGGGAAGAGGAGCGCGAAGCGAGGGACTCTTTCTTCCCCCGCAATCGACAGGTGGCGCGAAAGTATTCGTTGCCGGAACGCTACTTTCTCTATCTGGGCGGCTTCGACGTGCGCAAAAATGTGTTGGGAATCGTGCGCGCCTATCGACGGTATCTCGACCTGGGCGGGGACCCGGCAGTGCAATTGGTGGTGGCGGGCAGGCTACCGCGTTTGGATACGGCCTTTTTCCCGGACCCGCAGCGGCTCGTCCGCCAACTCGACCTGACCGGCCAGGTGCGCTTCATCGGTTGGGTGGAGGAGGAAGACAAGACACCACTCTACGCGGGCGCAACCGCCTTCCTTTTCCCCAGCAAATATGAGGGTTTCGGCATGATGTTGCTGGAAGCCATGGCCGCCGGCACTCCGGTAATTACCAGTTCGGAGTGAGACGAAACTCAAACTCCTCACCACTGCTGGGCGCGTAGCAGACTTGGCGAATGTTCAGCGCCGGGTGATCTCGCCCGAACTCCTCGGTGATCTGCCAGAGTTCCGGACGGTCCAGAAAGGTGGACATGACGGCGGCGCAGGCTGCCACCGGATTGGGGACCGATGTGTAGGCATTCAACCAGGCGCGCGCCGCTTCGGTATATCTGTCTTCCGGCTGGCTTTCCTCTAGCTTTTCCAGCAGCGACTTGGCCTCAGACCGTTTGTCGTTCAGGGTCAATACCTGCACAAGCCGGAAGCTGGCCAGCCCCCGTAGCATGGCCATCTCCTCCTCCTGGTCTGTACCTTGAACGCTGCATGGCCGCAACTCCGTCGATTCAAGGGCAGCCCTGTACAACTCAATTGCAGTGGCATAGCTGGCTCGGTTACCCTCTGGTCCCGCCGCCTGCAGAGCTACATTTGCCTCGATCAATCGCAGCCCCAAGCAGTTGCTGGCATCGTTTGCCCGGTCATAAGACCAGGTGAAACGGCGCAATGGCGAGCCATCCATGCTGTACCAAAATTCCGTGTGAGGAATTTTCAACCCCTTTTCCTCCGTGCCGCTGACCCCGCCGCGTAGCCACAGGCGCCGGATACGGGGGAGAGCAGACGACTCGTCATCGATCATGTCAACCAAGACCGTGCCTTCAACGATGGTGGCGCCCGACCCAATCACGGTCTGGTAGGTGGCCGATTCGTTGTCCCAAGTGACAGCATTCACTGTTACGAGACAGAATGTAAAGCAACGCTCCACCTGCCAAATTAGATCCGCTTTGCCGTCCTCATTGGCGTCGCCTATTGCCAGAAATCTGGGTTGGCCCTCTACGTCGGGCGCGTAGGCGGTCTGAAAGCTGCCATCATCAAGCTGGTGCAGGACGAGAACAACCCCATCCGCCCCGCCCGGTCCATAACCATCATCGCTGATGACTGTCGGCATAGCAATTAAATCTTCCAAACCGTCCTCGTTCAGGTCGAAGATCAGCAGTGAGCCGCGCTCACCGCTCATTGCGTCACAAGCCTGCAACCAGGCATCGACAAAGGTCCTCAGTTTCAGTTTTCCGGACTCCTGTTGGTCGCTTCCGGCGCCCAGGTCTGAATTCTGGCTCCTGGACACGTCACTGATTACCTCCGGGAGGACAGAGAGATAGTCCGCCGATGTCTGCGGGCAGGCGGGCAATCCTTCGATCTGGGTAGGACGCGGATCTGGCTCTGCCTGCAGTTCAATTCTCAGGTATGGGCAGACATCCTCCATTGTGAACGTAGGATTGGCGTAGCCGTAGTCAGCCAGTATCTTCACAACGTCCGGTGTAACCGCCGCGAAGTCGTAGACCGTTTCACAAGCCTTCTCGGCGTCCCCGCTCTGCTGATAAGCGGCTAACCAGCGTACGGCCACTTCCGCGTAAATCTGTTTGTTGTACATGGAGGCAAGTCGCTGCACGCGCGCCGCAGCCAACTCCGGTTCCGACAGATAACCGGCGATCAGGGCCAGTCGGAAGAGGGAAAAGCTGCGCAGTTCGGAAAGCTCATTCAGGCGTTCCCCACAGGCTTGCAGATTTATGTTCTCAACGGCATCGGTATAGAGCCACTGGGCCTTTTCGAGATAGCGTTCGTCGGCCAAAGCATGGTTGGCATCGATCACGGTATGGTAGAGGCATAGGCTTGGCATCATTCTTTCGCTGCTCAAGGCGTAAGGAGCGCCGTCCGTGCTGGTCCAAACGACTGTGCGCGTCCGCTGGGGGCCAGCGTCGGCTCCGGCGTATTGTCCACCTGTCAGCCGAATTTCCTTAGGCATACCCGGCTCGCTGCTGGGGGTCAACGATACGTCGGCCGAAGCCATTGTGATTGTTCCCTTGGTCCAGTCCCGCCATGCAACACCATCCCAACTGCGGACATGGACGGTGACGAAGCAGGAATTTGGCCCGCAGACAGTATCCGTCCAGACTACGTCGACCAGACCATCGGCGTTGATGTCTTGTGTTGCCAGCAGATCTATCGTGCCTGTGGCGGCGATGGCGTGGCTGAGAGCGTGCGCTTGCCCTCCGTCGAAAATCACGAGTTCCTGTTGGCCGACGGGCGTTCCACTCCCGCGACCGGCAGAAATGGAGCCTGACCGCGGCCCATCGGCACTTGTGAACACAAGGACCGCGTCCTCCACGCGATCGCCGTTGAGATCGGCGTTGACCAAAATGCGAAACTCGGCTCCGCAATCCCCCAGAAAAGAGGTAAGTTGAGCGTGCCGGTTGGATGTGGGAATGCGGAAAAGGGCGGTCAGCGCCTGCCCCAGGTCGTCTGGCACGTCCGGGCATGGGGGCAGGGTCACCCGTGTGGGTAGGGGGACGCTGATGTGGGGCACGAAGAAGGGGGCCGAATCACTGTCGGAAGAAAGAATGGCCAGCAGGTCCAAGACAGGTGTTGGCGTAACCGTAGGGGACAACCTGTCGGTTGGAGCTTCTGTCGGCGTCGGCAGTAGCGCCGGAATCAGCAATCGCTCTCCCACAATCAGCGAATCGTCCTCGCCTTGTGCTTTGGGATTCGCCCCCTGCAAGAGTTCCACCGTCAGGCCGAATCTTTCGGCTACCGTCGTCCAGCCGTCTCCCCGCTGGACAATATAGAATTTCTCCTCCCAGTCTGGCGCCCTCGGGATGAAGAGAATCTCGCCAATAATGAGCCAACCATTCGCCCGCACGGCATCCGGGTTTGCAGTCTGCAGTTCATTTACAGTCAGCCCGAATCGTTGCGCGACCAACGGCCAGCTGTCTCCCGGCTGCACTGTGTATGTATAGCCGCTTTCCTGTGCCGACACAGAGACAATCTGCAACAGACAAAGTAGCGCGATCCATAGGAATGCAAGCCGTAAAGCCAGCCTCATTGAACTCTCCTGCGGCCCTCAGCCGCCAGTTCCTGGTTTTCGGTTGTCAAACCCCACTGACAACCAGGCATCAGCAACCAATCTGAATTTGCATCAAGAACCTGCTGATTCTGCTATCGCGTAGTGCCTAAGAGAGGCCGGGACGCTCCGCCTCAACTTCATATCCTGCATGTAAAGTCTAGGCGCCCAGTGGCATCGACGTCGACAATCGTGGACCTGCCAGTCAGTATACTTCGTGTCAAACCTGTGGACAAGCAAAGCCCTACTAATTCTGATAAGGACTGGCCCTGGTCTGGAGTCATAGCGCAACCCGACTGCTCAGGCTGATAAAGGTCGTGTTATTTATTGGCAGTCATTTTGGGGTCGTACCGGGGAGAACGGGCTGACGGGGCGCTTTACTACCATTAAGTAATTCTGGAAGTATTCTCTTGTGGCTATTTTCTTGTCCCAATAAGAGAGCCAAAATCTATTCTAGAGGACGCTCTTTCTGGCGTTGAACAAATGTATAAGCCATTCACGCCAACCACGATACAGCGACTGCAATGGAGAAACTCAGTCTGTTTTCTGCTTCGAACAGGGCATGAATAATATACCCGATCCTCACGGACAGGGCAATACCAGCATCTGCACAACTGTCGCCATGGCTCATCGCCATTCCGGGATGCAAACACTGACTTCAAAGAGCTCCATATCACCCATTTCTGCGGGGAGGTGGGCCGCAGAACGGTCCTTGGACAGACAGGCCGGGTGGAGCGGGCGAGACGGCGGCGCATTGGCTCTCAGGGGAACGCGTGACCCAACCGTGGTCACATGCGCATTCATAGTTGCATCCCAGGTTATTGGGCCTTTGCAATCTGCCTTCTTACCCGACGAAAAATGGGCCACTGCATAGGAATCGACCCATCATCTGCTATCCTGTCAATCCACAAATCCAGAAAATCCTGGTTCAGACAACGGCTTCCCAATAATCTGGGCCATACCCGCATGCATCTGGCAATTGGCGGGACTAATTGTCAGGGGGTAAAATTCAGGGATGAACTCGAATGTTGAAATAGAGTTGACACACGTAGCTGCGACAGGGGAAGCATTTGGCCGCGACGAGGACGGCCGGGTCATTTTTGTCGCTGACGCTATCCCGGGCGAGACCGTCGAAGTCGAAATTATTGCCGAGGAAATGGGCTGGCGGCGAGGCATCCTACGCAAGTTGGTGAAGCCCAGCCCCGATCGAGTGGAGCCTCCCTGTCCGCACTTTGGGCCGAGTCAGCCGGTGGAGATGGCCGACGGTGGGATCCTCAACCGCTCCTGGCGGCTCGCCGGTTGTGCCGGTTGTCAGTGGCAACAGATCGACTACGAGCGCCAGTTGGCGCTAAAGCGGGAGATCGTCGTCAATATTCTGGCCCGCGACCGACGCCTCGGCAAGACACGCAAACAGAGCAGGCAGATCGCCGAACAGTTGGTGGCCGAGGTGATCGCCCTGGGCGCACACGCAGAGGAAACATCCACCGGTGCGCCGGCTGTGCTCGATTTCGGCTTCCGCACCCAGATGCAATTTGAACTGGCGCCGTCCAATCTGTTGACCCTTGCCGGGCGCGATGGCGAACGGAAGGCGGTCGACACCTGTCCTCTCCATCATCCGCAGCTGGCAGAACTTCACGCAGGATTCCGTGACGATGAAAACCGGGAAGAGCGAGCAGAAGGACAAGATCCAACTGCTCATGCCGGGCTTCTCCCTGTAAACCGTGTGACGCTGGCCGTGGGCGGCACAGCCGATGCCCTCAGCGAGGCCTCCAAGGGTGTGCTCATCCTGCACAGTGACCGCGACGACCCGCCTAGCCTGGAACTGGATCTGCCCGTAAATGTTTTCCTGCTCCACGAGGGTGATGATCCTTCGCTGGAGTTGCTGGTGGGCGACTGGAGCTACAGCGTGCAAGTGGAGGGGCGTCAGCTCACCGCCTACCCTCCCGCCGGCGACGACGTTCGCAGCGGGCACCTGCTGGCGGAGGAAGTCCTGGCAGCTGTGGCGGCCGAAATGCTCGAACTGAAGACGTTTGAGCACCTTCTGGAACTATGGGCCGGCATCGGCGCCCGCGCGTCCATATTGGCCGACCACGTCGCCACAATCGTCGCCGTTGAAGAGGGAGAGTTGCCCGCGGCTGCCTTGCGGGCCAATCTTGAAGGTCTGGACAATGCCGACGCTTGGCACGGAGAGATGCTTCCAACGATACGGAAGCTGCGTCGCGGCGAATACAGTTTTGACGCCGTCTTGCTCTCGCCACCCCATGGCGTAATCGAACCGGAGCTGTTTTCCCTGCTCACCCGCATGCGCATCCGTCGCTGCAGTCTGATTACAGACGAGCCGTTACGCCTGGCGCGGGCGCTGGCGGATGTAGACGAGGCCGGATATCGTCTCGCGGCGGTGCAACCGATCGATCTTCAGCCCCATCAACCGGGGGTTACGCTTGTCGCTCGCTTTGACAGGAAGTGACAGGTAGTGGCAACCAAACAGTGGCAGGATGCAGGTATCCATTTCAACAAATAGTTGGGAAGAAATTGCATGAGTGATCAAATCCAGATCCGTACCCTGACATCGGTCGAAGACTGCCGGCGCGTACAGGTAGTGCAAGACCTTGTCTGGGGTGGTGGGCACGGCGATACCATGTCGATCCACGTGCTGGTCACGCAGTCCAAGAGTGGCGGTCTGCTGCAGGGCGCATTCGTCGACCACGGCGCCGAGGAAACTGAAGGGATGGTCGGCTTTTCCTTCGGCTGGCCGGCTTTTGGCCTCGATAGTTCCGGCGCGCGTAAGCTCAAGTTTTGCAGCCATATCATGGGTGTGTTACCCGCTTGGCACGGGCGCGGCATCGGGCTGCGGTTAAAACTGTTCCAGCGGCAGGAGCTGCTGCGTCAGGGTTGGACCGACTGGGTTACATGGACGTTTGATCCGCTGCAGCGCGTAAACGGACGACTCAATATCAGCAGGCTGGGGGCCCTCTGTACGACCTACGTGCGCAACGTCTATGGCGAGATGACAGACAGCCTTAACGCCGGTATGCCGACCGATCGCTTTCAGGTCGACTGGTATCTGAATAGTCCCAGGGTACACAAGGCACTTTCCAGCGATCGCTTACCCCCGGAGTGGCCCACCGATTCCCTGCTACGCGCCCGTACACGCGCGCTGGGCGGCGGCAGACCGCGGGCGCCGCTGTCTCCTCCGCCTCCCCCGGATGGCCGCCCCTATGCCCTCCCCTTACCCGACAGCGTCGATTCTCTGCGCCGCTACGGTGGCACTCTGCTGTTCGACTGGCGCATTTTCGTGCGTCAGGCGGCCGAAATCTGTTTTGCGGCCGGCTACGCTCTGGTGGACTGCATCCTGATTGAAGAAGAGTGGCATTACATTTTCGCACTGCAGGATTGAGTTCCTGCCCTGCGCTCCATGGATCGCGCCCAAAGCAAAGATGGCAGTTGCGACCTGTTCCGAGTGCTGTGGGCGGCGAACTTTCCCCTAAAAATTGACTCATTCGTCCGTTTTCGGTATACTTCCCCTGCTTGCAGAGATACAGTATTGTCTGAACTGTGATTTGAGTAGTTCTCGTGATCGACATGATGCGCGGCCGCCGCCTGGCAAGGCGCACGGCAATCAATCATGGCAATCAAGCAGATCGAAAAAATCCCAGTCGGAATTTCGGGTGAATCACAATTTCTGACCTTCATGAACACAGAGAGGATTCCACATGTTTCAGGAAGCCATTGCCAAGCTCATTGCCAAGACCGCGGTTGAAACCGTCAGCGCCCACTGTGACGGCCCCTGCGGTGTCTATGACCCGGCCTCCGCACGCATCGCCGCCGAAGCGGCGCTGTCGATGACCAAAAAGATCATTGATCTCGGCCCGGCAGAGTCTGCCGATCACAATACCTATTCTCGCTTCGTCAGCATCAAGGAACAGCAGGCGCACCTGGCCAAGGAAGAACTGCTCATCCTGTGGACCGACTACTTCAAGCCGGAGCATCTGGAACAGTACCCGGACCTGCACGACAAGTTCTGGAATGCCGCCAAGCTGTGTTCGGCCGTCAAGCAGGGCGTGGATGTGGGCGCGGGCAACGATCTGATGGCTGCCATCGAGGATATCCACAACGTCTACTGGGCCACAAAGGGGCGGGATGTAACCTACTACGTGGCGACCTGATCCTGGGCAAGCCAGAACCGGAAGGCGTGTGCAGACGTTTCACAAGGTAGAAAGTTAAAAAGGCAGCGGCCGGATCCCTGACAGGATCCGGTCTTTTCTTGGAGAAAAAGATGATAGGGGAGGTGCCCCGCAGCGGCTGGTGGGAAATGGCTCTGTGGCTGATGCGCAGGCGGCGGCTCCTGCGAGTGAACGGGGACTCAATGGCGCCAACCTTAGCGGCCGGCGAGGTGGTGATGTTGGATCCCAATGCCTACCTTGGACGGAACCCGCGCGAGGATGAGATTGTCGTGGCGCGACATCCGCGGCAGGCTGAGTTGCGCATCGTCAAGCGGGTGGCGGCTGTAATCGAGAGCGACACTGAAGGCGTACGGCTCGTCCTCGCCAGCGACAACGCAGCGGCAGGCGCGGACAGTCGTGTTTTCGGCCCGGTGGCGGTGGACCTGGTGCTGGGCCAAGTGATCAGCCGCCTTCGCTAAGGAAATAGGATTTACCGAGACGAGATTCTCAACCCGCTTCCCACCTCCCACCTCTGGTTGCACTCTACCTGCGCTGGCGGGGGTCGAGCGCGTCGCGCAGGCCGTCGCCCAGGAAGTTGATGCTGAGAATGGTGAGAGAAATGAACAGGCCGGGCCAGATGACGAGCCATGGATTCTGGGTGATGAAATCTTTGTTCTCAAAGAGAAGCCGCCCCCAAGTAGGCACGTTGGAGGGGAAGCCTAGACCGAGGAAGGAAAGCGCCGACTCCGTCAGAATGGCCGAAGCCACGCCCAGCGTTGCCGAGACGATAATTGGACTGAGAACGTTCGGTAGAATATGTTGCCACAGAATCGAATACTCACGCGTGCCCACGCTGACCGCGGCCTCGACGAACTCCTTCTCTTTGATCGACAGCACCGAGCCCCGCACCACCCTGGCCGTCGGCATCCACCCCAAAATGCCGATTACAAGCACAACGAGCAGAAAAATGCCCGGTTCCGGGCCCAGCAACGCTTTGAGCGAGTCCCGGAACAGCATGATTATTACCAGCAGCAGGGGCAGGCTGGGCAAGGCCAGCATCAGATCGGTGAAACGCATGAGGGGATTGTCCAGCCGGCGGAAGTAACCGGAAAGTACGCCGACAAGCGCGCCGAAGGTGATCGAGACCAACATGGCGACGACGCCGACCGCGAGCGAAATGCGACCGCCGAAAAGATTGCGCGCCAGCGTGTCGCGCCCCAAATCGTCTGTGCCGAGTGGATATTTCACCGATGGACGCTGGTTGATCGACTTGATGTCATCGACGATAAAGCTGTACTCCGGGTCCACCGTGTAGACGACCGGGCCCACGAGGACGCCCAAAATCAGTAAACCGAGCACGATCACGCCAACAATTGCCAGTGTGTGGCGGCGAAAGCGCAGCCATACATCCCCCCACAGGGTACGATACTGGCGTTCGGGGAGCTCTGCGGCCAGGTTGTCAGCGGATGCCGTTTGCGTGCGGACGGCCATGTTCACTCCAGTGGCCAGCGGCTCGTGACGACTGGCCAGCTAACCCAGTGACAATCGGCCACTGTAGTCTAACTGTATCGGATACGCGGGTCGAGTATGCCATAGATCACATCGGCAACAAGATTGAATACCACGATCAAGAAGGCAAATATAAAGGTGACGGTCTGCACCAGGGGAATGTCATTGAGCTGAATTGCCCCGATGAGGAGGGCGCCCAGGCCGTTTACGCGGAAAATCTGCTCGGTGATGATGGCGCCGCTGAAGATGGCGGGAACGCCCAACGCAATAAGGGTGACGACAGGGATCAGGCTGTTGCGCAAGATGTGGCGGATGACAACATATCGTTCGCGAAATCCTTTGGCCGTCGCCGTGCGTACGTAGTCCATCGGGATGTTGTCGAGCATTGACGAGCGTGTAAAGCGGGCCAGCGTCGCCGCCTGGAAGAATCCGAGAACAGCCACGGGCATGGCACTCTGCTTCAACTGCTGGACAAAACTGTTCCAATCTACAACCTGAAGATTCGTGTCATAGATCATGGGAAACCATTTGAGTTTCACGCTGAACAGCAGAATCATCAGGAGGCCGGTGAAAAAAGTTGGGATCGAATAGCCAATCAGCGAAATGAAGGTCCCGAACTGATCGAAGATCGAGTATTGGCGGATTGCAGAGATAACACCGACCGGCACCGCGATCGCAATGGCAACCATATAAGCCAAACCCACAACCCAAAGCGTTTGCGGCATGCGCTCCAGGATCATATCCATCACGGGAACGCCGCGACTGCCCCAAGAGGTCACCCGTATCCGCTTCTCGCCATCCCCAATCTGAATGCCGAACCCGTTCTCGATTAGAGACAGCGGTTCATTGACAAAGAACTGGCGCAACCACAACCCATACTTGACCGGAAAAGGTTCATCCAGCCCCATGGCCTTGCGAATCTGTTGGCGGACCTCGGGGCGAATGGTCTCTGGCAGGGCGCTGGTAGGGTCTCCGGGCGCGAGGTCAAGCACCGCAAAAATGACAAAACTGATGGCGATGAGGGTCGGAATGATTGTCAGAATGCGACGGACGAGATATTGGCCCACGATGGTTTACGGGGAAAGAGCAAAGAGGGGAGGAGAGAAATCCTCTCCTCCCTCCTTCATTCAGGTTAGCGGTGCCACTCCGCGATATTCCACATCTCGCTGTCCCAACCGTTGATCCAAACACCTTGTAGCGTGTCAAGGTGCGCGGAGACCGTGCCGCGGTGGACCAGCGCGATCTGGAAGTTGCTCTGCACGTTGATGTCGTTGAGCTGCTTCACTAGCGCCTCGCGCTCCGCTCCGACCGGTGTCTGCGTCAACTGCTCGAACAGCACGTCGTATTCGGCGTCGCAGCCTCGGAAGATGTTGCCGCCGCCCCAAGAGTTCTCCCGCTCCGGAATCTGGCTGCAGAGCCAGTTCGACAGATGCTGCTGCGGGTCAATGCTTGGGCCGGTGGTGTACATTTGCAGGTCCGTAAAGAACTTCTGGTACGTATCGGGGCTGTTGGGATCGCCGCCGAAGAAGACGCTGGCGTCGTGGTTGATCAACTCAGTCTCGATCCCGATCTGGTTCCACCACTGGCGGATCAGCGCCTGCGTCTTCTGGCGCACCGAGTTGGTAGAAGTCTGGTACGAGACCTTGAGCGGAGTGCCGTTGTATTCGCGGATGCCGTCGTCGTCGGTGTCGACGACGCCGTTTTCGTCCAGCAGCGCGTTGGCGCCGTCAATATCCTGGGTCAGGCAGCCGTCATTGGCGCTTGAAACGTAGTGGAGCGGGGCCGGTATCACGTTGCAGGTGGCCTTGCCGGCAAAGCCGTAGAGCTGTTCCGAAATGAGGCTGCGATCGATCGCCATCGACATCGCCTGCGGAATCGGCGGGAATGTCAGGAAGGGATGGGAATTGTCGCCACTCATGTACTCGGAACGGTCATCGCCCAAATCGGGATGCGGGTTGGTCTGGTTGACCAGCACGCGCTCGACATTCCCTGCGAAGGCAGCCACAACCTTGCCCAGCCCGGCCGCTTCCATATCGCGCAGAATTTCGGGCTCGACCTGGAGATTCCAGCCGTAGTCGGCTTCTCCCGTCTCCAGCACGGCGCGGGCCGCCGACGCGGCATCGCCGCCGCCCTTGAAGATCACCGTGTCAAAGTAAGCCGGTTCGCCGTGGTAGTAGGGGTTCCGTTCATAAACGACCACATCGTTCACCTTGAAATCGACGATGCGATAGGGGCCTGTGCCGAGAGGGGCTGTGTTCTGCTCGTTGCACGTCTGGGCAGCCGCGCCGACACAGTCGGCAAATTGGACGCTGCTGATGATCGGCGTCTGCGCGCCGACGAAAGCGTTGTAAGGATAGGGCGTTGGGGAATCGAAAGTGATCAAGATTGTGCGGGAGTCGACCGCCTCCACACTCTCGACACCGATAAATGCCTCACTGGCTGTGCAGCCGGTGGCTTCATCTGTGCAGTACTGCCAGGTAAAGACTACGTCGTCGGCGGTCACATCGCTGCCGTCCGACCAGAGCAGCCCCTCTTTCAAGGTCCAGGTGATCGACATCAGGTCTTCAGAGATACCGCCATTATCGATTGTCGGGATCTCAGTGGCCAGCTTTGGCACAAAAGCGCCGTCCGGATCGTAGTTGGCCAGCGGTTCGAGCGTGACCGCACCGGCGTCCTGATCCTTTGTGCCGCCCGACAGATACGGTCCAGGCAGGGAGGCGGCCTGCCAATATAGGATCGTTAGAACCTTACTTTCCTCCTCCATCTCTTCGGCAGCCGGCATGGCTTCTGCGCCGGTTGGCGCGGCCGCCGGACAGGCTGCCAGCAAAAAGGCCATCGCCAGCAAGAGGGCGATGACTCGCAAGGATGAACTGTGCCTTCCCATAATGTACTTCTCCTTTTCACTATTTGCGTATGAAATTCAATGTATGTTTTCTGCTGCGCATGTGTCACAAGATCCAGCACAGTGGACCAATATGGAGCAGAGCGTGCATTCAAGGCAAAGGTTGCCAATGGGGGAGTCGGTTGAGCACAATTGCGTCTAAAAATCGGCCCGCAAGATTGCGGGCGCGTCTCTGCGGCCTGAACTACAGTTATCCTACCACTCCTTCCCAATGGAATCCAATTGGATTCAGGATTGCAAAGAAGCCGAATTACGAATCGGCCGCAAGCTGTTCGCCGAATCGATTAAGCCCTGCTACAACCCGTTGCGGCACTTCACGCGCACGGGAATTGAGGAAGGCCAGGATGCGATCCGGCTGGACGCCCTCGCCGGCGGCCCTGTTCAGGCTACGGCGGTTGATCTGGTAAAGGAAATGGGGGTAACTAGCCTGCCAACTGCTGAAACGTTCCACACGAAATCGATCCATCAGCGGCGTGCCCGCAGGTAACTCGACTGTGAAGTCTTCTTCGACAACGATGGAGGGCCGCCGCGTTTCATTTGGTATCTCGCTGTCGTGGCCCAGCCAACGCGCACCCCAGCCGCTGAGCGAAAACAACAGATCGTCGCCGGCCGAAGGTTCAGCCAGGTCCATGGTCGACAGCCAGTAGAGAGGTCCGTTCAGCAGGAAACGCAGCAGTACACCTTCTACATTATCCCAATGCTCGAAACCGCGCAGGAACTCCTGCGTATTCTCATCGCGGATGTACCAGCTGTCGTAGTCGCCCGTGGGACGTTGAAAGTCGGGCAGGGTCTCCTTTATGGCGTTGATGACATCGGCCTGACTGTACCAGGCGCCGGGCAATAACCGGCCCAGGAGCTGCAGCACGACCTCACGCGTTTGCAGGGGATTGTTTTGCCAATCGCCCCACGAACAGTCGAGGCCGGGTACGCGCTCCAAGTCGTTCCATTCCGGCGAAGTCCGCCAGGCCTCCCACAGCGTAAAGCGCTGCTCGGGCCTAGGCTGCTCCAGAAAGGCATAGACCCGATTGCCTGTGAGGCGTACGCGGTCATCGTCGGCGCGGCGCAGCCAGCCCAGCCGCTTTGCCACGTGTAGGAGTAGAGCGACGCGGATCTCTTCGACATTGGCGGTGGCGTCAGGCGCAACAAAAGGAGACACGTATCCATTCGTCGACTGCAGGCGCATCATCAGTTGGTCAATATCATCCGGATCCGGGTTGCCTTCGGCTTGCAGACGCAGCCCTTCGGTATGCAAGAATCCCAGCAGCGTGCCGGCGTCTTCAAGAAAGGCGTCTTCCAAACGTAGCATCCGGGCAGACGGGGGAGGAGGCACCGGCACCGCGGCCAGACCCTGCTCGCCGTCAGCGGTTGTTGGCTGCGGCAGCCAGGGGAGGATATCACTTGGAATGTAGACGATGGTGTGTGCGTTCTGACCGGCGCCCTTGAACGTGCGGCCAATCAGTCCGTAGTAATAGAGCAGTTCGGCAACGCTTTCCGGCGTGTTCCAGGGCTGTTCGCGTTCCAACCTGGCGGGCCCCATCTGGCGAATGCTGCCGTATTCGCGGCTGAACTGCGCTTCCCGCAGTTCGCCCCCCTCCGCAATCAGGACGTCCAGAGCCGACCTGGCCTGGGGATAGGCATCGGTGATCTCCTGAAAGGCCATCAACACCGATGTGGGATCAGTGATCTGGGCGCCCAGGCTATCGATCATCGCCCTGACGGTTTTTTCCCCTTCCAGGAAGGCGCCGCGTAGCTCTGCAATCACATGCAGAAGGATCTCAGGGTATTCGGCGATCATCTGGCTGGTTTGCGGCATCTGCGTTTCCCTGAATCGCTGTTGCTCAGATCTCCAAGACCTGGACTATGCAACCGGCAGATCTTTCTGTCTGACGGCGATATCCGGTTACAGCCGTTTCTGCTTGCCCAGGCTTCGCGCGGTGTCCGGATGCTGGAGTGCACCCAGCCTTTGTCTGGTCAGGCGCTTTGCCGGGCCTTGCCAGATCGGGCAACTGTGTGAGACAATGCGCCGAGACACCAAGATGAAGCGGCAATCTGACAGAGACTGGAGGTCTGTTCAAATGACCCGCGATTCATCCTTTTCACCCCAAAGCGGCGGCTGGCGCTTCTCCGATATTTTACGCGATTTTGCCGTTGTATGGCAACTGATGGGCGATCCGCAGGTTTCAATTCTGCTGAGAGTCGGTTTTCCCGTGTTGGCAATACTCTACTGGTTGTCGCCGATCGATCTGTGGCCGGGTATGCCCTTCGATGATATCGCTGTCTTCGTCCTGGCAGGGCGTCTCTTTGTTCAGATGGCCCCGCAGACTGCCGTACGGCGCGCGCTGGTGCGGCTTGGACATATTCCGCCGGACGAACCGGATCGGGAGGTCTGGGATATCTGGGATGAGGACGATAAGACGATCCCCGGAGACTGGCGTGTCGTTGACGACTAGCGGACAACGTCGCGCCCACTTCACCCTATGAATGACACGCTGCTTGACCGAGTTGTCCAAACTATCGACCGCCGCCGGCTGATCGACACGGCCGTGGCATTGATCGAGGTGCCCAGCCCCACCCGCAACGCCGGCGCGGCCGCCGATCGACTGGCCGGCATCCTGGCCGATGACGGCTTTCCCGTCCAGCGGCACGACGCCGACTGGCCCCAAGCTCCAGTTGTCATCGCCGCGCTTGAAAGCGGCAGTCCGGGTCCCACTCTCCAGTTCGACGGCCATTTGGATACGGTGCACCTTCCCTTCGTGCCGCCGCGGCTGGAGAATGACACACTCTACGGCTCCAGTTCGGCGGACATGAAGGGCGGCATCGCGGCAGCCTTGGAAGCGATGCGGGTGTTGCGGACGTTGGACGCGCTGCCCGCCGGCAAGGTGCTGCTAACCGCCCATGACCACCACGAGGGGCCATGGGGCGACGGCCGCCAGGTGCGCGCCATGATTCGCGAGGGCCTTGTCGGCGATGCCGTCTTGCTGCCGGAGTACCTGGCGGATCCTCTGCCGGTGGCCGGCCGGGGCGTGGCCATCTTCCAGGCGACGATTCGCCGCGAGGGGGCACCGGTGCATGAAGTGTTGCGGCCGCCGGGTACGCCGGATGTGATTGCCGCCGGCGCCCAGTTGGTGACCCGTCTGCATGCCTGGAATGAACAACTAAAGCAGAACAGCCATCCGCTTGCCGGCCACGATTCCACTTTCGTAGGCAGCATTCAGGCAGGAGAAATCTACAACCAGTCGCCGACCGAGTGTCTCGTGCAGGGAACACGGCGCTGGATTCCGCCGGGTAGCGGCGCGGCCGTTCGGGAAGAGTTTTCACAGTTTCTGGCCGAGGTCGCGGCCGCAACCGGCACGCAGATTGAAGTCGAATACACTGAGCAAGGCGGGGCCTACCAGGTCGATGCCGACAGCAACCTCGTGCAGGCGTTTCAGCAAGCCCACACAGCTGTGGCCGGCTCACCTCTGCCCCTCGGGGCCAAGCCTTTCGTGGACGACGGCAATATCTATGCCCCTGGGGCCGGCATCCCCGCTCTGACACATGGGCCGGCAGCAACAGGCGCGCACACACTGAATGAAGCCGTGCCAGTGGAGGAATTGGTGCGAGTCGCCAAAGTCTACGCGCTCACCGCGATTGCATTCTGCGGTGGGGCATAGCGTGCGTGCGCTAGATTCGGGGACATCCTACTGGGATCGCGGGCGCCCCGCCCGCAGCCTGTGTTACTGACCCGAGGCAACCTTCATTCCCACCCCTCTTGGGATTGCAGCCAGGCACAGGCAGAGACTTGACTTGAGAAGCCAAAAGGCTATTCCTTACTGGAAGTCTGCCCCTCCTCCAACTCGTGGCGGCGCGGGATAGAGACAGCCGCGCCGGGCCTGGTGACACAAAGCGCGGCTGCCCGCGTTGCCAGGGTCAGTGACTGCCGGGTTGACTCACCGGCCAGTCGTTCGGCCAGAAAGTAGCCGATGAAGGTGTCGCCGGCGGCGGTCGTGTCCACCGCTTCGACAGATTGCGCCGGCGTTCTGATGCGCTCCCCGCCGCGAGCATGGAGAGAACCGTCTCCGCCCAGGGTGAGCAGGATCGCAGCCCGGAGAAAGCGGCTCTGCAGGTTCCTCAGAATGACCTCCGGCGGCACTGCCGTCTCGACACCGGCCAGGGCCGCTCCTTCGGTCCGGTTGACTACAAACAGGGAAACGTCATCCAGCGGGTAGTCGTGTACGGCGGCCGTCATCGGCGCCGGGTTGAAGGCGACGGAAAGCCCGCGATTGGCCGCGGCCCGCAAAATGTCCGGCATAGCGCTAATTTCGTTCTGCAGCAGCAGCCAATCCCCCGGCCCGAAATTCGCCAGCACGCGCCGGACATCGGCGGCAGTAATTGCCAGATTCGCGCCTCCGTAGAGGATGATTGCATTTTCGCCGTCACGGTCGACCTGTATCATGGCGTGCCCAGTGGCTAGGTCGCCCACCGCGACATGCTCCACATTCACCCCCTCCGCGGCCAATTCGTCCCGCAGCCAGGCGCCCTCCGGGCCAACCCGCCCCGCGTGGAACACCGGCGCGCCCGCGCGGGCCAGCGCGACCGACTGATTGGCCCCTTTGCCGCCTTGAAAGCGGCGATACTCTGTGCTGGGCAGCGTCTCTCCGGGTTGCACAAGATGCTCGACCTGGTAGACGTGGTCAATGTTGAGAGAGCCGAATACAATGATGGACATGGTTCGTCTAGCTGCCAATGGCGCAGCTTCCGTTAATTCGGTATCTACTCTACCTTAGTCAATTCGCGAGCATGCAAATCAAACGAATCCTGCGACCGCGAGAGTATCGGTCGCAACCTGCATTCCCGACCCTGAGTAAGGCACGCGAAGGGGATCCTCACTATCCCCTATCCCCTGCAGTTCCTGCGGCCCTTCGTGGCCGTTCGAGGTTAGACCACATTCTCATCCTGCAAATCTCAGTTCAGACAAACGTCAACGAGCCCGTACCACTAGCCATTGGCGTTTACTAAAAACTCAAAACTCAAAACTTGAATGAGATCACACACCGGATATGGCTTGGTAGTTACCAAAATTGTAACATCGAGAATTCGACAGCCAAAAGGGGCCTCTATCGCCGCCTCCTGTGCTATAATGCCCGCCAATAGCTCGCCGGCGTCTCGTGGAAAATGGAGTCTTCTTTCCACATGCGTCTGGCCGTCGAATAACCTGAAGGAGTAAACTTGCACACCCCAGAGTTGCTCGCAGTCGCCCGCGGCGACCAACCCGCCGATCTGTTGCTGTGCAACGGACGGTTGGTAAATGTTCTGTCCGGGGAAATCGAAAACGCCGATGTGGCTTTGTACGGTGGGCGCATCGCCGGTATCGGCGCGGGCTATTCAGCGGTGGAACGGGTAGATCTGCAGGGCGCGTTCGTCGCGCCGGGCTTGATCGACGCCCACGTCCACATCGAAAGCAGCCTCTGCTTGCCGGCCCAATTCGCCGCCGCGGTCGTGCCGCGCGGTGTGACGACGGTCGTGGCCGATCCGCACGAAATCGCCAATGTGGCCGGCGTGGACGGCGTCCGGTTTATGGCCGAGTGCAGCCGGGATATCGCTTTGCAGGTGGTGCTGATGGCCCCCTCGGCGGTACCCGCCACGCATATGGAGACGAGCGGCGCTACTCTCTCCGCCGAGGCTCTGGCCGTGCTGCTGGAGGAGGGGACGGTCCACGGGTTGGCAGAACTGATGAATTTCCCCGGCACAGTCCATGGCGACCCGGACGTGCTTGCCAAGATCGCTGCGTTCCGGGGACAGCCTGTCGACGGCCACGCGCCTGCGCTCAGCGGGCAGGCGCTCAATGCCTACGCGGCCGCCGGCGCAGACAGCGATCATGAATGCGCGACGGTGGCAGAGGCGGCAGAGAAGCTGGCGCGGGGCTTCTATATCCTGATTCGAGAGGCGACCAACGCCCATAATCTGCATGCGCTGTTGCCTCTGGTCAACGAGCGCAACAACCGGCGCATCTGTTTCTGTACGGACGACCGCATCCCTGGCGATCTGCTGACGCAAGGGAGCATCGACTACATGCTGCGCGAGGCCATCGCCTTTGGAATCGAACCGGTTACAGCCTTCCGCATGGCAACGCTAAACAGCGCTGAGCGGTTCGGCCTGCATGATCGCGGCGCGGTTTCGCCCGGGAGGCGCGCCGATCTGGTGGTTTTTGAAGATCTACTTGCGCCCAGCCCTACCCAGGTCTATGCCGGCGGGAAGTTGGTGGCAAAGTGCGGTCGCGTGTTGGCCGATGCCCACCTTGGACCGGCTCCCGTCCCTACCGCGCTCTCTTCGTCTGTCAACGTGGCGTGGGATGCCTTCGATCTGCGTATCCCCGCGGCCCGCGCCCACGTGCGCGTCATTGGTTCGTTGAAGGATCAACTGCTGACCGAGGAACGCATTCTTGAGGCCCGTATCGAAGACGGGCAGGCCGTGGCTGATCCGGCGAGGGACATTCTGAAGATGGTCGTAGTCGACCGGCATACGGCCAGCGGGTCGATGGGGCTGGGATTTATCCAGGGCTTCGGTCTGCGACGCGGGGCCATCGCCGGCACGGTCGCCCACGACCACCACAATCTGGTCGTCATCGGCGCGGATGACAAATCGATGACGACTGCGGCCAGAACGGTTGCCGAAATGGGGGGTGGACTGGCAGTCGCCGAAGGATCGGACGCGCTGGCGACGCTGCCGCTGCCGGTGGCCGGTCTGATGAGCGACCGGCCGCTCGGCGAAGTCCGCACCCACTATGACTCTCTGCTGGACGCGGCGCACGAATTCGGCTCGAGCTTTCACGACCCGTTCATGGCGATGAGTTTCATGGCGCTGGAGGTTATCCCAAAGTTGAAATTGACAGACCAGGGCCTGGTCGATGTCGAGGCGTTCGACTTCGTGGACCTGTTTGTTGAGAAATAATTGATTCAGACCGCTGCGCATCCGGCATTGTCCGCAGCCGCCATGCACCACATAAAACGATAGCAATGAGGCAAAGTCAATGTTCGAATCGATCAACCCCGCCCCGGCCGACTCGATACTGGGGCTGACGGAAGCATTTCAGAAGGACCCGAGTAAGAAGAAGGTCAATCTGGGCGTCGGCGTTTACAAAGATGGCAGCGGCCAGACTCCAGTGCTGGCGACCGTGAAAGAGGCCGAACAGCGGCTGTTGCGGTCAGAAGCGACAAAGAGCTATCTGCCGATAGATGGGCTGGCGGCATACGCGGCGCTGAGCCAGCAGATCGTCTTTGGCAGCGAACACGCTATTCTTAGCGGCGGGCGGGCGGCCACCGTGCAGACGCCCGGGGGCACCGGCGCACTGCGGGTAGCCGCCGACTTTGTAAGGCGAATATCGCCCCAGGCTGCCGTCTGGTTGAGTGACCCAACCTGGCCGAATCATCCGAATGTATTCGGTTCGGCGGCTCTGCAGGTACAATCCTATCCCTACTTTGAGGCCGAAAGCAACGGTGTGGCCTTTGACCGCATGATCGCCGCGCTGGAGACCATCCCCGCCGGGGATGTCCTGCTGCTGCACGGCTGCTGTCACAATCCCACCGGCGCCGATCTCTCATCGGAACAGTGGCAGGCGGTCGCGGCCGTCTGTGCCGAACGCGGCATTCTGCCGCTGCTGGATTTCGCCTACCAGGGTTTCGGCGACGGGCTGGAGGAGGACGCGACCGGTGTCAGGATTGTCGCCGACCACTGTCGGGAGTTCCTGGTGGCCACCTCTTATTCGAAGAATTTCGGGCTGTACAATGAGCGCGTAGGCGCGTTGACGCTGGTCGCCTCCAGTGCGGAGGCAGCGGAAGCCGCCAACAGCCATCTGAAGATCTGCGTGCGCACTAACTATTCGAATCCGCCCGCCCACGGCGGCCAGATCGTCGCTGAGATTCTGGGGGACCCTGAACTGCGTCAGCGTTGGGAGGCGGAGTTGGCCGAAATGCGCAACCGCATCAACGACATGCGCCATCTGTTCGTCGAGACGCTGGACGAGCAGGGTGCCGGACGCGACTTTTCCTTCATCTCCCGGCAGCGGGGCATGTTCAGCTACAGCGGCCTGACGCCGGCTCAAGTGCAGGCACTACGCGAGCGCCATTCCGTCTATATCGTCGGCTCCGGCCGCATAAACGTTGCGGGCATGACCGAGGCCAACATGGACTACCTGTGCGCGGCCATTGCCGACGTTCTGAAGTGACAGCGGACGGGTCCCAAACTACGCAAAGATGGGCATGAAATTGATCTTGCCCTCATATTCGTAAGGCTCGGCGGCCGCCCAAATGAGGTGTAGCTCAGACACTGTCTGACCTATAGACAGGTTAGGATTAAGTATGAAAATTGCGGGCGCAGTCCGTCCCTGCGCAATGATTTCACGCAGATGCCCGGGCATTGATTTCCGGTTGTTTGTGACCAGGGAGAATGCCTGGTCCGCGCACCATTCCAAGATTATGGGGTCGGGCGTGCCTTTCGTTGGGCATCCTGGATCACCAACGCGCCATACCGTCATCCCAGGCTCCTTTCGAAGGAGCGCTTCACGCAGAATCGGGGTTACGTTTTCGTCAAGCAGATAGCGATAACGGATCACGAAGCGTCAAGCTCCGCCGCGATCCGGCGGAGACGAAGCGTAGTGGGCGAAGGATTTTTCGCCTGTTCTAGGCGCATCCATTCGCCGTGCTCGATCCAGTCTGCCATATACGTTTCGACCTTCTGTCGATTTGCCAGATAGTAGAGAATTGTCGCGTAGACCTGTTCCAGATTGATGGACGGATAGGTGTCGGCGATCTGCTCCGCCGTCTGGGAGCGATATATGTAGTCGTAGAGGACCGTCTCTATACCCACGCGCGTGCCGGCGATGCGAATATCATCTTCGCTCAGAAAGTTAAAATATCGTTCTATTTCCATATTGGACTCCTTCTTATCTCAACCGTAAGTATACCACAATAAATAGGGGAAAATTGATGAAATCCCTCTCTCGACTGGTCGAGTCGGTACCAGGCAGCCCGACAACGCTGATGATGCAGAAAGGCCGCGAACTGGCCGCGCAAGGTCTGGACGTGATCAATCTGGCCGGGGGCGAGCCGGATGCTGACACGCCCAAACATATCCAGCAGGCTGCGTTCGACGCCATCGCGGCCGGCGACACCCACTACCCACCCTCCTTTGGCAAGCCGGAACTGTTGGAGGCGATCTGCGCCAAGCTGGAGCGCGAGAACAATGTGCGGGCCGTCCCGGAGCAGCTTGTGGTAACGCCGGGCGGCAAGTGGGGGATCTACACTGCCCTTGCTTCGATGCTCAATGACGGTGACGAGGTGATGATTCTCGACCCGGCGTGGGTGAGCTACGCGGCGATGGTGCGGTTGAACCGGGGCGTGCCGGTGCACGTGCCCCTGCCGGCGGCCGACAACTTCCGCGTGCGCGCCGTACAGCTGGAGGAGCATGTCAGCGAGAAGACCAAGCTGATCATGATCTGCTCACCCAGCAACCCGACCGGCCGCGTGTTGACCCAGAACGAACTCGACGACATCGCCGCCGTGGCGCAACGGCACGATCTGTACGTCCTCACCGACGAAATTTACGAGCACATCCTCTACGATGGCGCCCGTCACCGCTCTATTGCCAGCATGCCCGGCATGGCCGAACGCACCATCATCATCAACGGTTTCAGCAAGAGCTACGCCATGACCGGCTGGCGTCTGGCCTGGCTCGCGGCCCCGCTGCCCATTGCCAAACTGGCCCGCACCTACCAGACCCAGACCGTTACCTCCGCCGCCAGCTTCTCCATGGTGGCCGGTGCCGCCGCTCTCAACGGCCCACAGGACCGTGTGCATGAGATGGTGGTCTCCTATGCGCAACGGCGCAACTTCCTCCTCGACGCATTGGAGGAGATCCCCGGCATCCGCTGCAGCCCGATCGAAGGCGCCTTCTACCTCTTCGCAGAGTTCACGCAGACCGACAAGAAGAGCCTGGACATCTCACAGATATTGCTGGAGGATGGCCTGCTCGCCACAACGCCGGGCATCGCCTTTGGCGAGGCAGGCGAAGGCTATGTTCGTTTCAGCTTTGCCACAGGAATGACCGATCTTGAGAAAACCGTCGAACGTTTAGCCCGTATCGTGCCGGGTCTGTGAGGGCCGTCATGGATATTTCACCTCTTCAGTATCTTCTAGCTATTCTCGCCGGCATCGTCGCCGGCATCATCAACACCCTGGCCGGCAGCGGTTCGGCCGTGACACTGCCGATGCTGGTTTTCCTGGGGCTGGACGCCGGAGCCGCCAATGCTACCAACCGGATCGGTGTGATCATACAGAACGTGGTGGGCATCACGACCTTTGCCCGCAGCGGACGGATGCAATTGCGGGGCGGGGAAGCCGGGAAGCAATTGCCGGAAAGTATTCTGGACGTCGACTCGTTGCGATTCGGCCTCTGGCTCAGTGCGGCGGGCATGCCGGGCGCACTCATTGGCGCCTATGTGGCGACGCTTCTGGACAAGGATGCCATGAATCTGGCTATCGGCGGAATGTTGATAATCGTCCTGGTTACGATCTTCTTCAATCCGACGAAATGGCTGCGAGAAAAGTCGGAGGTGCGCAAGGAGCGGCCTGAATTCATTGTTCTGCTTCTGTTCTTCGCTATCGGCATCTATGGCGGCTTTATCCAGGCCGGGGTGGGTGTCTTTCTGGTGACGGCGCTTGTGCTGGGCGTCGGCTACACGATTGTCCACGCCAACGCGGTCAAGTTGATCTTTGTACTGGCTCTCAACATCGTGGCATTTGTCGTCTTTGTCTTGTCTCCCCTGGAAATCAATTGGGGGATTGGCGCGCTGATGGCTGTCGGCCAAAGCATCGGCGCCTGGGCCGCGGTGCGCTTTGCCGTGACAGTGAAGGACGCCAACCGCTGGGTGCGCTATCTCTTGATTGTGGTTGTCATCTATTCGATTCTGCGCTTCTTCGGCCTGCTGGATCTGGTTTTCAGCCTGTTGTGAGAAGGTTCAGTTTTTGGTTTTTGCGCCTGGGCTACCCTCCGCTTCCCAGACAACTGAGGCCCGAAAGCGACCGGCAACCCGTAACTGACTACTAAAAACTAGAAACTACCCGGAGCGCTCCTATGAGCAGAACAATCAGCCACGCAACCGTCATCGGCGCCGGCACGATGGGCGCAGCCATCGCCGGTCACTTGGCCAATGCCGGCGTCTCCTCCCATCTGCTCGATGTCGCGCCGACGGAATTGTCGCCGGAAGAGCAGGCCAAAGGGCTATCGTTGGACGACCGGGCCGTTCGCAACCGGGTCGTGCAGGCAGGATTCGAGCGCATGACGCAGGCGAAACCGGCCAGCCTCTTCAGCCCGGAGCAGGCCGAACTAATCACCCTGGGAAATGTCGAGGACGACCTGGAGGCCGCTGCCGCGCAGAGCGACTGGATTATCGAGGCCATTGTCGAGCGGCCCCGCCCTAAGCAGGAACTGATGGCGAGACTGGAGGCTGTCGCGCCTGCCGATTCGATCATCAGCACAAATACCTCAGGCATCCCCATACATATCATCAGCGCCGGCCGCAGCGAGGCTTTCCAACAGCGCTTTCTCGGCACCCATTTTTTCAATCCGCCCCGCTATCTGCACCTGCTGGAGTTGATTCCTGGCCCGGAAACGGACCCATCTGTTGTCGAACGTATGAAAGAGTTCGCCGAGAGAAGGCTAGGGAAGGGCGTTGTCATCGCCAAGGACGTACCCAACTTCATCGGCAACCGCATGTTCAGCTACATCCAGAGCAGCCTGCTGGAGTACACCATCGCCAATGGCTACAGCGTCGAAGAGGTAGACCTGTTGACCGGGCCGTTGATCGGGCGTCCCAGGACCGCCACCTTCCGTCTGCTGGATGTAGTGGGCGTTGACGTGGCCGCGCTGGTGGGCGAGAACCTGTACGATCTGATCCCCGGCGACGCCGACCGGGATATCCTCCGTGCGCCGCTGGGAACGGCCGCGCTCAACACCCTGCTCAAAGAAGGTCTCCTCGGGGCAAAGAGCGGACAGGGCTTCTACAAGACCGTACGCGATGGGCAGGGCCAGAGGAGTTTCTGGGGTCTGGATCTGCAAGCGGCCGCCGCGGGCAGGGTGGACTATGTCGAACCTGTGCGGCCCCGATGGGCCAGCGTCGAAACCGTGAAGGATGAACCGCTGCCCGAACGCCTGCGCCGCCTGGTGGCCCCCCCAGAGACCGCAGCCGACTCGCCTGCCGCCGATGACGGCGCCGGCGCCCTGCTCTGGCACACGCTCAGTAGCACGTTGGCCTACGCTTCCAAGCGTCTGCCGGAGATCGCCGATAGCCCTAAGGATATCGACAACGCCATGAAGTGGGGCTTCGGCTGGGAGATGGGACCATTCGAGACCTGGGACGCGCTCGGCGTAGCCGCCACCACTGCACGCATGGCAGAGGAAGGGCTCACGGTCGCCCCCTGGGTGGACGATATGCTCAACGGAGGTCATACCACCTTCTACAGGATTGAAGAGAGTCCCCCTGACGAGGCAACACCGCCCCAACAACTGGTTTACAACCCTCAGAGCGGAGAGTACCAACCTGCCGACGAGGGCGAAGGCGTGGTCAGCATCGCCGCGCTCAAGCGCGGCCGCGGCCCGTTGGCAGCGAACGACTCCGCCAGCTTGCTGGACATGGGTGACGGTGTGCTTCTGCTGGAGTTCCATACCAAGATGAACGCCCTCGACATGGAGATCGGCGCAATCGCCAACGCGGCCATCGAGCGCCTCCACGGCGACGCCGCCGGGCTGGTAATCGGCAACCAGGGGGGCAACTTCAGCGCCGGCGCCAACCTCTTTCTGATCGGCACGCTGGCCCAGTCCGGTCAGGCGGACAGGTTGGACGCGGCCATAAACGGTCTGCAGCAGATGATCCAGCAGCTGCGCCGCGCGCCCAAGCCTGTCGTGGCAGCCCCCTATCAACTGGCCCTTGGCGGCGGCGCTGAAGTGACGATGGGCGCCGACCGCATCGTGGCGCACGCAGAACTGTACATTGGCCAGGTCGAGGTCGGCGTCGGCCTGATCCCGGCGGCCGGCGGCTGCAAGGAGCTGGTGCGCCGGCTGGTCAACTCTCATGTGCAGGGGCAGAACGCCAACCCCGCCTCGTATCTGCAGCAAGTCTTCGAACTGATAGCCCTCGGCAAGGTTTCGACCTCGGCCGAGGAAGCACGCCAGATGGGCTTTCTGGGTCCGCGTGACCGCGTCGTCATGAACTACGGTCATCTGCTGGCCGAGGCCAAGGCCGAGGTTCTGCGTATGGCTGACGAGGGCTACAGACCGCCCGCGGTCACCGGCAACATCTACGCCGCCGGCCGTGATCATCTCGCCAATCTGCGGGTCGGCATTTACATGTTCCGCGAAGCGGGCTACATCAGCGCGCACGACGCGTTGATCGCCGACCACCTGGCCCACGTCCTCTGCGGCGGCGAACTCAGCCAGCCGGCCTGGATGGACGAGCAGTATTTCCTTGACCTGGAGCGGGAAGCGTTCATCATCCTGTGCGGCTACGCCAAGAGCCAGGAACGCATCTGGCACATGCTGAAAAGCGGGAAGCCGCTGCGGAACTAAAGGCGGGCTTTATCGGTTCTTGTTGATCCGTATATGCAGTGATGGCAACCCGCTCCCATCGCGCGGGTGCGGCATCCCTATAGGGGCCGCCGGGGTCAGGCGGCGAGACTTGACGCAATCGGTTCGGAGGAGTAAGATTTTGTTGCTTTTGGGGCGGGTGTAAGAGCGGTTGAAGCCGAGTTGCGCTGAATTTACTGTCGCGTCAAACTTGTAGGACGGGTGCAAAACTGAAACCGCCATCCTGTCTATTCTGCAAGACACACGACAACCAGGAGTTGAAAATGTATGACCAGGAAATCCTGGCCGAGGTCATACGACGCATCGTCGAAGTGGCCGATCCGGAGAAGATTATCCTCTTCGGCTCCGCTGCCCGCGGCGACATGGCCCGCCATAGCGATCTCGACCTGCTCATCATCAAAGAGGGAGGAGACGCTCTGGATCTGATGGGCAGAATTTACATGAGGTTGCATGGTGTCGGAACCGCCGTTGACGCGGTCGTGGTTGCGCCAGCGGATGTGGAACGATACAAGAACAGTCTCGCTTTGGTAATCAGACCCGCCCTGCAAGAGGGCAGATTAATATATGAAGCCCCCTGAACGCTTCCCTCCCGACGACCCGCGGGAGTGGCTGAATCGCGCCAGAAGTAATCTGGCATTGGCGAAGAATCGGATTCCCGGCGCTTATCTGGAAGACCTGTGCTTCGAGGCCCAGCAGGCCGCCGAAAAGTCCATAAAGGCGGTCATGGTCATGCGCAACATTGCGTTCCCGCATGTGCATGACCTTGCTCGCCTGGTGTCACTGATCGAGGAAGCAGGCGAGGCAGTCCCGGAGGTGCTCTTGGAAGCTGAAAGACTCACCATTTACGCCGTCATCACCCGCTATCCCGGGGCTGTCAGACCCGTTACCGAACAGGAGTACATGGATGCGGTGGAGATCACGGAATCGGTCGTCCGCTGGGCCGAGAAGATACTTCTACGGGACTAATGTCAGTTCAATCTGATACGAAGAATTTTCATACGGCCTGCTTCCCGGGATCGCGGTTGTCTCGCCCGCTTCCCCGTTATTCGCACACTCTTGGTCTCATTTGGGATCTACACTAATCATTCGAATCGGCAAAGCCGCGTAAATCCTTGGCAAACGGGCCAATTCACTGATCCAATACCCAATTCGTGCCACCTGGTATCCCAAAGGAGCACTTCACCATGACCAGCGCCGTTATCGTTTCCGCCGCCCGCACGGCCATAGGCAAGGCCCCGCGCGGCACGTTGCGCACGACCCGTCCCGAGGAGATGGCCGCCGCGGCCGTTCGCGCCGTGTTGGAACGCGCGCCCGCGGTGGACGCCGCCGATATCGACGATGTGATCCTGGGTTGCGCCATGCCGGAGGCTGAGCAGGGCATGAACGTAGCCCGTATCGCCAGTCTGCGCGCCGGCCTGCCGGTCGAGGTTCCGGCGCAGACCGTCAACCGCTTCTGCTCCAGCGGTTTGCAGACGATCGCCCTCGCCGCGCAGCAGATCATGAGCGGGATGGGTGAAGCGGTCATCGCCGGCGGCGTGGAGACCATGTCGCAGGTGCCGATGAGCAGCAACAAATTCATGGCCAACCCAACGCTGGCCAAGGAGCATCCAGGCGTCTACATCGGCATGGGGCAGACTGCGGAGAACCTGGCGCGCCAGTATGAGGTGACGCGAGAAGAGCAGGACGCCTTCGCCCTGCGCAGCCACCAGCGCGCGGCCGCGGCGCAGGACGCCGGCAAGTTCGACGATGAGATCGTGCCGCTGGAGGTGGAGATCACGCTGGGCGAGGGCGGCAGCGTCCAGACTTACAGGACAACCTTTGACCGGGATGAGGGTATACGCCGCGATTCATCGGCGGAGGCGCTGGCCAAGCTGCGGCCGGTCTTCCACGCGCAGGGGACAGTTACCGCTGGCAACAGCAGCCAGACGAGCGACGGCGCGGCGGCGGTGCTGGTGATGAGCGAGGAGAAGGCGGAGCGGCTGGGGCTTGCACCGATGGCGCGTTTCCGCAGCTTCGCGGTCGGCGGCGTCGCGCCCGAATTGATGGGAATCGGCCCCGTGACGGCCGTGCCCAAGGCGCTCAAGCTGGCCGGTGTGAGCCTTGACGAGATCGATCTGGTAGAGTTGAACGAGGCCTTCGCGGTGCAGGCGCTGGCTGTGATCCGCGAGCTGGGTATGGAGGAAGAGACCGTCAACGTCAACGGCGGCGCCATCGCGCTCGGTCACCCGCTGGGCTGCACAGGCGCCAAACTGACAGTGCAGATGCTGCACGAACTGGCGCGGCAGGACAAGCAGTTTGGCCTCGTGACCATGTGCATCGGCGGCGGCATGGGCGCAGCCGGGGTCCTCGAACGCCTCAACTAAGTGGCAAGTGATCTGTGGCCATTAATGGCGCTAGCCACTAGCCGCTGCTTCCCCGCTCTCTAGAGCTGGGTACTTTCAACCACTCGTCGTCCTGGCGAATCAAGTCCTGGTTGACCAGCCCCGGCAGGGTCATGTTCATCGCCGCGTGGATGTCGATCGGCGGCGGCATGGGCCCTGCCGGGGTCCTCGAACGGCTCAATTATGTTGTTAATGTTCAGTGAACAGTGATCTGTGGCCAGTAACTGCGCAAGTCGCTATCCACTAGCCACTGCTGCCCCACTCGCGGGAGTTGGGTACTTCCAACCACTCGCCGCCGCGGCGGATTGATTCCTGGCTGACCAGCCCGGGCAGGGTCATGTCCATCGCCGCGTGGATGTCGATCGGCGGCGGCTTGCGTCCCTGCACCGCGTCCACGAAGTCCATCACCTCGAAGTAATCGCCCCCGCCGTGGCCGGCGCTGACCGCTTCGGGCGGCGGGTCTCGCCAGATCTCCGGCATGTACTCGGCCTCGAACTGCTCCAGAGGGACCCAAACATTGGGGTCCTGGCAGAAATCTTCCAGCCAGATCCAGTCGCCTTCACCGGGGCGGCGTCTGCTCTCGTAGGCTCCTTTTGTGCCCTGCAGCGTGTAGTTGGTCATCGAGTGCGGACGCTTGGAGAGCATGTCTATGCGCACGCGCATCAGCTTTTCGCTGCGCGTCTTGCAGAGGAGTAGCACCGTATCCTCCATCGTGTGTTCGGGGTCGGTCCAGTTGCCGGTGCCGATGCAGCTGATGCGTTCGGGCCGCTCCTTGATCCACATGAGGCAGGGGCCCAAGCTATGGGTGGGGTAGGTGCAGCCGTTGACTCCCATCTGCCAGTAGTAGCGCCAGGTCGGGCTGCCGTCCGGCATGTGGTGCAGGACGGAAAGTTCGTGTAGATATTCGCCCTCGGCATAGTAAGTTTCGCCGAAGAGACCGGCCTCGACCAGCGCCCGCACCAGCACATTGGGCTTCATGTACATGTAATTCTCGGCCATCATGTAGATGGCGTCGCTGCGGTTGCAGGCCTGGGTCAGCCAGCGGCACTCGTCCACTGAGACTGCGGCCGTCACCTCGCTGAGCACATGGATGCCTCGTTGCAACGCGGAGATAGCCTGCGGCGCGTGGTACTGCATCGGCGACGACACCACTACCGCGTCCGGCCTCGCCTCGTCCAGCATTGTCTCAAATACGTTATATAGTTGGGTTACGCCGGTGGCCTCTCCCGACGCCGCCAAGGTCGGCGCGTAGGGATCGCAGAGGGCAACGATTTCGGTTTCCGGGTGGGTCTGAAATGCCTTGAAGAAGGAACCTGCGCGGCGCGCCCCCGAGAAGGCGACTTTGATCTCATTGGCCATTGTTTTCACCTGAGCTTTATGCAAGAGTAAGGGGTCTTTTCCTCCCTTTCCTCCGCAGTGAACTTACAAGTATTTCCCGAAAAACTCTGCCGTCCCCTCAACGCCGCCCCAACCGTGACCGCTGGGGTGGACCAGCTTCCATAGCAGGTCGGCCGCGCCGGCGGCCTCATATATGCGCTTCACACCCTCGTACCCCTTGAGCGTGTCGTGGATGAAGAAGCAGTCGTCATACATGCCCATGTCCAGCATCAGCGGACGGGGCGCGATCAGTCCGGCGATGTCATCGGTGTCGAACCAGGCGTAGATGCCGGGCACAATCTGCGAGCCGCAGAAATTAACGCGCTCGAACGCGAACCCTTTCCACGGATTGACGTAGCCCATGATGTCGGCGGCCGCGATGCGCGGCTCAGCGGCCGCGGCGAATGTGGTCATGGTGCCGCCCTGCGAGAGGCCCATCATGCCGATGCGCTTGGGATCGACCTCCGGGCGGCTCTCCAGGTAGTCGACGCAGCATTTCATGTCCCAGATGTTGAGTGTCAGCGGCCAGCTGTCGAGCATGGTGCCGCGTATATAGTTGACATTGCACGGATCGCGGCCGGGGAAGGGGTTGCGGCCGTCGCGGCGTTCGCCAAAGCCGCGCAGGTCGGGTGAAATTGTCAGATAGCCGGCTTTGGCCATCTGCCAGCCGTAGTCGTAGTTGTGCATTTCGATGTTGGCGTTCATTTCGGCGGTGGAGCGGATCCCGGCCACCGGATCTTTGCCGAACGGCCCGTGTCCATGCGAGCAGAGTATGGCGGCGTTGGAGCCGTCTGCGGCCATCGTCTTGGGGCGCAGAACCTGGCAGGGTACGCTCATGAACGGTTCGGAGTTGAAGACCACCCGCTCGCGGATCAGGCCGTCGTCCTCGACACTGCTCTCGACCTCGGCATCCAACGGGACCGGGTCGGGGAAACTGCCCAAGAGCTCCATATACTTGGCATGCGCGGTTTGACGCCAATTCTCAAAATCCATCTCCTGGCTGTCAAAGTGCAGCTTGGGCGTAAAGTTCTCGACCTGGTCTTCCCAGTATGCCTGCATCGAGAAGTTGCGTCTCGCCATCGTCGTCTCCTTGCGCGCCGGTGTGGGGCGCGCCTTATCTCCTGATTTCAGAGCATTGGATCTTGACCGGAGTAGCCCGAGTTGCCGCCGAGGATGCCGCGCAGCTCATCATCGCGGACGGTCTTAAGCACATAGTCAGGGACCTCGGTGCCCGGCCAGTTGACAAACCAGTTGGGCGTGAAGCCGTAGAACATAGTATACCGCACATTTTCGCTCAAAATCGGCACGCCGGCATGGAGCAGCGACTCGGTAAAATGGAGGATGCTGCCCGCCGATGCGGTGGCCTCGACGACGGGGCACCTATCCTTGAGCGTCCCGTATGTCCCTTCAAGTCTGTGCGAACCATCCAGGATCATGGTTCCGCCGTCGCCGGGCGCGACATCGGTCAGGTAGGTGATGTTGTTGAGAAACACGCAGTTGATTAGCTCCTGGTCGGTGTCGTGGGGGAAAGTGCCCCACTTGGGGCGCATACCGCGATGCCAGCCCATCTTGTCCGGATCGCGTAAGGGGTCGTGCTGCGTGTGGCGCTCGGTGTGGGGCCGTTTGATCATGGCATGGCATGTTTCGTACTTGATCTCGGCGCCCATCAATTGGCGATTCGCCTCCAGCACCTGCGGGATCATGAGCCACTCGCGGAAGAGCGGGTCGCCGTTGACCATGCAGTCGATGTGGACGATTTCGTCGTTATCTTCGTGGGCGAGGGGGCGCACATACTGGGACTGCCGTTCCAGCCCGGTCTTGTAGGCCTCAATCTGTTCCGGGCTGAGTACGTTTTCCTCCAGCACCCAGCCATGCTCGGCAAAATGGCGTAACTGTTCGTAAGTGAGCATTTCTTTCCTCCTGTGGCGCGCTTCTCAGAACCAATGGGGCGCCTGCGGCCTCTTGGTGCGGATCGAGTCGAGCGCGGCTGCGCAGACAGACACGATATGCGCGCCGCGGCGAGCCGGGATCGGATTGCTGATCTTGCCGTCGAGCAGGTCCAGATAATCGATCACCGAGCGCCCCCAACCATGACCGCCGACCACGGCATCGGTCGCGGGCTGTTCGATGTCCGCCGGCTCTTCGTCGCGGCGATATAGCTTGCCTTTCCACAGCGTTCCCTCGGTCCCGTAGACGGCCAGAAAGCCGCCGCCCATGCCCTCGCCCATGCCATGACCGGAGCAGCCGCTGGTCACGTAGACTTTGCCGGCTGCGCCGCTCTCGAATTGGAGGATGACGATGTAACAGTCGTCGTCAGGAAAGACGGGGACGCTGAGCTTATTGCTGTAAGCGTAGACCTCGGTGACCGGCGAGTCGACGGTCCACAGGATCAGATCGAGAGGATGGCAGCCCCCGCCCAGCAGGATATTTTGCGGGTTCTGCTTGTCGATGCGCCACGGCGTATGATGTTGGCCCTCGGGGGAGTAGTGGCTCCACATGTCATGGATGTAGTCGCCCTGGACAAAGAAGATGTCGCCAATTCCGCCCGATTTGGCCATCTGCGCCATCTCGTGCCAGGGGTGCATATAGCGCATGGTCTGGTCGGTCATAACGTGGGTACCGCTCTGGGCTTCGGCGTCGAGGATGCGCTGGCAGTCGGCCGCGGTTGTGGCCAGCGGCTTTTCGACCAGGGCATGGCAGCCTTGCTCCAGGGCCATGATTGTCTGATCGGCGTGCAGGTGGTCCGGCCCGGCCACGACAACCACGTCGGGCTGGGTTTCGCGCAGGAGCTGGGCATAGTCGCTGCCGGTAGCGGTCTCAGGGTACAGCTTTTTTATTCGGTCCAGTTGCGCCTGCTGGGGATCGACGACGCCTGCGATCTCGCCGCGTCCGTCGGATGCGGCTACCTGGGCCACACTGCGTCCGGCGCTGCCGCCTCCGCTGATCAGAAATCGGTACTTGCTCATGCTAGTTCCGTCCTTTGTATTTATGCGTTCGCGGTGGGAACGGTGTCGGGATCGAGGAAGGCGACATCACTTTCGTCGTCCTCGAATCGGGTCATCCCAATCTCTTTGATGGCGCTGTCGGGTACTTTTTCGAGCGGTGTGTAGCTGGGGTGATGCGCCTCGCGGTAGGGATCGTTGCGGGCGGCGTTGTAGCAGCAGATCAGCGACCAGCGCGGGTTGTTGGAGCGGTTCTGATCGGAGCGGTGCAGGATGTTGCAGTGGAAGAAGAGCGCGTCGCCCGGCTCCGCCTGGCAGTGGACCAACTCGAGAAGCTTTTCGGCTTCGACGACGCGCTCGAGGTCTGCGCCGGCCTGCTGCCCGGTCTCGACATGGGTGATGCGGCCCATGTGATGGGAGCCTTTGAGCACCTGCATGCAGCCATTCTCGCGCGTGGCCGGATCGACCGCGATCGAGACACTCGACATCAGTGGATAGAGCACGTAGTTGTCATACCAGTAGCCGTAGTCCTGGTGCCAGGCCCAGGCGCCGCCGACCTCTGGGTCCTTGAGGATCATCTTGGAATGGTAGTGGTAGACCTCGCCGCCGAGCAACTGCTCCATCGCATTGACGACGCGATTGCAGCGGGCGTACATGCCGTAAATCCCGTTGCCGGGGTGGTTCCATAGTGTGAGGCGGACCGTTCCGCCTTCGCCGTCGGCGCGTCCGAACGACTTCTGATTCATCTGGCGGTCGGCGATGGCCGTGCGACGCAGCAACTCGATCTCATCGGCGTCGAAGAGCGACTTGACAATGAGATAACCGTCCTCGTGATAGGCCTGAATTTGTTCTTGGGTTAGCATGGTGTTTTCCTTCTTTTCTTACATTTCCAGTTGTGAAACGGCTGCAAACGGGAAATAGCTTGTACTATGGAGAACGATGGAGTTGCCTTTCCATTTCGACTACCTCAAGAGTAGTTTCTTCAATTTTTTCCTCTTTGCGAGAGACTTCCTCGAATCCTTGTTTACGGTAGAACGCCATACCTTTTTCGTTCTGCGCCTCTACCTCAAGGACGAGTTTCTGCGCTTCAGGGAAGGCGGCCATGCACGTATCCAAAAGTTTGCCGCCGATGCCCTGACGTTGATTGCCGGGCAATACATACAGGCGTCCAATGTTTACGATGTCGTCGCTTGGCCGGCCCGCTGTCAGTAGCCCGACGATCGAGCCCTGTTCGTCTTTCGCGACGTGGAAAAAGACCCGCTCGTTCTCTATCTCAGCGGCCAGTGTTTCCGGACTGTGCCACAACGTCGTCACTTTCTGGATCACCTCTACTGACAAAAATGGGCCATAGGTGTCGATCCAGGTTTCGCTGAGGACCTGCTTGATCTCCTGTACCTCATCAACTTTGGCTGGCTGAACTGTTATCATCCGACTTCCTCGTCGCGATGAGGATGAGTCGGTATCGCCTGTTTCCCATCTGTCATATATCTCCATTTCAGGCGCATCCCAGTCTTCGGCGAAAGTTGCGAAGCGAGCTCGCAGTTCGGCAGCCAGACGCTCGTCAATCCCTCGCTCACGCAGATCGATGTGGCCTGAAGTCGAAATCTCTGCCATAAAATGCAATTCCGTCCAATGCTCCATGAAAAGAAGCACAGTTCAATCAGGCAACGTGTGGCCCGCGGGCCAATCCAGCGGCGTAAACGGCCAGTCGAGCTTGGTGCAGACGTCGCGCCAGCGGCCCTCCATGTCGGAAATATAGAGGAGGGGCACCCACCCCAGTCTAAGGTATATGCTGAGGGCGGCTAAACGCCAGTCTTCGGTGTTGAGGTAGATATTTTTGTAGCCGATTTCGAGCAGTCGGCGCACTACGGCAGCACTTATGGCCATGCCCAAGCCCTTACCGGTATGGTCCGGGTGGCCGGCGAGCCAGCCCAACGAGCCGCCAAAAGGGTGGAGAGCATCGGGCCTGTGATGGGCTATCGCCGTAGCAACCATTTGGCCGCCGGTCCCATCCACGATCAGGAACCAGCCATCTGGCAGTACCATGTCGCGCCAGGGCTGCATAACCTCGTCGTCCCAATGGCCGAAACCGGCCAGGCCCATTAACTCGTAGAAGCCGGCTTCGTCGCCGGGTTGGAATGTGCGCAGCGTGTAGCCGATGGGAAGGTGGACGGCGGGCGGCGAGTTGAGCAGATGCTCGGGCCACACCATCTTCAGACCTTTTTTCTCCCTTTCGTCGCTCACGCGGACTCTTTCTTGATTCCTGTGAACACAATAGCTGCAAAGTGCGCTCGCATTTCTGCTGCCAGACGTTCGCTGATCCCCCGTTCACGCAATTCGATGCAGCTTGGAGGCGGAATCTCTGCCATTATACGCAATTCTGTCCATTACTCCATGATGTGATGCACAGTTCTGACAGACTAATTGTGGCTCGCGGGCCAGTCCTCGGGCGTAAAGGGCCAGTCGAGCTTGGCGCAGACGTCGCGCCAGCGTTCCTCCATGTCGGGCAGAAAGAGGAAGGGGATCCACCCCTGCCTCAGGTAAATGCTCAGTGCGGGCAGGCGCCAGCCGTCGGTCTTGAGGTAGATGTTCTTGTAGTCGGCCTGGAGCAGACGGCGCACGACGGCCGCGCACACAGCCATGCCCAGCCCCTTGCCCGTGTGGTCGGGATGTCCTGCCACCCAGCCCAACTCGCCGCCAAATGGGTGGATATCCTGCGGCCTGTGGGTGGCCATGGCCGTGGCGACGATCTCGCTGCCAGCGCGATGCTCGATCAGAAACCAGCCGTCGGGCAGGATGTGGGAGAACCACGGGCGCAGGAGTTCTTCATTCCAGCGCGTGAATCCGGCCAGTTCCATGACAACGTAGAAACCCTCTTCGTCGCCGGGCTGGTAGGTGCGCAGGGTGTAGCCAGTTGGCACGTGGACAGCGGGCGGCGAACCGAGCAGATGCTCTGGCCAGATCATCCGCAGCTGTTCTTTCTTTCTTTCGTCGCTCATGCGGCTTATCCTTTGATTCCAGAAATCACAATCCCCTGCAAGAAGGTACGCTGGGTCACGAAAAAGATGGCGATTGGCACCAGCGTCGAGACGACGGTCATCGCCATCAGGTACTGAATGTCGACCTCCGTGCGCCCCTTGAAGCGGCTCAACCCCAGCGTAATGGTGAACAGCTTGGGCGAGTTGATGTAGATCAGCGGTGCGAAGAAATCATTCCAACTATAGGTGAACTGGAAGATGGCCACTACCATCAGCGCCGGGCGCACCTGGAACAGGAGGATGCGCCAGAAAACGGCGAAGCGGCTGCAGCCGTCGATGAGCGCGGCGTCATCCAGTTCACGCGGGAGCGTCAGGAAGAACTGGCGCAGCAGAAAGATGCTGAAAGCGTCTCCAAAGAAAAGGGGCACGACCAGCGGTTTGAAGGTGTTGACCCACTCCAGCCAACTGAAGATCATGAACAACGGGATCAACGTCACCTGCATCGGCAGCATCATGGTGCTCAACACGATGACGAACAGAGTGGTCCGGCCGGGAAACTGGATGCGGGAAAAGGCAAAGGCTGCAATTGAGCAAGACATGACTACGGCCACCACGTTGAGCGAGGCGACAAAGGCCGTATTGGAGAAGAAAGTGATGAAGTCGCCTTTCAGCCACGCCTCGACGTAGTTGGCCCAGCGATAGGTCGGCGGAATCCAGACCGGCGGGATGCGCCAGATCAGGCTCTTATCTTTGCCAGCGGTCAGCAGCATCCACACCCAGGGCGTGAGAAAGAGAGCCGCCCCAGGCACCACCAATATCCACAACCAGACCTGGTGAATTGCAGAGCGCAACAGAGGCCCGGTGGGACGGCTGTAGCTGAACCTCTTCTGTTCCACTAAGACTCCATCGGTACGCATCGTTATTCTTCCTGCTTGCTCTCTTCACAGAAGAGAGTGGAGAGGGAACGCCCCTCTTGTAACTCGTGCCGTACTTCTGATTGCCGCTACCTGGCCGCCTCCCCTTCATAGTAGACCCAGCGCCGCGAGGAGTATTGGAATATCAGGGTAAAGGTGATGATAATGGCGAAGAGAACCCAGGCCGCGGCCGACGCATAGCCGAAGCGGATCTGCAGGAACGCCTTGCGATAGAGAAAGAGCACCATGCTCAAGGTGGCGTTGTTCGGACCGCCCTCGGTCATGATAAAGGCCTGCGTAAAGAATTGGAAAGCGTAAATCAGGCCGATTGTAATGTTGAAGAATATGGTAGGCGTCAACATCGGGATGGTGATGTGCCAGAACTTGCGGATGCTGTTGGCGCCGTCTATGGTGGCTGCCTCGTAGAGATGGGTGGGGATGCCCTGTAGACCGGCCAGGTAGAGAAGCATATTGGCCCCCACGCCCCATACGCTCATGATTATCAATGAAGGCAGCGCCCACGTTGATGAGTAGAGCCATGACGGCCCCTCGATGTTGAAGATTGCGAGAAAGTTATTGAGCAGGCCGGCGCGGGGGTTGAAGATCTGCAGCCACAGCAGAGAAACGGCGACGCCGGAGATCACGGTGGGCAGGTAGTAGATGGTGCGCCAGATGCTCAGCCCCAACAGCTTCTGGTTCAACACCAGGGCGATGAGGAGCGCAAGGCAGGAGCCGAGCGGCACCGTTGTAAAGGCATAGATAAAGGTCACCCGCAGGCTCTTCCAGAAGAGGTCCTCGCGGAACAGGTCCCGATAGTTGTCGAGGCCGACGAAGAACGTGCTGGTGAGCAGATCGGAATGGAAGAAGCTCAATCCCAGCGAAAAGAGCATCGGCCCGACAACAAATGACAGGAAGCCGATCATCCAGGGCAGCAGGCAGAGATAGGCCGTGATCAGGTCCTGCCGTTTCTGCGAAGACCCCACTCGCCACTGTTGTGCCAATCGCATCGCTATTTTGATCCTGAGCGGTATGAAATTAGAGGGAAGAGGAGTGAGCAGGGAAATCTCACTCCTCACTCCTCTCTCCTTGCTTATCCCATGCGTTCGAGCGTAGCCTTCTGGGCCTCGGTCACCTGCTGCGAGATGTCTTCCAGAATGCTGACAGGCTCGGCGCCTTCAACATAGATGGCTTCCATGGCGGGAACGAGCAGCTCTTCGGCCACGGACTGGAAGCGGAAGAGCTGCGGGCCGCGTGCCTCACCGGATTTCAGCTGATCCACGATTACCTCCAGCTGCACCGGTCCGAGGCGGCCGTCGATCTCGCGCAAGAACCCAGGCCACTTGTCGGCGGCGCTGGCGAGGCCGGGCAGACGGCCCGACCTGCGGGCGACGTTATCCTGGTACCACTCGCCCGCGCCGATCCATTTGACCCAGTTCCAGACGTCGTCGTGATTGCCGCGGTCGGCGACGCCCTTATAGACGCACCACTGGTCGGGCGCGCCCATGCAGACGCGGTCGACGGGGCCCGTAGGAATGTGGTTGATGTCCCAAGAGCCTTCCTCCATCTGATCGGCCAGGTCGAAGAACTGGTCGGCGCTGCGTTCGGCGAATGCCACGATGTCGGCCGGCAGAACGCCGGTCCACGTGTTGGGGATGCCGGAAGCGTTTACCTGGTTCCTCTGCGCCAGGCAGTTGAGATCCCACATGTTGTGGCGGATCCACTCAAACGCCTGCAACGCCTCTTCCTCACCCAACATGCAGTTCATCAGCGTATCGTCGTCCCGGACCATGCCGCCCCAGGCCTCGACATAATAGAAGTAGCCCAACACGTAGCTGGGCCGCAACTGCCCGCCCCAGCGCGTAATCTCGCCGTCGTCATCGCGTTTTGTCAGTTCACAGGCGGTCTGGGCGCAATCCTCCACCGTCCAATCCTGTTTGGGGTATGCGACACCGAGTTCGTCGAAAGCCGGTTTGCTGTAATAGACGCTGGTCACGTCAATGTTCGTTACCATTGCCATGCGGATCTGCGTAATCTGATCCCAGCACTGGTCCCAACCGGCCGCCAGGAAGATGTCGTCGGCGTCGGGGATGTCCTGGTCAACCAGGGGCTGCAGGTCAAGCAGCTGTTGCTTCTCCGCCCACGTGTTGATGATCGGCGGCCAGGTGGACATAACGTCCGGCGCAGTACCGGCGGCCATGTTGGTCAGTACCTTGGTGGACCAGCCGTCGCCGTGCGGTTCCCATAGGATTTCGACGTCCGGGTGTTCCTCATAGTAGCGGGGGAATGCCTCGTTCTGGTGGTACTCAGCCCACTGGACGCCAGGCACATTGGCGAACCAGTCGAAGCTGGCAAAGCGAATCTGTGTCCGTTCGCCCGCTGCCTCCGAGCCGGCCGCACTCTCCCCGGCTGCCGAATCTCCGGCTGTGCCGGCCGGCGCACAGGCGGCCAGCGCGGCGGTACCCGCTAATCCAGCACCCAGGCGCAACATATCGCGGCGAGTTAAACGGTTGGACATGGTAATTTCCTCCTCTGGAAACATGCTTGGCGGCACTCCAACAATGTTGAACTGAGATGACTCATGAACAGCGTGACTTCCTCCTTCCTTGCTAACTCACTTCTGCGACCCTCGCCGGCAGCCCGGTGCGAATCGAGTCCCAGCAGGCCGACGCGGTGGCAATGACCTTTGCGCCGGTGACTTCGTCGATAAGCGGCCGCGTGCCGGTGCGGAGACATTCTTCAAAGTGGCGCATGTAGCGCAACACCTCACCCCCATGCCCCGCTTCATGCCTGAAGTCCAGCGACATCTCCGGCTGTCCTTCGATCTTATCGAGAACGAGCCTGTCGTTGACAAACGATCCTTTGTCGCCGTAGATGCCCAGTCCCTGCATTGGCAGCGGCGGCTCCACCAGTCCGTATACCGCAAATATGCGGGCGATAACGCCTGACCGGAAGCGCAGGTTTATCAGAAAATTGTCATGTTTGTCGGCCGGATAGCGGTCGTCCATGTGGCTGCAGGAAGCATAGACGAACACCTCCTCCACATCGCCGAAGAACCAGGAGAGCAGGTCGATAGGGTGGCAGGCGCCGCCGTAAAGCCAGTCCTGCGGGGACTCATGCCGCCAGGCCGTGCGGTCCATCACCGGCCGCATGTCGTGGACGTAGTGCGCCTCGGCGAACAGCGGCCGCCCGAGGTCGCCCTCCTCATACAGCTTATGCGCCGCCATGAACCGCGGCACGAAGCGGCTGGTCTGCCCGACCAGGAATTTTATGCCGTTGGACTGCACCAGCTGCACCACGCGCCTGGCCTGCTCCAGCGAGACCACCATCGGCTTGGTGCAGATGATATGTTTGCCGGCGGTGGCGGCGGCTTCGATATGCTCCATGTGCAAATGGTCGGGTGAATAGATGCCGACCATGTCGATATCGGGCCGCGCCACCAGTTCCCGGTAATCCTCGGTGATATGCGTGATTCCGTGTTGATTTTCGAGCCGCTGCAACCGCGCCGTGTCGCTGTCGCACAGAGCGCGCACCTCCATCTGCGAGGTCGCATCTTCATTGATCGCCAGCATGTTGGCGCCCATGCCCAGGCCGATTACGCCTACCCCGATCTCTTTACCCATCGTACCTCCTAGTGTGAGGATTTCAGTTTGACGCCTGAGCAGCGAGGGGCTCGGAGCCAAGCAGGTCGAGCCGCATCCGGCCGCCGGCAGAAGGGTCGGCCTCGCGGGGGCTCTTCTCGATCACGTCGCGAGCAGCTGTGCGGCCGAGAACGCTGAATCACACTGCACACTGCCAGGGCATGTGCAACTGATAGAGTGGTGGGGAACGGGCCGGCAACCGGGACACCAACCGGCGGTGGGATCAGGAGAAAGTCGGTCGGCTTCGCTGCCAGCGTTTTCAGGGGTCCCGGCCTCGCTCTCCTGGTCATTGCCTTCGGCATTCGCTCCGTCTTTTTTGTCGGCAGCGTTTTCAGGGGTACCGGCGGCGCCCTCCTCGTCATTGCCTTCGGTTTCCGCATCGTCTTCGTTATCGGCCCCTGGCGCGGTTACCTTTGGAACGAGATGAATAATTTTGCCGAGAGCATAGGCGGTGGCGTAGAGATTGCCCGTTTCGTCAGAGCCGATGCTGCTTATTGGGGTGCCGGCGTCTATGAGAAGGGTACTTTGCCATCTGTCTCCTTTAGGCTGCAATCCCCAGATGCTGCCCTTGCAAAAATCAGCGTATATGAAGATCGACGACATGACGGCGCCGCCGACAATGACGCATCTCCCCTGTCCTTGTTCGTAGACGGAGACGGGATAGACTAAATTGTCTACGTTGCAAGACCAGATGCAGTAGTTTCCCTGCCAGAGATTATAGCCGTAGTTTTCCCCGCCAACGCTAGCCGCGTCCTGAAAATTGACCTCCTCTCTCTTATTTTGGCCGGCGTCAGGGATGTAGAGCGCGCCGGTCTGCCGGTCAAAGGCAATTCCCCAGGGATTGCGCAGTCCCGTGGCCCAGATTTCAGGGCGGTAACCGTCAACTCCTACAAACGGATTGCTTTGGGGAATGTCGTAGGGTTTGCCGCCAGATTCCACATCGATGCGCAGGAGCTTGCCCAGCAAGGTACCGGGGTCCTGTGGATTCAGCCAGTTTTGGTCGCCGCCGCCGCCATCCCCGCTGCCGATGTAGAGGTAGCCGTCAGTGGGGCTGAACGACATAGAGCCGCCATTGTGAGTCTGATACTTCTGTGGGATGGTAAGCAGGACCTCCTCACTGTCGGGATCGGCAATGTCGGGATTGGAGGTAGTCTTGAAGCGACTGATAACGGTCTCAGCGGGACTTGTATAACTCACGTAGAAATGCTGGTTGTCGGCATATGTTGGCGGGAAGACGATATTGTAGAGGCCTTGTTCTCCGCAACATTTCACTCGGTCTGAGATATCCAAGAAGGGCTCATCATTGATAACGCCGTCCTTGAGGATGCGAATCCGCCCTTTGTGTTCGACGACAAAGAGGCGGCCGCTGCCATCGCCAGCATGCGTCGCTTGCACGGGCAACTCAAACCCGGAGGCAGTCTCGTTGAGTTTCCACTCGCTGAACTCAATGGCGTTGAATACCTTCACTTCGAACCATCCAACCCAGCCCTTACTCTGTGTGGTCAGGATGAATACCCTGTTGATGCGTCGCGGGGGATCGACGAAGACTTCGAGTATCTGCCCATTCTCGGTATGAATATTGTCAAATCGTTTATAAGGAGTCGCGGTGTTGGAATCATCTCCCAACCAGAGTTCATGTGTAGTCAAGCCGGCTTCGCTTTGCGTAATAACCAACTCGATTTTGCCCACAAAATGGAATTCATCGAATTCAACTGAGAGCCAGTGCGGTGCGTAGTCCTGCGCAGTCCACAGTGTTTCCATGTCGCCGTCAAACACATTCTCCAAATCGAGATTATTCGCGGAGGCATCTAACTTTCCCATCGCCGCGATGTTTTCACCTTGCACAGTCAGGCGGGACTGCGGCGTTGGCGTTGCCACAGTTTCGGACTGGGCTTTGGCGGAGCGGCTAAAGCTAACCAATAGCAGGAACCCTGTGAAGAGTACAAGGGGGAATGTGACACGTTGGATCAAATTTTCAACCTCCGATTTGACGCTCCAATTCGGCTATGTAAAGTGGTTAAGGATGAACTGGTCCAACGGCCTGTTCCCATATATTATTAACCTGAATTCGGAGTTAATGAGCGCCTTATCAAGCTGGTAGAATAGAGTTTCCTTACCCAAGACCTACCGGCAATGAAAGGCGCTCAAGATGAGTATACTCGAACTGTTCTGTCATGTCGATGATTTTTGTCAGTGGATGGCTACCTGGGAGAATGCCAAGCTGTTGGGGGTGGCACGCAAACGCGGACCTGCGCCGCGTCTGAGCTTGAGTGAAGTGATGACGATTCTGATCCACTTTCATCAGTCGCATTATCGTGATTTCAAGGCATACTATAAGCAGCACGTTAGCCAGCATATGCGCAGTGAATTTCCCGGTCTGGTCAGTTACACGCGCATTGTGGAGTTGATGCCATCCGCCCTGCCAGCCTTGTATTTCTACCTGTATGGGCGTTTCGGCCAGACGACAGGAGTGGCATTTATCGATTCGACCCCGTTGCCCGTCTGCCACAACAAGCGCATCGGCCGGCATCGGGTCTTTGCTGATGTGGCCGCGCGCGGCAAGAGCAGTATGGGCTGGTTCTATGGCTTCAAGCTCCATCTGCTTGTCAATGACCAAGGTGAATTGCTGGCTTTTCAACTCACGCCGGGCAATGTAGATGACCGCAAACCGGTGCCACAGATGAGCAACAATCTGTGGGGTAAGCTGGTCGGCGACCGTGGCTATCTCTCGCAACCCCTCTTTGAGCAACTCTTCGAACGGGGCTTGCAACTGATCACGCCCCTTCGCAAAAACATGAGGAATCGGCTCGTTGTTCTCGACGATAAGTTGCTCACGCGTAAGCGCGCCGTCATTGAGACCATCATTGACCAACTCAAGAATATCTCACAGATTTTGCACACCCGCCACCGCAGCACGATCAACTTTGCTGTCAATCTCATTGCCGGTCTGATTGCCTATACTTGGCAAGCCAAAAAACCATCTCTCCATCTCTCTGACAAGGATTTGGCTTTCTTGCCAGCACTAATTTAACTCCGAACTCGGGTTAATAGGAAAATGCGCCCGTCTCAGGGTACGCAGGCGGCAAACAGGACTGCGCTGCAGCCTGGCCTGCCGAGCCGCGCTCTAGTAGAACCACTCCACCTTTTCTGACCGGCCAGTCCGCGCCGAGATGAGGCCGGCTTCGCAGACCGCTACATTGTTCGCCCCCGCTTTCGAAGTGATTGGGTTTTCGGCCTTCCCCTCCAGCAGGTCCAGAAAGGCCGCGACCGAACCTGCCCAGCCATGTCCTCCCACCACGTTGCCCGACGACGAATCCTCCAGCGCCACCGGTTCCTGGTCACGGCGGTAGAGGCTGCCATCCTTCAACGTGCCGGTCAGACCGTAACTCTCGAAGAAACCATGCCAGGTCGGGCCGGAACAGCCGCTGGTTACATGACATTTGCCCAGAGCGCCGTTGGCAAAGCGCATAATGAGAATGTAACAGTCTTCGCTCGGGAATTCGGGCACGCACCGGGCGCTGCTGTACATCGACACCTCCTCTACCGGCGAGTCCACCGCCCACAAGATCAGGTCGATCGGGTGAATGCCGCCGCCAAGGAGTATATTCTGGGGGTTTTCGGCATCAATGCGCCAGGGCGTGTGGTTTCTTCCCTGGGGCCTATACCATGCCGTCATGTCGTGGATGTAGTCGCCCTGCACGAAGAACGTCTCGCCGATTTCGCCCGTCTTCGTCGCCAGAACCATTTCGCGCCATGGAAAAACGTAGCGCATCGTCTGGTCGGTCATTACGTGCATCCCGGTGCGCTCCTCCACCTCGATCATCCGGCGGGCATCGGCCGCGCTCGTCGCGAACGGCTTCTCCACCAACGCATGGCAGCCGCGTTCCAGCGCCATGATCGTCTGCTCCGCGTGCAGATGGTCCGGCCCGGCCACCACCACCGCGTCCGGCTTCGTCTCATCGAGCAGCTTCTCATAGTTGTCGCTGGCCGCGGCATCAGGATACTTGTCCAGCGCCTCTTCAAGCTGCGAACCAACCGGATCGAAGAGGCCGACGATCTGCCCGCGGCCGCTATTGTCCGCGACCTGGGCGCAATGGAGACCTGCTCCCCCCGCGCCGCAAATGAGCATTCTCACCCGCCCCATCTCTGTGTCTCCTTCCCGAACATGAAGGGCGCGATAACCGACAGCGTCCCAGGTTGGTGATCAGATATCAAAAATCGTTGAACACGTCGACGGCGTTGCCCGTTCGGATCGACTCCCAGGCCGCCACGCCCACCGCCACCGATTTGGCGCCGTCGAGCACGCCGGGCGAAGGATCCTTGTCGTTGTCGAGACAGTCCTGGAAGTGGCGCATGTAGCGGATGACCGTCCCGCCATGCCCATACGCGCTGAGATCGATTTCCGCATCGTAGGGCGTCGTCTCCACGCCCTCCTCGATCTTCTCGTCCAGCACTACGCGGATCTCGCCCGGCTCGTTGTCGGTGTACTCCCCTTGCAGGCTGCCCTTAGTGCCATAGACGCCGTAATGCATCATCGGGGTGGGCGGATGGACGATTCCGTAGAGGCCGGACACGCGGCCTATGACGCCGGACGTAAACTCGACGTTGAGGAAGAAGTTGTCCTGAATGGGGTAATCGGGGGTCAGGCGGCCCTTGTTGGCGATGGCGTGGACTCTCTTGATGTCGCCGCCGAAGGCGCGGATAACGTCGATGCTATGCACGCAGCCGCCGAACATGAAGTCCTGCGGCATGTGCAGACGCCAGGGCGTAAACTCGTAGACCGGGCGCATGTCGTGCAGATAGAAGCTTTCGAGGGCGATCAGGTTGCCCAGGTCCCCCTCATCGTACCGCCTCTTGGCATCCAGAAACTGCCGGTCGAAGCGCATCGTCTGCCCGACCAGAAACTTGGCGCCCGTCTCCCGCACCAGGTCGACCAGCGTCCTGGCGTCCTCCAATGTGGTGACCATCGGCTTGGTGCAGACCACGTGCTTGTGGTTGCGAAGCGCCGCGATGCACGATTCCGCGTGCAGCGCGTCCGGCGAATAGACGCAGACCACGTCCACGTCGTCCCGGCCGACAATTTCGCGATAATCTGTGCTCCAGTAGGGGATCTTGAATTGCCGGGCTGCCTGCTCCAATACGTCGGGCCGGCGGGCGCAGGCGGCTGTGATCGTGTAACGAAGATCCGGCTCTTCTTGCAGCATGGTCATGGTTGATGCCATGTTGGCCGGACCCATGCCGATAATGCCGAGGCGGATGGGGGAACCGTTCATTTTTTACGCCTCCTCACAGGGAAAACCGCAGCGCGATTTTGCGTGCGGCTTATTTGGTGAAAATGGTTCGCAACTGGTCTCCTGGCCGCTGGATGACATGGTGAGGGCTCTGATTGCAACTGGCCGGCGTTGTTTTGGTGCGGGCTGCAACCAAATGAAGTGAAGTGGGCAGGGGAGAATTTTTCGAAAACGGCGCGCCGATGAAGCCCTTGAAAAATATAGTCGAATTGCATCTGCAAGCGCCGCCGAATCGGGGCCGATGGGTTTGGCGGCGCTTGATATGGACAGTGCAGGGTCTGGTTTCATGGAAGAATAGTGGAAAGCGGGACAACTGTCAAACGGGCTCCAGAGGGGGGGCGGACTGCAGTGGATAGTGGATAGTGGCTGGTGGATAGTGGCTGGACACCAGTGCGGCGGTGGCGGGACAGGTTTTGGAGGGGGGCGTTGCGGGGGGAATCCCCCCGCACAAGGGAGGGCCGAAGGCCCGACCGCCCATAAACCGAGGAGAGAGTGAAGAGAAGTGAGGAGAGAGAACAGCTTGGTTCGGCTTGCTTCATGGGGTCGAAGGGTGCGGCTCACGCGAATATCAAAATGCTTGAGCGGTACGTCGTGACGGCGTAGCGCAGGGCGTCGTAGGTGTCGTCGCCGCCCTGGCCCTCTTCGTTTACGTTCACTTTGAGGACGTCTTCGGGGTTTTTGGGGTCGTTCTGCAAGTTGGGCAGGCATTCGATGAGGCGGCGGCAGCGGTTGAAGATGAAGAGGGAAGGGGAGATGCCGATGTCGACGTTGCCAAGGCGGGTGCGGACTTCGTTTGCACCCTGGATGCGGTCGGTTTCGGCCTTAAAGAAAGAGAGACCCTCATCGTTATAGTGGTCGGCAATGGTGAATTCTGATCTTTGGGCGAAGATGTCAGGACCGGAATATATGTGCCACAGGGCTTCAGGGGGCGCTGCGTTTCTCTCGACCATTGCCTTGACGGCGGCAGCGTGCTGTTGGGGCAACCAGGCGTCCTGGACGTGTTCATCAAGGACGTAGAGGTTGTCGTCGCCGTCTGCGGCGAGCAGGAGGAAGACGGTTGGGTGTTTGTAGCCGTAGTCCATGCCCAGGAAGTATTGCCATTCGGGCGGTGTCGGGAAAGGTTCGATTACGTGGTCTTCGTAGCGGAAATTGTCGAGGAATTGACCGGCTGCGATCTCCCAATCGCCGTAGCGGTGGGCGCGAAGTTTCCAGCCGGTGTTTTCTTCGAGTTTGCGTTGGTAGTCGGGGTCGATGACTGAGTTGTCTTCGATGGTGGCGGGGATGAAGCGGGTGTCGGCTTCCTGTTGGTTGCGAAAGGGGTCAACGAAGCGGTTTTTGTACCAGACGTGGCCGATGCCGCCGGGGTTGGCGGTTGTGTAGATACGGGGGCGGAAGTCTTTGCTGGTGCGGTTGGAGTCACGCAGGGCGCGGTATTTGGTATCGGAAAGGGTGGTGGCTTCCTCGACGAGGATGACGTCGTATTCGAGGCCGAGGTACTGGTCGACGTCGTTTTCGGTGCGGAAGTGGCCGATGACGATGCGGGAATCGTTGGGGAAGGTGACGAGGCCTTCGGATCTGATGTACCGGTGTGGGACCCTTCTCAAGACTATGCGGCGGAGGTCGTCGGACTGTTCGCGGGCCTGTTTGGCGGAGAGGCGGAGGTAGAGCGCTTTGAGGCCGGGGATGCGGCGGCAGTCGTCGAGCGCGAGTTGGGCGAAGGAAGCGTGGGATTTGCCGGGGCCGCGCGCGCCGCCGAAGCCGATTTGGGAGGGGCCGTCGGGGAGGTCGCAGAGGCGGGCGGCGGCATGGAAATCGAGCTGTTTGGGCTGGGGGAAGTAGCCGGCGGATACGAAGTTTTTGAGCTGCTGGGGTGAAAAGTCGAGAGAGTGGGCGGCTCTTTCGAGGCCGGAAAGTTTGCGTATTTCTTGTTTATTCTTCATCGGCATAAAAGCGGTCGAGGATTTTCTCTGCTTCCGGGTCGAGGACCGGCCAGCCGCTGGAAGAGGGGAGCTGGTCGTGGGCTTGGGTTGATTGGAGTTCGCGGCGTTGGAGTTCGGCCGTGGTGGCATAGAGTAGGCGGAGGGAAGGGAGGAGGGCGCGGGCTTCCTCGGTGGAGAGATTTTCCAAGTCTGCGGTGTCAAGGGCGGCGGCGACGGCCTCGAGGATTTTGTTATTCTTGCGTATGCGGCGTTCACGAGCTTCGGCGGCGCGGGCGGCTTCGAAGGCGGCCTTTTCTTCGCGGTTGGCCTGGTCGTAGGCTAGGGCGCGTTCTTTCCAGTTCCATTTGTTGTACTGCTGGCTGGCGGTGCTAGAGGGGCTACCTTTACTCTTTGCCCACTCGCGATAAGCAGCAGTTAGGGTACGGGACGGGCCTAAGGTGAGGTAGGTGTGGAAGCGGTTGAACCAGTCGGGTGGTTCGTCGGGCTGCTGGTGCCAGGATTTGGGGGAGGAATCATCTGTCATTACTTAATTATAGCACATATGATCGGGCTTTTCAAGGGGGTTGGGCAGAATCGATCCAAGTCGATGTAAGTCGATCCAGGTCGATCCAGGTCGATCTAAGTCGACGGGTTTTCTTTTTTTTGGCGGATTTCCTGGTGTGTTGTTGGGTCTGTTGGGTGGGTTCTTGGGGGTTGATTCGCGGTCTTGGTGATAGTTTCGCGGTTATTGCGGGCTTCAGGCTGATGGGAGTGAGGTGGGCGATGGGACGCGGCGATCGAGTCATGGGGAAGATGCCAACTCGAAGCGGACGCCGAGTTGACGGAGCATGTCGAAGGTGTTGATGTAGTTGACATTGAAGTGTTGGCAGACGTCTAATGTGGATCGCATTTCAAACCACGAACATTCGCAATGCCTGCGAAATTGGAACTAAAGAGTTTCATCTGCATTCTTGAAATACACAAGCTATTGGTCTCAATTGGGATTTACATTAGATGCACATATTCTCTCAGTATCGTGGTCCCAACTTTGGGGTCCACCATAGGAAACAAGAAACTACGGGCCACCGTCGAGACTGGTAGTGTCGCGTTAGTGGAACCTACGAAACTAGTTTGAATTGCAGTGAGAGGTATTTCTGCGACTCCCCGAGAGGTGTTCAAATCTTGCGTGCTCTTTTTTTTGCGTGGTCCAGGAGCCTTTCGTGGTTTCGCAGTTCCTGTTGTGTTTCGAACATCTCTTGCAGGAGTTCCTTTAGGTTGCGAGGGTAAGGTAAAGCAGGGTAATCTTCCCCACCGATGATAATTCGGTGCCCGGTACGATAGGTGGCCCCAGTGGTGGCGAAATGGGAATCCGTTGTAGCGACAAGGCCAAGAGGATTTCGCTCGTTTGGGTCAAGCAGGTCGGCGATGGTGCGCAGTGGTATGACAAACTGTGCGCCGCGGCTTTTCAGCTCGGTCAGTTTGGTTTCCAAATCATGGATTTTCAGGACCAAATCACCTATGGAATGTTTCGTCCTCTCTGAGTAGTCTGCCATGGTCTTGGCTCCTGTGGATCTAGGGACGCAATTTTCTTCACTCGGATCGAGTTGGGTGGTGAGCCGTCACACTTTCCGCGATAAAGTCACCGATGATATCGAAGAGGATAGGGTTGGGTGGCGGTAAAGTATAAATGTCGCAGTGTGACGGGTCTGGTGGGTGCTGGTCGCATTCGGGGAGCGGCGTTCTGACGAATTGCAGGTTACAGCCAATGGGGAGACTGATGTGTTGCTGGCTATTGTGATCCCTTACTTGTGCTGCAAAGTCTTCAATTGTTTTCCCGACATTCAGTTCTGCCAGTTTCCCGCATGTCCCCATACCTAGCCTGGACCGGCATCTAATTGTATTGAGTTGCTGATCTTTGCTTTGGTCCTTGAAGCATTCCAGCCAATATACCGACAGATCTTTTCCAGATTCTTTTGGTCGGAAGGCTGAGCCACTTGCTCTTCCCTTAGTGAGTCGGGTCTTTGATACATAACGGACCACATTGTCACTTGGGTCTAGTGTTGCGGGATTCATGCGTTCACCAGGAATTCGAGACCGTGATGATAGATTCTGCTGATCGTTTCTCTGAACGATGCTAAGTCCGTATCTGTTGTCTTGCCTTTCCCATCGGCGTGTTTCTTGAAAATCACGTATATGATACGGCGGTTTCCTAGAAAATGAAGGCCTAGGAAGTTCCCGATTTCATCTTCCCAGACCGCACGCAGGTTTCCCTCTCCGATAAAAACCAATTCGGCTTGGCGGGTAATGGCGGGTGTATTGATGAATTTCCAAAAGTCTCTTTCGGAACTTTCGTTCAGTTCTATTCCTTCGGCAAGCCCCTCATGTTCCAATTGGCCGATACGTTCGGCATAAGCCCACTCTATTTCGTGGGAAGTATGTCGGGGAGCGGGTTCACTTATTTTGATTTCACTGCGCGTTGAAACCAACACCGAAAGAGGCAGGGCGTGCTCAGGAACGGTTAATTCGAAATGTATGACTTCCGGACACGCGTAAAGAGCCATAGTGTCGGTTTCAAAAATAACTTCACTAGCGTGGATGAGCTCTTGGCTGGATTCGGAAAGCCGACTTGTCTCGCTGGGAAGGTACACACTTTCGCCTGTGTCGGGAAGACCACGCGGGTGCCTTACGCCTGGAGGTATTGCAGCGCTCATACTTTGTCTCCTGAGTCAAACAGTTCGCGAAGATTGTCCGTAATGCTTCCCTCGAATGCTCTTATGATTCTACTGTGTGCATCTTCAACAAGGTTATCGATGTCAACCCTTTCGGCTTTCTCATCGATAAGAATTCGGATATGCAGGTCTAGCACGAAAGGTTGGATTTCTTCTGAGGCCTCATCTTGTCGTGTTGTTTGAAAGGTCACCATCAGGAAGTTAGTGTCGTCAGGTTGTGGGATGGTGACCTTTATTAGAAAGGGTCCTTGGGTTTCGCCGCATCCCGCAGGAAGAGTCGGCTTGATCAAGAAGTAATGCTCCAGATCTATTTCTCCTGCCGGAATCTCAATGCGATTGATGTATCGAACATCAATATTTTCTATTCTTCGAGAAGGAGCCAAGTCTTTGTATAGCGAAAAGGTATTGAAGAATTGCTCTTTCCATTCAGAAAAGGGGCGATACGGCTGGAGTTGGTTAAAGGTAAGAATCGTTTCCGAAACCTGAATTAGCCTATCTTGTGATTCGGTCAAGAACACAGTCCAGTTCGGCAATTCTTTCACTGTGGTAGTGGCAGTTTCATTGTTCTCGGAAACAGTTACGTGCGCCTCACGAAACTCTCGCAACTGTTGTTTAGGGAAATCCTCTTTGATTTTCTCGTAAAGTTTATTCGGAATCTCTTCATCCCAATCTTCTGGCGCGAAATGCACCTCGCAGAGGGCCTCCACGACAGGAGGGTTACGGTACACCCTTTCCGGGCTTGCCTCCGAAGATTTCATTGGTATTCTCATGGTTGTGGTGGTGTGGCGCCCCTTCACTGCTGCCAAGTACCGTTTTGTATATCATAGGCGATCTACACTGTCAAGAATGTAATCTTGGAGTGAATTGGGGATTAGTCAGTTGACAGTCACTATGGTGGGTCCTAATTTTTGGACCACGAAACGGGAAGGGCAAGGTGTATTCAATCGGACTCAATCGGCTCTGATGAGAGCATGACACGCTCTTCTGCCGGAGTGAGGTCGTTGAGAGATTGAAGCGGTCTGTCGCGGTTGCAGAAGCAGAACTAGCCGGTCAAGCCGGCGTGCAGCTGGCGCGGTGTGTGTACAGGCTGAGAAAGATGTCCTCGCATTTGACGCTGCGCGATAGGCGTTCGCAGAAGACGTTGTCGACGACGCGGCCGCGGCCATCGATGCTGGCATGAGTATTGGCTGCGCACAGAGCGGTAGTGGAGGCATCGGCCGTGAACTGTGCGCCTTGGTCGGTGTTGAAGATTTTGGGCCGACCCTTGCAGAGCGCTTGGCGCAGGGCATCGAGACAGAAGATACCGTCCTGGGTGTTGGAAAGCTGCCAGGCGAGCACATAGCGACTGTGCCAGTCGATGACAGCGACCAGGTACATGAAGCCACGCAGCATCGGGACGTAGGTGATGTCTGCGCTCCAGACCTGGTTGACGTGGGTAATCGGCAGGTTGCGCAAAAGATAAGGATAGAGCTTGTGTCCCTTGCCAGGAGAACTGCTGCTTCTCCTGGGGTAGATAGCTTGAATGTCCATCATACGCATCAGCCGTCTGACCCGCTTGCCATTGATGGCGTAGCCCAGCCGGCGCAGAGAGGCGGTCATCTTGGGCCAGCCATAGAAGGGGGTGCGCAAGAGTTGCTCGTCAACCAGGCGCATCAGTTGCAGGTTCAGTGCTGACTCGGGCGCCGCTTGGTAGTAGTATGACGACCGATTGAGCCCGAGCAGTTCACCCTGCCGCCGTACACTTAGAGTCGGGTTTGCTACCTCGACCATATGCCGTCTCTCACTGACCGAAGTGGGTAACTTTTTTTTTCAACCACTCAAGTTCCATCTTGAGCCGCCCGATCTGTCCATAGAGCTCTGCTTCCTGGCTCTCTTGTTCCCGCTGTTTGCGCTCGCCGTTGCTGGCGAAGACGCGCGGACCGTCGTCCAGCAGTTGCCGTGTCCAGGTTCGAATCAGGTTGGCAAAAATCTCGTGTTCACTGGATAATTGGCTAATCGTCTTGCTGCCTTCAAGCGCCTCCGGCGCAACGCGGAACTTAAAGGCTGCCGTGTGTCGCCGTCGATTCTTGACCATTGAACTGGCCCTCCACGTGCTTGGTGATCTGCTCCATTATACACCTTAGCACGTGGTCCAGTTATTGGGGCCAATCTCAGTTAAGGAAAAAGGTTTAGAGTGACCGACAACATCTGGAGCGACATTCTAATCCTTGTGTTGTTCGGTGTGGTAGGTGGCATGATTGTCGCAACAATTTTCGAGCTAATTCCAGATAAGCCTAGCAGAGCCAGAAGAGCTATACTGGCTGCATATTGGCTGGTTTTTTGCAGCGTTGCCCCTGTGGTGATTGTCTATCTAATTCGAGAAATCAATGTTCTAATTGTGGTGGTGGTCTTAGTGGTAATTGCAGGAATAATTTTTTTGCCGTTAGCGCACAAAGTGAAAGAAGAAGAATAGGACTTTCGCTAGGAGGACAGGATCCTGTAAGCTTGAGACATGATTACAAAACAGAAGTATGTCGAATACCTAGTCAGCACGCCGATCAACTACACCTGTACCAATCTGGCTGAACATCTGGAAGGCATGAGTCACGATGTAGTCAGCGATTTTCTGAAAAGAGAGCGACTCACAGCCAGGCATCTATGGGAACTGGTGGCAGAACAGATCGACGACAGTCCAGACGCTTGCCTGATTATTGACGACAGTGTGCAAGACAAACGCTATTCACGGTCAATCGAGATGGTAAAGCTGCAGTACAGTGGCGCTGAAGGTGGTCTGGTGCGCGGCATCGGTGTCGTGAATCTGGTTCACACCAGTGGTGAAGATGGCGAGTGTTATCCGATTGATTTCCGCATCTACGCCAAAGAAGCGGATGGCAAGTCCAAGAACGACCATTTTCAAGAGCTGCTGCTGCGAGCCGTTGGCGCCAAACAGATTCAGGCTAAGACGGTGCTTTTTGATAGTTGGTATGGCTCCTGGCGGAACCTGAAGCTGGTTCACCGTCTGGGATTGACCTTTTACACCACACTCAAAGCCAACCGCATGGTCAGTCTGAGCGCAGAAGATGGCTATATCCATCTTGATGCCATCGATTGGAACGACGAACGGCTTAGGCATGGCATCATTGTCAAGCTCAAGAAAGTGCCTTTCAAAGTGAGATTGTTCAAGGTAGTTGCCCTAAACGGCGACATTGACTGGGTCATCACCAATGACCTGGATGAGACCGTGATCACGCAAGTCGCTCAAAACGCGAACGAGTTGCGCTGGCAGGTCGAAGAATTTCACCGCGAATTGAAGCAACTGACAGGCTCCGCCAAATGCCAATGTCGCAAAGCTCGTTCGCAGCGCAATCACCTCGCTTGCTGTTACCATGCTTGGCTTTCATTGAAGGTCCACGCTGCCTTGCTCAACAAAACCATCTATCGCGTTCATACTGACCTGTTCAGCGATTATCTGCGAAACCAACTTCGCAGCCCGACTATCCCGGCTTTCCAGCCAGCTTAGCGAAAGTCCTAAAGAAAAGAAAAACGAATAGACGGCTCTGCAAACTACACAGGACAGCCTCGACTTTAAGGCCGTCCTGTGTAGTTAATCTTGATTCCCGCAAGTTTTCGGGTTACGAATCTATACCTTCCGCTTCTTGACATGATTCTATGAAGTGGGCCCCAAAAACTGGACCACGAGCTAAGGTGTATAATGGAGCAGAACACCAAGCACGTGGAGGGGCAGGTCAATGGTCAAGAAACGACGGCGACACACAGCGGCCTACAAGTTCCGAGTGGCGCTGGAGGCGGTTGAAGGCAGTAAGACGATCAGTCAGTTGTCGAGTGAACATGAGATTCATCCCAACCTGATTCGGGCCTGGAAACGGCAATTGCTGGAAGACGGGCCTCGGGTCTTCGCTACGAACGGCGAACGCAAACAAAAGGAGCAGGAGGCACAGGAAGCAGAACTTTATGAACAGATCGGGCGGCTCAAGATGGAACTTGAGTGGTTGAAAAAAAAAGTTACCCACTTCGGTCAGTGAGAGACGGCATATGGTCGAGGTAGCAAACCCGACTCTAAGTGTACGGCGGCAGGGTGAACTGCTCGGGCTCAATCGGTCGTCGTACTACTACCAAGCGGCGCCCGAGTCAGCACTGAACCTGCAACTGATGCGCCTGGTTGACGAGCAATTTCTGCGCACGCCCTTTTATGGCTGGCGCAAGATGACCGCCTCTCTGCGCCGGCTGGGCTACGCCATCAATGGCAAGCGGGTCAGACGGCTGATGCGTATGATGGACATTCAAGCTATCTACCCCAGGAGAAGCAGCAGTTCTCCTGGCAAGGGACACAAGCTCTATCCTTATCTTTTGCGCAACCTGCCGATTACCCACGTCAACCAGGTCTGGAGCGCAGACATCACCTATGTACCGATGCTTCGTGGCTTCATGTACCTGGTCGCTGTCATTGACTGGCACAGTCGCTATGTGCTCGCCTGGCAGCTTTCCAACACGCTGGACGGTATCTTCTGTCTCGATGCCCTGCGCCAGGCGCTCTGCAAGGGTCGGCCCCAGATCTTCAACACCGACCAAGGCGCACAGTTCACGGCCGATGCCTTCACTACCGCTCTGTGCGCAGCCAACATTCAGGTCAGCATGGACGGCCGCGGCCGCGCCCTTGACAACGTCTTCTGCGAACGCTTATGGCGCAGCGTCAAATACGAGAACATCTATCTTAACCAGTATGACACAGTGCGTCAGCTGCAAACTGGGTTGACCGCATACTTCGACTTCTACAACCATGGTTGGGTAGGTGAAGGGACGAGTTGTCTGAATTGATACTTTTTCCCTAAACCCCCCGTCAAACCGGACGTGATAGTTTCCCATCATCCGGCTTTCTCAGTTTTGCCACGCTGAGTGAGTTCTTTCTGGTATTCGTCCCACTCTGGTCGATGTACGCCGTTGTGAATGGCGTAATGACACGGCCAACATGTTGCCAGCGTTTTCCGTCTCATAGCAATCATTTTCACCCTCCATGCGGGGAGTGATTTCTTGCCCTTTTTGTGCACCTTTTTCATGCGTTCATGGTGGTGCATTTCGACTGGACCATCTTTGCCGCACATTTCACATTTGTCAGCCCTGAGTCGGTTTATGGTTTCGAATCCTCTACCATGTACTTCCTCAAGGTTGTTTATGATCCTTGTGGGCAACGGGTTCCGTTTGAGCGGGACTGCTCCGTAGTATGAGACGAGCGGCTTCTTGCCATCCCTCTGTTGTTCCGCTTGGAACGCCTTGTAGGTGTTTTTACCGACCTTTCGGGTGTTGGCATATTTTAGTGCTGTCTTCTTGACAGACGTTTTATGCTTGTTGGCAAGTGTTCTCAAGAGGGATGTTTCGCATACCCATCTCACCTTGGAAAGCTTGTGGATGTTGTGAGCCATGCAGTAGTAGTTCACCACACCTCGGTACTCTGCCTGATAGTCTCTAACTATCTGGTAGTCGCTGTTGTTTAGCATGTATGCTCGGTGTGTTGCTTTTCCTTTTCGGGTATACTCCCGCACGTACTCACTAACGACTTCTCTAGGAATGCCAAACCATACTTTTCCGTTTACACTTCTTTTGGTTTGAGAATACTGGATTCCTATGTTGTATCCTAGGAATCTAGCCTTCTTGGTTTTGGCATGCGTAATCAGTGTTTTCTCTTGGGACATTTCTAGGTTGAGTTTGTCCCTCAAGAATTTGCTGATTCTTTCCTTGATTTCCTCCGCCTCTTTCTTTGGGCCTGCGAAGCCGAGTATGAAGTCATCTGCGTATCTGATGTATTCCAATTTCCTGTATTCCGAGTCGTTGACCCTTTGTGCAGGTATTGTTTTCATCGTTCTGCGCAACATCTTGGCAGTCTCGAAGTCGCCTTTTCTTTTTGCTCTCCCTGTAGCTGTGTGGAGTCGCATATATTCAAGGTTACTTCTCCTCTTACCTCTTTCTTTGTGGCTGCGGTTGTAGCATGGCATTAGCTCTTGCTCTACCCATTTGTCTAATTCGTTCAGGTAGATGTTAGCCAGGAGTGGTGAGATTACGCCCCCTTGTGGTGTCCCACTGTAGGTGTCGTACTTCATCTCCTTCTCCATATACCCTGCTTTCAACAAGCTCTTAATACTACAACCGCACTCTTGTTGGCCGAAGACCGAAAGAGTAAAAAGAGGCGCTGAAGTGGCTGCATTTGGGCCGTTTATGCAGTTCCGTGGTTGTTCAAAATGCGCTTTTGCACCCTCATTTTCGCCGGAAAAACTTCAGATTCGTGAATTGCGGTTGTAGTATTAACGAGTATGAGAAACTTGCTGTCTTTGATGTTTTCGGCCAGTATTTCTATAAGGGTTTTGTGGTCGATGTTGTCAAAGCAACCTTTAATATCCCCTTCGATGAACCATGCCGCCCCCTTGAACTTTTGCCTGACTTGTATCAAGGCGGTATGGCATCCTCTGCCTTGACGAAAGCCGTGGCTTCGTTCTGAGAACTGTGGTTCATAGTAGGATTCCAGCAGTATTTTCATTGCGGTTTGAAGTTGCTTGTCATCCCCAGTGGGGATTCCTAGCGGTCTCATTTTACCGCCTCTTTTCGGTATGTATGTGCGGCGTGTCGGGTTCCATTTGTAGGTTCCCGTTTTGACTCTCTCGATGTTTCTCTCGAATCTCTTTCTCGAAGTTCCGTCGAGAGTGTTGTCATTTACACCTCTCGTGGTTGCGCCACGATTAACATAGATTTGCCCATACGCCATCTCGTGCAGACCGATGTTATATAACTGCCGGTGCAGCCTTTCTACGGGTTTGTGGTTCTTTCCCCTTTCACTCAGGACGTTGAGTACTGTTTCAGTTGTTCGCATCTCGCGCCCCCTCATCGTACTCTCAGTCATAGCTTCACCTGTCTCCTTTCCCCCTGTAAGTGGCTTTCCCACTTCCCCTGGTCGGTCGTTACTCCGACGAGTACCATGGAGACTCCGTACCCCTATGGTTCGCACCACTTAGGGCATCCCATGTTCCGGTTCACAATCTCCGTAATAGCGACCCTTAGACTCCCTTTGGCGCATCCTTACCCTGCTTCGTTAGCAGGTTCTCCCCCGTTGTCAGGTTCCCACAGGCGTAGTATATTTCTGTGGGTGTGGTGGTGTCTGGATGTCTCTCAAATCCAGTCTTCTAGAGGGTTCGGGTGTCAGTCACGTTTCCCTTGGATGATGCTTTAATCCAGATGGACGCTAGGGTTCCTTTCATAGTCATAGGTCGCAGGTCTTGCCGGTCTAGTATTCTTGTGACTATCCTACTCTCCGGCTTTACTGCCATGCTATTGTCCCCTTACTCTTTCGAGAACTCCCCCTGTTGCCAGGGTTCGGGTAAGACAGTTGACCTTTAGGATATCCTGCTCCTAAGCCTGATTTCTAGGCAAGTGATTGTGCCGTTCCACGGCGCACAGAGACCGCATCAAAGTCTCAACTATCGCACACCGGCTGAAGAGCACTTCGTGCTCTGATCAGAGCCGACCGCATCCGTCTGGATGCACCTTATTTTTCCCGTTTCGTGGTCCAGACATTGGGACCCACCATACTAAAGTAAAAACAAGCGCATGATAAAATTCCCCTTCATCATCTTCAGGGTTGGTTCGTTGAAGTTCTTCCAAATTTCCAGCGGCCCTGGCAGCTTCGACGTGATGAACAAATGCAAGCAACTGGTGAAAACCCACCCAGTAGACCATTTGAGCAGCCAGTTCTTCAGGCGTGAACTTTGTTGAATCTTCCGGCCCCCGTTCTATCAATATACATTCTTTGAGTTCGATCAGAAGCCCAAGATACTTGTCTGCTTCATTAACACTATTCCGATCTGTAAACGGGCTGTCATCCATCTTTGCGAGCGCACTGGCTAGGTCTGACAAGCCACCTTTCGCCTATGGCGTCGGTTCTGTCGGCGCATTTTCTGGAATGGCGACGCAGGCAGACAGAATGATAACCGCAAGCAAAGCTGAAACCCGTTTAGCGTACCCTTTCATTTTCTGTTTCCTTTCGTATTTTGCACCTGGCTCTCTCTTGCTTATGAGAAGAATTCATCACCGAATCAGTTTACTCATGATTCCGTGAATTGGGTGCAGCCCAGAATAGGGGCGAAGATGGTCATTTAGGGATTTTGTGCCAGCGGTCGCTGAGCAGGCGAGCACGGAGAGCAAGCATGGCCTGAGCGCCATCACGAGACCAGCGCATGCCAGCTTGTTTCATACGTTGTTGAATCAAGGTTTTGGCAGCGGATTCGACGGTGACGCTGCTGATGGGGAAGCCGACCTTTCGATAGGCAGCATAGTTCATGCGTCGTCGGTTTTTCCACAGATAGGCGACCGCCTGTTTGATTTCTGGAGGCGCGTCTGCGGGGTTGGGATAGCGACGCAAGATGCGCTGGATAACCGGCTATTCGTCTTGCTGACTTCAGGCGCTTCCAGTGCAACCCGGAACTTGTAGGCAGCCGTGTGTCGCCGTCGACTCTTGACCATTGAACTGGCCCTACACGTGCTTGGTGATCTGCTCCATTAATCGCTTTAGCTCGTGGTTCAGTTTTTGCGGCCCACTTCACAAATCCAACAGTATTACTATGGAAGACTGCTACGAAATTTCCACGCAAATCCAACGAAAAAGGGACCCACGATGTGGAATTCACACCCATCATCGAAACCATCGAGCCCTTCTGCTACGGCCTGATTCCATTCGCAGTACTGGCAGGTCTCCTCTACTTCGTCTACCACGTGATAAGGAAGATAAGAAAAAAGTAGGAGCCGACCCAAGGTCAGCTTCGCATCTAGGATATTCAACTCAAATCTGCTTAACATCCGGAATAAGTCCCGTTTCTTGCACTAAGCAGTTCGTTCCCTTTCTATACTGTCTCGTCTGAAACAACCGAACAAAGGACAAGCGTCCCGATCGAAACTATCGGGTGGCACAGGTGTTTTATAGAGTGACTTCATCTGTGCCTCCTTTGCTTCGCGAAAAGGAAAGGAGGGGGAGGAAGAACAGTCCTGTGGAAGAGAAAAGAGTATTAACTCAGGCTGCGGTGAGACTCGCGGCACTCATCGCGCTCATACTCTTCATTGAATTTGGGATAGTTACGAATAAATTCATATGGTATACTGCGCTCTTCTTGGTACCTATTAAAGTGTATCTATTCTTAACGTCAATTGATGTTCTCGCCTCATTGAAAACAGCATTGCAAAATTGGTTCGTCGTCCCCTTAATCAGATGGATCGGTCGAGGGGCATGACTGGGCAACCGCCAAATGAGCATGTCCAAGAGCCACTCTTAAATGGGGTGGCTCTTTTGTTCAGCATGGTGGGTCCCAATGATTGGAACCGGAATCGGGGAAGATAAGGTGCATCATCCCCGCTTGCATTCAGGTTCATTTGGGGCGTTGGGGGTAAACACTGTTGGGTTGCCACGATGGTGGGGAACAAAAAGCACTGTGGGTAGACAGAGGGGGACGTTGCGGGGGGTGTCCCCCCGCACAAGGGAGGCCGTTCGCGGCGGGAAAGCCTGGGGCGAATGTGAGGGCGAGGATGGCGGCGTGTGCGTCAGGGAGCAGCGGGAAGGCGCCTACCCCTTCAGCCCAGTCAAAGCGATGCCGCGCACGAAGTTCTTCTGGAATATCAGGAAGACGATCAGCGGCGGTATCGAGACCAGGACCGAGCCGGCCATGACGGCCTGGTAGTCGGTGCCGCCGAAGCGGCTGGCCATGCGGGCGATGATGAGCGGGAGGGTCAGCTTCTTTTCCTCGTTGAGGATGACGAGGGGCCAGAGGTAGGCGTTGAAGGCGCCCAGGAAGACGAAGATGGCCAGGGCGGAGAGGATGGGCTTGGTCAGGGGTAGGATGATGTTGCGGTAAATGCCGAAATCGCCGCTGCCGTCGATCTTGGCGGCGTCATATAGTTCGCGAGGGATGCCGTAGACGAATTGGCGGCAGAGAAAAATGCCGAAAGAGGAGAACATACTGGGCACCCATACACCCCAGAGGCTGTTGAGCAGGTTGAGTTCGCGCATGACGATGTAGAGCGGGATCAGCAGGGTAAGGAAGGGGACCATGGTGGTGGAGAGTACGAAATAGAAGAGGTAGTCGCGGCCGGGGAACTCCAGGCGGGCGAAGATGAAGCCGCCCATCGATGCTGTGATGAGGACGCTGATGACGGTGCCGGAGGTGACCATGATGCTGTTGACGTAGGCGATGGGCAGGTTGGCGCGGGTGGGATCCATCACCATGAGATAGGCTTCCAGGGTCCACTTCTTGGGCAGGAGGGTGACGGGCAGGCTCAAGATGTCGGCGCCGGTCTTGAAGGAGGAGAAGAGGAGCCAGATGAAGGGGTAGAACATGGCGAAGCTGAAGAACGCCAGGATGAGGAAGACGACTGTCTTGGTCCACTTGCCCGAAACTATCCAGCGCTGGAAGGGGGATAAGGGTGTGTGCAGTCGGGTTGTGTCAGCGGTTCTGGCCATCGGTTATCAATGTTCCCATTGGATTTGCCAGCGGCGGAGTTGGAAGACGGTCGCGCCCAATAGCATTACGAATATAATCAGTGAGACGGCGGCGCCGTAGCCCAGATTGAGGGCGCGGAAGCCCAATTCGTAGGTGTAGAGCGCCAGGGTGCGGGTGCTGAAGCCGGGCCCCGGTATGAGGAAGAAAGCCTCGAACATCTGCACGGTCCCGATCACGCTGACCACCATCTGATAGACGAGTACGGGGCGAATCAGAGGCATGGTTATTTTGAAGAAGGACTGCCAGAAACCGGCGCCGTCAAGACGGGCGGCCTCGAACAGGCTTTCGGGCACGTCGTTTATGCCGGCCAGAAAGAGGACGATGCCGGTGCCCAGATGCGCCCAGATGATCACGGCGGTGATGGCCCACAGCGCCTGCTGCGGGCTGGCCAGGAATGGTTGCTCGGGCAGGCCGAGGCTGCTCAGTAGCGTGTTGAAGGCGCCGCCGGTGGGCCGGTACAGCCAGCGCCACAGATAGAGCGAGACTACCAGCGGTGTGATCACCGGCAAGTAGTAGAGCGAGAGATAAATGTTCTGCCATTTCCCGAGGATCTGGCTCAAGGCGAGCGCGAACAGGAGCGCGAGCGACAAGCCGAGGGCGATCTCAACCACCGAAAACAGCAAAGTCTTCTGCAGAGCCCACCAGAAGTATTGATCAGTAAAGGCTCTGCCAAAGTTGCGCAGGCCAACGAATTTGGGGGTGGTGATGAAATCCCAGTTCTGGAAGGCGAGCCAGATGCCGGTGCCAAAGGGGATGATAAAGATGATGGTATAGAAAATCAGGATGGCGGCGGAGTAGATTAGCGCGAAGGGACTGGCGCGCCTGAAGCGCCGCCACAGACTGGCTTGGCTGCTGGCGGGCAGTTGCGGCAACGTTTGACCACCGGAGACGGGGTGATCTTGCAACGTAGTCATACTTTTGTTTCCGCTGGTTGGCGGGCGCCGCGTACATGGGTACGCGGCGCCCGTTCAGACTGTCTTTTTTGAGGTCAGGCTGCCAGACGTTCTCGGGCCTGATCTTCCTGTTCCTGCAGGTAGGCGTCCATGTTGGACAGCGCTTCCTGGATGCTGATTTCCTGGCGCATGGCGCGGTCAAACTCGGCGCGGGCCGGGCTTTGCTGGGCCACGTGGTCCTGGGGATAGCGGGCGTACGGCCACATGCCCTCGGCGACACGCTTCGATACCAGGCCGTACTTGACATCGGCAATACCGGGATCGTTGTAGACGCTCTTGGAGGGCACGACGCCCGAGTAGAAGTCAAGCGCCTGCAGGAGCGCGCCGTTGCTGACGATGAGCAGGGCAAAGTCGACGGCGGCATCCAGCTTGGCGGAGTCCTCCGCCAGCCGCTTCGAAAGCCCATAACCTGCGACATGCTGCGGGTAGAGCACCTTTTCGACAGCGTTTGCGAGGGGCGGCTTGACGATGTTGTCGGCCGGCACGTCGGCCACGTCGGTCAGGACGCTCATGGTCCAGGCGCCGTTACCCCAGATCGAGACGAGCTGCTGGCCGCAGGCCTCGTATTCGTTGGTAAACAGCTCGAAGTCGACGGTCTTGTGGACATGGTAGATGTCATGCAGGATCTGCGCGGCAGCTTCGCCCACGTCGCTGTCGTGGGACCAGATGCCGCTCTCCTTGTCGAAGAAGTCCCCGCCCAGCTGCCAGATGAGAGACCACAACACCTGATATTGGGAGCTGGAAATCGAGTAACCTGAGCGGGTGACTTTGCCCTCATCGTTCATCTGCGTCATGGCAATGCCGGCCTCAATCACCTCTTCGTACGTTCCGAAGTTAAGGTAATCGATGCCTGCTTCGTCGCAGTGGACCGTGTTGACGGTCATGGCGGCGCCGCGGATGCCGGCCAGCCAGGGCAGGTAGTAGACCTTGTTGCCGGGCACTTCGACGGCCTGGAAGGCGGCCGGCCACATCTTTTCTTCGAGCTCGGCAGCGCCGCCGGCGGCGTCGGTGATGTCGAGGAAGACGCGGGTGATGTCGGTGGCGACGACCCAGTCGGTGTACATCATCATGACGTCGCCTTCGGTGCCGGAGGCGATGGATGGCAGCATCTTGTTGAGCAGGTCGCCGTAGCCGATGGCCTGGAGGTCGACGGTGACGTTTTCGTGTTCCTTCTCAAACTCTGGCTGGACCCAGCCCATGATGCGGTTGGCGCCGTCCCAGTCCTGGTACCAGACGACGAGATCGATGGGTTCTTCCATGGCGTCGGCGCTGCCCGCGCCTATGTCGGTGGCGACCGGCGCGCAGGCTGCCAACACCGTGAGCGCGCCCATGCCGGCACCCACCTTTAGAAACTGACGACGACTTGTCTGCTGCATGTTCTCCTCCTGAAAGGCTGATTTTTACGTGTGCTACAAGTATGGATTCCTGGTCAAAACTGGTGTTATTGCGTGGACTGTCTGGACTGCTGTTCCCCCGTAATCAAACTGTCAAATTGCCGCAGAGTGCCTGGACCTGTAGTGTCAGCAACTGGCGAACAATGCATTTGGGGATTGGGCTGCGAATGCAATGCAAGCGTTCCGCCTATTCTTGCACAGTGCAAGAAGCGGGTTTGCTATAGGAGACAGCATTCGCGGCGGTTGGACGGTGATCGGTGGTTTCTACTAGCCCCTTACCACTTTTTCGAACTGACTCAAGGGTACGAAGCGCAGTATAGCATCAAGCAGGGTTCTGTCAAATTTCTTGCGTCGAGTACCTGTCCGGCTCCGCTTTGATGACGGGCGCAGAAGCTGCTAAAATGGGAACGCGGTCTTGGGAAAGCCCACAGCAGAATAAACCGGTTTACATCCCCTGCCAGGGAAGAGCGGATGAATCTCCGACGGCTCAGCGCAGTCTCGTTCGGCCACATGGCAATCGACGTTCTGAACGCCTCGATCGCCATGATCCTTGCCGTCCTATCAGTCCCTTTCGATATTTCGAACGCCCAGATCGGGCTGGGCGGCATGGCCTATGCGCTGATGGGTTCCCTCTCTCAACCCTTTTTCGGTGTGCTGGCCGACCGCTTCGGCGGCCGCTGGCTCGGCGCAGTCGGCCTGCTGTGGACAGCCGTCTTCTATTACGCCGCGACCTTCTCGCAGAACTACTTCACGCTGATCGCGCTGATGACGATCGCCTCACTCGGCAGCGGCGCGTTCCATCCACAGGGCGCGATGAACGCCGGCGCGGCCGGCGGTCACAAGGCTACGACCGGGACCTCTGTCTTCTTCCTCCTGGGGCAGATGGGGCTGGCTATCGGTCCGATGGTGGCCGGCGTGCTTCTGGAAGAGATCTGGATGGACGGCCCGCGCTATATGGCGGTTGCGACGCTCCCGTTTGTGGTCTGGATGGCCTATGGCCTGCGCAAGCCGTTGGTGAGAGTCCAAGATGGGCCAGCGCAGGCGCGGCCCGTTGAGCGGCGGCCGCGCTCGCCCATCGCCGCAAACCCTGCGCTGCAGCCGAACAGGCGTTGGCCGGCGCTGGTGGCCTTCGCCGTGCTGGTGGCGTTGCGAGCCTCCGTTCACCAGATCTTCTATGGGATGCTGCCCAAATACTTCGCGGACCTGGGGTTCTCGCCGACACAGTTCGGCTTCATGGTCGGCGTCCCCAGCGTGGCCATTGCTCTCGGCTCGATGACGGGCGGCATTCTCGGTGATCGGTATGAACAGCCCAAAATCCTTCTCTGGTCGCTCCTGGCGGCGACGCCCTTCTCCTGGCTGATGCTGGACATCGTCGATGGATGGGCGTTTTTCCCGCTGGCCTTCGCCGCCGGCTTCCTGGTCGGGATTCCCCATAGCATTCTGGTGGTCATGGCCCAGAGGTTCATTCCGAGCAGACAGGGGTTGGCCAGCGGCGCAATCCTCGGATTTACCTTCGCTTCGGGCGCGTTGGGCATGGGTTTGGCCGGTCCGATCGCCGACATCTACACACTCTCAGGTGTTATGCACGTTGTCGCGATTATGCCACTGATCGCCGCGCTGTGCGCCGTCTTCCTGCGCACCCGCATAACTGCTGCGTTCCCTATGGCCCCCGCAGCCGGTTCAGCAGACTGAGATTGCTGAACCGCCAAAGAAGTTTAATGGTCTAGAGCAATGTAAATCCCATTTGATACAATGACTTTTCGTGCGGGTTACGAAATAGAAACGTATGGTTGGCCCAAATGACTAGACCATGAAATGGGGAAAACAAGCCCCTCGCCCACATCGCCACCAGCAGTCTCGACGTAGGCACCGCTGCCGGGCGGATCGACGTGGAAACTTTGTGGCCATAGGGTATACTGCAATTAGAAAATGTATCCAAGCGCTCGAAAAACAGCCGCTGTCAAGGCTCTGGAGGAGTTGCTCGACGACCGCACCGACACGTCAGGCATGCTCGATCGCCTCGACCGGTCAGGTCCTCGCCGCGGCCACTTCCGCCGCCCCGTCAAACATCAGTTTTTCACCCTGCCCTGGCATGTCAGACGCTGCGAATGAGAGATGACAACATGAAATACTGGGAATCGTGTAAGGCCGTCGAACGACACCCGGACAAACTTGGCGGGGCCTGGGTGTTTCTCGGCACACGCGTGCCCGTCTCCGCCCTATTTGAGAATCTCCGCGATGGAGCAACCGTAGAGCAGTTTCTGGAGTGGTTCCCCGGCGTAGAAAGATGGAAGGTCGAAGCCGCCTTGGATCACGAAGTGAAAGCCCTGACAGAGTCTGTCCATCCATGAAAATCCTGTTTGATCAGGGTACGCCGGCGCCCCTGCGCCGGTATCTTGCCGGGCATTCTGTCGATACCGCCTATGAACGAGGATGGTCTGAACTGCGCAACGGCGAACTGCTCAAAGAAGCGGAGATTAATGGCTACGAACTACTGATGACAACAGGCCAAAACTTGCGCTACCAGCAGAGTCTTGCCGGAAAACGCTTGGGGATTCTCGTTCTTCTTTCAACTTCCTGGCCGCGTATCCAGCCGCGAATTGGAGATGTCCAGGACATTGTCGATGGGATGCAGCCCGGGGACTATAGGGAACTTCCCATCTAATGTATAGCCCATTTGACACCAAGACTTATCGGGCTGGTCACGATTCAGAAACGTGGTTGGCTTGACTGCCTCTACGCAATTGGCAATACGCTCTACCCACCCCCCGGCCAAGCCTCTTCCGTAATCTCCGGCTCCACCACCGCGCCGCGCGCGCCGGGGCGCAACCGTCCGGTCACGACCTGGCCGTCGTGTTGGAAGACGAGCAGCGCATTTTTTTCCTCGGCCTGCCGCCGCAGGTTGCGTTTGCCCTCAATGCTGCGCATCGGCTCGAGATCGAAGGACGGCACCCACGCCAACCTGTCCAGATGTGCCGCCCAGCTGCACGCGTCGCCCAGGAAGAGCAGCGATTCGCCCGCGTCCTCGACCCACACCGCCTGAATGCTCCCGGTATGGCCCGGCACCGTCACCGAACGCACACCGATCGCCAGGCTCTGATCGCCGTCCACAAGCTCCAGTTGGCCCGAGCGGCGCAGCGGCTCCCAGTTGTTGGCGAAGTAGGTGCCGCGCGTGCGTTCATTGGGGAAGGCGGCTTCGGCCATCTCAAGACGTTGGATGAGATAGCGGGCGTTGGGGAAGGAGGGGACGGCCTCGCTCTCCGAGTCGCCCGGATCGCTCCAGTGCGTACACCCGCCGGCGTGGTCGCCGTGCAGGTGCGTCATCAGCACAATATCGACATCTTCCGGGCGGCAACCAACACGCCGCAGGTCGGCGGCCAAGCGCTGGTTGCTGTCGGCCATGCCAAAGATGCGCCGCTCCTTGGCGGTGAGCTTGTCCCCCTGGCCGGTGTCCACCAGGATCAGGCCGGCGGACGACTGGATCAGCAGGGAGCGCATCTGCACGGGAATGCGGTTCTTGTCGTCCGGGCGGATCACACGCTCCCACAGGACCCGCGGCACGAGACCGAAGAAGCCGCCGCCGTCGACAAGCTGGCGGCCGTCACTGACGATGTGACATGGAATGGAACCGATTTTGAATGAATAAGCCATGGCTGTGTTGTAAGAAAGTGAATGGCGGAAATTTCGTGATTCTTATGAAACGCTGTTAATACAGAGCCAGTGCGGAGTATAGCACGGCCCAGCACAGTCAGCTATCTCCGCGGGGAATGTGAAACAAAATGAGTGCCATCTTCTCTGGTTCTGTGCCCGTGCTCAAATAGAAGATTGTCCTGACTTGACAGGCAGGGGCGCCCCTCCGCATACTTAGGCGCGTGCATGACAGTGAAGCATCTACATATCCACGACATTCCGCACCGTCAACGAAACGTCATCCAGGCTGCGCAACAGTTAATATGCAAGACGAAATACACAACAAACAGTTCTTCAGTGGCGAACTCGCGCAAATTCAACCGCGCAAGTTGGTGCAAGGTCTGATCTTTGACTTTGACAACACCCTTGCACAGCTAAACAAACCAATCGATGAGTTGATGGACACAGGCGCCCAGACTGCCGTCTCCTATATGCGCTCCACTGGGATGACCGACCTGCCCGACGAATTCCCGGGGCATCTTGTCGAAGCCCGCCGCTTCGCCGAAACGAAATCGGATGACGAGCAGGAGGAGCACACCGCCGACGACACGCTCAGTTTCCTGTTGCAGTTCTTCGATTATCCGGCCTCGCGTATGAATGAGGAGGTTCTGGGGCGAGCCGTCGATCTCTTTTACGCGCCGGAGATGACCGCGTGGGAGCCGATGCCCGGAGCAACCGACCTGCTACAGCGGCTGCGCGCCGAAGGCTATCCGGTGGCGGTTATCGCCAACTACTCAAGCGACCGCATTTTTCAGCGCATCATAGACTATACCGGCCTGCGCGCTTACCTGGATGTCTGTCTGAGCAGCGCGGCGGTGGAGTGGCGCAAACCTGAGAAAGAGATCTATGACGCCGTCCTGAAGCGTTGGGACGCGGAGCCGTATGAGATTGTCTGCGTCGGCGACAGCCTCAAGCATGATGTCGCCGGCGGGCAGGAGATCGGCGCGCTTACCGTCCACTGCCGCATGATCCCACTGGCGGAGGATCAACGCCTTGTGGACGAAATTGAGCCCGATGCAGTGATCGAGAAGCTGTCAGAACTGCCGGAACTTATCGAGACCTGGTCTTGAACGCGAGCAGCGAAGAAGGACAAGCAAACGCAACCTTCCCGGTGACGATCAGTCGCGAGTATCCGCCCGCGCCGTTAGTGGCGGTGGCTGCGGTCGTGCTCGACGATGCCGGCCGTATCCTGATGGTCGAACGTGGGCGGCCTCCTTCCCAAGGGATGTGGGCGTTGCCAGGCGGCCTGTTGGATCTGGGCGAACCCGTGCGCGCTGGGGTTGCCCGTGAAGTGTGGGAGGAGACCGGCGCAAAGATAGAGATCGTTGAACTGGTGGACCTCTTCGAGCCGATTCACCGTGACGCCGCCGGGCGCATTCGCTATCATTTCGTTGTGATCGACTTCTGGGCGCACTTCCGCGGGGGCAATGTTGCGCCGGCCGACGACGTAGACGATGTACTCTGGTTGTCGGTGCCAAGATTGGGGGACCTGCCGATGGAAGAGGCCACGCGTCAGGTCGTTCTCAAAGCGCACGCTCGCTGGCAACAGGCCAACGGTGTGCTGGGCACCGCTCCTTAGTAGTCGTCCGACTGCCCTTTCTTACGAGCAAACCACAGTTGAACGCCTCGCATTGCAATAGATGCAAGGCGCTACGCGTCATGCTATCCAAATAGAGCAGTCGTTTGCCCGCGCCCGTGGTTTGGATTCAGACGAATAGCGCCCGCGCCTCGTGCAGATGGTCGAATGTGCCCACCAGCGTCAGGTGATCCCCGGATTCCAGTTGCGTATTTCCCCGCGGCACGATGAACTCGCCGGCGCGGCGGATCGACAGGATGAGTACGTCACCCGGAAGAAGACCACGAACAACACGCTTATCAGCAGAATGTCGAGCGTTAGGCCGTGTGAAATCAACGCTACGACCACGGTAATCAGGAGCATGGTAGCGAAGTCCGCGATCAGTGCCGCGATCAATATAGTCTGGCCGAAGCGACCTCGAATCAGCCCCTGTTCCTTGAGGACCGGCATGACGACACCCAGCGACGTTGTCGACATGATGAGCGCCATCACCCACGGACTGCTGACCAGGCTGAGGGAGAGCGGTCCGAAGCTGCGTCGACCGCGGCCTCCAGTTGCAGTATTGCCGGTCTGCGTGCCTCCGGCACGAGCGGCTCCAGGCAGCTCAACGTTCAGATTGGTGAAGTCGATCTCCATACCTGCCAGGAACATGAGGAAGACGAAGCCAAACTCCGCCAGAAGAGTGAGCAGCTGATCTTCGTGGCTCACCCAGTCGAAACCGCTGCGGCCCACCACGATTCCCGCCAGGATTTCGCCGCCGACGATTGGCAGCCTCAGCCGCTGAAATCGCGTGAGCAGCAGCGGCACGAGAAACGCCAACGAGATGACGACTAATAGTGGAGCAAATGACTCTTCAGTCGCTTCCAAAGAGAATCCGAGGTGGTCCTGCGTCCTGTTTCAGCTGAAAAAAGGCGGCCGGCGAAATGTGCCTCTACTACCAAGTGGCGCTGTCCGGCGGGGCTGGCAGATTGAGTGGGCGCGGTTTGATCGGGCTATCCCCTTCTGTTACCCTAACATCCATGAGCGACGAAACGCAAGATTTTCTGCGCGGCGTCATCGAGCGCATCACCTTTCATAACGAAGAAAACGGCTATACCGTCGCCAAGCTGGCGGTGGAGCGGTCCACCCCACATCTGCCCCACTGGCAAAAGGAGGCGCCGATCGTGGGCACCATGGTCGGCGTCAATGTTGGGGAGGCCGTGGAACTGCGCGGCCAGTGGGAGGTGCATCCTCAGTATGGCAAACAGTTTACCGTAACCCGGATGCGTTCGGCACTGCCCGCGACCATAGCCGGCATCGAGAAGTATCTGGGCAGTGGCCTGATCAAGGGCGTAGGCCCGGTGACCGCCAAGCGCGTCGTCGCCCATTTTGGCGCGGAGACGCTCGAAATTATTGACAACCATCCGCAGCGGCTGTCCGAAGTGAGCGGCGTCGGCCAGAAAAGAGTGTCGATGGTCATCGCCGCCTGGATCGAACAGAAAGCGGTCAAGGAGGTGATGATCTTCCTGCAGGGCCACGGTGTCAGCGCCGGCCTGGCGGCAAAGATCTACAAACGTTACGGCGACGGCGCTATTGAAACTGTCCAGCGGAATCCCTATCGGCTCTCTGAGGATATCTATGGCATTGGCTTCCTGACGGCAGACAGGATCGCGCAAGCCCAGGGGATCGCTGAAGACGCGCCCCAGCGCATCGCCGCCGGTGTCGAGTTTACGCTTAACCGGGCCAGGGAAGAGGGCCATGTCTTCCTGCCAAGCGCGGAGCTTATCGAGCAGGCCGACCAGCTCCTGAATGTGGGGAAAGAGAAGACCGCGGCTGGGTTGCTGCACCTGAAGGCGTCAGACCGGATAAAGCTGGCGCCCGGGCCGGGCGAGGAGGCTGAATCGCTGCACTGGGCGGTGGCGGACATATACGAGCCGTCTGGCGCGCAGCCTTTGCTTCAGATGCGGGAAAACAGCGGCGCCGATGAAAGGCCGTCCGCAGAGCAGATCGAGAGTCTGTTGCAGGGCGCGCAGGCGGTTTATCTGACGCCAATGTATTACGCCGAAGTGGGCGTCAGCAACCGGTTGGGTCGGCTGATGCAAGATCGCACGCCTGCGCCGCTTGCTGCACATCACGGCTCCGGCCTGCCGGACTCTTTCCACGGGCTGGACTGGGAACGGAAATTCGCCCAACTCGAAGAGCGAGCAAGTAATCAGCATGGCGCTCCGCGTCTGGTATCGCGCCAGCGCGAGGCTGTGCAAGCGGCGCTGACCAACCGGCTGACCGTGCTGACCGGTGGCCCCGGCACCGGCAAGACGACCGTTGTCCGCACGATCATTGAGCTGTGCGAGGAGGCGGGCGCGCAAGCGATTCTGGCCGCGCCGACCGGTCGTGCCGCCAAGCGCCTCACCGAGGCGACAGGCCGGTCGGCGAAGACGGTCCACAGACTGCTGCAGTTCCAGCCGGCAGCGGGCATGTCCTTCAAACGCAATGAGGAGCATCCGCTCTCCGGCGACCTGCTGATCGTGGACGAGTCCTCTATGCTGGACCTGATTCTGATGAACCATCTGCTCAAGGCAATCCCCGCGGGGATGTCTCTGCTGTTGGTGGGCGACGTGGACCAGCTGCCTAGCGTGGGCGCCGGCAATGTGCTGAAGGATGTGATTGCGGCCATAGAAGGCGTGGGTGACGAGGCCCTGCACACGCCGGGGGCTGGATCTTGGGACCGCGCTGCGGTGGTGCGGCTGGAGACGATTTTCCGGCAGGCGGCCGGGAGCAATATCATCGAGAATGCCCACCGTATCAACCGCGGCCAGATGCCGATTCTGTCGCGGACGTCCAGCGAAGAGAGGGTCGAGGCCAATGACTTCTTCCTTTTCCGCACCGAAGAGCCTGAACGCGCCGCCCAGTTGTGCGTGGAACTGGTCCAGGAGCGTATCCCGCGCCGCTTTGCCATTCCGCCCCAGGACATTCAGGTTCTCAGCCCGATGCACCGCGGCGCGGCCGGGGTGACGTCACTCAATGAGATCCTCCAGCAGGCTCTCAACCCGCCTCAACCGGACAGCATCGAGCGCATCCTGGGTGGCCGCATCTACCGGAACGGGGACCGGGTGATGCAGGTGCGTAATAACTATGACAAAGATGTGTTCAATGGCGATATGGGCTATATTAAAGAAGTAGATCTGATAGACCAGCGGGTAACGGTCGAGATCGATGGGCGCACGGTTGGTTACGATTTCCAGGAACTGGACGAACTGGTCCATGCCTACGCTATCAGCGTACACAAGAGCCAGGGCAGTGAATTCCCGGCAGTCGTTATTCCCGTGCTCACAAGCCATTACATGCTGCTTCAACGTAATCTTCTATACACGGCTGTCACTCGCGCCAAGAGGCTGGTCGTGTTGGTAGGACAACCGAAAGCAATTGGCATGGCCGTCGGCAACGACAAGGTGGCCCTGCGTTACAGTGGGCTAACCGAGCGGCTGCGGCGTGCGACAGCAAGGGAGATCTTCTTATGACCAACAATGCAAAACCATCCATCGCCGTACAACTCTACAGCCTGCGTCACCTTTCGGACAGCTTTACCGAGATCGCGGCCACCGCCGCCGCGGCCGGGTATGAAGCGGTGGAGCTGATCCCTTTGACCGACCATTCGGGAGCAGAAGCGAAAGCGATTTTGGATGAGCACGGCTTGCAGCCGGTGTCGGCCCACGTACCTTTTCAGGACCTGACCGAAGATTTTGCCGGCGCCATCGCCTTTCACCGCGCGGTCGGGAACGACAGTCTTATTCTTCCCGGCCCCCGTCCCGATATGCGGCAGGCCGCAAATGCAGAAGCGTGGCGCGCCTTCGGGCAGACGCTAAATGAGCTGGGGCGGCGCTGCCGGGCCGAAGGGATGCGCTTGGGCTACCATAACCATGGCTTTGAGATGGAGGAATTCGACGGCGCGCGGGCGATTGACTGGCTGCTGGCGAACGCCGAGGCGGAGAATCTGTTCTGGGAGCCGGATCTGGCCTGGATAGCCGATGGCGGCGCCCGCCCCTTGGAACTGGTGCAGAAGTACGCCGGACGCTGTCCCTGCATCCATGCCAAAGACCTGGCGCCGGCCGGAGAAAACGAGGATCAGATGGGCCTGGCTGATGTGGGCTACGGGACGTTGGACTGGGATGCGCTGTTGCCGGCCTGCCGCGCCGCCGGCGCCGAGTATTACATCGTTGAACACGATCTGCCCAAAGATCCCGTCGCCAGCATCCGCCGCAGTCGCGAGTTCCTGGCAAGCCGGTCCGGGCTGATGTGAGATTGGGTTCAAGATCTGCTCTGCCCGGCACAGTGCAGAACAAGGCTGATTTCCACCGCCTCTGCCTTAGCAATCGGCCTGACACGTCCCGGCGCCAGACAGGAATCAGTTCAGAATGAGAATTCTGAGAAGCGTATTCGGAGAGAACCTTGGCAAATTCGGCGATGTTTGAAGGGCTTGTATTCGATGAACGTCGAGTCGCGGCGCAAGTGCGGCATGTGGGTGAACGCGCCTGCTATGTCGTCGACGAGGATGGATTCTTGCGTCACATCGACGCCGCCCAGGTCGACAAACAGGTGCTCGATTTCCTCATGGGCCAAGTGGACCAGCATCGAGACCTGGCCGTGAGCGGCATGATGGATCTGATGGGCAAAGACGACATCTTTACAAAGGCCGCGGTGGAATCATCTATCGACAACATCGATCAAGCCGTTGGACAGGCGATCCCCGAGCAGTCGCGTCAATGGCTCGGCATGATGGGCTTCCGCGTCATCATCAACGACCAGGGCGAGGTTGTGGACATCGAAATGCCTGCGGGTGAAATCGAAGAGGGCGACGAATACTGATTCGGGGCCGGCGAGAAGAGAGAACAGGATTCCCTCCCCTCTCGCCGGCATTCGTTCACTTCGCAAGATGCCAGTCGGGATCGGTCAGCGCCTCGTAGACAACGCCGCCTTCCACATTGCGGGGCATCGGTATCCCCAGCATGTAGCATAAGGTTGGCGCGACGTCGACCGCCCGCACCTGTCCCTGCAGCGCCAGCCCTTCCTTGACGCCCGGACCGGCCAGGACAAAGGTGCAATGCTGCCCGGCTATGCCGAAACTGACCGAGGGCAGCTGTTTGCCGTGTGCGCCGTCGAATTCCGGCCGCAGCGCGTAGACTACGTCTCCAACCGTGTCGCCCAAGAGGTTGACCATCTCCGCGTCCTCCCGCGTCAGGGCCAGCGCAAAGGGATGGCGGCCGGTGGCGGGGTCCTTGTAAGCGTGGAGCGCGGCGATTATCTCCAGTTGGGTCTCCTTATAATCGGCCGGAGACACAATTCCGGTTGGCTCGCGTCCCTCCAGATTGATGAACACATGCACCAGGCCAACCGGCGCGGCCCGCGTGCGTGACCAGTCTACCGTCCGCTTGCCTTCGCCGTCCTCTTTATATACCAGGAAACCGGCCTCCTCCAGCACCTCTTCGATCTCAACAGCCTGGAACTGGTTGGGCGTGCCGCCGTGATCGGAAACGAGACAGATCAGCGTCTCCTCATCGGCAACCTGGGCGACGCGGCCAATCATATCGTCGATCGAACTGTACGTGCGGATCACGCCGTCCAGACAACGCTGCTGCGTCTCCTCATCGGCGCCGCTGAACTTTTCAGCCTGGCCTAGGAAGAAGTGGCTGGTATAGTCGGACGCGTGCGTCTCGATGAAGAGCATCGTCCAGTCTTCGCGGCTGGTGGTGAGATAGTCGGCTACGTCGGCTAAGCGCTCATGATGGAAAGCCAGCAGCTCAAAATAGGTATCGTCGTCCATGATTCCCAAGGCGTCCCTGGCTGGATTCTGCAGGAAGTTACCGACATGGAGGTCTATCTCCTCGGCCACCCCGGCCGGTTTCGTGTAGCCGCTGGTCGGCCAGATCTGCGGTACAAACAACTCGAACGCGTCGGCCTCGGCTGTCAGGTTGACCAGCTTCAAACGCACGTAGCCGCCGATCTCCTCACCGTCAATTTCGAACTGGTCCAGCCACCAGCTGCTCCATTCGCCCATCGCCAGTTCAGCAACCGCGCTGCCCCCGTCGCGCGACCGGCAGATGGACACGCGGTCGTAGCCGTTGTCCCCGGCCGCGTAAATCAGGCCGTAAAAGGTCTTGGGCGTGCCCTTCTCGCCCCGCAACATCGGGTCGCGCCCCCGCGCCAGCGGTTGTATCGTCAACTCTACCTCTTTGGCCGGGCGGCTTGAAGGCGGCAGAGCGGTCCAGTTCCGGGCCTCGTTGATCGTCACCGGATCGACGTCAGAGCCGGTCTGCAGGGCGCTGGGGTCCAGCGTTTCCGGATCGCGCTGGCCGCCAATCGCCCGCCGCTGCCATTTGCCGGCCACGAACAGGTGATAGCCGGCGATCTGGTGATGATTGGAGACGCCGGGCCCGGTCCCCTCCACCTGAACGCCGCTGGTCACCGTCGGCGGCCACGACATTTCCCACTTGACCAGCAGGGGCGTGCCTCCGGCGCGCTCGACGGTGTTCCACAGATATTCCGCTTGCGACAGTTCGGTGTTGATGCCCCAGACCGTTTCATCGAGCTGAGCGCCCAGTTTGCGGATGTTGAAATCCATCACGCCGTGGTTTCCCGGCCACGCGCCGGTGGAAGTGGCTGTCCAACCCGGTGGCGTCAAAGTAGGGAAGACGCCGATCATGGGGCGATGCACACCTCGTTCCATCAGCTTGCCAAGATGGGGCATATGGCCCCCGTTTACCATATTTATCACCACTTCCATGCTGGCGCCGTCCATGCCGATCAGGATTGCGCGCCGTGCCGGGCTTTGCATATCTTTCTCCTTTGACAGGTTGCGTTTGCACTGAATGCCCGCCCAAACTGTCGGGCCGACGCTGGTCGTCCATGCAAAAGAATAAGGACAAATAGGATAACCTGCAACTGGCCGGATTTCACAAAGCGAACAGCGGGGACTGAGAATTCATCCCTTCTCTCTTCCCAGGCCATTCAGTTCAAATGCCTGGTTGCACACTGGGCCCCCCCTCGCCCCCAACCTCCATCCCCGACCCCAATTGAGGCGAGCCAAGGGTTTCCTCACTATCCCCTCTCCCCTAACCCCTGTCCCCTGCAGTTCGCCTGCGCACCCTTCGCCGCTAAGGCGGCTCAGGGCTGGCGGTCCCTCCTCCACCCATCCTGCATTTCCAACGCCGCGTTCGAGCAGCGTTCACTAAAAACTAAAAACTGACTACCAAGAACTGCTGTTCCCGCCTTCGGCCCTCCCTTGTGCGGGGGGATTCCCCCCGCAACGCCCCCCTCCAAAACCATGCCCCGCCACCGCCCGCTGCCTCGGAACTCCCAGTTCCCCAATCCCCGTCAGCGCCTCCAGCGACTGAATCTGGATATCCTCGCCTGCCCCCCCCCACCATCCCCAGCGGACTGACCACCATATCTTGCGGCACACACGCCCCGCCCACCAGCAGCGCCAATATCAGCACCAGCCAGCCCAGCAGCGCCGGCTGTGGATAGTAAGTTATCTTCATCCTCTTTGCTCCCTGGCCCGGCTTGCCTGCCGGCCGTGGGGATGGCGTTATCCACCAAATGCCGAACTGCGCGCGAGAAGCCCCAAGTCGCGCACGGGAGTATGGGCAGATCCTTGCCGCGTCAGCGCATCCACAGGTTTGCAGGCATATTTAGTAGCAAATAGTAGCACGAATTTTGGAAAAACCATGGCCGCTCTGCTCTAAACGCAGGAGAGATGGGCGTCGACACTCGCACACCTGAGAAGGAGTTATAGCTTTCCAGCCACGGATACTCCGGCAGACCCGGATAAGAATCGGTCTATCCCCGCGTGTGTAGGGGAATCAGGTATATATAGAGCGGATAGGGTGCGCTCAAAGGTCTATTCCCGCGTGTGCGGGGGACCGGTGAAGATGATGGCGCCCAGGGCGGGCACCAGGTCTATCCCCGCGTGTACGGGGGAACCCCGGCCGCGCTCTGCCAGAAATGCACAACACGCACGACGGGCCGAAACGGGCGGCCACCCTCAAGCACAACGCGCTGCGCAAGGCCGGGCAGCTAGAGCTCGTCTGAAGGAGAGGCGTCTTACGCCGTGTCATTCAATTGAAAGCAGCTCTCCAATCTCTTCGAGTGCTTCCGGATCACAATCCATGAAGAAGGCCTCAAAGTCCTTGGCAATGGCTATAAAAAAGGACATAACCTCCATAAAGGTTGCGTTTTCCAGGTCTCGAAATGGCTCAAGCAGGTCCATGTAACAGGTGAGTTCTGACTGAGTCTCTTCGTAGGAAGGGTCAGGCGTAACGATTCGACTATGTGCATCGTAGAATCCGAATCCCGTGTCCAGCAGGCCGAACAGAGTAGAGAAAATTTTGTCGACATCATCGGATTCAAGGGCCGCCTCCCACTCCGGAACGAGAAGCGAGATGCGAAGAATCTCCTCATCGAACCAACGCCTATATTGAGCCTCGGTCATTTCAACAACGCCCTCAGATGGGATCTCGGGTGGCTCGTCGGACAAGGCGAGCAATTTAGCGACTTGGCGTTCCAGTGCCTCGATGCGTTCTTCCTGCGCCTCCACCTTTTCCAGGCGGACGAGTATATCTTTCACCTGCTCTTCCAAAGGCAGCGCATCGGCGGCGACGACAGGAACCGCTGCGCACAGAACAACGAGGATAGCCGTAATAATCCAGTACTTTCTCATCGATCGTCTCCAATTGCAGGCTAAGGCGATTGCATGGGGTTTGAAGGGATTGAAGCATTGTCTACAAGTCCGCCGGGCCTGTCAATCGTCAAGAATATGAAGGCCTGGCACATCACCAGACGAGGACTACCCATGAAACGCGCACGCATCACCATCGCACTGCTGGCAGTACTGGCCCCCGCCGCACTCTTCGCACAGGGCGAATTGACACCCGAAGGCGGCCTATCTCCGCGTGTGAGGGGGAACCCTGGTTGCCGGCGGCGGCGGGCCGGACCAGAAGCTCCACGACATGTTCGTCGAAGTCGGCGAAGAAATCCTCCAGTACCTGGACGACCTTGCCACCTCGCTCCGCAAAGGGATCGCCCAGATCGAAAGCGAATGACCACGCTTGCACTAGCCGCCGCCTGCCATTATGCTTGCGATCCCACACCCACAACAGGGACACAGCCATGAAACGCAGATTTTCACACATCGTAATTCTCGTCGCCTTCCTCCTCGCAACACTCGCCGGCATCGCCATCGCCCAGGACGAAGAACTCACCCTCGAAAGTCTGTCCGTTTTGATCAAAGCACTTACCACCCGCGTCGATGCCATCGAAGCCATCTTGACCGGCCCTGGCGCAATCGAGCTCAAGGACGGCTCCTGCCAGATTGCAGCTGACGGCGGGCTGCAAAACGAAGCCTTCCTCACCTACAAAGACACCTGGTCGGAATGGCCGTCGATGGAACAGATGAGAGTGTCTTCTATCGCCGTACTCGAATCCGGCTCCCTCGGCATCACCTACGAATACTCCTTCACCAATCGACAGGTCATGGAAACATGGGATGGCTGCGAATTCCTAAGCGCCAGCAAATGGTGGGAGGTCGACTGGGAAGGCAATAAGACCTTCCCACTAGAACAGGAGTGAAACAAATCAGGTCTATCCCCGCTTCTGCGGGGGAACCTCCACCCCCATTTCACTGGCAAAATCAGCGCTCTTGTGCGACACTTGCCTGCAAAACCCGAGGCGGCCATCCGCAAACAGGCGCCAACCACAATGACGGCGCCTGCCAACAGAGGAACAATACCCCCGATGCCCCGCATCTTCGACAACATCGACAACGACCTCCGCGACGCCCTGGCCAAGACCCTGCAACATGCCCACCGCGCCGACTTCTGCGTCGGCTACTTCAACCTGCGCGGCTGGAGCTCCATCGACAAGCACATCGAACCCTGGCCGGGCGGCGAAGACAACTGCTGCCGCCTCCTCGTCGGTATGCAGCGCCTCCCCCACGAAGAACTGCGCCTCGCACGCAGCCTGGCCCCGGCTGAAGACCTACTGGACATGCAAGCAGCGTCGCGTCTCAAGAACAAACTGGCAGAAGAGTTCCGCGAGCAACTCACCTTTGGCGCGCCCTCCAATCAGGACGAGGCCGGCCTGCGCCGGCTGTCAAAGCAGCTCAAGGCCGGCAAGGTAGTCGTCAAGCTTTTTCTCGCCTACCCGCTTCATGCCAAGCTCTACCTGCTGCACCGCACCGATCCCGTCAATCCCATCGTCGGCTACATGGGCAGCAGCAACCTCACCCAGGCCGGCCTCTCCCGCCAAGGCGAACTGAACGTCGACGTCCTCGACTATGACGCCTGCAAAAAGCTCGCCGACTGGTTCGAAAAGCGCTGGAACGACCGCTGGTGTATTGACATCTCCAAAGAGCTTGCCGCCATCATCGACGAAAGCTGGGCGCGTGAGAAACTTATCGACCCTTACCACATATACGTTAAGATCGCCTACCATCTCTCCCAGGAGGCACGCGCCGGCCTCACCGAATTCCGCATCCCCTCCGACTTCGGCAATACCCTGCTCGACTTTCAGACCGCCGCCGTCAAGATCGCCGCCCATCACCTCAACAAGCGCGGCGGCGTCCTCATCGGCGATGTCGTCGGACTCGGCAAAACCCTGATGGCCACCGCCCTCGCCCGCATCTTTGAGGACGACCAGGGCCTCGAAACACTCATCATCTGCCCCAAGAACCTCGTCCCCATGTGGGAAAACTACCGCGACCAGTACCGCCTGCGCGCTCGCGTGCTCTCCATCAGCCGCGCCATCCGCGAACTGCCCGACATGCGCCGCTACCGCCTCCTCGTCATCGACGAGAGCCACAACCTGCGCAACCGCGAAGGCCGAACTTACCGCGCCATTCACGAGTACATCCAGGAGAACGACTGCAAGTGCATCCTTCTCTCCGCCACACCCTACAACAAGACCTACCAGGACCTCTCTAGCCAGCTCCGTCTCTTCGTGCCCGAACACGATGACCTTGGCATCCGCCCGGAACGCCTGCTCGATGAGATTGGCGAGACCGAATTCATTCGCCGCCACCAAGCACCGCTCCGTTCACTGGGTGCCTTCGAGCAGTCGGAGTACGCCGACGACTGGCGCGAGCTGATGCGGCTCTATCTTGTCCGCCGCACCCGTAGCTTTATCCAGCGGAACTACGCCCAGACCGACCCGTCTAACGAACGCAACTATCTCACTTTTGAAGACGGCAGTCGCTCCTACTTTCCGTTACGCAAGCCGCGCACCGCGCCCTTTGATATCGACGAACAGTACGCGCACCTCTTCAGCGACGACGTAGTCGCTGCCATCAACGGCTTGGAACTTCCCCGCTACGGTCTCGGCAACTACGTCTCTCCTTCACCGCTGACGCCGCCAACACAGGCCGAAAGCGTCATTTTGGACGACCTCTCGCGGGCCGGCAAACGACTCATGGGCTTCTGCCGCACCAATCTGCTCAAGCGCTTGGAAAGCAGCGGGCATGCTTTCCTCCTCTCGCTGGAGAGGCACATCCTGCGCAACTACGTTTTCCTCCACGCCATCGAGACCGACCAGCCCCTCCCCATCGGTACCGTCGATGCCGGCATGTTGGATACCCAATCCTACGACGAAGACACCGATGCAGCGGTAGGCGATATTTTTGACGAGGAAAATGAAGACGAAGGCGCCGCGCCTGCCCTGCCATCGCGCCTGCGCACAGAACAGGATTTCCGTCTCAGCGCCGCGCACATCTATCAGAATTTCGCCGAGCGCTACAGCCGCCGTTTTCGCTGGGTGAGCCGGAATCTATTTGTAGACGCGCTGTACGAGCACCTTCTGGCCGACGCGGCCGCCCTGCGCGCCATTCTGGAAAAGCTGGGTGACTGGGACCCTGCCCAGGACGAAAAGCTGGCCGCGCTGCGCCGCATCCTAATGGAGCAGCACCCCAACAAGAAAGTGCTCGTCTTCACCCAGTTCGCCGACACCGTTCAATACCTGGAAGAGCACCTCAAGGTCGCCGGCGCTACCCATCTTTCCGCTGTGACCGGCAGTTCAACCAACCCGACACAGCTGGCTTGGCGTTTCAGCCCCGTTGCCAATGGCAAACGTAACCAGATCTCGACCGAAGAGGAGCTGCGGGTGCTCATCTCTACCGATGTGCTCAGCGAAGGCCAGAACCTACAGGACTGCGCCATCGTCGTCAACTACGACTTGCCCTGGGCCATCATCCGCCTCATCCAGCGCGCCGGCCGCGTTGACCGAATTGGCCAGCAGGCGCAGGACATCCTCTGCTACTCCTTCCTACCCGCCGAGGGTATCGAAAAGCTGATCCGGCTGCGCGCCCGCGTACGCAACAGGCTTAATGAGAATGCCGAGGTGGTTGGCACCGATGAAGCCTTCTTTGAGGATGAAGACGCCCGCGCGGTCCACGACCTCTATAACGAGCAGACCGGCATCCTCGACGGCGACGACGACTCCGAAGTCGATCTTGCCTCCTACGCCTACCAGATCTGGAATGATGCCACCGCAGACGACGACGTCCTCAAGAAGAAGATCGAAGAGATGCCCGCGGTCGTTCACTCTTCCAAGACCAACCCGCCGGTCCCGACGCGGCCCGATGGCGTGCTCGTCTACATGCGTACGGCCCAGGATCTCGACGCCCTCGCCTGGCTCGACCGCGACGGCGGCAGCGTTACTGAGAGCCAGTTCGATATCCTGCGCGCGGCCCACTGTCTGCCAAATACGCCCGCCCAGGCCCGCCATGAGACGCACCATGATCTCGTCCGCCAGGCCGCACAGCAGGTTGCCAGCCACGAAAAGCAGGTCGGCGGCCAGTTGGGCCGCCCATCCGGCGCCCGCTTCCGCACCTATGAACGTCTCAAACGCTATGCCGAAACCGTAACCGGCCAGCTTATCTCCGAGCCGCTGCGTCGGACTATCGACGATATCTACAGCCATCCCCTGCGCCAGACAGCGGTCGACACGCTCAACCGCCAACTGCGCAGCGGAATCTCCGACGAGGATCTGGCCTATCTGGTCGTCGAACTGCGCGAAGATGACCGTCTTTGCATTATCCACGCCGACGAGGAGCGCCGCGATCCCCACATCATCTGCTCACTCGGCCTCATCGGGCTAGAGAAAGACTGACCATGCCCACAACCCTCGACCGCGCCAATGTCAAACAGTACCTGGATGACTTCGACCTGCGCTCCCTCTTTACCCAGGAGCTTGGCTGGGACTACGGCGGCGGTGACACAGAAGTTACCGTCAACGATCGCGCTTACTCCCTCCGGGCCATAGCCCACAAGCGCGGCATGGTCGCCTACCAGTATCTCGCCCAGCCCGGCGACGAGGTTCCCGACCATCCCACACGCCAGCGGATCGAACGAGCCGTCGCCAAGCAGGTGCGCGAACATATCATCATCTTCGCCGCCCATGACCGCAGCACCCAGTACTGGCTCTGGGTCAAACGAGAACCGGGCCGGCCGGACCGCCCGCGCACCCATATCTACCGATCCGACCAGAGCGGTGAACCCCTCATCCAGAAGTTGGAAAGGATTGTTTTCACCCTCGAAGATGAGGCCCATCTCTCGATCGTAGACGTCTCCGGCCACGTGCTCGCTGCCTTCGATGTCGAGAAGGTAACCAAGAAATTCTATGATCGTTTCAAGAACGAGCATCAGGACTTTCTCGGCTTCATTGGGGGTATAGAGAAAATAGCCGACCGTGAATGGTACGCCTCGCTGATGCTCAACCGCATGATGTTCATCTATTTCATCCAAAAACGCAGCTTCCTCGACAACAACCCCAACTACCTGCGTGACCGCCTCCACACTGTGCGCCAACAGCACGACGCCGACAGGTTCGACGGCTTCTACCGTCTTTTCTTGTTGAGGTTGTTCCACGAGGGGTTGGGTGTGCCCGAGACCGAACGTGATGCGGAATTGGTGGCAGGGCTCGGTCAGGTCCCCTACCTCAACGGCGGCCTTTTCGACGTCCACGATCTGGAGAACAACTACCCGGAGATTACCATTCCCGACGAAGCATTTGAGAGAATATTCGCCTTCTTCGACGCCTACCAGTGGCATCTCGACGACCGCCCCCTGCGCAACGACAACGAGATCAACCCAGACGTGCTTGGCTACATTTTCGAAAAATACATCAACCAGCAGCAGCAGATGGGCGCCTATTACACCAAGGAGGACATCACCGGCTACATTAGCCGCAACGCCATCATCCCCTTCCTTTTCGACCGGGCGAAAAAGGGGTGCTCAACTGCGTTCACGTCAGGAGGGGGCGTCTGGCGGCTGCTGCAGGAGAACCCCGATGGCTACTTCTACGAAGCCGTCCGTCACGGCATCACCTATGACATCCACAACAATGTGGAACTGGACGCCAAGCAGGAGTTGCCGGAGGGCATTGCCGCCGGCCTCGACAACGTCGCCCAGCGCGGGGGCTGGAACGAACCCGCCCCGGAGGCATACGCCCTCCCCACCGAGACCTGGCGCGAGCTTGTCGCCCGCCGCCGCCGTTACGAAGAGATTCATGCCAAGCTGGAGTCCGGCGAGGTCACATCGATCAACGACCTCATCACCTACAACCTCAACATCGAAAAGTTCGCCCAGGACGTAATCGCCAACAGCGAAGGGCCCGAACTGGTGCGCGCCTTCTGGAAGGCCCTCGAAAAGGTCTCCGTGCTCGACCCCACCTGCGGCTCCGGCGCCTTCCTCTTCGCCGCCCTCAACATCCTCGAGCCTCTCTACTCCGCCTGTCTTGAGGCCATGGAAGGTTTTCTCGACGACCTGGAGCGCTCGCGGCGCAAGCATAGTCCCCGGAAGCTGAGCTATTTCAGGGGTGTGATCAAAGAAGTCGACAAGCACGCCAGCAAGGACTACTTCATCTTCAAATCGATCATCATCGGCAACCTCTACGGAGTCGACATCATGGAAGAGGCCGTAGAGATCTGCAAGCTGCGTCTCTTCCTCAAGCTCGTCGCCCAGCTCAAGACGTACGACCAGATCGAGCCGCTCCCCGACATCGACTTCAACGTGCGCGCCGGCAACACCCTCGTAGGATTTACGACATTGCAGGAAATTCAAGATGCCTTTGTCGCCTCACCTGATGGCCGGGGTCGAATTCTCTTTCCTGAAGACAAAGCCGAATTGGAGCGCATCGAAGAGGATGCTGAGTGTGCGGCTCGCGCCTTTCGCAAGTTCCGCGAGATGCAGACCGATTACGGCATGGACGCCTCTAAACATGCTGAGGGCAAATCAGAGCTGCAGAAAAGGCTGACCGCGCTGCGCGCGGAACTGGACCGCTATCTGGCCAAAGAGTACGGTGTCAGGGAAGGCGACGAAGAGGCCTACGCCCAGTGGAGGATCAGCCATCAGCCCTTCCACTGGTTCGTCGAGTTCTACGGCATCATGCACGATGGTGGGTTTGACGTGATTATTGGCAATCCGCCGTATGTGGAATACAAGAAGGTTCGTCATACCTATGAGATTCGAAATTACAAGACCATACTGTGCAAGAATCTTTTTGCGTTCACTCTAGAAAGATGCGCGAACCTCAGTCGGCATGACTCGGATATAGGAATCATCGTACCTCTAAGTGCTTATAGCACGGACAGGATGATCCCACTGATGGCACATCTCAAGTCTTGTTCCGGTAGGATTAAGATAGCAAATTTCAGTTGGAGGCCAGGAAAACTATTCGATGGTGTCAACCTCCAGCTTTCGATCATGCTCCAGAGGGGTAAGACACCGTTAAGATTGATCGAAACGACTCGATATCTGGCGTGGGCTTCAGAAACCAGATCAGACCTTTTCTCGAAGATCGAATATTCTCCAGCTAGTGACAACAGGTTAGCTGGGAGCATACCTAAACTTGGCACAAGCGAGGCAGGTTCTGTTCTGGCGAAGCTTCGTCAACACAAGAGCGAGATGGAAGGATGTATTACAAAATCCTCGCAAAATAGGGTCTTTTACAGGCGAGGTGGACTGTATTGGAAAGTGTTTGTGGATTTTAGGACAGGATCAAGCGAGGAGAAAATCCTTCGCTTGCTTCCAGAAGTTGATAAGTATGGGATTATTGCCGCTTTGAGTAGCAATCTCTGGTGGTGGTACTATACTAGCACCTCGGATTGTCGGCATCTAGGAAACCGCGATATCGCGACTTTTCCGTTTGATCCAAGAACAATGAGGGATGATATGTCGGAATCCCTTTGCAGATTAGGAAGGGTGTATGTCGAGGACCTGAAGCTAAACTCAGAAAATACTGTTCGAATCTACAAAGGAAAACGAGCAGTGAATTGTATATCCTTTAGAGTAAATCAGTCCAAACCCATCATTGATCAGATTGACATGGTTCTTGCAAAGCACTACGGCTTCACCGACGAGGAGTTGGACTTCATCATCAACTACGACATCAAGTACCGAATGGGGCTGTGAGCCTCCGTAAGAAAGTGGCTCCACATCAGCGTCCAACTGTCTGTTGCCATAGCGGAATTGCACGAGCTACGCAGGAAAATATGTTGCACTCCATCTGTGTGCTTTCTTGATATGAGAGAAGCTAATGGCTTTTATTGTAGTCTTGATTCTGGGGCACAACGTACAAGTCTCAAAGTGAGGAGACAGAGGGATAGAGAAATGCAGAGAGAGTTTGATGTTGCCTTGTCCTTCGCAGGAGAAGATCGACAACACGCCAAAGAACTGGCGGATCTACTCGATTCTGGCGGCTACGAAGTCTTCTACGACGAGTACGAACAGGCAGAGCTTTGGGGGAAAAACCTTCTCGAATATCTGTCAACAGTTTACAAGGACAAGGCGCGATATTGTGTGGTGTTCTTGTCCGAATTTTACGCAGAGAAGTGGTGGCCGAGGCTCGAACTCCGGAGTGCTGCGGCAAGGGCTTTTAAGGAAAACGAGGAATATATACTTCCTATCCGACTTGATGATACAGAGATTGAGGGATTATTGCCGACTGTTGGGTATCTTGATCTGCGTGAGGTGTCAATTGAGGAAGTCTATCAGGCTTTGGTACAGAAGCTGTCGGGCACGCTTCAAACACCGGTCGCCGTTGCCACTTCCATCTCCACTAAGGGCGTATCCACGAATCACTGTTGTAGGAACTGTCATTTCTTAGCCAAATACGCGCTAACTGATGGGGGTCAAGAGCACAAGTGGACATGGGACGCGAAAGAGCGATCCGACCTTAAAGTCAAAGATCATTATGGCGTTGAGTGTGCCAAAGGCATTTGGAGCGCAGGGATTGATCCTGAAATCAATTCACGTCTCGAGGAAGAATTACTGAAGGAGAGAAATGAGTGTTTCTTTCTTGAATATGACGAGGCTAACAAGAGTATGACGTTCGATGCAGCAACCGAGCTTCTTCAATTTAGAGGGGAAGAATCCCAACAGATCCGGGAAGCCACGGTACCGTTGGAGCAAGCATCCGAACCCCGCCCACTTTCTGAGGAATCTGCTGTCACAAGTCTAAAACGCTTCCTGGCGGAACCAAGATACCGCATTCATCTTGCGGACCTGATTGATGAGACTGTCGAGCGAGTGATAGAGGTAACGTCAGGAAGCGACTTCGATGCAAACCACCCGCGTCCGACCACAGAGACAGTTACATCACGTACTCGTGCGTATGAGTCCGCCTGCACTACGCTGATCGAGATGGCGATGGTGGGGGGCCGTTGGGCAGAAAAAGAACATTGTGAAATCTGGCATCGAGCCTTGCAGCGGTTCTCTATGGTTCCTCACCGTAACGGGAAAGTTGCGTGGCTTGACATGCAGCTTTATCCAGGCATGCTTCTTCTCTACGCTTTGGGGCTTGGCGCCGTTGAGGCGGACCGGCTTGCCTTTCTTGGCCACTTATTTTCGGTTGTAGTTCATCGAGAGAGCAACGAAAGGCTGACCGTTGTACAAGTTTTCGCGCCTTACCAACGATTTGATGGCGGAGGAGCAATGAAGATGTTGGAAGGTATGGAGAATCACCATCTTCCTCTCAATGAATGGGTGTTCAATTTATTGCAGCAGTCTGCCAAGGGTATGATTCCTGAAGAAAGTCGATACCTGTACAACTTTGTCAAATTAGAGATTCTCATGACGCTGAACAGTGTATACCGACCTGGTTCAGCTTGGCGGGGGGCAACCCGGGGCGTTTTCTTGTACCATTTTGAGATTTCTTGGGATATCCTGCAGGAGATGACAGATTCAATTTCTAGCCACGGCGACGAATCCCCATTTGTCAGGGCAGATATTTTCGGTCAGATTTCTGGGGTCTGTATGCAGCACATAGATCATTTGAAACAGTGGATCTCTAACACAGCCAAACAACTTGGAACTCCTAGATGGCAAGTGCTTCAAGAGCAGGCAGATCGTGATCGCCGGTATATGGGGAGATAGCAGTGGCCGATGGCAGGCAAAATGTCTTTTGAACTGTGAGTTTGGACCCGCCAAATCTGAACACATTTGCCAAAAGTCAAGCTCTCAAATGCTGATTGCATCAGTGGACTCCCTGTGTTAAGATCGTCGCCCGTACCCGATCGCTGTTTGCGCCACAGCGTGGGTTGCAGGTACATTGTCCGTATCGTGTTTAGACCAGAAAAATAGCAACGCCCGCGGGGGTTAATAAGAATATGACTGCCAGGCAGAAGAGAAAACTATGTGTGTACTGTCGGTCTCCGAAAGACCTGACCCGTGATCACATTCCCCCAAAGAGCTTTTTCCCTGCACCCAGGCCCACAGATCTCATAACTGTGCCTTGTTGTCGCGAATGTCACGAAAAATTCACCGAGAAAGATGCGTATCTCCGCAACTATCTCATCTTTTCACCGCAATGCCGGGGGCACGTCGCAGCAAGGCAGTTACACGAGAGCGGCTTACGGTCTTTGCAGGACCCGAACGCAGGAGAACTTTCAAATCCACTCTTCAATGCCGGGAATCAGCCTTGGCCTGGGAATTTGGTCAGTTCCCAGCCGTTTGATCACGGCGTGAATGTCGCTCCCGACGACGAACGTATCGAGGCCGTAATTGAGAGAATTACTGTTGGTCTGTTTTGGATAGAGAACGACAAATATCTGCCGCCCGACTATGCTGTTGAAGTAGTCGGCAGCTATGACCTCAGGCATAGTGATTGGCCGGTACAGCAGTCGATCCTTAGATTGCAGAGCGAGGAGGAACCTGTCAATATCGGTAATGGCGTTTTCCAATACTGGTGGTCGTGGGCAGAGCACGCGCCCCCCGAAGAAACGCACAATTCTGATTGGATGCTACAGTTTTACGAAGGAACGACATTCCTGTGCAGAGTTGCCAGGTTCCAGGAGAGTATAAATCCCTCTCACGAACAGCCATTTGCCTTGTCTGGTTATCTCAATCGTTAGCCGCCGAACCGATTTCCTCCACCACTGAATTCGTGACCATGTAACCGCCTATCCCCCTGGATTTGGATTCGTGCATATCGTACGTCATGGACCCGGCGCGCCTGGCATGCCCCCAGCCCTGCGTTGTTGTATTGACCCCGCCGCCGATTTTCCTATTTCCCTTCTCGGCGCCCCCGCGCTCCTCGACCGCAAACCCATCGCCCTCTTCTGCTCCGTCCACTGCCCCGGCGACCTCATCCTCAAAAGCTACGACCTCGCCCGCACCCTGCGCGCCTACCCCGTCACCCTCATCGGCGGCTTCCAATCCCCCATCGAAAAAGAGTTCCTCGAACTCCTCCTGCGCCAACCCGCACACCAAACCGTCCACGCCGCGCCCACCCCCCCATCCGTCATAATCTGCCCCGCCCGCGGCCTCGCCACCATGCGCATCCCCCGCCCCTGGCGCGATCCCATCGCCGCCGGCCGCCTCCTGCTCCTCTCCACCTTCCCCGACAGCCACCGCCGTCCCACCGCCGCCACTTCCGCCCGCCGCAACGCCTGCGTCGCCGCCCTCGCCCACCGCATCCTTATCCTCCACGCCGCACAGGGCAGCAAAACCCAAGCCCTCTGCCAGCAGGCCCTCGCCGCCGCCAAGCCCGTCTACACCCTCCCCTCCCCCCACAACGCCCACCTCATCGCCCTCGGTGCCCAGCCCCTCTCCCCGGACGACCCGGCCGCCCTCTTGGCCGGCTGAGCCGGGCCCGGCTCCCCTCCTCGCGCCACCGCCCAGCTCCTGGACCACCCAGAAACACACAAACCGCCCGTCTTCGAGACCAGTCCCCACCGCGAATCGGCAACCCCAGATCGCAAACGCGCAGTAATCCTGCCCGTCCCCCAAAATCTCAATAATCACAGTTCAGACAACCACTCGGTATCCGCTCGCACAAGCGCCTCCACTAAGAACTAGAAACTCAAGACTGAAAACTAGCCCACAGCCCATCCCCTCATCCCAAAAATCCCAGTTCAGACAACCGTACGAGCGCTCCTGTGCCAGCGGCGCCCCTGCCATCCCGAAAATCCACAAATCCAGCAAATCCTGATTCAGACAACGTCTACCCAATAATTTGCGACAGACCCATCGTTCCGCGCACATCCCAACCTATCGCCCCCCACGAACCACCCTTTCAACCGACGCTAACAAGGTCCGCTGCACAAGCATCAACCGATCACAGGAATCCAGAAAATCCCCAAAATCCTGCAAATCCCGCTTCAGACGGTGAAAAATGATCCCCCGCACAGCCATCGATCCCTCGCCAACCATCCTGAAAATCCTCGGCCATCCCGAAAATCCCGCTCCAAGAAACCCTTGACAAACCCCCCCAAATCTAGTACAATAGTTCTTGTACCTCGCACATTCCATCGCGTAGGTGTGAGTTTCCCCGGCATAAATCAATCCGCCATCTACCCTGCCAGTCCGGCCGGACGATGGATGGTCCCCACATGCCGGGAGGTTCATACCCATGGCTAAGACACCCTGTAAAAGTATCAAACGCGACGGCTCGCCCTGCAACGGAAAAGGTCTCGAGCAATTCGACGGTTACTGCATTGCCCACGGCCCCGCCGACCAAACCCGCCAATGGCGCGCCCTCGGCGGCACAAACTCCTCCACCGCCGCCAAACTCGACAAACGCATACCCGCGCGACTGAAAAATATGATGGATAAGTTGGAGGACGGCATGAACCGGGTGCTGGAAGGGGCACTCAGCCCCGCCGCCTACACCGCCATGTGCCGCGGCGCTAAGGTAAGGATCGACCTCTACCGCCTCGCCGATGAGGAAATGGAAGCGATCCGCACCGAAGAGACCCAGGCCGCCGCCGAAGAAATCGCCGGCGCACACGGCGACCTCGCCATCCTCAAAGCCGCCGACGCCATCACCGCCCAGCAGAACCAGTACCGGATCGACTCGCTCATCGACCAGGACCTTGCAACCTGTGATAGCCCGCAGACCGACGACCGGCCCGCTGACTACATCCTCACCGACGAAGGCAGACGCCGATTCGACTTCCGCCACCAGGCCAGCTTCACCCAGCAGGACATTGACGACTTGAAAGCAGAAGTAATGCAAAATACCTACGAAAAGGAACATCTGCCTCTCGTCAGCAGCTTGATGAACCAAATGCGTGAAGACATGGAAGCGGCCCTGGCCGACCTCACCCGCGATCCCGCCCTCGACCCCGCGCCGCCGCTCGACCCCTTGACCGGCCAGGCTTTCAACGAACTGCCGGCCGGCCTCAAAAGCGGTCAGCCGCAGGACCCCAACCCTGCCGACATCGTACTCTCCCCGCAGATCCTGAAAGATATGATCCGGCAGGTTGAAGAGCTAACCCGCCTATTCGAGCAGCAGTATCCGGATGAACAGTACGACCATGAAGAGAATCTGCATCGCGCCAACAATGACCCGGATCCCGCAACCCATAACACGATTACCGCACCCTATAGTGTGAACTGACCGCGTTCCTACTTCGCTGACGACCGCGCCGGTCGTCAGCGAAGTCCAAACAAATAACATTTATCAAATAATGTTGCACAAGCACGCAGCAACTATACGTCCCTACCCACTACCCACCCGCCAACACGCCGCCGCCCACCCCAACAGCCGCCAAATCCGCCCAATGCCCGCCATGCCCGCCGATCCGCCCTTCCAGAGCCAACTCGCCGCCCGTCCCAACACCCGCCGCCATCACCAACCGACCGCCACCCACCCGCAAACAACCTCCACCCCCAATCTCTCGTAAACTCTCGTGATCTCTCGTCAAACACTCACACGAGCGCCCCTGCGCCAGCGGCGCCCCACCCATCCCGGAAATCCCCAAGAAATCCTGCAAATCCAGCTTCAGACAATCCGCCCAATCTCTCGTAAACTCTCGTCATCTCTCGTCAAACGCTCATGCGAGCGCCCCTGCGCCAGCGGCGCCCCTCCCATCCCGAAAATCCCCAAGAATCATGCAAATCCAGCTTCAGACAATCCCCCCACCGCAAATCACAGCCCATCCCCCGAATCCCAGTACCTTGCACGAATGGGGTTACCAAAAACTAGAAACCAGAAACTAAAAACTTACCCACCGCCAGATCGGGAGCTTTTGTGCTATAGTTTGTCTGACGTATAATTCTTTCACTTCCTCTCCGGCGCCCCTTTGGGAGGGTCTATGCACGTTGGTCACCAGCAAGAATCGCACGGCAACAACCGCCGTAAACACGGCAAAGTAACGGGAATCTCTACTCCACTGGCCCTACGCCGACCATGGCAGATTCTTACTGTTTTGGCGGCACTGTTTGTGCCGGCCAGCGGTCTGATTTTCGCCCAGTCGGGCTTTGTGCCTTTCTCCAATAGCATCATTGGCCTGGACACATCTCCGGATGATGCCAGCATCGTCGTGGCCGGCACGCTCAACGTGCCGGTGCCGGCGGGGATCTATCGCAGCACCGACGGCGGCCACACCTGGAGCCGGGCAAACGCAGACTTGCCCCCCGACACCTCTGTCGCCTCGATTCGTTTCGATCCGCAGGACGGGAACCGCGTCCTGGCCGCGGACGGCGGTGTCGGGAATCTATTCATAAGCGAAGATGGCGGCCTGAACTGGCGGCAGGAGCCCTCGATCAACCAGGTACTCACCCCTAGCAGCGGCATAGGCCGTCTTTTCCCCCGCATCGAAGACGGGCTGACCGTCTTCTACGCCGGCACCCGCTATGACGGGGTCGTGCGCAGCGTTGACGGCGGCCTGACTTGGGAGTGGTACGGCGAAGGCCTGACCGGCAGCGCCCTGCGCGCGCGCGCATTTGTAGACAAGGACGGCGCGCTCTATGCCGGTACCCATGACGGCGTCTGGCGTCTGACTCCGGGAGCCGGTAATTGGCAACGGGTCGACCTGCCTGCAGGCATCATTGCGCGTGGGATGACGATTCTGGATGGTCGACTGTATGTGGGCACCTTTGCCTCCGGTCTATACCTGAGCGATGACGGCTACAACTGGGTACAGGATCCCTCCTTCCCGGCCGGTGTTGTCATCTACGACCTGACCGCAAGCGGCCAGGAGGTCGTCATCGGCACCAATGTCGGTCTCTGGACCCAGAGTGTTCCGGACTGGACGCGAGTGTCCGTCAACGGCGCTGCCTTTACCAATCCGGTTTTCCGTCTGGCTTCGTCGTCAACGTTTGTGGGCGTGACCTATGCAGGCACAGAGCAGGACGGCGTTCTGCGTACTCTTGACAGCGGCGTCACTTTTCTGTCCTCCGCGCACATAACACCATTGGATCCGGCCGAGTTGCCCAGGGCGCCAACGGCCACTCCTTCAGTTTCGCCCACCGTGACGGAAACGCCCATCCCAACAGAGACGCCGACCGTCACCGCAACGCCCGATCCCAATGTGCCCACGGCTACGCCAACGGCCACATGTACCCCTCCCGCAACGCGGGATCCCAATGCGCCAACCGATACGTTACCGGCCGCATGTACGCCAATCGCGACGCGGGACCCCAATGCACCAACCGATACGCCAACAGCCACAGATACGCCGACCGCGACACCAGTTCCGCCGTCTGCTGTCACCGGAACCCCGCCGCCTGCGCCCACGACCGGCGACATGCCAACCAGCACGCCGACGGCATCAGAGGCCGGCGAGCAACCCCAGCCGGACGCCACATCTACCTCTGTCAGCCCAGATGGTGTCAACCAAAATCTCACCCGGATACCGCCGATTTGGGTAGGGGGCGCGGCTGTCTTCTTCCTGCTGATTCTGGTCGCCGGTATTTCGGTGGCGCGGGACGGAAGCTCCGGAACCGAAGAGTTATGACGGCGGACGCCCCGCTGGCGGCCCAATCAGAGACCGAGGCCGCCGGACTTCCCACTCCCGTGATTGACGGTGAACGAGCGCTGGCAACCCTGCTGGCGCAACTGCCGGACAGACTCCGCCTTCCCGGCGACGCACCAGTGCCGGCTGTTGCCGTGCGCAGCATCACCGATAACAGCCGGGACGTGAGCGCCGGCGCCCTGTTTGTGGCGGTCCAGGGCTTGCAACAGGACGGTCATCGCTTTATTTCCCAGGCGATTTCCGCCGGCGCCGCGGCCGTGGTCGGCAGCCATCCGTTGGCCTGGCTGCAAGAACAGAACTGGTGGCCATGGCCCACGGACGTTCCCTATCTACAGGTGACGGATAGCCGCGAAGCGTTGGCTTGGCTCAGCGCGGCCTTTTACCGTTTTCCCAGCCGCGCCCAGGCTGTAATCGGGGTGACAGGCACCGATGGCAAGACGACAACCTGCTCGATATTGGAGGCGATTCTCAGACGCTCCGCCGATGTGGGTGTCATCACAACCGTCGGCGCGCGCATCGCCGGCGTCGAGCAGGAGACCGGGCTGCATGTGACTACGCCGGACGCGCCCAAAGTGCAGGCACTTCTGGCGCAGATGCGATCAGCGGGCTGCGACTTTGCAATTGTCGAGAGCACCAGCTTCGGCCTCGATCAGAAACGCGTGGCAGCGGTTGAGTACGATGTTGCCGCGCTGACGAACATTACCCATGAGCACCTGGATATTCACGGCTCGTTCGAAGCATACCGCGCGGCAAAATTCTTGCTCTTCCGCACTCTGTTCCACTCCGCGCCCAAACCGGGCGTGCCCCGTATCGCCGTTTTCAACCTGGACGATAGCAGCTGCCAGCCGTTACGGGCGGCGCTGGCCGAAGAGCGGGCGCGCAGCGACGCAGTTGGTGTGACCTCATACACTTATAGCGTGGCCGATCCGAATGCTGACGTGTACGCCCGCAACATCGAGTATCCGCCCAATGCCACCCGCTTTGATCTGGTCTGGCAGGGTGGCGCCGTGCCGATGGAGACCCGCCTGATAGGCCAGTTCAACGTGTCGAACATTCTGTGCGCAGCTGCCGTAACTCTTGGGCTGGGCATCCCGCCCAAACAGGTCCGCAAGGGTGTTGCCTCGCTCACTGCTGTCTTGGGGCGAATGCAGCGTATGGACTGCGGACAGGATTTTCTGGCTGTCGTGGACTTCGCACATTCCCCTGCAAGCCTGGAACGGGCGCTGGAGACTCTACGCCCGCTGGTGGCTGGAGATTGCGGCAGCGGAGGGGGCAAACTGGTTGCTATCTTTGGCTGCGCCGGTCTGCGGGATCGGGGCAAACGCCGGTTAATGGGCCAGGTCAGCGGGCGGCTGGCCGACTTCACAATCATCACCGCGGAAGACCCTCGTACAGAGGAGTTGGAGGACATAAACCGGGAAATTGCAGCCGGCGTACAAGACGTTGTCGGCAGCTCAGATCGAGGAATGAGCCTGCATACAAGCAAAGAAGGCAAGAGTAGCGAGCGGCCCTCTCGGACGCAAACGGAGTCCCTCGCTCCTCGCTTTGAAATAGTTCCCGACCGCGCCGAGGCAATTCGCTTCGGCGTGGAAATGGCGCGCGCCGGTGATGTAGTGGCCTCTTTTGGCAAGGGCCACGAACGCAGCATGTGCTACGGCGAGACGGAGTACCCCTGGAACGAGCAGGAGGCGATGCTGTCCGCCCTGCGCGCCCGCACACAAGAGCTTGCAGAGAAGTGAGGGAGATGGTTGTGATCCGTCGAGCCATGCGCTCTGTCCCCTCGCCTCATCACACAATTGGCCCCCTTTCGGACCCATAAAACGGTGGGACGGGAATTAACAGAACTGGCAATCTCATACGCTTCCCCAACGATTTATAGACGGTGCAAATTTCCGTGTCCCAAATACCGGTCTTGTGTCTCGTTGTGACCTATTGTAAGATGTGTGGTAATCTTGGAAAGTGCCCGACACGTTTGGCCGATGTCTGTCTCGATGGGTCAAATTTCGGGCCGTCAGGAAGACAAGCGAATCCTCTGTTCAAAGTCGACCAGAGCGAAACTTTCGGCATTGTCATTCCGAATCAATCGTGATATAACAATTTCAACAGTGATCGGCTGACGCGCCCGCGGCGCGCCGTCACATTTTCTCTGCTTATTATTGTTACGCACCCATAAGGAGGCGGCTCGTGCCGGCCCTACTCCGCAAAATTGTATTTATCCTGGTCTTCATTCTGATACTGGGCGCCTGTAATGGCGGTGGTGAAGGCGGCTCTACGCTGCTCAACCTCCCGTCCGTTCCAATCAGAGTTGATGCCAATGGCAATGGCACTGCACTCGGCTTCCCGCTCCCGATCGGGCCGATTATTCAGCAACCCATGTTGGATCAATTCGCCGTTGCCGGTGTCGACGTTCTGGAAGTCCGTATCGGCTACCACGGCGTATTTCTTTACGCGGATGGAGACCCTCTCCCCTATCTGAAGTGGAGTGACGAATCAGCCGACCTCGTGGGGCGCGTTCTGACCAATGTCCCCGGCGCCGCGGATGGAGCTACTGCGTTGTCCTGGTTGCGACGAATAGGCCTGGGCGCAATTATCATACTGCCCACGGCCGGCGACGACATTCCCCGCTGGCAGGGTGAAGAGTTGGTTAGGGCGCGGACAACCTCGGATACGACCATCGGACCACTTCAGTTTGCCAGTCTGGCCTTCGATGCAAACGGTAAGGCGTCGTTCGAAGGTATCCCCATGGCCGAGATTGAGCAGGCTCTGGGCGCATCGCTTGGGCTGGAACTTCCGCCGATGGCTCTTCAGATTTTGACGGCGCTGGGCGTGGAGCAATTTACCCTCGCTACCCAGTCTAACGGCATCGATCTCGCACTTGATGGCACAGCGCTGCCGGGTCTTGCTTACGATACCAGACGTCTGAACAATCTCTTGCCCATCGTCAGCGCTTTTGTCGACTCGTCGATGGGCGGCATGGTCGCCGAGGTCCTGCCCAAACTGACCGGCGCAGACCTGGACGTCATCGTCTCCTTTACCGGTGAACTGACCGCGGATACGCAGCTGCCAACTATTCCCGTAACTGTTGGCGAAGAAGGCTCGTTGGGCGTCTGGGGCATTCCCTTGGGCGCAGGCTCTCTCTTGCCGGCGAGTGTGCTCGACCTCTTGGGTAATATGAACGTTCAGAAGCTGGACCTGAGCATCCAGGCCGACGGCCTCTACCTGGCGCTCAACCAGGAACCTTTGCCCACCATTCACTGGACCGATTCGTCGCTGGACACGATCGGGGAGGTTGCTGTTGACCTTCTCGGCGTATCTCCCGGCATGGTGGACGTCGGCATCACCGTATTGCGCAGTCTGCTCGCGAAAACGAATGTCGGTCTGACTCTGGATCTGCCCGCGCTGGACGGGTTGGTCTTTAGCGATGAGTTCGACGTGGCCGCCCCCAACTTCGCTGCAGCGCCCGCAGGGATGGAACCGGCCCTCCAGATCGGCGCAGCCATTGACAGGGACGGCTTTGTTCTGTCGGCGCTCGGCATCTCACTCGCCGATCTTGTTGGCCTGCTGCCGCCTGTGAGTTTGCCGCCGGTTGTAATGAACATCGTCGGCAGCGTCGGGTCGGACACGCTGCAGTTGACGACATCCGCCGGTGCTATTGAACTGGTGGGGGATTCCGGCAGCCTGCTGGCGTTACGATACGACGAAGCGGCGCTGAACCGCCTCTTGGTCGTTGTATCCTCGCTATCGGATGATATCGCGTTTATTGGCACGATTAGCGAGTACCTGCCGCACCTGCCTCCCGTCATCGCATCCGGCCTCGATGTGCAGCTTGCCCTGGCTGGGCAGGAAGCTCCGGAAACAAAACTGGCCTCTCTGCCCGTTGAAGTGAAGGCGGACGGGGCTCTCGCGGTGATGGGCATCCCGCTGGGCAGCCAGTCGATATTGCAGCCGCGCTTCATTACCGACATGCAGGACCTCGGCATCCAGCGGCTGGATCTCAACATCATTGACGCTAGTCTCTATCTGGCCTCTAATGGAGGGCATCTCCCTGTCATCTCCTGGACGGATCAGTCTATGGAGACGCTCCAGCGGGTTGTGACTGAACTGGTTCCCATCCCGCCGGGCGTGCTAGGCGTAGTGATAGAGTTCCTCAAGAAGACCGACATCGGCGTGGCCCTTTCAATTCCGCCGGCCGATGGCGCGGAATCGATAGACGTGCCGCCCGCCTTCGATGTAACCGCAGTGCGCATGGAGCCGCCCGCCATCGACGCCGAATACCGGCCCGTGCTTGCGCTCGGCCTCACGCTGGACCGATCGGAAATCATCTCTGTCGCCGGAATGCCCGCGAGTGAGTTGCGAGAGCATGGTGTGAATCTACCCTCTCTGCCTGCGAACATCTCCTCCATTCTCTACGATGGCCTGCAGGTTTCGGAGTTGGAGTTGACCTCTTCCGCCAACCAGTTGAATGTCGTGGCTGACGATGATGTCCTCCTTACGATTCACTATGATTCACCTTCGATACTCCGCACTTTGGATTTGGCCGCGCCTTTCCTCCCGGAAGATATCGCCAATGCGCTGGCAGATCCGAATATCTCCGAGCTGTTCATTGAGGATCTCCTGCCTCTGATCGTGGGCGCCCATCTGGACGTGACCGCAGAGTTGGTACAGGAATAGTTCCTCTGTCAGCAATTTCATTGCATTTGGTTGGAGGCGAAAGCGGTAAGTTTAACGTTTTCGCCTCTTTTTTGTACCTCTCGGAAAGGAGTTGCTTACTATGCCCAATGGAGGCTCAGATTGCTGTGGAACCTGCTGGTTCAACCGCAAGAACGGCGGTGAGAAGGGCTACAGCCGGGCTCGCGACAATGACGTGGAACCCTACTGCGAGATCAGGCATGTCTTGATCGAGAATCCCTTTTGGACCTACTGCGCCAACCACCCGCACCGAAGGCCCAACCGCGATCCCATTCCGATCGGACCGCTAACGCGTAATTCCGGCGGTGGATCGAGCAACGATCGCGAAATGTGGATTGCGTCTCCTGACACAGAGGAGATACGCCAGCATCTGCTTGAACTGCTGGAAAATTTCTTTAAGCACGTCTCCGAGAGTCGCTATCCGATAGGTCCCGATATAGGCCAGGTTGTAGTGCGTCAACTCGGCGAATTCAGGGAGCAACGGGCAGAGAAGCGCATTCGATGGATAAGTGAGAAATGTCCAAGTCCTTGGGCAGATATAGCGCATACAGCGCTGAAATCTATCAGAGTGGAGGACTAAAACACAAAGAGCCCATTGCCCGAAGCGGAAATAGCCCCGATAGAAACCACCAAATCACAATACGCTGTTGCGAACCCCTGCCACGATGCCCGGGATGGCTTCCTGAGGCGTGTATTCTGCATAGTTCAACTCCTCTCTTGTACAGTCTTTGCCTATCCAAATTCGTGTACTGCGACGACGACCATAGCACTAAGCGGCTGCTCGCCCTTTGCCAATGGATGAGCCGGTTCATCAGCTGGTGTCAAGAAAATAGGATTGACCAGACAGACTGCGTGTGGTAGATTCCTGACAGTCCTCTAAAATGTGTGAAATGCACAGGCCGTAGACGAAACCCGACAAACACAGTTTTTCTGTTCAGAGGGGGGTGATGCCTTTAGGAATACAGGGAAGCGAGTTTGGGCTTCAAGTAACCGCCATAGCAAAGACCAAGTCTAGCTTGGAATCAGCTTACTGTTTACCTACCGTTTTTCGGTCCGTGTTGAGGACCCGTTCATCCGCACCAACTCGCTCGAGTCAATCTCCTAACCTCCGGTTGCAACAGTTACCTTTTTCCAAAGGAGGATGAAAATGTCCGCAAGAGTAAGCCGAAGAGAGTTCCTGCGACTGTCCGGCACTGCATTTGGAGTTGCTATGCTGGCCGCATGCCAGGCGCCGGTTGCGCCGGTGGAATCCGGTTCTGCACCACCGAGCAGACCGTTTGAAGGGCAGACCGTTTCCGCCGCGGGAATGCCATGGTTGTGGGAGAACACCAAGCCGTTGTACGAAGCCTTCCTGGAAGAAACGGGGATGGAGTTAAATATTGCCACTTTCCAGCAGCAGGAGATCACCGATAAGCTGATGCAAGCGGTGGCGACCGACACCTATTTCGCCGATCTGCTGGCCATACCGAACAATGCAGCGGCCGATGTCTGGGGGAACGGGCTGGCTCTTCCGGTACCGGAGTACCTTCTCAACGATCCGGAGATGGCGTGGGACGATGTGCTGCCGGTCTATAGAGAGAAGGTCCTGGCCTGGAATGGTGTCATCTACGGAATGCCCCACGACGGGGATACGCATCACATGATGTTCCTCCACAGCTTGATGGACGATCCGGACAATCAGGCGAAATTCAGCGCCGAGTACGGCTATGATCTGAACCCGGACCGTGGCCCGCAGACCTGGGAGGAGCATCGCAACTACGCCGAATTCTTCACCGGGTGGGACTGGAGCGGGGATGGCGATCCGAATTATGGCTTTGCGCATATGATGAAGCGCGGGGATACGGCATTTTGGGGCTTCGCATCGCGCTGTACAGCCTACGGCAAACATCCCGACGACCCGGGGTATTTCTTTGACGTCGAGACAGGAGCGCCGCGAATCAACAGCCCCGCTTTTGTACGAGGTCTCACTGAGTGGAAGGATGAGTTGCAGTTCGGACCACCTGGAATGATTTCGATGGGCTGGGGAGATGTGATCGAGGCATCTCAGGCTTTGCGTGTGGCAATGAACGTGGGGTGGGATGGTGTCGCCATGCACCGCGAAGGCTCTTTGGCCGCAGGCAAGTCCTCCTACTCGGTCCTGCCGGGTTCTCATGAGGTCTATAACGCCGGCTCGGGCCAGTGGGAAGAGCGATCTGAAATTAATTTCGCTCCGTCGCTGGCCTTTGGCGGCTGGGAGATTTCAATTGCCACAGGCGCCGAAAACGAAGAGGCAGCCTGGGCATTGGCCAAGCATTTCACAAACAAGGAGATGGGCAACACGTTTGCCTTTCAGGGATTTAAGAATCCCATCCGCATCAGTGATATTGCTGACATCACTCCCTGGGTAGAAATCGCCGGCTTCACCGAGCGGAGCGCTACTACCTATCTGCGGGCGCTCAACGAAACGATGACGCATCCCAATTTGGTTCTGAATCTGCGCATGCCGGGTTGGACTCAGTACCGGGACGCGCTGGAGTTGGGCGTGTCAAAGGCGCTGGCTGGCGAGGACAGCCCGGAGGTTTCCTTGAATGAAGCGGCCGAGGCATGGACCGCCATCACCGACCGCCTGGGCGGGCCGGAAAAGCAGCGGGACAACTACAGGACGCACCTTGGGCTGGATTGATAGTTCACAGTGGGGATGGCAGCACCGCGCTGTCGTCCCCACCCTATCTACTGGTAGGGATGACTATGCAGCGCAATACAACTGCCAGGCAAGCTATGGCTCCGTCGCAGAAAAGGCGCCTCAATCAGGGCATTCCCGATGTGGTTTTCAAGTGGATTCTCATTCTGCCCGCCACGATAGCGGTAATTGCCCTGTTGATCTTTCCATTCATGTTTACGTTCGTTGCCTCATTCACGGACTGGCATCTGTTCAACCTGAATGCACCGATTAACTTTGTTGGATTCAAGATGTGGGCGTCGGTGCTGACCAGCAGCTACATCCACACAACGACCTGGAACACAATTTACTTTGTCGGTTTGGCCTTGCCTTTGCAGTTCTTGCTGGGCCTGATGGTGGCTTTGGCGCTTAATGCGGCGACATTCGGTCGAACCTTCTTTCGTGTCTTCTTCCTGATGCCGCTAATGTTCAATCCTATCGCGGTCGTATTTCTGATTGGAAAATTGATGTTACAGGAAGACATTGGCCCTATCAATGACGTCTTGATGGGCCTTGGATTTCCCAGGATCATGTGGCTGAGCAATCCGGCTATGGCCAAGATAACCATCGTGTTGGTTGATGTCTGGCAACATACCGCCTTTATGATTCTGATGTTTCTTGCCGGACTGCAATCCTTGCCCCAAGAGCCATTCGAAGCCGCCGTTGTTGATGGCGCTACCGCTGTGCAGCGATTCCGATACATCTCACTGCCGCTCTTGGGCCCCGTAGCTCTCACGGCTGTCCTGATACGCGGGTTGGACGCGTTCAAAGTCGTGGACATTATCTATTCGTTGACCGGGGGAGGTCCTGGGCAGGCGACCGAGTCGATAACCTTGACCGTTTTTCGGATGGGTGTGAAGGGAGGCGATATTGCCTTTGGCTCAGCCGCTTCCTATCTATTGCTGATTATGATGGCTGTCTTTACGGCACTGGTCCTGTTCCTCACGCGCAAATGGGTGAGGATTTCATATTAGGGAGGACTGCACGAATGACGCAAGAACGTCGCCTGGGACGGATTGTCGCCTATATCATTCTGGTTGCATGGACTTTCGTGGTGGGTATACCGACGTATTGGCTGTTCATCACAGCCTTCAAGCGGCCGGAAGCCATCAACCGGGGGGCAACGTATATCCCCTGGGTAGATTTCCAGCCGAGTCTACTGGCCTTTTACGATGTTTTTGTATTGCAAGGGTTGGCCAGTAGCCGTCCTTTTGTGAACAGCGTCGTTGTTGCTCTGGCCACGGCAACGATATCAACGGTAATCGGCGGCGCCGGCGGTTATGCATTGGCCCGATTTCCTTTCCGCGTCGGCCCATTGAACAATGATCGCATCGCCTTCGGCTTCCTGATCCAGCGCATGTTTCCACCCGCTGTCCTTCTCATACCATTTCTGATTCTGTTTCGCACGTTGCGCCTGCTGGATACGCGAGAGGGGCTGGTCCTGGTCTACTGTGCGTTCAGTATTCCCTTTGTCGTTTGGATAATGCGCGATTTCTTTCGTTCTCTTCCGGTTGAAATTGAAGAAAGCGCGCTCATTGACGGCTGCAATCGCTTAGGTGTCCTGTTTCGGATCGCGATTCCCCTCTCCGCGCCCGGATTTGTCACCGCTTTTGTCCTGGTGATGATCGGCTCCTGGAATGAATTCTTGTTTGCCTTGACCTTTATGTTTAACAAAGCTGTTACACTTCCTCTCTATCTTACGCTGCAAACCAGTATCCAGGCAGGCACCGAATATTGGAATATGGCTGTCATTGCAATTTTCAGTATTTTGCCCGTTGCAGCCGCCGGTCTGTTGCTGGAGCGCTATATCACGCGCGGCCTGACCTTTGGCGCTGTGAAGTAGCGCCCATGAAGCGAAGAGACCCTGTCCAACCAACCTTTCAGAGATGCAGGAGATCGGCATCGCGCGCCTACCTTGTTGAAGCGTAAACGCGTTGACGGTGCGCGCCGTGCCGAATTTGCTACTCCTGGATATGCTGCCTCTTTGAAATAGGAATCACTGATCACCGAGCAATCCAAGTGTGAGGTACTGATGACCGATCGTGTAAAAGGCAAAGTTGCGCTAGTCACCGGGGCTGGCTCCGTCGGTCCCGGTTGGGGAAACGGGAAAGCGGCGGCGGCACTCTATGCCCGCGAAGGGGCTAAGGTCTTTCTCGTCGATTACAACTCCGAAGCCGCCGATGAGACAAAGGGCATCATCGAGCAGGAAGGGGGAGACTGCACTGCCTTTGAGGCCGACGTGAGCGATTCCCAGGCTGTTGAAGAAATGGCCAGCGCCTGCATCGAGACCTATGGCAGGATCGACATCCTTCACAATAACGTCGGGATTATCGAAGTGGGCGGGCCGGTCGAAATCAGCGAAGAAAACTGGGACCGGCTGATGGATGTCAATGTGAAAGGGATGTTTCTGACCTGCAAGTTCTGTATCCCCCATATGGAGAGGCAGGGCGGAGGCGCAATCGTCAACATCTCCTCCATCGCCGGCATTCGGTACACGGGATATCCGAGTGTCTCGTATAACGCGTCCAAGGGGGCCATCAACCAGTTGACACAGAACATCGCCATGCAATATGCGCAAAAGGGCATACGGGCGAACTGTATCTTGCCGGGTCTGATGAACACTCCCTTCATCCGGGAAGGCCTCGTAAGCGCCTATTCGGATGAGGGCGTCGAGGAGATGGTCAGACAGCGGGACAACCTGTGCCCGATGAAAAAGATGGGGGATGCCTGGGATGTGGCCTATGCAGCCCTGTTTCTGGCATCCGACGAGGCCAAATATATCACCGGCGTCAATCTGCTCGTGGATGGCGGGCTGACCTGCGGGTTTGCTCCCTGATTGCTTATGCCAAAAGAAGTCCTGTTTGTCGGTCCCCGACAGGTAGAAATAGGCGAATATACTGACCCGCCGCTTGGTCCCAGAGATGTGAAGGTCGCGAATCTCTACTCCGGCATCAGCCATGGCACCGAGCGCTCCCATTTTCGCGGCGAAGCCGTCTGGCATGGCCGCAGCGTGGAGACGGACGGCTTCGTGACGGAGGGGCGTTCCATGAACCACCCCTTCACCTACGGTTACGAGGATGTCGCTCGCGTGGTGGAGGTTGGGGCGGAGGCGAACGAGCTCGCGGTCGGCGACATCGTGATGGGATCGGCGCACCATCGCCAGACCAGAAACTTCAACCTGGATCAGGCGAAGGTCGGGGCGACGACCCGCGGCGTCGGCGTGAGCGTTTTTCCCTACCCGTTGCCGCCCGATGACGACCTGGAAAAGTACGTCTTTGTGAGTCTGGGCACTGTTGCTTTGGACGCCATCCTCGTTGGGCCGGTGCGGCTGGGCGAGAGCGCGGTGGTAGTCGGTCAGGGCGTAGTCGGCCTGCTGACAATGCAGCTCTGCAAGCTTTCCGGCGCCGACCCGGTCATCGCAGTCGATCTGCTCGATGAACGGCTCGAAACTGCAAAACGCCTCGGCGCCGATTACGTCCTCAACCCCAACCATGGCGATGTAGGGCGCGAGGTGAAGCGCATCCTCGGCGGGCCGGGCGCCGACGTCTGCTTCGAGTGCTCCGGCAAAGCGGGCGGCATCGGTCTGGCCCTGCACTGTGGGACGCCTTTCCCCAAGGTCGTTGCCGTGGGAATGTACGACGGGCCGGCCGATGACCTGTACCTGGGCGAAGAGTTCTGTCGCAGCGCCGGGCAGATCCTTCACTCTCGCAGCGGCGGCTATCGTCTACCCCCCGAAGATCCCGGTGGTGGACTCTATCATCGCCGCTGGGACATCATCCGTGTACACAAGGTGATCATAAAGCTGTTGCACACCGGCAGGCTCGATGTCAGCGGTCTGATTACGCATCGCTTCCCCCTGGAGGAAGCGCCGCAGGCATACAAGCTGATCGACGAGGGGGCACAGGGAATGATGAAGGTCATCTTTGACCTGACCGCAGTGTAGGCATATTCATATCGGAAAGCACTGTGCAACCACCCGGGGCGATTTCTCCCGGTAATGGAGGGTCTGATTTGTCGAGCAAAGTAAATGCCGCGGTCCTCGTGACCACGCGGACGATGGAGATCCAGGCCTTCGACCCGCCGGTCATCAACGCGGACGATGGGCTGCTGCGAGTCGAGCTATGTGGCGTCTGCGGCAGCGATCCTCGTATCTACAATTGGACGGAGCCCGAACGATTTCCGCTCATCATGGGGCATGAGCTGGTGGGGCACATTGAGCAACTCGGGAGCCGGGCCGCGGCGCGCTGGGGCGTCCAGGCCGGCGATCGGGTCATCGTCGAGCACCTGTTCGGGTGCGGCCACTGCCGCTGGTGCCTGCTGGGCGAGTATCGTTTCTGCAAAGAGCATCAGGGCTACGGCGGAACGACGCCGTCGAGCGTGCGGCCTCACCTGTGGGGCGCATATAGCCAATACATGTATCTGGCCCCCAATTCGCGCGTGCATCGCATCTCGGAAGATGTGCCTGCCGAAGCCGCGGCCATGACCTGCGCCAACATCGGAAACGGCCTGCGCTGGGTGCGCACAAAGGGCGGGGCTACGATTGGCGATACGATCGTCGTAATCGGGCCGGGCGGGCAGGGCTTGGCCGCAATTCTGGCGGCCAACGAGGCCGGCGCGTCAAAGATCATCGTGGTTGGCCTTACCCAGGATGAACACCGCTTCGAGCTGTCCAGACTGTTCGGCGCAACGCACATCATCAACCTTGAGCAGGAAGATCCGGTCGAGGCGGTTCTGGAGCTTACCGATGGCGTATTGGCAGATCTGGTCGTGGACCTGACCGGCGCTACGGCTTCGTTCCCCCTGGCGCTTGACCTGGCGCGACCGATGGGCGTTGTCGTCGTCGGCTCGAACACCGGCGCGCAAGAGGTCGCCATCGTTCCCAGTAAGATCCCGATTAAGGAGCTGCGCGTGCAGGGCGTGAATACGCACGATACGCCTGCCGTACAGGCTGCCATAAAGATCGTCGAATCGCGCCGCTATCCCATCGAGAAGATGGTCACACATCATTTCCCGCTGGCCGAGGCCGAGACAGCGGTGCGCGCGGCCGGAGGCGAAATCGAGTTGGATGGCTTTATCAAGGGCGTGATAGTTCCGAACTAAGGCGCGTTCAATTCGTGTAGTAAAGTGAAGCTCTATATGGTGCTGCGTCATCCATGCGGAAAGTCTGGGTTGTGAACGGGATTCGCTCCTGAGTGCCGGTTACAGGATAGCTCTGAACCGATGAAAGGCAGCTAGGCAAAATGGACATTACCTGGGATTACACGAACCAACGCGAGTATGTCAAACGGATTAGTGAGGGCATGCCGCCGGTTATCATCAGCGCGGTTGTCACAGGCGGGCATCAGAAGAGCGAGAATCCGGCGATGCCGGTAACAGCCGAGGAGCAGGCGGAGGCGGCTGCGGCTGTTTTCGCGGCCGGCGCCACAATTGTCCACATCCACGCTCGCCAGGCGGACGACCCGACCCAGCCATCGCACGAGGCGGACCGCTATCGCGAGATCAATGATCTGATGCGCTCCAAAGCGCCGCAGATCCTGGTGGACAACTCGCAAGGAATTGCAGATCTGACGACTGAGGGGAGCGATTTCGTTGGCACGGCGCACCATTACAAATCTGCGCCGATCGAGGCCGGCCCGGACATTATGGCCTTCAACCCAGGGCCAATGACCTTTCGCGGCGGCGCCGCCTACACCGGCGGCGGAGGCGGGCCGAGCAAAGTCACCGTGGCCACCTTTGATGACTCCGAACGCACGGCGCACCGTCTGCGGGAGCGTGGGATCAAGCCGCAGGTATTTCTGTACCACCCCGGCCATCTCGACATTCTGGACTATCTCATTGAGCGCGACGCGCTTGACAAGCCGTACTTCCTGCAGCTGGTCTTCGGGCAGCAGAGCGGCATCAACACCAGCATGGACAGTTTTCTCTACATGGTTCGCAACCTGCCCGAGGATTCCCTGTTCCAGACGTGCGCACTGGGCCTGGAAGAGCTTCAGGTGAACGTGATGGCAATGCTGCTGGGCGGTCACGTACGCACGGGGCTGGAGGACTGTATCCACTACCAACGCGGCGAACTGGCGCACAGCAATGCCCAGATGGTGGAGCGGATTGTGCGCATTGCCAACGATCTGGGCCGGGGCGTCGCCACGATTGAAGAGACGCGCCGGATGTTGGGCATCGACAAGTGAGAGGAGAGTGAAAAGAGAAGAGTAACGAGAGAACTCGCTCCCTCACCAGCCGCATCTATCCGACACACGATGATAGCGTAGGCGTTGCCGCGTTCGCGACAGGCGGTCGCGCCAGTCTGCCGCGGCTGGACGCCTGGGAATTGGCGGAGGCGGAGCTTGCTAATCGGGACACCGGTGTGGAGGCATAACCGAGCGGCGTCATCTGACCGCAATAATTCAGGATTTTTTGGCAACTTGCAGGGCAATCGCGAACCTTAAGTTTTCGGCCACCTTCATCTACCTGATGGAGGAATTGGGCAAGATTCAGACGCCATCCAGGTGAAATCGGGGCCGTCAATGCTCGTTTCCTGCTGGAATTAGCGAACAATCCGCTACTATCACGAAGTTCGCGATAGCCCTGTGGCAACTTGAACATCAGCTTCCTTTCGCATATAATCAGGCCAGACTTCTGGTAGCAGGTCCCATTCCAGCCCGCTAAGCAGGCATCCTTTCCTCAACGGATATCGGCTCAAGAAATCATGCGCAACGCAGAAATCCTGGTCGTTGGATTGGGCGCCATGGGAAGTGCAGCCCTCTATCACCTTGCTCGCAGCGGAGTGACTGCGGTCGGGATCGAACAGTTTCAGATTGGCCACGCCCTGGGTAGCTCCCATGGCTACTCCAGGATATATCGCAATTTCTATAACGACCCCCTCTACGTAGAGCTCGCCGAAGCAGCACTCCCCTTCTGGCAGGAACTTGAAGCTCTCTCCGAAGAAAAGCTACTGCACCTCACGGGACTGCTCTACTTTGCACGTCCCGATAACAGAAACATCGAAGAACGAATGGGCGTAATGGAGGCGCTCAAAAGGCCCTATGAGCGGCTGACAGCCCAGGAAGTAACGGTTCGCTTTCCCGCACTGCGTCTGCCCGCAGAGACCGTCAGTTGCTTTACGCCCCAGGCCGGCTTTCTGGATGCTGGCCGCTGTGTCCTGGCACATTTGAAACAGGCGCAGCGTTTTGGGGCAACCATCCATGATCAGGTTCGTGTCGACCGCATTGACCTCAGCCAGGAATCGCCGGTGCTTGAGACTTCGGCCGGCCAATATCGCTGCGACCGGCTTATCATTTCACCGGGTCCCTGGGCCTCCGAGATCCTGGAGGAGCTTGCGCTGCCGCTGTGCGTTACACGCCAGCAGAAGTTCTACTTCCGACCGAAACACCGTGCCCCTTACCAGCCTGGCGGTCTGCCCGTCTATGGAGACAGCGACGCCAAGTTCTACGGGTTCCCTGATTATGGCCCTGGGGTAAAGGTCGCAGACGATGGGCTGGGCGCAGATACTTCTCCCTCTGAAGTCGATCGAACTCTGGACCCGGATAAGCGGGATGAACTGCAAAAATGGCTCGAAACGATCATGCCCAACAGTGGCTTCTCCTACGTCGAAGGTTCGACCTGCATGTATACAATGACGCCTGACCGGGACTTTCTCATCGGTGCCCACCCCCGCAATCCAAATGTACTGGTTGGCGCGGGATTCTCCGGGCACGGGTTCAAATTCTCGACTCTCGTGGGGAAAATCCTGGCAGAACTGGCCGCGGACGGGGTTACCGATTATCCAATCGAGCGCTTCCGGCTTGACCGGTTCGACAAGGTGGGTGGCTCGTGACCTTTGGCCGGCGGCCACGCCCACGCTGAATTCAGAGCAGACGATTCCGATAACTAAAAGGTAACTATTAAGCCATATACAGTGCCTGTCTTGACCAGACCTTCATTCACGCCGCCATTCAAGCTAGCTCATTGCGCAATCGGTTGGCAGCCGCCTTGCTTGACAGCCGACAAGCCGCTATGACGACGAACGGTCGGTGAGGCGTGTTCTTGAAGGGGGGCGTTGCGGGGGGAGTCCCCCCGCACAAGGGAGGGCCGAAGGCCCGACCGCCCAAACTGCAGTGGTTAGTGGATAGTGGTTAGTGGATAGTGGGGGGCGAGCGGATGCCGGGGGAGTGAGGAGTGAGAAACAGCTTCGCTTGGCTCACTCTGGGTCGCGAATTGATGTTGGCTGAGTAGTTTCACTAAGAGACCGATTCTGCCGTGGAGAAAATGATGAGTGCATCGCCCGAAGAGACTGCACGCAAGCTCTATCAGGACGCCTTGGTCATCGACGGCCTGAATGTGAGCAACTGGGACAGCCCGGCCGTAGTTGAGAGTTTGCACGCCGGCGGCGTTACCGCTTTCAATGCGACGATCGCCACACTGGAAAACTACCCGCAAACGCTGGACAACATAGCCGCCTGGCTGCAGCGCTTCAGGACATACGAAGAGACCCTCATCCAGGTGAAGAACGTGGATGACATCCTGCAGGCCAAACGGGAGAACAAGGTCGGGGTCATCCTCGGCTTTCAGAACGCGACGCCGATTGAGAACGATCTTGACCGGCTGGACCTGTTCCATGCTCTGGGCGTGCGGATTATCCAGTTGACCTTCCACGAACGCAATCTGCTGGGGAGCGGCTGCTACGAACGCCGCGATGACGGCCTGAGTTACTTTGGCGTCGACGCAATTCAGGATATGAACCGCCTCGGCATCCTCATTGACCTCTCTCACGTGGGTGTGCGCTCGACAATGGAGGCGATTGAGGCGTCGGACAGGCCGGTAGCGATAACCCATGCGAACGCAAAGTCCTATTATGACGTTCCGCGCAACAAGACGGATGATGCCCTCAAGCGCGTGGCGGCGCGCGGGGGCGTGATCGGCGCAACGGCCATCACGGCTTTTTTGCGCACAGGCTTTGAATCCACCTTAGCGGATTACATCGACGCGATCGATGACATGGTGGCCAGAGTAGGCGTCGACCATGTCGGCATTGCGACCGATTTCACGCAAGATCAACCGGAGTCCTTCGGGAGATATATCGGGTCGCAGCAGGGCACGAAATATCCGGCCAAGTTCGTTGACCTGTCTCGAAGCCAGCGCGACGGCCTCCGATATCCCCTGGGCCTGGAGTCGCCCGCCGAGATGCCGAATCTGGCCGGGGCCTTACTGGGCCGCGGCTACAGCGCAGGCGACGTTGACAAGATTCTGGGCGGGAACTGGCTGCGGTTGTTCCGGGAAATCTGGGGTGCCTGAGAGGCGGTGGGGGGGCGCTCTCTTGGACTGGCCGCCGCCCGACTTTCGCGCCGGGAACTGCAGATACACATCCTGATTGCTACCAAGTCTTTTGGCGCGGGTAACGCGATGGAATCGTGGTTGCCTTGCTTGCCTTGGCGCACTACGCAGCGCGCAGCGCGCAAAGACAGCTGGTTTTCGTACCGAACGCACAATAGTTTCCAACTAGCTGGAGTACGCAACGCGCAAATGCGCTCCCTGGGAATCTACGAGCGATGACCAAGTACATTATCCAGCGCATTATTGTCTCTATTCCGATTTTCTTCGGCATAACCATGATCGTCTTTGCTCTCTATGCGCTGGCGCCAGGCGATCCGCTGGCAATGCTTCTGGGCGAGAGAGCCATGCTGGAGATGACCGCGGAAGAGCTGGAAGCGGCGCGAGATAGTCTTGGTCTGAACGATCCCTGGCTGGGCCGCTATCTCACCTGGCTAAGCAGAGCAGTTCGGGGCGACCTGGGATATCCTCTTACCGGCGGTTACACCGTTATGGAGCTCCTGCGACAGCGGATCGGTCCGACGCTGCTCCTCATGTCGACGGCTTTCGTCGTGTCGCTCCTGGCAGGCGTTCCCATGGGGATCGTCATGGCTCTCAAACAGTATTCCTGGATCGACTATCTCGTGACCGTACTCGCCTTCGCGCAACTGTCGATCCCTTCATTCTTCCTGGCTCTCGGTGCGATGTACGTCTTTTCTTTGAAGCTGGACATATTCCCGACTTCCGGTCTGCAAACGATTGGGGAACCTTTCTCTCTTTGGGACCGGATTCACCATCTCATCATGCCTTCGTTCATCCTGGCCGCTTACTTTGCGGGTGTCTGGGCGCGCTACACGCGTTCCAGCATGTTGGAGACAATGCACCTGGAGTTCGTGACTACGGCGCGCGCCAAAGGGCTGAGGGAACGGGTCGTTGTCGTCCGTCACGCTCTACGCAATGCACTCTTGCCGTTGGTTACTGTCGCATCCCTGAGTCTGGGTCAACTGCTGGGGGGATCGATAATCATCGAGACGATCTTCCAGTGGCCGGGTCTTGGTATGCTGGGCTGGCAGGCCACCTTGAACCGGGAGTACCCTATCCTGATGGGGATCATCCTGATTGCCTCTACTATGGTTCTTGCCAGCAACCTGCTGGCCGATATTCTGTACGCCGTGGTCGATCCGCGCATCCGCTACGACTGAACTTCCCCACGGACCCGTGCGGCGTTGGAGGGCCGGGCCGATGACCAACGATCTGCAGGCCGAGCAACAGTTGTTTGTCGATACTCCTGCCAGGCGCGCCATACGGCGTTTCTCGCGGCACCGACTGGCGATGCTCGGCCTCGGTGTGCTTCTGATCATGGTGACGCTCGCCGTCTTCGCGTCTGCGATCGCCCCCCACTCCCCGACCAAGCAGGAGTTGATCCTCTACCGCAAACCCCCCACCCAGACGCACTGGCTGGGCACCGATTCTTTGGGCCGTGACGTGTTCGCCCGCCTGATCCACGCCGGCCGGGTCTCGCTCAGTGTGGGGCTGGTAGCTGTTGGCATCTATGAAACGATCGCCATTCTTCTGGGCGCGATCGCCGGCTACTATGGCAGCAAACTGGACTGGATTATCATGCGCGCCGTAGATGTTGTCATGACGATCCCAACCATGATCGTAATCATCTTCCTGGTCTCGATTCTTGGTCCCAGCATGTACAACTCGATGCTTGCCATCGGCATCATGGGGTGGCCGGAGCCAACGCGGCTGGTGCGCGGGCAAATCCTTTCGTTGCGGGAGATGGACTACGTGACCGCCGCGCGTTCGCTTGGTCTGCCCACCCACCGGATCATCCTGCGGCACGTACTGCCCGGTGTGGTAGCGCCGCTGGTCGTTCACGCCACCTTCGGCGTAGCCGGCGCCATTCTCATCGAAGCAGGTCTCTCATTCCTCGGCCTGGGTGTGCCGCCCCCCACAGCCAGTTGGGGAAACATGATGAGCTCAGCGCAAACGTTGAACATTCTGGAGCGCGTGCCGTGGCTGTGGGTACCGCCGGGTATCGCCATTATGCTTTCTGTGCTTTCGATTAACTTCATCGGTGATGGGCTACGCGATGCACTCGATCCGCGCGGCATGGAAACCGGCTAATCTTGGAACGCTGAGCCAAAAGGAGGTGTTAATGCAGACTCTGGTCGTTGTTGCAGCTCTCTCGAACAATGACAGACAACACAAGTGAGCCGCACAGGCTCACGTCAGAACTGGAGGAGAATACAATGAAACGGCTTTTGCTTGCAGTTAACTTGCTTATCGTGGCGGCTATGCTGCTTACCGCCTGCGCTCCTGTAACGACGGCTCCGGCCGCCCCCGCGATGCAGGAACCGCCTTCCGAGAGACAGTACGGCGGCACCCTCAACTTCTGGCAGCCATCCTGGGACGGCAGCAAGGACTGGTTCCACCACATCAAGAGGGATGAGGTGACGACCTGGATGTGGGAGGAACTCTTCTGGACCACCACAGGCAGCTTCATCCCCGTACTCGCCACTGGCTATGACGTTTCCGACGATGGGATGATCTACACGGTGCATCTGCGTGAAGGCGTCAAGTTCCATGACGGCGAGGACTTCACCGCCGAGGACGTAAAATACTCCTACGAGCTGAAGTATGATCCCGGCATTCTGCCGCCGGAGGCGCTGAAAGCCGAAGCGGAGCGGGTCGAGGGGCTGTTCGCCTACAAGCAGGGCGAAGAGGGCGCCGATGAGATTACCGGCATTCGCGTCGTTGACGATCACACTGTCGAGTTCTTGCTGACTGATCCGGACCCCAGCTTTTTCCCCGGATTTTTGGGCTATGTCGAACATCCGATGATGCCCAAGCATGTTCTTGAAACTCTGAACCGGGATGAACTGGTAGCCGGCACGAGCGACTACTGGGTCACAGCTCCGATTGGCACCGGTCCCTACAAGTTCGTGGAGCATGTGCCCGGTCAGTACGTCGAGTATGCGCGTTTTGATGACTATTGGGGCGGAATGCCGGGTCCCGAGCGCGTTTTCGTAAAGTTCGCGCCGGTCGAGACGGCGATCATTATGCTGCAAAAAGGCGAACTCGATATCGTGTGGGAGGCGCCGGCTGAAGAGGCCGTGCGTCTGATGGACGATCCCGACATCGATGTGCTGGTCGCCGACAACGTAATGGGCTTCTGGATTCAGACGCCGAACTGGCATGCCGGCGATGGCCTGTGGCAAAACCCAAAGGCCAAGCAAGCGCTGTTGTACGCTGCCGACCGGCAGGGCTACGTGGACAACGTGATGCAGGGCTTTGGCGTGGTGCGCCACAGCTGGTTCCACGGAACGCGGTTCGAGTGCCCCACCTTGATCGAGTATGAATACGATCTGGACAAGGCGAAGGCGCTGTTCGACGAAATCGGCATGACCGCGGACAAGCGCGCCGAATACCAGCTTGAACTCACCGTCTATCCAGGCAACAAGATGCGCGTCGACTACGCCGTCATGCTGCATGAGGCCTACACCCAACTCGGTTTCAAGACCAACGTCGATCTTATCGACGCGGCCTCCTGGGCCGATTACCGCAATGGCAAAGGGCCGCGCGGCACCGAGTTCGACTTCGCCATCGCCAACTGGGGGCCGGGCACCAATCCCTATGTCCTCGAGCCGTATATGGTCGGCACAGTCGATTTGGGTTACTGGCCGCTCGACGTAGAACGGGACTATCACTGGAATGAATATAGCCCGAATGCAGACAAAGCCAAGGACCTCTGGGCCAAGATATTCGCTGAGACAGAAATCGAAGCGCAGACGCCTTACTTCCAGGAAATCGACTGCATCCTCAACGAGGAGGTCTTCATACCGCAACTCATCGGTGAGTCCTGGATCGCCCTCAAGAGCAAGCGCCTTCAGGGTGTAGACCTCGACCTCGATGTCAGCGTGTACATCGTGCCGCAGCTGGTCGATATCGCCAACTGGTGGCTCTGGGATCCTGAGGCAGATTCACAGTAGATGATTCCTTCCCATTCGACCTCTGGTCAACTGGGATAGCATGTTGCGAGCACTCCAACGGGGGTGCTCGCAATTTCTGCCGCGCCGCTGGGATTGAGGTACTCCAGCCAACCTTCCAACTATGATGCCTAATGCACTCGGCTGTTCGGGTCAGGCGATTTCCCGGTTCACCTTGGGCTGCTGCTTCTTCGGTTCCGTGATCAGCGAAACCGATTCGAGGCGGCTCCTCGACCACGCGCTTGATTCCGGGATCAATGCGCTCGACACAGCCGAGTCGTATGGTCCGCCCCCCGGGACCAGCGAGGCGTTTCTCGGCCGGCATCTAAAAGCGCGCCGTGACCGCGTTGTGATATCGACAAAGGTAGGCCCGACGCGGGCCTGGCTTGCAGATCCGGCGGAACAGGGCCTGACGCGCCGCGTCATCGCCCGCGTCGTCGAGGCCAGTCTGCGCCGCCTGCAGACCGACTACATCGATATTCTCTACGCGCATTTCCCCTGCCCGGTCACCCCGCTGGAGGAGACGCTCGGCGCGTTCGACGAGCTTGTTCGCGCCGGCAAAGTACGGGCCATCGGCCTGTCTAACCATTCGGCTTCGCAGTTGGTCGAGACGCTGTGGATCGCCGACCGGAACGGATACGCGCCGCTGGTCGTGACGCAGGATCTCTACAATCTCTTTGAGCGTGTCAATGAATGGGACCTGTATCCCCTCTGTCAACGTCATGGGCTGGGCGTCGTGGCCTATGCCGTTCTCGCCGGCGGGCTGCTGTGCGGCAACTATTCGCTCGACATGGTCCGGGATCATGGTAAGATCCCGTCATGGCGGCGGGCCGCCTACTATGGCCGGCGCCACGAGGAGCATGCGCCGACGCGGTCGTCACCTAAGCTGACCGAGCGCACCGTCAGCGCAGTGGCGAAGCTCGAAACCTGGGCGGCGGCGCGCGGCGTTACGGCCTCGCAGGCGGCTACGGCCTGGGCGCTCTCACATCCAGCCGTGACGTCGGTGCTGCTTGGCGTATCCAACTGTGCGCAGTTCGACGCCAACCTGGCCGCGCTCGATCTCAAGCTAAGCGATGACGAGCGCGCGGAGATCGGCCGGTTGGTTCCACGCGAATGTGTCAACATGGTCGCACCGACATGGTAGCGGCAATCTGACTGCGGCCAAGTGTCGTAACCGCTGCAGTCAGTCTCAACCTCAGCCACGCAGGGAGGTGGGCAGATGACCGAAACAGACGCAGGACCCGCGGACCTGAATCGCCTGAAACTTGCGTCCGACCCATATCGCCCGGCCTACCATTTCCTGGCCCCGCACAACTGGCTGAACGATCCGAACGGGACGATCTTCTGGAAGGGCCGGTATCACCTGTTCTACCAGCACAACCCCTACGGCGCGTATCACGGCGGGGCAACGGGAACGATACACTGGGGGCATGCGGTCAGCGAAGACCTGGTGCACTGGCAGGACTTGCCGATTGCCCTGGCGCCGGTGGACAGTTCTGACCCTGACGGCTGCTACAGCGGCACGGCCTTCGTCAACATGGACGGCGTGCCTACGATCATTTATCACGGCGTGCCGGGCGGGATCTGCATCGCCACCAGTCGGGATGACTTGCTGGTCGAATGGGAAAAACATCCAGCGAACCCGGTGATCCCGACACCGGTGCCCGGCGACGCGTACAAGGTGGACGGCGCTCCCTGCGCGTGGATCGAAGGCGACACCTATTATGCGCTTACGGGAAACAGCAGCCAGGAGGCTTTCGACGGTCTCGAGCCGGACAGGGCCTTCCTGTTCAGGTCGAAAGATCTGGTGCAGTGGGAATATCTGCATACCCTCTATGAAGGCGGCGAGCACACTGAAATAGGTGAGGACTGTGCCGTTCCCGACTTTTTTCCGATGGGCGACAGGCATGTTCTGCTCTTCGCCAGCCACCGTCGCGGGCCGCAATACTATACGGGAACCTACGAGAACCAGAGATTCACCCCCACAAGGTACGGGAGACAGGCCTACGGCGAGACGAATTTTTCCAACAGAACCGGCATCCTGAATGAGTGCCAGACGCTTCTGGACGGCAATGGCCGGCGCGTTCTTTTTGGTAGGCTGTCCGAGGGGCGATTCGGCTACATCCAGCGGGCATCGGGTTGGTCGGGGATCATGGCCCTGCCGATGACGCTCTCAATGAGTGAGAAGGGCGACCTGCTCCTGAACCCGGTCGAGGAACTGGAGGCGCTGCGCAAAAACCGGGTGCAGCTCTCCGACATCCACTTGGCGGGAGATTCGACGATCATGCTTGACAGCGTGCGCGGCAACCGGCTGGAGATCCGGGCGGTTTTCAGTTGGGAGGGCGCTGAGGAGTTCGGGTTGAGTGTATGCTGTTCGCCCGACGGCGCCGAGCAGACGATGATCCGGTTCAATGTTAATCCCAATGATTCAACGCAGCCACAGGACAAAATGAGTCCTGACAGGATGCTGGTCCTGGACGTTACCCGCTCGAGTGTCAGTCAGGCGGTCAAGAATCGTGAGTCGCAGCGCTGTATCGTCAGGCACTCCTACGGTAAACCGATCGAGTTGCGGGTCTTTGTCGACCGCAGCGTGGTCGAGGTCTTTGCCGAGGGCGGCCATTACCTGGGCAAGCGCATCTATCCGGCGCGCCCCGACAGCCTGGGCGTGCAGCTTTTCTCGCTGGGCGGCAACGCCACGCTCCACTCGCTGGAGGCGTGGGAGATGGACGCAGTCTGGCCGATCCAGACCCCAGGGGGATGCAGCTCCTGAAATGGGCCGCCGCCCCCTTCTGCAGGAGGGAACCATTACGAACTCATCCGTGGCGCGGCCCGACCGCGGTGGCGAGGCCATCTTAGGCGGCGCGCCTGCCGTGCTTGAGCCGCTCGAATGGGAGACCGATTCCCTGGAAGAAGGGGCGCGCCTTTTCCTGGATGCAGATCATACGTTTGCCGAGCTGCCGGAGGCGCTTTCGGGCAAGAGCTTCATTCGCTCGAGCCTTTTTGGTACACGCAAGGTCTGCCGCCAGCCAGGTGTCGCCTACGCTATCACCCCTGCGCGAGGACAAGGTAGTCCGAGCCGGGTGGATCAACTCGAACGCATGGGATTTCGCCAGGCGAGTGTTCCGGCAACCAGCGTATTGAGCGACGGCACGGCCGTAAACTGCGCGGTCTATCAGAAACGAATGCGGGAAGGTGAACGCATCGACATTGGTTCGCCGGGACTGGTCCTCACCCTGGACGCGCCCTGGTGCGTCCTTGTCGCCGCGGCGCATTCGCCGGCGGGCAAGATTGGCGACCATGCCGGATACGGCCGCGGCGATGGTTCATCGTCGGGCCAACGCGCCCGAAATCCTTTCTCACCTCCACTGGCGCAGAACTACACCATCGCCGCCGAAGTTCCCGATCATGTAGGGTACTTCATTCACGACCCTGGTATGGCCCGGTTGCCCAGCGGCCACTTTCTTGTCGCCGCCCCGTGCTGGCAGCGAGGCGTCGGACCGGACCACCTGATGATGTCGCGCAGCGTTGACGGCGGCAGAAGCTGGCAGCGGCTGCCTGACCTGCCGTTTGCCGAGGGAACCCCGTTTGTCGTCGGCAACAGGCTATACATGTTTACCCAGCCCCGCCAGCACCAGGACGTCTATTTCATGCGCAGTGATGACGAGGGCGAAACCTGGTCCGATCCCGCTATGGTACTGGAGGGGGCCTTTTGGAACTGCCAGACGAGTATGGTGATCAGAGGCGGGCAACTGTATTGGGTTCTCGACCAAAAGCACAAAGCGACGGTTGCGATTGCCGCCGACCTCTCGCAAGACCTGCTGGACTCCAGCGCATGGCGCGTTTCCCAGGTTATTCCGGCAACACAAACGGCAGTGCAGTTCAGAACCGCACATGACCATCACCAGCCGGAGCGGTTCGACGATTGGAACCTGGAAGGGAATGTCATGGATGTGAACGGACATCTCAGGATTGCCTGCCGCGTCAACCCAAAGCATACTGGTACCACTCCAGGCATCGCCGCGGTTTTCGACCTCGAGGACGACGGAGCCAATCTGAACCTGCAGTTCGACCAGCATTATCCCTGGCCCGGCGGACAGACCAAGTTCTGTATCGTCTATGATGAACGCACGCGGCTGTTCTGGATGGCCAGCAACATCGTTTCCGGCGCCCATCCACAGAAGTTGGGCGGCGGGCCTGACGGGGAGAGACGTTTTCTGATGCTATACTGCGGCATGGACGGCCTGAACTGGCTGCCCGTAGGCTGCATTGCCATGGCTCCCTCTTCGAGTCAATCGTTCATGTATCCGTCGATGGTAGTTGACGGTGACGACCTGGCGATTCTGTCGCGCTCCGGCAGGAAGTCAGGCCACTACCATGATGCGGATCTCGCCACTTTTCATCGCGTTCACAACTTCCGGGAACTGGCGTGGCACTGAGTGCCGCCAGCGGATGGCTTGCAGTGGATAACGGCTATGTCACGTCGAGAATGGCGCGCCAGGAGCCGAAAAACGACAATCTCATGGCAGCCATAAGCAAGGACGACTCCCACTGACCAATGACAGATTACCCTCATATCTTTTCGCCGCTGACGGTCAAGGGAATGACGCTGCGTAACCGCATATGCAGTACCGGCCATATGGCGTCGTGGATGCACCACAACGGCGTGCCCAACGACAGTTGCCGGGCCTACTTCGAGGAGCGCGCCAAAGGCGGCATCGCGCTGGTTACGCTGGGCGCAACCTCGGTTCGAGAAGGCGATCACCCGGCCTACTTCCAGAATCTTGACGATCGTTTCATCGCCTCCTACCGCACGCTGACGCAAGCCGTACACCGCCACGGCGCCAAGTTCATCGCCCAGTTCTGTCCCCGCGGCGCCCAGGTGCATCTGTCCGAATTCTGCGAGCCGATGCCGACCGCGCCGGTTGCGCGCACGGTGCCGGGCATCATCAATCCGCCCATGCTGGCGTCGGAGCACGTGGCTTCCTGGTCGTCGGAGGATCTTCAAGACCTCGTTGCCTGTTGCGGTCGGGCGGCCTGGCGGGCGCGAGCCGGTGGCGCGGATGGGGTGGAGCTGCATGCACACCAGCATCATCTCTTCTCGCAGTTCCTCAGCCCGGCCTGCAACCGCCGCGCTGACGCCTACGGCGGCAACTTCACCAATCGCGCCCGCCTGCTCGTCGATGCGCTGGCCGCGATGCGGCAAGCCGTGGGCGACGACCATGTCGTCGGCGTGCGCTTGAAGGCTCACGACATGCATCCGGACGGCTATGACGAACAGGACTGCGTTCGCCTGATCGAGCTTCTGAAGGCCAAGAGACTGATCGACTATGTGAGCCTCACCGTCGGCGGGGCGGTCCATCATACCGGGTCGATGTATATGCCGGAAGCGGCGCAGCTCAAACGAGTTGCCAGCGTGCGCCGCGCGATTGATCTGCCCGTGTTCCACGCCGGCGGCATCGTCACGCCGGAAGTGGCGGAGGCTGCGCTGGCGGAGGGCTGCCTTGACGTGGTCGGCATCACCAAAGGCCACTTCGCGGACCCCCATTTCGTGAACAAGCTGCGCGACGGCCGGCGGGAAGAGATTCGGCTCTGCATCCGCTGTCAGTTCTGTTGTGACGGCGGCGAAGGTCCGGTCGGCTGCATCTACAACCCGGTGACCGGCCGCGAGAAAGATTGGGCGACACCGGCGCCCGCCCCGGTTCGTCGCCGAGTCGTGATCGCGGGCGCGGGGCCGGCCGGCATGGAGGCCGCCATCACCGCATCTGAACGGGGCCACGAGGTGATCGTTCTGGAAAAAGCAGATCGCGTCGGCGGGCAGATCCATCTGGCCGGCGCTGCGCCGCTGCGCCGCGGCTTCTCGACGATCGCAGAGTTTTATCAGCGCCAAGCGGCCCGCGGTCGTTTTGAAGTGCAGTTAGGCGTCGAGGCAACGCATGATAACATACTGGAGTTGCACCCGGACGCGGTGATCCTGGCCACCGGCTCAGGGCCCATCCGGACGCGGCTCGACGGCAGCGACATGGACGCCCTGACCGTCCATGAGGTACTTGAAGGCAAAGCGGATAGCTGCAACCGCGTTCTGATCGTCGACCGCGACGGGCATGCGCCGGCTTTTGTAGCTGCGGACCACCTACGCTGTGCGGGAGTGTCGGTCACCTTCGTCGCGGCGATGGCCCGGGCCGGCGCCGACCTGGGCGAAAGGGACGCGGCGATGCTCTGCCAACGACTGGCCGCTCAAGGCGTGACGTTCATAGTCGGGCACGACCTGGCGCGCGTTAACGGGGCAAATGCAACGCTGAGAAGCATCTACACCGCTGGCGAGCAGGCAGTCGGTCCGTTCGACGGAATTGTCATTGCAGCCGGCAGCCGGCCCTACAATCCGCTGGCCGCGGCGCTGGCTGGCAAGGTTCACGAACTGCATGTCATCGGCGCTGCCAGTGCATCCCGTTTTATCTTCGAGGCCACCACCGATGGCGCCCGAATCGGCCATGTGATCTGACAGGAGTTGAACGGAGTTCGCCGCCAACAAACCAACAGTCCCACATATGAGGTTCAACCGATTAGCGAGGGAAGGCCGGGGAGGCGTAACATGCGCGATCTGAGCAGGGACAGCACACATCTGTACGTGAAGGAGTTTACACAGACGTTTCTGGACAATGTCGTGATCGAATCGGCGCAGGATGTGACGCGCCGCTGGAACCGGCCCACACGCCGCCTGGAAACGCCCCTGATCAGCAAGGATCGCCCCTGGGAGCACGTGCCCTACTTTACCTATTCGAACTACTGTGTGCTGCGCGACCCGCAGGATGGCCTCTTCAAGTGCTGGTATGAGGATATGGCGGGAACGCCCGCACCCGAGCCGATCCCGAACAACCCTTTTGGCACTTTCTCGCGTCAGCTCTATGCCGAGAGCGAAGATGGGATCCACTGGCAAAAGCCGGAACTGGATGTCTACGAACTTTACGGCCACAAGACCAACATTGTTCTGGGCGACAGCGAGTTCGGGCAAGTCCACTCGATGAACGTCGTCCTTGATCCCCATCCCTCCCGCCCGGAGGAGCGCTTTCGCGCGCTGTTTTCGCATATGCGGAACGACGATATCGCCAGTTTTCACAACATCAGGTGCGCGCGCTCGCCCGACGGCATCCACTGGACCGTCTACGACGAGTTGCCCTCGATCGGTATGCTGGGATCCAAACTCGACGACGTGTCGGCGCTCTTTTACGATGAATATGCGCGCGAGTTCGTGCAGAATACGCGGCATGTGATGATGGTTGCGGCCGGCGCGACCAACATGCGCAATCCGCAGAATCGCCGCTCTTTCACCATCACCAGCGAGCCGCACAACTTCGCCTCGTACAGTCAGCGGCGGGTTTTCCAGTGCCGCAGCCACGACTTTCTGCACTGGAGCGAGCCGGTTCTGGTGGCGGCGGCCGACGACGAGGAGGACAACCTGGACGACTCGTTCTATGGCATGTCGCAGTACAAGATGGGCAATGTGCATCTGGCTACGGTCGGCGTGTTCCAGGCGGTTGACAACGAGATGGAAGTTCAGCTGCTGATGAGCCGTGACGGGCTGCGCTGGCAGCGGACCGGCAAGCGTCAGCCGTTCCTGGCCCCGCGGGGGGAGGGGTACTGGGACGCCTACATGGTCTCGCTGGTGAGCCCGCCGATCGAGATGGGGGATGAGCTTTGGTTCTATCACGGCGGCACGAATTACCACCATGATTTCTTCCTGGCCGGCGCGCGCGAGAGTTTGGATCATCCGGAGGCGCGCGATCCGTTGAATGCGCGGTTCGGTCTGGGGCTGGCTACTTTGCGCAAGGACGGGTACGCCGGGCTGTACGCCAACAGGTATCGCGAGGGAACTGTTGTGACGCGCCCGCTCATCAGCCTGGGTACCAAACTGGTGATCAACGCCCGCTGCGCGCCGGGCGGCTCGGTGCGGGTCGAGGTGGCAGACAGGTACGACGAAGCACTCGAACCCTGCCTGAAGGAGCGCTGTGATCCGTTCACGGGCGACAGCGTGGCCCACACGGTGACATGGGCAGGAAACCCCGATATCCCGGCGGGGGCGGGTTCCCGGTGGGGAGGGCCGGGGGAGAGAACCTACTGGCGCAAGCTGCGGTTCTTCCTGCGAGACGCAGAGTTGTACTCATTCCACTTCGAGGACCCGATTGAATAGTGGATCTGGGGCGGGGCGTGATCTGCTCTTCTCGTAACTCTCCCGGATTCCTTGGCGCGGGCCGTTACGCAGAGCGTGTCGAGGATCCCGGGCGTAAAGGTCATCCGCTCACGCCATTTGTCTTTTTGGTACAAGATCAGGTTCGGCTCTACAGTTCGTCGAAGGTGAGCATATTCCCAGGGAGATTTCGCCCTAAAATAACCAGGAGGCATGAACCATGTCTGAATCGTTGCGAATTCTATCGGTTGGCGCTCATCCCGCCGACATTTTCGACCAATCCGGAGGGACGATGGCCCATCACGCCGCGCGCGGCGACTATGTTGGCTGTGTCGTCCTCACGCACGGCGCGCGCGTCCATGATAAAGTCATCAGCGATGAGATGCACCACCGCAGCGAAGTGCCTGCGGCTGCTGAACTGCAGTCTCTCATTGCCGAGCGCTCCGACGTCAAGGTTGAAGAAGCCCGCAAGGCCTGCCATCTGTTGGGTGTTGAAGACGTACATTTTTTCGGCGCCGATGATGCCGTTCTCCTCGTCACGGACGAGGCTGTCAGGCGCCTGGCGCGGCTCTTTCGCCAACTGAAACCTGACATTGTCTTAACCCATTTCCCCAAGGAGGGTGACGGACTGACCAACGCTCATGCCATCACCGGGCAGATCGTACTTCATGCTCTGGCCCTGGCAGGCGGCGTGGATCCCGGCGACCGCAATCCCCCCCACAAAACCGCCCAGCTCTTCTTCTTCGGAACCGGCGCGGCCGCGATTCCCCGGCAGGTCTGGCAATCCGAGGGCGGGTACTATAATGATGTCTTTATCGACATTACCGACGTGGTGGACAAGAAGCTGGCTGCCCTGGACTGTCTGGTCAGCCAGGGCTATGGCGGGGCCTACGCCCGTAAACGCATCGAGACCAGCGATGGCGCATTCGGGATGTCCGGCGGTGTTGCCTACGCGGAGGGGTTTATCTCGCTGCACGCCGAAACCCATTACTATCTGCCGGTTACAGAGCGGGCGATGGTGAATGCACGGGCTTCAGACCACGAACGGATCGAAGAAACATCCTATCGGGTGCCGGTTGACTGAGGAACACTCTTGACCTCGAGTGATCGCTGCGCGGCCAAGGCGCCGGATCGGCTGCCCCCGACCGAAACTTCTGGCCCGTCTTGCAAATCCACCGGGCGTAGGGGCGGGGAGGAGTGTTGTCTATCGCCTTATATGCGGTATCTTCGCTGAGGAGGAGGAATCAGCCTTGGCAGCTCCAAACCAGTATGACCTCGACCTGAAACTGGCAGAGCTTCGCATCAATGGTTACGTGCTCTTCGAAAATCTGATACCGGTCGAGAAGATCGATCGGATCCGTGGGGCATTTCTGCCCTATCTGGAAACGGTGCGGGCGCACAACGATCCGGCCGGCGGCGTCAAACTGTATGGACGTAGCGATAACCGCCTTGTCTTCGAGGGACGACTGCAGGTGGTCAATCGCTATACGGTCTACGTCCCATGGGAGCAGCCGTTTGCCGACCCTGAAATCTACGAGAATCCGGTGGTGCTGGATTTTCTTGACCGCTATTGGGGAACCGAGGACTACCGTATAACCTGCTATCATTCAAATAGCCCCTACCCGGGCAGCGAGTATCAGAAGTGGCACCGTGATGCGGGCATATCCAAACTGGTGCCTCACGTTGGCCTTGAGAATTGTCCCCATTTTGGCGTCAAATTCCCCTTGGTGGACACTTTTGAGGAAAACGGCAGCTTCGAGATACTGCCATGCACCCAATACCTCGCTGACCCGGAGATGGAGACGCGCTACGACGAGATCCTGGAAGCAGGGGAGTTTCCCAGCCGCCGCCGTCTCAATCTGAAGAAAGGAACGCTGTGGATCCAGGACCCGCGTACGCTCCACCGCGGCACGCCCAATCGCTCGGATCACCCGCGGCCAGAGCTGGTGATCTGCTACTCTCTGCCCTGGTTTGGGCAACGCGTGCCAATGGAAACGACGCAGGCGGAGATCGACAGTTTCTCGGAGCGAGGCCGCAAGATGCTCGCCAACTGCCGGGTTATCAATTAGACATGCGCGTCGATTCGCTATCCACAGTGCGAACATGAACCAAGACGGGTAGCGACTTCTCGCGATGAGAATGGAGAGAGAAAACAGCCATGGAATTCAATCGCGATCAGTTTCTGGAAGAAGGATATGTGATCCTGCGGCAGGTCATTCCGCCGCAACAGCTGGCCGAACTGCGGCAGGCCTATGAACTGCTCGTCGAGCGGCAGAAAGTGATCTGGGCGCGCGAGCGGGAACCGCACGACCCGCCCGCAGGCGTCTGGGAGACCAGCGCCCAGCCCCGCCTCAATCTGGAGGCGCTGGCTGGCCACATCGATGCGCAGACTGTCGGCGCAGTCGAGTGTTGGCTGCACGAGAACATGCAAGGCGTCAGTAGCCGCTTGCTGGGCGTGGAAGACGCCGCTGTCACCCAGATGATGCTCATGTGTAACCCGGTGCGCGACCACGAGACTGCTGACCATCGCGGCTGGCACCGCGACTTCTATCCGCCCCACACCGCGCCGCTGCAAGGCTATACCGATGACATCCTGGAGAATGGGCCGCGATACGTGCAATGGAATCTGCCGCTCTACGACGACAGCGTTCTCTGGGTTGTACCCGGCAGCCATGTCCGCTTCAACACGGAGGCGGAGAACGCGGCGCTAAACGCGGATGCAAGCACACCTTTGCCCGGCGCCATTCAGACCCATCTGGCGGCCGGCGATGGCGCGGCCTATATCTTGCCCCTTATGCACTGGGGCAGCCGCTACAATGCCAACATGCGCCGCACCATTCACGGCGGTTTTTCGGAGTTCAGCCATTACGAGGACCTCTCTTACCTTGAACATCTGTCCCCCGCGTCGCAGGCGTCATTCAACCGTTGGAACGAGCGCAGCGAGCGGACGATAGATCTGATCGAGGGGGCGCTCCGGGCGGTAATCAACAGTGATGGCCCCGCCCACATGGCCGCTCTGGACCGGCTGCATCCGAACCGCGGCGAAAAAGGCAGGCTGCTCTCCACCATCTTTCTTAGCAAGAGCGCCAAACGTATTCATCACCTCAAGAGCCCGCACTTCGACCGCCTGCCACAGCAGGAACGGATGTGGGCGACGCAAATTCACCCCATGACTCTCCAGTGGGGCAAGCCGTTGGCCGCTCGCTTCACCGAGCAGGAAGCCGATATTCTGTGGACGCGCTTCAAGTTCGTCGACGATCTGTTGCAGGCCGGGGAAGATCAGTGGACACCCGGCTTTCAGGGTGAAGAGACCCGCTACTACTTCGACCAGGTTCCGGCTGAACTCAGTGTTGACGCATTTGTCGCTACTCTTTGAGACCGGCTGGATCTCTTGTCATCCTTGCCATGCAAAGGAGCCATATTGTGGTAAGTAAGCCAGTCAAAATTGGGCTGATCGGTACCGGCATGATCGCGCAGGTGATGCACCTGCCGCATCTGTTCGAATTGCCGGAACTCTTTGAGGTCGCGGCCCTGTGCGACCTGTCCCCCGGCACGGTTCAGGCCGTTGGCGCAAAGTTTGGCGTCCAGCATACAACCAGCGATTACCGCGAGATGTTGGAACGCGCCGACCTGGACGCAGTGATGGTGCTGACGCAGGACCACGCGCAGCCGGCAACGGATGCGCTGCGGGCCGGCAAGCACGTTTTCATCGAAAAGCCCATGTGCAACAACCTGGATGAGGCCGACGAACTCCTGGATGCTCAGGCGCAAAGCGGCTGCGTGGCCATGCTCGGCCATCACAAGCGCTACGACCCCGGCTATGTCGCCGGCCGCGAACGCATCCAGCAGATGCAAGACCCGAGTCTTATCCGCCTTTATGATATCGGCGGCCCCAACGACTTCTTTCTCGAACACTATGAAATCGTGCGTGTCGATGACATAGACGCGGCCGAGAAGAACAGGATGCAGCAGCTCCACCAGGACAGCCGGCAACGCGCTATCGGAGCCCAACCCGAACCGGTCATGCGCGCCTACGGCAAGATGTTGGGTCTGTCGATTCACGACATATACATTCTGGACGGCGCTTTCGGCCTGCCGGAGCGTGTCGTGTCGACCGAGATTTGGGATGGAGGCGGAGCCTTCGCCTCGATCCTGGCTTATCCGAACAACCTGCGTTGCCTGCTTGACACTGCCTCGGTCCGCGGCTTGCGCGTCTTCGACGAGACCATGACCGTTTACGCGCCGGACAGCATCGTGTCGATCGTCTTTCCCAGTCCGTTTCTGAAAAATGCCGCCACCGTGGTCGAGGAGTGGCGGATGGATGGAGAGCACTACCGCGAGTCGCGTACGACCGCCTCATACGAGGAGGCGTTCAAGCTGGAACTGATTCACTTCCACGATTGTATCGTGAATGGAAAGACGCCGCTTACGCCGGCTAAAGGAGGTCGTGCGCAGATCGCCCTGCTGATCGATATGATCAAAGCCTACAGCGCATAGGGGTCAATTTGTCGCTGGGCGTCGAAGGCAGAAGCAATGACGCAGTGAGGAGAGAAAAAACCGCTCGCCCCTTCTTTCCAACCGTGCTGAACCGCGCCGACCAGAATTCCAGAACGACAAATTGAATAGAGGGCATCCCCAAAGGCTAGGAGTGCGCTGCCTTTGAAACGGGCGCGTCCAAAGTGCCCGCCAGGTCCAGTTCGAGCGCGCGGTGACAGCTCACCGCGTGGCCGGGCGAAACCTCCTCCAGTTCGGGGGTCTGCTCGCGGCAGATGTCGACGGCGTAGCGGCAGCGCGGGTGGAAATAACAGCCCGGCGGCGGGTTGGCGGGGTCCGCCACTTCGCCCTCCAGGATGATTCTCTGCGAGCGCAGGCTCGGGTCGGGCTGGGGCACAGCGGAGAGCAGGGCTTCGGTGTAGGGATGTTTTGGCGACTCAAAGAGTTGCTTCGTCTCTGCAGTCTCGACCACGCGACCGACATACATGACGGCGACGCGGTCGCAGATATGTTTGACGACGCTGAGGTCGTGCGCCACGAACAAATAGGTGAGGCCGAGGCGGCTTTGCAACTCCAGCAGAAGGTTCAGGATCTGCGCCTGCACCGACACATCGAGCGCCGAAACCGGCTCGTCGGCCACAATCAGGCTCGGGTTGAGAGCGAGTGCGCGGGCTATACCTATGCGCTGGCGCTGGCCGCCGCTGAAGGCGTGGGGAAAGCGTTGCAGGAATTCGGGTCGCAGTCCCACCAGGCCGAGCAGTTCCTCCACGCGTTCGATACGTTGCTGGCGGGCCGTCATCCCGTGCACGAGCAAGGGTTCGCCGATTATGTCGAACAGGGTCATGCGCGGGTTCAGCGAGGAGAAGGGGTCCTGGAAGATCATCTGCATGTGGCGGCGCAGGGGTTGCAGTTCGTCCCTGGACAGATTGGCGATGTCAGTCAATTCACCGTCGTTGACGCGGAAGAAGATTTCTCCGGCAGAAGGCTGAAGCGCCCGCACGATACAGCGGGAGGCGGTCGTCTTGCCGCAGCCGCTCTCTCCGACAATGCCGAAAGTCTCGCCCTTGTAAACGCGAAAATCTAATCCGTCAACCGCGCGGACCTGGCCCACTACGCGTTGCAGGAAGCCCTTCCGAATCGGGAAGAATTTCTGTAGCCCTTTTACTTCCAGCAGTACTTGATCGTCTTCCATTATTCCAGTCGGTGACTGACGGGGGCTGTTGACCCGTAGTCGAAACAGACCGCTACTCGTTGGTTTCCGGTACCGGATGATAGAGGAAACAGCTCACCAGGTGCTCATCTCCAATCGTATGTAACTCAGGCTCATGCCGGTCGCAGACGCCCGCTATTACGTCCGGGCAACGGGGGTGGAATGGGCACCCGGTGGGCCGGTTGTATGGGTGGGGAATGGTCCCGCTGATCGTGGGCAACTGCACCTTGGGCGTCGAATGGATGCTGGGGATCGAGCGCAGCAGCGACTGTGTGTAAGGATGCTTCGATTCCCCAAAGACTGCTTCTACAGGGCCTTCTTCCACCACGCGACCCAGGTACATCACCACGACTTGGTCGGCCATCTCCGCGATCACCCCCATGTTGTGGGTGATCAGCATGATCGCCAACCCCTTCTGTTCCTGTAGCGAGCGCAGGAGATCGAGTATTTGTGCCTGGGTGGTCACGTCCAGGGCGGTCGTCGGTTCGTCGGCAATGAGGATTCTGGGATCGCAAGAAAGGGCGAGAGCGATTAAGGCGCGCTGGCGCATGCCGCCGCTAAGCTGCATTGGATAGGAGTCCACGGCTGTCTCGGGCCGGGCAATCCCCACAAGGCCAAGCAGTTCGATCACCATCTCCCGGGCTTCCTGCTTCGAGAGCTGGCGGTGCAGACGGGCGGCTCCGATTATCTGGTTGCCGATGGTGTGGACGGGGCTGAGGGAGGTCATCGGCTCCTGGAAAACGAGGGCGATCTCTGCGCCGCGAATCGAACGCATCTCTTTGCTGTTTTCGCCCAGAGAAGTCAGGGCCACCTCCTGCGATTGGCCGCCTTCGACTTCCCGGCGCAGCACGATCTCCCCTTCCACGATGCGACCGGGTCGAGGCACGATGCCGAGAATGGAAAGGGCTGTAACGCTCTTACCGCAGCCGCTCTCACCGACAATGCCGAGTGTCTGACCAAGGCGTACGTCGAAGCTGGCGCCGTCCACCGCACGGACGACTCCCTCGTCGGTAAAAAAGCTCGTTTTCAGGTTGCGCACCGATAAAATCGGCTGATTGTCGTTTTGCATAACTACAGTGGCCGGTTCTCAGTGACGGGTGGACAGGCAGCGCCTCTGGACACGATTTCAAATGCCATAAGGATCGGCTGCGTCTCGCAATCCGTCTCCCATGAAGTTGAAGGCCAGGATCACGACAACGACGGGAATAGCCGGCAGCAACAGCCAGGGCGACAGCGCGACCGTCTCTACATTCTGCGCCTGCTGGAGCATGACGCCCCAACTGATGGCAGGCGGGCGCAGACCCAGCCCGAGAAAACTCAACGCGGTCTCTGCCAGAATCATGGCAGGCACAGATAAGGTGACGGTAGCGATGATGTGGCTCTGGAAGGAGGGCACCATATGGCGGAAGATGATGCGTTTGCGGCTGCATCCGGCCAATTCGGCGGCTGTCACAAAATCCTCCTCGCGCAATGAAAGGAAGCGGCCGCGCACCTCTCGTGCCAGACCGGTCCAGCCCCGCAACGCGATAACGATTGTAATGGCAAAGTAGACCTGCTCAACGCTCCACTGTCTGGGGACGGCTGCAGCCAGCCCCATCCACAACGGGATGGTAGGGATGGAGCGAAGTATCTCGATGAGGCGCTGGATAATGTTGTCTGCGACGCCGCCGTAAAAGCCCGATATCCCTCCTAGTATCACCCCGAGCACGAGACTGAGTGCAACGGCGATCAGTCCAATCGTCAGGGAGGTGCGGGAGGCATGTATGAGCCGGGACCAGACATCGCGGCCCAACGAGTCCGTTCCAAGGAAGAACAGAGACTCCTCCACGCCGGCGCCCTCAACGCCGAACAGATGGAGGTCAGACGGAATGAATCCCAGGAAATCGTATTTGTAGCCGCGTGCAAAGAGGCGAACCCGTATTTTCCGGTCAGGATCTGCCTCGTAGACTCGCTTGAATGTTCTCAGGTCACGTTTTCCATCGACCTGGTAGACATGGGGGCTGAACCAACCGTCGTCAAAGAAGTGTACGGGTTGAGGCGGCATCAAGGAGCGGTAAGCTTCTGTAGATTCAGGGTCCGTGTAGGCAAAAAAATCTGCGCCCAGCACAACGATGTAGAAGGCGGCGACAATTACGGTTGCCGCTACTGCGACGCGGTGCTTGCGAAACCGCCACCACATCAGTTGCATCTGGCCGGCAACGAAGATTCGCTCTTCGCTGTCGACAGTTATTTGTTCTTCACCTACCACAATTCTTTGCTCAGTGGTCATTACCAAGAGGACTGCTAAGGAAACGGTCGTCGGATGCCAGCTACCATTTTTCTCTTACTAAATCATGCCAAGACGTATGCGCGGATCGATCCACATCAGCAGCAGGTCGGACAAGAAAGTGCCGATGACGGTCATCGAGCCGAGCATCAGGACAATCGTTCCAGCCAGGAACATGTCCTGTGCGATAAGGGACCCAAGGAGAATCGGCCCAACCGTCGGCAGGCTCAAAACGACAGAGACGATAACGCTGCCGGACAGGATGTAGGGCAACAGATAGCCGATCGTGCTGACGAAGGGATTGAGAGCGACGCGCACCGGAAACTTCAGGATCAGGCGGTGCTCTGCCAGCCCCATCGCCCGCGCCGTTATCACATAGGGCTTGCGCAGCTCGTCAAGCAGATTCGCCCGCAGTACCCGGATTAACTCTGCGGTACCGCTGAGGGCGACAACAAAGGCCGGCAGGGGGAGATGATAGAGCAAGTCCTTCACTTTGGCCCAACTCCACGGTTCCAGTTGGAATTCCGGCGAAAACAGACCGCCGACATTCGCCCCGAAAAGGTAGAAGCCCAGGTACATCAGCACCAGGGCAAGAAGGAAATTGGGTACCCCCAGACCGATGAAACCGACAAAGGTGAAAACATAATCGCCGATCGAATACTGACGCACTGCCGAATAGATTCCGATGGGCACGGCAATGGCCCAAGTAAGCAGGACCGCCCCCAGTGAGACGGCCATTGTCATCGCAAGCCTGTCTCCGATCACATCGCGGACCGACTGCTTCCACAGCATCGAGACGCCGAAGTTGCCTTGGACCATATTTCCAATCCATCTCAGGTACTGTTCGTGAATGGGCCTGTCCAGGGCATACTGGCGGCGCATGGCCTCCATCTGCAGCTCCGAGACATCGGTCTCCATGACAGCCAATTGAGCCATGTAGGCGTCGACAAAGTCCCCGGGAGGGAGCTGGATGATGATGAAGGAGAGCACCGAGACAGCCCACAATGTAAAGATGGCAAAGACGGCGCGACGGGCAAGGTAAGCAAGCATCCTACAGCCTCCGCGAAAGGCGGCAAAACAGCGCGACTCGTGCAGTTGGTGCGCATGACTCTCCCGGGCACACCCAACTGGGGCGCCCGGGAGAGTTCATACGCGTTTGACCTCGACAAACTCACAACTTGATCAGGGCTGAAGGAGCGTATCAGCCTCTAACCGGTAAGTTTGGCGGCATCGCCCCTAGTAAGACGAGGGCAGATGCATTCCAGCTTCTACTGATCGGTGAAGTACCAGGACGGCGGATGGCCGCTGGCAGGCGTCCGGCAGTGCTGCGCCGGGCAGCCGCGCCGGGGAACATTGCCCATGTTGTTCTTGGTAACGGAGACACCTGCTGACTGGCCGACCGTACCCATGCTCCAAACCTGGTCAACCACGAGCATCCAGATCTCCTGGCCGATCTTATTGCGTTCTTCGGCGGACACGGAGGCGCCCTGCCTGAACAGTTCAAGCGCCCTTTCCATCTCGGGATAGGGTGGCGCCATGCCATCCTCGCCGCCGCTGACAAACCATCTGGCGATCTCCGGTCCCATGTACGCCTCGTTCGTATTCACAGGTAAGACGTGGCGGGGGTAGAGCCAGAGTTGGGAAGCGCCGCCGTTGCCCCAAATTCCGATCTGGTGCTTGTTGGCGCGAGCTTCCGTCTCGAACAGACTGCGCTCCTGGGCCTTGAGGTCTGCCCAGATGCCGATATCCTTCCAGTGGTCTTTCACCATTTCGGCAATCGGCTCGTTGCCGCCTGCGACCATGCCAATCTCAATGCGCAGCCGGTCTCCGGAGCCGTCCGTCCGCAGCCGGTAACCTTCGTCGTCCATCTCGGTCAGCCCGATGGCGTCAAGCATTTCGTTGGCCTGATCGGGCTCGTGGGTAGCCCACCTTGTCACGAACTCTTCACCTGCGGTTGAGGGCAGGTCGGGTGAACACATCACCGAGCCACCCACGCCCAGCCCCAGGAAGTAGGCCTCGTTGATCTGGTCGCGATCGATCCCCAGAGAGAGGGCGCGGCGGAAGTCTACGTTTCGTATCCACTGCTGAACCTCGGCGTCACCGTCGTAACTGTGGTTGAAGTGGAAACCGGCCGAATGACAGAATCCACGGCCGATATCGACCCGGTAGTCGCCTGTGTCCATGTTCTCTATCAGGACGGGCAGCCTCGAGATGCTGATGTGGCGACCCTGGAAGTCAATTTCTCCTGCGAGGGCGCGCAGGAGGAGGACTTCTCTATCCTCGGCAAGATTGATCACGATCTCGTCGATGTAAGGGAGCTGATTACCTTCCGTGTCGACTGCCCAATAGTAGGCGTTGCGCTTCATCACCCAGATCGGATCGATGACGGGGCGATCTGTGACCCAGGGGCTCATCACGGGCAGATCGGGGTTGCGGGCGGGATAGGAATGGAAGAGGTACATATCCAGCCAACTCTCGAATCCCAACTCCTCGGCCATTGCGGTCACTTCCTCCTCAGAGGAGTATTTCGGGAGGAACTGGCTCATGTAATGCTTGGCCGCGTATCCGCCGCCACCTGTTCCCAGGCTGCCTTCAGGCGCAGCCGCCACCATATTATGGCCGGCAAGGATGTCGAGGAAGAGGGGATACGGCTCCTTGAACGTGTAGGAGATCGTATAGTCGTCAATCTTTTCCATCAGGCCCGGTTCGCCGGCGATAACCATTTCCGGCGGCGGGCTGGGGAAGATATCCTCGTTGAGGGCGACGTCCTCGTACCAGAAGAGGAAATCGTCGGCGGTGAAAGGCATGCCATCGGACCACTTGGCGCCTTCACGGAGATAGAGGATGTACTTGCGACTGTCATCCTGAATGTCCCAACCTGCGAGCAGGCTGGGTACGATGTAGGAACCGGAGTAGTCCCAGGCGAGGAGCCTCGACGAGTTATTGATGCGCATCATGTTCTCGCCGTCGGCCGGGCCAGTGAAGCCGCGCCGCCAGGTTCCGCCGTACTTGCCGATTTCATTCAAAGGCTTGATGACCATCGGATCTGCCGGCAGGCGTTCCTCAACCGGCGGCAGATCGCCAGCCGCGACCATTTCCGCCAGCACCGGCGCTTCACTGAATGCCGTGGGCCACATTGACTCATCGAGGATGATGTCCGGCCCTTCAATCGGGACAATCTGAGGAAGTTCCGAGGCCTCTTCCGCCTCGGCGGCGGGTTCAGCCATCTCCTCAGCAGCTGCTTCAGGCTCGGCTGCGCCGACACAACCTGAAAGTACAAGAGCTACGACCATCACGATCCCCAACAGCCACGAAAACTTGGTCTGCTTCATCTCTCCTCCTCCTTTGTGGAAATGAAAAAATTCCTGTGGGTCAATTGGATGGATTCACCTCTGGCTAATGGTCTGGTTCAATGCGTTTGCGTTCCCCGTCAGGCGTCAGCGCCAGGCAAAGGACCGAACAACTCGTCAAACTGTTTCCTCCTGTTTTTCCTGGCGAGGTACCTGCTGATAGAAGGCATCCCACCACTCCGCTCTCGGCAACGCCTGGTCCTGGTCGAGGATAGCCTGAAAGCGCTTCCGAATTTCTTCGTAGCGCTGCTGCATGGCCGCGATGGTGGCCGGTTTGAGCACCCGGTATACGCCGGTCAGCAGTTCAAGCGTGGTGCGGGAACGGATCAACTCCTGGAAGAAGGCGTCCAGCGCCGGGTCAGGGATGCGGTCCAGGTGGAGGGGCGGCGTTCGCATCTCCTTGACCCGGTCGCGCAGCCAGGTGCAATGCTCAGCGTCCTGCCACAGATGGAGCGAGAGGCCGCACTTCACCTCCCACTCCGGCACTCCGTTCAAATGGGCGACCAGACAACGCATCGTCTGGCTCTCGACAAACAGATAGCGCCGCAGCAACTGTACTGTGTGTTCAATACTGTAGCCCGGTTTGGCGCCCTGCGCATAGGTGCAGAGGCCGGCTATCGGCGGTGCAGTTGCGTTCATCGGTCCTTTCTTCCTCGCCAGACTTGGTAGACGCGGTTTTGAGAAGGGAGTCAACCCAATTTCTAACGTTCCGCGTTTCTTCAGTTTGTGGACAGTCCGCGGTTCTTTGCCGTTCGCCGCTAAATCTTGACGAATTTGCGGGCGCGGTTGCCTTCGGTGCCCAGTTCCGCTACAAATATGTTGCCGTGCGAATCGCACCAGATGCCGTGCGGCATGGACAGGCCGGTCTCGGTCCCGCGGAAGCGGCCGACCAGTTCGCCTGACTCGTGGAAGATCGAGACGCCGATCGGCGCCGGGCCTTTGCCCAAGGAGCCGCCCTGCTCGGCGACGTAGACCAATTGGTCGGGGCTGCAGTAGACATCGCCGGGGCCGTTCACGTCTTCCCACATCGTGATGAACTGCCCTTCGTAGTCGAAGATCTGAATGCGGCTGGACTCTCGATCACAGATGAGGACCCGGTCCTGCGTGTCGATGCCAATATTGTGCACCAGCGCGAACTGTCCCGGCCCAATGCCGGAGGTACCCCAGGACAACTCAAGCTCGCCCTCCGCGGAGAAACGATGGACCTGGTGGTTGCCATAACCGTCGGCGGTGAAAATGCTGCCGTCTTGGGAAATGGCCACGCCGGCCGGCATGTTGAAGGGCGGATCCAGGGTGGTGCCGTAGGGCGTCACCGTCATCATGGCCCAGCCGCGGCGGCCCAGTTCGAGCAGCTTCTCACCGTGCTGCGTGTGCTTGGTGACGACGTGCTCCTGCCGGTCGGTGACCCACACATGGTCCTCAGCGTCGATAAAGATGCCGTGCGGCTCGGTGAATTCACCCTCACCCCAGGAGGTGATGAATTTTCCAGTATCAGCCTCAAACGCCACCACCGGGTGCTTGTGGCGGCAGAAGACAAAGACTCGGTCACGCGAATCGATCGCCAGGTCAGGCACCGAACCGAGCAACCATCCTTCGGGCACCTTCGGCCAGGAATCGTCCAGTTCATAGCGAAAATCGCCATATCCAACTGTCATAATCGGTTGTCCTCCGATGTGGCGCGCGACCGCGGCGCGCAGGGGTAATGGTTACTCCTTACGCCAGTGGTCGTCGGCGCTGTCGACGGGCATGAAATCCAACAGTTCCCAGGCGTAGGGCGTGTCGTAGATCTTCCACTTGTTGTTGGAAGCGCCATAAATGATCTCGTAGTTTATGTTGGGGCGTTCAACGCAGGCACGAAAGAAGCCGGCGGCATCGCGATGGCTGAACCAACTCACCAGCGAACGGTATCCACTGCCGGGGCGGTTCCATGGCGGCAGTGTGCCAAGACGGACACAGATGACCTCCATCGGGCGCTCGTCGGGGCGGTCGATGTTGCCGCCCTCGGTGTAGTAGCGGCCCAACGACTCGCCGAATATCTTCGTGGCGCCGTAGCGGCTGTCCGGCCTGCCCGGATCATCGCCTTTGACGAGTGGGATGGAGGCAGGGTCCAGGCCGTCGAGGCGGCCGGAAAGGATTGACAGGTAGGGCTCGTCAAACTCATAACCGCCCATGGTGTGCATCGAACTGGCGAAAATGACGCGGCGCACGCCGGCGTCGTGGGCGGCGTCGTACATGCGGGCAGTGGCGATCAGGTTGGGGTTGGTCAGTTCGTCCCAGCCAATCTCGACCTCATGGCGGGGGTCGGCAGCCAGATGGATGACCACGTCCATGCCTTCGAAGACGGGCGGCAGCGCGTCGGGGTCGCAGAGGTCGGCCTGGGTGGCGTTGGGCCAGTCCGAGGGGAGAAGGTCGATGCCGTATACATCGTGGTCGCGGGCAAGTTCAGGCGCCAGGAAACTGCCGATCGTACCGGTGATGCCGGTGATGAGGATTTTCATGACTGTCTCCCGCAGGGGGTTTTGAGTGAATTATCCATAGGAAGATGGCGATGTCAAGCGCGCGAAAAATCCAGGGCAGACCCAAAAACCGCAAGGTTAGCCCTGGTGTCAACCGGAACCTGCAGCTAGATTTTGGCGTATCTCTGCACGCAATGGCCGTGGTGGCTCAACTCCGATATGAAGAGATTCTTTTTCGAATCGATCCAAATGCTGTGTACGCCGCGCAGGCCGGCTTCCTCACCGCGGAAACGGCAGATCAGTTCGCCGGCTTCGCTGAAGATCGAGACGACCCCTCCCCCGCCCTGTTCGGCGACGTAGATCAGCCCCTCGGGACTGCAGTAGACACCGCCTGGTGCTTGGACATCGTCCCAGATCTGAATGAACTGCCCTTCGCGGTCGAAAAACTGAATGCGATGGTTTGCCCTGTCACATACCAGTACCCGCCCCTGCGTGTCGATGCCGATGTTATGTACCAGCGCGAACTGACCCGGCTCCGTCCCGGACGTTCCCCACGAGAGCTCCAACTCGCCTTCCGCTGAGAAACGATGAACCTGCCGGTTGCCATAGCCGTCGGCGACAAAGATGCAGCCGTCCTGGGCAATGGCGACGCCGGCGGGCATGTTGAACGGCGGATCGAGCGTCGTGCCCTGGGGCGTTACCGTCATATTTGCCCAGCCGCGCGTGCCCAGTTCGAGCAGATTCTCGCCGTAGCGCGTGTACTTGACGACGGTGTGGTCATTGCGGTCAGTGGTCCACACATGGTCTTCGTCGTCGATGAAGATGCCGTGCGGCTCCTTGAATTCGCCTTCGCCCCAAGAGGTAACAAACTCACCTGTGTCGGCCTCGAAGACGATCATTGGGTGCTTGTTGCGATTGAATACATAGACCCGATCGTGCGAATCAACCGCAATACCGGAAGGATGATCCATAATCCACCCTTCAGGCAGAGTGGGCCAGGTATCGTCCTGCTGGAAGCGAAAATCGCCATGTCCAACTGTCAACATTGGTAGACCTCCTGTTATTGCTTGCGCCAGTGTTCTGAAGCGTTGTCTTCAGGAACGAAATTCAACAGATTGTAGGCGTAGGGTGTGTCATAGATTTTCCACGTATTGTTAGACGCACCGTAGATGATCTCGTAGTTGATGCCGGGTTGCTCAACGCAAGCCCGGAAGAAGCCGACCGCATCGCGCCGGCTGAACCAGCTCACCATCGAACGGTAGTCCTTTTCAGGCCGGTTGGACCGGGGCAACGTTCCAAGCCGTACACAGATGACCTCCATCGGGCGTTCGTCAGGGCGGTCGATGTTGCCGCCCTCGGTATAGTAACGGCCCAGGGACTCGCCGAAAATTTTGGTCGCCCCGTAGCGGCTGTCCGGCCTGGCCGGGGCATCGCCCTTAACCAGGGGAATGGAGGCCGGGTCGAGGCCGTCCAGGCGGCCGGAAACGATCGACAGGTAAGGCTCGTCAAACTCGTAACCGCCCATTGTGTGCATCGAGCTGACGAAGATGACGCGGCGCACGCCGGCGTCATGGGCAGCGTCGTACATGCGCGCGGTGGCGATCAGATTGGGGTTGGTGAGCTCTTCCCAGCCGATTTCGACCTCGTGGCGCGGGTCAGCGGCGAGGTGGACGACTACGTCGATGCCTTCGAAGATGGGGGGCAGGGCGTTCGGGTCGCAGAGGTCGGCCTGCGTCGCGTTTGGCCAGTCGGAAGGACGCAGGTCAACACCGGACACTTCGTGGTCGCGACCAAGTTCGGGCGCCAACAGGCTGCCGACTGTACCGCTGATGCCGGTGAGTAGAATTCTCATAGAGTGTCTCCTGGTGGGCGTTTCATTTTATGGGTTTGCCGGTTTCTTTCGATGTTGTGCCGGTTTCGCCTACGAAGGTCGAGACCAGCGGAAAACAGTCCCGTCCCCGCCACGACTGCCTTATCGCTACCTACGTCAGGCGATGCGGCGCTCTCACGCTATGGACAGCCCGCGCCTTGCACCTGCTCGCTGTCAGACTCTGACAAATTTGCGGGCACGGTTTCCTTCGGTGCCCAGCTCGGCCACGAAGATGTTTCCCTTCGAATCACACCAGATGCCGTGCGGCATACGCAGGCCGGTTTCGGGGCCGCGGAAGCGGCAAACCAACTCCCCTGATTCATGGAAGATGGAGATGCCGCAGGGGAGAGGCCCCTTGCCCATTGCGCTGCCTTGCTCGGCGACATAGACGAACTGGTCGGGGCTGCAATAGACGTCGCCCGGCCGGTGTACATCTTCAAACATGGTAATGAAATTCCCATCGCGATCGAAGAGCTGAATGCGGTTGGCCTCGCGGTCGCAGATCAGAACCCGACCCTGTGTGTCGATGCCGATATTGTGTACCAGCGCGAACTGGCCCGGCTCCAGGCCGGACGTTCCCCAGGAGATTTCCAGCTCGCCCTCCGCGGAAAAGCGGTGGACCTGGCGGTTGCCGTAGCCGTCGGCGGCGAAGATGCAACCGTCCTGGGCGATGGCAACGCCGGCCGGCATGTTGAAAGGTGGGTCCAAAGAGGTGCCGTAGGGCGTTACCGTCATCATGGCCCAGCCGCGGCGGCCCAGTTCGAGCAGCTTCTCACCATGCTGCGTGTGCTTGGTGACGACGTGCTCCTGGCGGTCGGTGACCCAAACATTGTCATCGGCGTCGATGAAGATACCGTGCGGCTCAGTGAATTCATTTTCACCCCAGGAGGTGATGAATTTCCCGGTCTCCGCCTCAAAGGCGACGACGGGATGTTTATGGCGGCAGAAGACAAAGACGCGATCGCGCGAATCGATCGCCAGATCGGGCACGGAGCCGAGCGACCATCCTTCGGGTAGTATCGGCCAGGAATCGTCCAGTTCGTAGCGAAAATCGCCTTCTCCAACTGTCATGATCGGTTGTCCTCCCGTGTTGCGCCGCGGTGTAGGCGGGGCGATGTCGGTTACTCTTTACGCCAGTGGTGTTCCGCACTGTCGACGGGCATGAAGTCCAGCAGCTCCCACGCGTAGGGCGTGTCGTAAATCTTCCACTTATTGTTGGACGCCCCGTAGATGATCTCATAGCTGATGCCAGGCCGCTCAACACAGGCCCGGAAAAAGCCGCCCGCATCGCGATAACTGAACCAGCTCACCAGCGAACGATAGTCACCACCGGGGCGATCGGAGGCCGGCAGCGTGCCAAGACGGACGCAGATGACCTCCATCGGACGCTCGTCAGGGCGGTCGATGTTGCCGCCCTCGGTGTAGTAGCGGCCCAACGACTCGCCGAAGATCTTGGTTGCGCCGTAGCGGCTGTCCGGCCTGCCCGGATCATCCCCTTTGACCAGTGGAATGGCGGCCGGGTCCAGGCCGTCGTGACGCCCTGAAAGGATGGAAAGGTACGGCTCATCCCACTCGTAGGCGCCCATGACGTGCATCGAACTGGCGAAGATGACGCGGCGCACACCGGCGTCGTGAGCGGCGTCGTACATGCGGGCAGTGGCTATCAGGTTGGGGTTGGTCAACTCCTCCCAGCCGATCTCGACCTCGTGGCGGGGGTCGGCAGCCAGATGGATGACCACGTCCATGCCTTCGAAGACGGGCGGCAGCGCGTCGGGGTCGCAGAGATCGGCTTGGGTGGCGTTGGGCCAGTCGGAGGGGAGAAGGTCGATGCCATAGACCTCGTGGTCGCGGGCAAGTTCCGGCGCCAGATAGCGACCAATTTTGCCGGTGATGCCGGTGATTAGAATTCTCATCTCTTTCTCCTGGGGAGGGTTGGGAATCTGTACATGTTCTATCAGCCCGATGTAAATCGTGTGAACTGTGGTCATGGTCCCTCGACGCCGGCACTTTGCGGCTAGCCGGCGGCCACCGCCTCGGGCCAGCGCAAGCGATTGTCGGGCATTCGATTCTGCACCATCGGCGCGACTGCGCCGCTATAGTCAGGGATGAGCGGCTCGATCTTGGCGAGCGCCTCCTGCGGCCAGTTGGCGTGCTGCCTGTGCATGTAGTCGTGGATCCAGCTCTGCGTCGGCTCCTGCAGGTCGGTAAAGAACGGGTGAAACCAGATGGTAATCACCGTCCGTTTCTCGTCCGAAAGGTTGGTATGCGACGAGTGGAACATGCGCGCGTCCCCGACCACAACATCGCCGGCTGTGACCGGTACGTCGACCTCGCCGGGGTAGTCACGGAAACAAGGCTCGTCCGGGTCGTCAATGCGGTTGATCTCTCTGGTGTGCGCCTCTCCCATGTCGTGGAGGATGTGACGGTGGCGGTGCGTCCCGGCAAGAAGGCGCAGGCATCCGTTCTGGCGCGTCGTGTCCTCCAGGTAGTACATGAGGAAGATCATCGGTGGTCTGTCACTGTAGGCGCGCGGGTCCTGCCACATCAGGCAGTCCTGGTGCCAGTAGAGCCGGGGACCGCCCGGCGGCTTGCTGATGATCACGGCCTTCCAGAACCTTATGTCCTTCAGGCCCATGCGGTCGAGTTCGGCGAGCACGCGGGGATTGCCTATCAAATCAGCCAACTCAGGGTAGTTGTCGGAGTCGATCAGGCTGCCGGGGGACTTGGTCCTGGCCAGCCGTTCGGCGTCAACTTCCGCCAGGGCCTTATCTACGCAGGCCCGCGTCCTGGCGATGAGCCACTCGTCGGCCACTTTTTCGATGACACAGAAGCCATTCTGCTTGAGCTGCGCCATGCGTGCTTGCGGTGTCAGGTCGTTCGTCATCTTCGCTCCTTGATTGAAATGAGAACCGCGAGGAGTCGCGCTTCGTCACGCCTCTTCGCTTCCTACCCGGATGTGGCGGCGTCCTTGACGCAGCGGAAGCCGACAGTGCCGCAGCGGTCCAACCCGGGATACATCAGCAATATCTTCTCGTGGCAATCATTGGGCTGCGCGCCGCTGGCGTTGTACCAGATGCTGCCTGCTACCTTCAGGTAGCTGCCGCCGCGAATGATGGCGAAGCGGGTGTGGCCGTCGTCGCGTTCGCTTTCGGTCCACTCCCAGACGTTGCCGGCCATGTCGAGGCAGCCGACGTGGCTGGCGCCGCCGGGAAACTGATCGACCGGGGTCGTGTGTTGGCGCAGCCCCGGCAGGCCGCCCGGCATTTCGCGGTAGTAGTCGATCTGGTTGCGGTCATCGATGCCAAGGCGGGGATAGGACTGCCAGAGGAGGATGATGTCGTAACCGCCGAACTCGCGCTCGCCGTCGTCGAGGATCTCGTCGATGCGGTAGCGTCCGGCCTCTCGATCGTAGAAGGAGGTATCGTACATGAAAAGGAAGGCCTCAACGTAGGCGCTCCGGTACCACTCGATTCCCTGGCGCGGGAAGACTCCCAGGTCGAGGGAGTTGCGCAGTGCATCGCGCAGCCGGTCCAGTTCGGCGGCCTCTGCTTCGCGGCGCCCAATGTGCGCAGAGAAGTCGTTTTGCAAGTTGCCTGCGAAAGAGGCGAGGCGCTCCGATTCGAGTGGTTTCATCATTTTTTCCCGTCCGCGGCACGGACGGGCAATTATCCCTTAAGGGCGTGGTTTGAAGCGCGCAATCTGGTCGTCCACCCAGGCGCGGTTGGCGTCGATGGTGCGGCCGGCGTTGTGCGGCGTGTGAACAACGTTGTGACGCCCGAGCAGAGGGGAGTCCAGCGGCACCGGTTCGACGTCGAAGACGTCGGCGGCCAGCGCCAGTTCATCGTTCAGGACGCGGCGATAGAGCGCGTCGGTATCACAGATGAGGGCCCGCGTTACCTGCACGACCAGGCAACCGTGCGGCAAGGTTTCGATTAATTCCTTTCCAATCAGTCCGCGCGTATCCTCTTTCAGAGGCACCATCGGCACGAAGACTTCAGCGTCTTTCACCAGTTCCGACAGATGAAAACAGCGGGTAGCGCCGCTGGCGGCAAAGGTGGCATCGGGCGCAAAGGGGTCCCAGATGGCGACATCGGCGCCAATGGCTACACAAAAGGAGGCGTAGCGGGCGCCGATATTGCCGGCGCCGACGATGCGTACGCGTTTACCTCCCAATGTACCGCTGGAAAATCGGGAGTCGTCGCCAAACTGGCTGCCCCGTTGCCCGGGTCTGCCTACGTCCGGTCTGTATTTCCAGGGCTCATGGCTCTGCATCATGGCGGCGTAAAGCTGGGGAATGCGACGCAGCCCAGCAAGCGTGAGGACCAGGCCGTACTCGGACACGGATTGGCCCCAGTATAACTCGGGGCGGTGGGGCACTATGTGTACACCGCGTGCGGCCGCCTTTTCGAGTCCAGCTTTCGGCAGGTCGCGGTGGGAGCTGTGGAAGCACTCTTCAAGCGCAGTAAAGGGCGCAAGGTCATCGCTGCCGGCGGGGAGGCCGAGGAGGACCAGGCGGTGCACGGAGGCGGGGTCGGGCGCGAGTTGCGATGGGCTGGCCTGCGGCTCTTGTGTGCGGTAGAGTTCGCAGCCGTCGCTCTGCCAGCGCTCCTGCCAGAAGTCTGCGACGAAAGGCCAATCGGCGTCAAAGCGCTCGTGGACGCAGATTACGGATCTCATATGTATGTCATTTCGGGTGATCCCGCTTGCCGCGGGTCTGGATGTTATTCTTCGTTGGCATGATAAATGCTAAATCGAACAGTGTCCAATCACTCTCACCCCACATGGTCGCCGGCCCACCTGCGATCGCTTCCAGCGGAAGGGTGCATCCCAGATTTTAAGGGAAGCAACCGGTCTGTTGATCAGGACTCTCAGGTTTGGCCGTTGGCAAATGTAAAATGTTCTGGAGTCGATGGCGGCCAAGCTCATTGGGCGGGTTGTCTGGAGCAGGATTTGCAGGATTAGTTGGGATTTTCGGGATGGCGGGGGCCATGCTGGCACAGGTGCGCTCGTACGAGCGTATGACGAGAGATGGCGAGCGTTTACGAGAGATCATGAGAGTTTGCGAGTGTTGGGCGGATTGTCTGAAGCAGGATTTGCAGGATTTATTTGGATTTTCGGGATGGCGGGGGCCATGCTGGCACAGGTGCGCTCGTACGAGCGTATGACGAGAGATGGCGAGCGTTTACGAGAGATCATGAGAGTTTGCGAGTGTTGGGCGGATTGTCTGAAGCAGGATTTGCAGGATTTATTTGGATTTTCGGGATGGCGGGGGCTATGTTGGCACAGGTGCGCTCGTACGAGCGTATGACGAGAGATGGCGAGCGTTTACGAGAGATCATGAGAGTTTGCGAGTGTTGGGCGGGTTGTCTGAAGCAGGATTTGCAGGATTACTTGGGATTTTCAAGATGGCGGGGGCTATGTTGGCACAGGTGCGCTCGTACGAGCGTATGACGAGAGATTGCGAGCGTTTACGAGAGATCATGAGAGTTTACGAGTGTTGGGCGGATTGTCTGAAGCAGGATTTGCAGGATTTATTTGGATTTTCAAGATGGCGGGGGCTATGTTGGCACAGGTGCGCTCGTACGAGCGTTGGACGAGAGATGGCGAGCGTTTACGAGAGATCATGAGAGTTTGCGAGTGTTGGGTGGGTTGTCTGAAGCAGGATTTGCAGGATTACTTGGGATTTTCAAGATGGTGGGGGCCATGCTGGCACAGGTGCGCTCGTACGAGCGTTGGACGAGAGATTGCGAGTGTTTACGAGAGATCATGAGTGTTTGCTGGTTGGGCGGATTGTCTGAAGCAGGATTCGCAGGATTACTTGGGATTTTCAAGATGGTGGGGGCCATGCTGGCACAGGTGCGCTCGTACGAGCGTTGGACGAGAGATGGCGAGCGTTTACGAGAGATCATGAGTGTTTGCGAGTGTTCACGAGAGATTGCGGCAGGTCTTTTGAGCGTGCGCGATGGGCAACCGGCGATATCATTGTAGGTTTGCCAGCCAGGGCGGGGCGGCGGGGGTATTTTTATAAATTTTTTCATAAATATGTCCGCTTTGTCCGCTCGAAGGCGTGTTGAGAGTTCGAAAACGAGCTTTTGAAGATTCAATGTCCATGTTTTGCAACGGTCTCAGCAAGGCCGAGGAACCGGACAATGGTCGGTCCGCGAAGAGCGCAAAGTTTGGCGATGGGACTCATGCTGCCAGGCGCGTGACGGCCGTTTGAAGATGGGCGGCGCGGCCGCTCCGGCCTCAACAGGCACAGGGCGAAAGGGCCGACTGCGAAATGAGTTGTACGAATGCCGGGGAGTTACGAATTAAGAGCGGCTTTGCCAGTTTTCTGGCAAGAAACAGGCCAGTCTTTACAGAGGGTAACCCACTACCAGAAAATGCTCTGTTCCAATGGAGGAGGCATCCTGGAATCGGGGGGCCAATGCGATGATATTATCGCACATTTGTGCAATAATGTCAAGTGGGATGGAGTTTCGGCGTCCAGCATGCATAGGTTGACATACCCAATCTGGCTCAATATACTCACTTTCTGAAATGTGATAACCGCGACATCGAGGTCGCGTCATCCGCCGCCGGGGCCGAACGGGCCGATATTCGCCTGGTCGTGGACGTAATGATCGGCAGAGCAGGAGAAGGCGGGCTGTACGAACTGTCGAATGCGGCCCGGCCCGGCAAAGCCGCATAGGCTTCTGTGTGGGGAAGACGCGCAATCGCAAGTGGGAGACGATCCGATGACCAAGCCAGTAATCACAGTTGTCGGCAGCTTCGCGGTGGGCATGACGCTACGGACCCAGCGCATGCCGGTCTTTGGCGAAACGCTGGTCGGTTCAGATTTTGACATGGGACCGGGCGGCAAAGGCTCCAATCAGGCTGTCGGCGTTGCCAGGCTGGGCGCGCAGGCCCACTTCGCCGGCATCATCGGCGCCGACAAGTTGGGCGAGATCGCGACCGACCTCTACGCCCGCGAGGGCGTCGATACGACTTGGCTGCAGCGGACAACGGCGATGGCAACGGGCGTCGGTTTCATTATCCTGAACGCCGAGGGCGAAAACGGCATCATCCTCGACATGGGCGCGAATGAACTGATGGACAGCGCATACGTCGACCAGGTCGAGGAGCAGATTGCGCGTAGTGACGTTGTGATGTCGGTGCTGGAAATACCGGTCTCGGCGGCGGCGCGGGCGATGGCGCTGGGCAAAAGGCACGGCGTGCGTACGATCCTGAATCCTGCGCCGGCCACCGCGCTCGACGGGAGCGTCTTGCAGAATGTCGACTACCTGACACCGAACGAGACCGAGTTGCGCATCCTGCTGGGGCTTGCGCCGGATGATCCCACTGACACTATCAAGCTGGCCCGGCAGCTGCGCGCCCGCGGGGTCGGCAACCTGATCGTCACGATGGGTGAGAAGGGCGCCCTGATCCTGACTGAGGACGGGCAGGAGGCGGTGGCGGGCGTTCCCGTGGACGTAGTCGACACCACCGGCGCCGGGGATGCCTTCAATGCCGGTTTGGCCGTGGCACTGGCCGAAGGGAAAAGCCTTGCGGAGGCGGCCGCCTTTGCCAACCGCTGCGGCGCAATTGCCTGCCTGAAACTGGGCGTGATTCCCTCGCTGGCCACGCGGGCGATGGTCGAAGAGCAGTCGTCCAGTTCTTAGAATTTCTTGACGTCTGATGTGTTTGGTCGGATAGGTGACAACGGTAGGATGTCTACCTATGAGATCGCCGACCATCATCGGCAGAAGCTGTAGGCATTCTTGCAAGAACACCCTGGTGTCTATGCGGGGCAAGAGGGATAGTGTCGACGCTTCGTTGCGGCAGTTCACTGGATTCAGCGCACTGGTACCTATTGACACAAAGCATCAAAAGACTGTTGAGGTCTGAAAAAGACAAGCGCGCCTTAAAGGCACCGTGATTTTCCTGGCGCCCACAGACCGCATCTCCAGCTGGTAAGGAGCCAGAAAGCAGCCACAATGTGATCTGTTTGAAAGAACGATGATACGCTTCTACTATCTGCCCTTCTGCGCCTTGCATGCCGCGCACAGAGGGTTTGACCATATACAGATCGTACAGGTCGATGGAAATCATACAAGAGTGCATCCCAAAATGGGGGCAGGGATCAGTGGAATGACTGTTTCTCGCCCGCAGTGAGCCCTTACCGAGGGCGGGTTGAATTCCTGTTCATCCTATAATCCCAGGAATCCTGGTTCAGACGAGTGCGCCCGCCCAGCTACTCCTGCCATTATCGCCCCCAAAATGGGACACACCCCTATACACTGCTCGCCAGCCCCTGCATTGCCGCCCCTGCCGCCAGCGCCTACCTACCCAGCAACCGGAATAGTCAGCCTGCTCCCGATGTAAATCAGATCCGGATTCTGGATGTCGAAATCGATCACTGCCCACTGGCATTTGCCCGTATGGGGGTCCTTGTCTGTGCGGACGAACCCCATTTCCGAAATGCGCTGCTCGTCTTCGTTTTCAATCCAGAACCACCAGTTCCCTTCCCGGGGACCGGCTCCGTGAAGTATGTGGGTGTACAGGCCTCCCTCTCCGGAGGTTCTCCTGGCCACCACCTCCCCATCCGGCTGCCAACTGAAGGCCACCCGATAGCCATTGACCGCCTGACCATTCCGTCGCACTGTACCCCGCACCTGCGTGTTGATGCCGTTAGGGTCGCAATGCACCAACTCGGCCTGGTTGGCGAGGCTGTTGGATGCTCTCAGTTCCTGGACTGAAATGTCATAGGAGGCCGCAATGCTGGCAAGGGATTCGCCGTGTTTGACGATGTGGCCGTAGACTTTTTTGGCGGTTGGTGGCTTCACGGATGCTGTGACCACCGGTTGTGACGTCACGAGAAGCTGTGACGAAACGGGAATGTGCAGCCTCCGTCCAATGTAAGTGAAATCCAGACTGCGGATGTCGAAATCGATCACCGCCCGCTGGCACAATCCCTCATGAGGAAGTCTGTCGGTGTGGACGTAGGCCATTTCCGAGATGCGGGTCCCGGCATCGTTTGCAATCCAGAACCACCAGTTCCCTTCCCGGGTACCGGACGCTTCCAGAATATGGCTGTACTGGCCTCCCTCCTGGCCGCCTCCGCCGGAAGTCGCCCTGGCCACCGCCGTTCCGTCCGGCTGCCAACTGAAGACCACGCGAAACCCATTGGCTGGCTGACCATTCAGCCGCACTGTGCCCCGCGCCTGTGTGCTGTCGGCATTGGGCGAGCAGCTCACCAACTCTCCCCGGTTAACGAGGTTGTTGGATGCTCTCAGATTCTGGACTGAAATGCCGTACGAGGCCGCAATGCTGGCTAGGGTTTCGCCGGGTCTGATGATGTGGACGAATTCCTGGGCGGCGACTGGACGCTCCAGGGGTGCTGCGACCACCGGCTGCGGCAACAGAAGCAGTGACAGCAAGAACAGTAGCAAAGTCGCTACTGCCGCCCGTTGCGCCCGCCAAGTCGATCTGGTAAACGAGATTTCCGCAGGCATCATAATATGTCTCCTTTAAGGTTCAAGCTGGGCTGTTAAGGAGCAGATTAAATACTTAGCCGCTGGATATAGGGCAAGTGTGCAATCGTTAAGCCAACAGGAAACCAGGTCACGTTCACGTTTCTCGCTAGGAAAACCAGCACGACGTCTAATGGAATTCTTGCATTTCGCAGCTACACAGATCTGGTTCGAACGAAATGTCAACGACTCTAAGTTCTCAGTAAACCCCTCCTTCCGCGACAAGTGCTATATGCTGGAAACACAGATGCTACGAACTGCTTTCAGGTAACGGTCACGGTGCGCACCAGGATGCTCTTGCGCTTCTGCCCTTGGGCGTCAGCGTAGTTGAAATCGGAATAGGCCAGCAACGCCGTGCGTCCGTCCAGCGCGAGCAGATCGGAATAGGAGCAGGTATCGCTGCGCCCCTCGGCCGGCTCGACAACCACCTCTCTCTCCTCCCACTCAAGACCGGTCGGGTCTGCCGTGGCACGAACGTACAGACCGGGCCTGCCGTAGGCTGCAAGCGTCACACCATTCTCAAGTGTCAATAAGCGCGGCCAAACACCACAGTCGTCGAATACGTGCGGATGGCTCCACGACTGCCCGCTGTCCAGGGAGCGGCACCAATACAGCGGGCCAACCCCCAGCAGGTCATGGGTGCGGATGAGACACAGCACCGAGCCATCCGGCATGGAGTTGAACTCCGGCTCGGTGAAACCGTCGCGGCGGTCGGCCTGCGGATCGGCCGCCCTGTCGGGCCGGTAAGGGATTTCGCCGAGCACGCCCCACGTATGCCCGTGATCCTCTGAACGCAGGAAGACGATGCTGTTTGCCGTCTGCACACGTCCGGCGATGATGCGCATGGTATGGAGCGCGCTCCAGAGCGAGCCGTCGGAGGCCAGCAGCAGCCGGCCATGGTGAAAGGAGGGCCAGAAGGCGTACATGCCTTCGCGGACGATGCGGATTTCGCCGGGCATATGGACGGAGGCGGTCTCCTCGATCCAGGTTGAATCGCCGCTGCGCAGGCGCAAGAAACGCCAACCTGAGAGCTCGGCAGACAACTCGGCGGCACGGTATATGTGGGTTATGCGGTTGGGCGCATCTTCCTGGACTAACACCGGTTCAGGTAATGTCACCTCGTTACGGTTGCGGGACTGTAACTGTATCGGGAGCAGGTGGTCTCCGTTAGGCAGCAGCAGGCCGCCGCGGGCTTCGCGGCCTTCAACTGCCTGCCAGGTTTTGCCGTCGTCGGCGGAGAGCGCATGCGCGCTGGGCAGCCCGTATGCGGTGACAGAATCCGCTTCGACGTGAAATTCGAGGTGGATGCGGCCATCGGCCAGGCGTTCAAGGTGGGGGAACTGCCAGGGGCCCCAACTTTTGACCTCGACCGGGGCCTGGTCAACCAGGACCGGTTCACCCAAGGTGATCTGCGGCATAATCGCCTCCCAACTTCAGTGGTTAGATATCAACCACTTTACCGGGCACTGCGAAAGTCACAGCAAGCCAATTTCACCAGCGCGTTCCCGCACAGCTTCGGTCAGACCGGGAAGGAAATGGAGGCGTCCGTCGGCTCCTGTATGGTGCCTGTCGTAAAGGGCTGCAGTCTCATATATGGAATAACCGTCGAGCCGTCCGGAACGATAAGTGTGTTCGATCTGATCGGCCAGCCGGCCGCCGTCGGCGCCCGAAACATTCACAGGCAGGCTCAGGTGCGCGGGCACACCGTTCGCTGCTACTTCATCCAGCACATTCTGCACGAAGGCATCGCTGAGAAGGCGTTCGGGCGGCCAGGCGCGGCCAAAGAGCGTTGTCTCGTCGGTCAGACCGGATTGCAGCCAGCGGCGCCAGTGGAATGTGATATTGCCGGGACGGGAACGCGTGCGCGCAGGCGAGGCGTCGGGGCGGAAGGATTCGATTTCAATATGATGGTGCATCGGCAAGCCGGCGGCCGCGAGGCGCGTCTTGGCTGCGCGTAGGAACTGGTCGTACAGATCGCCCCTCACGTCGCCAAGCAGCGCCGGATCATAGGGCTCGACATCGGGATTAACGCCGTAGCGCCGTTCGTACTCGGCCGCGACCGGCGGGTTGAAGCCGTAGATCTGCGGTGAATCGGTCCATGAACTGTGGCAGGAGATGCGCACGTCTACGCCGTCTACGCCGGCTGCAATGCAGTCGCTGATCCATTCCATCCAGAAGGCCTGAACTTCGGGTTCGCCCTCGCATAGCGAGCCGGAGACGAATGTGTTGCGCCCTTTGGCAAAGGCGATGACCCCGTCCGCTGCGTCGGCGGCGTGGGTGAGTACATTGTCAAATTCGGCCGCGGAGTTTGATACGTCCAGGCGGACCATTGCCCCGCCGAGGCCGGTGTCGAATTCGAGGTCGCCGCTGCGCAGGTCCCGTTGCGGCCGCCAGATGGCCTTGTGGCTGGCGACAACGATTGGCAGGGGTTGGTCGTCCGGGCCAAAGGCGTGCGCCATCTCCACCGCAGTGTTGGCGAAGGTGCCATCGTGGTCTTCGAAGTTGGTGGTGACGGCAATGAAAGGGTCCAGGAGATTGAGGCCGGTGATATTGAGGACGCGCACCTCTTCGCCCCGGCTGCTGACCGGATTGCCGTCGATATCGACGATATCGCGGCTGCACGTCTCTACCCCTTCGTTGACGTCAAACTCCAGATCGCGCTTGCTGTATCCGTTATTGTCGTCGCTGGTCCAGATCTCCACGTTTTCCGGTCGGATGCGAAGCGGCGTCATGTCCTTCTGCCGCACCTGGATGCGCGTGACCGGTATCTTGTCCAGCCCCTGCGGCAAATCGGCTTGGCGGGCGCGTACGCGCAGTTCGGGCCGCGCCAGCACCCAGGGGTCGACGTGGTAGGAGCCGCCGATGCCGGGCAACCCGGTCACGCCCTCACTTGTCAGGACGGCCTTCGGCTTTGCGTGGCTGACGCCGTTCTCATAGGGCTTTATGACGGCGTAGAACTCCATGCCGCGTTCGTGGGCGAGGCGCCGCCCTACCCGCATTGGATCGCCCAGGTTTTCGAGCGTTTTGGTCACGCCCCCGAGCGGCCCATATGCAAGGAACCACTCCCAATGACCGGCGTTATAGTAGTTCCAATAGACCCGGCGCACGCCCATCCAATGCAGACGGTCTATCAGCTGCGCCACCAGATCTTCGGTGAATTCGATCCGTTGGCAGTCGTCGGGGAAGTCCACCAGGGTTGAGAGCAGGAAGGAAGGTTTTGGCATGGTGACTCTCGTTTAGTCGTTCGCGGCCAGTGGACAAATTGGTGGCGTCGAAGCCAAATGTACGGATGCGGGATGGCGATCAGTCGAGCGTCATGCGGGGGTCGAAGGCGTCGCGCAGACCATCGCCCACAAAGTTGATCGCCAGCACAGTGAGCAGGATCGCCAAACCGGGCGGCAGCCAGATCCACAAGAAGCGTTCAAGGATGTAGATGGATTGGGCGCCGTTGAGCATGTTGCCCCAGGAGGGGGTGGGCGGCAGCACGCCCAATCCCAGGAAGGAAAGACCGGCCTCGGTCAGGATGGCGCCGGCGACGCCGAATGTGGCGGCCACGAGCAGCGGAGCAAGCACGTGCGGCAGGATATGCTTGAACATGATGTTGCGGTCCTGCACGCCCAGGCAGCGCGCGGCCATCACGAAATCCCATTCGCGTACTGACAGGATCTGGCCGCGCACCAGGCGAGCCGAACTGGGCCAACCCAACAGGCCGATTACCGCCATTACATTGTAGATGCTGGGTCCTAACATGGACACCACGGCCATGATCAAAATCAGGGTGGGGAAGACCATCATAACGTCGGTGAGGCGCATGATGCTCATATCGACCGCGCCGCCGTAGTAGCCCGAAAGCGTTCCCATGATGACCGCGATAAGGATCGAGATTGAGACCGCCACCAGCCCGACGGAGAGGGAGACGCGCCCGCCGTATACCACACGCGACCAGACATCGCGTCCCGCCACGTCTCCACCCAGAATGTGTTCGGCGCTCGGCGCTGCGCGGGTCAGGCCGGAGTGGATTTTGGTCGGAGGATGCTGAGTGACCCAAGGCGCGGCCAGCGCGAGCAAGACGACAACGGCCAGGAAGATCAGGCTGGCCATTGCCAACTTGTGGCGGCGAAAACGCAGCCAGGAGCGGGCGCGCGGCGTGGCCGCCAAAGAACGGCTCGGCTCGTCAAACATATCCTCGGACAATGTCGCTGCTGGCCTTTCTGCCATTGTTCTCAGCCTTCTTCATAGCGAATGCGCGGGTCGGCCACAGTATACAACAGGTCCGCAAGCAGGTTACTCAACAAGACCAGGACCGCCGTCATCAACACGCCGCCCATCAACAGGGGGTAATCATGCATCCTTGTGGCATGCACCATGGTCAGGCCGACACCGGGATAGTTGAACACTGTCTCTATGAGCACGGCCCCGGCAAACATGCTTGGAAGGCGCAGTCCCAGAATGGTGATGATCGGCAGCAGAGCGTTGCGCAGGCCATGCCGCAGGATCACGATATGCTCGACCAAGCCCTTGGCGCGCGCTGTGGTCATGTAATCCTGGTGCAGCACTTCCAGCAGGCTCGATCGCGTATAGCGCAACAGGCTGCCGGTGGTCTCGTATGCCAGGGCGATGCCGGGCAGGATGATATGGGACAGCCGGTCTCCGAAAGAAGGCTCCACGCCCGGTGTGGTGACGCCCCCGGTCGGAAGAATGTCCATTTTTATTGCCACGGCATAGATGAGGAGCAGGGCGAAGAAAAACCCGGGCACGGCCACACCGGCGAAGGCGAAGGTTGTCAGCACGCTATCGAGCAGCGAATAGGGCTTCAAGGCGGAGACGATCCCCAAGGTGATCCCTGCTATGGTCGATACCAGGAGCGCAAAGATCATCACCGGCATACTGTTGCCCAGGGCGCGCAACATCACTTCAAACACGGGCGTGTTAAACCAGATTGAGTAGCCCAGATTGCCCTGTATAGCTTGCCCAAGCCAAAGCAGGTAGCGGATGGGGACCGGCTTATTCAGTCCCAGGGCCTCGCGCGCGTCCTGTAAATCCTCCGCCGTCATTTGGCTCAACTCAAAGGGGTCGATCATGGCGGAGACCGGGTCCCCTGGCGCCAGTGCAAAGATGGTATAATTGATAATCGTTACGCCGAGCAATAGAGGGAAAACCAGGAGAATGCGGCGTATGACGTATGTTGACATATCTGTAGTGTGTTTTCCGGTCCTCCGAGGCCTTACGGCCCTGGAGGACGTCTGTTGGGTCAAACTGCCGGTGTCCGGTTGCCAGTCGCATTTTGCACCACTTCACTGGCCACCGACCACTAGCCACTGTCCACTGGGTTTAGGCCGACATATGCACGTTCACCCAGTCGATCCATTGGGTGCGCGCCCCGTAGACCGGCACGACGTCGCCGGTCTGCACTCTCTTGTTGACGACGTGAATGCCTGGCACCTGGGCAATTATACAGTGGCGCTGGAGTTCTGAAGCATACTCCTGCAGCCGCAGAGTACCTTCTCTGATCGCTTCTTCATCCTCCAGCAGGATGACTTCGTCGATCAGCGCCGAGCCTTTTTCATCAGGGTCTCCCCAGCGAGGGCCGGTGAAGTTACTTGTGAAGCCGCCGGGCGTCAAACCCCACCAATAGCCGCTGAAGAGCGTGTCGAAGTCCCAAGGAGGATTGTTAAGAATGTTGGTGTACTCCGCAGCCATGACTTGAAATTCGGTCTTGACGCCGACCGCATCCCACATCTCGCGCAACATGGCGTAGAGAGGCTCATAGGTCGGCGAGAGCTGGGACATCCCCAGGCGGAGGGTGTAATCGAAATCCCAGCCGCCTTCCTCCAGGAGTTGCCTGGCCCGCTCCGGATTGTACTCAAACCACTGCGCTGCTTCGGGGCTGACGCCGTAGTCGCCATACTCGAGCGATGCCTGGATGTGCCCGACCGTATCAAAGAAGAAATCTTTGGCGATCTGGGGGCGATTCACTGCCAGGCTCAAGCCCTGTCGCACCCGTTTGTCGGCCAGGACGTAGCGTAGGTTGTGGTACCAGGCGAAGGCGCTGGGGCCGGGGTTCAGGACGATGTTCACATGGTCCATCGCCTTGAATCGCTCGAACTCTGACTGCGGCGTGCGAATGGCGATGTGGCATTCACCCTTTTCCACGGCCGCGGCCATGGCCAGTTGATCGGTATAGGGGACGAAGGCCGCTTTGTCCAACAGCGGCTTGCCGCCCCAGTACTCCTCGAACGGCTCGTACTCCACGACCTGATCGGGGATGTAGTTGGACACGCGGAAGGGGCCGGTGCCAGTGCCGAGTTTTTTGGCGTACTCGGTGTTCTTCAGCCCCTGCTGCCCCTGCTCATCAAGTCCCCACTGATCCTCGGGTATCTGGCCCAGGAGGTGTTTGGGCATGATCGCAAAGTACAGCAGTTTTTCGAGGAAGGCGGCGCGGTAGGGATTGGTCATCTCAAAGACGAATGTGTGGTCGTCGGGCGCTGAGAGTCCTACCACTTCATCGGCCTCACCTTCGGAGAACTCCCTCATGCCGACGATGATGTCCAGGAAGTAACGTACTCCATTCCATTGATTGACGTTGGGATGGCCAACCAGCCGGCCGAAGGTGAACAGCAGGTCCTCCGACGTCAAAGGCTCGCCGTCGTGCCACGTGACACCCTGGCGCAGTTTGAAGATGGCCCTGTTGCCGTCGAACTCCCAACTCTCCGCCAATTCGGGTAACCACTGGCCATAATCGGCGCTGATGTTCACCAGCGCATTGTGCGTCAAGCCCATCAGGTAGTAATGTCTGTTGCCGGCGTTGTGCTCCACAGCCAGCAGGTCGCTGTAGCTGGTCTTCTGGGGGTAGCCAAAGACCAAGGTGCCGCCCATGGGTTCCGACTCGTCGGCGGGTGCGGTTTGGGAAGCCGGCTCGTCTGCAGGGGCCGGCTGCGCGGCCGGCGTGCAGGCCGCCAAAAGCCCGCCGGCCGCGGCAAGGGCGGACCCCTTCAGGAACCTACGGCGGGAGATATCACGGGATTCGAAGCGTTGCATGAGATTTTCTCCTGAGTTCAAATCACATTCAGGCCTTCTCGCGAAAGGCTGCTGCGATGAATCTGAGTCGATAGCAACATAATCAGCAACGTCGTCAGCAATACCCGTACCGTTTAATGTAGTAGACTCCTCCTTTCCGAGGCTCAGCCTCGAAACTGCAGTTGCCGGTGGCCGGTTGTCCGTCACGAGGCGCCCTCTGCTCTACTCATCCGGCCAACGACCACCAGCAATGTGATCTAAGCCGACATATGCACGTTCACCCAGTCGATCCATTCGGTGCGCGCGCCGTAGACCGGCACGACGTCGCCCATCTGCACTCTATTGTTGACGACGTGAATGCCCGGCACCTGGGCAATCACACAATGGCGCTGAAGTTCTGAGGCATATTCCTGCAGGCGCAGAGAACCTTCTTTGATCGCTTCTTCATCGTCCAGGAGGATGATTTCGTCGATCATCGCCTTGCCTGTCAGGTCAGGATCTCCCCAGCGGGGACCGGTGAAGTTATGTGTGAAGCCACCGGGCGTCAAACCCCACCCATAGCCGCTGAAGAGCGTGTCGAAGTCCCAGGGGGGATTGTTGAGAATGTTGGTGTATTCCGCTGCCATGACTTGGAACTCGGTCTTGATGCCGACCGCACCCCACATCTCGCGCAACATGGCGTAGAGAGGCTCATATGTCGGCGTCAGCGAAGACATCCCCAGGCGGAGGGTGTAGTCGAAATCCCAGCCGCCTTCCTCCAGGAGTTGCCTGGCCCGCTCCGGATTGTACTCAAACCACTGTGCTGCTCCGGGGCTGATGCCGTAGTCGCCATACTCCAGCGATGCCTGGATGTGCCCGACCGTGTCGAAGAAGAAATCTTTGGCGATCTGGGGGCGATTCAGTGCCAGGCTCAAGCCCTGTCGCACCCGTTTGTCGTTCAGGACGTAGCGGACGTTGTGGTACCAGGCGAAGGCGCTGGGGCCGGGGTTCAGGACTATGTTCACGTGGTCCATCGCCTTGAATCGCTCGAACTCGGACTGCGGCGTGCGAATGGCGATGTGGCACTCACCCTTTTCCACTGCCGCGGCCATGGCCAGCTGATCGGTGTAGGGGACAAAGGCCGCTTTGTCCAACAGCGGTTTGCCCTTGAAGTAGTCTTCGAACGGCTCGTACTCCACGACCTGATCGGGGATGTAGTTGGATACGCGGAACGGACCGGTGCCGGTACCTTGTTTCTTGGCGTACTCGGTGTTCTTCAGCCCCTGCTGCCCCTGCTCGTCGATCCCCCACTGCTCCTCGGGTATCAGGCTCAGGAGGTGTTTGGGCATGATCGCAAAGTACAGCAGTTTCTCGAGGAAGGCGCCGCGGTAGGGATTGGTCATCTCGAAGACGAAGGTGTAGTCGTCGGGCGCTGACAGGCCTACCACCTCATCGGCATCGCCTTCAGAAAACTCGGTCATGCCGACGACAATGTCTAGAAAATGACGTACTCCATTCCACTGATTGACGTTGGGATGGCCAACGAGCCGGCCGAAGGTGAACAGGACGTCGGCCGACGTGAACGGCTCGCCGTCGTGCCACGTGACACCCTGGCGCAGGTGGAAGGTGGCCGTATTGCCCTCGAATTCCCAACTTTCCGCCAGTTCAGGTATCCACTCGGTGTAATCGGCGCTGATGGTCAACAGCGCATTGTGCGTCAATCCCATCAAGTAGTAGTTCCTGTTGCCGGCGTTGTGCTCCACAGCCAGCAGGTCGCTGTAACTGGTCTTCTGGGGGTAGCCAAAGACCAGGGTGCCGCCCATGCTCTCTGGCGCGGCGGCGGCTTCGGCTTCGTCTGCGGCGGGGGCCTCTGCCGGGGCTGCTGTCGGCGCGCAGGCTGCCAAAATGCTGCCGGCCGCGGCGAGGGCCGACCCCTTGAGGAAGTTGCGGCGGGTGATATCGCGGGATTCAAAGCGTTGCATGGTTTTTTCTCCTGAGTTCTACTGTGACCGTCGTGATTGCCGTGATGCTTGCAGTGAATCATGCACATCACTTGAATCAGGTGAATTAACTTCCATCGAGTGCATTGGCTCCTCCTGACCGGTGTTCAACCTCCAAACTGCACTGGCAATGGGACCTTGCGTTGTCAGAGCTGTCCCAAATCCAATTCCAGCAGGTAGATGCGTTCACGTTCGTCCGGCGTCATGCTGTCCGGCGGCAGTTTGGAGGTGGGATAGCGCGCGAGGATGCGGCTGCGGACTTCGGCGTCGGTCGGAACCGGCATCCAGCCGTAAGGCATGCGGTCGTATACCACCAGCAGCTTGCCCGGCTCAACCTCCAGCATCGATGTGTAGGATGTGGTCTGGTCCGACTGGTCGAAATTGTGGTGGACGGTGTAATACTGATCCCTGGTGACCGGCTCGAGCCCGAATTTGCCTGGGCTGATCTGATGGGCGGCGTCCATCTCGGCGTTATGGTGGGCCATGAGGTCAAACGGCTCCCAATGCTCGCCGCGCGGGTCGGTCGAGAACCAGATGAAGAGTCCCGGGCGGCCGGTCGAGATAACCAGAGCGCCGTTGCTCAGACGCTTTACAACGGGCAGCACGCCCCAGGCCGGAAGGCGGTCGATGGGGGACCAGGTCTTGCCTTCATCGCTGGAGTAGGAGCGCGCCAGCAGCTGATCGCGCCCGCCGCCCATGCGGCCGACACACATCAGGTCTCCGTCCTGCAGGCGCACGAGCGAGGCCTCACAGAAGCCTTCCCAGGAGTCAGCGCCGTCTTCGGCGGTGGCCACCGTGGAGAGGTAATGCCAGGTACGGCCCTCATCCTCCGAGACCATGACGACGGTAGTGTAGCGGTCGTCTCCTGCGAAGGTCAAATAGGTGGTGGACAGATAGCGCCCCGGCTCCAGTTCAATGATGTCGCCAAAGGGGGAGATTTCGGCCCAGCGGGTGGGGCTCTGCACGCTGCGCGCATTTACATCGCGCGGCAGGCCCTCGATACGCGAGCCCCACAACTCGACCGTGTACTGCTGGCCGCCCTTTTCGATGCGTCCGTAGTTACCCACGAAGGTGCGCCACTGGCCAAGAGGCTCCGGCTTGTATGGCGAGTTGGGACCGGCCAGCGAGCCGTCGGGCAGGCTGATGTCCAACCGACCGCTGAGGCCGGAGACATCAGCATGGCGCTTCCAAGTAGCCCCATTGTCTTCGGAGAGCGAGATGCCGTCGACGTTTGTCAGGTTTTCGCCTGAATCGGGGTTCAGGCTGTAGGAGACTATCAACTCGCCGGAGGAGAACCGGCGTATGCTGGGATACCAGCAGAATCCGAGGCCTTCGGCTACAATGCGCGGCGTCCCCGCCGTGAATCGCAGTCCTCCCAACTCTATTTCCTGTGCCATGACCGCCTGCCTCCTTGCTTGATTTTCGTGGGACGAAGTCGCCCTCAACGATTTGGACCGGTAGGAACTGCCGGAGCCAGTAAAGGCGCGCTAAATCTCCCCCCTGACGTGGCCTTCTATCCTGGCTAAAGTGGGATTCTCGCTCGTTGGGTCCCCGCCTCCGTAGAACCAGGACAAGGGAAGAACTTTCAACCGGTGGCCGCGGGACCGCTCTCCCGCCATGTCAAGCGGGAAGTGGTTGTACTGGATCAGGACCCGGTCTTCAGCCACAAGCACGGCCGGATAGGACCACATGCCGTATCCCTCTGGCAACGGCTTTACGGAATCGACGTCGCAAACGACGCCTCCCCCCGGCGCGCCATAGGCTCCCTCCGGACGGACCGGGTAAAGAGGGCCAGGTTCGACATGGGTCTCTTCGTGTATGGATTCCAGGTTCTGAAAGTGTTCCCAGATTCGTCCCTGATTGCGGCTGATTGCGGTCGACAGCCGCGTCCGAATCAGGCCTTGCTTGATCTCCTGCTCGCTCTGCTGCGTCCAGACGACGAGCAGGTGCCCCGTGCCCGGCAGCCGCCGAATCTGGGCCGGGGCCTGTGTGCCCGCCAGTTGCGTCGGTTCCGGGCGTGTCCAGGTGTCGCCGTCGTCTTCCGACCAGACCTGGTACATGCGTCCCAGCCGCGTACGCAGAAGCATCAGCAGTTTGCCGGGCTCGTATTCAACCAGGGACGGCTCGTTGGTCAACTCCCAGCGTCCACCGTACTCCATGATGATGAGCAGTTCGCCGTCGCTGTTCTTCTGCCAGGTTCTCCCTTCATCGTCACTGTATATGACATAGCTGGCGGTGAAGTGGGGATCGTAGAAATGCGCGCTTGTCGAAACGAAGACGCCATCGACATAGCCGCCTGGAAATGGCGCCCCTTCCTGGTGGAATCCACCCTGGCCGATGCCGAAATAGACCGGCAGAATGATGCGGCCGGACTGGGTGCGGATCATCGTGTCGTTGAGGGCGTGGGCGGCCAGCATCCAGTGGTTCATGAGCGTGAGGGGGGACCATGTCCTGCCTTCATCTTCCGAGCGCCTGAAGACCATCTGCGACTCGTATAGGCGCGAGGTGCCTGGTCTGGTGCGCTTCGTCGCCATGCCGATCGCGCCGCCGGAGAGTGGCACGAGTGAACAGTTCGTAAGCGTGAGCGGGTCGCCGTTCTCGTCCAGACCCGCATAGGGCTCGTCCCACGTTACGCCGCCATCCGCGCTGACAGAGAAGTGTGTGCCGTTGCTGAAGAGGATGCGCCCGCCCTCAAGGCCCGCGAAGGAGTTTCCGGGGAACTGACCATTGTGGAAGGCCAGCATTTGCTCCGGCCTTGTCATAGGTACATTGCTCATGTCTGCCGCCCTCTTTGCTTTTGGCTGTTCTGAACGACGCTTTCGCTTCCAAGTTCTGCCAGCAAATTCCATCCTACGTTACTGCCTGTCGTCCTTGTTGTTCGCAGGCAGGCTGAATCTGCATGCCGTACTGCTGTTTTCCTCAGGCTGGAGGCGACCGGCGTGGCAGGGTTTTGTTCTGTTGTTATGTGGCCAAAATCGCAAATGGGGCGAGGCTTAGAGTCAGCAAGTTGTCGTTTCCAAGAATGCTGCTCGGTGGTTCGTCATGTAACTCACCCCGATCATGGGTCGCACCCTGTCACTAACACAGCCTGCTTCTGCAGGCCCTTTATAGCATATTTCTGAACTGTGGTCAAAGGGCAAAAATCTGTCCCAAAGGGACGCCTTCCAGATCTGGAGAAACCGGGCGGCGCGACCACTCAGAATTTCTTCCGCAATCATCCGCAAATCTCAATCCAATTTCAGGAATCTTTATGTCCTTGTCACTCGTAAACTCTCGTAGAACGCTCGTCAAGCGCTCGTACCAGTAGGTCTGTATCACTGACCTGCCACAGGGAGCCTTCCGATTCCTCATCGCCATCGCTCGAATGCTCCCAACCGCACCCTTCCCAACTATGTAATACAATCCCCCGTCAAACTCGGTTGACGCAGGCTTGCTTAACTCCTATACTGGGAGTCCAGGCTCCTCAGAGGAAAGAGTTTGGCCTCCGGCATCTGGCTGCGAACTTCGTCCCCGGGCCGAAGACAGCCGCGGCTCCGGAAAGGCTTTTGCAGAATCATGGGGGCGTCCCTGCGGCGATTGGGCGATTTCAGTTTTGCCAGCCGCAGCGCGTATTCAACGAACGCTTTTCTCTACAACGACAACCCGCGCATCGGTCGGTTGTCCGCCAAGTGGGAATAGTGGGGCCGGCGCAGACGGCGATGCGAAGTGAGGTTTTCTCTCTCCTCGCCCGTCCACGTCCTTTTCATTCATTCCACCACCCAGGAAATGTGAGCGATGAAAGTTCTCTATCTGCGCGCGTCAAGCGGACTGGATGGCGCCTACCCCGATTTTGTCAAGGCGATCGATGGACGATTTCCTTTCGATGTCTACGACCCCGACAAGCCGCCGGCTGAACAGTTCGAGGGCGTCGCCGTTGTCGTTGACCCGGGCGGCGCGGTGGGCACGCGCGCACTGATCGACGCGGCCCTGGCAGCCGGTGTGAAGCTGTGGCATGTCACCACCAACGGCACCGATCATGTCGATGTGGCCTATTTTCTGGAGCAGGGGTTGCCGCTGGCAAACTCGCCCGGACGGCTGAGCGCGGTGCCGCTGGCCGAACACGTGATCATGTTGATCCTCTGCTTCGCCAAGAACCTCGACCACAATCGTGCGACCGGGTGGCAACGCAGGATCGGAGAAGAGTTGGCGGGCAAGAGGCTTGGGCTGATCGGTTTTGGCGCCAGCGCGCGCGAGGTGGCGCGGCGGGCCTGGCCGCTGGGCATGCGCATCTTGGCGATCGACGTGGTGGATTTCCCGCAAGCCGAGTTGGACGAGTTTCATGTTGAGTTTTTGGGCGGGCCGGCGCAGCTGGATAGCGTTCTGGCGCAGGCTGACTACCTGTCGCTGCATGTCCACCTCAACGCGACGACGCGGCACATGATCGACGGGCGCGCCTTGGGGCTGATGAAGCCGACGGCGGTCCTGCTCAATGTGGCGCGCGGTGAACTGATCGATGAGGCGGCTCTGGTGGAAGCGCTTCAACAAGGTTGGATAAAAGGGGCAGGGTTGGACGTGTTTGAGCAAGAGCCGCTGCCGGCTGACCACCCGCTGTTGCAACAGGAAGATGTCATACTCACGCCCCATTCATCTGGTTACACGCCGGATACGCCGCGTAGACGGATGGAGGCCGTAGTCGCAAATGTGGAGCGCGTTGCCAAGGGGCTGCCGCCGGGCGATCTGGTAACAACGCTGGTGCGCTGACGCTGGGGTTTTGTGAACAGCGGCGCGGCGACCTCATTCGCAAACAGACGCGACATTCTACAAGAGAACGAAGACTCAGATCACTGGAGGAAAGATGACGCGATTCAAGGTAGCCATGGTCCATAGGGACCCGGAGGAACTGCCCGCGTGGGTGCCCGAGACGATGGCAAACCACGACATAGAGTTCGTTTTCCAGGAATGTGAGACGCGTGCGCAGTTGGCGGCCTGCGCCGGAGACGCCGATGTCGTGTGGGTGTTCGGCGGCAGCCTCATCGTGACCGCTGAGAGCTTGGCCGATATTCCCCAATGCGGCGCGCTGATTCGCACGGGCAGCGGCACCGACAACATACCGATCGACGCCGCGACGGCGCGCGGAATTATCGTCGCCAACACGCCGGAGGCCTTCAACGATGGCGTGTCGGACCATACGATTGGGCTGCTGCTGGCCGTAGTGCGGCAGATCGCGATTCAGGATCGGGTGGTACGTACGGGCATCTGGGACCGGGACGCCGCCTACCCAAGCTGGCATCTGCAGGGGCAGACGCTGGGGTTGATCGGTTTCGGCCATATCGCCCGCCTGGTGACACGTAAGCTGAGCGGGTACGAGATGACGGTGCTGGCGCATGACCCATTCGTGAGCACCGATGAGATGGCCGTCCACAACGTGCAATCGGCGTCAAAGGAGCAAGTACTGTCCCATTCCGATTTTGTCTCGCTCCACTGTCCACTTCTGGAAGAGACCCACCATCTGATCGGCGAGCGTGAACTGCGGCAGATGAAGCCACGGGGGATTCTGATCAACACCTCGCGCGGCCCGGTCGTTAACGAAGCGGCATTGTTCCGAGCGCTCTCCGAGGGCTGGATCGCGGCCGCCGGTATCGACGTGCTGGAGCAGGAGCCGCCGCGCGCGGACAATCCTCTGTTCAGCCTGGACAACGTCGTCATCACGCCGCACATCGCCGGCTATACTGATGAATCGCTGGAGGACAGCTGGCGGCTGTCGGTCGAGACCGCGCTGGCGCTTGCCCAAGGCCGCTGGCCCCGTTCTTACGTCAACCACAATGTCAAGCCGCGTTGGCAGCTGCAAAGAGAACTACTAACTTAAGTTCACAAGCGGATTTTTGACTTAGGGTAAGCCATGCGGGGGCGTGTATGTATGAGGTTATATACTTATGGGGTTACTGGGTGGGGAGGCGAGACATAACGTAGAGTAGTTGGCCTATGATGATAGGCGTCCCGAATGTAATGAACCATCTAACCCACTTCATATCAGTACGTAGTTCTACGATGGTGTCTTCGATAGTCCTGACTCTACCGCGCAGCTTTTCGTGCGATTCTTCTAGGCGTTGTAGTTGGGTAGTCATGTCTATCCCCCTCTAGCACAGGCCATCTATCCGTTTCTACGCTGCCACCTTACTACGAGCGTACGGGATTTGTCAAGTGTTATGTGTGCAAGTATAACATGATACGTTCACAAATCGCTGTGAACTTAAGTTAGTGATTCCCGCTGCAAAGGAGTTGAAGGCATGAAAGGTTCGGATCTGAAGAAGCGCCTGCATGGAGGAGAGGCCGTCTACGGAACATGGTCCGCGTCGACCGATCCGCTGGTGGCGGCGACCGCGGCGCGCGCCGGCTTCGACTGGATGAGCATCGACATGGAGCATTCCCCGCGCAATGTGGAGTCGTTGCGCTACATCCTGTGGATGGTTCGGGAGACGCCGGCGGTGGCGATGGTCAGAGTGAAGGACAACCGGCCCGATGAGATAAAACAGGCGCTCGATAGCGGCGCTGACGGCGTCGTGGTCCCACTGATCGAGTCGGTCGACGACGCCCGCCGTGCGGTGGCCGGCTGCAAATATCCGCCGGCCGGCGTGCGCGGCTACGGTCCTTTCATGCCATCGTTCGGGGGAGATGATCGCGTCTACCAGAGCACAGCCAACGATGAAACACTGGTCTTTGTTCAGATCGAACATTACCGTGCGGTTGATGTTATTGAAGAGATCGCGGCGCTGGAGGGTATTGACGGCTTTATTATCGGCCCCAACGACCTTACGCTTTCGATGGACATTTTCGGCGCTTGGGAGAGCGACGCGTTCATCAGCACGATTCAGAGGATTGTGCGGGCCGGGGACGCTAATGGCATTCCGGCCGGCTTCCCGGTGGACGTGCTGGGCGGGGCCGCGGCCGGCATCGCCTGGGTAAAGCAGTATGCGCCGAATTTGCGGCTGTTGACGATTGGCGGGGATCTGGGCTTCGTCTCGGCCGGCGCCGAGGCCGCGCTGCAACAGTTAGGGGACCCAAACACTTAAATTGACACACGGTGCTTCTTGACAGATGACGAAGCCGTATTCGCTTTAAGGAATACAAAACGAAAGCCGTGCTCCTCGTTGATACTTAACAATCTTTGCCATTATGTGATAGAGTTGCGAAAGAAAAATTGAGGGGCGAGTGAAAGGAATCAGAGCACCAATGAAATGGACACTTAGCTGCTCGGCATGGAAAGAGGGTGACTGGTATGTGTCGCGCTGCGAGGAATTGGAGGTAGCAAGTCAGGGAAGAACTCTAGAGGAAGCGTTCGACAACTTGCATGAAGCACTACATTTACTTCTCGAGACTTACTCCATTGAAGATTTTGTAAAGCGAGTTGCTCGTTTTAATCCAGAACTGTTTGCCGAGGGGCATGAAAAACCAAAGATCAGTAGCACTCTAATCGGCAAAGAAGACAATCAGGCGTTGTACGAATTAGAACTTGAATATGTCTAGGCTGCCCCCTAGATCATTTAGGAAGGTTCGTCGAGTTCTGCTGGACAATGGATTTGAAGAGAAAAGACAGAGTGGAAGCCATGTTATCTTTAGTAAGAGAAAAAGAAATGAGGCAGGAGAAACAAGTGAGATAGATGTTGTCGTTCCCAACCATAGTGAAATTCCCGTTGGGACATTAAAGAGCATAATCAGGCAGTCCGAATTGCCTGATTCTCTTTTCAAGTGACACGACAGGAATAAGTGAATACATTAGAGCTATAGCAATGCGACCATTCATGGTCGCATTTTCGTCTGAACTTCGCTAGAAGTCGAGAAGCGATTTCCGTCAATTTAAATCTATATGTCCTGTCATGTATTTGAGATCCACATTAATACGGTGGATGACCAGTGCTCAGTAACTTCTCGTCCCGCTAACCGCCGATGCCAAACATCCGCGCCGAATTGCCGCCCAGGATCAGGTTCTTCTCCGCTGTCGAAAGAAAGTCGCAGTGCAGGCGGATGTAGTCCACGGACTGCTTATAGGTGCACCAGTAGCCGCCGCTGTAGGGCATGTCCGAGCCCCACATCAATTTTTCCACGCCGACTTGCGTGCATAGCCACTCGAGCATCTCCTGCCCTTCGGTGAAGGGGTACTCGGGCCACTTGGCCTGCATCAGGATCTCGGCACTCATGTTGGGGCGCTTCAGCAGCGTCACTACTTCATCGGGGATGCCAATTTCGTGGATGATTGCGGACGGCACCAGCCCGTGCGTGATCACCGACGGGATGTCCGTGTGCGCCTGGGCCCAACGGCTCAACTCGGCGACGCGCTCCATGAAGCCGGCGACGCGATCGCGCTTGCGGGCGTCGATATACCAGAAGACGGGTATCCCCAGGCGGCGCACCAGCTGCCACAGCGGTTCGTACTTGGCGTCGTCGATATGATCCACATAGCCCCGCAACGCGAAAAGCTCGACGCTGAAGTAGAGGCCCTTGCATCCCAGCTCCGTAACCGCATGTTCGAGTCGGGCCAGTTCGTCGGCCTGGTGCGCCTCTGTCTCATGTATTTGGGCCAATGCGATGAAGCGGTCGGGGTAGCGGCGCAACGCCTCGGCGTAGTACTGATTGATGTTGGCGCCGTAGACATGGTCGCTCTGGAGCACGCCCCGGTCCACGCCGGCGATTTCCATTTCGGCGATCATCCTTTCCGGGGTTGCCTCCAGGTTCTCCAAGCCAGGGGGATAGAACTGCATGACGTAGTCTACTCCGTCCACCGTGAGCTCGGCCTGACCGTATCTGCCCATGCGAAAGTTGACATCGGGCATGGCGTTGATGTCGTCGGAGGGGAAGTCGAGCAACGGTTCTTTGACGCGCGCGCCGTCATCCTTGCGCCAGAAGTCGGTGAAGTCGCGCAGATGGTACTGCCACAACTTGAGGGTGAGCGCGGCGCTAGCCCCGCCCGAGCCAGTGGCAAAGCGGCGGAAAATGTGGGAGTGGGCGTCGATGACGGGCGTTTTGTCTTCTTGCGCAGGTTCGACTTGCCGCCAGCCGCCGCCGAAGAACTCCATCTTTCTTTCTGTAGTCATCTTTTCTCTATCCAGGATTGAAAGTCGCTCTGCCGCCAGGTATATCTGGGGTGATAGCCTAACAAGCGGGTCGCCTTTGCGTGCGACCAGAGTGAGGCATGACCTTGCAACGGCGCTCTGAAGGTTATATCAGGAACTTCTGGGTCTGCTGCCGCTTCGCTGAACGGGCGCAATAAGCGGTTGATGAGCGCCGGCGTCTGCTCTTTGGAGCAGGTGTCGTCGCCGTTGATGAGAAAAACCTCGTGCTTGATCGTGTCGTTCTCCACGGCCAGGCGAAAGGCTTGCGCGGCGTCGCGGGCGTCGGTAAAGGCCCACAGTATCTTGCGCGGCGCTGGCGGACCCGGCGTCGGCCAGTCACCTTCGGCGTCCTCTATCGTCTTGCGATAACGCTTGCTCCATAGCTCTTCGACCGTGAACTGCTGCGCCCAGCCGGAGCGCACGGCCACTTCGGCGCCGGCGCGTTCGAGATACCAGTTGTTATTGATGCGCAGGCAGATGGTCTGGATGCCATATGCGTCGGTGTACCGCTTGCAGGTCAGTTCGGCCAACAGCTTGCTCAGCCCGTATTCGTCCTGTGGCTCGCAGGGATGCTCTTCGTCGAGGGGGAGATAGCGCGGCACGATCTCCTGTTTCTGGAAGGAGAAGCCGGTGGCGGCGCCTGAAGAGGCAAACACGACCTTGCCGACGCCGGCCTGGACGGCCGCTTCGAGGACATGGACGGTGCCGATCACATTAACGTTGAGCAGTTGCGCCGGCGTCGACCGTCCCGGTCCTGGCACGGCCGCCAGATGGATAACGGCGTCCTGATCCTGGCATGCCTGAGCAAGCTGGCCGGGGTCCATGATGTCGCCCTGGATGAAGCCTGCCCCGTCGACTCGGGGGGCAGTGCGGCTGAAGCTGGCCACGGAATGACCGGCCAGGAGCAGTTCTCTGAGGACATATCCGCCGATTGTACCGCTGCCGCCGGTTACGAGGATTTTCATAAACGTATGCCTCTCAAGCGGTCTGCAAATCGCAAGGCATCAGGAGCCCACGGTTTGGCATCATTCGACTCTGGATTCTCCTTGCGGCAATTACCATCCTGGTCTTGGTCAGGCTTATGGTTGGCCCCACTGGTTAGACCACGAAAAGGGAAAAAATGAGGTGCATCCAGACGGCTGGGGACGGCGGTGATCAGGGCGCGAGGCAGTCGAGCTCGTCAGACATCCACTTATGTTATGCGTCCACGCCCGCTTCTGCTCTCCCGCCAGACTCGATGACCCTGCCCGCGGTCACTTTCCCTCCTCCTTCGTCTCCTGCCAGAGCTCATGCACGGCGGCGATCTGCCACCAGGCCGGCCCTACCGGCTTTTCCAGCAGCATCGGTCTGATGAAGGCGGCCGCCTTTTCCAGCCCCTCCCTGATCTCAATATACTCGCTCTCCATTTCCAGAGTCAGAATGCCGTCATAGCCGACAAACCGCAACGTCGAAATGACCTCGCGCCAGGTGTGGGCATCGTGTCCCCAGCCCGGTATCGTGAACGTCCACGAACGATGCTGGTACTGCTTGAGGTCGGTCGAGTCGAAGTAGCCGCGCAGCCGCACATTCGGTTCGTGGAACAGCGTATCCTTTAGATGAACCGCCTGGATGAGGTCGCTCAACTCGTGGATGGCTGCCAGCGGGTCGATCCCCTGCACCCACATGTGCGAGATGTCATAGTTGCAGGCCACCACCGGGCCTAGTTCGTCGCGCAAACGGCGCAGCTTGACCGGACTGTGAACCATGTCGTTGATCTGCATTTCGAAGCACAGCGTGACCCCGTGGTCGGCCGCGATCCGGCCATGCTCTTTCCAGTAAGGGATCAGTCGCCGCTCCCACTGCCATTCGAGAGCGTCGCGCAGGAAGGGCAGGTCGGTGTTGACAATCCAAGCCGGCAGACTATCGCCCTCGGCCCCTTCGGGCAGACCGGCCACCACGACCAACCGGGTGCAGCCGACCCGCTCCATAAGGGCGCAGCTTTGGCGAAACTGGCGTGAATACTCCTCCGCAATGCGGGGGTCGGGCACCAGGGGCGTGCCGTGGCCGGCGAAGGAGTAAATTTCAAGGCCGTGCGCGGCGTAGATATCCAGCCAGCGCTCTAATTCGCCCTGATCTGCGAGCAGCCTGTCGACATCGCAGTATTGCCTGGCGGCAGGACCGACCGCTGCCACTTCGACGGCCTGTACGCCCTGCTCCTGGCAAAACTGCAGACCCTCTTCGAAATCCAACATATTGATAAAGAAGGTGTTCATGCCGAGTTTCATGTCAACTGCCTTTCGCATGGGGACGGGATTCGACCTGGGAACTGTCAGCGCAACTCGCTAATACGCTCGGGCGGAGAACTGTCCGGGGTATCAGTAGGGCGCGCCCGGATGTAGCATGTCTGGCTGGCGCGCGGATGCTTGCGGGCAACCTTGCGGGGAATATTTCATTGTAGTACGGCCATCATAGAAGAGTCCGCGCAGTTGGTCAATCTCCAGTATTCACCGGCCGTCAGCGGTTAGCGCAATATCGTACGTCGTGTATACTATCCCCAAATCCACACATCACAATCCACTGAGATTTGCAGGATTAGAATGTGGTCTGTCCGCGAACGGCCACAAAGGGGCACGAGGAAGACCTTTTATGATCCGCGGAGGGACGCGGAGAACTGCAACTGCAACACCTTTTGTCCACGGAGGGCCACGGAGAACTGCAACTGCAGAAGGGCAACTGCAACACCTTTTGTCCGCGGAGGGCCACGGAGGGCCACGGAGAACTGCAACTGCAGAAGGGCAACTGCAACTGCAACACCTTTTGTCCGCGGAGGGACGTGGAGAACACCTTTTTTTGATTCGCGAATGGTCTGATAGGCGGCGAAGAGGAGTTTTTGGGGTCGCCGCAGATTTTGGTAGTGGAACCGGAGAATCAGGCTGGGAACGGTCCGATTCTGCCCACCGGCGTCCGGTTTTTGTCACATTTTGAATAGTCAGTTCCAAGTGTCAACGACCCCTAATCACCATTCGCGCACCAGGGAGAACAGAAGATGACGCAATCGCGGAGAATGGAGGGCAGGCGGGTACTCGTGACTGGATCCGGCACCGGCATTGGGCGCGGCGTTGCCCTGGAGTTCGCCCGCGAGGGCGCAGCCGTCGTGCTGCACTACGCCCACAGCGAGGCTGGGGCCGCCAGCGCGGTTGACGAGATCCGAAGCGACGGCGGCACGGCCGAGGCTTTCCAGGCGGACCTTGCCGACATCGAACAGGTGCGGGCGCTGGCATCGCAGGCGATCGAATTCCTGGGCGGGCTTGACGTGCTGGTAAACAACGCCGGCATCACTATGAACAAGCCATTTTTGCAGGTGACGCCCGAACAGTTCGACACGCTCTATGATGTGAATATCAGGGGCATGTACTTTCTGACCCAGGCGGCCGTGCCCACCATGATCGAACAGGGGAGCGGCGCGGTCATCAATCTGACCTCGGTGCATGCCTTTGCGGGGATGACCGAGCACACAGTCTACGCCGGCACGAAGGCCGCCATTGTCGGCTTTACGCGCGTCCTCGCCCTGGAACTGGCGACCAAGGGGGTCCGCGTCAACGCCATTGCCCCCGGCTGGATTCTGGTCGAGAATCATCTCAAAGTTCTGGGTGACTTTGATCAGGAGGCCGCAGGCTCCAACAATCCGGCCGGTGTGATCGGCGCGCCCCACGATATCGGCAAACTCGCCCTCTTTCTGGCGTCCGACGAGAGCCGCTACATCGTCGGCCAGACGCTCGTGATCGACGGCGGAATGCTGGCGATCATGCCCCTGTCCGGCGATTTCCGCGAGCCGCGCCAGGAACAATGGGGCCAGGGATACGTGCCGGGTCTCTGAGTGGCGCCGGCCTCGAACTAATGGAGGAGAGTAGATCATGCTATTCAATCGAGAGCGGGCCATAGACTACATGCGGGAGTACGGGCTGGATGTTTTGGTCGCGACATCGCCGGTCAATATCACCTATTTCACCGACTACTTCTGCTGGATCGATCCACTGTTCAAAGAGTTCATGATGGTGCCGGGGGCATCCGCCAACCTGGCCCAGGCCTATGCCGTCTTCCCGCTTGAGGGCGAGCCGGCGCTGGTAGTCAACCCGCTTTTTGCCGTCAACGCCGAGGAGTTGTGGGTGAAGGACCTGCACATTTTCGGCAGCGCCGGCCTCGACGACTCGCTGCCGGCGGGCGAACTGCCGCAGTCGTTGCGCCGCTTCCACGAACTGCTCCATGCCTCGCATGGCAACGCCACCGCAACCGACGCGCTGCTGAGCATCCTGAAACAACGCGGCCTAACGGGCGCGCGCATTGGCCTGGAAATGGAGGGGCTGCCGCCGGAGACGAATGATCTCATCAGGCGGGCGCTACCGGGAGCATCGCTCAGGAACTGCGCCGACCTGATCCGCCTGATTCGAATGGTGAAGAGCGCCGAAGAGATCCAGCGCCTGACCCGCTCGGCTGAGATCAACGAGCAGGCGGCGATGGAATCTCTGGCCATGGCCCGCCCGGGACGGCCGGTCTCCGAGCTGGCAGAGCACTACCGGGCACAGGCGGCGCGATTGGGCGCTGATTTAGATCACTTTGCCTTCGGCGTGCGCGGCCTGGGTATGACGACAGAGACCAACTACCAACTAGCAGAGGATGATGTGCTCTACGTCGATTTTGGCTGCATCTACCAGTACTGTTTCTCCGACAGCGGCACGACATTGGCGATGCGAGAACTATCGCCGGAGTTGAGCGAGCGCCATGCGGCGTTGCGCGCCTGCATGGATGCCGGCGGAGAGGCGCTGCGGCCGGGCGTGAAGGCGTCAGTCGTGGCGGCTGCTATGGTCCAAACGCTGCACGATCGCGGTATCACAGCATCCTTCCCCCACGGGCACGGTGTGGGCCTGGAAGTGCGCGACTACCCGATAGTTGTCCCCGACAACGGGCTGCGCATCAAGGATGACTGTGTTGACCTTCCCTCTGACCTGACACTGGAGGTGGATATGGTTCTCAATCTGGAGGCCCCCCTCTTTATGCCTGGCGTCGGTTCTCTGCACATCGAGCAGTCGTATGTGGTGACGCCGCAGGGGAATCGTCCGCTTGTGGCCCAGCAAAGGCAGCGGCCTGTGGTCACCGGCCCCTGATCAGTGGCCGCCAACTGCACCAGTCGCGAACGCTCGCTATCGGTGTTTCACTATGATGGAACTGGCGCTGCGGCGCAATCTGAGCAAGTGGCAGCCAATGTCCTTTGTGGTTGTCGGCCTTGTGATCACGGTTGCCCTGATCGCGGCGATTCCCCTCTTCACCAATGCCGCATTGGACAGATTTCTGCGTAGCGAACTGGCTGCGCAGAAGGCCGAACTCCCTCTCTCCAGCCTGCTCCTCGTGCACCGAGTGCCCTTCTCGAGCTCGACTTCGCTCGAACAATACAGGCGAGCCGATGACTTCATGCGTCAACGCGCCGCCGAGCTTCCGGGCTTACCGCTTACCCGCATGACCCGCTACGGCTCGACGCGCGTCCTCAAGTTTCTGGCCGCCGTCGACAAAGAACAGCCCGAAGATCTGCGCCAATCTCAGTCGGCCGGGCTGGCCTTTCTGACCGGCCTCGAAGATCATGTGGAGATCGTGCTGGGGGAAACTCTTTTGCCTTAACCCGAATCGGTTTCGCAGCAAAGCCTATAGCTGTCCAGGGCTCGTTGACAATTGTCTGAACTGTGATTTATGTGATTATGTGATTGAGATGATTAACGGCGTCGACGCAGATTATGGTCGTCGATCACGAGAATCACGCGAATGACAGTCCGTTCCTGCCCGCATACATCCAATTATTGTCACATTCTGAACAGTCATTTCCGAACGTCAACGGAACCTAACAATTCGTCTGGGCACCATAAATATCCAGCCTGATGCTGGCGGTCTCGCTGGCCATTGAATGCGGAGGAAACCAGAATGTCAGATTCAATCAACATGGTACTGATCGGTTGCGGAGGTATGGGACGCAGTCATTTGCGCCGCGCTAAAGACGTGCCGGAGGTGAACTTCGTGGGCTATGTCGACGCCTTTGAAGAGGCTGCCGCTAGCGCTTGCCAGGAGTTCGGGGGCCGCTACCATACGACCGAGATTGAAACAGTGTTGGACGACGACGAAGTAGACGCTGTGCTGATCGCAACGCACCACGATTCGCATGCGCCCTTTGCGACCCAGGCGGCCGCGGCTGGCAAACACATCTTCCTCGAAAAACCGATGGCGCTGACAATCGAGGAGTGTCTGGAGATCGAAGAGGCGGTGGCCAAGGCTGGTGTCAAACTGATGATGGGCTTCAAGTTTCGCTTCGCCCCGCTGGTCGCCAAGGTGAAGGAAGTTATCACGACGCCCCTGGTGACGGTTGGCCAGAGCCTGCATCCGAACATGAAAGGCTGGGCGCTGACGCCGGAGCGCGGCGGCGGCCCCGTGCTGTCCAACGGCTGCCATGCCTTTGACCTGGTCTACTGGCTCAACGAGTCGGAGCCGGTTCTCATCAGCGCGGCCGGCGGCGCGTTGACCCACCCGGAATATGGCCTGGTCGACAACGCCGCGGTCTCGGTGCAGTTCGAAAATGGCAGCATTGCGTCGATCATCGCCGGCGACAGCGGAGATGCCCGCTACACGTCCAAGTTCTTCTTCGAGGTGCTGGACGGGGAGCGCACGGCCACGCTTTACGACCGCTGCCATAAGGTTGCATTTGGCGGCTGTGAAATTGATTCGTTGTCGGTGGAGGAGTTGCCGCCCGCGGCCCGCTCCGATCCGGAGGGCGTGCGCGGCGAAATGCAAGCCTGGGCCAAGTGCCTGCTCGACGATACCGAGCCGCCGATCGGGCCCCGTGACGGGACGCGGGCGACGGCGATGGTGCTCAAGGCGTTCGAAGCGATACGCAGCGGCAGAACGCAGGAGTTGCGGTTGTAGAGCTGGGCACTTGGGAAGAACGGGTATTGCCCGTCAACCCCCTTACTCAAACAGGATCGTCACCAACACGACGCATTCCTCTTCCGCCTCCAGAGAGTGCATCGCACCTCCCTCCAAGTAGAGCCAGGAACCTGGAGCCAATGCTCGCGGCGCATCCTCGACGAAGAAGGTGCAGCGGCCGCTGAGGCAATGTACGGTGATTGGACCGTCAACCTTATGCGGCGGAATCTTCTTGCCGGGGCTGAGATAGACTCGAATCGCCTCGAACGCGCTCTCTTTGACCAGAGCGGTCGAAGTTGACTCGCCAAAGGTGTTAAGGTCGATTACTGTTCCTGGTTCTGCATGCTCGTGAGCCATTCTGCCTCCTGCCAGTCTTACACTGGCGGCTGCCTGCGCAGCGTGGTTGGATACTTGCAGTAAGGCACAGCTTGCCGCAGTTGCGGGCTTTAGAATTTCCGACAGCGCTTCCGGCGGCTACCCTCCGACCTGAGCCGTGTAGCGTACTATCCATTCCAAGTAATTCTTCCGTGACATGCCCCTCCGCTTGGACTCCGAGGCGATATACTCGGCAATCCCCGCGTCCAACGTGATATTCAGCCTCACACTTGGCTTGTCAGGCGCGGCGGGGACGAGGACGATCGACGTTAAAGCGCAGCCTGCAGGAACCTCAACGTCTTCCAATGCGCTGGGCGAAACCAGAGCCAGTCCCTCTCGCTCCATTTCTATGGCGTAGTCCTGTAGTACTGCGGCTCCGTTCAGGATAGCTTCTTCCAAGGTCTCTCCCATGGCCGCAATGCCCTCAATGTCTGGGAACACGACACCGTATGCGCCCCGCTCACCGTCGATTAGCGCTGGATACCTCATCTAGACCTCCCAGCCAGCCTTCTTTGCAAACGATCGAGCCACTCCTGGAGAGAGATTTCGATGACGTGGCAGAGCAATTGTCCCAGACGAAAATGGATTTGACTAATCGCTTCATAGGTGAGATGTCACCAACGCCACAATTACCGATTCAGACAACTCCGGTCCACGACTTCGGGATGCGCCTGGCCCGCTTCGGCCCTCGCTCCACTGAGTAAGCTATGCTGATGTATAATGTATGGGTATACGATAGGGAGAGCGCGTTGTTGGTACAAACTGGTCCAACTAATGAATCTCTCCAATTCGGTATAGCCTCTGCGAACTAAAAGGGTGGACCAGAATTTTTGGGTTCGTGCTACACTGACACGAAAACCAGCAATGGTGATGTGCAGGAGGAAAAGAGACAAATGACTCCGCTTCTTCAACAGGCATTTGAAAGAGCCGCCACACTCCCGCAGGAAGAGCAGGACAGATTTGCGCGTTTCCTTCTCGCTCAATTGGAATCAGATCTGCGCTGGTCCGAGTTGTTTAGTCGTCCTGAGTCCGAGGATCTGTTGGAAATGCTGGCCGATGAAGCTCTGGCGGCGCACCGCGCAGGACGGACGCAACCCCTCAAAATAGTAGAAATGTAAACGTGCGTTCGTTTACACAGCTGAGCTTCTGGAAGTCGTACCGGCGCATCCCTGAATACGCGTAGCGGCAAGCGCGCCAATCCTACCAGTTTTTCGCTTCAGATCCTCGGCACCCCAGCCTGGACTTCAAGAGAGTGAGTCAGCGGCGCCCGGTGTACTCGGTACGCGTGAGCAATGACTATCGCGCCCTCGGCGTACTGGTGGAAAACGATATCGTGTGGTTCTGGATTGGTCCACACCACGAGTACGATCACCTCCTCAAGCGTCTATAGATCTGCTGTGCGGTCTACGCCCCGCCATTTTCGCTTCAGACATTACGGTTTGGGAGACGACCTGTAAAACGGTCGCCTGCATATACGCGCCCTGCGCGGCCGGCCGCGGATAACAATGTGGATCTCCGAATCGAGGCGGTGCATACCGCGCGGCAGGTATCCCAGGCCGACAAATTTGTCCAGGGTCGGGCTTTTCATGCCGGTGGTAACATGCCCGACCACCTTCCCCTCGGCACCGATGATCCCGTGGTTCTCCCTGGGAACGGCTTTCTCTATCATTTCAAAGGCCACAAGGAACCGCTCGCTGCCCTCCAGCTTCTCTTTCAACAGCGCGTTGCGCCCCAGGAAGGACGGTTTCTGCAGCGCGACGACCCAGCCGAGCCGCGCTTCATAGGGGCTGGTTGAAGCGTCGATTTCATGGCCGTAAAGAGACATGCAGGCTTCAAAACGCAAACTATCGCGGGCGGCAAGGCCACAAGGCAACAGGCCGTCCGACGCGCCCTCCGTCAGCAGCGCATCCCAGAAAGGTACCGCCTTGTCTGGCGGCAGATAGAGTTCGAAACCGTCCTCACCCGTGTAACCGGTGCGGCCCAGGAGCATCTCGACGCCGCCGACCTCTGCCAGCAGCGCTGAGCGGGGCGGCGCGGCAGCCAGGTCGGCGGCGCTCATCCTGTCCAGGATCGCGGTTGCCTTGGGGCCTTGCACCGCCAGCATGTAGGTCTCGTCCGATATATCGGTCAATTCAACTCGATAACCGTGGGTGAAGCTCTGCAACCATGTGAAATCTTTTTCGCGGTTGGCGGCGTTGACGACAATAAGCCATCTCTCAGGCAATCGATAGATGAAAATGTCATCAACGATTGTGCCGTCTTCGTAGCAGAGCAGGCTGTAGCGGGCTTCCCACTCGCCCAGAGGAGCAACGTCCGCTACCTGCACATATTGGAGAAAGGGCAGCGCATCCTCGCCGCTGAGCGCAAACTGCCCCATATGGTCAATATCAAACACACCGACGGCCGTGCGAACACTTCGGTGTTCCGCGCTGGGGCCGGCGGCGTACTGCACCGGCAATTCGTAGCCGGCGAAGGGAACCATGCGCCCGCCCAGTTCTACATGTCGTTCGTAAAGTCGAGTTCGTTTCATAACGCCGCGTCTCCACTGTCGCGCCAAATCTCCCGTAATTGATGCCGCACTTTCAAGCCTGATCATACAACACAGCGGCTGGGAATTTGCAAATTTCTGCAGGTTCCGCTGTCGCTCTGCTGCCGGGCCGAAAGTTGCGACAGGCTGCCATCACTGCCAACTTCCCATGGTTGGAAACGCTGGCGCGTTGACAAGCAATGCCCATTCCGTTATATTCTGAAAACTGTAGTGACCAGTGATCTGTTGCCAGATACCCCGGGCAGCGACTGGCATAACCGGCCACTGGCCACTAGCCACTGGTGTTTCGCACGAAGTGCCATGTTCAAAAGATCTTCAGGAATTGACAGAGTTCACATACACGGCGCCCTTCTACTGGCCGCCACGGCCGTTGTGTTGCTTGTCTGGCCGGCCCAGATCCATGCGCAAGGGACGCTGATCCCGCCCTGGTCTGACTACACCCAGGAAGACGGCCTGGCCTCCAACAACGTTCTTGCCGTAAGTGTCGGCGATGGGGAAGTCTGGTTCGGGACCGACCAAGGCATCAGCCGCTTTAACGGCGCGTGGCATTCGTGGACAGAAGGCGCCGATTTGCAGAGTGGTGTGCATAGCTTGACTCTCGGCGGATCGAGCGCTGAACTCTGGGCTGGCACGGCAACCGGCGCTGTCCTCGTTTGGAATAGCGCCACCTGGGATTTGCTCACAAGGCTTGATGCTCCGGTACGGGCGCTGCACTACACGCGGGGCCAACTCTGGATCGGCACGGCAGCCGGCCTCTACCTCTGGAACAATGACGCCCCTTCCTCAGTGACCGGGCTGGACGACGCATATATCAACGTGATCGGCAGCTCCAACAACGGTAACAGTATCTGGGTCGGTACGTCCGAGGGGCTCTGGCTGCGGCAGGACGGCCACTGGAAAGCGATTGGCGTAGGGGACCGTCTGCCCGCTCGGGACGTTACCGCCCTGTGGGCTGACGCCGCCGGACCAGTATGGGTCGCCGCCGACGGCAACATTGCCTGGCGAGACCCCACTACCGGCGCGTGGGAGCAGGTCGAGACCGACTCTCTGCATACCCGTGAGCGCGTGCGCATTACCTCTCTGATCGGTGATGGATCCGGCGTTGTCTGGGTCAGCACCGAAGGCGGCGGATTCTTCCGCCTCGTCGAGCGAGAGGTCGTTTCCCCCACAACACCACAATACAACCTGATTCAGCAGTCGATCAACAGCGGCGAAACTTCGTACATCCATGCGGCCGCGGTAGACCCGGCCGGCTCTCTCTGGCTGGGTACCGTTTCCGGCGTTTTCCGCTCAGACCGGGAGATCTGGGGGCGGGAGGTTCACCCGCCGGCCTCAAACCCTGCCAACGAAATTCAAACTATGCTTGCCGATGAAGAGGGTCGCCTCTGGATAGGCACCAGGGGTGAAGGGATCCGCCGCAAAGCCGCTGGCAACGGCCTGGACGATGAAGCTTTCTATGATGTGGAAAACGGTCTGCCCAGTTTGTTTATCACCGACCTCGCGCTCGGCGAGGACGGGCGTATATGGGCCGCCACTTGGTGGGGCCTTGCATCGCTGGACTCCGGTGCGGAAGAATGGACACAACCTGTTCCGCCGGAGGATCTCCCTTCAGCACTTGTCACTGTCCTTCTGGCGCATCAGAGTCAACTCTGGATAGGAACGGACAACGGCCTGGCGCGTTATAATATTGCCTCCGGCAAACTATCGATTGAAGATGCCCTGGCCGGTCAAGTGGTTCAGGACCTGGCGCTGGACTCTTCCGACCGCCTGTGGGCGGCAACCAAGAGCGGGGGCATCTTTGTCGGCCACGAAGATGGCAGATGGACCCGATATCGGACCGATTCGGCGGCGGGTCAGTCGATTTTCGGTGACAATGTCGCAGCCCTGGCGCCGGACCCGAAGGTCCCCGGCGCCATGTGGGCCGCTGTCAACCAGCACGGCCTCATCTATTTCGACGGCCAGATCTGGCAGGACCGCACGGCCACCGCCCGCCTGCCCAGCAAACTGTTCTACGACTTCTACGTCGATCCAATCGACTCCTCGTTGTGGATCGGCAGCGAGGGCGGCGTCACCCGTTTTGACGGACGCACATGGGAGACGCTTAACGTCGAATCGGTGCTGCCAGCCACCTCCATCTATTCGATCATCCGCTTGCCGAACGGCATCTATTGGTTCGGCAGCAGGGATGGACTGACATTCCACCGCCCGGACTCGATTCCTCCTTGGATCAGGATCGAGGGCATCTCCGGCGCTGCGGAGCAGATTTCGGCAAACAACTGGGAGGTGGAATCCGACGGCAGAATTATTATTGGGTATGAGGCCGGCGATCTTTATACACCTCAATCCGAGCTAGTTGTCCTCTATCGGTTCAGCCCGCCCGGGCAACTTGGCGCATGGCAGCTATTGGATCGTCCGTTCCTGGAGTTGTCCGACTTCACTGAGAAGGGGGAATACACCGTCGAATTCCAGGTGCGGGATTACGCATTCACCTACTCTGAAGTAAGCAGCGTTTCCTTTGAGGCAGAATCGCTGCCCGCACAGGTCCGGCTGCCCCTTCTGGGGTCGATACGCTCCGACTATCTCAGCACACTAGTTGTCACCGGTTTGCTTGCACTCATTGGCTTTGGCTATATGGGTATTGAAATAGCCCAGAACCGCCGCCGAACCTGGGAGGCAGTCGTCCGCTCATTCAATCCTTTCATCAGCGGCGAGCCGGTGCGGCGCGAGGACATGTTCTTCGGCAGAAGAGAAATGCTGCAAAAGATTGTGGATACGCTGCATAATAACAGCATAATGATTCATGGCGAACGTCGGATCGGTAAGACGACACTGCTCTATCAACTGAACAACCATCTCTGGGGACTGGAGGATTCCGAATATTGGTTTGTGCCCCTGTATGTGGACCTCGAGGGAACCGAGGAGGATACCTTTTTCCATTTCCTGATGGAGGAAATTCTGCACACGGCTTCCTCCCTTTCAGGGCTTATTCCGGAGACAAAGGCTGCCCTCAAGGACCTACTCTATTATCGGCCCGGGCACGAAGAGTATACAGACAGAGAGTTCATCAGAGATCTGCGGGATGTGATCAAAGCGCTGCGACATTATGGCGAAGAACGTCACCCTGGCAAGCATCTGCGTCTGATCCTTCTTTTGGACGAAATGGACGTCTTCAACGCATATGATCACTTGATACAGCAGAGACTGCGGCGCATCTTCATGCGTGACTTCGCGGCGACGTTGGGGGCGGTCATCGCCGGCATCCGCATCAGCAAAGAATGGGGTCGTATCGAGAGCCCCTGGTACAATCTTTTCAACGAGATCGAAGTGGAACCGTTCAACCGCGAGCAAGCAATGGAGCTGCTCACTGAGCCCGTAAGAGGCTTCTACCGCTACGAACCATCCGTCGTGGATTTCATCATCGACAACTGCGCCGGGCGCCCCCATCGTATTCAACAGTACGCCCTCGAGGCGGTCGGGCGCATGCTTGCCGATGGGCGGCGTACAATTTCGATGGCGGACGCCCTGTTCGCCCATGCGCATATTCAGCAGATGGGTGATAGTATCAATACCGGGTTGAGCGAGAACGGCGACCCTTAGTCTTACAACTTGGTTAGCCAGACAAGCACTCCCAAGGACAGTGAACTGGCTACCGCAATCGAGTCGAGGAATGGCCTGAGCGTTATGCGCAATCCCTATACTGTTGGCCGCTGGCTGCGCGGAGCCGATCACTACGGGCGGGAGCAGTTGCTCGAGTACCTGATAGGTGCCGAGGACCCCGCTATCTGGGTGGTTGGCACGCGCCGCATGGGCAAAACCTCGTTACTTCGACAGTTGGAATGGCTGCTGAACAGGCAGGAGGACGCCCGCGCCGTACCCCTGTTCTGGGATCTGCAAGGGAGTGAAACAAAGGACGATTTCGATTACGAGTTGTTTCTGGCGGTCGAAGACGAAATGCCCAGGTTCCAGGCCTATGGCGTTGATGTAAGCGCTCTCTATGGCCGCGATGCTATTCACATTCTCCGCACTTTGCAGCGCGCCCTTCGAGAGCACGGCAAACATCTGCTTCTGCTCATCGACGAAGCCGAGGCCTGGATCAGCCTGGCCAAGAACGATTACCAGGCCCTGGCCCGGCTTCGTAAAGCCTTTCAGAGCGGGGGGATGCGCACGATAATGACGTCGACCAAGCTGCTGATGCAACTGAACGATCTGACGCGCAACTGGCTTACAAGCCCGTTCCTCTTCGGCTTCAGTCTCGTTCATCTTTGGAAACTGGAACCTGAGGCAAGCGTCAGGCTGGCGTTGCAGGAACAGAGCAACACCCCCGTCAACGTCCAACAGGAGCGCATCGACGAGATTCTGCGCCACACCCATCGCCATCCCTATCTGATACAGACTCTCTGCTATCGCCTCTTCGAGGAAAAGGGAGGGAATGGCTCGTTGCGGGCGGTCCATGAGGAAGACCTGCGCGCCGACCACCTGCTTGCCGGTTTTTTCGAGGTAGATTTCAAGTGCCTCGCCCCCACTGAAAGGCAGGTCCTGCTGAACGTTGCCCGCCAGGGCGTCATCAGCGAAGAGGACTTGGTGGCCAAGATGGACAACGAATCAATTGAACAGATCTCGATGTATGTGCATGGCATGAACAATCTAGGCTATCTGCAACGGGTTTTCAGCCGGTCGGATGGCGCAACCGCTTCCCATTCACACGAAGATTTCCCGCGCTGGACCATCGGCAACGAATTTCTACGCCGTTGGATGTTGGCAAATTACCAGGATCTGGCCCAGACGCTATACTCCGATGTGAGCGATTACAGTGTCGAATCTCTGTTGGAGATGGGGCGCAAAGTGGAGTTGGACTACCTGCAGCACGAGATTCCCGAACTACAGAAGAGACTGGAGTCGCTCTTGGCCGCCCACAGCGGTCACGGCAATGGGGCGTCTCCGGAGACTCTCTACGAAATTCAGGAATTGCGCCGGGAACTGGAGAGAGCCAGCGCTCAGTTGCGAAATCTGGCCGATTAGTAAGCAATAATGAACTCTTCCATGCTTCCCCCTACAGCCGAAAAAGCCGCGTACGTCAACCGGATGTTCGCCGGCATCGCACAACGGTACGATCTGGTGAATCGGCTCATTACCGCTGGGCAGGATGTAAACTGGCGACGCGAAGTCGTCGCGCTGTGCCAACTGCCCGCCAGTGGTCGTCTCCTCGACGTGGGCACCGGCACCGGCGACATCGCCTACGAAGCCAAGCGCACACATCACGATGCGGAGGTGATCGGCTGTGACTTCACATTCGAAATGATGGCCGTTGGCCGCCAGAAAAGAGCAAAACGCTCTTTTCGCCTCCCCGGCGCGGAAAGGACGGGCCGCGTCGAATTCGTCCAGGGCGACGGGCTGCGTTTGCCCTTTGCCGATGGCTACTTTGACGCCGTTACCAGCGGCTTCCTTTTTCGCAACGTGACCGACGTGGACATCTGTCTGGCCGAACAGCGACGGGTGACTAAACCTGGAGGGCGGATCGTCTGCCTGGAAACTTCGCCACCCCCACCGACGCTCCTGGCTCCCCTGCTAAGTTTCTACATGCTCCGGGTGATTCCCGTGGTGGGCCAACTGTTGTCGACCGGCAATAGGACGCCGGGAAAAAATTTGAGCCCCCGCGATTCGGCTTACCGGTATCTGCCGCAAAGCACTGTCGCTTTTCTGTCGCCCGAGGAAATGGCGCGGCAAATGGAGCGGGCAGGATTTCGTCACGTTTCGTACCGGCGCAAAATGCTGGGAACTGTCGCCATCCACGTGGGCACCGTTTGAGAGCCGTGCGCCTCCGTCCTCAAGCCGCCTCCGAAAGGAATAGGCCGTGACCGACCCTTCAGAACGTATAGCACTGCGCGGCAATCCGTCATTCGTCTGGCGCGCCGGCCAGGAACGGCGCCTGCAGATGATCCTCGACTGGGCTCCGCAACCGCTGCAACGCGCCTTGGTCAATGGCTGCGGCGTCGGTATCTATCTGCGGGCACTGGGGAAGTCCGTCCCAGAAGTCCACGGGATGGATATTGAAGGTGAGCATCTGCGGGACGCAGCCAGCAATGTGCCGGGCGCGCCTCTCAACCTTAGCCAGGGTGAGCAACTCCCCTACCCCGATGGGAGCTTCGACCTGATCCTGTCTCACGAAGTTCTGGAGCATGTACAGGATGACCGCCGGGCCGCGTCCGAGATCGCGCGAGTGCTGCGTGTCGGCGGGCGCGCAGCCATCTTTGTACCCAATCGGCTCTTTCCCTTTGAGACCCACGGCCACTATTGGCGGGGCGCCTACCGTTTTGGCAATACGCCGCTGATCAACTATCTGCCAAACTCCTTGCGCAATCAACTTGCTCCACATGTACGCGCCTATACCCATCGCAGCCTCCTGGATCTGTTCGTAGGGCTGCCCGTTCTCGTTCAGCGACACACGCAGATCTTTCCCGGTTACGACGGCATAGCCGCCCGCCAACCGGCCTTCGGGCGTTGCTTGCGTGCGTTCACCTATTTTCTTGAACAGACCCCCTTCACCACATTCGGCATCAGTCACTTTCTCGTGCTCGAAAAGGTCGAATAGCCAGTCCCGATCCACCACCACCCGCCCAGGCAAGATGACGACCTATCGATTCACCCTCGCCACTTCACGATGCCCGCCGTGGGCTGAAAAGTTGATTCCCCACGCCACACCAATCAGATGTATCTCTGCCGGATTTGGGTCGGCATTGGGCAAATGCTAGAATGCTGGCAATGAAAAATGGCAGAACAACAGTCTTCGTCAAGGTTGGAAAGGTTTTCGTCGATCCGAATGTGCGACAGATTTGACAGTAGAAGCAATCAAGATCGCCTTTCGGCCCCTGGGAAGGGATGGCTGGCGTGGCAGAGATAGATCGCGGCAAAAGACCCCATGCGCGGGCAAGCGGGCCGAGCAGATCCGCTCGTATTCTGACACAGCGGCGGCGGCGTCAGCGGGCCCAAACCAATCGCGTCCGCCCCTGGTTCTGGTTATTCCAGGGGTCGGCAGCGCTGCTCTTCGCTGTCCTCCTGACCGTGGGGGGCGCGGTCGGTGTTGCTGTTGCCAGCGTGTTTGGCATCTATACCTTTTATGCCGCGCAGCTTCCCGACGCGGGCGTCATCGAACTGCAACAGGTAAAGTTTGAGACCATTCGCTTTTACGATCGCACTGGCAAGCACCTGCTCTACGAAAGTGTCGATCCCCGCCCTTTCCGGGGAGACCGTACCTACATGCCTCTGCAGGAGATGTCGCCGGCCGTCATTCAGGCCGCTGTCGCGCTTGAAGACCATAATTTCTGGGACAATCCGGGAATAAATGTTCGCGGCCTGATGCGGGCCTTTGCCTCCAACCTGCAGGGAGGTAGTGTGCAGGGCGGTTCGTCGATTACGCAGCAATTGATCAAGAATGTGGTGATCCCCTTAGAGGAACGGAGCCAGCAGTCTTACGCCCGCAAACTCAAAGAAGTCATTCTGGCAATGGAAGTGACGCGCCGGTATGACAAAGGCAAGATCCTGGAGTGGTATCTAAACTACAACTTCTACGGCAATCTGGCCTACGGGATCGAGGCGGCCAGTCAAGTCTATTTTGGCAAGAGCGTCTCGGAACTTAGCGTCGCCGAAGCAGCGATGCTGGCTCCAATTCCCCAGTTTCCGGCGCTCAATCCCATCGACAACCCCGATGATGCCAAGAACCGGCAGAGAGTGACTCTTCAGGTCATGGTCGACGCCGGCTATCTCACCCAGGACGAGGCAGACGCCGTTTTTGCCCAGGAATTGGATTTGCGCGGCTCGGTCGCGGAGCGCTTCGATATCTTCACGGCCCCCCACTTCGCCCTGTACGCCCTTGAGCGCATCAAAGATGAATTCAACACCGTTGACGATCCCTATCGAATCTGGAAAGAGGGGCTTGCCGTCTATACAACTCTGGACGTCGACCTGCAGAAACACGCCGAACAGGTGGCCCGCGATCACATCGCCAGGCTGAATGAACAGGGCAGAAACGTTAACAATGCCTCTGTCGTCGTGCTCAACTCCGAGACCGGTGAGATTCTGGCGATGGTCGGTTCACTGGACTACCAAAACGAAGAGATCGACGGGCAGGTCAATGTCGCAATTTCGGAACGGCAACCTGGTTCCAGCTTCAAGCCCTATGTCTATCTGACCGGCCTCCTGCAGGGCATGAACTCCGCCTCGATGATCCTGGACGTTCGTACCGCTTTTGCCCAGAACGACAGTTCAGTATACGTGCCCGAAAACTATGATCGTCTCTACCACGGACCTGTCGCCCTGCGCGATGCCCTCGCCCAATCGCTCAACATCCCTGCTATTCGAGTCATGGACCAGGTCGGCGTCGCCAGCGCTCTGCGCACAGCCCATCAACTGGGCATCAACGGCCTCGACCGCGGCCTCAACTATTATGGCCTCAACCTGGTGCTGGGCGGCGGCGAGGTCACACTCCTGGACCATACCTACGCATATAGCGTGCTTGCAAACGGTGGTGTAATGGCAGGAAAGCCCGTCTCCCCGGAGTCTCGGCGCAGCGGATTCCGCAACCTGGACCCGGTCGCGATCTTACAGGTCCACAATTCCCAAGGGGAAGTGCTGAGCAAATTTGACAGTCCGGACCAGGAGCGCATCATCAGCGCCGACGCCCAATTCATTCTCGCCGACATAATGAGCGACAATGTGGCCCGCTCACCAATGTTCGGTATCGATAACAACCTCGTTCTGGCGGATCGCAGGGTCAGCGCCAAGACCGGCACTACTAACGGCTGGAAGGACGCCTGGACCGTCGGATTTACCCCCCAGTTGACCGTTGGCGTCTGGATCGGCAATACTGACAATGAGTCGATGAACAACGTTACCGGCGCCTCCGGCGCAGCGCCCATCTGGAAAAGTGTGATGGAGCGCTACCATGAAGGGCTGCCTGCCCGCTGGTATGAACGCCCCCGCAATGTCGTTTCCAAAACAGTCTGTCAGCCTAGCGGTCTGCTGCCGTCGCCGGACTGCCAACGCCAAAGGGTAGAGCTGTTTATTGCGGGCACCGAGCCAAAGGTCGTCGATAACCTGTGGCAGCCTTTCGATATTGACAAGCGCAATGGACTGCTCGCCAAAGCCACCACGCCGGAAGAGGAGCGGGAGGCCAAAGTCTATCTCATCCTGCCGCCCGAAGCCGAAGATTGGGTAAGTACCAGCGGCATTGAACAGCCGCCCCAGGGCCAGAGTCCTGAGGATTTTGTCGACTTCGACCCGGAGGTTGCCATCACCTTCCCCCCGCCTGGCGGCTATATTGGCGGCCAAGTCGAGATCCTTGGCAATGCTCGCGGCGCCAACTTTGCCAACTATCGCCTCGAATTTGGAAGCGGCCTGGAACCAACTCAGTGGACGCAGATCGGCCCGGACCACGGCGAGCAGCACGCAAACGGTCTGCTGGAATTGTTCAACACCGAGGGACTTGAAGAGGGACAGTATTCCCTGCGGCTGACGGTCCGGTATCATGACGGCAACCAGCGCACCTGGGACGCCCCCGTTACCGTCGACAATACACCACCGACTGTGGTCATTAGCGACCCGGAACCGGATTCGCTCTATGTGATGACCGAGGACGACCAGATCAACATAAACGCACTTGTCAACGACGACTGGGCGATGGACCGTGTCGAGTTTGCCATTGACGGGACGTGGTTCATAACCCGAACAGTTGCCCCCTATAATGAGCGCTGGCCTCTCGAACTGCGCTATGAATCGCTCGATGCGCCGGAGACTCGGAACTGGCCTGCATTTCAATCAGATGATGAAGATATTCGCCCTGGCCGTATTCTTGAATTTGAGGACGGATTCGCTGCGATTCTCTCTGGCAGCGGCCTCTATCTGGAGCGTCATCGCATCAAAGTACGCGCCTATGACCGCGCCGGCAATGAGACCGAAAGCGATGAAGTGCAGGTCTATGTGCGGCAGCCGCCTGACCGATGACCGACGCAACAGCTGGCTGCCAGCCACCTTCAACTGCACGTGAACGTACATATGCCAAACATACTTGTTACAAACGACGATGGCGTACACGCTGACAGCATTCGCGAGTTGGCGGCCGCGCTCGATGACCTGGGCTGTGTGACCGTTGTTGCGCCGGAGCGAAACTGGAGCGCTGCCGGGCATCCCAAAACGCTTCACAAGCCTTTGCGCATGGCGCCGATTGATTGGCCCGACGGTCGCCGCGTCTATGCCTGCAGCGGTGCACCCTCCGACTGCGTTGCTCTGGCAATCCTCGGTGCGCCGCACCCTGTCGATGTCCCCGATCGGCGACGGGCGGTAGGGGAACCGGAAGGCGGGTACGATCTGGTTGTCAGCGGCGTTAACGACAGTTTCAATCTCGGTTGTGATGTTCTCTATAGCGGTACCGTGGCCGCGGCGATGGAGTCCCTGGTGATGGGTGTACCGTCCCTTGCAATCAGTACCGGAGCCGTAGAAGGTTTCGATATTGCCGATACCGACGCTTGGCAGAACGCCGCCGGCTATGCCCGCACTCTGGCAGGCGCCGCGCTCGAGCAGCCGCTTCCCCCGCAAACCATGCTCAATGTAAATGTGCCGCGGCTGCCGGCGGCGCAGATTCGCGGCCTGCGCTACACATTCCTGGGCCGGCGTATATACGGGGATGTGCTGGTCGCTCGCGACGATCCGTGGGGCAAACCGTACTACTGGATCGGGGGCGAAGTCCCTACCGGCATTGCTGAAGCAGGCAGTGACTTTGGCGCAATCGAAAGCGGGTATGTTAGCGCTTCGCCCCTGGGCATCGACCTGACCAGGCATGAAATCCTGGCCGACCTGACTGCAGCCAGCTGGTTGCCGCCCAATTGAACGCGACCAGAACGTTTCAGAAAGGATTTTCTGGCATATGCGGGGGTGCGCCTGCGCTGTGGTGAAAAGCGTTGGATAAGCGTACCGGACTTTCCCTGGTGTGTGGCTGCTTCACCTGATCTGGCAATTTTGCCGAGAAGGGAGAACCGGCTACACAAAGAGTGCAGTAATTCAATTGCGCGTCGCGATAGGGCGCGACGCAGGGGATATCCAATTGTCACGGATGGTGTACGAACCGCCTTCAGATGGTTCGCGATGGCAGGGCTTGGCGGCGCTCTGCTGGTTGCTCCTGACCGATGCACTTCTGCTCGCGTGGTTGGTGCTTAAACCAATTGGGTGGATCAGTTTTCTGCTGCTTCTGGTCTTTCTCGTCACACTACCAGTCCTCGTCCATCTGACGATGCGTACTTGGGGGGCATTTAACCTGGAATACTGGCTTGACCGCAACGCCCTACGTGTTCGCTGGGCCGGTACCTGCCAGGTCATCCCGCTCCACAGCATTCGGCGCATCATCGAAGGCGTTGACGAGATGTCCCTGCGGCCCTCTCCACTGGATTGGCCGTCACCCTTTGTACGCATTGTAGAGGGTGGGCATGGGCGAAGGCTGGTGCGTCTGGCCAGCGTCTCGCTCGATCAGTGTCTGCTGATTGAAACAGAGAATGGGATATTTGCCATATCACCAGCAGATCCGGTCGGTTTTCTGGAAGAGTTGCAGGCCCTCAATCGACTTGGCCTTTCGCGCACGTTGCCTCTTGTGCGAGAGCATCCGACGAACTACTATGCGTTGGCGACAGAGTCGCCGGCGGGTCGCTGGTTGCTTCTTGCCGGGTTGATCGGTTGCCTCGCCCTCTTCGGCTATCTCATGATCCGGTTCCCTTATTTGCCGGAGGCGTTGGTTTTTCATTACAATCGACAAGGTGTGCCGGACAGCATCCGGCCAAAGAACGCTCTTTTCTTGCTGCCAGTCATCGGCCTCCTGACATACCTGACAAATACACTGGCTGGCCTGTGGATGAGGATGCAGGGTCAACCGTCCGGCGCCTATCTGTTCTGGACCGGTTCTCTGCTGGTGCAAGCGCTTTCGCTCTTGGCATTGTTCAGCCTGACAATATGACGCGATTCAGAATTCTCTGCTCGGCGAAGCCTTGGTAGATCAAACAACAACGGAACAAGCTGAATCGATGTACTCTGCACACGCCAACTTCACAGATCACAGCCCAACGTTTTCCCTACGTCCTTATCGGCCGAGGAGTTCTTTGTGTCGCGCCCTTTCCTGACAATCATCGTTCCTGCCTATAACGAAGCGCAACGACTTCCCCATTCACTGACAAAAATCACCACATTCCTGCGGGCCCAATCCTTTACAACCGAGATTCTGGTGGTGGAAAACCGGTCGACCGACGAGACCAGCGAAGTAGTACGCAACTTCGCGCAAACAGTCGCAGCCTCAGATCCATTTACGTTGGAACTGCTTCACAGTGCGCCTGGGAAGGGGGCAGCGGTAAAGACGGGGATGCTTGTAGGAAAGGGAGATTACCTTTTTATCTGCGATGCCGATCTTTCGATGCCCATTGAAGAGGTTGCCAAATTTCTGCCGCCGCAGCAAGAGCGGAAGGGATATGACGTCGCCATCGCCAGCCGCGAGATTGCGGGCGCTGTGCGTTACAACGAGCCGTTCTATCGTCATCTGATGGGGCGGGTCTTCAACTATGTAGTGCGGAAGCTGATCATACCGGGGATCGAAGATACCCAGTGCGGCTTTAAGATGTTTACACGGGATGCGGCCGCCCAGGTCTTTCCTCACCAGACAATCGACGGATGGGGTTTCGACCCGGAAATCCTGTACATCAGCCACATCCGCGGCCTCCTCCTGGTCGAAGTGCCGATCAACTGGTATTACATGGCCGAGAGTCGCGTCAATCCTCTCTTCGATACGTTCACTATGGTTCGGGAGGTTTTGCGAATCCGTCGTAACGGTCTGCGGGGTACTTATGAACAGGTCTCCCGGTCGACGGAGTAGCTTCTCCGCACACCTTTCTGTGTTGTAAGCGGGGTCCGGTCGCCGCCGCGAGCTTGGCTATCGAAAACATGAGCGGGTAGCACGTTGTGTCAAGTTGTTGGAGACCGGTCGGACTCCTTGCTTGCCAACCAAATCTGCACACTGTTGGCAACGAAATGGGCGACTAGCGGGGTGAGCAGGCTCTGCTGCCACACGAACATCAGGCCAAATAGCGCTCCAGCCGTTCCCGCGCCGACGATGCCCCACGCGCCCTGTGGGCTGTGCAGGAGGCCGAAAACAATGCTGAAGCCAAAGATCAGCCAGGCAGTTGGCAGCAGAGGCGAGAGCCCGCCAATGAGCAGGCTTCGAAACAAGACCTCCTCGAAAAGTACGCTTAACAGCAGGGCGAAGGGCAGTAGACCGGCTTCCCTCCGATTGCGGGGGATCACCAGATCGAGAATCGAACGGTAGAACCTGGTATCGGTGTAGCGCGTGACAATCCTCCCCATGCCCACGAATAGCACAGCCATTCCCAAACCGGTCAGGACGCCTGTCAGAAGCTGTGACCCTGCATTGGGAACCTGCCAACCCAGCGTCTCAGGCGACAGTCCGCTGCCCCTGCCCAACAGAATACAGATGGCCAATACAATTGCCCGTAGAACATTTTCGGCTGGGAGCAACAGCAGATTCTCTTGCGGCTGCCACGTCCGCAACAGGCGCGCTGTCGTGTATGCGCCATATCCGACTATTGTGGTGATGAGAAGAGTCAATCCTGCAAACAAAGAATATCGCCAGTCCATGATGGTAGTGTAGGTGACATAGGGCGATGCCTTCAAATGCGGACACAGCCTGTATCGCCAGAAAGTCGACCTCCTGCCTCGGATAATTCACCAGGTAATCGTGCCTCCCCGGCAGAGCAAGCACGCCAATCTGTAGCACGGATTTAGATTCGGGGGCGCTCACGTGTGCTTCCCGTATCACTACAGGAGCGCGCTGGATTTTTTTGAAAGTTTCCGATCTATTGCTATACTGAGTACTCAATTACAGTCAGAATGGCGCGCCGTTGTTGGGCGCGCCGAAGAGAGGTGTTCCTCTTCTTCGGCGGAGACAAAGGCGTCTCCGCCTTTTTCTTCGACACGTCATCGTTGACTGTCGCTGTAACCCGAGATTCCGGCGCTTGACGGCAGTCGGAAAAGGACTGAATCGATGGCTTCTTCAACCGAGATTCTGTACACGGAAGAGCACAAACTGGTGCGAAAAATGGCCTATGACTTTACCCGCAATGAGGTCATGCCAATCATTGCCGAGCACGACCGCAAGCACACCTTTCCATACGAACTGTTGCCCAAGATGGCGCAACTTGGCTTTCTCGGCATCTGCCTGCCGGCACGCTACGGCGGCGCCGGGATGGACTTTCTGTCGTTGGGCATAGTCTCCGAAGCGTTGGAATACGGCGATTCGTCTGTGCGCGAGACGATCGCGGTTCACCTCGCGCTGCACGCGCTGCCAATATTCCAGTGGGGGACCGAAGAGCAAAAGCAGACATTTCTGCCCGGCCTGGCCAGCGGTGACCATATCGCCTGCTTCGGTCTGACCGAGCCGGGCGCCGGCTCGGATGTTGGGGCCATCCAGACCCGCGCCCTCCGTAAGGGGGATGCATACATCCTCAGCGGCGAAAAGATGTGGATAACCCTGGCCGATGTGGCCGACCGGTTTCTCGTCTTTGCAAAAACGCAGCAGGACCAGGGCACGCGCGGCATCTCCGCTTTCATTCTGGAGCGCGGCTGGCCGGGGCTTACCACCGGAACACTAGAAGGGAAAATGGGCGTCCGGGCCAGCAATACCGGCTGGATCAATATGCAGGACGTGCGCGTGCCGGCCTCTCACAGGCTGGGTCAGGAAGGAGAAGGCTTCAAAATCGCAATGAGCTGCCTCGATAACGCCCGCTTCGGCGTCGCTGCCGGCTCCGTAGGCATCATTCGCGCCTGCATCAACGAATCGGTCAACTATGCTCTGCAACGCGAAACTTTCGGCAAACCGATCGCTGAACACCAGCTCATCCAGCAGATGATCGCCCAGATGCAGCAAGATCTGGATATCGGTGAACTGTTGGTGTGGAAGGCCGGCACACTCAAGAATCAGGGTGTACGCAATACGCGAGAGACCAGCATGGCCAAGTGGTTCTGCTCCGAGGCGGCCCGCCGTGCAGCCGACAACGCGGTCCAGATTCACGGAGCGTATGGATATTCCGATGAGTACAATGTGGAGCGCCACCTACGCAACACAAAGAGCGCGGTGATCTACGAGGGCACGTCCCAGATTCACACCCTTATGCAGGCCGCATACACCTTGGGCATGCGCGAGGACCGCCCGCTACGTTGCCCCATGCCGGCCTACGACCCGGATACCTGGCAATAGGGCGCCTTGGGCGAACCGGCTCTGGGGACCTGAGGCTGCAAGTAGAGGAAACAGTCTTCGTAGAGCACAAACTCACTTGAAAGGAGCGCTGCGTGAAGGTAGCGGTGTTAATCAAACAGACGCCCGATACCGCGGAATTGCCCAAAGTAACGGTGGCCGAGGCGCAGTCCGGCGAAGTGCAGGCGACAATGGTCATCAATCCCTGGGATGAGTTTGCCGTAGAGGAAGCAATCGACCTTTCCAACAGGTTCGGTTGCGGTACGGCCGCCATCTCCCTGGGGCAGGAAGGCGAAACCGACGCGCTGAAGCACGCGCTGGCGATGGGGGTGGATAGCGCATTGCTCGTGGATGCGCGCGTCATTGACGGCGGCGATCAGTGGGCCACTGCCGAGGCGTTGGCCGCGGCCGTTAAGATGGTCGGCGGCCAGGATGATGTGGCGCTGGCACTGGCCGGCAAGATGAGCGTGGACGGCAACAGCGGCGTCATCTATGCCGGCGTGGCCTGCAAGTTGGGATGGGACCTGCTGGTCAACGTAACCAGAATCGTCGACATTGTCGATGGCAAGCTGATCGCGGAGCAGGTCTATGAGGGAGGACAGGAAACGGTCGAGGTACCCCTGCCGGTCGTGGTCAGCGTGGCCAAAGAGATCAATGAACCACGCTACCCCAGCTTCATGGGTATCCGCAAGGCCAGCCGCGCCACGATCCCGGTCCTGGGACGCGACGACCTGGAGATTAGTCCCTCAAGCACCGCCCGTTGGACAGACCTGAACAAGCAAGAGCCGGAAAGGGTGCAAGTGCGAATTTTCGACGGCAACAGCGTCGAGGAAAAGGCCGCCCAACTGGCGGATGCCATGATGGCAGAGAAAGTCATATAGACTGCCGAGAGTGAGAAGTGAGGAGAAAAATCTGCTCTCCTTCTTCTTCAATCTCTTTCAGCAGAGAGGGCAAATGATGGCGATTCTCGTCTGGATTGAACTGAATGACGGACAGGCCGTATCCAACTGTTGGGAACTTCTGGCCAAGGCGAAGGAACTGGGTCGGGAAATGGGCGCCGATGTCGCGGCCCTTTTGATTGGGAGCGAGGTGGACGGAGCAGCCCAGCAGGCCTTTGCCTACGGTGCCGATCTGGTTTATGAGGCGACTGATTCCAGTCTGGCGCATTTTCGGCTGCAGCCCTATGCCGCCATCGCCGAACAGGCGGTTGAACACACTGGGGCTGTCGCTTTCCTCACCAATGCCTCAATTCGCGGGGGGGTGCTGGCTGCAACGGTCGCATGCCGCCAGTCCGCGGGCATCGCCGCCAACGCAACCGATCTGTGGGTGGAGGACGGCAAACTGGTCGCGGCCCGCACCATCTATTCGGGAAATATCAGTGCACAGATTCACTTTGAGAGTCCCCTGGCAGTCGCCAGTGTGCGGCCCCGCTCTTTTCCCATGCCGAAGCCTGGCGACGGGTCGGGAACTGTGGAATTGTTGTATGTTGCGCAGAGTGAAGATGAAATCCGCCAGAAAATCACCGATTTTCGCGCGGCCGACCCGGGCGAAGTCAGCCTGACCGATGCCCACATTATCGTCTCAGGCGGGCGAGGCGTGGCCGCGGACCCGCAGAAGGGTTTCGAGCTTGTCGGTGAATTGGCCCGGACCTTGGGCGCTGCGCTTGGCGCCAGCCGGGCCGCGGTTGACGCCGGCTACATCCCCTACAAGCACCAAGTAGGGCAGACTGGCAAGACGGTCAGGCCGGATCTCTATATCGCCTGCGGCATCTCCGGCGCCATCCAACATCTGGCCGGCATGGGGAACAGCAAAATCATCGTTGCCATCAATAAGGACCCGAACGCCCCAATCTTTGAACGGGCCAAATATGGCATCGTCGATGATCTGTTCGAGACCGTCCCGGCGCTGACTGCGGAATTCAGCAAGCGGCTAAACTGAAGCCAGCGCTGTGGCGGCTGCGTCTGCGCGTTCCAGTAGGCCGGCGTGTCCTGGTGACTTGATCAGTCTGACCATCTGTGCTATACAAGGACGATGACGGCAGCCCAGTCCGTTGCGCAACAGCAAATAGGAGCCAATACAGCCGATGCCCGCCGGCTATGCCATTGGTAATCGGGGGGGGCGGGAATTCCCAAACAATAGTTGAGACAATTTTGTCTCCCCACTGGCCCGCACGTATCCAATTTCTGAACGGTCGAGTTGCGGTCATGTTCCGGATAGGGAAGTGAACGCGGCAAGGGATAATTTTGCGCGCGCGAATTTCGCGCTGGTAGCAAGACCGTCGGTGTGCTGACGGCTCTGTCAGAAACATGCATCGATGGCATTCGGGTTTTGTTTTCCATACAATACCCTTAATGATCTTCAAATCTCGTTGTTTTGTCTCCTTGGGAGACGCGGGGAAAACGCGTGCGCGTTGTTGGGCTTGCAGAAATGCGCGCTGGCACTGTGGTGAACACAAATGACCGAGTACAAAGCCCACTTTCGCTGTTTTCGGGGTTGCGCCGGTACACATTCAATATATGAGGTCATCTATACCTGTCCCCAATGCGGCGGCCTTCTGGAAGTGGAGCATGACACTACCGCTCTGCGGAGGCGATCGGCAGACGAGTGGAAACAGCTGTTTGATAGCCGTGTCGGCAGCACCCAATGGCCCTATGGCAGCGGTGTCTGGGGCAAGAAAGAGTGGATCATGCCGACCATTGCTGACGACAACGTGGTCAGCATGTACGAAGGCAACTCAAACCTCTTCTGGGCCGAGCGGCTGGGCCGACAGATCGGCTTGTCCGACCTGTGGGTAAAGCTGTGCGGAAACAGCCATACTGGCAGCTTCAAGGACCTGGGCATGACGGTGCTGATCAGCGTCGTCAAGCAGATGCGGGCCGAGGGTGTGCCGGTACGGGCTGTGGCTTGCGCCAGCACCGGTGATACCAGCGCCGCGCTGGCCGCCTATGCCGCGGCAGCCGGCATCCCCGCCGTCATCTTCCTGCCAGAGGGCAAGGTCAGCCCCGCGCAACTGATTCAACCCATCGCCAACGGCGCCTATGTGCTGGCCCTCGACACTGACTTCGACGGCTGCATGCGTGTCATCCGCGAAATCACCCACGACGGAGACAGCCCCGACTCTTCCATCTATCTGGCGAACTCGATGAACTCCCTCCGCATAGAAGGCCAGAAAACGGCGGGCATTGAAATCGTGCAGCAGTTCGACTGGGAAATACCGGACTGGATCGTCATCCCCGTCGGCAACCTGGGCAATATCAGTGCGCTCTACAAGGGGTTGAAACTGATGAAGGATCTGGGCATCATCAACCGCCTGCCCCGCCTTGTTGCAGCCCAGGCCACCAAGGCCAACCCCTTCTATCTCAGTTATCTGAACGGATTCAGCCAGAAGGTGAGCGTTGAGGCCCAATCGACGCTGGCGTCCGCCATTCAAATCGGCGATCCGGTCAGCTACGAGAAGGCAGTGCAGGCGATTCAGGAGACCAACGGCATAGTCGAGCAGGTAGACGAACACGAGATGGCAGCGGCAGCCGCCATGGCGGACGCAACCGGCATGTACACCTGTCCCCATACAGGTATTGCCCTGGCTGCGCTCTTCAAACTGCTGCAACGCAAGGAAGTTCGGAGCAACCAGCGGGTGGTCATCATCAGCACTGCCCACGGGCTGAAATTCACGCCTTTCAAGGTCGGCTACCACGAGGGCACGCTGGCGGAAGTGGAAAGCGACCTTGCCAACCCGCCGGTCTATCTGCCCGCCGATGCGGAGATCGTGCGCGACACCATCCAGCGGAAACTCGCTTGAACGGGATGGACCGCGAGGACGCCTTCCCCTGTACGCGACAGGCGGCGTGCTAAACTAGCATCATCCGACCTCCCAAATATCTCAAATGCAGTGACCGAAGAGAACAGAGAGCGTCCCCTCGACTACAGTCCCACCTCCTTTTCCCAGGGACGAATGGACTTTGCCTGGGAGGAGTTGACGCCTGGGCAACGGGCGCGGAACTACGCCGATTGGAAGGCCGGCAAGGGTCTCATCGGCGGCGATCCCCGGCAGCGTCCGAATTTCGACATCCTGCCTTCCTGGGGGATGGGCCGTCCTTTTGTGCGCGCCCTTGCCCTCGGTGATCCTTGCGTCGCCAATGGCGAACGCTTCCGCCAGGAAACTGCCAGCGCGCGCCCGCTGGAAATCGAGATCGGTTTCGGCCGCGGTGACTTTCTCCTCGACCGGGCCGCACGCATGCCCGAGCGATGGTTCATCGGCTACGAGGTAAAAACCAAGGCCGTGCGGCTGGCGCTGCGCCGCATGGAGGAACGGGGTTTGGAGAATTTGTGGCTGAGCGACGATGACGCCAGAGTGGGCCTGCCGCATGCGATCCCCGATCGTCGCGTGGATGCCGTGCATGTGCTCTTTCCCGACCCCTGGTGGAAGGCGCAGCACAAGATCAAGCGCCTGTTCTCTCCCCCGTTCGTCGATCTGTTGGCGGCCAAAATGCGTCCGGGCGGCTATTTGCACGTAAAGAGTGACGTGGAACAGTATGGCGAATTGGTGCGCCATCTGCTATCGCATCACCCCGCTTTCTGTGATCACCGTCCGGCACTGGCTGAGCGTGTCCGCCCTTACCTTCCCACGCACCGTGAGCACTGGTGCCGAGAGCACGGCAAGCCGGTGTGGACCTACTTTTTCCCTATGCGGGACGGTATGTAGCAGCATAACTGGGAGAGAGTGTTGGTCCGGCCATTTGGCAACACCAGAGTAGAGGAGGTCCGTTGTGCTGACGAACATGACGATTCGTAACTTCAAGAGCTTTGAAGAGGTTGAGATTCCTCTTGGAACGTCGGTTGTGTTTATTGGACCAAACAACTCAGGCAAAACGACAGCGCTGCAGGCTCTCGCACTGTGGGACCTGGGGCTGCGCAGGTGGATGGAACGCTACCAGGGCAAACCGACACCCGAAAAGCGACCTGGTATTACAATTAATCGTCGCGATATGATTGCTATTCCGGTTCCCAGAGCAAATTTGCTATGGCGCGACTTACGCACACGTATTAGCACAATCGAAGATGGAAAGAAGGGCACACAAAACGTCCGTATCGACATCGTAGTAGACGGCATTACGAACGGCGAAACCTGGCGATGTGGCCTGGAGTTTGACTACGCCAACGAAGAGTCCTTCTACTGCCGGCCCCTACGGATAGACGGCGAGGCCAATTCATGGGAGAGAATGCCCGTTCCTGACCAGGCGCCGCTGACGCATGTCGCGTATCTGCCTCCGATGTCGGGGCTGGCTGCGGTCGAACCAAAGTGGGAGCCAGGTCGGGTGAATGTGCTGATAGGCGAGGGTCAGACCGCGCAAGTGTTGCGCAATCTATGCTATAACCTGGCGGAGAATCAAGAGCAAGAGTGGTGGAGAGTTCAAGAGCATATTCGACAACTTTTCGGAGTCAAGCTGGACAGACCGGATCATATCGTTGAACGGGGCGAAGTTACGATGTCCTACCTTGAGCGCTCCGGCGTCTCGTTGGCGCTCTCGGCTTCTGGTCGGGGACTGCAACAAACGTTACTGCTGTTGGCCTACCTTTACACGAACCCTTCAACGGTTCTTCTTCTGGACGAACCAGACGCCCATCTTGAAATTTTGCGCCAACGCCAAATCTATCACCTATTGTCAGAAATTGCCTCTGAAATGGGCAGTCAGATTATTGCGGCCAGCCATTCCGAGGTGATCATGAATGAAGCCGGCTCGCAGGACGTAGTTGTCGCTTTCGTTGGTAAGCCCCACAGAATCGACGACCGATCTGCGCGCACGCAGGTAGCGAAGGCTCTGAAGCAGATTGGGTACCAGGACTACTATCAGGCGGAACAAATGGGGTGGGTGTTCTATCTTGAAGGGTCGACCGATCTTTCCAACCTCCGTTCGTTTGCGAAAATGCTGAACCATTCGGCATCCGAATATCTCGCCAGACCCTTCGTTCACTATGTGGGCAATCAGCCATCATTAGCTCGAAACCATTTTCATGGGCTGCATCAAGGAAAACCTGACTTGGTTGGAATCGGGCTCTATGATCACGATGCTAAGATAGATGGGACCTCTCCCTCTCTACGGGAACTACAGTGGCAAAGACGAGAAGTCGAGAACTACCTTCCGATTCCCGCAGTGTTGGAGAGATACGCACAGTCCTCAGTAGATGAGAATGAAACCGGGGGCGACACGCTCTTTTCCGCCGCCGAAAAAGATAAGCGTCTTGAGATAATGAATAAGGTTGTGAGGGACCTGGTCCCTCCAATTGCATTGCGAAATTCTGAAGACAGCTACTGGCGGCATGATGTGAAAGTAAGCGAACTATTGGACAGAGTCTTTGAGGAGTTTTTCCAGCAGCTGATGCTGCCTAATGTCATGCGAAAAACGGCATATCATCGCCTGGCCGCACTGGCGAAGCCCGAAGAGTTGGACAAGGAAGTGAGCGACGTGCTGGATCAGATCGTTGAAGTCGCAGAGCAAGCGAAACCTGCGGGCGGGTAATGTGGCGAAGAGGAGTTGCGTCTGACAGCGTTTAAGGAAGGGGCGGGCGGTTTAGCGGCGGTGGGCGAGGTGAATCTGTTGGCGCAACTCGCGGCGGGCCGTGTTGAGATTCTCTTTTATCTTGAAAAAGACCGCTTCGGTAACCTCCATCTCCTGCGAGATCAACAGTTCTTCAAGCGCTTCTACCACGCGCAGCACCTTGGCCTCCAACAGTTCGACAGTCGTCGCGTAGAGTGATTCGGGCAAAAAATAGAGTAGGATAACCAACCCCCACATGCTGAACGCCAGAATTCTGTTCCCACCCTGACTAAGTTGCTCTCTCAGCAGAAACATCGAAAATAGCCAGAGGACGACGGCCGCTGCCATCAAATCATAGCGGGTGATTGGTCGGGCCGCGTTGATGTCCCGCACGCCGACGGCCAACTGGTCATACGTTTTCAGACGCGCCAACCACAGGTTGAATTGCCGGCACTGCTGGCGGTTGACCCTGTTCTGATCAAAGTGGGCCAACTCCAGCGCACGTTCCCGGCATTGGTTGGCTAGCTCATAAAACTCTTTGCGGGTCAGTTCTTCCATGAATCGAGTCCGCGAAATGCTCGTATCGAGCCTGTCGCCGCACCAGGAGGCACACAATGTCGCCCTGATCCCCCGGCAATCGAGCTACGCAGCCCGGTGAGCATAGGGCCAACCCGGCAAGGCCGCCGGACGGGTGTTCTTGCACAGCCAAATCTGCGCAGGCTTGCTCGCTGACGGATGCTAAGCACAGTCGCTTTGCGTTCAGGTGAGCCACAGGGGCACAAGCCATAGCAACCCAGCCAAAATAACCGCGTTTATGGTATGTTCTACTGTGGCAATGCCGGCCTGCCTGGAGAAAGGCCATACTCGTGCACGGGCAAATGCCCGTAAGAAGAGGGGGAATGCTCCCAGAACGAGAATTGTCCACACCGGCACAGCGCTGGTCGCCATCAACAGGATCAGAACGATAAACGCGGCAATGGAAAGTATAGCAGCTATGTCCAGGCCGCGCTCGGGTCCGAACACCACCGCCAAAGTGCGTCTCCGCAGACGCCAATCCCGATGCCAGCTATAGAAGCAGTAGGAATGGTAGGCCAGCCAGGCGAATGTTGCTGGCGCGAAGGCGATCCACAAGACAAGACGCGTGATTGAGCCCGTCAGCACAAAGTAGGTTCCGAGCAGAGGAATGACGCCCATGCCCAGCCAATAGGCAAGGTCGCCGAGCCACCAGAATCTGCGGGCGTAGCGTACGACCGACCACAGTGATACGCTGCACATCAGCCCGCTGATCAGCGCGAAGAACCAGATCGGCCAGCCCATGAAGAAACCGAGCCACAACGCCGCCAGCACATAAATTGTCCCTGACATGAGTCCAAGGCTAAGGAATGTTTCGGGGCGCAACAGACCCTGCTGCATCCAGTCATAGCCATCGAAGAGCCCCGCAAGCGTCGGCCGCGGAGAATTCCGCTCGTTCGCAGGTGTAGCGTACAATCCCTCGCTGCGGATATGGCGCATGTAGTCCACATATGCACCCAGGTAATTGCAGGCCAGCGCCAGAGCGCCGAAGCTGAACAGCATCACGAGCGCCCACCAGATGCTGATTGTCCCAACTTGCCAACGGGCCGTGGCCGCTCCCCACAAGACCGGCGTAAGTAGCGCAGGCACCGCCCGCAGCCGTCCCATCTGGGCGATCACTCTTAAGTAACCGACACCTACTGTGCCGACGCGGGTCTGCTGGGTCTGGGCGGCGCCGGCTCTGCTCCGGCGCGATTCGGACGGAATTCGGCTGAACATTTCTCGTCTATGAACAACTACACGTTAACATGTCTACATTCTAGCAGCTATAACTGATATGCTCAACCGAGTCTGTAGCGGTGCGCATCCCAAACTGGCTGAGTGTTTCTTCCCGCCACCCGGCTAAAGTGCTGTGTCTGTCGGCACGCCTCAACTGCAGGGATGATATCAGGAAGCTTGGATTGTATCTCAGTAGTGGACCCGCCAGCGCTCGTACAGCGGCGTGCCGTCCTTCTGGGCATACACCTGCTCTCGCTGCAGGCGGCCATTTCTCGCCCTGACAATACGCTCGAAAACGGCACGCCGCCCGCGGAAGAGCTCGTTTCCCGGTGTACGCAGGAGGTAGACATTGTCTACATTGTCCAGAAATAGTTCGATACGTTGGACAAATTTCTCGTCCGGCTCCAGCAGCGAAGTGTAGCCGAAAATTTCGAGGGGCTTGACGCTTCCTTCGCTCAGAAAACGAATTGGCGCCTCCATCCCCCAGTCGAGGACGATAGGCGCGCCCATGCCTTCGTAGCGCAGGTCGAATGCGAGATGGTAGGAGGCATCTGAATGGTCCACCAGCCCGCCGCTGCGCGTCAGCGCCTTGTGGTAGGCGGCCGTCGCCCGCAGATCCAGCAGCGCCCCGGCGCACACGAGGAGCACGATGACGAACCGGAGCGCAGACACACGGCGGAAAGGTGGCCTCAACGGGTCGCGCGCAGCCAGGATCGGTAACCATTCCCACCACCGATGCCTGGGTGCCTCGGGTCGCCTGCGGTGGGCGGCACTAGACTGCGGTGCCCGGCCCATCTCAACTTTGTTTTTGGAACCGGACCATCGCCATAATTCGTGCAGACCAACACCCGTCACAGCAATCGCCAGTGGATGTAGCAACGCATAGTGGGTGATGAACAGATCGCTGACAGTGAACAGACTGGAGGCGACCGCCGCTGCCAGCAACAGGAGCGGCGGTCCGACCACACGGCGGGCGGCGGGGCGTAACAACGCTGCCGCCGGCAGCGCCAGCGCCAGCCAGGGCGCAAGCGTGTTTTGTTCGACTGTGCCCAGATACCAGAGATGGTTCCCGCGCAAGGTCTGCAGCAACTGCTGCCAGCGCACGATTGCGTTGGTCACAATGGCGACATTGTTCACGCCATAGTAGCTGCTACTGAAATTCTGAGTTATCGAAGTAAGCGTGCCGCCCGTCTTCAGATTGAACAGGATGAAGGGGACCAGGGGCAATGCGAAAGCAAGAGCGGCAATGAGGAGCAGGGCAAGGGGGCGAGCATGATGCAGGTTCGTTTGCCTGCTTCTGGGTGCGTTCGCAAGCGGCCGCGGCAATCTCTCCCCGGCGTTGACGTGAAGTGCGCTTTTTGCCCGCTGCCACAGGTACCAGCCGGCGCACCCTAAGCTGAAAGGCATGACAATCCACGCGGCCAGCAGTTTGGCGTAGACTGCCAGCCCGGCGCAAAGAGCCGAGAGAATTAGCGCACGGCCTTGCCCGAGCCGCAACCAGCGAAGCGCCTGCCAAATACAGGCGAAGGTGAAGGGGAACGTGGCGTTTGTAACGAAGATCCCCTGTCGTTGCCAGAACACAAAACTGGGCGCGGCGGCCAAGAGGGTCAGGCAAGCGAGAGCGGCCGGGGCGATGGGTGCAACTGGGGCCGCACTGCGCGCGCAGAGGGCCAGCCACTCTGAGACTGATCTTTCCAACGCAAGCAGCCCCAGAACGGCCAAGAACAAGGGGAGAAGCCGCAGATTGGGCACGCCGATACCGGTGGCCGCCAGAAAAGGCAGGGCCAAATAGACGTTGAGCGCGCCGATGTAGTCCTGCACCATCAAGGGAAAATCCAGGCCGAAGACGGTTACGGTGGCGTCGCGGAATGCGGTTACGGGGGCGCCGTGGAGCAACTCCATCGCATTGACGCCCGCCTCTTTGGCCTCGTCATAGTGGAGACCGGGCAAGCCTAACTGATATGCGGCCAGAAAAAGAAAGAGGCCGACCGTTGCAACCAGCCAGCCTAGTCGTATCTTGCTGCGCCCGCGCGTCATTCGACGATCAGTTCCAAGTCGCTGGCGAAAGTTTCGTAATTCCAGCCGCTGGCGTAAAGCCTGATGCTTTCGATGTGGACCGGCCGGGTCGCCTCCAACTCTTCCATCAGATTGCCTGACTCATAGCTATGCCAGGTGAATTGCGGGATCTTTTTGCCGCCAGACAGCGGATAATCCGGTCTTGGGTCCATGTTATAGAAGCCATAACCCCACACTACTTCCTTGCCGTGAATGTCCGTATAGGTGATTTCGACGCGCAATGGAAACTCAGAACTCAGTTCGCCCGCGCCTTCCAGAGTCTGCCAAATCAGATTGACGTCCAGCTTCACAACCAGAGAGTCGTAGCTACGCACCTCCTGGTCGACGACTTGACGAATACCGATCTCGGTATGAACTTTGTCAGGGCCTCTGTATAAGAAGCGGGCCACGTGACGTCCGTCCTTCTCGAGGAATTCGGCGGTGCCCGGAGTAACATGTGGTGGAGTGTAGCTTTCCCACTCCTCTCCCAGTGGACTGCTGAATGCGCCGTCCCGAAGGAGGTTGTGTTCGGCAGGGACCGCTGGCAAAATCGTCCCGTCTGCTTGCATCCAAGTGCGCAGACCTGGTTCAACTTCTACCGGCTCTTGGCCGGGCTGAATAAGACTTGCGATACCTTGTTTCACCACCACTTCGCTGTTTTCGGCGTTGACGAAAAAGGCGTAGTTTCCTTCCCGCAGGTGAGCCTCGCCATGCGGCGTCTCGATCTGAACTTCGACCGGTCGATCCAATGCGCTTCTAGTAAACAGCCGCACCTGTCCCTCTTGAAGACGAATGCGTACCGTATACGGCTGATCGCTGCCAGCAAAGTAGGGCCGTCGGCTCCGCACAATTTCGAGTGACGTGCCGGGATAGAGGAGAATTGTTCCCATCAGCTCATTGCTCTGGCCACTTGCGGGGAGACCCAGCACACCCTGGGTTGCCGCACCGGTCGTTTCCAGCCGGCTGCCTTCGCCGATGCCTTCGCGCCTGTCGGTGAGGGCAATCGGTTGATCGGAACGCGGCAAGTAGAGAAGAACTGTACCTACCGTAGTCTCGAATTCGAGAGATTGTTTCACTGCGGCTGAATGGTAGAGTCCCCGAATCGCCAAGGGGATGCCCGTCAACAGGACAAGAAAGATGGCAAAGGAGAGCAGAATGACGATCCAGGCTGCACGCTCTGGACGTTCACGCCAGCGGGGCAGAGTCTGTGTATGAACGGTCGACGCCGCGTCAACTGTGGCGCTCGGCGATACCGACGGTTCCGCCGTCATTATTGCTCTTCCTCTCAGTTTTGATCTGTTGAGCGTCCGTTTAGACTTCGGGTCTCATTGGCGCGTCCCTGCTGGGCGTGACCGTGCCTTTTCTCGCGTTCTCTTTCCACTAACAGGTCACTGAGGTTTTCCATCCAGAAGCGGGCATCCCGGTCATCTGGATTGATTTCCAAGGCCCGCTGGAACAACGCGGACGATCGGCTCAAGTTTCCCTGCTGTTTGTATATCAAGCCCAGGTGGTAGTGAACGTTGGGAGTGCTTGGATCGATCCCGAGCGCCTTTTCGTAGGCAGCAATGGCCCTTGCCTGGTGCTTCGGGCCGGAAGTTTCCAGTCGACCCAGATGGGCGGCTGCCAGGTTTGTCCACAGCAGCACATTTTCCGGTGAGACATCCACGGCCTTTCTCAGTATTTGGACCGCCTTCGACCACTTTCGTTGTAAGATCAGTGCGCCACCCAAATTGATGGCGATATCAGGGTCGTTGGGAAGGTCTGCTCGGAGCGGCTCAAGCACGGCGATGGCTTCACCGGGCCGATTGGCACGCAACAGGCGGGCACTTTCATTGAGAATCGTTCGGTAGTCGGCGGAAGTGCCGCGACTGTCGGAAAGAGATTGGTTCGGGTTGTTGTCAGTCATTGCTTTCTGCGTTCGTTAACTCGGAATTATTATCTCGGCACAAAGATGTGCAGAGACAGTTCAATCAGCGTGAATCTGCCTGCGCAGCCGCGGGGTCGTCAGCTTCCTCGTCCAAGTTGTGGAACACTTCGTACTCGTCCAATGTGGGAGCAAAGAATTCGATAACGAATTCATTGGGCAGCCCCATCGGCAGGACCAGTTCACTTAGGAGTGCCTGTACGAACATTCGCCTGCGTTCAGGTTTCATGCGCTGCGACCCCATATCCCACAACAGAATCGTTCCATAAGTGCCTTCGCCAGTGTAGTGCAGATCGAGTTTGCCGATCGTAAGGGGCTGATCTTCGACATCTGTCTGGGCCAAGTCAAAGAGTGCGTACTGTTCAGAACTGTGCGTGCGTACCAGACGCTTGAGCTTCAGGTTCACTACGTCTCCCAATCATCCGCTTCATCTTCCCAGTTTTCCAGAGAATCATCAAACAGGGGAATCCCCTCAGCATCCCCGTAAAAGAGAGTCTCTTCCAGAGCGTCCGCGGCCGATTTCGCTTCGTCGGAGTCGTCGCTGGCGCTCATGGCGTTTAGCATCTCCTTAGCCTGTCGTCCGCCAAGCCGACCAAGTGCGAAAATCGCAGCCAGCCGGACCGGTTTGTTCTCGTCGGACTGCATGGCGATCAGGTCTTCGAGCGCGTCACTGGCTTCCAGTTCGCCGCAGGCTCGTGCCGCGGCTGCTCGCATTTCCTCCTCAGGGCTGCCCAATTCGACCTGAACGATGGAGCGCCAGCGTACATCTGAGCTGCGTCCCATTGCACGCAGCGCAGCCACCCGCATCTCCTCAAAGTGGGAATAGTAGCCATCTTCGATTAACTCTCGAATGCCGGTTTCTCCGGAAAAGGCGATGCTCTCCAAGGCGTGGGCCTGAACGTTGAGCGGCTCCGTTTCGGCGTGTAAGACGGCTAGCAGTGCGTTCTCGGCGCGCATGGCCAGCGCCGGCGAGAGTTCGTCCAGCTCACCGGCCAGCACAAACGCGCCCAAGGCTTCGGCGGCGGCTGCGCGAACGGTATCGTAGGGATCATTGTTCAGAATGTGGATCAGGGGACCGACAAGATCTGCTTCTCTGTCCTCCCACAGACCGCGGATGGCAAGGATGCGCATATCGGGCAGTGGGTCGGTCAATGTCAGACGCAGCAGCCGGCCCAGTTGCACGTGCAGGTTGGCGACGCTTTCTTCGACGAGCGAACGTACAACATACAGCCGGCGTGCGTCGCTGATAGTTGCCCAAGCTTCTTGCACGCGCCGCAAATCGGCCAGGCTCAGGTCGGACAGGGCGGTCAGTTCCTGCGCATGCGGCAGCTCCTCGTCTTCCTGTAGCTGGGTTAGCAGGACCTCGACGGAAAGGGCCGGGCTTGGTTGCGTTTGCGCGTCGCTATAGGGCGCGACAGAATCGGTCACAAGTCGCCTCACATACAATAGGTGCTATTCGCTAGAAAACGGATCCATATATCCTGCATAGGCTGAATGAATTATAAACGACATTCACGCTGTTGCCAGATAAGTAGAGCGTGTTGGCACGCAACCGCACTGGGCTACCCAGAAGGCGTTGGGCTGGGCGTTTCGGTGACAGCCGCGGTCGGCGTCGGAGTCGGCGTGACCTGGAGCAATCCTGGTAGCACGATTTCGTCTCCTATTTGCAGTCTCGTGGCATCCTGGCTGGAGAGACGATTCGCTATCAGCAAGTCATCTGCGGAGATGTCAAATAGATTAGCAATTTTCGCAATTGTATCGCCCTTTTTGATCGTATAAGTCATCCACGCGGGAGTGGGAGCGGGAGTGAGAGTGGCTGTCGGTGTTTCGGTCGCAGTTGCAGTTGGCGTTGGTGTAGGCGTGGGCTGGGGAGTTGCAGTTTGTTCCACTGGGGCGATGGTCGCAGTGGCAGTATTTGTGGGGGCCGCAACGGTTACGGCGGGCGTCTCAGCGGGTGGAACTGCCGTGTCCGCTGGCAAGGACGCAGCCTGTGATCCGTTGGCTGCTGCGTTTGTTTCCTCCGGCGTTTGTGTTGAGATCGCGACAGCGGCGGGGGCCCCGCTGGAAGGAGACGACTCGTCGGACTGGCCGGGGCTGCTTTGAACTACCGCGGGCGCCAGGCTCTCGCGCGCGAGACGAACGGTCGGTTCGCTGTCTGAGGAGGCGGGTGTAATGACGAAATTCTGGAGGAGAGGCAAGCTTTCATTCTCTTGCAGGAAGGACGGCATCCCTCGCGCGACAAGCGCAATGGCCAGTGCCCCAACCAGCAGAGCCGGCGCGCCAATGGTGAGCAGCCGCGATGGCGCAGCGCGCAGATTGCGCCCGCAGTGGGGGCAGATGACATGGTCGGTTGTGGCATGCCGGCCACAGCGTAGACACCGTACCCTGGTCAGACGTGGGACCAGGCGAGTGCCGCACTCTGCGCAAACGACTTGGTTTTGCAGGACAACAGTATAGCAGGAGGGGCAGCGCTTTGCCCCCCAAGAGGGGATTTGCGCCTCTGGGCGACTGTCGGGTTGGTCTGAATTGAACTGATCGGAACTGGCATCCGAAATGCTTGTATCATCTAAAGACATGGTCGGGGCATTTATTTCGTCTTACCGGGATTTGACAGCTTACGTTTGCCCTGTCACGGACCCAGTAGATGGGACCAGTCGATGCCTTGAGGTCCGGAGCGGATATCGTTGATTGTAATGACAACCATTAAGCCCAACAATAAAACAAAACCGACAATATGAATGACTCCTTCCTTTTCAGGAGCAATTCGACGTCCGCGTAGCTTTTCTATGAAAATGAATAGCAGGCGTCCTCCATCCAGGGCCGGAATTGGCAACAGATTGGCAATGGCCAGGCCGGCGCTGATGATGGCGGCCAACTGCCAGACCGGGAACCAGAGACCGGTTTCCGCGGTGGCGTTGACGGCGCCGCCCACAAGTTGTGCGATCCCAACCGGGCCGGAAAGGGCGGCCTCCTGGGGCGAAAGCTGGCCGGAGATGAGCAGCATCGGCAGGGAGATGACCGCCTGTATGTAGTCGGCGATGCCAACGATTCCCAGCCAGATGCTGCGGAAGAAGGGCAGTGTGACCAGCATCAGCACTCCGCTGATACCGACGCCCATTGCACCCTGGCCGGGCGGGGGTTCCTGACGGGCCAGCACTTGGCGGGAGTAGAGTTCATCGCCACGGAGTAAGGTCACTGTAACTATCTCGCCCAATTGCGCCCGTACCATTTCTCCCAGGCTTTTTCCAGCCGTTACTACCTCCCCGTTGACGGCGTAGAAGATGTCTCCGGGCAGAAGCCCTGCTTCGTCTGCCGGGCTACCGGGCGCAATTTGTGTAATCTGTGTCAGCAAGGACGCTTCGGGAGACACGTTTTCCAAGAGCCGCTCCAACTCGGTCCGTGTAGCGAAGGGAACTTGAAGCGTGTGCAGAATATCACCGCGCAGAATGACGACGGTGCCGGCCTCGGCAACAATAGCCGGTGTGCGCCGCTTCGGCTTAAGCAGTTCGCCGGTGACCACGTCTATGTAAACTGGCTGTCCGTTAAGACGTATGAGGGTGTCATTCGGTTCGAGGGCAGCTCCCATCAACTCGGTACCGGGGGGCACATCATTCAATCGGGGGTGGGCGGCGCCGGCGGGAAAGCCGGAAAATACGCTGGCAATCGAAAAGAAGATCGCAAAGAGCAAATTCATCGTCGGACCGGCGAGGAGTGTCAGGACCCTCCCGCGACCGCTTGCCGCGTTGAAGGAGCCGGAGCTGGTGTCGCCCTTGTCCTCGCCCTTCATGCGCACAAATGCGCCGAATGGAATTGCGTTGAGGGAGAAAACTGTGCCGTCGTAGGTGAAGAGTTTGATCAGACGCGGCGGGAATCCAAATACTCCAAACTCTTCAACTTCAATCCCATTGCGCCGCGCCACCAAATAATGACCCAGCTCGTGGATGAAAATCAGTAGGCCCAAAAGCAGAAAAAATGAAACGATTGTCAAGAACATCAGTGTCCTTACTCCGGAATTCTATGAAAGGGCGCCCTCCCAGCCCTTCCTCGATTCTGCAAGTCGCGAGCGGTGGAAGGATGCGCACTGCGCTCCGATTGCCGCCAAGTGGTTCAGCAACCGGGGAAAGCAGTAATCAACTCCGCTGTAACAGCCTTTTCATGTGTCATTATACTCGGACGCCAAATGAGCGGGCAAATATATCTGGCCAGCCTTTTGGGCATTCAAAGTGCGAGAGGGAGGAGGATGGCAGATAGACCGGAAGAGGCTGCCCTTTTGGCTCTCACTCTACCGCCCTTCCCACCATCGATTCTTGTGGGGAAATCAAGAGTGGTTCAGCGATTTTCCGGCGTGAATCAATGTGCCGGGCGGATCGGTGAGGTCGGTCAGCGCGGAAAAGATCGCGCCTGGAGCAAGCCCGCCACAGATGATCACCTGCAGGTCCGCCAGGGCGCGTACCATGCGTAGTGACTGTTCGACTTTCGCGGCCATGCCTCCGGTTACGTCGGTGCCATGGCTGGCGCCGAGGGATGCTTGCAACGATTCGAATGAGGCGGGCGTGATCTCTTTCAGCATAACAGCGGTCGGGTCTTGAAGTGGATCGCTGGTATAAACCCCGGCCACTTCCCCTGCCAGCACGATCCGAACCGGCGGTAGCTGCAGGGCCATCTGTTCGAAGATCTCTTCTGTGCTGGCAATTGTGCCCCCAAGCACACTGTCGAGCGCCACGTCTCCGTGAATTAAGGGTAGGAGTCCCCGCTCCAACGCCAAGCGCACTGTTTCCTCTGGCCCGTTGATCACTCTCCCATCCTGGCAACGGAGGGCGACGCTGGGCTGCACGGTCCAGGCGGGCAAGTCGGCCCGCAGGAGATGGGCGGTGACGATACGATTCAGGCGCGCGGCGGCATCGGCGGTGGCGGCGAAGCCATACCACTGGTCCGCGCTGCTTACACCACTGCGCGTGCCATGGCGCCGTGCGCTGATGTGGCCGAAACTGCCGCTGCCGTGTCCCAGGACGAGCCGGAGCCGCGGGCGTTCTTTTCTGGCCTGGGCGATTTCTCGGGCCAGCCGTTCCAAAACATCCAGCCTGGGAGTTTCCAGGTTATGTTTATCGGTAATCAGGGAGCCGCCGAGCTTCAGATATACGAGAGGCACTGTCTTTCTCGATTGTCGGTCATGAGCCGGCGCCGCCCGCCTGGCCGTCAAGAATTGGCAGCCGGCTGCTGAGAATCTCCAGCAGCGCCTGTTCCTGCTCTGGCAGGACCGTCCGCAGGTCGAGCAACAGCAAATTTTTCTGGATTCGGCAGATGACAGGCGGGTCGGTCAATCGCAAAAAGGCGGCCGCGCTGTCCGGCCGCGGAATGTCGAGCGCCAACAGAAATGTGGGCAGCGTTTCGCCAGGCAGACTGCCGCCGCCTATGGTGCTTCTGCCTGGGATCACCGCGACTTTAATGTCCGCGGCAGCCAACTGGCGCTTGAAGCGGAGGGCGCGCTGTTGAACTGCCTCTGCCGACTGCGCGATCATGCGCCATACGGGAATCTCAGCAGTAGCCCGGTCTCGTCGGTAGGCCTGCAGGGTGGCATCCAGGGCGGCCAATGTCATCTTGTCCACACGCAGGGCTCGGGCCAGCGGGTGCGAGCGCAACCGTTCGATAAATTCGGACTTGCCTACGATCAGGCCGGCCTGGGGACCGCCCAGGAGCTTGTCACCGCTGAAGGTGATGATGTCTGCGCCCGCCTGCACGCTGCTCTGCACCATTGGCTCCGGGGCCAATCCGAATTGGGCCGTATCCAACAGAGTGCCTGAGCCGAGGTCGTCAATGACAAGCGGGCGATCGGTATGAACGCGGCTGTGGACGCTGCCGGCGGGGTCAGTCTCGATTTCGGCATCCACGTTTTCATGCGATTCTCGTGGGTGAGCGAACTCCTGCGCGCGGGCAATCCTGACAAGTTGCGTCAGTTCGGGCTTTTTCACAAAGCCGATCTGTTTGAAATTGCTGGCGTGAATCCGCATAAGAGCGGCGGTATTAGGGCTGATCGCAGCGGCGAAGTCGTGCGGATGCGTGCGGTTGGTAGTGCCCACCTCCACCAATGTCGCGCCGCTCTGGCGCAACACATCGGGAATGCGAAAGCCACCTCCGATTTCGACCAGTTCGCCGCGACTGACGATCACCTCCCGCCCGTTACAGAGCGCCGTCAGCACCAGGAAGACAGCTGCAGCGTTGTTGTTGACGACGAGCGCGTCTCCGGCGCCTGTCAGCTCGCACAAGAGTCGGGCGGGGTGGACATGACGGCTGCCCCGCTGACCGGTTGCCACATCATACTCTAGTGTGCTGTAGCCTTTCGCCAGGCGGATGACCGCGTCCTGTGCCTTCTGGCTGAGGGGTGTGCGGCCCAGGTTCGTGTGGATGATTACGCCGGTGGCATTGATGACGGGGCGCAGGGAGGAGGCATCGCCCGCGAGTACACTTCCCGTGATGCGGTCCGTCCACTGCGCTTCTGTGGGCGCCGGCTGTCCGTTGTGGATGGCGACGCGCGCAGCGTCGAGTTCAGAACGGATTGCCGCGGTGACTGGGCCGCTCCCGTAATCCGCGGCGAGGGCGGCGATTTCTGGCCGCTGCAAGAGCTTGTCGACGGCCGGCAGCTTGCGTAACTCTGAGATTGCCAGCTCTTGCTTCTGCTCGTCTGGGGGGTTGGGAGATCGGGTGGGACCAGTTTCTGTCATGGCGTTGCCTTCACGTCGCAGAGTTGCGCTCCAAGTGGGATTGCCTATGTACAGTCTGGCCGCCAGACTGACCAGGAGCTAGTCAGGTCGGAAGCGCGGTAAATGGTCGGCTGGCAATTCCGCCAGCTTGGGATTGCTGCGATCCCGTTCGGAAAGGCTCGGCGCGGCGCTGTTCCAATCCACCGCCAGTTCCGGATCATTCCAGGCTACGCCGTGTTCGTCCGTGCTGTCGTAATAATTGTCAACATTGTAGGTGAGGGCAGCTTCCGTCAGCGCCAGAAATCCATGTGCAACCCCCACCGGGATGAAGATGCCCAAGGAGTTGTGTTCTCCGATCTCCACCGTTTCCGTCTGCCGAAACGTCGGGCTGTCCGGCCGCAGATCCGCCAGCGCTACCTGAATCGTTCCTTTCACGCAGAACCAGTAGTCTACCTGATGAAAGTGGAAGTGCAACCCGCGCAGCACGCCCGGTTTCGAATAGCTGACGTTTGATTGTATTCGCTCCCAGCTGCGTTGCGGGAACCACTCCTTGCGAAATGTCTCCAGGAAGCGGCCACGGTCATCGCCGAAGGCGCGCAAAGCGACGAAGTTAATGCCTTCAATCAGTTGTGAAGCAGAAATCTCTGGCACAGGAAAACCTTTGGGATGTGTGACCCGGGGGCAGTGCAGCGGCGGTTGTGAACGTGTTCTTCCCTCTGGGCAACGGAACGCGAAGGGGCCAGCCGTTCATGTCGTCAGAATACGCATTCGCTCAATTATCCTGTTGATCTCGGTAGCTTTGAGCTGGTAAGAGGTGCGGTTGACCAACAGCACCGCCTGGCTTTCCAGGATCGTGCGGATCTCCACCAGCCCGTTCATGCGTAAAGTTGTGCCGGTCTGGACCACGTCAACGATCAGGTCGGAGAGGCCCAGAATCGGCCCTAGCTCGACCGAGCCGCCCAGTGTGATGATCTCTGCGTTGACGCCTCGTTCGGCGAAGAAGCGGCGTGTGAGGCGCGGAAACTCGGTCGCGATGCGCGGCTGGCTCATGTAGCGCAAAGGCGTTCCCGGCAAGTTGTCAGATGAGGATGTCTTGACGGAAAGGTCTGCGAAATCGACACTCTCTCCTGGTTGTACTGCCGCCTTGTCGGCTGGGCCGGCGACGCTCAGGCGGCAGTGACCGAAGGGAAGCAGCAGCGGTTCGTAGACCGCGCGGTCGGTCTCCCGCACCACGTCGAGCCCGCAGATGCCCAGATCGGCTGCACCGTGTTCCACGTAGGTGGGCACATCGCACGGCTTGGCCATGACAAAGCCGATCGAGCCGTCGGCGGCCGGCAGTACCAGCTTGCGACTTTCGGTGTCTGTCGGTATGGACAGCCCGGCCTGTTCCAGGAAGGACAGACTATCCTGTGCCAGCCGCCCTTTTGGCAAGGCAAACAGCAGCGCCTGTTCGGTGTGCGCCTTTTGCGGGGACGACTGTGGCTGTACCAGGTTTCCGGCAGGGTTGCGTTCTGGCGTTGCAATAGAAGGAGTCATAAGCACAACTCTTCTCGACAAGTCGCCTTCTGGGATGACAACCGGCCTTCTTCGAGGGGACCGAGCAGAACAAATTCGCCACGCTCGTTGCGGCGGTGATGCTGAAAACCCTCCTCCCATAGAAGGACATCGCGTACGCCTGTCTCTGCTGCGTAGGTAAAGGCAGATTCGACCGACCAGTCATTGACGTCCACCTGAATATGCAGCCCTGTCTCGCGCATCCTCTGTACTTGGGCCAGAGCGGCTGCATTTCCCTGGTGGAGTGCCAGCGCGGGCGGGCGCCGGCGAGAGCTGGTTGCCGTATCAGCTTCTTCCTGCCGCTGCCGTGCCACCAATAGCCGGTCCACCGCCAGGGCGGCGCCTACTGCCGGCTGGGAAGGTCCGAAGCGACCCACCAGGTCGTCATATCGCCCGCCGCTGCCGACTGCTGTGCCGAGGCCGGGCGCAATCGCCTCGAAGGAGACGCCTGTGTAGTAGCCTAAATTGCGGATTTCAGTCAGGTCGATGACAAGACTGTCGAGGATGTCGTAACCGAGCAGGGCGTCGACAATGCGGCGCAGATTCTGCAGGGCTTCGTGCATTCCCCTGTTTTGGATATGGCGTTCTGCCAGCGAGAGGATGCTGCCTACATTTTCGCCGACCAGTCGCGGCAGAGTTTCGACTGCCTGTCGTTGCCCGGTACGCAGGGGCGTGTCGCGCAGGAAGTCGGCCAGCAGCGGTTCGCTCTTTCGCTCCAACGCCCATTGCAACTTTTGCGACTGCTGCGGGGTGAGCGCCAGTGCTTCGAGGAGACTGCGATAGTAGCGGATATGCCCGAGGATCAGTCGAAATTCGGCCAGGCCGGCGACCTTTAAAGCTGTGGCGGTAAGGGCCAGAATCTCGGCATCGGCCGCGGGTGTCGGCGCGCCGATTAACTCTCCACCAACCTGCCAGAATTCGCGCTGGCGGCCGGCCTGGGGTTCCAGGTAGCGGAAGACGCTGCCACCGTAACAGAATCGCTGCGGCATGGGCCAGTCGTGGAGGCGGGCGCCGACCAGGCGGGCTACCGGTGTGGTAAATTCGGGCCGCAGGGAGAGGGTGCTGCCGTCACGGTCGAGGAAGCGATACATATCGCTGCGCAGCCGGTCATCATATTGGGCGCTGAGGGTCGAATCGAATTCAAACATGGGCGGGATTACGTCGCCGTAGCCCCAGCCGCGAAAAGTCTCCATCAGTTGGTTGAGGAGGCTCTGCCGGTTACGGGCCTCATCCCAGAAGTAGTCGGCGACACCGAAGGGGACGTGCCCGTTCATTTGCCCTGCTCGCGCTTTCGCTGTCTGTTGGCCTGATACGTCTGGATCTGTTCCTTCGGCGTATACGAGGCCGTTCTGGCTGTCTCGGTGCTGGCCGCGCTCTGTTCTTGCGGTGTCAGTCCGCCCAGTTTGCCGAGGACAGCAACCTGCGAGACGGTTCGCTGCGTGGCTGTACTGGCGCAGTCCGGACAGACCGGCTGCTGATCCTGTGCGGAGGCCACCGAGGGCCAGAGTCGGTCGAACTGGTGGTCGCAGTCTTGGCAGACATACTCGTAGATCGGCATATCGGTCTCCGTTCCGACTCGGTCGCCAATGCCCTTCGGCAGGGCGGCAGTGCTTCGACAGGTTACAGTATGCCAAAGGAGGAACAAATGCTCAAAGGCCGGCACTAGGCGATGTGTTTAAGCGTGTAGTCCAAGTGCCATTTGGATGAACCCAACCGCGGCGGTGTATCTCAACCGATCCTCGGCGAAAAGTGTGACATAGGGGTGCGACACAGTACTGTGCAGCGCGTCATGATCTCTCCACTCTACCTAACCAAATGGCGGCATAAAATAATAATAGAATATATTAAGGGAAAGAATTATTGCAGGCGCTGGCTCAGCCATATTGGACAAATGGCGGCGGCCAATCGCGAAGATCCCGGTTGAGGAAGTGGTTCCCTTCCCAAGAGTTTGGGATACAGGCAACCGCTTCCTCACGTTGACAAGCCCCGTGTCCGGCTGTATACTGTTGGCAATTGAATAATGAACGCCAGAGGCGCCCATGGTCCGGATGCCAGGGCTAAAAAGGCGAAGCCGGTGAGAGTCCGGCGCTGTCCCGCAACTGTAAGGGAAAACTCCTCTGCCCCCCATTATGGAGGGCATCTCGAACGAGAAGAGAGAAGTGTTTCCCAAGCCAGGTCGACCGTCTCTGTCGTGGTCTTGAAACATCTCGTGGATTGGGTGACTGAGTCGAGCCTGCTTTTTTGGGGCAAGGATTACCGGTAGCGTCCGATCTCGTCAGAGATCGGACGTTTCTGTTTTCGTGGCTGTTTCGGGTGACGCGGCAGGGGCATCATTCCTATACACGCACTGAGGAGAGACTGATGCGACGTGTGCCATTTCACCTGCTTGTTATCGCACTGCTGGTTCTGAGTGGCTGTGCTGCGCAGCCAACGATAGTTGCACCGCCGCCGGACAGCGCCGCGGCAGACTCCGGCGCGGCAACCCCGTCTTCGGAGGAGAATCTGCGAGACGGCTGCGTCGATTCGTACGACCCGGCTATCGACTACTTTCCGCAAAAAATGTCTGTGGAGTATGCTTCCGGCTTCGAAGTCGAGTATAACCGCAACTATAAGGTCGTCACCGTCACCAATCCGTGGCAGGGCGCGCAAGAGAGTTTTCGCTACGTGCTCGTCCAGTGCGGCACGCTGGCCCCGCAAGATGTCGAAGGCGCTGTAATCGAGGTGCCGGTCGATAATATCATTGCCATGTCGACGACTTATTTGCCCACGATCGAGGATTTGGGACTGATAGACAGGTTGATTGGATTAGACAGCTATGTGTGGACAACGAACGCGGCGGTGCAGGCGCGCATCGCGTCCGGTGACATCGCGGAAATCGGCGGCGGCGGCGCGGGGGTAAACGTGGAGCTGACGCTGGACCTGGACCCGGCGCTGGTGATGACCTACGGGATCGGCCTTGCCGATTTTGACACCCATCCGGTACTTCTGGAGGCAGGTATTCCGGTCGCGCTCAACGGTGACTTTGTGGAGCAGAATCCGCTGGGCCGGGCGGAATGGATGAAGTTCATTGCGCTGTTCTTCAACCGGGAGGCGGACGCCGCGGCGCAGTTCGATGTCATCGCCGCGGAGTATCATGCGGTCGCGGAACTGACGGCAACGCTGGCGGAGCGGCCTTCGGTCCTGCTGGGGAGCGTCTACAACGGGACCTGGTATGTGGCGGGAGGCGAAAGTTACATGGCCAAAATGCTGGCCGACGCCGGCGCCGCCTATCTCTGGTCGGGTGAAGGGAATGTGGGTGCACTGCCGCTGGACTTTGAGTCGGTCTATGCGGTCGCGGCCGAGGTGGATTTCTGGCTCAACCCGGACAACTCCTTTTGGTTCAGCGCGGCAGATGTGCTCGAAAGCGACCCCCGCTATGGCGATTTTGTGCCGCTCAAACGTGGAAAGTTGTTCAACAACAATGCCAAAGTGAACGAACATGGGGGCAACGCCTACTATGAGGAGGGCGCGGCCCATCCCGAAAGGGTGCTGAAGGACCTGGTAAAGATACTGCACCCACAACTGTTGCCGGATCACGAACTCATTTTTTTCCGTCAGGTGCAATGATCGTGATTCCGCCCTGGTCAACTGTTAACGGGCTGTGGTGGAGCTCAGCGGGAGGCGCGGTCGCTCCATGAAAGCGATACTGACCGGAGTTGTGGTAGCGTTTCAGTTCCTGACAATCGTGCCGCCGTTCTTGCGCCGGACGGTTACACCAGACGAGTTGGGGAGATCCGTCACCTACTTCCCGCTCGTAGGCCTGCTGATCGGGCTTCTTCTGTTCGGATTGCATTGGCTTCTTTCTGCCATCTTCCCGACGGCGCTGGTGGCGGCAATTCTGCTGGGTGTATGGATCGCGAGCAGCGGCGCACTGCATTTTGACGGCCTTTTGGATGCGGTCGACGGCCTGCTGGGCGGACGCACGGCCGAGGATCGTATGCGCATTCTGCGAGACGCGCGCGTCGGCGCGTTTGCTGTCGCTGCCGGTGGAATCATGCTGCTGTTGAAGTACGCTGCGATCGGGGGCATTGGGTCGGCGGGCGCGCTAATCGTCGCGCCGCTCCTGGGGCGTTGGGTGATGAGTGTGACGATTGCACTTTTCCCGTATGGCCGTGCCGAAGGATTGGGTCGGGAGATGAAGGACAATGCCGGCTGGCCCCAAGTCGCTGGGGCGACGGCGATTTCGATGGCGGCGCTAGTTGTGCTTGCTCCGTCTGTTGGCATTGCGGCTACGGTTACGGCTGTTGTCGCGGTCGGTCTCAGCGCCTGGCTGCTGATTCGATTCACGTTAGCGCGCATCCCAGGGCTGACCGGCGACATCTACGGCGCGCTGTGTGAGGTCGGGGAGACGGTCTGCATCGTGACGTTGGCGGCGTACTGGTCTGGGTAGGTACAATCTGCCCTGTCGAGGGGAGCGAAGCGCAGAACCACTTCACGTTCTCAGGACAGAGATAAGTGCAGAGAATGGTGGAGCCGTTCGCGCCCCTGCTGACTCGGTCGCTGGAAAAGGATAGAATTCAGTGGGGGAACTGATACTGATACTAGGCGGCGCCCGCAGTGGAAAGAGCGCAGGAGCAGTGCGGATGGCCCGAGAACGAGGGAGCGGCAAAGTGCTTTATGTGGCGACCGCCGAACCCGGCGATGATGAGATGCGGTTTCGCATAGAGAAACATAGGGCGGAGCGTCCAACTGGCTGGCACACGCTGGAAGCGCCGTACAACGTCGGACAGGCGATCGGTCGACAGCCGGACGGATATGCAACCATTATTGTGGATTGCATCACTTTACTGGTGTCGAACTTGATGGTTAACAGGCCCGATCCCTATGCCGATGCGGTCCAGAAGAGCGTGGTCGAGGAGATAGCGGCGATCGTACAGGCGGCAAAGGCGATGCCGAGCGCGAGCCGGATGATTATCGTTTCGAACGAGGTGGGCACCGGCCTGGCACCCCTCACCCCGCTGGGGCGGGCCTTCCGAGACCTGGTGGGTCAGGCGAACCAGACATTGGCCGCAGCCGCCGACAGGGCGGTCTTGATGGTGGCAGGACTTGCTCTCTTATTGAAGGGCGAGGAACTGGAAAGACAAGGCTCCGCCCAGATCGGGGCAAATGCGAACGAGGCCACGGTGAGAGATGAATAGAGGGAAGATTTCCCTGGAAACTTCCGAAATTGGCGCACGCTCATCGCTGACGCGGGGTTTTGTCCTGGCGCCCGGCCTGCTGTTGGCCGGGTTGGCTCTCATCGCGCTGGCGGTCTTCCTGTTGAGTTTGGCGGTTGGCTCTGTACGCATCCCTATCGACGAGATTGTGGCCGTACTGCTGGGTGGGGATGCCTCCAAGCCGGCTTGGGCAACCATCGTGCTGAAGTTTCGCCTTCCCAAGGCGTTGACGGCGATGCTGGCCGGGGCCGCGCTCTCTGTCAGTGGTCTGCAGATGCAGACTCTGTTTCGCAACCCGCTTGCAGGGCCGTTCGTGCTGGGAATAAGCTCCGGCGCCAGCCTGGGCGTGGCTATGACGGTGCTGCTGGCAGGCGTGGCCGTAGGTCTGGGTGGCAGCACTACCCTTCTGGCAGGGATCAGTCTGGCCGGCGATACCAGCCTGGCTCTGTCCGCCATAGCCGGCTCCGGTCTGGTGTTGCTGCTTGTGATGTCGGTGGCCCGAAAAGTGCAGAGCGGGATGACGCTACTTATCCTGGGGCTGATGTTCGGATATACGACCAGCGCGCTGGTCAGTGTGCTGATCTATTTCAGTGTAGTTGAGCGTATTCAGGCCTACATCTCCTGGACATTCGGCTCATTCGGGGGAGTCACCTGGCGGCAACTGCGGGTGATGGCGCCGGCGATTGTGTTGGGGCTGGCGGGCAGCCACCTGTTGATGAAACCGTTGAATGCGCTGCTTCTGGGCGAGACCTACGCCCTTTCTCTGGGTCTGAATGTGCGCCGGGTGCGACTCGGGATCATCGGCTCATCGGCGGTGTTGGCCGGCGTTGTCACCGCTTTTTGCGGGCCGATTGGCTTTTTGGGGATTGCAGTGCCTCACCTGTGCCGCAGTCTCCTGCACACGTCGGATCACCGGTTGCTGCTGCCCGCGGTCTCATTCATGGGCGCCACTCTGGCCCTCTGCGCGGATATCGTCGCCGGGCTGCCGGGCAGTCAACTGACCTTGCCTTTGAATGCGGTGACGGCGCTGTTGGGGGCCCCGGTTGTGATCTGGGTGATCCTGCGCCAGCGCAATTTAAGAGAGGCCTTTGCCGGCTGATAGGGGTATAGGGATGACGGATGGGACTGTTTTGCGAACCGATGCCCTCTCGATAGGGTATCGCCGCGCGCGCAGAGCTGCCGTTGTCATCGCGAGCGAACTTAATTTCTCGTTGCGGCCTGGGGAATTGGTCTGTCTGCTGGGGCCGAACGGAGCCGGAAAGTCAACGCTGATGCGCACGTTGGCCCGGTTGCAACCCTCTCTATCCGGGCAGATCTGGCTGGATGATCGGCCCCTCGAGGACCTGCGGCCCGGCCAGTTAGCTCGTCGCCTCAGCATCGTGCTGACTGAGCGAGTTGATGTGGGCGCGATGTCAGGATACGGGCTGGTGGGCCTGGGACGACATCCCTACACCGGCTGGACCGGGACGCTGAACGAGCAGGATCAGCGCATTGTGCAGTGGGCATTGCATGCAGTTCGCGCCCAGGATCTGGCTGATCGACTGATTGTTGAGATGAGTGATGGCGAACGCCAGAAGGTTTTTATTGCCCGCGCGCTGGCGCAGCAGCCGCGGGTGATGCTGCTGGACGAGCCGACCGCATTTCTCGACCTGCCGCGGCGAGTTGAGGTGATGGACCTGTTGCGGCGGCTGGCCAACGAGAACAACCAGGCGATCTTGCTTTCCACGCATGATCTGGACCTGGCCTTGCGCAACGCGGACCGTCTATGGCTGCTGTCGGCGGACGGCGAACTCTTAGACGGGGCGCCCGAGGATCTGGTCCTCAACGGCGCGTTTGAACGCGTTTTTTCCGCCGAAGGAGTTACATTCGACCGGGAACGCGGCTCCTTTCACACGCGGCAGGAGACCTGTGGGCGGCTGCTCCTGCACGGCGATGGGGTTGCGGCCTTTTGGACGCGGCGCGCTCTGGAGCGAATTGGATATGCGGTGGAGAAAGAAGGAGAGGGGGAGAGTCCCTCATCCGACTCCTCGGGTTCCGCTTCTCGAGAGTCCATAGTCGGCGCCATTTCAGTGCGAATGAAGGACGGCGGACTAGTCTATAGACTGGACATTGGAGGACGAGAGGATTCATTTCCTACGTTGGACGCTCTGACAACATACCTGCGCCGCGGTGGCGCCGGAGGAGAAACTGATGCCAAGGCTGACGAAGATCTATACGCGCGGCGGTGACGACGGCACAACTGCACTGGGCGGCGGGCAACGCGTCGCCAAGGATTCGTTGCGCGTCCAGGTGTACGGGACGGTTGACGAGTTGAATTCGTACATCGGCGTTGCGCTGTCCAGCGGCCTGTGTGAGCGTTTGCAGAAAACGCTGCGCGAGATTCAGAATGAACTGTTCCATCTGGGGGCGGATCTGTGCTTTTTGGAAGAGGATAAGTCAAGCTACACTCCCCCACAGATCGAGCAGCGCCACGTGGACCGTCTGGAGGAGTTGATCGACGAGTTGACGCCGATCGTCGGCACCTTGGAGAATTTTATTCTGCCAGGCGGCTCGCCGGGCGCATCCCATCTGCATGTCGCGCGAACAGTGTGCCGGCGGGCGGAGCGGGAGGCCACCTCGCTGGCCAAAGAGGAGAAGATCAGCCCGCAGACGGTGCGCTATCTGAATCGTCTGTCCGACGCGCTGTTTGTCATGTCTCGCTTCGAGAACTGTCAACAGGGGGTGGCGGAGCCTCTATGGGACCCGGCGGCATAGGCGAGAGCGGCGCCGCCGCAAGCACGGCGGAAGAGAATCGGTTCTGCAGCTGTCGAAACCTGGTCTATGCTCTGCCTTACGCGGGCATCGGGCTGGGAAAAAGAGGGAGGGGTGTCCAGTGGATGTGCTGGAGATGGCGCCTTACGCGCGTCACGTTTTCGTCTGTTCAGGGCCGTTCTGCGATCCGGAAGGCAAGGCGAACCGGATCTACGCGCTGTTGGCCCGCAAGTTGGGCGATCTGGGACAATACGACAATCCCCGGCGCATAAAGCGGGGGATTACACCCTGTCTGGGCGTTTGCCACAGCGGACCGGTCCTTGTCGTCTACCCTGAAGGTATCTGGTACTGCCAAGTCGATGAAGCCCTGTTGGACAGGATCGTCGAGGAGCATCTGCGCAATGGCAGACCAGTGGAGGAAGCGGTCTACCATCGCCTACAAGAAAATGTTTACTCGAGTGATGTCAAATAGGCGTAGACCGCACTGAGTCCGTCCGGGCTGATCTTTGTAGAGCCGAACAGGTGATCGGGCCCAAGTTCGCCGCCTGTGCGTATCAGATCTTCGAACTCGTCTTCGTCCAAGGTCAGCCCTGCGAGAGATGACGCCTGATCTGTTCCTGAAGCGCCTTCGCCGTGGCACTCTGCGCAGCGTTTGCCGTAGACAAACTCTCCCGCTGCAATGTCCGGGGCCTCTTCTTCGTCCTCTTCATCCTCCTGCTTGTCCGCTTCGCTGGCTTCTTGCAAATCTGTGACCGGCGTGGGTTGGTCAAAGCGGGCCGCCGGCATTGTTGCCACGACGTTGCGGTCGCTGGCAGCTTCTTCGCCCGAAACGTCTTCCTCATCGCCTCGTCCGCATCCTGCTGGCAGAGCAAGGAGCAACAGGAGGACAGCCATGATCGGCACAAAACGGGTGCTGTAGCGTGTATTGTTTCTTTTCCTCTGTACCATATTCCCGGCTCTCCTGCTAGTTCTTCGTTGCCAGCTTATCGCTATCAGCCGCCTGCTTGTAGCAGGCGCGAAAATGAGAAACAGTTGACAATCGGACGTCTTACTCGATCATCTTTGGGTCGAGCGCGTCCCGCAATCCGTCGCCGACGAACGAAAAGCCGAGCATGGCCAGGGCTACGGCAATCGTGGGAAAGAGGGCCAGATGCCAGTATACACGAACATACGCATTGCTGACGCCAACCATTTTTCCCCAACTGGGGATGGGATCGTTGATGCCGATGCCGAGGAAGCTCAGGCCGGCCTCGCCGAAGATGGCCGCGGGGATGCCGAAACTTATCGCCACTAAAATCGGTGTCAAGGCGTTTGGAAGCAGGTGGCGCAGAATGATGCGATTTCGACTCGCACCCAGGCCGCGTGCGGCCTCGACATACTCCTTCTCTCGCAGCGAGAGTATCTGCCCCCGCGTCAGGCGGGCGATGCCGATCCAACTGGTGATGCTGAGGGCGAAAATTACCTTCGCGATGCCGCCTCCCCAGACAGAAATGATCAGAATGGAAAACATCAAGCCGGGGAAGGCGGTCATGATGTCGATGAAACGGGAGATGAGAAAATCGGTGCGGCCTCCCACATACCCGGCCAGGCTACCTAACGGAACTCCGATCAGAAAAGCGACCATCTGCACGGAGATGCCGACGGTCATGGAGGTGCGGGCGCCGTAAATCAGACGGCTCAGGTAGTCGCGGCCCACTTCGTCCGTGCCAAGTGGGTGGCCCGGCAGGTCCAAAGGAAAGCGCAGCACGCGGTCGAAATACACCCTGTCGTAGGGATAGGGGGCGACGAGGTCGGCGAATAACGCCAGAAACAGAAAGATCAGTACGATTGTCAGACCGAGTACGGCCAGCCGGTTTCGCAGGAACCTTCGGGCCGCGTCATGCCAGAGAGTTCGGTGGCGGTCCACGCCTGTTGGCGCTACGTCTAAGCGCTTCACGGCCCTGGCGGTCACTACGCTCCTCCCTCTGCGCCCAGTCGCACGCGTGGATCGACCCAGGTATAGAGAATGTCGGTGAAAAGGTAGGTAAGGCTCCACAGAAAGGCGATGAGCAGAAAGAGGGCCATAATCATGGGATAATCACGATTGAAAATGCTGGTAACGAAAAACTTACCCAGGCCATTAATGCGGAATACTGCTTCGATAAAGATGCTGCCCGTCAGCAGATTGGGAACGATGACGCCAAGTGCAGTCACCATAGGAATCAGCGCATTGCGCAGGATATGCCGGAGCATTACTGCTCGTGTGCCTAGTCCTTTGGCTTTGGCTGTACGAGTAAAGTCCTGGCGCATGACATCCACGACGCTGGAGCGAGTATAGCGGGCGACGATTGCCAAAGGGCCGAGCGCATAAGCAACGACCGGCAGGATCCAGTCGGTACAGATGTAGGCGCTGCCAATCAGACAGGATTCTGATGCATTCCACCCGCCCATCGGCAGCCACTTGAGTCGCACAGCAAAGAAGAGTATGAACCACATCGCCACCACAAAGCTGGGCACTGTGATCCCCAGCATGGCGATAAAGGTCGTAATGTTGTCGAGCCAGGAGTTCTGGTGATAGGCGGCAAAGATTCCCAACGTGATTCCCAGGCCGAACGCCAGCAATACAGTCATCAGTCCCACTTGCGCGGTCACCTTCCAGCTTTTTGCAATCAGAGCGGTCACGGTGGTGGTCGGTTGCTGGTAAGGGATGCCGAAATCGAAGTGCAGGACTACATGCTTCATGTAGTTCAGGTATTGGATGTGGATTGGTTTGTCGAGCCCGTACTTGCGCAGGATATTTGCTTTGGCAGCCGGCGGCAGGGGGCCTTTGGTTTCGTCAAAGGGGCCGCCTGGCACTTGGTGCATGAGGAAGAAAGTGACAACGGAGACAATAAACAGGACAAGAATCAACGAGAGAATTCGTCCTAAAATGTAACGTGCCATAGCGTTGCCTAGGAACGTGATACGTGGGCGGGAGGCCACATTGGTGGCCTCCCGCTCCGTTCAATCGCAACTTACTTGTCAAGGACATGCCGGCGAAACGCTACTCGGTTATATAGATGAGCGAGATGTCCTGGTCATTGCCCCAGTGCCAGCCGGTGATGCCCTGGGAGTCGGGGTCGCGGATTGAGCCCTGAACCCACGACTGCATCAGGTCTCCAGCCCAACGATGGGCGATGAAAATCCCGCCGACGTCATCCAGCAGAACGCGTTCGGCATCGCGGAACATCTGGTCGCGGAGTTCCGGGTTGCCGACCATGCCGGCGGCCTCGGTGACCAAAGCGTCAAATTCATCGTTCTTCCAGGAGTGGCGGCCGCCCGATTTCCAGACGTTGCCCAGCAGGTTGGCCGGGTCAAGGAAGTCCATGCCGTAGTCTACGGCGCCGAATGTCAGTTGGGTAGGCTTGGCATTCAGCGCATCCATGTAGATTTTGCGGTCTACGTTGGAGATTTCGAGGTTGATGTTCAGGCACTGGGTGATGGAGGCTGCAACACCCTGATAGACGGCGGCCATGGCCGGCGCCTCGCCGCGCAGCAGCATTACCAGATCGGGGAATCCCTCGCCGCCGGGATAGCCGGCCGCGGACAAATGCTCGTTGGCCAGGTCGCAATCGTAGTTCTGATACTCTCTCAGCGTGCCCTCGGTGTCGGAAGAGGGGTAGCCGGGCATCAGCATCGAGTAGGCGGGCATCGCCTTGATCTCGCCATAGACGCTGGCAACTATGCTTTCGCGGTCAACCGCGTGGGCGAAGGCTTTGCGAACGTCCAGATTGCTGAAGGGTTCGGTGAAGGTGTCGAACAGCAGATAGTCGGTGCGGAAATCACCGAAGTGGCGCAAGTAGTTGCTGGTCATGGCCTCATCGCGCAGGATCAGTTCAAAGTCCGCCGGTGTCAGCGCGCTGTTGGGCACCTTGTCGATGTCGCCGTTCTCGTAGGCTGCAAAGAAGGTGCTGGGATCCATGAAGTGGCATTCGATACGCTTCAATAGAGGGGGGCGGAACCCTTTGTAGGTCGGGTTGGCTTCGACGACGATCTTGTTGCCAGGATCGAATTCGGCCAGGACGAAGGGGCCGGAGGAAACGGAGGTTTCCAGGCTGCTGTTGTAGAAGGGGCCGTGCTCTTCGAGGGCCTTCTTTTGCAGAGTGAACGCGAATTTCATCACCCCGGGCAAAGGCGGGAAGACATCCTCCGTCTCGACTTCGAGGGTCAGGTCATCCACCGCGCGCACACCCAGTTCCTCGGGCGGCTACTCGCCGGCGATGATCTTGCTCCAGTTCTTGATGCCGCCATCAGCCAGGAAGCTGTAGAACCAGGAGAAGTCCCAGCCATGTTCCGGTGTTGCGGTAAGACGGAAGGTGGCCTCGTAATCATAGGCGGTCAGCGGCGTGCCGTCGCTCCAGACCTGGCCCGGCCGCAGGTGGAAAGTCCAGATCTTGCCATCTTCGGAAACGTCCCAGCTTTCAGCGGCGGCGGGAATCACATTAAAGTCCTTGTCGAGGGAGACCAAGGTATCCTGAAACAGATCGGATAGGCAGTACCGGTTGTAGACCGCTACCGAGAAATCGAAAGTGGAGGCGCTCTGGTTTATGTCATACGCTTCCCGATAGACCTGTTCATCATAGGGCCGGGCGTCAGCTGGCAATTCCTCACCATATACGTTAACGTTGCCCCCTTCAGCTGCCTCCCCTGAAGCCTGATCCTGGGCAGCAGGTGCGGCTGCCGGCACACAGGCCTGGAGTAGCAACCCCAGTAGAAGCAGGAGGGGAAGTCCATATGCGAACCAACGGGATCTGCGGACAGGTTGTGTTGTCACTGATGTCTCCTATACTCTTTGTGAATACGAGAATGAATCGATTTCTATGGGCAGCAAATTATAGCGCCAAATATTGCACGGCGATACGAATCCAATCTACTCGGTACAGGTGCGGGGAATTCACGAAACCATCTCGGCAGACAGTTTAAGCCAGTGGTTGGCTATTTCAAAATTTCAGCGTGTCGCGCGCGCGTCATGGGTTGGCGGCGCGTGAAAACCGGGGCACCCGGTTGGCGGCCTGCATTCAGCAGGACAGTGACCCGGTGTGCCCCGGTCGTAAATCCATATTTGAGTGCGCCAGGCACTTCGTTATTCAGCAGCGTTTTCGTAAACGAGACCGTCTGGCAGCAACTTTGAATCCTACCGGCGCTACTCTGCCCAGGACCCCTTGGCCATCATGCCGCCATCTACATTTACATATTCGCCGGTCATAAAGGAGGCGGCGTCGCTGCTGAGAAAGAGCACGACCGCGGCGATTTCTTCCGGTTTGCCGATGCGACCTATGGGGTGGTCGGCGGCAGCGGCGGAGCGGAGCGCCTCGATGTCGTGGTTTACACTTTCCAGCGCCAGGCTGGTCTCAATGGTGCCGGGATTGACCGCCAGAACGCGAATATTCTGCTCCGCATACTCGAGGGCCAGCTGCTGTGTGAGCGAGATCATGCCGCCCTTGCTGGCCGCGTAGGCCGGCACGCCCTTCATCGACTGGCGGCCCTGGACACTGGCGATGTTAATGATGACGCCGCCGCCCTGTTTCAGCATGACAGGCACCGAAAATTTCGACATCAGGAATCCGCTTTTCAGGTTGACGGCCAGAATACGATCCCAAGTCTCCTCCGGAAATTCATGGGCGGGGAGGTAGCTGTCCACGGGCTGAATGCCGACGTTGTTGACCAGGACGTCAACGCCGCCGCCGGCGGATGCCTGGCGCACCAACGCCTCGCAGACTGCGGTCTGAGAGACATCGGCGTTGACGAAAGTGATTGATCCGGGCAGCGAGGCGCCTTCTGCCTCAATGCGGGCGCCGGCTGCCGTGTCGATATCGGCGCTGAAAACATTGGCCCCGGCCTGGGCGAATGCCCTCGTAACACCTTCGCCTATGCCCTTCGCGCCGCCTGTCACGATGACGGTTTTGCCGCTGAAGTCGTTCATAGTTAATTCTCCATTGTATCAGAATGATCGTTGTCGAAGGGAGGTACTCCCAATTATCGTTCCGTTGCCAGGAAATCGGCAATTATTCGCGCTTCCTCAGCAGTGATTCCCATATCAGCCATAGTGGTTCCCGGTGCAAACTGGGAGGGATTGGCGATGAATTCGGCCAGGTTCTCCTGTGTCCAGACGATATCCAGCGCAGTCAGGGCAGCCGTTGCGGTGAAGCCGGCGACGTCACCGGCCCGCCTGCCGATCACGTCGTTCAGATGGGGCCCCACGTGATGCTCCGCAGCCAGGTTGTGGCAAACGGCGCAGCGGGCGGCGAAGAGCTCGGCGCCGGGAGAGGGGTGGTCTGCGTACACCTGCGGGTAGGGCGAAGTACTTCTCTCCGCCGCGGAGGCTGGGCGTTCGCCAAAGGTATAGCTTCCCTCCCAGACAGGGCCCTTCCAGGTGATCTCACCGCTGGGATTTTCCACGCGGACGACCTGGCCGGTGAAAGTATGTTTCAGTTCATAGTCCGGCAGCGTGCGGGTCACTAGACACACGTCCTCGTGTATAGTCACGCCGATATCATCTTCGTCAGAATTAAAGTCTAAAACATTGAAGCCGAGATGCTCATTCTCCTCGACAAGGTCGTTTGCATCAGCCGGGGTTATGTGCAAAAAGAAGCGATTCGCAAGATCTTTCTCGGTGCAAGGGCTCTTGACGTAGGTGATCCGGTTATCGTGGACAAGTATGGTGAAAGTGGAACGAATGGGCGGGTTGTCGAAATGGGCATCTTTGAGCAAGCGAATATCAGGGTCGTCTGCTGCTGCGATGATTTTGGCAAGGTCAATGCAGACGATTTCGGCGTCATAGGAATAGATTGACTCGACATCGTTGTCAGCCTGGCAGTAAACCGGTGCGCGTTGCAAGAACAGAATATTGGCAGTGTCTGTCAGGAAAGCAATGCGGCCATCCGCCATCTGCGTGATGTCACGAATGCGAGCCCCTATTTCTATCTTCTCAACATAGATTACATGCCCCTGGTGGAGACGGGCGCGGAACAAGGAATGGGAGATTAGCGATCCAATTAAAATGTCGTTTTGCCATAGGGGGAATTGCCGGCTGTCGCTTACGATTAGGTTGGATATCCCTATCGACGGAATCCAGGAAAAGACGGGCTTTTCAAAGCCGTCGTGGCGTCCTTGGGCCTTGCTGGAAGGCCATACCCTGTTTCCATACTGAGTGCCATGGGTAACGTAAGGCCATCCATAGTTAAGACCGGGTCTCAAAAGATTGAGTTCGTCGCCGCCTTGGGGCCCGTGTTCCGTTTGCCACAAGTTACCGTCTGCATCGCGTGTAAACCCCTGTGGATTGCGGAAGCCGCCAGCAACGATTTCAACTTCGCCGCTTGCCAGTTCGATACGCAGCAGCTTGCCAAGGTGGGAGTCCGCCGCGGTGGCCGGGCCTGGTTCCTGCGTGTACCCTTCCAGGTACCAATCATAGAGGGCATGGTCACCGGTGACGAGCAGGAGATGTTCCGGACCGTCCATCAACATGCGCCCGCCGGCCTGGATTCCCCCTCTTCCGTAGACGCCAAAGATATCTTTGTCGATACACGGATGGGCTATAAACTCAGTCTTCCAATCTTGCAACACGGTTGCGCCGGTGTCATCAGTATGCAAGGATGTAGAGGAGACTCGAAATTCTACGCAGTCACCTGTGAAGTAATGATGTGATACAAACAGAGTGAAGATGTTTGGTTGTCGTTGGTGAAGCAGAATATCAGCGACTCGAAATCCCTTCCAGAGGACGGGGGCTTCCGAGGCGGACTCATTCATGGGGACTCTTTGCGGTAAGTATTCGACCTTTTTGTCAATCAGAGCTATGCGCCCTCTTGGCGTCACCAGCAGCAGGTCATTGCCCAGTGGTTCGATGGCGCCTCCCGAATCGGGAAAGGCTTCAAGTTCGACGACATCCAACTGAATTTCGTATAGGTGGGACCGTATGATTGGAGGCTCAGCTGCGAAGAATGCCGCTTCTTTGGCCTTGCTGCTGGCTGATTCGGCCGTAGTGGGATGCAAGAAAAGGAGCGTTACAACCAGGGCCGCGACTGAGAACAGGCTCGAAATGGAAAGCGTCCAAAGCCTCCTCACTTTAAGGGTAGAAAGGTTTCTCAACAGCGGCATCGATTCTCTCCGGTCTGCTAGATTTTGCAGAGTTGCAGAGGACGCTCTTTAGAGCCAACGCCGCCGCACCGCACCCTCTGTCTGTCTCCAATCACAGCTATCATAATCCTGTTCATATCCTTAAACAAATTCAGGCGCAGGTCTCAAAGAGGCACACGATTTCATGCTGGCTACGATTTGACGGATGCCGACGGGCCTGCTATATTGTCGTCCACAACAACCAGAAAGCAGCGGGTGGGGCCTGAACTGGCCTGCCATTTGAACGCAAGGAGGACCGGTGAAAATGGATCGCGTTAGAATGTTGGTCGCAGTCAATTGCACTGCGAGCTTCGAAGGAGGAGCAAAGCACCGGTGATCCTTTCCATGGATGGCGGCTCGGCCTGAAGGCCGACCCATCCAGAATCGGCAAAATGGTCACGGTGCAGATGCCCGTGACTTTTTAGATTGGCGTAATCCGCTACTGAGTCACGGGCCTGGCCTGTGGCTCTTTTGTTTTGTGCGGGCACATGCCCGGAAAAGGTAACGTGCAGCTTCGGTTTGCTCTCCCCCGACGAACTGAAGCTGTCGTTACCGAAACAAGAGTCCCCCGTCGGGCCCAATCGCGGGGCGCAGAGTGAAGGTTGTAAGGAGTGTACGTTGATGGAAGACATCGCGTCTGAAGCCCACAAGAGAGATCAGACCGGGCCGCGGCAGGGATTGCCACCCTGGCTGCGGCCGCTGCAGAGATTCTGGTCGGCCATGAGCGGCCAACCCTATGTTAAAGAGGCAGAGGAGATGAGCGACCCGGGAATCCGACTCACATACGACCTGAAGGATACGCTGACACCCAACCGCTTTGTCGGTCTGTGGCGAATGGCGACCGGCTTTCGTACGATCTATCTTGTCGCAGTCGCGGCCGCGGGACTGGCTGCGCTCAGTCGCTCCGCGGTTTTCTATCTGCTGCGTTTCTTTGTGGACGATGTATTGACGAGCGCCGACCGTCAGTGGCAAATACTCTGGGTGGCTGCCGGAATCATCGTCTTGGCACTCCTGCAAGGGCTGTTCTCCTTTGGCATGGGCCGGCTGGCAGCGCAAACTGCCGAAGGAGTCGCCCGCCGGCTGCGCAACTATCTTTACGATCACATGCAAAGGCTGACCTTCACCTACCACGACACGACGCAGACCGGTGAACTGATTCAGCGCGCCACCTCCGATGTGGACACACTGCGCCGGCTGTTCCAGGATCAACTGATCGGGATCGGTCGGACTGGCCTGCTGTTCCTGGTGAATATCAGCGCGCTGGCGCTGTTACACGGCTGGCTGGCTCTTTTGTCAATTCCAATGCTGCCAGTCGTTGCCGTGGCCTCTTTCTTCTTTTTCAAGCGAATGGAGACCGTTTTCGAGTCCTATCAGAGTCAGGACGCGGCCGTCTCCAATCGGCTGCAGGAGAAGCTGACCGGCGTGCGCGTCGTGAAAGCGTTCGCGCGCCAATCCTATGAGATCGAGCGCTTTGAAGAGGAGAATTGGGAGAAGTACCGCCGCGGCGTGAAAATTACCAACCTTCATACATTGTTCTGGCCGTTCATAGAGTTCCTGACCGGCGGCCAAATTCTGTTTGGCATGTACATGGCATCGATGATGGCTCTGAACGGCGAAATCAGCATTGGCACATATGTCGCTTTCATCGGTCTGCTCGCCGCTACGATGTGGCCTGTGCAAGGCATTGGACGGCTGGTCGCCCATGTCTCGACCGGCCTGGTCTCGTTGAACCGCGTGCAGGAGATAATTCGCCAGGAAAGGGAACTGTTGGAGGAGGGTAGTGCATCGACGAACAAGCGTCTGCGCGGCGCGCTGCAGTTCAGAAATGTGCAGTTCGCTTATGAAACGCCGGCTGCCGAGGAAAGCAAGGAAGCAAAGAAAGGAAAAGGGGCAAACAAGGACTTGCAGGAAACGCGGCGGCGAGCGTTTGCCGAACGAGGATATGTACTGCGCGACATCAACTTCGACGTCCAGCCGGGACAGGTGATCGGCCTGCTCGGCGCGACCGGATCGGGCAAGTCATCCCTGGTCAACCTCCTGCCTCGCTTCTACGACTACAGCGGCGGCAACATCACGCTGGATGGCGAAGAACTGCGGGCCTATGCGCGCGGCTTCTTGCGCAGTCAGATCGGCATCGTGCAGCAGGAGCCGTTCCTGTTCTCGACCACGATCCGCAACAACATCACCTATGGTCTGGGACGAGATGTCTCCGAAGAAGAGATGGAAGCCGCGGCCAGGGCTGCCGCAATCCATGACGTGGTTCAGACCTTCCCCAAGGGCTACGATACGCTGGTCGGCGAGCGGGGCGTGACCCTCTCCGGCGGGCAGAAGCAGCGCGTGACTATCGCACGCACCTTGCTGAAGGACCCGGCCATCCTGCTGCTGGACGACGCCACCTCCAGTGTGGACACGGCAACCGACGCAACCATCCGCGCGGCGCTGAGCCGGCTGATGCAAGGGCGGACGACTTTCATCGTCGCCCATCGTGTGCAGAGCGTCATGACGGCCGACCTGATCCTGGTGATGGAAGCAGGGCGGATTATCCAGCGGGGCAGTCACAACGAACTGGTCTCCCAGCTGGGCGTCTACCGCCAAGTATTTGAACTGCAGGTCCAGATCGAGGCCGATCTGGAACGGGAAATCGCCGAGGTGGTCGAAGCGGCAGAGGTAAAGCTGGGTGGACTTGAGGAAGGGCCGCGCGCTCCGGACGAGAACGGCCCGCCGCCTGAACCTGAAATCCCCCACTCTGTTTCAAAGGGTTGACCGATGTCACAACACGAACAGTTCGAGGAAGAAGAATTCGATACCGAGTTCAACGGCCAGACCGTTGCTCGCATCCTTCGCCAGGGCCTGGTGCACTGGCCGCTCATGTTCGGCTATCTGTTTTCGATGGTTTTGACCGCTTTCATGGACGGGTACTTAACTTTTCTCTCGAAGCGGATCATTGATGAGGGCATTCTGGCCGGCAGTGCAGAGCAACTTGTGCGGCTGATAATCCAGTACGGCCTGGGACTCCTGTTGGTGGGCTTGGGCGTGATGGGCTTTATCTTCTCGGCGGGACGACTAGGCGAGCGCGTTCAGTATGATCTGCGCGAAAAGATGTTTGCCCGCTTGCAGGAGCTGTCGCTCTCGTATTACGACCGCACACCGGTCGGTTGGCTGATGAGTCGGCTTACCTCAGACGCCAGTCGCGTAGGGGATCTTGTTTCCTGGGGTGTAATGGATCTGGCCTGGGGCGGGGTAAGCATTGTCATCTCCCTTTCTTTCATGGCGATGATCAATGTACGGATGATGCTGATCGTTGCCGCGGTTATGCCGGTGCTGGTGGTGGTGGCCATCCGGTTCAAGAAGAAGATACTGGTGGAATATCGCGACGTGCGCAAAACAAATTCGAAGATCACCGGGGCCTACAATGAAAACATTACCGGTGTGCGCGTAGTCAAATCTCTGCGCCGCGAAGAGGGCAACCTGGAAGATTTCACCGATCTCACCCGGACCATGTACCGAGCCGGATATCGAGCCGCGTGGCTGTCGGCTCTGTTCCTGCCCGTGGTGCAACTGATCAGCGCGGTGGCGGTCTCAGGCATTGTCTTGTACGGCGGCTGGCAGTTCCAACTGGACGGCATAACCATCGGCGGCATCCAGGCCTTCATCTTCTACATTACTTTTATGCTGTTTCCGATTCAGGAGATGGCGCGCATCTATGCCGAGATGCAGCAGGCCATCGCGTCCGGTGAACGTATCTTCAGTCTCGTCGACGCGGTACCGGAAATTCAGGACCGCAGCGGAGCGCAGGCGCCGGACAGCCTGCGCGGTGACATCGTCTTCGAAAATGTGGATTTTCGCTACGAGGAGGAGAAACCGGTTCTACGGGACTTCAGCCTGCAGGTGAAGCAGGGAGAGACAATCGCGCTGGTTGGGCCGACAGGCGCGGGCAAGTCGACCATCGTCAACCTGGTCTGCCGTTTCTACGAGCCTTCCAGCGGCCGTATTCTGATCAACGGGAAGGACTATACCGAGTGGACGCTGCATGGCATTCACAGCCGTATCGGTGTTGTGTTGCAGACTCCGTATCTTTTTTCCGGCTCGATCTGGGAGAATCTCCGCTACGGTCGGCTCGACGCCACCGACGAGGAGGTCGTGCATGCTGCCAAGGTTGCCGGCGCGCATTCCTTTATCGAGGAGTTGGATGAAGGGTATGACAGCCAGGTGGGCGAAGGCGGCGTACTCCTGTCGGTCGGGCAAACGCAGCTCTTAAGCCTGGCGCGGGCCATCCTCGCCGATCCGGATATCTTCGTCATGGATGAGGCCACCAGTTCGGTCGACACGCTGACCGAGGCGCTGGTCCAGGAAGCGATGGATGCAATCCTGGCGGACCGCACCAGCTTCATCATCGCCCACCGGCTTTCGACGATCCGAAAGGCGGACCGGATTCTTGTGATTGAGGATGGCCGCATCGCAGAACAGGGAAGCCACGCGCAGTTAATTCGCCAACGGGGTCACTACTATGACCTGTATACAAAGCAGTTCCGTGACGAGCGCATTGGGACCGCGCAGCCGCTCCTGGGCACGGGGAAGTTGGTTGCGGCCTGACAAGCAGCCAGTCACTTCAGATTAGGCGCCGGTTTTCGAGAGAGAACCGGCGCTTCTTTTTTCTGAGGCGTTGGCACGGCGTCGGGAACACCATAATTTCCTGATTTGACCTATAGGACAATCTAAAATATACTGTGCACAGTTGCGCTGCGGGTGAGCGCATTTGCACCTGAAAAATCGAATCGCAATCGGGAGCTCGGAAGAACTGGGCTGAGAAATCTCCTTGTGTGGCCGAATGCCGCTCTCTGGAGATGACCGACAGACCTGATCCAGGTAATGCTGGCGTAGGAAAATTAGCGCAATGTTGAAGAACTGCAGATAGCACAAAACGCCAACCGCCTCTCAGGGCGGTTTTTTTGTTTGCGAAAGGAGACAAAATGTCCAACCAAGTGATTGTCGATATTGAAGTGCTTCCCGCGACGGGCGGTGATGTCTACCCAATTGTGGACCGCGCCATCGAGGTCATACAGGAATCTGGCCTCAAGTACGCAGTTGGCCCTATGGGGACTACGGTTGAGGGAGATCTTGACAGCTGTCTGGAGGTGGCCAAAGCAGCTCATCGTGCTTGTTTTGTGGACGGTGTTGAGCGTGTCGTCTCGATTATCAAGATCGGAGAGTCTTCTGGCGGGAGCACAATTGAGGGACTGGTTTCGAAGTTTCGTGAAGAATCCTGATGAGGACGACCCGCCTACTCTTTCCCGGAATCACATTATTGACGGTCGCGGCGCTCTGGGAGCTGGCAGTGCGGGGGCTTGCCGTGCCAAAGTGGATCCTGCCAGCGCCCTCGGCGATATGGCAGGCATTCTGGGAGACGCGTGACCTGATTGGCACGCATGTCGGCCAGACTATGCTGGAGGTTGCCATTGGGATTGGGGTGGCTGTGACGACGGGCGTGGTGGTGGCGGCCGTACTCGACTTCTCTCCCTGGCTGCGGCGAGCTGTCTACCCGCTTCTGGTTATATCACAAACCGTTCCAATTCTGGCGCTGGCTCCTTTGTTGATAATCTGGTTCGGCTTTGGCATTGCGCCAAAAGTAATTGTCGTGACGCTGTTCTGTTTTTTCCCCATCACCATCAACACTAGCGACGGACTGACCTCGACCGAACCGGAACTGATCGACCTTTTCCGCTCAATGGGAGCGACGTGGCCGCAAATCTGGCAGAAGGTCCGGCTGCCTGCCGCCGCGCCTTATTTTTTTTCGGGCTTGAAGATTGCGGCGACCTACAGCGTGGCGGGAGCTGTTGTCGGGGAGTGGGTAGGCGCTAAACAAGGACTGGGCATCTATCTACTGCGCTCGTCGGCTGCGTTCAAGACCGCCCAGGTCTTTTCTGCTATCGTCATTATATCACTCCTGAGCATTCTGTTGTTTCTGGCAGTCTTTATTATCGAGCGCGGCATGATGCCCTGGTACTTTGAAGAACGAACCGGCAATAGCCAGTGAACTGACGTCCGCCTCAAACTCGACGCTGGTCGCACACCATTGGCAGTTGACGACAATCCACTATGAGGAGAAGATAATGAGACACCGAAAAACACATGGAGTTCTCTTGCCTGTGACTCTATTTGCGTTGATGTTGATGGCGGCGTGCATGCCGGTGGCGCAGAGCGAGGACACTTCTGCTGCACCGACGGACGTCACGTTAATGCTGGGGTGGACGCCCAATACCAATTATACCGGCATTTACGTGGCCCATGAGAATGGCTGGTATGAAGAAGCGGGCCTGAATGTGGACATTGTCCTCCCCGGTCAGTCGGATGTGCACAAGGTTGTGGGAACAGGGTCGGCCGATTTTGGTTTCAGCTACCAGGAAGGCACTACATTTGCCCGGGATGAGGGCGTGCCGGTTGTGTCAATTGCAGCCATTATCCAACACAATACATCGGGCTTCGCTTCGAGAAGCAGCGCGGGAATGGGTCTAAAAACGCCCACCGATTTGGCCGGCAAGCGGTATGGCGCTTTTGGTTCCCCAATTGAGTTTCCCACCATCGACCTGCTGATGCAGTGTGAAGGTGGATCGGCAGAAGATATCGAGTTCATCGACATCGGTTGGGCGGACTTCCTCTCGGTAACGGAAGCGGACCAGATCGACTTTGTCTGGATCTTCTATGGCTGGGGCGGCATAAACGCCGAACTCCAGGGCGTCGAACTGGATATTGTCATGCTTAAGGATTATCTGGATTGCATTCCTGACTACTATACGCCAATCCTGATAACCAGCGAGGCGATGATTGAGAACGATCCTGACACAGTGCGCGCATTTGTCGAAGTATCAGCACGCGGCTATGAGTTTGCCATCGAGAATCCGGCGGAGGCTGCAGACATTCTATTGGCGGCCAATCCGGATCTTGACGCCGAACTGGTAAGGACAAGCCAAGAATGGTTGTCCAAAGAATATCAGGCTGATGCGCCGCAATGGGGCGTTCAGACCGGCGATATCTGGCAGGGATATGCCGATTTCCTAATCGAGAACGGTATCATAGAGTCTTTTGACGCCGAGAGCGCATATACGAACGAGTTCCTGCCTGACCAAGAATGACGCTTCTGGCAGTGGATTCGCTCTCGAAGACGTTCGATAGCACCTCCCGCAGGGGCTCTGGAGGCGTTGTCGAAGCCGTGGTGGACCTCACTTTCCAGGTGGAGGCAGGCGAATTCCTGACCATCATCGGCCCCAGCGGCTGCGGAAAGTCCACGCTGCTGCGTCTGCTGGCCGGCCTCGTACAGCCGGACAGTGGCCAGATCAGCCTGCAAGGCCAGTTCCTGCCGGACGCGTCTGACCGGCAGGGACGCTTTGGCTACATGCCACAGAGGGATACTCTGCTGCCGTGGCGCACAGTGCTCGAAAACGTAATTCTGGGGGCGGAGCTGGCCGGCGGCAGCAGAGACGCGGCCCGCGCCGAAGCGCGTCAGCTTCTGCCGCTATTTGGGCTGGACGGCTTCGAGGATTCCTGGCCCAGCACACTATCGGGCGGGATGAGACAGCGAGCCGCGCTGCTGCGTACGTTCCTGGCCGGCTACGACATACTGCTGTTGGACGAACCATTCGGCGCGCTCGACGCTCTGACGCGTAGGATGCTGCAGCAGTGGCTGCTGGGCGTGCGTACACGTTTTTCAAAGACGATTCTATTCATTACGCACGACATCGACGAGGCGCTGCTTCTCGGCGATCGCGTGCTCGTTTTCAGCCCGCGCCCCGGCCGTATCACGGCAGATCTGGCGATTGACTTGCCCCACCCGCGCGACGAGGACACAATTTTGAGTGCGGAATTTCTCGCCCTGAAGCGGAGCGCGCTCTCGCACCTCAGACTCTGAATCTGGAGTAACTAACCCATGATCGACCGGCAAAGTGTAGATTCGCTGAAGTCCAGCGGACATCTCGTTACTTCCTGCGCGGCTTTGGACAGGTCAGAACTGCTGGAAGCTTTTCGAGCCTTCATCTGCAGAGACCGCGACTACCAAATCCGCTATCTTCAGAAGCAGTACGGGTATGCCTATGATGGCTTTTCCTATTATGGCCAGTCTGATAGCAGCCATCAGGCTGAGGATGATCTGATCAGCACCTTTGTCCTGTCCGAGTTTTATCCAGTGGAACGGTATCCGCTCGAGTTCCATGGCTTTTTGAATGGCAGGTGGAAAGAGGTCGTGCAGACGGTGCGTTCGCTGGAAAAAGACCTGCTGACACAGCTTGACATTCCCGGTCTGCTGGATTTCTACCGGAACAACGCCGGCCACATGGTCTCCAACAACTACTATCCTCCGGTTCAGCAATTCACCACAACCGCAGCCGGCAATACACGACTTTCCGCCCACCCCGATGCCTCTCTGTTTACTGTTTTCCCCTTCGGCATTGACGAAGAATTGGAGCTGGAGCAGGCAGGTGAAAGCGGTGAACCTGTGTGGCAGTCGGTAGACGCTTCCGAGTCGATACTGCTCTATCCGGGTTATCTGATGGAGATGTGGACCCACGGGGCGATCAAGGCGATGAATCACCGGGTGCGGCTTAGCAACGATCGAGCAGCCGAACGATTCACCTTTTCCTTCTTTTCGCTGCCTTTTCCCTTGCGGGAGTTCGACATGCCTGGGCGGGGAAGGATAGCCAGCGAAGGCTACTTCGATGCCTACGCGGCCTTATTCTGATGGGGTCAGGTTGACGCCGTAGCGCTGGGCCGCGGCGCAAATCTTGCCCCAGGCGGTGTCGTCGACGGTGATGCCGTCGCGCGTTCGCTGTTGACGCGTGCGGATCTCCGGCTCGCCGGGCGCCAGGATCTCATCGAAGCCGGCTGCCAAATCTGAACTCTTAACGTGCTGCACCAGCCCATCGACATCAGCATAGAAGGCATCGCCCTCTCTGAGCCGCTCAGGCTGGATCACAAAGGCAAGGAAACCGTTGCCAATGCGGGTTGCGCCGTCGCGACTGCAACCGGCTCCCGACAGGGCGCCGGCCAGAATATCGATGACAAAGGACAGGCCAAAGCCTTTGTGCCCGCCAAAAGGCAATAGCGCGCCTTCAGGCGGCCCGACGTAGGCGGCAGGGTCGGTGGTCGGATTGCCGTCGGCGTCAACGATGCAGCCGGCGGGGGCCGGCACGCCGCGGTTGAGCATGTCCTTCAGCTTGCCATCGGCAATGGCGGAAGTGGCCATATCCAGCACCAACGGCTCGCCGGCCTTGCGGGGGATGCCCACTGAGATAGGGTTGGCCGACAGCCGGCGCCCGCGTCCGCCCCAGGGCGCGGCCAGCTTGCCGCCGCCATGCGTATTGACGAACAGGACTGTCACCAGCCCTTGCTGCGCCGCCAGGTAGGGGTAGTGTCCGACGCGCCCGATGTGCCCGCACTGGCTGACGGCTATGATGCCGACGCCGTTTTCCTGTGCCTTGTGCATGGCCACCTGGATTGCCTCCAGACCAATGACCTGGCCGAAGCCCCAGCCGCCTTCGATCACGGCCAGTGTCTCGGTTTCGTGCATGATGGTGATGTGCTGACCGGGGAGGACGTCGCCCGCCTCCATCCACTCTATATATTCGGGGATGCGCAGCACGCCGTGGGAGTCGTGTCCGGCCAGGTTGGCTTGAACCAGATGTTCGGCCACGATGCCGGCCTCGTCCCGTTCCACGCCGGCGGCGACGAAAACATCCTGGGAGATGGCGGTCAGTTGGTGCGGAGAAAATATGGGCACGGTTACCTGCTTTTCGTCTCTTGAGACAATCCTCCGGCCATCTTCTTCAGGAATTGTGGAAGAATTATTCGAGCAGAGGAGCGAAGCCGGACGATCGAGACCTTTTTGTCAACTTGATTTACCGCCCCACAAGTCAGCAATTTCGGGAGATCGCGGCCGACCTTCCTTTGCGCAGACGTGGCTTTTCCCATCTCACAGCGAAAGGAGGCGATAACGCCTGAGGTGTGTATAGAGTATCTGCTGGTGCATCAGCAAGCGCTGGCGCAAGTTCGTCAAAACGGTGGCTTCTCACCCGACAGAACGCTGCAAGATCGCCAACACACATGCCCATGAATCCAGGAACTGCCAGTACTGCGCCCTCTGTTTGAGCAGAGGTGCACCCGGTATTGCTAATGCCAGAGTTGTAAACCCGGCCGCTCCAGGTCGAGTATGGAGGCGCTGTCGCCAGCCGCTTTCACCGATTCCAATGCTGCCGCGGCCTGCAAGTCGGCGAAGGCGTCCTGGTATTGACCAAGGTTGTCTTTGGCAAGGCCCCGACTGACGTAGGCGTCGGCATAATCGAGCTTCAGTTGGAGAGCCTGGTCATAGTCGGCGATGGCGTCCTGGTATTGACCAAGGTTTGCCTTAGCAAGGCCCCGATGAAAGTGGGCGTGGGCATTGTCGGGCTTCAACAGGAGACCCTGGTCATAGTCGGTGATGGCGTCCTGATATTGACCAAGTTTGTCCTTGGCAAGGCCCCTACTGAGGTAGACGTTGGCATTATCGGGCTGCAGTTGGAGAGCCTGGTCATAGTCGGCGATGGCGTCCTGATATTGACCAAGGTGGTCCTTGGCAAGGCCTCGATAGAAGTAGGGGATGGCATAATCGGGCTGCAGTTGGAGAGCCTGGTCATAGTCGGCGATGGCGCCCTGGTTTTGACCAAGGTTGGCCTTGGCAACTCCCCGACCGAAGTAAGCGCCGGCATTGTTGGGCTGCAGTTTGAGAGCTTTGTCAAAGTCTGCGATGGCATCCTGGTTTTGGTCGAGACAGGCCTTGGCATTGCCCCGATGGACGTAAACGTCGACATGGTCGTGCTTCAGTCTGAGAGCATAGTCAAAGTCTGCGATGGCGCCATGGTATTGACGGAGGTTGGCCTTTGCTACACCCCGATAGGAGTAGGTATTGGGATTGTCGGGCTGCAATTGGAGAGCACTGTCAAAGTTGGCGATGGCCTCCTGAAATCGACTACTCTGGAGATAGGCAACACCCCTGCCGATGTAGGCTGCGGCGATATCGGGCTGCAGTTGGAGAGCTTGGTCAAATTCTGTGATGGCGTCCTGGTATTGACCAAGGTTGAGACTGTCATTGCCCTGATTGAGGTACGCGTCGACATTGCCCGCCCGGCCACAAGCGGCGACCGCAGCACATGCCACAGCAACCGCTATGACCCAACTCAATGTCCTGATAGTGCGCACTGAATACAGTGACCCGTGTAGTTTCATTGTGAAAAGCTCCTTCCCGCCATCCGCCAGCGTGGTTATTCCCCCTCGATCGCGGCGGGTATTCTGCTCAAAAAATGGTTCATCGCACGGCTGACTCCGTCTACCTTGTTGACGAGCCGGCTGCTGCAAATTGCCTCAGGCCAAGAGCAGCTTGATGGGCGTTTCCAACAGTTCTTTCACCCTCTGCAAGAAGACAGCGCACTCGGCCCCGTCCGTCACCCGGTGATCGGCGGAGATGGTCATCTGCATAACTGTGCGCACGACCACCTGACCCTCCACCACGACCGCGGTCTTTCTGGCCGTGGCCACCCCCAAGATCGCGGCTTGGGGCGGGTTGATGATGGCGGCGAAGTGATCGGTGTCGTAGCCGCCGAGGTTGCTGATGGTGAAGGTGCTGCCGGTTACATCCTCGGGTCTGACCTTGCCGGCGCGGGCCCTCGCGATCATGGCGCGATTGGCACGGGCAATCTCGTCGATGTTGCGCCGATCGGTCTGGCGGTTGACTACAGTCAGCACCCCCCCTTCCACTGCCACGGCCGCGCCGATATTGATGTCAGCGTGGATTTCGATGCGGTCGTCGACATAGGATGCGTTGAGGTTGGGGAAGTCGCGCAGCGCCAAAGCGGTGGCTTTCATCACCAGGTCGTTGACCGTAACCTGTTCATCGGCCGGCAACGCATCGTTGATCTGCCTTCGCAATGCCAAGGCCTCGTCCATCGTGACCGAACTGGTGATGTAAAAGTGGGGGATCGACTGCTTGCTCCGGCTCATGCGCTGGGCAATCGTCCGCCGGAGTGGCGACGCGGGACTTCCGGTGGTCATCGACGGGTCGCTGGCGCCTGGCGCCTGGAGGCTGGCGACTGCAGTTGTGCCGGGACCCGCCTGTGCCAGATGGCTCTCTACGTCACCGCGCAGAATGCGGCCTCCGGGGCCGCTGCCGGCCACGCGGCGCAAGTCCAGATTGTGTTCGCGGGCCATGCGCAGGGCAATGGGTGTGGCCAGTACACCATTCTCTATCGGCTCTCGGGACAGGTGCCTCGCCGGCTGTTTCTCCGGCGGTGCGGCCGGCAACGGATCGGACGGCAACGGATCGGACGGCGTTTCCGCCTCAGGCGGCGCGACCGGTGGGGGCGATGGTTCTTGGGTTGGAGCAGGCGATGGCGGGCTTGATAGTTCATGTGCCTCCCCAACCCTGGCGATTGGCGCGCCCGCCGACGCGCTTTGGCCGGGCTGAATGAGAAGTTCCAGCAGGACGCCTGCAACAGGGGCCTCCACCTCGAGCGTCACCTTTTCCGACTCGAATTCGGCGATGGGTTCGCCCGCCTGAATTGCGTCGCCCACGCTTTTCAACCAGACTGACAGTTCACCTTCACCGGCCTCAAAACCCAGGTCGGGCATGGCAATGATCTCGGCCACGGACTCCTCCTCTAAGCGGCAGATGCTGGTGGCCGGTGATTAGCGGCAAATAACTGCCGCAACCGGCTACCAGCCACCGCGGTTCTACCTGAACTCTGTTCGATTCAGACCTACCAGCGCCGACTCGAAGATCGCCTGGCTGTCGATTTGAAAATGGCGGTAGAGATCGGCAGGCGTACCGGATTGACCAAAGTCGTCCACACCCAGGGGTATCAGGTAGCTGCCAAAGAGACTGCCCAGCCAGGCGAGATTGTGGGATGCCCCGTCCTGCACGGTGACAATCGGGGCCTGGCGCTCGTGAGGGGGGATCAGCCATGATAGCAACTGGCTTGGCTCTCTACCTGGCCTGCGTCCCCATTGGGCGGCACGCCAATTTTCAAAGAGGCGGCGGGGGCTGGTCAGGTTGAGCACGTTGACGGCTATGCCCTCTGCCTGCAACATCGCGGCCGCCTCCAATGCTTCCGGCAGCATGATCCCGGATGAGGCGATATGAACAAGCGAGCGGGGATCTGCGTCCGGCGTGGCCGTCTGCCAGTCCAGCAGACGATAGCCGCCTTCAAGTACCTGGCGGCGCAGTTCGGTCGCACCCAGCCGCTCCAAGGCAGGGTCCAGCATCGACTGATCGGTTGGCTTGGTGGAAAGGCGCAGATAGGTTGCTCTGCCATCGATATCGCGGCAGCACTGGCGTACCGCTTCCAGCATGATCCAGACCAGTTCCTGGGCAAAGCAGGGCTCATAGCTGTTCAGATTTGGCAGTTCCGCGCCCAGAGATGGAGTAACCGTAGACTGGTGCGCGCCCCCTTCGGGAGCGAGGCTGACGCCCGACGGCGTGCCGACGACGATAAAGCGGGAATTGGAGTAGAGGCCGTAGATAAAGGAGTCCAGTCCCCGCAACACGAAGGGATCGTAGACTGTGCCGATAGGGATCAGCTGCTGGCCGTTCAACTCGGCGGAAAGGCCCAACATAGCCAGCATCATAAAGAGATTCATCTCCGAAATGCCCAGCTCGATGTGCTGGCCATTGGGGCCGTAGCGCCAACTCAGGCCCCGATTCTCCTCCAGTTCGTAAATCTCCCCTTCGGTAAAGGAAAAGACGCCCTGCTTGGCGATCCAGCCCGACAGGTTGGTGGATGTGGAGACGTCGGGTGAGGTGGTGACGAGCCGGGGCGCCAGCTTCGGATCGCGGCTCATGCTGACCAGGATCTGGCCGAATGACTGCTGTGTACTGAGCATGCCATGGGTACGGACCGGCACACTTTCAGGAACGTCCTGTGCCGAAAGACCGATGGGTGGCTGCGCCGCCTTCCCATTCTTCTCTTGCGGGGGCGTGATGTCTAGCGCATGCGGGGCGGGGTAAAGCTGGCGGGCGATCTCTGTGCATAGCGCGCCCTCTTCCGACTCCGGATCAAAAGCGGCCCATTCATCGTCACCGGGGACCGCCAGCTCCTCGGCCAGGGCTGACATCTCATCGACGCTCAGCAGTTTGGAATGGTTGTGGGGATCGCCGGCGGTCGGCAGCCGCCAGCCTTTGATCGTATAGGCGAAAATTACCGTGGGGCGATCTGCGGTGGCGTCGGCCTCTTCTAGGACACTAATCATCTCGGAGAGGTCGTGGCCGCCCAGATTGCCGACGACGCCGGGCAGTTCCTCATTGCTTATCGGGGCCAGCAGCCCTTCCAGGTATGTGTCCTTGTGCCCGTTTACTGTGACGAAGCGGCGCCGCAACTCGTCGCCGGGCAGACGTACCAGCAACTGATACTCCTCGTTGCTCATGTCATCGATGCGTTTGCGCACGCGCTCGCCGTGCTTTTGGGCAAAGAGGCTTTGCAGCTTGCGTCCATACTTCGCCTCCAACACCTGCCAACCCCAACTGTCGAACATTGACATCAGCGTCCCGGCGCGGATGCCGGGAATCACCCGGTCCAGGCTCTGACGGTTCAGATCCACGATCCAGATGTTGTTGGCCAGTTCGGCCATCCAGTCGGCGAAGATGGCTTCCCATATATTGCCCTCGTCCAACTCTGCGTCGCCGATGATGGCAATAAAGCGGTTGGAGGTCACGTCTTCAAAGTGGATCTGGGCGTAGTGGTGGGTCAGCGCGGCAAAGGCCGGGGCGACTGCTCCCAGCCCTACGGAGCCGGTGGAGAAATCGACAGGGTCGGGATCCTTGGTACGGCTGGGATAGGCCTGCAGGCCGCCAAAGGCGCGCAAGGTGGCCAGGTAGTCGCGGGGCAACTGGCCGAGCAGGTATTGGATGGCGTGAAAGACCGGAGAGGCGTGGGGCTTGACCGACACCCTGTCGCCGTGCTTGAGCAGGTGAAAATAGAGCGCGGTCATAATGGTCACCATGCTGGACGACGAGGCCTGGTGTCCACCAACTTTGACGTTGTCCCGCTGAGGACGGACGCTGTTGGCCTCATGCACGATGCGCATGGAGAGCCACAGTACCCGTTCCTGAATGTGGTTGAGTGTTTGCAGATACTCGGATGAAAGAGACATTGGCATCAAAGAAGCAATCGTCTGATAGAAAGATTATAACGCAAAAGGGAAGACTGATACACATGCAGGAAAGGGGCCAAATGGAGAAGGAGTAGAGAGCATCTCGCAAGTTCGGAGTTTGTCAGGGGCTGTATCCGATCGCCCGGCGGCCGTGTTCCAGGTCGTAGAGCGGCCAGTCACCCGCGGAGACGCCGAAGACCACTTCGTAGTGAACGCCAGGATGGATCAGCGCCCGTTCGAAGACCTTCACGAGGTCGGCGTGGCTGAGGTGGTGAGGATGCTCGGCCTGGGGCCGGTCGGCGCGCACGTTGCCAATGCGGACCGATACGCACTCCAGACCAAACTTGCTGGCATACATATATCCCAGATTCTCACCGAAGACCTTGCTTATCGAGTAATAACTCTCCGGGCGGGGCGGCATATCGACCGTGCGTGTGATCTCCTCTGGATAGGGAGCCAGCAGGCCGGCGCGACTGGCAAAAACGACACGGCGCACCTTGTTTTGGCGGGCCGTCTCGAACAGGTTGTAGGTCCCGATGATATTGCTGTGCAGGATCTCCTCCCACGGCGCGGCGCCTAACGGGTTGCCGGCCAGGTGGACAACCGCTTCGATGCCATGGGTGGCCCTGGCAACGGCTTCGAAATCGGTCAACTCGCCCACGACCGCGTCTTCAAGATCGGGCATCGGCACGCGGTCGAAAACCCGCAACTGGTAGCGATCACGCAGACCGTTGACCAGAACCGCGCCGACGGCGCCGGCAGCGCCCGTAATCAGAATTCTCATGTGCAAGTCCCTAGCGGGCGGCGACAATCAGATAGGTCAGCCACGTCTCGTCAGTGTTCGTTATGTGGTAGGTCGTCTCCGGCAACAGGTGAATGGCGTCGCCTTCACCGATCGCTCTTTCCTTGCCGTTGGCGACCACCGTGCCCGCGCCGGCCAGGACGTAATGGATTTGCTCAAGATCCTGCGAGTTCCGTTCGGCGGACCGCCGTCGCGGTTGCACCATCTCCCGATCGATGAAACTCAGGCCGCGCAGACAGCCGCCTTCCTGCTCAGTTACAGGGCCGAGCAGACGCCAACGCACAGCGCCCAAATTGTCGCTCAGCGGCGGTACCTCGCGCCAATTGCGCTTCACGAACTGACCGCCGTCGCCGTCAACCGGCATGTTGATCACGTGGTGGTGCAACCAACCGTCCTCCGTGTTGAACAGCTGGTGGTACTGCCCCGACGGCAGGTAGATAATGTCCCCCTCCTCCACCGGGGACAGAAGATCGCCGCACAGGATCTGTCCCGCGCCGTCGAGGATGTAGTAGAGTTGCTCGCGATTCTCGTGTTTGTGGTAGTCCGACTGCTTGCGCCCTTGCACGGCGTGTACGGTGAAGACGCCCAGTTTTTCCAGCGCCTCGCCCTGCGCCCGCTGGCTGGCAGCGTCCTCGTGGGTGGGCTTGGGCTGCAGGCAACTCCAGACGATGGCGCTCTCATGGCTGACAACCGGTTGCGCCTCTCTCCAGTTCACAACTGTAGGCATGGTGAACCCTCCCTCGTAAGCGTCGTTTCGCCCGCAAGCGTCAGCGCCAATGCTCAGCCGGCAGCTGCTCAGTCATCTGCCGGATGCGCGGTCTTTCCCGGTCCACAAAGGACCGGTGAAAGGAGAAGGCGCCGTGTTCTTTCAGGGCTTCGAAATGACGGTCTGATGTTGGTTTCGCGGCGAACTTCAGGGCAATGTAACGCCGGTCAGCTTGTTTGCCAAAGACGGCATGATACAGATAGTGATTGAAGAATACGGCGTCGCCCGGCTCGACCTCCAGGGCGCAACCGGGCAGCTCCGGCCCCGCCACGCCGAAGGGCATTTCATCCGGCTGGGACTGGATGTGGTTGAGCCGATTGAGTTGATCATAGAATGGCGGGCGATGCGAACCGGGCATCACCCGTAACGCTCCCGTCTCCTTCGTCGTGGGTGTCAGGTACAGCATCACCTTGATGCGTACATAGTCCGGCTCATCTTCGCCGGGGCGGTCGCAGTGCCACCCGTGGCTCTGCGATTCGTTGAAGCTGCCCTTGTTGCCCTCGGAGCCGCCCCAGACGAAACCGGCGCCCAGCAACTTTTCGATGGTCAGGTAGATGCGATCGTCTTCGAGGAGGCGGGAGAGATCTCGACTCGATTCGATGAAGGGCGCGACATGCTGGTATTCGCCCTGGTCCGGACCTCCGCCGCGCTCTTCCCTCCACAGCGCATCGGCTGCGCGCCGGATCTCCCCTATCTCGTCGGCCGAGAAAAGCCGTGGCAGCAGGAGGAAGCCGAATGTCTCAAAGTGTGCGAACTGCTGGGTAGTGAGCATGATGAATCTCTCGTATCATTCTCTGGTGAACTTCTGGAGGCGGTTGTCGAGAAAGGGCACTTCGGCCACGTAGAGGTCCCCGCGGGAGTCGAGCCACAGACCATGCGGGTGATCGGCAAACTGGCCCGCGGCTTCGCCGTGCTCGCCCCAGCGCGCCAGTAATTCTCCATCCAGGTTGAAGATGCTGATGCGGTAGTTGCCTTCGGCGATGTAGACGATGTCGTCCTTGTCGATGTAGAGATCGTTGGGGCCGTCCAGGTCCGGCCACTCGCCCTGGTAATTGCCCTCGGCATCGAAGATCTGGAGGCGTCTGTTCTCGCGGTCCAGGACCAAAAGGCGGTTGCGGCTGTCCACGCGCAGGCAGTGGGGCAAGGCGAATTGGCCCGGCCCTGTGCCCTCCTCTCCCCACGAGTGCAGCAGCGTCCCGTCGGCGGAGAAGCGATGCACGCGATATTGGCCATACCCGTCGGTGACGTAGAGATCGCCCCATGGGGCCTCCACCGCCCAGGTCGGCTGGTTGAACGGCTGACCCGGCTCGCCAACCATATCGGGCGTGCCCAGCGTCTGCAACACGCGCCCGTCCGAGTCGAGCTTGCGAACCGTATGGTCATCGACGTCGGCCACGTACAGCTGGTCCTGTTCGTTGAACCAGACACTGTGCGGGTTCTTGAAGAGGTCGTCGCCCCACGCAGTTAGAAAATTGCCCTCACGGTCATAGACCAGGATGGCCGGAGGTTCGCGGCGGGCGATGTAGACCCGGTCACGCGAATCGGTCGCCACCGCCGGCGTCACACCGCCGAAGACGCGGCCACCCGAACCATGCCCCCACCCCTCTACGGCCTTGAAATTGAATTCGCCATGGTGCGCTGCCATCTCCCCTCCTTTACCGCAGTGGCTCGCGGCCAGTTGCCGGCAACACTACCGGGAACTTGCGCTATGGTTTAGGGCTTTCCATCAGTACTGTGACGCCCATATCAATGTATTTGTTGCGTAGGTCTGGCGAGTAGCTCCTGAAGCTGATTTTGGTGTCCGAGCCTTGCAACTGTTTGAGCGCGTGGCGCACACAGTCGTCGACCGTCTTGAAGGGGTGCTCCGGGTGGGCTTCCAGGTCGAAAAGCAGGTCGTTCGGCCCCCAGGTCAGGCAGTCAACGCCCGGTTTGGCCAGTTTGCGCACATTGGTTACGGCGCGAACCGACTCCATCTGAAGGCACAGAATACCGGTGCGGTTCCACCAGTCCGCATATTCCAAGCGAACGTCGCGGCCCTCGATGCCATAACGCGCCGCGCCGCCCCAACTCCTCCTGCCGACCTGGGGGTAGTAGAAGGCTTCGACCGCTTCATCCACCGTCGCTTCGTCCTCCACGATCGGAATCTCGATGCCGAGCGGGCCCAGATCCAGGATATTGCCGATCAGGTAGGCGTGCCGTGTGTGCTTGATGCGAAACTGGACGGGGATACCCAACTCCGCGGCCAGTCCGCAGTAGTCAACCAATTTCTCTTCGTTGTAAGGGGAATGCTGGCTGTCCAGCGACAGGAAGTCGTAAGAGTCCTTGCCGAGAATGTCTTCCAGTTGGCTCTTGTTGGTGTTGAGGGGGGCGGACACGCCGATCACGATATCTCCCCCGCGTATGCGTTGTTTTAAGGACGCGCCGTCTGACATATCAATCTCCTGAATTCGGTGACCAGGGACCGGTGGCTGGTGGGCAGGCACCACCGACCACGGGCAACTGTTGGTTATCCTTCGTATTCAAAGCGTTCGAGCGCTTCCTCGTCCAGTTCAAGGCCAAAGCCGGGCTTGTCGGTCAACTCCAGGTATCCATCCTTCACGATCGGTTCACCGTGGAAGACGCGCATATCTTCGTTCTCCTCCTGCGGCGGAAAGTACTCGGCGAGGGGAATGTTGACGTTGGCCATTGCTATGTGAAAGTTCGTCGCCCAACCGCCGTGGAGAATGACGGGGATATCGAACGACGCCGCCAGGTTGACGATCTTCTGTACTTCGGTGACGCCGGCCGCACGGTCGACGTCCGGCTGCCAGATGTCGGCGCAGCCCAACTCGGCCCAGCGGCGGAAGGCGTGTTTGCTGTACTCATTCTCGCCGCCGGAGATCGGCATGGAGGCGGCTGCGCGTACTTTGACATAGCCGGCGTGGTCGTGCGGCTGCACCGGCTCTTCCAGCCAGGTCAGGTTGAACTCTTCCACCATGCGCGCCATCCTGATGGCATAGTCGGCATCGAAGGCACGACAGCAGTCTACCATCAACTCGATGTCATCGCCGATTGTCTCGCGCGCCGTCTGCACGAGCGCCCGGTTCTTCTTCATGCCCTCCAGCCCATCCCAGGGGCCGAAGCCGAACCTCTGCTTCACCGCGGTGAAGCCCTGCTCGACATAGATGGCCGCCTCCTCGCGCAGCAGGCCCAAGTCGGGATCGCCGGCATCGCTGGCATAGACATACAGATGGCTGGCATAGGCGCGGATGCGGTCCTTCGTCTTGCCGCCGAGCAGGTTGTACACGGGTTGATTGAGGGCTTTGCCCTTGAGGTCCCACAGGGCAACGTCGATCAGGCTGATGGCGCTGCTTGTAACGCCTTCGCGTGCCGAGGCGATGCTGTAGCGGAACATCTTTTCCCACAGCCACTGGGTGCGGAATGCGTCCTCACCGACGAGCGCCGGCGCCAGGATATCCCGAACATAAGGGTAGACGCTGGTCGCGGCGTAGCCGGTGCTCGACACACCTGTGATGCCCTCGTCGGTCTCCACCTGTAAAACGAGCATGTCCGGCCCGCGCCGCGGCGCCGGCGCGGCCGAATCATAGCGCAGATCGGGGAAAATGTAGATGGGATTGATCGAATGGATGGTATGTTTCCGAGGAGCAGCCGGAAACTTGAGCGGCGTCAGCTTGAGTCTGGTTATCTTCATGGGTCGGTCGTCCCCCTGGCGCTTTCACACGCGGAAGAAGGTGGAGTCAATATAGCGGATCGATTCCACGTAAGGTTTGTCCGGCTCGTTATAGTAGTAGGTGATGTAGACGCGGCCGTCCTCGGCCTGGCCGCCGATGGCATAGCCGTGGTCCCAGGAGCCGGTATCGTCGGCGCGGATGATGAACTCCTCGCTCCAGGTGCGTCCGCCATCCGCGCTCAGCGTTCCGCCCACGCCGAAAGGCATGAGGCGGCGCGCCCACACAACCACAATGCGCCCGTCGTCGAGCAGAACGGGGTAGCCCGACCGGTAGGGAACATCCTCCCGGCCCTGCTGCGCGGCCGGGAAGTTCCAGCAGGAGCCGCCCTCGCCGACAGTGGGGACGGGCGTCGTCCAGGTGTAACCCCCGTCCACGCTTGAGGACATGGTCAAACTGTTCCGGTTTGGATCCCTATCGTAAAGCGTCTGGCCGAAGTAGGTCTGGTAGCTCTGCAGTTCACCGCTCGGTAGTTGGATGAGGCCGTCATAGGTGAACGAGCCGCCGCCGGTTGGGTCCACAGCCGAACGGCTGACGAACTCCCAGGTGATGCCCTGATCGAGACTGCGGTAGATGGGGCTGGTTCCGTCGTTGAAGACGGTAATGAGCGTCCTGCCGTCGGGGCGGCGCACGACCGGCGAGAACTTCTTGCGCACACCGGCTCTGCCCGGCGGCGGGTCGATCACCGTCGGCACTTTCTCCCATGTGCGGCCCCGGTCCGCCGAGCGCAGACCGAAACAGACCATGCGCTTCTCATCCCACAGGTTGGTGTGCGTGAACCAGAAGACCGAGTCGGGCGAGAACATGTCGTACTGTTCGCGCGGCGCGCCTTCCTGGTAGAGAAAGGCGCGTTTTTCGTCATCCGAAATCGCTTCGTCGTAGAGGATGACGTCATGTTCGCGCGGCCAGGTGCGGCCACCGTCCAGGCTGCGCTGCAGGACGATGACGGCGCGGGCCTCGTAACCGGGCCTGACGACGCCGCCATGATTGATATCACTGATCTGCTTGTAGGCCGACCGCGCCATTTTGAAACCGACGATCACCTCGCCGCCGCCAAAGTCCTTGTACACGCCCCAGCGGGGATGGGCGCAGTACCAGCCCGGGTCATGGCGGACGGTGACGTGCTCGACTTCGGAGATCTCGGGCGCGGGCGTGAGGGGCGTGCGTTGTGTGTGGTCGGTAAGCAGGTCGTAGTATTCGGCCATAGATACCTCGCTTCGCTGTAGTGTTGTAAGTAAGCCTCTAGTAAGTGACAGGTTCTCTGCGGGTCAGCCGTAAGGTGGCGGCGGCCAGGATGATGGCAACGACCGTCACGGCGACGATGATCGCCGCGGCGTAGTTCCAGTTGTGCGCGTTAAAAGCATGATAGTGGTAGTAGTTCGTGATAAGCCAGGCGTTGCCGCCACCCGCTCTCAGCAGGATGTGAACTGTGGAAAAGCCGGTCACGCTGCCGAACAGGCCGATGACGCGCAGAATGAGCAAAGTTCTGAACATCTCCCAAACCAACGGCATCGTCACATAAAGGAAACCCTGCATTCCGTTTGCGCCGTCAATGCGCGCGGCCTCGTGCAGCGACTCCGGCACGTTCTCGATCGCGGCGGTAAAGAGCAGGATGGCGACGCCCATGCTGCCCCAGATGCCGATGAATGCCACCGAGTAAAGAGCAAGCGGGGCAAAGGGCAGCATCTTGACCTGACTGAGCCAGGGGTGGGTCCAACTTCCCAGCCCGGCAGCGCGCAGCATCAGGTTGAGCAGGCCATGCCGCGGGTGCAGCACCATGGCCCACATGATGGCCGCAGCCGCCACCGACAGGATGCCGGGAAAGAAGTACACTGCCCGCAGCAAGCGGGCGCCACGCGGTCGGTGCGACAGAATGCCGGCGATGGCAAATCCTAGCAGCAGATCGAGCAGTGAGAAAAAGAACAGGAACAGGCTGTTGGTCAGATAGCGCCGCACCCGGTACAGATCCACCGGTTCGGTGATCTCGAATAAGAGCCGTTTATAGTTCACCAGCGCCGTGCCAACCAAATCCGTCCAACTCCCGCCCGCCGGCCGTCCCTCAAAAACCAGGCGCAGGCTGATATTGAGGCTTTCGTCCATCAAGCTGATGCGCAGGCCCTCTGCCGTGGGATAAGCGACAAACAGCGTGTAGAGGGCCAGACCGGGCAAGAGGAAACTGCCGATGAAAAGACGTTTTTGCCAGTCAGACCGCTTGGTCATGCGGGTGCTTTCCGGACTGCAGCTTCTGGTTATCAGTAGATGGAGCGTAGCCGGTGATTCACCAAGAGCTGGAAACTGAAAACTGGAAAGTGAATTCGTGTAAGTCCGGTTAACCCGGCGTCAGTGTGTAGGAGTAGAGCCTGACTTCCGGGGTGAGCCTGAACTGCACGGCCACCATCCGGTCGCGGAGTGCCGAGAGATCGCCCCGCCCCTGCCAAGTGACCCGCTGATCGAGCGTGTCCTCTCCGATCGGGTCGCAGTCGGCAAAGGTATGGCCCGCCACCGGTGTCTTGGTTTCGTCCTGCAACTGCACGCGCAAAGCGCCGCCGGCGGCCTGCACGTTGACGCGCAGGTCGGACGCCTTCCAGTGATGGGGCCGCGTCAGCAGGCTGCCCTCCATATAGCCCTCGGCCTCGACAGAGACGAAGCCGTCAAGCCGCATCGTGGCAAGGCCAAGCAAGGGGATAGAGGTCTTGTCGCCGTGGGGAGTGGATTCGCCGTTGTAGAAAAAGTGAATGCAGTCCTCGCTGATGGCCGGGAAGCTGCAATAGACGCCGCCGTAGTCGAAGGTCCCCTTGGCGCCGCGGGGGATGAGCGGTTCGCGCCAGCGCTGCCAGCGCACGGAATCGCGGCTGAAGGCCAACTGCGCCTCGGTGACACCGTGGTTGCGCGCTGGGTTGAATTCGTGACTCAGATTCGTATAGTAGGCGCCCAGCACGCCGAGGTGCAGGCCGGCGTAGGTCTGGTTGATGTCAGGGCTGGCCATGTAATAGAGCTCTTCGCCCGGCGTGTCGCGCAGGCTGCTTTCCAGTACCGGCCGGTTTTCGCTCCAGTTCAGAAAGTCGTTGCTGTCGCGGCGCCCGATTTGCCGCGTTTTCCAGGGCGATCCGCGCTGCCCGTAAATGATATAACGGGCGTCGGGGTCGACAGTTCCAGCCGGCGTCTCATCCAGATAGCGCACGACCATGAACAGACGGCCGACCGCGTCGTGTTGGAGCGGAAGTTTGGTCCAATGGATGCCGTCGGGTGAAAAGGCGTAGAGCCGCAGCATCTGGTCGGGGCTGAGTCCGCTGCCGGCCTCTTTTTCGCCGGCCTGGTCCAGGTACATCATCTTGTAGCGCTTCTGTGGGTCCTGTTTGAACGGGTCGTCAATCAGGTTCTGGATGCTGGCGCGGCCCGGAGTGCGCAGCGACTGGAAGATGATGTTGTTGTCTTTACTGCCGTTATATTCGACGATGCCGGCGTGGGGGCGCTGCCAATGCACGGCGTCCTCCGATTCGGCGTAGCAAATATAGGTCTCCTGTACGCTAAAGGGGGGATTGTCCTGTCCCAGCACACGCGAGCCGACGACTCCGCCGCCGTTTGCGGTGTACCACAGGCGAAAGAGACGGCGCTCCCGGTCATAGAGGCAATGGCCGTGAATCCCCTTGGCTTCCCAGGGGTTTTCGCCCCGGAAGATCGGATTGTCAGGATGTTTGCACGGCCGGTTGAGGACGCGCCGTGCCGCCGTCAACCCTTCGATGCGGTAGTCGTCAACGAACAGGTGCTTTCCCGGGAAGAGTTCAATTGCCATGGTACTGTCCAGTTTTCAGCGGCCGGTGAAGCCCCAGCGGCGGCGAGCAGTAACTGGCCACCAGCCATCAGCCGCGGAAGTTACCCCTTCAACGCGCCGATGGTGATGCCCTGCGTCAGCTTGTTCTGGAAGATGGCGTAGACGGTCAGAGTGGGGATGAGCATGATCACGAATCCGGCAAACAGCGGACCGTAGTCGATGCGGTAGGTCTGCACCGCCAGCAGTTCTGCCATGCCAACGGGCAGGGTGCGCTTGGCGTCATCCCAAAGGATGATCAAGGCCCAGAAGTATTCATTCCAATGGCCGAGGAAGGAGAAAAGCGACACCGTCAGCAGCCCCGGTGTGGACATGGGCATCATCACCCGCCACCAGACGCCGAACAAGGAGCAGCCGTCAATGATTGCCGCATCCTCCAGTTCGGGTGGCAGGGTCTTGAAGAAGGCGTGGAGGATGAAGACGCTCCAGGCAAGGCCGCTGCTGTAGATCAGTATCAAGCTGGCATAGTTGTTCAGCATCCCCCACTCCCGGATCATCAGCCAGAGAGGCACAGCCAGCAGAAAGCCGGGGATGACCATGGAAGACAACAGATAGTAGTAGATGAAGCGGTTGCCGAAGAAATCGTAGCGCGCCAGCACGTAGGCGATCATCGAGGCCAGGAGTACGCCGAGCACGAGGGAGGTGGTGGTGACGATAACACTGTTCAGAAAGTAGGTCGCTACGTTAAGCGAAATCAGGGCGTTGCTGTAGTTCTCCCATAAGAGGCTGCTGGGGAAATTCCACGGTTCGAAGATGATCTCTTTGGAATTGCGAAAGGACTGCAGCACGGTCCAGATCATGGGCAATACGACCGTGATGGCGTACCCCCACAGAAAGACCTGGATAAAAATCCATACCAACTTGTGCCAGCGGTTCTCACGGTATAATGTGCTTGTTGACCGTGCTATATCGGCCCGTGCGACCGTGGCGTCGAACTCTGCCATGGAAACCCCCGTGGCGCGAGGAGAGAGTGAAGAGGAGTGAGGAATAATAACCGCTCACTTCCCGGTCTCACTCCTCGCTTCTCACTCCTTGCTTCTCAGTACGTGACTGTCTCCCGCTTCGTCATGCGAAATGTGATGCCGGCCAGCACAAGAGAAATGACCAGGACGGCGACGATGATCGCCGAGGCATATCCCCAATTGTGCGCGGTAAAGGCCTGGTAGTAGAAGTAGTTGGCGATAAACCAGCCGTTGCCGCCGCCGGCGGAGCCTTCTTGGGCAGTGAGAATGTGGATCGTCGTAAACTGGCCAAAAATGCCGATGGCGCGGAAAACCAGCAACGTCTTGAACATCTCCCAGACCAGCGGAACCGTCATCAGATAAAAGTTCTGGAACTCGTTGGCGCCGTCTATGCGGGCCGCCTCGTAGAGTTCATTCGGGATGTTCTGGATGGCGGCGATGAACAGGAGCATCGTCGAACCCATTGCGCCCCAGATGCCGATAATGGCCAGCGAATAAAGAATGATGGGGGCGAAGGGCCACATTGTAGCCTGGCTGAACCAGGGTTGGGCCAGGTCGCCCAATCCCACCGCCCGCAGGGCCTGGTTGAGCAATCCGTGCCGGGGATTCAGCACCATAGACCACATGATGACGATGGCGGCGGTCGACAGGATACTGGGGAAGAAATAGACGACGCGGAAGAGGTTGGCGCCCCGTGGTTTTCGAGTAAGGATGTAGGCGACGACAAAGGCGAACAGGAAGTCGAACAGTGAAAAAAAGAAGAGAAAGATGTTGTTGGACAGGTAGCGTCGAATCTTATAAAGATCCGTCGCATCGGTAAGTTCGAAGGCAAGTCGACCGTAGTTGGCGAACCCAGCCCAGGTCCGCTGCGTGACGTCCAGCCCTTTCCAGTCCATGAAACTGAGGCGCAGACCGTCCAGCGCGGGATAGATCACGAACACGGTGTAGAGGACGATCCCCGGCAGGAGAAAACAGCTTATGAAGAGGTACTTGCGCCAGTCAAACCGTCTGCTCATAGTTGCTGAAAGTGGTGTGTGGATCGTGGTTGGTAGAGAGCGGAGAAGTAGAGTGAAGATGAGTGAGGAGTGAGATCAGATCTCTCACTCCTCACTCCTGGTTTCTCACTTCTCAGTTTCTGGGTACGAGGCCCAGGTTCTCGGCGGTGCAGCCCGGATGCACCCAGTCATCGCTGGCGCGCAGGCGGGCGGCTTCCGTCTCCAGGTTTTCGACGAACTCTTCCACGGTCAGGGTGCCGTAGACGAGGTCGTCGCGGCTTTCATAGTAGATCTTCGCTACGCTGGAGTGGCCGTGCGGGTAGGCGACGAAGGTATGGTCTTCGGCATCCTCAACGCCTTGCATGAGCATTCTCACGTGTGTGTCCAGCGGTACGTCGGAGATATCGGTGTGGAAGTAGAGCGGCGTGCCGCCGTTCTGCAGGAAGAAGCGCGCTGACTCATGCGAAGAGGCCAGCCGCAGCCATTCCAACCCCCATTTGGCGCAGTTGGCGGGCAGGGTGTTACCGGCGTAAAGCTGGCCACCGCCGCCGCGGCCCATGTGCCCACCGACGGCGCGGCCCTTGCCATCCGCCGGGCCGGGAACCCACATGAAGCCCCATTCAAAGCCGTCGGGAGTAAGCGCGGCCGCGCCTCTGGGCGAAGTGCCTTCTCCCATGCGCATAGCGCAATTGCCCTGAATCAATTCGGCCGTGGCTGCGTTGCTGTCCATCGCCTCGGCGCCGTCGATGACATTGCCGGGCGTCTGGTACAACTTCTGCACCTCCTCATGCGCCCACACGACCGCCTCATTCCTGAAGACGCCTTCCTCCAGGTTGCACAAATCGACCGCTACCTGCGGGCCGCCGGCTTTCGTAATCAGATAACCGTTGGTGAAGATATGCACATCCCAGTGCCCGGCGCGCCCGCAAATGGGGGGGGTGCCCGACTCTCTGATCGTGTCGGTCAGTTCGAGGAACTCTTCCCAGGTCTGCGGCTGCGTGGTCCAGCCGTTTTCCTTGAAGCGGTTGAGGTCGAAAAGCAGGCCGTAGCCGGTCAGGTCGTATCCGAAGCTGTAGACGTCCTCCCAGTCGGTGCCGCGGCCATAGCTGGCGGCCATGATGCCTTCGACGTAGACGCGGTCGCGAATCGGCACGCCCGGCTCGTCGTAGACTTCGACATCAAGCAGGATAGACATCGGCAGCAGGAAGCCTTGCTCCGCCGCCACCGGCAGGTCGGAGGTATGGATTGCGTGGCGGCTGACGCCCATCGGGTCCCCCGCGGCGAGCCGCAGGCGCATCATGTCCATCGCCTTGACATCGTGGCTGTACTCGACGGTAACGTTGGGATGGAGGTCTCTCATCATCTGGTCGACATGGCGCAGATGCGGTTCGGTCCAGGCCCGTTCCAGATGGAAGCTCTCCAGCGTGCATTGATCGCCGCCGAGGAATTCCAACCACTCTTCTGTGGTGATGAGAGTGCCCGCCTCATGGTTGGCGATGAATTCGACGAGGTCGGCCGGCTGCTGGCGGGGGCCGGAGGTCTCTTCCGCCATCTCTTCCTCTGCCTCTGGTTCAGCGGCCGCCTCCGGCGCTGCCGCGGGGGCTGCCCCGCATGCGGCGGTCAGTGCGATTAGAAGGGCCATTACGATCAATCGAGTAAAAAATTTGCCTGTCATTCGTCTGCTCCTCCATGTACTAGCGTGTTGTTGATAGAATAGCTACTGACAGGAGATCGAGCGGGGTTGAGGGGAATTGTTCCAGGGTGCGCCTCCTTCCGACAATTGGGTGAGAATGAAGAGGAATGACATCATGATTGGACCACCGATTCCCCGCCTCTCGGGTGCAACTTCACCGTTCGCCAGTTGAAATTGGCTAAATAATAGCATCATCTTGGGGGGGGCGTCAACAAGGCGAAAAATGGAGGGTACGGACCAGATTGTGGTCGCGGGCAGCCTTGGGCAGTTGCGCCGGAATCCGCAGGCCGCTGGTCCGGGCGGCCAGGTAGAGAACGTGCTCAAATTCCTGGATATGGCGGAGGAAACGGAATCGGGGCTGGTAGAGTGGCGAGTAGAACGAAAGGAAGAGTAGCGTTTTGGAACAGGCCTCGAATTCAGTCCAGGAATGCCTGTTGGCTGCGCAGGGCAAAGGATCTGGCGTCTATTGCCCGCGATGTGGCTAACACGCCATCCAAATGATCGCATTCGTGTTGAAGCAGTTCCGATAGATCCTCTTCGAGAAGCATCGTCTGCTCATGCCAGCCCCGGTCCAGGAACGTTATCCGGCAAGCCTTGTGCCGTCTGACCTGCACGACAAGATCTGGAAAACACATGCAGTCATCCCACATCGTGATCATCTCGCTGCTCTGCTGGTCAATGACCGGATTGAAGAATACGGTAGGAGAGGAGATATACATGTAAACAATGCGTTTCATAGCGCCGATCTGGGGAGCGGCAATCGCGCGTCCGATGCCATATTTGCGGCGAAAGTCGAACAAAGTGTCGTGCAGGTCCTGGATGACCGGTTCAAGGCCTTCAACTTCATCCCTCCGCACCGGCTCGCACACCTCGTAAAGCTTCGGATGTCCAAGTAGCAAGACCTGTTGTACCGCCATCTGATCACTCCCACTTCTGAATTATCTGCCTTTGGATTCGCCCGGCCCGAGGTCCAAACTGAACTGCAAGCAATTGGGCACTCAAGCAGTTCAACGAATGTCAGCGGCACCAAACCGACAGATCACGGTTCTGTACAGGGAAGTCGATTCGTCGATTGTCCAGCCGCTGGGATTCGTGAATGGCAATACACATTTCCAGTGCCGCGCGGCCATCCTCACCGGTAGAAGAGGTCTCGCCGTCCGTTTCGATGGCCTGGATCAGGTCCTCTATGGCCGCTGAAGTCTGGCTTGACGTCTCCTGCGGCGCGTCGAGCTCCGCCTTTCTGAGTCGAGTGTAGCGGTCATGTGGATCCTTTTCCCACAACTCCAGACCCAAGCCATTATAGAGGCAGCGAATCACACCATCGGTCCCGACAATATCGATGTCCAGGCCTAGGATCTTGTCATGCGCTCCCGCGAAGTGAACGGCCACGCCGCTCCTAGTTCGCCCAATGCCGCCCCCGCTTGCATCTCTGCGGTGGGTCAGCGTTTCAGGAGGGTCGAAATCCCCCTCAAGATAGCCGACCATCCACTCGATCGGCTCGCCCAGCAGCATAAGCAGGATGTCGAACAGATGCGTGACATTGTGAACCAGACCGTGCGTGCAGTACGCGGTCGCCTCTCGCAGCTCACCCACGGCGCCATCGGCAATCAGTTTGCGCGCGAAGCGGTAATGTTCCATCCAGCGGCGGCCGTGTCCAATGCATAGCTTGGTCCCGTGTTGGCGGCAGACGTCCAACATGCGGTCGCACTCGGCCAGGGAAATCGCCATCGGCTTGGTGACAAGGATTCCCTTGGCGCCGGCATTGGCGGCGGCGTCGGTTGCATCGGCGTGGAGCGGAGCGTGTGTGGCCACGCTGACGATATCGAGGTTCTCCTGTTCCAGCATCTGATTGTAGTCGGCGTATGTTCGGACGCCGCTATAGCGCTGCTGGAACTGGGCCCGGCTTGCCTCGCCAGGCGCGGCGCCCGCCACCAACCTCGTCCTGGGCTCGTGTGCGAAGGCCGCGGCGTGGCTGTAGGGAACTAGAAATACCGGGTGGCCGACCATTTCGTCGTCAATGCGCGCGCCCATGCGGCCAAGCCCGATAATGCCGACGCGGTACTCTCTGTTCATCGAAAATGCCTTTGGATTGTTGCGCGCTTTTGTCGACGTGAAGGGAGCAGTGGCATTGCATGTAGGCCCTGAATTAAATCTTCTTTATCGTCTCAACCGGGAGCGACCAACCGGCCCACTCCTGCCCACAGCGAGGACATCGTTCCACGTTGGATATTACTTTGTCGCCGCACATACACCAGAGAAGCCATCCAGGTTTGCCTTCGGGCAAGGGAGGGATCTTCATGCCGGCCGAGTCCATGATATCCCGGATGAAGCGAACGATACGCACGGCTATGCGGCCCGATGTCAGCGGCTCCTTATCTTCCTTGATACAGTCGATGAAATGACGGATCTGTACAGCCGAGCTATCCACCGGACCGAGCGACTCAATCTCCTGCCCGCCTCGCATGATCCTCCCCTGGCCCTGGCCGGTCGGGTCGATGAAGACCGAGTAGCCGTTGCCATAGGCAGTGAACTGTTCGCTGCGGCCCCCTGACCCGAAACTGCTGGTCAACTGACCTACGGAGCCGTTCTGAAAGCGGATGTTTGCAAGGGTGTGCCCTTCTTGCTGGGCGCTGAACATATCGCATTGCGCTGACACCTCTGCCGGTTCGCCGCAGAGGAAATAAAGAGGATCCACAATATGGTTACGGATAAGGCCCAGGTAGGCGGGTTCCGGGCGGACATAATTCGCCAGTACGACCTCAGGGGGTTCGTCCGCAAAAAGCTCCTTGACCCGCAGCAGCGCATAGGTCCGATTCCAGGCCACCATCAGATGCTTTCCCGCCTTTTCCGCCGCCGCCGCCATATCCTCCGTCTCCGCCACCGTGTAGGCAGGCGGCTTTTCGACCAGAACATGCACGCCGGCCTCCAGGCTGTGGAGCGTCTGGGGATGGTGCGCCAGATCAGGCGTGAGAATGAGAACGGCGTCCAGTTTGACGCTGTCAAGCATATCGCTGAGGAGGGAGAAGGTCTTTTCGACGCCGAACTCTTGAGCCGCGCTCTGCAACCGCTGTGGACTGAGGTCGGCCAGAGCCACCAGGTCGACATCCTCCATTTGGGCCAAATTGCGGGCAAGACCCAGCCCTCGATGTCCTACACCGGCAACGCCAACACGAATTTTCATAGGTATCCTCTCTTCGAAATCATTTTTCTCCATTGGACGTCAACATGCGGGGGTTGAGAGCGTCGTTCAAGCCGTCGCCCAGAAATGTAAAGGCCAGTACGGTGACAAACAGAACCATACCAGGCATGACGACGAGGTGGGGTCGATAACGCCATTGGATCAGATTTTCGGCGATCATCATGCCCCAACTCGCTCCGGGCGGCTGGATGCCCAAGCCCAGATAGCTCAGCGAGGCCTCAGTCAGCATCGCCCCGCCAAAGCTGGCGCTGAGTAAAACAATAACCGGACCGAGGGCATTGGGTACAAGATGATGGACAATGATTCGCCATTCCCTGGCGCCCACGACCTGGGCAGAAGTGACATACTCGGTGGCCCTGAGAGACAGAACCTGCCCCCGCACCAGGCGCGCCAAGCCCGGCCAGCCCGTGATTCCCAGCACGGCGAAGATGAGCAGGTAGTCGAGATAAAGGGTATTGCCCAGGGCGCGGATACCGTATTCTTTGACCAGCGCATCACCCAGTCGGATGAAAGAGGGCTTCAACGTGGCAGCAAGAAAGACCGCCAGCAGAATATGGGGGAATGCCTGCAGAAAGTCGATCGAACGCACCACCAATGCGTCAACATGTCCGCCCATATAGGCGCCGACCGCTCCAATCAGAACGCCGAGAATAAAGGCAATGGTCGTGGTGACGACGGCGACCATGATTGCCGTACGTCCCCCGGCCAGGATGCGCGAAAGCATATCGCGTCCGAGTTCGTCGGTGCCCAGCGGGTGCAGCATGGTAGGCGGTTGGGCGATGTTGTCCCAATCCTGGTACAGATGGTCGTACGGGGTGAGAAACGGGCCGAACGCGGCGATGAAGAAGACGATGGCGATAACGACAATGCTGACCATTGCCAGCCGGTTGGCAATGAGCTGGGTGTAAGCATCCTTCCACAGGCTACGCTCAGGACGGCGAAACTGTTCGGTCAACTGTTGACGCTGTCGTTCCGCCTGAGAGTCTTGCTCCATCTTGTTCTTGGTTTCCCTCTACTATGCCTGAATTCTATCCGCAAAGGCAATGGCCATGCCGTTTCGCTGGCGATTTGGACAGGACGCCTCTTGCCGGGACGGACTGCTACCGCCGCGCTCTCTCACCGACCCGCACACGCGGGTCAACAACACCGTAAAGTAAATCCACCACCAGATTCATAAACAGAATAATTGCTGCGCTAAACAGGGTGGTGATCATCAGGACGGGGTAGTCCAGACCGACAATGCCCTGCCACACGAGCCAGCCAAAACCGTGAATGTTGAAAATCTGCTCGACAAAGATACTGCCGGTGATGAAGCCGCCAAGCGAGGCAGCCGTGATGGTCAGGATCGGGGTGAATGCATTGCGCAGTACGTGCCGGACAATGATCAGCCGTTCCGTCAGACCCTTGGCTCGCGCCGTCCGCACGTAGTCCTGGCTGATCGTCTCCAGGATGCTGGACCGCCACTGCCGCACCAGTCCTGCCGTACCGGTGAAGCCGATGAGCATCATCGGCAGGATGATCTTCTGGCTGAACACGCCTTCCCAGCCGATACTACTTTCGATCCAGCCAAGCTTCAAGATGAAGACAATCATCAGCATGGGCGCCAGCACGAATGTAGGAATGGTGGACACCGCCACGGTCGTGCTGACAATGAAATAGTCGATGGGGCGGTTGTGGAATCTGGCCGCGACGATGCCCAAAAAGGTTCCGCTGACAAACCAGAAGAACATCCCGACCAGACCCAACTGGATGCTCTTGGGCCACGCCTTGGCCATCATCACGTTAATGGACCTCTGGCCGGACATGATGGAGTAGCCCAATTGGCCCTGCATCAGACGCCCCAGGAATTCGCCGTACTGGACAAAGAATGGACGATCCAGCCCCATAGAGTGGCGCACCCGTTCCCGCAGCTCCTCGTCCCAGTAGGCCTCCTGTAACAGGTCCATTAGAGGGTCGCCGGGGCCATAATGGGCCAGGATGAACGTCAGCGCCGAAGCGGCGATGAGCGTAGGAATGATATAGAAAAGGCGCCGGGCAATGTACGCTGTAACTCTTCAACCTCCGTGCGTCCGAATCCTGGCCGTGTCAGTGCCTTTGGACCTTGAAGGTCCAGAGGAATGCGACCAGGTCATCCAGCTCTTTCGGCTCCATTTCCAGGTCGGTTGCATTCTCGTGGTATGCGACCAGGAAGACTTTCAGCTTGCGTGTCGTCACCGTGTTGGCGTAGGCGCCGTCCTTGAAGCGGTCGTCGATCTGACCGCCGACCTTTGTTACGTCAACCGACTCGCCGCCGCCCTGGCTGATCATCGTATGGCACGATGCGCAGCGGTTCTCGAAAACCTTTTCCCCTCTCTCGATAGCCGCTTGCCGCCCTCCCCCCGCACATGAAGTGAGGAGGTTCAGGAGTACAATTGCCGTCGCCAACGCGGTACAGCGGCGCCGGCTTAATCGACTTAATCGACGTGTTTGACGACTGATAGTGGGCTGCATTGCATGTCCTGTGCAGCGCAGAGCAGACAGGAAGGCGTGCGTAGCAGGGGCTATACTGAATCAGCATAGCCCCATTGCATACAATCGGCCAACTGCCCGCCTTCCTTCGAATATTTAGTGTTCGGCGATCCAGACTTCATCGGGGTGGAGCAACCGCGAGTTGTAGCCAAGTTCGAAGTTTCGCACCCACGGTTTGACCAGGAAATAGCGCGCATCCAGGTAGGTCGGAATCATAACGTACAGGCTGTACATGTAGTCCTCTACTTCCTTCCACGCGGCCATGCGCTCTTCAACGTCATGGATAGCCTGGGCCATTTCGATCAGAGCATCCAACTGCGGGTCCTGATGCTTCAGATAGCCGTCGTTGAAAGGCCCGTTTGAATGCCACAGGGGCCAGATGGCCTCTTGGGGATCCAGCGCCTGCATGCCGTGCGCCCAGCTGCCAATGTTGGCCAGTTCCCGTTCCTCGGGTGTCGTACGCGACTTGATCAGAAGTTCAATCTGAAGGCCCAGCACCTGATACACCTGCTGTGAGATGGCCTGCCAGAGGAGACTTCTATCGCCGAGCGTCGTGCCGGGTGAGGCGTAGACGCGAATTGGCTCAACCAGGCTGGTGTCGCCTTGATAGCGGGACTCGGCGAATGCCTGTAGCGCTCCCTCTACATCCTGGGTCAGTCCGGGCCGATCCTCGCAGTTGTTGATCTCGCAGTAGGTTCCGTAGTGCCCCCCTGTGAGCGTCTTGAGTTTTATGAAGCGTCCCCGCATCACTTTCTCGATGATCTCGTCCATGTTGATCGACTTGACGAAGGCCTCGCGCATCTTCGGGTCATCGAAGGGCGGTTTGTCGGTGAAAAGAACCTGGGCAAGATAATTTTGGGTAGGCCAGAACCGAATTTCATCGTGCATAGGATTCTCCGGATCCAAGACCTCCGACAAGACCGGGCCACTGATCCAGATTACGTCAAATTCGTTGTTCTCATAGCCAATCAGTTTGGTCTCAACCGGCAGTCCGCCCTGGAGGACGATTCTGTCGAGCTTGGCCGCTTCGCCGGGCCAGTGCGGGTTGCGCTCCAGGATGAGGAGCCTCTCATCAGGATCAAAGCTCTCGGCCTGGAAGGGACCGGCGCAGCCGCCGCCATCCTCCAACCAATGTTTCTCTGCTGTCCCCGCCTCCAGTTGAGATTGTTCACAGACAGCCATTGGGGTCCCGGTTGACCAGCGATCCCACATCGGGGTCGGCTGCATCATCTGCACTTCGAGAGTGAAGTCATCCACGACTGTGATACCCGACATCGTATCAGCGCTCTCGTTGTAGAGGTCCATGGCGCCTTCAATGAACATGAAGAGGCGTAAGGGCCATTTTCCGACGCGCAGAGATCGCTCCCAGGTATATTTGACATCGTGGGCTGTGACGGGATTCCCCGTCTTGCCAAACTTCAAGTCCTGGCGAAGATGGTAGGTATAGGTGAGACCATCATCGCTAACCTCTGAAGTATCACAAAGCCAGCAGGTTACTTCCTCATCTCCCGTATCCGGGTTCACCACAACCTCGGTGAGCGCGGAAAGGAGCCCCGCGCCGTAGTAGTAGTCGGAGCCTGTCCCGGTAGCGGGATCCCAGCGGAAACTGCAACAGGGGGCAAAGCGCAGCACCTGCTCTTCGGCAGGCTCCATAGAGAGCATAGGTTGCTCTTCCATTTCAGCCTCCGCTTGCGGGCCGGCAGGGACACACGCAGCGATGCCTAACATGACGAGTAAAAGGGTCGCGGCGACAATCAAAAATGTTCTGTGTGTTGGCATGAGATGCTCTCCTTTTGTGGAAGAAAGAACGAACCGACTCCTGAAGTTAGTTGTCTGAACTTCTCCAGCACAACTGGTGCAAATTCCATCTCAGACCAGCTTTGCACCCGGGCTGGTCCACCCCTCGCAACTCGCTACGAAACGCCTCCAGTGCCGCTCAATCAATCCTGCAAATGGCTCAAATGCAGGTCGAAGCGTTTCGAATCCTCGTTTCGACTGCGGGCCTCTCTCCTGTCGATTTGAGCACACTTGCGTATTCCAAGTTTATTATATATTGTAGTAGAGTTCAGTGTCAAGCAGCCAAAAAGTGTGGGTGCATCCCAAATTATTGGTCCCATGCAAACTGACCTTTCAACCAACGCAAAAACGACCCGCCGAACAGCCATCAACCGCTCGCCAGCAATCCTGAAAATCCCCAAAATCCTGCAAATCCTGATTCAGACAACGTCCGCCAAAAATTTGGGATGCACCCAAAAGTGTAGGGTGCCCACCAATCGAGGTGAGCGTACCTTTGCGAGCCGGAGCCCTAAGGGCCCGACTGCGCGCATTGACAACGCGCGAGTTTCGGTTTACAGTCCCGACAAATGACTTCCACCTGGACCACGCGCGGATTCGAGAGCTTTCGACAGGGTGTTTGCGGTAACGCAGGGCAGAACCTGTATGTATCGCGCGCCGGCGTGCTGCAGCGCATTCATCAGTACGACCTCAACGGCAACGGCTACCTGGACCTGCTGTTCTGCAACAGCCAGAATCATAGCGAGCGCCCGCCGGCCTACGTGTACGATGACCCGTTAGGGGATGCCCGACGCGCGGAGTTGGCGGCGGAGGGCGCGTGGACGGGAACGGTCGCCGACCTCAACGGCGACGGCTATGACGACCTCGTATTGGGGATGTGGAACAACGGGATCCGGCCCGACCTCAATGCGACCATCTACTATGGCGCGCCCGACGGGATGAGCGAAAGACGCCAACAGCAGTTGCCGGTCCCACAGTGTGCATCGGTGGCGGCTGCCGATTTTGACGGTGACGGCCGTCCCGATCTGGCCTTTGTCAGCCAGGGCTCGCTGCGCATCTTCTATCAGACCGAGCTGGGGTTTGAGCCGCACAGGTTCGTCGATCTGGATATCGCCGCGGAGCAGTTGGCGGCCGGCGACCTGGACGGCGACGGCTGCGCCGACCTGGTCGTGCGCACTGGCGACGGAAAAGTGTCAATCTACTGGGGCGGCGCTGACGGCATCCAACCGGAACAGGCCACGGTCTGCCATGAGCCTGAGACAGAGCCGCCCGGACCGCCAGGGTCGGCGGCGCAATATGCAGAGCACGTCGAGGAGGCCAGGCCGCTTGCCGGCATCGTCCACCTGAACGGAATCCCCCACCTGTTTCTGCCCTGCCCAGAGAGCGTCTCCCTTGTGCCAGTCGGCCCAAATCGAAGCCTGGGCACGCCTCTGGTGCTTGGCTGCGCAGGCGCCATGGCGGTTGCGGTGGGCGATGTCAACGGCGACGGCTACGATGACCTCGTGCTGGCCTGCCGCGAGCCATCTGAAGACGGAGAAAACTCTTGGATCTACTGGGGGGTCGGGGAAGGGTTTGACGAGACTCGCCGTACCCCGATTAACAGCCATCGCGCCTGCGACGTCGCGGTCGCGGACCTGAACGGCGACGGCTGCGCTGAGGTGATCCTCTGTCAGAGCCACACCGCCGAATCCTACAGCGCCGACTCGCTGATCTACCGCGGCACGCGCGCCGGTTTAGACCCCGAGCCTGTCCGACTGCCGTGCCACGATGCCCGCCGCGTTCTGTTGGTACGGGCGGGCCAGGATGCGCGGCCGCAGGTCATCTTTGTCAACCATTATGGCCGCAACCGCCTGGGCAACATCAGTCCCTCGATCTACTTTGGCGGGGAGGACGGCTTCTCGCCTCAGCGGCGGCAGGAGCTGCCCGGCTGGGGCGCAGTCGAGGCCGTCTGCTGCGATTTCAACGACGACGGCCTTGTGGACCTCGTGTTCGCCAACGCATCGGAGAACTCGGTCGACCGCGATCCGGGCTCCTATCTGCTGCTCAACGGGCCGCAGGGGTTTGACGATGAGCCGACCTGGATTCTGCCCACATCGCGGGCGCACGGCGTCTGCGTCGGGGACATCAACCGCGACGGCTATCTTGATCTTATCTTCTGCGGTTTCGACAATCCCGACCTGCTGATCTTCTACGGCGCCGCCGCCGACCCCGCGACCGGGCGCGGCCTGTGCTTCGACACGGCCAACCCGCAACGCATACGCATGGAACATGGGGGCGTGGTATACAACGAGCCGCGCTGGATCTACCTGGCCGATCTCAACAACAATGGCTGGCTGGATCTGGTGGTGCCTCAGATCGCCTATGACCGCAGTCTAATTCTGTGGGGCGGGCCGGAAGGCTTCAGCATGGAACGCTGCCAGCCGCTGTCAGTCGTGCGCGGCGCGTGCGCCCGCGCCGCCGACCTGACCGGCAACGGCTATCTGGACCTCATCATCGGCGGCCATATGACCTCCCAGGACGGCCCGCACGACTCCTTTGTTTACATCTACTGGAATGGGCCGGACGGTCTGCGCGAGGACCGGCGTACTCTCCTGCCCGCCAACGCGGTCAACTCGATGGCAGTGGCCGACTTCAACAACGACGGCCTGCTGGACCTCTTCATCTGCTCCTATCACAACGGCCGCGAACGGGACATCGACTCCTACCTCTATTGGAATCGCGCCGGGCGCGGCTTTGCCGCCGCAGACCGCACGCGCATGTTCACACATTCCGCGTCCGGCTGTGTCGCCGCCGATTTCAACGGCAACGGCTGGATCGACCTGGCGGTTGCGAACCACAAGGTGGAAGGCGACCACATCGGCGAGTCAGCCGTCTGGTGGAACGGCCCTGAGGGGTTCAGCGCCGAGCGCGTTACGCGGCTGCCGACATCGGGGCCGCACGGGATGACGGCAGTGAGCCCGCACAGCATCGCCGACCGCGGCGCGGAGGAGTATTATCTGTCTGTGCCGTACAAGCTGCCCGCGGGCGCCCGTGTGACGGAGATCGCATGGGAGGCGGAAACGCCGCCGCGCACCTGGGTCAAGGCTCAGTTGCGATTTGGCGACACGACCGCGGAGCTTGGAATGGCGGCGTGGCAGGGTCCTGACGGGGATGCAGAGTGGTACGAAAAGCCGCAGGCTGTGCAGGCGGTAGAATCTGCCGGTCAGTGGGTACAGTACAAGCTGGCCCTGGGCGCGTGGAACGGGTGCGGCACGCCGCGTGTGACCGCGGTGGATGTGCATTACGAATAAGCATTGAAGGGATGATGTCTGTCCGCCCTGCTGCGCGCAAGAGCGGCCACCCGCCTGTCAGCTGTGGCTGAACTGAACGTATTCCAGCACTGCCGGGTTGCAAATATCTTTCGGCTGCCGGTCGCTGAAGAAGTCGAGCACCGCGGCCACGGCCATGTGCTCGATGCGACCTCGGCCTTCGATTGTTGTCGTTGACGAGTGCGGGGTCGCCACGATCTTGGGATGGGTGCGCAGTCGCGAGGAGACTGGGGGCGGCTCCGGGTCAAACACGTCCAACCCCGCCCCGCGGATCTGTCCGTTGTCCAGCGCTTCCAACAGAGCGTCCGGATCCACCAACGGCCCGCGAGCCAGATTGAGCAGGACGGCCTCCGTTTTCATCTGCGCGAAGCGGTCGGCGTTCATCAGATGGTACGTTTCCGGCGTGGACGGCGCGTGCAGGCTGAGAAAGTCGGCGCTGCCTATTACCGTGTCCAAATCGGCGAGTTCTACGCCGAGTTCCGTGGCTCGCTCGGCCGAGATGTAGGGGTCGAAGGCCAGCACCCGCATATCGAATCCCCGCCCGCAAATGTGGGCTACTCGGCCGCCGATGCGACCCAGCCCCACCAGCCCGAGCGTCTTCCCCATCAGTTCTGTGCCCATCGGCAGCCCTCTGGGCGCGAAGTCCCCGGCGGCCAATTGCTCCATGCCCGGTTTGACCTGCTTGGCCACTGCCAGCATCAGCGCGACCGTGTGTTCGGCGGTCGACTCGGTGGGACCGTCCGGCGTGTTACAGAAGACGACGCGATGGCGCGTGGCGGCATCCAGGTCTACGTTGTCGATGCCGATACCGGTGCGCACCAGGATGCGCAGATTGGGCAACCGGTCAAAGACGTCGTCGTTGTAGCGGATTGCGGACGCGGCCAGAATCGCCTGGGCCGGCTTGGCGCTGCCGACAGGGTCAGCCGGGTCGGCGATCAGGCGTGTGACCGTTTGGGGAAACTTGGAAAGAGCGTCCGAAAGCTGGGGCGCTTCGCTCCAGATGTGCGTAAGTTCAGAAGTTTTCATGGGATCTGCTCCGGCTCTTCCATTAGTTCCAGTAGGGAGGCAGAACAGTCCAGATCGATGCCAGGCTGAATGCCCCTGCCTTTCACAGTTGTCAGAGACACCCTTTGGTGTCCTCTTTTACATAGGCGCCGGACCAGCATCTCGTGCGGCGCGTCATCCGCGTCAGCAGTGAAACTACTGCTCGAAATAGCGGCACATACATCTATGCTTTCCTGCGACTCATGGTTCACTGTGGACACTACTCTCCTGCCTCAAAAAATAGCATGTCCGCTCAAGTATATCAAAACGACAGGCATTCCTCAGAAAATAAGTTGTAGCGCATCACCAGCCTCTTCTGGCCTGCCGGTGTCACATCCACAAAGCCGGCGCGGCGAAATGTTTCCGGCGAGCCCATGTAGGTGTACGAGGGGGCGTTCGGCGCGACCGGATAGCCTTCGACGATGGGGGCGTTGTGGGCGCGAGCGTAGTCGACCGCAGCTCTCAATAGCGAGCCTGTAAGCCCCTTTCGGCGAAAATGGCGATCAACAAAGAGACATGCCACCGACCAGACCGGGGAGTCTTCGATGCGCGGCAGCGCGCGTTAGCGTTCCAAAGCCGCGCAGGTCTCCCGCGGCGCGATCGAACACCACGCGACCGGTTGCTCCTCATGATAGGCGAGGATCCCGACAGGCGTACCCGCGCGCACTAGTTCTTCAAGCGCGTCCACCCGATCCTGTTTGGATGAACGGCGGAAGGCGGAGCTGGTCATACGCCACCTCATGCAGGAGCAATACCGGAACTTGCCGTGGCACTGCGAAAACTCTGTCAGGTCAGGAAGCCGCTCCGCCGTCTCCGGGCGGAACTGGACATCTATGGGGTTCTGACCTTCCATCGGGCGCTTTCTTTCGGTATGCAGGAGTAGACTGTTGCTGAATCCAGGGCAATCGCGAACCTTAAGTTTTCGGCCACTTTCACCTACCTGATGGAGGAATTGGGCAAGATTCAGACGCCATCCAGGTGAAATCGGGGCCGTCAATGCTCGTTTCCTGCTGGAATTAGCGGACAATCCGATACTATCACGAAGTTCGCGATAGCCCTGGCTGAATCGGCGTTGCCTTCAAATTCGTTGTGGTTGAGAATATGATAGCTCTGCTGAATCTTGCCCACAAGCTCTGTAGGCAAGGCGATACCTGTCGGCTCCCAAAATAGGTAGTGAAGGCCAACCTGAGTGAAAGTGGGCTAGGGCAGCGGCAGCACTAGATGCGACAACCCTCTTTCCAATTTCGCCGAATCGCAATAGAGATGCGCCGAGCGACAAACCAGACGGCACTTCCGAAACAGGAATAGACACAATGCGCATAGCCATCGCCGGTATCAGCCATGAAGCCCTCAATACATCCCCGTTACCCACAACAATGGAACATTTCCAGGTCTGGCGCGGCCAGGACCTCTTGCAGGGGGAAAACCAGTTCTCACCCTACGCGGCGGGGGCGTCGACCGGGGCTTTTGCCAGACCGAAATACGCCACGCTTGCCGACATGATGCAGGATCTGGGAGCGGAACCGGTCCCCATTTTGCACGCGAATGGCCTGGCCCCGTCGGGTATGGTGGAACAGGACACCTACCTGCAGTTGAGAGCCGAGATCATCGACGGCATCCAGCAGGCGGGCCAGCTGGACGGCATCTGCCTGATCCTGCATGGCGCGCTCCTGGTCGAGAACATCTGGAGCGGCGAGACCGATCTGGTGCGCTCGATCAGGGCAGTGGTCGGCAACGATGTCCTTATCTCAGCCAGGTTTGACCTTCATGGCAACCTCACCGAGGAGTTTGCCAACAAGACCGACATCTGGACAGTTTACCGCACCGCTCCCCACCGTGACGCTCCCCAAACGCTGGAAAGGGCGATGACACTGCTCGCGCACTGTATTCGCGGCGGTCATCGCCCGCGGCCTGTCTTTGTCCGCGTCCCGCTGCTCTTGCCCGGTGAGAAGGCCACCACCGATGTTGAGCCGATGAAGTCGCTGCTGGCGCTGGTTGCCGAAATCGGGCAGCAGCCGGGCATCCTTACCGCTGAGATACTGGTCGGTTTTGGTTGGGCGGACGCGGCCTATTCTTCCAGCAGCATCGTGGTTATCGCCGAGGACGAGCCACACCTGCCCCATGCACGGCGGCAGGCGAAACGGCTGGCACAGGCAATGTGGGACCAGCGCCATGACTTCACCTTCGATCAGGAGGTCGCCTCGTCCGCCGATGAAGCCATCGAGCTTGCACTGGCGGCCGAGGAAAGCTGCGTCTTCATCGCAGATTCCGGAGACAACCCCACCGCGGGTACACCCGGAGATGTGCCCCATTTCCTGTCACGCCTGTTGGCCAAGAATGTTCCCGACGCGATTGTGGCCGGCATTCCCGACAGCGCGGCCGCGCGCATCTGTTTCGAAGCGGGGGTTGGCGCTACAGTTACGCTCAGCCTGGGCGGAAAGTTGGACACGGAGTATGGCGCTCCTGAAGAGGTCACGGGCATTGTGGAACATCTTTACCAGGCCGGGCCTGACGCCAACGAGGCCGCCATCGCCACCGTCCGCGTCGGCGGCGTGCGTGTACTGGTTGCCGACAGACGCATGTATTTCTCAACCTTGAGCAACTTCCGCAAGGCCGGAATCGAGCCGCTAGAGCATAAAATCGTTGTTGTGAAGCTGGGCTATCTAATGCCGGAGCTGCGCGACGCCGCGCCGCGCGAGATCCTGGCACTGACCCCGGGTTACTCCGACTTGGATTTCACACGCCTACCCTATAGATACGTAACCCGACCGATCTTTCCCTTGGACGAAGAGTTTGCCTGGTCCCCAGTGATAACAAATGTCGCTGGATATGGCGGTTGACAGCGTCAAGTAATGACCGGGTGGGACAGCAGCGCGCATACGAGCATCTTAAAGACCGACCGCATAGAGGTCGGTTCGCTGAATTCGAGGAGGACGAATTATGGCCGGTCCTGGAATGGAACTGGTTGGTGAAGAGGAGATAGAGGAAGTTCTGCAGGTGTTGCGTGCCGGCTATCTCTATCGCTATGGGATAACGACCGCAGATGGAGACGATCCGCGCTTCCAGGGAAAGGTCTACCAGTTGGAGCAGGAAATCGCCGCCATGTCGCAAGTGCGCTATGCGGTGGCGGTCAACTCCGGCACATCGGCTCTGTTGGCGGCGATGGTGGCGCTGGGCATCGGCCCCGGCGACGAGGTAATCGTCCCCGGCTTTACCTTTGTGGCCAGCATCTCTGCCATCGTCTATACCGGCGCCGTGCCGGTCCTGGCAGAGATCGATCGCACGTTCAATCTGGACCCGGAGGACGTGAAGGCGAAGATCAGCCCCCGTACCAAAGCGATCATGGCCGTCCACATGATGGGCAATCCGGCCCGTCTGTATGAACTCAAGAAGGTCGCAGAGGAAAACAACCTGTACCTGATCGAGGACTGCTGCCAGGCTTTCGGCGCCGCCTACCGGGGGCGCCCCATCGGTTCTATCGGCCATGTGGGCGCGTTCAGTTTCAACATTTACAAGACGATCACGTCGGGAGATGGAGGCATGGTGATCACCGACGATGAGGAGCTGTACAGGCGGGCGTTTGCCTTTCACGACCAAGGCCATTCTCCCTTGCGGACCGGAGTCGAGATCGGCGAGCGCCCATTTCTCGGCCTGGATTTTCGCTATACGGAGCTACAGGCGGCAGTGCTGCTGGCCCAACTGCGCAAATTACCGGGTCTGATAGATCTACTGCAGACCAAGAAGCGCCACTTCAAGGCGGCCCTCGCCGATCTGCCGGGCCTTGAGTTTCGCGAGGTACTCGATGCGGAAGAAGAGGTCGCCACAGTTCTTACGGTGATCCTGCCGACTGCGGACATAGCGCGCAAGGTTGCCGAGGACCTGGACAGTAAGGTGGTGGCCGAGGCGGGCTGGCATGTCTACAACAACATGGAACACCTGCTGGAACAGCGCATGCCCACGCCGCTGTCCTGCTCGTTCAGTTGCCCCCACTACGCCGAACAGGGCGGTTCCATGCGTTACCGGAAAGGGATGTTGCCGCGCACGGACGACCTGCTGACCCGCTCGATCAATATCAGTATCGGTGTGTCCGACGCCGGCCTTGGCTCAGCCTTTGGCGTTACCATCAACGATGATTTGGATGTCGTCGCGGAGCGGGCGGCCACCTTTCGCCGCGTCGCGGATCGTTATCTCGGCTGAGCGACACCATCCTCTAGAGAGTACAGTGTTTGAAAATTGACCTGCCGACTGGGGGCTTCTCAAGATCCGCCGTGAGGCATTCGCCTCGCTTTCCCTATTCGCTGGGATAGGGTAGAATATATGTGCTCCTTCCCGCGCAGAATTCAGGAAGAATTCTCCTCGGTGAAGTCTCTTGGCCGCGACAGGAGGAAACGGCCAAAACCGTAACTGTACACTGAAAGAGCGCCTCTTCTACTAGATTATGTCTACCTTCTGGCAGAGAGGTGAATGACAGTGGATAATTTGGATGTTTTTTCAAATCGTTTACAGGAAACTTCAGCCCTCAGGATGCCTAGTCGGGGCCGCCCGTGGACAACCTTGAAAACGCTCGAATCTAGGGAATCATGATAGGGGGAGGCTCGCCGCATAGTGTGTCCTGCCTTCATTATTCAGAATTCTGAGACGGTTCTGTGTGCAATGTGCAAATTGACAGCCTCGCGGGCATTGGATACTATGAGTAGCGAAGTGAAACTGTCAGGAAGTATGTGTCTAACTGGGAGCCAGTCGACATCATGGCGATAGTGAAGGGCCGTTCTAGAATTCCTCGTTATGCAGATGTTGTAGATAAGAAAGCTCATGGAGCGACGTACACTCCCAAGATCCTGGCTGATTTCGTAGCCAGGAAAATCACAGATGCATTCACTGAATTCCCTGTAAACCGCCCTCTCCGAATTCTGGATCCGGCAGTCGGCGATGGACAGCTTCTTATCAGTCTACTGGAGCTATTTTCTCAAGGTACGAAACCAAGTATAGAAGTTTACGGGTTTGAGACTGATAAGGAAGCCTTCCACCTCGCCCAGAGCCGGTTGACAGAGAAATTCCCTGCTGTGTCGGTTTACCTTAAACGGGCTGACTTTTTAGAGTTCGTTTCAGAAAACTTTGGAACTGACGGTCAAGGGCTGCTTTTTGCTCCTGAAGGTAGCGAATCCTTTGACTTGATTATTGCCAATCCCCCTTACGTAAGAACACAAATCATGGGGTCTCATCAGGCACAGCACATCAGTCAGAGATTTGGACTTTCCGGACGCGTCGACCTTTACCATGCATTCATTCTTGCTATGATCCGGGTCCTAAAGCCAGAGGGCTTCGCGGGAATCATAGTTTCAAACCGTTTCATGTCCACTCGTTCAGGTGCGCCCGTTCGTCGTGCGTTAGTGGAACGATGTAGAGTTCGCCATATTTGGGACTTCGGTGACTCCAAACTATTCGACGCAGCGATTCTCCCGGCCGTCCTGCTGATCGAGAGCCGAAACGGTATTGCTTGTGACCAACCAAACTTTACCTCAATATATGAAGTCCCCCATTCGTCAAAGGCAAATCCTGCCAGCGCGGCATCACCAGTCGAGGCACTGTCGTTTGCGGGCCAAGTTAGAGTCGAAGACGGTCGACATTTCATTGTGCAGCACGGAAAACTCAGCACGGGAGGAAAGTCGCAAAATACTTGGCGAATTGCTACAGAAGCATCGGAGTCTTGGCTCGCCACTGTCAACTCCCACACTTGGAAGCGCTTTGGCGACGTCGGGAAGATTCGCGTCGGTGTAAAAACCTGCGCAGACAAGGTTTTCATCCGTTCCGACTGGCATCTCTTGTGCAAAGGTGAGCAGCCTGAATTGCTAAGGCCATTACAAACCCATCACATCGCACGTCGTTTCAAGGCACTTGAACCCAACACTACTCGCCGGATCCTGTATCCACACGAAGTTGTCCAAGGGAATGTTCAAGCAGTAGACCTTTCATTGTATCCTGTCAGCAAGGAATATCTTGACAGCCATCGCGAATTGCTCGAAAGTCGCAACTATCTCAGGAATGCAGGTCGTGCTTGGTATGAAATCTGGGTACCACAGGATCCTTCAGCGTGGCAAGAGACCAAGCTGGTTTTTCGCGACATCGCTAAGGAGCCGACATTTTGGATTGATCCAACTGGATCAATTGTGAATGGTGATTGTTATTGGATGGTCAGCAAAAATCCGGCGCAAACTGATTTGCTATGGCTTGCGGCGGCAGTAGCCAATTCGAGCTTCATCGAAAAGTACTATGACACTTGCTTCAACAATAAACTGTATGCGGGGAGGAGGCGCTTCATAACCCAATATGTCGAGCAGTTTCCTCTACCCAATCCTGAAAGCGCTATTGGCAAGACAATTGTCTCGGCTGCGAAGGATGTCTATGCGTCTATCCCTTCTCCGAGCACAAGTGAATTAATGGAGGAATTGGAGCGAAATGTTTGGAAAGCCTTTGGTTTAGACATCGAAAAGGTCAACGGGTAATTTGATCTGTAGTTTCTTGTTGAGAACTTTCCCTTGGAACTTCGGGAAGCGCTCAAAGAATCGTTCCCCCGTGGTCACAAGAAGGTGGGTCAAGGCTACTCTTCCGTCGTCAATCTTTGCACAAAAAAGAACATACCTCGTGTCACAGTAGCGTATCTGTTGTCCAGCGATCTGTGGAAGATCAATCGTTTCCATACTGTTCGGAAGGATCAATCCCAAATCTATGGAAGGGGATGTTTGGAGTTTTACTTCCAGGAGCTGGTGCCGGACATCGGGAAACCTCCCATCGTCTTGGTAAGCGCTATAGCCAAGCTGCTGGCACACTCGCCGGTGCAACTCCGCGCCTCGGTTCCGTTCTTGATCATAGCCCCTATCTGCAAAATCTGTGCCAACGAGTCCTCGCAAGCGCTCGAATATCTCGCGAATTGGTAGCAGTTGACCCGCCACAGGCTGGCTCAATGGATTTGCAATGGGACTTGGATCGAAATCGGCATCCACGATTGTTCTAAGCAACTCTGTATCTTCTTGGGTCACAAGCTCCGCAATGAGTTCTCCCGGCACCAACCGCGCTTGATACTTCTGAGTGAGTGTTCCAGTTGTATCAAGCTCCGCCAGTGTTGCTCCCGTAACGACTTTGACTCTTGAAATCAAATCGACTCTGTTTACTCGTATAATGACATAGCGCCGATTCGGCGCTAGTTCTTCATTCCAAATCTGAAGATTATCGGACTTTTGAACATATGTGTCAAAATTCTGGCCTGGGAAACGGGGATTCGTCTTCCTGAATGAAGGCGGGACTGGATAGCCAATGGTCTGACAAATGAGCTGCTTAACAACCTTGGAGCGCGTTCGTAGCCGCAGGCCGGAAAGTTGAATCCCTACCAATCCTTCGTTGAGCAGAGCCTCAAGATCGGAAGTGGGAATCCATAAATTTTGGGTACCCATTTCGATGGAATCATAAATGGACAGCCCACTTTCGCGGATTGCATCAGCGTATCCCTTTTTCTTTTCATCCTTCGCAGTCATCTCCTACTCCTCCTTCAGTCAGCAACTGTGGCACAAGGATCTCCATCGCGCCAGCGATAGCCTCCAGAGTGCCCAAGGTGACATTTCTTTCTCCCCTTTCTACAGAGCCGATATATGTGCGGTGCAACTGGCAGAGTTCGGCGAACGCTTCTTGGGAGACGCCTCGGGCCTTCCTGAATGTACGCATATTGTCCGCCAAAGTCTGTGTTATCTTGCAGCTTGGTTTTCGCAGCCTGGTATCGCTTGCTTTTCTTTGCATAGATTTCGCTTCTCCACTGTTATTGCAATCGGCCTTTTCTATAACTTATCAATCTGCACACTTTAAGTCTACAGACTAAGCGTAGCATTGGTCGGTCAACCATTCTTTCACCAGTGCGACAATGTCAACCCCCAAGTGGCGATTAATTCAAGAAAGGAACATGAGGTATGCTCTAACTTTTTTAAACGTGCGGACCGAAATCTTCGTTTCTCCCTTCTGGTTCTGGAATAACGACCTGCTGACCCGCTCGATCAATATCAGCATCGGCGTGTCCGACGCCGGCCTTGGCTCGGCCTTTGGCGTTACCATCAACGATGATTTGGATGTCGTCGCGGAGCGGGCAGCCACCTTTCGCCGCGTCGCCGCCCGCTATCTCAACTGAGCGGCGCCATCGGTTGGAGGGTGCGACAAAGGAGGTTCATTCTGTCGAAATTTCGTTTTGACAACAAGCCCTCTTCCGTAATATCGTTTTCGGCACCCAATTCTTTGTACAAGTTCCATTAGGGATGCGAAAGGGAGTCCCATGAACGCAGCCATTGCAGAAATCACCCGATCTTTCGCCCGCGATGGGTTTGCTATCGTTCCCAATCTGTTCCGCCGCGAGGAGGTCAAGGGTCTCAAGGAGGGCATTCAGGAAATACTGGATGAGGTCAGGCAGGAGTCCAGCGGCGAGACCAGCCGCAGGGCTATGCTGGATGCAACCGGCGTCTACGTCGGTCTGGCAGCGCGCAGCGGCCTGGTCCGGCAAGCCGTGCGCGATGAGCGGCTGCTCGACATTTTGGAGGCCATCATCGGCCCCAATGTTGAATTCCTAAGCGATAAAGTCGTCTACAAAGACACTGAGACGCATGCTGCCAGCCCCTGGCATCAAGACTGGCCCTACTGGGAGGGAACGCACAAAATATCGGTATGGGTTGCGCTGGATGATGCCACGCCTGAGAACGGATGCCTCAAGCTGATGCCCGGCTCCCATCTTGGCAGTTTAATCCATGACGGCGACAGTAGCGACGGCATAGGATTCGGCCACCGCGTCCGGCCCGAGACGGTCGATGAAAGCGCTGCCGTCACCGCACCATTGGAGGCCGGCGGCGCCGTCTTCTTCCATGACCTTACCATGCACGCAAGCCACCCGAACACCGAACGCAGCGAACGATGGACCTGGTTACCAACCTATCGCGATGCGCAAGCCGAGGACCCACCCTATTCGTTTGCTGTTGCGAATGCCGTCGTGCGCGGCGTTGGGCGCGAGTGAGCAGCAACCAGATAAGTCCTGAAAAGTATGGTCAGTCAAATGGCCCGGCTCTTGCTGAGATACGACCATTGTAATCCTGCGACCTGAAGGGCCGGCACGTTGAGCCATCCATTGCTGGACATCGAGTTCACTGAACAAGCGCCGCAAACCTATTTGAGTGAAATTGGCAAGCTCTTTTCAGTTTTCGATGAACATGCGCAGGATTCTGGCAACATCTCGTATGGCGTGCAGGTTGATCAGGAACGATTTTTCGTAAAGAGTGCCGGAGATCCTGACGATCTGCGTCCCTTTCTCTCTCACGAGAAGAGGGTAGCATTACTTCGAAACGCGGTCCGTCTGCGGCGCAGTTGCTCCCATATCGCCATACCCAAGCTACACAACGTTATCGAGTCGTTGCATGGGCCGCTGCTCGTCTATTCCTGGGTCGATGGTGAACTCCTCCACGCTGACCGGGAAACGCGCAATATGCCTCAGTCGGCATTGCAGCGCTTTCGCAGGCTGCCCGCCTCAGAGATTCTGAACGCGCTGGACGTGATCTTCGAACTGCACTGTGAGCTTGCCCAAACAGGATGGATTGCGGGCGACTTCTATGACGGCTGTCTGATCTATGACTTTGCCCGCCGGGATATACATGTCATAGATCTGGATGGGTATCGGGAGGGTCCCTTTATCAACGGGATGGGACGTATGTTTGGCTCGTCGCGTTTTATGGCCCCCGAAGAGTTTGAGAAAGGTGCGCCAATCGATGAGCGAACGACCGTCTTCACAATGGGGCGCACCGCAGCCAACTTGCTTTCAGACGGCACACTGGCGCGTTCAGCCTTCCGCGGCAACGAGGCGCAATACTATGTTGTATGCAGGGCTGGTCGATCCTCACGCAGTCAACGCTTTGCGTCAGTTGCCGATTTCTATGCTGCCTGGTTGGAGGCTGGCATTGCGACGTCTTCTGGCTGATGAAATCTGAAGGGTGAGCAACGGAGTGGAAGATCGATCAGGCGCGACTGGCATTCCTGTCTGTGGGTATTTCCAGTGCCGGTTGCACGACTGACAGACTAACGAAGTGGAAGTAAGAGGCGCTATCGGCCGCCAAAACCGGTCATGGCGATCCCCTGGACGAAGTAACGCTGGGCCACAATGAAAATAGCCACCATCGGCGTCAGCATCACCGTGCTGGCGGCGAAGACGACCTCCCAGTTCTTGGCATAGGAGTCATTGTAGGCGCGGATGCCCAGGGCCAGAGGCCACTTGTCCATCGAGTTGATGTAGATCAGTGGATTCATGAAGTCGTTGTAGTGCTGCAGGAGCGCAAACACGGCAACGGTAGCGATCACCGGCTTGGATAGTGGAAGCAGAATCTGGATAAGGACGCGGATGCGGCTGGCGCCGTCGATCTCGGCCGCGTCTTCCAGCTCCATCGGGATTCCGCGAAAGAACTGGCGCATAAGAAAGACGTAGATTGCGCCGATGCCCGCCCAGGAGGGCACGATCAGGGGCAGCCACGTGTCGATCCATTTCAGATTCTTGAAAATCAGGAAGCGGGGTACAAGAGTCACCACATCAGGCAGCATCATCGTCGCCAGCAGCAGGGCAAACCAGAAGTTGCGCCCGGGCCAACTGATACGGGCAAACGAGTAGGCCACCAGCGCCGACGAAATGACGGTTCCCATCACCGCAAACAGGACAATGATCAACGTGTTGACGATAAATCTCGTCAGCGGCAACAGTTGAAACGCCTTGACGTAGTTGTTCCAATGGGGATCCTGCGGCAGCCACACGATCGGGTGCGCGAACACCTCGGTCGAGACTTTCAGAGAGGACGATATCATCCAGAAAGTGGGCACCAGGAAGGTGACCACCAAAAAGGTCATAAAGAGTTGAAGCACCAGCAGCCGGATCGTCTCCCAAGCGGAGCGAGATGACTCACTTTGTCTGCGCTGTAGGGCGCCGTCAGCTTGGAGATCGTCAGATGTTGCCTGCCACTCGGTCGTCAGAGCACCCTGCGCTTGTCTGTCTGACCGCATCGTCAGCTCCCCTCCTCGTAGTAAACCCAGCGGTTAGACAAGTAGAATTGGAACAGGGTAAAGCCAACAACAATCACGAAAAGTTCCCATGCCAGAGCCGAAGCGTAGCCCATGTTGAAGTACTGGAAGGCATTGCGATAGATGTTCAGGACCACAAATAGCGTGGCGTCCTGGGGACCGCCTTCGGTCATGATCATCGCCGGCACAAACGATTGGAAAGAGTTGATGATCGCAATTACCATGTTGTAGAAGATCAAAGGCGTCATCAGCGGCAGTATGACGTAGCGCAGACGGCCAAACGTGCCGGCCCCGTCCAGACTGGCGGCCTCTTTCAGCGATTCCGGGATACTGCCCAGCCCGGCGATGAAAATCACCATCTGGCGGCCAATCATCCAGAAGGACATGAAGATGAATGCGGGTTTGGTCAGTTGCGGGTCAAAGAGCCACATGCGCGGCGCAATGCCGAACCAGCCCAGGACCTCGTTGAGGATGCCGAACTCCGGGTGCAGAACCCGTTGCCAGACCACTGCGCTGGCGACCAGAGGCACGATAATGGGCATATAGAACCCAGCCCGGTAAAAGTCCCTGAAGCGGATCTTCTGCGTCAGTGCCAACGCCAAGGTGAATGAGATAATTAATTGGATCGGCACCGCGAAGATAGTGTAAAAGGCGCTGTTGTAGAGGCTGAGATTGACCTTGGGGTCTTTGAACATCTGCGCCAGATTGGCGAAACCGACAAACGTCGGCGGGCGCAGTAGGTCCCATTCGACGAATATCAGGTAGACCGAATAGAGCATCGGGAAGGCGATGAAGACCGAGAATCCGATGATAAAGGGAGAGGCAAACAGATAACCCGCGATCCAGTCGCGCAGTTGGCGTCTTGATATGCGGCGTCTGCCGATGGGCGCAGCGGTAGCGGCCATGTATGCTCCTGGAAGGGGGCAACGAAGCTGCGCGCCACCCCCTTTTTACTGCCAAACTTTCCTATCCCTGCCTCGCCCAGTGGGCATCGAGCAGGCCCTGCACACCTTCGTTGACCGCGGGAACGACTTCGGCGGCCGTGGCGCTGTTGGCCAGCATCGGATCCCAGCCAACCGGCTTTGCGACCTCGCTCCAGATCTGTCCGCGAGAGACGCCGCCGATCACGTCCACCTCGGAGCTCAGGAAGGCATTGCTGAATGCGGCGGCGTTGGAGACGCCGAAGCGCTCCTCAACTGTCGGGCCCCAGAAGTTCTCGACCAGCGACGCAGTGTTGGGGATACGCCCCGTGATGGTCGAATAGATCTTCTGGCCTTCTTCGCCACCCATAAAGTGGACAAAGTCCCAAGCGGCGTCGACCAGATCGCTCTTCGGTACGCACACGCCTTCGGCCCAACCGCGGTGAGGCCGGCTCTCGTCCGCCATCCGCGGCATCAACACCACATCGAACTCAATCTCCTTCCCTTCTTCGCGCAGTTCCGGGCTGTTCAGCCGCGGGAAGAACCAGGGACCTTCATACTTCATGGCCGCGTTGCCGGTGTCGATCGTGTTGGTGCCGCCTTCCAGATCGGCCGGTGTCGGAGAGATGCCCAAACTGTACATGAAGTCTTGGGCAACAAACTGCAGAATTTCGATAATCTCCGGCTGGTCGAACATGGCCGTGCGGGGGTCCACCAATTCGTCGAACTCCTGTACGCCGGTGGCGCGGATCCAGTGGATGTCGCGGGCATAGCTGCCGTTGGCCTGATAACCGTACATCTTGGAATCGCCGTCGGTGCTGGTGAGCTGCTCGGCAGTGCTGACGAAGTCTTCAAATGTCCAGTCGTCGGTCGGATAGGCAACCCCGGCTTCGTCAAAGGCATTCTTCGCATAGAACATCACCATCACCCCTGACTGGAGCGGAATCAGGTAGCGGCTGCCATCTCGACGCGTGCTGAATTCGATGCTGTCCACACCTTCCGGATAAGGGCCGGTGAAGTTGTCCCGTTCAATGTAGGCGTCGATGGGGGCCAACAGCCCGGCATCGCTGAAGGGTTGCCACTCCCAGCCCTGGAAAGAGGCCACTTCGGGAATAACACCACCCGCGAAAGTGGTCTGTAACTTGGTGTAATAATCCACCCCGGTGCCGCTTATCGAAGGCTTGACCGTGACGTTCGGATTTTGCTCACGGTAAACGTTCGCCAGTTCTTCCCACGCGGGGATGTCGGAGGCGTCGCCCCAGGCGAAAAAGTCCAGTTCGATATCCTCGGCGGCAGGGGCCGCGCTGCCTGCATCCCCGCCGCTGCCCGCCGGCGCCGGACACGCCGCCAGCAGCAATGTAGTGGAGCCGATGCCGATTCCTTGCAGAAACGTGCGCCGGGAAACTTGGCGTTTTCTGCTCCGTTGAGCGTCTTTCATAGTTCCCTCCTTACGTGGGTCAACATGGGACCAGCATTCTGGTTTTGAACCTGTGGACGGCCCGTGGCGTGGCGGCAACTCGGCGGGGGTCGTGATGCCAGCCCGGTTGGGCCACACGGCAAAGGATACATCACCTTGTTGAATTCGCCACATTCAGGCTGGTACATTTAAGAAAACAGCGTTGCAGCTGCATCTCTTAACCAACTACTAACCTCTTCTTAATCTACTACTATTCGCGTGCCTGTACGATAGCCCACTAAGGCGAATATCCTTAAAGCCCAAGATTTTGCGCATCGACTGCGTGCCGCGAATTATGTCGTGCAGGCAAGCGCAAAAAACGAGTGGGCATACGCTTCATCCGGTCGATGGGAATTGCTCCGGCGGAAACGGTTTACCACTTCCAATTGGCCAGTAAGAGTCCAGCGAAGAGAACCTCTTATGGATATGTTTCTGATACGGCGGACCGGCGCTGAATGCATCGGCGTTTTCTTTCTAGTGTTGGCTGCCTGCGGCTCCGTCACAGTTGGCGGACTGACCGGCGCATACGGCCAAATGGGCATGTCATTTTCGCCTGGGCTTGTTGTTATGGTCATGGCGGCAGCTACCGGTCATCTTTCAATGGCCCATCTGAACCCGGCGGTGCCCCTGGCTTTCGCGCTGACGGGACATTCTCCCTGGAGGGACGTGCCATTCTACATCATCGGCCAACTCATCGCTGCGGCGTTGGGGGCTGCGGTACTTCGGTACTTCGGTATCTGTTTGGCAATGTTTTCGTTTTGGGCGCCAATCAGCCTGCCGGCCCGATTGTGCAATCCCTGGTCATGGAGGTACTGGTCACCGCCATCCTGATGTTCGTGATTGCGGCGGTAGCGACAGATCGACGTGCGAAGGGCTTGCCGGCGGGGCTGGCAATCGGTGGGGCGGTGGCGTTGAACGTACTCTGGGCAGGCCCGATCAGCGGCGCGTCAATGAACCTGGCGCGCTGTTTCGGCCCAGTCCTGATATCTGGCGTCTGGACGGCTCACTGGATCTACTGGGTTGGTCCGATTGTCGGAGCGGCCCTGGGCGCCTCTGCCTAAGAATTCGTACGTCACACCGAACCCGGTGAGACGCTAAGCTGGCGTGGGCTCAAACTGATTCCCTGAAGCTCTCTGCAAAACGCGATGTGCAAGAGGAGGCGAGACGACGGCAGCACCCTCTGCACTTGTTGGTGCATTTTCCGCGCCAGAGGGCCAGGCGTCGAACTCTCAATATCAGGCTACATCCTGGTACGGACCTCGATTTCCAGGCGGCAGCAGCGCGGCCACTTGCCTCATTGCTTCGTGGGCCAGAGCGTCCAAGTGTTGCCGTCGCTGGCGGCGGGGAATGTCAGCGGGGATAGTCAGGGGGCCAAAGGGGTGGCCGATGCGGATCTTCACCTGCGTCCGGCGCAAGCGGCGCAGATTGACGAGAATTTTTTCGGTTCCCAGCACGGCTACGGGCAGAAGACGAGCCTGCGCCTGGGTCGCCAGCAGGCCTATGCCCGATTGCGCGTGTATCAGGTTGGCGCTATGGCGGGCCGTGTGGCCGGCGATCTGTTCGATCCGCTCGCCCCGCTCCCGCACCTCTGCCATCGCTGGATCGATGCCCCCCTCCGGAAAGACGCCAACTGTGCGACCGTCCTTCAGGGCAGCCAGCGCCGCACGCATCGCCTTGCGGTCCACCTGTCCCCTCCAGATTGGTATCAGATTGAACGCCCGGCTGAGGAAACGGAAGAACAAGACGCGCTCTGTCTCAATGGCGAGCAGGAAGGCGATGCGAAATGGCAAGAATATCATCAGCAGCGGGCCGTCGAACCAACTGAAATGGTTGGAGACGAGAATCATGGCCTCGCCGCGAGGGATGTTTTCCCGGCCGCTGACCGAGACCGAAAGAAAAAGGCTGCCAATTACCCGGCCCATGAACACGAGAATAGTTTGGAGTATTCCTTGTAGAGCGGCGTACATGGCACAGTTCTCCTTGCGTTTAGGCCGGGAGCGGCGCCCTGTCTGAAATCAACCCGCTCTGGTGGAGTTCCTGCCACATCGCCGCCGGCGGCTCCACATCCCAGATGGCCCGGTTGTCATCCGCCTCAGCCGCTGTCGCCGAGCCGATAACGAGAGAGGCTATCGCAGGATGGGCCCCCGCAAAATGCAGGGCAGCCACATGCAAGGGCACGCCATGCCCTGTCGTTATTTCCTGGAGGCGCCGCGTCTTAGCCAGAATCTCCTCTGGCGCGTCCATGTAATCGTATGTGGCGCCTGAAATTGGTCCAGTCGCCAGAATGCCGCTGTTGTAAACGCCGCCCAGAAAGATACTCACATCGTTTTCCGTACACCAGTCCAGGAAGTCCAGCGAAGTCTGCTCCAGGAGCGTATAGCGCCCGGCAAGCAGGAAGCAGTTGACGTCGATCTTCTTGGCGAACTCCCACTCCATCTCCCACTGGTTCATGCCCGCTCCCACGGCGCCGATTACCCCTTGCGCTCGCAGGTCCACCAGCGCAGGGAAGGCCTCGTCCATCGCCTGTTGATAGTGAACCTCGGCATTCTCATAGTCGGGATCATGCACAAGTACAATGTCAATGCGGTCCATCCCCAGTCGCTCGAGGCTGTCCTCTATGCTCTTCATCACGCCATCCCGACTGTAGTCGAAATAGATCGATCGATCGGGACGCAAGATGCGGCCGATTTTGGTCTGGATGATTATCTCATCGCGTGGAATGCCCCGCAACGCCGAGCCGAGCCTCCGCTCTGCCTCTCCTGTGCCGTAAAGAGGAGCGGTGTCGAAGAAACGAATACCGTTCTCAAATGAGCGCTGTACTGTCTCAATGGCCTCCGCATCGTCAAGAGGACTGTACAGATTGCCGATCGGGGCGGTGCCCATGCCCAATCGGGTAACTTGCAACTGGGTATTGCCGACCTGCGCGCTGGTGATGGAGTTTGCTGTCATCTGGTTGCTCCGTGTGGCGGCGATAGTCCGTTGAGGATCGAATACGATGTTGAAAAGGTTGTGCGGCGCGGTTTTGCGTGCTGCGCCGCGAGCCGCCGGCCTGATCCGGATGCGTCGGGGAGACCAACGGGGCGCAACGATCTCCTGTTGGAGCGCGGAACCGAGTTCCGCGCGTACTGTGCGTTTTCCCAATGCTTACGGGGGCATCAGGAATGATGTAGGGATTGTACAACATCTGAGAATGTTATGCCATAGGAAATCGTTCCGCTATAATGCCGGCTGACCTGTTCGGGAGACAGGTATCATATGGCATTCACGGTAGAACATTTCCACGAACTGACCCGGCTCCTCTACGAACGGCCAGAGTGGCGGGCGGAGTTGCGCAGTATCCTTCTGACGGAAGAGATACTGAACATGCCGCGCCTGCTGAGTGAACTGACAGCAGCGCAACAGCGCACGGAAGAGAGTCTGCAGCGACTAGAAGCGCGTGTAGAACAACTGGCAGAAGCGCAACAGCGCACGGAAGAGGGTCTGCAGCGGCTTGAAGTGAGTGTAGACCAGTTAGCCGCAGCGCAACAGCGCACGGAAGAGGGTCTGCAGCGACTGGAAGCGCGTGTAGACCAGTTAGCCGCAGCGCAACAGCGCACAGAAGAGGGTCTGCAGCGACTGGAAGCGCGTGTAGACCAGTTAGCCGCAGCGCAACAGCGCACGGAAGAGGGTCTGCAGCGACTGGAAGCGCGTGTAGACCAGTTAGCCGCAGCGCAACAGCGCACGGAAGAGAGTCTGCAGCGACTAGAAACGCGTGTAGAACAACTGGCCGCAGCGCAACAGCGCACAGAAACGCGATTGGAAGCTCTCACGAACAACGTGGGTGATCTGAAGGGAATCTTACTGGAGAGCCAGCATAGGGATCGCCCTTATCAGCATTTTCGTGGAATCGTCCTGAAAGCCCGTACTGTCACGATTGACGAGTTGGGCCTGCTGACAGACGCCGCCCTGGAAAAGGCGCTGCTCACTGAAGCCGAGGCGGAAGATATCGAACTCGCTGATGCCGTTGTGAAAGGCAGAGACCGGCAGACGCGTCAACCGCTCCATCTTGTCATCGAGAGTTCTTGGGGCATAGGCGTAGGGGCCGTGAAACGCGCAGCCCGCCGCGCCGCGCTTCTGGCGAAAACCGGTACGGTGGCCCGTCCCGTGGCCGCCGGCAAGTGGGCCGCGCCAGACGCCCACAGCACAGCCGATGAACTGAAGGTGTGGCTCGTCATCAATGGCCATGCCCTTGCCCCAGGCCTGAATAATTAGACACGATCCTCCTGTTGTCGCCTTCCCTACCTGGCATAAGGCCATAGTAGACAGTCGGCAGACAGAAGTGACACTGGGTCCGCCAGGAGTCACTTCTCGTTGAACGCACTGTTACTTCTGAATGAGGAGGACTGACTGGCGTTTCAGCCGGAAGGGGGCAGGCAACCATCTCGCGGTTTGGAGAGTGGTTGTCACAGTTTACCCCTATGCCAGTTGTGCATGGAAGGCATCCATCTGGGGCAGGATCTTGTCCCAGGTAAACTGCTTTTCGACAAAGGAACGGGCCGCTTCGCCAAGCGCGCGGCTGCGCGCTCCGCCGGCGGCTTGGTCGCGCAGCAGGGACACAACGGCGTCGGCAAAGGAACGGGCGTCATCAGCGATAAGAACGTGTTCCCCGCCCCGGACCGGGATCCCTTCAACACCCAGGGTAGTGCTAACCAGCGGCCGCGCGCAGGCCAATGCCTCCAAGACCTTGAAGCGAGTGCCTCCTCCCACACGCATCGGCGTCAGGTAAACCGACGCACCTTGAATGTAGGGAACGACATCCTCGACTGCACCCGTCAACTCTACATCCGGCAGCGCGCGCAACCTGTTCAGCCTGGGATGGGGATCCATGCCGACAATCTGCAACCTTACATCCAGCTGGCGACGCACGCGGGGCAGCACGTTCAGCCCGAACCAGAGCATGGCATCCACATTGGGGCGGTAATCCATTTTGCCCGTGAATACCAGCGATGGAGGGTCTGTTGCCGGCAGCGGTTCAGGAGGATAGCGGGAGATTTCAATGCCGTTGGGCACATTGACGATCGGGCGCTGTGGCGCCAACGAGGACAGCGCCTGCCGGTCCGGCTCGCTGACGGCAACGATTCCATCTACGGCCTGACAGAAATTCCGTTCATAGCGATACAGTTTCTGCCACTGCAGCCAACTGTAGAGGGCGGCGGGCCAGCGCGCCATGCTGCGGGCATCCATCATTGCGGCCCGCTTCTGGAGCAGGAATTCGGCGTTGTGATTATCGAATACCACATGGGGCCGGTCTCCGGCCATCTGCAGAATCTGTAAGCCATACGGGGCCATCTCCAATCCTTCGACCTGTACCAGGTCATAGGACTCCACTGCCAGCATCCGCTGGAGCAGTGCGTGGGCATCATTCTGCGCCAGGCGCAGCCCCATGTCCGGTTTCCCAGTCAACAAGGCCTCGAGCATGCGGCGGCTCAGCGGCCGTTCGGGCTGCCGAAAACCCTCTACCCGCGAGCAAAGCTCCAACAGCATGGGATCAGGCCAACTCTTGTCTCCTGGAGCAATGCAGGTGAAAAGATCCACTTCGTGTTTGGAAGCCAAGTGGCGTAACAGAAAGTAGTTGCGGAGTGTCGTGCCTTGGCGGGGAGGATACGGAGACTGGGGAGTGAGCAGAAGGAGTTTCATTGCCGCCGGTCACGGGGAACTATGATGAGCCGGCTCGGCCGGTTCTGCGGTCCTGTCACAGACCATGCGGTAGACCTCCCGTGTTTCCGTCGCGGCCCGGCTCCAACTGAATACCGATGCCCGTTGCAGGCCCTTTTGGCAAAGCTCCTGATGGAGTTCATCGTCGGTCAATAGACGGTGGATGGCGACGGCGATCTCTTCCCAGTCGGACGGATCGACAATCAGCCCGGCATCGCCGACCACTTCCGGCATGCTGCTCGTGTTGCTTACGATTGTCGGTGTGCCGCAGGCCATTGCTTCCAGCGGCGACAGCCCGAACCCCTCGTAAAATGCCGGATGTACATGGCAATGTGCGCCGACGAACAGTTGATGGAGATCCTCATCAGGCACCCGGCCCACAAAAAAGGTGCTCTGACCGAGATTCAACTGTTCGACCTTCCGATAGACCTCCTCGTACAACCAGCCGGGTTTCCCGGCCAGGACAAGGCCTGTGTCCTCCACATTGTAATGTTTGAGGAGATGGTGAAAGGCGTCCAGCAGGCCGCCGATGTTCTTGCGAGGTTCAATCGTGCTGACGAAAAAAATGTACTTTTCCGGGATACCGTACTTGCCCTGCATGGCCGCCCGGCATTTGTCTTTCGACAGAGGGATGTAAAGGGGCGCGGCGGCCTCGTAAATGACGCTGATCTTTTTGGGTGAGGCGCCGAGTCGACCAACTACATCGTTCTTGGTACTCTGGCTGGGCACGATAATGTGCTGGGCATGACGCACTGCCCGGTCGATCTGGCTGTAGTAGGCTGCATGGGACTCGGTCAGAAAATGGGGCCAACGCAGGAAGGCGAGATCGTGGACGGTGATGACCGAAGGGATGCTACTGAAGAGAGGCGGGATAAAATCTGTGCTGTGGAGCAGGTCCAGAGTATGGAATGACAACTCTGCCGCCAACATCGGCTGTTCAACGCGCGTATGCACAGGCGTGAACAAGGTGCGCCGCTGAAAATTCGGCGCGTCGGCCAGTGGTTCCCGTTGTTTGCGGTGTTGGAAAACTGTGTACGTTGTTTCCCGATCCAGCTCCGCAAGCTCGTCAATGAGATTCTTCGTATAGCGACTGATTCCTGCTGGCTGGTGGTAATTCAGCCGGGCGTCAATGCCTACTCGCATGTTCTCAACGACTCTTCAGTGGGGAAAGTTTGGCCTGCGCGCCTCCTGGTTGCAGCATCACAAGAAATCTGCGCCCAGTGACAGTATTCCCGGACGGGCCTAAGAAACCCGCACATGGATAGACAGTCGCTCGACATTGTATCATTTGCCTGAAATGTGGGCAAAAAGTCTTGCAGACCTACTCTTGCCGTTTCGTTTTCAGCTCGATGATTGAGCCCAGAATTTCCTCTGTATCAAGATAAGCCCACACGGCCCCCGGGTCCAGTGTCGAACCACCGCTTTGGATAATATCCACTTTCAGCTCCTGCGCCACCCCTTCCGGGTCGGGCACACGGAAGAGCAAGTGGTGTAAACCCTCGCCCTTTTCCTCCAGGAACTCGGAATAGATGTTATCGCCTTCAAGCGGCTCGATAAACTCGATCTGCACCGCACCGGCCTCGATGAAGGCCAGTCTCATGCGGAAGTTTCCTGGCCGTCCACGAAAGGTAGACTGTGCATCCAGATCGCTGCCCTCGGGCGGCCAATCCACTACCTGGGCCGGCTCCATCGCAAAGCGCTCCGTCCACGCTTTGGCCGCGGCGCGTGCATCGCGCACGACGATTCCCACCTGTACGATCGATCCCAATTCGATTTTGCTCATAGTTAGTTTTGGCGACCTTGTTCTGTGACCAGTCGAGGATCCCGCCAGCGGCTATACAACCGCAAAGCGGGCAAAACAATGACATGGCAGCGTTTTCAAGGCTCGGGGCGCGAAACCACGCGTCCCGCTGTACCTTTCAGACATGAAAATCCAAAGCGGGAACAAGGCCCAGCCTCTTTTGCTCAATGTGTGGGATAATAACAACTGCCAGCTCGAAAGCCAAATATGCCTTCAGGAGAGTTTCGATGATTATTCAGGATATCAAGACAACTGTGCTATCCCTCCCCCATCTGCCGGGATTTCAGGATGCGACAATTCGCCATATCCCCCGGGGCCGCAGCCAATGTTTCGTCCATGTCTATTCCGACCAGGGCCTCGTCGGGCTGGGGCTGGGCGGAGGAACAACCGCGGCGCGCGAGGTGATCGAACGCACGCTTAAGCCTATTCTACTTGGTCAGAACGCCTTGCACATTGAAAAGCTGTGGGACGAAATGTTCTGGGCGATTCGCGGTATCGGTCGCAAGGGCCTTGCCTTCAGCGCGCTTTCCGCCGTGGATATCGCGCTCTGGGATCTGAAGGCCAAGTACTACGAGACGCCCCTCTATCAGTTGCTGGGACCGTTCACAGAGTCGGTGCCGGTTTACGGCAGCGGCGGTTGGACCCACTTTTCCCAGGATGAACTGGTGGCGGAGCAGTGCGGTTATGTAGAGCGAGGTATGAAGGCCGTCAAGATGAAAATCGGCAAGGATTTCGGCCAGAGTGAGCAGGAGGACGTAGCGCGCCTGGCAGCGGTGCGGGAAGCCGTGGGCCCTGATGTCCAAATTTACATTGACGCCAATAACGGCTACTACGCCAAACAGGCCATCCGGATGGCGCGGACCTTTGAGCAGTACGGTGTAGGCTGGTTTGAAGAGCCGGTTCTGGCCGACGATATTGAGGGGCTGGCGGCGGTCGCCAGGGCCATCGACATCCCGGTGGCAAGCGGCGAACACGAATACACCAAGTATGGTTTCCGCGACCTCATCGCCCGCGGCGGCGCTGACATAGTGCAGCCCGACGTCGGCCGCGTCGGCGGCATCAGCGAGTGGATGAAGGTCGCCCATCTCGCGCACGCCTTCAACCTGCCGGTGGCTCCCCATGCTTACCAGCTCGTTCATCTTCATCTGGCCTGTGCCACGCCAAATCTGAAAGTTGTCGAATACCTGGGCGGTGGGGAAGCGGCCGACCGCATCTTCTACACCTCCTTTGACGAGCCGCAGAACGGCGTCTGGTCGCCGGATCCGGATAAACATGGCCTGGGTCTGGAGCTGGACCCGCTTGCCGTCAAAACCTATGCTGTAGACTGAGCGCGATGCTTTCGGCTCAGGCTGGCCGTGGGCAGCCAGTCTTGTGCTATGTCCTGGGCACGAAAGATTGCGCTCTAAACTTGCCAGTGGTTGTTGGAACTTCCATTGGATAAGTTTGATTGAAGCGCCAAGGGTCAGTGACGGCGCATTTCACCCTGGAGGCACGCAGGCCAGCAGGTTGCCGCATCGAGTGTAGTTGCACGGAGTCAAATCGTAACTACCCAGCCATAATCAGTTCGCCACCTGGGACGCCTGCGGGCGCAGACGCCCTCCGGCGGCTCCGGCCCGCTAAGGCGTGCCTGCGCACCCTTCGCCGCTAAGGCGGCTCAGGGCTGGCGGTCGCCCCAATGAACGTAACACTGCGCAGGCGCCGCCAGGGGCTGTCGCCCATTGGGACGGTCGGGCCTTTGGCCCTCCCTTGTGCGGGGGGATTCCCCCCGCAACGCCCCCCTGACAACCCGCCCGGCAGCGAGCCCTGTGGCCAATATCCCATCATCGCCGTAAGGTTGCCAAGGCTGCTGTCAACCAAATACGTAGCGAAATAGCCTGCATGGTGGCAGGGATGAAGGGTTGGTCAAGAAAGGAAAGGGCTGGCCCAAAAAGGCACTGCAGATGGCATCAATGGCATAAAGGCCCTGTTACAGCAGTCCTGTCCATCCCTCAAGCTCAGTACCTTGAATGAGTGGGGTCACTAAAAACTGAAAATTCAAAACTAAAAACTGACCAATCCTGTTTCAGACAAGCCGTCTTCCCCCGGTCCAGACCATTTCAAAAGGTTCTGAACACGATTCATTACACTTGGATGGCTTATATGCCCTCTTCTGAGATCGCACACTGGATATGGCTCAGTAGTTACGTCAAATCAAACAACCTCCTCATCTAGGGGCGGATCCGTCAGAGAGCGGGTCCGCCCCTCTCAATTGGGCGCCAAGTATGCCAAAGCGCCAGAGCGATCGAATTCATATAAGCCGACACAATTTGTGACTGTTCAAGGGAATTGGGCTAGGAAAAACTGTTCAATTGAGGCGAGTGATGCTATTCAGATCGAGGATCTGCTGCATTTCGGCAGGCGGTCAATTCCATCCTGGTCGATAACCGTTGTCTTACAATCAACTGCTAGCGGAAACCAATTCTCATAACCTGATTCTTTGAGCCTTTGCCGACAATTCCTAACGCAGACCGGATGGGAGATCTCTAAATAATATAGAATATTGCTGTTGACAGCAAGCAGGAACCGTGATATGGTTTTCAACAAATAAATAGGTTAAAAATGTTAGGCCTCTTGAGAGTTGAACAAATCGAATTTCGTCCAGGAAAGTGGTCAGTTTGTCAACTCGCTTTCCTTGAAGACGAGGGTACTACTCACCACTTGATACCGATGCCCTCAGCAACGTGACCAAGGTGAATACTTCTCCGTTCCTCTTAATCACGCGAGCCGTAAAAGGAGGAAACTTAAGACTCGCGACAGATTACGGAGCCGTGATTTTCGCGCATCGCGCTAGTTCTGTTAAGGACCATCAAAAGGAGGAGACAGATGAACAGGGCAATTTCGGAACTGCAGGCAGATGTCATGCAGGGAAAGATAACTCGGCGTACATTCCTGCGCAATGTGATACTTTTGGGTGTGTCACTGACCTCCGCACAGGCGCTGTTGGCGGCCTGTGCCCCCCCGGCTCCCGCGGCCGCCCCGACACCGTTACCGACCCCTGAGTTCACGCCACCTTCTCAGCCTTCGCCACAGCCACAATCGTTGACAGTAGCTTTCCCAGCGAGCCCTCAGAGTTTCGATACCCACTTTGGACCGGCTGGCGGGATCTCGAGCTATGCAACCTGATTTTCGACACAGGGATATACCGCAACCCGCAAGGAGAGGTTCTGAACTGGGCCTTCACGGACCGGTCGACACAGGACTTCTACACCTGGCAGTTCAAGATCCGAGAGGGCATAGAGTTCACGAACGGCAACCCCCTCAGGGCGGAGGAGGTCAAATTCAGCTTCGAGAGAATGATAGACCCCGAGTTGAACGCCCCCATATCAGCCCCGAGGGTCATGAAGCTCCATCATTGCGACGTTGTTGACGAATACACTGTAAACTTTGTATGCGAAAACCAGGTGGCTCACAGCCAGCTTGGGTGGCACCTCACTGAGTGGCCTTTCATGGACCCTGCGCACTACAAAGGACTTTCACCGGACGAGGCGGGAAAGAGCCCAATGGGGACCGGGCCGTACATCGTCGAGGAGTTTGTGAAGGATGAGCGCTACGTCTTTAAGCCCAAACCCAACTACTGGAATGCAGAGCAGCTTTGGGGTGGGGATGGTTCCTCACGGTGGGACAGCTACATATGGAAGATCATCCCCGAGGCGTCAACCCGTGTCGCCGCGGTGGAGGCTGGCGAAGCCGATATTGCGCATCTGATTTCACTTGATGTGGCCAGATCTCTACCGGGGCCCGATGCTGCAGGCGAGGTGCATGCAGCCCCCGCGCTCACAGACGGACGCATCTTCATGTACATCAATCAGACCTATCAGGAAGACTCCAAACTGAAGGACAAGCGCGTCCGGCAAGCATTGAACTACGGGGTCAATTGGGAACAGATCAGCCAGCAGCTCTGGTTGGGGCAGTCTCTCCGCTTGGCCAGCTTGATTGGCCCTTGGTCTGTACACTATCACCCGGAGCTCAAGCCTTATCCCTATGACCCGGAGAAGGCCAAGGCACTCCTGGAGGAAGCTGGTGTCCCGGACGGGTACCCGTTGAAGCTATGGACGTCTAGCAGTGGGGATCCCGAAATACCTCTTACGGCTCAAGCGATCGCTGCCGACTACCAGAAGCTGGGATTCAATGCCGAGGTCGAGACTCTCCCTAGCCAGACTCTGGTCAGGGCGTCGAGGGCGCGGGAGGTCGAGGCTGACCTGATGCTGTGGAACTTCGGTGGTTCGGCTGTGGAGGCCACGGCCGCGCTGGGTCAGCTTAGACTGGATTATTGGGGCAACATCACCGGATGGGAAAATGCAGAATTCTACGAACTGTGGGACAGCCTGGGTACCCCACAGGCGATGGATCCTCAAAAGCGGAGAGAGATTGCCTTAAGGATGCAGGAGATCTCCCATGAGGAAGCAGTGCTCGTTCCCCTTGGAGTCGGTATCAGAGCCCATGTCATCGGCCCGCGAGTGAAGTGGACGCCGCGCTTCGATCAGTTTGTGTTCCCCTGGGAAGTGACGTTGGCCTAGCGGCATCTGCAGGAGACAATCGATGTCTAGCGTGAGGTGTCACGTTCTTCCCACCACCTGGCACGTGACACCTCACGTTTCTTCATTGGAGATACCATGACACGGTATCTGGTTCGGCGGTTGATCTTGCTGGTGTTTGTTGTCTGGGGTGTGACCTCCTTGACCTTTGCGGTGAACTCAGTGACCGGCGATCCCATGACTCTGATGATCTATGCGACTACTGATATGTCAGTGCTGGAGGACTACCGTCGTTCGCTGGGACTGGACCGGCCGGTGTACATACAGTACCTGGACTACATGTACAAAGCGTTACAAGGCGATTTCGGGATGTCAATTCGCCACCGTGAGCCGGCCTTGGACATGATCTTACGCCGTTTGCCGAAAACTCTTCAATTGGGAGGGCTGGCATTCACTTTCGCCATGGTTGTGGGCTTCCTACTCGGCACCTTGGCGGCTCTGAGGCGTGGCACGATCCAAGATGGTTTTATCATGCTGTTTGCATTGGCCGGTCAAGCGGTACCCGTTTTCTGGTTGGGGATTCTCTTGATCATGATCTTTTCTGTACGGTTGCACTGGCTGCCGGTCGCAGGCTCCGGCGGCCCAAAGCACCTGGTCCTTCCCACCATCGCCCTCGCCGCGTATCCCTTGGCTAGAAATGCACGTCTAGTGCGGTCTTCGGTGCTGGAAGTGCTGGGGAAGGAGTATGTTACCACCGCTCGCGCCAAGGGGCTGCGGGAGCGGATAGTCCTTACACGACATGTTCTGCGCAATGCTCTTGTCCCGGTGTTGACGATGAATGCTCTGGAGTTGGGGTCGCTAGTGGGAGGAGCCGTGATCACGGAGAGCGTGTTCGGGTGGCCTGGCATGGGACGCTTGACTCTAATGGCTATTCAGAATCGAGATTTTCCTGTGGTGCAGGCGGGAATAGCACTCATAGCCACTATGTATGTCGTGGCCAATCTGTTCGTAGATATCCTCTATGGCGCACTGGACCCAAGAATCCGGCTGGTGGAGGAGAAATGATATCCCGAGAAACCACTGCGTCGCACATCCAAGTTCTCGCGCCCTTGCCTCGGCATGAGGTACATGAGTTCGCCCGTGTTTGGCGTAGTCTGAGCCGGGCCAAGCTGCCGCTTGTCGGCCTGGCGGTTTTAGCCATCACTCTCGTATTAGCACTTGGGGCGCCATTTCTTTTGCCTTACGAGTCCAACGAGGTCAATATCGTCGTGCGATTGCGGCCTCCGGCTCTGCTGGGTGGAACTTGGGAATACCCTCTTGGCACTGACGAGGTAGGTCGCGATGTGCTTACCCGTCTCATCTACGGTGCACGGATCTCCTTGGCAGTGGGATTCGGAGCGGCTGCTTTCGCCGGAACCGTCGGTCTGGTTCTGGGGCTGCTATCAGGCTATTTCGTCGGCCTACTGGATGAGGTCATCATGCGCGTGGCCGACATTTTGCTGGGTTTCCCTTTTCTCCTTCTTGCCATGTTGACCGTCATGATGTTGGGGCCAGGCGTGGGTAACATGATCCTTGTGCTCGGCGCCTTTGGCTGGGTGGGGTTTGCCCGAGTGGTCCGCGCTGAAACGTTGTCGGTGCGTGAGAAAGAGTTCGTAGAAGCAGCGCGCGCTGTCGGTTGCGGAGATGTGCGCATCATTGTGTTCCATATCCTGGCCAACGTCTTCCACTCCATGATCATCTTGGTTACCTTCTCCATTGCCACTGTTATGGTCGTTGAGGCTGCGCTCAGCTTCTTGGGGCTGGGCGTTCCTCCGGCCATACCTAGTTGGGGTAAGATGCTGTCGGATAGCCGCAACGTTATGGGAACGGCGCCGTGGATGAGTATTTTGCCAGGGTTATGTCTCACGATCGTTGTCTTGTCGCTGAATCTGGTGGGCGATTGGTTGCGAGACTACCTGGATCCACGACTACGAATTTAATGAATTTGCACAGTAGCCAGTAACCCCCCTTCTCACCCTTTTTCTTCCATTCGCCATTTCCCCAGGATACCTTCATGATACAAAGTAAAATTCAGTTCACCAGACAAGAGGGCATCGCCGAACACGGCGTGGTTTCTGGTGGTCATGACCTGGTCGCCCAGGTGGGTGTGGAGATGATGCAGCAGGGTGGCAATGCTATCGACGCAGGCGTGGCCGCCGCCTTCGTCGCTCAACTCGTCGAACCCGGTATGTGTGGAGTCGGCGGCAATGGCATGGTCCTCGTACACCACGCTGATCGCAATGAAACCGCGATCTTCGACGACGTCACCGTGGCGCCGGCTGGGGCGAAGCCGGACATGTTCGAGATCCTGCCGGGTAGCGGTGGCTTCTATGGTTGGGAAAATGTGCGCGACGATGCCAATATCATCGGCCACAAGTCGGTAGCTATTCCTGGCACTGTGGCCGGCCTGTGCGCCGCCCTGGAGCGCTATGGAACGATGAGCCCCAAAGAGGTGCTGGCGCCGGCCATCGAACTGGCCGAGAACGGTGTGGATGTGGACGACCGTATGGCCATCAACATTGCCAGGGAAACGAAGTACTTTCGCCGCTTCCCTCTCCTGGGTGCGCTGCTGCTCGTGGATGGGCTTCCCCCGACGCCTGGAACTTTCTGGGCCGCGGGCGACAAACTCGTCTACCCTGAACTCGCCGACACCTACCGCGCCATCGCTGAGAGCACAACAGACGCCTTCTACAAAGGCCCCATTGCCCATGCCATTGCCGCCGAGATGGCCAGGCACGATGGGGTGCTCACCTATGAAGACCTGGCCAGTTACCATTCCCTTGTCCGCGTTCTGGGGGACGAGGACTTCCGCGAGTATCGAGGCCTGCGCTATACCCCAGGCGCTTCCGCAATCGTAGTGCAGATGCTGAACGTGCTGGAGAACTTCAACCTGGCCAGCATGGAACCGTCTAGCCCGACCTACCGGCACCTGATGCTCGAAACCATGAGGCGCGTCTGGGCCAACCACTTTGGCTTCGCCGGCGCGCCTGGCTTGCTCAGCAAAGAGTATGCGAGCGAGGTGGCTAGTCGCCTCCGTCTCGACAAGGCGTCGCAGGATGTGCAACCTGTGGACCCGCGGCCTTACCAAGATGGAGCGGGCCCGGAGCGGGCCGGTAGCGACCCCAAGATCGTGGGTCAAACGAACACCACGACGCTGGCTGCGGCTGACCGCTATGGGAACGTCTTTAACGTTCTCACCAGCCTCGGGAACTCCTTTGGTTCGAAGGTCGTCGTGCCAGGGACGGGGATTGTCTTGAACGACCACATGTGCAATTTCGATCCGGTTCCGGGTCGAGCACTCTCTCTTGGGCCTAGCCGACGGCCTCCGCAGGGAGCGCATGTGCCTCTGTTCTTCCGCGAGGGGAAACCCTGGCTGGCTATGAGTGCTCCGGGCGCCCGGCGTAGCATGAGTGCTGTCATCCACGTTTTAGTACACTGCATCGACTTCGGCATGGGCGTCCAGGAGGCCATCGAGACGCCGCGCGTATGGGCCGAAGCCTTATATAAAGAAGCCTTCCTTGATTCGCGCATCCCTGGGAAGGTGCAGAGTGCTCTGGCCGATATGGGACATCGTATCGTCTCCATGGACGCCGACACCAGTGGAGGTTTTGGCCGTCCCACGGCTGTCAGCATCGATGCGTCAGGTCTACTTCACGGAGGTGCGGACCCTATGATCGGGCGAACAGGGGTGGCGGGGTTCTGAATTGACATCCAGCAACTATCTTGAAAATAAAGCTATGAGACATCCAACAATTAATGTGAGGGGTGTGCATAACTGTTTCTCAATGGCAGAAGCACTTGCTCCTGCCGGAATGTGCTCTGAATAGGATTTCATACACGGTCATTTAATGCCACCATTTCAAAGACAAGCCACAACACGGGATGAGGTAATCGCTGAGAACGCCATAGTGGCGGCCGGACATACGCTGGAGGTCGAGGCAGCCATAAGCATGCTCCAAAGAGGCGGAAATGCTGTGGATGCCGCTGTGGCTGGAGCCTTCGTCGCTGAGTTGGCTGAACCGGCGATGTGCGGCATCGGTGGACACGGCGTCATGTCCGTCTACATGGCCGATACGGGGGAGACCACGATCTTCGACTTTTATGACGTTGCCCCGGCGCAGGCGTCACCGGATATGTACGAACGACTGGATAAGCAAAGCAGCGACGTCCTGGGCTATCCCCAGGTCAAGGGGGATGCCCAATCCGTCGGTCATGAGTCGGTGATGGTGCCAAGCCAGGTGGCGGGCCTCTGTGCCGCGCACGAGCGCTACGGGTCCTTGCCCCTGACCGAAGTGATGGCCCCTGCCATTACGCTGGCGGAGGAAGGCGTGCCTGTGGACAGGACGATGATGAAATATATTGTTGACTCGGCGGCACTCCTTCGTCGTTTCCCGGCAACGGCCGCCGTTTTTCTCAAAGATGGCTTGTCCCCGCGAGCAGGAAGTGCCCCCTGGAATCCGGGCGACATCCTGGTGCGCAAGGACCTGGCCCAGACCTTGCGCAGGATTGCCAGTGAGGGCCCCGTTGTGTTTTATCGCGGCGAAATCGCCCGGGCCATCGCCGCCGACATGGCCGCCAACGGCGGCCTGATAACACTGGAGGACCTTGCTAACTATGGGTCTTACATCTATCCCGCGCCGCGGTACACCTATCGCGGGTATGAATACGTTACAGGCGGCAACGTCACACTCGTGGAGACCCTGAACATTCTGGAATGTTTTGACCTGAGCAGCATGGACCCAGAGGGCACTCTCTGCAAACACCTCATGATCGAGGCCATGCGCCTGACGTGGGCAGATACATTGATGTACGTGGGTGACCCCCGGGGAGATCTTTCTCCTTGGAAAGGACTGACTTCCAAGGAATACGCGCGGAAACGGGCGGCAGAGATCGATCTAACGAAGGCCAGTCCAATTGTCAAGCCGGGAGATCCCTGGGAGTTCGAAGGGCGACCGCGCCCGGCAACTTATCCACGGCCTATGGAGGACGTCCGGCCCGGGTCCGGGAACACGACCAAGATCGCGACGATGGACGCGCATGGCAACACCGTGTCCCTGCTCACCAGCCTGGGCTACCCCTTTGCCTCGAAGATGACCGTGCCGGGGACAGGGATTCTACTCAACAACAGCATGCACCGCCTGGATCCGAGACCGGGCTATCTAAACTCTATCGCTCCGGGGAAGGGCATGCAGCGCCTCACGGCGACGGTGCTGATCTTCAAAGATGGTAGATTTTTCTCTGCGCTCTGCGGCTCGCTGAGCATTATGATCAGTGGCATGGCCCTGCACCCCTTTGTAAATCTGATTGACTTCGGGATGGGTATTCAGAGAGCCATTGAGGCCTACCGCTTCCATCCTACGGGTGAGAGAATCTGGCTCGATGACCGAATCCCCGAAACTGTGCAACGAGATCTCGCGGCTATGGGTCATCATCTTTTACCGCTGGAAGAGAGATTCGGCGAGACCCACTTCGGGAACCACGTTGGCATCCGTATCGAGCCCGCGACGGGCAAGATCCACGGTGGAGGCGATCCCTTCCATGCAAACGCCGTTGCTGGTTATTAACTCATGTTACGCAGTAGTTACGGTGGAAAGTGGAAGAGTATCATCGCTCTCTCTAGCAGAACGCATCGCTCGCCAAATCACGACCCGCACACCAACCACGCAGACCAACTGTTTCGTGGCTGCTCTCTGGGCCTTTACCATCCTGGAGTTGCTCAAGGTGCGCACCAAGAAGAACCACTATGCGCTCAAGACCCACTTGTATCTCTCTCCGCTGCAACAGGCTTTCAATACCTTGTGTCATCTAGATCCTGTGCGTCTTGAAGAACCTGCTGTGTAACATGAGCTCGTAACTATTTCGCCTGCTCAAATGGGATATCTCTATTGACAGAAAACACATACTGTGATACGATCTTTTTTGACAAATAAATATCATAATAAATTGTCTGGCCTGCGCAGTGTTGAACGCAGCGCTCTACATACAGGAGAGCGGTGATTCGACCAGCCGGCTTCGTCGAGCAACATGGCCACCACTCACCACTTGATACCGATGCCCTCAGCAACGCGACCAAGGTGAACTCTTCTTCGTTCCTCTCAATCACGCGAGCCGTAAAAGGAGGAAACTTAAGACTCGCGACAGATCACGGAGCCGTGATTTGCGTGTATCGCGCTAGTTCTGTTAAGCACCAACAAAAGGAGGAGACAAATGAATAGGGTGATTTCGGACCTGCAGGAAGATGTCATGCGGGGAAAGATAAATCGGCGTACATTCCTGCGCAATGCGATCCTCTTGGGTGTGTCACTGACCTCCGCACAGGCGCTGTTGGCGGCCTGTATGCCACAGGCTCCCGCAGCCGCCCCGGACGAAGCGCCTGAGACCGGTGCCGCACCGGAAACCGGGCTGACATTGAGCATCGCCTACAATGCCAACTTTACCACGTTGGACCCTCACTTCTGGGTGAACTGGCGAGATGGAGAACTGTCCCATCTCATTTACGACACGGGGATAATGCACTCTCCCGAACTTGACTGTGAACCCTGGGTCTTCGAGTCCTGGACGCAACTCGACCCGCACACTTGGCAATTGAAGATTCGTGAAGGCATTACATTTCCGAACGGTGACCCGCTCAACGCCGAAGCGATCAGGTACACAATGGAGCGGATCTTGGACCCGGACGTTGGCGTTTCGCTGAAGGGTTGGCAGCGGTTTGAATTCGCAGAGCCGGGCGAGGTCGTGGATGAATACACGTTCAACATGATCACCGGCGCGATGATTAATCCCTTCTACTATTGCCGGACGCCGGGCACTGAGTGGGCCTGGCTGCCGCCAAGCTACTACAGAGGTCTGTCAAATGAAGATGCGGCCCTCAACCCAATGGGGAGCGGGCCGTACACGCTCGTGGAATACAAGTCGGACCTGCACACAATTCTCGAGGCAAAGCCGGACTACTGGAACGCCGAAAGGATCTGGGGTGGGGACGGCACGCCGCGCTGGCAGCGTTACGAAATGAATATCATCCCGGAGGCGTCTACGCGTCTCGCCGCTCTGGAGGCCGGTGACGTGGATATCGCACATACGATCCCGCTCGATCAGGCCAGATCCTTGCCGGGCCCTGACGCTGCAGGCGAGCCAGTGCGAGCGATTGTAGGACCTACAGGCGCGACCATGTTCATGTATATCCAGCCGCAACCGCATACACCTGAACTGAAGGAACAACAGGTGAGGCTGGCACTGAACCACGCGGTCAACTGGGATCCCATCAACCAGCAACTCTTCTTGGGGGCTTCCTATCGCCAGACCGCTTGGATGGTTTCAATTCATCCCCAGTTAAGCCCAAACGTCGAAGCTATCCCCTATGACCCGGAAAAGGCGAAGGCGCTGCTAGCAGATGCCGGCGTGCCTGACGGGTACCGGATGAGGATGGTAACGGCTAGCAATGCAATTCCCGAACTTCCTCTTGTGGCCCAAGCTATCGCTGCCCAGTATAAAGAGATTGGACTGGTCGTCGAAGTTGAGACCATGGAAGGCAGTCTGATAGGCAAGCAGACCAGGGCCCGGGAATCCCCCTTTGACCTTGTTCTTTGGGATTTCGGCGGCAGCTACGCCGATGTCGGGTCGAGTATGTACCGGATGCACCCGGATTACTGGCCTAACCAGACCGGTTGGGTACACACCGAATACGCAGAGCTTTACGAACTGCTAAGCGCCGAAGAGGCGCTTGAAACAGGACGCCGGAACGAAATTGCCTGGAGGATGCAAGAAATCCTGGTAGAGGATCCGCCATGTGTCATCCTCGGCGCCGACGTCAAGGCCCACGCCATCGGCCCACGGGTGAACTGGACGCCACGCCTCGATCAGTTTGTCTATCCCTGGGAGATAACATTGGCCTGAATGTAGCAGTCCAGAAACCTGATTTCGAGTTAGTGAGCGCCTTATCAAGCGGGATGAATCGAGTTGACAAAACATGATTCTGCTCGCATGATAGGGCGCTCAAATCGCAAGCGCATCGTATGGAGCGCGTATTTCCGTCATCGTGGTATAGCCAGCACTGTAGTATAGGCAGCACTCTCGGCAACCTTGCCTGCCGGTCTGAATGCCTGTGCAGCCCCTGAGCCCCCTAACAGCCTCATTGACAAGGAAAGGGCTCGTCTTGCCTTCACTGATCTGATTCCGACAGCGGATTTGGGATCAGGGTATGCTTCGCATGCGACATCAGAATAATGAAAAATGCTTTCCTACGCGTAAGAATTAGCATTTCGCGATTCATTGTTGCGGAACTGGAGGCGCCATGAGACGTTTTCTGATGAGGCGTCTGGTCTTGCTGGTGTTTGTCGTTTGGGGTGTGGTCTCCGTAACCTTTGTAGTGACACTGAAGGCCGGCGATCCTGCAGCGTTCATGTATCACATCCGTGAAACGAAGGAGGAGATAGAGGAGTTGCGTCGTCGCCTGGGACTGGATCGACCGCTGCACGAACAGTACGTCAACTACATGTTCAAGGCGGTACGGGGAGATTTCGGCAGCTCTATTCGCCACCGTCAGCCGGCCATGGCTCTGATCTGGGACCGTCTTCCGTACACGCTGCTATTGGGGGGGCTGGCGCTCATAATCTCCTTCTTTCTGGCGCTGCCAATCGGTGTTCTGGCCGCCGTGAAACGCGGCACCTCCCTCGATGGACTTACAATGCTTTTGGCGCTGTTCGGACAAGCGATTCCCGTTTTCTGGTTGGCGATTCTGATGATCCTGATATTTGGCGTGTGGCTGCGGTGGTTGCCTGTCTCAGGAGCTGGCAGCCTGAAGCATCTTGTCCTCCCCGCCGCCGCCCTCGCCGCCTATCCCCTGGCACGGAATGCACGTCTGGTGCGGTCATCGGTGCTAGAAGTGCTGGGCAGAGAATATGTGACAACCGCGCGTGCCAAGGGATTGAAGGATTGGACCGTTCTCATACGACACGTCCTGCGTAATGCACTGATGCCGATAATGACGCTGAACGCGCTGGAGCTGGGGTCGCTCTTGGGAGGCGCTGTCATTACGGAGAGCGTGTTCGGTTGGCCGGGCATGGGCCGCCTGACAGTACTGGCGATTCGAGACTGGGACTATCCTGTGGTCCAGGCAGGTGTCGCACTCATCGCCATGACGTATGTGCTGGCCAACCTGTTCGTCGATCTCCTCTATCTGGCGTTAGACCCAAGAATCCGTCTGGAGGGACAATGACCTCCACCGCGGTGTTCACGTCCAAAGATGTCAACTCACTGCATCGGCGTGAGACGCGTCGATTCGCACGTGCCTGGCATAGTCTGAGCCACGCCAAGCCGGCGCTTGTCGCGTCGGTGGTGCTGGCGATCGCGATCCTGGCATCCATTGCGGCGCCCCTTCTCTCGTCCAAAGACCCCAACGGTGTGGACATCATGGTGCGACTTCAACCGCCGGCCCTGCTGGAGGATGGATCCTGGGCCAACCCGCTTGGCACCGATCAGTTGGGGCGCGATGTGCTCACCCGACTACTTTATGGCGGACGAATCTCTTTGACGGTAGGGTTTGCTACGTCTATGCTTGCGGGCACCATCGGTATGGTTCTGGGGTTGCTATCCGGCTACTACGGTGGCCTACTGGATGAGGCCATCATGCGTGTGGCTGACATTTTTTTGGCTTTCCCATTCCTCATTCTGGCTATGGTGACAATCATGATGGTCGGATCGGGGCTGGGAACCATGATACTCGTGCTGAGCATCTTTGGTTGGGTGGGGTTTGCTCGCGTTATTCGCGCCGAAACTTTGTCTGTTCGCGAAAAGGAACTCGTGGAAGCTGCGCGCGCGATCGGTTGTGGCGATGGGCGCATCCTTGCTCGCCACATTTTGCCAAACGTGTTCGCCCCTATGATTGTCATTGCCACATTTGCTGTAGCCTCTGTCATCGTGGTCGAAGCCTCACTCAGCTTCCTGGGGCTGGGAATCCCACCGGCCATACCCAGTTGGGGTATGATGCTTTCGGACAGCCGCAACGTTTTGCGAATTGCTCCTTGGATGGGCATCCTGCCGGGGTTGTGTATCACGCTGGTGGTCTTATCGCTCAATCTGGTGGGTGACTGGTTGCGAGACTTTCTGGACCCACGTCTGCGTTCCTGACCCATAGGCCGCGCATCGTCCCGGATACATCAGTCCCGAACGACGATTTCGGCGTAGCGAAGTTGTTCAGTTCGCCTTGGGGCTTAGGCAGTGAGACCTGGGTTTTGACCAGTTGCCGTGGAACGCAGATCACTCCTCTTCCCCTTAGTAACCGATTTGAGCCGCAACAGGTAGACTGAAAAACAGGAGACATCAATGATTCGACACAGCGTGGAGGCCAAGATTAAACCGCTTGTTGCGGAACACGGCGTCGTTGCTGGTGGAAGCCTTGTGGCCCAGACCGGCGTGGAGATCATGCAGCAAGGGGGAAATGCCGTAGATGCCGGCGTTGCCGCCGCCTTCGTCGCCCAACTCGCGGAACCTGGCATGTGCGGGGTCGGCGGCAATGGCACGATCCTCGTTCACCACGCTGATCGCGGCGAAACGACGATCTTCAACGACGGTCCTTTCGCCCCGGCTTCAGCGACGCCGGATATGTTCGAGGTCTTGCCAGGCAGCGGGAGCTTCTACGGCTGGGCCAATGTACGCGACGACGCCAATATCATCGGCCACAGTTCGGTGGCTGTCCCCGGCACTGTGGCCGGTCTGTGCGCTGCCCTCGAACGTTACGGGACGCTAAGCCTCAAGCAGGTGTTGGCGCCGGCCATCGAACTTGCTGAGAAGGGCGTGAATGTGGATCAGCGTATGACGATGATTATCGCCAAAGAAATGAGGAACTTTCGCCGGTTCCCGCTCCTGGGGGCGCTCCTACTCGTGGATGGACTGCCCCCGACCCCCGGCACCTTTTGGGAGCCGGGTGACAAGCTCGTATATCCTGAACTGGCCGACACCTACCGCGCGATAGCGGAGAACGGCGCGGACGCCTTTTACAAAGGCCCTGTAGCCCACGCAATCGCGGCTGAGATGTCCAGACATGGTGGGATCCTCACCTATGAAGACTTGGCCACCTATCGTTCCGAGATCCGTGTCCTGCAGGATGAGGACTTCTTAACCTATCGCGGCCTGCGATATACTCCAGGAAGCTCGCGTGTGGTGGTGCAGATGCTGAACGTGCTGGAAAACTTCGACTTGGCGAGCATGGAGCCGGACAGCCCGACCTATCGCCATCTGATGCTCGAAGCCATGCGCTGGACCTGGGTCAACCATTTTGCCTATGCACTTGAACCTGGCCTGTTGACCAAGGAGCATGCCGGCGAGGTGGCCGACCGCATCCGTCTGGACCAGGCAACGCACGATGTGCAACCGTTGGATCCCCAACCATATCGGGGCCCGGCGCGCCCTTTCGGCAGGCCCAGTACGGGCTCGGTGAGGGCTGGCGCCGATCCTAAGCTGGTCGGGGGGACGAACACCACGACGTTGGCTGCTGCTGACCGCCAGGGCAACGTCTTTAACATCCTTACCAGCCTGGGGAATGCTTTTGGCTCGAAGGTAGTGGTACCGGGCACGGGGATTGTTCTGAACGACCACATGTGCAGTTTCGATCCGATCCCTGGCCGGACCCTTTCCCTAGGTCCGACACGACGGCCCGCACGCGGCACGCACCTGCCTCTGTTCTTCCGCGACAGCAAGCCCTGGCTGGCTATGAGTGCCTCGGGCGCCCGGCGCAGCATGAGCTCTGTGTTTCACGTCTTAGTGCATTGTATCGACTTCGGCATGGAGGTGCAGGCGGCTATCGAGACGCCGCGCGTGTGGGCAGAAGCTCTGTATCAAGAGGCCTTTCTTGATTCGCGCATCCCAAGAAATACACGAAAAGCGCTCACCGATATGGGGCACCGTGTTGTTCATATGGACCCCGTCACAAGCGGTGGCTTTGGCCGTCCCACGGCTGTCAGTATTGACGAATCGGGAAGGCTCCACGGAGGGGCTGATCCCATGTATGCCACAGAGGTGGCGGGTTTCTGACTTGACCAAACTTAGCGCGATCTTGCTTGGCTTCTAAACCGGCCGCATCTCGACCTGGATGCATCCAGCCCACTACTGACTGCGCCCTAGATGAGATACGACTTGGCCTGAATCAGGTTGCTCCGTGCTGAGTTGAATCCAGTACGATTCACCAGAGTGTTATCAGGGAAGCGCCCCAACCTGGGGATGCGCCCCAGCGCCAGACTGTTTGTCGTCAGCCCTTTGCAAATGGTATAATCTCCTCCTCTGAGAGTACCCCCTGCCCGGCTGGCTATAGTGTCGGATCCCTATCCGGCATCAGGTCGCAAGGGGCAACCGACTACGTAGAAGCGGTTCGCCAGTCAAGTAAGGCTATCTGAGCGCGCCCAATTTAACCAAGTGCGCCGAAAGTAAGAAAAATGGATACTGCCCAACTAGCCCAAATGGTAACCTGGCTCGACGAGGAGCATCGGCGCGACCGGGCCGAGATCGGCCGTCTGCAACAGCAGCTGGAAAGCCAGTCGGGAGACATTATCGAACAGGCGCGTCGCATCCAGGAGCTGGAGGGACGTCTGGCATCTACGACTGCGCAATTGGGCCGATTCACCCAACTGGAACAGCAGATTGACAGTGTCAAGCAGGAACTCGGCCTGATGATCGACCGCAGCGACGAGGGCCAAGCGCAGGTTGCTCGCGATTTCGAGCGCGCCCGGTTGGCAGACAGGGAGGCGCTCACCAGAGAGATCAGCGAAGTGCGCCGGGACCTGCCTCGCATCGGCCGCATTGAAGAGGCGGTAGAACGGCGTAAAGGCGAAGAAGAACGCTTGGTTGATATGATTATGGAGGGCAGGAACCAAATCAATCTGCTTGTCAAAGACCTTGAAGAGCGCACGCGTCAGATCCCGTTTTTGGCCGACCAGCGCACCGGCGACGCCAAACGAATCGCCCAGTTGCAGCAGGAGACCGTCGAGTTGTTCAAACGCACCGAGGCTTTCAGCGGGCGATTTTCCATTCTCGAGGATGCCGACCGCCGCATGAGCGCCGAAATCGAGCGCTGGCGGCCGGTTTTCGGCGAGGTTCGGGAGGAGCAGCAGCAATTCATGGAACGGCTGCGCATCGAGGTGGTCGAGCGCTTGCAGGTTCTCACCCGCTGGCAAGAGATTATAGATGATCAAGGGAGCGTTGTCACCAAGAATGAAGAACGTCTCCAATCGTTCGGCCAAACCATCGAAGCAGCCCGTCGGACCGCCAATACAATCCCAGATTTTCAGGAAAACATTCGCCGCGATCAGGTCCAGGTGCAGGAACTGCAACGGTTGGCCGAAGAACGCATCCGCCGGGAGATGGACGAATTTCAGGAGGAATACGAGAAGAGGGGCCGTCGCGACGGTCTGCGACAGGAGCATCTCTGGAAAGAGCAGGAGAAGAACAACAAGGAACTGTTGGATCATCTGCCGCCGGTTCTACACGATCTGCGCGTACACGAAGAGATGCTGCGCCTTCTCTGGAAGCTGCAGGAGCAGTATGGCGGCCGATACATCAATGCGGCCCAACTCTGGCTCGATGGTCTGCAAACGTCTCTGGAAGAGAGGGACGAAACGATGAAAAGCCTGGAAGAGGAATGGCAGAAGCAGCGCCGCACCGCCGAACTGTACGCCCGCCAGAACAACAGCACGCCCCGTACCGCCGGTATTGCCTCCGGTGAGCCGTCAATTAACCGCACCTGATGCGGGTCATAGCCACTGCAGGGCATGTCGACCACGGTAAGTCGACGCTGGTCCAAGCGCTGACAGGAAGCCACCCCGACCGACTGGAAGAAGAACAACGCCGCGGGCTCACAATCGTGCTGGGCTTCGCTTGGATGGACCTGGCCATGCCCGACGGTTCGCAAGAGCCTGTCAGCATAGTTGACGTGCCCGGCCATATCGACTTTATCAAAAACATGCTGGCCGGTGTCGGCAGCATCGATGCCGCAATCCTCGTCATCGCGGCCGACGAGGGGGTCATGCCCCAGACCCGTGAACACCTCGCCATCCTGGACCTGCTTGCGCTTCCCGACGGTCTGGTTGCCCTTACAAAGACAGATCTGATTGAGGAACTCGAGTGGCTGGAACTGATCGAGCTTGACATCCAAGAGATTCTGGTCGGTACGCGCCTGGAGGGCGCGCCCATCGTCCGCGTGAGCGCGCAGACCGGCGACGGCCTTGATCAACTGCGCTCAGCTCTGGCCGGCGCCCTGACGGCGCTGCCCCCCCGCCGCGATCGCGGCCGCCCGCGGCTGCCCATCGACCGCATCTTCAGCCTGCCCGGCTTCGGCACCATCGTGACCGGCACGATGAGCGACGGCCATCTTTCGGTGGGCGAACCGGTTGATATTCTTCCCGACGGGCCTTCGGGCCGCGTGCGCGCACTGCAAACGCACAAGCAAAGCATCGAACGGGCACTGCCGGGCAGCCGGGTGGCTGTGAATCTCAGCGGCATCGCCACCGATGAAATCGGCCGCGGACAGGTTGTGGTGACCCCTGGGTCGCTGCGGTCGACCCGGCTGCTCGATGTTTCTTTTCGTCTGCTGCCCGACACGGCAAATCCCTTGCGCCACAACATGGCCGTAGACCTTTTCAGCGGCGCGTCCGAGACGCCGGCCCATGTACGTCTTTTAGCTGTAGAGGAGCTGCTGCCGGGCGACGAGGGCTGGCTACAGTTGCGCCTGGATCGCCCAATCCTCGTCGCGGCCGGGGACCGCTTTATTTTGCGCCAGCCTTCGCCCAGCCTCACGCTCGGCGGCGGCGAAATTCTCGACCCACACCCCCGCCGACGCTATCGACGATTCGATGCAGCGGTCATCGCCAAACTGGAAACGCTGGCGCTAGGCAGCCCCGATGAGATCGTGTTGCAGAGCCTTGAGCGGGAACCGCTGCTTTCGGAGCAAGATCTGATCGCCGCCTGTGGACTCGACAAGGAAATTGCACGTGCGGCCATCCGCCAACTCCTGGAAGACGGCTTGATGCGCGGGTTGGACGACCAGCGGCTTCTGATTAGTGCGTCTGCCTATCAGCAGATTGTCGCCGACTTGCAACTGCTTCTTGGCGAGTTCCACAGCCTCTATCCTATGCGCCAGGGGATGCCCCGCAGCGAAGCGCGCAGCCGCCTGCGGGTGGCCGGAGCAGGAGGAGTACGCAAGGAACTGCCCCAAAGAGCCTTCAACGAGCTGGCCTTGCAGGCGAATGCGGACGGACTGGTGGCAAGTGAAGAGAGTACGGTCCGGCTGCTTTCCCATACGGTCAGCTATTCGACCGACCAGCAGCGGGCGATTGATCGGGCGCTGCGGTCTTATGCCGCCGCCCCATTCAGCCCGCCCAATGCTATCGACACGCTCAATCTTTTGAACGGTGATGAAGATCTGCTGGAGTCGCTGGTCGAGCGGAGGATCCTGGCACGGCTGCCCGGTTCGGTTTATTTCCGCCAGGAGGATTTCGCCGCCGCCACGCAGAAAATCATTGATTTGGCCCAGGCGAATGGGGCCATTACGCTGGCCGATGTGCGCGATCTGCTTGACACCAGCCGCAAGTATGCGCAGGCTTTATTGGAAGAGCTGGACGCCCGCCGCGTCACGCGCCGGGTGGGGGATGAGAGAATGCTGATAGGAGTTGAGCAATGAGCGAAATCGAGTATCGCCGTCTGGGCCGCACTGGGCTGAAGGTTTCCCCACTCTGTCTGGGTTCGATGAACTTCGGCTGGACTGCCGATGAGGAGACGAGTTTCGCGGTGATGGATGCTTTCGCCGAAGCAGGCGGAAATTTTATCGACACGGCCGACATCTACAACCGCTGGGTGGAAGGACACATCGGCGGCGAAAGTGAGGGTGTGATTGGGCGCTGGCTGCAGGCGAGAGGCAACCGCAGCCAAATGATCATTGCGACCAAAGTGCGCGGGCAGATGGGGCCTGGGCCGAACGACCAGGGCCTCAGCCGCAGGCATATCTTCGACGCCTGCGAAGCCTCTCTGCGCCGCCTGCAGACCGATACAATCGACCTCTATCAGACCCATTCCTTCGACGCAGATACGCCCATCGACGAGTCGCTGGAGGCGCTGGATCGCTTGGTGCAACAGGGCAAAGTGCGCTATGTCGGCTGTAGCAACTATCCGGCCTGGCGTTTGATGGAGGCGCTATGGACGAGCGACAAATGCGGCTTGGCTCGCTACAATTCCATCCAGCCCCACTACAACCTGGTGAATAGAGCCGAGTTCGAGCGGGAACTGGCGGAAGTCTGCCTGGCTAACGGCATCGGCATCATCCCTTACAGCCCACTGGCCGGTGGCTTTCTGACAGGAAAATACAGCCGGGACCGCGATACGGACAGCGTACGAGCAGAGGGCGTGCGCCAACGCTACTTCAACGACGCAGGTTGGAAAGTTCTGGACGCGGTGCGGGCCGTAGCCGTTGAAGTCGACACGACGCCGCTAGCCGTCTCACTTGCCTGGCTTTTGGCCCAGCCGGGGATGACCGCGCCAATTGTCGGCGCCAATACGGTCGAGCAGTTGCAGGGTAGCGTGGCCGCGCTGGATGTGGACCTGACCGCCGCACAAATGGAGACGCTGAATAATGCGTCGGCCTGGTAAAACCTCCGGGCGGAGCCGATGAGGACAGATCCGGGTCGCGAGGAGAAGCTGCCGCGTACCCTCCGACCGGACCTAAAGCAACCGCAACTGCCGATCTTCGGCGCTCTGGCGGGTCTGACGCGGTTGAGCATGCCGGACATCCTGCAGGGCTGCTTCAATGTCGGTGACAAAGCCCGAAAGCCGGTTTTCCATCGATTGCCCGAACAGATAACGACGGTCGGCGTGCGTCAGGATCAACCGCCGCCGCGCACGCGTCATACCCACGTAGAACAGCCGCCGTTCCTCGTCCATGTCGACTTCCCGATTGGCAGGCATATAGGGCAGTAGTCCCGCTTCACAACCGACGACGAACACGACCGGGAACTCCAACCCTTTTGAGGCATGGAGGCTCATCAGCGTCACCCGGTCTGCCCGCTGGTCGTATTGGTCCGCATCACTCTGCAACGCCGTCGTCGTCAGAAAATCCCGAAGCCGGTTGCGAAAAGGTGCCGCGCGGCGCTGTAATCGATCGATGCGCTCCTTTTCGGCGTCGCTATACTCGGCGCCGCGCAGCCTTTCCCAGCCTGCGGCCGCGGCCTGAATCTGCTCAGACAAGGGCGCGGAGGCTGTGCCGGCCAGGGCGTCCACGAGTTCAACCGTCTGTGCCAGCCGCTCCCGCTGCGGCTGCCGCGTGGCGCCCGTTCTTGAAGCTGCAACGATGATAGTTCGCCAAGTCGCCGGAGTGCCCGGCGCTGTGGACTGCAATTTCACCTGACTCACCAGATCTGCCACTGCCTCATCTGAAAGCGCTCGTTTCCCTTCCGTCAGGATCCGCTCCCAATGGACAGCACTGTCCGGCGCCTGTGCCAGCCACAGGAGGGCCAATATATCCAGCACCGGCTTCTGTTCGGTCAGAGCCGATCCACCGACCGTCTCGTAGGGAATGCCTGAGCGGTCGAAGGCTTCCTCAAGCAGCCTGGCCTGAGCGTTGAGGCGGTAGAGAACGGCGAAGTCGCCGAAAGAATACTCCTCTGGCAGGCCGTCTCCGTCAACCCGCCCCGAGTCCAGTGAGAAGTAGCTGACGCCGCCCACCATTTGTTCCACCTGGTGAACAACATACTCTGCTTCGGCTTTATCGGTAGGGGCGCGGTAGACGTCCAGCTTTACTTGCTCGGCGAAGTCGGCGATCAGCGCGGTCGCCTGATGATCGGGATTGCGGGAGATCACCTGCATCGCTGCGTCCAGAATTGCCTGGGCCGAGCGGTAATTGCGCTCGAGAAAGAGCCGCTGCCCACCTGGGAAGTCTTCCTCAAAGGAGAGAAAATAGCGGTGATCCGCGCCGCGGAAGCCATATATCGCCTGGTCCGGGTCGCCGATCACGCAAAGATTGGCGCCGCCCGCGGCCAGGAGGCGCAACAGCCGATGCTGCGCCGCGTTCACATCCTGGTATTCGTCCACCGAGATCCAGCGAAAGCGTGCCTGGACCGTTTGCAGAATGGCCGTATCGGTCTCCAGCAACTGGACGGCGCGCAAGATCAGATCATCAAAATCGAGCGCGTTGGCCTCCGTCAGCGCGGCGTGATAGCGCTCCCAGAAGTCAATCTCGCTCTCTGAGATGCTCCCGGACGTGGAGGCCGCAGGTAAGCCGTTTTTGCGCGCCGAAATCGCCTCCAATGCCGACCGCAACTCCCTTGAAGAAAGCTCGGGGCAGGCCCGCTTCAGAAGCCTCTGCCGATCCGCATCGGCGAGGATGGTGAATGTCTGGGATACGCCGATCGCCTCGCCGAACTCCTGGAGCAGGCTGGCCCCCATTTGATGGAATGTCCCGACGGTGATACGCGCCGAGCTCTTTACGCCCAAGAGGTCGATCAACCGCTCCCGCATCTCTTCCGCGGCTCTGTTCGTAAAGGTTACCGCCAGAATCGATGACGGCGCGACTGCCATCCTCTCGATCAGATGGGCAATGCGCACGGTCAGTGTACGGGTCTTGCCGGTGCCCGGCCCGGCCACAATCGCCAGCGGCGTACTGGTGTGAGCGGCCGCGGCCTGCTGCTCAGGATTGAGCTGATCGAACCAGGCGGTCTGCCTTTCACCGGCTGCATCCTGGCGCACCTGCGGATAGGCGGGCAAGAGCTCTTGCGACCCAGCCTCGAGCGGCAAACCGTACTGCTCTGCCCTTTCCACCATGACGTTTTCACCAGGCGACTCCAGCTTCCCTGCCGGAATTTTCTGCCCGCCTTCCCTGGGTTTCTCCCCCTCCACCGCTGTTGCTCTTTTTTCCTCTTTCTCTGCGGCTGGCTCGCTCGCGAACATCCCGACCTGGAACGTTGAAAGCTGATCCGCCTCACCATCGAACAAACGGATGACACCGTATTCGCCGTCGTAGCCGCTCTGCGCAATTACCTCGCCCTTTCGCATTCGGCGGATTCCCTCGGCCAGATGAGGGCCGCCGGCCGCAGCGATTTCCTCAAGCGGCAGCGCCCGCAGGATCGCCAACTCCGGCCCCAACCGCCCCAGCAGACGCAGATACTCGGTTTGCACACGTTTGGAGTTGGGGCCGACGCCGAGAATCTCGCTCAGCGCCTCCGGCAGAGGAATGAGACTGGTAAAGGGCGCCGCAGAGGGCCGTCGTGCGCCGGGGGCACGGTCGGCCAACTCCTCGATCCGGTGGTATACGCCGATCGTCACCGGCTTGCCGCAGCGCGAGCAACGTCCCTCGTTGGCGATGGTGGTGACCGGCTCCCAGCAGACCTCGCATTTTCGATGGCCGTCCAGGTGATACTTGCCCTCTTCAGGAAAGAATTCGATAGTGCCCAGGAACTGCGCAGGGTCACCGCTCTGCAGCGCGCCAAACAGCGCGTCATAGCTCAACTCAGTGTCGAATAGGGTTGCCTCGCGTGCCAGCTTCGGCGGTGAGTGCGCGTCGGAGTTGGAGATGAGCGTGTAGTCATCCAGCCACGAAACGCGCCAGTTCATCGGTGGATCGGACGAGAGACCTGTCTCGACTGCGAAGATGTGGGGGGTCAGATCGGTGTAGCATTCCTCCAGCGAATCGAAACCGGACTTTGAGCCGAGGATCGAGAACCAGGGAGTCCAGATGTGCGCAGGAATCAGATGACAGCGGTCGTCCACCTCCAGCACGATTTCCAGCAAGTCGCGGCTGTCCAGGCCCAGGATCGGACGCCCGTCCGAGCGAATGTTGCCGATCTTTTCCAGTTCAGCCTGCAGAATTGTGGTCGCCTCGACCGACGGAGCAAAGACAATGTTGTGTACTTTGCGCGTGCGGTCATATTTCTTATAGATGTTGCTGATCTCGCCGCCGATCAGGAACCGCACTGTCCCCCTACAGGATGGGGGCACCTCGTCGGCGACGGCGGCGGTGTACTCCGGCTTGAGTTGAAACAGACCATCCTCTGCCGGCGCCAGCTTCGTCTGCAACTCTGCCAGCCAACCCGGATGGGCGATATCGCCCGTTGCTACCACCTGTACGCCTTTGAGCTGCGCCCATTTCCACAGGTGCTCAAAGGTCAGGTTCTTGCTCGTGGCCCGCGAAAAGTGGGAGTGCAGATGAATATCGGCGACAAGTTTCATTCTGTCTGCCAGCTGTCCCAATAGGTCCTGTCGCGCATCGGCTTGCGCTTGGCCGGGCGGAAGTCGTCGCCCTTGAAGTAAGCGACCGGCAGCAGCGCGGCCTGGGAGATTCCGTCGGGGATGCCCAGCAACTCGGCGATCTCCCGCTCATGCTGCAGATGTAAAGTGGTCCAGGCAGAGCCTAGTCCCCTGGCGCGCAGTGCCAACATCAACGACCACGCGGCCGGCAAAATCGAGCCGTAAACACCGGCCTGGGAAGCCGGCGCAGCATCATCCGGGCGGCCCTCGATGCAAGGAATCACCAGCACAGGCACATCCTGCAAGTGGTCGGCCAGATACTGGGCAGAGCTGATCACGCGCTGCAACTGTTTTTCCTCTGCAGTCAAGTTGGGCCCCGTAGCCACATTACGGGTGGCGTTGTAACCGTACCACGCTTTCCGGTACCGATCGGCGATGAAGCGTTTCTTCTCGCCAACGGTTACCACGACGAAGTGCCACCCCTGACGGTTGCTGCCGCTGGGGGCTTGGCCCGCGATCTCCAAACACTGTTCTATCACTGCGCGCTCGACGGGGCGGGTCAGATCCAGCCGTTTACGCACGGAGCGCGTGGTCGTCAGCAGGTGGTCGAGTACTGCCAGGTTTTCCGGAGTTGCGAGATTCATTTGGCCTCCTTGCGGCGCCGCGTCAACGCGGCGCAGAATGTTTTGTGTTCCGGTGACGCAAGCCCTTGCTGCAGCGTTTCCAAAACGCGGGACAGATCCCCGGCCAGGAGCGCGTCCGGCAGCAGCCACAGACCAGGGAAGCGTTCGCTCTTCAGCACGCCAACCTCGTCGGCCTGCTGCTCCTCATAGACGCCGGCACGCAGAACATGCCAGACAACGCGTTGCTCATAGGCCAGATACACGATGTACTCCGGTACGCCGTTGCGAGCATAGACCCGTTTCTTCTGGTTAAGATCATAGCTGGCGCTGCTGGCGGAAACTTCAAGAATCAGTTCCGGCGCGCCTTCCAAATAGCCGTCTTCCCCTACCCGGGAACTGCCACCATATTCCGCTGGTAGGCGCAAGAGGGCATCGGGCTGGGGTTCATTCTCGAAGTCAAGACGCAGCGTTGCGTTGTCGCCGCCCCTAACGCCTGGGGTAGCAACTTTGTACATACTGAGCCAACCGATTGCGTCGAAAAGAGGCTCTCCATGCTCCAGGTAGCGCGTCGGCGAAGGCATATAGACGACTCCTTCAATGAGTTCCGCCTTCTTGATTTCGGGATGGGCCGCGTAGATGCGTTCGAACTCGGCGCGCGTGAGCCTGTCGCCGTTGTTCAGGGGTTGCGCGGGCACCCTGTTCTCTCCCGCAGGGGCCGTCGTCGAGCGTTCGACTGTCGATACAGCCATGGCAGTACTCCTTGCCCTATCTCCAGCGCTTCGCGTTGCCCGCATTATACCCGATCCAAATGGCCGGATTCAATCAGCCCACTGGCGGTCCATGATCGAGTAGCCGCCGTCTACGACCAGGGTGGCGCCGGTGACGAACTCGGCCGCGTCGGAGGCCAGGAAAATCGCCGCCCCCGCCAGGTCATCGGGTGTGCCCAGTCGCCGCTCCGCTGCCTTGTGTCAGATCTCCTCGCCCAGCGGACCGTCCCGACGATTCAGGTCCAGCCTTTTTCGCACCGAGCGCGTGGTCGTCAACAAGTAGTCCGGGACCGCCAGGTTTGCCGGAGTTGCGAGATTTATTTGGCCTCCTTGCAGTTCCGTTCCAGCGCAGCGCAGAATGCCTTGTGTTCCTGCGAAGCAAGCCCTTGCTGCAGTGTTTCCAAAACGCGGGACAGATCCCCGGCCAGGAGCGCGTCCGGCAGCAGCCACAGACCAGGGAAGCGTTCGCTCTTCAGCACGCCATCCTCGTCGGCCTGCTGCTCCTCATAGACGCCGGCACGCAGAATATGCCAGACAACGCGTTGCTCATAGTCCAGATATACGATGTACTCCGGTACGCCGTTGCGAGCATAGACCCGTTTCTTCTGGTTAAGATCATAGCTGGCGCTGCTGGCGGAAACTTCGACGATCAGTTCCGGCGTTCCTTCCAGATAGCCGTCCTCCCCCACCCACGCTGTTCCACCGTATTCCGGCGGCAGAAACAAGAGGGCGTCCGGTTGAGGTTCGTTCTCGAAGTCAAGGCGCAGCGTTGCGTTGTCACCGCCTTCAACGCCGGGCGTGGCAGCGCTGTATACTCCGAGCCAGCTAATTGAATGGAAATGCGGTTTCCCGTGTTCGCGGTAGCGTGCCGGGGATGGCATATAGACGACTCCTTCAATGAGTTCCGCCTTCTTGATTTCGGGATGGGCCGCGTAGATGCGTTCGAACTCAGCGCGGGTGAGCCGGTCGCCGTTGTTCAAGGGCGGCGCGGGCGCCTCTTTCTCTGTCGCATGAGCCGTCGTCGAGCGTTCGACTGTCGATACAGCCATGGCAGTCCTCCTTGCCCTATCTCCAGTGCTTCGCGTTGCCCGCATTATACCCGATCCAAATGGCCGGATTCAATCTGCCCACTGGCGGTCCATGATCGAGTAGCCGCCATCTACGACCAGGGTGGTGCCGGTGACGAACTCGGCCGCGTCGGAGGCCAGAAAAATCGCCGCCCCCGCCAGATCGTCCGCTGTGCCCAGACGCCGCGCCGGCGTCTTGTGGCGGATCTCCTCGCCCAGCGGCCCGTCCAGAATTTCCCGGTTGAGGTCGGTCTTGTGCCAGCCGGGCAGCAGCGCGTTCACCTGAATGTTGTGAACCGCCAACTCGACTGCCAGCCCGCGCGTCAGGCCGAGGATCCCGGTCTTTGCCGCTGCATAGTTGGTGACGTTGGGTGGGCCAAACAGCGAATACATCGACCCGATGTTGATGATCTTGCCGCCGTTTCCGGTACTGACCATCGCCTTGGCCGCAGCTTTGGCACAGTAGAAGCCGCCGTTCAGATGCGTGTCGATGACGTCATGCCAGTCCGCCGTATCCATGTCCAGGACATTGATGCGGCGGGCGATGCCGGCGTTGTTGACCAGGATGTCGAGACGGCCCTGCTTTTCGACGATAGCCGCCACCGCCTGATTGACTGCCTCTTCATCGCGCACATCCAGTGAAATGACCTCGTGGCCATCGCCCAACTCTTGCGCAATGGCCGCGTTTTTCTGCGGATTGCGCCCGCTGGCTATGACCGTCGCGCCCATAGCCTTGTATCCCAACGCAATCGAGCGCCCAATGCCGCCGTTTGCGCCCGTCACCAGTGCCACTTTATCGTGCAGCGAAAATGAATTCTGCATCCAACTCCTCCTGGGAATGTTGTTGACCTGCAAGCCGAGATAGCGCGCGTGCAGCGCGAAGATTCCGCGCGGCCATACTGACAGCCGCTTATCGATCTGATACACTATGTATCGCTTGGTCTACTATTGTCGGGGAACAGAAACGGATATGCAAGATGGAGACTGGGTCCGTCCGCCAGTCATTCTGCAGCCCCCTAAATTTCGGCAGCAACGTAACCTGGCCCATCGAGGGCAAAATGCATGCCCATACCTGGAAAGTGGAACTGAGTTTGAGCATGCTGCTTGACGCTGCCGGCGTAGAGGGTTTGTCTCAAGCAAACACATTAATGACAGTTGGAGATATTTCGGGAATCACTGCAGAATGACGACATGCTCTCGTAACTTGCGAAATTCTGGTTAGCGCCGAAAGAATTGCGAGTCAAGATCCATTTTAAGGAGAATTGTGATCATGATCTGCGCGATACTGATCAACAATAGACTGCTGGCCAACGGTAGGCTGTACCGCGGCGCCCTCTGGACCTTCCTGGTCCTCCTTTTGCTCTCGGTCTACGGCAGATGGCTTGTTGACGCAACGCCAGAGCCGCTGCGTCCTGCCTGGTGGGTCTTCGGCCCATTCATTCTGCTGACCGATATCCTGAATCCGGTATTCTTCGACCGGATGTGGTTCTTCCTCTTTTGTATCTGTGGGCTGAGCATGTGTGTCCTGTTCTGGGTTGCAGGCCGGGGCGGATGGAGATTAAGGGCGGTTTCTGCCACCATTCTGGGCTTGATCATAGCCGCTCCATTTGCGGTAATGTTTATGTACGGTCCTTATAGCCTGAGATCGGTGCGGGTTGCACAAGAGTATGAACTCAACTGGCTGACGCAGCCAGAGGGCAAGTTTGCAAGCGCGTTCAAGAGTGCACAGCGCGAACATGATGTTTATGGTTGTAGATATCTCTTGCATGGCTGGGGCCGAGACAATCGGCTCTACTATGGTTCCTATTGCAGAAACGAGCTGTGGGTGTACGATCCACAGACCGGTGAAAAGCCGCGACGGATCCAACACCTACCGGTCGACTCTGGGTCTTTAGCACCGGTGCCCCCTACAGGTCATACCCGTATGAACGGCGAGGGCGGACTATGGGTATCGCTCGTCGTCGAGGAGGCGATGTCACCGGACGGCAGATTCAAAGCGGCTATCATCCAGGACAGTTTTTATGGCCCCTATGATGTCCTGGTGATGCAACGAGCCGCTCTTGAATGACTCCACTGCCAAAGAGGTGTGCGAATGCACTTGACTTTGACTGAATTTCGTTGTGAAAGAATTGACAATCGGTCTTCAATGTGGTATCCTTGCTCTTAATGTCCTGAGGAAACTCTCAGCCGCCCCACAACGAGGACGATTCGACAGAGTGACTACTGAAAGAAGCGAAGCACCAGTGACAATCGCTGACCTGATTCGTAGCGAGGATGATGCCCTTCTTCCGATCAACTTGTTGGATGGTCCGACTGCCGCGGAGATACTGTTGTCCAGCAACCTGCGCCATGAGTGGCGCGGGTTTTCTTTTGGCAACTTTTGGTTTGGTTATTATTCTGGCGTAAACCAACCGTCTCCACTTGTTGAGGAGCGCTGGGCTGTGTAGGGGCAGTCAGCGTAAAGACACTCAAAGCGTGGAGAAAAACTCCACGCTTTTTTTGTTGGCGTCGAAACAGTGCTGCCCGCTCCGCGTGCGCCATCTTGTCGAGCGCAAAGACGACAAAAAAAGAGGCTACTTCGCCAGGGACTGCATCTGCCACCGGGAGCAGTACCCGGGCGAGAGAATTTGGAGAAAGCCGTGATCTGTCGAGGAGTGCGGGGCGCAACAACGATTGAAGAGGACACGCCCGAAGCAATCTTGCAGGCAACCCGAGAACTGTTGGCCTTTATGATTCGTCTCAACAATATCGAGCCTGGGGACGTGGCCAGCGCAATCTTTACGACCACCAGCGATGTGGTCAGCCAATACCCGGCGGTGGCCGCCCGCCAGTTGGGATGGATGGATGTGCCGCTCATCTGCGGACATGAAATGGGCGTGCCGGACGGTCTTCCCCGCTGTATTCGCGTACTAATCCATTGGAATACAGACACGCCGCAGGCCGACATTCAGCATATCTATCTGAAAGAAGCCCAAAGTCTGCGCCCTGACAAAAGCCTGGCATCCGAAGTCGAAATGGACGAGTTGAACAGCTGGATCGATGAGCAGTTGAAGAATTGATCAGGCAGGCGCCGGTTTGGAAACCTGGTGCTGAGAGGAAGATTCCTTACCCGCTCTTTGCATACATGGAGCAATCCGATGACAGTTGTCGCATTTCAAGGTGAGCAAGGCGCATATTCCGAAGAGGCGATCCGTCAACGGTTCGGAGCAGAGGTCGAGACATTGCCTTGCCGGACTTTCGAAGATATTTTCGACACGCTGGAGGAAGAACGCGCCACAGCGGGGGCGGTGCCGGTAGAAAACTCTCTCGCCGGCAGCATCAACAAGGCTTACGATCTGCTGCTGGATCATGACTTGAGGGTGCAGGGGGAGATCCTTTTGCGCGTGCAGCACAATCTGCTGACATTGCCGGGCAATGGCGACAAAATTAAACAGGTGCGCAGCCATCCACAGGCCCTGGCGCAGTGCGAAGGCTTTCTCAATCGCCACGGCTACGCGGCCGTTCCCTGGTATGACACGGCCGGCAGCGCCAAAGAGCTGGCCGAGCATCCAGAGCCGCATGTGGGCGTGATTGCCAGTGCGCTGGCGGCAGAGATCTATAACCTGGAGATCGTCCAACAGGGTATCGAAGACCTGCATTTCAACATTACCCGCTTTTTTGTCATTGGCAAAGGCGATGCGCAACAAGCGCCGGATTCCAAGACCTCACTCGTCTTTGCTACGCCGCATAGCCCCGGCGCGCTGTATTCATGTCTGGGCGAGTTCGCCGAGCGCAACATCAATCTCGTTAAGTTGGAGAGCCGCCCGCGCCGCAACCGGCCCTGGCAATATGTGTTCTATCTGGATTTTGAGGGTCACTGGCAGGAGCCGGACTGCAGCGCCGCTGTACTGGGGCTGCTCAACCGCGCGGCGTTCGTCAAGATGTTGGGCAGTTATCCCGCGGCAGAGCAACCTGAAAACGAGCGATACGCGCAGGAAGCGATGTTGCAGATATAAGTAGCCAATAGCGCTAACCTATGGACCGAAAGGCTACGGACGCCCTGACTAAGGCGATGCAGATGTAGAGGGTCGCTCCTCGACCCAAAAGTGTGGGGACAGGAGTTGGGATGTGATGCACTATCTTAGCGTGTTCTCTCGGTAGAGAGGAAAGGTCAGTTGACAGGTCCGATGACAGTTATCGCATTTCAAGGGGAGCACGGCGCATTTTCCGAGGAAGCTTGCCATCAACATTTCGGAGCCGACGCCAATACGGTTTCCTGCCGGACGTTTGAAGAACTTTTCGATTTTCTGGACGAAGATCGCGCTACGGTGGGAGTCGTACCGGTGGAGAACTCTGCCGCCGGCAGCATCAACAAAGCCAGTGATCTGCTGTTGAATCATGATCTGCGGATTCAGGGTGAAATCATCTTACGTGTGCAACACAACTTGCTGACATTGCCTGACAATGGCGACATCATCAAGGAAGTGCGAAGCCATACGCAGGCTCTGGCGCAGTGCGAAGAGTTTCTTAACCGCAACGGCTACGAGGCCGTTCCCTGGTATAACACAGCCGGCAGCGCCAAGGATCTGGCGGAGTCCCAGCAGCCGCATGTGGCGGTGATTGCCAGTGCTCTGGCCGCAGAGATCTATGGCCTGCAGATCCTCCAAAGCAACATTGAGGACATGAGCTACAATTTTGCTCGCTTCTATCTCATCGGCAAGGGCGAAGCGGAAAAGACGAAAAACTCCAAAACCTCTACCGTCTTTGCCACGCCGCACAACCCTGACGGGTTATCCACCTGCATCGGGGAATTGGCCGATCGAAAAATCAAGCTGCTCAGGTTGGTCAGCCGCCCGCGCCGCAACTACCCCTGGCAGTATGTATTTTATATGGATTTTGAGGGCCACTGGCGGGAGGCAGACTGTAGCGCTGCCATTCTGGGTCTGGTCAACCGCGCGGCGTTTGTCAAGATGTTGGGCAGCTACCCCGCCGCGATACAACCCAATGAAGATCGATACGCGCAGAAGACGATGTTGCAAATATAGGTAGAGGAGACACAAATGGTAGTCATAATGAAGCCGCAGGCATCCGCAGCCGAGATAGAAAACGTCATCCGGCGCGCCGCGTCCATGGGTGCCCAAACGCAACCGATTTACGGAGAAAATCACACTGTCATTGCCCTCGTCGGCGACCTGACTCAAGTGCAGAGGCAGACGTTTGATGCAATGGCGGGTGTGCAGAAGACCGTCCGCATCCAGGATCCGTATAAGTTGGCGAGCCGAACCACGAACCCCGAAGGCACCGTCATAGATGTGGGCGGCGTCCGTTTTGGGGGCGACCAGGTTGTCGTTATGGCCGGGCCGTGCAGCGTCGAGAGCCGGGAGCAGATCATCCAAACCGCCATCGCTGTCAAAGAGGCCGGCGCCAGCGTGCTGCGCGGGGGCGCGTTCAAGCCGCGCACCAGCCCGTACAGCTTTCAGGGGCTTGGAGAAGAGGGGTTGAAGTATCTGGCAGAGGCCAGGGAAATCACCGGACTGCCGGTCATCTCCGAAGTGATGACGGTCGAGGCCATCGACCTGGTGGCCGAGTATGTAGACATCCTGCAGATTGGCGCCCGCAATATGCAGAACTACGGCCTGCTCCAGGCGGTCGGCAAGACGCAGCGGCCGGTCATGCTCAAGCGGGGCATCAGCGGCGAAATCCAGGAGCTGCTGATGTGCGCCGAGTACATCCTCAGCAACGGCAATATGCAGGTGATGTTGTGCGAGCGCGGCATCCGCACCTATGAAACCGCTACCCGTAACACCTTCGACCTCAACGCAGTTCCCGTACTGAAGCGGGCCTCGCACCTGCCTGTCGTGGCCGATCCCGCCCACGGCACGGGCGACTGGGAACTGGTGCCGCCGATGTCTCTAGCTGCGGTCGCGGCAGGGGCCGATGCCCTCATTCTGGAGGTCCACCCGGACCCCGAAGCAGCCTTGAGCGACGGAGACCAGAGTCTCAAACCGGAACGGTTCGCGGATCTGATGTGTGGTCTGCGCCGGGTCGCCGAGGCCGTTGGCCGTTCGATTGCCACCCCCGCTCAACCAGGTGACCCAGCTATGACTGGCAGCAAGGAAGACCTGCGTGCCAATGGACAGGAACAGGGAGCAGTGTTGGTCTGAATACGTGCGTATGTACGAGGAACGCGATCCAAGTCCGGATTCAAGATAGAACTCATTGTAAATTGATATTTCAACCACGCATCTGAGACAGGAAAGGATGTATCAATGATTGTCGTTATGAAACAACACGCATCGCCTGAAGCGGTAGAGGCAGTCGTCAATCGCGTCGAAGAGCTCGGCTACAAGGTTCATCTGAGCCGCGGTGAAGCACGTACTATCATCGGCATCATTGGCGCCGACGACTACCTGATCCAACAGGACACCTTCGAAGTCCTCGACGGTGTCGAAAAGACCGTCCGCATCATGCAGCCCTACAAGTACGCCAGCCGCGACTTCGCCCAGTCGTCAACTACGATTCCCGTGAATGGCATTAGCGTCGGCGGTGACAAAATCGTGGTCATGGCCGGCCCATGCAGTGTGGAAAGCCGCGAGCAGATCCTGGAGACCGCTCACGCCGTCAAAGAGGCTGGCGGCTCAGTGCTGCGAGGGGGGGCATTCAAGCCTCGTAGCAGCCCATACAGCTTCCAGGGGCTGGGTGAAGAGGGCCTCAAATATCTGGCCGAGGCCAGAGAGCAGACAGGCCTGCCGATTATTACCGAAGTAATGAGTTCGGAGGACATCGAACTGGTTGGCGAATACACCGACATTTTTCAGATTGGCGCGCGTAACAACCAGAACTACCCACTGCTGAAGGCGGTGGGCAAGACCAGCAAACCGGTCTTCCTCAAACGCGGCATCAGCGGCACGATTCAAGAGCTGCTGATGGGGGCCGAATACATTCTGAGCAACGGCAATATGCAGGTGATGGTCTGTGAACGCGGGATTCGAACCTACGAGACCGCAACCCGCAACACATTTGATATCAATGCCATCCCCGTATTGAAGCAGCTGACCCACTTGCCAGTCGTGGCCGACCCCGCCCACGGTACAGGCCAATGGGAATATGTGAGCCCAATAGCGAAGGCCGCTGTTGCCGCGGGGGCCGATGCCCTGATGATCGAAGTACACCCGAACCCGTCAAAGGCCTGGAGCGACGGGGCCCAAAGTTTGACTTTTGAGCGATTCGGCAGCCTGATGAAGGAGTTGAAGGCAATTGCCAGCGCGGTCGGACGCCAGTTCTGAATCTCAGTTTTCGGGGTTGTGGCTTCAATTCTTTGTGACTGCCGCGACCGGGCAAGTCAGGACGGGGAAACCGGTAACGAACACGATTCATGAAATCTCTCTCTGAATGCAGAGTTGCAGTCATCGGGCTGGGCCTGATGGGCGCAAGCCTGTGCATCGACCTGAAGCGGCATAACCTGTGTCGCGAAGTGCGGGGCGTCACCCGCAACTTTAGCACGATTCTGCGCGCCTTTCACGAAGACGCTGTCGATCTGGCGACAACCGATCTCAGCTCCGGAGTCGCCGGCGCCGATGTTGTCATCCTGTCCACCCCTGTGCGGGCGGTAGTGAGAATGCTGGAGACGTTGGGGCCAATCCTGTGGCCGGGCACCATCGTCATGGATATGGGAAGCACCAAGGCCGAAATCTGCGCGGCCATGGACCGGCTGCCACCCACGGTTCAACCAATCGGCGGCCATCCCATGACCGGCAAGGAAACAGCCGGCTATGCCTCCGCGGAGAGCGGACTGTACGAGGGCGCGCCGTGGGTTCTCACGCCCCTGCCGCGCACGACGACGGAAACGGTCGCTCTGGCCTCTGAACTGGCGACGGCTATCGGGGCCTTCCCCATCACGATGGAGCCGGTCCGCCATGATCGACTGGTGGCCGCCATCAGCCACCTGCCCTTTCTCCTGGCGAGCGCCCTGGTTCTCTCAGTCAGGGACAGCGGCGCCGGCGATGCCGCGGTCTGGGATCTGGCGGCCGGCGGTTTTCGCGACACCAGCCGGGTTGCAGCAAGCGATACGCAGATGTTCCTGGATATCCTGATGACCAATCGCGACGCGGTGCTGGCGCAGTTGGACACGCTGAGCGGGCATCTTCAGGAACTGCAAACACTGCTCGCAGACAACGATGAAGACGCCTTGCGAACCAAGCTTGCCTGCTCCCAGGCTACGCGGGCCGCCTGGCATCCGAAGAAAGGCGCGCTGGCGTCGCCGGCGGATAGCTGAAATGGCTCTCCGGAACTCTTTACGGAGAGTCTACGCAATAAGAAGCAGGCAATAGAGCAGTAAGCAGATCTTCAAAGTTTAAACTTTAAAGCCCGCCCATCCATTCATCCATCCATACACCACTCTTAACTCTTATGGCAGACATCCTCAAGATCAGCAATAGCGGTCCGCTCATCGGCCGGTGCGGCGTTCCCGGCGACAAGTCTATCAGCCATCGGGCAGTGATCTTCAGTTCGCTTGCCGAAGGCCCCTCACGCATTCGCAACTTTCTGGATGGCCATGACTGCCGGGCCACGATGAATATCATGCGGGCAATGGGTGTTCGCATTGACGAAATCAGCAGCACTCAACTGGAGGTCCACGGCGTCGGCCTCGACGGCTTGAAAGAACCGGATGAGGTGCTCAACTGCGACAATAGCGGTACGACGATGCGTTTGCTGACGGGACTGCTGGCCGGACAAGAGTTCGTAAGCGTTCTCAGCGGAACGGCCCAAATCCGAGGTCGGCCCATGGCACGCATTGTTGACCCGCTGCGCACGATGGGCGCGCAGATTTACGGACGACAGAGTGGCCGATACGCGCCCCTAACCGTCGTGCCCAACCGCCTGTCCGCCATCGAATACAAGATGCCAGTCGCAAGCGCCCAGGTCAAGAGCTGCCTGCTCCTGGCGGGCCTGTTTGCACATGGGCTGACCGTTGTACACCAGCCGGGGCCGGCTCGCGATCATACCGAGCGCATGTTGGGCGCGATGGGCGCACCGGTCACCGCGCTTGGCAATACGACGCACAGTGAGCGTCCCCAGGCCCCGCTGAACCCCCTGAACATCATCATCCCCGGCGATATCTCCTCGGCTGCATTCCTGTTGGTGGCGGCCTCCGCCGTGCCGGACAGCAACCTGACGATCGTCGACGTGGGCGTCAACGCTACCCGTACAGGAATCGTTGACGCGCTTTCGGAGATGGGGGCGGACATACGGCGCCGAGTGCGGCCCTCCCAGGGTGGTGAGCCGGTGGCGGATCTGATCGTCAGCGGCGGGGGTCTGCGAGGTTTGGATTTCGGGGGCGAACAGCTCGTCACCATGATCGACGAGCTGCCGGTCTTGGCTGTGGCAGCCACACAAGCCGCAGGCCGTACCGTTGTGCGAGACGCTCAGGAACTACGCGTCAAAGAGACCGATCGTATCGCCACGACCGTTTTCGAACTCAAAAGGATGGGTGCGCAGATTCAGGAGACCCCTGATGGATTCATCGTGGATGGGCCAACGCCACTCAACGGCGCCACCGTCGATAGCCATGGCGATCACAGGCTGGCCATGGCTCTTGCCGTGGCCGGGTTGATTGCCGACGGAGAGACCACTATCTACAACGCACACGTAACCGCCGACAGCTTTCCCGGCTTCGAATCGACTTTGCGCGCGCTTGACGTAAATGTTCAAGAGATGGGCTGGGCAAGCGAAAATGAGTGAACAACTGCAGACAAAAGCTGTCGCGCCGCGTTCCACCACGGCTGATCCAGAGCTATTCCCTACTGACATCAACGCTACAACGACACTTGTCGGCCTGTTCGGCTGGCCGGTCACACATTCGATCAGTCCGCAGATGCACAACGCGGCTTTCTTCGCCCGCCAAATGAACTGGCGCTACCTGGCGTTCCCTGTGGCGCCGGATCGAGTGCAGGATGCCGTCGCCGCGCTGCCCGCCCTCGGTTTGAGAGGCGTCAATGTGACCGTGCCCCACAAGCAGGCTGTCATGCCTTTTTTGCACCATTGGACGGCTGCGGCCGAAGCGATAGGCGCGGTCAATACAATCGTCGTCGACGAGGACGGACAGCTCACCGGAGACAATACCGACGGCGCCGGTTTCATTGCCGATCTGCAAGCTCACGAAGTTGAGCCTGCCGGCCAACGGGCGCTGGTGATAGGCGCCGGCGGCTCCTCCAGGGCAGTCGTATACGGGTTGGCCGAGGCCGGCGTGCAAAGCATAACAATCCTCAACCGCACCGTGGCCAAGGCCGTCGATCTGGCGGCAACAATGCAGTCCTATTTCCCGGAGGTCAGCATCGGCAGCGCCGCCTTCCCGGATGATGTAACCGGCAGCGCAGAGGACGCCGATCTGATTGTAAATTGTACGTCGCTGGGCATGGACCCGCGCATCGAAGGGTTGCCCTGGGAGGAAGACGTCGAATTTCGCGAAGATCAGATCGTTTATGACCTGGTCTACAATCCGGCCATGACGCGACTGCTGCAGCTGGCCTCCACGGATGGGGCTACAGCCATCGGCGGCCTGGGAATGCTCGTCTACCAGGGCGCTATCGCGTGGGAAAAGTGGACCGGCGAAGCCGCGCCGGTGGCTGTGATGCAGCAGGCCACAAATATTATCTTTGAGCGCAGATGACGGATAGTTGCGCAGCCGTCGACAGAACTATTGCGAGGAACCGATGACTCTCTCCACCACATCACCACCTGTCAACTTCCACGCCGTACCGGACGAAACCGGGCGTTTCGGTCCATACGGCGGCAAATATGTGCCGGAGACGCTGATGCCGGCGCTGGACGAACTGGAGGAAGCGTACCTTAACGCCCGCGGGGACAAAGAGTTCATGGCGGAACTGGCCGGATTGCAGCATACCTACGTCGGCCGTCCGACCCCGATTAGCTATGCCCGCCGCCTGAGCGAAGAGCTGGGCGGCGCCCAGATCTATCTGAAGCGGGAAGATCTTGCTCACTCCGGCGCCCATAAAATCAACAATGCCTTGGGTCAGGCGCTGCTGATGAAGCGCAAGATGGGCAAGACGCGCATCGTGGCTGAAACGGGCGCCGGCCAGCACGGCGTCGCCACAGCCACCGCGGCCGCGCTGTTGGGCATCGAATGCATCGTCTATATGGGGACGGTCGACATGGAGCGACAGAAGCCAAATGTCTTCCGCATGCAGCTGCTTGGCACCGAGGTGCGGGCGGTCGACAGCGGTTCGCAGACGCTCAAAGACGCCATTAACGAAGCTATTCGCGATTGGGTAACCAACGTCGAAACGACCCACTACCTGTTGGGCAGCGCGCTTGGTCCCCATCCCTATCCGGCAATGGTGCGGGATTTCCAATCGATCATCGGCCTTGAGGCCCACAGCCAGATGCAGAACCTCTCTGAAGGCGGCCCGGGACGGCTGCCGGATGTGATCGTTGCCTGCGTCGGTGGCGGCAGCAACGCCATCGGCATCTTCCATCCCTTCCTTGAGGAGGAGAGTGTGCGTCTCATTGGTGTCGAGGCAGGAGGCCATGGCATTGAAGACGGCGCCCACGCCGCCCGTTTCGCTGATCCGCAGCGGGGGCGGCTCGGTGTCTTGCAGGGCACCAAGAGCTACGTCCTTCAGGACAGTGATGGACAGATCGCCCTCACCCATTCGATCTCCGCCGGCCTGGATTACGCCAGTGTCGGCCCGGAACATGCCTGGCTGCGAGATGTAGGCCGCTCCGAATATACGTACTGTACAGATACGCAGGCCCTGAAAGGGTTCAATGCGCTGTGCGAACTGGAGGGCATTATTCCCGCGTTGGAGAGCGCTCATGCGATCGGATATGTGCTGGAACTGGCGCCGCAGATGGCGCAGGATCAAGTGGTTCTGGTCAATCTCAGCGGGCGGGGCGACAAGGATTTGGGCACGGTCATGCAGTCGATTGGCGGAGACAGATAAATGCGCCAACTTTGGGCGCGAGGTGAAAAATGAGCGGAGTCGAACGCATTGAGCAGGTCTTTCGCAAACTGAAACAGGCTGGCAGCGCCGCGTTTATGCCCTATCATGCCATGGGCTATCCTACTCGGCAGCAGTCTCTGGAAGTGATTATTGCCCTGGCGGAGGCCGGCGCGGATCTCGTCGAATTCGGCATTCCCCACAGCGATCCACTGGCCGACGGGCCGACGATTCAGTCCGCCACCTACGCGGCGCTTGTCGGCGGCACAACAGTGGCCGATTGCTTGAAAATGGCGCGCGAGTTGCGCGCCCAGGGCGTTGGCACACCCTTCTGCGCCATGAGCTACTACAATCCGATTCTGGCCTTCGGCGAAGAACGCTTTGTTGCGGCTGCGGCCAAGGCGGGCGTTGATGGCCTGATCGTCCCCGATCTGCCGCCGGGAGAGTCGGAGCTGTTGGAGCCTGCCTGCCATAAAGCCGGCCTGGCCACAGTCTATATGCTGGCCCCGACCAGCACCGAAGAACGCATCAAGTCTGTGGCGCGGCATGCTACCGGATTCATCTATCTCGTCAGTGTAACCGGAATCACCGGTGCGCGCGACGAACTGCCGCCGGGTCTGCCTGGATTTGTCGAACGTGTTCGTCGCCACACAGATTTGCCCTTGGCGGTCGGCTTCGGTATCAGTACCGGCCCCCAGGCCGCTAAAGTGGCTGAGATTGTCGAGGGTGTCATCGTTGGTTCGGCACTGGTGAAGGCCGCGGGCTCGGACGCGGGGATCGAAGCAGTGCGTGCCCTGGCAGAGCAGCTTGCGGTCGGCAGCCACAATGGTGCGGGAAAGTAAGAATCCTGGTGGGCTGACGACGAGTTGTTGCACCTCAACATGATCGAGAAGATACTGGTGGTCTGTGGCATGGAGTTGAATATCGACAACTCTTAACCCGGACAAGGATGGAGCGGTTGGTAACGTCTGCTCTACGAAAGCTGCATCAATACGATGCGGTTTGAGGGGGCTTATATTGTTAGCTTAACGGCTCCTGGTCACCCGACAACCAAGGGGGAGCTTGCAAAATGCTCTGGCTTCCGTTAGTATGACACCAGGAAGGGCGCATCGGGAATCGTGCGAATGGGGGATGGAATGGCAGCATCGACGGAGGGAGAACGTCTCGCTCGGTTAGAAGGCGCTTATGAGCACTTGGCAACCAAGGCTGACGTTGAACGTCTGCGAACCGAAATGATTGACGGACTGGCAGGCGTACGAGCTGATATCGAAAGTGTGCGATCTGAGTTGCGCGGCATGAAATGGATAATTGGTGCCGGAATTGCCGCAGCGGGGGCGATTGGGCCTGTGTTGGAAAGACTGTTGGGCTAGTTCAGAGTACCATAGTCGATCTGGGAATTGTCCGTAGTGGCCTGCTGTTCTGGGGGGCCCTGTCTTAAGCAAAGCCATATCCATGGCAAAGAATTTAGGCGAATGTCTGAAGAATGAGGAGTGCATTACGGAAGGAGTTCGTTTACTTTCAGTTGCAGCCATATTCATATTGACCCCCAGCACAATTGATTTGTCAGATTGCAACTTAGGACAGCAAGCCACTGCCGACAATTGGTGCCGAAACTGAAGGAAGAGAAGAAAGTTATCTAAGAGAAAGTCCTTGATTCCTACAGCAGTTGGTTCTGCATGACCGGTCGTAGCTTGAGACCGAGTTGGAGGGAGAAACGCGCGTCGGCATCGTTCAAGTCCATACGGGTGATGCCGGAGATGCGCTGCAGGCGGTAGGTAAGTGTATTGCGGTGAATGTGCAGCGATGTCGCAGTCTGGCTGAGGTTGCCGTGGCAAGCAAAAAAGGCTTCCAGCGTCTCGACCAGCTCTGCGTTGTGACCTTCGTCATGCGCAATCAACGGCTCTACCGTTTTACGGAAGAACCGGGCCGCCTCCCCGCTTCCACGCAGCCCGGTCAGCAGTTGATATAAGCCCAGGTCTCCGAAATAGGTCACCGGCGAAGCCCGCCAGGAACTTCCCATTCGCCAGCTCTCCCGCGCCTGCTCCAGACTGCGGAGCCACTCGCGCACTGACGCCGCCGGGCGACCGATTCCGACAACCAGTGAGGCCTTGTGGAATGACGAAGTGAAGTGCTCTACCAGCTTGTTCGCGATCGTTTTGAATTCTCGTCCGCTCTTGGGGTTGTCGCAGGGCCAGAAGAGCAACGCCGCTTCGGCGCGGACTGAGAGCAGAATCGGCTCTTGTCTTGCAGCCAGATACTGGCGCAACGCATTGGGCCAGTCCTGGATGCCCTCCGCCTGGACAAGCCAAGCCGTATGGGGCATGGTCAGGTCGAATCCCAACGAGCGTCCGCGCTGAGTCCACGCCTCCTCGTCGGCAATTTCGGTTGCCAGCAACTCATCCAGGAAGACAGCGCGCATCTTCTCTTCGACTGCGCCAATAGCCTGCTCGCGGCTCCATGCCAGGGCGGCCGCGCCAGCGCCCTGCAGCACGGCCAGTCTCTCGACCGTTGAGATTTCGTCCGAATTACTTGAATTCGAACGTAGAAGGAGACAGTATCCTTCGACTCGCTCGGCGACGATCACGGGGCTGACCACCATCTCGCGAAAACGCTGTTTGCCATCGAATGGGAGAATACCGGTCAGTTCCGTGCTTTCGGAGGGCTCACTGCCGAACTTGGCGGCCAGCCAGCTTCGCAATGTCGTGTGGCTGGGCAGAGATGTCAACACGCGCCTCTTGTGTTGCTCGGTCAACTCTTCGAGGCCGGCGAAGGCTATCGGCGTGCCTTCATTCTTCACGAAGAGAACCGGCTGTTCGGAGAAGCGCGCCAGAAGCTCGGCCATCATCTCCATGCCGCCGCCGTCCAGTTCGATCTGCGTCAGTTCCCGCTGCAGATCAACTGCCTTGGCGGCGAGGTAGCCGCCCCGGTCCACGATCAGGCGGATCACGGTCCGTTCGACCGACAGGAGTGGTTCGGAGTCGGAGAGGGCGATCAGCGGGATCTGATTCTCTTCGGCGACAGCGACGGCGTCCTCCGGCACGTCACCCAGCACGCCAATCGCGGAGATTCGCGCCTGGTGCAGGCTGTTGATGACACGACCCAGACGCATCTGCGGGTCAATCTGGCGCAGGTCTTCGATGTCAATCAGCGCCAACTCTTCGCCTTCAAGGTTGGGAAAGGCCGGCGGACTGGGGCGCAGGCTGCAAGCCCAACTGACCGGGCGGCCCAGCAACTTTCTGCCGAAAAGAACCCGCGATCCTTGCGGCAGAGCCAGGCGGTAAATATCTTCAAGTGTAGTTGCATCCCGATACATGAGGCAAGCCAGTCTGAACGTCTGACGCTGCGTTCAGCACCACAGCGGCAACATGCTGCCGAAGCCGATAGGTACTAAATTGAATCAGCGGGCGCTGTAACCCGCCCGCTGAACCGACACTTTCGTCTCAATTGATGCACGACACTTTCTGTTCTTCGAATTTGCTGTCTACTTGCTCCATGCGCTCAGCGCCGCGCCTACCGTACCGCCCCACACGGCCCAAAACAGAATCGCGGCGATACCGGGCCAACTGGTCGGATCCTGACCGGCGACGACGAACCACGCGATTAAGCCAAGAATCAGGCCGATGATGCTGGCAAGGAGGAGCTTTCCGATCGAATGGTTCGGGCTCATCGCGCCGACGACAATCGGCCATATGATCGCGGTAAGGATGCTGACTAAGAGACCTACGACAACAAAGCCGATGTCTTCCGTAAAGACGCCCGGCAGAACAATGCCAACGACAAAGAGGACGTTGCCGATCAGCCCGGCGATGACGGGCCGCCAGTTTTCGCCGAGAGCGCCCCGGGCGAAGTCGTATCCCACAATCGGAGCTGCGCCGATCACGATCCCCAATAGGGCCCCAAGGACGGGCACGCCCTTAAGCAGAACCATCAGGAGCGATACTACCGCCGCAGCCAGCGCCGCGTACATTGAAGCCTTCCAGCGATCGTCGTTCGTCTGAGCGACACTCGTGGCAGTCAGAATTGTCATCTTGAACCTCCCCGGTCGGGTCGTAACGGCTGATTCTCTAAAAGGTCTCCACCTGTCAGGAGGAGGGGCGCTGACGTTTGTGCCAACCGCCTCATTCCACCAAGAGCGGAGCTGAAATTGGTCGTGTTGCAAATCGTCGGATCCGGTGCGGGAACTACTGCTCGCCGGGCAGCGTCTCCCACTCCTCGACAGTCCAGCCACTTACATTCAAATACAACTGCGGTATGTGCTTGCGGCTCAGGACTAATACCAACTCGTCCTCTTCAGTTGCCGCGATTTCGTCGAGCCAGATTCCACTGCTGATCAAGGCTTGCACTATTTTACCAGTCTGTTGCCAGCCGCGCAAGGGATCGCTTTCGGGATCACGAAAAAAGGACGTTCCGTACAATGCCAGCAGCAGATTGTTTTCCAGATAGAGATCAAGGTCGAACAGGACGCGTAGTTCCGGCGACGGTCTCTCGCCGGTTTCATCGCTGATCGATTCCTCCCACAGCGCCAATCCCACAACTCTCTCGCCGGCGACGGTGTCAACCAGTACCTCGTACTGTTCGTCGTCCAGACGGTAGTGAAGAGCTGCTTCACCAGGCCCGCTGCCATTAGTTGGAATGTCGGTCATGTCACTCCTGCGCTTTTGTGGTCTCTGCGTGACGGGCGGCAGAGGGTCCTTCCGCCGGTGGCTCGCCCCTTTATGACCTGTCCTGGCCGACGACGATCATACGGGTGGGAATTGTCATCAGTTCGGCAAAATACTGGCCGCCAGCCTCAAAATGACTGAACTGGACCGGCAGGCCCTGGTCGATGAACAGATTGGGTCCGTTCATCACGTGGAAATGCAGATGCGGCCCCGGCGAATTGCCGCTGTTGCCGACTCTCCCTAAAAGGGCGCCCCGCCGGATCATCTCGCCGTCATTGACTTGCAAGCTGGCCTGTTGCAAATGCGCATAGTAGCTGAATTCTCCATTGGCGTGGCTGATCGCCACGGCGTTACCCAACAGCCGCCGCATATCGCCCCGCATGATCGCTTGGTCAGGGATGGCGCCGGGCGCCATATCCGGCATGTCGAAACAGAGATAGGCCACCTTGCCTCCGGCCGCGGCATAGACCGGTTGATGCCAACTGTAATGGTCCGAAAGAGCGCGTCCGTCGCCCAGAAGTGTGCGCCCCTCCGGCCCCAGCTTGACGAAATCCACTGCGAACGGCTGGCTGTAGACCTCTGTTTTGTGAAAGTCGCTCCAGTCTCCGGCCTGTACTGCCCACCAAGCTCCGGCCAGCGGAAAGTAAAAGTCTGTCTGCTGCTCGTGATAGGATACCGGCGCTTGGCAGTGTGCCTGAAGGCGCTGCCCAACATCGGTCCCAACTGCGGCCTCCTGCGTTCCGCTGACAGCAGTTATGTCGACATGGGAGAGGCGTTCGTAACCATGCAGCAGGAATTGGAGACTGCGGACGGCCAGGCCGGTGTTGGCTGCAATTGTCAGGTCGTCTTCGCCCGTGCGTTGACGAATTATGCGCGCCGACCAACGCTGCTCAAACAGCAACTGGTGCCCGCAATAACCCTGAATGACCAGACCTTGCAGCTGCACATCGCCATCATGAGCGGTGATTCCAAGATCAAAGGCGATCTCCTGCACCGGTCCAATGTTGGGGAACGGAAGCCGGTCGTAGAGTCCTGCAACAATTTCCTGCGGGCGCGTCTCCAAAGAAAGTCGGGTGGGCAAGTTCAGTTTCTTCCTGTCCGCCCATCGTATGCCGATGGACGTTGGCAGCGGTAACTTTCTGAATGGCCGGGCCGTCTGGGCACTTCTGTATGAAAAGCACTAACTATCTGCTGGCACGAGGCGACCTGCGGCAACATAAAGCGTAGTTGCAAAGTCACGTCGAGTTCACACGAGCACCATCCCAGTGTCCCATTTTCTTCGTTCAGTCGGAATCAGCAAACTTGCCGCGCGCCTTCGAAAAGAAGCCTACTTTCCGTTCGCTTCATTGATGAGCGTTGCGGCTTCAAGGACAGCCTCCTCCGGTGTCGCCGAGCCCCGCAGAACCTGGGTGATCATGTCGGCGGCGTAGCCCCAGACTTCGTCCAACTCTGCGAAATTGGGCTGAGGAATTGCATTGCCGGCCTGTATTGCGAAACCGGCCAGCAGTGGATCTCCACTCAGGTCTGCGTCCCGGTGCGCGGGCAGGCGGCCTGCGATGCTGGCAACAATCGAAGCGCTTTCTGCGTTGGTAATATGGCGGGCAAACATCAGCGCGAGTTCTTGTTGATCGGAAGTGATGGTCCGGTTCAGAAATACGCCGTCAGCGCTCAGCCAGGGCCGGGCCGGCCCACTTTGGCCGGCCGGTAATTGCGACACGCCCAAGTCCGGCCCGAACCGTTCCCGCAATTCGCCGATGCTCCACGGACCGTCGATAAACAATGCGTACTCTTCCTTTTTGAAGCGCTCCATCAGCATTCCGTAGTCGAGAGCGACGAAGATTCCTGGTGTGGCTTCGGCCCGCAGCAGCCAGTTGAGAAATTCCGCCGTCCCCGAAGTCTGTTCGAGAACTACGCGGCCATTTTCGTCGAAGAGTCTGCTCCCATTTGCGGCGACGCCCCAGAACAGGTGATAGAGATTTGTGTAGATACCGACCCCGTGCGAGGGTGAAGCCTGGGCCAGCGCGATCAGATCGTCCATCGTGTGCGGCAGGTTGCTATCATCCAACAACCGCCTGTTAAAATACAGTGCCACTAGCTCGTAGTCGGTTGGCAGACCATACAGAACGCCTTCCCAAACGAGGTTGTCTATAGCTGCCGGGATGTACTGTAATCGTTCCTGCGCCGTTATCCGATTTTCCAACGGCAGCAGAACATCCGAGGCGACCAACTCCCGCAACCACCAGTTGGGCGCCAGAATCAGGTCCGGGCCTTCGCCGGCCTTGACAGCATCCGAATAGGCCTGAGCCAGGTCGCCGTAGTCCACAAGCAGCGTCTCCACATGAATGTTCGGTCTTGTCTGGTGGAAACGGTCCACGATGTCTGCCAAGGCATCACCGTCTCGACCTGCCCAGCTGTGCCACAGCTCGATCGTGCCGGCAACCGTTGCTGGGGGAGACTGCGAATCGACAGGAGGGACGGCGGAAGATACAACTGTCAGCGGGGCTGCTGGCAGAGTCTCGACCATAGGATCAAGGTTTGGGCGAATGTCGGACGATGGCAGCGCCGACGTGACTGCGGGTTGCTTGGAACCCATGACCAGTACAGCCATCAATGTCAGCACGAACAGAAAAGCAAGCGTCCAGAACAGGCGCGAGTGAAATTTGGACATCAGTGGCGAAAGAAGTAGGTTGCGCTAACTTGGCGTGCGAAGGGTCTGGTCGGTTCCGTGCTTCGTCCAGGCGGTGTCAGTTCGACACCGGTGTAACGCGCCGCGGAACTCAGTCGGCCCGATTCTCGGATAGATATGATAATAGCCCTTGTAATCCCAGTAAATAACTGCGCCATCCAAAACCACTAATCTGTCCAACACAGACCGGAGCAATTACGGAACGGTGGCGGAATTCCTCGCGGCTATGGACGTTACTCAGGTGGACTTCGACCGTAGGAAGGGCTACTCCGGCTACCGCGTCACGGATGGCGTAGGAATAGTGTGTGAACGCGCCGGGATTCATCAGCAGACCGTCAGCCCACGATCGCGCACTGTGAATCTCATCGATCAGGACACCTTCATGATTGCTTTGAACCGTGCGAATCTCAGTGTCGGCGCCGGCCGCGGCAATCAGTTCACGGTCGATTGTTTCCAGAGTGATGTGACCGTAGATCGACCGTTCGCGCGTCCCCAATAGGTTCAGATTGGGGCCATGAAGCACCAGAATTTTGGTCATGAGTAGATTTCTTTTTGCCAGTGAATAGATCCAACCGCAGTGTCGCGCTGCCGGGCATGCCGCGAAATTCTCGTTGTTTGCTTCTATGACATGACAGACGCCTATGACATGACAGACGCCTATGACATGACAGACGCCAGCGCCTCGCGCACCAAGCGGGCGCCCGGGTCGTCGATGATGACCACATCCCCAATCGTCTGGGGAATGATAAATCGCAGCATCTTCCCACTACGTTTCTTGTCCTGGAACATCATGGCGTACACTTCGTCCAGGTCGAGTCCGCTGACCGTTGTGGGCAGCCCCAGCCTGTCGAGACAGCTTTCGATGCGGCCGGCAGTTTCGGCGTCGCAGCGGTTCAGCGCCACTGCCATACGGGTGGCGGCCACGGTACCGACGGCCACAGCCTCCCCGTGCCGTAATCGATAGCCGCTTACCTGCTCTATGGCATGGCCGAATGTGTGTCCCAGGTTGAGCGTCGCCCGCCGCCCCCGTTCAAACGGGTCCTCTATCACAACGTCAACTTTCACGCGTACGGCATCGGCGATCATCTGCGTCAGATTGGCCGGCCCTTTGCCTTCCATCTGGCGGAACAGATCCGGCGCGCCCAGAATGCCGTGCTTTACGATCTCCGCCAGTCCCGACCGAAACTCGGCTGCCGGCAGCTGGGCGAGAACTTCGGGATCGATAATCACTACCACGGGCTGCTTGAATGCCCCCACCAGGTTTTTTCCCTGGGGAAGATCTACGCCTGTCTTGCCGCCGACCGAGGCATCGACCATCGCCAGCAGGGATGTTGGGATCTGAACGAACGGTGCGCCACGTAGATATGTGGCTGCCGCGAATCCAGCCATATCACCGACTACGCCGCCGCCCAGCCCAATAATGGGGCTTCTCCTGTCGAGCCCCGCGGCCACGAACTGATCGTACAAACTATGAACTGTTGCCAGGGTTTTACGCGCTTCACCTTCGGGAACCAGGCATAAGACCGGCGTGTAGCCCTCCTTTTGCAGGCTCTCACTCAAGATATCGGCGTAATGTGCGGCGATATCGGCATTGGTGATGATCGCCGCCTGCCCCTTTGCCACGGCGCGATTGGATAGCAGGCGACCTGCCTGGGCCAGAATTCCTTCCCCAATGCAGATGTGATAGTGCCCTTCCGGCGTCGGCACGGTGATGCGGGTCATCTCAGCGATCTCATTGTTGCCTGCCAGAGTGTCGAGAACGCGCTCCGCAACGATGTCCGCGCTGATGCCGTCGGTCGGCACGCGCAGGGGAATCTGCCCATAGGCGTCGCGTCGGCTCAGCAGCAGCCTCTCGATGTTACGTCTTTTCTCCTCCCGATCACCCGGCAACAGTGGGCGGTCTTCAAATGTCTCGACCCGTTCCAGCACTGTGTCAACGCCGGCGGTCAGGCAGACCACGGGACCGCCGGATTCCAGGGCCTGCCGGTTCTCTTCGCTCACCAACGTGCCCCCGCCGGTCGCGATCACCAGGTCGGACTCGCGCGCGAGCGTCTGACAGAGCCGCGCCTCCGCCTGACGAAACAACTCCTCGCCATCGTCGGCAAATATCTGCGCTATCGTCTTCCCAAAATCCTCCTCGATTCGTTCATCCATATCGACCAGCCGGCGGCCCAGGCGCTCTGCCAGGATACCACCGACGGTCGTCTTGCCCGTGCCCATAAAGCCGGTAATCGTCAAATTGCAGCCGTCGGCCAAAGGATTTTCGAGCGTTTGCACCGCTCCAGAAGCGTGGGAGTTGTCCACTCTATCTACTCCGAATCAGAACAGCTTGAAGTTCGTCGTATCTACCCGGCCGGACTGGTGCATCAACACGGCGTTCATCAACTCTATCGCCAGGCGGGATTCCAGCGTTACCCCGGCACGCACGCCGACGCAGGGATCGTGGCGCCCTTTTTCCAGCGCAAAGTCGATTTCCTCCAGGTTTTTGCGCACCGAGTGTTGTGGCTTGAGAATCGTTGAGGTGGGCTTGAAACCGACCCGGCAGACCAGCGGCGAACCGGTGGTCATGCCGCCGATGAGTCCGCCGTGGCTGTTGGCTTGATAGCCGCTGCGGCGGATGGGGTCGTTGTTCTCACTGCCTCTGCGAGAGATGACGTGAACGCCATCGCCCACTTCACAGGATTGCACGGCGTTCAGCCCGCCCAGCGCGCCCATCAGCCGTACCTTGAGACTCTGATAGAGAGGCTCGCCGACCAGAGACGGCGGGTTGACTGCCACAACCTCGACCGCCGAGCCGAGAGAGTCACCCTCAATGCGCGTGCGCTTGATCAATTCACCCGCCTCCTGCGCAAACTCGGCATCGAGCGAGCGAATTTCGGCTTCGTCGAGCCTGGCCTCTACTGCAGCAATCTGTTCCGACGTGATCGACTGTGAATCCTGTTGCCGCGAAACGCTCTCGAAATGCTGAGCCAGGCTCAGATTTGTCTGTAGGGGGCCGACCTGTGCGATCGAGGACAGGATCACGGTGCCAAACTGTTCATTCAGGAAGATGCGGGCGATGGCGCCGCCGATAACGTCTGAGATTGTAGATCGGTAACTTGAGCGCCCGCCGCCGCGAATGTCCACGAAACCCTGGGATTTGTGATATTTTACCAGGTCGGTGTGTCCCGGGCGCACCTCGCCGCGGGGTCCGGCGAACTGATCGTAGTGACGTGAGCGCTGCGAGGTAGAGAGAACAAGCGCAGCGATCGGCTCGCCGGTGGAGTAGCCCTCTTCATAGCTCTCCGTCTCGGATCCGGACTCGCCCCCTACCGAAACTGCAGGTCCGGACAGCAAGTGGTCAATTTCGCCTTCAGCGTACAGCCCGGAGAGCAGTACAACCCTGTCCGCCTCTTGCCGGGGCGTGCCGTGGCGGTTGCTGCCGGGGCGGCGGCGGTCCAGGTACTGTTGCACCTCTTCTCTTCGAATGCGAAGCCCTGCAGGGCAGCCGAAAACAATCGTCGTGACACCAGGCCCGTGGGATTCACCGGCGCCGGCAACTGCGAACAGGGGTCCCCCCAGTATCTCCATGTTTCAGTCTCTCAATCGGCGGTCGAACGTGCGGCCTGTCTCGGCCAGCCTTTGGCAGAGGAAACAAATGCGCGAACCTTGTCCGGGTCTTTGCTCCCGGGTTCGATTTCAACGCCGCTGCTCACATCAACCGCCCATGGCCGTACAGCCTCCACTGCCGCCGCGACATTTTGCGGGGTGAGGCCGCCCGCCAAAACCAGGCGGGGGCAAATTCGCCCCACGTCGGCAGCCGCGTTCCAGTCGGCTCTCTTGCCGGTACCGCCGTACTCCTTGGGGTCGTAGGCGTCGATGAGTAGTTGAGGGCCGTCTCCGGGACCCAGATCTGCGTACCATTCTGCTTCGATACCGGCTTCGGCGGCGCTTGTGGGCCGCAGCGCTTTGAAGCCGCGCCCGTGGAGCGCCTCAAGCATTGCAGGCGGCTCGTCGCCATGCAATTGCGCGTAATCCAGATGTGCGCGCTGGATTGTCTCTTCAACTACCGCCAACGCTTCATTGACGAAAACGCCGATAAAGCGGGGTAGTGGCCGCGATCCGGTGCCGGTAGCCGGACGCGGCGCAGATGCAGAAATGTGCCCGGTCAACATGGAAGTGATCTTTCCCGCCGCCGCCGGCGTCACGTAGCGGGGGGACTTCTTGAAAAAGATGAAGCCCAGATAGTCCGCGCCGGCGCCGGCCGCGCACAGTGCGTCTTCGAAACTGGTGATTCCGCAGATTTTTACGCGCGTCATCGTTCGTCCTGTAGGGATAGGCAGAAATTCGAGCGAAAAGGTGTCACTGTGCCTCTTTCAGAATCCTATACCTGTAACATCAAGGAGCCATACGATCAGCGGTGCAATGGCGATGCACGGCAAAAGATTGGCAACCCTGATCTTCTTCAGTTCCAGCAGAGAAAGACCAATGCCGAGGATTACGATTCCGCCGCTGGCTGTCAGTTCGATAACCCATGGCGTCGCCCGGCTGACGTCTCCAAGTCCGCCGCCAATTCCCATTGCCAGCGCGGACAGCCCACCCTGTACCAGCGCCACGGTGCCGACGCTGAGCAAAACGCCCGGCCCCAAGGTGGCCGCGAAAGGAATGGCGGCAAACCCGTCCAATGCGCTCTTGATCGCCAGCAACTCATAGTCGCCCAGCAGCCCATCCTGAATGCTGCCGAGGATGGTCATCGGCCCGACACAAAATATCAGGCTGGAGGTGACAAAAGCCCGGGTGACGCTCCAACCTGCCACTCTGCCCTGGCCCAGTGGCCCGCCCCAGCGGGCTTCGGCCTGCGCGCCCAGCCAGTTCAGACCGTCCTCAATGCGCATCAACTCGCCGATGATGCCCCCCGTCACCACGCTGAAAAGGGGGATCAGGACATTGCCGGTTCCGCTGGCCATGACAACGCCGATAACCAGCACCACCAGGCCCAGCCCGTGCATGACCGTCTCCTGGACCTTCGCCGGCAGTCGATTGCCCAATATCGATCCTATCGAACCACCGATCAAGACGGCGATGATATTGAGAACTGTACCGGTCATATACGATGCAATCCGGGCATAAGAAGATGGTTCTCAGGAGCCTCTATTTTATGTCTTTCCCGCGAGCACGAATTCACGCACCTGAGGGCCCCGCTGCGCTTGGCGCAGTTTGCAAAAGCTTTCACCCACGAGAATGGCATCGCATCCCATTTCGGCCATGCGCTTTACGTCATTCGTGTTGCGGATCCCACTCTCTCCGACCACGATTTTGTCCGCAGGAATCTTTTCTCGCAGCCGGGCCGTGGTTTCGATGTCGACTACGAAGGTCTTCAGATTGCGGTTGTTGACGCCGATAATTTGGGCCCCCGCGGCCAGCGCTTGCTCCAACTCCGCCTCGTCATGGACTTCCACCAGCGCGCTCATTCCCAGTCGATTCGTCAGGAGCAGCAACTCCCGTAGTTCGGCGCTCCCCAGCACGCCAACGATCAGAAGCAGCGCATCCGCCCCAGCAGCACGGGCCTCGTACACCTGGTAGGGATGATAGATAAACTCCTTGCGCAGCAGCGGCCTGGACAGGTTCCTTGCGCGCAAGTGCTCGCCGATTTCAGCCAGGTCGGCGAGCTTCCCCTGGAAGAAACGGGAATCGGTCAGGCAGGAAATCGCCGCTGCGCCGCTGGCGGCATATGTTTCGGCAATGGCTGTCGGCGACCAATCCTTGGCGATCAACCCCTTGGAGGGGCTGGCCCGCTTGACCTCGGCGATGAGACTGGCGCCTGCTTCGGCGGTGAGCGCGGCGGCAAAATCCAGGGGTGGCTCGGCTACCGACGCAAGCGCCTTGAGCTGGGCCAGGGGCATATCATCCATCTGACGAGCCACTTCCTGGCGCTTCCAGGACATGATCTTGTCTAGAACCTGCCCTTTGTGTTTACTTATGTTCAACTGCGAGAATTTGGCCATCGTCTCACTGCTCGTCGCTATAGCTCTGCGTCTTCTCGATAAATCCATCCAGCGCGTTCTGCGCTGAGCCGCTGTCGATCGACTGCGCGGCTGCAGCCAGACCAGACTCCCAGTCTCCGCTCTCGGTTGCCAGCGCGGCCGCCGCATTCAATAGTACCACATCCCGCTTGGGGCCGTGCAGTTCACCACTGAGGATCCCGCGTGTGATGGCGGCGTTTACGGTTGCGTCTCCGCCAACCAGGTCATCCAGTGATGCGGGCGAGAGCCCGAGATCGGTCGCCGATAGCTTGCCTTCCCAGATCTCGCCGTTACGCAAATGACTGATCCAATTTTCTCCGGTAGTCGTGAGTTCATCCACACCGCGCCCGTCTTCGGTAGTACCGTGAACGACAAATGCGGCAGTAGCTCCCATCTGCCCCAGCACATCCGCCATCTGCGACGTCAAATCGGGGTTGGGCACGCCGATCACCTGATGGGTGGCGTTGGCCGGGTTTGTCAGCGGGCCGAGGAAGTTGAAGACGGTACGCGTCGCCAACTCTCTGCGCGGGCCGATGGCGTATCTCATCGCCGGGTGGTAGAGCGGCGCGAACAGAAAGCCGATGCCCACCTCTTCGATGCACTCCGCTACCTGTTCCGGGCCCAGGTCCAGTCGGACGCCCAACTCCTCCAGCACATCGGCGCTGCCGCACTGGCTGCTGGCGGACCTGTTGCCATGCTTCGCTACCTTTTCGCCGGCTCCGGCCACGACGAAGGCGGCGGTCGTGCTGATGTTGAAGGTGCCTGTCTGGTCGCCTCCGGTGCCGCAGGTGTCCAGGAGGCGCTGGCCGTTGAGAGTAGGCCGCACCTGTACCGCGACGCGTTTCATCGCCCGCGCGCAGCCGGTGATTTCGGCGACGCTCTCCCCCTTTTGACGCAGCGCCGCCAGGAACGCGCCGATTTGCGCATCGGTCGCCTGGCCGCCCATGATCTGTGTCATCGCTGCATCGGCGGCGTCTGCGCTAAGATCCTGCCCGGCGAAAACTGTTTCCAGAGCTTCATGGATAGGTGATGCCATCAGTTTTTCTCCTGTCATGTCGAACGGTTTCAGCGGCGCTTACAGCAGAACGGGACCGTTCAATTGCCGGCTGATGCTGATCCGTGCAGTTAGGGCATCTGAAAGTTCATCAGATGTTCAATCTCATCTGCCAGCAATGCCGCATCCGCACTGGCCAACGGCGGCAGTCCCCACTTCGTCAGCGAGCGGCGCACGGCAACCGTCAAGGCGTCAATGAGAAAGGCGCCGAACTGCGATGGGCCAGGCGCTACGGAATCCGTGGCTGAAAGGGTTGGCGCGGACCCCTGCCTGATGCCTTGCAGCAGATAAGTCACCGCCTGAAAGTTGAACAGCCGCAAGTATATCTCAACTCGTTCCGGCAGGCCGGGTTCGGTATTGGCCGAACGATACAGTTCTCGCCATTCGGCCTGGCCGTCCTCTGACCAGTCGTCTCCCCCGTAAAAGAGAAAGCGGGCGATTTCCTGGGCCGGGTCGCCTAAACCGAAGAACTCCCAGTCCACGAGCAGAACCCGACCTCTGTCGAACAAAGCGTTTTCCGCGGACAGGTCTCCGTGGATTGGCGTTGGGGGCGTCTCTCCCAGCAGAGGAAGCGCCGTGTCCATCAGGTCGTGCGTTGCCGCCCAAAGCATGGCAAGAAGCTCGGTCAGCAGCGGCGCAGAAGCAGCCGATATCCACTCGCGCAGCTGCGCCTCTCCCGCCTGCCATATCTGCCAGAATGTGAGCAGATTGAACGGGTGCGGGCTGAATCGCTGCACTGCATCGCTTTCGGCGCAGTGGACCCGGGCCACTGCCTCGGCGAGCGCGATCCGGTGGATGCCGTCCGCAAGCGACAGCTCTCCGCCCTCCGCCCAGCGGTAGACCAGAATCTGGCTGGGCAGTCCGTGGGGATAGCGATCATACCAGAGCGGCTCCGGCGCCAGGCCGGCGGCTGCAAACTGCTCCTGCCCGCGGAACTGGCGGCGGCTGCGCGCCTGGCCGGCGTCGGTAAACATCTTTACGACGGCGTCGGCGCCATCGCCGCAGCGCACGCGCCAAAGCAGATTGTCGCGCCCCTGCCACTGATCCGTGATCGTCACCTCCTGATCGCGAAAGCGGCTGGAGGAGGCGCCGGTGAGATAGCCGTGAACGGCCTGGGTCCATACGCTCATGGCGTTTCCGTCGATCATACATTCAGGAAGTTTCGCAACAGATCGTGCCCGTACTGCGTCAGGATGCTTTCCGGGTGAAACTGTACACCGAAGATGGGCTTGGAGCGGTGCTGCACGCCCATCAACTCGCCCTCGACCGTGTGGGCGGTTGCCTCCAATTCTGCCGGCAATGGCTCCTCCACAATCAGACTATGGTAGCGGGTGGCGGTAAAAGGGCTGGGAATTCCCTGAAAGAGAGTCGTCCCCTTGTGATGAATCGGGCTGACTTTGCCGTGCATCAACCGCGGCGCGCGCTCGACTCTGCCGCCATGAACATGTCCGATGCACTGTTGACCGAGACAGACACCCAGGATGGGCGTCCGGTCGCCCAGGTGGCGGATTACTTCATTGCTGATTCCGCTGTCCTGTTTCGGGCTGCCCGGGCCGGGGCTGATGATAACATGATTCGGCTGCTTCCCGATCAGCTCCTCAACGTCGATGGCATCGTTGCGCCAAACCTGAATGAGATTGGCCTCCTCCCCGCCGGGCAAGGGGGTCTCCTTGACGATTTCGCCCAAGAACTGAACCAGATTGTACGTGAAGCTGTCGTAATTGTCGATGACGGCGATCATTGCCCCGCTCCTTTCCTCTGAATTCAGGCCTAAGCCTTTGCCAGCCTTTTCTGGCGGCGCTCATTCGAGCGGCGAATGCGATTCCACACACCCGTCAGTCCCATCGCTTTCTTCATTTCCATGAGCGTAAGCCGGGCCTCTTCCTGTGCCCGCTGCGTACCTTCGTAGATCAACTGGTCGGTGAATCCGGTCTGTTCGGCGTAGTGTGCCCGTCGTTCACGGATTGGTGCGAGGAAATTCTCCAGGGCGTTGAACAGCTTTGTCTTCACCTCCACGTCGCCGACAGCGCCTTGCCGATACCGGGTTTTCAGATCTTCCACCTCCGCCTTGTTGGGGTTGAAGGTGTCGTGATAGCTGAAGACCGGGTTGCCTTCGACCGTGCCGGGAATGTCGGCGCGAATGCGATTGGGATCGGTGTACATGCTCATTACCCGTTTCCTGACCGTGGCCGAGTCGTCGCTGAGAAGGATCGCATTGCCCAGGCTCTTGCTCATCTTGGCCTGTCCGTCGGTGCCAACCAGCGTGCCGCCGACGATATAGGCGTCCGGCAGGGGGAAGACTTCGGAATAGGCATTGTTGAAGCGGCGCGCAATCTGGCGGCTGATTTCAATGTGGGACTCGTTGTCTTTGCCCACGGGCACCAGATGCGCGCGCGGCATCAGGATGTCGGCGGCCTGCAGCACAGGGTAGCCGAGCAGGCTATAGGGCATCTGCTCCATCTCGGCCGCCGCGGCCATATCCTTGATCGTGGGCAGTTGCTGCAAGCGTTCAACCGTCACCATGCCGCTCAGAATCAGGTGCATTTCGTAGATCTCGTGCACCGCCGATTGCAGATAGAACGAAGTCTTGGACGGATCGATACCAATCGCCAGATGATCGAGAACGATATCGCGGGCATTTTCCCCGATCTGCGCGATGTCCTCCTTGGTTGGCTTCGTCGTAAGCATATGGAGGTCGGCGATGATGAAAAAGCATTCATACTCCTCCTGGAATGCCAGGCGGTACTGTAAGCTGCCCACATAGTGGCCCAGGTGCAGTTTCCCCGTCGGACGGTCGCCGGTCAGAATTCGTCTTTTCTGTGTCATTTTCCCCTCCCGGATTGGCGACAAAGAGATAGAATTGTCGGCTCCTGTATTGTCTTAGTCATCGAGTCCTTCCTCGGCCCGCTGTACCGCTGCGGAGAGGGCCTTGGCCTTGTTCAGCGTCTCTTCCCACTCATAGGTGGGGTCACTGTCGGCGACGACGCCGCCTCCCGCCTGCAGGTGGCAGGTCTTGCCCTGCATCACGATCGTGCGAATGGCGATGCAGGTGTCCATCGTGCCGTCGTAGTCGATGTAGCCGACCGCGCCGGCATATAACCCGCGCCGCAGACCCTCCATCTCTTCGATGATTTCCATCGCCCGCACCTTTGGCGCTCCGCTAACCGTGCCCGCCGGGAAAGTTGCTTTCAATAGGCTGATGGCATCGTGGTTGGGCGCCAGTTCGCCCTGCACATCGCTGACGATGTGCATGACATGGCTGTAACGTTCGATTACCATCATTTCCGGTACCTTGACGGTGCCATATTCGCACACACGCCCCAGGTCGTTGCGCCCCAGATCGACCAACATCACGTGTTCTGCCCGCTCCTTCGGGTCGTTCAACAGATCTTCTGCCAGGGCGTCGTCCTCGGCTGCGGTCTGGCCTCGCCAGCGCGTCCCCGCGATGGGGTGCAGGTAGGCGCGACCGTCTTCGAGCATCACGTGCATTTCCGGGCTGGATCCGATTATCCACAGCGGCTCATCGCTGCCGGACGTTTCAGCCAGTCCGGCCACGCCGTTGAACTCCAGAAAGTACATATAGGGCGACGGGTTCAGCATGCGCAGCGCGCGGTAGATCGTGAACGGCTCCGCATTCGTCGATCGGCTGAGGCGCTGGCTGGGCACCACCTGGAAAATATCGCCGGCCGCGATATACTCTTTTGCTGTGCGCACAACCTCCTCGTACTCCTTTTGTTTGAAGTTGCTGCTCCACTCGGCGTCCCCGTCTACAGCGGGACTCTTTGGCGGCGTGAGCGGCTGGCGCAGGTCACTGACAATTTCGTCGATGCGTGCGACGGCATCGGCGTAGGCTACTTGTACCTGTTCGACAGTAGGCGGGCCTTGCCCATCGATTAGCATGTTGGCAATGACCAGCAGCCTGTGCTTGACATGATCGAAGACGACAAGATTGTCGCTGAACATCAGCACCATGTCCGGGATGTCCAGCTTCCTTTGCGCGGTAGCGGGCAGGCGCTCGATAAAGCGCACCGTATCGTAACCGAAATAGCCGACCGCGCCGCCTGAGAAGCGCGGCAGGCCCGGCACCTCCACCGGACAGCGGTCTGCCAACAGGTTGCGGACGGCCTCGAACGGGTCACCTTGGCGGCGTTCCAACTCGGCGCCGTCGGCCCCGCCGATCACCAACTGATCCCCTTGGGCGCACAAGGTCAGGGGCGGACGTACGCCAAGGAAGCTGTACCGTCCTACCTGCTCCCCCTTTTCCACCGATTCCAGCAGAAAGGAGGGGCCGCCGTTCCGCAACTTCAGATAGACTGAAACCGGCGTCTCCAGGTCGGCTGGCAATTCCCGGAAAACCGGGATCGTGTTGCCGGTGGCCGCCAACTCCTGTACTTCCTCAAGTGAAGGACTGTAGATTGCCATGGACTTTCTCCTCTTCCCTTGATTTCTGGCCAAGGTGTCCGTCTTACAAAAAAGACCTCGTCTCCAATAGCAGAGAATTCTCTCTGCTGTCGGGGACGAGGCCTGTTCAGACGCCCGCGGTGCCACCCTGTTTAGACCGGTGTATGATGGGCAACAAAAAATCCCTTGCATGAAACGCAAGGGATGCCAGCACCAGTCTCACTCGTCGCGGACAGATGATCTCGTATGAATACGTATCTGACTGAGCCGCAGCGCCCTGATAACGGTGGCGTCTCCGGGACCGGCTATTAGGTGGGCCTGTGTTCCTCTGGCAGGACTTCATGCCGCCAGATCATCATGTACCCACTGTTCGCCATCCGACTCCCCGGTCCATTCACACTCTGCGCTGCTGTCCCGTTTCCACCAGTCCGGGACTCTCTGGAACCCGCTTTGAGCGCTACTATTCCGGTTCACAGTCTTTCGTGTTCAGATGTTGGTGCAGAGTATACGCCAGCCGAGGCAAACTGTCAATTTTCGCGGCAGCTTGGTGTGCATCCCAACAGAGGCGGCAAAACTCCGGACAGCTCTGCCAGGAAAGTCAACCCTCTTTGCCTGACAGTCACATTTCCAGAGTGCGAACGCCGAGCGTTTAGCTAAGACTACCTGTATGGCTGCCAAATGCTACTGGCTCTGCAGCGGGTGGGGGGAAGGGCAAGCGCTTCCAGCAGTAATGCAAAAATGTCGAGGACGGGCTGGAAGCGATCCGGGGCCTGCCGGATTCCCGGGCCATTCTTCTACCGACCGTTTGGGGATGGCTCTATTGCGTCGTGTTGCGCGGCTGCGAATCAACGACGCGCGCCCGCTCCCGCGGCTAAGGCGTCGGCATCTGGACCAGGGCTATGCCCGCCTCCCGCAGAAAGCGGCGGCTGTTTTCGTCCGGGTAGGGGCCGGCGTATGCCACCCGTTCAATTCCTGCATTGATGATCATCTTGGCGCAGGTGATGCACGGCTGGTGGGTTACGTAGATCATGCTGCCGGCCGTGCCGACGCCATGGAGCGCTGCCTGAATGATGGCGTTCTGCTCAGCGTGGAGCGGACGCACGCAGTGGCCGTCAATGATCAGATGCCCGACATCGTCACAGTGAGGAAGGCCGGTGGGGGCGCCGTTGTAGCCGGTCGCCAAAATGCGTCGGTCGCGGACGATGACTGCACCCACATGGGCTCGATCGCAGGTGCTGCGCGCAGCCACGGTGAAGGCGATGTGGAGGAAATACTCATCCCAAGATGGACGGTCGGATTGCGGTGAGGTCATACGCGGCGTAGTGTTTTCCTGCTCGTACCGGATCAATCCAGGCGGCGGGTTTCTCCCAAGGGGATATTCACATGTCCATTGTGGGCCGGTTTCGGGAGAGGCTGGAGCGGCTGGCTCGGCGGTTCTTCTTCTTTTTTGGCATGGGTGTCATGCAGAAGGTCCGCCAGGATTCGGCGTATATCCTCTTCTGTATGTGAAGCCAGGATGACCGTCTCCTGAACCGTGCGTTCCCGACTGAAACGACCGCGTTTGGGAATGTGAATATCGTGTTCGATTGCCAGGCAAGGCTGAGTCGTGCGCCCGAACCTGACAGTGCCATAGCGGATATTGCGGACCTCCTTCGGGAAAAAGAAGACGTACCACATGCCCGTATCTCTTTCCGGCCACTCCGCCAACAGAAAACGTTTGGGCTGCACCAGACAGATGACAGCATGTTCCCGCGTCGCGAATGTGCGGTAATATCCCTGTAACCAGGTAAATCGTTCGCTCTTTTCTTCGACGGTGAAGTAGCCGCTGGCGTGGATGGGCACGTTGTCCGACGGCGCCATGGGCTGAGGCGTGACCGCCGGAGGGGGCGCTTCGCGAAACTGTACATAATCCCGGCTGCGCCAGTGGCGGCGGAGCAAGATGAAGGCAATGAGGAGAACAAGGCAAAGCCCGGTCGCAAAGAAACGGCCGGGAACCAGCCCGAAGGCGCCCATTGCGCCGACGAACAGAAGCAGGCCGCCTATCCAGCGGACAACCGGCGCACCGGCCAGCAACATGCGGTCAAGGTGATAGATAAGGCGGGACACGTTTCGGTCAGGTCCTGCAGTGCATTGGAAAAGGCAATCAGAAAATGTGAGAAGACCCCGCCCTGAGGGGCGAGGCCAAGCAAATTCATGGATGTGATCTGTCGGTTGCGGGCATGATGCGTCTCTCAGGCGGGGGCTGGCAACGTTCCCCCGCTCAAGCCCAGCTCCTGGTCACGGCTATCTTCCTCACGAGGCAGCTCACTGCCGTCCCGTTCTGAGGAAGGTGTACCGCTGGGTTGTCTCTCTTCGACATCGTCAACAGACTGGAACGGATCTTCGCCCCGCATAATCGACTGGAACTCCCCAGAGTGCAATGTCTCATGCTCCAGCAGAGCTGCTGCCACCGCGTCCAGGCGGTCCTCATAGGACGTCAGAATCTCATGGCAGCGGCGATGGGCATCGTCTACCAGCTTACGCACCTCTTCGTCGATCTCCTGGGCCACTTTGTCGCTGTAGTTGCGGGTTTCGGCAATGCCGCGACCCAGGAACACCATCTCCTCGCGTTCACCGTATTGTAACGGGCCTAGCGCGTCGCTCATGCCCCATTGGGTGATCATCATGCGGGCCATGGTCGTCACCCGCTCCAGATCGTTGCTGGCGCCGGTTGTTATGTCTTCGAAGCGAATCTCCTCCGCGACCCGTCCGCCCAAAAGCGCCGCGAGTTCATCACGGAACTTATCTCTTGTGCTCAGGTTCGACTCTTCTTCCGGCAAAGGCATCGTATATCCGCCGGCCATCCCCCGAGGAACGATAGTGACCTTATGCACAGGGTCGTGGTGGGGAAGCACGTGCATCGCCACCGCGTGACCGGCCTCATGATAGGCAATGATCTCCTTTTCCTTGGGAGACATGACGCGGCTGCGCCGTTCCGGTCCGGCAATGACCCGCTCGATGGCTTCCTGGAACTCGGCGAGACCGATCGATCGTCGATTGCGGCGGGCAGCCAGAATCGCAGCTTCATTCACCAGGTTTTCGATGTCAGCGCCGACGAATCCAGGCGTCTGCTTGGCGACGATTTCCAGATCGATGTCTGTCGCCAGCGGTTTGCCTTTCACATGGACATCCAGAATCTGCCGCCGCCCCTTCACGTCCGGCGAATCCATCATCACTGTGCGGTCGAAGCGACCGGGCCGCAGCAGCGCCGGGTCCAGGATATCGGGCCTGTTGGTCGCGGCGATGATGATGATATTGACGTCCGTGTTGAAGCCGTCCATCTCGACCAGAATCTGGTTGAGAGTTTGCTCGCGTTCATCGTGAGAGCCGCCCAACCCTGCACCGCGGTGGCGGCCGACCGCGTCGATCTCGTCGATGAAGATAATGCACGGGGAGTTCTTCTTGGCCTGTTCGAACAGGTCACGCACCCGGCTGGCACCGACGCCAACAAACATTTCTACAAACTCGGAACCGCTGATATTGAAGAATGGCACACCTGCTTCACCGGAAACCGCCTTCGCCATCAACGTCTTGCCGGTGCCGGGCGGCCCAACCAGCAGGACACCTTTGGGGATGCGGGCGCCTAGAGACGCGAATTTCTGAGGCTCTTTCAGGAAATCAACCACCTCTTCCAGATCCTGTCTGGCCTCTTCATTGCCGGCCACGTCGCTGAAGTTGACATTCGGTTTGTCGCCGGTGAACATACGTGCCCGGCTCTTGCTGAAGCTGAAGGCCTGGTTGCCTGCGCCCTGGGCCTGGCGCAAAATGAAGATGAAAAAGACTGCGATCAGCAAAATCGGCAACAAGGCCAGCAAGATGCTGCCGTACACTTCCCATCCACTGGGCGCTTCGATCTCTACATTGACGGCGGAAAGTTGATCTTCGGTTACGCCGAGATTTTCAAGCGTTTCGATCAGGCCGATACCGGTCTCTTTGCGGGAGCCAATCAACTTGCCACCGGAATAGGCGATTACTTCGTCACCGTCTACGTGAAGTTCCTGCACGTTGCCGCCGCGGACAAGGGACGCAATCTCTGCGATGGAAATGGTCGCCGAGATGTTGTTGCCCTGTCTGTTCAGGACAATATAGAGAAACGCGCCAAGAGCTACAACCAGAAGGAAGTAGATCATGCCGTTGCGAATTCGTTTGGAATCCATAAGTCCTCTTGCGGTCCACGGGGTCAGAATGGTCAGCGTAAGCAACTGCCTGGGTCTCTACCTGCAACTAGGACCCTTCACTGCCCCGCAAAAATTCTAGCATAAGGAAAACACAGCGTCAAATAGATGCGTAAACTGCCTGCGCCCCTCGCGCGCGCAATTGCTCAACCGGTATGTATTTCCATTCTGATGCAGTAGCGTCTGTCGGGCAGTAAGGCCGCTTCCACCTTTCAGGCTGGTTGAAGCGTGAAAAGAGTGATTTCCGGTCGGCAATTGAAACGAAAGGGGAGAGGCCAGACGCCCAGGCCGCGGTTCGTATAGAGTTGGTAACCCCCTAATTGATAGTGACCGATGGGATATTGGGTTGCCATGTGCGGCAAGACTGGGGCCCGAGTCGCCAAACCAGTGCCATCGGGTCGCGTTGATGGCAGCCGAACCTGGCCGCCGTGGCTGTGGCCGCTCAGTTGGAGGGCAACCGGCGCATTCGCACGGCGGATGCTGTTGATGTAGTCCGGTTCGTGACAGAGAAGCAGGGTCGTATAGCCCGAGGGCGCACCGGCAAGCGCTTGCTGTGGGCGGGGATCGCCTGACCAAGCGTCATCCACCCCGGCGACAATCAGTCCCGGCGCCGCCTCGGCGTTCTGATTGACCAGAAGGACAACCGGCGTCTCGGCCAAAGCGGCGCCCACCGCATCGCGGTCGGTCCACAGGTCGTGGTTGCCGTAGACCGCATAGGCAGGCGGCTCCAGCATCCGCAGAGGCTCGATCAAGCCGGCGGCATAGCGGGCTTCGTGCCCAACGAAATCGCCGGTTATCGCTACCAGGTCCGGCTGCAACCGGTTGACGCGGCTGATGGCGGCCAGCAGTTTGTCGGCGGAGGTGAAGCGGCTGAGATGGATATCGGAGATCTGGGCAATGCGTAGGCCGGCAAGCCGTTCGGCCAGCCCCGGAAGTGTGAGTGTGACCTGCTCCACATCCACCCATCCCGGCTCCAGCAAGCCGTATCCCAAACCGGCCGCGCCGGATGCGACCGCGGCGCCGGCCAACTTCAAGAAACGGCGCCTGGTTAACGCGAGTTTCGACATGATTGGCGGCCTTGGCCCAGTCGGACGACGGCCTTTGGGGGATTATCCTTTGATGCCTGAAACGACAATGCCCTGAATATAGTAGCGTTGCGCGAAGAAGAACAGCAGTAGGGGCGGAACCATGGCCACGACCGAAGCAGCCATCATCAGGTTCCATAGCGGCCGGGCCGAGGCGCTGGCGTTGTTCCTGAAGAAATGCAAGCCGATGGCGACGGTGTATTTGTCCATCGAGCTTAAATAGATGAGCGGCCCCATGAAATCGTTCCAACTGGCCATGAACGAGAAGATGGCCACGGCGCCCAGGGCGGGTTTGATCATTGGCAGAATAATGCGAAAGTAGACCCCCAGCCAGCTGCAACCGTCGATGCGGGCTGCATCGTCGTAGTCCGGGGGAATGCTGTTGATGAATTGACGCAGAAGGAAGATAAAGAATGCGCCGCCCCCGAACCACACGGGCAGGACCAAAGGCCAGTAGGTGTCAAGTGTTTTCAGCCACTTGAAGATGAAGTATAGAGGAATCATGGTAACGTGGCCGGGCACCATCATTGTCGCCAGCATGACGATGAACAAATAGTTGCGTCCCGGAAAGCGCAAGCGGGCGAAACCGTAGGCCGCCAAAGACGCGGTAAGCAGCCGTCCGACCATAACCCACGCCGTGACATAGAGTGAGTTCCACACAAAGCCCAGGAAACTCCATCCTTGTCCGGCGCGTGATCCCTCCGCATCGGGGCGATGTCCGGTCAGGACGATGGCATAGTTCTGCCAAAGCGGTTCTTCAGGGACCCATGTTGGCGGCATCAGGAAGATCTCCCAATCGGGCTTGAGCGAGGCAGAGACCATCCAGAAAAAAGGAATCAACACGGCGATTCCGCCCAGGATCAGCGCCAGGTGAATCAGCAACTTGGAGATGGCGCGCACCCTTTTGGCGATCGTGTTCTGCCGCCGCGCGTCAGCGAGAGCGGGCGCAGGTCGGTCAAAAGTCGACTCGGTCATTGTGCCGGTCTCCTCATCATCTGATCTGACCCTCATAGTGGACCCAACGGCCCGAACTTCGGAAGGCGACCAATGTCAGCACCAGGATAATTACGGCCAACATCCAGGCAAGGGCAGACGCGTACCCCATTTTCAGGAATTGGAATGCGTTCAGATAGATGCCCAGCACAAAGAAATAGGTGGCGTTGGCCGGACCACCACTGGTCATGATGAAAGCGCTGGTAAAGACCTGAAACGAGCCGATGATGCCCATGATCAGATTGAAGAAGATTACCGGTGAAATCATCGGCAGGGTGACGAACCAGAGTTTGGGCAATGCACCAGCGCCGTCGATCATTGCGGCGTCATACAGTTCAGACGGCACCCCCTGCAGAGCGGCCAGATAGAGTACCATGCCGCCGCCGACGCCCCAGACGCTCATGATGATAAAGGCTGGCAGCGCCCACTGGCGATCAAACAGCCAAGCCGGTCCCGGAATCCCAACCAATGCCAAAATGCGGTTGACGACGCCGGCCTCGGGATTGAGGAGCAATAGCCACATCATCGCCACCGCCGCCCCGGATACTACCGCTGGTGTGTAGAATACTGTGCGGTAAAAGGAGAGGCCGCGTACATCCTGGTTGAGAAACAAGGCCAGCCCAAGACCCAGGACGAGCCCCAAACTGACGGCGCCCACTGAGTAGATAGCCGTGACCTTCACGCTGTGCCACACAAGAGGATCATTGAACAGCATCTTGTCCCAGTTTTTGAACCCTACCCACTGTGGAGTGGTGAGAACATCGAACTTGGTGAAGCTGAGGTAAAAGGAGGAGAGGAGAGGCCCAAACTCAAAGAGCAGGAAACCCAGCAGCCAGGGCGCGATCGTCAGATAGCCGGCCAATGCCTCGCCGCGCGCGAGGCGGCCCATGCGAATGCGTTTTGCAGAGGCTACGCCAACTTGACTTTCCACGCTGATGGTATTCATATGTCAGACCCTACCTTCACATTGTAGCCAACAGGTTTCCGTCCGGTCACCATCAGGTAACCGGCCTACCCCCTGCGGAAGCAATCGTCCCGACGTTACTCGAGGTCGATACGGTACAGTGGCTCTAATCCGGCTGCAATTCTGTCTACATTGTCCGCGGCGCATTGCGCGCGCTTGCGAGAGGTTCCGTCAGTGACACCGGCCGTATGGGGGGTAGCGATAACGTTCGGCAGGCTGAAGAAAGGTGAGCTGACATCCGGCGGCTCCTGGCTATAGGCATCAATGCCGGCGCCTCCCAGATTACCTGCAAGCAGCGCCTGGGCCAGCGCATCCTCATCGATCAACGCGCCGCGGGCAACGTTGATGATGGAGGCGGTCGGTTTCATCAGGCCCAACATGCGAGCGTCAATGATATGGCGTGTATCACTGTTCAGGTGCAGGTGAAGCGAAAGGATGTCCGATTCGGCCACGACCTTTTCGAGGTCATCCGGCGTTCCCACAAACGAGAGGCCGAACTCCTGCCGTTCCGCGTCGCTGATTTCCCGTATGTCGATGGCCGCGATCTTCATGCCGAATGGCCGGGCGCGGCGCGCCAACTCGATGCCGCTGGCGCCAAAGCCGACGATGCCCAGTTGCAGCCCTTCCAATTCCAGGCCCATCGGTTCGTATAGTTCGCCCTCGTCCAGCCGCGCCCGCGCCTCCGGATAGCGGCGGGTCAGCATCAGAATGAACATCATCGCCGACTCGGCCAGCGCCACGGCGCTGAAGGCGCCCGGGCAGTTTGCCACCGGAATGCCCTTGGATTTCCAGTAGTCCAGGTCGAAGTGATCGAAGCCCGTACCCAGGATCTGCCACAGGCGCGCGTCGGTGGCAGCGTCGACCATCTCGCGCGTGCCGGCCGAGCCGCCGTGGTCGATGACTGCGTCCATGCCTTTGAACTGGGCCGCCAGCGGTTTATCGTAGTCCAATACGTGGATGTCATGGTTACGGCTGACAGCCTTTACCACGTCCAGCCCCCATGGATTGAACATCGAAACTTTGATCGGATGGGGCAGAAAGAGGACGTTCAATCGCTTCGTCATTGGGTCACCTGGCTATGATGGCAGGCCATGGGCCTTGCGCTGGCTGGATTCAATCAGTTCTGAGTTTCAGAGAGTTGTAAAGCCGCCGTCGGCCACAAGCACCGAACCGGTTACGAAAGAGGCTTCATCGCTGGCCAAAAATAGGGCAGCCGGGGCGATTTCGCTTGGTGCGGCGAAACGTTTCAGAAGATTCGCTTCCCTGTAGGGGGCCAGTTTTTCTTCCGGTATCGTCTCAGTCAGCGGCGTATTCATCGAGCCGGGACAAACGGCATTGACGCGGATGTTGTCGGCTGCATGGTCGACGGCCATCGAGCGGACAAGGCCGATAACGCCATGCTTGCTGGCGTTGTATGAGGCCTGCAGCCCGTTGCCCACCAGGCCCGAAAGCGAAGAGATGCAAATAATATTTCCGCCGCCCTGTTGCCGCATCTGCGCAACTGCGTATTTCGAACACAGAAACATGCTCTTCAGGTTCGTATCGACGACGAAGTCCCACTCCTCTTCACTGGTGTCGACCACATCCTTGTTTATCTGTACGCCCACGTTGTTGACCAGCACATCCAACCGACCGAATGCCTCCACTGTGGCGCGCGTCAGGCGTTCGGCATCCCGCGGCTGCCGTACATCCATCTGAACAAGCATAGCCTCGCCGCCCTGCGCCTGGATCAGGTCGACCGTTTCCTGGCCCTTCTCCCCGTTGATCTCCCCGACCACGACCCGGGCGCCCTCGGTCGCGAACAGCGTAGCGACTGCTTGTCCCAGGCCCATGCCCGCGCCGGTGATCGCCGCTACCTTGCCCTGCAGCCGATTTGCCATCTGTGATCCGCTCTGGTCAATAAGGTAGGAGGCCGCCGCTCACGTTGTAGGTCTGGCCGGTCATATAGCTGGCGTCGTCGGAGGCCAGGAAAGCAACCAGGTTGGCGACATCTTCGGGCTGCTGGATGCGGCCCACCGGTATGCCTGCGACGGCTTCCGCTTTGACCGTACCCACCGGCACGCCGCGACGCGCGGCAGTCTCCCGGTCGATCAGATCCCACATCGGCGTATCGACGATGCCGGCGCAGACGCAGTTTACCAGGATGCCGTGGTCGGAAAGCTCCAGCCCCATCTGCTTGGTAAGGGCAACAACGGCATGTTTGCTGGCGGCATAGGCCCCCAAAGGCAAATTTTTGCCGGGCGCGACTTTGCCAGCCCCCGAAGCGTTGTTGATGATGCGGCCGCCTCCGCCCTGCTCGATCATCTGTCGCGCCGCGGCTTGGGAGCACAACAGTACGCTCTTGGCGTTTACATTCATCAGGGCATCCCACGTCTCTTCGTCGGTTTCCAGCAAGGGCGCGATCGCGCCGATGCCGGCGTTATTCACGAGGATGCGCAAGCTACCCAACTGATCGCTGGTCTGGCGGACCATCCGCTGCACCTCTTCTTTGCAGGTCACGTCCATCTGGTGCGCCAGGGCCTGGCCGCCAAGCTCCCGAATTTCGGCAGCGACCTGCGCGGCCGTCCCGCCATCCAGGTCGGCAACCGTCACCAGGCAGCCCTCCTGCGCCAAACGCATGGCTATGGCCCGGCCGATGCCTCGCCCGGCCCCGGTGACAATCGCTACCTGGTCGTCAAGACTATAACGCGGCACTGGCTACCTCCTGCGGGATTCCCCGACCATCTTTTGCATCAATGCTCGCCATCCTTGGTCTCGTAGGGCACCTGCATCAGTTCCAGAATGTAGCCGTCCGGGTCCTCAAAGAAGACCACGTGGACGATGGCCCAACCGAGATCGAAGCTGACCGGCTCCGACACGAAGGCAACCCCCTCCGCCTTCAGTTCCTGGTAGGCCTGTGCCATGTCCGGAACGCCAAAACAGATATGAGAGTGGCCCACATCTCCCAGCTTTCCGTTCGAGACTTTTCCCTGCGGCTGCACATACTCCTGCAAGTCGAGCAGCATCCCCGGCGATTCCGGCGCCTGCAGCCGCACTACCTGCATGATCACATCACCTTTGCCTGCCATTTTCGAGATCGTCTCGCCTTCCAGCCGGTGCGTTTCGATCTGCTCCATTCCCAACAGGTCACGGTAAAACGCCAGCGAGCGCTCCATGTCGCTCACCGTCACCGATATATGATCCATCACGTTTATTGAACTGATCACAGTTTGCTCCCTCCCCGTTCAATTTGATTCCAGTACATCCAATTCCGCCAGCCGTCGAATCCAGCGTTGGTGGTGGGCATCGTCGATCGAGCGCCAGTGTGGACCGTACATAGGGCGGCCGGCCTGCGCAAAGGCTCTGTGGTTACCCCGCATCTGTTCCTGGATGGCGGCCGTGGCCCCGGGCGTATCCGGATCTTCGTAATAGACGACGACTCCCTGCCGGCGGTGGTTGTTCCCGCCAAATGCGGCGTGCCAAAGGGCGACGTTGAATGCCAGTACATCGCCCGGCTGCGATACGAACGTATAGGAAGGCACGTCGGCCTGGGCGAGGTTGTATGCCGTCTCAGGTTCACGGCTGATCTGGCTGTGGAACGGATCGCGGTGGGAGCCGGGAATGACGCGCAGGGCGCCGTTGTTCCCGTCTAATGGATCCGGATAGATGCAGAACTTGACGGCCGTGTAGTCCAGCGACCCGGTATCGGGGTGCCAGCGCGTGTCATCGACATGGTAGTTTCCGTCCACCGCAATTGCCAGCACATCCTTGCCCAACAGCTGTTCGGCCACGGGGGCAAAACGAGGATCGTGGGCCAATCCGGCGATGAAGGGGGACTGCTCCTCCATCAGCGAAGCGTAATGGCGGCTCTTGCCGTCGTGCTTGCCGCCGTCAATCCAGGAGTCCAGCCCCGCATTGAACTCACGGCTGTACAACGCTATCTCCTCCGCTGAAAGCAGCTGGCGGAAGACCAGAAATCCGAAATCGTGGAACAGGTTCAGTTGTTCTTTCGACAGTTTCATATCAACTCTTTTTGTGAGGAAGTGGAGGTATCCGCCCTGCCGAACAAGTGCACAGAGAAGGAGTCGGAGCCGCGCCGGCCAGAGGCGTTTTGAGCATCTCGAACAGTCAGTAATAGCCCTCTGGTGAGAAAAGGGGCAAGTTGCTTCAGCACGCTGGAGTATAGCATTCCGCTTCGCGGCTCGTCAAGCAGGCTTGCTTCCCACTCGCCGCAGATACCTGGCCGCCCCTTCTCTGAGCTGCCGGCCGGAAGGCTGGATCGCGGTAGCACCGCCATCCACCATCAGCACCGCCGCCGTGATATAGGAAGCCTCATCGCTGGCCAGGAACAGGATCGCATTCGCCACCTCCTCCGGCTCGGCGAAACGCGAAAACATGGTCATGGCGGCGTAGGGCGCGACGTTTTCCGGCGGCGTGCGCGCCATCATCGGTGTATTCATCCCCGTAGGACAGACGACGTTGGCGCGAATGCCCTCTTCTCCGCAGTCCTGCGCCAGGCAACGAGCCAGGCCGATCAGGCCGTGCTTGGAGGTGTTGTAGTCCGCCTGCAGTTCGTTCCCCACCACGCCGGACATCGAAGACACAAAGACGACGCTGCCGCCACCCTGGCGCCGCATCGGCGGGATCACGAACTTCGAGCACAGGAACGGGCCCCGGAGATTCACCTGCATCACCCGGTCCCACTCCTCTTCATCGATCTCGGCAATATGTTTGCCGCTGCCGAACGTGGCGGCGTTGTTAATCAGGATGTCAACGCGGCCATATTCGGCCAGTGTGGCTGACACCATCCGTTCCGCATCATGCGCGCTGCTCACATCAACGACAACTGCCATCGCCTCGCCGCCGGCGGCAGCGATCGCCCCGACCGTGTCATGGGCGGTTTCCCCGTTCATGTCGGCGACGACGACCTTGGCGCCCTCCGTCGCGAAGCGTTGCGCGGTCGACCGTCCCAGCCCCTGGCCGGCTCCCGTGACAACTGCGACTTTGCCTTGCAATCGACCCATTCGAATTTTCCTCCGGGCGTGCGACCGCGCAAACAGCAAGCCCTACTTTCCGTTCTTGGCGGGCAGGTGCAGCGAGTCGCCTACCAGCAATATGCGAATGTCAAACTCCGGTTGCTGCCGGTGGTAAAGTTCAAAGAGCTTACCGATATCGCCGGTGTGGTTGCGCCAGAACTCCCAGTGAAAGGGCAGAAGCGTCTTGGGGCCGAGCTTCTGCGCCACCGCCAGCAGCTTCTCCACCTCCATGTACCATGTGCGGCCAAAGGCCAGCAGAGCCAGATCCAAGTCGTGCTCCGCTCCAATCTCGGCGATAGCCGGACCATCCCAGGTGTCGCCCGAGACAAAGAGCCTCGTCCCGCCCGACGAAAAGACGAAAGTCACCGCCTGCGGCTCGTTCGGATCGTAGGAAGGATAGACCTGGATCTCCACGTCGCGGAACTGGATCGAATCGCCCGGCGCTACCTCGCGGATGCGGTCATCGGCGATGCCGAACTCGCGCATGAGCTTTGCCGAGGAGCTGGGGGCCACACAGAAAGCGTCCGTGTTGTCTACGATGGGCACCAGGGTGCCGTCATGACAGTGATCTACATGATCATGGGTGGAGATGAGGATGTCGGCAACCCGCACTTCGTCGGGTCTGATCGGGATCGCCGTTGCGCGGTAGGCGTCCGGCACCGCGTCGTCAGGCGTACCGTAGGAGTAGGGATCGATCCAGATCATCGTTTCCGGCGTGCGGTAGACGAAGCTCGGCCCCCCTAGCGCCCAGAACAGGATGCCGTTGTCGACCGTTTTCTCCTCAATCTCGTCCAGAAATGTTTTGGGCCAATAGGCTACATCTCGCATTGCGATTCCTTTTGCTGATTGCGCCGCGCGGCAACGGACAATGCCGCTTCGCTGGGATGTCTCGAATGCTTGCCCGCCGTCGGCAAAGTCTTGCGTATGATCAGGCAGCGTTCCAATTGAAGTCGTGCGGCACCTGCTCGCCGGTGCCAATTTCGTTGAGTTCGAGCAGGTTGCCATCCGGGTCGTAGAAAAAGAGGACGTGCCAATCGCCTTCGTCGGCGAAGCGCACCGGCGGCGAAACCAACTCTACGCCGGCCGCCTTCAGACGTTCATAGGTGGCCGGCACATCCTCGACGCCAAAACAGAAATGCGCGCTGGGTACATGGTGTAGCGGCTGCCGGCCGGTTGGGCTTGCCGGATTGACCCATTGGATCAGGTCGAAGGTAAAGCCCTGTTCCGAACTGCGCGTGTGGCCGTTGATGCCGCCGGGCGGGCGCAGACGATACTCGCGCATATGTACATTAGACATTGCCGTCATCTCATCGATCGGGCCGCCATCGTGCTCCTCCGGCGAGACGACCTCCATGCCGAGAATATCCCGGTAAAAATGCAGGGATTTTTCCAGATCACTGACCATAATGGCAACGTGATCGATCGTAATCCTACTCACTTTGTTCCTCCTCCGCGGCTGACGCGCTTTCCGGGTCTGCCCCGCCTGCATGGCAGTCGAGGAAAATGTCTATGACGAAAAAAGGGGAGGCGGAGAGCCTCCCCTGCGTAAGCAAACTACTTCGCCACTGGTAGACTTTACTCCTCGGCCTGAATGGCGTTGATCTGCTCCACCATGTTGTCGGTGGCCTGTTCGATCGAGCTGTCGCCCAGGAGCATCAGTTCCAACTCTGAAGTGAAGGCGCGCTGCACTTCGGTCGGCTTCGAGCCCCAGTGTTCCGGCACAAAGGTGTCGCCGAAAGTGAACGGTTTGGTCATGAAGTCAAGCTGGACCGGATCATCCACGAATTTGGCCGCATTTTCAGCGAACTTGTAAGGAATGGCGATCTTTTGGATCATCGCCGTAATGGCTTGTTCGTCCCATACATAGAAGGAGATGAAATCCCAGGCCTGGTCGACATAGGGAGTGTTGGATGGGATCGAAAAAGGATGGGACTGCCCCGTGCTCACCCGACTGCCGCCGGGCATCATCGGCCACAGCGCCATTGTCGCATTCAGGGCGTAGTCCTGCGTATTCGCGCCCCAGGAGTCCCAGTCTGAGAGGACGGCTGCTACCATTCCGATCTTGTCACTGGCGAAGATGCGCTCGCCCAGCAACTGCTGCTGGCTCGGCGTGGGCGAGACTCCCGATTCCAGCAGCCAATCGACCGAATACGTAAAGGCCTCGCGCGCCTCATCCGAATTTAACAGACATTGGGTCTCGTCTTCGTTGAACAGTGAGCCACCGTTTGACATGATCAGGTCCAGATAGATCATGTTCGGCGGCACAGCTGCTCCCCAGATGTCCGGCGGGCTAGCGATTGCCTTGACCGCGGCGTCCATCTCGTCCATGGTCCAGTCGTCATAGCGGGGTAACTCGACTCCAGCTTCTTCAAAGAGGCTGATGTTGTAGGCAAGGCCGCGCGGCACTGCGCCATGCGACGGCACGCCGTAGGCGTTACCCTGGTAGCCGGCCCAGACCCAAGGGCTGCCGACAAGCCCGTCCACGTCGACGCCGTCCCTTTCGATCAACGCATCTACTTGGGCGAAGACCGAGCGCTGCACAAGCAAGGGGAAGAAGGGCGCCTGCACCCACAGAATCTCCGGCGCGGTGCCGCCTGCAAATTGGGTCAACATTTTTTCGGCGTACCCCGACCAAGGGCTGACCGCCATCTCGACCTGGGTCTCGTTCGCACCGTTGTAGAGATCGAGGACATCACCGAATATGTCGCCCCAGGCCATGAATCGGAGGGTTACGGCCTCCTCCATGGCAGAGTCATCTGCCATCGACTCTCCCCCGCCGGCAGGCGCGCCGGGCGCGGCACAGGCGGCGAGCAGTGCCCCGCCGGCTGCCACTGTCATGCCTTTCAGAAAGGCGCGTCTGCTTGGTTGCGTTGCGGCATTCAACATCGTTGACATGGATTTCTCTCCAGGTGATGGGGTAAACGTATCCGATTATGTGATGTGACTGAAACGCTTGAAACGTCTGAACGGCCCGCAGCGCGACGCCGCCGGCGTACTGGCTGATCAACATTCAGTAAGTTGCAGCCGGAACTACGGTCCCGCAAACAGAGGCGAGGCTGTTTGTCTGTGCTCTTCTCCCAAGACAGAACGGATCTCGGTCGTGTCCGGTCTGTAATGAAAATGGGCCATACCTGATGGACTACTAGGCGTGTGAAAAGGCATGGTCGGTAACGACTCGGGCCTACCGACCAAGATAAGCCCATTATATCACAACCGACTTCGCATGAAAAACGGCAAAGAAGTGGCGTCTTTCCCCAGATTCTGGGCGGAATTCCATCCTGGATCGTAACGATTCAGCCACTTCCAATTCGCGACCCAGAGTGAGCCGCCCAAAGGTGTTCTCTAACTCCTCACTCCCCTCCCCTCTCTTCTCGCTATTGGGCGGTCGGGCCTTCGGCCCTCCCTTGTGCGGGGGGACTCCCCCCGCAACGCCCCCCGACAAAAACACGCCTCACGACCGGTTCGCCGTCATCGCAGCATGTCGGCTGTCGAGAATGGCGGCGGCTGCCAACCAGGATGGTGACGAATAAGCCTGAATGGTTGCCGGGATGAAGAGTTGGTCAAGCGAGGCAAGGGCTGGTCAAAACAGGCACTGCAGATGGCATCAATGGCAATAAAGCGGTGCTACAGCCATCCTGAAAATCGCCAAATCCTGCAAATCCTGATTCAGACAACAAGCACAAAACAGGAACAGTAACAATTACCCTGTAACTGAGCACAAATCCCTTTGCAAAAAAAATCAACTCTCGGCGATCAACCGTTTCAGATTCGCGTAGTTGATGCGCATCGCCTCTTCCCGCGATCCGCTGGGCGGCAAAAAGTGCGTCGCCACCGACAACACCGCGTCGCTGCCGCGTTCTCGCAGGCTGCGCAGGATGGCGGGATAGTCCACGTCGCCTTCGCCCAGCGGGCAGTACGAAAAATCAAGCTGGAGGCCGTCCTTCACGGTCAGGTCCTTGAGGTGCAGCCCGTAGAGATAGGGATTGATGTTGAGAAAACCGGCGGTCGCCACGTCCGCTTCGCCGCTGTTCAGGTTGTCAGCCGGTCCCCACATCACCTTGATGCGGCGCGAGTTGAGCGCCTCGGCCAGTCGACGGAAGTTGCCGGTCGTATTGGTGTAGTTCCAGGGCATCATCGAGAGCGCCAGGTCGACATCATACTTTTCGGCCTCTTCCAGCGCCAGCGAAAAGGCCCGCACCAGCTTCTCCATATCGGCGTCGGCTATGTAGCCGCCTCGCGTCAACCAGCGCATCGGCCAGGTCGGCTTGGCGGCCGAATACTCCCCCGGCCACGCATAGGTAAACACGCCCACTGCGCCGACACCCAGGCGCGCCGCAATCTGCATCGAGCGCACCATGTCGTCCATGTCCCGCCGAAACTCCGGATGTTCCTCCATCCCGTCCACGTCGAGATCGGTCAGGTGGATCTGCTTGAACGGGTTGCCGACATTGATCAAAAAGATCTCAAGTCCGTGGCCCGCGACCTGCTCCGCAATGCGATCCACCGCGGCGTCGTCCAGCTCGCGCATGGACGGGCCGTCAGTGCCAAGCGTGTTGAACCAGACACAGTCCGCCCCGATCTCTTTGGCCTTTGCCAATGACTCGTCGAAGGGCAGACCCAATTCCGGCAGATACATTCCCAGTTTGAAATTATGTTCGGTCATCTCTTGGCCTCGTTTATTGTCTGCTCTGCAGTGGCTGCAACCAGCGGTCCAGTCCCGCCTCCGCCAGATTTCCAATCCAATCGTTGTGCGAGCGCGCGACCCGGTCGGGATGTTGCCGGCTGCGGGCGACAAAGCCCGGCACTTTGGACCGGCCCGTTGGTAGACCAATCCGGTTGTACCGTGTATCAACGCTCCAGCGCACCGTCTGCGACCGGTTAGGAATCGAGCGATGCACGAGCCGCTCCGTCGTCATCAACACATCCCCCGCATCCACCTCGCAAGTGACAATACTGCTGGCAGGCAGGTCCGCGTCGGCAATGCCTCGGGCCCCCTTATGGCCCGGTGTCTCGAGCCACAGATCGTGCGCTATCAGACCCTCGCGGTGGGAGCCCGGAATCACCTGCATGCAGCCGTTTTGCTCGGTGGCCTTAACGAGTGGGATCCAGAAATTGACGACCAGCGTCTCGCCCGCCTCATCAGGAATCAGGTAGGCCAGGTCCTGGTGCCAGGGAATATCCATCAGGTCCAGGTCCGGCATCTTCGGGCGCAGCGCGAACTGGGGATGGGCCAGGATTTCAGGCCCGATCAATGCCTCTGTCGCGTCCAGCAACACCGGCGACGTGCGCAGGGTGAACATGCCGGCCGAAATCGGCTTCCCCCGCGAAAAATAGTTTTCCCACAGCCAATTCCGGTCCCTGCAGGCTGCGGACGCCAGCGCCAGCCGGCTGGCAAACGGCGCCCCGTCATAAGTGTTCTTGGCGTCGAGCAGGCCCTGCCGCGTCGCCTCCCCGATCGCCAAGTCTACCTTCTGTGTAAGCTCGTCGATCAGCGGCTGCAGCGCCTCTGGGGGCAGCATCTGGCGCACGATCAGAAGGCCCTCCTCCTTGAACTGCCGGATCTGCTCCGGTGTCAGCCCTTTTGCTCTCGTCGCGCCGCTGCCAGCCTGCTGGTCACCGGCTGCGATTTTGCCTGCCATGTCTTCCTCCCGTGAACCGCGCGCGCAGTTGGCGAAGCCGGTACGCATGCGACTGGAATGTGGGTATGTCTGGATACAGTATATGCTAAAGTGATCAGCGACGCTACTCAAAGCATTGCGACCGGCTTGGCCCAATGACCGCCGCAGAGCAACCCGAATGGTGTGTCATGGTCCTACAATTTCGGCCCGCCGCGGCGCACCCATCCGCTCTGGCCAATGACACTGCCGCAAGAACTGCAATTCAGACAAATGGGGCTTTCGTGTAAAAAAAGACGATGGCAAGTTAGCAGGACTAAGTCTAACCAGCGTGCGGTCTCGATGGGCAGGGATTGTATAACCGGCAACCCCTTCTGCAGAGGGAGTTACCTAACTTGCTTTACAGACGAAGCGAACAGTGGAAGCGGGGTTATTCGAAGAGGTTACGGGCCAGTTTTGCGTGTTTAACGATGCTTGAAATTGTTCCGACGGGGATTTCGCTCTTGTTGTGCACAACAACCGATATGGTAGTTTCCTGACCGAACTCATCTTCCTTGCGAGCCTGCATCACGATATGGCTGCCGCACTGCCTAACTTGCTCAAAGCCATGTTTTGCAGGAATTCCGCAGATTTCGCGTGCTGGCCTAGGTTTGAGTCCAGGCATGCTTCAGGGCAACCTCACACTTCACTTTTTGAGAGTCGTGATGCGCCGGCATAACCCGAATTTCAGGTTGCCCTTGAATTTCAGAAGGTGGGATTGGGTCGAGACGGGAGAGGTATTCCATAACCTCGGTGTAGGAGGCTACTTCAAAAAACAGTCGTATTGCCTCCTCCAGGTTTTCCCGCGCCTCTTGAACTGTTTTCCCTTGGCTCGCTATTTCTAAGTCTTTGCAGTGTGAGACATACCAGTCACCCTCCTGCCAAATCGAGCCATCGAGCACCCATACCATATCGAACTCACTTCCCTTTGTTAGATTAAAGAATTCAGTGAACACTTTCCAAAGTGATGTTAGCTGAGGGCTGGCAAATCTGTCAAGCCAGCCCCGTCCTGCCCGAGATCGCTGCGCAGCTTGTAAGGCCTCTACTGGACAAACAAGACGCCCCTATGTTAGTTTACCAACAGGAGCATTCTCGATGCTTTCGCCACGGCACGTCAATGTGGAACGCGTGAGGGATGGTGCATTGTGAAGGTGCTCTTGTGGCATCTTATGTGATCCCAGGAGGCGTAGCCATGCCCGCTCCGTCCGCTCACCTCTTGACGCACTGCTATTGTCCCCCACTCGCAAAAATATATAAAAAGATTCGCCCTCCCTCGCGTACCGGTGGGCAAAAGTTCGCTTGTGCAGCCAAGTAAGCAACTGTCTCTGCAGTCGGTTCCGGAGACTGGAAGCGCATCGCAAAAATAGGAATGGTTAACTCTGAGGTGAATCCATGACGACAAACAACGCGAAGTCAGCCCCCACCCTGGGATATGCCCTCATCGGCTGCGGCGGCGCCGGCCGCGCACATGCCGGCTGGGCCGCGGCTACCGACGGCGTAGCCGTGCGCGGCTTCTGCGACATCCACGAAGGCGCCGCGCAACAGCTGCAAGCGCAGCACGGCGCCGACTACGCTACTACCGATCCGGAGCGCGTCTTCTCCGACCCGGCTGTGGATATCGTTTCGATCGCCACCTCCCACAGCTCCCATGCCGACCTGGCCGTCGCCGCCTGCCAGGCCCGCAAGCATCTCTTCCTCGAGAAGCCGATGGCCATGACCACGGCCGACTGCCTGCGCATCCACGCCGCCATGCAGGCCGCAGGCACCAAGCTGATGCTCAACTTCTCTATCCGCTTCTCAGGCGCCGCGTGCGCCATCCGCCAACGCCTGGCCGCGCCAAGAGTCAGCCACAGCCAGTGTATGATGAGCCGCGCCGACCTCAATCGCTGGCGCTGGCATCCCGTCGAAGGCGGCGGCCCGCTCTGGGATGTCGGCGTTCACATGGTGGACTACCTCTGCTGGATTCACGACAGCGCGCCGGTGGAGCTCTACGCGACCGGCGGCCAGGTGACCCACCCCGGCGAACTGGGCAGCGCCGACATGGTGGATACCGCCGCCGCCACCATCCGCTTCGCCAACGACTCTGTCGCCACCTTTCTGATGAGCGACGCCGGCAGCAACTCTGTCATCTCCAAATGGTTCTTTGAGTTTTTTGACGGTCAAAGTTCGGCCGTGCTCTATGAACATTTCCGCAAGGTCACTTTCTCTACCGACGACCCGGAGGAAGGGCAACAGAGTGAGACGCTCACTCCGCCGCCGATTGAACGCCTGTCGCTGGTGGTCGAGGCGATCCGTAACGATACAGAGCCGTACGTGCCTCCGCAGGCGGGCATCCTGTCCACGTTGCTGGTCGAGACGATCACCGCATCCATCCACACCGGCCAGCCGCAGAAGGTGGATCTGTCCGCGCTTCCCGCTCCTCTTTCGCAGTAAGCGGGGCCAAGGAGCGAGATGACACGCGCCTGCGCCAGCCAGCTGGCAGTGCAGCAACTGGAGAACCGCTGATGAACGGCATCGAAGCAATCGCAGCCATCCTCAAAGCGGAAGGGGTCGAGTGGATGGCCTGCTTTCCAAGCAACCCGCTGATCGAAGCGGCCGCCCAGGTCGGCATCCGGCCGATCGCCTTTCGCCATGAACGGGGCGCGGTGATGGCCGCCGACGGCTTCAGCCGCACCAGCGGCCGCAAGCGCTTCGGTGTGGTCGCCGTCCAATCCCAGGCCGGAGCCGAAAACGCGATGGGCGGCATCGCCCAGGCCTACGCCGACAATATCCCGATCCTGGTCCTGCCGGGCGGTGTCCAGCTGGATCAACTGGCAGTGCGGCCAAACTTTTCCGCCGTGCACAACTACCAGGGCCTGGTCAAGCACGTGGAAGCGATCTACCGTCCCGATCAGGTCGCCGCGGTGATGCGGCGGGCGTTCCATGCGCTGCGCAACGGGCCGCCGGGGCCGGTCGTCGTTGAGATGCTCACAGATGTCTGCGATCAGCAGGTCCCCGATGGCGCGCTCGACTACCGGCCGCCGCAGACGATGCGGCAGCTTCCTGACGAAGCCGATATTGACGAGGCGGTAAGGAGGCTGTTGCAGGCGGAGAAGCCGGTCATCTGGGCGGGCAGCGGCGTCCTGCTCGCCGGCGCCAGCGCGGCGCTGCGGGAGTTGGCTGAGCTTACCGGCATCCCCGTCTTTTGCACGATGCCGGGCAAGTCGGCTTTTGACGAGCGCCACCCTCTCTCCCTGGGCGCGGGCAGCCGTGCGACGACCTTGCAGGCGCACCGCTGGCTGCAGGAGTGCGATCTCCTGCTCGCCGTCGGCACCAGCCTCACCCGCGGACCCTACGGTCAGCCTATAACGCCGGGCAAGGTCATCATCCACAATACCGTCAACCCGGATGACATCAACAAGGATGAATCGGTCGACATCGGCCTGGTCGGCGATGCCAAATTGACCCTGCTAGCCATGATCGAATCGGCCAAGCGCCAGGTTGGCGATGCCCGCGACGGGCGCAGCCGCCGAACCGCCGCCGAGATCGCCGCCTGCAGGAAGCAGTGGATGGACGAATGGATTCCCTTGCTGACTTCGGACGAGGAGCCTCTCAACACCTACTGGGTCATCAACGACATAAATAGCACGCTCGACTGGGAGAACAGCATCGTTACCCATGACGCCGGCGCGCCGCGCGACTCGATCGTCCCCTTCTATACCGCTACCGTCCCGAACAGCTACATCGGCTGGGGCAAGACGACGCACCTCGGCTTCGGCCTCCCGCTCATGATCGGCGCCAAACTGGCCCATCCTGACAAATTCTGCCTCAACATGATGGGCGACGCAGCCTTCGGCATGTCCGGCCTGGACCTGGAGACGGCCGTGCGCGCGCCGGCTCCGATCACGACCGTGCTGCTCAACAACGGCGGCATGGCGACTTATCCGCCGGGCAACTTCGCCACTGCACGCGAACGTTTCGGCGTCAGCCACATGGTCGGCGACTACGCCAAGATCGCAGAAGGGTTGGGCGCAGTCGGAATCACCGTCACAAAGACCGCCGAGATGGTTCCGGCCCTGAAGCGCGCCCAACGGCTCAACGCCGACGGGCAGACCGTTCTGATCGATGTCCATTCCAATCTTGAAGCCCGCCGCTCCCGCTGGGACCGCTGACAGTTGCCTGTGCAATCGACGGCATATTCTATCAACACTGTGCAAATGTAAGGAGACAATCGAATGAGTGTCTTGATCCACGTAGGAGTACGGGCGTCCGATCTCTCCAAGTCGATCCGCTTTTGGCGAGACGGTTTGGGGCTGCGCGTCGCCGGCAAGAGGGGCATCCGCTACGACCTGACCGACGGCTACCACAATTTTGCCGTCTTCCAGCACCAGGGCGACGACCGTCCCGAACACGTGTCCGGCATGGTCGACTACCTGCATATCGGTGTCGGCGTCCCCAACCTTGCCGCCGCCGCCCGCCGCCTGCGCGACATGGGCTACACGATCTATTCCGACGGATTGGGCGGCAAGACGCCCTTGGATCCCGACAATCTGGAGCAGCCCGCCTTCAAGGTCGAGGATCCCGACGGCATCACAATCGACGTCAGCGAAGTCACCACCATGTGGCCGGGCACAACGATCCATCCGAACCAGACGGCTCAGCCGGAGGCGTAGGAGTATTGCGTTTTACGCAGTGCGCAGTGCGGGGGAGATTCAAGGTCTTCGCACTGTGCGGCAATTCGCCGGCGAAGGTTTAGCGACTGAACTTCCGGTTTGGGCGACGTGTCGGGCCGTGTTCACGCGGCGTCAATCCTCCGACCGGGCTTCGGAGGCCGGAAACGACGCGCAGTTGGTCAGGTCGATCAACCATCTCTTGAGGGCAAGCCTTCAGCCTCTCCCAAGTCGGAGAAGTTTGTGATCGCGACCTCGCCTTCGGGAAACTCGGCGACGATTTTCAGTTTTCCGCCGACAGCCTCAATGTAGGAACGGAGGCTGGATATGTACACGTCAGCCCGCTGCTCCAGCTTGGAGACGGCGGGCTGGTTCACTTTCAACTTCTCTGCCAGATCCCGCTGGGACAGCTCCCGTGCCCGGCGTAACTCGTGCAAGGGCATCTCCGCTTGCAACTCGCTCTTCATTTCGTCGATTCGCTGGCGACGCGCCGGCGTGAGCTCCTTGGTCAACTCGCGGAACGAATGGCGTCCACTCATTTGAGTAACCCCTCCTTTCGTAGTTCCTCCAGATGCTGGTCGTAGAGGTCATCTGCAACCGGCACGTACTCCTCGTAAAACCGGTCGTTTCCGGTCTTGCCGCCGCCGATGAGCAGTATCGACGTTCGCCTGGGATCGAAGGGATAGAAAACCCGCAGGGGTCTGCCTCCGCTCTGCCTTTTTTCGCAAGCTGTTGGTCCCGTTAAATTTCCGGGGCTAATATACATTATTGGACAAAGGTAGAACTGATACTAGATTCCCTCATCCATCCTATCCACTTGGCTCGCACGCCCATCCATCTTTGTGCCGGTCTCTCTTGCTTGTGTAATTGACGCTTTCGCCTTCCTTCCACCCGCGACTCGGAACAAGCCCTTCCTTCTTTAGGTCCGTACATGTGCCCTCTAAGTAAACATCTGCCTGTTCTTATTGCTGCGTGCTTGTGGGGGCTGCGACTCTGGGAACAGGGGCGATGGTAGGGATGGAAGGTGCTGGAATATCTGCTTCTTCGAGAACATGGGTTGCGTTTAGAGCGGTTACAAGAGGCGCGTAAATCCAGCCAAACTTTGGGGGCTCATATACTTTAGTAGCCAAGTGGGTTGATGAACGACAGCTAAAAAAGGAAATTTGATACTTGGTTGAGGAAACCACACGAAAGGGCCGGAAATGGATAGCAGGAAAAGACACGTGCGACAAACCATCGGCAACATGTGGGACTAAACGCACCACCAACCCCACAAATCACAAACCGCCACATTCCGTGGCGGCCCATCCCAACGCGCTTCATACCGCTTGGCTAACCCCTAACGAGCCCCCGAAGAAACAACAGCAGGGGAGCAATCACCACTTCAAGACATAATGCATGATTGTGCAAGTCTCGTCGTCCAAGTAGGCGTATAGGTTTCCTATCTCAGACCGATCAGTGCCACCCTTGCGGGCACTGAATTGAACCCCATATTCCTGGATAAGACCAGAGAAAACACCAGACCTGTTTTTTTCTGCTTCTGTCAGCATCCTGCCCAGCTTGGAGTTCTCGGAAACACGAGCGGTCCACCCGTACTTGAATTCAATATTATCAGAATCAATAACCTCCGCCATCAAGAGATCTATCCGCGTGCTGACATCGGCATCGTCGATACAGTAATTTGTAAGAGGAATAAGGGCGGGTACAGGGTTCAGATAGTAATAAGTGTTGTACCCAGCCCAGGACAAACAGGCAACGAAAGGGATCGCAATAATGAGAAAACCCACCCAGAACCCTTTCCCCCACCATCTCTTCATGATTATGCCCCTTTGACAATCAAAATTGACCGTGACGATGCCAAAATATCACTAGAGCAACCAGTGCGCAACCTTTCAGAAGCGACTCTTTTCATTCCGTATGGTGGGTCCCAATGTTTGGACCACGAGACGGGAAAAATTAAGGTGGCATTTCCCGCCACACCATCCGCCCCGCTGTCCCCTAAAGAGAACGACGAAAACAACGCGACTAATTGTGTATATTAAGTCCCAAAGTATCAATTAGTGGAAAGGACGAGGGGCCGAATCGTTCTCAACTCTTCTCCGCCAACTGCCGGAGCTCGTACAGCCGGTTGAGCGCGTCGAGGGGCGACAGCGCGTCGACGTCCAGCGCGCGCAGCGACTCCACCGCCGGGTGCGCGGTGGCAAAGAGACCTACCTGCAACGCGGCCTTCTGCTTGCGGCCCGGCGTCTGATCCAGCAGTGTCGACGGGCCGGCCGCGCCGGAGGCCTCCAGCTCGAGCAGAATCTCCCCTGCCCGCCGCACTACCCCGCGCGGCAGCCCAGCCATTTGCGCCACATGTACGCCATAGGAACGGTCGGCCCTGCCCGGCAGAATCCGGCGCAGAAAGACAACGTCGTCGCCGCTGTCGTCAACAGCCACTTTGTAGTTGACGACCTGTGGCAGCCGTTCAGCCAGGTCGGTCAGTTCATGGTAGTGCGTCGCGAACAGTGTTTTGGCGCGCAGCGACGGGTAGTTATGGATTTGCTCGACCACCGCCCAGGCGATCGCCAGTCCGTCGTACGTGCTCGTGCCGCGTCCGATTTCATCCAGAATCAGCAGGCTGCGCTCGGTCGCATGGTTGAGAATGTTGGCCGTCTCGATCATCTCCACCATGAATGTGGACTGCCCGCGGTGGAGTTCGTCGCTGGCGCCGATGCGCGTAAAGATGCGATCCACCACACCGATGTTGGCCGCAACCGCAGGCACAAAGGAACCGAGTTGCGCCAGCAGCGTGATCAGCGCCACCTGCCGCAGATAGGTGGACTTGCCGGACATGTTCGGCCCGGTCAGAATGTGAATCAGCTCGCCGGGAGAGAGACGCGCGTCGTTGGGCACAAACGGTTCGTCGCTTGTCTGCTCCACAACCGGATGACGCCCTGCCGTGATGGTGATGGCGGCGCCGTCATCAAGTTGGGGGCGGCAGTAGCGACGCTTCAGCGCGACTTCCGCCAGCGACGCGTACACATCCAACAGGGCCAGCCCCTCTGCCAGGCATCGGATCTCGTCGGCGCGCGCCGTAAGCTCGCCACATACGCTCCGGAATAGCTGCTGCTCCAGCGCAAGGCGGCGCTCGTCCTCATTGAGGATCAGCGACTCATACTCCTTGAGTTCGGGCGTGATGTACCGCTCTGCATTGGTCAGGGTCTGCTTGCGAATATACTCCGGCGGCACCTTGTCCGAATGCGTATTCCTGACTTCGATGTAGTAGCCGAAGACCTTGTTGTAGCCCACCTTCAGACTCTGGATGGCGAGGCGGGTGCGCTCGGTCTGCTCCAGCGCCGCCACCCACTCCTTGGCGTGGCGGCTGTTGTGGACGATGGCATCCAGCTCCTCGCTGTAGCCGGGCCGGATGATGCCCGGCGTCGCCAGCGTAGCCGACGGCCCGTCGTCAATCGATCGCTCCAGCAGTTCCAGAGAAGGCGTACAGTCCGGCAGCCTGTTCAGCATCTGTCTAAAGAAGTTGTCGGAGGACGCCGGCGGCGCGGCTTGATCCTCCGGCCCCAATGCCGAAGCCGGTTGGGCAGTGATGATCAACTCGCGCAATCCTGGCCCGCGGCGCAGGACCTCGCGGACGCCCAGCAGATCCCGCGGCAGCGCCTTGCCTTGCGTGATACGGTTGATCCACCGCTCCAGGTCCCCCATCCCCCGCAGCGCAGCGCGGACCTGCGCGCGCAAATCCGCCCCGTCCACCAGCGTCTGGACCGCGTCGAGCCGCTCGTTGATTTGGGCAATGTCGAGCAGAGGGCGCCCCAGCCAGCGCCGCAGCAGCCGCCCGCCCATGGGAGTAAGCGTCTCGTCCAGCACGCCCAGGAGACTGCCGCGGACTTCGCCGCCGCGCATCGTTTCCGTCAGTTCGAGATTGCGCCGCGTGGATTCGTCCAGCGCCATGAACTCGCTCAAACTGTAGCTGTGCAGCCGCACGAGTTGCGAGAGGGCGCTGGGCTGCATCTCCTGCAAGTAGGCAAGAATCGCGGCGGCGGCTCGTACTGCCTGCGGCTGTTCCTGCAAGCCGAACCCATCCAGGCTGCGGACACGCAGATGCCGCTGCAGAGCGCCGCGAGCCGTGTCCAACTCCACCTGCCACGCTTCGACCTGCGAGACGATCGCCTGCAAACTGTCGATCAGCGGCGCAAGGCCGCTCTCTTCTATCTTCCATTCGGATGTGATCAGTTCGCTGGGCTGAAGGCGGCCCACCTCATCTTCCAGGCGCCGCTCGATTTCGGCAAAGTCGCTGCTGTTGATCTGTGTTGCCGCAAATTCACCTGTGGTGATATCGCAGTAGGCAATGCCGGCCTCGTTGCCGCCCGCGCTGATTAGAACCGCCACCAGATAGTTGTTACGGTCATCGGCCAGCATCGACGGCTCGGCGATCGTGCCCTTGGTGATGACCTGTTGGATCTCCCGCTCCACCAATCCTGCGCCCGGTTCGCTGACCTGCTCGGCGACGGCCACCTTGTAACCGGCCTCCACCAGTCGGGCCAGGTAGCCTTCCACGCTGTGATAGGGGACGCCGGCCAGCGGCACACGCTGGTTGTTGCCGACCGGTCGGCTGGTAAGCGCCACATCGCACACTGCCGCCACGGTTTCAGCATCGCTATCGAAGGCTTCGTAGAAGTCGCCCAGGCGGAAAAAGAGAATGCAGTCCGGGTGCTGGCTCTTGAGTTGCAGGTACTGCCGGCGCATCGGGGTTGTCATGGCTTCATCTTCTTCGTCGGCTTTCAGCGGTCTGGTTCTGATGCGCTGCCCGCGGTCCCGGCGCTCCCGGTCTTCCAGAAGACGCGACTATTGGGGTCACCGTAGAGCGTGTAGGCGAGCCAGGTGGGATTGGCGCTCTGCATCGCGCGAATCTGCCGCCGCGCCGAGAAGAACGCCTCGCCGAGCGTCTTCCCGTCCCACAACTCCTCGTAAAAGATCTGTGCGAATCTGGAGGCCAGTTCGTCATGTACTTCCCACAACGCGCCAACGAACGCGGTCACGCCCAGGTGATCCACCAAGCGCTGTGCCCAGCCGCCCAGCCCGGTCAGGTTGAAGCCGACGCGGGCGCCGTGACAGGTGTTGAGGAAAATGAGCGGTCTTTCGCGGCGCAGCCCCCTGGCTCTGCGCCGGGTCAGGTCGCTCGGAAAGAGTGGTTCGTCTTCCAAAACGATCGGCGATTCGTCCACGAAGGTCTGATTGTAGTTGCCATGTGAGGCGAAATGGAAAAGCTGGGCGCCGCCCTGTTCCGCCTGTTCCAGGAACTGGGCGCGTGTTGTAATCGGCGGTGCTATCTCGATCTGTCGCGCCGCCAGACTGTCAAAATACTGGATCTCTTGCGCCACAAAGTCCAGTTCAAGCATCGGCGCCACCAGCCGGGCGGCCCGGATGTTCAGATCGGACGGCACTGCCGCGCCCGCCAGCCAGCGGCTCATCCGCCAAGCGCCGGCCAGGTGGTCGTCCTCCACATCGCGACCATCCACTACGTCGTAGGGCTTGACCAACTCCCAGGGAATCCAGGGTTCGTCGCTGACGATCAGCAGGTTGCTCAACTCACCGGCGTCGCGCCGCGCCTTGAGTTCCCAATACACCTTGCGCAGGGGCGCCGGGAAAAGCTGCTCATATAGCTCGACGCCGAGATCGGCGACCTCGTCCTCCATCCGAACAGCCTCGTCGCCGGGCAGATCCGCGCCGGCCCGGGCCGCGAAACCGCTCAGCCGCTCGACCAACCGGTCAAAGAAAAGGTCGGGTCGGGACAGTTCATTGAAAACTATCGATCCAACGCCGCGGCCGTCTAGCGCCAGCAGCTTCTGTGAATGGAGATGGAAATGGAGCGTGCGCCCGTCCGCGTCGCGGGTGATGCGCAGCTCGACATCCGCGGCCGGGAGCGGTGTCCCCTGCGAAATGGATACGCCGTCCACCGCACGGACGACCGAAGCCGTACCGAATGCGGGAGACGCAGCGCCGTCCTCGTCGCCGACCGTCGCTGCCCGCCGTGTGCCGCCCCGCAGAAGTTGAAAGCCCCTGACCGCCACCTCCAACGTCAGCGAGCCGGCATTCCTGCCCCGGTGATAGAAGTCGACCGTCACCCAATGGGGGCCGCTGCGTTCGTCAACCAGCTGTAGCAGAAAGACGGCCGGCTGCGAATCACTGTCCTGGGGCACCGCGATCGTGCGCCGCAGCGCGGGGCCGTCGCGCGCGCCCGCGCCGTAACCGCTGACCTCTTCAAAGCCGGGCGCCCGCACCACAACATCCACATATTCAGTTTCGTCCTCAAAAGCGATACCAACTTCGCCTTCGCTGCGGCTCTCACGGGGCCGGTCGCGCACCAACTGCACTACCAGTGGATACTTGACATCGTTGCTGTTGGAGATCGTCGGCGGAAAGTCGACGTACGTGTAAAACTGGACCATCGCACCGCCTCTGGCAACACCCGCCGCAGGCGCGGCCGCCGATTCCGGGCCCGGCGTCCAATTGCCCCATGCCGGACCACCCGTCCGCGGCAGTTCGCTTGAACCGGGCAATGGAGCCTGCCCGCCCTGCGGGGAAGCGGAGCGCGGCGTCTGCAACGAACGCGGCACATAATGGGCCGGATCGTCCCGCATTACCCGCAGCAGGTTGAGCGCCTGCAGGTAGCTGATACCCTTAGGCGTTGCATAGCCGGGGCCATCACCCGCAACGTCGTCGCGCATCGCTTCTTCAATAATAGGCAGCGCCGCGTCAATGGACGCGACGTCGTCGAGGAAGCCGGTCAGGACGGCGCGTCGTTCCAGCGCGCTGATAATGCTGTTGCTCGCAGCCGCTGCCGCCGCCATTCGCAGGCGGTCCACTTGGCTGCGCGTCAGCGCGTCAAGATCCCAATAACTGCGAAAGAACCGGCGCAGGACCGACTCCACCATGTTCAGGAGCAGGCGATCATCCCAGTTTCGGGACGACAACCGATCTCGTTTTCCTTCCAGACCTGCCATCTGTGTCCTTTCGTACCGGCAGTAAAATGAATCTGCACCTACCATCGGCAAATAGTCACTGGAGTAGTGGGCAGGATCCTAACATAGCGGCCGAGGTTTTTCAATTCTTCCCTAACTTTCTCGACGGGCCGCCGTGAGCGCGGCCGTCGCAGGCGCCCGCGACTTAATCCGGGCCAAGCCCTCCCGGTTTGGTGATTTCGCCAGGAACAGTTGTAAAATTTCCAGGTGCCTTGAATGACAGTGAGCAGTGACCAACGGCTACCGCAATCTCTCCCAGGAGCGTCAAATGAGCATCGTCTATCTGGCCCGCACAGTTTACGACGGCATCATCGCCCACGCCCGCGAAGGGAAACCGGAGGAGATCTGCGGAATCCTGCGGGGCCGCGCCGGTCGGGCGACGCAGCTCTACCGCGCCCGCAACCTGGCCGAGGACAGGATAGACAACTATGATGTCGACCCACAGACTCTTTTGAAGCAGTTCGAGTTTGAAGAGGCTGGCGACGAGATGGTGGCGATCTACCACTCCCACCCGGTCTCGGTCGCCTATCCATCGGCCACCGACGCCTGGAACGCCCATTACCCGGACACGTACTACCTCATCTGTTCGCTGGAGTTCGACGACGCACCCGCCCTCCGCGCCTTCCGCATGGAGCCCCAGTGGCCCGATGCCGACATCGAAGCGACGCGTACAACAGTCCCATTTGATGAAGTGCGACCCGGCCTGTTCGGCTTCTACCAAGCCGCCCACACCCCTGTTCCGGATGCCCTGGCTGACCTCCTCGACGGGATCGAGCCGCCGCTCTATGTCGTTTTCGACGTTGACGAATCGGGCGCAGTCGACGATTTTCGGGTAGTCAACCTGCGAGAGTTCCCCGTGCAGGTCCTGGAAAACCTGTAAGCCTCCTATAATGGAAGGAAGAGAACGCGACCGCGTCACGGTGCATAACCGGCACTGGGACCTCAATTCTGCAATTGCCTACCTCTCGTCCGTCTACGGCGCAGGATACGGTGCCTACCAGATGCATACAAAGACTCCGGAATGCCCGCTCCCAAGTGTATCCCAGATTCTTGAAAGGCAACCGCTGTCCCAATCAGGAATCACGCGTTTGGCCGCCGTCGATGGTCCAATATGCTTGAGTCGGCTCCGCAAACTGGTTCTATTTCCAGAATATGATATTTTTGACTTGAGGACGCCATTTGTTTCGGTTGAGGGGAAAGACCATGACGCGCCGCCCCGGAGTTCTGTCCAACACTAGTTTCCCACTTTCCGCCGCACATCTGTTGGGATGCACGCCCCGCCTCCGGCCAGTTTGACATCTTTCGCTACAAGAATTATAGTGACGGACGGGAAAAAACAATACCAAAGCATTTCAATCCTGATGAGTGATCAAAGACAGGCGACCTACCTGAAAACTTGCTCGTGTCCTTAGCGGGCCCCGCCAGCACGACGCTGGTGGTTTCCCGCTGTCCTGAACAGGAGCGATGAAGGCGTTCGCTTGACTTTGAACTCGCACTCGACGGACGTTTCCACGGCCGGAGTGGCGCCAGGCTATCGCAGTTGGAGTCAACACATACCGGCAAGCGCGCGGAACCGGGACGTAGTGCCAAGGTAGAAATCGAACGCCGGACTCATCGCACTGATGGATCCGGCATTTTTTTTCGGGGCCGCCGCGGGCCACGGCCCAACTGCACTGAAATGACCAAAAAAGGAGAGCCGAGGAATGGCAACTGTGTTTGTGCCGACCGCCCTGCGCCGCTTCACTGCCGGACAGTCGAAGGTGGAAGCGACCGGGTCGACCGTTGGCGAAGTGATCGGTCAGATGGAAGGCAGCTACCCGGGCATCGGTGAGAGGCTTTTGGACGAAGACGGTAACGTGAAACGCTTTATTAACGTATTCCGCAACGACGACGAGATTCGCACCCTGGACGGGTTGGCGACGACCGTTGGCGAGGGCGACAAGATCTCAATTGTGCCGGCGATGGCTGGCGGGAGCGGGTGAAATCATGGCACGACTCAACCGGGACCAACTGCTGCGATTGGCAAAGAGCGAGATCGAGGAGATCACCGTCAACGAGGTGAAGAAACGGATCGACAACGACGAGGCGGTGACGCTCATCGATATACGCGAGCGCGATGAATGGGTGCAGGGACACATCCCCGACGCGGCATTTGTGCCGCGCGGTTACCTGGAGCTGCAGATAGAGCAGCATCAGACGGACCGCTCGCAGCCACTGGTGATCTACTGTGCCGGCGGCGTACGATCGGCGTTTGCCGCCCGCAATCTGCAGGAGATGGGGTACACCAATGTGTACTCGCTCATCGGCGGATTTGGCGGCTGGAAGAACGCGGGGCTTCCCTTCAAGGTGCCCACGGTTTTGTCCGCCGAGCAGGGCATTCGCTACAGCCGCCACACGATCCTGGACGACATTGGCGAAGAGGGGCAGATCAAACTCCTCGACAGCAAGGTGCTGCTCATTGGCGCCGGTGGGCTGGGCAGCCCGGCCGCCATCTATCTGGCCGCCGCCGGTGTCGGGCAACTGGGCATCATTGACTTTGACGAGGTCGACGTCTCCAACCTGCAACGCCAGGTCCTCCACGGGGTCAGCGACGTGGGTCGCCCCAAGGTCGAATCGGCCCGCGACCGTATCGCCGAAATCAATCCTGATGTCACTGTGGTGGGTTATCGCGAGCCGATCACCAGCCATAATGCCTTCGAGGTCATGCGGGGCTACGATGTCGTCATCAACGGGTCGGACAACTTCCCCACCCGCTATCTGGTGAACGACGCCTGCCAGATGCTCGGCATTCCGCTCGTGGACGCCAGCATCTTCATGTTCGAGGGCCAGGTAACCGTCTATCAGCCCGAACAGGTCGACGCCGACAGCCCCTGCTATCGCTGCCTCTACCCGGACCCGCCGCCGCCCGGCGAGGTGCCCAGCTGCGCGGAAGCGGGTGTACTGGGCGTCCTGCCCGGCATCGTCGGCTCGGTCCAGGCGATCGAAGCGATCAAACTGATCGTCGGCATTGGCGAGCCGCTCTCCGGTCGGCTGCTCATGATCGATACGCTCGACATGACCTTCCGTACGCTCACAGTGAGCCGCTCCGTCGATTGCCCGGTCTGCGGCGATGATCCGTCCGTGACCGAGTTGATCGATTACGAGCAGTTCTGCGGTATGCCCAGCTTCGACGAGCAGGCAACTGAGAACGTGGCTGAGGCCTTTGCTGAAGCGGCCGGGCCCAACGGAACCGGCCAGCCGGCCCTGGTAACGGTATAGATCGAGAAATGAACAGTGGATAGTGAAAGCCACTATCCACTGTTTCCCGGACTGCCTATGATTGCCCAGACCTTGAAGCCGATTTCCACAGAGAGCCCCCTGTCAGACGGTGCGATCTCTGTGCTCGACGATATTGGCAATACGCCTCTGCTGGACCTGACCGAGTTCGCCCGCGGTTGCGGCGCGCCGGGCGAGGTTCAGTTGTACGCCAAAGCGGAGTGGGCAAATCCCGGCGGGTCAGTGAAGGCGCGCGCCGCCTTTAAGATTGTGGAGGAGGCCGAAGCGGACGGCAGGTTGGGCGCCGGCCAGACACTTATCGACAGCAGCAGCGGCAATACCGCCATCGCCTACGCGCTGGTGGGCGCTGTCAGGGGGTTCCCGGTCCATCTGGTGATGCCAAAAAATGTCAGCCGCGAGCGCAAAGCGCTGGTGAAGGCATACGGCGCCACCCTGATTGAATCGGATCCCTTGGAAGGTTCGGACGGGGCCATCCGCTTGGTGCGTGAGATCGTCGCCGCCGACCCGCATCGATACTTTTACGCCGATCAGTACAACAACGATGCCAACTGGCGCGCCCATTACGAGGGCACCGGCCCTGAGATCTGGCGGCAGACACAGGGGCGCGTTACCCATTTCGTTGCCGGTTTGGGCACGACCGGCACCTTTGTCGGCGCAGGCCGTTTCTTGCGCGAACAGAATCCGGCGGTGCAGTTGGTGGCCGTGCAGCCCGAAGATGAGCTCTCTGTGATCGAAGGGCTGAAGTATCTGCCGACGGCCATCACACCGGGTATCTATGCACCGTCACTGGTTGACCGTCACATGACTGTTGCCGCCGAGACCGCCTGGGACGCCACGCAGGCGCTGGCGCGTGCGGCAGGGCTGTTTGTCGGTTTCAGCAGCGGCGCGGCCGTCGCAGCCGCGGTGCAGGTGGCGAAGGAACTTGCAGTCGGTTCTGACGATGTCGTCGTCACCCTTCTGCCCGATGACGGCAGCAAATACGTGAGTCTGGGCCTTTTTGACTGAAGCGCGCAGACGCCACCGGCAGCGGCTGGTAGACAAGACTACACTGGCCGTCGCACTCCTCTCATTCCATGCGCAGCGCGTCCGCCGGGTCGGTCCTGCTCATGCGCCAGGCCGGATAGAGACCGGCCAGCAGCGCGGCAGCCAGGGCAACCAGAAATGCCTGCGCAAACTCCCCTACCTGAAGCTGCATTGACAGAGTCCAGCCGAAAGAGCGCAGGTTGATGATGTAGATAAGGATCAGCGCCAGAACAAAGCCGGTCGGCATCGCGACCAACCCGGCACTGGTTCCGAGCAATCCCGTCTCAAGCAGCGTGAGCGCCCACAGCTGCCGCCGCGTCATTCCGCTCGCCCTCAGAACGCCAATCTCCCTTGCCCGCTCCAGTTGCAAACTCATCAGCGTGCTGAGAATGCCGACGAATGCGACAAGGGTTGCCAGCAGCCGCAGCGCGACGGTAATGGCGAACGTGCGATCGAACACCTCCAGGGCATTGCGCCGGACGCCTCGATTGGAGCTAATCAACAGTTCCGCCTTGCCGGCGAAGGCCCGCCGCAGTGCGTTGACCGTCTCGTCCACGTCAGCGCCGGGCTCGACAAAGAGCGCAACCGCGGTGAGCGCTTCATCGTTCCAGTAGCGGCGGTAGTTGCTGTCGGACATCAGCAGGGTGGACTGCACGTCGAAGTCGTAGGTAACGCCGACGATGGGGAAAACCTGCTCTCCGGCGTCGGTCAGCAGTCGCAAAGTTTGGCCGACCCGCAGCTCGAAACGGTTGGCCATCGTCTCGTTGATGACGACTCCACCGGCTTCGACGGCCTTCCAGGTGGCGTCCGTGTCGCCGACCGATTCTCGGTAGCGGCGGTCTTTTCCTGCCAAGTCCTGCAGCACCGCCGCCAACTGCACAGCGGCCTGTGTCCCGTCCGGCAGTGTGGCGGCTGCCTCCACCTCGCGGCTGGTCGAGTAGCCGGCGATGGCGGGAAAGGAGCTCAGTTCCTCCAGCAAAGTCGGCTGCAAGGCGGCGTTGTTGCGATTTGGCCCCAGCGCAGGCGCGGAGACGAAAATATCGGCCTGCAGGATTTCGTCCAGCCATTGCTCAACGGTCAGCCGGAAGGAGACGATCATCACTCCCACGCCGATGATCACGCTGACGGCGACCATGAGAGCGGCGATCGCGGCCGACGTGCGCGAGAGCGAGCGCACGATGTTGCGGGGGGCCATGCGTGTGAGGATGCCGAGGCGGCGGCTGAGCAGCCGATGCACTCCATCCATCAGCAGCAGCGTGAGCGCCGGGGTGACCAGTGCGGCGCCGAGGATGACCGCGAACAGGCCGGCAAAGGCGACGACGAGATTCCATTCGGGGATCAGCATGGCGGCGCCTACCAGGCCAAGGAAGAGGCCGGCAGCGGTGAGCCGCGGCAGGGCCTGGCGCGCCTTGTTCTCAATGTTGGAGCGCTGGATGGCCCCGGCCGGGGGCACGCTCGTCGCCTCGAAGGCCGGCGGCAGTGCGGCGAGCAGAGCGGCGCCGATGCCACTGAGAGCGCCCTTGGCAAGCGTCCAGACAGGAACGTCGGCGCTGCGAACCGCCACCACGAAAAAGAGATCGTTGATGGTCTGGGTAACGGCCTGTACGGCGCCCCGGCCCATGAGCACCCCCAGTCCCAGCCCCAGCGCAGTGCCGATGAGGCTGAGAAAGGCCGCTTCCGTCAGGATCATGACAAACAGTTCCCGCCTGGTCATGCCGAGCGCCCGCAGGATGCCGAGAACGGGGCGGCGCTGGACGACACTGAAGGAAACGGTGTTGTAGATGAGGAACATGCCAACGACCAGAGCGAGGAGGCTGAGAGCGGTCAGATTGAGCCGGAACGCGGCCGTCATCTCTTCCACGGTATCGGACCGGGCGGATGGGCGAACGATGCGGGCGCCGGCAGGCAGGAATCTCCTGATTTCGTCCAGCTTCGCGTTGCCCTCAGCGCCGGGCGGCACGATCAGATCGATGCGATCGAGGCGGCCGACCTTGCCCAACAGCTCCTGCGCCGTGCTGATGTCGACGATAAGCAGGCCGTCCAACGCTCGTCTGCTCAGCTCGTCCGAGGGGACCAGCAGCCCAATTATTTTCAACATCTCGCGGCGTGCGCCGATGCGGATGGGGAGTAACTGCCCTGGATGCAGGTCATAGCGCTCAGCCACCGACTGCCCGATCAGAACTGTATTTGGCTCCACAAGAAAGGGTGTGAGATAGCTGCCGAAGCCGTCAACCGAGGCGGCGTCGCCAGACTGGCCGCCGCCCAAATAACTGCGAAAGGGCGGCTCGGCGAAGGGATCGATGCCGAGCAGGAGCATTGGTTGGGCGTCAAGCTGCGGCACGCTGACATAGCTCTCTACGACCGGAGCGCTGAGGCGAAAGCCCAACTCGCGACGCAGACGAGCGTAGACGGTTGCCTCCACGCCGTCCGGCCCGCCGACAACCTGGTGCGTAGCGCGGCCGGTGATCTGCTCGGTGCCGAGCGCAAAGGCACGGTTGGCCGAACCGTTTGCCAGGTCGATGGCGACGATCATGGCGACGCCTATGGCAACGCCGACGACCAGGAAGATCGACTGCAGGGGACGGCGCCAGCTTTGACGCCAGGCCAGTCGCAGCAGTGGGTGCCGCCAAAAAGTGCGGCTCATCGCTGTGCTGTTGCGGTTTTCCCGCCGCGACTCGGCCTTTGCGCGGCGTCCGCCTTCTGCAGTTCACTCTGGGCTGGGCTAAGGTGGGAGACGAGCTGTCCCCGTTCAAGGAAATAGACTGCATCGGCGAGGTCGGCAATATCCTGATCATGGGTCGCCATAATGAGGGTCTTGCCGGCGTCGCGGCTCAACTCCAACAGCAGTTCCAGAATGACTTCGCCGGTCCCTTCATCCAGGTTGCCCGTAGGCTCGTCCGCCAGGAGCAGGATCGGGTCATGGATGAGGGCGCGGGCGATAGCGACGCGCTGCTGCTCGCCCCCGCTGAGCCGGTCCGGGAAAGAGTCGAGGCGGTCCCCCAGGCCGACCCGATCCAGCAGGTTTTCGGCGCGGCGGTGGCCCTTTCGGTCCTGGCCCGCCAACTCGATCGGCAGGGCGACGTTTTCCAGGACCGTCAGCGTGGGAATCAGATTGAAGAACTGAAAGATGATGCCGATGTTGCGGCGGCGGAAGAGCGTGCGCTGGTGTTCGCCCAGGGCGGTCAATTCGATTTCGCGGCCATGCTCGCTTATAAAGACCCGCCCTTCGGTGGGTCGGTCGATGCCGGAGATGAGATTGAGGAGCGTGCTCTTGCCGCTGCCGGATTTCCCCGATAGACAGATGAACTGCCCGAGCGCAAACGAGCAGTCCACCGCTTCCAGCACGCGCTTTTCCTGTCCTGCCTCGTAGTAGGACTTGCCCAATGCGTCCAGACGCACGAGCAACTTTGGCGTCTTTTGCGCCGGCTCGTCTATTTTTTCAGTCTTGTTCATCGCCCTATCACACTGTGGACTAAGGATATCATCACTGATCTGTCCGTCCAGCCCATTCTATCAGTGTAAAGTATCGGCGCAGAAAATATCTGTGGCGAAGATGCCAAAGCTGGCGCCTGGCCGGTCACGGCCTTACGAGATGAGCGCTCCAGGGTTCTACGTTTGGCTTCTCTCTTGCCCGATGTTAGCCTTCACAGGTGGCGATCGGCTAACAGATAAACCTCGGTGAGAGCGGTCTGCAAGCAAGATAGAGAGGAAAAGAATGAAGAGAGATCTGGATCGACTGATGGCGGAGCGCAACCTGGACGGATTTCTAGTGCTGGGAGAAGGGCATGGCCCGGTAATGAGATACCTGACCAGCGGCGGGTACTTCGAAGGGGCGCTACTGCTCAAGCCGCGCGGCGAGGAGGTTACGCTCGTTCACGGCATGATGGAGCGGGATACGGCGGCCGGCACCGGTCTGCGCACCATCAACCGGGAGGAACATTTCAACGGGTATGAGTTGCTCAAGGAATTTGGCGGCGACCGGTTGGCGGCCAACGCCGCCTACATTGCCCGCGCCATGGAGATGGTCGGGCTGCGCGGGCGGGTCGGGGTCTATGGCATGCAGGATGCGGGCGCTTCGCTGGCACTGATGGCTAAAGTGAAAGAGCAGATCGAAGGCATCGAGATCGTCGGCGAATACGGCGAGACACTCTTCAGCCAGGCGTTCGTGACCAAGGACGACGCCGAATTGGAGATTCTGCAACGGGCCGGGCGGCTCACCTGCGCGGTGGTGGGGGACGTGCAAGCGTTCATACAGGCGCACAAAGTGGGCCGGGATGAGATCCTGTTGAAGGGGGACGGGCAGCCGTTGACGATCGGCGATGTAAAGGCTTTCATGCGAGGGCGTCTGCACGCCAACGGGCTGCAGGAAGACCACGGCACGATCTTTTCGCAGGGCCGGGACGCGGGCGTGCCCCATAACGCCGGAGATCCTGAGATGCCGCTGCAACTGGGCCGCACCATCATCTTCGACATCTTTCCGACGACGGAAGAGGGCTACTTCCACGATCTGACCCGCACCTGGAGTCTGGGCTATGCAACCGACGAAGTGCAGGAAGCATATGACCAGACAAAGGAGATCTTTGACCGCGTTATGGCAGCGCTGGAGTTGGGCCGGCCGACGCGGGACTATCAGATCATGACCTGCGACTACTACGAGAGCAAGGGCCACAAGACGGTGCGCAGCCATCCGGGCACGGAAGAAGGCTACGTGCATGGCCTCGGTCACGGCATCGGCCTGGAAATTCACGAAGGGCCGCGATTTAGTCACGGCGAGGGCGAGAATACGGTCTTGCTGCCGGGCCACGTGGTGACCATCGAGCCCGGGCTGTACTATCCCAGTCGCGGTTTCGCTGTGCGCGTGGAGGACGCAGTCGCCTACAATGAAGCGGGCGAACTGATCTGGTTAACAGATTATCCTTACGACCTTGTCATTCCGATGAAGGGGTGAAGAGGAGAGAGTGAAGACGAGAGAGGAGTGAGAAATCTTTCTCACTCCTCCACTCCCCGCTTCTAAATTCTGACTTCTTTCGGGTTAGCCGTCGTTAGAGTCGGACTCTTCCTCCGGCGCTGCGTCAACCACCTCCAGTGTATATGTCCCTTCCTCATCACCCAACGCAGATCTGACTTCGACGACCAACTGGAGATCGCTGGGAACCTCCAGTTCCTCCAGCGCGGCATCCGTATCGTATGAATCGTCGTCGGTCATGATCGGTGAATCACCGTTGAGATAAAGGGCCAGGAACGTATCGAAATCTTCGCTGCGGGCGAAGATGCTGATTAGGTCTCCTGCGGAGAGCGAGAGCGTGTACTGCACAACCGATCGAGATGCAAGCGTTCCCGTAATGACATCACCGATCGCGATCTCGCCGCCATCGATAGTTTCAACCGCCAGCAACGAGTCGAGGTGCGCAATTGCCGCATCGAGAAGTACGTCTTCATCCTCATCCGCCAGCAGGTTCTCTTCTGTAATCGTCACCTGCACTGACGGCGGTACGCCCTTGCCCTCGATGTGAATTTCGCCATCAGCATCGACGGCGCGACCGATGGTAAAGGTGAAGTACTCGTCGTCGGGCATCTTGATGCTCTTGATGCTACCGCCAAGCCCGCCGGTAGGGTAGTGGCCGACGACGGTTGCGCGGTCATCGATGGTCATATCGTATGAGAAAAATTCACATGCACTGAGACAGAAGGGGCCAACGATAATGGCCACTTCGCCATCGTAGCGGAGGTCTTCGGCCGGAAGGTAGTAGCGGTCCTGCCCCTCCGGGTCGAGGTAAAATTCGCCACGGTCCTCATCGTAGAAGGCGGAATTGCCGAGAATATGCGATTCCTGGAAGAAGTAGGCGGCCATCTGATCGGCGAGAAAACCGCTGCCGCCGCCATTCTGCCGCATATCTATGATGAGACCGCCGACAGCGTATCGTTTCAACGTGCGGATCATGCGCTCCCACAGCTGGATCGTCAACACGCTGTTATCGGAGAAGCTGTCGATCTTTGCGTAGCCGTAGTCGTTGTCGCCGTACTCGTCCGCTTCCAGCAGCTTATAGTCTACGGGTATTTCGAACCCGGTCGTCCCCCTGGCAAAGGAGGAAAAGCTGAAGCTGTCATATTCGCTGATGACTGTCATCGTCTCCGTCACTTCTTCGCCATCCACGTCAATCCAGGTCAGTTCGACCTCTGTCTCGATCGGGAAGCGGACGGCATAGCGCATCTGCTGCAAGCGCTTGAAGTGCTCTGTGCTGAAGGGCGCGGAGTGGGCAACGGCGTTGCCGATGGCATCGGCGATGGGGACTCCGTCAATGGAGACGATTTCGGTGCCGAGCGTGATACCGGCTGTTTTAGCAGGGCTGCCTTCGCCGACGAAGTTGACGATCACCGGGCCTTCATCCGTCTCTCGAATCGCTATACCGAGGCCCCCGGCGATGGCCTGCGAGAAATCCTCGTTGACAAAGGCGCCGCTTACATGGCCGTCTGGGATCGACCAGCCAAAGTCACGTAGTGCTCGCTGGTAGGCCCGGGCATCCTCGTCGGTGGTTGCAGCTTCAAAGCGGGGCAGGAATTCCGTTCGCTTCGCCTCCCAGTCGATGTCTTTGTACTCTGTAAACGCATATTCTTTGGTCAGCAGGTCGACCAGTGAGTTGAATGCGTCAGAGTAGGACTGTTCGGAGTAGTCGACGAGCGCGATGCCTTCCGGTTCGATCAGATCGACGACCGGGTTGCGGGAGCGGTCGAAGCTGAAAGGCTCGGCGTCCATGGTGACAATCGTATAACCCTGCGGCAGGGTCACGATCGGATCATCATCGGTAAAGAGCAGCGCGTCTTCGCCGAATCCGGAGGGGAAGCCCTGCTGGTCATCGGTCGTGTAAACGAGGAAGACACCGCCTACGATCTCCCGGTCCGTCTCGATATCGTCGCTGATGCGGGTCGAAGCATAGGCTGTCGACCAGCCGCCCCCGTAGAGATCCCGCTCCTCAAGAAAGGGATCGCCAAAAGTATTGTCCCAGTAAGCGATGGCGAAAATCTGCACGCCCTCGTCTTCAACGTCATCATTGTCGACGTCGCGGTAACTCCCCTGTGGTTCGATGGGGAGGGCGAGCGAATACTGGAAGGGAGATGTAAAGAAATCCGAGGTTATCTGGCCGATAGTCTGGGAGGCGACCGGCATCAGAAAATGCTCGTTGCGATCTACGAAGCCAGCCTGATCTTCGAGAATCACCAATGGCTGCGCGACACCAAGTGTGAAATATGGTGCGCTATATGTGACGCTTCCTGATATTCTGACTGCGCCGCCCTCGTCATTCACAATTTGGGCCGCTGGCGGGGTTTCACCGTCTTCCTGGGCGAGGGCATCGGCTGTGGACAACGATCCCAGAATCAATACCGCCGCAAGCAGTGCGTAGAATCCTCTGACTAAACGTTCTTTCATCACTTTCTCCTTAAAATTTATCTATTGTCACGGCGAGTTTGCTCGCCGGCCAACGCGGTGTTAAGCCTAGTAGTTCAACAATCTTTTATTGACGGATAAAGTCGTTCGAGTTTGATGCGAGCGTCAGCTGTGGTGAAACGCCAGTTGACGGTAGCGGTCGAGTCATTGCGTCGGTTTTGCCAAGCTGTGACTTGCTGCATCAAGGTCTGTTTGTCAGGGATGCGCGCGTTCAAGCACTGTCGATGCAGGACACTGAGTTCGATTTCAGCCATATTGAGCCAACTGCCATGCTTGGGGGTGTAATGGATTTCCAGTTTGGCGGCAATGCGGCGGGCTTCGGCCGCCGGGAACGCTTCATACAACGAAGCGAGTTTGTGTGTGTTCAAATTGTCCATCACCAAGACGATCGTGTCTGCCTGCGGGAAGTGGATGTCGACCAGGTCACGCATGCAGTGGGCAAAATCGACCATGGTGCGGCGCGCTGTCACCTTGACATGACGCCAGGCTTGCAGCGGCGCAAAGCAGAGAAAGAGGTTGCCAACGCCGTTGCGTTCATACTCGTAGTCATATTTGGCCACCGCACCCGGTCGCGGTGGCAGGGGCAGACGGGTCTCTTTGGTCAACTGTTTACTGCCTTCATCAAGACAGACCAACGGGCGCTTGGGATCCTGCTGCCGATGATAGACTTCAAGCGTATCTTCCATGGCGCAGACGAACTCTGCGCTCGCGGTCTCCGGAATACACCATTCATCTTTCAGCCAGGGCTTAAGTTCGTTTTTTTTAGCGTCGTCCGCACTGTTTCGCGCGAAATACGTTCGACCACCTCTAATTCGACCAGCTTATCGGCCAGCATCTGCAGCGTCCACTGCTCCTGTCCATCCGGCGCAGCGCTACACGCTAACTGCACCAACCGGGCTTCGCCAGCGCCATCCAATACGCGCGGTCGTTTCCGTTTCGGTCGCGTGTGGGTGAGGGCGGCTTCGATGCCGACTGTGACACACCGCTCCCGCACGCGCTCGACCGTGCGCGCATGCGCTCCTAATGCCTTGGCAATCTCGGCGTCGCACCAGCCCCCGCCCGCTTGCGCCTCATCGGCCATCAGCAGGATGCGAGCCCGTCTTAAGCGTCGCGCCGACCCTGTTCCCGTGTTCACCTGCCCATCCAGTTCCTTGCGCTCTTCCGCTGTCAATCGCACCCGATATCGTTTCGCTGGCATCTTTCCTCTCCTTGTGTCTGCCTTTCTGGAGAGTGTGCCACAGTTCATCTTATCCGGCAAACCCTGTATGTTACACTACTAGAAGCATCAGGTCAACCGCTTCCTCTCATAGGCAATCATATCATCGAGAATTTTCGGCAACAAATGGGTAGGCGTCCAACCGATTGCGGCGCCGATTTTTGAAATGTCCGGTACGCGCCGGCGCATATCTTCGAATCCTGCCGAATATGCCTGGTCGTAAGGAAGATAGCGGATCGACGATGTAGAATTTGCACGGTCTACAATCTGTTCGGCCAGTTCGCGGATGGTCAACTCATGGTTGCTGCCGATGTTGTAGATCTGTCCACTGGTGGTGGTCTGGCCCAGCAGCGCAACCATCGCCCGCACGATATCAGATACATGGCAGAAGCAGCGGGTCTGCGTGCCGTCACCGTAGACGGTTAAAGGTTGGCCGCGCAGGGCCTGGTTGACAAAGCGGGGCAGAACCATGCCGAAACGGCCTGTCTGTCGCGGCCCAACGACATTGAACAGGCGCATGATTGTGAGCGGCAGTCCGAACTCCTGGTGGGCGGCGAGGGCGAGGAACTCGTCGAGCAGTTTGGTCGCGGCGTAGACCCAACGGGTCCGGTCGGGCGGACCGAGGATCAAGTCGTCGTCCTCGGAGAAGGGCAGGGCTTCGCTCTTGCCGTAGACTTCGCTGGTGCTGGCGATCAGCGTATGGCAGCCGTAGCGCCGGGCCGCGGCCAAAAGGGCGTGCGTGCCGAGAACGTTGGTTTCGATTGTATGGGTGGGGCGCTCCAGGACCAGTTGCACGCCGACGGCGGCTGCTAGATGCACAATTGCATCAGCGCGACTGGCGAGCCGGTCCAGCGCAGGGCTGTCGTCGATCGCGCCGTGGGTGAAGGAAAATCTTGGGTGTTCCTGCAAGCGTTGGACGTTTTCGATCGATCCAGTGCTGAGATTGTCAAGTACGGAGACGGAGTCGCCGCGACTGAGCAGGGCATCGGTGAGGTGGCTGCCAATGAATCCGGCCCCGCCGGTAATCAGGATATGCACAGGCATCTCTCCAATTCAATAGTTACGAAATCGCACCGGAAGGCCGGCAACTACAGCACACTTGCCACCAGGTTCTGACCACGAGCCGCGCCTGTACCATTAGTGCCGGAAATGCCGCGTTCCCGTCAAGGCCATCACCAGGCCCAGGCGGTCGCAACTCGCGATCACTTCTTCATCACGGATGGAGCCGCCGGGCTGCACGACAGCGGCAATGCCGTGTGCGGCTGCGGCTTCGATTCCGTCGGCGAAGGGAAAGAAGGCGTCCGATGCCATAACCGCGCCTCGGGCCTTTTCGCCCGCCTTATGACCGGCGAGCATGACCGAATCCACGCGGCTCATCTGGCCGGCGCCAACGCCGACGGTTGCCCGCTCCTTTACGTATACGATGGCGTTGCTCTTGACATGGCGGCAAACGCGCCAAGCGAATGCCAGGTCGGCCAATTGCGTTGCGTTCGGACGGTTTTGCGTGACGATTCGCCAGTTAGCCGGATCCAGGTCATCATGACTGCGGTCGAGTTCCTGTACCAGGGCGCCGCCATAGACGGTGCGGATGCTCATCGGGTAGGGCGCCGAAGCTGTGGCGCGCAGAATCCGCAAGTTTCTCTTGCGCTGGAGCAGGGCAAGCGCGTCTTCGTCGAAGGAGGGCGCGGCGACGATCTCAACAAATAGCTTGGCCATCCGCTCGGCGGTCGCCTTGTCCAGCGGTCGGTTGACGGAGATGATGCTGCCAAATGCGCTTATCGGATCGGAAGCGAGGGCGTTGTCATAGGCACACGCCAATGTGTCTGCGGAGGCGAGGCCGCAGGGATTGCTATGCTTGATTATGGCGACGGTGGGCGCGTCGAAATCCTGGGCCGCCTGCCAACTGCCGTCCAGATCCAGCCAGTTGTTGTAGCTCATCTCCTGGCCATGGAGTTGCTCGAAGGCGGGGGAGGAGTTGCTGAAGCGGTACAAGGCGCCCTGCTGGTGGGGGTTCTCGCCATAACGCATCACCTGCACGCGTTCCAGATCCAGTTGGATCTGCGCGGATAATGTGTCATGGTCCTGCGAGCGGGGCTCCTGCTGCGGCTGCTGGCGGGCAAGGAAGTCGGAGATGGCTGCATCGTAGGCGGCCGTATGGCGAAAAGCTTTCAGCGCCAGCGCCTGGCGGGTTTCGGCATCCAGCCCGGTGTCGGAAATGGCCTGCGCCACGCGGTCATAGTCGGCCGGCTCGCAAACGACCGCCACCGATTCGAAATTCTTGGCCGCGGCGCGTAGAAGGGCCACGCCGCCGATGTCGATCTGCTCAACAGCCGCAGCCAGGGATACGCCCGGATCGGCAACGGTCTGCTGAAAGGGATAGAGGTTGACCACGACCAGGTCGATAGGGAGTAGACCGTGCTGCGCCAGTTCGCCGAGATGTTCCTGTGTGCGGCGGGCGAGAATTCCACTGTAGATGGCGGGATGCAGCGTCTTGACGCGGCCGTCGAGAAGTTCCGGGAAGCCGGTAAGAGCCTCGGTGGGCGTGACGGGCAGGCCCGCGTCGCCGAGTTGGCCGGCGGTGCCGCCGCTGGCGATCAACTCTACGCCGGCATCATGAAGCTTCTGCGCAAAGGGAACGAGACCGGTCTTGTCTGAAACGGAGATCATCGCGCGCTGATTTGGCATGGAGATGCTCCTTTTGGAACGCAAAAGTGTTTGGGAAACAAAAAGGGCAGTCGGAAAAACCCAACTGCCCCAGCCCAGGCGATCGACTGTGCACAAAGGGAAACTATTCCCCTGCGGCCCCTCTCCCCCGTGGTATCTCTCCACTCATGCGAAGTGTGTGCATTTTTGCCGGTTTCCCAGCCAAATGAACCCTTCAGCCCGCCAGTCGAGGAGCCCCTCTCTGTTTGGACTGTATGCTAGCACAGAGGAAGGGCCGGGGCAAAGATCGCCAACCCTGGATGCCGCAGCCGTTTTGCCGGATTTCTGCCGTTTCCGGGCTGCTGGTCGCGGGCCGCATACCACAGGCCGCTTACTAACTGGTGTGACGAAAAAATGCTCTGATCCCCCTGCAGTCTGCTATACTATGCAAGTATTTGGGTAGAACAGGGGTGTACTGTCAAAAGGAGAGAAATAATGCGTGATGCCACAGCCCCGCGCGGGGATATTGCCGTTTCCGGCCTGGCCGTGATGGGTCAGAATCTGGTGCTCAATCTGGAGCGCAACGGCTACCATGTCGTTGTTCACAATCGCACCACATCCAAAATGACCGACTTTGTGGCCAATCATGACGGCAAGAATCTGATGCCCGCGGTGACGCTGGAGGAGATGGTGGCGAATCTGGCGCGGCCGCGGCGGGTGCTGCTGATGGTGCAGGCGGGCTCGCCTGTCGACGCGGTGCTGGACGCTCTTGTCCCTTTGCTGGACGAGGGCGATATCGTGATGGACGGCGGCAACAGTTACTTTCCTGACACCGAGCGACGCAGTCAGGCACTGACGGCGAAGGGGCTGGTCTATATGGGAGTTGGCGTCAGCGGCGGTGAGGAAGGCGCGCTGTGGGGTCCGTCGATCATGCCCGGCGGCGCAGCGGAGGGGTGGGCAGCGGTCAGCCCGATGTTACGGGCGATTTCCGCCAAAGCGGAAGAGGACGGCGAGCCGTGTGTCAGCTACATTGGGCGGGGCGGCGCGGGCCACTACGTGAAGATGGTGCATAACGGCATCGAATATGGCGACATGCAGTTGATTGCCGAGGCGTATGACATTTTGCGGCAGGTCCTGGGGCTGGGCGCCAGTGAGTTGGCGGAGGTGTTTGCCGAGTGGAATGAAGGGGAACTGGACAGCTTTCTGATCGAAATTACGAGCAGGATATTCCGGAGAATGGACGAAGAGAGCGGTGGCGCGCTGGTGGATATGGTGCTCGACAAAGCGAAACAGAAGGGCACCGGCAAATGGACTAGCCAGAACGCAATGGATGTGGGCGCACCGATTCCGACGATTAACAGCGCGGTTACGGGCCGCATAATCTCTGCGTTGAAGGAGGAGCGGGTGGCGGCATCTGCAATACTGCCCGGCCCGGATAGCCAGCCTTTTACCGGCGATCGCCAGGAGTTTATCGACGCCACGCGGGACGCACTGTACGCAAGCAAGATCAGCGCCTATGCGCAGGGAATGGCGCTGTTGCGGCAGGCTAGCGAGGAGTACGGTTACGGTGTGAATCTGGGTGAGATCGCGGCGCTTTGGCGGGCCGGCTGCATCATTCGGGCCCGCTTTCTTAACCGGATAACGGATGCGTACACCCGCAATCCCGGGCTGACAAATCTGCTGCTGGACGACGGGTTCCGGGCGGCGGTAACGCAGAGGCTGCCGTCGTGGCGCAAGGTGATCCAACTGGCGGTGGGGCGCGGGATCCCTACACCGGCGTTCAGCGCCAGCCTGGCCTATTATGACAGCTATCGCAGCGCGCGGTTGCCGGCCAATCTGATCCAGGCGCAGAGGGACTTTTTCGGGGCCCACACCTACGAGCGCACGGACCGAGAGGGCATCTTTCACAGTGAATGGGAGTGAAACACGGTGAATGGGAGTGAAACGGCAGTTGGTTAACCGCTGGCACGCGTCGATCCCTTTGATACTTCTGATCGGCGCTGGGTGGATGTGGATCAGCCGTCCTTCCATCGACGAAACGACGTTTGTTACGCCGCGGCCGGCACTGTACCATCCGGCCCCGGATTTCACGCTGCCGCGCTTCAGTACTGCTGCGGCAGCAGAGGATCCCTTCACGCTTTCTGCCGAGATTGGGAAGCCGGTTGTGCTAAATTTTTGGGCGACCTGGTGTGGTCCTTGTCGGCGCGAATTCCCGGCCTTGCAGGCTGCGGCCGCGCGGCTAGGTGGTTGCATGGCGCAGGGTGAGATGGCTGGAGAGGGCGGGGGCAATGTAGCTGGCTCTGACCCGGAATGTGTCCTGTTCGTAGGAGTGAATCAAGGGGAGCGTGCGGACGCTGTCGAGCGCTTCCTGGACGAAATCGGGGGCGCGTCTGGGGGAAATGCCAGCTTGACAGGGGGACAGGCCGGCCGCGCGTCCGAGTTTTCAATAGTTTTGGACAGCTCACAGGTTGTGGGGCAGCGCTACAATGTCCAGGCGCTGCCGTTGACTTATTTCATCGATGCAGAGGGCATCATCCGCGGCGTCTGGTCGGGCGAAATGAACAGCGTGATTCTGGCCGAGCATATCGCTGAAATCTTGCCATGACCAACGAGCGTGAGAAACTGGCGGCAGTCTTGCGCCATCTGAAAATCGAGAGTGCCGATCTGCTGGGGCGGGGAATGACCTCCTCCCTTTATGACATCGGGGGCGGACGCGTCCTCAAAATCCATAACGGCCCGCAGGAACAAGGCTATCTGCCGCGGCTGCAACGCTTTTCAGAGCAGCTTCAAACGCATTCCTTCCCCTTTGCCGTCCCCCTCATCTACGAATACGGCGCCGTCGGGGACGTACATTTTCATGTCGAACGCCGGCTTCCGGGACAGGATTTTTCGCAGGTCTTTCCTCGCCTGACAACCCACGAACGGCGCAGCGCGTTCTCCTCCATTTTGGATGCGCTTCCCCCCATGCATTCGGTTCAATGGCCTCAACAACCTTATGGTGAACCGCTCAACGTGTGGGAGGAGATTACCGCGGAAACATGGCCGGGATTCCTGCAGGCGCGGATCGCGGCAACCCTTTCGCACTCCTACGCCGATCTGATAGAAGACCTGGCCGAAGTGGACCGGATCGTGGACGAGTTCTACTGCCAGCTCAGCGATCTGCCTGCCCGCCCGCCGAAATGTTTGGTGCATGGGGACTACTTTTTGGGCAATGCCCTCTGTGACGAGCGCGGAATCCTGACAGCAGTAGTGGATTTCAGCCCGCTGACGCTGATCGGCGACCCGCTCATGGATCTGGCGGGCGCATACTACTTCTGTCGGATTTACGACTTTGTGACCGAGGCGGATTACCGCTTCCTGCGAGGGCAGATCGACCGGCGATACGGTCCCCACTGCTGGCAACACGTCGACCTCTACTACACCTTCTATAGCCTGCGCTTCAGCGACTGCAAAGGCCCGGATAACCACACCTATCGCTGGTGCCTGCGTCATTTGCGCGGGCTGTGAATCTGCCGCGGACAGTGACCCGCGCCCAGAAGCCGGCGCCCAATGGCCGGCAAGTGCAGTCATCTGGCTGGTAGCGCCGGGTTACCTGGGCTGGCCTTTAACTCCGTTGCGGACTGTGGCGCAAACAGATGCAGCAGAAAGACCCACACAAGTAACAGATCTGGCAAAGCGTAAGAGGCATCAATCAGACCGTGTCCCAGTGCGGCCGCGACGGCGCCGAGCGCGCCGACCGCAAGTACATCGGCGGTCGCCGCCCGCCACAGGGAGCGGACCCCAATTGCCAGCCAGGCCGCAGCCAATGCAAGACCCGGCAGGCCAAGCCGCGTCCACCAGTCGAGCACGACATTGTGGGGATGGTTGAGGCTGGGATCGCGCCAGGCTGCGGGCAGGATGTAGCCGCTGCGATAGCTGTAAAGAAAGTTGTCCGGCCCGACGCCCAGCCAAAGATGATCAAGAGCCATCTGTACGCTGCTGCGCCAGAGACTAAGGCGAATGCCGGCAGTGCCCTCCGGCCGAAAGTCCAAAAGGCTGCGGAAGCGCTCGGTACCCAGAAATGGTACCAGACCCAGAACCATAACCACCGCAACCGCCGCCAACCCCCATCCCCAGCGAGCCGGCAGCCGACTGCCCGGCGCGGCGAGCAGGCGCTGTCCCGCGATTGCCAGAGCCAGCAACATTGCCGGCAGGCCGAGAAAGATTGCTCCTTTGCTGAAAGTAAGCAGCAGAGCGATCAGCTGGGGGATGGTAAGAAGAAGTGCTGTGCGCGCCGCGAATGGGGCCCGTTGCCATGTTGTGAAAAGCGGAACCCTTTCCCTCCACCTCACACTCTTCGCGGTGCGGTCTCTCCCATCTGACCAGCCGCCGAAAAAAATCAACGCCAGGCCCACGGCGGCAGTTCGCTCCAGGTAAAGCCCGAGATTGTTGGGTGAGCCGTAAAACGCCCGTACCCGGTTGACGCCCTCGGCCTGGATGATGTTCTGCTCGGTGACGTACTGCCAAAGGCCGGTGAGGGCGACGAACGCCCCGCCGGCCAGCCAGGCGAGAGCAAGAAATGTACGGGCAGCCTTTCGATCGGTGGCGCCGCGGAGCGTTTCGTGCAGCAGCAGTGCAAAGACGGCGGCACTGAGGAAGAGAGTGCGCCACTCGCGCAGCGCGACACCGCGTTGTTCGGCCGCGACGGCGGCGACAAGGGCAAAGGAGACAAGGAGAAAAAAGAGGCGGCGGCGCGTGTCAGTCGCCATCGGTTGCGATTTTGTGGTGCGAGGAGGGCGTTGCGACACGAGGCGCCTCGCCGCGATCAGAGCCAAGCCGCCGTAAACGCCAACTTCGATCAGATTTAGCGCCCTTCCCGGCAGGACGGGCAGCGGGTGGAGGTAAAGAGGCAGCGCGAACAGGAGCGCGCCAGTCCATAGGACGGGCCAGTGCAGGCCGGCAAAGCCGAGCAAAATCAACCCGGCGTCGGTGAGAAGCCAGTTACCGGCGAATGTCCCTGTTCCTGCCAATGCGACGCCAACGATCGCCATGCCGATGGCGAAAGGCCAGGGCAGGACAGGAATGAATATGGGGCTGCGGCGCGCCCAAATTTTCGATAACTTGGAGAACTGGCCACTGGATCGCGCGAGCCTGGCCGAAGTGGAGGGATCACCAGACCGGAATTTCGTCGCCGAAGCATCTCCAAAGACCGCTCTCAGGGCGGCGACAGCCAGCCAGCCGCCTAACAGGGTCAGCAGGATCGCGGGCCATTGCGGACGAGGGCCGGCGGGCAACGCGTCCACTGCGACTGCGCGCAAGACAGTCTGGCCCCAACCCCGCCAAACCTCGACCGTGACCTGGTGGGGGCCGTCGCCAGGGGCACGGTGGACAACGACCCACTCGGATGTCGGGCCGGCAGGGGTCTGTTTTTCGGGAGAGAAGAGAGGCCTGTAGCCGCTGGGTTGGCCGAGGCTGTCGAGATTGCCGCGCAGAACGGGCAAGCGGTTGGCGGGGCGCCCGTCTACTGTCACGAAGACGTAGCCCCAATAGTCGCCTAATGCCAGCTGCAGGGCGAGCTCACGGCCGCTGTATTGGAAGGCCATGCGCCCGGATGGCTGTGCCCAAGGTTGGTCAGGCTCGGTCGTATCGGCGCCACGGGCAGAGATCTGCCAGCCCCGTTCAAAGGCAAAGACGGGGCTGTCCATAGAAGCGACAGCGCGGCTGTGGAGGCGATCCACAATGGTTGCGGAGACGGGTGGCGCGGGCTCGTCGTCAGCAGAGGTCAACCAGGCTGCTGCTCCCAGTAGAAAAAGAAGGGCCGTTAGCAGCAGGAGGCGAGGAGACGTGAAAAATCGTGCAAGCATGATAGAGATGATCCTATCATACGCAGGAGAATCTGGAGAACGTTGAGCGCGAAGGGAAAGATTCGGTGATGATGCAACTCTTTCGGCGGGAGTGTCGTCTTAATATCTGAATGGAGAACGCCGGTATTGGCACAGACGACTGCCAAAAGAGGAGGAACCGCCAAATGAAGGGCAAGTATGCGGCTAATACATTAGTGGTCCTGGTCGCGACGATATCTCTGATTTTGATCGCTGTTTTCATTGGGAGTACCGCGTCACCAGCGCCGGCGGCGATGGCTCGCGAAGAAAGGCTCTCGACGACTGGATCGCATTCGGTGACGGTGGTGGGTGAAGGCACAGTCAGCATCGAACCTGACATTGCCACGGCCACGATCGGAGTGGAAGTAGTGCGGCCATCGGTGAAAGAGGCAAGCGCTGCCGCCCAATCGATAATGGAAGAGGTCCATGCGGCGCTTCTAGCGCAGAGCTTAGATGAGATGGACATTCAGACCAGGCATTTCAGCATCTTCGCCGAACGGTTTGGCCCGGGCGGCCTGCTGAATGAGGACGAGGTTCGCTACAGAGTGAGCAATACGGTCTTCATCACGATCCGGGATCTGGAAGGAATTGGGGATGTCCTGGATGCGGCGATTGATGCTGGGGCAAACAATATATATGGTGTTGATTTCAGCCTGGCGGATCCGGCTGCAGTCGAATCCGAGGCGCGTGCACAGGCGGTCGCGGATGCCTATGGCAAGGCGGAAGAGCTGGCGGGGATCATCGGAGTAGGCATCGGGGACGTAACTGGAATCAGCGAGATTATTGGTCAGGGCGGCGGGTTCTTCGGCGGTAATTTCTCGAATATGGCGATGGCGGAAATGGGTGGCGGCGCCGGTGCCATCAGTCCCGGCGAACTGATGCTGACGATGCAGTTGCAGATTACATACGAACTTCGATAAGGCGAACGGCACAGTTCAGTACCTGTCCCCCGGCTACGATCCAATGCGGGACCGATGGCGCATCGTGTCTTCAAGATACAGAAGGGCGATGCCGCCAGGTCCCGCAAGCCATTTTCACCCATTCTGGTACGACGTGCTCAGCCCGGATTCCAGGGCTTTCGAGGCGTGAAACTTTCGTGTCGAAGCCAAATTCCCCCTGAGTTACCAGAGATTCTCCCATATTCTGGATGCACCTGGCACAGCCCCACTTTTGACAGAAGCGTTAGCTTTGGCTATAATAATGACTCTGTGCGTTTTTCTTTGGAAAGATGCCGACAATGGAGGCGGACATGGCTGAACATATGTCGGACGACAACCCTTTGGAAGAAGCAGCAGCCGATCTGGGCGCCGATCTGGAGAGGGAGCGCGTTGATGTGAAGGACTCCGCGTTCGCGGCTGTGCAGGGAGGGCATGTCTCCATGACCGATTCCGCGGCCCGCTCGGTCGATGCACAGGCATTGGGCATGACCGATTCTGCGGCAGGATTCGTGCAGACGAAGTCGCTCGAAATGCGTGATGCCGCCGTCGGCATGGCTGTCAGCGAACAGACCACCGTTCACTCAGGAACCGTCGGGCTACTGGTGTCCGGTCGGGTCAAGGCAAAGGAATTGTGCACAGGGCTGTTGGTGGCGGGCAAGGTGGAGGGAGATGTGAAGACTATTCTGTCGCCGCTGTCCGCGCTGGCGATGGGGGCAGGATTTGGCCTGGTAGTAATGCTTTTGCGCTATCTGGTCACGCGCAATCGAGGCCACCGAGAGGATGAACAGTTGTGAAATCTTAATTAGGCGGCCTCTGCCACTGTGATCAACGAACGCCAACGGCTGAGTATGGACAGCAGAGCTACTTACCGTTCGTGGGGCCGCAAGTCTAACGGGTGGGCGGAAAGTCTTCCCAGTCTTAAGAATAAGAGAGTCAGAAAAAGATGTCAACACTTACATTGAATGCCAAACACCGTAGCGTCACCGGCCGCAAAGTGCGGCGACTTCGCCCGGAAGGAATTGTACCCGTGGTGATCTATGGCCGTGGGGAGGCGCCGCAGAACGCCCAGGTCGATGGCAAGGAGTTTGAATCAGTGCTGCGCGACGGCGGCAACTCCCAGCTGGTTGAACTCGAGCTGGAAGGCAAAGACTACAATATCCTCGTGCGTGAAATCCAGCGTCATCCGGTTCGTCACAATTTGCTGCATGCCGACTTCTACACCGTCAACATGACGGATATGCAGCAGTTGACCGTGCCGCTGGTGATGGTGGGAGCCGCCTTCGTCAGTTTCGACCTTGTGATGGTGCAGTCGATGGATAGCGTGGAGATCGAAGCGCTGCCCGCCGACATTCCCGCCCTCATTGAAGTCGATGTATCTCGTCTTGAGACTCCCGAAAGCCCACCGATAACGGTTGCAGACTTGCCCAATATCCCCGGAGTTACCTACATTTCCGAAGCAGACGAGCATATCTGTAGCCTGATTCTCTCCCGTGCCGCGGTCAGTGAAGAGGACGAGGACGAGGAAGAAGAGTTGGTGGATACCGACGTCGAGCCGGAGGTCATTGGCAGAGGGCGAGAGGAAGAGGAAGAGGAATAGCAGGTTTCCTCCTGACGAGTTTACGAGAGCGCCGGACCCACAGTCGGCGTTTTTTCTTCCAACCTGGCGGCTGGACGACGTCAAAACAAGAATCTCAGACGCTATTCATAATCCTGCGCTGAACAGTCGGCGCTGGGCTCCCCTGCAGTTAAGCCAATCCCAATTTCATTGACCTTTGCGGGCGCCTTGGCCGGTGGCCTGTTCGATAGCTGTTGTAAGCGCCAGCAAGGGCTGCGTCAGAAAGGGCATCGGATCCACGGCAACGCCGTAGATTCGTAGCTCCCAGTGGAGATGCTCCCCTGTACTGCGTCCAGTGGTCCCGACCAGCCCGATCGGATCCCCGGCCCGCACCTTCTCGCCTGGGGTGACGAGCGCCTCTTGCAAATGCCAGTACCCTGTGAACAATCCTGCGCCGTGATCGAGAATGACGCTAATGCCGCGCACTGTCAACGGTTCGGCAAGAGCGACAATGCCGTCCGCGGGCGCAAGGACCGGACTGCCTCCCGGGGCAGCGAAATCCTGTCCAGTGTGAACTGAGAAGTATTGCGCGGAGTTGTAGTTGCGCCGGACGCCGTATCCGCTGGTGGTGGGAGCGGTAGCCGGTAGAGGGAGCGCGAATGGCCGGCGCCACTGAATCGGGGTGGCGGTACGCGTCCAGACCGGCGCAAGATAGTCAAGCTCCGCTTGCGAAATCCTCTGCTCGATCAGTGCGTTCTTATCCGGCGGCAGGTTGATGTCTTGAACGGGAAAGCTGTTTTTCTGCACGAACACGGGGAAGGAACGAGTGACGGTGACGCCGTTCTTGGCCCGATAGCTCAGGCTAACGGGGTACACACCCGACTCCATTGACGCCGCAGTCGGGACGTAGCCACCCCACACTGTGACCTCCTTGCCTGTCTCGCCTTTCCCTATGATCGCAAGCGGCCGGATGCCCAAGGGAGCGCCATTCCAGACGGCTTCGAGGGAGAGGGGACGGTCCACTACAGCCTGGAGCCAACCGGCCTGTCCCTGGACCACGACTGAGGGGACGCTGACCACCTGCATCGAGCCAAAGCGCGTCGGCGCGGCTGCGGTATTGGGTAGGAGTCGAATCTGCTGACCAGGGAAGAGGCGAGCTGTTGGCGCTGTGTGATTGAGAATTGCCAACCGTGGGACTGACAGGCCCTCGCGCAGGGCGATAGCTTGGATTGTGTCACCTGGCCTTGCGATGACGGCCCTGCGGCTGGCGCCGCGCGGAAGTAGTAGTATCTGTCCCACATCAAGCGTATTCACATCTGAGAGTTGATTTGTGGCAACCAACACCTCCAGTGGGATACCAAGATCGGCGGCGATCGTCAACAACGTATCGCCCGTTTTGACGACGTATGTATCGCTGGGTGACTGCGCGGCAACTCGCTCCGGCTGGAAGGCGGCCGGTAGAGCCAGCCATATCAGACACGTTAACAACAGGCTATACGAGACCCTCAGCCGCGGCAACTGATTGAAGGTTTCTGGTCTGGTCGTTTTCAGAAACTGCACTGACACATCCCCTTTCGCACTACCAGATCCTGACAACCGGCTGCTTACGGCGCACTCACTTTGAATGTCCGCTTGTTGCGTCTTGAGAGGATAGCCGAAATGCTTCCCTTCTTATTACAACCCGTCCACCGGATTCTTACAGATTACGGTGTCGGCAGTCCCTGCGATAAGCCATGATCCGATAAGGACATAACATCAGGAACTGGACTGGTAGACTTCGGGCTTGAGGACACCGATGAAGGGGAGGTTGCGGTACTTCTGATTGAAGTCCAGCCCATAACCAATGACAAACTCGTTGGGAACCGAAAAGCCGGTCCAGAAGACTTCGATATCGACTTCTCGGCGCGTTGGCTTGTCGAGAAGAGTAACGATTTCGAGGCTGGCAGGATTGCGCGCTCTGAACAGGCGGGACAGATAGGCAAGGGTATTCCCGCTGTCGATAATGTCCTCGACAAGGAGGACATGGCGACCTTCGATCGGTTCATTCAGGTCCTTGAGAATTCGAACAACGCCGGTGCTCCTGGTAGAGGCCCCATAACTGCTTGTAGCAAGAAAATCCACTTCGTGCGGGATCGAGATGGTCCGCATAAGGTCGGCAAGAAAGACAACGCTGCCCTTGAGGACAGCGATCAGCAGAAGATCCTTGCCTGTGTAATGTTCATCGATCTGGCGACCCAAGCCGCGGATTCGATCCTGAATCGCGTCCGCGGAGATCAGTACACACTCCAAATCCTGACTCAGAGGCCCCTGCATGCCTGCCGGCGATTTCTCCTCTGTCATCCCAGCGACTCCTGATTGGCGATCTGCCATTTGCAACTTCTCCTGTATTGCGGTCCAGGCGATGGACGAATGGCAACTTCGGGGCTTGCGGCGCTAGCCATAGAAGCAGGGCCGGTCGCCCCGGATGGTACTCGATCGTATCATTCGCTTAAAATCTTACCCAAATCTACTGACGTCCGGCGGGCATTTTCGCACGACGGCGAGCAGTTCGCTGAGAATCATTGCAGTCGCCCCCCAGATGGTCTGATCCTGAATGGCGAAGAAGGGCACAAGCGCGGTTCGATCGCCAAGTTGCCACTGCTCCCGCCGTCGATGGGCTGGGTTGAGCAGGGTTGCCAGCGGCACTTCAAGCAGTTGGGCAACTTCGCTGGAGTTGGGCCGGAAAGCGGGCTTGGTGGTCAGGCGACCTACGGTTGGGTAGACTTCATAATTGCTGGGTCGAATGTAAAGTTGAGTAAGCGCGCCGAGGACCTGTACATTTTCAGGTGCAATGCCCAATTCCTCGTGGGCCTCGCGCAGCGCTGTCTCGGTCAGATTCGTATCCTTCTCTTCGCAACCGCCGCCGGGGAAAGCGACCTGACCGCTGTGCGCACCGTCATAGGTGGGGCGCAGGATCAGCGGCAAATGCAGCCGGTCATGGAGGCTGTACAGGAGGACGAGTACGCCGCTCTGGCGGGCTGGCTCTTCCGCTCTGTCATCGGGATGCCAGCCTGGGCGGGGCAGTGGCGCCATCAACGCCTGGGCCGGACGGCCAGGGAGCGGCGCGGCCAGATTCTTCTGTAAGCAATCGAAGAATCGTTGTAGCGTTGCTGTCACAACTGCCCAGTCCTCTGTGGCTCGCAGCGAGCGGTTGATTCAGTCAGTGCGACGCGATTGAAAGACAATTTTTCCATGCTCATCCACTTCCCAACCGTACTCGTCCAAATAGATATCGCGGTCCGGCAGATGCAAACGGCGGGCGTTGCGGTCGAAGGCAAACGAGACCGTGCCATTGGGATCTGTCAACACGCCAGTTGCCAGTTCTGGACCGCGCCGCGTGAAGCGCATCACCGTTGCCTCCTGGCGGGTCACCCACAGCACGAGAGGACGCACGCTCATTGGCGGGTCTCCTCCCAGTAGAGGTGATAGACTCTGCGGCTGCGGCGTGTAATGCGCACGCTGTGAGCGATCTGATGCCCTCCTACCCAAACAACACGCTCTTGATCGAGAAGGAGAGGCCAGCCGGGGCGCAGGAAGCGGAGGACCTTGCGATCGGTGAAGTAGTCGGCCAGGGCTTTGCCATGCCCACCCAGCCCAAGAGGCTCAAACCGCTGGCCAGCGCGGGGCGTGCTGAGCCTGAGTTCTCGAACAGCGTCGGCATCGATGTAGACCTCCCAGTGAGAGAGTTGGGGCTTGCCAGCCCCCTGTCGCGGGATCGGCATGTCTCTCGACCTGGCCGCCCAGTCGTGCGGCAGGTCCTTTCTGTCCACTGCTTCGCCGCGCAAAGTCCAGCCGTCTACAACGATCTCTCCGGGTACAGACAGCTTTCTGGTTGGATAACGTGCGCGCCAACTGCAATCCAGAAAAGGGTGGTGCGGCACAAGTGGCGCTGCATCCCTGTGGTGCAGGCTGAAGGAATCATGCGTCCGTGACAGCATCACGTCAGCGACCCAACTATAGGGGCCGCCGGTGCGGTCTTCATCACAGAGTGCCCGGCGAAGGCGTTCTACAGTGTCGAAACCGAGGCCGGTTAGAGGGCGTCCCAAGGCGGGCAGGGCCGCGCGCAACGCCGCCCTCTGGTCGGCCACACCCAGTCTGCGAAAGGCCAAAAGGTCGAAAATCTGCCGCTTTGATTCAGCAGGCGGCCGCCCTTCAGAAGTTGGCGGCGAGGCGTGAGGAGTTTGGACTGTTGCACCCTTCCCCTCGCCCAAACGTGTCGTGTCCACCGCCTGCCGTGTGTAACGTTCAGACCGTTTCACCTCGGCGTCCAGGACCGAAGCTGTACGGCAAAGGGAAGTGACGATCTGCGGGTTGATCTCTTGCAGAAGGGGAAGAATTTCGTGTCGCACGCGATTGCGCACAAATGTCCGGTCCTGGTTGGTAGAGTCTTCACGCCAAGGGATGCTGTGCTCCCTGAGATATTGCATAATCTCAGAACGCGAGATGTCTAGCAGCGGACGGACGACCTGCAGACCGGGCACGGGCCGGTCCTGCACTAGCAGCGGACGAACCGCCCGCATCCCGGCCAGACCATGCAGGCCGCTGCCGCGAATCAGGTTCATCAGCACAGTTTCGGCCTGGTCATTGGCCGTATGGGCCACCGCCACATCCACCGGGTTGCCATCGACCTGAAGGTCGACCGCCACCTGGGCCAGAAATCTGTAACGCCACTGGCGGGCAGTCGCTTCCAAATTGCCCTTTTGGGTCAGCGCTTCGGGCGGCAATCTGCTGGTCTCAATGGGCAGGTTCCAGCGTTCCGCCGTCTCAGCCACAAAGCAGGCATCGTCGGCCGATTCCGGTCGAAGATTGTGATCAAGGTGGGCAACTACCAGATTGAGAGACCAGGCGGCGCGGATGCGAGTGAGCAAGTGTAAGAGGGCCATACTGTCTGCGCCGCCGCTGACTGCAACAACCACTGTTGCAGGAAGGCCGCCGGCCTGCGTCGGCGCTGGGAAAAGCCGTTCGCGCGCTCTCGCTTGGCAGAGAAGGTCTAACATGCGCTGATCATTGTCCGACAAAAAGGCCCCGTCCAACTGAGTTCGGCCGACCCCAGGGCGCTCTCTGGCCTCTGGAATCCGGTTATTTTGCCGTGGTTGGACAAGATGATCAGAACTTCGTCTCGACATGAGCCTGCATACTTTCCTGTGTAATCAATACAGCGAATCCTGATACCTTATGGTAATGCCTGCAGTCGGGAACGCAACATAAGCATAGCGGACGGCGGCGATTTTTCGCAAGATGGATCAACGAATCGGCAACAAGAGTCCAGTCATTCTTATTTTGTGTCCTTTGCGGCTATGGTATACTGATAACGTTGACAGTTCTGCAAAAAAGCAGTGGGTGGTCCGGCCGCCCACCGTTGATCCATCACTGCATGAAATGGAGATGTCCCCAGAGTGGCAAACCCGTTAGACTGGTTGTTGGGGCTTTTTTCACTCGATATTGGCATAGACCTGGGCACAGCAAATACCTTGGTTCATGTGAAAGGCCGAGGGGTCATAATTGACGAACCGTCAGTGGTTGCCATCGATATATCGTCGAAACGGCGCAATTCGGTTAAGGCAATCGGGCAGGAGGCTAAGGAGATGGTTGGACGAACACCATCCCATATCGTGGCCGTGCGCCCTCTGCAGGACGGCGTTATCTCCGACTTCAAGATGACGGAAGAGATGATCCATGCCTTCATTGGCAAGGTACATGGCAACCGGGCCTTTGGTACGGCCCGCCCGCGCGTCGTAATCGGCATCCCTTCCGGCGTGACCGAAGTTGAAAAGCGGGCTGTTCGAGATGCAACTGTCAGCGCTGGCGCGCGGGAGGCGGGCCTGGTCGAAGAGCCAATGGCAGCCGCTATCGGCGCGGGGCTGCCGGTGACCGAGTCAGTCGGCTCAATGATGGTTGACATCGGCGGTGGAACCACCGAGGTGGCGGTAATCTCTATGGGCGGGATTGTCGTATCGCGTTCGATCAGGGTTGCCGGAGACGAGATGAACGAAGACATAATCAGCTACAGCCGCCAAAAGTACAATCTGCTGATTGGCGAACGCATGGCTGAGCGTGTCAAAATCGAAATAGGCTCCGCATACCCACTTGAACATGAGCGGACCATGATCATTCGAGGACGCAATCTGATCTCGGGCCTGCCTGAGGCAATTGAAATCAGTTCAGTTGAAATCAGAGAGGCCCTGACCGGCTCCGTGGAAGTTATTGTCGATGCGGTTAAAGATACCTTGGATGAAACGCCGCCAGAGCTTGTAGCAGACTTGATGGAACACGGCATCGTGCTGGCAGGAGGGGGCGCACTATTGCAGGGGTTGGCCCAGCGCATTCAGGACGAAAATCGCATGCACGTTTATGTTGCCGACAATCCGCTCTCTTCGGTGGTACTGGGGACGGGCATGATCCTGGAAAAACCGGAGCACTACGCCGAAACTTTGACAACTATGCAGCGTAAGAGCACGATTCGATAGTTCCTGGCTCGTGTAGGCACATCCTGTGTGGCCCCCTATTATCTGGCAACGAAAAGCCTATGCGTAACAGTGATCAACGCGGCTGGGGCGGTGTCAACTTTGGGCTCAAACTTGTCATCCTTGCACTGACGGCTGTCCTGTTGTTGGCGTTGCAACAGACTGGCCGCTTGGGGACCGTGGAAGGACTGGTTACTCTGGTGACCGCACCGGGCCAGTCCGGGTTGGCGACCCTGACCAATCGTCTTTCCAGGTCCCTGACCAATCTGCGGAACTATCGCTCCCTCCAGCGGCGGGTAACCGAATTAGAACTCATAACCCAGAGTCTGAGCGTTGAAAACCTGCGTCTTCAGGAAGTGGAGCGGGAGAATCAACGCCTGCGCGAACTCCTGGCATTCGCCGAAACCAGACCCAGCTTCGAAATGCAGGGTGGGCAGATCATCGCCCGCGTGATTGGACAAAACTCAACCAATTTCCTGAGTTTTGCGATGGTCGATCTTGGTTCTCGGCACGGCATCAGAGTTGGGATGCCGGTGGTGAATGAGCAGGGCCTGGTTGGCCGCATCAACTACGTAACGGCAACGACCTCTAAGGTATTGCTCATCACCGACTCTTCCAGCACTGTCAACGCCATTTTGCAGTCCAGCCGACTGACCGGGGTCATCAACGGCACGCCCGGCTCGCATCCGGTGATTGGTTTCATCCCCCAGGGCACAGAAATAGGAGTGGGGGAAGTGGTGCTCACTTCCGGAATGGGCGGCAGTTTCCCGAAGGGGATCCCGATTGGGCAGGTGGTGGAGGTATGGCAACGGGACGTCAATGTATTTCAAGAGGCTGTCGTGCGCCCGACGGTGAATTTTGGTCGGCTTGAAAATGTGATGGTCATCACCAACTTTGACCCCTCGGAGTTCGTGCCGCTACTGGATACATTGCCGGCGGCGCCAGGAGAGACGAGTGACGAGTGAAGGACATCGTCTGGGACCAAGGGGATACTCCGGAGGAAGGGAGAATAAGGCTACTCTCTTAAGGTCTCCGACCGCAAAGGAGGACAACGTCGGGGAGACTCGCGCAGGGCTCGCTTTCTCCTCTTCATTCTCCCCTCGCGGCTGGGGCGGTTCCTGGCTGATGGTCCCCTTGCTAGGCGCAGCAGCCATCTTTCAGGTGGTTGTCGTCCCAAAGTTAACAGTGCAGGGCGTCTACCCGGATCTAATTCTATTGCTTGTAATTGCCAGGTCGCTAATCGCGGGTGGGCGCAGCGCAGTCATGTGGGGATTCGTCGGTGGCCTGTGGATGGACGTTCTAAGCGGAGGCCCGATGGGCGCATCCAGTCTGGCCCTGATGGCAACGGCTTTGTTGACCGGAATCGGACACAATGCGATTTTCCGCCGCAATTTTTTCGTGCCATCCGTCGCGGCACTGTCGGGCAGCCTGGTTTTCTCGTTGATCTACGTGGCCATCCTGACAGGTGTCGGCCACCGGTTCCTCCCCGGCCCGCTGGTGGCCAATCTGATCGTCCCGGCAACTCTATACAATGGCGCCGTGATGTTCCTGGCGACACCGATACTGAATCGTTTGCCTGAGCAAGCTCATTTTTCATAGATGCCAGATTTTGGTAGCCGCCAGGCAACTGAAGACTTAGAACTGACTCCTGAAGACAACGATGAACGAACGGGCAGCACGAACAGCTACGGCAACCTCTATAATTGTCCGCTTCACGCTGGTGGCAACCTTTCTGGTTTTTTGTCTGCGCTTGTATTCGCTGCAGATCGTGAGCGGCGCCTCATACCAGGAACAGGCGGCTGTCAACCGGTTGAGAGAAATCGATACTCCCGCGCCGCGCGGCGTAATGTACGATCGAAACGGCGAAATCCTGGCCCGCAACCGTCCTAGCTTTGTCATCGCCGTTATACCGGCGGACCTGCCCCCGGATGACATCGCTACGGAATTCAATGAACAGCGCATCGCGCTCGAACGGCTGCTGGCAGTTCTGGAGGCCGATTCAGATCCGGAGATGGCGATACGCATCGCCGAAGTGATGTTTCTCCATTTGGGGCGTGAAGACTTCAGGAATACGGTCGAATCCGCGGGGATTACTCTTTCCTTTCGGCCCATCAACCTGGAAGTCCCGAAACAGGACGAGGAGGGCCGTGAGATCATTGAGATATGGATTCCGGACCTCGCCGAACCCCTCCGCGTCGGCGGACTGCTTGCCCTCCTGGAGCGAGCTGTTGCCATCGGGACACAAGGAAGTTCCTACAAACCGGTTTCTGTTCTGGAACTGGTGGACCGCGAGCAAGCGTTCCAAGTGGCAGAGGAGACATACCAGCTGCGCGGCGTCCATGTGCTACAGAGACCGGTGCGCGAATACCCCTACCGGGAACTGGCAGGTCATGTACTGGGCTTTTTGGGGCCGATTCCAAAACTGGCCGCAGACAATTACAAGGCCCGGGGATATGAAGACCCGAACGAACCGGTAGGCTTGAACGGACTGGAGTATAACTACCAGGACTCCTTGCGCGGCATGCCGGGCAAACGGCTTGTCGAAGTGGATATTCTGGGTCGGGAAAGTCGTACTGTAAACATTGTCCGGGAACCCGCACCCGGTCTGAATCTGAATCTGAGTTTGGACATCCGCTTGCAGGAAATCATGCACAATGCCCTCGCCCACCAATTGGAAGAGACCGGCGCGCCGCACGCTGTTGCGTTGGCTATGGACCCGCGTGATGGGTCCATGCTGGGCCTGGTCAGTTTGCCCAGCTACGATAACAATATCTTTTCCGAAGGGCTGGGCGAAGAGTATCAGGCCCTGGAAGTGGAAGACGACACGCGGCGCCCGCTTTACAACTATGCCATCGGGGGACTATACCCGCCAGGTTCGACATTCAAGCTGGTCACGTCGACGGCCGCCCTTGCAGAGCATGTCATCACCCCGTTTACGACGCTCGTTGACCGGGGACCAATCTATCTTCCCAATTTCTTTTTTCCCAACGATCCCACCCAGGCCCAGGAGTTTGTGAGTTGGAACCACAAGCTGAACATTTTACACGGCCCCATGACCATCGTCGAGGGGATCGGCTTTTCCAATGACATTTTCTTCTACTACCTTGGCGGTGGTTTCCCGGACTTCATGACAGGTTTGGGGAGCGAACGTCTTGCCAAGTGGATGCGGTTGTACGGCTTCGGTGAACTTACAGGAGTTGACCTGCCCGGAGAGGTCACCGCATTTGTTCCTGACGAGCAGTGGAAGAGGCTGACCAAAGCCGAATCCTGGACAACCGGCGACAGCTACAACATGGCCATCGGCCAGGGCGATGTATTGGGTACGCCGATGCAAGTGCTGGTCAGCACGGCCGCTGTAGCCAATGGCGGCTATGTGGTCAAGCCCCAGTTCGTGCAGCAAACGGTGGACACGCAAAATCGCGTGCAGTGGCAATACGAACCGGAAAAGCAGGAGCGACTGCCCGTTGATCCTGGCCTGCTAGCCTATGTACAGAAGGGGATGTGGTATGCGGTAAACGGAATCGCAGGGACCGCCGGCAACAGTCGAGTCGAAGGGATTACTGTCGCAGGCAAGACGGGAACGGCAGAATTCTGCGCCTATGATCCGGAGCTCCAGGACTGCACCGATCGAGACGACAAAGGAAATCTTCCTTTCCATGCCTGGTACACCGCCTATGCTCCCTACGAGAATCCGGAAATCGTCGTGACCGTTTTTGTTTATTCAGGAGGTGAAGGATCGGCCGTTGCCATCCCCGTCGCCCAAGAGATTCTCGACGCCTGGTTTAATGAATTGCGTCCTTAGCTCTACCGCCGACAGCCGCGAAATAGCCGCGTCCCACGGCTTGCGGCTTCTGTTTTCGGTTTTCCGCTTTTGGTTTATATTGTTCCCCGCGACTGTCTAACAAGTAATGAATATAAGGACCGAATGAGCACTCACAGCTATTCCGCTTCGCGGGGCAGGTTGTCCGACCGGCCGGATGTTCGAATCAAAGGTCGTGGAGGTTTTACCGTCGTCGAAGTGGCAGACGATAAGGGCGTTTGGGCCGACGTAGTTGACTACCTTGCCCGCCATATCTCGCAGGCCGACGGCTTTTTCCGAGACGAGCGCCTGTCCCTTGCAATTGGCGACAGGATGATCACAGCCGAAGATCTTCAGGCTGTTCACGAAGTGTTGGAAGAACAAAACATTGTACTTGTGTCTCTACACACAGGCAATAGCGACTCCTTTCAGGTCGGCAGCCAGCTTGGCCTGGACGTCTTCTGGGAAGCGGACACGCCAAAGCCAGTGGTCAGAATGGAAAGAAGGGAGGTAAGGAACGGAGACAGTTTCTTTTCTCATACGGCTCGCAGCCGAAACACTGCGCCCACTCGGGAAGAGGACAGCTTGCGGCATAGCAGCGACTTCCTGCCGGCCCCACTCTCCGCTTTGACGGAGGAGCCACTCGTGAAGGAAAGGGTAGATGAACTTGCAGCGCTTACGCCCTGGGCAGACGAACCCGGCACAGAGTCGGCGTCCCCGCCGTATGTCTATCGCGGCACGTTGCGCTCTGGCCAGTCCGTTCGACATGCTGGCACAGTCGTAATTCTTGGCGATGTCAACCCGGGCGCCCAAGTTGTCAGCGGTGGCGATGTATTGGTATGGGGCCGTCTGCGGGGAACAGTACATGCGGGCGCCATGGGGGACGGGCGCGCCATCGTAGCTGCATTGGACTTCGAACCGGTTCAGATGCGAATCGCCGGGCACATTGCCATGACCCCAAAGGGCGCATCCAACAACCCCGGTTACTGGTTTTGGAAGCGAGAGAGCAGCGGCAAGCCCGAAGTGGCCAGAGTCATCGACAATCAGATTTTCGTGGATCCCTGGGATGCAAACAGGTGAGACAATGATGGGCGACTTCTCGCCCGACGTCTCCTCGCCCGCCGACCGTCGCGGGTCAGTAGCGGACGGCGGCCTCGTCCTGACCTTGACTTCCGGCAAAGGAGGCGTGGGCAAGACAACAACAACAGCAAACCTGGGTGCAGCCCTGGCGATGGCCGGTCAGCGCGTGATCGTTGTTGATGCCGATATCGGCTTGAGAAACCTGGATATCGTTATGGGGCTGGAAAGCCGGGTTGTTTACAACCTGGTAGATGTGATTGAGGGGCGCTGCTCCCTACATGAATCCCTGGTGCGAGACAAACGCGTGGATGAACTGTATCTCTTGCCCAGTTCTCAGACCCGCGACAAGACGGCGATCGCACCCGATCAGATGATGACCCTCTGTGAGGAACTGCGCGCTATCGCCGATTTTGTGCTGGTGGACTCTCCCGCTGGCATTGAATTGGGTTTCCAGAACGCGATCGCTGCCGCTTCTGAAGTGATCATCGTTACCACGCCGGAAGTCAGCGCTCTGCGGGACGCGGATAAGGTCATCTACCTGCTCGAACGGGATATGAACATCAAAGCTCGACTCGTCATCAATCGGTACAACCCCCGTCTGGTGCGCCGGAAGGAGATGATCACCCGAAACGACATTTTGAGCATTCTGAGCATCGACCTTCTGGGTATCGTGCCCGAGGACGATCAGATCACCGTTTCGGCAAACAAGGGTTGGCCTGTTGCCCTTGAACGGAAAAAATATGTTAGCCGCGCCTACCACAATATCGCCCAGCGCCTGCTAGGTTACAATGTCCCTCTGATCCATTTCCAGGAGATCAGCTGGCCGGAGCGGCTCCGGCGTCTCTTAGGTCTGTAGTCGGCGGCAACTGGAAAAACCGATGATCAGACACTTCGACAAACCACTCTTCTTTGCCGTGTTACTCCTCTGTGGCATCGGCATTGCCATGACTTACAGCGCCACTATCACGACGATTGATCTGGCCGACTACTGGCAAAGACAGCTTTTATTCACAATCCTGGGCGCGATTGCGCTCGTAACCGCTGCGCTTTTCGACTACAGGCATCTGGAACTGCTGGCCCAGCCGAGCTATGTCTTGCTGCTGGCCTCGCTGGTGGCAGTCTATCTTGTCGGCGAGGTCAAGAGCGGCGCCCAACGCTGGCTGAATTTGGGCATTACCGATGTTCAGCCCACCGAGGCCGGTAAATTTCTGCTGATCGTCTTCCTCGCTTGGTATCTGAGCCGCTTTCAGGACCGTATTAGCAGGCTCTCCTACCTATTGGGGATAGTTGTCCTTCTGCTCCTTCCCCTTGTTCTGGTATACGCCCAACCGGATCTGGGAATGACCGTTACGCTGGCGTTCATCAGTGGAACTTTGATTCTCATCAACGGTGTTCGGTTGACCCATGTCCTGCTCGGCGTTGGGGCCATGGCGGCTGCTTGGCCGATTTTGCGGGGAACGCTTCAGGACTACATGGTGGAACGGATTGAAATTTTCCTCGATCCAGGCTCAAACCTCGATGCAGCGTTTAACGTACGACAAGCGCTGATCAGCATCGGCAACGGCGGTTGGATTGGGATGGGTTGGGGCGAGGGAACACAGAATCAACTGCACTTCTTGCGCGTCCGGCATACAGATTTCATCTTCAGCGTCATCGCCGAAGAACTTGGCTTCGTTGGCACGGCCATGGTTCTGTTGTTACTGTTTTTTGTTATCTGGCGCCTGGTGCGCATTGCTGACCTGGCCCAGGACCAGTTCGGCCGACTCATCACCCTGGGTGTAGCCTCGCTGATCTTTTTCCAGACCTTCGTCAACGTCGGAATGAATCTGGCAATCCTGCCGGTTACCGGCATGACATTGCCATTCCTGAGCTACGGTGGTAGCAGTCTCGTTTCGATGATGGTAGCGGTGGGGTTGGCGCAAAGCGTTGTCATGCGCCATCGTAAAATGGACTTTTCGTAGTTGTAGCGGCGAGTTGGCAGCGGCCGGTCGGCCGCTGCTGGCTATCGGTTACTGGCCCAGCCCTCTCAGCATGCCGGCCCATATTCCCGGCTGCAAGCCGATGACAACCACGGCGACAGCGGCGACGGTAACGACGAAGAGTGAGGAGCGTGAAGTGAGAAGGGAGAGGGGTTCACTCTCTTCGCCGCTCTCTTCCGGAGGTTGGAAATACATAGCCGCCACGATCCGCAGATAGTAGTAGGCGCTGATGGCGCTATTGAGAACGCCGATCACCACCAGCCAGGTCCAGCCAGCCTCTACGGCCGCCTTAAAGACCAGAAACTTCCCGAAAAATCCGGCCAGCGGTGGAATTCCGCTCAGGCTGAGCATGAAAATAGCCATCGCCGCGGCCAGAGCCGGGAATCGTTCAGCGATGCCGGCTAACCTGCTCTGCTCCACATCATTCTCACTCCCATCTCTCTTCTCCAGGGCAATAATCACCGCGAACGCGCCGACATTCATGAACGCATAGGCAAAGAGATAAAACGCAGCGGCCGACGAAGCGGAACCGGTCCCAGCCACGAGCGCGATCAGGATGTTGCCGGCGTGGGCGATGCCGGAGTAGGCCAGCATCCGCTTCACACTGCTCTGGCGCAACGCCGTCAGGTTGCCTACGGTCATGGTCAGAGCGGCCAAAACTGCCAAGGGGGCGGCCCACTGGTCGTGATAGGAAGGGAGCGCGGTCATCATCAGCCGGAAGAAGCCGGCGAACGCCGCGGCTTTAGTGCCGACGCTCATAAAAGCTGTCACCGGTGTCGGCGCGCCCTGGTATACGTCCGGCGTCCACATGTGGAACGGGACCAGGCTCACCTTAAAGCCAAATCCAACCAGCAAGAGCGCAATGCCGGGAAAGACCAGTGAAGGGTTGCCGCTGCCTGCTATGAGCGTCTCGTGGATGCGAGCGTAATTGGTGCTGCCACCGGCGCCGTAGAGCAGCGCCGAGCCGTAGACGAAGAACGTGCTGGCAAAGGCACCCAACAGAAAGTATTTCATGGCTGCTTCGATGCTACGGGGGCTGTCGCGGTAGAAGCCGCTCAGAATGTAAAGCGCGAGCGAAAATATCTCCAGGGCAATGAAGAGGACAATCAGGTTCGTAGCCGTGCCCATCAACATCATGCCGATTACCGCCAATAGTAGCAGAGAGTAGAATGCCCCGCCCTGGCGCTCAATTGCAGGAAGATAGTTGCGGCTCAGCAAGACGCCTAGAACGCCGGCAAGCAGGATTACCAACCGCACACTGAGCGCAAAACCGTCCGAAACCGCCCCATCCAGATATTCGGCCGGCGGCCTGCCCCAAATCAGCAGCGACGCGCCGACGCCCAAGAGGAGGATTGCAACCGACAGACCGGCCAGCAACGGCGCGCCATTTTGTCCCCGGCGCCCGATGTCAACAATCATCAGGACCATCACGCCTACCGCCAGAACGAGTTCCGGCAGCAGAACAATGGCATTGTCAAAGAGTAGAGCGGTGTCCATAGCGTTTAGTGGGTTATTGTCAGTGGATTGTTTTCAGAAATCAGTTGCGACTGGTAACTGCTATCCACCAGCCACTCGTCACCAACTGCCGGTGTCTGGACAACCTCCAGCGCCGCGACAGAGGGATTGATCTTGTCCAGGAAGAGGTTGGGCGCTAATCCGATCACGAAGAACAGTAGCACGATCGGCACCAGCTGACCGATCTCTTTCCAGTTCAGGTCGGGCAGGTTTTCCTTGAAATTGGCCGGATTCGTCAGCGCGCCCTGTGCCACCTGTCTGAATGCGTGCAGCAGATACCAGGCGGCCAGGATGACTCCGGCTGTGCCGAGGACGGCGAAAAACGGGGAGCTCTGGTATGTGCCCAGCAAGATCGCAAACTCGCCGATAAAGCCGCTCAGCCCCGGAAGGCCGGCGCTGCACAACGCCACCACCAGGAAAAAGTACGAAAAAACCGGTACGCTGGCCCAAAGGCCTCCGTAATCTTTCAGCAGCCGTGTATGGCGCCGCTCGTAGAGCATCCCTACCATCAGAAAAAGCGCGCCTGTGCTGAGGCCGTGACTGACCATCAGCAGCACTGCCCCGCTGATCCCCTGCTCATTCAACGCGAATATGCCCAACACGACGAAACCCATGTGCGCGACCGAAGAGTAGGCCACCAGTGACTTCAGATCCCGCTGGGCCAGCGCCACCAGCGCGCCGTAAAGAATGCCAACGATCGCCAGAACGGAAATGAGCGAAGAGTAGTTGGAGACGGCAACCGGAAATAGGGGTAGGGCAAAGCGCAGGAAACCGTATGTTCCCAATTTCAGGAGCACACCGGCCAAAATGACAGAGCCGGCGGTCGGGGCCTCTACGTGTGCATCGGGCAACCAGGTATGAAAGGGAAACAACGGAACCTTAATCGCGAACGCCAGCGCGAAAGCCAGGAAGCCCAGCTGCTGTAAACCGGGGGGCAGACCCGCGTTCTGCAACTCAAGCAGGTCAAATGTGCCGGCATGAAAGTAGAGCGCCAGAATTGCAACCAGCATGAGCGCTGACCCCGCCAGCGTGTACAGGAAAAACTTGATAGCAGCGTATACCCGGTTCTGGCTGCCCCACTTGCCAATCAGAAACGCCATTGGGATCAGGCTGAACTCCCAGAAAACGTAGAACAGCACAAGATCCAGGGCAAGAAAGACGCCCAGCACAGCCGTCTCCATTAGCAGCATCAACGCCAGGTATCCGCCTATATTCTGCTTGACATGCTGATTGCTGAATGCGACCGCGATCGGCATCAGCAGCGTCGTCAGCAGGATCAGCCACAGGCTGATCCCATCCACGCCCAGGTGGTAGTAGATGTTCAAGTCCGGCATCCAGGCGTAACGCTCCACGAACTGCATGTCCGGGATCTCTTGCCAGCCGGGCAGCAGTAAGAGGCTGACCACGAAGGTCACGATAGTCGCGCCGAAAGCCAGCCCCTTTTTGAGGTTATCGCTCGGCGCCAGCAGAACGATGATCGCGCCGACCAGGGGCAAGAATGTGAGAATCGATAGCATAGAATACACACCGATGAATGGTCGCTAAGTAACAGCGGCCTGTGTGCGGCCAGAACGGGTGCCTTCCCCTAACCGCCGATTACTAACCACAGTATTAAAGCCACTACCCCACAGAAAAGACTCAGCGCGTACGTGGGCACCAACCCGTTGTGGACTTTGCGCAGGGCGCCGCCCACGGCCAGATTTGCCTGACCTACAAGATTGACCGCGCCGTCAACTACGCCGTGGTCCACTACCTCAGAGAACCAATTGGCGAGATTGAGCAGCGGACTCACGACAAAAGTAGCATATAGCTCATCCACATACCATTTGTTGCGGGCAATCGGTTCCAGCGGACTGAATACTCTCGTAATGCCGGCGGCAAACCTGCCGGCGCCGGTGGCAGAACCCTTGACATAGCGCCCGTAGGCCAGACCGGCACCGGCTACTGCAACAAGCGCGCTCACTATCAGCAGCACCATTTCAAAGGGAAAGCTCGGATGGAAAGCCGGCGCGCCCACGGCCGGTTCCAGATACTGTTCCATCGTCAGCAGGGATGGCAGGTTCAAGGCCCCGCCGACCACTGCCAGCGCCGCCAATACCCAGAGAGGCCTTGTCATCATCGCCGGGCTCTCATGCGCGTGTTCGTGGATATGCTGATCGCGCGCCTCTCCCCAGAAGACCATGGAAACGGCTCTAAAGCTATAGAACGCGGTGAGCAGAGCGGTGAACAGACCGATCAGATAGAGAAGGATGTTGTGATTGGCGACATGCAGCAGAATTCCATCTTTAGAGAAAAAGCCGGACAGAAACGGCAGGCCGGCGAGAGCCGAGGCGCCGATCAGGAAAAGCCAGAACGTCGTCGGCATCTTGGCGCGTAGATTTCCCATCTTGCGAATGTCCAACTCTCCGTCGGGAAGGCCATGCATGACATTGCCGGCTGCCAGAAAGAGAAGCGCCTTAAAGAAGGCATGGGTCACAAGGTGAAAGATGGCAAATGCGTATGCCCCTACGCCTACACCCAACATCATGAAGCCCAGTTGAGATATCGTTGAATAGGCCAGGATCTTTTTCAGATCAACCTGGGTCAGCGCGATCGAAGCCGCCAGCAGCGCGGTGAGAGCACCCACCCAGGCCGCGAGATTGCCAGCCAAAGGCGCAAGCTCCCACAGGACGTGCGTACGTGCGATCATGTAGATGCCCGCCGTCACCATCGTCGCCGCATGGATTAGCGCCGAAACAGGGGTCGGGCCAGCCATAGCGTCGGGCAGCCAGACGAACAGGGGCAACTGGGCGCTCTTTCCGGTCGCGGCCAACAAGAGCAGCAGACAGACAGCCGTTGCGGCGCCGGTGGTCAATCCGCCGGCCCCGGCGAAAACTTCTTCGAATACCACCGAGCCGACACCGGTCCAGAGCAGGAAAACGGCCAACATCATGCCAAAGTCGCCGACCCGGTTGACCAGAAAAGCCTTCTTGCCGGCATCGGCGTAGTGGCCATAGGACTCGTCATGCCGGTCAAAATAGAATCCAATCAGCAGGTACGACGCCAGCCCCACGCCCTCCCAACCGACAAACATCCCCACAAAATTGTTGCTGAGAATCAGCACCAGCATCGCCAGGATGAAAAAGTTCAGATATACGAAAAAGCGCTGAAAGTTCTGTTCGCCGTGCATATAGCCGCCGGCGTAGATGTGGATCAGTGCGCCAACGCCGGTTACGACCAGGGCCATCGTCACGCTAAGCGGGTCAATCAGCAGAGCCGCCGGCGCGTAGAAGCTGCCGATAGTGATCCAATCCCACAGATGAACGGTTGCGGTCCGGTGATGCTCATCCAGGCCCGACAGGCCAAAGAAAAGTCCCAGACTGACGATAAAGGAGAGGACAACCGTGCAGGAGGCCACGATATGGATGCCCCGCTCGCCCAATTTGTCGCCGACAAACAGGTTGACCAATGCGCCCAAGGCAGGAAAGAAAAGGATAAGCCAAGCTAATTCCAGCATAGGTTCCTCATAACAGCTCTAAATCGGTAGTTCTCTGCTCTCGGCTAATGCCGAGTACTTAGGTGTTCACCAAAGACTGGAAACTGAAAACCAGAAACAGGTGTTTACCACTTCAGCAGATTGATTTCATCGATATTGATGCTCTGCTTATGGCGGACGTTGGCGATCAGAATTGCCAAGCCGACAGCAACTTCGGCGGCAGCAACGGCCATTATCATGAAGACGAAGATTTGCCCTTCGAGATTGCCCCACTGGCGGGCGAGCGCGATCAAAGTCAGGTTCACGCTGTTGAGCATCATCTCGATACACATGAAAACGATCAGGGCGTTGCGACGCAACATAACGCCGGTGGCGCCGACAGCAAAGATCATGGCAGCCAGGATCAGGTAGTAGCTTGTCTCTAACATCATTCGTTCGCCTTGATGGACGGGATGCCTTCGCCTGCGCCCTCCGGCTGGCGTCCCAGCACCAGGGCACCGATCAGCGCTACAAGTAATAGTAAAGCAACCAGTTCAAAGGGAAGTACATGTTGTGTAAAGAGGGCGATACCGACGGCCTCCGGAGTGCCGCCTTGCAAAAGCGCCGCACCTTCTTCAGACGGTGCCATCATGCGGGACATGGCGCTATATGAGATCGCCAGAAGCAGGATAACCCCCAGCGCGATGCCCACGATACGACTCCACGCCCGCTGCGCGGCGCTGGAGTCGCTGGTATCTCCGCCAATGAGCATAATCACAAAGAGTATCAGAATGACAATGCCCCCAGCGTAGACAATTACCTGCGCCGCAGCCAGAAACTGTGCATCGAGCGTGATGTATAGCACTGCCAGAGTGGCGAAGTTGGTCAGCAGAAAGAGCGCGCTGTGTACCGGCTGGCGGCTCGTCACCACGCCCAATGCTGCGGCCAGGCTGACTGCTCCCACAAGCAGGAAAAAGAGAAGCGACAAACTCATGAAAGATTACTCCGGTCGAATGATGACCTTGGGCATGCCGGGATTGAGCAGTTCCTCTTTTGTCAGCACGAAATCTTTGCGTTCATAGTTGGCCATGGCGAAGTCGTGGCCGAGGACAATAGCCTCGGTGGGGCAGGCCTCTTCGCAATCGCCGCAAAAGACGCAACGCAACAAATTCAGCTCGTAGACTTTGGCGTGACGCTCCCCAGGAGAGAGCGGGGCATCAGGGTCGTTCTCAGCCGCCTCTACGTAGATCGCTTCCGTGGGGCAGGCGGCTTCGCATAGAGAACAGCCTATACAGCGCTCCAGGCCGTTGGCATAGCGCCGCAACTCATGGCGACCCCGGAAGCGTGGGTAAATCGGAATATTGTCGCGGGGGAACTCCACCGTCACCGGCTTTTGGCGCAGGTGTTTGAGCGTCACGCCCATCGCTTTGCCGATTTCGTTCGCGCCCTTTAGAAAATCACCCAACTCCATTAAAATCCTCTTTTCGTTGCGGTTTTCACTTCAGGAAAACGGCCAACACTGCCGAAATGCTCACGTACACCAGCCCCAGCGGCAACATGAACTGCCAACAGAACTTCATCAGTTGGTCGTAGCGGGGCCGGCCGACGCTGGCCCGCACCCAAATGAAAAGAAAGAGCAGAATCACGACCTTAATGAACAGATAGATGGGCCCCAGCCAGATGTATTGCTCAGCGAACGGGCCTTTCCAACCGCCGAAGAACAGGGTCGCCATAATCGCGCTGGTCGAGATCATGTTGATGTACTCGGCGATGAAGAACAGCGCGAATTTCATGCCGCCGTACTCCGTCTGGAAACCGGCCACCAACTCGTTCTCCGTCTCCGGCAAGTCAAAGGGGCTGCGGTTGGTTTCGGCCAGAATACAGATAAAGAAGAAGGGGAAGGCCAACCACAGCCAGATCCACTCCCACCAGGGGCGGAAGCCCTCGACCAGGTCGACCAGGCTGAAACTGTCGGCCAGAATAATAATGCTGACCAGAAAGAGGCCCAGCGGCAGTTCATAAGAGACCATCTGCGCAGCGGAGCGCAGCGCGCCGAGCAGCGAATAGTTGTTGTTGCTGCCCCAGCCCGCCAGAATGATGCCGTAGCTCTCGATTCCTGCAACCGCCAGAATCCAAAGAAAGCCGATATTTACGTCGGCGATGGCAGGTGTCCCCTTGGCGATAGGAATGACCGCCCAAATAATCAGGGCTGGCACCAGGGCCAGAGCCGGAGCCAGAAGATAGACCGGCTTGTCGACGTGATTGGGGATGATCTCTTCCTTGAAGAACGCTTTCACGGCGTCGGCGGCCGGCTGCAAAAGGCCGAACTTGCCCGCCCGATTTGGGCCGTATCGCACCTGGAAACGGGCCAGCAGCTTGCGCTCATACCAGGTCAGGTAGGCGAAACCGGTCAGCAGGACAAAAATCAGTATCAGTGCGCGGATGGCCGGGAAGACCAATAGCTGTAACCAGTCCATTTAACGACTTTCCACTTTGATGCGCTGGGAATAGCTGCCGTTGAGCAGCGCGCCCACCGGCGCGCCTGGCAAACTCTCCGGAATCCAGGCGGTGCCCGTCTGCACCTGCGCGTCGACCGCTACGGTCAACTCCAGGTTGCCCTGTTCACTTTGGACGGTGACCGGACTGCCCGCGTCAAGGCCGAATGCTGCGGCATCGGTCGGGTTGAGAGTGACGGTGGCGCCATGCGCCATGCCGTGCATCTGCTCGGTCAGGCGGAAGAGCGTGCCGCCGTCGTAGAGTACAGTGCCGGTAACGAGGCTGAAGGGATAGTCGGCATCGTCAGGTCCGGCCGCGGTTGCTCCCTCTGCCGAGCGTTGGGCGGTCGCGGCCGCCGCCGGCGCGGAGCCGGCATCCCACTGCGAGCCTTGATCGCCGAGGGCCTCCCATGTCAGGCCGTTATACGCGGGCACTGCTCTGGAGATTTCGGCAGTGACGCTGCGAGCGTCCGAGAACGGCCACTCCACCCCCATATGCTTGGCCAGATGGGTAAACATCATCCAATCCGGCGCGGCACGCGACTTGGGATTGGTGACGGCCTTTGGCGCCCTCTGCACGCGGCGCTCCAGATTGGTGTACGTGCCGTCGCTCTCGGCCCAGCCCAAAGCAGGCAACACAACGTCCGCCTTCTGTACCGTCTCGGTGGACAGGAGATCGGTGACGACAAGCAGTTCCAGGTTGTCCAGACTGGCGGCCCAATCCGGCGATTCGTCAGCGGGGTTGGCGCCGTTTACAAAAAGGGCTTTCATCTCCTGGCTGTCCAGCATCTGCTTATAGGTATAGCCGGGGGAGGTGGAAAGCGTGCAGCCCCACAGCGAATCCAGCCGGGACTTGGCGTCGGCGTCTTCCAAAGGGAACTGGCCGGGCAATCGATCGGGCAGCACACCCATATCGCGGCAACCTTGGGCATTGCCATCCAACCCGACATATGCCAGCCGCGCGCCGTCGCCCGCGGCTTGGGCGAGTTTCTCGAGAGCATCTCGGACGCTGGGGCCATCCTTGCCGCGCGCAGCCATCGGCCCATAAACAATCAGCGTCCGTTCGCTCTCCGTCAGGAGTTTGGCCGCCGCCTGCATCGCCGACCCATCGTCGGACGGACCGGAGCCCTCCACAGCCTGCAACAGGCGGTCAAGAAGAACAGCCTCCCCGCCCGGATGGTAGGCCAGGTAGGGGCCTTTGTAGCGGGTCAGTTCGATCTTGCGGGCGTGGGCGATGATCAGTTTGGCCCCACCCCGCAGTACCGCGCGTTTCAAGTGCAGGTCCAGCACCGGCAACTCTTCGCTCGGGTCCACACCGAAGAGTAAGACCGTATCGACCTGCGGGTCGGGCCCGTACTGTGGCTTCATCAGTTCAGCCAGGGCGGGCAGGCCGGTGGGCAGGGCCGCGACATCGCCGCCATCGCGGTGGTCGATGTTATTTGTGCCGACAACCCCGCGCATGAAGCGTTGCAGCGCGTAGTTACTCTCGTTGCTGATCTTGCCGCTGCCGATTGCGCCAATGCTATCTGCTCCGTACTTCTCCTTTATGCTGGTCAGACGGGACGCGACGAAGGCAATGGCCTCGCTCCACTGTACCGGCGTCAATTTGCCGTTCTTGCGCAAAAGCGGTGCGGCCAGCCGGTTCTCGTCGTTGACCCAGGCGTGGGAAAAGCGGCCTTTATCGCATATCCACTGGTCGTTGACCTGCATGTTTTCGCGGCCGACGATGCGGCGCAACTGGTGTGTGCGGCTGTCCAGCCGAACATTGCAACCCACGGAACAGTGCATGCAGATGCTGGGCGTGCGCTCGATCTCCCAAGGGCGGTAGTCAAAGCGGGAGACCCGATTGGTCAACGCTCCCACCGGGCAAAGGTCGATGATGTTGCCGCCGGTCTTGGCATCTACGGGACGACCTTCCTGGATGTCGACGATGGTGTCGTTGCCGCGCTCGAAAAGGCCCAACTGCGCCTTGTCCTCCCACTCTTCCAGGTAGCGGATGCAGCGCCAGCAGAGCACGCAACGCTCCTGATCCAGGACGATTGTATCGGAAATATCGTAGTGCTTCTTGGCAAGCCGCTTCGGCTCGATCAACTGGCTGATCCCCGGCCCGAAGCGCAACGTCTGGTCTTGCAAGGGACATTCGCCGCCCTTGTCGCAGATGGGGCAGTCCAGTGGATGATTGAGCAGGATGAAGGCGAGATTTGCTTCCTGCACAGTGCGCACCTGCTCGGTGTTGGTGCGCACGACCATGCCCTCGCCCACCGGCATCGTGCAGGAGGCCATCATCGCGGTGCCGCGCGGGCCGTCCACCTCGACCAGGCACATACGGCAGCAGCCGACCGGGTCCAGTTTGGGATGCGAACAGAAGACGGGAATCTCGATGCCCCCCATGCGGGCGGCATCCACCAATAGCGTCCTCGCCGGGACAGACACTTCCTTCTCGTTGATAGTGAGCGTTACGTTATCAGTCATAGCTAATTTGTGCTCATTAGGAGACGTTCCCAGTTCAATTGGTTCGCTTGTTTGAAGTTTCGCGTTCCACCGCGCCCTTGGTTCTTGACAGTTGGTCCTCTCGCAAACAAGAGAAACAAGAGATCTAGTCGCCCTATTGCAATTAGTCTAAAGCTTCGATATCAGTGGATGAAAAGGCCAAGCCACCTAGACCAGGAGGTTGTTGCCTTGTTTCTCTACTCGGTTTATCGTCCTTCGGACTTTGATTAAGTACTAACAGCCGCCCCGCCATCTCTTCTGCTTTACGACGACTTACCGCTTCTTCACGAGCCGTCCTTTCTGCTTCTTTTCTCTCAGACTCATCAATCAGTGCGCTTTCCTTCACATTCCGTCGGAATTCGCTTTCTTCCTTAGCCTGTTCCTCTGCTTCCCGCCGGTAATTCAAGTCTTCGAGCGCTTGGTCTTCTAGTTGTGAATTCTCAATTTTTTTCTGCTGGGCAATCTCCGCCGAACTATGAGCAGACTCCTCCGCCTTCCTCCGCGCATCTGATTCTAGCTCGGTTGCCACACTGAATCGGGACTGTTTTCTTGGCTGTAGTTTTGACTCCGTCTCGGCCTGCAGCAACTCGTCAAAACTTCGTCGTGTCCTTCGTTCAGCTTCGTTCCATACTTCTGCTTTCTGCCGAGCGAATGCTTCCGCCTTTGCCCATTCCACTGTTTTCCGTCGCACGGTTATTTCGGAATGCAACGGATCTAATCTTTGACGGGTAGCTCTTTCCTCTATTAAATGCTCTTCCACTTCCTGCCGGGCAGCTCTTTCCTGCGTTAGATGCTCTTCGATTCCTGAACTTCCTGCCGGGCAGTTCTCTCCTCTATTAAATGCCCTTCAACTTCCTGCCGATGAGTTGCTTCCTCTCGTAAACTTGCTTCTACTGCCTCCCGGTCACGAGATTCCAATTTCAACCGTCTTCTTATCCAGATTATCGCAATCACTAAGGCAATCGGCGAAAGGAAGAGCAGACACCCAAGGGCGGCGTATAGGTTTTCCATCTCTCTCTGTTACCTACAATATTGAGCTTAGTCCCGCTCTACTTTTCCGACACAATTGAGAAAATGCTCTTGCCAAATCAGAAAAAGAGTCGTAGTTCATCAGAGCTAGTGAGTTCTAGCTACGTTGAGCAATACGTCGTCAACCTCAACTCTAAGACTTGAGTATCCCAGTGGCACAACAGGCCCACCTCGACGGTTGGTCGATTTCATTTTATTTCCCCCGCTCCGCAAGTAGGCGTACGAGGGCGGCTAAAGACTTCGAACTTGCCATCGACGAGATTCAAGATACAGCATTCAGGTGCCTCTGCTTGGGCGTAATTCGTCCCTTTCAGGGAGTTGTCATAGGAAAGACTCTAATCCGACACCTCTATCAGCAACAGCATCTCGGAAGGGTACGGATGACGTTCTTCAAAGTGAAACCTTCCACCGCCGTGACCGGCAGAGTCGCTTCCAGCGAAAGGCTTCTCCCACTCCTGACCTGCGCGCCGCCGTCAGTCGCGGATATCGTAACCAACTGTCCGTTCCTCAGTCGTCGCCGGGAATCAAGTCATCGTGCAGCACGATATTCCCGCCGGCCGGCGCAAATGTACTGTCACGCAGACCGCTCGGCTCGTGCGTGTTTGGGCGGTAATCAGGGCGAATCGGCAGTACCGGACCGACATCCTCCGGATTAGTGCTCCCAATCTGCGACGTAAACTCGCCGCGGAACTTGAGTAAATTGCTCTGCAGACCCCATACCGACGCCTCGCCAAAGGGGCAGAAACTCTTGCCGGCGATATTGTCGGCGATAAACTCCATCAATTCCAGGTCCTTGCCCAGGCCCTGCCCCTCTTCAATGCGCAGCAGGATCTTCTCGAGCCAGGCGGTACCCTCCCGGCACGGTGTGCACTTGCCACAGCTCTCATCGCGATAGAAGCCCAGCGTGCGCCGCGCCACCTCGACCATAGATGTGCGATCGTCGATCGCGATCACGCCTGCCGATCCAAGCAGCGAACCGGCCTCGGCCACGCTCTCATAGTCTAACAGCGTATCGAACTGGTCAGGTGTCAGCAGCTTCATCGACAGGCCGCCGGGCACGATCGCCTTGATGGGGTGGTTCTCGTCTTCCGGTCCGCCCCCGTACTTGTTGACCAGCTCACTCAACGGCGTCGCGTGGGGAAGCTCGTAGAGGCCCGGCCGCTTTACGTTTCCGCTCAGGCAGAAAATACGCATGCCGGGGCTGCGTTCGGTGCCGTACTCCTTGTACCAGTCGACGCCGTGGCGCATGACATGCGTAACGTTGCAGATCGACTCGACGTTATTCACGATCGTGGGTTTGGAATACAGGCCTTCAACAGCGGGGAAGGGCGGCTTCAGACGAGGCTCCCCGCGATACCCCTCCAGGCTCGTCAACAGGGCGGTCTCCTCGCCGCACTCGTATGCGCCCGCGCCGCGGTGCAGCACAATATCCAGGTTCTTGCCGCTGCCAAAAATATCTTCGCCCAGGTAGCCCTTGGCTGCGGCCTCCGCCAACGCCTCCTGCATACGCACGTAGGCAAAGTAGTATTCGCCGCGAATATAGATGAAGGCCTTTTCCGACTCGATCGCGTGGCAGCTCAATATGATGCCTTCAATGAGCTGGTGCGGATCGTACTCCATCACAATGCGATCCTTGAACGTGCCCGGCTCCGATTCGTCGGCGTTGACGACCATGTAGCGAGGACCCACGCCCTGCGGCAGAAAGCCCCACTTGATTCCGGTGGGGAAACCCGCGCCCCCGCGGCCGCGGATGCCGCTGGCCTTGATTTGTTCCACCATGTCGGCCGGCTCGATCTCGTTCAGCACACTGTGTGCGGTGGCATAGCCGCCGTCGGCCTCGTATGGCTCGATCCTGTGGCTGTCCGGCTTGTTCAAGCGCGCCATCAGATAGCGAGGTTCCATGCCGCCGATTCGATACGGGGTGTCCGCTGCCCCTTCGTTGTTGGGGTCGGCCTCCGGAGTCCAGCGTGCCAGGTTGCGGAAGCCTTTGCCGGCCTTGAGCACATCGATCGCCTTCTCCACATCCTCAGCCGAATCTAGGTTCTCGAAATAGCGGATCTGACCGGTCTTCTGGTCGGTGACGATAGCCATCGGCGCGGTGACGCAAGAGCCGAGACACTCCATATGATCGAGCGCAAATTGATCGTCTTCGGTCTTTTCGCCGTGGTGGATGCCCAGTGCGCTCTCGAAGTTGTGAAGACACTGGTTCCCGCCCCTCAACATGCAGGGCACGTTTGTACACACTTCAATATGATATTCGCCCTTCGGCTCCGCATGCAGCATGTTGTAGAAGCCGACGACCGCGCCCACCTCCGCCGGGGCGATTCCCAGGATTTCGGCCAGCTCGTCCTGCGCCTCCACCGGGCAGTAGCCAAACTCCCGCTGGATTACATACAGCGCCGGCAGAATCCCCGAACGTTGCCGTCCGGCCGGATAGCGTGCCAGTATCTCGTCGATCTCTTGCCGCATCGGTTCCGTGATCATTGCTTACCCCAGTTGCCGGTGATCAGTTGACAGTGACCAGGTCAGGCCTCTACCTGCTGGCCGCCGGTGTTATCGGTCCACCTCGCCCAGCACAATATCAATTGACCCGATATTTGTCACGATGTCGGACAGCATCTCTCCGCGACTGATATGGTCGATGGCGTAAAGGTTGTTGAAGCTGGGGCCGTGAACATGCAACCGGTAGGGCTTGGCCGAACCGTCGCTGTAGACGTAATACCCCAACTCGCCCTTGCTGCTCTCGATGCCGTTATAAAAGAAGCCGGGCGGCACATGAAAGCCCTCAGTCACCAACTTGAAGTGGTGAATCAACGCCTCCATGCTCACGTCCAGTTCAGCGCGTGGAGGCAGGGACACTTTGCGATTGTTCGACTTATACAGGCCACTGGGCAGACTGTCCACCGCCTGCTCTAGAATGCGCACGCTCTGACGCATCTCCTCCAACCGTATACAAAAGCGACCATAGCAGTCGCCGCGGTCGCTGGTCGGCACCTCAAATTCATACGCCTCATAGCCGCTGTAGGGCCGATCGCGGCGCAGGTCCCAATCGACGCCGCTGCCGCGCAGCATTGGCCCGGTCAGCCCCATCGCCAACGCATCGGCGCCGCTGACGTATCCGACGTCGGACAGGCGCTCGCGCCACAGTGGCGCCTCGGTCAGCATCGACTCATACTCGCTGATTTTCTGCGGCAACAGGCGCAGGAAATCCTTCAATCCGGCAATAAAGGCATCGGGCAAATCCTGCCAGACGCCGCCGATGCGAATATAACTGACCGTCAGCCGCGCGCCGCAGACCATCTCGAACAGATCCAGAATCCGCTCCCGTTCGCGGGTGGCGTACATGAGCAGGCTCATGCCGGTGCCCGATACATCGAGCACGTGCGTCGCCAGCCAAAACAGGTGTGAGGCGATTCGCTGCATCTCCGCCATAATCACCCGGATCACCTGCGCCCTTTCGGGGATTTCCAGTCCAAGCATATGCTCGATCGTCAGGCAGTAACCCAGATTGTTCGACATCGAGGACAGATAGTCCATCCGGTCGGTATAGTAGACGAAATCCTTATAACGTTTATTCTCGCCCGTCTTTTCGAAACCGGAATGAAGAAAGCCCAGGTCGGGGTCGATACTCACGACGCGCTCGCCGTCCAGTTCCACCACCAGCCGCAACACGCCGTGCGTGCTGGGATGATGCGGCCCCATGTTGATCACCATATTTTGGAGGCTCATGCCCGGCGGCAGGTCAGGCGCGGCGCTCTCCGCCGGCAAGATCTGCGTGCCTTGCGTATCAAACTCCGGATCGTCCCACGTAAAGGTAAAGGGTACTTCTTCGCCGCCGAGAGGCGCCTGTTTCTGCAAGGGGTGGTTGGGCCAATTTTTGGGCATCAATATCCGGCGCAGATCCGGATGGCCGCGGAACCTGATCCCCATCAGGTCGTACACTTCCCGTTCCGGCCACTCTGCGCCCCGGTACACACCGGTCAGGCTGTCAATCTCCGGCATCGCGCCGTTGTCGTCTGGGCCTGCGCCGCAGTCGGCGATAACTGTCAGGTGTTGGTTTCGGGAGTAGGAGCGAAACTGATAGACCGTTTGAAAGCGGGCGTCCCCGTTAAGGGGCAGATGGGACCGGTCCAAGCTGGTCACGTCTATCAGTGTTTCATAGCGTAGTTGGGGATCATCACGCAAAAATGTCGCGAGCGCCTTGAGTTGCCCCGCCTGCACGCATACGACTTGATTGCCGTTGTGCAGGCCGGCCGCGACGATATCCTTCCCGAACCGTTCGCCAATGCGCCGCGTATCGTCCGTCTCCCCGCCTGGCAGGGGCGCCAGCGCGGGGATGCCCGGTGGATTCAGGGTGCGCTGGGTCTCGTATGAGCGAAAAACCGGTGCAACATCAAGAGGCATCTCTCAACTCGCTCTCTTTTTTCTCTGACTGCCCGGATGAACACGGGAAGAGGATCACATTGCGAAAATACTTGGCCCGGTGACCGCGGCCATCTCGTCTACCACTTATGCACTGTCAAATGCCTAATGGCATGATCTCGTCAATGGCTAACGGCTCTTCGACTTGGCGGCCCGACACAATTGACTCGCGCCTCTGTTTCGCACGCAGCATATCCATTGCGTAGAGCAGTGACTCCGGTCGAGGGGGACAGCCGGGCACGTATACATCAACGGGAATAATCTTGTCCACCCCTTGGATGATGGCATAGTTATTAAATGGCCCGCCGGCGCTGGCGCAGATACCCATGGCGATCACCCACTTGGGGGCTAACATCTGATCGTAAATCCTCTTAATTACCGGCGCCATCTTGTTGCTCACGCGGCCGGAGACGATCATAAGATCGGCCTGCCGCGGGCTCGCACGGAACAGTTCCGATCCGTAGCGGGCGATGTCATGACGCGCCGTGCCGGTTGCGATCATCTCCATGGCGCAACAGGCCAACCCGAAGAGTAGCGGCCACGTACTATTGGCCCTGCCCCAGTTAATAACGCTGTCGAGCGTCGTTGTCATAATGCCTTCAGGAACCTTTTCTTCTAAACCCATTTCTGTTCCTTTGCAGTTGTTCCTCTGCAACCAAGCAGGAGGAGGCAAAACCGGATCGCAGCGTCTCGCCTACAGTTTTCAGGGCCTAACTTCAGTTGTCTGCGGTTGTCGGCTGTCAGATTCCCGAGAAATTCCGTGCGCGGCCATAAAATCTTTCGGCCACTAATCCCAGTCGAAAGCGCCCTTCTTCCATTCATAGAGGAAACCTACCACGAGTACAATGAAAAAGGGAATCATTGCCAACAGCGCAAACACGCGCAGATCTCGCAGGACTGCCGCCCACGGGAAGAGGAAGATCACTTCGATGTCGAAAATCAGGAAGAGCATGGCAACCAGATAGTACTTTACGGGGAACCGTCGCCGGGCGTCGGCAAAGGGGATGATCCCCGACTCATATGGCTCCAATTTCTGATTGTTGCGCTCTCGTGGACCAAGCAAGGAGGGCAGACCGATGGCGATTGCGCCAAATCCGGCCGCCAGTAGGATCAATATGAGCAGTGGCAGATAGTCACTTGCCATCCCGATATTCCTTTACAGCGCTCCTGACCGGATTGGGGAACTGTTCGTGCATTTTTCCACGAACGACACTATTCTAGCACGAACCGAAATTGGCTGTCAAAGCCCATCGACGCCAATTATTTGGTTGAAAGAACGAGACGGGCTGCTATTACGATCATGCCTGCCTGCTTGGTTCGATTTCTCTGAATTCAGAAACCAAGCGGCCACCGACTGCGCATGAGAACGCGTTTGCGTTGGGCGCAGACTTTCGCTATCGGAAATCGCTATGCTATACTTTCGCGGGAGTTTGTTAAATTCCACACAAACGGATTCACGGCAATGCTCAGTCAATATTTCTTTATTCTTATTATGTCCGGTTTGGCGGTGGTGTTGCCTCTTGCCGCCATCGTGATGGGCCACTTCATTGGCCCCCGGCGGCCCGATGAGATTAAGAACGACATCTATGAAAGTGGCGTAGAAACAATTGGCGAGACGTGGGTTCAATTTCGCGCGCAATACTATCTGATCGGCCTCGTATTCGTCGTGTTTGACGTGGAAGCGCTGTTTCTCTTTCCGATCGCGGTGGCTTACCAACAGTTGGAGATGTTTGCCGTTCTCGCAACCATCTTCTTCGTCCTGCTGCTGGTGATCGGACTGTTGTACGACTGGCGCAAGGGCGCTCTGGAGTGGCAGTAGGTCTCGCGCTGAGGGGGAACATGTCGATCTGGAGTGCGGTCCCTGCCGGCCGCCAATTCACAGCGCACTGTTTGGAGGCACTGTTATGCAGATAACCCAATGGAGCGATGTGCTCTCCGGCTGGCTCATGGGTATGGGACTGCCCGACTGGGCGGCCATCGTCCTCGTGTACGCCGTCGGCTCCTTTATTCTTATCAATTACGGCATGTTGTCAGTGCTGCTGTTGATCTGGATCACGCGCAAAGTGATCAGCCGCATGCAGGACCGCATTGGCCCCAACCGCGTCGGCAAATACGGACTGCTCCAGACCGTCGCTGACGCTGCCAAGCTGCTCTCCAAAGAGGACATCACACCCTACGAAGCTGACAAGATCGCATACAATCTGTCGCCGATTCTTGCCGTTTCCGGCGTGTTGATGTTGCTGGCGGTAATCCCCTTTGCGCCGGGACTGAGCGGCGTGGACCTGAATGTCGCCGCCCTCTATATTGTGGCGCTCGGCTCGATTGGCATTATGGCTGCCCTGATGGCCGGGTGGGGCAGTAACAATAAGTATGCCCTGCTGGCCGGTTTTCGCGTGGTGGCGCAACTCCTGAGTTATGAAATTCCCCTGGTGTTGGCGATTCTGACCGTGGTGTTGCTGACCGGTTCGATGCGCTTCGGCCACATCGTCGAGATCCAGTCACTGCATCTCGGCGGCTTCAACCTCGGCCTGGGCTGGCTCGGGATAATCATGCCTGGTGCGCTGCTCGTATTCTTTGTCAGCTCTCTCGCCGAGGCCGAACTGACGCCTTTCGACCTGCTGGAAGCGGAATCTGAATTGATCGCCGGATTCCATATCGAGTATTCAGGCATGAAGTTCGCTATGTTCTTCCTGGCCCAGTTCCTGAACGCGTGGATACTGGCTGCCGTTGCCGTCACTCTCTTCCTCGGCGGTTGGCAAGGACCCGGTGTCGGCTTGCCGGTCATCGGTCCGTTGTTAGGGCTCGGCTACTTCATGATTAAGGTATATGGCATGTACGTCCTTCAGCAGTGGATCCGGGGTACCTTCCCCCGCATCCGTATTGATCAGATGATGTCCTTTGCCTGGAAGGTCCTCGTCCCGCTGATGATCGGCCTGATCCTTGCCCAGGCCATTATCCAGAAGTTGCCGACCCCGGTCGCCGTTCAATATGTCCTGATCTTCATTGCCAATGTCGGCGTGCTGGCCGTCGTTGGCTATGTCCTGCAGAAGTATTTCCGTGAAGAACAGATACGAACCAAGCGTTCATTCGAACCAACTTCCCTAATCGGCGCCATGCAGGTTTCTGAAAAAGGCACCATGTATTGAAACCTTGCTGGCAGGCTTTTGGCAGGAAGAAGCTACGCCGCAATTCGGAGTAATGGCGAGGGCAGACTCACACCCCACCACACAAGGCAGGGAATCTCATGCAGCTACCGCTGGGCATAGAGGTACCAATACCAACATTTGAACAGTTCGTGTTCATTCAAGTGGCGTTGCTGACGGCCGTTGCCGGTTTGGCGGTGGTGACCAGCCGCAACCTCTTTCACAGCGCATTGGCCCTGACGCTGACCTTTTTCGGCGTGGCTGGGATCTATGTCTTTCTCGAGGCCGAATTCCTGGCGGTCAGCCAGGTCCTGGTGTACGTCGGCGCGATCGCCATGTTGATCGCATTCGCCATTATGCTCACGCGCAGCATGATGTACGGGCGCACTTCGCCGCTCAACAACCAGTGGGGCAAGTCATCCCTGTTCGCCCTGCTCTTTTTCGTCGGGCTGCTTGCTTTTGCGCGAGCCACGCCCTGGCCGACAGCAGGTGAGCCGGTCGTAGCCGACGAGGCGTTGATCGGCGCATTGGGAAGAGAGTTTGTAACTACCTACGTTATCGCATTTGAAGTTCTCGGGCTGCTGCTCCTGCTGGCTCTGGTCGGCGCGGTCATGCTGGCACGCGATAAATAGGACCTGTCGCCGGGGTCTATTGACTTTTGCAACTTCAGGCCACCGATCAGTGGCCATCGCATTTCTCTGGGGTTGATCTTATGGTTCCGCTTAGTTGGTATCTGATGCTTGCCGCATTCCTGTTTTCGTGCGGCCTGTACGGGGCGCTTGGCCGGCGCAATGCCATTGCCATGCTCATGGGAATCGAGTTGATGCTCAACGCAGCCAATATCAACCTGGTGGCATTCTGGCGTCACGGCGTCGGCCCGATGGAAGATCTGACCGGCCAGGCCTTCGCTGTACTTATTATTGGCCTGGCCGCAGCCGAAGCTGCCGTGGGCCTAGCGTTGATCATCGCTGTCTACCGCGAGAGGCGCACGATCGATGTCGACCAGTTGAACATTCTTTCAGGCTGAACCGGTACGAACAGATCTGGTCGCGCAGTTTTGGGTAGCGGGAGCGGGGTTAATACGCAACAGTGGCCAAGAAGCAGTTGGCGGGGACACTTGAAGAACAGTGTAGTTTTCTGTACCAACTCGCGCAGGAGAAGATGGCGAGCGGCAACTACACCGGCGCGGTGTATGCGCTCAGAGAAATCATAAAGTGTCAGCCAGATTACGGAGACGCGGCACAACTGCTGGAGAATGCCCGCCGGCAGAAGAAGGCGCAATCGTTCCGGCTGTTCATCTCTCTTGCCGGCGCTATCCTTTTTGTTGGCATCGGCTCAACCGCCGGGCTGCGTAACGATCTGTGGCTGCTAGCCTTTGGATCTGCCGGTTTGCTGGTTGGGTATGGGATAGCCAATCTGGTTCGAGGTCCAGCAACGTCTTAAGTTTTCTTGTCTGGTATCCTGCATTGACTACGGAAGACCGTTCAGTTTCCATTTAACCTTGAGGCTTTTTTATGGAAGGACTATTCAGCGTCACCTGGGTTGTGCCGATTCCTCCCTTCCTGGCATTCCTGGCGATCGTGCTCTTCCTGAACAATAACAAACGAGGCAGCGCACTGATTGCGATCGGCGCCGCTTTCCTCAGTCTGCTGCTGGGGTGGGGCATCGCCTTCTCCTCATTCTTCCGCGGTCACTTCGGCGAACACCCGATTGACGAAGCGATATACACGATTCCCACGGGCGCTAGTGAGTTGGTCATCGGTTACGCAGTAGATCCGGCCAATGCCTTGATGCTCTTTATGGTGCCCTTCCTGGTGTTGATGATATTCATCTACTCCAGCGGATATATGACCTTTCCCCATCATCTGCAGGCCGCTCAGTACCCAACCGCCTATGCGCAGGGCAAAGACCCCCGTTACAGTCGTTTCATGGCTTATATCTGTCTGTTCGCTACGGGCATGCTGGGTTTGGTCGTCGCCAACAATCTGCTCCAGTTCTTTGTGTTCTGGGAGGTGATGGGGCTGTGCAGCTATCTGCTCATCGGCTTCTGGTACGAGAAGGCATCTGCCAGGGCTGCCGCCGTGAAGGCGTTCATTGCAACCCGTATCGGCGATGCCCTTCTCATGATCGGCTTGATCCTGCTCTATGTGCGCAGCGAGCCAAGCAGCCTGCGCTTCAGCGAACTGTTCACAGAACACAATCTGGACCGACTCGCCGATACGCTGGTAGAGTTGCCGCTGTTTGGTGAAGTCCACTGGATTTCGCTTATCGGTGTGCTCATCTTCTGTGGCGCCATCGGTAAAAGTGCCCAGTTCCCGCTGCACGTCTGGTTGCCGGATGCGATGGAAGGGCCGACACCGGTCAGCGCGATGATCCACGCGGCGACGATGGTGTCAGCGGGCGTCTTCCTGCTGGTGCGCATGTTCCCGATCTACGAATTCTCCGGTCAGGTATCCAGCGGAACCCTGCAGTTCGTCGCCTTTATCGGTGCATTTACCGCCCTATTTGCCGCTACTATTGCAGTGGCCCAGTGGGATATAAAACGGGTGCTGGCCTACTCCACAATCTCCCAACTCGGCTACATGGTGGCCGCCATCGGCATGGGCGCATACGTGGCCGCACTCTTCCATCTGCTGACGCATGCCTTTTTCAAGGCGTTGCTGTTCCTTGGCTCCGGCAGCGTGATTCACGGCGTCGAGCATGGCTACCATCACGCACACGAGCACGCACATGACGGCCATGAAGAGAGTCACGGTGAACATATCGTGCGGCGCGCCGATGGTGTTCTCGACACCGAAGATGCGCAGGATATGCGTAACATGGGCGGCCTCCTGACGCGGATGCCCCGAACCGGGTGGACATTCATTATTGGCGGGTTGGCCCTCTCCGGCTTCCCGCTGGTCACCGCCGGCTTCTGGTCCAAGGATGAGATTCTGGCGTTCGCCTGGGACGGCAACCACCAGTGGGTTTTCTGGACTTTGGCTCTGGCAGCTTTCCTGACCGCCTTCTACACAATGCGCCAAATCGGGCTGACCTTCCTGGGTCGGGCGCGCACGGAAGGAGCTTCCCACGCACCGGAAAGCGTAGCCAGCATGACCACACCGCTCATCCTGATCAGCTTCTTTGCCATTGCCGCCGGTTGGGTCGGCATCCCGGCTACATTCCCTGTGCTGGGCGGCATCGTTCCCAATTGGATCGAGCACTTTCTCGAACCCTATATGGAGTACATGCACCTGCACGCACACCACGCATCCTTCCATGTCGTGCCGCTGGCAGTCTCGCTGCTGGTCGCACTGGGCGGTCTTGGCGCCGGCTATCTGGTCTACGGACAGGGGTTGAAGGAAGGCCAGACGGATCCGGTCGCCCGTCTGCTCGGTCCAATCTGGTGGATGTGGCACCGCAAATACTGGATCGACGAACTATATCAAATCACAATCGTTCTGTTCACAATGTGGTTGAGCCGCTTCCTGGCGCTGTTCGATCGTGAGTGGATTATAGACTGGATTGTGAACAGCGTCGGACGGCTTGCCCTCCGGTTCGCCGAACTCACCTCTGCCTTTGACAGATTCGTGGTTGACGGCTTCGTTGACGGTGTCGGCTGGATCTCTGATCAAGCCGGCCACATCGCCCGCAGTTTGCAAGATGGCCGCGTGCAGACATATCTACTTTTCGGTATGTTGATCCTGGCCGTATGGCTATTTCTGAACGTACTACCTATGATACTTACATTGGTGTAGGGAGTCGCGCCACGCCGAGTTGACGTTCTCAAGCGGCAGCGCATCCAATACTCAATTCCTGACTTTCCTAAACTCTGCGCGGAGAAGGCTTCATGGAATCACCTGATTCAATTGTCCTGACTATTCTGCTCTTTTGGCCATTGGTGTCGGCACTGTTGGTCATCCTGCTTGGCCGCAGCGACAGCCTAATCAAGAAAGGATCGATCTGGGCCAGCCTGCTCCCGCTTGGCCTCAGCATCTATCTGCTGTTTGACTACGACTCCAGCACAGGGGGAATGCAGTTTGAGCAGTTCGCCGAGTGGATTCCTCAACTCGACGCCGGCTACCACCTTGGCGTCGATGGGCTTAGCGTTCCCCTGATTTTCCTCACCACGCTGCTCAGCACACTGAGCCTGTACTACAGTGCCGGTGTCATCAACGTGCGCGTCAAGGAATACTTCTTCTTCATGCATCTGTTGGAGTTCAGCATGATTGGCGTCTTCTTGGCCCTGGACTATGTCCTCTTTTACGTTTTCTGGGAGATTAGCCTAGTACCGATGTACTTTCTCATCGGTATCTGGGGTGGGGCCAATCGCGGTTATGCCGCCACCAAGTTCTTTATCTATACCTTGGTCGGGTCCGTGGCGATGTTACTGGCGATTTTGGGCGTCTATTTCGCAACAGGCACATTCGACATTGTTCAAGCGGCTGCGGCCCAGCCTTTCGCCGGCAACTTGACGTTGGCCAGCCTTGCGTTTTGGGGCTTCTTTCTGGGGTTCGCCTTCAAAGTACCCAGCTTCCCCTTCCACACCTGGCTGCCCGATGCCCATACGGAGGCGCCTACTGCCGGCTCGGTCATTCTGGCTGGCGTTCTCCTGAAATTGGGCGCTTACGGCATGTTGCGCATCATGTTGCCCAGCTTTCCAGAGGCCTCTGTCTATTGGGCTACCTGGCTGGTGGCGTTGGGCGCAATCGCCATTGTCTACGGTGCATTCGTTTGCGTAGCCCAGACCGATCTAAAGCGACTGATCGCTTACAGTTCCGTCAGTCACATGGGCTATGTCATGTTGGGAATCGGCGCAGCGGCCGCAGTGATGACGCCCGAGGGCCTGGCGAGCGCGGTCAAGCGCTTCGACCTTAGCGCGCAGGCCATCCAGGACAGCGCGGCCATGGCCCTAAATGGCGCCGCACTGCAGATGTTCAACCACGGCATCATCACCGGCGCGTTGTTCTTCCTTGTCGGCATCATCTACGAACGCGCCCATACGCGCGATCTGTCCCGGTTCGGTGGTCTGGCGACCAAGACACCCCACTTCTACGGCCTGATGCTGGTAGCTGCCTTCGCCAGCCTGGGGCTGCCCGGTCTGGCCGGCTTCTGGGCCGAACTTTTCACCTTCCGCGGCGCCTTTGCCATCATGCCCTACTGGGCCGCATTCGGCACAATAGGCATTGTCATCACCGCCGTCTACATTCTCTATCGCATCATCCAGAATGTCTTCCTGGGCGAGTATGACCCAAGCAAACTTCCCCATTGGACAACTGCGCAAGGGGAACACGCCGACGGCCCAACCGACATGGTCGGGTTCGAAAAGGTGACGATGTGGCCACTTATCGTAGCGATGTTCCTGATCGGTATCTACCCAACGCCTTTGGTAAAATATTTTAATCAGTCAGCACGAGAACTCTTGGCCTTTGTGCAAAGTCTCGTGTGATCACCGCAGTGAACAGGCGTCAGTTGCCAGCGCAAATTTGAATTGCTGGCAGCAGGCACCTGCCAAAAGGTGTTTCTGAATGGAGAACAATCCGTGGGCGACCTAGGATATATCGCACCCGAAATCATATTACTCATCGGCGGCCTGTTCATTTTCTGTCTGGACCTGGCCTACGACCCCGGAGTAGGCAAGAAGTCGGGGCTGAGTTACATGGCGCTGGCGGCCTTCTTTCTGACCGCAGCCCTGGTTGCCGCTGTGCTGCAACTGGACATCTCCGATCCGGAAGCGGGGCCGAAGGTGGCCTTTTCGATGATGACCATCGACAACTTCGGCAGCTTCATCAAGGTCACCGTCTTCTCCGGCATGATCCTGACCACCATTGCCGGCGGGCGCTACATGAATCGTCGCTCCGGCAACCAGGGCGAGTTCTGGACTTTCTTCCTCATGGTCAGCCTGGCGATGAGTATCGTCGCCAGCGCGAACAACCTGGTGCTGGTCTACCTCGCGATTGAATTCCTGTCGATTACAAGCTATATGCTGGCTGGATTCCTGCGGGAGAATCGGCGCAGCAACGAGGCGGGGCTTAAGTACTTCCTATATGGGTCGATCGCTTCAGCAGTAATGCTGTATGGCATCAGCCTCCTCTACGGCGCCACCGGCTCTCTCTACCTTCACGAAATTGCCGCCGAATTTGCCGTGATTCTCGGCGATTCTCGGGAAGTCAGCGGTTTGGCCTTTGCCGCCCTGCCGGCGATGCTCCTGATTCTGGCGGGACTGGGATTCAAAGCGAGCCTGGCGCCCTTTTACCAGTGGGCGCCGGACACCTACGATGGCGCGCCCACGCCGGTAGCCACCTATTTGTCCACCGCCTCGAAGGCCGCGGCCTTCGCCGTGTTGGCCCGCTTTTTCATCGTGGCCATGGCTTCATTTCAAGTCAACTGGGTGCCGGTGCTGGCCGCCTTCAGCATTATCACGATGACGATGGGCAACCTGGCCGCGCTGCGGCAGAGCAGCGTCAAACGCATGCTCGCCTATAGCTCCGTGGCCCAGGCCGGCTATGTCCTGATGGGGCTGGTGGCGGTAACGTCGTCCTCGCCGAGCGCGATGGATGGCCTCAATGGCGTTCTGCTTTACCTTTTTGCCTATCTGTTCACCAACGTTGGCGCTTTTCTGGTGGTCATGGCACTGGAAGAGACGGTCGACAGCACGCATATCAGCGCCTACAGGGGTCTGATCAAGCGGGCGCCCTGGCTGGCGGTTATGTTTACCATCTTCCTGTTCAGCCTGACCGGCATCCCTCTCACCGGGGGCTTCTTTGGCAAATTATATGTCTTCGGCGCCGCCATACAGCGCCAGTACTTCTGGCTGGCCGGCATTGGCATGGCCAATGCCGGTCTCGCCGCCTTCTACTATTTGCGCGTGGTCCGGGAGATGTTCTTCACCCAGGAGGGTGAGGGCAAAGCTCTGGATGTGCCGATGGCGTTGCAGACCAGCCTCCTGATCTGCACTATTGCGACCATATGGATCGGCGTCTATCCCAGCGCTGTGCTCGATTGGGTCAGCAACGCCTCTGTCCAACTGCTGTCGGTTGTCCCATAGGTGGTCAGGGCGTTGGCGCATCCTCCCGCAGCAGCCCCTCGGATTTGAGCGCACTCCAAAGTTCCGCCGGGACAGGCCGTTGGAGCAGGTCGAAGTTCGTCTGCACATGTGCCGTTTCGATCGCGCCGGGTATAATCGCTGCCACAATTGGGTTTGCGAGCAGGAATTGCAGCGCTGCGCAGGGCAATGGGGTCTGAAAACGCCTGCAGATCTGCTCGATACGGTTCGTTTTCTCCATCACTTCCGGCGAGGCAGGCGCGTAGAAATAGCGTGCGCCCGGCACCGCCCCCGTGGCCAGAATCCCCGATGCAAAGACTGCGCCGACAATGATGCTGATGCCCCTTTGCTCGCAAAGTGGAAACTCCTCCTCCAGCATCGCCTGCGTCAGCAGATTATACCCGTAGGCGACCAGAAAGAAGTCCAGATCCACCAGATCGAGAAAGCGCGGTATCATTCCCAATTCGTTGATGCCTGCCCCTACACCTTTGACCAGCCCATGGCGGCGCAGTTCGTCGAGCGCGCGCCAACCGCTGGTGTACAGTTGCGTAAGGTATGCGTTGACGCGGGCCTCTGTTTCGTAAAAGTAGAAATCCAGGTCGTGAATGACCAACAGGTCGATGGTCGGCAGGCTGAGCCGCTGCAGGCTGTCTTCATATGAACGCATGATGCCATCGTAGCTATAGTCTACAGTAAACTCGAATGGTAGACCGCCCATGAAGGGGCCGGACTCAAACGTTGCCGGGCTATTTGCAGGGTGAAAGACCCGCCCGACTTTTGTCGAAAGTATGAACTCGTCACGCGGTTTCTGTCGCAGAAAGTGGCCGACGCGATGTTCACTCTTGCCACTGCCGTAGTAGGGCGAGGTATCGTAGAAGCGCACGCCCACATCCCAGGCGGCCTGCAGGATCCCCTGTGCCTTTTCCTCATCGAGCACTTCGAACAGGTCGCCCAGCGGCGCAGTGCCCAGCCCAAACTCGGTAACATTTGTCCCCGTTCCGCCTACTTCCCTCTGCAAAATGTTGTTCATCGATCGCCCTCCTGGTGAAAATGCCTTCGAACTGAGGCGCTATGTCCGGCGAAGGAGCCGACGCTGCCAGACCATGTCCGCTGCCACGCCAGTACTGCACGGCGGTCCCAAAGGCCGCACCCCATTTCCGGCACTGGTTTGAATTCGGCGCTACCTGTATGTTACTATGAAAATATCTCCTGAGACCATTCCGGGAAAAAGGACGGTCACCTGAACTGCTGGCGCCAGAGTCAGGACGGAAATATTGACGCGGAGGCCGCTCAGCCACGGAGATCTGAAAACATGACGACTTCGCAGAATCCACAGCGCAAACGTACGAAAGATACAAGCAAGACAGCCGTTTTGGTCGCGACCATCCGCGCCGTGCATCTGCGTTGGCACGACCCTCCGCACATATTCGAAGATACCTATGCGTTGCAGATGCTGACGCCCTTTTGGTATGCGGTCGCAAGGTTCAAGCTGATCAAGTGGCTTGTCTCCGATGTGATTCTGAGGGTCTACCGCCCTATTTACCCGGAGGTGGTCCTGCGGTCGCGCTATACTGAGGATCAATTGGATGCGGCGATCGAGTCAGGCGCCAAACAGTATGTGATTCTCGGCGCTGGACATGATACATTCGCGCTGCGGCGCAAAGATCTGGCTGACAAAGTGCGCGTCTTTGAAGTGGATCACCCAGCTACGCAAGAGGCAAAGCGGCGGCGCGTTCTAAAGGCAAACGGCAGCATCCCCCCAAACCTCACCTTTGTACCGGTGGACTTTGAGAACGACCGGATGGATGAGGAGTTGCTGAAAGCAGGCTTCGACTCTCAGTCACCGGCCTTCTTCTCCTGGCTTGGCGTTACCTACTACCTCACGCAGGAGGCAATTCGGGATTCCCTGGAACGGATTGCGGAAATGTCTGCGCCTGGGAGCCGTATCGTCTTTGACTTCAAAATCGCCAAGCACATGATGTCTGCCGAGTGGAGAACTCTCTCCGAAAAGATGGAGGGTTTCGTGGCGCGCCGGGGAGAGCCGATGCTGACCGACTTTACGCCGCAGTCATTGAAAGATATGATGACCAGGTATGGCTTCACGGAAGTGGAGATGATGCCGCCCGAAGAGCAGGGTCGGCGCTACCTGGGCGAGCGCACCGACGTAGTGCCGACGGAGTTTTTCCACTTCGCCCAGTTTGCTCTTGAGCCGCCGTCCGAGGGGGAATCGGCATGACGAGGCAAGAACGGTGAAAAGTGGCAATGGCAACGGCGGCCGGAAATGCGCGCTGGCGCCGGCGCGATTGATTGGCGCCTTACAGACCTGATGCTATAGTACTGCTACGGTGACATAAGAATGAACAAAGAGTGACAACAGCCTGAAATGCAAAGTTCATCCGGACGGAGAACAGAGATGCAACATTTAAAAGCCACCGCTGGATTACCGAGTGTCCACCATTTCAATGAGCTTCAAAACACAAAAGAGAGACAGCTTCATTATTTCTTGCGTGGAATTGGCTCAGTCGCCGTCTTGATGCCTGGCTCAAGCTCCTTGATAAGGCGTAGCAGGGTCGGCTCACTTACTGAGACCGGTAACAGAGTTGCAAAAACCTGGTCAAGAGCATTTGTGAAGGCCCAAGAGTAATTTCCTTGTTCGCAGAGAGTCTAATTAATGGACAATCCCCCTGCCCTCACACCTGATGACGACGCAATCCCCATTGCTGACCAAGAAGATAGTCCTGGGTATCGCCGTACAGTTTCTGCGTCATTGTTCTCGGGTCCTATTCCTCCATCGGCTCTTATGAAGGAATATGCTGAGATTTATCCGGAATTTCCTGGTCGATTCATTGAGATTTTCGAGAGACAACAGGCTCATGATCAAGAAGTCGAAACAGCCGTAATCGCCAACAACAAAGAGATCATTTCTAACAATCAGAGTCTTTAAAGACGAGGCCAGACTTTCGGCTTTATCCTTGCGCTGGTTGGGCTTATCGGTGGACTAGCAGCGTCCTTTCTTGGCTCACCAATAGCCGGCAGCATTATCGGTGCAGGAGGTCTAGCTCTCTTGGCCGGAGTTTTTGTTTACAGCAGAAAGAACGTTTCTTCTTCACTATTCCTGTCTCCTGTACCGCAGTCTCTTCAGCCTCCCGAAGGCGGTCCAAGCGAATGAACCAAATGAATATGTCAGACAATTGTGTTCAAAAGTATCTCTGCTGCACGCCTCACCATCTGGCATTTGCCCTCTCGCCGAAGTCCGAGGAGGAATAATTTGCATGACGCCAATGTCACCCCCGCCCAAGCACCATACCGATGAGTGGCCGCTCGACAATCCCCCAATGCGGCGTTTTATCGGCGCGGTAAACGCGACGCGCGCCCGCGTATCGGATCCGCGCAAGATTGTAGCTGCGATCCGCCCGGACTTCGTAGAACTGTTGGCGGATCCTGCCTGGCTGCCGCAAAAATTTCAGATGCCGTCCGTGGAGAGCGGTATGGGGGGCGGCATTGGCATGTGGTTGCTCTATCGGGCGGGCGATGGCGGCCTGGCCTTCTCTGCCCTGGTCGTACCCCCGGGCGCACAGACGCCCGTGCATGATCATCTTGCCTGGGGGCTTGTAGGTCTGTACAAAGGCGAGCAGGAGGAAGAGGTCTTTGCCCGCCAGGACGACGGCCGCAACGAATCCCACGCCGAGTTGAATCTGTCTGTGCGCCAGATGCTGCGGCCGGGCGACTTCTACGAGCTGCTGCCGGAAAACGACATCCACCGCGTGCGCACGACCAGCCCGGATACGTCGGTCTCGCTCCATCTGCTGGGCAACGACAATGGCTGCATCTGGCGCCACCGCTTCGACCCGGAAACAGACTCCGCGCACCCTTTCCGCTCCGGATGGATCAATGTGGAGTGTCGTAACGGGGAAGACAGCTAGACGAGAACCGAAGGTACACTATCCCACAGAGGAGAAAACGTATGGCGAACCGTGTAAACAGGGCGATTGAACTCTTGGACCAGGGCCAGCCAATCTACTACAGCGGCGCGCATACAGGCCACGTGCTGACGCGCGAACAGGGCACTAAAGATGCCGCGATTTGGTCCGACTACATAAACGTGGGGATGGAGCACGGCTCTTTCGATATGGGCGGCCTGGAAAGTTACATGCAGGGGATGGCGGAAGGCGGGCCGACCGCCAGCGGGCACCGCACGCCTACCGTTATTGTCGAAGCGCCGGTCGAAGGCACGTCAGCCGAAATAGTGCGCTATAATGCCTGGCAGTTCCGCCAAATCTTGGCGCGCGGGGTCCATGGCATTTTGCTCTGTCAGGCGGAGACGCCCGAAGCGGTCGCCGCTTTTGTCGAAGCCTGTCGCTATCCTATCAATAGTATCGGCGTAGGCGCAGGGTTGCAGGCGGGTCGGCGCGGCGTTGGCTCCGAGCCATCCGCCGCCGCCATTTGGGGCGTCGACTATGCAACCTACCTCGATGCAGCTGACCCCTGGCCTCTCAACCCCGAAGGCGAACTGTTGCTGGGTCTTAAGATTGAGTCGGCCGCGGCACTGCCGCGCATTGAAGAGATTTTGGCCGTCCCCGGAATCGGATTTGCAGAGATGGGACCGGGCGACCTGAGCATCTCTTTGGGCTATCGGCGACGTCCGCCGCAGATGCCGCCGGAAATGCAAGAAGCAAGCGAACGCGTGCAGGCGGCCTGCCAGGCCAACGGCGTCGCCTTTCTGCAGCCTGCAACAGCGGAAAATCTCACAGCAAGAATCGACGCCGGTGTGCGTGTCTTCGGCGGCCACGACCCGGAGTTGGCCCGCATAGGCCGCGCCTACACCAAGCGTCAAATGCCAGCCTGACGCTCCTTACGCGGACTGACGAGAACGGCGCCCCGTACGTCAATTCAGATCTTGACGACACAGGATGGAGAAACAATGAATAAGAAAAATCGAGCGATCTTCCGACCGTTGGTTATTTTCATGCTGCTGGCATTGGCGGTGAGCGCCTGTGTCCCTGCCGCGCCTTCTCCGGCATCTGGCGAATCCGGCGCGCAGTCCGCGGACGCCGGTCCCGATTCATCTTCCGCCGCCGGCATGCATAACGTCGTCTACGACAGCCTACCGGATATGGGGGGCGCGGAAGTAGTGGCGGTGACGGGCAACGACTACATCCCCCTCAACTTCATCGACCCGGCCAGCGGCGAGGCTGTCGGCTGGGAATATGACGCCGTCAACGAAATCTGCCGCCGTCTCAACTGTGTCGTCAACTGGCAAGTCACTTCGTGGGAGGCGATGATCCAGGCCGTGGCCGAAGGACAGTTCGACGTTGGCATGGACGGGATCACGATTACCGCTGAACGGGCCGAAGTGGTGGACTTTTCCGACGCTTACATGACCAGCCAGCAGTTCATGCTGGTGCGCGCCGGCGAGGGGCGGTTTGATACGCCCGAAGCGTTCGCCGACGACGGGTCCCTGCTGGTAGGCGCCCAGGCCGGCACGACCGGCTTCTACACCGCCGTCTACGACATTCTTGACGGCGACGAGGCCAACCCGCGCATCCAGCTGCTCGACAACTTCGGCGCGACCGTGCAGGCGTTGATTGCCGGCGACGTGGACATGGTGCTGGTCGATGCCGCCTCGGGCCGCGGCTACATCGGCGCCAACCCGGAGAAGCTCAAGATTGTCGGCGAGGCACTCGCCACCGAAGAGTTCGGCTTCATCTTCACGCCAGGCAGTGCCTGGACCGCGCCTTTCAACGCCGCCATCGGCACCATGAAGGCCGACGGCTATCTGGACTACCTGAATGCCCGCTGGTTCTTCCTGACTGATCCCAACGCTGCGGACATCTACGACAGTCTGCCGGATATGGGGGGCGCGGAGGTAGTGGCGGTGACGGGCAACGACTACATCCCACTCAACTTCATCGACCCGGCCAGCGGCGAGGCTGTCGGCTGGGAATATGACGCCGTCAACGAAATCTGCCGCCGTCTCAACTGTGTCGTCAATTGGCAAGTCACTTCGTGGGAGGCGATGATCCAGGCTGTGGCCGAAGGACAGTTCGACGTTGGCATGGACGGTATCACGATCACTGCTGAACGCGCCGAAGTGGTGGACTTTTCCGACGCTTACATGACCAGCCAGCAGTTCATGCTGGTGCGCGCCGGCGAGGGGCGGTTTGATACGCCCGAAGCGTTCGCCGCCGACGCGTCCCTGCTGGTAGGCGCCCAGGCCGGCACGACCGGCTTCTACACCGCCGTCTACGACATTCTTGACGGCGACGAGGCCAACCCGCGCATCCAGCTGCTCGACAACTTCGGCGCGACCGTGCAGGCGTTGATTGCCGGCGACGTGGACATGGTGCTGGTCGATGCCGCCTCGGGCCGCGGCTACATCGGCGCCAACCCGGAGAAGCTCAAGATCGTCGGCGAGGCACTTGCCACCGAAGAGTTCGGCTTCATCTTCACGCCAGGCAGTGCCTGGACCGCGCCTTTCAACGCCGCCATCAGCACCATGAAGGCCGACGGCTACGACGAATATCTGAAAGTAAAGTGGTTCTTCCTGTACGAACCGAACTGATACGATTTCGAGCGTAGGGAGAGCCGGTGATTAGGCCTTCTGCTCCCTGCGCTCGAAGTCTCAAAAAGCTCCGCACACGTGGCAGCAACTGACTCTACCCAGAACTCTCGCCGGCGTTCTCTCGCCGATTACTTCGCGCGCTTGCCATACTGGCTATTGACAGCGCTGCTTCTGGGCGTTTTCCTCCTCTGGAGTTTTTTGGCCGATGCAGACTACACTCTGATCTTCAACGCCGTATCCAAGGGTGTAGGCGTGACCATGTACGTCTGCCTGCTCGCTTTTGGCCTGGCGCTGTTGGTCGGTCTGGTCTTTGGCCTTGCCCGCGTGTCACGCAAACGTCTGATCTATGAGGCGGCTTCGTTCTATGTGGAGATTGTCCGCGGTGTGCCGATGCTGGTGATACTGTTCTACATAGCGTTTGTAGGCGCTCCGGGGCTGGTGGAGCTGTTCAACTGGGCAGGGGAAGAACTACAAGGGCTGGGACTAGGCGCTGTGGGCAGGCCACTGGCAGAGTTCAGCATTCGCCAACTCTCCTTTACCAGCCGGGCAATCCTGGCGCTGGTCATAGGCTACAGCGCGTTTATAGCCGAAATTTTTAGGGCAGGCATTGAAAGCGTGGAACGGGGGCAGATGGAGGCGGCGCTCAGCCTGGGCATGAGCCGGGGCCAAGCCATGCGGCATGTGATCTTGCCGCAGGCTGTTCGGCGAGTCTTGCCGCCACTGGGCAACGACTTCATCGCAATGCTCAAAGACTCGGCGCTGGTGTCCGTTCTGGGTGTACAGGACATCACCCAACTGGGCAGGCTCTACGCCACCAGTACGTTTCGCTTTTTCGAAACGTACAATGTCGTCGCCTTCCTCTATCTGGTGATGACAATCGGTCTATCGTTGCTGGTACGTTTCTGGGAAAAACGCTACCCGCTCAGCGAAGGGTAACGGCGGACGCCGCGCGGCGTTGCAAGGGCAAACCAGCGGGATCGAACCCAAATGTCAGAACGACTGGTATTCCCCTTTCCAATTGAACGTGCAATCGCACTATCGGGAGATGGATCTAGTCACCTCGTCTGACTTGGTGTTCGGCGATATCAATCTCGCCTTCGTATGTCAGCGCGTCGTCGCCTTCTTCTCCCGTGCTGATCCGGATTATATTCTCGACGGGGCTGATGAAGATGGCGCCATCGCCCTGGTTGCCGGTGGCAGCTGTCCTCTGGATGGCTTCCACCACCTGTTTAACATCGTCTTCACCTACAACGAAATTCACCTGAATACGAGGCAGCGTGTCGACGACGTAGGTGCTGTGCCGCCCGGCCAGTTTGATTCCGCTCTGACGGCCGTGTCCCTGAACTTCGACAGTGTCAATAGCAGGAACGCCGATTTCAAGCAGAGCCAGCCTGACACCGTCCAGTTTCTCAGTTCGGATGTACGCTTCGATCTTTTTTAACACCGCCATTTCTCCTGTGTATCGAAAGATGCTCTCGCTATCCATGCCGGCAAAGAGTTCTTTCATTCATCTATTCTGTATTTTCTTTCCAGGTAGAACGCAAAGAGATCGCTGAGATCAGGGGGAGGCGAAATGATTCCTCGAATATCGATGTCTCCTTCATAGACCAGCACATCGTCACCTTCCTCTCCTGTGCTGACACGGATGATATTCTCTACTGGGCAGATGTAAATGGCGCCATCGCCTTGTGTCCCTGTAGCCGCCGATTCCCTGATTGTCTCTACGACCTGCGAAACGTCGTCTGTGCTTACTACAACCGTCAGACGAATGCGGGGTAGCGTATCGACTGTGTAGCTGCTGTGCCGTCCGGCCAACCTGATGCCGGTCTGCCTACCGTGTCCCTGCACCTCAACAGTATCTACGGCGGGGACGCCGACCTCGACCAACGCCGACCTGACCTCAGTCAGCTTTTCGTGCCGGATATAGGCTTCAACCTTCTTGAACATCGCTGCTCTCCTCTCCATCGAAAGAGGAGTCTTCCGCAGATTTGAGTAGGGTCGTGCGGCTCACCGCACGACCCTGACGCAAGAAGGAGGTTATGACTCTTCACTTTCACTACTTTCACTGTCACTACTTTCACTGTCACTACTTTCACTGTCACTACTTTCACTGTCACTCTCACTCACAAGACTTTCACTTCCTTGCCTCGCTAGTCACGCATAGGCACGCTCGCCATGCTCGCTAATGTCCAGCCCAATCTCTTCTTCCTGCTCGGTGACAGCCAAACCCCAGATCGCATCCAGGACTTTGGTCAGAATGAATGTAATTGCGTAGGAGTACACGATGGTCACAGCGACGGTCATCAGTTGGATCCCGAACTGCGTGGGGTTGCCATAGAAGAGGCCATCGGTTCCACCGACGGCTGCGGTGGCGAAAAGACCGGTTGCCAGCGCTCCCCAAGTGCCGGCCATTCCATGACACGCCCATACATCGAGGCTTTCGTCCAGACCCCACTTTTCGCGCAAGGCTATACTGTAGTAGCTGACGGGGGCTGCAACCGCGCCAATCAGAAGCGCCGCCATTGGAGTGACGTAGCCGGCGGCGGGCGTGATCGCCACCAGGCCCACAACTGCTCCAGTTACGATTCCCAGCACACTTGGCTTGTTGTCTCGCCAGGACAGGAACATCCAAACCACGGCCGCGGCCGCGGCCGCCGTGTTGGTGTTCAGCAGCGCCTGCACAGCCTGACCGTTGGCCGCGAGGGCGCTGCCGCCGTTGAAGCCAAACCAGCCGACCCACAACAGACCTGCCCCCAATACCGTAAACGCGATATTGTGCGGCTCAATCGCCACCTGTCCGAACCCTTTGCGTTTGCGGATGGCCATTGCAAAGGCAAGTGCTGAGAAACCGGCCGTGATGTGGACGACCGTCCCGCCGGCAAAGTCCAGTGCGCCCCAACGGGAAAAGATGCCGCCGCCCCAGGCCCAGTGGCAGACCGGATCGTAAACGAGCGTGGCCCACACTACCGCAAAGACCAGGTATACCTTGAAGCGTATGCGTTCCACGAATGTCCCGGAAATCAACGCTGGCGTGATTATTGCGAAAGTCATCTGGAAGGCGACAAAGAGCAGGTGAGGAATGGACATTCCTTCCAACGCCTCCACACCGACATTGGCCAGTCCAATGTAGTTGAGGCCGCCTATCAGGCCGGCGACGCTATCGCCAAAAGCCAAGCTGTAACCAATGATGACCCACTGAATGCTGATGAGGCCAATCGTAATGAAACTGAGGTTGAGGGTGGAGAGGATGTTCTTACGGCGCACCATCCCGCCGTAGAAGAATCCCAGCGCCGGCGTCATCATCAGTACCAATGCGGTGGCGACGATAATCCAGGCAGTATCTCCCGAGTTGATGCCTTCCATATACGCAGTTCCTCCTGTTGCAGGCAATACCTGCTGTCCAAAAAACTCTTGTGGGGTTATTGTGATGAAGTAGCTCCCGGCGGGAAACGCCTTCGGCTACCAACCTAATAGTCTCCAAACTAAAGGCCAAAATCCTATAGGCAGTCTGCACAATAGAAACTCTGTCTCTATTGTAAACATTGCCCAATATCATCATTCCTCTCCCTAACAAGTTCAAGGAACGGCGACACAGAAACTAAGGCGGTAAATTGAGGGATTTGTGAAGTTGGAAAATCAGGGGGCTTTTGACTACAATAACAGAAATCTGTATCGAGCGCAAGGGAATAATTCAGTTCTGGGATCGGCGTATACCCCTTACAGCGCGGCAGGAGACGATATTGTCCCGTTGTGGCAACCAAGGAGGCACAGACCCATGAGTACAAAGAACGGTCAGCAAAGAGATGGTCAGGTGGAACGAGGAACGTATGCCGTGAAAGCCGGATTGGCGCAGATGCTTAAAGGCGGCGTCATCATGGATGTGGTCACAGCAGACCAGGCCCGTATCGCCGAGGAAGCCGGCGCCTGTGCTGTAATGGCCCTCGAACGCGTTCCCGCTGACATTCGCAAAGATGGCGGTGTGGCGCGCATGAGCGACCCGCGACTGATCAAAGAGATCATGGCAGCGGTCACAATTCCGGTGATGGCCAAGGTGCGGATCGGCCACTTTGTCGAAGCGCAGATCCTGGAAGCGCTTGGCGTAGACTATATTGACGAGAGCGAAGTCCTGACACCGGCCGACGAGAGTCATCACATCAACAAGCACAGTTATGCCATCCCCTTTGTGTGCGGCTGCCGCAATCTGGGAGAGGCCCTGCGCCGCATCGCCGAAGGCGCCGCAATGATCCGAACCAAGGGTGAAGCCGGCACCGGTGATGTCGTCGAGGCCGTGCGGCACGCGCGCAACGTGAACGGCGCTATCCGCCGTATCAGCAGGATGGATGCTGACGAACTGTTCACCTATGCAAAGGACATTCAGGCTCCATACGACCTGGTGAAGGAGACCGCCGAGCTGGATCGACTTCCGGTCGTGAACTTTGCAGCCGGCGGCCTCGCTACCCCGGCGGATGCAGCGCTGATGATGCAGCTGGGTGTGGACGGCGTCTTCGTCGGCTCCGGTATCTTCAAGAGCGACGACCCGGCCAAGCGCGCCCATGCCATTGTTCAGGCCGTTACGCATTTCAACGATCCGCACATCCTGGCTGAGGTGAGCGAAAACCTGGGTTCTCCGATGGTCGGTATCAACGTTACCGAGCTTTCAGAAGCCGAAAGGCTGGCAGAGCGGGGTTGGTAGCGGACCTGCCGCCCACCATTAGTCGCCCTGTAGGTAGCGGTGGCAGGAGACTCTTTATCTCTTGCCACCGCATTTTTTCCTTCCCTGGCAAGGCAAGCCGTAATCTGAACAGTGCAGGTCTCTCCACGATTTTACTCTGAGCACTATTTTCCAAATCTCGCCGCAGCCTCAATTTACCTCGACCGCCGCAGGGGACGTCCCAAATGAAACTTGTGAGAAGTGCGCCATGAGCGAAGTTCGTTTGGGAGTCCTCGCGCTCCAGGGTGCATTTCGTGAACATATCAGCATGCTGGAACGCCTTAACGTCGAAGCCGAAGAGGTGCGTCTGTCTATGCAACTGGACGATCTGGACGGCCTGATCATTCCCGGCGGTGAGAGCACCAGCATGGGGCTGGTCGCTGAGCGCTGGGGTTTGGTCGAACCGCTGCGTCAATGGGTGCATGGCGGCCGTCCTACCTGGGGTACCTGCGCGGGAATGATTCTGCTAGCTGAACGCGCAACTGGACAGAAACTGGGCGGTCAGGCCCTCATCGGCGGCCTGGATGTAACCGTGAACCGCAACTATTTTGGTCGCCAGGTCGATAGCTTCGAGGCCGATCTCGACGTGCCGGCGCTGGGAGAAACGCCCTTCCATGCGTTCTTCATTCGCGCCCCTGCCATTACCGCGGTCGCCGAAGACGTGGAGACACTGACAACTGTTGCCGCTATGCAAGATGACAGCGAACCCGTAATCGCCGCTGTTCGCAAAGGGCCGATTCTGGCGACGGCCTTCCACCCCGAACTGACCAACGATCTGCGCTGGCACCGCTACTTTGTGCAGATGGTACACGAACACAAGTCGCGCTCGATCTGAGGAGGGCCGAGCCAGCACGCGAGTACGGCCTCCTTACGAAGAGCGTGCAGTAGCAGGCGAAGGTCAGTCGTGCCGCAGGTCTACACATCGCCTATGGAATCCGGCGCGCTGCCGAATGCGCCCGAGCAGGCGATAAGGAAAAGGCGCGTCGAAAAAGAAGAAGGCCGTGTGAAACGTCATTGTTTCACACGGCCTTCCTTTATGAGGCTCTTGCCTCAAATGCTAGGCTTGCGCGCCTACTGGCTCTTTGGCTCCACCGGTGGCCCATCCTCTTCCGGCTCCTCAGAATCCTCTGTCTGCTCAGATTCTTTCGGAGCCTCAACCTCTACCGGTATATCGGGTTCTTCTGGCGGCTCAGGTTCTTCTGGCGGGTCAGGCTCTGCCTGCGGGTCAAACACTGCCGGTGGCACAATTTCGGCCGCAGGTACAGGTTCCGCTGCTGAATCAGGCGCAACCAAAGAGCTGTCCTCTGGAGAGGCTGGCGGCATTGCGCCCAACGCACCGGTGGTCGAGCCTTCCCCGGCCAGGCGCGCCAGCTGACCGTACAGGTGGCCCTGGAAGTAGTAAATGAGCAGCTGCGATAACGGCACAGTCACTACCGTGCCGATAATACACAGAATCAGTCCCACAATGCTGCCGACCGTCGTGATAATAAGACTGGCGATCACGGTCAGAATCGCGACAATTACTACATTGCCGACATTATCGCGGGTCCAGTTCCAGACCTCTGAAAGCTGAAGGCCATCGCTGACAGTCTCGTTTCTTGCGAAGGCGATCGTAAAGCCAGGTTGAAAGACGACGTACGCGATACCAAGAATAAACTGCAGACAAAGGGCACACAGACCAAATATCGCCCCTATATCATCGTCCCCGTATGGTACGTTCTCGGAGATGATCACACCGATAATGAATAGCGGAACCGAAACCAATATGATCGGCAGCGCCCACACCAGATACACGCCGGCCAGCTTTACCCCGCGAACAAGATCGTCACCCCACCGATCCCATTCCGGCAAGACAGGATGCACTTCGTCGCGCACGTTTTGGATCAGCCGTACCAGGTAGCCGAACAGGATAAAGTAGCCCAGAATTCCAATCAGCGCCACAAGGAACAAAGAACTGATCAGAATCAAACCCGTGCCTATGGCCGTCTTTTCGACCCAACGTTCGTCATCTGAAAAATATGTCAATGCTCGTCCGATATCCATAAGGACTCTCCTTTTGTCGAAAACACGGCCATGCCCGGCAAGTCGGCGTCCGGCAGTGTGGCTATATACATCTCTACGATTGCTTGGGGCGAAAGTTTCATGCTCCCGCCCCAAGCGCCAATCCGATCTCTTCCCGCACCCACGGGTCAGTCTCATGCGCAAGAAGGGAATGCAGTCGGGCCGCGGCCCGTTCATCGTTGTTGCGGCGCAGCAGTTCACCCAGCGCCCAGCCAGCGTGTCCTCGCGCCAGGGCGGTTTCGTCGTCTGCGGCCGCGTCCAATCCAGGAAAAGCCGCTGGATCAGCCCAGTTTCCAAGTGCAACGCAAACGTTGCGCAGCATCCCAGCCCGCTTTGCCCGTTTCAGCGGCGACCTTCGCCAGCGTTCGGCAAAGGCGCGCGGCTCCAGCCAGTAGGGCATCTGCCGCTCGAACCCCTCCAGCAGTCGCGGCGCGACGCGCTCTTGCTGTGCCGCCAGCCCATGCAGCAGCGGTGCACGTACCGCCAGCCGTTGGTTCCAGGGGCAAACTTCCTGGCAGATGTCGCAGCCGAAGATTCGGTTGCCAAACAGGCGCCGCAACCGGCGGGGAATCGCCTGCCGTGATTCTATCGTCCAGTAGGAAATGCAGCGCTGAGGATCGAGATGAAAAGGGCCCACAAAGGCGTCGGTCGGGCAAGCATCCAGGCAGCGCGTGCAGTGGCCGCACGTGGCCAGTTGGGCCTCGGGTGGCCCTCCATTGCTTCCCGTTGCCGCGCCCTGTCGCATCACCGACGACAGCTGCCGGTCACCCTGCAACTGCCACGCGCCATAGTCGCCGCCTGCCGGCAAGCCAGCGACCGTTTCTTCCACACCGAAAGCAACGGACTGAACCGCGACCACAGATGGGTCGCAGGCCAGCATCTCAGGTACGAGTAGTGTCGCCAAGAAGAGCCAACTGCCCCGTTGCGGGTGAATCGTGCAGCAGTTCTTGCCGGTAAAGCCAATGCCGGCCCGGTGCGCCCAGTCCCGCTCCAGCACCGGTCCCGTATCCACCAGCCCCTTCCCCAAAGTCGAGCGGCCGGTCTCGGCGCGCAGCCAGCCGTCCAGTTCATGAAGCAGCGGACGTATGATCTCGTGGTAGTCATCCCCCCAGGCATAGCGGGCGATTATCCCGCGCGCCGGGTCGGCCAGGAGTTCCGGAGCCAGGTCGAAACGATGATAATCAACCCCCACCACGATAAGCGAGCGAAAGCGCACGCCATTCTCTGCCAGCAGGGCTGGATGGCGCCGCTTCTCCAAATTGCGCGCCAGGTAAGCCATTTCGCCGGCTCGGCCCAAACCCAGCCAACGGGCAAAGAAGTCTGCATGTGCCGCCTCCTCCACGCTGACAATTCGGCAGAAGTCGAAACCGAGGCGACGCGCTTCCTTCTTTATCGAGGTGGACAAAGAACGATCTGACACAAGGGACTCCTGTCAAGGGGCAGGCCTCAAGTTCTGCATTCTTCCCACCATCCAACCGTTGCACTGGTCCACATGGTAGGCCTTGGTTGCCCGCCGCCGCAAACTGATTCTGTTCTGCTCCTTCCCCGCCTCTTTACCAGAGCTTCCATAGGGAAAGATGATTTAGCCCGTGCCCATTGAAATGACAGAGTCAACGTCCGGCGAGATAGGTCAATTATAATGGCAGCCGATCAGAGGATCAAGAGAATGATGCGCCAGGCGTGCCCCTCTACAGCTGCTCGATGTTTTCAGTTCCTTGTCCTCAGTGCTCGGCTTAAGCTTGCCGCCCGATATCCCCCAGGTGACGCGATCATTTTAACGGACGGCGTCCACCGCCTGCCCGGTTTTCCTTACGATTCGATACACGCCGCGCCGGCAAAAGAACCATTCAAACAGGTATTACGTATATTGAAGTGACCCGGAAAGTTTGGGTGTCACCTGATCTTGTGCTAAACTGATTTAGAACAGGCTGGATCATTCGCCTTGGTATTCCAGCGATGCTTTGGCTTTCAAAAGGTAGTTGCCGCCTGCCAGGGAAAGTTTGCACTCAGATATTGCTACTGGATTTCCCTGGTACATGAGGAAAGGAGTATAGGGGTACCACATGAGCATATCGCCCGAAGTAAAGACCAAAATCATTGAAGAGTACCGGACATTCGAGCTGGATACAGGATCGCCGGAGGTGCAGGTCGCTTTGCTGACCACTCGCATCAATGCGTTGACCGACCACTTGAAGGACCATAAACATGATGAGGGGTCACGCAGGGGTTTGCTGAAGCTGGTCGGTCAGCGCCGTCGCCATCTGGCTTATCTGGCAAGAAAGGACGTAAACCGCTACCGCCAACTGATTGGAAGGCTGGGTCTGCGGCGATAGTTGGTTTGGATGGGGCGGAGCTGACGAATGTCCGCCCTTTAATTTCTTGGTACTCTTCTGCCGGACATGTAGTGGCTTCAGCCCGTCACGCGCGAGAGGCTGTGGGCTGCTCCCGGCAGATGACATTGTATATCGCGCCTGATGGTGCGACGGACAAACAGTAAGAACAAATTGGTGTCATCCGTTAGTAGATGCACCCGGCGCGCAGTGTATTGTGCCAGGCAGATTACTGCCACCGAGGTCCGGCATTGGAGAATGGACCGAAGCCATCGTTTAGCAGATCGCCTCTGCTCTCGAAAGTGCGTTTCGATCCGTTCTCCAGTTCCGCACCTCGAAACACTGCGCTGAGAGTTCGTTGGGATGATAATGCCTGGGCAGCGACTTTGGCCTGGAAACCCAACGATCTCGCTCGCCGGTGGCCGCGACGCCGGATGTGTTGTCGGCATTGGCATCTGCATGAAGCGGTGGCGCCGCCCATGCGCTCTGCCTCTCAAAAGAGCGGCGCAAAGTTCAATTCGAGGTGAACAAAGATGGATCAACTCAGATTGTTTGAAGGCGCCCAAGTCTATACCACGACATTGGGCGAAAAGGAAGTCAGTATTGAAACGGGTATCCTTGCCCAGCAGGCCGGCGGCGCCGTCACCGTTCGTTGTGGCGATACCGTAATCCTCGCCACAGCCACGATGGATAGAGGAGTCCGGCCGGGAATCGGCTTCTTTCCTCTCACTGTCGATTTTGAAGAGAAACTCTACGCCGCTGGACGCATCCCCGGGAATCTCTTCCGCCGCGAAGGTCGGCCCAGCGAACAAGGGATCCTCCTCTGTCGGCTGGTGGACCGCCCGCTGCGCCCCCTCTTCCCCAAGGGCCTTCGCAACGAAACCCAGGTCATCCTCACCGCGCTCAGTTCGGATGGCGAGCATCTTATCGATACACTGGCCATAATCGCCGCTTCAGCTGCCCTCTCGCTCAGCGATATCCCCTGGGCCGGGCCGGTCGGCGCTGCCTCCGTCGCCTATGTGGACGGCGAGCTTGTTGTAAATCCGACTGCTTCCGAGATGGAATTGAGTACACTCGGCCTGCAGGTTGCCGGCACGGCTGACAACATCCTTATGGTGGAAGCAGGCGCCAGCGAACTTCCGGAAAATATTATGCTGGATGGCTTGCGCCTGGCCTATGAGTCCATGCAGCCCGCTATCCAGACGATTGAACAGATGCAGGCTGAACTGGGGAAAGACAAGTACACTGACTATCCCGTCTTTGCGGCGGCCGAGCGCACGGTCGAAAAGGTCAACCAACTGGCGCGCGACAAAGTACATGCAGCCGTGCGTGAAACAACAGACCGTGATGATCGCAAGATACGTCTCTCCGAGATTCGCGCCGAAACGTTGGAGGCTCTGGCCGAACCGATCAACGCGGCCGAAGTCGAAGCCCGCGATGTGGATGATACGTTGGACAACCTTTTTAAAGAGGCTGTGCGGCGGCGCATCCTGGACGAAAAAGTTCGCCCCGACGGCCGCGACCCCGAAACAGTACGCCCGATCCAGGTACAGGTGGGCAACTTACCCCGCGTCCATGGCAGCGGGCTGTTCATGCGCGGCGAAACCCACGTCCTGACCATCGCGACTCTGGGCACGCCGGGCGATGCCCAGCGCATCTATACCCTGCAGCCGGAAGATGATAAGCGCTATATCCATCACTATAATTTCCCGCCCTATTCGACTGGCGAAGCCTACCCCATGCGGGGGCCAAAACGCCGCGAAATCGGCCACGGCGCTCTGGCGGAACGGGCCTTGCAGACGGTAATTCCCGACGAGTTCCCCTACACCCTGCGCCTGGTGAGCGAGGCTGTCAGCAGCAACGGCTCCACCAGCATGGGCTCCGTCTGTGGCAGCACTCTGGCGTTGATGGACGCCGGTGTCCCCATTGATGCCCCCGTTTCCGGCATTGCGATGGGCCTGGTTCAGGATCAGGAAACCGGGGAATACGTGGTACTGTCCGATATCCAGGGCGTCGAGGATCACCTCGGCGACATGGATTTCAAAGTCGCTGGCAGCGGACACGGCATCACCGCTTTGCAGATGGATCTCAAAGTCAAAGGATTGGACTTTGAAATCCTGCGTATCGCGCTGGAGCAGGCCCGTCAGGGGCGCATGCACATCATGGAAAAGATGTTGGAAGTTCTTCCCGAAGCCCGTGAGGAACTCAGCCCCTACGCGCCCCGCATCCTCACCGTCAACGTGGACCCGGAGAAGATAGGCAAGATTATCGGCCCAGGCGGCAAGACCGTTCGTGCACTGCAGGAACGATACGAAGTCAAGATCGATATCGACGACGACGGCTCTGTCTTTATCTCTGGGCAAAACGGTCTCGCGGCCGAAGAGGCTCGCCGCGAAATTGAATCCCTGACAGAAGAGGTCGAAATAGGCAAGATCTACACCGGGCAGGTTGTGCGAGTCGAAGCCTACGGCGCCTTTGTCAACCTGCTGCCCGGCGTGGACGGACTTGTGCATATCAGTCAGTTGGCCGACTACCGCGTCAATACCGTTGAGGAGATCGCCAACGTCGGCGATGAGCTCACGACCATGGTGATTGACGTTGACCCGGCAGGCAAAATCCGCCTCAGCCGGCAGGCCGTGTTGGAGGGCTGGAGCGCTGAGGAAGCGCGTGACCGGGACCGTGGTGGACGGCGCGGCGGCGGCGGCGGCGGCGAACGCGGCGGCGGCGGTCGCGACCGCGAACGCGGCGGTCGCGAGCGGGACCGCAGTGGACGAAACGGCGGCCGACCCCGCCGATAAATGGTGCTGACCCTGTATTGCCTTGCATAGCAGGCTCAGTCGATCGATGATGATGTCGACTCGAAATCAGGAGGAGCAGACCGTTCCTCACGAATTGTTGCCTACCGATGATTCGCAATCGGAGGCGCCTTCTGCGGAGAATTCGAGTCGCCTCCGAACTGCCGGACTGTTCGCGCCCACTGGCGCCGACAGTCCGGCAGTTGGGCAGTCCCCCCCCGACTCGGACGGCGCGTCCACAGCCGTTTCCGTCATTTCGGCGCTCAAAGAAATTGTTCAGATCGTTCTCCCTGCAATCTTCCTGGCAGCGCTGATTCATCTCTTCCTGGCCCAGGCAACAATTGTGCGTGGACAGAGCATGCAGCCCAATCTTCGGCCTGAGGAACGGCTGATCATGGAAAAACTGAGCTACTATTTCCATGACCCCCGCCACAATGAGATCGTCGTGCTGGATATGCCCGAGTCGCCGGCGCTGATAATCAAAAGGGTTGTCGGCCTGCCCGGCGAAACAGTCGAGATTCAGCAGGGCCACCTCCTGGTCGACGGCCGTGAAGTTGTTGCGCCCCCGGATGCGATCGCGCCACGCTGGCGGGCCCTCGTAGGCGGAGACGATGGAAGGCCGCCTTCCAACTACGGAGACTCCATTTCCAATTACGGCCCTATTATCCTGGCAGACGATGTGTTCTTCGTGCTGGGTGACAACCGCGGCAATAGCAATGACAGCCGTGCCTTTGGCCCGGTCCACCGCGACCTCATCAAGGGCCGCATCTGGGTACGTTACTGGCCGTTGACGAGGCTCACCATTTTTAGGTAGGCTGAACTGTGACTTTTGCGATCTGCCGCCTCTGTTGGAGATACGGGCGGATCGCAGGCCGCCGCTTCTTTCTTCTCTCTATGATATGAGTACTAAACATTGGAGTACAACCACAAAGATAGTGGTGTCGGCGACCCTCGGCCTCTTGGCCGTGCTTCTCCTGTACGCCTTCCGGGTGATGATTCAGCCGACGATCATCGCGCTACTTCTCACTTTTGTCCTCTACCAACCGGTCAGTTGGGTGCAGCAACGCACCGGCTGGAGCCGGGCTACCTCGATCGTTGCGGTCTATTTGTTGGTCATTCTCATCCTGATCATCATGATTGCAATCTTCGTGCCGCGCGTGGTCTCTTCGGTCGAATCTCTGGCTGTGCTGCTTGAAACGCTGGTGACAGACCTGCAGGAATCCGCGCCGGAAACTCTCCTGCCCATCTTCGGCTTCAACCCGAACGTCAATGATATTCTGCAGCAATTAGGGACAGTCATTCAAAACGTGCTTTCGCAGGCGGGTGCAGGCGCGCTGGGCCTGGCCGCCACTTTCACAACCGGGGTCCTGACCACAATCTATGTCCTGGTTCTGGGCTTCTGGCTGCTCAAAGACGTAATCAAGTTACAGCGCACGGTGATGAACTCTCTGCCAACGGAATACCGGGACGATGTCCAGCATCTGACCCAAGAACTGGGTGAAACCTGGATGGCATTCCTACGCGGACAGTTGGTTTTGGCCCTCGTGATCGGGTTCATTACCTGGATCATCATGTCAATCGTCGGCATGCCCAATGCGGCTGCTTTGGCCCTGCTCGCGGGCGTGCTCGAGTTTCTGCCTACCGTTGGCCCCGGCATCAGCGGCGCGATCGGCATTCTGGTAGCTCTCTTGCAAGGCTCGACCTGGCTCCCCATTGGCAATATTCCTTTCGCCATCATCGTCTCGATCTTTTACATCATCATCACCCAGGTCGAAAGCGTCTACCTCATCCCCCGCCTTGTCGGACGCCGCGTGCGTTTGCATCCCGCCGTCACTTTTACCGGCATCATCAGCGCCGCGCTTGTTTTCGGCGTGCTTGGCGTCCTCCTGATCACACCAACAATTGCCAGCGTCCGCGCCCTTCTCAGCTATGTCTTCCGTAAATTGCGCGATCTGGAACCTTTCGAATCCACGCAACGGCAAAACGAAATTCAGATCCCCGGACTGATCGGCGGCCACTGGATCGAAGGTATTGTCTTCGATCTCGACGGGACATTGACCCCTCTAGACTGGTCCCTGGCTAGCGAACTGGCGCAGCGCTTTGTCAGGTTGGAGCGGATTTGGCCCCTAGAGAAGCGAGTACTGTTTTTCCGCCGCTTTATGGCTTGGATGGAGGGCCCGTCCCTGGCCATCATCAGCCTGCTCACGTGGCTCAGGCTGCACGACGACGCTCGCCGGCTTACCCACCGGCTCCAACGTGTGCGGGGCTTCCCCCCCTCCGAAACCCAGAAGCTGCGTGACGGCGTGCCCGAACTGTTGATGGAACTGCGCCAGCAGTACAAGGTGGCGCTGATTACAACACGTTCGCGACAGGAAGTCGACTCCTTTTTCCAACGCGCCGACCTGCCCGACGACCTGTTCGACGCCATCGTCACCCGCGACGACCTGCGCAAGCCTTCTCCCAACAGCGAGGGGCTGCTAAATGTGTTGGAAACCTTGAATCTGCCCGCAGAAGCTTGCCTGGTGGTCGGCGATACGGAGCTGCAGTTGCGAGTCGGGGAAGCAGTCGGAGCGGTGCAGGTAGGTCTCTTGTGCGGCATGGGAGAGACGCAGAACTTCAGTAGTGCTGATCTGATTCTGGAATCGCCGACAGACCTGTCCGACTACCTGAATCGTCCACAGGCAGTGGCGAAGTTGCCGTCTTGAAGCCGCCGCAGCGCATCCGGCCCCACAACCAAGACGGACACGAGTTGGAGCGCATTCACAGAGGATACGCGCCCTCCTTCGTACTGGGTAGCACAAACGGCAGTTTTTATTCCGCTTGGTCGTCATCATCGGAATCGCACTTCTCTACCTCGCTCGCCCCGATGACCTCAAGGACGCCTAACCCGAAGCTGATACAGCCTGCAACGCGCCCGCGTCAAGAAAACAACTTCCGGCCTCTCCTGGCTCTCTCATTTCTCAACTACACCGGGTGAATGAGCCGCGTCGCTCCGTTTCAGCCATGCAGATATCTCATCGTTCTCCGTCTCGATCCACATCAGCCTACCGTCACTGCGAATGTGGACGCGCCCTTCCCTGTCATTGCGTAGAACCAGCCGCCCGTCCAGTAGCTCCAACACCTTTGGGTCCGGGTGACCGTACCGGTTCTCGGCGCCGACCTGGATGACCGCGACACTGGGGCCTACCGCCTCGACAAATGCCGGGCTGCTGCTGTGTTCGCTGCCATGATGCCCGACCTTGAGCACATGCGCGCCGACCGGCTGCCCCTCGCGCAGCAGACGCTCCTCGCTGGGCAGGCCGGTATCGCCCGTCAACAGCGCCGAAAACTCACCGTAGACCAGCTTCAGCACCAGCGACCGCTCGTTCTTGTCATTCTCGTCCAATCCCCGCAGTTCCCCTTCCCGCGGCGGCCATAGTGCCCACAGCGCCACGCCATCGCCAAGATCCAGCCAGCCGCCCTGCTGCAATCCCACTACCGGCACATTATCCGCATCCAGAGCAGCCAGCCAGAGCTGCGAATCCTTGTGGCCGCGTACATTTTCACTGATGATCGCCTGGCCGAGCGTGAATCGTTTGGGCAAATCGATCTGGCCGCCCATGTGGTCCCAGTCAGGGTGGGTAACGATCGCCTGATCGATCTGTCGGTCCCAGAACGGCATCACCGCGCCCAGTTCAGCGAACAGTTGCTGGCTGTCATCGCCTCCGTCAATCAGTACTTGGCGGCCGCTGGGCGTCTGGATAAAGATGCCATCCCCCTGGCCGACATCCAGGAAGTGAAGGTGAAGTTGACCGTCCGGCTGCGTCAAGGCCAACCACCACAGCAGGCCGGCAACCACCGCCAAGATGCCAAACGTCCAGGACGGCAACGCTCTCACAAGGTTTGCCAACTGCCAGCCTGCCGAGGTTTCTCTGTGTTCCGCAGTAGAAAATCGGACGGCCCTTTGACCAAGACGGCTCAGAAATCCCGCCATCGGCTTTCGCCAGTACAACCCCAGAATAGCAGCGTAAGTAAGTGCCATGGGACCTCCCCCATACGCGTCGACCTCGACGCTGCCGCCCTGGAAGGCCGCGTTCCATTTCACGATCATCGTCGTCCACCACAGGCTGGCGTAAGGTATCATCAATAAGTACTGTGCAACCTGTTCCAGCCCGACGAGCCCTACAATCAACCCGAGGCCGCCAGCTATCATTATCCATGGTTGCACCGGCGCGATCAGCAGATTGGTGAGCAGACTTATCAAGCTGAGACGCCCAAAGTAGTGGACGATCAGGGGAAGGGTGGTTGCGCTGGCCGCGATCGTCATCAGCAGACTATCCCGCAGCAAGTCTCCGACCGATCTGGGTATGAGAAAGTCCGCCTGGGGACTGTCGGGCGTATCTCCCCTCCCCCGCAAGCCCTTCTCCACCTTGTGCCAAAACGACGTGAAGCTGTCGGTAAGAAGGGGGCCAATCAGGATCAGGCCGATCGTCGCCGCGCTACTGAGCTGAAAGCCCACATCCCAAAGCATGAGAGGGTTCCACAACGTCATCGCCCAGCAGGCTGCGGCCAGGCTTACGAGTGCGGTGCTCTGACGTCCCAGCACTGTGGCCACAACGAACAGGCCGCCCATCAACGCCGCCCGCATTACCGCGGCGTCGCCGCCCACCAGGAGCGTGTATAAGGCAAGGCCGCCCAGGGCCGGCCACAGCGCGCCGCGCTTGCCAAACAACTTGATACCCAGCGCCATCAGCACGCCGGTCACGAGCGCGACATTACTGCCGCTGATCACAATCACGTGGCTGGTGCCCGTAAGGTTGAACTCTTCGTACAATTCATTGGGAATGCCTGCTTCGATCCCCAACAGCATGCCGTTGGCAAGCGCCGCATAGGGTTCCGGAAGCAACCGGTTTAGCAGCCTCTCGCCGCGATCGCGCAATCCAAAAACAAACTGCAGCAGGAACCCGCCGCGCAGCATCCCCGGCTGCGGTTCGACGCGTGGCCGCAGCATCAGGCTGTGAATCTGCTTACGCGCAAGGTAGGCCCGGTAATCAAAACCTTCTAAGATCGGCGGCTCCGTCAGCTGGCCTTTCACCCGCACACTTTCGCCGTAGCGAAAGCTGTAGACACCCCCTGTCTGAAGTCGCAGGCCCCCGTCGATCTTTTTCCTCTCGCCGTCAAGCTCCAGCCACTCCACTTCAATGTCCAGCCGCCGCTGGCCGTCTTTCAGAATCGGATAACTCACCACAAAGCCATCCACAGTCACCTGCGGGTTACCGCTCTCCCCTTCGTCGCCGTTATAAAATGCCAGGTCGGATGGGCCGAGGCAGGGCTGGGGCGGGTGGGAAGCAAGGCGCAAGATTCCGCACAGAGCGGCCAACACAAGGCCGCCAATCAGCCAGTTGGAGGGTGTTCCGCGCGGCGGAATAAAACCAGCCGCCGCCGGCCAGCGCATAGGCTCTGCAATCCTGCCTACGTCCCTGGCATCCATCCACAGACATGCGGGAATGAGAGCTAACGCCGTCAACCAATAACGATTGGCGACGCCGCAACCAAACCATCCTTGTTGCCAAAGGAGCTGTCCGGCGGCTATGCCCACAAGATAGGCTATGGCAAGATAGAGCAGTTTCATCCAATCGGGCCAATTTGAGAGGTGCATTCTTACCCAGTCGTGATCTATCCGGGCGGCAGCATGATACTTCATGTTGAAGCAAAACTGCCCATCAGACGGCTAACGAGAAAATATGTAAGGCGGGTTTTCCTCTCGACTGATTTTATGGTATAACTGAACCGAAACAGGCTCCTTGTCATTTGCTCGATACCTTCGTAGCCCAACTCGGATATCAATAAGCAATTTACCCATAGTGTTTTCATCACGCGAACCAATCGAGGAGGTAGTTCTTTGCAAGCATTTGATTTTGTAACACCCAAAAATGTGGACGAGGCAATATCGGCACTTGCTGCTGGGGGAAAGAGGGCCCGACCGCTGAGCGGCGGTACAGATCTGATCGCCCAGCTCCAGGAAGGGCGCCTTGCACTGGACACAGTCGTCGACCTGAAGCGGATTCCCGAATTGATGGCAATCTCAATCAGCGGCGATGGCCTGACCGTGGGCGCCTCCGTACCCTGCCACCAGATCAACGCCGCTCAGGCCGTTCGCGACGCCTATCCGGCACTGATCGATTCGACGCACCTGATCGGCGGCACGCAGATCCAGGGACGCGCCAGCCTCGGCGGTAACCTGTGTAACTCTTCTCCGGCTGCCGATTCGATACCCAATCTCATCGTTCACAACGTCACCTGTCATATTGCCGGCCCCAACGGCCGACGGTCAGTCGCAGTAGAGGACTTCTGCACGGCGCCGGGCCGCAATGTACTGGAAAATGGCGAGTTCCTGGTCGCGCTGGAGTTTCCCACGCCTCCCGCGAACTTCGGCGCAGCCTATCTGCGCTTCATTCCACGCAACGAAATGGACATCGCCGTTGTCGGCGCGGGCGCTTCTGTTGTCCTGAGCGATGACAAGAGTACGATCCAGTCCGCGCGTGTCTCACTGGCCGCTGTCGCGCCAACACCGCTGTCGGTGCAGGGGGCGGGCGACGCGTTAGCCGGTCAACCAGTCTCCGAAGAGACACTGGCCAAGGCCGCCGAACTGGCCAAGGCCGCAGCGAGACCTATCAGCGATATGCGTGGAACTATCCCCCAGCGCAAACACCTGTCAGCTGTGCTGACACAGCGCGCTTTGCGTATCGCTATCGACCGGGCACGTGGCACAAAAACTGTTGATGAACTTGGGAGACTGAATGGACATGTCTAAAAAGATCGCTGTAGAAACAACACTGAATGGCGAAGAAACTACCTTCCTTTGCGAACCTCGTCAGACTTTGCTGGAAGCTCTCAGGGATAATCTGGGGCTGATCGGCAGCAAAGAGGGCTGCGGCAACGGTAATTGTGGCGCCTGCAACGTGCTTTTGGACGGAGTTCTCGTCAACTCCTGCCTGGTGCTTGCACCAGAGATTGAAGGCCGCACGGTCGTGACAATCGAAGGTATCGCCGAAGATGGAGAACTGCATCCGCTGCAGCAGAAGTTCCTTGAGCATGCCTCTTTGCAATGCGGCATCTGCACGCCGGGATTTATCGTCTCTTCCAAGGCGCTGCTGGACAATAACCCCAACCCCAGCGAGCAGGATGCGCGTCTTTGGCTGGCAGGCAATCTCTGCCGTTGCACAGGCTATGACAAGATCTTGCGAGCAGTGTTGGAAGTAGCCGAAGGCGACGCCTAGCGCTAAGGAGGAATTTGTATGGCCGATACGAAACAGAACGGAACTGGCAAACTGGCTGCCAATAGCCAGAACGGTTACAAGGTTATCGGCACGCGTCCCGTGCGGCCGGACGGTGTGGACAAGGTAACGGGCCGCGCCGTCTATGCCGCAGATGTGCAGATGACCGGACTGCTGCATGGCTTCGTCCTGCGAAGTCCCCACGCCCACGCCCTTATTCGTTCCATCGACACCAGCAAGGCCGAAGCCATGCCCGGCGTGCGCGCTGTGGTCACCGGCGCCGATCTGCCTGTGGCCGAGGACAAAGTCGAAGACCTGGGCGAAGGCGCAATAAACCTGAAATATCTGAGCGACAACGTCCTGGCTCGCGAAAAGGCGCTTTACCACGGCCATGCAGTGGCGGCCGTCGCCGCGGTCAACCCGCATATCGCCAAGGAGGCAGCCGAGCTGATCGAAGTCGACTACGAGTTGCTTCCCCCCGTGATGACTGTAGACGATGCCCTGGCAGAAGATGCGCCCATCCTCCTGGACTCGCTGCGCACCGATTCGATGGGCGAAATCGGCACCGAGCCGACAAACCTGGCCTCAGTCTTCCGCCACCAGCGCGGCGACCTCGATGCTGGCTTTGCCGGCGCCCAACTGGTCGTAGACCGCACATTCCGCACCGAAACAGTCCACCAGGGGTACATCGAACCCCACGCCGCTACGGCCTTGTACAGCGCTGACGGGCAGATCACGATCTGGACCAGTACGCAAGGCTCGTTCGCCGTACGCGGCCAGGTCTGCGAAATCCTGAAGATTCCCGTCTCTCGCCTCAAGGTCGTACCGACTGAAATCGGCGGCGGCTTTGGCGGCAAAATCAACGTCTATGTTGAGCCGGTCGCCGTGGTCCTTTCCAAAAAGGCCGGCTATGAACCGGTCAAAATCGTCATGAGCCGCGCCGATGTGCTGGCCGCAACCGGGCCCACCTCCGGCTCGAATATCCGCGTGAAGATCGGCGTCGATGCAGATGGTAAAATCTCCGCTGCTTTGGCGGAACTCTACTATGAGGCCGGCGCCTATCCCGGCTCACCGGTCGGGGCCGCCGCCAACGTGAGCCTGGCCCCCTACGCAATCGATAACCTTCAGGTAGATGGCTATGACATCGTCGTAAACCGGCCCCGCAGCGCCGCCTACCGTGCGCCCGGGGGGACCAATGTTGCCTTTGCCGTCGAAAGCGTCGTCGATGAACTGGCCGAAAAGTTGGGTATGGACCCGGCCGAATTCCGAATCCTCAACGGCGCAAAAGAGAACGATCGCCGCCCGGACGGCCTGCAGTACGCTCGCATCGGTCATATCGAAACCGTGGAGGCAATTCTGAATTCGGAGCAATACCAGTCGCCGCTCGAAGGCAAATATCGCGGCCGCGGCATCGCCTCCGGCTACTGGAACAACTGGGGCGGCCAGTCCAGCGCCACCGCCGTGCTCAACCCCGACGGCAGCGTCAATCTCAGTGAGGCCTCCACCGATATCGGCGGCTCTAGGGCCTCGATCGCCATGCAGTTGGCCGAGGCGATGGATATCGAGTACGAACAGGTCAAGGCCCGTGTCGTCGATACCGACACTGTCTCATACAATGACGTGACCGGCGGCAGCCGTACCACCTTCGCCACCGGCTTGGCCGCCTATAACCTCGGCCAGCAACTCAAAGGTGAGATGAAGCGTCGATTGGCCGAACACTGGGATGTCGCCCTCGAGGATGTTAACTACGAAGACAGCGTCTTCAGTGCAGGCGACGAAAGCCTGCCTTTCGTCGAAGCCGCCGGCCTCGTTCAGCGGGACGAGCCCATGATGGCCAGTTCGACGGTGCATCCGCAGGACTTCGGTCCTGGGTTCTCCACCCAGTGCGTCGACATTGAAGTCGATCCGGAGACGGGCAAGATCACGATCCTGCGCTACACAATCGCCCAGGATGTAGGCAAGGCCATCCACCCCTCCTATGTCGAAGGGCAGATGCAAGGCGGCGTCGCGCAGGGCATTGGCTGGGCCATCAACGAAGAGTACATCTACGACGATGAAGGGCATCTCCTAAACGCCAGTCTGCTCGATTACCGGATGCCCACCGCTCTGGACCTGCCCATGATCGAAACGATTTTGGTCGAGGTTCCCCACCCCGCTCACCCCTATGGTGTGCGCGGCGTCGGTGAGGTCAACATCGTGCCGCCGGCCGGCGCAGTCGCCAATGCCGTCTACCAGGCCACCGGCGTCCGCATGGACAAGCTGCCGATCTCTCCGGCCAATCTGCTTGAAGCCATGTGGGCCAAAGAGGCAGAGGCCTCCGAACTGGTTCCAGGAGATGACTGAGCGTGGCCAAGGTCTGGATTCCACCACTGATGCGCTCCCTCACCGACGGCCAGCAGATCGTCGACGCAGAGGGCGAATCGGTGCGCGAGCTTGTCGCGGCCCTGGAGGAGCGCTTCCCAGGGGTCGCCGACCGCATCATCGATGAAGGACGCATTCGGCCCGGTTGGACGGTTGCCGTCGACGGCGCCGTGCAGAATCGCGGCCTGCGCGCCGCGGTGGGGCCGGACAGCGAAGTACACTTCGTCCCCGCGATGACAGGCGGCAACTCGGGCCTGGTTTGAACTGCCGGCACGGCCATCCGTCAATTCGCAATCGCCGCGATGCAGAAGGGCTATCGGGATTCTTGCCCAGCCCACCGCATGTGCCGATCACGTTGGCTTGTCAGGGGACGTAGTGTTCCTTCATAACGATTGCAGAGTACAAGACCCGGCAGCAAGTAACAGCGCTGCCGGGTCTTTCGATTGGCACGCAAGCCTGTGCCGGCGGAAAAGGAACTGTTGAAACCGAAAGAATCAGGTGGCAGTGGGCCACAGACCAGGACAACGCAACGTTAGCCGGAGCGGACGGACTCCATGACAGCCGGTGCCTCGCGGCCAACCCGCGCAAAAGATTTAATCACCCTCCAATGGCCTCGTAAACGGCTGCGCGTAGAGCCGTCCCGTCCCCCTGTTCAGCAGGTGGAGCGCTACCCACCGCAATGCTCAGGCGCAGGCAGAAGCGGTCTCTTGCTCTTTGGAGATAACTTCGATTCGATTTCCTGGCTGCTGGCCAACGGCTATCGCGGCAGCGTCCGCCTGGTTTATATGGATCCGCCTTACAACTCGAACCGTACCTACACCAGCCGCGTTCGTCTGCGCGGCAAAGGGCAGCCCACCCTGGGCGAACTGACCGCATACGACGACATCTGGCAGCCGGGCGCCTATCTCCAATTCCTGGCCGATCGGCTGCTCCTCCTGCGCGACCTGTTGCACCCTGACGGCACGCTCTGGCTGCACTGTGATCACCGCATGCAGGCGCACCTGCTTCTGTTGCTGGCAGAGATTTTCGGCGCTGAATCGCATCTCAACACAGTCTTTTGGCGCAGCCAGACCATGCGCGGCGCAAAAGTCCATGCACGCTACTTTCCCCACAGCGCCCAGGCAATCCACATCTTTCGCAAGGCACCGCAGGGCCGGCCCGTCTGGAATGCCCCCAGCCGCGAGATCGTCCTCACCGAGGAAGCCGCGGCCGCACAGTACATGCGCGACGCGCGCGGCTTCTTCCGCACCTCGGATCCGGGAACATACAGATTCGAGCGCCTGGCCGCCCTATCTGCAGAGGGGCGGCTGTACGCCCCTTACGGCGGAAACGTGATCGTAGATGAGGACGCGCAACGAGTATATGCTTCCAATGGCGGAAACATCGGCGTGAAGTACTATCTCACCCAACGCGGCCGCAGCCGCTACGTCCTCACCAGACCGGTGGACAATCTGTGGGACGACATCCCCGGGCTTGGGACTGTTCCCGGTGAAGACGAAAACTACCCCACGCAGAAAACCGAGAGGCTGCTACAGCGGATCCTGGAAACAGCCAGTTGTCCCGGAGATCTCGTACTCGACCCATTTGCAGGCTCCGGCACAACGCTCACAGTGGCGCACAAGCTGGGTCGTGACTGGATTGGCTGCGACAGTTCCTGGCGGGCAGTGCGCACGGCGGCGGGCCGCCTCAGCCGCCACCTGCCTTCCGTAGCTTCGGCGGGTTTCGAAGGCGAAGGCAGCACCGACCCGGAGCATGGAGGCAGTGCGAACTGCTCTCGACAGGGAAGCGGATATCGAATACTGCGTCTTGGCAACGGCGACTCTGTCCAAAGTGGCCAACAGCGGCAAGAGCTACACACCAACCCCGGAGCGGATATTCGACTCGACCAGGAAGACGACCGGCTGACAGTTCGAATTGTACGATTTCATAGCCCGCTAGTTGCTCGTCTGGCTGCCGAAGCAAAAGTGTCGTTGCCGCACGACTGGCGCATACAGGTACGGGCGGTTCTGATCGATCCGGACTTCGACGGCAAGACCCTGCGGCCGGCGCTGGTGGACGCGCCGGCGGGCAAGAGCGCTCTTGTCACAGGCGCCTATTCCTGCTCTCGGTCCGTCTCCCCCGGCGTTCAAGGGAGTACCGGCGCGCTGGATCGGACCGTCGCCATTCTGATCGTCGACGTAGCGGGCGAGGAGCATCTCTTCGTTGACGCAACCCGACAACAGGAACTTCCTTCACAGGCCGAAGTCTGACCTCTCCCCCGCCTTGCGCGAATACCAGTCAGAGTTCCCCCCATCACTGTCCTTGGGCACACTACAGACGGGAGTGGCCCGAAACGCTGTCCAACTTCGAGAAAGCGTCTGATCGACCAGGTTGATTTCGCATAGCAAATAGAAGGCAGAGGGCAACCGGGAAAATCAATTGCTTTCAATTTGCTTTTTGTCCGTCTCTCAGCATGCACCTGATCCTCCGAACATTGGGCTTTTCCATCATCGCACCATATGAGGGAGACACGATCGCGAAACCTGCCGCGGGAACGATCACGTGCAAAAATGGTATACTTCAGGCACTATGGGCATTCAGATTCTTTCTCAAGATGTAGCCGCCAAAATCGCCGCCGGTGAAGTGGTGGAACGTCCGGCAAACGTCGCTAAAGAACTGATCGAGAACAGCCTTGATGCCGGCGCAATCGAGGTGCAGGTCGAGATCAGGGAAGGGGGGCAGCGCCTCCTGCAGGTGACCGACGACGGGCATGGCATTCCCGCTGCCGAACTGCCGTTGGCAGCGCAGCGCCACGCAACCAGTAAACTACACAGCGCCGCCGACCTGGACTGCATCACCTCTTTCGGCTTTCGCGGCGAAGCGCTCTATAGCATCGCTGCGGTCAGCCGCATGACTCTGAGGAGCCGCCATTCTGCCGCCGAATCAGGCGCCGAGTTGCACTTTGAGGGCGGAGCGGTCATTCGCAACCAGCCCTCCGGTCTACCCGTGGGCACAGTGGTCTCTGTCGAAAACATTTTTTTCAACATGCCTGCGCGGCGCAAGTTTTTGCGGCGCCCGACAACAGAGGCGAGCCACATCGCTGCCATCGTCCAGCGTTATGCCCTTGCCTATCCGGCCTGCCGCTTCAAATATGTCAGTGATGGCAAACTCTCCTTCTTCACGGAGGGAACTGGTCGCATTGACGACGTTTTGTCGAAAATCTACGGGCGGGAGGTCGCCCAACAGATGATTGGCGTGGGCCGATCGCGGGGAGACGGCGCTGCCGATGCTGAACAGGTGGGCAAAGCCTCCCAGCCGGAACGGCAGCCGGAGGAGGACGAAATCAGTTTCATGTCCGACTTCGACGAAAGTCCGGCGCCCGGGTCTGGACCGGCCATCGGCAACGCGGAATATCGTCGCATGGTCCCCGCGTCTGCCGCACAATTACCAGGCGTCAGCGGTTACGTTAGTTCGCTATTGCTCACCCGCCCCACCCGCGCTCAGATCAACCTGTTCGTCAACCGGCGCTACGTCGAAGATCGAAGCCTGACCCACGCGGTTGTGCAGGCATACCACACCCTGCTGCCAGTTGGGCGCTATCCCCTGGCCGTCCTCTTTGTCGAATTGGATCCGGCAGAGGTGGACGTTAACGTGCATCCCCGCAAGACAGAGGTGCGCTTTGTCGATTCCAACAAGATCTTCAGGGCTATCCAGCGGACCGTTCGCCGGGCGATTATCGACGGCGCCGGCGTACCTGAAATGCCGCTGGGTCGAGAGGGCGAACGACCGGCCGACGCACCTGCCGAACCGCTGACCGATGGCTTCGAGTCACAAGAGACGTTCCAACCGCATCAAAGCGGATGGTCTGCCCGGCGCCACGCAATTCTCGGCGCCGGTGCCGGACGGCAGCCAACGATACCGTTCGACATGCCAGGCGCCGATCAGCCCGATGCAGATCCGCTTCTGAACGCCCCGAACCCTCCGTCTGAGGCAGCAGCGCCGCCAACGGCGACTACAGGTGAATCGGACGCGTCCCCCCGCGACGGCGAGCAAACCCTGCCGCCATTGCGGGTAGTAGGGCAGGCAGGCGCAATGTATGTGGTCGCCGAAGGGCCGGAGGGGTTGTACCTGATCGATCAGCACGCCGCGCACGAGCGGATTCTGTACGAGAAGTTCATGGCCCAGCGCGAAAGCGACGGCGCCAGTCGCGGAATCCCCCGCCAGGGGCTGCTAAATCCGATTTCCCTGCACGTCGGCGACGCGCGCGCCGGTTTCGTTGCCCAGCACCTGAACGAGTTGAACGCTGTCGGCTTTGGCGTCGAACATTTCGGCGGCGATACCTTCCTCGTACGCGCCATTCCCAGTGTGCTATCTAATCAGGATTCCGAACGAGCGCTCGATGAAATTGTGCAAGGCTTGGCGGAAAACCGGGATCTTGTAGGCGAGGAGTTGGAAGCCCGCTTGGTGAAGATGGTGTGTAAGCGGGCGTCGATCAAAGCGGGCCAAATCCTGAGCGACATCGAAATGAAGGAGTTGGTGCGCCAGTTGGAGCAGTGCCGGGCCCCGCGAACATGCCCCCATGGACGACCTACAATGCTGCAGCTGAGCGCCGGCGAACTGGAGCGAGCTTTCAAACGGACTTAGCGCAGGTCAACCTCTGTCATTCGCTAAGCGTGCGCTCACCAGTCTGTTCAGGCTTACGCCCTGTTCTGCCGCGCCCAGGGCCAGCGCCGCGTGCGTTTCCGTCGGCACGCGCACCAGGAATTTCCCGCTGTACGTTCGGTCTGCAATCGGCTGTGGCGGCTCTTCTCCCTCTGCCAGCATTTCGCCGATACAGTCAGAAACCAGGCGGCGAATGCCAGAAAACGCATCTTCGGGCGTCTTCGCCAGCCAGCTTAGCGAAAGAAACTCGGCGCACAGACCGACGTGCTCGCTGTCTGCGGCTGACCAGGTAACGCGATATGAGTAATGATCCCCCATTCCATTCCCCCCAATTTCACGATGGCTCGTTTGACTTGGCGTGCCTGTAGGCTTCTGCTTTGGGACTTATATACATAGTTATACATGTAGTGTTTTCTGGACGTTTGAGCTAGTGACCGAAATCGGTTGCAAATAGACGAAAAAAGTCCCAGTAATGGGACACTCTGGCAGGCCACCTGAAAACGTGATACCGTTGTAGTCTGCCTGAGCCGGAACGAATATACTAAACATTTTCGGCCTCGGCAAATCTACGAAAGGGGGCAGAGCCATGCAGCTAAAATACTGATAATTTTTCGTTCATGTTCGATGTTTCGAGTTGGGCTTACGTTGTTACTTTTGGAACCGTCGTTCAAGCGTTACTTCATCTGATTAGGTGACGCTTAGGCGCGACCTTAGGGTGCGTCCCAAGGTCGCGCCCCATTTCTATTTACAAGATGTTGGTAAACACTACAATACAAAAAGTGACCGAAACGGTCACTTTGGCGGGAAGTCTTATGCGGTTGTGGGGCAGTCAGGACGATTGGTAGGTTAGGGTAGGCGGGACAGCATATAGGCCCACATGCTGACCTGGGCTGCCAGCAGGCCAACGCCGACCCCAACTATCCACTTAATTGTGCTAAGGGTAGATTGGCTTACATCATCCTGAGTTGCCAGAAATCTATCCTGCCCTCTAGGTTTGCTGTTCTTTCTTCGTTTGTCATTATTTTCACTCTTTGTATCTCGCTCTATTTGCTTACCCTACCTTATCATATTCTGTTATACTTTGTCAAGTATTAGTCATTTCATTCTACAGAAGGAATTATCCGTGAAAAAATTACTTGCCGTACTCGTCTCCGCCGTCCTTATATCTGCTTGCACGGTCAACTATGGGTGGGGGCATGATGGTTGCGCCGGCCTTCCGTCAACCGAGAAGGTCGAACAGGTTCTCAAAGAGCATGATAGTCTCATCGAAAAGTTAAAGGAAGAACGGCTGATAGATTACGCCCATGAAGTCCAGTGCGCTACAACAGTCAAGTTCAGTGATACTAGTAGGACTTTCGCTAGGAGGACAGGATCCTGTAAGCTTGAGACATGATTACAAAACAGAAGTATGTCGAATACCTAGTCAGCACGCCGATCAACTACACCTGTACCAATCTGGCTGAACATCTGGAAGGCATGAGTCACGATGTAGTCAGCGATTTTCTGAAAAGAGAGCGACTCACAGCCAGTCATCTATGGGAACTGGTGGCAGAACAGATCGACGACAGTCCAGACGCTTGCCTGATTATTGACGACAGTGTGCAAGACAAACGCTATTCACGGTCAATCGAGATGGTAAAGCTGCAGTACAGTGGCGCTGAAGGTGGTCTGGTGCGCGGCATCGGTGTCGTGAATCTGGTTCACACCAGTGGTGAAGATGGCGAGTGTTATCCGATTGATTTCCGCATCTACGCCAAAGAAGCGGATGGCAAGTCCAAGAACGACCATTTTCAAGAGCTGCTGCTGCGAGCCGTTGGCGCCAAACAGATTCAGGCTAAGACGGTGCTTTTTGATAGTTGGTATGGCTCCTGGCGGAACCTGAAGCTGGTTCACCGTCTGGGATTGACCTTTTACACCACACTCAAAGCCAACCGCATGGTCAGTCTGAGCGCAGAAGATGGCTATAGCCATCTTGATGCCATCGATTGGAACGACGAACGGCTTAGGCATGGCATCATTGTCAAGCTCAAGAAAGTGCCTTTCAAAGTGAGATTGTTCAAGGTAGTTGCCCTAAACGGCGACATTGACTGGGTCATCACCAATGACCTGGATGAGACCGTGATCACGCAAGTCGCTCAAAACGCGAACGAGTTGCGCTGGCAGGTCGAAGAATTTCACCGCGAATTGAAGCAACTGACAGGCTCCGCCAAATGCCAATGTCGCAAAGCTCGTTCGCAGCGCAATCACCTCGCTTGCTGTTACCATGCTTGGCTTTCATTGAAGGTCCACGCTGCCTTGCTCAACAAAACCATCTATCGCGTTCATACTGACCTGTTCAGCGATTATCTGCGAAACCAACTTCGCAGCCCTACTATCCCGGCTTTCCAGCCAGCTTAGCGAAAGTCCTAACTAGGAAAGCAGGCGAAATCGAGACCCGTTCCCTTATCTACATTAACCTTATCGCCAACGAAGAACAGGTGCTTGCCGTTCTGGATGAGCATGGGGCAAGATCGGAAGGCTTGACCATGTTCTACGGTGTCCCGTTCAGGTTCGTGCGCCACTAAAACACTAGTCGAAAGAGAGGATGATTGGCGATGCGAAAACTTCCAATTGCTCTATTTGTCACCGCCATACTCTTATCAGCTTGCGGCCCTCATGGATTTTGGGGTGGGTATCTTGGGTATCCCCATTCAAACTGCCAGAACTACCCATCCTACGAAGAAATTGAACAGGTCTTAGAAAAACAAGCAGACCTGATCAAACGATTAGAGGATAAAGGATTAAGCTACGGGGCAGGTATATCCGAGTGTCCACAAGGCGATGGCGCATACATTATGATTTTTCATGGCGGGCAAGGTCAGGTGGCCCCAATACTAGAGATCATCGACGAAGCCGGCGGCAGAACAGAAGGAACGTACCAATTCTTCGGGGTTCCATTTGTACTCATTAACATGTGATGTGCTTCCAGCTTGCTCAGTTCCAGGCCAAGTCTCTGGAGGACTTCCTGGGTGCTTTCCACACTGACCATAATATCAATAATGATACTGTATATCAAGCTTAGATCACTTCAATGGGGCGTCTCCTCACATCCCCGTCGACAGGACAACCGCGTAGCCCACGCAAGAAATGTGTGCCTTCGCGCCAGCGGCAGCACACGTCCTCTTCCAACAAGCGGCCCGCCCTGACATGACTCCCACTGTTTGGTTTCCGCCCACAAAAACCCATTCGTTTTGGGGAGTGTAATCTCTGGTGTGCTATACTGAAGGTTGGCGCTCCAATTTTCAGTAAGATTTTGTGCGGTCTACCGGCATCGCGCCGCGCAAGCGGAATTTGGACGCCCATCAGTGACTCAGGACGCACCACGTGCTCGAATTCGCCAGCCCGGACGTGCTGACAATAGCGATCGGCATCGCTTGCTTTGCGGTCGGAGCGTTGCTGGGCAGCCAGTTTCCGGACATTGACAGGTTTGCGTTTTCCCGCCTTCGCCACAGGTCGGCCGTAACCCACAGCTTCCTGATACCCGGCCTGCTGTTGATCGGAGGGGTTCTTACGCAAGTTGAATGGGCAGACTGGTTCATCGCCGGCTTTTCTGCTGGAGTAGCCATGCATTTGGCATTCGATCTCTTTCCCGGAAAATGGCGCGGATTCGCGCTGATAGACGTGCCGAAGTTGGGACGCTGCACAAAGACTGTATCCGTAATCTGGCTGTTCACCAGCTTGTTCTTATGCGTGATTATTTCACTATCGATCATCCTCGCACTCGGCCCGGCCGGCATTGTCACCTACGTTGCCACGCTCGCAGCACTGTATTTATACGGCATTGTGGCGAAGAAGGAACACTTCGCCGCCGGTCCTCTTCTGACAATCCTTACGCTTGGAGGCGACGCCCTTTAGGCTCTTGCTACAGAGAAAAGAAATGAGAGGCAAGTTACGATGACTTTGACCGTGACTACAGAACCACTGGATAGTCGACAACTCTCCATGACAATCGAAGTTGCCGACGAGCGCATCGATCAGGAGATGCGTAAAGCCGCCCGCAAACTAGCCCAGCAGGTCCGCATCCCCGGTTTCCGCAAGGGGCGCGCGCCTTTCCATATTCTCCTTCAATTCGTGGGCCGAGAGGCGATTATCAGCGAATTTGTCGATGAACTGGGGCAGGAGGTCTACAAGGAGGCACTCGACCAGGAAGGCCTGGAACCCTTCTTCATGGGAAGCCTTGACAACGTCGACACGGAGCAAGCGGTCCGCTTTCACCTGACGATACCCTTACCTCCAGAGGTCAGTTTGGGCGACTACCGCGGCCTGCGCGTCGAAGAAGTGGAAGCCGAGGCCGATGAAGAGCAGATCCAGGAGCGCGTTCAAGCCATTCTCGAACAGAATGCCGACTACGTTGAGACCGATCGCCCCAGCCAATATGGGGATCTGATGACCATTGACGTGAGAGGCGCGGTCCTGGACGATGAAGGAAAAGAGACCGATACCGTCGTCTTCAATGAGGAAGATTGGGACGTAACCCCGGACCAGGAAAACCCGATGGAACCGGCTGGCCTGGATGAGGCGCTGGTGGGCCTGTCCCCCGGCGATGAAAAAAGCTTTGAGATCGCCTGGCCCGAAGACAGCCCCAGCATGTATGCCGGCAATAATGTCCGGTTCGCGGTGAAAGTCCACAAAACACGGTCCTTCGAAACGCCGGCTGAAGTGACCGATGAGATCGCGCAGAACTTCGGCCCCGATTTTGAGACCGCCGCGGATTTGCTCGATGACACTCGTGAGAACGTGCTGCAAGAAGCGAAACAACAGGCCGAAGCCGAACATGTACAAAGAGTACTCCAGGAACTGGTCGAGATGAGCGACGTTGTCTATCCACCGGTTGCGGTAGATCTTGAGATCGACCGGTTGGTGCGCAACTTCGATATGCGAATCCGTCAGATGGGGCTGCAGGGAATGGAGCAGTACCTGGAGATGTCCAACCAAACGATCGAAGCGTATCGCGAATCTCTGCGCGAAGATGCCGAAAAGTCGCTGAAAATCGAGCTTGCACTAGTGGAATTCGCGCAGTGCGAGAAGTTGAAAGTCAGCGACGAAGAATTTGAAGAACACATTGGAGATGTGGCCGGCCCTTTGCCGGAGGATGCTGATGAAGAAACGGTGAAGGCACAAATCGACATGCTGGAAATGATGCGCGCCGATCACAGCCGTCCACTTATTGACAGTGAAATTCTCAAAGACAAATCGATCAAGATGCTATTGGCGATCGCCCGCGGCGAAGAGGTCCCGGAGCCGGTTGCGGAGGAGGACGAGGCCGCCGATGCTGAGCAGCCCGATGCAGAGGACTCCGGTCAGGCGACGCAGCCCACCGAATCCGGTCCTGTTGAAGAAGGCGCCGCTGCAGAAGCGGAAAGCGATGAGGTCGCAGAATCCTGAATCGGGCCGCTAACATAAGACTAACGGAGAATAGAGCGGCCCCTACATTTCTCGGCAGGTGCATCGCCTACATTTAACACTGTTCCGATAACACTGTTCCGAAAAGTCGATTCGACGCACCACTGGCTGGTTTCGGGGCCAGTTCACGACGTTGTCATCATCCGAAAAAGGGAGATCCAGATGTTTCATCCGTTCAACGAATCTCATGCGGGCCAGCCGCCGGAAACGCCAAACAATGTTGAATCGCAGGGTTGGACGGGCCTTCCCGGCAACCAGTTTCAGATGGGTGGCCTGACGCCGTCGAATATCGTGCCGATGGTTATCGAGAGTACGGGCCGGGGCGAGCGCGCCTATGATATCTACAGCCTCCTGCTGAAGGAACGCATTATCTTTCTCGGCATGCCGCTTTCCGACCAGGTAGCCAATCTGATCGTCGCCCAGTTGCTCTACCTGAGTTCTGAAGACCCGAACCAACCGATCCAGATGTTCATCAACAGCCCGGGCGGCCTTATTTACGCCGGCTTGGCCATATATGACACGATGAAAATGATCAAGACGCCGATACATACATTTGCTGTCGGCGTGACGGCCAGCATGGGTACCGTTCTGCTCTCTTCCGGCACAAAGGGCAAGCGCTACGCCCTGCCCCATGCAACGATTCACATGCACCCGGCCGGCGGCGGCGCGCAGGGTTATACAGAGGACGTACGCATCGCCTTGCGCGAGCAGGAGCGACTCCAAACCCAGCTTTTCCATATCGTCGCTCAGCAGACCGGCAAGGTTTGGCAGGAGATCGAAGAGATTTTCCAGCGCGACCGCTGGATGAACGCAATTGAAGCGCGCGACTTTGGCCTGGTTGACGAGGTGCTCGGCGACAGCAGCGATATCGTCTCCATGGTAAACGGCCAGGCAAATGTGCCCAACCAGAATGGTACAGATGCCGCTGCCGAAGAGGCCGCCGCCGACGGCGAATAGCAGGCGCCGCTAACCTGAGCTTTTGGCTTTATCTGCCCTTGCCTCGCAATCAGTCAGGAGAAGAAGTTGGCGGCCGGCCTTCATGCTGCCTGTAAGGCGCCCTGACCTGAAACAGAATTTGAACCTGGATACGCCATGAACGTATGCTCCTTCTGCGGCAAAGAGGAATCTGAGGCCCAGCGCCTGATCGCCGGCGACGATAATGTCCATATCTGTGACGAATGTATCCGCCTGGGCGCCGAAATTCTCGAAGAGGAAGGGGTGGGCCAGAGCGGCGATTCGGCCAAGTCCGCTGGGCTCGCAACCAAACGCGTGCCCAGCCCTCGCGACATCGTACAGAGCCTGAATCAGTATATAATCGGCCAGAACCGGGCAAAGAAGGTACTGTCTGTCGCGGTATACAATCACTATAAGCGAATCTTTGGTGGCAGCGCCGCGACCGGCCGGCGCTGGCGAGAGAGTCAGCTTGCCCAGGACGAAGAGGGTGGCGATTCTGTTCCCGGCGACGAAGAACAGTCCCCCCCAAGCCACGAAGTGCAGAGTAGCGAGGAGGAGCCGGTAGAGCTTGCCAAGAGCAACGTGCTCCTGATCGGCCCAACCGGAAGCGGCAAGACGCTTATGGCCCAGATGCTGGCCCGACTCCTCGATGTGCCCTTCACCATCGCAGATGCCACCAGCCTGACCGAGGCCGGTTACGTGGGCGAGGATGTCGAGAGCCTGCTTGTTGGGCTGTTACAGGCGGCCGACTGGGATGCTGACAGGGCCGCATGCGGCATCGTCTACATCGACGAGATCGACAAGATCGCCCGCAAAGCAGGCGACAACCCCAGCATCACCCGCGACGTAAGCGGGGAGGGTGTTCAGCAGGCTTTGCTTAAGATCATCGAGGGCACGACCGTCAACGTACCGCCCAGCACGGGACGCAAACATCCCCAACAGGAGTTCATCCCGCTCGACACCCGTAATGTGCTGTTCATTCTGGGGGGCGCGTTTGTAGGAATGGCGGAGATGTTGCGCAAAAGGCTTCGGCGTCGCGCCGGCCTGGGGTTCGTGAACGACGAATCGGAGCTCGACCCGCTGGGTCGGGTTGCAGAAGAGGACAGTGTCGATGAGCTGCCTCTTCCGGAAGGCCTGACCGAGCGCCAGCGCGAACTGAAGATCCGCCGCCTCGAAAAGGAAGGGCGGGATGAAAGCCGCCTGCTTCAGCAGGTAATGCCTGACGACCTGCTTTACTACGGCCTGATACCGGAGTTTGTCGGTCGCGTGCCGGTTGTTGTCAGTCTGGATGCGCTCGATCGAGACATCCTTGTCGAAATTCTCACGCAGCCAAAGAACAGCATTGTGCGCCAGTTCCAGCAACTCTTCGCTATGGATGAGGTGCTGTTGGAGTTTGAAACGGATTCGCTGTCCGCGGCCGCGACGGAAGCGTTTATGCGCCGCACCGGGGCCAGGGGGCTGCGTTCGATTGTCGAGGAAGCGTTGCTCGATGTGATGTTCGAAATCCCCGGCCGCGAAGAGGTTGCCCGCTGTGTTGTGCGCCGCGACGTGTTTGAAGACGGCGCGACGCCCCGACTTTATGGTGGCCAAGGTCAGCAGGTCCGCCTCAACAACGATCAGGAATTGGATGCAGCCGCCTGACCGCTACTCCGGATCTTCGGCCAGAACTACTCGCGCCTCGTATGACGTGTCCCCCCGCAAAAGGTATACGGTCACTTCGTCGCCCACCTGCAACGCCTCCAATCGAAGCTGCAACGCCTTCTGGCTCCTGACAGGGTGACCGTCGAGCGCGGTGAGTATGTCGCCGCCGACGTAAACTTGGCTGTTCCACAGGACAATTCGCTGCTGTGCCCCCCGTACACCGACCCGGTCCAAGGGACTGCCGCGCTCCAACTGCACGAGCAGCAGACCTTCTCCCACCGGCAGATCGAGAGCGGCCGCCATTTGGGACGTGATCTGATAACCAAAGCGGACGCCAAGGTAAGGATGTCGGTAGCGGCCAAGGGTCATGAGTTCGGGCAGCGCCCGCACGATCGTATCGACTGGTAGAGCGAAACTGACGCCTGTGTTGGCGCCGTTGCGGCTGAAGAGCGCGGTGATGATGCCAATTACGCGTCCGGAACTGTCCAGCACTGGGCCGCCGGAGTTGCCTTGATTGACTGCCGCATCGAGCTGGATGATGCCGCCGACGAAGCGGTCCCCGCCTGCTTCCAGCGTGCGCTCCAGACCGCTGATCACACCTGTAGTGAGAGAGCGGCTGTACAGGCCGAATGGGTTGCCGATCGTGTTGGCCCGTTGTCCCACCTGTAAGTTGGCGGAACTGCCGAATTCGACCGGTTGCAGCAGGTCGGCCGGCGCGTCAATCTTCAGCAGCGCCAAGTCGAAGCGGCGGTCATGGCCGACCACCAGCGCTGGAAAAGCAACTCCTTCCTCAAATTCGACCTCGATCTGCTGCGCGCCTTCGATGACGTGATAGTTTGTAAGAATGTGTCCATCGTCGTCGATCACGAAGCCGGAGCCGAATCCTTCGCGCGGGACCATTTCGGCGAAAAAGCCGCTTCGCTGCGCGTGCGTTGTCACAGTCACAACCGCCGGGGCGACACGCCTGTACAGTTCAACCAGGCGCCGTTCAGCAATGTCCAGCCCCTGCTCGTCAATGTCCAGGGTCGGCGCGGGCAAAGGGGCCGCCGGCTCTGGTGTGGCAAGGGGGGCGGACGTGGCCTGGATGGGAGCCGGGGTTAGCTCGAATGGGGCACAGCCTACCACTAGGAAGCAGGTCGAAACAGATAAGACGATCCTGCTCAGTGAAAAGAAGACAGCTAATCGCATACGCATTCGTGGGCGCCTACACCTTCTCTGCCAGATCGCGCAGGGCGTTGATAATCTTGCGATCGGGTACGGGACAGGGGAACTGTTCGACTTCATCCAGCGTGGTCCAGCACCAGTTGTCGACGCCGATGGCCCGGGGGCTCCCCGCGCAAATCCGCGCGTGGAAGGCGGACAGCGACATGCGGAAATGCGTAAACGCATGCTCTACCGTTGTCACCTGCTCACCCACCGTGATGGGCACGCCCAGTGCCTGGCTGATCACGCGGCGCAAACAAGAGGGCAGATCCTTGTCGACTGGCTCCCTTGTGCCGTGAGGAAACGACCACAGTCCGCCGAGGAGACCTTTTTCAGGGCGTTGGCTGATCACCATACGGGAGACGCCTGGCGCACCTTCCCAGATTACAGCGGCGGCAACCTCAAAATGGGGGGCAACCTCGCGGGGAGGGCGAACGGGCCGCTGGTTCTGAACGCCGCGCTTGCAAGCCTGGCAACCGGTCCGCAGGGGACAATCCCGGCAGAGTGGATTGCGGGGCCTGCACAGGAGTGCGCCCAACTCCATCAGCCCTTCGTTCACAGCGCCTGGCTGCGCCGCCGCCTCTACGAGTTGGCGGGACAGCCTCCAGAGCCGCTTTTCCGTGGACCGGAGACCAATCGACTCGTCAATATCCCAAAGGCGGCTGAAGACTCGTTTGGCATTGGCGTCGACTATCGGTTCGGGCAGCCCAAAAGCCAGACTTAGGATCGCGCCGGCCGTATATTCGCCGATGCCGGGCAGCAGCAGTAGCTCATGCCGCGTGCGAGGCAACTGCCCGCCGAACTCGGCGGTGACGATCTGCGCGGCTCGATGCAGATTCCTGGCCCGGCTGTAGTAGCCCAGCCCCTCCCACAGTTTCAGGACCTCCTGCTGGTCCGCTTTGGCAAGTTTCTCCACCGTCGGAAAGCGTTCCATCCAACGGTTGAAATAATCGACGACAACCGTCAGTTGCGTTTGCTGAGCCATGACTTCGCTTACCCAGACCGCATACGCGTCGCGTGTGCCGGCTGGTCCGATGCGCCAGGGCAGATCCCGCAGTTGTTGCGCATGCCACGCGGTCAGGTTGTCGGCGATTTGGCGAAACATACCTGCAGTGACCAGTGGTTAGTGTTGGACTTTCAAGACTATCCACTTCATTTGCCGTTCGCTACGCAAGCTCGCCGCTGAGCGCGCTCACCAACAGGCGCACGGCGTTGCGCGCGTCGTTACAGTCGGCCACCTGCGAGGGGGTGTGGACATAGCGGCAGGGGATCGAGACCGTTCCGGCCGGGACTCCTGCGCGGCTGATCTGCACAGCGGAAGCGTCGGTCGAGCCGTACTCTAATACCTCCAACTGGTAGGGAATGTCGTGGGTCCGCGCTGTGCTCTCCAGCCAGCCGCGTACCTTTGGATGGGCGATCATGCGCCTGTCCATGATCTTGATTGCCGGTCCATTTCCCAGCGCAACCTCCATCGGAGTCGCCTGTGGAAAGTCGCCGGTGGCCGTCACGTCGATCGCCAGGATGATCTCCGGCTCCAACCCGTAGCCGGCGGTAGTGGCCCCGCGCGCGCCCACCTCTTCTTGTACGGTAAAGACGGCCAATAGCTCGTGCGGGCAATTCTCCAGCTCGCGCAGTGTCTGGATCAGCACGGCGCAGCCGATTCGATCATCGAGATTGGGAGCGAACAGCCGGTCGCCTACCGCGCCAAAGCTACTGCGGAAGACCGCTGAATCGCCAACCTGCACCCTTGCATCTTCCTTGCCGGTCGCGCCCACGTCCAGAAACATCTTCTGCATGGTCGGCCGATCGCGCGGCACTGCACTGCCTTCCAGCCCAAACGCGCCCTCGACACCGTTGGCAAATTCAACCCGGCTGCCGATCAGCGTTTGTGTTATCACGCCTCCCATCGTCGTAAAGCGGCAGAAACCCTGCGCGTCCACGTGAGTCACCATCACGCCGATCTCGTCCATGTGCGCGGCCAGCATGATCCGCTTGCCCTTCGCGCCGCTGTCGGTCGGACGTTTCACCGCAATCAGATTACCCAGCCTGTCGCTCCGTACTTCATCGACCAAGCCATCCAAATGTTGGACGATGGCTTCGCTGATCCGCTCCTCTTGCCCGCTGGGGCCGAAAACACCACACAAGTCCTCTATCAATTCTTTCATTCTTCGCTCCGCTCGGCCCCCAATGGCCGACCCAACGGGCCGGATAAAGCCTCGCTCATCAGCTGGATCGTATTCTTCACATCGGCCGGGTCCATCAGTGCCGCCGGCGTGTGGATATAGCGGCATGGCACTGCCACCGCCACCGCCGGCACGCCCGCGCGGGCCAGATGGATGCTGCCTACGTCGGTACCGCCGACTCCGGGCTGTTTGAACTGCCAGGGGATGTCATGGGCGGCCGCGGTCGCCGTCAGGATGCGGACAAGGCGGCGGTCGGCATGGGCACTGCGGTCCATCACCGAAATGGCCGGACCTTTGCCCAGCTCGGTCGTCGGACTTACGTCCTCCTGGCGCGGGAGATCATCGGCGACGGTGCCTTCGAGCGCCACCGCGATATCCGGCTGGACCGCGTAGGCGGCCACCCCCGCACCGCGCAGGCCGATCTCCTCCTGGACAGTGAAAACCCCCACCAGCTCGCAGGGAAACTCGCCTTTCAACAGCTCGACAAGGATGTAGCAACCTACCCGATCGTCAAATGCCTTGCCCTTCAGAAGCCGTCCGTACTGCTCGAAGCCGCTCTCAAAAGTGATCATGTCGCCCGGCTCAATGCCGCCCGCGCCTCCCGTGTCGATGAGGAGATCGGAGATCGGCATCACCCGCTTGCCGGATCGGGCCGCATGTGGTGCCCGCATGATCACGCCTGGCACCGCTTGCGCGCCGATCGTTACCCGTTTGCCGGGCAAAATACGTGGGTCCAGGCCGCCGACACTACGGAATTTCAGCGTGCCGTCGGAATTGCTGCGCATCACCATCCCGCCCACTTCGTCCATGTGCGCGGCGAGCATCACTCGATGCTGACTTGGCGCGTTCGAACCCCGTTTGCGAACAATCAGATTGCCGATCGAGTCGACCGTGAGTTCCTCCACGTGGGGAGCGAGTTCCTCTCGCAGGATGGCCCGTACCTCGCCCTCCTGCCCCGCGACCCCGCGGGCGTTGGATAGTTTCTCGAGCAGTTCATTCATGGCAGCAGTCTTTGGATTGGGAAATATATTAAATCTTAGCCAAACCTATTAACCGTCCTGGGCTTGTTTTTCTCGTTGGCTGTAGATCAGGGCAGGGCAATTGGATCAAATTAGAAAAAAACCTCGTGAGGCTGCTTGAGTAGGGGCACCCCTTGTGGGCGCCCTTCTCAGGGCAAAACGCCGAGAACGGTGCAAATCATAGTGCGCAGTCGCAAATTCTAAAGGTCTTTGGCGACTGGAGGCCGGTTTCTTGTCCGAAAAAGATTGACAATTGGTAGGGGCGCCCCTTGTGGGCGCCCTTCGTGGGCGATTGTGGCGTCCGAATTTAGATGCGATTGCCCTGGGCTGTAGACTCTTACCATTTGACACAAGGAGAGCGTCATGTATAATTTCGATGTCCAGCATGGACTTCCTACTGGCTTCCTTTTGCACTCGTCTAGAGATTTTTCAACGAAATATGACAAAAGGAGGGATTGTGGAAAAACACACAATAAGCCTCTCTATCAGGATGTTTCATATAATAGAAAAGAGTTCTGAATTAAGTGGAAGAACCTTCGAAGATGAACTTTCACATGGAATTATGATGTACTTCGATCCGGAATACGCTAACCAAGAATTGCAGAAAATTATTCGGGACTTGAGAGGCCGGACTGAAGAATTGTTTGGTACGAAAGACAATCCTTTAGATTCAACTCTTGTAAGTGCTGATGTCATGTATATGGCACTAACCAAAATTGGGAAGTTAACCGAAAATATGAGAAATTTCCTCACTGTGCTCTGCGAGAATGATGACTACTTGACCAATTCGGCATATGGAAAAGCAACTGGCCTTCATTCACGTCAGATCAGTCATCTATTGGCTTGGCTCACCCGGTATCTTAAGGGAGCGGAAATTGGGTCTTATACTTGGAAGGATTATATGGAAATGGATGCCGAAGGTCGTTACCGTATGCCAGCCCATTTGCGCGATGTAGTTCGCGAGTTCTTGGAAACCTGTAAACAAGGAGCAATCAGTGCTAAGTGATACTCTGCCAGTTTTGACATTCCATGCTCATTAACCCCGATACATTCCGTGATGGTTGTGCCTCGAACAGTACGCACATACTATCTTCCCGATGGAGGCGCGCCGTTTGAGAAGTGGTATTCTAAACTCAAGGACAAGAAAGTTCGTGCCGCCATCCTAACTCGCATTGACCGCTTGCGTTTAGGAAATTCCCGCGACTACAAGAGATTGAACGAAAATCTCTATGAATTGAGAATTCATCTCGGGCCAGGGTATCGTATTTACTTCGCCGAATTGGAAGGCAATTTCCTCCTTCTGCTATTGGGAGGTACAAAGGCTACCCAAAACGAAGACATCAATAAGGCCCAATCCTATTGGGAGGAGTTTAGGAGCAGACAGCCATGAACAAAGACTTTGTAATTAAGAATACTCGAAACTACGATGAATGGCTAATCGAGCAGTTGAAGGACCCTGAAGAAGCGCTTGCTTATTTGGAAGCTGCACTTGAAGAATATAGAGCGGATAACGATGTTAATGCCCTGGGATGCGCAGCATTAAATTTTTTTCATGCACAGTATTTTCCTCTCCAATTGATGAGTCTAACCGGCATCTATATAAACAATTTTGAGCGGTATCAAAATTTCACAACAGATCCTAAGTCGGTCGATTTTCTGCGGAATCTATCCTCTGTAGATTTGGCAACTAATGGTTGGGGGCTTAGCAAAAAGGATAAACCCGTCATTCAACATGTAGATCACATTCATTCCGGAGGCTTAGTTGATATCGGTGTTACCTATGGTTAAGCAACGCTCTTGCAGTTCTCTGCATGGTCGCCCGCTCGCTGCCCACTTCTTGCCTTTCATCCCCGCTTGACACTCATTCCCGAACCAAAATATAACCGACATAGTTCAAAGCCACTCAAGAAATCTGGCTAAGATTCGATATAATTCCCTTCTGATTGCAGCCAAACGCGCGGGCATCGCGGCCAGCGACTATCAAACCAGGTTGTCGAGCGCCAGAGCGGAAAGGTCGTCAGGCAGTTCGCAGATCGCCTCGGCCAGCAGTCGCGCGCTCCGTTCGATGTCCTTGAGGGCGACCGATTCGGCGGGCGTGTGCATGTTGCGGACCGGTACCGAAATCAGCGCGGTCGGGATGCCGGACTGGGAAACCTGCATCGCCCAGGCGTCGGTACCGGAAGTTCCGGGCAGAACTTCGTTCGTATAGGGGATTTCGTTGCGCTCGGCCGTGCTGACGAGCAGTTTTCTCAATACCGGGTGCAGGTTCGGCCCCAAGCCAATTGCCGGACCGCCACCCATCGGCAGGGACTCTTCGGCGCTTGCGCCCGGCTGCTCTGCGAAGGTGACATCCAGGGCTATGCCCACGTCCGGCGCAACCTGAAAAGTGGCGGTCGTGGCCCCCCGCAAGCCGATCTCTTCCTGGACCGTGACCACCGCGTAGATGTCCCAGGCGTGGCTGCGGCGCTGCAGCAAGCGCAGCGCTTCCAACAGCACAACGACCGAAACGCGGTTGTCCAGGGCTTTGCCGGTCGCCTGCCCGTTTCCCAACCGGCTGGCGCTGCGGCGGATCGAGATGAAGTCTCCTACCGTCACCGACTCGGCCAGCGCGTCGGCCGACAGCCCGACGTCGATGAACAGTTCTGACTGGGTAAAGGGCTTCTCCCGCTCTTCCGCAGAGAGCACGTGGGGCGGGCGGCTGGCGATCAGCCCGGGCAAATCGTTGCGACCGTGAACCGTTACTTCCTGGGCAGGCAGCGTGCCCAAATCGACGCCGCCGACGGGCGCGAAGCGTAAGAAGCCCTCCTCAAGGCGAGTGACGATAAGGCCGATTTCGTCCATGTGGGCGGCCAGCATAACCCGTTTGCCAGACGAGTTGGCGCCGCGTTTGTAACCGGTAAAATTGCCGAGGGTGTCGGTACGAAGTTCATCAACGAGCGGAGCCAGATAGTCGCTGACACAGGCGCGTATCCGTTCTTCCTGGCCGCTGACGCCGGGGGTCTCGCTCAACTCTTTCAACAGAGAGAAGCTGTCTGCATCCGGGGAAAGGATTTCGCTAGTCACTATCCCCCAGGGACCCCAAGCTGCGCGCATTGGCCAAAGAGAGGGACGACAAAGATTAACGCGACGACGACCCAGACCCAAACCGGCATGCCGAGCAGCATCATTCGTCGCTTCGCCTTTTTTTCCACCGGCCGCGGCAAAACAGTCTGGCAACGCCAGCAGACATCCTTGTCGTCGGGATTCCAGGTACCGCAGTTGGTGCAATCGGGCATACGGCTTTCCGATGTCAGAATGGTTGACTATGGCATAGATCATGCTATCACAATTGAAAGGTGCGGGCAAACAGTTGCCCTGGATAGGTGCATCGCCGACTGTTGCCCTCCCACCAGGAACGCGGACCTCCCTCCCTCCTCGCCTTTGTACGCCTGCGGGCGCAGACGCCCTCCGGCGGCTCCGGCCCGCTAAGGCGTGCCTCCGCACCCTTCGCCGCTAAGGCGGCTCAGGGCTGGCGTCGGCAAACCCCCGCCGCCGCCAGGGGCTACGCCCTTTTTGGGCGGTCGGGCCTGCGGCCCTCCCTTGTGCGGGGGGACACCCCCCGCAACGCCCCCCTATAACAACCCGCCCCGCAGCCAGTACGCCCCGCAGCCAATATCCCATCATCGCCGCAGGGCGGCTGGGAGCCAAAGAGCCTGCATGGTGGCATTGATGAAGGGTTGGTCAAGAAAGGGACTGCAGATGGCATCAATGGCATTGATGCCGTGCTGCAGCAATCCTGATTCAGACTACGAAACAGATCCGCCGAACAGCAACCACGCCATCGCCAGCCGTACTGCCAATCTCTCTTAGTGCGACTTCGTACCCCTTCGTGGATTTCTCTATCAGCACTCGATCGATCGCCAGCAATCCTGAAAATCCTCTGCCATCCTGAAAATCCTGATTCAGACAATCCGCCCAACCCAAATCACAGCCCATCCTCCAATGCAGAGACGAATGGATAGTGGATAGGTATTCGACGCCGCGCCGACATTACCCCTCACACACCACCCCATCCCCGTCAGAATCTCTCATGTCCCCATATGCCGAGTGCCCCGCCCCACCCGCCGCGACCCCCTGCGCACTGTTCCAGCAGTGCTTCCCCGCCTGCTGTGCGAAACTTTCCACCTGTCCGCACGTATACGTAGTCTAGAGAGCCAATGTCAGTCCCCCCATCGTCTCGGTTCCATCACTGATAATCCCATATCAGGTGGTATCATAAGTAATGTGCGAACCAACCACGACTCCAAATTGAAATCATGACAGTCTGGCTTACACCGGAAACATGGATTCGGCAGGCGCTTCCGGTTGCATCGGGCGACACCTTCTGATTCCAGAATGAGATGATTTTTGTCTGCGTTGCATCGCAGTAGTCACCCAGGGTTCCAGAAACATGGCTGATTCATCACCGTTGATTGAGATTCGGAACATATCCAGAATCTATCACATGGGCAAGACTGCACTGCACGCCCTGCGCGACATTTCCCTCACGATTGACCAGGGTGACTATGTCGCCGTCGTCGGCACCAGCGGCTCCGGTAAAAGCACCTTGCTGAACATCATCGGTCTGCTGGACCGACCCACCAAGGGCACATATCGCATTCGAATGCAGGATGTCGGGGAACTCACGGATAGACAACTGGCGACCCTGAGAAACAGAGAGATTGGATTCGTGTTCCAGGAGTTCAATCTTTTGTCGCGAGCATCTGCCCGGCAGCAGGCGGAACTGCCGCTATTCTATGCCGGCGTCTCCCGCACCGAGTCGCGCCGGCGCGCGCTGGACGCGCTGGCGCAAGTAGGCTTGGCCGATCGCGCTGATCACGGGCCGGAGGAACTGTCTGGGGGACAGCGCCAACGCGTGGCCATTGCCCGTGCGCTCGTCAATCGGCCCAGTCTCCTGCTGGCGGACGAGCCAACCGGCGCAATCGACACCCAAACCGGTGAAGAGGTAATGGCGCTCTTCGAGCAACTGCACCTTGACGGACTGACATTGGTTATAGTCACCCATGACCGGGAGATCGCGGCAAGGGCGCGGCGCATGATCACCGTGCGGGATGGCGTCATCATCTCCGATGAACGCCGGCCGGCGTGAGCCGCCGTGCCGTGACGTAAGCATCTCTAGCGACTGCGAACAGCTGAAGCGGAGGTGATCTGACGTGAGGCTTCTGAAATACTTTCGGGTTGCCGCCGGCAGTATCGCCGCGCGTAAGATGCGATCGTTTCTAACCATGTTAGGCATTATCATCGGCGTGGCCTCCGTGCTTACCACAATGGGCATTGGCCGCGGTGTGTCGGTTGACATCATGGACCAAATTGCCAGTGAGGGCATAACGCTTCTTTCAATCGAATCAGGCTTCGTGACTGACCAGACCTGGACGTCCGGTCAGGCCCTGACCATGGCCGATGTGGCAGTTCTCTCCGACCGCTCCCTCCACCCGGATGTAACCCAGGTCGTCCCTCTTTTCATACGATATATACGGTTGATCCCTGGCAACAACAGATACGATGAGGTGATAGGCACGACTCCTGCTTATGCCGTCATCAACAATCTGGAACTGGCCGCGGGCCGTTTTCTGACGGAGGACGAAGTCATTCACAAGAGTAGGGTCATTGTCATCGGCGCCAGTGTGGCGCAGAAGATGTTCGAAGGTGCGGATGGGGTAGGTGAAAGCATACGCATCAATCGCGAGCCGTATACCGTCGTGGGTGTGCTGAAGGAGCGCGGCTACGACATGTTCGGCAACATGGATGACAGAGGAATCATTCCTATAGGCGTGGCCCAGGACCGCCTCAGGTTCGAATACGAAGTCCACCGCTATCGTGGTGAATATACCGTCACGAGGATTCAAGCCGCCGCGGTAAGTGTGGAGCGGATGGATGCAGCCGAGAGGCAGATCGAACAGACCCTGCGTCTGCGCCGCGGCCTGAGCCGAGACGACCGCAACGACTTCCGCATCGACAACTACACCTGGTTGCTCGAAACGGCCAACTCTATTGCCAACACGTTGACGATATTTCTGGGCAGCATCGGCGCTGTAAGCCTTCTGGTGGGCGGCATTGGCATTATGAACATTATGCTTGTGTCCGTGACCGAACGTACAAGGGAGATTGGCCTGCGCAAAGCTCTGGGTGCGCAAAACAGCGATATACTTTCCCAGTTTCTGATCGAAGCGCTGGTGTTGACACTCGTCGGGGGCCTGCTGGGAATCGTTATCAGCTTCGGCGTGGCAACAGTTGTGGAGAGTTTCTCCAGCCCGGACTTCAGGCTGCTCGTGATCATCGAGCCGGACTCGTTGATTATCGCTGTCAGCGTCAGTGCCGTGTGCGGCCTTCTCTTCGGTCTGTACCCGGCCATTCGAGCGACCCGGCTGGATCCGATCGAGGCGCTGCGGCACGAGCGATAGCAGGTCAGCCATTGACGGTGTCAGGCACGACCGGTCTGTCAGCATTCCGCTGTACCGCTTCGCAATTCAGAGCGGGTTGGCTGTGGCGCCCTCCACAGGCAGGGGCGCATGTAACATAATCCGTCTAATGGAGCATCCCGATGGTTCGCAGGTACACCATGCTCATTGTCGCCGCTCTCTTGATTGTGGCCGCGACTGTCGCCGTTACCATCCGCTTCTTCGCCGCTTCGAATGCAGAACAGGCCGGCGAGGCGCCGGCACTGGAACTCGGCGCAGAGACCACCCGCATCCGAGCGGCGGACACCTCTATCGGCCCCCTAAAAGCGGCCGGCAATATCAACCTCATTGACAAAGTACAGGTGGTTGTACGGGTCGATGGCTACGTGAAAGAGGTCCTGGTCGAAGGCGGCGACACAGTCAGCGCCGGTGATCTTCTGGTCTCGCTGGATCGGGATGATCTGAAGCGCGCGGTGGAGCAGGCACGGATCCGCCTGGCGTCGGCTGAGCTGAGACTCCAAGGACTTCTGATCGGCGCGGACAAAGCGGTCATAGAACTGGAGCAGTTACGCGCGCAAGAAGCGGAGTTGGAGTTGCAGAAAGCTGTGGATGACCTGGCCGGCGCACAACTACTCGCCACCATCGATGGCTCCGTTCTAAGTGTCGACGTCGCTGAAGGAATCAAAGTGGCGCCGGGAACCATCGTCGCCACGCTGGCCGATCTCAGTCGATTGGAGTTGACCGTGCAGGTGGCTGAAGTCGATATTCCCATGGTCAAGAGCGGCCAGACGGTAGACGTGGCCATTGATGCGTTTCCCGAAGTGAAGTTTACCGGAGTGGTCAACCATATAGCGCCCTTCAGCGAAACCCAGAACGGAGTCGTCAACTATCCGGTGACCATACGATTGACCGATGACTCGTTGGATTCCGTACTGCCAGGCATGACAGCCGTAGCGACCCTGCGGAACGAAGCGCCGAGTGACCGCTGGCTGGTTCCCACTGCCGCCATTCAGGAGGAAAGCGGCGAAATGGTCGTAATCGTGGTCCGCGGCGAAGAGCAGATACCGGTTACGGTCACGTCGGAGGGCGTTCAGGGCGAATGGACGATTGTTCGCTCCGCGCAGTTGCAAAGCGGCGATGAAGTGCTGGGCAGTACCGCTTCTTTCGTGGAGGGTTAAGTAGCGCCCGGATCTATGTTCGGAAGAGTTTGGGTTCAGGTGCAAGGAGAATAGGAGGTCGTCGGCGATGCCGCTGCGCTTGCCGGTACTGACGGGGTAGCGGCCTTTCTTCGCGTTCGGCTCTATCTGGGGACGATGTTCAATGGCATGTCCCCCGTCTGGATGAAACTTTTTTCCAATTCGTGGTCTAGCCATTGGGGCCCACCAGGGCAATCGCGAACCCTAAATTTTCCGCCACTTTCACTCACTTGATCGAAAAATCGGTCAAAGTTCACACGCCTTCCAGCCGAAATCGGGACCGCCAATGCCCGTTTCCTCCTGATAGTAGCGGATAATTCGCTACTATCACGAAGTCTGCGATAGCCCTGTTTCGTCTGCCCCAACTATTGAGAACTCCCCAAGAATCTAGGACAATGGTTCCACATCCTCGCACGTTTTCTCGTGCAGGTGTGAACACCCCGGTCACTTTACGCCGTCCTTTCCGGCCAGTCAGCCGAAGGAAGCGGTGGCAACTACGTGCCCGGGAGGTCACACCAGATGTCTAAAACACTCTGCAAGAGTTTCAAACGCGACGGCTCCCCCTTGTCAGGGACAAGGTCTCAAGCAATTCGACGGCTGCTGCATCGCCCACGGCTCCGCCGACAAAACCCGGGCAAGGCGCGCGCGGCGGCAAGAATTCCTCCACCGCCGCCAGAGCAACATACGATTCCAAGATACGAACTGCCCGAAAAGATCTAATACCTGGTGGCATGGCGTGCAGACATGGCAGAGACCCTGGCCCACATCACGCGCGATCCCGCGCTCGTCCCCGCGCCGTCGCCCGACCCCGCACTGCCGTGCGACCCCTTGACCGGCCAGCCCCTCAACGAACTGCCCGCCGGCGTGAAAAGCGGTCCGCTGTCGGACTCCGACGAAACCACACCCTCTGCGGAAGTCCTGGAGGGTCAGATCCGGCAGATTGAGGAGCAAATCCGTGAGTACGAGAAGAACTATGAAATTGAGAACTACGACATGAAACGAAAACGGTTCCACGCTGGCTTAGACCCGGAAGATGAAAGTTTAATAATTGTCAAAACAAAAAAAATTGAATATCCCGAACTCAACTGGTCGACTGAATTACAATATTGGGGCACAGAGGAGGACAAATCGCAAAAGTAGTACCTAAAATACAAATATCTTTTGCACAGCCGCGCAGCGGCGGTACGCCCCTACCCATTGCCCACCCGCCATCACGCCGCCACCCGCCCCAGCAACCGCTGAGACCGCCAATCCACCGCCATGCCCGCCGATCTGCCCTTTCAGAGTCAAGTTATCGCCCGTCCCAACAACCGCCGCCATCGCCAACTGACCGCCATGCACCTGCAAACAACCTCCACCCCAAATCTCTCGCAAACTCTCGTGACCTCTCGTACAACGCTTGTCCAACCGCGCCTGCCTCCGCGGCGTGGGTTACGCAATAGGCGATGCACGAAACGCATAGGGCGCATCATGGCTTGTTGCACTCCCAATGGCATCGCGGGCAGTACACCCGCCGCGGACTCAGATACGCACCTGAATCGCGCTGCCGCTCTCGTAGCGGCGCAGACCGCGGTAGAAGACGAAGATCGCCAGGAAGAGGAAGACCGCGCTGCCGGCGCAGAGTTGGGCCAATTGGACCAGATCGAAGCGGCGCACGAACTCGGCCGGCAGCGCGCCGATAAAGGCCGCAGGGATCAGGGTGAACAGCAGCAGCTTGGCAGTGCCGTCGAAGAGGGTGATCGGATAGAGAGAAAAGGTGACAATCGCGTTAAACGCGTTGGTAGTCAGCAGGCTGGTATTGCCAATCCAGAAAGTAAGGCTCTGCACCAGCACAAGAAAAGAGATGAGTACGGCGATCGCCGCCAGGCAGGCCAGGGCAAAGCGCAACAGCATCAGGCCGCTGAACGTCCCGGAGAGGAAAACGGCGGCGCCAAAGCTGAGCAGACCGTAAGTGAAATCTCCGGCCGAGGACGCATTACTGCGGCTGGCCAGCGCATGAAGCAAGACAGGACGGGGTAGCGATAGATAATAATCCAACTGTCCGTTCGCGATCAGCGACGACAGCCGGACGGCGTTGCCGAAAAGGTATGTGCCGGCTCCAAAAGCGGTGGCGACTACGCCGAACAGGAAGAACATATCCACCAGCTCCCAACCGTTGATCTCTTCGAAGCGGGCGAAGAATATGATCCAGAAGAGGAAATAGATGGCGTTGTTGAGCAACATCCCGACCATCTGCGTCAGAAAGGAGACGCGATACTCCATCGCGCTGAGAAGATTCGTCTTCCACAACGCCAGCACAAAAGAAAAGTGACGAAACATGGCTCAGCCCCCGTTGATCGCCAGCCGCGCCACCGCCCGCCGGTACAGTACCCAGACCGTGCCGCCCACAACCGCCAGCCAGATGCCCTGTTGCATGAGTACATAGCCCAGGCGCGCCGGGCTGGGGTCGACGAAGAGCCGGGCCGGACCGTAAATGATCCAGGCGAACGGCAGGTTGAGCGAAATGGTCTGCAACCATGCCGGGAAGAAATCGAGCGGAATCAGCACACCGCCCAGCAGTAGCAGAAACTTCTGGTAGATCCAGCGAAAAGCAACCGTTTCTTCGACGACAAACGCGCTCAGGCCGATCAGCGCGGAAAAGCAGAAGTCCAGCAGCAACGCGAATACCACTGCAACGCCGGCAAAAAGCCAGCCTGCGATCCCCGGCGGAGGGCCCACCATCAGCCAGACGACCGCGCTGCCTATTATAAGATTGCCGCCAAAAGCCAGAACGCTGTCGCCCAGACCGGCGGCAAAGTGGTAGAGGATGAAGTTGAAAGGCTTGTTGAGCAGATAGGCGACGCTGCCGTCCTTCACCTGCTCCGACATCGTTTCTGACAGATCCCGCTTGCTCAGCATCACCGCTTCGGCCATCATCAGGTACCACATCGTGTCCGCCAGGGTGAGGCCGGCGATCGAGCGCGTGCCGGTTGCGCCGTATGTCACCCGCCACAGGTTCATGAAGATCCACATGAAGAGGACGATCAGCAGGCTGCGCCCCAGAAGGTCTATCGGGTAGGCGAGGCTGTTCACCAACTGCGTGCGGAAGATTGCCCAATACTTGCCCGCCACAGCCGTTGCCGAAGGATAGCGCACGCAGCCCTCGGGCGAGACGAATCTTGCCTCTCTGCTAGACACCTTCGGTCTCCGTACGTGCGTAAATGGCGCTGATCACGTCCTCCAGAGAGGGCTCCGAAACGGTTACGTCGGCCAGGCTGCCCGCGGCCGCCAAGCCGCTGATCACCGGCTCAACCGGCGTGACGCGGGTGTCAAAACGCATCTTGGCGCCGTAGCGCCCCACCTTGAGCATCTCCACGCCTGGCAGGCTGAAGTCCGGCGGCAGTTGCTCGTTATAGCGCACATCGACAGTCTTGACAGTAAGGTAGCGCCGTTTGAGGGCGGAAACCTTGTCCCGATAGACAATTTCACCATGGTTGATGATTATTACCCGCCTGCACAGAGCTTCGATGTCGCCGGCATCGTGGCTGGTCAACAGCACGCCCACGCCCTCAATTTCATTCATGCGCTGGATCGTCATCCGCAGGCGCTGCTTGGCGACCACGTCGAGGCCGATCGACGGCTCGTCCAGCAGCAGAACGCGCGGCTTGTGCAGCAGGGAGGCGGCCACTTCGCATCGCATGCGCTGGCCCAGAGAAAGCTTGCGCACCGGTATTTCCAACAACTCTTCGATTTCGAAGGCTTCGGCCAGAAAGGCGATGCGGCGGCGCAGGGTTGCGTCATCCAGTTCGTAGATCTTGCCGAAGAGGTAGAACGTATCCACCGCCGGCAGGTGATACCATAATTGAGGGCGTTGACCGAAGACGGAGCCGATCTGGAACGCGAGGGCCTGACGCTGCTGCCAGGGCACATGGCCCAGTACCGAGGCCTCGCCGCTGCTGGGATGGAGAATGCCGGTCAGGATCTTGATTGTGGTCGATTTTCCGGCGCCGTTGGGGCCGATGAAGCCCAGCAGTTCCCCTTCCTCCATCACGAAGGAGAGTCCGCGCACCGCCTCAATCGACTGAAAAGAGGGCCGCCACAGCGCGCGCAAGCTGCCGCGCAGACCGGCCGCTTTGCGCTTCGTCTGAAAGGTCTTGCGGAGATCGCGTACAGAGATGGCGGGCATAGGCGCGAGTCCTGCTCACAAAGAAACGTACACCGTGAAAGCAACCAACAGATAGGAAAGGTCACACGACCCCACCAATGTCTCGTCTTCAAGCCATTATCAGCGCGGATGGGGATCAATACCAAGAAAAAGGGTATGTGAACTGCGAGGCGAGAGCCCTGCAGTTTCCCTAAACGGCCCCGAATTTGCTACAATCGACAGCAGTTCATGTGGTCTGCGTGATGGGGATGACCCGTGCCCCCGGAACTGCGCAAATGGTAGTCAGCAACCAAGCGAGGCGTCCGATGAAAAGGCTTTCAACATTCGAGATTCGCAGGCTGTTCCTCGAGTATTTCCAGGAGCGGAACCACCAGATCGTCGACAGCAGCAGTCTCGTGCCCGCAGACGATCCGACGCTGCTTTTCGTCAACGCCGGCATGGTGCAGTTCAAGGACGTGTTTCTGGGCCTGGAGAAGCGGGACTACATCCGCGCCACCACCTCCCAGAAGTGCCTGCGCGTAAGCGGCAAGCACAACGATCTGGAGAACGTAGGCCCCAGCCCCCGCCATCACACCTTTTTTGAGATGCTGGGCAACTTCTCCTTCGGTGACTACTTCAAGCGCGACGCGATTCAGTTTGCCTGGGATCTGCTCGTGAACGAGTTGGGCCTCTCGCTCGACCGGCTCTGGTTCTCGGTCTATACCGATGACGATGAGGCCGAGGAGCTGTGGCAGAAAGTGGGTGCCCCCCCCGACCGCATTCTGCGTTTTGGCAAAAAGGACAACTGGTGGGAGATGGGCGAGGTCGGCCCCTGCGGGCCTTGCTCCGAGATCCACTATTACTGGGGCGATCTTGAAGAGCAAGTCGCGGACGGCGTCAACGTAGATGACGAGTACCTGGAGATCTGGAATCTGGTCTTCATGCAGTACGAGCAGCGCGAGCCGGGCGGCGAACTGATCCCTTTGCCCAGGCCCAGCGTCGACACCGGCGCCGGCCTCGAGCGGCTGGCCTCGATCCTGCAAGGCAAGGACAACAACTACGATACCGACGCATTTACGCCAATTATGGATCGCATCCAGGAGCTGCTTGGTCACAGTGATGCGCAGCGCCAACAGCACCTGGTCGGTTACCGGGTAATCGCCGACCACGGACGGTCTATCACATTTCTGATCAGCGACGGGGTCATGCCCGACAACGAGGGCCGCGACTACGTTGTGCGCATGATCCTGCGGCGGGCGGCCCGTTTCGGCAAGCAGGTTGGCTTCGTAGAGCCTTTCCTGGCGGAAATCTGCCGCGTCGTCATCGCCGAGTTCGGGGGGCATTTTAGCGAGTTGCAGGCGAACGCGGATTTCATCGTGCAGACCGTCACCGCCGACGAAGAGCGTTTCCAGCGTGCCTTGAACACCGGCCTTTCTCTCCTGGACGGCCTGATGGATCGTCTGCGAGCCGGCGGCGCCCGCGCGATTCCCGGCGAGGACGCCTTCCGCCTGTGGGATACCTACGGCTTCCCGTTGGACATCACCCGCGACGTGGCCCAAGAGAACGGCTTCAGCGTTGACGAGGACGGCTACCAGGCGGCGCTGGAGCAGCAGCGACGGCAGTCCGGCAACGAGCAGCTGGGCGCGGCTGCCGATGTCTCGGTCTACGTGTCCTTGCTGGAGGACTTGCGAAGCCGCGGCCTTCTCGACGCCGACGGCGTGCGCCACCTTATCTACGAAGATGCCGAGGATGCCGAAACCACTGTCATCGGCCTCGTGAGAGATGGTCAGGCGGTCCAACAGGCCCATGCCGGCGAGGAGGTTGAGGTTGTCCTGCCGGAGACGCCGTTTTACGTGGAGAGCGGTGGCCAGATCAGCGACACGGGTGAGATAGAATTCTTCCCGGAAGACATGCAGAAACCGGTCTGGTCGGTGCGCGTAACATCTATGCGGCGGCCGATTCCGGGACTGGTCGTCCATATCGGCGAAGTCACCAGCGGCACTGTGCAAGTGGATGATCCGGCCTACGCCATCATTGACACGGTGCGGCGCTGGGACATCATGCGCAACCACACCGCCACGCATCTGCTCCATGCCGAGCTACGCGGCCAGTTGGGTGAGCATGTGCGGCAGAGGGGCTCTATGGTTGCCCCGGACCGGCTGCGCTTTGACTTTTCCCATCCGCAACCGGTCAGCGCTGAGCAGCTGAGCGCCATCGAACAGGCAGCCAATCAGGCCGTCCTTGCCAACTATGCGGTCAAAGATCGCTGGACCGGTTTCGACCGCGCTGTGGCCGAGGGCGCGCTGGCCTTCTTCGAGGAGAAATATGGCGACACCGTGCGAGTCATTTCCATCGGCGACGGCGACGACGCCTTTTCGCAGGAGCTGTGCGGCGGTACGCACGTGGGAACCACCGGCGACATCGGTCCGTTTCTCATAACAAGCGAAGGCAGCAGCGCGGCCGGTGTCCGCCGCATCGAGGCGTTGACCGGACGCGCCGCGCAGGCCTTGTTAGCCGAACGCCTGGCCGCGCTCAACGCGGTTGCGGCCAGTCTGCGGGTCCAGCCCGAGCAGACGGTGGAGGCGGTGCAACGGCTGCAGGAGCAGCACCGCCAGCTTGAACGTCAACTGGAACAGACGCGCGCGAAGCTCAGTCGTCAGCAGAGCGAAACTCTGCTCAGCCACGCGGTGCGTTTGAACGGCCTCGCCGTCTTGGCGGAGCAGGTAGAAGCCAATGATGTGGAAGCGCTGCGCCAGATGACCGACTGGTTCCGCGACAAGCTGGGCAGCAGCGTAGTCGTCCTCGGCTCGGTTATCAATGAGAAACCGATGCTGGTGGCCGCCGCCACTGACGACGCGATAAAAAAGGGCATACATGCCGGCAATTTGGTGCGCGACGCGGCCAAAATCGTTGGCGGCGGCGGCGGCGGACGTCCTAACATGGCCCAGGCCGGTGGAAGGCATGCCGACAAACTGCCCGAAGCCCTCGGTCAGGTGGCCGGATGGGTTGAAGAAAAGCTTGGTTAGACGGCGCCCGGGCAACGCCCGCTGTCATTCGCCAATCAGATGCTGAGGATGCGTTAGTCTTGTGGTAGAACTCCTTCACGTAGATAAAGACACGCGAGTCGAGGCCCTGCGCCTGGAGCTCGCGCGCATGGGGAGCGGCGGGGTGGCCGTGGTTCTGCCCAAAGGCTCTGCGCAATTGGAGAGCTTGACGCGGCTGCGGTTGCTCCAGCGCCAGGCCCAGACCAGGGGACAGGAGTTGGCGCTGGTGACACGGGATCCGTCCATCCGCCAGAACGCCAAGCGGTTGGGTATCCCCGTATTCGGCAGTGAGGCGATCCTGCGGATGAGCCGCTGGCGCTCTGGCGGCACCGCTCCTTTCATCGATTCCATCCATCCCGGCGCCGGGCTTCCGGACCCACCCCCCTGGCGCAGGGAGAACGGTTCGATCGACCCGAAGGTAGGGGAGCGCCCCAGTCTTGACCGCAGTCGCCGCCGACGTATCCGCGCCACGCGGCTCTATCAGCGCGCGACCCCCCTTTGGCTGCAGTTGATTGGATACCTGTTCGTAGGCCTTTTCCTGGTCACTTTTTTGGGTGTATTCCTCTATTATGTGCTGCCCGCGGCCACTGTCACGCTTGTACCCGGCCAGCGCGCTCTGGAAACGTCGGTAGTTCTGACCGCCGACCCGCAGGTGGAAGTTGACGATCTGGAGCAGGGGCTGCTGTCAGCGCGCTTGATCGAAACTACAGTGGAAGCAACAGGTACTATAGCTACAACTGGCAGCGGGTGGTCCGAAGTGGAGCTGGCGGAGGGGAAGGTTGTCTTTACCAACCAGACCAACCGCACGGTACGTATTCCGGCCGGCACGATCGTCTCTACCAGCACCGGCGATGCTGTTGATTTCCGTATCCTCGAAGAGATTGAAATCGACGGCCCCGTTGGTACGCAGGCCGAGGTTGAAATCGAGGCGACCGAGCCGGGCATTCTCGGCAATGTACCCAGCATCAGGATCACTACAGTGGCGGGCCCCTTGCGCACCCGAGTGCGGGTGACCAATCCGGAGGCCACGTCAGGGGGCGTCAATGCCCGCGTGCGCTTGGTCAGGCAGGAGGACAAGGACAGGCTGCTTGACCAGGTATACACCGCTATCCGGGAGGTGGCCCATGAGAAACTGTCGCCAGCATTGGGCACCGACGAGTGGATGGCGGAAGAGTTGATCCAGACCTACATTACTGCTCAATTCTTCGACAGTTTCAACGACGAACCGTCCGACGAGTTGAACCTCACTCTGCGCGTGTTGATCCAGGGAAGTGCGGTCAACCGCAGCGCTTCCGAGGAGGCCGCCATGGTGGCGCTGCGCAACGCGGTGCCGGAACGCGGCCAACTGGTAGCCGAATCGATCAGTTTCACGGTCGAACCGCATACGCTCGTCAGCGGGCGCACGCTGCGCTACTCAGTGACCGCGCGCGGAAACTACGTCATCCCCATCGACGCAAGGGCCGTCAGCCGCACGGTGATCGGCCTCAATGTCGAGGAGGCTGCCCGCCGGCTGCAAGAGGAGTGGCTGTTGGCCAGAGAGCCGGAATTCTACCAAGACCCTGCCTGGTTCGGCACGCTTCCCCAGATTGCCAGCCGCATCCAGGTGCGGGTCGAGTTGAGTGAGGCTGCGCGCAGCGGGCAGTAGCCTCAGGCAACCGATGTCCCCAGAATCCCACACCAGTCCAACAGAGCCGCCAGGCAAGATCATTGCGCTTGATGTGGGCGACGCCCGCATTGGCGTCGCGACCTGCGATCCCCTACGTCTGACGGTGCGTCCGCTGCGTACTCTGCGCCGCCGCAACCGCCGCCGCGATTTCGACGCTCTTGCCCAGATGTACGCCGAAGAGGAGGCCGTGCTGGTCGTGTGCGGGCTGCCCTACAACATGGACGGCAGCGAAGGTCCGCAGGCGCAGAAGATGCGCAACTGGGCGGCGCGTTTCATGCGGGCACTGCGCGCCATCCGCGGCGAAGAGGTCCCCCTCGTCTTCTGGGACGAGCGTCTCAGCAGTTTCGCCGCCGACGAGTGGATCGCGGAAGGAGGGTCAGACGCGGCCGGGCAGGATGCAGTCGCCGCGGCGGTGATACTGCGCAGATATTTGGACTCTCTGCACGGCAGTGATCTGTAGCACAGGCCCGCAGTGTGTGGGAGAGATTCCGAGCGTTGTTCCAGCTTGTCGGAACTGGAAATCTGAATTTAAAGTATGTGAAGCGAAGCGTCCGCAAAGGAGTCGGTTTGGGATTAGGAGCTACCCATGACCATTAGTACGGAGTACATCAGCCGATGCATTCATACGCTCAAGAGCGCATGGGAAGGTCTGCATGGGTACCAACCCGGCGATGTGTTGTGCGAAATCTACCGTGCGGCCTGCGTCAAAGAGTTTGAACTCGTGCTGGAACAGAGCGGCAGATTGCTGAAAAGGCGTCTTCGCCCCTACTTTGCCAGCAACCGGCAGGCGGATCAACTCTCCTTTAACGATATCTTTCGCTATGCTGCCAAGCACGGTCTGATCAACGAGGACGCCTGTGAGCGGTGGCTTGAATACCGCGCCAACCGCAATGACACGGCGCATGAATATGGGGAGAACTTTGCTGAAGGGACCCTGGAGCTTCTCCCTCAATTCATTGTCGACGCAGATGAGTTAGTCGGTAGGATCGAGGTGGGCCCGGATGACTGATCGGCTGCACCTGAAACCGAGGCATCGACGAATGCTTGAGGACATTCTGCGTGCACATCTGCCTACTGTCGAAGTGTGGGCTTACGGCAGCCGCGTCAGCGGGCACAGCCACGGCGGCAGCGATTTGGATCTGGTTCTGCGTAGTCCCGAACAGGAGCAGATTCCAGTCCGCAAGCTCGCCGACCTGGAGGAAGCCCTGCGCGAGTCTACAATCCCTTTCATCGTAGAGGCACGCGATTGGGCGCGTCTGCCGGAGAGCTTTCATCGCGAAATCATACGTGACTACGGGGTGCTGGTGGGCGTGCAGTAATTGGGGGAAATTCAGTATTCCGCTGACCTCTTCACCCCTTTAGAATCCAACAACTTGGAGAGTCCAGAGTAGTCTAAGATGCCAATGCCCGTCCGAAAACCTTTGACGCAACTTACTTTCGCATAGTCAAGACAGCTGTATTCGACCCAGTAATCGAGTGCCGTGCCCACAAAATAGTCGCTGAACTCATGGGCGACGTAACTAATGCCGAATTCTCTTCTGGCCGCTGCCTCCAACGCGTAAGCAGCGAGCTTTTCGAGCGGCTCCACTCCTTCGGTTTCATCCCTATAGGTTTCTCGCAGCATAGCTGCATTGCCGGTTACGGATAGATACCCCGGTACATTACCGCATCCACAATCCGCTGGATGGCGATTGTGTAAGCTGACGTCCTCAGGTCGTAGTTGGTCTGAACGGTGTTTGCCAGTACGTCGTCCAGATTGTCCAACAGCTTGCGTTTCATTTGATGCCGGATCTCGCTCTCGTCCCAGGAAAAGGCCTGCAAATCCTGCACCCATTCGAAGTAACTGACCACAACACCGCCAGCGTTACAGAGAATATCCGGGATGATCAGGACCCCCTTGTCTTCCAAAATACGGTCGGCTTCCGGCGTGGTCGGCCCGTTGGCCCCCTCGGCGATGACCCGGGCGTTGATCCTGTCTGCGTTCTCTTTGGTGATCTGCCCCTCCAATGCTGCCGGAACCAGCACATCTACATTCAGCTCCAGCAGCTCTTCATTTGTCAAAGAGTCCGCGCCCGGATAGCCGACGACCATGCCTGTCTCTTCAGCGTAACGCTTCAGATGGCGTGGGTCTAGCCCCCGCTCGTCATACACCGCGCCGTTCACATCACTAACGGCTACGATCTTCGCGCCCCGTTCATGCATTGTGCGCGCGGTCCAACTGCCGACATTGCCGAACCCCTGTATGGCAACCGTCGTATCTTCCAAATGAAGACCCAAGCGGCTGCGCAGCATGGCCCTTGTTACGTATGTGATACCCAGGCCGGTGGCGTATTCCCGGCCGGCAGAACCTCTCACAGCCAGAGGCTTGCCTGTCACCACAGCTGGCACAGAATAGCCTCTGTGCATGGAATAGGTGTCCATGATCCAGGCCATCACTTGCGCATTTGTGCCCACATCCGGCGCCGGTATGTCCATCTCCGGCCCGATGAAGAGACTGATTTCTGTGGTGTAGCGCCGGGTCATCGCCTCCAGTTCCTTTTCCGAGAGTTCCTTTGGGTCGACGATGACACCGCCTTTGGCGCCGCCATAGGGCAGATTCATCAACGCGCATTTCCACGTCATCCACATGGCCAATGCTCGCAATTCGTCCAGGGTCACATCTGGGTGGTAACGGATACCGCCTTTTGTCGGCCCCAACGCCGTGTTGTGATGCACGCGGAATCCAGTGAACATGCGAATCGTGTCGTCATCCATCACCACCGGAAAGTGAACGATCAATTCCCGGCGCGGCACACACAGGTGTTCGAGCATATCGTCGTCAAGATTCATTGCATGGGCGACGCGGGCCAGTTGTTCCTGTGCCACGGAGTATGCGCTGGCGCGCTGAACGGTAGGTGGTTTCGCTGGCTCTGATTCCAAATTTGTTGGATGGGAGCTCGAAGGAAGATGCTGCTGAGAGACAGAGGTTATGGGTGGAGAGGGAGAATCGACATCTGCGAGTGCAGGGGATTCAGCAGTTGGCTCGTTTGCTGTCGAGCGTGAGCCAGACTGCTCATTTGAACCGCTCGCTTCCTGCGCTGAAGGATTTGTGCTGAAGTGTTTTTTCGTCATTGAAAAACCCCTCTTTGGTTTTGCGCTCAGATTCAAGCGTTGGACTCGTGGATCGCTTTTGAAACCCGGGTTTTTAGCGCGGGGCTCGCACGCCGGAAGGTGTGAGGCGGGTCTACTCCATCAGGCCACGCAGGAAGGTCGCGGTGCGGCGTGTCGCTTCTTGCGGCGTCATATCCCCACCGAAGGCCTGGTGCATGGTAACGCAGCCGTCATAGCCTATTGCCCGCAGGCCGTCGAAGATGGAGGGAAAATCGATGCCGCCGGGCGCGTCCAACGGGCGCAGCGTGGACATGACCGTTCCCCGCGTCCACGTCTCCATCGGCTGCAGACCGTCCGGCTCCGGCGTGTGGTTCTGCATATAGACGTTGAACAGCCAGGGCTGAAATGCGCGCAAAGTTGCCTCTCCGTACGCCTGGCCGCACAGGGCCAGATTGGCCGGCTCGTAGATGATGCCGAAGTTGGACCGCCCGACCGCCTTCAGCACTGCCACCGACCCCTCGACCGTCTCGAACAGGCTGCGCGTGTGGCTCTGATGGGCCAGACGAATGTCCCGTTCACGGGCCTCGTCGGCGGCCCGTTGGGCTTGGACTATGTCCTCTTCCGTCTTCATGCAGATGCGGATCAGGTCCGCTCCCAGCGCCTCGGCCAGATCGAGAGACGGCGTGATCCGCCGCAGACTGTTCGGGCCTTCGGCGCTGTTTTCCGGCACAGCGAAATCGGCCGTGACCATCGAAATTGCCAGGCCGTGCTCTGCCACCGCTCGCCTCACGCGCGCCGCTGCGCCGGCCGCGCTGTGGACGCCGACAACCGACGCCCGCATACAGAGGGCGTCGTATCCGGCGCCGGCCGCGATGCGCGCCAAGTCCCCTAACGGGATGGTGCTCTCCCGCTTGTTGCTGAAGCTCTCCGCGACCCGCACCGATAGTGATAGTTCCATAGCTTGAAGTATAACTGATTCGGTATTAAATGATAAGAATAGTTCTATGTTATCCTGTTACCACCAGAGGCCAGTCGCTACAGACAAAGAGCAGCCGCTGGCAACCAGCCACTAGCTGCAAACAATGCGCGTATTTCTCGACCAACTGGGCTGCCGGCTCAACTTCAGCGAAAACAGTACACTGGCAGGCCGCCTCAGCGCGGCCGGTCATCGCATCGTCGGCCGTCCCGAAGACGCGCATGTGATCGTGCTCAACACCTGCGCGGTCACGGCCCAGGCCGCGCGCAAGAGCCGCCAGGCCGCGCGTCACCTGCACAAGCGCAACCCCGATGCCCGTATCGCCATGACCGGCTGTTACGCCACCCTGGCTCCCCAGGAAAGCGCCCAGTTGCCCGGCGTCGAACTGGTGGCGGACAACCAGTCCAAGGAGATGCTGCACACGCTGCTGGAGCCGTGGAGCGCGCAGTTCTCCGACCCGGACGACCTGGCCCGCATTCAGCCGCACGGAACTCCCTTTGCCCCTGCGCCCCCTGTAGAAGAGGGAGGGCGTACCCGCGCCTTTGTCAAGGTCCAGGACGGCTGCCAAAACCGGTGCACATTCTGCATCGTTACCTCGTTGCGCGGCGACAGTCGCAGCCGCACGACCGCAGATGTCGAGCGCGAAGTGCAGGAGCTTGTGGAGAGCGGCTATCGCGAAGCGGTGCTCACGGGAGTCCACCTTGGCGCTTACGGCCGCGACTTGCCGGGCAGCGATCGGACGGACCTCAGGCAGTTAACCGCCGCCATCCTCACCGATACGGACATCGCCCGCCTGCGCCTCAGCAGCCTGGAGCCGTGGGAAATGGCCGACGGCTTCTTTGACCTGTGGCAGCGCTGGCCGGGACGGCTGTGCTCACATCTACACTTGCCTCTGCAGGCCGGAACCGACGCCCAACTGCGCCGTATGGCCCGGCGCTGCACCGTTGCCAGCTTCCGAAAACTGGTGGCCGACGCCCGCGCAGCCATCCCGGATCTGATCATCACAACCGATCTGATCGTCGGTTTCCCAGGCGAGACGGAGGCCGACTTTGAAGAGGGGCTGCGTTTCGTCGAGGAGATGCGTTTTGCCCACGCGCACATTTTCCCCTTCAGCGCCCGCGCCGGCACAGCCGCGGCCGGCTTCGACGGACAAGTAGCAAAGGCCGACAAGAGAGAGCGTTCGCGGCGCATGCATCAGATTGTGGCGCGAACCGGGCAACTGGAACGGTTGCGAAATGTCGGCGCGACGCGGCCCGTGCTGTGGGAGGGCTGTGGACAGAAGTTGACGGACAGGGCCGACACTGCTCTCTGGAGCGGCCTGACAGACAACTACCTGCGAGTGATGGGCCATGCTCCGGCCGGCCTTGACCTCCGAAACTGTATCACCCCCGTCCGCTTGGAAGAACTCCACGGCGAAACTCTATATGGCGATCCCCAGCTGCACGAGGTTTGTCCCATAGGCGCCTAGCGGCACTGAACACGGCCGTCTTTTTGGCCGCGCAAGTCATCAAGGAGCATCCGATGGCCACTGAATCGTCAGTTGACACAGATCAGACGCCAGCGCCCGCACCGGGGCCGGGCAACCGCCGCGAGCAGATGGGCTGGTACTTCTATGATTGGGCAAATTCCGCCTTTTCGACAACCGTTGGCGCCGTCTTTCTCGGCCCATATGTATCGAGCCTGACCGAACAGGCGGCCGGCCCCGATGGGCTGGCCCGTTTCTTGGGCATTCCCATCGCCCCGTATTCCTTGTTCTCCTACTGCATCACGATTTCCGTCATCCTGCAGGTGTTTTTCCTACCGATTCTTGGCGCGATAGCTGACTACTCCAACCTGCGCAAAAGGCTGATGCAGATTTTCGCCGTCTCCGGCTCCGTCACCGCGATGTTCCTGTTTTTCGTTACTGCCGAGACTTGGTGGCTGGGCGGTCTTCTTTTTATCGTTGCCAATCTTTGCTTTGGCGCGGCCATCGTCTTTTACAATGCCTTTTTGCCGGACATCGCCGAACCGGACGATCGCGACCGCGTGTCGGCGATGGGCTGGGCGCTGGGCTACTTGGGGGGCGGCCTTCTGCTGACCCTCAATCTGGTTCTCTACCTGATGCGCGACACCTTCGGCATCGATTCCGGAATGGCTGTGCGGATCAATCTCTTCTCCGCCGGGTTGTGGTGGTTCGGCTGGTCCTTCGTTACCTGGAGGCTGTTGCGTTCGCGAGACATCGCCAGAGTGATTCCTCCCGGCGAGACCTATCTGTCGACCGGTCTCAAACAGCTGTGGACAACCTTCAAAGAAACCGCGAAATATCCCCATACCATCCGTTTCCTGATCGCTTACTTGCTGTATAACGATGGCATCCAGACAGTATTTGCGGCGGCGTCGGTCTTTGCCGCTGCCCCGCTCCTCCAGGGAGGATTGGGAATCGAGCAGGGCATGCTCACCCAGGTCATTTTGATGATACAATTCGTTGCCTTTGGCGGCGCGCTCCTCTTCGGCAGGATCGCGATACGCATCGGGGCCAAGAGGGCGCTTATCATTGGTCTGGTAGTCTGGACCGTGGTGGTGATCTATGCTTATCTGGGCCTGCGAGGGGAGAGCCGCTTCCTGGAGTTCTGGATTCTGGGAGGAGTTATTGCCCTGGTGATGGGAGGCACGCAGGCGGTCAGCCGCAGCCTCTTTGCCAACATGATTCCGCCGGGCAAGGAGGCTGAATTCTTTTCCATCTACGAAGTCAGCGAGCGCGGAACCTCCTGGCTCGGTCCGCTGGCATTCGGCCTGGTTAACCAGATATTCGGTAGCCTGCGTCCTGCTATAGCTTCGATTATTCTCTTCTTTGTCGTTGGGCTTTTCCTGCTTCTGCGCGTGGACGTGCGTCGGGCAATTGCTGAATCGGGCAACAAGCCGCCGGCAGTACTCTGAGTTGTACTACTCGCGGTCTCCTATAGGTCCCACTCGTAAACATTGCCGGTTCTGGCATCGATGACGATGGTCTGGCCGTCAACCAATTCATCCCAGTCTCCGGTCGCCTCCAGAATGGCGGGGATGCCCAACTCCACGGCCGCCAACGCCGCAATGCTGTCGGGCGCCGACTCTGCCGTGATCAAGCCCCCTGCATGGTAAACAAACTCTGTGCTGACCTGGTCTAGCTCCTCAGCAACCAGGATGTCCTGCGTGGTCACCATCCGGCCCTGCAACTGCTGATCATGGGGATCTTGCCCCGGTTTCAAGCGCACCACGCGGCCGCTCATACGTCGGTTACCCACGCCTTGGCCGTTCATCAACACCTTGGCGATGCGGCGAACAGTCATCAGATTGGTTGCTCCCGGCACACCTCCGACCACGCCGCCGGTCACGACCGTCACATCGCCCTGCTGTACGAAGCCGGCGCGCAAAGCGATGCGCACGGCATCCTCCAACATTTCGTCGATCGTATTCATTCGCTGGCCCATCAGGGGATAAACACCCCAGTAGAGGGCTAACTGCCGATATACAAGGTGGCTGGGTGTCACCGCGATGATGGGAACCGACGGGCGGAAGCGGGCCAGTTTCTTGGCCGTGGCGCCTCTTGCCGTCGGCGCAATGATGGCTGCGGCGCCTACGTTCTGCGCGGTTTCCACTGTGGCCTGGCTGACGGCATCGGCGACCGATAGCGCGTCGCCAACACCTGGATGCTGCTCCTGCTCGGAGTCCGTTGCCACGGTGCCGAAGAAGCCATCCACCGCCTGTTGAGAAGGCCGGTAGTGTGGTTGGGTGACGGTGCGCACTCTTTCGGCTTCTTTGGAGATCTTCACCATTGTCTGCACCGACTCAACCGGGTAGATGCCGGCTGCCGTCTCCCCGGAGAGCATGATGGCGTCGCTGCCATCCAGCACGGCATTGGCTACGTCGCTGGCCTCGGCGCGGGTCGGGCGCGGATTGCGAATCATCGAATCGAGCATCTGCGTCGCCGTGATCACAGGTTTATCGGTGTCGATGCAGCGAGCGATGATCATCTTCTGAATCATCGGCACCGCCTCCGGGCTGGTCTCGATGCCAAGGTCCCCGCGCGCCACCATCAGGCCATCGGATGCCTGGATGATCTCCTCGATGTTCTCGACTGCCTCCGGTTTTTCGATTTTGGAGATAATCGGGGTGGCCCGGCCCAGAGGAGCGCGACTCTGCACCACCTTTCGCAGCGCATGGATATCGGCTGCCGTGCGTACAAAGCTGATGGCCACCCAGTCGGCATGCTGTTCCAGAGCGAAATCGACATCGACGCGATCTTTCTCGGTCATGGAAGGAACGGTCAACTTTGTCTGCGGGAGGTTCATTCCTTTGCGATCTTGCAGGATGCCGCCAACAATCACCCGCGTTCGTACGGTCGTCTCGGTCGCGTCGATCACCTCCAGTTCGAGCAGGCCGTCATCCAGCAGAATGCGCTCCCGCATTTCGCCTGCCATGTTCGACTGGGATGCCCGGCGGCCTCGTTCGATGCTGGCCGGCACTTCCTTATTCTGAATCGGCACCCTTCCCGGCTCGCCGATAATATCATCGGTGGTGAGTTCCAACTCTTCACCGGCTGCCAGCGGGACACCCCCCGGCTGCATTTTGCCCACACGCAGTTTCGGCCCCTGCAGATCGATGAGAATCGCTACAGGCCGGTTCCGCACCTGCGCAATCTCGCGGATCGTGTGGATGTTTCGGGCGTGAAACTCATGATCGCCATGGCTCATATTGATGCGTGCCACATTCATGCCAGCGTCGATCATCTGGGCGAGAATCTCGGGATCAGTGCTGGCCGGCCCTATTGTACAGACAATTTTGACCCGCAACATTCGCGAACTCCAGTGGCTTTTGGTCAAGTTCTGATGGCCAGGATTCCCAGGAAACTCTTCCCTGGCCCGGTTCCCCTCCGACGCAGCGGCATGCAGTAAGTGCCCGCCGCCCAGTGCCGAATAGCCGGGGTCGGCGAGATCTTCACAAAAGAAAATGGATTGGGAAAACAGTTCATGTTCACTGATAGCTGATTCTATCGCTTGTGCGCACGACCTGAATCCAGGTACGGCCCGGTTTCAGCGTGATCGGCTGCTCGCCAGGACCGAACCAGCGGGGCGGGCTCTGGTCGTTGGCGCGCCAGGTACCTTCGTATACCTTGCCATCGCGGAAAACGCGCAGTTTCCCAAAGCCATACAAATGGATCTTTACACTGAGAGTTCCCAAGCTGTCTTCGACGATATTGGTCAGTTCATGTTCAGCAAAGACGACAACTACATTGTCGCTGCTTATCTGCCGGCCCGTGGCCTGGTCCATGTGCGCCGCGCCGCTCTGGAAGCGTACATACTGCCCGCTAGCCGGATCGTATCGCCATTCGACACCGTTATTCTCCGGGTAAGGAACGCGGATGGTCGCCGCCTCCCCCGCCCAGAACTCCTTCGGCGCCTCACTGAAAGAGAAGCTTGCCCGCTCTAGCGGCCTTGGATTATCCTTCTGCCCTTCCAACCAGGGACTGAATATCTCCAGACAGTAGGGCAGCAGCGGCGAAACCTCGCAGGTTTTCGCCATGTCGATCATCCATCTGCGCGCCCTGTCGACGCTCGTTCGCAAGCGTGTGCGATAATTGCTGCCCACACTGTAGAAATAGGTAAGGCTCTCCGGGTCTTCCGTATCAGCGTCCAGATAAGGGAAACCGACTTCGTTCTTCAAGAGATAACGGATGCCGTCACTCCCGCCGGAGCAGACCAGCATTCCATCGAACATATAGGTTGTATGTATGTTGGGCCAACGTGCGCTGCGCACCGGCCCGATCTCTCGGGCCGGGATGCTCTGGTACATGCTTGTAATGCGGGTGAGGTGGTAGCCATCGACAATATATTCGTATGTCACGTCCGCCTCGTTCAGGCCGTAGTGGCTTGAACGGCTGGTAACATCATTGTTGAGGCAGACGAAAATCGGTGTTTCCTGCACCAACAAGGGATCGGACAGCGGCAGACCGGTATAGCGCGCAACCTGTGCCGTTACTGGCGTAGCGGTCGCTAGTCCCCCTCCCGCCGGGGCATTGGTACTTTCGCCGGCATTGGACGGGGGAGGCGTTGCCGTTTCGGCCGGCGGCTGAACTGCAACCGAGTCCGGGGTCTTGGTGGGAGTCGCGGTCGCCGCCGCATCTGTCCCTGCGCAGCCCGAAAGCATCGCTACGAGCAGTAGGACGAGACCGCCGGCGCGAAGCAGAACGCCCGCCGCGGAGGGGGGCCAGCTGTCGAACGGATCCTGCCTCCCACCTGTAGCACTTGCTCGCAGACGTACTCCGCGCCGAATCGTCAGAGGGGAAAATGACCTGAGTTTCAAGGGCTTCCTTCTGTTCAAGGCACTGTGTTTTGGAATACAAAAGGAATTTTGAAAGGCTATTGCTCCAACTGCCGACAGTATACTACACACGCGCCGATCCACTATTATCCTGCCACTCCAGTCTTCGAGGATGTGCCACCCGGTTAGACGATCTGAGTCGACAATCCCCAAGTGAAGTTGGGCAGGCCCGGCCTCAACTGCCCAGTGGTCCGCCGCCAAGTGCACGGCAGAAGGCGGCTGCGGCCTCAAGGTTTCCGTTCCGTCATTCAAAGCAACGTTGCAAGCAAAGATGCGGGTGAATGCGACTGTACGCCGGTAAAATGCTTGATCTGCTGGCGGCAAGAGAAACCTGGGCTGACGATTGTCTCGTTCTCCTCCAGGGCGCGGGCGGCCGGTAGCAAGCGACGTTCGCCGATCAGCCGTGAGACATCGTAGTGCTCATATCCGAACAACCCTGCCAGCCCACAGCAGCCGCTGTCCAGGACGGTCAGTTCGCAATCAGGTATGGCGGAAAGAAGCTGCTGCAGCGGCTGTACTCCCACCAGCGCCTTCTGGTGGCAGTGTCCATGAATCAGCACTTTGGCAGGGCCTGGCTTTGTCGGCGGCATGCGAGGACCGGCCCACTCCTCGACCAGTTGACAGGCCGCAGCCACCTTGCGTGCATCCGCCTGTGCTGTTCCCCGCAGCAGCTGCGGGTGATCGTCCTGCACAGCCGAGTAGCAGCTTGGTTCGCAAAACAGGATCGGCAGGGCCGCTTCGGCCAGGGGCAGGAGCGCAGAAGTTGTCGCGCCGGCCTGGCATGCGGCGGCATCCAGAAAGCCCTTCGAGATCAGCGGCCGCCCGCAGCAGACCTGCGGTGCGACCGTCACCTCGGCGCCGCAGTTTTCCAATACGGCGGCGGCGTCGGCAAGATGCGCCGGCTCGTAGTAGTTGTTGAAGGTGTCGGCGAACAGGGCGACACGCGCCTTCGCTGGATCGCGGCGACGCTTGTCGCGACGCCAACTCTTCGTAAACGGTCGTCCGCTGAATTTTGGCAAAGGGCGGCGCCGGTCCAGACCGAACAACCGCTCGTTCAGCCGTCGAACCGGGCCGGCCGCGGCCAGCCAGTTCGAGAGCGGGGCCAGGCGACTTCCCCACCGCGCAATCCGATCCGCCTGTGAGAGCACGCGGTCTTTGAAGGGCGCCCCGTGACGCGTGTGGTACTGGTGGAGAAACTCGCTCTTGAGGCGGGCCATGTCGACGCCGGTGGGGCATTCTCGTTTGCAGGCCTTGCATTCCAGGCACAGATCGAGGACCGGCAGCAGCTCCTCGTCGCCGAACCCGGTCGCCTCCAGACCGCCGGAAAGGGCAAGACGGAGGGCGTTGGCGCGGCCGCGCGTGCTGTCGATTTCATTGCGCGTGGCCATATAGGACGGGCACATGGTGCCTGTGAGCGTCTTGCGGCATGCGCCCACGCCGCTGCACTGTTCGGTTGCCCGCAGCAGCCCGCCGAAATCGGAGAAATCGAATGTGGTGGCGTAGTCCGGCTCCTCGCTATCTATCTCCGGGCCTCCGCGGTCGGCTTCAAGGCCGTCCGTCTCTAGCGGCCCTGTGGGCAATGCGCTGGTCGCCTCCAGGGGTTGCCCCTCCGAGATAGCCGTCTGGTTGGCAGTCGGCGCGCCGCGTAGGTTGGAGGTCAATGCAGGCGCGTGGACAATCTTGCCGGGATTGAGCATGTTGGAGGGATCGAAGGCGGCTTTCACTTCACAGAATGCATTGTAGATCGCCGTTCCGAACATCTTCTCCTGGAAGGGCGCCCGCACCAACCCATCGCCGTGTTCACCGGAAAGGGCGCCGCCGTATTCCAGCACCAGATCGGCCACTTCCGCGGCGATGGCCTCAAAACGTGCCACACCCTGCGCGCTCTTCAAATTGATGACGGGCCGAATGTGCAACAGCCCAACCGAAGCGTGTGCATAGAAGCCGGCCTGTGTGTCATATTTCGCCAGAATCTCCTGGAAGTTTTCGATGTAATCCCGCAGGCGCTGCGGCGGCACCGCAGTATCTTCGACGAACGAGATCGCCTTGGCGTCGCCGGTCTGGGACATCGTCAACCCCAGTGCCGCGCGGCGCAACTCCCAGATGCGGGCCTGCTCCTCTGCCCCGAGCGCACGGTGGAGATAGTTGCCCAGCCCGCGCGCATCCAGGTCCGTCTTCAGGCGCCCGATCTTGCCGCTCAGTTCCTCTTCCGACTGGCCAAAAAATTCCACCAGCAGCACCGCGCCCGGGTCGCCATGAATAAAGCTGCGCAGTGGAGCAAATTCGATCCGGCCGCGGGTCTTGTCCAGCATAAAGCGGTCGATCAACTCGACTGCGGACGGACCGTGTTCCAGGATCACCGGGGTGGCGCTCATCGCCTCCAACAGGTCGGCGAACTGGACGCTGCACAGGGCGCGGCGGGGAGGTAAGGGCAGCAGCCGCATCGTTGCTGCCACCGACAGACCGAGCGTACCTTCGGAGCCGACCAGGATGCGCGCCAGGTTGAACGGCTCCGAGGAGCGAGCGGCCTCGTCCTCCGGTAGGAACTCGTCCAGGTTATAGCCGCCGACCCGGCGCAAAATGCGGGGGTACCGCTGTTGGATTTCGGCTTCCAGTTCGCTGCCGAGCCGTCGCACGGTGCGATAGGCCGCGCCTTCGAGGTCCTGTTGCGCCAGCTTGGCCTGGAGCGACTCGGGCGACAGAGCGCCGATTTGCGCGCTGCTGCCGTCGGCGAAGACTACGTCGAGCGATTCGACGTAGTCAATCGTCTTGCCGTAGATGATCGAGCGCGTGCCTGCCGAGTTATTGGCGATCATCCCGCCGATCGTGGCCCGGTTGGAGGTGGACAGATCCAGGGGCAGGTGCAGGCCATGGGGTTTCAGCAGTTCGTTCAGTTCGTCGAGGACGATTCCCGGTTCGACCGTGACGGTGGCGGCCGCAGTGTCCAGGTCCAGCACTCGGTTCATATAGCGGGAGAAATCCAGTGACAGTCCGGCGCCGATCGCCTGCCCGGCCTGCGAGGTCCCGCCGCCGCGAGCGGTGATCGAGACGCCGTGCCGCCGGCATAGGCGAACAACCTGGATGACATCGTCGCGGCTGCGAGGCGTCACCACGCCCAAGGGGACGATCTGGTAGACGCTGGCGTCGGTCGCGTGCATCGCCCGGCTGGCGCTGTCAAAATGGACATCACCGGCGAGCGCAGCGCGCAGTTCGTCTGCAAGCCTCTGCACATCAACCTGGCTTTCGATGGTTTTCTCCTGTCGGGGAGTGGTTCGACCGAAGTAGCGCTATTGCCCTTTCGCCAGGTAAGCCAGCGCCTGGCTGACTCCTTCGCTGACATGAGGCACGCCGCAGGCAGCCAATCCCATCTCGACGCCGCAAAGCGTGCCGGCCAGCGTCAGGTCGTTGAGATCTCCGAGATGGCCGATGCGAAAAGCTTTGCCTTTCAGCTGCCCCAAACCAGTACCCAGCGACATATCGAACCGCTCAAGGATGACGCGGCGCAGTTCGTCGGCGTCGTAGCCTGCCGGCATGGCCACCGCGGTGAGGGTCTGGGAGTAGGCATCGGGTTCCCGGCAGTATATCTCCAGCCCCCAGCCGCGCACCGCCTGCCGCGTCGCCTCCGCCAGACGGATGTGCCGGGCGAATACTTGCGGCAGCCCTTCCTCAAGCAGCATCGACAGCGCCTCATCCAGGCCGAAGAGTAGATTCGTGGCCGGTGTATAGGGGTAAAATCCGCGCCGGTTGAACTCCAGCACCGGCCCCCAGCTCCAATAAGATCGGGGCAGCCGCGCCGTCTCCGCCGCGGCCAGGGCCTTGGAGCTGACCGCGTTGAAGCCGAGACCGGGTGGCATCATCAGTCCCTTCTGCGAGCCGGCGAGGGTCACATCCACGCCCCAATCGTCATGGCGATATTCCATTGCGCCTAAAGAGGAGACCACATCCACCAGCAACAGCGCGTCGTGACCCGTGCGATCCAGCGCCGCACGCGCGCCCGCCACGTCGTTGACGACGCCGGTCGATGTCTCATTGTGGACCAGTGCCACCGCCCGGATCTCGCGCCCGCGATCTGCGGCGAGACGCTCTTCAAGCGCCGAAAGGTCAACCGGGCAGCGCCAGTCCCCTTGCAGTTCCTCTACCGTCAGACCCAATCCAGCGGCCACCTTCGTCCAACCGGCCGCGAACTGGCCGTTGGCGCCAAACAGCACCCGGTCTCCCGGAGAGAGTGTGTTCACCAGCGCCGCCTCCCATGCCCCGCTGCCGGAGGAGGGATAGATGACCACCGGGCCGCTTGTCTGGAAGACTTGCTGCAGTCGTTCCAGAATACGCAGGGTCAACCGGGCGCACTCCGGCCCCCGGTGGTCGATCGTGGGGCGTGAGAGCGCCCGCGCCACCCGATCGGGCAGGTTGGTCGGGCCGGGAATCTGCAGAAAGTGGCGGCCCGCGGCGTAAGTGGACATGTCAGTAATCCTTGCGGTCGATAGAATCAGGCCAACTCTTCCTGGAGGCGCCGCAGCACGATCTCGGTCTCTCCTTCACCCAGCGTATGGACGGCTATGTGCAGGTCGCCAGCCTCTGAACGGCAGAAGATCGCCGGCGAGCCGTTTTGGAGCGCTTCAGAGACCTCTGCCGCAGTTCGACCTTTCGCCTGCTCATCCCAGTTGACGCTCAAGCGCATCCACGGGCCAGCTCCGTCCTGCTCCCACATATTGTCCGCATTTACGTCCGGGATGCCGGCCAGTCCATCAGCGATCTGTGAAATACGCTCAGACTGGAGCTGCAGCCGCTGCTCGTGATCGGTGTCCAGCCAGTGGCGAAGAGCGATGGTCGTGCCGACTACTTCCTGTCGGTCAACCTTGTAGCCTCGGCCAATACTGTTGTTGCCGGTTTCGAAGCCGGTAAAGCCGTTGAGACGCGCCTTTGCCACATACTCGCCGTTGCCGCAAAGAATTCCGGTCGAGTTGCCGGAACCGAGATACTTGCCCCCAAAGCAGACCAGGTCCGCGCCGCTGGTTGCGACGCGGCGCATGCGCTCCAACGGGTAAATCTCCGCGGCTGCATCAACCAGAATGGGGATTCCGGCCGCATGCGCGATGTCAATCGCCTCGGGCAGCGATACCGTATTGGGAAAACGCTCACCGGCGGCGAAGTAAAGAATGCCTGCCGTATTGGGGCCGATGGCATCTCGCAACTGCTGCGGCGTGCAGCTGTCATTGTCGCCTACCTCCACCAGCTGTCCGCCGGGCACAGTGACGCTGCGGTCATAGCGGTAGCGAGTGGGCTTCTGGATCAGGAACTCGTCCTTCATGCCGGTCGTATCGGGCAACTGGCGGATTCGCTCCGGATTGTCGCCCGCCAGGATTGCCGCCGCCCCCTGAACGAGCGCGGCGTAGCATCCGGACGTCACCAACCCGCCGCCCGTGCCCAGCATGCCGCCGATGGCCTTGCCGGCGCCGTCGAACACGTCGTCCATACGCGTGTAAGCCGTGTTGGCGGACTCCATTGCCGCTCGCACTTCCGGCGAAAGTACCGAACCACCCAGGATCGTCATGTGGCCGCCGGCGTTGATAATCGGCCTGATACCGAGGGTCTCATAGATGTCAGAACTGGACATTGTGCGTGCCTCCTTGGCTCAATTGAAGAAATCCTTGTCTTCCGTCGCCAGGTATTTGCTGGCAGCGGTCTTGTTAAAGCTGACACCCAGACCTGGTCGATCCCAGACCGTGATATAGCTGTTCTCGACAATCGGGTCGGGCAAGCCGTCCACAATATCATACCACCATTCCGGCCGGCCGACAGGGTACTCGAAGGCGATGTAGTTGCGGGGCAGCGCCGCGGCCACCTGCACGAGTGCAGCCAAGCCGATCAGTCCGTCCCCGGTCCCGTGCGGGGCCATCAGAATGCCGTGAAGGTCCGCGTATTCCGCCACCCACTTCAGTTCGGCGATGCCGCCGATATCGGCCGGGTCCGGTCCGACGATGTTGACCGCCTGCTTTTCGAACAACTCTTTGAAATTCTGCCGCAGATAAATCTGTTCGCCGGTGTGAATTGGAGTGGAAGTGCTGCGGGTCAACTCGCGGTACAGTTCGGCCAGCACGTAGGGTGTGTAGTCGCCGGTGATCGTATCTTCCAGCCACATTATATGCATCCCCTCCACGGCCTTGGCCAGACGGATTGCGTCTGGAACGGTCCAACCGGGGCCACAGTCGAGGGCCAGGCCGATCCTGTCGCCGGTTACCTCCTTCATCGCCTCGACGCAGGCCACTACATGGTTGAACCCTCTTTCAGTCAGCAACCCGCGTTCGGTCTGGTGGTCAACCCCCAAGCGCTCGCCGTAAGAGAAGCCGTCCAGTTCGTCCGGCATGCTGCTGTGATAGCCGATGCCCTGCTTGATGATGGTAAAGCCTTCGCGGGCTTCCGCCATGCGGGCCATATTTTCGGCGTAGTGTTCAGGTTCCTGGCCGGCCATCGGGAATCGCAAGGCGCCGTTGTAGACGAGCACCTTGTCTCGGACCTTGCCGCCCAGCAGTTTGTATACCGGCACGTCCGCGGCCTGGCCGGCGATATCCCACAGGGCCATTTCGATGGCGCTGACCGCACTGCCCCAGGGCTTGAAGCTGCCCAGGCGGCGAATGCGCAACATCACCCGCTCCACGTCGGTTGGATCCTGCCCCAATATATAGTTGCGATAGAAGAGAACGTGGGGCTTGAGGTAAGCCTTGAAATGTTCGGCCTGGCCGTAGCCCTCAATACCGGCATCGGTCGTGATGCGAACAACGGGACTGCCGCCCAGAATTGCGCATTTAAGATCGGTGATTTGCATGGAGGCGCTCCGTTGGGGAGGGAGTTGTGTATTTTACGCGCAGACACATAAGGTTGTTTCACAAATCTGCAACTGCCACAGCTGGTAAAGCCATTGGGAATTGTAATGCGTTTTACCAATGAATGCCAGCACTCGAACCGCGCGGAGCGCATCCCAAAATGGGGGCGAGTCACATTGATTGTTGTGCAGCCCAAAAACTCCCAGGGCGACTGCTTCTTACCGCGCCAACACTATCTGAGGCAGCCTCAACCGAATAGAATTCAAAGCAAACCGCCCAAAATGATGCAAATTGTGGCGTGCAGCCGAAGGATTCATTGACATCCAGCATTCGTTGACGGTCGCTGCTGCCAATAACCTTCGTTGATCAACCGACCGCCGACACTCTTCATCTGTTCTTGTCTGTCTTTTCAGCGATTGATGCCAGTTTTTCCGCTAAGATTTAGATACAATCGCCCTGAAAAACTCTTACTTGACTATGTGAGGTAGTTGCATTATAGTATATTTTATGTCGTCCTCGACACAGTGTATCGCAGGCGGTTGCGAGTAAAATGCGTTTTTCCACCCACCCAGCTAAACACATCTTTTTGGCCAACGATTGACCCGCAGCCAACTGCTTTGAAGCCGCTCCCTGGATCCTTTACCGCGCAGGAGTCGAAAGAATTATGCACCAAGAAGATCTACTATGCGCTCAAGACCCACCGGTATCTGTCTGCCCTCCAACAGACCTCGATGCTTTGTGTCAGCTGGATCCGGTGCGTATTGCAGCATCGACTGCGTAACATGAGTTCCTACATTTGACTAGGAGGAGAAATCCATGGCTAACCGAAAGATCTCACGTCGAACGTTCGTGAAGGCAGTCGGAGTCGCTACAGGCGGGTTAATGTTAGCGTCTTGTGCTCCCGCAGCTGCGCCGGACCCTGCCCCTGCAGGAGCAGCGCCCGCTCCAGCTGAGCCGGCCGAGGGTGGTACGCTCACTGTCGCGGTACGCAGCCCAATTGGTGGACTCGATCCCGCCAAGTTAGTTGGCTATCCATCTGGCCCGGCAATCCTGTATCTCATCTCCAACAAGCTTGTACGTGTAGGCACCGATCTTAAACTGTATCCAGACCTGGCAGAGTCCTGGGAAGCTTCACCAGATGGGCTTGAGTGGACCTTTCATCTGCGAGAAGGTGTCAACTTCCATGATGGAACCCCGTTCAATTCGGAATCTGTAAGAGCTCATTTCGAGCATGCACGAGATCCGGAAGTCGCTGCTACATCTGCAACGCGCTTCGATCAGATAACAGCCATCGAAACGCCCGATGACTACACGGTGATCCTGCGCACAGATGAACCCTTTGGGCCGTTTTTGAACTACTTGACTGCCTATATGAGGGTCACAATGAGTCCGGCATCTTACGAAAAGTACAGCGCTAAAGAGGTAGGAATGCATCCTGTCGGCGTGGGCCCTTATAAGGTCGTCGACTTTAAGCCAAACGTAAGTCTCACCCTGGAGCGTAACGAAGATTATCATGGCGGTCGCCCGGCACTGGATAGGATTATCGTCATCCCTGTTCCTGAGGCAAGCGCGCGCGCCAATCTGCTCCGTACGGGTGAAGTAGACGTGGCTGAAGATATCCCCGTTGAAGATATGGCAGACCTGGAAGCCGATCCCAACATCAGGGTGATAAGGCAGAAGTCCCTCAACCACGTTGGCGCCAGCTTCAACTTTGACCACCCTCCCTTCGATGATGTGAGAGTGCGGCATGCCTTTAACTATGCCGTAGACAAGGCCACCCTGGTTGAAACCGTCTTCGGAGGCGCGGCTACCATCATGGATTCACCGCTGGCCCCGGGAATGATAGGGTACAAGAGCATTGGGACATACGACTATAACCCGGAAAAGGCAAAAGCCCTGCTTAAAGAAGCCGGCTGGGAAGACACCGATGGGGACGGCATTGTCGACAAGGACGGAGAGCCATTCAGGACCACCTATGGCTACTATGAAGAGTTTCTCAGATCTGCTGAAGTGGCACAGGTGTTGCAGAGCGACTTGAGGAAGGTGGGAGTAGACCTCGAGCTAAAAGCCATCGAGCTTGCATCTTATGGGGCAGCCGTCATGCCAGAGCGCGGTGAAAACACGTTAGGTCTCTGGCTGTGGAAGTTCAACCCATCAGCCGGCAGTTCAACCCGTTACCTCACCTTTGACTTCCGTTCAAATCCGGAGCCAACGGGGTTACCCTACGAGGGCAACGCTGGTTGGTACAGCAACCCTGATCTGGATGATCTCTTTGCAGAAGCCTGGCTGGAAGTAGACCAGGAAAAGCGCGCCGAAAAACTTGGGGAAATCCAGGAAGTGATTTGGAACGATGCGCCATGGCTCTGGCTCTATATGTCGGATCTCCTGGTCGGTGTGCGAGAGAATGTCCACGGAGTGGATGTGTACCCGATGTCCTTCCTCCACCTCAGTGAAGCCTGGAAAGAGGAATGAGCGTCCCGATCACACAATAGGAATATGATACGCAGGGAAGATATGGCTCCCCAGCATATCTTCCCTGTTCAGGTGAATGCAGATGGACAAGTACGTATTACGTCGGGTAATCATTGTTTTCCCTACTACTTTGGCTGTCGTGACACTTGTCTTTCTGATCCTTCACCTTGCCCCAGGTGACCCGGCTCGGATTGGACTGGGCCAAGTCGCAACTTCCGAGGATATCGAGCGTGCCCAGGCCCAGTTGGGTCTTGACAAGCCCCTCTTGGTCCAGTATGGGCTTTTCCTGGCTCGAATGGCACGTGGGGACTTAGGGACCTCCTTCATTACCCATGAACCCGTAGCAGGCTTGATCCTGTCCAGGCTCCCTGTCACTCTGCAACTGACCTTTATGGCCATGTTGTTCAGCACCATAGTCGGGGTCTCAGCCGGCATCATCTCCGCAGTTCGACGTAACACTGTCTATGACTATCTGACTTTGACCGCTGCCGTCATCGGTTACTGCACACCCAACTTCTGGCTGGCTCTATTGCTTATCCTTGTCTTCTCCGTCAATCTCCGCTGGCTGCCCTCATTAGGCAAACAAGCCCTGGACCTGAAATACGTGATTTTGCCGACGCTGTCCTTGTCAGCGCCATTGATCGCCATCATTGCCCGGTTGACACGCGCGGGCATGCTGGAGGTGATCAATTCGGATTACGTCCGCACGGCACGCGCCAAAGGTCTGGCGGAACGGGCCGTTATCTCCCGACATGCGCTTCGCAATGCGCTGATACCTGTCGTGACAGTTCTAGGCCTGCAGCTTGGTAGCTTGCTGGGCGGAACAGTCGTCGTCGAAACTATCTTCAGTTGGCCAGGCATTGGTTGGTTACTCTTTAGCGGTATTAGCCAGCGTGACTACCCGGTTGTACAGGGAGTCGTATTATTCTATTCCGTCGTCTTTATGTTTGTTACGCTGGCCGTCGATCTCGGTTACTCTTATCTCGACCCGCGCGTGCGTTATGAATAATAATCCTACACCTCAGGTTGGGGACCTCGAAATCAGAAGGCTAGAGCCTGAGTCCAGACTCAGAAAGAGGCTGGCAGAGTACTTTGCAATGTTCCGAGGCAATAAATTGACCTCCCTCGGTGCAGCCATCACTCTGCTGTTTCTCTTTCTGGCCGTCTTTGGTCCTGAAATCGCACCTTACGATCCGAACATTGTAGAACTGCGTGATCGGCTGCAGGGCCCTTCAGCCCAACATATCCTGGGAACGGACGAAATGGGCCGCGATGTTACCAGCCGCCTGCTGCATGGCGCGCGTATATCCACCGGTGTGGCTCTATTGAGTGTTGCATTGGCCGTCCTGTTTGGCGTGGCCCTCGGAGCAACCGCGGGATACTTTGGCGGTAGGTGGGACATGATCGCCATGCGGCTGGTGGATGTGTTGCTGGCGTTTCCAAGCCTCATCCTGGCCATCGCGCTTATCAGTGTCCTTGAGCCTGGCGTAACCAGTCTCATCATTGCTGTGAGCGTTACCCGCCTCCCTACTCTTGCGCGTCTCGCGCGTGGTAGCATTCTGGCAACGAAAGAATTCGACTATGTACTCGCTGCCCGTTGTGTTGGTGTTTCTGACAGGCTGATACTGCTTAAGCATCTCTTGCCCAACGCGATGAGCCCGCTTGTGGTTCAAGCCACCTTGTCTACTGGTGGCGCGATTATTCATGCCGCCACCTTGGGGTTCCTGGGACTAGGCGTGCAAGCGCCCACACCCGAATGGGGCGCAATGCTCAGCCGAGGTCGCACTTATACCACCATCGCCCCCCACGTCGTTGTGTTTCCTGGAGTGGCTATCGCCTTATTTGTCTTTGGCCTCAATACGTTTGGTGATGGTCTGCGAGACGCCTTGGATCCAATGTTGCGTCGGCTTGCACGTTGATGGGTGAGGGCTGCGGAGCCAGGAAACCAGAGAGCAAAAACATGGGAGTATACGAAAAACTTGGCGTCAATACAATAATCAATGCTGTCGGCAACGGTACCGCCATTGGTGGCTCCATCATGAGACCAGAGGTGTTTGCCGCCATGGAGCAAGCCAGTCACTCATTTGTGAGACTGCCTGAGTTGCTGGACAAAGCGGGGCGGCGAGTCGCAGAACTGGCCGGAGTTGAAGCAGCCTATATCACATCGGGGGCAGCAGCCGGCGTGACCGTCGCGGTCGCTGCCTGCATGACAGGTAGCGACGATGCTAAAGTCCACCAACTGCCAAATACCGATGGTTTGAAAGATGAAGTGATTATCCAGGTCATGCAGCGCAACTTCTATGAGTTGATGATTAGGCTTGCTGGCGCCAGGCTAATCGAAGTAGGTCTGGCAAACCAGACTTATCCCTGGCACATCGAGTCAGCCATAAGTGAACAGACCGCAGCGATCGTTCATTTCGTGGCCTATTCTCCGCCGCAAGACCTGCCAATCGAATCAGTGATTGAAATCGCACACAAGCACGGTTTGCCTGTAATCGTCGATGCTGCTGCCGAATTGCCACCATTTTCCAATCTCAGACGTTATGCCGACATGGGTGCCGATCTGACAATCTTCAGTGGCGGCAAAGGGCTACGCGGACCTCAATCATCCGGCCTCATTTTGGGGCGCGAAGACCTCATAGAAGCTTGCGCGATGCACTCCAATCCCAATCACGGGGTGGGGCGCCCCTCAAAGGTAGGAAAGGAAGAAATCGTCGGCCTGGTCACAGCCTTGGAGCTGTTCGCAAGCGAAGAATTCGCGCAGGCAGAACTCGAAAGCTATGAAGAACGAACTGCCTTCATCGTAGAAGCGCTGTCCCATACCCCCGGAGTTGTGGCATACCGTGAAACCGCTCCGCCATCTTATCTCTCGAACCTGAGTGGTGCAGCGCCGGAGGGCGTGCCTGTTGCGCATGTGGAGTGGCAGGAGGCCACCATACCCAAATCCAAAGACGAAGTACGCCAAGAACTGGCGGAAGGCAGCCCCGCCATCATGGCAGCGCTTTCACCAAAGGGCATAATACTTGCCCCGCACACCTTGCAACCGGGTGAAGAGCGCATCGTGGCGGACCGAGTGGCCCAGTTGCTTGGCACACCAGAGTAAGTTGCTAGTCCACTCGGCGAAGGCTGGAAATCCACCGCAAGCCCAAGTTGAGCAGCGAAAGACAATGAAAAAGGGGGGGGGTTCATGAACCAACCACAGGTAGAACTCTTAGCCACATGGGGAATCCCTGAAGGAGGGAGCGGCGACAACGCCTTCCGCCAACCAGAGGCGCTGGCAACCGACAGCGCGGGCAACCTCATTGTGGCCGACACAGGAAATCATCGCATACTGAAATTGGATCCCAACGGGAACTTGATCTGGAAGATCGGTGGGATCGATAGTGAAGGGCAACCCTGGGCCGGCACGGCCATGGCAGAATTCAACGGCCCGCGAGCCATCTGTACTGACAACGAGAATAATGTTTATGTCTGCGACACGCTCAACTGCCGCGTGCAGAAGTTTGACGCGGATGGAAATCAATTGCTGATCTTTGGCACCCAGGGGCTGGGCTATGGGCAGTTTGGTGGTGAAGGACCACTGGGGATTGCTATAGATGAGAATGGCTATATGCTGGTGAGCGACACCCATACCAGTATTGGGGGCAACCACCGGATTCAGAAACTGGATCAAGACGGACACTTCGTGACACAGTTTGGCAGCTACGGGACGGGGTTGGGGCAGTTTGGCGGTGCAGCGCCCATCCGGGAGTATGGACTCGACTTTGGGCCAGGTATCGGGCCAGGCCCAATTGGACCTGCAGGCATCGTGGTCAATAAAGGCGCGCAACATATTAGCGACAGGAACAATTGGGGCGCAGACATCATCGTCGCAGACTGTGATAACGACCGCCTCCAGATCTTCAAGGGAATCGGACTGAGTGATGGAAGTTTCGGCGACGGGATCGTGTTCCGGCCCCGGCAGTTGTCCATGGATGGCAGCGGGCGCCTGTATGTGAGCGGCGTGCATAAGCATGAACCACCAATGGAGACTTCCGATTTAACCGACCCCCTGAAATGGCGTGTCGTCGCCGAAAGCCGGTGGGTGTGGGTATTCGATGTCGGATCAAAACTGTTGATCGGACAAATCGGGACGACCGAAGCGCATGACCAGATGGCACATCATTATGGAGCGGGGCTGCACTGCCACGGGTATGGCCTGTCCGTAAGCAAAGCCGACGACAGCATCCTATATATCCAGGGCGATAACCTGATCTTCAAGTACCAAGTGACGTGGTAAAAAGGGGCGCCTGAACCATGAACGAACCAAAAAAAGAATTGTTGGCTGTTTGGGGTCCTTATGAAACCGGCTGGGGAGATGTAGAATTTGATAACCCAGAAGGGCTGGCTTCAGATAGCAAGGGAAACATTTATGTCGCCGATGAGGCAAACCATCGCGTGCAAAAGATAGACCCTGATGGCAATCTCATCCTTAAAATTGGCGGTGTGGGCGGTGTGGTCAGCGCGGGTGCTCATGAGGCGCGGCCTCGGCCCGGCACCGCGCCTGGAGAGTTCCAGATGCATCGACCTGTACATGTCGATCATGAAGATAATCTCTTTGTAGGGGACAGTCAGAACTGCCGCGTTCAGAAATTTGACGCCCAGGGGAACTTTCTGATGCTCTTCGGCAGTCAGGGCAATGGGCCTGGACAGTTTGGTGGCTTGTCAGGACCCAACGGCGTGGCCGTGGATGAAGATGGCTTCATTTACGTCGCCGATACACACACTCTCCTCGGCGGAAATAACCGCGTGCAGAAGTTTGATGCCCGGGGTCATTTTATCAAGGCTTGGGGAGAATATGGCACAGGACCAGGCCAGTTCGCGGGCGGAATACCCTTGCGCGGGCGTTTTGGTCACGATCACAAAGGAAGCACTGTCCCAGAAGGGCCCTACGGTATTGCTATCGGTAAGCACAGCGGGCATCTCTACATCTCCGACTCTGATAATGGACGGATTCAGATCTTTGATCGGGAGGGACAATTCATTCGTTCGATCGGTAAAGGCATTATCTGGGAACCAAAAGGAATCAGTCTGGACAGCCAGGAGAATATCTACGTCGCCGACTATCACATGGTCCCAGGCCTGGCCGGCATACCCGTTCCGCCCGTGACGCCGGAACATCGCATGCTCTGGGTACTGGACAAGAATGGTGCCCTGCTGCTCAAAATTACAAATGAAGATGCCGGCGGGCTCTATGTACACGGCGGGGGCAGGCACCATGCCGTCGCCGTAAGCAAAGCCGATGAGAGCCTGATCTACTTTCAGGCTGGTCACCACATACTTAAGTGGCGCATACACTGGTAGCAGGCAGGGTCAACCCGGCAACATGAATGAAAACGCGGATTTCGCACCTCCTCCTACGCCCACTCTGCGAAATCAGCAAGTAGGTCAGCTCCGCCTGATGCTATGAAGTCTGGTCGATCTTGCCAGCTTTCTATCTCTGTCAGCCGGCAACAGCATGAACGGTGTTGTTGAAACAGAGATCAGTAACACGATGTATAATAATTGCCCCGTCACTCCGATTGGAGTGGCGGGCAAAACAGGGAGATGCTAACTATGGGAGTCTATCAAAAGCTGGGCGTAAAGACGAAGATAAACGCCGTCGGCAACGGTACCGCTATCGGGGGATCGATAATGGCTCCCGAAGTGATTGCGGCAATGCAGGAAGCCGGCCAAAACTTCATTGATCTGAACGAACTGTTGGCCAAAGCCGGCCAGTATATCGCAGATGTAATCGGCGTTGAGGCCTGCTATATTACTTCGGGGGCCGCGGGTGGTGTGCTCATATCGACTGCAGCCTGCATGACGGGCAAGGATTGGGCCAAGGTTCACCAGTTGCCTGACACTCAGGGGATGAAGAACGAAGTCATTATGCAGGTGATGCAGAGGAATTACTACGAGCTGATGGTCAGGGAGGCCGGCGCAAAACTCGTCGAAATCGGGCTGGCCAACACGACCAATTCCTGGCACCTGGAGGCCGCCCTCAACGAGCAGACAGCGGCAATCATTCACTTTGTGGCCTATAGCCCACCCCAGGACCTGCCACTCGAAGAGGTGATCAAGATCGCGCATAAGCGAGATGTGCCGGTGGTCGTGGATGCGGCAGCAGAATTCCCTTCCTTTTCCATCCTGAGACATTACATAGAGATGGGTGCGGATCTGGTCATATTCAGTGGCGGCAAAGGCATCCGAGGACCGCAATCGTCAGGCCTGATTTTGGGGCGGAAGGATCTGATTGAGGCCTGTGCGATGAATGGGAGTCCCTATCATGGGGTTGGGAGACCGTGCAAGGTCGGCAAAGAAGAGATCATCGGGCTGGTGACGGCGATAGAGCTGTTCTCGGATCCAGAGTATGAGCGTAAGGAGCTGGAAGGCTGGCACTTGCGGACAGGTTACATCGTGGAAACCTTGTCCGATTTATCGCATGTGACCGTAGAATCCGGATTCCCCAAGGACTTTGCCGGCGTACAAATCAACCCAGGGATTGTTCCAGTGGCTGTGGTGACATGGGACAACCAGGCCATCCCCCTGACGAAGGAAAAAGCGGCCTCTACCCTGTTGGAAGGAGACCCGGGGATTTACGTGGCAACATCCCGAGATGGAATTGTAATCGCCCCACATACGTTACTCCCCGGCGAAGAACGCATCGTGGCGGAACGAGTAGGCGCAGTCTTAGCAAGGCAGAGCTAAGGCCGAAGAGGTCCTACTCTACCTCGCCTCTGGGTGCTCTGAGCGGGAGGAGTTGGCAACCATAAACAACATTAGGACCAACGCGCCACCCTGTAATCTGCTGCAATTCTGAGATCTGCTTCGAGGCCTGGTGTCATCTTGCCCCGGCGCGTCTTGACGCTCCTGCTGCTTTACATTAGTTTGTCGATGTGGATCCAGTTTGACATCAAGGCTTTTCGCATGGACTGCACCCTGGAAACGCGGATCGCTCGCCTGCTCTCACGAAATACCAAAACTCTTGGTCCCGTTTGGGATTTGCATTAGCAGGCGTGCATCCCGATATTTTCGGAAATTGTGCTGGCGCCTCGGCCACAGCCTATCCGTTCGTCACAGCCAATCCCCTAGTCACATTTTTCGGCCGTTGCTGACTCCAGCAGTTCGGACACTTGGCGGCAACTTGATAGGTCAGCAACGGGCGGACAACAGTTCAGACAACATGCCCCAGAAAATCCGGGGCACACCCCGCCACATTCCCCATTTGGCATTAGAACATATGATCTGATACAATCCCTACAGATGTAATGGGATAGTTGACAGACCCGCAGAGAGTCAAGTTCCCCCGCCATGATTCTCTGACCCAGCTTCTCACATCTCTTACCGCCCAACTGCCGTTCCATCTCCAGTGTGACGGCAGTGGCCGGGTCCGGGCAGTGTGTCCGGAGTGTGCGCCGTCCTCCCTCGAATGGCGCACACTCTGCCTGAACTCCTTGCCTAAACTCTGTTCACTGACCCGCCCTTACGCTGCTCGCGCCGGCAGGAAACACGGCACGAAACAAGGACGAGCGATTCCCAGGGCCAGTTCGCCCCCGCCTTGGCCCGGGCTACGCGCGGCTGCATCTTGAACACTGTCTACCTGCTTAAACACCGTCTACCTGCGCCTTTTCCTGCCCACAGCAAATAGCAATTCTCCTCATAAGCCTAGTCTGGTACAATATGCCCTGCTCTACATGGCACTTCTTTTGCAGTCACCATCACTATCTCTGGCAAACCACCAACCCGCCTCTTTCATTCTGACGGCGTAATCCTGTCCTCGTCCCCGAGCCGGTGCGCCTCAAAAATCGCCAACAGAAACCACAAACAGAAACCACAAACAGAATCCACAAAAGGAAGACACAATGCGACTCTTGCTATTCGATGATTACAAGCTGGGTGTGTGGAACGGCGAACAGGTATTCGACGCCTCGGCCGCCGTCGCCGACAGCGACCATCACTCTCCCCAGGAAATGATGGAGATGTTGATCCGCGATTGGGCCAACGTCGAACCGCGAATCCGTGACGCAGCTGCCTCCGCCACCGGCGTCGCCCTGGAAGACGTCACCTGCTGCTCGCCCCTTCCCAGGCCGGGTCAACTGGTTTGCCTGGCCGGCAACTATCTGGAGCCGGCCAAACCGGAACGCGGCCTGTTCAACGCCTTCCTCAAATCGCCCAACGCCGCTCTGGGACACGGCGGCACGGTCGTCCTGCCCGGCGCCGAGGCCAGCGTCTTTCACTTCGAACCGGAGCTGGCAATTGTTATCGGCAAACGGGCCAGCTATTTGGCCGCCGAGGACGCGATGGACCACGTTTTCGGCTACACGCAGTTCATAGATGTCTCGGCCAGGGGTCTGCCAGGCGGTTTCTTCCTGGGAAAGTCGTGGCATACCTTTGCCCCCTTGGGTCCGCTGCTGGTGACCCGCGACGAGATCCCCAACGCCAATGACCTGGGCATACGTCTATGGGTCAACGACGAGAAGCGCCATGACATAAACACCCGCGACATGGACCGCCACATTCCCGAACTGCTGGCCGAGGTAACCAATGTGCTGACCCTGCAGCCGGGCGACGTGGTAGCCACCGGCACCCATCACTTCGGTCTGGAACCGGTGCAGGACGGGGACACGATTCGGCTCCAGATAGAGCAGTTGGGGCCGGCTCTCGTCGTGCATTGCTCCGATCCTTCGGGCCGCAGTTGGGAGAGATAGACCGGAGCAGGGCGCCTCTTTCAACGCTTGCACTGACCGGTGGATTGTGATACGGTCCACAGTGAGGGATTGGGATTCATCCGAATGCGGCAAGCGCCTCCTGCGCGGACTGCATAGCTACGTGGATGGCAATCTGGCTGCCGCCGATCTCCTGCAAGTGGGAGATAGCGGCAGCCAGATCAGCAACACTCCACACCACCGCACATTCAGCTCCGGGGCCGCGGAAGTCTCCCCCGCGAACCTGGCATACTCCCTGAAACGGCAACAAAATATTTCCCACTATTCAAGGAGGCAAATCATGCGGAAGCGAGCACCCAAGAGGATTTCGCGTCGTGAGTTCATGCGCGTGTCGGCGCTGACGGCCGCCGGCGTAGTTGTCGTAGCCTGCGGCGCCGATGGCGGGCCACCCGCGCAAGATGAGGCCTCGGCCGCCGAGGAGGCCGCGCCGGCGTCGGCAGCTGCACCGTCCAAGTACAACGAAGCGCCAATGCTGGCGGAGATGGTCGCCAACGGCGAGTTGCCGCCGGTCGATGAGCGGCTGCCGCTTAATCCGCTCGTCATTACACCCGAAGAAGAGATCGGGGACTACGGTGGCGTTTGGAACCGGCTGGCGACCTCTGCCGGCGACAACCAGTTGGGCGGCAAGGTCGGCGGTGAGCATCTTGTGCGCTACAACAAAGACGGTACCCAGATCAACCCTAACGTCTTTGAGAGCTGGGAGGTATCTTCTGACGGCTCAACCTTCACATTTCACCTGCGCCCGGGGATGAGATGGTCGGATGGCGAGCATTACACAGCTAATGACCTCCTCTTCTACTACGAGGATGTGCTCCTCAATGAGGAGTTGACTTCGTCCTTTCCGAACTGGCTCATGATCGATGGCGAACACGTAGTAATCGAAAAACTGGATGACTACACCATCCAGTTCAAGTTTGCCGCTCCCTATGCCCTGTTCATAAATGTGCTCGGGTCATTGCGCGGGGACGCCTTCGCCCAATACTGCGCCCATTACCTGAAACAGTTCCATATCAAGTATGCCGACAAGGACGAGTTGGACGCGATGATCAAGGATGCGGGCGTGGAGCACTGGTACCAGGTGTTCGGCAGGAAACCGAGTACCAGGCGCAATCAGGACACGCCCAGCTATCTACCATGGAATCTGAGCACGCCGTCTCACAATGATCCGTTGGTCGCCGATCGCAATCCCTATTATTGGAAGGTCGATCCGGAAGGCAATCAGCTTCCCTACATCGACACCATCCACTGGAGTCTGGTCGACGGCAAGGACCAGCTCAACTTGCGAGCCATCCAGGGTGAAGTCGATATGCAGCTGCGGCACATCACCTTCGACAACGTGCCCCTGTTCATGGAAAACCAGGAAAGGGGCAACTACCGGGTCATGCTCTGGCAGAGAGGGCAGGTGACCGATACGGTCCTCCACCTCAATCATACCAACAAGGATCCGGTGTTGCGGGAGATCGTTCAGGACAAGCGTTTCCGCTACGCACTTTCGCTCGGCATCAACCGCGCCGACATTATCGAAGCGGTCTACCTGGGCCAGGCCGAACCCAACCAGGTCTCCCCGACCAAAACTTCGGCGGTTTACTGGGAGCCACAGGCCAAGAATCTGATCGAGCACGATCCGGAACGGGCCAATGCCTACCTGGATGAAATGGGCCTGACCGAGCGGGATGGGGAAGGATACCGCCTGCGTCCCGACGGCGAGCGGCTCAGCATCGTTTTTGAGTACGCAGCGGTCTTTGGCGCCTGGGGCGACATTGCCGAGCTCCTAACGTCCGACTGGACGGAGCTTGGTATCGAGCTGATCAGTACAGAAATGGACCGCAGCCTCTTTGGACAGCGGCTCAGTGCGAATGAGATAGATCTCGGGGTATGGACGGGAAGCGGCGAATTTAACCCCTTTATCGAACCGCGTTCCTTCGTGGCCCTGGAGAGTAACTATGCCCTGCGGCAGTACGCCTACTGGTGGACCAGCGGCGGAAAAGAGGGCGTGGAGCCTACCGGCGACATTCTGCGTGTGCTGGAACTTTGGGAGGAAATCAAAGTAACTGTTGATGTGGAAGAACAGCGCGCCCTGTTCCGCCAGATCCTGGAGCTAAACAAGGAAAACCTGTGGCTGATCGGCATCGCCACCGCTCCGCCGCAGCCGGTGGTCGTCAAGAACTACTTCCGCAATGTGCCCGAGGACGGCATGTACGACGACCAGCCGCGTTCGCCTTCGAATACGGCAATGGAGCAGTACTTCATTCGCGCAGGAGAGGACACGTAGTCCCACATAGCGGCAGAACGACGCGCCTGCAGTTCCCTGCTGTATATGCCGAAGGGGGGTGCAGGGCAATTGCATCGAATAGGGACAAAACCTCGCGAGGCTGCCTGAATCGTGTAGGGGTATCCCTTGTGGGTGCCCTCCCCCCCGCCTTGTGGGCGCCATTCGTGGGCTATTTTGGCGTCCGAATATAGATGCGATTGCCCTGAAGGGCGCGACTGCAGCGTTGACAATCTACGTGGAAAGGCACCCTCACGGTGCATTAAGAGAAGCCTGATGGCGCGCCGCACATCAGTCCGGGGCATTGTGCCGGCGAACGTTTCGATTCTCTCCAATCTGAGGGCAAGAGGCGCGTTAGCGGCGTGGAAAGCATCAAGGGAAAACCGCTCGAGTAGTGGCCGCGGGCCTGCAGGAAACGGCGGCGCCCGCGGCGCCGCGTAGCTGTCTTTGGCTGGAATTCCTCCTCCACCCACGGCAACGCCAGCGGCAGCGAACTGAAAATCAGAGCGAAGAGGCACGTCGCAGAGCTGTAATGACGAAGGGCCCATAGGAGTCATTCCAGGAGACATCATGAGCAAATCACCGGAAAACTTTGTCGCCAAACCGATCACCCAAGGACCTAAGCATCACTTTTTCGGATACTACAGCATCTGTCCCTGGAATTCTACAGGTCAGTATCACCTTTGCCTGCAATCAGATTTTCACGATCACCCGCCCGCTGCAGGGGATACCGCAGTGGTCGGACTGGTCGAAATGGAAACGGGTAAGTTCGAAGGAGTGGCAGAAACGCAGGCCTGGAACCTGCAACAGGGCTCGATGTTGCACTGGCTGCCGACAGCCCCCGACCGGCTCATTACCTACAACTCGCGCGAGGACGACCGTTTTGTCGGCGTCGTGCAGGACATTCACAGCGGCAAGAAACGCGTGCTCCCCTACCCGATCAGTGCGATCAGCCGCAACGGCCGTCAAGCTCTGGGCCTGAACTATGCTCGCCTCAAGTCGCTTCGGCCCGTCGTCGGCTACGCCGGCCTGCCTGATCCCTTCGCCGATCAGAACCATCCAACCGAGGACGGCGTGTATACGATGGACACCGAAACCGGTGCCGCCAGCGTGCTCGTGTCCTACGAAGAGGCTCGCGATTTTCTCAGCGATTATGAAGAGGTGCAAGCGCGCAAGATCTGGTTCAACCACGCGATTATCAACCGCGACGACACCCGCGTCGCCTTCGTTGTGCGGTACAGAGACGAAACCAGAGAAATCAGGCACACGATCCTGCTTTCTGCCAGTATGGATGGGGGCGATCTGCGTCTGGTGACAGACCTGGGCGCGTCGCACTTCGATTGGCTGACCGAGGAGTTAATCTTTGGCTGGCTGACGATGAAAGAGGGTCAGAAGTATTACCTGATCAACGACAGGACCGGCGAATATGAGGCGGTGCGGCCCGATATCCTGACCAGGAACGGCCACTGCAGCTTTACTCACGATGGAAAGTGGCTGTTAACCGATGAGTACCCGGACGAGAACAGCCTCCAGGCCCTGCTGCTGTGGCACATGGTCGAAGAGCGGCTTGTCGTTCTGGGGCGTTTCCACTCGCCGCTGCCGTTCCGAGGCGAGATCCGCTGCGACATGCACCCTCGCTGGAGCCGGGATGAGCGGCAGGTCAGCTTTGATTCGATCCACGGTGGCAGCCGGCAGATCTATGTCGTTGATGTGTCGGAGGTTGTGGAACGATGAGGCGGCCTCATATTGCATAGTGCGTAAGATGAGGAGAGCGGACACCGGACACCGGGGGCCCTTCAGCACTGCCCTACCATGTGGAAGGGAACATGAGCAATACAAAAGGCAGCTTGACCGCAAGAGCGATCACGCAAGGACCGAAGCACCATTTCTTCGGCTACTATGGCATCCCTCCCTGGGATGCAACCGGCCGGTACCACCTCTGCCTGCAGTCGGACTTCCACGATCGCCCGCCTGCTGACGGCGATACAGCGGTAGTCGGCCTCGTGGATATGGAGACGGGCAACTTCGAAGGCGTGGCCGAAACCCAGGCCTGGAACCTGCAGCAGGGTAGCATGTTGCACTGGCTCCCCACCGCGCCCGACCGCCTGATCACCTACAACGCCCGCGAGGACGACCGCTTTGTCAGCGTTATCCAGGACATCCACAGCGGGCACAAGCGGCTCCTGCCTTACCCAATTGCCGCCATCACGCGAGACGGACGCAAGGCGTTGGGGCTGAACTACGCGCGGCTCTGGGATATGCGGCCCGTGGTGGGCTACGCTGGCCTCACTGACCCCAATGCAAACCAGAAACATCCTGCCGACGACGGCCTCTACATCATGGATACCCATTCGGGCGAGGGCAAACTGCTCTACTCATACGAAGACGCGAGGGAGTACCTCAGCGACTATCCGGAAATTCAGAATCATAAGGTCTGGTTCAACCACCCATTCATCAACCGCGACGACACCCGGGTTGCCTTCGTCGTAGTCTACTGGGATGACGACGGGGCCAGGCAGACGGTATGTTTGACGATGAACATGGAAGGCGGCGACATTCGCATTCTGACCGACCTCGGCGCGTCGCACTGCGATTGGCGGACCGAAGAGGTCATCTTCGGCTGGGTGACGATGAAGGAAGGGCAAAACTATTACCTGATGAACGATAGGACTTGCGAATATGAGGTGGTGCGGCCCGATATCCTGACCAGAAACGGCCACTGCAACTTTACGCGCGATGGCTCCTGGTTGCTGACCGATGAATACCCGGACGAGAACAACCTCCGCGCCTTGCTCCTGTGGAACATGGCCGAAGAGCGCCTGGTAGTCTTGGGGCGCTTCCTGTCTCCCCAGCCCTTCCGGGACGAGATACGCTGCGACCTGCACCCCCGATGGAGCCGCGACGAGCGGCAGGTCAGCTTTGACTCGATCCACGAAGGCAGCCGGCAGATCTACGTTGTGGACGTGGCGGAGGTCGTGGAACGATGAGTCGCACTCACATTGCATAGAGCTCCAGATGAGGGGAGCGGAAACCAGGGCCGTTCAACACTGCCCTACCATGTGGGAGGGAACATGAGCAACACAAAAGGCAGCTTGACCGCAAGAGCGATCACGCAAGGACCGAAGCACCATTTCTTCGGCTACTATGGCATCTGCCCCTGGGATGCAACCGGCAAATACCACCTCTGCCTGCAGTCGGAGTTCCACGATCGCCCGCCTGCTGACGGCGATACGGCCGTTGTTGGCCTGGTGGACATGGAGACAGGCAAGTTTGAAGGGGTGGCGGAAACGCAGGCCTGGAACTTGCAGCAGGGCAGCATGTTGCATTGGCTGGCGACCGCGCCCGACAGGCTGATCACCTACAACGCGCGCGAGGATGACCGCTTCGTCGGCGTGGTGCAGGACATCCACACTGGGCAGAAGCGGATCCTTCCTTACCCGATAAGCGCCGTTACCCGCAACGGCCGCAAGGCGCTCGGCCTGAACTACGCCCGCCTCAAGTCGTTGCGTCCCGTAGTCGGCTACGCCGGGCTGCCCGATCGATTCGCAGACCAGAATCATCCCGCAGAGGACGGTCTGTACATCACCGACACGGAGACGGGGGAGGCCAGCGTCCTGGTGTCATACGAAGAGGCACGCGACTTTCTGAGCGATTACGAAGAAGTGCAGGCTCGCAAGATCTGGTTTAACCACTCGATCATCAACCGCGACGATACGCGTGTCGCGTTCGTGGTGCGTTATAGAGATGAGACGAGGCAGATCAGGCATACGATCTTTCTGTCGGCAAGCATGGAGGGAGGAGACCTCCGCATCGTCACAGATCTGGGCGCGTCGCATTTCGATTGGCTGACCGAGGAGTTGATCTTTGGCTGGGTGACGATGAAGGAGGGTCAGAAGTATTACCTGATCAACGACAGGACCGGCGAATATGAGGCGGTGCGGCCCGATATCCTGACCAGGAACGGCCACTGCAGCTTTACCAAGGACGGGACGTGGCTGCTGACCGATGAGTACCCGGGCGACAAGAGCCAGCAGGCGCTGCTACTCTGGCAGATGGCGGAGGAACGACGGGTGGATCTGGGGAGCTACGATGCGCCACCGCCGTTCCGTGGCGAGATCCGCTGCGATCTGCATCCCCGCTGGAGCCGCGATGAGCGCATGGTCAGCTTCGACTCGATCCATGACGGAAGTCGGCAGGTCTACGTGATAGACGTCTCACAGGTCGTCAGCGCGTAAAGGGCCGCCAGTGGAGCCGGATCCGCCGAGCCTTCAGTCAAAGTCTGACCCAAAGTTCAATTTGCTCGCAACTCAATCCTGGAGAGGGACCAATGCTACTATCCCGCGCCATCACATCGGGGCCGAAGCATCACTGGTTCGGCTACTACGACAAACTCCAGTTCGATCCGTCCGCCCGCTATGCTTTGGGGATGGAGGTGGACTTCGAACATCGCGCGCCGACGCCGCACGATGTGATCCGGGTCGGCATGGTCGACCTGTCGGACCACCACCGCTGGATCGAACTGGGTGAAAGCCGCGCCTGGGGCTGGCAGGCCGGCTGCATGCTCCAGTGGCTGCCGCAATCGGCGCACGAAATCATCTGGAATGACAGGGTAGAGGACCGTTTCGTAAGTTACATCCTGAACATCGAGACCGGCCAGAAGCGCACGCTTCCCCACCCCGTTTTCACCCTCAGCCCCAATGGCCGCAGCGCGTTGACCATCGACTTCCATCGTCTCGAAGACATGCGCCCCGGCTACGGCTACATGGGCATCCCCGATCCCTGGTTTGAAGTCATGGCGCCGGAGGAAACCGGCATACACACCGTCGACCTGCTAACCGGCGAACGCCAGCTGATTGTCAGCCTGGCTGAAGTCGCCGCCATCCCCTATCCCCACGGCGACATCCAGGCATCCAAACACTACTTCAACGTTCTAATCTTCAATCCCAGCGGCACGCACTTTCTCTTCCTCCACCGCTGGCGTCTTGGCGACGGACCATTCCACACACGCATGCTCACCGCAAAAGCGGACGGCTCCGACCTGAAAGTAGTGGACCACTCCGGCCACACCTCCCACCTGATCTGGCGCGACGACTCCCACATCCTCGCCTGGTCGCGGCGCCCTTCGCATGGAGGCGCCTACTACCTCTTCCCAAACGCCGAGGACGGTGCCCGCGGCCCTGATGAAATTGTGGGAAAAACGAAAATGCCGCTGAACGGCCACTGCACCTACCTCGCCGACAACGACTGGATCCTGAATGACACCTATCCTCAGGGAGACCAACGCCTGCAGGACCTCTATCTATACCACGTACCGACCGACCGCCGCGTCGACCTGGCCCAATTCCATTCGCCGCCGCCCTATACCGAAACCTGGCGCTGCGACCTCCACCCCCGTTCCAGCCCCGACGCCAGCAAGATCGTCATCGATTCGGCCCACGCCGGTAGCGGCCGCCAAATGTATCTCTTCGAGGTAGGAGACCTGGTTAGCGTGTAAACGTGTCGCCAGTAGCGGGGCAACCGCATCGAATCGAGCCGAATCTTCGCGACACTGACTGGATCACGTTGGGTAGCCCCTTTTGGGCGCGATTCGTATGTTATAATAGCGCTAGCATAATGACGCAAATGTTCTGGCCCAGAAAGGCCTTTACGCTTACCAGAAGAAAATCTCAAGGTGAAGGAAGGCTGTTTTAAACCTGTAAATGGCCCGTATCGCAACTTCCCGTAACCGATCAGAGCCGGCAAGGAAACCTTTGCAAAACCTGACTCTTAGTCCCAGAAAAAAAGAAACACCACGACCTGGATCGACTTGGATCCACTTTGATCGACTTGGATCGACTTAGAACTGTGCAATTGCTGCAAATGGGGACAGAGTATCGCTAGGCTGCTTCAACTGCCCAAGGCGCACTTCGTAGGCTGGTCTGGCGTCCAACTCTGGCTACGTTGGCCCTGCCGTCACTAGCTTCACCACGTGAAAAACTTGATGCGATGATGTCAATATGCGAATAACACTGACAATTGACGACGACGTTCTCGCCCTCGCTCGAGCCATGGCCGCACGAAACGGCAGCAGCCTCGGCAGCGCAATATCAGAGCTGGCGCGGCGGGGGATCAAGGAGGTGGACCGCGTTAAAGTCGACGGTGGCATCCCCGTCTTTCGCCTAGCCCCGGATGCTCGACCGGTTACAAGCAAGGATGTAAAAGAGGCGCTTAGCGATTGGCCTTGACCGAATCAATAGCTGTCACAATTTTGGGCTGGCCGGGTCCTGTTCATCAAAGTTGCCCCTCCTCCTGTCGCCGCGCCCCCGCCATCCTGAAAATCCCAAAAAATCCTGCATATCCTGCATCAGACCACCCGCCCAACATCGTCGCCAAGAAAATCACAGCCCATCTCCATAATCCCTTAAATCACAGTTCAGACAAACGCCCATACAAGCCCACCTGCGACAGCAGTTCTCCCGCCATCCTGAAAATCCCAAATTATCCTGCAAATCCTGCATCAGACCACCCACCCAACATCGTCGCCAAGAAAATCACAGCCCATCTCCATAATCCCTTAAATCACAGTTCAGACAAACGCCCATACAAGCCCACCTGCGACAGCAGTTCTCCCGCCATCCTGAAAATCCCAAATTATCCTGCAAATCCTGCATCAGACCACCCACCCAACATCGTCGCCAAGAAAATCACAGCCCATCTCCATAATCCCTTAGATCACAGTTCAGACAAACGCTCATATAAGCCCATCTGCACCAGCAGTTCTCCCGCCAACTTGAAAATCCCAATAAATCCTGCAAATCCTGCATCAGACCACCCGCCCAACATCGTCGCCAAGAAAATCACAGCCCATCCCCACAATCCCATAAATCACAGTTCAGACAAACGCTCATACGAGCGCACCTGCGCCAGCAGGTCCTCCCCCATCCTGAAAATCCCAAAAAATCCTGCAAATCCTGCTCCAGACATTCCGCCCACAGCCTGCGGAGTTGAACAGAGGTGCCCCCTGACCTACCCCCACCATGGGATTCACGTCTCCATTTCTTCAAAATTGACGAGTATGCTTTTTTCCTTTAGAATGACGTAAGCTACCAAGCAACCATCCCCGCAATTTCGATTGAAATAGCGAATTTTACTCTTCTCCGGTTGCGTCTGAATGTCCAGATTTGTGAAGGCAATGGCGACAAATCCCACAGGAATAAAATAAAGAGGCACCCATGACAGGTCCATTTCGTCTTGCCAATGAAGTTGATACGACCGGGTTCGGCGACACCGGGATGCGCTTGGGAGATCTGGACGGCGACGGAGAGTTGGAAGCCGTCTTCTTTCAGGCCCGCGACTCCCACATTCCCCGCATGTCGGCCGGCGGCTACCGCCACGAAAAGCAGGTCCACTGCGTGACCGCCATGAAGCTGGACGGCGATGTGATGTGGCAGGAAGGCGCTCCCCTGGGAGTAGGCCACTGGGCCATGCACGAAGTCGCGGCCGCGGTCAGCGATATCGATGGCGACGGCCGCCCCGAAGTCGTCTACGTCACCGAGCGCGATGGCCGCAGCTATCTGCGAATCCTCGAAGGCGACCGCGGCTACTATCGCAAAGAAGTCGAGACCGGCCCCAACTGTGTCCTGCAGCTGTGTGACATCCGCGGTCTCGGCGCCCGGCGCGACATTCTAGTTTCCACTTTCGTCAACCCCATCTACATCTACGCCGACGACTTGACCTGCCTGTGGAACTGCCACTTTTACGGCGGGGCCGGGCATGAACATGACTTCTACGACATTGACGGTGACGGCAAAGAAGAGGCTTTCATCGGCTACTGCTGCGTTCGCGCCGACGGGCTCAAAATCTGGTGGCGGCCTGACCTGGAGCCGCACCTGGAGGAGATGACCCGTGCGCCGCACGTCGATCATCTGCACGTTCATGACATCGATGGCGACGGTAGGCCCGAACTGCTGATGGTCGCAGGCAAGGACCTGGTCGTACTGGATGCCGCAACCGGCGAAGATCGTTGGATTTTCGAAGGCACACACATCCAGACCTGCGCCGTTGGCAATTTCCAGCCGGAGCGGGAGGCGAAGCAGCTGTTCCTGACCGAGCGGCGCCTCCACGGCGAAAAGGCCCACATCGGCTTTCGCGGCTATATGGTCGACTGCAGGGGCAACGAGATCTGGCGCATGGAAAAGGCCGGATACGGCAGAACTTTGCAGTTGGCGGGCCACGAGGCCGACGTGATCTTTGCCGAGTGCCAGGGCAAAAAGCCCATGCTCATCGACGGTCACGGCAAGATCATCCAGGAGTTGGATATGCCGCTCCGCACCTATGCCGAAGACCGTTTCGACGATGGCGATACCGGCGTGCGGGCGGTGTTCACGATTGCCGACACGAACGGGGACGGCAAGTTGGAGTTGCTTGGTTATAACCGGACGCGCCTGTGGCATTGGGTGCAGGATTGACGGACGTTGTAAGTGGTTGTTGGCATTGCGTATCCGATTGGCAGAACAGATCAACCTTGTAATGACGCACACTTAAGGAGAAAGTTCATGAAAGGTCTGAGATCAAACGGCAACTGGATTTCGCGGCGCGAGTTCATGCGCATTTCCGGTGTGGCTACCGCGGGAATGGTGGCTGTGGCCTGCGGAGCCGGCGGCGAGCCGGAAGAGGCCGAAATGGCCGCGGAGCCTGACGCGACCGCGGCGCCTGCCGAGGAGGCCGCGGCGCCGGCCAGCATGTACAGTGAAGCTCCCATGCTGGCTGAACTGGTGGCAGCAGGTGAACTGCCTCCCGTTGATGAACGGCTGCCTGCCAGTCCTGCAATTTTGGAGGCGGTCGAGCAGGTCGGCCAGTATGGCGGCACGATCCGTCGCGGCTTCAAGGGCGTCTCCGACCGCTGGGGCCCGACCAAGATGCAGAATGAGTCCCTCACCTGGTACAACATGGATTTGACTCTGCGCCCCAACATGGTCGAATCCTGGGAGACCAACGCTGACGCCAGCGAGTGGACCTTCCATCTGCGCGAGGGGTTGAAGTGGTCGGACGGCACACCCTTCGATAGCGACAGCTTCACGTGGTGGTATGAGAACCATTTCTCCAACGAGGACCTGACCCCAGCCGTTTCGATTCGCTGGGGAACGGGTACGCCGCGTGTGCCGATGGTAGTGTCGGCTCCCGACAATAACACGGTGATGATGACCTTCGAACATCCCAAGCCTCTCTTCTCCTTTGACGTGGCCCGTTCGCACTGTTTTTCGCCGGGCCATTACATGAAGCAGTTCCACATGGACCTGACCGATGACGTGGAGGGCTTGGAGGCGCAGATCGAAGAAGCAGGCGTAGATTCCTGGGATCAGTACTATGTCGACCGCAACTGGTGGTACCTGAACCCCGATCGGCCCAACATCGGTCCGTGGCTGTCGAAGAACGAGTTGTCCTCCGAGCTTTTCCTGATGGAGCGCAACCCCTACTTCTGGCAGGTGGATGAGGAGGGCCAGCAACTGCCCTACATCGACAAGGTGACGCACCGCCTCTTCGACACCAACGACGTCTTCAATCTGCGCGTCATTAACGGCGAAGTCGACTTCCAGGCGCGGCACATCCAGACGGGGAACTTCACCCTCTACAAGGAGAATGAAGAGGCCGGCGAATACAGCGTGGTTATCGGCACCTCGACCCGGCACGAGGTTGTGACCCCTAACCAGGGCGCGCAGGATCCGCGCGTACGCGAGCTGTTCGAGGTTCGGGATGTGCGGGTCGCGATGTCTTTGGCAGTCGACCGGGACGCGCTGAACGAGTTGGTGTGGGACGGCCTGCTGACCACGCGCCAGTACAGCCCCCTGGAGCAGTCGCCTCAGTTCCATCAAGAACTGACCGATGCCTACGCCGAATACGACCCGGATCGGGCTAATCAGCTCCTCGACGACGCCGGCTATTCTGAGCGCGACGCCGACGGCTTCAGGCTGTGGAAGGACGGCAGCGGCGAGACCCTGAGTTTCATCATCGAGGGAACCTCCCAGTCAGGTACGCCGGAAGAAGATTCGGTCCTTACCATCATCAAGTACTATAGCGAAATCGGCCTCAAAGCAACCTACAAGGGGATGGAGCGATCGCTCTATACCGAGCACTGGTCGGCCAATACCCAAGACGCCGTATACTGGGGCGGGTACCGTGATCTGCTTCCTATTCTCACGCCTTCACCCTGGATTGGGACGGAGCTGGACCGGCCCTGGGCGGGCGCGTATGGACGCTGGAAAGTCGACGAGGGCGACGCCAATGGCGAACCGCCGCCGGACGGCCACTTCCTTTGGAAGATCTGGGAGATCTGGGACCAGGTCAGTTCCGAGCCGGATCCGGCCACGCGCAATGAACTATTCACGCAGATCCTGGATATCTGGGCTGTGGAGATCCCGATTGTAGGCTACCTGGGACAGTCGCCGGCGCTGATCATCATGAAGGACAAGATGCACAACTACATCTCCGGCCAGCCGGTCAACGATGGGTTGGAAGATGAACACTTCCTGAATCCGCAGCTGCTCTTCTGGGAAGATCCCGAGAATCACATGTAGACCATGCTGCCGCACAGGCTATTGGCAGGAGCGAGGAGTTAGGCGCCTCTGCTAGAGTCAGCCCGGCATGTTGAAGAAAACCTGGGACGGCGCAACGGTGCCCGGATCGTGCGGGAATAGTTGCGCCGTCCTACGACATCGACCTCTGCTCAAGAACGCGCAAGTCAACACCTCTCCAACCGAGACTGGCTAACCCTATGTCATCAACAAATCAGCCCACCAGGCCGCGATTCACCTCCGTCAAGATGTACAAGCACGCCGAGGGCCATCCCTCCTTCTGGTATCCACCCCAATGGCAACTGCAGGAAACGGATACGCCCAATCCAGCGGTCAGCCTCTACCCGGATCCGTCAGACGAGGCCACATTTATTTCGATCACAGTCCAGGACATGGGCCAGCCGCTGGCGGCGGAGGAAAGCTCGCTGTTGGCAGACGGTGTCGAAGAGGGGCTGAAGCGACTTGAAGGGTGTGTCGTAGAAAGGCTGGAGGTCCTCGCCGACGTGGGCGACTGGTGCCAGGAGTGGGTCTGCACATTCATCCAGGACGGGACAACCCGCCGGCGGCGGGCTCGTCTCTTCTGCGCGGGGCAGAACCTGTATTCGGTCGTAGTTCAAGGGGCCACTCCAGAGCGCTATGAATACTGGCGGGGCATGATGGAGTGGGTCATGTTGACCGTTCTCAATACTTCGGTTGATATGAGCGAGTAAGTTGCGCTCGCCGAAGCCGAAGTGCTATAATTCGGACGCCCTGGAAGTCATGGCAGATTCTCTTCTGGAAGTAAAGCTACGGCGTCCCCCAGTCCATCCATCTCCAATCGACAAACGAGTATTAAAGCAACTCTTCGAATCAACCCAACCGAAAGGAACTGATGACTATGAAGAACGGAATGGATCGTAGAACTTTTCTGCGGATGAGCGGTCTCTCGGCCGCGGCCGCGTTAGTGGCAGCGTGCGGCGCGCCGGACGAAGGCGCCGAACCAGAGGCCGCCGCCGACGCCCCCGCGGCCGCAGAGCCGGCCGCTGAATCCGGGTCAATGTCCAAATACAACGAGTCTCCGCTGCTGGCGGAACGGGTTGCGGCGGGCCAGCTGCCTCCGGTGGATGAACGTCTTCCGGCCAACCCCGTGGTCATCGAGACGCTGGAGGAGATCGGCCAGTACGGGGGCACCACCCGCGTTGCCATCGGCAATCCCAATGCTATGTTTGGCGACCCGCAGGCGGTTATGGGCACCGAGTTGATTCTGCGCATTGCGTCGGACTTCTCTTCGATCACCAGCGGCCTGGCCGAAAGCTGGGAGTTCAACGAGGACGCCACCGAGCAGATCCTGCATCTGCGCGAGGGCCTCATGTGGTCGGACGGGGCTCGTTTCAGCGCCGACGATTTCATGTTTTCCTGGCATGACCTCTGGCTCAACGAGGAGTACGCGCCCGGCGGTCCGCCTAGCCAATGGAAGGCGGGGGCGTCGTCCACCGGCGACCCGTTGCAGATGGAGAAGATCGACGATTACACGATCAAGCTCTCCTTCTCCAAGCCCTATCCCCTGATCGTTCTGCATGAGACCTTCTACTCTGGTTCACAAGGCGGTTTGTGGCAGCCGGCCCACTACCTTAAGCAGTTCCATCCCGATTTCGGCGATGCCGACGAGATTGCCGCGATGACGGAAGAGGCGGGTTTTGAAGAGTGGCGGCAACTCATTCGCGATAGAGGAAGGGTCGGTTCGACTATTCCGGCACAAGTCGGCTTGCCCGGCATGACGGCCTTTATTCGCGTCGACGACGCACCTGACCACCACACCTATGAGCGTAATCCCTACTACTGGAAAGTAGACACGGCCGGCAACCAGCTGCCCTACATCGACAATACGATCGTGTTCGTCATCGACAATCGTGAAGTCGCCAACGCCAAGTTGATCGCGGGCGAGTTGGAGTTCGCAGGTCGTCAAGCCGATCTGTCCAACATGGAGTTGTACATGGCCAACCTGGAGTCGGCAGACCTGAAGCTAAAAATGTGGAAGTCGACTTTTCCAGGGCGCACGACCATAAATCCCAACCATACACACAAAGACCCGCAGGTTCGGGAGTTCTTCGGCAACAAGGATGTGCGCCACGCAATGTCGATAGCTTTGAACCGCGAAGAGATCAATGATGTGGTCTATTTCGGTCTGGGCGAACCGCGGCAGTGGGCGGCCTGGCCGAATTCGAAATACTACCAGGAGGGCGATGAGTCGCATTGGGCGCAGTTTGACCCGGATATGGCGATGGAGTTGCTCGACCAGGCGGGCTATTCTGAGAAGGATTCGGATGGCTACAGATTATTCCCGGACGGCTCTCGCGTGACCTGGGTAATCCAGTTGGACACCGAGCAGGCCGACATTATCGACGTTTTCGAGCTGGTGATTGAGCAGTGGCGCGCCGTCGGGCTCGACCCGTCGATCCGGCCGATCAATCGCTCGCATCTGATGGAACTGGTGGCGGCCAACGATATCGGGATGTCAGGCTGGGAAGGCGACATCTCCGATATTACCTGGGTCTGGTGCCCGCGTTTGAACCATCCCGGTCTGTGCGCCGTGCCGTGGGGTAAAGGGTATGGTATCTGGCTGGACGGCGACCCGGAAAACGAGCTTGCAGTGGAGCCGCCGGAAGAGGTGAAGTGGGTCTACAACCGCTGGCAGGATATGATCGACGCGGTGACCGAAGAGGAGCACATCGCGATCTCGCGCGAGCTATGGGAGTGGTTCTACGACTACCTGCCCGGCTTTGGCACGGTAGGCATCCCCAAGCCGGTCTTGATGAAGAAGAACTTCACCAATTTCCCCGACGACGGCGTGTGGGGCTTCTCGGTGATTCGCGCCGTGCCCGTACATCCGGAGCAGTTCTTCTATAAGCAGAGTTAGCAAACACCAGTGGTCGGTGATCGGTGGCCTGTCTCTTCGCAGGCTACTGATCACCAGCCACTGACCACTGACCACTGAAGACATGCGAGAATACATACTGCGGCGCGTTCTGCAGCTCATCCCGACTCTCATCTTCATATCGATCGTCAGCTTCGTGATCATCCAGCTTCCGCCGGGCGATTACCTGACGACATACGTTGCCAATCTTGCGGCGGCGGGAGAGGAGTTGAGCGAAGAGGAAATTGCCGGCTTGCGGGCGTATTACGGGCTGAACCAGCCAGCGTATGTACAGTATTTCAAGTGGATCACGAACTTTGTACGCGGGGATATGGGGTTGTCCTTTTATTGGGATCGTCCCGTCAACAGGCTGGTCGGCGAGCGGCTGATGTTGACAATGATCATGTCCTTTTTCACGCTGCTGTTTGTGTACGCCACGGCTATCCCGATCGGCATTTATTCAGCCACGCGCCAGTACAGTGTGACCGATTACACCTTTACATTCATAGGATTCATCGGGTTGGCTACCCCTAATTTTCTACTCGCCCTCATATTTATGTATATCGGCATCAAGTTTTTTGGGGCCAATGCTGGCGGGCTCTTCTCCGCAGAATATCTGGACGCGTCCTGGAGCGTGGGCAGAATTTGGGACATGCTGAAGCATATGTGGCTGCCGGTTGTGATTGTGGGCACGTCAGGAACGGCCGGTACGATACGCGTGATGCGGGCGACGACGCTCGACGAACTGGGGCGCCCCTATGTGGAGACGGCGCGCGCAAAAGGTCTGCGCGAAGGCCCGCTTACGATGAAGTATCCGGTGCGGGTGGCTCTTAACCCAATCTTGAGCACAGTTGGCTGGCAACTACCCCAGATCGTCTCCGGCACCGTACTGGTGGCGCTGGTGCTGAACCTGCCCACGACCGGACCACTCCTGTGGCGGGCGCTGATGTCCCAAGACCTGTATCTTGCCGCCAGCTTTATCATGATCCTGAGCACGTTAACGCTGATCGGCACGCTGATCTCCGATATTCTGCTGGCGTGGGTTGACCCGCGCATTCGCTACGGAGAACGGGGAACGACATGACCAGCGCAGTCAACCCAAGCGCAGAGCATTCCACATCTCCCTATGAGAGCGGGAATTTGTCTGACCTTCTTGACGCTGAAGGAACGGTCGGCGAGACCCGAGTCCAGTATCTTACGCCGCGGCAGTTGATGTTCATTCGCTTCCGCAAAAACAGACTGGCAGTTCTGGGGTTCTGGCTTCTCTTGCTCATCTACCTTTCCGTCCTGTTTGCGCCCATGATAGCGCCGTATGACAGATTTCATCGCTTCAACAAGCAACTCTATCTCCCGCCTAGAGACATCCACATCCGCGGCGATGATGGTAGTTGGCGGCGGCCCTTTGTCTACGCTGTCACGATCGAGACAAACAAAGAGACATTTACGCGCGACTTTGTCGAAGACCGCAGCCAGGAGTATCCTATCCAGTTCTTCGTGAAGGGCGATCCGTACAAACTCTGGGGCCTGTTCGAGATGGACTGGCATCTCTTCGGCGTGGAAAATGTCGAGGAGGTCGGGCCAGTGTTTTTGCTGGGCGGCGACAAGTTTGGGCGTGACATATTTGGGCGGGTGCTTTTTGGAGGCCGCATTTCACTATCGTTGGGACTTGTCGGTGTCTCGATCAGCCTTTTCATCGGTTTACTCCTGGGGGGACTCTCCGGGCTCTACGGTGGGGTAGTCGACAATGTGATCCAAAGGCTGATCGAGTTTATTCGTTCAATCCCAACCATTCCGCTGTGGATGGGTCTGGCCGCAGCCCTGCCAGCGGACTGGCCGCAGATTTACATCTATTTAGGCATCACAATCATCCTTTCGCTTATCGGCTGGACGACGCTGGCGCGGGTCGTGCGAGGGAAGTTCCTCTCCCTGCGCGATGAAGATTTTGTGTTGGCCGCGCAGTCGGCCGGCGCAAACCAGTGGTACCTTATCTGGCAGCACCTGGTCCCCTCATTCATGAGTTACGTGCTGGTGGACCTCACGCTCGCTATCCCCAACATGATCCTGGGCGAGACGGCTTTGAGTTTCCTGGGACTGGGGCTGGTGTCGCCGGCGGTCAGCTGGGGGGTGATGCTGAAGGACGCGCAGCAGGTTGTCGAGATTGCCATTCACCCGTGGATCCTGTGGCCGGCGATGTTCGTAATCGTCACCGTGCTGGCCTTCAACTTCATCGGCGACGGCCTGCGCGACGCGGCTGACCCTTATGCAGACCTGTAAATCGTATCGTCTCAATTCCGGTTTTCATTTCAGCTTCTGGTCCCCAAACACAAATTAAAGTACATCTGATGGACGCGCTGCTCGAAATAAAGAACCTGCAGACCCACTTCTTTATGGCCGAGGGGATCGCCAAGGCGGTAGACAGCACTACTTTCTCGATCCGCCGCGGGCAGGTCTTGGGAGTGGTGGGCGAAAGTGGCTGCGGCAAAAGCATTACAGCCCGTTCGATCATGCGGATGGTGCGGCCCCCAGGTCACACCGTCGGCGGCGAGATCCTCTATTCCCGGGCCGACGAAGATGGTCAAAGCACCGTCGTGGATCTGTTGCAACTTTCCGACACAGGACCGGAGATGCGCACGATTCGCGGCGGCGAGATCGCGATGATCTTCCAGGAGCCGCGCGCCTCGCTCAGTCCGGTCCACCGTATCGGCGGCCAGATCACCGAGAATATCCTGCTGCATCAGGATGTAACTCCGTCCGAGGCAGAAGGTATCGCCATTGAAATGCTGCAACAAGTGCATATTCCTTTGGCGGAGCAGCGCATGGACGCCTTCGCCCACCAACTCAGCGGCGGGATGTGCCAACGGGTGATGATTGCGATGGCGCTTTCCTGCCACCCCAGCCTGCTGATCGCCGATGAACCGACCACGGCGCTGGACGTGACCACCGAAGCCCAGATCCTCGAACTGATGCAAGGGCTGCAGGCCGAGTTGGACATGGCAATCATGTTCATCACCCATGATCTGGGGGTCGTCGCCGACATGGCCGATGAGGTGGCGGTGATGTACCTGGGCAAAATCGTCGAACGGAGCGCAGCCGCCGACCTCTTCCGCGACCCCAAGCACCCCTATACGATCGCCCTGCTGGAGTCGCTGCCGCGCATGGACCAGAAGCGGGAGTGGTTGCAGACGATCCGGGGCGTTGTACCAGACCCCTACAGCACGCTCAGCGGTTGCCCCTTTCATCCGCGCTGTGCGGACTTCATGCCTGGAGTCTGCGACGAGATCGTGCCCCAGCCCATCACTCTGGAAGATGGCAGAGAGGTGCGCTGCCTTCTGTATACCGAACACGCGGACAAGGAAAGCCGCTCACCTGCAGAGGAAGCCAGCCATCAGTAGCAATTCAGACAGCTATCCATTGCTGGAAGTCAATGGGCTGAAAAAGCACTTCCCAATCTCTTCAGGGATATTCTCCAAAGTCGTCGGCCACATCAAGGCAGTGGACGGCGTCGACTTTGCGCTGCAAAAGGGCGAGACGCTGGGTCTGGTGGGCGAGAGCGGCTGCGGCAAAACGACCGTGGGCCGCGTGATCATGCGTCTGTACGCGCCTACAGCAGGAAGCATTCAGTTTCGGCCTCACGGAGAAGAGGGCGCGGGATATGACCTGGCGGCTCTCGACAACTCGGGATTGCGGCCGATGCGTTCCCACTTGCAGATGATCTTCCAGGATCCGTACACGTCGCTCAATCCCCGCAAAACGATTCAGGATATTATCGGCGAACCCCTGCGGTTGAACGGCATGAGAAAGGGGTCCGAATTAGAGGACAGGGTGGTGGAGATGCTGCGGCTGGTCGGGCTGCGGCCGGAGTACATCACCCGCTACCCCCACGCATTCAGCGGCGGACAACGCCAGCGCATCGGCATTGCACGCGCCCTCATTCTCAACCCCACGCTCGTCATCGCCGATGAGCCGGTCTCCGCGCTCGACGTCTCTGTGCAGGCGCAGATTCTCAACCTGCTCAAGTTCCTCCAGCGAGAACTAGACTTGACCTACCTGTTCATCGCTCATGATCTCGGCGTTGTCAAGCACATCAGCGACCGGGTGGCGGTGATGTATGTGGGCAAGCTGGTTGAGGTGGCCGAGGCCGACGATCTTTACCGCAAGCCTCTGCATCCATACACCGAGGCATTGCTTTCCGCGGTGCATGTAACAGACCCTGCCGCCAGCCAGCGGGAGCGAATCGTCCTGGAGGGAGAAGTAGCCGATCCTTCCAACCCGCCATCCGGGTGTTACTTTCATCCTCGCTGCCGCTACGCCCAGGAGCGCTGCCAGCAGGAGACCCCGGACCTGCGAACGGTCGCCGGTGATCGTTACGTTGCCTGCCATTTTGCCGAGGAGTTGGACCTGACCGGCGCCGGCACGGCATGAACCCAATAGAACACAGTCAAGGAGAGCGCGATAATGAGCATGCGTCCGATCACTTCGGGGCCGAAGCATCACTGGTTCGGTTACTACGACAAGCTGCAGTTTGATCCCTCCGGCCGCTATGTGCTGGGGATGGAGGTCGATTTCGAGCATCGCTCGCCAACCGCAGAGGATGTGATCAGGGTCGGTATGATCGATCTGGCTGACGGCGACCGCTGGATTGAGCTGGGCGAGACGCGGGCGTGGTGCTGGCAACAGGGCTGTATGCTCCAGTGGATACCTGGATCCGACAGGGAGGTTATCTGGAACGATCGCGAGGGCGATCGCTTCGTCTGCCATGTTCTGGATGTACATTCGGGCAAGAAGCGCACACTGGGGTCTCCGATCTATACCGTTTCACCCAACGGTCGCACCGCCATCGGCGCCGACTTTCGCCGCATCAACCACATGCGGCCCGGCTACGGCTACGCCGGTCTCCCCGACCCGAACCTCGATCTGCTGGCGCCGGACGACGCCGGTATCTACAGCGTGGACCTGGAGACGGGCGCGGCAACATTCCTGATTTCGATCGCGCAAGTGGCGGCAATCCCGGATCCCCACCGGGATCTGAGCGAGGCAAAACACTACTTCAACCATCTTCTGTTCAACACCGACGGTTCCCGATTTATTTTCTTGCACCGCTGTCGTTGGGGGGAATCGGGCCTCCACACGCGGATGATGACCGCCGCGGCTGACGGCTCGGACATCTATGGGGTGGGCCAATACGGGTACACATCCCACTTCATCTGGCGCGACCCGGAACACATCCTGGCGTGGGCCAGGCATCCATCACACGAAGACGCTTTCTATGTTTTTCGGGACGGCACGCAGGAGGTAGAGGTGATCGGCAAAGGGGTGATGAAGGTGGACGGGCACTGCACCTATCTTGCCGACACAAACTGGATTCTGATCGATACCTATCCGGTGCCGAGAGGCGACGGGAAAGTCCAGGAGTTGTATCTCTACAATGTGGAAAGTGGCCAGCGCCACGAGTTGGGCGAGTTTGGCGCGGCGCCAGAGTATGCAGGCGAATGGCGCTGCGATCTACACCCGCGGTCCAGCCCGGATGGGAGTCTGATCACCATCGATTCAGCCCATGGCGGCAACGGTAGGCAGATCCATCTGATGGATATTTCTGCCCAACAGGCGTCATAGGGGAGTGCGAAGGCGAAAGCTCTGTTGTCTGCGCAGGAGAAGTGATTGAGGTGCGCTACTTCCAGGTGAAAGTTGCCTTTTCGTCCTGGGGAATCGAACTGAAGCTCTGCATGGCCTGACCACTTTCCGGCTTCAGGCCGGCGCGGCTGGCAATTTCCTCGGCCAGGTCGGGAAGATAGGGAAGATCCTCGCGGAAGAGGACGGTCGAGCCTTCCGGCGTGTAGTGAACGTGCATATCCACATCGTCCTCGCCCGCTTCAGCCCTCTTCACAATCAGATCCAGGTGCGTGATGTGCCCCCAATCCCACTTGCGCGCAAGCGCCCAAAACCGCAAGGGGCTATTGATCGCCAGACCGTCCTCGGAGACCTCGTAAACCGTCCCCATGTCGATGGTGTGACCGTAGAGGAGCAGTGCGCCCCAGATCAGAAAGGTCCAGGCGATGGCCTCGACGAAAAAGAGCCGGTCAATTCCCATCGTGAAAGTCAGAGTTCCGGCAATCAGCAGGGCGGTTGCCGACACCATCGACTTTGGTCTACTCTTGAAGGTCATCAATTCCCGGACTTCGTCTGCCTGAATAGATTCAGCCATAGCGCCATTCTGCCTTGTAATATTGGTGTAGATTGCGCCCCCACTCCACTGCATGAGAGCAGATCACGGCGGCTGACAGGGCCGCGATTTCCAGAATGCATATAGTATAGACCGAAGGGCGAAGCGTACAAAATTTGCCAAACACCTGCGAACTGGATCGCGCAGCCCAAGCGTTTAAGGGTGTCCCAAGAGGAGAGCTAATGCAAATTCAACTTGAGACCAAGACTTCGTTTACGGGCGGTATCCCGGGACTGCAAGCGTCTCGCGCGCTCTGCCGCTATACGCAAGCTCTTGGTCTCGTTTGGGATTTGCATCAGTTGCGCCCGCTCAGTCTGCAACCAGCCGGTATCCCCGCCCCCGAACCGTTGTGATGTAAACAGGATTGGCGGCGTCCGGCTCCACTTTCTGGCGCAGCCGGCTGACCAGCTTCTCGATGCGGGCATCGTCCACTTCCCGCAGGCCTTCGTCGCCCCATACATCTTTGACAATCTGGTACTTGTCTACAATTCTGTTGCTGTTCTGGTAGAGCAGCTTCATCAACTCATATTCCAGCGCGGTGAGGTCGATCTGGCGGCCATTGACAGTGACCTCGCCACTTTCGTCTTCCAGATAGATGCCTTCTCCGGCGGCGGTATCGGTCTGATGAGCCAGAACATACTCGGCGAAAAGACGGCAGAACGCGCGCAGCTCCTCCCTCACCTGAACCAGGAGATGATGATTCATCAATTGCGAAAGGCAGGCGGGGTCAGCCTCCAGCCCGGAGAATAGGTGGCGCATGGTCTCTTGTTGGTCGGATGTGCAGCTGCCCCAGATTTTCTCGCTCTCGGTGTGCAGGGTCGGGTCCTGGCGCAACTGATCTATCAGGCCGCGATGTAAGACAAAGCGATCCACCTTGCCATGACTGCGCGGATCGATCGCCGCCACCGCATTGCCCACTATGCGGCTGACCCCTGCCAGATAGCCGGGATGACCGCCGGTCCACTGGTAGGCGAAGTCGATGTCTTCTGCGGACAGATCGACGCTGTGGCGCGCGGCGAAACTTCGCATGAAACGTTCCACATCATGGCGGGGGAGAGGCGCCAGGCGCCAGAGCTGATGGGAGAACAGTTCTCCGAACTCGCTGCTGTGTTCGCCGGGCCGCAGCGCGGCCAGCGGCCTTACGGTCGCGGTCACAATGACGAGCCGGTTGCCGAAGCGATCCTTCTTGGCCCGCAGGTTGAGAAACACGCGACTGTCGATCTGCTGGAACGGTTCGTCGAACTCGTCAAACAGCAGGATCAGCTTGAACTGGCTGTTTTGCAGGGCGGCGGTCAAGCCATTGCTGAAGCTGAGGGGCACCTGGAAGACGTTGGCGGGCGCCACCAAGCCCTCGTAGGCGCTCTGCAATTCGGGGCTTCCGGCCAGAACCGTGCTGCTTTCCTGTAAACAGCGCAGCACCAATTCATAGAATCCCTGCTCCGTCATTTCCAACATGCGGTTACAGTCGATATAGACCGGCAGGAATGCACTGCCTTCTTCGCCCAACTGGTGCAGCCACACATCTGCGTGAGCCAGCAGTCGCATAAGCGAAGATTTGCCCACATTGCTGAACCCCGTTATCTCAACGCAGCGGGAACTATTGAGCAACTGTATGATTGGCTCAATGTCGGTCTGCCGCATGTAGCTTCCATCGGACAGACGCAACGTATTTGTCATGGGACCTCCAGTTGAAAGCCTTTTGCGGCCCAATTTTCTTGCGGCGGAGAGCTTCCACCATTGTCGCCAACTTGGTCCGCTGCGTCAAGCGATGGCGAAATGGGCAGCGTCCTCCAGGAGAATGTCTGCCGCCAGCACCTGCAGCGCCGCTTCCGGCGCGGCTTGGCCGGCGCCGGCCACTGCAGGGACAAGACCCAGCGGATCCCACCAGTAAGCGGGCGTGGCGGCGGCCCGTCCCGGTCCCGCGGCGGCCGGTGGCTGAGACGGGCGCGGCCATTGCGCCGGCCAGTCGCCGCTGACCAGGCGGAGGGGCGGCCAGTCAGCCAGAATTTCGGGTCGTTCTCCGGGACGCACGCAACTGACCCGCAGCCCTGTGTCTTCCTGGCCGGCCACCTGCCAAGCCCAGACGTGCAGCCAACGATCCGCGCCTGCATACAGCCCATGCAGTGCGGGCAGCTGATGGCGCCGCATCCAAATGCGGACCGCCTGGGCAAATGCCCACTGGGTGCTGGACAGTGCAAACGGGTGGTCAACCCAGCCTGCGATTCTTCGCATAGCAGGCATGTGCAAGGAACGCTGCCAGTGATACCGCTCCAGCACGTTATGCAGAGCGGTGTCGCTGTTACTGCCGGCCGCGAAGAGCACATTATCGGCCACCACGGCCGCGGCCCCGTTGGCCCACTCCTGCCAACGTGCCAGCGCGGCACTGGCGGACTGGCTGTTGCCGGCAAAACAGAAGAGCGGCCGGTCGTCGTCAGGCAGCTGGACGGCGGCTTCGATCACGTGGTGGCTCAGGGCAAGCACCTGTTCCTGGCTATGGCGGCCAATCTGTTCGTAGCCGCCGACGATCAGAATAACATCAGGGTGCAGCGCCTGAAGTTCCCTTGCCAGAGCACTCGCGCTCTGGTGGGGAGCGGGCAGATAGGTGGCAATCGGGCTGCACAGCGCGCCGGCGAGCGCCGCCTCGCCGGCGGCAAGACTGCCGCCGCCGGAAAGTCCGGCCATCCATACCCGCAGAGGTGGCAGCAGATCCGCGACCGCGATCGCCTGGCCGACACCTTCCACGAAAACAGGACCGGACTCGTGCAGGCGGGGGCGGTCCTGTTCCGCATCCCACAGCGAGATGCTGAACTGCTTTTCCAATCGGTTGACTGCCTGGACCAGGGCCGCAGTGCATTCGTCGGGACTGACCTGCGCGGGCAACTCTACAGTCTGCCATCCAACCATCCGGTAGATTTCTTCCACCGGTTCAATCAGTACAGCCGCAGCGCGCTGCGGCTCTGCGGCCAGGGCCAGAATGCTTTGCGGAGCGAAATCAGCCAGCGAAGCTGCCGGACGTCCCATACCCGAGACGGGGGACGGTTGAACAGGTAATGCGTTCATGAACCGGCTCCACGTACAGCAGCCCACAACAGCTGCCAAAGATCGCTGCGGGGAATTTCAAACAAGAAGTAGTCCAGGCGAGCCAGTACGAGCGAAAAACGGGCCGACACGAGTCGAGCGAAGATAATGCCTGCGGCCAGCCACAAAGCCCGGCGACCGATGCCTCCCCATACTACCAGCAGTTTCAGGATGAGTATTCTGTACGGACCGGCTCGCCCTTGGGCGGCGATCTCCGTATCCTCCGACCTGGAAGACCGCCGCGAAGTGGGGCCTTGCGCGCTCGCGCCGGTGGCGCGGCCAGGCTGCAGGTGAATCAGGACTCCGCCGGTGATCAGCAAAGTGATCAATCTGACCAGCCACGTCGCCTGCCCGGCTGCGGTGGACGCGTCGGCCGCAGTTGCCACAGCTGCCAGTGGGGATTGCAGTGCCGCAGTGAGTTGGGGCCACAGCGTCCCCTGCAATGCGCCGCTTACACCAACCCCCAGGCCGACGCCGCCAAGGATGGCTGCAGGAATAACCGCCAGCAAGCGCAGAAGCTGCCTTCCGCCCGGCCTTCTGGGCGGTCGGCGAAGTAGCTCCACGCCCCCTGCCCACATGAGCAGCCCCAGAACAAGAGGCAGCCAACTTTTCAGCAGTGCCGGCTCCGGCGCGGAACTCCATGACAAGGGATCTGCGATGAGAGGCGCGAAGAGCCTTGGCCAGAGCACGTTGCGCCAGGCGAGCACCGCCATATAACCCAGTCCGGCGCCGACCAGAACGTACTGGCCTAAGCGTGCCAGAAAATTGTCTCGGATCAGATAGCTGCCGATGGTCAGAGAAATGACGAGACCCAGAACCAGGCCGGCATCTTGCAGGGCGCCGGGCAGGCTGCCGCTGAAAGGGCTCACAGCAACCTCCGTTCAGTCAGCCCGGCCAGATTTCCGAGCAGGATGACGACAAACAGTATGCCTATCCCCCAGTTCTGGCCGTTGGTCAGTCTTGATGAGCGAGCCTGCTCCGCGACGCTGCGGGTGCGCTCCGACCGGCGAAGATAAGCGTTGCCGCCGTCCCAGCCGCTCACAAGCCCGGCCAGTTGCCCGCTGTGCAGAAAGGGGCGCAGGGCCGGGTCGACAACTGCGCTGGTTACCGCGATAACTGTACCGTCGTTGATAGGTTGCACCTGCTCCAGCCAGCGCCGCACATCTTCGGCGCGGGCGGCGATCACCAGGGTTAGCGCTGGCCCAGTGTCGGCAAGGCTTGCGATGCTGAATCGTTCTCTGAGGTCAACCCAGCGCGGGTCGACCGGCAGGGTCTGGACAGGGGCAATGGCGAGAAGAGGTAGTGAGGCGGCACCCCCGGGGAGAAAGCCTCCCTCGATGATCTGGGTGGCTGAAACCTGGGCGCGGGCAGGCCGCCTTACAGATTCCTCGGCCCTGGCGATCACGCGACGCGCCATAGCGGGCCCGCCCGGCAGCTGGCTGACGACAATCAGCCTCGCCTGCTTGTGGAGAAGATGCTCTATCACCGGCTGCGCCACAAGGTCCATTTCGCCGGCGGTCGCCGGGTCGTAAGCCCAGTTCACAAGGACGAGGCTGTTTGGGCGCAATGTGTCGATCTGCAGATGCGCTTGTTCAAGTCCGGGGAAGGGGTGTGGTCCAGTCCCGCCAGTGGGCGTCTTCGCTCCCCACAGCAGCGCGCCGGTCAAGCCGAGCAGCAGTAGCCATTCGAGCCAGGGCCGCCGCGGCAGGCCGCTGCCGCCTGCTGCCGGCTCAGCTGTGCTTGGGGCCATGTCCGGGTTCGCGCCGACCGCCAGTGGAAGGTCCTCGGAAAACAGCTGGCGCAGCTGTCGGCGCTCTTCTTCGTTTACAGTCAGTTCACTGGACACCGCATGTGAGGGGCTGCGAGAGGGATCGAATGCGTCGGCGCCAGAGGTCGCATATGCCAGTGGATCCGCCGGTTCGAGCAGGCCCCCAAGGTCGGTTAAGAGAGGATCCGGTTGTGCCGCAGCGGGCTGCGATTCCTCCTGGCCTGAAACCTGGGCGGCATCTTCTTCTTCGCCGGTTGAATGTGGCCACGTGCGAGAGTAGGTGGGGTCGGAGGTCTGGGCGGCGGCGTATTCCCCGGCGTCTTCCGCGGGCGCCTGGGGAGGATCTTCCTCCTGGTCTGCGGCGATTGCGCCTGGCTCATCAGCTGACTCGCCGGCGGACGCGGGCGGCAACTGCGTGCGCGCCAGGTTTGTGCCGCAGTGGACACAAAAATGGGCGTCATTCGGGTTGCTGTATCCGCAGTGTGGACAATCGGACTTCGCCATTGGCGCAGCGATCTCCAAGTCAGTATGCTACGAGCGAAAGTCGAAGGTAACCAAAAGTGTACGCGGCCAATTTCGCCTGGTGGATCTTATTTCACGCTGTTCACGATCAGGCGGAGGCTGATGAACAAAACGGCCAGCGCGCCGCCCAGCAGAACGCCGCGCATGGCGGCCATCACAGGCCAGGAAAGCAGCCAGTCGACCAGATCGATCAGCGTCTTCGGCATGATCTGATAGAAAAAGGGCGTCTGCACCAGGAGCATCAGCAGGGCACCGGTCAGAATCCACAGACCGCCGGGCCGATTGATGCGAAGATAGAGGTAGGCGGCGCTCAGCAGAAAGAAACCGGTTAGCGCGTAGAGTGTTGCCTGCCCCGGCGCCAACACAGCGTCAAAGACCCACTCTATGAGCGGGCTTACCGATCCTTCAGGCGATGAGATTCCGGCCCCAAAAACGAGGGCGAAGACGACTAAGAGTAGCAGACTGAGAAGCCACTCTCTCTGCCCGCGTTGAACTCTGACAAGGTGATACCAGAGTGCGTTGGCAATGCCCAGGAGCAGCGCGAAGGCGCCAAGCAGCAGCGCCCAACCGTAGAGCGTGGTTGCAGCGGCAGGCGGCATGATCGCCAACCCGAAGCGGGTGGATATGACCAACAAGGCGCTTGCAAGTGCAACCAGAAGGCCGATTCGATTTGACCAGCCCGGACGGGAAGAGAACACTTTCAGTTATCCGAAGAATGCGGCGATCAGAAGCGCGAGCGCCAGCAGCCCGCTTGCCCAGCGCTCTGCCTTGTGCAACCGGTCGTTCTCCCCGGGCGCCACGGGTTCGGACACGACCTCCTCTGTGACAAGGGCCGGCAACAGTTCGAAGTCCGCGCCTTCTACGCCGGGTGACGCAGACAAGGATGTGGACCAATCAAGACCCGGCGGCAGTGCGCTGTTATCACGCCGCTGTGCTGCGAGGTTCAGCGTGGCGGTGTAGAGAGCGCTGTCTGCGCCCGCAAAAAGGACAGTACGCCCGGCATCGTCGAAATCTTCCGATTGGCCTTTTGGTCTCCCCGCTACTTTCGGGCGGGAGTCAGCTGCGACTTTGTGCCCATAGCCACCCCCACCGGGCCGCCATACATGCATCGCAAACAGCCAGAGCCAACCCTCGCCCCCGGCAACTATTGTCGGGTGCTGCGGCCCCAGGTTTTGGCGGGCGATGCGGTTGAGTGCGAGCAGGTTCAGCCAGCTGTTCCGGTATAGCGAGTCAATCCCAAGCGGGAACAGAGGTGTTTCGCCGTTCTCGTTGGCGGTGTCTGCCAGCTGCCGCCAAGCCGAGGCCAACTGTTCCGGGTCCGGGTAATAGTTCACAATTCGGTTTCCTGCTCATGCGTTGCATCAGAGTCCTCTTGCAACAGGTCCTCCAGCCGTTCTGTCAGTGCGGAAGGACCGCCCGGTTGGGAGAGTAGTTTGCCCCAGGCGCCGATCCCGTCTGCGCCCAGAAGCCCGGCCAACGGCTGTAGAATAAGGAGCATCTGCCCGAAAGCGAATGCCAGCGGACGGTGCCCAACCAGAAAGAGTATCGCAGGCAGGACCATCCGCCGTTGACGAATTGCGGAGAGCGTTTCGTCAACTGTCTCGTCGTACATTGAATTTACCGATTCTCCCTGAACTCCAGAAAGGGCGCGCCGCCACATAGAAATATGCGCAGAATTGTACCACAGAGCCGGTTGCGCGCCAGACAAAGCCCCGCCGCCACACTGTCCCCCCAACTTGCGCATGTGCGGCAATCCATTGTTTACTTGAACCTTGGAACAGGACAAATGCCAAGCAATACTCCCATTTCAGGAGAACACAAATGAGCCAAAACGTGATTGCCGCGCAGATGTATACCGTACGGGACTTTACAAAAACCGTAGAAGGATTTTCCGACTCAGTTGCCAAGATCGGCGCAATCGGTTACACGGCGGCACAAGTATCGTCAATTGGTCCGATCCCAGCGGCGGACGTCAAGAAGATCTGCGACGATCACGGTATTAAGATTGTGAACACACACATCGCCTGGCCGCGCCTGCAAGAGGATATCGCCGCGGTGATTGAAGAGCATCACCTCTGGCAGTGCAAGCACGTGGCAGTGGGCAGTATGCCGCGCCATTTCATCGAGGCCGGTGAGGAGGGGTTGTATCAGTTCATCAAAGAGGCGACAGAGGTGGGGCGCACTCTGCACGAGGCCGGGCTTACATTCAGCTACCACAACCACAGCTTTGAATTCATGCGCTACGGCGACAAGTGCGGGCTGGAGATTCTGTTTGACGAGACCGACCCCCGCTATGTGCAGGCGGAGTTGGACACGTACTGGATCCAGTTTGGGGGCGGCGATGTGTGCGACTGGATCTTGCGGCTAAAGGACCGCATGCCGGTCATCCATTTCAAAGACATGGCGATGGCTGGCTGGCGGGATCATGTGATGAAGGAAGTAGGAGAAGGAAATCTGAACTGGCCGGGCATCCTCGACGCCTGCCGTGAAGCGAACGTCGAATGGTATGCGGTGGAGCAGGACATTTGCCCTGGCGACCCATTTGAGAGCTTGGCGATTAGCTACCGAAATATGGTGAATATGGGGCTGTCCTGAGAAGATGGACACGTTGCGCCGGTGGTCAGCGTTCATTTCAGTGTCTGGCCTCCGGCCCCCTTCTGCCCGGCTCTTTCCACTCTAACCTCGTGCGAATGAGACTGTACCGCTAGATAGCCCACTGCCCTTCCGCGACTTACCACACCTGTAGTGTGAACTGTCGCAAAAGCGACCCCAAATGGTCAGGGAATTTACCATGCCCCTGTCCTGTCATTACCCTGGAGATGTGAGAAGTACCTAATTGAGTAACCGCTTTGTGGCCCTTCTGGAGCCATGATACAATCCCCTCATCCGGAACAGGAAGTGAAAGAATAAAAATGAGAGTACTGATCACCGGCGCCAGCGGCAAGTTGGGCGCGTACGTCATCCGCCAACTTGCGGAGGAATATGAGTTGGCACTGATGTCTCGCAGCCGTCCCGCGTCCGAGTTTGTGCGATTTCCCTGGATAGAGGGCGATCTGAGCGTGTGGGAGGACTGCCGGCGGGCAGTTGCCGGCGTAGATGCCATCCAACATATCGGCGCGCAGCCGTGGCCGACCGATCATCCGGCCTTGCGGGGGCGAGTGGAGGAGGAGAGCCTTCCCTTCGATGCTACGTTCAGGAGCAACATGCTTGGCACCTACTACCTGATGCAGGCGGCGGTGGAAGCCGGTGTGAAAACAGTGGTGATGGCCGGCAGCAACTGTGCCCTGGGGCACGGTTTCCGAATCAGTGACAGTCCCTTTCCGATCGAATTTCTTCCTATCAACGAGACGCATCCCACCTATCCCGAAGACTCCTACAGTTTCTCAAAGCGGGCGGGAGAGGATCTGCTGGCGTCATTCAGCCGGGCCTACGGCATTCGCACCTACGTGACCCGCATCGCCGGCGTCTGTCCGCCGCAGCGCCGTCAACAGATGGCCGCTGAAGCCAGACCGACCAGCTCCTGGAGCCCGTGGCTCTACTGCTGGGTGGGGAGCGAGGATGTCGCAAGCGCGCATCGCCTGCTGATGGAGGCCGCAACGGACCTGCCCGTCCATGACGTTTACTTCCTGAATGGCGACGATACGACCGCTCTCGAACCGACAAAGGAACTGGTGGGGCGCTTCAACCCACCCCTGGCGCCCCTGGCTGCGGAGCTGGAGGGCCATCAGTCATTTTTCAGCTGTGACAAACTCAAGCGGGCGGTCGGCTGGCGGCATTGCACGTCATGGCGACAACCGTAGCATTTTTCTGATTTAATTGGAGTGCTGTCCCCCAACATTCTGACCATTCACACATTGACGAGAACATCACAATGACCGACACAGTGCGTTTAGGAATCATCGGAACCGGCAGCATCTCGATTCGCGGGCTGTTGCCGCACCTGACCATGGATGACGTGCAGGACCGGGTCAACGTCACTGCAGTGTGCGACCCGGTCGTCGAGAGGGCCGAGGCCGCCGCGGCCAGGTTCGGCGTACCCCATTTCTACGCCAGCGCGGAGGAGTTATTGGAATCAGGCACTGTAGACGCGGTCTCTATCGCCACACCTATCGGCCTGCACTTCGAGCAGGGGATGCAGTGCGTGGATGCCGGCCTCCACATTCATATAAACAAGTCGATGACGACAACTGTCGACGAAGCTGATCAATTGATCGCCGCGGCCGCGGCCAAAGGCGTCAAGCTGGTCTCCTGTCCCGGCGAGATGCTGCGTCCCCGTCATCGGCGAATCAAAGAGTTGATCGACGAGGGTGTGCTGGGGACGCTGACGTGGGCAGTCACCGGTGCGTCTTTTGGCCGCTACCATGAGAATGAACGCGTGCGCGGCGGCGACAATCCGCTCACCAACGTCAACCCCGCCTGGTACTTCCGCAAGCCCGGCGGCGGCCCGCTCTACGACATGACGGTCTACGGCCTTCACGCCATGACGGGCATTCTCGGTCCGGCCAAAGGCGTCACCGCGTTTTCCGGCGTGCGTGTGAAGGAGCGCGAGTTCTACGGCCAGATGTTGCCGACCGATATGGACGACAATACGCTGATGGTGCTTGACTTTGGCGACAACATGTTCGCTTTCGTGTACGGTGTCGCGGCAGGCGGCCTCCCCAATATGGGCCGTCCACTGATCTTCGGTACCGAAGGTGTCATCAATGGCGGAATGCTTAACGGCGAACCGTTCGACTATCCGGGCCGCGAGCTGGACGAAGAGATCGACACCAACGCCACGCTGCCGCACGTATTGGGCGCCCACCGCGGATTGGAGGAAGCGCACGTCTACGAAGATGTGATGCAGTTGGTGGACTGGATACGTGAGGACATCCCCACCACCTCGACCGCGGAGCATGCCCGCCACGTTATCGAGATATTCGACGGCGCCTACCGATCGGCGCAGTCGGGGACGGCCCAGAAGTTGCGGACGACGTTCTAACTGTGTGGCCGGCGTAGTCTCCTGAACCGCGTTAAGCCCCTTGGGCCGCCGCAGTCCACTATGGAAAGACACTGACGCAGTTTCTTTGGCTTGTCAATAGTCTAAAGAGAAAGCATCAGATGTATGATAATATGCAGACTGATATAATTTTTCGTGTGTATAAGGATTGGGACTCATGCGCACCAACGTAGTTCTTGACGACAAGCTGGTAGAGGAAGCGATGCGCTATTCGGGCCTGACCACAAAACGAGCGGTTATTGAAGAAGCCTTGCGTCTTCTCGTACGTCTGAAGTCGCAGGAGGAGGTACGCAGCCTGCGCGGACAACTGCACTGGGAAGGCGACTTGGAGGCCATGCGTCAAGCACGCGCCCCACTCGAGGCGCGCTGAGGCAAAATCTGAGTCCTTTTCTCTGGAGAGACACATATGTCGAAAATTTATCGTATCGGCGTGATTGGCTTTGCCCACATGCACATCAACCATCTGATCGAGCGTTTCGCCGCCCATCAACAGGCCGAGCTTGTGGCCTGCGCGGATACGCCGGCACTGGTCCCGGAACTGCGCGCGGCCCACTATACCCGCGCCTGGAATCTGCGCCATGCTTTGGACGACTTGGGCGTGCCAAAGTCGTATGACGACTACCACGAGATGCTGGAGCAGGAGAAAATCGATATCGTCATCTGTTGCGCGGAAAACGCGCAACATCCAGCCGTGGTGGAGGCCTGCGCCCAGCATGGCGTGCATGTCATAATCGAAAAACCGATGGCTGCCTCTCTGCAGGACGGCCTGCAAATGGCCCGGACTGCACGGGCCGCCGGCATCGAACTGATCGTCAACTGGCCTACCACGTGGCAACCGGCTTCCCATAAGGCCAAGGAGCTGATCGACAGTGGCGCAATCGGGCGCGTGCTGACGGTCAAATTTCGGGGGGGCCACTTGGGCCCGCTTGGATCGGGCGTCTCGCATCCCGGCGGCGACGAGAACAACCAGGCTCTGCCGCGCAAGCTGTCCGGCGTTGAACGGGGCGCGACATGGTGGCATCAGAGCGCGGCCGGCGGGGGGGTCATGCTCGACTACTGCTGTTACGGCTCACTGGTGGCCCGCTGGCTGGTGGGCGAGCCGGCAACCGGCGTAATGGCAATGCGGGCGAATCTGAACAGCCAGTGGGGCGATGCCGAAGACAATGCCGCCATGATTGTCCGCTTCCCCCAGGCGATGGCTCTTTGCGAGGCATCCTGGACAACCCTGGATCACGGCGTGTCACCTGGCCCGATTGTCTATGGCACCGAAGGCACTCTGGTGGTCGACAAGGAGACCGGCGATCAGGCCCCCAAGGTACGGGTAGAGAGGGGCGCCGGCCGCACCGAGTACTTCGACTGCGAGCCGCTGCCAGAGGACCGCATGGACATCGCCCAGGAGATTATCCACCGGCTGCAAACAGGCGACCCGCTTCACCAGACTCTGGAGCTGGATTTCAATTTGGAAGTGATGGCGATACTTGACGCCGGCGGGCGCTCCGCCGACAGCGGCCGGCTCGAATTGGTCGACACGGACGCGTGGCAGCTGGGATAGGCATGGGAAAGAGAGAAGGGGATGATGGACATTCAAGCTGCGTTGCTATCTCTTGGCGTGCGCGATGACAGGCTGTCCGCTGCCGAAAAGAGAACGCTCGATGAGGACGGCTACCTGCCCCTGCCGGGCATGTTGACGCCGGCGCAGGTACAAGCGCTCCGAACGCGCCTGCAGGAACTGGAAGAGGAAGAGGGCGAGGAAGCAGGCAAAGAGGTGCATCAGGAGGCAGGCACGGCCCGGCTTGCGAACCTGGTGAACAAGGACCCGATCTTCGATCTCATCTGGACCAACCCGAAGGTGTTGGCGGCCATGTCCCATGTGCTGGACGGCGACCTCAAACTGTCCTCTCTAAACTCGCGCGCTTCCTTGCCCGGGCATGGTCTGCAGGCGCTGCATTGCGACGGCTCACTGAGCCTGCCGGGCTTCGAAGCGTCAACGGAGGACGGCAGTCGGCGTTTTTACGCCTGCAACTCGATCTGGCTGTTGAGTGACTTTACGCCTGAGAACGGGGCTACGCGGCTTGTTCCCGGCTCACACAGGTCGGGCCTGGACCCTCGCAAAGATCTGGAGGATCCGCAGGCGCCGCATCCGGACGAGGTGCTGGTGCTGGGCAAAGCAGGAACGGCCTTCGTCTTCAACGCTTTCACCTGGCACGGGGGAACCGTCAACCGTTCGGACAGCCTCCGGCGCGCGCTTCACTGCTATTTCGTTCGGCGCGGCCTCCCCCCACAGACGGATCAGCGGGGTCTCCTGCGACCGGAAACGGTCGAGCGCATTAGTGAAGCCCAGCGGGTAGTGTTGGGTGTGTGAGGGAGTACATGGCGCATAGTACAGGCTCCTTCGCCGGTATGACTCATAAGAGGATGTAATCCACTATGGCTACCACTCTGCTAGAAGCCGCAGTCGAAGAAGAACAACAGTATCTTCTGCCTACCGAACTAACCCTCGATGTCTTGGAAGGGGCTCTTGACGAGAAAGCCGGTGTTGAGCATGAGTCTGGGGCTGATGGCGAGGTGCGTGAAGTTGAGCCCTTTGATCCTACTCTTATCAGAATCGAACCAAAACACTTCACTGTCCAAACCATGCTAGAGCGCATCAGAGAAAAGGGAATAGAGCTTCAACCGGATTTTCAGCGAATGGGCGGCATATGGGATGACGGCACACAAAGCCGGCTTATCGAGTCCATGTTGTTGCGGATTCCTTTGCCAGCGTTCTATATCGACGCCTCAGATGAGAGCAAATGGCTTGTGATCGATGGACTTCAGCGCCTGACTGCCTTGAACAGATTCATGGTCCTGAACGACTTGAAACTACGCGAACTGGAGTTCTTGCAGGAGCATAATGGCGCGACATTTGCTGACCTCCCGCGTCTCCTACAGCGGCGGCTGGAAGAAGCGCCGTTGATACTTTACTCGGTCGGACCAGGCACGCCTCATAATGTCAAGTTCAACATTTTCAAACGAATCAACACGGGCGGAATGTCTCTCTCTGGTCAGGAAATTCGCCACGCCTTGAACCAAGGGCCCTCTACTCGATTGCTGGAGAAACTGGCCAAATCCGAAGAATTTCGGACGGCGGTAGACGGAGGCGTCAGCCCGATGCGCATGACCGACCGAGAGTGTGTGCTTCGATTCTTGGCATTTAAGCTCCGAAGTCCGAGTAATTACTCGTCAGGTGACGACCTGGATTCCTTTCTCAATGATCGAATGCAACAGATCAATCGGTTGGGAAAGGAGAACCCAGATTTCTTGGTGAAGATGCGACATGATTTTAAGCAGACTATGTTGGCAGCCAGGCGCATCTTTGGAAACCAAGCCTTCCGTAAATACTTTCCGCGTGGAAGTCGCCGCTCGCAAGTTAGCAAGGCACTCTTCGAGGTCTGGTCTGTGAATCTGGATAAGCTGGATGATGAGCAGATCGAGCTGCTTGTCGCCCGTAAGCGCCAGCTTATGAGCAAGTTTGCCAAACTCATGGATGACAGTGAGTTTATGAACGCGATTTCCTCCAGTACAGGAGACCACAGACGCGTAAACTGTCGCTTCAATAAAATTGAAGAAATTATTTGGGAAACGCTAAATGATTGAGTCATTGACCCTCGAAAACTTTAAGGCCTTTAGTTGCCAAAACATTCTGCTGCGGCCTCTGACACTGCTTTCGGGTCTAAATGGAATGGGGAAATCCTCAGCACTGCAATCATTGCTCCTGCTGCGACAATCTTTTCAGCAGCGCGTTCTTGCCGAGTCGGAAGGCTCCGGCTTAGTGCTCAATGGCGATTTGGTACAGCTAGGGACTGGCCGCGATGTGCTTTTCGATAATGCCGCGGCAGATGAAATCGGGATCACACTAAAGTCGGACGGACAGGAATCTCGTTGGAGGTTTGATTACGATCGACAAGCAGAGGTTCTTCGCCTTATGTCCGAGAGTGAGGTACCCCATTCGATTTTCGCAAGTAATCTCTTCACCAACAATTTCCATTTTCTTGAAGCGGAGCGTGTGGGCCCGCGAACATCGTTTGAAATGGCCGATTTTCTTGTCCGTGAACATAGGCAAATGGGTACAAGAGGCCAATACGCTGTCCACTTCCTTGATCAGTTTCGTAGCGAGGAGGTTCTGGAGGAACTGCGCCATCCCGATGGCAGGTCCTCTACATTGCTCGATCAGGTGACTGCCTGGATGGGGGACATAAGCCCCGGCGCTGTGATTCGGGTAGAAGGCTATGGCGATATGGATCTGGTGCGGCTGGCGGTCGGTTTCGAGCGTGCCGATACAGCCGGTGACGTCCGATACTATAGGTCCACTAACGTCGGTTTTGGTATGACGTATACGCTGCCAGTCTTGGTGGCTCTGCTATCCAGTCCGGTAGGTGCATTGGTGCTCCTGGAAAACCCTGAAGCACACTTGCATCCCCGCGGCCAATCTCACGTTGGCGAGTTGATCGCCCGCGTCGCCGATGTTGGCGTTCAAGTCATTGTTGAAACACACAGCGACCACGTTCTCAATGGTATTCGAATTGCGGTAAAGCGAGGTCTTACCAGTCCCCATGATGTCGCTTTGCACTTCTTCCAACGTCCTGCGGACGACAGCGAATCGAGTGGCATCGAGGTTGTCTCCCCCCAAATTGACCGCGACGGTCGCCTGGACATGTGGCCTGAAAGTTTCTTTGATGAATATGGCAAGAGCCTTCGCAACCTACTCTAACGTCCAGAGCCTCAAAACCTCATGACCGTCTCTCTTATATTCAATGATCTTTCCCTGCGCTGCCCTGCGCACGACAAACATGCTGCACGGAAATGGATGAAGGAGTTCGTAGAAACGCTGAAAGCGGCTGTCGATCATGAAGTTGTCATGCTGAGGATGCGTGACAATTTTGGAGATCTCCTTCTTTCGCCAAACTACCCAATGCACGCATGGTTTCACGACAACAGAGTTTCCAGAGACGAGCAAGAATTCGTATTGACCTACGCAACGCGATAAACTTTCATCCGGCCGTACGATGAAGACCTTCGTGGCGACCAAAAATTTCAGTCGGGCAAATTGTTGTTTGAAGGGAAATACGGAGGCGAGAAGGCGGAGGGTCTTGGTTACGCTTTCCTGTTGAATGGTTTGGCTTTCAGTATTGTGTCTGAACGGTGCTGGGATACACCCTGGCTCGATCTTGACTGTGAGGAGTTCAATTCAGAGTCAGATGAGATTGAAGAAAGTCGGGTGGTCTTACGTCATGTTTCACGAAGTCGGCATGTTTCGGACGACCATGCAGCCTGGATAGAAGAGCGGATTAGAGACGGCATTTGTACAGGAATCGATCTACTCCGAGTGGCAAATGCGCGTTTTCCCAGAATGGTGTTTTGCAACGATGCGCGGAAACAAATCGAAGCGCTGACTGAGAGTTCCATGCAACTGCCGAGAGTTAGGGAACGGCTGTTTGAACTGGGGCAACTAATAGACGCTTGGGAACAGGGCAGATTCAATTACCACCAGATACACAATGCAAGCGAGGAAAGCCCGTCTACGATAGGCAGATATGGTGACCAGCGAGAATTCGTCTGTCCTGATGGCCAGCGACGCCTATTCTCGTGGCATCTGAAGGGCTTACCGCAAATGTGGCGTATTCACATTTGGGCAAATCAAGAGGAGAGAATTGTACTGATTGGTTATGTGGGAAAGCATCTCCCGACCGTCAGAAACCCAACATGAGGTTGTTTCTTGCGTCAAGGACCGTCATTCTTGAAGGCTTCAACGGAGGCTGTAACTTGGGATGACCTAGGCGGGAGGAATAGCCCGCGGCGCAGATGCTTCAGAAAGGTGAGGACCTCGGTGCCACCGAGCAGAACGTACACGCCGAAGAATACAAACCCGCCCCCGCTTGCGCTGGCAAGGATGTAAAGCGCCGGCGGCATGCGCAGTTGGTGAAGCAACAGCACGACTCCGCTCATCCCCAGGCTCCCCACTAGCGCGCGGCCCAGCGTCGCGCCCAGCATAGGTGCGTTCACGCCGCCGACTCGTAAATTGAGTACAAGAAGCGCGGCTGCCAACGCCAGCGCCGCAATTGACGTGGCCCAAGCCAGCCCGGCGATGCCGAACGGCCCGACCAGTACCATGCTCAGCCCTGCGTTCAGTACCATCCAGCCCAGCGTCGCCCACATGGGCACATGGGTGTTATGCTGGGCGAAAAAGGTCAAAGTGAGCACGTCATAGGAGGCCTCGCCCAGCAGGCGCAGAGAAAAGATCGCCACTAGTATGTATACCAAGGCGGTTGATTCCGGCCCGAACTCTCCCCTTTCAAGCAGGAAGGCTATCGCCGGTCGGCCCAGCACCAGCAAACCCACCGCCGACGGAATCAAGAGCAGCCACGTGGCGCGCAACCCCTGCGTAACGGTCTGGCGCAACAGCTGACCTGACCCGGTATTGTGTTGTTCGGCCATCGTAGGAAAGATGACCTGGGAAATAGCGGCGCCGAAGAGAGACTTGGGCATCGACAGCATCACGAGCATAGCGTAGTAGAAGGCGGCGATGCTGCCGGCCTGCAGGGGAGAAGCCAGACGAATGAACACAAGGTCTACCGCCTGGAAGGCGCCGAGGGTCACGATGCGCGGCCCCATTAGGCGCACTACTTCCCGCACGCCTTTCAGCCGCAGATTGATCTGTAGCCGCAGGCGCAGGCGCTGTCGTGCCAGAGCAGGCAGTTGCACGAGAATGGTCAGCGCCGCGCCCAATACGCTGCCCCACGCCATGCCGTAGACGCCCCAAATTGGAACGAGCGCGACCAGGCCCACGATTTGTCCCAGGTCGATCAGAACGCGCCCTAGCGCGGGTGTCAGAAAATGTTGGTGCGAATGGAGAACGCTGCCGAACACGCCGGAAACGCTGATCAGGGCTGCGGCCAGCAGGAAAATGCGCATCATCTGCGTAGTGAGTTGCTGCGTTTCCGGGGGAAAATGGGGCGCCAGTGCCACGCGGATAAGCCACGGCGCTGCGGCAATGGCCAGAAGGCAGGCCGTGCCCATAACGATGAGAGTCAGGGTCAGCACGGTACCGGCAAGCGATTCGGCTTCGCGGCGCCGGGATTGGGTGAGATAGCCGGAGTAGACGGGGATGAACGCGGCGGAGAGCGCGCCGGCTGCCAGCAGAGCCAGCAGGAGCTCTGGCAGCTGGTTGGCCGTTGCAAAGGCATCAACTTCCGGGCCGGTCCCGAACAGTCTCGTTGTCAGCAGCAGCTTTACGAAACCGGTAATCTTGTCCAGCCCGAAGATGAAAAAGACGAGCAAGGAGGAGCGAATCAGATGCGGCGCGCGCGACATCAAAGGTCTTACCGGTTCGCCAGCAAGTAGCGACCAGACCAATGAGGCATGGGAGGGGACACTTTCTTCGGCCCCCTCCCCATCGGGTCAGTTCCGCTTATCTGAGATTCCACGTACCGTCATCCAGCGCACGCAGTAAATGGAGGGCGAAATCGATTTCCGTAGCCTCGTTGTCATGTCCATCCAGACAGGAGGGCACGGGATCACTCAGAAGCAAGAAGCCATTCTCGTATTGCTGGAACACGGCGCAGAAACCTCTTTCCTCAGCTGTCGCCCAGCCCACGTCGGCAAAAACGTCGTCATCCGTTTCCCACAGGTAGCCAAAGCCTCGCACGGGGCCCTGGAGACCTTCCGGTGGTGTGCCCCGAGTTCCTGAAAGGGCCTGATTGTCCCAGTCATCTGCAAATCGATCCCATTCTCCTGCGGTAACAAACACAAAGACAGCATCATCGTCCTGCCGCCAGATCATGTGCCCTCTCTGGAACGGCTGCCAGGATGACCACAAGGTTCCTCCAGCGGATGATGGGCAGCCGAATTCGCTATGATTCCAAAGATGGTTCAGCCTTTCGTGGACCTGGACTTTACAGGCAATCTCCCACGCGCCCTCATCCAGTGCCTGAATCGTAGCTGAGGCGAACAGAGTCTCTGACACCAGGTTCTGAGTGTCTGCGAAGCAGGAATCGACGGGATCGCCGGTGAGCAAGTAGCCATGTTCAAACTGCTGGATCACGGCGCAGAAGCCCTTCTCCTCATCTGTTGCCCAGCCCAGATCCGCGTAGACATCATCATCGGTCTCCCACAGATAGCCAAAGCCGCGCACAGGTGTATGCATGCCATCGGGCACCGTGCCGCGGGTGTCCGTATATACCTGACTGTTCCAGTCATCCGAGTATCGGTTCCATTTCCCTTCGTCTGTGAAAACAAACACCGCATCGTCATCCTGCCGCCAGTTCATAAAGCCGCCCTGAAACGGTTGCCAGGCAGACCAAAAGGTTTTTCCCGAAGATTGCGGGCATCCGAGAGCAGCCTGATTCCAAAGCGGCTGCAGTCTGCCGTCAGTCTGGTTCTTGCAAACCATGGCCCAGGTACCGCCGGTCAGAGCCTGGAGGGCGTCTTCGGCGAACAGAGTCTCTGATGCAAAGTTATGCGCGCCATCTAAGCATGATTCGACAGGATCGCCTATCAGCAATATGCCTTTCTCAAACTGCTGGATTCGGGCGCAGAAGCCTTTTTCCGCGTCCGTGGCCCATCCCAGGTCGGAGTAGACATCGTCATTCGTTTCCCATAGATAGCCGAATCCGCGCACGGGAGACTGTAGGCCGGTTGGCGGCGTGCCTCGATTGTTGGTGAGAGCCTGGTCGGTCCAGTCGTCCTCGAACTGGGCCCAATTCCCATCGTTCGCATAAACAAATAGGTCATCACCATCCTGCCGCCAAATCATGTGACCGCTTTCCAATGGCTGCCAGGCTGACCATACGGTCTGCGCAGCCGCACTCGCGCAACCGAGCGCGGAATGGTCCCAGAACGAGCTCAGGCTATCATGCGGCTGAATCTCACAGTCGGTAGTATCCTCCTCCAGCTTCTCCCACCAGACGGTAATCGAAGCCATCCCGCCGGCTTCGAAGTACTCGACTCTTACTGTGTGGCTTCCTGCTGTGAGTTCAGTGTCACTGACCGTGGTGGTTGCAGGGTGAAGGTTCCAGTCTTCCAGCAGCAGGCTGTCGTCCACGTAGATTCTCACGCCATCATCGACGCGGGCAGAGAACCGGTAGGAACCTGCCTCAAATGTGCTGGTGGCCGTCCATGAAATGCTGAAACTGTCGCTGGATACGCTGGTGTCCGGACTGCCGGCCTGCCAGTCAAAGTCGATGGCCCCATCCTGCCGGGTCAGGACCGGATCGCCGCTGAGGTCTTGAGTGGCATAGTAACTCCCGGTCCAATCGGCGGCTGTCCCGGTCGGCTGCGAAGGTGTTGGCGCGGCCGGCTCCAAACCGCCCGATGTCTGCTCTAAGGTCCCGATTTTGGCCGCAGCGACTATCTGCGGTAATAACGCGAGAAGCAATGCCGCGACAATAACCGTGCAATGTACGTGCCGGATCCAGACGATGGGAAGATGATCTGAGCGCATGTGTCAATCCTGTGTGGATATGGGCCATCGTACATGACCGAAAGCTTGTATATCTTGATATCTGAAATTCTGCACCGTTTTAGGGCGGAAGTCAAAGGAATGCCCCTCACTCGTGCCTATCGAAATCAGCCCGGTTCTTGGCAAATATCCAGATTATTACACTGGAGCTTGGCAATCTTCCGGCCTGAACGCGCAAGAACTGGCTTGGAAAGCAAACTGGGTAAAATGCCTACGATCCAACTACGAAGAAAGATGCTGTCATCGCAAAGCCTCTGAACGGACGCAGTGACGGCATTTCAGCTTCGCGATCCTGCCAACGGCTCCCAAAGCAATGTCATTTGAGATCGGCCGGCAAACTAACTGATCCCGTCTGATTAGGAGGCGTTCCAACTGTTCTGGTATCGACCCGACGCCAGCCTCAAGTCAAGCGGGGGGGCCGGAAGGCTGAGTGCGTTGATGACCGGCCATCTGCTATAATGACAATATCTCAAATCGGGTCGAGGCCCGCTTCTGACATTCCCGAAGTGACAAGCCAATGGCGAAGTGGTTGATCATACTGGGTGCCATCCTCTTGGTCATTGGGGCGGCTTTGCAGTTTGCGCCCTGGCTAGTTGGCTGGTTTGGAAAGCTGCCGGGCGACATACGTGTAGAGACAGGGTCGATGAAAGTTTTTGTTCCGATCACGTCCATGCTACTCGTTAGCCTCGTCCTGACGCTGCTTCTAAGTTTTCTGAACCGTTAGTCATCGCGAGCAAATCATCAATGGACTCCGAACAACTGATACAAGAGTGGAAGGCCGAGGCAGAGAAACCAATCATCGGGTGGGACTTTTCATATCTCGATGGGCGGATGCTGCTGGAACAGCCACCGTGGTCCTACATGAGACGCGCAAGGAAGCTGATGCGCAGCGTGCCGTCGGTGCTTGACATAGCTACGGGCGGTGGAGAGCGTTTGCTCGCCATGAGAGACAATTGGCCAGAAACAGTTGTGGTGACGGAAGGCCATCCACCCAACTTCAAGTTGGCGTGTGAACGGCTGGAGCCGCTGGGCGTACGCGTTGTCGAAGCGGACCATGACGAGTACACCCCAATGCCATTCGAGAATGCCGAGTTTGCGCTTGTGTTGAACCGTCATGCGGCCCTCTACGTCGATGAAATCGAGCGTATTCTTGTTCCCGGCGGCCGACTCCTTACGCGGCAAGTGCATGGGCTGTGGGCGCAGGACCTGCTCGCCGTCTTTGACGCGCGGCCGCAGTGGCCGGATGCAACGCTGCAAAAGTACGTGCCATGGCTGCAAGCAGCAGGATTCGATGTTGTAGAGGTGCGGGAATGGTCCGGCAGGCTGGCCTTTACCGATGTGGGGGCAGTCGTCTACTATTTGAAGGCTGTTCCATGGCTTGTGCCTGGCTTCACCGTTGAATCGCAAGCAGGCAAGTTGCTGGCATTGCAGAAACAGCTGGATGAACAGGGTCAACTTGTGTACGAAGCAGGGAACTATCTGATTGAGGCAGTGAAGCCGGCGTGAAGGGGTAAACTGGCTGTCCCCGCGGACGTTCAGCGAGCTATGGCCGCGCAGCCAGCCTCGTCTATCTTTTCACGGCTTCGGCCAGACGCTGAAACAGCTTTGTAGCCCGAATGGCCTCATAGCCCGGGCGCAACCGCACTTCGACCGCGCATGCTTTGAGCTCGGGTTCCTGAGAGATCGGATCCACTTCAGCCAAAGTCACATTGTTGACGGCACTGAATTGACCCGCCAGGCGCCCCCAGTGAAATGGCATAAAGCAGGCCCCCTCCCGGATTTTGTCTGTCACGTGCGCCTTGGCCCAGGCCCTGCCCCTGCGTGAGCGAATCTCAACAATATCCCCTTCTTCGACCTGACGCCGTACCGCATCGACTGGATGGATTTCCAGGAAAGGCTCGCGTGCGCCTTTCAACAGGCTTTCCGACTTGCCGGTCCGGGTCATGGTATGCCACTGATTTCGCAAGCGGCCGGTGGTCAGAAGCAGGGGAAACTTCCGGTTCGGCAGTTCGGCGGGAGGCACAAAAGCAGGTGAATGGAATGTTGCTTTGCCATCGACAGTGGCGAAAACTGCTGCCACGCTCATCGGGTCTGCGTCGGCCGCCGTCTTTGCGGCGAATTCATCGTCACTACAAACCTCGTCGCCAAGCTGTGGGGATCGACCGTCATGCAGACCGGTGTAGAGTCTTATGGTTCCGGGATGGTCGGGGCCGGGCACCGGCCACTGGAGCGGTCCCTCTGCTTGCAGCCGGCGCACGCTGACGCCGCTGTAATCACAAACGCGACCTTTAGTCAGCTGCGTAAACTCGTCAAAAACATCCTCCGACGACGCGTAATCGAAGGCATGCGCAAAACCCATGGACGCGGCCACGTCGGCGAGGATTCGCCAGTCCGGTTTGGCCTGGCCGACAGGCTTCACCATGGGGGGCAGATAGGTGAGTCGCCGTTCCGAATTGGTCATCACGCCCTCCCGTTCCGACCACTGGGCGGCCGGCAACAGCACATGGGCGTACTGCGTCGTGTCGGTCGGGTGGTAGGCATCGGTAACGACAAGCAGTTCCAGCTTCGACATTGCCTTTTCAATTACGTCAATGTTGGGCATGGAGACGACCGGATTGGTACACATGATCCACATCGCCTTGACTTCGCCCCTGGCCGCGGCGTCGAACATATCGACCGCGGCTAGACCCGGCTCGCTGGCAATGTTTCCTTCCGGCGCCTGCCAGAATTGCTCCACCTCCTGGCGATGCGCAGGGTTGGTGATCATGCGATAGCCCGGCAGCAGATGGGACAGTCCCCCAGCTTCGCGCCCGCCCATGGCATTGGGCTGCCCGGTCAGAGAAAAGGGGCCGCTGCCCGGCTTGCCAATCTGACCTGTTGCCAGATGCAGATTGATTACAGCCTGGTTCTTGGCAACGCCGTTCACGCTTTGGTTCAACCCCATGCTCCAGAAGGAAAGTGCGCCGTGCGCATCCCCAAAGAGGCGTGCAGCTTGGATCAGGTCACGTTCGTCGATGCCGCAGACCTTTGCGGCCGCTGCGGTCGAGACATGACCGATGGCGTCCAATAGCTCTTCGTGACCGTTGGTGTGTTCTGCGATGAAAGCCTGATCAGTTTTTCCGGCACTACACAGGACATTCATCATGCCGTTGAGCAGTGCCACATCTGTCCCGGGCCGGATCGGCAAGAAGAGATCGGCGATGGCGGCGGTACGTGTTTCTCTTGGATCGACCACGATTATTTTCACGTTGTCGGGATCGCTCTTCTTGCGCCGCTTGATGCGATTGAATAGGACCGGATGGCAGTCGGCCATGTTGCTGCCAATCAGGAAGAAACAGTCGGCGTGGTCGATATCCTCATAGGCTGGCGGCGGGCCGTCTGAGCCGAGGGCCGAGACATAGCCGGCTACGGCTGAGGCCATGCAGAGCCGCGAGTTGGCATCGAAATTGTTTGAGCCGATGAAACCCTTGAGCAGCTTGTTGGCGACATAGTAATCCTCTGTTGTGAACTGGCCGGAACCGTAGAAGGCCACTGACTCGGGGCCGTGCTGGCGGATGATCTGCTGGAGGCTGTCTGCGATGTGAGCCGTCGCTTTTTCCCATGTCACGTTCCGAAACCCGGCATTGGCAGTGGGCGTGCCTCTCCCTGGCTTCGTCACTCGCATAAGCGGCTCGCGAATGCGGTCCGGCGTGTCCAGCGCGCCGGGCAGGTGAATCGGCTTGAGACAGAGATCGCCCAAAGTGGAAGGATGATCAGGATTACCCCTGACCTTGGCGACTTTCCCGTTGCTAATGCCGACCCGCAGGCCGCACCCGACTCCGCAATAGGGGCAGTATGTGTCGTGCCAGCGGTCGATCTTTCCGCTGGCGTTTCCATTGGCAAGTGAGCCGTTTCGAGATGGCATGGCATTCCGTATCGTGATTTGGGCGCCGCAAGGCAGATGTTCGACGCAGTTTTTCGAATGAAAGTGGCCGGCCCGACATAGCTGGCGCGAGCGATTAATGGGCGCCGGTCAGGACCGATTCGCCGGAGTCGGCCAGACGGGCGGCGGTCTCCTCGGCAGCGGCCTTCTCTTCACTCACAGAGAAGCGCACCATGAAGGCCATGAAGGCGCATACACCCACAAGGATGCCCAGAATCAGGTAGGACTGTCCATAAAAGTCCGCCTCCCGCCGGAAGAGAAAGCCCGCCAGCATTGCGCCAAAGTTGCCGCCTGCACCGACGATGCCGGCAACTGAGCCCATCGCGCGCTTATTGATATAGGGAACGATGGCAAAGGTTGCGCCTTCGGACATCTGCACAAAGAGGCTGAATAAGATTAGAGCTGGGATGGCCAGCGCCAGCACGCCCATGTTAGCGAAAAATATCAGAGCAACTCCTTCCAGGATGAGGCATACAAAGAGAAACTGGACGCGCCCCTTCAGACCGCCATCGCGGTTGATGAAATCACTGAAAAAGCCGCCCATTGACCGGGCGAAGATGTTCATCAGGCCAAAAAGGCTGGCGACGAGCCCGGCCGTTGCCAGGTTCAGGTCAAAACGATTGAAGAAGTAGAGGGCCGCAGTGCCGTTGACGGTCAACTCGATGCCAAAACAGGCAGCGTAGATGAAGAACAGCGCGATCACGCGCGAATCCCTGATGGCCTCCATAAATGTCCCGCGTGCAGCGGCCGCAGGCGGCATGTCGCCGCGGGCTCGCAGTTCCGAGTAGTTGCCTTCAGGCGCGTCCTGGGTCAGGAACCAGTAGGCGGCTGCAGTGATTAGCATGGCAAGCCCGGGAACCACCATCGCCACCCGCCAGCCCATTGCCGCGGGCACAAAGGTCAGCGCAGCGGCAAGGAGAAGCGGCATCACGGCCTGGGTAACGCCACCGCCCAGATTGCCCCAGCCGGCGGTAGTGGCGTTGGCCGCGCCCACTACATTGGGAGCAAACATGACGCTCGTGTGGTATTGGGTGATAACGAAAGAAGCGCCGATCGTGCCGATCAGGACGCGGGCAATAATGAATTGTGCCGGCGTCTGCACGAGGCCGATGCACATCACCGGCAGCGATCCCAGCACCAGCAACGCTGTGTAGACTTTTCGCGAGCCGAACCGGGTACACATCGGCCCGATGATGAGCCGCGCTATAATCGTCAGGGAGACCGCCGCAATGATCGAATTGCCTACCTGAACGGGGTTAAGACCGAGCGTCGCGATGACGCCACCGTCACCTTTCATCAAGGGGACAATGCCAAACCAGCCGAAGAAACAGAGGAAGAAGGCAAACCAAGTGACGTGGAAGGCACGCATCTGGGGTGAGTTGAAACTGAAGAGCTCGATCTTGGTGGCCTTGTTCTTGAAGTCCATCGGAGGAATCTCCTTCATCGTGGGAATGAATCTGAGCTTTATGCCAGTACCGCGTCCAGAGCCGTGTCAGACTGGTAGCGGGAAGCAATAGCGTCCGCCAACAGCTCAGAAGTCTCCTCTATGGTGGCCTTGCGGTGGATTTCGACGCCGAGCCTGGCGTCTTCACCAAGACAACCGCCCGCAAAGATGTTGAAGCCGTCGATCACGGTTCCATCCTGGCGGAGTCGGGTTGCCTCCAGCCCGATTTCGGACAGCCGATGGCGTCCACAGGCGTGAACGCATCCCGATACGTTTAGGCGCACAACCTTATCCCGATCGGGTAGACGCTCCTCCAACTTGCGCGCGATCGCCAGGGAAATCCCTTTGGTGTCGTTGAGCGCGAAATGGCAATAGTCGATGCCCGTACAGGTGACCAGCCCGCGCATGACACCCGAAGGCGAGGGGCTCCACTCCTCCAGCAGCGGCTCTGCCAGCAATTGGTCGAGATTTCCGTTGGCGACGTTGGGGATGATCACGTTCTGATCGTTGGTCAGGCGCACTTCGCGGCTGCCATATCTGTCGGCCAAGTCGGCGAGCGCAAAGAGCTGGCCGGCTGTTACGCGGCCTGTGGGCACCACCATGCCTACATAGCTCAGACCGTCCTGGATCTGTGGATGGACACCCACATGATCTTGCTCAAGCGGGTCCGGATCGCGGTAGAGTTGGCACGCACCGGCTGATGGCAGTTGCTCACCCAGCACCTTCGTTACTTCGTTGCGGAAGCGGTCAATGCCCCATTCGTCGATCAGATACCACAAGCGGGCCCTGCCCCGCACGGCACGGCTGCCGTTGTCGCGAAACACGGTCAGAATGGCGCGACAGAGAGCGGTAACTTGGGAAGGACGCACAAACAGGTCTAGCGGGACAGCAAGATGCGGGTTCTTGCCTCCCACATGCCCTCCAACCGCGACATTGAAACCCGGCGCAGGACGGTTTCCGATACGTCCAATGGCGGGCGTCAGGCCAATGTCGTTGCTCTGCGCGTGCGTGCAGTCGAGTTGGCAGCCGTTGATCGAGATGTTGAATTTGCGGGGAATGTTCTGGAACTCCGGCCCCAGAAGGGAAAGAGCCGTGGCCGTAGTCAGTTGCCGGGTGTCGAGCAGTTGATGGCCCGTCAGGCCGGTCAGAGGGCAGCCGGTTACATTGCGGAAGTTGTCCATTCCCGTCTGCTCGGAGCCGAGGCCAACCGACTGCAGTTTTTCGATGATGGCGGGCATGTCTTCAATGGTGATCCAGCGCAACTGGACATTCTGCCGCGTCGTAAAGTCGCCCAAGCCGCGTCCATAGTCGCGCGAGAGTTCTGCGATAGCGCGCAGTTGCGTGGAGTTGACGATCCCGTTCGAGATGCGCATTCGCAACATGAAGAAGCCAGGTGTCTGCTTGCGATAGAAGAATCCGTGCCATTTGAAGAGATCGTAGTACTCCGGGGGAATTGCATCGAACCCTTCGTCAGCCCAGCGGTAGATGTCGTGGATGAGGCTGAGCGGGCTCTTCTGCAACTTCAGCAACTCAACCTTGTTCAGCTTGGACTTGCCATTGGCCCTGCCATTGGCCCTGCCATTGCCGTTTCTCTGCGGCGCGGGAGCCGGGGCGGGAAGTGTGCTTTCTGCGGCTGGTAAATTCATCGACTTTTCTCTCCTCTAAGATGGAGCGATTAACTGAACAGTTTAAGCATATTTCAGCGCCGCATAAGTCGTAACTGCCAAGTGTGCCAAAAAGGTGCGCCAATCATTGGGCGGATAGCACAATCACAATTGTATATGCGAAATAAAATCGAACTGAGGGAGATTGAATTCGTGCAATTGGCCCGCATCTTTATGCAAGTTGTCCAAATGCAGAAGGCCGCTAGACCAAACCCACCTTCACCTGAACCGGGGTTTCGGTTGGATGTTCGACGCGTGAGGGGCCAATACCAGGGGATCAACAGTGTGGAGAGGGCCCGACATCATTGCAATGCGAATTGCGGGCGGCAATAATGACTTCGCGTACTATAGAAGCGTAGCGGCGACCGGGAATCCCCGTACACTCTGAGGATCCCACCGCATCGCGAAGTGACTGATCTGCCATGAAAGCGCCGACTGCTTGCCCTCCAATTCCTGGGCGTGGTAAGCTGCCGACGTCTTTCCCCGGACCGCCGCTGCGCGGGCACCGTCCCCGGAACGAATTGCGCTCTTCGCGGTCGGTGGAGATAGCCCAACTGGGGCCGCCAATCCGCCACATCTCGACGATTTCATCGCAGGTTGATCCCAGCGAGTAAATCCGGCAAGGTTGTCGTTTTTACCTTGCGCGTATCTCTTGAACGCGAGGCTTCCTCTATGGAATACCGTACTGTCGGCAAGGAATATTTCCAGAAGCGGGCGTTGAAACGTTATGCCGGGGTCTGGTCACTGTGGGCGCTGGGGGTCGGCGCGGTGATTTCCGGGGATTTCTTTGGCTGGAACTTCGGTTTGGCTGTCGGCGGGTTTGGCGGGCTGGCTGTCGCTACGGTCATCGTCGCGGTGATGTATCTCGGCATCTGCTACTCGATTGCCGAAATGTCGCCGGCGCTACCACATACCGGCGGCGCCTATTCCTTCGGGCGGACGGCGATGGGACCGTAGGGTGGGTTCATCACGGGGTTGGCCGAGAACGTGGAGTACATACTCACGCCGGCGGTAATTGTGGTGGGCATCGGCGGTAATATGGGCTCTGTTTTCAACTCGATGTTTGGCGTCGGCATTCCAGCGCCGGTGTGGTGGCTGCTCTTCTACGTTCTCTTCGTGGGTTTGAACATCGCTGGCGTGGAAGCGACCTTCAGGTTTTCAGTACTGATCACGATCCTGGCACTGGCCATCCTGATGGTCTTCTGGGTTGGGGCCATACCCCACTTCAGTTGGCAGATGGCTCTGAACATCGAGCCCACCAACGGGAACACACACTTTCTCCCTTATGGCTGGGCGGGCGTTGCCCAAGCTTTGCCTTTCGCCATCTGGTTTTACCTGGCCATTGAACAGCTCCCGTTGGCCGCTGAGGAGTCCCACGATCCCAAGAGGGATATGCCCAAGGCGCTGCTGTGGGGAATTCTCACCTTGATCGTGGCGTCTTTTCTGACCCTGTTTCTGAACGCGGGCATTGCGCCGGGCGCGGCGGCAGTCGGAAGGTCGGATGACCCGTTGTTCCTGGCTTTTGCCACCATTTTCGGCCAGGGCATTGGCGCCTCGGTCCTGGCACTGGTCGCGGTCGCCGGCCTGGTCGCCAGCTTTCACACTATCATTTATGCCTACGGCCGCAACATATATTCGCTCTCGCGCTCCGGCTACTTTCCACAGTGGCTCTCGCTGACGCTTTCCAAACGCAAAACACCCCATGTGGCGCTGATTGGCGGCGCCGTGATCGGATACTGTGTCGCACTGTTGATCGAGTTTGGCGAGGGGTGGTTGGGCAAGGAGGCGCCGGTAGGAGCTGTACTGCTGAATATGGCGGTATTCGGTGCAGTCATCGCATACATCATGCAGATGATCGCGTGGGTCCGGTTGCGAAAGCGCTTCCCGTCAATTGAGCGACCCTACGTCAGCCCATTGGGAAACGCCGGTGCGGTTGTAGCGGGCTTGATCGCTCTGATCACGCTTTACGTTCTCTTTCTCAACCCCGACTACCGTCTGGGCGTCTATGGCTGCGCGGTCTGGTATAGCGCAGGGCTGCTCTACTTCTGGCTGATAGCGCGCAAGAAACTGGTCTACTCGCCTGAAGAGGAATTTGCCTTGAAGCATTCGACACCGGCCAAAGGCTGAGCGCCGGCCCTCCGATTCCTTGCAAATTCTCACTACTGATATTTCTGCAGGATGCGTCGGGCGACACTCATTTTGTGGACTTCATCGGGGCCGTCGTAGATGCGGGAGGCCCTTTCGTGGCGGTACCAGAATGCAATCGGCGTGTCGTCGCTCATGCCCAGACCGCCAAGAGTCTGAAGTGCTCGGTCCAATACCCGCATCAGCACACCGGCTACGAAAAACTTGATCAACGAAATTTCTTCTCTGGCCGCGTAGACGCCCTCGGTGTCGATCTTGCGAGCCGTATCCAACACCATCAGTCGAGCTGCGTTGATTTCGGCCCGGCACTCGGCCACCCATGCCTGAACCATCCCTTGGGAGCCCAACAGCCGACCCGGGGCCACCTCCCGCTGCGCGGCTCGGTTACACATGATATCGAAGGCGCGCTCGCAGATTCCGATCCAGCGCATGCAATGATGGATGCGGCCCGGCCCCAAGCGCATCTGTGCCAGAGCAAAGCCTCTGCCTTCTTCTCCGATGAGGTTTTCCGCCGGCACGCGCACGTTTTCGAACCAGATCTCCGAATGACTGTTCCAGCCGCCGTGGGCTTCTCCCATAACTGAGATATTGCGTTCGATGTGGAAACCGGGGGTATCCAGCGGCACTATAATTTGGCTGGCGCGCTGGTGGCGGCTGTTCGCGTCCGGGTTGGTCACCGCCATCAGAATCGCAAAGGCAGCCCCGTCCGCCGCGGTCGTGAACCATTTGTGGCCGTTGATAACGAAATCGTCGCCGTCGCGCACAGCGGTCGAGCTCATCCATGTCGGGTTGGAGCCGGCATGCTCCGGTTCGGTCATGGCAAAGCAGGAGCGGATTTCGCCGCGGGTGAGGGGTAGCAGGTATCGCTCCCTCTGCGCCCTGGTACCGGCGTGAATGAGCAACTCCATATTGCCCATGTCCGGCGCTTGGCAACCAAAGACGTAATGGCCACCGGGCGTGCGCCCCAACTCCTCGCTCACTCGTCCAAACTCGGCCAACGTCAGCCCTTGGCCCCCGTATGCAACCGGAAGGGCCAGCCCCCACAGCCCGACCTCTTTCACAACCTTTCGCTTCTGATCGAGCAGAGGTTCAACTTCGGCCCAAGGACGGCTGATCAGCAGTTTTTCCAGCGGAATGACCTCATCGTCAACGACTTGACGAACTCTGACCAGGAGGTGGGAAAGAATATCGGTCGTCATGACGCAACCTTATTCGCAGTTTGAAACAAGCATGTCTGAGGGTCCCGGCCCTGAAATGCGGCTAGATGCCCAAACCCATCCTTCATCCGCCCAGACCGGCATCAACCCATTGGCCGCCGTCGACCAGAAAAGTAGCGCCGGTCGTAAAACTACTGGCATCCGACGCCAAGTAGAGGGCAATGCCGGTCAGCTCGCTGGCTTCGGCAATCCTCTTTTGCGGAATCGTCCCGAGCACGGTCTGGTTAAGTTCGGGGTTGTCCCAGATGGCGCGGCTGAAGGCCGTCCTGACAAAGCCGGGTGCGATCGCGTTCACCTGGATGCCGGCGTCGGCCAGCTCCGCGGCCAACACCTCCGTGAGCATCAGCACGCCGGCTTTGCTGACACTGTACACGCCCATTCCCGGCTGCGGCCGCCTGCCGGCAATCGAAGCCAGATTGATGATTTTGCCGCCACTCCGTTTCATCATCTCGGCGCTGCACGCTTTGGCCATGCGAAAGTAGCCAATCACGTTCACATCCAAGATCTTTTGCCAATGGCTTTCCTCGGCGGAAAGAATCGGCCCGAAGTGGGGATTGGTGGCCGCATTGTTGACCAGGATGTCAATGCCACCGAAGGCGCGCACCGCCTCTTGCACAAGCGAGTCAATTGCGTTCATGTCGCCCGTATGCGCGGCCACAGCCAGGGCGCGACCGCCCTCCGCCCGAATCGAGTCGGCCACCTCGTCCAACGCCGCCTGCTTGCGGCTGCTCAGCACCACCGCGGCCCCCATCGCCGCATAACAGCGGCCAATCGCCGCGCCAATGCCTCTGGAGGCGCCGGTAATCACCGCCACTTTGCCCTCAAGATCGAAATCGGGGAGTTTCGCCAACAGCTTTCTCCTGACGTGGCCCGCTGTACAGAATTATGCAATTCTGGATGGGATTGGCACTGCCAGTATAGCATTTGGGTGAGTCGTGGACAATCCACTTGGAGCTGGGAAGGACCAACTTGGAGGTGTCAGCAAATGTCGACTGAACTTGGAATTGCGAAACGTGTAGCTCCGCAGGAGACCCAGGGAAAGGTCGCACAGACTACCGTCGTGCCCTTCACCTGACGCAACGGCGGGGTCTAGTTGGCCGAAGCAACGTGCCTGATTGCCTACTGTCTGTAACACCCTCCGATGTCACCGGCTTCGGTAGATGTGCGCCGGGTCCAATACCGACTTCTCGTTGTCCAGTTCGTCCGTCAGTACGCCATCCCGAAGCGGTGTGCATCGTGAGCCTGTCAAGACGAAGAGCAGTGGATCAACCCGGTACTGCGCCAAGCCAACTTCGAGGGCATCCCGGGCGCGGAAGAGTCGGACCACGGCATTCCCCACGCTCCCCACCCGGACCAGTCCTCGTTCCTCCAGCAATGCCCCAAGCCTGTTGAAGTCATTGCCCGCGAAGCCCGGTTTGGGACTATAAATTAACGTATGGAGCGGGCGTTGGGAGCCGTCCCGGTCCTGGACGCGTGCCTCTACTTCGCGCCAGCATCGGTAGCGGACCTGTACCAGCTGTTCCAAGACGTGAAAGAATGTACAGCGCAGGTAAGGCACGCCCAACAGCAGAATGTGGGCATCTGCTTCATAGAGCTTCCAGAAAGGACCGTCGGCCGCCCAAGCTGACGGCCCGTGGACGCCGGTAATCTCCTCTGCCTGCGCTCCCAGGGCAGCGACGGAGTGGAGCAAGTGGCAACTCCGTCGCGAGCCGGTCCGTGTCCTGATCACTTCAGTGAGGCGGCCCATCTCTGATGGATCAAGGGTAGAGTCAAAGACAGGGTTGGCGCTCCTTGCATGAAAAAAGGTGAAGGTTGGCACGATGAGAGTGCCCGCCGGGCCGAGGACGCGCAAAAAGGCGTCAACTATGGAATCGGCCCCGCCTTCTACGTAGCCTATGCTGCTCATCGAGCTGTGTACGAAGACAATAGCGCCGGTCGGCAGGCCCAGCACTCGCAACGCCTCGGCAATCTGATCCCGCGTCTGGGTTGTCCTCATCGGGAGTTCTCCTTCTGACCATGCTATCCCTACGATACCTGTCTGTTGTATCCCACTGTATCTCTTCTGTCAACGGCTAGCAGTTGTCATGTTTACCGGAATTTGACACTGTTAGCGGCGCCAACTATACTTCGACCATGCAAGCTGAAAGTCCCAGCCGGTTGAACCAACCTCAAACTGTAGCGAAAAATGCAGCAGCAGGCGCAGCACTTCGCGTGCTGCGGTAGCAAGTAACGCTGGTTACACTGCGCCGTAGGCACCGACAAAGAGTCACGGCGCTGGGGAAACGCTCGGATGCGCCGTGGATATTTCCCACGGCGCTTTTTTTTGGACGGTTCCATCTTCAATTCCAGGCCGCGAGGTTATTGTGAAATTGACGAGAGATGAGGTTCGGCACGTTGCTGAACTGGCAAAACTGCAACTTAGTGACGCCGAACTGGACGAATATGCCGGTCAACTCGGGCAGATTCTGACATATGCGCAGCAAGTCCAGTCGGTGGATACAAGCTCTGTGCCCCCAACGCCACACATTCTTCCACTCAGCAATGTGCTTGCGGAAGACAGGTCGCAGGCATGCCTTTCGGCCGCGCAAGCAGTCGACAATGCCCCGGATGCCGACGACGGCTATTTTCGGGTCATCGCCGTGTTTGACGACGACGGAGCATAGAGGGTAACTGGATGATGGTTGAGCAAGCGTCCCACCACGTAGAGCGAGGAGGCCAGAAAGCGTGACGGGCGGCCAGGATACGACGAAACAGTTGACTTCGATAGGTGTAGCCGACGCGCGCGCTGGGTTGGCGACCGGTCGATTTACCTCCGTCGACCTGACGCAGGCATTGTTGCGGCGGATCGAGCGCGTAGACGGCGCGCTTCATGCCTATTTGCGGACCACGCCGACCATGGCGCTAGAGGCGGCAGCGGAGGCCGACCATGCGCGTGCCGACGGCGACAGGCGACCCCTATTGGGCGTTCCACTTGCGATCAAAGATGTATTGATGACCAGCGGTATCGAGACGACCGCTGGCAGCCGCATTCTGGAAGGCTTTGTGCCGCCCTATACCGCGACCGCCGTACAAAAATTGCAGGCGGCCGGCGCGATTGTGTTGGGCAAGACCAACACCGACGAGTTCGCAATGGGGTCGAGCACGGAGAACAGCGGCTATGGCCCGACCCGGAATCCCTGGGATCTCGAACGTGTGCCGGGCGGCAGCAGTGGCGGCTCCGCGGCTGCGGTGGCCGCGGATGAAGCGCCGGCCGCTCTGGGAACCGATACCGGCGGCAGTGTACGCCAGCCCGCCGCGTTGTGCGGCGTCGTCGGGTTGAAACCCTCCTACGGCCGCGTTAGCCGCTACGGGTTGGTCGCCTATGGCAGCAGCCTCGATCAGATTGGGCCCATAACTAAGACGGTTGTCGATGCTGCGTTGCTGCTGGAAGTGATCGCCGGCGTGGACCCGCGTGACAGCACAACCATGCCGGTGGACGTGCCCATCTTTTCGGCGGCGCTGACCGGCGACATTGAAGGGCTGCGGATCGGTATTCCGCATGAGTATTTCGTGGAAGGCATCCAGACGGAGGTCGAGGAAGCGGTCCGCACTGCGATCGAGCAGTTCGCGTCGTTAGGGGCAGAAATCGTACCGATCCACCTGCCCAATTCGGAGTTGGCTCTGCCGGTCTACTATTTGGTCGTTACAGCAGAGGCCAGCGCCAATCTCGCCCGTTTTGATGGCATCCGTTATGGGCTTCGCGTCGAAGGGGAAACGATATTTGACCACTTTCGGCAGACGCGCGGCGCCGGTTTCGGCCCGGAAGTGAAGCGGCGCATCATGCTGGGAACCTACGCGTTGAGCGCCGGTTACTACGACGCTTACTATCTGAAGGCCCAGCAAGTACGCACATTGATCAGGCAGGACTTCGACCGCGCATTTGCCGAGGTTGATGTGATTCTTTCCCCCACCTCGCCGACCACTGCATTCCGCATCGGCGAGAAAGTGGACGACCCCCTGGCGATGATTCTGACCGATATTTTCACAACGAGCGCCAATCTGGCCGGCCTGTGCGGGATCAGCGTCCCCTGCGGTTTCGATGCCAGCGGTCTTCCAATCGGCCTGCAACTGCTCGGCCCTTCGTTGGGTGAAGACAAGATATTGCGGGCTGCCTACGCTTACGAACAGAGTACGGAGTGGCGCCTGCGGAGGCCGGAACTGTGATCGACAACTGCGCGCTGAAGAGGGAGATTCCCATATCTGCGGTGGCAGGCGAAAACCGCAGGCGGCCAACGGCCCGCGAAGCAGGTCGCGGCGCAGCCGGTGCATCCTGCCGGCAACGGTTCAGTTAAGTCGCTGACCGTTGTGGAATCGGCAGCAAAGGCTTCTTCCCGGATACGGGAAGGTGGGACCCCTATGAGTTTTCCAAAAACCGAACAGACCGGCGCCGACCGGAAACGACTAGCGAGAAATGAATACAATTCTTATGAGATCACCTGAACCCCCGACCGCCATTCGGTCCTCTATGGCTGAAGAAAAGCATGTCGAAACTGCAGGTTTGCGACGTTCCCTGGAGAGCCGTTTGAGCAGCCGCGTGCAGCAAGTGCCGCCCTCTCCGATTCGACGCTATTTTGATCTGGCTACGACCATGGATGACGTGATCAGCCTGGGCATTGGCGAGCCGGATTATGTAACGCCGCCACCGGTTCTCAGTGCCGGTTCAGACAGCCTGCTGCAGGGAAATACATCCTATACGTCCAATGCCGGAACGTTGGAACTGCGCGAAGCTGTGGCCAATATGCTGACGGAACGCTATGGCGCGCCAGCCTATGATGCCGAGACCGAAGCACTTATTACCGTTGGCGTAAGCGAAGCAATGTACCTGGCGATGCAGGCGTTGCTCGACCCGGGGGACGAAGTGCTCGTCCCGCAGCCCTGCTTTGTATCCTATACTGCCGACGTGATTCTGGCCGGCGGCACGGTTGTCGACATACCCACCTACGCGGCCAACAATTTTGTCCTGACTCCGGCGCAACTCGAGCAGGCAATCACGCCGCGCACCAAGGTCCTGCTCATCGGCTATCCTTGCAACCCGACCGGCGCCGTGATGAACCGAGAAGAGCTGTCAGCCATCGCGCAGGTCGCGCAGAAGCACGATCTGATCGTTATCTCCGACGAAATCTACGATCGCCTGGTATATGATGATCACGAGCACGTAATGTTCGCCGCCCTGCCCGGCATGGCGGAGCGGACGATTCATCTGGGCGGAATGAGCAAAGATTACGCCATGACAGGTTGGCGCATTGGTTATGCCACAGGTCCTGCCGAACTGCTCAGCGCGATGGGCCGTATCCACCAATACCTGATCATGTCGGCGCCCAGCGGTGGCCAAGCCGCGGCGCTGCGCGCCCTGACCGACCCCTCCGCAGAGGCAGCCGTGCAGGAGATGGTGGCCAGCTATGGCGAACGCCGCCGCTTTCTGGTTGACGGTCTGAATGAAATCGGACTGGACTGCTTCGAGCCAAAAGGCGCCTTCTACGCCTTCCCCAGCGTCCACCGCACTGGCATGGACGAGTTTGAGTTTGCCGACAAGCTGCTGCGCGAAGAACGGGTGGCTGTGATTCCGGGCAGCGGTTTCGGCGCCGGCGGCGAGGGCCATGTGCGTTGCGCCTATCCGGTCGCAATGCCGAAACTGGAGCTTGCCCTGGAGCGGATGTACCGGTTCGTGCGGCGTTACGGGGGATAGCAGCGGCAGGAAAAGGTTGCTACGCGCCGACCGCTTTACCTGCCGCAATCTGCGCTATCTGGGGAAAACGCCGAATTTACTCTCTGCTCGTAGGAGTTAGAATGGGCGTCGGCGTCGACTCAGGAGGCGACTCAGGAGGCGATTCAGGTGTAGACTCAAGGGTCGATTCTGGTGTAGAGTCTGGTGTAGACGAAGGCGATGCTGTGGGCGTGCCAGTTGGCAGGGGCGCTTCCACACCAGGCAGGAAAAGGTGCTCGGGCAGTGAAGACATTGTGAGAGACATCGCAGCGGACGCGTCGATTCGCCCATGACCGAATTTGTCATCGCGGCCAGATTCACCCAGGTCGATCGCGCTCTGCAGGATAATCGCCTCGACCTGTTCAGACGACAGACCCGGTGCGGCGGACAGAACCAGCGCGGCCAATCCCGCGCCGTGGGGCGTAGCCAGACTGGTACCATAGACGGACCTGTACTCGTCATGTGTCGGGGGGAAGGGGCTGAAAATACTGACCCCCGGCGCGGCGATGTCTACAAAGCTGCCCGCGCTCGAAAACCAGGCATGGCCGTCTTCTCTGTCCGAGGCACCGACAGCAATGACGCCCTCATGAGCGGCAGGATAGGTGACCGGATTGCCCTCCTCAAACAGATTTCCAGCCGCCGCAAAAATGAGAACTCCCTCATTGGCGGCGTAGTTGACCGCGGTCTGCATTCCGAATGACGGGCCAAAACTGATAATGCTGATATTGACGACGTCGGCGCCGTTGTCGGCTACCCAGTAGAGGGCACAAGTAAGATCGCTGCTCACGCCGTGGCCGTGGCTGTCCAGCACTTTCACTGGCATGATCCGAGCATCCCAGGCCAGGCCGGCAATGCCCGTATCGTTGTTGGTAGCAGCCGCGGCGACCCCGGCCACCTGGGTTCCATGACCGTAGTCATCTTCTGCTTCTGTGTCATCACTGACGAAATCGTATCCTTCCGAGATTCGCGAAGCAAACTCCGGATGGTCCAGATCGATGCCGGAATCGATCACTGCGATCGTCACATTGCTTCCCGAGGCAACCTTCCAGGCGGCTGTGGCCTCGATTTTGGCCAGCGCCCACTGCTGTTCGAACAATGGGTCGTTAGGCGCGTCCGCCTCGCTCATTGAAGCAACTGGAAGTGACCGGACGCCAGGTATAGTGCCCCGACTATCCAAGGGCTGGCCCCCTGCAGCCGTCGTCAATCCAGCTGTTGCCGCAAAGATCAGGTAGTCGGGTTCGGCATATTCCACGGCAGGATCCAGCATAAACGTCTCTGCGGCCTCCAGCTCGGTGCCCGGGCGGACAGTATGAACATGGACCGAGCCGCAAGTCACTACGGACGGTTTTAGATCGAATTCCTCAGCCTTTTCGGTCAACGAAACTGCGGAAGCGCCAGGTCGAAATTTGATCAGAATGCGACCGGATACGTAGGGGAGTTTTCCTCTGTTCAAGTATGGAGACTGCGGGAAGTCTGAGCAGGAAACGATAAGAAAGGGCAGCAGAAAGAGGTAGAAGCAGATGAGAATTGAATTAGTGCGGAAAGGGGTAGCCATGGAGTCGCCGTGTTGAAGCGCTAATAACTGTGCAGATCTATCTGTTAGACGATGCGAGCGCTAAGCTCGTGCCTCGGACAAGCTTCTGAACGCTCCAGCGATGTTCCATAGGCCACACCGATTATATCATATCTTGAATTCGAATCTCCAACACTCTGCCGGCAGTTACCCACGGCTCAGGACGAGTGCGATCTGGATTCTGGGTCTGTCCAGACTACCGGTCCGTAGGTTTAGAAATGTCTGCCAAAAAGCTAGCAAAAAGTTGGCCTCCCAGCTACGGTTGAACACCGCGGCCACCTTGACCCGTTCACAAGAGTCGAGTACTATTTTCGTGACCTATGTGCAAGGAGGTCGGGCACAACGGCCCCTTGTTACTTCGTGGGCGCCTGGTCGCCGGGAACGGCCCACACAATTGCGCAACACCGGGAAACCGCTTTAGCGCGCCGGAGGAGCGGGTTTGGCAGTCGCTCCGGTTTGTCGGGCGCTTGGAGGCGGCTAAATGGAATCGCTCAATCTCGACTGAGTCCTGCTTGCGTTATGATCCAAGAAAAGGGGAATGGCGGACATACTGGACCTCTCAACTGAAGTCATACGGCAGTTCTTTTCCCCGACAATTCAATGGCTCCGCCTGCAGGCCATTCTGAGAGTTCCCAGTGAAGATACGCGAGCCCGCTTAACGACTGCTATCGTCATCGCTCCACCATCCGGGGCACACCTGAGTCACCGGTTGAATACAGGACTTCGACTACTGCTCTCTTCGGCTCTAAGCCAGCAGCCAAAAAATTCAATTGTCATCTTCTCAATACACCGATAATTCACATGGCTAACAACACCGTTCTCATTCGCAATGCTCACATCGTCGATGGCTCAGGCTCGCCCTGGCGCTACGGTGATGTCGCCCTGGCCGGGGATCGCATCGCCGCCATCGCTCCACCCGGCGCGATCCCAACCGAAAACTGCGCCGAAGTCGTGGACGCCGGCGGTCATGTAGTCTGCCCCGGATTTATCGACATTCTCAGCCACTCGATCCTATCGCTGATGGTGGACGGCCGCAGCGTCTCGAAAATCTCCCAGGGCGTAACGACGGAGGTGATGGGCGAGGCATGGACTCCGGCTCCCTTTGGCGGCAGGATCAGCGCCGATCTGCCCATTCATCAGTTTACGCAACTGCTGGATCCCGCATGGGCCGAGCGCATGACCACTTGGAAGCGCCTTCGAGACTGGCTGGAGGCAATGACCGAGCAGGGGGTATCACCCAATATCGGCTCTTTCCTCGGTGGCGGATCTGTGCGCAAGTATGCCATGGGAATGGATATGCGCTCGCCCACCGCCGACGAGATGGCGACAATGAAGCGGGTTACCGCCGAGGCGATGGAGGACGGCGCGTTTGGCGTCTCCTTCGCACTTATCTACCCGCCCTCCAGCTACGCCGATACCGACGAGATCGTGGAGCTTGCTCAGTCTTTTCGTCCCTATCATGGCATCTATATCACCCACCTGCGTTCGGAAGCAGACGCGTTTCTGGAAGGGTTGGAGGAGGCACTCTTGATCGGGCGCGAAGCCGAGGTCCCGGTCGAGATCTACCATCTGAAAGCAGCCGGAAGCCGCAACTGGCACAAATTGGCGTCAGCAATGGAACGCATTACCGAAGCCCGATCCCAGGGAATCGATGTCACTGCCGACATGTATACCTACGCCGCCGCCGGCACCGGTCTGACCTCCGTGTTGCCGCCTTGGGCTGCGGCCGGCGACAAGCTGTATGAGAATGTGCGCGATGCGTCCATGCGCGCCAAAATCAAGGAAGCGGCGCTACATCCAACCGCTGACTGGGAAGCAATGGCCGACCTGGTCGGTCCGCAGGGGGTTATGCCGGTTGGCTTTCTGAAACAGGAAAACCAGCAGTATGTGGGAAAGCGACTGTCGGAGATCGCAACAGAAATGGGTGTAGACTGGCCGGACGCGGCGATGGACCTGCTCGCATCGGAAGGGCAGCGCATCAGCACTTTCTATTTTGTGATGAGCGAAGAGAATCTGCGGCGGCAGTTGCAACAGTCTTGGATCACGATCTCCACCGACGCGGGGGGGATGGATCCGGCATGGGCAGCGCCAACCGGCCCCTATCATCCCCGCGCCTACGGTACCTACAGCCGCGTGTTAGGCAAATATGTGCGCGAAGAGAATGTCATACCGCTGGAAGACGCAGTGCGCAAGATGTCCTCGGCACTGTGCGATCGGCTTGGCCTGCGAGATAGGGGCCAGCTGCGCGAGGGCTTCTACGCAGACGTGGTCATTTTCGATCCGGAGACGGTCGGCGACCGGGCCACCTTTGCCGACCCCCACCAGCTTTCCGTCGGCGTGCGCGACGTCTGGGTCAACGGCGGACGAGTCTGGAAAGATGGCTCACATACAGGCGCGACGCCGGGCCGGATCGTCACCGGTACTGGGCGGCGCGCATAACTCCGGTCGTCGGCGCCGCTTATCTTCAGCGATCAGTTTTCTTTGGTCTCTGAGCTATTCGCCCTATGTACATTTCTGAAACTATTGAGAGATATCTGGGGGCCGCGGATACAGGCACGGCCAAAACACGCCGTACTTACCGCACGGCGATGAATCTTTTCCAGAAATATCTGGTGGAGAAGGAGATCGCGCCGGATTCCAGCGACCTGGAAGACCTGGACGTAGACCGGCTGCTGGCCTTTTCGACCTGGCTTCTGGAGGAGGTCAATATCGGCCAACGAACTCTGCATACCTATCTGGCTGCCATGGTTGGCTGGTTGAGCTTCTTGCAGGTGCGGGGCTGGCTGCCATTCAGCGTCCAGGAACTGGCTCGTCTCCGGGATGGGATCAAGCGGATTCGCAGGAATCAGCGCCCTCCGGAGCTCTTACCCTACCCGCCCCGCCCGGAGGAGATGGAGATGCTGGTCACTGCCGCACACGAGACAGTCCTGCGCAGACCAGGCGACTTGCGCGAACAGCTTGCCAAACTGCGGGACATCGCTATCGTAGAGGCGCTGCGTTGTTCAGGTCTACGGGTGGGTGAACTGGTTTCCATCACGCGCAAGCAGTTGGAAGACCAGGATAGGGGGCTATGGGTCGTTGGCAAGGGAAACAAAGTCCGCCGCGTCTACTTTGATGAACGGGCCTGGGAGGCGATTCATCGTTATCTGCAGGCAAGACAGCCGGTCGACGGGGCCACGGGTCATCCTCTGTCCGGACTACCTGTCTTTGCCCGCCACGACAGGAGAGCCGGTTCCAAGGTGTTGCCGCTGACAACGCAGACAGTTCAGAATACGATTCGCCGCCTGGCTGAAAAGTGTGGGATGGGCGCAAAGGGCATCACCCCCCACGCCTTACGACACTACTTCGCTACTCGCATCTACCAGACCACCCACGATCTTGCCGTCACCCAGACGGCGTTGGGACACGCAAGTCCCAACACGACCCGCATCTACGCCAAGCTGGAAGACAACGCGGTGCGGGACGCGCATCGAGACGCTTTTGAGTCGAAGTGAGCATTGAAACGCGGCTCGCGGCAAGCGGCCAGTTACTTTACTCGCCCCGGTCTTCGGTTTGCTGGCGTGACATGAGCAGCCAATAGGGGATGAAGCCGTAGTACCAGGCGAGTAACAGGGCGATGCGCAGTCCGTGGATGCCGTCGCGCCAACCTTGCAATGTGAAGAGGCGGCGGCGAAACTCCCGTGCCGGCTGGAGGACAAGGTTGTGCGGCCGCGGTTGAACCCCCTGCTCCGCGAGGATTCTGGCTTCGTAGCGGGCGTAAATCTGCTGCTTGCGGTGAAACTGTTGCCAATCGGCGTAATTGTAGTGCAGCAGGGGCTCGTTCAGTCTGCCCTCCGCGCCCTCAAGGATGACGACTTCGTGGACTTCGCGGCGCAGGTCGTAGCGGGCGGCGAGCCGCCGCAACAGGCGCAACTGATAGTCGGGTGTAAAGCCTCCACCCTGCATCTCATGGCCGACGATAAAGTTGCGGCGGGGGATCCAGTAGCCGGCGCAGCCGGTGTCCTGGCTTGCGCGCAAGACCTCCTGCGCGAGCGCGGGCGTGGCCCGTTCGTCGGCGTCAATGAACAGAATCCATTCACTGTTGATGCTGTCGAGAGCGGCCTGCCGCTGGCGGCCGTAGTCGTCAAATGGACGGGCGACCACGCAGGCGCCGGCCTCCTGCGCGATGCGGCTGGTGGCATCCTGGCTGCATGAGTCCCACACGACCACCGCGTCGGTCCAGTCCCTCAGCGCGGCAACGCAGTCGCCGATATGTGCTGCTTCATTCTTCGTGAGGATGACCGCCGTCAGGCGTAAAGGCATCGCAAGAAACCCAAGTGGCGAGTGACAAACACAGCTGGCTGGTCGCTCGTAGTGCTATTGTGCCACTGTTGGCTATCCACCGTATTTCATGACCTTGGCATATGCGTCGAGCTGTTCCCCCAGCCGATCGCCGGACAGGTGGCCCCGGGCAAAGCGGCGCCGGGCGATCATCCCGTTCCAGGTCAGGCCGAGGCGCACGAGCGGACGCAGAAAGACACGGAAACGCTGTGAATAGAGGTGGGTATGCAGACCAAAGAAGCGAAAGCGGCTGGCCCACAGCCGCTCGAACGACTGCCAGCGAACCTGGCGGCTGCTGCGGCCCTCGTAATGAATTATCTGCGCCGTGGGCACGGCATAAGTCGGCATGCCTACCTCCCGCATGCGCAAGCACCAGTCCATTTCCTCGCAGTACATGAAGTAGCCTTCATCCAGCAGTCCGGCCACGCGGATGCTGTCGCCGCGCGCCATCAACGCCGCGCCTAGCACGAAGTCGACCGCAAATGGCGTGACACCCAGCCACTGACTGCGGGGATAGCGTCCGTTCAAGCGGCTTTGCAGGAGTCGTTCGAGCAGACGACTTACGCCGGGCAACTCCGCCAGCGGGTAGAGATCGAGGGCGACCTGGGCCAGTCCCGGAAAGGCGAAACCGGCATGTTGCAGGCTGCCGTCCTCGTAGTGCAGTCGGGGACCACATGCACCTGCTGACGGGTTGTCCCGCATAAACGCGGCCATCTTTGCCAGCGCATCATCCACGACCTCTGTGTCCGGATTGAGGAGGAGCACGAGATCGGGGACGGAGGCGGTGTGCTCTTCGCCAGCCGCGCCGAATCCCAACCCCCTTAGCGCCAGATTGTTTGCGCGCGTAAAGCCAAGGTTTTCGGTCGAGGCGCTCAGATTCACGGCCGGGAATTCATCCGTAACCATCTGCGCGCTGCCGTCGCGGCTGGCGTTGTCAACGACGGTGACGTCTACGGCCAGCCAGTCATCGCTCCGCAAGGAAGAGGCGTAGACGCTCTGCAGGCAGCGCCGCAACAGATCGCGCACGTTGTAGGATACAATGATGACCGCTAAGCGCTTGGGTTCAAGAGTTGAGTGAATCGCCATGAAAAAGAGTGTAAGAAATCAACTGCGTTCAATCTACGCCGACATTGACGGTGATGCGGTCAATTAGATCGTTGTGGTGGCCGTAAGCCTCGTGAATCAACCCGCCCCACCAGAGGACATTGGTTCCAGGTGGAGGTCCATCAAAGCGAATGCAGCCGTTTACGTGGCCGGCCTCGCCTGGCATCAAGTACCACGCCGCCTCTTCTTCAAATTCAAGCCAAACCAGATCCTCCTGTCGGCCAATCGCCCATCGAAAAGGGAAGTTTAAGCCGGTCGTGCTGAAGTTGATGCCGAATCGAAACACTCCGGCTTTCTCGAACCAGTACTTGTCGCGATTTTCCGGCTGGTCCGCTACATAGTTAAAGGTCTGATAGGTGAGGTCTTTGGCGAAGACGTACTCTTGTCCTGGCCAGGGGCCATTTGTGCGAATTGGGACTTCGCCTTCATTCTTCACGATTGCAGAGAAACATAGCTTTCGGCCAATGGGCACACTTACAACCCGATTTGTCTCTCCGACCCACTCGATCTCTCCCTGCACAACGTCGGCGCGCGGCCTGCCCCCCATCTCTATTGTCAGAGCGCGGGTCACACGCACGCGATTGCCGGCAAGGTCGTTGGCCTCACCGACGACCAGGTATTCCCCGTCCGACGGCGGCTCCGCGTTCAGGTCAACGCCGCCGAAATATTTGTAGGTGTGGTTGCCAGGTTCTTCAGGTTCAATTGTATTTGCGCCTTCGGCGATATGCACCTTGACCCCGGGTCTCATTGGGTCAAGAAGATAAACCTGAATGTTGTGGACCTCTTTCGACAGGTTGTAGGATATGCTCACCCAGTCGTCCCGCATACCGTCCAGATTGGGGCGAAAGATCGCGGGCATAACTGCAAAGCTCTCCAGTCGCGGCACTTCGGTGTCGCCGTTCTCCAAGGAGATAGTACCGTCAACAGTCTCGGTGTTGGCGTTGTCGTCGGTGGCCTGCACAAACCAGCGGTATTGTCCGTCCGCCAGTACGCGGCTGAGGATCTCGTTGGTGCCGCCTTCGACTTTCACATCCTCCGGTTCATCCATGACGCCGCCCCACTGCACTCTATAACTGCCGGGAGAGCGGCGACGGTCCTTGCGAAAGTAGAATCGATCGCCTTCTTCGTCTTCGAAAAAGATGCTGATATAGGCGGAGCGGCTAAGGTTGTAGCGGATCTCAGTGACATCGGTATCGCCGTCGGCGTTGGGAGATATCTGATCGGGCGCCACGGTTACGTCGCGCAGCAGCGGGCCGAGGCTAATGTTTAGGCGGCCGCAACTGGCTAGCAGCAGGGCGAAGAAGATGGAGTAAAGAACATTCTTTTTCATGGCTTACGAGGACGGATAGTTAATACGCCTGATTAGGCAAGCGCTTCCAACACTTTGGTCACGCCGTCGATTGTCTCCTCCACATCGGAATTGCTCATAGCCGGGCTGATGTTTAACATGACTGCCCTGCCCAGCAGATCGAGCGAACGCGGGCACATGTCCGGCGAATAGGATATGTCCCGTTTGGCCCAGCGCCAAGGACAGCCGGCGTCTGTCCAGGCGCGCTTTGAGAGGACGGGAAACCAGTGGGCATAGACGTGGAAATCACGCCGCTCTTGCTGGTACAGGACGCCGGCGGAGATATTCTCGGCGTTCAGAGCCTGCGCTACCGCCTGGGCCTTGGCGGGTGTCTCCAGGAACATGGCGAGGGATATGCCGCTATCGCCATCCGCGTCCGGTATCTCACGAAAAGTTACACTCTTGCCGGCGGCGGTCATTTCGATGCCGGCCATCAGCATCTCCTTTCTGGCCCGGGCGTTTGCAACTATGCCTTGCAACCGTCCCAACTGCACCAGTCCGATGGCTGCCGGCATCTCCGCCATGCGGAAGTTGGCCCCCCACAGCACCTCTTCTTCCGGCAACTCCAACCGATTCCAGGCGGCCACGTCGTGGAACATGAAGGCTCGCTGCCAAATCTTCCGGTCGCTGGTCGTGACCATGCCGCCTTCGCCGGTCGTGATAATCTTGCTGAATTGCAAGCTGAAACAGCCGACATCGCCGATGGAGCCGAGCCTGCGGCCCTGGAAGCTGGCCCCGTTTCCCTGAGCGCAGTCTTCGATTATGCGCAACCCGTGACGGCCGGCGATGTCCTGAATGGTATCCATTCGTGCCGGCGCGCCTCGCATGTGAACCGGCATGATCGCCTTTGTGTGCGGGCTGACCTTGCGCTCAACATCGTCCGGGTCGAGGGTCAGGGACTTGTCTATCTCGGCAATGATGGGAATGCCGCCGACTGCCAATACGGATGTGGCAGATGCCATCCAGGTGAAGGCAGGCAGGATAACCTCATCGCCGGGGCCGATGCCGATGCCCTGCAGCCCGCAAATCAGGGCGGCGGTGCCCGACGTTACCGCCAAGGCATGGGCCGCTCCGACCGATTGTGCGAACTCTTTTTCCAAACGATCCGCTTTCGATTCGCCTTCCGTTTGGCCGGAAAAGCGGAACAGTTGTTTGGCGCGCAACACTTCGAGAACGGCCTGCTCCTCAGCTTGGTCGAGGGCTTGCCCGCCGGGGGCAATGTACGGTTCCATCCGCTCGCGAGCAGGCGGTCCCCCGTGTATCGCCAGCAATGGCGCGGAAATAGTTGACATTCGCATTCCTCCAATACACCACAGGAAGCGCGGTAAGACCGAACCTGGAAACTGGCAGGTCGCTCTCCCGTTTCTCACTCCTCGGTGGTTTCCGGCAACTGCGACCAGTATAACATAGCGCCAAACGGTTGACAGTCTGCAGGAGTCGTGTTTAACTTCCCAAACTGTACCGACTGAACACGCAGACTTTTGGAGTTGAAAATATGGACAAGATTCGCTGGGGGATTCTGGGAACGGGGCGCATCGCCGGCGACTTTGCGACCGGTCTGGCCGCGGAGGAGGATGCCGAAATCGTCGCGGTTGGCTCGCGTACGCAAGAGACTGCCGACAGGTTTGCCGATCGCTTCGATATTCCAAACCGGCATCCCACTTACGACGCGCTTGCGGCCGACCCCAAGGTGGATATCATCTACATCGCCACCCCTCACCCTTTGCACAAAGAGAATACGATTAGTTGCCTGCGCGCCGGCAAGGCCGTGCTGTGCGAGAAACCGTTCGCGATCAATAGCTCCGAGGCCCAGGAGATGATCGACTGTGCACGCGCAAATGGGGTCTTTCTGATGGAGGCGATGTGGACGCGATTTCTGCCCCACGTTCGCGAGATAACTCGTCGCATCGAGGAAGGACAAATCGGAGACATCCGTCTGTTTCAGGCAGATTTCTGCTATCGCGCCCCGTTGAACCCAGAGCGCCGCGCCTTCAACCCGGAGCTGGGTGGCGGGGCGCTGTTGGATATTGGTGTATACCCGATTTCACTGGCCCATCACCTGCTGGGGGAACCTGCTCGTGTCGCGTCGCTGGCGCACCTGGGCGTGACCGGCGTGGACGAGCTGGCAGGTATGCTTTTACAGTACGAAGACGGCGCGCTGGCTGTATTGTCCACTGCGGTCCGAGCCAACACACCCCATTCGCTGCACATAAGTGGGACGCAAGGGGAGATTCGCACGCATGATCGCTGGTGGACCCCATCCGGGTTCACTATCAGCCGTGACGGCCACGAGCCGGAGACGGTGCGCCCGGAAATCGTCGGCAATGGCTTGAACTACCAGGCCGTCGAATGCGGCCGCTGCCTGCGAGAAGGGCTAACGGAACACGACCTGATGCCCCTGGACGAGTCGTTGGCGATCATGCGTCTGATGGACGGCCTGCGGCAGGAATGGGGGCTACGCTATCCGATGGAATAAGAACCGGGGCGGAGCAGATCATCCTTCCAAGAGCAGGTTTCACGAGGCTGATCTTTCCCCTTGCTCAACCGCCTGCAGGCAGTAATGCAGGCTGCCCCGCAAAAGTTCGACAACCCGGCTGTCCGGCGCACCGGCCTCGAGGGCATCCGGGTGCAACTCTAACGAGATGGAGTAACCGTATCCGTCCGCGGCAATACGGGCCAGCAGCGCGTCCAGCCGCAGCGAGCCGTCTTCGGGGCGGCGGTGTTCGCTGCCGTCAAAGTTGCTGAGATGCACGTGCTTCACCCGTTGCCCCCACAGACTGTAGGCCTCGACTGGGTCCAGCCCCCAGGTTCCGAGGTGGGTGGTATCCAAGGTGAGATGTGGAAAGCGAGTGATGTCGCCAAGCGTTGCGCGGCTGTGCGCGTTCCAGCGGGCAGGGTTGACGCGGATGCCCATAGCCCGATGGGCCGGCAGGTTTTCGATACATAACAGCACGTCGGTGGCGGCCTGAAGCGCTGCATAACTTTCGGTGAGCCATTGCGCGTACTGGCGGTGGCCGGAATCGAAGGGGTTGGGCAGCAGCCGGCTGCGGCCGCCGGATTGCAGAAAGGCGTATCCGAAACGCATGGGTAGGTGGTGGACGACTACCTGCGCGCCCAGTTCAGCGGCTAGTTCGGCAGTGCGGGCGATGGCGCCGAACTCGGTCTCGCCCCAGCCCTGGCAGTTGCGGCTGAAGGGGCTGTGGAGGGCCGGGATCGGCAGCGCGTGGCTTTCCATGAGTTGGCGCAAGTAGTCGGCTTGACGCGTGTCCCAGCGGTGATCAACCATCAATTCGATACCGTCAAAGCCGGCTTCGGCCGCCAGCGCGAAGACCCGGTCGATGCTGTAGTTGTAGAGTGAGCCGGTGGAAAGGATGAAACGCATAGGAAAATCTCTGGATAAATGTAGCCTGCGGCTGCCGCCATCGAGCGCGGCAGTGGTACAGGGATGGCGGATGCGTCAGACGGGAAACGCTCGCGCCGCGAATTGGGAAAGTGAAGTCGGACGGCGGCCCAGCAACCAGCCGAGGACGTTGCCATTGCCGATCAGGCCGTAGCGGTCGTAGTAGCGGAACATTGCAACGAGTGCCTCAATGGACTCACTGGGCATCCCGCTGGCGTTTGCGGACCGCTCCCAACTGTCGAGGGGCGTTTGAAAAGCCGCAACAGGTCGTTGCAATCGGTCGGCCAGAGTTTGTGCTATCTCCTCCGAAGACAGATTGGCAGGTCCGGCCAACTCGTAGATCGCCCCGGCATGGCCGGATTGGGTGAGAACTACGGCCGCGGCCTGGGCAACGTCGGCCAGATCTACGAGTGCGAAGCGCGCGTGGACGCTGTAAGGTACGGCAAGCTGGCCTGTTGCCGCTATCTGTTCCCGGTAGGCAAGCAGATTCTGCGCGTACGCGCATGGCTGAAGAATAGTGAAAGGCAGGGCGCTGCGGAAGATCTCCTCTTCTACGCGCAGCTTCTGCCAATGGTGGGGCATCTCTTCGGTCTGCGGGTGGAGCACCGAGTGGTAGACGAAGCGTTCGACGCCGGCCCGGCGCGCGGCCTGCAAAGCCAACCTGCCGACCTGGAATTCGCGAGGGTACATATTTGGGCAGATGAGATAGAGCGCATCAATTCCGAAACACGCCTCCCGCCACAGGCACGAATCCTCCAGATCACCGACAATCGCATCAGCTATGGGCAAGTCCTGGGCCTGCTCAGGGCGGCGCAGCCAAGCGCGTACCGGCTGGCCGGTCTGGGCCAGAGCCTGAAGCACGGCCTTGCCGGTTTTGCCTGCGGCGCCGGTAACCAGAATCATGCGGGAATCAAATCGTCTACGTGGACGGCAAAGCCTTCCAATTGTTCAGATCGTGCGGTTTCATCTTCGCCGAAGCGCCCGAGCAGTATGTAGGATCCAGCTCGCAGGACATGGATTTCAATTGTCCGCTCGCGAGGGTCGATTATCCAGTATTCGAGCACGCCCGCCTCTTGGTAAAGTTCGTACTTAAGGCTGCGGTCGTGGGACGGGTTGGAGGGCGACAGCACTTCCATTACCAGATCGGGCGCGCCTTCAATGTAGGTTTCGCCAACTATCTCAATTCGGTCGCTGCGAACGAAGAGAATGTCCGGCTGAACAGGGTCTCCCAGTTTTTCGGGGAGAAGCACATCAATGGGAGCACTGTAAGCTATTCCAATACTGCGTTCTTCGAGAAACGCTTCCAGAAAGTAAGAAAGCCGGAATATAACTCGCTGGTGCAAAGGTCGCGGCGCCGCCGACATATAGAGCTCTCCCCGTATTACTTCGTAGCGCTTGCCATCGTCCGGGAGAAGAGCATAGTCGTCATACGTCCATTGGCCCTGGACCGGAAGCTGCACGGTCTGTGCTGCGTATGTGGCTGTCACCGATTCCTGAACTCGCCGCAATTTGCCTCTCCTTTCCCAAACGCGGGCGCCGTCGTTCAGTGGCCGGCAACCGCGCCGATTACCGGCCACTGACGACTCAATGCGAACTGGCTGTCTGTATGGCTATTCGCCTCCCTCCACCAGTTCGACTTCGATGGGTGTGTAGCTATCTCCCATCGTATCACCGTCCAACAGTTCAAGGGCCGCCTTTGCAAGGTCGGACCGGAATGCACCGTCGCTGGGCGCTTCAGCGATGACGCTGCCATCTACGGACACCTGCACAGTTTGATCCCACAGTGCCTGGTCCATCACGCCGATGCCGGCGGGAGAAGGCCAGATCAACTTATTGATCTCGTTCAGTTGCCAGCTCATGTGGCTTTGACCGAGTGTGGGACCGTTGTCGAGAACGACCTGGACGCAGGCGTCGAAGTTGTCGCGGCAGAACTGCCAGCCCTTGAAGCTGGCGGCCAGGAAGCGCACCGCGATATCCTCATTGCCCTCCTCCGCCAGCCAGGCTTCGCGGGCGAAAACATGATCCTGAAGCATGGCCGTGCCGACGTCGTTGAAGTCGATGACCACCAGGTCAGACGGCTGATAAAGTTCGCCTGTCTCGGTGTTGACCGCCTCCAGTACCTGGGCGTACTCATTGTAGATCATCGCCTGGGAGGCGTCGAGTTCCCGGTTGAGCAGGGCCAGCATGTCGAAACTCTGCTGAATGACGGTGACATCGTCCGGGTTGTTCGGGTCGATGCCCTCAGCCCGCATCGCCACGAACAGTTCATGCTCATTGCCGAATCCCCAGGTTCCGATCTTTTTGCCGGCCATGTCGGCTATGGTCGCCACCGGCGCGTCGGCCCAGGAGACCTCCAGCGTTCCGCTGCGCTGGAATACTTGGGCGATATTCACCAGATCGGCGCCTTCAGCTCGTGAGGCCAACACCTTGGGCACCCAGGCCAGGCCAAACTCGGCTTGGCCGGAGGCGACCACCTGCTGCGGCACGATATCGACCGCGCCTTCAAGAATGGTCACGTCAAGGCACTGCTCTGCATAAAAGCCTTGCTCCAAGGCGGCAAAGTAGCCGGCGAATTGGGACTGCGTCACCCACTGGAGCTGCAAGCTGACAGGCGTGGGATCGGTACATCCGCCGTCGTCTGCGGCGGAACCTTAGTCGGCGCCGGAATCCATCGCCGGAGACGCGGGAGCGACGCAGGCCCCCAGAATCAGGATGAGAAGCGTGAAACTTGTCAGCAAAAGTACAGTTCGATTTTTCATGAAATCCTCCTGATGAACTGTGAAAGTGTGAAACGTCGTAGAGCTAGGCGCGGAAGGTCGGATGCCAGGGCAAGGCCAACCGTTCCGCTAACAAGATGACAAGATAGATGGATATGCCAAGCAAACAGGCTATGAGAATGGCGGCCCAAGCCGACGCGAATCGGAACAACGCCGCTTCCTGGGTAATGAAGACTCCCAAAGCGATGCGCGGGCCGCCGAAGTATTCGCCCACGATTGCCCCGATCATCGCGAGTGCTCCCGCCACTTTCAGGCCGCTAAACAGCGATGGCAGCGCGTTGGGGATCCGCAGCTTAAGGAGAATCTCGGAGTCGCTGGCCGCATACGAGCGCATCAGTTCCAGCGAACTGCTATCGACCGAGATCAGCCCGCGCACGGTATTGATCATGATGGGGAAGAAGATCATTATGGTTACAATCGCCATCTTGGAGAACGGATTGTCGAGGCCGAACCAGTTGTTCATGATCGGCGCAAATGCGATAATCGGCATAGAGTTGGCGGCAATGGCGAAGGGCAGCAGAGCCTCGCGCGAGGCGGTCCAGCGGGTTGTAGCAAGCGCTACGACGATGCCCGCCAGCGTCCCCATGGCCATCCCGCCCAGCGCTTCCTTCAAAGTGAACCAACTTGCCGCCAGGATAGGGGTGAGGTTGCTGCCCCGCAATACCAAAAAGCTGCGGCCGCCGATGGGAAACTCCAGCAAACGTGCTGCCTCCAGAGCAGCCTGCCGATCGGGTGACAGGCCTGCAGGCAAGACAACAAGAAACCGGTTACGCATGGAGACTTCTTCTGCCGCGTCGTTTGCGGACGCCGACCCATCAAGGACGACGATCTGAACGAGATTGCCAATGATGGCCGATGGCTTCGGCAACAGGAACTGCTGAATGTCGAAAGCTATCACCAGCGCTTCCCACACGATGACAATCGCAACGAGAATGAGGACCGGCGCCCAGATGCGCTGCTTGCGCTCGCTCATGCCGGCTTCCCTTCCAGTTCCTGGCCCGCTTCGCTGATGCGAAGCTCCTTCCGCACTTCCGTCTCCAATTCGAAGAAGCGCACGCTGCTGCGCGTAGCTGCGTTGCGGGGCTGGGGCAGGTCGATGGCGATGTCGGCGGTGATGCGGCCGGGGCGGGCGGACATGACGATCACCCGCGTTGAAAGGAAGACAGCTTCGGTGATGCTGTGGGTGACGAAAAGCACGGTTGTGTCGGTCTTGCGCCAGATGTTGAGAAGCTCCAGATTGAGCCGCTCTCGCGTCATCTCGTCGAGAGCGCCGAACGGCTCGTCCATCAGCAAAATTGAAGGTTCGAACGAGAGCGCGCGGGCGATGGCCACGCGCTGCTGCATCCCGCCCGAGAGCTGCCAGGGAAAGTGGGCGGCAAAGTCGGTCAGTTCCACCAACTCCAGCATAGCCTGGGTGCGGCGCTCTTTCTCCGAGCGGCTGAACTGCATCAACTCCAGCGGCAACTGCACATTCTTGGCAACGGAGCGCCAGTCGTAAAGCGTAGCGGCCTGGAAGACGATGCCATAGTCCTGATCGAGCCGGGCCTGGCGGGCGCTCTTCCCGTTGACATTGGCGACCCCGGAGGAGGGCTGAATCAGATCCCCCACAACGCGCAGGAGCGTGGACTTTCCGCAGCCGGAAGGCCCGATCAGCGAAATGAATTCATTTTCCTCAATTTGGAGATTGATTTCTTTGAGCGCGTGGACCTGGTTGGAGGCGCCCTCTCCAAAGATCTTATCGACGTTGTCCAGAATGACGACGGGCCCGGTCATGACAGACCTTTTCATGGAAGGAGCGGCTGGAACGAGCGTAAACAGTCCAGGCCAGTGGCGGCGTCGAGCCAAGCCGTGGTGTCGATTCTAGCACACGGCAGCGGTGAAAGACAAGCAGATAAGCGCCATCGGATCCGTCACCGCCAGTGGGTCTCCGATGGTATGCGTTGTTGAGGAGGAGCGCCTGCAAAAGCCGGCTTCGAAGGCCTATCGGGGAGTCTCAACTGGATCCACGACCGGCCAGCCTGAGCAGCCCAAATCCTCGCGCCAACCAAGGCGCCGTGTGCAATTCAAAATCGAAGTCAGTCTCTCACTACCGCCGATCTGTTGCGCCCGGGCGGGCCAGACTGACACGATTCAGGTGGGGTCTGTGGCCAGGTTGGGGCAGACTGAGCGGACCACGCTCGGGCGCGCTATAGACAGCATGGTCAACTGTGCCCTGTCGCTGAGATTTTGTGCGGTTCGACAGTCTGGTATGATGCGGAGACACGGGGCTGGATGGATCCAGCGCCCTGACGACCCGTCAATGTTTACCGGCACCAAGAATCATTCGCCCCACCTTTGAGAGGGAGAGATGCCGCTATGTCCAATAGATTGCCACACATTATGATTTTCAATCCGGATCAGTGGCGGGGGGACGTCCTGGGCCATGTGGGTAACCCCGCGGCGATGACGCCTGTTCTCGACCGGTTTGCGCAAACGGAGGGCGTCTCTTTCGCCAGCGCCTTCTGCCAGAATCCGGTCTGTACGCCCAGCCGCTGCTCGTTCATGACCGGCTGGTATCCTCATGTGCGCGGCCATCGCACAATGTTCCACATGCTGCGCCCGGACGAACCAATGCTCCTGCGGACCTTGCGTCAAAACGGCTACCATGTCTGGTGGGGCGGCAAAAACGATGTCGTGCCAGGCCAAAACGGTTACGCCGACTACTGTGATGTGAAGTTTGCGCCGCCGCAGCCGGAGCGCCTGATGGCGAATCCGCACCGGATGGCGGAGTGGCGTGGCGACGCCGACGGCGACAACTACTACTCCTTCTACGTTGGCCGGCGCGAGATTCCCCCTGGTGAAACTGTTGCCTACGACTCCGACTGGGCGATGGTCGACGGCGCAATCGAGCAGATTCGGAGTGCGCCGCCGGATCGCCCCCTCTGCATCTATTTGCCCCTGAGTTACCCGCACCCGCCCTACGCGGTGGAGGACCCCTGGTACAGCCAGATTGACCCGTCTCGCATCCCCGACCGCACGCCGACGCCAAATGAAGACCGCGGCGGGTGGGATGGCTATCCCAGCCTGATGAAAGGGCTGTATGACGGGCAACAGATGCAGGGCTGGTCGGAGGAGCGTCTGCTGGAGCTGCGGCGTACTTACTACGGGATGTGCGCGCGGGTGGATCACCAGTTCGGCATGGTCCTGGAGGCGTTACAGAAGGCCGGCATGTACGATGACACGCTGGTATTCTTCTTTTCGGACCATGGTGACTTCACCGGAGACTATGGCCTGGTCGAGAAGACCCAGAATACCTTCCAAGACTGTCTGACCCGCGTTCCGCTGCTGGTGAAACCACCTGCGGGAACGCCGGTAGCGCCGCGCGTGTCCGATGCGCTGGTGGAGCTGATCGACTTTCCGGCGACAGTGTACGCGCTAACCGGAATTGAGGCAGGGTATGACCATTTCGGTCGCTCCCTGCTTCCCGTGCTCGCCGGCGAGATCGACAGCCACCGCGATGCCGTCTTCTGTGAGGGCGGACGAAGGCACGGGGAGAGCCAGTGCAAGGAACTGGAGAGCAATGGCAGCCCGGAGTCCCTTTACTGGCCGCGTTTGCGCCTGCAGATGGCCGAAGGGCCAGAACACACGAAAGCAGCAATGTGCCGTACCGCCAGGCACAAATATGTAAGGCGCTTCTACGAGCAGGACGAACTCTACGACCTGCAAACAGACCCGCGCGAGACGCGCAATCTTATCAATGACGCCGCCTATGGGGATGTGCTGGCGTCGCTTAAGGAGCGCATGTTGCAGTGGTTTATGGAAACCAGCGATGTTGTGCCGCATGAGCCGGACAAGCGGCAATGATCTTGATTCGTGATATCGGATTTACGATTCAGAGACTTGCCTCTGTACGACAAGACGTTCCAACAAGGAGATGACGAGGAAGAAGACCATGCCGGTGAGCGAAGCAAAGAGAATCGAGGCCCACAGCTTTTCCGGCCCGGTGGCGTAATATTGGTTGAAGTTGAGGATTACCCGGCCCAGGCCGTCGGCGATGCCGCTGGGCAGTTCACCGATGATGGCGCCGACTACGCTGGCCGTGGCCGAGACTTTGAGGGCCGTAAAAATGTAGGGCAGGGCAGCGGGGACCCGCAGCTTCCACAGAATGTCCCAGGACGAGGCCGCGTAGGAGTGCATCAACTCGACAGCGGTGGGTTCCGGCGAACGGAGGCCTTGCAGCGTGTTGATTGTAACGGGGAAAAAGGTCAGATAGGCGGCGATCACCGCCACGGAGAACCAGCTGCCGCCCAGCCAGATGACAACCATCGGGGCAATGGCCAGCAGGGGAACGGTCTGCGACGCCACAACATAGGGCAACAGGCCCCGCTCCAGCAGCCCCGAGTGAGCGAAGGCGACGCCAAGGGAGAAGCCGAGGACTCCGCCGATAAGGAATCCGGCCGCGGCTTCTTGAAGGGTAAAGAGTGACGCCTGCAACAGAATTGACAGCAGGATCGTGTCACTGCCCCGCCGCGGCGGCTTGAAAATCGTCTGCAGAATGTCCCACAGGTGAGGCATGGCCCGGTTGTCGGCGCGGACAGGCAACTTCACTTCGCACAAGCCGACGGAGCCGCACAGCACGCCGACCGGCTTGCCGGCGTCCGCTTGTACAGGTACGGTCCCCCGCAGGTACGCGCCACCCGGTGCGCCCAGCAGCTTATACGCTTCCCAGAACAATCCCAGCAGCAGAACAATGACGATGAAATAGCCGATCGCGTTAAGCTTTGGAAGTCTGGTCGGCTTCACAATACCTCCGCAAATGGCTTGCGCTGCAGGAAGCGCCCCCCGCCGGCGGCGCCCAACCAGCTGTCACCGTCTACGATCACCCGCCCGCGCAGAAGGACTTTCTCGGCCCAGCCCCGCACGCGCATGCCCTCGTAGACGTTGTAGTCGGTGTTCATATGGTGCGTTGTCGCGGAGATCGTGTGTTCCTTTTTTGCATCCCAGATGACGATGTCGGCGTCGGAACCGACCGCGATCGTACCTTTGCGGGGATAGAGGCCGAAGATTTTAGCCGGGTTGGTGCTTGTAATCTCGACAAAGCGGTTGGCGCTATAGTGGCCGCCGCCCACGCCCGCATGCCACATCACCGGCATTCGATCCTCGATGCCGGGCATGCCGTTAGGGATCTGGTGAAAGCCTTCTCGGCCCAACTCCTTGCCGGCGATGCGACCTTTAACGCCACCTTCGAACCAGAAGGGGCAGTGGTCGGTGGAAATCGCCTGCAGGCCGCCGTCCGCCAGCGCCTTCCAGAGGGCGGCGGCATCTTTTGGCTGCCGTACCGGTGGCGAACAGACGTACTTGGCTCCCTCATAGCCGGGTTTGGCCAGATCCTCCTCAAAGACAAATAGGTACTGTGTGCAGGTTTCACCCATCACCGGGAAGCCCTTGGCCCGGCCCAAAGCAAGCTGTTCGAAAGCTTCTTCGCAGGTGACATGCACGACGTACAGGGGCGCGCCGCTGATGCCGGAGAAGGCGACTGCCCGCCCGGTCGCCTCGGATTCGGCCATGGCCGGATGGGCGGTGGCATGATACTTGGGTGCGGTCTTGCCTTCATCCAGCAGCCTTTTCGTCAGATCGGCGATGACGTCGCCGTTTTCTGCATGAACCATTACGAGCAGGCCGTGTTCGGCGGCAACCTGCATGGCGCGAAAGAGAGTTGTGTCGTCGACTTGAAAGAGACCCTTGTAGGCCATGAAGAGCTTGAGGCTGGTGATTCCCTCGTCGACGACTGTCGGGATCTCGGCCATGACGTCGTCGCGCAGGTCAGTGATGGCAACGTGAAAGCCGTAGTCGATGGCCGCTTTGTCGGCGGCCTTTCCGTGCCAAGCGTCGATGCCTTCCTTGAGTGAACCGCCCACCGGCTGAATGACAAAGTCGATGTGGGTAGTGGTTGCACCGAAGGCGGCGGCGCGATGGCCGGTGAAGAAGTCGTCCGAAGAGACGGTGCCGCCGAAGGGCAGTTCCAGATGGGTATGGACGTCGATACCGCCGGGCAGGAGCAGTCTGCCGGTGGCATCGATTACGTGCATGCCTTCGGTGGGCAGATCGAGCCCGATCAGCGCCACTCGTTCGTCCTCAATCAGGAGATCGGCCTGTACGCTGTCGGCGGCGGTGACGATCGTTCCGTTCTTGATCAAAGTTGGCATATCGGGTTCCTCTAAGGCCAATCAGCGCAAGCTGGGTGCGTCAGTAGTCTCTTATGGGCCAATCAGGGTGCGTCGCAGTCAGGCCGCCACGATCTTGTCGTACATGTCGGGCCGCCGGTCGCGCAGGAACTGCCACGTGTCCCGCACTTCCTTGATCAGATCCAGGTCCAGGTCGCGGACGATCAATTCCTCCGCGTAGGGATCGCCCTGGCCGGGAAGGTCATCGCGCTCGCCGAGCGTGGTCACGAATTCGCCGCGCGGCGTGCAAAAGTAGCTCTGGCCGTAGAAGTCGTTGTCGCCAAGTTCCGCTTCGACGCCGACACGGTTGATGGTGCCGACGAAGTAGCCGTTGGCGATGGCGTGACTGGTCTGTTCGATGCGCCACAGGTGCTGCGAGAGGCCGCGCGAAGTGGCGGACGGGATGAAGACGATCTCGGCGCCGTTCAGCCCCAACATGCGCGCGCCTTCTGGGAAATGACGGTCGTAACAGATGTATACGCCCACCTTGCCCACGGCCGTGTTGAAGACAGGGTAGCCGAGATTCCCCGGGCGGAAGTAGAATTTTTCCCAGAAGCCTGGCAGATGAGGCAGGTGCGTCTTGCGATATTTTCCCAGGTAGCTGCCGTCGGCGTCGATCACGGCGGCGGTGTTGTAGTAGAGACCGGGCTGTTCCTCCTCATACATGGGGACGATCAACACCATTTTCGTCTCGCCAGCCAGCTTTTGCATCCTCTCGGTAGTCGGGCCGTCGGGGATGCGCTCGGCAATGCCGTACCAATGGGGGTCCTGCACCTGGCAGAAATAGGGGCCGTGGAAGAGCTCCTGGAAACAGATTACCTGCACGCCATGATCAGCGGCCTGACGGGCGTACATTTCGTGCTTCTCGATCATTGACTCTTGGTCGCCGCTCCACGAGGCCTGGAGCAGCGCGCCGCGGACGATGCGGGACATAGACGGTTCTCCTGTTAGTCGAGCGGGAATGTAAAAAGCATAGGTTGGGAGCGTTTCAGGTTCTGCGGGAAGACGTGAAGGGGGACGTAGACGCTTGTTCGACAGATACACAAAATACGAGGTCCTATCCAAGTTCCTCGATCATGTAGGCAAGCCCCAACGAGCGCAGCTCCTGGGTTACGTAGCGCAGGACGGCCTCCTCCATCGCGCGCGGGTAGGCTACCTTCCACTGCTCGCAGATGGCCGGGCCGCACTCGCGCATGATACGGGCCAGACGCAACGGGAAGCGCGCCGCCTCTTCAAGCGGCAGATTGGTCAGTGACGCGGCCTCTTCCACGCGCTGGCGGTGGTCGGGGAGAAGAAATTCGTTCAGAGCTTTTACGCCGCGGTCCCGGCGGCGCCCGCTCGCCGCGCAGAGTACGTCGGTGAGCACCAGAAGGATTATCGAGTTGCCAGCCGCGGCGACCAACTTCTCATCGCGGCCCACGACCACGGGCAGCATGGCGACACAACGCCAAAATTCGGGAACTGCCCTGTTCAGAAGCTCCGCGGCCGCTGCCGGCGTGAGGGCATCGCCCGGACTCTGCTGCCTTGCCAGAGTGCCATCCTTTTCGTATAGCACCCGCGACTCGCCAAGTGTCACTTCGGCGCGCTCTTCGTCATGCAGCCAAACATCCAAGCGCATTGCTTCGTCGGTCATGGCATTGACCATCCGGCCGCTGAACATCATTCGCATAAAGACCAAGGGACGGATTTCGGCCAGCCACGTCTCTACTTCCTCGCGAAACTCTTCGAGATTGGCGGGTGCTACCAACAGATGGGCGTCCACGTCGCTCCAACGGTCAGCCGTTTTTTTGCCGAAGCTGCCGGCCAGCCATGCGGCGCGAATACGGGGATCGGCTTTGGCGGCGAGCGCGTCAATGAAAAGGTCTTGCGCTGTCGTCATGCCACCACTCTTGTTGTAGCCTCCATCACTAGCTGGAAGAGCCGGTTAGGGCTGAGCGGAATCTCGCACACCTCCAATTCGATATCGCGGAAGGCATTGTCCATGGCTTGAGCGAAGAGCGCACCCACGGGTATCGCACCGGCCTCCCCCGCTCCCTTCACGCCCAGTGGATTCAGTGGGGACGGCGTCTCGATGTGGTCACTCACAATGTTCGGCACGTCTGAGGCGGTAGGCAACAGGTAGTCCATCAGCGAAGCGTTGAGAAGGGCACCGTTCTCATCGAAATGCAACTGCTCGTAGAAGGCATTGCCGATTCCCTGGGCCACACCGCCCTGGATCTGCCCTTCGACAATCAGCGGATTGATCACCTTGCCGCAGTCGTGGACGACGACGTACTTTTCGATCTCAACCAGGAAAGTCTCGGGGTCAACCTTTACAATCATGGCGTGAACGCCGGATGCGGTCGCGCCGCGTTCCGGACCGAAGTATTCGGTTGCCTCCAGCCCCGGCTCTGTGCCCGGTTTAACCGCGCCCCGCATTGGGTTGGCCTCAGCAGCCAGTTCATCGAGGGAGATCGACGTCTGCGGCACGCCCTTGACCCGCACTCGCCTTTCAATCAATTCCAGATCCTCTTCGGCGGCTTCAAGTTTTTCGCCCGCCAACTTCAGAATCTTAGCCCGCACTTTGGCCGCGGCAGCATGCATGGCGTTGCCGACGACCACCGCGCCGCGGCTGGCGAATGTGCCCGCGCCCCAGTAGAAGAGGTCGGTGTCACCGGTTACAATGTGGACGTCGGCGACGGCCACACCGATCTGATCGGCCACGACCTGAGCAAAACTGGTGAAATGGCCCTGGCCTTGCGTGCCTACGCCGGTGGCGACGCTCACCTTGCCGCTGGCCTCGACAGTAACCCTGGCCCCTTCATAGGGGCCGATACCGGTGCCTTCGATATAGTTGACGACGGCGATGCCGACCCGCTCGCCGGCCGCTTCCCGCCGCGGCTGCTCCTCGCGGATGAACTCCTGATAGCCTATCAGTTCCAGCGCCCGATCCAGGGCCGGTTCGTAATTGCCGCTGTCGTAAACCAACTGGGTGAAGTCCTGGAAGATTATCTCGTTTGCATAAGGGAACTGCTCGGGACGGATAAAGTTCCTGCGACGAATCGCAATTCGGTCAATATCCAACTCTTTGGCGGCGATGTCGAGCAGCCGCTCCATCACGAAGACGCCGTGCTGACGACCGGCGCCGCGGTAGGGCGTGACGATCGGCTTGGTAGTAAAGATGCTGGTGAACTGCGAGTGGTAGTGGGGCACGACATAGGGGCCGAGAAGCGTACATTGGGTGCTGACGGGAAGGGTCAGCCCATACGGCGCGTAGGCGCCGGCGTCATGGAGGAATACGTCCTTCACGCCCAGAATTGTGCCATCGTCTTTGAGGGCGATAGCGGCGTCGTGCACCTGTCCCCGTTCTTGGGTCGTGGCGTAGAAGTTCTCCTCCCGATCCTCGATCCACTTGAGCGGACAGCCAAGCTGCATTGTAGCCCAGGCGAGCAAGACCTCCTCCGGGTAGAACATCATGATCTTGGGGCCGAAGCCGCCGCCAATGAAGGGGGCGATTACCCGCACTTGGTGCTCCGAAAGCCCCAGCATGGCGGCCAGGCCGTTGCGGATGGCAATGGGGGCTTGGGTCGTGTCCCAGACCGTGAGGTGCTGACTCTTGTCATCCCAACTGGCGACGATGCCCCGGTTTTCCATCGCCGCGGCCGTGCCGCGATCGTAGTGAAACCGGCGGCGAATGATCAGATCGGCCTCGGCTTCGGCACGCGTCCAGTCCCCTTTGTTCTGGGTCATGCGTGCATTCACGTTGTGTCCAAGATCATCGTGGACCAGGGGCGCGGCGCTGGTTAGTGCAGCTTCCAGATCGACAACAGCCTGCAGCGGTTCGTAATCGATAAAAAGGTCTTCAAGCGCGTCTTCGGCGAGGTAGCGGCTCTCGGCAACTACCATCGCCACTGCCTCGCCGGCGTGGCGTATCTTCTCCTTGGCCAGAGGTACCTGCGTGCGTTGGTGAAACTCGAGTTGCTCCACCGGCGGCGGCGGCACCAAGAGCGGCCCCGGCTGCCAGAACTCTCCCAGGTCGCCGGCCGTGTAGACGGCAACGACTCCGCGGCGTTCTCTGGCGCCGCCCAACTCGACTGAGCGGATGCGGGCGTGGGCCAAATCACTGCGCAGGAAGGCTACGTGCAGCATACCGGCAAGTTGCACATCATCAGTGAAGAGAGCACGTCCGGTCAGCAGTCGTGGATCTTCGTTGCGCTTGATCGGCTGGCCAAATTGGCGTGTGGACATGATTGAGCGAAACCTGTCTGAAGGAGATAGATGATACGCGTTACGAGGTGGGCGCCGGCGGATGTGCCGAGCGCCCCTCTTTGTTTTCCACGGTAGGGAGCGGCCATTGCATCAACTTTGAACCAAACGCCACTCTGTCCGATTCTCTGCTTCCTCAGCCTTTTGCCGGCACAGTGATAATCTCCGGCATCTCCGGGAGCGTCTCAGCCTCGTCACTAGCGGAGTCTTGCAGCCAGCCGCCCATCCCCATCGCCACCGGATACAGCGCCGCGTTCAGCAGGAACACGAACAGCGCGGTGAGCAGGTGGTCGGGTAAGGTAAAGGAAGGCAAATATTGGAGCAAGAAGAACGCGATCGTGGGTTGGGAGACGAGTGTATAGCCAACCATAAAGGCGCCCGAGGCAGCGAGCCTGAACTGCCAGTCTCCTGTCTTGAACCCGAATCGCGCCATCCACTGGCATGTCAGGTCCAGCAACACTGCGCCAAGTATGAAAACCAGAGTCATTCTGGGAGGGGCACCGCTGACGACTTCGGCAAAAGCAGTGACAGCGCTCCGTAACCCAAAGTAGAACAGCGCGAGGACGGTGGCAGTCCAAGGACCTGGCACTATCCGTCTTCCCATGATCAGCAGAACGAAAGAAGAGACGCCGATAATGGTCGGATAGAGCCAAACGGGGCGTTGGGCCACTATTTTAGCTACGACATCGATTTCCCACTCAATCGTTCCGATCGCGAGAAACAGGAGCAGCCCCATAGAAATGTAAAATAACTTGACCAAGTTGAGCCAGTTCTTTTTGGAGGCGATGACACTGATTCGGTTCCAGGCCAAACCGGGCCGGCGGCCGTCCAGCGCGGCACTATGCATATGAGGGCTAGAAGTCTTTGGAGAACGCTCCCCCTTGGTCTCCTCCGTCGAGCCGCGCAAAAATAAGCCGATGGCCGAGATGGCAAGGGACGATGCCGACACCGCCAAGAAGATATGGGGAGGGCTCCAAGCGGTTAGATCAACTCCATAGAGTTCGTGCCATATGGCGTCACCGGGGATGGAAAGCAGCCCGTATCCGGCGATCAACACAGCTGCCCCAACATAAGGATTGCGTCGCACCCACATACGCGGGTCCTTTATGCCTAATCGCAAGCTGCTAAAGGCCAGGGCGATCAATCCTCCCAAGGCGACGAGGAATGCAAGCAAGAAACCTCCATAGAGCATCAGATGGGGAGGCCAGAGGAAGTCTTCTCCTCCAGGAACGATTCCGGTGACGACATGCTCGCTGGCATCCCAGTACCCGCCGAAACTGATGAGCAGAGAGCCAACGCCAATCAGCAGCGCGAGAGTATACGACAAACGTGGCGAGGTAGCGGCTGCCTTGTTTTTATAAACGGCCGCGGCCGACCCGTTGGCGGCGGCCTGTCGAATGGGCGACAAATAGAGCCACCACGCCAGGAAGGCCAAAATGCCAATGACTAGCGCCGAAAACGTCAAACCTTGCAGAAACAAAGAATTCACGAGGGATTCTCCTGTATCAGTCTAGCGCCCAACTGCACGGCCTCAACGATCTTTTGGTAACCGGTGCAGCGGCAGATGTTGCCCGAAAGGAGATCGCGTATCTCCGTTTCCGTTGGATGCGGGTTCTCCCGTAGAAATGGGATCAGCGACATCAGAATTCCCGGCGTGCAGAAGCCGCATTGGAGACCATGCGCCTCCCAGAAGCCATGTTGCAATGGGTGCATCTGATTTGGGCCGCTTTCCAACCCTTCGACCGTGGCCAGCTCGCGCCCATTCGCCTGTACAGCGAAAAGCAGGCAGGAGCGGACAGCCACATTATCCAATAGTATAGTGCAAGCTCCGCAGACGCCGTGTTCGCAGCCTACGTGCGTGCCTGTCAAACCGAGGTCGTGGCGCAGAAAGTCGCTCAGCAGCAATCGCGGCTCGACAGAGCGCTCATACCGCTTGCCATTTACGGTCAGTGTGATTGTCTGGTTCAATGGGCAGGACCCTTCCTATTGAAAGCCAGCGCCGGTTGCCCTCCCGATCGCCCTTGTCAGCACACGATCTGCAATTACTCGCGCCAGATGGCGGCGGAACTCCGGTCCGGCGTGAATGTCGCCTACCGGGTCAATGTCCTGCGTCGCGGCGGCTTCGGAGGCAGCGCGAAGGGCCGCCGGTGTTGGGCGCTCGCCCAAAAGCAGAGTTGTTGCTTGTGTCGCCTCGACCGGACCTTCGCCGACGCTCAAGAAGACGAGTTTTGCACTCTCAACCGCGCCTTCGTCCGTCAACGCGACGACAGCCGCTGCCCCGCACAGTGCGTAGTTGCCATGCTGGCGGGCCACTTCATCGAACGCCCAGCCGCTGCGAGGAAGGAGGGCGGGAAAGGCCACTTCGATCAGCATCTCCTCCGGCTCCATTGCGGTGGCGAAAAGCCCTACATAGAAGTCTCGCGCCGTGATCCAACGCGCGTCTGTAACACCGCGCACATACATGCGGGCATCCAGCGCCAGAGCCAGGGCCGGCAGCTCCGCGGCGGGATCGGCGTGGGCCAGGCTGCCGCCGATGGTGCCGCGATTACGAATCTGGGCATGAGCAATGTGGGGCATCGCTTCGTAGAGCAGAGGCGCAATCCGCTGCGCCAGTGGGCTGCGTTCCACTGAGCTTTGGCGAGTCATCGCGCCGCAGCGCAGACCGCTGTCGTGCTCTCGAAGAAAAAACAACTCGTCGATGCCGTTGAGATCGACGAGCACGGCCGGCTGCGCCAGTCGAAAGTTCATTGTCGGCACCAGGCTCTGTCCCCCGGCCAGGAGTTTGGCATCACCGCCATAGTCCGCGAGCAAACCCAGCGCTTCGTCAACGGTGCGGGGCGCGTGGTAGTCGAAGGCTGCGGGTTTCATCTCGCCCGCCCTTTACCCTGGATGCAGTTGCCAGTTGCCGGCGGTCTGTACGAATCAGAAGCCACTGTCTTCTACTCCTCCACAAATGCTACCGCACGACAGAAGGCCGCCTCCCCGCCCTTAAAGAGCCAGGGGAAAACGCCTAAGGTAAGCCGCTTGTTCTGCAGCTCTGGCGCGCCGATCCGTCCGCCCATGTTTTCCACATGCATACAGTCATGGGGGAAAAGCGCGTTGTGGGTGAGCTGATAGGCCTCTTCCGGGAACAGTTCATCAACCGCGTCGGAGCCGCCGAACTTTTCTTCGCACTGTTTGCGTACTCGTTGCCAGTGCTCCAGCCCGCCTTTGCCCAGGAAGCGGCCAATTGGCAGGTTCATAGGGTGATCGGTGGAGATCATATCCACGCCCCAAATGTGAATCTCCTTGTCCAGCAGCCACTGGCAAATGCTGTGATGGGGTCCTGGATGACGGAGGATGTACTTCTCCTCGTCGCCTTCCTCAGCCAGGAAGGAGTAGCGATGCCAGCCGGTGTTGATGAAGAGAATGTCCCCATTCCGCACCTCTACTCGTTCTTCGATATCCTCTGGGCCGAAGAAGTCCAACTCGTCCAGCATATCGCTCAGGTCGACGATCACGCCTTCACCGTAGAGCCAATCCAGAGGCACCTGGTCGATCGTCCTGCCGTTGGTGACAAAATGGCGCGGCGCATCCAGATGAGTGCCCATGTGATTTGATGTTTGGATATACTGGGCATTTACGCCGTGCTCAGACTTGCGTTTGAAGTACTTTACCTCAAACGGGGGGTAGAATGGCCAGAATGAGCAGTCCGCGTTCAAAGGTTGTGAGAGATCGTAGGGGATCATCGTAATGTTCTCCTGAGAATTTCCTGTGGTCGGTAAGTCTACCGGTCATTTCTGCTAGAATCCATATTCCTCGGCGAATGCAAAGAGCGCTTCGGTAAAGAGCGCCAGCGGCGGGCGCACGAGTCCGGCGCCGATCTGGCCGACGCCGGCTTCCTTGTGGGCGATGCCGGTGTTGACTCTGGGAGTGATTCCGGTCTCAACGACTGCACGCAGGTCGATGCCCACCGGCGTGCCGCGAAAATCGAGCTGTGGGATCGTAAGACTGGTGTGCTCGGCTGCGGTGATTTCGTACATCTCCATGGTAGCATTGAGCGCGTCCTGGGGCGTTCCACTGACGAAAGTGACGATAGCCGGCGCGGCCGCCATTGCAAATGCGCCCAGTCCGGCCGTCTCCGTGATCGTGCTGTCGCCGATATCCGGATTGGCGTCCTCTGCACTGAAGCCAGGAAAATAAAGTCCGACCGGCTGGGGACATGGTGAAGTGAACCAGCGCCCACCCAGCCCACTGACGCGAATGCCGAATTCGGTTCCGTTTCGGGCCATTGTCGAGACGATGGTGCTCCCCTCGACTCCATGTCCGGCGTCGGCCATGGCTTTGCAGGCGGCCATCACCGGGTTGAGGACACTCAGGGCGTTGTCGCCCAGGGCCTGGATGACGGCGGCGGCCGTGGCTGGATCCGGCGCCGCGTTAGCGATATGCGGGGCCAGCTGCTTGGTGTAGAGAAGCGAGCCTGCCTTGTTGCGATTGTGGCCCTCGTCACCCATGTGCAAGGCTTCAGCCAGCAGGGCGCGAATATCCAGCCCGGAACAGGATTCAATAGCAGCGGCAAGTACCGGAGCCATCACCTCGTGCATCCAGCGAAGCCGCTCCTGCACCTCTTCGCTGTAGGCGCCGTAGCGCAAGACTTTGCCGTAGCCTTCGTTAAGATTCGAGTAGGCCCGGTTGCCGTGCGTTTTGTTCTCGACCACATACACCGCCATGGAGGGTGAGATGACGCCCGCCATTGGGCCGACCGCGCTGTGGTGATGGCAGGGTGAGAGACTGACTTCGCCACTCTCGATCAGTCGCTCGGCCTCCTCCTCTTCCCTTGCTCTCCCCTCAAAGATCAGCGCTCCGATCAAGGCGCCGCGCAGCGGCCCGGAGGCCTGCTCCCAGGCAATCGGAGGGCCAGCGTGAAGCAGCAGATTTTCGTGCATGCCTGGAATCAAATCAAGCGCTCTACCCAGCCCCGTCAGGACCGGACGGGCCTCAATCATGCGTTCCACGGCAGCGGCATTGGCGTTGTCTATGTTGATTGCCATGTAGCCCCTCCGGGCGGCACTGTTCGATCGGTGGCAGTTTTCTTGCGGCGTATCTGAGTTGAAGCTGCATCAGGCCAGGTAAAACTCGACTCGACATCACTACCTGAGTCGTGTCAGCAGATTGGCCAGTCTTTCGTCGCCTCCCGCCGGAGGGCGCCAATCCACGTGAACCACGTCAGCGCCTTGGGCACGCAGGCTGTTGGTGAATGATTCAAGGCCCACGTTGATGGCTGCGAAGGTAGAAGTTTCGCGGGGGTCCTCGGCCGCAGGTTGAAAGCTGAAGGCTTGCTCCGACGACTTGTGTTGCCTACCTTCTCCTCTGCCAACGAATGCATCTGCCACAGCCAGCAATGCTTCGCCATGCCTGGTAAAGACGATCGCGCCGGCCGCCTTCAGCTGTTCGACCTGTCTGCCCAGCCCTTGCGGATCTTCGTCAGTGCCAATGACGACTGTGACGACAGGTAAAGGCCGCTCATCTCCGGCAGCAATGGCAATGGCCTTTTCGACTGCCGGGGCCAGTTCACTGGCCGGGTCCGGATGTGCGCCATCGCCCAGCACGACATCCAGCAGGACGAGACCTGTCTCAGGGTCCCTTGCTTCCTGCAACAGGCGGCGGATCCGTAACTCATTGTCGAGCATGGGATGCAACCGCCCGATCGTAAAGGCATCCCCGCCCAAATCTACGACCGTGTGGCACCGACTGCGGTGAGGGTTTTCCAAAAGCAGACCCCCGGGCAACGGTCCGTTGGAGCGAACAGAGGGTAACGAGTCCTGCAAGAGGTAAAGCGCTTCGTAGGCCAGAGTCCCGCCGGAGTAGAGCGCCCGCAGAAAGGAATGCGGCCGTGGGACCGGGACGGACTGCGAAGGCGGGCCGGTTGATTGCGGGGACAAGGGGCGTCGCGCCGTGATGCCAGTCGAGTCTACGGAAGTGTTCAAACCGACTGCAAGAGCGGCAGCCTCGTCCAGTGTCCTGGCAAATCGAATGCAGGGGAATCCCTTTTCCTCGTCATCCGCCGGTTGATATCCAATGAAATTCACGACTACCGGTTTGTTGCAGGCGCTCGCTTCGGACAACAACCCCTTTGCGACTTGCGCGGCGGGAGGCTTGGAAACAATTATAATTCCATCGGTCTGCGGATCGTCTTTCAATATGGCCAGAGCCTGTTTCGCCGACCTTGCCTGCACCTCTGCCGATAGGTCGCGACCGCCCGTGCCAAAGGCTTGGGAAATGCCACCCCCCAAACGGTGGATGCCGACCATGATCGCCTGTAGCCCCGTGCCGGACGCGGCGACAATGCCGATGCCGCCACGCCGTACCCTGTTTGCGAAACCAAGTCCGACGCCATCCACGCGAGCGGTGCCGCAGTCCGGCCCCATTACCAACAGACCTTTACCCGCGGCCGACTCTTTGAGCGAAATCTCGTCTTCAAGGCTGACATTGTCACTGTAGAGAAAGACGTTCTTGCCGAGGTTGAGTGCATCGCGGGCGACCGCGGCTGCATGGCGGCCTGGCAACGAGATAAGTGCCCATTCGGCCTCCGGGATCATGCGGGCCGCGGATGCCAGGCTTTTTGGTTGATATGCGTCCTTTTGTTGCGATCTGCGGGCGGCCAAAAGATCGTCTACGCGCCCCAAGGCCGCGCGGCCGACCTGCGCCGACTCCGCCCTGACAATCAGAATGAGATCCTCCGGCGCGGCGCGTTCAACGTCGTCGGTAAGGAGAGTATTTTGGGTTAGCAACTCTTTATTGGCGGGTGTGCCCATGACCACGCCTGCGTCCAAAACTCCGGGCAACTCAGCCAACGAGCGCTGAAGTTGCATCAGGACGACGGAATCGTAATAGGAGCCTGTTCGAATTTCGGCCAGAGTTGCTGGGGCGCCGGCGTCGGCCTTGGCGTGTGAGACCAAAGGGTCATCCACAGTTGCACTCCAATGCACTGGGTCGGCAGTTGTGGTTTCTCATCCTTTGCGTTGAGGCCATTTGTTCCGGGAACCTGAGGATTTCAGGGGAATTCTACCAGTCAAACCAGACTTGAGCCAAAGACGGCAGTGGAATTGGTTCGATTACAACGACTGCCGCTTTGCTCACGCTGCATAGGGAATCTGCCAGGCATCGAGCGCGTTAGCAACTTCCGCCAGATCGAGGGCAAGCTTCTCCGATCCGGTCTGCAACTCCTACTGCAATTCTTGGTTATCCAGCAGATCTGGCAATGGCCGCGGCAGGGCTGATGCGCCGTCATTGGTTTGAACTGATAGTTGCCAGTAGCCTACATCGTGCCCCGCCCTTAATTTGTATCCTACACGCTCATACGTCCGTCCCAACAGCCGTGAAGCCGAAGGACTCGTGAAAGCCGACGCTTGCTGTGTTCGGCAACGTGATTTCGGCATAGGCGCGTTGGAAACCTTGCAAGCACAGAATCGAAAAAAGTGTGCCGTACAACGCCTGTCCTACGCCCAAACGTCTGGCCTGGGCATGGACGTAAACCGTTACATTAACCGACCACTGGTAGGCGGCCCTCTCACAGTGCGGGCCAGCGCAGGCATAGCCCAGCAGTCGCTCCTGCGCGGTGCATACGAGCCATGGAAGGTGTGCCAAAGTATTGCTCACGCGGGCGGCCATTTCCTCTTTGGGGGGCGGCAAAAATTCGAACGACATGGGCCTATCGCGAACGATTGGGGCATATATCGCGAGTACCCCTGCGGCGTCCTGGGGAGTTGCCAGACGAAGGTGGGGGCCCATGTTTGCGACACTCTCTGCCCGGCCGAAACAAGGCGCCCGCTTGCTACTGAAACAGAAAGCCGCCTCTACGCGTCGAATAGAGGCGGCAACTCTAGCTAGGATGGAGTTACGGCAATGGGCTGCTGTCTACCAGCGACTGCTGCCGCGGTCACGATAGCCGCCGCCCTGGCCGCCACCACGTTCCTCTCGTGGGCGCGCCTCATTCACTCTAAGGGCACGTCCACCCACCTCCAGGTCATTCAGGGCCTCAACCGCGGCGTCAGCCGCTGCATCTTCCATCTCTACGAAACAGAAACCGCGAAATCGGCCGGTTTCCCGATCGGTGATCATAGCGACGCTTACGATCTCACCGTGTGGGGAAAACAAATCCCGAACCTCCTCCTCAGTCGCCGAGTAGGACAAGTTGCCTACATAAATACGCTTGGTCATTTGATTGGCTCCCTGGCCGCTGCTCCACCCTACTGCGTACCGCGTAATCGTCCCGGATAATTTTGAAGTCTGGAGATATTGGGGGGCTATATAATTCAGTCCACCGCATCGTTCCTCTCCACGAATTCAAACCTTCGTTTTCGATCTACGACAGTGGCGCTTTTCAGTGGTATGTTGTATCCGATGGCAATTAGTATGCCTCTTTTGTGTCAATCTGTCTACATCCCCTTATGCAGGCGAATTTCTCCTAATCGCTACTTCGCCCGCGTTCCGTAGCCCTAGAGTTGCGTTCGTAGTCGATATGTCGAAACGATGCCTATATTTTATATTTGGAATTGGTAGATTGGCGATGGTAAAATAGCACTGCATTCAGACCGATTTAACAGTTGACAGCGTCTGGGGGCAGGGCAGGGACAGGCATTTGGCCAGTTTCGCATTGCAATACGACATTGGTACATCTGCGAATCCTCGCGTTAATTCAAGTGGGGACGGGGCCCGCAGAATCTGTTGGAGCCTGCCACCCTTGGCTCGACAAGAAATGGCGGTCCTCTTGAGAAAGGTACCCGGCTTGGTTCGCCCGCACCAACAGGTCCGGACGTCTCTCGAGAGTGCGCAGGAGTGACTTTTGCCGGTGCCATCGTTCTACATTTGCGTGGTGTCCACTGGTCAGAATTGCCGGTACGCCCTCCCCCCGAAATTCGGTGGGTCGTGTATACTGCGGCCCTTCAAGGAGGCCGGACATGCCGTCCGAAAAACTGTCATGTTGGGCGCCCGACTCGTGACCTAACACGCCGGGCAGCAATCTAGTCACAGCTTCAATGATCGCCAGGGCAGCGATTTCACCTCCACTGAGTACAAAGTCGCCAATACTGAGTTCATCCGTAATCAATTGTGTACGAATCCGTTCGTCGACACCTTCATAGCGTCCACACACGAGCGCCAAACGGCTATGGTTGCTCAGTTCCGCGGCGACGGCCTGATCGAAGCGGCGGCCTTGGGGCGAAAGAAGGATAACCGGGGTGGACTGTGGCAGAGTCGGCGGCTCGGCCGGATTCCAAGCGGGCAGATCGAAATGGGCCGCCTCCTGAGGTAGCTGCCAACCCTGTGGCCGGCTCAATACCGACTCGACGGCACGCACAACCGGCTCGGGGCGCATGACCATACCGCCGCCGCCGCCGTAGGGGTAACCGTCACATGTGTTATGACGATCTGTCGTGTAATCACGGACATTGTGGAGCGCTACTCGAAGAATGCTGTTTTTCTGTGCACGGGCCAGAATGCTCTCTGAAAGAGCGCCTGCAATCATTTGCGGAAATAGAGTGAATACATCGAAGTGGATGGTGCGAGGAGCCTCCTCTTGAACACAGGCTTTTTCGGACTCGTCTTCCGTTCGTTGCTCCAACACGTTACATTGGGCCATGATTTTCTGTTAACCGCTCTGGGTCTGGCCTACTTCCGGCGGCTGTCGGACTCTATGGTGGACGGCAGTTTCCATCGCCCGAGGCCGAACCGATGGAAGCAGTTTTTGCGTCGAATTCGCACCCCCATTGTAGCACAACCGCGGGATCCGGAGTCAGTCAAGGTCTCGGCAGCCGGCACTTGGCTGGGACGCAGGCGTCGGCAGCGCCCCCCACTTCGGTCCCAGTTTGCAATCGCGCTGACGGTTGTACTTGTCGCCTGTCTGTACCTTCCCCGGCGCCTCGCGGCGCCAGTTGCCTCGCAAGGGCTGAGGCCGGTCCCAGTGCCCGTGCCGGCGCCAACATCCGCCATCGTACTCTCCGTTTCCGAATCGCAGTTGCAAAACCCGCAATCCGTTTCCACGGCCAGTTCAACACGCGTCGCCCAACTGATACCAGCGTCACTTTCGCAGAAGTTGGATCGTCCTGCGGTAGAGCTTGCTCCCCTGGCGCCGATGATCGTGCAGAGTGAGGAAGCTACCGAACCAGGGATCGAAACCGACGTTTCAACCCAACGCGCTCCTCTTGCAAACAGCTCTATATCACCGGACAGGCCTGCCAACATCGATCCCATTTATCTCTTCAATGCGGACATCCTCCCACAATCTGATGTTGAAGGCGTACTGCTGCCGGAGTCGTACAGAGACGTGCTCAACCCCACGATCAATGATGAGTTCGTCTCGCGACCGCCGATGTTCGGGTTGAGCAGTAAACAGCCGTTGGCCTTGAGCACACCGGTACCACCGCTGAGCGATGTCCAGCGTTTTGTATCCAGGCCGCCGATGGGTGGCTTGAATCTCCTGCGCGAGGTGATCGACAAGGCGCGCGATTCCCAGTCGTTTCAGGTCGATTTGGGTGTCGATACGGGCCTTGCGCCGCGTACACCGAGCGGGCCAGGCAGCCTGTGGCCGACCTTCGACCCGCCAAATACTTTCAGCGGCGAACACTTCTGGCTTGAACTACCTTTCCCCGTCGGTTTCAATCAGCAGTACAGTCCCGGCTACCAGTTCGGCAGCACCGGTGGCGGACGCTACCGAATCCATCACGGAGTCGACATCGGCAATCCGGTTGGCACCCCCGTGCTCGCCACTGCTTCCGGCGAAGTCGTTCATGCCGGGCCGGACAACCCTGAGCTTCTCGGTCCCTACAACGATTTCTATGGGAATTCGGTTGTCATTCGCCTTGATCGCACGCTGAACACCTCGCGGGGGGAACAGGATATATTTGTCCTATATGGCCACCTTTCCAATGTGGGAGTTCAGCAGGGCCAATGGGTGGGGGCCGGTGATTATCTGGGCGGGGTAGGCATGACCGGCATAGCGATTGGACCCCATTTGCATATGGAGGTTCGAATCGGGCAAGACAGTTACTTGCACACCGTCAATCCTGCACTGTGGATGCGCCCCGTAGCCTATACAGGTACGGTGGCGGTACGGCTGCTTTCCGCAACGGGCCGCACCTGGCCCGGCGTTCAAATCTCGGTATACCGCTATGAGGAGACCGGTATCCGCTGGTACCGCGTTATCGAGACATATCCCGAACAGGAAAGCATCGGACCGGACCCGTCATGGGGCGAGAATGGCGCTCTCAGCCATATCCCCGCCGGCAACTACTTCATTTCAGGCTATGTGAACGGCGAGGAGGTCAGGCAGGACATCACAGTTCGAGACGGTGAAACGACCTTTGTCGAACTGCGCACACAGCAGTAAAAACGCCTTGGATGTGCAGGAAGGTGTAGCCGGAAAGGAAGACAGGTTGTTTCATGCGCTGGAGGCGCTCTTTCCTCGAACTTTGTGAATTTCTACCCGCTAATCGCTAAGCATGGCTGCGTCGCCCGCCAATAGTCGTGCCTCTGCGAACAGTGGTATGGCGTTGGCGGCCAAGCGTGTCTGCGCCCACATTTTTTGAAAGTTTACATGGATTTCTTCAAGACTCTTTTCAAGTTTACCCTTCCTTATCGAACCCCTCTGCTGGCAACGGTCTTCAGCATGGTCCTGCTTGTGGGAGTGCAACTCTTTGCTCCCTGGTTCATCCGCGAACTGATCGCTACCGTGCGCACCGGGAACTCAGATGCTCTCTCCTCCGGTCTCATTACTCGTCTTTCTCTCCTCGCCTTGGCCATCTACGCGGCAAGGGCCGGGCTGGAGTTCCTGCGCAGTTACATGGCTCATGTAGCAGGCTGGGGCGTGGTGGCCGATGTGCGAGTCGCCGTCTACCGGCATCTCCAGCGGCTGTCACTGCACTATTACGAAGACAAGCAGACCGGCCAGCTGATGTCGCGGGTGGTCAACGATTCGGACCTGCTGGAAAAACTGATCGCCCACGCCGTGCCCGACGTGCTGGTGAATGTGCTGACCCTGGTGGGCGTAAGCGCAGTGCTGCTGACTATGAACACGCAGCTTACGCTACTGACCCTGGTTCCCATACCAATCATCGTCTTGGCAATGCGAGGCTTCGCCAAGTACGTACGCCCGGCCTTTCGCGAGCGCCAGGCTGAATTGGGTGAACTCAACGCCATTCTGCAGGACAATCTCTCCGGTATTCGTGAAATCAAGACCTTCACCCGCGAACGGACGGAATCAGACCGAATCGGCGTCCGGATCGAGAATTACAAGCGCTCTCTTCTGCATGCGCTCAGGCTGCTGGCTACTTTTGAGCCGTTTGTCCATTTCGCATCGGCGCTGGGTGTCGTTGTCGTTATCTACTTTGGCGGTAGATTGGCACTCGGCGGTGAACTGCTTATAGAAGACCTCGTGGCCTTCTTTCTCTACCTGGAACTGTTTTACCAGCCTGTGCGCCACCTGAGCCATGCCTGGGAGGCGATCCAGGAGGCGCTGGCTGGAGCGGAGCGCGTGAGTGAACTCCTCCGCGAAGAACCCGATATTGTCGACCAGCCGGACGCCATCGAGTACCGCGGGCGGGCGCGAGGAAAAGTCAGTTTCGAAAATGTCAGTTTTTCCTACCTGACCGACCGGCCCATCCTGCGCAACATCAACTTGGAGATACCCGCCGCCTCCGTCGTCGCCCTGGTCGGTCCGACCGGTGTTGGCAAGTCAACGCTGGCCAGCCTGGTTCCCCGATTCTATGATGTGAATGAAGGGCGGATTATGCTTGACGGGCATGATACCCGCGATTTGACTATCGAGAGTCTGCGCCGGCAGATCAGTATCGTCCTGCAGGACGTCTTCCTTTTCCATGGCACCGTGCGGGAAAACATTCTGTTTGGGAGGCCGGGCGCCGGGGACGAAGAAATGAAGGAGGCAGCGCGCGTGGCAAACGCCGTCGAATTCATCGACAAGCTGCCAGACGGTTACGATACCGTTATCGGCGAAAGGGGTGTAAAGCTCTCGGGTGGCCAGAAACAGCGCCTGGCCATTGCCCGCGCCGTGCTCAAGGATGCGCCGATTCTGATCCTCGACGAGGCGACTTCTTCAGTCGACACAGAGACAGAGCAACTGATTCAGCAGGCGCTGGAACGGCTGATGGCAGGGCGGACAACGCTGATGATCGCCCACCGGCTTTCCACGATCCGCAACGCCGATCAGATCGTTGTCTTGCGAGACGAAGGCATCGCCGAACAGGGCAGCCATGACGAACTAATGGCGGTGGATGGCGTCTATCGCCATCTAAATCTCGTACAATCTCGACTGAATGAAGAGGAGCCGGCCGTTGAGCAGCAGCTGGCGTGGACCTCCTCGGCCCGTCCTCTACCGGTCACCGTCTGAGTCGAGCAGGCGGCGAAGATTCTCACCCATGATCAGAGCCTGATCCGCCTCAGTGATGAAACCACAGTGGCTTCGAAAGCACTCGATGGCCTGACGATAGGTCATATTTCGCAGGCAGACGGGATAGTCGGAGCCCCAGTACAACCGCTCGGGACCAAAGGTTTCGTATAGCGGCAGTACGATTTCCTTAATCGAATCTGCATAGGGAAAGTCCCAGAAACCCTGCTTTGTCGAATAGTAAAACCCGGAAACTTTGACACCGATATTGGCGAATCGCGCCGAGGCCAGAACCTGTTCCAGCCTATCCTTTTCGCCGACGCTAGGGTGTCCCATATGGTGAATCAGAATCGGTAGCCGCGGAAGCTGCTCCGCCACCCTGTGCAATGCGGCGTGGTGATGGGGCGAGCAGGCGATACTGGCGATCAACCCCAATTCCGCCGCCGTTCTGAAGAAGGCCAGCCCGTCATCACCGTAAAGCCAGCTACCGTCGTCCTCGGCCTTCAAATAGTGAGTAAATGCCGACAACGACCAGCGCTCCGCAGCATGGCGTAGCCGCCCCGCCGCGCCCGGCGTGTGGTATGTTTCCGACCAGCTACAATCTACATCCGCCACTTGGCGAATGCGTCCGGAGTAAAGCCGGCCCATCCGGGCGATGTAGTCATTGTTGTGCGGATTGTGTTCGATCCCGGCACAGACCAGGAATGCCTGGTCCACGCCGTTCACGTCCATCTCGTTCAGTAGTTGCTCAAAGCGGCCCTTGCCGTGAAAGTCCGGCACGGGCGGCTGGTAGGGCCAGCGCTCCCAAGCGTGGCAGTGGCTGTCGATTATCATGGGCACTTCATTCCGCGCCTGCGAAGACCGGCTTCTCGAGAATCGTCTGGGTCTCGTAAATCGAACCCCCGCGCACGGCCTCCGGCCAAGGCATCAACACAGGTACATCGACCAGCCGAGGGCGGTTGGTGGGTTCGCCGCGCACCATCGAATCCAGATAAGCCTGCCAGTTGGGGTAGCCCTGCAGAGACCAGGCGTCAGGGGCGCAGTATTGATAGAGTAGCAACCGTCGTGGTCTGGACGAGACGTTCTTAGCGGACGCATGCAGCGTTCGCACATGGTGGATTGAAATGCCGCCCGCCTCCAACTCGATAGGCACTGCCTTATCCGCGTCCGGCACCTCAACCGTGACTGCGCCGGCAAAGTGCCCGTCCTGATGATGCGAATATACCGGGCCCTTGTGCGAGCCGGGAATGACAAGCAGGCAGCCGTTTTCGTACTTCATTTCGTCCATGCTGACGCCCACAGCCAGCAGATCATCATTGGTATGAGGATAGAAAGCCCAGTCCTGATGCCACTCTACCGGGCTGCCGTATTCCGGTGACTTCATATTGAGCTTGTTGCCATTCGTGCGCAGCCCAGGCCCGACAAGCTGTTCGGCAATGTCCAGGATTCCAGGATGATTGAGGAATTTCTTGTATACCTCATGCTGCGTGACTGGATCCTTGAGCCGGCGCAGCTTGGGCGACTCCGGCGTGTGACCTGGCTCCAGGTCGAAGACGTCGGTATGCTCTGTAACGCTGGCGCTGAGCTGAACGAACCCTTCGGTCACCCGGCGTAGTTCCGCCACCTCGTCAGACGACAGGACGCCTTCCACGCCCAGGTAGCCGTTCTCGTGATAGAAGTCAATCTGTTTGCTGCTAAGCATGTGGATGCTCCTTGTGGATAGATTGGACGAGCCGCGCTATGATTTCGTCATTCGCTAAGATGTGCCTCAAAAATATGGTTCGATCCACTCTTCCAAGATTTCAAGCCCGAAGCCCGGCGCATCGGCGGGGACCAGCCAGCCTTCTTCTGCGACTGCCTGGCCGGGGATGCCTGCAGACTCCTGCAATGGCACGCCAGGCGCAGAACCGATAAAGTACTCCAACCACGGGACGCAGGCAACGGCATGGGTGAAATGCTGGCCGAAAGGATTGCGCCCTCCTCCGTGCAGGATCACCTTCTTGCCGGCGGCGTCAGCCGCTGACGCGATCTTCAGACAGGTGCTCAGGCCGCCGACCCAATTGATGTCCGGCTGCAGAATGTCGACGACGTTGTGCCGCAACGCCCATTGGAAGGGCATATGGGTATACCAGTGTTCGCCGGTGCTGAGCGTCTGCCAGGGGATTCGTTCGCGTACCTCGACATGCCCGTCGAGGTCTTCCGAAAGGAGACACTCCTCCATCCACTTGAGCCGGTAAGGGCGTAGAATTTCGGCCAGACGTACCGTGTATTCGATGTCGAAAGCCATCCAACAGTCGAGCATCAGTTCGGCTTCGTCGCCGACCAGTTCCCTGGCTTCGGCCACCATCTGCTCGTTCTTGCGCAGGCCGTCCAGACCATCCGCTGGGCCATATGGGCAGGCCAGTTTGAATGCGCGGAAACCCAGCTCCTTGTACCAGTCAAGATCGTTGCCGGTCGAATAACAGAACTGCCTGTCCTTCTGCGCACCTCCGATGAGACTGTAGACAGGCTGGCCCAGCAATTTGCCCTTGGCGTCCCAAAGCGCCAGGTCCACCGCACTGACCGCGTAGGCAGCAAGCCCGACCGAGCCGTACGGCTTCGTCATGCGAAACATCATGTCTGCCAGCCGCTGAATTGCCAGACCGTCCTCTCCAATGAGATTGGGGGCAATGTGATCGTCAATAATGGCCGCGGCCACCCGCCCATTGTCGGTCTGCCCCAGGCCCCACGTCCCGTCCTCAAGCGTTACCTTGCACCAGACCGGCCCCCAGCGACTGGGTGTCCAAAGGCTCCGGTGCCGCTTGACTTTGGGATACCAGGACATGGGATTAGCGACTTCTGCGGTCTCTGCCCAGCCCTTGCGTCGGGGCTCTGTCCTCTGCGAAGGAGCGGGGAAATTGACGCGCACTGCGCGGACATCTGTGATTTTCATTTCGTTGATTCTCAACACTCGTTGAATAACCGGACGATAAATCAGGCTGAGCAATAGCGTTCCGTGTCGGTTTGTAGGTCAAGCTACGCCCGACACAATGAACACTAGGTTACTTCCCCATTTACGTCGGCTTCGTCCCCTTTGTCAGCGTCCATCTCTTCCAGTAGAAGGCGAAGTAGCTTTCGACGCTCCTCGGCGCTGAGGCCGGCTAGTCTTTCTTCGGGAGTACCCGTTTCAAAGACAAGCTGACGTATTTTCTTGCCATACGCCAACACCTTTTCCGGGGTCAACACTTCCGCCATGTTCAACTCTCCTTTCACATTGAGCGTCTGGCGCAGACCGAGAACATAGGCGTACATATCAGCTGATTCTGCCCACACAGACTTGTCCAGCGAGGCAAAGCCGGCATCCCTTTCCTGTTCGCGACTGGCAAAGAGCTTGACATAGGCATTATTGGAACGCGCCGGCAGCCGGTTGAGCGCCAACAGCATCACACGTCCAACAAAGGGGATAGTGGTACGAAAGACGCCCCTCTGCACCTCTTCGAATCCCCACAAGGCCAGCCGGCTCTTTTGTGGCGTCTTGGCGCTAAGCAAAACGGGCAGTGTCTGTTCCTTCGACAACCTCTGCACCTGCCGGTAAAAGAGGTCATATGCCGCGGCTTGGAGGATTCCATCCTCGGTCACCGATTCGGTATATTTGAACTCAACAAGGACGTGTGCCGCCGCGCTGTCGCGAACACCGTCCGGCAGCCGTTCACGCTGCGCTTCGTTCCAAGCTTCGCCCTCTCGCCGCAACAACAGAATGTCCACTCTGGGCGACTCGCTCAGAATACTGGACTCAGTCGTAACAAATACCTGGACCGCAGTCAGGTTCAACTGCATGCCTGAGCCAAGAAGCTGATGGTACTGCACACGCGCAGCGCGATCGGTCATGTCAGGGGAGTGACGACTCGACTCGTCCGGTAGTGAAGTAGCTGGCCGCGCCGACCACAGTGGTCTACAGGTCTCCACTGATGAACTGTTGTCGCCATTTTGCCCTGTACCGCGTCACCGGACATCGTACTAGGCGCGCGTACTGTCAGCCCCTGAACGGTACTTGATATCCCTTCAGTTGTCAAAGCAGGAAACAACCGCAAAAGGTCGACCGATCCGTGAGCGCAAACGGCAGGACCATAAAAGGACAGAACGAAGGAGTTGCGATATAATCGCCCGCAAGAGAACAGTGCGCTGACCAAAAGAAAATCTACCTACATCTGTTCAAATGTGTCCAATTTTCCATGGCTTCCCCTTCCGCATCTGATACCATCGGCGTTCGCTCCGATGAGCGATTTGACGAACACCTCGTCGCGGAATTCCTGCGCGGCAGGCTGCCTGGTACGGAAAATCCCCTCACCGTACGCCAATTCGGCGGCGGCGCGGCCAATCTCACCTATCTGCTTGACTATGGCAGCCATCAGTACGTGCTGCGCCGCCCTCCGCTCGGCCCTGTCGCGCCTTCCGCCCATGACATGGCCAGAGAGTCCAAAGTGCTGTTGCGTCTCTGGCAGGCATTCCCGCTCGCGCCCCGGGCCTACCTGTTCTCAGATGACGAGTCCATCGTCGGCGCACCCTTCTTCGTCATGCAGCGTCGGCACGGCATCGTCGTCCGCGATTCGATTCCGGCGGTCTACAACGCTTGGTCCGATGCACCGGCACGTATGAGCAGAGCGCTTGTTGAGACACTATCCGATCTCCATGCGGTTGACTTTGAATCGATCGGCTTAGGAGATCTGGGTCGGCCGGCCGGTTTCATCAGGCGCCAGATCGATGGGTGGTGGCGGCGCTGGCAGGCGGCGAAGCTGGAGGATCTGCCTGCGTTGGACGCGGTCTATGACTGGCTGCGAAGCAACGAACCACCGGAAGCCGTGCCAGCTTTGGTCCACAACGACTATAAATTGGACAATGTAATGCTGGATGCCGGCGAGCCTGGACGTGTCGTCGCCGTCTTTGACTGGGATATGTGTACGCTCGGCGATCCTCTTTCCGACTTAGGCGCATTGCTGGCATGGTGGTGTCTGCCCGACGATCCGCCCCACTTTCGAACAATGGCAATGATGCCGCTCGACAACCGCTTCCTGCGGCGCGAAGAGCTTATCGCCCACTACGCCGAACATAGCGGCCGCGACCTGTCAGCCATTCACTTCTATCATGCGCTCAGCCTGTTTCGGGTTACGGTCATAATCGCCCAGATTTATGTCCGCTACGTGCGGGGCCAGACGCAGGATGAACGATTCGCCGCCTTCGGCCCGCGCATCCCCGCGGCGGCCCAGGCTGCCCTGGAAGTTGCAAAAGGCCGTTGAGATTGGACGAATAGCCAAAGCGACGCTCTCCATCTGGAGCTATCGACAACTTTGACGTGCGTTTCCGGACTGACTATCATATTCTGAAAGAAAGACATTCGTACATCCACTTTGGAAGGAGCGTTTGACGTGCAGGAACACAAAATATCCATGCTTGGCACCGGCCTGATCGGCATGTTCTACACCATGGCTCTGAACGGCGGCAGAGGAAAAGATCGAGTGCAGCTCGTTTACTCCCGTACGGCAGAACGGGCCAAGGCTTTCGCGGAGGAATGGGACATCCCCGCATGGACTACCGATCTGACCGAAGCCTGTACCTCTGACGATATCGACACAGTCGTCATTGGGTTGCCCAATCATATTCATGAAGAGTGCGTTAATCTGGCCGCCGACGCCGGCAAGGCGATTCTCTGCACCAAGCCACTCGGCCGCACTGCTGTAGAAGCCAAGCGTATGCTGGACAAGGTCGAAGCAACTGGTGTCTTCGGCGGCTATCTCGAAGACCTCTGCTACACGCCCAAGACCCTGAAGGCGATCGCCTCCGTCGAGAACGGCGCCTTGGGCGAGGTCACCTGGGCCTGTTCGCGCGAAACGCACCCGGGTCCACACAGCGACTGGTTCTGGGACCTCGAACAGGCCGGCGGCGGCGCCATCGTCGACCTGGGCTGCCACTGTATCGAAATCGTCCGCAGTTTTATCGGCAAAGACATCCGACCAGTCGAGGTCATGTGCTGGGCCGATACGCTTGTCCACCCCATCGACGCCGAAGACAATGGCATTGCCCTCATCCGCTTCGAGAACGGCGCCATCGGCCAATTCGAAGTAAGCTGGACCTTCCGCGGCGGCATGGACCTGCGCGACGAAGTCGCCGGCACCGAAGGCACCATCTGGCTCAATCACTTTCTGCGCACCGGCTATGAAATGTACACCAGCGGCGCCGGCGCCGGTTATGTGGCCGAAAAGGCCGAATCGGAAAGCGGCTGGCTCTTCCCCGTCGGCGACGAGGTGGTCGAGTTGGGTTACAGCGATATGTTCGAAGATATGTTCAATTCCCTCGACCAGGGCACCGAACCCAGAGAAAACTTCTATGACGGCTATGTCGTCAACGCGGTCATCGATGCCTGCTACCGCTCCGCATCCTCGCGCCAGTGGGAACCGGTGGAGCTGGAAGTCTGGCGTGGACGCGAGAACGTCCCCCTCATCCGTGACAGTCGCGGGCAGGAGGCAGCCACCGCAACTGAACCCGACGCGGCCAAAGCGCTCGCCGCCGCGGCCGGTCTGACAATCCTGAAAACAGAACGTATGTCGGGCGGCCAGGTCAAAGTCATCATGAAGAATGAGGAGACTGGTGAGCTCAGCCAGGAAATCATCGAGAACGCTTAGTCCCTCCCAATGTCACTGATCAGACCTTTCCTCCAGGAAGAGGCCTTCCTCCAGGATGTGCAGGATGCAACCGGCGACGAACGCGTCCTGCACATCTGGTGGCTTGGCCAAAGCGGCTTTCTCCTCAAATGGCAGAACCGCTTTCTTCTCTTTGATCCTTACCTCTCCGATTCCCTAACGAAGAAATACGCCGCCACCGACAATCCCCATGTTCCCATGACCGAGCGGGTAATCGATCCCGAACGCCTCAACTTTGTCGACGTTGTAACTTCAAGCCACAACCACACCGACCATCTCGATGGCGAAACGCTTGGGCCGCTAATAAAGGCGAATCCGGACCTGCAGTTCGTCATACCAGAGGCCAATCGAGCATTCGTCGCCGAGAGGCTTGGCTGCGAACCCTCCTGGCCTGTTGGCCTGGACGACGGAGACTATCGGGAAGTGGACGCGTTCCGCTTTCACGGTATCGCTGCCGCGCACGAGGAGTTGGAGAGGGACGAAGAGGGTCGGTGCAAGTTTCTCGGTTATGTAGCGCACTTCGGACCCTGGACCGTCTATCACAGTGGCGACACAATCCAATACAGTGGTCTGGTTGAGCGGCTGACACCTTTCAATGTGGACATAGCGATCCTGCCGATAAACGGCAGCAGGCCGGAACGGAGAGTGGCGGGCAATCTAAACGGAATTGAGGCCGCCACGCTGGCATGCGCGATAAATGCAAAGCTGGCGATCCCCTGCCACTACGAAATGTTTACCTTCAACACCGCGCCGCCCGACTCGTTTATTGCAGCCGCGGGCGCGCTGGAGCAGCCAGTAAACGTGCTGCGAGCAGGGGAGCGTTGCACGGTCCAAAAGTCGGCTGTCGGCGCTATGACGAGTCGATCAGGCGACTGACGGCCTCTCGTGACAGAGCATCCAACGGTCTGTCAGGCGTAGAGACAACAGTGGCCGCAACCGCGTTTCCAAATCGAGCTGACCGCTCGGCAGAGGTCCCCTCTTGTATCGCCAGCAGGAATCCGGCATTGAATGAGTCGCCCGCGCCTACAGTTGTCTGAACGTCAACGGAGAATCCGGGCACATAAGTCGGCTCGCCCGTCGTGTCCGCACAAGTGCCATCTCGTTCCAAGACCACCGCGCCTGCCTCGCCACGTTTGATGACTACACAACCTGCGCCGCCCTCCAGGATCGCGGCCATTCCCGCAGCCAGCTCTGCCCCACCTGTACAAACAGTTAACTCGTGCTCGTTGCAGATGAAAAAATCTGTGTAAGCCAGCAGTGGGCGCAGTTCGGCCAGTCGGGCCGGCTCACCGATCGCCGGGCCGATGTCAACAGCTGTGCGAGTGTCGCTCTGACGGGCCCTCCGGAACAGCTCGACCGCGCCCTGAGGTCGCAGACCCGGCATGATCGAGTAGCTCGTCAACAAAAGCATGTCCGAGCGACTCAAGATGGAAATGTCGAAGAAACTTCCGTCCACGCCTCTGTTGGCCCCCTCGTGATGAAATGCCAGGCGATTCTGCTGCATGTCGCTGAGTATGAGTGTGGTGGCGGTGCCCATGCCCGGTTGACGCCTGACGCCTGCCATGCCCACGCCCACATCAGCCAGCTGCGCCGCCATCCAGTCGCCCAGATGATCCTCGCCCAGACCCCCGACCAATTCCACAGGCGAGCCCAGGCGTGCAAGAGCATACGCCGAATTGGCCCCGTTTCCCCCCAGCGAAGTTCTCAGAGGCTCGTCGTGGAACACGAGACTGTCGACGGTGAACTCGTCCCCCTCACTGCGCGGCATTGCGGCAAGGTTGGAGACGAATAGATCGACGGTGGCTGTGCCGATAACAGTGAACATGATTACGCTGCCTGTAGGATCTGCTGGCCGACGACTCGGTCTCACAAGAAAGGTTTCACTCATTTCGTGCATCGCCCACCTATAGACCAATTGTAATTTCTATATGGCCTGATGAGAAATGGCGAAACATGTGCACCTGTGGCCACAGGAATCCGACTGTCCACTTGTAAATTGGAGGTCATTCCGCGATCAACTGTCAAGACCGCATAATCCAAAGCAATGTCACTGAGGTCGTTCAAGAACGATCTCTCTCTTCTGGCTCGCGCTCCGACGATCGTCGCACCTTTTGTTCAGCATTCCTAAAGTATTATAATGATGCTAGCCATAGAAAACAGAGACCAGTTCCCATCCTTTAGAAATGCAAAATCGGCCATAATGCCGTCAAAAGCAGCAGCGCACAGGCTGGCGCGCTCCGAAGGTTTTTAGGGTCATTTCCCTATATTGCCCGCTATGACCATCAAGAAGCGGTAGTCCTTGCAAGTACACGGCAAGTCATCCCGAAGAAACCTACTCCGCGCAGACCTATCGCGGTAGAAATGGTTCCACATGGAGGAAGGCGTGAGTGAGAGAGCGAAGGAGGACAGTGCCCGAAAACTGCCTTCGGGCGCGCGCTTCTATAAGTGTGCGTTACAGGTAAATCCGTTCGAGTATCTCCGTAGGCATAGTGTACCTTCACAGTTCAGTAGCGAGAGAGAATACAACTCCGCGCTCATTGCAGCCTGCCAGAACGCACATGTGGGTGCGATTGCTGTGACAGATCATTACCGCATTTACTCCTCCGAAAGCCTCATCGAATGCGCTCGTGCAGCCGGCATCTCAGTTTTTCCCGGTTTCGAGGCGGTAACGAAGGAAGGTGTTCACTTGCTTTGTCTATTCGATCCTGGAGAGCCACTAAGTTATATTGACCGCATAATTGGGGACTGTGGGATCCATGATGACAATGAAGAGTCTCCAACAGGGGACTACAGCATCGACGAATTTCTGGCTAAGTCTAAAATGTGGAAGGCGATTTGCATCGCCGCCCATGTTTGGCACGAAGGTGGCATTCTGAGGAAGTTATCTGGATTGACGCGTATCCAAGCTTGGCAGGCGCCTGGCCTGCTTGCCTGCTCTATTCCAGGCCCCGTTGATGATGCCCCCGAAAACATACGGCCAATCCTTAAGAATAAGAACGCACAACATCGGCGCGAGCGGCCAATAGCCATTGTTAATGCGAAAGACGTAAGCGCCCCACAAATCGTCAATGACCTTGGTGCAACAACCTGGATTAAGATGTCAGATGTAACACTTGATGGCCTGCGTCAAGCCTTTCTTGACCCTGACTCAAGAATCCGTCTCAATAGCGACCCCGAACCGGAAACGCATTCAGAGTTGGGTGAACTGACATGGGAAGGCGGATTTCTCGACGGCACAGCAATTCAATTTAACCCAAATCTGAATGTCTTGATCGGTGGACGCGGCGCGGGAAAATCTACTATTGTCGAGAGTTTGCGTTACGCGCTCGACTTGAATCCGTTAGGGGAAGAAGCCCGCAAGTCTCATGAAGGAATGGTGCGCCAAGTCCTTGGAGGAGGCGCCAAGATATCGTTGCGTGTATGCACATACAGGCCGGCGAAACGTGAATACTTGATTGAGCGGACTGTTCCCAACCCTCCCGTTGTTCGCGACAGCAGTGGACAGATTTTGAACCTTCTCCCGAAAGAAGTTTTTCCCTCAGTTGAAATATATGGACAGCATGAAATATCGGAACTTGCCCGAAGCCCTGAGAAGCTTACTCTTCTACTTAGCCGCTTTGTTGAGCCGGACGAGGGGCTAGGACGAAGAAAAAGAAGCTTACTCCGCGAACTGGAGAGTTCAAGACAGTCGCTTCTTGATGCCCGCTCTGAACTCCAGCAAATTGATGAGCGCATTTCGGCGTTGCCGCGGTTAGAGGAGACGCTTAAGCGCTTTCAGCAGGCCGGCCTAGAAGAGCAATTGCGAGAGCAGAGCCTTCTTGTTAGGGAAGAAAGCATACTGGAGTCAATCCCTGCACGCCAGCAGGTATTCAGAGAGTGCTTGGAGACGCTCCGCCAGGAATTACCCATAGATCGGACATTTTTGTCCGCAAAAGCACTGGAGGAACTTCCTGGCAAAGGGATTCTAGCAAACGCAAACGGGACGCTGGAACGCTTGTCCTTCGAAGTAGAGCATGTAGCCAACCTGCTAGAGGAGGCTCTCAGACGAGCCGGCGAGGGTCTCGACGAAGTGAGCGGCCTTTGGAACGACCGCAGGCGTACACTAGAGGCTGAGTACCACAAAATACTTCGGGAACTCCGAAGCCTGTCAGTGGATGGCGAGGAATTCATTCGCCTGAGGCGTGAGATTGAATCGCTTCGCCCACTGCGTGAGCGTCGGCCTCTACTAATTCAGTTGGAGGAGGAGTACCTCAATAGGCGACGCTCGCTTCTGGTAGAATGGGAAGATGTTAAAGCGGCGGAGTTTCGACTTATTGACCGCGCCGCAAGGCAAGTGAATCGCAAGCTTCGTGACCGCGTCAACGTAGAGGTAACTGCCGCTGGTAACAGGGAGCCACTGTTAGACATGTTAAAGGATGAAGTTGGAGGCCGCCTTTCAGAGGCAATCACAGGAATCAGGCAGTCTTTGGACCTTTCACTGCCGGAATTCGTTGCTAGTTGCAGAAATGGCGCAGAAGCGGTCCAAAAGAGGTACGCTATTCCTCCATCCCAGTCTGAGAAACTTGCCAGTGCAACCCCGGAAACCCTTATGCGCATCGAGGGATTGGAACTACCCTCGACAACCGCAATTCAGCTAAATACGGCCCCCGCGGACGCGCCGCCTGCCTGGCAAGCATTGGATGAACTCTCGACCGGGCAAAAGGCTACAGCTGTGCTGCTGCTCTTGCTTTTGGAATCCGAAGCGCCCCTGATCGTCGACCAGCCAGAGGACGACCTCGATAACCGCTTCATCACAGAGAGCATCGTGCCCAAGATGCGGGAGGAAAAGCGGCGCCGGCAGTTCATCTTCTCCACACATAATGCCAATATTCCGGTACTTGGCGACGCCGAGCTTATTCTAGGTCTTACCCCTTCTGGAGAAGCTGGACTGGGCAGGGCGACTATCCGGCGAGAGCACATGGGCTCGCTCGATGACAGTTCGGTACGAAAGCTTGTCGAGGAGATTCTCGAGGGGGGGAGGGAGGCGTTTGAGACTCGTCGCCTCAAGTATGGCTTTTAGGGGCGGGGAATGAATCGAACCGATCTGTTGGAATTAATAAGGAATGGCGAAAATTCAAGCGTTGAATTCAAACGTGACGACGTACGTCCTGACAGCATTGCGAAAGAACTGTCAGCTTTGCTGAACTTTGAAGGCGGCCATATCCTGCTAGGCGTTGAAGACGACGGCAGCGTTTCGGGTTTGACGCGTAGTCGCGAAGATGCCGAACTTTGGGTAATGAATATTGCGCGCCTGAACATCCAGCCTAGCATTATCCCTTCATGGTATCCGATCACCCTTGATGATGGAAAGGAGGTCGGCGTAGTAGGTCTGTCCGCTGACAGCCCCGGCAAGCCGCACAAGGCCAAACGGGGCACCGCTTGGGTGACGTTTGTGCGCGTGGGAAGCACGTCGCGAGAAGCGAGCCGAGAAGAAGAGGGCCGGCTTTACCAGGCTGCTCAACTGATACGTTACGACATCAGACCTGTGCTTGAAACTGGGTACGCAAGTCTCGACAGAGATAGGCTCGAAAACTATTTCCGAGTGGTCCTGGAGCGCGACTCGCCTCCTGGCGAAGACCGAGAGTCTTGGATCCACATTTTGAAAAACATAGATATTCTGGCTGAGGCATCAGGAACGACAGTCTCAACCGCGGCAGGTCTGCTGCTTTTCGGTGAATATCCGAATCGCCGCCTGCCACAGGCGGGAATTACGGCGACCGCCTTTCCCCGTAAGGACAAGGAATACGATACGGTTGACGAGGAGTTGATTAGGGGACCGCTGGTTTCGGTATTGGATGACAGGAAACGCGCGGTTGAAAAAGGCGTCATCGACCGGGCGGTGGACTTCGTTGTACGTAACCTCGGCACAGTTGCGTGGCTCGAAGGCGGCCGTCGTCTCAGCAAGAAGGCCCTCCCGCTTGACGCGGTTCGGGAAGCCATCGTGAATGCAGTTGCCCACCGCGATTACACCCTGGTCGGAACTGATGTTGAGGTTTCCCTGTATTCCGACCGCCTGGAAGTGATATCGCCCGGTCGGCTTCCGAATGGCGTCACCGTGGAAAAGATGTCGGAGGGGCTGCGGGCCGCCAGGAATGAACTGCTGAAGGAGATCTTACGCGATTATGGCTATGTTGACCATCTGGGGATGAGTGTGCGAAACAAAATAATCGGATCGATGCGCACTCACAATGGCACGCAGCCTGATCTCATCGAGGACGAGAACCGGTTTACCGTGCGGTTATGGAAGGAGGGGAAAGTCCCATAGTTTTCAGAGTCACAGGCTTATTGGTCCAAAAGGCAACTCGATTTTCCACGACTCCCACATCAGCCAGCTGCGACGCCATCCAGTCGCCCAGATGATCTTCGCCCAGACCCCCGACCAATTCCACAGGCGAGCCCAGGCGCGCAAGAGCATAAGCCGAATTGGCCCCGTTTCCTCCGAGCGAAGTTCTCAGGGGCTCGTCGTGGAACACGAGACTGTCGACGGTGAACTCGTCCCCCTCACTGCGGGGCATCGCCGCCAGATTGGAGACGAAAAGATCAACGGTCGCGGTGCCGATAACAGTAAACATGGTGTTGCTGCCCCCTGGAAGAATCGAGCCGGTCTGACAGCTGGCTCGAGATCGGTTCCGGCCTTAAGAAGTCGCACTCTGTCAATCTCAGATCATTATTTTATAGCCGATCTCTACCGCAGTGAAACAGCCTTGCCGCACAGTTCAGACCACTTGTGAAAGAGCATGAATGCACGCAGCCCAAGGGAAGGATAAAGCCCGTTCACATTCTTTCTATTGCCGCTGGGCCATACTACCTGCCCGTCGCAACGCCACAGCTCGTTCCACAGACTATGGGTCACTGACATTTCTCTTTTCTGGCCATCCCCAACGTAGGGTGCATCCCAAAATGGGGGTGAGCTCTCGTATCCCTCTGGCAGCGACCAAACCATGGCCAGTCCGCGATCAACTTTGAGGCATGTGAAGCGCCGCCTCTGACAATTAACCACTGACCACTGACCACTGACCACTGCCGTTGTGCGGGGGCTGCGCCCCCGCAACGCCCCCCCTCAACAACATGCCTCGACGGCAGGGTGTCGACATTGGTGACAGGTGTCCAATCGAGAGAGTTTCGCCAAACCACGTCCCGCCTGTCCCATCAAATCCCCGTAGGGGCAGGCCTTGTGCCTGCCCTCGCACCCCCTCCAATCAACGGACCCCGGCCTGGCGCCTGCCATGCGTCTCTCCAATAGCCGGTAAACAATTTCAGCCACCGCTGGCATTTTCCCCCCGCCAGACTGTTCCCACCCCAAAACTGGGTTGCACCCGCCGCAGAGTGCAAAGCACAAACGTAAGCGCTCGAATGCACGCAGCCAAAGCAGAGGACAAAGTCAGTTCGCGTTCTTGCTTATGCAGCGTGGCAATTCTGCTAGCCAGCCTCAACGTCATAATTCATTCCACAGCCTTAGGATCGTTGACATTTCACTTTCTTATCCATCCCCAAATCCAAGGCAAATGCATCAAAATCAGTGATATAATAGCCTTGTGCCGATATACGAATGGGCATAATTGAAAGCGTATCATCATCATGAATTCATGTCTCCCGCTGGCAGGGAATCTGAAGGCGAAGCAGGGCCCTTGCAAGACTGCAAACTGCCCATAACCCAACAAAGACAGCGAGGAAACGCGTGCGAAGCCAAGCGCAAGAGACCAAAAAAAGAAAACTGCCCGCTCTGACCCGACTTAATCCGACCTTAAGCGTCCAAACACGTCGCCCTGCCCCCCAACCGCCACTTGACCGGCGTGTATCCGGCGTCTGTGAGAGTCGTGGAGAGGTTGCCAGAACCGGGAACCGACCCCGGAATCGGAAAAACTGATGCAAAAGCGTAACGAAAACAAGTGCCAGAAAAAAAATATCGCCCGACATTATCCGACATAACCCGACTTAACCCGACATAAAACGTCCAAACACGTCCCGCCATATCAGAACTCGTACAACTCTTGTACAACTCACGCAAACAGTTAAACGGGCCCGTCAGCGCCGGCAAGGCCCTCATCACAGCCCATCAAACAAACTGCATGAACCGCAGTTCAGACAACACGAGAACGCTCGTAAACACTCACAAACTCTCGTCCAACACACAGATGAGAAAGCCTGCGCCCCACCATCAAGATGAAACTGACTCAGACGATCCACAATGAACGAAATGCCCACATCAGCCCCCAAGGCATTTGCATCTACCGTGAATTCCGTCTTGTCCTCCGATGCTGATTTGCTCTTGACTTCCACACGCAACCACTGGAGCTTCATGAACTCAGTCCACTGGGTCTTGGATGTCGCCTTTCCTGTGGACGACAGTCGCATCCGTCAGGGCCATGCGCAGCACAACTTGACCATCTTGCTCCGCTTGGCTCTCAAACCCTTGCGCAAAGAGATGAGCGCCCAGATCGGCATTTCTGCCAGACGTAAACGAGCCGGCCGGAAAACTGACTATCACCTGAAAGTTTTCCCCCAACAAGATGTGTATGCCCAGTACCCAACGCTGGCGTGCCCCATTTCGGTGCCCTTCGTGTGCTATAATAGCGACCGAAATTCAGACGCCCTGGCCCTGGCAAGTCATGACTCTCGCCCAGAGAATACCTGAAGGTGAAAGAGGGCCTCTGTAAGTCAGTGAGTTGCTGAAAACTGAACTGCTCACAATCGACCAAAGACCGCGAGGAACAGTTTGCGAAGTCAAGCAGATAAGTTGAAAAAAAAGAATCAGCGCGACATTTGTAGACAAGTGTAGACATAGCGCGACATTTGTAGATATAAACCGTTCCAACCCAAGGCAAATGTATCGCAATTGAACAGTGCCTCGTGACGCTGGCTGAATCGGGCAGGTGCCCCCCTTGTAGGCGCCCTGCGTGAGTTACAATGGCGTTCGAGTTTAGATGCGATTACTCTGGCACTAAAGAGCACTTACCCTCGCCCAAAGAAAACCTGAAGGTGAAAGAGGCCCGCTGAAGGTCAGTGAGTTTCCGAGAACGAAACTGCCCATAGTCGATCAAAGACGGCGAGGACCCGTTTTCGAAGCCAAACAGAGTAGTTGAAAAAAAGAATCAGCGCGACATTTGTAGACATGTGTAGACATAGCGCGACATTTGTAGACATAAACCGTTCCAACCCAAGGCAATTGTATTGAATTAGGACAGAGCCCCGTGACACTGCCTGCATCAGGTGATGGCGACACCAAATGGGCGACTATGGTATCCGAATCTCGATGCATTCGCCCTGGCTAGAGATTTTTTTTTGCTACAGAGTAGCCATCTGATATAATCCCTTGGACTTGGCATCGTCTGGCTATCGAGCGTATCTCAGACCCAGTGCCAGAGGTGTCCCACCTGCCTGGAAATCTCTCTTTCTTCCCTTCCCGAACGTGTGTCCCCTGCACACATCGGCCAACAAGCGCCCTAGACGCTTTTCTACGAACCAAAGAGCCTGCATCAGATTGGCTGCGTCCCTGGAGCAGTGTGTTGCCCCGGCCTGGCAAAGAGACCATCCTTGGCTGATGACTAAAGGCAATTCAGTCTTGCAAATAACAGTAGTAATTTACCCAGCGACCCATCACAAGGAGAGAGATTGAATGACAATGCAAAGCATCAGCCGCCGCGACTTCCTGCGCACCACCGGCCTCGTCGCCGGCGCCGCCGCGCTGGCCGCCTGCGCCGTGCCCGGCGCCGCACCTGCCGGCGGCAATGGCGACGCCATGGCCTCCGAACCCAAGACCATCGAATTCGTGTCGGGCTGGGGGGGCGCCTTGAAGCCGTTTGAGGAGATTGCCCAGCTGGATGGCTTCAAGGCCCTCGCCGGCGAAGATACAGTATTCAATGTTCGCCTTGTTGGCCTAGAGGACCTTGCCGCTGCCCTCGCAGCCGGCGATACGCCCGACGGTGGCTCAAACATTGACTACCCCGGTCACTGGGCGCGCGGCATCGTCCTCGACTGCACTGACTACGTGAATGGCAGCGAAATCATTGACCCGTCAGGCGTGCTCGAACCCGTTTGGAATGCCGCCGTCTATGGCAGCAATCTGATCGGTGTGCCCGCCGTCGAGGGCTTCATGTGGTATGGAATGAACTACAACGCCAAGCATGTCGAAGAGGTGGGCCTCGATGTCGACGACCCGCCCCTGACTTGGGAGGCTGTCATGGAGTGGCATGTGGAACTGTCCAAGTTCGACGAAGGCGGCAACGTCCTCCGCATGGGCTTCGACCCGGTGGATGCCATGGCGGCCGAGCCGGACTTCATAGCCCACTCCTTCGGCCATGCCTGGTGGAACGACGAAGAGCAGACCTTCCATTTTGACCATGAACTCATGGCACTGGGCATCGAAACCCAGGCCGAGTTCTTCCGTCACATTGGCCCCGATAACTTTGCCGGCCTGCGCTCCGTCCAGGGTCAGGGAAGGTGGGGCGGCTCCTACAACGCAGAGGTGCAGTCGATGATAATGGACGGCTACTGGCACTGCGGCGAAACCGTAGGTGAGAAACCGGAGCTCGCGCCCTTCAACCGCTCCACCTGGCCGCCGGTGCCCGCCTTCCGCGAAGGCGCCAAAATCCAGGCGACCGGCGCCCATATGATCCAGATCTTCAAGGATGCCAAGAATCCGGACGGCATGTTCCATTTTGCCGAATTCATGCACACCAATGAGCCGATGAACATCATATTCGATTCGAACGGCTGGATCATGGGCGTCAAATCCTTTGTTGCGACCATCGACCCCGATACATATCCCGGTCTGCGCTTCTACCTCGAAAGCGTTGATGAAGTCTCCGATTGGATTATCGGCCGTCGCTGCCCGATCCACTGGTACTTGTACACACAGGTGAACGAGCTGCGCGAGCAGGTCTATCGTGACTTTATGACCGCCGAAGAGGCTGTGGCGGAGATGCAAAAGCGCGCCGAGGCCGAATGGGAGGCGCAGGGACTTTCGTAGTCGCACGCCGGCGACCGGTCCAGCTGCATCCGGTCGCCGGCCTTCTGCTCCCCTTCCAGGGTGACTTCATGGCCGCACGTGCACTAAAGGTCAGCCGTTATACGCCGGGTGAATGGCGCAACCTGCGCCTGGGCCTGCTATTCGTCTCGCCCTGGGTCGTGGGCTTCGTCGTCTTCACTATCTATCCGCTGCTCGCATCCCTCTACTATAGCCTGACCCGCTACGATCTGCTGCGGCCCCCCGTCTTCCTTGGCTTGAAGAACTACGCCTCCCTCTTCTTCGACGATCCCCACTTCTGGAACGTGATGGGCAACACCGTCTACTATGTCGGGTTCAGCGTCCCGCTCGGCGTAGGCTCGGCCTTCATCATCGCCAATATGCTCAACTCGCGCGTCGTCGCCCGTACCTTTTTCCGCGGCATTATCTATGTTCCCTCGATTGTGCCCGCAGTCGCCTCCGCAATGGTGTGGGACTTCCTCATGAACGTCCAGTGGGGTGCAATCAACGGTCTCCTCCGCTTTTTCGGCCTGCCCATCATCCCCTTCCTGTCGAATCCTGCATGGTCCAAGCCATCGCTGATCCTCGTTGCCGTTTGGGCCAATGGCGCCGCCGTCGTGATCTTCCTCGCCTCACTGCAGGATGTCCCGCGCGCGCTCTACGAAGCCGCCACCGTCGACGGGGCCAACATGTGGCACCGTTTTCGCAACGTAACGATTCCTATAACATCACCAATTATCCTGTTCAACCTGATCATGGGGCTGATCGTCGCCTTCCAGGAGTTTACGATCCCATGGCTGCTCACAAATGGCGGTCCCATGAACTCTACCGAGTTCTACCTGGTGCACCTGTACCGCAACGCCTTCGCCTATCTGCGCATGGGTAAGGCGTCTGCACTCGCCTGGATTCTCCTCTTCATCATCGTCGGCTTTACAATGATTGTTTTCCGCTCCTCGGCACGCTGGGTCTACTACGGAGGCGAAAAATGAGCACCGCGGCCTCCCAACAGCAGGTAGAACCTGTTCCCAGGCACTACGGCGTGGGCAAGAGGCGCCTGGTCGATTTCTCCATCGAATTCATCAAATACTTCGTACTGATTCCCCTGACCTTCAGTTTCGCATTCCCCCTCTACTGGATGGTCAGCTCGGCGCTCAAGGTAGATTCGCAGGTATTCACGGTACCGCCGATTCTGGTTCCGATTCCGGCCCATCCCGAGAACTTCGTCAATGCCTGGCAGATACTGCCCTTTACCCGGTACGCGGTCAACTCCGTCTTTCTCTATACGGGTCCGGTTGTTCTCTTTACGTTACTGTCTTCAACCATCGTCGCCTACGGCTTTTCCCGAATCCGCTGGCCGGGACGGGACACGCTCTTCTGGGTGGTGGTGATGACGATGATGCTGCCGTGGGCGGTAACGATGGTGCCCCTCTTCATTACTTACAAAGCGCTGGGCTGGCTGGACACCTACCGCCCGCTCGTGGTGCCCGCCCTCTTCGGCCATCCCTACATGATCTTCCTCCTGCGCCAGTTCTTTTTGACGCTGCCCGAGGAGCTCTCCGATGCCGCCCGCATCGACGGCGCCAGCGAATTCGGTATTCTCTTCCGCATCATCTTGCCGCTGACCAAGCCTGCCCTGGCTGTAGTCGCGCTCTTCCGCTTTCTCTGGGCTTGGAACGACTATCTCGGTCCGCTGATCTACCTGCGCGACGAGGATCGCTACCCCCTTGCGCTGGGAATAGAGATCCTCAGTAGACGTGCCAATGACATCGGTAACTTCAGCAACGGTCTCCCCTACCTGATGGCCGTCAGCACGATTGTCGCCCTCCCCGTCATTCTTACTTTCTTCCTTGCCCAGCGTACCTTCATCGAGGGCATCTCCCTGACCGGGGTCAAGGGTTAGGCCCTGGGGACAATAGCCTATGCGCCTCTCTACCCTCGCGCTACTCGTTGCGGCCGCGCTGGTCGCCGGGTGCTCCGAATTTGGCGCCCTCGATCTGCAGGGCCCCGCCGCTGGCGCGGGCTCCCCACAGCCGCGCACCTATGTCATTGCCCGGCAGCTCGCCTCTCCACCTGAATCCTCGGCTTCGGGGAGCGAATCATCTTCCCACTGCAGCGGCCACTTCGTCGAACACCAGCTGCCCCACGTTACCGGAACGGCCTTCGAACGCGTCACCTATTTCACCAGCAACGGCGCCGGCCTCGCCGTCGGCGACCTCGACAATGACGGCGACGAAGACTTCGTCCTTGCCAACCTGCTTGGCCCCAACCAGATCTTCTGGAACGAAGGCGGCTGGCAGTTCCGCCCGCAGCTCCTGCTCGACGGCAGCCTGCGCGGGCTCGCGCTCGTCGACGTAGACGGCGACGGCTGGCTCGACATAACCGCCACCAGCCGCTCAGGAATTCTCCTCTACTGGCGCAACAGCGGTGGCCAGGACAGCGCCGCACCTTTCGCCAGCGAACAGGAGCCGGCGCGCCTGCCGGGGGTCAGCGGCTTCGCCTACTCGCTGCAGTGGGGCGATCTGGACAGGGACGGCGACCTCGATCTGGTGACCGCCACCTATGACGCGTCGCTTGAGAAGCAGATGGGACGCCGCGCACTGGACGCAACCGACCATAACGGCGTCTTCGTTTATGAGAATGACAATGGACGTTTCTCGCCAACCCGCCTCGCGTCACGTGCGCAGGGTCTGGCGCTGCAATTGCTTGACCTGAACGGCGACAGGCGCATGGACATTCTGGTAGGCAACGATTTTGATGTGCGTGACGCCGTCTTCCTGGGCCGGCGCGACGGCGGGTGGCTCGAGACTGAACCGTTCGCCACCACGACCTTCAGCACGATGAGCTTTGACAGCGGCGACATCGACAACGACGGCCAGTGGGAGCTGTTCGCGGCCGATATGCACCCGTACTCCGAAGAGCCCGAAATCATGCGCCAGTGGCTGCCGGTGATGGAGACGATGCCGCCCCCCAGCCCGGAAGACGGACCCCAGGTGATGGCAAACGTCCTGCAGGAACGGCAGGGCGATGGCTGGGTTGACCAGGCCGAGGCGTGGCACATCCCTTACAGCGGCTGGAGCTGGTCCGCCCAGTTCGGCGACCTCGATCAGGACGGCCTGCTCGACCTCTACGTCGTCAACGGCATGACCGCGATGGAGATCTTCCGCCATCTGCCGGGCGATGAACTCGTCGAAGAAAACCAAGCCTACCGCAACGACGGAGGCAACCGGTTCGAGCCTGCGCCCGAGTGGAAGCTGAACAGTACCGCCGGCGGCCGAGGCATGAGCATGGCCGACCTGGACGGGGACGGCGACTTGGACGTGCTGATCAATAACCTGCGGTCACCATCGCAGATGTTCGAGAACCAGTTGTGCAGCGGCCGATCCCTGCTGGTAGACCTGCGCCATCCCGCGACCGGCAACACACGCGCTTTGGGCGCCGAACTGCTTCTCCACACCTCCACCGGTATCTACCGCCGCAGCGTGCAGGCGGCAGGCGGCTATCTCTCCGGGCGCAGCGCCCGCCAACACTTCGGACTCTCCGACGGTACCCGGATCAACGCCCTCGAGATTCGCTGGCCGGATCACACCGTGTCGGTGATCGATGGGCGCCAGCTGCAGCCGGACAGTTGGTTGACCGTCGTCCGCGGTGATGCAACTTCCGAGCAGCCCTCCGAGGCCACCGTCCACTCTGCCCAACCATCCAAACAGGTACAGCACTCTTTCCGCAATGGCAAAGCTGACTGAACAACTGTCTGTTGAGCGCAAGTGGCATATCTTTGCCGCGCTCGGCTCCGGCATCTTCCTCGCCTCTTTCGATGGCGGCGTCGTCAGGGTCGTGCTTCCCGCGCTGGTAACTGAATTCAACGTCGACTTCGCACTCGTACAGTGGGTCGTGCTCTCCTTCTCGCTCACCCAGACTGCGATCATGCTGGGCGTGGGCAGGTTGGGCGATATGGTGGGCAAGAGGCCGATCTTCCTCAGCGGTACCATCGCATTTGCCATCGGTTCCGTCCTCGCAGGGCTTGCGCCCAATATCGAGCTCCTCCTCTTTTTTCGCGTGCTTCAGGCAATCGGCGGCGCCTTTGCCACTGCGCTGAGCATGGGCATCGTTACCGAAACCTTCCCGGCATCGGAGCGCGGAAAGGCGCTCGGCCTCTTCAGTGCCACCGTTTCGGTCGGAGGCATCGCCGGGCCGATCCTGGGCGGCGTTCTCCTCGAACTCTTCTCCTGGCGCTGGATCTTCTTCGTTGCCCCTCCTGTCGGTTGCGTCAGCTTCCTTCTGGCGTGGCGCTACCTGCCAGGCGGCAACCCCGGCGGTCGGCAGCGCTTTGACTGGATCGGCTTCTCAACTTTCTTCGCCTTTCTACTGGCGCTCATGCTTTTCCTGACCGTCGGCCAGCGCAACGGCTTTCGATCGCCCGCCATGCTGGGCCTCATGACTTTCTCTCTGCTTGCTCTCGCAACGTTCATTCGTACCGAGTTGCGCGTAAAGGAACCGCTCCTCGATCTGTCGCTCTTTCGCAACACCCTCTTCAGCCTCAATCTGTCGATGCGGCTAATCAGCTTCATCGTTTTGGGCGGTATTACGCTTCTCTTCCCCTTCTATCTGAGCAATCTGCTGGAACTGGAACCTACAGTTGTCGGCCTGTTGTTGACGACTACAATGGTCTTCTTCGGCCTGGCCTCACCGATAGCTGGAATCCTTTCAGACCGCTTCGGGTATCGGCTGATCGCCACGGCTGGATTGGTAATGTTGGCATACGGCTGCTACACTATCAGCACTCTTACCGCCGAAACTTCAATCCTCGGCTATGTTCTGCGAGTGTTGCCCCTGGGATTGGGCATGGGCATCTTTCAGTCGCCCAACAACAGCGCGGTAATGGGCTCAGTGCCCAGGGAAAGGCTCGGCGTGATCAGCGGCGTGAATGTGATTGGGCGCACGCTGGGAAATACGTCGGGCGTGGCCGCCCTGGGAGCGCTATGGGCAAGCCGTGTCCTGGTTTACGCCGGGCCGGATCTCGCAGGCGACGTTACTGAGGCAGTGGCGGTGGCGCAAACCGCCGCGTTGCGGGATGTCTCCTTCGTCGCGATGGCGATAATTGTATTGGCTCTGGCGATGAGCGTCTGGGGACTGGTGCGCGGGCCCGCAGTTCTGCAAATCCGCAGACGTCTCCAGTAACAACCTGCTGTGACCGGCAATCAGCCGCGCAACCGCTGGATTCCCCACCTCAGCGATCCGAAAAGGAGGAATGATGAACATTCGCTTTGGTTATCGGGATATCTACTACCCCGGCGATACCCTGGGCACGCTGCAGGACAGTCACCATCTGTTGGCCGATGTGCCCGCCCTGCACGCCCAAATGGCCGAAGACGGCTATCTTCTTCTCCGCGGGCTTATCGACCGCGAAAAGGTGCAACAGGCGCGGGCGACAATTCTGCACTACATGCACGAACAGAATGTATTGACCCCGGATGCGCCTGTGCTCGAAGGTGTTATGCCAAAGGGGGGCCGGGGCGCCAAGTTGAGGCGCATCGCCTTTCACGAGGACGTTCTCGCCGTCCTCCAGGCAACTGAGCTTTTTGAATTCTTTGCCGCTTACTTCAGTGAACCTGCGTTGACCTTCGAATACAAGTGGCTGCGTGCCGTTGGCAACGAGCAGTACACAGGCGCGCACTGTGACTTTGTGTACATGGGCCGTGGTTCATCCAGTCTCCACACGGTCTGGATTCCCTTGGGGGATACGACGGTCGACCAGGGCACGCTCGCGGTTTGCAGAGGATCTCATAGCCTACCCAGTTTTGCCCGAATCCGTGATACATACGGGCGCATGGACGTGGATCGCGACGGCATAGACGGCTGGTTCACAAAGGATCCAATCGAAATCGTCGAAAAATTCGGCGGTGAGTGGCTTACGAGCGAATTCTTCATGGGCGACGTTATTCTCTTTGGGATGCACACGATGCATGCTTCGACCACAAACCTGACCAATCGATTCCGTCTGAGCTGCGACGTGCGGTACCAGCCGGCCAGCGAACCGGCGGACCATCGGTGGGTAGAGGGCGGCCCAGGCCATACAGTTCATGGAATCAGTGAGCTTGTCCCGATGGAGAAGGCGCGGGCCCAATGGGGGCTGCCGGTCGGCTGAGCAAACGCATGGCCAGATGAAATCATTTGCAGGCAAGATCGATTAGCGAATTGCTCGCGGCCCGAAATTCGAGTACCATTACTCCGGTACGGGGTAGGCAGCAGTAGGCAGCCCCCTGCTGGCAACTTGCCATTCAAGTCTCTGAAACCTCCCTTTCCAATCTTTGCCATGTCTGAACCGACCCGAATCGACTGCGATATTCACAATGAAGTTCCGGCGTTGGAGACCCTGTATCCCTATCTGCCGGACCACTGGCTCGACTACTGCCGCGAGTCGGCATTCAACGGACCAGACGCGGCCGACTACCCCGAGGGCGTACCCACCGCCGCTCGCGAGGGCAGCAGCCCGAAACCCGACCTGGAGGAAGTACAGACCCGGGCATTGAACGACGTCGACATCGGGATTCTCAACTGTGCTTACCGCGTGCAGAGCGTACGCAACGAGGATCTGGCCGCCTCATTGGCCACGGCGGTGAACCGCTGGCAGGTGGAGCATTGGCTTGAAAAAGAACCGCGCCTGCGGGCATCCATAGTTGTGCCAAGCCACAACCCGCAGCTGGCCGCGCGGGAAATTGAAAACTGGGGCGAGCATCCCGGTTTCGTACAGGTGATTCTGCCGGTGCGCGCCGAGGCCCCCTATGGCAATCGCCGCTACGACCCGATCTACGAGGCCGTCGTGAGGCACGACCTTGCCCTCGGCATCCATTACGGCGGCGCGTCCGGGCATCCCCCCACTCCTACCGGTTGGCCTTCTTATTTTATCGAAGATTACGCCGGTATGGCACAGGTCTTTCAATCTCAGGTGATTAACCTGATTTGCGAAGGAGCGTTCGAACGCTTTCCCTCACTGCGTGTCGCTCTCATCGAAGGTGGATTTACCTGGCTGCCGTCGCTGATGTGGCGGATCGATAAAGAGTGGAAAGGATTGCGCCACAACACGCCTTGGGTCAGGCGGCGGCCGTCCGACTATATGCGCACGCACTTGCGCCTGACCATTCAACCCCTGGACGCACCGCCGAATCCGCTTCATCTGGCGCATATTCTCGAGCAGTGCGGCGCCGAAGACCTGCTCCTTTACGCCAGCGACTATCCCCACCGCCATGAATGCCAGGACATTCTTCTGGATCTGTTGACGGCGGATCAGCGCAATAAGGTCTGCGGCGCCAATGCACGCGCATTTTACCGGCTATGAAGAGACGTTGATGGCGGCGAGGATGTGAATCCCTCTCAGTTTTCGCTTCTCGTTCCCCACCTTTTAGAATAGGAGGTTTTCCATGACTGCTTCTGTCGAATCAATTGCCAAAGTGGAGCGCGGCGCCGTAACGAAGGACCGGACAAACGGGCATGATGCAGCCAAACCCGATGCCTCCGCCCGCAAGAGTGCCTTGGATCGAGACCCTGTAGACACGGCGATCATCGACACCGACATCCATGTCTACTTCCCGACGCAGGAAGTATTGCGTTCCTATCTGGGGCAGGATTGGCAGGAGTATCACCGGACGTATGGCCAGCGGGGCTATGAAGGCGCCCACTTTCCCCGGGCAATGCCAAATGCCGCCCGCCACGACTCGTGGCCAGCCGATGGCACGCCGCCGGGTTCCAACTTGCCACTGTTGCGGGAACAGCTCCTGGACCAGTGGGGTATCGAGATCGGCGTCCTCAACCCGCTTGTCGGCGCGGGCGAGCAGCGCAATCTCGCCTTTGGCGCCGCTTTTGCCAGGGCCACCAATGAATGGCAGTTGGCCGAATGGCTGGAACCTGAGCCTCGCTTGCGCGCCTCGATCATCGTTCCCTGGGAAGATGGAGAGCTGTCTGCAGCAGAAATCGACAGGTGGGGCAGTCATCCGGGATTCGTCCACGCGTTGCTTATCGCCCGCACAAAGGAGCCTCTTGGACGCCGTAAATACTGGCCTATGTATGAGGCCGCTTGCCGCCATGACGTGCCCGTAGCCATTCATTTCGGCGGCGCGGGCGGCGCACCCATTACCGGATCGGGATACCCTAACCATTACATCGAAGATCATGGCGGCATGCCCCAGACCTTCCAGGCGCAGGTGATCAGCCTCATCTTCGAGGGCGTCTTTCAACAGTTCCCGGCGCTGAAATTTGTGCTGATCGAAGGGGGATTTGCCTGGATTGCACCGCTGCTGTGGCGGATGGACAGTGCCTGGCGCAAATTGGGCAGCGAAGTTCCCCATGTCACCGAACCGCCTTCGGAGCTTTTCCGACGCCACTTCTGGGTCAGCACACAGCCCATGGAGGAGCCGTTCCACCCGGAGCAGTTCCGCCAACTGTTGGGCCAACTCGATTTAGACGACAACCTGCTCTTCGCCACCGACTACCCCCACTGGGACTTTGACTCCCCGGATCGCGCTTTTCCCATTCCGCTGGACAAAGAGCGGCGGCGGAAATTCATGTCGGAAAACGCCCGCGCGCTGTACAAGTTGTAGAGATGAGCAATGTCTAAACACATCGTTGCCACAGTTGATGAGATTCCGCCGGGAGAACGCAAAATCATCGAGATCGGTGGACGCTCGATTGGCGTTTTCAACATAAAGGGCGAGTTCTATGCCCTGCGAAATACCTGCCCGCACCAGGGTGGTCCCCTTTGTGAAGGGCGGCTCACGGGCTTCGTTATGGCCGACAAGCCCGGTGGCGAATACAGGTATGAGAGGCGGGGCGAGATTTTGCGCTGTCCCTGGCACGGCTGGGAGTACGACGTGACTACAGGCCAATCCTGGGTGGACCCCAACTCCGTTCGCACCCGCCGCTACGAAGTAGAAGTCGCGGCAGCAGACGCTCTCCCTTCTACCTATCAACCTGGCCCCTACACCGCAGAAAAGTTCGAAGTCTCGGTCGACCAGGAGTATATCGTCGTCGAACTGCCGGGCTGACGGGAGCAAAGGTTTCGCTACCCGACCTCGCGTTGTAATCCTTGGACGAAAAATTGATAGAGAGGCAACACCGCTATCCACTAGCCATGGGAGATCCCTCCTCATGAAACGTTCTGCAACATTCGCCTTCGACTCGAAACTCGACACCTTTCTGCAAGACGCCCAAACAAGGCAACTCGACGAACTGAGTGAATGGCTGCGCATTCCCAGCATCAGCACACTGTCGCAGCACAAAGCGGATGTAGAGCGAGCCGCGGGTTGGCTGGCACGGAAGTTGACTGCCATTGGCCTGCAAAACGTAGAAATCATCGAGGCCGGCGGCCATCCAATCGTCTATGGCGACTGGCTGCATGCCGGAAACGACGCCCCGACTATCCTGATCTACGGCCACTACGATGTCCAGCCCGTCGACCCGCTGGAACTGTGGACTTCGCCGCCTTTCGAGCCGTCCGTGCGGGGCGAAGACCTGTTCGCCCGCGGGGCGTCTGACGACAAGGGTCAGCTGTTTGCCCACGTCGCCGCGGTCGAGGCCCTCCTGGAAACGCTCGGGGCGTTGCCAGTAAACGTTAAATTCCTGGTCGAAGGCGAAGAAGAGGTGGGCAGCCGGTCACTGACGGCCTATTTGCCGGCAGAAACCGAGAAACTCGCTGCGGATGTCTGTCTCATCTCCGATACGCACATCCTGGCGCCTGACCAGCCGTTGATCATCTATGGGCTGCGGGGAATGTGGGCCGGCGAGATAACAGTACAGGGTCCATCCCAGGACTTGCATAGCGGCATTTTTGGCGGCGCGGTTCACAATCCTAATCAAGCCCTATGCGAGTTACTTGCACGGCTTCACGACGGCGCCGGACGGGTAACAGTTCCCGGATTCTATGACGATGTTCTGGCTCTGACCGAAACGGAACGGAACGCTCTGGCGCAGGTTCCTTATGATGAGGAAAAACTGATGCAAGAGAGCGGTGTGTCCGCGGTCTGGGGCGAAGAAGGATTTACTGTAACCGAAAGGATCGGGGCGCGGCCTACGTTGGAGATTAATGGAATGTGGGGCGGCTTCATCGGTGACGGATTCAAAACTGTCATCCCCGCCGAAGCGCACGCCAAAGTGAGTTGCCGTCTTGTGCCCGATCAGCAATCGTCAGCCATCGGGCCAATGATTGAACAATTTCTCCGTCAAATCGCGCCGCGGACAGTGGAAGTGGCCGTGAGCACGCTCCAACACGCGCCTGCCACGGTCGTGCCGCTTGACGTGCCCGAAATGCAGGCCGCCGCCAGCGCCTACGCCAGAGTCTTCGGTGCAGAGCCGGTCTTCAGTCGCGAAGGCGGCTCCATTCCCATAGCAACGGTAGTACAAGAAGCGCTCGGCATTCCCATCCTTTTCATGGGCTTCGGTCTGCCAGACGACAATTTGCACGCGCCGAACGAGAAACTACACCTACCGAACTTCTATCGTGGCATTCGCGTTGGCATTGCGTTGATGGAAGAGCTGATTTCGTCTTGACTTCAACTCGAAAACGGTGCACAATAATTAGTCTGATATAGAAAGTTTTTACTTCCTGACTCTTGATAGACTTGAATAAGGAGTTACATATGCGTGCAGGTATTCCTGAGTTTAGTGCGTCTCGTCGTATCTGGCTGATAACTATCGCGACGGTCTTGCTTTTCTCGTTGCTACCACAGACGGTTGCGGCAGCAACACCGCAGCTCAATGTCAATCCGCAGGCCACCGCGTACACCACCCACGTCGTGCAGGCCGGCGAGAGCCTCTCCCGTATTGCTGTCAGGTATGGTGTTACAGTCCAGGCTCTGATAACAGCCAACAACATTGCGAATGCGAATAAGATATTCGTCGGCCAGCGGCTCAGGATCCCGACTACCGGTCAGCAACCAAGCCCCTCGCAACCTAGTAGCTGTTCCAGTACCCATACGGTCATAGCTGGTGAGACGCTTTCCGGAATCGCGGTCGACTTCGGCGTAACGATCCATAGCTTGGCCCAGGCGAATGATGTCTCGGTTACTTCCTACGTTTATATTGCTCAGCGCCTGTGCATTCCTGGTTCAGGAACGAGCGGCGGCGGGACGAGCGGCGGCGGGACGAGCGGCGGCGGCACAAGCGGCGGCGGCGCGACCAGTTCTGGGGGTTTCTTTTACGAAGTGCAGCTTGGCGATACGCTCAGCCGCATCGCATTCAATAATGGCACGACCGTCTCCGCGATCATGCAGGCCAACAACCTCGCCAATGCCAACACCGTCTTCTGGGGCACGAGGATTTGGATTCCTGCTGCGGGTGCAAGCGCTCCCCCCGCTGGGAGCGGAACGGTAACCCCTCAGCCGCAACCGCAAGCCCCGGCTACTGGAGGTCCTTATGCGATCAGCCAGCCGGCGCACCTCAACGTTCGGGGCGGGCCAGGCACCGACTATCCGGTCCTCAGCGTATTGACCGCTGGCACGCAAGTGAATATCACTGGCCTCGGCTCCAATGATGAGTGGTTGCAGGTCGAGGTGGCTGGACTTAGCGACCCGGCCTGGATCTACCGTGAACTGACCCAGGTGGTCGGATCCCTCGATGGCGTGAAGCGATTCTCCGAGTCGGAGGTCCCGGCGCGGCCCGAACCGGCTCCACCAGCTGCCGCGCCTGCTCCCTCTGCGCCTTCCACCAGATTGCCCGGCATTGGCTTCGGCTATGGCGTACAGGCGCACATGATCCACAATGGCCAGGAAGGAATCGCCATGGACAAGACCCGCGAGTTGGGCTTCGGTTGGGTGAAGCAGCAGATCGAATGGAAGGTCTTTGAGTCCAATCAGGGTCAGTACGGCTTTGGCGATATCTGGCCGCTCGTGAACGCCGCCAACGCTCGCGGACTCAATCTGCTGTTCAGCGTGGTGAACGCGCCGAACTGGTCTCGCGAATCGGGCTACGATGGCACGGTTGGCGGCCCACCGGCTGACCCCCAGACCTTCGCCAGATTCCTGGGCCGGCTGGCAGGAGAATACTGCGGCTCGTCCTTGAAGGCGATAGAGGTCTGGAACGAGCAGAATCTCCACTACGAATGGGGCAACCGGCCCATCAATCCCAGTGAGTATATGGCGTTGCTGCGTCCCTCCTACGGCGCAATCAAGGCCGCTTGCCCATCAATGTATGTCATCAGTGGGGCACTGACTCCCGCCGGCGATAACGGCTCCCTGGCAATGGATGACTTCCGCTACTTCGAGGCAATGTTGCAGCAGGGGCTGGCCAACTACGTGGATGGCTTCGGCGCCCATCCCAGCGGGTACAACGTGCCGCCCAGCGCCGTCTGGCAGAGCGCATGCGATGCCATCAAACAGACCGGCAACCAGAACTTCAACGGCGCATGCGACAACCCCCATCACTCATGGAGCTTCCGCAGCACAATGGAGGGCTACCGTAATCTGGCTCTGCGTTATGGAGCCGGGAATATCCCAATCTGGCCGACCGAGTTTGGCTGGGCTGCGGGCGGGGCCTTTGACCGCCGCTACGGCTACGCCAACGACAACGACTTCGACGAGCAGGCACGTTGGACGGTCGAAGCCTACCAGATGATGCGCAATTGGGGTTGGGCTGGCCCCGCCTTCCTGTGGAACCTGAACTTCCGCGTGGTCGCCGACGGCACCGAAAAGGCCCAGTGGGGCATTGTCCGCAACGATTGGAGCCCCTTGCCCGCCTACCACGCCCTGCGCAACATGGCGAAATAGATAGGGGCATTCGCTACAAAACGATGTTCAATCCGGAAATGACCGTCTCGGCCATCAATCAGATGGGCGAGCGGACGCTAGCCGCCAACCTCGGTATCGAGTTCACCGAGGTTGGCGCTGACTTTATGTGTGCCCGTATGCCAGTGGACAGCCGGACGCTGCAACCGTTTGGCCTTCTGCATGGGGGAGCCTCGATCGCCCTGGCGGAGACGATGGGCAGTGTGGCATCTACTGCTCTGATAGACCTGAATGCCCAGACCGCTGTGGGGCTGGACATCAATGGTAACCATCTGCGCACTGTTCAGGACGGGTACGTCATTGGTACAGTGCGGCCGATTCACATCGGCCGGCGGACGCATGTGTGGGAGATTCGTGTCGAGGATGAGAGCGGGAGCCTGGTCAACATCAGTCGTCTGACCATGATGATTGTCCAGCGGCCGTGATTGAAAGGATCGTAGACGCCGCCTGCCTTTTCTTGGACTGCAGGCGATGTTTCCACGGCACAGGGAAGGCCGCCAGCGGACCCTGCTCTCTTTCTCTGCCATCTATGTGCATCCGTCCTGATTTGCCACCCCATTATTATGCGTAACGATAGTCGGGTAATGACGAAGCTAAGAATTCTGACAGTTTGGGAGGAAGACGGGGAGGTACTGCGACAGCCTGCGAAACGCGTGCGGACCTTCGATACCCGGTTGCACCAACTCCTGGAGAGCATGGTTGAAACGATGCGTGAGGGCCAGGGCGTCGGTCTGGCTGCGCCGCAGGTTGGGCTGGATCAGCGCATCTTCGTCATTGAATATCCGGAGGATTCCGAACGACCAGAAGAGACAATGCAGCGCTATGAAATGATCAACCCGGAGATTGTCAAGGCCAAGGGGTCGGAGATCGCTCAGGAGGGATGCTTGAGTCTACCCGGTATGGCGGCCGATGTGGAGCGGGCCACCTACGTTCTCGTCAAGGCGCAGGACCGAAATGGAAAAGACCAGCGTATCAAAGTCTATGACTGGCTGGCGCGCATCTTCCAGCATGAAATAGATCACCTGAGCGGCGTATTGATGGTCGACAGGGCGGAACAGGTGTACAAAGTTATCGAGCAAGAGGACGGCGAAGTGGAATTGGTACCGGTGGAGGAAGTGATTTCCCAGGGTTGACGCGCCCACCCTCATTGGCACAATGCCAAGCCCCGCAGCGAACAGCTGCGGGGCTTTTTTCGTCAGAAGGGTTGGAGGCCAAGCGGAATCGCAACTTACCTCACATGGTGGTCGATTCCCTCGTACCGTTCTATAAAGGCGCGAATTCTACCTTCGTCAAACTCGTCAAACTTGTCGAGCCGCTGCCATGCCGCCAGAGCTATTCGCGCCTCCATATCCTGGTGTGCCGATTGCGATCCAAATTCAGTCCATTGGGGATCATTTGGCATCAGTAATACGTGTCGTCCGCTGACGATATAGGGGCGAACCACCTCGGCAAGCTGCTCCCTCAGTTCGGGGCAGCCATCTTCACATTGGTAGTAGACAATGACGCCCCCATCCTCCATGTTGTGCACTACCTGCTCATAGCGCACTGGTTCGTCATAGATGTCCCAGGGGGCCAAACCCGGATAATGAGGACCGGAAGTGGGCGGCTTCGTATTGTATTCGATCGGCGACGCACTGCCCTGTTGAATATGCGTATTGCCCTGGGTTGGCCAGGATTTTTCATCGCCTGCGGGTGTCGAATTCCGAATGTTGAGGTAGATGACCAGCGCCACGATGGCAAGAAGCGCGGCGCCGCCACCGAAGAGATAGAGATTCTGCCTGAACCGTTTGCGCGCAGCAATCTCCTTTAACTCCTGGCGGGAAGGTCGTGCCAAGGGACTGTGAGTATCCCTCTGCGAGTGCCGGCCACCCTTCGGACGGCTCTTTCGGGATCTTGCTTTCGTTGCCATTATCTGTGGACCCACACTAGCGTAGCGTCATTCTCAATCGTACGTATCCATCCCTCTGTACCGTCCCATTCGGGAAAGGTCCAGTAGAATAGCCATTCGGCGTCTTCAATCGTCAGATTGACACAGCCGTGGCTCATTGGTGTACCGAAATTGTTGTGCCAATACGTACCGTGAAAAGCGTATTCACCATAAAAGTATTGCACCCACTGTACATTTGGCAAATTGTAGTAGGTGCCTGAAGCTAGATTACCACCGGACATCGTCTGCGCAGGCGTTCGTGCCCACATGCGAAATACACCGGTAACAGTTGGATAGGTTTCGATGCCGGAAGAAATCGGAAACTCATTCACCAATTGGTTTCCATCCCAGGCGTACAGCTTCTGGTCGCTCAGACTAACCTCTATCCATTTCTCACCCTCGCCGCGAGCCCGCCCGACATCAAGATGAAGCTGAGTCACACCGTTGTGGGTGACCGCATACCCATTTTCTTCTTCCATTTGGGTCTGATATGCGGCGGCCAGTAACTCTTCCCGTTCTTGCCGGATACGAGGCAAGTCCATCGTTGGGCCTGAGAAGGGAAGAGGCGGCAGCAAGTCCAGGCCAACCTGCGTTCCCTCGGTCGTCGGTAACTGTGGAAGCGGTTCAAACGGCCCGACAGCACTCGCTGTTTGAGGGTCGCCCCATGCGATCAAACACAATCCACAGAGCAGGACCAGCATTAGTGAGTTAATTCGTGTTCTGGCCATAGTGGTCAGACTCCCATTGCAGAAAAAGTTCGAGAACCGGTTCTTATTGGTGGACCATAACCAGTGTGCCTGGGTTGGCGTTTGTGCTGAACAGATAGTCGTCATCGTACACGGCGGGCGATGTCCACTCGAAGAGCCACTTGGCATCCTCTTTCGTCATATTGACGCAACCGCGGCTCATTGGCGTGCCGAAGTTGCTGTGCCAATACGTGCCATGAAACCCAAAGCCCCTGTAGAAAAATTGGACGTTCGGTACATCCTTCAAGTGATAATAATTGCCTGCGGCACGACTGCCGCCGCTCATATCCTGCATGGCGATCTTGGCCCAGATACGGAAGGTGCCAGTGACCGTGGGGGTGTTTCCAACTCCGGTAGAGATGACAAATGCCTTGATCGGATTCGTGCCCTCATAGGCGATTGCCAACTGTTCGCTCAGGTCAACTTCCACCCACCGCTCAGTGGACGAAGGATACTGCACCGGGTCAAGCCTGGGATACATTCTCTCGATCAGTTCGAGCGCATCCTCCGATGGAATCCGCAATGTCTGGCCAACCTCAAGAATGCTGCGGTTTGTCAAGCCATTCAACCGGATAATGGCGGGGGGGCTGACACCGTATTGTCCCGCAATGTTCTCGAATGTCTCACCGGCTTGAACCGTATGACTTGCTGCCTCGCTCCGTCCAGGCTGCAGCGCCGCAATTGGCGGGGCCGGCTGCAAAGCAGGGACAGGAGGGGCAGGCTGAGGGGCAGGTTGAGGAGCAGGTCCCGGCGCACCGGGCAGCAGCAGTACCTGTCCCACGTACAGCCACCGTGCCGATGTCAACCCGTTCATCGACATGAGCCTGGACACACTGATGCCATGCTTTCTGGCAAGTCGAACGAGGGAGTCGCCCGGCCGCACTGTGTAACGCCGAAAACCTTCGACGATCTGGTTCCCGGCCCCAACTTGCGAAACCGGTGCCGCCGCGGGTGCAGCCTGTACTGGCGCAGTCGAAACGGGCACCCGCAAGACCTGCCCATTGTACAGCCAGCGCAAGGGCGAAATGCCGTTCATCCGTGCCAACTGCGTCACGCTGAGACCGTGGCGCAGGGCAACTGCAGACAGAGAGTCGCCAGGACGCACTCTATAACTCCCGAACCCCACGGCACCCTGGGATACGTTTGTAGATGCACCGCCCGTATCAATCAGGAGGCGCTGTCCATACCAGACGAAATTGGCGTTGGGCAGATTGTTGAGCCGCCGCAAGTTCGCCACAGTGGTGCCATAACGCGAGGCAATCTGGCTCAGCGTTTCACCGGGCTTGACGATATACACTTCATTGGCGGTTGCACTTTGGATACTCGTTATGACAAAGATACCGGCTAACAAAAAGGCCAACGTCCCCCGCACAAAGGGTGCAAATAGCCGTCCCATTCTCCACCTCATTTGTTGTGATGGTATGCGTGATATACAAACTGACACTACGGCTTCGGACAATCGATTCCGTATAGCAATCCAACCACAACCAATGACGACAACCTTGGTCTCTATGTTCCCCCACTGAGTCTGCACTTCGCTGAATCTGTCACAAACAGGACAAATATAGCTGAAAAACGCGTGGCATACAATATGAGCTGTAGACTGGGCTGAAGACTCCGTTAACGTCACCAGTATGGAGTCTGATTGACCGCATTCAAGCCAGCTGTCAAGGGGTTGCTCCAGGTAAGTCGTCTTCGCCCTGGCGGCGCCGACAAAAAAGCCGCTATCATTATCGACACCCGGCTGTAAGAGCGTGCCTCTTCAATAAACAGGCCCATTGTTGCGGCCGGAACTGTATGCTACAATCCTACAAATGCAAAAGCGGCGCTTCGATGCCCAGCAAGTCGTCTGCCCTTCCTGTTCCCTGAACCCCTGTCTGCTACGCTCAAAAGAGAGCGCCGGCTTATCTGACTGACCATTACCGCTAAAGTCCAAAATCAGTGCCTGTATGGCGCTCCAATGGAGGTCTGCCGTGAGATCCGATGCAAATCAGGATGCTGCCCAATCGATCACCGAAACCTTTATTCAGCGCACCCGGGGGTCAGGAGAGTTGGACACACGCGCCAAGAAGTCGATGCCGGGGGGGGACACCAGGGCATCCTCATATTACACTCCATATCCCGCCTACATGGCGCACGGCGAAGGGTGTAAACTTTACGACTTCGACGAGAATGAGTACATCGATTTTCTCAACAATTACACCTCTCTGATCCATGGTCATGCTCATCCTCCAACGGTCAGCGCTATTCAGGAACAGGCGGCAAGGGGCACCGTTCTCGGTTCCGCCGCTGAAATTACCGTTGAGCACGCTGAGATGCTTTGCAACCGCGTTCCTAGTTTTGATAGTGTTCGCTACTGCAATTCCGGCACTGAAGCGACCCATCTGGCGATGCGCGCGGCGCGGGCATTCACGGGCAGGGATATCATCATAAAAATGGACGGCGGCTATCATGGCTCCCACGACTACGTGCAGGTAAACGTCCAACCTGACACCAAAGAAGAAGGACTCCCTCGCCGGAGGCTTACCACCAGGGGCGTGCCTGCGGCGGTGTTGGAAGGCATGCTGGTGGCGCCGTTCAACGATCTCGATGCCCTGAGCGACCTCTTACGCGCGCACAGCGACGACATCGCTGGCATAATTCTGGAACCTGCCCTCGGCGCCGGCGGCGGTGTCGAGCCCGAGCCAGGGTATCTGGAGGGCGTCAGGCTGCTGGCCGACACCTATGGAGTTCTCCTGATTTTTGACGAGATTATGACATTCCGCCAGGATGTCGGCGGGTTTCAGTCCGCTATTGGAGTGACGCCTGACCTGACTTCAGTGGCAAAGTTCATCGGCGGCGGCCTGCCGCTGGCCGCGTTTGGCGGACGGCAGGAGATCATGGCGCCGTTCGACCCGACACACCCTCGGACGATCCCGCACAATGGCACTTTCAACGCCAACAACATTACTATGGCCGCCGGCTTGGCAACGATGAAGGAGTTCGGGGCCGAACAAGTGGCGAGATTCAATGAACTGGGGCAGCGGTTGAGAAGCGGTCTGAATGCGGCGTTTCAAGCAACCGGAGTTAGAATACGCGCTGTTGGCACAGGATCTATCATCCGCATTCACTGGAGCGACGGCACGATTAGGACTGCCCGCGATGCTGTAACGGCGCAAGAGAAAGCGCTGGACCTGCCTAAATTACTTCATCTGGAGATGATGAACAGGGGAATTTTCAGCGCTCCTAGGTGCCAGTACGCCATCTCCACGCCCATGACCGAAAAGGAAGTCGACACGGCCGTCGCCGTGATGAGCCAGAGCCTGGAGGCCGTCAAGTCTTATGTCGAAGAGCGGACGCCTCACCTGATGCTTGACTGAATTGCATCTGACTTGGGAAGCCTCGTCCTGTCCGAAAGCGCGTTATTTGTGGGCGGCGGGTGCGAACGCGTACCAACATTCCCGCACCTGAGTGAATTGCTTCATGGAGATCGAGATGCCGAATACCAAGACAACCCGCCCCAATTTTGTCCTCATCATGGTAGATGATATGGGCTTTTCCGACATCGGCTGTTATGGGTCGGAGATCCAGACGCCCAACCTGGACCGGATGGCCCGAGGCGGGATGCGGTTCTCACAGATGTACAATTATGCCCGCTGCTGCCCGACGCGAGCCTGCCTGCTTACCGGGGCCTATCCCCATCAGGCCGGCATCGGTCATATGATGGAGAACGCCGGCACGCCCGCTTACCAAGGATACCTGCGCGACGACGTTGTGACGATTGCAGAGGCGTTAAAGGGTGGCGGTTATCGCACTTTCATGTCCGGCAAATGGCACGTCGGCGGCGCCTACGATCCAACCCGGCCGGAGAGCTGGCGCCCAGGCGAAAAGGGGCACCCGACCCCTCGGCAACGAGGATTTGACCGCTACTACGGTACCCTGGACGGCGCCGGCAGCTTCTTCGCTCCCTACTCACTGATGGAGGACGATTCGTTTGTCCGAACCGGCGCGGAGACTGAGAGTCATGGACAGGGGCAGGCAGAGCAATCTGACGCTTCGGACACCTTTTACTACACCGACGCCATAAGCGACCAGGCCGTGAAGATGATTGACGAGGCCGCGGGCGCCCACGACCCCTTTTTTCTCTATGTGGCCTATACTGCACCGCACTGGCCGCTGCACGCCCTGCCGGAAGATATCGCCAAGTACGATGGGCTGTATCGCAAAGGAGGATGGGACGCCCTGCGTACGGCTCGGCATGAGGAACTGAAAGGGATGGGGCTGCTTGACAGCCGCTGGCCAATCTCCCCCCGCGACAACTCGGCTCCCCCTTGGGAGGCTGCCAGCAACAAGGATTGGGAAGACATGCGCATGGCGGTCTACGCCGCGCAGGTGGACCGAATGGACCAGGGGATAGGGCGCATTTTGGCGGCGCTGGAGGCGTCGCAACTTGCCGAGAATACCGTCATCCTCTTCCTTTCAGACAACGGCGGCTGCGCTGAATTCCTGGCGGAAAACGGCTGGGTTGACCGCTACGGTGACTGGACGCCGGACGGCAGACCGCTGCGTATCGGGAACGATTCGTCTCTTCTTCCCGGCGGTCCGCATACCTTTATGAGCTACGATCTTCCCTGGGCCAACTCTTCCAACGCACCCTTCCGGCTGTACAAACATTGGGTGCACGAAGGCGGCATCTCCACACCCCTGATCGCCTACTGGCCAGCTTCGATTCGGCCCAATCAAATCGTCCACCAAGCCTGTCACATCGTCGATATCATGCCAACTTTTCTTGACGCCGCCGGCATTGCTCACCCTACAGAGTACAATGGGCAAACAGTTACGCCCCTGGAGGGAGAAAGCTTTCTGCCGCTGCTGCAGGGCAGCAACTGGAGTCGGCAAGGCCACATTTACTGGGAACACGAAGGCAACCGGGCCGTACGGCTGGGTCAATGGAAGCTGGTCAGCAAACATGGAGGCCAGTGGGAACTATACGACATGCAGGAAGACCGGACGGAATTGAACGATCTGAGTGCCAAAAACTGTCCCAAAGTGGAAGAGTTCGCCGGCCTCTATCACTCCTGGGCCGACCGAGTAGGCGTGCTGCCCTGGCCTCTGCGACGATGAATGAGGTGGGATTCCTGCGGGGTTGTGCTGACCGGATCAGAGCGAAACAAGGTGAATCTGCGTCCCGTCCCCACTCTGAATGTCATAGAAGCAACGTTCCGGAGGCGTGTTGGCGCGTATCCACGAAACAAGCGCCGGATCTTCAAACTTGCCCCAAACGGTAAGCGTGTAGTCGGTCTCTTCCAAAATGTCTTTCAGGCGCGGCCAACCGGCGCGCAAGTAGCCGGCGTAAAGGCAAATGGTCACAGGCGCCTCCACATCGGCCAGCAATTCCAGCATCGCGGCCAACATCTCGCTCGAATAACCTGAACCACCTGCCTCGACGGTCCAGCCCGGCGAGAGAAAAGCCTCAGGCAGCAGTTCCTCGCACAGACTCAGAAACTCCTTGGGATCGAAGCCGGGCGGACCGCCCCCCGGCCCTGGCAAAATGTCGGCGTTTGCACACAGCGGTATTTTGCCGACCGCATGTTGTTTCGCATATGTCAGGCAGTGGGCCACTGCCCCCGGCGATTTGAAATCAAGCTTGGCGCCTTTCCCCGCGGCAATTGTCAGCTCCAACCAACTCTCAAAACTGAGGTCGCTATCCGTGATCGGGGGATGGGCCATGATGATCTCCCCTTCGACCTCGGAAATGTCCCCTTCAACGAAATGAACCTTGGGGTCGGACAGGGCACCCATAAGTACCTGCGTGGAATTGGCGCCGTGGATCCAGCCTATGTCCCCGGGTCGGTCCACACCCAGCGCGTTCACTATCGGCAGCCATCGGGCTGCGGGGGCTACGGCCACTGCAATCGCCTCCAATGTAGCCAGCTTGGGCTATGAGAAAAAGTATTCAAAGCAGGGGTCTGTCGCGGTCCTGGCCAACATGCTGCCCAACTCTCGCGTATAATGGATAAGCGCATCCAATGTCGCGGCAAAAAGAGTGAAGGAAAGCCCGGCCATCGGCAAATCCGCAAGGAGGGTAACGTCGCCATCGCCATCTATGGCGAATCGGACCAGGCGCACCGTCTGGTTGAGACGCAGCAGCAACGATGTCAGCTTTTCTCTGCATTCGGGCGCGGGAACCGGGGTAAGGGGGGTGACGGCAAAGTGCAGCCAGTCCTCTCCTGCGGCCACATATAGGTCAAATTCCTCGTCCTGGTCGTCGGCGAAGCTGCTGCGCCAAATTCCCGCTTCGACCGTTTCGTATCCCCACTCGTATCGGTCAAACAGCGCTGGAATGTCCACAGCTATCCACCTTGCAGACAATCAATTGCAGAAGGCCGGCTTTTTTACGTCAACCGCGTACCTTGCGGAGACGCGCCACCGCACCTCTATCCCCGCTGGCGCTTGCCTAGATGACGCAGACGGGAGCGGGGATGATCTATCGCGAGCGAAACTTCGTCAGCCGTAAGTCCGGTGTCCGCCTCCAGATCCATCATCGTGCGGAAGGAGTTCTCGGTCAGTTCCATCATCCGCTCTCGTTCAATTTCGCTCAGCTTGTGGCCAATAAGGGTCGCTTCCGTGTTTTCGAGGAGATTCCTCCTGCAGTCCATGCAGATCCACGTATGACCGATAAGAATGAGAAAATCTCTGACCCTGGCGTTTGCCATTCGAATTCTCCCGGTTAGTCCTCCGACCTTCCTGTTAAACCTGCCGTAGCGGTAACCATAAATCTACTAACCAAACGGGAACTGCCGCGCAGTACGGCGCTGAAAGGCGATTTCCGGCTTGGGGTCGAATGAGCTATGGTCCTAGTTCCCTTGCCGGTCCTACTTCCAAAGCCGGGTGCTCCACCAATCCAGCGCTATCAACAGGCCAAATGGCAAGCCAGGATTTGCCAATAACAAACCCCTGCGCCAATTGTCCCCAAGTTCGAGTATCAGACGACGCCGGGCGGTTGTCACCCAGTACATACAAGAATCCGGGAGCAACTGTCTCTGCCGGAATATTTCTTGTCATCGGTACCTGGTCATACGGTTCATCGACAGATAGGCCATTTACGTACAGAACGCCGTCTCGAATCTCGACTGTGTCCCCCGGCAGGCCAATCACCCGCTTGATGTAATCCTGTGACGGGTCATTGGGATAGTGGAAGACGATGACATCTCCGCGTCTGTACTCTCCCACACGATAGGCCAATTTATTCACAAGCAGATACTGGCCATGGTGAAAGTTTGGCTCCATCGACTGGCCTTCGATGCGATAGTTCTGTACAAGGCTGCGGATCACCAGAAAAATGAGGACGGCAAGAATTACCGTCTCCAAAGTCTCTCGCAGCAGCGTTTTGAGTCCTGCACTGTCTTCTTCGCGCTGCTCGTCCATAAGAACAGACTGTCCATCGCCCAAGGGCAAGACTCCTCCGGTCGGGACCGCAGTCGCCATGGTTTTTGGGCCACCTAACGGAGTTTCAGTTCCTGGTTCGATTTTGGGCAGAGATAGCAATGGGTCCGGGGACTCGAACTCGCCCTCAGGGTATTGAACCGCGCTGGCGTCACTTTGGTCCGACATGTCTGAATCGGTCTCCAGCGCGTACGGGTTGTTCTTTTCGTGGCGCAATGGCTTGGGTCCGGTTTCGTGGCGTAGACGCACAGTTACAGGGCAAGACTCTTATCAGATTATAACACTCGACTAGAAAGCGAAACAAGCGGGGCATAAAGCGGGAAACAATCCCGCTACGAGAGGCTTCATCAGATAGGGGAGGGAATCTACCGAGAACTTGATCAGCTCTCCAGCATGTAGGGGGCCTGTGCTGCCACCACCAGTTCACATGCCAAACGCTTTGTCTCACTTCACAGGAGATATTCTTCGACTATCCCCTCAATGGACCCATTTATCCCAAAGAAATAACCCAATTATCCCAAATTAGCCTGCTATCTGAGAATGTATCGAGTCCCTCGTTTGTCTCCGATCTTCAAGAGCAATTTCTTGTTCACCAGATCAACCAGGTCCAATCGTAAAGTCTCGGCGCCAACATGGGAGCACAACTGCCTGTAATCCCGATTGGTAATGTTGCCGTGCGCCTGCACATGCTGCATCGCTTTGAGCTGGCGCTCGTTCATGTGCTGTTCCCACTCGGGAATTATCTTTTCCAGGTCTTTGCGATTCTGCAACGTCACAGAGAAACGATGGCTCTTCGCATCGAAAAGCGGGGGCGGATGGCCGGCGGCCACCATGTCCTCGATCATGCGGTCAACCCCCAAACCCAACTCCTCAATGTAGCCCCACTGGTACAGTCCGTTGACAAGGCGAGGGTTGCGGCTGTAATGCTCGTCAACGATATTGTCGATTGTTATGTAGGCCGGCAGGCCGCCGGGACTGATGATTTCCAGGCTTTCCGCCCGCATATGAATCTCGATACTACTGCCGCGCAGGCGATAGTCCCGGTGGCAAACCGCGTTAACCAACGCCTCGCGGACCGCAAATGGAGGATATTCGGTCTGATCTTCCCGCTGCAACCCCTTTACCACCGCCTTTTTGTCCATCTCTTCCCAGATGACTCGCCAGCCCCGCTCGACAATTCGGGCAAGCGGGCCTGTTATCTCCTCGCGGCGGCCATAGCCGAATGAGCCAGCCTCGCCCCCTAACAACAAAGTTTCTACAGAGCTGTCTGCCTCGGCGAGTCCTGCCCTCTCCCCTGTTTTAAATGTGGTTTGGTTGTCGTCGAACTTCACGAATACAGCCCGACTGTGGGGCAGAAACAACTGCGGTTCTTTACCGAAAAGTAGCATTCCGCTGATTGTCGGCGTCCCGGTTGCGCTGATGGCTCCAATCTGTTGCAACAATCTATTCTTTGGCAAAAGCGAGCCGTGAGGGTTGCGCTGCTGCCTCTTCTCCAGATATTCGTCGATAACGTCGTCGTCCAAATCGTCTCTTGTGGAGCCGAAAACCTCTTCAGACTCAAACTCTCCCATCGAACGATTACCCACCAGCATCTCCAACTCCGCCGGGTTTAGCGGCCGATTCTCATCTCCGTGGCGCACCAGTGCCCGCCCGTCGGAGAGGATATGCAACTCGCTGCTGCGGTCAACCCGTAACAGGACCACCGGCCCGTTCTGCGTCTCTTCCTGTTGCCACTCGGTGCGCATGGGAGGGCGGCAAAGCGCCAACGCTGCCCGCAAGGCACCTTCAACCTCTTCGTCCACCAAGGGTTCGCCTTGGGCCCCGCTTGGGTCAACCCCCAACACGACTGTGCCGCCTTCACCGTTTGCGAAGGCAACGAGAGTCTCGGCAAGAGAATCCGGATTGAGACTGAGCAAGAAAGCGTGCCGCGGCCCAGGCCCCCGGCCCAACAACATGCGCAGGTCGGACATTGTTTGACGGCCCCTTTTCTATTCGGCCGCCGCCATCGGCGTCATCCCGTCGACGGCTTCAAGCGTTTGGTCCCCGTTCTCTTCGGCACCTTCAACCTTGCGGACCAGGTCTTCGTATCGAAGTACGGCAAGTGCCGCCACTGTATCGCCTTCGTCGAGACTGACGATGCGTACGCCTTGGGCGGCCCGCCCTTTGTGGCGGATACCGGAGACCGGTGTGCGGAGCATAATGCCGTTACCGGTGATGATCGTAATCTGATCCTTCTCATCGACGACCCGCGCGGCAACAATTGGGCCGAGTTCCCCAATTCGGGAGTGATCCGTCGTCCATACTCCCTGAATGTATCGACCCTTCGTGGCGTACTCCTCCAATCGTACCCGCTTGCCACACCCCAACTCATGCAACACAAACAGATCGGCGCCAGGCTGCACCACGTCGAAACCGGTCACCAGGTCGTCCTTCCGCAAACGCATCGCCCAAACGCCGGCCGCGGTGCGCCCCATTGCCCGTACCCGATCCTCGCGCATCCGAAGCGCCTTCCCCCTGCTGGTGACGATGATGAACTCCTGGTCGCCATTCGTCAGCTGCGCCCATTCCAACGAGTCGTCCTCATCCAGGTTCATGGCGATAACGCCGCTAGTGCGAACATTCGCAAACGCGGAGGCTCTTACGCGTTTGATGCGGGATTTGCGCGTGAGAAGTGTAATAAATGCGGCCTGCTCAAAATCGCCCAAGGTCAACATTGTCGTGACCCGCTCATTGTGCTGCAGGGTGAGGATGTTGGCCATGTGAGCGCCCTTGGCTGTACGGCCGCCTTCGGGCAGCTCGTAGACGCGGCTGCTATATACCCGGCCCTTGTTGGTAAAGAAAAGAATGTGGTCCAGCGTGCGGGCGAAGCGCAGATCCATCACCTCGTCCTCGCCGCGCGTCGTCATCCCTTTCACGCCGCGGCCGCCCCGCCCTTGCGCGCGAAACGTGTCGGCACCCATCCTCTTGATGTAGGCGTTGGCGCTGAAACTGATAAGCACGTTCTCTTGTGGGATCAAGTCCTCATCGCTGAAGTCGCCGCTGGCATGATGGATAATTCCAGTGCGACGCTCATCGCCATACTTCTCTTTCATCTCGACAATATCGTCGCGAATCAGGCCGCGAATCTTGTGCGGGTAGGCAAGCAGGTCTTCCAGGTGGGTGATACGCTCCATCACTTCCTGGTACTCATCTTCAATCCTCTGCCGCTCCAACGCGGCCAGCCGCCGCAACTGCAAATCCAGGATCGCCTGGGCCTGGACGAGGCTCAGACTGAACTGTTCCACCAGATGTGTGCGGGCCTGCTCCGCGCTGGCCGCATTGCGGATTGTCTCGATAACCCGGTCAAGGAACTGCAGGGCAATGCGCAACCCCTCCAGGATATGGGCGCGCTCGCGCTGTTTGTTCAGGTCAAACTCGGTGCGCCGTGTGATAACCTCAAAGCGGTGATCAATATAAATCAGCAGAGCCCGCCGCAGTCCCAATGTTACCGGCCTTCCATTCAGCAGCGAGAGGGCATTGACGCTGAACGTGGACTGGAGCGGCGTAAACTTAAATAGGCGGTTCTGCTCTTTCTTTGGCGACGCGCCCCGTTTCAGTTCGATAACGATGCGCATGCCGGTGCGGTCACTCTCATCTCGCAGATCGCTGATGCCGTCCAGGCGACCTGAGCGGACCAAATCGGCTATTCGCTCCAGCAAAGTGGTCTTGTTGATCTGATAGGGAATTTCGGTGACAATGATGCGAAAACGTCCGTTGTTTGTCTCCTCGATCTGCGTCCGGGCGCGCACCAGCACGCGGCCGCGGCCGGTAGCGAACGCCTGGCGAATACCTTCCGTCCCCAAAATTTCGCCGCCGGTCGGGAAGTCCGGGCCTTTCACAATCTCCATCAACTCTTCAAGGCCAATCCGCTCACGCCCTTCCCAGTTGTCGATGACGTGAACTATTGCATCGCAGATTTCACTCAGGTTATGGGGCGGGATATTTGTGGCCATGCCCACTGCGATGCCGCTTGACCCGTTAACCAGCATATTCGGAAGCTTTCCGGGAAGCACCAGCGGCTCTTCCAGGCTGTCGTCGAAATTCAGCCCCCAGTCGACCGTATCCATATCGATATCCTGGAGCAGCATCTCGGTCAACTGCGCCAGCTTGGCCTCGGTGTAACGCATGGCAGCAGGACTATCGCCGTCAATAGAGCCGAAATTCCCCTGGCCGTCCACCAGTGGGTAGCGCAGGCTGAAATCCTGCGCCATGCGGGCGAGCGCATCGTAGACCGCCTGGTCGTTGTGGGGATGATACTTGCCCAACACTTCCCCAACGATACGGGCCGATTTCTTGTAAGACGAGTTTGCTCGCAGCCCCATGTCGTGCATGGCATAGAGGATGCGCCGGTGGACCGGTTTCAAACCGTCGCGTGCGTCAGGAAGGGCCCGCGCGACGATGACGCTGACCGCATAGTCAAGAAAAGCGGTGCGCATCTCATCTTCGATAGAGACTTCCTCCACGCTCTGGGCAAACAGGCCATTGCCACTGGCCCCGTTACGTGGAGGCTGGTCAGGGGGCAAATTGCCCATTCCATCGTCGCCAGGGGTTGCGCTCTCGTTGCCGTTTGGCTCACTCATTCACGTTCTCCCGCTACTATCGCGCTCCATGTCATAGCCTCCGCACCCTTTCATATTGAGAGCCTCGAACCAGCATCCCAGGGAGCCATCTACAACTGCCAGAAGGCCCTGCAATGCCAGCCATCAATCGTTACCATTGAGGCTAGAAGTGGGCAAATTCGCCCCAGGAATTTGGGCCGAATGCCACCTTCAATTATACCCGATCTACCCGATTCTGGCTAACGATTCCGGTCGGGCGACGCGCTGGCGCGCTCTGTCCGGGGCAACTGTACTTGTGGGGACAAGCCGACAAAACCTGGTTATACAGTCGCACAACGTGAAAAGTGTTGCAGGGCAAAAACGGGGCGCTGCCGGTAGCGGATCGGCAAAAATTATTCGCCCCGTTTCGGTCACAGACCGCGCCCCAATATAAAAAGAAAGACGGACAGAGTTCAGACCCTGCCCGCCATTTGTTCGGAGAACTATATTCTTGGTGTTACCGGTCCGGTCAGTCAGTCCTCTACTACTCTACTGCATCATCCTCAGAGGCATCATCTACCAATGCAGCGGCGGCCTCTGCTTCAGCTTCAGCTGCAGCTTCTGCTTCAGCTTCTGCCTGGGCAGCCGCTTTCCGGGCTCGTTCCCTTTCTTCGGCGTTGGCCCAGTTTTCGCCTTCCCGCACTACGGCTACGGCGAACGTGGCCTCCACCTCAGCCATCAGCCGAATCGTCACGTCAAATAGGCCCAGTTCACGAATCGGCGCATTCAACAGAATCCGCCTTCGATCCACCTCGAAATTGACCGCTTTCGCCAGCTGATCGGCGATGTCCGAACTGGTAATCGAGCCGTATAATCGGTTGTTGTCGCCTGCCCGCACGGCGAAAAGCAACTGCTGGCCCCCAAGGACTGCTGCCTGGGCATCGGAGTTGGAACGTTCCTGCGCCCGCCTGCGTATCGCCGTCTGGCGAATATCCTCCGCCTGCTTAAGAGCGCCTTTGGTTGCCAGAATCGCCTCTCTGCGCGGCAGCAAATAGTTACGGGCATAGCCTCTGGCCACGGTATGGATTTCGCCGGCAAGGCCCAAGGTGGGAATGTCTTCTGTCAACAATACTTTCATGCGAGCCATTGTTTAAACTTCCTTGTCTTCTCAAGCGGCTGCTCAGGGGGATTGCGCTTCCCCGCTTGCCTGGAACAGGACACAATGGTTTCCTGCCCCTGCTGTGCCGGTCCACGACAGCAACTCTTGTGCTTGCCGCGATCCTGTCACTTCCCCTGTAGCAAAGCATGCATTTGATAGGTATACTACAAACACTTATTCTACACTCGCTGCGGGCAGGCGGCAAATTCCGGGGCCAACGACATTTTGCCTCCGACGGGTTTCAAGTGAACAGATAGTCCTCGGTCCTGAAAGCGCTTGGAACTGACGTTCAATCTGGTTTCAACCCGACAGCTCTCCGCAATTGGGCCGCAGCCGCCGACAACTTCTGGAGGCCCGACAATGCAACGGGAACGAATACTGATAGTGGAGGACGATCGAGCTGTCGCCAGAGGACTGGAGTACGCGCTGAAAGCGGAAGGATTTGAAGTCATCTGGGCCAAGTCGGGCACAGAGGCCCTCGAACTGACGCGTCGCGAACAGCCCGATCTGATCACCTTGGATCTGCGTCTGCCTGATCTGAGCGGCTATGACGTCTGCAGAGCGCTCCGTTCCCAAAACCACCGCCAACCGATTCTGATGTTGACCGCCAAAGATGAGGAACTGGACAAGGTACTCGGCCTCGAGTTGGGAGCGGACGATTACATGGTCAAGCCCTACGGGCTGCGTGAACTGGTGTCACGGATTCGGGCTATGTTGCGCCGCGCCTACGGCGACCTGGCCGCCCCGTCCGAAAACGAAATCAAGCGTTTCGATGGACTCGAAATTGACCTGACGCGGTTGGAAGTGCGGCGGAATGGGGAGGCAATCGATCTGACGCCGACCGAATTCCGGCTGCTGCGCTACCTTTCGGCCCGGCAGAATGTCCCGGTCAGCCGCAGCAGCCTTGTCGAAGCCGTGTGGGGCTACGAGAGCGATGTCAACAGTGACCGCACCGTAGATGTCCATATCCGTCATTTGCGTCAGAAAATCGAGTTGGATCCGGCCAATCCGACCCGAATCGTAACCGTGCGCGGGATCGGGTACAAATTCCAGGGATAACAGCTTGCGCCGAGCTACACACAATGGTGGAACGCAGGCGAAATGACGAATGCAGACGCCGGCACTGAACAGGAGCATGGTCAGACTCCTTTTCCTCCTGGTTCCCCTTCCCCAATTCGTCAGAAACAGAAACAATGTCCGCGAGCCGGGATCTCACTCCTTTATTATGAAACCTTAATCCAAAGGCAACAGGCTTTTCAAAAAAGGTCGCTACACTGGTATGTGAGGCAGCAAACTTCATCCAATGTGTAGCATTATATAAGGAGAAAGCCATGAAACAGCTTTATCGAATGACCGGAGAGACGCCACTGCGAGGCACGGCCCAGCGGAAACTCTGGATCTTGCTTACCGTGGCCCTGTTCGCGTTTCTGACCTGGGGCGGGACCGTCTCGGCCGCTACGTTGGCAGAGCGAATCAAGCCGGAACCGGGCGTTCTGATCGTAGCCGTTGGCGATGAGACACCGGCCTCCGAGGCCGGCCTGCAACGCGGCGATATTCTGTTGGCAATCGACGGTGACATGGTCAACACCGCCGCCGAGTTGAGGCACGTGATCCTGATGCGCGACCCCGGCGACGCCCTCGAACTGACAGTGAAGCGCGGCGACGAGGAACTGACGCTGGCCGTAACCTTGGCCGACCAGGACGGCTACCCGCTGCTTGGCGTAGCGGCAAATGTTTCCAGAGACGGTCGCTTGCAGCCCCAGCGCCGGCGCATCCAAGGAATGCGGGGTTTCGGACGTATCCCCGGCATGGATTGGAACCGAGGAATGAAGGAATTCCACCTGGGTGCCGGCGATGGCGCAGCCATCATGGAAGTGCAGGAGGAAAGCCCCGCTGCAACCGCTGGTCTGATGGCCGGTGATGTCATCACCGCCGTGGACGAATCTGAAATAACCGGAATGAAAGACCTGGTTGAGGCGGTAGCCGCTTACAGCCCCGGCGACGAAGTCGAGTTGACCGTTGACCGTGACGGAGAGAGTGTCAACTTGAACGTAACGTTCGGCGCCCACCCCGATGACGAGGGAAAGGCCTTCTTCGGTATCAGCATCATGTCCAGTGAATACTTCAGGCTGGATAAGGACGGACCTGATCTCGATCGCGGACAGCCCGGAGGCAACCGTTTCGGTTTTGCATTCCCACGTGGCCGTTTCTTCTCTGGCGAGATGCCCGAAGGCGCTCTGGTCATGGCCGTGCAGGACGAAGGACCAGCGGCAATGGCGGAGTTGCAGAGCCGCGATCTGATCACGGCCGTCGACGAAACCGAAATTAGCGGATTCGATGAACTGGTGGCGGCCCTGGCCAACTACAGCCCAGGGGATGAAGTGAATCTGGCAGTTGACCGCGATGGTGAAACAATCGCGATAACCGTGACACTCGGCGCCCATCCCGATGACGAAACAAAGGCCTACCTCGGTGTTTCAATCATGCCGCTGGATCGTTTCAGAATGCACATGCAGGAGAACGGGAGACAGGCCCAGGAGGAAGCGCAGCGAGGTCATGAGACGGAGAGCGATTCTTAGACCGATATCTTCTGCCGACGGCGACCAGCTTTGACCGAGACCGGGATGCACGACGGGGTGCTTCCGTCACAGAAGCTGAAGCCGCGACACTATCACCCCGCTCTTCGGTTGCTTGCTGAACCGGGGAGCGGGTTTCGTCAGGCCAGACTGCTGCCACCAGGGATGCGTCGAGAGTTCTCGGCTTGTCCCTTTCTGGCGTAGAGGGGCGCAAATGCTACATTCGATCCGTTGGCGTCTGATCATCAGCTATACAGCCCTAACCCTGCTTACCATTCTGCTGATCGGCATCGTCGCCCTCAGCCTGGTAACACGCTACATGGCAGCCCGTGAACAGGAAACACTGGCCCTCAACGCGGAGGCCGTGGCCCGCATGGCGCGTCCGCTTCTCGCACGCGGGAACCAGCGGTCTCGACTGCAACAACTTGCGGTTTCGTCCGGGTTTCTCACCAATACAGAAGTGAAGATCCTCAGTGGAGACCGGCAGGTGGTGGCTTACTCGCAGATGCGCCCAACCCAACTTGACTATTTGCCCGCTTTTCTGAGGCTGCTTCGCGAACTATCTCCAAGCGCCAAGGCTACTCTGCAAGACGGGCCTATCAGTCATGTCATTGTCATTTCGGGCCCCGGTCATCCGCGCGGGATGTTTGCGCTGGAAAGTGATGATGACAACCTTCAAACTAACGCGACAACCGCCTTGTCACTGGAAAGGCGGCCGGGTATTTTGGGGGATCGGTTAATTTTCGTGGGTCCCGCCGACGATGCTTCCACTGACTTGGATACCGCCCCTACGCCCGTGGCGCCGCTTGGCTACCGGTCCTCCAGGCGTCTCTGGGGGGTCGTCTTCGGCAACGCCGGAGAGTCTATACAGGCGGCCGCAGAAGGTCCCCAAGTTACGCTTCCGGTCTACCAGGACGAGCAGGTAGTCGGGTACGTCCAAATGACCAACAGATACCCTCTCTTTGCCGAGCCTCTTCTCGCCATCCGTCGTTCCCTGATGGTGGCGGGATTGGGTGCTGTCCTGGTGGCTGTGTTGCTCGGTTTTCTGATGAGCAGGACGTTGACAGCCCCGTTGATGGCTCTGGAGAGCGCGACCCAGCAGATGGAAGAGGGTGATCTGGCAGTCCGTGCGCCTGAAACCGTGGGTGAAATCGGCGATGTCTCGCGGCGCTTCAACAGTATGGCCGCGCGGTTGCAGGCCTCTTTTGCCGACCTGGCCTCTGAGAGGGATGCGCTGCGCCGCTTCATCGCCGATGCCTCCCATGAACTGCGGACACCGTTGACCGCATTGCGCCAGTTCGTTGAGATCCTACAGGGCCAGGCCGGCGGCGACCGGGAGACACGCACCGAGTTTCTGGGTGAAAGCCAGCGTCAACTGGAACGCTTGCAATGGATTACAGGTCATCTGCTCGATCTCTCCCGCCTCGACGGGGGTGTTGCTTCTCTGGATTTCGCCCACCACGACCTGGCCAGTCTGTTGGAAGAAGCGCTTGCTCCGTTTCGATCCCTGGCTGAAACGAAACAGATCGATCTTCGTTTGGCTGTGGCCGAAAGCCTTGAACTGATCTGCTGTGACAGGGCGAGCCTGGGGATGGCCCTGGCAAACCTATTGGACAACGCTTTCAAATATACGCCTTCCGGCGGTGTGGTGGAACTGGCCGCCACAGAGGACGCGCATTCGACGTTGTTGTCGGTCTCTGACAGCGGACCTGGCATTCAGCCTGCCGACCAGGAACGGATTTTCGAGCGCTTCTTCCGCGGCGCAGGCAGCGAACCGCTACCGGGGGCAGGACTAGGACTTGCGATCGTTAAGAGCGCTGTGGAAGCGCACGGCGGCAGTGTACGCGCGGAGAGCAATGGCGGCGCAACCTTCACAATAGCGATTCCTGCACCCCCTTCACTGCACCAGGCAGGCAGTTCCGCCACCGATCTTTCCGGTTAGATCGGTATCCCGAAATCAGTGCAACCACCTGAGACCCGATGCTTTCGCATAGAAATTCCATACAAAAAGCCTGGCGCTAAACCTGCCGCCAGGCACTCTTCCTATTACCCCTGGTCTCTTGGGAGAACTGTTCGCCCCACGATGGGCGCATTTCTCTACACCGGAACTAGAGTCACCCTCTCATCCGAGCCTGCCCCCTGCCAGCAAATTCGGGCCGATTTGGCTTACTACTGCTGTTGAACGTTCTGGATGAGGCTCGTATCCTGATACTTCTTACCCTCTTCAATCAGCATCACCGGAATCCCGTTACGAATGGGATAGCGGTAGCCATTGCGCGGGTTGAGCAGAAATTTGCTATCATCCATCAGTTGCAGCACCCCCTTATCTTCCGGGTCAACCAGAATTTCCAGGAGCTGCGGGCTAACTTCACCGCCCAATGGCGCGTCTTCCAGGGGAGTGACCGGCGTCTCCGGCAACACGCCGCTGCCTGCCCCCTCAGACTGTGCGCCTCCCAAGACCTGCTTTATGACATACGCCACGCCGGCGGCAAAGCCGACGAAGAAGAGGAACTTGAGCAGCTTTTTCATTGCGCGCCTCTATCTCTCGTTTCTGGACCGGGCCAACTGTTATTCTGCAATCGTAGCACATCCAGCGCCGTGAAGAAAATCCACTGGAGTGCACGGCGAGGCGAACCGGGCCAGGCAGACTGTTGCAGGCTCTACTTCCCCTCTTTTGCGATTCGCTGACGATCCGTCCCGCCTCGAATCGATCAGGATTCCTTGCATGATCACGGCTACTGCTGTATAGTTTCATCATAATCTACAGAAAGTGGGACGAAGTCTACCTGGTCCCAGATGGTCAACATGGAAAAGAGCCTGTTTTGCCTGGCGCAAGGGATTTTGAGTGGCAAAACGAACTAACGGCGCAATTGACCCCCTTCATATAGAACTGAATACATTTTCACAGGCGCAAAGCGCGGCCGCGCACGTTGTCCGCTACGTGGCCAACGCACAGTTCAACCAGGCCATACTCTTCTTCGAAGACGGAAGTTTCTTGCAGTTTGAACACAAAGGCCGGGACAGTCGCTGGGCGAAGGCTTCGGCAGAGCGGACACAGGCGGAACGGGCCTGTCTCGCGATGAGCCATTTCCGGCTCAACGCCCTCCACCTGCAACTCTATTTTGAAGATGGCAGCGATGTCGCATTCACGATCTGACGCGGCGCTTTCTCTGATTAGTGAGGAGACCGATCGATGGCTAGCATTGATGAAAAACAGGAATTCAGCAGTTGGTCGTTAGCCTTGCAGGCCGGTGCGCTAACTGAAATTCAGGTCGGCACGCTCCAGCAACTGGTTGATGACGGCAAGGCTGGCTCTTTGGAAGAAGCGGCCCGCTTTCTCGACTGGCAGGACTCCGTCATCGATCCGACGGAGCACCTCTACGGGCATTGAAGCGCAGTTCGGCTTGGACTTGCGAGGAAAAGGCAGCGAGCAGCAGATCGAAAACTGCTCGCTGCCAGTAAAGCTACTTCGGCTGCCTACTGTTCAAAATCCTCAGGATACAGAGAGACCAGAATATACCGGCCCAGTGGCAAGTATGCTGCCGCCGACTCCTGGACCTCGGCCGCTGTCACAGCCTCGACCCGGCTCTCCACGACTCCAAGGTCGAGAAAGCTTGCCAGGTCTACATTTTCTTCCGAAGCGAAATGCTCCAGCACGCTTAGCCAGAAGTTGTTCTGCTCCAGCTGTTCCTCACGCTGGCGAACAAACTGCACTCTGGCCTTTTCCAGCAGGTCATCTCGGGGGCCGTCAACCTGTACTTCTGTGATCAGCCCGAAGAGCGCATCTACCAACTCCTGAACTCGGCCAGGATCGCTGCCAAAGTAAAGTGAGATTTCATACAGGCTATCCGGATCGGGGTCCATGGAGGCGGAAGCGCCATACGCATACACTCCCCCCATTGCCTCCCGCAACTCTTCACGCATCAGGATATCCAGAATGGTCTCCAACATTCGCAGACGCAACCGGTTCTCCAACGTATTTTCTCCGGGTCCGGTGAACAGGACCGTCGTCAAGCTCTGTTCGTCCTGGCCGCGAAAGACCGGCACCTCCACGATTCCTTCTGGCGGGTCCGGCGCCACGTCCTTCCACGTTTCAGAGCGGTTCAGTGACGGCAGATTGCCCAGGTACCGCTGTGACCAGTCGACCATCTGCTCGACGTCGAAATTGCCGACAAAGATGAATGTGAAGTCGCTGAAGTCAGCGAAACGCTCCTGATAGATGGCGAAAGCCCGCTCTAGATCGAGCGAATCGATTGTCTCTAAAGTGGGAATGTTGCGTCGTACCGAGTCGCCATAGCGGGCTTCGATGAAAGCATCTGTCAAGGCACTGCGTGGATCGAGTTCGCGATTGCGCAACGACTCGGTGTACTGGTCCTTGAGCGTGGCGAAAGCGTCGTCATCTGCATTGGGCGCTGTGCCGTAGAGGTAGATGAGCTGGAACAACGTCTCGATATATTCCTTACCGGAATGGCCGTGGAACCCCTCTTCAAGTTCGCCAATGTATGGAGCAACTGCTACCGACTTGTCAGCTAAAAGCCGCTGCAGCGAAGCGTAGCTCACGTCGCCAACGGCACTTTGACTGACTATACTGTCGATGAAATCCGCTTCAGGGTAGTCCTCATCGCTGACCAACGAAGAGCCGCCGGGACTTGTGGCGCTGAACAGAATCTCCTCCTCCTTGAAGGAGGTCGGTCTGAGCAAAACCCTGGCCCCGTTAGCAAGTGTCAAGTCAGTGATGTTGAAGGTCTCATCTGTCTGACGGGAGAGGATCTCTACTGGTTCCGGTGTCTCGGTCAACAGGGCCGTGACCGCTTCGATGTCCTGGTAAGGGTCGACATGCTTGACTCGAACGTCATCGAAAACGGCCGCAAGTTCTTCCTGGTTGGGCAGGCTGTCCGCATCCCGCTCCGGTCCGACTACGAACACTGAACGGTTACTACCCCCTACATACTGCTCCGCCCTCTGGTTCACATCGTCGCGGCTGATGCCTTCCAGCAGCCGTTCAACCAGAGCATATTCCACTGCAATGCCTGGAACGGTTTCGTTTTCCAGGAAGTTGCGGCTATACTCGCTGGCCAGCGAGTGATTGCGCAAATTGTCGCGGTCATTGTACAGACGTTCATACGTGTTCAATATGTCCGACTTGGCTCGTTCCACTTCGGCCGCAGTAAATCCGTGACGGCGCACCCTCTCCACTTCCGTCAGGGCAGCATCCACGCTCGAGAGCACTTCGCCTTGGCGCACCTGCACGCCCACGACCTGATAGTTGACACCCCGTATCAACTGCCCTTCATTGACGAAAGCCCCCAGAAACGGCGACTCTGCTTGTCTGGTGATATCGTCAAGCCGGAAATTGAGCATAGTGTAAAACAGATTGCCGATGAGTCTATCGCGAAAAACACCGGCGTTGTTCAGGTCTGCAGCGGCCTGCCTGTAGATGATCTGGGCAAGCGTCACCGGGAACTCCGGATCGGTGAGAATCAGATAGCCGGTCTCGTCACTATCGGGCAGTGAGTAAGTGACTCGTGGGCGCACCGTTTCCGGTGCCTTCAGTCCACCGAAATGCTCAGCAATCTTCAATTCGATCTCGTCGACATCGACATCGCCCACAACTATCACCGCCATCAGATCGGGTCGGTACCAATCCCGATAGAAGCTGCGCAACCTGTCTGGCGGCGCGGTGTTGACAATTTCGATGTCACCTATCGGCATCCGGTCGGTGTAGCGGGATTCGCCCAGCATCAACGGGAACAGCTTTTTGTTCAGCCTGCCGCTGGCATTCTGATCGCGCAGGCGTTCCTCTTCCAGGATGACGCCGCGTTCACTTTCCACCTCTTCATCCGATATGGTCGCGCGGCTGGCCCAGTCCTCCGCTACCTGAAACGTCGTGCCAATAATTTCCTGGTCATCGGTGGGGAATTCCAGAAAATAGACCGTTTCATCGAAAGATGTATAGGCATTCACGTCCGCCCCGAATGACATGCCGACGCCTTCGAAGTAGTCGATTAGCTCCTGCTTGGGGAAGCGCTCCGTGCCGTTGAACATCATGTGCTCGACAAAGTGGGCCAAACCCAGCTGGTCGTCATCCTCTTGCAACGAGCCCGCATTAATCACCAGCATCAGCGTGGCGCGGTTAGCCGGCTCTGTATTGTGCCGGATGTAGTAAGTGAGGCCGTTGTCCAGTTTCGCTTTGCGAATACTCGGATCCAGGGCAATGGGCGCATTCATGTCCAGCGTATCGCTGTCGAGATCCAGGAAGGCTTGCGCCTGTTCGGTCTCTTCGGCAGGCGGAGCAGGTGACTCCGTCTGCTCCGCGCCGGACTCTGTCGTCTCCGCTGAACTGAGGGAAGAAGCATCAATCCCCTGGCATGCACTTGCGAGCAGTGCAATTAGAACTAGAAGTCCAGCCAGAAGCTTTACGTTTCTCATTTCTCTCCCGGTTGTCGCCTCGCGCCTCTGCTTGCGCGAGGACTTACCGGGCTGCAATGTCGCTGCTGTCGTCATTGTCGGCTCCTTAACTCTGTTTTGCTTGACTCTGTTTCGCTTGACTGTGATTCGCCGCCGCGCCTAACAGTGTAATGCCTGAATATGAATTTCCTGTTGCCTTTCCGTGAAGGTTTCTTCATAGACAGAAGGAATATTGCCCGAGCCTCAGGATTTCTCCTGCTGGCACAATGAACGGCAGGCCAATTCCCGACTGCAGGCATGCGTCATGGGGAATAACCAACTGGGTGCGTTCGCGGAATCTGCGGGAGACTGAACCCCCAACAAGCCACCCAGAATGCCAATGCGCCAGATGCTTGCCCAACAATCTGTCCCGATGATTCCTCCACCAACATTGGTGCCTCACTCAGGTTGCCCTCGCCGAGCTTAACCCGTGCGAGACGGCGCAATTTGAATGATTGACCAAAAAAGTATACGTGATCCGCAAACCAATCCCAAAAGAAAAGAGGGCAAGACTAGCACATTTTCTGCAACATGCTGAACAGCAACGGCCTCGCGAAAAACACTATCCACGAATTCTTGTCCATTTTCAAATAATCATTATTCTCTCTCAGTTCTCCTCTATGGGATTTCTCGTTATCTCTCTTCAAGCGCTCGCGGCAATAGTTCAGTATCATTAACCTGACAGTTGCCCCTTTCCTCATCCCCAAAGTTCGAACGCACATCAAATTCTGGAAAGCAACCCCCGGACAGGGGTGCAGCCAGATTGGGTGCTGTCCAGAGTGGCGGACTGCGGCTCCCTCTGATATTCCCCAGAGAGAGCCAGAACTCGCCACCACTTTGGGATGCAACCGACAGCACTGGACTAAATCGGCTTGACAAATCCAGCGCTGCTGCTCTACAATTGTGAGTGAGAAGCGAACCAGTAAATAAGGAAGAAGCAGGGGACCGGGAGACGCTACCGTACTTTTCCGACGGGCAACCTCCCCTATGGCGGATTGGACCGCAAAAGACGGTTCTGAGCGCTGCTTTAGACTACCGGCTTCATCCCAGCCGCCCCACCGGCGGCGAACTTGCAAACAGGCAAGGAGACAACTGTGTCGAACATCGGTTGGAAAGACGTCCTTTCGGATGAAATGCCCGTTGACTGGGCCCACGAAATCGATATTTTTGAAGGCCAAATGGAACTGATGGGCCAGGGGAAACTGAACGAAAAGGTCTTCGCCGAAACCCGTCTGCGTCGGGGGGTGTACGGCCAGCGTTACGACAATGGCCAGCGGCACGACGGTTTTGAGAGTCGGGAGTTTGGATTTGAGGAAGACGAGCGCTTCAAAGGGCCTGAAACGCTCTGGCATGCACCTGGAATGCAGCGCATCAAAGTGCCTGGCGGTGGTCTGACACCGAAACAGCTTGACGTGCTGGCCCAGGTCGCCGACGAATACTCTGACGGCATTTTGCATATCACTACCCGCCAGGATATTCAACTGCATTTTGTTCATATCGAGGATACGCCGGACATGATGCGCCGTCTAGCCTCGGTCGGAATCACCACTCGCGAAGCCTGCGGCAACTCCGTCCGCAACGTCACCTGCTGTCATCTTGCCGGCGTCTGCCGTACGGAAGCTTTTGACGCCACACCCTACTCTGACGCCTATGCCCAGTTTTTGCTCGGCCATGACGATGTGCAGGACTTCGGCCGGAAATTCAAACCGGCCTTTTCAGGCTGCGAATCCGAAGCTTGCGGCCTGGTGATGATGCACGACCTTGGCTACCTCGCTCAGATACAAGAGGTGGACGGTAAGCCAAAACGCGGCTTCAAAGTCTTTGTCGGCGGAGGCCTGGGCACAGTACCCCACCAGGCCAAGGTGCTGAGCGACTTCACGCCGGAAGAGGAAATTCTGCCCGAGGCGCAGGCAGTGTCCCGCGTTTTCGCTCGACTGGGTGAAAAACGCAACCGTAACCGCGCCCGGATCAAGTTCCTTGTGGCCAAGCTAGGCATCGAAGAGTTCCGCCGCCTTGTCGAAGAGGAGCGCAAGACGCTGCCCCACGACGACCGCTGGACAGCCTATCTCGATACGCTTCCCCACTATGAGGAGAAGCCGACCAGGCCGCCGACATTCCTGAACGGCCAGGTGCACTCCTCCGAATTTAATCAGTGGTTTGAGACCAATGTCTATAGCCAGCGCCAGGATGGGTACAGCGTTGTGACCGTAAATCTGCCCTTGGGTGATCTGACTTCGAAGCAGACATGGGCATTGGCCGACGTCGCCAGCAAGTACGTCGGCGAGAATGTGCGTACCACCGTTGAGCAGAACATCGTTCTCCGCTGGGTCTCCGACTCCGACCTGCCCAACCTGCACGAAGCATTGAAAGCAATTGGCCTGGGCGACCCCGGCGCCGGCACTATCGTGGACATTACAGCCTGCCCCGGAACCGATACCTGCAAACTGGGCATCGCCTCCTCGCGCGGGCTTGCCGGTGAACTGCGCACCCGTCTCACCGCCAAAAGCGCTTCCTTGCCTGATGCTATCAAGGATCTGAAGATAAAGATCAGCGGCTGCTTCAACTCCTGCGGCCAACATCATGTCTCTGACATCGGCTTCTTCGGCAACAGCCGCCGCTCCGGCAACTTCAAGATGCCCCACTTCCAGGTAGTACTGGGTGGCATGTGGCGCGAAAACGCCGGCAGCTACGGTCTGGCTGTAGGCGCAGTCCCCTCGAAAACTGTCCCCGAAGTTGTCGATACAATCACAACCCGTTATGTGGAAGAGCGGACAAAGGGGGAAACGTTCCAGGAGTGGATTGGCCGCATCGGCAAGAAGGAAGCCCGCAGTATGATACAGCCCTACATGAAGTTGCCCGCCATTGAGCAGCAACCGGAATTCTTCTCGGACTGGGGCGATCCCCGCGTTTTCAGCCTGGGCGATATCGGCATCGGCGAATGCGCCGGCGAGGTTGTCTCCCTCTTCTCAATGGAAATCTCCCCAGCAGAGTCGGAAGCCTTCGAAGCGCAGGTCGCCCTGGATGAGAACGACCCGGCGCGGGCCGATGCCCTGGCCTATTCATCGATGCTCAAGGCTGCCAGAGCCCTGGTGCGGACCCAGTTCCTGGATGTGGGCGATAGCGCCGATCGAATTGTGCAGGAGTTCAAAAGCCGCTTCTACGATACCCAACTATTCTTCGATCAGTATGCCAAGGGCAAGTTCGCCCAATACCTGTTTGAGCGGCACAATAACCCCAATCCGAACCCCGACAACGATTCTGTCCACCGGCTGATCGAGGAGTCTCTTCTGTTCATTGAGGCCACCCATGCCTGCGAATCCAAGGTCGGCGGCAATGTCCTGATAGAGATTTAGTCGTGGATCGTCGATTGTACTTGGCACTACCGGTACTGTCCACGAGCCACTATTCACTGCCGCTGGAGTCAAAGATGATTGCACCCCAACGCCTGAGCGTAAAGTTCTATTTTGAAGAGCTTTCCGTCGACGTCGATACCTTTATCCCTGTATTCCACCGCTGGATACGGGAAGATGTCGTGCCCAACGAGCTTCTGCTCGACGTGGCCGACTACAAACATATCCTGGACGGGCCGGCACTTCTTCTCGTCGGCCACGAGGCTGACTATGTCATCGACTTGACCGACGGCAAGCCGGGCCTTCTGTATGTCCGTAAACGAGACACCGGTTCCAACCTGTCAGAGGCCTTGGGCACGACACTGGCTCAGGCCTTGAACTGGATAGAGCTGACAGAAAATGATGTGGAACTGGAGGGGAAGCTGAAGCTGCGCACCGACGGAGCCACCATCGTCCTCTTGGACCGACTTAACTACCCTAACGCCGCCTCCAATGGTGACGGAGTCGATTCCGCCGCCAATGCTGCCCAGGCCCAGCTCACAGACAGCCTGGCCGCGCTTTTCGGGGGCGACGCCACCGTCACTCGCATCGCCAACGACGCTCGCGAGCCATTGACTTTCGAGCTCTGCGCGCCATCCGCTCCCAATGTTGACACACTCCTCAGCCAACTGAGGAGCGTGGATTGAGCGGCTATCCCCCTTTCCTTTCTCCCTCCGTGTGGTGAGGAGCGACCCAGATGCCGGCCGCGACCGCAGAAGTCCACTCCATCTATGAAACGGACCGGGATCCGGCTCCCTTTATCCCATTCATTCAGGCGGTCGGGCGCGGGGAGAAACTGAAGCGCGACCTCACATACGAGGAGTCCGTAAATGCTCTGCGCCAGATCGTCGAGCAGACCTGCTCTGCGGCGCAGGCCGGCGCCTTCCTGGTAACCCAGCGGGTGAAAGGAGAGGCGGTCGATGAAATTCGCGGCTTCACCGAACTGCTGCGGACGGAAACCATCACGCAGATCCATCCCCGCGTCGAGGGGCTGCTCGATCTGGCCGTGCCCTATGATGGCAAGGTCAAGAGCGCGCAACTGGCCCCTGCCATCGCCATCGTCCTTGCCGAGGCAGGGATGCCGGTTGTTCTGCATGGTGATGTAGGCGTGCCTACCAAGGCCGGCATCGGACCGGGACCGGTTCTACGGGCAATGGGAGTGGCCGACGACCTCGATCCGGAAGCCGTGCAGCGCATGATCGAATCGGTCGGTATCGGTTACCTGTCTGCTGCACTTTTCGCGCCGCAGTGGCATGCCCTGCTACCATTGCGGCGCCAGTTTGGCCTCCGAACCGTCCTCAACGGTGTGGAAAAGCTCCTCAACCCCGCCAACGCCCCCTTTCAGGTCAGCGGTTTCTTTCACGGGAACTACATCGACCGCCTGCGCGCCGTCCAGACCGGCGCCAAGCGCAGTTATATAGTCCAAGGGGAGGAAGGCTCCGTCGAAATGGCGGTCGGCCGCAAATCCCATGTCTTTGCCGAAGACGCGGCAGACGACTTGATCCTGGATCCCGGCGCCCTCGGCCATACCGGGCGGGTGCGTGTGCTCGCGCCCGTAGACGTCGCAGGCCATGCCGCCCTCAACGCGGCAGTCCTCGCCTCGGCACAATGCGACGCGACCGAGCAGGTCTGCCTGACTGTCGGCGTCATTCTTCATCTCTTCGATCTGGCCCAAAGCATTGCCGATGGCATAGACCGCGCAAGAAAGGTTCTTGCCACCGGGGCCGCGCAGGCCCGCCTGGAGCGGGCGACGGCTATGCGGGTGGGGTGAACAGAAACCGGGTACCGGTTTCCTAGTGACGCTGGCGTCGCGGCGTGAACAGATCCGTTTCCTTCCCCTTGCTCATTTCTCCCCTTTCTCAACCAGCATTTCTGCCAGCTCCAGGGCCCCATCCACGTCCGTTACTGTACCCGCTGCCTGGGCCTCTGCCAGTTCACGCATGATGACGCCCACCTTCGGCCCCGGCGCCAACCCCAGATGCATTATCAATCTGTGGCCGTCCACCAGCGGCGTGGTCAGGTTTTCCGCCTGCCGTGAGAATGCAAAGTCAAAGAAACCTTCCATAGCCTTAAGGAATCGGTTCCACTCTTGTCCCTGCATCGTTCCGGTCGCCTGCCGGTCAGCGATCGCCTGGAGCGTCACATCGAGCCCGTCGAGTGGCGGCAGCGCGCCTCCAGAAAGCGATCCATGCTCGAACTGATGACCCGCCACAACGCTTCCTACTTGGCGAAAGAAGCGGAACGCTGCCCGCGGGCCGATTTGACCAGCATCCGGGGGGAGCGCCAGGTATAGCCTGCGGGGATACCCGTGCATCGCCGCGACCCGCTCCGCCAACAGGACTTCGCGTCTGCTGAAACGGAGCTGGGCGACGCGGCTGGCTGCGATCCGAGCGCTCAAGAGCTGGTGCCCGGGCAAGCGCTGCTGCTCGATCCCACCTTCGATCTGCGCAGATTGGCTGCCGGGCTTTCCCGTATCGTGGAAGAGCGCATGCCAGACAAGCCACCCCGCCCGGTCATGGCCGACCGCGATCTCCGCGCCAAAGTGGGCGCGCAGCGCCTCTGCCCATGGGTCGAGAGTCTGCCTCAGCCTGCTGTCCTCCGGGGCCGGACCCCCTCGCAGCCAATCTCGCAGTTCAGCGGCGTAGCGCACTGCCAATAGACTGTGCTCGTAGGCGTCGAGATGGTGGCGAGAAGACTGGGTCACCCCTTGCAAAGCCTCGACCTCCGGAAGCAGATGGGACAGGAGTCCGAGCGCTCGCAACTCTCTGATGCCAGCGTCGGGGCGCGAACAGTCCAGCAGCTTCCACAGTTCATGCCGCACTCGCTCAGCGCTGACGGAAAGAATCGTGTCGGCACTCGCAACAATCTGCCTCCGCGTTTCATCTTCGACTGTAAATCCCAGCTGGGAGGAAAGGCGCACGGCCCGTAATAGTCGGAGCGGATCGCTGCGCAGGCTTTCAGGAGTTACACGGCGCAGCCGCTGCGCCTCGACATCTCGAATGCCGCCGCATACGTCGATCAACCGTGGCGACCTGTCGGTCGGCAATTCCAGTGCCAACGCATTGGCGCTGAAGTCACGCGCCAGCAGGTCGGACTGCAAGTCGCCTCGCAGTGCCGCTGCGTCACATTCTATCCGTCGGCCGTCGGCGCCGTCCCCAATGAGCCGCGCGACATCTCTTGCTTCGTCCAAGGGATAGAAAGCCCAGCCAAGCTTGTCCGCCACGCGCCGCGCTACCGGCAAAACCGGTCCACTGAAAACTAAATCCAAGTCAGTTGTCGTGGAGCTCGTGTTCCGAGAGAGGGAAGGCGGCGCGCGGCCAGCATTCCGGTCTATTTTAGTCACGGTCGCATGGGACCAGCCCGGAATAGAGGAGATGCCCAGCAGATGATCCCGCACGGCGCCGCCGACGATATAGATCGGCGCTCGTTCTGCCATGAACGCGTTTAGAACTCGTACTACAGCATCAGGTGGTTTCTGGTCTGGAGTATTTGGGAGCATTTCCGAAAGGGATAAGGCCTGTCGTTATGTGATTCGGGCGCCTTTTGTAGTCAACTTTCTCTCAGATCAACGCCTCAATCAGGAGCGGTCCCGGTTCTTCAATCCCCCGGCGTAACGCCACCACAAATGCATCCGCGCTTTCGACGCGGACAGCCGGCACGCCCATCCCTTCAGAGATGGAAACCCAATTCAACTCTGGAGAGTCGAGGCGCATCATCGCCTGGGCATGGGGTCCTGGGTCTGCGTCGCCTCCGACATTTTTCAGTTCACCCTGCAGGATGCGGTAAGTTCGGTTGGCGAAAATGACGTTCACAACGTTCAGAGACTCGCGCGCCTGCGTCCACAGCGCCTGCAAGGTATACATGCCCGAGCCGTCGCCTTCCATGGCAAATACCTGGCGGTCCGGGCAGGCCACGGCGGCGCCGGTTGCAGCAGGAAGGCCTTGACCGATGGAGCCGCCGGTTACATGAAGCCAGTCATGGGGCGGCGCCTTTTGGGTGAGCGGGTAGGCTTGGCGGCCACTGGTAACAGCCTCATCGGATACGATCGCATTTTCCGGCATCAGCGCACAGAGGGCCGTCCATGCCGCCGCCGGTGTTAGCGTTCCGGTCGGCAGTGGTGGGCGCTCAAATGGGGCTACGGGGGGTGGGTCGGACGGCGCGCCCAACTCTTCGCTCAACGCGTCGAGCGCGGCCGGAACATCTTCGTCTTCCGCGGCCAGCAGATGGATATGGGCATCCGGCGGCGCCAGCCGGCTGGGGCTATCCGGGTAGGCGAAGAATCCAACTGGGTCCTTAGCGCCGACCAGAACAACATGCCGAGCCCCCGCCAACAGGGCAACCGCCTCGTCCACCGGATAGGGCAGGCGAGCCAAGACTGGACGGCCGGCCCCCCTCGATACCCGCGCGGCGGCACGATTCCCGACCACTCGGGCATTCGCTGCCGCGGCGATGCGGAGTGCCATGCCGCTGGCCCCTTCGCTGCGCATCACCTGATCGCCTACCATAATCACGGTTTCTTCGCCGCGCCGCAACAGTTGCGCGATGGCGGCAATGCGCTCCTCCGGTACTTGTGCCATCGGCGGCGCGCTTTGGGGCGGAGCCGCGCCCTCCGCCGCGCCCCAAGCAGTATCCCCTGGAAGTATCAATGTGGCGACTTGGCCGGGAGGCGTAAGGGCGGCGGCAATGGCTGCGGCACCATCGGCGGCGACCGCACGGGAGTTAGGCGACGTGCGCACCCAACCCGAAACCGGCCGGGCCAAACCTTCAATGTCGCACGTCAGTGGTGCATCGTATTTGAGGTGATAGGTGGCGTGATCCCCGACAATGTTGACTATTGGCGAGTGGGCCTTGCGCCCGTTGTGCAAATTGGAGATGCCATTGCCCAAACCCGGCCCGGTGTGTAGAAGCGTCGCTGCCGGCTTGCCGGTCATACGGGCGAAGCCGTCCGCGCAACCGGTGGCGACGCCTTCAAACAGGCACAGTACCGAGTGCATCTGCGGTACAAAGTCCAGCGCGGCGACGAAGTGCATTTCCGACGTGCCGGGGTTCATGAAACAGGTGTCCACGCCGCCGTCATACAGTGTGCGAATGAGAGATTGAGCGCCGTTCATGGGCAAGACTCCGGACAGAGAGTGAAAGGGAAGGAAGGCCGTTGCAATTCAGATCAAGGCTTTTCTTCAGACTCGTCAATTGACAGGGCAGACTCAATTTCCTGCCAGGCCTTCTCCGCAGCCGCGGCCGTCTCTTGGGAAGGCGGCTCGTCACCATAGCGGGCCTCGCTGTAGGCCGCGGTGATAGTTTGCACAAGCACGTCGTCAAAACCGGGATGACCGGTAAGGCGGCCGCCAAAGCGATTGGGTGTTTCACCCTGCAATCTGGCGGCATTTCGGATCTGCGCGAACGCTAGCAACCTTCGATAGATCGAGCGGATCAGAAGACGGGTGTCGCTCTCCCCCTCCAAAGACAGGAACGGGTCCGGCTCTTCTGGAGCAGGCCCGAATCGGGAACGCAATCGCGACCACAGTTCGGCCAGTTGGGCTTGAAGCAGACCGGTCGTCAGGACAGACTCCCGGACCTCGTCGGACACCAAGTCCGGGCGGCTTCGCAACCGGCGCAGTACAAACATGAAAATGATGAACACACCGATTGCCACAACAAGCAGCGCTACCCACCGGTACGGCTCCGGCATTGCTTCGACAACTCTTTCCGGTGTCTCCGGAAACGGCTCAGGCGTGGGAGGTTGGGGTAAGCCGGCCGCCTCACTTTCCTGAGAGCGGTCACCGAACAAGCTGCGCAGGAAGCGGATCAGATACTCGATCAAGATGAAGATCGGGTATGCGACAACTGTAATAATCCAAATCAGAACGGTGCTGATCCCCTTCCAGATTATCCCGAGCGCCCTCCACAATACCGCCGCATCCTCCGGCTGGATTATCAGTCCGATCAGCAGGGCAACGCCTAGCAGAACAAAAATCGTCAGGCCGATGCCGACAAGCCAGCTGCGGTTGGGACTCACTCTGCCCACGAGTGAACTGCGCCGCCAGCCACCGGATTTCCTGAGGTTGGCAACGCCCAGCCCCGCCAGTCCCGCGGCAGCAAAAGGTAGCAGCAGCCAAAAGGGATTTGAAAGCTGTCCGCCAGCGGCGCTGAACGGGTTTGCGGTCGTGCCAGACTGGCCGCCCGGGACGCCCGAAGGCAGGATCCAGGCAAACAGGGCCAGCGCGGCGCCGCCCCAGAGAAATGCCTTCCAAACCTCTTCATGGCTATATTGGCCATGACCATCCAGCGCGCCGCGCAGCCAGAGAAAGATGCCCATGAGTAAGAAAAGGAGCGTGCCAGGAATCTCGATCGGTATGGCATCCCAGTAGATCAGATCGTAACCCGCCGCCAGCAACCAACGCAGATCCCATAACCCGAAATCCTGCTGCAGAAAGCGCAGCCAGAGCATAAACAGGATCACGGCAAATCCACTGGCGGCAATATTCCGCCTCACTTGGTTTGTTCTTCGAAAGTCCCTGCGCTCGGCCAGAGAAGGCATAGCCCAGCGTGCAAAGGTGAAGCCGAGCAGCGGGAGGGCGATTACCATAAATGGGGACATCAGGGGCGCGTTGACGGAGGGCGACAAAAAGCCCTGCAAGAACAGCATCCAAGGCCAAATCCAGCACAGGCGCATGACACCGACCAGGGCTGGCAGCAGCAGACCGTCAACGCTGTTCCACTCAGCATTATTCCAGGGCAGGGCAATTGGAGAATTCATCCTTCAGTTTCGTCTACAGTTCACTCATTCTAGGAAGCGCAAAGTATGTGAGCCCTGCGGTGCGAACCCCCTGAGATGCGGCCTGCTGCCGAAAGCAAATTAACCCGCCGCGAGGGGCGCCGCCATTTCGGGTATCTCCTGCTCCACTCTTATGGCCAGGTCCTCCAGAGCCTGCTGCGAAAGCTGCTGGAAGGCTACGCCCGGGATGGCTTTCTCGAGAGTCAACCCACCGATGCCCAGCAGGGTGACCGCAAATCCCCGGCGCTGCAGATCGGCAAGGGCCCTGCTCAGGCTGTCCGACAGGGTTGCGCTGATCAGCACGATCGATGTGCCGTGGCGAAGGTGGTCGGCCTCCTGTTGCAGAACCCGCTCAATCGTCGTATGCGGCACACCCACGCAATAGGCCAGCGCCTCCAGTACGCGGGTAAGCTGACGAGGGTGCGCTCCAGGCAGAATACGCACTCGTCGGCCCTCGTACATCATGCTGTTGGCGAACACACCGAAGGCATCACCGCGCAACTGCGCCCACCGGGAGATGGAAGCGCCGGCGCTGATGGCAAATTCGCGCAACGCCGGGTCGATCCCTTCGAATCGGTGATTGAAGGTACGAATATTGATAAAGATCGCTAGTGGACGTGAAGCGGACGGCTCGAACAGCTTCGTCTGCAGTTCCTGGCGACGAGCTGTGGCCTTCCAGTGAATGTGGCGAATGTTATCGCCGGGGAGATACTCGCGTACGCCGCTCACGCGCAGAGGATCGTCGATCAGCCGGTTTAGGCTCTGGTAGTCCCCAAAAGGGTGGCGGGCGTCCAGACCCAACTCCGGCAATGTATACAGACGGGGATAGACCAGAAGCAGATTGGTTTCTGGAATTTCCTTGTGTTGGCTGCGGAATCCGAAGATGTCGCCGCAAACCAGCTGGACAGGCCCGAATCTCCATGCGCCCCGCTGCGTGCCGGTGACCGTATAGCGACGGATAACCCGTTGGTAGAGACCGAGGGAGAAGAGGTTGACAAGCACGCGTCGAGTGGGCAAATAGTGCCTGGCTCGCTCGTCGGGCGTCAATTTGAGCGCAATGGGAATATCGTCTTCGCAACGCAGCCAAGCAAGCGGCAAGGGTTTTGCGTTGGTCACCTCCAGCCGCAGATCCGTCTTCTCGCCGAAAAAGAGTCGCTCCACGCCGAACTGGCGCCGGTAGGTCACCTCGGTAAGACAGTAGCGGCTCCAAAGCCAGACAACCAGCCCCAGCAGACTGAGGATAAGCGCCATGGAAAAGATCAGGCTGTTGCGCGTAGCAAGCGCCAACACCAATATGACAGCCGCGGCCATCCAGCCAGTGCGCCCCATCAGCCTGATACGGTCGAGCGCCCGTCGACTGCGGCAACAGCGACAGCAGGTGCAGGAGATTCGTCAGATTCCGGCCCCTCTGCCTGGTTAACGTCGAGTGGCTCAGCCAGCTCCGACTCTTCTGAAGGGGGCGGGCTTTCCTGCCAATTTTCCTCTACTGGGACTGGAACTCTGTCTACAATGCCATCCAACACGGTGGTCACGGAAGTGCCATGCAGACGGGTATCGGGGCCGGGAATCAGCCTGTGGCGCAAAACGGGGGCGGCAAGTTGCTGGATATCGTCCGGCGTGACGTACGTCCGCCCTTGGATGGCGGCAAAGGCCTGAGTCGTGCGATAAAACGCGAGACTGCCGCGCGGGCTAACTCCCAGGTCCAAGGCGTTCTCTTCGCGTGTGGCTTGCACCAGATCCAGAAGGTAATCCTCCAGAACCGGGTGGACGAAAACATTGCGGCAGATGGTCACGGCTCGGCGGACATCTTCCGCATTGACGATGGGCTGAACGCGGGCCAGCGGATTGTCGTTACGAAAACGGTGCAGAATCTGGCGCTCCTCCTCGCGCTGAGGATAGCCCAGCGCCACCTGAATCAAAAAGCGGTCCATCTGCGCTTCAGGCAGTGGGAAAGTGCCCGCCAACTCGACCGGGTTCTGGGTCGCCATCAGGAAGAATGGGTAGGGAAGCTCATGGGAAACGCCATCAACTGTAACGTGGCGTTCTTCCATGGCTTCCAGCATGGCGCTCTGTGTGCGGGGGCCGGCGCGGTTGATTTCGTCCGCGAGGACAATTCCGGCCAAAATCGGACCCGGGCGGTATTCGAAGTCGTCAGTCTTGCGGTTATAGACGCTGACGCCGACGATATCCGAGGGGAGGAGGTCGGGCGTGAATTGGATGCGCTGAAAGCTGATGCCCAGCGAGGCGGCTAGGGTCTTGGCCAGCATCGTTTTGCCAATGCCGGGTACATCCTCCAACAGTACGTGCCCTTCGCAAAAGAGGGCCACCATTAACTGATCGACGGTACTGTCCTTGCCCACGATTACCTGGGCGACGCTTTCGCGCAGCCTGCGGGCAAGGTCCTGTACAAAAGCGATGTCTGACATGACTGCTCCTGAACTGACTACACCCCGGCAACTTTGGCCTGTCCCGGTGCAGTCGAAGAAAAGACAGTTGCGTATATACCGCCGGCCCCCACAAGAATGACTCTGGCCTGATTGGCCGCTCCAGCGCGTCAGCGACAGCCGGAGTGTCTGTCGAAAGCAGTCAGTTGAGCCTGCGCAAGTGGGAGTATAACAGTGGGCCAACCTAACGGCAAAGGAGAGCGGGGTTCAGATATGGTCTCTGTACGCCACGAGTGGTCCAAGATCCGCAGCTTGCGATCAATGCCATCTCGACAATTACTTTCCTATTTTGGACAGCGGTTCTTCCCCCGCCCATACCCTCTGCAAGTTGTCGAAAATAAATATTCCCCGACGCTGCCAAGTATCGTAGGTGACGCCGGCGATATGCGGGGAAAAGATGACATTGTCAAGATGAAGGATTGGGTTGTCCGGGTCCGTCGGTTCGTCATGCAGAACATCCAGCCCTGCGGCGCGAATGCTGCCGCTGTTCAGGGCTTCGATGAGTGCGCCCTCGTCCACTACCGGTCCGCGGCAGGTATTTACGAGGATCGCGCTGGACTTCATGCGCGCCAACTCCGCTGGACCGATAAGATTTCGGGTCTGCTCATTCAAGGGTACGTGGAGGGTGACGATATCCGAACGCTCCAGTAGTTCTTCCAAAGAGACGCGCTCAACCTGCAGAAGGCGTTCCTCCTCAGCCGGCACAGGGAATGGGTCAAAGTAGAGGACATTCGCCTGGAAAGGGACCAGTCGTTTGGCCACTTCCCTGCCAATATGGCCGAGGCCGACGATGCCAACTGTTTTGCCCTGGATTGTAAAGGTTGTCATACCGCTGTCGATAGCCTTCCAACCTTCGTTGCGCACGTTGCGGTCCATCTCGGTCAACCGCCGGTAAACGCTCAAGATCAGGGCAAATGTATGCTCGGCCACGTCAATTGCATTGGTGCCGCCGTTATTGGCGAGTGGGATTGCCAACTCTGCCAGCAGATCCAGCGGCATGTGTTCGAAACCAGCGCTGACAAGCTGTACCAGCTTAAGGCTCTGCGCTGACCGCAATACAGTTTCTTCCAGGGTGCTGGGAAACAGTATCAGGAAATCGGCGTCGGCGGCCAAGCGGGCCTTTTCCGCCTCCGCCAGATCATGGGCGTGGACCGACGCATTCCAGTCCGAGGGAGCAGGGCCAATGATCTGTTGGGCCAATTCTGGTACAAGATTCGTGAAAAAGATGACTTCTGGCATAAATGCAATCCTATGTGGGTGCTACAATGAACTGTAGCTGATACTGTATGCTAACGAAATTCACCCGCTCCGTTTCCCTACGTCTTAGCCTTCCAAGCTCCAGATCTGTCGAGCCGTCTGGCCAAAGATCCAGGCGCGCTCATCCGCGCTTAACTTTGCAAGATAGGTGAGTGGAAACTCCAGCGAGTTGTCGTACCCCTCGCGGCTGCTGACAGGCGGCCAATCGCTGCCCCACATGATGCGGTGCGCGCCAAAAGCCTCGAGCGTCAGTTCTGCCAGGGGAGGCACCTCTTGAAACGGGCCAGGCAGATCGCAGAATTCTCCAAAGCCAGGCAGCTTTATCGTCAGATTCTCGTGGCGAGCAAGGGCAGTAATGGCGGCAAACTCGTCCAGATCAACACCGGGCTTGACTCCGCCCAGATGCTCGATGACCATCGAGAGATTGGGGAACAGGCGCAGGACTTCGGAAAATTCGGCACTCTGCAAAATATCCGGCCGGCTGAAGACGCTGACCACCAGATCCAACTCGGCGGCCGCGCGCCAGTGGGCCAACGGATCACTGCCGCGCCCGCGAAAGTCTGCCAGTAAGCGGATGCCGTCGATCCCTTGCTCCGCCCAGCCGCGGATGGCGCTGCCGTCGTCATCGTCGGCAACAATCATCGCCGCGGCAAAACGGTTTGGGTGTGCCTCGATTGCATCAACGATGTAGCGGTTGTCGCTATTGCCCAGGTACTGGATAAACACCGCCTGGTTGACGCCTGCACGCTCCATGTGAAAAAGCAGGGCTTCGACAGGCTCGTATTTGTGCAGACCGATGTGACAGTGGGTGTCAACGACGTCAAATTCTCTCTGTTTCATTCGGAATACTCCTTCTGGGTTTGGCGTTACTCTACTGCAAAGCTCAGCGCCTCCGCCGTTGGTTCCGTGCCCAGTCCAGGCCCTTGGGGAAGCGTAAAGTAGCCGGCCTGGCAGTCCATTGTGCTGCGGACGAACTGCTTGTTGCGGTCGAAAATGGAGTGCTGGTATTCGTGCATCACGAAATTGGCGAGAGTGGCAGCCACATGCAGGCTGGCCGCCTGGGCGACGCCGATGTTTATTGTCGCGTGGGGCATCACCTGACAATGGAATACCTGCGCCAATTCGCAGATGCGCCGGAAACCGGTGATGCCGGTGTGGGCCATCTCGGGCTGAATGACGTTCATGCAGCCGGCCTGCAAGCGCGGAAGGTACTCATGGACTGTACGCCACTCCTCTCCCAGCCCAATCTGTGTGCGAACCGAGCGGGCCACCTGCGCCTGTCCAGCCAGATCCTCCGGCGCGACCGGCGCTTCGGCTAGATGCAGGTCGTATTCGCATAGCTGATCGATCAGTTTGATCGCTTCCAGAGCGGTGTAGCGCCAGTGAAGATCGACGAGGATTTTCGGCGCGGCGCCGATCTCCCGGCGGACAGCCTCGATCTCGGCTACCTCGCCTTCGTCGGCCACGACAGCCGCGAATTTCAGCGCCGAGAACCCGCGGTCGATCCATCTCTTGCCCAGCGCGGCCCGCTCCGCCTTTGTCGTGCCCGGCAGCCCGGAAACGTAGACCGGCAGCCTTTCGTGGCGCAGACCGCCCAGAAGCTGCCAAACCGGCTGCCCCAACAGTTTGGCCCGCAGATCCCAGAGGGCCATATCAAGCCCGGCGATGGCGTCGAGTGCGTAGCCGCCAAAATGGCCCCGCACCCGCTGCAAGTCGTACAGATCCTCGTAAATGCGTTCCACGTCATGGGGGCTGCGGCCAATAACAAAGGGGATCAGCAGCTCCTCCAGAATCGTCTGTGCTACCTGCGGCGCCACTACCCCAAAACATTCGCCCCAACCGGCGGTGCCGTCACTGGCTACTGCCTTCACCAGAAGAGTCTGGTCATGGACGGGGTAGACAGTGCGGTTGCCCGGACGCACGATGTAGCCCTTTGGGTTGGGCCGGTTGTTCTCCTCCAACGGTCCCAAATAGGGCGTGTCACGAGGAATTCGGAGGGGATACAGTTCGATAGAGGATACAGTTGCGTTCATGGAACCATGGAAATACGAATGGGCGGGCGACAGCGGAACTCCGTCTTCGAGTCTGGCCACTCACCCTGGGGCTTTAAGGAGGGCGTTCCACCACTCTCTGTTTCGTGAGACTTCATTTCCTGGGCTCGGTCAAGCCCTTTAAGAGCGGTTCTACTTCGCACCAGATCGCGTCAAACTCTTGCAGGTCATGCTGGTCGAGGTAGGCGCCGGGGATGCGGCTGGCGGTAGAAGTGAAGATTCCGCGGCGCAAAAAGACCTGTTTGTAAACTGCGACACCGTGCATGCGCTCAAAATTCAGCAAAGGCAGCAGGCGGTTGAACAGCTCCCTTGCAGCGGTCTCGTCATTCGCCTCCAACAGTTGCCAGATCTTCGTGTGCAGGTCAACCGACTGGCTGGCAGGCATGTTGCCACACGCCCCACGCCGCCATTCATCGATCATGTAGATACCGCCCTGCCCGCCAAAGACGCCCTGACAAGCATCCCCCGCCGCAGCCAAAGTACGCGAAATGGCACGCGGCTCCGGCAACGTTTCCTCCTTCAGATACTGTACCCACTCCAATTCGCGGCACATGCGCGCCAGCAGTTCGGAGGACATGGGCGTACCGATAGGTCCCATAAAGTTCTGAATACAGATCGGAATGTGCAGGGTGTCGTTCAACGCCCGGAAATAGTTGTAGCAACCGTCTGCGTCCGGATGCAGGATGTGTGGCGGCATCGCCATGACGCCGTCAGCGCCCACATCTTGGGCGTAACGGCTCAAGGCGGCAGCTGGCACCCTGTGGCCGTGGGTGGTGGCAGCGACGACCGGCACGCGTCCGTCGGCCTCCTCAACCACGATTCGGATCCAGCGCTGGCGTTCTTCGTCGGACATGACTGCGAATTCGCCGGCGTTGGCTGGGCCGACAAGGCCGGCCGCTCCCGCCCCAATGCAGAACTCAATCTGCCGGCGCAGAGCGGCTTCGTCCAACTCCAGGTCTTCCGTAAACGGGGTGACGACAATCGCAAAAATGCCACGCCAGTTATTATTCATCGGACACGCTCCAATGCTGCATTACTGAAGGAAGGACCTGCATGAAGACTCGATTTGGTTGCACCAGGAAGGGCAAATAATTCCAGCGGGATTGGGTGGGCTGCGCCCGCAGTGGATTTGTGAAGTAGACGGACATCATCTTGGAGACTTGAGAGAGATTCTCGGAATGTCTGCCTACCCGCCCTTTACCATCAAGAATGACCACAAGTTGGTTGGAAACTTTTTCCCAGGTGGTCCAGGGTGGCCGTTACGACCGTCCGCACAAGCCAGCGTATTACATACGGTTACAACAGGCAAATGTTGCTTGGTATGTATCCCTGAATCGTTAAGGCTTACCGCTGCCACCCTCTTCTTTGCCACACGAGAACGCGGGGCGCGAACCCAGATGACTCGCTCTATTCGAGTTCCTGGCGCCGTCATGTTTCGACCAAGGCGCCGTCAATTTGCGTTCATTTGGGAGATAAGCGAATATCGACGTGGCCCTGCTGTCGGATTTTCCAGGCAGGCGAACAGAATCAGCGATTCCAGAAGTTTGCTGTCCCAGATTGTTTTGACAGGCACAGTCCATCGTCGAATCCTCTCCACGAACGAGCGAGTGTAACTGCCATGAAAATTACTGCTGTATCGGTCATCCGATTGCAAGGTGTACTGGACTACGAAGGGGAGTTCTGGGAGGAGCGGCTAGTGCGCCCGCTCGACATCTACCCGGAGCACAAAGCGCAAGGACCGCACGAGATGTTTGCGGTCGGCGAAGGCCGCTACAATATCACCGCGTATTATGTCGAAGTCGAGACCGACGAAGGCGTAGCCGGCCGCGGCGGTCCCCTTCCCTTCGACCAGGCTTTCGTCATCCAGACCCAACTGGCGCCACTCCTGATAGGTCACGACCCGCTGGCCACCGAACGACTGTGGGACCGGATGTACCGAGCCCAGGTACATGGACGCAAAGGCACGGAGATGATGGCGCTTAGCGCGGTTGACTGCGCGCTGTGGGACCTGAAGGGCAACTGGTTCGACGCGCCGGTCTGCCAACTGCTGGGCGGCCCCACCAGGACCCAAGTTCCTGCCTATGCCAGCGCCTTGGGCTATTCACTGGATCCGGAACTGGTACAGGAGCGGGCCAGCCAGTTCGTTGCCGACGGTTACCGAGCGACGAAGTGGTTCTTCCGCGACGGCCCCACCGACGGGAAGTCGGGAATGGAGCGCAATCTGCGCCTGGCGCGCACGCTGCGCGAAAGCGTCGGCCCGGACGTAGACATCATGTTGGACTGCTGGATGAGTTGGGATGTGCCGTACACTGTGCAGATGGCCCGCCGTTTGGAAGAATACGCCCCACGCTGGCTCGAAGAGCCGGTACTGCCCGACAAGATCGAGCAGTACGCGCAGATCCGCCGCGCGGTGAACATCCCGATCAGCGGCGGTGAGCACGAGTACACACGCTGGGGACTCAAACAACTGATGGACGCCGGCGCCTGCGACGTCTATCAACCAGATATCTATTGGTGCGGCGGTATTTCAGAGATGCAGAAGATCCTGGCACTGGCTTCGGCTTATGATGTGCCGGTCATTCCCCATGGCCACTCGACGCCTGCCAGCATCCACGTAATCGCCGCCTGGCCGGAGCCGACGACGCCAATGCTGGAATATCTGATCAAGTGGAACGAAGTCCACCAGTTCTTTCTCAAGAACCCGCTCAAGCCGGTCAACGGCAGCGTAGTCGTACCCACTGCGCCAGGCATTGGCATGGAACTGGACGATTCAAAGATTGCGCAACGCGAGGTAGTGACGTTCTGAACCGGGGCGGGGCGGCTACTGCGGCGTCGTGGGATAGCCGATGGGATCGATGTGGGCTTCAATCAGGAACGGAGTCCGTGCGGCCATGGCACTCGCAATGGCCGCGTCGCACTCGTCCGGCGTAGTAACCCGGGCGGAGGCGATGCCGTAACCGGCGGCGATGGTACAAAAGTCGGGAGCTGGGAACTCGGTACCAAACGGCCGCTTCTCTTGCCGCAGTTGATGCGAGCGGATCAGGTCGAGTGCGTTGTCAACCGCCACGACAACGGTGACCGGCAGGTTAAGCCTGGCAAGGACGCTCAACTCTCCCAGACACATCAGCATCCCGCCGTCACCGATAAGACAGGCGCTCGGCCGGTCAGGTCGGGCCAATGCTGTGCCGATTGCGGCTGGCAAACCGAAGCCCATGCAGGACAGGCCGTTGGATAGGGCAAAGCTGTTCGGGCACAAGGTTGGCCACTCCAGGCTACCGAAAATCTTGTGGCTACCCACGTCCACCGCCAACAGTGAATCCTCCGGCAGGTAACAGCGCATGCTCTCCAGCAACTGCTGAGGCAGCAGATAGCCGGCCCTGGGTGTAGGCACCGGGACAGCGGCCCGTTGCGCGCGGAACTCACGCACCAAGGCCCGGCCCCACTGGGCGTCGGTGGAGAACCCACTGTCCGCCAGTTGCAACAGCGCCGCCGCCATCGGGCCAACAATCTCCACGGCCGCCGGCAGTGCCGGGTCCTGGTTGGGCCAATTTGCTATCCAAATCAGGGGAGCGTTTGCTGTCCCTTCTCCCGTTTCATCTTCGCCAACCAGCGGGAGAGAAAATGGCTTCACCAACTCAACTACGTCAAAACCGACGGCGATGACGCAGTCGGCTTTTTCCAGGATTTCGTAAACCGGGTCGCTGCGGGTCAGGCCGATGACTCCCGCGCTCAGGGGGTGATCATCGGGCAGCGCGCCCTTGCCCTTCGGCGAAACGATCACCGGCGCGTTGGCGGCTTCGACCAGCGTTCTCAGCGCGTCGTAGGGAGCCTCCGGCTCTAAACCCAGCCCGGCCAAAATAACGGGACGGGAGGCGCCGGAAATCAGGTCGCGGGCGCGGGCAACTTCTTCTGGATCAGACGGGGCAATCGTTCGAATTGCATCTCCCCCGCCATTCGACAAATCGCGCGTTAGCGCTCCCATTACCGGCAGTTCAGCTTCCTCATTGCTTACTTGCAGATGCACTGGACCGGGCCGACCTCGCATCGTCAGAGCAACTGTTGGCGGCACTTCCGCGGCGGCATTCTGCGGGGTAACCTTGAGCGTGCGCTTGGTAATGGGCGCGAAGATGGCCTGCAAGTCGACGACCTGGTGCGTGTAGTCCGGCAGCAGCGCGTCCGGTTTTTGCGCGGTGACCAGGACGATCGGCGCCCGGTCAAGCCAAGCATGTCCTATGCCGGCCACCGCGTTCAGCGCGCCCGGGCCCAGCGTTGTGAGAACACAGCCGGGGCTGCCGGTGGCTCGCGCGTAGGCATCGGCGGCAAAAACCGCGCTCTCCTCATGGTGCATCAACTCAAAGCGGATGCCGAGCTGCTGTATCGCTTCCAGAACAGATACGACTTCCCCGCCGGGCATGCCGAAGACGAGGCGGACGCCGACATCATAGAGAGACTGGGCGATTGTCTCGGCGACAGTGGTCATTGCGGGCAAAGTGTCCTCACCTAACGGTCAAAATACTTGCCGAGGATAGGTTCCAAGCGGTCAATGACCTCTGGCGGGACAGCCGCCTTGTCGGTCATCAGGGCGCCCTGCAACGCATTGGCATAAGGGGAAGGTCCGCTCTCTGCCAGCAACTCGATGGCGTTGGCAACCGCCTCGATAGCCACCTCTGCGTTGCGCATAAGCGTTCTTACTACAGCTTCGACCGTCACCGCCTCTTCGGTCTCGTGCCAGACATCGTAGTCGGTCACATGGGCCATACAAGCAAAGCTCATCTCGGCCTCGCGGGCGAGGAAGGCCTCCGGTGTCGTGGTCATGCCGATAATGTCCATACCCAGTTGCCGGAATGCCAAACTTTCAACGCGTGTACTGAAGCGCGGCCCTTCAATCGTGACGAAATTGCCTCCCTTGTGGACCGTTGCTCCGGTCTGCTCCACTGCCCGCAAACAGATGTCGCTCAGGTAGTCGCAAAAGGGGTGGGCGACGCTCACGTGAACAACCAGCCCGCCAGTTCCCACATCCGGGTCATCGAAAAAGCTGAGTGCCCGCAGCCTGGTGCGGTCGAAAATCTGGTCAGGAATGACGATATCGCCGGGACGAAGCCTTTCTTGCAGGCTTCCACAGGCACTGACTGCGATCAGATACTCGACGCCCAGCATCTTGAAGCCATAAATATTGGCGCGCTGGTTTAGCCGCGTCGGACTGATGCGATGCCCTCGTCCGTGGCGGGCGAGGAAAGCCACCCGTTGGCCCTGAAGCGTGCCAACAATGTACCGGTCTGACGGACTGCCAAAGGGTGTGTCAAGCTCGATTTCTTCTATGTTGGACAGCGTCTCCATCTGGTAGACGCCGCTACCGCCGATTACGCCGAAGCGAACAGGTTCTGGCATGAATAGAACTCCGTGAAAAGATGAAAAACGATTCTCGGCTCGCCTCGGAACGCACATGCGGCGTCAGGAGTCGCATTGTACTTTCCCGTCTAAGAGTGAAATGCCTTCTCCGTAGCTCACCGGGTCGCCAACAGAGCGGCGGCTGGGCCGAGGACACCGGGGCGGCCGCGATGGTTCAGCACAGGGAAGCGAATACGAGCGACACCTCCATCGCGCAGCAAATACACTTTGCCTTTCCGCTCGTAGTGGTGTCTTTCCACATCCTCTGAAAGCAATGGCCAGACCGAAAAGTACGCGATCTTTCCAGCTTCATCGTAACTCACAGTTCCAGAGGGCATCGGTTCACCTGCCTCATAGAGGATCTCCTTCCCGGTCGCACGCAGCCAACGGCCCAGACCCAGCCTCTTGTGATCTTGCATGCTCACGCCCACCAGACGGTATGCGGCGATGTGGGCGACGATATCCGCGGTCGTCCAGTTGTCTACTTCCGGCGTGCGTCCGGTCATTCGCAGGTCGATCATGTCTTTGCGATGCAACCATATAGTCCGGAACGGTATATTAAATGCCTTTACGTTCTCTCGAAACTCAGCCATCACTCTCCAAATAGGTTGGACATATCGATTAGGCCATGCAAAAACAAACCTGCCAGCCCCAATATCATCAGTGCCGGTCCCCATCCAATTTCGGGTACCTGCCCGTATAGTTCGGCCAGCGTAGGTAGAATCCGAAGAAACTGGGCCAATGGAAAATAGAGGGCGGCGCCGGCAAGCGCAACTGTGAATAGGGTTCCCGCAATGGCGATTGACCAGGCAGCCCGCCCGAGGCAACCGCGGCGATTCGCGTCTAACGCGGTGCCGCATAATGTCTCCAGCAGCGATCGCGGCGTCATAAGCAGCGCGGCCAAGGGGCTGAGCGCGGCCAGAGCCAGGCACAAGAGCAGAGCCACCGTCTGCAAGCGGTACTGCGGCTGGAGTAACAGGCTGGGTGTCCAGGCTGGCGGCAGCAGATTGAGCGCGGCGACAATCGCCAGAAACAGCAGGCCAATGCGGACATACCAGCCGTAGGTGGGTCGGCTCCTTTCGTCGACGGCACCGGGGACCGACGCGCTCCCGCCAGGATGGGCCGCGATTTCTCGACGAAAAGCGTTCAAACTGAGGCTGACACTGACCGCCACCAGCGGTAGATAGAATCCTTCGCGCCAGAGACGGATATCTCCCTGTTGCACCGGGTGCAGAAACTTTACGAGTTCCCCCAGGTCCAGCCCCAAGATTGCCAATCCTGCCGCTTTATGGGAGATCCAGGGTCGGAAGTATCCTGCCAGAGTGAGCACCGCGCCGACAGGCAGCAGCCATTGGTATAGGAACATCAACGGTCGGGCGGCAAGGTGCCAATTGGGACGCATCCAATAGGTGCAGCGGATATTATTCCGCTTCCTCCTTCTGTCTACCAGCGCGTTCAAGCCTTTGTCGTTGGCGTTCCCGGCCCTCTTCAAAACGTCGTCGTTCCTGGTCGCTCGTCAATTCGAGCCGCGGAACCTCGGTCGGCAGGCCGTCATTGTCCAAGGCCACGAAAATGTAATAGGCGCTATTGGTATGTGTGATCCCACCGGTCAGCAGGTCTTCGGCCTCGACGATGACCTCAACTTCCATTGAACTTCGGCCAACATAGGTAATGCGTCCACGCAGCCTCAACAACTGGCCCACCCGGACCGGTTCATGAAACGCCATGCTGTCGATGGCGACGGTCACGGCGAGGCGCCGGGCGTGGCGTGCAGCCGTGATGCCGCCGCATTCGTCGCACAGCTTCAGAATCACGCCGCCATGAACATTACCCAGCAAGTTGGCGTGTTCGGGATTCATTATTTGACTGATGCGCGTCGCCGAATCGGCGACAGTTCTGCTTTTGGAAATCATGCGCTGGTGGTTCCTGGCCGAATGCAGTGCATTGTACCATATCCTCAGGCCAGCGCCTGTTCGTAAGCGTCGAGGAGATGGTGCAGGCTTCGCTGCCAGGTAAAGGCGCGGGCATGAGCTTCGCCGGCGTCCGCCAACCTGGCGCGCAGACCGGGTTGGGTGGCAAGGCGGGTTATGCCGTCTGCAATACTTTCGACAGACTCGGCATCTACATAGAGTGCGCCATCTCCTCCTGCCTCCGGCAGACACGAGTTGTCGGCGGTGAGCACGGGAGTTCCACAAGCCAAAGATTCGATAATTGGAAGCCCGAAACCTTCGTATAGTGACGGGTAGGCAAAGAACTCTGCCGCAGAATAGAGGGCCGGCAAATCAGAATCGGCAATGAAGCCGGGAAAGTGAACGTCTTTCTCCAGACCCAATTCCCGCACCGTGGTGAAGATTTCGTCGAAGAGCCAGCCCTGTTTGCCGCCGATGACGAGTTGGTGCGGCAATTTTGCTTCCTGCCTGGATGCGTGGAAGGCGCGAATTAGCCGCGGAAAGTTCTTGCGGGGTTGGAGCGTGCTCAACCCGAGCAGGAAAGGACGATCGTCCAAGGCGTACTTTCGCCGCGTCGCGTGCAACGTTTTCGGGTTCGTAACGCGGCGAAAGAAACTGTGGTCGACGGCGCCTTGTACGACGCTGATGCGTCCTGCAAGGTGCGGCCACAACTCTTCCAGGTCCTGGGCGGTGTGGTGGCTGTCGGCAACGAGATGATCGGCGCGGTCAATGCTACGGGGTACGACTACGTTCAGGTAGCGATGCAGTGAGGGCATCGCCGCCTCTGGATAGCGCATAAAGGCGAGGTCGTGAACGGTTAGCAACTTCCGCTTGGCGCTGACCGGTGGCAAGACGAAGTCGGTAGCGTGAAAGAGATCGATGGCGCCGCCGGTCAGCCATTCGACGCGGGGAAACGGGATGTTGAGGCGGTGCCAGATGCGGGTGAGGTCGCGTTCCGAAATGGTCGGAAACGTGTGCAGGGGGAGAGGGGCGTTCGCCCGCTGATTGGCGGCAACCGTGCCGGTAACGAAGAGCGAGAGGTCGTAGCCGGGATTGTTCTGCACCAGCTCTTCGATCTGCCCGCGTATGATGCGGCCGATGCCGGCGGTCTGGCGCACGGCCGGTGTGTAATCGATTACCAGCTTCACAGCCCTTTGAATGTCCAAAGACGGTTGGCGGCAAAATTCCAGAACAAACCGACGCCGATGGCAAAAAGTTTGGCGGAATTGTAACTAATCGTGAATCCCAGGTCGGCACTTGACAGCCAGTCAACCCAATAGGGGCGCAGAAGTTCATCAAAGAAGCCGAAGACTAACTGATTGATTCCCAGACCCACGACGCTGACCAAAGCGAATTTCGCCATCTGTAGGCGGCTATTTCGAATTCGACTCTCCGGGTAAGTCCACCAACGGTTGAGAAGGAAGTTTTGGAGGACTGCCGCACAGAATCCAGTGCCATTGGCGAGAAGGGACGGGAAGCCGGCGTAAATTATTAGCAGATTCAGGATTGTAACATCGGTTACCGCTCCAAGCGCGCCAACGGAGGCGAACTTGACAAACCGCTTCGTCTCTTTGCGTCTACTGCTTCCCGGAGGCAGAATTTTGGCCCGGCTCAAGTGGCACTCCATTTTGCTTTCGTATCGATTCCACTAAACTGAGCTGGCCGCAGTTCTGTAACGTTCATTGGACTCTGCCCGGGGTCTGCGCTGCAGCCGCGTCGCTCGGCCTCAGAAGAGGTGCTGAAGCGGGAACTGCGACGGTAACTGTCGGTCGTCCTTGTACCAGTGCAACTGCGGCCCCCAGCCACAGCGCCACATGCAAGTACATCCCTTGAACGTACAGGTTATCGAACAGGTGATGTACAGAGAGATGCGCGATTACGCCTAAGACGCCGAGTAAGAGGGCTGCTGTCCACTCTGAGGATGGATTTTCATCCCCGGGCCACAGTTGCATTCTGCCTTGGCGGCCGAAATTCTCGTACACTCTGCGCACGATGCGCCGACGCGCGCAGATCAGCCAAACGACGACACCTGTCCAGAGAGACAGATAGGCAAACATCCCGATCAGGCCGTTCTCTGCCAGTACGTTCAGATAGATGTTGTGGGCGTGGCCCAAGGGCTCATCCCAGCGCGGCAAGCGTACCTGCGGATAGACGGCTTCGTAGTTGCCCGGCCCCACACCTAGCCACGGTGACAACTCCCACATGCGCAGGGCGGCGATCCAGTGGGCCAGACGTTCGATCACGGAAAAATTGCTATCAGTGACCGGCTGCTGGACCACCTCCCACATACCCATCCCCAAGTAGACAGGCAGGTCGGCAATTCGATCGGTCAACGAGCTGGGGATGAAGCGTGTCAGAATGGGGCCAAACAGCAGCAACGCGGCGGCCCCGCCGAGCGCAGCGCCTTTGACCAATCGTCCGCCATGAATGAGCAGGACAAGTGCCATGCTTACGACGGCGCCCAGCCAGGCCCCCCTGCTCCAACTCGCCAGCAGTCCCAGGCCGATAATTGTTGCTGCCCCTCCATAGAGGGCAGTGCCAGCCAAGCCTTGTTTCAGACCCGTCCCCGATCGTTTCACGACTGAAATAAGATTCAACATGAAGAGCGCAACCGCTACCGGTAGAGTAAGCCCCAAATAACCGGCAAAGGGATTCGGCTGGCCGAACGTGCCCGCCGCCCGCATAAAGCGGTCCAGCACCAGAAAATTGGGCGGTCCGATACGGAAGACAAACTGGTACATCCCGAGCGTGGCTTGCAGCATACCGCCCGCCAAAAGGCCCCAGACCAGCCAACGCACCTGACGCGGCGACAGGGCTTCCTGGATCAACAGAATTGCTATCAGCATCTGCGCCCACTTGATCACCCCCTCAACCGCTTCTTGCACATCTATTGCATTGGGAAAGGAAAGCAGGAGCGCCAGTAGATAGAAGATGAAAAGTATCGGCAGAAGACCTGAGTTTAGGCGAAGTCTGTCCTTTCGAACGCCGTCCACAAACCACAAAAGGATAGCAGCCCCCAAGATACCGTCTGTCAAGCTGAGCGGACCAATCTTGTAACCGCTGGCGAAGGGCAGCACAACTGCCAGCCCTGGCCAGATCAAGTACGGGAAACGCAACAGTAGCAAGGCCGCACCGCCAGCGGCAACCGCCGCGGCTGACCAACGCAGTGGCAATGCCGCCACCAGCCATGCTACGCCCAGCAGCCCGAAAATCGCTGCAGCACTGCGTACCAGTCTGCCGGCGGTATACGGCGCACCAAGCGGAAGGCCCAACCCACCGCTGGTCTGGGGTAGCCGGGCCGCCCGACTCCACTCCATACCTGCGATCCCCTTTCTGCCTCCTGTCCAGCATGTCCCGCTGATTGTTAACGGGAAGGCCGGGCGAACACAACTGTCTGATCAAAAAGAATTCCCGGACACATTATGCCCGGGAACCGAGGCGGAGAGGGAGGGATTTGAACCCCCGAGGGCGTAAACCCTACGCGTTTTCGAGACGCGCGCACTCGGCCAGACTATGCGACCTCTCCAGAAAGTGCTCATGCCGGGCCGGCCCGACACTAGCGATCCTAGCACATTCGGTAATCTCTGTACAATTCTTCGACGAATTGTCAGTGTGGAACCGCAACATTGGCGCGTCCGCAGTGCCAGCTGGCTGCGTCATGCTTTGGTGCCCGCACAGGAGTGAAAGGCCGGCTTTCACAGCAGTGCGTCGGCCAACTCGGTGAAGTTGGCCACGGTAAGCGCCGGCAGGAAGGGCGAGTCCTCGACTGGCAGCTTGTAGCGGTTCACATAGGCCGCCGTGTAGCCGCAGGCGCGTGCGCCCACGCAATCGAAGGCGTTGGCTGAAACCATCATGCATTCGCTGACTTCCAGAGCGAGCAGATGGGCCGCCCGCCGGTAGACACCTGGATGGGGCTTGAACGCGCCGTTGTCCGTGGCGGAGATGACATCGTCAAATGGGAACTGCACGCGGTTGTTGACCAGGTGATCCAAAAAGTGGGGGTCCCCGTTGGAGAGTACGACCAGCCGATACCGGCTGTGGAGCCGTTCCAGCCCCGGGCCTACCTCCGGAAAGGGGGAAAGACTCTGCCAAGCCGCCATCAACTCCTGCATGCGCTGCTCCGTCGGCTTCATCCCGTTCAGCCGAAACACGTAATGCAACGCCCGCCGCACAGTTTCGAGATAGCCGGCGTGGCCCATCATCATGATCGTATCCTGGTACTGCTCCAGCCGCTGACGCGCCCGCCACTGATCCCAGAACGTTTCCGGCGATCTGGTCGGCGCCTCCCTTTCAAGGAGTTCGGTGATAGCAGGTTTGAGGCTGCCCCCCAAGTCCAGGATGGTGCCAAAGAGGTCGAATGTCAGAGCCACGGCGCCATCAGGCGGGGGCATGTTAACTCCTTTGAGGTCTCAAGAAACGATTTTCTCGGCTACCGGGGGCAGCAGCGCTCCGTCGGCAGTGAATTGAACTTCTTGCGCTTTCCCGACCTGAGTAAGTGTCTGCGTTTTGTCGACTTCTTCCAACAGCGCGGGCGAAAGCCAAAGTGTCTCCAGTTCAAGCGTGTTCTGAATCCAGGCAACGCGCGCAGTGGCGGCATTCTTGCCCATCAGTCCGGTCTCAATGACCTCCCGATCCGACGCCAGCGTGACGGGCTGCTTGGCGGCGGCGAAGTTGCCGGCAGTGAGGCAATTTGTATAGGTGGCGTGCCAGTCGATCTTGGCCCGCAACCGTTCTGGGATGAGGTCGGCCAGCCCCACGCCGGAGGCATTGCCGTGGCTGTCAGGCGTCAGATCAAGGACCGCCAGGACGCGAAAGTTCGGGTCTCTGGGACCGCCATTACGCCGCCACATCCCTATAATGTTGGTATCCATGCCGGTGCCGCTGATGTTTTTGCCCATCTCGTGCACGACCAGCAGATCAAGGTCGTCGAAGGGGATGGATGGCTGGAGCGCCTTTGCCTGCTGCAACAACCGCGGCTCCTCCTGGAATATCCGTTCACCCGGCAAGACTGCGATTTCGGCCGCCGCGTGGCGGCCGTTCTCGACGATGGCAACACCGGCTACGACCGGCATTGTCTTCAAAATGACCTGCGCGGCCAAGGGGATCGCGGTTGCGGCGTCGTGGGCGTGGAGCGTCGCCGCCCCCCGCTTTTTGCCCAAGCCGATTGTCATGATTTTACACAGGCCGCTCTCGTGGTCGGCGCGAAATGCAGTGTGGGCCTTGACCCGATTGACAGGGATGACCGCATCGGCCTCGGCCGCGTGCCGATCCCAGTAGATCGGCATTCCGCCGGTTTCGCCGATCTGTTTAACTTCCAGGCTGCTGTGAATGGGAACGCCCAGGTCAGCCATTCCGTAGCCGACGAGGACCGCATGCTGACCTTCGGCAGTTCCCCCTCCGTGACTACCCATTGCCGGGACGAGGAACGGCTCGGCCCCCAGAGCCTGCAAAGTTTCGACGACCGCATTCACCACCTCCCTGTAACAGGAGATTCCCCGGCTGCCTACGGCCACGGCCACCCGCATCCCAGGCCGAACCAGCCCAGACAATGCAACCGCGTTTAGACCGTTCCATACTGCGGCCGACACATTGTCAACTTGCTGTTCAGAAACGGACTGCCGCACCGGCGCGAGTTGAATCATTGTTATCTCCCTGGCGCATATTCGCCTATGTTCCTACCTGGGTCTTTAGCCACGCCTCGATAAACGGATCCAGTTCACCGTCCAAGACCGTCTGAGGTGAGGCGGTCTCTACATTCGTTCGTAAGTCCTTTACCATCTGATATGGGTGCAGGACATAGGACCGGATCTGGCTACCGAAGTCGGCCTGGACATTCTCTCCCTTTAGACGAGCCTTCTCAGCGGCGATTTTATCCTGCTCCATTGCGTAGAGCTTTCCCCGCAAAATTTTTAGTGCGATTTCCCGGTTCTGCGTTTGGCTGCGCTCGTTTTGGCAGGATACCACTATGCCGGTCGGCAGATGATGGAGGCGAACGGCCGTTGCGTTCTTCTGCACACTCTGTCCTCCGGCCCCACTGGACAGGAAGACGTCCATCCGAATGTCACTTGGAGCGATCTCGATTTCGATGTCTTCGTCGATAATGGGCAATACCTCCAGCTTGGCGAAGGAGGTGTGCCGCCGGTTGCCGGCGTCGAAGGGGCTGAGCCGCACCAGCCGATGTGTACCCCGCTCCGCCTGCAGAAAGCCGTAAGCGTAAGACCCCTCCACCGTGATGGTGACGCTCTTAATGCCTGCCTCCTCACCCTGGGTCATGTCGGTGATCTCGGTCGCGTAGCCCTTCTTTTCCGCCCAGCGCAAGTACATGCGCTGTAACATGGCTGCCCAGTCCTGCGCCTCGGTGCCGCCTGCCCCGGCATGGATGCTAAAGATGGCGCCACCCGGGTCATACTTTCCATTGAGAGCCAGGGTGAACTCTCGTTTTTCCAACTCTTCGTCGAGAGCGTTGGCCTCAACTTCCAACTCTGCCAGCATGTCGGCGTCATCTTCGGCCATCTCGGCAAGATCAAGCCCGTCTTGCGTGCGTTGTTTCAACCCATCCCAGACTCGGATCTGCTCCAGCAGGGCGTTTAACTTCTGCATCTTTTGCTGTGCGGCCCTCTGGTTGTCCCAAAAGTCGGGCGCTATCGACTCCTCTTCCAGTGCTTGCGCCTGCGCTACTTTGTCGGGCAAGTCAAAGCCGCCTCCGTATCGTGTTGACTCGCTCCGCGAGCAGATGCAGACGGTCAGTCAAGTCGCCCATGCGTCTCTATCTCCTTGGTTGAATGATAGTTGGCATTCCAAAACCGCGGCCGGCTCCAGGAGTTCGGACCGTTGTATGCGGCCGTTATCAAAGCGCCGGTACTGTTACTCTCCAAGCAGGCCTTCTACAAACGTCACCGGATCGAATTCCGCCAGGTCTTCCAGCTTTTCCCCTGTGCCAATGAAGCGTACAGGGATTCCCAGTTGCTTCTTGATATTTAGAACTGCCCCGCCCTTGGCGGTGCTGTCCAGCTTGGTCAAAATGATACCGGTTACGCCGGACGCCTCTTGGAAACCTTTGGCCTGCAGAATGGCGTTCTGGCCCGTGGATGCGTCCAGCACCAGCAATATCTCGTGCGGCGCCCGGTGGACCTGTTTAGCGGCAACCCGGCGCATCTTGTCCAATTCCTGCATGAGATTGAATTTGTTCTGTAATCGGCCTGCCGTGTCAGTAATGAGGATGTCGGCCTTCCGGCTCTCCTGGCTTGCACGCATTGCGTCGAATAGCACGGCCGCCGGATCGGAGCCTGGGGCTTGAGCGATGACCTCTACTCCGGCCCGTTCGCCCCAAATCTGGAGCTGATCGATGGCAGCCGCCCGGAAAGTGTCTCCCGCGGCCAGAACAACTCTTTTTCCTCGCTCTTTATACCGCCGCGCCAGCTTGCCAATCGTCGTCGTTTTGCCCGACCCGTTCACACCCACGACCAGCACAACCGTCAGGATGCGCGGCTCCTCTATCTGCAACGGTTCGTCGGCTTGCAACAGCTTGACCATCTCCTGCTTCAGGATCAGATAGGCATCCCCGCTGCGCCTCACTCCTTCCTGTTGGACCCGATCGCGCGTGGATTCGACGAGTTCGACCGTAGCGTCCATGCCGACATCGGCAACGATCAGCGCTTCCTCCAAGTCCTCCCACAGTTCGTCGCTGACATCATTCTCCTGAAAGAGTGAACCGATCTGCCTGAAGATGCCCGAACGGGTCTTTTGCAGACTTTCTTCAATTCGTACGTCGTCAGCCGACTTATTTTCTTGGCGGCCAAACAAGCGCCTGAGCACGTAGAAGTCTCCGTGGAATGAGCCTGTTTCCTGTTAACCAGGCAATTATAGCACGGGCGGGAACGATAGAAAGAACAATACCTACCTCTCGCGCCTATGTCAGGAATGGTTCACTTAAGGCGGGATTTGGGCCAAGCGTGTGAGAAAGGTCTGTTGGCAGGATCAGGTCGTCTACCTGTATACTGATTCCAAAGGGGGAAGAGATCCCGGAAAAGGCAGCCAAACCGGAGACCATACAACAGCCTCGATCCATTGCGATATAGGTCAAAAATGCTTGTGACGAGGGAAGAGTTGGAGCAGAGAGAAGAACGGGATTTAGCCGTTTATGCCATGCGCAGTTGTCAAAGCCGCGGGCGAGTCTACCCTGCAGGGGAGCACCCTTATCGCACCGCTTATCAGCGGGACCGCGACCGTATCATCCACACGACCGCATTCCGCCGGCTTCAGTACAAGACGCAGGTGTTCGTCTACAATGAAGGCGATCACTACCGTAACCGGCTCACCCACACCATCGAGGTGGCCCAGATTGGCCGCACGCTGGCCCGCGCCTTGTCCTGCAATGAAGACCTGATTGAAGCGATCTGTTTGGCCCATGATCTGGGTCATCCTCCCTTCGGCCATACTGGTGAGACTACGCTGGATGAACTCATGCAAAGCCACGGTGGCTATGACCATCAGAAGCAGACCTATCGCATCATCACCAAATTAGAGCGACGCTACCCGGATCATCCGGGGTTGAATTTGACCTACGAGGTGCGCGAAGGGGTAGTAAAGCACGACACGGACTATGACATCGTCGATGCCGGGGCCTACAACCCGGACGAGATGGGTACGCTGGAATGTCAATTAAGCAATCTGGCCGACGAGATCGCCTACAACACGAGCGATTCCGATGACGGTCTGCGGGCCGGCATTCTGCATCCCAGTGCCTTCCTTGATCTGGCCATCAGCCGGCGCGTCCTTGATTCTCTTGGCGAAACCGCGTCATCCATCGACCTGACTCAGCCCCTGGACCGCTACCGGTTCATCCGCCGGCTCGTGGGGATCGAAGTCAGTGACGCGATTCAGGCTACGAACGCAAACTTACGCGTTGCCGGCGTGCAGAATCTCTCTGATCTGCGGGCTCGCCGAGAAAATGTGGCCGCCTATTCGAGTGAAATTGCCGAGGAAAACCGGGAACTCAAGCGCTTCTTGTTTAGTGGTTTCTACCGGCATTACCGTGTAGCCCGCATGGCTGCCAAGGCAGATAGGACTATTCGAGCTCTCTTTTCGGCATTTGTAGAGGAGCCGGCTCAACTGCCTCCGGAGACGCAGGCAAATATATACGAGTTAGGGAGAGACCTCCACCGCGTCGTTTGCGACTACATCGCGGGCATGACCGACCGTTTTGCCATCGCCGAGCACCGCCGTATGTTTGACCCGGAAGAGGCGGTTTGACCCCCGCGCTTGGCGGCGACTACCCTCGAGTTCAAGACAAAACGTAGACTACCAGGCTGGCGCTCACCGAGCGGAAGGGTGCTGGAGTTTGCCCGTTATCCAGAAAACTAGCACTCTTGATCGTGCATTCCAGCAATATGCCGTTTGATCGGAGCGTACATGTCAGGCCTGGGACGATTTCAAGAGGAGCAGCAGTCACCGAGCCGCCGTCTTCCGCGTGGTCGTCCAGGCCGGAAACGTCATGTCCCGGTGAGACAAGGGGCTGGCTGACGCTGCGTACCGCAGAACGGTCATACAGCCAGATGTCGAGCAGCCGCACCTGGTCCATATCGGCGGCGGCGCGGTCCATGGATTCGTTGATTCCCATCCCGCAAGCGCCCAAGAGCTCTCCGTCTGCCGCGTTGATGGTGAAGCTCTCATCGTAGGACTGGACGCCGAAGGCGTAATTGGCCTCAAATTGGCCCACCAACTGCCGTGAGGTCTGTGCCACATTCGCCTGTTCCGTTTGGACGCGGCCCGTGTCTCCAATTCCAGGTTCCAACCTCGAGGGGGGACCAGCATTCAAATCCCTGTCCGGCCGTTCAAAAGGTCTTTCGGGCCCGGCGGCAGCCTCCTCGGCTACGATTCCCTCGATGGCGCCGCCCGGCCCAGCTTTCTCGCTGTTGGCGTCATCCGGGAACGACGCCTCGGCTGACGCTGTTCTCAAGTCCTCTTCCCAAAGTTCGCGGTCTTCGCTATCTCGGCCCTCGACGGACTCTAAGCCTTCCGATAATACCGGCGTGCCGTCGAGTTGACGCTCTTCTCCCCATTCGCCAGCATCTTCGCCTCCAAATGACTCTTCCCTGATCCAGTCGTCCTGTCCGGCATCCACGTGCTTGCCGATCAGCTCAGTCCCGCCCTCTTGCAACTCCGGTGTTGCCGTCTCCGGAGCGCCATGCAGAGCCGGACTGTCCGGCCCGGGCTCTTCTGCGGCCAGCGGCTCTGACGGCGAATCCTCCCCAACCGACACCTGGTCCCCCCAGCTCTCCGGTTCCAGATAGTCATCGTCCTGAATCGACGCGTGATCTACTTCATTGCCTCTGCTGCCCTGGTGTTCGGTCTCGCTCTCCAAGTGCAGGGAAGGGGGGGGCGGTTCAACAGGACGGCGCGCGGCGACCTCCTGGTCTTTGAAGACAGGTTCTTCTGTGTCGGCCAGCCTTTCGGATGTGGGCCCCCTTCGTAGCCAACTGAGGTTGGAGGGGCGTTGGCGGACAGGTCTACCCGCAAGAGGGGGAGGTTTGGCGCGCGGCTCGTGCGGCGCGGCGGCTTGCTTGGAGCGGCTCCTGATGAATGGAAGTGGAAATGGTTTTTCCGCCGATTCCTTGTCATCGGACTGACGCAATAACTGGTAGCCGATGACAATGCCGCCTACCAGCAGTAGCGCGGCCGCTACGTACAACAACCCTTGATTTAAAAAGTCCAAAAAGGTCGAATAGGTCGAGTCTGTCTCCGCGCCTTCTTCTGCCGGCCTTTCGACAGCTTGCGCCGGCGTAGACGCGACGGGCTGTCCCGCAGGCGCTCCTGTCCACTGCACGGGCCACACCCACCAACCGATAAACAGGCCGAGCGTCAGCCCGACCAACCCCGACATCAGTATGTGGATTAGTGACCTGTGGCGGTCGATCATTTCCAGCTCACGTCTTTCATCGCTACTGACGAACAATTACAGGAGTTCGCTACGCTTAGCGGCCTGCAGCTTGGCGACGACCTGCTTCACCTGCTGAATACTCCCCTTCTTAGCGATTAGCAGCGCGTCTCCGGCATCGATCACAATAAGGTCGTCGACATCGATCAGAGCCACTAGCCTCTTACCGGCTGCGACAATGTTGCCCCGGCTGTTCAGTTGCAGGATTTCTCCCTCCACCGGAAAGTTGGCGTCCTCGTCTGGGGCGGTCACTGCTTCGAGCGCATCCCAACTCCCCAGGTCATTCCATCCGACCTGCATTGGAACTACTGCAACCTTTTCCGCGCCCTCCATCAGCCCATAGTCGATAGATATGTCGGGCATAGTCGGCCAGACTTCAGCAAGCACGCCGTCCTGTTTGCTTGTTTCGAGTGCAGCGGCGATACGGTTGATTGCGGCGTACAGTGTGGGCATCTGCCTTTCAAATTCGGCCAGCAATCGCTTGACGCGGCTGACAAATATGCCGCCATTCCAATAGTACTCTCCATCCGCCAGAAACTGCTCTGCCGTGGCCTGATCCGGTTTTTCCAGGAAACGTTTCACCGCAAAGGCGGGCAGATCTCCTGCCACCGGAAGAGGCCTGCCTCCGCGTTGGATGTAGCCATAGCCGGTGTGGGCCTTCGTTGGCTCGATACCCAGCACGGACAGGTAGCCGCTGCGAGCGCACCGCTCCGCCTGCAGCAATGCTTTCTGAAAGCCGGAACAGTCCTGAATGAGATGATCGGCCGGGAGGACGGCGACCACCTCGTCCGGGTCGCGCCGCTGCAGATGCGCACAGGCGAGTGCAATCGCCGGCGCAGTATTGCGTCCATCCGGCTCCACCAGGATATTGGCGGGGGGCAAGCCGTCCAACTGGGCAGTACACAGGTTGGCATAGCGTCTGCCGGTTATGACATATGTGTCAGTGGGGGCGATCAACCCCTCCAACCTGGAGACGGTAGCCTGGATCATTGTGTGGCCGCTGCCAGTGAGGTCGCTGAACTGTTTGGGTGCACTTTGCCGGCTACGGGGCCACAGACGAGTGCCAACACCGCCGGCAAGAATTACTGCGTACATTGTCTTACAGGTTCAGTTGGCGCGCACATACTGCATCAGCCCCACTTGACGCACAAGGCCCTTGAGTTCCATCATTGCCAGCAGACTGCTGACCTCTGATGTGTCCAATGGGGCTGCCCGCACGATTTCGTTCATGTGCTGCGGTTCGGTCGAGATATGTTGCAAAATCAACTCTTCGGCCGGCGAAGCCGGTACTGTGACGCGGGCCTCCTGATGCGCGACTACGTTGGCCAGTTGGAGACGCTCCAGCAGGTCGCTGATCGAGGTTACGGGAGTGGCGCCGTCCTGAATCAGTCGGTTGCAGCCATCGCTGCCCGGGCTGAGTATCGAGCCGGGAACGGCAAAGACATCCCGAGATTGTTCGGCGGCAAAGCGGGCCGTAATCAGCGCACCGCTGCGCTGACCGGCTTCGACGACAATTACCGCCAGGCTCAGCCCGCTGATGATACGGTTGCGGCGGGGAAAGTTGCTGGCTTCGGGCCTGGTGCCCAGCGCGAATTCGCTGATCAGCGCGCCCTGCTCGATGATTTGCAGGGCCAGCCTTCGGTTCTGCGCTGGGTAGATGTGGTCGACGCCGCTGCCCAAAACGGCGATCGTACGACCGCCTGAATCCAACGCGGCCTGGTGGGCGATCGTGTCAACACCCAGCGCCAGCCCGCTTACGACGGTCACGCCGTGCCGGGCCAGATTGGATCCCAACTCACGAGCTACCTCGCGCCCGTAGGGGGACACCCGCCGTGTGCCGACAACGGCCACTGCCAATTCGTCCTGTTGTTCAAGCTGGCCGCGCATGTACAAGAGCGGAGGGGGCAGGGGAATCTTGCGCAGGGTGTTCGGATAGTCATCATCGTCCCAGCAGCACACTCCGTATCCGCGGCGGTTGACCTTTTCCAGCTCTGTTTGCGGGTTCAGCTGCTGCCGGGCTGCCAACAGATTCTCGATGCTGCGTCGATCGAGTCCCGCTGCTTGCAACGACTGTATCGGCGCTTTCCATGCCGCGGCGATGCTGCCGCATTGTTCCAAGAGGGCGGTCAGCCGCGCAGGACCAATGCCGGGTACGCGGTTGAAGGCAATCCAATAGGCTCGCTCGTCCATAGTCAAGTGGCAGCGCTCAAGTGCCTGCAGCGGGGGGTCGTGGGTTACTGCTTATCATCTTCGAGCATCCCTGGCTGCAGGCGAACGGTCAAAGTTCCGGCCTCGATGTCTACGGCTCGAACCACCTCTGCGAGGGCGGGGATAAGCAGTTCGCGGTCACGGTTTACACCCGGGGCCGGCCGGATGATGTACACTTCGTTGGCGCCAGTAAAGAGAACATCTGCCACTTCGCCCAAGCGGCTCTGGGATTCGGTCTGCACCGTCAGACCGATAATGTCATGGACCCAGAAGGAATCGTCATCCAACTCCATTGCTGCCTCTTCGGGAATGTACAACCATTCTCTGTACAAATCCTCGGCCGCAATTCTACTCGAGATCTCTGCGAATTGAACCAAAAAGTTCCCCTTGTGGGGGCGGGAGGCGGCGATCTCCGCCGCAGCCAACTTTTCTCCTATTAAGAGTTGTTTGCCAGGCGTGAAGCGGGTGTCAAAGTCGGTATGAGACTCAACCCTCAACTCCCCACGCAGACCGTGCGCGCCCAAGATGCGACCGACAGCCAGGTAACCATCAGGTACCGAAGCTGAGCGCCGGTGGAAGCGGCTGGCGCGCGAAGGGCCAGCCTTGCCGCTTCGACGTTGCTTCCGCTGCGATTGTGTTTTCATCCTGATCGATCCTTGAATCACAAGTTCCCCTCGCCGTCCGATGGCCGGTCCTTGCGATAACTACACTCACGGCAGTGTTGAGCCTGTCGAATTATCGGAGAACTGCCCACGCCCATCACTATCCTAGCCAAAGCCCGCCACACCCTGGCTCAACAGGGAATTGGCGGGCCATTTTGCGGTCATAGAAACGGGCAGGCACAAGGAGTCTGCCTTCTATGGAGGAAATGACCTGTCGGGGCGATTACATTATTTTCAGAATTACATCACGCGACTGGCGGACCGACGCTACTTTCAGGACAGAACGCATAGCGTTTGCAACTCTGCCGTTCTTGCCGATCACCCTCCCGGCGTCCTCCGGTGCAACCTGCAACCGCAGAACTACCCGTTCCCGGTATACACGTTCGGAAACATGCACTTCATCGGGACCTTCCACGAGAGATTTCGCCATGAATTCGACCAGTTCTTTCATAGGATGCTCGCTTTATGTGGCAGTTTCTGGCTCTGCCGATTCCGCCTCGGCCGCGTCGGTATCCACATCCTTCAACTTGCCGTGTTCATCGGTGACTCCTGTTTTAATCAACAGCCGAGCCACGGCATCACTGGGTTGGGCGCCGACACCCAACCAGTGGCTGGCGCGTTCGCCCTTAATGTTGACGGTGGGCGGATCGGTCATCGGATCATATGTTCCGATGTTTTCGATAAAGCGGCCGTCGCGCGGGCTGCGCTGGTCGGCCACGACAATGCGGTAGAACGGTTTCTTTTTTGCGCCCATGCGGCGCAGACGGATGCGGACCACTGATTACGGCTCCTTTGTTATTGACAGCCAAAAAAATCAATTAGAATGACGCCAGTTACGTCTCCGGCGTGCCACAACGAAACGCTTCGATGCAATCGATGCCCTCAAGAAATTCGGCCCTGACGTAACGACGCGAGAAGTCCTTCGGAATTCGGCTCGCGTTGACGACGCCGGCGCCGCCCTTTCTTCTTTCCACCTTGATCGCCGAGCATGCCCATCTGTTTCATCATTTTCTGCATATCGCGAAAACGCTTAATGAGCTGGTTGACGTCCTCAACGGACGTGCCGCTCCCCCTGGCGATGCGTCGACGCCGGCTTGCATTGAGCAGATTCGGCAGGCGCCGTTCCTGGGTTGTCATGCTATTGATGATTGCTTCGATCTGTTTAAGGTCGGAGTTGACTTCCTGGGCGTCGATCTCTTTTGCCATCTGCCCCATGCCAGGCACCATCTTCAACAGATCCTGAATAGAGCCAAGGCGTTGAAGCTTTTGCAACTGATCGCGAAAATCTTCAAAATCGAAATGGCCACCGGCCAGCCTTTCTTCCATGGCCAGGGCATCCTCTTCGCTGATGCCATCCGAGGCCCTTTCGATGAGGGTAAGGACGTCTCCCATGCCGAGAATGCGCCCTGCCAGCCGGTCTGAATGAAAGGGTTCGAGGCCGTCCATTTTTTCGCTGGTGCCAAGAAACTTGATAGGCACGCCGGTTACATGGCGGATGCTGAGCGCCGCCCCGCCCCTGGCGTCTCCGTCTATCTTTGTCATCACCAGCCCGGTCACGGGCACGCGTTCATGGAAGCCCTGGGCAACCGACACGGCCTCCTGCCCGGTCATGGCATCGACCACCAGCAGAACATCGGCAGGACGGGCGACCAGGCGAATCTGCTCCAATTCCTGCATCATTGCCTCGTCGATCTGTAAACGGCCGGCCGTATCGAGGATGAGAACCGTATAGGCTTTTTCTCTGGCAGTTCGCAGGGCGTTCTTGACGATGGTACTGGGCGCGACTTCTGTACCTTCGTTGTGAACTGGAATGTCGATCTGGCGGCCAAGGGTCTCCAATTGTGCAATAGCCGCGGGGCGGTAAATGTCGGCTGCAACCAACAGGGGGCGCTGCCCCTGCTTGCGGAGGCGCAGGGCAAGTTTGGCGGCCATGGTCGTCTTGCCCGCGCCTTGCAAGCCCACGAGCATGAGCACAAGGGGCGGCGGGCCCGAAAGGTTAAGGGGAGCCGGTTCCCCCAGCAGCTTCACTAGTTCTTCATTGACGATTTTGACGACCTGTTGTGCCGGTGAGAGGCTTTCCATCACCTCTATGCCGACCGCCCGTTCTTTGACTCGCCCGACAAACTCTCTGACTACCTTGAAGTTGACATCGGCCTCAAGCAGAGCCAAGCGTACTTCACGCAATGCCGCGTTGACATCACGCTCTGAGAGCCTGCCGCGCGTGGCCAGATTTTCAAATACGCCTTGCAGCTTGTCAGACAAACTTTCGAACACGCATCTATCCCGGTTGCTTCTTTTTGCAGGTGTCCCACCAAGACACCGACATCGAATTATAAGTTAGAACGGGTGTGTCAGCCAAATTCTGAATTACATACGACAGCCACAGTCGCGCGACGCGCCTCCGTTCACACAAAGTCTATACTGATTTGAGTATTCTTGCTAATAGCGGCACTAGCTAAAGCAAAGAGAGTTGAGGGCGCAGAGGAGGGTCGTGGCGCACAGGTTTGCGACGGCAGATTCCGCCGCTTCTAGTCGATGGCGGGCTGGTTCTGCTGGGATTTTGAAGTACGCACATAGACTTCGTGGATGCGCTGGACGGCAGTGAGGTTCGTCATTATTGCCAGAAGCCACAGTGCCGGCAGCACAAGGCCCAGAATCAACGCGGCTATAAGCAACACAAGACGCTCGGGCCTCTGCAGAATCCCCACATTGCATTCGATATCCAGCCCTTCGGCCCTGGCCCGCGTATAGCTTACGGCCCAAGAGCCGACCAATGTAAGGAAAATCAGCAGGAGAGGAGTTTGGGCGTTGCTTTCGTTGGCGTAGTAAACGGCCAGGCCCAGGAATGTGATACTCTCGGAGTAGCGATCCAGCGTGCTATCCAAAAACGCGCCAAACTTGCTTTCGGTCTGGCTGAGACGGGCCAAGGTGCCATCGACCATATCGAGCATCGCCGCCACCCACAGGAGGCCGCCTCCGACGCGAAGGTTACCGGTCGCCAACAGTGCAGCTGAACCGATTGTCAACGCGAAGCCGGTGAAGGAAATCATGTTCGGGGTCACGCCGATCCCCTGCAGCCAACGCGCAAAGGCGGAGACCCCAGACGAGAGCAGTGGACGAACATGCTTGGCCAACATCGTTGAAATTATCCCTGACCGCCTGGACTTGGAGGATTGTTCACAAGCAGGACTGCAGTATACCTTGTCGCCAAATGGTTCGCAAGAGGCAGCTCAATGAGGGGTGCATCCCTTAGTGGGGAAATCTTCCGCCAGCCTCCAGTCTTAAAGGCCGGGTGCGGGCGAGATGCCTGTCATCCCATTGTTTCGAACGCGATCCCATTCGCGTTCGAAACAATGGGGAAAGGGGCAAAGATTATTCAGGTTAATGGCGCTGAACTTTTGCCTCGAACGCCTGGCGAGGCATTCACGAACGATTTCGAGAGATCAGGACAGATCGGATTAGCTGTGCATCGAAATCGGATTGCAGTAGAGTTGTCCGCCGCGCAGCAGCGTAAAGCCCCAGCCGTCCGTTGTCTGCAACTCGAGCTGAGAGCCCGGGTCGATTATATATGCGGTGGCAGGGGTTGTGATCGAAATGGTATCGTGAAAGGAGGTGATATGCGGGTAGTGGATGTGGCCGCTCAGAATAGCGTGAACATGATGGCCGGCGATCGTCTGCGCCAAGGCCTCCGGGTTGCGCAAGCAATGTTCGTTCAGCGGCTCGACTGTGCTGAAAACAGGCGGGTGATGGACTGCGATCAGATTGCCAAGTGGAGCCGGCTGCCGCAACTCTTCTGCAAGCCATGTCAATTGGAGCGCATCCAGATCGCCATGCACAGCTTCAGGCGCCTTGCTGTCCAACATGATAACGCGCAACCCGCCGAACATGGCACTATGGTAGTAGCGCTGCAATTCGTCCGTACCCTCCTTTCCCAGCACAACCTGGCGGAACTGGACCCGCCGATCATGATTCCCCAGGCCAAGAATGAGCGGCGCGCCGAATTCTCGTAACTCGTCCAGGAGTAAATTCAACGTTCTGTATTCCGTCTCTTCGCCATCGTTAGCCAGATCTCCACTCAGAATGAAGAAATCCGGGCTGATCTCCATATTGCGGATAAGTTTGATAACGCCGCGCAGCTTGTCCGCGGTCCGCTGTCCTTTGAGAAGATCCTCTGTGCTCGGCAAGATGTGCAGGTCGGTCAGATGTACAAAAGTAAGGTCAGTCATACAAGTTGCGCCTTCCGGTTTGGGGCTTTATATTGATAGGATGACATCCTCAGGCGTCGGCCAGGGACGAAAAGGGCTTGCGAAGATCCATGATAGACTCTTTATCGGCTGCGCAACAAATAGAATTCAGGAAAGATCGTTGACATGAGCGACAAGATCATCTACTCAATGGTGGGCGTCGGCAAAACCCATTCCCCAAACCAGCGCGTGTTGCGGGACATCAGTCTGGGGTTCTTTCTGGGAGCAAAGATCGGAGTGTTGGGGCTGAACGGGGCCGGAAAATCCACGCTGCTGGGCATAATGGCCGGTGAAGAGAGCCAATACGACGGCGAGACGATCCTTACCGAGGGCTACACGCGCGGCTTTCTGCCCCAGGAACCGGTGCTCGACCCGTCCAGGACGGTGCGTCAAATCGTTGAGGAGGGCGCGCAGGAAGCGGTAGACGCCCTGGCCGAGTTTGACGCCATCAATGCCCGTTTCAATGAAGATCTTTCTGCCGAAGAGATGGACCAGCTGATCGAGCGGCAGGGTGCCGTACAGGACAAATTGGACGCGCTGGATGCCTGGGACCTCGACAGCCGCCTCGAACTGGCTATGGACGCGCTGCGCTGCCCGCCGGGAGACACGCCGGTGGCTATCCTCTCCGGCGGTGAGCTCAGGCGAGTGGCACTCACCCGTCTACTTCTCAAAAAGCCTGACATTCTCCTCCTGGATGAGCCTACCAACCACCTGGACACACAATCGGTTGCCTGGCTCGAACGCCATCTGCAGGAGTATGCGGGCACGGTCATTGCCGTCACCCATGATCGCTACTTTCTCGACAACGTGGCCGGCTGGATACTCGAACTGGATCGGGGCCACGGCATTCCGTGGCGAGGCAACTACTCAAGTTGGCTGGAGCAAAAACAGCAGCGCCTGGCTCGGGAGGAAAAGCAGGAGGGCGCCCGCCAGAAGACGCTGCAGAGGGAGTTGGAATGGCTGAATATGTCACCCAAAGCACAGCAGACCAAGCGCAAATCCCGCGTCAACGCCTACAACGATCTCCTCAGCCAGGAGTTTGAGAAGGCGCGCGTGGAAAGGGAGATTTACATCCCGCCCGGCCCTCGCCTGGGGGAGGTGGTGATCAGGACGCAGGCGCTGACCAAAGGATACGACGAAAACCTGCTTTTTGAGGATCTCACGCTCGACGTCCCGCCGGGTGCAATCGTGGGCATCATCGGGGCCAACGGCGCCGGCAAGACTACCCTGTTTCGTCTTTTCACAGGCGAGGAGACACCGGATAGCGGCGACGTGCAACTTGGCGGGACGGTTTCACTGTCATATGTGGACCAGAGCCGCGACAGTCTCGACCCTGAAAAGAGCGTCTGGGAGGAGATAAGCGACGGGAATGAGCAGTTGAGACTGGGCAATCTTACTGTAAACAGCCGCGCCTACGTAGCCCGATTCACCTTCAGCGGGCAGGACCAACAGAAGAAGGTTGGCGGGCTATCCGGCGGCGAACGCAACCGCGTCCATCTGGCCAAGCTGCTCAAGAGCGGCGCCAACGTTATCCTGCTGGACGAGCCGAGCAATGATCTCGATGTCAACACGCTGCGGGCGCTGGAAGATGCACTGGAAACTTTCGCTGGCACGGCGTTGGTCATCTCCCATGATCGCTGGTTTCTGGATCGCATCGCTACCCATATTCTCGCCTTTGAAGGGGACAGCAACGTGATCTGGTTTCCGGGCAACTACAGCGAATATGAAGAGGACAGGCGCCATCGTCTCGGCGCGGCAGCTTCGCGCCCGCATCGAATCACCTATCGCAAGCTGAGTCGCGTCTGAGCAAAGGCTCTACTGTTCGTCAGCCAATTCCTCTGCTCTCTCCCGCAGTCGCTCTCGTGCCACACGCGACGCGGACCAGCCGAGAGCCTCCGCGATTTGCTCCTCGTCCAGTGCGGCCAGTTGAGAGAAGGTTGTAATCCCAGCGTCCTGCAAACGTTCAGAGAAAACTGGACCGATACCCGCCAAGCGGGTAAGATCGTCCGGTTCGGCCGGCGCGGCTGAATCAGCAGGGGGAATTACCGTGTGCAACGGCACCACTGATGCGGGTGAGCTCGGCTCTTCCTCAGTACCAACAGGCTCCTCGACAAGCGATCCGTTCGCCTCTGCCTGCATTTCGTACAGATCGGGACTGTGTGCCTGGGACGTATCCGCCGGCGTGTCGGATGGGGCTGCTTCAGCACTGTTCGATGCGGTCGCCACCGCGGCCGGCCCAGGGGCGTCCGAGCCTCCCGCCGATACGCCGCTTGAACGGCGGCCGGAGCCGCGTGCCACATGCACTATCACCGCGCCGGTTCCGATCGAGCCGATTAGCAAGGCCATAATAAAGCCCAGACACGGGAAGATCGCCCAGGAAAAGGTTGTAACGCCGGTGATGACCAGCGAGCAGAGCCCAACCGAAAACAGCGGATTCAAGGAGAGGCTGCCCTGCCCGGCCAGAAGCCCATCCAGGCGTCGACCCAGCCAATAGCAGGTCACAGTCCAGCCGCACAGCATCACCAGCGCCAGCAGGGCCAAAAGCGGTAAAGCCAGCAGAGCAAAACAAATCGTGATGGTCAGGATGGCCGCGAGAATTGCCGATCCCATGACTGTGATCGCTCCGGTCGCAAAACTGAGCGCGGTCTCCCTTTCCGCGGTCTGTGAAATCGCCTCCACCTGTTTGGGTAGCAACCAGTCGACCAGCAGGATTAGACCTGTGATCAGCAGCGTCCACAGAAAGGCCTGTACTATCTTACCGAGGAAGACAAGGAACCAAGGCGTCCGATTGGAAGCCTCCTGGGAACGGGCCTCGGCTGCCGCCTTCTGGATTTCTTCCCGTTGAAATGCTGCCTGGACCTGGGCCAGGGCCTCGGCCGCGGCTTCCTGCCCTGCCTGCCGGTGTAGGGCCATTTGGGCCTGAACTTCGTTCTCGATCGCTGATGCAAAGGGCTGCGGCGTGGGCGGAGGTTCGGGTGACTGCGGGGCCTCCGAATGGGCCAGAGGCGCCCGTGTCTCGTCAAGGAATTCTCGTTGTGCGACCCTATTTGTGTAGATCCTCCAACTGAGATTTCCACCCACTTGCGCAGCCGGATCCTGTGCAATCTGGCCGCCGAGAACGCTGACATTCCCTCCGACGCGGGAGGTTCCGGCAAGGTCAACATCGCCGCCGACGACAGCGACATTCCCGCCGATTGAGGAAGCCCCCCCGACCTCAGCATCACCGCCAAGCACACTGATATTGCCGCCTACGCGGGAAGTCCCTATCAGGTCAACGTCACCGCCGACGACGATCAGATTGCCGCCGATCCGCCCTTCCAGAGCCAAGTCGTCGCCGATGACCAGCAGGTTTCCCGGGACGTGTTCGTCCTGTTTGATCCGCACATCTCCGCCGAGAAGGGCAATATTACCGCGGATTTGCCTGTTACCGGAGGCGCTCAGTTTCTGCCTGAAAGGTGTGAACAGGAACACCCACGTTCCTATGGCTATGATGAGAACGAGGAATGTCCAGCATCCAGTCCTGCGTACTGATTTCATCTGGCAATCTCCATCGCCTTAAGAGATGCTGCAGTTCTCCACACAAAGGCTGTTCGAACCTGCTCTCCACTGGAAGAAGGTTGTATGCAGATGCGATCTGTCGACGCGCCTTTCGCACACTGTTGCTGCAAATAAGAAACGATCGCTACGCACCCTGCCTCCAGTCCCCTTAAATCCGCGACCGGACCGGTTGGGTGGTTCGCTGGATGAAGATGCACCACGCTGCCAGCGCCAAGACAACAATGACCAAGTAGGCGGAGGCGATTCCCAACGTAGTCGTTGTTGTCGTTGCTTCGATGATTACCTCCCACAACGACAGCCCCACAACGCCCGCCACCGCCCACACTTCACTCAGGAATTGGCCTGTTGCCGCGACACGCCCCATATTGGCGTATACCAGCGCGCCGGACATCACGCCGACACCAACCAGGCCCAGCGACCAGACGAGAACGGTCAGCACGGTCAGCAACAGGCCGATCTGTATGTTGCGCAGGCGTTCCTGGCGGCCGATCCGCTCAACCACCATCTGGGAGAATCCCGGCGCGAGCTCAGGAACAGGCTCTGCCCGCAGTTTCTGATCGATAACCTGCCACAGCAGCCACTGCACGCGGCACTGGCTACACTGGTCCATATGCCGGTCGAGCCGCCCCTTTTCTTCCGCGTCCAACATACCGTCCAAATCCAGCGAGATCAGCATCAAATAGTCGCTGTGGTCTGGGGTCTTGACCGGTGACGAGGGTAAGTTAGTGAATCTCTCCGTCATCTTTCCCTCCAGAACTCTTACAGTCGTGCGCCGCTGGTGAGGGCCAAGTGTAAGGGAATGGCCTGTGCCGTCCTTCTTTCCCTCGCTTCCGCGGTCTCACTTGAGGATTCGAACTGGACGGCTGGTTGGTCGGCCCCGTCGTTGTGGCTATCGTGGAGTTGTCCTGGCCGATTGACAGAAGGCTGGGACGGTTCCGCTCGATGCGGCTGTTGCGCCGCCTCATAGAGCGAAGCCAGCTTTTTGCGGGCGCGGAAGAGTCGGCTCTTGACAGCCGGCACAGAGATTTCCATCACGTCGGCGATCTCCTGGTAGCTGCAATCGTGCCAATAGCGCAAGACCAGAGGTGTGCGGTAGTCCGGTTCCATTTGATTGACGAGAGCCTGCATCTCTTCGGCTTGTTCAGCCGCCAACGTGTCTCTCTCTGGCTGGGCTGAGTCGCCTTCCAGGCTGAATACGACCGGCGACTCGTCCAGCCCGACAAACTGCACGCGGCGTTTGCGTAACCTGTCAATGCAATGGTAGTTGGCGATAGAAAAGAGCCAAGTGCTGAACTTGCGCCCGGGATCATACTGGTCCAGCCTGGCATAGGCGCGCAGAAAAGTCTCCTGAGCAGCGTCTTCGGCTTCGGTCAGATCGCCGAGCATACGATAGGTCAATGCAAAGACCGGCCTCTGATATGTCTCTACCAGCAGGCCGAAAGCTGCTTGCTCGCCGGCCCTGGCGCGATCCAGCCAGTCTTGTTCCTGTTCATTCATTCGTCAGCACCTTTACACGCTTATTGTCTACTACGCACCTTGCTAGGTAAAGTTTCGCGGTGCTTTGGTTTGTCCCGCCAATTACCCTCGTTATATAATGAATCGGATAAACGGCGCTGCATCCTGCCATTGCCCTGACTGGAGACTGACAATCACCTGCTCGGGCGAATGTGGCCCTCCTGCGGGCGAGGTACCCACGTTTTGGCGATGGGTAGGGACTGCCGCACCGCTCAATCGGCAAATCAGATGGTGAGCGCGATGTCCGCTGTTTCGAAGAATCAAGTCATCTCATCTGCCGTCTGACCCCTTGAAAGGAACGGACAACGATGCAAGTCATTTATCCATTCACCGCGATTGTCGGTCAAGAGCGCATGAAGAGAGCGCTGGTTCTGAACGCAGTCCATCCGCTGATCGGCGGTGTGCTGATCAGGGGCGAACGCGGTACGGCCAAGTCGACCGCCGCCCGGGGTCTGGCAGCCCTTTTGCCAGCGATAGAAGCGGTGGATGGATGCCCCTTTGCCTGTTTCAATGACAACCCTCTCGGCATGTGCCACGCTTGCGAGGCAGGTGCTCGGAACGGTGAGGTTAAGGCTGGTCAGCGCATTACGCCATTTATCGACCTGCCGGTCAGCGCGACCGAAGATCGGGTGGTCGGCACGCTCGACATAGAAAAGGCGATACGCCAGGGCGAGCGTCACTTCGAGCCGGGCATTCTGGCCGCGGCCAACCGGGGAATCCTCTACGTGGACGAGGTCAACCTCCTCGACGACCACGTGGTGGATCTGCTGCTGGACAGCGCGGCCATGGGGGTAAACGTTGTCGAGCGCGAAGGGATAAGCGTCCAGCATCCGGCCCGATTTGTACTCGTTGGCTCCATGAATCCCGAAGAGGGCGACCTGCGCCCCCAATTGCTGGATCGTTTTGCCCATGCCGTAGACGTCGTCGGCATCGACGAACCGCGAGCCAGGGTGGAGATTCTGCGGCGGCGGACGCGCTTCGAGCAGGACGCAGACCTTTTTACCGAAGACTTTGCCGACGAGGCCAGGAGTTTGGGTGAACGCATCATCCAGGCCCGTAGTCGCTATAACGGCGTGGGTTACACCGACAAAGACCTGTATACAATTGCCGCCCTCACCAGCAGTTTCAGCGTGGACGGTCACCGGGCAGACCTTGTCATTCTCAATACGGCCCGTGCTCAGGCCGCTTTCGATGGACGCGACGCAATTACCGACAGGGACATCCTGCTGGCGGCGGAACTGGCGCTTCCCCACCGCATGAAGAAACAGCCATTCCAGGATACGGCCCTGCAGCCGGAGCAGCTTGAGGCCAATATGCGACAAGCCCGCGCCGAAGCCGAGGAAAACGAAGAGTCGATGGAAGAGGCGGACGGCGATGCGGCATCAACGGAAAAAAAAGTGAAGAGGGTGATGACTCAGAGGAACTAGATTCCTCGCCGGAGAGCGGAGAAGGTGGCGTAGCTCAGCCTGACGCCGCTCCCCAGCAGAGTTCATCACCCGGAGACGAAAAAGGCGCACGCAAGCAGGTCGATGTCGGAGAGATGTTCGAGGCTCGTAAACTGGATACGCCGCTCGACAAGATGACGCGCGAGAAGTCCGGCAAGCGCTCCTACAGCCGCACGGATCGGAAGCGAGGCCGCTACATCCAGGCGCGCCCGGCCCATGACAAGTTCGACGATATCGCCTTCGACGCCACCCTGCGAAACGCCGCACCCCACCAGAAGGAGCGGCATGAGAGCGGGGAGAGCGAACTCGCGCTGCAACTGCGCATGTCCGACTTGCAGCGTAAGGTTCGCGTGCGGCGAACCGGCAATCTCATCCTCTTCGTCGTTGACGCCAGCTGGTCAATGGCGGCCAGCGAACGGATGGAAGCTACGAAGGGCGCGATTTTCAGCTTGCTGGTAGAAGCCTATCAGCGCCGCGATCAGGTGGGGCTGGTCGTCTTTCAGCGTGACAAGGCTCGTGTGGTACTGCCGCCGACCAATAGTGTCGAACTGGCGGAAAAGGCCCTACAAGACCTCCCCGTGGGCGGCAAGACCCCGCTCAGCAGCGGCCTGTTGGCGACCTGGCAGGTGGTCGAAAACGCCCAGCGCCGCGATTCGGAACTGCGCCCATTGGTGATGCTTCTGACAGACGGCGCCGGCAACGTAAGCATGACCGGCATGCCGGCCCAGGAAGAGGCGATGAAGATGGCCTCCCTCTTTGCGAATGAGAAAGTGCGCACCATTGTCATCAACATGGAGCACATGGCCTTCGACCGGGGACTGGCCCAGGCTCTCGCAGAGCAGATGGGCGGCGTCTGCTACAATCTACCGGAACTGCGGGTGGACACGCTCCTGAACACAGTCAAGCGGGAAATAGGCGGGTAGGGGCGCTGGCCGGCAAAAGCCGCTTGAAGGCGTAATGGCCAGCCCTATTGTTAACAGACAAGAATTTCGCATAGCGAGAATGGGTCGATGACCACTGACACAGGCAGGCAAGGCAACGCGGCCGCTCTGAAGGGCTCGTGGGAAGCACTGCACTCTGAAGCCGTGGCTCTTTCGCGGCAGGGCAATGACGAGGCCCTGGGCAAATATGGTTACTTGGTGGAACGACTGGCCAATCTACCGGAGGCGCGTCGTCATGCCCAAGACCAGAGACTGCAGTCCATACTTGAACGGAGCGTGCTTGGCCTGCAATCCCACTATGCCAGGCGCAACCGTCTGGATGAGATGGCGACAGCCGATGACCCCATTTTCGCGACCTTGAGCGAGGACGCCCTGTCTCTGTGGCGGGAGAATCAGGCGCGCGCCTACTGGTGGCAAGGCCGTCACGAGGAAGCGGCTGAGATCGTGCGCGCTGAATCGGAGAAACTGCCTTTCGAAGTGGACCTGCGCTGGTTGCTCTTTTCCATCCTGATCGATGACGGCAAGATCGACGAGGCTGAAGGAGTCAGGCTGTCGCTGCTTGCCGAGTTGCAACGACTATTCAGTTCTTACGAACTTTCCGAGTCTTTCGCCGAAGACCTGGACATGCAGATGCAGATCAAGGACCGGTATGTGAGCGAAGGAGATACTGACCAGATTTCGCTCCAATTTGGGCTAATGCACTTTCTGCGCGCCAATGTGGAGCTAGAAACGCAGCGCTGGCAGGAAGCGGCCGATGCGTTCGGCAACGCCGCGAAAGTGTCTGATGCCTATAGCGAGCGTTGGCATCTGCTCTATCGCCCGCTTGTACTCAACAATCAGAGCCAGCTGGCACAGCGAGCACTCAATCGCGAAAAGTCGTCCGTATCACAAGGATTCTGGCGGGGTCTGTCCGGCTTCTACGCCGGCGACCACCAGGGGGCGACGACGGAATGGCGGCAGGTGGCCCAGGTCCCGCTCGAGAAGGTGACGCTTTCATCAGTCGGTGACTGGGTCCTGGCGCACTACTATCTCGGTGCGCCCCAGGTGTTTCCCCCGGACGAGGCGGACAGCGCGTCGCGGCCGGACGTCCCCGCCGGCTCCGCAGACAGCGAGGACCAAGGAGATGGCTCCCTCTCCGACGAAGTCCGACAAGGTCTGCAAGTAGCCCTGAACCTGCTTGGGCAGCAGGAAACGCGCCGGGACCCGCTCGTTCTGGGACTGGCGGCGCTGGGATGGGGCATAAACGGCCACAAAGAGCACTTGCACCGCAACATTCGCCATGCGGTCGAGTTGTTGCGCGCCTCGCTCCAGGACAATAAGCTCTCTATTTTCAACTGGTATTTCTTCCGGGACCTGCTCCCGCCTGAAGTTTTTGCAGAGGTCGAGGACTACTTCCACAAGCCGAAATTTGAGGCAAGAGGACCAGGAGAAGAGTAGCGGGAGTGGGGCCTACGCGGAATCCCAAGTTTCGCACTACCAGACAATTCCCTGGAAAGAGCCGGTCTACGCACCTCACTTCCAGTACCTCACTTCCCGTAACTGTGTAGCACGCCCCCGTAAGGAACCGGTCTGATGCGCTTGCGCCACTTCGCCCAGGTACTCATCAGATGGGGCCAGAATGGGCTTTCCTTACCCATGGGCCGGGAAGACTGCAGTGCGTCAATGAACGACTCCGGATCGTCTTCAAACTCTGGCATCTCCATGTAGCAGTGCCCCAATTCGAACGGAATGTGCGCGTCGCTGCCGGCCGTGGTCAGCAGGCCGCGTTCTTGCGCCAGCGCCAGCGCAGCCAGATTGTCCTGCGGGCGTACGCAGCGGGCGTTGCGCACCTCGAGCGCGTCCACCTGATCGATCACCTCCAGCACGTTCGCCATTCCCATCGCCGAGTTCCGCAACGAATCCAGCGGATGGGGAATCGAGATCACCGCGCCCTGCTCGCGCAATCGACGAATCGTCTCCTGCGGCGACAGGTCGCGCGGAACCTCCTCCTGAACGAAATAGGCGATCAGTTCGCCGTGGGTCGTCATTATTTCCTCGCCGACGATGATCAGATCGGGGGCCAACTCCTTGGCTCTCAAAGCGCCAGTCAGATTGTTATGCTCTGTGATCGCCAACTTATCCAGCCCAAGACTGCGCGCACGGGCAATCGCGTCCTCGGGCCGCGTAAGGCAATCCTTGCTATAGATGGTGTGTGAATGCAGGTCGACTTTCCACATGGCGTCAAGGTATCCTGGAAATGTATTTGGAAAGAGAGGTGCGGCCGCATTTTCCCACTCTCATACCACCTGCTCCTCAACCTTCGAACCCTTCTGAGTGGTCAGCAAGTGGGGCCAAAGAGCCAGACAGAGAATACCGATAGCGACACCGAACCAGAGCGTGGCGAACCGGATCAGCAGCGCCGCGGCCGCGGCCGCTGGCCGGGACAAACCCAGCAGTTGGATACTGAGTGCAGCCAGGGAACCTTCCACGCCGCCCAGGCCGCCAGGGGTCGCCACCACCGCGCCGACAACGGAACTCATATTGAAAGCGGAGACAGAGGTCAACATGGAATCGACACCTGCGGCCACGCCGAAGCCCAGCATTACCAGGTAGAAGGCAAGACCCTGGCTAGCCCAACTGACCAGGCCGATCAGGACCGAAGTGATCAGATATTTGGGTTGTAGAAGAAAGTAGCTGCTTTCGTAAAAGGCGCCCAGTTTGTCTGCGAACCGGTTGACCAGTGGCAGGCGGTGGCCCAGCGCCAGGCACCACAACGCAAGTGGCCGTATCTGAATTGCAACGATGATTCCAGCTATCACCAGCAGAGCCGCCACTGACGCCAGCCGAATCCTCTCATCGTCGATTGTCAAGAGCCCGATTCCGGCCAGCAGGATCATCGCCAACCCATCGGTCATCCGCTCCGCCAGCACCACTGGAGCTACGACGGAGACAGGGGTGCCGCTGACATTGCGCACCATGAAGGCCCGTACAAATTCGCCCACTTTTCCCGGCGTCATCATCATCAGGAAGCTGATGCCGTAGATGCGGGCACTCTGGCCGAAACTGATTGGCGCCCGGATCAACCGCAGATACCAGTGCCATTTGAGCAAACGGACGCCGAAGTTCACGAGAGTCAACCCCAGCACCGGCGGCAGCCACATCCACGGGAAGTCGGCCAGCAGCGTGGACAACTGGCGCCAATCTCCATATACAATTAGTCCTATGTACACCAACAGGGCCAGCAGCAGTGACCAGAGAAACTGGATTCCCAGCCGTTTTCGGTCCATATTTCTTTCGTCTATGTGAGCGGGCCACTGAACCAATGCTTTCTGGCTCATTGTGTACAGTCATTATAGTCCCGCATGGCGGGTTAGCTTAAGCCGGGGCACTGAACCAAGTGACTTCACCTGAAGTTCGGCTATGTTCACCGCGCTGTCGGGTCTGAACTGTCAGTTGCCTGCCAGAAGTTGCGAACTGTGCTGGCGAATGCCCGCGGCCTCTCTAGGTGGACGGCGTGACCGGTCTCCGGGAAAATGACCACGCGCGCTTTGGGTATGCGCTGCGCCATCTGCCGGTTGACGGTGACAAATTTTCCGTCCTCGGCGCCTGCGACGAGGAGTGTAGGCACCGACAAGGAGGGCAAATCGGGGTGGAGATCGGGTTGAGCGCCGGTGCCCATCCCTCGCAGGCTGTTGGCCAGGCCGCTGGGCCGGTTTTGTAAGCGTTGTTCTCGCAACTGCCGGCGTTGCTCTGTGGACAGATTCCGCCGCTGGCTCTTCCACATCGGCAGAGACTCCCAATAGTCCACGAAGGCAACTATCCCGTCCAGTTCAATGTGGTCCGCCAACGCGTTGTCCCGGCCGCGGCGCTCAGCCCGTTCGGCTACCGATGCAATGCCCGGTGAGGCACTCACAGTTGTCAGCGTCCGCGTCCGCTCGGGATAAGTGAGGGCAAAGAAGAGCGCAAGCCGCCCTCCCATCGAGTAGCCAAGCAGATGGACCGCGCTTTCGGCTGATTCATCCAGCAGCGATGCCAGATCAGACGCGGCGCTCGCCATCTCGTAGCATGTCGAATCTGAGGGAGCCGGCGAGCGGCCATGGCCGAGCAGGTCTGGCGCCAGTGCCCGAAAACCGGCCACCGCAAACGTCGGTCCCGCCTCGGCCCAACTTCCTCCATGTCCGGTGAATCCGTGGAGGAGGAGTACAGGAGGAGCCGATTCGTTGCCCCAGCTTTGCAGGCGATAGGAGTGGGTTGTGGTCATCGGCAGGGACTCAAGGTCGGTCTGTAGGCGTAAGAAACCCTGCTACCATACCACAACGCACGCCCTCTCCTCTAGGCGGCAGCGGCATGGTCAACGAACTCACCAATGCCGCAAACGCTTCCCGCATCTTCAACCTTCAACGACCGTTCTCCGGCATGGAAAGCGGAAACCCTTCGCCCGCCAGTTCTTCTCCGTCCCCCACCGTGAAGTTAGGGATCAAAGGGTGGGTCGGCGCCTGTTCCAGCTTCACCCTGGCGCCTTCGGCCATGAAGATCATGACATGGGCGCGGCGCTGCCGGTCGGTCACATTGGCCGGCGTGGCGTGAAAATTTTGGCAGTGATGGAACATGCACTCACCGGCCTTCAATTCGACCGGCCGCCCGGTCGAGGCCGGTTCGTAGGCCATCTTCTGGCGCTCGGATTCCTCCGCTTCGCGCCCCTCGGCCTCGGCAGCCGCCCGCGCTGCCAGCTCGGCGGCATAGGACTCCAGGCCGAAACGCGGGTCCTTGTGACTGCCGGGCACCACGTGCATACAGCCGTTCTCAGGCGTCACATCATCCAGCGCCAGCCAGCAGGTTACGATCCGAGGTTCCTGCAGCGGCCACAGATAGAAATCCTGGTGATAGCGGAAATGGCCATTGTCGCCCGGCGGCTTGGAGATGATCTGATCATGCCACAGGCGCACGCGCGGCGTGTTCAAAAGGGCGCAGGCCACGCCCGATATCACCGGGTGATGGAGCAGCCTCTCGTACGAAGGCTCCCGCTTGAACATATTGACGTACTGGGTGAGGACGCGCGGTCGTGGCTCCTCCGAATCGTTCTGCATCGGCTCTCCCCGTCGGTGCCCGAACTGGAACTCCACTTCCGAATCGTCGCCGCCGGCCGTTTCGATGGCGATCACTTTGTCCAGGGCGGTGCGCAACTCTTCCACCGCGGCCATATGCAGGACGCGGCCGTAGCGCAGGTAGCCATTCTCGGCGAAGAAGTCGATTTGTTGCTGGGTGATCATGGTAGGAATCCTCATGGCGAGTGATAGGCGTAGTTGTCAGCCACGACCTCTTGGAAAGAGCTGTAGTGTTCAATGACCCACTTCTTGGCGGCCACCATCGAGGGAAACGTGCGCCGTGTTCCGTCCATTCTGGAGTGCATTACGTACTGTCCACGATCTTTCAGGATTTTTCCATCAGCAACCAGCATCTCGTCTACAAAGAGACGAAAGTTATCACGGTCGTTAAAGGAGATCCAAGAAAAAGATGCTCTGAGCTTGGAAGCGGGTGGAGCGGTTACGGCTCGGCGTTTGGAGTCGAAGTGGGTTATTGCCCAACTCTTAGCGGCCTGCATTGTACGAAAAGATCGTGCAGTCTCGTCCAATTGGGAGTCAATCGAAAACAGGTCCCGCTTTTCAGAGATTCGTCCTTCAGCAACGACCGTCCCATCGACAACTAACTGGAAGTTGGTGCGGTCGTCGGCAGAGGCCCAGGAAAAGGAAGCCCTGGGAGGAGAAGTGCGGGAAATATCCTTCAGGGCGTGGTGAAAATCGAAGTGTTCAACTGCCCAGTTCTTTGTGTCCCGCCCCGTAGGAAACGAATGTGATTTTTCGTCCAGAACAGAAGTTACAGTGAACAGATCGCGTTTTTGTGAAACTTGCCCAATAGCAACGAGAATTCTATCGACAAACAGGTTGAAATTGGTACGATCGTCAGAAGAGAGCCACGAGTATGTCGCTCTTGTGTGTGGCATGAACTCCCGCGCAGGGATCGCATGGCGAAACCATTCGGCATCCAACTCAAAGGCGTCAGGGTCGGCCTCAATTCCTGCCTGGATAGCAGCTTCTTCGCCCTCCTGGGCTGCAATTTCGTCGAAAGTTCTCTTTCTACTCTTATTCATATCGTCTCACCTCCCGCGAATTGGCTTTGCGTAAACTGATAATTCGCGTCCTGTCTCCGCGAACAGTATACACCAATAGGTGGAGACGCTCCTCAATCAGGCCATATGCTTTAGTTCGGTATTCACCACTTCGGTCATCCGGCAAAAATGTTGCAGTGGCCCAATCAAAATCGTAGACGGCACTGAAATCAATCCCATGTTTCTCCAGATTAGCGCGGCGCTTGTCTTCATTCCACTCATATTTCGGTTACATTTTCTATACTGTCTTGGCAATCGCCTTCGCGTCAACAATCAAGGCGGGGACGCCAGAAACTCCCGTCCGCTATCCCTCTTAGTCTGAACGGAACTCCAAGTCGAACGCCTCTGCGATTTCCGACTGCAAAGAGCCTGCCAGGCGCTCCAACAGCTTTTCCACCTCCCGTCGTGCGATCTTCCCCGAAGCGGTCTGGGGCAGTGTGTCGACGAAGCGAATGAACTCGGCGGCAGGCTGCTTGTAACCGGCCAGACGAGACCGGCTGAAGGCCAGGAGCGCTTTCGCGTTCAATTTTTTTCCGGCGCGGAGCTGCACTGCAGCCGCGCAGCGCTGTCCCCACTCGGCGTCGGGCAGCCCTACTACGCAGACGTCGGCAACGGCGGGATGTTCCCGCAAGGTCGCTTCTACTTCGGAAGGATAAATGTTTTCACCGCCGCTGACGATCATGTCGGCGCGCCGCTGCACGACAATGAGGTCTCCGTCGGCGTCGAAACGGCCGATGTCGCCAGTATGAAGCCAGCCCTCCCGTAGCGCTGACTCGGTGGCGGAAGGGTTGTCGTAATAGGCCGCCATCACCTGCGGCCCACGCACCAGGATTTCGCCCATCTGTCCCTGGGGAAGAGCGCGGCAATCGGCGTCTGCAATGCGCAGTTCCGTAAACAGCAGCGGCCTGCCTACGCTTGCCGGGTTGCGTCGTACATCGGCGGGCAAAGCGGTCGCCACCTGCGAAGCGGTTTCGGTCAGGCCGTAGGTAGCGGCAACGGGCACATCCGCTTCACAGGCCGCTTTGAGGATTTCCGGCGCGGCTGCGGCCCCCCCCAACAGAACCATGCGCAGGCTCTCCGGCCAGACGGTGACGGGGAAACTGTGAAGTAGCCTGTGGAGCATCGTCGGCACCAGCGAGGTCAGGGTTACTCCATCCTCGCGCAGGCAGCGTTGGAACGGTTCCAGCTCGAAGCCGCGTTGGAGGACGATGGCAGTGCCGTAGAGGCAGGAACGAAAAACGACGGCCAGGCCGCCCACGTGATAGAGCGGTAGGCAGCTGAGCCAGCGGTCATTCGTGTCTACCCCAAGGCGGCAGGAAGAGGCAGTGGCGCTCCAAAAGTGGTTATCAAAACTGAGTTGGACCCCTTTTGGTGTCCCAGTCGTGCCGGATGTGAAGATGATCGACTGTGCCTGTGCCTCCGCCAGAAGAGATCGTTCTGGCCTCCTCTCTGGCGAGTTTTTCCCGATCGAAGCCTCGTCCCGGGCCAAGCCGGTCAATGTTACGATCTCCGGTGGCTCTGGCATGAGTGCAGGAACTGCCAGAGTCGAGGACTGCGGCTCCAGGCTCACGCTGCCATCTTCCGCGGCAACCGGTTCGTCGTCAACCACCAATAGCTCCGGTTCGACCAGGCTCAATTGCCGCCTTTGCTCCGCAGCTGTCAGCCGTGTGTTCAGGGGCACGAGCACAGCGCCAACACGCGCAACCGCATGGATGAGCGCGATCGCCTCTACGCTGCTGCCCACCTGCGCCGCGACCCTGTCGCCAAGCTGCAGTCCGCGCGCCGTCAGCCCGACGGCCAACCCGTCGGCCAAGCGCTCCAATTCGGCGTAACTGACCGACCGCCCCTCATGGAGAATGGCTAATTTGCCAGGGGTAGCCAGTGCGCGCCAGCGTAACCAGTCTTTCCTCAGTGGGAACATGGGCAATACATAATTCAGGAAAGGGAGTATGTTCTACTCGACTCTCTCCTCCCCTACGGCCTCCAGGGGAACTGACGGAAGTCCGGTTTGCGCCTCTCGTTGAAGGCGTCCCGGCCCTCCTTGCCCTCTTCAGTCATATAAAAGAGCATGGTGGCGTCGCCGGCCAGGACCTGCAAGCCGGTCTGTCCGTCCAGATCGGCGTTGAAGCCGGCCTTGAGGAAGCGAATCGCGGTCGGAGATTTTCGCAATATCTCCTGGGCCCAGTCAACGCCCTCTTTCTCCAGCGCCTCCACCGTCGGCAGCACCTTGTTCACCAAACCCATCTCCAGGGCCTCTTGAGCCGAATATTGGCGGCACAGATACCAGATCTCGCGTGCCTTCTTCTGGCCGACGATTGAGGCCAGATAGGATGCGCCAAGGCCGCCGTCGAAGCTGCCGACAACTGGCCCGGTCTGGCCGAAGACAGCGTTTTCCGAGGCCAGGGAAAGATCGCAGATCACGTGCAGGACGTGGCCGCCGCCGATTGCGTAGCCGTTTACCAGGGCGATGACCGGCTTGGGCATGGTACGCATAATCCGCTGGAGTTCGAGCACATTCAGCCGCGCCACTCCTTTGTCATCTACATAGCCGGCGTGCCCGCGCACATTCTGGTCGCCTCCCGCGCAGAAGGCGTGAACACCGTCCTTGGGCGAAGGTCCGTTGCCGGTCAGAAGAACGACGCCGACCTGGTCATCGGCCCAGGCATCTTTGAACGCATCGGTCATCTGATCGATGGTTTGGGGGCGGAAGGCGTTGCGTTTCTCCGGTCGATCAAAGGCGATGCGCGCCATGCCATCCGCTTTGTGGTAGGTGATGTCGCCGTACTCGGCGACCGCCTGCCAGTCGGCACTCTCAGGGATTGTCACGAATAATCCTCCTTGCTTTCCTTTAGTGTCTTGATCAGCTCGCGCCGCAAACGTTCATCGCGCGCGCCGTCGGTACGCACTTCGATGATCGTCGGCCTGCTGCCCTGGAGCGACGCGCACAGTGTTTGGGCCAGGCCCGCCCTGTCCTCCTCGCCAATGCGCACAAAGTCAAGGCCGTACATTGCCGCCGCCGGCGCGAAATCCAGGCCTGGGGAGGTGAGGAACAACTCTTCGAACTGCGCGTGGCCCTCTGCAATGGGCAGACGGCGGAAGACGCCGCCGCCATCGTTATTGAGCAGCACAATTGTGACGTTGTCCAGCCCGTGTTTGCGAACGGCCAGCAGCCCGTTCATGTCATGGTAAAAGCTGACATCGCCGATGAGCAAAAGCATTGGCGTGGACCGATCTGCCGCGGCCGCGCCCAGCGCACTGGAGACGACGCCGTCTATGCCGCTCGCGCCCCGGTTGCCGTAAACGTGGATCTGCTTACGAGCGGGCCGGGCGAACTGGTCCACATGGCGCACGGGCAGACTGTTGCCGAGGAACAGACTGCCGTTGGCGGGGAGAGCATCCACGACAGTAGCCACGGCGGCGGCGTCGAACCAGGTCTCTTGCAGAAATGTTGCTTGACCGTGCCCGCGGCGCTGGTCGGCCGCCAGGACTGCCGCGCCCCATTTGCCAAGCGGCCGCTGACACCGCTCGGCCACCAGCCGGCAGAAGCCGGTCTCGTCCACCTGCAAATAGTAGCGCACGCGGTGGCTGTCGTCTGCCCAGACACCGCTGCTGCGCACGTGAACCTGAAAGGGCGGCGCGGCGCGCTCCAGATAGTCGTTGAGGTATTTCGATGTAGGCACGGCGCCGAAACGAACAACCACCTGGGGAGCTTCGAAGTCCGTCGGATGCTGGAGGAAGCCCTCATAACTGCCGACGACAGGCGCAGACTCTGTATGCGGTCCAAAACGCAGTCCGGAAAGCGGGTCGGCGAATATGGGGTACCCTGTGCGGCGGCCCAGTTCCGCCACTGCATTGACCAAACTGCAAGGGGGGCTTCCTGTCCAAGGTCCGCAAACGATCCAACCCCGCTCGTGAGCAGAAACGAGCGCGGCCATTTCTTCGAGCTGTGCCGTGGTCGGGACAAGAACGCCGCGCTGGATGGAAGTGCCCTGTCCACCTTCGAAACGGGGCCTATAAGGAGCCGCCGGCTCCAACGGCTTGCGGAAAGGGAAATTTATATGCACCGGCCCTTTAGGCAGACCGTCGGCGATGGCATAAGACCTGGCCGCCAGTGAGCGCAAGTTTCTCAACGCAACTTCCGGCGGGTCCGCTTCCGGCAGCGCGGCATCCACCTCCCACAGGAGATGGTCCCCGTACATCTTTACCTGGTCGATTGTCTGGTTGGCCCCACTGTGGCGCAGTTCCGGCGGTCGGTCTGCCGTCAGCAGGAGCAGCGGCACGCCGGCCATCTGTGCCTCCACGACCGCCGCGTGGAATTCCAGCGCTGCGGTGCCGGATGTGCAGACCAGTGCGACAGGCCGGCCGCTGGCCTGGGACATTCCCAGGGCGAAGAAACTGGCGCAGCGTTCGTCTAAATGCAGGAATGTCTCGATGTCGGGGTGGGCGTCAAAGGCAAGCGCCAGCGGTGTCGAGCGAGAGCCGGGGGCGATACAGACCGCCCGCAGCCCGGCATCGGCCAACCCGGCGACCAGTATCTCGGAGAAAAGAAGATTCGGGTTGGGATCGGCAAGAACAGCGCTCATACCGGCAGACTACCAACCATTGAACTGATAATCGGCTGAAATTTCCAATCCGTCTCTTGCCACTCTTCTATCGGAACGGAATCGGGAACGATGCCGGCACCTGCGTAAGCCCAGGCGCGCTCTTTCTGCACGATGGCGGAGCGGATGGCTACGGCAAATGCGCCCTCCATGTTGCAATCGATCCAGCCGACCGGCGCTGCGTACCAACCCCGCAGCGTCGGTTCATTCGCCTGTATAAAGTCCAGCCCCAGTTCGCGCGGTGTTCCCCCCATAGCCGGCGTCGGGTGCAACGCTTCCACCAGCGGCAGCACGCCGTCCTTCTTCTTGAGCCTGGCCTTGACCGGTGTGTAAAGATGCTGAATGTTGCTGAATGCAAGCACGGTTGGCTCGTCGGCGATAGAAAGCTCGCTGCTCAGCGGCTGCAGGAGATGACGCAGCGCGTCGACCACCAGGGCGTGTTCGTGACGATCCTTTCTCGAAGCCAGAATCGCAGCAGCCAGCTGCGCGTCCTCGGCCGCCGTTGCGCCCCGTTGGATCGATCCGGCCAGAGCCATTGTTTCCAACTCCGCTCCCTCCACACGTACCAGGAGTTCAGGTGTGGCGCCCAGGAAGGCGTGGCCTGGCTGTGGCTCAAACAGAAAGCTGAAGCAGTCCGGATAGTTGGCGCAAAGATGTGTCAGCGTCTGCATGATACGGATGGGCTTTTGCGCCCGCAGTTGCGCTATCCGGGAAAGGACTACCTTCTGCAGCGGAGTCGTTGCAAACGTCCGCCGGGCACTCTCGATCAACTGCTCCCAATCGGCGTATGGCAGTGGATAGTCTACCTCGAGGCCGCTAGGCTTCCCTTCCCTGGTCGGGCAAGGGATACCGGCCTCTGCGCTCACATCGATCTCCTCCGCGCCGCACAGCATTTCGGCCTGTGCTTCCAGAGCCTCCTCCAAAAGGGGAAGAATCGCCGCCGCGTTCTCCTCCGGGGGCAACAGTGCGTTGATCGTCAGCCAGTTGTGCCCGCCCTGCGTCACCAACTGGTAGTGGGGCAGGATGAAATGGCCCGGATGGAAGCCGGTCCAGACAATGTCTGGTGCAAAGTCCTCGCGAAAGGCAAAGCCGCCGAACAAACGGGGTAGCGCCAACTCCGACCTGGGCGCCCGCCGGTGACGAGTGGCAGGTCCAGTTTCGGCAGAGGCGAAAAGCTCGCCGGCCTGGCGCTGGATGGCAGCAATTCGGCTGCGACCGTAGCCCATCAGGTGGGCGGCCACCCCCATCCCAGCAAAGGCGATGCCCTGTCTGCCGTCGCGCCAAAAAAATCGCTCCTGACCGGACGCTGCCTGAAGGAAGCGCTCTACCGGCAGGTCCGCCACGGGCAGACTGGCGCTCACCAGGCGGCCGTGACGCTCCACACTGTATTCGTCCCCGCCTCCGGCTGCGGCGCTATCCACCCAGCCATCGCCCACGGCAATTTCAGTAGAGTGCCCGCCAGCGGCCCCTTCAAGGCGATGTTCCAAAGTCATCTCAAATCATCCCATCCACTGCCCATTGGTGTCTGTCCAGTCAGTGCTACGCCGAATACGCAACCGGCAATCTTCAGTTTCGTATGTAATTCACGCTGCGCAACAGCATTGGCACCAGCGTGCTGACGATTCGTGACGGCGCCGGTTCCCCGCTGTAAACCCAGCGAATGGTCAGGTGATAGATGCTGCCCATCCAGGCATAGGCAATCACGTCAGTGTCTACCGCTTCGATCTCACCGGCGGCGACGGCTTCGTCCAGGTAGATTCGTATCAGCCGGGCGAAGCGTTCGTTGATTTCAAGCCGCTTTTCTTCGAAGATGGTACCCAAACCTGTGGCTTGGACCAGCATCACCTTGGCCGGACGGCGGTAGCGGCCAAATGCCTCCAGGCAGGCCTCCAGCGCGGCCTCGACTTTGGCCATCGGGCTAGTATGCTGCTCAATCGCTTCAGTGACCCGACGTTCAACCAAGTCTGCGAACTTTTCCACCAGCGCCAGAAAGAGGCGTTCCTTGTTGGGAAAGTGGAAATAGATTGAGCCTTTGGAAGTTTCGGATTCTGCGACAATTTCGTCCAGTCGCGCATCGTGGTAGCCCTTGTTGCTGAAGACGCTCAGGGCGGCATCCAGAATACGCTCCCTGGTCGTTTCAGGACTGCGGGTTGGTTTTTCGGTCATGGAATCCACACAAAATAGGCCCGTCTAAACCGACTGGTCAGTCGAATCGAAAACAAGAAAATGTTGCCCCTATTTTCCCCGAAAATGAAGGCCGATGCAACTCTGGCACTATGCGTTGTGGACCTGATCGAATGACAGTGCAGTCTTGGTGGCCAGTAAGGTGGTCACGATCCGAGGGCGAGGCGACTGTGGTTTCAACTGACGCGAGTCTCACCAGCCGCGGGGAACGGGGAAGCAACGGAATTGCTGGGCTTGGGCAAAGACGTCCCAAATCTGAGCCATCTGTTCGACGATGCGGGTGGGGCGGCTTGCCATTTCGAATCCACGGTGCTGACCCCGCACTACCTTACGAGGCTCCCAACCTGTGCCTTTACAGTAGTTGTAATAGTCCTGAAAGCGCGTGAAATGCACATTCATGCCAAAGCTGTCCGGCTGGCGGCTCATCGGCGACATGGGGTCGAGTGTGTGGCAGGGGTTGAGCATGCGCAGCAGGTGATGGGGATAGGTCTTGCCGATCTGGTCGGCCAGTTGGAGCGTCTTCTTGAACGTTTGCGGGGTTTCGCCGGGCAGATTCAAGCTGAAATAGATAAAGATCGGCACTTCATGCTTTTTGAGCGTTTCCAGCATACGCAGAAAGCGTTCATTTGTATAGAATTTACCGTTTTGCCGCCTCACTTCCTCGTCGCCGGATAGGGGCGAGATGGCGACTTCGGTGTGGGCCAGGTCGGCCGTGGTGCACATTTGGTCGATAAAGTCGTTTGAGGGAAGCTGGAAAAACTCGTTGTAGATGCCGATGCGAATTTCGTTTTCCCGCAGTTGCTGGAAGAAGGCGCGCCACCATTTGGCGGGATAGGTGGCAATGTCCAAAGAGAGATTGACTTGCTGAAAGCCTTCCTTCGCCAGGCGGGCCACGTCTTCCACCACCGCCTCCGGTGACCGCATCACATAGCCGTCGCGGCCGGCGAGTTCGCTGTGGGACTCTTTGCCGCCGCCGCAGTAGATGCAGTCGAAGACGCAGCCGCGGCCAACGGTGAGCCAGTGGCTGAGCAGCTTTGGCTTGCGCAGCGTGACAAGCCCGGCGCCGGAATACTGCAGCGCGGCGTATGCGCGCTGATTGGAAAGCCAGTCCATCGACACGAAATCGAGGCTGTCAAGCATGGAAGAGTCGGCGAAATAGAAGCCGAGATTTTGTTCCGGCTTTTGAACGCTACCGGGCCGGCGAATCAGATTCGGTACGTCGTCGAGGCGTGACGACCCCTTGCCAACCACCTGGGCCGCAAGTTGATGCAACGGCTCTTCGGCGTCGCCGCGGATCGCGTAATCGACGTAGGGGAAGTCGGCCAGAATCTCTTCGCCATAATAGGATGTTGTCAGACCGCCGATGACCACGGTGGCGTCGGCCAGAGTCTCTTTGACGGCTTGGGCTACGGCGAGAGCGCCGAAGGAGTGTTCGTACCAGTGGAGATCGATCAGAACCAGTTTCGGCGGAATGCGCTGGCTGCGCAACCACTGGCGCAGGCTGAAAGTAGGACGCTGCAGAAGTTCAACGGGAAGGTTCAGGCCGCGGACATGATACCCTTCGGCCCGCAGCATGTTGACGAATCCGACGACACCCACTGGAATGAAGGGGTAGGGCGGACAGGAGCGAAATTTGTCATAGCGGGCTTCGACTTCCTGTTTGGCCGGATGAATGTAGAGTATATCCATTGCGCACGCTGCCGTGAACTGTGGATAGTGGCGCTACCGCCACTATCTAGCGGCTACCGGTGTCAGCATCCTGCCGCGCGGCGCAACCGGCTCGAGAATCCCACGGCGCTCGGGAGTCAATCGGGCGGCCAGTTCAGGTGACAACTGGTAGTTGAAACGGGTACGCAGGTAGCGGGACGCGTAGCGGTAGATGACCGAGCGGCGGTATCCCGGATTGGTGCGCTCGGCAGAGCCGTGGGTGATGGCATCAGTGAAGAAGAGAGCGTCGCCTGCCTCCAGGTGAATCTCTTTCATGCCCAGGGCCGTGCCGGCGGCCTCTCGTTCGTGGTGGGCGGCGATTATGCCTTTGCCATCCAACTCCAGTCGAGGATGGATTTCGGTTGCTTTGTGGCTGCCGGGAACCAGGACGGTAGGGCCGTCGCCGGGGCCGATGTCGTGCAAGGCAATCAGTACGTTGATCTGTCCTACCATCCATTCGCCCGTATTGTGCTGGCGGAAAGTCAAGTAGAAGAGGGGTGCGTGTCCCCCGCAATGGATGTAGAGGAAACCGCCCGGCCCGCGTACATTGAGCAGGTTCTCGTGGATCGACAGCCCGTTGACCGGATTGATATATCGCTCGGCGAGAGGGTGCAAGGCGGGGTGGTCAATAAGCCGCTCAAAGACAGCACCGCCTTCGATGATGTTCTGAAAGTTTACGCCATCGTCGGGGCCGTAGCTGTGGATCTCTACGTTGCCAATCCAGTACTCCGGGTCCGGATTCAGATTGAGTTGCGCTTGGCCAAGAATTGGCGGGTTTTCCACGTAGGCCCAATGGTCGTCCACCCAACTGTTCATCTCACGCAGGTCATCTTTGGAGATCGCGTCTTTGAGGACGAGATAGCCTTGCAGGTCGAACAGGTAGTCCAGTTGCTTGTCTTCTTCTTTGGAACGCAATGTTCGATACCTCTCGTTATGACGGGGGCCACTGATCGTGGCCTGCGAAAGTGGTGGCAGCCAGGCGCAAGCTACTGGAGATTACCCTTTGACGCCTGAAATGACGATCCCCTGAACAAAGTAGCGTTGGGCAAAGAAGAAGAGAATGATTGTCGGCAGGACGCCGAGGATTGAAGCCGCCATGAGCGCCTGCATGTTATTAGTCATGTGTCCTTCGAACAGACGGAGACCGAGGGCGACCGTATAGTTGGACACGCCCTGAATGTAGATGAGTGGGTAGAGGAAGTCGTTCCACTGGTTTGTAATCATAAAGATAAGGACGACGCCGAGCGCGGGCAGGCTCAATGGCAGGTGGATGCGCCAGAACAGGCCGATGGGATTGCAGCCGTCGATCATGGCGGAATCATCCAGCTCCCTCGGAATGGTCATAAAGAACTGGCGCATGAGAAATACATAAAAGGCGGGCCCGAACCAGTTGGGGATGATGAGAGGCCGGTAGGTGCCGATCCAGTCAAGCTGAACGAAAAGCAAGTAAGTAGGGACCAGGCGCACATGTTCAGGCAAAATCATGGTCGCAAGGACGACGACAAACATTATATCTCGAAGAGGAAAGCGGAGGCGGGCAAAGCTGAAACCGACTACTGAAGAGGACAGGGCTGCGCCAATGGCGCTGCCAGCTGCGACAAAGGCGCTGTTGAGAAAGAACTTGGCAAAGGGAAAGACGGCAAATGGGGTCTTGAAATGATGCCATTCGAAACGTTCAGGCCACCATTCGGGCGGGAAGAGGTAGACCTGCGTTGTGGGCATGACCGAGGTGCGCAACATCCAGTAAAAGGGAATGGCAAAGATGAGGCCGCCCAGGATGACTGCCCCATAAAGGAGAAGGCGATAGAGTGTTTCAGTCAGTTTGCTGTTTCTAAGTTGCTCGGCCTGGTGAACAGCCGTTCTTGTTTGGACCGTGGTTGCCATGCAAGTTGCTCCTGCCTCTTAGGATACCGAGTTCGCGCCCTAGACCCGATCGTAATGCACCCAGGACGACGCGCTCCGCAAAGCGAGAATGACAAAAACGAGTACGATGACAAATAGGAACCAGGCCTGCGCGGAAGCGTAGCCGAAATAGAAATTCTGGAAGCCGGTATTGTAGATGTGCAAGACCATAGTGAGGGTGGCGTTGTTGGGGCCGCCGCGGGTCATGACCATGGCCTGCGTAAAGACCTGCCAAGATATAATGATGTTGAGGACAACGTTGAAGAAAATTGTCGGCGTTAGCAGCGGCAGCGTGACCGCGAAGAAGCGGCGGAAGGAGTTGGCGCCATCGATCTCGGCGGCTTCATAGAGAGAAGTCGGGATCCCCCGCAGCCCGGCCAGATAGATAAGCATAGCGCCGCCCGCGCCCCAGAAGGCCATTATGATGAGCGACGGCAGCGCCCACTCCTGGCTGAAAATCCAGCGGGGGGGGTCTATGCCGTAGGGGCGCAAAATCGGGCCGAGGATCGAATTTAGCAGGCCGATGTCCGGTTGGTAGAGCCACTTCCACAACAGTGATACGGCCACGCCGGATACGACGGACGGGAGGTAGTAGACCGTGCGCCAAAAACTCTGCAAGCGTATGCCCTGATTGAGCATCACTGCGATCAGCAGCGCCAGCGCAGTATTGATAGGCACGACCGTAAAACTGAAGATCGCCGTGTTGATCAGCGCTTTGCGCACGAGACTGTCGCGCAGAACATTCTGATACCATCTCAAGCCGACGAATGTCGTCTCAGTCAGAAAGTCGGTACGATACATGCCGATAACCAGCGAAGCCAGCATTGGCCCAACTGTAAAGACAATGAATCCGATGATCCACGGCGATGCAAGCAGATACCCGTACCACGCCTCGCGCGTGGACGGTTTCATTGGCTTGCCGTCCCGTCTCAACCACGAGAGTATCCCTCTCCGTGTCTGGCTTTCGCTGATGCTGGCCATGTGTATCCCTGCTTGAAGTTACTCGTGGCCAGTGGAAGGCAACTGCACCATCCTCTGGCCACTGGTCACTGGTCACTGACCACTACAGTTATTCGTTGCCTGGTCCGACGAAGGCGTGGGAGGATCTCCTCCCACGCCCTTCTGATCGACTTATTAGCTGAGTTTATCCAGTTCTGCGCCCAGATCTTCGATGTTGATTTCGCCGCGGTTGAAGCGGGTTGCCACGTCACCGTGCTGAACGATCAGGTCAACCGGCTCTTCTCCGAGCAACATCACCAGGTCGAAGGCCGGTTTCAGGATCTGATTCTTGCAGATCAGATCCTCGGCGAACATCTCTTCGGGTCCGCCAATGTCCTGGCCAACGGAGTTGGTGAATACATCCAGGTTGATATCCTCGAACTTCTCGTTGGCAGCGCGCATTATCTGCGCATACTCCGGCAGCAGGCTTTTGCGTGAAGGCTGTTTCTGCGCCCATGTGATGTACAAACGCCCGTACATCGGACTCGTCAGCCATTTCATGAGTTCCCAGGATTCGTCCGGGTGTACCGTTCCCTTCCAGACCATAGTGCCATCCACCGACTGATGCGTGGTTGGGCCGGCAGGACCGTCAGGCATGGGGGCTACGTCCCAGCGGAATGTAGCGCCGTCCGCCTGCACGCCCAGATTCCAGGGGCCGATCTCCATCAGAGCGGTGCGCTGGCCCAGGAAAAGCTCGACGACGCCCATGCCAATATCGGCGCCGTAGGCAAAGAGAGGTTCATCGTGGATGATGCTGCGCATCCACTCCAGCGCTTCGTAGGCTTCGGTACTGTCCAGGCCGCAATGTGTGTTGTCTTCGGGGTCTACCATGTTGGCGCCAAAGCCGCGAATCCAGTACTGGGAGAGCCAGTTGGCATTCAGGCCGTAGTTGGACGTGCCCCAGAGCTGCGGCTGGGCATCGGCATCGGCAAACTGGCGCAGAAGGTTGGTGTAATCCTCCCAATTCCAGGCTCCCCACTCCTGAGGCGGGTAGTCGATGCCCTTGGCGTCGAACATGTCCTTATTGAAATAAATCCCCTGGGTGCCGGTGAAGCGGGGCATCAGGTGGATATCACCGTCCAATGTCCAGGGATCGAACTGCTTGTCGTAGTAGTCGTCCAGGTTAACTTCTTCTGCATCGCGGTCTATGTAGGGCTGCAAGCTGACCGTCTCGCCCTTTTGCATGAAGAACGTAGAACTGGAGCAGCACCACTCGGTCAGATCGGGGGCGTTGCCGGCGACCATCGCGCTCAGAGCGCCTTCGCGCCGGTTGGCTCCACCCGGATCGGGCAGGAATTCAACCTCGATGTTGGGATTGGCCTCTTGGAATTGGGGATAAAACTCTTTCCAGAGTTGGGCAATGCCGGCGGCCCGCTCCGGTTCCCGTGACTGATAGCGAAGCGAGATCATTTCAGCCATCGCCTCGCCGTCACCGTCTCCAGAGGCAGCAGGGGCCGCCGGCGCCGCGCAGGCAGCCAGGAAAGCGGTGGCGCCTACAGCAGAAGTCAGCCGCAAGAACTGACGTCGGGTTACACTTTGCTTCTTTTGCATGGTGTGCATTCTCCTTAAGCGTTTGATTGTAGGGTTTCAACTGCTTACGTTAAAGACAACCGCGGCGGCCGTTTGGCAGTATTGCGAATAGCCCGCTGGCCGCTGGGTTATTGACCTTGTCCGGTCGAGTACACTTCTGCTGCTCGTGAAACCAAAGGTGTCTTTGGCGGCGAGGACCGCCATACTTGCTGGTTCGCAGCCACTGCACTTGCGAGGGGGAATCTCTTTGTTTACGACTCGGCTGCAATTTCGCCAAGAGTATAGCAGCAAAGCCATGAATACCACAAAATCAAAATGCGGCTGTCGCGCGTCTCGAATGAATCAGCCTTCCGAGCCGGAAGCAGTACCGAAAAAAGTGCCTGCGGCTGTCTCTTATGACAGGACAAATCGTTCCATCGCCACGGCCGCGCCATCCTCCTCAAGCGTCGGCGCGACCCAATCTGCCGCTGCCTGTACGACCGCGGTGGCCTGCCCCATGCACACGGCCAGGCCGGCTGCCCGCAACATCGGAATATCATTCTCGTTGTCGCCGATCGCCAAAACGCGGTCGGGGTTGATGCCGAGCCGTTCCGACAGAAACAGGAGACCGTGGCCCTTGTTGGCCATGGGAGCGGTTCCCTCCACTAGTAACTGGTGGGAGCGGCTCATGTGAACGCCGCCGCCAAACTGCTGCTGGAGCGCCGCCGTCTGATCAGGTTCCCGCGTATGGTCGTTGACGGTGATGAATTTCAGAGGACGGGCCCCAGGTTCGCACACAACATCCGCAAGGCAGGCATGCAACTCTCTCGGGCTGCCGAACCAGTGGTCATAAGTTGCGCTATCCCAACCCTCCCAGCCGCTGCACTCGCTGGCTGTGCCTGGCGCGCTCTGTACCAACCGGGTGCGCCCGCCGGAACCGTTGAGATAGAAAACGGTAGTGCGCTCTTCCGTATCAGCCCACGCTGCCACGCTGCGCGCTGCCTCCTGCGGTATCAACGCCTCGTACAACACCTCACCACTGATCGGATCACCTATCACCGCACCCTGTGCGGTTATCACCGGCAGCGAAACGCCCAAATTCGGGGCGACTGCGCGCACAAAGTCAAAGATCCGTCCCGTGGCGATGGTTACCGGCGTTCCCGCATCCTGCACAGCGGCAATCGTACGGCGCACCCGCGCCGAGAACCCGCCTGCGAACTGTCTGCCATAGATAGTGCCGTCCATATCAAGGACGACCAACTCAATTCTTTTTTGCATGCTTGTTCCGACAGTGAAAAAGGATTCCCGTGAAGGTTTTCAGTTAAAACGCAAGAATTCAGTTGTTTTCAGGAGTGACCCAAAAATGCCAAAGGGTGTAGGGACTGCTTTGGCCGGCGGGCGTGTGTCAGTCGCCAGCTATAAGATTCGCGGCGCGACCAACTGGGGCATGAATCGAAGTCAGAATTCCAGCGTTACCATTCTAACCAGCCCGCTGTAATCCCGGCGCAGCCCGACGTAGGAAGGTTTGGGGCGCAGTTGTTGGGCCATCTCCTGTACAACTTCTCCCTGCCTGGGGGAAATTTCCAGCAACACGGCGCCTCTTGAGTGCACCTTGGACGAGAGTTGTTCCAACAGACGCTCGATCAGGTCCAGCCCTTCGGCGCCTGCCTGCAAAGCAACGGGCGGCTCGTAGTCCCGCACGTCTGATTGCAAGCCGGAATACTCTTCGTCAGCTATGTAAGGAAGATTCGCCACTATTACATCTGCAGGTTCCGGCAGCGGGCTCAAAAGGTCCCCTTCAAGAAACAGCGGCCCGCTCTCCGGGGTAAGACGCCTTTTATTCTCTTCGGCCACGTCGAGCGCGTCGCGACTGACGTCTATTCCATATACTTTCGCCTCAGGCGCATGTACGGCAACGGTAATCGCAATGGCCCCGCTGCCGGTGCCGACATCGGCTACCACGACAGGCCGACCGGCTCGGTCGCTGATCTGTGCAAGCACAAGATCGACAAGCAACTCCGTCTCCGGACGGGGAATCAAAACGCGCCGGTCCACCGCGAATTCCAGCCCGTAGAATTCCTTGCGGCCCAACAGATACGCCACCGGTTCACGCCGCCTGCGCCGCGTTATCAGTTCTGCGTAACGGTGGCAGTCCCCGTCGCTGAGCTCATGATCGTGGTGGGCAAAGAGCCAACTGCGACTCTGATTCAAGACATGTGCCAGCAGCACCTGCGCATCCAGCCGTGCCGGCTCGCTGCCCGATTCACTCAGCCGTTGCGCCGCCGAAATCAGGGCACGCCCGACCGGTGTTCCCTGCGTCAGACTCCAATGAAATGGGTCCTGGAGCGAACTGTTCTGAATCTCTATTTCCCCTTTTGCCGCGTCTTCCTGAACTGCCGGCCCTTTGCCCCTGTCAGGGGCGGGGCGTCCGCCGGCTTCGTTCTGGCGCTGGCGCGCGTCTACGGTCCTGTCTGGATGGTCTGATGCAAAATAAGGAGTCGAAAGGCTATTTTTTGGACGCCTATCTTTTTGCTCTAACATGCTCTAGGCTTCCTCGCTCATGGCCTGCAGCTGTTGCGTCTGGTCAAACGCAGCCAGGTCAACGATCAATTCGTCAAGATCGCCATCCAGAACCTGTTCCAAACGGAAGAGAGTCTTGTTGATCCTGTGGTCGGTTACGCGGCCTTGCGGGAAGTTGTATGTGCGGATTTTTTCGCTGCGGTCGCCCGAGCCAACCTGGCTGCGCCGCGCCGCGCCCAGGTCGTCTAACTGCTTCTGCAACTCGATATCGTAGAGCTTGGTCTTCAGAATGCGTACCGCCTTTAGCCGGTTCTGGAGTTGGCTCTTTTCGTCCTGACAACTGATGACAATTCCGGTAGGGAGATGGGTAACCCGAACGGCTGAGTCGGTCGTATTGACACTCTGCCCGCCGGGACCGCTGCTGCGGAACACGTCGACCTTCATCTCATTTGAGCTGATTTCGATTTCCACGTCTTCGGCCTCTGGCAACACGGCCACAGTACCCGTGCTTGTATGTACCCTTCCCTGGCTTTCCGTGGTGGGTACGCGCTGTACCCGGTGTACGCCCGACTCGTACTTCAACCGGCTGTAAGCGCCCTTGCCTCGTACTTCAAGGATCGCTTCCTTTATGCCTCCCACACCGGTTTCGCTAACGCTCATCAACTCGGTCTTGAATTTGTGATCATCGGCCCAGCGCGTATACATGCGTAGGAGAACAGCCGCAAACAGCCCGGCCTCATCCCCCCCGGCGCCAGCGCGTATCTCAACGATCACGTTTTTGTCGTCGTTGCGGTCTTTGGGCAGGAGCAAACGGCGCAGTTCATCCTCAAGACCGGTAGCCTGCTCCGCTAGTTCGGCGATTTCCAACTCGGCCAGTTCAGCCAACTCCGGGTCGTCGTCCTCCGCCAGCAGCGCCCGGTTATCGGCCAGTTGACTCTGCAGTTCCTGGTATTGGCGGAACGCCCCGACAACCCCCTCCAGACTGCTGCGCTCCTGCGCCAGCTCCAATACGCGCGAGTAGTCGGCCAGGACATCTGGGTCAGCCATCAGACGATCCAACTCTTCGAAACGATCTTCGACTCGCGAAAGTTGTTCAGTCAGTATCATGGTTCTGCGTTTGGCCGCTTGCTACAGGTTTCCAGTCCCGGTTCAATCCGTAAAAATGGGCAGATTTCCCAAAGAGGTTATCTGTTCCCAAGCGTCGGGGTTCCCCTCGGTAAAGACGGCCATCTCGCCCGCGACTTGCCCGCCTCCGGCCATGATCAGGGAACGTAGCCCTTTCAGTGTGCTTCCCGTACTGACAACGTCATCCACCAATAACGCCTGTTTTCCTTTGATCAGCGCCAGGTCTTTGCCATCGATATACAACGTCTGCGGCTGGCCCGTAGTAATGCTGACGACTTCGGTTTCCAGGCAGTTGACCATATACGGTTTGCGAATTTTGCGCACAATCACAAGGGGGAGGCCGGTTGCAACAGACAGAGCATGGCCCAGCGGCACGGCCTTCACCTCCGGCGCAAGGATTACGTCGGCGTTCGCCGGAACATTGTGTGCCAACATGCGCGCGGCGGTCTCGACGATTTCAGTGTCACCCAGCATATTGAAAATGGCGATCTTGACCCCGGGAGCCACCTGGAAAATCGGCAATTCTCGTTCGCATTCTCCGATGGTTACTTGATAGCATCGTCCATCGTAACTCATTGCTCTGGTTCCTCCGGGCGGGGACTGCCCTACCTGAATGTATTGCCGAGCGCCTGTCGAGATCCTGCCATGGCTGCTTGCGTTTGCACGCCTCAGACTATGGATCGCTGCTCCCTTCCACAGGTATGCAAAGGTCGGACAAGACGGTACATTCTAGCACAGAGTTTCGAAATTCCCAAGAATTCAAGCACGAAAGTGGGCATACTAAAATGGGGTCGGTTTTGGGGCGTTTCTCTGGTAAGCTGCGCAGGCGGCGGGCGAAACGGCCGCGGTCCCAGGGGGGATGTCCCCAACTTTGGCGCACACGCGGCGGGGACCGTCTGCCCCAGGATGTGGGCAACTGATATCTGACACGCGCTGATTCGCCCATGAAACGCGGGGCAGGGCGGCTCCTCGACTTGGACGCAGGCTAATATTGGCCCGCCCTCCGGCGAATATGTGGGGCCGAAAGTACGGCTGTCAGCAGGCAGACGACGAAAATGACCAGTAAACCGGCCACACCAAAGGGATGCAACGCCACCATATCACCATCAAAGTATGCGATCAACAGACTAATCGAAATCGCGCCATTGCTGATCACCGCGGCCAACAATGATGCAGGAGGCAAATCCGTTTCAGCTGTAGCTGACAACTGACCAATGCCCAGCCCAATCAACGACGCGCCCCCTATACGGGCGGTCCAGGCGGAACCGAGCGTGATCCCGGCTGTCATGAACAGATCGCGGGGATATATCAGTAGAAGAAGCCCCAAACCAAGGCCAATGAGGACAGCGTTTAACCGTAGACACAGCCGCGCCGCCCGATAGTGATCGGTGAAAGTATATGCCATCGCGTGAGAAGAGCGCTTTCTTGAGTGCGTCTGGTCGGGCCCAGCCACTGAGGGGCGGCGCCAGAACTGCGCTGCGGATTCACACTGCTTTGGCAGTATAGCAAAGGCTGTCAATCCTGTCAGCCGGACCAGGAGTGCCACCGCCTCTGGCCAGGTACTCTCCCATGAGGCCGATGTGTCGCCTCCAATTTCGCCTCCAGCCTTGCCGCTATGATACACTGCCCCGGTCGCATGGCTCTGGAACTGCCGTCGCGAGAGATAGTCGGTCGGCCAATGTGAGAGCGCAGGCGGATTTTCTTTGTAGCCAGGGGGATGGGCAGCAGACGAGGAGTCGAACTGTGAGCCAACGAATTTGGATTATCAGGCACGGCAATCGGGAAGACTTCCAGAACCCCGGCTGGGCTAAGACAGCGCAGCGCCCTTTCGATCCAGCGCTCTCGTCGGACGGTGAGACGCAGGCGAAGGAGGTTGGACGCAGCTTACAGGACGAGCCTATTGACTGCGTTTTCTCTTCGCCGTTTCTGCGTACAATCCAGACCGCCTCCCACATCGCCGAGGCGCTGGACCTTTCGGTCTGCCTGGAGCCCGGCATCGGCGAAATCCTGCCGAGCGTACAGAGCGTGCCGGCGTTGTTGCCCGAGGAGGAACGTAGGCAGCGTTTTCCCCGCATTGATAGGGAGTACACCGCTGCCATTGGGTTCCCGTACCCGGAAAGTTCTGATGACGGTCACAAACGGTCGGCGGCAACAACGTGGGCGCTGACCGACCGCTATCCTGACAAAAACCTGCTCATGGTTACCCACGGCGCGCCGGTCGTCGGCATCGTCCGCGGGCTGACCGGCCTGCCGGATCGCCTCACTGTGCCCCTGTGCTGCATCTTCACCCTGGAGCGGAAAGGCAACAGCTGGCAAGTGGTGCAGCGTTCAGAAATCTCTCACCTGAGTAACCAGGAGACGAGCAAGCGTTACGCCCACTCCGGTTAGCTTCCCCAACTTAGGGGTACCAGCCGCCCGTCCGCGCGCGCTGCATAGATTTCTGCTGCGTGGTCTGCCGTGTGGGCTGACATCGAAACGAGCAGATTGACGAGGTTTCCTCTTTCTCCCCAGTCGTATTCCACCTCTTTACGCAACTTCTCTTCGCTGAGTCTCTGGCAGCGGCTGACAATGCGTCGGTGACAGGTTGCCAAGTTGTCCAACACTTCGATCATCGACAGATCGGCCCTGGCAGCATGGAGACGAGCATTTATCGTGCCAACATCTCCACTGATCCATTGGGCGAGAGAGTCGTCGCTCCCAGGGTCCGGGCTTGCCGGTGCTGGTGACTGGCGGGCGGGCACCGATATATTGGGCCAGCGTTTGACGAGTTCCAGGATGTACTCGTCCCAGGCGAGGATATGGGCGAGGAGATCGCGGACGGTCCAGTCTCCGCAAACGGGGACGGACGTGCAACTTGCTTCCGTGAGGCCGGTGATCGCATCCAGCAGACTTTTGAAGTGGCGCCGGTAAAACTTGGACAAGCGATCTCGGCCCCAACGTTCAAGTGAAAAGCAGTAGCGGTGCGCCTCCCCGGCATGCTCATCCACATGTTCGGGCATTCGCTCCAGCAGCTGCTTTACGATTGGGCTGCGTTGGCCTCGGTCCACATAGTCGGCTTCAATCTGCTCCGAAGTGAGTGACAGCGCGAATTGGATCAACGCCCGGCGCGCCTCGTCGGCCTCGTTCACTACCGTGTCCCAGCTGCGATTCTCATTGGCTGCCCTTTCGTCATTCGTCTCTACAGTCTGGGCGGTCGGCAGTTCCTCGCGGTGCCCGAGCGCCGCCTGCATGCGCTGCAACTGGAAATTGTCCCAAAAGGCGATGTGGGCTACGGCGGCGACAGGCGTCCAACCGTTTTCAAGGCAGGGCTGGGCGTACTCATCCGGTTCAAGCAGGAACAGAGGCCATCGAAAGTTGAGATAGCTCCTGCGGAGTTTTTCGGCGTATTCGGCGCCGAGGGAGCTGGCTGGAGCGGGCTGTTGTGGCGTCATGGTTGGCTGTCCTTACGTTCTTAGTGAGCGCAGACGGTTGAAGGCGGCGGCGAGCTCGTGGCGGCGGAAGCGCGTGAGGGCCCCGGTGCGGCGGCGATCCAGCACGTCCAGCCCGTCGCGTTCGATATCGGCCATAACCAAGTCCAGAATCTCCGACAGGGTGCGTTGACCGTCGATATAGCGGCGGCGAGCATAGTCGAGCGCGGCGCCGATGGCGCGCGTCTGCGCCCGTTGGACGATCTGTTCCACGGCCGACAGGTCCAGCGTTTCCGTACCGAACTGAACTGTCTGCAGGTCTCGGGTCTTGATATTTGCTTCCCGCCGTCCTTTCGCCGGGTTGACACTGCCAGGCTGGGGCCGGCGTTGGAAATCGACTGTGAACGCGTTGCTCTCTTCTGTAACCCGACCGGTGGGCTGGGCCGCGGCAACCGCCTTCGCGCGTGCAGTCACATCGTGAGGGCGAAACGTGTCCATCGCGATTACGGTATTGGCAACATCCAGATAGTCGCCGCTGCCGCCACAGACGAGAACAGTGCTGAGGCCGTTTTGCGCGTGCAACTTGGTCACGCGGTCGATATAGGGGGTGATAGGTTCTTGCTCCTTCGGCACCAGCGCCTGCATCCGTGCATCCCGGATCAGGAAGTTGGTGGCAGCTGTGTCTTCGTCGATAAGCAAACCGTCGGCCCCTGATTCAAGCGCCTCAATAATCGCCGCGGCCTGGCTGGTGGACCCACTGGCGTTACCGCTGGAAAAGCGGCAGGTGGGTTGTCCCAGCGGCAAGGTACCGATAAAGGGCGAGATATCAACGCCGCTGACCGAGCGCCCGTCCTCGGCCCGAATTTTGACCAGGTCGGCCGCACTGACCACAAGCTCACGTCCATCGCTGGGCCGGTGGTTGTAGACGCCGCGTTCGATCGCCCGCAACAGGGTCGATTTTCCGTGATACCCGCCGCCGACGATGAGCGTCACTCCCGCAGGGATGCCCATGCCATGCACGGTCCCCGCGTGGGGCAAGGCAAAGGAAACTCTCAAGCTATCCGGCGTGTTGAATTGAACGGCCGCGTCGTCCCCCAGGGGGCCATCGTCGACGCCGCTGGATCGGGCCAGGATCGCGCCATCGGCGACGAAGGCGATCAGGCCGCGTCCCGCCAGCATGGCACGCAATGCGTCTGCGTCCTCGTTCACGGCGGCGTGGAGCCACAAATCGTTCGCGGGGTGGCTTCGGGTGTACAAGCTGTTGGCGACGATCCGGGGCAGTTCCTCCAGGAGCAAACTGCAAGCCTGCCGGCCCAGAACTCTTCTGCCCTGGGCCGGCAGGCCGACTGTAAATCGCGCCTCGACAGTGCCGTCGCCATGTATCTGCACCGCCGTGTTCGCCAACACCTGCTGTCCGGGCGACTCGATGCGGATTTCGCCACTTTTCCCGCTGCCCCGCCGCGCGGACAACTTGTCTGCCTGGCGGGCAAAGGCCCTGGCGAGGTAGCAACTGACGCCAACAGTCCGGCTTGCATTGGCATACAACCGATCAGGCAGCTCGGCAGCTGCAGGCGGGACCAGCACCCGCAAGCGGCTGGGTGCTGCGAAAGGGTCCGGTTGCACGGCATCGACGGCAAGCGTGAAGCCGGCGAACTGATAGGTACGGGCTATCTCTCTATAGGCCTTGTAACCCTTGCCGTCGATGCGGAGTAGAATCTGGCGCAAAGCCTCGACTGGAACTGTGTCGGACATGGTTCCCAACCTGCATGCTTGGACGCCGTAGGGCGTATCACTGTCGGCTGACTAAGTATGCCAGCGGTAGAAGGAAGCGTGCAACGAATGCAATATGCCTCCGGCGCCTACCAGGAAAGACGCTTCGCACATCGTCTCATCCGATCGGCTCGCTGAGGTTCTGACACTTCCCTCACTGGCAAAGGATTTTACATCGCACAAAAACACTTGTACACTGTAGGCCAGTTCGGGTACCGCAAGAAATCACGAGCCAATGCATTGAAAGCTTTTCCCCTACCTGAAAGGGCTTCCTAGATGGAGTATCGAAATTTCGGCCGAACGGGGATGAAGGTCAGCCCCCTTTGCCTGGGCTGTTGGAACTTCGGTGAGCGTACAAACCCGCAAGACTCCTATGCAATTGTAAACAGAGCGTTGGACGCCGGCTTTAACTTTTTGGATACGGCGAACGTATATAGTCGCGGCCGCAGCGAGGAAATAACGGGCGAGGCGTTAAAGCGTAATGGCAGCCGCAGCCGCGTCGTTCTGGCGACAAAGTTTCATGGCAGGATGAACGACGACGATCCCAATGCCGCTGGCAGCAGTCGCCGCCACATTATTGAACAGTGTGAAGCCAGCCTCCGCAGATTGCAAACAGATTACATCGACATCTATCAGATTCACCGGCCCCGCCCCGACGTCGCGATTGACGAGACTTTGCGTGCGCTCGACGACCTGGTGCGGGCGGGAAAGGTTCGCTATCTCGGCAGCAGCACATTCGCAGCGTGGCAGGTTGTTGAGTCGCTCTGGGTTGCGAAGGAGTTGGGCCTGAACCGCTTTGTTTCCGAGCAGCCCCCTTATCATATCCTGGACCGGCGCATCGAGCGGGGGTTGGTCCCGATGGCCCTGACTTTCGGCATTGGCCTGATCCCCTGGAGCCCGTTGGCCGGGGGCCTACTGACTGGCAAGTACACGCGAGGGCAATCGGCGCCGGAAGGCGCGCGATACGCCACACCGGAAGATGAGCCGCGCCAGTTCCGCCGTCTGAATGACAGCGTTTATGACGTGAACGAGGGTCTGCTGCCCCTGGCTGAAGCCAAGGGTTGTACGCTGTCTCAACTGGCGCTGGCCTGGTGTGCTCAGCAGCCGGGAATCACCAGTCCAATACTTGGCCCTCGCACGATGGAGCAGTTGGAAGACAATCTCGGCGCACTACAAGTTACCGTCACCGCTGAAGACCGTCAGCGTATCGACGAACTGGTCCCGCCTGGGCGGATGGTTAGCCCGTTTTACGAGGCCGATTTCGGTCCGAGTCTCCATCGCGCCATTGCCTGATCGGTGTAGCAGGCAAGGCGTCATCCGAAAGACACTCGAGACGTGTTCGCAGACTGACACCAACAGAACGCAAAAGGACTCCTGAATGGAATACCGCGATTTCGGACGTACAGGCATGAAAGTTAGCCCCCTATGCCTGGGTTGTATGAATTTCGGGCGGCGTACAACGCCGGAAGAGTCCTACCCAATAATCGACAGAGCGCTGGATGCCGGCTTAAACTTTCTGGATACTGCCAACGTCTACGACCGCGGCGGCAGCGAGGAGATCACCGGCGAGGCATTGAAGCGCAACGGTAAGCGCAGCCGCATCGTTCTGGCCACAAAGGTCCACGGCAGGATGGATGACGACGATCCCAATGCCGCCGGAAGCAGCCGCCGCCATATAATCGAACAGTGTGAAGCCAGCCTCAAGCGTTTGCAGACCGATTACATCGACATCTATCAGATGCACAGGCCCCGCCCGGAGATTGCGATTGACGAGACCCTGCGGGCGCTCGACGACCTGGTGCGGGCGGGCAAAGTGCGCTATCTCGGCACCAGTACATTTTCGGCATGGCAGGTGGTGGAGTCACTTTGGGCGGCGAAAGAATTGGGACTGAACCGCTTTGTCTCTGAGCAGCCCCCCTATAATATTCTGGATCGGCGCATCGAACGAGAGCTGATTCCGATGGCCCGTACTTTCGGCATCGGTCTGATCCCCTGGAGCCCATTGGCTGGGGGCCTACTGACCGGCAAGTATACGCGTGAGCAGCCTTCGCCGGAAGGGGCGCGCTACGCCAACGCTGCGAATGAGCCGCGGTTAGCCCGCCGCAAATCCGGCAATTTCTATGAGATTACGGAAGGCCTGCTGCCCCTGGCTGAAGCGAAGGGCTGTACGCTGTCTCAATTGGCGCTGGCCTGGTGTGCTCAGCAGCCGGGAATCACCAGCCCAATCATTGGGCCCCGCACGATGGAGCAGCTGGAGGACAATCTCGGCGCGTTTGAGGTAACTATCACCGCTGACGACCGCCGGCAAATCGACGCCTTGGTGCCACCGGGGCGGATGGTCAGCCCGTTCTACGAGGCGGACTTCGGTCCTAATATCCATCGCGCTATTGTCTGATTGGGATGGCCTGCTCTGCGCCGGCCGCAGCACATTTGCAAGGCCGACCGGGCGACACAGGCAGTACGAGATACGCATACTTTTTCCGAATTGACTTGAGGTCAATTCCCATTCGTTGACTGACACGCCCCCTGATGAATGAAACACAGTTGGCAGCACTTTTGTCCGACGTAGCTGGCGGGACGCTGTCTGTAGACGCCGCCTTGTCCCGGCTTCGGATTATGCCGTTTGAGACGCTTGAAGGCGTGGCGACGTTGGACCATCACCGGCAATTGCGGACGGGCTTCCCGGAAGTGATCTATTGCGAGGGCAAGACTGCGGAGCAGGTTGGGCTGATCGCGGAGCGGCTGGCTGCCCGGGCACCCCGGCTATTGGGGACGCGCGCGACGGAAGAACAGTTCAGAGCGGCCTCGCAGCGTGTTCCTGATCTGAATTGGCACGAGCAGGCCCGCTGTCTATGGTTGGACGGTGAACCGGCATCGGACCTTAAGGCGGGCGTAGTGGTCGTATGCGCAGGTACGAGCGATCTGCCGGTGCTGGAAGAGGCGGCTCTCACGCTGCGGTTGATGGGACATGACCCCCGAAAAATTACCGATGTGGGTGTTGCGGGTCTCCACAGGATCCTTCCCCATATCGAGACGCTACAGCAGGCGAATGTTGTCGTAGTCATCGCCGGCATGGAGGGCGCCCTCGCTTCGGTTGTTGCCGGGCTGACCCAGGCGCCGGTGATTGCCGTACCGACGAGCATAGGCTACGGCGCCAGCTTTGGAGGCATAGCGGCCCTGCTTGCCATGCTCAACAGTTGCGCGTCCGGCTTGGCCGTGGTGAACATCGACAACGGCTTTGGCGCAGGCCACATGGCGGCACTGATAAACGGCAAGATAGAAGACAATTCCCCAGGTTCTTGTAATGGATACACGCATTCCACATACAATTCGCAGGTAGCAGCCAGTTCATAGTCAGGGCAAGGGTGTGACAATGAAAGAATCTGAGACCCAAGCGCTCCCAGCAACCCTCTCAGCGGAAACCGCCGCTAAACTGAAGACGATGCGGGCAACCTTGCAATCTTTCGGTTCCGTCATCGTCGCCTACTCCGGCGGCGTGGACAGCGCCTTAGTGATGGCGGTTGCTTACCAGCAGTTGGGCGGAAGGTCCTCCACTGCTGAGGAAGGGCGGGGCGCGCTGGCCTGTATCGGCGTCTCACCCAGCTACCCGGCGCGGGAGATGCGGGACGCGGCTGCGCTCGCCGAAGAGATCGGCGTGCCCTACCGTCTGGTGGAAACAGAGGAGTATCTGGATCCCAACTACGCGGCCAATCCCAACAACCGTTGCTACTTCTGTAAATCGGAACTACACAATCGGTTGCACGACATTCTGCAGCAAGAGGATTGGGGAATCGTCTGCGACGGTACCAATGCCAGCGACGTGGGCGATGATCGCCCGGGCGTGACCGCGGCCCGGGAGCGAGGCGTGCGTTCGCCCTTGCTGGAAGCAGGCATCACAAAGCCGGAGGTGCGGGCCATCGCCAGACATCTGGGGCTGCCGGTCTGGGACAAGCCGGCCATGGCCTGTCTCTCTTCGCGCGTGCCCCACGGCACGGCGATCGACCCGCAGCTGCTGCGTCAGATCGAGGCATCGGAAGACGTTCTGGTGGCGTTGGGTCTGCGCCAGTTCCGTGTGCGCCACCATGGCGAGATCGCCCGTCTTGAACTGCCGCCGGACGAATTTCCAACGGTCATTGCCCACTATCAGGAGATAGTCGACGGCATAAAAGCTGCCGGCTACCGGTACGTCACCCTCGACCTGGCCGGATTCCGCAGCGGCGGCCTTAATGCTACTGCGAACAGCAGCACCGATGGCGCGCTCGTCTCATTGGAAGAGTTGATGGCGTTCGGTCAGTGACCGGTGTTACCCAGGTTAGCGGCGCCAGCGCCACTGGCCACTAGCCACAACAACCATGCCTCTCGCCTATCTAGACACCCCTTCCGGAATTTCCGGTGACATCTTTCTCGGTTGCCTGGTGGACGCCGGTTGGCCGCTGTCTTCGCTTCATGACACTGCGGATAGCCTGAACTTGCCAGACGGCAGTTGGCGCATCCATGCGGAGTCGGTGATGCAAGGGGGTTTGCGTGCTACACGCATCCATGTGGAAGTAAGCGAACAGAGCACCGAGCGACATCTGGCCGACGTGCAGGAGATTGTCGAGACCGCCAACTTGCCGGCGGAGGTCAAACACCGGGCGTGTGCCGTTTTCGCGCGACTGGCAGCGGCGGAGGCACATATTCACGGCACGACGCCGGACGCGGTCCACTTTCATGAGGTCGGTGCGCTGGATGCGATAATCGACATCGCCGGGGTCTGTGCTGGGCTGCATGAACTTGCGATCGATTCCCTGTGCGCGTCGGCGCTTCCGCTCGGCCCCGGCTGGACCAGTTCGATGCACGGGCGCATACCGCTGCCCGCGCCGGCAACGCTCGAGCTGCTGGCTGCCGCCGGCGCACCGACCGTAGCCGCGCCCGGCCCAGGCGAACTGGTAACACCGACCGGCGCGGCCCTGCTGGCAGAGTTGGCGCAGTTTCGTCAACCGTCGCTGCGTTTGCGCAGGATTGGCTATGGCGCGGGACAGAAGGTTTTCGAGTGGCCCAATGTTGCCCGCCTGTGGCTGGGTGAAGAGATTTCTGAGGAGCAGGACGGGCCAGCACGAGAACCATCCGAATCTCTGGTGGTGATCGAAACAAATATCGATGACATGAATCCGGAACTGTATGAACCGGTACAGCGTCATCTGTTTGATGCCGGCGCGCTCGACGTTTGGACGACCGCGATTGCCATGAAGAAAGCTCGGCCCGGCACGCTGCTGCGCGTCCTCGCCGCGCCAGGTGATGAATCCAGGCTTTGCGCGCTTCTTCTGCGCGAGACGACTACGCTGGGCGTACGGGTATATCCGGTCCGGCGCCATGTTGCCGAGCGAAATGTCGAAACGGTCGATACGCCCTACGGGCCGGTTCGAGTAAAGGTGAAGCTGGTGGATGGCCAGGCCGTCGGCGCAAAGCCCGAGTTTGAGGACTGTTACGCCCTGGCCGAAGCCACCAGTACTCCTCTGCCGGCCGTGTATGCCGCCGCGCTGGCAGCCGCATCGCCCCTGGTCAGTTCGCATTCCAACTTTCCGACGCAGGCGGAAGAAAAAGAGGCCGCGCCAGATGGCGAAGTTGGTGCATAAGGTCGTTCCCATCGTACTGCGGCGATGTGAACGACTGCAGATCCTGGCTTTCCGCCATCCCCAGGCCGGCACACAGTTGGTCAAAGGAACGCTGGAGAACGGTGAAAAGGCGGAAGATGCCACGCTGCGCGAACTGGCCGAGGAGTCCGGCATCGAGAACGCTACAGTTGTGAGGCCGCTGGGTCAGTTGACCTTGCGGGAAATAGCGCAGCACTGGCGTCTCTATCTGTGTCGCGTACCGGGCCAACTGCCAGACCATTGGTCCTTCTTCACACAAGATGATGGGGGACACCTGTTCGACTTTTTCTGGCACGAACTGGACAAGCCGACGGATGACAGCTGGCACCAGGATTTTCATCGGGCCATGACATTGGTCCGCAACCTGTTTCAGGAAGACAAAGCAGACTTCTAAACTGCCACATCTTGATCCACAAGGAGATCTATCTATGATTCCACAACGGCTTTTTGGCCGAACAGGCCACAACAGCACCGTTACTCTCTTTGGTGCAGCCGCGTTAGGCCGAGTCACACAGGCCGATGCCGACCGTACCTTGGAACTGCTGCTCGAATACGGCGTAAATCACATAGACACCGCAGCCAGCTACGGCGAAGCCGAGGTCCGCATCGCCCCTTGGCTCGAAAGGCACCGGGACCGCTTCTTCCTGGCGACCAAGACCAACGAACGCGAATATGCAGCCGCCAAGGCCCAGATTCATCATTCTCTGGAGCGGATGCGCGTGGACAAGATCGACCTGATCCAATTTCACAATTTGGGTCACCCGGACGACTGGGAAACGGCCATGGGCGAGAATGGCGCGCTCGAAGCGGCCAAGGAAGCTCGTGATCAAGGACTGGTGAAATATATCGGCGTAACCGGGCACGGCCTCAAAATCGCGGCCTTTCATTACCGCAGCCTGCAGGCGTTTGATTTCGATTCGATCCTGCTGCCCTGGAACATCCAGATGAAGCAGAACAGCCAGTACGCCTCCGACTTCGACCGGGTTGTCGGTCGGGCGCGCGAACGGGGCATCGCCGTGCAAACGATAAAATCACTCGCGCGCGGCCCCTGGGCCACGACGCCCAAGAGCCGTAACACCTGGTACCAGCCCCTGGAAGAGCAGGCGGACATCGACCGCGCCGTTCACTGGATTCTGGCCCAAGAGAATCTGTTTTTGAACACGGCGAGCGATATCAACCTGCTGCCCAAAGTCCTTGACGCCGCGAGCCGGTTCGACGGCGAGGGCCCAAGCGATGAAGAGATGGCGGCGATGGTGGCGGAACAGAGCATGACCCCCCTGTTCGCCTGACCTGGCAGACGTGGCCTTGCACCAGCCGACCGGATGTGCAGCCCAATGCGTTCGATCTATCTGTTTCTCTACCGGCTTCTCTACAATGAGTTGGCCTGGGCCTATGATGCAGTGAGTTGGGCTGTCAGTCTCGGACGGTGGGATGCCTGGCGCCGGGCGTCCCTGCCATTTGTTCGCGGGAAGCGAATCCTCGAAGTCGGGTTTGGTACGGGAGAGCTGCTGCCGGTCCTGCAGAGAGGGAAGCGCCGCGTCATCGGTATTGAACCGTCCGCCGCGATGCAGCGCATCACTTGGCAAAAGCTCCGCGAACGGGCGGAGACAGTCCCCTGCGTACAAGGGACCGCGCAGAACCTGCCCTTTGCCGACAAAGCCTTCGATACGATCGTCAGCGCCTTTCCTGCATCCTATATCCTCGACCAGCGTACCCATCAGGAGTTTGCTCGCTGTCTCCATCCAGGAGGCCGAATTGTCATTGTTGAGGTGATCCTGGCCGAGCCCGGTCCACTGCTGAGCCTGCCGTTCAAGTTGGTCTTTCCGTTTCCTGCAGACGCTTTCGAGAGGCTCGATAATGCGGTACAGGCGTCAGGGCTGACCATAGAGGAGCATGTTGTCGGGCGGGGGGCAGTACGACCATTGGTCATCGTCGTCGAAAAGCGGGTTAGCCAGTGAGCCCGTCTTCCGTCTATGCTCGATTTGCTGGCGGGCTGTCCTCCCCCTGGCTCCAGTCCACGAGCGGGACCGGCTTTCTGCGACCCGGCGGTGCCGGCCTCCTCTTGGGGAACGACCCGGCAACTGATCAGGTCTACACCAACGCGCAGATTGACGACTACCGGGACCTCTCCCGCGCCGACTTTCTGTGGCGGCCTCCCCTACGACTAAACTTACGGGCCCGCTTTTCCCACGACAGCGGGCAAATCACCGGAACCGCCGGCTTTGGCTTCTGGAACGACCCTCTGCGCATGACCGGCCTGCGCCGGCTCGCTTTGCCCCAAGCCCTCTGGTTCTTCTATGCCGGCCCGGATGCCGACATGCGCATGGCACTGGATCAGCCGGGTTGGGGTTGGAAGGCTGCTGTCATCGACACCCGCACCTGTAAATTTCTGGCGAGGGCGCCCCTTCTTGCCCTGGCCCCTCCACTGATGCGAGTGCCCCGTCTGTATCGTTGGCTGTGGCCATCATTTCAGAAGGCAGCGGGAATCGCCGAACGACTGCTCCCCGCCGCCTTGCAGGACTGGCACGTCTACACCATCGACTGGCAGCGGGACCGGGCACGCTTTTTTTTGGATGGAGGGCTGTTGCTGGAAACATCCCATGCGCCTGCCGGTCCACTTGGGCTTGTCGTCTGGTTGGACAACCAATTCCTACAGATTGCGCCTTGGGGTCATTTCCGTTGGGGACTCGTGGCGAAGGAAGAAGCCCAACGGCTGGAGATCGACTGGCTGGCGGTCGAAAGAGTAGCCGGCTCAGCGTGAACAGACTTGATCAGGCGTCGACCAATCTGGGGAATACACGGCCCGTTTTACTCAGCAACTAGCCAAATCGTACTTTTGAAGAGTCGGTGCCACTGGCACCGGTCACGCGGAACGCCTCTACAATCTGAGGGTTGAGCCGATGTCCCGACCCCGGCTCCTGCGACAACAGCAAGTGGCCCTCTTCAATTCGTTCCGGCGGTGACAGAAGGTCCGAGCGCCAGTCGACCTCGCCCCAGGCATATTCCAGGATATAGAAGTTGGGCCAGGTGGCGGCTGCCTGGGCGGTGGCAGCGGTCGAGAGCGGCCCCGCCGGGTTATGGGGTGCGACCAGAACCTGGCTCATGCGTGCAGCCGCAGCAATTTCGTTCAATTCCAGGATTCCGCCGCAATGTTTCACATCCGGCATAATTACATCCACGCAACGCTGCGCGGTAAATGGGCGAAAGCCTTCGACGCCGAAAACACTCTCCGCCGACGCGATCGGCTGGGGGACGCGGCCCGCTACCGCGGCCAGACCGTCCGTATCGGTATGCGCCACCGGCTCCTCATACCAGAAAAGGTTTGACTCTGCTAGTTCCTGCCCCACGATAACTGCTTCCGATACTTCCATGCGGCTGTGGCAGTCGACCGCCAACTCGATGCCGTCGCCGATCGCCTTGCGCACGGACCGTACGCGCTCGACGCCTGGCCGCCAGTCTGCCCTGGGACCGGTTCGGAAGCAATAGGGGTGCCTCAACTCGTCGAAAGGCGCCATTTTGATGGCGGTAAAACCTTCGTCCACGGCTTGGCGCGCCGCCCGCGCAAATCCTTCCAGCGAGCGATCCAAGACATGGCGGTTGATGTTGGCGTAGAGCCGCAGACGTTTGCGGACAGCTCCGCCGAAGAGGACATGCAGCGGTACACCCAAAGATTGCGCCAGCAGATCCCAAAGTGCCTGTTCCAGTCCGCTGAGCGCCGTGTTGTAGACGCGTCCGCCGTCTTTGCGGCGCAGCATTTGCCGTATGCGGGCGATTTGCCGCGGGTCTTCACCAACCAGAGTCTGGCCGAACTGCTCAACTGCGGCAACGCAGAGCGCGTCGTTGCCGCTATGGCTGGCTTCGCCCACACCGTTTATTCCTGCGTCGGTCTCGACGACAACATGCAGCCAGTCTCCCCGGTGATTGACGTGGACGACGAGAGTGGAAACTGACACGATCTTCACGGCGTTCACTTCCTTCCGGTTTGCATGCCAAAAATTTCAGGTGGATTTCCATATCGGCAAACGCCGATTTGCGGCCAGAAGAACGATAGGATTCCAGCCCTTGATAACAGGTCTAACGTTAATGCGCCGTCCATCCCCCGTCAATGGTGACTCCGGCGCCGGTAACGAAGCTGGACGCGTCGCTGGCCAGGAAAACGGCCAATCCCCCGATTTCGTCCAGGTCCCCCCAGCGTCCGAGAGGGATCCTGGCGATAAACTCCCTGTACTTCTCCGGATCCTGCTCCAGAGCCAGATTCATCTCGGTGGAAAAAGGGCCAGGCAGCATCGCGTTGACAGTTATGCCGAACGGCGCCCACTCCAATGCCAACACGCGGGTCATCTGCCATACGGCCCCTTTGCTGGAGGCATACGGCGTGCGCTCTGGCAGGGCGATGACAGAAAGCGCGGAGCCGATGTTTATGACCCGACCGTACCTTTGCGCTTTCAAGTGACCGGCCGCGGCTCGGCAGAAGTTCCAAACTCCATTGACGTTTGTGTCCATCACTCTTTGAAATTCTTCGGGTTGCAGCTCATCAATCGGGCCGCGGATGTTGATGCCGGCGTTGTTGACCAATATGTGCAGGCCGCCGAAGTCTGCAATCACCTGCTGTACGACCTGCGATGCCTGCTCGTGGTCGCTGACTTCGCAGGCGTAGCCGCGTACTTTGGCAATCGGCTCCTGCGTCGAAACGCCATTCTCGGCGTTGGCCGCCCGCGAATCATCAAGCGACTGAGCGATCTCCTCTGCAGTCTGGTCTGCGCGGCCTTGATCTCTACTCGTGAGAGCGACCGATGCGCCGGCCTCCGCCAAGGCCAGGGCCATCTGCTTGCCCAGCCCTCGGTTGCCGCCGGTGACGAGGGCGACCCGGTCGGTGAGTTTGAATTTGTCGAGAACGGACATAGGAATTCTCCGGCTATCTAGAAACGAGAGGACTCTACCATTTACTTTTCACTATCCGCCAGAAAGAAGCTATCATAACCTACATGTCCGGCGGGGAGCGGGACGTGTCAAATTGCTCGCGCCTTCCACAAGCCACTATACACTAACAGCAGGTGTACTACCATGCCCAATACTGTCCTATCCTCATCGGAAAAAAGTGCCCTTTTGGATTTCATTCGCCTTTTGGCCGATGAGAGCGGAGCGATCATCCGCCGTTACTTCCGTAGTGGTTACACTGTAGACAGCAAATCAGACGAAACGCCGGTGACCGTTGCCGATCGGCAGGCGGAGGTGCGTATGCGGGAGTTGATCATCGAGCGCTACCCTTCCCACGGCATCCTGGGTGAAGAATACGGGCATCATCAGCCGGAGGCACCCTTCCAATGGGTGCTGGACCCGATCGACGGCACCAAGAACTTCATCAGCCACGGCTACCTGTTCGGTACGCTAATCGCGCTGGTGCACGAGGAGCAGGCACTCTTGGGGGCAATCCACCAGCCGATCGTGCAGGACCTGCTTGTCGGCGATGGCGACACCACCTGGCTGAACGGGGAACCCGTACGCGTGAGGGAATGCGCGTGCCTGGAGGAGGCAGTCTTCCTGACGACCAGCCATTACAACGTCGCTAACTTTCAGAATGGCCCTGCGTTTGAAAAGGTGGCGCGCCGCGCCGCACGCTACCATACCTGGGGCGACTGCCACGGCTACTATCTGGTGGCGGTCGGCGGCGCCGATGTGATGACCGATCCGGTGATGAACTTCTGGGATAGGGCTGCGCTTGTCCCAATCATCGAGGGGGCCGGCGGGCGCATCACCGACTGGCAGGGCGGCGATCCCCTCTATGGCAATGGCGTCATCGCCAGCGGCGGAAGCATCCACGATGAACTGGTGCGGCTTCTGAATCCGTAAGCGGAATATTGGAGTTGAAGTCCATTCTGATGCACTGTAAGTCCGAGGCCATCTGGTCCTGAATCCAAGGGGGGAGGTGAACCATGCTGTTGAAAGATAAAGTAGCTCTAATTACAGGCGCGGCTTCTGGCATCGGCCGGGCAACCGCCCACCTCTTTGCCAGGGAGGGGGCCAAGGTCGTTGCCGTAGATATCAACGAGACGGCAGGACTTGAGACCGTCCGGACCATCCACCAGGCCGCGGGCGAGGCAATCTTCATTCGAGGCGACGTGGGCGTACTTGGCGAAGTGGAAGCGATGGTTCAGGCCGGAATCGATCATTTTGACCGGTTGGATATCGTTCACAGCAATGCAGCCTCCTATGTCATGGGCCAGGCAACCGCGATCAGCGAGGACGATTGGGATCGCACGCTCAATGTCTGCCTGAAGGCCACCTGGATGCTGGCCCGCTGCGCCTTTCCGCACATGTTGGGCCAGGGCGCAGGCGCCCTGGTGATCACCGGCTCGGTCCACGCTCTGCGGGGATTCTCCGACTTTACGGCTTACCAGGCTGCCAAGGGCGGTCTGCTGGCACTGACCCGGGCGCTGGCCGCGGACTACGCGCCTGAAATCAGAGTGAACACGGTCCTCCCGGGCGCGATTGAGACCGGCATCGAAGAAAGGAACACCAGGGGCGACCGCGTCAAAGTCGCCCCACTGTGCCCTCTGAAGCGTAATGGACGCCCAGAGGAGATCGCGCAAGCGGCGCTGTTTCTTGCCTCCGACATGTCCAGCTATATGACGGGGAGCCACCTGGTGGTCGATGGCGGTCTGAGTTCGATTATCCAGATGGCTGACGAAATTTCGTATTAGCCCCTTGCGAATGAGCTGTTTTCAGCTTCGTCGGCTTGGTCGCGGCAGAATATTAGCGCTGTTTCGGCTTCTACAGCGGTGACACTTCCCACTGTCTATGGTACTATTCCGGACAAGAGTGAATGCAACTGATATCTACTCTCAATCTCCATCGCCACCCGGCCGAATCGATCAGCCGTCCCGCCCGGGGTATGGCGAAACCTTACGACAAAGCGAGACCTGACCATGAGCGAAAAAACTGTCCTTCCCGCCGCTGACGCAACCGTCCAGGAGTTCGACTGGGGTGAGTTGGTCTGGTATGCAAATCGAAAATTGGGCAACAGTGCCACGATGACCTTCGGGCGCGCTGTCCTCAAAGGCGGGCACGAAAACTTCCGCCATTCCCACCCCAACTGTGAAGAGATCCTGCATGTGCTCAGCGGGCGTATTATTCACTCACTGGGGGACGAGGTCTTCCCCATGGGGCCCGGGGACACGATAGTGATTCCGGCCAATGTCGTCCATAACGCCAGCAATGACGGCGACGACCCCGCCATAATGACGATCCTCTTCTCCACACCGGATCGTGAAACCATTGTGGCTGACGAATGAACACTTAATACCGGCGCTAAAGGAGGTACAAGATGCCTGCCACCGAACCGACGCGGAAGTTTCGAGATCCTGTGAAGATTGCCTGGTATCGCGTTCCCGTGGCGCGCGCAGAACTCAACGCGCTCAATCAACGCGATGACTGGCAGGGAACGCTGCAGGTCGCCGGCCATTTGGGCCTGGTTGCGATGACCGGCCTCGCGGCCTGGTATGCGGCTGCCCATTTGCCGCTGTTTGCGCTGCTCCTGATCCTGCTTTTGCACTGCACCTTTTACGTCTTTCTCTACAACGGTTCCCATGAACTCTCGCACAATACGGTTTTCAAGACAAAGATGCTGAACATTCTGTTCATGCGCATTTTCAGTTTTCTTGTCTGGCGCAACCATCTGATGTTTTCCACCAGCCACGTTGAGCATCACAAATACACGCTGCATCCTCCCGACGATCTGGAAGTGGAACTGCCGATGGAACTGACTGTGGCAGGCTTCCTGAAAAACGCAGTGGTGAATCCATGGAATCTCTATGACGCGGTCAGGGTGACCATCCGCCTCAGCCTCGGCCGCCTGGAGGGTGAATGGGAGCACGCACTCTTCCCGCCGGAAGCAGCGCAAAAGCGGCGGGAGCTCTTTGCCTGGGCGCGCCTGCTTCTGTTGGGACACGGGCTGATTCTGGCAGTTTCCATCTACTTTGGCTGGTGGCTTCTCCCCGTCCTGATCTCCTTGGCCCCCTTCTGCGGCGGCTGGCTGCGCTACCTGTGCAACAACCTGCAACACGCCGGCCTCCAGGATAACGTGCCCGACTTTCGCCTCTGCTGCCGCACGGTCTACCTCAATCCCTTCACCAGTTTCCTATACTGGCAGATGAACTATCACACCGAACATCACATGTATGCCGGCGTGCCCTGTTACAATCTGCCTAAGCTGCACCGGCGCATTGAGTCGGAAATGCCGGAATGCAAACGGGGCCTGCTGGCGGCGTGGAAAGAGATTATCGTGATCATGCGCAAGCAGAAAGCCGATCCGGCCTATCAGCATGTTCCCGACCTGCCCCCGCCCGCGCCGGAATCAAGACAGCCAGCAGGCCGGCAATCGCCAGCCCTCGCGAGTGTCGTACGACCATGATGCTACCTGCCCAATCCTGCTACAGGATAGATCGACCATCGACCCGAAAGAATTGAACCTACCAGGAGAACCGCAATGACGGAATGCACGCTATATGTTGGCACCTACACTAAGAAAGATAGCGAAGGCATTTACATCTATCGCTTTGATACAGAAACAGGCGCTCTGAGGCAGGAAGGTGTCGTCGCCGGGCACAATGATCCCTCCTTTCTGACATTCCACCCGCAAGGGCACGTACTCTACGCAGTATCTGAGGATATGGAGGCCGGACAGGTCAGCAGCTTTGCCATCGACCCGGCTTCCGGCGGTCTGACCTTCCTCAACCGGCAGCCCACCCACGGCACTTCGCCCTGCCACCTGGTCGTTGAACCGGGCGGCGACACGCTCGTCGTGGCCAACTACTACAGCGGCAATGTCGCGGTCTACCCTTTGAACGCAGACGGCACCGTCGGTGATCCGGTGCAGAACATTCAACACCACGGCAGCGGCCCCAATCAGGAGCGGCAGGAAGCGGCCCACGCCCACTCCACCACCATGAGCCCTGATGGCAGCCGCGTCTATGTGGCCGACCTGGGTATCGACAAGGTGATGATTTATCGCATCGTCAACGGGCGATTGGAAGCCAACCAACCGGACCACGTTGCAGTGCATAGCGGAGCCGGCCCGCGCCATTTTGACTTCCATCCCAACGGACGGTTCGCCTACATTATCAATGAACTCGACCTGACGGTGACGGTGTGCGCCTTCGACGCCGGCACCGGCGCGCTGAACCCGATACAGACCCATACGACGCTGCCCGAAGATGTCGTCGACCGCAGCGGTTACAGTTGCGCCGACATTCATGTTTCGCCTGATGGCCGCTTCGTCTACGGATCGAACCGGGGCCACCACACCATCGCCATATTCTCCGTTGACCAGGACAGCGGCCGACTGACCGCAGCAGGCCATGCTTCGACGCGGGGACAGACGCCCCGCAACTTTACGCTCGATCCGTCCGGCGCCTGGCTGCTGGCCGCGAACCAGGACACGGATGATATCAGCGTTTTCAGTCGCGATGCCGACAGCGGCCAACTCACGCCCGTCGGCGACATGGTCTGGGCGCCGATGCCGGTCTGCCTGAAGTTCGGCCCGTAGTCTGCACAGAAGGAGCAGCTCTTGCAATTTGGCATCTTTTACGAGCACCAACTGCCCCGGCCGTGGGCGGAGGACAGCGAACATCGCCTCCTCAAAGAGGCGCTGGATCAGGTCGAGCTGGCAGATCGGCTTGGCATCGACTACGCCTGGGAGGTTGAGCATCACTTTCTGGAAGAGTACTCCCACTCCTCCGCGCCCGAGGTCTTTCTGGCCGCCTGCAGCCAGCGCACAAGCCAGATCCGGCTGGGCCATGGCATCGTGCTCATGCCGAGCGGCTTCAATCATCCCGCGCGTGTGGCCGAGCGCATCGCTACCCTCGATCTGATCAGTGATGGGCGCGTGGAGTGGGGGACCGGTTCCTCCAGCAGCCGCAGCGAACTGGAAGGATTCGGCATCGACCCGGAGCAGAAGCATCTGATGTGGGAGGAATCGGTGCGGGAGGCGGCCAAGATGATGGTGATGGAGCCGTATGCCGGCTTCGACGGCCAGAGCTTTGCCATGCCCCCGCGCAATGTCGTGCCCAAGCCGCTGCAAAAGCCCCATCCGCCGCTATGGTTGGCCTGCTCGAACCGGGAGACGATCAAAATCGCGGCCCGCTACGGCATGGGCGCGCTGACCTTTTCCTTTATCGATCCCGCCGGCGCTTCCCACTGGGTAGAGGAGTACTACGAGACTTTTGAGCGGGAGTGTAATCCTATCGGCAGGACGGTCAATCCCAACATCGCGGTCGTAGCCGGTTTTATGCTTCACGAGGACAGTAGCGAGGCGGAGCGCCGAGGGGCGCGTAACTTCCAGTTCTTCGGCCACGCCCTCAGCCATTTCTATATTACGGGCAGCCACGTGCCCGGCGATTTCGACATTTGGAAGGACTTTCAGCGCAACATGCCGGAGAAATATGAACCGGCGGCCGGAATCGGCAACCCGTCCCAGGTACGCAAAAATCTGGAGGCTCTGGAGGACGCGGGCGTGGACCAGGTAGTGTTCGTGCAGCAGGCCGGCAATAACCGCCACGAGCATATCTGCGAGTCTTTGGAACTGTTCGCCGAACAGGTGATGCCCACCTTCAAAGAGCGGCACGAACTGCGCCAACAGAGCAAGGCGGACAGGCTGGCGCCCGCCATAGAACGGGCAATGCAGCGCGTCCCCGATCTTCCCCAGGTGGACGGTCTGCCCGCTCTCGACGCCTACCCCGTCCTGGCGGCCAAAGCCGGCTTGGCCGAACAACCGCAACGTCCAACCGATGGCGACAATATCGTCACCGCGATCTCCGGGCGCGGGTGACTCTGCACTGCCGTCCTGGTCCTGTGGTCCCATCAAATTTTGTGACTAGCGAGCGGAGAACCGTGCGAAAACCGATTGCTATCAGAAATCAAGTGATTCTTGCGTTTACGGTGACAGCTTGGAGTCATGGATTTGCCACCGTGCCATCACCTGATTCAATCGCAGCCGGCCTCTCTTGTGCCGCCCGTATCCGCGCCATGTCGAACTTCGGCGAGCGGTCGAAACCGTAGATCCCGTTCTGTTCCTGGTAGATATCGGTCAATTGCGTATAGCAATAGCCAAACTGAGCAGGGTCGTCCAGTAAGATTTCGCATAGTCGGGTAAAGCGCGCGTAGAACTCTTCGATCGACTGCGGCCTCTCGCCGTAACCCCAGGAGTCTTCCCCGGCTCTCAGCTCCGGGTTCCACCAGATGCCACCGAACTCGCTGACGAAAAACGGCTGTCCCCGGTAGGGAATCGACCAGGTCTGGCCATCGCGTCCGTTGTAATACGGGTTGCCGGCGGCCACGTCGGCATGGCGCCCGGCAAATATTTTGGGATCTTGCGTATAGTCATGGCTATCGTAGACATCGGCCTCCGGCACGCGGTGCGCGTAGCCGGACGTGTCCAGCACCGGTCGTGTTCGATCCATCGCTTTCGTTGCCAGGAAAAGCCCGCGCGTCACCGCATCCAGCGTCGTGATGCGGTCGTGTAACGGTTGCCAGGTCTCGTTTAGAGGGCACCAGCCGACAATCGAAGGATGGGAATAGTCCCGCTCCAGTATCTCCAGCCATTCGGTAATGTAAGAGGACGTCGGCTGTTGATGATCCTCCACCGCGCCGTTGCCCCGGCAGCCCCAATCCCCGAATTCGCCCCACACAAGATAGCCGAGACGGTCGGCGTGATAGAGAAATCGCTCTTCAAAAACCTTTTGGTGCAGGCGCGCGCCGTTGAAGCCGGCCTCCATGCTCAGTTCGATGTCCCGGCGTAGCGCCGCGTCGCTGGGCGCGGTCATAATTCCGTCCGGATAGTAGCCCTGATCCAGCACCAGCCGCTGAAAAACAGGCTTGCCGTTCAAGGTGATCGCTTTCCCGTCGATAGCCACGCTGCGCAGGCCGGTGTAGCTGCGGGCCTCGTCTACCACCGCGCCTTCCTCATCTACCAGGCGCAGAATGACATCATACAGATGCGGGTCTTCGATCGACCAGAGCCGGCGACGCTCGTCGGGAATCCTCAGCTCCAGCTGCGGGCAAAGGTCCAGTCCGGCAGCGCATTCGGCCTCGGTGACGACGCCGGCGCCGTCCAGAAGTTGCGCTTGCAAACGCAATTCCGTTCGCTTTGCAACCTGAAACTGCTCCGCCGCTGCCGGACGATGCACGAGCGGTTGCTCAAGTCGTATCACGCTGTTGGCCACATCCGGTGTAAGCCGCGGCCGGCCCAGATGAATCTCCGCTACAGGCTCCATCCACACGCTCTGCCAGATGCCGGTTGTGCGCACATAGATCGCTCCCCGCGGCCCGAAAGTCTGGGCCTGTTTGCCGCGCGGCTGGGGATCCCGGTGGTTGTCGCGGGCGCGCACCACGATTGAAATGCGCTCCCCCGGCTGGGCCGCGTGGCTCAAATCGCATGTGAAGAGGCTGAATCCTCCTCTGTGGCGGCCAACTTCCTGCCCATTCACCCACACAGTGGCGTCATAGTCGACAGCCTGAAAGTGGAGCAGCACCCGCCGCCCGCGCCACTGGCTGGGAATCTCCACCTCGCGCCGGTACCAGACGGCCTCCAGAAAGTCGTGGTTTTCAACGCCGGACAGCTTGGATTCTGGGCAGAAAGGGACGGTGATATGGCCGGAGAGCGGGCGCGTCAGCAGACCTCTTTCCAAGCCGCTGTCGCCCTGGTCGATCTCAAACTGCCACGGGCCATTGAGGCAGAGCCAGTCCTCGCGTACAAATTGCGGCCGCGGGTACTCGGGGCGGGGAGTGGTCATTTGATGACTCCAAAAAGATGGTGAGCAAAGTGTATGGGGCAGAAAGGGCTATGAGGTAAACTTGGATGTGCCAATCGGGATCGCTACAGAGGGAGGAATTCGATTCGGTTCTTCATGTCTTCTGAACTTAGTACTTTGGCAGCGACTTCCAAGTCCTCTATGGCCTGACCGACAGTTAGCCACAGTTGATGAGTAAAAAATAGACCACCAAACTCAACGCCCTGCCGCTGAAACATCGAAGCCAACTTTGGCAGATCCGCATCTTGGCAGAAGAGAACACGGCCTAACTCGGTCGCGCGACGTAAAAGCCTTTCGTCGTCCAGTTGTGAGGTGCCATCTTCCCCTGCGGTCAGGATATCAACGCCTCGCCTGCGAAGCCCGTCAGTAATTGCGCTCTTTACGTGATGATCCATGTAAAGTGCCAGGCTCAACGTGTTTCCCGCTGGGCGCGAATCTTCTGGCGGATCGGTGAGTCGGCTGAATCACGATGTAATTCTTCGTACTGTTTAATGCTCTCTTCTATTCTGGCGTCAAAAAACTCTTTGTGAGCCAGATAGTAAGAGATCGCCGCTTGAATCTGGGCCTTCGTCAGAAAAGGATGCTGCTTCTGAATTTCACCGACATTATTACCGAACTCTTGATAGTCCATAGCAATCTGTTGGACTTTGAAGTTGGCCGCGGCAATGACGGGCGCGTCTTTATCATTGACGGTGATTACAGTTAGGTCTTTCGAGTCTGATTTCACATGTTTTACCATTGCTTTTTCCCCTTGCCGGTCAGGCTCTTTCCGGCACCAGCAGTACCTTTGAAACGTTGCCTGGGCTGCGGATTAGGCGATGGAACCAATCTCCTCCCTCAGCGAGAGGCGCCTCGACGATCCATGGATCCAGGCGGTAGTTGCCGGCGTGAAGCTGTTCCAGGCCGTCGGCAAAGTCGGCCGCGCCGTAGGCAAAACTGCCGCGCACGGTAAGTTCCTGGCGGATAATCGCCGCGGCCGGCATGGGGCTGGTCTCCTCGTGCAGGCCGGAGAGGATCAGCGTCCCTGCGTTGCGCGTGGCGGCTACGCACTGCGTGCGGGTTCCGCCGGTCCCTACCGCGTCTATCGAGACCGCCACACCGTCGCCGGCCGTGGCGTCCTTAACGGTCTCGACCACGTCGGCGCCTTGACCGGTCGCGCCATGGCCTGCTGAAGAAGGCGAAATCGTGATGCCCCCAAGCGCGCCGCCCATCGCTAGCCTCTCCGGATCGAGGTCGGCGATGAAAACTCGCTCGGCGCCGGCCAATTGGAGCGCCTGCAAGGCCAGCAGACCGATCGGGCCGGCTCCGATAATGAGGGCAGATTCCCCGGCCACCTCTCCGGCCAACCTGCCGATGCGCACGCCCACCCCAACCGGCTCGGTCAGCGCGCCGCTGCGCAAGGACATTCCGTCCGGCAGCTTGTGGGTCACAAAGGCCGGGCTGCTGACGTATTCGGCGAAGGCGCCGGGCCGGTGCGCACCCACTAGCCGCCGTTCCGGGCATAGTTGGGTCAACCCCATGTGGCAGGTGCGGCACTGTCCGCAGTAGGTGAGCGGATTGACCGTCACCGCGTCGCCGACGTCGAGGCCGGTCACGTCGTGCCCCACCTCCACGATCTCGCCGGCAAACTCATGCCCCATCACCAGCGGCGGCGTTCGCAAGGCGTTGTGGCCCAGAAACCCGCTCAACTCCGAACCGCAGATGCCGGCATAGGCCACGCGGATCACCACTTCACTGGCGGTCGGCGTTGGTTCGGGCTGCTCCTGCATTTCCATCTTTTCCGGCGCGGTCCAGACGAGCGCTTGCATCGGGATCCTCCACTACTATTTTGAGTTCGTTGATGGCCCCATAATACGGAATCCTGGCCCGATCTGCAATATGACGCGCTCTCCATGGGCGTAAATCAGAGGCCCCCGCGATTCCCTGTTACACAGAGCGCCGCTGCCTCGCCAGCCAAAGGATGTCCCTGCGGCGGAGTCGTTCAGAAGAACAGATGGCGGCATCCAGAGTAGTGACCCAGCGACAGGCAGAAACGCGTCCCGGCGTGGATCGCACCAGGCGCCTACCCGAATTATCCAGTTTCGACCGTATGTGCTACACTTCCGGCTCAAAGCAATCGCAGGGGCGGCGCCAAGTTTTCATTCCTGGCAGGCTGCGCAGAGACTTATACCCCAGCAATCTCACCCGTCGACATCATCCCAATCCCGCATGGCGCCTCTATCCCTAACAGTTTCATCCGACTGTCCAGAATACCTGCCCTCTCTGCACTACACGAGAGCGAACGGCTTGCGGAGATCCGAAGTCGCGTGTACGCTTCGCAAGAAATGGCGGCGGCATGTCTACTCTGTACAGTTGCCGGACCACAATCTGCCCAGCAGCCACAGCCTTTGTCGAAAGGGCATCTCCATCCCGGCAAAGGTCCGCCGCGTTTTCGCTGGAGTCCCTGGGGTCAAGGGGACATCGGGTTCGCTTCCATCTCTGAGGAACACACTATGAAAATCACCGACATTACCGCCTATCCGGTCTGGGCCGGCCATCGCAATTTTCTCTTTGTCGTCGTCGATACCGATGAAGGAATCTACGGGGTGGGTGAGTCCGGTCTGACAAGCCGCGAACAAGCGGTGATTGGCGCCTTCCAGGACTTCAAAGAGGTGCTCGTGGGCCAGGACCCCTTTCGCATTGAGCACATATGGCAACTGTTGTTCCGCGGCGGCTTCTTTCCGGCCCAGCGCGTGCTGAGTTCGGCCATCTCTGCCATCGACATCGCCTTGTGGGATATCAAGGGCAAGGCGCTGGGCGTGCCCATCTATGAGCTGCTGGGCGGCCGCGTGCGCGACAAGGTCGTCTGTTATCCCCACAATCACAGCCATGCGATGGAGGTGGAGCCGCTGGTCGAAAGCTGCCTGGAAACCAAGGAACAAGGATGGAAGTTCGTGCGCTGGGGGTTGCCCCAGGACGGCGATATTCTCGAACCACGCGACGCCGTGCGTACAGCGATACGCCAATTTGAGGCCGTGCGCGCGGCGGTCGGAGACGAAATCGACATCTGTTTCGATGTCCACACGCGGCTGGATCTTCCCGACGTCATCTGGCTGTGCCGAGAGGTCGAGCAGTACGCGCCCTTCTTCATTGAAGATCCCCTGCGCTGCGAAAACCCCGACTCTTTCAAGACGTTGCGGCCGCGCACGCACGTGCCCCTCGCCGCGGGCGAACAGTTCTCCTCGAAATGGGAGTTTCGCCAGCTGATTGAGGAAGAGTGGATCGACTATGCCCGCGTCGACATGTGCATTGCCGGCGGTTTCACCGAAGCCCGCAAAATTGCCGGTTGGTGTGAAACCCACTACATCAAGCTAGTGGTACACAACCCGCTCGGCCCGGTCTCGTCCGCAGCCTGTCTGCAAATGAACCTGGCGACCTCCAACTTTGGCGTGCAGGAGCAACCCCGCAAACCGGGAGAAATCCTGCCAGACGTCGTGCCTGTCCAACCCGATTGGGAAGACGGTTACATGCTGCCGACCGACCTGCCCGGGCTTGGCATCGAGTTCGACAGAGAGGCGGCCGCCCGCCAACCGTCCCAGAAGCGCGAGCTGCCACAGTTGCGCCGCCTTGATGGCTCGTTTACCAACTGGTAGTAAACGCTCGAACTGTACTTCCCTACACAACGCGGGATCGGGCCAAGACGAAACGGCTGGGATCTCGGGCAATCGAGAAGGGATTGAAACCATGAAAACTGCAGCGGTATTCGGACAAAAGCAGGGCGGCGTGGTAGACGCGCCGATCCCGACAGCCGGGGAAAACTGGGTCGTTGTCAAGGTCCATACGGCTCCCATGTGTACAGAGTTCAAGACCTACGTTTCCGGCAGAGAGGCCCCCTACCTGGGCCACGAAGCGGCCGGCGAAGTCGTCGAAGTGGCGCAGCCGGGCCGCTTAGAGGTGGGTGATCGGGTCGTCGTTATGCCACAATCGCCGTGCGGGCAGTGCGAACTGTGTCTTGACGGCGAGTACATTCACTGCTTGGATGCGGCAGCGCCGCCCAAGCAACCGGGCGGCGGCGAAGGCAGAGCGACCATGTCCCAGTTCTTGCTCAAACAGGACTGGATGCTGGTGCCGATCCCCGATGGTATCTCCTACGATCATGCGTCTATGGCCTGCTGCGGGTTGGGGCCGACCTTCGGCGCTGTGCAGCGTGCCAAGCTAGGCCCTGATGATACACTGATGATCACGGGACTGGGGCCGGTTGGCCTGGGCGGCGTCATCAACGGAACGCATCGCGGGGCCAAAGTAATCGGCGTTGATATCAACGAATACCGGGCCGCGAAAGCTCTGGAGTTAGGCGCCGCTGAGGTAATCGACCCGACCGATCCCGACGCGCTGGAAAGAACTCTGGCGCTGACCCGCAACGGCCGCGGTGTCGATCACAGCATCGACTGTTCCGGTGTGGTCGCGGCCCATCGCTTCTGCATCGACGCCACCCGGCGCAAAGGCACGGTTAGTTTCGTCGGCGAAAGCGGTTCGGACTCCACTCCCGTCCGTATCAGCACCGATATGTTGCGTAAAGGTCTGAGCCTGCACGGGTCGTGGCACTACAACATGGCCGATACACCCCAGATTCTGCGCGTGATCGCAGCCAATGCTGACAAACTTGACATGCTCATCTCCCATCGCTTCCCCCTGGAGCGGGTGGCTGACGCCTGGGAACTCCAGGCCAGCGGACAGTGTGCCAAGGTGCTGCTCAAACCGTGGGAGTAGGGCGCGGTTGCTGGCCGAGTTCTGATGTCGGCGACAGACTGAGGGCTTTGCCGCGTCGCAAGGCCATCGAACTCACTGACTGGAAACAATTGACCAACTACAGAGGCCTTTTGTTCGCCGCCTCCCAAAGGACAACCATTCCCCCATGCAAGACCTGCTAAAGCAGTACTTCGGGTATGACGATTTTTTGCCGCTTCAGGAAGAGATCATTTCCAGCGTTCTGGATGCAAGAGACGGGCTGGTCCTTATGCCGACAGGAGGAGGAAAGTCGCTCTGCTACCAGTTGCCCGCGCTGCGGCTCGACGGGCTGACGCTGGTGGTCTCCCCCCTGATAGCGTTGATGAAAGACCAGGTGGACGCGCTGAAATCCAACGGCATCGCCGCGGGGGTGATCAATAGCACGCTCACTTTCTCCGAGATGCGTCGCGTCCAGGAACAGGCGCAACAGGGCATTCTCAAAATCCTGTATGTCGCTCCGGAAAGGCTTTCACAGCAGGCCTTCCAGAGTTTTCTTGCCAGCCTCAAGGTCAGCCTTGTGGCTATCGACGAAGCGCACTGCATCTCCGTTTGGGGGCACGACTTCCGCCCCGATTACCGCAGGCTGGGCGAACTACGTCGCAGCCTGCCCGGGGTGCCCTTTCTGGCGCTGACGGCCACGGCCACTGAACGGGTGCGAGGCGACATCGTCGACCAACTGCATCTGAGCCAGCCGCAGCGGTACATCGCCAGTTTCAATCGCGCCAACCTCAACTATAGCGTCCTGCCCAAAAAGAGCGACAGCTTCGATACCCTTCGGACTCTGCTGCAGAAGCACAAAGGAGAGTCTGCTATCATCTACTGTACCTCCCGCAAGGAGACCGAAAGCCTGGCCGCGCGCCTGCGCCAGAGCGGATTTGACGCCCAGCCCTACCACGCCGGTCTCGAAGGCGATGTGCGGCGTCAAACCCAGGAGCGCTTCATCCGTGACCAAGTCTCCATCATCGTGGCCACCATCGCCTTTGGCATGGGCATCGACAAGCCCAACATCCGTCTGCTCGTCCACTACTCTCTGCCCAAGTCGCTCGAGGGCTACTACCAGGAAACAGGCCGCGCCGGCCGCGACGGCCTGCCCAGCGACTGCGTTCTCTTGTACACCTATGGCGATGCGGCCAAGCAGGAGTTCTTCATCGATCAGATCGAGGACGAGGCGGAGCGGCGCAACGCCCGCCAGAAGCTGGCGCAGGTCGTCGAATTCTGCCAGCTTCATACTTGCAGGCGGAAATACATTTTGCGCTATTTTGGTGAGGAGTGGGCTGAGGAAAATTGCGGCGGTTGCGATGTCTGTCTGACGCCTAAGGAGGAGTTCGACGCCACCATCATCGCCCAAAAATTCCTGTCTGCGGTGATTCGCACCGGCGAGCGTTTTGGTATCAACCATGTCTGCGGCGTGCTGCGGGGGGCGAACACCAAGGCCATCAGGCAATGGGACCACGGCAATCTCAGCGTGTATGGAATCGCAAAAGGGTCTTCCGACAACGAAATCAAAGAGATTGCGGGCCTTCTTGTGGCCGAAGGTCTGCTCTACAAAAACAGCAATGAGTACGCCACTTTCGGCGTAACCCAGGCGGGAAGAAGCTTCCTCAAAAACCGCGAGTCGTTGACCCTCGCTAGACCCAAGCGCGAGCAGGAAAAAGCGTCATCTGCCAGCCGCGCGGCGCTGGACTATGACCAGGTCCTCTTCGACGCGCTGCGCGAACTACGCAGCCGGTTGGCCGCGGAAAGGAATGTTCCGCCCTACGTCATCTTTGGCGATGTCACGCTCCAGCAGATGGCGCACTACCTGCCTCAAAGCCGCGAGAGCCTCTTAAGCATCTCAGGGGTTGGTGAGAAAAAATTGGAGCAACTGGGCGATACTTTCTTGTCCGCAATAGTCGCACATGCTAAGTCTCACAACCTGGAGGAGCGAGATATCCTTACTCGTCGGCCCCGCGGGAAGGAGAAAGGCGAAGGTCCTTCTTACATTTTGGAGGATATACGGCAGTCTCATCCAAAAGCCTATGCACCTTGGACTTCCGAAGAAGACGAGCGTCTGAAAGAAATGCAAAGCGCAGGAGGAAGTATTCCAGAAATGGCAAGGAACTTCGGGCGTCAACCGGGGGCGATTCGGTCCCGTCTGAAAAAGCTCGACATGAATTTAGAGATTCCAGAAGGCTCTACCTTCGACCAGACAAAACAGCTACTGCAGCAAGGCATGACGGTTGAGGAAGTTGCCCAACGCCGCGGCCTTACGAATAAGACGATCGCCGGCCACATTGAGCGCCTAATCCAGTCGGGCGAACAGTTGGACCTTAGCCCACTGATGCCTCCACAGGAGCGGTTCGACGCGATAAGGGCGGCCTTCGTCGAGTCCGGCGGCACCTTCCTGTCACCTGTCAAAGAGATCCTCGGAGACGACTACACTTACGACGAAATCAGACTGGTGTGGCTCTTTCTGGACCAGAAGGATCGCAAATCAGAGCAATCTGAGCGCATTTCCTGAACATCATACAGCCCTAAATGCCTGATGTGTTGTCGATCAGGCCGGTGGTTGGTACGTCTTTGCAGGGAGTCGATTCGCAAAGGAGAATGGAAAGTTGCAAATAGGCAAGGTGACCCGCCATGGAAAGTTCGGTGATGCCGCAATTCTTTTGAGAGTCAGGGACATCCTGGCAGGTGACGGAACCCTGAACTGGCACGAGCATGTTCCTGTAACTGAATGGGACGGTGTAAGAGTCGACGCCTCCGGGCCTCGGCTCCGTGTCATGGAAGTGAATCTTGGAAACAGGCAACTTTCAGGGAGAATACCGGCTGATCTGGGCAGGCTCGGCAGTATGGAATGGCTTAACCTTGGCTTCAACGAGTTGACGGGCATCATACCCCCTGCTCTGGCCCGCATCACCACGCTGAAAGGTATTTGGCTCGGCTATAATTATCTGACTGGCTCAATACCCCCGACAGTGGGCAGCCTATCCAATCTTGAAGAGTTGGTAATCTCGGGAAACTGGCTGACGGGCGTCATTCCTGCGTCGCTTGGCAAACTTTCGAAGCTGCAACTGCTGGGCCTGTCCAACAATCGACTGCACGGCAGCATACCAACTGAACTGGGTAGTCTTGCCAGTCTGGAAGAATTTATCATTTCTAATGCGGGGGTATCGGGGCCCATTCCTGTTGAGATAGGCAAACTCGCCAAATTGGAAATGTTAGATCTCTCCAACAATCAGTTGACAGGCGCTTTACCGGCAATTATGGGCAGCCTCCCCAATCTGGAAGTGTTGGAACTCTCCAACAACCAGTTGACGGGAACAATACCGGCCTCGTTCGGGAAACTTTCCAAACTGGAGGAGCTACTTCTCTGCGGTAACCAACTGACAGGAGCTATTCCGGACGCCCTCTGTCGACTCGCAAGACTGAGGATTCTTGACATTGCAAATAACCAGTTGTCCGGAGAAATCCCCTCTGAGTTGGGCAGACTACCGGAACTGGAGGATGTGGAGTTACATGGCAACCCACAACTGACTGGCGAACATCCATTCGCAATTGAGTAGTGATTCCAACCCGCGCCAGGAGAACGAAAAGGGTAGGATGTCGGATGGCGAACCGGGGCAATGAGCGCAAAGAGAAGGAAGCAAAGGCAGGGGAAGAGAACCGTCCCCATACCGACAGGGGACTTCGAAAACCTCCTGTAAGTGAGGGATACGCTCGCCGGGGACGGTGTGTTGAATTGGGATGAACGAGTGCCCATCGGCGAATGGGAAGGCGTAGCCACCGACCCGACGGCTACTGTGCTACGTGTGATTGGACTAAACCTGGCCTGGCAGGGGCTGACGGGGAGAATTCCTGCTGAACTGGCCAGACTTTCCAAGCTGCACTGGTTGGAGATCATTGGCAACGAACTTACGGGAATCATACCGCCTGCGTTAGGTCGACTCAGGAATCTGGAAGTTTTGCGACTCAGTGGCAACAGCCTGACGGGAGTCATACCTCCATCGCTGGGCCAGCTATCCAACCTGTGCGAACTGGATCTTTCATCCAATAAACTGACGGGCTCCGTACCTCCAGAAATTGGCCAGCTATCCAAACTGTATTTTTTGAGCCTCTTTGGCAACAGACTTACGGGGGCCATACCGCCTGATCTTGGGGAGCTCACAAATCTAGATTTGCTGGAACTGTCTGACAACCAGCTCGATGGCGAGTTGCCACTTGAACTGAGCAATCTCTCCAATCTGGAAAGTCTGTATCTATCCAATAATCGATTGACAGGGGAGATACCAACTGAACTGGGAAAGCTCACCAAACTGGCGACGTTTGATCTCACCGGCAACCAGTTTGCCGGTGAGATACCACCTGCATTGAGCGGCCTATCCAATCTGGGACCGGAGGATTTCGACTAAGAATGTCTGGCAGGATGAGTACCTGCCAGTCTGCTGAGTGGTAGGGAATACGGCCTGGAAACCCTTAGCTTACTATTCTGCCAGAAGGCGCCGAGTTCTGCTCCGGTCGTCGGGGACCCAGACTTAAGCCCACTTGTTCCCCACCTTGTGTTCTCTAACCAACAGCCAAATTAGTCGTCACCCACTCAAACGCGGAGACCTGAACATCCATGACCTACAAATGCGGAATCGTCGGCGTAAGCGGTGGGCGCGCCAACGGGCACGCCGACGCCTACGCCCACATTCCCCGCGGCAGATTGGCCTGTATAGCCACCCGCAATAGCGCCAACCTGGACGCATTCGGTGAGCGCTGGAACGTTGACTCCCGCTATACCGATTACCGGGAGATGTTCGAACACGAAAAACCGGACCTCGTTCATGTCAACACGCCGCCGGATGTGCGTCTGGAAGTGATGGATGCCGCCGAGGCCGCCGGTGTCGGCGTGCTGATTATCGAGAAGCCGCTCGCCATTCAGGCCGAGGACTATCTGCCGATCCGGGAGTTCGCTCGCGGCGCCAAAGTGAAGGTGGCCATCAATCACCAGCTTCAGTTCCATCCCCTCCGCCAGCATCTGCAAGAGCTGGTCCGCGAAGGCGCCATCGGCACCGTGCGCCTGGTCGACGCCAGCGCCCGTATGAATATGGCCTACCAGGGCACTCACGTCCTACAATCCATCGCCGGCTTCTACCCGCAAGGGGAGCCGGACAGTATCTTCGCGCAAGTTTCCGGCGGCGCTGGCCTGCAGGAAGGCCGCAGGCGACATTACGCGCCCGACGCAACCATGGCGACCATTCGATACAAGGACGGGGCCAGCGCGCTGCTACGCTGCGGCGCCAACGGTCCCTATGTGCTGGCTGGTGATGAGCGCGTCAACGTGCACAAGCAGATAACTGTCTACGGCACAGAGGGTTTCGTACATTGGAGCATGTGGGGCTGGGAGACTTCCATCCGCGGACAGCACGCGCGCGGCAGCCACAACTATCCCGATGAGGACATTCTGGGCCAGGCGGCGATGACCGAAGCAGCTTTCGACTGGCTTGAAGACGACAACCAACTCCATCCCCTCAACCTCGACGCCGCCTTGCTCGACTTTCACATCCTCTTGAAGGCGTACATGAGCGGACTCAACCGGCGCGAGGAGACACTGACCAGCGAACTCCAGCCCAGCCTGATCGACGCCCTGCGCCAAGCGCTCGCGGGCTAGTCGCGCCCCTTCAATAACGAGGATTGCGAGGCAAGACGTTATCTGGCTCTATGCCCCTTAACGCGCGTGCTGGCATACTTGGGCGCCAGTTCCGGCTCGGCCCGCTGCATCCGCTGCGGCGGCATGCCATTGGCGATGGCTTCCAGATCGTCCAACACCATCTCGCCGATCTCCCAGAGTGCCTCCCTGACGCTGCCTGCCCGGTGCGCGGAGAGCACAACATTTGGCGCGCTGCGGATCGGATGCGCCGGGTCGAGCGGCTCCTGCGGAAAGACATCGATCGCCGCGCGGAAGCGGCCCGCATGCAGCAGCTCGGTCAACGCGTCGAAATCGACAAGGTGGGCGCGGCTCACCAGAATCAGCGCCGCGTCCGGCCGGATCCGTTCCAGCAGCGCGCGGTCGAGCAGGGCCCGGTTCTCGTCCGACGGAACCGCCAGCACGAATATGACCTGCGACTTCGCCATCAACTCATCCAGCGGAAGCGGCTCAACGCCCTGGCGGCGCAAGTAGCGTTCGCCCAGCCAGGCGTCGTAGACCGCAACACGGCATCCAAAAGGCTTGAGCAAAGGATGCAGATTGCGGGCAAGTCCTCCGTACCCGATCATGCCAACCTGCTTGCCGTAGAGATTGAACGTCCCGGCGTTGCCGGCGTGCAAGTAGGTCTCGACGCCCGTCTGCATCGCCTGGTGGCCCTCCACGATCCCCCGCGCGCAAGCGATCGCCATGCCCAGCGCCATTTCCGCTACCTGGCGGCCGAAGGCGGGCGCAGCCGAAAGGACGCGGATACCGTTGGCGAAGCAGTAGTCGTAGTCCAGGTCGGTGGGAAACGCGCCCGAGACCGACATGATGGCGCGCAGATTTTGCGCCCGGTACAAGACATCGCCGTAACGCCAGCTTGAGCAGACTACGGCGTCTGCTCCCGTCAACGCCTCGACGGCATCATCCAAGGGCATCGGCTCCGACCTGCCCCAGATGACATCGACAATATCGGGCATGCGGCGCATGTCCTCTTCTGAGAATATTTCGTCCATCCTGCGGAAGGAGGGATCTACCAGCACGGTGGGTTTGCTTGTCATCGGCTTGGCCTTGTCTGAATAGTGTTCTACGAATCTTCCGTATTGGCTTCCTGACAGTTTTCTGACCGCCCTCCCTGAGGAACTGGAAGACCGGTTCGCTGGTCGAGGGAAGCTTCCTCGGCAGAATGATAACACAGCGAAGTCCACAGGAGCCTTAGCGCGGAGCATAGACAACCGGGCAGCTAAATTCTAGTGGGGCGAGACAGAATAGAGCGGCTGTAAGGAATCGTGAGATTCACAAGCCGATCGGCCTGGAGATGAGCATATTGCATTTGACAGACCGAAATCCCTTCGCTAGAATCGTTTCCAATATCCAATATGTACCCTTGACTCAGGCAAGGTCTTTCCTAAACAGCCAGTCCTAGGCTGAGCAGCCACCTGGTTTTGGCCGCCTGGAAAAGCCTGAGACGCCTTTACTCTCCAACCGGCGCCCTGTACACGAACTGATTGCAGACAGCTTGCGGCTGACAATTATGGCCGATCGCCTCACCTTGCATAAAGGCGGGCTGATGTGGATCAAACATCCACCGGGGACCTTTTTGCGCGAAGGAGACGCGGTAGTAGACATGATGGATGTCTGGGGTGACATCGTCGAGGAAGTCAAAGTGCCATACGGCGGCTACTGCTGGAACTTCACGGGTGGGGTCGGGTACACGCAAGCAGTGCCTGGAGGGACGCAGATCGCGGTTACCTTCCGGGAACGCTGACGAAATATCGAAAGAGTCGTTTCCGCTGGCAGGCAGCCAAGCAGGCCGCTTCTGTCTAAACGGCATGGGAAGGGATAGGAATTCTTGAGTTCCGACGTCAACGTGACAGCGCTTTCGCAAGCGCCGGCCGCGAAAACGGACAAACTTGATAAGTTCCGACTCGGCGTGCTCTCCTTCGGTCACCTGGTGGGGGATATGTACTATGCCACACTGATTCCACTGTGGCCCCTGCTGATCGACAGAATGGCACTGACTCTTACCGACGTGGGATTCTTTACCTCTCTCACAAGTTTCATGCTGATGCCAGTCCAGCCCTTTATCGGCTGGCTGGTGGATCGCTTCCCGCGGGCCTGGTTCATGATTCTGGGACTGATTGGTGCGGCGCTGGGTATGAGCTTCATCGGTCTGGCGCCGACCTATACTCTGCTGATGGTATGTGTGGTATTTGGAAGATTCAGCAACTCCATCTTCCATCCACACGCGGCCATGATGGTGCGGGCGACCTCCGGCGGGCGGCACGGCACGGCTATGTCCATTTTCGCGTTTGCCGGCAACATCGGCATTGCAGTCGGGCCGCTTCTAAGCGTCGGCGTCGTCACCCTATTCGGGTTGGAGTCCACCTATCTGTTGGTACCGTTTGGACTGTTGGCCGCTGCTGCGATCTATCGCTTCATCGGCGTGGACGTTCCTAAAGAATCGCCGGTGTCCGATTCGAAAGAGGGAAGCGGGAGTGGACTATCTGACGGTGCCCAGACGCTTCTCGGTCCGTTAATTTTCCTTGCCGTGCTGATGACCTTTCGCGCCGCCATATTGGGCGGCTTCACAACATTTCTTCCCATCTTTTTGGTTGACAATCGGGCCGTCTCCCTTCTAATGGGCGGGTTTGGTCTGTCAGCGCTTTCTTTGTTTGGCGCTCTGGGCGGACTGGTGGGGGGCCATCTTTCTGACCGCTATTCCGGTTCATGGGTCATCGCGATATCACTTCTGGTTTCCGGGGCGGCAATCTTTGCTTTTGTCAGGACAGACGGCATACTCAGTTTGTTCTTTCTAATCGCGGCTGGCATGTCTTTGTTTGCAAGCCAACCGGTTGCCATCGTGTTGGCCCAGGGTCTCGCGCCAGACCGGATGGCGATGGCATCAGGGATAATGATGGGCATGGTGTGGGGGATCGGGGCGCTGTTCATTACCCCAATCGGAATGTTGGGAGATGCTTTCGGTCTGGACAGCAGCATGTATGCCCTTGCCGGTCTGGCTGCAGTAACAGGTTTGGCCTCGTTCTTCTTGCCGGAGTTCAGGCAACAGCTAAAGGTTAGGCTACGCCAAGTTTGACTACTTCTTTTATCGTGATTGCTCGATATGAATTGAACTTGACCATTGTATGTTTAGCTGGCGCGGTGGTTTCGCCGCAACTACCAATCCATCGACAGCAAGAGGCATTTTCATAGCATCCGAATTCTATACATCAGTCCGCTGGGGACGGACATGTACGACGAGCACACGTAAAATTTCCTGCTGCCTGCCTCCTGCCCGGACACCGAGCTTGTCGTACGAAGCCTGCAGGGTGTTCCCAAGACCCCGCAACTACCGGCGGCAGCCTATTTCACATAGCAGCTCCTACAGGCAACCATAGACGGCGAAAAGGAGGGGTTCGATGGATTTGCCATTGGCTGCTGCGCCGACCCGGGCGTGCAAGAGGACAAGAGGCTGGCTGACATCCCCGTAACCGGTCCGTTTGAAGCTTTGGCATACGCGGCGCCAGCTTTGGGCCTGGTCACGATCATTGCCGGAAACGGGGGGAGCGGCTCCTGGCGCCATCTGGTCCATCAATGCAATTTGGCCCCCTGGCTGGCCTCCGTGCACGAGGCACACTTCGCCCATCCCGATCCCGATATGGTTATGCGGCTGCTTGAGCAGGAGGAATTGAATTGCGTCGCATCGTTGCAGCGGAGATGGATCGGGCCGCACGAGAGGATGGAGTCAAACAGGCCAGACTGGCGCTGGAAAAGATGGCGCCGATGCAGATTTCTTCGCATGCACGCTCTGGTCAGGACTGCTTGAGCCTGTCGTACGCAATACCGGTCACCGTGCTCGACCCGATGATCACCGCGCTCAAGTATGTCGAAATGGTAGCCGCTACTCGACCGTACTACCAGGAGTATCAGCTTCAACTCTCGTTCGCAAGACATTCTCGTTTCCCTGTACCGGCCGAGGCCGTCCCCTCTCCCAATTGACGAGTTGTCAGCGGTCAAATCGCTGGAGCAGCGGTTGGCGCCAGTTGAACAGAGACTGGTTGGCACTGGCAGAGACTCTACATTGGATCAACTGTTGGGACAGGCGCATTGCTCTTCTTTCGTTAATCCCTGCACTGAATGGGAGGAGAACCTCATGGACCGATTCGAAGCCAACGTTCAAGCCAATCAGGAGCGCTTTCTTGCCGAGCTCCAGGAATTCTGCCGTAAACCGAGCATAATTGCGCAGGGAATAGGTATAGAAGAGACCGCAGAGTGGGTCAGTGACCGGCTACGGCGCGTTGGATTCGAGTCCAAAGTAATTCCGGTGGAAGGCGGAGCGCCTGTCGTGTACGGCGAGATTGGGACTGGCGACAAAACGCTCATGATCTACAACCACTACGACGTGCAGCCGCCAGAGCCGTTGGAACTGTGGGATTCCGGCCCCTTCGACGTCGAGATCAGGTCGGGCCGCGTGTGGGCACGCGGCGTGTCCGACAACAAAGGTCCGTTGATGGCGCGCGTGCAGGCCATCGAGGCCTACCAGCAAGAGGTGGGGGAACTCCCTTTCCGGATAAAGTGGATTGTCGAAGGAGAGGAGGAGATCGGAAGCCCCAACCTGGGACGTTTCGTCGAGGAGAATCGCGGCCTGCTGGAGGGCGCCGACGCCTGCCTGTGGGAAGGCGGGCCGAGGGATGGGGTAGGCAGACCTGTCATCTCCCTCGGAATGAAAGGAATCGCCTACCTCGGCTTTACGGTCAGCGGCGCCGGCAGCGACCTCCACTCCATGAATGGGTCGATAGTTGCCAATCCGGCGTGGCGCCTGGTCTGGGCACTTGCCAGCCTGAAGGACGAAGACGAAAACATTACCGTTGACGGGCTAATGGAGCACGTAGCCGAACCGACCGAAGAGGAGTGGGAATATATTCGAGGCATCCCCTTTGATGAGGAACAGTTCAAACAGGACTCTGGCATCTCGACCTTTCTGAAGGGGGCAACCGGGCCGGATGTTGTCAAGCAGCTCCTGTTCGATCCGACATGCACCATCTGTGGCTTTCTGTCGGGGTACACTGGGCTTGGGCCCAAGACTGTCCTTCCCAATCAGGCGTCGGCAAAGGTAGATTTCCGGTTGGTCCCTGATTTGAACCCCGAACTGGTGCTGCGACTGGTAAGGGAGCACCTGGACCGGCGAGGATTTTCGGACGTCAAGGTAGAGCTTCTGGCGCAACTTTGGCCGTACCGGTCACCTGTAGACCACCCTTGGGTGCAGACGAGCATCACAGTAGCCCGCGACATATATGGCGCAGAGCCGGTGGTATATCCCTCTTCAGCCGGCGGCGGACCGATGTACCAGTTGTGCGGAGCCTTCGGCATTCCGGGCATTGCAGGTGGAGGCACAGGGAATCCCAATTCCAACCTCCACGCGCCTAATGAAAACATTTATGTCGAAGATTACATGCGGTGCATTCGTTATACCGGCCATCTGATACACGCAATTGGCTGCTTGTAACTCCAGCAAGTGGGGAAGCCGGTCAGGCGGGTCACTCCTCCTCATTTGCAGGCCATAAGGGCAGGTATGGGTTCTTCCAAGCAGGTCTTGGCTTCGCCTTTGTGCGCGCTTTACTCTAACGTTTACTCATTGAACGGATTCCGCGTTCGTCAGCCCACTGGGGCAGCGGTAGCCGCTGTCCTCTCGATATCGATCGTTGCCGAAATCTTTCCCGACGAGGAAATGGGGGCGCTTGCTGGCTATTGGCGCAGGCGCCAATTCTTTTGGACACTCTGTGGGCCTTAACCTGGGCGGTTATCTCATCGGGGTCTACGGCTGGCGATCAGCCAGGCTTTTCGATTGCAGTTCCTGATCGTCGCTGTTGTTGTGGGGGGCGCTCCTCCCTGGTCACCGAAGCCCAAACATGATCAAGCGGACTGAGCCTTACGCCCGCCAGGCTTCAGTCATGTTGTGCTGCGGCAAGCCAGCTCCCAAGGTGCCGCTCTTGTCTGGCCTGGAGTAGCGACGAAAGTGCGTTTCCATCAGACCGGAGAGTTCAGAAATCACGGCCAGATGCGAGGAGCTGTCGATGAGATTGCGGGTCTCGCGCGGGTCGGCCTCCAGGTCGAAGAGTTCATGGGGTCCGTTCGGATGGCGGCGTATCAGCTTGTACCGACCCGAACGGGCCATGCGAACTGTTCCATACTCGCCGAACTGAACTTGGCGCCAATTACTGTCCACTTCTGGTTCAAGCAACAAGGGCAATATGCTTGTGCCTGCGTATTCGGTACTGGCGGGTTGGTCTGCAATCCCAATCGAAACCAGCGTCTGAAAGAGATCCAGGTGATCAACCATTTCGACGCGACGCATTCCCGCCGGCAACACGCCCTGCCAACTCAACTGCAATGGAACGCGAATCGATTCCTCCAGCATGTTCAGTGGGAGTGTAGCGTTGCCCTTCCCCCAGATGCCGTGGTGACCGCAGTTCAATCCGTGGTCTGACGTGTAAACGACCAGCGTGCCGTTCAGCTTGCCTGCCTCATCAACCGCTTCCAGCAGTCGCCCGACAATCTCGTCAACAAGGCTGACAGCGGCGTAGTATTGCGCTTGCGCTTCACGTTCGTGACTACGGTCCACGCTCAAGGATTCCAGCGCCTGTTCGCCAAGCGGATAGGATTCGCCCGCAGGTATGTCGCAAAAGGATGCGTCGCGATACATGGAGGCCAGCCTCTCCGGATGCCCGTGCCAAGGGCTGTGTGTGGCGGTAAGGCCGACGAGAACGAAGAAAGGGCGTTCATCGGTCGCCTTCATAAATCCGCCGGCCTGCTCAGCAATGATGTCGGCAGTGTACCCGTCTAGGCACTCCATTCGGCCTTGATTGCAGTAGTCGCGTGAACCTAGGTGAAGAAGAGGGTAGGCGCTGCCTACGCTGAACCAGGAATCGAAGCCGGGCGCAGGCTTGTCTTCGTTGCCGATATGCCATTTGCCGGCTAAGCCGGTGCGGTAGCCGGCCTCCTGCAAGAGCTGGGGCAGGGTCCGCTCCGTCGCTAACCAGGGCTTCTGGTCAAACGACATCGCTATGTAGTCGTGGATACCGTGTTGCGAGGGCGTCAACCCAGTCAGCAGCGAAGCACGCGCCGGGGAGCAGACAGGTGTAGGCGTAAAGGCATTCTCCATGACGACACCGGAGGCCGCCAGGCGGTCCAAGCTGGGCGTGCGTACCTCCCGATTGCCGTATGGGCCGCTCGCCCACTGTCCATGGTCGTCGGTGATGAAGAGCAGGATGTTGGGTAGATGTGCCATCGTTTGGTGGAGACCCCAATCCAGTTCTTCAACAGTGCCAATTTGAGCTCAGCGGTGGGCCGAAACAATGTATAATTCGACCGTCACGATGCCGCCGTCTTCGTTTGCGTCCCGTTTAGCATGCCCGGTTCGGAGGAATTTGTACTAGTGTCGAGCATCCGCAATTTTCGACCTTACGTGAGGATTCTACATATTGCAGCGGGCATCGTTCTGGGTGCAGTCGCCATCCTGCTCGGTGCCTGCCAGGATGCGATCTCGCCGCCTGTAACTCCAATGCCAGTGCCAGCCTCTGCAGAGGCCGAGGCCCCAGCGCCAACGAAGCCGGCGTCGGAAGAGTTAGAGGAACAGAAATTTTTTTCGGCTGGCCTAATCCAACTGCGGGACCCGCTGGATGAGCCGGAGTATTATTGTGTTGACGTGCCCGGAGTCGGCAGTTCCTTAAATCTGCAGGGAGCGCTCACCGCGCACACCTGCAAGCCCGGTGCGGAAGATGAGATCTTCCACATGAGCTCTCCCTCTACAGGGCAATTCTCATTGCCCGCCTACAATCTGTGTATGGAAGCAGGCGGGCCCGAGGCAGGAAATACCCTCCATCTGGCCGACTGTTCCTCCGCACGCCTGCAGCAGTTTCGGTATTTCGACATTGGCCAGATTCGACTGGCGCATGGTTCCGTTGGAGGACTGTGTCTGACCGTGGCGTCAGGTGCTGGCGAACCGACAGGAGGCCCCAGCCATCTGCGGCAGGAACTGACCATGGAGGCCTGCGATCAGGTCGACGCGGCGCGGTCACTCTGGACAGTCGGCTCCCCTGTGGTTGTTACGATTGAGTCGTCAACCAAAGAGTAGACCGCCAATTCATAAACAACGAAACGTCGGGCCTTTTTTGTCTCGCTACGCCCCCTCAACCGGAAACTGGCCCAGTCCGTACAAGAAAATGTCCGATTCTTCGGGCGGTGTCGCGCCGCTTTCGATAAGCTCCTGCATTGCATTGGCCATCACCGGCCCCAAATAATGGGGGCAACTGAAGTAGAAATCGGCCATGGCATCCGCCGAGTCACCTACCCATTCATCTCTGCCCTCTGCATGGTTGGAGATGATGCCCACCGAAGCCAGGCGTATGCCCGCCTTGCGGAAGACGGGCAACTCATGTGCCAGGGTATGACCCACGACATGCGCGCCCATATCAGCGTAGATCTGGATCTCTTTGGCAGTTTCGAAGCGCCCCCACGCCGTGCAAACGTAGATGGCGTTGTCGTACACGCCTGCAAACTTTGGCTCTTTTTTCGCTGCACGATAGAGGTGGGCGTTCATGATGGGGCAGAAGGGATCCTTGAAGCGGGCAGACCGCTTGCGCCCGCCGAAAAAGGGCTGGTCATCCTCCGGCCGGAAGAACATCATGTAGTCGGTGCTGATTGTGATGCTCCAGGGGGGCAGCGGCGCGCCGGGCTTGTCCGGCCTCTGGATTCCGCCTACCGATGCCTCCACCATTGCCCACTGGACGCCGGCCTGTTCCAGAATCCAGGCCACCTGTTTGGCGGCCAACCAAGGAGTGCGAGGCCGGGCCCCTGGGCCTCCACCGTGGTCCCACATGCCGTGCATGGCCGTACGCCAGACCGGCTGACCGGCGATGCGCAGCAGCTTGAAAGGCGCGGAGCGGCCGTAGGGAGTGTCGAAACCCTCAAAATAGTCGGTCAGTTCTACGTTGGGCATCTCCAGGTCCTCGGGGAACCTCGCCCCCCAAGTGCCGGAGCCGCCAATTAGGGCGTAGTTAGCAGTTGGTATTGTCGTCATTGGTTGGTTCCTGTGTGGCTCTTATGGATAGGCGCCCGATCCGGGATGTGCGCGCCCGCCGCACGCATTGCGCGTCCGGTGGTGGACGGTCACTCGGGCTGGGTCAGAGATTGGCTGAAGACGGGCGGCGCCTTGGTTAGGCTGGAAGTGCATACACAGTCGCTGCCGTCAGGGATCGGTAACGTGGAAAGCAAATCCAACTCCAGCGCCAGAGCAATCTCCGGGAAAACCTTGGTGTAAAGGTGGTGGATCGTACCCCGAATGTTGTGTTCCGGCTCCAGGCCCTGGGCATAGTTGCTGACCATGTGGTAGTAGAGCACGTGGATTCCGAGGTATCGGGCCAGAAGCGGGTTGAGGCAATCGCCGTGCAGGGTAGCGATGGGCGGGCGGTCCGGCTGCAGTTCCGATGCGTTCTTCGCCACCGCCAGCCAGTGCAGAATGTCAAAGTCGGTCTCAAAGGTGATCGATTCGGGCACTACCAGGGCAACACGCGTGTCGGCGGGAGTGCGCACGCCGCGGATCTGATCGCTCTGCACGAATGGAGCCAGCTTCGCTTCCATGATCCCCTGCAGCTCCGGGCAGAATGGTTTTCCCAACAGGAAATGGGACTTGGACCACATGCTTTCGAACGGTGTGCCGGGCAGGCCGCGGTGGACCGGCCGCGTATAAAAACTCCACGGCAGCACCACATCGCCCGGGCGGATGGCTTCTTCACCTGGTCTCCAGTCGGCAATACCTGACGTGCCTCCAACCAGCATCACCTTGACGCCTGCCTGCCACAATACCCAAAAACACTTTTCGAAATTCAGATGGTAGAGCGAGTCCTCTCCTACCACCTCCCCGTAGGAGGGGATCCAGAGCACGTCGCGCCCGGTCGCGGTGACGAAATGAACCACCAGCGGCGAGAGACCGTAAGGCGTGTTCAGACGTTCACGCCGCGCAACCTGCCAACCCTGCGCCTCAGCCCGCCCTACGACGCCGTCCACGCCGTAGCCCCACAGAGGACTGCCGGTGAATGACGCGAACTCGGCCCGGGGGCCGTCATACTGTACGGAGGTATCGATGTTGATGGACATTTCGTTCTTGAGTTCGGTAGTGGCGGCTAGCCATGAACCGGATCAGGTCAGGTCCTCGACTTGCCAGCGGAAGAGATACTTTTCGACTACTTTGACCAGTAAATACGCGCCAACGGCGAGTGCGCTGGCCAACATGGTCACAGCCCACAAACGGTCGGCCCGGTACTGGGTCATCGCCTGAACGATGAGATAGCCAAGGCCCCGGCGGGCGAAAAGCCATTCGGCCACGATGGCGCCGATAATGCTGCCAGTGAAGGCGATTTCGTGGGCAGCAATATAGTAAGGAAGTGCGCTAGGCCAGCGGACCTTGGTAAAGATTTCCCACTGGCTTGAGTCCAAAGTCTGCATGCGGTCCAGCAAGACCGAGTCAGCTGACTTCAGTCCTTTGGTGACGTTTGCCAGAATTGGGAAGAATGTAACCAGGATGACGATAATGATCTTAGGCAAAGGCGTGTCGCCGAGGATGATAATCAGGATACTGGCGATGGTGACGAAAGGCACGTTCTTGATAATTACTGTCCAGGGAAGGGCCAGAGATTCCATCCAAGGCAGGTATAGAAAGGAAACTGATAGCGCGATGGCGATCGCATTGGCGATGGCGTAACCTGTCAGAGCTTCGACGATCGTGGTCCATGTATGGGAGAGAAGTAATTCGTGTTCGCTCCACAACACGTCTGCCACCATGGCAGGCGGCGGCAACAGGAAAGGTTCAAAACCGGAAATTTCGATCGCCAGAACCCACAGAATGGGTACGGAGACAAACATGATCAGGTAGGAAAGTCGTTCGTTCATGGTTTTTTTCCCGGCTTGGATTTCCGAACGAATACAAATATTACAGGTAACTACTAAGCCTGATTTGTAGAAGGGATGAAGGGTTGGTCAAGGAATGCGTTGTAGATGGCATCAATGGCATTGAGGCCGTGTTTGCGAGCGGTTGAGATATAGGAACGGATGGCGCAGAAGGTATCGGCGCCCTCTAGTGTGCGGAAGGCGCCAGAGACTTTCTGTTGCACCTTGATCATGCGCACATCGCGCTCGGCCTGGTTGTTGTCAAAGGGGATGCGGAAGTCATACATAAAGGCCAAGACGCCAGATTTATGTTTGAGCAGGCGGTCGAGCAAGTTTTTTGGAGGCGATTGTTTGGGGCGGCCGCGCGGTCTGGGGTGGGTCTGTGCGGGGGGCGGGTTGGCCGCGAGTCCTTGGGCAATGAGCGCATCGTACGCGGCCGCGTAGTCGGTCAAGCGCTCTGGGGGCAAGGCAGTGTACGCTTCCGCGGTCGATGCGACTGCGGCCTTGATGGTGTGCAACAAGCGGGCCATCTCTTCAGCCCATGCTTGGTCGTATTGCTCGTGAATAAAGCGCAGTTCGCGCAGATGATGGACGTTGCAGAATGCGTGCTGGCAGTCGGGAAACTGGAGGTAGGAGGCCCAGTGGTCATGGACCGCGACACCTGGATAGCTGGACAAGATGCCGCCGGCTCGCATGCCGACATGCCCCCGTCTGTCATGGACATGGTAGTGGGTCAGCATGGCTGTGCTGGCCACGTGCAGCCACTGCAACCGGCCCTCGACACGCAAGCCGCTCTCATCGAAATGGACAACAGGGGCGGCGAGGAGTTGTTGTTGGATGTGCGCCCGACTCGCTTGGGTGCGGGTGACCAGTTGGCGGTTGTCGGCGATGAGGACCGCCTCCGAGGGCGCGTGTCCGTAGAAATCGGTCAGCAACTCGGTCGTGCGCGCCAGCGGTATCAACTGATAGTTGTGCAGATAGCAGGCTTGCGCTTTCAGACGCGGACCATATTGGGTCGGTTGGCTCACGCCGGCCGGAAAGGCAGCCTGCACGCGCACGCCACAGCCAGGACACTGCTTGACCTCTGCCTGATGCTCGGTCACTTCGATGCCCAGCGGCGGAATATCGAACACCTGCCGTTTCACCTGGCCCACGGCAGCCACCGCCTTCAACTCTGTTTGGCAGTGCGGGCAACCCGGCAGCGCATGGCGGATGACATGCTGCGGTTCTTCCACTTGCGTCAAAGTCTGGCCTTTGTGACCAGGTTGCCCCCCGCGCGGACGCTTGCCAGACTGACGCAGACTCTGGCTTCTGCGCTTCTTCAGACCGTCGCTGCTCGGCGGCTTGCCGCTGTTGCGACTGTCTTTCGCCAATTGATCCTGCAATGCCTGGATCAACACCTGATGCGCTGCCAATTGCTCCTGCAAAACCAGGATCAACTCGATCAGGCTCTCTTGGTCTAATCGCTTCAGTTGCTCACGATCGGCTGCCACGTAGTCGCTCATAATATACATTCTAACGCATCTACCATTGGATTCACATTAGCTTACCGTTTGCTTTCCGTCTGATCCCTGGCCTGTTATCCGTAGGGTAGGCAGCAAGCGAGTTGCCTTTTGGCACTTTTCCTACTGCCCCCCGCCGAACCGTGCTTGCGGCTTTCACCGCACACGGCTCTCTAGTGTGTCGTTCCATTTATCGTTCTTTCTGGATGACGTCAAGTACAGGTTCGACTTTTTTTGCATCACGCATGCCTCACTGTCTTTCTGTCTGACACACCTGTCTCCCTTCGCCATGTAAGAGGCTTTCCCTCTCTCAGACTACTATGGAGACTCCGTTACCTTATGCCTCTCGGCACTTAGGCAATCCCATGTTTCGTACACATCCGATTATAGAACCCCTTAGATTTCCCTTTTATCCCCTTGCTCTCACTCATTGTGAGCCGTTCCCTTTCGACAAGTAGTTTCAAGCGCCATATAATCTTGAAACCTTTGAAGAGAGTTCCAGTACAAAACTCTCTTCTTGGGGTCTGGGTTTCATCCACGTTTCCCAGTTGCGTACTATTTACACAAACTGGAGATTAGGATTCAAGCAGTCTAGCCTTAATCATAGGGTTCAGGTCTTGGCGGTCTAACGTTCATCGTGGCTATTCCATTCTCCGCCTTTTCCACCATGCTATTGTTCCTTCTTCCTTTCGGATTTGGGTAAGGTGGATGACCTATGGGATATCTTGTTTCCCATGCCTACTGCGTAGGCGGTCGGATGTACCGTGACATGGCGCACTATGGCTTAGTAGTTACTATTAACCCGAGTTCGGAGTTAAATTAGTGCTGGCAAGAAAGCCAAATCCTTGTCAGAGAGATGGAGAGATGGTTTTTTGGCTTGCCAAGTATAGGCAATCAGACCGGCAATGAGATTGACAGCAAAGTTGATCGTGCTGCGGTGGCGGGTGTGCAAAATCTGTGAGATATTCTTGAGTTGGTCAATGATGGTCTCAATGACGGCGCGCTTACGCGTGAGCAACTTATCGTCGAGAACAACGAGCCGATTCCTCATGTTTTTGCGAAGGGGCGTGATCAGTTGCAAGCCCCGTTCGAAGAGTTGCTCAAAGAGGGGTTGCGAGAGATAGCCACGGTCGCCGACCAGCTTACCCCACAGATTGTTGCTCATCTGTGGCACCGGTTTGCGGTCATCTACATTGCCCGGCGTGAGTTGAAAAGCCAGCAATTCACCTTGGTCATTGACAAGCAGATGGAGCTTGAAGCCATAGAACCAGCCCATACTGCTCTTGCCGCGCGCGGCCACATCAGCAAAGACCCGATGCCGGCCGATGCGCTTGTTGTGGCAGACGGGCAACGGGGTCGAATCGATAAATGCCACTCCTGTCGTCTGGCCGAAACGCCCATACAGGTAGAAATACAAGGCTGGCAGGGCGGATGGCATCAACTCCACAATGCGCGTGTAACTGACCAGACCGGGAAATTCACTGCGCATATGCTGGCTAACGTGCTGCTTATAGTATGCCTTGAAATCACGATAATGCGACTGATGAAAGTGGATCAGAATCGTCATCACTTCACTCAAGCTCAGACGCGGCGCAGGTCCGCGTTTGCGTGCCACCCCCAACAGCTTGGCATTCTCCCAGGTAGCCATCCACTGACAAAAATCATCGACATGACAGAACAGTTCGAGTATACTCATCTTGAGCGCCTTTCATTGCCGGTAGGTCTTGGGTAAGGAAACTCTATTCTACCAGCTTGATAAGGCGCTCATTAACTCCGAATTCAGGTTATTACAGAGACAAATGCAAATCCCGTTTGACACCAAGACTTTTCGTGCGGGTTACGCAATGGCATCGCGGTTGTCTTGTCTTCCTTTGTCCGACATGCGATACCCCAGACTCAGCGTCAACTGCTCAACTCGACTGCGCGGTAGAGCGCAGAACGCACTCGCGCCACTTCGCGCAGGAAATTTTCATCGGTGCGAAAGGCCCTGGAACGAGGCCGGGGCAACCCGACTTCAATGGTTTCGGCAATGCGGCCGGGTCGGGCTGAGAGGACAACCACTCTGTCCGAGAGAATGGTGGCCTCCTCCACGCTGTGCGTGACAAAGACTACGGTCTTGGCAGTACGAGTCAGGACATCGCCAAGCCACTCGCCCATGGATTCGCGCGTCAACTCGTCCAGGGCGCCGAACGGTTCGTCCAGCAGCAGTATTGCTGGATTGTGAACGAGCGCAGCGGCAATGTTGACCCGCTGCTGCATCCCCCCGGAAAGCTGATGCGGGTAGTGATGGTGGAAGTCGCCCAGACCAAAGTCAGTCAGCAAATCATCCGGCGATAGCGCGCCGGCCCGGCCCGTAATCTCCAGTGTCATGCGCACATTGCTCAGAGCGGAGCGGGACGCCAGCAGGGCCGGGCGCTGAAACGCTACGCCAATCTGGTGCTGGCGGCAGGCGTTCTTGGGCGTGTCGCCGTTAACCAGTACTGTGCCGCCGGTTGGTTCCTCCAGCCCGGCCGCAATGCGCAGCATCGTCGTCTTGCCGCAGCCCGACGGGCCGATCAGAGTGACAAACTCGCCGTCCTGAACGGTCAGGCTGACGCCCTGTAACGCTTGAACGTCTCCAAACTGTTTGTTGATCTGCGAAAACTCAATAGTCAATGTGTTGCCGTTCCTCTTGCGCGCCTATTCGCAAATAAGCAGTTCCATCTGGTCATACTGGATCATCGAGGCCACCTGCGCGTTCCAGCGCTCGCCGGACATGTGACCGAAAGGAAGACCGTCTGCGTCGACGACGAGTGCCTCTTGGAGCTGGAACCGGCGCAGGGCTAGTTCCTTGGTTAACTGAGCATCTACTGCATATCTGACAGCAATCTCGGCTGAAGCTTCCGGGTTGTCCAGAACATACCTAAGCCCCTGTATGACCGCGGCCAGATAGCGGCGCACCAGGTCGGGGTTTTCCTCCAGTGTGGCCCGCCGCACTGTCATGACTTCCGAATAGTCATCCCAGCCCCACTCGCCGAAACGAAACGCGACCCAGTTCATATATCCTTGCTCTTCCATTAGGCGGGGTTCGTTGATGAGCCAGGCTCCGGTGTAATCCATCTCGCCTGCAAGCACAGGATCCGGGGTAAAGCCGGTCACGACAAGCTCTACCTGGTCGGAGGAGACCCCGTACCTATTGGATATGAAGTCGAAGAAATAGCCTTCACCCTCATGCAGACCTATCGTCTTGCCGATAAAATCCTGGGGCGTCAGCTTCTTGGTGGAGCGTTGATCAGTGGGCGTGTCGTGATCCAGACCCAGCCAGATGTATGGGCTGTGCTTGATAAGGGAGCCTACGGCCACGACATCTGCCCATTCAGGGCTTGAAACAAAGACCGGTAAGATGCTTCCTCCGGCGCTGACTGCGAAGTCCACGCCGCCGTCAACCAGTGTTGGTAAGTGCCCCCAACCTGTTTTGCCCCGCACAAGCTCGACCTCCATACAGAGATCGCTGAAGAATCCCAATTCTACTGCGTTGTACCAGGCCGCTCTTCCGTCGTTCAATATCCAGGACATCCCAACTTTGACCTGATCCATGGATTCACAATCCACAGGCGACCAGGCAGCGTCGGGATCGGGCAGAAGATCGTTGGTGAAGTAACTCTCGGCCGGGAAGTTTTCCTCGACGCAAGCCAGGATGCGTTCAAATTCGGCGTAACTGACAGCGGCTGTCCCTGCGGTTGCCTTTTGACTTTGGTCAGTGACCGGGACAGTGACGGGCGCAGCGCAGGCGTTTACCAGAATGACCAGGCCGGCGAGCAACCGAATCGAAATCTTAGGGCTACGCAATCCCAGACCCTCCTGAAAAGGTGGAACTTTGGAGGTATCGCTGCGGAATAATGATCGTTGAGGCAGGACTATGATCCCAACGGTATCGCCTGCAGATGCACAATGTAACAACAGGTTAAGGGCAACGCCTCTGCCCTTAACCTGCCCTTTGGTGAGTTTTCTCCCTAGCGGCAAACTTTACAGCGCGGCGACTCAGGCACGACAAGCATCAACCAGGTTGCCGGTGCCAGAAGGTCTGGTACCGGCCGCACTGCCTATTTGCACGCTTCCAGTTCCAGTTGGTCATACTGGATCATCGAGGCCACCTGGGTATTCCATCGGTCGGCCGACATGTGGGAAACTGGCAGGTCGTCGCTGCCGACTACCAGGGCTTCCTGTAGCTCGAAGCGACGGAGGGCCTGTTCCCTGGTGAGTTGGGCGTCAACGCCGTACTTAACCGCGATATCGGCTGAGGCGTCCGGATTTTCGAGCAGGTAGTTCAACCCCTGCGTCTGGGCGGCCAAGAAGCGGCGCACGAGATCGGGATTCTCCTCTAGGGTTTCCCGCCGCACAACAGTGACATCTCCATAGCCGTCCCATCCCCAATCGCTGAACCGGAAGGCGACCCAATTCATAAAGCCTTTCTCTTCCAGGAGCCGCGGCTGGTTGACGATCCAGGCGCCGATGTAGTCCATCGCTCCCACCAGGACCGGATCCGGCGTGAAACCGGCCGTCATCAACTCGACCTGGTCGGAGGGGATACCGTACTTGTTGGCCATGAAGGAAAACAGGTAGTCGTCATTGGCCTGGAGACCAACCTTCTTGCCGATAAAGTCTTGCGGCGTCAATACCTTGTCGGAGCGCTGATCCTGGGGCGTGTCGGGATCCAGACCTAACCAGACATAGGGACTGTGCTTGAGGAACGTGCCGACGGCAACGACATCGGCCGGGGTTAGGCTGGAAACGATCGAAGGCACGCGGCTGCCGCCGGCTACGACGGCGATGTCGACAGCGCCGCCGGCGAGCGTCTGCAAGTGGTCGACACCGGGCCCACCGGCCACCAGCTCAACTTCCAGGCAGACATCGGCGAAGAAGCCCAGTTCGATGGCGTTGTACCAGGGCGCCTCTTCATCGTTCAGAACCCAGGGCATGCCGACCTTGATGCTATCGACGCTGGCGCAGTCCATCGGCTCCCAAGTCGCATCTGCAGCGGGCAGCAGGTCGTTGGTGAAGTAGCTCTCGGCCGGGAAGTTTTCCTCGACGCAGGCCAGAAGGCGTTCGAACTCAGCCTCGCTGCCTGCGTCGGCCTCTTCTGCCGCCATCGGCGTAGCCTCAGCCTCCATTTGCTCTTCTTCGGCGGCGGGAGCGGCGGGGGCCTGCGCCACACAGGCGCCCAGAACGAGGACCAGGGCGGCCAGCAATAGGAGCGAAAGATGGGAGCGTTTCATAGACGGGGTCTCCTTTGAATGGGTCAACTCGGATGAATTATTCTATTTGTTACGACTGCTTTTGTTGGAAAAGAGGCCAACGCAAAGAGGCTCACCCCCTACCTGAAGGAGTCAAGCCGGATAGTCGTCCCGCCGAAAGTAGGCTCTGTCGAGCGTGCCATTACTTGAGGTCACGTCGGCGGTCACCCAATGTGTAGCGTAGCCGCGGCGCCAGCGGTCCGACTCGTTTCGATGGGACGTATGCAGCGCCTGGCTGTGGTGGAAGACGACTCCGCCCTTCTTGACGAGGGCCAGCGACTCCTTCTGCAGATCGATCAGTTCAGGTGGCGGAACCAGGTTGTATGGTTCGCCGGGCACCGCTTCGTGCGGCAAGATCGGCCCCTTGTGCGATCCGTCGATATAGCGCAAACAGCCGTTCTCCTGGCCGACGTCATCGAGGGCAATCCAGGCGGTGATCACATGGTCGCCGAGGTCGCACTGAAAATAGAAGTTGTCCTGGTGGTAGGGTTTGGCCGAGCCGAATTGGGGCGGCTTCATGAAAATCTGATCACCGGACAGCAACGGCGGCGCGCCCAGCAGTTCCGCCACCAACCCGGTCAACCGCTCATCCAGTACGAACGCCTGAAACTCGCTCCGTTTCAGAAATGGGCGGTCGATCTTGCGCGGTGCGATCTCACCATCTTCCGACTTGTCGACGACATAATCGTCGCTCTCGCTGCTCAGTTCCTGTTGGCTCACTTCGAGTGCGACCTGGGCAATCCGGTCGGCTTCTTCGCGGCTGAAGACCCCCTCCTCGACTGCCCAGCCCTTCTCCCAATAATGATGGTATGTTTTTGGCTGCATGTCGACCTCCCCTGAAAAATGGAAGTTACTGTATATTTTGAAAATGCTCTTATGGCAACAATTATGCCACATAAGATCGGTCTTCGCCCGATCAGACGGCACACGAAACCTGAAACTCACTTCGCAGCGTTGAATCAGTCTCCCTCTCGTTACGCATGGCCTACCCCAGTCCCTGAAAACGCCTGCGCCCGAGAGATTTTTCGCATAGCCTGCAATGTTTACATTCCTGCGGGCAATACGAGCTGCTCGACTAAATGTCCTGGAATCCGAGCTGTTTCCGGCAAATTTCAAGCCTTTGACACAAAAGAAGAGATACAGTATGATGGCTCTTGGCTGAAGATAGGATTCCTATACGCAAACCGGCGTCAACTCCCCGCCCGGACTTCAAATGCGGAACCGTTGCGCTCGTCTGCAATGCTCTTCCGGCCAATCTGTCGCTCGGCCCAAGATATTCAGTTCCCACCTTGTTGAACAACCGCATTATCGAACTTGCCATCGGTAGATTCCATTCTGAAGACGCTGCCATTCGAAATTCCAGGAACGGGATTCGAAAGCTAACCAAACAGTGACCTGCTTCCGGAGGCAACAGTTTAGTTTTCCTGTAATCAATGTAGCCGGTATCGGTTTGCTAAAGCCTGATTCCCAACAGTTGCGTTTGGTTCGCCTCACATTCCCCGGCCTTGTTTTCGCTGGCAAGAGTCTTCTTGCGAAAGGAGGTGATGAGACAGAGACGAGAAAACTGCTCTTGTAGCGGTGGCATCACTCTGACGCCGCCACCTCATCAGATTCAGGCAGGATTTCACTGCGCGCCACTTTGGGGCGCAACCATCAAGCAAGGAGTGAATAGCATGTCGAAATTACGACGGCAGATGTTGGTGGGCCTCATTCTGGTCCTCGGCATCATGCTTACCGCATGTGTAGCGCCGGCCCAGCCGGCCGGAGACGGCATGGAAGAGTCGGCAGACTCGGATGCCATGATGCCGGAAGTGATGATGCCGGATGACGCTGCCGAAGACCAGATTCTCAACGTAGTGCATGAGGGCGGCTGCGGCTCCGGCCCCTTCCCCGGCATCGACTACGGCAGCCCCTGTAACTTCGGCCATATGTTCATGCCGCCTTTCCTGGTGGACATTGACGGCAACGTCTTGCCGGGCCTTTTCACCACCGACTGGGAAGCTAACGACGACTTTACTGAATACATCTTCCACATCCAGGAGGATGCGGTATGGTCTGACGGCAAGTCCGTAACGGCCCAGGATGCAATGGACTGGTGGAACTTCATCTTCCACTCGGACCGCAGCTCATGGCCGCGTAACAGCGTTATGGGCGCGGTCAAGGGCATCGACGAGTTCGCCGCCGGCGAGACCGAGACCATCGCGGGCCTTACCGCCTTGGATGACAAGACACTCAAGGTAGAGCTTTGGCGGCCCGAGGGTTCGCTGCCGCTGTTGTGGGGCTTCCGTGAGGCCGCGCCGGCCCGCTTTGACCAGTACGCCGATCTTCTGGAGAGAGCCGACGAGTTTGCCGACGCGAGGGAATGGCGCGGCGCGATGGTAGAGCGCTTTTTCCAGGGCGAGAACGCGGCCGACCTGATCGTCAGCGGTCCCTTCAAGCCGACCCACCTGTCGCCCGAGCCGGATGCCATCTACCGCTTCGAGCGCAATCCGAATTGGTGGGGTGAGCCTACGCTGTTGGACGGCATCGAAGCCACGACCATTCGTGACTTCCAGACGATGCTCCTGATGTTCGAGAATGACGAGATCGACATTGCCCTGAATCTTGCCGGTCCGTCGGCGGTGATCCTGCGCAAAGACCAGCCGGAGGCCTTCCGTGAGGTACCGATCTCCGCCTTCTGGGCCATGTACTTTATCACCACGAAGGAGCCAGCGGACGACGTGAACCTGCGCCGCGCGCTGATGTCGGTCATCGAGTGGGAGAAGGTCGCTGAGATTGCATGGGAAGGCGAGCAGGCGCCCAGCAACGCCGGCAGCCCGATGGCGCCGGCCTACCAGTGCTATGACGCCAACTTCCAGCCCTATCCCTTCAATCTGGAGCGGGCGAAGGAGTTCTTGGCGGCGTCCAAGTACGGCCCGACCGGGGAGACTGTTCCCAAGATTCGCATATTGACCGGCGGCACCGATCCGCCACGCATCCGCGCCGCCCAGATCATCCAGGAGATGTGGAGAGTGAACCTGGGCATCGAGGATGTGGAGATCAAGAACGCCGAGGCCGAGTTCGTCGACGGTGAAGGGCTGGTTGCGCTCCGCGTCACCAGCGGCGGCTCCTTCCTCCCGCGCCCTCCCTATCTGCTGGAAGGGATCGCCCACACACGCGGCGGCTCCTACCAGTCCTGGACACAGTACACCGAAGATGGCTGGGATGAGGAGATCGATGCGCTCCTGTCGATGGATCCCGGCACCGCCGAATACTGTGAACGCTCGCAGGCCATGTTAGCGAAGTTCACCGATGCCGCGCTCGTAATCCCGACCGGCTACATCCGCGGCTGGTTTCAGATTCAGCCCTGGGTCGGTGGCTATGGCCAGAGTCGCATCAGTTTCTGGCACACGATGACGGAAACCTACCGCAAGGAGCGTTAAGCCGTTTCTTTGCGTAGCGAGGATTGCATTGGCTGCTGACAAACTCCAGTGGCTGGTGGCAATTAGAATTCCGGTCGCCAGGGGCAAACGCAGCCCCTGGCGACCGCTGACTGACCAATTGCAGCGTAGAAAAAAGGCGCGCGACGCGCTCGCAAGGTCGAAAGCGGGAGCGTGTCGCCGCCCGGCTTCCCGCAGTTGGACAGAGTTGTTGGTTTGCTGGACTGGGACTTGCCGGCCTGACCGAGCCATCCGGCCAACTTGACTGTCTCCAAGAATCGTTGAACCGTAGAGGGCAGAGACGTGACCCGCTATATCTCAATGCGGCTGCTGATCATTATTCCAACGTTGTTCGCGGCGCTGATGATCGTCTTCTTGCTGGGCTATCTCGGACCCATCGATCCGGTCACTATATTGCGGTCTCAATGGGCAGCACAGGGCATCTATCTGAACGAGGTGGAGGTTGCGGATCTTCGCCACCAGTACGGTCTCGATAGACCCTTTTTTGTCCAGTTCGGCACTTACATGGACAATCTGCTCCAAGGTAAATTTGGTTACTCCTACGCTGATGCCGCGCCGATCTGGCCGCGCATCAAGCGGGCACTACCCGTCTCCGGCGCACTCGCGCTCGGCGCAGTCGCAATCATGGCGTTCGTGGGCATTCCATTGGGGATCGTGGCGGCCAGGTTCCATAACAGCCGATTCGACTATGGGATTGTCGGCACCAGTCTGTTTCTCTGGTCGATCCCGCCCTATGTTCTTGTTCCGGTTATTCTCATTACCTTTGTTCTGTGGCTGGATATTATGAACGTGCCGCGCGGCTGGAAAGGCGTGTGGCACCCATCCTTTTTTGTGGCCGCCGGAATTATTTCCCTTCGATCTCTGGCCAACATTATTCGCCAAACCCGCGGCGGCATTCTGGAAGTCATGCAGAATGACTACGTTCGCACGGCACGCGCCAAGGGTCTGAATGAAGTCAAAGTTATGACCCGCCACGTTGCTCGCAACGCGCTGATCCCGGTCGTGACATCCTTGGGATTGCTGGTGGACGATTTCATGTGGGGCGCTGTCTTTGTCGATCTGGCCTTCAACTTCCCCGGTTTGGGGCGTCTCTTCGTCACACAAGGACTGCAGGCCCGCGACTTCAACATGATCAATGGCGTCGTCCTTTTCACGGCCGGCCTCACCATGGCAATCAATCTGATCGTGGATCTGATCTACCCGCTGCTGGATCCACGGGTCACTTACGATTAGAGCCGGCCAATACGATGCGCCCACCATAAGGTGTTGCCGGTTATCTGAACTGATCAGCAGTCCGAACACACGGCCGATGCTGGGCTGGCAATACCGAACAGGAAGACAGTATGGCCCAAACGGAAGCCGCCAAAGCAGCAGACCTGCAATTTGAACTTGAAGCGCAAAACCTCGAGACGCGAGGGTTCTGGAGCGATGCCTTCCGGCGGATGGTGCGAAACCGGCTATCCATGATCGGTCTGGTGATCTTTCTGCTTCTGCTCGTCACCGCCATTTTCGGTCCTTACCTTGCCCCGTATCCTTACATGCTCCAAAACCTGGACCGGATCGCCGAAGGCCCAAGTGTGGATTATTTCTTGGGGACGGATGACCTTGGGCGGGATATGCTGAGTCGCATAATGTGGGGCGCGCGCACTGCCGGCATCGTTGCCATAATCTCCTCTGTCTTCGGCGTGGTTCTTGGCATCATCCTTGGTGGCGTGGCAGCTTACATGGGCAGTTGGGCAGACTGGCTGATCAGCCGCGCCATCGATGTTACGATGTCAATCCCCCAGCTACTCTTCGCTTCCCTTGTCGCCGCCACGTTTCGCAAGCCTGTCTCTGATTGGGTTGACATGATGTACGCCAAAACCGGCCTGGAGCTCTTCGCCACGCCTCTCTACGTGGATTTGCTCGTGGTCTTCGGCGCCCTTGCCCTGATCCAGTGGCCCGGTTATGCCCGCCTGATCCGGGGACAGATCCTGTCGCTGCGCGAGAAGGAGTTCGTAGAAGCGGCGCGCGCGGTCGGTGTCAGCCAAATCAAGGTCTTGCTGCGACACCTGATCCCGAACGCGCTTGGCCCCTTGGTTGTGGCCGTCACCTTCGGCTTTGGCAGCGCAATCGTCGCTGAATCGAGTCTGAGCTTTCTCGGCGTGGGAGTGCAGCCTCCTCAGGCCAGTTGGGGCTCGATGATCAACGACAACTCGCTGAGTTGGCGTTACCGTCCCTGGCTCGTCTTTGTGCCCGGCCTGACCATCGCCATCGTCTCCGTTGGGATCAACTTCCTCGGCGACGGGCTGAACGATGCCCTCAACCCGCGCCAGGCCGATTCATAGGGAGTTTCATTGATTCAGAATGTCCAGACGAAATGTCGTTAGCAATTGAACAGGAAATTCGCGAGTTGGCTGCCCGTCATCTCTCGACTCTGCAACGGAAAATGTCCAGTCGGATAGAGGAGATGAAAGAGGATGACACTTCCCATTTTCTCATCTATCGCGTTCTGGGAATTGCGTTGGACGAAGGTCATCTGATCGATGTCTACCAGAACAAAGGACGATTCCTATACAATACCGCGGGCAGATTCTTGGAGGAAGCAACCAAAATGTGTTTCCGAGCCAAGTTTCCCGACTCTGGTAGCTTGAGAATTGAAAACACCAGAGCAAATCGACCAAAGAGATTCGAGATAGATTGCCTGGTAGGGCTTGATGCTATTGAAATCAAGTGGCGAGACGCGACAACGGACGGTGATCACATTACAAAGGAGCATACTCGAATCGCAACAATTGCTGAAGCCGGGTACACGCCAGTCCGAGTTATGTACTACTACCCAAATCGAAGTCAAGCAATTCGTATACAAGAAACATTGTCCACCCTTTATGAGGGAATCGGAGGACAATACTATTTTGGAGATTCAGCTTGGGACTATGTGAACAAGCGAACCGAAACTGATCTGAAAGCGATCCTTGAAATGCTTGCGGACGAGAATACAAAGTAGCCAACATGAACACGCAGTTGTTTCAGGGCGACTGTTTAGATATCCTTCGCAATTTTGATTCCGACAGCGTCCACCTTGTCTATCTTGACCCGCCCTTTTTCACCCAAAAGACTCATCGCCTGCTGACAAAAGATCGAAGACGGGAGTTCTCATTTGACGACGTTTGGTCCTCCCACGCTGAGTTCGCCGATTTCATGCATGCGCGGTTGAAAGAAATTCGACGCGTGATGCACCCAGCCGGATCGCTCTTTTTTCACTGTGATCGAAATGCCTCTCACAATGTCCGCTTCCTGCTGGAAGAACTATTCGGCGCCGAGAATTTTCGGTCTGAGATAATCTGGCATTACAAGAGATGGTCAAACTCCCAGAAAAGTCTCCTACCTGCACACCAGACCATATTCTTTTTCACGAAATCCGATACCTTTACCTTAAACACGATTTATGAAGACTATTCCGTCGCCACCAACGTTGATCAGATTCTGCAACGACGCAAGCGAGATGCACATGGAAAGTCTGTCTATGAATTGGATGAAAGCGGCGACTTCAAACCGGGGGGCCCGAAGAAGGGTGTACCTCTCAGCGATGTGTGGCAAATTCCCTTTTTGAATCCAAAGGCGAAAGAAAGAGTCGGGTATCCGACGCAAAAGCCAGTCCTTCTGCTTGAGCGTATCATCCAGATCGCTTCCAATGAGAACGACCTGATCCTCGACCCGTTTTGCGGTAGTGGCACAACGCTTGTTGCCGCGACGCTCTTGAATCGTCGATCCATCGGTATAGACATTTCAAGAGATGCTATCGAAATATCACGGAGCAGACTTGCCAAACCGTTCAGGTCTGAATCCAACCTTTTGAAATCAGGTCGCGATTCCTACAGGTCGGCAGATCAAGATGCACTTGCTTTGCTGAAAGGGCTGGATATCGTTCCAGTACAACGAAACAAGGGAATCGACGCCTTCCTGAAGGACGATCTAGATGGTTGCCCTATCCCAATTCGTGTTCAACGTCCTCATGAGACGATACCCGAAGCTGCCTCCCTACTATACAACGCCGCAAAGACAAAGAGAGCACGTCTGATGTTCCTGATCGCAATTCAGGAAGGGGGCTATTTCCCGTTTGGAGATGAACTCCCATTCGAGGTCTGCGTAATAGATGGGCCGGCCCTTTCCGTTGCCAAGAACTTGGAAAGATTCAAAGTTAATCATAAAGACGGGTGACCCTTCACACCAGTGGTAAGCTCCAACCCATAATTGAGATTGGGTAAGGCGAGTAAGAAGCCTCCGTAGACGCGTGGGCCGATTTCAAACACGCAAGGCTGGGAGGAATTCGAATGTACGATTGGACTGTGCTGAACGAAACCGTGAGCGAAACGCTTGCAAACGGCCGTGTTGGCGTGCCGGTATTTGTGCGCTGGACCGCGGCCGCGGCAAAAAGCAGCGACGAACTCAAGCCGCTGCTGGCCGAGATGTGCGGCTACGCCGAGTCCTGGCTGGCTGCCAGCCCGCGCCGGCTCTATGCCACAGGCGCAACAGTGCATGGGCACCTTTCGCTTGCGCTGGAATATGACAACGGCAGCTCGGCGCTACTTGCCATTGCGCTGGCGCATGACCGTCCCTTCATGAACCTTGCAATCCTGGGCGCACGCGGCGCGATCTATCACAGCGATAACGAGATCCTTCCAGGTGCCGAAGGTAGCGTGGAAGGCGTGGACGCCGGCGCCCGCCAATTCGCCGGCCAATCTCCCTCTGACATGCTGGCGACAATCGATCGGTCACTTTCCGTCAACCAGCCGGTAGCGCTGTCCCCCTGTGGAGACCAGCTATGAGCAGTCAACATTTCGGCGTCCTCCTGGTTTCCGGCAGGTTGACGCACCAGGAAAACTACGCGCTGAACATGGCAGCCGACCCCCGCTGCACGTTGGTCGGCCTGAGCGATGAAGCCGACGTTCCCCCGGAGCGCGCCCTCCTGAATAAACAATTCGCAGATGATCTGAACATTCCCTACTGGCCCGACCTGGATGAAGCACTGGCCAGAGACGACGTGCATGTCGTCTCAATTTGCGCCGACCCGGAGCGTCGCGGCCGCATCGTTGCCCGTTGTGCCGACGCCGGCAAGCACGTCTATATCGACAAGCCGGTGACACCGTATCTGGCTCATGCCGACGCGGCTGTGGCGGCGGTCGAACGGGCGGGTGTGCGCAGCCAGATGTTCAGTTCCAACCATCAGGTCTGGGTGCAACAGGCGCGACAGATCGTGGCGTCGGGTGAACTGGGTGAACTGACGGCTATCCACGTCGACAATCTGTTTGCGAAAGGGCCGAACGGTACAGCTGAATTGGGCGCGCCGCGACAGGCAGTCTACCCGCCGGTTATCTCCAACTTCGTTGACGCCAAGGCCGAGCTGTACGCCATCGGCGTATACGCGCTTGGGTTTGTCTGTATGTTATCCGGGCGCGGCGTCGAGTCCGTGTATGGCAGTACGGCCAACTACTTTTTCGCTGAACACCAGCGCCGCAATATGGAAGATTTCGGCATGCTTTCGTTGACGTTGGAGGGCGGCGCAACTGCGACGATCACAGGCGGCCGGATCGGATGGGCAAGCCATCCCGCAGGAGGGGCAAATCAGATCCACCTGATCGGCACTGAAGGATCACTGTTACTCGACGCAAATCGACCGCGGCTGGAAGTCTTTTGCGCTGATCCACCCTGGAAGGCTCCCCCTGTCAATCCGCGTGACCCAATGGGCTTCTGGCGCACTACGCAGGAGGAGGTTGGCGCCCAGCCAAAGCGCACGCTGGCCCCGGTATCGAATGTGCTGGAAAGTCGTTCCGATGCCAGCTACTTCATCGACTGTGTCGTTGAAGGCCGCGAGAGCGAGATGAATGTCAGGCAAGCGGCCATGCTGACCGAGATCCTGTTGGCCGGGTATAAGTCCGCTGCCGAAGGGCGAGTCGTCAAGATGCCACTGGCTCGCGATTGAGATCATGCCCAGGGCACAACGGCCTGACTGCCGTCTCGATAGGAGCTCAAAACGCGCTTGAATCAGAAACTGTTGCGAATCCGCTTCAAATTCAGGGGAGTCTGATGACAACATCGAACCGCTACACAGCCGAATATCTGCGAGGAATCAGCCGGAGACTTTTTGCAGCATCGGGAGCCCCCGATGACATCGCCGCGACGGTTGCGGAAATCCTGGTCAATGCCAATCTCGCCGGCCACGATTCCCACGGCGTGCAGTTTGTGCCCAGGTATCTGGACCGTATTGAGGACGGGCACATTGTCAGCGACGCCCACCCTGAAATCGTCCGTGAGAGCGCCAATACGATGCACGTTGACGGGCACAGCGGATTTGGCCACAATATGAGCCGTCAGGCGATGAAGTGGGCCATCGAAAGGGCCAGACAGTCGGCTGTCTGTTGCGTTACGTTCCAGAATACGACCCATATCGGTCGTGTTGGCGAATATGCCGAGCAGGCTGCACGGGCCGGCTGCATCACGCTTATTACACTGGGCGGCGCTTCGGCAGCGGGTTCACAGGTCGTTCCCTTCGGCGGCGCGCGCGGCGCCCTGGGTACCAATCCGATAGCAGTCGGCATTCCCACCGGAGACGACGCTCCCTTCGTGATTGACTTTGCCACAAGCGTGATTGCCGGAGGAAAGATTCTGGTGGCCCGCAGTAGGGGGCTTGAACTTCCGGAGGGCGCGATCGTCGACAAACATGGCCAACCCAGTACCCAACCGGAGGACTTCGCGGACGGAGGCTTCCTCCTGCCATTTGGAGGCCACAAGGGCTACGCGCTTTCACTGTTCTTCAGTCTCATGGGCGGGCTGGCCGGCGACTTCAATGCGGAGTTGACTGCGATGGCGGGCCTGTTCATGCAAGTCTACGACGTAGCTGCATTTACGTCTCTCGAAAGCTATCAACGCAATGTTCGCACCGTTCTGGATGCCATGAAGGCGACACCACCGGCGCCCGGGTTCGAGGAAGTCCTGGTCCCGGGCGACATGGAGCATCGTTCGCGGCAGCAACGTCTGGCGGAAGGGATCGACGTGCCGGCGGATACATTTGACAAGATCGAAGCATGGTCCGACAAGCTGAAGGTATCACTAACCGAAGAAGATTAGGAGGAGCAGTCAGATGCCACAGAATTATCGCGTAGGTGTTGTCGGTCTGTCGGGAATCGCGGCCAACCGTCGCGCCGCCGAACCGGGAAATATCTTGAAGACGCCCAGCCCCAGCTCTCATATGGGGGCCTACCACCTTATCCCCCAAACCGACGTGGTTGCCGTGTGTGAACTGAAGACGGAGCTGTTCGAAAAGGTAGCTGATACTTGGGGGCAGGAGTTCGGGGAGTTGGAAACCTACACCGACTACCGCGCCATGATCGAACGCGAGAATCTCGATATCGTCAGCGTCGTCACCTCAGACCATCGCCACACCGACATCGTAGTGGAAGCTGCAAACGCCGGCGCAAAGGGAATCATCTGCGAAAAGCCGTTCGCTACAACTGTGGACGAATGCACCCGCATGATCGAAGCCTGCGAGGCGAACGGAACTCTTCTTGCCGTGGACCACACCAATCGCTGGGGACCCCACTATGACGTTGCCAGAGAGGCGATTCGCAGTGGGTCGATCGGCGCAGTGCAGCGCATTGTCGCCACGTTGGGCGGACCGCGCGCGATGATGTTCCGCAACGGCACACATCTTGTCGATGGCGTCTGTTTCTTTGCCGATTCGGAGCCGGAATGGGTCTTCGCCGAACTGGAACCGGGCTACGATCACTATGACAGGTATCTGGGGGACGGCGGCAGAGATCCGGCTACCGATCCGGCAGTCTCTGGTTACGTCCATTTCCGCAACGGCGTGCGCGCCTTTGTCAATGCCAACAAGTCGCAGTTTGCGGCCAGCTTTACCTTCCAGGTCTACGGCGAAACCGGCATGCTCGACGTCCACGGCAATCGCGTCATCCGCCGCGACAGAAATAATTCTGAATTCCTTCCCTTCGAATCCCACTTGTATACCAGGATTCCGGCCTGCGTTGCCGATCTGATCGATGCAATCGAAAACGGCAGCGATCTGCTCAGCCCGGGGAGAGAAGCCAAGAAGACGGTAGAGATTCTTGTCGGCTTCCTCCAATCCCATGCGCGCGGCAATGTGCGCGTCGACCTGCCGCTGCCGCCGGGGCATTAATGTCGATGCGAGAGGCGCCGGCTGACCGCAAGTTCATCATCGCCGACCACAACAGCTGCCCGGCCGAGCTGATATCCCCCAACCCGCGCGGTTGGTACCATTCGGTGGCCAACGTCGTCGCCACTCCGTCAGGTCTGGTCGCCGTCTACCGGCTCTCCGACTCGCACTCGGCTGTCTGCACACACATCATGGTGGCCTACTCGCGAGACGGCGGCCGCACTTGGCGCGACCACCGCTCCCTCTCGCAACGCAACGTCTGGGAGCACCAGAGCGTCTGGATCGCTCCGCAATTGAGCCGCCTGCGGGACGGACGGCTCGTCATCATCTGCGATATGGGCCATCGCACGTCCGGCGACGACTGGCCGCGCCTGGCCCTTTGGCAGCAGCCCCCAAGAGGGATGGCCAACTACCTGTTCTGGAGCGAAGACCACGGCCGTACCTGGAGCCAACCGGCCCAATGCGACGACGTCGGCGGCGAGCCGGGCTATGTCGTCGACCTGTCCGATGGGACCCTGGTCTACACGCGCACAGAGCCTGTCGAAACAGATGTCTTCGAGACCCCGCCTCCTCCCGGCTACAACCTCTACCACCGCAACACCGCCGTCTTCTCGGACGATCGCGGCACAACATGGAACCGTACCGTCACACTCTCCGACGACCCCTACCACAGCGACTCCGAGGTGGGTTTGGTCGAATTGGAGCCGGGCCATCTGCTGGCGGTCACTCGCGTCGGTTTCGCCAACGGCCTCTTTGGCCAGCCCAGCCGCCTGATCCACAGTTACGACAACGGCCGCAGTTGGCAGCAGCCTCAGCTTGCTCCGTTTTACGGCCAGCGCACTGCAGTGCACCGCCTGCGCTCCGGCAAGCTGTTGGTCACCTACCGCAACCGCTGGGGCGCCTTTGCCAGCTATGCATTCCTCTGGGATCCGGCCGAAACGCTGGATTTCGAGCCGGCTTCATTCATGTGGGATGAGTCCCGCTGTTTGCTCGACGCTGGGCTGCTCACGCTCACGACGGACCGCGGCGAACAGAACCAAGTCTATTTCTCTCTGTACCCGGCGCTCACCAGCCTGGCCAGCGTGGAGCTGGAGGCGGAAGTCCGGCTGGCCGATCACTCCAGCGAAGGCTGCGATCTCTTTGCCGGATGCCATGTTCGTATCACGCCGCAGGGCGTCTGTCTGGCCGACTGCAGCCTGGATGACATTGACTTCGACCGCCCCGTCGTCCAGCCGAACAAGGCGGTCGGGCCGACCTCGCCATCGGTCCGCAGCATTGCGCTCGACACCACCCAGTGGCGTCAATACAGGATCGTGCGCTCGGGCGGCGAGATCGCCGTCTACGTCGATGGCAGCCTCCGTCTGAGAGAGGCGGCCAGCGCATCACAGAGCCGGTTCGTTCGCTTTGGCAGCAATCTGCACGGCGTCTCCCAATGGAGAGAGGTGAGCGCCAAAGTCGAGAATCCCGGTTCCCACAGCATCGCCTGGTCGTGGCGCGCGGATTCCGGTTCCTACCCCGACCAGTTCCGGCGCAGCCGCTTGGTTCGCCTCGACGCCGCCCGCGACTCCGGTTACAGCAACTGGGATCAACTGGAGGACGGCTCGATCGTTATCGCAGACTACACAAACGATGATTTCAGAGACGCTACCCTGATGGGCGGCGCGCAGCCGCTGATCAAGGCATACATCGTCAGCGAAGAGGAGTTGACATGACAACATACCGAGCAGGTGTCATCGGCCATACCGGCCGCGGCAACTACGGCCATGGCCTGGACACCGTCTACCTGGGAATGAACGAGATCGATCTGGTCGCCGTCGCTGATGCTGACGCCGATGGACTGGCAGCGGCGGGCGAGCGGCTGGGCGTGGGCCGGGGAAGTTGCTATAAGGACTACCGGCGAATGCTGGAACAGGAGGAACTTGATATTGTCAGCGTCGCGCCGCGCTGGCTCGACCAAAAACACGATATGGTCATCGCCGCGGCTGAGGCCGGCGTGCGCGGCATCTTCTGCGAGAAGCCCTTCACGCAAACGTTAGCGAAAGCCGACGCTATGATCGAAGCCTGCGACCGCGCCGGCACAAAAGTCGCTGTCTCGCACCAGGGCCGCGTCGGCCAGGTTGCCCACAGGCTGAAAGAAATGATTGCAGATGGGGTCATTGGCGAAGTCAAAGAGGTGTACAGCGGCGGCAAGCAGGACCAACGCGGCGGCGGCCAGGATCTGATGGTGCTGGGAACGCATTCGCTCGACATGCTCTGCTTTCTGTTTGGCCATCCACGTTGGGTGCAGGCGTATGTCTTGCAGGATGGAAGGGACGCCGGACCGGAGCACGCTCGCCAGGGCGACGAAGAGATTGGGCCCATCCTGGGCAACCATCTGGAAGCCACCTATGCATTCGACCAGGGCATTATGGCGACTTTCCACTCCCACCGCCGCACGGTGCGGCCGGGACCTCGGCCGGGCGGGCTCGCGATCCACGGGACAGAGGGGATACTTCTCAACCGTGACGGCTACCTGCTCCACTGCCCCCATCCCAATTCGAACCCGGCCATGTCCGAACCGGCCTGGAAGGTAGTGCTCAAACCGAACAGCCCTGGATTCGATACGCTCAACGCCTACCTGGTACGTGATCTGATCGCCGCCTTCGAAGAAGGGCGCGAACCGATCTCAAGCGGCCGCGACGCGCGCTGGGCTTTGGAGATGATCCTGGGCGTCTATGCTGCCCACCGGCACGGCCGGACGTCGCTGCCCTTGCAGGATCGTGAACATCCCCTGCGAGATTGGGTGAGCACGTAACAATTGCGCTCCCTCGATACGCACTTCATATCGTTGACGACTACAGAGAGAACATCAATAACGGAATCAGTTAGTCCACACCTGGGCGGAAAGGCACCATGAAAAGAATCAATCAGATAATCGAACTTCTGGAAGCCGGACAACCGGTCTACTGGGACGGCGGCCGCACACTTACCTTTGAAGGCGGCGTCAAGTCGGCGCAGACCCACGCCGACTGGCTTGTCATCGGCATCGAGCATCAGCCCTTCGACGTCGCCGGGCTGAACGCTTTTATGCGCGGCCTGGTCGCCGGCGGGCCAACTCGAACCGGCCACCGCACGCCTCCGGTGCTGGTCACGCTGCCCTTTGACGGCGTCGACGAGTATGTCGTGCGCAATAACGCCTGGATGATCAAACAGGTCATGGCGACCGGCATTCACGGCATCCTGCTTTGCCATGTCGAATCGCCCGGCGCGGTCAAAGAGTTCGTCGAGTGGGTGCGTTTCCCCTTCCACACGCCCGGCGTAGGCGAAGGGCTGGATATGGGCCGCCGCGGCTCCGGCGGCCAGGACAACGCCGCCTATGTCTGGGGCATTCCGACCCAAGACTATCTGCGCAAGGCCGACGTCTGGCCGCTCAACCCGGAGGGCGAACTGATCCTCGGCATCAAGATTGAGAACAGCCGCGCCCTCGCCAATGCCGAGGCCAGCACGCAAGTGCCTGGAATCGCGTTCGCCGAGTGGGGACCATCCGACATGCGTATGACCTTTGGCTACGACACGGTGCGTACCCCCGAGAATACCGAAGAGGGCGACCTGAAGGCGGCGCGAAACCGTGTCTTCGCGGCCTGCAAGGCTGCCAACATCGGCTTCCTGGATGGAGTCGACGCCGGCAATGTCGCTGAGAAGATCGACGAGGGCATCAATTTCCCCGCCGGCAATGAAGAGGCGGCAAACGCCGGGCGGCGACATACGAATCGCACTTTCGATTGAGAGAGAATAGCCACAGTAAAGCGGGGAGCTTAGCCCTCGTCTGTAGTTACGGTGCTGGCGCTACCTCCGTTAATCTTCTTTTTACTCTTCAAACCCGAAATGTTCACTGCCAGCCAGGGAACAACCTGCTGTTCCGCCAACTGCATGCGCCAACACTCCCGCCCGTCATGCTTCGGTAGGATTGTTGCCCCCTGCTTCTACCAGACAGGTAAATCCCGATGCCTCCGGCTACGCCCGCTCTTGTAGGCCAGAGCCATTCCCCAAGACTTGCTCGGCTCTTCGCTCACAAGTACAGTATCGCGTCGAATCTATTCTTAATCCGGGCCAAACGTTGCCCTGTACTCGTCCATGCTATGGTGTTTATACACGCTTGACAGGTCAGCGTTTTTTGTGATATATAATATTGTGTAATTTTCGCAACAGCCATCCCATTGCAGCCGAACGCGTTTCAGTAACGTCTTTTCGAGGTACAATCAAAAGGAGGTAGAGAATGTCTTCGCTCAGGAACGTCGCATTTATTCTCGTCCTGGCCCTGATTGTGGTCGCCTGTACCCCGGCGCCGGTTGCGCCGGCTGCCGACCAGCCGGCGGAAACCATGGCTGAGGCCCCGGCAGAAAGCGCTGCGACCGGGGACGATGTCTGCCCCGCGCGCGGCGGCACGCTGGTCCTGGATTTCAGTGCAAGGTCTGCGGTGGTACCAATCTGGGGGTGGGGCTATGAGCACCAGAAACTTGTCTTCGGCAAGCTGATCCGCACCGGCACCGACAACCTTACCCACCCCGATCTGGCAGAAAGCTGGGAGATCAGCGATGACGCCACCGAGTTCACTTTCCACCTGCGCCAGGGCGTAAAGTGGCATGACGGCGAGGATTTCACCGCCGATGACGTGGCCTTCACCTGGACGTGGCACAACGACCCTGACAGCCCTTGGGTGAACCCCGCCCAGCCCGGCAACTGGATAGCGCTGAAGGGTTCGCTGGACTACCTTGATGGTAAGACCGATGAGATCGAGGGAATCGAAGTGATCGACGATCACACTATACGCCTCATCCTTGCCGAGCCGGACGTAAGCTACTTCTCCCGCTTCATTGGCAGCATCAATATCCTGCCCGAGCACATCTACAGCCAGTGGCGCGTGCCCGACATTAAGGACACCGGCAATCCGCTCTGGTACACCACCGAGACACAGATCGGCACCGGCCCCTTCAAATTTGTGGACGGGAAAAAGGACGAGTACTTCCGCCTGGCGCGCAACGACGACTACTGGGAAGGGGCCCCATGCCTCGACGGCATCCTGTTCCAGAACATGGGCCCGCCCGACACGCAGTTCATCGCCCTGCAAAAGGGTGAACTGGACGTAATGAAGGTCGAAGGCAACTTCTATCAACAGGCGCAGGAGTTGCCTGATATCGATGTCCAGACGCAGCGACTGAACTATATCAGCATTTTCGTCGGCAACTTCAGTCAGCCGGCCTTCTGGGACAAGCGCGTGCGCATGGCCGTAAGCCACGCCATTAACCGCCAGGAGATCGGGGACGCCGTCTACTTCGGCCTGCGGGTGCCGTGGCACACCTTCTCCTTCGTCGATGGCTGGACCAACGAAAACGTGCCCAAGTATACATACGATCCGGCGAAGGCGATGGCCCTGCTGGCGGAGGCTGCCGCTGACGGCGTATGGGACCCCGAAAAAGAGCACGAACTGATCTACTACCATACGGGCACAGAGGCGAAGAACTTCATGCTGCTGATGCAGAAGTACCTCAGTGAGGTGGGGATCAACGTCACAGTCATTCACGTGCCAAACGAAGCCTGGAACGATCGAGTAGCCGAGAATAAGCACTCCTTCTCCCATGGCGGCTGGGGGAACCCGGTCGATCTCCATGGCTACTATCGAACCTACCGCTGTGACAATGCGCCGCCCCGCCGAAACGTGATCTGGCCGACTGACGGCTCACTCGACGCCGTATGCGATCAAGTAGATGCGCTGTTCATCCAGGCAAAGGAAACCGGCGATACGGAACAACGCAAGGCCCTCTACAACGAGATCCAGCAGATCATCGCCGAGAACGTGATCGGACACATCCCGCTTCACCGTTACCACATGGGCTATGCGATCAGCAAGAATGTCGGCGGAATGGACGCCTATGCTCTGGGCGGCATGCACGACTACCAGTGGTCGAAACTCAACGCCCACTTGTGGTACAAGATGGAAGAGTGATACTGGCGCCCCATCCCACTCTGCTTCTGTTTTGCCGGCAGAGTGGGATGGAACCCGACCTTCGCCATCGCCTGCCTCAAGTGATGTGCGCGCTGAACAGCCAGGGGAGGCGGGTAATCCCGCACCCATCTGAGAATCCTCGATGACCCGATACATCATTCGCCGCCTGCTGATCGCCGTTCCTGTCTTGTGGGGCATCATCACGCTCACCTTCATAATGAGCGAGATCATGCCGGGCGACTACGTCGATGCGCTCGTTCCGCCCAATCTCAGACTTGAGATGGGCGTCGACGAAGCCCTACTCCAGCGGTTGCGCCAGTCATATGGGTTGGACAAACCGGTGCACGTGCGCTATGGCATCTGGCTGCGCGAACTGGCGCTGCACGGCAATCTCGGCTATTCGTTCATTACCGGGCAGCCGGCTCTGCAAGAGATGGCCCAGGTGTTGCCCGCAACACTGCAACTGTCTCTCGTTACGATCCTCTTTTCCCTCGTCGTCGGAACGTCCCTAGGCATCATTTCAGCCATTAAGCAGTATTCTCTGCTCGATCATTTTCTTACTTTGCAGGCCTTCGTCTGGATATCCACGCCAGGTTTTGTATTTGCCATCATTGCCCTCTACCTGTTCTCGCTCAAGATACCCCTTTTCCCCACTGGTGGCAGGGCGCCGCTCGACGGCCCTGACAACATTCTCGTCCGCCTCCACTATCTGGCGTTGCCGGCGCTTATTCTGGGCTTTGAGGGGCTGGCCGGCCATATGCGCTACGCGCGCGCCAGCCTTCTGGATGCGCTTGGCGCTGATTACGTCCGCACCGCGCGCGCCAAGGGCCTGCATGAGCGCTCGGTCTACCTGGGCCACGCCTTTCGAAATTCCCTGCTGCCTGTCATTACCCACGTCGGCCTTTCGCTGCCAGGAATTATCGGAGGCTCCTTTATCATTGAAACGATCTTCGTCTGGCCGGGTATGGGCAAGTTGGGCATGGAGTCGATTTTCATGCGCAACCAGCCAATGATCATGGCGATGAACCTGATCGGTTCTTCGATGGTACTGTTCGCCAATCTCCTGGCCGACATCACCTATGCCTGGGCCGACCCCAGGATCCGCTATGAGTGAGGTGCGTGGCATGGCCGATACCACAGCCACTCCGGCAGACGGGGCACGCGAGGCGCGGCAGCCAGTCTCGACGAAGATTTCGCCGGACGCATTGCATACCTTGCCTAAGGCTGAGAATCGCTTCATGCGCCGCTTTCGCCGCCACCGTTTGGCCGTTATCGGCGTGGCAGCCCTGGGCCTCTTTGCCCTGCTCGCCATTCTTGCGCCCGTTGTAACGTTCTACGATTCCAACGGCATCGACCTGACCGTGATGCGGCAAGCGCCCTCTTCGGCTCATATCCTGGGCACCGACCCGCTCGGACGCGATGTCTGGACTCGCCTTGTATATGGCACCAGGGTCTCGCTCGCGGTTGGCCTCGTCGCCGTCAGTATCTATGTCTCCATCGGCGTCGTCCTGGGAGGAGTCGCCGGGTATTTCGGCGGCCGCGTGGACATGCTGCTCAGCCGTTTTACCGACGTGATGATGTGCTTCCCTTCCTTCATGCTCATTGTCACCGTCGCCGTTATCCTGCCTCCCAACATATTTAATGTCATGGTTATCATCGGGGTTTTCGGCTGGACCGGAGTAATGCGCTATGTGCGCGCCCAGTTTCTTTCGCTGCGGGAGCAGGACTTTGTGCTGGCTGCTCGTTGTGTCGGCGTGAGCAGTGGTCGGATCGTTTTCCGTCACATGCTCCCCAATGCGATTGCCCCGGTGGTGGTGGCGGCCACCATGGGGTTGGCCGGGGCGATCATGACCGAGTCCGCCTTGAGCTTTCTGGGTCTGGGCGTCCAGGAGCCGATGTCCAGTTGGGGGAGCATGTTGCAGGATGCCATGTCCCTTCCAATTTTGCAGACGATGCCCTGGCTGTGGCTGCCCTCCGCCATCGCCATCGCCATCACCACGCTCTCCGTTAACTTCGTTGGGGATGCGCTGCGCGACGCGCTCGATCCCCATATGAGCCTGGGTTAACAGTACAAGGATGACGCCGTGCCTGCACGCATAGTGGAAGCCACTTCTGCACCAGATTCAGACGAACGTTACAACGCCTGCTCCGAGGAGAATCCCTCTTGAGCTCTCGTCCACTCGCTCCGTTTGAACCTGATGAACATACAGTTGTGTTGTTCCACTTCGACGAAGGCGAAGGCAACGAGACCAGCGACGCATGTGGCGACCGCCAACTGACCCTGCGCGCCCACCGCCGGTCGCAGTGGGGCTCCCACGCGGGCTTCGGCGCAAGCGCACGATTCTACCGCCGCGCCGACGACGCCAACCAGCTGGTTGGACCGACCAACAACGACAAACTCCACCTCCGGTCCTGCACCTCGGCGTGGACGATCGAAGCCTGGGTGCGTTACGCGGGCGCTGGCGGCCTCGAAGACGGGCACACCTATGTGAACATCTGCGGGACCGAAGACGAAGGTCTGGGCCTCCCAATCGGTATGCGCGGGGGCTGGAACTTCGCCCTTCACAGCTTTACACGCCCCGGCACTCTGCAGGATGGGCTTGTCCCGGCCGCCCGTTTCATGGGTTCCCCGCGCGGCAGGGACCCGAACCACGACACCAGCGGCCTCCTCTTCCCCCATTCCAAGGCCGGGGGCTGGACCAGCGCCGACCCACCCAGGATCAGAGATAACGAATGGCGCCATGTCGCCTGGCAGTTTCGTTATATTGACCAGACCCACTTCTTTTTCCTGGACGGACAGCTCATCCGCCGCGTCCAGCTTCCCCTGCCCAATGACACGCAGGGACGGGTTGTCAACGATGCCGAGAACGTCGGCGTTCCTTTCGTAGTCGGCGGTTTTCTCCACTCCCAGGAGCCGCCGAAGCACTTGGCGTATGGCAATTTCGACGGTGATATCGGTGAGATCCGCATCTCCAGCGTGATGCGCTATCCTGTAACGGAACAGCTGGCCATTGTACGCCAGGAATTGCCCGCGGCAACCATCAATTCTCCCTACCGGGTTCAACTCGCGGCAGACGCCGCTGAGGGTGAAGTGAAATGGGAATTGGAGGCCAACCATCTGCCAACCGGGCTGACGCTGGACGGAAGCGCTGGTGTTCTGCACGGCAAGGCAGCTGCGACGGTAGCGTGTCAACCGCTGGAACTGCGTGCCACCGACGAAAGCGGCCGCACCGACCAGCGCCGCTTCCACCTGAGCGTTTGCCCGGGACGGATTGTCACGGAGTCGCTTCCACCAGCCTTCGCAGAGACGCCATATCGAACGAAGTTGCGGACCAGCCACATGGTGGCGCCCATTGCGTGGACGGTTGCAGAGGGCGCCCTGCCTAACGGACTTGATCTCGACCGTGAAACGGGCGAAATTGTGGGCACGCCTTCCGCAGCTGGAGTCTTGAATCTTCACGTCGCGGCGGTCGATGCGGTTGGGCAGAGCGATCAGGGGGAGCTTTCCCTGAAAGCGTTGCCGGCGGAGCTTCTGGTCATCGGACCGGACGAACATACGGTTGTCCTGTATGACTGGCAGGGGCCGAACGGCCGGCTCATCCCCGATGTTATGGGTGACGAGGAGCTGACCTTGACCTGGACCAACATAGGCGGCGACAGGCGCGTCCACTGGCCCGGTCGCAAGGGTCGCTTTCCCCAGGATACCGGCCATGGCGAGCACGGCTTCGTCGGGCCCCAGGGCAATGAAAAGCTGGATCTGCGAACTTGCAAAGAGGCCTGGACTGTGGAAGCCTGGGTCAGACGGGGCGGCCCCTTTCAAGCACATGGAGAGAAGGCCGACGATCACCAACAGCCCTTCACGTTCGGGCACATCTGCGGTACGTATGACAAGACGGAACAGGGGGTCTGGGAACTCTATCTCTCCTCCCACAATTCGCCCGATGGGAGCATGGCGCCCGGCGTTCATTTTCTGGGGGCCGAGCCTGGGCAGGAACTGAAGGATCTGCATCCCTGGTCGCGTCCGGGCGGGCTTGTGGCGAACACGGCCGATGCGGGCATCAACGATACGGAATGGCGCCATGTAGCGTGGCAGTATGGGGCCGAACAGGACCTTCATCAACTGTTCCTGGACGGCATACTGATCTGGCAGATGCACAGCCCGGACGGCCGCAGATTGGTCAACAACCGCAGGCACGGCGCCCAGTTCAGCGTCTCTACGCGCCTGACGGGATACGCGCGCTACGGTGGCGAATTCGATTTCCTGGGTGAGGGCCACTTTTTCGGTCAAATCGGCGAGATTCGCATTTCGTCTATCAGGAGGTATTGACCGGACCGGCTGTCAGCCGCCAGTACAGAGAGGGGATAAACCGTGAAAAACTACGGACTTGGCCGCGGCAAGTGGGTTTTCGTCGACTGGATGGGCATCGAACCGGGGTATGGTACGGAGTGGGGAGGCGCACTTTCCGAGGGCTGGTGCGTTCCGCATGGAATCGCACTCAAGGTCCACGCGCCCACCGTAGATCCTCATTTGGTGATCGCTGCTGATCGACCCTGGGAGCAGTCCTACATATCTGCGTATGCAACGTTTCTCGAGGATGGAGGGATACTCCGCTGCTGGTATGAGAACGAAGCCGGGATCGGCTATGCCGAGTCGCACGACGGCGTCGCCTGGGAAAAACCCACGCTGGGCCTTCAAGAGTGGAACGGATCGACCGCGAACAACCTGATCAACATCGCTCGTCACGGCCACGGTGTTTTCATCGATCCCGCGGCCGCTGAATCCGAGCGTTACAAAATGGTCAGTTGTCATTGGACCGAGACAGAACGCAAAGTTCTGGGCGCGGTTTCCGCGGATGGCCTGTACTGGACGCCTCTGCCTCAGCCGCTGATGGAACACCAGCATTCCGACACGCAGAACATCGCCCTGTATGATGCCGAACGGGGCAAGTATGTACTCTACACGCGCCAAGTGGACGGGCACTCGCAGCGCCGCGGGGTCAACCGGTCTGAATCGGACAGTTTTCGGCACTTTCCCGCCTCCGAACCGGTCCTGGAGAATAATCCTCTCGATGCGCCCGATCTGGATATCTACTGCAACGGCTACTCACCCTGGCCCGACGCCACCGACGCGCATCTGATGCGGCTGTCGATGTACGAGCGCACCCCGGACACGATGAATGTACATTTGGCCACCAGCCGCGACGGCCTGGTCTGGCACAGGCCACTGGGGCAAAATGCCTGGATCGAGACTGTGCCTTCTGACAAAGGAGCATACAATACGGTCTATGCTAGCGCCGGGGTTGTTTCTACCGGCATTGGGGAGTGGTCAACTTATGTGGGCGTGAACCGGAAGCTGCATAATGAACCGATCAAGCAGAAAAAGGGCGCGGGGAGCGAGTCGGGGCTTGCGCGTGCCGCGGTGCGCGAGGACGGCTTCGTCTCCCTTTCCAGCAGGGGGCGGGGCACTTTTTGGACAGTCCCCTTTGAGTTGAACTCGGATTCGATCGGCATCAATGCGCATACCCTTTACTCGGGCTCCCTGCGCTGCCAGATCCTCTCCTCCAGCCCCGTCGACGTGGGCAGCGCCACCCGCTTCATCCGCACAATCGAAGGCTACACTCTTGACGACTGCCAGCCGATTGTCGGAGATCACATAGACGCTCCTCTCACCTGGAACGGCAGCGCAGACCTGAGCCATCTAAAGGGCCAGATGGTCCGCCTCAAATTTGACCTCTACAAGGCAGACCTGTACGCCATTCGATTTTGAAGCAACAGGTAACTCGGAGAGCGGATCGAGTATCGTCTCAGCGGGATTCCCGGTGACGTTCGTTAAGTTCTGGTAACTACCCAGCCATAGTCTGTTCGCGACCTGGGACGCCTGCGGGCGCAGACGCCCTCCGGCGGCTCCGGCCCGCTAAGGCGTGCCTCCGCACCCTTCGCCGCTAAGGCGGCTCAGGGCTGGCGGTCGCCGCTGCGCAGGCGCCGCCAGGGGCTGTCGCCCATTGGGGCGGTCGGGCCTGCGGCCCTCCCTTGTGCGGGGGGATTCCCCCCGCAACGCCCCCCTGAAAACCCGCCCCGCCCGCGCCGCTGGTTTCCAGCCACTATCCCCTATCCCCTATCCACTGCAGTTCCCGCCGCCAGGGGCTGTCACCCATCTGGGCGGTCGGGCCTGCGGCCCTCCCTTGTGCGGGGGGATTCCCCCCGCAACGCCCCCCTGAAAACCCGCGCCGCAGCCGCTGCGCCATCGTCGTTGCAAGGCGGCAGTGTCAACTGCAGACGTATCGACTAAGCCTGAATGGGGGCAGGGATGAAAGGTTGGTCGAGCATGGCAAGGGTTGACCCAAAAAGCAACGCAGATGGCTCAAATGGCAGGTAAATCGTGCTACAGCAGTCCTGTCCATCCCTCAAGCGGCGTACCTTGTACGATTGGAGTCACTGTAGGACGTTGACATTTGGAGAAGGCTGTTCACAATATGACAATATCAGGACGCCTGCGGGCAGAGTCGGGCCGTTTCTCGCCTGACTCTCGGGTTCTGCGAACTTGATCTGCGGCGACCACAAATGGTGTTCTTCGCGGCCCTTCGCGGCCTTCGTGTCCTTCGCGGACCAAAAAAGGTGTTCTTCGCGCCCCTCCGCGTCCTTCGCGGACAAAGCGGTGTTCTTCGCGCCCCTTCGCGTCCTTCGCGGACAAAGAGGTGGTCTTCGCGGCCGTGCTCCCAGATTTGGGTAATCCAGAGTAGCGGGCTGCCGATCCCAGTTTAGTTCGCCAGACGTAGTCAGATTCTCGCCCCAAATCTGGGATGCACCCGAAACTCCATCCCACTTGACAATTATGCACAAATGTGCGATAATATCATCACATTGGCCACCCAATTCCAGGACGCCTCCTTCATTGGAGGGAGAATGGCATATTCTGTTAGCGGGTAGCCCTTTGTAAAGACTTGACCGCTGTCTTGCCAGAAAACTGGCACAGCCGCTCACAGTTCGTAACTCCCCGGCATTCGTACAACTCGTTTCGCGGTTGGCCCTTTCGCCCTCTGCCTGTTCAGGCCTGAGCGGTCGAGCCGTCCAACGTCAGCCCCCTGTCGCGCGCCTGGAAGCATCTCTTCCTTCGTGAAACTTCGTGCTCTTCGTGGACCGCCCAACGTTCGCCGACCGGCTTTATGGCCCTGCTGAAACGGCTGGAGAATATGGACGAATTACCAGGAACCGCCACAATTCGAACTTTCACTACGCTTTCGAGCGGACATTGCGGACATTTTCTAAATTTTCTTAGAAAATGTCTCCGTCGGCCCGCCTTGACTGGCAAACACACGCGGAAATCGGCAGCTGCCCGTCGCGCATACTCAGATGACCCGTCACAATTGCCCGTGAACACTCGTAAACGCTCGCAATCTCTCGTGAACGCTCGTAAACGCTCGCAATCTCTCGTGAACGCTCGTGAACGCTCGCAATCTCTCGTGAACGCTCGTGAACGCTCGCAATCTCTCGTGAACGCTCGTGAACGCTCGCAATCTCTCGTGAACGCTCGTAAACGCTCGCAATCTCTCGTGAACGCTCGTAAACGCTCGCAATCTCTCGTGAACGCTCGTAAACGCTCGCAATCTCTCGTGAACGCTCGTAAAACGCTCGCAATCTCTCGTGAACGCTCGTGAACGCTCGTGATCTCTCATAGAACGCTTGTCAAGCGCTCGCGCGGTGCTCTTTGTCCCAGGAATTTGGCCAACCAGTGCTTTTCCTTGTCCAGGACAAAGCATGGCCTTCAACCCTCGTTTCCTCCTGGACCTGGCGGACAATCCGTAACTTTCACCAAGTTCGCGATAGCCATGCTTGACCCCCTCTCCCAGATTGTATACACTTCCGTAGGAACACAGCGTACACCTATACAATGTCACTGAAAATTGTTTGGCAGGAAGCGCCCCTATATCCCGCCCTGATCAAGGGTCCCGCCGTCGGCGTGGTTGACGGCCGCCTCCATGTAGCCGGCGGCATGTCCTACCCCTGGCGCGAGGTCGAGTACGGCTTCGCCTCGCCAATCCTGGACGAACCGGCGGCCGCGCAAGAGGCTGTTTCCACTATCGGCGAGTGGGTTCCCTTGCCCCCAATACCGATTGGGCCGGGCTGGACCTCCGGGGCCGCGGTGGCCGGTGGCTTGGCGGTTGTGGGCGGGCGGCGCCGGGCAGTAGGCAATCGCGCCACCGCCGATGTCTGGTTCCTGGATGTGCAAGCGGGCGCCGCCGACTGGGAGAGGCTGCCGGACCGCCCCACCTCGGCGATGGTGGCGACCACCTTTGCCTGCGGCGATCAGCTCTACACCGCCTTCGGCACCGACTGGCACCCGCATGAGCACGCCACCGGCGATCCCAACATCTACCGGCTGGACGTGCGGCGCAGGAACGGTTGGGAGGTCGTTGCCGGTTTCCCCGGCGAACCGCGCTGGATGTGCGGTATGGGCATCTGCCGCGACAAACTCTACGTCGTCGGCGGCCACGACATCCCCGTCGGCGGGGTCGTAGAGCCCAAGCCCCACAATGCCTTTCGTCTGTTTGAGGACAGCGAAGCGCATGGGGGCAAGATTAGCCACGTCGTGTTTCGCGAGATCTGGGAATGTGACTTGGCAACGGGGGAATGGCGAGAGTTGCCGCGTCCGCCGCGCGCCTTCGTCGCCGACGCCTTCACCGTGGCGGACCGCTGGATCGTGCTGACCGGCGGCCAGAGTTGGGTTGTCACTCCTGATGGCACATCCGTCCACATCATGGGTCATGTGCCGGAACTGGACCTGGTCTGCCACTCCGACGAGGTCTGGGCGTATGACACGCAGACCGGAAACTGGTCGGTCCTTGACCCGTTGCCCTACGGTATCGCGTCCCACCGGGTCGCCGTCTGGAAGGATCGCGCCTATCTCGTCGGCAACGAGACGCGTGACAAGGCACGCGGCAACGCCTTTGGCACGGTCTTCGTCGGCAGAATCCAAACTAGCTGACATTCCCAGAAATGAGTCTTCATAAAGTGACAAGGGGTAGAAAAACCATGCAGCCTATTTCAGTCGCAGACGGCACACGCGTGACGATGGCCGGTCACGAACTGGTATTTGGCCAGACAATCTTTCCCCCGCGTGAGTCCAACCCTATTCTGGATGACGCGGCAGCCCTGCGAGCCAGAATCGAGGAGGACGGCTACCTGTTGATTCGCGATTTCTACGATCGCGATGCGATCATGGCCGCCCGCGCAGACATACTTTCCTACCTGTCTGCAGAGGGCTTGCTGGATCCCGACGCCCCGCCTGAAGAGGGTGTGATTGGTCCCGATAACGCAGGCGCGGCCCTGCGCAACGAAGTTGTAGTCAACATGCACGCCTACCTGCGCGTCGTCAACTCCGAGCGCATTATGGCATTTTTCAAACGCTTCCTGGGCGGACCAGTCCTGACCCTGGACCACAAATGGCCGCGCGCGGTCAGGAGGGGCCACAGTACCGGCGCTCACTACGACGTCGTCTTTATGGGCGCGGGCACAAAAGAGCTCTACACTGTCTGGACGCCCTTGGACGACCTGTCGCTGGAGATGGGCACGCTGGCCTTTTGCCCCGGCTCCAACAAGCTGGACCTCCTGCGGCGTACCTACGGGACGGCAGACGCTCACAATGATGTGACCGAAGGCCATCTTAGCCGCAACCCCCTTGAACTGATCGACCTTTTCGGCGTCAAGTGGTCATCCACCCCGTTTCGCGCCGGCGATGTGATAATCTTCGGCATGTACTTTTTACACGGCTCTCTCGACAACGTTTCCGACCGCTATCGCCTCAGTACCGATAACCGCTATCAACTGGCCGCGGAGCCGGTCGACGAACGCCATATGGGACCGCACCCCGACCAGATTCCCAAGGCGGAAAACCGCAAGACGATGGCCGAGATGCGAGAGAAATGGGGAATCTGACCCTGACGGAATCGGTAATATCCGCACATACAGCGAGAATCCTTTTGCCATGACGACACCTGAGCCGCAGAGCCCAACCGAGCAGCGGGACATCCAACAGAAGGCTGACGACATCTGCAAAGGCAGCCGTCCGGTTGACAAAGATTACCCCTACATTCCTCCCGACTACAGCGTGCCCTTCCTCCACATCGGAACGGAGAGGCAACTGTTTCTGGACAACTTCATCCTCGACCACCTGGACGGCGTACGCCGCGAAATCTGCGCCCCCAAGAAGAACCCCGAGCCGCTGCTTTCCTGGTCGGACCTGCCATGGGAGCAGGTGCAGTTCAACCCTGGCACGGCCGCGGTCGTACAGGACCCGGACGACGGTCTGTTCAAGATGTGGTACTGGCAGGGGCTGAAGAATGACCCGTTCAATACGGGGCAGGTGCTCTGCTACGCCGAGTCCTCCGACGCCCTCCACTGGGAGAAACCGCTGCGGGACGACTGTTTGCCCTTTCAGGGGCATACCGCCACCAACATCGTCCACCCCGATGTTTCCCAGTCTGGCCTGGCCCTGAACCATGACCGGGCCGACAGCGAGCGAAAGTATCTGTTGGTCAACTGGCCGCCCAAAGCGGCCGCCAAGCGGCCTCCCGGCAGCGCTCGGCTCTCGCAGGTGGACGCCTCGCCGGACGGCCTGCACTGGCACACGGTCAGCGAAGCGGCCCGCTTCCCCCACCACCACGAGCAGAAGATCATGTGGGACGAAAGCATCCAGCGTTGGGTCGGCTACAGCCAGTACTCCCACCACCAAGACTTCCTCTACCGTAAACGCCAGATTGGCCGCCAGGAAAGCGCCGACTTTATCAACTGGTCACCCAAGGAGATCGCTCTTTCCGCGGACTGGGACGCCAACCTGCCGCCCGATCTGGAGATGCACGACATGTCGGTGCGCAAAGTCGGGGGGCTCTACATCGGCATTACCAGTGAGTTCCTGGCCGAACCGTTCTGGCAAGAGCGTGACGGCCACAACTGGAGAGACCAGGCCTTTGCGCGGCTAGGGCTGTATACGAGCCGGGACGGCAAACGCTGGCAGCGGGTCGGCGGCCCCGGGCCCTGGGTAGACACCGGCTCCCCCGGTGATCAGGACTACGGCTTTGCCTGCTTCACGCCCGCTGGGGAGCTCGTCCACGACGGCAAGCTGGTGATCCCCTATAGCGCCAATCCCCAGAAACAGAGCTGGTTGCAAAGTGGGTCGCCCACGCCGAGCTACCCGCAAGAGGAATATGAGCGCCGCCGCCAGGCATGGATGGCGCGCCACGAACTGCAGGGCGGCCCCCGCCAAAAGCGAGCGGTAGGCGGTTTGATCCTGCGCGAAGATGGCTGGGCCAGGCTTGTGCCCTCCTACGAATCCGGCCAGGTCTACACCAAGCAGTTCGTCTTCGAGGGCGATACTCTGCGCGTCAACGCAGATTGTACTTACGGTTATCTGCAGGTGGAGCTGCTCGATCCGCAGTTCCAGCCGTACGCGGGCTTTTCCGCAGAGCTCTGTGAGCCGATCATTGGCGCCCGCGGCCAAGTCTGGCACACAGTCCGCTGGCAGGGCGGCGGCGACGTGAGTACGCTGTGGAACAAGCCGGTGCGCATCCGCTTTGCCCTGCATGAAGCCAGCCTTTACGCATTCCGGTTTACAGATTTCGAATCTATCAACAGTTGACCACGCACTTACAACTATTGTCTTTTCTAACTGAAAGGAGTCAAGTATGGGCGCAAACCTGCAAGTACACAATCCAATGGGCTATCCGCCCCAGATTGACCAGAAGCATCTGGCCCCGCGCGTCAGCGACCTGGCCGGCAAGACGGTCTATCTGGTGGACTGCCGCTTCGACGACGGAGATATCCTGGTCGAGCAAATGGCCAACTGGTTTCGCGACAACCGGCCCGACATTCATATAGAGGTGCGGCGCAAGTCGGGCGTCTATACCGAGCGCGACGAATCCCTTTACCAGGAGATACAGCAGAAAGGAGCAGGGGCCGTCATGGCCGTCGGCCATTGAAGTACTTGCGCCCCGGCGGTCGCCGACCAATGCATTATCTTGGAAACTGAGTACAACGTCGCTACGGCCTCGATCCAGACTGGAATATTTGAGCCTCTGGTAAAGGCCTCCACCCTGCAGCAGGGGATTCCCTACCTGCGCCACGCCTATGTGCCACAGCCGGTTATGGGTCGCACGCCCGTCCAACTGCGGGCCTATGTCGATGGCCCGGACGATGTGACGGGCCGTCCCTTTATGAGCGAGGTAATTGCCGCTCTCACCCGTCCACGATCAACGGATGAGACCCGCCGCCACGACTTCGACCGCTCAACGCCTCGCCTGGTCGAGCCGGACACGGAAGAGAGCCTGCACCAGCTCTTCGTCGAAAGCCTCTGGACCGACATGCTGCCCATCATCCTGCCCACTGAGGAGCGGGTCGCTTGCATGTTGGAAGGTACCAGCCGCAGCCCGGACACCGTGGTTGGCCGGATGCGCCCGACGGGCACGCGCGAAGCCTGGGAGTACACGGTCGAAAAGGTTGCTGTCAACGCGGTGATGGCCGGGGCCAAACCGGAATACCTCCCTGTCATTCTGGCGCTGGCCGCGACCGGCGCCTCGGCGCGGGCCAGCACGACCAGCTCCGCCGCGTCCATGGCCGTGGTCAACGGTCCCGTCCGCCATGAGATCGGCATGAACTGGGGCATCGGCGCGATGGGACCCTACAACCACGCCAATGCCACGATCGGCCGCGCCTTTGGTCTGCTCTCGCAGAACTTGCAGGGCGGGTCGGTCCCCACAGAGACCTACCTCGGCTCACAGGGCAACAACTACGCCTATAACAGCGTCACTTTCGCCGAGAACGAAGAGCGCAGCCCATGGGTACCCTTCCACGTACAGCATGGATTCGACGCGGACCAGAGCGCAGTCAGCGTCTTTGGCGGCTGCCGTTCGACAGCCTTTAACCTGGGTCTGCGTGCGCATCACTGGCAGGACCACGTTCGCAATATGCTGCGCGGCCTCAACCCGCATTGCCCACCGACCTTTGTACTCGACCCCATCACCGCGCAGCAGTTCATCGATCGCGGTGGATTCGATACCAAAGAGAAGCTGATCCAGTGGGTGCATGACAACGCCACCATGCCGGCAGGCGTCTACTGGGACTACCAGTTGATCGAGAACTACGTCTATCCCCATGCGCTCAACGGTGTCGAACCCCACGCCACCAAGCTCAAAGCCGACAGCGACGAGCCGATTCCCATTTACACGCTTGACGACATTCATGTCGTCGTTGTCGGCGGCGAGACCAACGGCTACTGGCGCATTATGGGCTGCAACTACCAAGGTACGGCTTCGGTTGATGAGTGGCGTTAGGTGAGTACGTGGGCCAAGGAACTGGTGCCCTAGCTCTCATCTGAACGAATGAGGGGAGTTAGACGCTTCGCGGCTAACAAGGACAGAACTCGGGCAGGGAGAAGGATGGGCGTCGCGGCCCTATCTGACCTGCCCGGGCCGACTGCCGCCCGATCGAAGCCTGACCCCCCCGGGTCGGTCCCGTCCGCTAGCAGGTCATCCCTTTTGGCTACATTCCGCACTACAGGAAAACATGAAATGGACGAATCGGTTCAAATGCGATTGGAGGGCTACTGCCTTCTGAAAGGCGTTATTCCTCCCAGCGAGGTTGGCCAGGTACGTCTGGATATCGACAACGCGATGAAAGCCGGCCTGGAGGCATACAATCAGCATGACTGGTCGGCTGTCTCCCACATGTTGTCGCTGGCGCCCTACTTTGCTGACGCTCGGCTCCTGGAAGTCGCGCGCACGGCTTTCAACCATGCCAAAGTGCGTATCTCCCAGACCGAATTCAAGAGCGTGCCTCCTTTCAGAAACCCGCCTGAATGGCGCAACTTCCACACCGACTGGCCCCACGACTTGACAGACAGGTCCTACTGCGGCCTGGTCAATCAACCTTTCCCCGATGTCATAATGAGTATCACCTCGATCTGGATGCTCTACCCATTTACGCCCGAGAATGGCGCCACTTGGGTCGTCCCCCGCACCCACCGCGACCCCCGCAATCCTCGCGGCGAAGAAGACGGGATCGACGGCATGAGTTCGATTCCCCACGAGGAGCAGGTCTGTGGCGACGCCGGCGACGTTATCCTCATCGACAGCCGCATCTGGCACTCCGCCGGCGCCAATTCGACCGACGAGATCAGGACCTCTGTCGTGGCCCGTTACTCGCCCTGGTGGCTGAGCGTCGAATATGGCAAACGTAACTGCGCATTCGTGCCCGCCCATATATTTGATGCCTTTCCGGAAGGCGTGCAGGAGCTCTACGCCCACCGGCGGGTCAAGAATGAGCCGCTTCTGATCGGAGAACCGTTTCAGCAGCACTATATGTAGACATGTGCATCCCAGTGAATGTTCGAGACTCTGCCAAACTACATTCGATCGAGAACTGGGAAGAAGCGCGGTTTCAGTAGCTTGAAGAGATCAGGGCCCGCGATGAACCCCTGCGGCACGAGGAGGTCCATTTTCGCGTTTCGTTCGATGACGTGGAGTTCGGTACCTTCCGTGTGTGGGTTGAACACGGAGCAGCGAATCGCATCGCTGCTCACTACGCACGAAGCAGGAGCCACCTTGCAACTGACTTCGTTCCCGTCGTTGGCGAGAGCGCAGTCGTAGTCAAAACCATTGAACTCTTCAAAAGGAATGATACTGTTGAAGGGATTGGTCTTGCTTTTTTCGACCCTTTCACTGACAGAATCCGGGAAGGCGAAAAGATCGTACTCTCTCCACAGTTTCATAGCCCTGCTGGAAAGAGCGACCGACCTTCTGATATTGAAGTCGTATACATAGTAACCGGGGCGTCCGCCAGCCAACTGCCGGCAGGAGTTGAACTGCTCCTCCAAAGTTGGCGCAACGTCTGCCTCTCCCCCACTATCTGCGCCGCTCTCCGCGCATCCTTGCAGATAGAGCAGTTGCGAACTGAAAGGGCCGCCTACGTAATCGCGAATCTCCTGGCCCTCGCGATAGCCTCTAAAGACAAGGAAAGTCGCGGAGGCCAACAGTATGAGCAGGAGTACTGCCAAGGCCAAGCTTACCTGCTTGAGACGCCGGAATCTCGGGGTGGGAACGGACAATTCCGGCCTTGCGCGGAAGGGCGCAAACCAACCTGAAAACATTCCGGAAGAGAAGGCTGTCAGCCTTGGAATCCGTAAGTTTACAAACAAAGCGTTCAGGAAATCTCGCATTCCAGTATCCTCAAAAGATGGCAGAGCGGATCCAGCTTAACCATACTGACCTGCCATGTCAACGGCTCCAGATCGACTGAGGTTCCAACCTGGCAAAGTTAGCCAGGAGCGGATACCTGTTTCAGGGGTCCTGATCTGCGCACCAGGTGTAATCGACCAATGCGGTTGAAAATCCACTGTACAGACTGCTGGCTATAAAGTTTTCGTTTCGGCTACGACGACAGGAACTGAAACCCTCAGGTCGTGGAAAAGTGCCCGTGCCTCAGCGCGGCCCCGGAGATGCGTGGCGACAACAACCACAAATGAATTCAGGAAAAGATGACTGAACAAGAGCAGTTCGAGAGCCCGGAAGCAAGATTCGACACCGAAATGGTCGACGTGCAGCGCAGGATGGACGAAACCTGGACCGGCGAAAGAGCAGTTGATGCTAGAACATATCCCTATTTCAACCCGGATTACCGCCTGCCTTTCAAGCACATTGGCCTGCAGAAGCAGCTCTTCCTCGACAACTACATCCTCGACGAACTGATCGACGCCGAGCGAACCGTCGTGCGTCCGCACAAGCCTGAATCACCTCTGATCCAGTACGAAGGCCTACCCTGGGAACGCTATCACTTCACCAGTGTTCCCGCGGCAGCCTTGTACGATCCCGATGAAGCCATATATAAGATGTGGTACAAGACGCTTGTGAGCGGGAACACGAACTCGTCGGAAGGGACGGAGGTCGTGCTATGTTACGCCGAGTCTGATGACGCTTTGTATTGGCGCAAACCGATGCGGGACGACTGCCTGCCATTTGAGGACAGTACCGAGACAAATATCGTCGTCCGGGATTTCGACAATGGCACCGTAGTCCTCAATCCCGACCGCAGCGACCCGACGCGCAAGTTTCTGGCCGTCTACAATCCGTCGATGGAGTCCACAAGACGCGGCGAACGTGTCATGTCGCGCGTAGCGGCATCGCCGGACGGGATCAACTGGCAGGTGATCAGCGACAACACTCCGTTTCGCCACCACCACCAGATGCGTATCATCTGGGACGAAGCCTACGGGAAGTGGTTCGGCTACTCCCAGGCCTCCCACGCCTTCGCCAGCACCCTGCATATCCGCACCATTGGTCGCCAGGAGAGCGCCGATTTCATCAACTGGTCACCCAAACAGATCATTCTGTCGAGCGACTGGGATCCAAGTGTCGGCCCCAATGTCGAGTTTCATACCATGTCGGTGCGTAAGGAGGGCGGCCTCTACATCGGCATCGTCGAGGAGGCGCACGGGGAACACCAGTGGCTGGTCAATCGCAACGGCAGCAACCAGCGCGATCAGTTTCATACGAAGGCAGCACTATATGCGAGCCGGGATGGACACCGGTTTTACCGGGCCGACGGATATCGCCCCTGGGCCGACAACGGGCCGCCCGGCAGCCAGGACTATGGCTATCTGTGTCACACCGTGGCCGGGCAACTCCTGCACAAAGGACAGATGGTGATTCCATGTTCGGCCTTCCCCTATAAACAGCGCGACACGAGGACGGCCGGCGTATCCAAACACGCGCCGTTGGCCTCAGCCGCGGCATCCCGCCGCCATATTGAAGAGTTGAGTCGCTATGGCATCGGGAGCCCGATGATGGACCGAGTTCGGCCGGAACTGCCGCTGCAGCGGGGCATCGGCGCACTGGTTCTGCGGGAGGACGGCTGGGCTGCGCTGCGTCCAAAATATGAGGCGGGCCAGGTGATTACGAAGCAGTTTGTGTTTGAGGGCAATGCTCTACGCGTCAACGCCGACTGCAATTATGGCCTGATCCGTGTTGCGTTGCTCGATTCGGAACTCAAGCCCTATCCCGGCTTCAGCCTGGAGGAGTCTGTTCCGCTTCATGCGTCTTCCGAGCAGATCTGGCACGCGGCGAGGTGGAGGGGCAGCCCCGATATGCGCCGGTTGTGGAACATGCCGGTACGAATTTGCTTTTCTCTGCTGGAGTCAAGTCTCTATGGCTTCCAGTTTCAATACCAGTCTGATGCAGCCCTTGAGGAGCAGTAAGACTATGCTTGCCAATGTAAACACGACAGATATCGGCGCGGCGATCCGGCTGGGATGCCGCACGATGTGTTCGGTCTTTAACGCCGATGACGACGACGTACCCTTTTTTGGATCCCGGGTGTGGCCAGAGGCATTTCTCAGCTTCAGTACGTCGGCCTCTGAATCGCATGTACCCGGCCGCCATCTGAACGCCCTCCTTAACGCCGAAGACGTGTTGGGCCTAAATTTGGAAGAAGGTTGTATCGACCGCCACGCCCGCGCCGCTTTCTTTTCCTACTCCGGCGAAATTCCTCTTCCGCTAAACAGAGATCGCATAGGCGGCCCGCTGCGGCATTTCTATCCCCATAACGTCCGTGAGGGATTTCACGCCCTCTACGCGCTGGCTCGATTCCGCAACAGCGCGCCGGCAGTCGAGCTGGCAGAGCGTAGCATAACTGCGATTCAGGAGCTGTGGCATCCGCACAAGGGCTGGGACACCGATTCAATTGAGAGCAAGTTCGAATTCCATCCAACCACCTTCATCATCGGGCTGGCGCGGGCGATCGGTCCGCTTGTGAAGCTGCACCGGCATACCGGTTGCGATGGCGCGCTCGAACTGGCCCTGGAGCTCGCAAACAAAGCCACTGCCGAGTTCTACCTTCCGTCCGGCGCATACGATCGAGAGACATTCGGCGGGCACACGCACTCCACCACCTGCGTCATGTCTTCGCTCGCCCAGTTGGCCGACCTGACCCGCAACGCGGACTTGATGGAGCGGGTTCGAGCCTTCTATGACAACGGGCTGAAAGACATAAGCGATGCTTTGGGCTGGGTCATCGAAAGCAGCGGAGAAGGAGTGGACCCGGACCGCGGCGAGGTCAACAATACAGGGGATATCGTCGAAACCGCGCTTCTGCTGGGGAAGTGGGGGTATCCACAGTATTTTGAAGACGCTGAGCGGATCCTGCGCTGCCATCTGCTTCCCTCGCAGTTGCGGGACACCTCATTCATTCGCGAGCCGGACAACCCTGACAACGAGGATGGAAAGTGGAATGTAGCCGACAGGCATTTGGGCGCGTTCGGCTTTCCCGCGCCTTACGGGCACAAAACTTTGGACGCGCAGAGCATCAGCTTCAACATGGATATTGTCGGCGGCTCGGTTGGGTCGCTATGTGAAGTCTACAGGCAAACCGTGGAGACGACCGCGGCGGGCCACTATGTGAATCTGCATTTCGACCATGAGACCGAAGCCGCTGCGGTAGAGTCGCCTTACACACATCGCCACCTGCGCGTACGTGCCAAGCGTAAGGGTCCAATCTTTGTGCGCCTTCCCAGCTGGGTCGCAGCGGACGCGGTCAGCGTAGACGGTTCGAATGAACCCCCTCGCTGCCACAACGGCTACTTGGTCGTCAACCGTCCGGCGATTGACCGCTGGATTACCATCCAATTCGAGTTGGCCGAAAGGGACATCGTTCTCAGCCACCGCACTCGTGAGATCAAGGTGAAGCTTCGGGGCGATTCGGTTGCCGCGATGTCCAACTTTGGCGCCGAGCTCACGTTCTTCGCTGCGCTTGAGGAGTGAAGGCAGCGGCACCTATTCTGCCTGACGACTACCCAGATACGGCAACAAGAATCCAGAAACGAGGGAACTGATCATGGCAAGCAGACCGATTCATATCTTGCTGGTCGCCGCCCACCCTGCCGACAGTTTCGACATGGCGGGTGGCACGCTGGCCCACCATGTGGGCCAGGGCGACCAGGTGACGGTGGCGATCCTGACCACAGGCGTGCGTTCTCATCACTGGGAACTTGGCGAGCAGAGGCGTAGGGCCGGCGCCGAGTTGGATGTGGAGCGATTTGTGGCGGAGGCGGTCGAGGAGAAGCTGGAGGAGGTGCGGCGGGCTTGCCGCATCCTGGGCTTTGACGATGTGCGGGACCTGGGATTTGAGGACGACGACATTCTGGTTACCCAGGACAAAATCGAGGCCATCGCTGGTGTAATCCGTGAGGTGAAGCCGGATCTGCTGATTACGCACCACCCATTCGAGAGCGGCGGTTTCAAGATGCACGGAACCGCGGGCCAGTGCGCGCTCTATGCCTGGCAACTGGCGAGCGGGTCGGGCCGCGGCCGCCAGGAGCGCCATCCTGTTCCTTGCATCTACTTTATGAACCCAACCGCCTACGTGGGCAACAACAGCCTGGAGTACGCCGGTACCGCCCGCGCCGATCTCTATATCGACATCACGGACGTAATCGACAAAAAGGTGCGAGCTCTGGATCAGATTGCCAGCCAGTACTACGGGGGTCCTTACGCGCGCAAGCGCGCCGAAACCTCTGATGGAGCAGATGGAAACAGCGCGCTGGTGGCCTACGCCGAGCAATTCCAGCGCTTCCTGCCTCAAGTCCGCTATACGCTTCCGATCACCGATGCGGAGTTGGAACGAATTACGGAGCCGCAGTCAGCGCACATGGGCCGGCGCAGTGAGATGATTGGCGGGCTGATGCCGCTGCGCGAGGGCGAGGCTTTCACTTCACGACATCGCATGTCCAAGGAGAAGTACGAAGACTGAGAAGGCTGCCCGCTGCTATCACAGGAGACTGCTCACTCTTCGAGACGACTGAAGGTCATGCGTTCATCGCCGGCGCCGTTGCGCCACAGATCCTGGCAGGCGTCGGCCAGTTCAGGAAGCCCCTCGGTGATGGTGGCGAACAGGTTGCCGGGCATATGTCCGTCCGGCCCCAGCAAGTAGTTGTCCCTGCCGTAGAAGATCGCAAGATCGATCAATCCCGTCTCGCGGCACTGCGCCTGCATATCGGGCGGGACTTTGTTGCCAGGAGGCACCGGCAAGTAGAGTATGTCACCGGGGATGGGGAAGACGGTGGCGTTCTCTTTTTCGGGATCCTTCTCGGCAAAAGGTGGGGTGAGGATATAGACTTCGTTGTTGGCCCATTTTGCGTGGTATGCGTCGCCCGACAGCGGCAGCGCGTTCCAGAAGGCCTCGGCGGTCAACGGCGCGGCGTCATCTATGAGTTCGGCCACGGCGTGGACGTCATGTTTCTCGAATGTAATCCTGATTCTGCGGCCCATGAGGCATGTCTCCTTAACTTCTCAAGATTCCAGTTCATTCTCAAACAAAGTCCCGCGTCCTGGCAGACACGGCTCGACGCCCAACATTTTCAGGGCCTGCCAGCCGGTCGCCTGATTCGACGTAACGACCGGTTTCCCTATCTCCTCCTCCAGGTCGCTGATGAAGTCGGCGGTCTTCTGTCCCGTGCAGCTGATCAGCACCGCGTCAGCCTCCGGCACGTCTGACCGGCGCGCGGCCTCGCGGATCGTTTCCGGCGGCACGATGCCGTGGTCCTGTAGAAAGTGCAGGGGATTGCTGTTCACCACCTCAATGTCGCACTCGGCCAGAAAACTGATGAGCGCCTGGTTCACGTCTTCCATGTACGGCGAGGCAGTCGCGACTCGCCGCACTTTCAGGCGGTGTAGCGCCTTGACGATGGCGGTGCTGGCGGTTGTGCAGGGCAGCCCGGTGGCATCCTCAACCCTTTTCTTCAGTGCCTCGTCTCCGGCAACGCCCTGCACAAAGCTGGCCGTCGTGCAGTAGTAGGCGAAAACGCTCGGCTTCAGCCGCATCAATCTGGCGGCGGCGGCTTCTATGTCCCCATTTTCCGCCAGCCATATGCCCAGTTCCACGCTGCTGTCATCTGCCGGCTCAGCCGTCCCCACCGGAAACATTGGCACATACGTCCGTACCGACACCATCGGTACCTGCTCCGGCAGATACTTGCGGAACTCATCGAGCATCCGGTTGATGTCGTAATCCAACCACATATCGTCTGGATAGATCGCCCCCAACGTCTGATGCTTTTGCGCCATCTACCTTTCCTCCTTTACCGCGCTCAGCCCCAACAGCACGTTTCTTCCGGGTCGACGAACCATTCTCATCCAGTACGGCATGCGTAACTCTGCGTACTCGATATGTCGCCAGACTCCGGTCAATACCTGGTCAGCCTTCCTCTCCCTCTGACACCGTCGCAGGCTGCGCGAACTCGGCATAGCGGGCCGCGATGCGGTCGGCGTCGTCACCGTCGTGAACAAAGACCCGAAATCGAAAACTCAGCGATTCGCCGCTGTGTATAGTCTTGGCATGGCGCGAAAACGGCGCCGCACACATCCAGCCATCGTCGCGCACGTGCCATGTGTGGGGGTGGTGGATGTTCTCCGGATGGCCAAGAATTGCAATCCCGTTCGTTTCGTTTGGGCTGATCGGCCCGGCATAGTCACACCACTCCGCCGGCTGACGATGGACCTCCTCCTCGTTCAGCGCGCCGCGTGCGTTGAGGATGCGCCCGCCGCCCCGCATCACTTCCAGCGGATGGGCCACGCGCGCTGCCAGGATGCCAAACGTGGACTGCCCAAACGTGACCTGTTCAACCTGAGGCTGGAAAGTCAGGCTGATGTCGATCAGTTGCTCGCCTCCGGCCAGGGGATAGACGCGCACGCGTCGGGTCTCGTTGAGCAAAACATCCCCCTCATGGCTGACCCAGGCGAGCGCCATCTCCAACCGCGCGTACACCGGTCCGTCCTCTTGCCGCAGAAATTTGTCGTGCGCGATGCGGCCAATGCCAACCAGCGGCGAGTCCGATCCGGCATAGAAGTGCAAATGCTCTGTCTCAAAGCTGACATCGTTGACATTTTCGTGCTCGATCCACAATGAACGGTGATGGTCGTGGCCGCCGCTGAAGTCGCGCGGGTGCCCAAGTCGCGTCACCGATCGCCCGCTCGGACCGCTCACAGGGTAGAAGAACGGTTTGCGATACTGCCCGCTGTAGCAGTACCCCAACAGGTTGCGATTGTCGTGACTTACAAAGACGCGGTCATTGGCGTCCGGCAAGACCTGGACCGCCGGAAAGGGCCGGGCTTTCCCGTTGCCGCGATCCGCCAGTTCGAGGTTGACGCGCCGCGGCGCACTGGCTGCGCGCGGCGCCAGCCAGGTCAGCTTGATTCGACCCTGCGGGTCAGGCGAAAGCTCGGCCTGGGCCGGTACGCTGACCGTCTGGCCGTCCGGCAACCTCTCCTGCATCCAGAACCCGATCTGGCGCTGCTCGATCTGCGCCGGCTCGACCCCCAACCTTTCAAGATTGATCGCCGCGTTCAGCAGCGCCTCTTCTGCCGGCTCCACGCCGGCCGCAGGCGCCACGTCAAGGCTCAGCAGTCCTCCTTCTCCCATTTCAGTTGTCCGCCACGACAGGATTGCTTAAGACCCCGATCTCCTCGATTTCCAACTCAACCGTGTCTCCCGGCTTGAGGCCCGGCGGATGCACCGGCGTCCCCGTGGCGATCATGTCGCCCGGCTCTAACCGCATGTACTGGCTGATGTATTCGATCAGTACGGGAACCTGGTACAGCATTGTGTTCGTATTGGCGTGCTCGATCTCCTCTCCATTGACGCGCATCGTCATCGCCAGATTGTGTGGGTCGCTGACTGCGCCCGGCAGCACGACATGCGGCCCGATCGGAGTAAAGGTGTCGATCCCCTTCGTGTATGACCACGGACGCTGCACCTCGAAGGCAACATTTTGCAGGTCACGCGCCGTCACGTCATTGAGCAGCGTGTATCCGGCCACGAACTCATTCGCATCCGCCCGCGAAATGTGGCTGCCCTCCTTTCCAATGATGACGGTCAACTCGATCTCCGGCTCCACCACGTTCAGACCCCGCCGGAAGACGATTGGCTCGCCGGGCCCGATGATGGAAGAGGTCGGCTTGAAGAAGAGCGGCGGCTCATCCGGGTCTTCCTCACCGGGATGGGAATAGTTTCCCCCCAGCGCGACCAGCTTGCCCGGCTGTGGAATCGGCGTGCGCAGCGTGGGATCCGTGACAGTGAAGGCGCCATTCAGATGATGCTCATAGACAAACATCATCGTAGACTCAAATGTCTCTGCGTTAAACAGGCCCGCCTTCATCAATGCAACCATGTCAGTGATCAGTTGCGGGCTTTCGTCGCCGTGCTGGATCAACTGTTGAGCCTGAAACGCGCGCGAAAAATCCAGCATCCCGAAGTCTGTTACAATGCCAATGTGGTTGTGGTCATCATGTGCAAACAGGGCGATTCTCATGGATTCAAGCCTCCGAAATCCTGTGGTGAACTGTCGGTTGAACTTTCATTCGGCACCCAACTGCGCACTCGCTGCCTGTCAGATAGTGTCTGCTTTCCGGGCCGGGAAGCTCCGTTCTTCCACCTAGAGTTGGACGCCATCCCACTCATCTTTGCGTTCGGTGATGTCGAGGATGTTGCCGTCGGGGTCCGTCGTCTTCAGCGATCCTTCCGGCACATGGTCATAGTTGAACTTCCTCTCCACCTTCACATCCTCGACCAGAATCTCCGCCCCCTCGGCACGCAACAGGTGATAGGTTTCCTCCAGATTGTCGACGATAAAGCCCAGGTGAATGTATTCGCCTTCATGCTCAAAGGGCGGCCTCTCCTCGCCTACATATTGGATGAGCGTCATATTGACCGAGCCGTCCGAGAGATAGCACCCCGGCGGGTAGTTCTCATCATACACGTAGCGCAAAAACCTGAGCCCCAGAATCTTCTCGTAAAACGCCCGCGATCGTTCCAGGTCCTTTGTTCTCAATGCCACATGGCGCAGAAAAGCCATATCCTTACTCCTTTCTTAGGTCCATGCCTTGATGCCGCGTCCCCAGATCTTGGGCAATTCCCCGTTCTCCAGCATCATGTCCAGGGGCGACTCCTGTATGTCATAAGGAAAGTGAATCCGTACGCCCCCTTGCCGCCGCGACTCATACGCCGCCATCGTCATTGATAACGCCCGCCGGCCCGCGCGTCCGTCGGAGATCGATTCACGGTGTTCATCAAGGCCGGCCACAACCTCGCATATCGCGGCCTCCCACGGGTCATTTTCCTGCGTCGGAATCGGTGTGCCATCACGGAACTCGGTTTCAGCGGGCTGATCGTGTGTCCAGTAGCGTACCTGTGGCAGCCAGCCGTTACCGGCCTTTGCCTCGATACGTCCCTCAGTTCCCTCCCAGACAAAGCCTTCATACCGGTAATTCGTATAGCCGCCGTAAGTCAGCTTGCCCCGCACGCCGTTGGCAAAGCCCACCAGGGCAAACAGGTCCTCTCTCTCCTGGTTGCGCTCAACATCGCGCTCCAGATGAGCGAACATCCACTCAGGTTCGCCGCCGAACATGCAAAGCGTGTCAAAGCTGTGCGTTGCGTTGTGCGTCAGCTCGCCCAGATCGCCGATAGCTCGCACCTCTACGCTGAGCAACTCCCCGATCGCACCCTGCTCGATCCGCTCTTTGATATGCACGTAATTCGCTTCGAACCTCATCGTGTGGTCCACTGTCAGCTTGACACCTGCCCGCTCACAGGCCCCTACCATTCGGTCGGCCTCGCCCAGGTTCATCGCCATCGGCTTTTCGCAGAAGATGGCGCGCACGCCCGCCTCCGCTGCGGCCAGTGTCGGTTCAACGTGCTGATGGTTACGCGTGCAGACGCTGAGGATGTCCAGCTTCTCCTGGGCGAGCATTTCGGCGTAGTCGGTGTATCTCCCCTCCACGCCCCACTCTTCCCCGAAAGTCTCCAACGCCTCCGGCACAATGTCGGCCGCCGCCACCAGGTTTACGCAACCCGTGGCCCGGTATCCACCGGCGTGAACGCGTGCGATGTGGCCGCAACCTACGATCCCTGCTCTGTAATCGGCCATTCAAGTCTCTCCGCAACGTCGCTTCACCTAAAATGGCCGTCCCCCCGCGCGGCCAGCCGCACGTTACACGGTTATCTGTCTCCGATAGATTGTGATCGCCTCCTGCTCGCGGAAGCCCAGTTGCTCGTATAGCGGCAACGCCTTGGAATTCAGACTATCCATGTCCAGTTCGACACGTTTGAACCCGTTCTGCTTCAGCCGGCCCATTGCCTCCAGCATCAGAAGGTAGCCCAGGCCTCGGCGTCTGAACTCAGGTTGGACGCCAAGAATGTGGAGATGAGCGAGGCCCTTTTCGCTGGGATTGAGACTGGGCGCGCAATGGCAGATGCCAGCGAAAATCCCTGCCGCCTCGGCCACAACGCTGATCTCCTTTCGGAAACGAGGCGAGGTGGCGTGTCGGGCCCAGCTCACGTCCGAATACGAAAACCCGCCCCAATGGTCGGAAAACGAAGCGTTGAAAGCCGCAATCCAGGCCGGCGCATCCCCCGACCGGTAAGTCCGCAGCGATATTCCCTCAGGAACGCGCTCTTTCGACGCAAAGGCCGCCGGCGCTGTTCCCAGCTCGCAGGCCATGATCGCGAACGTCCGGACCGCCTGGAAACCGGCTCTGCTCAGCCCAGCCATGATTTCCCCGTCCTCACGCAATCCCCGCGCCTCGACACTGCACATTGCGGGCGCACCACTCATCCTCAACTCGGCGCCGTTATCGTCTACCCAACGCGTCCCCTTCGACGCCAGATGTTGGATGCGGTCCAGGCCCGTCTGAACTATCTCATCGAGTGCTACCGTCTCCCGCTTACCAGGGTCCACCACCCAGTCGAGCATCCACTGCGCTTCGGAGCCGGTCGGGAAGACCGTCACGCAGGCATCGACGGCAGCGCCCTCTGCAGCTACAAGGATCAGCCGCTCGAGCTCTGCCAGGCGGCTGCCGAGTCGACTGCGCACCTCATCGCGGGTCAAGCCGCGTTCAAGTCCGAGAGGGTAGCGCGGCGCGAACGCAAACAGCGGCAGTTCGTCTGCCGCGTCGGGGGCCAGCGCGCGGGCCACGCCGTCATGGGAGTCGGCTCGGGCGAACAGGCCGCCCAGGGCTGGCAGGTCGCGGTCGCCGTACACTCGAAAGCGGCCCTTCACTCTCGTTCTCCTACCGGGTCCTCGGCAAATGCAAACAGTTGGCCGAAACCTCTTTGCCTCTGGGCACGTCCACCCAGGCGCAGCGCTTCCCACATCGTGACCTGGTTTGCCGTCAGCACTGGCTTGCCGACCGCAGCGTCCAACTCAGACAAAATCGCCGTCGTATGTAATGCCGTATCGGGAATGAGAATCGCTTCTGCGTCGTCAGAATCGTTGGCCCGTACGAACTCAAGCACCTGCTCCCGCCCGACTTCACCAACTTCGACCGCAGTCCAAATGCCCAGGCTTCTCAGATGCACCACTTGGGTCCCGCCTTGATCAAGAAAGGCGACGAATTCAGCCGCCAAATCCTGGGGATAGGTGGCGGCAACGGCTACCTGTTTGATCCCCAGTGTCTGCAGAGCCCGTACAAAGGCAAGTGATGTGCTGGAGGCAGGGACGGCCAAATGTCTGCTGATCTGCTGTGCCTGTCTTTCAGCCCCGGCCAGGCCGTAGACGAAACTGCCGCTGGTACAGGCCCACATGCAGACATCCACGTCGAGAGGCTGAAGCTCTGCCACACCAGGCCCCAGATGATCCCAATCACCCGTGCGCAGGCAGTCCTCGACCGTATGCAGGTCGGTCGCATCCGTGTGGACGACGGCAACCTCAACCGGCGGGTCCAGCCTTGCGGCCAAGTCAGGATAGTCGTCTTCAGCCGAGTGCAATGGATAGAGAATGCCGATGCGTAGCATTGAAGATGCCTGTTGTAAATGGCAGCGGCAACTGCCGCCGTCCAGCCGCGCGTAGCTCTCCTACAGCGTAGCTTCCACCGAGGAGAGGCTCTCGTTCAGCGCTTCGATGGCGCAGTCGAGCTGTTCCTTTGTGATAACGAGCGGGGGCGACATCTTGAGCACGTTGTGGTAAGAGCCGCCGTAGTTGGTGGCGATGACGCCCCGCTGCAAAAGGCCGTCAACCACACGCGCGCCCTCTTCCGTTGCCGGTTCACGAGTCGCTCGATCTTTAACAAACTCTACGCCGACCATCATGCCGACGCCCCGCACTTCACCGATCAGGTGGTGCTCCTGCTGGAGTTCCTCCAGCCGCTGTTTGAAGTAGTCTCCCAGTTCCGCGCCGCGCTGCACCAGTCCCTTTTCCTCGATCTCCGCCAGCGATGCCAGCGCAGCCGCGCAGCCAACCGGGTTTCCCAGGAAGGTGCTGGTGTGCATCATCGGCCCCCAGGCGTCCGCGACTTCCTCGGACATAATCGTGGCGGAGATGGGGAAACCGCTGGCCAGGCCCTTGCCCACGACCATGATATCCGGCACAACGTCGTAGTAATCCATCCCGAACCAGTGGCCTGTGCGCCCGAATCCGGTGATTATTTCGTCTGCGATCAGCATGATTCCGTGCTCGTCACAGAGACGCCGCACCGTCTGCACGAATTTTCTGGGCGGCACTATCCAGCCCCCGTGTCCTTGGATCGGCTCCATGATGATGGCGGCGACGTCGGCCACGCCGGAGTCCGGCATGGTCAGCACATGCTCCAGGTAGCCGCCGTCGCAGAAGTAGCAGTCGTCGCCATCGGAATGGGTCGGGCAGCGATAGGGATAGGCGTAGGGCACATGCGTCGTATCCGCCAGCATGTTTTGAAATGGCAGCCGGTAGTAGTTCTGCGAAGAGACCGACAACGCTCCCATCGTCTTGCCATGGAATCCGCCCTGGAACGCGATGATTTTGTGGCGGCCCGTAAAGATGCGGGCGGTCTTGAGTGCCGTCTCGACCGCTTCCGCGCCGGTGTTGGCGATGTGGGAGACCGACAGCTCGCCCGGCGCACGCGCCGACAGCTTTTCCGCCAGCTCGACCCGATTCCGGTTGGGGTTGAGCCCTCCCTGGCTGTGCATCATCGTCTCCGACTGCTTGGCGATGGCCTGGACGATGCGCGGGTTGCTATGGCCGGCCGTCGCCACGCAGAACGCGGCCGTAAGATCGACATATACGTTGTCGTCGACATCGACGATGTTGGCCCCGCGAGTGCGTTCCCAGAATACCGGCGTCTGGCCGCGTGGAATAACCGAACTGGTCGGAGGTTCGACCTTGCTCAGGCGTTCGGTCAACTGGTGGGACTGCGGCCCTGGCGGCGGCGCCACGATTGAGGGCAGGGCCGTGCCATCCTCAAGAGCTTGCAGTTGTGGCTTCGACGTATAGCGTTGCATTCTGATTCTCCTGTACGGCAGTGGCTGGTTTCACGAAGCTTGTGGCCAGTCGTAACGGGATCCAGAGGTCCCCAGCTGCCCACTGGTCAATAGTTATTGGTCGCTGGAGCTGTCGATGCGTCTGATCACCATGCGTTCGCCCACAAAGCCCTCGCGCCAGATGCTCTCACAGGCCGCAGTCAGAGCTTCAAGGTTTTCGGTAATGGTGGCGAACAAATTGCCCGGCGCATAGCCTTCCGGACCCAGCAAAAAGCTGTTGCGGCCATAGAATAGGGCAATATCGACAAACGGTTTTCCGGTGCGCCTTTCCGGCGGGATGTCGATCGAGGCGGCCGGGATCTCGAAGTAGAGGAGGTCGCCGGCAATCGGCAGGATGGTCGCGTTCTCTTTGCCCGGATCGGTGTCGAAGGGCGGGACCAAAGTGTACACTTCGCGGCCTGCCCAGCGGGCGTGGTAGGCGTCTCCTTCCAATGGCAGCGCGTTCCAAACGGCGTCGCAGGTGAGCGGCGCATCCTCCTCCAGCAAGGTGGCGACCCCTCTTACGTTGCGTTTGGTCAAGATGATTTCGATTTGGCGTGTCATGCTTTGCGTTTCCTGTGTGTGCTCTCGGTGTTGAGGTGAGCGGCGGCCAATCCCTGATTTCGGATAGTTAACAGCCGCTCGTCTGCTGACAGCTGTCATCGCACCCTTCAGCGCACTCGGGCCGACTTTTGGGTAAATTTAACACAGTTTAGCAGATCGAAAAAGCAAGACATTCGAAGAGGAGCGCCGGTCGCGATCTGTGCCATAGTCAAAGTACCACACGGTCAAGATATCACACGTCCACTGCGGGTCGCGCTCTGGCGGGCTAAAAAAAATATTGTTTGACAGTAGGCCAGATGGTGCCCTACAATTGCCGCGGGCCCTTTCACATTTTCATGTCAATATTTGCGACCACTCCCAAGGCGTGAAGTGATAGGCTTTCAGGAACTGATTCGTAGCCACGAACCGGCGGGCTTTACCGGCCCGTGGGAAGATTACGCCTCATTTCTTGCTTACCATCTGACAGCAGCTCTTGTCACGCCTAGACATGATCAGGACGTGTCTCCATCAAGGGCCTTTTTTGGGGAATAGGCCCTTGGGTACGGGGCACTTTCTCCAGATCTTGCTGCAAATTGCAGCCAACCAGGAATCGCTGGCAACGCTTCCATTCTATCCACAGAGGAGAAAGCAAAATGAATGCACGCAGAGTTTCCCGCAGGACGCTTCTGAAGTCGGCTGGCGCATTTGTAGGGGGGATGGCTCTGTCTTCCTGCGTAACCGTGGCGCCGCAAGCGCCTGCCGCGCAGATGGCAGACGAAGGCGGCTCCAACATGCCAACGGGTGGGGGTGTCATTCGCATAGCGGTCAGTGGGAATTCCCCGTCTTCACTGTGCCGCATTGACACTGAAAGCAGCCGTTACGAAGAGTTGATGAGATCGTTATGGGCCAAGGTTGTCAGCTCGAATGTGGACTTCACCGACTACATTGGCGACCTCGCCGAAAGCTGGGAGTGGAACGAGGATAACACCAGAGTCCGCTATCACCTGCGCGAAAACGCGAAATGGCATGATGGCGTATCCGTAACGGCCGACGACCTGGTCTTTACATTCTGGACAGTCGCCAGAGAACCGAAGATGCCGGGCCATACCCAATGGTTCCGCGAAATGATCAGGGGTTTGCAGGATGCCTACGACGGCAAAGAGGTCGAGCCGGGCGTGGTGAAAGTGGACGACCTCACCGTCGACTTTTTCCTGTCAAGGCCAATAGCTGACGGTCCCTGGCACGCGGCCATCGACCCACTGCCAGTCCATCCTTGGCACATTCTCAAAGAATACCCTGTCGAAAAGGCGCACGAAAACCCAATCTGCCAGGGAGAAGTCGTCGCCAACGGGCCGTTCAAGTTCAAGCGCACCTCGCCTGACCAGTTTATTGAGGTGGAAGCCTTCGAAGACTACCATTTTGGCCGTCCCATGCTCGACGGGATCATCTTCAAGCTATACCCGGACTGGGCGACGATCTCGGTGGCTCTGGAAAAGGGCGAACTGGACGTCGGCCGTATTCTGGTTGACGACATTCCACTCTTTGATGAAAATCCCGATTTCAACATCCATGTCGGCCCTCCCGGCGCAGGAGGCTTTTACGTCGGCCCCAATCACATGAAACCCTATCTGGCTGATATCCGCGTGCGCCAGGCAATGGCCCATGCCATTGACAAAGAGAGCATCGTAGAGAACATCTTCCACGGGTATGCAGAAGTCCTCCATACACTGGCAGGGCCTTATCCCGGAATCGGAGTCAGCCCCAACATCACTAAGTACGAATATGATCCCGACAAGGCCCGCGCCTTGCTCGAGGAGGCTAATTGGGATTTCGAGCAAGTGCTGAAGATTTACGCGTCTGAAGTGCAGACGGAACCGTTCCATGTCGCCGTCGTCGGCATGCTGCAAGCTGTCGGCTTCAAGATTGAATATGAAATAACCGCCGACTACTGGAAGATCGCCAGCACGGAACACTCGCAAGATTTGGTCATCGGCCTGGGGTCGATGGGGTTGGATCCCAACACTGCTGTCATGGAATACGCAAGCTGGAGAACTGAGGACCGGCCAACCTATGTCGTCATGGATGACCCCCGCTTTGACGAGTTTTCCCAGGTCATCGAGGAAAGCCTCGATAACGAGGAGCGCAAGCAGGCTACGTGGCAGCTTCAGGAACTGGCCAGCGCGGAGGCCATTCTCCACATTCCCATCTGTTCGAATCCTGCCGTCTGGGCCATCAACAATAAGGTCCACGGCTATCGCCCCAACTGGGTGCTGTGGCCCATGAACAACTGGGAGCTGCACAAAGTCTGGCTGGAGGCCTGAGCAGCGTAAGACCCAAACGAGAAAATAGGAAGGCAGTGAAAACTGCCTTCCTTCAATCTGCGGACAGTCATGTCGAAATACATCACCCGCCGTCTGCTGCTCGTCATACCTCTGGCTTTGGGTATCACGTTCATTAATTTCGCCATGTACAATGCCGCGCCCGGCGACCCTATCCTGATGTTGATCAACCCAGAGGAACGTTACACGCTGTCAGAGGAGCAGATTGAGTACTTTCGCCACAAACTCGGGCTTGATCAACCTCTTCCTATTCGCTACCTGAAGTGGCTCGGCCGTATTGTTCGGGGTGACATGGGCTATAGCGTCAGCGTCCAGCCGGGGCACCAGGTGTCGAAACTGATATGGCGGTCACTGCCACAGACTCTTGAACTGATGGTCATAGGTCTGCTCGTTTCGACCACAGTAGGCATTGGTCTGGGAGTATTGGCATCATTGCGCCCATACACTTTGCTGGATTATGCCAGCACGGCGTTTGCCTTCACTTTCATGGCCGTTCCCAGCTTTTTTTTCTCCATGCTGCTCATCTTTGTATTCGCTGTCAAGCTCGACCTGTTCCCCACTTCTGGCATCATCACACCAGAAGACCCCGAAACCCTGGGAAATCACTTGCGCCATCTTGTCTTGCCTTCCTTGGCGACCTCACTCGGATTTGGCGGCATGTTGCGCTATGCCCGCAACGCCATGTTGGAGGCTTTGGGGCAGGACTACGTGACCACGGCCCGCGCCAAAGGCCTGCAAGAAAAGGTCGTCATTTTGCGGCACACTTTCAAGAACGCGCTGCTTCCCGTGGTGACGATTATCTCGTTGGGGTTGCCTGGGCTGATCGGGGGATCGGTGATCATTGAGTCGATTTTTGCCTGGCCAGGGATGGGACTCCTGCTGATCAACGCTGTGAATTTTCGCGACTATCCGGTCATGATGGGGGGCACTCTGATTGCCGCATTTCTGGTGCTGTTCGCCAATCTTCTCGCAGATATTTTGTATGCATGGATAGATCCTCGCATTCACTATGATTGAGGGCAAACAGGATATTGTCACAGCTGACCACTGGCGTTTTCGTCATCCCATGCTCCTTTTTTCATCACTGGGGCCTGAATTCAGTGGCATAAAATTGGATTTCCTGATGGAGTGGGGCAAGTAAGGATGCAGCAGACGGAAACGACCTCCGATGTTAACCTGGGAAACCAGATCGGTATACGCGCTGCCCAGCGGCCGCCGGATTCGCTGCTCGCAATTACTTTGCGCCGGTTCCGGCGGCACAAACTGGCTATGGGCGGATTTGTCGTGGTCTGCTTTATGGCCGTGGTCGCCATTCTCGCCCCTGTCATTGCACCCCAGGATCCTATCGTTGTTGATGTGACCAATGTGTATTCTCCCCCGACGCGCGCGCATCTATTGGGCACCGATGCGGTGGGGCGAGACGTATGGGCGCGGCTGATATACGCCAGCCGCATCTCCCTGATCGTCGGTGTAGCCGCTCAAAGCGTATCCCTGACGCTGGCCGTCACGCTAGGCAGCATAGCGGCATACTTTGGCGGACGCGTGGACGACATCGTCATGCGCTTTGCCGAAATCGTGATGATGTTCCCCGGCCTGATCCTTATCATTATCATCGTCTCCTTCGTCGGCCCCAGTTTTGTAACAGTGATGGTCGTCCTGGGCCTTGTCGAATGGCCAGGTCTTTCGCGCCTGGTGCGATCGCAGATTCTGTCGCTGCGTGAATGGGAGTTTGTCACCGCGGCGCGCGTTATAGGGGCACGCGACTCGCGCATTATGTTTATACACATTTTCCCCAATATCGTGCCCGTGCTGGTCGTCTCGTTCACGCTCGGAGCAGCCGGCGCCATTCTCGGCGAAGCCGGGCTGAGCTTTCTCGGCTTTGGTGTGCGCCCGCCGCAACCTAGCTGGGGCAACATGTTGAACGACGCCCGCAGCATAACCGCCATTTCGCACTATCCCTGGGTGTGGGTGCCACCTGGCATCGCCATCTTTGTCCTGGTCATGTCAATCAACTTCATGGGGGACGGCCTGCGAGACGCATTGGATCCCCGCATGCAACTCCGCTAGCGGAATCGGTCCCCGCGAGGGTCAACCCCTTGTCGGCGCCATCAGATGTGAAGGAGGAAGAGTAAAGTGGGAAGACGAGTAGTCTTGCTGACATGTGCTCTGATCTTGGCAATGCCCCTATGCGCCGCCTGTGGTGGCCGCGCCCAGCCAACGCCTGCTCCCAGGCCGTCGCCAACGCCGCTGTGCAGTGAGAGCCTCTGCATGATCGATAGCCATCTCACCGAACCTTTGGAAAGAGAACGAGCCCGTCGAGTCGAGGGAATGATTATCAACCAGGGTGACTCTGCCTACGCGGTGATAGAGGTCTCTTTCATACTCTTCAATAAAGATGGCGAGCAGATCGGCACTGCCACTGCCGATGTGGAGGATCTCGGGCCGGGTAAGCGTTGGAAATTCAGCGCCATAGTCCCAGGCAGCATCGATTCGGACGTTAGCAGCTTTGAAGTGGAGAGTCTAGCTGGTTCCTTAACGCCAGAATGAGTAAAGGCTGACGACTGGGCTGGCAGCAAGAGGTCTCAGTTTTCCTCGTCACCCACTTCTCTTGCAGAGTGAACTTCCCGGCCGCCATTCCATTAAACGAGGCCAGACATGAAAGTTGACCCACAGCAACTGCTTGAAGATGGCTATATCATCCTGCCGCAGGTCGTTCCCCCAGACCAACTGGACGACTTGCGCGCCAGCGTCGACCTGCTCGTCACCCGTCACCAGGTTATCTCGGCAAGCAACCGCAAGCCCGGCGAACCGCCAGGCGGCGAATGGCAGAGCGCCAGACAACCGCGCGTGGAAATCGACACCGTGGTCGACGAGATTACCGCCAATGTATTGGAGTTCTGCCTGGGCGAGAATACGCTGGGTGTCAGCCACCAGCTGATGCGAGGCAAAGAGACAACCCCGACAAACCTACAGGTCATGTGCAGCCCAATTCGCGACTACGGTTATACGGACTGGCACCGCGACATTGACGCTATGGAACAGACGCCCCTGGACGGTCTGCAAACGGACCTGGTGGCAAACGCCCCCGGCTATGTCCAGTGGAATATCGCGCTTTACGATGATGATGTGCTGTGGGTTGTGCCGGGCAGTCATCGCCGCTCCGACACCGAGGAGCAAAAACGCCAGTTGTTAGCCGACCCCTGCGTTCCTCTGCCTGGCAGCGTTCAGGTAAAACTCAAAGCGGGCGACGGCGTGGTCTATCCCAACATCATCATGCACTGGGGCAGCATTTATGGCAGTAAACTGCGGCGAACGATTCATCTGGGATATCGGACTTTCGGCGGCCCGATTCTCCCCCATGTTCATTTCCACCATTGGGATCACTCGCTGGCGTTTACCGAGCGTCTGCCAGCACATCTTCGCGCCAGCTTTGCCCACTATGCCGAACTGCACGAGCGGGAAATTGTGCAAATTGAGTCGGTGTTGCGGGCGATTAAAGATAAGAATAGGAACGCCTTCCGGGCAGGTCTGGCAGAGCTCCACCCCGGCGATGAGGGGAGAATTGCGTGTGTGATGCTGTTGTGCCGGCTGGCTGGCAAAATACAAAAGCTGAAGCGGCCTGAAGTCGCCAGTCTCCCTTACGCCGAGCGCGAGCGGCTTCTTGCCGGACCGGTCAGCCACGAGTACTACGAGAAACTTGCCAGCCGCTTTACGGTGCAGGAAGCAGAGAATCTGCACACCCGCTTCGCCAGGTTGTCTTCGATACTGGAAGCGGGCGCAGAGGAGTGCCATCAGCGCCATGGGGCGCTGGCCGCCGAATTGCTACCGGCCGGTCGGCCCGCTCCCGATTTCCACTCACGCCCGCTACGCACCTTCTACACTGAGATGCCTGATTTCGGTGTCGAGGACTTCATCGAGAGCTGGGGCGCCTGAGTTGCCCAAGGTGGGGGACGGGCTAACTGGGCCGGTTCCAGGTAAACAGATCTCGAAAACGCCCCATAGCCTGAAGGTCGTCGGCTTGAGAAGTCGCCTCCACACCGTCATACCCTTCCTCGTCCAGCAGCACCGCGATCTGTGGAAAGTTGCCCCCGCCCGTACCCGGCTAATGCCGGACCGGTTCGTTTGCGACTTGCGCTTAGCCATTGACAAGATCTATGGCTGACTGCCAAAGACTACTGAGGGTGCATTCCCAAAAAGAGGGAAGTTACCGGCTGCCTGTGATGCACAGAGGAAATCGGTGAATGACGTTCCCCCAAATCCGAGGCGCTACCTTGGGGAGGAAGGAACCAGAAAACGGTGGGGTCCAGATCCGGGGTTGTGCAGACCAACGGCTGGCGGCTTCCAGTGTAGAAGGTTCCGCTCTAGCGGAACAGAGGCAGTCGATTACTCATCCCTATTTCGGACCGCATACGCCGACTCTGTCCGAAAAGTTCAGCGCTGGCGCCAGCCGTACAACAGCTGTCTCTTACCTGTGGAAAAGCCGACGGCGTACAGACTACGCCGCCTAACGGCAAGCCGGCTTCCCCATCAGCAGCGATACGGTCGAATCTGCGGCCAAAACCTTGGTTCAGCAGCGCATGAAACAGGCTGGCATGCGCTGGTCCCGTCCCGGCGCCCAAGCCATGCTTGCACTCCTTGCCCCTCTGTTCAGCGACCCTTGGCATGTAATTCCCATGTGACCATCTTCACCCCAAATTTTGGATGCACGCCCCAGAAAATGTTGTATTGACAGAAGGAGACTGTTCAAAATATAATAACATAAAAGTGGAATCCTAATGAAGAACTCTCTGACGCGTGACCAGATTGCTGCAGCTCTGCGAGCATTGGGACTGCCGGCCGGCGCTATCGTCTTCATGCATAGCTCGATGAGCAGCATAGGATACGTTGAAGACGGGGCCGATACGATAGTCGATGCCTTCCTGGACATACTAAGCCCGGGAGGTACTCTCGTCGTGCCAACCTTCACCTTTGCACATGGCAATGACGACAACCGCGTCTTTGACTCGGCCCGTGATCCCTCAGAGATGGGTCGCCTTACCGAGGTGACCCGGACACGGCCTGGGGCGCGGCGGAGTTGCCACTTGCTCCACTCCGTGGCTGCCCTGGGGGCGCACGCGGAGGAGATCACAGCTAATCACGGGCCATCTGCCTGGGCGGCCGACGGTCCTTTTTGGAAGCTCTATGAGTTGGATGCCCACATTCTGCTGCTGGGCGTGCCCTACTTGCGCTGTACTTTCTTTCACGTTGTGGAGCAGTTGGTACAAGTCCCCTACCGAAGGTGGCGCGAAGTAGAGGCACGCGTCGAGGCCCCGGATGGCTCACAGCGCCCACTCCTCACGTTGATCTATAGCCCCAAGCCTGGCTTCGCCGGCAATGACTTCAACAAGCTTGGGACATTGCTGGAGGAACGAGGACTGGTGCAAGTGGGGACCGTGGGGAATGCTGTGGCCCGCGTCTTCCGCGCCCGGGATGCGCTCGAGGTTGGCTTGGCACAGTACCGAAAGGATCCCCTGCTCTTTGTCATGACAGCCGATCGTTGCACGCCGCTTCGGGACGGTGTACTGACTGCAGAATTGCATAACGAGAAGTCGGTATTGGATCCGGCGCTTATCTACGGCCATCAGTGATTTCCGAGGGACTTACAAACAATGAACGATCAGAGACTATCTGCGGACAGGATAGCGTCGTTGCTGGACCAAATGAAGGGCCTGACGGTAGCCCTGGCTACACCGCTGAATGAGCGCGACGAGTTGGATGCGGCTGGGCTGGAACGGCTGCTCGAACGCGTCATCGCGGGTGGCGCTTCATGTCTTTTCCCGCTGGGTTGGATGGGCGAGCAACCCCTCTTGTCCAGCAGCGCCCGCAACGCGATGCTGGTAGAGACCTGCCGAATCGCTAAAGACAGGCTCCCCGTCATGGTCGGCGTAAGTGAACAGGCCCTGCCGCGGGCGTTGGAGCAGGCGGAAATGGCCCGGCAAGCCGGCGCTGACCTCATCCTATCCACACCACCTTACAGTTACCACATTCCGCAGAATCTTATCTACGACTACTTCAAAGGACTTGCCGCCGCCAGCGGGATGCCAGTGGTCGTGTACCAGAACGACGAGGTCGGCGTTACTATTGAAGAGGATACATTGGCGCAGATCAGCCGGGCGCCCGGGGTCGTCGGTGTGAAGGTCTACATGCCCTTCTTGTCGCTCCAGAAGAGTTTTCTGCAGGCGGACCGCCCTGGCCGTTTTGCAGTCATGAGCGGCGACGAATACCTCTACGGGGCGGCCCTGTTTCTGGGCATACGACACTTCACGATGGGTGGGCCTGGCAATCTCTGCCCGGGTTGGTGCGTGAAAATGTACAACAGCGCGGTCGGCGGTGATTGGGACGCAGTTGGGGCAAAACAGAAACGCCTGATCGCTTTTTGTGATGCCCTGTACGCTGGTCCTGGCACTGCCTATGCAACGGTCAAATACGCGCTTGAACGCCTGGGAGTATGCTCGGCGCGCATTTCATCGCCACACGCGGCAATTGGGCCGGAGCAACAGAAGCAAGTGAATGCACTGCTGGAGGAATTTGCAGACGTGGTAGGAGATGGCAGTGGCGCTGATTGACGACGGGTATGCCGTTATTATTCTTTAACCAATCCAACAGCCAACGCGGGGGCTGGCAGAAATGGGCAAACGTCGAATCATGTTGGACACTCGCAAGGTCACCGCTGTTGATGACGCTATCACGCATCGTTTCTGGCCGGCCAGGAAGCATCCCGAGCCGGTCCTTCTGGGGGATCGACCTTGGGAGCGTTTCGGGCCCTTGCTCTTTGGGACCGTTATGGTCGACCAGGAACGCTACCGCATGTGGTATAACCCGTACCCAGTGGTCCCGCCTCCGGGTAATTCGTACTATGTAGGATACGCCGAATCCTTCGATGGCCTCCATTGGGAAAAGCCCGACCTGGACATTGAACCATACGGTGATTCTCAGCGCACCAACCTGGTCAACCTGATCCGGCACAACCCATCTGTCGTCCTGGATGCGGATGATCCTGATCCGGAGAGACGGTACAAGGCAACCGGCTACGTGGGCACAGAGCAGATCATGAAAGAGCGCAATGCCGTATATCCCGGAAATGGATATTACCTGGCCCACTCCCCCGATGGGTTGTACTGGACAGAATATCCGGCAACCGGCCCAATAGGCACCGTACACGACGTAGGGAACTTCATCGGCGATGAACCGCGAGGACGCTACTTCGGAACCGTGAAGACACAGGTGCGTTACGACCTGGTGGACCGACGGTCGGTGGCCGTCACAACCAGCGAGGACTTTCAGCGCTGGACAGAACCGAGAACAGTCCTGGTGGCAGACGCCCTCGATGACCGCATCGCCAGGGAGAGAGGTTATCACCATGCCGAGTTCTACGGCATGGCGCTGGATCCTTACGACGACTTTATCGTGGGCCTGCTCTGGATCTATTGGGTTCCCTTGCCTTTTCTGCCCGGTCGTCGGACCGGTTGGTGGGGTGTTATAGACTGCCATCTCGTTTTTTCATACGATGACGGCAACCACTGGCACCGCACGCCTGATCGCCAGCCCTTCATCCCAATGGGGGAAAAGGGTGAATTCGATGGCGGTCACCTCTACACCTGTAACCGCCCGGTGGTGGTCAACGATGAAGTATGGCTTTACTATACCGGCGCCAAGCGAGATCATTCGTATTTTGACCCGATCAAGGCTCGTCACACCATGGACTATCGAACAGACGTTGACTGGCAAGACGCCAGAATGGGCAACGAATATGCGATTTCAATCGCGAAGATTAAACGCGATCGCTATGCAAGCCTGTCCACGGGCAACCAGGGTAGCTTCGTTGTCGACCACGGCGTCATTGACGGCAGTCGCCTCCTGATCAACGCACGGGCGCCTCTTGGGTCGGTGAAGGCCGAGGCGCTCGCAGGCGATGGCAACCCCATCGAGGGCTTCGGCGTGGAGGATTGCCTGGGATTCAGCGGCGATGCCGTCTCCTGCGAGATAAAGTGGCGTGACAAAACACTGGCTGAATTGCCGCCGGACTGCGAGATCAACTTGCGTTTCGTCCTGGATGATGCCGACTTCTTCGCCTACGAACTGGCCGCTGCTTGAGGCGTTCTGTGATCACGATTCGAAGTCGTAAGACTTACCAATGAGGAGCGGGTCAGACGGGAGTTCATTGCCTGGTTTTCAGTTTTTCGTCTCTTGTTGTCAGGCCCCGGTCGCGGCAGTGGCCCAGAGGGCGCCTCAAAACCAGGAGCTGATTACTGAGAACTGCAGTCTGCCAGGAGGTGATGCCATATTTCAGATGGAGTCTTTCAGTTCTGAGTAGCAGGATTCAGCGAATGAGGTGACCGGTAACCAGAATTGTACAGGTCGTAACCAAGGAGGACAAAATGGCAAGCAAGCTGACACGTAGAGAGTTTCTGGTGGCGGGAATGACGACGACGGGCGCGGTTCTCGCAGCCTGCGCCACACCGACAGCTGCGCCTGAAACGGCTCAGGAGGCGTCCGCTGCGCCTGAAACGGCACCGGCAGTGATGGAGAAAACGATCACCTTTAACCAAGGCTGGGGGACCTACAATCCCATCAAGCCGACACTCATGGGCTGGGGCGCCGAAAGTCAATTGGTGCCCCTGCTGACGCACAGCCGCCTGATGGAATTTGGCAACCTTCAGACGAAACGCCTCGGCATCGCCGAGAAGGCCGAGGTATCTCCCGACGCCAGCCAATACACCTTCTATATGCGACAGGATGTGAAGTTCCACGACGGTACACCGTTGACAGCCAGAGACGTAGAGGCCACTGCCAAGCTATACCTGACGAAAGAAGCCAATGTCAATCCTATCTTCTGGACAGACTTCATCGCAGGAGGGAGGGAGTTCTACGACGGCGCTTCCGACGAACTTTCAGGGGTCGAAGTCATTGACGACTACACCATTCGCTTCACTCTGGCAGAACCCTTTGCCCGCTGGGATGACACCACGATATGCGAGATGAACATTCTGCCGGCTCACATTCTCGCAAACATCAACCCGGAGGACCTGAAGGAGGAGTACAGCCCCGCCTGGTTCCAGCCGGAGACACACATGGGCTCGGGTCCCTTCAAGTTTGTAGCGGCAGAGCGTGACCAGTTCGTCGAGCTGGTTCGCAACGATGACTACTATCTGGGCCAGCCTAAGCTGGATCGCATCATGATCAGAAACTTCGGCGAAAGCGACACCCAGTTCATTGCCCTGGAGAAAGGCGATCTCGATGTCTGGAATGTGCCGTCGCCCTACTTGGAAAGAGTCAAGGCGCTACCCAACGTCGACGTGTTCGAAGTGAATCGTCTCTATCACCGCATGCTGCGGGTCAACGAGCAGAAGCCCTACCTCTCTGATATGCGCGTCAGGCAAGCCTTGTTGTACGCTATTGACCGGCAGGCTCTATGCGAAGAACTCGAATCCGGGATGTGTATTCCCTGGGATTCTTTCATGCAGCAACCGGATTGGGTGCCTGAAGGGCTGAACCCATATGAGTACAATCCCGACAAAGCCAGAGAGTTGCTGGCGGCGGCCGAGGCGGACGGCGTCTGGGATCCCAACCAGGAACTCACACTGGAGTACTACTACGACAACCCCACCCACCATGACTGGTTTGCCGCGATCCAGCAGAATCTGGCCGACGTTGGCGTCAAGTCTCAACCGCTCCTGCTGGAAGGAACAGGCTGGGTAAAACGCAATGTCGAGTGCGAGTTTGATCTCGCTTACGAAGGCTTCGGAACCTCTCACATCACCGCCTACCGCGGCTGGTTTATCAAGGATGATGGCTGTCGCGCCATGTGGAATACCGACGAAGCGGACGAACTATTCCTCAAGGTTCAGACCTCACCCGACGAAGAGGTGCAGCGCCAGTACATGACCGAGCTTCAGCACTTGGTAAACGAGCAATTGCCTGTCATTCCCTTCGTCAAGTACGTTGGCGCCATCGCAGTCAATAAGCGGATCACCGGCTTCGACGAGAACGCGATATGGCTGATGCAGTCGATATTCAACACCGGATGGAACAATGCGCACAACTGGGACGTGACATCGTAGATTGTGTGGGCATGGTGGGGGGCGCAATAGTCAGATGGGCGCGCGCTGGAGAGTTGCGCCGCTTTTCTGGCGAAGGGCCCCCTGTCCTTCATCTCTGACCTCTGATTGAGATGATGGCGATGAATTTAGTCATCTTCATCACGCCAATCACACAAAACACAGTCAGAACTGCAGCCTCCCGGAGACTACACGTCGCCGGACTGTTTCAGGTCTGTGAAAGAGCAGTTTTCAGTAGACATTTCTTGGTTTTGGAGCGCCCTCTGGGCCACTGCCGTGACCGGGGCCCGACAACTAAGAAGAAAACCAGGAGCCGTTCAAGGGAAGAGTCCATGAGGCAATACATCATACGTCGCCTGGCGATCTCAATTCCAATCTTACTCGGAGTGACGATGATCACGTTCATTCTCACCGAGTTGATGCCCGGAGACTTTGTTGATGCGATGATTCCACCTGACAAGGCCGTCCTGATGTCACCCGACCGAGTCCAGGCCATGCGTGAGGCTTATGGGCTGGACAAGCCGCCACATATGCGCTATCTCCTTTGGCTGCGCGAAGTCACCCGCGGCAATCTGGGCTACTCCCTGGCCTCCGGTGAACCTATGCTTAAGGAGGTGTTTAAGCGCGCGCCGTACACCTTACAATTGACCCTTTCCGCGCTGACCTTTGGTGTCGTTGCTGGCGTAACGCTGGGCATTATCTCGGCTGTCAAACAGTATACGTGGGTTGACCAACTCCTTACCGTACTCGGCTTCGTGTGGATTTCCACCCCCAGCTTCGTTTTCGGCATCGGCGCCATTGCCCTCTTCGCGCTCAAGTTGCGTCTTTTCCCCGCGATGGGGGGGTGGGTCTACGGAGAGTCGCCCAGCCTGGCAACGCGCCTTCATCACATGGTTTTGCCGGTCGCCGTGCTCGGACTGGGAAGCGTAGCTACGTTCATGCGCTACACTCGGACGAGCATTTTGGATGTGATCAAGCAGGACTACGTCACCGTAGCCCGCGCCAAGGGGTTCCGGGAGCGCTATATCCTTCTTCGCCACACCCTGCGCAATGCGCTGATTCCCCTGATTACGCTGGTTGGACTTGAAATACCGTGGCTACTCAGCGGCTCAATCATCATCGAATCGGTCTTCGTCTGGCCGGGGCTAGCCAGGTACACCTTGCAGGGCGTCCATAGCCGCGACTACACGCTCATTATGGGCGTGAACTTGATAGCAGCTCTGACTGTTGTGATTGCCAATCTGCTGACGGATCTGACATACGCCGTCGCGGACCCACGCATCCGCTATTGATAGGTCTGAGAGGTGTGATCTGACCACTATGGACTCAGTGATCTCAGCACGCGGCCCATCGCTGTGGGATCGATTCTGGCGCCGGCTCTTTCGACATCGACTGGGGATGCTGGGCCTTTCCATGCTTGTGGCACTCGTGTTCACAGCCACTTTTGCGCCCACCGTGGCCAGGCAGGACCCTTCTTCCACCAATTTGAGAGGGAGAAACAAGCCACCCAGCGCAGCGCACATTCTGGGGACGGATGGGGTAGGCCGCGACGTTTGGGCTCGCCTGGTTTACGGCTCTCGGGTCTCCCTTTCGGTTGGCATTGTCGCCGTAGGTATCTACGCCACCATCGGCATCCTGTTGGGTAGCATCGCCGGCTACATGGGCGGACACGTGGACAACACCATCATGCGTTTTACCGATATGATGATGTCTTTCCCGACCTTGCTGCTGATCATCACCGCCGCTGCCGTGCTACCGCCAAGCATCTTGAACGTCATGATCATCATTGGGATATTCGGTTGGACGCACATGTGTCGGTTGGTGCGGGGGCAGTTCCTCGTTTTACGTGAGCAGGAGTTCGTTGTCGCTGCCTTATCCTACGGCGCACCTTGGAACCGGATTGTGTTCCGCCACATGCTCCCCAACGTCGTTGGCCCCATCGTGGTGGCATGCACCCTGGGCCTGGCCGGCGCGATCCTGACAGAGGCGAGCCTGAGCTTCCTGGGGTTGGGCGTGCAACAGCCCACACCTAGCTGGGGGTCCACCCTGCATACGGCCATGGAACTGCCTACGCTGGAGGGCATGCCCTGGCGTTGGATACCAGCAGGCCTGGCCATCGCCGTGACCGTGCTCTCAGTGAACTTTGCCGGTGATGGAATACGGGACGCGCTCGACCCGCGTACGGTCCTGGATTGATCCAAGTTTGCTGCGCTTACAGCCTCAACTCCATCCTCACGGCGGACACCGCCAGCGGCTCGATATTCCGCTCGTTGTTCAATTGCAGACTGTCCAACACAAATTCAGGAGCTGGACCTGCTTCCCTAAACCCTAGCTCCTCGAATAACATGCGCTTCTCGAAGTCCTCACGGGATACTCGCGCGTGAACCAAGCCGGCCCCCCGGCTTCTTCCAAATTCGATGGCCGGAGCAATTAACTCGTGCCACGATTCGAGATAGTTATGGTGGACGAACCCATCCACCGAGTACGAACCATCTGCGTGCAGCCTGGCGGTTGACATCCCCACGACGCGGCCATCAGTTGTGCGTGCTGCGAAGCGCGCGCCATGCCCGTCACCAACGACGCGCTCGTATGCTCGATACAACCCGTGGAACGTACGGTGCAGGCTGTACCGCAAAGAAAACAATCCGGCATTTGCATCGAGAACCTGCCAATCGTGCGGCGAAACGATCAGCGGATAAGAAGGTATCTGGTCGTCCGGATCACCGACTGATACCGGCGCCGGCCCAGCTTCTCTGAACCAATCGACGAGAAATTCTTCCGCTGCTTGCCCGTTGAGCTCTTTCATGAAAGTTATCGAAGCTGGCAGCTTGGAGAATCCCAATCGTCGATACAGTCTGAAGGCAGCGCGTTCATTGGTGCCGAGGAACATGGCGCGCCCGCCCGCCGCTTTAACATCCGCGATGGCTGCGCCCCAAAGTTCTGTTCCGATCCCCTCTCCACGAAACGCCGGCCTGGTAGCGGGATAGGTAAACTCGCTTAATTCTGGGAGACGGCGGGAAATCCAAATTTGGCACATTGCCGCAATCATCCCGCGGCGTCGCACAAGGTAAACAAGAGTACGGTTGTGCGACGGGTCGAGGCCAAGCAATTCACGCCGCCATCGTTCATTGGTATGGAGTTCCGGTATCGTCTGCCAGAATTCGCTTAGCTCCTGGACAAGCTCCTCTGGAAGAGGCGCCTCAAAGTTCTCCATGCCTGCTCCTTGCACTCTCACGACTTTCTCATAAGAAAGGGTCTGCCGCGCGGGCGCCGAATTCCTTGCCCGCCAGCAACCTTACGGCGGTAATTTCCCCGCACAATCTAGCCTTCCATAGACAACGGAGGCGGGCAGGCGGCCAGAAAGAACCGCACCCAATTTATTCTTCGCTACGCAGGGCATAGCGCGGCTGTACTTCCGGGTTAAGCAGATTGCGCGGCAGTTCGCCTTGCAGCACGCGCGCCACCTCCTGCACTGCCTTCACGCGCACGTCACGGAAAGCCTGCTCCGAATACCAGGCAACGTGCGCCGTCACCAGAATCCGGTCCGTACAGTACAACGGGTGGTCCGGCGGCGGTGGCTCCTCGTCAACCACATCCACCGCCGCGCCCGCGATCTGACCTGACTCTACCGCCTGAAGCAGTGCCGCGGAGTCGACAATGCCCCCGCGGGCCGTATTTACGAGGAAAGCGGTCGGCTTCATCATCGCCAGCGCGCTCGCATCGATCATACCTTGGGTCTCTTCTGTCAACGGCAGGTGCAGAGTGACAAAGTCCGACTGCGCCAGGAGCGTTTCGAAGTCAGCGGGTTCGGCGTTCCCGCGGCGTATCTCGTCGTCGTCCAAAAAGGGGTCCCACGCCAGTAAGCGCCAGTCAAAGCCGGCGGCCTTGCGGGCAACCGACTGGCCGATGCGACCGAATCCAATGATTCCCAGCGTACGCCCCGCGCTGCGCTGGATCGGGTAAGGGGGCTTGGGCTGCCAGCGGCCCCCGCGCACGGCGGCCGCTTCAGCGTCAACATAGCGAATCGCGTTCAACAGCAGCGCCATCGCGTGCGTAGCCACTTCGTCCGTACCGTAGTCGGGCACGTTGGCAACACAGACGCCGGCCGCGGTCGCGGCCTCCAAGTCGATGTTGTCAACGCCGACCGCGGGCTTGACGATGGCCAGGCAACGCGGCAGATGCGACAACACCTCGGCATCGATCCGCACATTGCCCACCAGCAGCGCAACCGCCTCCCTCCCCGCTTCGGCAAGCTCCTCCCCGTTTCGGCACGGACGCTTGACAAGCTCAACGTTTAGCGGCGCCAGCACCTCCCGCTCAGTATCCATACCGGGAAAAATGTTGGCAGTGATCACAACCGTTCGCGCTTCGCTCATTTGCATTACTCCGCAACGCCCAGATAGGCGAGGATGGCATGAATGTAAACCTTGGTGGCACGCACGACCTGGGCCAATTCGACCCGTTCGTAGTCCGAATGGGCGGTCAGATAGCTGGCGCCGTAGTAAAGCGCAGGGACATGCGCCAAGTGTACAAAGTGGGGAACGTTCGCGGCAGCTCTGGTCCCGGCCAGCGGCAGCTCTTTGCCGGTCACTTGCTGATGGGCGCGAAGTAGTGCCTTTGCCAAACGCTCGTTTTCGTCGACGCTGTAACCCTCTATTCCATCCAGCCAGACCTCGACCTCTGCACCACTCTCCTCACGTACCCGGGCAGCGAGTCTCTCGAACTCCTCGCGGATTTCGTCCAAACTGCACCCCGGCCCAAACCGGCGCGTGCCCGCGATGACGCACGAGGCCGGCATACGGTTAAAATAGTCGCCACCTTGAAAACGACCTATGAAAATCGATTCCGCTCCCAAATAGGGATGCCGTATGTCGGCGAGTTCTGCTGCTTTCTCCTGCAACAACTGCAAAGCTCGGTACCCGGCCATCACCGCGTGGGGAGCCCCCACCTCGGCCACTGTTTCGTGTATGCCCTCTTCGTCCCCCGCAATCCTCAGCTCCCAGAAAACGAGGCCCATGCCTGTAATCGGCAGGTCCTTGCCACCCAACTCGGTAACAATTACCGCGTCGCCGTGAACGCCCTTTTCGATAAGAGAAATCAACGTTTCATTTGTGGCGCTTTCGTGGCGGCCGTGTGCGGTCAGGAGCAGGTCGCCATCCAACTGAACGCCCGCCCCTCGAATGATGCGCGCAGCTTCGGCCATCGCCGCCAGGGACGCCTTCATATCCTCGGACCCGCGCCCGTGGATGAATCCTTGCTCAAATCGCGGCTCCGGGCCCGGCAAGTCAACGGTATCCGTATGTCCGTCTAACTGAAGCGTAGGCTCCCTACCGCTGCCACGCAGCCATGCTACGACGCTGGGGCTGCTGGGAAACTCATAGTCCAGCTCCACTTCCAGGCCTGCATCACGCAATTCATCCGCGTAAAACTCGGAAACGGCGCGTTCCTCCCCAGGCGGGCTGGGGATGCGCACCATGTCCAGAGTAAGCTGCGTAATCCGTTGCGGATCAACCTGCTCGGCAAGCGTCGCTTCAAGGAGTTCTGTATCCATTTAGTTCTCCACCCAGTGTTCGAAAAGAGGCTGGACCGCGGGCGGCAACCCTGTGAATACTTCGTTCTTCACAGCATCGACCTCGTTCTCCTTGAGGCCGGTTGCCTTCATCTGCCTTGCCCTCTCGCTGGAACCGGGCCTCAACCCGTTGAGATTGAGCCACCAGGGCGCGAAGCGGATAGCCATTGCCACACGTGCCGCGTCGGTACGGTTTGCGCCGGCGGCATGCCACATCCGGCTATCCATCACCAGTACACCGCCAGCGTCGCCGGTGGCCTGAATTTCGGTGGGATAGGGCATGTTTTCATCGTGGCTGCAGGACTCTGCGCTGGGGTTCGTTTCCATGCGGTGGCTGCCGGGGACGATGATGGTTCCGCCGTTCTCAATGCTAAATGGAGACAGCATCCACAGCGTCGTAAAATGTGCGACCATATCGGGATACGGCGCCGGGATGTGGCCGGCATTGTGCTGGTTGAAAGGCCAGTCTGCGTGCAGCGTTCCGCGGACGTTGCCCGGATAGTTGATCATGGCCGAGGTGAACGAGACGCGCACGTGCTGACCCAGCGCCGCCCTGATCAGGTCGATAAAGTGGGGTGCCACCAGGTAGGGCGCGAAGGACTGATCGTAGTTGATCATGCCGGTGCGATGCCCTATGTTGGCGGGCGCGTCGGGCCGCTGGTGTCTGAGCGTGGACGCAGCGACACTCTCGCGCACGGCGGCGACCTTATCTTCTGGAATTACATTGTCGACAACACACCAGCCATCCAGTTTCAGGCGCAGGAGTTGCTCTTCCATATGGTTTCCTATCCTTTCCCGTTCAGTTGGGCGTGCAAGGGCAAAATGCCCACCGCGGCTCGACATTCAATTGACCGATCAGCCGATCGGCAACCTTGTCGTAACGACAACCGCTGAGCGCGAACGCCAGCAGCACAATCGCCGTGGTCGGTCCAAGAGTGGCAGTAAGAGCGCGAAGCGCTCTGCTCCTGGTCGGACCAGATATCCCGTTCTGCCTCGCCAGTTCTGTTCTCATAATCGCATTTTTCTGTATCGATTAGTACTACAACCGCATTTATGGTGGTTGCAGTAAGGATGGAATGATAAATTGATCAGAGTGGCGACGATAGTGACATTGACGAGCTTGTTGCCGTTTGGCGCGGCGCCAGAGTGACCAAGCGAGACGGAAAGCGGGCGAGCGAGAAGGCAACGGCAAGGCGATTTCGAGCAACCGTCGTACTTCAGGCACGGTCAACTCGGCAAGTAAGGGTTCAAGCCCCCCTTTTCCTGGTTGCGTCTGCGACGAAGCCAGGCGAGCCATACATGTGCCATCATGGAGAGCGTAATATGTCGATACCAACTGGGCAATAGCGCACTTCATAGTGGTCCAGGCCGGTTTCGCCTTTGGCCTCTTCGAAACACTGCTCAACGGTGTAGCGAGTCGAGGCGATCTGGGCCAGGGTCAGCAAGGCAGTTACAGGCGGTGCATTGGAGAGAAAGTAGGCGCACTCGTGCGACTCGGTCAGCGCGCGTCGCCCCAGCAGCCAGGCATCCCGTCCAGGCATCTGGTCTTGATTCTCCACGACCCATTGGCAGGCCCAGTCATAGATGCGAGCTCCCTTTTCCCCTTCTGCTACCTGCAAACGTTGCCAGCGGCTGTCAGGCCAGGATGCCACCAGCGCCGGGATCCGTACCGGTCGCACGTTCTCATCAAGGACTCGTTCTTTGCTCGGTTTGCGACCTCTTCCGTGCCAAGCAGGGACAGCTACCTCTGGACGCTGCCGCCACACGCAGCCATGGACGCGCACTGCCAACACATACCAACGACCACTTGCGGCCACGGCATCTCGCAGGGCGGACGCTTCACCGTAGACCTCGTCGCCCGTCACCCAGCGCATCGGCACACCGAGCCGCCACGCATGGCGCAACATCGCAACCGCCAGTTCAGGCTTGGTGGCAAAACTGATGACGGTCGGCACTTTGGCCTCCGTACAGCGCTCTCTATCAGCGCACCATTGCGCAGGCAGATAGAGCCGCCGATCCAAAAAAGTATGTCCTAGCGCTGTTGCATAGGTCAGGAAGACCCCCAGTTGACAGTTCTCAATTTTGCCAGCCGTCCCGCTATACTGACGCTGGACACCCGCCGATTTCACCCCCTTCTTGAGAAATCCCGTCTCGTCGATCACCCCGACAGCAGCCGCATCGCCGAACCCGGCAATCACAAATCGCTGCACCGCATCTGCATCCCATTTCGTGTTGTACATCAACCGTTGCGTCGCATCCGGTCTCTTGTCGCCGACCGCTTCGGCCAACTGCCAGCCATTCTTCCGTTCCACCGGCGATATCAACCCTTGCAGATACTTGACCGCCTGCTCCTGTACCTCTCTACGCCCAAACAAGGGGGCAAATCGACTGTGAAACGCTTCAAAATCGTCCGCCCATTCGTCCAATTCACTCAGTTCCATAGCTCCTCCAACTCTGCTTGCTTGCTCTCATTATCGCCGAAGGAACCATCTCTTAACAATGTGCGGTTGTAGTATTAGAAGCTGTTCGAATAAGGAGCGGCTATCGGCCAGATTGTGGTAAATGTCTCATTTGTGATTAGACTACGATACCCAACAGACATGTTTCGCCGTCTTGCGCCTGCCTGACCCTTTTCACACAGGTTCTCAGAGTGTATCAGGGATCCTGGGTACGAGCATGACCCGCAAGAACCAACCGTCCACGATACATAGTATAAGGTTTGGCTCTGATTCGACGATCGTGGTATAGACAGTGCCCAGTCCCTGACCAATCGTCACTTCCTCCCAGGATTCTCCCGTTCCGTCCTGGCTGATGGCCAGCTTGACCAGCGACTGTCCGTGATTGACCTCGCCGGGCCCGCCCGGCGACCCGGCCGGATATCGTACGCCGTAGCTCAGCAGGACGCGGCCGTCTGCCAACTTCAAAAGGCAGGGGTCAAGGCCTCGTTCCAGTCCGGTATAGACCGGTCCTCTCCAGGTCTTGCCGTCGTCCGCACTCCAGGCGCTGTGGAGGGGGGTGTAGTTGCCGCTGCGCATCACGCACAGCAACTGGCCGTTGTCAAGACGCACCATTGTCGGTTCGGCGAAACCTTCGCCCACCGCGTCGTCGTCGTCCTGAGGCCGGGCCACGGTCGAAAGGTAGTCCCAACTCAGGCCGCCGTCCTCCGAGCGCACCACCGCGGTGCGGAGCTTGAACGCCTCTTCAGAGTGAATTTCGGCCGTGCTGCGTCGGCCGACAGGAGGGACTCGATCGCTGTCAAAGTTCCCTTCAATTGTTGCCAGTAAGCTGCCGTCCGGCATGTCCACGATAGAGCCCCAGAAATAGAGACCGTACCACTCTCCCATCTTGCGTCTGCGTGTTGGCCCGTCAGACACGCGGATGATGGCGGTTCCTTCCTCCAGAGAGTGCAGGTTGTCTGTAGAGCGCCATATATGGGCGCGATAGACGCCTGGGGACACGTAGTTGATGTCCCGCGCCAGTCCGAGGAAAAGGCCGGGGCAAGATAACAGGGAAACGCAGCCTCGGGCGCGTTTCAGAAACAGAAGGTCGTTCCACTCGGGCGCGCTGTGGGGGACAATCGTCGTGCCGCTATCTGTGGTTGTGCCCACAGTGAGGTAGACGGAGCCGTCGACATGCTGAAAGCAGCGGGGTCTCTGCGCTATATACGCCTCACCCGTGCCGTAGGTCTGGATATCGCCCACCTTTAACACGAACGGCTTGGTCTGATCATTGAACATCCTAACCTCCTAATGCAAATACTGTTCGCCCTTTGGCCATCGAAGTGGGCCCTAGAGTGTTGAAGCTACAACCAGGCGGCGGTCGAGTGACAAGGTGAAAAAATTAAGTCCAGCCGGATCGCCTTATCAAGCAAATACACTCATTGTTCACCGCGTAACGTTCTCATTGACAAGACTCTTACAGTGTATCAGGGACTCTGGGTACGAGCATCACCCGCATCAACCAGCCGTCCACGAGACATAGTATAAGGTTTGGCTCTGTCTCAACGATCGTGGTATAGACAGTGCCCAGCCCCTTGCCAATCGTCATTTCTTCCCAGGTTTCCCCCGTTCCATCCTGGCTGATGGCCAGCTTGACCAGTGCTTCCCCTTGACCGCTCTCCCCAGGCCCGCCTGGCGAGCCGGCCGGAAATCGTACGCCATAGCTCAGCAGGACACGTCCGTCTGTTAGCTTCAAGAGGCAGGGGTCCAGACCCCGTTCCAGCCCGGTGTAGACCGGTTCTGTCCAGGTGCGTCCGTCGTCCGCGCTCCAGGCGCTGTAGAGGGGGGTGTAGTTACCGCTGCGCATCACGCACAGGAGTTGACCGTTGTCAAGACGCGTCATGGTTGCTTCATCATATCCTTCGCCTACGGCGTCGTCGTCGGGCAGAGGCCGGGCAACAGTGGAAACGTAGTCCCAAGTCAGGCCGCCGTCCTCCGAGCGCACCACGGACGTTCGCAATTTGCGAGGAGAATCCTCGGAAGGTAGCTCGTGCCGGCTGCGCCGGCCGGTGGGCGCGACCTTATCGTTGTCAAAGTGGCCCTGAATGGTTGCCAGCAAGCCGCCGTCTGGCATAGCGACGATGGATCGCCAGAAATAGAGACCGTACGACTCTCCTTCTTTGCGCTGGCGTGTTGGCCCGTCAGGCACGCGGATGATGGCAGTACAGGATTCCAGCGAGTTGAGGTTGTCTGTAGACCGCCACATGTGGGCGCGATAAACACCTGGAGACTCGTAGTCGATGTCCCGCGCCAGTCCGAGGAAGAGGCCGGGGCGGGATAACAGGGAAACACAACCTCTGACGCGTTTTAGAAACAGGAGTTCGTTCCACTCGGGCGCGCTGTGGGGGACAATCGTCCTGCCGCTATCTGTGGTTGTGCCCACAGTGAGGTAAACGGAGCCGTCGACATGCAGAAAACAACGCGGTCTCTGTGCTATGTACTCCTGAGTTGCGCCGTAGGTTTGGATCTCGCCTACCTTCAACACGAACGGCTGAATCTGTTGTGTGAGCACTTTCCATACCCTTTCGTGTCATCGGATCTTCAGCTGAGGATCCAAGGCATCGCGCAGAGCGTCGCCAAGAAAATTGATGGATAGAATACACAGAGTAATGGCAATGCCTGGGGGCAGCCAAAGCCAGGGCATGGAGCCGATAACGGTGATATTCTGGGCTGCGTTCAACATACTGCCCCAGCTTGCCGTAGGCGGCTGCACACCCAGGCCAAGAAAGCTGAGCGCCGCCTCACTGAGTATCGCATTGGCAACGCTGAAGGTTGCGGCAACGATTACGTACGGTATCACATGAGGCAAGATATGTAAGAAGATGATTCGACGATTCGGCAAACCCAACATGACCGCCGCTTCGACAAATACCGCCTCTCGAACCGTCAGAAACTGCCCTCTCACCAAGCGACATAAACTTGGCCATCCCAGCAACCCGATGACCAGCATCACATTGTAGATACTGGGACCAAGAAAGGCGACAGCGACCAGGATCAGCACCAGATTGGGCAGGCTCATCACCACATCCGTCGCCCGCATGATGAGGTGGTCCAACCAGCCTCGAGAGTAACCCGCTACACAGCCCAGGAGCGTGCCGATCGCCGTCGAGATCGAAACGGAAATCAGGCCGACGGAGAGACTTACGCGTCCTCCATGCAGGACGCGACTCAACACATCTCGACCCACGAGATCGGCCCCCAACATATGTGAACTGTCTGGGGCCTGGCGAGCCATGCTGATGTTGACACGATTGGGGTCGTGTCTGGCCAGCCATGGTGCGCCCACTGACCCGAGGACCAGAATGAATAGCACGCCCATACCAAACACTCCGAGCCGATGCTGTAGCAGACGCCGCCAGAAAAGTGCCCGCAGCGAGACCGTTTCGTGCCGAATGTCGATGCGGCTCGCCCCGACCTCAGCCGACGTTCTATGTGTAGCGGATGCGCGGATCGACTGAGGCATAGGCGATATCAACGGCGAGATTGGCAAGCAGAACGAGGAGCGAAAAAACCAGAAATATGCCCATTAGTTGGGGATAGTCTAACCTGCGCACCGCTTCAATCGTCAACAAGCCAATTCCCGGCCAGGCGAAGATAGTCTCGACAATGAGGGCGCCACCGAAAAGCCCGGGAATGCGTACGCCCAGCATGGTGACAATGGGCAACAGGCCATTGCGCAGAGCGTGTCTGAGGATCACGGCTTTAGCGCACAGCCCCTTGGCCCGCGCGGTCATAATGTAGTCCTGATGCAGAACCTCCAGAATCGATGTGCGCGTATAACGCGCAAAGACGGCCATGTCCGTCAACCCCAGTACCAAAGCCGGCATGGCCAGATGCGAGAGGGTCGTGAGCAAAGGTATCGCATCGTCGCCGGCGATGGCGCCAGTGCCAAATGTCGGGAACAGGCGCAGCTTGACCGCAAAAAGCCAGATCATGCCAATAGCAAAGAAAAAGTTCGGTATGGAAACACCGAAGAAGGCGCAGAGCGTAACTACGTAGTCAAGCAACGAGTATTGCCTGAGTGCAGACACGATGCCGACAGACACCCCAATGACAAGCGCGATGCTCAGGGCAGCTGCCGTCAATAACAGAGTGTTGGGGAGCCTGGCCGTGATTCGACCCAACACCGGACGGTTTGCCGTGTACGAGTATCCGAGGTTGCCCCGAACAACCTGTCCAAGCCAGATGCCATAGCGCACAGGGGCAGGCTTGTCCAGGCCCAGCAGGCGCCGCACATTTTCGTAATCCACCTCCCCCGGTGATTCACCAGGCTGCATCATCATCGCCATGATGGGGTCACCAGGGGCCATATTGAGAAATGTGAAGTCCAGAACCGTAATGGCGAACAGAACCGGTATGATAATCGTCAACCGCCGCAGGATATACGTCGTCAACTGCTTTGCCTTCGCTTTAGGCGAATTCCCACTTTTCGGCACCGTTGTAGTGGATGTTGCGGCCGAATCCCCGTGGCGTGGCATAGCCTATCTCTTTGCGTGCGAACGCATGGCCTGCTGCCCGGAAGAGGAAACCTAAGGGGAGCTCCCGATTGACGCTCTGGGCGATCTCGTGATAGATCTGTCGGCGTTCCTCTACATCAGCGGTGATACGCCCTTGCGCGAACAGTTCATCAACGCGCGGGTCGCAGAACTGAGAGGCATTGTATCCTCCCTTGGTTGGATTCCGACCGCACTCGAACAGAATAGCCAGGTTGTCCGGGTCAACGCCCCATGTCCACCCCCCCGGTCCCGACACATCGAAATTGTAGTTGATATAGATCTCCTCGATCACCGCCGCGCCCGCAAGTCCGCGAAGCTTCGTCTCGATGCCCACGTCCTTCCACATCTGCTGGACGGCAAGGTTCACCTCGTTTGGGCTCTCTCCTTCCAGGGCCCAGTCCAACACGCGGCTGGAATCCCAGTTTGCCTCTTCCAGAAGGTTCCTCGCCTTGTCCGGATCGTACTCACGTTTTTTGAGTTCCGGAATCGACTGCAGCCATGCATGGGTGAAGATAGTGTCGATCGGTTCGCCCAGCCCCAACTGCAGATCCCGCAATATCGCCTCGACATCAATGGCGTGCATCATCGCTTCCCGCACGCGCAGGTCGTCGATCCGTTTTGTATTGAAGGTGACGGTCTGCGCGAAAGGAGCCGGGTACGGGATCTCATTCAACTCTTCGTGTTGGCGCAGCCGCGCCGTGTCGGGGCCGACTCTGACGCTCGTCAGGTGAATATCTCCGGCTTCCAATGCTGCTACTGCTGTGGCGCCGTCAAGATAAAAGGCCACGATCTTATCCAACTTGGGCGCCCCACGCCAGTAGTCAGGATTGGCCTCGAGTTCGAAGAATTCGCCCTCCTGCACCCTGCTCACGCGAAAAGGGCCTGTCCCGACTGTTCCGTAAAGGAGTTGATCGGTCTTGCCGTAATCGGCCGGCTCGACCCCCTCAAACTTGTGGGCGGGTATAATGGAAAGTTGCGAGCAGACCGCAGGGATCATGCCAGGCGCTGGCTCCGTGGTCGTGATCATAATGGTGTGGTCATCAACGACCTGGATACCCTCCACCATGTCAGCTTGCCCTTCAGCATAGGCCGGCGCACCGACAAGCGCCTGCAACGGCTTATGGAAAATGCTGGCTGCATCGGGATGGGCTGCAGCCTGGTAGGTGAAGGCCACGTCATTGGCCGTAAACGACTCTCCGTCGTGCCATTCTACACCTTGGCGGAGGTGGAAAGTTATCGTCCTTCCATTGGACGATGTCTCCCATTTCTCGGCCAGATCAGGTAGGAGATGCGCAAGGTCCTCGTCGAAGGTGACCAATCGATTGCTCGTTGCTTTGAGAATCCGCGCAATTCTGTGCGTAGTCTGGGTGAGCGAGTTCAGGTGATCCGGAAAACTGCCGCCAATGTTCCAGTTGAGAACCCCGCCCCCCGCCGCAGAGGTCTCGGCCATGGCCGGAGCCGGTGTAGTGGCAGGCGCAACCCCGGGCGCTGGCGCGATACACCCCGCGATGATGCCCAGGCCGCTCAATCCGGCCATGCCGCAAATGAACTTCCGCCGGGATATGGTTCGGCCATCGTGCTTGCTACTGACCCGTTTTCTAGTCATTGTTTCCCCCTTTTCAGTAGATTCGGTATGAACGGAACCCGAAAGTTCGCGCCATCAACTTCTGTACAGCACAGGGTTTATTCCCATTGGACTCCCCTCGCGCGCTGGTCGGCCTGATAGTGGGTAAGACTGATGTTACGCACCGCGCCTCCGCAATTATAATTATATGTCAGATTGCACTTCTGACAAAGTTCTGCAACAGGCTGCCCAGGCAGGAATGGCGCCCCTTACGAATAACTCTTGGCTTGGTCGTTGCAGCAATTGACTGTACCAACACCTTTGGGAGAGAAATGCCGCACTGTTGGCGGGGCAGAGATGACATCTCAATATGCGCGAAATCCGCGCGAACTCCCGCTACACCGGAAACGGTGGATTGGGGCGCTGCTGCATGATTGCTGGCACACAGTCGGAGTAAGGCTTTGGCGCCAAGACGGGCCATCCACAACCGGGTCCGAAAACGAATGAGCCAACTGCTCCGGCTTTCTTCCCGTTTGACTGGCTGTGTTTGGAAGTCGGTCAACTGCAACTTCATGTTTTCTGTAGTGGAGGAACTGTTGGAGGCAGTAGCGGCAGGTACAGGTCCGCTAGGCTTTGCTCCAGGGTCAGCATGGCGGTATCGGCAAACAGCTGTTTCCGGGTTCCAACTTCAACGGCAGGGGCTCCAGACGGATCCATTGCCGTTTTCCTGGAACTGTGGGAGATCGGGGCGCCTATTCTCAGGATGAGCTTTTTCAGATTATTAGACAGCATAGGGCACTGTGGACTCTTGGCCCTGAACGAGCAGAATGTCGGCGCGGTATCCCGGCAATTGGCTCAAGTCAACCAGGCACTTGGAGGCGGACGGGATGTAGCGCATGGCATGGGCGCGGCGACGATCTGGAGTCCTGTTGGCGGCGGTGGCGTGGAGTGAGAGGCTGTGTAGGAAGATGCAGCCCCCGGCCTTCACCGGCACGGTCACCTCCTTCGCCAGCACATCGTCGGTCTGCAAATTGTCTAAACACTCATGGGGCACCATCCCCAACTTGTGGCTCCTGGCGATCATCTGCAACGCGCCATTCTCCAGCGTGACGTCGTCGAGCGCAAGCCACGCCGTCACCCACGCCTGCGGTACCAGCCACGGCCAGGAGGCCGCGCCCTGGTGCCATTCCTTGGCCGAGCCATGCACGGGCGGCTTCATAAACATCTCGTCGGCCAGCAGTTTCAGATCCGGCGTCTCCAACAGCGACTGGACGACGGCAAGGATGCTGCGATGCTTCGCCAGCTCCAGATAGAGGTCATCGTACTATAGTGAATTCCAAATGAGATCAAGAGAATTGGTCAAGAACAGATGACATGTGGTAGAACCATCTGACCGACGCTGAAGACAAATAGAAGGAGGGAACGATGGTTCGCCCGGATATGGAAAAATGGGGTCAGACAATGTCTGACCTGCGCCGTCTCTCGGTGGAGGCTGACCATGTACGCAGCCGTGAACGGTTTCTGGCCTTGGCCATGATTGCAAGTGAGCAAACGAATGCCTGTAAATGGGCGGAAGAAATCGGACGCACCAAAGAAACAGTCCTCCGTTGGGTTCATGCGTACAATGCGTCTGGTCCTGACGGGGTGACCTATCGACATACGGGAGGTCGTCGCCCTTTTTTAGCCAGAAGCAGGTCGAGCAAGTCGTGAGCACGGTCAGCGAGACGGAGCCGCACGAGCATGGTTTGCCCGGTCACGGTTGGACGTTGCCGAAACTGGGGCGCTGGCTCGAACAGGAAATGGGTTGCAACCTCGCCCGTAGCACCCTGCACAGGATCCTGACAAGGCAGGGACTGAGTTGGAAGAAGTGCCAAAAGGCGCTCAAGAAAGCCGACCCCCAGGCGCGTGCGGCCTTCATCCAACAGTTCCAAGCAGTGTATGAGCAGGTCTGTCGCCATACGACCCGTTTGCTCTATATTGATGAAGCACACATCCACCGCGCTATGGACTTGGGCTACACCTGGGCGGAAAAGAACAAAACCGCCTGGCGTCTGAGTGGCTGTGCTCCGCTCGCACACCGCATTAACTGGTATGGAGCCTACGACTGCGCCGATGGACAGTGTTTCATCTGGAACGAAGGTTCCTGCAACAAAGAGCATACGATTCTATTCCTACAGCGCTTGGCCGAATGGTTGGATGATCAGCCGGGTCAAATCGTGATCATCTGGGACGGCGCCTCATGGCACAGGGCCAAGGACGTACAGGCCGCCGCCGCAAAACTGGGCTTTACCCTCGTCCCCCTCCCTGCCTATAGTCCCGACCTGAACCCGATTGAAGGACTCTGGAAGTGGATGCGAGAAGAGGTGACATACAATTTCTGCCATGACTCCATGCGCGACCTCTTCGATGCCTGCAAAGCCTTCATCGACCGTATCAATGCCCATCCCAACCAGATTATCGCGCGTCTATGGCCCAGATTTGAACTCGACCCAGATTATGAAAAACTCTTGATGTCAAATTGAATTCACTTTAGAAAGCGTTCACGGCTGCGTGCATCTTTGGCTTCCACCGACAATACGCGCAGATCGGCCAGCGTCTGGCCCCATTTTTCCCTATCCGGTCGAACCATCGTTGCCTCCCTTTCTCTCAAAAAACGAATCGTCTGATGGTTCTACCACATATCAGTTACTCTTGACCAATACTCTTGGTCTCATTTGGGATCTACATTAGATGCGATTGCCCTGCAGGGTGCATCCCAAATTATTTGTTGTGTCAGGCAAGCCCTAGGAGTTCAAGAGGGTTGAGGTTGGGCTGGCTAAGTAGAGTTGAGCGCAGAGCGAGCATGGCTTGAGCGCCGATACGCGACCAGCGCATACCTGCTTGTTTGAGACGCTGTTGGACGACATGTTTGCAGGCCGATTCGACGGTGCCGCTGCCGATGGGGTAACCGGCCTGACGGAACAGGTGGTAGCGCATACGCCAGCGATTGTGGAAGAGATAGAGCATCGCCTTGCGCACGGGGTCAGGCAGGACATGTCCTCTGGGGTAGAGGAGGCGGATGTTGCGCAGGATAGCGCGCAGGCGGCCTTCCATCAACAGCTGTTTCTGGGCGGAGACCCACGCGGTCGCCTGCTCTGATTCTGCGTCGAAGTGGTGCTGTGCGACTTGCCACAGCTTTTCGACAGCATGCCACCAGTCGATGATTTCGACGCAGTTGCCATAGCACATGCGCACGATGTTCCAGATCCAGGCTGCGCCGTCATTGACACTGCTGAGATAGTTGGCTTTCTCCACACCGCGGCTACAGGCCTCCGCCCACTGCTGCTGTCCGAATTCGGTCGCATCCCACAGACCGGCCCGATAGCTATGGTCGCTCAAATGGGCGATGGGTTTGCCTGTCATCGCATCAAGCTGATGGTGTACAGCTGAAACGGTCACCAGTTTCACCTCTTTCCAGCCTTCGTTGCGAATGTTGACCATCGCACCATCCATCGAGATGTTCATCACCTCGCTCGCCGGCGCAACCCTCTCGCGCCAGACCACCTCTGTCTCCTTGCTCGCTATCGCCACCGTTGCCTGCGCTTCTGCGGCTTGCTGCGCAACCAGCCGCCCTCCATACGCCTTGGCCAGCCGCTGCAGACTGTTCTTCGAAAGCGTCACATGGGTCAATTCGTTAAGCTGCTTGGCCGCACGCGCAAAGGGGATCTCACTGCCTAACCGCAACGCTTGCGCTATCGTCCCCGGCGACCAGCTAAGTTGCTCTAGCAGCTGAAGTCGGCGGTCCAGGGGGAAAAATCCCCTGCCCACAATCGGGACAGAGGCGATGCGTTCGCTTCACTTTCACCTGCCCTTCGGCATGTATCACCGTGCGCGTGCGCCGTCCATTCGATTTCGTCTCCTGCCCACACTCTGGACAGACGACCTCCTCGTACCTCCCATCTCCATGTTGCAACAGCAACTCCCCCAGCATCTCTCCCATCAACTCCCGTCGCAACAGCGACAACTTGCCTGCTATCTCATCAAAGCTCGCCTGCGGATGCTCTTCCCCCCACTCCCACATCTCCGCAAACATCTCCTCCGCCCCACGCACAAATTTCGCCTTCGCCTCTTCTCGTTTCATTTTGCTCCCCCTTTTGCTCTTCTCAGTTCCTACTCCAAGTCTACCTCCTTTCAGCCTCGCAAAAAATCTGGGATGCACCCGCAACCGCGGGATGCATCCCAAAATGGGGGTGAACTCTCGTATACCTCTTGTTGCAACCAAGCCACGGTCAGTTTCAGTTCCAATCTCAGGCAGACCAATCGGTGTCACTCACTCCTCCCTCCTCGCATTTGGGCGGTCGGGCCTTCGGCCCTCCCTTGTGCAGGGGCTGCGCCCCCGCAACGCCCCGCCCTGTCTCGCCACCGTGCTAATTCTTCCCCAGCAACATGTCTAGCCAACAGTATTCCCCCCAAACGCCCCGGTAGGGGCAGGCCTTGTGCCTGCCCTCCCCCGCCACCCCCATCGCCTTCGCCATCACCCCAAGCGCCCCAGTAGGGGCAGGCCTTGTGCCTGCCCCCGCGCGCCACCCCCATCGTCGTCGCAATCTTCTCTAATCGCTCCTGTAGGGGCAGGCCTTGTGCCTGCCCTCGCACCCCTAATCAACGGAGGCCCCGGTAAAGCCAGGCCTGGCGCCTGCCCTGCGCCTCTCCAAGACCCAGTGAACATTTCCAGCCACCTACGGCATAATCTCCCCGCCAGACTGTTCCCACCCCAAATCCGGGATGCACCCCCAACCGCGCTGCACCCAGAACTAGGTGTCTACCCACCAATGGCGTTACGACTTCAACCACAGTCGATTCCAGACCGTAGGCAAAGGAAGCCCAGGAGTTCCTCACTCCTCTCCACCCTCTCCTCACTCTTCGAGTCCTCCGTCGATTAACCACATTTCGAAACTGGTATCCTCAGGTCAGTCAATCGTCAAAGACTCCCAAAAATCTCAAACTCGAAACATGATATCGGGCGGGAATAGTTCCAAAACGGCAAGATTTCTGTGGTACAATGTGAGTGAAATGAACCTCACAGGAATAAATTCCTTGCGAGAACCCGTCAGTTTCATGTGAAAACACGAACGAGCCGCTGAAACCACGTCTGCAGCACCCCACAGGTCGTCCACCCAAACTCGACTTGAATACCGACGGCATGGCCCAAAAAGTGGTGAGGTCTCCGATTGGCGTCAGTGAAAATCGCGGAGAAGCTGCCGGAACCGCAAATCGACCCCGGAAAAGAGTCAACCGATGCCAACAAGCGTACCGACAAAAAAGCCAAAAAAATCTTGATCAGCCGCTCTGACCCGACTTAAGCCGACTAGACCCGACATGAAACGTCCAATTGCGCCCTAACAAGCCAACGCTCGTGGACTCTCGTACATCTCTCGTGAACTCTCGCACAACGCTGGTAAACGCACGTCCGACCACGCCCGCGCCGGCAGCAACTGCAGCCTATCCCTCCAATCACATGAACTGCAGTTCAGACAATGCCCCCTATATCGCACATCGCAAAAAAGTCAGGGCAATCGCATCATCTAGGAAAGAGCCTGAAGCGGCCACCAGAATCCGCAAGCGCCCCCTTGTGGGCTCACTTGGTTGACAATCGACGCGCTCGAATTGAGAAGCCACTGCTCTCGCCCAAAGACAGCTCAATGGTCTGCGAGTTCAGCTGAAACGCTGTGAAATGCCAGCAGAACGTCCTCTCGGCATCCGTCAGAGACGGCGGGGGACTGTTCGGCAAGTCGCAAAAAATCTTCCCCAATTTTTTTTTTGGCGCGACATATGTAGATATATGTAGACATGGCGCGACATATGTAGACATAACGCGACCTGAACATGGGCAAATGAATCGAGTAATGACTAGGGCTCGTTGGCGTTTGTCACAAAAGCGAATCGCTGGAGCAAAGTGCTCTTCCGCGAGGGGCAGCGCAGTTGCGCAAAGAAAACCTGTTAGACCTTTGGTGTTCTTCGCGGCCCTTTGCGTGACTTCGCGGATCGACTGATTTTGTTCGTCACAACACCAGCGAGAAAGACCCTTAACTGGCCTGTAGGCTTACAATTCATGTTGAATTCTGAGCGGCCTTCCCATAGTGCAACGGACCCAGAACCTCCGGTAGGTCCTCGCATGGGAAAGGAACGACCGCTGCGGATGCCCTTTGATGGCTAACCAAATCTCCGAACCTGGGTGAGATTGCCCATGGCTTCAGTAATTGGGCGTTTGTATCTGACGTAAATCCCGTTTGACACCAAGACTTCCCGCGCGGGTTACGCAAAGGAGTCGCGTCTGTCTTGCCCGCTTCCACGCAATACGGAATACAAGATACGGACTACCCAAAGAAGCGGGCTCTCACCTTAAACGCACATTAGATAGGGCTAGAGCATCGAAATGCTACCGAATTCCCCTCCAGGATGGGGTCAGACTTTGAGAAGTGTAGGAGTGATGGCACGTAGACGGGAAATCTGAATGACTTCGACGAATGAGGGCTTTTGCCGTGGCCACTTCTGCCCGCGATTCAGCATCCTGATGACGCTTTCCACTTATTCGCGCTTTGTACTGATCATGATTTCAACGGAATCGGCCTACAGAATTAATGTAAATCCTGTCTGATACCAAGACTTTTTCCGCGGACCACGCAACGGCATCGCGCCTGTCATGTCTGCCTTTACGCAATACGCAATACGCAAAAGTCACGCTTTCAAAGTGAACGCACATTAGATGCGTCTGCCCTGGCAAAAATGTTGCCTTTCCTTGCCGCATCCGATAGAATTACACCCGCTGAGGGTATGTGACGCCGGCAGCCATCTCCCGAAGGCTTCCGAGCGGACCACAGACGATGACCCTGAACGCTTCCACAGCCGTGCCCGGTCAAATGATCATTCTTCATCCGACTGTTTGGTAGACGATCCGCAGTTTCTGTCTCCACCGACAGGACAACACTAGCCTGTCCGCACACGCCGACTACCATCATCCCAGGTGTGAAGAATCCGCCTGAGACTTTGCTTAAATCTTAGTGAGTCTCCCCACCCGCCACAGGAGGATCTATGGCTTGAACGGAGATGAGACGATTCTCAAAAGATCAGCAGTTTCCAACCATCCGCATCGAATAGGAGAGCACGGTCAAAATGGCTAGATTCACTTCCGACGAAAAGAAGGTCATCAACGAAGGCGTCAGCCGGCGCAGTTTTTTGAAGAGTACAGCCGCAGTTGCCGGACTCGCCCTCGCTACCAGCGCCTGTGTCCCTGCCGGCCCCGAAGCAGCCGGCGACATGGCAGCCCCCTCAGAGGAGCCCGTTAACATCCAGATCTGGTGGCGGATCAACCCCACCACCGAAGGCGTCATGCAGGTTTTCCAGGAGCAGCATCCAGACATCACCGTTTCGCTCGGCGACCTCGGCGAAGCTGTATACGGAACACCCAAATACGTTACGGCCGTGGCTGCCGGCAAGGGTCCCGATGTCTCTTACCAGAATCGCCACACCTTCCGCCAGTTCGCCTCCCGCAACCTCTACCGCCCCATTGAAGATCTCCTGGAGCGGGACAACCTCGACAAAGGCAACTTCATGGCCGGCCCCATCGCCGACCTCACCTGGCAGGGTACGCTCTATGGGCTGCCCCATACTGCCGGGACGCGCTACTTCTTCTGGAATCGCACCCATTTCGAAGAGGCCGGCCTCGACCCCGACGTTGGCCCCGAAACCTGGGACGACATCATGGAGATGGCGCCCCAGCTCAACAAAGTCGAAGGAGATCGTATCGTCCGCCACGGCTTCCTCCCCCACTTCCCGCCCGGCCTTTCCGATCAGTTGTTGATCTGGGCTATGGAAAACGGTGGTGTCAGCCAGTCGGAAGATGGCCGCACCAACATGTTAAACACGGAGCCTTGGGTCGAAGCCCTCGAATGGTGCGTTAATGTGATTGACGAGTTCGGCGGCGGCAATGCCGCGGCCTCTTCATTCATGGAAGGCTTCGCCGGTCAGCCCGTCGATCCCTTTGCCCAGGGCCAGGTCTCCATGTGCTCCTACGGCAACTGGATGATCGGTCGCTATGCCAAATTCCCCGACCTCGACTATGACGGCACCGGCCTCATGCCGGTCTCGGCCTCGCAGGAAGGCGCACAGGTCAACTGGTCCTGCGGTTGGACCTTCGTCATCGACCCCAATACCGAACTCGTCGAACCGGGTTGGGAATTCTTGAAATGGGTGATCAGCGAGAAGTACGTTCGCGCCGCCGGCACCGTCGGCCTCGAACTGGAAAAGGCCGAATGGGCGCGTCAGCAACTGCCCGGCGAGCCAATCTTCGCCCCCACTCCCCCCGTCTACCAGCCGGCCATGCAGTTCATGCTGGACGAGTACTACTCCGTCCTGCCCGAACGCCAGAAGAAAATGATGGAGAGATACCTCGACTCCGAGACCTTCGCCGTGGGCTGCGGCCAGATCGCCGGCCTCGCCGCGGCCGAACTCTGGATTGGTTTCAAGAACGCCTGGGAATCCGCTCTCACCAAGAAGCTGACCCCGCGAGAGGCGCTTGAAGCCTCACATGCCGACGTTCAGAAGGCGCTCGACGCCGCTTGGGAGAATCTCGAAGCCTGATAGGCGCAATAGAGAAAAGTCAGAACCGGACGGCATCGTGTCGTTCCGGTTCTGTCTGTTCCCCTGTTCGTATTACCAAACAGGACAGCCGTCATGACCAATGCCCAACCTAAACCCCGGCTCACCAACGCCGCCAGAGAGGCCCTGACCTGCTATCTCTTCCTCCTCCCCTGGGGGATCGGTTTCCTCGCCTTTGTCATCGGCCCGGTCGCCGCCTCCTTCGTGTTGGGCTTCATGGACTACGAGATTGTAACGCCCGCCCGCTGGGTCGGTCTGGCGAACTACATCGATCTCTTTACCGACGACGCTCGCTTCGGTATGTCGATGGGCAACACGCTTTACTATGTTCTCGTCTTCGTGCCGCTCCATATCGTTGTCGCCTTGCTGCTGGCTCTCCTGCTCAATCAGAAGGCGCGCGGCATCGCCGTCTACCGAACACTCTTCTATGTGCCATCGATCGTGCCGATAGTGGCCGGCGCCATCCTGTGGGTGTGGATTCTGCAGCCGGAATGGGGCCTGATCAACTCGACGCTTCGAACTGTCGGCATCGAAGGCCCGCTCTGGCTGGCATCGCTCACCTGGTCCAAACCGGCCCTGATCCTGATGGCCCTCTGGGGCTCTGGCGCCGCCATGATTATCGTGCTCGCCGGTCTGCAGGGCGTGCCGCAGCACCTCTACGAGGCCGCCGAGATCGACGGCGCCAACCACTGGCAACGCTTCCAGCACGTGACTATCCCCATGCTCAGCCCGACCTTATTCTTCATTCTCGTTCTCAGTGTCATCGCCTCTTTCCAGGTCTTCACCACCGCCTACGTCATGACCGGCGGCGGCCCGGCTGAGTCGACCCTGTTCTACATGCTGTATCTTTACCGACGGGCCTTCGTCCTCCTGGATATGGGATACGCCGCGAGCATGGCCTGGATCCTTTTTGTAGCCGTACTTGCGCTCACCCTGGTCAATTTCAAGCTGGCAAGCCGTTGGGTCTACTACGAAGCGGAGCAGAATTAACGCCATGATACGCGACCCGGCCATCGCATCCCAATCCAGCCCTGAAATCCATCCCAGCGCCAGAGGGCGGCCTCTTCGCCTCCTGCTTGAACGCGGCGGTGTTCAACTCACGCTTGTGCTGGGGTCACTGGTTTTCGCGCTCCCCTTCGTCTGGATGGTCAGTACTTCTCTAAAAGCTGACCGCCAAATCTTCGCCTTTCCCCCTATCTGGGTGCCCGATCCCTTCATATGGGGTAATTTTTCCGCCGTTTTTATCTATGCCCCGATGCACCTCTACTTCTTCAACACGCTGACAATCGCGCTCGCTCACGTCTTAGGCGCAATCTTCACATGCTCGTTGGCGGCTTACGCCTTCTCGCGGCTGCGCGCGCCCGGGCGCGATGTGATCTTCATGGTCATGGTCAGCCAGATGATGGTCCCTTACATCGTCACACTGGTGCCCCTCTATCTACTCTTCGCCAAGATCAATTGGGTCGACACTTTCTATCCACTGACCGTGCCCGCCTTCCTCGGCACGCCCTTCTACATCTTCATGCTGCGCCAGTTCTTCCTGACCATCCCCATGGAGCTGGAGGAGGCGGCCATCATCGACGGCGCCGGCCGCCTCAGAATCTGGTGGAGCATAGTCATGCCACTGGCCAAGCCGGCGTTGGCAACGGTCGCCATATTCAGCTTCATGTTCGCGTGGAATGACTTCACCGGCCCGCTGATCTTCCTAAACACCCGCGAGAAGTTCACCCTCTCGCTTGGTCTGCAGGCCTTTATGTTCGAGCGTCGTACGATGTGGGGTCCGCTGATGGCGGCGTCGACGATGATGATCATGCCGATTCTGGTGGTGTTTTTTCTGGCGCAGAAGCATTTTATTCAAGGGATCGCGTTGACTGGGATCAAGGCGTAAGTCGGCGATTTGGCAGGTCGAGTAAGGAAAAGTACTGTGCAGACAGCCAACAGTTCCAAAACCGAACCCGTGATATTCCGATTCAAGAATCTCGGCCCAATAGAGGAAGCCGAGTTGGAACTGGGCGATCTCACCATCATTGCAGGTCGCAATAACACCGGCAAGACCTACATGGTGTATGCGCTCTATGGTTACCTGAAGACATGGAGGGAACTGCGGCCGCTAAAATTGGCTGATTCCCTCATTGATAACGCCCTCAAAGCGGCATCATTAACGTTGGAGGAACTCACAAGTAGGGTTTTGGCAGAAGGTAGGGCAAGCTGGAAGGTCGAACGAGAAGCGCTCAGCAAAGAACGAGTTCAGGTAATCCGGGAACTAAATCGGAAATATTCGAAAGAAGTGCTGGCCGACGTGTTTAATTCCTCTCACGACACATTTGAAAGGGCTTCCATCGAGGCTGAACTTAGCAATTTCCCCGAGAAACACAGATTCAGTATTGAAGTTGGATCCGGAACAGTCATCTCAATGGAGTTCGACGACGGTGAAATCGTACTTTCATATAGTTTCAGCCTGTCAGAGGCAGACCTGGCTGTCGAGCATTTGAGACTTGCAGGCTGGATTTCGTCGTTCTATCTCTTTTTCTTAGTACGTTCAATCTCCGAGCTTGGATACGTACCCTTCATTCTATCTGCAGAACGCTTCGGAATCTCGCTCTTTTACAAAGAACTCGATTTTACCAAGAATAGATTAGTTGATCTGCTGCAAAAGATAGGAGACGACAAAAGTAGAGAAGCTTTTTCTCCATTTGATCTGATAAATACTACCACCAGCCGCTACGCGCTTCCCATAAAGGATAATATTGACTACACCAGAGGCATCTCCGATCTGCAAGCGGAGAAAAGTGAGATCTTCGAAGACAAACTGTTCGACGACATCAAAGAAATGATGGAGGGCTACTACAAAGGTCTTGGCGACGACATCCTATTCAGATCGAAGGCGCGCAAGGAACGCAGATTTGACTTGCCACTATATCGCGCCTCTTCTTCTGCGCGTGGACTCTCTGACCTGTATTTTTACTTGCGACACGCCGCGCGCAAGAACCATCTACTCATTATTGACGAGCCTGAGAGCCATCTCGATACCGCCAACCAGATACAGTTCGCCCGCCTGATGGCTCGTATGGTGCGGGCTGGCGTAAAGGTTTTGGTCACCACCCACAGTGACTATATTATCAAAGAGATCAACAACCTTATCATGTTGAGCCAATCCTTCGAAAACAAGAGTAAGATCGTCAAGAAGCTGAAATATATGAAGAATGACTTTCTGCCGGCGGATTCGGTGCGGGCGTATGTAGCGAAAAACAATTCTCTGACCGCGTGTTCAATTGACGAGTTTGGCATTGACATGCCGTTTTTCGACAAGACGATAAACGATATCAATCGCGCCTCAAACGAATTAGCAACTCTACTGGCCCGCGAGGGAGAAGTGTGAAGTGACGCTGAATTCTCAACTGGAAAGTATTTTGGAGGAAAGAGTTATCCGGGCATCGGCAGAAACGGGAAGTAGCGTCACCCTTCGCGAAAAGCCTGCCAATATGCGAGTCGAGGTAGTTGGGCTTTCAGACGCCTTTACCACGATACGAATGCGCGGGAAGGGAAAGCTAAATCACCTGCCCAATCTGAAACAAGGCTCCTGGAATAAGATATGTGACTACCTGCTAATTGCTCGGATTGATGGCGAAGATCACGCCATTTTCGTGGAGCTAAAGAAAAGTCTGGCGTCAAAAGGCGATCCTGAAGAACAGCTACTGCGGTCACGCCCACTCCTGGAGTACCTACTAGCCGTCTGTGCCGAAGAAGAAGCCAAGAGCATTACAAGACCAAAGATGAGTTATGTCATAGTCTTTGAGAGAATCAAGTTTAACAAAACGTCGCTCAGACCTGACCTTACGGGCAGAATCGACGAAATAAAGTACAAGTCTATCAACATAAGAAGATTCCAAGGGGCCGAACTGGACATGTACGATTTGGTAGGGCTGTAGTTCAGGAAACTGAACTAGACTTGGCCGTCCTTGAAATCCTTTGGGGTTCAAACGTCCTGCGTATAGAGCCATTTCAATTCATGTCTCCTGCCTAAAAGGAAACCACACATGGAACTCTCCCCAGGCAAGCAACTCTTCATCGACGACTACTTCATCGAGTCGTTGACCGGCGCGCGACGCGTTCTAAATCCACCGCGCAAGCTCACCGTCGACGAGCCTCTGCCCATAACCTTCGACCGGCCGTGGGACTCGCAGTCCGCGCAGCCGGGTCGCGTCATCTACGACGAGTGCAACCGGCGCTTTCGAATGTATTACCGCGCCTGGACCGGGGAACAGACCTTTCTGTGCGCGTTGGATTCGGATGACGGGCTGCACTGGGAGCGGCCCGTATTGGAGCTGGTCGAGTTCGACGGTTCGACGCGTAACAATATCACAACCGCCAGCGCCGACCACCTCATTATAATTCTGGACCCCCAGGAACCGGATGAAACGCACCGCTGGAAGCAGATCGACAACAAGCCGAGCGGCAGCAGCGAGTCGGGAGATCCCCGCTGGCTCGCCCGTTATTCAGAGGACGGCTACGACTGGCATCTCTACCCGGAGGGCCGGCACAGCGAGCAGAAGATGTTGTTCAACTTTGGCTCTCCTGCCGAGACTTTCGGCGGCGTGATCTACCCGGACGCGCCCTATGTCTATTACTCCCAACGCGGCTCGAACCGCCGCACCCGCGTCCTCGGCCGCCGCGACAGCCAGGATTTTCTCAACTGGTCCGGCCTGCGCACCGTGATCGAACAGGACCTGCAGGACCCGCCGGGAACAGAATTCTATTCGGCCGGCTTCGATCCGGTTAGCCGCACTGACGGCGGCCTGCACACATTGATGTTGCAAACTTTTCTGACGGACGTGACCGAGCCGTACGATATTGCCGATGCTGCGCGCTATTGGGGCCGCGGTGAGAGCGGATCGGCCGCCATGCCCGCCCGTGTCGACGGATTCGTCGACACGCAACTTGCGGTCAGCCGCGACACAGTCGCCTGGACGCGCTGGCGCGAGCCGTTCATTGGCCGCGGCGAAGCCGGAGCGTGGGACTGGGGCATGGTCTATACCGACGGGCCGCTCCTGCACGACAACCAGCTCTGGTTCTTCTACATGGCGGGCAATCTGACCCACAACGGATTCAGCGCGCAGCCCTGGCAAGGGCCTTACTCGACGCCCAACCGCCGCGGCAAGGGCGTCGCCGTCCTGCGACCTGACGGCTATGTCAGCGTCGAAGCCGAATCCTACGCGCCCGGCATCCTCACCACGCATCGTTTTCGCCAGGAACAGGGCGGCCAGATTCGGGTCAACGTCGACGCCGGCGCCGGTGAACTGCGCTACGAACTGCTGGAAGATACCGGCCAGCCGATTCCGGGATGCACGGCCGCCGACTGTGATCCGATTCGCTCCGATACCCTCGACGGCCTGCTTTCCTGGAACGGTAAGCCAGGCTGGCCGCCGGTCAGCGAAGGCCGCAGCGCCCGCTTTCCACAGCTGGCCCAGTCTGAATTCTACGTCAAACTGCGCTTCTACGTCGCGCCCGGGACCAAACTGTACTCTCTGACCATCGATCCGCCCGAAGTGACAGTGTGGAAAGTAAGACTCAAGAGCCGCCTGGATTAACCCTTTCTGACGTGAGTCACGGTTGGCATCAAGACCACTTGCATCGAGGAGTATGGCAATCCTGTCAATCCCCCAAACACATGAATCACCGTTCAGATATCAGGAGAACAGCATGTCCGACTCACTCACCAACGAACAATGGCGTAAATTTCAGACCCAGGGTTACTTACGCCTGGGCAAGGTGGCGACCGAAACCGAACTGGAAACCCTTCAGCAGCGCATGGATGACATCATGTTGGGCCGCGCGCCGCTCGACTATGATCGAATGGCCATGCAACTTGACCGCGAACCGGGCACAGGGAAACCCGGTCCGCAGAGCAAGGGCCACAAAGGGGCAACTCTGAGCTACCGCAAGATTCAAGATCTTGAGTATGATCCGCATTTCCTCGCCTACATGCAGAAGCCTTTGTTCCGCCACATCTGTGCCCGTGTATACGGAGAGGAGACCACCGTCGCCTGTTACCGGGCCATGTTTATGAACAAACCGGCCCGCGAGGGGACTCCCCTGATCTGGCACCAGGACCGCTGGTCATATCTGGACCGTGATCCTCAGATCACTATCTGGACGGCCCTCGATCCGGCTACCTTGGCAAACGGTTGCGTTCAGGTCGTGCCCGGCGCCCACCACACTTTGATCAATCCATCCAACACTTCGGGCTTTCTGACCCCGGAGCAGGCCGAAGAGCTGACGCGTGATGCCGAATTAGTCCATCTGGAGTTTGAAGCCGGGGAGTGCGTCCTGCTGCACAATCATTTGCCCCACAGTTCAGAAATCAACAACACTGATATACCCAGGCGGGCGTTCAGCGCCTGTTACATGGACGCGGCTACGAAGGCGACCAGTGGAGAACTTTTCCCTGCCATCTTTGGCGCAGAAGCCCTGCAGCCGGAGCGGGTCTGAAGGCGGAATGGGAGCTGGACGCACGCTGGGCTTGGCGGATTTCAGCCGCGATTCTTGAAGATTCACTAATGTAAAGGGCCTTCCGCTGCTCAGCTTTGTTCGCACTTCTCGCATCTGTCAGATTTGGAGTCAGTGATGTATTTACGTAACGGTGGACCGCGGCAGCAGTTGGACGAGATCGTCCTCTTCGCTTTCGACGACCACAGTCTGCCGCTCCAATGCGGCGTGGAGCTCCACCTCGAAGGCCACATGACACCCTGCGGACGCACGCGCATCGCTGTGGGAATGGGCAAAGAAGGCGCGCCCGACAGCGAGCGCGTTGTCTACTACGGCAGCGTTCACCGCGTCGGCGATGAGCTCTGGATGTGGTATCTCGGCCAGGGCCAGGACGCCGGCTGGTTCGAGCGCGTCTGCTTCGCCACCAGTACCGACGGCTACAACTGGCATAAGCCGGACTTGGGGTTGGTCGAGTACAAAGGCAGCCGCCATAACAACCTCGTCGACCTGAATCAGGGCGCCCACCACGTGCAAAGCTGTGTGGTCTACTACGACCCCGACGATCCCGACCCCAACCGCCTGTATAAAATGCTGTTCCAATCACGCAAATATGCCAGCAGCTTCGCCGCCGCCTTCAGCGCTGACGGTCTGACCTGGCGCGAATCGCAGCACAATCCGGTCGGTTCCTGGCTGGAAATGGCGGGCGGAACGCGACACAACGGCTGCTATTACGTTTGCGGCCAGGGAGGCACGCACGCCGGCGGAGTTCGTCAACTGGTCTCTCACATTTCATATGACTTCGAAAACTGGTCGCAGGCCTCCTCCATGGGCATGCGCCGCTCAAACAACACCCCCCGGCCACCCGTTGCCGGCAGCAGCACAGGCGAGCAGATCCACCTGGGCGCCGGTCTCTGGAATCGCGGCAACGTGATTGTCGGCTTCTACGGCATGTGGAACGGCCATCCGTCGAACGACCGTCGTCTGGTCACTATGGACCTCGGACTGGCCGTAAGTAGCGACGCGTTGCACTACCGCGAGCCTATTCCCGATTACCCTATAGTTTCCGCGGCCGAAGATGGTTGGGAGGAACTGCCCCACGGCCATACCTTGGTCAACTATCCGGCGCTGATCCAAGGTCAGGGATTCGAACAGGTCGGGGACGAGACCTTGTTCTGGTACTCGCCCTGGCCCGAACAGAGCAGCGATGGCGTACGCGTCGCCAGTTGGCCGCGCGATCGGCTCGGCTACCTGCAGCCATTTCCCGCCGGTCGTCTGCGACCCGGGCAGGGCGCGCATATCGTCTCTGCGCCGATCGACCTGGAGGGCAAGCCCGCGCAACTCGCTCTGAACATAGACAGCCTAGGCGCATACAGCGCTGTGACCGCCGAAATCCTGAGCGAACGTCTGGAGCCGATACCGGGATTCACCGCCGCAGACTGCATAGCGCCGAGTTCGTCCGGTCTGTCGCAGCCGGTCGCCTGGGAGGGGCAGGACACGTTGCCGCAAGACCACGGCCCCATCCGCCTGCGTCTCAACTTCTCCAGAGTCCGATCGGAAGACATCAAGCTGTATGCAGGCTACTTGAACACAACTGGAAGTTGAACCGGTAAATGGCAACGTAATTCTGGTAGTGCAACCTTGTAGCCGGCAGGTTTGGCGAAAGAGTGCCCCTGTATGGCAGCGTTATGACGCAATCTTTTGGTCAAGAAGGGAAGAGCCATGTACGAAAGTGTAGAAGTAGCCGCAATCTCATTTCGACCGGCCAAGTGGGACAAAGCCGGCAACGCCGACAGAATGGAAGAGCTGTTCGTCCGTGCCGCGCAGAAGAAACCGCGCCTGATCCTGACGACCGAGGGCGCGCTCGAAGGCTATGTTGTGATGGATGTCGTCGAGGGCCGGGCCACAGCCGAAGCCTTGTTGGATGCGGCCGAACCGATCGACGGCCCCTATATCCGTCGTTTCCAGCAACTGGCCCGCACTCTGAATACCTGCCTCGCGTTCGGATTCGCCGAGCGTATCGGCGATGAAGCCTTCAACTGCGCCCTCTTCCTCGACCAAGACGGCGAGATCTGCGGCCGGTATCACAAAGTTCAGTTGGCCGAAGGGACCCATCCGTCCTGGCAATTCAATCGCGTCGGCCACCGGCTGCGTGCCTTCGATACGCCGATTGGCCGCGCCGGATTCGTCATCTGCAACGACCGCTGGAACCCGGATATCGTGCGTGCGCTCGTGCTGGACGGCGCCCGCATCATCCTCATCCCCTCCTATGGCGCCAAGACCAAACGCCAGAACCAGGCTGTGCTGGCCAGGGCCAGAGAGAACGGCGTCCCGATCGTCGAGGCCAACGTCGGCATGAATCTGATCATCAGCAAGGGGGAGATCTGCGCATACCAGTGGGGCAACGACCAGATCACATACGGTATCGTCGACATCCCGGCGGCGCCTGGCGCGGAGACAGCTCGTCAGGCTGAGCAGGACTATCTGGGGGCGCAAACGCCAGAGATGGAGCGCCGTTACCAGAGGACACTGGAAAGAGTGGGCCGTCCTGTCAGCGCCTAGGTCCAGAAGGCTGATCGCCGACCATCAAGCTGCTTCGTATCTATTGGGCCATATAAGGGGACCGGCTTGACCAGATCTTCATCCACGTGGCCATACAAGCAATCTCATAGCGTATGCGGCTGGCAGGTGCCGCGTTGCTTGAGCAGCACTGCTGGAACGAAGGCGTACGGTCGGTGAGCGATGGTCTTGGAGGGGGGCGTTGCGGGGGCGCAGCCCCCGCACAAGGGAGGGCCGAAGGCCCGACCGCCCAGAACTGCAGTGGTCGGTGGTCAGTGGTCAGAGACTGCGGCGATTGAGGACAGATGTGAAGAGAAATGAGGAGAGAGAATACACCTTCGCTCGCCTCGTTCAGAAATGCGTATCAGTTGCGGCTGAGTAGTTACGCTGCTTCAAAAAAGTCTGACGCTCGTTGTACCCTCCGTCAATTCCAGATTGACCGTTGACGAAATAGATACCTGGAGGATGCTGACGTGTACGATATTATGGTTGCGAACGGAACCGTCATCGATGGGGCCCGCCGCGCCCGCCGGCGCGCGGATGTTGGGATCAGGGGCGATCGGATTGCTGCAATTGGCGACCTCAGCGGAGTGGACGCCGCTCAAGTCATTGACGCCGCCGGCAGGATCGTTGCGCCCGGCTTCGTGGATACCCATAATCACTCCGACGGCTGGCTGCTGAAGACTCCGCACATGGTAAGCAAGACCAGCCAGGGCTTTACCACCGAAGTGATAATGGCGGACGGAATCTCCTACGCGCCGGTCAGCCGCCAGACTGTCCATGAATGGCTCTACTACATGCGCGGCCTAAACGCTCTGCAGATGGAAGATTACACGGGCTGGCAGACTTTGGGGGACTATATGGCCCTCCTTGACCAGCGTAACGTCCAGAACGCCATCACTCAGATTCCCTACGCCAATGTACGAACTCTTGTCTGCGGTTGGGGGCCGACCGCGCCGGATGATTCACAGATAAAGTTGATTCAGATGCAGGTGGAGCAGGGCATGGACGAGGGCGCGTGTGGCCTATCTACCGGCCTGGACTACGCGGCGCAGTGCTATGCGTCAACTGCCGAACTGGTTGCGGCCTGCCTGCCCATGGCTGAGGCCAAGGGTCTATACGTAACCCATATGCGTTACAAGACAGGGACATTGCCCGCGCTCAAAGAGGCCGTCGAAATCGGGCGGCGCGCCGGCGTCCCTGTTCACATTTCCCACCTCAAGGCGGCCAATGAAGCCGATACTGAGGCCATCCTTTCCTACGTCGACCAGGTCGCCGTCCACGAAGTCGATTTCTCCTTCGACGTTTATCCCTATCTGCCTGGCTCGACCATGCTCAACTACCTGTTGCCCTACGAGATCTGGCGCGACGGTCCACTTGCGGCGCTGCCCAAGCTGCAGGATCCTGCGATGCGAGCGCTTGTCGGCCGCAGCTTGCAGGCTTATGCGTCCAATCTCGATGCAATCAGAATTGCCTGGCTGCCGGGTAAGGAGAACAGTAGCTATCTGGGAAAAACGCTGGCCGAGTATGTTGACGCCGTCGGCAAGGCGCCGGTAGACGCACTATGCGACCTGCTCATGGAAGAGAACATGGCCGTGCTGCTCGTCTTTTTCCCGGGGGACGACCGTTTCGTCGAACCATTTCTCGCCCACGATAGCTATATGATAGGAACGGACGGCGTCTACCATGAAGACAGCATTATCCATCCCCGCCAGTACGGGTCCGCGGCCCGCCTTTTGGGGTCATGTGTGCGCAAGGGACTGTTTTCGCTGGAAGACGCCGTGTGGAAATTGAGCGGCGCGCCGGCTGCACGCTTCGGTCTAAAAGATCGGGGCAGCGTGGAGGAAGGAAGCTTTGCTGATCTGGTAGTCTTTGATCACGAGGCTGTCCAGGACCACGCCACCTTCTCCGAACCGCACCAACTGTCCAGCGGCATCGGAGATGTCCTGGTCAACGGTGTGCCAATCATGCGAGAAGGCGCACCTGTAGAGGCGTTGGGACCGGTCCTGCCGGGTCGGGCATTGCGCTTCAAGCAGTAGGCCATTCTGCACTGTCGGTCACGGAAAAACCGTCTGAATCATCATTCCTCAGCCGGCGGGGGCGTAGGGATGTCGGTGACCACGGGCACATTCTCGCCATCGGTCGCAGTCACAAACTGCGCGAAAACCCAACCGGTCTGGCCGTCGTAGTCGATTTGCCACCAGTCTTCTTCCGGATTTATGCCGGAAACCGCGAAATACTCTCCTGGAGTGGCCCTGCCGATGACCGCGTAGTTCGTGCCCGGGCCGCTTCGCACGTTAATGAGCCCGATGACTCTTAGTGCCGGTCCCTCAATCTCCGGCTCGGCTGGTGCGATCGGTGGCGAAGTGTCCTCTGTCGGCGGCGGCGCAGTGATGACGGTTGCCACCTGCACATTCTCTGCATTGGTAACAGTCACAATAGGAGCGTAGATCCAACCGGTCTGACCTTCAAAATCGATTTGCCACCACTCTTCATCCTGCGTCTTGCCGAGAATTGCGAACTGTTGTCCTGTCGAGGCCTCGCCGAGAACCGAGTAGACCGTGCCGGGGCCGCTGCGGACATTTATCAGTCCGTTGGCAGTAGCGAGCGGCGCCGCGGCCTCCGGTTCAGTTGTTGCAGTCGGAGGAATAGAGTCCGCTGTCGGCGTCGGAGCAGCTGCAACTACCGGCACATTTTCGGTACCGGACGCAACGACAAACGGTGCGTAGATCCAACCGGTCTTGCCTTCAAAGTCGATTTGCCACCAGTCTCCCTCTTGATTCTTGCCAGTGATGGCGAACTCCCGTCCTGCGGTGGCACTGCCGATGATATCGTATTCGGTGCCTGCACCATTTCGTATATTCATTTCACCGATGACGATCACCGCCGGTTCTTCAGGTGTTGGCGTGTCTGCTGCCGGTGCGGGAGTCTGTGTCAACGAGCTTCCAACAAGCGGCACATTTTCCTCATTTGCAGCGGTCACATAGGGCGCGTATATCCAACCGGTCTTGCCGTCAAAGTCGATCTGCCACCAGTCTCCCTCTTGATTCTTGCCGGTTATGGCAAACTCTTGTCCTGCGGTGGCGCCGCCGATCCTTTCCTGGTCGGTGCCCGGCCCTCGGCGCACGTTCATATCCCCGAGGACTGTCACTACTGCGAGGCTGGCTGACGGCGCAACAGCAGTTGCAGCTGTTACGGTGGCAGTGAGAGTGGCGGTGGCTTCGACTGTGGGCGCTGATTGAGGCGACGCTGTTTCCGTCGCTGCTGCAGTGGCTGTAAACGTTGCTGCCGGCGGCAAGGCTGTGGGCGCGGCCGTCGCGGGGAGGGGAGCGGCGGTATTTGTCGGCACCGGTTCTGGAGTAGGTTCTTCCCTGCCTTCCTGATTGCATGCGCCGAGAAAGACCGTCGCCAGTAACAGGAAGCCAAGAATCGCCGCTGTCGCATGGGGGAAACCAGTCCCTCTTCCCACTTCTCTATTTGTCAGGCGAGACGCCGCGGACGGCCGGCTGCGTGGTCGCTGGTGACTCATATTTGCACCTCTCAGTCGGGCCGGGCAGTTCTTGCCGCGTGTACAATGAGCGCCACCGCCGTAGCCTCTGGAATGCGGGCCGTATCCAACATTAGATGGTAGTGGCGGCTATTCTTCCAGTCGGCGCTGGCAAAAAAACGTTGATACCAATTGCGGCGTTGCTCGTCAGCCAAGCCGATGATTCGCTTGGCAGTGTCGATTTCGGCCATGCCGCGGCGGCGTTGAATACGGCTGGCTCGCACTGCCGGCGCCGCGTAGAGATGTACGTGCAGGGCCGTCGGAAAGTCTTCAAGGATTAGTTGGGACCCCCTCCCGATAAAGACCACATTCCCCTGCTCTGCCAGCGCGCGAATGGCATCTGTCATCCTTTCCACAAATGCCTCTTGATTCATCGGCCGGTTAAGACGGCTCGGATCGGCGGAGAAGAGAGAACGCATCTCCTGGCTGACCATTCCGGCGCGCGACATCAGCTTTTCCTCTGCCTCGACGATGACCTCGACCTGTACGCCAGCCAGCCTCGCCATTTCGGCCAGCACCTCCTTATCGATACAGGTCGCGTCCAGCTCGTTGCCGACGGCTTCGGCGATGCGCGTGCCTCGGGAGCCCAATTCTCGGGAAATGGTAACGACTGTCATACCCGCCTCCTTAGTCCTGGTAACCTGCACTCAAGCCATTGAATGCATCCCCAGCGCTCCTCCCGGGTCACAGTACACGAAGATAGTAACCCGGAAATCAACAGTTGGCTCGAGTATTCTGCGGGCGATCATGGCGCCATTGAGCCTTGTCCCGCCGCTGGGCCCGTCATCCGGGACCTGTTCTCACCAGTTGCAGCGCTGGTTCAGTATCAGCCGGCTCCGAGACAGCGATATGCTCAATTCGGGCGCTGGCGTCTAAAACGCGATCACGCTCGGATCGTAGAGCGGCGTGTCCGCGGCGACAATGCGGCCATCCGGCATTCGATAGCAGTTGCCCTGTCCGCGGGCAGACTCCGGCAGGGGATTTTGCCGGAGTTTTTCCTCATCCCGGCGCCTTTTCGTCTCGGCCTCATCGAAGTCCCACGATTCATCGATCAGCGACTTCAACTGCCGGCCGATAGCCTTCTCGGCCTCAGTTCCACTTTCCAGCAGATTGCGCTGCTCTAGGGGATCGGCCTCCAGATCAAAGAGCAGGTGCGGACCGACCCCGCGAAAGCGCACAAATTTATACTTCCCCATGCGCACAACGCGATGTTCGCTCCCCTCTCCCCAGCGCGGGAGCGGATTGTCCACGAACACCGGCGCTGCCGACAGCTCTTCTCCAGCCGAGACCGCGCCCGAGAGATCACGCCCCTCCAGTCCATCCGGCGGCGAGATGTCAGCCAGCCCGCACAGCGTTGGGAACAGGTCTGCCAGGCTGACAGGCGTGTCCAGTCTGGCGCCCGAACTGTCTCCCCGACGCTGTGAAGGAGTCTGGACGATCAACGGCACGCGTGCCGCGGCTTCGTGCCAGGAGTTCTTCCACCACATACCATGCTCGCCGGCCATCTCCCCATGATCCGAGGTATAGACGATGATAGTGTTTTCCAGCAGGCCGCTCCGTTCCATCAGGTGAAGGAGGTCGCCGAGGATTTCGTCCAGATAGTCGACACAGGCGAAGTAGGCTGCCCGCGCCCGCATCATTTCCTGTTCGGAGATCTCCTCTGTGCGGAAACCTCTTGCCATGCCGACCGTCATCGGATGGAAGGCTGTATCTCCTTTCCGACCGGTTTTTGGCGGTGTAACCTTCTCCGGCCAGTAGCGGTGAAAGAATCGCGCAGGCGCGGTCAGCGGAAAGTGGGGCCGGCTGAAGGACGCGCACAGTAGCCAGGGCGTGGTTGGCTCGGCGGCTGTATGTTCCCGCAGAAATGATACGGCCTCCTGGACGATCACTTGCTCCTGTAGAGCGCCCTCTGGTATCCCGGTGACGCCGGCATCTGCGGTGCGGCTGCGCATCTCGTGTCCTCCCTCCTTCTTCGACAGGGGGTCTCGCTGATGACCGGCCCCTCCCGTCAGGTCGCCGTAAGGTCTGTGCGCAAAGCCCGCCATCTGGTTTGTACCGCCCAAATGCATTTTGCCAACCAGACATGTAGTATACCCAGCATCGGCGAAAACGGAGGGGATTGTCGGAAGTTCTGGACTCAGGTAGGAACCGTTGGCCCAGCCGCCGCTGGTCATCGGAGAACGCCCAGTCAGCAGGCAGATCCGGGAAGGAGTACACAGAGGTGACTGGCAATAGGCGTTGCTGAAATAAACGCCTTGCGCCGCCAACCCCTCCAACGTCGGTGTATGAACCGGCTCGCCGGTCTGGGTGTCAAGCAGGCTTAAGCAGCGAAAGCTGTGCTCGTCGGAGAAGAGAAAGAGAATGTTCGGGCGCGACATGGTTAGTTTCCAGAGTGATCTTACGCGACACCAGCGCCCCTAAAGAATACGACTATGGGGCCGTTGCGCGCAAGTGAACTTTTCCCGCGCGCTGCGACCATAGTTCCTGGGCAGGTCGGACCGTCGGAATGAAGGTAGGCCAAGAGTACTTGTCTGGTTGATGCTGGAACCCTACTGCGGTAGGATAGTGGAGATGAAAGAAATCTGTTTCACTTCGGCCACCCAACTGATTCGTGCGATCCACGATCGCGAACTGTCCGCGCAGGAGGTTGTCGCGGCCTTTCAGGAGCGACTCGAGACGGTCAATCCCCGGCTGAACGCCGTGACCGTGGTTGCCGAGGACGCGCTTGAGCGGGCCAGGCTGGCGGACCAGAAACAAGCGCGGGGCGAGCAACTCGGCCCCTTGCATGGTCTGCCTTTCACCGTCAAGGATACTTTCGAAACAGCTGGCCTGCAAAGCCAGTTGGATGTCCGAATCCGCAAGAGACAAGTTGCGCGCGCAGACGCGACAGTCGTTGCAAGGATGAAGCAGGCCGGGGCAATCCTCCTGGCCAAAACCAATTGCCCACCCGCGGGCAGCGGAGCCGATACGGAAAATGCAGTGATTGGTCAGACGCGCAACCCGCACAACGCCAGCCGTTCACCAGGTGGCAGCAGCGGCGGCGAAGCCGCCCTGATCGCGGCCGGTGGCTCTCCCTTAGGGCTCGGCAGCGATACGGGCGGCGGCCTGCGCGTACCCGCTGCCTTCTGCGGCACTACAGCTCTCAAGCCAACACAGGGCCGTGTCCCCAATACCGGTGTCTATAATCAGCCGGGCGGCCTTACCGATCAACGAACGCAGATCGGGCCGGTGGCCCGCCATGTCGAGGATCTTCTGTTGGCCCTGAGGATAATCGGCGGGCCGGATTACTTCGATGGCGGGGTCGTTGCCAAGCCCCTGTACGATCCCGACCAGCTGCCTCTGCGCGATCTGACGATCGCCTCATTTGCCTATGATCCGTCCTCCCTGGTCACTTCTGCCGTCGCAAATGCGGTGGGGGCGTCGGGGCAAGCCCTGGCCCGCGCCGGCGTCCAGGTTGTTGAAAATCGGCCTCTTGATCTGGTCGGCGGCGCCCGCGATCTGGACCGCGGCTGGCGCCGGATGGCGTCCACGCGTGGGCAGGATGTAGTCGAACTGCTGCATGCCTGGGATCTGTTCCGTACCAATCTGCTCCAATATATCCGCTACTACGACGCCATTCTCTGTCCGGCGGTTCACCACACCGCTCCCCCTATCGGCCCCCGCGACAACCAGCGTTTCGACTACACTGTCCCTTTCAGTCTTACAGGCTATCCGGCCGCTGTAATTCCGGTCACCACCGATGTCGACGGCCTCCCTGTCGCTGTGCAGATTGTTTCCCATCCCTGGCGGGAGGACATCGTTGTGGCCCTGGCCCTTGCACTGGAGGAGGAGTTCAAGGATTGGCAAAAAGATCTCGATGACGGCATGAAACCTTAACGCTTGGTCGGCGTAAAGTAAGCACAAGCATCGTCAATGGGGAGGGACATATGCAAGAGGAACGCAGGGAAGAAACCGCAGAGCAAGACAGAGAAGAAGAGGCTGGGAACTTCCGCGCAAGTGACGACGTTACCGAGGAGATCCAACGGCTTGTCGAAGCGATGGCCCGGGCCGCTCGCAACGTCTGGAGCAGTGAGCAGCGTATCCAACTGGAGGACGACCTGCGCCGCGCATTGGGGTCGCTGGTCGGGAGCCTGGACGAAGCGCTCGACCGATTCAATCGGAGCGAGCAAGGGCAGGAATTCCAGGAACAGGCGAGCAGAGTGGCCAACCGGGTTCGCGAGAGCGCTCTCGCTGCCGAAATGAAGGACGGACTCACCGTTGGGCTGAAGGCAGCCGCTAACGAAGTCCGAAAGTTTGCAGACAGCCTCGAAGAGCAACAGGAACGGTCTGGCTCCGCCCAGGACATTCCTGTGGAAACGGAAGATGACGAGAAAGGCGACGAAAAGGCATAAGAAATGCAGTGAAGCGGCCCGCAGCTGTCACAAAGATCGATGTCAAGGGAACGAGAAAAACACTTTGGCAACCTTCAAGATTCCCTGACTCCAGGGTACCCGGTGAGAAACTCCGCTGCTTCCCTCGAAACTGGCCAGATTATCCATGTACCATACGAAGTTTCGTACCAGCGCGTCTTGATTGCTGAATTTCGGGTTCCAGCCAAGAGCTTGTTGAGCTTTCGCGACCGCTACAAATGAGTCGGTCGCTGCGGTCTCATACACCCATTTGTAAAGAGGTGAAAGTCCCAGCTTTTCCAGCAGGCGTAATGTCCATATCGCCGGCGCCGCCGGCAGCGGAATGATGCGTTTCCCATGGCCGGCATAGTCGAGAACGGCCTGGTAGTCTTCCTTCATGGTAGCGAACTCGGTCGCTCCAATATTGAAGGTATCGTTGACACGTGAGCGGGGAAGGGTGGCTGCCAGGTAAATCGCCGAGCACAGATCTTCCACATCCAGAAGTTGGTAACGATTCTTGCCGCTACCCAGCATGGGAAAGTTTTTGCCGTCCTTCGCCCAGTCGTAGAGCAGTGCAAAGACCCCTAACCGCTCCGGTCCTATAAATGATTTAGGACGTATGACCGGCACACACATTCCCTTCTGCCTGAATTCCTGGCAAATCTCTTCGGCTCGGATCTTGGCCTCGCCATATGGGCCTACTCCCTGCAGCCTGTCCTCTTCATACAAAGGATGGTGGTCCGGAATGCCATAGACGGCAGTGGAAGAGATGTGAATCAGTCTGTCCACTCCCGTTTCAAATGCCGCTACCAGGACATTGCGGATACCGTCAATATCCGTGGAAAAGATCTCTTCTGCGCTGTACAAAGGCAATGCCGCCGCCGCGTGAACGACCAAATCGACCCCCTCCATCGCGGCGCGGACAGAGTCAATGTCGCGTATATCCCCTTCCAAAACCTTGATAGAGTCCCGCTCGGGATAGTCGAAGGGGGCAATGTCCAGCGACACCACTTGGATCCCCCTCTCGCGCAAGTAACGCACGAGGTTGATGCCAAGGAAGCCGGCCCCGCCCGTAACCAGGCAGGTTCTCAAGGTTCTCCGTCTGCCAGACTCTTCCTCTTCCTGCCTGCTTTCAGGATGCAGTCTGTGATCGGACGTCGAGTCGGTGTTTTCCAAGTGTTGGGGGGGATTCATCAGCAGTTGTGGTCAGCCTGTACCGCGGTATCAGCATCTGGATCTTGCCCTCCATTGCCAACGGCATCTGCCGCAGATGCTTTCCAGTTTGTCAAAAGCGTTTCGGTGGATTCAAAGGCGACCTCTGCAGGAGTTTCCTGCGCCCCAAACCAGCCGGCATCCTGCGCGTCATCCGCCACGTAGGGTATCTCCGGTGAACTGGACGGCTCCGCTCTAAACGCTAGCACAATTCCAATGCGTTGGCCTTCGTCGTTAACCATCGGGAAGATGTCGATCAGTTCGCCGATATTCACTCTTAGCCCGACTTCTTCCAGCAACTCACGCTGCAGTGCCTCCTCGGGCATCTCGCCGGCATCCATATAACCGCCGGGCAAAGACCACTTTCCTTTTGCCGGGTCCACCGCTCGCTGGATCAACAGGACCTTGCCCTGATGCAGAACGAGGGCAATGACAGCCACCTTCGGATCGTGGAATTGGACGAATCCACAGGCCGAACAGACCGGGCGCACGGCGTTGAAGCGCACCTCTTCCACGATGGAACCGGCGCAATTGGGGCAGAAACGGAACTTCCTGTTCATTGCCAACAGTATAGCACCTGAAATGTGGAAGTGGTATACTGGTGAAGCACTGCTTTCCGGTGAAACAACTGCGATGAACAAGACAAAGACCCTGCTGCGTGAGCGTCCCGCACGAGCCGCTCTAACCCGGACAGGTGGATTTCTGACCGGATTCAGCCATACGCTCCAGCCGTACATTGGTTGCCGCTTCGGATGCAACTATTGCTACGTGCGCCAGTCCAACGTCCATCGTTTTCACGGCGGCGGACTGGAGTGGGGATCCTACGTATACCCGCGCGTCGGAATCGCCGAACAACTGGAGTTGGAGTTGGCACGGCTGCAAAAGCGCGATCTTCTGACGCAGTCGGCGGTCTTCATGTCGTCGTCAACCGATCCCTATCAGGCCGCGGAGCGGACCTATAAACTGACGCGCCAATGTCTGATCGTCTTTGACCGAATGCCCCCCGGCCTGCTGGTCATTCAGACGCGTGCGCCGCTGGCGGCAAGAGATTTCGACATAATTGCGGCGTTGGGAGAACGATGCCTGTTAAACATGACAGTCGAGACCGATCGAGAAGATGTGCGCCGGACTCTGACTCCCCACTGTCCCTCGATTCGGCAGCGTCTGGAGGCAGCGCGAACGGCTCGAGACCGAGGCATACCGACACAGTTGACAGTTAGCCCCTGCCTGCCCTATTCCAATGTGGAAACTTTCGGAAAGCTGCTTCTGGAGGTATGCGATAGGGTGGTGGTGGACAGTTTCATTGCCGGCGACGGTAGCTCCGGCAATCGGACGGCGCGCACCGACATTCCGGCGTTGTATGCTCGGTCGGGCTGGGAGGACTGGCGCTCGCAGGAGGCTGCTCTGGCCCTGTATGATTGGTTAGGTGAGCGGATCGGGGAACGGGCAGGTTGGTCGCAAGAGGGATTCACGCGCCAGGCTCGCCGAGTGACAGGCGATTTTCGCTGACAGCGTTCTCGTACCCAGCTGGTGAGGTTAACGAAATGAAGACAGCATTTGGAGGAATCGAAGCAGGCGGCACCAAATTCGTCTGCGCCGTCGGAACCGGGCCCGATGATATCCGAGCCGAAATTCGTCTACCCACAGAGTCGCCTGACGTCACAATGGGCCGCGTTATTGACTTTTTCCGCGCCCAGAAGGAGCAGCACGATATTGCCGCCATCGGCGTGGCCTCTTTCGGTCCCGTGGACCCTGACCCCGACTCCCAAACCTTCGGGTACATTACAAACACGCCAAAGCCGGGCTGGGCAAACACACCAGTGGCGCCGATCTTGAGGGATGAGTTTGACCTGCCTATCGGCTTCGACACCGATGTCAACGTCGCCGCGCTGGGCGAGCACAGCTGGGGCGCCGCCAGAGAGGTGGATACCTTCGTGTATCTGACGATCGGTACCGGCATCGGTGGCGGCGGCATGGTGGACGGCAACCTGCTGCATGGCCTGATTCATCCGGAGATGGGCCACATCGCGCTGCCCCACAATTGGGAACGGGATCCCTTTTCAGGCACCTGCCCATTCCATGGCGACTGCTGGGAGGGACTGGCGAACGGTCCCGCGCTCGAAGCACGCTGGGGCCAGCCGGGTGAATCGCTGCCTCCGGGCCATGAAGCCTGGTCGCTGGAAGCGCACTATCTTGCCCTGGGCGTCACCAGTATCATGATGATCCTGTCTCCGCAATTGGTTGTTATGGGCGGCGGCGTAATGGAGCAGGAGCACCTTTTCCCACTCCTCCATTGGGAAGTAAAATCCCTGCTGAATGGCTATATTCAGAGTCCAACCGTATCGGACGGATTGGACAGGTACATAGTGCCTGCAGCGCTGGGAGGTCGATCCGGTGTCCTGGGCGCGATAGCCCTGGCCCAGCGTGCGCTCCAAGACGCCTAGAAGACTCTCGTCCCATCCACTTGCAAAGCCGACTGCCTGGACCGTATGACCACGCTCTTTAACCCCACCGAGCATCCGCACCGGCGCCGCAATATGCTAACTGGTGAGTGGATACTCGTCTCCCCTCACCGCATGAAGCGACCGTGGCAGGGGCAAACAGAGATAGCTCCGTCCCTTTCCTTGCCTAGCTACGAGCCTTCCTGCTATCTCTGTCCCGGCAACGAACGGGCCGGAGGGCTTGTCAATCCAGCCTACACGCTCACCTATGTCTTTGACAACGACTTTGCCGCGTTGCGCACGGATACGCCGGACGGCACGTTTCAGAGCGACCGTTTCTTTCAGTCGCAGGCCGAGACGGGGATCTGTCGGGTCATCTGTTTCAGCCCTCGACATGACCTGACGCTGGCGCGCATGGATCTGCCGCACGTTCGCCGCGTCGTGGATCTGTGGGCGGAACAGGAAGAAGAGTTGGGCGGGAATCCGCAGATCGGCTACGTTCAAGTCTTTGAGAACCGGGGCGCGATGATGGGCAGTTCAAATCCCCATCCACATGGGCAAGTATGGGCAACCCGCCGGCTGCCGACCGAGGCAGCCAAAGAGGATCAAGAGCAGCGAGCCTATTTTGAGAACGAGGGTGCCCCGTTGTTGGTGGATTATCTTGCGGCGGAACTTGCGGCAGGGGAAAGAGTGGTGGTAGAAAATTACGACTGGGCGGCGGTGGTTCCCTACTGGGCAGCCTGGCCCTTCGAAACGCTCGTCCTGCCCCGGCGTCATCGCCGGAACTTGGCGGATCTTGCGCCAGCAGAGCGCGACACACTGGCCGACCTACTCAAGCGGCTGTTGATCCGCTATGATAATCTTTTCGAGACGAGTTTTCCCTATTCGATGGGCTGGCACGGACAGCCGACCACTGCCGGCGACCAATCCCCCTGGCAGCTTCACGCCCACTTCTTCCCGCCGCTGTTGCGCTCTGCCACCGTCAGGAAATTCATGGTTGGCTACGAACTGCTGGCTACCCCCCAGCGTGACCTCACTGCCGAACAGGCCGCACAGCGGCTGAGAAGCCAGAGCGAATTCCACTATCTGGATCGCTGAGACTCTCCGTCGTCACGGCGATAGACATCCCTGGCAGCCTGATAGGCGTCACCACCGTGGCAGTCGTTAATCACGAACAGCGGGAACTCTTCCACCTCCAGCTCGCGAATCGCCTCGCTCATCAGATCAGGGTAGGCAAGAATGCGACTGCTGCGGATCTGTCGGGCCAGCACGGCGGCGGCGCCGCCGACAGCGCCAAAATAAACCGCTCTATGACGGACGAGGGCCTGCTTTATTTCCTCCGAACGGCTCCCCTTGCCGATCAGACCTGCTACGCCCCGTTCCAGCAGTGGCAACGTATAGGGGTCCATGCGACCGCTGGTTGTGGGCCCGGCCGGCCCGATAACTGCGCCTTGTTTCGCCGGGGCCGGCCCTACATAGTAGATAACCTGGCCCGACAGAGGCAGGGGCAACTCTTCGCCCCGCAACATAGCATCGAACAGCCGCTGGTGGGCCGCGTCCCTGGCAGTGTAGATTCTGCCGGTCAGGACAATCTGTTCCCCCGCCCGCAAAGACTGCACCGCGGCGTCGTCAAGGGGTGCTTGAACTGTTCTTACCATCACAACTCCAAGGTTGCCCGGCGCGGCGCCGAGCAGTTGAGATTCACCGCCATCGGCAGCGCGGCGATATGTGTTGCCAAAGTTTCGACATGTACGGCCAGCGCGGTGACAATACCTCCAAGGCCCTGCGGTCCTATTCCCAGTCGATTGATGGCTTCCAGCAGATCGCTCTCAAGTTTGGCAACGTGTAGCGCTGGACTGACACTGCCGATTGGACGTAGCAGTGCTTTCTTGGCCGCCATACCGACGGTGTCGAGAGATCCACCTATGCCGACGCCCACTATCAGCGGAGGACAGGCGTTCGGGCCGGCCTTCTCGACAGTTTCCAGCACGAACCGCCGCACGCCTTCTTCGCCAACCGCTGGCGGAAACATCTGGACCCGGCTCATCAGTTCGGCTCCAAACCCCTTCTGCAGTGAGCGGATGCGCAGCCCCTCTCCCGCAACGATCTGCCAGTGGATCAGGGCCGGTGTGTTGTCGCCGGAGTTGACGCGCAGGAGCGGGTCGCTCACTACCGACTTGCGCAGGTCGGCATAAGCATCGCGAGTCGCATCCTGCAACGCTGCACCTATCTCTCCGCCGCTGAAATGCACATCCTGACCGACTTCGACGAACAAGATCGCCATTCCTGTATCCTGACAGGTGGGAATGGTCTCGGCCTCGGCATAGGCAGCGTTTTCGAGCAGGAGTTCTATGACCTCCTGGCCTGTCGGCGAATGTTCCTTGCGGCGCGCCGTGCGCATGGCGTCAAGATAGTCGTCGGGCAGGCTGTGCGCGGAGCGGCGCAAGAGTTCACCGACCGCCTGTCTCACTTCACGGACATCTATTGTTCGCAATGTTCTTGACCCCTATTGTCGGGAAAAGTGTGAGGAAGGTGAAAGGGGAAGGCGAGAACGCCTCCCATTCCAGCTTTTTCGCTTCTCAATTCCTGTTCCCCACCCACTCGTCGAAAGCGGCGGCGAATTCGGAGTAGCGGGAATCCTCCGGCGCCAGTTCTGCCGCCCTCAGCAGTCCTGAACGGACGGCCGGATCGTCGCGGTTGACCAGATAGCGGCCCCATGCGCCCAAAGCGTGAATGACCGCTCGCTCTGGTTGAAGCGTCAGCGCATTGTTCCCGTATTGAATCAGGAGTTCACCGACCGTATGTTCAAATCCGAAAGCCGCCGAACCGGCGGGAATCGGCGTGTCGCCGAACAGGTTAGTCACGCCCATCGTCCATAGAGCGTCGAAAGAAGTGTCCCAGTCGCCGGCAAAGACGTGACTTAGCACCGGGAAAGGGCTGGCAAGGGCGAGCTGACGGCTCACGTCCAGGTGATGGCGAATCCAGGCGGCGTTCCAGTGGACTGTCGCGTCTGACGGCGCAAGAATCTCCGCCTGCTCAATTTCTATGAGCGCATCGGCGTACAGACCCACTTCGGCCAACGCCAGCGCATGGCTGTTCCATGCGCGCAAGTCGGCAGACCGATCGTCTGGCAGCGACCTGGGGGCAGCCTCAGCCAGATCCTCTCCGTCCCAGTGGAAGAACCGCACCATGTAGAGTTGCAGGCCGCAGGCGTAACAAAATATGTAGGGGTCGCTGTTGCTCAACAGTAGATCCAATCGGCCGTCGCCATTCAGATCCATGACCGACCCCGCATCGGGGATACTGTTGAAACTGCTGATGACGCGTGACAAAACCTGTCCGTCCCAGCGCAGCACTTCGAGGCAGCCGCCATGCGCGCCGGCCCCACCCTGTACAGTCAGCCAGAGGCTGGCAGCTTCTATCTTAACCTGTTCCAGCGAGAATTCGTCGAGGTAGTTGACACACTCCAGTTCCGCACGGTCCAACTCCAACCAGCCGCCCGGCAGGGCCCTGTGGATCGACACTATGTGCCTCGCGGAGGCACTTTCCGGGGGAAGCCCATAGGTAAAGGCGACGAACAGGGCTGGCTCATCTGTGGCTTCGAGCTGCCGGGCCGCCACGCTGCGCGACGAATTTTGTACGAAGCCAAATCCGGTGGCCAACTGGTCGATCAGCGTCTGAACACTGGGAAGCGGGACTGCCGTGGACGCTACCGGTACGGTGTCGATTCCGCCTTCAATTGCGACTGCCATCTCGTTGTAACGGTGGTCCGCGGGCGCCAGTTCGGAGGCGCGTTTCAAGCCAGACTGGACTGCCGGGTTGTCGGGTTGGATGAGGAAGCGTCCCCAGGCGCCCAAAGCGTGGACGGCCGCTCGTTCCGGTTGCAGGGCCAGGGCAGTATCGGCAAATTGGGCCAGCAATACGCCCACTATGTGTTCGAACCCGGAGGCCGCCGACTCGCTGGGAATCGGTGCGCTGCTGGCGACTGTTGGCAAGCCGACCTTCCACAGGGAACTAAAGGCCGTTTCCCAGTCGCCGGCAAAGACGTGATTCAGCAACGGGTAAGGGCTTGCAGAGGCCTCCTGCCGGCTGGCCTCAAGGTGGTGCCGGATCCAGATCGCGTTCCAGGAAACGGTCGTGTCTTCAGGCGCGATGGCCTCAGCCTGCTCAATCTTCGCGAGGGCGTCGGCGAACAGACTTGCTGCGGCCAACTCCGCCGCGCGATCGTTGAAGGCGCGCAGGTCGGCGGAATATTCGTCGCCAAGGTGAGCTGGCGTCACCTCCACCAACGTCTGCCCATCCCAATAGAAGAGCTGCGCCCAATATTGCTTTACTCCGCAGGCATAGCAGAAGATGTAGGGATCGCTGTTGTTAAGCAGCAGGTCCAACTTGCCGTCGCCGTTCAGGTCAATGAGCGAGCCGGCATCTGGGCTGCTGCTGAAACCGCTGATCACGACGGACAAGGCCTCGGCGTCCCAGCGCAGCAGTTCAAGGCAGCCGCTGTGGGCGCCAACTCCGCCCTCGACGGTCAGCCATACGTCTGCTGGATCTATATTCACCTTTTCAACTGAGAATTCATTCAGATGTTCGGCGCACTCCAGTTCCACGCGGCCCAACTCCGTCCAGCCATCCGGGCCGGCGGCATGGATCGAGACCTTTTGCCTGAAGGAGGAGTTGTCCGGGGGGAAGCCATGCGTGTGGGCAACGAACAGAGGCTCTTCATCGGCGCCCGCGATCGGCTGTACAGTCACAAGGCGGCCCAGGTCTTGCACCAAGCCGTATTCTGCGGCCAGTTGGTCTGCCAGTTCCGCTAGGTCCGGCCCAGTCGTCGATCTCGCACCTGTCGTGGGCGTTGCCGAAACGGGCCACACAACAGGCTGCGCGCAGCCGCCGAGAAGAAGCATCAGCGCAAGTGCCAAAGAGAATACGCGCCGCAAGGGAGGAAGAGGCATTGTATACTCCTTCAAACAGCAAAAATGATGCCAAAATCTCATCGGAAATGGAGGACGGGGTACCCTCCAATTCACCAGTGACCAGTGATCGCTTCGTGGGCGCTTTTAGCCAACGGTTCAGCTTGCTATTTTGGGATGACTACTGGGATACCGAAGCGCTCATCAACTCAAAAATCTCGTTTTCGGCATTGAAATGTCGTGGCCAGGCCCCAGACGGGCAGTCACTTGGCTTAACTCTTCCCTGCTCTCTGCAATTCTGAGAGCCTGATGTCCGGCCTGCTTCTTGTTGACACGTCCAGCGTTAGCGTTGATGAGTTGCACTCGCGAACCGTGCGGAAATTTTCAAGACGAATCCAGAACTGTGTTTCCCAACACCTATACCTTCGTGTCGCGGTACATCTTGCCATTACGCCAAGTGGCGACATAACCCTGCGTGGCGATTGCGCGGCGCCTGGCCTTGATCGCCGCCCGCTTCAAAGCTATCAACCCAAGTTCGGCCTGAGTAAGGGTCTTCTTCTGTTCCTCTGTTGCGTAGATCAGACTTGGGTCCTTCACAGTCATCTGCTGGTCTCCTGGCAGTCTTGGATTACTTCCGCGCTCGACAACAACTGGTGTGTTGGCCGTGCCATCGTAGAGTACCCACTCATCAACGATCGATACGTAAATCTCTTGGAAGTTACGCCAACCCTTCTCCATCCGGCGGCGGATCACCTCTTCCGGCACGTTGTGACCGCCCTCGCGCACACGCTGCGCTACCCGTTCGATGGCTTTCTCCGGAGTCGAGAGTCGAAAGAAGTGGAGCCGGACGACATATCCCCGTGCCCGCCAAGCCGGGATCATGCGCGCATAGATTCGCCCGCTGAGCGTTGTCTCAAAGGCCAAACTTTCGCCCGCGCTGACTATATCACGGATCATACTCAGCATCAAGCGACCCGCCTGAATTGAGGCTTTCTCTGGCTGGAAAGGATTCAGGCCGGCCGCCATCAGGTCGGCGTTCACAAACCTTGGGCAGTTTGCCTCGTTAATGAGGAATTCGCGGGCGAAGGTTGTTTTTCCCGCACCGTTGGGACCAGCGATGATTAGGATCTGCGGTTCAAGCGTTGGCGTATTCTGTGCTGGGGCAGCCATTGACCCATTGTACATCACTAAAACGCGTCGGTGCATCTCTGATCGGGCGCGCCCCAGAATTTGGGTGACGCCCCGGCCCGATCTCTTCATTTTACCGGTAGGAAAGCGAGCATACGTCGGCGAGAAAAAGAGTTTCAACTGCTGGATGTTCTGAAGAGGACTGCCGAACCGAGGGTCCTCTGGAGGGGGCGTCTTCCGAAGCCGACTAGCAGAAATGGTAACTACTAAGCCATAGGATAACAGGCCAGGGATCAGACGGAAAGCAAACGGTAAGCTAATGTGAATCCAATGGTAGATGCGTTAGAATGTATATTATGAGCGACTACGTGGCAGCCGATCGTGAGCAACTGAAGCGATTAGACCAAGAGAGCCTGATCGAGTTGATCCTGGTTTTGCAGGAGCAATTGGCAGCGCATCAGGTGTTGATCCAGGCATTGCAGGATCAATTGGCGAAAGACAGTCGCAACAGCGGCAAGCCGCCGAGCAGCGACGGTCTGAAGAAGCGCAGAAGCCAGAGTCTGCGTCAGTCTGGCAAGCGTCCGCGCGGGGGGCAACCTGGTCACAAAGGCCAGACTTTGACGCAAGTGGAAGAACCGCAGCATGTCATCCGCCATGCGCTGCCGGGTTGCCCGCACTGCCAAACAGAGTTGAAGGCGGTGGCTGCCGTGGGCCAGGTGAAACGGCAGGTGTTCGATATTCCGCCGCTGGGCATCGAAGTGACCGAGCATCAGGCAGAGGTCAAGCAGTGTCCTGGCTGTGGCGTGCGCGTGCAGGCTGCCTTTCCGGCCGGCGTGAGCCAACCGACCCAATATGGTCCGCGTCTGAAAGCGCAAGCCTGCTATCTGCACAACTATCAGTTGATACCGCTGGCGCGCACGACCGAGTTGCTGACCGATTTCTACGGACACGCGCCCTCGGAGGCGGTCCTCATCGCCGACAACCGCCAACTGGTCACCCGCACCCAAGCGAGTCGGGCGCACATCCAACAACAACTCCTCGCCGCCCCTGTTGTCCATTTCGATGAGAGCGGCTTGCGTGTCGAGGGCCGGTTGCAGTGGCTGCACGTGGCCAGCACAGCCATGCTGACCCACTACCATGTCCATGACAGACGGGGGCATGTCGGCATGCGAGCCGGCGGCATCTTGTCCAGCTATCCAGGTGTCGCGGTCCATGACCACTGGGCCTCCTACCTCCAGTTTCCCGACTGCCAGCACGCATTCTGCAACGTCCATCATCTGCGCGAACTGCGCTTTATTCACGAGCAATACGACCAAGCATGGGCTGAAGAGATGGCCCGCTTGTTGCACACCATCAAGGCCGCAGTCGCATCGACCGCGGAAGCGTACACTGCCTTGCCCCCAGAGCGCTTGACCGACTACGCGGCCGCGTACGATGCGCTCATTGCCCAAGGACTCGCGGCCAACCCGCCCCCCGCACAGACCCACCCCAGACCGCGCGGCCGCCCCAAACAATCGCCTCCAAAAAACTTGCTCGACCGCCTGCTCAAACATAAATCTGGCGTCTTGGCCTTTATGTATGACTTCCGCATCCCCTTTGACAACAACCAGGCCGAGCGCGATGTGCGCATGATCAAGGTGCAACAGAAAGTCTCTGGCGCCTTCCGCACACTAGAGGGCGCCGATACCTTCTGCGCCATCCGTTCCTATATCTCAACCGCTCGCAAACACGGCCTCAATGCCATTGATGCCATCTACAACGCATTCCTTGACCAACCCTTCATCCCTTCTACAAATCAGGCTTAGTAGTTACCAGAAATGTCCGAAATGGCCGCTCTTTGCGTTTTTTCTGATAGCGAACGAATATTGACTGAATAATTTCTGTCTATGGTAGGGCGCTTTTATGTCTGCCCCTGGACAACCTCGCTGCACGTCGTCACTCTTTTGGCTGGAAAACCCCAACTCTGGACTGCATTCATGTGACCCGTAAGAAAGGGCGGGCCGCGACGGGATACGTTAGCTCTTGAACCTCTTCGCCGTCCCGCCGCTTTCTTGCCGCCCTGCATTGCGGGTGTTATGGTGGACTTTCTGTCAGTTGATGGTCCAGGACAACTGGCCCGCCCCGCGGAACACCTTCGGAAAGAGGGTCGGCAACACCACAACTGCAGGATACACTGCCGAAAGGCATTCAGCGAACAATATGACGAATTCCGAGCTGATCGAGGCTTTGCGCAATAATTACATCGCATATTTTCGCCTGTTTCACGGCCAGCATGGGATCCGTGTTCATGTAGGCGAGGAGGCCGCATGGATTATCGCCAACGGGCCGCCTGGAAACCACATACTGCGGGCCAATATGTCCGCGGACCACGTTGACGAAGGGATCGACGCTCTCCTGCGAACGATTCGCAGTCGGACAGGAGGCATACGCTGGCTGCTTTTCCCTGCAGACCGCCCCCAGGATCTCCGCGACCGATTGACGAGAAGGGGCCTCTCAACGGGAAAGGGTGATTATTGGATGTTTCGCCCGCTAGATCAGCTCCCCAGTCAACCGTCACCGTGCCTCTGCCGCATCAGACCAGTAAAGGACCGAGCGGGTCTGCGCGCCTGGTGGACAGCCTCGGCCCGGGGTTTCGGCATGACCCAGCGCGCCGCGCAGCCCTGGTACGACGCTTATCGACGACACAGTTTCGGCCGGAATGCCTATACGATCAACTATACCGGGCAGGTTGACCAAATGACGGTCACATCGGCAACCCTTGTCCTGGCCGGCGGCATCGCTGGAATCTATGATCTTTCTACGCTTCCGTCGTTCCGAGGCAAAGGCTATGCAAATGCGCTTGCGAGCCATCTGCTCGAACAAGGCAGGCAGCAAGGGTTTACATATGCCGGCCTACAGACGAACGAAGCAGCGCAGTTTTACCAACGACTGGGATTCGAAACCGGATATCAGGAAGAGGAATTCTTTTGGGCAGCGGGCTAACCGGATGGGTAACCATGAACAGTAACTCCCCAAGAAAGCGGTCAAGCCTGCTATCAGATACCCTAATTTCAGCGTCTTCGCAGGCGGTTGCTACAGGATTCTCAGGGGAACACTATGCAGAATGAATCGGCAGTAGGCGCGACTGCCGCCGGCACGGTGGCGCCGGCGCGCCCATCGTCGAGAAAGCGGGTCTTCGATTTGGCGTGGCCTGTAATAGGCGAGAGCTTCCTGGAGACGACGTTGATGATCGTCGATACCTGGATGGTCGCCCAACTCAGCATTGCCGCGATCGCCGGTGTCGGCGCCTCGGTCCAGGTAATGTTTTTCATCATCGCTACTCTTAGCGCTCTGAGCGTCGGTAGCAGTGTCCTGGTTGCCCAGGCTTACGGTGCGGGAAAGCTGGCCGATGCCGCACGCTTGGCCCGTCAGTCGATCGTCTGGAGCATTCTCATTTCCCTCCCTCTAGCTGTGACGGGCTATTTTCTGGCCGCGCCTGTGATCGCCCTTTTCGGCACAGAGCCGGACGTGGCGCGAATTGGGGAGGAGTATCTGCAAGTCACCATGGCAACGGTTGTCGTGCTTGTTGTGCTGATGATTGGTGGCGGCGCACTGCGTGGGTTGGGCGATTCACAGACCCCTATGCGGGTAACGGCGCTGGCAAATGTCGTCAATGTCTTTCTGACGTACGGGCTGATCTTCGGTGTGGCCGGTTTGCCCGCTCTCGGCGCTGTGGGAAGTGCATGGGGCACATTTCTCTCACGCTTGTTGGCCGCCATGCTCCTTCTGTTCGTAATGTGGCGCGGCCGTCAGGGTGTCTCTATTTCCGGGAGAAACAATTGGCTGCCGGAACTGGATGTGGCTTCGTCAGTCCTGCGTATTGGCGTCCCGGCAGCTCTCGAGCAGTTGCTTATTTCTGCTGGTTTTACGACTATGACAGTTATCGTCGCCAGCTTGGGAACAGCCGCCCTGGCATCCCACCGCATTGCCTTTAATGTCCTATCGCTTTCCTTCTTGCCCGGCTTTGGCTTTGCCATCGCCGCAACCGCCCTTGTAGGCCAATCGGTAGGGGCGCGGGAACCAGAGGAGGGGGCAGAGGCAACGGCTATCGCCACGCGCTGGGCCGCGATTTGGATGGCGGCAATGGGTATTCTAACCTTCATTCTGGCCGCGCCCATCATGCGCATGTTCAGCCACGACTCTGCAGTCGTTCGTGAAGGGGTCGCGGCCATTCAGGTAGTGGCATTGGCTCAGCCCTTTTGGGCGGTACTTTTCGTCCAGTCAGGAGCTCTTCGAGGGCTGGGCAACACCGGTTTTCCCCTGCGGGCAAATGCAGGCGGCATCTGGTCGGCCATACTCATAGCCTGGGTTGCCGTTACCTTTTTCAATGGCGGCATTGCCCAAGTATGGGGCGTTTTCCTAATTACTTCTCCCGTGATGGCCGTTGTCCTCTGGAAGCGCTTCAGACGAGCAGTGACGGAATGGACGGCCCAAGTTGAAGGAAACACTCTATCTGCCCCCCAACCGAAACCGATTCCTTCTCAATGATCTTGCGCTATAACAAAATGCAAGCAAAATAATATTTTCAAAGCGGTCTCAGTCAAGACATGAACCAAGAATATCCGATTCCAGCCGCCATCCATCGGGTGGAAGAGAAGATTCGCCGCAGCCATTTCATTACTACAATTGGGCCGGCGGCCACGGTCGAGGACGCGAGAGCGTTCATTAAAGACGTGCGAGCCGAGTTTGACACGGCAAACCACAACTGCTGGGCGTATGTCATCGGCCCGCCAGGTTCAACAGCCCATGCCGGGATGAGCGATGACGGCGAGCCGCATGGAACCGCCGGCCGGCCTATGCTCACCGTGCTTATCCACAGCGGCCTGGGCGATATTGTCGCGGTTGTAACCCGTTTCTTTGGCGGAGTGAAGCTGGGTAAGGGGGGCTTGGTCAAGGCTTACAGCGGTGGCGTCCAATTGGGCTTGGAGACCCTGCCGCGCGTTGAGAAGATGCCGAGAAGTGAACTGGAAGTTGTCATCGGCTATAGCCACATCACCCTTTTCAAGCGATTGTTGCCAGAGTTCGAGGCCGAAATCCTGAGTCCTACTTACACTGAAAATGTGCACTACCGGCTTCGGATGCCGACCAAGCATGTAGAGCGCTTCAGTGTTCGCGTGACCGACCTGACGAACGGGCAAGCCCACCTTCAGGTTCATCAATCCGAATAGCGCCAACCCGAATCTCCCCGATCGAATCCAGGATCAGATCAGCTGAAGACGAAAGCGTCTCTCGGCTGCCGGCACCGGTCAAAACACCCACGACCAAACCGGCGCCGGCTGCGCGCGCCATGCGAAGATCGGTCATCGAATCTCCGACCACTGCCGTCCGTCCCAAAGGAACGCCAAGCTGCCTCGACGCCGCCAACAGCGCATCGGGCGCCGGTTTGGCATGGTAGGAACTGTCTCCGCAGGCGATAAAGTCGACAAAGCCTGACAGGCCGAAGTGGGCGAGAACGGCCTCTGTCGGACCGCTGTCATCGTTGGTGATAAGCGCAATCCGCACGTCATTTTCGTGTAGTGAAGATAAGAGCGGGACCAGGTCTGTCGCCGGCGTGAAATCCATGGATTCTGCGAGAATCGGCGCAAACTTCTGCCGAACCAACTGCTCGCATATAGACCAGGGTAGCTGCGGAGCAGACAGTTGGTAGATTACCGTCGTTGCCGCGTGAATTATGGCTTCGCTTGTTGCCGTGGCAAAGGGGCCGTGCTCGCCAAAGACGCCGGTGGCAGTGTCAAAACCGAGAGTGCGACAGAGTGCGATGCGCATCTCGGCCCGACGAGAGAACTGTGCCAGCAGACATTCCACTGCTTCCAAAAATCGGGGACGCCAACTGGCGTTGAAATCAAAGAGTGTGCCGTCCTTGTCGAAGGCTATGAGCCTGGCGTCAAAGTGGTGGTCACCAAAGTAGACTAAGCCCATGGCCTGGTGCCGGTAGAAGGACTAGGAAAGCAACTTGGACGGGGTGCAAGTACAACTGGTTGTCACAGGCAAGGGTTTTCCAGATAGTCTTCGCCGATGACAATGCGCAAATCGGTCGATTTGGGAATGAGAAGCCCGGGAAGCGTGTAGAGGGAGGTTGTCAGATTGAGTTGGCGGCTCAACTCCTGCACAAGTGACTCGTGTGTATTGTAGTTGACGAGAAGTGTGTACAGATAGTCACTGCGGTCGGCATCGCCGATGGACACGACTTGCCAGCCGTTAGCTTCAAGTTGCCCGCGAACTTGGGCCGCGACACCGGCGCACCTTGTTCCGTTCAGGATTTCCAAGCGCGCCTCTCTCGCGGCCATCACGCGTAAATTGGCTTTCAGATCCGTCGCTGGGAGTTCTGTAGAGACGATTTCAGTGCCTGCGCGAGCAAGTGGCTGAATCTGAGGAAGAGGATCGGTCGGTTCGCCGGCCCCGGCTATCGGCCCTGCCACCGGATCAAAGAACGCCTTGAGTTCAGGACGAATCAATTCCCGATCCGGAAGCAATATCCAGGCGCCATTCTCGCTATAGCTTTCCTCCCCATAGCGATCGTCCAAGACTAATGAACGCAGTGCGAACGAATTGGAGCGCACAAAGTTGGCAATTTCGGCAGCCGTTGTCAACGGCATATCGGTCCTGACACTTCCCCACGCAGAGTTCACCAGTTGTGGCGCCTTGGCAATCAGCGTCGGTACCATGTTGGCGGAGAATACCTTGTCCACTATGGCCTGGATGAGTTGCTGTTGTCGTGCAGCACGCCCGTAGTCGCTGTCCATGTTGCGAGTACGAGCATATTTCAGGGCAGTCTGGCCGTCCAGATCTTGTAGCCCAGCCTTCAGATAGAAAGTCTGAAAGCCATAATCGGGCGTCGGATACTCCGGGTCGTGAATGGTCTGGGGCACGTTGATAGTGACGCCGCCAATCTCGTCAACAAAGCGTACAAACCCATTGAAGTCGGCCTGCACGTAGAATTGGACCGGCTGGCCGATAAAGCTGCTTACCGTATCCTTTGCCAACTGCGCGCCTCCGAGCGGATAGCCGCGCTGTTCCCCCAAGGCATAGGCGGTGTTGATCTTCGATGTCAGATTGTAGCCTGGGATCGGAACCCACAAGTCTCTTGGAAGAGAGATCATGCCAGCGGTATGCCTCCGCAGGTCCAGAGTCAGCAACAGCATCGTATCGGTGCGGGGGGGCTCTACGCCGTCGATTCGCTCATCTGATCCCAACAGAAGAATGTTGATCTGTCTTTCCGGAACCTCGTCCTCCGCAGGCACACCTTGCAGTTCGACGCTTTGGGGAGCCGCCGCTTGTTGCGCGGCCGGGTTTACCGTCTCAGCACTTGCGTTAGGAGGGTAGAAGAGATCGGCAGACACGGCCGGCATGCTTTTGCGCAGCGCAAAATCTCTGGCAAGATCGCCAAGGACACTACCAATGAGGATGGAGATGACAATAACGGAAACCGCGAATAGTCCAGCCAAAAAAATGGCTAGAGATCTGCTCCAGGGGCGGGGGTCGACCCGATTCTGATCGGCAGGCAACTTTGACCTGGCGGAAGAGTGGCCGATTTCCGACATAATGCTGAAATTATAGCACGATACTTGGCGCGCCGTACAATCTGAGAAGCTGATCTGCAAGATACATCGGAGCGCCGTCAGACAGAGATTCGATCAAAGAAGTGAGAGATGAAAATAGGTCCAATTCGTGGAGTTTTCCGTCGCGTTTCCTTCTGTCAGCGGGGGAGCGGATGGGCATACAGTCCCGACTTTGTCAGTATATAGAGAATGTCTGTCACTTCATCCAAGAATAGACCCCTCAGCCCAACTAGCGCCATGTCTTCGGCGTCAACATACTGTTGAAGGTAGCGCCCCTCTTTGTCGTAAACAAGGATGCGCTCTTCAGTTGCGTCGGCCAAATAAAGCAGGCCATCGGACTGTTCGGCCATCGCAAAATCGACGAGCAAGCCTCCCAACCCGGGAATTCTCTCGAGGCTGAAGGGTAGTTGCTGGCCCTCACGGAAGCGCAGCAAAGTGCCGTCCTCGCTGAGCAGCCAGATATCCCCGTCAATTCCCATCGCGATCAAACCGGCGAGATCGCCCCGTATCTGCTCATCAAACCATGCCGCCGGCGGGTCATCATATGCCAGACCGGCCGGCGAGTAGCGAAAGATCTGATTCGACCGTTCGTCAGCCAGGTACAGGCGGCCATTGTAGATTGCCAACTGCCCAACGCTTCCGAGAGAATTCTGTTCTCTGAGTACCAGATGCGTCGCCCCGTCCAGGCGATTGTAGCGGAAAACATTGTTGTTGCGATCCAGAACCAGAAGGCTGGCCTTGTCCGCAAAACCGGCAATGCGGGGTTGCCAGGCGATATCCACCAACCTGCCTACAGTGACTCCCGAGACAATGTCTCCTTCTTTCAAGATGGCGCCATTGTCTTCTTCCAGCAGCGTGCGTTCCGGATTGGTGCGATAGTGTGCTATGGACTGGCGGCCGCTGTCCAACATGTATAGGTCCTGGTCGGATACGACGATCCGATGAGGCTCGGCGTCCGCAGCGTACTCCAACAGGGGTACGTCAAGCGAGTACAGTGCGCGGACCTGCAGCAATTCCTGTAGTTCGGTTGTGATGACCTCCGACAGTTCCTGTATCTGATCGGTTACACCGATCAGGACGATCGCTTCGTCCAGATATCGTTGCGCCTCGCTCAAAGATGCCCGTGCGGTCGTTTTGTCATCAACGGCCAGAGCCTGTTGGACCTGGAGCAACTGGCTGTCGGCCAACTGCACGAGTTGCAATCCTTCTTCCTGATTGATGCTACCCTCGCGCAAAAATGCGGCTCCAATTACAGCCGAAGTGAGTAGCGGAATTAGAATAGCGATCGATACGATCAGCCTGCGCCGGTTTCCTTTCGACGGTTCCGGCGGCGCGTAGCCCGGCAGCGCCGGCAACTGTATACGCTCCTCGCGTTGTGGCTGGTCGGCCGGCTGCGAAGGCGGCTGAGGGGGAGGGTGTGGAATCGGCTGAGTGGCGGCCTGAGGAGTTGGCGGAGTTTCCGGAGCAATTTCCTCCATGTCAGTCTGCTGGGACTGCCCACTCTGCTGTGCACGCGGTTCAGGCAAGAGCCCTTGCAGAAGGCTGGAAAACCATTTATGGGGTCTCCCCAGTAAGCGGAGCGCACGCCGATGCCACGGACCTCGAAGTCTCTCGAACGGGCGGAAAGGGACGGTCAACTGGTGTTGCATTTTCGCGGCGCTGGGCAGGTTTGAAGGCGGTTCCGCTGTTCGACTTCGGTACGGGACAATTCTGTTCGTACCCTCTTCCCCGGGCACATTGCGAACGGGAGGCGCGGCCCCAACGGCTGTGGGAAGGTGCGAGCCGGCGAGCTGTTCCGGGCCCTGCTCCTCCTGCTCCTCTTCAGAATAAATCAGCAACAGGCCGAGCAGCGGCACATTGTCGCCCTGCTGCCGCAAATGCGATACCATATCTTGCATGTTGCTGACTGAAGTGCTGACGATCGCGCCGCCTATGGTTCTGATATCGGACTGCAGAATCCACTCGCTTTCCCCCAGGAAGAGCGCATCGCCGCTGTTGAGTATGTGACGATATGTGTGTATGTTTGGCTCAAGTTCACTACCGATAGGGCCTGTGTAGCGTTCTGCGTCAAGCGGGAACTGGTCCAGGCGCTGTTCCGTAGCGACGAGCGCCATTGCCGGGCCGGCCGAAGCAATGACCAGATGTCCCTGTACGACGGCAGCACAGATGATCCCGGCCTGCAAGTCGATGTCCGGGCTGCGCCGATTCAAGCTCCGCAAGTTTTCGTGTGCGCCGGCAATCGCCTGCTTCAGTACCTCGCTTACCGGGCCACCTGCCGAGTAGTATGTGTGTTCAACCGCCGCCTGCATCTCACGCACAGCGTGACTGCTGACAGGGCTGCTGCCTATCAGTTCAACGAGAATATACAGATTGCCCCTGGCTGCGCGCTCGTCGCCCCGGACCGGTTCGATGATTTCCAAGTGAGCGGCCCGCGGGTTGCGGTGATCCATCAATTGGGCTGAATGGACGCCTGCCTGTTGAGAAGAAGCTGTGCTTTCCATAGTTGTTAAGAATCGCGGCGAGGACCTGGGCCGCTCAGATTGATCGAGTTCGGGTAATTGGACTCATGGGGCGTCTCATTGGGGTTGTTCCCGCGGGCGCCACTGGGATACAGTCGAATTCTAATTGTACACCTTACTCTTTCAGGTCACAAGCGCAGTTTCCACCGCGTTCAAACCGTGCGTTTGACGAAAACTTGAGGTAATATAGCCCTAGATATGACAGTAGCAGTCCAGATCGCGCTTCTTGTGGGGGCAAGCGTAACGCAATACCCGCATCCCGGCGGAAGAGTACTCCATTCCGACAGGAGGCGGTCTGGCCGCGCGGCAATCCTTGGTAGTTCCCTCCGCCGGCAAGTGCCGAACAGGACCAGCCGATATCGGTTCCGAATGCGGTTGGGACACTGTCGAATGCGAATTCCATCTTAGTTCAATGGCTCTTATCCGAGCAGTAATCTGGGGCTGCACGTGCCGCGCCCTTTCTGCCGGTTTTCGCAAGCTCTTGGGCTCACTTAGGGCGTGCCTTAAGTACGCGATTGGACCTGAGTAAAGCGCATGAAAATCGGAATTGTAGGCGCGTCAAATAGCGGAAAAACGACGATCTTCAACGCCCTGACCCGCAGTGCCACCGCGACAACAGCCTATTCCAGCGGTAAATTGGAGGTCCATACGGCTGTTGTGGACGTGCCTGATTCGCGAATCAACTGTCTGGCCCAGATGTTTTTCCCCCGCAAAGCCGTTTACGCCCAAGTTATCTACAACGACATTGCCGGACTTTCGAAGGACATCGGTAGGGATGGCCGTATCAGTGGCCCGCTGTTGAACGCAATTGCAGGCAACGATGCCTTACTGCTTGTCGGGCGTGCCTTCCACGACCCCAATGTGACCCATCCCAACAACCGTATCGATCCGGGCGCGGATCTGGTAGCGATGGAGACGGAATTTCTGCTGAACGACATGGTTACGATTGAGGGCCGGCTGGAACGTATCGCCGCTCAGAAGTCAAGGGGTCAGCTAGAGGAGCGGCAACAAATGGCGCGCGAGGAGGCGCTGCTGACCCGGCTTTACCCGCTGTTGGAAGGGGGGACACACCTGAGGCAAGCGCAAATAGGCGCTGAAGAAATGAAAATGCTCGGCGGCTTTGGTTTCCTGAGTTTGAAACCACTTCTGCGAGTGGTCAACGTTGGAGATGACGATAATCAGAGTATGTATGCAGATCTCTTGAATGACGAGACATTCCTTCTTCGCGGCCGATTGGAAGCCGAAATAGCCATGATGGCGCCGGATGAAGTTGCCGATTTCCTGGTTGAGTTCGGGATCGCCGAGCAGGGTCTTAACCGGGCGATTCGCCGCTGCTATCGTCTTCTCGGTCTGATCAGCTTCTTCACCATCGGTGACAACGAAGTGCGTGCCTGGGCTGTCAGTGCTGGCTCCAAGGCTCCTGCAGCTGCCGGCGTCATCCACACTGACATGGAAAGGGGATTCATTCGCGCTGAGACGATTCATTTTGATAGCCTGATGGAAGCGGGGAGTATGGCCGCAGCGCGCAGCCGAGGACTTCTGCGGCTGGAAGGAAAAGAGTACGTAGTGCAAGACGGCGACATTCTAGATATTCGATTTAATGTATAAATGATGTCCTTTTTAGGTTTTGCACCTACTCGCTTTTGTCCTGTAAGCAGTAAAAAGGTATACTGCGTAATGGTGTTGCGCAGGGACAATGCCGATTTCAAAGAGGAGCGGAAGATGACCGAAGAAACCCGTACTGTCGAGACAGAAACAGTTGGCGCGACCGAAGGCGAAGCGGACGCCAGCAAGAAGGTCATTCGCCTGAGCGTCGGCCAGGAAATAACCGGCACAATCAAGCAAGTGACCGAATTTGGCGCCTTTGTCGACATCGGCGCCGGCCGTGATGGACTGGTCCATATCTCCGAACTGTCGGTTGGCCGTGTGAGCAATGTCAAAGACGTTGTGGAAGAGGGCCAAACCGTCACCGTGTGGATAAAGCGGTTGAACCGAGAGCGAAACCGCATCAGCCTGACGATGATTTCTCCGGACACGAAGACAATACGTGACCTGCAAGAGGGCGAAATTGTCGAGGGCGTGGTTACGAGAATGGTTCCATATGGTGCTTTTATCGATATTGGCGTGGGCACGGATGCGCTCCTCCACGTCCGGGAAATGGGGAACAACTACGTCGAAAAGCCCGAAGATATAGTGGAAATTGATGAGAAGCTGGAAGTTCGCGTCATGACCCTCAACCGCCGCCGTCGCCATATTGATGTCAGCATCAAGGGCCTTCGAGAAGAGGAGGAAGGGGAAGAAGCAGAATCTGAGAATGCGGCCTCCGCTGCGGGCGAAGATTCCGACGGGCAGGTAGTTGATAAATTTGAAAATATCGAGGTTCTTTCGCCGATGGAGTTGGCCTTCAAGCGCGCCACCGAAGCCGGAGGCGAGGAGGTTCCTCAACCCAAGTCTGCGCGGCGCCAACGGAGTCGTCAGCACCGCGCTCGGTCGGTACAGGCCGACATTATCCAGCGCACTTTGGATACGATGCGAGAGTAGATGGACGGACCGCTTTCGTAAAAAATTGGCGACGGCAGGGTTGATCTTCCGTCGCTTTTTTTGATTGGCAGCTCTGCGCTCTGGATAGAACACGGCGGCCAGCCCGCTGGTCGTAACCTCAGATCACCTCGAGATGGGGCGGTCAGGACCGCCTTACACATACAGGAGGGCGAAAGTCTCTATGGAAATACGAGGCGGGGTGGCACTGGTGACAGGCGGCGCGCACCGTGTAGGCAGGGCGATTACTTTGGAGCTGGCCCGGGCCGGCGCCGATGTGGTCATCCTCTACAACAGATCTGGCGAGGCCGCGGTTGAAACCGCTCAAGAAGCAAAGGCCCTGGGCGTTGACACCAAGACTATCCAATGCGATGTTGCCAATCTGAATGCAGTGCAGCAGATGGCGCAGGAGGTGCGCGCCCGGTTCGGCCGACTAACCGTACTTGTCAATTCGGCCGACTGGTTTGCTCAGAATTCTTTTCCGACCGAGGACTACGATACCTGGCGCCGCGTTCTCGACATTACAGTTCACGGAAGTTTCTATGTCAGCAACGAGCTGGCCCCGCTGCTACTGGAACAGCCTCAAGCGGCGATCGTCAATATCCTTGACCTCTCCGTCTGGCATGCGTGGCCCATTTACACTGCCCACGCAGTGGCGAAATCCGGACTGCTCGCTCTGACCCGGCAGATGGCGCTTGAGCTGGCTCCCACCGTGCGGGTGAATGCAGTGGCCCCGGGGCATGTTATGCCCATGCCGCACTACTCCAAGGAGCGGCTGCGGCGCAGTCGCGAACGCACGTTGATGAAGCGCTGGGGCGCGCCCGAAGACGTCGCCCAGGCGGTCCGGTTTTTGGCTGAGTCCAACTATGTAACGGGCGAGGTGCTGCGCGTCGACGGGGGCGAGTTGATTGCGATGGGATCCAGATCCGCGTAAGGGCGAGTAACGTTGGTATCGACGCGCATGGAATGCTTGCAGCGTCGAGTGGAAAAATTCAAGCCGCCGGAGGCTGGTAGTAGGAATCGAGCGGCAGCTCTGACTCTGCTCTTCGGTGATCTTACCGGTGGCTGCATAGGGTTACTCCAACCTTACGCAATGGAGAGACAATTGGCACACAGGAGCATTGACCGGACGCAACTCTGGCAGGCCCGCAGCGTATAGATCAACATAGGCGCGTTTCGACATTTGGTAGGAGGCGGCAAATGGAACTGTTGATAATCTGGCTGGTCACTTCACTCAGCCTTCTGGTCATTTCCCGCATCGGGTTGTTCGGAATCGACATTGAGAATTTCGGAACAGCGCTTGTGGTGGCCGTGGTACTCGGCCTGCTCAATGCTTTACTGAAGCCTATCCTTACATTCCTCTCCTTCCCCCTGCTGTTTCTGACATTCGGCCTGTTCAGCGTTATCATCAATGCTTTCGTCTTCTGGCTGACGGCGCGCTTGGTCAAGGGCTTTGAATTGCGCCGCGGCTGCTTCAGTTCGCTGTTCGGGCCGATCGCGTTAGCTGTCTTGAATTCGATCATCCTGGCGATCGTCCCCTAGCCGACTCACAACAAGCAGGAGTCGGCTAGGCAATGTCGCAACGAGCCGGGCCCCGACCGGCTCCACCATCATCTCCCCTCAAACGCGAAACAGTTCCTCCATCCGGGCTGGGCCCATGTCTGGAATATAGCCGCGTTCACTTGCAAGATTCGTTGGCTGGTGGTACTGTATTCCTGCTCCTCACGAAGGCGAAATTGCGGAAGTTCAGGAGAGTTGACAGCCCATTTTGGCGCGGCTCATAGGGTTGAAAGGAGTTCCGGTGGACCATCTGACAGCATTCTCGACCGCATTGCAGGCAGACAGTGATCGACCCGAGCGACTGGCTCTGTTGATCGGTTGCCTGGTTGATCCTGCGCTTGATGTGGAAAGCTATGTCAGGCGCCTGGATGAACTGGCTGATCAGGTCGATCAACGCATGCCCGTTGGCGCAGTGGGCCGCGCCCAGGCCGAGGCTTTGATAAACGTACTACACGGTGAGTTTGAGTTCTTCGGCAATGTCGAGAATTACTACGAACCGGGCAACAGTTTTCTGCACCGCGTATTGGATACCCACCTTGGCCTCCCCATTACGCTAAGCCTCCTCTACATGGCCGTAGGGCGCCGTCTTGGAATCAAATTGCACGGAATGGGTTTGCCCGGACACTTCATGCTGGAATACAGGGACGTGAGCGGCGTGTGGATTATCGACCCTTTCCATGGCAAGGTCGTTGCCCCGGAAGAGCTATCCTACTATCTGTCGCAGATGTTTCAGCAACCGATTCGGATCTCCGTTTCCCTGGAGCAGTACCGTACTAACGCCAGCGCCTGGATTCTGCGCATTCTGAATAATCTGCGCACCGTCTACATCTCCCAACACCGCTTGGCCGATGCTCTGTCGGTATTGAATTACATGGTGATCGTGGAACCGGAGGAGGCAAACCTGTGGCGGGATCGGGGTCTGCTCCACTATGGCCTGCAAAACATGCAGGCGGCTGAGGATGACCTGCGGCGCTACTTTCTAAATCGTAACCGCCTGCATCTGTTTATCGGCGAGTCTGAAATGGTGTTCAGTGGTGTGGCGTTGGGGGGCTGGATGTCTGAGGCTGAGCAAAAGCCCACCAAAGAGGACCAGCGCGTCTTGTTTGTGCTGAAGCAGATTCGGGAAGGCATCAGAAGGCTGAATTAAAGAGAGAATGAGATTCCCAACCGATGCATCCCCTACATGGAAGTTCTGCCATATAGCAATTGGCGCCTTTCGACCTCTGTTCGCTTCCCTGCGCGTGGAGGGAGTGGAGCATGTGCCCCGGCAAGGCGGAGTTGTGCTCGCCTGCAATCATCCCGGCGGCACCGACAGCTTTATCCTTGGCTTCGCTTCGCCGCGCCAGGTGTATTACATGGCCAAGAGGGAGTTGTTCAACGTTCATCCCTTGGTGACACACTTTCTTCATGGCATTGGTGCATTCCCTATCAACCGGGGCGCCCGCGATACCGCCGCAATTGAGCATAGTGTGGATCTCTTGCAGAAGGGATATGTGCTAGGCATGTTTCCAGAAGGAACGCGTAACCGCGGGAATCCGCTGCGGCGAGGAAAAAGTGGCGCGGTGCGTATTGCCCTCGAAGCCGATGTCCCAGTTGTGCCGGTAACAGTGCTGGGTATTCCCCATCTGCATGAGAATTGGCGCAACCCTTTCAAGCGCACTCACCTATCTATTCGTTTCGGAGAACCCTTGCGCTTCCCGAAGGGAGATATGGATAACGTGCCGGAGTACACGATTGAAGTTATGCTGGCTATCGCACGCCTGTTGCCGCCGGAACTGCGCGGCCACTATGGCGACACCGATGCTCCGTCCCAAGATCGAACCCTTAAACGGCCGAGAGATCTAGCGTCTTTCGGCCCAAAAGGCGCTGGCGACGGTGCCGAAGATATCGCAACCAACTGATTGCTGCCTCTCCCTATTCACCAGACAATAACGAATAAGCCGAGCAAGGGAAAGTCTCTACCTATGCCAAGGCGGCCATTACCTCTTCCAGAGCTTCTCGGCTGGGCCGCAGCCTTTCACGCGAAAGTTGCGTTAGCGGCGTGTCTGTCAGGTTCAGCAGTTCGGTGAATGTTGGTTCCTCTTCACTGATATACAAGAGACCGGTTATCAGCTTCTGCTCATCCAGCGAGCGCTGGATGGCACTGTAGGCGGCGACGCGATCTTTCGGATCGTGATCCGGATCGATCTTCTTGAGAATAATGCTGCCGCCGTCATGCAACTCCACCTCGATTTCGTCCTCGTATTCTTCGATTTCAATCTCTTCAAATTCGGGCACAAAGTTCAGATCGTGTAACCGAATCTCGTTGGCCCTTCCGAAACCGTAGCTCTTGGTGGATGTGTCGTGATTGTTGAATGTCACGCAGGGGCTGATGATATCAAGAACGGCGATGCCCCGGTGATTCATCGCAGCTTTGATCAGAGCCTCCAGCTGCTTGGGATCTCCGGCAAAGCTGCGGGCAACAAATGTCGCATTTGCTGTCAGCGCCTCCAAGCAGATGTCCAGCGGCGGTAGATCGTTTACTCCCTGATACTTGAGAAACTGGCCCTCATCGGCTGTAGCGCTGAACTGGCCTTTTGTCAGGCCATAAACGCCATTGTTTTCGACGATATATACCAAGGGCAGGTTGCGTCGCACTGCATGCTTGAACTGGCCAATACCGATTGACGCAGAGTCGCCGTCCCCGCTGACGCCTATAACCTGCAGGTCGGTGTTGGCGATGATCGCCCCCGTCGCCACCGAAGGCATGCGCCCATGCAGGCTATTGAAGCCGTGGCTCCACCCCAGATAGTAAGCCGGCGTCTTGCTGCTACAGCCGATCCCGCTAAGCTTTACAACTTGGGTTTGGTCCAGGCCCATCTCCCAGGCCGCGTTTACAATACGCTGGCTGATACTGTCGTGCCCACAGCCTTTGCAAAGTGTAGACGGGCGTCCACGATAGGAGGTTTTTTCCAAGCCGATGCGGTTGGTCTTGGCGGGACGGGGGGCGCGGCGCGGCGCCCCTGCGGGCTTGGTCCTGGTAGTCATAGCTGTTCCTCCTGTAAAGCCTGCTCAACCTGTTCGACAATGAAGCGAGCGCTCAGGGGAAGACCGTCGCACTTGGCGATGGATCTTAGCTTCAACGCTTGCGTCGGCTCCTCAGTGGTTAATATCGTGTGAAGTTGCCCGTCACTATTCGCTTCAATGATAAAGACAGTCGTATACCTGTCTATGAACCTGCGGACGCTGCTGTCAATTGGCAATGCCCGTAGGCGCAAATAGCTGGTGCTGACGCCTGCGGCGCCAAGGCGAGCGCGGGCTTCTTCGACGCCGTCATGGTTGCTGCCCAGGCTGATGATCCCTATCTGGGTCTCGTCGGCCTCATCCAGAATCGGTTCGGGTACCATTTGACGAGCAGTCTCGAATTTTCTTTTCAACCGCTCCAGATTCTGTTCCCAGTCTTCAGGGCGCTCACTGTAATAGCCGTTCTCGTTGTGGCCCGTACCTCGCGTGAAGTAGGCGGCCATGTTGTGCTTTGTGCCGGGCAGCGTGCGATAGGTGATGCCGTCACCGTCGACATCCTTGTATCGCGCCCATGAGCCTTGCCGTTCCTCCAGGTCCTCGGCGCTGAGTACCTTGCCGCGCTTGAAAGGGGCGTCTGAATACTCGAACGGTTCTGAAATATGCGAGTTCATGCCCAGGTCTAGATCGCTCAATACCAACACCAGTGTCTGCAGCTCCTCCGCCAAGTCGAACGCGACCCGGCCAAACTCAAAGCACTCGGCCGGAGTGGCCGGGAAGAGCACCACGTGTTTGGTGTCACCGTGGCTGAGATAGTAGGCGGCGTGAATGTCGCCTTGCGAAGTGCGGGTCGGCAGGCCTGTGCTCGGCCCCATCCTCTGTATGTCCCAAATCACGGCCGGCACCTCGGCAAAATAGGATAGTCCGGCGAATTCCGCCATCAGGCTGATACCGGGCCCGCTCGTGCATGTCATCGCCCTCGCCCCCGTCCAGCCTGCACCCACAACCATACCCATCGCCGCCAACTCATCTTCGGCCTGTATGACGGCAACGGTCGACTTGCCCGTATCAGGATCGGTGCGCAAAGCCGGCGCGTACTTTTCGATCGACTCAGCCAAACTCGACGACGGCGTGATTGGATACCATGAGACAAGCGACAGGCCGCCGGCCAGGGCGCCCAACGCGCCGGCCGTATTGCCATCCACCAGGATCTTCCCTTCATTGAAGCCCGACATCCGTTCGATCCTATACCCATCTTGCCGCACAGCATGTCCGCTGGCCCAGTCCATGGCACTCTCGACCATATCCATATTGAGCCGAGCCGCTTTCTCTTTGCCCTCGAAGTGGTGGAGAAGCGCCGCCTCTACCTCAGCCGGATCGATCCCCAACAACTCTGTCAGCACGCCAACATAGACCATGTTGGATACATAATCCCGCAAAGCATGGGGCAGGCCCGCCTTTTTGACCAGGTCCTTCACCGGCATCGGATAATAAGTTACGTCCTTGCGATGGTTGGCTACCGGCAATGAGTCGTCATAGAGGACAATGCCGCCGGGAACTGCCGTTTCCATATCCTCTGCCACAGTGCGGCCATTCATACAGACCTGAATGTCCGTCTTTTCCCTGCGTGCGAGAAAACCGTCTTTGCTCAGGCGGATGATGTACCAGGTGGGCAGTCCCTGGATGTTGCTGGGAAATAGGTTCTTGCCGCTTATTGGAATCCCCATTTTGAAAAGGGCGCGGAGTAGGACACCGTTGCTAGTCTGGCTCCCGGAACCGTTCGCTGTCGCCACGTTGATAGCGAAGTCATTGACGGCCGCCGGCGCGTCCGGCTCAACAACCAGCGCTTCCCGAACTGCAACACTCATGCTTGGCTCCTTACTCTATTGTTCACAACTGTGTCAGTGTCTTGGCGCGCATTGTTGCGGGAGACGCCCCTGATCCGCAGCAGCAGTAAATGCTCCTCATGCAAAGCCCTGGCGTCGTCGACCAAGCCCTTCTCAATGGCTCCCGCGATCCCTTCGTGATAGCTCCAAACCTCCGTCAGATAGTCGTAATCTGCGTACAGATTTAACTCGACGGCCTCGTAAGCGTCCCAATAGGCTTCCAACAATCCTGTCGCGAACAGGTTGTCCAGCCTCCTGAAAATCGTCATGTGAAAGGCGCGGTGTTCCTGATGAGGTATCTGGATGCGGCTCTGCTGAAGTTTGTGCCAAGCCAGCGAAACGTACTGTTTGAGCTCCTGCTTGTCGTCTTCGGTCAGGGCGAGAACTGCCGGCTGCCAGAAAGCGCCCTCTATGCCATTGCGCAAATCGCTGAATTCGCGGAACAGACGCTCATTCGTCGCGAGTCCAAACATCAGGCTGGCGCGGGCAGCAGGCGTGAAGCTGTAACTGTTGCATTCGATGCCTCGCCGCGGGCGGGCCGCCACCAGCCCGAGAACGCGTGCTCCTTCCAACTGCTCTCGCAGCTTGCCGATGCTGACGCCCAATTCTGCGCTGAGCTCATTCAACGAAGGCAGCCTGGCGCCGGGGACGAATCCGCTATTGACGATATAGTGCAAAAGCTCGGAGTTGCTGTGAAGTTGCTTCATCATGTTCGCAGAAGTCGCGCGGCACTCTGTGCCGGGTTCGAATGAATCATCGGATTAATTGTATCAATACTATCATACAGCCTGATATTAATTTATAGTGTGCGAAATGTCAATATGAAGATCGGGCAAATTGCAGATCGTATATTGCAGATCGTATGCTGTGCCGCGGCTTCGCCACCCGCCGCGCCGAGCGCCTATTCGCCCTCTTCGGTTCCAGTCCCTTTCCCGCGCGCAAGCTGCGAAAAGGCGGCTTCGGCAAGTAGCGCCACGCCGGTCGGCATTACGCTCTCCTCGAAGTCAAACGTGGGGCTGTGGTGCGGGCTGTAGAACCCCTCGTCCGGGTTGGCCGCGCCCACCAAAACGAAGCAGCCGGGCGCCCGGTTCAGAAACTCCGCCATGTCCTCGCCTACCATCATCGGCGGAATCTGCGTAACATTCTGCGCGCCGACAACGTCGTTGGCAATCCCTTCCATCAACCGCGCGCCGGCTTCAGAATTGGAGGTCGGCGGCACGCAGTTTTGCAGATCAAACTCAAATCTGGCCCCCATCGCCTGGCAAATCCCGGCGCAGATTTCTTCAATACGCTGGAGGAGCAGGCTGCGCACCTCCGGCTCAAAGCTGCGAATTGTTCCTTCAAGAACAGCGCGTTCCGAGATCACATTTCCTGCATTTCCGCTGTGGAAAGAGCCAACCGTAACAACCGCGGTATCGGAAGGATTGGTGTTACGGGCTACGATGCTTTGCAGCGCCACCACCAATTGACATGCGACGAACGTTGCGTCTATGGTGTCATGGGGTGTGGCGCCGTGGCCGCCCTTACCATGAATTGTAAGCGTGAACATATCGGCCGCCGCCCAAAGTGGGCCGGGTTGGACGACTACCTGATTGTAGGGAAGCCGGCTCCACAGATGCAGCCCGTAGGCCGCGGCCGGTTGCGGTTCGTCGAGTGCACCGTCCTCAATCATGGCAAGCGCGCCGCCCAAACCTTCCTCGGCCGGCTGAAAAACCAGCTTGACCCGTCCGGTCAGCTCGTTACGATGTCTCGTCAGCAACTGCGCGACACCCATGCCAATCGCGGTGTGGCCATCGTGTCCGCAGGCGTGCATCACTCCAGGGCTTTCAGAGGAGAAAGGCAGTCCGGTCTCCTCGTGAATCGGGAGAGCGTCCATATCAAAACGCAACATGACGGTCTCGTTATTGTCCTGCGGTTCGTCCGGCTCCACCATCGCGATTACACCGGTCTTGCCCACACCGGTGCTCACCTCAAGCCCCAGTTCCTGTAGATGCGCCGCCACTATCCCAGCGGTACGCACTTCCTGGAATCCCAGCTCAGGGTGACGATGAAAATCTCGACGCCATTCCACGAGTTTGGCAAGCAGTTCGTCGGCTTCACTTCGGATCCACTCTTGCACGATTCTCTCTCCCGTCTGGCATTGTGCGCTTCCTGCCCAGCCTGAATTCTCCGCAAGGCGGGCAAAAGCTCCGGCCTGAGCCCATTGTAACAGTTGCTCCACCGATCGCCATATGTTTACCCGCGGCTGACACCTGCATTCGTCATTCGTCGGACCGCGTGCCTCGCCATTCAAGACAGTCAGGACGACAGAGGGTCAGTGTCAAAGGCGACTTCCAGAGACCGGCCTCCCTCCGCTGCACTGGCGGAACTGGCAAGATGACCCCCGTTTCGGTATACTGCACGAGGATGTGTATGATCCGCAGGTTGTGTAATGGTATTGAACGAAGAGAGCGCCCGCATACCTGGGCTCGTCTCGCGACCGGGAAGACAAGCCAGTCTTGGGCACGCAACCCAGTGCAATCAAAGAAGGAAAAATCGATGTCAATGATTAGCGGAATCGCCGAAATCGTCCTGTGGACCCGAGATAAGCAGAAATCGGTCGCATTTTACAAAGACCTTCTGGGTCTGGAGGTCATCTCGCCGCCCGAACTGCCCAATGTATTCCTCAAGGCAGGCGAGGGCGCCGCCGGCATTCCCCAAATGATCGTAGTAGTGCCCATGCCGCCAGAACTCGCGCAACAGCCCCGCGGTAATCAACTTCACCACTTGGCCTTCGAGCTGCCGGCCGACAGTTTCGACGCGCAGGAGCAGGCGCTGCGCGCGGCCGGCTATCAACCAAGGGGCGGTACCCATCCGGTGCTCTCCAGTCGAACAATCTACATTGACGACCCGGATGGAAACGAGGTCGAGTTGATCTGCCAAGAGTAGCCGGTTGCAATCCAGAGAGGAACGCGCAGACAGATCATGACAAGATCAACCTATTCGATGCTGTCAGTCGAAGATGCCTTGGAAGTTACCCTCGCCCAAGCCAGGCAACTGGCGCCGGTACACCGTCCGCTTTCGATGGTTCGGGGTGCTATCCTCGCTGCTGATATTGCCGCCCAGGAACCGCTTCCCCCGTTTCCCGCTTCCACGAAGGATGGCTACGCGGTCGTCGCCGCCGATGGCCCCGGCGACTATCCCCTGGTGGGTGAGGTGAGTGCCGGCGCCTTGGCCGACTTCGCCGTCGAACCCGGCACGGTAGCTTATATTACGACCGGCGCGCCACTGCCCGCGGGGGCTGACGCGGTCGTAATGATTGAAGAAACGGAACGGTTGGAAAGGGGCGCCAATGCCCCTCGGATTCGCATCAAGGAGCAGGTCCAGTGCGGCGCGGACGTGCGTCCGGTAGGGGTAGACGTGGAGGCCGGCCAAACCGTTCTGGCGGCTGGTGAGCGTATGGACGCCGCTGAAATCGGGCTGCTGGCAACCGCAGGAATCGTCAATGTGCCCGTCTTTCCCCGCCCCAAAGTGGCGGTTCTCTCCACCGGTGATGAACTGGTCGAGCCGGGAGAACCCCTCGGCCCTGGCCAGATCCGCGACAGCAACCGGGCCATGCTTGTGGCGGCCATCGACGCAACCGGCGGGGAGGCAATTGATCTGGGCATTTCCGGCGACTCCCAGGAGGCGCTTGAAGCACGTGTTCAGGATGGCCTGGCGCAGGCCGATATCCTGCTTACCTCCGGTGGCGTTTCGATGGGAGAACTGGACCTTGTCAAGCCCCTGCTTGAACATGCAGGCACAGTGCGTTTCGGCCGTGTGCGCATGAAGCCGGGCAAACCTGTCACTTTTGCCACGGCTGATGTGGAAGGGGGGCGCCGGCTGGTGTTCGGGCTGCCCGGCAACCCGGTCAGCAGTCTGGTAACATTCTACCTGTTTGTCGTGCCGGCGTTGCGCAAAATGGCAGGCTGGCGAGAGCCCCGCCTGTCCCAGGTCCAGGCGCGGCTGGCACAGCCCCTGCCCCTGGACGCTTTCCGACCGGAGTATCACCGCGCCACGCTCCACTGGGATGCAGAACAGCATTCTTTCGTTGCCAGTAGCACCGGAAGCCAGGCAAGCAGCCGCCTTCTGAGCATGCGGACAGCGAACGCCCTGCTGGCCCTTCCTCAACGAGAGGGCGTATTGGCTGTCGGTGATTCTGTCGAAGCGCTGCTCATTGGCGAACTGTAAGGGACACTCGTTTAAAGCTATGTCAGAACTGACCCATCTCGACAAGGATGGCCGCGCATCAATGGTGGATGTGGGCCACAAGGACACCACCAGCCGCGAGGCTGTGGCCGAGGGCAGCGTTTACATGGCCCCAACGACCCTAGCTGCCATTCGCGATGGCGCAGTGCCCAAAGGAGACGTACTTTCCTCTGCCCGTATTGCCGGAATTATGGCCGCCAAGCGCACGCCTGACCTGATTCCCCTCTGTCATCCCCTCCCTTTGACCAAGATCTCGGTCGAGTTTGAAATCGACGAGGAAGAGTCTCGGGTCATCATCGTCGCAACAGTCCGCTGCAAGGGCCTTACCGGTGTCGAGATGGAGGCCCTCACCGCTGTCAGCGTGGCCGCGCTGACGATCTACGACATGGCCAAGGCGTTGGAAAAAACGATGACGATCGGCGATATAAGATTGCTGCAGAAGAAGGGGGGCAAGTCTGGCGACTGGCAGCGGTCCGTCTCAGCCCACTTCAGGGAAAACGACAAGACGTGAATGTACGCCTGATTCTCTTCGCCGGCCTGCGTCAGGCGGCCGGTTTCAAGCGGGAAACGGTCGCCTTACCCGAAGCTGCCACGGTCGGCGATCTTCTCGAAAGCCACCTTCCGAATCTGCGCGATCGGACCTTTTACGTCGCCGTAAACGAAGAGTTCGCCCAGCGAGATACAGTTCTGCAGGACGGCGATGAGGTAGCCCTCCTGCCGCCCGTTTCAGGAGGCGAGTCCTGCCCGCAGCTTCGCAGTCCCCGAAATCTACACACGCCGATACGGTGAGTCAAGGTCATGTCCGCCAAACTCTTCGAGATCACCCAAAAGCCACTTTCTCAGGATGACATTCTGCACCGGGTCAGCCGCTTCGACTGTGGCGGCGTCGTCACTTTTGCGGGTACCGTGCGCGGCTCGACAGCGACTGATGACGGTGCCCGCGAGACCGACTTTCTGGTCTACGAAGCCTACGTGCCGATGGCCGAAAAGATGATGGCCCGTATTGGCGCAGAGATCCAGGAACGCTGGCCCCTCGTCAAGGCTGTCAGCATTCTGCATCGTATCGGTCGCTGCGACATCGAAGAGCCGACGGTTCTGATCGCCGTCGCCACGCCCCATCGCGACGATGGCTGCTTCGAAGCCTGCCGCTACGCCATCGAACGTCTCAAAGCGATCGTTCCCATTTGGAAACGGGAGAACTGGCGTGACGGCGAAGTGTGGGTCGAAGGCCCGCGCCAGCCCGAGCTGGACGTTGGTTCGCCGGACGGCCTACCAGACTGATGTCGGGGCGTCCCGCAAAATTCAGCGAGTTTACCGCAGCAGAATGACTGGCGCGGCCTGACCGTCAAGTCGTGAGAGTAAACTGTATGTCGTGGGACCAGAGTGTCGGACAAGAGCGTCAGAAAAGAGCCCCCGGCCGGCAAGCGCCTTATCTAACCCCCAATTCCGCGTCTACCCTCAGGCATCTGAGTTTTGTAACATCGCCTGAACTGTGCTAACATAAGCTGCTGTGAATGTGGCCAGGATTGTGTTAACAAGGCCGCTTGTCGAGAGTCCTTCAGCATTTAAGCATGAAGGCAGGTGCAGTCATCGCTGTCGGCAATATGCCGGTAGAGGAACTTCCCGACTCTCACCCGCGATGTCTGTTATGCAGCATCGTTGGGATGTTGCCCCACGAAACCGTAAGTGGGGGCGCATGTCCGGTAACGGCCATGTGACTACAACCGCAACAGAAAGCAGACCCGCCGTTCGGGTGACCGGGCGGTAAGGGGTGAAACGGTGGGGTAAGAGCCCACCAGCGGTTTTGGAGACGAAACCGGCTGGGCGAGCGTGCAACGGAGAGCAAGGCGAGTGGGTTTTGCACTGTTTGTGAAGATGGTGTAAAATCTCGTCGCAGCGGTGAGGACGAAGCTGGATAACACCCAGCAAGTTACGAACCGCCGGGCAGGAAACGCCCGAGACAGATGATGGCAGTTGGGTCGCCCTCCGGGCGTTCCGACAACAGAATCGGGGGTACACCCGCCTTTCTTAGGTTTGCTTGACAAGGGAAGAGGCCTTCGACAATCTCAGTTGGCTTGCGAGGCTGCTCTGCTTGATTGGCGCCGAATAGCTTGCCGGCATGGAAGCCGACGTGGCGGAACTGGCAGACGCGATAGATTTAGGATCTATTGCCCGCAAGGGTGTGGAGGTTCGAGTCCTCTCGTCGGCACTGGAAATCAGCCTCCGGGCCCGTGGCCAAGCGGGAAGGCGCCTGCTTTGCAAGCAGGAGATCGTCGGTTCGAATCCGACCGGGTCCACTAGTTGTCCTGCCGGATTCACAAACGCAGTGCTTGCCTTAACAGTTGATTTGCGGGCGTAGTTCAGTGGTAGAACATCTCCTTGCCAAGGAGAAGGTCGTGAGTTCGAATCTCATCGCCCGCTCTGAAAGGACCGTCCCTTAAGGGGGTAGAGCCGTTGTCGGCTGGCGTTCAGGATGCTGCGGCTCAGTCGCCTTACGCGTCGGTCTTTTTGCCGAGGTAGCTCAGTTGGTAGAGCAATGGACTGAAAATCCATGTGTCCCCAGTTCAAGTCTGGGCCTCGGCACCTGGAGAAAGCTCTGCGATTGGCGTTTTGCTTGTTTTGCGGTGTTGCGTCGTGTCCGGCCAGGGATTTCGATCTGCCGGGAACGAACTTTACAGGTCGCGATTAGGCTTGAGATGGGGGATCGTCTAAGGGCAGGACTACGGTCTTTGGAACCGTCAATCGGGGTTCGAATCCCTGTCCCCCAGCCTTTTTCGGGTGGGGTATCCTCATCCAGGAATCGGTACGACTGTTAGTCAATTTAATATGGCGCCTATAGCTCAAAGGCAGAGCATCTGATTGTGGATCAGAAGGTTGCCGGTTCGAGCCCGGCTAGGCGCCCCTGAACGATTTTTGAAACGTTCGCGCTCATTTTGGAAAGCTCGTCAGCCTCTAAGGGCAAGTTGCGCCCAGTGTTCCCCTCCATGCCGAGGCAGGACTCCTTCTCAGTTTTCCCCTTCTCCCATATGAAATACTTCGTTTTCCTTTGCGGTACCGATCCCATAACCGCGTTACATCCTTCATTCGAGTCGCTCCACGCGGCGGCCGGACTTTTGACATATGAGACGGCCCTCTGCTTGGCGGCAAAGGACCTGAAAGCGCGCGCCTCCCCTGCTATGAATCTACCCCCAAGGCATTGACCAAAAAGTGAGATTCCCCGATGTCACAGAATCGGCCGATTTCCAATGCGGCCTATTTACCAAATGGCCATACCAGAGGGGGCAGCAAAGGTGCTCTGGTTCTGGCAACCAGCCGAATCTGAACCTTTGATTGATTCGATCAGTTGTACCAATCTGGATTCAATCTCTGTGGCCGGCCCGTCTTTTCTATCCTCTGGCCGTGATATTCCGAATCCTATTTTCCAGATTCTGCTCAACAAGAGAGGTTCCTCTACGTGTATATTCATACACGATACATCGAAGATGTATAAGTCCTGTGTTAGTGTCAGTTGGGCCATGAAGGGGCTCCCTTTCTGCTTGGTCCAGTATATCTTATCACATTTCAGAACTGTTTTCAAGTAAAAAGTGTATTATAATTGCAGGATTCGTGGCTTCCGAAGCTGACGATAGCCGAACGTTGTCTTGACAACGAAAGACGATCGCCAGTGCGTTGATACATTGATATCGGGGTCGAGGGGAAGAAGAGGGGGGAGTTTCCAACGAAAAGAGCCACCGCAGGGATGACGTCAGCTCTTCTCCTTGCTAGTTTCTGCTGACGCAGTCTGGGACGCAACTCGCCTAGTAAGCTGGTCCACCTGCAATCAAATCCTGATTACACTACCGCTTTTCGGTCTTACTCCGCACAAACTTTTCCACTTACATCTTCTAGTCAACTTGAATTGGGATTCACGCACCCGCATAACTAGATTGATTTTTGCCACAATAATACATATAATTTGAAAAAGCGGTATGCCTTGTTGCTTAATCGACTTCATCGCCCAGATATCATCCTCTCGGGTCGCTCGCCGACTTGGAAAGCAATGTCTCGGGCGGATTGAATCTGATGGTCAGCAATGAACCGATCGTACAAGGAGGTCGGGACAAATGTTGCGAATACGGAACAGTTTTCCGTTTTTGGCCGGTTTGGGTGTTTGGTTGGCCATCGCCGCCATCTTGTTATACACGAACCTGGCTTCGGCGCAACAGACTTCCACGTCACCCTCGCTCTCTGCGCCGGATCTGACCGCGCAGTCCAGTGACAGCGAAGTGGACCTGAGTTGGACGGCGGTATCGGGTGCGGTGCGCTACAAACTTTTGGTATGGGACAGCGTCAACAATTGGCGGCAGATTGGCGGAGACAACCTGGCTGGCACGAGCCACACGCACTCGGATGTTACGGCCGGGACGACCTACTATTACACCATCAGCGCAGTCAACGCCGACGGCGAGACGAGCGCATGGTCGGAGTATGCGTCTGTGACCGTTTCCGCGTCGTCGGCCTCTGCGCCGTCCCTGACCGCGGAGGCGACTGAGAACGCGATAAAATTGAGTTGGACAGCGGTAACGGAGGCGGTGCGCTATGAGTTGTGGGTTTGGGACAGCGTCAACGGCTTGCAGCAGATCGGTGGGGACAACCTGACCGGAACGTCGTACACGCACACGAACGTTACCGTCGGGACAAATTACCACTACACTATACGCGCAGTCAACGCCGATGGCGAGACGAGCGCATGGTCGGAGTATGTCCCCGCGTCCACGCTGCAAGAACAACAGGTCTCGCAACACACTGCCACACCGACGCCGACAGCCACGACCAGCGACCCACAAGGCTTGACGGAAACCATCACTCCGTCGTTTGACTTTGTGGAAGACTCCATTCTCGTAACCTGGGATCCTCCCGTCAATGGCTCCGTGAGCCACTATATTATTACTCGCACCCAGGATGACCAGGGTGTTGTAAGCACAAAGACGATTCGAGTTGAGGGCACATCAACCCGTTACATAGACAATGAAGTGGAGTTCGGTAACACCTATGATTACGTTGTAACGGCCTATTTCACCGCTCCGACAGCTACGCCCACAGCGACATCTACGGCCACGCCAACAGCCACGCCAACAGCCACGCAGCTGCCGGCGCCAGCACTGGCAGCGCAGGCGACAGAGAGCAGTGTAGCACTGAGTTGGACCGCCGTAACGGGCGCAGCCCGCTACGAGATCTGGGTATGGGACAGCGTCAACGACGGGCGGTATATTGGAGGAAACAGCCTCACCGGCACGACCTACACGCATACGGGCGTTGCCGCGAGGACAACCTACCACTACGCCATCCGCTCAGTGAGCGCCGCCGGCCAGTCTGGTCCATGGTCGCCATACCTGCCCGTGACGATACCAACTCAGGAGCAGACATCGCAACATCCGCAAGAGCAAGAAGCCACACCTACACCTACGGTCACGCCCACACCTACGGTCACGCCCGCACCTACGGTCACGCCCGCACCTACGGCAACGTCCACACCTACGGCAACGTCCACACCTACGGCAACGTCCACACCTACGGTCACGCCGACACCTACGGTCACGCCGACACCTACGGTCACGCCGACACCTACGGTCACGCCAACGAGGAACACCCGGCGTATCGGTGCAATCTCAGTTGCCTCGAATCCTTGGGGCACCAGCCCAGCCACTGTTTCCTGGAATGCTCCGACCGAGACGCCAGTTGACTACCAAGTCAACTGGGCGCGCACAGACGAGAGTTATTCGACCGCAGCCAGTAATAATGCCTATCCTACGGGTAGGTCTTACACGATTACCAGTCTGGAGGATGTACGCCACAAGGTGAGAGTGCGCGCCCGCTACAATGGTTCCTCCGGCCCCTGGATTGAAATAGAATTTGGAGGGCAGTCGGAATTTACGTCCACACCTACGTCCACACCTACGGCAACGTCCACACTTACGCCAACGTCCACACTTACGCCAACGTCCACACTTACGCCAACGTCCACACCTACGCCAACGTCCACACCTACGCCAACGTCCACACCTACGCCAACGCCCACACCTAGGCTCACGGCCACGCCGACACCAACAGCCGACAGCCCAACTCCTACGGCAACGTCCACACCTACGGCAACGTCCACACCTACGGCAACGTCCACACCTACGGTCACGCCGACACCTACGGTCACGCCGACACCTACGGTCACGCCAACGAAGAACCCCCGGCGTATCGGTGCAATCTCAGTTGCCTCGAATCCTTGGGGCACCAGCCCAGCCACTGTTTCCTGGAATGCTCCGACCGAGACGCCAGTTGACTACCAAGTCAACTGGGCGCGCACAGACGAGAGTTATTCGACCGCGGCCAGTAATAATGCCTATCCTACGGGTAGGTCTTACACGATTACCGGTCTGGAAAATGTACGCCACAAGGTGAGAGTGCGCGCCCGCTACAATGGAACCTCCGGCCCTTGGATTGAAGTGAGGTTTGGCGGTTCGCAGGGCAGTGGATGAATAATCTCCACATTATTGCATTGAACTATCGCGTGGGGCATTGCAAGTCCGTCTCTACTGTGCAGCCGTGGGATTGCGCTGGCTGGGACCAAGCGTACTGACGAGGACAGCCAAATATCAGGCAGAACGCCGGCGAAGCAAAAGATGGGAAAGTGTTTCGTTCGCAACGCGTTGGATGAAGCAATTGTAACCGCTCTTGGAGTTGAAAATGAGGTAGTGGACACAGCTCGTTACAGCTTGGATTCGGAGCCTGCTTTAACAGCCAAACATTTTTCGTCATCATAAACAGACTGCCAAAAAGTAACTACCCGAACAAGAATCATACAGAACAGGAAAATGGAAGTCCCTTTCATTCTGGCTATATGCACAAATTGTGGCTTCAAGTCGGAATTTTCGAAAGTTGAACTTGGCCTTTACAAGTTACAATCGATTTGACGGTGCCCCATAAGTAGACGACCGTAATGACTAAGTAGCTGTCCGCAAACAACGTAGCGGTTTGGTTGAGATTCAAGATATCGATGTTGGTGCAATCATATAGTTCCAAGTTGGACAGATAGGTCGCCGTGTCAGTTGGATTGTTTGGCGTTGCTCTTTGGAGAGCTTGCGGCCCTTCTGAAAAGCTCGGTCAACGAGAAAGGCTTTGACGGTCAAGCCGGTCGTGGTGGTTGTGCTGCGGATGTAGTTTCGCATTGTGGCAAAAGAGCGCAAAGGTTTGCCGGCCCAGTTGCGCGTTATCTGACTGAAGAGACGATACTCGATCGGATTATACTTGGAGGCGCCGGTCGGATAATGGCAGACCAGAATCGAGATGCCGAACCGGTCAGCGCATTGGCGCTGCAATTCAGCTTTCCAGAGCCAGGAACGGCAGTTGTTGCTGCCGCCCGCATCACAGAGGATCAAGAGTTTGTCCTCGCGCTGAAAGCGGGGGCGCGCCGGGTCGGCCCACCATTGTGCGATGGCATGGGCGGCAAATTCGGGCGTATCATAGGAGTTGCCCAGATAGACATAGCCTTGGTTATGGACGATGTCATAGATGCCATACGGCACGGCCCGACCCAGCGCATCGCCAGGGAAATCATGCAGATTGACTTGCGCCGGCGCCTGACGCCAAGTGCGACCTTGGTTGGCGAAGTTGCCGATCAGTTCCTTGTTCTTGGTATCGACACTGATGACAGGATAGCCTGCTTGCAGGAACTGCTGTCGCACACGACGAATGTAGTCAAACTGGCGGTTGCGGTCGGGATGCACTGCGCCCGTCAAGCTCTTGCGGTTGGCGACCAAGCCAAAGCCCAGCTTGCGCAGCAGCCGACCGACTGTGGTGCGACCGATCCTGTATGCCTGTGCGCGCAGCCGAGATGCAATCGTGCGCAAACTTACTCGCACCCATTTCTGTCCATCTGTCGGCAAACCAGCGATGTCGTCGTTGACGATTTCCTTGATTCTGTCTTCTATCGCTGGACTTTTTTTTCCAGCGCTGGCCGCCCACCGCCCGGCTTGCGCACCCGGTCGGTTGGGCGTCCGGCCAAGTCGTCGTTTAACTCGCGCCGACCTCGCCGAATCGTGTTGACGTTCATACCGGTAATCTGCGCCAGCCGTTCGCTGCCGCCATGCCCGATGCGTTCGGCTTCCAACGCGACGTACCAGCGTCGATGCTGTTCGTTGAGCCGACTCAGCAAAACATTCATGCGATGGTGGTCCTCTTTGTCTGCATGGGGCTGCGGCGACTGACATATCTCACACTGACATTGATGGATCGGTCTTGGGCTCATCTCTTTGACTCCTTGTTTGTTCCTGTTCGTGGAGCCATTTTACGCCAAACACCGCTAATTTGTTAACGGACAGTTACTAAGCCAACCAAACAGCAGCATTCTGATTGCACTCACGAGAAGCATAGGATTCGCTATTGTCACGAAGTTCCTTATAGCCCAGCCCCGCTCGGATGACTACGTTGACTTGCTCACAGAAAATGTACATAATTTGGCAAAGTGCATGCCTAGTTGCAGAAACAGCTTTCTTGCCGAGATATCATATGTCGGATCGCACACACCTGGAAAGCAATGTCGTGGTTGGATTGAATCAGACGGTCATTGATGAACCGTTCGTACAAAGAGGTAGTGACAAATGTTGCGTCAGCGGAACATGATGAAAGTCCTGGTGAGTCGTAGGGTGTGGCTGGCAATGGCTTTCCTGGCTATTGCCCCAATCCTCTATTTCGCGAACTTGGCCTCTGCGCAAGAGAGGTCGACGACTTCCACGCCCTCAGCACCGACGCTGACCGCACTGTCAGTTAGTGGTGGGATCGACTTAAACTGGGAAGCGGTTCAGAGCGCAGAACGTTATGAACTTTGGGCCTGGACCAGCGCCGACGGCTTCCAGCGGTTGGACGACGGCGCCTGGACCGGCACCTCCTACAATCATACCGGACTAACGGCGGGCAAGACCTACTTCTACACTGTGCGTGCCGTACTCACTGGGGGCGTGAACAGTCCCTGGTCTGAGTATGTGTCTGCGATCTTCGAGCCGTCATTGTCAGCGCCCGTGCTGACTGCCGAGGCCGGCGAGGGAAAGGTCGAGTTGAGTTGGGGGGCGGTGCAGGGAGCAGAACGCTACGAATTTTGGGTTTGGACCAGCGCGGACGGCTTGCAGCAGTTGGACGACGGCGCCTGGACCGGCACGACCTACAGACATGCCGGACTCACGGCGGGCACGACCTACCATTACATAGTGCGCGCTGTTAGCGCTGCGAGCGAGACCAGCCCCTGGTCAGAGTATGTGGCGGCGACCGTTATGGTGCCACATACTCCCACAGCCACGGCCACAGCTACGGCCACACCTACTGACGGTCAGCCCAATCGAAACGTCCCGCCCACAGCCACGGCTACAGCCACGGCCACGGCCACACCCGCACCCCCAGCAACATCCACACCCACAGCCACGGCCACGGCCACGGCCACGGCTACACCCGCACCCCCAGCAACATCCACACCCACAGCCACAGCCACACCCACAGCCACACCTACCGACGATCAACTCAGTCAGAATTTCCCCGCTACGGGCGCTCCTTCAATTAGTGGAACAGCGAAAGTCTGCGAGACGTTGACGGCAGATGTCTCGAACATTGCGGACGAAAACGGACTTGAAAATGTCAGTTTCTCTGTCACATGGTCTGCCGGCGAAGGATATTTACGGAAGCAAACGGTCGACAGTTTTACTTACGTAGCTGATGTTACGCAGTCGATGACGCGTTAGGTAGAATAAGGTCAGGAGGTGAGACATGAAGTTCAAACTCTTTGACCTGTATTCGGACTATCTACTGAGTTCATTTTCGGCAACGACAGCGACAGGTATGTCGGCGTTGATGGACAAGGCGATCAGCCACGACCAAGTCAGTCGCATGCTCAACCGACGACGACTGGAGCCGGCAGACTGGTGGCAGATGGTCAAGCCCTCTGTACGCACCATGCAAGGTGAGGAAGGTGTCATCACGATTGACGACAGCATTGTCGAAAAGCCCTACACCGATGAAAACGAACTGATCTGTTGGCACTACGACCATGCGCAAGGACGGATGGTCAAGGGCATCAACTTTATCACCGCTTTGTACACGGTTGGCGAGGTCTCGTTGCCGGTGACCTATCGCTTGGTATCCAAGACCGAATCGTACCTTGACAAGCAGGGGAAGATGAAACGACGCAGTGCGGTGACCAAGAACGAGCATTATCGCGCCATGCTGCAAAACTGTGTGCGTAACCGGATTCCCTTCCGCTATGTGCTCAATGACATCTGGTTTGCTGCGGCTGAGAACATGAGCTATGTCAAACTCAAGTTAGACAAGGAGTTTATCATGGCGCTCAAGACCAATCGCAAAATCGCCCTTTGCCAACAAGACAAACTACATGGTCGCTATCACCGACTGAACCAACTCGACTTGCCAGAAAACACAGTGACCGTCATCTATCTGGAACAGGTATCTTTCCCCCTCTATCTGCTCCGTCAGACCTGCACAAACGCAGATGGCTCGACCGCTGTGCGCTATCTGGTGACCAGTGATTCCGCCCTGACAGCTGACCAACTCATCACAATCTACCAGAAACGGTGGAAAGTGGAGGAGTATCATCGCTCTCTCAAGCAGAACGCATCGCTCGCCAAATCACCGACCCGCACACCAACCACCCAGACCAATCATTTCGTGGCTGCTCTCTGGACCTTCACCAAGCTGGAGTTGCTCAAGGTGCGCACCAACAAGAACCACTATGCGCTCAAGACCCACTTGTATCTCTCGGCCCTGCAACAGGCTTTCGAGGCCTTGTGCCAGTTGGAACCAGTGCGTCTTGACGCCCCGACTGCGTAACATGAGTTACGTAGTTCAGACTATGGACCTGGGAATGACGCTCAGCGTGTCGCTTCACTTCGAAGACGACGATGGTTACTCCGAGTTTGCGGAAAGTGCGAACACAGGAGTGGTCGTTGCAGCGGCGGCTCCGAGAGAGCCCAGGGCCCCTGGGAGAGTCAGAGTTCAAACGCGAGGAAGCGGGAAACTCTTGGTGTCTTGGGAGGGCCCTTTTTCAGTATGGTGCCATGACGGAGGCTCACCAGTTACTGGATTCAAAGTGCAGTGGAAGGAGGCCGCAGACGACTGGGGAACGCCAGAAGACGTATCGGAAGCAACTGGGGCGTACGATGGAGACCCTGAATCGTACACAATTAGCGGATTGACGGACGGCGTGGAATACGCGGTTCGGGTACTTGCTACAAATGCCATAGGCTACGGTGTTGCATCTTCAACGGTAACCGCCACACCACAAGATTCGGCAACGCAGTAGCTGCCCTCGAAGCGCCTTTTCCCGCGTTTCTTTGGTTTTGTATTCGATGCGTTTCACGCAAAGTAATCCAGCGTATCAGGAAATCGGCAGGTGAACTCAAGAGGCGGGCGACCAACGGGGCGTTGGGAGCAGGGATCTACAGGCTTTTTCGGACAGTCATCTCGATCTGATGGTTTAGATAGTGATGTCGTTCTTGCTACCTACTCCCTCGACGACCAGCCGGAACAACTGGTTGCGCTGCTGATTACCTATGGGAACGAGGCTGCTACATTGGCGGTGACAAAATGGAGACTCAAAACACAGGCCAAAAAACTTGATTGATCGCTGTGACGATGTGATCCAACAAACATCAAACTATCCGAAAATACTAAATACCTGAGCGAGCATCGCCAGCCAAGACCACTCAAAACGCAATCTGTTGACACTGCCCGTTTCGTACCGTTCCGTGGTAATCCAACCCGTTAGACAAACCTCCTACCGTTCCACTTGCCCTGTAGACATCCTGTCCCGGCCTACCTCTTTTTAGGACAGCCGGTTACTTTTTGCCCTAGCCCACCCCGCCGTGCAAACCTCCGCATGATCCCGCCACACACCAACCAAAACCCCGATGCCGGTGCAAACATGGCAAACGAATTCGTCGCCCCCCTTTTTTCCAGGATGGAATCGGCCTACTCTTCGTCGCCATCATTGTCGCGGCGTGGCCACTGGCCAAGAGTTTTCCGCGCATACGCCGTCTGTGAGAACAGATAAAACACCTCTTGCCGTCACCCACCAAGTAAAGCCGCTCAATCGACCTGCCTGAATAACCCACCAAAACCAAAAGAGCCAACACATCCCGTGTTGGCTCCTCCCATCCCACCAATTGCCCCACGTGTAAGAACGCACATGAACCAGTGCCATGAAGAACGAAACTTTCTGTTTTATGTCGCAAAATCAGGCGTGTCGAAAAGACAAAAATCAGGACCCACCATATACTACTACACTGTCCTGGCGGTGAACGCGGCTGGCGAAAAGAGTGTGCGGCCGGCGGACGAGAAGTCCTATCATCAAGTGTCTGCGACAGTACCTCCGGCACAGCCTTGAAAGCAGCGTCAAACAGACCAGCGCTGGCTGCGCTGCTCGTCTATGCCACCTGGTGGCGCAGCGTCACCGAAAGACCTCCTGGTCCTGTATTCTTAGCCTTTTGTAGCGGCATTCCACCCGGTAGCAAGGTGCAACCGGTAACGAATCAGTTTGAACTGTCACTGTAAATTCGCCCTTACTTTGAATTGCGCCCACGTGGTTCAAAGTGGGAGCGATTTTTTTCTGCCTCTGGCAGCTATAATGGAACTGGCTGCCTTTTCCTTTGGGCGACTCCAAGTCTGGGCCGAGTCTTTTCACTCATCCAAATTACGCATCACCGCCAAGGGCGTGGCCGCCAGCAAACCGCCGTCAACCGGCATGATTACGCCGGAAATCCAGCGCGACTCGTCACTCGCAAAATAAAGCGCCGCATACGCTACGTCCCAGGCCGTCCCCTCTGTCCCCAGCGGCCCGATCTTGCGCCGCCGCTCCCGTTCCTCCGGCGAGAAGCCGGCGGTGAAGGAGGCATGGACGTGCCCGGGCGCAATACAGTTGGCGCGAATGTTTTGGCGGCCGTGGTGAACTGCCATCAGCTTGGTCAGGGTGGCAAGTCCTCCCTTGGCAACTGAATAGGGAACGTTTATATAGGCGCCTGCCAGCAGCCCGTCTATCGACGAAATGTTGATGACTGAGCCGCCCCCGCCTTCGGCCATGCGCGGAACCGCGTGCTTACAAACCAGCACCGCGCCCTTCAGATTCACGTCCAAGGCCACGTTCCAGATCTCTTCGTCAAATTCTGTCACATCGCCGCTGCCGACCGTGCCGGCATTGTTGACAACGATGTCCAGGCTGCCGTAGCGGTTAACGCACTCTGCAGCCAATTCCCGGCAATCCTCTTCGCGTGTGATGTCCACAAGAACGACGGAAGCTTCTCCTCCACCTTCTTCGATAACCTGCACAGTCGTTCCAGCCCTCTCCTCGCTCAAGTCCGCCACCACGACCCGAGCACCCTGTCGCGCAAAAAGGATCGCGGTCGCAAAGCCGATCCCCGGCGCTGAACGACCGCGCGAACCGGCGCCGGTTACGATCGCCGTCTTGCCAGCCAATCTGTCGCCTTTGGGCGGAAGTTCCGTCTGCTCAATCAATGTAGTAGTGCCCCCGCTGGTTGTATTGATGGGTGGGAGGGGAGGGGGAATTGGGAGGAGTGGCTGCTTTCTGCGATGTTCCGCTCATCTATTCATCGCTCCTGGATTTATGACAGTCAGATCACGTCCGACAGATAGCGGGCCTTGGCGATTCTAACCACTTCATCCGGATCGCGCCGCCACCAGTTGCGCTCGGAGAATATCTCAACCTCGCGATACCCATCGTAGCCCGTCGCCTCCACCAGGCGTCGAATTCGGCGAATGTCGATCACGCCGTCTCCCATCATGCCCCGGTCCAGCCGCAGGTCGGTCGTATTCATCAGCCAGTCGCATACATGGAAGGAGACGATTCGTCCCGCCGCGCGTTCAAGTTCCTGTTCCATGTCAGGGTCCCACCACACATGGTAAACATCGACGACGATGCCCAGTTCCGGGCCGGCCCCCAACAACTCAATCCAATCGTTTGCCTGGCCCAAAGTCGACAGGCAGGAGCGGAACGCGCATATCATTGGGTGCAAGGGCTCCAATGCGAGCGTAACCCCCGCCCCTTTCGCATGGGGCAGTACTTCGGCCAAGCCCTCCAGGCAGCGCGCGCGGGCGGCAGACAGATGCTTCGATCCCTCCGGCAGCCCACCGGCCACGAAAACGATACATTCGGCCTCCAGTTCAGCGGCCTCGTCGATGGCCCGCCTGGTCTCCGCCAGGTTGGCTTGAAACCGGCCTGGATCCGAGTCGGTCAGCAGACCGCCTATGCAGTAACAGGTGACCGTCATCCCGTGGGCGCGCAGCAACCGCCGCGCCTCGGCCACGCCCACCTCCTGCAGCTTGTCCCGCACAATACCGATCGCATGGACACCGTTGCGGGCATAACCTTCAATCGCCTGGGGCAAGGACCACTGGTGCAGCGTAGTAAACTGGTTGATCGCTAGTTTGCTGAAATCGCTCATCTGCAACTGCCCCACAGTTTTGCGGCCAATCCGGGGAGTTCTCTGGGAGGTCAATAGGTCGCGCGTCCGCCGGATACATCGAATACTGCGCCGGTGGCAAAGCTGCACGCGTCGCTGCACAGCCATGCGACCATATCGGCGTTTTCCTCTATCGTTCCGAAGCGCCCCATCGGGATCTTGGCGGTTACGGTGGCGATGTACTCCGGCGTCATCTCGTCGAGGAGGTCGGTCTGTACCATCGCCGGGGCAACGCAGTTGACGATGATTCCGCTCTGGGCCAGCTCTTTGCCCAGCGACTTGGTGAGACCGATCACGCCCGCCTTGGCCGCCGAGTAGGCGCTGGCGTTGGCGTTGCCCTCCTTGCCAGCCACCGACGCAATGTTGACGATACGACCGCCTCCCTGTTCCAACATGAACGGAATAACTGCCCGGCAGCAGAGAAACACCGAGGTCAGGTCGGTGGCAATGACCCGGTCCCAATCCTGCAAGGGGTATTCCCATGTCGAACGCGTTGGCCCGGCAATGCCGGCGTTGTTGACCAGAATGTCAATGACGCCCAACTGGGCAAGCGTATCCTGGACGGCCTGCTCTACGCTTGCCGGTTCCGTCACATCGACGGAAAAAGCGGCATCGAACGCATGCCCGTCCTTGGAACTACGCAGGGGATCCGTGTTCAAGTCCCACACCGCCACAGCCGCGCCTGCGCCGGCCAGCCGCTGCGCGATTCCCAGACCAATGCCCCTTGCCCCGCCGGTGACAACTGCTGTGCGACCGCTGAAATCATATTGGATCATCTGTGCATTCCTTGACTGGCCCGATACCTGAATTACACCTGTCGGCGGCGGCATCGAAGGCGACCCCGCCGAAATCATACAACTCTGTATCCTGTCAATACATTGCCTGTCCACTTATACCCCAAATCGGCGGAAAGTGCTAGGGTGCATCCCATATTGTTGTCCCTCTGCGAACTGCCCTTTCAACCGACGCAAAAAGGATCCGCTGAACAAGAATCGATCGGTCGCCTGCAATCCTGAAAATCCCCAAATCCTGTAAATCCTGATTCAGACAATGTCCACCACAAATCTGGGACAGACCCAGGCGCTACAGAGGAGGTCGACGCGGAGGGGGAACTACTGTAAGATGGGCATTGGTCAATACCTGATTGGTTCAGCTAAAATGGTGGCAGACCAAGCCGCCGCGCCGGAGCGAATTCGTGAGCCACCTTCGTATAATTGTAATCGGGGCCGGTACGATGGGCCGCCGGCACATCGAATACCTCTGCGCCAGCGACGCCTGCCAGTTGGCCGCCGTCTGCGACTCCGATTCAGGGGCGGCCGCACTGGCCGCCAAGCATGAAGTGCCGTTTTTTCACGATGCGATCGAGGCGCTGGACCTGGTATCGCCGGACGGCGCCATCATCGCCGCGCCCACGCAATTGCACGAGGAGCTGGCCCTGGCATGTATCCGCCGCGGGATCGTGATGCTGGTTGAAAAGCCGGTCACTGCTACCCTCGACGAAGGGCGCCGGTTAGTAGATCAAGCTGCCGCGGCCGATGTGCCCCTATTGGTTGGACACCATAGGCGCTTTCACCCCTGCGTCAGACAGCTGTGGGAACTGGTAAAGGGAGGGGCGATAGGCACTCTAATCGGTGTCTCTCTATTGTGGACGGTGAAAAAACCGGACGATTACTACGAAATTGAATGGCGCACCCGCGCCGGCGGAGGGCCCGTGCTGATCAATCTCATCCACGAGATCGATACCCTGCGCTACGTCTGTGGCGAAATTACCAGCGTCTACGCCGCCACCAGTTCCGAGACCCGGGGCTTCGAGGTGGAGGACACTGCGGCAATCACTCTTAGCTTTGCCGGCGGCGTCGTTGGCTCGATCTTTCTTTCCGACGCGACACCGTCCCCCTGGTCCTACGAGCTGACGATGTTCGAGAATCCATCCTATGCCCATGTGGCTGAAAACTGCGCCTTCTTTTTTGGCACGGAAGGTTCGCTCGCCTTCCCCAAGATGGAGTTGTGGCGCTACCCCTCCAACGGCAACGCCGGCTGGGAGCATCCACTCGAACGGGAACTGCGGGCGCCGGCAGATGCCGACCCACTGGCGGCGCAACTTGCCCATTTCTGCCGGGTCATAAAGAGGGAAGAGGCGCCTCTGGTCAGCGGCGAAGAGGGCGTGCGAACCCTTGCGGCAACCCAGGCCGTCCTTACCTCCGGGCGTGAGAAAAGGCCGGTTGTGTTGCGGCCCGGTTGAGCAGTCCCGTCGGGGACATCGGGTCCTGTCACCTGCTTGGTGACTTGAATCAATGGATTCCACCCACCTGGACAACCGCCAACTGTTTCGCGGAGATGTAATGCAGTAGGAGGGACAAGGTGAGCAGTTTCTACGTGGATATTGGTGACAGCGTATCGTTCAGTAAGACGGTCGGTGAGAGCGACGTCTATCTCTTCGCCGGCATCACTGGCGACCTGGCGCCCAACCATGTCGACGAAGAGTATATGAAGCGCTCCAGCTACGGCGGCCGTATTGCCCATGGTGCGCTGCTGATCGGTTACATGTCCACAGCCTCATCCATGGCGATTGCCGACTCCCGCAGCAACGCGGAGGAGACGCCGGTTTCGCTGGGCTACGACCGCATTCGATTTCTGGCGCCGGTCTCTCTGGGAGACACGATCACCGTTCACTACCAGATCGTTAGTATTGACGAACAGCGAAGACGCTCCGTAGCCGATATCCGTGTCATCAATCAGTCCGGGCAATTGGTTGCCGTAGCCCAACATATCCTCAAATGGGTGACAAACAGGTAGCGAAGGGGAAGGGACCATGAATCAACAACGGCGAGAGCAGTTCGCGGAAACCGCAGTTCATAATCTGGGCCAGGTCTTTCAGGGCGAGGAGTTGGACGCCCTGCGCAGTCTGTTCGACACCGATCGCACTAACTTCAGGTATTTTTGGCACGATTACGGCCATCATCAATACGTCAACTACGACGCACTTGTCACCACCCCGCGCTTCGACGAACTGATCCGCCATCCCCGCATCTTGCCCGTAATCGAAGACCTGATGGGCGGCCCGGTCTGTTTCGGCGAGATCGGCCTACGCTATATGGGCCCCTACGACGGTCAACTCCATCGGCAATGGCATCGAGACAAGCCGCACTGGCCGGAGCATCCCTTGCGGATGGACTACATACAGTTGATGGTCTATCTAACCGACGTGGATGAGAGCACCCACTGCATTTCGTTTTCGCCGGAGTCGGTCAACCAGCCGATGCTCGCGGAAAAACAGGATCAGTTGGACCGCGGCGGCGTCTACGATCTGCACGGACCGGCCGGGACCTGCGCCCTGTTCAATGTGGCTGCATTGCATACTGCCACAACCCGCCCTACCACCTCCGAACGCAAGACGGTCCAGATCTACTACGGCCACCGCGATCGTGCGCCCCTATCTGACGATTCTGGCATACCCGCCACACTGTGGCGGGATCACTCTGACGCCGAAACGCGGGCCTTCTACGGTGTACTGAACCAGCGCACCAAGATTTACATGGCCGCGTTTGGAAGCTGAACAGGCCGACCTCAGACCGGACTGACTTCGCGACAACGCTCCAGAATCTCCACCTGGCGCCGCACACTGGCCGCGGATATCGCCGCCGGTTCCCCCGTCCGGATCGTAGTGAAAATGTCTTCGTAAAGAGAGAACATGCCCGTAAAGAAGCTGAACTCGGGTGTGAAAATTTCTTCTTTCCACGGTAACGTTTCACTGTTGTAGCTGCGATCCGGCGTCGGCTTCGTGTCCAACACCAGTGGCGGCGCTTCCTCCGGGTCGAAGTATTTCCAGCGAATCTCTCGCCGGTCTGCGCTTACGAGCGTTCCCTGCGTTCCCATGACAAGCCACGCGTCCTGGGGATAGGCGCAGCAGTTCGTCATCTCCACGTCGATAACGGGGCCGTCGTTCGGTTTGATGACCAACTTGACATGGCTCTCTGCGTCCCCTGCGAATAGGGGTGTCGTCTCCATCTGGCAAAAGATCTCCGGATTGGGATCGTCGAAAAAGTGAATTGCCCAATCGATGGAATGTGCGCCCTTGTTGTTCAGATCGCCGCCGCCGTATCGCTTGAGCGTCTGCCAGTCCCAGCGTCTGCGAAAGCCGTTGCCAGTGATTCGCATCTGCACGACGCGGCCCAACACACCAGAATCGACAACCTCCTTTACCTTCAGGAAATCTGTATGATAGCGATAGTTCTGGTTGACGGTCAGAAGCATCCCGGTCTCTTCGGCGACAGCGATCATCTCGTCTACACCTTCCAACGTCGGGGCCATCGGTTTCTCGACAATGACATGCTTGCCCGCTCGCAACGCCGCCGAAACGTCGCTCACGTGCAGCTGGCTGGGCGTTGCAACGACGAGCAGCTCAACCGCCTTGTCAGCGATGATCTCGTCTATGCTCGAGTAGGCCAGGCAGTCGAACCGGTCGATCGCCTCCTCCTGGCGGACGGGGTCGGGATCACATACAGCCGCGACTCGGAATTTCTCACCGATCTGGGCCAAAACGTTGGCATGGATGCCCCAGCCGCTTCGACCCAATCCGCTGATGCCTATCCGCAGCGGCTCATCGGAAGTTCCATTCTGTTGTCCGTCTGTCGTCCCTGGTCGATTCGTTGCCTTTGACTCTGACTCTGCCATTTCAATTTCCTTTCTGCGAGAAATCTGTACGCTGATACAGCCCGCCCAAGTTCGGGAGCGACCGCGTCATTTGGTCTGGATAAGGAAGGATGCCACAGGTACGAAACACGGGCGGCAGCCAGCATAAGCATATCAGAAAGCACAGCGAATGAGTAACGAATGCGCCCTCGCGTTTGCATCCCGAAGGTCAACCAGGCGTTCCTGGCGCCGGGAGCTTTTCGTCCCGCCCCTTTCCTGTTTCAGATTCTCGAAAGAATACGGACACAAGCAGCGCCCCCAAACAGATGATGAGGTCTTACGCTAGTGCGAATCAGGATGTGTAGGATATAATCCAGGCGCGGCTGAATCGAAAGGTGTAACTGACATCGTTGCCTTCGGTCGCGGCCCCTGGTGGCCGCATTAGACATAGCGCCGATGAAATTCTCAACTCTATTGCTCTCCTGCTACGAACTTGGTCACCAGCCTCTCAACCTGGCTTGGCCGCTGGCCGCCCTGCGTGCCTCCGACCTTGACGCGTCAACCGCGGACCTGTCTGTGGAAGCCTTGCCGGCGCACCAATTGTCAAGCGCCGGTCTGATCGCCTTCTCCGTGCCAATGCATACAGCCCTGCGCATCGGTGTAGATGCAGCCCGGCAGGCTCGCGCGGCAAATCCCAAGGCGCATTTCTGCTTCTTCGGGCTGTACGCCTGGCTCAACCGCGGTTACCTGCTGCAGAACGGGAACGGTGAGAGAGCGATTGCCGATTCGGTTGTAGCTGGGGAAGCGGAGTCTGTCCTGGTCGACCTGGCGCAGGCTCTCGCCGCAGGCCAATCACCGTCAAATGTGCCAGGGCTTACTACGCTGCACCATGAATCATCGCCCAGTCTGGCCCGGTTGGCCCTGCCGCTGCCAGATCGAACTACCTTGCCGTCCCTGGACGAATACGCCCACTATGTGCCCGAGTCTGCCCCGGAGTCAGGTAACCAGGTAGATAACTACCGCGCAACCGCGGAAGATTCTGTAGCCTACCCTGCTGGCTACGTAGAGGCCAGCCGCGGCTGTTTGCACACCTGCCGCCACTGCCCGGTTGTGCCGGTCTACCGTGGTCGCTTCTTCGTTGTACCGGTCGAGACCGTTCTAGCCGATATCGCCCAGCAAGTTGAGAAAGGCGCACGTCATATCACATTTGGCGATCCCGATTTTCTGAACGGGCCAGGCCATGCCCGCAAGGTAGCCCAGGCCCTGCATAGTGCCTTCCCCCAGGTGAGCTTCAATTTTACGGCGAAGGTAGAACACATTCTGGAACATCGGCAGCTTATGCCGGACCTCGCAAAATGTGGCGCATCTTTCATCGTCTCGGCCTTCGAATCAACCAGCGAACGCGTGCTCTCCCGTCTGCAAAAGGGCCACACCCGCCAACAAATGGAGGACGCGATTGCCGTTGTGAACGAGGCCGGTGTCTCGATCCAGCCTACCTGGATGCCTTTTACGCCCTGGACCAGCTTGGACGACTACCTTTTCATGCTGCACTGGATTCGGAGCCAGCGACTGATACCGCACGTGCCGGCCGTCCAACTCTCGATTCGAATGCTGGTCCCGCCGGGGAGCGCCCTGCTTACCGACGATGACGCCCATGAATGGCAGGGTACCCTCGACGCGGCCAACTTCACCTACCGCTGGCTGCACCCGGACCCCCGCATGGACGTGCTCCAACGGAAGGTTGCCAAAATCGCCGAATTGGCAGGCCAAGACGAAGCCGAAGCCCCGTCTGGCGACAGTGAAAGGAACTTGCCGGTCCCTGCTGGAGAAAGAGCCAATCCCTATGCCATCTTTCACCAAATCGAATGCGCCGCCTACAAATCTGCGGGTCGCCTTGCACCAGACTTGCCAACTCCTTCCTCCTACATTCCCCGGCCGCCGCGCCTTACCGAACACTGGTTTTGTTGAGCGGAGCCTACCGCCGGCCAGTTGGTCGGCTGAACCGGGCCCATGAATTTCTGTTCCACAGCTGAAGGCATTCTGTACACAGATCAGTATCAACTGACGATGGCGCAGTTGTACTATCGCCTCGGAATGCACGAAAAGCAGGCCCAATTTGACCACTTCTTTCGTCAATACCCGGATTACGGCGCGCACCGAGCCGGCTTCTGTGTAAACGCCGGGCTGGACTGGCTGCTCGATAGGATGGAGACCGCCCGTTTTGGCGCAACGGAAATCGAACTGATGCGGGGGACGACATCCCGTACAGGGCGCAGGCTTTTTGCCGACGATTTCCTGTCGTGGTTGGGCGCAAACGGCAACTATGACGGCATCTCGCTACAAGCTATTCCTGAAGGAAGAGTGGTCCACGCCCACGTGCCTCTGACGGTGGTGCGCGGCCCACTGGCCATGGCCCAGATACTGGAAACGCCGCTGCTGAATATTCTCAACTACCAGACGCTCATCGCCACCAAAGCGGCCCGTCTGCGCGAAAGCGCCGGCGACGCGCTGGTACTCGAATTTGGTGTGCGCCGGGCCCACGACCGCGGCGGAAACGCCGGCACGCGTGCGGCTCTGATCGGCGGCGCCGATTTCTCCTCCAACGCCGGAATCTCCCACCTGCTGGGCTACTCACCCAAAGGCACGCACGCCCATTCGCTCGTACAAGCATTCCTGGCCCAGGGCTTGACAGAACTGGACGCGTTCCAGGCCTACGCCGAGGTCTACCCGGATGAGTGTCTACTCTTGGTGGATACGATCGATACGCTTGCGAGCGGCGTGCCCAACGCGATACGCGTCTTCGAGACGCTGAGGCAGAAGGGGCATACCCCTGTGGGCGTGCGTCTGGACTCCGGCGATCTGGCATTTTTGAGTACGCATGTTGCCAAGATGCTGGACGATGCCGGATTCCCCGACGCGTCGATCGTGCTGTCGAATGAACTGGACGAGTTGATAATTCGGGAGATCAAATCACAGATCGCCCAAGAGGCGGCGCACTACGGATTGGACGCGGACAGCATTATCCGCCGTCTCGTATACGGCGTCGGCACCCGCCTGATCACCTCTACAGGTGACAGTTCCCTGGGGGGTGTCTATAAGCTGGTCAGTCTGCAGGGCGACCCAGGCTGGCAGCCGGCGATCAAAGTCTCGGAGGATCCTGGCAAGACGGCGATTCCAGGCAGTAAGCGGGCCTGGCGAATATACGACATGCGCGGCCGGGCTACGGCCGACCTGTTGACACTCCAAGATGAAGACCCGGAGCAAGACTGGAAAATTGCCCGGCGCCTACGCGGCCCCACTAAGAGACATGACCAGTTGGCCCTGACACTCCGCCATCCGCGTGAACGGGCCAAACGCCGGACACTGGCCGCCGAGCGGATCTCCCACATCGAACCGCTGCTGTTGGATGTGCTGGCCAACGGGCGGCTTGTGCGCGAAAGGCCCTCCATCGAGCAGAGCCGTGCATCCCGCCGCGCAGACGTGGCCAGACTCGATAATGGGGTACGCCGGCTGATCGATCCGCAGCCGTATCATGTCTCCGTCAGCGAGAGCCTGTGGGCGCTCCAGGAACAGCTTCTGAGTTCACTCTCAACCCGTCGGGCTGACCCGAGTTCTTGACCAACCGGCCAATCCTCGCTAAAATGGACCCTGAATGGCGTGAATGTAACGCTATGGATGACCCGCTGCATGAAGGACTCTCAGGGGGCAATTGCTGGCGCTGCCCGCTGAAGGAAAGCCTATGACGAAGCGCAATCCCAATCCAGATCCCGAAATCTATGAACTGGTAACAACCCGCAAGCCGGAAAATCTATCGGAAACTATAGTCCTGTCCCAGGCTCCCGCCTCCCAGAGCGGCCCCGCGCAGGAAATCATGCCGGCAAGCGGGGGCAGAGGCGCATATCACATCTGGACCATCGGCTGCCAAATGAATGTGGCCGACTCCAATCATGTGGCCGCTGAGTTGGAAAAGATCGGCTACCTTCCCACCGAAGCGATGGATGAGGCCGACGTTGTCGTGCTCAACACCTGCGTAGTGCGCCAGAGCGCGGAAGACAAGGGCATCGGCAAGGCCAGCAATCTCAAACCGTGGAAGCGGGGCCGGTCGAACCGTACGCTGGCGTTAATGGGCTGCATGGTGGGCGTCAAGCCCAGCCCGCAGCTGCGCGCCCGCTTTCCACATGTGGACGTGTTCATGCCTCCCAGCGAGCCTGCCCCGCTGATCACCTTTCTACAGCAAGATAAGATCGCGGCCGAGTCCAACCGCATTGAACAGGAGCAACTTGCCCGTCGTCACGCAATCCAGGACAGCGTGCATCCATCCGGCGCCGGCCAGTCCATTCGACGCTTGACAATGAACGGCGAGGCCGCGGTAACTGCCCATGTGCCGGTCGTCTACGGCTGTAGCCACGCCTGCACATTCTGCATAATTCCCTTCCGACGCGGCATCGAGCGCAGCCGCCCGGTAGAAGAAATCGTGAACGAAGTGCGCGGCCTGGTCGCCCAGGGCGTGCGCCAAGTGACACTACTTGGTCAGATTGTTGACCGCTATGGGCACGACTGGCGTAATGGTGAAGATGCTGGCACATCGTTCGCAGGCAAGCCCGATCTGGCCGATCTGCTGCATGCTGTCCACGCGCTTGAGGGGCTTTGGCGCATTCGCTTTCTGACCAGCCACCCCAACTACATGTCGAACAAAATCCTGGAAGCCGTGCGCGACCTGCCCAAAGTCTGTGAGCATATCGAAGTACCGACCCAGGCCGGCAACGACCAGGTGCTGGCGCGCATGAAGCGCGGATATACGCAGGCCGAATATCGCGATCTGATCGGTCACATCCGGGCGACGGTTCCCCGAGTGGCTATAAATACCGACATAATAGTCGGCTTCTGCGGTGAGAGCGCCGCGCAGTTCGACGAGACCTACCATCTGCTGGCCGACCTGAAGCTGGACAAAGCCCATCTGGCGCGTTACAGTCCGCGGCCTGGCACCGTCAGCGAACGGCGCATGGCCGATGACGTGCCGGAAGCCGAAAAGGTCCGCCGCCACAAGGCACTCGAACAACTGCAGGAACAGGTCTGTGGAGAGATCAATGCCCGGCTTCTTGGCGAGACGGTCCAACTACTCATCGAAGGACAGCACAAAGGCAAGTGGCGCGGCCGCACACGGCAAAACAAGCTGGTGTTTGTCGAAACTGACGAACAGGCGGGTGACCTGCGCGGACGCCTCGTCGCAGCACAAATCACCTGGACCGGCCCGTGGAGCATGCAGGGCCGCTTTGTGCAAGATACAACCCCGGTCGAAGCCTGAACGCACGCCATAGTTGGAAAAGTGCGCACGCGCTGAGATGAAACCTTCAAGCGGGCTCCGGCCCTTCCGACTCCCTCCTATATGAATCCGCTAATTCTCAATATCCTCCTCTTTCTTGTCGGCTTCGCACTCCTCACCGGCGGAGCCGATTTTCTTGTCCGCGGTGCAAGCCGCCTTGCCGTGCGCCTGAATGTGCCGCTCGTCGTGATCGGCCTGACCGTTGTGGCGTTCGGCACAAGTCTGCCGGAACTGGTCGTCAGTATGATTGCAAATCTCCAGGGCGGAACCAGGGCCAACTTGGCCATTGGCAACGTCGTCGGCAGCAACATCGCAAACCTTGCCCTGATCCTTGGCGTTATCGCCGTGCTGCGCCCTCTCACGGTTGACCGGCAACTGCTTCAACGTGAGTACCCCCTGATGATCGGTGTCTCGCTGCTGTTTACATGGATGGCTTGGAATGGGAAGGTGGCCCAGTGGGAGGGCGTGCTTCTTTTCTTGGGGCTGCTCGGTTTTGTCTACTGGAGTTACGCAGCCAGCCGCTCGCTTGCCGAGGAAAAAGAAAGCGAGGCGCTTGAATACATTGGCGGAGACGTAGCGGTCAGCCCTTCCCAGGCAGACGCCCCGGATGCCCACAATGACGCGGAAACAAGCTCCGCAGACTCGCTGGCGCAGTCACAAGAGAGAATCGCACACGCGGCCAGGAATCCACTCTTGCCGGCCGCCATCTCCGGCCTCTTCAGGTCCCTTCTGCTGCGCGACATTGGCATGGTGGTGCTCGGCATCTCAGTTCTTGTACTCGGTGCCGAATGGCTCGTCGACTCGGCTACCTTCATCGCCAGCTACTTTGGTGTCAGCGAGCTTGTGATTGGCCTGAGCCTGGTGGCCTTGGGTACAAGCCTGCCCGAACTCGCAGCATCGGTTATGGCGATCCTGTACCGGCGCGCGGATATCGCCTTGGGAAACCTCATAGGCAGTAATCTCTTCAATATGATGGCCGTCGTTGGCATAACCGCCGGGGTCCGACCTTTGCCGGCCCCTTTGAGCATGCGCTGCGTCGACTTCCCTGTCATGTTGCTGGTGGCAATTCTGCCGCCCCTCCTGCTTCTATCCTCGCCACATGTTATGAATCGCTGGAAGGGGGCCCTGATGCTGGTGCTCTATTTCGGCTATACGATTGGGATCTACCTGATAGCTGCAGGAAATGGGGTGTGTTGACGCGGGGCAGGCAGACCGGACGGATAGTGCCCATTCTGCCCCAGACTTCCTAATCCATCTGTCGAAATTCGCCTTCCTCTACTCTGTAAATCCAGACCTGAGCATTGACCAGATCGCCGTTGCCACTGAAGCGTATTGGGCCCAGGAGCGTCTCGATCTCAACCTCGCGGATTGCTAGAGCGACGTCATGGCCTTGAAATGAGTTGGCCGCGCGTACGCCTGCCGCCAGCGCCTGCATCGCCATGTACCCATTGATCGAAAACGGTCCGGGATCCCGGTTTTCAACCTCTCGGTATGCTTCAATCCACTCCGCGTCAACTGCCCTAAGCGGGCTGGGAGCAAGGGCGCTCAGGTACATCCCTTCTGCGGCGGCGCCCGCTTCGTCGATTGTAGCAGCCAGAAACGCGCCGTCGCTGGCAAGCATCGGCAGATTCAGTTCCGCTTCAACCAGGCCGACGCGAAGATAGGGTGCCTCGCTCGCGTTGCCGGCAAAGAAAATAGTATCCGCCTCCGAACTTCGAATCTGCTGCGCCAATTCCGAAAAGTCGCGCTGCCCTTCTCCTACCTCCAACTGGATCGCTGTCGTTGCGCCCAGCGTCCGCAGGTTGTCAACCAGTGACGCGGCCAGGCCGCTGCCGTACTCGGTTCCTGCATGGACAACGGCAACGCGCTGTGCGTTCATCTCCTCCACCAGAAAACGAGCATCTACTTCGGCCTGCACGCTGTCGCTGGCATTGACGCGAAAAAACAATGTGTGCCCGCGGTGCGTGAGTGCGCGCATTCCAGCCGATGGCGTGATCAGCAAGAGCCCCATTTCTTCATAGTGCGGCAGCGCGGCTGAGGTTGGGACACTGTCCAAATGGCCGATTACACCCGCGATCCGCTCGCCCCGCTTGAGAGCCTGCCCAACCCTTTCCGCATTGGCAACGGCTACATTGCCGTCCGATTCATCATCCAGAGCCAGCACTACAAGCCGATGGCCCAACAGGCCCCCGCTACTGTTGATCTCCTCGGCTGCCAGCCGCGCCCCGCCAAGTACCGACTGTCCCGCATCTGCTCGAACACCAATTAGTGGAACCGCGACGTAGACTACCGCCTCGCCGGCAAGCGGTTTCCCGCTAGCGCCGCTGCAAGCCGAGACCAGGGCGGTGATGAGGAAAATTACGAACAAATGGATGTAGCCGTTTGCGTTTGTTCGCACTGTCTCAGCCCCTCAGCGCTGCGGTAGGAAATGCCAAAATCGTTTCGGCCGGACACCGGGTTGGACCCGATGAGTGGGGAAGTCAATACTGTCAGCCCGTCGGCTGAAAGTATGTCGAAATGTGGCGATACAACTCTTCCAAGTCGGTTTCATCGGCGCGATGGAACTGGCCGCCGCCGATGTGGGAAAGATTCCTCAGCAGAGCTCCGTCTGCATCGCGCCCAAAGGCGATGGTGTGGATTGCCACTGGGAACCCCGCCTCCTGTACTGCCTGCCTCAAGTCTCGCAGCCGGGAGTCACTGTCGTTGTCACGGCCGTCGGTCATCACTACGATGGCATTGATGGCTTCGTTGTCGCCCACACCTTGAAGTTCACTATGTGCTGCCCATACGGAATCGATCAGGTCGGTGTAGCCGCTTGCCTCCATATTTTCGATCAACTGGGACAGGTGACTGCGCCCGCTTGCATCCAACCGTTGCAGAGGGCCGTACTGCTTAACGCCGGAGCCAAACTCCATCAACCCGATTCTGTCGCGATCTCCCTGAATCTGGGCGACGAATCCGTGCAAAGCAGCCTTCGTCTTCGCAAGTTTGGCCCCTTCCATCGACTCGCTCGTGTCCACCACCAGAATGATATTGGCAGGACGCTTCGTATAGCGCCAAACGTCTAAAACCATCTCAATGACCGGTTCCGGCGGGACCGGCAACAGCGTCTGCGGCAGGAGGGGGTTCACTGTGCCGCTATTTGCAAATGGACTGGGCGCCACCGTCAGGTCGATGGTCAAATCGACCGGTCGGAAACCAGCCTTCAGCAGAGCAAGCTGGCTTTCCTCCTCCAGGAGGAATCTGGTAAAAGTGCGGTACGTACGGCGCTGATTCTGCGTTACGGCAGGGCTCGCGCGCCCGTCCAATTCCAACAGAGCTAGGGGATGATCCGCCCAAATCGTGCCCTCTTTCGCATAGATAGCCACCAACTCTCCCTCCGGCAGGAGCCGTTCGTCATCGCCCACGCCTAACAGCTGCCGACGATCGCGTTCGGAGGACCGGTTCCAGGCGATGACCGCCTGCTCCTGTATCACGAACGCATCGATGGCCCTGTTGCTTGAGCCTTCAACCGGAAGTGGGCGGCCTTCCTCCCCCAGTCGCCTGGCAGCTGCCCGATCACCTTCGCCGTAAATGTGCGCGGCTGTCTCCACCTTTCGTACGTAGTCAATTACATCCGTCCGAGCTGCGATATCTTCATTCAATCCGCGGGTAATACCAGCGCCGGCGTAAAACGCGGACAATGTCGCCAATACCCCGGCAGTGCTGTCCGTGCCGGGATGACCCCATCTGAACTCTGTAGACGAGGAGACCGCCCGGGCCTGGACATCCTTCCAGCCGACCGCCTGTTGCGGCCAGCCTAGTTGCCGGGCCGCATCAACATGCGCGGCAATGACGATTGGGCTGACGGCAAAGAGCGTGGACGGGCCGACCCGGCTTGCCGGCAGGCCGCCTGGCGCTGTTGGAAACAGTTCGGCCCAGCCCCTGTCGATCAATCCCAGCCAAAGCGAACTGTCGGGCGCCAAGGCCTGAAAGCCTGGCTGTCGCAGCGATTCCTGCACCATCTCTCGTGGAGACAATGTAACCAGCTCGACCCGCATCAACTCGCCGTCAGCTGTGCGGAGTCTTCGGCTGTTGAAACTTTCGGCCCGCTCCTTCAGTGTTCCCGCCATCGGCTGTGAGACGGCCACTGTCAACTCGGCGCTGTTTGCTGGCCAGACTGAAACGGCGGCCGCTCCACTTTCGGATGCCGCAATTCCATTGCCATTTATGCTATTTGAGAACCAGGCTCCCACGCGCACCGTCGTCACCGCGCACGCGCAAAGCAGGAAACAAGCAGCCACTGCGAAGGCCGCAAGCTGCCGGCGCTGGGGGATGCGCTGTCGTCCCGTTCCAGACGGCTCTGTAAGGCCTCGGTCTGCCGCTTCCTGCGTTACTCTCATGGCGCTTCATTCATGTCCTGCCAACTCCAGAGTACAGGCAGAAGGTTTCGATTCGGAGGTTGCATCACATCTGTACGCTGGATCTCATTTCTTACACCCAATCTCTGCCAGCGCACGAAGAGGCTGTCGTCCGTGTCGTCGACAGCCAAGCTGGGGTCGGCTGGACGCAGGCCGAATGAAAGGGCCTTGCGCTGTTGTGGTTCGCTAAGCAGAAATCGTTGGAACGCTAATGCGGCGTTTTTCTGCAAGGCCGACGTCTCCGGGCCTACCCAGATCGCGAAGGGAAAGTCGAACCAGGTTGTCCACTTCGGATAATGAATGATCATCGGTTCCTGCCAGCGGGTTCGGATACCTTCCATCTTGCCCAGCAGTTCGCTTTCCAGGAACTGCCCCCCATCGCCGGCCGTGAAACCGAACTGGGCGACATTTCCGGCAGCACTTGCTCTGTCACCGCTCACATTGGTCGCCGCTCCCATAACTTCCGCTAGCCAAGTCCCGAATTTCGGATCAGATACGTCTTCAACCGATACATCGTTTCGGTCGTAGTATTCTCCGGCGGCAGTGATTATGGCCGCCAGGCCGCCTACACTTTTGCCAGGTGCGGCAACGGCAAATTTGAAATTACCCCAGGAGGGATCGCCGCCCAGTTCTTTCCAGCCCGTCGGCGCGATGGCTGCCTTGTGGACTGTGGACCATGAGATAGGGCCGACGTTTTCGAGCAAAGCAACACCACGGCTGCGAAACAAGCCCCATGTGAGAAGGGTCTCTGCTAGTGGACGGACACGGTATTGCCCGTCGCTCAGGAACAGATCCCGGCCCAGCTGGTTTCTGTTGGCGACATTGGCCAAGTCCACGAGGTAACTACTGTCCGCTATCCAGGCGGTGGGAAAAGAGTTCAGGTCGCCGCCTTCTCCTGTGGGCAGATCTTCCGGACGCATGTCGGTTGGCAGAGCGCCGAAATCGTTCCGTTCCCACTTGCCCAGCGCAATCAAGCCGTCCATGGGAATGACTTCAACTTCAATGGACGCGCCATCCATACTGTTCCCGTTCGCATTGAATTCCTCGGCCGCGGCCCGCACCCATGGCTCCACCGGCGGGGCTGTGATCACAGTAATTCGCACCATCTGCTGGCGGGTGGCAGCCAGGCTAAAGCCGGCTGAGTCGCCGCTGATTGTGCTCCACACCAGTGTCCCAACCACGAGCAGCGCCGCTGCCGACAAGACTGCGACAATGAAAACACGCGTGCGATTCATTGTTCATGGGCCAGCGGGGAGCCGCAGAAGCCGCATACAGCGTTCGGCTCGGTAGTAGACCCGTCCTGAAGTTCCTGCGGGGTGGCCGCGCCGCAAGACGCGCAATGTTGCGCATAGCGCATGGTTGGCGGCGGCTCATCCCCCAGTGGCCGGTCCACTCGCAAAGGGATATCGTCAGGGTCCGGATCCGTACGTCCAACATAAGCCCCGACCAGGCTCGTGACCCCGAGCAGTACCAGGATCCCCGGCCAAATCCAATCCGTGGCGAAAAGGATCGCCAGGCCGATCATAAAGACGGCGCCGGTCAGCCCCTGGCGGGGCGCGGTGAATGTTGTGTTTGTCATAGATTACGCCAGTTCACTGCGATCGATTCCTCCGCCATAGCGTTAGATTCTACTACAATCTCGCCACAGGGAACACTAAGGAGAAGGGCGGGCATAGTTACAGCAACCTAGCCCTCAGTTCAATTAAGAGTATGACACTGATATTCAGGATACTCGCATTCGAACACAGTTGCTGGAGCGAGGAGTCGCATTTCTTGCATCTGCGCGCCGGTCAGACTGAGTTTGACTTAGACGACCGTCATTGCTCGTGATATTCCCCTGGGCGGGCCTTTCGTCTCAGATATGAGATGAGTCCTAATGCCGCACCCAATGCTGCAAAAATCACGATTTTTTTTGCATCCTCACCTTTGCCGGCTTTGGCTTCTTTCTTTGTTCTAGCTTCTTGCCTTGCTCTGGCCTGTGCTCTGGCTCTATGCCTTGTGCTGGCTTTTTCGGTCTTCTCAACTCCCCTTGAGAAAGCCCTGTTTTCTGACTGTGCCTGAAAAGGAATGCCATTGCTTCTGACATCGTTCCCTGGAACTGACAGGTCGGTCAGAGCAGATCTGATCCCTTCAACAGTTCTCTTGCCTTCCAGGGAATTGACCTTTCCGAGTACATAAGCTATGTGAGAGAGGCAATCCTCGGTGTAATTTGCGTCCAAATCCCGCGTGGGGGGATGAGACACCTCGTTCCGAGCCCCTTTGATGACCCATAGTTTACGCACAATCGTCTGGTCGCCACTGAAAGGAGCGGAGAAAACGTCGCGCCAATGATGTTCGACTAGGCGCGGGAAATGATTTACGTCGACTGCCGATGCTAGGTCGCCGCCCTGCTGCAGATTCCGTTCAAAGTCAATGATCTGTTGCTCGTACTGCAGCGACTGCCTTATTGCCTCCTCTACGTTTGGGCCGTGTTCCCGTCTAAGGCTTCGAATGAGAAATGGCCGCATCACATCCCGGAAGATATCAATTGCTTTGGTTAGGGCGTCTCTATTGGGCCGATTAATAGCGACCATAAGATATGGTCCTCCTTTGCATCGCTACAGATATGGATTCTTGATCCTATAGCGCGTTTTAATGCTTCCTCTGCCAGCGTTTCTATCCTACTGCGGCTGTCTGCTTTGCTTCAAATTAGTCACTGATGTTACGCAGTCGATGACGCGTTAGGTAGAATAAGGTCAGGAGGTGAGACATGAAGTTCAAACTCTTTGACCTGTATTCGGACTATCTACTGAGTTCATTTTCGGCAACGACAGCGACAGGTATGTCGGCGTTGATGGACAAGGCGATCAGCCACGACCAAGTCAGTCGCATGCTCAACCGACGACGACTGGAGCCGGCAGACTGGTGGCAGATGGTCAAGCCCTCTGTACGCAGCATGCAAGGTGAGGAAGGTGTCATCACGATTGACGACAGCATTGTCGAAAAGCCCTACACCGATGAAAACGAACTGATCTGTTGGCACTACGACCATGCGCAAGGACGGATGGTCAAGGGCATCAACTTTATCACCGCTTTGTACACGGTGGGCGAGGTCTCGTTGCCGGTGACCTATCGGTTGGTGACCAAGACCGAATCGCACATTGACAAAAAGGGCAACCGCAAACGACGCAGCGCTGTGACCAAGAACGAGCATTTTCGTGCCATGCTGCAAAACTGTGTGCGCAACCGGATTCCCTTCCGCTATGTGCTCAATGACATCTGGTTTGCTTCGGCTGAGAACATGAGCTATGTCAAACTCAAGTTAGACAAGGAGTTTATCATGGCGCTCAAGACCAATCGCAAAATCGCCCTTTGCCAACAAGACAAACTGCATGGTCGCTATCACAGACTGAACCAACTCGACCTGCCAGAAAACACAGTGACCGTCATCTATCTGGAACAGGTATCTTTCCCCCTCTATCTGCTCCGTCAGACCTGCACAAACGCAGATGGCTCGACCGCTGTGCGCTATCTGGTGACCAGTGATTCCGCCCTGACAGCTGACCAACTCATCACAATCTACCAGAAACGGTGGAAAGTGGAGGAGTATCATCGCTCTCTCAAGCAGAACGCATCGCTCGCCAAATCACCGACCCGCACACCAACCACCCAGACCAATCATTTCGTGGCTGCTCTCTGGACCTTCACCAAGCTGGAGTTGCTCAAGGTGCGCACCAACAAGAACCACTATGCGCTCAAGACCCACTTGTATCTCTCGGCCCTGCAACAGGCTTTCGAGGCCTTGTGCCAGTTGGAACCAGTGCGTCTTGACGCCCCGACTGCGTAACATGAGTTACTCATATGCTCTCCACACGGCACAATGTAACACGGTTTCCTGGAGAACGCGATAGGACTGCAATGACCACAACCAGGATTTCTCGACCATCTCGCCGTCTGATGAGAGCATGATCGCCTTCTCTGACGTATAACGACTCTATCCACGCCCCCCATGAACCTCTCCAGGGACCTTGCCTGATTCTCGCCCAAGTTCCGATGAAGTATCGTCCCCTAGAGTGGGTGGAACGCCGGGAGCGGGTATCATGAGCGCTCTGATTAGTCCCTCGGTGACCGTTTTGACGCCTGTTCTCCTCGGCACTCCTGTGTCGGTTCTGCTGTGAGCGTTTCGTAGTATGCCAATGTCGGCTCGGTTGACGGTTCTGCGAAGGGCTCTGGTATTGGGATTGGTTCTCTTCTCGCGTTGCTTGCTCGCTGCGGCTCAGTTGCGCGTCGTACAGGCTTCGCCTCGCAGGATCTTTCAACGCTTCTTGCGCTTCATTGCCCGCCTTAAAAATTGCGGTCGCGTCAGGGTGGTTGCATACGTCAGGATGCCACTGTATTGCAAACCTCCGCCAAGCCTTCGCAATCTCATCACGGGTTGCGTTGCGTTCGATACCCAACAGTTCATAATACGTGCCGGAAAGTGGGGGCTTAACATGTCGCCCGGTATGCCTATGCCGGTCTCGTTCCTGGTAACACTTCTGTTCCCGTTCTTGACGTCGCCTATGCTCTTGGTATTGGTTTGGCTCCTTCTCGTGTCGCTTTCTCCCCAACTCGGCGTCGTACTTGCGCCGTTCTTCCGGATTGATTAGGACACTATATGCCTGAAAGTACATCCGACGAATTTCTATAGGAAGATACTGCCCGAAATCTATTCTCCTCCAAGCCTTTTCAATTTCTTTACGCGTTACATTGGATTCAATGCCCAGCATCTCATAATACGAACCAGGTTGTGTGTTTGCTTTCTTGTGTTGCCCGGCGCGCCATTCCTGTTTCTTCTGCTGGTGCCGGCTGTTCTCCTGATGTCGGCCTTGATTTTGTGGACGGTCCGCCTTCTGGCGTCGTCTGTATTTCAGGTGTCGGTCCTGAGTTTGGCGACGATTCTGCCCCTCCTGATGCCGCTCCCTCATCTTCGGGCGTTGCCTCGCCTGTTCAATCTTCGGAGAGGTGAATGCCCTAACAAGACGGAAAACGAGTAGACAGCTGGCCACGAGAAGAGCCAAACCGACAAATAGGAATGCAGCCGCTGCAAAGAGTTGGATGATCAAGGGGACAAGCACTATGATAATCAGAGACAAGATTGCGAAACCCAAAAACCTGAACACAGTTGCTACCTCCTCGTCTGCCAGAACTGTCCCTCGCACCTGTACCAATCTAGCCGCTCTGCTCTACCGATCGGTTTCTCTGTCCTGCCACGTATGGGGCCATGAGGATGGCCAATCCGGGCCGTAGGGCTCGGCCCTGCTAGCCCTGGAGTATACTCCTCTTGTGAACCTGACATCATCTTCAAACTCATTGGAAACCATCATTTCCAATGAATCCCGAATGTCAACAACAACGGTATCCAGCCTATTGGAATACCCGTACTCTTTCAGAAGATGCCCAAAGTATAATGCTGTCTTCTCAATCCGAGGAGCCTGCTCGACGTCTCTCCCTCTAGGAAACAGACCTTCGATGGCCACGTAGAGCGGCCGTTCTTCTACCCAGTCGGTCAGTTTCTCCAGGAAACCCCAGAAATCGTCTCTCACTTCATCGAGTGTTTCAGACAGAATCTTGTCTATTCTCTTCAGCACTCGACAAAGGTCGCTGAGACAATCTTGCTGTACCAGAAAGTCGTACCATGACTTCCCCAACACAGCAAAGCGCATTCCAAGATATACGAAGGATGCAATCTGAAGAGGGAGCAATGCTGGGGCGACTGCGAGGATCAAGGGAGGGAACAACATGGCTAGGCCTATCAATAGTCCCGCTACTATGAACGACGAGACGCCAGCCATTATGCTGCTACTTACAATTCTGTGTGTCAGTTCATCCCTGGATAATTCGCCCCTCGCAAAAAGCAGTCCGTATTCAAGGGAAGACAATGTAGCAGCTAAAACTATTCCTGCAACAGCTCCCCTGACCATACCTCTTAGGGTCACTTTAAGAGCCACCTTGATGGCATCTGAGCGCATTACTCTTAGGGCATTCTTATATTCCTCTGTTGTCATCACACGGTTGCCTCTCCTTCTGTTGAGTTCGGTGAGCTCCCATATTCCATTTTCCGCTGTCGTTGCTCCTCCCATGCTCTTTGGTACTCTGTGAGACCATTCTTTGTTCTTGAGAAAACCTTGCACGGCTTCTGGGTCTGCCGCCCGTATCTGATCAGGAATCAGTTTCCACAGCTTCATGGCATCGGAAAATGTCTTGTACTCACCTCCAGCGTTGCGCAAGTATTTCAGTACGGCCAGGTCCATATTGGATGGATTCAAGTTGTGGGCAAAAGACTTGAGAAAAACGCTTGCAACCCAAAATCCTCCCAGTCCAGCATCAATGTTTTTTTGAGTGCTGAGGTCTTCGAGGAAAGGATCCGAGAGAAAGTAGCCTGCTCGAGCATGTGCTACCTGAACGGGCAAGGTCGAAGCCAGCACCAAGGTGCCACCACCAGCGACAGTGGTTCGCAGGAATTCGCGTCAATTTAGTTGCCTGGCGTTCATTGGATTTCTTCCTTCACCGTTGTGCGGGGCTGATGAGGCGACACAACTGCTGGCGGATTTCTTTGGCTTTTTCTTGGCAGTAGGTGCTGGATGAATTTCAGCGCCGATAAGGCGCGCATCAATGTGAAAACTACAGGTCGCCTGGGGGAGTGCACTCCAGTATAGAGGATCCCGAGGAGAGAGTATGACACCAACTAGACTTTGATGCTGACAGAAAGCTGACAGGAACTGTCGTAGCTGACAATTACGTTAATTCACGCTGTAGTCGCCACTACGGGCGTTCCTAGGCTACCCCACTGCCCGTTACCCTCTTGGACCAATGTCCAACTGATTAACTGATGTTACGCAGTCGATGACGCGTTAGGTAGAATAAGGTCAGGAGGTGAGACATGAAGTTCAAACTCTTTGACCTGTATTCGGACTATCTACTGAGTTCATTTTCGGCAACGACAGCGACAGGTATGTCGGCGTTGATGGACAAGGCGATCAGCCACGACCAAGTCAGTCGCATGCTCAACCGACGACGACTGGAGCCGGCAGACTGGTGGCAGATGGTCAAGCCCTCTGTACGCACCATGCAAGGTGAGGAAGGTGTCATCACGATTGACGACAGCATTGTCGAAAAGCCCTACACCGATGAAAACGAACTGATCTGTTGGCACTACGACCATGCGCAAGGACGGATGGTCAAGGGCATCAACTTTATCACCGCTTTGTACACGGTTGGCGAGGTCTCGTTGCCGGTGACCTATCGCTTGGTATCCAAGACCGAATCGTACCTTGACAAGCAGGGGAAGATGAAACGACGCAGTGCGGTGACCAAGAACGAGCATTATCGCGCCATGCTGCAAAACTGTGTGCGTAACCGGATTCCCTTCCGCTATGTGCTCAATGACATCTGGTTTGCTGCGGCTGAGGACATGAGCTATATCAAACTCAAGTTAGACAAGGAGTTTATCATGGCGCTCAAGACCAATCGCAAAATCGCCCTTTGCCAACAAGACAAACTACATGGTCGCTATCACAGACTGAACCAACTCGACCTGCCAGAAAACACAGTGACCGTCATCTATCTGGAACAGGTATCTTTCCCCCTCTATCTGCTCCGTCAGACCTGCACAAACGCAGATGGCTCGACCGCTGTGCGCTATCTGGTGACCAGTGATTCCGCCCTGACAGCTGACCAACTCATCACAATCTACCAGAAACGGTGGAAAGTGGAAGAGTATCATCGCGCTCTCAAACAGAACGCTTCCCTCGCCAAATCACCGACCCGCACACCAACCACGCAAACCAATCACTTTGTGGCTGCTCTCTGGTCCTTTGCCAAGCTGGAGATGCTTAAGGCGCATACAAAGAAAAACCATTATGCCCTCAAGACTCACTTGTACCTTTCTGCCCTGAAACAGGCTTTCGAGGCCTTGTGTCAGTTGAATCCAATTCGCCTCGATCCCCTGACTGCGTAACATGAGTGATTAATTTAGCGTGCGTAGAAGAGCCCGCCGGCCAAGCGACTGGTGCCCGCGGGCCGACATGAGCCCCAGCCCATGCCGAAGGCTCCGTTACGACTACGATTGCGCGTAAGACCGCTGGCTGTTCTCTGCTGAGACATGGTCGAGCCACCGGGTCGTGTAGCAACTCCTATTTCGTGACACGCGCTTTCAACATTTCCAACAGCCTGAATCTGGAAAAATTGTGGTATAATGGGAACCGCTAAACAGTGGTGTGAGAAATGAAATGATTACCCGAATCGAACTCGATGGCTTTAAGACGTTCCAGGATTTTTCGCTGGATCTGTCCCCTTTGCAGGTCATCGTAGGCGCAAATGGGGTGGGCAAGAGCAATCTCTTCGACGCCCTGCAATTGCTTGGGCGTCTGGCCGACTCCAAACTGAGCACAGCCTTTCAGCAGACGCGGGGCGAAGCGGGCGAACTTTTCACTATCCTCCCCGACGGTGGTTCGGCAGACCGCATCCGTGTGGCAGTAGAGATGCTGGTGAATCAAAATGTTCAGGACGACTGGGGCATACGGCAGGAACTAAAGTTTCCCCGCATGCGCTACGAGTTGGAGGTTGCCCGTCGAAAAGATGTACTGGGTCTGGAACGGCTTGCCGTCGAACATGAGTACTTGGCGCCCATCCCGCGTCACAAAGACAGGTGGACGAAGTCCAACAAACTGAAGACCGGTGGCCCCTGGATTCCGGCGATGACCGGTGGCCGCTCTTCTCCTTTCATTTCCACGCAAAAGGAAGGGAGAGGACCGACGATTGCTTTGCATCAGGACGGCAATAGCGGTAGGCGCGACATTGTTGCCGCGGAGGCGGAGCGTACCCTGTTAAGTGGAGCCAGAAATACCGAGTTTCCGCACGCATTCGCGGCGGCCGAAGAGATGCGGGCATGGCGCTTCTTACACCTGAATCCAGCAATCCTGCGCCAGCCCAACTCCTTGACGGCGCCTGCCAAGCTGGCCGCCGACGGTAGGAATTTGCCCAACGTGCTGGCGCGCATGAATGCCAATGATCCAATGCTTTTGGCCGATGTCTCCCGGGATCTGGCCAACTACATGCCGGGCACAATTCAGGTCGAAGTGGAAAACGATCCCGCAACTGAGCGATTTGTAATCTGGGCGGAGGCCGAGGATGGACGGCGTCTATCGTCCCGCCTACTTTCCGATGGCACGCTCAGGATGCTGGTCCTGGTCACGCTCAGAAACGATCCTGCGCATGAGGGTCTCCTTTGCTTTGAGGACCCCGAGAACAACGTTCATCCCTCCCGCCTGAAAGGCATGACCGAGATTCTACAGGACTTGGCCACCGATTTTTCAGATCCAGACCGGTCAGAACTGCCCCTGCGCCAGGTGATTTGTAACACGCATTCGCCCGTCTTCATCAGCCACCCGGATATTCTGTCCCACGTTCTCTTCGCCCACATGGCGTCCCGTACTGAGCCCGAAAACACCAGCCAACTTCAACACGTAACCCGCATTGTTCCAGTTATTCCGGATCCGGTGCAGCCGCTGCTGCCAATTCCTGAAGAGGTGCAGAGCTACACCCTCAGCGAGGTGCAAAACTACCTGGAGAGCGCCGATCTGGGCGCAGCGCGGCGCCACCTGGGCGCGCAACTTGCGCTGGACAATGGTAGGCCGTTTGCCGAAGACAAGGCTGACTTGGCTTCCTAGGTTCGCGCCACGGACCGCATGCGGCACACAGTTAAATGGCAATCGAATTCAATGATGACATATTTCGTACAGCTTTCGGAAAATAGAGTAAAATAGGAGCATCATGCCCAATATCCAACCTTCCGCTCTGCGCGAACTCGGCTATCAACTGTTTGAGGCATCAGGTTGCACCACCGAGGACGCCCACGCCGTGGTCGACCACCTCGTGGAGTCGAATCTCTTCGGACACGACTCCCATGGCGCCATACGTTACTACGAGTACACGCGGGCCATCCGCGAGGGACGCTTTCAGCCCCGTGCGACACCCACCATAGTTCGCGACTACCCCAGCACTGCTGTCGTCGACGCCGGCGGCGCCCTGGGCCAGGTCGGCGCAACCTTCGCGATGAATCTGGCCATAGACAAGGCCCGCCAACACGGTCTGGCCACAGTGACATTGCGCAACACGAGCCACGTGGGCCGCGCCGGCGCCTATCCGCTCATGGCGGCGCGTCAAGGGAACTTGATCGCCCTGGCGTTCGTGAACGCTGGACATCTTGGCTATCAGATTGCCCCCTTTGGCGGGCTGGAGGGCCGTATCAGCACCAACCCGATTGCATTTTCCGCGCCCCGCCCCGAAACTGACCCGATTCTGGTCGACATGACCACCTCAGTCGTGGCTGAAGGCAAGGTGCGCGTCGCCATCAATCAGGGCAAGCATGTGCCCGAGGGCTGGCTGATCGACGCCGACGGCAACCCCACGACCGACCCCAACGATTTCAGAGCAGATCCCCCAGGAGCCATCCTGCCATTGGGTGGCGTCGTTGCCCATAAGGGCTATGCCCTGGGCCTTGTGGTAGAATTGCTTGGTGGCACGCTCAGTGGCGAGGGCTGTGCCGACGGTTCTCGGACCATGAGGAGCAATGGCGTCCTCTTCACCGTCTACAACATCGAACATTTTACCGAGCTTTCTACCTACTATGAAGAGGTAGAGGCGCTGCTCCGGCACGTAAAATCCAGCCGCCTCGCGCCTGGATTTAAGGAGATTCTTGCCCCGGGAGAGCCGGAGTTTCGCAGCGCGCAGCGCAAAGAGTCCGAGGGTATCGAAATCGACGAGACCACCTGGACCGCCATCTGCCAGGAGGGGCGAACCTTGGGGCTCGATCCGAACAGTTGGTAGACATCGCGCATGGGCCGCGGCCCTACCTTGGCCGCACGAACCGATCTGAAACTAGCGTCAAAGGGAGCAAGCAATGGAACAGATGACACCAAAACAACGGTTCTTGGCTGGGCTGAACGGCGACCCGGTGGACAGACCGCCCGCAGCCAGCATTGTGTCCGTTATCACCTACGAACTGATGGACATCACCGGCGCGCACTTCCCCCATGCAAATGTCGAACCGGAGCCGATGGCGACACTCGCCGCCGGCGCGCATGAAGTGATGGGATTCGACAGCGTAATGCCGATCTTCAGTATTGCCCAGGAGGCAATGGCGCTCGGTTGCCAAGTGGATTGGTCCGACACCGACATGATGCCTAACCCGACCGATTCGCCCTGGGCCGACCGCGATGCAGAAATCAAACTGCCTGACGGCTTTCCCGATTCGTTCCTGGAAGATAAGTACGTCAAGTGCGCCATTGATGCCATCCGCCTTCTCAAACAGCACTTTGGCGACGAGGTTATGGTTTTGGGCAAGGTTATGGGGCCGTGGACCCTATCCTACCACTGCTACAACACCCAGGAGTTCCTCTTCGACACTATTATGGACCCGGATCGGGTGCGCAAGTCGTTGGAAACATTGGCGCCGGTACCGCTCCTGTTTGCCGCGGCCCAGTTGGAGGCCGGCGCCGACGCCATCGTCTGGGCCGACCACGCCACCGGCGACTTGGTTCGCAACACCATGTACCGGGACTTCCTGTTGCCCCACCACCAGGAGCTGGTGCCGCAGGTGGAGGCGCCCGTCATCCTGCACTGTTGCGGGCGGACGCTGGACAGGGTCGAGTATTTTAACGAGGCCGGCTTTGCCTGCTACCATTTCGAGTCGGCCAACGCGCCCGATCTTATGGTCGAGAAGGCCGCCGGAAAGATGAAGCTGACGGGCAACGTCAACAACCCAATCACCTTGTATTCCCGCGGCCCGGAGGAGGCACGCGCCGAAGCACAAGCCGCAATCGACGCCGGTGTAGATATTATTGCACCCGAATGCGCCGTTCCGCTTCAGGCGCCGCTCGCCAACCTACAGGCGATCGTGGAGACCTGCAAAGACAATCGCTACCAATAGGAGCCCCCTACAATGAGACGTGAAGAAGAAATCAAAAAAGGGCTGTACGAACACACTTTAGTCGGTGAGGCGCGGGAGGTGGTCGAGCTCACGGAAGAGGGTATTGAAATGGGGATGGATCCCCTGGACATCCTCTTCGGCGCGCTCATTCCTTCTTTGCAAGAAGTTGGCCGTCTGTTCGAGATCGGCGAATACTTTGTGCCCGAAATGCTGGTTGCGGCGCGGGCCATGCAAGGAGCCATGGCCCTACTGCGCCCGCTGCTGGTCGACAAAGGCGCGGAGCCGATTGGCAAGGTCGTTATGTTGACCGTCAAGGGCGATGTCCACGATATTGGCAAGAACCTATGCAATATCATGCTTGAGGGCGAGGGCTTCGACATCGTTGACTTGGGCGTCAATGTCAAGCCGGAAGATGTCGTCGCCGCAGTACAGGAACATCAGCCCCAGCTTCTGGGCTTCTCCGCCTTTCTGACCACGACAATGCCCTTCTTCAAGTCGAATCTGGCCGCGTTGACCGAGGCCGGATTGCGAGACTCGGTCAGGGTGATGGTGGGCGGCGCGCCTGTGACGCAGGAGTACGCCGACAGCGTTGGGGCGGACGGCTTCGCGACTGATGCCAGCGCCGCTGTGCGTCTGGCCAAGAAACTCATGGTCGAAATGGGGTATGACATCACCATGGGGGGCAATGCCGGCGAAGGCGCTTCAGCCCTGGCCAGCGCGGTGCAAGCTGTCGAGGAACTCATGGTCAAAGCCGGACCACATGACGAGTAGCCAGACATGAACACCGTGATTTCCTCCGCAAAGAAAACTGTCGTTATCGGTCCCGAACACCCCTTTGTTATCATAGGCGAACGCATCAACCCCACCGGCCGCAAAATCCTGACCAAGCAGATGATCGACCGCAACATGAGCATGGTCTGCCGCGATGCGCGCCGGCAGGTTGACGCGCACGCGCATGTTCTCGACATCAACGCCGGCGTACCTGTCGACGGCGTCGAGCCGGAAATTCTCAGTCAAGCCATCCAAGCCGTGCAACAGACCGTGGACGTGCCGATTTCGATCGATTCTTCGGTGGTCGAAGCGCTGGAGGAGGGTCTCGCCGCCTACGAAGGCAAGGCCCTCGTCAATTCAGTAACCTACGAGGATGAGCGGCTGGAGACGGTACTACCGCTTGTCAAGAAATATGGCGCGGCCGTCGTCGGCGTTGCCAATGACGATACCGGCATCTCCAGCGACCCGCAGGAGCGGCTGCGCATCGCCACACTCATAGTCGAGCGCGCCGCAGACCACGGCATTCCGGCCGAGGACGTGGTGATCGACCCGCTGGCCCTCACTGTCAGCGCCGATGACAATGCCGCCCTGATCACACTGGAGACTATCCGCATAATCCGCGAAAGCCTGGGTGTCAACATGACATGCGGCGCCAGCAACATCTCCTTCGGTCTGCCATGGCGGCCGACCGTAAACGCAGCGTTCCTGTCCATGGCGATCGCCGCAGGCCTGAACTCGGCAATCACCAATCCGCTTGAGGCCGAAATCCGGCACGCAATCTACGCCGCTGACCTGCTCATGGGGCACGACGCCTATGCGGCCAACCTGATTCAGGCATTCCGATCGGAACGAAAGCGCCAGCAAGCATCGATCTAACCTTCATTCCGTTCCATCCGGAAAGGCATCTGCGTTCGCTGTAATGACAATAACTGCACCCACGCGCACGACCAAAGTCTCCATCGAGTTCCGTCCCCACGACAAGGTGACCCGCGTTCCCCCAGGAATGACGATCTTCAACGCCGCTAACTGGATTGGCCTGCCCATCGACAGCACTTGCGGCGCCAAAGGAACCTGCGGCAAATGCAAGGTCCGCATCCTGCTCGGGCAAAACGGCGCTACCGCGGCCGACCGCAGGATCTTTACCGAAGAGGAACTGGCCGATGGCTGGCGGCTCTCATGCCGCAGTGAAGCCAATTCCGACGTAATCTGCCACGTGCCGCGGCTGATGGGAAACCCCAAAGCGGCACTGATGGGGGTCGACCGGCACGTTATCCTCAACGCAAACGTCTACAAGATCCCCCTGACCCTGACGCCGCCTTCCTTGGAAGACCAACGCAGCGATTTCAGCCGCATCCGCGACGCACTAGAGCCTGAAGGGTATGCGATTGAGGCATCGCTCAACCTGTTGCGCCAGTTGCCGGGCGTTTTGCGCCGCCACCAGTGGCAGGTCACTGCCGTGGTGGTCGGACACGAGTTGGTCTGCGTCGAGGGAGGCGATACCAACAGCCGCTCATTTGGCCTGGCCTTTGATATTGGCACAACTACCGTCGTGGGCATGTTGATCGATCTCAACAGTGGCGCGCCGGTCGCAGTCCGTTCCGCCCTCAACGGCCAAGCAGCACAGGGAGCCGACGTAATCTCCCGAATCAGCTACACCATGCTCAACCAGGACGGCCTGTCCCAATTGAACGAGGTCATCCTCCGCACTCTGAACGGCCTCATCGCCCAACTCCTGGTGGAAGGGCAGGTGGCGGCGCACGAGGTGTATGAAGTCGTAACCGCCGGCAATGCCACTATGCAGCATCTGTTTTTGGGCGTCGACCCGGAGCCGATAGGTCTCGAACCGTTTATTCCCGCTGTCGAAGATATGGTGCAGGCGTCGGCCCAGGAGGTTGGCCTCGACATTCTGCCCCAGGCACAGATACACTGTCTCCCCTATCTCGGCGCCTATGTGGGCGCCGATCTTGTGGCAGGGCTATTGGCCACCGGCTTGGCACAGAATGAAGGGGTGCGGCTGCTGGTTGATGTTGGGACCAACGGAGAAATCATTCTGGGATCTGCCGCCCGCACAGTGGCCACAGCTGCGCCCGCCGGGCCTGCCTTTGAGGGTGCGCAGATCCAGGACGGTATGCGCGCCAGCGACGGCGCTATCGAGGCCGTGACCATCACCCTGGACGGGATAGAGCTCCAGGTGATTGGGGATGTTCCGCCGATTGGACTCTGCGGTTCCGGCTTGCTGGACGCGGTGGCCCAACTGCGATTAAGCGGGCTATTGCTTCCGTCGGGACGGTTCGTGAAGGCGGAGGACGCGACCCAAATGGTCGCACCCGAACTGGCACAACGTATCATAACCGGCGACGAGGGCCGGCGTTCCTTTGTCTTGGCGTGGCCTGAAGAGTCCGGCGGCGACAAACCGATAGTACTGACCCAGCGCGACGTGCGCGAGCTTCAATTTGCCAAGGGATCCATCGCCGGCGGTATCGACGTGGTCATGCAGGAACTGGGCGTCGAGGCGGATGAACTTGTCGAAATCTTTCTGGCCGGCTCCTTTGGCAGCTACATTAATCCCCAAAGCGCACGCATAATCGGGCTGGTGCCGCCCGTGCCCGTTGAACGGATCAAGGCGGTGGGTAATGCTGCCGGTGAAGGCGCCAAGATCGCACTGCTCTCATTCCGTGAGCGAATGGTGGCCCGGTCGCTTCCCCAAATCGTGGAATACCATGAACTCTCGGGCCGCGCGGACTTTAACGATTCGTTTCTGGCCGTTCTGCAGTTCCCGGAACTGGACTCGCTCGGCCTGGAGAATAATTTCGTGGACAGCCGCGGTTTAGAAGCTGGTTAAGCTAGACCCTCCCCTACATGGACAACCGACAGTTCTCCTGGTCCAGCACCTCCGCATTTACGAGTGTCTTGGGAACTTCCCCACGCAGCACTGTTACCACATTTTCAGCAGCCTTGCGAGCCAACTCCGCCGTGGCCGCCACCGAGTAAAAGGCAGCATGTGGAGTAACGATCACATTTTCCAGCGACAACAGAGGATTGTCTCCTGATGGCGGCTCCGGATCAGTCACGTCAAGGGCCGCGCCGGCGATGCGTCCTTCCTTAAGTGCCCGGACGAGCGCCCCCTCGTCTATCACACCCCCGCGACTGGTATTGATCAACAACGCATTGGGTTTCATCTGCGCAAGCGCGGCATCGTCGATGAGATGGGCCGTCTCTTCTGTGAGCGGGCTGTGGATTGACACGTAATCGGCCGCGGCAAGCAGCGTCGCGAGGTCGTTCGTCACTTCTACCCCTTGAGGCGCGTCTTCTGGACGCAGCCGCGGCGTATAGGCCATGACACGCAGTCCGAACCCCAGCGCCTTGGGAACAAGCGCGCGCGCGATGTTGCCGAACCCGATTAGCCCCAGCGTCTGGCCCTTTACTCGCGGAATCGGTCGCGGCGTTTCCCTGGTCCAGCCGCTGCGCTCAGGCGTGCGCGCAAGAGGCAAGAGTTGACGGGCCGTGGCAAGCAACAATGCCATGACGTGGTCCGAAACCTCCTCCAGGCAAAAGTCAGGAACATTGGTGACGAGCATGCCCAACTCGGTTGCACGGCCGATCGGAATGTTGTCCAGCCCGATGCCATAACGGCTGACAACCCGGCAGTTGGGTGCAATATCAAGAGCCTCCGCCGGTACATCCTTCCAGCAAGTCAGGATCGCGTCCGCTTGCGGCGCCAGTGCGATGATCTCTTCCGGCGTTCCATCTCCGGCCACCATGACCTTGCCTTCAACTGCAGCCAGCACCTCCTTTTCAATGTCGAGATCTGGCCATGCAATGTCGGTAATAAGAATTCGGCGGGTCATTTCTGAGACTCCATTCTGTTCCTGATGAAGTGGTTATGTTCGGCTTGACCCTGACAGCCAAGCATTACATTCCAGTTAGCAAAAACCACCGCAGGCGGTCAATTCCCGCCAATCATCTCCGCGGCGATTTTTTCTGCCAACATCATCACTGTGGCGTTGATGTTGGCGCGGACACTGTCCGGCATGAGTGAGGCATCGACAATACGCAGTCCGTCGATTCCGTGTACGCGGCCGGATTGGTCGGCGACAGCCAGCGGGTCCGATGGCAGGCCCATCTTGCAAGTGCTGGAAGTATGATGCCCCGTATCGGAGTTGGCAAGAATCCAATGATCCAGCGCGGCATTGTCATGTAGCGCGCGGCCCGGGCCTTGCAACACGTTTCCGCAGATATCGCGAAAGGCTGGGTGCTCTTCGATCAGTTCGGTACAGAGCCGGATTGCTTCTCGCTGGCGTTTGCGGTCGAAAGATTCTTCGAAATAGCGATACCGGAGCAAGGGCTGGTCCTGGATGGCGGCGCTTTGCAAACGCAATTCACCCTGCCCGACGGCAAGGTTGACCGTTGGGCGTACGAACAGGAAATCGCCGGTGTCGCCGCTACGGTCAGGTACTGCCGCGATGTAGACGGTCATGTCGTTCGTCAGGTCCGAACCGTCGGCTGTGTAGCGCAGGCAGGCTTGATGCCAGTGGAAGCGGTTTGATGGCTTGAACGACAGCTGCCACTGCAGGTTTACGGCCGGATGATCGCGCAGGTTGCTTCCTACTCCAGGAAGGTGGTGGCTTACGTTCACACCGATTTCTCGCAGATGCGGCGCCGGGCCGATACCGGAAAGCATCATGATCTGCGGTGTGCCTATCGCGCCTGCGCAGAGTACGGTTTCTTCGGCATAATACTGCACCACCTTCCCGCTACGTACCACTTCAACACCGACTGCGCTTCCGTTCTCCAATAGGATCCGGCGTGTCGTGCATTCCGCCAGGATATGGAGATTGGGGCGATTTCGGGCTTGGGCCAAGTAGGTCACTGCCGTACTCTGGCGAATTCCCCCAATATTATTGAGAGGATAAGGGCCCACGCCGGTTGACAGCGGATGATTGGCGTCGGGACAATCCGGGAAGCCGGCCTGGCGACATGCCTCGGCCCAGGCCAGTTGATCCGGGCCCCAATCTTCCTCTGGGTAGCGGCGCACGCCGATGGGCCCGTCATTTCCATGATAGTCTTCGGCGCCAAAGTCGTGGTCATTTTCCAGCTTGCAATAGTAGGGCAGCACACGCTCGAAGCTCCACTCTTCGTTGCCCAGCGCGACCCAGGCGGCGAAATCTTCCGGGATGCCGCGCAGGAAGATCTGCGCGTTCACGGCGCTGGAGCCCCCCACCACTCTACCACGAGGCACCGGCACATTGTCGCGCTGCGGGGTCGCTTGCGCCGTGTATCCCCAGTCGTGGCTCCTGGCGACCATACCGGAGGAAGTACCGTAGCCCAACCGGATGTCTGCCGGCAGGCTAGCCATCGTTGGGTAGTCCGGGCCTGCTTCCAGCAGGAGCACCTGACGGGATGCGTCTTCGGTCAGGCGCGCGGCGAGAATGTTTCCCGCCGAGCCGGCGCCCACGATCAGAGTGTCATAGATCACGCGGCAACCACGCCCCTGAATGCAGGCCCCACGGATTACGCATTGGCGGGCTTCGTCGGCAGCAGCTCATCCCCCTCGCTGCGCTCGCGATAGCCGCTGACGATCATGCCGCCCCGTTCCACCCTTTTTCCGGCTACCTCGCGATTCTGCGGGTCGCGGTAACCCATTCGCACCAGCCGGCGGGGATCCGTCGTCTGGTTAATGTAGGAGCCATGGACCGTATCAATGCAGAAAACAACGACGTCGCCGGCCTTTGCCGGAACCGCCACCGTATCTTCGAGGTGAAACTTATTGGTGGGCAGATGGGGTGAGCACGGGCCGTCTTCGGTCTCAAGGATATGGTCCAGGTGGCCCATTTTGTGCGAGCCATCGAGGAATCGGATTTCCCCATTTTCGTGGTACGTATCGTCAAGGTGGACCAGCACATCGATGAAGCGCCCGTCCTGGTGGGGGTAAAACGGGTTATCCTGATGCAGTGGGAACGGATGACCGGCCTGCGGCGGCTTGATGTGCAAAGTAGTATGATGCAATTCCACATTGGGGCCCAAAAGGTCGCTGAGGGCCCCGGCGAGCCTGTGATTGGTAGCCGCTCGCATCCAGGCAACCGAGTAATAGTGCAGGTCTTGCATTGCCGTCAATTTTGCCTTCTTTTCTGTTTCAGGGTCCATGTAGGCCTGTCGCCAAGGGCCGGTCCAGCCTGGGTTGGTGAAGGCCCAGTCCTCTACGAGCCGGTCCAACTCGTCCGAAAGTTCTCGGGTCTGTTCAGGCGTAAACACTCGCGGGATGCGCAAGAAGCCATGTTCGTGATAGAAGCTGATCTGTTGCTGCGTGAGCATTGGGTCCTCTCCCTTTCTTGCAATGAAACGCAACGCCATCGAATGTCGCCAATAAGAATTTGGCGGGTCATTTCTGCGACTCCATTATGCTCCAGAGAAGGTTGTCAGTCTCGCTACTAGTCTGGCGGCCGGCTACTTCCTGTGGTACTTCGAGAATACCGTAACGGCATTTAACTTTAGCCGGCCATCTCCGCGGCGACTTTTTCTGCCATCATCATCACAGTGGCGTTGATGTTGGCGCGGACACTGTTCGGCATAAGTGAGGCATCGACTATTCGTAGGCGGTCTATGCCGTACACGCGGCCGGCCTGATCTGCAACAGCCAGCGGGTCGGTTGGCAGACCCATCTTGCAAGTGCTGGAAGTATGATGCCCCGTATCGGAGTTGGCAAGAACCCATTGGTCAAGGGCCGCATTGTCATGCAGCGCGTTTCCAGGTCCCAGCAAAACTTCCCCGCTTATAGTGCGAAAGGCAGGGTGCTCTTCTATCAGTTCGGTACAAAGCCGAATGGCTTCCCTCTGCCGCTCACGATCGAACGATTCTTCGAAATAGCGGTAATTGAGTAACGGTTGGTCCTGAATGTCGGCGCTGCGCAAACGCAAATCACCCTGCCCGACGGCAAGGTTGAGCGTCGGACGCACGAAGAGGAACTCGGCCGAGTCGACGGCGAATTCGGGAACGGCAGCGATGTAAACGATCATGTCGTTTTTCATATGCGAACCGTCGGCCGTGTAGCGCAGGCCGGCCTGGTGCCAGTGAAAACGGCCCGTAGACTTGAACAGGAGTTGCCAGTGCAGATTTACTGTTGGATGGTCGCGCAGGTTGCTTCCGACCCCGGGCAGGTGGTGACTGACATGAATTCCGACTTCCCGCAGATGGGACTCCGGGCCGATTCCGGACAGCATCATGATCTGCGGTGTGCCTATCGCGCCGGTGCAGAGGACAGTTTCGTCGGCGTAAAACTGCTCTACCTTACCGCTACGTACTACTTCCACCCCGACAGCGCGCCCGTTTTCCAATAGAATTCGGCGCGTCGTGCACTCCGGCCGGATATGAAAATTGGGACGGTTTCGGGCTTGGGCCAAGTATGTCACGGCCGTGCTTTGGCGAGTGCCCGCAATGTTGTTAATGGGGAACGGTCCGAACCCGGTTGACCATGGTTGGTTGGCGTCCGGGCAATCCGGGAAACCGGCCTGCCGGCAAGCCTCAGCCCAGGCCTGCTGATCCGGGCCCCATTCTTCCTCAGGGTAGCGGCGTACGCCGATGGGCCCGTCGGCGCCATGATAGTCGGCATCGCCGTAGTCGTGATCGTTCTCGAGCTTGCAGTAGAAGGGCAACACTTGCTCCCAGCTCCACCTGTCGTTGCCCATTTCCTCCCAGGCTGCGAAATCTTCAGGTATCCCGCGTAGAAAGATCTGCGCGTTCACGGCGCTGGAGCCGCCCACCACTCTGCCGCGCGGCACATCCATGTCGTCGCGCAGTCGCGTCGCCTGCGCCTTGTATCCCCAGTCGTGGCTCTTAGCGATGATGCCGGAGGGCGTGCCGTAACCAAGGCGGATGTCTGCTGGCAGTCTGTCCGTGGTTGGGTAGTCCGGGCCTGCCTCCAACAGGAGCACCTGACGAGACTCGTCTTCTGTCAAGCGGGCGGCGAGGATGTTTCCCGCCGAACCGGCGCCCACGATCAGTGTGTCATAGATCACGCGGCAACCACTCCCCTGAATGCAGGCCCCACGGGTTACGCATTTGCAGCCATCGTCGGCAGCAACTCGTCGCCCTCTTTGCGCTCGCGATAGCCGCTGACGATCATGCCGGCCCGTTCCACCCTTTTTCCGGCCACCTCGCGATTCTGCGGGTCGCGGTAGCCCATCCGCACCAGCCGGCGGGGATCCTTTGTCTGGTTAATGTAGGAGCCATGGACCGTATCAATGCAGAAAACAACGACATCGCCAGCCTTTGCCGGAACCGCCACTGTATCTTCGAGGTGAAACTTATTGGTGGGCAGATGGGGTGAGCACGGGCCGTCTTCGGTCTCAAGGATATGGTCCAGATGGCCCATTTTGTGCGAGCCATCGAGGAATCGGATTTCCCCATTTTCGTGGTACGTATCGTCGAGGTGGACCAGCACATCGATGAAGCGCCCGTCCTGGTGGGGGTAAAACGGGTTATCCTGATGCAGTGGGAAGGGGTGACCAGTCTGCGGCGGCTTGATGTGCAAAGTAGTATGATGCAATTCCACATTGGGGCCCAAAAGGTCGCTGAGGGCCCCGGCGAGCCTGGGATTGGTGGCCGCTCGCATCCAGGCAACCGAGTAATAGTGCAGGTCTTGCATCGCCGTCAATTTTGACTTCTTTTCTGTTTCAGGGTCCATGTAGGCCTGTCGCCAGGGGCCGGTCCAGCCTGGGTTGGTGAAGGCCCAGTCCTCTACGAGCCGGTCCAACTCGTCCGAAAGTTCCCGGGTCTCCTCAGGCGCAAAAATTCGCGGGATGCGCAAGAAGCCATGTTCGTGATAGAAGTTGGTCTGTTGCTGCGTGAGCATTGGGTCATCTCCCTTTCGTGCCTTGAAATGCTAAGCCGTCGGTCGCAAAGCGGCCCCGTGTTTATGTCATTTCATATCCTGGTGACGGGAGGCACGCCCTTTTTGAGGCAGGCGCATATCGATTCAGCCGCGCATCAAGCGATGGGCAGAAGTTCGTCCCCCTCTTGACGCTCGCGGTAACCGCTGACCATCACGCCCGGCCGCCCCATACTCTGGCCGTACTCCTGGCGGTTCAAAGGGTCCCTGTATCCCATTCGTACCAAACGGCGGGGCTTCTTCGTCTGGTTGATGTACGACCCGTGGACCGTGTCGAGACAGAATAGCACGACATCTCCTGCCTTGGCAGGAACCGCCACCGTGTCTTCCAGGTGGAACTGATCTGTGGGCAGATGGGGCGAACAAGGACCGTCTTCGGTTTCTTTGATGTGTTCAAGGTGGCCCATCTTATGTGATCCATCCAGGAAGCGGATTTCGCCGTTCTCGTGGCGGGTGTCATCCAGGTGGACCAGCACATCGATGAAGCGGCCGTCCTGATGGCCGTAAAACGGGTTGTCCTGGTGCATCGGGAACGGTTGTCCGGTCTGAGGCGGCTTGATGTGCAGGGTGGTGTGGTGCAACTCAACGCTGCTGCCCAGCAGTTGGCTGAGAGCTTCGGCAAGCCTCGGATTGGTAGCGGCCCGCATCCAGGCCACCGAGTAGAAGTGCAGGTCGTGCATCGCCGTCAATTTGGCCTTCTTTTCCGTATCGGGGTCCATATACGCCAGACGCCAGGGGCCGGTCCAGCCGGGGCTGGTGAACGCCCAATCTTCGACAAGTCGGTCCATCTCGTTTGAGAGTTCCTGTGTCTCTTCCGCTGTGAACACTTCGGGAATGCGCAGGTAGCCGTGCTCGTGATAGAAGTTGATCTGTTGCTGAGTCAGCATGGGGTAATCTCCTTTAGGTTTGTGCTTGGGGTCCATCCGTTATTGGAACGCAAACTCTATATCTACTGTGGCCGCTAGATCGGAGGTTTGAGCTTGGGCAGCAGCTACAACCGCCACCGCCTACATCGATTAATGGATCGGGACAAAGTGCCCCTCTACAATAAGTTGGCAGCATAGCCTGCTTTGATTCCTTCTCCCCGCACAGTGTACCGAAAGTTGGGCGAAAGACGCAACCGTGGTCGCTGGAGTCAACCAGGGAAAGGCGGGCTCTTTGAGTCGAGGCTGCCGAATTCCACTTTGCCTTCAAGTTCGGTGTGAATACGTCGGACAGTGGCCGCAATCAGCGGATAGTCCTGTTGAGGTAGAGCCTCCTTCACAAGCTCGAATGTTTCGCAATAAAGGAGCAGGCCAGACTGCACTTCCTCACGTAGTGATAGTGGGCCGCTCTCACTTTCGTTCGTTGTGCCAAAGGCTCGCCGCAAAAGCCGGGCCCACCTGCTCTCGGGGCCGACAGCGCTGATTATATCGTCGTAGAAAGTATTGTCGCTGGCAGTGAGCACACCCCTCTGCACGCGCATCACCCAGGCCAAGCCCCAGGACAGTCCGAAGCGGGCATTCAGCAGGCGTCCTGTGTCATTGCGCCGCAGGCCCTCCAACCCTTTGTGGGCTTCTTCGATCCAACCGACCAGCTCTTTGCCCGCCAGTAGGTCGGCCTTCTCCTGAAGCGTCTGCGTCCATTCAAACCGGCGCGCTCGCTGCTGGATCGAAGCAAAAACGTCATCCGGATCCCAAAGAACTCGGCCGCGGCGCAGCCCATCGATGACACCGAGCGCCTGCCCTGGTTCGGTGAACCAGCTTTCCACTTGGCTGGGGGTGATCGTGCTGCGCACGACCAACCATTGACGGGGGACAGCGCCCCGACCAGGAGCGCGGTCGTCATCTGTGCATGTGCCCTCTCCGCCGCCGATCAGAAAGGTCTGGGGTTCGGAGTCGTGCTTATCGTCATTCACAAAGCGTACGACGTCCACGTCGCTGAACGGCCCGGCGTCGTCCCGGGAGTAGCTGCCCAGTAGAGCGAAGGCTACGGTTGCACCGCTCTTCCATGCCTCAAGGTAGGCGGGGAGATCGGGCGGCAGGTCCGGCGCGGCGTGTTTCACTGGTCGTAACTGCGCACCAGGTCGGGCCATATCGGCGCCAGCTTACCCTTGCTATAGGATTCGCCGACGTCCAGCACCGGCCCTTCCACGGGGACGCCATGTTCGATCAGGACATCGAAGTAGGGTTCGCGGCTGCCGGCCAGGAACTCCAGCAGCTTGGCGCGCATCTCCCCACAGGTCTGCGTGTCGGTATCGGCCAGATTGTGCATTTCAAAGGGATCGTTTTCGAGGTCATAGAGCAGTTGGTGCCCTGTCTCGTAGAAGGCGTACTTCCAGCGGGCCGTGACCAGCCCGCGCCAGTCCAGAAAATCCAGGTTCCAGCGGGGATTGCCTGACATTTCAAGCAGGACAGCTTCCGGTCCGACGAAGTCCTGCTGCCCCCGCAACGCGTCGCTGAAGTCAAGCCCTTGGCAGTGGACCGGCACCTCCAGCCCCAGCAGTCCCAGGGTAGTCGGATAAAGATCGACAAGGCTGAACAGTAGCCCATCCCGCCGACCTTGTGCCGGAATCCGCTCCGGCCAGTGGAAGACCGCGGGGATGCGCACCGAATTTTCGTGAGGATTCTCCTTTCGGTTGATCGCCCCGTGCGTGCCCATATAGTCACCATGGTCGGAGAAATAGACCGTCAGCCGGTTGCTCTGGAACTCCGGCAGGCCGTCCAGCGCGTCGCGCAGGCGGCCGATATTCCAGTCCAGGTTTTCAACCATGGCGTAGTAGGTGGCCAACTGGGTGCGCATCTCCGGTGAGTCGGCGAAGCTGGGCGGAGTCTCCAGCGCGGCCGGGTCAAATCGCTCAAACGCGTCCGGAGCTTCTAGGGGGAAGTGGGGCGGCTCCACGCTGAGAACGAGAAATAGCGGCTCGTCGCCATCGTAGGACTGCAGATAGTCAATGGCCAGGTCGGTGAGGAAGTCGGTTTGATAGCCATCCATCTTGCGCGGATTGGCCTCGTCTTCGTGATAGTAAAAACCCTTGAAAGGAGCATTGTTGATTTCGAAGCCGTACCAGTCCTGGAATCCGGCCCGATGATATTCCGGCGTGCGATGCGGCCAGCGCGTATACTCCTCCCTCTCCGCGCGCACGAGAGGAGGCTCCTGGTCGTGAACGACGCCGCAGTGCCACTTGCCGAAATAGGCCGTATGGTAGCCGGCAGCCCGCAGAGCCGTCGCGGTGCTGGGCGAGCTTGCCTTGAACACATCGAAGAAATACTGCACCGGCCCGGCGTGCGCGTGCCGACCCGAAAAGATCGTTCCCCGCGAAGGCGTGCAGATCGGGCAGTTGGCGTAGGCGCGGTCGAGGCTGATCCCTTCGACGGCCAAGCGGTCGATATTGGGCGTGCGCACGTTTGCATCGCCCATGTGGCCCGTTGCACCGCCATAATGCTCGTCGGACAGGATGTAGATTACATGGGGTTGACGGGGCATGTCGGCTCCTTAACAGGGGACAATAAGAAAAGTGTGTTTGGCGTGTCGGCTGTCATCCCGCAGTAAATGGATCAGACGGGCGCCGGCTATCAGACGTTACACAGTTCGTACGCCTGGCGCAGAGATTCGATGACATCGCCCCGCGGCCGAAATTCGTGGCCCACGTAGCCTCCGTATTCAGCATCGCTGAGCGCGCGGCAGATTCCGCGATAGTTCAACTCCTGGCAGTCGTCCAATTCGTTTCGGCCCGGGTTGCCGGCCGTATGGATGTGGCCGATGGCGTCAAGATGTGCCGTCATCGTCCGGATTACGTCACCTTCCATAATCTGCATATGGTAGATGTCGTAGAGGAGCTTAACGCTGGGGCTGTTCACCTGCTCCAGAACGGCCAGGCCCCAGGCACTGTGGTCGCACTGGTAGCCGGGATGGTCGACCTTGGAATTGAGCAACTCCAAGTTCAAAGTAATACCGTTGGCCTCTGCATAGGGAGCTGCGCGCCGCAGACCGGCGGCCGTGTTGGCAATGGCATCCTGCTCGTCCATGCCGGCGATGCGGTTGCCGCTGAAACAGATCAGCCCGGCCAAGCCGTGCGCGGCGGCAACGTCTATCGACCCGTGAAGCTCGGCCTCGATGCGGTCGTGATTGGCTGGATTGTTGAGGCCGTCCATGCCCGTTCCGTGTCCGCCCATGCTGACCACCCGCAGACCGAAGTCGGCGGCGGCCTCACACAGACTCACGAAATCCTCGCCCCGCCCCCAAATCTCAATCGCCGCATAGCCGATAGCCGCGATCTCGCCGAGAAGTTTGTCCCGGGGCATGGTGTCCTGCGGCAGGATGGGGATGCACACTGATTGTTTGATAGGCATGAATTGGGTCCCTTGGATAGTCGGCTCTTCTCGCCCTGCTGTGTCTCAAAGTCAAAGTGATCTCAGGAAATCGCGAACACCCTCGAAAACCGGCTGATCAAGGTCTCCCCAATAGCCTTTTGTCGTCGCGTATCCCACAGAGTGGTGCGGGTCAGGCCTCGTTGTCAAGTACACCCAAGCGCGGGCTTTGTGAGGTCGTCTTATCTCTCCAACTCCGTTTTCGTCGAGGCAATCAAAAAAGCTACTGATGCAATCGTTTTCCGGTGAACCCGCGAAAGTCTCGCACAGTAGAGTCTCAAGCATTCCTGACTCACCGCGACCGGGAAGAATCAGCACGTTTACCGATGGTTTGCCGTCGCTGGGTGCTTCCGGGCGCCTTGGCAAAGTCAAGCCGGCTCCCGTAAGCGAAGACTGGACACTTTGAAACGCGCTGGCGGCAGAGTCTTCCGCGTCACGAACGATGCCGACGATTTGAACAGATTCTTGGAATCCCGGCTCACTTACAAATGCGCGTAAGAAACGACCTAGGTCATTGACTCCGCCGTAATTCCAGATCTGTGCATCCTCGATTGCGAGATGTCTAACAAATGCCCTGAAGAAATTCCTCTGATCGTTGCCCTCGACCAACAACTGAATCCTTGACGCAATTCTTTCCTGTTCGTTCACGTTTACCGAACCTCGAGGTTGAAGTCCAGCGCGGCAGCAATCGTTTCGGGATCATATGTGACGCAGCGGTTCCCGACTTCGTTGGCCTCAAGTCTGTGCAGACGGAAGTCGTCTTCGACAAGGGCTTTGTGCGCTGCCCTGACGCATTCAAGACTGTGTGTGGTTGCAATTATCTGTGTGTTGAACTGTTTGGCCACTGAATCAATTGCACTCCAGACCCTTGGCAGCACAGAGTGGTGAATACCATTTTCGATTTCATCCACAAGAAATACACCATCTTCAACGGCGGAAATAGCAAGAACCAGCCTGGCAAGGCGACTCATGCCCTCGCCCATTACTGCCAAGGGAACCAGCTCAAATAGGCCAATGTCGCCCCAGATCATCGGCGCTCCACTTGCGGAATTCTCCTCGATGCTTTGCAGTTTTGGCTCGATGACCTTTAGCGCTTCCAAGAGTAGACGTTCGCGTTTCTGTCTTCTCAAGTTTGCCAAACGTCTGGCATCTTCTTTGATATTTGGGATACGCGATAGAACAATCGCCGTCCTAAAGGGAATATCAATATCAGGTTGTTCTCCCTGGATCTTCGTTCCAATCTCCTGTATGTGACTCGTGATGGTGTCGCCAGACGGGGAATCATACTCGAAAAAGAGCGTATGTTCGTCAGGCAGGTTGGTCGCAGAATACCCGTCAGTAGCCTCTACAAGTATTTCCGAGACCTCCTGTCGTCCTGAAGTGATTTTAAGTGCCAGTCGACCGTGGGATGAATGAAACGCCTCAATCTCGATGGATCTCCTCATGTCCAAGTCGGTGAAGAATGGCTTCCAGAAATTGTCACCCACCTCTCTGGAGCCTGGCTCCAGGTCGACACGTACAACATGACCATTGACGGCCATCTCCGCTCTCCCACTTGCCAGCAGAAAGATTGCCTCGAGCAGGCTTGTCTTGCCAGAGTTGTTGCTGCCGGCGATCAGATTGATGCGGCGCAACTGGTCCATTTTGAGTTCTTTGAAGATGCGATAGTTCCGTATACTAAGTTCTTCAAGCATCGGCATCCTCCTTCACAGGTCTCGCCCAACTTCGTCAGGGAAGACACTCTGCATCCAACTCTCAATATATCACCTTGTTCAGCGGATACTCGATGATGCCCGTGGCGCCGGCCTGCTTCAGGTCGGGGATGAGGTCGCGGACGATCTTCTCGTCGATTATCACCTCCAGTGCAACCCAATCCGGGTCGGTCTGACTGGTGATCGAGGGCGTGTGCAGAGCCGGTAGCTGCGCAGTGATCGCTTCCAGGGAGGTCCTGGGCAGGTTCATCTTGAGACCGACTTTCGCGCCGGCCTGTAGCGCTCCCTTGAGCAGCATCGCCAAGTTTTTGATCTTCCGCCGCTTCCACGGGTCGGCCCAGGCGTCGTGATTGGCGATCAGCTTCGTCGTGGATTCGGCTACCGTATCGACGATGCGCAGCCGATTCGCCCGCAGCGAGGAGCCGGTCTCGGTGCCCTCCACGATCGCATCGACCAGCAGCGGCGCCTTGACCTCGGTCGCGCCCCAAGAGTACTCCACTTCGGCTTGTACCCCGTGCCGTTCCAGGTAGCGGCGCGTGACCTGCACAAGCTCGGTGGCGATACGCTTACCTTCCAAGTCTTGCGGCCGGTGAATGTCGGAATCGTCCGGCACCGCCAGCACCCAGCGATAGGACTGGTTGGTTGCCTTGCTGTATACCAAGTCCTCGACCTCCCGTACGTCGGCCTCGTTTTCCTCTACCCAGTCCTTGCCTGTGAGACCGACATCGAGGACGCCCCGCTCCACGTAACGGGCAATCTCCTGGGCGCGGAACATCAAACAGCCGATTTCGGGGTCATCGATATAGGGAGCGTAAGAACGACCCCGTACGTAGACCTGGTAACCGGCCTTCGCGAACAGGGCAATGGTGGATTCTTGCAGGCTGCCTTTTGGGATTCCGAGAATCAAGCGACTCATTTAGGTCCTCTGTCCATGTGTCTATGTGTAAGTGGTTTAGGATTTCTGAGAGCAGTGACCCGGCGGCTAGCGACAGGGGCTGAACTATCTCCCTGTCCTGCTGCTATCCAGGTGCCAACTGCCACTGGAGTGCAGACCGCTCTCCGGGTCCATTGCCTGAATTGGCGCATTTCTCGACGCGTCGATAGTAGCAACTGGCGCGCGCCTTGCCGTCTGCACCCCTGGTGTGGCAGGCTCCCGCACCCAGGGGGCGCACCTGGTAAAGCAGGGAGTTCTGTTCGCAGTTGACGCGCACGTCGACCAGTTCGAGCGTATCGCCGGAGGTGGCGCCTTTCACCCACAGCTCGTTTCGCGATGTACTCCAAAATGCGGCAACGCCGTGGGTCAGCGTGTAGGTCAGCGCCTCCTGGTTGGCGTAGGCGACGATAAGAACTTCCTTCGTGTCGAAGTCCTGTACTGCCACCGGGATGACCGCGGCCTCACCCTTGCCAATGTCTTGCAACTTGCCGAAGTCCAGAGTCAAGGCGGTCCCTTCCTCCAACTGGGAGGGCAATGACGAGGAGTTCTTGTCAGTTGTATTCATGGGGATTCTCTTCCGCTCATTTCGGGGTAGTGTACATGGCGCTGGCTCATTCAAGTGCGCTCCCCCACACTTCCATGTCTACTTCTACCTCCGCCCGGTTGAGTACGTCATCCAAGATGAGATGCGCGTCCGGCAGATCTTCGATTTTTTCGGCTACAAGAACCAGGTCGGCAGGCGTGGCATCGGTGACGTAGGCCTTCTCAAAAATCTTCCTTGGATTTAGCCAATAGCCGCCTGCTGCCAGCTTACCCCACTTCGTCAGCAGATAAAGAACGACGTAGTCGCGACCGCCGCGGCTGGTGTCGACGATGCGCGAGCCGTTGACGCTGATCGGGTAGAGGAATTCGATTCCGGAGCGCGTTTGCTCTGCCCGATAATAGCGAATGTTAGGTGTGCGGGCAAAGCGGTAGACCGCTTTTGGAATCAGTGCATCGTGGCTGATTTCCGGCATCCCTCTCCTCTGGAATGGTAAAAAAGCCGGCAGCAATTTGCCCTCTAGCCTAGCAGTCTTGCCGATTCTTGTCCAGAAATCGTCGTGCCGACTTAGGGGCCATTCGCGCAATGCGCGAAGTCAACCCATGGCTTCACTGAAGGAGTAATCATAAAATGGCGGCGCGCCTGGTGGGCATGGAGACGGAGCCAGCAGCGGACCTTCCAGAAGCGAAGAACCCAACTACGAGATGACTCTTCCGCACGGGTGCATCCCGAATTACTGTCCCTCTGCGAATTGCCCTTTCAACCGACGAAAGAAGGATCCACTGAATAGGCATCAACCGATCGCCTGCATTCCTGAAAATCCCCAAATCCTGTAAATCCTGATTCAGACAACGTCTACCCAAATATCTGGGACACACTCTTTAGCACCGGTATCATTGACAGTGAAATGGCTGCTAAGTACAATGGACACACACCACCCAGAAGGGGGCGCAACCTGACCGTCTACTTGGTTCAGGGAGCCTATTTCCTATCTCATGTACATTTAGTCTGAAAGGATTTTCTGAAATGGACGTTCGCAAGTCGGTCGCCTCCCAGTTCCACGCCGCCCTGTCAATGATGGAGCAGACCGTATGTACCTGTCCTGAGGAACTGTGGAATGTCCCTGGACAGACGAATCCGTTCTGGCGCGTGGCATACCATGCACTTTTTTTCGTGGATCTGTATTTGCAGCCGTCCGAGGACGAAATGACGCTGTGGGAAGTGGCCCGCGAAGGGTACCAATTCCTCGGGCCGACGCCTTGGCCGCCCCATACGCAGCCCGCGGCCGATCAACCATACCGCCGTCAGGAGATTCTGGCCTATATCGACTACTGCCGATCGCATGTAGATCGCGCTGTGCCGTCGATCGACCTGAGCGCACCGTCCGGTTTCCACTGGCTGCCCTTCGACAAAATGGAACTCCAGATTTACAATATCCGCCATCTGCAGCAGCATGTGGGCGACTTGAGCACCTTACTGCTGACGCAGGCAGATCTCGAAATCAATTGGGTTGGAATGGGACCTGAACGGACCTCAGATTAGGCTGTACAATAAGTTTGAAATGGCAGCCATAAGTGAACGGACAGCACCCACAGGAGAGAATCCATGCATCTATCCATGCACAATTGGATGCGCGCAGAACCGATCGATGTAACTATCAGGCGGTTGGCCCGCTACGGTTACAAGAGTATCGAGCTTAGCGGAGAGCCGGAAGTTTTCGATACCAAGGAACTTCGCAAGCTACTGGCCGATAACGGAATTGGCTGCTGGGGCGCGGTCTCGCTCATGTTCGAAGGACGGGATCTGATCCACGCCGACGAGGCCGTACGCGCTACTTCTATCAAATACCTCAATGACTGCATCACGATGGCGAAGGAGTTGGACGGCTACGAAATGACTATCGTACCGTCGCAGGTGGGCAAGGTCGCGGCCATGGATACGCCGGAACAGGAGTGGGCCTGGGCGGTTGAGAGCCTTAAGGAGGTCTATGCCCACGCGCAGAAGGAAGGAATACGCATGGCGCTGGAGCCGCTCAACCGCTTCGAGACCAACTTCCTCAATCGTGCCGACCAGGCCGTACTGTTGGCCGAGCAGGTTGGCCCGGACTGCGGTGTCTGCATCGACACGTTTCACCTGAACATCGAAGAGGCCAACATGATCGAGGCGATCAAGAACTCGAAAGAGCGCCTGGTCGACTTTCATGTGGCCGACAACAACCGCATGGCCTGCGGCATGGGCGCCCTGGACTGGCCGCTGATCGTAAGCACGCTAAAGGAGATCGGTTACGACGGCGCGCTGACGGTGGAGTTTGTCGCGCCTCTGGACCGTACACCGGCAAATCCTTACCAAAATGCCGTGGCCGCCGCGGAGCAGGAACTGACTCCCGAACAGTTGCAATTCATCCAGGACCACGGCAGCGGTGTTCTATCAGAAGAGTTTTACAGCTGGCTGGTGGAAGAGACGGCAAAGACACTTCTGCCGCTGATCTGAAATGAGTGACGACACGAATTATCCCGGCATAGTTGAATGGTCGGACGAGGACCAATGTTTCATTGGTCCTCGTCCTGGCATAATAGGGCCTTGTTGTCACGGTGACGATGAAAGCGAGGTCTATCGCGAACTGTGCCAGATTATTGACGAGTGGCAGGAGATAGCCTGAAAATTAGCCGGGCTGCCGCCCAATTTGGAACTTTGCATGCTGTCACGCGAGGGATACTAACCTCACTCCCCCACCTTTTTTCTGCGTTTCTTGTGCGGCGCGCAAACGCGGCCTCTAAAGCGAAATCCGCCGGCCCTCGCGCGCCGACTGATACGCCCCCAGGATCATCTCTACCGACTTGCGCCCTTCCTCGGCGCTGACATGCTCGTCGCTCAACCCGCGCACATAGTCAATAAACGGCCTCGGCACGGCCGCGATCCGTTCCCCCTGGCTGGCCGGGACCGGCAGGTCAAACTCCTGCCAGTCGGCGTCGCCCTGGCGGATCATGCGCAACGGCGCGACGCCTGGCGGCCGCGGCAGCGAAGTGGAGACGGCGTCACCGTAGTCCTGGATAATGGTGCCCTCGGAGCCGTATATCTCGGTCGTATTCACACCGGCGACCGTGGTTGAGCCATTGAACAGCGTGCCGATTGCGCCGCTCTCGAAACGAAAGAGGGCGACGCCGTTGTCGTCGGGCGCAAGCTTGGTGACGACATTGTCTATTTCTGCCATGACCCGTTTGGCCGGGCCGAACGTCCAGTAGAACCAGTCCGCCGCGTGGATCGCGTCGTCGAAAAACATGCCAACGTTGGCGACTGGATCGATATGCCAGCGGGAGGGGCCGGTGAAAAATGCCTCGTTGTTGAGGACGCCGATGCAGTGCCGCCGCCGCACAACCGCGATTTCACCGACCGCTTTTGCGTCCACCAACTCCTTGATCTTGCGGTTGACCGGGTCCTGCCGCATCTGGAAGGCCACGCTGAACTTTACACCGCTGCGGCGAACGGCTTCAATGATGCGGTCGCAGTCGGCGAGCGTCGTCGCCAGCGGCTTCTGGCAGAGGATCGCCTTGCCGGCGGCAGCCGCTTGCTCTACGTACTCGGCATGGCGGTTTGTCTCCGTAGCGACGATCACCGCGTCGATGTTCGGGTCAGCAGTAATGGCCTCGGAGTCGGCGCGGTACTCCATGCCGAAGGCGGCGGCAGCCTCCCTCCCTCTTTGCTCGTTGTCGTCCCAGCAAGCAACCAATTCCACATCATCGAACCCCTGCATTTTGCGGCAGTAGGTGTTGCTGTGGCCGTGGGCGTGGCTTAACACGCCGATGCGTACTTTATCCATTTAAATACCTCGGGTAATTGCTGCGTGACGACAATGAGGTTAGGCTTTCAATCCGCCGGCGGTCAGGCCGCGCACATAGTGTCTCATTCCGAAGGAAAACAGAACGATCAGCGGCAAGGAGGCCAGGATGTAGCCGGCCATCTGTGGGCCGAGATCGGTGACACCGATTTCCGAAGTGAATTGCGTCAGGGCCACTGCCACGACCTGGCGTTTCGGGCTGGAGATGACGACAAGAGGCCACATGAACTGGTTGTATGTTGTGACCAGTCGCACGACCGCGACCGTTACCAGAATCGGCATGGAGAGCGGCACCGCGATTTGGGCGAAGCTCTGCAATTCTGTCGCGCCGTCGATGCGCGCGGCATCGAAGAACTCCTCCGGCAGGGTTGCGAAAAAACTGCGGCAGAGCAGCAGTGCAAACACCTGCCCGCCCGATGTCCACGGTAAGATCAGCGCCCAGTAGGTATTTTCTAACCCCATGTTCAGGATCAGCACATAGGCGGGGATCAATGTCAGAATCGGTGGTATCATCAGCAGGGCCAGGATTCCCGTATAGAGTATCTCCTTACCGGGGAAGCGGTGGCGGGCGAAAACATAGCCGCTCAGGCTGGCGAGCACGACCGTAACCATGGTTGAACTGCCGGAGGTCAGGATCGAGTTGAGAATCGGCCGCCAGATTGCCAGGGAGCCCAGAGTGAAGTTTATCCAGCGATAGGGATTGGGCAGAGACCAGAATCGTCCATAAATCTGGCCATTGTCCTTTAGTGCGAGCACTACCAGGTAGAGGATAGGTATAAAAGTAATGAAGATTAGCAGGAGCAGCACGGCGTACAGGAGAAACTGTCCGCCGCTCAACTGAAGGGGTCGCAGAGAGAGGGGCGCCGCGCGCACGCTCCCGTCAGCGGTTTCGGCCTTTTGGCCGCCGCCAGCGGCCTGAAGAGCCTGTTCCTTCTCCTTCTGTCCCCGTGCCGATACCATTTCAGGCCTCATATTCGGTGGAGGAACGGACGTATCGAATATTGATGATTGTGCCCGCCAGAATAATAAAGAAGAGAATCATGCCGATGGCCGACGCCACGCCCATGCGATCCATGCGCATCGCCAGGTAGTAGAGTTCCAGCGCCGGTGTGTAGGTGGCGGCGCCGGGGCCGCCGCCGGTCGTCAGGAAGACAAGCTCAAATGTCTGCACCGCATTGATAAAATTGAGAATCAGGAGCAGCTTGATTTGGCCCATAAGCAGGGGCAGGTCGATAGTCCAGAAGCGGCGCCAGGTGCTGGCTCCGTCGACGCGACTGGCGTCGATAATCTCGTTGGAAATCGAAATGAGGCCGCCGTAGAAAATGAGCAGGGCGAATGCGTTCACCCACGGAACGCCGATAAAGATGATTGCGCCCAACGATACGCTTGCATCGCCGTACCAAACACGTGTGAACTGTTCCAGGCCGAAGAGCTTCAAGCTCTCGTTGAGGAGGCCGATGGCGGGATCGTAGATGTTGTTCCAGACCAGGATCTCGACCACAGCCGGCAGAACAATTGGCACGACGAAGAGCGTACGGAACCAGTACTGGGAGAATCTGTTGCGGACGTTGAAGATTAATTCGGCCACCAACAGCGGGAAAGTCATTGTCTTTGCTATCGAGACGACGACCAGGATGGCGGCGTTGCGGAAGCCCGAGAGAAAGAAACGATCCTCCAGCAGGAAGTGAAAGTTGGCAAGTCCAACCCACTCCGTGCTGACGCCTGGACTCCATTTGGTGAATGCGTGATAGAGACCGGAAAAGGCGGGATAGTAGTTGAAGGTCAACAGCAGAGCCAGTGTCGGCAAGATCAAGATGTAGGAAAGCCGCGCCCCCCACATCGTTCGCAGGACGCCCACCGGGCCGGCAGCGCTGCGCTGGTAGATCTGTTGGCCTGCGGCTGTGTTGCGGGCGGCCCATACGGCGCCAAGCGTAAGCACTGCAATTACACCTACCACCAAGATGAGGAAACGCTGCCGCTGTGCCGTCGACTGCGCGGCCCCGCTCAGAGTGGCGGCCCGGTCAAAGTACCTGGCCATGCCTGAAACGTCTCCTACCGCCAGCCGGCTGCCATCGCCTGACAGGGCGACACTCTGCACATCTGCGTCTTGTCGAAAACGGTGCGTGAGCGAGCCATCGGCGGCCAGTAAGTATGCGCTGCCGTCCTCCGAACCGACCAATGCGCTGGACCCGTCGGCGGCGAGCGCGACGCTGACGATGGCATCCTCCGCCTCAAAGCGCCACAGTTCATTGCCGTTGGCGCCGTTGAGCAGGACTGCGGAGCCGTCTCCTGTGCCTGCCAGAATGCGACTACCGTTCGGCGTCACCGAAACCGATTGAACGCTGTAGTCAAGACCGGTTTGGAGCAACGCCCTGCCAGTGCGGCTATAGATGGTAATCAGCCCGTCATTGGAGCCGATGACCACGCGGGCCTGTTCGCCACTGCCGTAGATGTCGACAGCCTGTACGCCTATCCCCAACTCCTCTTGCCAGAGCAGATTGCCTTCGTTGTCGAGGACATAGACTGACAGATCATTGGATGTGGCCGCGACGAGGGACCCGTCTCTGGCAACTGCCGCATTGTTCATCGGGCGGGCGGCCTTGAACTGCCACAGCAGTTTGCCTTCCCCTTCGAGCCGATAGAGATAGACGAATCGATCCTCTGACGCCACGGCCAGCCACTGCCCGTCAGGGGAAACGTCTACACCAAGAATACTGTTTTCGGCCTCGAACTGCCACAGTAAATCACCGGAGCCGTCGAACACCCGCACCGAATTGTCGCGACTGCCGATTGCAACGCGGCCACCGTCTTCCGTGAGAGAGATTGTCTGGATGCGATGGGCCGTGTCTTGGCCCCACAGCTGACCAACTGGGGCTTGCGCGTCAAGAGGCAGAGCAAGGCCCAACAGAAGGGCAGCAGCGAGTGCAATGCTGCAAACCGCCGGCCTGAGCTGGACAGAGCTACCACCTGTTCGCCAACACGACATGCCGCTCCTGTGAAGGAGCGGCATGCCTGGTGAACGATACTTTGAACGAGCTGTCGCCAGTACGCGACTCAAAGATATAGCCATAGATAGCCGTTAGCGAAAGCTGGACATCTATCCTCCATCCTCCACGGACGGCGGCATTTGCCTCTTAGTACGGCCCGGCGGCGACCCACCCCGGCGGGCGCTTCTCAGGGTTGTCAAGGTCCTCGTGCGCCAGGTTGAGGAATTCCAGCATCCCGTCAAAGTTGTCTTCGAGCAGCGTCTGGTAGCCGGCGGCGAACTCTTCGGCCGTCAGCTTGCCCTCAAAGAACTCCTGCACCATGATCGACCATTCGCGCTTGGTTTCTTCATACTTGAAGAAACCGCGAGCCACAGCGTCGCCGGGCGCGCCGGGCTTCTCATAGTTGCCGATGAAGACGCTCTGGGCGAAAATATCCTCCCATTTCCCCGGCAGCGAAACGTTCTTGATCAGGGGCGGACCAGCGATACCACCCTGGAGGTTCTCAGTATCCAGCTTGTTTTCGAGGAAGATCTGCATCCCCTGCGGGCTGGTCCAGAACATGACAAAGTCGACTTCCAAATCGTTCTGGGCGCGGTCCTTGAGCGGCAAGGCCAGATAGCCCGATGTCAACTCATTGGCGCGGGCAGTGCCCTGCACACACGGTCCTTCGATCGTGGGAAAGGCAAAGCGGCCGTATTCAAATTCGACGGCCGCGGCTGAATCCTCTTCCGTTACTTCAGCCTTACCGCCGTACGCACCCTGGGCCAGCGAGCGGATGTCCTTGGGCAGGCTGGTGTAGATACCGCCGTGCACCATGCGCATGGCAGCTGCCTGCGTCAGGAAGAGCGGATAGCCATCGGCCATTCCGGTCCAGCCCTCGGGCACGAAACCGTTCTCAGTCTTGAAGACACGTCCTACCTGCGTCATCATTTCAACAGTGCAATCGTTATTAAAGCTGATCTCGCCTTCGCGCAGCGCCTGGAGGTGGCGTGCGATATTGACCGAGACGCGGTCGGGGTCATCGTTGCGCACGTCGGTGGGATCATATGTCCAAATGTCGTCGATCCCCTCGCGGAAGCACCAGTCGCCTTCCTGGCACTGGATGATCTGCAAGTCGTCGCGGTGATACTGGTCCATCGCCGAGCGCATCAGCCAAGGCATGCGGCCGCCGCCCCAAATCTGCTCGGTCGTCCCTTCAATGGCGATGGGGATGATGCCGGCGTCGCGCAGTTTCTCGTTCCACTCGACGAACTGATCCCAGGTGGGGCGCGGCGGAACATCGGTTATGCCGGCCTGTTCAAAGTGATCCTTGTTGTAGATCCAGAAGGTCTGAACCGACTGGTAGGGCATGGTGAACATCTGGCCCGTATTGGGGTCGCGCACCAGATTCAAACCCCACTCTTGGAAGCTGTCCTCCCACTTCTCGCCTGTGTAAGGATTCTCTTTGTTGAGGTAGGGGCCCCAGTCGACAAGGCGGCCCTCCTGAGCGAACTCCCGCAAATGCGGCGACTCGATCAGCGAAACGCGCGGCACTTCCGACGTAAATTGGGAGCGTATCCACTGCAGATAAGAGTCCACGCCCGGTGGCTTGAGTTCGACGAGGACATCGACGTCGGGATGCATCTCCATGTAGGCGTCGGCGATCGCCTGATAGGTCTGGACATCGTTGGAGGCGATGCTAATCACGATTTCGCCGCTCAACGCCATCGCCTCTTCTTCGGACTCCTCGATCTCGACTACTTCATCATCAGCTGGCGCCGCCTCATCGGCAGCGGCAGGTGCTTCTCCAGCCATTCCGCCGTCTGCCGGCGCGCCGCATGCCGCCAGGATGACCAGCGCCAACAGCAGGAGCAGGCCGAGAACGGTTCGGTAAAGTTTCATCGAATTCTCCCTTTCATGATGTCTGAAATGAATCTGAGTCGCATCTACTCAACCTCTGCAAACGGAAAAGTGCCCGCGTATCCCAATGTCTCAAGTGTGAATTGGGGATTGCTGACAAACTTGATGCCGGGAAACATCGGATTCTGTTGGTAGTGAAGGACGATATTGGCGCGAATCTCGCCTTCCGGATCCGGCCCAATTTTGGCGCCCTGGTGGGGGAGATGGCTGTAGAAAATGACGGCGTCGCCGGTCATTGGGTACAAGTGGACCAACTCCTGCTGGTCACACCAGCGCTGGAAGGGATCGTTTCGATCTTCGGTATAGCGCAGGTGTGGGATCAACTCCTCCGGCACAGGGTGGTCGAAGCAGTTCTTGACGAAAGTCAGGCGCGCCCGGTCAGGTGTGTTGTCGGTCAGATAGAAAGTCGAATTGACACAAACGCCAAGCATTGGATTCTGCGCTTCGGATTTCTCTTTCTGGTAGTAGTAGTCGTAGAAATCCATGTGCCATTCCTGCAGGTACTCCGCCGGGTTGACATGGGCGCGCAGACTGCGCAACTGGCACTGTTTTCCCATAATTGCGTGCAGGTAGGGGGCCACGCTCTCGTGTCCAATCAGTTCACCCGTCAACTCAGGCTCGAGTGCTAGCAGCTTTTCGAACGCGACATTGCCTACGCCGTTGCTGATTTCGTACGCGCCGCGATCGTAGAGGGCGTACAGGACCATCTTCCACTGTTCGACCCGCGCGGCGGGCAGCGCGTTGGGGATGAGAATGAATCCATCGCGGTTGAGTTGCTCGAGTTGTTCTTGGGTCTCTGTGGCGTCTAGAGTCATGGTACGGTCAAACCCTTTTCATGACAAAGAGAACGATGACTTGGAGCCGATTGACAGGCGCCGAGGCGACCTGCGAGTACAGCTGCATCGGCTCTCGACAGGAGAATCTTCAGGCTGCGGGCACTTCCTCCACTTTACCGCTATGATGCGAACGGATGGCGGCCTCGATGATCTCCTGTACGGCTAACCCCTCGCGGCCGGAGGCTTCAATCTCATCGCGCGGTACGCCGTCATCCACCTGCTCGATCCAGCGATTGATGCGGTTGGTGAAGGTGGCGTCGAAGCCGCTAAGGCCGCCCATTATGCTGTTGCGCACGACCGTCAACTCGTCGCTGCGGCGAGGGTAGAGCGTCAACTCCTGGTACAGGTTGTCCAGCACGAAGCGGCCCTCGGTGCCCATCACTTCACAGCGTTCAAGGTTGTGGCGCGGGTTGGTGTCGTAGCTGCCGGTCAGGTGGCCGACGACGCCGTTTTCAAACTCCAGGTTCACCTGGGCGTTGGAGTAGCAAACTCGGCCCGGCGCCTGGTTGAAGAAGGCTTGCACGCGTCGAACGTCGCCGCAGAAATAGCGCATGATGTCGAGACTGTGGGGATGGAGGGCGCGAATATGGAACCAGGGCGACGTGTCGTTGGGGTTGCCGATCCACATGGTCATGTTCATCAGCAGCAGATCGCCCAATTTGCCTTCCTGGACCCACTGCTTGGCTTTGGCCGCCGGCGGTACGAAGCGGTGATTGAGGTTGATGCCGAAATAAAGGCCTTTCTCGTCAGCCTTGGCCACCATCTTGCGGGCATGTTCGATGTTATTGGAGATCGGCTTTTCGCATAGCACGGGAAGCCCCGCCTCGAGACACTCCATGACCGGCTCGTAGTGGTGACCACCGTTCTCGGGCCCGGCGGTGGTGACACTGACGGCATCCAAATCGACCGCGTCGAGAAGTTCGGCGACGCTGTAATAGGCTGGAACGCCAAAGCGCTGCGCGGCCGCGTCAGCTATGCTCTTGTCCATATCACAGACTGCTAACAATTGTGCGCGTTCGCTGGCTTGATAGACACCGGCGTGCGTTCTGCCGATGTTGCCCATTCCAATGATTGCTACGTTCAGCACAAAGCATCCTCCTCAAGGTGGAGCGGATTCGTATAGTCTACGGGCTGCTGGTGGGAGATTAAGAATGTCGGGAATCCTAGCATAGCAGGTGAAAACTGTCAATCGGCCTTGAGCTGGAAGCCAGGGCAATCGTACCTTAACTCGGGCGCCAAAATGGTCCACAAGGGGCGCCTCCAACCTGATTCAAGTAGCAACACAGTATTCTGTACAAAACCGATTCATTTATCCGGGATTGGGTCGCGTCAGGTCGCGCCATGTCCACAGATGTCGCGTAAGTCTACAAATGTCGCGCCTATTTTTTTTTGGGAACCTTTTTTGAACTGTACAAAAGTTAACTCGCCGTCTCTGATAAATCAGGGGCAGAGAAACATGGACAACTTACAGACTTTCAACGATCCCCCTTCGCCTTCAGATTTTCCTTTGGCGAGAGAAACGGTTTCACCACGAAGTTACTCTCTCAGCAATGCTTCCACGATATCGGGTACTAACAATCCTGGAAATGTCATCGTAACCAAGTTTGGCAAGGGAGTTCCGAGCGGCAATCAGGGCGATCGACGCTGGGCCGAAGCCGCGAGCGGTATCTCTCTGTCTGCTATCATTCAGCGAATCGTTCGGCCAGTATCTCCTCATAGGGCCTGGACCGATGGTGGATGAGAGGGTTCTGCCGGTCGTCGTCCAGTACGTCGCCAATCTCATAGCTGGCGAACTGTTCATCATTCAGGATGTTCTGCTTACCGTTAAAGGTGCAGCCATCGGGCATGAAGCCGCAGGTCATCGCCCGCCGCCAGCCGGGCGTCATGTTGGCGCCGGCGCCGTGGGCGATGAGTCCATTGTGAAAGGAGGCGGAACCGGCTTTCATCTCGGCGGGGGCCGCCATAATGTCTTTCCACTGGGGGTAGACGCGAAAGATGTCGCCGATGTTTTCGCCGATGCTGACGTTGTCGAAAGTGGCCGTTTTGTGGCTGCCGGGCAGGAAGTAGAGGCAGCCGTTCTGCAGCGTGGCGTCGTCGAGGGCGACCCAAAGACTGAGCGTCTGACGGGATGAGTAGGACCAGAATGGATTATCGAGATGCCAGCCGGTGGGGTTGGCCCACGGCTGCTTAATCAACGCCTGGTCATGCCAGATGCGTACGCCATCTACCCCGGCCAAATCTGCAGCCATCTTGCCCAAACGTTGATCCAGTATCAGTCGCCGCACGTCGAGACTGTCCTGCCATAAATTTACTCGCTGGACGAAGACATAGTCGTAGTAGGATTCTTCGCGGTCCTCGTCCACTTCCTGGTTGAACATCTTCTGCTTTCCACGCTGGCGCACCGCCCCGTCAACCGCTTGCCGCCACGTCTCCAGTTCGTCCGGGGAGAGAAAGTCGTGGCAGACGACGAACCCGTTTTCCCTGTAAGAATCGATCTGTTCCTGTGTCAAGTCTGTGTTCATGCTGCCCTCTCTGGTGTCGCAGGCGTCGTGCCTGCCTATCTGATCGACGGGCCGATGAATCCGCCGAAGCCCAAAAAAGTAGAGCCGACACAGGCGTGCCGGCCCTACCTGCTTTCAAGTCACGACTCGGCTAACATCGCGGTTTCGCCTATTCTGCCGGTCCTAGTTGGCCTGTCAGAATCTGGATCACTACGAAGGAGTCGGCATACGGGCTATTGATGTAGATCGGGTCGCCCTCTGGCAGCCATCCGCTGGCAAAGCGGCTGGGTACCGGATTGTTGCCGTAGCGTTCCCACAGCGGAATCTGCGGCAGCAGTTCGTTGTACGCCATGGCGACCTTGTCCAGCGCCTCGATCTGCATGGCGGCATCACCGCCGGAACCGCCCTCCTTGGTCAGCGCCCACAGGTCCACGTCGCCGACACTGTCGGTGCTGACGTTCAGGTCGAAGGACATGCCCGGCAGTTCGATGCTGCCGCCGCCGGAAGCGCCTACGCCCGTTGCTGCGGCGTTGTGCGTGCTGAAGTCATTTTCATACGAGAAGGACGGATGCGGGTTGCCAGCGCCCCAACCGCGAATCGCCAACTCGAATTTGCCTTCGTTGATATCGATCGGGTGCTGCTGGAAGTTCACGCCGCGGAAACTGGTCTTGAAGCCGAAAGCAGTCAACTGTTCGGCCGCGTTCTCAGCTGCGGCAGACCAGTCGGAATATTCGGCCGGCGCGGTCAGATTCCATTCCATGCGGGCGCCAGTGTCGTCGAGCCAGACGCCGTCATCGTCGCGGCTGAAGCCGAGGTCGAGCAACATCTGCTCGGCCAGTTCAAGATCCTGGTTGTACGGGTTCAGATTGGCGCGTGTGTCGTCACTCAGCCACAGCGGGGTCAGGTTGTCGGAGAAGCCACACATGCATTCGATAGCTACGCCGGATTCGGCCAGTGAGACGTAGGCGTTCTCTTCAAAATTGATGGCGTAGGCCAAGGCCTGGCGCACCTCTTTCATTTCGAAGGGATGGATCGTGTGGTTGAAGTACAGAGCTGGTCCGCCGTAGATCGGGGCGCGGATGATGCGGTAGCCCAGTGACATGAACTCGCGCTCGGTGGCCGGCGGGAAGCCGTGGGTGGCATAGTCGACATCACCGGAGAGAACCAGCGGCGTCACGACCGGCGTCTCGCCGTTGTAGTTGACCATTCGGTCAAAGCGCACCGTGTCGGCCCAGTGGGAGGTCTCAACTTTGTTGAGGATCATCTGGGATTCGGTGATGCTGCTCGGGTCGATCGTGTACGGCCCCAAAACGACAATCTCATCGGGGCGCAGTTCATTGAACTCCTGCAGCAGCTGCTTCCAGTCGTCGTCCTGGTTTGTCATGCCGCCTTCGACCAGATCGCGCGTGCGCTGGGCAAAGTCACCATAGACCGAGGAGGCGGTGATATGGATCTCGCGCAGTACGCGGCGCGGCACGGTTGTCGACGGCCCACTGAGGATGAAGTCGACAGTGTGATCGTCTACGGCCTGCACGTCATCGAGGAAGCGCCAGACGGTCTGGCTGAGCAGGCGGGAAATCGAGAAAGTATCGACGACATCCTGCGAGGTGAAGGCGCTGCCGTCGCTCCAGGCGGCTCCCTGGATCAGATTGACGCGCAAGGTAACGTCATCGACCCAATCCCAGGACTCGCCGGCTACTGGCATCCAACTGCCATCTGCCCACAAGAACATGAACAGAGGCGGTTCCATCAGCGCACGATAAATGCCCAGGGTCATGCCGTTTGTAACCCAGGTATTAAAGTGGCCCGTGGGCGGTGGTGAATAGGGCCAGGCCGGATGGAACTCGGAGACGCCGCTTCCTGAATCTTCGGCTGACGCGGCTTCTTCCTGGGCCGGAGCCGCTTCGCCGCCGCCAGTGTCTGCTGCCGGCGCGCCGCAGGCGCTTATGATAAGCGCAGCGATCAGCGCGATGGCAAGCAAAAGTCTTCGGTTCATACTGTATCCTCCTTAAGGATAGCTGAGAAAAAGTTAGATTTGGGAGATGAGGGCCGGGACCACGGCCAGCAGCGCCAACTGCGCGCTTGCCTGTTCGGATCACCGCTCCTTACTTTTCCCCCACTGCACAAGAATGACTACCACAAGCAGATAGACAAGCCCGATACCCAGCGTAAACTGGGTAATTACGTACTCGGCGGTCCCTTTGTCCAGAAATAGCAGGAGCGCGCCGGCGACAAAGGCAATGTAGAACCCAATGTGAAATGCCGCTCTACCAAGAATCGGATCCATGAAATGCCGTACTCACTCGGTCGGGACTAGCACTGCATACAAAAAAGGAACGCAGTCGGCGCCCTTCCCCTTTCAGACTATCTGACTCGGCTCCGATATGCGCACGGGGCAGGCCACGCTTCCCCCACCAGGTAGCCGTTCCAACGGCGGAACAGCAGTGTCGCACTCGCCCGGCACAAAGTAGGGGCAGCGCGGGTGAAAAGTACAACCTGTCGGCAAATTCAAGAGGCTTGGAATCTCGGCGCTTCGAAGTTCAATATGTACTTTTTTCTTCGCCAGTTCCGGGTCAGCCTCGGGAACAGCCCCCAGTAATGCCTGTGTATAGGGGTGGCGTGATTCGGTTATGAGACGGGGCGTCGGCCCTTCTTCGACAATCCGCCCCAAGTACATCACGGTAATGCGCCCTTCCCAGGCGAAGTATTTCGCCAGAGCCAGGTCGTGGGTGATGAAGAGGAAGGTGACGTCGAACTCGTCCTTCAACCGGTAAAGCATGTTCAGCAGGCTCACGCGAATAGACACATCCACCATCGAAACGGCTTCGTCGGCGACGATAAATTTCGGCTCGACCGTCAAGGCCCTGGCTACCGATACGCGCTGTCGTTGACCTCCGCTCAGTTGGTGGGGATACTTGTCGAGAAATTCCGCCACCGGCGTCAGATCGACGATTTCCAGCAGCTCGGCAGCCCTCCGCTCAACGTCGCGCCGTCGTGCTCTTCTGCCGCCCCCACTCGCACTCTGAGTCGCCCTCTGTGACTGGTGCCGCAAGAGCGGCGCCATGATCATCTGGCGTACAGTCTGGGTGGGATTGAGTGAGGCGTAGGGATCCTGGTGGATGATCTGGACGGCGCGGCGATACTGCTGGAAATCGGCCTTGCCCATCGTCGAGATATCCTGACCCTGGTAAAGGATCTGCCCTTCGGACGGCGGCAGCAGACCGACAATCATGCGGCCGGTCGTGCTCTTGCCGCAGCCGCTCTCGCCGACCAGGCACACGATTTCTCCGGGTTCGATGCCAAGCGAAATCGAGTCGACCGCGGTAACCCGTTCGCGGCCGCTGCCAAAGTATTTGCTTACATTCCGCAGTTCAATAATTGGCGTCATCTAAAGCGGCCTCCGCTGGCCGCGCTGTAGTGTCTGTCCAAACTGGCCGCCTATGCGGCATTTCTATCACGCTCTCCCCTGTCCTGCATTCCTTCTGCCGCGCAGCCCGTTGCGTTCAATATCCTCCTGCACTGTATCGGCATGCCAGCAGGCCGCGAAGTGATTATCGCCGACGCGTTTCAGGCCCGGCTCCTCACTGCTACAGCGCTCACTGGCAAAGGGGCAGCGAGGATGGAACTTGCAACCGGTTGGCAGATTGATCAGATCGGGCGGAGAGCCGGGGATTGACGAGAGTTCCTCGAAGCCACCGGTCACTGTCGGCACGGCCCGGATCAGCCCCAAAGTGTAGGGATGGCGGGGCCTATAAAATATGTCTTCGACCGGGCCGAGTTCCACCACCTGCCCGGCGTACATGGTCGCCACCCTGTCCGCCAACTCAGCTGCAATGGCGAGGTCGTGTGAGATGAAGAGCATCGTAAAGTGCAGGTCTTCCTTCAAACGGCGCAACAGATCGATGATAGTGCGTTGAGTGAGAATGTCCAGGGCGGTTGTTGGCTCGTCGAGGATCAGTATCTGCGGGTCAAGCAGAAGGGCGATGGCTAGGAGCGAGCGCTGGCGCATACCTCCGCTCAGTTCGTGGGCGTAGGCGTCGATCACCCGATCGGGGTCCAATTGAACGAAGCGGAGCAGATCGAGGAAGCGCTCGCGGACCTCCTCACGATTGTTCCAGCGGTGGGCCTTGGCGGTATCCCACACCTGATCCCACACCTTTAGTACGGGATTGAAGGCGTTGAGCGCCGACTGGAATACCATGGCGCAATCGCGCCAACGGAATTCGCGCAGGGGACCCTCTGCGAGGGAAAGCACATCCAATTCACGGCCGTCGCGGCGGTAGATAATCTTGCCGGGGCTTACCTGAGCCGTTTCAACCAGGAGGCGCACGATTCCCAGCCCCAGTGTTGTCTTGCCGGAGCCGCTTTCGCCGATGAGGGCCAGGCTTTCGCCGGCATGCAAATCGAGCGTTACGCCGCGAACGGCCTGGACGCTGCCCTTACGCGTACGATAGCTGACATGAACGTTTTGCAGGCTCAGAGGGTGCTGGATGCCGTTGTCTTCTACGTTCTGATGCCAGGAAAGGTCGGTGGTTTGGTTCATAGGCTTCTTGCTACAGGTCCCCTTACTCGCTGGCCCGCAGGCGAGGGTTGAACACCAGTTCAAGGGAGCGGGTCATGGAAATAATCGCCAGTTGGAGGATGGCGATTGCGATAATTGGCGCCATAATGTACCAGACGCTGTCCTTGTAAAAAATCGCCCCACGCACCCACGCCAGTTGGATCATCACGCTCCAGTTGCCGGCGCTGATTGGTACCAGCCCCAGGAAGACGAGACCGGCCTGTTGGTAAACGGCGAAGGTCATCCCCAGCGCAAAGCTGACGACGATATAGGGCATCATGTTGGGCACCAGCTCTCGCAAGACAATATGCCAGACGCCCAAGTCGAGCGCCCTGGCCGCCTCGATAAAGTCGCGCTGCTTCAGGGAGAGGGCCTGGGCGCGCAGTGCCCGCAGGAGAGTCGGCCAATTCAACAACCCCATGAGTATGCCCAAAAAGGTAAGGCTGTTGAGTGAAATAAAGGCGGCCAGCACGGCAAGCAGCGGGAACTGGGGGATCGTAAGGATGATATCGGTGACCGACATGATCGCACTATCGACCCAACCACCGATGAAGCCGCTCATTGTTCCAAAAACGACCGCGATCGTCGTCGATATCAGGGCTGCCAAGAAGGCCACATAGATGACGTCCTTGCCGCCGTTGACAATCTGGGACCAGATGTCACGGCCCTGGTGATCGGTTCCCAAAGGGTGTTCCAACGTCGGCGTGATATAGATCTTGTCGATTTTGGTCTTAGTATCCAGTTCGATTAACAGTGGCCCAGCGTAAGAGAGCAGGACCATGAAAATTACTACGAGGAAGCCAATAAATCCGACCCGATTATAGGACAGAAGGCGCACGAATGTACGAAATCCCTTCCATGCGCTGACGAGGATGCTTTCGTTCTGTTCGCCTTCCATCTCATGCGCTGCCATCTATCTGCTCCTGCGTTTCATTAGGCGTGGTATGTATGCATTTCGTACTGTAAAGACCTTCATATTCTGGTCAGCTATCACTGTCTTGCAGTTTAATGCGGGGGTCGAGCCAACCGTAGAGGACATCGGCAAAGAAGTTGGCGAAGATGACCGAAAAGGTGATGACCAGGAAGATCCCCTGCATTATGGTATAGTCGCGCTGGTTGATCGCCTGGCCCAACATGCGGCCGATGCCGCCGTATTCGAAGATCTGCTCTACCAGCAACGAGCCGCCGACGACGAAGCCGACGCGGATGGTCAGAATGGTAAAGAGAGGCAGGATTGCATTGCGGCCCACATAGGCGGTTGTGATGCGCCATTCCTTCAACCCGCGTGCTTTGGCAATCGTTACATAATCTTCACCGAGGGTGCTGATCGTGTTGCTCTTCATGCTCAGCATCCAGAATCCAATGCTGGTCAACACATAGGTAGAGATTGGCAATGCGCCATGGAATAAGGCATCGGCGAAGAATTCCAGATTCAGTCCTGGCACCATGCCGGAGGAGTATGCGCCGCGCATGGCCGCGATCGGAAGGACTTTCCACTGTACGCCCAACCAGACGACGATCAGGAGGCCAATGAGAAAGTCGGGAACAGAGCTTACGACGGAACTCAAAACGGTAAAGCCGTGATCGAGAAAGCTTTCACGGCGGTAGGCCATGATGACGCCCAAAAGGACGCCGACCGTGAAGCTGATAGTAAGCCCCAGGCCTACGCTGAAAAGTGTCCAGGGCAGAAAACGCAGGATCACTTCTGTAACGGTGGTGCCGGGAGAGAGGACGGACCTGCCAAAGTTTCCTTGCGCCAGATTGCGCAGGTAGGAGAAGTACTGGAGCATAACCGGCTGTTCCAGGTCGATGGCGAAAAGGGCGGCAGCCTGATCTTTTGCCTCGTGTACGGGCATGCCGTAGGTGACAATCAACTGGTTTACATAAATTTCAATCGGGTTGCCGGGCAGGAGGCGCACCAGGAAGAAGATTATGGTAGTTACAACGAAGATCGTGGCCAGCGCGCGCAGGAACTTGCGGAAAAAGTAGGAGCCCCAGATTGCGCCAAGGATGGAACGTGGATTGCTGACGCGCCCGGTACTGACGTCAGATACGTCAGCCACTGTCGCCATACAGTTTTTTCCAGTCTGTAAATTGGACGCTTGTCGGGAAAGAAACCGGCCACAATTGAGCAGTAAGCTTGCCCAATGCCCTGGTGAATCTTAGGCCGGGCCTCGGGAATGAAGGCCTGGGCGGTATCCTATCGGCGTGAGTATAGCATATGCCAAGGGCTATGCAAATTTTCGTGCTGGGTCTGAGCGGTTCCAATTGCTCCCGTTAATGACTGGACTGGTGGTGGCCTCGACGGCAACCTCGTCGCGACTTCGGTAACACCGTGATCAGTTCTTGCCCCGTATGCCTTCAAGGTATGCGTATCCACCTCACATCGCATACAATGAACGCAGACAGACTGAACTTCACAGTGCGGAGAAGCCCAATGACGCTGACAAAACAGGATGCACTCGACTATCATGCCAATGGCCGGCCCGGCAAGCTGAAAATCACGCCGACCAAGCCGATGGAGACGCAGCAGGACCTTTCCCTGGCCTACTCTCCCGGCGTGGCACACCCAGTGTTGGAAATCGCGATGAGGCCGGAGGACGCCTTTGAGTATACGGCGCGGGGCAACCTTGTCGCGGTCATCAGCAATGGTACTGCAATCCTTGGACTCGGCAACCGCGGCGCACTTGCCTCGAAGCCGGTGATGGAAGGCAAGGCCGTGCTTTTCAAGCGCTTCGCCGATGTGGATGTGTTCGACATCGAGGTCGACACCGAGGATGCGGCCGAGATGGTGCGCTTCTGCGAACTGATCGCGCCGACATTCGGCGGCATCAACCTCGAAGACATAAAGGCGCCCGAGTGTTTCCTGATCGAGCAGACGTTACAAGCGCGGCTTGACATACCGGTCTTTCACGACGACCAGCACGGAACGGCTATCATTTCAGGCGCAGGACTGTTGAACGCCCTCGAGATCGCGGGCAAACCGCTCGACGAGGCCCGGATCGTCATCAACGGCGCCGGCGCATCCGCCATCGCCTGCGCCGACATCTACGTGGCCCTGGGCGCCGACAAGAGCAACATCACCATGTGCGACAGCCGCGGCGTCATCTACAAGGGCCGCATGGAAAACATGAACGAGTGGAAGGAAGAGTACGCCCGCGACACTGAGGCTCGTACGTTGGGCGACGCCCTGGTTGGCGCAGATGTATTGATCGGCCTTTCCGTGGCGGGGGCGGTCTCCCCGGGAATGGTGCGCTCAATGGGGGAGAGTCCCATCGTTTTCGCCATGGCCAATCCGGATCCGGAGATCCCCTATCCTGATGCCGTGGCGGCCCGCAGCGATACGGTTATCATGGGGACAGGACGCAGCGACTTTCCCAACCAGGTCAACAATGTGCTCGGCTTCCCGTTCATCTTTCGCGGAGCGCTGGACGTGCGCGCAAAGGCAATCAATATGGAGATGAAGCTGGCTGCGACGCGGGCGTTGGCCGACTTGGCCAAGGAGGACGTGCCAGACAGCGTTCTGAAAGCATACGGTCTCGACACGATGCAGTTCGGGCCCGAATACATCATTCCCAAGCCGTTGGACAGTCGCGTGCTGATGTGGGTCGCGCCGGCGGTGGCGAAGGCGGCGATGGAGACGGGCGTTGCCCGCCGCACCATCGATCTGGACAACTATCTTGACGAACTGGCGCTGCTCATTGGCAAGGGCGTACAGGTGATGCGAACGCAGCAAAGCAAAGCCAAGAAGAATCCGAAACGGGTGGTCTTCGGCGAGGGCGAAAACCCGAAGATTATACGCGCGGCCTATGCAGTCGAATCGGAAGGCATTGGTTCACCGGTGCTCCTGGGAAACCCCGAAATTATCCGCATTCGCTGCGAGGAGCTGGGGTTGGACTACCGTCCGACCGTGGTCAATCCACACCAGGATCCCAGATACCGCGACTATGCGACCGCTTTCTACCAAGAGCGCCAACGCAAAGGGGTGACACTGGCAAGGGCGAACGAGTTGATGCGACAGGCCAACTCCTTCGGGCCGGCGATGGTGCTGCATGGCGATGCCGGCGCCTTCATCTCCGGTCTGACCTACAACTACCCGGATGTTTTGCGGCCTGCGCTGCAGATCGTGGGCACCGCGCCCGAGCGAGGCGTTCTCAGTGGCGTCTACCTGATGATCGTGCGCGATCGCATCTACTTTTTCAGCGACGCGACCGTGAATATCGACCCCGATGCCGAAACACTGGCGGCGATCGCCGTCAACGCGGCCGACGTGGCGCGCCAGTTCGATATCGAGCCGCGGGTCGCCATGCTGAGTTTCTCCAACTTCGGCAGTACGCGCCACCCCCAGGTCGACAAGGTCCAGCGCGCCACCGAACTGGTCAAAGAGCAGCAGCCCGGCCTCCAGATCGACGGCGAGATGCAAGCCGACGTGGCGGTCGTGCCCGACCTGATGCGCCGCCACTATCCCTTCAGTGCGATAGAGGACGCAAACGTGCTCATCTTCCCTGAACTGGCGTCAGCCAATACCGCCTACAAGCTGCTGAACCGCTTGGGCGGCGCCGAGGCCATTGGTCCGATCCTGGTGGGGATGGGCAAGCCGATCCATGTGTTGGAGACCGGCGCCGAGGTCGTCGACATTGTCAACGTCGCCATTCTGGCGGTGGTGGATGCCCAATTCCAGGAAGAAGGGGACAGGAGTGGGAACTGAGGAGAGAGTTTCTCTCGCAACGACTCCCACTCCTGATTCTTACATGTTCCAACTCTGATCACAGTTGGACACGGTAAATACGATCATTTCTGCCTGCGCTTCCACCTGGGGCCAGACCTCCTGGTGAAGGTCGCGGGCTATCCACTCCTGGCGCGACTCCTCGCTCTCCCAGTAAGAGATCACTTCGTGCGAAAATGGTGGCCTGACCGCGCCCATGGCGTCAAGCTCCTCCTGGGAAAGGGGCGTCATCATGGTGGCGCTAATAAAGCCCGGCTGCTGGCGCATCGCCTCCATCCAAACATCTACAATTACCTTCTCAAGGCCGGCGTTATCGCCGCCCTTGGCGCTGAAATATATGTCAAGTGAAATCATTACCTTGGGTCTCCTGGTCTTTTCGATTCTCGTGAAAGTCGGTTCCAACTTGCGCAGCCCTTGTGGCCACTGAGCGTCGATCCCCGCGATCCGCGCGCATCGTCATGAATTCCCGCCGCAAAATACGCGTGAAACTGTGTCATCCGGCGAAGACTCCCGCCCCATGTTGCTAGAAAGAGCGGTTTCCGGCAACTTTGACGCGCAGCCGGTAAAGAGATGTGCCGGCGGTGACGAACAGGCTCTTCATGTCGTCTTCGCCCCAACAAAAGTTGGCGCAGCCCTGGGGCGTGTAGATTACGCCAAGGCAGGTGGCGTCGGGCGCGAAGACGTGAATGCCGCCCGGCCCGGTCACGTACAGATTCCCTGCGCAGTCGATCTTCATGCCGTCGGGAACGCCGTCCCGGTCTCCAGTGACTTCGGCCCAGACGCGGCCGTTTTCCAGCCTACCGCTTTCATTCACGTCGAAAACGCGAACGTGCGCCCGCATCGTGTCGTTGACGAACAGCTGCGACTCGTCCAACGAGAAGCAAAGGCCGTTGGGCTGGTTAAAATCGTCGACCAGCAGCGTGAGTTCGCGGCTCTCGGGATCAAGCCGGTATACGCCCTGGAAGTCGAGTTGCTGCGGACGGGGCCGTCCGTAATACTCCCCGCGCCCAAAGCCTGGATCGGTGAAGTAGATCGAACCTCCGCGCTTGACGACGATATCGTTGGGGCTGTTGAGTTCCTGATCGCCGTAATGGGTCGCGAGCACAGTGACTGAACCGTCGCTCTCGGTACGGGTGACGCGGCTGGTCGCGTGTTCGCAACTGACAACGCGGCCGGTGGCGTCGTAGGCATTGCCGTTGGCCATGTTGCTGGGCTGGCGCCAGGTCTCGATACTGCCGTCGGGCTGCCAGCGCCGCATGGTGTTGCCGGGAATATCACTGAAGATTAGATGCTTCTCGACATGATTCCAGATCGGCCCTTCTGTAAACTCAAAGCCGCTGCCGACCTCCTCGATCTCGACGTCGTCGCCGACGACCGCGCGGAATCTTTCATCGCGAATTTCTATGTTCACTTTGGCCTCCAGGAGCGCTGTTTGGGAGTGAAAAGGGGATAATCCTGTCTATTATTGGTCTGTGCCATATTTCTGCATAAAGTAACGGAAAGACGAATTCTTTGAGCGCGCCGTCTCGTGATCGAACACCCGCACGATTTCAAGCATGAACTCTGCTCTTGAACTGTATCTGTGTGGCATCAAGCCGAGAAACTGTTCTTTCGTGAGATGGTCGGTGTTATGCAATCCATTAGCGATTCCCATCCTCATGCATTCAATGTCACTTAGGCCGGCGAGATACCAACTTTCTATTTCCCTGCACACTATCAGGATTCGAGTTGAAAGGTGAGGGCCAAGGGGAGTGCCGGTATCGCCAGATAAACTCCGATACCTTCTTCGAATGCGTTCCTTTCTGTCCGTCACGCAAGGAGACGCGTTCAGGTCTGCCACTAGAATGGCGTCGGCCTGTACCTCTATTGTCTGATTCATTGCGTAGAAATCGTATAGAATGCTGTTTGCTTCCCTTTTGGTGCTCTCGCTGTACTGCTCAATCTGAATGTAATCATACGTCAGCGCCAATTTGGGCCTGACAACATAATTGAAGAACCTCTCGGCGTCCGCCCCCTCAACGAGTATCAGAATCATTCGAAATGCCAATGTCCGTCACCTTAGAAATCGCGAACGAAAAGTTCGTCAATGCTGAAAACTTCATGCTCTAACAAGACGCTGACATGCTTTCTGTCAGTGGGCTTTGTAATCTGCGAGAATCCGTCGTCGTCTCTGCTTATGACCAGGATATTTTCCAGTCCAGCGTGTCTAACTAACTGTTGGTTGTGGGTGGTCATAAGGATCTGTCTCCTTTCGGATACCTCCTTAAACAGTTCCATCAAACCTGAGAGAACCTTCGGGTGTATATGCCTCTCTGGCTCTTCAAAAATAGCGAACTGATTCTGTTTCTGAAAAAAGAGCGCGACGACCAAAGCGATGATGTTGGCAGTTCCGTCAGAGATCAGGCTGGACGGCAGATCCGATGCTCCGAAGAAAGTTTCCCGCACCTTTAAGGATATGAAACTGTCTGCTATTTCTTCTACCCCTAGGTCTTCAAGGTAGGAGAGGTTGTACTGGCACAGATTGCGGATGCTCCGACTGGTGTCTTCGTCGCTGAGAAGCTTCTTGAGCACCAAGGCCAGATTGCTGCCGTCCGTCTCCAGCTCTGATCGACCGGCGACCGGCACTGCGCTCCTGGCCTTATCCGGATCAAAATTATAGAGGCCGATTGCTCGAAACCAGTTGCAAACCGGTTCGGCGAAGAGACGAACGAAAGGAGACTCCAATAGGAGAGTCCTGTCAGAGAGCGGCGAAATATTGAATGAATTCAATACTTTAACTTCGGCGGGCGAAAGTAGTGCGCCAGATTCGGAGGATTCTAATTTCATCTTAACTTCGCCGCCGGAATTTAAGAATTCGACCGTTGATTGCGCCGCATAATCTGCCTTTTCCTCAGCCAGGGCCATCTGCGGCTCGTGCTCTTCCGCGTTGACGATCTCCTCGCGCGAACAGCACAGGGTCAATCTGTCGCGGTCTATCTGGAATCCGACACCATCGCTATGAAATAGCAAGGAAAACGCATACTCAAACGAGTGGATTCTGAGAGGCCAGCCACTATTGCGGGTCGACAGAGAATCGTCTCTAACAGCCAAGTGAAAACAGAGCGGTTGCGCGTTTCCAGTCTTGACATTGCGTAGATACTCCACCCCGCCCTGCAGCGAGATGGCCTCTTCCAGTCCAAGCGTAGCAGTGTCACGCAGGAATTTGAAGGCCTGAACAAAGTTGGATTTGCCCGAAGCATTCGCGCCGACCAACAGGTTGAAGTCGTTCAGTTCAACCGTCTGGTCGGCGAAACTCTTGAAATTGGCAATTCTAATCTTGGTTTCTGTCATGTTCATTTTTCTGCGCAAAGTATCTGAAAGAAGAGTTCTTCGAGCGCGCCGTTTCGTAGTCGAACATCTGTAAAATGGTCTCCAAGTAAGCGATCCTTGTCTTGAAACTGATCGGCATTACATTATCAAACAGCTCTTTGGTGACCTGATCTGTGTTGACGAATGAAGCAGAGATTCCAATGTGGTCGCAACTCTCATCACTGAGCCCGGCGAGATACCAACCCTCAATTTCTTTGCACACGATCAAAACTCGAGTCGGAAAGCTGGGTCCGGTTTCCGACTCGAGTTTCCCCTCCAAAGCCCTGAACCGGGACAATACTCGCTCCTTCCTGTCTGTTACGCAAGGAGAATCGTCCAGGTCTGCCACGAGGAGGGTGTCGACCATCCTAGCAGCTTGCATGGCCTTTACACTATTCAGGAATTGATTCACCCGCTCCTTTTTCTTCTGGCTGTATTTCCAGAGCTGAACGTGGTCGTATTTTTCTAGGTAAATAGGCTTTATTACCTCTTCAAAGAACCTTTCATCATCGTCTCCTTCCAAGAGAACGTAAAGCATTCGATAAGCCAATGTCATACACCCAATAGATTGTCGGCAAAGAGATCTTCAACGCCCAAATCGTTTTCGAGGAATATTCTGACATGTTCACTTGTGGCGGGCTTCGTTATCTGGGAAAAACCGTTCCTGTCTCTGCTTACCAACAGAATGTTCTCCAGACCGGCGTATTTCACAATCTCTGAATTGTGAGTAGTCGCCAGTATTTGCTTAAACTCTGACGCCTCTTTGAACATGGCCATCACCCTTGACAGCAAGTAAGGGTGAAGATTTTTCTCAGGTTCTTCAAATATTGCAAACTTCCTCTGGTCTTGAAAATAGAGGGCGACGACCAACGCCATAATGCTGGCAGTGCCGTCAGAAATTGAAAAGGCTGGAAAATCCACTTCTTCAGCGAACTCTTCACGCAGCCGAAAATAGATGTTCCTGTCAGCTATCTTCCCAATGTCCAGACTCCGAATGAACGGCAGGCTGTGATGGCAGAGATTCAGGAAACTCCTTTTCGAATCTTCATTGCTTAGAAGTTTGCTCAATACTACAGCAAGGTTGCTGGCGTCTTCTTTTAAGTCTGGTCGACCTGCGATGGGTATCGCGCTCTTGGCGGCTTCAGGTTCAATGTCATAGATGATGATATCTCGAAACCAATTCGTGCCCGTACCCATAAAGGTAGAAGCATATACGGACTCAAGGAGTAGATCCGTCTCAGGGATCAATGAGTTCTCAAGTAACTCTTTCGTTTCGGTCTCTTGGCTTGTTGTATGTAACTCCACTTTTCCGTCTCTTCGATTCAGTTCAACTTTGAAATGAAAAGAGTCATCCTGCCTCTTCTCACAGTCCCCGTTATCCCGGCTGTCGTAGATGAGAGTCAACTTATCACTCTCAACCGAAAATCCTGTCCCTTCTCTAGGCAAATGCAGAGAAAACTCGTATTCGATTGATTCAATCTTGTCAATGCTAATTTCCGGAGGTCTGCCGAGTCCTGGGGGCAACCATGTCAATATGGACTCGTCCTTTATGACCACATGAAAGGTGAGCGGTTGCGCGTCTCGTATGTTTACGTTGCGCAGGTACTCCACGCCGCCTTGCAGCGAGATGGCGTCTTCCAGTCCATGCGTTGCGATGTCGCTCAAGAATTTGAAAGCCTGGACGAAGTTGGATTTGCCCGATGCGTTCGCGCCTACCAGCAGGTTGAAGTCGTTCAGTTCAACCGTCTCGTCAGCAAAACTCTTGAAATTGGCGATTCTGATCTTGGAGATTGTCATATCGTTTGTCCTGAATAGGGTGACGGTTGCCCTGGCCGAATCCTAAACAAAGCCCCTCTGTATCACAGTATAATCCTCTTTTGGTCACTATGCCCGCACCTCCGAGCGTGCGCTCTGTGGCAGATGGCTTGGAGTTCAATTTGTGGGGCCAGGGAGATCAGGTCGACGCTTTCGTTAGCGACGTGCTGGCGCAGGATGTCGAGGTTGTCGCCAAAGTAGAGTTTGTTACTTTGTTCGCTAGTGGTCAAGTTTACGTCTCCAATCCTCTGTTGCCAAGAGCTATGGCTTCGAATTCCTGATGTGATTGGAGGAATGTTTCCCCAATTTCATCTACCAGTTTATTGAGAATCTTCATTACAACCACGGTGTCGAGGCTAACCCTTGTTGCAAGCAATGTAGTCGTGACTTGGTTTAGTGATACGGCGTTCGCATGTCCAGGATCTGCTAGCCTCGCATTACTCGGACCGGCCAGAAGCACCTTCTCCTTTGCCAAGTATAGGCCCAATCTAAAATTCGCGCCGTGTGAGTTAGCGTGTACGTTATCGCTGGCAATTTTGTAAAAAGGCCTAAAATGATCCAAGTTAACCTGTTTTTCAATTGCGCGAAATGTGGGCCTTGCAGGATCTGAAACACTTGCTGCCCAACCGTAGTCCTCCTTGAACGGCTTTCCGAACCGGTCAATTAGCCTGTCAAACTCTCGTTTTAGGCTGTCGAACTCCTCTTGCGAAAGCGACTCATCACTGTATCGGTCACAGAATTCCTGATGCTCACACGCCAGCTTATACTGCTGAACTCTTTCGTGAAACAGATATCTTTCTGCTAAGTCTTTGCCGTGCTTACTGATAAAACTAGCAACGACTGCAATCTCATGAAGTGACCGCCAGCGAGCATGCGCATCGTCGGCGTAGCCCGAACGCAACAAAGTGAGAATTGCCGACGAAATCTGGCATGCTCTTGCATGTAATCTTATTAGGGCCGCGAACACAGCATCTCCTGACCCCACGGCATCATTGCCGAATTCACCGTTGAAATCTGTTCCTGCTTCAGTTGCCAAGATGACGAACAGTTCAAGGAGATCTAACGGCTTCCCCCAAATACTGTTGAGCCTCTCTTCAAACTGCCACCTGTCTTCTTTTACTTTCTCCAGATTTCCAGAAAAGAACTCGGCTTTGATAGTCACTAACATACCTTCTGCCGCCTCATCAGCAACTTCTGAAATCACACGCGATACTTTCCCGTCCAAGTCTTCCAAATCCTTTTCATACTCTTTATCTGCAAAAATGTCCGAGAGTGTCGAATCCAAGATTTCTTGAAATCTGTACATCAGTTCTGTCTCCACTGCTCTAGCGCATCCATTTATTTCTTAACCAGAGACCAAAGTCTACTCAGCCATCTGCATTGACCGGCACGAGTGTCAATGGAATCCCCAATCATCAGGAGCGACACCTTCAAATGGACGGTTGTACTTGTAGGGCTCGCCTCGTAGCGGGTACCTGTCCTTCTTATCCCGAACTTCTTCAATCGGCTCTATAGTGACTTCCACTTTCTCGCCCGGTTTGAATGGCAGCCCGACCACAGTGAGAGATCCATTATCCGCCACGTCTGCTTTGGTCTTGAATGTTGCCATATTGCTTACCTCTCTTAGTTCAAAGCTAGATCAAATCCACGCTTTCGCACCGGCACATCGCTACTTCGGGCCGCAGCCTGAATGCACTGGGCACACTCATATCGTCGAAGTGGCAGAGTACGGCGTCCCGTACCATTGCCATCAATTCGGCCCAGTCTTCCCCTTGCGTGAAGATGCTGTAACCTAGCGCCCTGGCATCGTAGCCGCCTTTGACAGCTTCGGTTACTTCAAAGATAATCTCAGATGGCTTCATCGAAAATTCTCCTATTTCATTGCCTCTCCTGCGGAAGCGTCATCGATCCCATGACGCCCGCTCGTCCTTGAGATAAGACTCCACATCCTCCGCACCCTTGAAGATGCGCTGCCCTGGCGCTTCGTCCAGGATGTCAGCTGCGGACCGCTTCAATGACCCATGCCCACTGTCGCGGTCTTCTCGAATAAGTAAGTGTGAGGGTGTCTGAGGCCGATCCCCAGTCTGCTGTTCGAGCAACCTCTTGAACAATTCCCGAAAAGCGCGTGTCTTTTCCTCCATATCATCCCCGGCGGCTTGTTCTAAAATGTGGCGCACCTCGCTTTCGAGTGAACGATTGTTCCCGGCGGCGCGTTGCTCCAGCCGCCTTACGACTTCGTCATCCAATCGCCCCGATCTTTCAAGACACTTCGTCATCCAATCGCCGGACTAGGACGGTTGCCATAATTCCTCTCCATTATGCAAGAGTGAGCTTTTCCGTTGTTGGTGAGTTCAATCCCTGCTCTCCATCGTCTTGAGCCTCGTTGTTGGCAAGCGCTTAAGCGTCTGATTGCGCGGATCGACTTCAATGCCAACCGACTCGAGCGCGGTCACGCCCAGCAGTGGCTCCGCGTCCGCTTCACCATATATAATCGTCCCGCCGACGATCTCGCCCATGAACTCGATGTCACCGGTTGTTATATCGAGCCTGACCTCGCTACCGTCGGCCAAGCCATATACGCGTTGTCCCTTGGGTTTGAGTCCGATGGCCTCCAGGTGCGGCCTGGGGACAAGTGAGTCGATCGCGCCCGTATCAACCAGAAAAAGCCCTTCCCAGGTCCTGTCCGGCTCGGCCGGGTTCCGAATGACGACCGTTACCTGTGTTATTCCCACTCCCGTCCCTCCTTCTGCTGTTGCCTAACCTCGCAGGGCGCCTCGGCGCTAGCGGCCTTCAATATTGATGTGCAATGGCTCGCCCACAGCGCCCAAAGGATCGCACATCAGCACGAGCCGCGGGCTGGGCATGGCGCAATGAATGTCGGGGCCAGACCGGCTGTTGCTGCGCACAAGTTCATGTTACAACATATGTTCTGTTCTGCCAAGCATTCGAAAGTCTCGGCAAACGGCGCACTCGCAGCCTGTCTATGGTAAAATACCCGCCAACAGTCCGCCCACAGTCTTTGGAAGGGCAAGCGAGCGGAAGCTTGGAGGACAGTTGTGATGACCAACACGCAGGAACTGACCTACATCGCCGCGATCACCGAAGCGCTCGATGTAGAATTGGCGCGCGATCCGGAGGTGATCATCTTCGGCGAGGATGTGGCCGGACCCTTCGGCGGCGCCTTCAAAGTGACCAAGCCGCTGACCGACAAATACCCGCCCGAGCGCATCTTCAACACGCCCATGTGCGAGAACGCCTTCATCAGCATGGGCACCGGCATGGCGCTGATGGGGATGCGCCCTGTCATCGAGATGCAGTTCGCCGACTTCATCTCCAGCGGCTTTGACAGCATCGTCCAATTCGCCGCCACCAACCACTACCGCTGGCGGGCGCCCGTGCCGTGGGTGATCCGCGCGCCTTGCGATGGCGGCTTGCGCTCCGGCCCCTTCCACAGCCAGAACCCGGAGGCGTGGTTCACACACTCGCCCGGCCTCAAAGTGGTGGCGCCGGGGACCCCAGCCGATGCCAAAGGCCTGTTGATCGCGGCCATCCGCGACAACAATCCCGTCATCTACATGGAGAGCAAGATCCTCTACCGTTCGGAGCGCGGCCCTGTTCCGGAGGGCGAGTACATCGTGCCAATCGGCGAGGCCCATATTGCGCGGGACGGCACCGACCTGTCGATAGTCACCTACGGCGCTCAAGTGCGCGAGGCGCAGGAAGCGGCCGGGCGGCTGAACCAGGAGGGCATCGACGCCGAAATCCTGGACCTGCGGACGCTCAAGCCGCTGGACACTGCGGCGATTCTGGAGAGCGCACGCAAGACCGGCAAAGTGCTGATCGTCCACAGCGCCACAGGCAATACCGGCATCGGCGCAGAGGTGGCGGCGCTGATCGCGCAGGAGGCCTTTGAATGGCTCGACGCACCGATCCAACGGCTGACCGGCCTCGACATTCCCGTGCCTTTCAGCCCAACTCTGGAGGACGCCTACCGCCCCAGCGCCGACAAGATCTACGCGCGCGCGAAGGAACTGGTGGCGTTCTGAACATGGCCAATCACGGTTTGAAACTGGCAACCCTCTGCTATGTACAACGCCCCGGCCAGACCCTGATGCTGCACAGGGTCAAGCGGGCCAACGACTACCATGAAGGCAAATGGAACGGTCTGGGCGGAAAGTTCGAGCAGGGGGAATCGCCGGAAGAGTGCGTCGCGCGCGAGGTATACGAAGAGAGCGGGCTGGTGTGCGTCGACCCCGCCCTGCGCGGCCAGATCACATTTCCCAACTTCGACGGCCAGGCCGACTGGTATGTGTGGCTCTTCCTCGCCCAGCACTGGACCGGCCAACTGCGCGAATCGCCGGAAGGGAGTCTGGCCTGGATCGACAACGACCGCCTAATGGATCTGAACCTGTGGCCGGGCGACAGGCTGTTTATCCCATGGATGTTCGAGGATCGTTACTTTTCGGCAAAGTTCCTCTACCACGAAGGCGACTTTCAGGGCTACCAGGCCACCTTTTACAGCCCAGGCGGGCGCATCGACCGCGAGAGTTACGAGCATAAGACGGAGGTCGCCGCGGCCGATTTCGAGCCTGTCTACCAGCCGGCTGACGACACCTACTGCTGGCTGTGCGACGGCGCGGTAAGCAAGCGCCACTGCAAAATCATCTGCCTGCAGTGCGGGTTTACGCGCGACTGTAGCGACCCGTAAGGCGCCAATGGACTGTGGGCTTGATCAGGCGGTTAAGCGCCCGCTTGCCGGCAGATTCCTGGCCCTTTGGCCCTCTTGTTACTCAGCGAGGGCTTTCTCGCCGGCGGCAAGTACCTCCAGGATGCGGTCGGTATCATAAACGCATCCGGCCCATGTGCCGCCGCTGACGGCCTGCAGGGCCGCCCAGAGACGGGTATCGTCGGGAAGGCGCGGATCGGCGGTCAGGTCAGGATGCGGGGAGCGGCTGGCCAACAGGGCGGAACCCGCCTCGCGCTGTGCTGAACTGTCGACCCCATTCCCACTACTCCCACTGCCATTTCTTCCCGGCGGCGTTAGCAAGTTGAGGGTGCCCCGCAGGTTGACAGTGTCCACTTCGATCTCGATCGTATCCCCTTCACGCACGCGGCCAATCGCGCCGCCCGCCAGCGCCTCGGGCCCGATGTGGCCGATGCAGGCGCCGGTGCTCACACCGGAAAAACGGGCATCCGTGATCAGCGCCACCTGCTTGCCGAAGGGCAGATAGCGTAGCGCCGACGTCAACTGGTAGGTCTCCTCCATGCCGCTGCCCATCGGGCCCCGACCGATCAATACGAGTATGTCACCGGCCTGGACCGGCTTTTCGTGGTTGCCTTTGATGGCGGCGATGGCCTCCCGCTCGCTGACGAAGACCCGCGCTGGGCCGGTCTTGCGGTAGATGCCGTCCCCGTCAACCACTGAGGGATCGATTGCGGTGCTCTTGATCACCGATCCTTCGGGGGACAGGTTGCCGGTGGGGAAGGTGACCGTACTGGTCAACCCGCGCGCGGCTGCCGTTTCCGGGTCCATAATGACGTCATCGGGGTCAATGCCGTCGGCCGTGTAGAGACGCTCGCGCAGGCGCTTGCGGCGTTCGCTGCCCTGCCATTCGTCGAGCAGGTCGCCGAGCTCGCGGCCATGGACGGTGATGGCGTCCAGGTGCAGGAGGTCCAGGTCGCGCAGATGGAGCATCACCTCGGGCACGCCGCCGGCGAGGAAGGCCTGAATGGTGGGATGGCCCGTGGGCCCATTGGGCAGGACATCGACAAGCCGGGGCACAACCCCGTTGACCCGCTGCCAGTCGGCCACGGTCGGGCGAGGCAGTCCGGCAGCGTGCGCGACGGCGGGAATGTGGAGCAACAGATTGGTCGACCCGCCAAAGGCGGCGTGGACGACCATGGCGTTGTGAAGGGCCTTCTCGGTGAGAATGTCGGCGCAAGCAATCTCATTTTCGTGTAGTGACACCAAAGCGCTCGCTGAGCGATCGGCTGCATCCTTCCAAATTGGCTGACCCGAAGGCGCCAGCGCGGCGTGCATGAGCGTGAGACCCAGCGCTTCGGCCACAACCTGGGCGGTCGCTGCCGTGCCGAGGAACTGGCAACCCCCGCCAGGTGAGGCGCAGGCGCGGCAGCCCAGTTCTGCGGCCTCTTCCATTGTGATTTCGCCGTGGGAGAAGCGGGCGCCGATGGTCTGAACTTTGCCGGCGTCCTCACCGTCACTGGGGGGAAGGGTTACGCCGCCGGGTACGATCACAACCGGCAGTTCGCGTTGCGCCGCCAGGGCCACCATCATCGCCGGCAGCCCTTTGTCGCAGGTGGCTACGCCCATCACACCCTTTCGTGTAGGTAACGACCGGATCAGACGGCGCAGGACAATGGCGGCGTCGTTACGGTAGGGTAGCGAGTCCATCATTCCTGTCGTGCCCTGCGTGCGGCCATCACATGGGTCGGTCACGAAGCCGGCAAACGGCACCATTCCCAGCTCTTTGAGCCTCGCGGCCGCGGCCTCCATCAGCAGGCCGACCTCCCAGTGGCCGGTATGGTAGCCGAGGGCGATCGGCGATCCGTCAGGCGCGCGGATGCCGCCCTGTGTGCTGAGAATGAGGAACTCGGGATTGCGCAGGCGGCGGGGGCTCCAGCCCATGCCGGCGTCCTGCGTGAGGCCGAAGATGTCGCCGCTGGGCGCGTTGCGCAGGAACTCTTCGTCCAGTGGCAAGGAGCCGGTGGGGCCGACGGCATGGGTCTGGACGTCGAAAAGGCTGCTTTCGTCGTTGTCTACCGGGATGTGGCTGGAACTCTTGGCGGGCATGGTCACATTTCCTTTGCGGAGAAAAGCTCCTCGTATTTACACACATTTTTGTGCTCTTTTGCTTGCTCTTTATAGCACGGGCAGTTAAGATGGACAACCACCAAGCAGAGGGATTTCTTATAGTCATCTGGAGTTTGGCGGATGAAGAATACGCAACGATACGATGCCTTCGGTCTGCTGTTGACCCACCATTTCACCGGCGAAACCTGCTGTGAGTTTATTGAGCGCGACGACGGTTATCTGGTTGCTACCGACAATCTGGATGCCTATTTTGCAACCTTCTGCGAATGGCCTCCCCGCATGCAGCAGGCGATGCAATCTGTGCGCGGGCGCGTACTGGATGTGGGGCTTGGCGCCGGGCGCTTTGCCCTGTATTTGCAGGAACAGGGTCACGAGGTCGTTGGCATAGATGTGTCGCCGGGCGCGCTCGAAATCAGCCGCAAACGGGGCGTGGCCGATGCGCGCCAGCTGGCTTTCCACAAAATAGACGCTTCGCTGGGCATATTCGATACGGTCCTGATGATGGGCAACAATTTCGGCCTGTTCGCCAATCCCCGCCGGGCGAAGTGGATGCTGCGCCGTCTCAAGAAGCTCACCAGTCAGAATGCCCGCATCGTGGCCGAATCGCTCGATGTTTACGGCACCGATAAGCCGGAGCATCTTGCCTACCATGACCGCAACCGGCGACGTGGCCGGATGGCCGGCGAGATTCGTCTGCGAGTCCGCTACCGGGAGCTGATTGGCGACTGGTTTGATTATCTGATGGTCTCACAAGCAGAAATGCAGGAGATTGTCGAGGATACCGGCTGGCGCGTCGCTGAATTCCTAGGCAGCGCCGGCGGGCAGTATGTGGGGGTAATCGAAAAAGAGGAATGAACCGGCAACTTGCAGTTGTCCGCCGGCCACCCATATCGCACATGAGGTTACAAAATGACTCGTAAAGTCCTTCTCACCGGCGCGGCCGGCAAAGTCGGCAGTTTTTTCGTTAACGCCTACGTTGACGCCTATGAATTCGTCCTCACGGATATTGTAGAGCCGGCGGAGACGAAAGGTGCCCCCTTCACACAGGCCGACCTGAGCGACTTCGATGCAGTCCGCCCGCTATGTGACGGCATCGACACCGTGGTTCACTTGGGCGCCGACCCGCGCATGGATGCTCCGTGGGAGAGCCTGCTGCCCAACAATGTAATTGCCGCCTACAATGTGTTTGAGTCGGCCCGGCAGGCCGGCTGCCGTCGCGTCGTCTACGCCAGCAGCATCAACGCAGTGTTGGGCTATCCCCTTGATCAGCAGGTGCAAACCAGCCAGCCCGTCTACCCCGTCAACCTGTATGGCGCGACAAAGTGCTGGGGCGAGGCGCTGGCCCGCTTCTACTCGGCCGCGCACGGTCTCTCCTGCCTGTGCCTGCGTTTCGGGGCCGTCCAGTACCGCGATTCGGAATGGATTCACTTGGACCACCACTATATCGATATCATCCAGACGCTGGACGACAATGCCCGCCTGATCGCGGCCGCAGTTGAGGCCGGCGACGACGTGCAGTTTGGCAACTTCCATGGCATTTCCGACAACCGCTACAAGCGCCTGGACATGACCGACACTAAGGAGATCCTGAACTACACGCCCCTGGATGACGCCTTCGAGATGGCGCGCGGCCGCGGCAAACTGTAAGCGCGCCCGGCAGCGCCACCCGTAACCCACTCCTCAGCCAAGGCCTTTAAGTTCGGCGTCGATAGCCAGCAATTTTTCCTGAGTAACGCCCGCCTGCACCGCCTCCGGGTAGTAAGAGATCTGCATTAAGGTCATTTGCATTGCCATCGGCAGGTCGGGATGGGAAGACGCGCCGGGCAGGTGCCTCTCAAGAATTGCCTTGGCCTGCTCGTCACTCAAGAGATCCCGCAACGTTGAGTGAATGCTGTAGGACATTGGACTGTTCTCCTTCAACTGCTCTCAAATTCACGGTTGCTGCGCGCCGGCCGTTTCCACGTAGACGGCGTAGAGCGACTGGCTGCCGGCCATAAAAAGCCTGTTTTTGCCCGCGCCGCCGAAACAGAGATTGGCGCAGATTTCCGGCAGATGGATCTGACCGATGCGGATTCCGTCGGGCGCGTAGCAATGGACGCCGTCAAACCCGGGCCCGGCCCAGCCTGCCGCCGCCCACAGGTTGCCGTCTTCGTCGCAACGGATGCCGTCGGCCATACCAGGTTTCATATCGACAAAGAGGCGGCCGTTTTCAAGTCGATTGTCCGCGGTTACGTCAAAAACGCGGATGTGGGAGGGGCCGTCCGGGTCGTGGGAACTTCCGGTATCGACAATGTAAAGCAGCTCCTCGTCGGGCGAAAAACAAAGGCCGTTGGGGCGCAGGAAGTCGTCGGCTACGATCGTGGCCTCGCCCGAATCGGGATCGAGGCGATAGACGCGGGTTGGCAGTTCCGCCTCGGCAACCTGGCCTTCGTAGTTCAGCATGATGCCGTAGCCCGGGTCGGTGAACCAGACGCTGCCGTCGGAATGGACCACGACATCGTTGGGCGAGCTGAGGCGCTTGCCTTCAAAACTGTCCATCAGGACGGTGATCGAGCCATCGTGCTCGGTGCGCGTAACGCGGCGCCCGGTATGCTCACAGGTAACGAGCCGCCCTTGCCGATCGCGCGTATTTCCGTTGCTGTGTTGGGAAGGGCTGCGATAAACGCTGACCTCCCCGCTTTCCTCGTTCCAACGCAGCATCCGATTATTGGGAATGTCGCTCCAGATCAGGCAGCGCGCGTCTCCGAACCAGACTGGTCCTTCGGCCCAGCGGCAGCCTGTGAAGAGACGTTCGACGACGGCGTTGCCAATCCTGTAACTGCTGAAGCGTTCGTCAAGCGCCTCGACCGCCGGGTCGGGGTAACGAACGACTCCCCCGCTCCAATCCCGCTCTGCCAATGATGGCGTGGACATGTACATTTCTCCTTACTGAATGACGGTGGGTAAGCAAACTCCTGATTCTGGACATTATCGCAGACCTGACGCCTCGCTGCCCAGATTCACAATGGCCAGAAAACCGGAATCAGTACCGTAGCCAGCGCCCACATAATGACCGTCAGCGGTATGCCAATACGCAGGTAGTCGCCAAACGTGTATCCGCCGGCGCCTCTGACAATTGCGTTGGTCTGATATCCCATCGGCGTCATGAAGCTGGCCGACGCGCCAAAGGCGATCGTCATCAGCAGAGGCTGTGGGTTCACCTGCAGGGTAGTGGCCAGCGAGAGCGCGATAGGGGTGAGGAGCACGGCAACCGCATTGTTGCTGATCAACTGTGTCAGCAGACTGGTGAAAAGATAGAACAAGGAGAGCATTACGACCGGGCTCACTTGGCCGGCAAGCGAAACAAGCTGATCCACGAGCAACTGCGCAAGTCCGGTTTTCTGCATTGCAATGCCCATAGGGATAGTGCCGGCCAGCAGTAGCAGTGTTGCGCCGTCGAGAGATGACATAGCCTCGTCGGCGCGCAGACAGCGGGTAGCGACCATCAGAGCGGCGCCGCCCAGCGCCAATATGACGATAGGGATAGCGGTCAGGCTGGCCAACAAGATGACTGCCCCCATGATCAGGAGCGCCAAGCGATTCTTGCCATGTCTTACGATGGCGGACTCCACGCCCTCGACAATCAGGAGCTTATACAGTTCGCTCACCGCGTGCAGGCCGGAACGTGCTCCCTGCAGGAGCAAGACATCTCCGCTATGCAGGCGCGCCTGACGCGGGCCGACTCTGCGTTGACCGCCTCGACGCTGCAAACCCAGCACCTGAACTTGGTGACTGTCTTCGAACTCCAGCTGGGCCAGTTGGCGGCCGATGGCCACCGACTCCGGCAAGATGACCGCCTCGACAATTCGGGAGGCGGGTGAGGCGCCGGCCGACCTGTCGGCAGGCGGCGGCGCGGACTGTCCCGGCCCCGTTGCAAATCCTGAGTAAGTTTCGACAAAGCGAGCGATCAAGGGCGGCGCGCCGCAGATCACTAGTACGTCGTCCTCCTGGATGCGAAGTGATTCCGCCTCCTGCGCCTCGAACCTCCTGACCAGGCCAAATCGTGAGGGTTGGGGACGCCGGGCACGGTAGGGTCTGCCGTCCCGCAGTAGTTCGAGCAACTCGATACGTTCCTGCGCCGAATCGCCGTTGCTGTGAAGAGCCCTGCGCAAGTGAGTCAGGCGTCGGTGGTGACGCTCCGACCTGCGACGAGAGAATTGAACGCCGGCGGCTTCGTTGAACAGTTCGCCAACGTTCTTGCCGAGCAGCGGACTCATCTTTTCGACGATCAGTTCGGCGACGAAAGGCGTGCGCTGGTGGCGGCCCTCGCCCAGCCCTCCTGCCGGCGCCCGGTCAGGCAGCAACTTTTGGCTTGTCAAAACGACAAAGATGCCGCCGGCAACGGTGAAAACCAGGCCGAGGGGCGTAAAGGTCAAGAGATTGAAGCCAGGCCCTCCCGCGGCCCGGTAGAGATCATCGACCAGGATGTTGGTACTGGTGCCCAAGAGGGTGATGGTGCCGCCCAACACAGCAAAATAGCTCAAGGGTATCAGCAGTTTGGACGGCTGAATGCGAAAGCGCTGGCTGAGAGAAAGCACGACCGGCGCCATCATGACAACGACAGGCGTGTTATTCATAATAGCGCTTGCCAGGGGAATGACACCCCCTAACAGAATGAGCAGGCGGCGGGGACTTCCGCCGGAGAAGCGCGCCAGACCTATTGTCACGATCTCAAGTGCACCGGTGCGAAGGAGTCCACCGCTGATCACGAACATTGCGCCCACTGTAAGCGTGGCAGTGCTGGCAAAACCGGAGAGCGCCTCGCCAGTATCCAGAATCCCGGTCAGGGCAAGCGTCGCGATGACGAGGGCCGAAGTCGTCTCTGTCGCCAACCAGTCAGTAAGATAGAGATAGGACGCCACCACAAGAAGGACGGCAAGTATGATCATTTCGGCTGTCATGGATCGATGGCTCTATTGGGCAAGCGGTCAGTTCCTCCCTGCTCGGGCGAAGCCGGAAAACAGCAATTCAGGATGCCGAAAGAGACAATTATAAGGGGGAGTTGGCGGCCAAAGAACAGTGAGTGGTCTCGTCTGTGAAGTTTCCCAACTCTAAATCTGGATTCGCATAGCTATCCAGTTGAAGTGAGCAGACTGTAACACCACTGTTAGAGACGTTGCAGCCATCAGGATACTGTTATGCCTATTTTGAGTCAAGCCGGAAGTGGTGCGGGAAAAGGGATAGGCTCACCAATTCCTGCCAGATCCCATGCAAGGATTCGGGTTGACGGAGCGCGCACGTCGTGATAGAGTTCGTGTAATAAGAAGGAGGATTCGCCCCACGCCTACAGGCCCGATGGGGATCAACCAAGCAGTTTTTCAAGAGACCTGGAACATGAGCGAGACGAGCAGAGAGGATACTTCCCGTGAGCGCTGGATAGACCCCCTATGCCAGCCTTTGGGGATCGACGTGCGAAAGCCTTATGTCAGATTGCCAGACGGGGGACTGATGGCGGTTGCTGGGAACGCCACCATCGTCAGTAGTGATGACGGCGCCAGTTGGCAAGCTCCGCGCCCCATATACCGCGGCGACGGTCCCGACCTGCCTCCTCCCGGACCAGGTATACCCGCAAACCGGGGACAGTTGTTGTCTACACGCGACGGCGTCCTTGTCTTTGTCTGGATGGATGCCCGCGTCTTGAATTGGGACGATGAGACCGGAGAACCGGGCGCCGATGCCCGCGGTGACCTGTGGGCCATCCGCAGTCTGGACGGTGGCGCCACCTGGGTTGACCGCCAGCGACTCTATCGTGGGGTATGCGGCCACCCGCCCATCAACATGATCGAAACTGTTAACGGCCGCATTGTTGTGACGGCCCAGTTCTACCTGCGCCTCCCAGGTAGAAACGTAATTCGCGTGTACTCGTCGGGCGATTCCGGTAAGTGCTGGCGCGGAAGCAACATCATCGACCTCGGAGGCCACGGTCACCATGACGGCGCCTTCGAGCCCACCTTCGTACAGCGGAAGGATGGCGCCCTTTGGATGCTGATACGCACCAATTGGGATCGTTTCTGGGAAGCGATCTCCAGTGACGACGGCCTGTCGTGGCGTACTATCCGGCCCAGCACAATTGAGGCCAGCACCTCGCCGGGCTATCTTGCCCGACTGGAGAGCGGACGTCTACTCCTCGTCTGGAATCGCCTATATCCGGAAGGGGCGGACAGTTTCCCCAGACGCAGCAACCAGCTGTCGGAAGATGAAGCCAGTTGGCACAGGGAGGAGCTTTCCGTCTCCGTTTCCGTAGATGAAGGGCACAATTGGTCGACTCCGCGCGTGATTGCCCGCGAAAAAGATACGTGGATATCCTATCCCTACGTCTTTGAGCCGGCGCCGGGCCAACTCTGGATTACGACCGGTCAGGGAGATCTGCGGCTTCGCGTAGCCGAAAGCGATCTGTTTGGCAGTTGAGGCCGGCAACCTTGGAGTAGCAAGCTGAGGACGCAGAAAACGGGGAGCGGCGAACTAGCGCCACCGGACACGGCCTGGTGCAAGGAAAGTTCTCATGGGGCCGGAGAAAGAAGAGAAAGAGCGGGCGAACGGACTCGAACCGTCGACATTCAGCTTGGGAAGCTGACGTTCTACCACTGAACTACGCCCGCAAACTGATCAAACGTCTTGATACCAAGATTGCCAGTGGGGCAAAAGAGCTATCGCCACTATAATACAAATGCGCCTGAAGACTGTCAAGTTAACGACAACGCCGCCTCAGGGCTATCGCGAACTTCGTGATAGCAGCGGCGTGTCTGCTATTTCCAGGAGAAAACGAGTTTTGACGGCCTCGATTTCGCCTGAATGGCGCCTGAAACTTGCTCATTTTTCGATCGCGTAGGTGAACGTGGCTGAAAATTCGAAGTTCGCGAATGCCCAGAACGCCCAGGGCAATTGCATCAAATAAGGACAAACCCACGTGAGGCTGCCTGAATCGGGTAGGGGCACCCCTTGTGGGCGCCCTTCTCAGGGCATAACGCCTAGAACTGTGCAGATCGTAGTGCGCTATCGCAAATTCCATACGTCTTTGGCGACTGGAGGCCGGTTTCTTGGCCGAAAAAAGAAGACAATTGGTAGGGGCGCCCCTTGTGGGTGCCCTTCGTCGGCTATTTTGGCGTCCGAATTAAGATGCGTTTGCCCTGCCAGAACGCCGCTTGCGTTAAACTTTCAGATCGTGTAAAACTAAGAAGTGGAGTGCTACGATTTCGAATCAGGAAAGCCCCCCTGATGCTTCCAATACCAAGCTTTAATCTTTCGGGATGAAGAGTTCCGGGTATGGCTTACATTTGACGCATATGACACTAATTCGTTATAGGAGGGAACAATCGGATGATACAGTTTGACTTTGGCCGCCTGGAACAAATAGAACTGCGAACGGTATGGGTGAGTGAAGACAGCGACTTTGCCACGTGGCTGGCCCGGGGCGACAGTCTGGCACTGCTGGGAGAGGCGATCAACCTGGAATTGGAGTTGGAAGACATGGAGGGCTGGGTTGCGCCCTACCCGCGCGGCGTGGTCTGCCGTACACGCGGCAGTGGCGGCTATGTGATCATAGAGAATCAGTTGGAGCATACTGACCAAAGTCATTTGGGACAACTCCTCACCTATGCAGCGGAGTTGAAGGCAGTGACGATGGTGTGGGTGGCGGCTCAATTTACTCAGGAAGATCGAAATACACTCAACTGGTTGAATGAAATTACGAGTGAAAACATAAGTTTTTTCGGATTGGAAGTAGAGTTGTGGCGAATCGGCGAATCCCCCCTGGCCCCCAAATTCCATCTTGTAAGTAAGCCGAATGCCTGGGATGGAAGTTCGGATACACCCACTCGAAGCGTTGTCGACAGCACGCCGACCCCGGCGCCTTCGGCAGAGCCAGACGAGACATCGCTTGAGGATCAGCTGCAGCAAGTTGAAAACGATTTGCAACTGGAATATCAGCTCGTAGAAAATGAACTGCAGATGGAGTATTGGCAAGCGCTGCGGAAGCATCTGGAGACCAGCGAAAGTTTCATCCGCCCCGGAACGCCGCGATCGCAAAACTGGATGAACTTCGACGTTGGCCACTGGCGTCTGCGCATGACTGCCTTCAACAACATGCGTGAAGGCGGAATCGGCGTACAACTGGTGATCCGCGAAGGTGATGCCGAGGTCTCTTACAATACACTGTACCAGCAGCGCGGGGAGATTGGAGCTGAAATCGGAGATGCGCTGGAGTGGCGCGAACTGCCTGAACACAAGCAAGGGCAGGTGATGTTGCGAAGGTACAATGCCGATCCGACCAACCGGGCCCAATGGCCGGAGCAGCATGCCTGGTTCAAAGAAAAACTGGAATCATTCGACCGAGCGTTCCGGCCCCGAATCACGACATTTGGCGGCTCTAATTAGTGGTGTCGAGGTTCACTGCTCGCCGGACCTCGCGAGGCAATCGAAAAACGCCGACCATACTGTTTCGGCCTGTCCAGAGCCGTATGGGCGGCGCCCTTCCTTTACTCTCGCTTCGGGCCGATCTGTCTCTTTCCCCGCTTTGACTATTCCCCAAGAATCTCAGCCACAAACTTTCCGTCGGACATAATTCGTTCGCCGTCCACATCAATTGTGCACTGCGTTGGAATGACGTCGACATGGTGTTCGGACTTCCAGTCAGCGCCGGTCTGTTTGCCGTAGGGGTCGCCGAAGGCCACGTGCACCCCAGGAAATTTCTCATCCTGTAGCAGATTTCCGACCAGTCCGGTCAGCGCGATGTTGGTGCCAATCGCGAATTCGCCAACACGATCAGCGTTTTCGGCGCCAAAAATATAGGATCGGACATCCTTTTCCAGAGAGCTATCCTCGCAGCGCACCGCACGCACCAGCCCGTCTTCAACCACAAAAGTGACCGGCGTGTCGAGAATTCCGTATCGTTCGCTGAAATAGTCGCCCAGTTCGTCCACTACCAGCGCACCATTGGCGTTGCCCGGCGAGGTGAACGTCTCCCCCTCCGGCAGGTTCCCCCACTTGCCCGGCTCATGGTAAAGGCCGTGGCAGGGGATCCAGTTGAATTCTGGGTTAAACGTGGCAGTGAAATCCGTCCCTTTCGGACTGGTGACCCGGATCTCCGCGGCGCGGCGGACAAGCTCGTGTACACGCATGGTTACATCGAAAATGCGTTGATAATCGACCCGCATTCCCTGCATCATCAGAGGGGGCGTGATGTTGATCATGTGGCCGTGGCGGGCGCCGCCCGGATTGGCCTGCATGACTGCCGGCATATAGGCCATACGAAACTTCAACTCGCCCGGCCGACTACTGGCGGTATAAAAACTGACGTGGGGCTGGAATCGCGCCAATGTATCCTGGAGCTTACCGGGGATCTCTGTTATGGGGCGAGTTCCGAGCGATTCCAGAGTGAACGTCTCTACGGCAGCGGCTATGGGACTTGCGGCGTCGCCCAGTGCTTGGCTGATCAGCGCCGAGCCTTCGTCGCCCAGAATGAGCACGCGTTCGCCGGGCTGCACTGCCATACAGATTCTTACCGCCACCTCGGCGCCAGGCCGCATGTCGTCAAGAGTATAATTCCTGGTCTCAATCATTGCCTTACATACCTCCAGGACTGTGATAAGAAAAGAATCGACTTCGTTGCGATCAGCGGAAATTCCTACTGTGGTAGCTCCACTTACCCAAGTATAACCGGCTCTTCGGGGTATTGAAGCAAAGAGGGGCGCTCGCGCTGCGCCAGAGCAATGACTATGGTCAATGGCCCCAGGCGGCCCCAAAACATGGTAAACGCGATCAACGCCTGCCCCCATGCATTGAGCTTGTGCGTGAAGCCCAGAGAGTAGCCGGCATTTGCAAAGGCGCTTACTACCTCGAAACCAAGCTCGAATATATCGCCCTGGTTCAGCAAAGAAAGAACGATCGTGACGGCCCCAACCAGAAGCGTGCTGACCGTCATAATCGCAACCGCTTTATTCAGTGTCTCTCTGGGCACGGAACGGCCAAACGCCACCGCCTGGTTGTCTCCACCCTTTGCCGTTGCCAGGGCGGAGATCAGCAACACACCTACGGTGCTGCTGGTAACCCCGCCGGCCATGCTTGCCGGGGCGCCGCCAATGAACATCCAGAACAGCAGCATGAGCTGCGTACTCTGACTGAGTTGATCGATAGGCAGGATAGTCAGACCGGCTGTCCGTGAGGATATTATCGTGAAGATGCTGATTGCAAGCTGCTCGCCGAAGGAGTGAGCGGCCAAGGTGACATCATAGAGTTGGCGATCAAGTAGCATTACGGCCAGGCCGACGATAAGGAGCACGGCGGTCAGCGACAATGTAATGCGAGTGTTTAATGCCAGCATGCGATTCCTGAAGTAGCTGACCACATCGTACAACACGGCAACGCCGACGCCGCCCAGGATAATCAGGGCAGACATCACCGCAAGCGTATAGTAATCGGCGCCGAACCCGAACACGGCAGCGTGGCCGCTGCCGGCGAAGAGATCGAATCCGGCATTGCAGTAGCTGCTGACCGCGTGAAAAAGCGCCAGCCACAACGCCTCCCCTGCCGGGAACTCGGTCCGCCAGCGCAGCCACAACAGCAGTGTGCCAACCGCCTCGATTGATACGGTTACGATGAGAACATACAGTGCAATATTGGCGACGCTTCCAAGCCGTCCCCAGTTACGCGTGAGGTTAAACTGCCTGTCGGCGCCTAACGACTGCTGGATCACGAATCGTTCATTAAGAGTGACCTGCCTCCCTACCAGGCGGAAGAGCAGCACGCTGAAGGCGATAAAGCCAACGCCACCCACCTGAAGCAGAATCAAAATAACGAACTGTCCAAAACGACTAAAATCCGTGGACGTCGTGAGCACGCCCAGACCCGTGACGGTGACAGCGCTGGTTGAGGTAAATACTGCCTCGATCCAAGAGATTGACACGCCCGTGGTAGTGGCGGCCGGCAGCTTCAGTAACAGCGTTCCCAGAAGGACGATGCCGGCAAAGCCGATTATCAGTAAGCGGGGCGCCTGCGCTCTCGCCAGTCGGTGGTCCGCGGCCTTTCCTGGACGGGCGGCGGCGTCGCGGCGTCGCCCCGTCCCGCTCGAGGGTGGCCCTTGCTGCGGCTCCTCCCGGAGCTTCAGCAAGAATTCGTCGGAAGCGTCATCCGCAGAATGGAATGTGTTTTCGCTCTTCGGCTCTTCGGCTTCGTTCTTCATCACCAGTGCAAAAAGGTAGTTGCTCTCGCCGCCCCGGTTGGACATTGTCGTAACACGTTATGCGAATTTCCTGAATGGTAATGTACACGCGAGCCAGTTTGCTTCCAAAAAGAAGAGGGTCCAGGGCAATTGCATCAAATTGGGACAAACCCACGTGAGGCTGCCTGAATCAGGTAGGGGCGCCCCTTGTAGGCGCCCTTCTCTAGGCATAACGCCCAAAGAAGACAATTGGTAGGGGCACCCCTTGTGGGTGCCCTCCCCAGGGCAAAACGCCCAGAACTATGCAGATCGTAGTGCGCTATCGCAAATTCTTTACGTCTGTGGCAACTGGAGGCCGGTTTCTTGGCCGAAAAAAGAAGACAACTGGTAGGGGCGCCCCTTGTGGGCGCCTTTCGTTGGCGATTTTGCCGTCCGAATTAAGATGCGATTGCCTTAGAAGAGGGTCAAATGCAGGTGGTCTTGCTCTCGGCGCTTCATTGCTCAGGATTTCTATTGAACAGAACGAGCCCAACCCGAGAACAGCCTTTGAACTCCTATTTGACACTATCCACAGTCGTTCACTTGGCAGGCATCCTTACAGGGGTAATCAATCCCCCTAGCCCCTTATTTTTACTTGGTATAAAACTTATTATACGGAATAAAAATCTGACAACTGTCCCCCTCTTCTGTTGCCCCCATTTCTTGCCTTTTTGCCTCTGTTCATGTACTCTCACTCGGAAAACTCGGTTCAGCAGTAACCGGAGTTCTTGTCACCATTTACTGAGTTCGGAGAACTGCTCCCAAATGATCCTGTATCTGATACGTCACGGACAGTCAACCAACAATCTGCTCGCCGAACAGCTGAAAGAGCGGCCTGGTCCATTCCCCTACGAAACCTACATGAAACAGCGGGTCGCTGAGCCGCCATTGACAGAGATGGGAGAGAGGCAGGCGAACCGGCTTCGAAACAGTTTTGGCGACCAGGCGATCTCTCGTCTCTACTGTAGCCCAATGTTGCGCACGATGCAGACGATGCAACCAGTTGCGGACGCTTTGGGCACTAGTCCGTCAGTTTGGCTGGACCTGCACGAACATGGCGGCATTTTCCACAGGCCCGGCACAGACGCGGAGGCTGTCGGCCACCCCGGCCTCAGTCGAGCCGAAATGAGTGCGAAGTTCCCCGGATACCGGCTGGACGGCGTCGGCGAAGACGGCTGGTGGCACGGGGCCGAGGAGGATCGGGCCGCCTGCCTTGCGCGAGCAGTGCGGGTAGCCGAGGCTCTGCATCTGATGGCCAAAGAATCAGACGAAGATGAAGGAATCGCCGCTGTCAGCCACGGCACCTTTTTGGACAGCCTCCTCAAAGCTCTTCTTGGTCGGCTTCCGGGCAACGAAATCTACTTCAACCACCACAACACCGGTATCACTCGAGTAGACTTTTCGACTTCGAGGGCCGAAAGCAGTATGTCTGTCACTATTCGCTATACGAACCGCGCCGACCATCTGGCAGACAACCATTTGACCTTTTGAGAGGAGTAAATATTGCCTGATCTACGACCCCGGCTCTTTGCGAGCGACCTGGAAGGCGTTCTTGTCCCTGAAATCTGGATCGCTTTTGCTGAAAAGACCGGCATTGAGCAGTTGCGACTGACCACCCGCGATATATCTGATTACGATCAACTGATGCAAATGAGGCTGAAAATTCTGAAGGAACGGAATCTGCGTTTGCAAGATATTGAAGAAGTCATCGCAACCATCGCTCCGCTGCCGGGGGCGGGACAATTCGTCGACTGGATTCGCGCCCGCACGCAGTTCGTCGTTCTTTCCGACACCTTCTACGAGTTCGCCAAACCCTTAATGGCCAAACTCGGCTACCCGACAATATTCTGTCACTCTCTGGAAGTTGATGAGGACGGGACCATCACCGGCTATCGCCTTCGCCTGGACCAGTCAAAACGCAAAGCGATCTCTGCATTTCGTGACCTCCAGTTCCAGACCATGGCAATGGGTGATTCGTATAACGACATTGCGATGCTTGAAAAGGCTGACGCCGGACTGCTATTCGATCCACCCGACAACGTTGTTGACGATCATCCCGACCTGCCGGTTGTTCGCAACTATTATGAGGCCAGGCAAGCTATAAAGGAGTGGTTGGTGGATGTGAAGGATAGAAGCTAGAGACTGCGCTACTATCCTTCCGCCGATTGCTGGATACATGACCAATTTGCGGTTCGGTTCAGGCAAAGCGGGGCAAGGCTCCGGCTCAACCGAGTTGGTGACCGTTCTTGGCTATATTCTAACGGTTTCCTATCCTCTTCTGGCGTTGTCCACCGGCGTCCGAGCCTTGTTTCAACTCGTCTTGAAGGAAGGCGTCGTTAACTACCTTGCTCCGACTCTCAGTCTGGTGGCTGCGCTCTGCTATTTGACAGCGACGATAGGATTCGCCCGCCGCGTACGTTGGGGCTGGCGTCTTTCTGTTGGGGTCCTGGCTTTCGAGACGGCTCTGACCCTGGTCGTTGGCACCCTGAGTTTGATCATACCCGCAACTATAGGGCGTACTGTTTGGCGCCACTTCGGCGCCGACTACGGATTTTTCCCTCTCTTCCAGCCGCTGATTGGCCTTGTCTGGCTTTTTTGGCCCTCCATTATGCAACAGTATGGCCTGAATATCGGCCAGAACCGCGCGCGATCAATTCCGTTGAAGATGGGATCGAGAGGTAGATGAGAAACAAGAGCGGGTCGCCGGCGCCGTCTCGGAGGAGCATTGCCTATCAGGTCCTGCGCAAAGCTTATTCGTCCGGGCCGCTCAGCCATTCCGAATATGCGACGAGCTTGTCGGTTCGTAGATATTTCGGAGTCGTTTTCAAAGCGATTGTTCTTCTTATCGCGCTTGCCATGCTGTTGCCGCTCGCCTATCTTCTCTACCGGGCTGCCGGTGTCGGCTGGACCCAGGCGGTTGACCTGCTGGCCCGCATGCGCACCCTTCAAATCATGTGGAACAGCCTGATCCTCGTATGCGGTGTCACCACTCTGTCGCTTGCGCTGGCTCTGCCGTTCGCTTGGCTGACCGAAAGGACTGATCTGCCGGGCTGGCGAATCTGGACGGTGCTGGCAATGATGCCTTTGGTGATCCCAAGCTATGTCGGCGGATTCGCATTGATTGCCATGTTCGGGCCTCGTGGCGCCCTGCAAGAACTCCTGTCCCCCTTTGGAGTAAACCGCCTGCCGTCAATCTACGGTTTCACCGGCGCACTTTGGGTCCTGACGCTTTTTACCTACCCCTACATCTTCATGAGCATACGCGCCGCGTTGCACAGATTTGATCCGTCAATCGAAGAGGCCGCGCGTTCGCTGGGGTATAATGGGTGGCAGACATTCCTGAAGGTAACATTACCCAATTTGCGGCCCGCTATCACGGCAGGCGGACTACTGGTGGCGCTCTACACGCTCAGTGATTTTGGCGCGGTTTCGCTGCTACGCTACAACAGTTTCACGCGGGCAATATATGTTCAGTATCTGAGCAGCTTCGACCGAAACGTTGCCTCCCTCCTGTCATTGGCGCTGATCGTGTTTACGATTATACTACTGGTGCTGGAAAGAAACAGCAGAGGGCGCGGCCGTCCTCGCTATTACCGCAGCAGCGCCGGGGTTGCCGCGCCACGCAAACGCATTGAACTCGCCCATCGGAAATGGCCGGCACTCCTTTTTTGCGGCACTGTGGTCACGGCTGCCCTTGTACTGCCTGTCGGCGTAATCGTCTTCTGGTTGTTGCGGGGCCTGGCGTCCGGCGAATCGTTGACCCCGGTATGGACGGCGACACTCAACAGTTTCCGCGCCGGCGCCATGGCGGCCTTAGCCGCGGCAGCATTAGGACTGCCTGTCGCCTTTGCTGCGATACGGATGGGGGGACGACTAATGAATCTCGCGGCGCGGGCCGTATATGTTGGCTACGGGTTGCCGGGAATCGTCATAGCGCTCAGCCTGGTGTTCTTTGGCGCAAATTTCGCTCCCCTACTCTATCAGACCTTGTGGATGCTGGTGTTTGCCTACGTCGTCCGTTTTTTGCCCCAGGCCATTGGCGCCATGCAGATTAGCTTGTTGCAGATGAATCCCCGCCTCGAGGAAGCCGGGCGCAGCCTGGGCCTTGGGAATCGCGCCGTATTCAGGCGTATTATAGCCCCGATAGTGCAACCGGGGGTTCTGGCAGGGATGGCGCTCGTCTTTCTGACGACCGTAAAGGAGTTGCCTGCAACGCTGCTCTTGAGTCCGACAGGATTCACGACTTTGGCAACGCAAATCTGGTCGGCTACAGACGAGGCTTTTTTTGCTCGGGCAGCCGCGCCGGCACTTATGCTCCTGGCGATGTCGGCATTTAGTATATTTCTTGTACTCATGCAGGAGGAAAGGGAAGTGGGCGGCGGCTAGGACAGTACCTCGGCCGCCGGTCACCGACAAATGGCGCCATGAGTCGAATGGAACAGAGGCCAGCAGGGCTTCGTTTGCAGGGTGTTTCCAAACATTTTGGCACAAAGGATGCCCCCATCCTGGCAGCCAGCAAAGTTGCCTTGACAGTTGACAGCGGCGAGTTGCTCGCACTTCTGGGCCCTTCCGGGTGCGGAAAAACGACGACTCTGCGCCTCATCGCCGGTTTCGAACGCGTCGATGCCGGCACAATCGAAATCGATGGCGAAGTAGTGGCCAGCAGGTCAGTCCACGTGCAGCCCGAAAGGCGTCGCGTCGGCATGGTGTTCCAGGAATATGCCCTGTTTCCCCATGTCAGTGTTCTTGCCAACATCGAGTTTGGGCTGCGCCGTATGGCGGCAGCCGACAAGGAAGTGCGGACAAAAGAAATTCTGGATTTGACAGGGCTGGTAGGGCTGGAACAGCGGATGCCGCATGAATTGAGCGGAGGCCAGCAGCAGAGGGTTGCTCTGGCCAGGGCCCTGGCTCCCAGACCGGCCTTGATTCTGTTGGACGAACCCTTCAGCAACCTGGATGCCAGCCTGCGCGCCCGTGTCCGCGCCGAGGTGCGCGAGATTTTACATGCTGCCAACACGACTGCTGTTTTCGTCACGCATGATCAGGAAGAGGCGCTCAGTCTGGTCGACCGGGTGGCGGTCATGCTGGATGGCAGCGTGGAGCAGGTGGACTCTCCCCATGAACTGTACACAAACCCGGCCAACCGAGCTGTGGCCGAGTTCATCGGTGACGCCAACTTTTTGCCAGGTGTTGGCCACGGGGATACCGTCGAGTGTGAACTGGGCATTCTGGCTGCGCGCAATCCCATTCGTGGTCCGGTCGACATACTTTTGCGGCCGGAAAATATCGAACTGTTGGCGGCGCAGCCCGGCCTTCCCGCGTCTCGAGTTCGACATTCCCTTTTCTTCGGCCACGACCAATTGATCACAGTTCAGCTCCCAACGGGCACACATATCACTGCGCGATTGGGGCCCTTTGATGGCTACGTACAGGATTTGCCGTTGCAAGTGGCAGTACGCTCACCGGTGATCGCATATCCACGCACGATCGAGGAAGGCCCACGCCTTTCAGGCGGCCCTAAGGATGACGCGAAACGCACCAGGCGAAGAGGTGACCGATCATGAGTGAAGGAATTATTCTGGAGGAAGCCCCGGACATCCATGCGCAGTTTCAGGTTTCGTCCCCGGCCCTTATGGTCATTTTTGGCGCGTCGGGCGACCTGGCAAACCGAAAATTGTTGCCCGCTATATACAAACTCTCCCAGCAACGGCTCTTGCCCCCAAACTTTGTCATTCTTGGTTACGCCCGTTCTCCATTGAGCGATGATGAGTTGCGCCTTCGAGCCCGCTCCAGCTTAATTGCTAATCCTGAAGTCGAATTCCAGAGTTCGCAGTGGGATGCTTTTGCCCCGCGTCTCTTCTATATCTCCGGCGAGTATGACGACCCCGAAAGCTTTATGCGTTTGCGCGACCGCGTCATCCAGTTGGAAGAACAGTGGAACATCGGCGGCAATCGCCTTTTCTACCTGTCTACACCCCCGTCCGTCTACGAGCCAATCATTACCTGTCTGGGCGCCGCCGACCTCGTTTCGCCCGTCGGCAGCCACAATTGGACTCGCGTCGTCATCGAAAAGCCCTTCGGCAGCGATCTGCAGAGCGCTCACAAGCTCAACGATCATGTCCTTTCAGTATTCGACGAAGATCAGGTCTATCGTATCGATCACTACCTGGGCAAAGAGACGGTACAGAATGTGCTGGTATTTCGTTTCGCAAATGGGATTTTCGAGCCAGTCTGGAACCGCAACTACGTGGACAATGTACAGATAACTGTGGCGGAAAGTATAGGTGTCGAGGGCCGGGGCGGCTACTACGAAAGGTCCGGGGCACTACGGGACATGGTGCAGAATCACCTCATGCAGCTTGTCTCGCTTACGGCAATGGAGCCTCCGATTGCGTTCGACGCCAAAGCCGTCCGCGACCAGAAAGTCAACCTGCTCCAGGCCATCCGCCCCTTGCAGCCAGAAGAGGTGCCGAATTACGTAGTGCGCGCCCAATACGGGGTGGGCACGGCCGATACGCGAGCGGTCCCAGACTATCTGCACGAAAACGGCGTCGCTTCAGACTCCACCACCGAGACCTACGTGGCCTGGCGCCTTGAGATCGACAACTGGCGTTGGCAGGGCGTTCCCTTCTATTTGCGAACAGGCAAGGCTCTGCCGCGCAAAGCATCGGAGATTTCAGTTACCTTCCGCCGTGCGCCCCACCTGCTTTTTGACTCCACGGAAGGATTTGATGGCGCGGCGCGTCAAGGAGAAATGGGGGTGCAAGCAGCAACCCAGGGAACGCAGCTGAACGGAGACAGTCTCAGCCGCAATGTCCTGACGATGCGCATTCAACCGGATGAAGGTATCACGCTAAAGACGCTGGCCAAGCGGCCAGGTCCTTCAGTAAATCTGACGCCCGTCAATCTGGAGTTCACCTACGGCCACAGCTTCGGCGACCCGCCTGACGCCTACCAGCGCCTTCTGCTTGATGTCGTTCTCGGAGATTCCACTCTCTTTACCAGGCGAGATGAAGTGGAGCTGGCATGGCAGCGAATCACACAGGTGTTGGATGGATGGCAGAGGCAGGAAGATCAGTCAGCCAATGGAAGCGAACCGTTTCGCCTGCCCAAATATCCGGCAGGCACTTGGGGCCCCACTGAGGCCGACGCGTTGCTGGCAAAGGAAGGGCAAAACTGGATAGCCGAGTGAGAATGTCGGCTCTATGTCGAGAGTGAAAATGCTCTCCAGCCCCTGCTACTGATCCCCACTACAGATGTAACACGATTTCCCGTCGTGCACTCTAATTGGCGCCAGCAGTTGACCAGTTTCGAAATGACCTTGCTCCCCGTCTTCAGGTTGGAACGGCAGCCTCTCTCCGCTCTCGAAACTGTACAGGCCAATGCGAAGCAGATAGTCTCCTGGGGCTAAGCTACTTGGCACCTCGAGTTTGCGTCTGTCAATGTACAGACTGTTTGACTTCCACTGGCTTGTCGGCAGCAGTCCGGCTAATGGTGCACCATCGAACTGGGCAACGAGTTCTCCCTGGAGGTCGGTCATATGTATGTACGTGATCCAATCGCTGGCGACGCCTTCGCCGGTCTCCCAGAAAAGGCGGAGGGAGCGGCCGCCAGGCTCATCAAACAGGTCGTAGCCTTGCAAATGTAGGCCGACATCGGTGTCAGCTGACGCCACGGTGGTTGGCCGCACCCGCTGCAACAATCCGGGACGTAGCGGCGGGACCTCCAACTCCCTCAGATGCACCAGATCATTCGTCGAGCCGGGTACTCTCAATCTTTGGCCGGAGGATGAGACAAGGCCAGCTACCAGCGTGTACGGGACTGGCGGTAAGTCGGCGGGGAGAATGAGTCGCATGGTTTCCACGTAGTACTTTGCCGGATTCCAGACCCTTGTAGGAGGGCGCAGGTCCCCCTGGTTTTCGACGGCCCATGAACGCTGCAAGGAGGGTGTGTACAGATGAAGAAACGAGTGATAGTCATCGACTATTTTGTCGTGCGCCTGCCAGTACAGGCGTACACTTATTGTCCCGCCCGGCTCTGGAGTTTCGCCGTTGAGCAACTTCCAACCGAGGAGGGTTAGCTTGTCGGTCGAATCGTCGCCCAAGGTGGCAGCCTTACCCTCTACGGAAAAGGCCAGTTGCCCCTGAGGCGAGTGCCGCAAGAACGGCCCTCTCTCGGACCAGTCGACCGCATAGCGCAGTACAACAACAACAAGAACGCAGCCGACCATCCAGGCGACAGAGCGCGTTGAGGAGCTTGGTGCTGCGCTGACTTCATCTTCTCCACTTCGCCTGCGGGAAACATTAATGTAGAGCCCGGCAATAGTTGCAAGCAGCCCAAAGAGGCTCAGCCGCTCACCCCAGCGTTGCCAGACAGTTCCCTCCCAGCGTATTGTCAGCGGTTGCTCTGGATCGAGCAGCCCTGTCACCTGCGTCCAGCCAGCCGGCCCTCTCGATAAATCTGCCTGCCTGCCGGCGCTCCAGGCAGGGTGGAAGTGCAGCCGCAGCAACATTGGTCCTCCATCCTCGGAGAGGTCGGCGACAGCCTCGTGCGGCGAGCGCCATGTTAGCCGTGTCGAGGGCGGTTCCGCGATTTCACCCCTCATTACGCCCATGTTTGCGCCCTGAACCAGGAATTCATTGAAGCTAGTCATACCCCAGGCATTCATCCTAGGTTCATAGGAGCGCGTCTCGGCAGGCGTCAGAGCTTTCACCGGGCTGAATTCGGAAAACATTGGCGTATGGCCGGGAAAAAGATAGGGAAAGACAACGAGAAGAGAAGCCAACACCAGTATGAGAGCAGGCAGCCAACTCCGTTTAAGTCCCCAAGAGTCTGTTGCCGCTGCCGCCGCCACCGAAGCGCCCAAGGGAGCGATCAGCAGAAAGCGGGAAGGATACTGAAAAATTGTCAGCCCTGCCCACGATTCCCACAGATACTCGGACAGAGGCGACGCCATTGAAAGCATCCCCAAGGCAAAGAGAGCGCCAGCCAGACCCCAGACTCGAACTTCTCTGCGTGGCCGGAAAAGAGCAACGGCCAAGCCCGAAATGACAGCCAGCCAAGACGCAAAGCCGAAGGTGTTGATTGGCATCAATGGATTGCCGGCCCGGCTGTCCAAAATCGGGGATTGGAAGCCTGCCAACTGCCACCACCGAAGAAAATACTCGCTGAAATGGGCAAGTCTTTTCTGAGTATTATCAAATTGCACGTGAGGCAAATCGGCCATGGCAGGCAGCCAGAAGCCGGCAGTCACCACTGCGGCCAGAAGTGCCGCTGCTGCACAACGCAGCGAACCGCCTGGCTGGCGGTATCCTACAAACATCAGGAACCACATGCCCAGTAACACGACAGCACCGGCAAGCGCCATGAGATTGTGGCTGACGACCAAGGCTGCCAAAGAGATTACTGAAGCAAGCCAATAGAGGATGGAGTCCTTCTTTTGGAGTGAAGCGAAGGCCCAAAGACATACAGGCAGGAGAAGAAGAGCAAGAATCTGAGGATAATCGCCTGCATAATAAACGGTTCGAGTTAGTAGGATGGGGTGAAGGACGTATATTGAAGTCCCTGCCATGCAAGCCACTGGATTGAAAGCACGGCGCAGCCAGCCGTACACACCCAAGCCGGACAGAACGAAAGCTGTCGTCATGACAAGCTTCAGAGTGTCATCCAGTCCGATGCCGATTCGATGCGCCGCGGCTACGAGCCAGTGCAAACCTGGGCTATAATGATGAAAGACCGGGGCTCCGAGGTCATTGTAGACTTCTGGAAACCAGCGCGGCCAATAGATGCCCTGCTCAAAAGCTCGCTCGATGGCAGCGCTGCGGTGAAGATGGACCTGGACATCGCCCGTGCTGAGGGGTATCCCGTCAATCTGCCAAAGTGGGCCGGTGACAAGGACTGTCAGAAGTGCGACAAAAACTGTGACAAAAAGGCCACTGGGGATTCGGATCGGCATTCCAGAAAGTATACAAAGTCACAAGACGCAAGGCAAGCCACAGACGTTGTCGGCGCGACGCAATTGGCTGATAAGAGACCGCAATGACTATACAGGAAAGCATATTCGAGCGTTATGAAGGAGGTGGGACCAAGGGTTCATCTAGTAATAACCTTATAGTCCAGCCCAATCGCGCAGAGCTCGCCCGAACTGCCGCCGGGATGATTGCGGCCGCCTCGCTTATCAGCATCGCGCAGAGAGGCGTCTTCAATCTCGCTCTCTCCGGCGGCTCCACGCCAGGACCGGTGTACGAACTTCTGGCTGCAGACACTGACATCGACTGGAGTCGTTGCAACATCTTCTGGAGCGACGAACGCTGCGTGCCTCCCGACCATGCCGAAAGCAACTACCGCCTGGTCCGCGAAACGCTGCTGGATCGACTGCCGCACCTGCCGGCGCTCGTGGCGCGTATGGCCGGCGAGTTGCAGCCGCAGACTGCGGCGCGCGCCTACGGGCAGACAATTCGCGAGACTATACCTGCAGACGAGACCGGCCTTCCCCAGTTCGACTTGATCCTCCTGGGGATGGGTGACGATGGCCACACGGCCAGCCTGTTTCCCGGCTCACAAACTCTGCAAATAACCGATCGCCTGGTCGCGGCAGACTACGTCAGCAAGTTCGACGCATTTCGCCTGACCCTCACCTACCCGCTTCTCAATGCCGGGCGTCACGTCCTGATTCTGGTCAGCGGCGCCTCCAAGGCTGCCACGTTGCACACTGTTCTGCATGGCCCACATCAGCCCCACAATTATCCTGTGCAGGGCGTGCAACCGACGACCGGCCAGTTCAGATGGCTCGTTGATGCTGATGCCGCACAAAGTGCAAGTTAGTTAAGTCGAGCACAATCCCGTCAGGAGCCTGATGCCGTGAAAATAGTTGGGAACATCTCCGTACGTCCTCCTCTGCCGCAGTCCATCCATCGTTTGCAGGAAATGGCATACAATCTCTGGTGGACCTGGAACCCGGATGCGCAGGAACTCTACGAGTCGATTGATATAGAGCTTTGGGAAAGGGTCAGCGAGAATCCAATAAAGTTCCTGCGCACGGTGTCACTGCAACGATTGCAAGCTGCTGCCCGCGACCACGACTATCTGCGGCGGTACCGTTCGGTACTTCAGCGGTTCGACGACTATATGGCAGAGGATGCCGACACTTGGTTCAGGCGCAATCTCCCTGATCGTCAGGGCGAGTTGATCGCTTACTTTAGTGCGGAGTTTGGCCTACATGAGGCGCTGCCGATCTACAGTGGAGGACTTGGAATCCTGAGCGGCGATCACTGCAAAGAAGCGAGCGATATGGGCCTGCCATTCATCGGTGTCGGGTTTCTGTATCCGCAAGGTTACTTCACGCAACAGATCAACGCCGAGGGCCGTCAGGAAGCGATCTATGAGAAAATCGACTTTACCGAGGTGCCGGCTACCCAGGCAGTGAACTCAGAGGGCGACCCGGTTGTCGTCCATGTCGATCTTCCCGGGCGAACTGTCTACGCCATGGTGTGGAAGATCCAAGTGGGCCGGATAATTCTTTACCTTATGGACACAGACGTGGAGCAAAATGCCCATCAGGATCGGGAACTCAGCGCCCGGCTCTACGGCGGTGACCACGAAATGCGTATCAGCCAGGAGTACGTATTGGGCATTGCTGGCGTGCGTACTCTGAGAGCGCTGGGCTATGAACCTACCGTCTGGCACATGAACGAAGGCCACAGCGCATTCCTCAGCCTGGAACGCATTCGTGAACTGGTGCAGGCAGGGACGGAATTCGAAACTGCGGTCGAAATTGTGCGAGCCGGCAATGTCTTCACGACCCATACGCCAGTGGCCGCAGGCCATGACGCCTTCCCGTTTGAGCTGGTCGACAAGTTTTTCTGGCAATACTGGGGTCAGATGGGCATCGACCGCGAACGCTTCTTGGACCTGGCCCGCCACGAGCACGAGTGGGGCGCCGAGTTCAGCATGACCGTCCTGGCTTTTCGCCTGAGCGCTTACTACAACGGCGTGAGCGCTTTGCACGGGCAGGTATCGAGGCGCATGTGGGAACATCTGTGGCCGGGTACACCGGAAGATCAGGTCCCTATAAAACACATCACCAATGGTGTGCATACGGGAACCTGGTTGGCCCCGGAAATGCGCGCCCTCTACGATCGCTATTTCAGCCAGAACTGGCTGTCAGAAGTCGACAGCCCGGACGTATGGCAAATGATAGAGTCGGCTCCCGACGAGGAAATTCGGGCGGCCCATCACGCCTGCAAACAGAAGTTGGTTGAATTCCTGCGCGCACGCCTGAAAAGGCAGCAGTTGCGGCATGGAGAAGGCCACTGGAAGCTCACGCAACTTGATAACGTGTTCGACCCTAAGGCGCTGACCCTGGGATTCGCCCGCCGCTTTGCAACCTACAAGCGCGCCACCCTCATCTTCCATGATAAGGAGCGGCTCAAGAGGCTCCTGAACGATGCCGAGCGTCCCGTACAATTGGTCTTCGCCGGCAAGGCACATCCGGCCGATGATTATGGCAAGGCGCTGATCGAGCGCATCTATCTGCTGAGCCAAGAGCCGGGATTCTTCGGCAAGATCGCAATTGTCGAAAACTACGACATCAATGTCGGCCGTCATCTCGTCAGTGGAGTGGACGTCTGGCTCAATACACCCCGCCGACCCTTTGAGGCTAGCGGCACGAGCGGTCAGAAAGCGTCGATAAACGGAGCGCCAAACTTCAGTATCCTCGACGGCTGGTGGCGGGAAGGCTACGATTCCGAAAATGGCTGGGCGATCGGCGAGGAGAGGGAATACAAAGACATCGACACGCAGGACGAGGCCGACGCGCTTAGTCTGTACAGCATACTGGAAGAAGAGGTCGTGGCGGAGTATTACGACCGTCCGGCTGACTGGACGAGACGAATGCGAAGGGCGATTGCCACCTGTGGGCCCCGGTTCAGTATGCGCCGCATGTTGTCGGAATACGCAAATTCCCTCTACATTCCAGCAATGGACAGTAATCGTGCCTACCGCGAAGACTGGGGGGAAACGGGGCGCCAAGTCGCACACTGGAAGCAGCACGTTCGCAACGAGTGGCAATCCGTATATGTGGCTGTTCCTGAACTTCCCTCCTCCCAGGCAAAGATCGGCGAAAGAATCGAAGTCGAGGCCCAGGTCTGGCCGGGAAGGCTGTCCGTGAATGACCTTGCCGTCGAGTTGGTCACAATTGCCGCCACCGAAGGAGAGGAGGCGATCAGGCCGGGACCCGAGCAACTGCATCCGGTCTCCTCGCGTACGGTTCCCATGCATGCGGCCTTCCAAGAGCAGCAGGACCCCGAACATCATCACCACGATGACAGTTTCTGTTTTCGTGGCATATTTGTTCCCAAAGAAACAGGAAAACATAGTTTCGGAGTGCGCGTGCGGCCACATCACCCGGCTCTCATTCATCCGCTGGAAATGGGACTGAGTGCCTGGGCATAGTCGGCAGCCGGAGATTAGCAAATGACGGCCAGCCACCGGTGATCAACGACGATTCACTAAGAGGGAGGATACTATGCGTGTATTGATAACTGGAGGCACGGGTCTGATCGGAACGGCCCTGGTAAAGAGTCTTCGCGATAGTAACTGTGAAGTGACAATTCTGACGAGGTCTCCCGACCGACATCAGGCCTCGACGCCCAATGGCGTACGACTGGAAAAGTGGGACGGTGAAACTGCCGAAGGATGGGGCCATCTTGTGTCCCAAGTGGATGCGATTGTCAATCTCACCGGCGAAGGAATCGCCAACGGACGTTGGTCCACAACACGCAAAGAGCGAATAAGTGAGAGTCGAATCAGAGCAGGCAATGCGCTTGTGTCCGCAATCCGTGATGCCGAAACTGTGCCAGCAACGCTGATTCAGTCCTCGGCTGTGGGGTATTATGGGCCGGGCGGCGATGAGACCATGACCGAACAGACCTCACCCGGGGAAGACTTTCTAGCGCGCGTCTGCTTCGATTGGGAAGCCTCGACTGCAGAGGTTGAAGCGATGGGCGTGCGGCGTGTCGTCATACGAACAGGGGTCGTACTCAGTGCACTAGGAGGCGCCCTCCCCAAAATGACGCTGCCTTTCCGACTGTTCGCCGGTGGGCCGCTGGGCAGTGGCAAGCAATACTTTCCATGGATCCATATTGCCGACGAGGTGGCTGCCATCCGCTTTCTCCTGGAGAATGAAAAAGCGTCCGGCCCATACAATCTCGCGGCCCCCAATCCACCGCGGAACAGAGAATTCGTGCGCGACCTCGGGAGAGCAATGGGAAGGCCCTCCTTGTTGCCGACACCATCATTTGCGCTGCAAGCCCTCTTTGGCGAAATGTCAACCGTGCTGTTGGATGGGCAACGGGCGGTCCCGGCCCGCTTGCAAGAAGATGGCTATGAGTTCATTTTCCCCGAAACCGTTGCCGCGCTGCGTGACCTGGTGTAAAATGGGATGCAGAAAAGGAAATACCAGTGTCGTCAACATGATTACTATGCGAATTGGCGACACGCCCGTCTGGCAGTGCGTGAAACTTTTCTGTGAGATGATACAGCGTGGCAAGAACAGAAGCTAACGTGCCGCTACAGGCAGCCAGCCCACCAAAGAGGTCCGCGTCGTCGGCAGAATCTGGAAGCCATTCTTGGCCTCCTTCTTCTCTCGTTCTGTGGGCCGGCGTAGCGTTCAGCGCCCTGTTTACACTCCTCATCTGGGCCCTGGATTCACGGCTGGCAAGCATTGAGCTTTTGCCGGACAGCGGCGCTACCTGGTACTACTGGAAACTCCCGGCCCCAACATTTTTGACCCGCGCTACTTCCTGGGGATTCTACCTGGCACACCAGCTTGCCATCTGGGGCATCATTTTCTATGTTCAAACTTATCGCAAACATCGCTATACGAAGGGTTTGCATAAGGCTAACATTCTAGCCCTGGCTGCCAACGCCTTTTTCATCTTCCTCCATCTGATCCAGACGCACATCTGGTACGACGGTCTCGCACAGGACACCCCAATCTTCAGCAGCCAAGGCGCCGTAATCGTCCTGCTCGTCTGGGTTCTGCTGATGGAAAACAACCGGCGGGGCCAGTTCTTTGGCCGCGCAGTTCCCTTCTCCAGGGAGGTCGTCCGCTTTGCCCGCACCTACCACGGTTACTTTTTCGCGTGGGCGATCATCTACACCTTCTGGTTTCACCCCATGGTGTCTACTTCCGGTCACCTGATCGGTTTCTTCTACATGTTCCTGCTGCTCCTGCAAGGCAGTCTCTTCTACACTCGCGTCCATACGAACCGATGGTGGACCTTCACCCTGGAGGTGACCGTTCTGGTCCATGGTACTTTGGTTGCTTTCATGCAGGGCAACGATCTCTGGCCAATGTTCCTGTTCGGCTTTGCGGGAATCCTGGTGGTAACACAAATGTATGGTTTGGGTCTGTCATTGCCAATTCGCTTGCTCATACTCGGTGGATTCGTCGGCTCCGCGCTTTTCGTATACAGCGATCAAGGTTGGTTCAGGCTCAACGAGATCGTGCGTATTCCCGTCATCGAGTACGCTTCTGTGTTTGTCCTGGCCGGTCTCTTCTGGCTTGGACTTTGGATCGCACGGACGGTCAGGCGTTTCAGACACGCGTAATGCGATCAAAATCCGCCCAATGGCAGCACTCTTCATGGAAAATCCAAGGCCGGACCTGAAAGCTGCCGACGCTTCCAATGGCGCGAAGGGTTCCATCAGACCGGAAGCCACACTCCAGCTATGGCAGATCTGGCTGCTTGCCGCCCGCCCCAAAACCTTGCCGGCAGCCATTTCTCCTGTATTGGTTGGGACGGCGCTCGCCTGGGCTGATGGACAGTTCTCTCCCGCGCCCGCGCTAGCTGCCGCCGCCGGCGCGCTCCTCTTGCAGATACTCTCCAATTTCGCCAACGATTACTTCGATTTCACCAAGGGCGCAGACACACGGGAGCGCCTGGGTCCCACCCGTGTAATGGCGGCGGGACTCCTCTCTGCGCGAGACTTGCGCATCGGCATGGCCGTAGCCGCAAGCCTGGCCGTTCTGATCGGTATCTATCTAATCCTGGTTGGCGGTTGGCCCATTCTGGCGGCAGGCGCCGCTTCCCTTTTGGCCGCCATATTATACACCGGGGGCCCGCTCCCTTATGGCTATCACGGCCTGGGGGACCTTTTCGTTTTTCTTTTTTTCGGGCTTGTCGCCGTCTGTGGAACATACTTCGTTCAGGCCGGAATGCTTACGGCAGCCATTCTGTTGACAGCGGTACCGGTAGGCATGCTCATCACTGCCATTCTGGTGGTGAACAATCTCCGTGATATCGCGACCGATGCCCGGGCAGGCAAACGTACGCTGGCAGTGCTTATCGGCCACCAAAATACGCGGCGCCAGTACCTGCTTCTACTCGTTCTGGCCTATGCCGCGCCTCTCGTCCTCTGGCAGGGATTCGGATTCGGCCCAACTGTCCTGCTCCCTCTAGTCAGCCTGCCGCTCGCCGCCCGCCGAGCCTTTTCAATCTACTCGGCAACGGGAACGGAGCTGAATGCCGTATTGGCTGCGACCGCCCAACTGTCTCTGCAATTCAGTCTGCTGCTGTCGCTCGGCATTATCCTCTGAAGATGGCCGATTTCGACGTCCTCATCGTTGGTACCGGTCACAACGCACTCGTCTGCGCAGGTTATCTGGCCCAGGCCGGCTATCATGTCGGTATGCTGGAGCGCCGTTCAATTGTCGGCGGCGCGGTGGCGACGCAAGAGATCATCCCCGGTTATCGCTTCGATCTCGGAGGCAGCGCCCACATTCTCATTCACCACACCCCGATTGTCCGCGATCTTGCTCTGACACAATATGGCCTCAGCTACATCGACATTGACCCTCTCTTTTTTGCCCCTTTCCCCGATGGTAGGCGGCTATTTGTCTGGAAGGACCTCGAGCGTACATGTGACAGCATTGCAGGCGTCTCACCTGAGGATGCTGAGAACTACAACAGCTTCATCAATGACTGGCGGCCGCTGGCGCAGGCCATGGTGGAATCATTTATACACGCCCCCTCTCCGCTCAATCTGGTGAAAACGTTGGGTTTCCAAAGTGGAGTGCACAGAGACCTGCGCCGTCGTCTGACATCAATTCTCGGCAGTTACGGCAAACTGTTGCGCAAGACCTTTGTTTCGCCTCAAGTTCAGGCCGTCGTTGGTTGGATGGCTGCCCAGTCCGGCCCGCCGCCGACCGAAAAACTGAGCGCCCCTTTCGCTCTCTGGCAGCCCATGTATCACTGTTCCGGCGTCAAGAGGCCCCTAGGTGGATCGGGCATGCTGACGGAAGCGCTGGCGCGCATGATCAGAGCCCACGGAGGAACGATCGCTACCGATACCTTCGTTGACCGGATATTGGTGGAGAACGGACGAGCTGTTGGCGTTCGAACCCTGGATGGCGAAATTTTCACCGCCAAGAGGGCCGTCGTTTCCGGTGCCCATATCCACACAACTCTCAAGCTCCTGGCTGACCAGGTTGCTTCTGCCCGTGTGGCGTTGGCGCAGAAATCCAGGATCGGCAACGGGTTTGGCATGATGGTGCGGTTTGCTATGAATGAGTTGCCCGACTATACCGGCAATAGTGGACTGGGCAACGACGTGCCCCTGCCAGAACATCGCGCGCTGCAGTTCATCTGTCCCCATTTGGACTATCTGGAACGCGCCTATGCCGATTACGTCGCAGGACGCCCATCCGCGGAACCCGCCCTGATTGCCATGACCTTTTCCGCAGTGGACCCAACCCTTGCGCCACCGGACAAACATATTCTCTTCTTGTGGGGACAATACTTTCCTTATGAATTGGCTACCGGTGAGAGTTGGGATGACATCGGCGACAGGGTAGCGGACCGGATGTTGGCAAAGTTGGCAGAGTACGCGCCAAACGTGGCTCAAGCTGTCGTCGGCAGGCTCGTGCAGACGCCGTTATGGCTCGAGCGGGAGTTGGGATTGCTGCGCGGCAATGTCATGCACCTCGAAATGTCGGTCAATCAAATGTTCAATATGCGGCCGGCGCTCGGCATGAGCAACTATCGCGGGCCCGTCAAAGGGCTCTATCTTACCGGGGCCAGTACCCATCCAGGCGGAGGCATCATGGGCGCCGCCGGCAGAAATGCAGCCACAGTCCTCCTTCACGACCTGAGCCGCAGGCCTCTGTTCTTCGGGCGCTGACTGCCCGGATGACCACTCTTGTTTCCCTTCATTCACCTCTTGCGGTTGATAGGGCAATTGCATCAAATTGGGACAAAACCACGTGAGGCTGCCTGAATCGGGTAGGGGCGCCCCTTGTGGGCGCCCTTCTCAGGGCATAACGCCTGGAACTGTGCAGATCGTAGTGCGTTATCGCAAATTCCATACGTCTTTGGCGACTGGAGGCCGGTTTCTTGGCCGAAAAATGAAGGTAGGGGCACCCCTTGTGGGTGCCCTCCCCCCCGTGTGGGTGCCATTCGTCGGCTATTTTGGCGTCCGAATTAAGATGTGTTTGCCCTGTTGCGGTTGCCCAATTCATTGTGATTGGCCGACCGAAGTGATAGAATCTGCTTATGGAATCCTCACAGGTAGCAGTTTCTGGACAAACAACAATTTATCGTTTCCGCAGCAGCGGCGAGGACGCCGTTGGTTATGTTAGCGGTGATGAGATTTTCCGCTTACGATGGGAAACGGGCGTCAGCATCGGACGCTGCGAACGAGAAAAAGACGGCTGGCGCATCTTTCGCTCAACACGTTTTGACGAAAAAGAGCTGGGCAGGATTACGACCGCAGGCGTAATCCACAGCCACGGCCTTTTCGAGGGAGGCAGCATGGGATGGTTGGAACCGGATGGAACTGTGATTCGCAGCGGACTGATTTTTGCGGAGGAGGAAGTTGGTCGAGTTGATGGGCCGCAACCGCAAATGGCCGCGGCGGCTTTGTTACTAATTCTTGTACCTGAAGAGGATGAAGCGAGTAAGGAAATGAAAAGGCGGGAATGAAATTTAGGAGGATGATGGATTTGTTTATGGATACTTATGTTGACTATGCGAATCAAAGTCGATGAATACGTTCAAAACAGAACGCATCACCTTCAATGTTCGCACGTCCGGCAGCGCCGACGGCGTTCCCCTCCTTCTGCTGCACGGCTCGCACGCTTCCAGCCGCTGGTGGGAACCATTCTTCGCTATTCTGCCAGACTCCATCCACGCCATAGCACCCGATCTCCGCGGCTGTGGTCAGAGTAGCCACTCCCAAGACGGATACGATATAGTAGACCAGGCCGCAGATATCGCCGAGCTTGTCGAAGAACTTGCATTGTCGGACTTCGACCTTGCAGGGCATGGCAGTGGTGGAGCCATAGCCATCGAGTACGCCCTGCGCCATCGCCAGCGGCTGCATAGCCTGATTCTTGTTGACAGTGTGCCAATTGAAGGAGCTTTAACGCCGTTACAGGGATTGCAACTCCTATCCCAAATGCGTGACGACCATTCCCTCTTGCGCCAAGCCCTGTCCGCGTTGATGCCGACCGGGCCTCCTCCCACCATGACCGAACCGGAATTTAACGCGTTCCTCGATCTATTGGTCGACGATGCCGCCGCAATGGCGCCTGCCGCCTTCACAGCAGTAGCCGAGGCTCTGGCCCGCTGGAATCGGTTGGACGAGGCGCACACGCTAACCTTGCCGACTCTCCTGTTGCTGGGGACGGAAGATATTATCGTCGAAAAAGATGCCGCCACGCGTTCACTGCTCGCAATTCCAGGGGCGTCCAATCTCGAGATTCTTAGAGGAGTCGGCCACAGCCCCATGATCGAATCGCCCGTGGTCCTTGCCGAAAGGATTATTGAGTTCATTACAGAGGATTTCGAGAGCTTCGAAGAGGCCAGAGACTATGCAAAAGAAAGCGGCGGAGTTGCAGATGAATAGGAAGAAGCTTTCCCGAAACTTGCCTGATTTTTCTTTGGCGCCACAGACTGCTCCACACGTTGCCCCGTTCAATGAAAACTGAGAGCGAGAGTGACCTGCGCGCCCTATGGGATGAGCGATACCGCAGCGGGCTGACGCCTTGGGACACCGGCATAACTCCTCCGGAAGTGCAGAAGTTCTGGAAAGACAAAGCGGTGCCCTCACCGGGTGCGTCCGCGCTCGATATCGGCTGCGGCACCGGTCTGAATACACTCTTTCTGGCGCGGCAGGGACTGCGCGCAGTAGGGTTTGATCTCTCCGGGCAGGCGCTGCGGCTCGCTTCTAACAGGTTGCAGGCGGGCCAAATCGATAGTGCTTTCCCGCCGGGCGGCAAGGCCATGTTCGTTCAAGCGGACGTCAGCAGACTGCCGGTAGGCAGACTGGGAGCGATCTATGCACTGGATATCGGCTGCTTTCACAGCCTACCCGACGCGCGTCGCCCCGCTTACGCCGAAGGCGTATGCCAGGCGTTGCGCACGGGCGGTTACTTTCAACTGTATGTGTTCGACCGAAACACTACTGACGGCCCGGGGGCCAGGGGAATGTACGAAGGCGAGGTAGCTTCTCTTTTTGATGGCGAACTGGAGATTGTGTTAGAAGAATTGGGCGTCTCATCAAGCCGGGCCTCACGACCTACCCGCTGGTTTCTTCTCAGAAAAGTCTCTTGATCATCGCGCTGCGGGACGACAGGGGAGTTAGAAGCTGGAGTTGGATATTCACTTTATTCCTGGCCCCTTCTATTCGGGGCATTCCAGTCGCGAAACAGGGGCAGACCCACCCCCATCGTCCGGTTGCGGATTATTTGGGCTGACAGAGGTATTTGTCTCTATCAGAGGCGGCCGGTCGAAAACGCGCCGGAGTTGGTCAGCGATGAAGTCCCAGTCCACCAGGAAAACCGCCATGCCCTGCCGCCAGCCCGGTGTCAACGCGCCTGGAGGGCCTAGCACCATTCCCTTTACGTCTGCTTCACCGAGGGAAAGCCCAAATCGAGCGTACTTCAGAGTGTCCCACTTTCCCACATCCGTGTCTACCGAGTAGCGCAGCGAGTCATACAGTGCAAAGGCACGTGGCAGCAGATTCTGCTTCTGCTCGACAAGCTGTTTGCGTAACGCCCACAACACGCGTTGCTGCCGCCGCGCCCGTTCCAGGTCCCCGCCGCCTGACCTGCGGCTCCGCACATAGCTAAGCGCCTGTTCGCCGTTCAAGAGATGTTCCCCCGGTGGCAAGTTCAGATAGATGCCCTCTTCAGGATAGACCTCATATAAGTAACAGTCTACGTGAATCCTGAGTCCGCCCAGGACATCAATCACATCCTTGAACGCTTCAAAGCGAAATCGAATGTAGTTGTCGATTGTGATACCAAGCTGATCTTCCAGAATCGAGATCAGTAACCGAGGGCCTCCCCCTCCCGGCGCGTCCATCTCTCCCACATAGTCAATCACGTTGATCCGATTTGGCAGATGCCCTGGAATCGGGTCGATGTACATATCGCGGGGAAATGAGACGATGGCTGCCTCGCCCAGTTCGGGGTTCATCATCAGCAATATAATGACATCTGTCCGCCAATTGGGTTGATCCGGCCTTTGGTCGCTGCCCAGAATTAGAATATTGGTCGTACTATTCAATTCAGCGATTTGTGGAGTCGGTTGCGGTGTCGCAGTTGGAGTGGCCGTCGGCGCCAGCGTCACCGTGGGCGTCGCTGTTGGAGGAACTTCAGCGGTAGCTGATTGTCCCAATTGATGGGTTGGGGCAAACGAAGGCAGTCGATCGAGGGAGCTGCTTCCAGCCGGCGGCCCATCCACTTGAGCATCCTGTGAATGGGAGACATCTATCTGTTCGTCGTCTTTCGAGTCACCGTCGTTGCCGACTATTACAAAGCTGAGCAGGATGGCGCTGCCGAGTATGAGCAGCAAGTATGGTCGAACGAACGCGGGCAGACCCCGCCTCAGCGTAGTTCGCGCCTGTCTAAAGGGAACTGGGAGGTTACGCCGCAGGCTCATAGCCGGAATGTTCGTCAGTGGAACTGGACGGACCGCTAGCGCCTAGCCCCAACCCTGGTTGCAAATTGTATGGGACAAGAAAACTTCGAGAAGTGAGGATTGGGAAGTGAGTCGGGTTCTTTCTCCTCCTCTCTCTTTCCTCTTCAGAGGAACAGCCCATTATCTAGACTTCAAGGTCAAGCAAAATTCGACGTAGTAGATCCATCGCGCGGTTGCCGACCCAGGCATTTGTAAGACGGTCCGCTCCGCCGAAAGGGAAACGCGCCACTTCGGTGCGGTCAGGCCCAGAGCAGCCTATCCACGTCTCGCCTCCCTGGCTGGAATGGAAAGTCTCGTCCGGCTTTCCGCTCGTGATCAATGCCAGCCCGTGGGATACTTTACATTCTCTCCGAAGTTGCACTGCCAACTGGTGGGCGACGTCGCTCGCTGGGGGTTGATCAAGCAGTTCCCGCAAGGCAGATGACTGCCCGTCAGCTTCCAGGATACGCACGGAATTTGCCGGGTCGACGCCCTTTTTCATCCGGTCGGCAATCGCCCCTCCTGTGACCGTTTCCAGCAGGGCCAAGCTGGCATCAGCCTCGTGCAGTAGCCGCGCAAGGACCGACTCGACCGCTTCTTCCGGCGTTGTGCTATAGATGTAACTGCCGATAACTGCTCGCACCCTCTCTTCCATCTTGTCGAGAAGCTCTTCGGCCTCCTCGGTGCTGGCAGCTCTGGCCGCGATTCGAACATCGGCCTGCCCCAAATGCGCGGCCAGGCCCATTGTCGGATTGGTACTGTCCATCAGGTCGCCTAGTTCGGCATCCAGACTGCTTTCTCCAATGCCAACAGTTCGTAAAATACGTCGCCGAATGGCGCCGACGCCTCCCGTCAGGTCCTGCAAGAATGGCAGCACCAGATCGGTCATCATCCGTTTCATTTCTCGGGGAACGCCCGGCATCGCGATGATCTTCGCGTCTCGCCCGTGACGGCGATCATAAGTGACGAATCCTGGAGCAGTGCCCACCGGGTTTTCAAGTACCGTCGCCGCTTCCGGAATCTGAGCTTGGCGAAGATTGTTTTCGCTCATCCGCTGGTAGCCCCAGCGGGCGAATCGCTCCCTTAGTTTATCTTCAATGTCTGGATGTGTTTCGAGAGGACAGCCCGTGGCATTTGCTATTGAGTCGCGCGTGATATCGTCCGCGGTCGGTCCCAGCCCGCCGGTCACTAGAACCACGTCGCTGCGGGCCAAGGCCATCTCCAGCACGCCCCGCAAACGCGGTTCGTTGTCTCCTACCGTGGTCTTATAGTAAATATTGACTCCAATCTCCCTCAGCTGCTGAGCAATCCAGGCGGCGTTCGTATCGACAATATCACCAAGGAGTATCTCAGTGCCGGAAGTGACAAGCTCGGCAGAAACGTCTCGTGATTCTTTCATGATAGCTTTCTGTTCTTGACTTCGCCCTGCTTCGACAGTGCCAAATTGCCTTCCTCTGGTCTTCACCCCATACTCGTTGCTATAACAACAGGGCTGCCTGGCCGCGGATGCTCCTGACACGGCTCGCCAGTGCACTATTGCCTTCGCCGCTGAAGCGCTCTTCCAGTGTCTTCAATGCCGACACAAACTCCTGCGAAAGTTCCGAACGGTTGTCCTGTAGCAGGCGGCGCATTGCACCTTCATCGGGGGCAGACAAGAGGCGATTGAGTAGCTTCATTTCCGGCGGCATGCGCTCTTCCAGGATTGCGATCGCCTTCTCATAGATCGTGCGCAGCCTCTGCACTGCGAAAGTCGCATTACTCTGTTCGGCCTGCTTGATATTCGAAGCCAGCACCGCGAGAAACATCTCATCAATCTTTTCGATATTCTCCTGAAGGGCCGCATCGGTATCGGGTGCTTGCAGGACTTCCTGTAGAACAGCCTGCACCTGCTGCGCCGCCATCTGCTGGCTCTGATTGCGCTGCTCTCCTATCTCGACAATACGCTCCCGAATGGCGATCAGTGCCGCGCGCTCCTCCGGGTCAGTGGAGAGCTCCAAACGGTCGGCAAGGCCGAGAAGGAATTGGTAATCAGTGTAGCCGGCCGCCGCATTCAAGACGGCAGTGGCAATGGCCTCGCCATTCTCGCCTTCCAGCCAGTAGTCAACCAACTGGGCAAGCAACTCCTCTCTCGTTGTTTGCGTCCCAATTCGAGAAAGTGCCTCCTGTACCCTTTCTTCCAAAGCCTTGAGCTCCTGGCCGGCTTCGGTGGTTTCAAGCAGCATGCTGCGCAGATTTACCAAGGCTTCGTGCTGTTCCGGCTGACCTTCACCAGCCACGGCATTTATTACCTGGCCTAAGAGTACAAAAAAGCTCGAATCGACCAGTTCCTTTTGTCGGTCCACAACCAGCTGCATCGCGCCTTCATCGGTTCCCAGGCGCACGAGGCTGCTGAGTAGCTCCGACTGCTCCCGGCGGCGGCGCAACATCTCCGGCGTGACACCTTCAAAGCCCCACAGCTTCTCTGTCAATGAGTCCCACTCGAAATACTGCTGCGCCTGTAACATATACCCGCGGCGCTGGTCGGACGGGAGCCGTGCCATCAGTGTCTGGCTCATCTCTCCAATGACTTTCTGCGTTTGCATGTCGTCTAGCCTGGCCTGGCCAGGGACGACAACGCCAAGAAAGTCGTGCTCCGGATCGTGGACCATTAGCGGCACGCTCAGTGGACCTCCTGCGCCGCAGGCTTTGCAGACCGCAGTATTGATTTGCCCGCCTAATAGCATCCCCTTCAGCTCGGGATTTGCGCCCAGGTCAACTATTGAAAACACAGCCACAGTATAGGTCGCACGGCAGCTGGGGCACGTAACTTGGGCGCCGGTGGGGGGGAAAAGCAGGTTCAATTCGGGCTGTTGACGGGGGTCGCCGGCCGCGGCGCTCTGCGGCTGGGGAGCCGTCGCTTCATCTTCCGATTTTGAGGGTTGCTCGGTTGGAGAGGACGCTTCAGCGTCCGTTTCCGGCTGATTCTCGTCTCCCCGCCTGGAAGTGGAAAATCCCTTGGGGAGTTCGATTCCTCCGGAGGATTCAGATGGAGTCGGGCTGCCTGGAGTCCAGATTTCACTCATGGTAGTCAATCCAATTCCTCATGAAAGTGCATTCTTGTCTGTAGTGTTTCCTTGACCAGTGCAGCCAAACCCCAGCGCCGTTGTGTCAGGGCGTCCACGAGCCAAGCCTGGTGTGTGGACCGCGCGGCCAACTGGCGCCGCTTCGTGGCAGTCAATCTCGGTTCGTCGGCCATAATTCCGAGTGGGGTCAATACACCCGCGACCGTCTCTGCTAGTTCGGCGAAGTCACGCAACTCTGGCATCTGCTCTGCTTCAGCGCTCTCTACCGCCTGGGCCAGTGCTACGCCGAGTGGGAGCAAGGCCCAAATCTTATCAGATTCAATCAGGTACTTGGCCGCGGGAACGACCTGATTGAGTGTCGTCAGCACCAGTCTGCCGTCCAGTTGTAGTGCCAGTCCCAGTGCCTTTGCAAAACTATGGGCTGCAGTTGTGTACTCACTCCCTCGCAGATGCAGAAAGGCGTCTACGCGGAAAGTTTGCACTAGCCCGGCGCCGTCCCCGATTGCGAGAAATGTCTCCTGAGCCAACTGATTGTGCACGAGAGCATTGCCGACATCACCGCTGGACTCTTCCAGCGCAGCCAGTTGTGCCATTGCCCGTCCATAGCCGGCGTAGTCATCACCTGCAGTTGCCGACGAGGCAGCTTCCTCTAATCTTCGCGCCGCGCTGCAAGACTCACCCTTCGCCAGGAATGCGGCGCCCTCGTCCAGCATGCGTGATACCGCATCGGACGGTTGTAAAGAATGTTCTCCGCTGCCAGTGGGAGGCAGAACCAGGCCAACTGTCTGTTTGTTGATCGCCAACCTTCTGAATTCTATCTAATCATGCGCAATAAGGCTATTCCGTTTCGACGCGCGCGCTTAGTGGCGCGGCAACTTGGACGCCCGCCACAATCATTCTGTCAAAGCATCGCTCTGCAACAACTCCTGCTCCGACAGGATCTGCACACCCAACTGCTGGGCCTTGATCAACTTGCTTCCTGCTCTTTCCCCCGCCAGCAAAAAATCGGTATTGGCGCTGACGCTCCCCGTGACCTTTCCACCCCCTGCCTCAATATGCTCCTTTGCTCTTTCCCGGCTCAGAGTAGGGAGTGTGCCAGTAATCACAAATATCTTTCCAGAAAAAGGCAACGATTCCACCTCTTCCTCTCGGTCCCGGTGCGGCATCGTCAGATCGACACCCAGTTCGGCAAGCGACTGCACCAGCGTCCGATTTGGCTCCAACGCAAAGTAGGAGACGATCGCCTCAGCTATCTTAGGGCCCACCCCTTCAATCTCGCTTAGCGTCCCCAGGTCCGCGTCCATTAGTCTGTAGAGCGTATCAAAGTGCGCCATTACCAACTCTGCCACCACTGAGCCGACAAATCGAATCCCCAGCGCGGTCAACAAACGCGTTGGGCCGCGAGATTTGCTGTCCTCTACCGCCCGGCGCAGATTCTCGATCCGTTTTTCGCCGTATCCTTCAATATCTTCGATCAGCTCCCAGGGTAGACGGTAAATGTCGGCCAGTGTCTGAATATAGCCTTCGTCAACGAACAACTCAGCCTGCTTTGTACCCATACCGACGATATCCATTGCCCCTCTGGAAACAAAGTGCTCAACCTTCCGCACCAGTTGGTCCGGGCAGGCGTTGTTGACACAGTAGGTGGCTACTTCATCGGGCGGGCGCACGAGGACCTCGCGGCAGGAAGGGCATTTGCTGGGCATCTTCCAAGGCTGTTCGCTGCCCTCGCGCAGTTCCTTCAGCGGGCGCAGTACCTTGGGAATGACATCTCCGGCCCGCTTAACCAGGACGATGTCGCCGATGCGAATGTCCAACTCCTCAATATAGTCTGCGTTGTGGAGCGTGGCGGCCTGAACTGTCACCCCTCCTATCGGCACCGGAGCCAGGGTCGCATTCGGCGTGATCGCGCCAGTACGCCCTACTTTCACGCCAATGTCCAGCAGTCTGGTTGTCGCCTCTTCGCCGCCGGTCTTGAAAGCTACCGCCCAGCGAGGGTCCTTGCCAGTGAAGCCCAGTTGCTTCTGCTGGGAAAGCAGGTTCACCTTTACGACCATCCCGTCCAACTCGTAGGGTAGTCGCGCCCGCAGTTCATGCCAGCTGCCGACAAACCGGATAAGCTCCTCCCACTCGTCGTCGCCGAAGCGTCGCGACTCCTCACAGACCGGAAAACCGAATTTCTGCAGTCTTTCTAACGAGTCCCAGTGCGAGCTTGCAGGATCCTCGACCCCTTCCTCCAGGAATACTTGATATGTCCACAGCTTCAGCGGGCGCTCAGCGCTGATGCCGCTGTCTAGCAAGCGCAATGAGCCGGCCGCAAAATTACGGGGATTGGCATAAGTGCGTTCACCCTGCTCGACTTGCGCCTGATTGAATGCCTGTAAGTCACGCTCTTCAACATAGATTTCGCCGCGTACGATCAGGCGCCGCGGAGGAGGCTGCTTACCGCCACCGCCGTCATTCGACACTGGAATCTTGAGCGGAAGCTGTTGAACTGTTCGCAGATTGGGGGTGATATTTTCGCCAACTTCGCCGTCGCCTCGCGTTGCACCCAGGCTGAACCGGCCATCTTCGAATTGAAGGACGACCGTCAGACCATCAAACTTTGGCTCGACAACGTAGCCGAGGCGGGCATGTTCGTCCTCGGGAAGTAACCGCAGCAAACGCTCCCGCCATCTGTCAAGATCCTCCTCACCGGAGGCGTTTGCCAAGCTCAGAACAGGAATTTGATGCTGCACCTTCTCAAATCGCTCGGCAACCCCTCCGCCCACGCGCACGGTTGGACTATTGGCGTCTTTCAGTTCTGGGTATTGCTCTTCCAGAGATTGAAGTTTGCGAAACAATGAGTCAAATTCGGAGTCGCTGATCTCCGGATCGTCGAGGACGTAATAGCGGTACTGATGCTGCGATATGACTTGCCGCAGGTGTTCGACCTGCATTCCTGGTTGGTCCATATTGTCGACGTGTGGCAGTCAGATGGCTCTTGGGTACAAAGTCTGGTCGTGGCCAATCTGGCAGACTCTGGTAGGTGCGTGTCCGACGGCAGAGTTCAGTTCGCCCATATCACCCTGAGGCGCCATGAAACTGTTTCGTAAACCGACAGTCATGGGGTCTCCACTACGAAAAAGTCGGAAGCGCTCCACCCCAGCAAGGGATTTCCTTCCTTATCGACCTCGCCCGGCACCCGCATCCGGTACCAGAAATAGCCATCCACATCAACTGGATAATCTGGATGTTCGGAATCTGGCTCCGCGTCCAGTACCACCATTGTCGTTCCTTCTTCAATGATCTTGATAAGCTCGCCGAAGAGTCCCGGACTTGCTCGAAGCTTTACACCCTCGCCTCCAGTGTCGCCGACTACGACATTCGCATGGATGGGCAATTCGACAGGAGCGGGTGTCGCCGTGGGACCGGGGGTGGCCGTCGGCAGTTCTGGTGTCGGCGTTTCAGATGATACTACTTGTTGCACCGTCGGTTCACTTACTGTCTCCGAAGTAACGTCTGACGATCCAGTCAATCGAGATATCCCCAGCCATACCAGCCCGGCGATGATCACCAATACGAAGCTGCCTATGAACCAAACCGGGCCGGTACGACCCAGTTTGCGGCCGGGCGGTGGCTGGGCAGCTACCTCGGCAGCGGGCGTTTCTTCAAAGTAACTGTACTCCCTTTCCTCAAGGGGTTCGTCGGTCACCTCCGAATCAGGCGCGATGTTTACCCAGCCGGTCCCTGTAGTTGGAGTTGACTGCGGGGAAAGATCCTGTTCAAAATAATCTTCCAGAGCCGGCTCTTCCGGACCCGCCTCGGCCTCGACCGCTTCGCCAAAACTGTAGTCAGATTCAGATGGCTCGAATGGGGCTTCCCCGACCACCTGTTGGACGCCAGTCTCGGGCGAATCCACAGTTTCGCCATCTGCAGGAAAGAAGGGCTCATCCACACCTGGATCTGGTTCCAAACCCGTCGGTGGAAACGGCCCGGCTCCCGATGAGTATTCCGGTTCCGGCGATATTGGCGAATCTGACGCAAAGTCCGCGCGTGGTTCCGGTTCTTTCTCGCCTGACAACTCTTCATCCGATGAAAAGATCGGCTCTTCAAACTCTGGTTCGCTGTCTGGACGCCGGGTGTCATCCATCACTTTACGCACCTCCCGGATCTATTTCGCCTTAACAGTGCAAGTAGGTCATCCAGTGGTTTAGCATTGAGAACATCTTTGGAACCTAGCCAGGCCCGACGGGCCGTATGAATGCCATACCCAATCAGATCCAGTTGGCTTACACTGTGCGCGTCGCTATTGATAACAGTAGTGCAGCCCAGGTCGACTGCTTGGCGGGCATGTTCAGCGGACAAATCAAGGCGCTCCGGATTGGCATTTATCTCGATTGCCGTCCCAGTATTGGCACAGGCCCGCATGACTTGCTCCAAGTCGATATCCGAAGGCGCCCGCCGGCCCAAAAGCCTGCCGGTGGGGTGGCCCAGAATGTCCACATGGGGGTTGTGAATCGCCTTCAGACAGCGTTCCGTAATGCGCTGACGGTCCTGGCGTAAACCGCTATGTATACTGGCCACCACAACATCCAGAGAGGCTAACACATCGTCTGGCAAACCCAACTCACCGTCGCCCAACACTTCAACCTCGGTGCCTTGAATCAGCCGGAAGTCGATGCCCTTGGCTGCGTAATGCTCATTCGTAGCATCGATCTCTCGACGCTGGTTGAGGAGCGCCTCGGCGTCCACTCCTCGGGTTACGCCCAAGCCAACACTATGGTCTGTGACAGCCCAGAAACTATAACCCTTGCTTCGGGCCGCTTCGGCCATTTCGGCGACGGTGGATTTTCCGTCACTCCAGGTCGTATGGCCGTGTAGTTCACCAAATATCTCCCCCGCAGAAATCAGCCTCGGAATCTCGTGGCGCTGCGCGGCGTCAACCACGCCGGCGTCTTCTCGCAGTTCCGGTGGCGCCCACTGCAGGCCGATAAACTCGTACAGTGACTCTTCGCTGTCAAAGTAGCGTTTCTCGCCGTCAAGGCCGGGCTCCTCGGGCAGTCCGTTTCCCATCTTTTGCGACCCAGGCAAAGCGGTCAGCCCGCTTTCGCCAAGACGCCAACCCCGTTCCAGCGCATGCTCACTGAGGGCGGCAATGTGAGCCTGATTGCCCGTAGCATGGCAAAGAGCCGCGCCCCAATGATCCCCATCAACCAGCCGCAGCGTGGCCTGTAGTCCGTCGACAAGCGAGACGGTCGCCGCCCCTGCCCCGTTTTCGACGGTTTCCGCCACCTGTGGCAAACTCCGGAACTGATCCAAAGCCTGCTCCGGCGAACTACTCACGGCCAGAAGTCTGATTTCGCCAGTGGTTTCTCGCCATCGACGCAGGCTGCCGACTATGGCAACGCGCTCGAACCTACCTGCTGCCGAAAATTCCCTCAACCCCTGCACCAGCTTCAGTGCAAGTGGGCGGGACCTGCCAATGGGAGTGCGGTCATCAGAACTACGACTCAGCAGCTCGATACTCTTAAGGATTCGCTCTTCTGTCTTGGCTCCGAATCCCTTCAGCCCCCGCAGTTTTCCTTCCTGAGCAGCCTTCTCCAATGCCTCTACACTGGTTAAATCCAACTCTCGCCACAGACGCTGGACGGTCTTGGGGCCAACGTCCGGTACCTGCATCATTGCCACTACGCCTTCAGGCACCTGCGCGGCGATTTCGTCGTAATATGGCAACGAGCCCGTTTCGAGAAGAGTGTCAATCTTTTCGGCAATGGCTTTGCCGACCTTGGGAAGATCCTGCAGCGCACCGGCAGAGGCAACCGCATTTATATCCTCTTCCAGGCCCTCAATTGTCCGGGCTGCATTCTGATACGCCAGCACAACAAAACGGCTCTCTCCCAAGATTTGCAGCAGGTCGCTTGTCGACCGAAATAGTTCGGCTACCTGCTCGTTACCCATATGGGGTCGTTTCGTACTTTCGACCACTATTGCAACCCTCAATAAGACTGCTGGGAATCCAGTTTCGCTTCCACATTTAGGTTACACTGATCATCAGGATCAGCGCAAATGAAGTATATAGTACAACAGAATTAAATCTCGCGAATAAATGTCAGATCCACCTTCCGGTCAGCATACCTCGCCATATTGCCCCTACCTTGCCGCGCCGGCAGTTGCAGACATCGGGTTGGAAACCGGAACTATCAACCGGAGTCATTCCTGTCTGGAATCCAGGTTCGCACTTTTGGCGTATCACCGGTAGAATGGCGGGGGCACAATGCATCGGTGGTGGACTCCCGCCTGCGTGATTCCCCACCTGCGTGAATCCCCACTTGACACCGGCCACCGGCCATTAATTCCTCCACGAAAATCTAAGGCGGGCAGCGGTTTGGCTACAATTCGTCTGAGCAAAGTAAGCAAAGAGTTCGGAATTCACAGCAAATCCGGTGGCGTGGCTGCAGTTCCGTGGTTGCGGACATCGTCTCCCGCGGCGCGTGAAGGCGAAGAGGATGAACCTGACCGCATACTGGCGCTGGACCAGGTCGATCTAACTGTACCCGACGGGCAAACGATGGCCGTGTTGGGTCCATCGGGTTGCGGAAAGAGTACGCTCCTGCGCGTTATTTGTGGTCTGGATGCCGATTATAGCGGCGACCTCTTCTACGACGACCGCAATATGCTGGACGTTGCCCCCAGAGACCGCTACATCGGCATGGTTTTCCAGAATTACGCCCTCTATCCCCATTTTGAGGGACATGGCAATCTCTCATTTTTCTTCCGCATGCACAAAGCTCCCGACGCCGAAATCGAAGAACGCATTCGCATCACGTCGGAAATCATGGGTATCGGTTTCCGCTCGCTGCTCCAGCGCAAGCCCGGCACGCTGTCGGGAGGGCAACAGCAGCGAGTCGCCATCGCCCGGGCCATCGTTCGCAGACCGCAGGTTTTCCTCTTCGACGAGCCGCTCTCAAATTTGGATGCAAAGTTGCGATCGCAAACGAGGGTCGAAATCAAGCGGCTCTTGCGCCGTTTCACCATAACCGCATTGTACGTAACCCATGACCAGGTCGAGGCAATGGCCATTGGTGACCAAGTGGCGGTGATGCGAGCCGGACAGATCGAACAGGTTGGCTCCTTTCAGGACGTGCGGCGGCGGCCCGCCAACGTCTTTGTCGCCGGCTTCCTTGGTGTCCCGCCCATGAGTCTGTTGCACAACGCTGAAGTGAGAGAAGGCGGCCTTTACCTGGGTCACGAACTACGAATCACACCCCACGCTTCACAACTGGAAACGCTCAAGGTGGGAAACAGTCTGACGATCGGGGTCAGACCCGAATCAGTGCAAGTAAAAGTCGCCGATGGGGAGTTGACGCCGGCCAATGGAGAAAAAAGCCCGTTGCCGGCAAACACCTGGCACGGGACAGTCGAGTCTGTCGAATCGGATTATGGTAGGCAGTTGCAGATGATCGGCTTCCGGTCCGGAGTTCACCGCCTGATAGGCCAGGCAAATGCCCGCGACCGCATTGCCCAGGGCGAGCAGATTGTTGCGCAATTTGACGAAACCGAGTTTCACTTCTTTGATTCCAAAAGCGGAGCGCGCATAAACTGAATCGCCATTCAATTCACACCCAACTTCTCTAACTCCGGTTCTTTACTCTTTACCCTCATGTACTGGCTCGTATACAGGTCATGGTAGAAGCCCTTCAAGGCCAATAGCTCATCATGGCTGCCGCGCTCGATAATGCGATGGTCGTTGACGACCAGCACCTCATCGGCATTGCGAATCGTACTGAGGCGGTGGGCGATCACAAAGGCGGTGCGCCCCTCCAGCAGCCGCAGTAACGCCTGTTGCAAATGAACTTCGGTACGTGTGTCCACGCTGCTGGTTGCTTCGTCAAGGATGAGAATTCGAGGGTTCGCCAGCACTGCGCGGGCAATCGCCAGCAACTGACGCTGCCCTTCGCTGAAATTATTGCCTTGCTCCGAGACCTGCGAGTTGTATCCTCCAGGCAGCAGTCTGATGAAACTGTCGGCATTGGCCAATTTTGCCGCCGCCTCGACCTCCTCCTCTGTCGCATCAAGCCGCCCATAGCGAATGTTTTCGCGCACAGTGCCGGAGAAGAGGAAGGTATCCTGCAAAACGATTCCCAGTTGTTTTCGCAGTGAAGCTTGTTGCACGTCTCGAATGTCATGGCCATCGATACGAATGCTGCCCTCATCTACGTCATAGAATCGGCTCAGCAAACTGACTATCGTAGTCTTGCCGGCGCCGGTTGGGCCCACCAATGCTATGGTGGCGCCGGGCTTGGCGTGGAGACTGACATTCTGAAGTACCGGTTCCTCGGGGGGCCTACTGTCCAACTCGTTCAGTGAGGGCGAGCCTTGACCATTGTCCCTGGCCATTGGGCTGCGTTCCTGAGCGGCTTGGGGTTCGTCTTCGTAGCTAAAGCTCACATTGTCGAACTGCACGTCGCCTTCAATTTCTTCCAGTGGCGGCGCATCCGGGCGGTCGGTAACGGTGGGCTCTACGTCAAGCGTCTGAAAAATGCGCTCGGCGCCAGCCAGGGCCGATTGCAGCTGGTTGTAGAGCATGGCAATACCGCGCATTGGCCTGTAGAAGTTCATTATGTAGATGATGAAGGTTGCCAGTATGCCGACTTCCAGGATCCCCTCAATGGCCAGCCAGCCGCCGAGAAGCGCGGCCGCGGCAATCGTGATGGTCATCATGGTCGTGAACATTGGGCCAAGGGCGGCGGTGATGATGTCGGCGGTCATTCCGGCCTTGCGGTAGGTCGAATTTACCCCATGGAAGGTTGCGTATACATCTTTTTCGCGGGCGAAAGCTTGTACGACCCGCGCCCCGACAATGTTCTCCTCCATGACCGCGTTCAATACGCCGAGATTGCGCTGTACCGTCCGAAATGCCGCGCGACTGCGACGGGTCACCTCGGTGGTAATGTAAAGCATTAGCGGCATCAGGACCAGCATGGCCAGCGCCAACTGCCAGTTAAGCAGAAACATTGCCACAAAAGTGCCGCCCAGCAGCAGAACATTCGAGGTGAATTCGATCAGACCATTGGACAGGGTACGATTGATGGCCTCCGAGTCATTGGTGATCCGGCTCATCAGGTCGCCCACCTGGTTGCGGTCGTGGAAGACCATCGACATTTCCTGAACGTGGCTGAACAGGCCGGAGCGGATATCGGAAACGAAGCGTTGGCCAAGTACAACCATGATAAGACCTTGCACCATCGACGTGGCCCCTGCGGCGAGATATACAAAAATGATCTGCGCCACCAGGTTTCGCAGACCGACGGCATCGCCTGGTGCAATAAACTGATCTATTGCGCGCCCAAGAAGCACCGGCCCGAAAAGTCGCAGGACCGTGCTTATCGTTACAAACAGGGCGACAACCAGCAGCTGCAGACGGTAAGGTCGCAGATAGGCAGCCATCCTCAAGAGAGTTTGGCGGGTGTTGGCAGCGGTTTCGCCCGTCATCATGCCGCCGCCGCCAAATCCAAGGCGCATAGGTTGTCGTTGGGATGGTCGGGAAACTGTCATAGGTTTGGAACGCGCATTTCGGCTAACGAAGCCCGCCGTGCTATTCGGGCTTATGCCTCTTCAAACTGTGAGTAGTAGATTTCCTGGTATATCCCGCTGCTGGCCAGGAGTTCCTCGTGTGTTCCCTGGGCTGCTATCTTGCCGTTGTCCAGAACGAGTATCATGTCCGCATCAACGACACTGCTGATTCGCTGGGCGACAAGAAACGTGGTCGTTCCATCCAGCTGCTCCTTAAGCGCCTCTTGCAGTCGCAACTCCGTATCAAGGTCAACAGAGCTCGTGCTGTCATCGAGAATCAGGACGGCAGGCTTTGTCAGCAACGCGCGTGCAATGGCAATGCGCTGTTTCTGCCCACCGGAAAAATTGGCCCCGCGTGCCTCGACCATACTCTCGTAGCCCTCAGGCAACTGCATGATAAAACTATGGGCCTGAGCAGCCTCTGCCGCGCTGATTACCTCTTGCATCGACGCATCAGGCCGGCCGTAGGCGATGTTCTCGCGCACCGTTCCTGCGAAAAGGGTCGTCTGCTGCAGGACAACTCCGATATGGCTGCGCAAATCGGTTGGCTCCCAATCGCGCACATCAATGCCATCCAGTCGGATTACGCCATTGACGGCATCGTAGAAGCGCGGGATGAGATTTACGAGCGTACTCTTTCCAGCGCCGGTGGCGCCCATCAAAGCCACCTTCTGCCCCGGCGCGGCCCGCAAATCGATTCCGTCCAACACCTCTTCGCCGATGGGCCGTCCCCTTCCGTTGCCTGACAGTTGCGTCCCCTGCCCGTTGGCGGAGGACTCAAAAGACGTGCTGCCTTGCGTCAACGCATCCTCGCCGCCATTAACGGATGCGCCCCCCGCCACACCCACTCTTCTGCCAGAATAATGAAATGAAACGTTTTCAAAGGTGATTTCCCCTGCCGGCTCCCGCTCGCCGACCGGACTGGCAGGCGCCTGGATGGCCGGCTCGGTGTCCTGCACTTCGACAATCCGCTTGGCCGAGGCCTCGGCACGCGAGACCATCGAAAGGATATTGCTGAGAAGTAGCAGAGGCGACATTCCAATCAGCATGTAGTTGCTGAAAGCGACCAGCTCGCCGATCGTCAGACGTCCTCCGATTACGTCAATCCCTCCCCGCCAGATGGCAATAGTGGCCCCAATATTAGTCAGAACCAACAGTATCGGCATGACCAGTGCCAGATACCTGCCAACCTGGATGTTCTGCGCCATATATTCCTGGTTCTGTACTTCAAAAAGCTCGATCTCGTGCTGTTCCCGCACAAAGGCCTTGACAACATGCACGCCGGCCAGATTTTCCTGCACCAGGGTATTCAATTTGCCCAGCTTCTGCTGAACGAGGGTAAACAGAGGGCCAACGACACGCAATAGCCAAAATATGATCGTGCCCGACAGCACCAGCATCGCAATCATTACGAGACTGAGCTGCCAGTCGATAATAAGCATCATGGCGAGGCTGCCTATTACCATCAGCGCGGTTCTCAGCAGCAACGCCAACCCCGCGCTAAGAAACATGCGCGCCACGTCGACGTCGCTGGAAACACGGGTCATTAGTTGACCGGTCTGCATCCGGTCCAAATTGGCGAAGGAGAAACGCTGGATGTGGCGGAACAAGTCGTTGCGCAGGTCAAAGGCGATCCCTTGCGAAATCTGCGCCCTGGCAATGCCTTGGCCGATCGTGGTGGCTGCGCCGCCCACCGCCGCCAGCAGCATTACGCCGCTGCCTTGCCAGACGGCAACCATATCCCCTGCGCGAATGCCCTGGTCGATGATGAACTGAACCATGCGGGGCGTCACCAGTTCCATCAGAACCGGCAGGATTGTGGTAGCTAACCCCAAAACAGCCATCCATTTATAGGGGCCTACGTAGCGTATTACTCTGGCTAATCCTCGCATGGGCACAAGGCTTTTGTGAAGAACTGAAAGAACTCTCCTAACAGTCGTATTTGTAGTGTACTAAAGCGGTTTCGAAAGTATACCTGAGTTGAGAAAACTGCGCAAATCCAAACAAGCTGGACCCTGTCTCTCAGGAAATTTGACATCCTGTTTCAGAGTTTCCGTTAGCTTTTTGATTTTCGAGTGCATGCCGAAAAAAATTGTGTTCAGAGACGGAAAAGCCTGTCCTGTCTTGACCCAAGAAGCTGCCACCAGGACTCGAAGTTCTCACATAGCTGGTAAGGAAGTTATTGACCGGAAGTTTTTCTTTCTGTTTGACTTTCGACCGGCCCTGATGTATAAGTTCTGGGGCCGTTCGCGGCGATTCAAGCCGCCCAAAGCGGATGGACATCCGGCTGTATTATTACCCGACACGGCCGCCGTGAAACTCCGACGCGCACGGGCGCCACGGCTCTCCGGCTAACCGGTTTTCTTCAGACTCTCTGTCAAAGGCTGCGTCTCCCGACCAGAATTGTAACCTTCCGAAACTGAGGATTGCCATGCAGATAACCGAAGCACAGCGATTGAACTTCCGCAACGAAGGCTATTTCATCCTCGAAAATGTCATTCCCTCTGCGCAGGTAGAGGGCCTGCGAGAAGAGTGCCAGCGCTACATCGACCGCTACGACGCGGAGATGGAGGCCAAAGGCGTGACCGTACAAGGAATTAACCACTACAAGAAACGCTATTTCATTAGCCGGCGTGGCCTGGAAAGCCCGACCATCACCGACTTTCTTTTCGGTGAACTAATGGCCGCCATCTGCATAGCTACCCTGGGCGAAAACGCATTTCTGTTTCACGAACAGTATGTCGTCAAATTCGCCGAAGTCGGCACAAAATTCGGCTGGCACCAGGACTCCGGCTATGTCGGTCACTACCACAAGCCCTATCTCTCCTGCTGGTGCGCTTTGGACGATATGTCAATTGAGAATGGAACCGTCTCCGTCTTGCCCTATTCAGCGATCGGCATGACACCGGACGACCTTTACGACCACGAAATCGAAACTGGCAGCAATGACAAGATAGGCTACCAGGGTGATCACCCGGGTGTCGCGGCGCTCATCCCCGCCGGTAGTATCGTCGTCTTTAGCAGCCGCACTTTCCACCGCAGCGGGCCCAATACAACATCAGGAATCCGGCGCTGTTACCTCGCACAGTATTCCGCTGAGCCAATAATGAATCGCGAAGGGACCGGGCTTTGGGGCCAAGCCATACCGATATTGAATGACGGCCAACTGCGCCGCCCATCTGTGTAGAGCCGAGATTCTCGGTCTTTTCAGCAGCCGGGCCGAACTCCGCTCTTTGGCAGGAAGGGTTGCGTTCCCCTGCTTTCCTGCAAACTTAAAGGAAGGGAAGTGAAATGAGCGTTTCCAAGAGTCTTCTGACTGACGATCAGATGCGCCAGTTTATCTCACGCGGTTACCTGGTACTGAAGACCGACTTTCCCAAGGAGTTTCATGGCTCGCTGAACGCCAAACTTAAGGAAGTGATGGAAAAGGAAGGCAACCCCGGCAACAACATTTTGCCGCGGCTGAGTGAATTCAACGACATCGTTCATAGTCCTGTTGTTCACGGCGCATTGACAAGTGTGTTGGGGCATGACTACACGATTCACCCGCACCGTCACTGTCACTTCACCTATCCAGGCCGCAAAGTTCAGGGCTGGCACAAAGACAGCTACTGGGGCCATCAGAAAGTTCGAAACCACCACAACTGGTGGGCGATGATCTTCTACTATCCCCAGGCAGTGGATGAAATGATGGGGCCGTCAGGCCTGTTGTCGGGTTCACAATACTATACGAAGCGGGCCGGAGACGAAACCGAACAGCCCGTCTACTTGGAAGGGCCCGAAGGCACCTTCGCTCTCATTCACTACGACCTGTGGCACCGAGGCGGCGCCAACCTTTCGCCGAATACCCGGGCCATGGTGAAATTTCAGTTTGTACGCATGGACGCGCCTGCCGGCCCGGCATGGAACAACCGTCAGGACGATTGGACCTTGGTCGAAGACACTCCGGTAAATCACAACGAACTTTGGTCACAGCAGTGGCGCTGGCACCGCGGGGAAATGGGAGCGCAATTGAATGGAGCCGGGGAAATTCAGTCGGAGTCGAATGGCCGCAGGCTCGAGGATAGCGCCATATCGGAATTGGCAGAAAACCTGGCCTCAAAGTATGAACCCCACGGCGTTAACGCCGCCTACCGTCTGGCCTCCTATTCTGACCAAGCCATCCCTTCGCTTGCTGGAGCACTCACCAGCGGAGACGCCACCGCCTCCCGCAACGCTGCCTACGGGCTGAGCGCGATCGGGAAGCAGGCCCAAGGCGTTCTGCTGGACGCCGTCAGCCACGAAAGCGAGGGGGCGCGCATGCACGCGGCGTTTGCTCTTGGCGAGCTGGGACAAGCCGATGCCGAAATCGCCGCCGCAGTTGCTAAAGCGGTCGCCGATCCCTCAGTCACCGTACGTCGCTCCGCCGTCGAGGCATTGGGCCTGATGCAAGAGCCGGTCGAATTGACCTTACCCGCGCTGCTGGATGGTCTGACGGACGCCGATGGACAAGTGCGTTTCACCGCCGCGTTGTCGCTCCAGCGTCTCGGTTCCAAGGCGGCCTCTGCCGTGTCGGCTCTGCAAGCGGCCCTGCGCGACGAAAATCGCTATGTACGTGCCAATGCCGTAGATGCCCTGCGCCGCGTGGGCACGAATGAGGCTCTCAACATTGCCCTTGACTATCTGAGCGCCCACCGCTGGTGCCCGATAACGACATCGGAGAATCTGTTCTGATGAAGCATAAAGTCATGGAACCCGACATCACGGCCGACGAAATTTCTGTGTCCATTGAAGACCTGAACATTACCGAGGCCGCGGCCATCTACCTTCAACATGGTTGTCTGGTCGTCCGCGGGCTGATGAAGCCGCACATCGCCGGCATGGCTGCCGACATTGCCGCCACCGTTCGCCAGTCGATCGAGTTGCTGGATCAGGCCGAAAGAAAGCCCGAAGGCTGGGTGTCTCCCAACGGTTCTCTGTTTATCCCCGCACCGGCAGGCTACCGACGCGACAAGCAAATCATGACGGTCGGCATTAACTACCTCACCAGTGCCGCCTTCCTGCGCGCCGCCGTCGACCCCACCGCCCTCGACATTCTTGAGGCGATTCTTGGCCCCAACATTGAACTGTTCGGCAACGGCCAATCTCTTGTCAAGGAGCCTGTCGGCGGCCATCCCAAGCATCTGCACCAGGACTCTGCCTACTTTGAGAATCGATACGAAGGCCCTGTCGGCATTCTCTCCTACGTTGTGGACACCGACCTGGTCAACGGCGCTTTACACGTAGTGCCCGGCTCGCATAAGCAGGGCCAGCTTCGGCACGTCGATACCTTCTCGCACCTGGGCCTGGATGAGGACGAATGGCCTTGGGAGGCGGCGCTGCCTATAGTTGGGCAGGCAGGGGACTCAATTTTCTTCCATGTCAAAACGATCCACGGCTCCAAGCAGAACCACTCGCACACGCCCCGCCCCGTCTTTATCAATCGCTACCGCCGGCCCGACGATTACGCTGTAATCAGAGCAACAACGACCTCCAACCGCGCCGAGGCTGAAAAACTGGCACAAGATGCGCGCCGCGAGAACGAGCCTCAGGGACTGATGGTGCGGGGATTCCGGCCCTATGCTGGATCGGACGAGGTCGGAACTGATGGGGCGCGGTAGAGACGCAACAGCCTGGAATTTCTCCGTAAATCTGTGGGACATCGCTTTCATAACGCTGGGGATCAGTTTCATCTCCAGAGAGACTGTGATCCCGGTATTGGTGAGCCAATTGACCGATTCCAAATTGGCAATAGGCCTGGTGCCGGCTCTATGGGGCGTGGGCTTCTACCTGCCCCAACTGCTGACGGCCAACTGGGCCGAAAGCATGCCCTACAAGAAGCCGTTCGTCATGATCGTCGGCTTTGCTTGCGAGCGCCTGCCATATCTTCTGATTGGCCTGCTCGTCCTTGCCTTTGCACTTTCCTCGCCGGCGGTCGCTCTGATCGCAGTCCTCATAGGCGTCGGGGTTGCGTCTTCAGGCGCAGGCGTAGCAACGCCTGCCTGGCTGGACATGATCGCCAAGGTAATCCCGGTCCGCCGGCGCGGCATCTGGTTCGGAATGGGCCATGGACTGGGCCAACTGATGGGTGTCGTAGGCGCCTATTTCGTGGGGCGAATACTGGTCAACCATGCCTTTCCCAATAACTACGCGCTTCTCTTCTTTCTGGGCTTCGGATTCACGATCATATCCTGGGCGGGATTGGCCCTCACCCGTGAGCCAGCCAGCGAGGCTATCAAAAAGGTCGCTCCCCTGGTCCTCTACCTGGGGCGGCTTTCAACCGTTCTGAAGCGGGACCGCAATTACCGCCGGTATCTGATAAGTAAGTCTTTGGTGAATTTGGGAGGGATGAGCTCCGGTTTCTTCGCCGTCTTCGGTACAGAACTGTTTACGCTCGACGGCCGCGGCGTTGGCCTGCTGACGGCCGTGCTCGTCGGGACGCAGGCCGTACTCAACCCGTTGTGGGGGTTGCTTGCCGATCGGGTCGGCCACAAGGCAGTGCTGGTTGCGGGGGCTTTCTTCGTGGTGCTGGCTCCGTTCAGCGCGCTCTTGGTCGCAGGCGGGGCGAGCTTGGATCTCTTGTCCGCCACAGGGCTTAATTCCCTGGACGTACGAAGCGGGACCTCAGATTCACTCTCTGTCTGGGGCACTGTGCCGTACAGGCTGCTGCTGACATTCGTTTGCCTCGGGGCCTATTTGGCGGCGGATCACACTTCCTCGCTCAGCATTATTCTGGAGTTTTGCGCGCCTGAGGACCGGCCCACCTATATCGGCCTGACCAATACCTTCCTGGCACCGATGCTGATCGGCGCGCCGATATTTGGCGGCTGGCTTGCCGGCGCGATTGGTTTTCCCGCCATGTTCAGTATTGCCCTGGCGTTCGGAAGCATTGCCTTGGTTATGATGGTTTTCTGGGTCAGAGAGCCGCGCGGGACGACGCCACGCAGCGTGGAGGAAGAGCAATCTCAAGCGATTGCACCGTGATTCCTGCCTATTGCTCGACTTCTCACTTCATTGCCGGCAGGCTCAGGTCGACGCACTGAGACGATCCAGAGCCATCACGATGACAAACCCTGCCAACGCCAGGCCCAGAGCGAGGAAAACCTCCCCGGTCAAGGCGGAAGGCAGGAAGTTCTGTTGTACAGTCGGCAGGATTTCACCGTGGCGATCGATGATTGATTCTACTGTCAGCTTCCACGGCCATATCTTGCGCAGGCTGCCCGCCATCAGCCCTATCAGTACGGCAATTGTGACGTCATGGTAACGCTTGAAGAGCCAGGCGAGGATCTGGGCGAAGGTGACGATTCCGACAACCGCGCCGACGCCAACAATGGCAAGGCTTACCAGGTCCCTCTGGTTTACGGCAGCAAGCACGAACTGATATTTTCCCAAGAGCACCAGAATAAACGAGCCGGAGATGCCCGGCAGGATCATGGCGCAGATTGCCAGCATGCCGCTGAGGAACAGGAACCAGGCCGACTCCGGCGTCTGCACCGGGACCGCGCCGACAAGGAAATAGGCGCCCACCGCGCCGACAGCAAGCGCGGCATAGAGGGTCGCAGACCAACTGCGAATGCGCTTGCGAACGGTGACGATAGAGGCGAAGACCAGCCCGAAGAAAAAACTCCAGATCAGAACGGGGTGGGACTTCAGTGTCCATTCCAGCCACGAGGCGAGTGTCAGGACGGCAACGACGATACCGGCCAGGACGGCAGCCAGAAATCGGGCGTTCACTGCATCGAGCGCGGCCAGGATATCGAGACGCAGCAGCGCTTGCCAGAATGGCCTTCGTGCGCCAGCGCGAATGCTCATCACCAACTCTTCATAAATGCCGAGGATGAAGGCCATGGTGCCGCCGGAGACGCCCGGTACGATATCGGCGCATCCCATCACAAAACCGCGCGCGGCCAAGCCGACATATTCTGGTATTGTGCGGTTGGGCGTGAAATGCTGCGTCGTCGAGGATTCGGAAAGTTCAACTGCGTCCGTCTTGTGCGTACTCAATTGGGAATCTGTGGTCATTTCAAAATAACTCGGAAACGGGTTTCTTGCTTCTGCATTGGAAAATCAGTCTCACCTATTTTTAAGGGCCCTCTAACTGTTGAGGGCCCTTTCACTTGCCACACATGGATTGAGGTCAATGTTCACTTGTCCCAATGCCACCATGCAGGTTGGGAATTGCAATGAAGGGATGTTCGTTCCCTGCCAGGACCAGCAAGTCTGACTCGACACTATACGGGCAGGCAGGCGGGTCCAATTGGTTCAAATGTCTTGTAGGTCAGTACGAACTCCTGGTGGCCCAGACTTTCGGACTTGGTTGGAGCGCCGCCGGCAACCGAAAGGACTTGCTCGAAAATCTCCTGCCCGACATCGTTCAGGGACGCACGGCTTTCCAGAATTCGGCCTGCGTCCACATCCATGTCGCCGGCCATTTGCCGGTAGGTCTCCGGGTTGGCGCAGACTTTGATCACTGGCGAGATCGCCGATCCCACCACTGAGCCCCGCCCCGTCGAAAAGAGCGTCAGATGCGCACCGCAAGCGATCAGCTCGGCGATTTCGGCCGTGTCGTTGATGTTGGGGAAGCCAAATTTGGCGCCGCCGTCCGGTACGATGTCCAACAGGTACAGGCCGCCCGCCGGCGGAACGTCGCCGGGTTTGATGAGTCCCCGAATCGGTGAAGAGCCGCTCTTGGCGTAGGCACCCATCGACTTCTCTTCGACCGTTGTCAGGCCGCCTTCGGCATTGCCGACTGCGAAACTGCCGTGCCCCATCGTTGTATAATAGTTCGCGGTCTTTTCCATTGTGCCGAGGATTTCGTGCGCCAGTTGCGGCGTCACCGCCCGCTCAGCCATGATCTGCTCGCAGCCGATCAGTTCGCCGCCCTCCTCAAAGATTGCGCTGGCGTCATTTTCCACCAGCAGATCGAAGCAGCGCCCTATGGCAGGGTTGGCCGTGATGCCGCTGGTGGCGTCGGAGCCGCCGCAGATCGCGCCCACGACCAGTTCGTCCACCGACATCGTCACACGCGTCGTGGTCTCTTCAAGCTCATTCATTGTTTGCTGCAGCCATTCCTGACCTTGATCGACTGTCGAGAGCGTTCCGCCCCTTTGCTGGATTACGAGGGTTTCGACCGGTCTGCCGCTTTCGGCAACGAGCTGGGCGAGACCGCGGCGGTCAAAGCTCTCGCATCCCAATGATACAAGCAGCACGCCACCTGTGTTCGGGTGGCAGCAGAGGCGGGACATCATGTCAAAGGCATATTGGTTGGGATAGCAACCGCTGAACCCAATCAGATGGACACCTTTCTTGCGAAAGGGATAGACTATCTCGCGCGCCACATGGTGGGCGCACTCCACCAGATAGACGACCAGTATCGTGTTGCGGATACCCTTGCGGCCGTCCTGGCGCAAGAACCCTGTAAACTCGGATTTCGCAAACATCGGCTCGCTCCTCAGTCAGTTGAGTCCGTCACCGAATCCAAAGTGTAGGTGGGAATGTAGTCGCTCTTTACGTTGTGCAAGTGCACATGCTCGCCAAGCCGGATGTTGCGAATGGCGGAGCCAATCGGCGCGCCGTATTTGATTATCTGTTCTCCGGAGGCGATATCGCGCGCCGCGATCTTGTGTCCCAAGTCTAGCGAGGCTTCGCAGTCGATGGTCTGGTCACCGATCTGGAGACGCGTTCCCTCGGATAGCGGGCGTAACAACACATATACGTTGTCCCTCTCCGATATTTGCAGCACCAGTTCACTCTGCTGGGCAGGCATCCTACTCCTCCACTGTTCAGGAGATCCGAACGGCGCCATTTGCACTGAGAGAGGTGATGCCAGTGCGGCCATCGTTGCTCACATGGCAACCAGCGAACTGCAATCTCTGGCGGACCTCTCATTGACAGGCGTGCTATTGACTCCCGTCCTATCATAGCCGAAATGTAGCTACTAAGCCATGTGCCGGGCAGGGCAATCGCATCTCAGTTCGGATGCCACGATAGAGGACGAAGGGCGCCCACAAGGGGCGCCCCTACCGGAGTTTGGCAGGCTCACGTGGTTTTGTCTCATAAGATGCAATTGGTTTGCATGTGCAGAACGGGGCAAACGCATCTCAGTTCGGACGCTACAATAGCCGACTTAGGGCGCCCACAAGGGGCGCCCCTACCGGATTCAAGCAGCCTCACTAGTTTTGTCTCATTATGAAGCAATAGCCATGAATATGCATGCTAGTCTTGATTGACACGCAATACGCGCCACCATTCGGGCTAGCTCATGGGGTGTCCTGTTGGCGGCGGTCACTTTGCTTGAGCCGCACTGCTGGAATGAAGGCGTAAGGTTGGTGAGCGATGGTTTTGGAGGGGGGCGTTGCGGGGGGTGTCCCCCCGCACAAGGGAGGGCCGTAGGCCCGACCGCCATAAAAGGGCGTAGCCCCTGGCGGTGGCGGGGGTTTGCCGACGACAGCCCTGAGCCGCCTTAGCGGGCCGGAGCCGCCGGAGGGCGTCTGCGCCCGTAGGCGTACTGCAGGGGATAGGGGTTGGGGGTTAGTGAGACACACCTTGGCTCGCCGCGCTCCTTTGGCTCGATTGGGCGTGCGGGGCGCGCGAGATTCCGACCAGCAGGCTTGCCAGCAGATAGATTGCAATTATGCCAAGAAACGCGAAGCTATAGTTGCCTTGCAAATCGTAGGCGACGCCTACAAGCACCGGCGCAATAGTGGGTCCGATTATCGAAAGCGGCTGGGCGATGCCACGTACTGCGCCGATGTGCGCGCGGCCGAAGTAGCTGACCCACAGAGACTCTTTGATGGGAATGGTGCCGCCGAAGCCGAATCCATAGCAGAAGAAGCCGGCGAACAGCAGCGCGGGTTCAACAGTAGAGGCGGCCAGAAGCATCATGCCGACGCCGAAGCCCCCCAAGGAAAACGCCGCCACAGCCAGCAACCGAGGCGGGTACCGCTGCAGACAGTATCCCCATAGGGCCTTGGACAACAGGTTCCCGAGACCGTTTGCGGCCAGCGCCAGAGAGGCCGTCCTGCGAGAAAAAGAGGCATCTGTGGCAAAAGGAATGGCATGAACCAGTATTGAGGCAAGGGCGGCCTGATTCATGCTGTAACCGAGAACGAGGAACCAGAAGCCCTTCGTGCGCACGGCTTGGCGGCTGGTGTAGGAGGGTGGCTCAACTGCCCCTGTCGGCGCATCGCCTGGCCTGCCACCGCCCGTTTCACCATCCGGGCGCAGACCCACGTCCTCTGGCGTTCGCCGCATGAGAAAGGCGATCGGCGCGACGATGACAAGGACGAAGAGGGCCAGTACCAGGTAGCCATTTCGCCAGCCCAGTGAGTCGACGAACACTGTCATCGCAAACGGGGCGATCAACCCGCCCAATGATATGCCGCTGGAGCCGATGGCAAGCGCCCAGCCGCGACGGCGCACGAACCACTTGTTAATGGTGGCGTTGACGACAAACGGCCCGAACAGCGTCCAGCCGATAAAGCCGGCGCAACCGTGCAATGCCCAGAAAAGCCACAAGTTGGACTGCCGGCCCAAGCCGAAAAGACAGATGGCCGAAACAAGGGCACCGCCGAGCACGAGCAGGCGAGGGCCACGCTGGTCGATGACCCGTCCGGCGACAACGCTCGAGAGGGCGCCGGCCATTACAGACAGCGATGACCCAAGGGTAAACTGCCAGACCTGCCAGCCCATTTCCTCAACGACCGGGCGAAGAAAAACACTGACGGTAGACTGGCTGATGCTGAGAAACGTGAACTGCAAGAGGACCGAGGCAGCCACGATCCACCAACCATAGAAGAATCGGTGCGTCAACCGTCTATCCAAACTGTGGTGAGAAACTGCGGCATTGCAAACTTCTAATTTCGCTACACTTTATGAATTGGCTCAGAGCCGATTGATAAGTGGGTGGCGGCGCTCATTCAGTGGCAAGGTTGCCCGTGCGCCCGTGAAGTGGGACTCGTAGACGGCGAAGACACATTCGAGCGAGGTTAAGGCGGCCGCGCCTCCTAGTTGAGGCTGGCGATTTTCTCTGATCGAGTTGACCATATCGCGAACGCTCCAGATCGACTGGCGTCTTTCCCATAGACCGTCTCCGATTCTGAACCGTTCCGGGTCAACCGGCACTTTTTCCCACTGCGGCGTATGGGCGGGAAAGGAGACATCAAAGGGACAATACCACAGTTCATCAACAAAGGTGTCTGGATTCGGCCTGATCGTCAACTGGCCCTCCGAACCCAGAATATGGGGTCCCATCATCCAGCCTTGCATCTGTTTGCGGGGATACAGTTCCATTACTCCGTATCCGCCGTTTTTTCCCTTCACATGTATCAACATCGTATCGCCGGCAACGATGCCGTTGTCTCTTTTGTCAGTCTTGCAAAGCTCCCTGCTGGTCATAATATCTTGGACGCCGACTTCGTGACCATCGTAGGTTATCTGGGCGTGAATCCACTCGATTCCGTCGAGGAACAGGTCCATGCCGTCGAAGTAGTGTACGCCCATTTCCATCAGTTCAAAGCCGGCAGGGCGCCCCTTTCCCACTTCACGAATGGAGCGAAATTCTCCAATTCGACCCGCGTCAATCCAAGCCTTTGCCTCCTGGAAGAGCGGCGTGAAGCGGAACTGGTGGCTGACGGCAAGTCGGACGCCGGCTTGTTTGCAGGCGGCAACCATCTTGTCGGCGGTCTGCAGATCGATGGACAACGGCTTCTCGCTGAGGACGTTGACGCCATGCCTGGCGGCGGCGATGGCAACCGGCCCGTGTAGTGGGGCGTGCGTGCAGGCGCTGACCACGTCCAGCTCTTCCTTCTCGAACATCTCCTCGTAGTCGGAATAGCGGGCGGAAATACCATGCTCATCGGCGCGGGCGTTGAGCGCATCGGCATTGATATCGCACAGTGCGCTGAGTGTGACCCCATCGAGGTTGGCGTATGCTGTGGCGTGGGCACGGCTGATTCCACCGCACCCGACGATGCCGGCTCGCAATGTCATTTTACACATTCCTTTCGAGGGGGCCACTCTGTTGATGGCCCAATTCAACTACAGTCGTCGACTGGTTCGCGCCATTATAGCACGAGCATTGACCGTTGAACATAGAGAAAAAACTTCCTCAGGGCAATCGCGAACCTTAAGTTTTCGGCCACTTTCACCTACCTGATGGAGGAATTGGGCAAGATTCAGACGCCATCCAGGTGAAATCGGGGCCGTCAATGCTCGTTTCCTGCTGGAATTAGCGGACAATCCGCTACTATCACGAAGTTCGCGATAGCCCTGAACTTCCTTGACAGCGCGTTTTTTATGTACTATATTGTTTAAGGTCAAGGTTCCTTTCACCTCGCCCAGTTACTTCCACCCAAGCCACGCGCCGGTAAAGAGCCGGAGATTTCCATGCAAACGGTTGACTTTGCCCGTTCCTCTCTCTACTTTCGCAACGACCACCTGAAGAAGCCAGCGCCAACGGCGTCGCACGAGCCGCCCTCGTCGTTGAATAACGCCCGCATTCTGCTTGATTGTGTCTGCGAAATCATTGACAAAGAAACGGGCGCAGCGCAAACCTTCGTTGCCGGCGCCAGTTGCAAGACCGAGCGCGTGGGCGTAGAGCGCGACATATGGATTCATCCCAACGCCGACTTCGTTCCCATTTTCTCACACGATCGCTTCTTGATAGTCAAGACTTACGATACTGCCAATAAGGGGGTGCCTTTCTACCCACCCTCTCGCGGCATGCAGCCGGAACGACAGGTGGGCACTGTGGCCGACGCCTTCGACAGCGTGCGCCTGAATATTCGGCGCGTGGAAGGAGTACTGTTGGAAACCGCCGCCGAAATCGTTGAGGCGACCCTGGACGCCGACGGGCCGCCGCTGGTGGGCCGAACTGTCATCAAAGAGGGTCGGTACACAGCAGTGCTGGAGTTTCCGGTCAAGACGATGAACGCCAGTGAGCGGGACTTCATCTACCAGACCGACACCGGGCCGGTCATCATGCCAGATTTCTCACGCGAGCCGGACGACCTGATCACTGGGTTTGAGATGGCATTCATCGCCTTCAATTGCCCTGACTGGGCCGAGTTTGTCGTGCGCGTGCCGACATCAGTGGGGGAAGGTATCGAGGTCTATCACTATTCCAAATTCGTCCGCCTTGACACACAGAATCAGGTGATTCGCGTGTCCTGAGTGGCGTCCTTCCACATGAAAGGAGGCAATCAAGACCAGAATCAGATGACGTGTCCGCTAGATATAGTATGCCGGCAGAAAGTTCCTGGAAGTTGTGAGCAGACAGCACTCTCCAGCAGCCACGGTTCACAGGGATCTTGCCCCGATTATATTTCACAGGAGAATTCAAAATGACCAGGATTTCAAGACGTACTTTCCTCAGCGGTTTGGCCGCGGGCGCGGCCGGCGTGGCAGTCGCCGCCTGTGTCCCACAGCCAGTCATGCAGGAGGCTGCTTCCGAACCAGACGAGCAGACCTTGCATCTGGCAATGACCGGTTCCGGCGCCGCGCGGCATTTTGGCCCCATGGATGTCGGGTTTGGGGTCGTAACTGGAGCGCTTCAGTACGCCATGCCCTTCAAGGCACTCCCGGACGGTACAGTGGCCCCCTACCTCGTCTCGAGCTACGAAATCAATGACGACGCCACGCTCTACACATTGCATATCGACCCCCGTGCCGTCTGGTCCGATGGCTCGCCTGTGACTGCCAGCCAAATCAAGGCAGCTTGGGAGTGGCAGACTGATCCGGCCAACGCATGGGTCGAAGGGGGGCTCGCCAGTATTTTCCTTAACGGGGTCGTGGGATTTGATGCAGCGGCCGATGGCGAGGTCGACGAGATTGAGGGTCTGGTTGTGACCGACGAAAGTACCTTGGAAGTACATCTTGTGGCCACCGATCGCCTGCTCCACTTTTCCCTGAGTCAGCTGTATTGCGGGGTCTTCAACGTCGAGGATGCCGAAGGGGATCCCGACTACTTCTTGAAACCGAACCCGCTTGTCAACGGCCCCTACCAGATTACCGAGGTCCATCCCACTGGTCTGCAGGCTGTGTTTTCCCCAAACCCCAACTGGTGGGGTGACGAGCCCGTGATCACCAAGATCGTCATGCAAGCGTTCCAGGACCAGATGGCGATGGGCATTGCTATGGAGAACGGCCAGATTGACGTAGGTTGGTTTGGCGACCGCAAGGTGGCCAAGGAAACGATGGAGAGAATCGGGGGATACACGATCACGGTGCGTACGACGAGTTTTGCCTACGCCTCATTCAAGGCCGACGTGGAACCGGTAGATGACGTCAACCTGCGCAAAGCCCTCCTCCACGCCATCGACTTTGAGACCATGGTCGAAGTGGCCGGACAGGGGACGAAATGGGTCTGGCCTGCACCAGGACTCGTAGAGGGCTTCCAGTGTCATGACCCGGCCACGGCCGGCTACACCGAGTTCAATGTCGATCTGGCCAAGGAGTACCTGGCCAAGTCCAGGTACAAGACCGGGGACCAAGTCCCCAAGATTCGCATGACGCCCAACGGCACCGACCCTGTAAACATCAAGAGTTTGCAGATCATGCAGGAAGCATGGCGGGTTCATTTGGGCATCACCGACGTGGAGATCAAGGAGCAGCCTTCGGGCTATGGTGATGAAGAGAGACTGATCGCTATCGAACGCCAGAGCACCGGCGCGAGTCCCGCTGATCCCGCCGTGTTGGCCAGGAACACGTTCCACTCGAATAGCCCCGCGGCCTCGCATTTCATGGGCGGCTACAAGAACGAACGAGTGGACGAGCTTATCGAGAAGGCTCTGGCCATGAGCCGTGAAGATCCCGAGTTCTGTCCAACGATTCGCGAGGCCGAGGATGTATTCCTGGCTGATGCCATGCTCATTCCCCTCTATACCAACCACCGTCCTGTCGAGCTGGCACGCGAAATCGCCGTGGCGCAACCCTGGGCGAAGAACGTCTTCATCGGGCCTGCTTACTACTTTCTCCCTTGGGTCGAACCGATGATGACTATCGAGAAGTGACGACTAATCGTCCGGTCAGGGCAGATTGCCCGTCTGCCCTGACCCGCGCGACTTGAGTAGAAGCGCAGTACTCCGCATCGCTCAACTTCCTCGCTCAGGAGTCGGAAAGTATAGTGGTCCGCTACCTTGTTTCGCGTCTCGCGGTCGTGATACCGGTTGTGCTGGTGGTGCTGCTGATCACCTTCACCCTGGGTTACTACGCGCCCGGCGATCCAATCATGATCATTTATGGCGAGGACCTCTACCGTCTCAGGCCGGTGGACCTGGCCCGCATGAGACACAACCTGGGCCTCGACCGGCCCTACTGGGAGCAATATCTGGACTACATGGGCCGCACCGTTCGCGGCGACCTCGGCCGCTCGATAGCGTCGAAGGTTGAGGTCAACCGCCTGCTCGCCAGCTCGCTGCCGATCTCGCTGCAAATGGGGCTTTTGGCCGGGGTGTTCCTGGCCTTGCTGGGCATTCCTCTGGGCGTCCTCGCTGCCCTTCGCCACAACACCTGGTTGGACTATCTGATCGTCAGTCTGGCCCTCGTCGTGCGCTCGGTGCCTGTCTTTGTGCTGGCGCCTCTTCTGCTGATTCTGTTTGTCCTTCAGATCAAAATAATGGACGTTCCCGCCGGCTGGAAAGGCATCGCCACGCCCGCCGTTGTCCTGCCGGTCATCTTGCTGGCCGCCTACCCGTTGGCCGATGTCATCCGCCAGACGCGAACAGGGGTACTGGAAGTCTTGCAGGAAGACTATGTGCGTACCGCCCGCTCCAAGGGACTTCCTACATTGTTGATCATCGCCCGCCATGTCTTGCGCAACGCCCTCATCCCGGTCGTTACCTCACTCGGTCTGATCGTCAACGGACTCATCACTGGTTCTGTGTATCTTGACCGTATCTTCAACATACCCGGCTTCGGCAATCTGGTCGTCAGCGGCATTCAGCGCCTGGATTTCCCCGTCATCCTCGGCACCACCGTGTTTAGTGCCTTACTCGTGATAGCCGCCAATCTGGTGGTCGATCTGATCTATCCCTTCCTGGATCCACGCGTGACCTACACGGAAAGGGAAGGGCGCTGATGAGCCGGAATCGGAAACTCGACCTCAGCCATAGCGCGCAAGGGCAGAGCGATGCCCGCGATCAGATGGCGGCAAGTCGAGGATTGTGGCGCGATGCCGGCCGCCGCCTTGTGCGCAACCGCCTTTCACTGGTCGGCATCTTCGTATTGTCAGTCCTGTTCGTATTGGCGATTTTCGGCCCAGCCATCGCGCCCTACCCGTTCATGGAACAGAATCTCAAGCTTATCAGCGAACCGCCGAGCGCCGACCATTGGCTGGGCACGGACCAGTTGGGGCGCGATGTGCTGAGCCGCATCCTGTGGGGGGCGCGCACGGCAACAACGGTCGCCATCTTCGTCACTACCATCAGCCTGGGCGTGGGCATCGTTCTCGGCAGCGTGGCGGCATTCGCTGGCGGCATGGCCGACTGGCTCATCATGCGCCTGACAGACGTCGTCATGTCGGTGCCATCGATCATGCTCGCGCTGCTGGTCAACACGGCCATCAAGAAGCCCGTAGCCATCTGGTTCGAGAATATCTACGAACAGACGGATTGGGCTTTTTTCAGGAGTACAACGTTTCTCGACTACCTGATTGTTTTGGGCGCCCTGGCCATCGTCTCCTTCCCCGGTTATGCGCGTCTGATTCGCGGGCAGATCCTCTCGCTGCGCCATCGAGAGTATGTCACTGCCGCACGCTCCAGCGGCGTGCCCTTCGCGCGTATCCTCTTTCGCCATGTCGTTCCCAATGCTCTGGGTCCGGTGATCGTAGCAGCGACCTTTGGCTTTTCCGGCGCGATGGTAATGGAGGCATCTCTCAGCTACCTTGGGATCGGCATCCAACCGCCGGCCGCCAGCTGGGGCGCGATGATCAACGACAGCCTGATGGATTGGCGCTACGAACCGTGGCTGTTGGCGATGCCCGCGATTGCCCTTGCCATTTCGGCTCTCGCCGTCAACTACCTGGGCGACGGGCTCAACGACGCGCTTAACCCGCGTATAGCCGCCGGTCGTGCGGGGTCACAGGGAGAGTGAAAGAATGCAGCTTACCCAGATCGCGTTTCAGGACCCTGCCACCAATGTCTACCTGCACGATCCCAGCATTGTGCGACTCAACAATGGCGATCTGCTGGTCTCGCTCAACTATCACGGGCCCGGATCTGCCCGCAGCATCGAGGACCAGGAGTGTCTGACAAGCCTCTACCGCTCGCGCGATCGAGGCGAGAGCTGGTCGGTCCTGACCCATGTCAACCATTGCTTCGCCGCCAATCTTTTCACGCACCGAGGCGCTGTCTATCTGCTCGGCATGGACCGGCGCTTCGGCTCGATCTGCATTCGGCGTAGCGATGACGGCGGCAACACCTGGTCCCGCCTGGCGCCAGAAGGATCTGATCCCGCCCGGATTGTTGGTTCCGCCGAGGAGGCACTGAGAACTCCGGCCCAAAGCATCTGCGCGGGAAGATTGTTTCAGGGAGGTCCTGGCGAGGATCCCCCCAATTACCATAGTTCTGTTATGCCAGTGCTGGAGAGCGGCGGCAGGATCTACCGGGCATTCGAGGACTGTGCCCCCAAGGACTGGCCCGGCATCCACGCCGATTCCTCGATCCGAAGATTTCAGGCGTTTGTGATCTCTGCGCCGTCCGACGCCGATCTGCTGGACCCCACCAGTTGGCGCATGAGTAACAAGCTACCCTATGATGCCGCCTATTCCAGCAGCTGGCAGAATCCTCCCATCAAACCGGGCTGGCTGGAGGGCAACGTGGTGGAGACGCCCGCCGGCGCGTTCTGGAACATCATCCGCGTCAACACGGATCCGGTCGTAGATAAGGCCGCCATCATTCACGTCCACGACGAAGGCCGCCGTGTTTCGTTCGACCCGGCCAGCGACTTTATCGACTTGCCTGGCGGGATGACCAAGTTCACCATCCGTCGCGATCCCGAGACGGGTCTCTACTGCATGTTGTGCAATAACAACACCGATCCCCGCTATCCGAACCAACGCAATGTGCTGTCGCTTTTCGCCTCTGTCGATCTGATTCAATGGGAACTGTGCAAGACGCTTATCGAAGATGATTCGGCGCTCTCGTGGGAGGAGTCGATCGAGCAGGTGGCATTCCAGTACCCTGACTGGCAGTTCGACGGCGATGACATCATCTATGTACTGCGCACGGCCTATGGCGGCGCGGCCGATTACCACGATGCCAACCGCATCACCTTCCACCGCCTCACAAATTTCCGCAACTTCCTGAATCTCTGACCGGTACCATGCCATACGAATCGTCAAACTGGCCCTCTTTGACCCGCTACGAAGGGCCGCACCTGCAAGAGATCGCCTTTCCCCTTGGAGGCATCGGCACGGGGAGTTTCTGTCTGGGCGGCCGCGCCGATTTTCGCGATTTTGAACTCTTCAACTCTCCGGACAAAGGTTGCAATCCCCCTTACACCTTTTTTGCCCTGCGGGCGCAGTCGCCCGGCGAGCACGCGGTGACGCGCATCCTGGAGGGCGCGCTCCAGCCACCATACCGCGGCGGCGGATTCGGGGCCGGCGTCCCGCTTGCCGGCTTGCCGCGCATGCGCAACGTGGCACTCGACGCCTGTTATCCCTTCGCCCGTTACACGCTCAGCGATCCGGACGTTCCGTTGATCGTTCATCTGGAGGCTTTCAACCCTCTGATTCCCCTGGACATTGATCGCTCCGGACTGCCTGTAGCCATCCTGCGCTATCGTCTCGTGAATCCGACCGACGAGCCGGTTAAGGCCTCGGTGGCAGGCAGTCTCTACAACTTTATCGGATGCGATTCGAGCAAGCGTAGGGGGCAATGGAGTAGCAAGCCGGCGGAGCCGGGCCAACTTCTGGGCGGCAATGTCAACGAATTGCGCCAGGCCACGACGGAGGGACTGCCGTTGCAAGGCTTATTCATGCGCTCTAAAAGCGTAGTGCCCCGCACGCCCCAGGACGGCACAATGGCAATCGTTGCTCTCAGCGGAGAGGCAACCTGGCGGCGCAGCTGGGGTTCAAACCATTGGAACCGGAATATTCTCAGCTTCTGGGACGACTTTACTGAAGATGGCCGCCTCGAAGACCTGCCGGAGGCACAGCCCAGTCCGGAAGGGCAGGGCCAGGTGGGCTCGCTCGCGGTCGGCGCCACGGTACCGCCGCGCGGTAGCGCGGCCCTCACTTTTCTCATCTGCTGGCACTTTCCCCACCGAACTGCGGCGGGATGCGGCTGGGATACGCTTGACGTGGAAGGCGGCTGGGTGGGCAATTACTATGCAACACAATACGCTGACGCGTGGGACGTTGCCATGCAAGTCGCGCCGCAACTTGATTCGCTGGAGGCGGACTCTTTGACTTTTGCGCGCGCCATGGTCGCCGCAAGTCTCCCCCAGACGGTGAAAGAGGCTGCGCTGAACAACCTCTCCACCCTGCGCAGCCAGACCTGCTTTCGAACTGCCGATGGCGGCTTTTTTGCCTTTGAGGGTACCGAGGACAGCCGTGGCAGCTGCTTCGGTTCCTGCACCCATGTCTGGAACTATGAGCAGGCTACGGCCTCCGTCTTCCCGGCGCTGGCCCGCTCCATGCGCGATTCGGAGCTGGAGGAGGGGACTCTGCCCAACGGCATGAACTGTTTTCGTCTGCACCTGCCCCTGGGCGGGGAGCCGTGGAAGTACGCGGCCGCCGACGGTCAAATGGGCGTGGTGATGAAGTGTTACCGCGAGTGGCAGCTCTCGGGCGACGGCGAATGGCTCGCGCGGCAATGGCCAACAATCCGCTCGCTCATCAGCTATGCCTGGCTGCCCGGCGGGTGGGACGCCGACCGTGACGGCGTCATGGAAGGTGTGCAGCATAACACGTACGACATCGAGTTTTTCGGCCCAAATCCGCTGTCCGGCATCTGGTACCTGGGTGCGCTGCGGGCGGCCGCGGAGATGGCGCAAGCGGTGGGCGACAGCGAGTTTGCCGATGACTGTCGCGCTTTATTTCGCCGCGGGTCTGCCTGGATCGATGCCAATCTCTTCAATGGCGAGTACTACGTCCAACAGGTCCGCACGCCCGCCAGCCTGGAGGAGACGCTGCCGGCATTGCGAGCTGGCATGGGAGAGACTGATCTGGACGATCCAGAGTTTCAGATGGGTAACGGCTGCCTGAGTGACCAACTGGTTGGGCAATATATGGCCCACGTTACGGGACTCGGCTACCTTCTGTCGAGGCAGAACATCAGGAGTGCGCTGCAGTCCCTGCACCGCTACAATTTTCGGCGCGGTCTTGAAAGCCACTGGAACAACATGCGCACTTACGCTCTGGGCGACGAGGGAGGTCTGCTGATGGCAAGCTGGCCCCGCGGCGACAGGCCGCGCGTGCCCTTTCCCTATTGGGGCGAGATAATGACTGGCTTCGAATACCAGGCCGCGGTACACATGATTTACGAAGGGATGATCGACGAGGGGCTGGAGGTCATCGACGCAATTCGTCGGCGCTTCGACGGCCTGCGGCGCAACCCCTGGAACGAACATGAGGCCGGTCATCACTACGCTCGCGCGCTCGCGAGTTGGGCAGCGATCCCGGCGCTGAGCGGGTTGCGCTACTCGGCCGTCTCAAAGCGGCTCGAATTGGCGCCGCGCTGGATCCCGCAGGCGTTCCAAGGCATCTGGACAGCGGGTTCCGGCTGGGGCACGGTTCAACAGAGGATAGGCGAGTGTGAGCAGAACGTACGCTGGGAAGTACTGGGCGGTGAGTTGACTGTACGGGAGATGGCATACGCGCTCCCGCCGCAGGCAGCGATTGAAACGGTCAAAGTAGAGCTGGGCAGCGAACCCGTTCCGGCCAGCATCGCCCGGCAAGCGGGATGGGCGACGATTACCCTACCGCGACAAATACAGGTCACTGTCGGGCGGGATTTGGGAGTCTGCCTGGGGATCGACCAGTTGGCGTGAGCAGCCGCAGCAACCACTTGCGCTCACCGTCCCGGCAGCAACTAAGTCTCAGTCCGATACAGGCGGCCAAACGGCAGTAAAATATAGTCTTGTCCTCAATCGGTGCTTCGCGTGATCGTTATGATTGCCTCGTTTCCTTCTGGCGATCATCTTCATCCAAAGTTTTGATGATTCACATTTCCTGATTCATCCACGGCGTGCCTTTGTCCCAAGTTGTGAGCAGTGCATCTAGCTCGGCCGCGGTCTGTGCCTGTCGGCCCGTCCCGGCGAGGTTGTTCAACTCAAATGGGTCGTCTTTCAGGTCATAGAAGCTGTTAGGATTTTCCTCGGCTCCGCCCTCCCGCCCAAGAGTTCGCCGTCCCAGCAAGTGGGTGGGCGTTCTGACTCCGACCTCGCCCCCGCTAGTCTCAATGAAGCCCCAGTTTTCTTCCAGCTGAATGCGCCCCCCTGCCAGAATAGGTGTAAGGTCTCGTCCCTGAACTTGGGAGGGTACGGCGCATCCGCCGGCTTCCAGCACAGTTGGCATGATGTCGATAAGCTGCGCCACCTGCGAATTGTTGACGCTCGCCTCCCACAGCCAGGGCGCGTGAAAGATCATCGGAATGCGAATCGACTCTTCAATCAGCAGTCCCTTGTTGAACCTTTGATGGCTGCCCAGGTTATCGCCATGGTCGGAAGTAAAGACGACGATTGTATTGTCGAGCAGGCCGTTCGCGCGCAGTCCGGCCATCAGCCGTCCCATCATGTCGTCGACCCAGGTCGTTAGTCCATAGTACAGGGCGGTCATGGCTCGAAGATCAAAGCCTTCGGGAAGATCAAGCGTATGGGGTAGCTTCAGGGAATAGTAGAGAAAGTCCCACAGGTAGACTTTGAACCAATTCTCGTCGTACGCCATATTTCCGTTCAGGAACACATTCGGCCTGAGCGGCACTTCCTCCGGATCGTACATGGTCAAGTACTCGCTAGGCGCGTCGGCCAGCGGCATGTGGGGCGGGGAGATACTGTAGTAGAGAAAGAACGGGTTGTCACGGTCGGCGGCCAGATAGGAGAGGACTTTTTCGTTTTCGTAATCCACGCTGAAACCGTCCACCAACTGTGGGGGGCCGCCGCTTTCAACGAAGTCCTGGCCGGTGTGCCGGTGATTGACCCTGGGGTGCAGCGTGTAGTCGAAACCCACCAGCTCGGGGGCAGTATGAATGTGCCATTTGCCGATCAGCGCTGTATCGTAACCGGCAGCCTTGAACTGTTCGGCGACGGTTGGGTCGGGCAGGTGGACTCGTTCGTGAAGCGGCCACGAGGCCACGATTGGCCTGCCGTGTTCGTCAGGCGCCGTGGCGTTACCGAGCGAGCCCATACAGGTACGAGAGTACTGGCCTGAAATCAGTGAAGAACGCGCCGGCATACATACGGGGTTAGTTGACACGGCGTGCTGGAATCGCACTCCGCCGGCGGCCAGCCGGTCGATATGGGGTGTTCGGACAACCGCATTTCCGTAGCAGCCGACTTCAAACGCCCGCAACTGGTCACAGATGCAGACGATTACATTGGGTTTGCTATTCATGTCTGATTTCCATCTGGCTTTCCGCCGCGTATGTGTCCTGACACTTGCAATTCAATTCGTCCACAAAAGATGCGACAACCCGGCTGGCAGGGGCACGAAGGCAGAGTCTCCTCCAAACCCGATCTGTCGCAGCCCGACTTGCTGGCAGCCTATTCGGAAGGGGAATCAGGCTGATTTATGTAGACATTCTCCGGTAGCAGAGTCTGTGGTTCGAACAGTTTCGCCACGGTTACAAAGTGGATCCCTCGGCCTTTGAGCGCCGCGATAATAGCTGGTACCGCGGCGACAGTGGTCCTGTGAATGTCATGGGCCAGAATGATCGCCCCAACGGGCGATATTATGATTCTGGCTGCCACAACTTCTGCGTCACGATCCCGCCAGTCCAGGGGATCCACGCTCCAGAATATGATTGGCACGCCTGTTGCCGCCAACACGCGGTCATTGTATGCGCCATAGGGCGGACGCAGAAACGGTGTCGGTACGCCGATGATCTGGGTGATGAGGTCGTCGGTCAGCTTCAACTGTTCGCGGATCCCTGCATCAGACATTTTGGTTAGATTGGGATGATCCCAGGTATGATTTCCTATCTGATGCCCTTCCTCAAACATTCGGTAAACGGTTTCGGATTGGATACGGACTTGGGCCCCGAGGACGAAAAAGGTTGCCTTGACATTATGCTCTTTGAGAATGTCCAGCAAGCCTTCCGTATAGCGCGATGGACCGTCATCGAAAGTGAGGGCCACACAAGCAACCTCATAGCAGTTGATCTCATCCTCTGCCGGCGAACCTGCCTGTACCGCTGTCAGTAGATTCGACTGTACAACTGCCGGGGAAAACGCCCGAACCACCGCTGGCAAATTCGGCTGATTCGCTGCCCGGACGTTCTCCAATGCCTTGGCAAACTCCGTTCTCAGGGTTGCCGCCTCTGCTTGAACGCCCAGGAGGCGCCGGATTTCCGGCTTAAGCAGATCGGCAATCGCGGCCACGGGCAACGAAACTTCGACTACTCCAGCTACGCCGGCGGCAACTTGATACTTGTCAAACATGACCAGAACTGTTCCGTCTTCTCGAAAGAGGATGTTATCGAAGTTCTCTGCTGTTGGAGCTGTGCCTCTCTCTACCCATTCCAGGCCGCTCGCCAACTCTTCCTTTCTGACGCGCTCTGCCAGGACTTCCCTAGTCAGAGTCGAGAGACGCTCAAGGTAGCTGTCGTCGACAAATAGATCGGGGATGGACAGTTCGGCGCCACTACGACGATCAAAGATGTAACCGACAACGAAAGAATTGCCCGTGCCACCTGTATGTATTGACCGCACAATATCAAAAAAAATTATGTTTTTGTTTGCGACTCCGACGTCAAAGTGTTGGCGGTAGTGGGTGATGAATGTGGCCCCCTTGTACTCCTGATAGCCCTTTTCGTTCTGGGCTGCGTCGATCCGGTATTCGTCAATGAATTCCTGCGTAACCGCTTCCATGCGGGCGTTGATCGCTTCCTGCTCCGTTACGGGATAGGAGACACGCAGCAGTGAACGTCCCTCGTTCTCGATCTCTTCGATCGCCAGGACCCAGACATTCTCATACTTCGACGCGTCGAACGTTTCCGTATGGACAGGAGTGGCTGCGGCGGTTGGGGCTTCGCCTCCTTCGGTTAGCGGCTGTATTGGTTGGCAAGCAGACAATACGAACAAGGCTAGTATGGCCGCGATGATTAGTGACTCACGTGAGGGATTCATTCTAGCTCCTCCTTCAGAGGGAATTATCGACGGAAGTTCAGCACTCTATGCCGTCTTCAGGTAGAGTTGAACTTTCGAGGCGAGTTCTTACTCTACGGGATCAGGACTGACTCACGGACTCCCGACACTGGTAGACACTCTTTCTCAGTGGCGTAAGTCTATCTGATTTTGGTGCATTCGCATAGGGTGAAATGGACCTCGTGAGTCACCCAGGCCGACAAGTTTTGGGTTCTGAATTGTCTGCCGCAGTCTAGGGCAGCATCTCGCCCTCACTTCTGAGTCAACTCCAGATACAGACCGGGACTTGCCTGATTCGATCATCTGCCCTAAGCTGCAGCATGGCTGGAATTGCGGGGACAGGTTCACTTGCATAAGTGATTGCCGTCCGGTTGTCACCGCTTGTTTGACGCACAGTCGGTCAATAAACAGAACCTTCTCACCTGCACAGACTGATATTCTAAACTTGCTGTCCGCGACAGTGTATTCTTATAGCGGCGATTCTTCTTTTCTGTCTCGGCGAACTTGACTTGGCCACCATCTTTGCAGGTGCGCGACGTAACAAAACTGGGTTGTCTTCCAGTGTTGGAGATTAGTTGGTCGAAAGTAAACTGCTCGTTGACTACCAGAAAGAGGGACAAAAATGATTCGAAAAGCATTTGTCATGTCTGTGAATCCCGACCGGCACGAGGAGTACGAGCAGCGCCATTCGCCGATCTGGCCCGAACTGGAGGCGGTACTCAAAGCGCACGGCGTCAGTAACTATTCGATCTTTCTGCACGCCGAGACCAATCAGCTGTTCGCCTACGTTGAGATAGAGAATGAAACGCAGTGGAACAGCATCGCCGACGAGGAGATTTGTCAGAAATGGTGGCGGTACATGGGGGACGTCATGCCCTCAAATCCCGATAGCAGCCCAGTCTCCACAGATCTGCATGAGGTCTTTCACATCGACTGCGAAGCCTGAAAGTTGGAAGTAACGGCGTTTCGACGGCCTTCCCTGATGACCGCTTCCTTCTTCACGTGGCACTGGCGAGACTGTCAACGCGTCGGAATGACGAAGTAAGGGGCCTCAGTTCTCCAGTCGGGCCAGCGGGTCGCCAATCCGTCGCTGAACTCGAATTCAAAAAACAGCATCAGGTCCCACGCTGCGTCAATTGCGTCGCCAGGGATTACAGCCTCGTAGCTCTCTTCGCCCGCCCGCATCTCTATCATCTCAAACTCCAGCGCCTGGTGAGCGATGCGATGGAAGCAGCGGACAGCGCGCACAGAGCGCTCTTCCGAATCCTTCAGGTCGAGACGGAGTGGGAGATCTTCGCCCGCCTCAGCCCCCAGCGGCCGCCTGAAATCGACGCCGGGAGCCTGCGGATGAACAGCACCTCCAAGCCACTCGACTTGTGTCCGTTCTTCCTCCTCCCTGTCCTCCAGGAGCCGTTTGACAATCCCAAGGTCCCGCTCCATGACGGCCAGATCGTCTTTCCAATGCCCGCAGTGCCCCTTGTCACGGAATCCAAAGACGAGGTCGTCGGCGTAGTTGCCATCGGCAGCCACGGACAGCGCGCCCCACTGCTCCCGGCTCTGCTCCAAATGCTGGAGCACGGCGGGCAGAAGGCCCTTTTTGTCCGTCCGTCGATAGAGCGCCAGGTAGGTCCCCGCCGCCATACGGCTGGCATGGTACTCGGCCAGATGACTGAGAATTGTAAAGTCGAGACAGGTATAGCGCAGTTCCGTCGTTGTCTGATCAATGAGGGCGATAGCGGCCCTCGTCTTCCCTGCCAGTTGTCGCAGAAGTTCGGCGACCTGGAGCGGGGTCCACTTGCCGCAAAGCCTTCCCTTTAGCATATCCTCCACATACTCATCTGTGCGGTAAAAGCGAGTCGGATCGCTCGGTTCGACCCGCGCGTCCTCGTCCAGGCTGCGGCCGGCGTAACGTTCCGGCCAGAACGTCCACAGGCTGGCCGACATCTGCAGAACAGTGGTTATCAGTGGCAATATCTGGCTGCCCACCATGTAAAGTTGCTCCGTGGCGCCAGCCGCCTCGCCAAAACGGTGGCGCAGTTCGCGACGCCAGAGGTCTGGTGCCGCGTCGGGGTCGTAGCCCAGACGACCGAACAGCAGGCAGAATAACCAGAATCGTTCCCTCTCCTCAGCATGGCCTCGGTAGGCAGTTCGATCGGAATAAGCCAGCCAGTCGGGCTGCTGATCCCGCACGCCCTTATTGGTCAGCGGCGCCATAACTTCGAAGCCGTCGCCGCTGGCGGAGCAAGAGCTAACGAAGCGTCTGACCCACTCCGGCTCGCCCCACAGTAGCACCCGCTGGCTGCCTGCACTCCACAAACGGTGAATAAGTGGATACGTGCGCGGCTTGCGCAGGAGATCCCACGTGCCGTACCGCCGGTAGCTGCGGTGATCGCGCCGCTGGATCATCGGCATCGAATAGGGCATGCCCAGGTGCTCGCACCAATGTTTGGTCGAGACAACCGTATTGGGAACCATGCCCCTCGCCAGGTCTATCGTGCTTTCGGCCAGCCCCTTGGCGCGCAGGTCCAGGCGAATGGGGCGGCCGCACTCGGCGATGGCGCAAAATTGTGGCTCGTAAAACTCGGCCTGACGATCCTCGTCGATTCCCGACTCTTCGTTCATACGGAATTGGACGCCGTCAATGTCCGGGCACTCTGCCAGCACGCGCGCCAGGCCTGCTGCATTGTACGCGGCCAGAATGTCGGGCGTGAGGCCCCCGACCATCGGCTCGCCGTAGTCGTGAGCGTGTTGAGACCATATACCCAAAGTGAAGTGCAGCCCGCGCAGTTGAGCACTTGCCGAGACGCGCCTGAGCATGTTCAGGCAATCGCGGCGTTGCTCAGGCGAATAATCGAGTGCGCGTACTTGGGGAAACTCTGGCAAATCCAGCAGGAACGGATAGGGTGGCGACATGTAGGCGATCTGGTGCCCGAAGGTGAGGCTCAGGTTGTTGTAGCGGTAGAGCGCCAGTTGATTCAGATATTCTTCCCAGTACTCCTCATCGTAAAACCATTCTCGTTCCAGTTCCCGATTGCAGAGGAAGAGCTGCATGCTGCGCCAACGCAAGTAGGGAGAGCCAATTTCGGTGGGAATATAGTCGAGGAGGGAAGCAGAGGCGGATCCCTCGGCGAGTGGGGCGATTTGAATGGCGCGCGCGGCTTCCAGCAGAGCGTATGTTAGACCGGGTTCGTCGCTGCCAGCAATAAGAAACTGGTTGGGTGGCAGCGGGCTAAGAAGAATAGATTCAGGCGCGCTGGGGCATACTAAATCGGAACTTGCCATCGCCCTTGCCACTACTTCAGAGCGCCCTGCCAAGCCAATGAGAAGCGATGGTCTTTCGCCCGGTGCATCGACCACCCGCACTGTTTCCCCCTGCAAGTTCAGCATGCCGGCCAATTTTTCTACCGCCAGGCTCGGGCCTCTTGCTAATTCCCTGTCGATGACCAATTGCATGGAGGATTTCCCCCTCTGCGCTGAAAGTCGGACAGTCTCGTCTACTGCCCTTCGTCTATGGCCAACCTTTGCAACAGTTGCTGCTCCCGGTCGGAGAGCGTTTCCCAGAATGAGCGCGCGATCGGATGTCTGTCCGTATGGTGGCGGTAATACCAGGAGCGCACGAGGCCGAATCCGGCCAGGACGCGTGGAGTACTTGTAAGGTTGGGCGAACCGCGGTGCAGACACCTTGGATCGCGGATCATTACGTCTCCCATCTCCATCAACAGCGATTTCAGCGGGATCTCTCCCGCTTCAATGCGGGCTAGCGCCTCGGCTTTCGGCAGCAAGTGCGTCCCTTCGGCCATCTGAAATGGGCCCCGTTCTGGAGTCACATCAACGAAGGGCCAGTTCACTCCCAGGAAATGCGGCGGCAGGATAACGTCGGGCAGTTCCGGGTACAACGCCTGCAGATCGCCATGGATATCCTGATGCACTGAGCCTTTGTAAGGCGTATCGGAGGCGAACTGGTCAAGGACCATCTTTTCCCCCAGGATCCCGGAAGCGATCGCGAGAATCGTATCGTCATTGAAAAAAGCGGAGTTGTAGAGTGGTGGGCGAAATGGCAGCGGGATGTAGTGACGTCTGGGTCCTCGATTAGGCTTTTCGGCGTTCTCGGCCAGATAGGCTTCGGCAATGGGACCGAAAGCCACGCGGCAAGCCTCGACCGCGTCCACGGAAAAGTGGCCGCGCAGAATACAGTAGCCATCCTGCCGGATCTGGTCAATGCCGTCCTGAATGTCTTTAGTCGTCATTCTGTCCACCTCTTTTGTAGGTAATCAGTGGTCTGTATTTCGCCAGGAAATAAAATGTCTTGCGGCCATCCCGAGAAAGCTTTATTGTTCAGCCTGAAAAGGCCTCCAACTCCGCCCTCGTCGGCAGACCGTCGATCACGCCCAGATGTGTGGCCGTGTAGGCGCCGGCGCGGGTGGCCTGCTCTACGGCTGACCGCAAGTCCATGCCCCCGGCGAGACTAACGGCCAGCGCAGCGCTAAAACTGTCGCCGGCGCCGGTGACGTCCAGCGCCTGTACCGCAACCGCCGCAACCTCCTCAGTGCCCCCCGCGTTTACAATCACCGCGCCCTCTTCGCCGCGGGTCACAACGATTGTTTCCACGCCCAGTTCGAGCAGCCGTCCGGCGAGTTCAAGCGTTGGCGCCGGATCATCGGGCGCCAGCCCTAGCAGGATTCGAGTCTCGCTTTCGTTAGGGGTCAACACGTCTACATGCGCAAGCATGTCGGCCTCCAATGTCTGGCCCGGGGCAGGGTTGAGGATCGTCATGGCTCCATGTTTTCGCCCCAGTTCTAAAGCACGGGCCACCGTTTCCAACGGCGCTTCGAGTTGTGTCATAACGACATCGCTCCGGGCGATGTGAGGCTCAACCGCTTCCACATGATGGGGTTGCATCAACAGGTTGGCCCCCAGGTGCCCCACGATCCAATTGTCTCCCGAGGGCAGGAGCGTTACAAGACCGACCCCGGTGTTAGTCTGTGGAATTCGATGAATGTGATCCGTCGCGATTCCTTCCCTTTCAAACAGAAGCTCGGCCATATCAGCAAAAGTGTCGTCGCCTAAACAGGCGACAAGCTCTACTTTTGCCCCCAGTCGCGCCGCGGCAATTGCCTGATTTGTGCCCTTGCCGCCAGACCCCATATCGAACAAATCGCCAATCAACGCCTCGCCCACGACCGGCTTTCGAGGGACGCGCACAGTCAGGCTCACCACATAGCTGCCGATTACCACAATATCAGCCATAGACTTTCCTCCTCGCCAGCCGTCGTCCGATCGACATGCTTAAACAGGAGCATCGCCACGGTTCTGCCACGATAACAAATCAAGGTCCTCCAGACTCTAACATCTTCGCGCCATATTTTCAACGGGAGCCCGCATATGGGTCTGACCCAGATTTCTTGGTGGAAGTTGTCTGAATCAGGATTTGGGGATTTTCAGGATTGCAGGCGACCGATCGATTCATGTTCAGCGGATCCTTTTTGCGTCGGTTGAAAGGGCAGTTCGCAGAGGGACAATAATTTGGGATGCACCCCCGCATATCGGGCCATGGTTGATGATTCTTCGACTATCTCCTATACTGAATTCCAGACATGCCGCCGCTTTCCCGTCACTGGAAATCATAAAATCGGGCATGGGCTGCGCGTTTTGCGCTTTCTACCTATTCACTACAACATCCAGCCAAACTTCGAGAGCCAATCTGATGAACGCTATCTACCAGTTCGCCGGCCTACAGCGGACCAAAGAGCCCGGCCTCAGCGTAGAGGAATGCGCTCGCCAGATCCACCGGTTTTCCTATGTCGAAGAGCGGCTCATGTTCCTGCAAGCCGCACATATCGTTACGACACCTCAGCGGGATCTGAAAGGGCTGCTGTCGCGGCTCCAATACGAGGATGGCATCCATTCCGACCTGCTGAAAACCAGGCTTACCGAGCTGCGCGTATCCAAGTCTAAGAGCCAGAGCGTTCCCGATGCGCGGCTCACGGTCGTCCTCGACGAAGCGATGTCTTCTGAAGGTGGCGTCGAGCTTCTGGCCGCCCTCGCAAAAGTATTCAAACCGGCCCTTCTTCAGGCCTATCGAAACTATGTCAGCCATACCAACGGCTTAGCCGACTATGAATCCGTGCGGCTGATGCGCACAATCGTCGCTGAGGAAGAACAGACCCTTCGTCTCCTGCAGGCCGCCTATCGAGACCTGGTGAATACGACGGAAAAAGAGGAACGGGCGCGAAGTTGGGCTGACACGCTCAGAGGCATGCTGCAGGCCGCAGGGGGCATTGCCGGCGATGTTGAAACAGGGACCGGTAGCATTCAACCTGTGCGCAGCCGCCATCCCTTCAAAGTTGCCAGAAGGCCCAAACGTGACGACACATTTGACCAAGTCTGGGATATCATCCACGTTGACAACTGCCGCGTGCCCGAGCGTCTTGCGCAGATGATCGCCACCCGCTTGGGTGAAATCACCATCGCGGAGGCGCTGGCCATCGTCCTCTTGGAGGTTGAGGAGCAGCCCTGGTCCTTCTACCTGGCCATCTCCCGCCACATGTGGGATGAGATGCGCCACTCTCTGTTCGGCGAGGCCGCCGCTGAGCACGTTTTTGGCGACCGCTCTTTGATACCTTTGCGAGACTTCGAAATCGAATACCTCTTCGAAATGACCCCGCTTGAACTCTATGCAATGCTGGGGATAGGAGTTGAGGCCGCCCTGATGAAGTATCCGCCGGGCAAACGCGCCGAATACGAGTTCTGTCGCGATGTGGCGCGCCATCCGCTCATGACCACCTTTCAGGACTTCGACTGGGCCGACGAAGTTGAACACGTCCAGATCTCCCGCCGGCAGCTGAAAGAGTGGTTTTCGGGAGATAGTGATGAACTGGTCGCACTGGCCGAGAAGGGTATGCAGTTCAGGGCGCGCACGCGGCAGCTTCACCCCCCGTCACCCATGCCCGACTTGGTCGGCAAGTAAGAGAAGGACATTGTGCAAACCGCTCGAGGGCCGAGCAAAACGCGCAGGGAATTTCCACGAAATGACTCTAAAAAATGAGAGCGATCCGATCGTTATTTACAGGGAGCCTCACAACTACTGTTCTCATCCGTGCATTGCGAAACTGGCAGGCGGGGACTGGCTGGTCGCCTTCAGCGCATGCACGCAACGCTTGCCCTATACGCACCCTCCGAACGACCCGCAGTTCATCAATCTGATCAGCCGCTCACGAGACCTGGGCTTGAGCTGGGAATCACCCCGCGCTGCGCCGAACTACGACTGGTATGGGGTCGAGGTGCCCGGAATCACCCAGATCTCGAACGGCGACGTCCTGTTGAATCAGTGGCGGTTCCTTTGGTATCCTGTCGAACTGGCTAAGAAACTCTGGTCGGCCGGAGAGCAGCGCTGCTTCATCGAGGATTCCGTGACCCACCGCTGGCGGCCGGCAGAAACGGGAGAAGACTGGGAGAAGCACAGCTATCCTTACGCTCGCGCAGATGACGGGGCCTACGTGCACATCAGCAGGGACAGCGGCGCGACCTGGGAGCTGACTGTACCCGTGGAAATCGAACCATACCAGGGAGCATTCAGTCCGCAAGGCGCGATACAGTCGAAAAATGGAGATCTGTTTTTGGCGTTGGGCAGCCACGATCACGACCCGCTCGGCGCAAGTTTCCTGGTGCGCTCTCGCGACCACGGACGAAGTTGGGCGAGACCGGTGGAGGCCGCGCGGGCGCATGGTTGGACGTTTTCGGAACCTTCGCTGGCGGAGACGCATAGCGGCAAACTGATGATGATGTCGCGAGAGGAAAGAACCGGCCACATTTTTCAGAGTACATCATCAGACGGAGGCGCTTCATGGGCAGCCCCCTGCCAGCTTCCGTTCTGGGGATTCCCTACTCACTGCATCTGCCTGATGGACGGGCGCATCCTTATCGTGTACGGCAGGCGCCGGCGCCCATTCGGCATTCGGGCCGCAGTGAGCGATGACGAAGGCCAGACCTGGAGCCAAGAGTTCGTGCTGCCCGACGACCTGCCCAACGGGAATCTGGGCTATCCTTCGGTCATCGAGTACGCGCCGGGATGTCTCTTCACCACCTACTATGGGGAAGACGCGGAGGGCGTGACCTGCATACAGGGGACGTATTTCACATTGTAGAGGGTTGGGACAAGGACCCTCCCTTCATCGATACCACTACGAACATTCCTATGAGGAGCGATCAGAATGCGATCCAATTTTGTACGTGAGAAGGTGCGCAACGGCCAAGCTACTTTCGGTTGTTTTATGGGCATGGGAAGCCCTACCGTCGCTGAACTGCTGGCACATGCCGGTTGCGAGTGGCTGCTGATCGAGATGGAGCATAACGGTCTCGACATGGCAGAGGTGGAGCATATCCTCATGGCCATGAACGGGGCAGATACCATCCCCCTGGTGCGCATCCCTTCGGCCGATCCGGTCTTCATCCAGAGGTCGCTGGACATCGGCGGAATGGGGATTGTCGTGCCCATGGTCAGGACCGCTGCTGAGGCTGCAGCAATTGTGAGCGCCTCCCGCTATCCCCCTCAGGGCAAGCGCAGTTTCGGGCCGCTGCGGGCATCCCATTACACAATCGACTACGAGGGCTACTTCAATCAGGCCAACGAGAACATCCTCGTCATGCTCATAATCGAAACGACAGAGGCAGTCGAAAACCTGGAGGAAATTGCGAATGTGCCAGGCATTGATGTGCTGTTTATCGGCGCCTTCGACCTCTGCCTTTCCATGGGCCTGAACCCATTCCACATGCCATTGCCGGAGATCGACGCAGTTATGGAGCGCGCCCTGACCGTGGGCCGCACTTGCGGCGTGGCCATTGGCGCCGGTACCGGAAGTCCGGAGGAGTTGCGTACTCGCGCCCAGCAAGGCTTCACCTTTCTGAGCTACGGTCCGGACTATGTGCTACTGCGTGATTCAATCCAACCTGGGGTTGAGGCTTTCAGACAGTTGGACATTGGCTGAATCACAGGAGGGAGGCGAACAAAAGTGTTCTCTCTCTCCTCTCCCATCACTCCACGTTGTGAGGCGCCTGCGGGCGAAGACGCCCTCCGGCGGCTCCGGCCCGCTAGGGCGTGCCTCCGCACCCTTCGCCGCTAAGGCGGCTCAGGGCTGGCTGTCGCCGCTCCGCAGGCGCCGCCAGAGGCTGTCGCCCTTTTGGGCGGTCGGGCCTGCGGCCCTCCCTTGTGCGGGGGGATTCCCCCCGCAACGCCCCCCCTGAAAACCCGACTGACAACACGCCTCGCCAACGTCGCACTGGGACCGCGGGCGTACTCGCCCGCGCCCCAATCTTGCGCAACCAGTTGGTTCTATTGCGATTCTAAGTCAGACCGCCAAAGCCACTGCCCGAACTTCACCGAATTCCCGCTCCAACTTCGTCCAGGTGTGCCCGCGGTCTGTACTGCGATAGAGCTGTCCGGCAACGCTGTAGGCTACGATCCAGTCGGGCAGCGCGCTATTGTGGGAGACCGCCCAGATTGTACTGTTGGCTACGCCGCCCAGGTCGGCCCGCTCCCAGGTTTTGCCCAAGTCAGTGCTATGGAACAGGCCGCCTTCGTCTCCGGGCGGGCCGTTGCCGGCGCCTACCCAGATGCGGCTGTCTCCATTTGTCAGATGAATAACGCCCCGGCAGTAGGGCCAGGGATAGTGGTCCTTGACTTCAAGGGGCGTCCAATTCTGCATGTCGGTTGTCACGCAGACATCGTTATTTGTGGCTGCGACCAAAGTCTTGGGCGAGCCGGGCACAACCGCAAGGCCGTGGATATCCAAGCTGGACAGCCCCTCACTGCCCTCCCGCCAACTGTCGCCCCCGTCCTTGCTGATGCGCATGCCGTCAACTTCAATGCCGGCGTAGACTGTTTGCGAATCTTCCGGATCGATGAGAATGCTGGTCACGCGCGGCGTGAGAGGAATGCCAACACACTCGTCCGCGAGGTCAACGTCCAGCTTCTCCCAGGAACTGCCGCCGTCACGAGAGCGGTAAAGTGCGGACGGGCAGGTCCCGGCGAAGATCGTGCCCGAACCTGAGGGATCGATGGCGAGCGCCCAGATCTCAAGACCGTTCATCGGCGAATCGACCAACTCCCAGGAGTCGCCGCCATCCCCCGTCCGGTAAATGCCGGCTTCCGTTCCCGCAAAAAGTACTGCCGAATTGTCCGGGTCTATGGCCATAGCGCGAATGTCCGCCTCCATGAACAGGCCTTTCGAAGCCCGCTCCCAGGACTCGCCGCCGTCGCGGCTGCGCCATACGCTCTGCCCGATTGTGCCAGTGTAGATAATGGGCTTTTCTGTCACTTCTGAACCTCCTCGTATTCGTGATTATTCTGATTTTCTGTTTGCGTCGCCGCTACTTGACCGTCGACGCCTCGCGGCCCAAGCCGACTGCGAAGCAGCTGGATCGGTAGTTCAAAAAAAAAGATCCGTGAGGGCCGCGCCTTTGCAGACTGCGCCCCCTATTCTACCCTACCGTTATTTCTGACCGCCACTGCTGAAATTCACCGCTGTTTTCGCCAAGAATGTAGTCAAGCTCACGTGCAAGCCAAGCAAAGTGCCGCTCGAACCAGTTGACCGGAAATCCGCCGCCGGCCGCGGCGGCCAGTTCTCGTAAGTGCTCTGCCTGCAGACCATAAATCCTCAGCAAAGGGGCGGCCAGAGCAGCCAGAGCGGTTGGATGGGGCGGGTAGGTGTCGTTCAGGGAGGTCAGCCAACTCGCGGGGAAGATCTCCGACATATGTTTTGCCCGCTTTCCGTAACGCAAGCCGGTCCGCCGCCACATTAGCTTGAACAGATCGTTACGGGCAAGGTCGAGCGTGTACAAGACCGAGTGCAGTTCGTCGTTGTGGAAGACGGCAGGGGTATGCAGCATCATCGCCATGAGGAATTTCCCTCGCTGCCAAACGTACGCCGGCGTCAGCGCCTCCGTTTCGGGCCAGACCTGGTCCGGCGGCAGCTTTGGGGCCCGGCGAAATGCCGGCGCGCCGACAGGTAAGCGCGAAAAGAGGATCTCCCATTCATACAGCACCAGCCCATCTGTCTGACTCGTCGGAACCGCCCCGGCCTCCACCAGCAGTCCATCGGATGTCAGCGCCCGCACAAAGGCTGTCTCCAACAGCAGGTACTCTCCCAACCCAGCCAGGAGCCTGGTTGGCCCTCTTGCTTCCAGAGGGTCCGTCGCATCATTCTCCTGCTGGGTCGGCCCTGGCCAAAGCTTCTCATACTCCTCGTCTGCAATCGCAAAACGAATGTCGATATCTGAATAGGGAGTTCCGCGTCCGTCGGTCAGACTGCCTTCCAGCCAGACAACATCAAGCGCGGGAATCTCTTTCAAGTCTGCCAGCCAGCGACGAATCAGTTCCCATTGACGGGCTGTCGAACCTGTCTCAGGCATTCTTACTCCTTGCCGTGACCCGCAGACCACGGGTTGATGACGCTGTCGATCTCATTGCTCAGAGATTGTTCCCCTCAGAACCGCGCACTGCAAGGAGTGGCCCTCTTCGACAATGCGCAGCGCCTGCCTCGCCTCCGCAGGGGCGGCATCGTATAGCGCCCGTATGGCAACCCGATTTGCCTCTGGTGTAGCCATTCGTTCGGTCCACTCCTCAAAATCGAGAAAGATGCGGTAGGGAAAAATGACCTCCAATCCGAAACCGGCGGCGGCAAAAAATCCGTCCCACTCTTCAAGCGTATAGTCCCGCACATGGGAGGGATCCCGCAACACTTCTATGGCGTTCAGATAGGTGTCGCAGACATAATCCCCGAATCCCAAGACGTCACTGAGAACAAACTTGCCGCCGCCGCGCAGCACCCGGCGGAATTCACGCAGTGCCTGCTCCGGCCTGGCCCAATGATGCGCGCTATAGCGGGAGACAACATGGTCGAATGTTTTGTCGCAAAATGGCAGCGACTCCACGTCCCCAAGACGCGTGCTGATGTTCCCCAGCCCCCGGTTTTCGGCCAGCACTTCGACCTGGCGCAGCATCGAGGCTGTAAAATCAAGGGCCACTACTTCCGATATATGGGGGGCGAAGCTGGCTGCTGTATGCCCTGCACCGCAACCCGCATCCAGAACACGTTCTTCTCCGCGTAGATTGGAGGCTTGCACCATCACAGGCAGATCACTGCCCTGCGCATGTACGGCGCTCGTAAGATAGTTGGCCGCAACCGGTCCAAACTGCTCCTGCACGGCACTCTTCAGGTCGCTGTCTCTAACCATTGTCGTGTGGCAAAGCGGTTGTCACACCGCGCCGCCCTCGCCGTACCGCTCCAAAACGGTTGAAATCGCCTGCAATCCGAACTCCAACGCCTCAACGGGCACGCGCTCATCGGCTGCATGGACTGTTGCGCCGAAATTCGTGCCGGGCGGCATTTTCATGGGCAAGAAACCGTAATTCTGGATGCCCAGGCGGGAGAACATACGCCCATCGGTAAAGCCGCCCACCATTGAAGGAATAACGACGCCGTCCGGGTCGAGCTCCTCCACAATGCCCTTCAGCAATGGGAACAGGCCCATGTTCACGTCAGCATTCCCGGAGTCGTGCCGGATTATCTCAAATGAAAGATCATCGCCCAACAGATCATGCAGTTCGGTGATAAGGTTGTCGGCCGTGAAGCCAGGCAAAACGCGTCCATCAAGTTCCAACAGGATCTCGCTGGGGATGACGTTCGTCTTGAAACCGCCGCCCACGACCGTGGCGTTGACCGTATTGTGTAACAATGCGTCAAGAGATCGAGCCTGCGGCAGACCATCCGCCGCCATCTGATCGAGCGTGGCGTCGGTGCGTTCCGGGTCCAAGAGGGCCATCGCTGTCACGGCCAGGTCGCCCTGCGCCTGCTCGGCCAATGCCGGCAGCATCTGCTCCATCACCGGCGTGACATGCACCGGCAGTCTGTTGCTATTGAGAGTCGTCAGCAGCTTGCCCAGCCGGGCCATGGCTCCATCTCGCAGCGGCGTCGAACCGTGTCCGCCCGGCCCGGCAAGACGCGTACGCAGCCAGCACACCTGCTTTTCGGCGACCATTAGGGGATAGAAACGCTGATCGCCCAGGTATTGGGCGCTGCCTCCCCCTTCGCCGATAGCATACTTCGCTCCCTCGAACTGCTCAGGATGCTCCTCCGTCAGAAAGCGGGCGCCGTAGTCGCTGCCGGCCTCCTCATCGCTCATTATCGTCAGCACAATGTCGCCGGCAGGTACGCGCCCCTCGGCGGCGGCGCGTAGTACGGCGCATGTCATCATCGTCACGCCGCTCTTCATGTCCAGGCTGCCGCGGCCCCAGATAAGCCCGTCGATAAGGTCGGCGCCGAAAGGATCCTGCTGCCACGTCTGGTTCGCGGTCGTCACTACGTCCACGTGGCCCTGCAATACCAGGCCCGGCGCCTCACCCCGCCCCGGCAAACGTGCAACCAGATTGGGCCTGTTCCGATCTTTCGCCAGCAAGGTTGTCGTAAGACCCCCCTCCTGCAGCAGCCCATCCAGATAGCCGATACACTCGGCCTCGTTGCCAGGCGGATTTGTCGTGTCGAAGCGGATCAACGTCCGCAGCAGGTCGGCCGGTCGCTCATAAATGGGAGTGGACATTGGTTCTTATCTTCCTGAATCGAACCTTTGGGGTATAAACACTGCCAATACGCTCATGGCGAACTCCTCAGTGCGTGTCGGTCAGCCGACGCGATTGCCTTGAGTGAATCTATACTCGTATCATACAGTTAATTCTATGCCCGCAAGCCTATCCTATCAGGCCCGGAACAGCAAGAGCGGGTAGCGGTCAGGGCCCATGTTGAGCCGTTCCAAAACTGTGCTGCATGGCAGTAAACGCGTCTGTGGCACGCGCCGCCTCCCTTTGTGGCCGGCGATTCATCCGCCTTCACTCTGCCCCAGAATCACGTGCTGGGGCGCTTGCCCACCTGCGGTGAACTGCACGCTGCTACCGCCCCGGAAGTGCGCCTTTCATAGGAACAGTTCGCTTTTTCAGTCATGGCTGTTACAATAGCCCCGATAGGCGCCCAACAGCAGTGACAACGCCATTTATCATGTTCCAGCTTCGGTGCCTGTCCTCTGTATTCGACTGCTGCCGCCACCGCGCATACGGAGCCTTTCCCGAATGAATACCATAAGCCAACGACTCGAGCAAGGCCGGCCAATTCTCCTTGATGGCGCAACGGGCACAGAGCTGCAAAGCCGGGGCGTGCCTATGAACAACGTCGCCTGGAGCGGTCTGGCCGTAGCTACCGATCCCGATGTAGTACGCCAGGTGCATCTCGACTATATTCGCGCCGGCGCCGAGGTCATCATTACCAACACTTTCGCCACCGGCCGACATATGTTGCGGGCCGCCGGCGTCGAGAGCCGTACCGAAGAGATAAACCGGCAGGCCGCGCGGCTGGCGCTTCAAGCCAGGGAGGAAGCTGGCGAGGCCAAAAGCAGGAACCGCGCAGGTGAATGGGATGCCGCTCCCACTGCTGTCTGGGTTGCCGGGTCGATTTCGCCAATGGCTGGGGGCCTTGGCGATGAGGCCCGACCGTCTCCGCAGGAAATGCGGGTCGATTTCGCAGAGCAGGCTGATCTTCTGGCCGAATCCGGCGTCGACCTCTTGATTCTGGAAATGATGCGAGACATTGACTTCAGCTGCGCTGCTCTCGAGGCCGCTTCCGCTACGGGCTTGCCCGTATGGGTGGGATTCAGTTGCGAACGCGGGGAGGGAGGCGATCTGAAGCTGGCCCCAACCATCCAGGAAGAGATTCCGCTGGCTGCGGGCGTGGCCGCGGTCATGGCAGAAGGCGGTTCACTGGCAGCCATCATGCACAGCAATGTTGACGTAACCGGTGCGGCTTTGAGCGCAATCCAAGCTGTCTGGGACGGCCCCACCGGCGCCTATCCCGAAAGCGGCTACTTTACGATGCCCCACTGGCAGTTTGTCGATATTATCGAGCCACAGGTCTTTGCCGACCGGGCCATGTCTTGGATAGGCCAGGGCGTACAACTCGTAGGCGGGTGCTGTGGCATCGGGACACCGCACATCCGAGCCTTGGCAGAGCGGATGCAGAGTTCCGCCGCATAGTCTTCGGTGCGAACGAGCCGAACGCGCCGCGCCATCAGTGGAGCGCCGAAACACTCCAGGGCAATTGCATCAAATTGGGACAAAACCACGTGAGGCTGCCTGAATCGGGTAGGGGCGCCCCTTGTGGGCGCCCTTCTCAGGGCATAACGCCTGGAACTGTGCAGATCGTAGTGCGCTATCGCAAATTCTCTACGTCTTTGGCGACTGGAGGCCGGTTTCTTGGCCGGAAAAAGAAGACAATTGGTAGGGGCGCCCCTTGTGGGCGCCCTTCGTCGGCTATTTTGGCGTCCAAAATAAAATGCGTTTGCCCTGCGAAACTCTCCCCTCTTGCGGCCGTACGCGTTTCTTGCGAGGAATACTGATATGCCTCTTTTCCGGCAGCCTGTCCAAATCGTCTGGCGTTTTACATTTGCGCTTCTCTTGCTTACCATCTGCGCCCTATTAGGCGCATGCGGACGCGAGCGGGAGGACGAATTTCTGTTCGCGGCAGACAGTCCTCCAGTTACGCTCACCTACGTTGCGCCAAATAACGCAATTTTCTCAGAGACGGAGCAGGTCGCGATTGAGCGTTTCCAGGAACTGGCGCCCAGCATCGAGATCGAACGCGACACTTTTCAATTCAACGTCAGTGAACACCTGCTGGAAACGCCGCCGCCAGATGTAATTCTGATGTGGGATGGCGATGCACTTCGCAACGCGGCCACCCTTGGGCTGCTGTCCGATCTTTCCGACATTTGGACAGAGGGCAACCTTGCCGAGGCCTATGGCAGCCAGTTCCGTGACATCAGCCGCTTTGAAGGCACATTGCGCTTCGTGCCTGCCGGATTCAATTGGACGGGTATCTATTACAACAGGGAGATTTTTGAGCGCTATGGCCTGACCCCCCCCGACACCTGGGAGGAGTTCGTGCGAATCTGCGATACGCTGCTGTCTTACGGAGAGACACCCCTGTCCCTGGCAGGACAAAATCCTTTTGTCAGCAATCTTTGGTTCGACTACCTGAATCTGCGGCTGAATGGGCCAGAGTTTCACCGCGAACTCATTGCCGGACGGGTGAGCTATAACGATGAACGAGTTGCCCGTGTGTGGGAGACTTGGATATCGCTTTTGGACCGCGGCTACTTCAATGAAAGCCCTGGAAGCACCTCAAATCTTGGCAGCATGACGGCGCTGGTCCGGGGCGACGCCGAAAGTCCACTGACTCATCAGAAGGCTGTAATGGCGTTGGCGGCGAATTTCAACGTTGCCGACCTGCCGTCAGTTTTCGCGAATGAACTCGATTTCTTTCAGTTTCCCCAAATGGATGCCAGCCTGCCGACGGGAGAGGTCTCCATCGTGTTCGGCTACGTAATTCCGGCTGATGCGCCAAACCGCCTCGAAGCCGGGGCCTTCGTCGGCTACATGGCTACCGCCGAGGCACAAGAATTACAATTGATGGGGACAGGTGAGGAAGAAAACATCATCGGCTATGTGCCGGTCAATCGGGAAATTGAGCGAAACCTTATGTCGGAGGCAACGGAACAGGGAGACCAGATTGTGCGCGGCGCCGACACAATTGGGCCTCCCCTTTACCTCCTGCTGCCAGACACGATGAGGGGGAGCTTCAACCAAGTACTTAGACGTCTCTTCCTTAGGACGAACAATCGGGTCGGGGTTGCCGAAATACAGTCTTTGCAGGAAGAAGGCCGCCAGAAGGCGATTCAAAATGGCGAGTACAGACAGTAGGTCTTGACTGAACGTGACTTTGCCCGGACCTGCAATCACTAGACCGGCCGCGTTCAGTTGTTAACCGCTTCAGCCGGCTGACCGAGCACGGCTTCAGAGATTCCCGGCCACTCGCGCCACAAGTCGGTGTAGGCCGCATATCCAATCTCTTTCACCTCTTTGTGAAGCAGACGGGAAATGACCGCTTGCCGCACATTCGGCGACGCATTGTGCCCACCCGCGTGGATAATCTGGTGGTGGGCGAGAATCAAATCACCGGCCTTTGCCGTTACCATCACCGGATCTTCCGGAAGGTCGAAGCGGGGCAATCCCGTGGCTAGTACTTCGTGACCGTTCTCCTGAAAATATGTCTCGTAGGCGCGATGCGACTTTGGCCAGACCGTGAAGTTGCCCGCGTTCGTCTCCAGTAAGTCGGCCAGATACACGACCGCGAAGGCGGTAAAGCCCCGATTGGTAACTACTAAGCCTGATTTGTAGAAGGGATGAAGGGTTGGTCAAGGAATGCGTTGTAGATGGCATCAATGGCATTGAGGCCGTGTTTGCGAGCGGTTGAGATATAGGAACGGATGGCGCAGAAGGTATCGGCGCCCTCTAGTGTGCGGAAGGCGCCAGAGACTTTCTGTTGCACCTTGATCATGCGCACATCGCGCTCGGCCTGGTTGTTGTCAAAGGGGATGCGGAAGTCATACATAAAGGCCAAGACGCCAGATTTATGTTTGAGCAGGCGGTCGAGCAAGTTTTTTGGAGGCGATTGTTTGGGGCGGCCGCGCGGTCTGGGGTGGGTCTGTGCGGGGGGCGGGTTGGCCGCGAGTCCTTGGGCAATGAGCGCATCGTACGCGGCCGCGTAGTCGGTCAAGCGCTCTGGGGGCAAGGCAGTGTACGCTTCCGCGGTCGATGCGACTGCGGCCTTGATGGTGTGCAACAAGCGGGCCATCTCTTCAGCCCATGCTTGGTCGTATTGCTCGTGAATAAAGCGCAGTTCGCGCAGATGATGGACGTTGCAGAATGCGTGCTGGCAGTCGGGAAACTGGAGGTAGGAGGCCCAGTGGTCATGGACCGCGACACCTGGATAGCTGGACAAGATGCCGCCGGCTCGCATGCCGACATGCCCCCGTCTGTCATGGACATGGTAGTGGGTCAGCATGGCTGTGCTGGCCACGTGCAGCCACTGCAACCGGCCCTCGACACGCAAGCCGCTCTCATCGAAATGGACAACAGGGGCGGCGAGGAGTTGTTGTTGGATGTGCGCCCGACTCGCTTGGGTGCGGGTGACCAGTTGGCGGTTGTCGGCGATGAGGACCGCCTCCGAGGGCGCGTGTCCGTAGAAATCGGTCAGCAACTCGGTCGTGCGCGCCAGCGGTATCAACTGATAGTTGTGCAGATAGCAGGCTTGCGCTTTCAGACGCGGACCATATTGGGTCGGTTGGCTCACGCCGGCCGGAAAGGCAGCCTGCACGCGCACGCCACAGCCAGGACACTGCTTGACCTCTGCCTGATGCTCGGTCACTTCGATGCCCAGCGGCGGAATATCGAACACCTGCCGTTTCACCTGGCCCACGGCAGCCACCGCCTTCAACTCTGTTTGGCAGTGCGGGCAACCCGGCAGCGCATGGCGGATGACATGCTGCGGTTCTTCCACTTGCGTCAAAGTCTGGCCTTTGTGACCAGGTTGCCCCCCGCGCGGACGCTTGCCAGACTGACGCAGACTCTGGCTTCTGCGCTTCTTCAGACCGTCGCTGCTCGGCGGCTTGCCGCTGTTGCGACTGTCTTTCGCCAATTGATCCTGCAATGCCTGGATCAACACCTGATGCGCTGCCAATTGCTCCTGCAAAACCAGGATCAACTCGATCAGGCTCTCTTGGTCTAATCGCTTCAGTTGCTCACGATCGGCTGCCACGTAGTCGCTCATAATATACATTCTAACGCATCTACCATTGGATTCACATTAGCTTACCGTTTGCTTTCCGTCTGATCCCTGGCCTGTTATCCTATGGCTTAGTAGTTACCCCGATTGTAATATCCCTTGGGCATTCCATTGGTGCCGCTGCCGATCCCGTCCAGGTGGCCGCGCGGCTCCGGTGCATCTTCGCCTGGCGCCAGCGGAAATCGGGGATAAGGCTTGGCCTTGGCCACGGGCAAGACATTGCCCTTACCCATTAACTCCTCGGCGATTTCGATTATCGGAGACTTATTGAACAGATCCAATATCACTGGCGCCTCCAACAACTCAGCGCAATGGAAGGCGGAGCGGTTGTTTTCCATATCTTCACCGCCGAGACCTATAACGCCGATAGAGTGGTTAACCGCGCGCAATGCTTCATCGATCAGCACCTTGGGGACGACCCCGGGTATAATCAGATATCCTTCTTCACAGAAATGGCGCTTTTGGGCAAGAGAAAGCATCGGTGTCTCCTATTCAGAATGGTATGAGCATTTACTCATGAAATCCTACACAAGTTAAAGGTTTGCGTCAACTGCGCCAGGGCAATTGCATCAAATTAGAAAAAACCTCGTGAGGCTGCCTGAATCGGGTAGGGGCGCGCGCCCCTTGTGGGTGTCCTCCCCCTCGCGGGCACCCCTATCCAACCGTAGGGGCGCCCCTTGTGGGTGCCCTCCCCCTCGCGGGCACCCCTATCCAACCGTAGGGGCGCCCCTTGTGGGTGCCCTCCCCCTCGCGGGCACACCTCCTATCCAACCGTAGGGGCGCCCCTTGTGGGTGCCCTCCCCCTCGCGGGCACCCCTATCCAACCGTAGGGGCACCCCTTGTGGGTGCCCTTCCCCGGCCATAACGCCGAGAAAAGACAATCGGTAGGGGCGCCCCTTGTGGGCGCCCTTCGTGGGCTATTGTGGCGTCCGAATTTAGATGCGATTGCCCTGGACTTGAAATTGGAATCGGTCGAACTCCTGTATTATCATGGCTGGAACGGACGATCCGAACAGTGTGAGTGACCTCTGGAGTTCTGCACTTTCCATGCACGCACCAAACTTGGCCGGCGCACTCGACTTTTCGGGCAAAGTTGCCCTCATCACCGGCGGCAGCCGCGGTATCGGCGCCGGCATTGCCGGGCGCTTCGCCGAGGCGGGAGCGTCGGTTGTGATAAGCTATTCTCAGGCACAGCAGGCCGCGCACAAGGTCGTCGCACAAATCCGCGCAGCCCATGGGCTGGCAGAGGCCATACAGGCCGATGTGACACGTGCGCCTGACGTGGACCGGCTGATTTCGCAGACAGTGGCACTGTGCGGGCGACTGGATGTGCTGGTCAACAACGCCGGCATCTATCCCGTATCATCGCTGCTGGACATGACCGACCTGGAGTGGGAGCAGGTGTTGGCCGCAAATCTGACCGGAACCCATCTTTGCACGCAACGGGCGGCGCGGGCGATGTTAGCACTCTCTGAGCAGCGGGATGAGAACGAAAGTAGCGGTACAATAATCAACATTTCTTCCATCGAAGCCACCTCGACTGCCTTTGCCCACAGCCACTATTCCGCGGCCAAAGCTGGTGTGGAGCAGTATACCCGCAGCGCGGCCCTGGAATTGGCAGCGCACGGAATACGGGTTAACGCCGTTGCGCCTGGTCTGATAGATCGACCCGGGCTGGCACAAGCGTGGCCCGACGGCGTGCAGCGCTGGCAGGAACGCGTTCCTCTGTCTCGGCTCGGCACAGAGGAAGACATTGCCGACGCATGCATCTTCCTCGCCTCCCCTCTGGCCCGCTGGATCACCGGCGTCACCCTTACAGTCGACGGCGGTGTCCAAGTGGCGCCAGCATTTTAGTAGACTATGCGAGCGCCGACCCTCACAGCTGTTGACATCATCCGCATTCTCGACTTGAAACCACTGCCGGTGGAGGGCGGTTACTACCGCCAGACCTACACCGGCGCCTTGCAGCTACCTAAAGAGGTATTGTCTCCCTCAATCAGGTCAGACCGAGCAGCTTCGTCCGTCATCTACTACCTCCTGACCGCAGACACGAAGTCTCGTTTGCATCGACTGGAGATAGATGAACTGTGGTATTTTTATATGGGAGATGGGATGGAGTTGTATGTTTATGGGACTGAAAATAACTACACGAAAATTAACCTTGGACACAACTTACTTGGTGGCCAGACCGTTCAAGCGCTCGTCCCAGCCCACAGTTGGTTTGGCGCACGTCTGCAAAGCGGTGGCAACTGGGCGCTTATGGCCTGCTCCCTTGCTCCAGCCTACAGCGACGAAGACTTTTCCCTCCCGAACGATGCAGAGTTTGCCTCGCTGCTGGCCCGCTTTCCCGCCCAGCAGGAAGTCCTCTACGACCTGCGCTGAACTGATATCAGCCTATCTGTAGTCCAACGAAAGAGATTGCCGCCATGCGCCCGCTTGTAGAACTCGCCCTTTTCACCCATGACGTTCCTTCACTTGTTGCCTTCTACGAAGATCTGCTCGGCGGAGCACCAGAATTCCAGTCCGAGCAGATGGCCCTGTTTCAATTGGGTGGCCTGCACATCCTGATTCATCACAAGAGCCCTGCCAATCCTGACTATGAAGTGAATGCAGAAGGTCCCCCCAACCAGGATCACTTTGCCATCGCCGTCACCGCGTTGGACAACGTATGGTCCGATAGTGACTTTAGCGACGTTGCCGGCGCGATAGCTCCCACTTCCTACCCATGGGGTCGGTCAGCCTATACGCGCGATCCCGACGGGCGTCTCATCGAAATCCAGCAAAAGTGACCGCCTCCTTGCCAGGTCAAGAGCAGACTTTTTCCTGGCGGGTTGAAGCATTCACACCAGCGCCCAGCTAATCAACCAGAAAAACTTTTGCCCCTGTCTGCGTTTTCTCTTTCTTGTCAAAACTCTTTCAACCCAGCCTCGTCGCCCGCCGCCAGCTCGACCTACAATCGCAGTTATCATTTCGCGCCATTAACCTGACAATTGTCCCCTTCACTCATCTCCTTGACTCGTACAAACCGCAATTCTGAATTGTGCCCTCGGTAGCCCGCTATTTCTTCTTACAGCGAAACCTGTGCTAGAATTGCCTCTATCTCCGCTTGCCCTGCAGGCGAAGATTCGCAAGCAATTCCTTCCAGGTATCTTTAGCGAAAGGAGGCTCCGTATGAGAAAGGTGAAAAATTTAAGAGTGCCACGGGTAACTACCTGCATATGGAGCGCAACTAGCTAGATTTCTTGAAGCGCCCGCGTAGAAAGATCCAGCTTCGCGAGCGGTCTCCCCTGATTTCTGCTTAGCTACCGTACTACCTGCCCCTCGATTTCGAGGCTGTCGGCGTTACCCCGCCCGCGGCCTTTTTTGATCCCCTTTTTTCAGACCTCTTCCGTGCGAACCGGTCCGTTTTGACGGTTGACGGTTGACGGTTGACGGGAGCCAGGGCCGCTCGAACAAACCATTTCACTCGACCAAAACTCCTGATTTGCTTTCACTCCCCGCCTGCAGGACGCGAGGGCGAAAAAGAGGCACAGAGGCGTTTCTCTGTGCCCCAACACAAGGACGACCAAACCTTGAATAATCGAGAAAACGAAGACATGGAAGCTTGGCAGCAGTACGAACAACAGTACGAAGAGGTTGCGAAGGATTCGGACAGCCACTGGGAGGAAGAGCAGGCGGACCTGGACTTCTACGAGAGAAAGTTCCGTCTCAGCCATAGCACCTACCGCGCTCCTCGCAGTCCCAAGAACGAAAGACAGAAATTCGAGTTACATCGCGCCGAGATACAGAAACTTGCCGAAGTGGCCGGCTTGGAAAACGTCTGGGAAATTACCTATACCCCGTCACGCTATGAAGGCGGCTTCCTCAGAGACTCCCTGCAACCGTTCTACGCACAGGATCAAATCGTGGACGTAATGGCACAGGTCAAAGGTGGGAAAGAGGCCAGTGTCTATCGCTGCACAGCACACCCATCAGTCGGAGTGGAGTGGATTGCCGCCAAAGTTTACCGGCCTCGCCAATTCCGGAACTTGCGCAACGATGCCCTCTACAGGGAGGGCCGCCAGCTTCTTACCTCAGAAGATGGGCGACCCCAGGCTGTCAATACGCACGATGACCGCACTGCGAGAGCGGTCAAAAGGAAGACGGCTTTCGGGGCACAAGTACGCCATACGTCCTGGCTCATGTACGAATTCTCCACTTTGCAGCTGCTCCATGCGGCCGGAGTTCCCGTACCGAAACCCTACGGCGTGGGAGAGAACGCAATACTGATGGAGTACGTCGGCGACGAACAGATGGCGGCGCCGACCCTCCACGAAGTGAGGCTAGACGACGACGAAGTCGGCCCGCTTTTCGAGCGCACGCGGCAGAGCATTGCCCTCATGTTACAGAATGGCTTTGTTCACGGGGACCTGTCTGCCTACAACATCCTTTACTGGCAAGGAGAGATCAGGCTGATCGACTTCCCGCAAGTCATCGACACGCAGTCTAATCGCAGCGCACAAGCCGTCTTGAACAGAGATGTGATGCGGGTCTGCCAGTACTTCCGGCGCTACGGATTACGAGTAGATCACAGCCGTTTGGCTCGAGAATTGTGGGAACGATATGCCGGCCAGGACCCGGACGACTTAGCTGCCGATCTGTCAAGAATCGCACATGACGAAGAAGAGAATTGGGCCGATGAAGAGATGGGGTAAGACAGGACCCTGAGACGCCACCCGTGACGCCGGTGTCACCACGGCAAGCGCCGCAGGTCCCTTCGCATCGCTCGCCAGAGTTCCAACGCGCGCGAAAGCGCTGCCGGGCGAACAGATTCCGTTCCATAGCGCTCCAGGCTGACAGCCGCGGTCAGGCCGATCACGTTGCGCGTCAGTCTGCGGCGTCGCTCAGGCTCGGTCTCGTAGTCGGCCAAATGGGCCGACAGCCCGCGGCCGTACTCCAGTTCCGTCTGGTCCGGCTGGTGGGGCCACCCTATGCGCCGCCCCCATGCAAGTAGACCCAGCCACGGGTCCTGCGGCCTGCGTTCGAACCAGCTTCTCAGTACATACAGTAGCCCTGCCAAGGGCAACAGCCAGAACAACATCTGCCAGTTCCAGGCCCAAGCGTCTTCTGTAGATTCCTCCGCCGTCTCTACCGGCCCTCGGCTCGTGAAACTCTCTGGCGCAGTCTGCAACCCCGCCTGCCGTTGTAGTGAAGGCCTCCCCGCGGTCGGCTCGAACGGGACCCAGCCGATTTCCGGCAGATAGACCTCCGGCCACGAGTGCGCCTCCGCTTCGGTAATTGTCCATTCGCCCGATTCCAGGTCCCAGTACCCGCCTATATGGCCGGTGGCAAAACGAGTCGGGAGGCCGTTCAAACGGGCAAGGACCGCGAAGGCCGTAGTGTAGTAATCGCAATACCCTTCCTGCAGATCAAACAGGAAGAAGTCGGCCACATCCGCCCCCGGCGGCGGGCCGGGCACCTCGAGGTTATAGACAATCCCGCGCAAATGGGCCTCGATCGATTCGGCGATGGCAAACGGCCCGGCCTGGTCATCGGCAAGACGTTCAGCTAGCGCCCGAGTTCTCGGAGTGACGGTCTCTGGCAGCCTCAAGTGTGGGGCCATCTCTGGTGGCATTTCTGTGGACTCACCGCCCCACGCCGGCAATAAGCGCAATTTCTCAATCGACATTGCCGGCACGAAGGAAACGACTTCGAAACGATCCACCGGTCCTTCGTCCGACCAAATAGAAACCAGGTCGTCGAACGAGCGCCGTTCCAATTCGTAGTCCATCCGGAACTCGGCCGGCTCGCCTGCAGCAGGCAGCACAGCGGTCGGCGCGGTCAGCCGCACGCGCTGCGTCAACGATACTCGCCCCGGCCACTCCTCTTCGCTGCGCCAGGCGCGATTGGCCGCAAATGCCGCATCTCTCTCGTGGCCGCTGTTGTTCCAACCGCGCCCATCGTAGTTGACAAACGTGCCCCGCCGCATATAGAGCCGCGGGGGAGTGTCCCCCATCTCCGTCACCGCGCCAAAGGGATAGTTGGTAGAGACGCGCATCACCTCGTAACGCCCCAACTCAACTCCGCCTTCAAGTAGGAAACGGTTGGGTAGACCGCTGCCAAGGCGGCCCATGCCCCTCCTCCCTCCCTTCAGGTCGGGAAACATGCGCTCCGTGACTTCGTCTACCGAATCGTACACAGGTGTCAACGTCTGGTACACCCGATATGCTAGCGGACGGATTACAACATTGGGCATGAATCCTGCCAGCAGCACGATCAAAGTTGCCCCAGCACCGACCGACAGCAACCGATCCATCAGTAACATGGGGCTGAAGTCAGATCTGCGTCTGGCCCAACCCGTTTCCAGCCGCTGCTGATCGAGCAGCACATGCAACAATATTGTTGCGGCAAATCCAATCAGAATGAGAAGGCGGCTCTGACGGCCATAGAAGAGAAACAATGCCAACACCCAAAGTGCAGGCGTGCCCACGATTAACCCGTTTCGGGTCGAAAGAGCGAGCAGCGCCGTGGCTCCGCCCAGCAACCACAGTACTGCGCCAAAAAGAGAAAGAAAGACAAAGTCATCCTGGTAGGCGCCTCCCCCCTGCACACCCTCTGCCCAGTCTGTGTACCGCCACACCAGGCTGTCCAGTTCAGCCTCCACTCCTTCGGTCAGTGCGAGCAGGTCATTGGCCCTGATGGTGCGCCACAGATCGACAGGGCCTGGAATCCAGTGAACAAGCACCTGCGAAATTGTCAAGACCCCAAGACTGACCCAGGCCAGGAATCCCACACCGCAAACAGTCCAGAATACGAGTCCAGGAATCCGGCTGTGCCGACGTAGAGTAGACAGGCCGCTTGCCTCCGTTTGTTCTCCTTCTGGGCGACGCTGGATACGAATAGCCCAGCGGCGCAGAAGGCTAACCAGCCACCAGCCGCTCACAAGACTGAAAAAGACGACCCATTCCAGATTGACCCTAACGCGGCTCAGATCGATCCACTCGGCTTCCCGAATTGCGACAGCGGGCAGCAAGGCCAAAACAAGCCCAAACATCAGGGCCATCCATCCCAAGGGGGGACGATAGCGCTCTGCCGCCGCAAGGATCACCCTAATGACCATGTGCCGCTCGTCAGCATTGGATACGATAGTCACCCTACTACTTCCTCAATCTCATAGGCAACGACGCCGCCGCTGGGGGTCGTGCGCAATATCGTGCGCGTCCGCCGGTATGTCAACGCCGGCATCAGTCTCGTCCCTGCTTGCAGGAACTGAACCGGGATCTCATACCTTGATAGGATATCGATTAAGTGCGCTTGCGTTTCATCGGTGCTACTGAAAGGATTCGGGATAGATTCCTCGGCAAGAAGCTCAACTGGGAAAGTGACTGGTTGGGAATCGCGGGATGTTGCTGCAGTGTTCCCTTCGCCTGTCTCGCCGTCGTCGGCCGCGTCAGTGGCCGCCGGCGTCACTGCAAGAACGCTGGCTGCCACGCCGCCCCGGCGTAGATGCAGCAGCTCTGCCGTCCAGTCCTGGACCCCCTCACCAATGTCCGAAGTTATTACCAGGACTGTCTGGCCGGCGCTGAACAATCCCCTACTACGACGCAGTAGCTGTCCCAAAGACAGGTCACCGGCCTGAACCGGAGCAAGTGCAGCCAGAATCCGCCAGACTTGCCCTTTGCCAGGTTGCGGCGGTACATCCACTAACAGAGAGGCGGGAGAACTCACTCGATTCTGCATACCGACTTCGGACCATGCGCCGCTATCACTGCCATCCAGTCCGTCCTCGACGTACTGTTGGCCGTCGGGTGAATCCTCGAACGTGGACTGCGAGCCCGAGGCCTCTGTAGCCAGCGCCCCCAGGAGGCCTACCGAGCGGCGATCCCCACCGCCCAGTAATTCGGCCGCTACGCTGGCCGCCAAAATTATACCGGTCTCAAGCGAACTTGACTCAGCCTCGCCAGACTGAACCAATCGGTTGAGATCCAGTACGATCCACAGATCTCCGCTGGGTTCAGTTTCCACGTCGGTGACTATCAACTCACCCTGCCTTGCACTAATCGGCCAGTGCACGTAGCGCAGGCTGTCTCCGGGACGATACGCCCGCACCGCTTGCGAGCGTTCCGACCCGCTGTAGGCGCGGCGCCGGCGATCCTGACCTGACAGGTTCCCTCTGGGAAGTTCAAGCGCCGGAATGTGCGCCACGCGGGGATATACGAGAAGGGATTCCGATCGGGAGTCGCGGATTTCAAGGCTGAACAGCCCAAACGGGTCGCCAGTGCGCAACGTGTGCGGCCCCAGGCGGAAAACTCCCCGTTGCGTGCAGTGTGCCTCCGCCCGCCACTGGTAGCTGCTGCCACCGCCGCAGCTGACCACCTGCCTTGGATTATAACCAGGCAGGCGCGAACTATCGGCAAACTCAAGCCAATGCAATGGCAGGCCACTCTCGTTCCGAACCACGAACCGCTCCTGCAACGCGTCTCCCACCACCAGCATTGCCCCTTCACGCCGCCTTTCAAAAAAAATCTGTTGGTTCAGATTTCGAATCCAGGCATAGCTGATTGCATATAGTACGATTAGGGAAACCAAGAGTGCAATCCAGATCGGGCTTGGTCCCAAAAGCTGCATGACTAGCAGGAGCGGTAAGAAGAGGAGGGGCCAGCCACTGCGCAATTCGATGCGCCAACCCGCGGGCAGGTCGCGATTCAAGAATCGATCGAGCGCCCGTTGGGGATAGTGGCGTAGCTGCAGAACTGTAAATCGGCTCGGGTTTCGGGCGGTTTCAATGACCACGTAAGGGATTGGCTGTTCGCCGTTTGCTGTGTCAGAATGGACGAAAGGGGCTCTTCAGACAGTTTCGCTGCGAAGGCGGCCGGTTCCGCCGTGATAAATTGCGGTCAAGCAAGTTGCCCCCTTGCTGCGAGAATCCAGTTCGTCCTCCCGTGCGGAACTGAACAGATTGTACCACAGAGTTATGGCGCCTCCAGGAAAGTGAAGGCAGTCGATCCAACCGCGACTTTGACCGCTCGTCACTTGGCAGGCCCAAGAAATGCTGGCAGAACTTGGAGATTCCATGCATGCCTACGTAATTTCCGCCGCGGCCGCGGCGGAACTCCTTTCTACTATGTGGCAGGTATTGGCTACTCTGGCAATCGGGGGGCTGGTTCTTGTTGTTATTTTGGCATTTATTGAGCCTGGTCCGTTGGTGAAGAGACGTCCCTTTCCCCGCAAACCACGGTCACAACAGTCGGCGTCTGTTGATGCGAGTTTGACAGACCCAGACTTGCAATCAGCGCCGGCCACCTTCGATGAGAGAGCCGACCACAGAGAAGACAACCGCTAACTTGCCCAAGACTACTTCGGCAGCTTTGAAAAACCGATGACTTTGATCAATGGTGAGCAGCTACCCTCTATTGTTGGCCAAATCGACAGCCTGGTAAGGCCAGGACAGCCTCTTGCTGTAGTACTACCGCCCAATCTCATTCCCCAGTCAGAGACCCTCGGCGGCCGCTACTTCCTTGTTCGTTGCAGCAACGCCGTCGGTATCGAACGTGGCGCCGACTGGTCGATCTATCTGCGCCGACCTCTCTTCGTTTGCGGTCGCCAACCGCGGGAGCACGACGACCGCTGGCAATTGTATCTTCCATTCGGCTCAGAAGAGGAAGGCGCTCGCCCAAATGCAAGCGCCGCGGCAGATCAGCTAGGAGCCGTTGCCGGTTTCGAGTGGCTGGCGCAGCGCATACAAGGCGAGCACCTCAACCTGGATGGGCCATTCGGCAACGGATTCACTCTCCAACCCCTCCCTCACAATCTCTTGCTCCTGGTCGACGTTAGGGACGGCCCTGCCTGGTTCTGGCAGTTGCTCCCCTTATGCGAGCAGGCGCTGGACCGCGGCGGACGGGTGACAATCCTCTTACGGTCCGATAACGACCAGATGGTCGCCGATCTCGTTCCTCGTTTGCCAGTGCAGGTTGAGGTCCGCGCGGCCTCCAGCGAAAACCAGTGGCTAGAGCAACTACGCCATACTGTTGGCTGGGCCGACAAGGTCTGCGCGGGAGTCCGCCCTTCGTCTTATGGAGAGCTCCTCAGAATCGTCAGAGATGCCCGCTTCAACATTGACAAAGGCTTCGTCCAGGTTCTGGCCAAGGCAGACCTGCTGTGCGCAGTCGGCGCCTGCCTGGTATGTGCTATTTCGACTGCACGCGGCGGCCTGACCCGCGCTTGCGTTAATGGCCCCGTCTTTGATCTGACAGATCTGGCGGCATAGCATTGCCGCAAGTACCCAAAGTCGGACGCCCCAGCACCTCGTTTCTGCATTTCCGGTCCCACATTCCCACTGCCGCCCGCGTGCACGCCAGGAATCGGGCTGCTACCTATGCCAATCGGCCCTTCTCAGTTTCGTGTTTTTTTGTTATGTTTTGGTTAGGGTTACTTATATTGGCTATGCGAAAAACTGGTTTGCCCTCGGTCGGGCACGGAAACACCCGCTCGTGCGGCCGCTTCTTCTACTACCTCTCCACTGCCATGCCTCACCCCTAGGCCTCACCCCTAGGCCTCACCCCTATGTCTCACCCTTATGTCACACTCTGTATTCGGCGGCTAGACCTGTGTGGTACAATGGGCGGAGTCCAACTCTTTTGCATAGTACCTGCCCGTTGCAACTGGGCATTCCAAACGCGTCTGGTCAGGAACGGCCCTATGACCCACATGAAGAGTGAAACCGAGGACTCCGTGCTCTCAGCCGTTGGAGAGAGCACGGCTGGGAACCCAGCACCCTCGGTTACTGCCTTTCCCGAGTACAGGCAAGAGGTGAAACGAGTTTGGAACCACAACTCGGCCTATTGGGATGAATACATGGGTGAAGGCAATGACTTTGTCAACGACCTGTGTTGGCCGGCCATAGAAGAGTTGCTATCTATCCAATCTGGACAGTTGGCATTGGACATTGCCTGCGGCAACGGTCTGACCAGTAGAAGGCTGGGCCGTTTGGGGGCCCGAGTCGTCGCCTTCGATGTAGCGGATGAAATGATCCGGCTGGCCAGAGAACGCAGCTCTCCTGAAGATGGCGACATCCGCTATTTTGTGCTGGACGCCAATGACGAAGCGGGAATGCGGAGGCTAGGCGACGAAAAGTTCGATTGCGCGCTTTCCAACATGGCGCTGTTTGATATGGCGGAGATCGAGCCCTTGTTCCGCAGCTTATATGGGCTGCTTAAGCCAGGCGGCCGCTTCGTTTTTTCGATTATGCACCCTTGCTTCAATCAAGCCCACACGGCCCTATTTGGCGAGAGGGAAGACCGCGACGGAGAGGAGGTCTCGACATACGGTGTGCGAGTAAGTGGTTACATGACGCCCACCATGCGAAGGGGTCGCGCGCTAGGCGGGCAGCCGCTGCGGCAGCCATACTTCCACCGACCCCTTCATACTATGTTGGGCGTAGGTCTGCGGGCAGGCTTTGTTTTGAACGGCATTGAAGAAAGAGCATTCCCTGCTACGCACCCTCCGGGGAGGAGGGAAATCAGTTGGGGCCCGAATGTCAGCGAGATTCCACCGGTAATCGTCTTCCGCATGCAGCGACCTTGACCTACCGCAACCGCAATTCAAATTTAACGAAATTGAGGTAAAGACATGGACGAGCGAGTACATCTGTGGGAGACCCCGACCGCCAATGAAATAATCATGATTGCCGGTTGGCACCAGTGGGCGGACGCCGGCTCGATCTCGTCTGGCCTGCCCGCCTATCTGATCGAGAAGCTGGAGGCGCGTAAAATCGGCGAAATCAGCCGCGAGCGGTTCTTTCTCTTTCAAATGCCGGGCGCCCATCATTTGCTGAGACCGGAGGTCCATACAAAGGATGGCGTAGTGCAGGATATGCGAGTCATCAAGACCGAGCTTTACTACACCGAACTTGGAGACAAGGGGCTGTTAATTTTCCTCGGCGAAGAACCGCATGTTAACGAGGAAGAGTACGCCGAAGCCTTTTTTGATATTGTCGAAGAGCTGGGAGTCAAGCGAATCGTGGCCGTCGGAGGAGTTTACGGCGCAATGCCCTACAACAAAGACCGCGATATCTCCTGCGTGTTCAGCCTGGAAGAGATGCGCAAAGAAATGGAAGAATATGCAGTCCGTTTCTCCAACTACGAAGGCGGCACGACCATTGGCTCATATCTCGCCTACCACGCCGGACAGCGAAACCTGGAGTACATCTGCTTCCACGGCTTTGTCCCGGCCTACGACTTTGGACAGGTGATGCTACCGGCCCAAAGTGTGCGCATCGAAGACGACGTCAAAGCTTGGTACGACATTATGCGGCGGACCGACTTTATGTTTCACCTGGGAATCGATCTTTCCGAGTTGCGAATACAAAGCGATGAGCTGATTTCCTCAATGGAAGAACAGATGGAGGAGCTCGCCCGCCAGGCTCCCCAGCTCGACGTAAATGCTTATTTGCAAAAGCTGGACGACGAGTTTACAGAGAATTCCTTCATGCCTCTAGATGACGTTTGGGAGAGGGAGTTGGGTGATCTTCTGGATGACCTGGAGGTCTGATGCCGTCGGAACTGTCGACCGGTACTGCAGTCGAGACGTCTGGAATCTCCCGAACTGAAGCCGAAAGTATGTTAGCCCGGTTGGTAGAAATCCCGTCCTTCAGCGGCGACGAACTTGAAGCGAGCAGCTACCTGGTCGCGGCGATGCGTTCACTGGGATACGACAGATATGAGGTTGACGCAGCCGGCAACGCGGTCGGTGAGTTGGGGCCGGAAAATGCCGCGCGGACTGTCGTGCTGCTCGGGCACATCGACACTGTTTACGGAGACATCCCGGTGCGTGTGGAAAAACGGGAAGACGGGCCGGTACTCTTTGGACGGGGCAGTGTCGATGCCAAAGGTCCGCTAGCGACTTTCGCAACTGCAGCCGCCCGCCTGGGATCGGACTGGGCGAACCACCATGACATCCGTATTGTCGTAGTGGGCGCAGTTGAGGAGGAGGCGGCGACAAGCAAGGGGGCCCGCTTCATCCGCGACCGCTTTAACGGGCGCAATGAGCCGACTCCCGACTACTGTATCATCGGCGAACCTAGTGGAACAACCCGCTTAACCCTCTTCTATAAGGGACGGATTCTGCTAGAGATGAAGGCCGCCCAGCCCATGATGCACTCCGCCGGTCCCAATCCGGGTGTGGCAACCACAGCAGTCGATCTGTGGAATTGGATTTGCGCCTATGGCGACGGCTTCAATCGCGACAAGGTCAAAATCTTCGACCAGCTGCTTCCCAGCCTACGAGAACTGCGAACGTGGACCGATGAGGCAATGCACGACTGTGTTTGGACAAAAATCGGCATTCGCCTCCCTCTTGACTTTCACGCTGACGAGTTCTTGACCGATTTGTGGTATTGGGCGCGAGAACGCGTGGAAACACAACCCCCGCTGCCCAGCCCGCCTTTTGTCGAAGGAGCTGACGCTGCCCCTAAGGAGTTTCTCTTTGGAAACGACGAGTTGGAGATGGCGTTCTGCGTCCACGGATACGAACCGGCATGGAGAAGCAGCCGCAATAGCCCACTCGTGCGTGGCTTTCTCGCCGCCATCCGCGAACATACAGATGAACGGCCTCGATTTGTCAGCAAGAGCGGCACCAGCGACATGAACGTAGTCGGGCCGGCGTGGCAATGCCCAATCGTGGCATATGGCCCCGGTGACAGCAGCCTGGACCATACGCCCAACGAACACATCTACCTGGACGATTACTGGCAGGCCGTGTTGATTCTAGAAGCTGCACTGCGTCGGATGGCATAGCTGGCAGTTTGGACACTTGAACTACGGGTCGCCAGCCATGCCTGCCCCCATTTGCTTTCGCGGTTCCCCCGCCCAACAGGTTTCGGGCACTTTCTTACGCCTATTCGAGCGGGCTGAGCCAACGTTCCCCTTCACTGCCATCGGCCGCCCAGCCTTCCACTTGACCATCTTCAGAACGGATCTGGTACCAGAAGTATCCGTCGGCGGCCTGAGGGCCGGCCACGACCAAAAACCTCTCATTTGTACTTGCGCGGGCCTCTATTACGGACGTCACACCGGGCAATGCACGCACGGACAGCTTGCCCAGTAGAGTGACTACAACCTGATCGCCGATGATGGGCGCGCGGTTGACAGGCCGGAGCTCGCCAACTTGAGCTGAAATCCACTGCTCGTCAACCGTGCCGGCGGCTACCCAGCCAACGTTTCCCTGATTGTCGTCGACTTTCCACCAAATATATCCTTCGGAACCTGTTGGGCCGTCCAGGACCAGGATTCGCTTTCCCTGGGCAAGCAGGGTGACGACCGGCGCCCCAATTGTTGGTTGCTCGCGAATGTTAAGACCTCCGGCGACTAGAATGCGCGCCTGTTCGCCAATGTTAAGCGGATTTCGAACAACGAGCGTCGGCGTTGGAGGAGGAGCGACAATCGCGGTTGGAGTGGGTACCGCTGTTGGCGCGTTAGTAGGGGATGGCTGTTCCGGCGTAGGTGCATTGCCTGAAGCAGTTGCGACCAGTGACTGTCTTGTCGGTGTCGGGCGAGGCTGGAAGCTGCCGCATGCGAGGATCGGGCCTATCCATACAAGTGCAATGACCAGCAGGCCCATGGGAACGTTGTTCGCTGGTTTTTCTACAATCCGTTTTTCTACGGCCCCCGCGTTGGTTGCCGCAGTGTTCCATCCCACATGGGAGGAAGCTGTCGTAGGGTAGCGACCGGAGGGCTTGTTTCTCCACTCTTTACAGGTTTGCCCTGTCTGATTGCCGAAACCACTCTCCGATATTGGGTCTCTGCTCATTACTATTTGCGTAACTCGACAGCCTTAAGCCAGCGAATGTCCTGAATACCGGCCAAATCCTTCAGGACTATGTCCGGTGTCTGCTCGTCTGTGCCCAAAACCATGATAGCTTCTCCGCGTGGCGCTCGGCGCCCCACGTGCATAAAACTAATGTTTACGTCGGAACGCCCCAGAAGTGTGCCTACTTTTCCTATAATTCCCGGTCGGTCCGTATGCGACGCCAACAGCAGGTTTCCGGTGGCCGGAAACTCCACCCAAAGGTCGTTGATTGCGACAATTGTAGGTTCGTCCAAGATAAGTGTTCCCAGCACAGTATTCGTCCCGCTTGCGCTCGTCAAACGCAAAGTGATCATGCTCTCATAACGTTCGTGCTTCGGTAGTTTACGCTGTACGATTTCGATACCTCTACCTCGGGCCAACAACTCTGCATTTACCAGATTGACCCGTTCTTCCACAATTTCGGACATCATGCCGCGGATGGCGGAAGCCACAACATACGCCATGTCAAACGCTGCAATTGGCCCGTGTCCCGTAATCTCCAGTCGTTTGATGCCCTGCTCATCGATCTGTCGCAGAAAGCGACCCATGCGTTCAGCTAGATCAATGTATGGGATGATTGTGTTCAGAGCAGTGGGGGGCATTATGGGCGCATTGACTGCGTGGCGAGCAGGCCTGCCATGCAATATGTCGACAACCTGAATCGCGACATCCTCCGCCACCCGCTCCATCGCTTCGACCGTACTTGCGCCCAAATGGGGCGTAAGGATGATCCTATCGTTGCCTCGAAGAGGGCTGTCCTCCGGCAGTGGCTCGCTTTCGAAAACATCAAGGGCCGCGCCGGCAACGTGGCCGTTTGAAACTGCAGCGGCCAGCGCCTTCTCGTCCACAATTCCGCCGCGGGCCACATTGATGACGCGGACGCCTTGTCTCATTTGCTTCAGACTGCATGCGTCTATAAGGTTGCGCGTCGCCTCCGTAAGGGGCACGTGTACCGTTAGGAAATCAACCTGCGAGAGCATCTCGTCGAGGGAAAGCAGCGTTACGCCTCGTTGCGAGGCGTACTCCTGGCTAACGAACGGGTCGTGGGCGAATACCCGCATTCCCAGGCTAAGGGCGAATTGTAGCACCTCTTGGGCGATACGACCCAGCCCAATGATTCCAAGCACCTTGCCCCGTACTTCCGTACCGACGAAAGCGCTCCGATTCCACTGTTTCGCTCGTATATTCCGATCAGCCTGGGGTATGTTGCGCGCTAGCGCCATCAACATGGCAATTGTGTGTTCCGCGGCCGCGACGGTATTGCCGGTGGGCGTGTTAACAACCGTTACACCAGCCCGGGTTGCCGCCTCCACATCAATGTTGTCAACCCCTGTACCGGCCCGCCCTATAGCCTGAAGCCGCCTGCCGGCGCGAATCAGGTCTGCCGTAACCTGCGTGCCACTGCGCACAAGCAGAGCATGATAGTCGGGAATCAGCGACTTCAATTCCGCCGGAGACAAATCCGTGCGAATGTCGACTGCTATGCAGTCTTCGTCCAGAAGCGGTTGCAATCCACTCCGTGAAAGTTTATCGCTTACAAGAACATGGAAATTCTCAGCCATTACTTAGTTCTTTACTGGTGTTGGCCTACCCTTGTCCGGCCAAGCCATCCCCGCCAAAGGGGGTAAGGCTGGTCGCGCCTTAAGGAGAGTGCTGACCTGCAGGTCTCTCAACGTTTCGTGGAAGCCATATTCACATTGCTTCCGGTGCGGTCATACCCATCAGATCCAGTACCCGAGACAAAGCCGTCCTCGCCGCCAGACAGAGAAGCAGCCTGGCTCGCGCCAGTTGCGGAGACACGTCAGAATGCAAGACCTGGCAGTTCTCATAGAATGCGCTGAACGCTTTGGTCAGGTCTTCGGCGTAATAAGTAAGATTGTGGGGCGAAAGCCGTTCTACTGCCAACTCGATCTGTTCCTCCATCTCCAACATTCTCCGGATGAGCGTCAACTCTGCGGGATGGGTGAGTAGAGTCACGATCTCCGTGGCGCCGTCGGGAATGACTTCTGGATCTACAAATCCACTCTCCGAGGCCTTTTCTATGAGTGAGCAGATACGGGCGTGCCCGTACTGGACGTAAAAGACGCGGTTTTCGTTTTTTCGCTGGACTGCCAGGCTCATATCGAAATCGACACTGCGTTCAGGGCTGGTAGTTAGCAGCATGAATCGCACGGCGTCCGGCCCCACCTCTTCCACAACCTCGCGCACGGTAAGCAGGTCGCCTGAACGCTTGCTCATTTTCACTTCCTGCCCGTCGCGAATTAGCTTGACCAGGTTGTAGAGAAGAATGACCAGACGGTCCGGCTCTACGCCCAACGCCTGCATCACCGCACCCATGCGAGGAATATGCCCCTGGTGATCCACTGCCCAGACATTGATTACTCGATCAAACTTGCGGCGAACAAACTTGTCGTAGTGATAGGCGATATCGCTGGCAAAGTAGGTTGGCGCCCCATTAGATCGGACGACAACCTCATCTTTCTCGTTGCCGGGATACTTACTGGCCAAAAACCAGCTGGCGCCGTCCCTTTCGACTACTTCGCCCTGATCAGCAAGCTGCTGGAGCAGTTTGCTTACGAGGCCTTCGTCATACAGACTCTTCTCACTGAACCAGCGATCGAACGTTACACCTAGCGCTGCCAGTTCATCCTCAACATCCTGGAGGACGATCTCCCTTCCGATTTCCCGCAAGGCGGCTAATGCTGCGCTTCGCTCCATATGGAAGAGACTTCCGTTTCCTCTATCTCTGACAAGGCTGGCGTAATCCTTTAGATATGCCCCCTGGTATCCCCCTTCTGGAAATTCGGCATTTCGACTAGGCTCGCCGTCCAGCTCTTCGCAGAGTTGCAAATAGCGGACATAGAGGCTCTCGATGAAGAGCTGAAATTGGGTTCCACTGTCATTTACGTAGAACTCTCGCTGCACCTCGTAACCTGCCGCCTCCAAAAGATTTGCAAGTGTATCGCCAAGTACGGCGTTACGGCCGCCCCCATAGTGGAGCGGACCGGTGGGATTAGCGCTGACATATTCCACCTGCCATCGCTGACCTGATCCAATGTCAATTGCTCCAAAGGCCGTCCCCTGGGCGATAATCTTCAGTACATTTTTCTGTAGCCAGCGCTCGTCGAGGCGAATGTTGATGAACCCTGGCCCTGCCAAATCGACGCTGCCAATGAGCTCACCGACTGGGATTTCATCAACAATGGATTGGGCGATTTGTCTAGGGTTGGCCTTCTGACCTGTGGCCTTTTTCACCGCTGAGGAAACCAAAAGAGCGACGTTTGAGCTGTAGTCGCCGTGCTCAGGTTGATTGGGGCGCTGAATCTCCACCGGAGGGATTTCCACCGAGGGCAGCTTGCCGGACGCCTGTGCCGCGGCGACTGCATCTGTAACGGTCTGCCGAATCTGGTCTCGAATCATTGTCTACATCCCGTGGCACTGACCTTCAGCCCGTAATGACCGGCGCCGGTGCCTCCTATAAGTCTACCCTACCTACTTTAGCGGCTAAATGAGGCTGTGCCTGAGGTAGTTGCAGCTGCTCCATTTCGTACCAATTTGGCCCCGCTTCGATGTCGACTTGCAGTGGTACGTCCAACTCGAAAGCCGATTCCATGACCTCACGCACGAGCACTGCAACCGTTTCCAATTCTTCATGTGGGACTTCCAGAACTAACTCATCATGGACCTGCAAGAGCATCCTGGCTCGCAGTCCCCCACTTTGCAGACGATTGTGAAGGTGGTTCATGGCCAACTTGGTAATATCGGCGGCGGTTCCCTGAATTGGCGCGTTGATCGCCTGGCGCTCCAGCGCTTGCCTCTGATTGAATGGCAGACGCTCCTTCAGTTCGTTGAAATTGCGCCTACGGCCTGCGAGAGTCTCAACATACCCTAGTTCACCAGCGGAACGGATGGTGTCGTCTATATATTGCCGCACTTTCGGATAGGTGGCGAAGTACTGTTCCAGGAACTCCTGCGCCTCTGCCGGCCCCATTGTTGTACGGCTGCTGAGGCCGAAGGCGCTGACGCCGTAAATTGTAGCGAAGTTGATCGTCTTGCCCAACCCGCGTTGCTCGTAAGTGACTTGGTCCAAGTTCACATCAAACAACCGTGAAGCCGTCACCGCATGAATGTCCTGCCCCTGCCGAAAGGCATCCAGCAAGGGCACTTCTTTCACGATATGGGCCAAGATTCGCAGTTCGACTTGACTATAGTCGGCAGCCAGCAGGACGCAGCCCTCCGCGGCTTCAAAGGCCTTGCGGATCTCCCGACCCTGTTGCGTGCGAATGGGGATGTTTTGCAGGTTCGGATTACTGCTGCTAAGGCGGCCTGTGGAAGATCCTGTTTGGTTGTAGCTGGTATGGAGGCGGCCGGTTATAGCATTGACTAGCTCTCCCAGTGCATCCACGTACGTGCCGCGCAGCTTTTCCGATTGGCGTTGCTCAAACAAGAGGTCCAGAAATCTGTTCTGTTCGGGAGACAGTTCTTCGGATACCGCCTTCAGCTTCTCCAGTTCGCCGACCGCCGTACTGACGAAGCCGGCACGGGTCTTCTTGAGTCGGCCGGCAGGGAAGCCCATCTCCTTAAACATCACTGAACTGAGTTGCTGCGTACTGCGAAGGTTAAACTCGTGGCCGACAATTTGCTTCAGCGTTGTGTTGATTTCCTCCAGGCGCGCAGCCAACTTCCGTGAAAGGTCTGCCAAAAAATCGGTGTTGAGGCGGATACCAGCCATCTCCATGTCCGCAAGCACGGGCAGCAATGGAAGTTCAATCTCCTCGTAAAGCTTCCACATCTTCCCGCTGGCCTCTTTCAATCGCGGCGAAAAGAGTTCCCACAACCGGACCGTAGCGTCGACATCGGCGCCGCAGTAGGCAGTCACGGACCCGATATCCACCTCTGCAATCGAGATCTGGTTGCGCCCAGTGCCGATGAGGGTTGCGATATCTGTCATTGTCCAGCCCAGTTCCAGTTCGGCCTGGCTCTTGAGACCAAGGGAGCGGCTGGCGGGCTCCAACAGCCAGGCGGCCGTCATCGTATCGTGAATCGGACCGGCTACGTTCAAGTCGTGCCGACGACATACAACGAGGTCGTATTTCCCGTTATGCGCAACTTTAGGCAGACTCGGGTTGGCAAAGTATGGCTGCACTGACTCGCGCACCACGTCCCAGGGAAGTTGCTCGCCTTCATGGTGGCCGACGGGGATGTAACGGGCTTCACCTTTTGCCCAGGAAATTCCCAAACCGACCAAATCGGCGCTCATTGGATCTCGACCGGTGGTCTCAACATCAAAGGAAAGGATTTCCGCCTGATCCAGGACCTGGCAAAGTTGGGCCAGATCAGACAGATTCTGAACGCACTGATAGGGGTGGTCCTCTACCGTACTTGCTGACGGGCGCAGTCCCGGAGCTTTCGATGCAGGACTCAAGTTTGGGAAGAGAGAGTTTTGCAACTCCTCATTCTTATGCGAGGCCGAATTGCCATCAGGACTGCCTCCTGCACTCGCCTCGCCAATCTGATCCAGTTCCCGCTGAAGACTGCGAAATTCCAATTCCTCGAATATTCGGCGCACCGGGCCGCTGTCATACTCTTGCAGTCGGTACTCTTCGGCGTCGAACGTTACATCGAGATCGCAGACAATTGTCATCAGCCTCTTGTTGCGGCGGACGTCCTTCTCTGCATCCCGCAAGTTCTGCTGGGTCTTGGGTCCCTTCACTTCATCAATGTGCGCGTACAGACCGTTAAGAGAACCGTACTCTTTCAAAAAGCGAATGGCTGTCTTTTCGCCTACACCTGGTACGCCGGGAATGTTGTCGGAACTGTCACCGACCAGAGCTTTCATCTCTAAGAACTGGGCTGGGTTCATTCCCCCATAGCGTTCGGCAACATCGGTGACTCCATATGGTAATGTGGTCGGGGAAGGTCCGCCCGACGTATAAAGGATGCGGACGCGATCCGAGACCAATTGGAACATGTCTCGGTCACCAGACAGAATCAGGACATCATGTCCCTCATGGGCGGCTTGGCGCGCCAGCGCGCCCAAAACATCATCCGCCTCGAAATTCTCGAGGGAAACGATGGGGATACGAAGCGCTTCCAGAATCTGCTCGATGCGGTCCATCTGAGAACGCATCTCATCCGGCATGGCGTCCCTGGTCGCCTTGTAATCAGTGAACTCTTCGTGGCGCCACGTATCACCCTTGTCAAATGCGACGGCAACGCCGTCAGGCTTGTATTCTCGAAGCACGCTGAACAGCTTGCGAACAAAGCCAAACACTGCTGTCGTTGGCTCCCCGCGTGCGGTGACCAGCGGTGTCTTGACACCGAAAAAAGCCCGATACGCTTGCGAATGACCATCTATGAACAGGTAGGTCGACACCGTCGTTCACCTTTTTGACCTTGTCGCGCCCCATTGCAACCGTGAACTTGCGATTGAGGGCGTGAAGAAATGCGCATAGAGATTCCACGCCAATCCTTCGTAAATCGGCTACTCTTCAATCGCCAAATGGCCGTCGGACACCAACTCCCTAATTTGTCCGATGTTCAGAATCGAACGAAGAGTGCGCATTTTGCGGCCAACATCCAGCCTGTACTGCCCGGTAGGAAGTTCCAGAATGTAGTTTCTGTCACTCCGATTGATTAGGACGATAACGTCCTTTTTGTCTTCAAGCCAGGTAATGTCATCATAGCTGCGTTTTGCCACTGCAACCTTCCTTTTCGCAAGAACCATTAAAAGGAGGGCGAACGGATTAGCATAAACCGCCGCCGATAGTTCGGCAATTCAGAACGCGCAAGAGTGCTCTCGACTGACAACAATTGTACAGTCGCTATCAGAATTTGACAAGGTTCTTCGAGCGAAATAGCCGTCCCGGTGGCCTTCCTCGCAGCGATCGTGCGGAGCGGGCAAGCCAAGACTCGTGCAGTCCAACTCCTGCCACGAGCGCATATCCGCAGGCGTAAAAGGCAAGGAAAGGCAGATTCCACCACTGGTTGTAGACAACGGATATGAAGCAACCAACCCCGGCATAGAGCGCCAGGAAGAGCTCAGCCGCGACCAACGGTTCCAGGGCGAGAGCATAACCGCTTTGATGCCACGCATCTGTTTGCTCTTCAACGCGGAATTTTGGCGTTCGCAGAAATGTTCCGGCACGTCCGAACAGCGCTTGCACAGCGGCGACCGAATTGCTGAGCGACAACCCCATTCCCAGAAGCATCAGCAGAGGCAGATACGCCCAGCGACGCAGCCAGTCTTGCGGATGCAGACGCCGTTGCGCCAAAGCGTACAAGGTCGGGGGACCAACTGACACCAGGCTCAGATAGGCCAATGGCCAGTAGGGCTGGCTGCCAAAAAGCATGAGAAGAGGTGAAACGAGCAGCAGCAGTAATAGCAGCGGGTGAATCAAGTACCCACCCAAATGGACGAAAGCGGCAACTCTCTTCAGTGTCGGCCAGCCTCCATTCCAGACTGAGGCGCACAACTTGCGAAGTGTTGCTACACTGCCCTTCGCCCAGCGGAACTGCTGCCGCTTGAAGGCCAAAAGTTGAGGCGGCAGTTCGGCTGGGGCTTCCACGTCATCCAGATAGACCCCGCGCCAGCCGGCCAACTGGGCGCGGTAGCTCAAGTCAAGGTCCTCGCAGAGGGTATCGTCCTGCCAGCCTCCGACCGCATGGTCTTCGATACAGGCCCGCCGCCACACGCCGGCAGAGCCGTTGAAGCCGAACGGCAGACCGACAAAATGGCGCGCGGCCTGCTCGACAACAAAATGGCCGTCCAGGGCCAACGCCTGGGCCTTGGTTAGTGCGGAGTATCCTCTATTCAAGTGCGTCCAACGGGTCTGAACAAATCCGATTTCCCTCCCATTCTCTTTCAGAAAAGTGGGGACAGTTCGCTGCAGAAAATCGGGAAGTGGCGCGAAATCTGCGTCAAAGACGGCGATAAACTCGCCCGAGGCTGCTGACATTCCTTCCTTGAGCGCGCCGGCTTTAAAGCCGTTGCGGTCACTGCGATGCTGCACCTGAACATTGACGCCTCGCCGACGCCAGTAAGCTGCCCGGCTTTCGGCGATGGCCGTTGTGCCATCGGTGGAATCGTCCAGAATCTGGATCTGCAAGCAATGGGAGGGATAATCCAATTTGGCGCAGGCGTCGACAAGACGACTGACTACATGAAGTTCATTGAACACGGGAAGCTGCACCGTGACGGGCGGCCAGAGGCTGCCATTCTGCAGCGAATTACTTGGGGACGGACGGTGCAAACGCTCTGCTGGTTTCTGCGGCAGTTTGTCCGCACGGACTTTCGCAATCGTAAGCAATAGTGCCTGCATCCCGTAGGCGGCCAGTCCCAACGCGCCGACCGTATAAAGAAGCTGAAAGAACATTAGAATAAGAGAATGTGGCACTATTGGCGCTCCACTTGGAGGTGTTTCCAGACTGAACCGTGATTCAGATGACTATCGGGCGTCGCTATCGATATCCATTGCGTTCGACACCTGGGCAGCTACAGTGGTAGTCTGCCTTTTCTTTCCACAGTGCGCAGCTCTTACACGTTACACAAAAACGCCGACGGTCTCCGCCGGCTTTCTCAACACTCCAAAGTATAGTTCAGAATGAAAGATGTGCTAAAGTTTACGCCACACTCATCACAGAATCTGTCGAAAGGGGATTCGATGATTCTTGTGAATAACAGTCTGGCGGCGCCTTGGCCTTTTTTGAGGGCAAGGGACCACAGGCTAATTCAATACGCCGGGGCCGCTACGGAGCACCGTTTCGTATTTCTTGCGCTGGCCGTCCAACCAGTCGGCCATATCGTCCCAATTATTCCTGTCGAGAGTATCAGTAAGATGCTCAGTTGTACACCGAGGATTCTTTCCATGGAGAAAACTGGAACCGCTTAACGCTTCAACGAGAGTGTGCCGAAAGGGTTCGATGCGCGGAAAGACTGCCTCATCAGGCTCGTCTCTATTGCCTGTCACGTAAACTCTTACTCTATCTCTGGCGAGATAAAGAGTTACTTTGAGATCGGATTCCTCAATCCAACGACGAAAGCGTCTGTTGGCATATCCTTTACTCAGTCCCAAAGAATTGGGCCATCGGGCGGCGCAGTGAGCCCAGAAGTCACGTTGAAACTGATGAACCTCAAAGCTCTTTCGAATATCCTTGACAATTCGATCCCATTCATCGGGTTGCTCCAAAACCTGGAATGTTGGAGCATAAGGCGAGCACTCTATTTTGAACGTTCTAACTTTGACCGCAATAAAAGCGAATGGGTCTGCAGTGTGCTGATTAAGCCAGCGAACTGCTGAAAGGTGGTCATCTCTAAAGTCTGGAGCGATCCAGATCACTATTTGGGCTTCCAATCCAGCAAGATAGGCCAGAATTTGGCCCAGATGTTTGAGGTCAGTCTGACCCAATTGATTCTCTATGAGGACACGGGCGCCATGGTCGGGAATGCGAGCTACAATGTCCGCACGATGCGAACCGACTTGCATTTCCCTTTTCTCCATTTTCAGTTCAATGCCCAGCGCTTCGGTCAGTCGATCCAGATTCTCCGAGAGCCAGGGCGTAAAGTTTTTGGCCTCGTTACTCCAAACTTCACGCACAGAAACCTCTTTAAGCCTACCCAGATCCGCGAAATGTGTTGTGGCCACCTATTTCCTCGATTAGAATCATTCACCTACTCCTGATCGGCCTCCTCCTGCTTGCTCTGCATAATGACCTGATCGACCATGTGACTCGGGACCGGCTCGTATCGACCGAACTCAATAGCGTAGATGCCTCGGCCCTGGGTCATTGAACGTAGATCTGTGCCATAACGCAGGATCTCCGCCATAGGAATCTCAGCGTTGATGATGGCGCGATTGTTGCGATTCTCCATGCCCAGAACGCGGCCCCGGCGGTTATTGAGATCTCCCATAACGTCACCCATGAATTCGTCCGGCACTGTCACCCGCATGGTGTAGATCGGCTCCAGCAATACCGGGCGGGCCTCCTGCATAGCGATCTTGAAAACCTCGCGGCCGGCCGTTTGGAAGGCGATATCCTTCGAATCTACCGGATGGTGCTTACCGTCAAAGACGATGGCCTTCACATCGACGATTGGGAAGCCTGCGATCACGCCTTGGTCGAGAATCTGGCGGATTCCCTTTTCGATCGAGGGGATAAAAACACTGGGGATGGTGCCGCCGAATACCTCGCTGGCGTACGCGAAGCCGTCGCCCCGCTCCAACGGCTCAACGCGCAACTCAACATCAGCAAACTGACCGGCGCCGCCGGTCTGTTTCTTGTGTCGATAGTGGGCGCTGCCGGACCTCGTCACCGTCTCCTGGTAAGGCACCCTTGGTAGAGCCGTGTCGACCTTGACACCGAATTTTCTGTCCAGGCTGCGAATCGCTACGTCTATGTGCGTATCGCCCATTCCCTGTAAAATGTTCTGCTTTGTTGCGATGACGTACTCGACCTTCAGAGTTGGGTTCTCCTCCGCCAGAGCTTGCAGGCTTTGCCCCATTTTGGCACTGTCTGCCTTAGTTGCCGGCATCACCGCGACTGAATAGAGTGGCTTCGGATACTCTGGAGGCGGAATGACAAACTGCTGTTCTCCAAGAGTATCGGCGGTCTTCAACCCTTCCATCTTTGTCACTACGCCGATGTCTCCGGCAACGAGTGCCGTAGCGGGCTCCAACTCCTTTCCACTGACAAGGAACAGGTTTTGTAGTCTGGATCTCTCGTCCGAGCGCAGATTGGTTGCCTCTTTGTCGACGGCCAGGGTACCGGAAAAGACGCGAACGTAGCTCATACGTCCAACATAGCGGTCAACAATTGTCTTGAAGACGTAGGCGGCAACCGGACCGTCCGCCTCTGCTTTCAATTCCAACTCTTCGCCGTCGCCGACAGGTATGGTACGGGCAACGTTTGCTGGCGAGGGAATATAGCTCCTCAAAGCGCGCGCCAAGCTGTAGAGACCGATGTTTTCTATAGTACTGCCGCAGAAAACGGGGGTGATTTGGCCTCCTCTAACGCCTTGCTGTAAGCCTTGCCGCACCTCGTCTTCGGTCAGCTCCTCGCCCTCAAGATACTTCATGATCAGTTCGTCGTCTGTTTCAGCGGCGGCGTCGACAAGGTTCTGGCGGGCCTCTGCTACTGCATCTTCCATATCGGCGGGGATGTCAGCGACGGTTGCTTCGGCACCCATATAGGCCTTCATATCCACTAGGTTGACTATGCCCTCAAAATTCTCCCCCGTCCCGATGGGTAGTTGGAATGGCAGAATCGTGCCGGAGAACACTTCGTGCACGCTCGCCAGCGCGTTATCGAAATTGGCATTTTCCCGGTCCATCTTGTTGACAAAAATCAGACGGGGCTTGTCGACTGCGTCCAACTGCTCCCAGGCCAATTCCGTGCCAACTTCAACGCCGGCCACTGAGTCGACCAGCACAAGGCCGGCCTCTGACACTGCGAGGCCGCTTATTACTTCGCCAACAAAGTCAAGGTAGCCGGGGGTGTCCAATAGATTCAGTTTTGTACCTTGAAAATCGACAGGCACAACTGAAAGATTGATAGAAATGCCGCGTCGCTGCTCTTCGGCATCCCAGTCCGACATGGTCGAACCATCCTCCACACGGCCGACGCGATTCGTCCCGCCGGCGTTAAATAGCAGCGCCTCGACGAGGGACGTTTTGCCGGAACTGCCGTGTCCAATTATTGTGACATTGCGTATCTTGTCAGTCGAAAACTCTGCCATGAATCCTCCTCACAACTATCTTTAGTGTCCTCAATGGAAACGGGGGATATCGATTCTAGTATGGTTTTTTCAGTACGTGCAATCCAGTTTCGGGTCAACGCTTTGCCGAAACGCCAAAATTTGATACCGGCATGCAGCCGGTTGACATTGTACTATTTTTTCTCTGAAATGTCAATGAAATTAGACTGCTTACGCGCACAAAATGTCAATTGCCCCGGGCTCCATTGGATTGCGGGACGACCGGCCCAATGCAGGCGAAAGGGAGACCAGACTTTAGGCTACGAGGCTAACATATCTGCCAGTTCAGCCGTTTCGATAAAGTTCCCGCATAATGATCATCTGTTGGATCTGAGTAGTGCCCTCGTATATCTGATAGATTTTGGCTTCACGCATCAATTTCTCTACTGGATATTCTCTACTGTACCCGTTGCCGCCAAAAACCTGGACCGCGTCAGTCGCGTTTTTCATGGCAGCCTCTGCGCAAAACGCCTTTGCCATGGCCGCAGACATCGTGTTGCGGATCCCTCGATCTACGTCACAAGCCGCCTTGTAGGCCAGATGACGCCCCGCCTCAACCCGAATTGCCATGTCCGCCAGCATGAATCCGACGCCCTGAAAGTGTGAAATAGGCTGACCAAATGCAGTGCGCTCTCCGGCATAGGCAACTGCCTCGTCCAGCGCGCGTCGTGCAACGCCTATCGCGGCGGTGGCCACACTCGGTCTGCTCTTGTCGAAAGCTTTCATACCAATCCTGAAGCCTTCGCCTTCCTCACCCAGTCTATTGAAAGCTGGCACTTCGACATTTTCGAAGAACACCTGGCAGGCTTGTGCCGCGTGCTGGCCCATCTTTTTGAACGGCCTGCTTGTGCTTACGCCCGGCCAGTCCCGCTCGACGAGAAAGCAGCTAATTCCGTTGTGACCCGCTTCCGGGTCCGTCTTGGCAAACACAGCGAAAAAACTGGCGACCGGGCCGTCTGTGATCCACGATTTGGAGCCATTCAAAATGTAAGAGTCCTGTTTCCGCAATGCAGTCGACTTGATTCCGCCAACGTCCGACCCTGCATCAGGTTCGGTCATGCAGTACGCGGCAATCTTCTACAATCGATGGCAGATAGCTTCGCTTCTGCTCCTCCGTACCTGCGATCAACAGAGGAAGGGTTGCCAGTTGATTCAGCATCAGCGCGGTCTGAATGCCAGAGCATCCATAGGCCATCGCCTCGGCAATCACGCATTCTTCCAACGCTGTCGCACCCATGCCCCCATACTCTTCAGGGATGTTGAGATTGACGAGTCCGACTTCGCGCGCCTTGTGAAAAATCTCCCATGGCCATTCTTCGCACCTATCGAAATATTCGGCACGGGGCATGATCTCTCGTTGCGAAAAGTCCATGGCAAGCTCTTGCAACTTCTTGACATCTTCAGGAAGTTCGTACATTGAAGGCTATCCTTAGGTAAGTCAGATCCCCTGCGGGGTTATACGCTGCAGGGAATGTTATACTATTGCGGAGGCGCACAACTCATTGCGCGAAAGGGCTCTCGATGGGTTCAGATTCCATTCTCTTTCAGGAGATTCACCAGCAACCGGACGTAATAGAACGGTTCGCTCAAATGGGGCAGGATCCTGTAAGGAAACTTGCTGCCCACATGCGGAAGGCAGATATTCGTCAGGTCGTTGTAGCGGCCAGGGGCACCAGCGACAATGCCGCTCGCTACGCTCAGTATCTACTTGGGGCAAACAACCGGCTCCCTGTAATGCTGACCACTCCCAGCCTTTTCTCGCTCTATCAAAAGCCGCCGCTTTTCGCGCCGGACACCCTTGTTCTGGGCATCAGCCAGAGTGGAAGAAGCCCGGACATCGTTAGTGTTCTGGCAGAGGGTAGACGGCAGGGTTGCGTCACCGCGGCAATCTCCAATTTTGTAAACTCTCCCCTGGCAGAACAGGCGGACCATTTAGTGGGGCTGGGCGCCGGCGAAGAACGATCAATCGCGGCAACGAAGACATACACTGCTCAGCTCTTCGCTATCGGCCTTCTGTCGGCCCACCTGGCTGATGATTCCGAGAGCATCGCTACGCTGGAAAAGGCGCCGGATCTCATTCGGCAGACTCTTACACTCAACAGTGATATTGAAAGACTTGCGGAGCGTTACCGTTACGTTCGCAATTGCGTCGTAGTTGGTCGAGGTTTCAACTATTCCACTGCATTTGAAATCGCATTAAAATTAAAAGAGCTTACCTATACTCTCGCCGAGCCATATAGTAGCGCAGACTTTCTTCATGGTCCTGTCAGTCTTGTCGAACCGGCGTTCCCTGTCATCGTGGTAGCGCCGAGCGGCGTGCTGACACCGGAATTGGAAACGTTTCTCAGGCAGCTGCGCAGCATGGATGCCGAGCTTCTCTGCGTCAGTAACGAAGATTCTCTACTGCAGTTGGGCCGCACACAGTTTCCTTTTCCACCTGTTCCTGAATGGCTGTCCCCCTTGCTGGCAATAGTGCCAGGTCAGTTGTTCGCCCTGTTCCTGGCAGCCGCCAGAGACTTCGACCCGGATCGGCCGCGGGGCTTGCGGAAAGTTACCGAGACACTTTAAGACCATCTCAGGAGATTGCAAAAAAATACTGCCGCCTCGGTCACCCCATCTCACTGATTATCAATTTCCATCTCGGCCCAAAATAGGAATAGAGCAGGCGTAGAAGCTCTACACCTGCTCTATCAATTGAAGTGGACTGATCCTTCTTTGCGCCCTTAACTGAATTTCAAAAGGGATCGCAGCCTGACTCAGTTTCCCATCTCGGAACCTGGCAGGTAGATCGTTAATTTGGCATTGGTTGCCTGAATGACCGGGAGCAAGTTCTCTACCAGGGAAAACACCGAGTCCAAGTCGGCGCCGGGCAACAGAGCCGACACGCTATCAAGCACACCTAACTGCTTGGAGAGTGCAAGAACATTTTGTATTTCGCCGTTGCCCCAGGAAAGATACGGGAGACCTATGCCATTCAAGGAAATGTGAATCCCATCCGGATCGGTATTCAGAGTCACCTTATATATGCCGGAACTCGTCAGACCTTCGATCAAGTCGGGCGGCAGGCGCAGCGCGTAGAATGGAGTGCTGGTCAGTACCGTCCAATCGACATCGGAAAGTTCCCCCAGTGTCCAGCTGCCGTCGGCATGGTAAAGAATTGGCACATCGATCGATGGCAATACGCCTCCGAATGTTTGCATGACTTGCTGCTGAATCAACCGGGCCATGACGACCGCCTCACTCTCTTCGACTCCGCTCAGAGGGATCGGTTCGGCCCCTTCCTCGACGGGGAAGCGAAGCACGACGCCCAGACCGAAATTTCGCACTAACGGTAGCACTTTGTTTAGCGCAGGGACACCAAGGCCCAGCGCGGACACCGCGTCCGCAGTTGCAGCCAATGAATCTTCCTCCCATACTAACGAAGGAATCCGCTGTCCGTTAACAAGGAGCAAAATGCCGTCGTCGCCGTTAGTTGCCCGAATGTGTTGGAGGTTGGAAGCAGTAAAATGCTGTACCCATAGCGGTTGCAGCGACAATCCCGAAAGAATCGAAATAAGACCCAAACTGACCTCTGGGTCCGGTTCATAAACGCTGCCATCCGGTTTCTCTTTATCGCCAGCTGACATTTGTGATAACCCGCCGATAGAAGCAGTGCCATCTGACGCGTAATCAAGGACGATCGCAGGCAGGTCAACGAAGAGTTCATCGGAATCTCTTTCGACCATAGATCCAGCGTCTAACCTGGACGTGCAACCTGAAAAAATTAACGCTACGGCAAGCAAGAGCACAGCCCAAAACGTGACGCGCTTCTGCATTCGAGGCCTCCTGGTATTTATAATAAAATCTTTGTGAAGAGAATCCGATGAAAAGGTGTTCGTTTCGACGCCGTCGTCCATCAGGCATTTCCGGTCAGCCGTATGGGCGCCCCCGTGAATTCAAGCGGAGACGCGATGCACAGAACAATGAAGAACGCAGTTCTTGCCTGGACCGTCAGCACGGCTCTTGCATTGAGTTGCAAAATCTGTACGTGGCAGTTGGGGAATCTGTACTATCCACGACAGATCTGGTCTGAGGCGATAACCGCCTCTGCCGTTCCGTATTCTACATCCGCTTGGAGTCAGTGTCAATTTCGATTTGAGAGGGTCTAACCCAGGTTTCTTTGAAGCGGTTGTTGTTGTATGGCCGGTTCTACCTGGGTGTGGCGGCAGCTAGGTGTCCGCACAGACGGAGTCAGCCGCGACACAATGACGGTGACGGACAGGGGAGCAATGGCGCAAGAGCGCGGGGGGCCCGGTGAACACACGAGTGGATGTCCGAATCGAAACTTTCGGGATGGGGGGATGGGCATTGAATTGCGTTAGGCGAAGGTCTGGGCTGGGATTTGGGGGATTAGGGAGATAGGGACATGGGGACAGGGGTGAGGTGAACGAGCGTGTGCTCGTGAGAGCGTATGACGAGCGTTGTGCTATTGTCTGAACTGGGATTGTCGGATTGAGGGATGAACTGGACTGCAAGCGATTTGCCGATTCAATTTCGCCGGACCTTCTTTAGGCGGTTGAAGAGGCAGTTCGCGGTGGCATGGTGAAGTGGGATGCAGGCGCTCTGCATGGACTGATATGCAAGACCAGGTAAATGCCGGGCAAGGCCGTAACCGAAAACTGGAAACTTCTGACAACACCTGGGTTACGACCCTTAGGGTTAGCGCGAAAGGCAGTCGAAATAAGAAGTGCCTCTTTGCAGTTTTCGCTGTCCTGCATGGCTCCAAATTTGTCTAACAGGCAGGAGCGGGAAAGGGTTGAAATGTCTATATCTGATAGAGGTGTACACCTGACTTGAGTGGCGCCGCAAGGTATGCCTTTGCCGAAATGTCTGACAGTTGACTATAATCAGGCTGGTAGGTCTTTTCGAGAATCCCTTCGGAAGTCGCAGTCCCTTTGGCTTTCCGCTCCTGTTTGCGGGCAGGTGTCCTCTGCTCAGAAGTGAGGCGAAATTAGTGACAAAAACTGATTCGACGGCTATCGAACTGGGTAAAGAAGATTCTCCGGAACCCGGCTCTTCGCACCAGACTCAATCGCTTTCAGTTAATTCCCTGGGCCCGGACATTAACGAACCGTCAATGACAAAGGCTGGCGATCTGGTGATGTTGGTCACAGGTGGCGGCAAACGCCACCTGTTGCGTCTGCAGCTAGGACGCCAATTCCATACCAATTTGGGCAAGGTTCTGCACGACGATCTCCTCAACCTTCCTTATGGCTATACAGTTTACAGTCATTTGGGACATGCCCTGTTGCTGCTGGAGCCTTCCCTGGACGATCGCATGACCCGCATAAAGCGGAACACACAGATTATCTATCCCAAAGACGCAGCCATGATCGTACGCCGCCTGAGTCTGCGGGCTGGAAGTCGCGTGATTGAAGCCGGGACGGGCAGCGGTGGCCTCACTATCGCATTGGCCTGGGCTGTCGCCCCCAGTGGGCGCGTCTTTTCCTACGAGGTGCGGGATGAAAACCTTCTAGTGGCTCGCGGCAATTTGGAGAAAGTGGGTCTATTGCCGTATGTGGAGCTGCACCACGCGTCGATTCTTGACGGTTTCAGCCAGTCGAACGTAGATGCCCTGGTTCTGGATCTGCGTACTCCCTGGATCTTCCTGGAGGAGGCCCATAGAGCCCTGCGTCCTGGTGGCTTCTTTGCCGCACTGGTGCCTACGACAAATCAGGTCTGCGACCTTCTGCATGGTCTGGAAAAGACTGGTTTCGCCGATATCTGCGTAGAGGAAGCTCTTGTTCGCAATTACAAACCGGTTCCCGATCGACTTCGTCCTGATGATTCGATGGTCGGCCACACGGTATTCATGATTTCGGCACGTCCCATCGTTGATCGGGAGGAGCCTGGACGCTGGCTTTCGGAAGGGCGCAAGCGCTACGAAGCCCGGAAAAAACTGTCAGAGCGAATCGAAGAGGAAGAAACGAAACGCGCTTCACGGTCACCTGGACAGGGGAGCATTCACCCTAAATTGCCGTGAACCAAGCCGCCCACCTGGCCAGACGCCATGCAGTCCCACGTGTCTGAATTCAGGAAACTTGCGGCCCAGCATTTGCAACGTGCTAACGAAAGAAGCTGCCATGGTCACAACAGATTTTGCCACTAAAGTTTTCGAGTATTTCGGCAATATTCACATGCACACCACCTATAGCGATGGCTTCGGCTCATTTGACGACCTCGTTGATGGAGCAGTTCAAGGCAGTCTGGATTTCGTGTTTGTCACGGACCACAATGTCCTTGTCCGGGAAGAGGAAGAAGGTTACCGCCAAGGCGTCCTCACACTTGTCGGTCAGGAAGTACACGACACGGAACGCAAGGAATCGGGCAATCACTTGCTCTGCCTGGGCGTGGAGTCCGATGTCAGCGAACAGGCCAAGGATCCGCAACGGCTCATAGATGCCGTGAACCAGCAAGGCGCTTTGGCAATCCTTGCCCATCCGATTGAGGAAAAGACCGATCTGTTCCCTAAGTCTTATCCTTGGCACAGTTGGGAAGTAACCGGCTATCACGGTGTGGAACTGTGGAACTACCTTTCAAGCTTCCGAAGTTTCACTACTAGCTACATTAGAACGGTCCTGGTGGCGTTTTTCCCCCAATATTTCACCGTCGGACCGCTACCGGCAATGTTGGAGAAGTGGGACGAACTGGCGCAGAGAGAGTCCGTTGTCGCTATTGGCGGTACAGATGTCCATGCCGTAAAGTATCGCCTCGGACCGATCAGCCGCCGCTTCTTGACATATATAGAATGCGCCAAGGCGTTAAATACCCATATCTTGACCGATACTCCTCTGTTGGGTCAGCCGGAAAACGTCAACTGCGATTATCTCAATCCGAATACTGTGCACGACCGCCGCCTTGTCTTGAAGGCGCTGCGGCTGGGACACTGCTGGCTGGGGTATGACTTGGCAGGCCCAACCAAGGGCTTCCGCTACTGGGCCGAAATAGATACAGTTGTTTCCGGGCCAGGCACTTCGTCTCAAGCAATACAGCAGGCAGAAGATAGTTCGCCGATCGCCGTGATGGGCGACTCGATAAGCCTTGCGGAGGGGCAAGCCCTTAACCTGAAAGTGCAGACGCCGGAGGTCGCAGAAATCCGTCTGTTGCGAAATGGGCGCGTCGTCACCCAGGGATGCGCTGCTACTCTCGCCTATCGAGCACACGACCCGGGCGTGTATAGAGTGGAGGTCTGGAAACATCGTTGGGGAAAACTGCGGGGCTGGATCTTCAGCAATCCCATCTACGTGCGCAGCGCCGAGAGGAGACCACCGTCGCACGAGAGCTGAGTTTCTCGAGAAGAACGTTTCAAGGCCTGAGGCCGACTGATGCGAGTGTGGCAAGAATGAAATTCAGGCTCTCATTCGGTTGTGATGTGGGCAGGCCATCCTTCAATCTCGGCCCTCAATAGTCCAAGTACCGTGTCTTCAGCAGGCTGGGGATAGGAAAAAGCATATTTCTCCGCGAGTTGAGGCGCATACCACCGATAGAGCACGACCAAAGCCACCGCCTGCCCTATCCAGTTTATACTGCCTTCTGACCGCCTACCTAGGATGGACTGGGGAATCCCCATGCTTCGCTCGAATGCTTCCCGCTGTGCCTCTCCCAGGTACTGATTAATACGCGCCCTCGACTGGGGTCGGCTGGCGCCATTCAGGGACACAACCAGGTCGATCATGAGTGTGCGCAGTTCCGTCAAAAGGGCGTGGGCGGCCAGCCTCTCCTGGCGTTTCAAGACCGCTGGCAGCCGGGCCAACAGCAGCCAGAATCGGCCTAGTTGCATGTCTACCTCCCTTGAATCCGGTGGACTCAACGCGACCTCTCTTGCTGGTAATTTGCTTTGCAGATCGCTAGCCAAGTGTTCGGCAACATAAAGATAGTGGACAGGTGCGTCCCGGTTTCCCATCTCCCCGGCCTCTGAGGACGCGGCCCAGCAGATTTCGAAGAACACCCCTGCTGTCTCGCGTTCGCAGGGTAAACCGGCGGAGGTTTGCGCGCCCAAGCAAATTCCGCTAAGGCTGCCACCGCTCTTTGACTCTTTGCCTTGAATGAAATACGTGTTTCCGGCTCCCAACGCTTTATCTAGAGAATTTCCCAGGGCATTGTATGGGCTTGCATCGCAGGCCGAATTTGGAGCCGCGTCTCGCCACTGCAGGCACAGATCCACACTGCTCCAGCGGTCGGCATCGCCACGTGCCAGCGAACCGGATAGCGAGATCGCCTCAGTCTGCTCCAGGGCGGCCAGGCTAGGTACCAGGGCCTGGAGGAAAGTGCGGTGCCGGGGCAGTTCAGTAACAGGGGAAAAGTCGAATTCAGAGAGCATTGGTAACTTAATGTAGATCCCAAATGGGACCAAGGATTTTGAATTTGAAAAAGAGCGGGCGAGACGCCAGCGATTCTAAGATACGGACCGTGCGAAAAGTCTTGGTTTCAAATTGAACTTACATTAGTTCAGTAGCTACCGCCTCCTCTTCTACCAGTTAGAGGCGACCGAGACACAGAGCTGGCTGACCGAAGTTGCGCCGGAGATGGGGCCTGCGTGCCCAAGAGTTTTGGGGAGGTGGGCAGTCGGCAACCGGGAAACCAATCCGGAGTTGCTGTGCCGGGCGCTGAAGTTTGCGCCCGGCGCGGGTATGACTGACCGCTCGCCGAGATCTCTCCCGGTGCTGGACCTCCGTGCCCTCACAGGCGAGAAGCTGCGCACGGCTGAGACCATTTCAACGGGCACCGGGACAAGGAGCTAGAGCCCGCTTACTTCGCGGACGCCGATCCCTACCCCGTCCTCCTGGACCGGCGCGTATTCTACAATCTCTTGGGCTTCGACCAGGACCCTTGCGCCGCGGAGCGTCGTTTCGCGGCCAAGTGGTGCGCAGAGCCGTCCGTGCATGGCGGTAAGCGACGTCCAAGGCCTGCTAGGAGGTTGTTTGGGTTGCTCATGAGAAGGAAAAGAAGACGATTATCTAACCTCGCGGCCATATCTCAACTATGATGCTGTACATCCATTCCCCCCGCTTGCAGATGTCTTCCTCTGTCCATTCATTGGAGGAACTCTTCAATAAACGACGATTCAGGAACAGATTGTCGGATTCTTGAATAGCTGAGCGTTTGATGTTCCATGAACCGTTGCTGATAGACGAATTCAATCGGCCATTGAGTAATGTCAAGTTGCCTAGCGTTTCAACGACCTGTTCACGATTAGCCACGGTAAGAGTCGATTCAACAGAATCAGGCAGCGGCCAGGACTCAGGTTGCCATCCTCGGGGCATAATGTGTTCAATCTGAACATTCGACACAAGATCGGCCATGCCTGCCCGGTCAGAAATCAAGCGTTGTTCGATGGCGGAGAGCACCAGACGCTGCGCGTATTGGGGCAAGTGTCGACTTAGCACTGCCTGTTTCACTTCCCGGTCACTTGGCCACAGAGACGCGGCTTCTGAGGATTGTAACAGGTGTTCCCGTATTACATCCGCGATTCTGATTTCTCTGTCATCTGTCGTCGGAAGCACATTCAGTAGCTCCAAGGCTACTTGGTCATAGCTACGGGCTTGATAGCCTACGATCTTCCTACGAACAAAGTAGCTTTCCAGCGAGGCAAACCAGCGATCTCGCTCCGCTTGCTCGGCATCTAATCTTTGCAATTGCAACAACAAGGGCCAGATCGCACCCAGACCCAATTCTAATCGCCAATTGTGGAACTGCGCCTCTCGGCTCCTGTTGCCAGGATCAGCTTTTTCGAACCTCTCAAAGTATCGTGCGTCTTGAATCAGCGCCTGCATAGTTGGTTCGAGGCGCTGCTCTTCGTTGTCTATGTGCCTTTCAAACTCTCTATAGACTCGTCGTACCGCAACAGGGGTCTTCTTCCGTGACTCCAGCCAATAGTCAGCAAAGATGTCAGTACGGGGCCTCTGCGCACCCCGCCCCACGGCTTCACGCCACCAAGGATCATCAAAGCGATCCAAGTAGGTCTCGAAGAACGACTCTTGGTCTAGGCTTGGCTCTTCGTCGGCCTTGTACAGAAGATAATTCTTGATTTTGTCCCATTCGGTCAGGGGTTCTCCGCGAGCATTCAACGTTTCAAAGATGATGTGCTTTTTTTCGTGGGGGTCAAGATAGATGCCCACTAAGTTGAGTTTTACTATAAGCGTTGTCGCCAGCGCGGTTACAGCCACATTGATGTGTGCGTGTTGCCTGCTGAGCCAGTCTCGAATGGTTTCTTGGAAAAATCGGTAACATTCGGCCATGGGGCCATTAATGTTGTCGGTTGTAAGACTGTTGAGAGCGGCACCCATCACAACTTTAAAACGCTCATAATCATGACCTCGTTGGTGTCGTTGGTGACTGATCTTGAAGCTGTCAATTCCAGATGAGTTCGACCCAGACGAATTTACTGTAAGCTGCCTCAAACGATTCGCTTGATGGGTAAGGCCGACATTTTCAAACTCCGTGACCGCAGCCGCAACCAAGAGTTGGAGGGTTGTGAGGCGCTGTTGACCGTCAATGACTCTCAGCTGTCTTGCCAGATCTGGAGTGTTGCCACTCATTTTCAGTACCACTGCCCCTAAGAAATGGGCTTCTACTGAGTCTGGATCAACAGTTTCAGAATCTTTTGTTGCTGCCTCTTTGACAAGGACATTGGTTATGTCTTCTACGTCCGACCAAAGCGGTTCCCACTGGTCCTCGCGGTTCCAGACATACAGTCGCTGGTAACTCGGAACCACGTAGACCAAGTGACCTTCAAAAGTTCAGCTAACGTATGTTTTCTTGGCTCCATAATCTATTGACTCCCGTCCTTTTTCGACGTTTGTACTTCATCGTGCTGATGCACCTAGCAAATAGACTTGCTGCATCATGCCCATCTGTCAGAATAGACGCTTCACAATGATAGGTTCTTTTACCCCTGTGTGAATGTTCTCGAGCTTTTCATTCAAACCATCCATGTCCTGTCGAATCGAAGTCTGTAGAGTGCTTACGTCAGAGATCAGCTCGGTTACTTTCGAGTCGAGAGATTCAACACGACTGTCAACGCCAGATATTGACTGCGAGTTCGCTCTGACAGTCTCTGCCATCCCTTTCAACTCGCTCCTGTCGAGCAGATCTGCTCCGGTCTTGAGCACCTCTGCCACACTTGACTGTGCCTCTTCCAGCCCTCTGAGGATTTTTGCTGCCTCGGCAGTGAAGCCTGCAACCTGCTCCGCCGTCTCTTGCAGGCTGGCATTTGCTCTATCCTCAGTTTCGCGAAGTTCGGTCAACACCCGCAACTGCTCCCTTACATTTGCCAGTGTTTCCGCAGACTCGGCAAATTTTTGAACTACAACATCAAGTTCTAAAGGATTTCTGCTTTCATCCGCCATGAGTCGCGCTCCCTATAGCCGAATCAAGATCGTTTGATAGCTGACGCATACTATTGGCTAGAGCGAGAACCCGGACGCCTAAATCATAGTCCGGTGTTTTCATAGCCCTCTCCTCGATTTGTTGAGTAGTTTCCGTCGCCAGGCCGAGCTGCTCCACCGCATCCAAAACTTCTGCCATTCCATCAAAGGAGTCAGATTCTAGAGAGGTCAAAAGGCGGTTGGCAAACCCATCTAGGTCAGCCCCAGAGACTCCGAATCTTTCTCGCGCTGAGTTTACCGAAGCTTCCAGATTTGACCTGAAGTCCTGCAGGTCACCCTCTGGATGAATGATTTCTGAATATGCTCTTGCGAAAAGCAAGCCAGGATTGAAGGGCGAAGACGCAAGCAGCCTGGCTGAGTTACCCCGCAGCTCCCGAGCGTCTTCCACGCCTTCCAGCTTGGCCAGCTCTTGCTCCCAGCTCATATAGTCGAACTCAGAGGACTCAAGCAATTCTTCCAAGACCGGGCTGATATCCCCTCGGGTCAGGTAGTCCAACACTCTATCTCTTAGCTCGTCTCCTTCGGGTGCAGTGTCTCGAACTGCTACGTACATTTCGCGTAGAGAGCGACGCCTCGATTCTACGATAACGTCATAAATGAAGATAATGAGCTCCCTTGCGGCCCCGGAGACGGCTTCTCGAAGCTCCATATTTTTGGCTTGAGCCGCAAATGCATCGACTGAGGGGCGTTGCGAGCCTGGGTTAGTGCGATTGATAAATTCGACCAGCGCATCAGCTATCCCTGGAGACGAGATGCTGACCAGGTTGACCACAAATTTCGACGATTCAACCAGGTAATCCTCGACGACTCCCAGAAGCATAAGCCTATAAATGGCGCGTTCTCGATTACTGGCCTCTTCATCCGTCCCCTTGGCCAACTCGATCCTTTTTCTGTTACCCAGATTTGGCAGGAACTCCTCGTCGTCCACCACTCGTTCTACTTCTGCCAATTCCACCTCTACGCCCTTAAATGTGGTCAGAAGGAAGTAGAGTTGCTGCGTAATTGAGTCGCTATCTCTCAACGTGATCGACGCGTGCTCACGTCTGATCTCCTCGAGACTGCCGTCCATAATAGTAAGCCTGTCACTCCGCCCGCGGTCTAGCTCATTCCAGATCAGCAAACAGAAGGCCTCTTTCTGATCTCTTCCCGCGCGGCCAACCTCTTGGTAATAGGCCTCAATGGAACCTGGCATTCCATAGTGGAGAACATATCGAATGTTTGGCTTGTCGATCCCCATCCCAAAGGCATTCGTGCTGACCATCAGTGGGACGCCATTACTTTTGAAGTTCTCGGCGAACTCTCGCTTTAGTAGCTCCCATTTGCCTGATCCGTAAACGGGCTTCTGGCGTACCTTGGGCGAACCCCCTGAATACATCGACGGTAGGAACCCAACCACTTCTCCCGCTGCCCTCTGAAGTTCCATGACTCCGTATTGACCACTGGTATGAGGGCAAAAGATCAGGCCGGAAAAAGTTCGTTCATCTTGGGGTCTGTAGAATTCAGTAGCTGGGACCCCGAAGCGTGACGGCAACGCCCTGAGAGAGCCGGTCAGAACCGCCCGGGAGTCGTCAGGGCTGCACTGACGAGCGGCCATCACCAACTCTTTCCGGTCGAAACTCGAGGGTCTGACGATGGAGCGCTCAGATTCTGTCGAAACATCCAACTGAGCTAAAACATCTTTCAGAACTGATTTCGAAGCCGTACCTGTTAATGCCAAGAGAGGAGGAGTTGAACCGAAGGCGCCCTTGCAGACGTCTCTGAGCACTTTTCCCAGCGTTAAATATGAAGAACGGAATTGATGGCCCCACTCGGAAACACAGTGGGCTTCGTCAATTACGGCGAGATTGATCGAAGTGGCTTGTGTGAGCGCTCTGATAGACTCTCTGAAGCGTCTCTGCTGAAAGCGTTCCGGCGCCACGAAGATGAATAGAGCGTCGCCCGACACTACTTGCCGTAGCAATTCATCGAGTCGGCCCTGAGCCACTTGGAAACCGGAAAATCCTACAACTCTGTCTATGCCATGCTCTATAAGACCCCGCTGTTGATCTTCAATCAGAGCGATCAATGGATCAACGACGATGGTCCTTCCGGGCCTGCAGATACCCGCCATCTGATAGATGAGACTCTTGCCTCCCCCAGTAGGTAGCAAGACGGTGCAATCTCGTCCCTCCATAATCTCCAATAAAGCCGGAAGCTGACCCTCTCGAAAACTCTGTTTTGCAAACACCGCCTGAAGGACTTCCGTGAGCGCAGGTTCGATTTCCTGAGGATCAATGCTGCTGAGGTTGGTCCGCACGCCGGGCTCGAACAAGTCATCCCCCACCAATACCGGTAATCGCGCGCTTCTTACAACTATCTCCGGAATATCACCTTTGGGTCGTTCGAGCCTGTCGAAGCCTGTTCGAAAAGGTTGCAGTCGGACAATGACGTTCGGCTTTACCTCTTTGGGTTCGCAGGGCACAGGACCTTGGCTGGATTGGATATCAAACCGTGTCCAACCGCGCCTGGTCTTGAGCAGGACTTCCTCCGGCATTATGGAGGGTCCCCATAGGCTATCCATGGCCTTGAAGAGACGCACATAGGGCCAGAGCATGGAAGGAGTCACATCAGGCTCGTCGTCTAATTCTACAACCCACCTTTGGCCCTGCAGAAAGCCGGCGTCAACGGCGTCCAGGAGGGCGATTACGAGGCGGTGAATCGACGGCGGCACCATGTACGTGTAAGGCACTTCTTTCCTCGAAGCCTTTTGTGGACTGGCCCACAAATCTCTAACTCGTTCCAGATTTGACCCATGACCTTGGTCTATCTCGGATGTCGGAACCCTCACAACCTCAAGGCCGGCTCTGTTCAACAGGTGGTCTCTTTCGGTGTCAGGGCTCACGGAGTCTTGATGCTGGGGCCCGTCAATTTCCACAACGAAAGGAGTCCTAAACGGTGCATTGACCAGAAAATCAACTCTTCGCCCTGAAGGGCCGTATTCGCCGAGCGTAGCAGTCAAGGCATCGAATGCGGCCTGGGGGACGAACCACCTGGAAGCGCCGGGACCGAGATGCCGAGGAACCCAATCGTCAACGAAATGTCGTTCATGGTCGAATTCCGGCCGGAGGGCTTTGTCGGGCGTAAAGTCTGGGCTAGGGAGGCTCAAACCACCACTGGCCAAGTCTTGAAATACGTCCGGCTTCAATCGCACACTGAGATCACCCGGCATCGTCGAGTGGACCATGTATCCATTCAACCCTAGCGAATCCAGGAATTCGCGCTCCGCTTCTGGATGGATTGGGGGGTTGCTTCCCCTTTGGATGAGTTTCCGGATCGCTCCAGTCACTCTGCGCACCGTCTCGGGAGCTACGGACGTCCCGCGGGTAAGCGCAATCCAGCATTGGCGAAGTTCGTTCGAGATATCTTTGAGAGTGGGAGAGCAACGCACGCTTCCACCAGCCGTCGTGTATCTGCACTGCCACTCTGGTCGAGCCAGAGAGGCGTCATTCCAAAGCACTCTGACTTGAGCAGGTGATTCCGTAGCGTCCTCGACCTGGGATTCCCGTGAGTCCGAACCTGCATCGCGAGTGCCCCTACATTTGGGAAATCCCAGACATCCCCAGAAGAAGGTTCCATCCCTTCTGTTTTTGCGGAAAACCATCGGTCCCTCACACGAAGGACAACTCGGCGCCATTCTTGAATTACTTTTCTCGATCACTGTGACTCAACTCCACGACTTTGACTGTACGCAGGTGGTGCACCGCCAAAGACCCGCTCTATGGCTAGATTCTGTGAGCGAGGTTTACGCACGGGCTCAAGGCCGCTACCAAACCCCGCCACACGGGGACATCTCCCTGGTTACGCTAGCCTCTTCAACGACCGTCTGTCTGGCCAGATCCAACACAACCGACCGCAAGCCGCCAAGCCACCTGCGCCTCAGGGTACAGCCACACATCACTCCCGTCGTCGCTCGCCTCGTGCTTTATAATGTCCTGCCTGAGGTCACCAATTCCGCCGTTTCTTGTGGTTCAGCAGGGGGCATCGCCATCTTCCACACCCCCTACCCGGCCTCAGTTTCACTCGTTCCCATGTAGTTCCAATGTGGCTGAAACACAGGCCTGCCGCCAGATGTGCCTACTTTCCATTCTGGAACTCTCAACTCAGGAGCCTTCCCGTTCACAAATTGCTTGCAGAGACGGGCCGCCTTCCCCTATTTTTCCCTTGTTTCACGTCCAAAACGGCACCCGGACATTTCTTTATGGAATCTACGCAAATTATGTGCACGAGTATAACATCACATTCGCCCCCAGACCAGCCTAAGAGGCAACTCGGACGGCCCCGAAATATCGCCTGCTCCCATGTGGGTACGGCTTTCCGCTCCGTGACGGTCCTTCGGCACCTCTCGCCGGAACCAGCCCGCAGTATCCAAGCTGGGGCAGCCGGCCGATGTGTACCAATGCAGCCTCCGGTCCTGCAATGAGGCAGTGGGCGGGAAGCTGAAGACAGTTGCCGCGTTTCCCGAGGGCGAGGTCGCCATCACTAACCTCTTTCGATATGGGAGAGGACGGAAAATTTATTGTAGATTAGATGACCCCGCACCGAGATTACGAGGAATGGGCCGACACGTAAGAGGGGCTTGCTGGAATGCGCTTTATGAATGAGATAGAGATTCTGAAGCGAAAGGTGAACCGGACTGATCAGTTAACACAGGGTGTGCAGTGGTAACCTGCGAGAGTTGACTCTTAATGTAAGTTCAATTTGAAACCTAAACTTTTTGCACGGCCTGCATCTTAGAATCGCTGGCGTCTCGCCCGCTCTTCTGCAATCTTAAAATTCTTGGTCCCATTTGGGATCTACATTAGTTAGCATCAGAATAGGTGGCAAAACGAGTATAACATAGCCGCCGGGTGCAGTCCGAACACCTAACTGTTTTCTGTGCCTCCCAACTGATCTCAAGCGCTAATGCAGGGCCAGGAAGGCGCGGGGTTGGATGGGGCAGGACATCAGACGAAACTAAGCCCACTTCGCAAAAGACCGGCATGCCCCACCTACGAACACTGTGCCATGTTCGTACCCGCGAAATCTGATCGTCTGACCACCATCGAAAAGAAACTCTGTTACCGAGCGTAGCCGCCGCCAGATTCCAGAGTATTTGGGCTGTTCAGCATGGCGAATTGGGCGTACGAAAGCCAGCTTCCCACGGGTAACAGATAGAGTGAAGTGCCATAATTTGCACACGTCATGCCGGTGGACAGCGATGTATGAGCGATCTTCTGTTATAATAGCCTGAGCAGGAGCAGGGACGTCGGTGCGTGTCGGTTAAATGACCAGCCCCATGTCCGACGCACCATAAGGCATGCTGGCCCGGCAATTGTCCCTCATAATCGATAAGGAACACGTATGGCTGAGCGCAACCCAATTCATGAAGTGATGGAAAACCTGGATGAAGATGACTGGGAGCAGATAGAAGAAGAACTGCTTCACGACGACAACGGACCGAGAGGGCCAGGCACGCCCCCCCAAGGCGGTGGTAACGGTGGGCAGGGAGGCGGCGGCGGGCGCCTGTTGTGGTGGATGCTTGTGCCCTTCCTGGTGCTGATCCTGTTCAATACGGTCCTTGGATTTTACACCGATTGGCTTTGGTATGACAGTCTTGTTCTGACCTCCGTTTTCTTTACCCGCATTGGTGCATCGCTCGGACTGTTCGCCGGCGGCGCGGTGGCCTTCTGGCTGATTTTTGTGTTTAATGTTCTACTGGTCCGGCGCTTGAACCCTCAGGGACTGGCCGACACGCCGCTGATGGATGTGATTCAGGCTATCGGTGTCCGTCTCACACCTATCGTCTTATTGGCGGGCGCCTTTTTCGCCTTTTTCATGGGCACGGGCGCATCTTCGGCCTGGGAGGAGCTGCTCCTCTACTTCAATCAGCAGCCGTTTGGCATGACCGACCCGATATTTGGCCGTGATGTGAGCTTCTTCCTCTTCACATTGCCGATCTGGCAGTTTCTCCGCGGATGGCTGATGACGGCACTTGTCATTACGCTGATCGCAACAGCACTGGCGAGCGGCATTGGCTGGCGGGGTTGGAGCACTCCCGCACCTGTGCGCGCCCATTTGAGCGTTTTGGGCGCTTCGATCCTGCTGTTAATCGCCTGGCAGTACCGGTTGGACGCGTTGGAGCTGGTTTACAGCACACGGGGCGCAGTCTTCGGAGCAGGCTACACCGACGTTCACGCCCAGCTGCCGGCTTTCAATATTCTCGTCTATGTTACGATTATCGCCGCAGTGTTGCTATTGGTAAACGTGTTTTTGCAGCAGGCGTGGCGGGCGATCGTCGTCGTGCTTGTTGGTTGGATCGCTATTTCCGCTATCGCAGGCAATTTCTATCCCGGTATGGTTCAGCGCTTTCAGGTAAACCCCAATGAGTTTACGCGCGAGCGAGAATTCATTGCACACAACATTAACTTTACGCGGGCGGCCTTTGGCCTGGACAACATCGTCAACGAAAATTTCGATGCCACCGGCGAGCTGACCGCCGCCGAATTGCTGAGTCAACCGGATACAATTCGAAACATCCGTCTGTGGGACTACCGACCGCTGCTCCAGACCTATAACCAGGTGCAGGCCCTGCGTCAGCAATATCAGTTCACTGACATAGACATTGACCGCTACGACGTCGAAGGAGAGCGCCGTCAACTCATGCTGTCGGCTCGGGAACTGATTCCCGAACAGTTGGAGCAGCAAGCACAAACCTGGGTCAACCGCAAACTGGTCTACACGCATGGCTATGGCGTTGCTGCCTCACCTGTGGCGGAGATCACTCCAGACGGATTGCCCACATTTGTGCTGAAGGATTTGCCGGTTCAAGGCATACTGGATGTAACCCAGCCCCAGATTTACTTCGGCGAGCGCACAGCCGATTACGTGATCGTCAAGACGGAAACCGAGGAGTTTGACTACCCCCGCGGTGAAGGCGGCAACGTTTTCACCACTTTTGAGGGCGATACCGGCATCAAAATTGGCGGAATTCTCCCTCGGCTGGCATTCGCCATTCAGTTCGCTGATATAAATCTGTTTATCAGCCAAGAGTTGACTCCCGATAGTCAGCTTTTGTGGAGGCGCAATATCTTACAGCGGACACGTGAAGTAGCGCCCTTCCTGCGCTTCGACTCTGACCCGTATATTGTTGTCGGCGGAGATGGAAAACTCTACTGGTTCCTCGATTCCTATACGGTCAGCAGCCGCTTTCCCTATAGCGAGCCCAGCCAATCCGGGACTAGAACCGTCCCGCCTGGATTCAACTATATTCGCAATCCGGTCAAGATCATTATCAACGCCTACTCAGGCAAAATGGACTTCTATCTGGTAGAGCCGGATGAACCGATCGCAGCAGCCTATGCCCGCATCTTCCCATCGCTTTTCACCCCCTATGAGGAGATGCCAGAGGACTTGAAAGAACACATCCGCTACCCTAACGATCTGTTCAGTATTCAGGCCAGTGTCTTCCGCACTTACCAGATGACAGAGCCGACCGACTTCTACAATCGCGAAGATATGTGGGCGTGGCCGGAGGAGATATTCGACAACCAGTCGCGACCGATGGAACCCTACTATGTGCTGATGCAACTTCCCGGTAACGACGACTTGGATTTTATCCAGATCCTTCCATTCACGCCGGCCAATCGCGAAAACATGATCTCTTGGCTGGCCGCGCAGAACGACCCGGACAAGTATGGTGAAATGCTGGTCTACCGCTTCGGAAAAGACTCGCTCGTTTTCGGCCCCAAACAGATTGAAGCCAGGATCGACCAGGATCCGCTTATCAGCTCTCAACTCAGCCTGTGGAATCAGCAAGGCAGCCAGGTAATTCGGGGGAATTTGCTGGTCATTCCAATTGGTGAGAGCCTCCTCTTTGTCGAGCCTCTCTACATACAGGCAGCTACCGGCAAGATTCCGGAGTTGAAGCGAGTAATTCTCGCTACATCGGAACGAGTCATCATGGCAGAGAATCTCGGACTGGCCTTGGCAGAGTTGTTTGGTCAAGACATTCTTGCAGAGGCAAAACTGGCGGAACTGGCGCTAACGGGAAAGGGAAGCCTGCCGACCGTTGATTCAACAGAAACGGAAGACACGAGTGCCGTAGACTTGGCAGGGTCAACTCTCGAGGAGCTGATTCTGGAGGCAAACAGCAGTTACAGTCGGGCGCAAGACGCCTTGTTGTCGGGCAACTGGGCTGCCTACGGTGCTGAATTGGACGCGCTGCAGGAGCTCCTGCAACGCATGTTGGAAGAGAGTGGTATCTCGCCTGATCCCACGCCGACGCCCATGCCTACGTCCACGCCTCAGTCACTGCCCACGCCGACGCCGGCTCCAGAGGAGAATTCGGGATAGCGCGAAGCCGCCGAATTTCCAGGGAGCAACACTTTCCTACGTCCGGACGCTGGGATAGGCGACTGAGGTTCGCATGACCAACAATATTGACGCCAGGATCCACTTGAGAATGGCTGGCTTTTACGGAGGCGGCCACAGAATAACTTCGTGCAGATTCCGGCATGACTGCACACTTGCTTGACTATAGTCCGCACCCCAGGAACGATCGTCAATTTCCTGTTTTGACGCGGCGCGATGGGCTGGGGAGACGCGCCAGCCTGCACTCCTGTACTAGAATCTGGTCAAATTTGACGAAGCAACGCCATCGCGATGGCCGGCACTAAACTTAGCAGCACTTGAAATCTCCTGATGGAGGGTTCTTCGCCTGCATTGCAGCCAGTAACAGACCTTTATTCGATTGCACTTGATTTAGGCTACCAAAAGATGACTGAGGCAATGTCCTCCCGCCCGCCAACCGTACAGGAAGTCCTGGAAAGTATCGAAAGGGAGTGGAACGCGTTGCAGGCAGTTTTCTCCGAGCTGGACACCGACCAGATGACCGCCCCTGGAGCAGAGGGCTGGTCGGTCAAAGACGAGTTGGCCCATCTGGCAGCGTGGGCGAGGGGAGTGGCGGCCTTGGTGAGGAAGCAACGCCGTTACCCGCCAATGGGCCTGCCGGAGGACGCAGCACCCCATACCGTCGGCATCGAGCATATGAATCAGATCATCTACGAGCAGAACCGGGACCGCCCGCTGGATGAAGTGCTGGCCGAACTTTACGCCGCGCACCAGGATGCTCTAAATGCCGTCTCCGAATTGTCCGACAACGACCTTCTGCGTCCTTATGACGACTACCAACCCCAGGATCGGCGTCCTGATGGCCACACACCCATATTGTGGCGAATTGCCGGCAACACGTATGGGCATTACGCCGAACATAGAGAGTCAATCATCAAATTGTGGAGTAAGAAATGAACGCGAAGAGGAAGGTTGTAATCACCGGCGCTTCAGGTTACATCGCAAGTCTGCTGTTACCCGCCTTTCGCGAGCGGTACGACCTGACATTGTTGGACGTGCGAACCGCTGACCGCGACGGAAACGACGTGGAAGGCATTCAGATTGCCGACCTGATGCAACGCGATCGGGACAGTTACCGCCACCACTTCCGCGGCGCCGATGCCGTTGTCCATTTGGGCTTTACACGGGCAGCAGACAAGTCTGACCCGGTCCAGGACTTTTATGCTGAGTTGTCCAATGTGGAAATGGCTTTCCACGTTTACCAGACCGCACATGAGGAAGGCGTCCGGCGGGTCGTCGTCGCCAGCTCCAACCATGCGGCCGACTATTATGAGCCGCTAATACTGGATAAGAAATGGGACATTGTCACGCCGGAGATGAGACCGTTTTCCGACAACTTCTACGGTTGGGCCAAAGAGGCTTACGAACACCTGGGCTTTGTCTTTGCTGTGGGGCGGATGCAGTATCGAGGCTTACACGTCGAGGAAAGTGCGCCAAATCGCCTTGAAAACGTGCAGGTCCGAATCGGCGGCCCCAGGGAAGACGACCTGGAGCGAACCGATCCTGGAGACCTGCGGCGCATGATCAGGGGGCTGGGAGTATATATCAGCCAGCGCGACCTGCAGCAACTGTTTATCAAGAGCATCGAAACCGAGGAGATAGGAGACGAACAGGGCGTCCCATTCCAGGTGTTCTATGGCATCAGTGCAAACTCACAGGCCTTTTGGAGTATCGTCAACGCGCGCAAAGTGATCGGTTACGACCCGGAGGACAACAGCGAGTATCGCTTCAGCGACCAGATTCATGAGCATATCCGGGCTGCGAAAGAGAAATAGCAGCAACCCCGGGCGCGCTAGTGATGCCCTTCGTTCGCAGGTTCGAGCACGCAGATCGATTCAGCTTGGTCGAGAGCGCCTTCCGCCCCCAAGGCGAGAAAGTGGTAGCGGCCCTCCAGCCACTCCAACAACTGGTCGCAATAATGGTCTGATCCCGCATGGCCGGACTGGCCCTGCGACTCCACAGCCCACATGCCGTCCTCGCCCAGGTCGCTGATGAGCCGGTAGTTGGCGCCCATCAGGGCACCCCAGTTTGGATCGAATCCTGTATTGCAGACGGTCACACCGTTACCGCCCACCGGCATGCCGCCGCGATCGAGTAGCGTGCCCAAATCTCCGCGTCCTGACAGAACGTGACGCAGTTGTACTCTGTGCAATTCACCCCACTTCCAGGTGGACATGTCGGGTCCCAACCGATTCTCTATCTCTGCCAGGGAAATCCGCAGCGCGTCGACAATCGCCTCTTCGCGATCTATAGCATCGAACCAGCCGGCAGCGTCTTCGTGAATCAGGGCCGCGGCCAGCCCGCCACACGAACCTGAGAGAGCTGCCGCCAACTCTTCGCCAAACCTCTCCGCGGCTACTTTGCTGCACCAGGCATTGAAGAAGACCTCGAATATTAGAGCTGCAACCGAGTCAGGCGCCATGTTGTGGTCCCACCCTTGCAGATGGCCGGCAGCTTCGAGGATGCGGGGATCACTACTCTTGAGCAGAACTGGCAACAAACCAGGTAAGGCTTCATCTGCCCGCAGTGTGCGGGTGTCCTGTTGCATCTTCGCGAAAACCTCCCTGGAAAAGCTGTCGCCCTCTTCAATCATCTGGCGGATACGGCGCGCCCTGTGCCCGCTTGCCCATGTTCCGGACAGCGGATAGGGGAAGTCATCAGGAGCGACACGGTTGTTGGCGGTGGCGATCCAGCCTCGATCAGGGTCTTCGAGACGGGGCATCTGTTCGAACGGGATTACGCCCTGCCACTGGTGGGCGGGCTCCCAACCGGGCCGGTATCCCCGTTCCCAGACTCTTCTCACCGGTATGCCACCGACGGCCTGGTATCCGAAATGACCTTCCGTGTCGGCAACCACCAGGCTCCAGGTGGGCACCCGCCACGTGCGCGTCGCTTTGCGCAGTTCGGCGACGGAACCTGCGCGGTCGATGCCCAGCAGCGACGCCAGCCATCCGCAGTTCGTATGACCGAGCCACCGCAAGGAGACGGGGCCGGTTGCTGCAGCTTCGGGGGGAAGGATTTCGTCAACGATAGGGCCGTTGCGAGAAAAACGAATAGTCTTGTGCAGGGCGCGGCCGTCGCGTACATGAATCGTCTCGACCAGCGTGCGCTCCGGTTCCCATTCGCCTTCGTAGAGGAAGCAACCGGGCCGAAGCGGATCCGTTCGCTCCTGGTACAGGTCGCGTTGCGAGCAGATATTGTTGGTGATGCCCCAGGCGACGCGCCGGTTGCGTCCGAACATGACCGCGGGCATGCCAGTGTAAGCCATACCGGCTACGTCAAATGACCCGCCTGTCAGCTGCACTTCGTACCAGCAGGAGACGGCAGCAAAGGCGATGTGCGGATCGCTGGCCACCATTGGCAGCCCCGACCTTGTGCGGGCGCCGCCTACGACCCAGTTGTTGCTGCCCTCGCCCTCCCGGGGGTCGCCCACACTGGCGCCGACAGGTGAGACGCCGCGCTCCGCGGCCGGATAGACGCCGGCCTGGATGATGCTTTCCTCGTCCGCCTCCCCGGTCAGAAAGGCCCGATACAGCGTTTCGTCCTCAAGTGCCCGCCGCGCAAGTTCAGGCCCGACGATCACGGGGAAGCGCACCGTCAGATAGTAGCGAAACTCGGCGGCAATCACCAGGCAGTCAACGGGCAACCATTGTTCCGGTTCGTAGTCCAGCAGTGCAAACTCGACCGGCAGATTGTCTCTCGACTGCTCGATCTGGGCGTTAACGCCATCGGTAAAACTTTGCAGCAATGTGCGTGTATCGGGCGGCGTGGATCTCCACTCGGAGGCGGCGATTCGGCTAAGTCCGATAGTGCGTGCAACCGTGTCCAGCTGCACGCCGTCCTGGCCCAGGATTTCGGCCAGCCGACCGTGACCCTTACGCCTCAGATAGTCCAACTGAAAGAGCCGGTCCTGGGACATGGCATATCCGAAGCCGAAGAAAAGGTCCTCGTCATTCTCGGCAAGAATATGCGGTACGCCCCACCGGTTGCGGGCGATGCGGGTTTCGGCGTTCACGCCGGTCCGCAGTAGCTCCTCCGGCATGGGGGTCCTGCGCCTGATTTCGGCATTCCACCACCGGTCGAACTCCATGCGCGAGGTACCCTTTGCCCTGCACAGCGAGGAGATTGACTCGCCCGCGCCAAGTCGCTTCAACAGTTCTTTGGAGTTGATTTCCACGTGAGATTCCTCCCAGGGAATGGGGTAATACACCTGAAATTATTTGGGTTGCCAGGGGAGATAGGGCCTGATGCCTTAAGGCGAGAAGATGTGTAGAATGCAGAGAACCTCCGCAAGGAGGTTCCGGCGAACGAACTGTGCGCGCCAGGCAGGACTCGAACCTGCGACCTTCGCCTCCGCAGGGCGACGCTCTAATCCACTGAGCTACTGGCGCATAAGGCGGGGAGGGAGGGATTTGAACCCTCGAGGGACATTGCTGCCCCTACCCGCTTAGCAGGCGGGCGCACTCGACCAGGCTATGCGACCTCCCCTCATCGTACATGTTGGCTGTGCCAGGCGGAGGGAGAGGGATTCGAACCCCCGGTGACATCACTGCCACAGTTGTTTTCAAGACAACCGCCTTCGTCCTCTCGGCCATCCCTCCGGGCCAGGACTTGCCAGCCATTGACCGAAACAGTATAAACCCAATGCAGAAAACGTGTCAAATAAAGAGGGCCAGCTCTCGTCCGGAGGAAGGATTTTTCTTGCCGGCCTCTGGCCCCGCTGCCCTCAATTCGGTATCAAAAAGCAACTGCCTCGCGATGGGAGCGATTTGGCAACTTGAATCCTAGCCCGGGCCCTCAGCCAATCTCCAACTCGCCGCCAAAATAAGAGCGCAGCACCTCCGGCAGTAGGATGCTGCCATCGGCCCGCTGATTGTTCTCCAAGAGCGCGATGATCACTCGAGGCAGGGCCAGCCCCGAGCCGTTAAGTGTGTAGACGAATTCCGGTCGCGCCCCCTCTCGCGGACGGTAACGAATATTTGCCCGCCGCGCCTGAAAGTCTCGGAAAAGCGAACAGGAGCTGACTTCCAGCCACTCCTGGCAGCCTGCCGCCCAAACCTCCAGGTCATACTTGATGGCGGCAACGAACGAGAGATCGCCAGTAGCGATCGCTACCCGCCGGTAGGGCAGCTCTAGCCGCTCCAGCAGAACCTCCGCCGCGCGGGTAAGCAATTCCAGTTCGTCTCTTCCCGTCGCCGGTTCAACAAACTTTACCATTTCCACCTTCTGGAACTGATGCACCCTTTTCATGCCGCGCACATCCTTGCCGGCCGACATTTTTTCGCGCCGGAAGCAGGGCGTGCTGGCGACGTAATTGCGGGGTAGAGTGCCCGGCTCCAGGATCTCATCACGGTGCAGGTTCGTTACCGATACCTCTGCGGTGGGGATGAACCAGTAGTCCTCTTCCGCGTCGCGGTAAAGGTTGTCACCGAACTTGGGCAAATTGCCGGTGCCTTCCATGGCATGCCCCCGCACCATCATGGGCGGGTAGATTTCGGTAAAGCCGTGCTCGTTTACATGTACGTCAAGGAACCAGTTTGAGAGTAGCCGTTGCAGGCGGGCACCGGCGCCCTTGAGAAAATAGAAACGGCTGCCGGCGGCCGCGACTCCGCGTTCAAAATCGATGATGTCCAGCTGCGTTCCCAGGTCCCAGTGGGGCTTGGGCGTAAAGTCGAACTGGGGAATATCACCCCAAACGGAGAGAACGACATTCCCATCTTCGTCCGGCGCCACGGGCACGTCCGGGTCTGGCATATTGGGAATGCGCATCATGGCATCGTGGAAAGCGGCTTCTACGCGACGGAGCTCTTCGTCAATCTGCGAAATCTCATTCCCGATCTGGCTCATTCGCTGTTTCAACGCGTTGGCTTCTGTGGCTTTCTGTTCACGGTAGAGCGCACCAATCTGTTTGGAGCCGGCGTTGCGCTCTTCACGCAGCTTCTCCCCTTGCTGCAGGAATTCTCGCCGCTCTCCGTCCAAATCCAGTGCCAACTCCCAGGGCGCCTCGTTGTCATTCAGTTTTGCCATCGCCTCAACAAGCGCCTGCCGGTTTTCACGCATCCAACGAATATCAAGCATCTCTCGCTCCTGCATAGTGAATGTAGGTGGCCAGGACACACCATGCCAAAAGAAAAAGTCCTCTCGCCAGTTCAGGACGAGAGGACCCGTGGTACCACCTGAGTTCGCAGAGAATTTCTCTGCCTCATTGCGCCGTTATCGGGGCGGTGCCGTCCGGCCATTCTTGTGCCGGATGCTCATGGGGCGCTATACCGTTTGTCGCCTGTTGCCTCGCAGCGGCCGGCAACTCTCTGAAAGGTCGAACGAACAGTCCATTTCCCCAGTCCAAGCAATCTATTTTCCTTATGATCGCAGGGTATCACAGCCTACTCTCTCTGTCAATTTTCGCCCCAGTTTCGGATAAGGCCAAGAACGTTTTCATTGATTCAAGGTATGAGCTAGATTGGCCAGGTCGACCAGTTGTAACAATGCCAGCCGCCCGACACTATGAAAGCAGCGTTGAAGTGGCACTGGCAATTGAGATGCCAGCCATTCGACCACGGATTCGGGCATTGCCGTCTCCACTTCCAGCCGCACCACTGGTAGAGCCAGTTGCTGATGGCGCAGCCCTCGGCTCTGCGCCTCCAACTCGTCCCCAGTTCTGGCGCCACTCGATGCGCGTAGGACGCGGAAAAGAAATACGCTTTCGATCTGCATTCCAGGAAAGAGTTCGTTCAGAAAGCCTGCCACCGCATCTTCGCTCCAGATGTACAGCCGCATCTCAGTCGACGACGGCACGGAAACGAAACGGGACATGAGACGCGGAACCTTGATGCGGGCGTAGGAAAGGGGACCTATACCGATGTCAGGGCCCCGTAGATGAACCAGCAGGTTGATGCTGTGGGAACTGATGAAGGGAAATGGATGTCCTGGGTCGACGGCTAGTGGCGTCAACATCGGGTATAGCTGCTGGCGAAAGAAGCGGCGCAGGTATTCGTGTTGTTGTCTGTCCAGCTCATGAGGCAGGCGTACGTTTATGCGAAACTCCTCCGACAGTGCCGGCAAAAGCAAGTCGTCTAGATCCACATAGGCTTGCTGCAGGAGCGGATCAAGCATTGCCGCAATTTCCTCCTGTTCTGAATCAGCCAGGGCGGGGGCTTGATCTACAAAGTAGTGGTCCAGAACTGAGGCGAGCAGACCCAGAATCCGGAGTCGCTCCAGGAGAGGGCAGTCCGGATCCCGGCTCTCCTCCAACAAGTAGGAGGCCTCAACAACCGGCGCTGGCAGTTGGGCAGTTTTCAGGCGACTCTTCAGTCCTGTAGCCAGCGCTCTGGCACGGGCGACTCCTTCTGCTTCGACTGGCGCCGCGAACGCAGGCAAGGGGGTATCTGAGCTTGCCGTAGAAAAGGGATGCGCTGTGTAAGGCTGGCTACTGTCTCGTAGGTTTCGGGTCATTTGAAATAGCTACTGCTCGTGGGCTACAAAATCAATTCGGACTGTGAATTCATCCTGAACGGTTAGCGTGTTGGCAAAGTTGGGGGGATCAAATCCCAGGTCGGTCATTCGCAGACGAGTCTGCAACGTGCCTCTGATTGTGCTTTCGCCCAGCCTGGCCGCCACGTCCCAAACAGTGGTCAATGTGATGCCGCGCAGCGTCAGGTCGCCCTCCAGTTGGAAACGGGTCTCTACACCCTCCTGGTAGTTCCCGGGCCCTTCGAGGACCCGCTCTGCGGCGAATACTGCCAGTGGGAACCTTTTCGACTCCAATGCATTCTCTCGAATCCATCCGTCGCGCAGGACTTGGTCTGTGCCCAAGGTCGGTAGGTAGACTGCGAAGCGGTTTGACCCGATTGCAGGGCGGGACAAGTCGATCTGAAACACCCCTTCAAGGTCCTGCGTTTCCCCAACCACTTCGGTATTGCCAACTGCCAAACCGTACTTGCTGGTGGCGCCGGCAAATAGCTCCTCGTCAACGATATAGACGGCCTTCGACTCGCCGGGGATGATGCGAAACGTCCGCCACCCCTCCTGCTCATTCATCGTGATTGGCTCCAGTTCTTCAAACGCTGCGGCCGCTTCGGCCGAGATTTTCATTTCTTCCGATGGTACCTCCTCTTGCAGCGCTTCGGAAGAAGTCGATTCGCTCGGCTTGGAAGCGGCACGGCGGTCGGAACAACTGGCTGCCAACAGCATGGCCAACAGAAGTAAGAGATGTATAGATCTCGCTCTCATGCAGAAAGTACCGTTACACACGTTAAAACCTTATTCCGTCGAGGCTCCCCGGCCGCAGGCATTTGGTTTAATTCGCGGGCGGAGTTGGCTGATGCGCTTCCTCGTCGATGCGGACACCCTCGGGAAGATAGCGGGGCAACTCTCCGTCGTTACCGTACGCTGCAAGTAGTTGTCGGACAAACAGGGAATAAAAGCCTTCGTGGCGGAAAGACGGCTCCGACTCCCTGACTGCCAAACCGCTCTTAAAGCCGAACTCCTCAAATGATGCAACAAATGCGCCGTTTTTGGAAATGATGTGCATTGGCGTGTCCCAGCCGTCCTCTCGCCTGGAGACTCGAGGCGGCTGGTGATCGCCTACAACTACAAAAATCGCGTCGTCGTTCGGTTCGGTGAGGATGAAATCAGTAAGCATCTCAAGTTGATACTCGATGGCATTCCAGTAGTTCTGACGGCGCTCACTGTGTTCAATCAGTTCTGTCGAAGTTGGCGGCGCAGGTCCTGACCTGTTCAGCTGCTGCCACGACTGGGAAAGCCTGGGTTGCGGAGTCCAAGGATAGTGAGAGTTTTGTGTGATTGTAAAGAACAGATAGGGCCCTTCAGTCTCGCTGCGCATCGTCTCGCGAGCAAAGTTCAGTGAGTACTGGTCTGGCGGCGCAGGTCCCCATCCATATTCGGGACCAACGAAATTCAGATCTTCATACTGCAGCCAGCGGTCCACCCCATAAAAGGAGGCGTATTTCCTCCATTGGGACTCGGGCAATCCCATTGACAGCGCAGTCAGGCGGTAGTAACGATAACCCTGCCCTTTCAGAAACCTGCCCAGATCCGGGTACTCCTCATATTGATATCTGTCCAGCAGGGCATAGTATTGAGGGTCCGAACTGACGCGGAGACCGAAGAGTGCGCTTGTGTACGACATCCAGGAACCGCCCCCCCACGTGGGCGCCAAGCTACGGGCCGATGAGACGTGCCAGCCCGCGTCGGCCAGTTTCTTGTCCAGTCGCTGCGATAGCGCCTTGTATCGAACCCACCAGTCTGTTCTCTTATAAAGCACTGTACCGTACGATTCGCTGAAAATGATATAGATGGGAGGGTGCTGGGCCAAATTGTAGCGACCGTAGTCATAGACGAGGCGTACATTGGCGCTATCAGATCGCTTTACACTGTCATGCACGCGCTGGGATTCGCCAATGTTTCGAGCCATTTTTGCGACGATACTGCTGAACACCATTTCCGGACGTGATATCCGGTCTGGGAGGAAGATTGCCTGAATGACCACGATTGCCGCCAGCAAACCCAGCACTGCGCGAGAAATCGGTCCCGGGCCGCTGTCAGGCAACACATAGCGAGCCAACCGTGCAACCAGTGCCGCGCCGCCGACGATGAGCAGCACCGTTCCAGCAACAAATGCGGTGCCAACTCGGGCGTTCTCCAAGAAAAAACTGAACCCTTCCGTTGCCATTCGCAGCTGTGTATAGAAGACAGGCTCGACACTGAAAAATGTGAAAGTCACTCCCTCATAAAGATAGTAAAGGAAGAAAAGGACATAGACTAGAACGAAGGAATAACGAATCCAGCGCTTTCGCAACGAAGGCCAGATCGTCCACAATGCGACGAAGAGTACGATTTCGGAGTTGAACCGCAACAGATCGGGTTCTCTGCGCCAGACAAAAAGCTGCCGCCAGAGCTCGTCCAAGGAGCTACCGTCAAGGTGGACAGTCGGCAGAACCGCCCCATCCTCGCGGTCCATCAGGACGACAGGCAGAAATAGTAGAGAATGGAGAACGATGAAGGCAGCCCAGAATCCGAAATCCAAGTGGGAACGCATGGGCGTACCAAGTCCCGAACTAGGGAGGCGAGATCTCCTGGATAAGGAGTTGATACGCGTTTCCTCCGCTGCCCGCAGTATTCTGGGTCTTGTCGGCGCGTTCGATTATGCGCATAGGTTCTGAGTTTGGAGTTACTGCTTAGGCCAGGCATGGGGCAGCAGGCCGGCTGCGATTGCCTGTTCCACTACTGTGGTGACGGCGTTCCCGAGCGCTTCGGAGCCTAGTGCGACCGGCGCCATGCGCTCTTCTACTTGAGCAACAGTGACTTGGTTCTCCCGCCAGGTAACGCCCCCTGTATGATAGTTGTGCAGCAGGGGCATGAGCCGGTCCATCGCCAATGCGAAACGGGCCTCCGGTGTTCGCTGGCTTTCGTACTCCTCCCAGAGTTCGATCATCTCCGCAGCCTGTTCGGCCGGCAGCAGACCGAAGATGCGATGCGCCGCCTTACGCTCCCGTTCAGCTTTGTCCGCATGGCTTCCCGCGTCATAGGCGTAGGTATCGCCGGCGTCAATCTCGACGATATCGTGGATTAGAACCAACTTGAGAGTATGTAACACATCGAAAGGCTCGTTAGCATGTTCGGCCAGAACCAGGACCATTATCGCCAGATGCCAGGAATGTTCGGCAGAGTTCTCGCGCCTACCACTGTCCAGCAGCAGCGAACGGCGCAGGATGCCCTTCAGCTTGTCAATTTCGAGAATAAATCGCAGTTGACGTGTCAGTCGCTCACTTTTCATGGAGATGCGGGTCGCGCCTTTCACCTAGGGTCTGTGAGGCCCTGCGAGTGGTATGCGAGCCAATAGCCTTCGACGCGAACAACGAACCGGTTTGCGCTTTCGACATAGATTCGCTCGGCCAGAGGAGTAGCCGCGCGGCGCAGGCGGCTTCGTTCGCGAGAGACAATCGAAGAGAAAACTTCAGCATTCCCCCTGTTCGCGCCCTGCATTTCCTGGACAAGCGGAGACTCTTGCATCACCGCCAAATCATGTTCGTCGCCCAGTCTATCGGCCAACCGGTCACAGTCCTGCGCCAGCACCTTCATCAGCGCGGGCCAGAGTGGCCCCAGGACCTGAAACTGGTGCCAGAGATATTTGACCCGCTTGCGCCAGGTATGGAAATTCTCGGTGGTGGGTTGGGCATAAGCGACCTTTTTTTCTTTCAGGCCGCGACCATAGGTCCTGCGAAGCCCGGTTGCGAACAGAGAGAAGCCGGCAGCGCCAAACCTCCAGTCCAATGCCCTGCGTCGCGCATCCTTCAGAGCTTCGATCACGGAGGGGAGCAGCCACTCGTCCCCGGCGAAACTCTTCAAGACTGAGCCGTGCTCCTCTACAAGCGATTGCCGCAAACGCCAGAAAGACGCGTCGGTCACTTGTAGCCCGTACCGCCGCCGGAGCATATCCATTGTTTCGATGTAGACCGCGCTGTCCCGAATAGGAGAGAGAATACGGCCCTGATCACGGAAGAACTGGTTTTCGGAACGGTATATCTCGGCTGGCAGCGCGCCGCGCGACAACCGCAACACCGCCCTGACTCGCTTAAAGTGCTTGCGCGCCTCGTGAATCCCTTCATTCAGATTATCATCGCGCGCCAATTGAAGAATTGCCCCGTCGATCTGATCGAGTACGATACGACGCAGCGAATCGGACGGTGCTTCGTATCGCATGAGCGAGAAATTCATCGGGGGAATCAACCTAAAGAGTTTGCCGACTGATAGTTTACGACTAAGAGGCAACCTGCTCCAGCTTTGTAAACAAATCGCGGAAGATTCCATCGCGGTCGACATAGCGGGCACAGGAAATAGTCGGGCGGTTCTCGTCGAAGGCCCAGGTAATCGCATCTGTCAGGCGCGGTGAACTGACCTTTTCCATCTGCGCCCACTTGGGATTCACCAACCACGCTAACGGAGCTAAATCCCAAATCTGTTTGGAATAGGCGAACTGATCGGCATGGTAGTCACAGTATATCTGGTAGAGATAATCGCCGATCGCGCCTTTTCCCATCACATGCGCGGTCATTTCCGGCAAGGTTGTATGTAGGTGAGAGACGACACCCATACAAGGGAACCGCACCAGCGGAACGCCGCAGTCCAGAACAATGCTGCTTGAAATCGGATCCTGGCGCAGATTGAACTCGCGCGTGTCCGGCCAGTGGCGGGCGTGCCCGCCCAACCATAGCAAGACGATGTGCTCTCGAATTGCCGGCTCCAGCAGCAGTGCCGAAGCAACATTTGTGATGGCGCCGATGGCGACAACATAGAGGGGATCGTCCAGAGGCGAGGCCAGTGCCCGTTCGATGAGGTCAGCGGTTGCATCGCTCTCGACCGGTGTTTCGCTATCCGCCATCCACTTCATAGACCCCCGCATCACAAACGCATCCCTCGGCATGTCGATCGACGGCAGACGCGCCAAGAGACGGTGGATCTCCTCGAAGCTCTTCTCCATACCGTCACCCGGACCGGAGGAACGACTGTTGTGAAATGGCGCCGCGTGGAGGGCTTCCACGGTCAGCCGCTCCGGCGAAAGCAGCGCATAGACGACTGCAAACTGATCATCGATTTCGTTGTATGTATCGGTGTCCAGAACAATACGAACTGGGCCGACGGGTGGCTCAAGGCGGTCTTGGAGGAGCTGGGGATCAAGAGGTGGAAAACGCATAGGTATATATTCTGTAGCGACAATGGCTGATTCTTGCTACGGTTAGAGTCCGCCCGGCACGTTGTGCACTTCTACGCTGCAAGCCGATTTACCATCTCAAGCATTGCCGTCATGTAACCGATTGCATAGGCGCGACCGCGGTGTCCCCAGGAACTGTCTTCTACCATCGCCGGCACGTGATCGGTGATCATGAATCCGGTGAAGCCTACTTCCTTCAGCGTCTTCATCACCTCAAAAGGATCTACGTTGCCCTCGTTGATAAAGCACTCATTGAAGCAGGGGACCGTGCCCTGAACATCACGGAAATGGACGTAGATAATGCGGTCGCGGCCTCCAAAGTGGCGGATTGCTTCAAGGACATAGTCATGCCCGTCCATTTCCGACCAGCAGCCCATACAGAAATCCAGCCCGTGGTTAGGGCTGTCAAAGCGGTCTATAGCCCGCTTGAACCCCTCGAAATTGCGAAAAATACGGGCAACGCCGCCGAGAGACTCCACCGGAGGATCGTCAGGATGTAGGGCCAATGTAACGCCCGCCTCCTCCGCCACCGGCAGAAGCCGCTCCAGATAGTATTCGTAGTTGGCCCACATTTCGTCCGCGTCATAAGCGCGACCGTGCGTCAGTTCAGCTGGATCATGCTCCTCCAAATTGAATCGGGTGCCGCGCGCTCCGCCCCGCAGCGGCGCCGGGTCCGGAGTGCGCCAGACCGAGTTGGGCATCCAATGGTAACCTAGAATCGGAATCCCGGCTTGCCCCATATTCCGAACTGTCGTCTGCATATGGGCGATCTGCTCGTCTCGCCCGGGCAGGCCCAGCATCGCTTTGTCGTAGAAGCTGACCGGCACGTTTTCCAGGCAGATCAACCGCAGCCCGGCCGCCTTAGCTCGATCCGAGGCCGCCTTGAGATCTTCATACTCCCATTGCTTATCGCCTGGGAGTCTCGGCGTGTTCATGAGGAAATCATCGGCGCCCAGCTGCTTTATGAACGCCAGTTTTTCATCGGTCAGTTCATTGAACTGGCCCAGGCCGATACGCATTTGCGGTGACATGGTAAGGCTCCTTTCCTCCAAATTTCACAGATCAAAGTTTCATGCACGCGCGGGGCCTGACTCTTGTCTCCCGCGAGCGATTTCAACCCGTTTCGTACTACGCAGAAGAATCGAATCATACTTCGAGACCTGGTATCAGGGCGGTCAGCTTGGACGGGAAGATCAGGCAGGCACCGGTCGCGACAGGCGTGCAAGCAGTTGCTCCTGTTCCGCCTCGGTAAGGTCGACCAGAGGGGGACGGACCCGGCTCCAACCCTGTCTGCCTGTCTGGTCTGCCACAATTACCTTGAGCGATGCGATCATGTTGAAACCGGATTCGAGAATGGCGTCGCGGACCCAATTGGTACGATTCTGGCGGTCCTCGGCATCGGCTGCCTTCCAATTGTCATACAGATCGCGAATGACATGCGGCAGGACGTTTGCCATGCCGGAGATACAGCCGCCCCCGCCGCCCTGCATGTTCTTCAGCAGCAGGCCCTCCGTTCCACAGAATACAGCGAAACCAGGGAAGTTTCGCGCCACTTCATGCAGTCCAAATAGTGTGTTCACGTCGCCGGAGCTGTCCTTAACGCCGGCGGCCTGGCCAGGATACGCCTCCGCCAGCCGAGTGAGCAGCGACGGGTTAAGAGGGATGCCGCTCACTTGTGGTATGTGGTAGAAGTACATGCGCAGCCGCTCGTCGTCCACGCGATCGAGCACCGCTGCGAACGAGCGAAAGAGACCCTCTTCTGTAACGCCCGAATAGTAGAAAGGTGGCAATGTCAGGGCGCCGCGGCAACCGGATTGTACCGCGTGGCGGGTCAGATCGGCCGCTTCGACAATCGAAGCGGCGCCGGTGCCCACAACCAGTCTGCTCGCCGGAATGCCCGCTCCTATCACCGCGTCGACCGCGGCCATACGTTCTCCCGCCGAAAATGATGTTGCTTCACTGTTTGTGCCGAAGAGCACGAGCCCGTGGCAGCCACCCTCCAGGAGACGATTGCAGAATTCAATATATGCCGGCAGGTCGATGGACAGGTCGGCGCGGACGGGCGTAAGAGTGGGGGCAAAGACGCCGCGCAGTGAGAGTTCGGTCATACCATTGTTCCTCTCAATCTCTAGCAGGCGATGGCAGTTGGCGCTGACGAACGGATGACTACATGTTACGACCAGCAGGTCGGCATTGTCAAATGGACCGGTCCCGGCGCTGCTGCAGCGCGTCGTGTGCCTCCGACCGATCGCCAGGACACGGTTCGGTCGCGCCTTGAGGCCAGGCCGCTCAGACTGGAGCTTGGATCGCTTTCCACGCAACTTTTTTGCGGCTTGCATAAAGTGACCAACATTGGGCATAATACGCCAATTCCACTAAATGGCCTTGCATTCAGGGGAGTCTTACTACTTTCCAACTACAGTTCGCTTCAACTAAATATCTAACGGATCTTTCCCCTGACCTTTTCGGGGGCCTTGACAAAGTTCTGATTGAGTACTGAGGGAAACAAGGGCTGCATGGCGCAGAAAAGAGATCTTCAAACCTTGGCGCTGCCAGAACCGGCAAGAGATTTGAGCACATTTCGCCTTTGCCAGCCTCCCAGAGTTAATTAAAAGAGAAGCAATGAAGGGAAATCAAGCGTCAAGTCAAAACGAACCAGAAAGCGAAAGTGCCCTCAGACTGTTCAACAATTATGCCCTGGACGGGAACATTTTCGACGAGATGTTTCAGGCTAACGGCCGTCCCCGGGAGCCGTACCAGAAGTTGCTTCAGAGTATCCTTGAACTGCAAGCCAGCGAACTTACGCAGCGTCAACAGGCCGCCGATCTGACGTTTCTGAACCGGGGCATCACCTTCACCGTTTATGGCGAAGACTCCACGATTGAACGCATCTTCCCTTACGACATCCTTCCCCGCATCATAAGCGACCAAGAATGGAATACCATCGACAGCGGTTTGCGCCAGCGCATTCACGCCATCAATCTTTTCCTGCGCGATGTTTACCATGAGGGGCGTATTTTGCAGGAAGGGAGAGTACCGTTCGATCTCATTTACAGTTGCCGGAACTATCAGAGGGAGATGAGGGGAGTCAGGGTCGCCAATGACGTTTACACTTCGATAGTTGGTACCGACCTTGTTCGTCTTCCCAGCGGCGAATTCGCCGTTTTGGAAGACAACCTGCGTGTGCCCAGCGGCGTTTCCTATATGCTTGCCAATCGGGAGGTTATGACTCAGGTCTTCCCTGTAATGTTTGGCGGATATGGCATCCAGCCCATCGGTCACTATGGCCAGGTGTTGTTGGAACAGTTGCAGGCGCTAACACCCAAAGGTCGCGACGCGACAATCGTCTTGTTGACACCTGGGATCTTCAATTCAGCCTACTTTGAGCACACCTTCTTGGCGCGCGTTATGGGAATCGAGCTTGTCGAGGGCGCGGACTTGCTCATCCATGACGGATTTGTGTACATGCGAACGACTGGCGGGTTGCAACGGGTTGACGTCATCTATCGTCGCATTGACGACGAGTACATCGATCCGTTACACTTTCGCACAGATTCAGTCCTGGGAGTTCCCGGCCTGTTCAACGCCTATCGCGCTGGAAATGTAACACTTGCCAACACTATAGGAACTGGAATAGCCGACGACAAGGCGGTCTACTCATTCGTACCCGAAATGATCCGATATTATCTGGGTGAAGATCCGATCCTGCAAAATATTGAAACCTATCTCTGCATGCGCGAAGACGAATGTGCTTACGTGCTCGAGAATCTCGACAAACTGGTCGTCAAAGCCGTTGGCGAGTCCGGTGGATACGGCATGCTTATCGGCCCTTACAGCACGCGTCAGGATCGTGAGAACTTCCGCCAACAGATACAGGCTGATCCTCGTAACTTTATTGCTCAGCCAACGCTGAACCTTTCCCGTGCCCCTTGTTACATAAATGGCAATGTAGTCTCCCGCCACGTTGATCTACGTCCGTTTGTTCTCTACGGCGGTGAGAAGGAAAACACGGTCATTGTTCCCGGAGGACTGTCGCGCGTAGCCCTGCGTGAAGGATCGCTTGTGGTTAATTCATCCCAGGGCGGCGGCAGCAAGGACACCTGGGTCTTGCAAGAAAGTTGAGCCCAATATAGGAAACGCGATCATGCTCTCAAGATCGGCTGACAGTATGTACTGGCTCGGACGTTATATGGAGCGGGCGGAAAACACAATCCGCCTTCTTAGAGTTCGAATGAACTTCATGGTCGGCCAGGCCGCTCAGGCCGGCAACGATCGTGGCTGGCAGCAGTTCTTCTCCGCTTTGCGCCAACCCCCTCCTCTCATGAAGAATGGTGTCGTGGATAGCGAAGTAGCTCTGCAGATGGCTCACAATCTAACGTTCGACGCCGAAAAACATAACTCGATATCAAATTGTATCAACCTGGCCAGAACAAACGCCCGCTCCGTACGCTCCCAACTGAGCAGTCAACTTTGGGAACACATAAACCGACTCTATTTGCGTCTGCATTCCTGGCAAGGCCACCACAATTGGAACGACGAGCGTGACAACTTCTTCAGGGAACTCGAAACCAGCGTCTCTCTCTTTCAAGGCCTGGCATTTTCAACACAATTGCACGATGAAGGGTGGCTCTATATTCAGGTCGGAGGACACCTGGAGCGCGTATTCTCGGTATGCAGCCTCTTGCAAGCACATTTTCGCTACTTTGGCGTTGAGGGCGGAGAGAAACTGGAGACAGTTGATCCGCTCAATGGCATTGGAGTTCTCCGCGCCTGCAACTCGTTTGAATCATATTGCAGGGTATACGACCCCCGGCCAGAAACGCGTTTAGTGACGACCTTTCTGTTGCTCCATTCATACCTGCCATATTCTGCAAGATTCAATGTCAACCAATTAGCCAACTTGCTTGAGCAACTCGCAGGTGCAACCGAGTCCCGCCGCGCAGGAGACCTGAATCGAACCGCTGGAAAACTGCGGGCCCATCTGCAGTACAGCCAGATCGATGACGTCGTTCAAATTGGGCCGCAGCCCTTTATCGTCGACATTATGAAAAATTGCGACCAAATCCACGATGGGCTGAATGAAGCCTATTTCGACTATCCGATCGATGAGGTATTTTCCTGACAGCCCATCCCCTAAACTGAACAAATGAAATACTACACTATTCACCATCACACCAGATATCGATATGATCCGGCGGTCAGCGAGAGCACGATGGAAGTGCGCATGCAACCTCGTACCGACCGCCAGCAGCGCTGTCTCAACTTCCAACTGGAAGTCTGGCCGCACGCCCAGATACTGATGGCCAGCGACTGCATGCAGAACACGATCCACTATTTCGACATTCCCCGACGCCATTCAGAGTTGCTCTTGCGCGCCGAAACCCTTGTTATGGTCCAGGAGGCAGCACCCTTGCCAGATAGGCTGGATTCTTCTGAATGGACCGGATTGGGCGAGGTCGCCGCAACCGGCCAGCATTGGGACTGGCTGTCGCCCAGCCATTTTGCTCGCACTACCCTGCTGCTAACCGACTTCGCAGAAGAGATCGTTTTCAGCCGCGACCAGGATCCTCTGAGCGCTCTCATCCAGTTGAATTTCCGGATTCATGCTGCCTTGGAATATACGCCGTACAGCACGGCCGTTGATTCGCCAATTGATATCGCCCTACAGAATCGCCGCGGCGTTTGTCAGGATTACACGCACATCATGATTGCCTTGCTGCGTAGGGCAGGTATCCCCGCGCGCTATATCAGCGGTTACATCTTCCAGGAACAGGAAAACAAAGAGGAGACCGATATCTCCGGGGCATCCCATGCGTGGGTGGAGGCATTCCTGCCTGCCACGGGCTGGATAGGGCTGGATCCAACTAACAACACGCATGTAAACGATAAGCATATCCGCATAGCGGTCGGCAGAGATTACGCGGACGTTCCCCCTACAAGGGGGACCTACAAAGGTGGCTCGCGTAGCGAACTTACCGTAGGGGTCCACATCTCTGAAGCAGAGGACGAAGCTATTCCGCCCGACCTGCTGTTCAACGGAAATTGGTCGACCAGGGAGCAGGAAGAGGAACCGAACAGTTCGCGGCTGCGACGCGAACAAGAGCAACAGCAGCAGCAGCAGCAGCAATAGGTCGGAGCCAGTCGGAACAGGCGGGCAACACCATCATACCGGGCCGGCCCGCCGTCCGTTGGGGCCTCGCACGGTTCAATGTTGTTGACCCGCCTCAGTCTACGTTATCCCTACTGCATCACCGACTTTTCAGTTGGCACAAGACGCATGACCTTGATGGTCGATCGGTTGAGCATGTCGGGGATGCGCGGCCCGATCTCATTCAACCATCCGTCGGACTGGTATACTGCTTCGTAGAGTGCCTCGCGGTCGGACTCGTCCTTGAACCGACGCATCCACACATAGCAGTTCTCATCTTCCTCGTCGATGAATGAACCGGCAACGACCATTCCCTTTGATACCTGGAAGGGGATGATCACACTTTCCATGTATTGAACCCATTCGTCCCGTTTGCCAGGGTGACACTCGTAGATACGGTACTCGTACAGCATTTTGCGCTCTCCTCTGTGTTTTGGATTATTCCCATTCAATCGGCCAGAATCGGTTCCAGTTGCGGCTCGGTCAAGAGTCGCATCGGCCGGTCCCCTTCGACTTCGTAACTGGAAAAAGTTGGCAGGTGCTCGACATTGGCGGCAAACATCTCATTGACCATCTCGCGAATCTCAGCCATAGTCAATACTGCAGTCGTCAAGGGGTCGTGCAGAATTGCTTGGAAAATCTTGCGCGGATCACCTTCCAATATGCCCTCAACCGCCATCTCTTCGATCTGTGAACTAAGGCCGGTCAGCATGGCAACCGACGCCGGCAGAGGGCCCACTCGCACACTCTCCAGCCCTTTGCTGCTTGCCCAGACCGGGATTTCGACGCACGCGCCCACCGGCAGATTGTCCACCAGCGGCGTCGGGCCGCTGCCATTGGGCACGTTGCCATTGAACTGAAACGGCTCGCCTCCTTCCAGCGAATTGATGATGTAGGCAGCGTATTCATACCCCCGAGACAGATCCAGGGGGTCGGGATTGTCGAGCCAGTCCCGAATCTGTTCGTGCCACGTCTCCTCCCGATCCGAATAGTGCTTCAGGACATAAGCGTATTCACCGGGGTTCCAGCCAGTACCGTGCGTGCAGTACTTCTCTATCAGGTCCGGGCGCTTGCGGAACCAAGGATTGTACTCGGAGTGGTGACCGCTCGATTCGGTCGGGTAGTAGTCGAGGTGCAAATACATCTCATTGCGCACCTGCTCTTCGTTGTAGACCTCTGCCCGCTCTGTTATGGCCTTGCGGATAAGGGGGTAAGCATCCTCGCCGTTCCATTCGTATTTCAGATACCAGGCCATGTGGTTGATGCCGGCGCAGGTGAAGGTTATCTCGTCGGCAGGCGCACCGATCCAGCGCGCCAACATGTTTGCAGTGCCCTGCACGCTATGGCAGAGGCCCGTCGCGACGATACTGGTTTCCTTCTGAATGGCTCGGCAATTGATAACCATCGGGTTTGTATAGTTGAGCATTACCGCATCCGGACAGAGTCTTTCCATATCCCTGGCAATGTCCACCATCACCGGCGTGGTACGCATGGAGCGGAAAATACCGGAAGGACCGCGCGTGTCGCCGATATTTGTGTCGACACCGTACTGCTTGGGAATCTCGATGTCACTGCGCCACACACGGGTTTGGCCGACCAGAATTGTGACGATAACGTAGTCGGCGCCATCCAAGGCTTCCTCGCGGCTGATAGTGGACTCGACGCTGGCGGGATAATCCCCTTCGCGTACGATGCGTTTAATTGCCTGCTCGATGTATTTGAGCTTAAGAGGATCTATGTCCATCAGACAGATGGTGGCACCCTCAAGAAGAGGAAAAGTGAGCACGTCTTTGACTAGCTTGCGCGTGAATCCAAAGCTGCCGGCGCCGATGAATGAAATCTTGGTCATTTTCGTACCACCTTTAATTGATTGACGGGAATGGACGCGCCGCTTCTCGACGCCTACCCTTTCGTTGAACCGCAGCCGGACAGAATCGAAATGGCGGCCGCATACCCATACCGTCATTTCGGCTCTCAGTATCGATCATAGCATCAGGCCCTGCCGTTGCCCCAACCGCCACGCCGTTCATGTCCCCAACATGCGCCCAAAAAAGGGCACTGGTTTACGCCGGGCACGAAGTGCATTGACGATTCCCGCCACCCAGGACGCGACTGCCGCCAAATAGACAGCGATCACCAAGGCAAAAATATATGCTGCAACAACGCCGCCGAAGGGCAGGAGAGAGACCAGCCACGAGAACAAAAACCAGGCCGTTGGCGCCAGTATCAGTGCCAACACAATTGTCAGTGACTGGAAAGCATGGTACCGGGAAAAGGCGTCGTCCTTCCTTAGGGCCAGGATGTATACCGGCCCTACCACGGGAAGTAGATAGGCAAGCAACGCCGCGTCAACGTTTATTTTCCCTCTGGCAGAGAGGTCCTCGGTCATTCGGTTTCTCCGATTCCCTGCAACGTCAGTTCTTGGGCGAAGTGACAGCTGGCAAAGTGGCCGGGTTCAATCTCCTCCAGGTGCGGCACCTCTTTCATGCATTGCTCCTGCGCGTAAAGGCAGCGGGGATGAAATACGCAACCAGGCGGCGGATTGGCCGGACTGGGAATGTCACCCTCCAGAATGATCCGATTTAGCTTGATGTCCGGATCGGCCGGCGGAATCGCGGAAACCAACGCTTCCGTATACGGGTGAAGCGGGCGCCGCAAAAGTTTGTCCGATTCGGCAACTTCCACCAGCCGCCCCACATACATGACCGCGATCCGGTCACACATATGCTCAACAACCGACAGGTCGTGGGCAATGAAGAGATAGGTCAACCCCAGTTCGTCCTTCAACTCCTGGAGCAGGTTGAGCACCTGGGCCTGAATCGACACATCCAGCGCCGATACCGGCTCATCGGCAATGATAAGTCGCGGCCTTAGGGCAAGCGTTCGTGCAAGACCAATACGCTGACGCTGTCCGCCGGAGAATTCGTGGGGATAGCGCTGCCTGTGGGTCGGGTCGAGCCCAACCGCAGCCATTAATTGAGCAACCCTGTCCTCCAACTCCCCGCCCGAGGCCTCTTTGTGAATGATGAGCGGCTCCCCAATCAGGTCCTTCACCGTCAGCCTCGGATTGAGAGAACTGAACGGATCCTGGAAAATCATGCGCATCTCTTTTCGCAGGGGCTTCATGTCAGCCAAGTCAATATTAGCGATGTCGATGCGCTTGCCTTCGGCCGAGGTGTACCAGATTTCGCCCGCCGTCGGATCGTAGAGCCGCAGTACGGAACGCCCGACAGTCGTTTTGCCGGAGCCGCTCTCTCCCACAAGTCCCAGGGCTTCGTTACGGTGGATAACGAAGCTAACGCCATCGACAGCCTTAACGTGCCCGACTATGCGTTGCAGCAATCCCTGGCGAATCGGAAACCATTGCTTGAGGTCATTGACTTCCAGCAGAATATCTTCCATCTATGTGTGCTCTAGCGGTTCTCTTGGGGCGCGACATCAAGTTGTATCTGTGTCGAAGCCAAAATGATATCCGGATCTGTCCAACCCTTCCACGCCTGCAGCTGTTGGAACGCCCGACGGTAAATCAATTGCACCTCTATGCGTATAGCTGTGCCGGCTTGGGTATCGGCTTCCTCTGAAATGGCAAAAACATAGGAACTGCTACTGGTTGATTGTGCAGGAATGCGCGTGTCCTCGACCAACTCCACCATCCGCCAATGAGAAAAAGTTGGTTCTTCGCCCGTGAGCGTGTCGCGCAGAATCCTGGCGAAGCCCTGGCCTGCCTCTCCGGCCACGTCGCCAGCCCATTCAGGCAGTTCCCCGCCCTCGATAAAGAGCAGTTCATTTCCGCTGCTGTCGGTCGCCCGCACAACCAGTAGCACCTGGCGCAGGGGCGAACCGGTGGGATAGTGATGGCCTGCCCCCGTGTTGCGTACATGTGTGTTCACAACAATCTCAGTTCCTTCGATTTCGGCCGTTACATCCAGCGCAATTGCGCCTCTCAGGAACTGTTCATCGGTGGACCCGGGCATCTGATGCTGGTGGATCTGGTCCAGCTCCCGGTAGAGTCCCCCCTTTTCCGGGTAAACGAAATAGCTTCGCTGCGAGCGCTCAGCCAGTTTGCCCAGCCCGGAGGGCAGCGTACGACCGCTGGCCCTTTCCAGCCAGGCCGCTGTCTGCACCAGGGTCTCCATCCGGGATGTCAGCCGCGGCGCTGCGGGCATATGACATCCCTGGCAGGTCTCGCCGGTATCAGGATCACTGTACGGACTTTCCAGCCACTCCCCGTATGAGTTATAAATAATGGTTGTATCGTTGACGCCGTAGTGGCAGGCAGCACAAAATGCGCTCTCCCCGTGCAGCTGGTTGAAACTGTCCAATGGTCGGGAAACGTCATCAACGGTCCCCATTAGCAGGTCCTCTCCCGATTTAGGCCTGTATAGCGTAAGCGATAGAATGCCCGGCATCGCTGGGTCCGGTAGCACCGAATCGGTAATGAACTCCACGGCGCCGATTTTGTGGCAGAAATCACAGGAGATCCCTTCGGCGGCCACGCCGACTGCGGCATTGGGGCTGACGCCATCGGGCAATTCATCGCTGGCTTCGCTTGTTTCCTGCATGTGGCAACCGTTCCAGCCGCAACTGTTGTCGGCGTCCAGTTTAGACGCCATTGGTGTATGGCAGGCCGCGCAGTTGCCGTCCCTCTTTGGAAAATCCACCTTGAAGCCGGGTCCATAGTAGGGATCGTCAGGGTCGCGCGTGCGGGGCAAGCCGGTATAATAGTTGCTGTTGCGGCTGCGATTTCCCTCAACGTCCGTTCCGTTGTACATGGTCAGAAAACGAACGTTGACGGCTGACTGGCTGTGCGCGTCGCGTTGCCATTCTGAAAAGGATGGATGGCATTCTCCACAGTTTGCAGAAGGCTCCCAGTCGTAGACGGAATTGTCAACGCGATTATGCGGATGAAGCGCAATGCTGACATCTACATCTCCGCCGCTCGCCTCGGTCCAGCCGAAGATGTAGCCCTCCGCCCACGCCACCAGGGTCACGTCCTCAGCAATTGGAATGCCTTCGATCGTGAACCCGCCGTCTTCCCTCGTATACGTATGGTTTGCAGTCGTTTGAACCCGTACCAGCGCGCCGGCGACCGGTCCTTCGGCGTCGGTAACCGTTCCGCTGACTGACGCGGTGGCAGGCTTGGGCCAGGCAAAGACGGCAACTACCGTACCGAATCCGAACAACAAGAGCAGAAGCAAGATCAGGGTAAAGGGGCGCGCCAAGGCTCGAAACGCACCGCCAAGAGCGCCGCCGCTTCTCTGCAACGACTTCCGCCTGCCCACCTCCACACTCCGTCTCTATCTCAGACAATCGAATAAGGGTCGGCCGCGTCGCGCAGGCCGTCACCCAGAAAGTTGAATCCCAGCACGGCCACAATGATAAAGATAACCGGTGTCATGATCCAGGTATGCGTGCCCAGCGTCTGCAAATTCTGTGCGTCACGCATCAAAAAGCCCCAACTGACCAGCGGTTCCTGAATTCCAATCCCCAGGAAGCTGAGAAATGCTTCGGCGAGAATGATTTGGGGGATAGTCAGCGTCAGGACAACAATGATATGACTGATCGAGTTGGGAAACAGATGAAGGAATATAATACGGGCGTCGGACGCGCCCATCTCCTTGGCGGCCAGAATGAAGTCGGTTTCGCGAAAAGCTAACACTTTGCCCCGCACCTCGCGCGCCAATAGCGTCCACGAGAGCAACGAAAAGATGATCACCATAACCATGAACACCTGTAGAGAGTCCCACGTGCGTGGAATGATCGCAGCCAGCGCCAACCAGAGAGGAAGCTGCGGAAAGCTGGCCACGAATTCCACGATACGCTGGATTATGTTGTCAATCATGCCCCCATAGTAGCCGGAGATGATGCCGACGACCGCTCCGACGACGATACTGACGAAAGTTGCAAACAGGCTCAGCGACAGCGAGATGCGCCCGGCAGAGCAGGCCCGTCCCCACAGATCTCTACCTTGTTTTTCCGTGCCCAGCAGATGTATCTTACCGCCCTCACCTACGCCGAACAGATGCCAGCTCGTGGGTATTAGCCCCAGGATTTCCCATTCCCAGCTCCTGACAAAAAATTTGATCTCATATTGCTGGGATGGGTCCTCCTCCCACAAAGGCTCGTATGTCTTGGGGTCGATTGTCACGGCCAAGTTGTAGACAAACGGGCGAAGATGAAAATTGCCTTCTTCGTCGATCATGCGGATTCGGGTAGGGGGAATGAAGCTGTCCTGCAAAATCGCGTCGGTGGGGTCAACTGGGGCAAAGAACTCGGCAAAAATAGCCAGAATGATCAGCGAAAGCACCATCAGCCCGCCGGCAATGGCCGGCCGGCTCTTCCTGAATCGCTGCCAGACCAGTTGGAAGTAGGACTCGTGCTTCTCCTCGTCCTGGTCAAAGTCCGGCAAGTTGACCTGGATTGAACTCTCCTTACTTTTCATTTCTGCACTTTCAACTCAATTCCGTCTCATTCCCAATTGGGAAATCAGTCCCTCCGTACATGCCTTACACGAATCTCGCGTTCAGCCAGAGGCGTAAAGCGCACGTTTCTTACATTGTATCGCACGAATATCTCTTTGACTCTTTCAACTACAACGCGTACGCCGCCCACCCAAAACATGTCACTGCCATCCCACTGATCCTCGTCAAAGTAGAGGCCCCGAAATACGTCATAGCTTCTGCCACGGGGAGTTGGCGGTGGTTTCGAAACGACCGCGCTGCGACTATAATCAGCTTCGCATGCTGCGCCAGTCACCGCAAGACCGAAATAGTAAGGATACAATTTGCCTTCTTGGTCAAAGACTTCAACAGGATATGTAGACCAACCACTTACTTTGTTCTCCATCAGAATGCGAATTGCACTTTCCGATATGCAAACAGGTGTTATTAGTTGAGTCCACAGAAAGTCTGTCGCCTCCCTTCCCTGTGCAGCGTCAAACTGTATGGGTTCGGTGATCGCAGACTTGCCTTGCGCCAGCAGTTGGAATTGCTCCCGGTCGGGCAGTGCTTCGGCAGCAAGCCGACTGCGGAGCCGGTAGGGACGCGTTGCCAGCGGATCGACAACCTCGTAAAGTCTGCTGTTATCAAGAGGTCTCGAAGAGGACTTCATATCCATACTCCTCTGCGAGTTCACGCGCTTCCTCAAGTATCTGGGTCTTGGGTGGGTTGGGATTCGATTCGAAGAAGGTTCGCCAGGCCTCACTATAGCCTGGGCTAAGCTTCTGATGCGCTTCCTTGTCGACCCAGACGAGCAGCCTTGGATCGCTGATGTTGTCAATGCCGTTCTCAAGGAATTTAGCTTCAAATGTCTGTGGTAACAAATGATGCGCCTCATATCCATTGACCGCGTCTTCACTGACTCCAGTGAACCTCCGCAAGGACATGCGATAGTTGCTAGTGGAAAAGCCTTGAATGCCAAACTTTCCCGCCAACTCCATCGACGTAATCTCTCCCGGTCCCGTAACACGCCTCATGCCCTTAAAGGCGTCGTCGACAAGATTACTCAACAGTACACTGCGAATCGAAACTGGCAAGTTTGGCAGCGAATTTACGAGTATTTTCCGAATTAGAGGCTGGGTTTTGTCTAGCTGTTTCCCGATTACCTTCACACTCTTTACTGAGATGGGGAGTAACAAAATAATACCTAAAGCAAGAATTATCTGTTCTGTCTTTGTCAGGCACTCACCGCTATACGGATCCTTTCCAACTAATAATGCGACTCCATCAACTGTGTCTCCGACAATTGGGATGAGACTTATCACAACGCCTGAAGTCTCGGTGACAACCAGTTCAATGTTCAGGTTTTCGCCACCGACGAATGGGCTGTCTTCAGGCCAGTTCAAATGGCCGTCTCCATCCGTGTCTTTGAATCCCTGTTCCGAAAGTAGGTGTTCCGCGCGTTCAACGTAGGGAGCTGCCACCCAGCTCAGATCGGGCATCTCTACCTGTAATCCCTGTACCTGACCCCATAATTCATTTGCCTCCTCGAAACTTAGGGTTGGCATCTCTACACGCACTTCCCTTATCTGGACAAATGTCGCCTTTGCTTCCTCGAAACGCAGATCGGGTGCTTCTGCTCCTAAACTCTGTATTTCAGACCAAATCTTTCTTGCCTCTTCAAAGTCCAATTCAGGTGCTTCTAAGTGCAAGCTCCGTATCTGAGCCCAAACTTCTCTTGCCATTCCGATATTCAAGTCGGGCATCTCTTCTTGCAATTCTCGTATCTGACCCCAGGCCTCCTGTGCTTCCTCAAAACTCAGGTCGGGCATCACTTCTTGCAGCTCTCGTATTTGACCCCAGACCTTCTTGGCCTCTTCAAAGCTCAAGTCCGGCATCCCTACACGTAATCTGCTTATTTGCCCCCACACAACCTGCGCTTCTTCAAAACTCAGGTGGGGCATTTCAACCTGCAAACTGCGTATCTGATACCAGACGGCTTGTGCTTTCCCAAAACTCAGCTCGGACATCTCTTCCTGCAGCCCTCGTACCTGACCCCAGACCTCCTTTGCCTTCTCAAAGCTCAAGTCCGGAATCCCTACACGTAATCCGCGTATCTGACCCCACACCTCCTTGGCTTCCTCAAAACTCAGTTCTGGAATCTCCGCGCGCAGGCCCTCTATCTGATCCCATATTTTCTTTGCTTCTTCCAAACTCAGGTCGGGCATCTCTACCCGCAATTCACTTATCTGACTTAAGAATTCCCTTAGGTTCGCCCACAAGCCCTGTTGTTCCTCCTCAGGTGGTGGAACTGAGGCCGAGGCCTCTTGCACAGTCGCTTCCTCAATGGAGGGCACTTTGAAGACAGCGTCTTCTTCAGGATCGAACTTACCATTTGACCTTTCATAAACTGATTGCGAATCGTCAAAACGACCTTCCTTTTCCGACTGGGATCCCAGGTCGGAATTTCCTCCATTGTCCTCTTTCAATTTCCTTTTGAACTGCTCCCAAAACTCTCCAAGTTCTTGAGTCCCAGTAATCACCAATGAATCGGGACAGTTATTAGGAAAAAAAACACTTTGCAGAGTCGAAGCGCTAGCGGGGCGTGTGCCAGCGTTGATGAACAGAGCGATTACAATCAATGGTGAAAGCACTAGGGATATCGATATCTTGCACTTACGAGGTCTCATGAGTCGCCATCCATTGCATGTGTTGGTCCCTAAGAAAACCGCACGCGTGGATCCAACACAGCCAGCGAAACGTCGGCGATCAGGTTGCCGGCTACCAGCAGAACGCCATAAATCAACAGACAGCTGGCGGCGATGTAGATGTCCTCGTTTCGTAATGAAGTCAGCAGCAGAGTGCCGATCGTCGGCAGACCCAAAACTATCGACGCCTGCAACTCGCCTTGCAGCATGTACGGCAGCACGGTCCCCTGGTACATGATGATCGGATGCAGTGCATTCGGCACCGCGTGTCGGCGCATGACCTGCCCTTCAGTCAAACCTTTGGAGCGAGCCGTCGTTACATATTGGGCGTTCAATTCGTCGAGCATGTTGCCGCGCATAACGCGCATGTTGCGGGCCACTCCGCCCAGCCCGGCGATAACCACAACCGGCCAGATATGCTGGAGCAGATCCAGCAGCTTGGCCCAGGTCTGACTTATCTCTGCGAAACTTCCGAATGCCCACGGTACTACCAGGTATTGCGGTGAGTGGAATGCGGTTACATGCTCCTGCTTAAGGGTAAAGACGAGGAAAAACATAATCGCCAACGCGATCCAGAAGCGGGGAAGCGCCGACAGAATAAATGCAATAAATGCCGCCACGTTGTCCGCTATTGAGTATTGCCGTGGCGCGACGAAGATGCCGGCGATAATGCCAACTGCGGTCGAAGTCAGATGAGCGAGAACTGCCAGGAGCAGTGTGCGGGGTAGCCTCTCGGCGATAAGTTCGCCCACATCCCGCTTGTAGGCAAAGGAAAAGCCGAAACTCCCTTTTGTCACCATGTCCCGAATCCAGACATAGAACTGTAAAGGAAGCGGCTTATCGAGGCCGTAGCGATGCCGAAAAAGCTCGGCTTGGGCCTCCGCTTCCGATTCGGTCGCGCCTCCCTGGTTGATAAGGAATGATTTATAGCCGTCAGCATAGTCACCGGGGGGCAACTGGATTACAATGAAGCTGACCAGCGCGATGCCCAGGACGACTGCTACTGAGACGGCGAAACGGCGAATTATAAATCCAATCATAGAGAAACCTGCGAAGAGAGGAATGACCAAAGGAAGAGAGAGGAGAAGAAACGCACTCTGGTTCTCTCCTCTCTCTTCTCACTCATATGTGTACTATTCGCTCTCGTAGGTTGCAATCACGCCCGGTCGCAGTTGATCGATCTGATTTTCCGGTGCAACCCATACCTGCTCGGCCATGACATTATCCCAAGTCCACTGATAGAGGAACACTGGCATGCCAGCCGGAACATTGTTGAAGCGCTTGGCAGCCGCTAAACCATACCGACCGACGAAGACGCCTACGAAATGCACATTCTCTGTAGTGATGCGGTTGTACTCGGCCATCAACTCTAAGCGCACATCCGTATTGGGTTCCACACAGAACGCCAGCACGATGTCGACCAATTCCTGCTCGAAGTCGAGAAGCTCACGCGGCTCAGAGCCCTCGCGATGGAAACTGAACTCTTTATCGATCGGCGCCAGTTCGCGGCAACGCGTAAAGGGAACGGCGAATGTTTGGCTGTCGCGGTCTACCCGCAACTCCCACTCGCCGGCTTCGGTCATCTCACGGCGAGCCGCGCTGTTGAGCGGCCGAACGTTGATCTGCACGCCCAGGTCGCCAAGCAGCGTCACGGCGGCGTCGCCCACTGTCTGGGTTTCTTCCGCATCTTCGCTGGCTACGAGCGCCAGGGCGAGGTTTTCGCCGCTCGCCAGGCGATCAGCCGGCCAGTTCAGAATACCGTCACCGTCGGTGTCCTCGAATCCCAAGTCAGCCAGCAACGCTGCCGAGGCCTCCGGGTTATTGTTGTAGTAGGCGACAGTGCTGCGGTCGAAGTAAGAAGATCCGGGGAACAGACCGCCAGCCCATCCGCGCAGGAACGGCCCGCGCATGATCGACTGGGAGATGCCCTCGCGATCCATTGCAAAACTGAGGGCCTTGCGGAAACGGACGTCACGGAACAGTTCGCGAATTGCCGTGTCCCTGTCGTCCTTCACGCCCAGGGAAGTTGAGAGGTTCAGCTTGATGCTGAAACCCAACGTCTCCGGGCCCCATTCGACGTAGAAGTGAGCGTCATCTTCTTCGGCCCGCTTCAGCGTTTCGATGAAAGTGCTGGGGTTCTCCAAATTGGAATGATCGCCCGAGCCTGCCAGCGTGCTCAGCGTGCGCCCCACACCGGAAGGCCCCTTTTGAAAGACAACTTCATCCAAATAGGGAAGCTGGTTTCCGGCCTCGTCCACAGCCCAGAAGTAAGGGTTGCGGCGCAGAATCATCAGTTCATCGGTGATGTACTCCACCGGCACGAACGGCCCCAGAACGACCGGGGTCTTGTCCGGAGGCATTGCCGCCTCAAAGTCCACATAGTCCATCTCACTGTTGTACTTGGGATGAAGCGGTTTGAGTATGTGCGACGGCGAGATGTGGAAATCGCCTTCATCCATCTGGAAAAGAGCCTGGACCGGGAACTCGATCGGGAAGATGAACTTGAACGTAAAGTCGTCGATCACTTCAAGTTGCGTCATCTCACCATCAAATACCCAGGCCGACGCCCCCTTCGGCGACTGCACGTTTGGGTCGACAATCATGTCCTCCCACGTGAAGAGCACATCCTCAGTGGTGAATGGATGACCATCAGACCACTTTGCCCCCTCTAGCAGACTCATGGTCAGCTCATAACCGTCCTCGCTCCATTCCCAGCTATTTGCCAGGTGGGGCAGCGGCTCCAGCGCATCGGAGCGGCGGAAAATCGGGCCGGACTTGAGCAGAGATGCGAAGGCGGCCGCTTCGATGCCAAACCAGCCTGCGCTCTGTCCTGCGCCGCGATTATAGCCCTCGGTCGGGCAGGCGGAGAAGTCGCGCCAGACGCCGCCATAGACACCGAGGCCGTTGCGCATGCCGCTAGTAAGAATGACTCGAGGAACAACCGGCAGGCGCTCTTCCACCGGAGGCAATAGGCCTTCGGCCACCAACTCGCTCACCCAGTCCGGTTCGCTGTAGGAATCCAAAGCCTTGTTGGTCAGAATCTGGTCCAACGACATCTTTTGCGGTTCAGTGCTACCGACGATCAGCTGCGGCTCAGGATATTCGCCGGGGGACAGGTCGACTTCCATCATGGCTTCTTTACTGTCCTCGTCCTCCGTCTCAGCTTCTGACTCCGCGGCAGCCGGCGCCGCTTCCTCTTGAGGGGCGTCAGCTGCCTCCGGTTCGCTGTCTCCGCCGCCACAGGCGTTGACTAGCATCGCTGCCACAATCAGCAGCGAAAGGACTAGGAAAATCGTTCTTCTGTCTCTACCAATCATGCAAGTTCCTCCTTGAATTAGTGCTTCTTGTAAGTGCTCTGGTCGCGTCTGTGGTGACACGCCGCGGCAACTGATAAAAACCTATCAGGTGTACTTGTCGAGAGTTATGCCTACTAGGCTACGTTCCGGGCTAGATTCAAGCCACCAATGGCCATCTCCGCTTCAGTCATGCAGCCAACAGGCCGCGGAATGACCCGGCTCGTGTTCCTTGAATTCCGGCGGTTGCTCCCAGCAGATCTCCATCGCATGGGGACAGCGATCGGCAAACGCGCAGCCGGTAATCTCGTCCATTGGGCTGGGCACCATGCCAGTAATTGGAACCAGTTTCTTGTCCTCTTTCCTTCCCAGCACCGGCACCGAGTTGAGAAGCCCTATCGTGTATGGATGTTTAGGGTTATGAAAGATCTCGTACACCGGCGCGTACTCAACCACCCGCCCCATGTACATGACCGCCACATGATCGGCCATCTGCGAAACAACACCAAGGTTGTGCGTGATCAAGACGATAGCGGAATCAAAGTCAGCCTGCAGTTCTCGCATCAGGTCCAGGATCTGGGCTTGCACCGTAACATCCAGCGCGGTGGTCGGCTCATCCGCGATCAGGATCGATGGATTACAGCTCAGGGCCAACCCAATCATTACCCTCTGTCGCATTCCTCCGCTCAGCTGATGCGGATACTCGCCGACGCGTCGGCCCGGATCGGCGATGTGGACCCGGTTCAACATCTCTTCTGCACGCTCAAGCGCCGCTCGGCGCGACATCCCCTGATGCTGTAGAACCGACTCTGAAATCTGCCGCCCAACCGGATGGAGCGGATTTAGCGAGGTCATCGGCTCCTGGAAAATCATGGCGATTTCCGCGCCGCGTATGTCGCGCAGCTGGCGGCTGCGCGGGTCCAGCTTCACGATATCGACGGTGTCGCCATCTTTGCGATGCAGCAATATCTCGCCGTCAACGATTTTTCCTGGTGGAGACTGGATCAGTCGCATGACCGAGCGAAAGGTGACGCTCTTTCCGCATCCGCTTTCACCGACAACGCCCAGGGTTTTTTTGCGACTAACCGAGACATTCACCCCGTCAACTGCTTTGACAACTCCCCGTTCGAGAAAGAAGTGTGTTTTGAGGTTTCGCAGTTCGAGGATGGCATCGTCCGCGTTGTTATCGCCTTCCGAAGCCACTTTTGACGGCGCTTGCCGATCGACAACCATAGATATTCTTTTGCCCACTGCCTTGCGGGACTGTGGGACTGTGGGAAACAAGTGAGAGTGAAACTCAGACGAGGCAGACCTGGCTTGGGCCAGGGACGAAAATGGGGAGGTCTCCGTCTAGTCGTCTAAGAACCGTCAGGACTACCCGCCAACAGAGAAGCCAATTACGTCGGCATTGGACCTGAGGCTGGTGGAATTTTAGCTTCCGCTGCGGTTCTTGTCAATTTCGGAGGGTGGCCGGGGAATTGGGGCGGCGTTTCTGTGAAGAGTTTATTGTCTTTACCCCGAAGTAGGCGTCCTGCAACCGCGACCGGATTCCAGCAAACAGTCGCGATCTCTGTGTCTCTTACAGGGGAATATTGCTTACTGGGCTGAAAGGAAAGTTTCACCAGTGTTCGGCGTATTAACTGCTGCCCTCTTGTTGAAGACTTGCGGATTGTAGGCCATTCCGGCAACTACAGCTCAAGGTAGATTCCCCTGCACCTTGCCGAATTGAACCAACTTATGTACAAACTCCCCCATTCCACTAATGCGGCGAGTTGAAGCCATTTTGACGGGGACCCCGCATTGTCTTACTGCGCCACCAGATTGCCGGCAGTCGCTTCAGCTTCCTCCACCTATTGACATACGCGCGTCGGGAAAACACATCGTAGTCGTGTGCTTCAATGTCAGCCAGAATCGCCCGGTAGAGTTCGGCGGCGGCGCCAATTGCGAAGCGCCCGTCGGCGTGAAGGAGCGCAATACCCGGCCAGGCTTCCTCGTACAGTTGACGGGTACGCTCTATCTGAAACTGCATAAACCGGCGCCAGCGATCATCGACGATTCCGGCTTCTATGTCCCTCTCCTGCAGGCTATATCGCACCAAATCCTCACGAGGAAGATAAAGTCGACCCGCCTTCCAGTCCTCGCCCACATCTCTCAGAATGTTTGTCAACTGCAACGCGACTCCTAACTTCAGGGCATAGGGAATAGCCTCTGCACCGGAAAAGCCGATGATGTACATACTCATCAAACCAACCGTAGCCGCAACTCCGTAGCAGTAGCTTGTTACATCCGCGAATGTCTCGTAGCGCCTGTCGGTTATGTCTCGTGCAACGCCCTGAATGAGCTGCTCCGCATATCGCGATGGTATCCCGAACTGGCGGCGGGTGTCAGACCACGCCATCACCACCGGATCCCCCAAATCAGAAACCGGTGCCATCGCGTGTGACCGCCAGGCCTCAAGCGCTGCTCGCAACGCGTCGGGGTCGTGCTTGCCATGGGGAGGCCTGTCGACAATATCATCGCTTGTTCGACAAAAAGCGTATAGGGCACGTACGGAGCGTCGTTTCGCCCAGGGAAGGAATCGAGAGGCAGTGAAGAAGGAACGACTGTTTTTTGCGGCTATGACTTCACAGAAGTCATATGCATTGTCCAACTCTTCCCTGTCTTCGACCTCGAATCGTGGAAGGGTACTACCTGCTTGGCCGGCCTCATTTGCGAGTGAGAGCAGAGGACGTTCCCAATCGCGAACCCTCAAGGCCATCTGAGCACCTTTGCTCATGACGTATGTTCTCCTGCGACTCCGCCATTATTCACGGCAAACCCATGTTAAGAATACTGCATACGCCGACTTTCGTCAAGAGTCAGACCAGAGTCTGGTGGAGCGCACGCACAACATTTTCCATGCCAGCAGTGCCGGAGGGCCTGTGCGCCTTGAGCACGACTGTGAGACCATCGAAGTCCAGAATGCGTTACACGCTTTTCACCTATTGGAATCGCTGCTTCTACCCTCGCCTTGTGTACACTTGACAATGCATACGCTCTCCCGTCACCTGGTTTGCTTGCCATTTTTGGGACGGGTACCGACCAACGCCCAGTTCTTGACCTACCTGCGCCTATCCCGGGTCGAGACTCGTCCAGGCTCGCTCCCGCACCACGCCCACAACTGAATCGCACTACTGCCCTTCTTGGCTACTCTTCATTTTCCAGGTGACCGCGACTTCGATCCATTTCTTCTGCTTCTTACTCCTTCCTCGCATCCGATCACCCGATCAACTGGTCTTAAGTCAATATAACGCATCTCCTTTCACATACGAAACTTGCGTAAAAGATTTCTTAATATTTTGTTAAATATTTGTATAGTTATTGGCTGCGGGACGAAATAGGTTGGCAGGAGGCGCGCTTTCAAGTCTTCTTCAAGAGGAGAGTCCAATCTTAGATGAGAATTGAACTACACAATCGGCAGGAACCGTTGTAGTCGCCTCAGGATCTCATTTTTCTCCCTTGAAGTTTTCTCAGAGCTATTTCCAAGATTTGTTGTTCGCGAAGTTTACACTTAAGATATCATGGTTTATTTGCCGGACACAGGTACCGCACTTAATGCGAAGTACAAGTACAAAGGAGTACATGTACAAGTGAGAATTGAAACGCCCTCATTCAATCTGAAAGCAGTAGTCCGTGAGACGGGGATCAAGGCGGAGACATTGCGTGCGTGGGAACGACGATACGGAATCCCTCGCCCGGCGCGCAGCACCGGCGGACACCGAATATACTCTCGGCGGGACATTGACACACTGCACTGGTTGATTAGGCGTCGGAAGGAAGGACTCAGTATTAGCCGTGCAGCCGAACGTTGGCAGACTATAGAAAGTGAAGGGCGAGACCCACTGCAGGAGCCAGGCTTTGCTTTCAACTACCTTTTCTCCGGGGAACGCTGGTCACAAACCTCTCAGCTGGAAGTTGGGGAAAACGACGAGGTTGACATCCAGGTTAGTACCGCTTGCGCTGAATGGATGGCAGCATGTACCGCCTTCGATGAATTTTCGGCACAGCGGGTTCTTTCACACGCTTTTGCTCTATTTCCAGTCGAGACCGTTTGCCTTCATATACTTTGTAAGGGTCTGCGACAACTCGGCAATGATTGGCACTTGGACAATGTGACTGCCCAACAGGTATCCTTTGCCGCTGCCCAGGCCATGCAGCGAATCAAAACGCTATTGGTCGCCTCCCCTCAGCCAACTCGACCCGGTCAGATATTGATGGCCTGTCCGGCCGGTGAGAGTCACACTTTCGGTATGGCTCTCTTGCAGCTTCTCTTTAAACGAAGAGGATTTGGGACTGTTTACTTGGGAGGGAACCTCCCTTCTAGCGAGATGGAAGTCACGTTGCAAAAGATTCGGCCCGATCTTGTCGTTCTCGTGTCACAGCAACTCCGCTCGGCCGGCAACTTGCTGGACATGAGTGAGTTGGTTGTTCGACAAGACGTGCCCGTTGCCTTTGGCGGAAGAATATTCAATATTTCGGAAACTATCTGCCGCAGAGTCCCTGGCAGTTTTCTGGGCACCGACTTGCTTCAGGCAGGTCACAGCGCGGAGTCTTTGCTTTCGACGCCCAGTCAATTGACAAGGCCGCCCTTGCAGAGTAACAGATACGAAGAACTCCTGGCCAGCTTTCGTGCCAATCTTCCTCGAATAACAGCCCATGTTTGGACCGCGCCACAAGGAAAGACTCTGGAGTGGACGACGCTGGTGCGTCCTTCCTTCAGCTTGTCACTCTCGATCGCTTCAGCGTTGCGGTTCGGCGACCCATCCTTACTCGCCTTGGAATCGGAATGGTTATGCACTTTTCTGGAGTCTCGCGATATTCCAATCAGCGTGCTAGAGGAGTATCTGCTTCTCGGTCTCTCAGGAGTCCAATCCGTCCTTGGTAGTGAAGGCGACCCTATTGTCGGCATGTTGGAAACAGTTCTGAAGGACGTTCAGCAACGCTTCAGCGAGAGCCAGTGAGAGAGGGAACCAGGCCGGAGATAGCCTGACCGATAGACTGGGATGTTCGCCCCAGCGTCCTGTTAGCGCCGACTAAAGGGCAAGCATGGCATACTTCGAATTCCTCGCCGGGTTCATCGGTATACCCGCCCTTCTCGTTACGATGCTCAATTCTACGCTGCACAGGAAAGGGACGATGCTGCCTTGTTCGTTGCGAGCCTGGCCATCCCTCCCGGTCGTTGGCGGTCATCTGCTACTGGCACTCTTTTACACCACGCCCTGGGACAACTATTTGGTCGCCACCAGCGTTTGGTGGTACGACCCCGCACTTGTGGTCGGAACTACGCTCGGTTATGTGCCGGTCGAGGAATATCTGTTCTTCATTGGGCAAACATTTCTGGTTGGTACTGCATTCCTTGCAACTGCCCGCCTCCTGCCACCGTTCGACCGCCCCTTTTTGTCCCGTCCCCACCTCCGCCTGTGGTCAACTTGCCTGGCTATGTCGATCTGGATGTACGGCATTTTCCTGCTTGGCTCTGGAAATGTCTCTGGTACCTATCTCGGGCTGGAACTGGCATGGGGATTGATTCCAATATCTTTTCAGTTAGGATTCGGCGCCGACATTATCTGGTACTACAGGCGGCCTGTCGTCTGGACATTAGTGCCGGCAACTGCCTACTTGTCATTAGCCGACACCTTCGCCATCAAATCCGGCACCTGGACTATCAGCGCCGAACAGTCACTAGGCATCGCTGTCGGGGGAATCCTGCCTCTGGAAGAGTTCATCTTCTTTTTCATAACGTCAACCATGGTCGTCTTTGGTGTGACTCTGTTTATAGCTAAGCCAAGCCACGACCGGGCCCGTTGGATTCCTGGAAAATTGAGGAATCCGACATGAAGAGAGGCTCTTTGCCCCGTACCTATTTCTTGTTGCTTGCCCCCCTTCTCGCTGTGTTCGCGCCTGGTTCCGCATCGGCCCACCAACCGTTTTTCGAAGACCCCGATACGACCGCCGCGACGCCGATGGTAATCAGCGTCCCCGAAATGTCGACAGCGCTCTTCTCCACTCTGGAAAAGCCCGGCGACGTCGATTTCTTTTCATTTACGGTCTCAGCCGGCCAGACGATAGAGATCGGAATGACCATCCCCCAGGTCGAAGGGCAGAAACAGCTCGCGCCGACCATTGCAGTAATAGCAAGAGAAATGGACGGGAAGCAAGCCATGTGCTGCCCGCCGACGCCTTGCCGCTTGTCTCAAGTCAGTTTGGCGTTACTTTGATGGAGCCAGTCGAAGCCGGAATCTTTTTCGAACCATTCAGCCGCACGGCCTACTGGCAGCGGCAACGCCGGCGAATCACTTTTGCTTCCGAGGGCGATGTACATGTTGTAGTCTGGCATCCGCAACTATCGGTAGGCCGCTATTCCCTGGTCGTTGGCCAACGAGAGGTGTTGGGAGGCGACCCCGGCTTCGCTCGAAAGCTAAACGAGTTCTGGACGCCGGTAAAGCTGTCTCCTGGCGATAGGACCGGCGTTCCCCACGACTCGATCTCAGACCCTACTCAGGAGCCTGCTGCCTCGACCACGGAAACAGCAGATTCTGAGTCGACTGCAGGTCGCTGTCCGTGGCTATTTCGATTGCTGGCCTCCTTAATCGGAGCGATTGATCTTTGCCAATGAGCATTCGTCAGCCAGTTTCCAGCTGCAATGTACCGGAAACGCTGCCACAGAGGGCAGACTTGATTCTCAACCGGCTGCGCCATCAGATGGGCGTAGGCAGTCGCGTACTGCTCTGCCTGTGGCTTTTCCTGATGATTCTGATTCCTCACATCGTGCGCCTCGGCGATCGGTCGACGCTGCTCCTGGCACTGTCCTTGGCCATCGCGGTTCAGGCTACCCTGGTGCTCAGTATTCTCTGCTCTGGCTTGGGAGGACCTGTCGTTCTCAGAATTGGTTTATCAGTTATGTTTTTTGCCTGGCTTAGTGAAGTCATCGGCGTAAACACCGGTTTGCCTTTTGGCCAGTACGCTTACACTGATGCTCTCCAGCCCCAGATCGGGAACGTCCCAGTGCAGGTACCGGCCGCCTGGCTCATGATGCTGCCCCCTGCCTGGGCAGTTGGAACGATTATCACGGTTCGCAGGTTTAGTCCTGCCCACTCTCGCAAGTGGTTGCGCAACGCAGTCATTTCGTTAACATCAGGTCTGGCATTCTCCGCCTGGGACCTCTTCCTCGATCCGCAGATGGTAGCTTGGAACCTCTGGCGCTGGGAAGCACCTGGTAGCTATTTTGGCATCCCGCTGATAAACTTTCTCGGCTGGACTCTGATATCTGCCACACTTTTGTTTGGCCTTTCCTCATTTGTCGAACCAGAGGCCTTGCCGGTTGAAGCCCTTCTCTTGGTCTACACAACCTCATGGTTGCTGGAGTCGGTAGGAATGGGCCTGTTCTTTGGCTTGCCCGGCGCTGCCGCCGCCGGGTTTGTGGGCATGGGTATAATTGTGGCCCTGGCGTGGGCAAAGGTCCTCGACCGACCAAAATGAATGCAATTCTGTGGACTGCAATCGCCTATCTTTGCGGCAGTGTGCCGTTTGCCGTCTGGCTGGGCCGGCTCCTATTGGGAAAGGAGATTCGCCAATTCGGCGACGGCAACCCTGGTGGCACAAACGTAATCCGAGCCGGGGGAAAGGGTCTTGGCCTCTCTGTAATCTTCCTTGATGGACTGAAGGGCCTGCTGCCGGTACTTGTCGCCCAAATGTTCGGCGAACTGAATAGCTGGTCTCTGGTGGCCGTGGCACTTGCCGCGGTCGCTGGTCATGCCTTCTCAATCTTTCTCACCTTCCAGGGCGGCAAGGCAGTAGCCGTCACTTTCGGTGTCTGGGCTGGATTGACCGGCTGGAGTACTCTCTTCGTTCTCGGCGCCTTGCTGCTCGTCGCCTACCTTGCGATTTCGGTCGATGGCTGGGCTGTGATGTGCGCCCTCTGTGGCCTTCTGGTTTTTCTGGTCGTAGTTGGTTCTCCGCTCACGACCCTGTCTGTTTGGCTCGGAAACGGCCTGATTCTCGCCTGGAAACACCGACTCGACCTGGCGCAGCGCCCTCAAGTCCGCATATTTGCACGCTTATGACAACCCTTCTCCTGACCATCGTCTCCTCTGCGCTAATGGGAATGGGCCTTATCCTGCTATCAAATTGGTGGAGATTCCCACGTCTACGAGATTCGACCGCTGTGGGCGACGGACGTAAAGTCTCTCTGTTGATTCCGGCGCGCAATGAAGCCGCCGTCATAGGACCAACGGTAGACGGCCTGCTGAGTCAGTCCTATCCCCACTTTGAACTGCTCCTCTTGGACGATCACTCGGAAGACGGTACAGCCAGCGCGGCGAAGGCAGGCGCAGAGGGCGACAGCCGACTGCGGATTCTCCAGGGCAGGCCGATTCCCAAAGGGTGGCTGGCAAAGAGCTGGGCTTGCCAACAATTGGCCGCGCAAGCTCGTGGAGAGATTCTCATCTTCGCTGACGCCGATGTGCAATGGCGTCCTGGCGCTCTGGCTGCTTTGCTTTGCGAATTTGAACGCAGCCGCGCCGATATGCTCGCCTTAATGCCTACCCAGGAGACCGTCTCCTGGGCCGAGCGCCTCTGCGTTCCGCTCATGGCACTCGCCGTTCACGTCTATCTGCCAGTTGATGCTGTTCACCATGCACCTTACCCCCTGTTGGCAGCGGCCAACGGCCAGTGCATCGCCTTCACTCGCGCAGCCTATGACCGCTTGGGCGGTCATGCAACAGTGCGGGACAATATACTGGAAGATGTTGGATTGGCCCGCCGCGTCAAAAGAGTTGGTTTGCGCTTGCGCATGGCCGAGGCCGACGGACTGATTGGTTGCCGCATGTACTGCGACTGGCGATCCGTGCGCGAAGGCTATGCGAAAAACATTCTCGCCGGGTTTGGCGGCGCCACCGGCCTCGTTGCAGGGACCGCCTTCCATTGGTTGGTGTTTCTCGTCCCCTGGGCCCTGCTTGGCTTTGGATTCGCCGGCGGGGTCGTGCCGGGCCATCCCCTTTGGGCACTGCTGCTCATTTGTGCCGGCATCCTCGTACGCTCTTTGTCGGCTTTGCGCACGGGGCAGCGGGTGGGCGATGCGCTGCTGCTTCCCGTTTCGGTCTTGCTGATGACCGGCATCGCCGCCCAGTCACTATGGTGGCATTGGCGCTACGGAGGGCCTCTGTGGAAGGGTCGGCGCGCACTGCCTTAGTTGCCAGCGAAAGAACAGAGTTCATCGTGTCACTAGATCGCCTGCCCTCACTGACCGAGGCAAGGGTACACCTATGGACGTGGAATCTGGATGTAAATCGGGATGTCCTTGCCCAATTGGAAGTTGTGCTTGCCCTCGGCGAATGGCGGCGCGTCCGGCGTTGCTCTTCACACCAAATCGCCCGCCGATTCATAGCCCGCCGCGGCATTCTTCGCACAATTCTGGGCCTATACCTGGACCTGCCGCCGGATGAAGTTCAGATCATCTACAACGCCCACGGCAAACCCCTACTTGCGCCTGACCTGTCCCCTTCGCTCCAATTCAACCTATCCGATTCGGGCGAACTGGCCGCGCTGGCGATCGGCATTGGTCACCCATTAGGCATCGACATTGAGCGGCTGCGACCCCTTCCGGATGGCGATGCGCTGGCGGTTGACGTTCTTTCCGTACAGCAGGTGGAGCATTGCAACCGGGCGGACGCGGCGACTCGAGCAAACATCTTCTTTCGGTTGTGGACCCGTCGTGAAGCCATCACTAAGGCCGAAGGCTTCGGTTTGCAACTGACCTCGGACCAGCTCTCGTTGGACGATGTGGCAGGCCCCCGCCCTTCTGCCTCGGGCCCGGTTTCCGTCCCTCAATGGCGCGACATACACCTTCACGACGTGACCTTGCCTGCTGGATACATCGGCGCCTTGGCGACTCGCCAGGAAGTAACCGAGATTATTTACGTTCCTTGTGCTGCTGGGTGAGGTTCAAACCTGAACATAGAACTGTTTGATAAACTCTTAACTTCTGGACCCCGTCGCAGCTAATGCGCCTCTAAACAGGGGCACAGTTGGGATTAGTCACACAGTTTACGATATAATTACGAGCCAATAGTAGAAAGCGCCAGAAAAAGGACCACAATAAGGACGAAAAGAAATGGCACGACGCAGTCGCAGGCGACGCCACAGCCCCAGCAATGCCAATCCGCGCAGTTTCGGCGAATTGCGGTCCCAAAGGGGGGAACAAGAACAGGTTTTGAATTTACAGGCTCAGCCTCAAACGGGGCCAGCGAAGGAAGAGCAGGCGCCCCAACCGGCGCCGAGTCTGCCCGGCAAAGATCAAGCCGACTGGAGAGTCGAATACAGTCGGGTCTTCTCAGATCTGAAGCAGTTATTGATTGTCTCAGTCGCGCTCTTTATTCTGATGCTTGTCGTCGGACTATTTCTCTGACAGCTGCATCCAACTTGCGCTCTTACGGCGATTTGGATCATGTTGCCCCCTGCCGGGAAGGCTGCTGGTGCCAGTGCAGAATTACCCGGATTCCCAGATGAAGTAGACAGCAGAGCCAGAAGCTTCGCGTGAAAAGGAAGATACAGGAGGTAGTTACCAGCACCAGCGTCGTCATCAGGCGGTCGGAGAGTGGCGCAGTCGAAATGTAGATACCAGGCAGGGAAATCGCTGCCCCGATCCAAACTGCCCAGTAATGGGGAGACAGTGGGGGAGATGCGAGTGAAAGCAGAAGATCCCACACGGCGCCTCGCAGGAAACACCAATGAAATTCCTGGGCGCTGCTCTCTATCAGCGAAAGTCTAGAGAATTGTCCAATTGGCGCGTTGTCGCTCGACGCTTCTCTGTCAAAATTTAACCAGGTACGAATCAGGAACAGGAGGACCAGCAGGCCTGCCAGCGCGACCACACCTACCCTAAACCCCGATACCCAGTCAACATTCGTCAACCCCATCAAGCGGGGAGACAACCCGCCCAAAATCAGCCCGATGTATGGGATTTGTACCCATCGCACGACCCGTACCAGCCGCTCGAGGTCCGGCGCAATGGCCCGCGTGACACCCGTGGCAATGCCGGCCAACAGGAAAGTCAGCGCCAGCCACAGGCCCGCACGCATCGGAGAGGCTGTCAGTTGTTCCAGTAGCCATGTGCCAACCATATAAGATTACTAAAGAAACATAACTCCCGTGACAATCCGACGCCTACTGCTGGTACTCCTTCTATTTGTCCTGATCGTCCTGATAAAGCCCAAAACGGTCTGGTCGGAGTTTAAGCGCATTCGCGGACAGTGGAATACTATTCTGACACTACTGGTGATAGTCGTAGCCGTCTATTTTATATTCGGCCTCTGGAGGGCCTATGTTAACGGGGGATTTCCCTAGCATCTGCCTGCCGGGATTCCGCCGGTAGGAGAGACCCGCTCGCCAGCTCTCGCCAACAACATGTATTTTGGCTCCGGCCAGCCGCGGCCATCCGGCTGCGAACCGATCTCCCCTTCGTGGCTCACGACAAGGCGGCAAGCGCACCAGTCGGACTGTCTGCCGGAGCAACGTTGTAGTTCGCCTCCAGCAATTCCCCTTTTTCGTCAATCACGAAATGACTGCGGTAAATTCCCATGAACGTTCGCCCGGACATTGTCCGTTCACCCCATACGCCGTAGGCTTCGGATATTGAATGATCTTCATCGACCAGCAGCGTGAAAGGTAGATCGAATTTGGCGCGGAATTCCTCGTGGCTCTCCTGGCCGTCGGGGCTTATGCCGAAAACGACTGCGTTTTTCTCGGCTATCTCGTCATGAATATCCCGAAATCCGCAGGACTGCGTCGTACAACCGGGCGTGTCGTCTTTGGGGTAAAAGTATAGAACGACCTTTTGTCCTCGATAGTCGGCAAGATTGACCGTCTCGCCGCTATCCGTTATGGCCTCAAACGTCGGGGCGGGAGTGCCCGCTTCCAGTTCAGTTCTCATGTTTCCTCCGATTGGTTGAGCCTCAATTTGCCTCAGTCGCGCCACGGAACAAGGTTGTTCACCGTGGCGCCTGAACTATCTTTTCCTGTCTGCAAGAGGGCGTTCTGTCCCTTGTTGGCGGACTCATCGGTATTTTAACCGATAGAGTGGAAATGCTAAAGACTATCTCACCACAAATGTGGCTGCCCCAAATTCCGATTCAGCATCTTGTCTGAACTGTGCTACAGTAGAAATGCAGAGCGAAATTGTACGGGTTCAGAGGAGCAGTACACGCCATGTCAGAGATTCGTGACCGATTGTGGCAGCAATACATGAGAGCAACGCAGTCAGTTCGGGAGCTTCAACCGGTTCGCCCTGGCGCTGGCGAAGCGGTGCACTTGCCGCTTGTTGCCAACGTGGAGCGGCAGAAGGAAACGAGGACAATATTGGTTCATGGCTACAAGGATGACTCCTCCATCTTCATTCCTCTTGCTTCCCACCTTTCCGACTTGGGTCTGAAGTCATACTCGGTTACGCTCGCGCCCAGCGACTGTAGCGCCCCCCTGGAGTCGCTCGCTCAACAGTTGGCAGCATTCATAGACGATAATTTTGCTGCCGGCCAAAGTTTGGACTTCGTCGGGTTCAGCCTGGGCGGCATCGTAACCCGCTACTACATTCAGCGAATGGGAGGATTGGCTCGCACCAATCGCTTCTTATCTGTGGCTGCGCCGCATCACGGTACGTGGCTTGCCTTTGCAAGCCGCCTACCCGCCGCCATTCAATTACGCCCCACCAGCGATTTCCTTCGCGACCTGAATGCAGATTCTGAGCGCCTCGCCAGTATTCAATTCGCTTCTATGTGGAGCCCATTGGACCTGATGATCCTGCCATCTCTCAGTTCCCGCATGCCCATTGGCGAAGACCTGGTGGTATGGACCCTTCGGCACCAGGCGCTGATCACAAGCCCACGCGGAATCCGCTCGATCGCAAAACAATTATTTGCTGGTGGGAATAACTTTCGCAATCCCGCTTCTCCTGACTTGGAAAACATTCCTTCTTTGACCAGCCGAACGACGGGCGAAGGCTTTGAGCTGCAGGGACAAAGTTGACTTTCACCCTGCATTTCGTCGCTAGATCAAAGCTACTCGGGGCAGGACGAATCAACAGCCTGCTCTACGGCCTCCCGAAATCTTCGCAATAGCAGATTCACCTTTTCAGGATCCCGTTTCCCGCGCCGAATCTCCACGCCGCTGCAAAGGTCTATTCCATAGGGCTGAACTGTACGAACGGCGCCAGCGATGTTGTCGGGATCGATTCCGCCAGCAAGGAAGATTGGGATGTCTGTCCTTTCCTTTAGCGCAGCCGCCGCCGCCCAATCTCCCACTTTACCAGTCCCTCCCAGGCGCACGATCCCCTCGCTTGCGTCAACCGAGTCCACCAGCAGCGCGTCCGCGCCAGCATCTACGTACTCCTCCGGAGTAGCCTGCCCGGCCACCATAGGCAGATGCACGGTTTTCCAGATCTCGCATGAAAGGGAGCTCTTCAACTCAGAAATCAGCGCCGGCGTTTCATGGCAATGAAGCTGCAACGCATGTGGGTGAAGAGTACCCGCAACCTCCGCTGCGAACGCCGCGCTTGGGTTACATAGCAAAATGACGTTTCTAACACTGGAAGCCGCAGCCACTGCCCGGGCTTCTTCCAAAGTCAAACTACGCTCTGACCAGTCCACGTCGACCAGAATGCCGCAGAAGTCAGCGCGACTTGCCAGGCGGGCATCATTGGCACTCGTCGTACCGCACAGTTTGAGAACTGTCATCTCTGTCGCTCCATGATTTCCTGATACCTCTGTAGTGCCTTGACACCCCACTAACCATGGTTGGAGGAGTTCGGAACGGTCAAGACCAGCGCTCTCTTTCATCGGGGCCGGGTGCGATCTGTCTGAATCCAACGTTGTTCGCCTTGGTCAAGAAGGTCTCACCGCCGCCGTTTGAAACCAGCCATTCGTCGGCCTTGTGGCGAAGCGCCGAGAGATCATGCCCGAAGGCGAAGAGTGTTGGTCCCCAGCTGCTCATACCCACACCTACGCCGTCGTTGTCTCGCAAAAAGGCGGCACACTCCGCGATCAGGGGTCCTTGTGTTTCCGCTTCAAAAACCTTGAATCCGTAGCCCTGATACGCCTCCATCGCTGCGCCAAAGGTCGAAAGATCCTCCTCTAGAACAGCAGGCAGCATCTGTGTCAGGAGAATGCGGCACATCTTCTCCACGTCACTGGCTGGAACCGGGCAGGCATCCTCGAATAGATCCCGTTCTCGGTCTCCGCTGGCACCCTCACCCTGGGGAATGACGACAAGAACGTCCCATGCAGGGAAGTTGTAGTGCAGGAGTAAAGGGGGAGGGGACACACCGACCGACGCTGATGAGGGTGAGTATCCAGTCTTGCTTCCCTCCCCGCGCCGAAAACGATGGCCTCCATCCAGTAAGAAACCCCCGTACTGGATCGCGCCAATGCCGATGCCCGAGGTTCCACCCCGCCCAACTAGAGCGGCAATCTCCTGCCCGCCTGCCCTCAAACCGTAGAGCGCACACACTGCTATACCTGCACCCACTAGTGTTTGGGAGGCGCTGCCAAGGCCCGAATGAGGTCTGGCCCTTTCCCGAATGACTACCGATGCCCCTGGCAACTCATAATGGCTGCAAACAGCGCCGAGTGCTGCTGTCAGTCGTTGTTCGAAGCCTGGATCCAAGGGACAGGAGGCCTCGCAAGTGTGGCTGAGCCTGGCAGCAATAATCGTTCTGGGGTGCTCAAGCGCCAGACCGATACCGCCGTCAATTCGACCAAGACCACCGTGCAGATCGAGGAGGCCGAAATGAAGTCGGGCAGGAGTCTGAATGACAATCTCGTCCATACTAGGGTCGCTTTTCAAGAACTGCTTCTCTTGCTATACCTTCTCAAAAGACTCGCAAGGCGAATCCGGTTTTGTTCGACGCGAGTCGTCGGTCGCTCCAAGTTGTTTGCCGCGCCATCAGATCGTCTCACCCATTTTGATGGCCTGCGTAACCTGCGAACGCATCAGCGAAATCGTCATAAGAGCCGTCGAGCCAACGTACAGAATGCCCAGCACGAGATAGACTTGGTAAACCCTCGGCCATGCGATTTGAGGCGCCAGAGGCAAGAGCGTCGGCATTGGATCGATTCCATTCTGCAGATAGGGAATGAAGGCCCCGCTGGTCCAAATGCCGATCCCAGTGCCAACCGCCAGCCCAAAGAATAGCAGAACCACAAGCTCCCATCCCATAAAGTAGATGACCTCCCGCTGCGTGAACCCAAGGGCGCGCAGTACGCCGGTTTCAATTGCTCTTTCCCGAAACGAGGACACGGTATATAGGACGAAGCCCAGGATAGTCAAGAGTGTACAGGCGATGAACCCGATCGAAAGCAGGCCCACTACGCCTTGGAACTCCGGCCGGCGCAAAGCTTGCCTTACCCAGGGTCCAGGCGCTTCCCAGCCCAATATGTTAAACCCTTTTTCGCGTAACTCATGTTCGATCTGAACATAGTCCGGGTTCGCGTCTGTCCGCAGCCAGACATCGAAAGGGAACTGTCCCCCTGCGCGCTCAAAGACGTATTCAAGGTTGCCAACGATAACCGGTCCTTCCTCCGGTTCCCACGATGGGAACCGATTAAAGCTGCCGACGATCTCGAAATCAATCGGCGCCTCCAACCACGTTAGCTCTTTCCGTTGCTCAGGTATCAACACGATGACTCTAAGGTCGTCCCCCTGCTTCAGTGCCATCTGTCGCAAGAAGCTGTTCGGCACCAGTACGCCGTTTGGCGTCAATGCCAAGGCGTTCATCAACGATCCCAAACTGCTGCTGGCAAAATCCCGCCGCCAGAAGCCGACGTCGGGGAAGTCGATCCGGTCAATGCCAATGAACTGCCCCTCCGCTTTCCTTTGGGCGACCTCGGCGAGCGCCTTGTAATTCCCGACGCGTGCCACCGCTTGCACACCTGCCGCCTGTCTGTGTTCACTGATTGGCAGAAAAGACCACGATGTATACCCTTCAACTGTAGTGGACAACTGCTGGACTGACTCTGGATCTTCTCGTTCCTTGTTGCTGGAGGGCGATATCCCCAACGGGTCGATTTCGATGCTTTCTCCCACCTCCCTCAAGCGCATATCGGCCCCAAATCGGTAGCGAACCTCTTCTGCTATCTGCTTACTCATCGTCTGTGCCAGCGAAGCCGTAAATACCGCCAGACTGAGCGTCAGAATGAGTAGCAGCAAAGGAATCCGATAGCTCCCTGAGGAACGAGCGAGCCGGCGCGCAGCTAATAGAAGTCCAAGGGCCTCCAAATGCCTGGCCGCCCAGGAGATCGCGAACATCAAGGGTGTGAGGGCGCGCACACTCAATAACGCGAAACCAAGCAGCCAAAGAACCGGCGTGATGAAGAGCAGAGGATCGAGTACTGGGGCATCTGCAAGCACTGCGTCAGCCCCCAAAGAAAACCAGACCGCCCAGGCTGCGCAGTCTGAACATACCGTACCCGGCTGCCAGCAGTATGAGAATGTCCAGGCCGATTCCGTGCTGCCAGTTCGCGCGCCCGCGTGCGCGCTCTCGCCGGTAGGAAGCCAGCGTGTGGCGAGTCGCGGCCAGAGTCGGCAGCATGATAAAAAGCAGAGCCAGCCCGACCGTCAGCAACGCGATGCGTTCTACCGAAGGCGTGATAGTTATCGGGAATGCCGGGCCATTGCTGAATTCCAGGAATCCCTGCGTCCTGTCGATGATCTGAGCTATTCTGGTGCCGACCGGCAAACCCCCAGCCCAGGCCGCGCCGCCCATTACCAACCCCTCCAACACAACCATGGCCGTGATCTGGATTGCAGATGCCCCGCGACTGCGCAGCAACGATATCTCAGCCCGCCGCCTTTCCACGTAGACCCCTGCGACCAGCCACAGATAGGCTACGATCGAACCAAGAATCGGTAGCGCGATCACAAAGAGCGATTGTGTCAGCGCTTGGGCTGAGCGTTGATATCGCCTCAGGCCGGAATCGCTTGGAGCCACAAGCAAAGATGTGCCAGGGAGCAAGACGCCAGCCCTCTGATCGACCCGTCTTAGCCGTTCCAGGAATGCGCTCGCCTGCCTGACCTCGAACGATTCTCCATCCAGTATCATGTACCATGCTCCGACCGCGATTTCTCCTTGCATTGTTGCGCCGATCTGGCGGCTAAAACCCTCTTCCGATACCAGTAACTGATTCCTGATAAGCGAAAATGGATTATAGAACCAGTATTCCTCATGCCGGTTCGTCATTTGCCAGACGCCAACAACCATGAAAGGGACCTGGCTGGGTAACTTGCCGGAATCGGCGCTCTCGTCCGATAGGGCAATGAAGGTCTCACCGACCTGCCAACCCATCTCTTGCGCCAGTGTACCGTTGATGATTACCTCAACCGGAACGGATCGATCCGAAAACAGACCTCCGCTGGCAGGAAATCGCCCTTCCAATATGGTGATGTGTTGCTCAAGGTCGCTCTGGTATGCAAAGGTCAGGTCTGCAGTGGAGGCGTGACCGATTGCCTTTGTCTCGGCATTCTGAGGAAAGATGGAGAAAGGAGCCGTCTGAAAGTAACGGACGTCAACCACGCGAGGAAGACCGAGGTCACCCGCTGCCTGTCTGGTCAAGAACGTGTCAACCGAGCGAAGCTCTTCCCACTCGGCGTATCCATTTTTTGCTCCCAGATAATGGAACATGAATGCAAATGGAGGGTAATTCCTTGTCTTTTCGTGTAACTCCTTCCTTCCCGTCCGCGCCTTACTATGGATTTACGCGAGGGAAAGGGGTAAAAGCACACGAGAAGTCGTCAATGTTGGCGGCCGAGGGTTGTGGACAATTCTTATGATGTCCAGAGAATGGGCCGGTAATGGTCGCTCTCTCTTTCGAGGAAGCGATAACAGAGTTGTTGTCAATGTTGCTTATTCCTTCAGACCGGGCAGGCAGCAATTGCGCCGCTGCAATCTTACTCTTGACACAAGCGGTCTGTCAAAAACTGACATATCTGGGATGCACTTTCACCTGGGAGCGTCACCGGTTGGCGAGGTGTTAGCTGCGGTCGTGCCAAGACGCGCTCCTCAGTGCTCTTTTTTCACGCGCCAGGTATAGGCTGCTCAACCTAGTGACCCGGCGAGATGTAAGACAATTGAGGCTGCTGCGACAGCCGCAGTTTCGGCGCGCAGAATTCGAGGGCCGAGTGACACGCTTCGCCATCCACGGTCACTGGCAGCGGCCGCTTCATCCCTGCTAATGCCTCCTTCGGGCCCAATCAGCAGCGAGACAGTGTCCGAATCAGCCAATTGATCGCCAAAGCCGGAACCCTTTCCCCGAGCCTCCTCCCATGCAAGCAGCCGCTGGCCTGCCCCCTGGGCCAAGGCCTCTTCCCACTCCAGCGGATTCTCAAGAATTGGTAGCTGGCCGCGGCGGCTCTGTTCTGCGGCCTCGCGAATAATTGCGCGCCAGCGGTCGTACTTGGGCAACAGTTTCGCGGCCGGACGCACTACAGTTCGGCTGCTGATCACCGGCACAAACCTGCTCACTCCCAACTCCGTGCCCTTTTGCAACACCCACTCAAACCGCTCTCTCTTCAGCACACATTGGTAGAGCGTCAAGGCGACGCCAGGCTCGCTTTCAACAGGCTCCTGCGCCACCACGCGCCCCGTCGCCCTATCTGCCGCCAAGACTACGATTTCGGTATGGAATGCCGTGCCGCTGCCATCGAGCAGAGTTATCATACTACCTGGCTCCAGGCGCAAAACGCTACGCAGTTGGTGCGCCAAGGGCGTAAGATCAACGGAACGATCCGGCTTGGGAGAGATTTCCGGCAGAAAGAACCTGTGGGAAACCCTGGCTTTAAATCCTTTGTCACTCAGCACTGTCACTCCGCACAGTAACCGCTACCCAGTCCCCTTCTTGCCTGCGCTCCACCTCCCGCAGCCCCTGGCGGGCCGCAGCCGCGACCACGCCCTCGGCCTTTTCCTCCAGAATGCCCGATAAAATCAGATGGCCTCCAGGTGCCAGGGTCGCAGCCAGTGGAACGTTGTCGTAGGCAGCCTCGAACAATCCAATCAAGATTTCGGCCAAAATGTTTGCAACGACCACTGAAAAGCGTCCGTCTTGTCCGGCAGGTATTGATCCTTGCTCTACAATTAGCTGATTGGGGGCGGTCGGGACTCCGTTCAGCCGCGCGTTTTCCTTTGCAGCCCGAATTGCCAGTGGGTCGATATCCGTGGCAATGACCAGTTTCGCGCCTAGCTTGGCTGCTACAACCGAGAGTACACCGCTGCCCGTGCCAATATCCAGCAGAGAATCGCCCTGGCTAACCCACTTTTCCAGCGCAGCCACACAGAGGCGCGTTGTCGGGTGCAATCCTGTCCCAAAAGCCATCCCCGGCTCCAGTCGAACCACCACATCATCCGGCAAGGCATTCGGCTCCTCCCATGCCGGCGTCAGCAACACGCGCTTGCCGATTCGCATGGGTTTGTAGTGCCGTTTCCAGGCGTGGGCCCAGTCTTCCTCGCGGACAAGCCTTGCAACCGGCTCAGGCATGGGATAAAGCAAGCGAAGCCGCCACAGTCCCTCTTCAATCTGTCTCTGAATCGTTCGTCCGCGTTGTCCCGGTTTCAGGTAGGTCTTTACTACCAGCCTATATTCGCCGGCCACAGGGTTCCCGAAATCGTCATATCCGGTGGACTCCAACACAGCCCCGCCGCCTGAAGCCTCACCTGCCGCGCTGTCTTCGACCCAATCACCGCCGTTGTAGCGGTTGAACAACTCAGCAACCGCTTCGGCCGCTTCGCCATCGACCTCAACAGCTATCTCGACAAGCTCATCTGCGTTCATGGGTTGCTTGGATTAACCTTCTGCAATTCCCGGTGCGCCCGGGATTGCGCTATACTACGACGCCAAAGTGGAAGAAAGAATAGTTGGAACAACCCTGCCCGCCTACTTGCCCTTCACGTACAAGCCATGACCCCGCGCGCGCAATCCTATCTCAACTTGGCCCTCTGTATTCTGCTTTGGGCCTCGATTCCGGTTGCTTCGAAGAAGATTCTGGCGGAGTTAACCAGTCTGCAGATGCTCTTCTATAGTTCAATTTTTTCCGTGGTCGCGCTCGGGGCACTGGTGCTCTGGCAACGTAAGATAGCTTGCCTGGCAAGTTACACGCTTCGCGACTACGCTTTCTTGAGTTGGCTGGGCTTTCTGGGGGCTTTCCTCTACTACGTACTTCTCTATGGGGCGCTCGCCCGCACATCTGCAGCCGAAGGGTTCGTTCTTGCCTACACCTGGCCCATCCTGATCAGTCTGCTGGCGGTCCCATTGCTTGGCGAAAGAATCACGCCAGCACGCCTGATTGCGATTGCGATCAGCTTCAGCGGCGTCGTAGTGATTGTCACACGGGGGCGAATGGTGGAGTTGCGGGTGGAGAACCTGTCGGGAAATCTGTTGGCTCTATGCGGCGCCCTGGTTTTCGCGCTCTTCTCTCTTCAGGGCAAACGGGCCAAATACGACCTGACCATCGCCGCGTTCGTCTATTTCTGCGCTGCCCTCCTGTGTGCCGCCGCTGTCATCGCCTTTGGCGGGGCTATGCCGCTCCCCTCTCTCTCTGTCTGGGGTTGGATTCTCTACAACGGCCTGTTGGTCAACGGAATCAGCTACCTGTTCTGGTTCAAAGCGCTGGAACACGGCGACACGTTTATCGTCTCAAACCTGCTCTATCTCACCCCTGCAATCTCGCTGCTGTTCGTCCTGTTGCTGCTCAACGAACCGATCCACCCTTCAGCGGTTTCAGGGCTTGTGCTGATAATTGCTGGCATCCTCTTTCAGTCATGGCCGAAACTTGTCGCATTGTCCGGCGGCCGCATCTAAGTCGACCGAGCCGGATTCCGCGCAGGCTGTCTTTCTACACTACCTGTCACGCCTTAATCTGCCCGCAAAATCCTGTCCAAGAAACCACGCCGCGGCTCATGTACTTCGTCGCCCAGGCTTTCGGCTAGTTGACGGAACAACATCTCCTGCTCGTCAGACAGGTCGCTCGGCGTAATCAGCCGCACAGTAACTATCATGTCGCCCCGCCCGCTGCGCTGCAGGCGCGGAATCCCCAACCCCGCTTTGCGAAAACTCGTCCCAGTCTGAGTGCCACCGGGAATGTCAAGATTGATCGTCCCACCTTCCAAAGTCGGGATTTCTACTGTGGTGCCGAGAGTGGCCTGGGCGATACTGACAGGCAACTCCATATGGATATCAAACTCATCGCGCCTGAAAACGGGATCTTCTTCGACTCTTAAAACAACGTAGAGGTTGCCGCGGGGGCCGCCCAGCATTCCGGCCTCTCCCTCTCCTGCCAACCGTATGCGCGTTCCGTTGTCGACGCCGGCGGGCACATTGACATTGATCTTGCGGGAAACCCTCATGCGCTTGCGGCCTCTGCACCGGCTGCAGGCCGAGGACACGATTTCGCCTTCACCATGGCAGGCAGGGCAGGCTGTTGCCGTGACAATCGTGCCAAATAGGGGACTCTGCTGGCGGCGCTGCACCTCGCCGCTGCCGCCACAGGTAGGACATCGCTCGGGGGTAGTGCCAGGCTCGGCGCCGCTGCCCTGGCAGTAATCACAATCCTCCATGCGCGGCACTTCGATTTCCTGCTGCGTGCCAAACGCCGCCTCTTCAAAACTCAGTTCGATGTCTACCCGCAAGTCGGCGCCGCGTCGAGGCGCCCGACGGTTGCCGCGCCCCATTCCTCCAAATCCGAAAACCTCCTCGAATATGCTGCCCAGATCTCCAAATCCCTGGCTGAAGTCGCTGAAACCGCCGGCTCCACTCAGACCCGAATGTCCAAAGCGATCATATACGGCACGCTTCTGTGGATCGCTCAAGACCTGGTAGGCTTCGTTTATCTCCTTGAACTTGCTTTCGGCATCCTCTTGCCGATTGACATCCGGGTGGTATTGCTGCGCCAACTTACGGAAGGCCCGCTTAAGCGTCCCTTCGTCCGCGCCCCGCTCTATGCCAAGAACTTCATAATAGTCACGCTTTTCACTCATAAAACTATTCCCAACTAATTATCCATGCGCACAGACCGGCCAAGCCAACAGTTACGCCAATGAGAGCTGCCCACTGCGCACCTTCAAATCCCACGCCCCGGGCGCTGAAGAGCAGAATCACTACGAAACCGATGGCGAGTACAGCCCAATTGGAATATGTTGTGTGCTCAGCCCAGAATCGCCGCAGAAAGTCCATGCCAGGTCGGATTCCTTTATCTTAACTGCGTCGTCATTCTACGAGGATAGCGTCGCTTTAAGTCCTCCCAGATACCGTCCAGCTGGGCGTGCAATTCCGCAAGACTGCCGTCATTCTTGATAACGCGGTCGGCCTGGTTTGCCTTGGCAGCCTGCGGAGGCTGCAAATCGATCATGCGCCTGGCTTCGTTCTCTTCCATTTTACGTGACTCCAGAAGTCGCCGAAGTTGCGTCGTCAAACTGGACGTAACTACCCAGATCTCATCGCATAGCGTCGACATCAGCCCGGCTTCAAGCAGCTTGATTGCTTCCAAAACGATAACAGGTGACTCGTTATCGGCGATCTCCTGCTTTCCCAGGTCAAAGATCTTCGGGTGGACAATCTTTTCCAGCCGGCCCAAGTCCAGGGGATTGGTGAATACAATCTTTCCAAGTTTCTTGCGATCGATCGTGCCGTCCTCTCTCAGTATTTCTTTGCCGAAAGTGCGCACAACCGCGTCGTAGGCTGGACCACCTGGCTCAATCACTCGGTGGCCCAGTTTGTCAGCATCAATAATAATTGCACATTTCCCCACCAGATAATTGAGAATCGTGCTCTTGCCAGTAGCGATATTCCCTGTGAGCCCGATAACCAGCGATTTGCGCGACATTTTCGATTCGACCCTTTGCGATTGGTGGTCCCAGTCTTGCCCTATTCTAGCTGAAAGTATGAACTGCTGACAAGCCTGCTATGCTGCCTGAGCGGCCCAATCATCCATCAACTTCTCCAGCCGCTGAGATACTGCCCGATGTTGGTCCTGCAACGTGCGCAGCCTCCCCAGGTCTTGTGCCGCACTCGCCTGGGCCATAAGTTCCTCAATCTCGTTCAGCCTGCTTTCCAGCCCTGTGATCCTTTCCTCAGTCTCGGCAACGGCCTCCTCCTGCCGCTCTGCTTGCCGCCGCTGCCGTCTAGCCGCCCTCTGGCGCTCCCACTCCTCTTCTGCAGCAGTCGGCGCAGCCTCCCCCTTTTCAGGCGAATCCTTAGTCACAGCTTGCAGTCTTTCCATCTGCCACTGCTTCCACGTGCCCTGGAACACCTCCAAGCTGCCAGGTTTGCCCTTTGATCCTGGCGTCACATTCCAAATCTGCGTGGCCAGAGCTTCTATCAGCGCTCTATCATGGGTAACAAGCAGAATGGTTCCACTGAACTGTCGCAGAGCGTCCTGCAGAATCTCCTGACTATCCAGATCCAGATGATTGGTGGGTTCGTCCAAGAGCAGGAAATTGGACCCCTGCAATGTCAGCCGCGCCAGCGCGATACGGCTGCGCTGACCACCTGAGAGGCTCTCGATACTCTGGAAAACATCGTCGCCTTTGAAGAGAAACTGACCCAGAAATGTCCGCGCGCGCTCGGTGGGAACACGTTTAGTCTCCAGCAAGGCGTCCAGCACATTCTGGCCGCCTTTCATCAAACCGTAACCGCTTCCGACATGTCGCTGGGCTAAATATCCCATCTCAACCGAGGCGCCCAGCTCCACCCTGCCGCTGAGTGGCTCCAATTCCTCCAGAATGGTTCGCACGAACGTCGTCTTGCCGGCGCCGTTTGGGCCGATCAGAGCGGCAACCTGGCCCCGAAACAGGTCAAGATCGGGCACCTCCAGAATCAATGTATCTGCAGGAGAGAGGCTGCGCATGGGCCGCAAACGACCCTGCCGGAAAGGTAAAACTCCAGGCTGACCCTTTGCTGAATGATACTCCGATTCAGTCGCTTTGGAGGGGGAGTTGCTTTCGTCAGTTGGGCCACCCGTCGCCTCCTGCGACATTTTACTGGCAGCGTGGGAAGCCGTACCCGGAATAGTCGCTCGATAGCCGGCGACCAACTTGCGCGTTCGCAAGACCAGATCACCACTGCGCGAGTCAGTTCGCAAGGGCAGCCTGATGTACTGCTGTGTTGGAGGCGGCGGCAGGGCCTCATCCTCCAGGAATCTGTTAAGTCTCGTCTCCCTCCCCTGAGCCTCCTTTGTGCGCTGTCCGGCCTTGTAACGGCGGATGAAGGCCTGGGTCTCGCGGATGAACTCCTGTTGGCTGTCATATTCCTTACGCCAGCGAGCAAAGCGCTCTTCCCGCTGCAGGCGGTAGTGGCTATAGTTGCCCCGGTAAGTTTCCACCCTACGATGCGCCAGATCCCATATCCGGGTCGAGACTGCATCGAGAAAGTACCTGTCGTGGGACACAACTATGAGCCCACCTTTCCAATCCGTAAGTACGCCCTCCAGCCATGACATCGAACGCACGTCCAAATGATTGGTCGGCTCGTCCAACAATAGCAGGTCCGGCTCCTCCAGCAGGAGACGGCCTAGACAGGCGCGGGTACGCTGCCCCCCGCTGAGATGTGCCAGTGGTGCATGCCACAGTGACTCCGATAGGCCGAGACCAGTCAGGACAAACCGGATCCGCTGGTCGATGGTATAGCCTCCAGCTTGCTCAAACGCTTCCTGCTGCTGCCCATAGCGCGCAAGCAGACCCGCCAGTTCCTGTTCGCTCTGGGCCAGATCGGCTATTCGGGCTTCCAGGTGTCTGAGTTGCTCCCCTTCTGCCAGAAGGTCGGCGAAAACCGCCTTCAAATCGTCGTAGAGAGTTCGTTTTCCTGCGAGTGGAGGGTCCTGGGCGAGGTAGCCAATACCAGTTTCCTTGGCCACAAAAAGGTCGCCGGTTACACTGGTATCGATGCGGCCAAGTACTTTGAGAAGGCTGGTCTTGCCCGCACCGTTCGATCCGACTAAGCCGATCCGGTCCCCCATGTCGATCCGGACACTCACATTCTCGAGCACGTCGAGATCGCCGTAGTTTTTGGAAATGTGATTGGCAACCAGGAGACTCATACGATGGATTGGGCCGAATTGCATAAGCACACAGAAACGCCAAACCGTCTCCTCATTCTAAATCCTTCTACTCCAGCCGATTAGAACGGGCAGCAGTTTGGCAACGTAAAGGAATTGTACCACAATTGCGGGCAGACGGCGATACACCCCATGAGTGAAACCCGGTTCACCTCCATTGCATTTCTTGTTCCGACTTCGCTTGATAAGAAGGGGCCTCCCCTCTGCCGCGGCTCCCAATTTCTAGAATTTAGTACTCTCGACCTTTGACATAAGGCTTTGCCCGAAATCTCTTATTTAATTTAGATTTCTTTAAGGAAGTACCTGTTGTATAATCCTTCTACTTGAGAAACGTCCTGGAAACTTCTTGCACAGTTCAAATTGTTCACTCACTTTGAAAGTTATTTGACCAAGGAGGTCCAAATGCCGAGGCAACTCACTCTTCTCAGTCTTTTCTTAGTCGCGGCGCTGATGCTGGCCGCATGTGCAGGAGCGGCGCCGGCCGCAGAATCTCCGGCGGCAGATGCTCCCATGGAGGAAGCCCCTGCCGATATGAGCGGAAAGGTCGTCATCGCATCTGGCGGGACTATCCGAATCGGTGGCTCCTTTGCATTGACCGGGCCAATTCCTGACCCCGGTCTGAATATCCGCCACAGCGCGGAGATCGCGATTGACGATCTGAACGCCGCCGGTGGCCTGGAAGGCTTCATGTTCGAATTGGTAGCCGAAGACGGTGCTTGCGACGGCACACAAGGCACGAATGTAGGCAACAAATTTGCAGCCGACGGGACAATCGTCGCTGTGACCGGCGGCACCTGCTCCGGCGAGACGTTCGGTCTGATGCCGATCCTGCAGGAGGCTCGGATCCCCTTTGTGAGCCCCAGTGCCACCAACCCGGACATTACCTCTCCCGATTGTGATGTCTGCAACCGCGTCGCGCTGAGTGACTCTTTGCAGGGTGCAATTGATGCCAACTTTGTCGTCAATGACTTGGGCCTTACGAAAATTGCTGTCGTTCACGACAACTCAGACTATGGCAAGGGTCTGGCCGAAATCTTCCAGAACCAGGTCATCGAGATGGGAGGGGAAGTTTCCAACTTCGAAGGCGCCCAGGTGGGCGATACCGATTTCCGCGCCCTGCTGGCCAAAGTTGGCGCCGATGGACCGCAGGCTATTTTCTTCGGCGGGTACTCGACCGAGGCAGGCCTGATCAACCAACAGATGACGGAAACTCCAGGCCTCGAGGACACGGCGTTTATGAGCGTTGACGGAGCCTATACGCACCAGTATCTCGAAGCTGCTGGCGATGCGGCTGAAGGCTCATATATTTCATTTGTCGCCGGTGCCGATTCCGAGGAGTTAAATGCCGATTTCGACGCCAAATATGTCGAAAAGTACGGCGTCAGCCCAGACGATCTTGGTCCCTTCCACGGCCAGAGTTACGACTCCGTAAAGCTGATCGCCGCCGCCATTGTCGAGGTTGCTGCCATGGACGACAGCGGTAACCTGGTAATTGACAGGGAAGAACTGATCTCGGCCATTCGCACAATCGGTGGATTCGACGGCTTGACTGGCATGATCAAGTGCGACGCAAGCGGCGAGTGCGGCGCGGGCGGTGTGCAGATCTTCCAGGTTACAGATGGCGCCTTCATTCAGGTTTCGGGGTACGGAATGGAGTAAAACGCATTTCGGGAGGCGAGAGAGCTGCAACGTTCTCTCGCCTCCTCCCCTGCTCCCTTTCCCCCCTCCACCGATTCCTCAATCTCTACTATGGCTAACAGCCCGTTGACGGCACCGGCGGCTAGATTGAATGGCCAGACCGCCCAGAAAGTTCTGATTCGGGCATTTGGAGCTGCCATCCTCTTGCTCGTATTCTGGCGAGTGACTACCGTCGGGCTGGCGGAAGGCTACCCGATTTCGTTCTGGATCTCTCAAGCTCTCAACGGACTGGTCTTGGGCGGAGTTTATGCGTTAGTTGCATTGGGCTACACGCTCGTCTACGGCATCTTGTTCATGATCAACTTTGCCCACGGCGAAGTCATGATGGTCGGCGGCATTGCCGGCTTTTTTGCCCTTCAGTTTGCCCAGGCCCGCGGCTGGATGGAAGGCCCGTGGCTGCTAGTAGTAGTCGCGCTGCTCGCAATCATGATTTTCGGGATGGCGGCCTCGGTGCTGACCGGCGTAACGCTGGAACGGTTGGCATACCGTCCCTTGCGCCAGGCCCCCAGACTGGTCCCTCTTATAAGTGCTATCGGTGCATCCCTTTTCCTGCAATACTCGGTCCTGCTCATTTTCGGCGTAAGCCCCCACAGTTATCGCAAGCCGGCCTTAATCTCCGGTGGTTTGCGGCTTGGCGACGTATTCATTTCCTACACGGGCGCCATTATCTTTTTCACCTCCATTCTACTGATGCTGGCTCTGTATTTCATCATTCAACGAACAAAGTTGGGCCGTGCCATGCGAGCCGTAGCCGAAGATCGTTCGACTGCGTCCCTGATGGGTGTCGATGTCAACGCCGTAATTGTCGTTACCTTTGTGTTGGGGTCGGCCTTGGCGGGCGCAGCAGGTGTAATGCTTGGCTTTCACAATACCGTCGTCAAATTTAATAGCGGATTTATCCCAGGACTGAAAGCATTTACTGCCGCAGTGCTCGGAGGGATTGGCAACATTCCGGGCGCAATGTTTGGCGCACTTGTTCTCGGCCTCATTGAGGCGATGGGACCAAGTGCATTGGGCATTCCCACCGAATACAAAGACGTGATCGCCTTCACCCTCCTCGTGTTGATACTGATTTTCCGGCCCTCCGGCTTGTTTGGCGAAGTTCTGAGCGAGAAAAAGGCCTGATGAATTTCGAGTCTGCAGCCAGAGCAGTCAGAACCGGGCTCATCGCCTTTGCATTCCTGATTTATCTGTTCCTAATCGGCATTCCCGGGCGAATAGGCGGAGCTGCCTTGCCGATCCTTGCTCTTGTCGCCGCCCTGTTCTTCTGGTTCAAATTGCGCCGCGAAGCCGCGGCCTTGTCCGCAAGAGAACCTGATCGGAAGCCGACCGGCTTCGCGGGCAAGCCAGGTTGGCAGATAGGCACCCGCGGTGAATCAACTGGTAAAGGTGCCAACGAGGGCCGGTCAGCCGAAATTTTCACAATTATCGTAAGCAGCGGCCTGCTGGCGAGTGCCACCACGGGTTTGCTAATAGCCATCGTGAGCGGCATCTGTACCACGGCCATCGGCAATGGAATTTCGATACAGCCCGTCTTTGACAAGGTCGTCCCCATTAATGTCGCTGCATTGATAGGCGTTAGCCCAGGGGACATCGCCCGAGCTCAAGTCGCGCCATTTCGTTACCTCTTGCAGACGCTCTACTTCGCTGCCGGCGGACTAGTCGCCGCGTTCGCAGTCATAGTTGGTGGCCGGGCAACGTCTGTGCAGAGGCTCCGCTCAGGTCGGCTTCCGTTACATCTGCCTGTTCTGAAGATCTTGACGGCAGGTCGTCTCGTGGGCATCGTCCTTCCTTTTGCGGTGCTGGCAATAATCATTTGGCTCGGCCTGCCAGGCGTCAGCGTCTTCGGCTCCAATGAGGGAACCGTCCGCCTGCTTTTCACCTTGATCGCAACCGGCGCCGGACTCTTCGCTTTGCGCCTATCTGGACCGGGTCGAGAGCGAAAAATAGTGGCGGTGATGCTCGGCCTCGGCGTTCTGACGATGCCCTTTGTCCTCGATCAGTTTCAGAATTCGGTGATGGGTCTCGTCTTTATCTTTGTGATGTTGGGCCTTGGACTGAATATTGTGGTCGGCTATGCGGGGCTGCTGGACCTGGGCTACGTGGCCTTTTTTGCGATTGGCGCCTACATCTATGCTTTTCTGTCGGCCCCGTTCTCTTCTCCCTTCATCAGCAGTCTTCTCCTTGTTGCAGGTGTCCGGCCGGATAGCCCTTTGGTCGGGTTTTGGATGGCCCTCCCGGTAGCAATGATCACAGCCGCTATTGGCGGGATCCTGCTTGGGGTCCCGGTCTTGCGCCTGCGGGGCGACTATCTGGCCATAGTCACGCTGGGTTTTGGTGAAATCATCCGCCTCTTTATGTTGAATTTGGGAGAGTTGACCAACGGCCCACGCGGCATCTTGGAAATCTCCCAACCCAGTCTGTTCGGTCTCTCTCCAGAATCATTCACCTTCGGTCTGCTCAGTTCACAGGGCTGGATTTTCCTGCTGGCCCTGATCAGTTCTGCTCTGGTCGCCTTTGTCGCAATTCGTTTGAACGACTCCCGGCTGGGCCGCGCCTGGTTCGCAATGCAGGAAGACGAAGACGTTGCCGAGGCCACAGGCGTCCACCTCGTGCGGACCAAGCTACTTGCATTTGCTATCGGCGCGACCTTCGCCGGTATGGCCGGCCAGCTTTTTGCTGCCCGGCAGATCAACATCTTTCCCGAGAATTTCTCACTATTTGTCTCCATTGACGCCCTGGCTTTGATCATCGTAGGCGGTATCGGCAGTCCAGCCGGCATTGTACTGGGCGCCCTTGCTCTCAAGGGATTGCCGGAAGTGTTGCGGGGTGTCGACGAGTACCGGATCGTCACTTTTGCGGCCCTCCTGATCATCATGATGATCGTGCGGCCTGCCGGCATTCTGCCCTCTTCTCGCCGTCGCATCCAGGTATCGTCGAATGGAGATCAGGATCTACCCAACGATCCAGAAGAACTGGAAGATAGGCTTAACGAGTCGCGGGTGGTAGCCGCTGGTCAACAGAGTATAACCCACGATGAGGAGGCCGTATGACGGCTCTCCTTAGCGTTCAAGGCGTTACTAAGGTTTTCGGCGGCCTGACAGCCGTCGACAGCGTGGATCTGGAGATCGCAGATCGTTCGATCACGTCACTCATCGGCCCCAATGGCGCCGGTAAGACGACCCTTTTCAACTGTCTGACCGGACTACACCGGCCGGATTCGGGTGAGATTTCGTTCGGTGGACGGTCGCTCGTTGGCCTGCGACCGGACGAAATCACCGGTCGCGGCGTAGCCCGCACCTACCAGAACATCCGCCTCTTCAGCAGAATGACCGCGCTCGAAAACGTGCTGGTCGGCCAGCATCTGCGGCTGCGGGCATCCCACTGGAGCGCCGTCCTGCGAACAGCCCCCCACAAGGCGGAAGAGCGCGCCGCCCGCGATTTTGGTAGAGAATTACTCGCCTTTGTCGGCCTGGACGGCCACGAGGAGGTCGTCTCCACCAACCTGCCTTATGGTGAACAGAGGCTGCTGGAGGTAGCGCGCGCCTTGGGGAGCCGACCCAACTTGTTGCTCCTGGACGAGCCGGCCGCTGGCATGAATCCTAGAGAGACCGAACGCATGATGGAGTTGGTACACAGACTGCGCGACGAGAAGGGAGTTACAGTCTTCCTGATTGAACATGACATGAAGGTTGTGATGAGCATTTCGGAAAACGTAACAGTTCTTGACTACGGCAAGAAGATTGCCGAAGGCCCACCCGAAGAGGTCCGCTCGAATAACAGGGTAATAGAGGCCTACCTTGGTCCTGACGTTGCCATGCAGGACTCAGTCGAGACCGCAGGCCGGTAAACATATGTTAATTCTGGATTCTGTCCACACTTACTACGGCCACATTCACGCGCTCAAAGGGGTATCTCTGACCGTGAATGAAGGTGAGATCGTCACACTTATCGGCTCAAATGGTGCCGGCAAAACCACCACCCTCAATGCGATTAGCGGCGTGTTGTCGGCCCGTGCCGGAGCAATTTACTTTCAGAGTTTCGCCTACAATGGGCTAGGTAAATCCAAAGTCAGTCACGATCAAGACGTACGCCTGGATAGGCTGCCTGCCCACGACGTTGCCAGGTTGGGCGTCTCCCAGTCGCCGGAAGGGCGCAAAATCTTCGCCCGACTTTCCGTACAGGAGAATCTGGCGATGGGCGCCTTCGCCCGCTCCGACGCCGATGGCATCCGCCAGGACCTGGATCGCGTCCTCGAACTCTTCCCACGCCTCCAGGAACGCCTCAGCCAGCCCGGCGGCACTCTGTCCGGCGGTGAACAACAAATGCTGGCCATTGGGCGTGCACTCATGAGCCGGCCCCGCCTCCTGCTCCTGGACGAGCCCTCAATGGGTTTGGCTCCCATTCTTGTCCAGCAGATTTTCCAAATCATTCGCGAGATTAACGCACAGGGAATAACCATCCTGTTGGTGGAACAGAACGCCCAGGCCGCCCTTCAGATAGCACACCGCGGCTACGTCCTCGAAACCGGCACAATCGTGCTGAGCGGCAATGCCAAAGACTTGCTGGCCAACCCGCAGGTGGCAGAAGCATATCTCGGAATCTGACCAGACGAATCTTACGAACTTTATTAGCGGTCGAACCAGCCGCCGTTCCGAACTAGAATAACCGGCGCTTGTCCACAATGTTGCGGACCGGCTCTTCCAACAGATAGCGGCGCAGGTTGTCCCGCAGCGTATCAATACGGCGTTGCGGCACGTGAGGATTGTCCGCAGCTACGTGGGGTGTCAAAATCACGTTTTCCATCTGCCACAACGGATGCCCCGCAGGCAGCGGCTCTGTCTCATAAACATCCAGCGCGGCACCCGCAATACGCCCTGACTGCAGCGCATCTACCAGCGCGTCCAGCCTGACCACTACCCCGCGGCTGATATTGATCAGATAAGCTGACCGTTTCATCTGCCCCAATTGGTCGGCGCCAATCAGGCCGACCGTTTCCGGCGTCTGCGGCACACAACTTACCACGAAGTCCGATTCTCCCAGCAGTTCGTTAAGCCGGTCCTGCGGCCACAGCGCATCCAGTCCCAGACTCTTACCCAGTGACTCGTTGGGACGCGCGTCGACCGCGATAACCCGCATCGCATGAGCCTTTCCGCGCCGCGCCAATTCCGAACCTATGCCTCCCAACCCAATGACACCCAGCGTGCAGTCCCCCAGGTGGCGCACGGAAGTCCCCTTTCGCCACTCGCCCTGAATCTGGCGCCGCATGTAGAGATGTATGCCGCGGGCGAACATCAGAATGAAACAGAATGCATGATCTGCTATCATGTCGCCGTAAATCTTCGCCATGTTGCTGACTACGACGTCACTCTCGGCCAACGCCGGATACATGTAGTGCTCCAGTCCGGCGATGGGCGTCTGCAGCCACCGCAGGCTCTCGGCCCGCTCCAGCATGGCCGGCGAAAGGTTGCCGTACATGCCTACGGCCTGAGGAATTGCGGCCAGGGCATCCTCTTCAGTCAGCGCGTTGACGATCTCCAGCTCTGAAGACACCGCCTGAACTTGAGCAAGTTCGCTTGGTGTCAGTGGGGGGAAAATGAGGAAATTCATCGATCTCGCACCTCTCTCTTTCTTGGCTAATTGGGCTTCTGCCTGTACGCAGCAAACTTTTCTGCACGCAGCAATTGTTCCACATTCACACGCTCACCCCCCAACTCGTCCGAAACGTTTGCGCCGAGAACGGCGGCGAGACTGTTCATGGCATCGCAGAACGGCGAGCGGATCAACTCGGGACGGCCCTCTGCTATCGCCTTTACAAAGGCTTGACTTATGGCAAACGTATCGTCTCCACCACGCCCTTTGTAAAGCCACTTCCTGACTGCATCTTGCGACGGCGGTTTTGGCGGTGGATAGGGCCCGTCATACTGGTACATTGTGACCTCCTCCTCGCCGATCTCCGCCCGCCCGTCCGTCCAGAGCACCTGGTGATCCATGTGGCTGGAATAGACCTTCCGCAAGCGCGAGAGCGTCATCGAACCTACGGCGCCGCCGGCAAAACCAAAAAGCACGCTGTAGGTGTAGGGATTATCGGCGTCGTCATACACTTCAAGCTGCGGCCTGTGCTGGTAGTGGGCCTGTACCCATTCGACCTCACCGAACCAGTAGCGCCAGAGGTCCAGGGGATGAATGCCACCTTCTACCACCGTCATACCGCTCCATGCCCGGTTTGCCGTCCATATCCTGTTGCGCGGACCCCCTTGCAGTTCGGTCTGATGATGCTTAACATTGTGCCCTTCCAGCGGACCATGAAACGTGTAGCAGGCCATTAGCGGCCGCCTGCCTTCCCGCAGCAGCCGGAAGACAGCTTCGTGGCGGCCGTCGAAACGCTGCTGGAACCCAACAGTCGAAAGGACGCCGGTCTCTCGGATCGCCGCCTCCATCTCCATGGCCTCGTCGAGATAGAGGCTCATGGGTTTTTCAACAAACAGATGTAACCCAGCTCTGGCCGCGCGCACAACCTCACCCGAGTGAAGATTCGGCGGAATGCAGATGTAGAGCGCATCCTGTTCCTGGGATAGCAACTTCTCAGAATCGGTGGTGAGAACTATACCGTCGGGCCGAAAGCCCTCCACATACTTCCCTATCTTGCCCGAGTCCAGGTTCGAGGCAAATGCATCGGCCAGGGTTGTCAACCGTACTGCGCCGAGCTCTTGCAAAGTCCACAGTGCTTTCAAGTGTTGCAGCCCCCGTTGCCCCAGTCCCATCAGAGCGACGCGTACAGGTCCTGTCATATTTGCTCCTTTAGCTCGTATTCACCGGTTTGGCCAGGGATCCCAACTCTCACGGCCTTCCGCGCGGCACCTCGACTGCGGTAGGGATTCCCATGCGCCTTCCATTGTAACGGAAAACGGTCAGTGGGCAACGCCAGAACGGCCGCGTTCGGCTCGCAATTCGTACAATGGCGGAGATTTGCTTTCGTGGACCGAAACGTCTATAATTTTCGGCGATGATAGTAAAGGGCTAAAGAGGCAAACAGTTCCTCTCTTACCAGTTTTTCAGTCCCCTCCGCTAGAAGATGGCGATCTGGAACTGGACCTTCAGAGTTGGGCCCTTCTTGGCAAGAAGGGCAACACGGGTGGCAAGGGCAGAGAAAGAATCGGAGGCGAAAAATGGCCAGGAAGGGTCCACGTCAGCTTGTGAAAATGCGCAGCACCGAAAGCCATCACTTGTATCTGACGTCAAAGAACCGGCGCAACAACGACAAACGGCTGGAATTGAAGAAGTACGATCCAGTCTTGCGCAAGCATGTCGTCTACCGGGAAACAAGGTAACGAAACAACAGGCGCGGCCCGCTCCATGCGACGAAGGAATCTCCGTGACATGGTTATGGGTTACCCAAGAGCAAACAAATAGAAACCCGCTGCCAGTACGTCTTTCAGCAGCGGGTTTCTGATTAGTTCACAGTGTAAGGTGCCATTGGTGTTTCCCATTCTCCTGGATTTACGTGTCATCACCAATAGAAAAAGCAGGAGACCCAGAAGAGGCCTCCCGCTTCAGAATGACCCACCAGGGATTCGAACCCCGAACCCGCGGATTAAGAGTCCGCTGCTCTGCCAGTTGAGCTAGTGGGCCGTCAAGCAAACCATATTTTAGATAGCCGGTTCAAAGTTGTCAAGTTCAGAGCCGGCTTGTTCCGTTCAAATAACCCACTCTAACTGTAGACAGGATCGCGATCTAACATGACATTTTCAGACAGAGACCTGGAACAATACGCCAACCTTTTAATCCGGCTCGGCGTAAATTTGCAGCCGGGACAGTCTCTTGTTATTCGCACTGAGCCTGTTCATCGCGAGTTCGCCCTGGTCTTAGCGTCGGCCGCCTATGATGCCGATGCGAAATACGTCGCAATTGAGTACAGCGACATGCGACTGCAAAGCATTCGTGTTCGCAAGAGCGCGGAAGAGAAACTCGAGCGGCTTCCCGCCTATTTTGAGGCAATGGCGCGCGAGCGAAAGGATGACAGCTGGGCCGCCATCAGCCTGGTAGGGGAAGAAGATCCCTCCTTGCCCGCCCAGCTTGACCCCAACAAGCTGCGAATTCTCCAGACCGCCGAGTACCGCGCCATGATGCCATGGCGGTCTTCGATGATGGAGATGAAACAGCAGTGGAACGTGGCCGCCCTGCCCACACCGGCCTGGGCGCAGAAGGTATTCCCCCAACTTGATGCAGCGGAAGCTCTGCCCCGCTTCTGGGAGGAAATCCGCCGCATCATCCGTCTTGACGCCGACGATCCGCTCGCGGCATGGCGAGAACATCTCGGGCATCTGGCACAGGCGCGCTCGACCCTACAGTCCAGGCAAGTGCGTGCCCTACATTTCTTTGACCCCGCGCCCGGCCCCGATGGCAAGCCGTCCACAGACTTGACCATCGGTCTGACGGATCGGCCCAATTGGGCTGGCGGAGACAGTGGATTAGGCACGACGGCGGACAGCCACAAGCAAGCCGATGAGGAGACTGAGTCCGCTGGTACGCCCGTCTTCCTCCCCAACATTCCCACCGAAGAACTGTTCACAACACCCCATCGGCTGCGCGTGAACGGCTGGATGCGCACATCTCGCCCCAGCTTCCCCTTTCGCCGCGAAGTGAGAGAAGTCACTTTCCACTTCGAGAATGGGCGCGTGGTCGAATTCTCAGCCGGCGAAGGCCAGGATACCTACGAACAATTCTTTGCGGTCGAGGGCACTCGCTACCTGGGAGAAGTCGCACTTGTAGATGTAACATCGCCGATTTTTCAAAGCGGTCTTACCTACTATAATACGCTCTTCGACGAAAATGCCGCCTGCCACGTCGCTTTTGGCCAGGCATACCCAATTGGCCTGCAAGGCGGCGCAGATCTATCCGTGGAAGAACTCCTCGAAGCCGGCGTAAACAAGTCCGACCTCCATCAGGACGTAATGATCGGCACGGCGACGCTCGACGTTACCGGCCACCTGAGCGACGGCAGCGAACTCGAGATTATGCGAAAGGGCCGCTACACGCCCGCCGTGTTGGCATGACAACCGATGACCCTCTGCAGCCATTTCTGAAAGATCAGGGTGTCGTCATCCTCGATGGCGCCCTGGCAACCGAATTGGAGAGGAGGGGCGCCGATTTGCGGGACGAACTTTGGTCAGCCAAACTGCTGATCGAGGATCCGGATTCGATCCGCCAACTCCATCTCGACTACTTCCTGGCCGGCTCGGACGTTGCGATCAGCGCCAGCTATCAAGCCAGTTTCGAGGGCTTCGCCCGCCGCGGACTGAGCCGCGAGCAAAGCGCGACGCTAATGCAGAGTAGCGTGCGCCTGGCGCAGCAGGCACGCGACCAATTCTGGGACGAACGGTTGAGCACACATTCTGAGGCTGGTAGAATTCGCCCTCTGGTGGCCGCTTCCATTGGCAGCTATGGCGCCTCCCTAGCCGACGGCTCCGAGTACCGAGGTGAATATGGCCTCTCGGACCTGGAATTGAGGGAGTGGCATCGCCCGCGACTGGAGGCGTTGCTGGCCGCGCAACCCGACCTTCTGGCCTGCGAAACTATCCCCTGCCTGCAGGAAGGAGAAGTCCTTGTCGACCTGTTAGCCGAATATAAGGATACCGCAGCCTGGTTGAGCTTCAGCTGTCGCGACGAGGAAAGTGTGTGCCGCGGAGAACCGTTTTACGCATGTGTTGCTTTGGCCGCCAGTTCGCCCAACGTAGTCGCGGTCGGGCTGAACTGCACGGCGCCCCGCTTAGCAGAACCGCTGTTGCTCGGCGCCCGCGAGAAAACTGATAAGCCGCTTGTCTGCTACCCAAATAGCGGAGAAATTTGGGACAGCGCATCCTACAACTGGCTGCCCGGAAACATGCAAGACCTTTTCATGGCCCAGGCCGCGTTTTGGAAAGCTGCCGGCGCCCAAGTCGTCGGCGGCTGTTGCCGCACGTCGCCCGGTCACATCCAAACCCTGCGCGCACTCTTCCTCCCGTCCCGCGACGAGGAAACTGTCTATCGTTAGGAAAGAACGAAAAAGGAGCCGCCCCCTTGAAAGGTCCGGCTCCTCTTGTTTATGAATGTATATTCCGCGTAAAATCAGATTCAGTTATTTCACTTGCCTGGCCGCGTCGGTGCTTGTAAGGCGTCAAGACCAGTTCCAGAAGTATCTGCGACATTCGCCCTACTCATTTGACCCCGTCGTAAGCTTTCAGGTTCTAATCGACAGCATCCGGACGACCGCGACCATAGTCAACTACTCTTTTTGACTCGGTCCAATCTCCAATTCCAAAGTCGTTCCTCCGAGCCGCCCTGCGCTCCCTCAAGGACATCCTCAACTTGAGTCCTTATACTAATTCCTCAACGATTCGATACAGAGCTTCCGATCAGCACTCTATTCGGCTCGGAGCGACAACAGGTAAGTCAATAAGTCCGCAAAATCCTGGTCGCTCAAATCTTCGGCGTATGTCTCGGGCATAACGTCGGAATTGTATCCATCGACAATGGAGCTGTTGGGGTTGGTGATGCTATCGTAGAGATACATCGCCGGCCCGGCAAGACCCAACTGCTGCGCCCTCCCAACCGCGGTATCTGCAATTTCAGACCACGTGGGCGCCACGTCCACAAGGCTGTCGTCCGTCGTATGGCATCCAATACAGTTGTGCGGCACCGTCAGGCTCTCGCCTCTGGCAGCGTCACCCGGAATCAGTGAAACAACTGCGTCCGGCAGTCCCACAAGGACTTCCTCATCGCTGAGACCGGCGATGCGCGGCCGCGGCGTGGGCGTAGGCGGCACAAAAACCTCGCCCTCTCCGATGACCACCATGCTGGGCGAGATCAACTGCAATCGCGGGTTCGGAGCACATGCGCTGACCACAACAAGGGCTAGAAGAAAGCTGAAAAGTGCATATAGAAAAGACTTACGACGTACCATTCCCCGTCTCCATCACGAGTTGAAGCGCTTCTTTCGCATCTGTGGATTGGAATGTCAGGTCATCCAGGCGCTATTATATAACAGTAACCCGCTCATTACCGCATTAGAAAACCGCTCGAAACAAATTTCACAATTCGCGACGGTGGTAGTAAAGCTGTCCCGATGTCATTAAATGAAAAACCCAGCCCAGTCCAGCAGCACAGCATACTTGATAAGTATATTGCATAAAAGGGGAGGTCATGGTTTTGACAATAAGAGAAGAAGAAGCCCGTCACTGGCTTGACGGCGCCCTACGGCAATGGAAAGTTGAAGAGGACCAATTGTACAGGCGCTACGACACGGCCAACTGGCGCGTAACACTGATGACAGCCAACGCAATCGGCTTTCTGGCTGAGGCCGCCTACCACCACCCAAGGCTGGTTCTTAACTATCGCTCGGTTGAAGTATTCCTGACAACGCACGATGCAGGGGGTCTAACGCTGAAGGACTTCGAACTTGCACAGAAAATCGAGGAAACGGTCCTCTGGCCGCGAAGTGAAAAGGGGACGCCAGGCAAACGGCCCAAAGAATGGCTGCGTGACTGAACGCGACATGAGAGACCAGAGATTGGTGGTTACTAGGAGGGCTGCTGGCCCAATCTTCGAGAAGGCATTTTCTCGGCGGGGAGGTCTTGCGGCTAGACTTTTTCCGCAACTCTTTCTGGTGTACGTGCCCGAAATGCTTGAAATAGAACTATGCTGCCTGCGATTGCCGCGTTCAGACTGTCTACCGACCCAACCATTGGGATCGTTACACAGTAGTCGCACTTCTCACGTGCCAGCCGGCTCAGACCCTTGCCCTCATTGCCGACAACGACAGCCAGCGGACCGCTGAGGTCCGCATCGGCAAGCGAAATCGCAGAAGAATCTACGTCAAGTCCGACGGTCCAGATGTTCATCTTCTTTAGAACATCGATCGTCCTGTTGACGTTTCGCACTTGGGCTACCGGCATGTGTTCGACCGCGCCCGAAGAAGCGTTGCTGACGGCGGGTGTTATGCCTGCTGCCCGTCGCTCCGGCAGGATGACACCATCTACTCCGAACGCCACGCCGCTGCGAAACAGCGTTCCCAAATTGCGCGGATCCTCCAGATGGTCCAGAACCAGCAGGAGAGGATCCGGCTTGCGACTTACGACTGCAAGCAGGTCGTCAATGTCGGCATAAGGATAGGGCCCCGTCTCGAGAGCAACGCCTTGCGGATTCAACTGCGCGCGTCGCAGGCGATCAAAGATGCCGCCCTCCACATGCCGAAGTGGAACTCTAACTTTCAGGGCCAACTGTACGATTTCCTCGAGGCTGCCCTTGGGTTCAACGCTTGCATCGCCTTCCAGCCATAACCGGTAAAAGTGGCGTTGTCCAGCACGCAAAGACTCAAACACTGCGTGGCGGCCGACCAGAAGCTCGCTCACGTAGCATCCTCGATCCGCCAGGTCGTTCCGTTTTGTGTGTCCTCCAATTGAACCGATAGAGCCGCCAGCCCTTCCCGTACCTGGTCGGCTATTGCCCACTGCTTCTCCTGCCGCAGCTCGGTGCGCACCGATATCAGCAGATCTATGAATGGCTTTGCCGCAAGTGCGTCGCCCTCTGAACTGCCGGAATCCTCCAACGAAAGGCCGAAAACACCAGCCAGTTCCCGCAGCGTCTCCTGTGCTGCCTGGAAAAACGGGCCGGAGACGCCAGCAGTCCTGGCTGTATTAGTCGCTCTCACCAGCTCGAACAGATGCGCCAAGGCCGCACTTGTGTTGAAATCGTCATCCATCGCCTGCCGAAATCCACTGCGAGCGGCTTCGGTTACTTCTCGCAATGTGTTGGCTTCTTCGCCTACCGCGATGGTTCCTGTGGCCGGGCGCAGTCCCCCCCGCAGGCGGGCAGTGCTGCGAGCTGCCGCGGCTATGGACACGTCTGTATACGCCACAGGCTTGCGATAGTGTCCCGAGAATATCAACATGCGCAGAGCGTCTGCTGAATGCTGTTGCAGAAAACTGTCAATTGTAATGAGATTCCCCAAAGATTTGCTCATCTTTTCGCCGGAAAGTTGCACCATCCCATTGTGAACCCAGTATCTGGCAAAGGGCTTTCCGGTAAGACTCTCGCTCTGAGCTATCTCGTTCTCGTGATGAGGGAAAATCAGGTCATTGCCGCCGCCGTGAATGTCAATCGTTTCGCCGAGATGGTGCAAGCACATGACCGAGCATTCGATATGCCAACCTGGCCGACCTGGACCCCATGGGCTTTCCCAGGAAGGCTCACCTTCTTTGGCTCCCTTCCACAACGCGAAATCAGCGGCATTTTCCTTCCGTTCATCCGTTTCGACCCGCGTCCCGGTCATGGCCTCCTCCTGCCGGCGCCGGCTGAGTTTACCATAATCGTCGTCGTTTGCGACGCGAAAGTAGACGCTTCCATCCATTTCGTACGCGTATTCGGCTTCGCCTAACTCTCCAATTGTCCGGATGATGTTCGAAATCTCACTGGTCACGCGCGGGTATGTGTTTGCCGGTTTTATATTAAGATCGCTTAGATGCATCAAGTACTTGTCCGTGTAAAACTGCGCCAGTTCAAATGGATCCTGACCAGTTTCCTGGGCCCGGACTATGATCTTGTCATCCACGTCGGTGAAATTCATTACGTATATAACTTCGTAGCCAATGTATTCGAGATATCGACGGATCATATCAAAGACGATGGCACTCATTGCATGGCCAATATGGGCGTCAGCGTAAACTGTCGGCCCGCAGACGTACATGCGCACGCGCCCCTCTTCTACAGATTCAAACGGTTCCCGCAGTCGAGTCAGCGTATTGTAGATGTTGAGCGTCATCGGTTCCCTTGTCGTTGGCTAACTGAGTCGTAGGCTAACTAAAATGTCAAGTAAGTTGTCGCCCTATTGACGTACCGAGTCGAATACCCTTTGGCGCTCATGCACCTCTTCCGGTACGGCAAAAATAAGTCGCCCCGCATTCGTCTGCAACACCTTCGTTACTCGCACAGAAAGCCGTGCCCCCATGTGGCGCCTCCCCTGCTCGACAACCACCATCGTCCCATCATCCAGATAGCCGACTCCCTGATTCATCTCCTTTCCTTCCTGAATCACGTGGATAGTCATCTCTTCTCCGGGAAGGACCACGGATTTTACCGCGTTGGCCAGTTCGTTTATGTTCAATACTCGAACGCCCTGAAGTTTGGCCACACGGTTCAAATTGTAATCATTCGTTACAATTGCTGCGCTCATTTCACGGCCCAGGTAAACCAGTTTTTCATCAACCTGCTGGGCCTCCGCTGGATCCTGGTCCAAGAAGACTATTTCAACCTCGTCAATCTGTTGCAGCCGGTCGAGAATTTCAAGTCCTCTCCTTCCACGGTTTCGCCGCAACACTTCCGCCGAATCCGCAATGTATTGAAGCTCATTGAGGATGAACCGTGGAACTGCCAGTATCGCCCATAGAAAACCGGTCTCGGCTACATCAGCAATCCGTCCGTCAATTATCACACTTGTATCCAACAACATCATTTCCGAGTACTGCTTCCGACCGGCCTTGTCAAAAAGAGGCAGCTTTGGCAAATCCTGCTTGTTTTCGCCCCCGTCTGGGAATTGGAATAAGTTGAGTATCTCGCGGTGGCGCAACACCATCATAGTGACGCCGAGATAGCCCATCACGATGACGCCGACGAAGGGCAAAATTGTACCGAATGGATTTGGTAGCAGCGACAAAGGATAGGCCAGGAGCGCGGCAATGGCTAACCCAATTGCCATGCCCGCAGTCGCAGCCATGAGCTGAACAGTGGGTATCTGTCGCAAACTGGATCGAAGAGCGTTGGCTGGTTTTACTGTCAGCCACGGTGCGCCTACTAGTCCAACGACTCCACTGGCGATGACTATCGGAACGATGAGGCGCGCTGACGAGAGCGTCAAGCTCTTAAGTGCGTCGACACCCGCAATCTGCCTGCCCAGTTCCCACCCCAGCAGGACAAAGACGAAGGTGACCAGCACCCTCAGAAGCAACGCCCAACGCATATTCCAGCCCTCCAGGATTACGAAGTAGAAAAAAACGCAATGAATTCATAATACAGCATCTGAACTGAGAGCGCAATGCCGACTTTACAATCCATAATTGTAAGCCGAACCGAAATTCTCCACACTCTGGGCAGCACAAGTTCCGAACTATTCGAGGTTGATCTTTCAGGAAATTCCCCGTCCAGATCACTCTTCCTGCAAAGATTGATACAATGCCAACACCTCCCGGGCGGTGTGGTGAGCCGAAAAGCGCTGGCTGTGCTGACGTGCGGCGCGCGCCATCTCTGTTCGCAATTCCGGGTCCCGCGCCATCCGCATAATGCGAAGGCCGAAACTGAGGTCGTTGTTGGCCGTCAGAAACCCAGTTTTCTCGTCCACAATCATGTCTGCGACACCCGGCGAGTCTATCCCAATCGCTGGCAGGCCCGCGGCTGCCGCTTCGATAAATGTCAGTGGATGGACCTCGCTTACACTCGCGGACACAAAAAAATCTGCCACGCAAAGGAGGCTTCCGATCCGTTCGTACGAGATAGGCCCGGTGAACGTTACCCGACCGCCAAGACCTGAATTGGCTGCCAGCTGACGGCACTCCTCCAGGGATGGACCACCCCCTACCAGCAGGAGGTGGAGGCGAGGGATTTCACTCTTCAGGGCAGCAAAAATTCCCAATAAGCGGTCCACTGCCTTTTCACGACTGATCCGTCCTACATAGACGCCCACCACTGCTTGCACAGGAATACCAAATTCGTCCCTTGTCGCCTTCTGTTCCGGCTTTTGAAACTGCCCCAACTCAATTCCGTTTGGAATGACAGCAACGCGCCCTTGGATTCCCCAAGTTTGCATCACCGCGGCTGCACTTTGGCTTGGGGCTATAATGGCACTGCAGCGTTGGCTGAATCGCTGAAAGAAAGCCTGAAACGCCGTGTCGGAGATAGTTTCCGGCAGGAGAGGAAGATGCTGCTGCACATAGAGATCGTAGCGGGTATGACTGGTGAAAACCAATGGGATGTCATATCGCCGGGAAAACGTGAGACCAAAGCTGCCACTCATAAACGGATGGTGGACATGAATAACGTCCATCCGCTTGAGTATGTCACGGCAGCGAGAATCAACGCGGACCGTCAGATGATATCCGGTATCGGCAATGGGTATGCTGGGCAAACGGATGACATTGCTCTCGTCCTCAGCACTCTTGTCCTGATCAGGAACAAAGAGATAGACCTGTTCTCCCCAGCGGTCGAAATGCTCCTTCAGCAAGCCTACGTGGTTGACGACTCCATTGATGTGGGGCTTGTAAATGTCGCTAAAGAGGGCAATTCGCATATAGTAACTAACCTTCTCCTTTCCAGAAAGCTGAAACCTCCAAAATGGCGGAAGACTCTTAGAAAATCGAACCTGGTCCGTCGCCAACGGAGACGAACTCTTCCAAAGCCCGTCAACAACTCATCGCGCGTTCAACACTAAATACGTTTCGGAATGAGAAATGTTGCTACTTCGCCTCGAATGCAAGAAAAGGGTCTCTCGAAAACGCTCATTTACGGCTTGCCTCGACCGAAAGCAGATTCACCCTGGAGTCAGTAACTACCTCCCAATCACGCTTGGGCGTCTCTCAGAGTCCTGGACGTCAGAGCCCAGCAGTAGAGCAGGCGCGGGCCAACCACAATCAAGGTAGTAAAGGCAAGAGCCGTAAACACAAACGGCCACTTGACGCCATCGTCAAAAAATAATACCCGTAGGCCAAAGGCGACTAAGTCCCCAACAAGCAATGTCAAGATCGAATTAATCATAAAGCGACGCGGCCTGATTTGACCTGCGCGCGGGTAAGCGCCGAAAACCATCGCCGCAGCCCCCCACCCTACCAGAAACGGCGCGACGATGCGAGGGGCGTTCATCAGCCAGTCCACCGGCCCTCCCGCGCTATGAAACATATCCCCAACAATGGCGAACAACAGGAATGCGAGCACATCGCTGACAGCCAGCACCCGCGTCGACATTCTGGCACTGAAATGGTTGACACCGGTATTACCGTTCATCTATGAGAGTTGTTCTCCTAAGTGCTTTTACCTGGCCTATCCGGTCGTTTCGAAATGGGCTTCCGCCCCGGCAGCTTTCCCCCGCTGTCGCACCGATCTTTCCGAACGTGAGCGAGATTGGACTTGCCAAACGAATCCAGGACTTCTACTATACCATATCGGAAGGAAGTTTCAGCCATTCGCAAGGAAATGGGCCCATGGCACAACCCCTCTCGGAGACATTCCTGACCGGCTTGCAATGCCTTCGTTGTGGGCAGTTTTTCCAGCCTGACTCGGTCGAGTATGTCTGCCCCTGCCGTCCCAACCTCGGCAGTGACCTAGGCCATCTGGACGCCGTCTATGATTACGAAGCTGTCGCGGCTATGCGAAATGGAAACTCTGGCGGCGGAAAGTCCGGCGCCATGGCACCGCCCGCTTCCGACTCCGCCAGTTCGCAGTCTCCTCCGTCACAGTTCTCCGTCCAAACTCTCGAGCGATGGTGGCCATTGCTGCCGGTACGTCCAGAATCTCTTCCACCACTACCCGTTGGAGACACTCCTTTGCTACCCGCCCGTCGTCTCGCCGACGCGATGGGGCTGAACCACCTGTATATCAAGGACGACGGCCGCAATCCATCCGGCTCCTTCAAGGATCGGGCATCGGCCATCGCAGTTGCTCGTGCCCGCGAGACAGGGCGGGAAGTGATCGCCACGGCAAGCACCGGCAACGCCGCGGCCGCGCTGGCCGCTATGGGTGCGGCGGCCGCCCACTCTACTGTTATTTTCGTTCCCCGTTCGGCGCCTCAGGCCAAGATCGCCCAACTCCTGGTCTATGGCAGCCGGGTTCTGGCAGTCGACGGCTCGTACGACGATGCCTTCGATCTCTGCGTGCGCGCCAGCGAAGAATTCGGCTGGTACAATCGAAATACAGGCTTTAACCCATTAATGACGGAAGGCAAAAAGACGGTAAGTTTCGAGATTGCCGCGCAGCTCTTCGAGCCCAAGGACCATCCACGTCGGGGAGAAAGTGACGGACACAGCTCACCATTTGCGTCACCTGACTCCGTTTTCGTCTCCGTCGGCGACGGTTCGATCATCGGCGGCGTCTATAAGGGATTCCAGGAGATGCACGCTCTAGGTTGGATCGACCGTGTCCCGCGTATTTTCGGCGTACAGTCCACCGCCAGCGCCGCCATTCACAACGCTTGGCGCGACGGCTTGGACCTGCCCGTGCCTGTCAAGGCGACGACGGCCGCCGACTCGATCAGCGTAAACAGTCCCCGTGACGCGGTCAAAGCTCTTCGGGCTGTACGGGAAAGCGGCGGGGCCTTTGTGCTTGTCGAAGACGAGGCGATTCTCCAGGCGATCCTGCCCTTGGCCCGTTTGGGCGGAGTCTTTGGCGAACCGGCCGGCGCAGCGGCCCTTGCCGGCCTGCAGGCGGCCCAAAGCCAAGGACTCGTTCATCATGACGAAACTGTTGTCGTCATCAACACTGGCAGCGGACTGAAAGACGTACCCGCGGCCATGCGTATAGCCGGGGAACCTATCGTCATTCCGCCAACATTGGATGCTGTGGCAGAGAGTCTGAAGATATGAACCTTTCCTTGCTGACAGTGGTGGACCCGCTACCGGCTCCCTCTATGGAGGGCGTCCCAAAACCTTCCTGTTCAGTTGACTATCCTGTGTGTACCACTCGAACAATCCGCCTGAGCCGCCTCAGGTTCGCCAGACTCCAGTCCATCTGTTACGATTAGGAAACCGTTCGCTTAGTTTTCATTTGTGATGAACTGCCCCGATCTCATGCAGGGGAGAACACGCCTTGAACCAACCTATCGTACCCGGCCCAACTTACGCGGAAATGCGCGATCCTACCCTCCTGCCAACCGGCGTTCGTACGGCTGCCACAGCCGCCTTGACTGCTAGCGAGCTGGCCCCACTCAACCTCTTCAACGTCAACTGGAAAAATACCGGCACAGAGGTAGAGAGCATCATCCTGCCAAAGGAGTTAACCGGCGTCCAGGCCAATATAATCGTTCTCAGCGGCCGCAACTTCCCAAGTGGTTCAATGAAAGTCGGGCCTGCCTACACAACCCTGGCCGAGGCCGAGGCATTGAACGGTTTGCGACCGGGCGACCGCAGCATCATCGGCCCCAGCACAGGCAACTTCGGCATCGGAACGGCCTACGTAAGCGCGCTAAAAGGCTACCAGGCCGTTGTCGTGATGCCAGACACGATGAGCCAGGAACGGTACGAACGCATCCGCAAATACGGTGGTGAACTGGACCTTACGCCTGGCACCGAATCGGACGTAATCCTGACTCTGGAACGTACCCACAATGAATACGTAAGCAAGCCGGAACAGTATGTAGTCCTCGCACAGTTCGAACTAATGCCCAACTACCGCTTTCACCGCTACGTCACCGGCGATGCAGTTGAAAGGTCCGCCGCCAATGTGGGCAACGGCCAGGTTGCTGCCTTTGTCAGCGCGCCCGGCAGTGCCGGCACGCTCGCAGCAGGGGATTATGTCAAGTCACTCTACCCCGACGCCCGAACGGTAGCGCTTGAACCTCGACAGTGCGCGACCCTCTTCAACGGCGGCCAGGGCCAGCACCGTATCGAAGGCATCGGCGACAAGATGGTTACCCTCATCCATAACGTTTACAACAACGATCTGCTGATGCTCATCAACGATGAGGAGACCGTGCAGGGGATGGAAGTGATCCAATCGGGGACGGATGCGCTGGTCGACCGGCTCGGGGTCGGAAGTGCTGAAGCACAGGCGCTGCGCGGCAAGTTTGGCCCCAGCTGCATTTGCAACATCATCGGCGCCGTCAAGACGGCCAAATATCTTGGGCTGGGCCCGCAGGACAACGTCGTCACCATTGCAACTGACAGCTACGACCGCTACCCGTCGGTCAGCGCAGACCTCTACCAGCGCCTCGGCGGCCGGCCGGACCTGAATACACTGGAAACCTGGGCCAAGGCGGTATTTCTTGGCGCGTCAACAGGAGAGATCATTGACCTGAACCGGGCCGGTGAACACGAACGGCTTCAGACGATGAAACTAGACCTGTGGACCCGTTTCGGCTACAGCCGCGACTTTATCGAGCGGATGGCCAGCCAGATCTTCTGGGATGATGAGTTCGGCAAAATCGAGGAAATCGACCCGGTGATCGCCGAAATCCGCGGAAACCTGCCGCAGTCCATCTAATTCTTAACTTACTCAAAATGGGGATTTCTGCTGGTTGAAGAGTGGCGCTTGGAAAGTCCGGTTTCCACTGGCTGAATAAGCAGTTGGCCGCGTGTCAGTCACTTTCCCGCAGAACAGGGTATTCGCCGCCGGCAGAGCGGACGAGCAGCCGCTCTCCAGCCGTAGTTTGCTCCGGCGCGCTTACCACAGCACCATCAGTCCGCTGTACAATACTAAAACCGCGCGACAGAACGCTGGCAGGATTGAGACCTCCAAGCCTCGCCTCGCCCGAAACCAGTTGCGCTTGCCGTCGACCTAGTTCACCCACCATGGCCCGCCTGAAGCGATCCTCTGCATCATCCAAGCGCTGACGAGCCAGGTCGATCTGTCGCTGCGGCGCGGCCCGGTCCAGCCGGCGGCCCAACTCTTGCCACTGCGTCGAACGCTCGGCCACGACCCCCGCTCCGCTTCGGAGCAACCAAGCCTGGGCCTGTCTGACTCCTTCGAGCATTTCCCAGCGATCGGGAGTTGCCGCGACAGCTGCTGCCGTCGGCGTAGGCGCACGCAAATCGGCGACGAAATCGGCAATCGTGAAATCGGTCTCATGTCCGATCCCGGTCACTATCGGTGTCCCGCTTCCGGCTATCGCGTAGGCGACCTGTTCCTCGTTGAAGGCCCACAGATCCTCAATCGAGCCGCCCCCTCGCACAAGTAGAATCGTATCCAGAACTCCATCTTCTGGCCCACCCTGTCCGGCCTCTGAAACCGGAGATTCACTTCTGTTGTCGAGGGACAGCAGCGGCAGTTCAGCAAACTTGGCATCCGCGTAACCTTGGAAAGAGGTAGCATCGCCCGTGAATCTGTTGGCGGCCGCCAGGGCATTTGCAATCTGGCCCGGCGCATCCGTCCCTTGTACCTGAGTCGGAAACAGAACCGTTTCCACCAGGGGCCAGCGCTGGCCCAGGACGCGCAGCACGTCCTGCAGCGCAGCAGCTCCCAGGCTGGTGACGATCCCCAATCGTCGCGGCGCCACCGGTATCGGCCGCTTGCGCGTCGTTTCGAACAGACCCTCTGCGACCAGCCTTTCTTTCAGCGCCTCGAACTGTGCGTAGAGTTGCCCGCGGCCCGCCGGCCGGATCTCGTCCGCATAAAACTGGTAGCTGCCGCGCTCAGGATAGACGCCAACATAGCCGTGCGCCAGAATCTGATCACCCGCTCCGGGAAGCCACGAGTGGCGGTAGACGCTGCCCCGCCACATCACTGACGAGATAACCGCACCGCTGTCCTTCAAACTGAAATAGATGTGCCCGCTGGCTGCCTTCTTCCAACTGCTGACCTCAGCCGAAACCCAGACGTCCCGGAGCAGGTCATCCTCTTCAAATAGTGCCGATATTTTGGCTGTTAGCTGGGAGATAGTAACTGGATTCATAGCCAGAAATTGTACCACATGCTCTGCCCGTTTACATTGGAGTCCCGCGCCCGACAGTTTTGCACTCAGCCTGGTCTACGCAAGAAAGGCCGTCCATATATTGACAACTGTCTATATATGGATTAAACTGTCAGGCAATTGGATGATTCAAAAAAGTCTCGCGTAACAGGATCGGCTGGTAGATTTACGAGAACTGCCCAGCAAGAGCACTTCTTACAAATTATGGCAACAGAGTCGCTAGCAGTCAACCGATTGAAGATCGGCGAGAGCCATGGTCTCTCATTAGGCCATGGGAGAGACGCCCGGAATTCAACTTCCGGCTGTGAGATCTCGGATAGAGAGTTCGTCGACAATGACAGGGCAAGGGCACTGGCTGCAGCATTTAAGGCCATCGGCCATCCCGTACGTATGCGAATCCTGGAACTTTTGACGCGGCAGGAAGACCCTGTATGTGTCTGCGATATCGAAGCTCAGTTTGCCCTTACACAGCCAACGATTTCCCACCATTTGAGAGTTCTTCGCAAGGCGGGTCTCGTCGACAGCGAGCGCAAAGGCACCTGGATTTACTACACTGACAGAGTGGAAGGTGTCGGGCCGCTCCGCGCATTTCTGGATCATCTATTTCTCAGTTCCCCAACCACGGCAAGGTGAGAACAGTGACAACTCGTACCCGCGGCCGAATTAGGCCCTCTCCCTTTCCTGCTATGTTCTCAGAAGTCGGCTTTATCCTTGGGGGTAGTTAACGCAGAAGGATTGAGTAAGCAGGAGAAAAACCGGGTCATTAGGTATTGACAGTCACACACACAAAGGGAGAAATGTCCGATGTCCGACCAACTGGAGGTCCTGCAAATAACATGCGGAACGAAGCCAGGAACCTGCTGCGGCTCCGAGCCTGGAGATCCTCAGCCTTCACGCGACAACCCCCAAACCATCCGCACCGAAGTCCAGAACTACTACGGCGAAGTGGCCGAACTGCAGTTGACCGGGCGCAGCCAGTCCGACTGTTGCGGCAGCGATCTTTATGAAGGCGAGGACCTGACCCTACTGCCCGACACAGCCGTCCAAAGTAGTCGCGGCTGCGGCAATCCTCACGCAATCGCTTCCCTGCAGCCCGGCGAAATTGTCCTCGATCTCGGCTCCGGCGGCGGATTGGATGTCTTGCTCGCGGCCCGCCAGGTGGGGGAGGACGGCTACGTCTACGGCGTCGACATGACTGACAGCATGCTGGAACTTGCGCGTGGCAACGCGGCAAAAGTGGGGGCGACGAACGTTGAATTTCGCAAGGGCGACCTGGAAGATCTGCCTCTGAACGCAGATTCCGTCGATGTGATCATATCCAACTGCGTCGTAAATCTCACTCCGGACAAGGGCAAAGCCCTGTACGAGGCCTTTCGCGTGCTCAAGCCCGGGGGACGGCTGGCGATTTCAGATATTGTCGTCGATGGCGATCTAAGCGGCCTGCCTGTGAGCGAAGAACAGATCCGGGCCGGACTGAGTTGGGCCGGTTGCATCGCCGGTGCCTTGACCGTCACCGAGCTCACCAATCTTCTGCAGGATGCCGGCTTTGAGGACATCGCCATCACCGTCGAACATCGCTACTCCGCCGCCGATTTCCTCGGCGACCTGCCATCGGCGCTCACAGACCTCCAGCCGCTTGTTCTGCAAGATCTCCTCCAACGCTTTACAAGCAGCAGCATCGAGGCGCACAAGCCCTGCCAGTGAATGCAATTGGCCTAGCGGGGTTCGCTGCCGCCGCCACCATGCCGCTCTTAATCGCAAGCGCAGCGTTGAGGGGCTTCGGATCCGGTATCATCCACCCCGCCTTGATTGCAACCTATGTCGATCGCATGCCTGACACGCTGCGAGGTCGCGTTACCGCCAGCTTCTATTTGGCTTTCGATCTTGGAATTGGGCTGGGGAGTTGGCTTCTTGGCCTGGTTCTGGGCGCTGTCTGGTTGACAGGGCTCTATCTCACCGCATCGCTTGTCAGCATCGCCAGCGCGTTGACCGTTCCGCCTCTTTCCTGCTATCCATAGCTATCAGGACAGCCGCGGACCTGGCATCGACCGAGCCCACGTCTGGCTGTCTATTGCCTCGCTCCCGAACAAACGGTTGCTTTCGGTAAAGTGGTTATCCTGCAGTGGTGGCTTGCAGTACCCAAACCTCCGGTTCCGCCGGCAAGCTGGATTTCGTTAGCTCAGCTTCCGGCGTATCAGCCCGCTGGACGCGCGCCGGCGGATACCGCTGCGTGAATTCTCTCACGTCTGCCATCGTGGGGAACTTGCATCCGGGCAATTCATAGTGCATCGGAATAGTCACCGCCGGCCGCAAAACATCCAAAGCATCGTGCAGGTCGGTCAACTCAATTGTAGGCGGCCCGCCCGTGGGCACAATTGCGACATCCACATCACCCATTTGCTCCAGCTGCCAAGGCTCCAAGCGATTGCCTACATCGCCGAAATGAACTACGCGGATTCCTTCGAGCTCAAAGCAGTACATTGCGTTATCGCGCGGTACCAATTTGACAAGCATCGACTCCATCGCCGGGATAGCGGCAAATCGAATGCCCGCCCGCGTCATGAAAGTGGAATGTCCTTGCCGTCCAGCCTGACTATCGCTGGAAGCGCCAACATTTTCGCCCTCACAATGCAGAATATGCGTGGCCGTAACTACCTCCGGATCTCCAGGAATCATGGCCGCGTTGCCATGGGCCGAGTCATCGTCTGAACTGCGAACTACAACATCGGCCGTTTCCGTAACTGGGGCAAATCCAGACTTCTGCGGTGTATAGGGGTCAGTAATGATGCTGACACCGTCACCTTCAATTCGGAGACAGGCATGTGCATACCACTTTACTTTCATTCGAATCCTTTCGCTCTTCCGCACCCCTGCCAAATTAACCAGGAAACATCAGTATCGACTTTGTCCCTTCTCCCGCCTGAACGCGCCGCACCGCCGCCAGGATGTCGTCCAGCCCGCAACGCGTCGAAATTACCGCCTCGATTTCTTCTGCGTGGTCTCCAACAAAGTTAAATGCGCGGCGGAATTGGTCCACCGATGACGCAAACGTACCTGTCAACACTATCTCACCGTAATGAAGCCAACGAGGATCGACCGTCATCTTCTCCCCCCGCGGCGTGCCGCCAAAAATGTTGAATACCCCGCCATTTCGCACGAGAGGCAGGTAGCTCTCCATCACACTAGGCACACCAACAGCCGCAATGACCACATCAGCACCCACTCTGGTCAGCTTGCGCACCGCTGCCAATGTATCCTCCTTCTCCGGGTTGACGACCCGCTTCGCGCCTACTTTCCGCGCCGTAGCCAGGCGAGTCTCGTTTACATCTACGCAGACTACCTCGGCGCCGATGGCCTTCGATACAATCGTATGCAGCAGGCCCAAGGGACCGGCCCCAACCACGACAACGGTGTCTCCCGCCTTTGTCTTGCACTGGTCGGCGGCTGCAAGGCAACAGGAGGTCGGCTCAATCATGGCGGCCAGATCGAACGGCATGTCACCAATATCAATTACGCCACCCAGCCGCACGACTTCGGCCGGAACACGCACGAATTCCGCAAATCCACCGTCATCACCGTGACCCAGGCCATGCTCTTGAAGGCAGAGGCTGTTGCGTCCTTGGCGGCAGTAAAAACATTCGCCGCAGGCCGCAATCGGGTATACGGCTACCCGCTGGCCCGTATACAAGCCGTCCCCCTCGGTCCCAGCCCCCAGTTCGACGATCGTACCTGCAACTTCATGGCCCAGTATCGCCGGAAGCTCGGCAGGAATCCCGGCGCCGCTAAGAATCTTTACGTCGGTGGCGCAAATGCCGGACGCCCTAACCCGCACGACAACTTCCCCGGGGCCCGCCCTGGGAAGCGGCACTTCGGCTATGCGAATATCATTCTTTTTGTAAACGACTGCGGCCTTCATCTGGGGGCACTTCCTCTACGCGGCGACGGTTTGCAATCTCGTTTTCCAACTGGTCGTCCAGCTGAACGGGTTGCATATCAAGATTTTCAGAACCGCCGGATAAGCCATCGACCTGTTCAATCAGCCTCATCGCTCTGTTCCGTAAGATCCGGTTAAAGCGCTCGAAATCGGCGGCTTCGATCTTGCCGACACTATGATCAAACTCTAGCTCCCTGATCGCCTCCAGTGCCACTTCCTTGCGCGTAAGCAGATCCGCCAACTCCTCTCCTTCTTGCAGTACCATCGAAGGCGTGCGTCGGAATAGAGGCCAAATGACAAATCCTACAGCGACGACACCTACTACACTTATCAAGACGAGGGCTACCGACATCTCTCTTTGTGAACGCTTTCTGGCTATAACCGCTATTTCGATGACCCCGCCCGCCCTCTTGTCAACAGAGAGAAGCGGAATACAAGGCTGAATTCGTGCCGGCGGTGTTGGAACTTCGTCCGGTCAGGCCGGCGCCTGGCCGGCAGTGGCCCGTCTCGGGATTGGGGAAGTCACGGCACGGGTAGTACGCGCCGGTTGCGGATGGGGCCACACACTGACGACCGTACCGAATACCACGAAAAGTCCACCTACCCACATCCACATTGTCAGCGGATTGATGTAGACGGTGAACGTAGCGCTGCTGCCGTCACCCTCCCAGCCGTTAAGTATCACATATACGTCTTCCGCAGGTGTCATGCGCAGCCCAACCTCACTGGTGGGCTGATCCGGCGTCTTATCGTAAATGTTGCGGCGGGGAACTATCTTACTCAAGAATCTGTCGGTCGCCGTATCAGACACGAGAAGATTCGCTCTGACTTCGGTATGGTTACCCTTGCGCTCCGAATCAAGTGCCGTATAAGTCAGCGTGTAGCCGGACAGTTCGACCGACCCCCCTCTTGCCAGAGTGACGTGCGTCGTCGACTGGTAGAACTCATTTCCAATAATGGCGACGCCGATCAGCACGATCCCAAAGTGAATGACATAGCCGCCGTAGCGGCGCCCATTCCGGCGTATCAGCCCCCACAGCGCCGCTGATAACGGTTCGCCTCTGGTACGGCGCCGAGCCTGCACGCCGCGCACAAACTCCTGCACAATGGTCGCCGCAACAAATACGCAGGCACTGAATCCTACTACCGGGAAGACATTACGGCTGGTGAAAAGAAAGACCGGCACGGCAACAAGCGCGGCAGCGAACGGCCATGTGAATTGGCTGCGCAATGCCTTCATTCCCGTGCGGCGCCAGCCCAGCAGAGGGCCCACGCCCATCAACAAGATCAAGAGCAGAAAAAGTGGACCTGCCACCCGATTGAACCAGGGGGCCGCAACCGCGATACGTTCGCCGGTCAGGATCTCGCTGAACATGGGAAAAAATGTACCCCACAACACGACGAAGGCGATCCCCGCGAACAACCAGTTGTTCGCAAGGAAGGCGCCCTCGCGGCTGGAGATCGAATCAATTTCGTTTTCGCCCTGTAGGTAGGGCATGCGCTGATAGAGAAGCAGGAGGAAACCAACCGTAGTCAGAAACAGGAAAACGAGAAAATAGGGTCCAACCGGGCTTTGTGCAAAGCTGTGGACGCTGCTCAGAATTCCGCTTCGAGTCGTGAAGGTGCCCAGTATGACCAGCGTAAATGTCAGCCAGATCAGAGTGACATTCCACACCTTCAGGATGCCCCGTTGCTCCTGTATGATAATGCTGTGCAGAAAAGCGGTCGCAGTCAGCCAAGGCAGAAAACTGGCATTCTCGACAGGGTCCCATGCCCAATATCCGCCCCAACCCAACTCCATGTACGCCCATTGGCTGCCCATGATGATGCCAGTCGAAAGGAACATCCACGGGATCAGCGTCCAGCGGCGTACAGTCCGCACCCAGCGCCGGTCCAGGCGCTTGCTCAACAGAGCGGCGACCGCGAATGCAAATGGCACGCTCAGCCCCACCCAACCCAGGTAGAGCATGACCGGATGGATCACCATCCAGTAGTTTTGGAGCAATGGGTTCAGCCCGCGTCCGTCGCTCGGTACTATGCCGATCTGTTCAAAGGGATTGGCGCTGAAGACGAGAAGCGTGAGGAAGAACAGCAGCGTTGCCAACAATGTCGCATTGACATAGGGCATCAGGTAGCGCTGCTTGTTTCGAAAAGTGACGGCTGCCGCCGTACTGAAAAAGCTCAGCAACAGCGTCCAGAAGAGAAGACTGCCCGCCTGACCACCCCAAATCGCAGCGAACTTGTAGAAGGCAGGTAGACTTCGCTCCGAACTGTTCCAGATGTAGCTGATCTGGAACTGGTCAGTAAACAGTCCGTACCACAGAATCAGTGCGGCAATGCCTACTAGCCCGCAAACGGCATAGATAGAGTTAAAGCTGGTCTCTGTCAGCCGTTCACTCCAGGAGTCGTTCAACAACTTCCCGGTTGTCTTTCCTTGCCTGCGAGCGGGGGCTACTGGATCATACTCCCTTGACTCCAACTGACCGCCCCAAAATCCTGCTACCATTCCAAAGGCGCACAGAATGAGGGACAGCACCAGCGCCAGGTACCCGAAATCAAAAATCATCTCTGGTTACAGCTTTAGCTGGCGTAAGCGCAGAGCGTTGATGATGACACTGACGCTCGAAAATGCCATGGCACCCGCCGCCAAAATCGGGTGAAGCTGTTGTAAAAAAGGCGGCGCCCACGCAAATGGGGCCAGGATTCCGGCAGCAATCGGTATCAGGGCAACATTGTAGCCAAATGCCCAGCTAAGATTCTGTCTGATATTACCCATCGTCGCTTGCGACAACGAGATTGCATCGGGAACGCTGCGCAGGTCTCCTCGGATCAGCGTCACGTCGGCCGCCTCCATCGCAACGTCCGTGCCCGCGCCAATTGCGATTCCCACATCGGCCTGGGCCAGTGCAGGCGCGTCGTTGATTCCATCACCAAGCATCGCTACCCGAAAACCTTCTGCCTGTAACGCTTTCACCTGATCGACCTTTTCGCCGGGCAGAAGTTCCGCAATCACCCGGTTTATTCCCACTTCCCTTGCAATTGCATCGGCGGTAGCTTGGTTGTCTCCCGTCAGCATAGCCACCGTTAGCCCCTTTTTTCGCAGCGCAGCGACAGCCTCCCCTGATCCTTCCTTTACAGTGTCGGCCACCGCAATCAACGCTGCCGCCTGACCGTCGACGGCCATCCAGATCGTAGATTTCGCTTCGGCTTGCAGTTCCGCAAACCGTGCCCCTAGCCCGTTCAAGTCGATCTCTTCCCGCTCCATCAGCCGCAGATTGCCCAGGAGGATTCGTTTCTCCTCAATCTCCGCCGCAATCCCATGGCCCGCAAAAGCCTCAAACTGGGTTGGTTCGGCCAGCGCCAAACCGTGGGCCTGGGCTGACCGTACAATCGCCTCGCCCAGAGGATGCTCCGACCCTCTCTCAGCCGAGGCTGCCAGCCGCAACAGGTCTGTCCGTTCCGCCTTCGCCGGCGAACCATTGGACGAGCCGGCACTGCTTTTGCCCAACAGATTCTGGCTTACGACCAGGTCTGTAACCGCCGGCTCCCCTTTCGTGATTGTTCCCGTCTTATCGAGCAATACCGCAGTGAGCTTGTGCGTCTGCTCCAGTGCAACGCTGTTCTTAAACAAAATGCCCATTCCCGCGCCTTTGCCAATGCCCACCATAATTGAGGTGGGGGTCGCCAAACCCATCGCGCATGGACAGGCGATGACCAGCACTGCGACAAGGCGCAGCAGCGCCGGTACAAAACCCGCGCCCGCAAGCATCCACACCACAAAGGTCAAGCCGGCCAGACCGATAACCGCCGGTACAAAATAGGCCGCTACCTGATCTACGACCCGCTGAATCGGGGCCTTGCTACCTTGGGCCTCCTCTACCAATCTGATGATCTGCGCCAGGGCTGTCTCTCGACCAACCTTGCTCGCCTCAACTCCCAGCAGACCCTGTTTATTGAGCGTGGACCCGAACACTTCGCTGCCTATCACCTTCTCAACCGGCATGCTCTCGCCGGTAAACATGCTTTCATCTACGGCGGAACCACCAGAAATGACAATACCATCTACCGGAATCTTCTCTCCGGGACGAACGACCGCCATATCGCCGACCACGACCTCTTCGACCGGGATATCCAGTTCTACTCCCTCGCGAATCACCCGAGCCGTCTGGCTCTGTAAACCCATTAACTCTTTGATCGCCGCGCTGGTCCGGCCCTTTGCCCTGGCTTCCAGCAGCTTGCCCAGAACGATCAAAGTAATGATAACCGCCGAAGTCTCAAAATATACGTGGCTGCCAAGCGATTCGCTGCCTACAGCCTGCGCAAACAGGACAGCCAGGCTGAACACGTAGGCAACCGTTGTGCCCATTGCTACCAGCACGTCCATATTGGCGCTGCGATTGCGTACACTCTTGAACGCGCCTACATAGTAGTCCCAGCCCACGAAAAACTGCACAGGCGTCGCCAGGAGAAAGAGCAGCCAGTTTACCCAACCGCCGTGGGCCCAAGCACCGAGAAGGCCAAAGTCTCGTCCCATGCTTACAACCAACAGTGGCAGCGAGAAGATTGTCCCCACCAGCAATCGCATGAACTGATGCCGAATCGCGGCCGCGCGGGCTGCCGCCTCAGCATCTTCCAAGGGCTCTTCAACTACGACGCTGAGCACAGCTGGAGAATCTTGTGTATCGCCAGCGCCGTTGCTGACTACCGGCGGCGTGACAGGCTGGGGGGAGGCGGCCGCGATTGTATCGTAACCGGCCCTACGGACGGCGGCCACTAGCGGTGCGCGTGCCCCCAGGCCGCTTACGTATTCGACATGCGCCTGCTCTGCTGCAAAGTTGACGCTGGCATAAACCACGCCATCAACTTCTCTGAGCGCCTGCTCAACTGCATTTACGCAAGCGGTGCAAGACATGCCGATGATCGGCAGGGACAGTGTAAGGGTTGGGATTTTGTAGCCGGCGCGCTTGACCAGATGGCGCACTTCAGCTAACACTTCGTTGGCTTCTCCCTGAGTAGAGTCGATGGTCAACGTAAGTCGCTCACTGGCGAGGTTGACCGTCGCATCCTCAACGGCTGAAGCCTGTTTGCTGCTGACTTCCACAGATCCCGCGCAACCGAGGCAGGTCATCCCGATTACAGGGACAATGAGCTGTCGTGTTTGGTTCATTTCCGGGTTTGGCTACCTCACCTAAGCCAGCTATTCTCTGTCCGGCCCTTCGCTAAGAATTTACGTCGACTGACCTCAACGTACACGATAACGCCATATGCGGGCAGAAGTCAGTAAGCCCAGCGACTAAGTCCCGGCTCGTTCGCTGGCCGACTCTATACTTGGCGGCACTGGATTCCTCGACCCTTGCCACAGCCGCCAGACTCCACGAGCCGCCCATCGTTCTCAACATTTCGCACAGTCCCGAACAACTGACTCTACTGACAAATAGTGCTCCAACGTGCTGGCCCTGCCACGGAATTGACCAACCCAATCTGACTATTACAGTACCACATTTTTTGTGATTTGTTAACTGCTCAGCCATAGTCAACTCGCGACCCATAGTGAGGCGAGCGCAGGGGTTTATCACTTCTCACTCCTCTCCTCTCACTCCTCTTGGCTCTCTCGTATCGGACAGCCCGTTGGGGTTGCGGGTGTCCCGCTCGCAGTCTGTGTAACCGACCAGAGACACGCCCCATCCCCAACCCCTTTTCGAACTGCGCCCTTCCAAAATCCCATTTGAAAAGTGTAGACCTCTGTGCTACATTTGCCCAGTGGCAACTCTCCGGACTGTTGCCTACCCTCAGTAGACCAGTCTTCATCCCATGACTACTTGCGTCCCGCCCCCAAGAGAGAGCTTTCCAGACACTTCAAAGGGAGATTCGCGAAAATTGCGGCCCCGGCAAGCTCCCCCTTGGGCCACCCTCGATCTCGATGCGATGAAACACGCTTGCGCAGCGACTCCTGTCATATTCACCACGGCTCTTGGCGATTCCTTGGCCTTTTTGGCTCCATGAGACAGCGACATCACCTGCGCCGACGCGACCAACTGCACAGACCTGCCACCCCACTGTTTTCTTCCTTTCACGGGAGATGAGAATGACAACCGAGTTGATAGGCTATACCGACAAACTAAGTGTCGCACCGGGTGAACAGATTCGTTTCATGGTCAGCACCGACCTGCCGAACTATAACTCGTCATTGGTCCGCCTGATTCATGGCGATGAGAATCCTGCTGGGCCTGGCTTCAAGGAAGAGCGCGTGATTTCGGCCATTGACGGCCGCCGGGCCGGTCGCAAGCAGTACGCCCGTACAGGCTCGTATGTCACCGTAGCCGACCATAGCTTGCTGAACCAGTTGACCAGCTTCACGCTCCAGGCCTGGATCTGGCCAACCACGCCTCTCGATGGGGAGGAACAGGGTCTCCTGAGCAAGTGGTCCGCCGAAGGGTTAGGCATGTGCCTTGCAATAGGGAGACAGGGTGCACTCGAGCTGTGGTTGGGCGGCGCCGGCGCCGCTACCAGCATCAGTACGGGCCACGCTATGCGGGCTCGCGAATGGTATTTCGTCGCCGCCGCCTTCGACAACGAAACGGGGCGCGTGCGCCTCATTCAAGCGCCGGCTTCCAATTGGCCCTCCGACCTCTCGTCCATTTCTGTCGACAAGGTAGTTCACGCCCGCGTTGCCTGCAATAACAATTTCCCGCTGCTCATGGCCGCCTCAACCCTTGAGCCGGCGCCTTCTGCCCGAAATTCGGCGCAGGGACTATACAATGGCAAGATCGACAGCCCTCGCCTCTTCAACCGGGCCCTTGACCCAAGTGAAATCGATCTTCTGCGACAGGACTACCCTCCAACAGAACTGTCCGGGGCCGACTTGGTCGCCGCCTGGGATCTGTCGCTGGATCCTTCTTCAAGCAAGATAACTGACACAGGCCCGCACCGGTTACATGGCGCAACCGTCAACATGCCTGTGCGCGCCGCGACCGGCCACAACTGGGAGGCAACTGAATTCGATCATAAGTTCGCCTCTCACCAGTACGGCGCCATACATTTCCACGTGGACGACCTGGAGGATGCCGGATGGGATCCGGACTTCGAGCTAACCGTTCCCGACGGATTGCGCAGCGGTGTCTACGCTGCGCGTCTGCAAAGTGAAGGGCAGGAAGACCATATTCCATTCTTTGTGCGCCCGCCTCGCGGGTCGGCCCATGCCTCCATTCTTTACCTCGTCCCGACATTCACCTATCTGGCCTATGCAAATGACCGGATGGATGCCGCACATGGGCTTATTGCTGACATGCCCGCAGGGAAATTGAGACTGGACCCGCGCGATCTCGACCTTGCCGAGCACCCCGAGTATGCTATGTCGCTCTACGACAAACACAGCGATGACAGCGGCTGCTGCTACTCGTCCAGGCTACGTCCCATCCTGAATATGCGTCCCAAGTACCGCCATGTCCTGGCAGGAGCTCCTCGCCATTTCAGCGCCGACCTCTACCTTGTCGACTGGCTCGAACAGAAGAATTTCTCCTATGATGTTGCCACTGACGAGGACCTGCACCACGAGCGCATGGACCTTCTAGCCAACTACAAGGTCATACTGACCGGTACACACCCGGAATACTGGACCGCGCCTATGTTGGAGGCCCTGGAGGAATTCCTTGCAGGAGGTGGACGGCTTATCTATCTGGGTGGAAACGGCTTCTTTTGGGTAACAAGCATCGACCCCGGGCGCCCCCACATCGTAGAAGTCCGCCGCGGCTTGGCAGGCACGCGTGCATGGAACTCGCTCCCAGGCGAATGCTATCACAGTACTACGGGCGAATTGGGCGGCCTGTGGCGGCACCGCGGAAAGCCGCCTAACCAGATCGCCGGCATCGGATTCACCGCCCAGGGTTGGAGAGACCCCGCGCCCGGCTATACTCGACAGCCAGGCAGCTTCGATGAACGGGCGGCATTCATTTTTGAAGGCCTCTCTGCCGACGAAACGATCGGCGACTTCGGCCTCGTATTCGGTGGAGCCGCCGGCGACGAGCTGGATCGTATCGACTACGGCTTGGGGACTCCCCACCACACGCTCCTTTTGGCCTCCTCAGAGGGACACGGACCTTCCATTTCGCCGGTCATAGAAGACTTCCTTCAATTAAGCGCCAATCTGTTTGCCAATAGCACAGCGAATGTGCGCGCCGACATGGTCTACTTCGAGACACCCGATAACGGTGCTGTCTTTTCGGTTGGATCGATGTGCTGGTGCGCGAGCCTATCCCATAACGATTACGACAACAACGCTTCCCGTATAACCAAGAACGTTCTGGATGCCTTCACGAATGCTGTAGAACTTCCCCCAACTCCTCATAGCTAAAACGCTCCTTTGCTGGTAGCTGCTAAGCCTTATCCAATGTGCCAACTCAATAGAGGGCAATCAGCCCATACAGATGTTATGGTAAGTGGTCAGAACCATATGAATTTATCTGGACCCGGGGGAGACCTGGTGTCTGGATCAGCACGGCTTTCGTGCCATTGATGCCGTCTTCTCTGTCTTTCTTGGCCAACTCTTGCCTCCACTGACCATCCCTTCATCCCTGCCACCATTCAGGCCTGAACGTCAAGGCTGTGAGTGACAGCTTCGGTTGGCAACCGCCGCTCAGCAACGACGACGGCGTATGGCTGCAGCGCGCTTTTTGGGGGGCGTTGCGGGGGATTCTCTCTGAACAAGGGAGGGCCGCAGGCCCGACTGCCCAAAATGGACGACCACCAGCGCTGAGACGCCGAAGGTCGTCTGCGCCCGGAGGCGTCCCAAATCGCGAACTATCTATGGATGAGCAAATCCTCTAGAACCCAAGACCATAGGCCTTTATCTTCTTCTGATCGAACAGAAGTGCGAGATACAGGCATTATCCAAGCACAACGGGGTCCGACTAGACTCGTTTCCTATCGGATATAGCAGATACTCCGTTTCAATCTATCGTATGAGATAGCCCTGTCCCTCTGCAAAACGATGGATTGACAGTCAGTGAGACTTCAGTATAATAACATTACTTTTCTGGATGTCCACCCGTTCTTGAAAGGTCCAAGCACCACAAAGGGAGGAAACGACACCATGGCAGGGAAGAACGCTCACAGAATTTCGCGACGAGAATTCCTACAGGTTTCAGCAATGGCGAGTGCCAGCCTGGTGGCAGCCGCCTGTGCGGTACCAGCCGCGGGACCGGCATCCCAGGCACCGGCGCCTGAGGCGCCTGCCGCACCCGAATCGATGATCAAACGCGGTGGTCCCACACTCATTGCCCGTCAACAGCCCCCCAAAATACTCGATGCACACCTGGATACAGGGCCACACACCCAGTTTTGGGGGCAAATTCACGACAGCCTGCTGCATCACCGGCTTGTTGACCCGGAGACGGGTACTTTCGAATTGGCAGGAGCCCTGGCAGAGAGCTGGGAACGCGACGGCGATACTGCCTGGATCTTCCACCTCCGTGAGGGAGTTAAATTTCACGATGGCAGTGATTGGAATGCCGATGTTGCGCAGTGGAACCTTTTGCGGATGAGAGACCACCCACAGTCGGTGGCGAAGGATGTCGTTGCCGAAATTGAGTCGATCGACAGCTTGAATTCTCACTCCATCCGGGTCAACTTGACTGCGACCAATGCGGCCTTTCCCCATTTGATGGCATACCCTGCCAGCAATGGTCGTACCCGGATTGTCTCGAAACAGGCCGTCGAAGAGATGGGCGACGACGAATATGCCCAACACCCGGTTGGCACCGGCCCATTCAAGTTTGTTGAGTGGGTGAAAGATGACCATATCACCGTCAAGCGCTTTGAGGACTATTGGCAGGACGGTGAAGATGGTCAGTCATTGCCGTATCTGGACTCGATAAGGTTCGATATGCTCACCGACTATACGGTGGCATTTCTGAGACTGCGCAGTGGGGATATGCATCTGTCGGACATCGACCCCAAAGACTGGACATCGGCCCAAGGCGATTCGAACCTGATGAACTTTCCGGTCTCATGGGCCCCCACAACCTATGCATTGGGTCTCAACGCCCAAAATGGAAAGTTTGCCGATAACATTCCTCTGCGCAAAGCGCTTGCTCATGCAATACCCTATGATGACTTGACGAATGCATTGGGGTTTGGACTTGGCTTCCGCTCCAAACATTTCTGGCCGGAGGGTGGGCTTGGGTATGATGACGCGCTTCCCTACTACGACTATAATCCTGATAAGGCGAGCGAACTGCTTATAGAAGCCGGCTATCCCAACGGTGTGGACCTGGTTATGCTGCAGTTTAACCGCAGCCAGGACCTCAGGACGGGACAGGGCGTACAGGCCGCCGTAAGAGAGTTGGGCATCCGCATTGAGCTTGATGTCGTAGACGTTGTCAGGTGGCGTGAGGCAGCCAGAACCGGCGAAGGTTGGGACCTCAACCATAATACGCGTGGCTGGAGCCCGGATCCGAGTGGGCAGCGTCGTCAGTTGCTGACTACTGGCTATGGCAATTTCGTTCGTTCGATGAACACGGAGATCGATGATTTGATGGCCAAGGGCCAAGAAACCTTCGACCCAAACGAACGTCACGAAATCTATAGGCAGATTCAGGAAAAGGTGTATGAAGACGCTCTCTGGCTCTTCATCTATGCCATTCCAAAAGCCCTTATCTTCCCGAAAGAACTCAGTGGGGTATCAGTAGAGTGGAGTGCTTGGAGTTGGAATGGAGCAAGTCTGCATTGGACTTCATGACATTGCAAGGGTGAAGGATGACGGTATATCTTGTGCGACGAATTCTACAGGTCATTCCCGTCCTGTGGCTGGTTACCGTCATTTCCTTTGCCATTGTCTTGCTTGTTCCAGGCGATGCCGCTTTAGCCCTGCTACCTGAAGACGCCTTACGTGACGAGGAACTGTACCAATACTACCGGCACGAGTTGGGGTTGGACCGTCCGTTGCCAGTTCAATATCTCAACTGGGTAGGCAAGGTGCTGCAGGGCAACTTGGGCGTGTCCTTTCGCAACAAACAGCCCGTTCTTGAAGGGATTGCTCAGCGGTTGGGTCCAACAATCGAACTAAGCCTGTTGTCTTTACTGGTGTCGATGGCAGTGGGTCTACCCGTAGGAGTCTTTTCAGCCATCAGGCCGAATTCCAAGCTGGATGCTGCGGGGACTGCATTTGTATTGGCAGGCGTGGCCACCCCCAACTTTTGGCTGGGCATCATGTTGATCCTGGTCGTTTCGGTGTGGCTGCGCTGGCTGCCCGCAGGCGGCTATGTCCCGTTCTTCGATAGGCCTTTTGCAAACCTGAAGCTGATGATTTTGCCGGCCATCACGCTCGGCACCGCACTGGCAGCAATCACCATGCGCCAGACGCGTTCAGCTTTGCTGGAGGTGCTACATCAGGAGTACATTACCACTGCGCGGGCTAAAGGATTGAAGACTCTTGTGGTGATGGTCCGCCACGGGCTAAAAAATGCGTTGATTCCCGTGGTCACCATTATCGGCTTGCAAATCGGCCGGCTTGTCGGTGGGACGGTTATCGTCGAATCCGTTTTTGGCATCCCTGGGATAGGCCGGCTTGCCATGGATTCCATTTTTGGGCGCGACATTCCTATGGTTCAAGGTGTGATGCTGCTAATGGCGATAGCAGTACTGATCAGCAACCTCTTTACCGACATCTTGTATGCCTACCTGGACCCCCGCATCCGCTATGGCTAGACTGCTTTGATGAGGATCATTACAGGGGCAGCCGAGCGAAACAAGGGCACTTCACAGATCGCTTCCACAGCCATAAGACTTTCTCTTAACAAACGCTTCATCATCCTGCGCCGAGTCATGGAGTCACGGCTCGCCTGGGTTGGCATCGTAGTATGGGTCGGCTTGATCTTCATGGCATTTACTGCTGAACTCATTTCCCCTTATGATCCCACTGCTTTGGACTTCGGCGCCGTGTTATCGCCTCCTAGCCGAACTCATCTGCTTGGTACCGACGATTTGGGACGCGATGTCTTGAGCAACCTGATCCACGGATCACGCGTGTCGTTGCAGGTAGGCTTGGTCTCGGTTGGCCTGGCGACAGTACTTGGAATTCTCATGGGATTGCTGGCTGGCTACTGGGGCGGCTGGGCGGATGACGTCCTGATGCGTCTCGTTGACGCCTTCTATGCCTTTCCCACCCTGATCCTGGCCCTGGCCATTACGGCAGCGCTTGGTCCAAGCCTGAGCAACGTGATGCTCGCTGTTGGGATAGTAAACGCACCGGCATTCGCTCGGTTGGTGCGGGGACAGGTTCTCTCAGTGAGGGAACGCGATTTTGTCATAGCAGCATACGTCGTGGGAGTAAGCCATGGGCGCATGCTACGCTACCACATTTGGCCCAATGTTACTGCGCCGTTAATCGTGCAAGCATCTCTAAGTATTGCGGGTGCCATTTTGTCAGAGGCCAGCCTGAGTTTCCTGGGGATGGGCGCACCCCCTCCAACTCCCAGCTGGGGGGCAATGCTCAAGAACGGGTATGGCTTCCTGGAGCAGGCACCTTGGTCATCCTTTTTCCCAGGTGCAGCCATCTTCATAACCGTCCTGGGATTGAACTTCCTCGGCGACGGTTTACGTATGGCACTGGATCCACGTTTGTGGCAGCGAGGGAAGGCATAGGCTCCATCCAGAAAGTCGACTCTCCTAAACTTTGAAATGCGATTCGTATAACCCATCTCAATGAGGCTCTAAAATGGCACCCGAGATTAATTCTGATGTACTCCCTGAAGTGGAGGAACTGCAGCTGGCTGAAGGCTTCCGGCGCATCCTGTCCGCCCCGGCTGGCCCCACCCACACAATGGCCCGAGCCAGGCCAGGGATCGACTTTCGAGGATACGCCGAAGGCTGGTGGACACTATCCTGGTGGCGACAGCCAACGGCAGACACGCTACCCTTGGAATGGGAAACACACCCAGTGCCTGAAAAGGCTCTGACCGCATTCTCTTTTGTAGGCGCCAGCTACAACACTCCTTACAATGTCTATCCTCACAATCAGGCCCGACTATTGGTCAACGGCGAATATGCGCTCACTTTTGACCTCGGCCTACGTACAACACGGGCTTGGCAGGCGAATGACATTCAACTGGAGTTTACGCCCAAGCGAGTGCAGATGCCGGCCGACGGCTACCACCGCCAGCACGAGATGCACGGCAATAGCGGCATCTACCGCCTTACTGTTCCGGCCCACTTGATAGCGGCGGAAGAGCCGATTCGGTTGCGTGTCGACCTGGAAAAACCGCAAGAGGGAACCGTTTCTTTCTTTATGATCAAGGGTCGGCAGGACACCCTGGAGGTTTCAACCCAGACGAACGCAGAACAGATCTCCCAGCTCCAAGACGATGTCACGCAGCTTCGACGGGTGGTAAGTGTGCTTAGCAAGCGGTTGTATCCAGAGCTATTTCCAGAGCGACTATCTTCCCAGCAGATGGTCCTGTACCAGCCCGGCCGAGATCATTGCAACGACCTGGATATCGCTCTGGCAGATGATGGGGAAATCATGCTGTCCTTTCGCCAAGCCGCCGAACATGTGGCACCCCACGGAAAGGCCATTCTGCTGCGCTCCAGCGCCGGAGGACAGTCTTGGAATCCTGAAGATGCTCAGGTAATTGCCCATTTTCCCTGGCCGACCGACATTCGCGTTCCCGTATTTCACCGACTGGGCAGCGGGAATTGGATACTCAGTCTCCTGCTCTATCGTAACCACGACCAGTCTGGTGAAAGAATCCAACCCCTCGCAAGTCGGCAGGACTTTGAAACGTGGCTCCTGCGATCAGAGGATGACGGCCGCCAATGGACAATGGATTCTCAACCCTTGGATCCTGGTCCGCTGACAGATGCTACGGTGATGGCTCCGGCTGTGCGACTTCCGACTGGTCGGTTGCTTCTCCCGGTGTCAAGTTGCCTCAGTGATCCCCTTTCGGCCTCGCTTTTCGCCTCCGACGATGAAGGTCAATCCTGGAACTTACACGCGCTGATAGGGGAGATTCCTTCGCAGTACGCCGCCATATACCCCGAAACCACATTAGCGCTTGCACCTTCCGGTCGACTCATCGCAATGATCCGCATTAGCAATGGAAATCATCTTCAGTCATCTTCTCTTGACGGCGGGATGACGTGGACGGCCTGGGAGGAAACTCCCATGCCGTCGTTCGGACACCGGGCTAGGTTGCTCACTCTTAGCAGCGGTGAGATTCTGTGCTCGTACGGCTGGCGCTGCAGGCGCGAAGACGGACTTGACGAACTGGGTAGCATAAAACTGGCTCTTAGTCGGGACGAGGGGCGGACCTGGCCGGCGCAGGAAATGCGTATATTGCGCGATGATTTCTTGAATTGGGACATCGGCTACCCGATCACCATTGAGTTGCCCGATGGCCGACTGTTCACAGCCTATTGGGGCAACCAAATGGACAGGTTTTACATTGGGGGAAACGTCTACAACAAGTGGTAAAGTATAGAGTATTCACATTTGCAGCAACCGGGCATTCTCGGGAACCACCGTCCGTTCATCTTGTAGCCGATCAATAAAGATGAACTGATCGGCGACTTCGGCCTCGTGTTCGGTGGAGCCGCCGGCGACGAGCTGGATCGTATCGACTACGGCTTGGGGACTCCCCACCACACGCTCCTTTTGGCCTCCTCAGAGGGACACGGACCTTCTATTTCGCCGGTCATAGAAGACTTCCTTCAATTAAGTGCCAATCTGTTCTTAAATAGCACAGCGAATGTGCGCGCCGACATGGTCTACTTCGAGACGCCCGATAACGGTGCCGTCTTTTCGGTTGGATCGATGTGCTGGTGCGCGAGCCTATCCCATAACGATTACGACAACAACGTTTCCCGCATTACCGAGAATGTGCTGAACGCATTCTCCAATTCTGCCGAGCTCCCCCCGCCGCCCTTGCGTTGACATGCCTCCTCTCCTGCGCCATCTCTGAATGAGAAGGGCAGATTAGACCTCCTACAAGTTCGCTTCCTCCCGCCCGTGGTCCCCTTCCTACAACCCAATTGGCAAGACGAAACCTGATTTTGGACTGAATCTTGGGCCGCGCCGGGCTTCTGAAACGTGTTTGCCTATCCATTTACGCCGTAGTAAAATGTAGTGCAATCGCTCCTGGTTCTTCCGCTGAAATTTCCATGTCTAGGAGCGAAGTGAAGCAGGGAGAGACAATCCTTTTCTGCAAAAAGCTGGCAAGCCTGACCCATGTCATTGGCTGCACCTTCCCCCACAAAGACAGCTACCGCTGCCAACGAGCCACCCCGCAATCTGTGGCCGACGAATTGGCGCATGACACTGTCACCCAGATCGCTTCCCTCAGTCCTTCTTCACCGCCTACCCTTAGTAACGACACGGCATCTCCGACCGACATTCCCGAGCGGGCAGACAGTCGGCGGGAATCTGGACACCGCGCAACCTTTGTCAGGCGCTACCGCGAAGCCCGCACCTTCGTATTCAGTTCCACTTTTCCGAGCCGGCTCTTGCCAGCCATACGCGTCTAACTGAGACTGGCATTTTTGCCTTAACTGAATACCTCCAATTAGCCCGATGTGATGCACGACGATTGTGAAGTGAAGCAGTGGTCGCTCGATCCGTGTGACAGGCCCGCAGAAGTCTCTGAAAACTGGGATTCCCCTCGGCAACTGAAGATCCAAATCTAAGGAGGCAGATCGATGGAGAGCAAGCTACGAACCAGACGTAATTTTCTGAAAGGGACCGCTGTTGCTGTGGGCGCCGCCGTTCTGACGGCGTGTGCCCCCGCGTCGCAACCCGCAGGAGAAACAGCCGGGTCCGGGGACGACATGCCCGCGACCGAAGAGATCTCGATCCGCTTTGCCATGTGGGACTGGTACGCAAATACGCCGGGCGTACGTTGGGATGAGTGGAATCAGACAGAGGCTTTCCCGATTTTCGAGGAAGAAAACCCCGGTACCAAGCTGGAGTGGGAACCGCTTGGCAGCGGCTGGCCAGACAAAATTCTTACTCAAATGGCCGCCGGCACCGCGCCCGACATCATCTCGACCTGGTCTCCTCATATCGACACCTGGGCCGAGAAGCATCAACTCCTCGATCTGCAACCGTTGATCGATGTTGATATTCCCAATGCCGATGACATCTATATTGGCTTCGCCTGGGATCAGATGTGGGATCCCTTCAACAATATCCGCATGGGCATGTTGTCGGACTTGGACATCACCAGCATCTACTACAATAAGACCGCGTTTGAGGAAGAAGGCCTGCCTCTGCCGACGGTCGACTGGACGGAAGATGAATATCTGGTGGCTGCCGAGACGCTGACCACTCGCGATGACAGCGGTGATATTACCCGCTGGGGCGGGCAGTTGCGGCCCGGTTTCTGGCTCAGCTATTCGTACCACGTAGAAACGCATGGCGGCGAAGTTCGCGACGAGGAGTCCCGCATGATTTGTGGGTTGGGCGAACCTGAAGCACAAGAAGGGCTGGAATGGGTGCGCCGCGCAATGTGGGACCTCAACATCTTTGCCCAAAACAACCAGATGACAGCAACCGGTATTCCCAATATGTGGACCGGTTTGTTGCCGGCAGAGGTCGTGGCCATGGCCGAGCGCAGCGCCGATCAGTTCTTTGCGCTCGCCGAGAGCATTACCGAGTTTGAGTGGGACATCGCCCACATCCCGACCGGCCCCAAAGACCGCGCCTGCATGGGCCTTCCCGACGAATGGGTGGTCTACAAAGGTGTTGTAGAGAGGGGCAATCACGACGAAGTCTGGGAGATGATGAAGTGGCTGACGGGCGAATGGTACCAGGACAAGATCGCCACCGTCTCCGGCCGCATCCCTGGTCTGCTGGCTATGGCAGACTCTTGGGCCGGAACTCTGCGCCAAACTGATCCGAGACTGGAGACAGTTCGCCTGGAGACTGTTGTAGAACAGTTGCAGATGGGCTATCCCCGCCGCGGACCTACCTTCCGATACCAGCAGATTGCAGAGGAATTGATCAATCCGGCAGTCGATCAAGTCTTCATAGAGGGGAAAGCGCCTGTCTCCATTTTCGAGGACGTCGGCCCTCAGGTAACAGAGGCGCAGCAGCTGGAGCTGGAGCGCGCGGCTGCATAGACGGGAATCGGCGAATGCAAGAGTGGGCCAATTTCTCGGCGCCATGCATTGTTTCGCCGAAATTCTTGCGGTGCATTTGGGGGGCAGGAACACATCCCTGCCCCCTGCCCCGACCGTCGACAGTCTTCCCGCGCTTGCAGTTCGCGCCTTCTGCGAAATACGTGTACAGTTCCAATCCGTTGTGTTGCGTTCAGGACCGGTTCGGCGAAGATCCTACGAAGGGAAACGTGAAACGTGGCAGTCCAACGTAGTTTGCCGAATTTCGTGAAGCTGCGCTTCACGCAGAGAACAGAGGACATCTTCACCGCCTACTTCTGTCTACTGCCCTGGATAATAGGCTTCTTGGTTTTCACTTTAGGGCCACTAGTCTTTTCATTCGTGTTGAGCTTCTTCCGTGCGGACCTCTTTACGCGCAACATCTTCATCGGTCTCGAAAACTACCAGGATTTAGTCCAGGATCCACTCTTCCTCAAGAGTCTTCGTGTAACTGCCTTCTATGCATTCGTCTCGGTGCCCTTAGGCGCGGTCACGGCGCTGGCAGTTGCCCTGCTCCTCAACCAGAAGGTAGTTGGCATTGGCCTCTGGCGAACGGTCTACTATCTTCCCTCCGTTATTTCGGGGGTAGCTGTAGCTGTGCTTTGGCTGCAGATTTTCAACCCGCGAATGGGGCTGATAAACAATACTCTCAGAATGGTGGGCATCGAAGGCCCGAGCTGGATTTTCGATTCGGATTGGGCGCTCCCGTCGCTGATCATCATGAGTCTATGGGCCGTCGGCGCCAACATGCTACTCTACCTGGCAGGTCTCCAGGGTATTCCCACCTATTTGTATGAGGCCGCCAAGATCGACGGCGCCAATGTCTTGCGACGCTTCTGGCATGTGACCATTCCCATGCTTTCACCCACTATTTTCTTCAATATCATCATTAGCTTGATCGCCGCATTTCAGTTTTTCACCCAGTCTTTTGTCATGACAAACGGCGGGCCAAACAATTCCACTCTGAGCATGGTACTGTTCCTGTATCGCAAGGCATTTCAGCAGACCCGCTTTGGCTACGCTTCCGCGGTGGCGTGGGTTCTCTTCGCCATCATTATCGGTTTTACCCTACTGTTCATGCGCTCTTCCAGCCTCTGGGTTTTCTACGCCGGCGAGGAGAAATCATAGGAACGCGGCCCAACCGTCGCGGCATCGGACAATCTTACGATGCGATCAACGCTTGACGCTCCCCTCATAAGCGGCACCAGACGAGCCTGGCACCAGGTTTTTCGCCAGTTGGGACTCCTGGTCTTGATTCTGCCAGGCGCGAGTCTTTTCCTGATCCCTTGGCTGTGGATGCTCTCGACCGCCGGCAAGGATACCTCTCTCATCTGGAAAACTCCGCCGGTCTGGATTCCGCCTGTCTACCACTGGGAAAACTTCATCAAAGCCTGGCTGCAGGGCGATTTTGCCATCTACTACCTCAATACATTTTACATTAGCGGAATGAACGTCATTGGCGTGCTCATCTCCAGCGTACTGGCAGCCTATGCCTTTGCCCGCATCCGCTTTCCCGGACGAGACGTCCTTTTCATCGTTGTCCTCAGTACGATGATGCTGCCAAGGCAAGTGACGCTGATACCCCTTTATATGATTTTCAGTGAGTTCGGGTGGATTAACACATTCAAACCCTTGATTGTACCTCTTTTCTTTGGTGATGCTTTCAGCACCTTCCTCTTACGTCAGTTTTTCCTAACCATATCCAGGGAATTGGATGACGCCGCGCTTATCGATGGTTGCCGCCGCTTGGGCGTCCTTTTCCGAATTCTACTGCCTCTTACGCGACCGGCGCTGGCAGTTGTGGCGATCTTCAACTTCACCTGGGCCTGGAATGAGTTTTTCACCCCCCTGATCTACCTGAATTCGCCAAAACTGTTCCCAATCACGTTGGGTCTGCACCGGTTCATTGGCCGTGCCCAGATCGATATCCAGTTCCTGATGGCCATGACGATAGTCTCTACCCTCATTCCCATAGCAATATTCTTTCTTACCCAGCGTTACTTCATCCAGGGTATCGTAATCACGGGAATCAAAGGCTGAATCCCGTGCGAAGCGGGAACGAGGTTGGCGCTCTTGCCGGCCATCTGGCGCAGGAATCTGCGAATACGAAAACGTCTGTCACATGAGGCAGGCATCCATGATAAGGAGAACACTCTGATGCAATCAACTGAAATAGCCGAACATGAAAGCGGCTACAAAGCCCTGACACAGACACAAGTTGCCAGCTTCTGGGAAGACGGCTTCCTGGTTGTCGGCAAAGTACTCCAAGACGAACTCATCGAAGAGATGCGCCGCGAATATGACGATGAATTTTCCCTTGAACGCCGCAGCCAGCGGCCCATCCGCAACCTGGCTGTTGCCGAAGATGATCATGATCATGACGAGGGAGACCAGCAGGAGATGCTCCAGTTCATGCAGATCTCCGAGCACAACCTTCAGTTCCACCAGCTGACCTACCATAAAGGCATCCTCGACATCATCGAAGACCTTATCGGCCCCAATATTCAGCAGTTTCACAACCAGGCGCTTAACAAACCGCCGCACCATGGCGGGCCGATCTTCTGGCACCAGGATAACGCCTACTGGAAATGCCTGCCGGCCAATCTGGTCAGTTGCTGGCTCACTCTTGACGACGTCGACCTGCACAATGGCGCCATGCAGTTCATACCCGGCTCGCACCTGCGCCCCATGATCCATGACCAGGCCCAGGGCAGCGATGTCCTCCTCGATATGGGAAAGTTGGTCGACGACAGCAAAGCAGTCGTGGGCGACTTGCCGGCTGGCGGCATCACACTTCACCACTGCCAGACCCTGCACCGTACCGCTCCCAATACGACCGATCGCCAGCGCCGTGCACTTGCGATCCACTTCATGACGCCTGGCACCAAGTCGGCGCGCACTGATGAAACGATCCCGGTTTGCTTTAGCCATCCCATGCTGCGAATGCGCGTCTGAATGGACGCCGCCGAAGCTCGAGGGTCCGGCTTGGATTCAAGTACTGAATTGAAAGACACCGGTCAAACTGAAAGGAGAACAGCGCAAGGCGAACCAACCGACACGGCTCGGTCAAGTCCATTTCTGGCAGTGGGAAATTGCACGCTGGATGACGTTGTAACCCCTGACGGGCAGATCTCCCCGCGGCAACTGGGCGGCAACGCCGTCTACGCAGCCGTCGGCATGCGCCTGTGGGGCGTGGACGTCAGCCTCGTAAGCGTGGTCGGCTCAGACTACTCCAGGGAATGGCTCGAACGGTTGGCCGGCGCCGGTATCGACATTTCCGCAGTCGCTCGGATTGAGGAGCCGCACCTGCTGCGTTCAAGGGCATTCTACTTTCCTGATGGCAGCCGCACCGACCGCATCGACGAAGCGCACTCGATCCTGCCTGCCCATGCCGGCGAGATCATCGACCTCGAAAGCGAATACACCGACACCGGCAACCCCCTTCATCGCCGCATTTGGCCGACCTTCTGCCCTGATCTCGCGCAATGGGCAGAGACTGCCAGGAACGCCTCCTACGTCCATCTCGCGCCCGGCCCGCTTCCCTGTAGCCGCGCCAACGCCGCCTTCCTCAAGCGGCTCCGAGGCGACGAAGTCGTGATCAGCTTCGACTGGCCCTGGTGGGACTGGGACCGGGAGGCCCAGATCGACGCTAATTTGCTTAGAAACATCGATTACCTGTTGCCTAGTATCGAGGAGCTAACAGTTCATGCGGATGCCGTGTATAAAGCAAACAGCGGTAACGAACAGCAACAGGGACACGTTTTTGAAGCTGCAAGGCAGCTGCTCGCTCTCGGTCCGCTGGGAATCGGCGTGAAAATGGGCGCTGGCGGTATGCGCCTACTGCTACAGGGAGGGACGAACTGGACTCAGATACCGGCCTTCTCCACCCAGGTGGTCGACCCTACTGGAGCAGGCGACGCCTTCTGCGGCGGGTTCCTGGTCGGGCTGGCGCAGTCAGGAAGTCCAGTCCAGGCTGCACTCTACGGCGCGGTCTCGGCCTCTTTCATAATTGAGGATTTTGGAGTATTCCATGCCCTGAAAATCGACTCGGACCAGGCCCATTCAAGGTTGCGGCAGTTGCAAGTGCAAGTCACCCATCAAGATTCGCACGCTTGACAACAATATGTTGATTTGTTAACTTTGGGGCAGCGCTCCAGGCCGATCTGAAATATCGTCCATCAAGCCTTCTACTTACGAAGGCAACCTCGTTCATGACATTCAGAACTGTCCACATCCACACAAGTTGAGGAGATTTACATGAAATCTACGCAGCATGTAATGAGGCTGACACTGTATCTGGCCCTGCTGGGGTCACTCCTGATCGCCTGCGTAGGCGCGCCCGCTGCTTCGACCGGATCCGCCCCAGCCGACGACGCCATGGCCGCTGAATCGACAGAGAGCGAAGGGCCGCAAATGGGAGGAGTCGTGACCGGCTTTGTCTCCTCCGATCCAAAGAGTTTCGACCCGGCCGCAATCGCAGGATGGGATCAGGGGGTCATTGCCCCCAACTTGTTGGAAGGTCTTTTCAGACTTTCGCCGGACGGTCGCGAGATCGAACCAGCCGTCGCCGAGAGCTTCGAAGTATCCGACGACGGCAAAACCTGGACCTTCAACCTGCGCGCCGGCGCGAAATTCCACAACGGCCGCGAGATCACCGCCGATGACTTCAAGTACAGCTTCGAACGCGTTCTTAACCCGGAAACAAGGAGTCCCAAGGCGTGGATGCTTTCGATCGTCGTGGGCGCGCAGGAGTTCCAGGACGGCGCAGCCGATGAAGTCAGCGGCATCAGGGTCATTGATGCACAGACCCTGGAAATCGAGCTGGCCGAACCGCTGGCGCCGTTCAAGTCGATGCTCGCCAGTATCAACCTGGCAGTCGTGCCCCAGGAAGAGGTGGAAAAGTGGGGTGAGGATTTCGGCCAGAATGTCGTTTCTGCCGGGCCATTCTCGCTGGGTGAGTGGAACCTCAACCAGGATGTGACACTAAACGCCTTCGAGGATTATTGGAATGGACGTCCCTACCTGGATGCCGTCATGTTCCGCTTTATCGGCGACGAAAACACGCGCATCGTTGAACTGGATGCCGGGCGTTTAGACATGGCCTGGGTTCCTCCGGCTCACTGGGAGCGCTTCAGCACCGACCCGGTCTTCAAGGAAAAGCTAGGCTGGGCGGAGACTTTCCACACCGACTTCATAGCCGTCAACCTTGAAAAGGAACCTTTCGGCGCCAATCCCAAACTGCGGCAGGCCGTCCGCTATGCTCTGGATCTGGATGCTATCATCGCTAGCTTGCAGGGCAGAGCCACGGTTGCCCAGGGCCTTTTGCCGCCAGGACTGCTCGGCTTCGATGAAGACGCGATATTGAGCTATCCGACGAACCTGGATTCAGCCAAGGCATTGATGGCCGAGGCCGGCTTTGCCGACGGCGTCCCCGGCACGTTTGAAGTCATTCTGCCGCCTTGGGGCAACCTGATAAAGATGCTGGAAATATATCAGGCGAATCTGAAGGAAATCGGCATAAACATCGAGATTCGCCCCACCGAATTCGGGCCTTACATGGAAGCTCTGGAATCAGGCAACTACGATCTTGCCTGGATGTACCGCGTGACGGATTACGCCGATCCGGATGGTTTCTACTTTCCGCTCATGCACTCCGATAATCTGGGCGCCGGCGGCAACTACGCCCGCTACGCCAACGCCGACGTGGACGCCAATATCGCCACCGCCCGCGCCACCATCAACGATGCCGAACGCGCCCGGCTCTACCAGGCCGTTGACGCCCAATTCGCTGAAGACCTGCCCTACATCCCGCTGACGCACAACATCTACGTCGACGTTTCGCTGCCGCGCGTGCAGAACTACGTCCCATCACCGATGGATACGCACATGTTCCACCGGGTGTGGGTAGAGGAGTAGGTTGCAAAAACAGCTCCCGACGCCTAGGATCTGCACCTTGCATTAAGCGTCTTTATGTAATGTATGTCGCCCGTTAGATAACGCCCAACGGGTGACATACATCTTGAAAAGGAGGCAGATATGACTACACGGATTTCGGGCGGCCGGCGAGGAGCGATCGCCGGTGTACCAGTAGCGTACCTTGCAGTCTGGGCAGCGGTGTATGCGGTTGCCTCGATTTTGCCCGCCATTCCGCTGGTCGGCGGAGGCACCTTTGGCGGGCAAGAGTTTATCCTGACCCTGGCTGGCATCCTATTTGGCCCTATCGCCGGCGCGATCGCGGCCACGATCGGCGGATTGCTGGCAAGTTTCATCGGTCCAGCGACTGCTTATTTCGGACTTGCCACCTTTTATCCCCACACTATCGGCGCGTTGGCAGCAGGACTGCTCATGCTAAACACGCGCAATGCACGCATTGCAACACTTGTGATTTTTGTGATCGGTTTGCTAGCCTGGCCGTTGTTGCCAATGTTCTCTGCAATTGGAGGTTATGTCTACGCGAAAGCAGCCTATTGGCCAATGTATCTCACAGGCCTGATAGGAATCTGGTTTTCGCCTTGGGCCGTCAGTAAGATTCGCGAGTTGCAACCTGTGCCCACTTCCATGGGAGTTGCCGTGATTTCATGGACAGCTTACATGATAAACCATGTCTACTTGAGCCTGGGCTGGTCATTCCTGTTCCCCGAAGGACCCGAACAGTGGGTATTTGCTTTCTGGTCCGGTATTGTACCTGGCCAACGGATTCTGTTAACCGTGATTTCAGTCGTTGTGGGAGCAGCCGTGATCATAGGTTTGCATCGAGCTGGCATACGCTTTTCAGCAAGTTCCGGTTCCATCTTAGCCGAGGATGAAACAACAGAGTAGGACATTGCACGTCTGCAACCCAACCTTTGCAAGCGTTCTCGTTGGGCAGAAACGTTGGCCTTGCTATCCCCCGGTGGGCCCTGAATGTTCACGTCAACTGCACACGAGCAATCGAACTTTGAATTGACCTTTCCGTTATCGTAACCACCGCGAAACTCTGGCTAATTGCGTGGGCTTGTCCACGATGTCGCTGACAGGCCCACGCATTTTGGCAAGGGTGTTTGCTGTCGCAATGTGTGTCACCAATAATGTCAGACCTTTGGAGGAATTTCCTCTCGCCTTTTCAACCCTGAAAATACGAATCGATCAGAGCGGGTTGTTCTGAAAATCCGTGCTCTTCGTGTCGAAGTACTTTAGTCCAATTCCAATTCAGTCGACCAGAAGGGAAGGATGGGCAAGACCTTCCCAACGGTCTCCTTGTGTGGGAAGCCTGTGCCAGAGCCAATCGTTGCAGTAGAAGAGCTGACCTTCTTCTATTCCGGTTCCAAAGAGCCCGCCCTACTTGACATTAATCTGTCGATTCAACGCGGAGAAATTGCGCTGCTCATCGGTGCAACGGGGGCAGGCAAAAGCACACTTTACATGTGTTTGAATGGTTTGATTCCCCATCTTGTGCCAGGGCGTGTAGGCGGTCGAGTACTCATTGATGGTTCTGATACGAAAGATCATACGATTCCTGAGTTGGCGCAAAGAGTCGGATTCGTCTTTCAGAGCCCCGACGTGCAGTTATTCTCCCACACAGTAAGGGAAGAACTCGCCTTCGGGCCAGAAAATCTAGGCCTGCCAGTATCAGAAATCCTCCGTCGCATACAACTTGCCGCAACAGCTATTGGCATTGAAGACCTTATGGAGCGGGAGCCTGCCTATCTCTCTGGGGGCCAACAACAATCCGTTGCCATCGGCGCAATTTGGGCGATGCTCCCCGATATCTTAATTCTAGATGAGCCAACCTCGAATCTTGATCCGCAGGGCAGTCAGCGCGTTTTGAATCTTATCCAGGCTTTGAATCAAGAGCATGGCAAAACAGTGTTGATCGCGGAACACAAAATTGATGAGGTGGCCCGGTTTGCCGACTCCATCTTTGTGATGCATGAAGGCCGGATTGCTTTGCAAGGTAAACCGCGTCGAATCTTCTCTCAAACTGAGAAACTCCATCAGTTGGGTTTGGTGGCGCCAACCGTGACAGAAGTAGTTCAGGAATTAAGTAAGCATGGCTATACTTTCGACCGCTGGCCATTGACGGTCGAGGAAGGAATTCTGGCAATTGCCGGACTCCTCGAATCCCAGGGGGCAAATTGACCGCCGCAACGATAATCGCAACGCGCGATCTGAGTTATGCATATCCTGGTGGAATTGCTGCGCTGAACAGGGTGAATTTAGACATCGAACAAGGAGAGTTCGTTGCAGTCGTCGGATCAAACGGCTCAGGCAAAACAACCCTCGTTAAGCATTTCAATGGGTTGCTCAAGCCCAAACAAGGTAATGTTCTCGTCAACGGGTTGAACACACGCGCCACCAGCGTGTCCGCATTGTCTCGCATCGTCGGTTTCGTCTTTCAGAATCCCGATCATCAGATCTTCGCCTATTCAGTATGGGAAGAAGCCGCTTTTGGCCTTAAGCTGCGCAATTCAGATGCAGAGGCGGTTGAACAGCAGACGAGCGAAGCGCTAAAGGCAGTTTCTTTGTATGCACTTCGTGATCGGCACCCAAGAGCGTTGAGTCGAGGCCAGCGCCAGCGGCTGGCCACCGCTTCGATTCTTGCTTTGAATACGCCTGTCCTGGTGCTTGATGAACCCACCACTGGACAGGATTTTGTCTCCAGGCGTCAAATAATGGAGTTGGCTGTTGATTTACATGCCAAAGGACGCACAATTCTTATGATTACCCATGATATGGCCCTGGTTGCCGAATACGCAACCAGGGTCATTGTCATGCAGGATGGGGAAGCCATCTGTGATGCCAGTCCGAAGGAGGTTTTTCAACGTGAGGAGATTCTGAAAGCCACAGGGCTCGATCTCCCCCCGGTGGCGAAAATTGCGCGCGGGTTGCAGGCCTACGGTATCTCTGGCACCCCATTAACGCAGGCAGAGCTTGTTGAGACTCTGCTGACAGCCATTGCACGCCAATAGCAGAAATTCATAGGGTCTGAGTCGGAAAACACTATGCCGACAATTGACATTCAATATTTCAAGAAAGATACCTTGGTGCATCGCTTGCACCCTTTGACCAAGATAATCTTTGAGCTATCTGTTTTGGTGATCGCCGCGGCGTTCAATGAACCACTGTTCTTGGCAATGGTCATTCTTGGGATCCTTGGGGTAGCTGCACTAGCCAATATCCCTCCACGGAAATTCCGCTATATGTGGGTGCTTAGTTACATCGTGCTTTTCATGGTCATCACCCAGGGCGTCTGGTTCACCAGTTTTGGTGATTTCGGGGATATTTCCGTGGATTTCGAGTGGCGCACGCTCTTTCACCTGTGGCCTGCTTGGGCGCCAGGTGGTCCCCGCATCCCTGTCATCTACGAAGGAGCCAATTATGGCTTCTCGTTGGGACTGCGGGTAGTCGCCATTGCCCTGGCTTTCCCAATTCTCATACTAACGACCCACCCTAGTGATCTGACCAGGTTTCTTTCCCAGATCCGCATCGCTTCATGGAAAATTCCATATAACGCTATCTTCGTGTTTACGACAGCCTTTCGTTACATTCCCACTGTTAGCCGCCAATTCGATCAGACCTTGGATGCACAACGATCGCGCGGAGTCTCCTTTGGAGGCTATAATCCCTTTCGACAAATCAGAGTGTTGGCCACGCTCTTTGTGCCAGTGTTGACCAGCTCCTTGTTGAGTGCGCATGATTTGACTCTTGCTTTAGAGACGAGGGCATTCGGTGCCCCCACCGAACGGACCTTCATACATGAAATCCATTGGCGAAGGGCAGATTGGGTAGTGAGCGCATTGTTGATTATCATTGCTGTTGCCTGCCTGATTCTTGCCAACAAGCTTGGCATTGGTGTGTTGCCGTATACCCCGCAACGAAATTTCTAAGTTTGGGATATGCTATTCTACAAACATAGTCGATACTTTCGAGGCGTAGTACAATACGAGAAAGTTGATCCGCCACACATCAGCTGCTCACTTGCATTTTCCACTTTCATTTTGTGCCGGAACTGTGAAGCGTCCCCTATTCAAGACAAGGCAAGCCAGAATAATTGAAATGTAGTGCCTTCATCGATGCGACAAGCGTCGCGAAATCGAGGAGCAGTCGCAACTCTTCATACCAAGCAATCGCTTGAAACGGCTTTCCTGCAATATCATTCTACCAACTGAGAGACACCTGCGTCCTCTTCAAAAGCGAGGCGAGCGCAGGCAACATGCGCAAGAAAGGAATTAGCGCGATGAGTATGAAATCAAGAGTAGAGGATACCGGAAACGTGGACAGTTACGTCCGCGAGGGCAAGCGCGAGGCCTTCGAGTTGGGCAATCGCGGCCCAATCCGATTCAACGCTGACGGCACGCTCGACCAGGAGATTTCAGACGCCTACTGGCGCTGCGGTTTCTACGTAATGGAGGGCGCCCTCGGCGCCGAAGAACTCAACGACCTTCGCGCCGATATGGAATACGCTTTCGAACGCGCGCCCTACACCAAAGATGCCGCGGTCGACGCGCAGGGCCGCCCCGCCCTCGGCAGCGAACTGGCGCGACCATCTTTCCGCTTTGCAAAGCCGTTGAGCGATCCCTATGGCGGTACCGACATATCCAGCGGTCGTCACCCGGCAAAGATGTCCGAGCCAGCCCCCCCTGCCGACGCCCCCGACTATGTCATTTCCAGTATCGGCAGCCCACTTCAAATTATGGACTCCTGCCTGCGGCTCTACGGTCACCCGCAACTGCTGGCGATTGCCGAAAACATCAATGGCCCGGACTTCACGCCGTTCACCGAGTCGATTATCGTAAAACATGCCGGATTGGGGCCGTCTGTTGCCTGGCATCACGATGGAACAACGCACTGGGACAGCCCGGACTGGGACGAAGGCTCGCACGGATTCAACTTTATGGCGCAGCTCTATGGCAGCACAGCTGAAAACGGGGTTTGGGTGCTCCCAGGCTCCCACAAGCAGGGAAAGATGGACATTAAAGCGATGGTAGAAGAGAACGGCTCGGATCGGCTGCCCGGGGCAGTGCCGATGATTTGCGAACCGGGCGACGTGGTAATGTCCAATCGCCAGGCACTGCACGCCTCGTTCGCCAACACCACGCCACAAAAGCGGTTCACTATCAACTTCGGTTTTCACCGCCACCGCTCCGTTCTCAATGTCTGCAAAACAAACGGCGAGCAAGACGTCGTCTACGATGCTGAACGAATCCACGAACGTTGTCGCCTGATCGCCCTTGCGATCGATGCCCGCCAACAGCGCTTCCCCCATGAACCACGCTACGTCTACCAGCCTCTGGCCGGGCAGGAGGACACCAACCGATGGAGCGAAGCGACGCGCGCAAGCATCCTCCGGAATTACAACTTGAGAGACCTTAGCCTCTGAAAAAGTATTTTTTGCCTTTCGCGGTCTCTTAGCCGACATGTACCGGTTGCTTGGGTGCTGGCATGAGTGCGAACTGCTCTTAATGAAACTGGCGCCGCCCCTGCATGATCGGTTACGTCGTTCGCCGTCTCTTACAGTTCGTCCCCATCCTCATCGGGCTGGTCACAGTTCTGTTCGCACTGCTGAACATCCTGCCCGGTGACCCTGCCCGTCTGATGGCCGGCCCCTTCGCCAACCCCGACGTAGTCGAGACCATCCGCGAACAGATGGGATTCGACCGCCCCATCCTGGTTCAGTACTTGGACAATCTGTGGAACTTGGCACGCGGGCAGTTCGGCCGCTCCTACCAGTCGCGCCGACCCATCCTCGCGGATCTGATCGAGGTCTTCCCCAAAACCGTGCAGTTGGCCTTTGCCGCTGAAGTGACGAGCGCCCTCTTCGGTATATGGTTGGGCGTCATTGCCGCCACGCGGCGAAACGGCTGGGCCGACCGGCTGATCATGACAGTGGCGGCGCTGAATCTCTCCTTCCCGCTCTTCTGGCTGGCGCTCATGTTGCAGATCGTCTTCGCGGTTTTCCTGCGCCTGCTGCCGCCGTCGGGATATGGCGCCGGTTTCGACCGCTTTGTCATTTTACCGGCATTCACCCTTGCCTTGCCGTCACTGGGACTGTTGGCCCGCATCACTCGCGCCGCGCTGCTCGAAGTCATGAGTGAGGACTACATCCGCACAGCTCGCGCCAAGGGCCTCAAACGCGCACTTGTCACGCGCCGTCATATCCTACCAAACGCCCTCATCCCAATCGTGACGACCATTGGCACCGACTTTGTGCGCCTGCTTGGCGGAATCCCCATTATCGAAGTGATTTTCGCCTGGCCGGGTATCGGCAAATACGCCTATGACGCCCTCGTCTTTCGCGATCTGCCCGCCTTGCAGGCGTCGGTCATTGTCCTGGCCGTCTCCGTATCCTTGATAAACCTGGTAGTGGATCTCCTGTATGCGTTCATCAATCCGCGAATTCGCTACGTTTGACTGGCGCCGCTTCCGCCAGGCCCGTCTGCCGCTGGTCGGCGTCGGCGTCATCCTCTTCTTCATCCTCCTGGCGGCCTTCGCGCCCTACATCGTCAGCGATCCGACGCAGATCGAAATGCGCCGCGAACAGGACGGCCAGACAATTACGCCGCCCTACCCTCCGAGCCAGCGCAACCTGTTCGGCACCGATCAGCTGGGGAGGGACATTTTCGCCCGTGTGGTCTTCGGCCTGCGCACCTCGCTCATTGTCGGCATCCTGGTGCGCGGCCTGTCGATGGTGGCCGGCACCCTGCTGGGGCTAATCTCAGGATACTTTCCCCGCATCGTAGATGACGTAATCATGCGCATTACGGATATCATGCTCGCCTTCCCCGTTATTTTGTTGGCGATGACCGTGACCGCGGTCCTCGGCCCCGGTCTCGTCACCGTCTGCTTGGCTCTGGCGCTCGTGGCATGGCCCGATGTCGCCCGCCTGGTGAGGGGCCAGGTCCTTGCTGTCAGGGTACAGACATATGTAGAGGCGGCGCGCTGCTTGGGCGCCGGAAACTGGCGCATCCTGCTTCGGCACGTGTTGCCCAACTGCATGGGGCCGATTATCGTCGCCTTTTCGATGGGGATTCCCGGCGCGATCATGTATGAGGCCGGTTTGAGTTTTTTCGGCTTCGGCATTCAACCGCCGACACCCAGCCTGGGCTCGATCATCAGTGACGGCCGCGGCTACATCACCGTAGCCCCATGGTACCCCGGCTTCCCCGGCCTCGTGTTGACCTTGCTCGTCCTAAGCGTCAACTTGGTCGGCGATGGCCTGATCGACGTCATGAACCCGCGCGCGGCAAGGGGGCTCCACAAAGGCCGGTCTGCTGACTGATTTGGATGCGCCCGCTCTCGTCTGCTAAACTCGAAGGACGACTTACCCGCTTTCCCGGCATCGCCTCTGTCAGCGCAGCCCTCTTCTCCTACTGGAGTTCGACAGGAGTTCCTCCGATGGCAACCGATGAGCACTTCGTCTCAGTGCAGAAGGTCGAACCCTCCTTCAACCCCGTCCAGGATGAAGACCTCGACCTGTTCGGCGAAGAACTGGCGGATTACACCATCGTCGATGTTGACGTGCATGTGGATGACACCCTCATGTTCATGCTCGACTACATGGAGGGGCATTTCAGGAAACGGCTGGAGACCGTTCTGCAAGTTGACTTCAAGGGCGAGCCGGGCAACTCTTTGCGCAACATGATCGCGCACATAGCCTGGCTCGGCTCCTCCTACGACAAGCCGCCGCGCGCCAAACTGGCGACCAAACAAGAGTTGCTGAAGCGATTGGGCAAAGGCATAATCGACTACTGTATTCTCTTCCCCAGCGAACTGTTGCCAATCGGTTACCTGCCCGAACCAAAGTGGGCGGCAGCCCTTGCCACAGCCTACAATCAGTATATGGTCGACGCCTATCAGAATCTGGACGGCGTCAAGATCGCCATCGTCGTCGCGCCGCAACACCCGCAACACGCCGCCGAGGAGATCGACCGCCACGCCGTTCATCCCGATGTCGTGAGCGTGTGCATCCCCGACGTCGGAGTAAATCCACCAATAGGGGATCAGTTCTACTGGCCCATCTTCGAAGCCGCTGCCAGGCACAATCTCCCAATCTGCTTTCACGGCATCGAGGCCCTGATCCATGACAACTATCCGCTGCGCGTGGCACACTTCCCGACGCTGATGCAGGTCAACAGCATGGGCTTCCCGTTCACTTCAATGTTGCAGATCATGTCGGTCGTGTGCGCAGGTATTCCGGTCCGCTTCCCCAACCTGAAATTCGCCGTTCTCGAGGCCGGCCTCACCTGGATGCCCTTCATCATGTATCGGCTCGATGCCGCCTATCTGCGTTACCGCACCGAGATGCCGGCGTTGGAGAAAAAGCCCAGCGAATACATCCGCGAATGGCACATTGGCACGCACGAACTGGAGACGCTACCGCGGACCGGAGATCTGGCCAAGCTGGTCGATCTTTACCAGGGCCATGACACGACCATGTGGGCCTCGGATTGGCCGCACCTTGAACGTGACCTGATTGCAGGATTCATGCGCTACGATATGGACGAGACGCTTCGCCGCAAGATTCTTGGTGAGAACGCACTCCGATTCTTCGGACTGGCGCCACGAAAATAATGTCTACTCCCCCACCCGCCCGCAGAAACCGTTCGCAACGCAAAATCACCGTTGCTGCTGTGGATGACTTTCCCCCTGGCACGCGCATGGAAGTCCAGGTGGGCCGCGCCCTGATCGCGGTCTTTAACGTCGGCGGCGACTTTTACGCATTGTACGGCCGTTGCCCGCACCACTCCGCGCCGCTGAGCCGGGGCCGGCTGCAGGGCACGGTCATCTGCAATGCGGACACCGGTTGGGAAACTGAATGGGCCCACGACGGTGAGGTGTTGGTCTGCCCCGGCCACGGCATGGAATACCACATTCGGAGCGGCAAGGCCTTTGGCTACGACTTCAAGCTCCGTACCTACACGGTTGTGGTGGAGGACGGGCAGGTGAAACTGGTCATGTAGTGGCGGTCCTGGCAGGAAACAGGTCGGGAGAGATACCTCCGCTACCAGGACTTTATCGGTAATTGGCAAAAATGGAGAAAGAAGCGATGATAGCCCGCCCGATCCGCCAGGCTGAATTCGGCGAGCCGATCCCCGTTACAATCGACGATATGCTGAACGAAATCAGCAATCAGGGCCCCGCCATCCCCGCGGTCATGGAGTCGGTCCAGCCGCAACTCGAGGCGCTGGATCCTGCTCTCTTTACGACGGCATCCCACATCTACATAACCGGTTGCGGTGACTCATACTTCGCCGGTCTGGCCGCACGCTATGCCTTTGCCCGCTATGCCGGCGTGCCCACCGAAGCGCTGGAGGCCCTGGAGTTCGGACGCTATGCCGCCGAGTTCCTCCCGCCAGAATCTCTTGTCTTCGGCATCTCCAATTCCGGTAAAGCCACTCGTTCTGTCGAAGCGCTCGTGAACGCCCGACTGGGCGGTGCACACACTGTCGCGATTACCGGCAATCCAGGCGGCTGGCTGGCCCAGGAAGCCGACACCATCCTCGATCAGAGCGTCCGGCTCGCCGGGGAGTTGATCGGCATGCCCAGCAATTTGACTACCGGCGCGGATGACGGAAAGCCTCGCCGCGGCTCGTTTGGCCTGGTCAACTACCTGGCCAGCCTGACGACACTCTTTCTGATCGCCTTCCACACTGGCGTGGTACGCGGCCGCCTCTCGGAGGAGGAAGCAGAAACGTTACGCGCTGAGTTACGCTCCACGGCCGAACTGATCTCCGAGACCGTCGCCCTTTGCACACCCGCGGCCAAAGCCTATGCCGAGCAGGTAAAAGAAATCGACAGCTACACAATTCTCGGCTCCGGCCCTAGCCTGGCCACCAGCCTGTTCTACGCCGCCAAGACCTATGAACTCCCCCGCGTCTACGGCGTCGCCCAGGAGTTGGAAGAGTGGGCGCACGAGCAGTTTTTCCTCACAGGGCCAGGGACGCAGGTACTCTTCATCGCACCCCAAGGCCGCAGCGTCTCCCGGATCCGGGAACTGCTGCACACCACACAGACCATGGGGGCGTGCGGTGTTGTCATTACCGACGAAAGCAACCCGCAGTTGGCCGAGGCCGCCGACGTGACGCTGCCGGTCGCCGGCGCCGTCCCGGAAGCGCTGTCCCCGCTCGTTTACTGCGTTCCCGGCCAGCTCTTCGCCACCTATCTTGCCCGGTCCCGCGGCCGCCTGGCCTTCGAATTCGACTCCCCGCTCCAGTACAAAATGAACATGCGCACCATCCAGGAGAGCCAACTGATCGAGTTTCACGCTGCCCGAGGATGAGATCCACCGGGATGTCCGGGACAGAGAGCAACGCTTCGCGGATTAGTGTATCTGCGTTTTGCACGAACGGCCCTGTCAAAATTGCGAACGGTTCGCTCACACCCGCGGTTGTTGTCAACCCCTTCGCAGACCCTTTCTTCCCCACAACTTAGATGACAAGTGCGACTCCGGCGTACAGCAGCGACGCCCTGCCTCTGTAATCTTTCTACGAGCAACTGGAAAGGCACATCGGCTAGTCGGATGAGGTTCAGATGAGGCGGACCACCGCTGGAAAAAGTCGTGGACCATCTGGGGGCCCCGTCTTTCGCCAAGGAGGGCGGGGCAAAACCTGCGAGGGTCTGGACGACTGCCAGATCAACAACCGAGGGCAGTAACGAGAAAGGATTTCCTTTTACGCTACTGCCCTCGTCTTTGCGTTTGATATACAGAACGCGAACTGCTCTACTTCCTTTAGATAGTCTCTTCTACGACCTGCACAGGTACTTTTTCCACCGGAGTCAGTTCGTACTGCTTCCAATGATACTGGTACTTGGTCGATTTCCACCCTCTGTAGACCTCCTCCCACGAGAGGCGGTTCTGGTGGGGGGTCAAGACCTTATCCATGACGGGTTCCGAAGCCCTCTGGTAGCGAAAGTCCACCGAGAGCCGGATTCGGTCGCCGGACAGGTTGGGCAAACCCCGATGCACCGTGTGGCTGTGGAAAAAGAGCACGTCCCCAGCTTCAAATGGGCTCGATACCCACTCTCCCCCGATCTTTTCGAAGTGGGCGCGCAGTCCTCCGGCGCCGAGTGCTCGGGAGACCGGCAGTACTCCCTTTTTGTGCGAACCGGTCAGCACGCTCAACCCACCCATTCTGTGCGGGCAGTCGCCCAGCGGCAGCCATGTGGTCCATACATCTGGCGTGCCCTGGATGAGGACAAAATCCTGGTGCGGCGGCGTGGTCTGTTCAAGATTGGTCGGAAAGATGAAACGGGCGATATTACTGGGCTGTAGAAGCACATTATCTCCCAGAAGGTTTCCGATGACGCTCTGAATCGCCTCGTCGTGTGCAAGCGTGTGGAAAGACTCCAACAGTTGGACCCTGTCGTACACCGGCGAAAACTCCGGCTCTCCCGAAACATGGGGAGGGTGGTTGGTGATAGTTTCCAAAGGGTCGGTGCCTGCGTCAATCCATCCGACTTCCTGCAAGACCGTGGCTATGTCCCGCCGCGCTTGAAAAATAGCCTCTTTGTCTACGAAGTCCCGTATAAAGACATAGCCGTCGCGGTCCGCGCGCTGGCAAATGGCCTTGCCATCTTCCCTGATGTCGCTGGAGTCGACAAATGGATTCATCGTCCAATTCTCCTGTTGGCTGAGCAGAGATGTCGGAGTTGCAGTGCGTCTTTTCCGTGCGGTCGTGAACGTGTTAGACGTGCGAATAGGGGTCGGAAGCGTCGCGCAAGCCGTCGCCGACAAAATTGAATGCCAAAATGCTGACAACCACGAACAGAGTCGGTAGCAGGAGCCAGGGCGACAGCGCAAGAACACGAATCGCCTGTGCATCCTTGAGCAATACGCCCCAACTGATGGCTGGCGGCTGCAAGCCCAGGCCGATGAAGCTGAGCGCCGTCTCTCCCAGGATCATCTGCGGAATCGCCAAAGTCAGGCGGGCGATGATGTAACTCATGAATGACGGAAGCAAGTAGCGAAAGATGACACGCAGGTTGCTCGCCCCGTCCAGCTCCGCCGCGCCGACAAAGTCTTCTTCACGTAAGGCAAAAAAGCGCCCCCGCACTACACGCGCAATACTGGTCCAGCCGACAATCGACAAAATGAGGACGATTGCGAAGTAGGTCCTCACCACCGGCCAGTCCGAGGGCAGTGCGATGCTCAGGGCCATCCACAGCGGCAGCGTCGGCAGCGCGCGCAATGACTCGATCACACGCTGGATCACCATGTCCACTGTGCCGCCCAGGTAGCCCGACAGCCCGCCGAGGAGGATGCCGAGGAAAAAGCTCATGGCAACGCCCACCAGCCCAATCGTGAGCGAGATACGGCTGCCAACGATTATACGCGTGAACAAGTCACGACCCACGGTATCTTGCCCCAGCAGCGAAAGGCGGGCCTCTGGGTCCTGCAGGCCGAACAAGTGAATCTCGCTCTCGAACAGACCCCACAGCTTGTACGGGTCGCCGCGAACGAACAACCCCAGCGGCTGCATCACAGTCTCATCTTCTACGTAAACCGCGGCGTAGGTGACTTTGTCCAGGGTCTTCTCGAAAGGATGCACAAAGGGACGCAGGTGAAAGCCCCCATCGGGGTCGATGAATCGAATACGGTGCGGAGGCGCAAGCGTTAACTCTTCTCTGAAGTCGTACGGGTCGTATGGGGCAACGAATTCTGCAAAGACGGCAACAAAATAGAAGAGCCCAAGCAGGACTAAAGAGATGACTGCCAGCTTGTGCTTCAAAAAGCGCCAGCGGATCAACTGCCACTGTGAAGCTACGAGAAATCGTTGGTCCGTCTGTTCTGCGGCGGCGACCCTTTCAAAAGGCGCCGCGCCCGCGGCTTGCGTCATGCGCTTCCTCTTTCTTCACGCTTTATACCCCCTGCGATTCCCGACAGCTCAAGTTTTTCCGCAAAGTGGCAGGCCGAAAAGTGCGAAGGCCCTTCCCTTCCGCCGACGTCGATCAACTCTGGCCTCTCGTGCCGGCATTGGTCCTCAGCATAACGGCAGCGGGGATGAAATGCGCAGCCGCCCGGCAGGTTGCCGGGGTCGGCCACTTCGCCCGAAAGCACGATCCGCGCTCGATGCTTGGTGTCCGGATCGGGATTAGGCGCAGCCGAGATCAATGCCTCGGTATAAGGGTGCCTGGGACTTGTGTAAAGCTCCTCTGTTTCGCCGGTCTCCACAATCTTACCCGCATACATCACCGCCACTCGGTCTGCCTCGTACTTCACCACCGCCAAATTGTGTGCCACGAAGAGATAAGTGAGGCCGAGTTGGTTCTGCAACTCCTTCATGAGATTCAGAATCTGTGCTTGAACGGACACGTCAAGCGCCGACACAGCCTCATCCGCAATCACAACTTTGGGCGATAAAGAGAGGGCGCGGGCAATGGCAATACGCTGGCGCTGACCTCCGCTGAATGCGTGCGGATAGCGGTTCATCGTCGATGGATCGAGGCGTACCAGGCGCAGCAACTCCGCCACTCGCTCCTGTAACTCATCCTTGCTCTTGACCATGCGATGAATCACTAGCGGCTCGCCGATAATCTGGATCAGGGTCATACGCGGATTCAGCGATGAGTATGGGTCCTGATAGATCATACGGATGTTGCGCCGCGCTTCCTTCAGCTCCCCTTTCTCCATCTGTGTGAGATCTATCGGCGCCGCGTCCCCGCTGCGGAACAGGACCTGCCCCGCGGTAGGTCGTTGCGCCTGGATGATGCAGTGTCTGGTTGTCGTCTTGCCGCAACCGCTCTCTCCAACCAGGGCCAAGGTTTCACCCTCATTCAGGTCGAAGTTCACATCATCCACGGCCTTCACCAAGCCAACCTGCCGGCGCAGAAAGCCCGTCTCAATCGGAAAATACTTGACGAGGTTGCGTACTGAGATTATTGCCCGCTCGTTCATGCTTCCGCCGTTCGTGGTCTCTGTCATTCGAGACTCTCCCGGCCCCCATACAGGTAGCAACTCACTTCGTGACCGTTTCCTATTTCAGTGAGCGGCGGGTCGCGTTGCTCGCACACGCCGGCGATGTAGTCGGGGCAGCGAGTGTGAAACTTGCATCCGGTGGGCATTGCGTAGGGACTGGGCACCGTCCCCTCAATCGGTTCGATTTCCACTCGGCCCGGTTCCATCTTCGGGATCGATGCCAGTAGGCCTCGCGTGTAAGGATGCTGTGGACGATGAAAGACATCCTCCACCGTTCCGTGCTCCACCTCTTTGCCCAGATACATGATCATCACCCGGTCCGTCAACTCAGCAATTACGCCCAGATCGTGCGTGATCATTATGATCGCCATGCCCAGTTCCGCTTGGATGTCCCGCAGCAGTTCGAGCATCTGAGCCTGAATCGTAACATCCACCGCCGTCGTCGGCTCATCAGCTATCAGCAGTTTGGGCCGGCAGGCCAGCGAAAGCGCCACCATCGCCCTTTGACGCATGCCACCGCTCAGATTGAACGTGTACTCGTCGATGTTCCTTGCTGGATTTGGCATGCCGACTCTCCGCAACATCTCAACGGCCTGGTCGTGTGCCTCTTCTTTGCCAACACTCTGATGAATACGAATCGTCTCGATGATCTGGTCGCCGATGGTATGCACAGGGCTGAAAGAGGTCATCGGCTCCTGGAAGATCATTGCAATCTCTTTGCCCCGTATGTCCCTGAGTACCCTGCCATCGGCATCTTCACTGACAAGATCAACTGTCCGATCGCCGTAGCTAAAGAGGATTTCTCCTCCTACAATCTTGCCGTTCTTGGGAAGGATGCGCAGAATCGACTGGCTGGTCACGCTCTTTCCGCAGCCGCTCTCCCCGGCGATGCCGAGAATCTCTCCAGGCTTGATGTCGAAACTGACGCCGTCTACAGCCTTGACAACCCCTTCGCGTGAGAAAAAGTGGGTCTGCAGGTTGCGCACAGAGAGCAGAGATTCTGTTGCCGAAGGAGCCGGTCTTTCAACGACGGTGTCGCTAGTTTGACTCGTAGTCATACCGCCCCCCGAATGCGCGGATCCACGATCGCAAGCAGAATGTCCGACAGGAGCGTGCCAACGAGCGTTAGGATGCCCAAAATCATTATGATACTGGTCGCCAAAAACATGTCCTGCTGGAGCAGTGAACGCAATAGCACCGGAGCAATGGTTGGCAGTCCCAGAACCAATGAAACCAATACCTCGCCCTCCACCAGCACTGGCAATAGCCAGCCAACCGTACTTATCACAGGATTGATTGCAATGCGCAACGGATATTTGTATAGCAACTTCGTCGGCTTGACCCCACGCGCTCGCGCCACTGTGACGTACTGCTTGGGCAACTCGTCCAGCAAATTAGCGCGCATCGTCCTGATCAGTTCCGCAGTGCCCGCAGTGCCGACGATAAGAGCCGGCAGCCAGATGTGGCTGACCAGGTCAAGAAACTTCGCCAAACCAAATGGGGCATTCTGCATTTCCGGCGAATAAAGACCTAGCGCAACGTTGCCTGTCCATTTGAACAGCAGCCATAACCCTACCAGCGCCAGCAGAAAATTGGGCGTGGCCACTCCCAGAAAACCGATAATCGTAAATGAATAGTCCGCCAGCGAATACTGTTTGGTAGCCGACAGGATTCCGATGGGGATGCCGATCGCAAAGACCAGAATCAACGAGAGCAGCGAGATGGTAAAGCTGGACGGCAAACGCTGGGCGATGACATTCACAACCGGTTCGCGGTAAATCATTGAATAGCCGAGATCACCTTCTATAAAGCTGCTGACCCACTTAAAATACTGGACGTAGATCGGTTCACCTAGTCCATAGCGCGCCCTAAGTGAATCGATTAGCTCAGGCTCGATGATATCGCCCTGCGCTTCCAGACCCGCGATGTAGGAGCTTACGAAGTCGCCGGGCGGAGCCTGGATGATGATAAATCCAATCACACTGATAAAGATCGTCACTGGAATCATGACGACCAATCTTCTCACGATGTATAACAGCATCGGTCTTAACTCATAATCGGGAGGCCACCGCAGTGGCCTCCCTTAGTTTCAGATGAACGGCTTGGGTCGTTTACTCAGAACGGTAGGCCCATGTCTCAGGAGCGGCGTAGTACCACTCTGGGGCTACCGGGTTGGGAATGTTGTACATGCGGCCCGAGAATACAGCGTACCAAACCGCTTCCACGTCGCCAGGCTGCTTGATCGAGCCGATGACCCACAGGTTGTCCTGGTGAATCTTATACATTTCGGCCTCGAGGTCGAAACGTATCTGCCCATCCGGCTCGGCGATGAACTCTTCGAAGATCTCGTAGAGTCGCTTGACGTCGTCCGGGGGTTCTTCGCCCTCGGCGCCGCCGGACATGACATACTGCGCCCACGGCGGATTCACCAGCCAGTTATTGCTGATTGGCATCGGTTCGCCGCGCATGGCGCCTATGATCGGGGCCTGGCCCGCCCAGTTCACAGGGCGAACCTGGAGCTCATAGTCGCCGGCCAACCGTCGTTCCGAATGCAGCTGACCTTCCAACGGAACGACAGTTGTCTTCAGGCCAATGTCTTCCCAGCCCTGTGCGATCAGCTCGGCGATGGGAACCTGCTGCACCCAGCCGGTATGTACCTGAGCCGAAAGCTCAAAGGGTCGACCATCGGGCAGCAGGCGCTGCGTCTGGTCCTCATTCCAGGTCAGGCCCAGGCCATCCAGGATCTCGTTTGCGCGATCCACGTCGTGCTCGGTGTGCAGCTTGAAGCCCGGGTCGGCGCTGTTAAAGACAGATGCATCTGGCGGCGCAACCTGCGAAGGCTTGTACAGGCCGTTGAAGACGACCTCGTTGATCCTGGCGCGGTCGTAACCAATCGACAGCGCGACGCGGAACTCCTTGTTGCGGAACAAGTCACGCAGAACCTCGTCGTCAATCGACATGTTGAACGTAACCACGCCCAGCACGTCCGACCAGCCGAACTGAGGCAGCACTCTGTAGCCGCCGCTCTCCTCGTTCTGCTTGAGGACCGGATAGTTGGTCAGGTAACCCAGCGTATACGGGTTCATGTAGTCGGTCTGGCCAGCGATAACGTCCAGCAGAATCGCTTCGCGGTCGCCCAAGTTGGGGCGGTTGATTTTGTCTACATAAGGCAACTGGTTGCCGGCGATGTCGATCTTCCAGTAGTAGGGATTCCGCTCCAGCTCCTGCACCGGCACACTGGCGCCGCGCGTAACGGCCTTCCATGCGAAGATTGTCGGTTCGTCGGGATTGCCGTACCAGTCGTGTTCGGCCTGGAACAGTTCAACCCAGTTCGAGAATCCCTTCTCCTCGGCAATCGCATTCACATCGTCCGCATCGGTGTAGTCAGGATGGAACTGCTTCAAGTAATGGGCGGGCGCATACGGCATCGGGCGCCAGCGATTGAGGCGTTCGAGCAGCACACCGTAAGGAGCCTTAAACTCCATCACAATGGTGTTCTCGTCGACCTTGGTGACCGTGCCCATTTCGCCGCCAACCTTCATATTGTTGACGCCGTTCGGGTTCAGCTCTTCGTTCGCCGCAATCGCCTCGTACCAGAATACGAAGTCGTCGGCGCCAAACGGCTCGCCGTCAGACCACTTGATGCCGGGGCGAATCGTGAACGTCGTCGAGAGTCCGTCCGCGCTCGTCTCAGCGTTCATGAACACGTGGGGCAGTACGCCCTGCATGTTCGAGCCGTACACGTGCGGGAACTCGCGCAGCAGGTCTTCGAGGAAGTCGAAGTTGCCTTCGTGCGAATTCCGCATCGTGCCGCCGTATTCGCCAACCTGGTCGGCGGGCTGCATCACCAGCGGCTCATCCGGCAGCCGCTCTTCGACCGGAGGCAGCGAACGGTCGGCCACCATCGCATCCAGCATCGGAGACTGCTGGAACGATGTGATCTCGTTCCCGGTAGCTGCTTCATAGTCGGCAATCGTATTATACTGCTCGACTTGCCCAGTGAATTCGACCATCATGCTGTCATCGGCCATGGTCTCATCTTCGGACGCAGCCTATTCTTCTATCTATCGCGGGCTCCGCGGTCATCTCGGCTTCCTGTGACTGTCCACTACCACAACCGGCCAACACAAGCCCAAGAATGATAAAGAGACTCGCGACTAACCTGAACTGCTTCATTTAGATTCCCTCCTTTAGGGATGTGGTAAAGAAATGATTGGACACGGTAGTTGCGTGCGGCCGGAAACTGGTCGCGGACCGCCAACTACCTGAATCAGTTATGAAAAAACAATCTGATTTGGGCTGTTATTCAGAGGGAGTACGCCTTGTTTCCTTCAAGAGCGGCGAGTTTGTCAAATTTCGGGAGCCTTGGAAACGCACTTTGACAACTGCCAGAATTCAACTGTTCCGGTCCAGAATCGGGGCCGCACTTGGACTTTTGCAGGGCCGCCCCATTTCGAAGTGATGAAGTTCGCGATTCGGGAGCGCCAACCTGCGGACATTCCCAAAAAGCAGGATTTGCGTTGAATGACAGGCGCGCGGCCGCAGGTGCTTCCACCGCTTTCCAAAACATTCATCCCCCAATAGACTGCGAAGTAGGAAAAGAAGAAAGTAGGTCGGGTGGGATTCGAACCCACACGAGGTTTCACCCCGGCGGATTTTAAGTCCGCTGCGTCTGCCATTCCGCCACCGACCCGGCAGCCCATTGTAGAAAATCCTCCAAGCAGTGTCAACTCAGAGCGAGGTCACATTGCGTCCCAATCGCGTGCGCACCGGAAACTTCCACATTGCGACTTAGGATGACCCGGCCTCCCTTTGCCAAGAGGAACAGAGAGTCTGGCAGCATGGCCAGGATAGGAAGACTTACTCAAATCCATCCTTGGGGCCAGAGATCCAGATTGTGAAACCACCTTTCCCAACCATCATCGCACTCTCACTGGTTAAGATATCGCCGCACATTCTCCAAATGCTCATCAAACGTCTCCGCGAAGACGTGCCCGCCGCCGCCATCCGCATTGGCCGCATAGTAGAAATAACTATGCCGCTGAGGGTACAGCACCGCCCGAAAGGAGTCCTCGCCGGGACTGGCTATTGGACCGGGCGGGAGACCTCCGTGTCTATACGTGTTAAAGGGACTGTGGACTTCCTGGAACTCTTCCAGAAATACAGGAGTCTTCCACCACTGACCACTCTCCGCCTGGTAGCCCATCCCATACTGCACCGTTGCGTCAGACTCGAGCCACATGCCGTTGGCCAGTCGATTGAGGAAAACGCCTGCAATGACCGGGCGATCCTCGGCCAAAACCGCCTCCCTCTCGACTATGCTGGCCAATATCAGCGAATCGTACAGATTCAGCGGATTTACGCCATCGGCCTCGGCTTGAAGGTAAATCGGCATGATCCGAGCGGCGAACGCGTCCAGTTGTCGTGCAATCAGGTCGACAGCCTTCGGCTCGACGGCCGGCAGTTGGTACGTGGCAGGGAACAGAAAACCCTCTAGGCTCGCGCCCTGCGGTCGCTCATTCAGGAATGGCCAGCGATGGTTTTCGGCGGCGCAGCAGGTCTGCGTTTCTTCCTGCGAACCCGTGGTTGACTGGTTGGAAGCCACCTGATCTAGCGCGCTCATGTCGGGAATCTCCGCTGTGGCCCGGTATTCCACCCCTGAAACTATCCCCTCTTTCTCCAGGGAATCGGCTATTTGCTCCAGGCGCCATCCCTCCCGTATAGTGACCGAAATGCCAGCAGCCTGCGCGTCTAGCAGAGCTTCCGCAATTTCTGCCAGCGTCATGTTGGCCCGCAGAAGAAATGTTCCTGCTTTTAACTCCTGTGCCCGGCCAATCGAACGCACGTAAGCTTCAAATAGCTCGGCGTCGTGTATCAGCCCGGCCATCGCCAACTGCTCGGAAATGACACGCGCCGGCGTTCCCAACTCAATCTCGAAAGGAATTACCCGAGCATCGTCCGAAGTGGGAATATACAGCGCTGGTCGATTTGCATCCAGGTGGTCGTACAGCTTCTCCTCCCTCGTGCAACCTGTTAACGCGACAGCGAGCAAGAGGAGGGGGACGCCAAGTGCCAGCTTGGCCCTCGCGGCCGCGATATCTGGAACGAAGGTGTGGGCTTCCCGGCCATTTCGCGGACTTCGCATTGCTTGTTCCCTTTTGTCCTTTTTGGTTACCTCTCCCGAAAGACGCAGTATAACACTTTGAAAGGAGACGTATGAATTTCTTGACATATTGTAACCACTCATCCATAGACAATTCGCGACCATGCACAGCATCCGCCCCCTGGGACCGCGGTAGTATCGCCCGCAACCGGCATCCCCCGCCCAGACCAAGGCGAGCGCAGGTGTACTCTCACTCCTCACACTTCTTCCCCCACGCCTGAGTTTTTCCCTCACTCCTCACTCCTCTTAACTCTCTCCTCGTTTCTTAGGCGCCCTCCGGCGGCTCCTGCCCGCTAAGGCGGCTCAGGGCTGGCGTTCGCCCATCCCTCATTCCCAGTACCGCGTACAAGTGGGGTCACCAAAAAACTAAAAACCAGAAACTATAAACTGACCAATCCTGATTCAGACAACGTCCACCCAAAAATTTGGAACGCGCCCGCTCCTCACTCCCGTTCGCGCTGCGCAGCCGGAGTCTGCTATAATTGCGCTTTCAGGAAAGGCAACCTTCGTGCGTGTTCTTATCACCGGAATCTCCGGCTTTGTCGGCGCAATTCTTGCGGAATACCTCCTGTCCGACAGTTTCAGTCGGTCGTTGGAAATCCACGGTACAATCCATCGCGCCGACAGTCGGATTCAGTCCATTCGGGACCGGCTTCACCTGCACAGAGGTGATCTACGCAACCCATCCTGGATCGACAACATAATCAGGACCGTCAAGCCCTGTTTCGTCTTCCATCTGGCCGCGTGGAGTGACGTTAGGGCCAGCTGGAACCAACCTTGGGCCGCCTATGAACTCAACATCGGCTGTCAACTGAACCTGCTCGAAGCCTTGCGGCGCAATGCGCCGGACGCCCGCGTGCTTGTCGTAGCTTCTTCAGAGGTTTACGGGCTGATCGAACCGGAGGATCTGCCGGTTGATGAAGCAACGCCATTGCGCCCAAATTCCCCCTACGGCATAAGCAAAGTCGCCCAGGACCTGATGGCCCAGCAGTATTGGTTCAACTTCGGGATGCCGACAGTGCGTGTTCGCAGCTTCAATCATATCGGGCCGGGCCAGTCCGACAGTTTCGTCGCCAGCGCATTCGCCCGACAGATAGCCGAAATCGAAGCTGGCAGGCAAGAGCCGATCCTCAGAGTTGGCAACCTGGAGGCCGAACGCGACTACACCGACGTGAGAGACATGGTTCGCGCGTATTGGCTTGCCCTACAGCATGGAGCGCCTGGCGGCGTTTACAACGTCGGCAGCGGAGCGTCGCACTCTGTTCAGGAGCTATTGGATGGCCTACTGAAACTGAGCGCCAGCGAAGTCAGAGTAGAACAGGACCCTCAGCGCTTGCGGCCTAGCGATGTTGCCTGCACAGTCTGCAATCCGGCCAGATTGTTCGAGGCGACCGGCTGGCGCCCAACCATTTCCCTGCGCGAGAGTCTGGCAGATGTGCTCCAATTCTGGCGGAACTACACCAGGGCAAGCCCGGGTAACCTGCCAGACGTGAACAAGACTTGAAGCTTAGGACTATTCGCATGTCGCCGACTCCCGGACTAAGGCCGCCCTTTGCAGGCCAGATTGCGCGAGTCGAAGGCCGCGCTGGCGCCTCCGACGCCAGACGCAGCGCCGCCCGCAAGAGGAGGACTTTTCTATGCCCACAGCCCTGATTACAGGGGTAACCGGACAGGATGGAAGCTATCTTGCCGAGCTTCTTCTCCAACAGGGTTACACAGTCATCGGTATGGTGCGCCGCACGAGCACAATCAATTTCGACCGTATCAGGCACATCCAGGACCAAGTCGAAATCGTCCAAGGTGATCTGCTCGATCAGATGAGCCTGATAAGCATTTTGCAAGAGCACCGGCCGCAGGAGGTCTACAATCTTGCCGCCCAAAGCTTTGTCCCGACCAGCTTTACCCAACCGGTGCTGACCGGCGAGTTTACGGCTTTGGGCGTTACCCGCATCTTGGACGCTATTCGGATAGTCGATCCAACAGTCCGTTTCTACCAGGCCAGCAGCAGTGAAATGTTCGGCAAAGTCCGCGAGGTTCCTCAGACCGAAGGCACTCCCTTCTATCCTCGCAGCCCTTATGGTGTTGCGAAAGTCTACGGCCATTGGATAACTGTTAACTACCGCGATAGCTATGGAATCTACGCCTGCTCTGGCATCCTCTTCAACCACGAAAGCCCTCGCCGCGGCCTGGAATTCGTGACCCATAAGATCACCAACGCCGTCGCCCGTATCAAGCTCGGCCTTAGTAACGAGTTGCGGTTGGGAAATCTGGATTCTCGCCGTGACTGGGGCTACGCGCCGGATTACGTACGCGCTATGTGGCTGATGCTCCAGCAGGAAAAACCGGATGACTATGTGGTTGCCACCGGCGAAACACACAGTGTGCGCGAGTTCCTGGAGGAATCCTTCAGCCATGCTGATCTCGACTGGCGGGAGTTCGTCATCCAGGACGACAGCTTCTTTCGCCCGGCTGAAGTAGATCTTCTCGTCGGCGACGCAACCAAAGCCGGCCGCCAACTTGGATGGGAACCAACCGTCTCATTTGGAGAGCTGGCGCGTCTCATGGTCGACTCAGATCTCGAATACTGGGAACGTCAACTGAAGCGGGACGCCGCAACCTCTTTCTGAAGGCCGCCGACCTGATTGTCCCCTGTCTGTTACCTTCTACCTTTCGAAATACTGGTCTATTCGACGCCAGACAGCATAAATTTTGGCGAATCCACCTTACATCAGCGACAATAGCGATGTAGATGGTTTACTGTTTCGCAATATTAGCACGCAAGCCTTTTCATTCCCTCTCAAGCAACAGCAAGTCCAATATGGCAGAGAAGCTTCGCATCTTTGTAAGTGCAACCAAAGATTTGGAACAGGAACGGGCGCTCGTCGGCCGCATATTGGCTGAGTTGCCCGTGCAGGTGGGCGCAGAAATTCGCCGCACACCAGCCGCAGGCGTCGACTACGATACCCTGTTTGAACTGATCAGCAACGTCGACAGAATCTATTTCTTCCTCGGCAGGGACATCACCGCCCCCTTTGGCGCTGAATGGGAACTTGCTCTACGCCTTGAGAGGACCATTGTTCCTTTCAAATTGCAGGGCATGCGTACCCAGGCCGGTCGGGAGTTTCTCCGCATCGCCCAAGCCCCTTGGAAGTCTTTTCGCAGCAGCCAGCAGTTGGGACGGCAGGTCGGTCTGGACCTCATTGACACACTCCTCCATCCCGAAAACCGTTATGGGTTGCAGATGATGGAAGTAGAAGGCTTGCAGCAGAGCATGCAGCAGTTGCGGCAGGGACTCGAACGAGCAATTGGAGTACCCGGCGGTGCAGAGGGCGGCGGGGTTATTCTCGATCCTGCTGAGGCCCAGAGCCTAATCGCCGATGAACTTGATGACCGCTGAACTCGGCGATCCTAAGCAAATGTTCCCTGTGTAAAACGACGCAGAGTTCGGTATTGGGAAGTTCCTCTCTTCGACCCGTACAATTCCGCGATGCCCGCACATTCCCGTGTAGCGCCCCAAATCGACCAATCGGAACTACAAGCCCTTGCGAGCAAATACGGGCAACCACTCCGCCGCCGCCATCTCATTGAGACGGACGCCTACATGCGCGCATATCGGGGGCAGAAGGATCCCGATCGACAAGGCGAAGTGGTGTTCGCAGTCCGCCAACTCAACGGCGAGATCCTGTTGCATACGAAACACCGATACGAAACGCCGATCTATCGATTGCCGACTGGCCGCATCGAGCGAGGAGAATCGGTCGAAGAGGCCCTATACCGGGAAATCGCTGAAGAAACCGGGCAAAGGGTTCAATTACGTCGTTTCCTGGGTGTGTTGGACTGTCATTTTGTCAATGAAGACTCCAACATTCCCTTTGTTAGCTATATCTTCTATCTGGAAAGTTTGAGCGAGGATTTGAACCCTACCGACACGGAAGAGATCGCCGGCTATCGGACTGTGCCAGCGAAAGAACTGTGCGCCGTCGCCCAGACGCTGCGCAGTCTTCGATCCCAACGTCGCGTTTGGGGCTACTGGCGTTCGCTGGCACACGAAGTCGTTCACCGGGCCTTGGTGTACGGCGTGCCTACCTAGCCTAACTGCGTTGTCGCAATATTTCCTGATTGAACTTCCGTCATAATTGAAACTGTCGAAAGCTTCTGGCTGAAGCCGAGAGCAACTAGACCGGTTTGGAGTGCATCATGCTTGTCCCCTTATCGTGGCTCCGAGAATACGTGGACATCCCACTTCCCACAGCGAAACTGGCCGAACGCCTGACCCTTGCCGGCCTGGAAGAGGCTAGCCTCACCCAAACCGGCGAATGGTGGGAAGCGGACAAAATAGTTGTTGGTCAGGTTGTGGCCGTAGCGCCGCATCCCGACGCCGACCGATTGGTCCTGGTAGACGTGGCCCACGAGACTGGCGCCAAGCTCGCGGAGCACCCGCCCCAGAGAGTAGTAACCGGCGCGCCAAATCTGTTCCAGTTCAAAGCACGCTCCATCTCCGCAGGTGATCTTCCTGTTCTAAAAGTTGCATTTGCACGCGAGGGCGCGCTCCTGATCGATGCCTACAGCGACAAACAGCCTCGTCCGCGCAAGAAGCTGAAGAAAGCGAAAATCCGCGGCGTCGAGTCGAGGGGTATGGTTTGCTCGGAACTGGAATTGGGACTCAGCGAGGAGCACGAGGGAATCCTCCTCTTACCTGAAGACGCGCCAGTGGGACATCCTCTGCGCGAATATATGGGGGATGAGATCCTTGAAATCGATCTGACGCCGGATATGGCACGCTGTCTTTCCATGTGGGGCATTGCCAGAGAAGTGCATGCCCTGACAGGTGGCGCTCTCCACTTGCCGGAAGTTGAAGATGCCGCACACGGCGAGGATCATGCCTCCTCCTACGTGACCGCCCAAATCAACGACCCGGCCTTGTGTCAGCGTTTCACAGGAACCATCGTTCGCGATATAAAGGTCGGCGCGTCACCGAAGTGGCTGCAGGATCAGTTGGCGAGCGCGGGTATGCGACCAATCAACAACATCGTTGACATAACGAACTATGTAATGTTGGAAACGGGCCAGCCGCTTCACGCATTTGATTACGATCTTCTCGTCGACAGGGCCACTAAGATCGGTGAATCGAAGCCAACCATCATTGTTCGCACTGCCAACGAGGGCGAGGAGCTACTGACACTCGATGGTCAAAAGCGCAGACTGGAACCATCGATGCTTGTCATCGCCGACAAGGCCGGCCCACTCGCCATTGCCGGCGTAATGGGTGGCGGCGAGACCGAAGTGCATGAGAATTCCCGCCATATCCTGCTCGAATCAGCCACATTCGACGGAATCAACAACCGCCGTACTTCCCAGGCCCTGCGCCTGCACAGCGAAGCCTGCCACCGCTTCACTCGCGGCGTTCCAGCCACCTTGAACGATTTGGCCGCTCGCCGAGCCGCGGCTCTGATGCATCAACATGCTGGCGGGCGTATCGTTCCCGGAATCGTTGACGCCTACCCGGTCCCACAGCCGAGCGTGAAAGTCTACACCTCCTGCAGCGACGTAAGACGCCTGTTGGGAATGGAACTGTCTCTTTCAGAAATTGGCGCCGCCCTCCAAAGGTTGGAGTTCGAAGTTGAAGAACTGGCAGACCTGCCGCCTGATGCGCCGGAGCGAGCCCAATTCGGGTTGGCACGGGCAAAGAACGAACCGGTAGTCGCTGCGACTGTCCCTTGGCATCGGCTGGATGTTACGCTGCCCGCCGACCTGACAGAGGAAGTAGCTCGCGTTGTCGGCTACGATCGAATTGGCGAAACGCTCCTCGATACGGTTCTTCCTCCGCAGCGGAGAAATGCCCTCCTGGAAACCGAGGAAAACATTCGCGATATACTCATCGGCTGCGGACTGCAAGATACAGTAAATCATTCGCTCACGTCTCCGGAAAATCACGAAAAGCTGCAGGGCGCGGATGAAAAACGTGCGGCAACCGATTCCACGCACTTCATTGCTTTGACAAATCCCCTCTCCCCGGAACGGCGGGTAATGCGGCGAAACCTGATTGTGAGCACTCTGGAAAACTTGGCCCTTAACCTGCGCTATTCCGAGCGGCTGGCCGTCTTTGAGATCGGGCGCATCTATCGGCAGCAACCAGCTACTGACACGCCTGCCCCTGGTGGGGAACAAGACTCGCCAATGCCAAACGAGGAACGGAGGCTGTGCATTGCTCTGCGCGGTTCCCGCAATCCGCATCGATCCTACCCTTCCTATGAACTTACCGACACCGAAACAGACCTGTTCGATTTCTTTGATTTGAAGGGCATCATTGAAACGCTGCTGGAAAGACTTGGCTTTTCGCAGAACAACTATCTGTTCAGCGCCTATCCTGATAGCGGTGCCAAAGACGAACGCAGCGATGCCCGATTCGGACCCCGCTGCGCCCTCATTTCGCTCCAGGACCAACATCTGGGAATCGTCGGTGAACTGCATCCGCGGGTACGCAACGCTTTTGGCCTGGGGAACGAACGCGTCGTTCTGGCGGAGCTGAACGTCGCACCGCTGGTGCGCCCTAGTTGGCAGATCTCGCAGATGGCGCCGATCAGCGTCTACCCACCGGTGGTGGAAGATCTGGCATTCGTGGTGCCGGAGGAAGTAACCCAACGGCGCTTGCTCGATGCGATTGTAGACGGCGGCGGGCGTGACAAGGACCCGATGCTTACAGCCGTAGAGCTCTTCGACATCTACCGCGGTGAGTCTTTGCAAGTCGGCCATAAATCCCTGGCCTATCGCGTTACATACCAGAGCCTGGCCCACAATTTGAAGGAAAAAGAGGTCAACCGGCTACGGCAGCGTATTATCCGTTCGGTTGAGAGGGCCACGGGAGGGGAACTGCGTTCGTGACAACAGTTGCCAACCTTTCGACCGGTTTTAAAATAGCTGCTGAATGAAGCCCTGCAAAACTCATCTTGGTTGACAGCGCAAATGCGCGAAGAGTGGTAACGGGTGCGGCATCTCCCCCCCACTTCATTTTCACGCCACTGTTTCCACTGCGCCCCACACCTCAGCGAACCACGTACTTTGGCCCGGCCTGCACTTCGACCGGCTTACCTCGGCGAACGCGGTACTTGTCAAGATCTCCTGCGACGTCAGTATTGGGGAAGACGGCTCGGGCTTCCTCCAATACCTCCTTTGCATGATAACGGCGGCTGATATGGTGCAGAACAAGATGCTTTACACCTGACTTTTGCGCCAGGCGGGCCGCCGCCAGCGCGGTTATGTGCCCATGGCTCTTCGCCAATTCTCGCTCCTCTTCGAGATAGGTCGCTTCGATTGCCAAAAGATCCGCGTCAGCGACAATCTTGTGCAGCGGACCGGTCCGACCTACGTCTCCGATAAAGCAGATCTTGGCCCCCTTCTGCGGTTCTCCCAGAACTTCTTCCGGTTGCACTGTCCGTCCATCTGGCAGAACTACTGCTCGGCCCGCAACCAATTCCCTCCGTTCTGGCCCGGCTGGGACGCCAAGAGCTTCGGCCTTGGCGTTGTCGAATGGCGAACGAGTCTCCTCCTCAAATGAAAACCCGTAGCAGCCCGAGCCCCGATGTGGCACTGAGAATGCAGAAAGCGCAAATCCCTTGCCTTCAAACAGCCTTCCGGACTCGATGACGTTCAGACTGATGCCCGCCTGCGGAACTTTTCCAACCCCGAAGACGACCTCCATCAGTTTTTGGACCCTGGCCAGTGCCTGCCCGCCCCCGTAAATATCCAGCGCCTCCAACGCTTCCCATTGGCCCAGTGTGCTCGCCAGGCCCCCCAGCCCCAAAATATGGTCAAGATGACCGTGTGTGAGAAGAATCTTATCCAGCCGGCGAAACCCTAGCCCACTGCGAAGGATTTGGCGCTGTGTGCCCTCGCCACAGTCAATCAGGAAGCGGTGCTCCTGCGCTATAACCAACGCAGAAGAAAGGCCCCGGTGAACCGAAGGCGCCGAAGCTGAAGTCCCAAGGAATACCAACTCAAACAATGTATTTTCTCTCTATTGGCTTTTCTGGCAGAGATCGCAAAACGCGTTTAAAGTTGAAGAACTTCAGATTGCCGTCCTAATCGCTAATTGCCTGCAACGCATAGCTATGGCTGACGCAATCATACATGCCCCAACTTGGTGCGCCATAACGCCCCATCACCTCCCCGGGATTAACCAACAGGCAGTTGCCGACCCGCTCCCAGTGCTGTAGGTGGTCATGGCCGTAGCAGACCAGGTCAAAAACGCCGCTTTGCGCAATCCTCCGCGCCGGCTCTGGATAGTGAATTAGACCAATATGCCGACCACCGAGTTCCACCTCCGCATAAGGGCCATGCAACGTAACCTGCGAAAATCCGCTGGCCACCTGTTGCTGCAACCGCCCGTCACCGTCGTTGTTGCCCTCCACAATGTGGATCGGTCCGTCAAATGCCTGCGCCATCTGCGCGACGATAAACGGCGCTATAAGATCGCCGCAATGCAACAAGACTTCGCAACCTTCCTCTACGAGAGCGGCAAGTGCTAGTTCCAGATTCCGGATATTGTCATGGCTATCCGATAGGATGGCGATCTTCATTCCTGCTCTCCTGTTTGCAGCCCAACCGTCGCCGAAGTGGTGGTGGCTCGCCTAGTATATCCGACCCGAATCAAGTCGGCAATGGGGAGACGATGTGATATAATGCGTGGCACGTCTCCACGCGCATAAAAGTCTTCTTGCCGTGAATTTCCACTGTCGTTTTCCATCGAAAATATGACTGCGGACGTGTCGTCTCATGCGAATACATTTTGAGATCAAGACTTCCCACATCGGCTGCATCCTGGGTTCGCGGGAGTCTCGATCGCTCTGCCGAACCTCGCAAACTCTCGGTCCCTTTAGGGATCTACTTGAATAGCGAAAGAAGATGATCCAACCTATCTCGACGATTCCCCGCACAATTTTGCAAATCAAAGAGCGATTTGCCTAAGACGGCGCTGCAGGTCTGGCGCAACGCGGCAACAGACCGAAACTTGCAACTCTGTCATGACCACTGGTGTCGATCCAAATGAACTGGCTTTCTACGATAGCAAGTAAGGTGGCAGTGATTGCCATAGGAGTCTTGTCGGCACTTTTTGCCCTCTCGGGGTGCGGGCAGGTCATCACCCTGATTCCGACCACAACACCTATGCCGGAGGCGACCGCAACTTTCGTGGCCCCCGCCGGCCCGACGCTTGTCGCGACAGCCACACCCGCTCCCTTTACCCCGCCGCCAACGCCGACTCCCACCTCGACGCCGGCTCCGACTATCTATACCGTCTTAACAGGAGATACCCTCGGTCGTATTGCCACCCAATTCGGTATATTTGTCGCCGCGCTACAAGAAGAAAACAACATCTTGGACCCGCGCACGCTCCAGCCCGGCCAGCAACTTGTGATTCCGCCCCCAGAGGCAGCCGGCGGCGGTCCAGCGGTGGCCAGGCCAACTCCTACTCCCATCCCTTTTGCCCATCAGAAAGTCCACTTCAGCTTTACGCCTCTTGGAGGACTTTGGGTCCTGGGCGAAGTCGAAAACACGAGCGCATTCACGCTCGAACAGGTCCGAGTCGGCGTCAGACTATTGGACGAACAGCAAGAAACTTTGGCGGAAAAAGAGGGCTTGGTGCTTCTGAACCTGATTGAGCCGGGGCGTGTGGCCCCGTTTGCTATTCTTTTTGAAGAGGCCCCAAGAGAATTCGCTAGCTACCTAATCTTCCCCCTCAGTGGCGTGCCGGCATATGAGGGCGGATACTACCAGGATCTAGCCGTGGAGGATCTGACATCCGAAGGAGAACGCTACACCTCTTACACTATTCAAGGTACTGTGCGTAACACGGGCCAGGAGGAAGCCCTTGACGTACAGATCATACTGACCGCTTACGATTCACTTGACCGCGTGATTGCCAACCGCAAAATCGCGCCCGATCACAATGTTGTCGCTGCCGGTGGAGCAACAACCTTCACGGCCATACTCGTTCCATTTGGTGGGCCGGTTGCACGAATCCACGCTGCGGCACAAGGTCGAAGATACCCGGCCGGCAACTAACTGCATCCTGCCCTAGTCCACGTCGAATGTCACTCCTTGGGCCAGTGGCAGGTCAATTCCATAGTTGATCGTCACCGTCTGGCGCCGGGCATACGCTTTCCAGGCGTCCGAACCACTTTCCCGTCCGCCGCCCGTATCCTTTTCGCCTCCGAAGGCCCCTCCAATCTCAGCGCCGGCCGTGCCCGTATTTACACTGGCTAGCCCACAATCGCTACCTGCTACACCCAGAAATGCTTCAACCTCGCGAAGATTGTTGCTGAAAATGGCGGACGAAAGACCCTGGGAAACGCAGTTGTGGATGGCGAACGCCTCCTCGAGATTCTTGTACTTGAGCACATAGAGTATCGGTGCAAATGTCTCCTCGCCGACGATCTCTGAGTCCGGCGGAACCCCCTCTATCAGCGTCGGCGCGACGTAGTTTCCCCCTTCCAGTCCAGGCAGCGCCAGCACGGAGTTTCCAACCAGGACGCGCCCGCCGGCAGCTTGCGCCCTCCCAATCGACGAACGGTAGGTTTCAACCGCACGCTGATTGATTAGAGGCCCAACCAGCACTCCAGACTCGAGCGGGCTGCCAACCTTTACCGCGTTGTAGGCCTCGACTAGGCGGGGAAGGAAGCTATCGAAAAGACTCTCATGGAGGATGAGGCGCCGGGTCGTGGTACAACGCTGGCCTGCAGTCGCCAGCGCGCCAAAAGCAACCCCGCGCAGCGCAATCTCGACATCGGCGTCCGGCGTGACGATGGCCGCATTGTTGCCACCCAGCTCTAGAACCGTGCCGCCAAGACGTTCGCCCGCCCTTGCCGCCACTTCACGGCCCGTCCGCACGGAGCCGGTAAAGGAAAGCAGCGGCAGGCGCCGATCAGCGCTCATTCGCCTGCCAATCTCCCCGGCCTCGTCCACGGCCAAGAGAAACAGAGGGGGCAGCCCATGCTCGTCAAGCACTTCGCTGACAATATTGGTCGTAGCAATGGCGGTGAGCGCGGCGTCGGGTGACGGCTTCCAAACCACGACATTGCCGATGACTGAGGCAATGAACGCGTTCCATGACCAGACGGCACAGGGAAAATTGAAGGCAGTGATAACGCCGACGACGCCATGGGGATGCCACTGCTCATACAACCGGTGATGGCGTCGCTCGCTGGCGATCGTCTTTCCGTACAGCTGGCGAGAGAGCCCGACGGCAAAGTCGCCGATGTCGATCATCTCCTGCACTTCGCCCTTGCCTTCAACAGGAGTCTTTCCCACCTCCAGCGAAACCAGAAGGCCTAAGCTCTCCACGTGCTCACGCAAACGGTCACCTATCGACCGTATTACTTCCCCCCGCTTTGGAGCCGGTACCAGTGACCACTCCTGAAAGGCCGTCCAGGCCCGTTCCATAAGGCGATCATAGTCATCTTCACCTGCGATAGCGACATCTGCCAGCCGCTCCCCGTTTATGGGAGAATGAACGGCTAGGCGCCGACGGCCTTCGCCCGCAAGCCACTGTCCGTCGTACAGCCCTGAAACCTGCTGATAGAGGCCCAGGTCGGTAAAGACCCGCTCTTTCACCAGGTCGAATTCGGACTTACTCTGCATCCCGTATTCCGCTTTCCAAGTCCATTAGGTGATCAGATGTGAACGGGAATCTCTTCTTGAGGCTCCACCCGGGCCTCAGCCCACGCACGCAGAGGAGTATCGTCCTCATCTTTCGTTAGCCAATATTGAGAAGACGGATGGAAAGCCGATTCGCTCCCCAGCGGGTCGCCGCCACTGGCCAGTGCCCCCAATAGCTGCTTGCGAACCGGCGAACTGCGGTCAATCAAGGCCTGATCTTGTGTGATGTAGTCAGTGGGACGCAGCCAGCGATAATTGTAGCCGACGTGCATGATCTTGCGGGCACGATTGGAGAGATTGGGGCCGACGCAGTGCCAGACGGCCGTGCGCCACAGGACCGCCGCGCCCGGTTTAAGCCGCAATTCCAACGCTTCGCTCGGGTCCACCTGCCGGCCCATTTCGCGCAGTTCGCTTGGCGGCCGCAAATGGCTGCCTGGCACCAACCACAAGTTGCCGCTCTGCGATTGGCTCAGGTCCGAAAGCACGTAAAACACCTTGATCTCCATGAAGGGCAGCCGTCCGTCCATGGAGGGGGCCATGAAAAGGTAATCACTGGCAAGATCAGGGTGCCACGACAGGTTGCGATAGCCGACTTCCTGATCGGCGCCGTCTCCCACGCCAAGTGCGCCGGGTTCGAGGCCGTCAGGGTAGGGAGGACGGTAGTCCAGATGGGTTGTGCGTATCTGGATGTTCCAGCCGATAGCGTCCACCACCAGCGGCAACATGCGAGGGTGGTCAATCAGATCGAGAAAGGCTTCGTGCTGCGATAGGGCATTGCGCACCGCAAAAGGGTCGTTAGGTCCCAGTCCCTCAACTACGCGGACCCTTTCTGCAACCTCTTCAACCGCCACTAGCAGAATGTCCACTTCCGCTGGCGTCAAGAAGTCTTCAAGTATGATGAACCCCTGTTCATCGAAATCTGCGCGTTGCTGCGGGGTCATGGCTATAGACATGGCATCCCTCCTGATTATTGCTGCACTAAGTCCACATTACGCTAAATTCCAGTGTTCATTGATTGGATCCTGAAAAGCAGAGCGCGAACCATCGAGGACGTCGTCTACCAGCACGGCCTCTCCCGTCAGGCCCGATTCATAGATTGCATCGCCCAACGCCAGCGAGCGCATACCCTCCCAGCCGTCGATCTCCGGAGCCGCCCTGTTGCCTCGCAGAATCTCCAGAAACTCCCAAATCTCAATAGAAAATCCGTCAGTCGCGCCCCCCGGATAGAGCAACTCCTCTTCCTCCTTCGACAGCGAGGCGCGGTGCATCTCTTCCAGTTCCCGCATGCTATAGACTGTCCCGTCAGAACATTCCAGGCGGGCGGTCTCCAATTTCGTGGGTGTGCGCTGAAACAGATGGAAAATCGAAAAGGGGGCGGCGGTCGTATCGCGCAGCGAACCCCTGCTGCCATAGAAGGTCACATCATACGCCTCTTCGCCAGGGGCAGCCAGGCTCCACGACCAACTGCCTGCGACTCCGTTCTTGAAGGAAAAAGTAACAAAAATCGTATCCTCAGCAGCCTCTTCAAACGGTTGCGCCGTGCCCGTCTTCACCGATTTCAAGACGGCGTAGACCTTTTCTACCTCCCCAAAGAAGTAACGCAGCGAATCACAATAGTGAAAGCCGCTATCGAGCACCGGCCCTCCACCTGACATCAGCTTATCCCGGCGCCAGCGTTTATGGTCGGGAAGCTCTTCGTTGGAACCGCCAGGCTGCTGCCCCCAAAGTTGTGAAGGATTTGGCTCGTTTGGCGTTTTCCCGGGCGAGCCCGGAAGCACGGCTGAAGAACGATATTGGTGAAAAAAACTCAGTGGTGCGCCGATCAGACCGGATTCATCAAGAACCCATTTTGCCGTCCTTTGGCCCGGTTGACGGCGGTGGGGCGCGGCAGTCGAAAGAACCTTTCCGGTTCTCTCAGCCGTCTCTATCATCAAGCGGCAGGCTTTAACGGTGATGCCGAGCGGTTTCTCGCACAGGACGTGCAAGCCGGCCTCCATGCAGTCCACGGCAATTCCATGATGAAGCCCGTGCGGAAGGCACAAATCCACGGCCTCTACTCGTGCTTCGGCCAGCAGGTCCTGGTGTGTGCCGTACACCGCAGGCCGTTCCCCGAGAAGCTCCTCGAGCATATCGGCACGTTCCGACGCTGCCTGTTCATTGGCATCGCAAACCGCGGTAACGACAAAATCGCCGCGTCCGCGTTCCTGCAAATCTTTCATTGCCAGCACGTGGCGTCGCGAAATTCTGCCACAGCCGATTAGAGCCAATCGTATGGGCATTTGGACATCCTTACAGACTTGGGATTCTCCACCAGAGGCTCGATTGCGAAGGAGAGAACATCGCCTGCAAAATGGTTGTTTCTGGCGTGCGCTGCAACAAGATACCAGAGGGCTGGCATCCGTATCCTGGCCTTGTCTTTTGTCTAACCCTTTATACCGGTTAAAGCAATACCTTGTACGAAAGTCTTTTGCAAAAAGAAGAAGAGCAGAATGATGGGCGTGGACGCGCAAGAGGGGATTATTGCGCGCTTCCCTGCATGATAACCATGAACGATTGCCATGTCAAAATCTGAGGTGTGTCAGACGCGCTCCCAAATCTGCCTACTTTAGGCAGGCGTCATCGCGCTAGCGCATTGTTAACCAGATCTCTGCGGACTTCGTGGGCCCAAAGAGTATTAAAGACATTGGCGTCACTAGCTCTTGCACTGTTTCTAAATTGTGGATTATGTCGCGTGTCTTTGGCAGGGAAAATGGACAAAAGAGCCAGGAGACTTTCTGGTAGATCTGGAGGTTGTGTTCGGCCTATCGCCCTTACCACTTATTGCCCAGGGCGTAGCGCACCGGCACTGGTTGCAGATGCCTTTGCTCCAGCTCTGCTCTGATCAACCTTGCTGGTTCACGCCAACTCTTTCCTGCCCAAAAGAGCTAGCTCTGCCACACTTCAATTGCCTCACTTGGGGCGTCCAAATCACGTAGTTCCTTAATGAACGCGGCGTGCAGGTCATCCGCAACATCCCTGTGTTCTTCGACCACGTTAGTCTCGGCCAAAGGATCAGCCGCCAGATCGAAGAGCTGCCTCCCGCCGTAGGAGCCGACCGGCGCGTAGGCCCAGCGCTCCGTATACAGCACTGGCGTAACCCGATTCGGAGGCAGCGCGCCATCCTCCAATCGCGTATAGGACGCCGACACAACGCATTCGTGCAGAGAAGCCTCGCTTTCTCCTCGCAGGTGCGGCGCAAACGAAAGCCCGTGCATCGGCTCCGGCGTCTCAACCTGTACGCCTGCCAGATCCAGCAGCGTCGGCGCAATGTCGGCCGGACGCAGGAGCGCGTCAACCGCACGGCCTCCCTCCAGGCCCGGCGCCGCCACCAGAAATGGAATGTGGACGATCTCAGGATAGAGTGGCCAGAAACGGTCATCGTTCTTGCTGATGTTCGACTTCCCCGTCCGGTTGTGTTCACCCAGGCTCATGCCGTGATCAGACATGAAGACCACAATCGAATTGCTCCAGAGGTCGAGGTCGTCGATCTTGGTCAAGATGCGCCCGACCCAGCGATCCACCAGCTCCGCCTCCGCGCAGTAGTGTGCCCGCAGATTTCGAAGCTCGGCCCCTGTGTAATCGCTGGCTTTGCCGTAGTTCGGATGAAGCATGGGCGGACCCTCGTAATCCGGATCATAGCGGCGTACCATGTACTCCGGCGGGTCCCAGGGTTCGTGCGGGTCAAAGAAATCCACCCACAGGAAGAAGGGGCTGTGCTGATCGTTTTCCTCCAGCCACTCGACCGCCAGTTCAGCCGTGCGCGGCGGGAAACGGTCGATCTCCCGATACCAGCGCCGGTTAATCCATGCGTGGAGGTCGATCAGGTTGCGCCCCTGAAAATGGTTGCCGATGTTGCGCGTCTTGTCGTCGGCCATCACCTGGTCGATAGGATGGTTCATACCCAGGAAGTAAGTATTGCCTTCCTGGCCGGGCAGCGTGTGCGCGCCGCTGAATCCCTCGAAGAAAGCAGCGCGCACCAGGTGGGGACAGTCACCCAGCAATTGGCTGACGTAACCGGCCTCACCGAGGATCTGCGGCAGGTGATTGGGGCTGCTCAACCGGCGATCCTGCCAGGGATACCACGGCCAACCGACGCGCCCGGTCGTGAAATCAGTGCGATGGGGGATAGTCGGGAAGCTGCCCGTATACAACCGGGATAGGCTCACGCAACGCTCGGAAAAGCGATCAAGATGAGGCGTCCGCACCGGCATCGCCGCGGCGCGGTCGAACAGGTTGTCGTAACGGAATGTGTCGGAGATTATGACAATGATGTTCATTTGAGTTGTCCCTGGTGTAGCCGGCGTTATACGGGCAGAATGTCCGGTCCGTCAACGGTAGCAGCATCTTCCAACGCGCCCGAGGCTGCCAACTCGCCCATTGTTGCGAAGGACGCGCCCGGCTGCCGGCCCACGTGCTCCGACACTGCGTCGATCAGGCGGAAAGTATGCTCATAGTCGTCGGCTATGCCGTGCGTGTGCATCAGCATGACAACGACAGGGCTATGCGCGCTGATGCGATCCAGGTCACGGCGCGCCAATTCGATGAATTCCTCGCTGCGCTGCCCGGACCCCCGCCACGTGTATTCGTTCAGGATAGGCACTTCTATCACATCCTCGTACCATCGGAAAGGACGATACGGGATGTTGTCGACCCAATCCTGCGAAAGTTGGCCGCCGTTATGAGGAAGATGCCCATAGCCGCTGCCGCTGATATACATACAGGTATGATAGCCTATTCCCACCTCGCGCAAGGCGCTGAACATCGGCTTGGAGATCGCGCCGCACGGCGCACGGAAAACGGTCGGCTCAACGCCCAAGTCCAGCGCAAATATCTCCATTCCTTCCTCAATGCGGTCGCGCAAGTTGTCCACCGTGTAGCGCGGCATCAACTCCTCGCGGCGTTCGTCGAAGTCCGACTGCAGCGTGGCCAGAATGGAGGTTGCCGGCCAGGCAGGCGGACCAAACTCGTAACAGTCGGCATGAGTCAATCCATGCAATTGCAGGTCGTGACCGGCGTCGCGTGCAGCGATGAGCGCCTCCTTCCATTCAGCCGTCATCGGTTTGCCGCCCGCCTTGGGCACTGTGAACCAGGTAGACTCCAGCCCGCGCGAACTGAAGAAATCGGTCGCGCGACGTAGCGATTCCACCATCGCGCTGCCGCCCGAACCGGCATCGTCAATACTCCATGAATAGGTCGTCATAATCATCCTTTCCGGTTTGGCGTGTCTGTCGTTCCCAAAAAACGTATTGAATCTCTTCTCGTCGACTACCCTTTGACTGCTCCCACCGTAAGCCCTTCCAGGAAATAACGTTGTAAGAAAATGAAGACGATGACGAGCGGGACTACGCTCAGAAACGCAGCCGCAGAGGTGATACCGTAGTTTACCTGAAATTCGCTGCGCAATAGCGCCAGGCCTAGGGGAAGCGTGTAGAGCTTCTTGCTGTTCAGCACAACCAGGGGCCAGACCAGGTTGTTCCACTGGGCGGTAAAGACCACAATCGACAAAGTCGCCAGCGCCGGCGCCGACAGTGGCATGATTATCCGCCAGAAGACGCCAAAATCGGAGCAGCCGTCGATGCGGGCGGCATGCTCAAGTTCCTCCGGTATAGTCATCATGAACTGGCGCAGTAGAAAGACGCCTAGTACATTGGCCAATGCAGGAATAATGAGCCCGCCGTAGGAGTTGAGAAGTCCAAACCAGTTGGTAATCAGAAAGGCGGGGATCAGTAGCAGGGCGCCGGGAATCATTATGGTAGCCAGCATCAAACCAAACAACAGATCGCGGCCCCAGAACTGCTTCTTGGCAAAGGCGTAGGCCGCCAGCGCGTCAATTACCACCGTGCCCACGGTAACAAGCACCGCCACCAGAATCGTGTTGAAGAACCAGAGGCTGAAGGGCAACTCATTTAGTATGTAAATGTAGTTGTCCCAGGCAAACTTCTCAGGAATTAGCTGTGGCGGTATTGAAATGAGGGTATACGTCTCTTTGAATGAAGAGGAAAATATATAAATATACGGCCCCAGCATGACTATTACCAACACGGCCAATAACGCATGAACCAGGGTCGCCTGGGGTAATATCCTGAGTATCTTTCGCCATCTGAGGCTAAGATTGACCTGGGTCATGAGCTTCTTCCTTGTGCTTTTGGCAGCGCCGAGCAAATATTCAGTCGCGTTACGACGTAATTCTGACTCTGCTAAATGAAGTCACGGGTGCCGGTTTTGCCTCCGCGGCGCCCTGCTATCTCTCACCTAACACGCGCATTTGCACGAATGAGATGGGCATGATTATCAGCAGAAGTACGACACCCATAGCTGCCGCCATTCCGACCTGGCCGTAGCGAAAAGCGTGATTATAGATGTACCAGACGATCGTGGCGGTGGAATGGACAGGTCCGCCGTTTGTCAGTACAAAGACCGTATCAAAAAGTTGGAATGCCCAAATAGTTCCCATCACTATCGAGAAAAGGATTACCGGGCGCATGAGCGGGATCGTTACACGTACTGCCACCTGAAAGGCCGTGGCTCCGTCGATACGGGCTGCCTCATGCAGCTCTTCCGGAACGCCCAGCATGGCAGCCAGGAAAAGAATTATATGGAAGCCGATCCCGCGCCACCATTCAATCAGCAGGATGCCATAAAGGGCGACGTCCGGATTGGACAGCCAGTAAATCTCAGGGACGCCCACCAGACCCAGTAGATAGGTCAACACTCCATAGCGGGGAGCCAGGATATAACTCCAAATCTGGGCCGTGGCCGCGGCCGAGGCAAGCAAAGGAAAGAAAACTACGGACCGGTAAAAGTCTTTGAAGCGTACGAGCTTGTTGCCTATCAGAAAAGCCAAGGCCAGGGCCGTGATGACCGCTATCGGCACAACCGAAACTGTGTACTGGAGAGAGTTTCTGAATACGGTGAGCGTAATGTTGTCGGTTGTCAGGCTGACATAATTCTGGAAACCGACAAATGGTTTCACTGGGGCAACCAGGTCACCCTTCAGCAGAGACAGCCACAGCGCCCAAAAAAATGGCGCTATGTTAAAAACGGCAAACAACGCCATGAATGGCAGGATGAATAGGTAGGCGCTGAGGTTCCGCCTGACCGCCGCACGCTGCCAGAAACCCACTGGCACGGCGCGGCTTTGTACTGGAGACTCTGTGGCTGTAGTCATAGGCCCTGCCTCAATTGCGACTGGATCTCCAGCAGGTGCTATTTGGAAACCCGGTTTCTGCCAAGTGTCGACCCGCGCCTTGCATTATTGCATGCTCGCAAGATTTAAGGGCTGGACTGCAAACGATTCTCCTCGCCCGCAGTCCAGCCGCGAAGAAGAGGCTACGATCCCTCTTCCTCTCTGAGCATGTCGTTCACCTGAACGACCATGTCCTCCACTGCCTCTTCCACGGTGCGCTGGCCTAGAATGAAGGATTCGATCGAAGTGCTCTCGATATCCCAGAACTTGAAGATCCAGCCGCGGTACGGCCAGAAGAAAGTATATTCCAGGGTGCCCTGCGCCGTTGTCAACACCTCGTCATCAGGATAGAAGTTGACATGGGGTGACACGCTCATGAACCCGAGACAGCCGATCCAGGAGGTGAGCAGATCAGGTGTGACCAGGGTCTCGATCACATCCCATGACTCCTGGGGATGCGCAGTCTTGGCGGCTATCGCCAGCATGCCGACGCCGCCGTAGCAGGCCCGTCCACGCGGCCCTTCAGCCGGCCCGGTGGCCATGCGCGACGCCCCCAGTCTGAATTCTGGCTTTTCGCTGCGGACCGAATTGGCAAAGACGTTTTGGGACGTGATCATGGCAATCTTGCCGTCGCGGAAATAGCCTCCCACGCCCGGTTCCTGGCCGGAAATGGCGCCGGGCATCGCAATTTCGTATTCGTGATAGAGAGCGTCGAGGAAATTCCAGCCATCGTACGCTTCGGCCGAGTTGACGATACATTCCGTCAAGTCATCGTTAAACCAGTGCCCGCCAAAGCGGCGCGGCCACTGCCCATTCTCATGCCAGCTCCCGGGATGGCTGCCAAACCCGTAGATGTCATCCCCAAGTGCTGTGATGGCCTGGGAGAGGCTAAGGAACTCCTCAACCGTATCGGGCGGCGTGTCCGGATCGTGTCCGGCCTGTTCAAAGAGGTCCTTATTCCAGAACAAATTGGACCCGCCAATGATCCACGGGAATGAGTAGGTTGTGCCATCGTATGTACCCGGCCCCCACGCGCGCTCGTAGAAAAACGAACGGTCGAAATTGGTCGACTCAATCATGTCGTCCAGCGGCATGATATGGCCGGTGTTGACAAAGCGGGGGAAAGACTCCGTCTGATAACTCACGTCCGGCCCTTGGTCGGCGGCAAACGCGGCCACAAACTTCTCGTTGTACTGCCCCCAGGGAATCTCGCTGAAGTCGACGCTGATCCCTGGAAGCATTTCTTCAAGCACATCCAACGTGGGCTGGGCACAGAGCTTGGTCTCGTCGCCCGCAGCCTTGTGGGGACCCTTCCACATCGTCAGCGTTACAACCTCCATCGCCGGCGCGCCCCCGCCTTCGTCGCCGGCGGCAGGCGCGGCCGGCACACAGGCGGACAGGCCGGCGCCCAATGTCGCCACGCCTGCCACAGTGGCCGTTCGAGTCAGAAAACTGCGTCTGGACAACTTGGTACCGGTAGCCATGGTGGATTCCTCCTTGGCTTGCTGTGCGGACAACGCCAGTGCGTCGCCTCTTCGGTTCAAAAAAGACAAGATTTACATATCTGATTGGCAAACAGTATTCCTACCCCAGTTCTTCCAGCACCTTGGTCAACCCTTCGACGGTCTCCTCCACATCTTCGTTGGTCAGCAGCGGGCTGACATTCAAGTGCACCGCGCGTCCCAGCAAGTCGAGGCTGCGAGGACACATGTCGGGCCTGTATTCGATCTCCCGTTGTGCCCAACGCCAAGGGCCGCCGTCCTTTGTCCATGTGCGGCGATTCAGAATCGGCACCCAGTGAGCATAGACATGATAGTCGATCCCGTCTGGCGAATACAATGGTCCGGCGCCGATGTTTTCGGCCCGAAGCGCCTCCGACACCGATGCTGCCTTGGCCGGGCTATCCATGAAAAAGACGGTGGCAACTGCAGCGTCGCCTTCCGGGTCAGCTAGCTCTCGAAAGCTGATCCCCTTGCGCCTGGTCACATCCTCGATACCGGCTTTTAGCATGCGTTTGCGGTAGCGCATGTCTTCGATCAGACCGTCCAGTCTTGCCAGCTGCGGCAGTGCTACCGCGGCCAGAAGCTCCGGCATCCGATAGTTGACGCCGCAAAGCAACTCATCCACGCCATAATCGAGTCGCAAGGGGCCGATCACGTCATGATACATGTTTGTGCGTTTCCAGACCGATTCGTCGTCCGTAACCACCATGCCGCCCTCGCCGGAAGTGATAATCTTGTTGAACTGAAGACTGAAACAGCCAACATCGCCAAAGGAGCCCAGCGCGCGCCCTTTGTAGCTTCCCCCGTTTGCCTGCGCCACGTCCTCTATCACCTTGAGACCGTGCTCTTTCGCCAGCGCCATCAGTTCATCCATCCGGCAGGGCGCGCCGCGCATATGAACCGGCATGATCGCCTTGGTGAAAGGCGTAATCTTGCGCTCGACGTCCGCAGGGTCCAACAGGAGCGTCTCGTCGACTTCGGCAATCACCGGAATCCCGCCGGCCGCGACAATCGCGGCCGCAGACGCGATCCAGGTGTAGGCAGGCACAATCACCTCATCGCCCGGCCCGATGCCAATCCCCTGCAGTCCGCAGACCAGCGCCGCCGTTCCTGATGTTACCGCCACCGCGTAACGGGTACCTTTCTTCTCGGCAAATGCCAGTTCCAGCTGGCTGGCCTTCGATTCCTCCTCGCCCGGACCGTAATAGCGAAAGAGACGCTTGGCCCGCAACACTTCCAGGACACCTGCCTCTTCCTCATCAGCGATCGCCATTCCCCCTGGATACATCGGGGGATCGGGATTCTGTTTAGCGGGCGTGCCTCCATGAATTGCCAATTCCTGGCTGTACTCTTGCGTCATCTATCTTCTCCCTGAGAAATTGCTTGAACGACGGCCCACATCAACCGCGGGCAGTCAGAGGGCCTACCGCATGGCGCAATGCGAACCCTGCCGTATGAAGTGCCCGCCACTTCCCACTATGTTGCGAGCCCTCCTTCAGCTACACATTCGCAGACACGCCCGCTTGGTCCAATCCCTTGCATTTGTGACGAAATTCACAGCGCCAAAGTTCGCTTCTGCCTCTGTCACTGGGTCATGTGCTCAATATAAACGAAATAAGCGCCCAAATCGTTGCCGTCCTCCAACTCAAACCATGTCTGCAGGTGCGTACCTCCCGCAGGCAACGACAGCTTGAAACTGATAGCTTCCTCATCGGCAGCGACTTCCTTACAGGCCTCCTCGCCCCCGATGGCGATGCGGGCACGATTTACAGGCAGGGCAACGCCGCCTCCCCATGTTATCCGCTCTTTCAGCGACGGTTCGCAGTCGCTGCCGGAATCCTTTCCACCTACTTCATCGGGTGCCCGAATGGAAATCTTGCTAAAAGGGGTCGGCTCTCCCCCCTCCAGCCCCGCTGCAATCGGCGCGTCCTCCTCCTTGGGCCAGCGCCGCAGACTAAAACTGTAGGTCCCTGCCTCGACGACGTCAACCTCCCAGTGGCCGTTGCAGATCAGGCCCTGGCGGACAAGGCTCTGGTTCCATGCGCATTCGCAATCTTCGTTACGCCAATCGTGCGTATTCAACCGCAGGCGGGACGCGCTCGGCCCCCCAATCGCTATCGGTATATCTTCGTCAAATTGCCGCGAGACTTTCTGCCACCACGCCTCGTAGGCGAGACGCAACGCAGCCACAACGTCGGGATGGCTCGCCGCAACGTCTATTAGTTGCCCCGGATCTTCCTTTATTGCATAGAGCTCCCGCCCGTTCACAAGACGCCAGCGATCTGTCATCACCGCGCTCTTGCGCCATTTGACAGGGTACGCCAGCCTCTGTGAGTCGGTGACCAGCGCCCGGTCAGGCCAGACCCTCTGTTTTCCCTCTTCTGGTTGCAGCAGCGGCGCCAGGCTGCGTCCATCGAAACCGTTGCCCTCTGGCTTCTCCAGGCCGCAGATGTCGATCAGCGTCGGCAAGATATCCACATTCGCGGTCACTTCATCCACGTCCCGCCCCTCACTAATTCCTCCTGCAGGCCAATGGAGAAAGAAAGGGACGCGGTGGCCGCCGTCGTACTCGGAACCTTTCTGGCCTCGCATCCCGGCATTGAAGCCGTTGATGACCAACTGGCTTTCATCCACTTCCAGGCCGCCCCCTGAACCGTTATCCGTCATGAAGATGAAGATCGTATTGTCTACCAGGCCCATTTCTGCCAAACTGCGCCGCAAACCGCCAACGTTCTCATCAATGTTAGCAAGCATCCCATAGAAGTTGGCCCTCTGCTGGTGCGGTGTCAACGGCACATAGGGATCACTATAGAGAGGATCAACCAGAAAGGGGGAGTGGGGGGCATTGGTGGGAATATAACAAAAGAAAGGTTGCTCCCGGTTTCGCTCGATAAAGCTCAACGCATTCTGAAACCAGACGTCCGTGCAATATCCCTTGTGCCGGTTATGCCTTTCCCCGTCCCAGTAACTGTCATCGAAATAATTGTTGCCCCAGTAATCAGGAGTCTGGCCGACTCCGCCGCCGCCGTGAACGACGACCGTTTCAAAGCCGCGGTCTTGTGGACGGTATGGCGCGTTGTCCCCCAGATGCCACTTGCCAAAAATGCCGGTGGCATAGCCGCTGCGTTTAAAGTAGTCGGCCATGCTGATCTCGTTAGACCGCAACAGTGAACGTCCGCCGATTGTGTGCCAGACGCCGGTGCTATTTGCATAGTGGCCGGTCAAAAGGCCGGCCCGGGTAGGCGCGCATGTCGGCCCAACGTGGTAATCGGTCAGGCGCACGCTAGTGGCGTGGAGCGCGTCGATATGCGGTGTCTTGACTACCGGATTGCCGTGACACGAAAGATCACCGTATCCCTGATCGTCGGTAAGAACGAAGACAACGTTTGGATGGTCCGACTTCATGCCTAACTCCCTATGCGAAATCCTATCCGAATTCCTTTGTAAAATGCTGCCTCTCGCTCGGTTCTGCTGCTTGTATGGCTGCTGTCGCCTCAACCCTTACTCTAAACCTGTATTCGTGGATTGCCGGCAAGCCGAAGAAACATGGTTGAATTGTGCCCGTCTAGTACCGGTGCTAGCTTGGCCTCAACTGCTCCACGTAGACATAGTACGCCCCCATCTCCTCGCCCTCCTCCAACGCAAACCATGTTTGTAAGTGTGTCCCGCCTGCTGGGAGCGTCAGCGTGAAAACTGCACCTTTATCATCGGGTCTGACTGTAGTCCACACTTCCTGTCCTGCGATGGCGATACCGGCCCGGCGCACCGGCAAGGCTACTCCGCCGCCCCAACTGATCCTTTCCTTAAACGACGATCCTTCGGCCGTCTCAAGGTCAGCGTCGATTCGAAGTTCTTGCCATCCCACCGGCTCACCCCCAGCCAATCCGGCAGCAATCGGCGCGTCCTCTTCCAAAGGCCAGCGGCGCAAGGTAAAGCGATAAGTGCCCGCTTCGACGACGTCCACCTCCCAGTAGCCGTTACAGATCAAGCCCTGACGGATCAGGCACTGGTTCCATGCGCCTTCCAATTCTTCATTGTGCCAGTCGTATGTATTCAGCCTCAGACGGGACGCAAACGGCCCCCCAAACGTTATCGGGATTTCCTCGTCAAACTGGCGCGAAACCTTCTTCCACCACGCCTCATAGGCCTGACGCAAATCCGCAACGACATCGGGGTGCCTTGCTGCCACATCGCTGCGCTGCTCCTGATCCTCCCCTATGTCGTACAACTCACTTCCGCCTACCAATCGCCAGCAGTCCGTCATCACCGCGCTTCTGCGCCACTTTATCGGTCGCGGCAGCCGCTGCGTATCGGTGACGATCGCGCGCTCTGACCAGGCGCCGTCATCCTCTGCGCCGTCAACCCCCGTTTTAGCCGCTTCCGCAGCAGAAGATCTATCCGAGTGGTCTACATTATGCAGCAGCGGGACCAGGCTGCGCCCATCGAATTCGCTTGCGCCCGAACTGTCCAGGCCGCACAACTCGATCAAGGTTGGCAGAATGTCAATATTGGCTGTCAACCGGTCCACATCGCGACCTGTGTCCAAGCCGCCGCCAGGCCAGTGCATAAAGAAGGGCACGCGGTGACCGCCGTCATACGCAGAGCCCTTTTTCCCTCGCATTCCGGCGTTGAATCCGCTGGTGACAAACTGATTCTCATCCACCTCCAGGCCGCCTGCGGAGCCGTTGTCCGTCATGAAGACAAAGATCGTGTTTTCTTCCAACTCCAACTCTCGTAACTGGAAGCGAAGATTGCCCACATTTTCATCGATCTTTGCCAGCATGCCGTAGAATTTTGCCCGATCCTCGTGGGGCGTCAGCGGCAAGTAGGGATCGCTATGAGTTGGATCCACCAAAAAGGGCGCGTGCGGGGCATTGGTGGGTATGTAGCAGAAAAAGGGCTCTTGGCTGTTTCGCTCGATAAATTCTAGGGCCTGTTGAAACCAGACATCAGTGCAGTAACCCTCAAACTGCCTGAACTGTTGCCCGTCCCAGTAACTGTCATCAAAGTAACTGTTGCCCCAAAAGTCTGGTGTCTGGCCGACGCCGCCCCCTCCATGCACTACCACGGTCTCGAAGCCGCGATCCTGGGGACGGTAGGGTGCGTTGTCGCCCAGGTGCCACTTTCCAAAGATGCCCGTGGCATAACCGTTGCGGCGAAAATAGTCGGCCATACTGACTTCATCGGCCCGCAGCAGCGACCGCCCGCCGCTCGTCCGCCAGACGCCGGTGCTGTTGGCGTAGTGGCCCGTCAGAAGACCGGCGCGCGTAGGCGCGCATGTTGGCCCCACATGGTAATCTGTCAGGCGCACGCTGTCCGAATATAGCGCGTCAATATGAGGCGTCTCTACTATAGGATTGCCATGACAGGATAGGTCGCCGTACCCCTGGTCGTCGGTGAGGACGAAGACGACGTTGGGCCGCTCAGCAGTCACGCCTGTGCCCTCACTGCCAGCGGGTCTTCCACTCGCCGAAGTTCTTCTCCTCATCCTGCCCACGCACCAGCACAGGTTTCCAACGGTCGCCAAAGGAGTTGGCCTCGGCCTGCCGCACCCACGTCGGGACGTAGCGCAGCGTTAGCCCACAGCGCCGCCTGTTCGACCGATTCGGGAGGCTGCCATGAATGAGCGTGCCGTCGTGGATCGAAACCTGACCGGCGTGGAGTGGCAAATCGACCGCGCTCGCCGATTGCTCTGGCGACACGTGGACCTCCTGGTTGATGCTGAGAAGGTTGCCGGACTGCTCGGCCTTGCCGTGCTCCACCACACCGGACACGTGCGTTCCGGGAATGACCTGCATACAGCCGTTCTCCTCATCGCTGTCGTCGACCGCATACCAGGCCGTGATGGCCATCGGCGGCTCCAGCCCCCAAAAGGTCACGTCCTGATGCCAGGCAACAAACGCCTCGGCTTGATTTCCTTCGCCGTACTTGTTGAAAAAGTGGGTCGCAAGCAAAAATACATTGGGCCCGACCAACTTTTCGATGGCGTTGAGGATCGTAGGGTGTGTGGCAAGTTCCCAGATAAACTTCTCGTCAAAGTGGTAGTCCACCAGACCCATCTGAGCAGTTTCCTTGCCGACTCGGGCCTCCAAATCGTCAAATGCCAGCCGGTAATCGGCGACCTGCGGCCCATCCATCACGTCAATCGTGCCGATGTAGCCGTCGCTTTTGTATGCCTCTACTTGAGCAAGGGAAAGGTTCATGATTCTCTCCTGAGCGAAATTGGAACCGTCAACTGAAGAGGATACCGCCTGTACGCCGCAATTGCAAGCAGAAAAAAAAGTGGCTTGGCCGTGCAAAGCCTTTTGCGTTGTGGTAGACTGATCTAACTGCAGGCAAAGTTCATGAATGGGCCTGAATCTCAAGGAGGATACAGACATGGAAGATCGCCAAGTACCAGGCTGGGTTAAGGAACACATAGGTCGCTATCTCGATTCCAACGGCGAGGACGGCCATATCTGGAACGGTGTGCCCACTCTGCTTCTGACCACAACCGGGCGGCGTACGGGCGAGGCGCGCACAACTCCGCTCATCTATGGCAAGGTTGAGGGCGCGGACAGGTATGTAATTGTCGCCTCCCGCGGGGGCGCCAGCCATCACCCGTCCTGGTATCTCAATCTCGTCGAAACACCTGCAGTGCAGTTGCGGGTCGGGGCAGAGTTCTTCGACGCCACTGCCCACACCGCCGCGCCGGATGAGAAGCCCGCTCTCTGGAGTCTGATGGCGGATATCTTTCCGGCCTACAACGACTACCAAGCCAAGACCGAGCGCGAAATACCGGTTGTCATTCTCGAACGGGCGTGAGTGAGGAAAATGACGCCGCGCCCCCATGGTGCGAACATGAGCTTGGTTCATGACCGATCCGGCCATGCCGGCTCCCTTCTCCTCCCTTCCCCTTTTCCGGTCCGCTCGGTCGAAACCGACAACTACCGCACAAAGACGATCACGCTCGACGTCAGCCTGAACGCGACGCCAGGACAGTTCGTTATGGCCTGGCTGCCGCGCTTCGATGAGAAGCCCTTCTCTCTGGTTGCTTCCGACCCGGTCACTCTGATGATCACCGCGGTCGGTCCATTTACCAATCTGCTGCATGAACTGCGCCCCGGCGATTTGCTTTGGATTCGTGGGCCGTTCGGCAACGGCTTTCGCTTGCCGCGGCCCGGAATGCGCGCAGCCTTCGTAGGCGGGGGATACGGTGTGGCTCCTCTGCTCTGGCTTGCGCGCGCCTGGCGACCACAACTTGCAGCGCTGACTGTCATTATCGGCGCCGGCACGGCCGCCGACCTGCTCTATGCTGGTCGCTTCACCAGCCTGCAGGAAGCAGCGCAAAGTGATGTCATCCCATTAGATCTGCTCACCTGCACGGAGGACGGCAGCGCCGGGTCGACTGGGCTTGTCACCGATCTTCTGGCAACCCCTCTGGCCGCATGCGAAATCGATCTGTTATGTGCCTGCGGTCCCCACGGCATGCTCTCCGCAGTCGACCGCCTGGGCAACCTTCACGGCGTCCAGCGCCAGCTCTCGTGGGAGGCGTATATGCGCTGCGCCGTTGGGATCTGCGGCTCTTGCGAACTGAACGGCAGCGTCCTATGCCTGGACGGCCCGGTCCTGCAGCATGGCAGCCACAAGAAATCTCGCTCGGATCGATTCTAGGACTACGAAGTCAACTTCCGGGGCCTCAATTCGGAGGCGGCTGGCACGCCGTTGGCGGGCGCGGCGTTGAGGACGCCGTCAAGAACCGCTGCTGCAACGACTTCGGCAGCGACTGCCCCCAACAGACTCAACTCCACTTGCGCATCGAGCGCGCCGGTAGCCAGCGCGAACAGGCAGTCGCCGTCATAGAGAGTATGCGCCGGTCGCGTCGTGCGGCTGACTCCTGTTTGCGCCATCTGCGCCAACTTGGTCACTTCTGTCTTGCGAAGGCTGAGATTCGTGGCGATTACGCCGATGGTCGTGTTTTCCTGGACCGGTTGAGAGGTTTCGGGTTCAGCGTCGAATTGCGAAGCAGAGCGCTGATCAGGGTTCTTGTCTGGCGAACGAAAGAAAAAAGAGTCGAAGCGGGCAACAGCCACTGACAGACTGTCCACCAGTCCGCCACTCTCCGGGTCTCGGGCCCCGGCCACCAATTCGGCCCGCATCGGGTCCACAATATCACCGACAGCATTGACCGCCATCAGCGCAGAAACCACGACGCCGCCTGGCAAGACCGCAGACGCCTGACCTAATCCGCCGCGGGTGCAGCAGTCCTTTCCCAACAGTTTACCCACGGTACAGCCGACGCCTGCGCCGATGGAACCTCGGCCCACATCCTCCGCAGTTGCGGACTCGCAAGCAGCGAAAGCGTCCCTTTGCGTAGGGTATACCGTCGAACCGCCAAATTCCAGGTCGTAAAGGATCGCTGCCGGCACAATCGGCACCGGCGCTGCCGGCGTCGGCCAACCATATCCTCGCTGTGCCAACCAGTCGACAACACCATGAGCGGCTCCCAATCCATACGCAGAGCCCCCGCTAAGAAGTACCCCGTGGACAAGGTCTACTCGGCCCACGGGATCAAGCAACGCAGTTTCACGCGTCCCCGGAGCCGAACCGCGCACATCCACACCGCAGCAACTCCCATTGGGCGTCAATACGACTGTACAGCCGGTTCCGTGAACAGGATCCGACCAGTGGCCGACCAAAATGCCCTGCACATCGGTCAGCGCGTTATTCACCTTTCGCCATTCTTGCTGTAACTTGCCTCTTCAGATACGCCATGAGGACATGGAGACCTCGCAGTCGCTGCGGCGAGATCGCCTCATGAAGACCAAGCAGATAATGAATGTCATCCGGCGTTTGCAGCACCGTGTCCGGGGTCGCGCTCTCCAGCCCTTCCTGTACGATCGCGGCGTAGCCCCGTACTGTCGGCGACTCCTTCGGTACGTCGATGTAAACCTGTACGCCGGAGTCTTCTATGTCGGCGAACACGAAAATCGGCGTCTGGCATTCGTGGACCTGCTCCATCTGATCGCGGGCGTTGTGAAGAAAGCCGGGAAGATCCGGCATATCCATAGCAAAATCTAGAAGAGACTCCAGCCGCTCGCGCGGCTCCATACTGCGGAAATCTTCAATGATCGCGCGCAGCGGCGGTGGAGTCCGGTCGATCTTTTCTTCAAGCGTGAGGTCGAAATCCATTTAGAAGAGCCACCGCTTCCATCAGAAATACCGTATTGATGGTGGTTGAAGCATCGTCATTTTGAACGTTTCAAGACGGGCAACCCGTTCTTGCTTTCGGAAACTTCGTAACCTTCGGGTACTGCCTCCAACGATCCCTCCTTTTCTTCTTTGGCGAAGAAATAGAGAGTCTGTTGCCGTCCGTTACGCAGTGTTGTTTCCCTCGAGTGCAGAATGTAAGTCCTGCCCCTGGAATTAGTATGCGCATACGCCATGTTTTGATGCTCCTTTGCAACTCAATGTTGGCAACTCTCCACTCCCCATTCGCTTTGTGCGGCTGCTGGAAGGCACCTGCCGCACTGCGAATTGGGTGAACTGTACCATTGACAGTTGAATAGATTGTAATCCAGCTTTCCAATATGACAAAAATCGTGACAACTTTTTTATTGAGAACTGTTCAGTCTTAACGCACGTGAGGCAATATAGGTATCGGTATAGTCCCCTGGCGGTTGATCCTCCCATCGATCTTCATAGAAGCCGGTCAATACGAAACCGGCATCGAGCTGACCGCCGATCTGCTCCGTAAGAGTGTGTCCAAATTCGAGAGCCTCGCCGGCAAGTATGTACTCTCTCTGCTCCGATTTGGAAATGCTGGTGAGATCTGAATACGGCAGCTTGTGTCGGACCTCCAGAATACCCTCATCAATCTTTTGTTGATCGAAAAGAAAAAGTACCGGGTTGACAAAACCGGCCAGCAAGACCCCGCCAGGCTTCAGTACGCGCCCGCATTCCCTCCATACCGGGGATACCTCAGGGACGAACAGGTTGGAGCAAGGATGGACGATCGTGTCGAATTGCTGGTCCTCGAAGGCCTGCAGGTCGCGCATGTCTCCCTCAACCGTCAACAGATTCAGACCCTCGCGTTCGGCCACTAAACGATCCTGAGCCAGCTGCCGGGGAGAGTTGTCGAATACGGTCACTCGCGCGCCGGTACTTTCGCCGGCGGCGGCCAGTATCGGCCCTTGTTGACCCCCGCCCGAGGCTAAACAGAGGATCTCCGCATTGCGAAAATCGGGGAACCACCCTCGCGGCACCGCCTTTGTCGGCGTAAGGACAATCTCCCAGTCGCCGCGCCTTGCCGCCGCGATGGTCTCCTCACTGACGGGCACGGTCCATTTGCTCTTGCGCTCGACTGCCATATCCCACGCGTAACTGTTGTGGGACTGGACGTCCACAGATTCATCCATCGGGTTCGCCTATCCAATTAGGGAGGTAGTGACAATAGGTTGTTTTCACTTTCCCGGATTTGCTTGCGACCGCCTGTTCCCACTATTTCTCGAACTCTCCGCCGCACGAATTCTCCTCTGTGACCGCTCCCGCTGGATCTGCTCGCTCAAGCCGGGGAGCGAACCTTCCCGCAGGACGCAAATGATCTCGGCCATGATACAGACCGCAATCTCTGACGGCGTAATTGCGCCAATATCTATGCCGATTGGCGCCCTAACCCGGTCGAATTTCGACGCCGGAATGTTCTGCTCCCTTTCCAGCAATTCGAAAACCGCCCGGATGCGGCGGCGGCTTCCGATCATTCCCAAATAAGCAACCGGATCATCCAGTACCTCCAACAGGCAGTCGATGTCGTACTGGTGACCGCGCGTCACCAGCACGAGGTAAGTGTCGCTGTCGAATGCCTTTTTCCCCTGCCTGAGCTCCACTAGCGAGGGCCGAAACGGCCTTGCCACTACCCTATCAGCGGTTGGGAAGCGGGCAACATGGGCGAATTGGGGGCGATCATCAATTACCGTTACCAGAAAGTCGCACGTCTTTGCAATTGAGGCCAGCGGCACGGCGATGTGACCGGCTCCGGCGATGATCAGATGGGGGGGCCGAGCCTGTACCTCGACAAACACGGAAAAACTGCCGCCCTCTAACTCATAGTGGAAGCGCTGGTGTTTCTTCCGCTCTACTGCGTCCCGGGCATCGTGCAGTACAGCGCTGTTCAGTTCGCCCAGTCCCAACTCACCCACAGGGCATCGGTCATGTTGGGGCCAAACCACCGCGTTTCGACCGACCGCTTGGGCATAAGCGCCTGCACCGGCGGTGACCGTGACGAGCGCAACAGCTTCTCTCTTTTCAACCGCATCAATCAGTGTGCTGAGCAACTCTTTCTGCATTTCTCACGTAACTTTCAATTGCGCCGGCCAGCGAAATTTCGGCAGATCTTCGGCCAGTTGCGAAAGGCGCTTCACATGGAGCTAGACACGCGCCAAACCAGATGCTAAAATCCGTCACATGCGCTACAGCAGAACTGCGTTTGCATTCGCCCAGCAGAACCTTGCCCATATCCAACATTGCAAGGGGCCAAAAACTGCATGACGGACCTATTACAGCCCGAAAGTCTGGTTGCTCTTCTGACTCTCGTTCTGCTCGAAATTGTTCTAGGAATTGACAATGTAATTTTCATCGCCATCTTGAGCGGAAAGCTGCCCCACAACCAGCAGGCCAAGGCCCGTTCAACTGGAATCGGGCTGGCCGTCATTGCCCGCATCGCGCTCCTGTTCAGCATCACCTGGATCATGCGGCTGACCCATCCCATGTTTTCTCTCTTTAGCCATGGTTTCGCCGGCCGCGACTTGATCCTTCTTGTCGGAGGCCTGTTTCTGATCGGCAAGAGCACCTTCGAAATCCACGAAAGGCTGGAAGCGGCTGAACATGATGACAAGACCCGGGCGACAGCAACCTTCGTCTCCGTCATTGCTCAGATCATCCTCATCGACATAGTTTTTTCGCTGGACTCGGTCATTACCGCCGTAGGAATCTCAGGCAACCTGTGGGTAATGGTCCCCGCAGTCCTTGTTGCGGCCGCGGTCATGCTGTTCTTTGCTGGACCGATCGCCGCCTTCGTCGAACGCCATCCGACGATGAAAATCCTGGCGCTGGCTTTCCTAATTCTGATTGGATTCCTGCTGGTACTGGAAGGTTGGCTCCACGAAGCGGTTGAGGAACTGCATCTGAAAAACTATGCCTATTTTGCCATGGCATTTTCGCTCGCCGTCGAAATGATAAACCTGCGAGTTCGAGAAAAGTCGCAGCCTGTTCATCTGCGCAGCCGCATATCAACCGGGCAGTCGGACCAAGACTCCTAGGTCAGGACGGTGAAGGAGCGAACCTTTTGGTCTCCGTTCCCGCCGTCGCACTGGCTCAGTCCGCGACCCTTTCTTCATCTTCTGCCACTGCCCCTCCCCAGCGCTCGACGAACACATCCATTACGCCGCCGCAGACGCCCAAGCTGTCCATCGAAATGTCTTCGGTTAGATCGACGTGGACAGTGCGCGGAATCCCATCATGGATGACATCCAACCCGGCCCGGATCACATCCGCCTCACCACAGCCGCCGCCAACTGTTCCCACGTGCTGGCCCAATGGATGAATGAGCATCTTGGCGCCAACCTCCCTGGGCACAGAACCTTTGGCGTCGACTATTGTAGCGACTGCAACAGGCTGCTCGTCCGCTAACATCTCCTTCAAATAATGGTATAGCGTCGCGGTCAATGTAGTCCCTTTCCTTCCAGCCGCTCTAACATGGCGGCGCACTTTCTAAGGTGAATCCCAAGCGGCTCCAAGGCCCCTGTCGCCGGCTGACCCCTTAAGTTAGACGATTTCACCCGCCCTCAAGCGACAGGACAGCAGCCAAGCCCAAAGTCACCGCATTTCAATTTACCTACTCAAAATCCGCCCGCAGCGATTCATACTCGGCGGGAACATCCATGTCCCTGCGCACGCAATCGCTGTCCACCTCCACGTACACGATCTCTTTGCTGAATTCTCTCAGCAGATCTCGCAGTGTTTGCCCTGTCCCAAGTCTCAGTAGTTTGGAAAATGACCATTCCGGCAAGTAAACCGGATGTCCACGGCGGCGATTGTGGCTGGGAATCAAGACAGCGTCTGGCTCGGCTCGCGCACGGTCGATAATCTGCCGGATTACGCCGGCCGGAATGTGCGGCTGATCCCCCAAAGCCAGCAGCACCCCCTGTACTGGCAAACAGGCCTGACGCAACTCACCTATCCCAACCTGGAAAGACCGTAGCATTTCATTGCGCTGATAGTCGTAATTGAAAAGAATCGCGGCGGGACCTCCAGCCAGGCAGTGAGCAATTTCAGCGCCGCGATGGCCAGTCACGACTTGTACCGGCGACGCACCGCCGGCAACCAGCCCAGCCACGACAGACTCGATCACAGTCCCGCCACGCCAGGGTAGCAGCGGCTTGAAACGCCCCATTCTGCTGCTGAACCCGGCAGCAGCGACTACCGCCGCCACACCTTCCGATCGCGTCACTGGCCCAGTTTCGGACGTGACCGCCTGTTCCGCCGACTGGGCAGATTGAGGGCGCGACACAGTCAGGTTAACCTCCAAAAAGATTGGACTATTAAACCATGCAAAGTCACGCGCATTGTCCCCGGCGAATGTTTTCCTCCGCTTGTTCAGTATACCACAAATCAGCGTGGAACCGCCCGGCCCTTAACTGAGAAAAACTCACCTCAGCTATTGCCCCAGTTTTCAAGGACTGCCCAACCAGGCAAAAGCAAAATGTCCGGATTCCGCATCGGACGTGTAGGCATCCAACTCGCGCTCCTGCTAGGGCCGCCCATCGGCGTCGAGGGCCAGAAAAGCTTTCAGCAATGAATCGACTGAACTGCCCATATCCTCCATATCGCACGATACGCATCTGTGCCTGCCTGCCAAAACCATTATCCGCTTCTTCAAAAACATTTCTCGAGACCCCTTCCGCGCATTGACCAGTCGATATAATCTTGGCGGGATTTCGCCCATCATCCGCATAGAGTGCTATAATCTTTTTATGCAGGATTCGGTTCACACCACGCCAAATGGTAAGTCTGAAAGGCGTCATTACGACTTAATGAAGGATCCGATCTACTATTTTACTTTCGGATTCTTCGCCATTCTCACAACGGCTCTGCCCGCCGTCTTGGGACAACCGAACTTTTTGCCGATCGCGCAGGCAGTGGCCCTCACCCTCTTTCTGGCTGTTCCCCTCCGGAGGGGCCTGGTAGGCAAAGGGATTCTGGTGCTCTCCGTTTGGCTGGTCCTGCAAACCCTGGTGATGATCGTGGGAACTGCGCTTCTGCCCCCGGTGTTCGAGCGGGCAATCCATGACGGTTTTGCCTACCACCGCTCGCTGTTGGAGTGGTCTGTTACTGGACAGAACCTACCAGGCTGGCTGTTAAACAGCCCGGTGGCTCGTCTCGTTGAACTCTTCGGCGTCCTGCTGGGCAGTTTGCTTTCTGCCGGGCTTGTTGGTCTCTGGTTTCTCATGCGCGCGGTGAATCAATTTGCGTACGCGGTCGGACGTTTAGCCCCGGAAGGGCCGCCCGGTCTAATTCTGGGGCTGATGCCGTGGAGGCTGGCGATGATTGCAGGATATGCCGGCTTTGTCGTCATACTGGCTCAGCCCCTCTTGACCAACAGCTGGAGTCCTGCCTTTTACATTAAGAGGCAGCGTCGCCTGCTAACTGCATCCTTAACGCTCGTAGCCATTGGCCTTTTGCTTGAAATGACGCTACCAGGGCTCTGGCGCTCCATTTGGGTACTCTGAGCCGCCGGCAAGAAGTCAGGGAAGAGACTTGCTGTAACAGTTTCTTGGAATCAGGCCGGGTGCCAGCCAAAATTGTCAATGGAAAACGTACCTCGCCGCGCTTCGCCATCATGCCAGGCCGTTGCGTCTCGTTATCGTCTGCCCCCTGCAATGCGCTGCACCACGTTGTAGTCAGCTCGCAAGTGGCGGCCCACCACGAATTGGCAAGTCCCGTGCAAGAAAGCGCCGGACCGTCCCTCTCTCGTCTCCAATTCTGATGCTTCGAATAAAGCGGGTAACCATAAAAGGATTTAAGACCTTCGCCCAGCAGACCGAGTTTGCTTTCGGCTCAGGCGTAACGGCTATCGTTGGGCCAAACGGTTGCGGCAAGAGCAATGTTGCCGATGCGATTCGTTGGTCTCTGGGCGAACAGAGCTTTGGACTACTGCGCTCGAAGAAAACTCTTGACGTCATATTTTCGGGCAGCGACAAACGTCCCAGGCAGGGAATGGCGACGGTAAGCCTCGTCTTGGACAACGATGACGGCGAACTCGGCATTGACTTCAGCGAAGTGGAGATCACGCGCAGAGCCTACCGGGACGGCGAAAATGAATATCTCATAAACGGGCAGCGGGTACGACTGCAGGACATCACTCAACTCCTCGGGCCCAGTGGGCTGGGTAAGCGCGCCTATGCGGTGATCGGCCAAGGACTGATTGATCGAGTACTTAGCCTCAGCCCGGAGGAAAGGCGGGCCCTTTTCGAAGAAGCCGCTGGCATCACCGGCTACCAGCAGAAACGATCCGCGGCCATACGCCGGCTGGAGGCCACGCAGCTAAACCTCGACCGTGTACGGGATGTCCTTGGTGAACTTTCCCCCCGGCTAGCCAGTCTCAAACGGCAGGCAGAACGTACGCTCGAAAGGCGCCAGATCGAAACGGACTTGAAGGACCTGCTCCACATCTGGTATGGCTATCAGTGGCACCGCACTCTCACCGGTCTGGCAGAGGCCCGGCAAAAGACAGAGCGCGACCAGCATTCCACTCAGGTTCGCCGCCAACGATTGGACGCTATTCGCGCCAATCTCGACGACCTACGCGCCCGCCAGACCAGGTTGCGCGCCAACCAGAGCGAACAGAGTTCGATCAGCGACGCCCGCCAGCGCCAGACCGCTGAAGTGAGCCGCCGCCTCGCCGTGACCCAGGAACGCCTCTATCAGATCGTTGCCCGCCACAAAGAGTTGAAAGACGAATACAGTGAGTTGCTCGAAGAAAAGAAGTCGGCTAAATCGCGGCTCGAGTCCATTCAGGCTGAGCTGGAAAAGGCCCTGCTCCGGCACAACTCTTGCCAGAACGCCGCTGATCTGTTGCAAAACCAACTGGCCGAACGGCAGAAACAACACGGTGCTTCCCTGATGCGCTGGCGCGAGGCGGAAACCGCATTGCGCAAAAAGGAAAACCATATCGCCGACCTGCGCAGCCGTCTGGAGCATCTGGTTGAACGACGCAGTTCATTGAAGAAGAGAACTACCCTGCTCCGGGCAGAAGTTCACCAGCGCAATCAAGCCGCCTACCAGGCTGCAGCAACTTCAACCGCGATGGAGGCCGCCAGCGCCGATCGCGGCACAGAAATCGACATGGCCCAGGCACGAATCGCCGCACTTACAGATGCTATAGCTGCCGATAACATCGCCCTCCGCGACGAGGAACAGTCAAGGAACAAAGTTCAGCGTGATATCGAACGAATACAGACCCGGCTCGAGCTTCTGCAAAGAATGCGCGGAGAAGGAACCGGGTACGCCAGTGGAGTTCGCTCCGTCTTGCTGGCGTCTCAACAAGGCAAGCTGGACGGAATCCTGGGCACGGTGGCTTCGCAAATCCATGTTCCTGCCCGCCTTGAACGGGCCATAGAAGTTGTGCTGGGAGCGGCACTACAAAACGTCATCGTCAGTACGTGGCGTGACGCCCAAGGCGCCATCGAATACCTGAAGAGCGCAGGCGCCGGTCGCGCCACATTCCTACCCCTGAACCGGCTGCGGTCCAGCGGCCCCATCCCGGCGCCCAATCGCGACGGTGTTATCGGAAATGCCGCAAGATCCGTCCAGTACGACTCCGCAGTGGCTCCCGCAATCGAACATCTGTTGCAGCGAGTTTGGATCGCCGACGATCTGGCTGCGGCCCGCCATGCTCTGGACGCGCATTCAGGACCGGCGAGGAATGGTCGCCGGCAGCCTGACCGCATGGACAGGAATGTCCGCCTGCCAACGGTTGTCACGCTGGATGGAGAACTCATTCGTCCTGGCGGTGCTGTAACCGGCGGTAACGACGGTCGTCGCCAACGCGATTCTGTGTTGGCTTGGGAAAGGGAAGCCCGCGAATTGCCGGCCGAATTGGACCGAGCCAAGGCACAGGAACAGCTGGCAGCCGAGAGAACGCAGGCTGGCCGCCAACATATCGAGGAGCAAAGGAAGACGCGCACCGAACTCGAGGTACAAAGGCAGGCCCTTCTTCGTGATGCTCAGCGGCGGCAGGCAGAGCTGGAGCAGACCAGGCTCCTCTCCGCCCAGACAAGGCAGGAAGCCGCCTGGCAGAAACAAATACTCGAACAGACCCAACAGGACCTGGCAGAATTGGATTCCCAGGAAGAACAGCTGAAAGTGAACTTGGAAGGGACGGCCGATTCCCTGGAAGTTGCCCGGCAACGGGCCAGTTTAGCCGGAGAGGCGGCGCAAGCCAACCCAGATGAACTGCTTCGCAACCTGGCCGACTTGCGCGCCAAGGATGCAGCAGCGCAGGAAAACCTAAGCAGCCAGCGTGCACTCAAGGCGCAGCAGAGTGGAACTCTCGAACAGATCGACAGCCAGCTTCGGTCCAAGTCAGATCGACAGAATGGACTGCTCCAGGAGGCAGACCAACTGCGTAGAGACATCGGTCAGATTTCCTCCGAGGAGCGTGAATTGCATGCAGAATCGAACGAACTTCAGCGGAAGATCGCTGCGTTGGAAACTGATCTCAGGCAACTGGATGAGGAACAGGTGCAAGCAGAGGCCGAAGAACGAGCAGGGCAGCAACTACTGCTGCAGGATGAATCAGACTGGAACGCTTCTCTGCTCGCGTTGCAGCGTACTGAAGATCGCTTGGAAAACCTTCGCCGCGAAATTCGCCAGGATTTTGGGCTGGCAGAAATGGAAGAAGCGGTCGGTTTGGCCTACCAACCCCCTTTACCTCTACAGGCCCTTGTCGCCCAACTGCCTGTCATCAAGGAGCTACCTGCCGGATTGAAGGATGACGTCAGGAAAACACGCGCACGCGTGCGGCGATTGAGCAACGTCAATCCGGAGGCGCCTCAGGAATATGAGGAAGCTGCCAGCCGCCATCGCTTTCTTAAGACCCAGTCGGACGATCTCGACGAGGCGGCCGAGGACCTGCAACAGATCATCTGCGAATTGGACAAACGCATGGAGGGGGACTTGCGTCGCACGTTCGATGCCGTTTCCACCGAATTTGTAAATCTCTTCAAATTGCTTCTCCAGGGAGGAACGGCCAGAATTTCAATGACCGACCCGGAAGACATTCTCAATACCGGCGTCGACATCCTTGCCCGTCCGCCCGGAAAGCGTCCTCAAAGCCTGGACCTGCTCTCCGGCGGCGAGCGCTCTTTGACAGCATGCGCGCTGGTTCTTGCTATCCTCCGCGTCAGCCCGACTCCGTTCTGTGTCCTGGATGAAGTAGATGCTACCCTTGATGAGGCAAACGTGGACCGGCTACGATCCGCTTTGGAGATGTTGAGCGACCAGACTCAGTTCATCGTCATCACCCACAACCGCCGTACCCTGGAAATGGCCAACAGCATTTACGGCATTACCATGGGGGACGACGGTGTTAGTCGGGTAATTAGCCTGCGCCTGGAAAGTGGCGAGTTAAGTGTAGTTGAGGACAACAATGTTGAGCCTGCGTCCGCAATCGCGCTGTGACCCAGACAGTCTCCATGCCCCAATCCAGCGACGGGGTCTGGTGTCAGCCAGCTCCTTTCACCTGGACCGCACAGTTCTGCCCGGCCCGAAATACGAAGTGAATGAAGCGCAGCAAATGCCCTCCCACTTGCCAGCCATAGCGGAAACAGTATAATTCCCGTGTGGGTCACCACCTTTTGAAAAGCCGTCACCAGAAAATTGGCTGTAACAGAATGTACTACGGAAAATACCTCGACGGAGCGTCTCAATGAACCGAGTCCACCCATTGATCCGAGTTGGCGGCCCAATCCTGGGCGTTATTATATTGATTTATGTCATCAACTACGCCGTAGATACATTCCGTGCAGATCAGAAATCGGCCAGGGATGCGGAACGGGAAGCAACATTGGCAGCGTCCGAAGCCGCCGGGGAACAGGAAGCTGAAGAAGCTGCGACCGCTGAAGCGCCCGCCCAGGCCGAAGACGCTCAAGAGGAGGCCCCATCCGAGAACGTTTTCTTCCGCCAGCCGACCAGCAATGCAATTGTCCCTCCCACCTTCGTTGTGAAAATGGGCGCGGTTGGCGTAACCGTAGAACCATCAGGCGAAGTCGTCTCGGGATCGGGGCACATGCACATTCTTGTCGATACTGATTTCACTCCCGCAGGCGACGTAATTCCCACCGATGAGCAGAACCTCCACTTTGGAGACGGTTCGCTTGAAACAGAGCTGACACTCCCGCCTGGCGAACACACCTTGCATTTGCAGTTCGCCGATGGGTTACATACCGGTCTCGAAGGAGAGCAGTTTAGGGATACTATCGTTGTCTTTGTCGAAACAGGCGCGGCCGACCAATCAGTAGCCTTTTTTGAGCCGCTCGACCGCGCAACCGTTTCGTCACCATTTGAGGTGGTGATGGCGTCCACCGGTCTCGTAGTCGAGCCTTCCGGCGAGATCAACGAAGGCGCCGGACATTTCCACATCCTCGTCGATACCGACTTCATCCCTGCCGGTCAGGTCATCCCCACCGACGAGCAGCATCTCCACTACGGCAAGGGCCAGACAACGATCTCGCTCGAACTTGAACCAGGCGAGCGCACCTTGCGCCTGCAGTTCGCAGACGGAGCCCACACTGCATTGGAAGGGGACCAGTACCGCGACACCATCACCGTCGTCGTCGAAGCTGGCGCGGTCTCCCCGTCAGTTGGCTTTGAACAACCCGCCGACGGCGCATCCGTTGGATCACCTTTTGTGGTTGTGATGGCGGCCACAGGCCTCGTGGTCGAGCCTTCCGGCGAGATCAACGAAGGCGCCGGACACTTCCATATCCTCGTCGATACTGACTTCATCCCTGCCGGACAGGTCATCCCCACCGACGAGCAGCATCTCCACTACGGTAAGGGCCAGACAGCGATCTCGCTTGAACTCGAACCAGGCGAGCACACGCTGCGCCTGCAGTTCGCAGACGGAGCCCACACCGCACTGGAAGGGGACCAGTACCGCGACACCATCACCGTCGTCGTCGATGCCGGCATCGTATCCCCGTCGGTTGGCTTCGAACAACCCGCCGACGGCGCATCCGTTAGGTCAACTTTCGAAGTCGTGATGGCGGCCACCGGCCTCGTGGTCGAGCCCTCAGGCGAGATCAACGAAGGCGCCGGACACTTCCATATCCTCGTCGATACTGACTTCATCCCTGCCGGACAGGTCATCCCCACCGACGAGCAGCATCTCCACTACGGCAAGGGCCAGACAGCGGTCTACCTTGAACTTGAACCAGGCGAGCACACACTGCGCCTGCAGTTCGCTGACGGAGCCCACACCGCATTGGAAGGGGACCAGTACCGCGACACCATCACCGTCGTCGTCGAAGCCGGCGCCGTATCCCCGTCAGTTGGGTTCGAACAACCCGCCGACGGCGCATCCGTTGGCTCGTCACCATTTGACGTAGTGATGGCGGCCACCGGTCTCGTGGTCGAGCCTTCCGGCGAGATCAACGAAGGCGCCGGACACTTCCATATCCTCGTCGATACCGACTTCGTCCCGGCCGGACAGGTCATCCCCACCGACGAGCAGCATCTCCACTACGGCAAGGGCCAAACAGAGATCTCGCTCGAACTTGAACCAGGCGAGTACACGCTGCGCCTGCAGTTCGCTGACGGAGCCCACACCGCATTGGAAGGCCACCAGTATCGCGACACCATCACCGTCGTCGTCGAAGCCGGCGCCGTATCCCCGTCGGTTGGCTTTGAACAACCCGCCGACGGCGCATCCGTTGGGTCGCCTTTCGAAGTCGTGATGGCGGCCACCGGCCTCGTGGTCGAGCCTTCCGGCGAAGTGAACGAAGGCGCCGGGCACTTCCACATCCTCGTCGATACCGACTTCATACCGGCCGGACAGGTCATCCCCACCGACGAGCAGCACCTCCACTACGGCCAGGGCCAAACAGAGATCTCGCTCGAACTTGAACCGGGCGAGCACACGCTGCGCCTGCAGTTCGCCGACGGACTCCACACTGCTCTGGAGGGGGACCAGTTCCGACAACAGATAGAGATTATCGTCAGTGACGAAGGCCAGACAGCCGAGCCGGCTCCGCCTCCCACTCAGCAGCTGTCACAGGAAACGGTAGACCTTGCCATCGCCGCAATGACGGCCACCGGCTGCAACAGTTGCCACGTCACAACCGGGCTGCCCATGTTCGACGGCACAATGCTTGGTCCCGACCAGACAAACTTGGGAGCGATCGCAGGTAGTCGCCGCGAGGGATATACCGCTGAGGAGTACCTTCTTGAGTCGATTCTGGAGCCCAGTGCCTTCATAGTTGAGGAGTGTCCGCTGGGTCAGTGTCTCCAGGTAATGCCCGAGAATTACGGCGAACTACTGACTGAAGAAGAGCTTGACGCAATCGTAGCTTACCTCTTGTCCCTCAGAACTGAGGAGTAGTTACCCAGCCCGGATCGTAGCACAAAAAAGCCCCTGACTTAGAAGTCTAAGTCAGGGGCAAAATATACACTTAAATCTGTGCTTTCCCGTTCTGCCAAACTCCTCGAGAACGAAAAGTTTCTGCTTTCGCCGCCCTTCAACTGTCGGTCGTTCAGCGACAGGCTAAGAGTCAACTTGCCTCAGCAAGCCTCACCCGGCGATGACCAGAAGAAGCACCCACAGAAAGCTGATTGAGCTAATAACGCTCACCACCATGGCAAGGAAAAATTTCGGGCTGAACTTCTGCCTGAGGCGCCTGACGGGCTGCCACTTCACCGGCAGAAACATCCTGGATTTCACTGGTACCAGCGAACCAGAACGGCTCCGGCTCTTAGTTGGTGTGTAGCGTGGAACAGCGGCTTGGAAAGTCATTGCTGCTCTCCTTATTGTCTGGTGGCCCGCCAAATCCTCATCTCTGCTACATAGTATACACAATCAGCGGCCACTTGTCTATACCTCAATATGTTAGCATAGCAGCGAAATCGACGCAAATTTGAAACATACGCGCTAATTCAAGAGGCTAAACAGCTCGTGGGCGACGAAAATCACCACTTCCTACCGGTCAGTCATGGCTTCCAAAAAATTCGGGGCCCCGTTTCATTCCAAGGCAGACCAACAGTTAGCTCGAACAGACTACCCGTACAACCCTTCCCGCCGGCCGCGTTGCAGGACCCCAATTGCTAAAGGGCTATTCGCTCAGAGTGGCCACGAATCCTCTTCTTCCAGAAGGTCGTCCTCTTCTTCCTCCAATTCCGGATCGCCGTCATCTACATCATACAGACTCTCGTCCAGATCGTCCTCGAAGATCGATTCTTCATCCAGCCATTCCAGCTCCATTTCCTCTTTGTCGGTTGCTTCCCCATTGCCGGACAAGACGGCAGGAAGTTCCATTTCGTCGAACGTAAGACACGAGAGTGTTTTCAAGTCCAATTCGATTTCATCGGCGTCACACCAACCATTCAACCAGAAACTGCAGCCTTTCTGCGGGCAGCGCACCCGGCTCATTCGGAGTCCTCCCATACAGCGGGGTCTTTGGGTGTTGCATGTCAGACCTACGCCCAACAGTGCAGCGCACCCAAGCGGAAAATTGATATATTCGAGTATAGCAGAAAATTTCGGCTCGTCAACCATTTTCGGTCATTTTGTCCCATTTCTGTATAGATTCGCAGGATGTTGTTTGCAATCGCCCTGCGCGACAGTGCCAGCTCGGCATTCCCGCCGTATTGTCATTCTCTTTTCCTGGCATGACCATGCCTGTAAGGACCTGCTGACTCCATACATTAGTTGACCGCAGAAACCAACCCATCCATCAAACAGCATTTTGACTACAATGTGATATCAAGAGGTGCTGCGTGAATCAAAAAAAGGTTTTCTTCGTGGCCCTTCGCGGCCCTTCGTGGAAAAAAAAGGTTTTCTCCTCGGCCCTTCGTGGATAGACCAAATTATGACCTTGCAAATCTCAGTTCAAACATACGCCAACGAACCCTGGACATCACAAACTCTCCGCACGCTACACTGTGGGTTGCGATTGCAGTGTCAAATTTCCTCCCCACCTCGGAATTGGGCAACGCTATGTGGTCCTCTTGAACGCTTCCCAGCGAATGCGTATAAGGCCTGTTGTGCGAGGCCCGAACCTTTTTGCCATTCCTTACGTATTATACTTTAGCCGGCTGCATTAAAGCTGCAAGTTATTTGAACCCGTCAATCCCCTCGTAAAGGTGAAATACATGAGCACGCTAGGCAATGTTGTATGGTTGGTTTTCGGCGGTCTGATTGCCGCCTTAGGGTACATCATCGGTGGTCTGTTGCTCTGCATTACAGTTGTTGGCATACCCTTCGGGCTGCAGTCAATGAAAATCGGCGTAGCCACCCTCACCCCCTTTGGCAAGGAGGTTGTTGAAGTTAAGCAGGCAAACAGTACGCTCAGGATTCTCTTCAACCTGCTGTGGCTGGTGCTGTTCGGTTGGGAAATCGCCTTGGCCCATCTTCTGTCGGCACTGGTTCTTACCCTCACCATAGTTGGCATCCCCTTCGCCAAACAACATTTCAAACTGATTCCCCTCTCACTTTTCCCTTTCGGGCGGAATCTGCTGTAACTCTTCGCCAAACATTGCACAAAAGAATGTGCGCTACCTCCCGTTACTCATTTCTCCCCTCTCGAACCTGCCACCTATCTCGTTGGAATTACAATTTTTTTTTCACTACTGCCGAACTGCCGTTCCGCTCGTAAAATTTGCCAATATCGAAGAGTGAATGGCATTTGTCCACATTGCTTCTTGCAAATCCCTTTGAACAGGAGCGTGCCACACTGGACGCCAAAGTTAGGGAAGCCTGTGTAACTATGGTAAAAATGGGGCGAAGCATGTTCCTAAATTGGACTTGCCGCCCATCCAATTCAGCTATGACTGGAGCTCGTTTTCTGCCCACGCCAGTGCTTTTTCCTTCTGTTTGTTACCCCGGTCGGCTCGTGGTCACCCGCTCGTTCGCGACCCTCCAGGCCTCCGGCGGATACGAGTTCAATGCGTTGGTCAGCCCCGCCACTGACCGGATGATTGGGTGTTCGACTGTCGAGTATACCCGCCGTGAAACCGGAAACGGCAAAGTAGGAACTGCCAACAATCTTCGCTCGGAGCCAACATTCCGCAGTGAGCGCCCATCGGTTCGGTATCGGGCTGGGCATGAAGTTCGTCTCGTAACACCTGTATCGGGCGCCAAAATGGTGCTCTGCCAGCGAGTTCACTGAAGCCGCTATGTTAGCAGCATCCATCTCTCTCATCCTCATTAGTGGCGTAATCCTATATTTGATCCGCCCAGAGCGGCGCGCCTGGGCTGGCTGGCTGGCGGCAGTGGCGCCGCTCGCGGTCACCGTCTGGCAGGTCGCTGCCGCTTCCCCGTTCCTGGGACGGGACGCTGCAGCATCGTCCGGGACACTCTCCCACGTTCAGCACGGGACAATTCTTGTCGAGCACTACCAATGGATTGAGTCCCTCGGCTTGGCGCTCTCTTTCCGTCTGGACGGCCTCTCGTTGCTGTTTGGATTGATCATTTCAGGCATAGGCGCCGCCGTCGCACTCTACACGCACTACTATCTCGAAAACGATGAACGTCAAGGATACTTCTATCTTTCACTCTTTGCGTTCATGGCCTCCATGTTGGGGTTGGTTTGGGCCGACAATCTGTTGACCCTGTTCGTCTTCTGGGAAGGGACCAGCGTAACAAGCTATCTGCTCATCGGCTACTCCCACCGATCTGCTGTTGCCAGGGGCGGCGCACGCAACGCATTCATAGTCACCGCGGTTGGCGGCCTCGCCTTACTTGCCGGGATGATCCTGTTGGGGCAGGGAAGCGGGAGCTACACGATCAGCGAGATCATTGCCCGCCCTGGCTTGACGGAGCTTGAACTGTATCCCGCAATTCTAATCCTGATTCTCCTGGGCGCGTTTACCAAGTCGGCCCAATTTCCCTTTCACTGGTGGTTGCCGGGCGCAATGGCCGCCCCAACTCCAGCAAGCGCCTACTTGCATTCAGCCACTATGGTGAAGGCAGGTATCTACCTTCTGGCCCGCCTGCACCCGGCTCTCAGCGGTCATCCAATGTGGCTGTGGTCGCTCCTTATATTCGGGGGCATCACCATGCTCTTGGGCGCGGTCATCGCCGTTCGCCAATGGGATATGAAGGCCTTGTTGGCCTACGCAACGGTCAGCCAACTAGGTGTCCTCACCACTCTCCTGGCCTTCCGCAGCGAGGCCGCGCTGCTGGCAGTTGTCGTCGGTATCCTGGCCCACGCGCTATACAAAGGACCCCTCTTTCTCGTAGCCGGCATCGTTGACCACGCAACCGGTGTCAGAGACTTGAGAAAACTTGCCGGCCTGAGGCGAACTCTGCCTGTTACATCGGCGGTGGCGCTGGTAGCAGTACTTTCCATGGCCGGAATCCCCCCACTATTCGGTTTCGTAGCCAAAGAAGCCTTACTAGAGACCTTTTTCGAGGCGGCTGAACACGGAGCCGTGGCAGGATGGATTGCGTTTGCTGCCGCCGCTGTTGCCGGGGCCTTTTTCGTTACCTTCAGTTTGACCCTCCTTTGGGAGGCCTTCTTGCGTCCGGGCTCGACCGGCGGCCCCGAAACATCGCCCCAACAAAGTGCAGATCTGGTTGCCCAGACGCCCATTCATCACGCTCCGGCCGCTCCTTTTGTCGCCGCGCCGCTCATCCTAGTTGCCTGTGGAACGGTTGCGCCGTTTGCCTTACAGCCGCTTTCCGTCTTTCTTACCGCGGCAGCATCAGCAATTGCGGGCGAAACCATTCACAAGCACGCGGCACTCTGGCACGGATTTACGCCCGTCCTGATGACAAGCCTGCTCGCAATTGCCGCCGGCATCTGGCTCTTCCTGAACAGATCACTCCTCCGCCGCACCCTTGCCCCGTTGCCTGAAAGGCTGCGAGGCGTCGTAATCTTTCAAGGCTTCCTGGACGGAATCTACGCGCTTGCCCAGATCACAGCTCGCTTCTCACAAGGCTACACTCTGGCTTCGCAGTCGGCCATTGTCTTGCTCGCGGCCTTCGTTCCAGTTGTGGTTGCTCTGCGCCAAGTCCAGCTCAACGACCTGATACCGGCGACGGACATTCTCCCCGGCGCCCCGGAAACGATTCTCATTCTCATGACAGTCGTATCCGCATACGTCACTGTCCGCGTGCGAACAAGACTGGGCGCCATAATTAGCCTGGGGGTTGTTGGCGTCTCGGTCACCTTGTTCTATGTTTTCTTCAGCGCACCGGACTTGGCACTTACACAGCTTCTCATTGAAGTGTTGACAGTCGTGCTTCTGGTTCTTGTGTTTACGAAATTGCCGCCGGATACGCGTCCACCGATGCGGAAATTGAAACAGGCGCGCAATGTGTTGGTGGCGCTGGCTGCCGGTGCATTCGGTTTTTTCCTTGTCCTGTTTAACAGCAGCGACGCTATGCAGGCCGCCAAGTCCATCAGTGGATTCTTTCTGCACAACGCCGTGCCAAGCGGCCATGGCGCCAATGTCGTCAATGTAATCCTGGTCGACTTCCGCGGTTTCGATACCATGGGAGAAATCACTGTCCTTGCCTTGGCTGCTCTGGGCGGCTACGCACTCCTGAATGCCCCACGGGTCAATCTGCCGTCGACGTCTTCTTCCGTACAACCAAAGTCCGTTATAGCCCCCGAAAGTCAACAAACCATTTCGGAGGACGACACTGAAAACTCGAAAGTTGAACCTCAGAACCAATCAAATGAAAATCCCGTATGATACCAGGATTTTTCACGCGGGATACACCATGGAAACGTGCTTGCCTTGCCTGACTTTACGCAATACGAAACAAGAGACCCGCATAATGCATAGTTTCAAATTGGAAGCACAATAGTACATTGTCAAGCCGTTTCCTTGTAAGAATATTTCTGTCAAAATGCCCGAACTATACCTTCGTCTCCTGAATCGCATTCTTACGCCTGTCTTGCTTCTGCTGGCCATTTACCTCCTGCTGCGGGGACACAACCTGCCCGGAGGCGGATTCATCGCCGGGTTAATGGCGGCTGCCGCCTTTGAGCTACAGATCCTGAGCCGGGGGCACAACAGCGTTCGGAGGGCCATCGGTCCATACCTGAACAGCGGGATCGGTCTCGGTCTGGCAATCGCCATCTGCTCAGGTGTTGCAGGGCTGCTGAAAGGGACCTTCTTCAAGAGTTTGTGGTTCGAACTGCACCTGCCTTTGCTTGGCGATCTCACACTCGGTACGCCGGTCATCTTTGACCTGGGCGTGTTTCTCGTCGTTGCGAGCGTCACAACCTCCTTTCTTCTCGGCCTGAGTCGTGCTTCTGACAGCGCTGCTTTCCTTCCCGATAGCACTGCATCGCCGGATCTTGCCGATGGCCCTGGGTCCGACCTGACCGAATTAGCGGTGGAAACCAGCCGCGAGACGGAAATATGATCTCCATTCTTCTTGCGATTGCCGTCGGAAGCCTTTTTGCCTCCGGCGCCTATATGATCTTGCGGCGAGGACAGATCAAGCTCATCCTCGGCTTAGCCTTGTTGAGTCACGGAGTCAATCTACTGCTCTTCGGGTCCGGTAGGCTAACCGAGGGGCGCCCCCCAATCTTTGTTCACAAAAGTAGTTACGCGGAGACCATTGCCTCGTTTCCGCCTGCAGACCCGTTGCCCCAAGCCCTGATCCTGACAGCGATCGTCATCAGCTTCGGCATTACCGCTTTTGTCATCGTCTTGGTAAACCGCCGCCATACAATTACCGCAACTGACTATGTGCCTGGCGAGTTAGTTCCTCTCCTACGGGAAGGAGATCCCTTCGACTTCTCCGATTCATCCGAATTAGACCAGTACGACTGGCTTGCCTACGAGGTAGATGAAGTCTACGACAGCGACGAACTTCTGTCCGGCTTTCCTCCCCGCCCGCCGTCTGAACACGACGAATCAACTGCCATGGAAGAGGACAACTACAAATGGCCGTGAGCGCCAACCTGCTGGCCGCACCCGTTGCCGCGCCTCTCCTGACAGCAGCTCTCATACTGCTCCTTGCCCGTTGGGGCGGACGTAGACTTATTCGGCATCAGATCGCCCTGACGACGCTGGCCCTGTGCTTCAATTTTGCCGTCGCCTTGGTTCTCTTCCGGTCCACTGCGGTACAGGGAGAACGATTTGTCCTGCAGATGGGGGCATGGTCGGCTCCCTATGGAATCACCGTTTACTGTGATGGGCTTTCGGCGACGCTCCTGCTGCTCACGGCGCTGGTCGCTCTAGCCGTCTACCCTTTCGCAGTCGCCACCATCGACTACCACAGGGCCCGGATGGGATTTCATCCTCTGTACCTGTTCCTTCTTATGGGTGTCAACGGCGCTTTCCTGGCCGGAGACCTCTTCAATCTATATGTCTTTTTTGAAGTGCTCCTGATGGCCAGCTTTGTCCTTCTGACGGTAGGTGCCCAGCCGGCACAGACCAACAGCGGCATCCGTTTCGTTGTTCTAAATCTGTTGGCGTCGACCGTCTTCCTGGTGGCAGCCGGAGTCGCTTACGGCACACTTGGCACTCTCAACATGGCCCAGATTGCAGAACGGCTGCCGTTGGCTTCCCCAGCCGTGCGCACACTTTTCGCCGGCCTGCTCCTGGTTGGCTTCGGCAGCAAGGCCGCCATTTTTCCACTGTTTTTCTGGCTGCCGGCCAGCTACCACACACCTCCTCCGGCTGTTACAGCCCTGTTTGGCGGATTGCTGACCAAGGTTGGCGTCTACACGCTATTTCGTAGCTTTACGCTTTTTTTTCCGGAACTTTTGATCGCTTGGCAGCCCATTCTCCTCACCATTGCCGGCGCGACCATGCTCGTGGGCGCTCTAGGCGCATTGGCACAGCCGGGAATTCGCCGGCTGCTCAGCTTTCATATCATCAGCCATGTTGGTTTCATGCTGATGGGACTGGCTGTCGCCCTGAGCGGAAACCAATTGGCCATCGGTTTCGGCCTCGGCGCAGCGGTTCTTTATCTCTGCCACCACATGATCATCAAGACCGCGCTCATCATGGCCGGCGGAGCGGTCGAACTGCACATGGGCAGCGACCGGCTGGCCTCTATCGGTGGACTTGTCTCAAGACAGCCCTTGTTGGCCTTACTCTTTTTTATGGCCGCGATTTCTCTTGCAGGTGTTCCGCCATTCAGTGGATTCGTGAGCAAACTCAGCCTGTTGCAGATCACCCTGGACACCCGCCACTGGCTGGTGTCAGGAGTTAGCATCTTCGCCAGCCTGTTGACCATGATAAATATGATGCGGCTCTGGCGCGAGTCCTTCTGGGGAGACTATAAGCGTCCCAGCCGCGTACCGTCCCGCATTTTGCAAAGAAGTCTCCGTCAACGCTTGATGCTAACGCCGATCGCCGTGCTGGTTTTGCTTAGTCTGGGACTGGGAATTCTGGGCGAGCCGGCTTTCAAGCTGTCAATGCGAGTGGCGCAACATGCTCTGGATCGTCAGGCTTACATTGAGGCGGTTTCGCCGTCAGCCAGGCTCTCGGTACTGCCTCACCGTCAGGTCGCCGCCACAACCGGAACAGTCACGTTGTTCTACCAGGAAAATACGACCAGTTTAGCGAAAAACACTTTCGTCCCGTCTCGTTAACACCTAAAGCGACAGATCCTTCGGCAATTTGTAGAAGAACCTGGCAAAAGTTCTTCGCAACAGTAAGTAGACTTAACCTATGCAGCGACTCCTTGTATTGAATTTGTTCATATCGATGCTTTGGCCGATTCTCAACAACGATTTCACGTTGGGCGCGCTTCTGATCGGGTTCGTCTTAGGCTTTGTACTGATGTCGCTTGTGCAGCGAAAGTACGGCTTTTACACAGTTCGTTTAGCCTGGTTCGCCGCCTACGTACTCTACGCCATCCTGGAGAGCAATCTGCGCTTGGCCGGCAAAGTGCTTGCCAAAACCGTCGGCCTACAGACCTCGCTCCGCCCAGGTATCGTCGCCGTCCCACTTAACCTGACCAACCCTTTTGACATCACAGTTTTGGCTACAATTATCACCCTGACTCCGGGCACCTTGAGTGTTGACCTGGGTGAGGATGTTTCGGGGCAACTCTGGCCTTACGGCGAACCCGAGGAGGCCGCGATCGGTCTTGAAGCCGATAAAGAAAAGCTGAGGGAGAAAGCGGAAGTGAACGATACGCCTTTGCCCAACCAGAGAAATGAGCCTCGCGACAGAGGAGAGGCGGCACTCCTTGTCCACGCCATTGATGTTTCCGACCCAAAGGCGTTCCGGGCTGACATTAAACATAGCTTCGAGCGCCCGCTCCTGGAGCTGCGCCGTCTGCTCGTAGAAATGGATGCTGCAGATAAATAGGGCAGGAGAACAACGTTGAGCAACGAACTCTTCAAGCTGAGCTTGGGCGTCCTGATGACGCTGCTGTCATTTTCGCTGTTGCTCTGCTTCGGAAGGCTCCTGCGGGGGCCAAACCTCCCAAACCGTACCGTAGCTTTTGACCTGATATCGATCCACGCCGTCGGCATTTTTGTCCTGTTCGCGGTGAACAGTCATTCATATGTCCTGTTGGAAGGGGCTATCATCACTGCCGTTCTCGGCTTCCTGGGTACCATGATGTTTGCCCGCGCCTTGGAACGCTTTCCCCATGCCAGGTGGTTGCAGCGACAGCCCAGGAAAGACGAATAGATGCCACCAATTCAACAGCTTGAAGAGGTGCAACCATGGACCCACTGACAAAAAACCTGATCGTAGTCCTCCTTGCCGCCGTCGGTACACTCTTCCTGCTCGTCAGCGCCTTGGGCATACTGCGGCTTCCCGATGTATTGACACGTATGCACGCCGCCGGCATCGCGGCGACGCTCGGCATCAGTTGCCTGCTGCTGGCCACCGGCATTCACTTTCTTGCCGACGGGCAGATGTTTCGCATGGTCGCCCTCATCCTCCTCTTCTTTGTGACCGCCCCCATCGCTACCACCACAATGGCCAGGGCCGCTTATCGCACAAGCCCGTCCGACCAGTTCGTGCTTGAATACGACGATCTTGCCGCGCTTTCAGCAGCCGCCGGATCAGACGACCAGGACAATCCAGAATCCACAGACGAATCGCAACTGTAAGAAGGGCGCGATGATGGCCGACGAAAATTCGGAAGAAATAAGGGGCGGCATCCGCCCTCGGCAAATTAATTCTCAGCGGGAACTGGTACTGGCAGTAGATCTGGGCAGCTCCTCAGTGCGAGCCTCCGCCTACCAGACGAACGGCTTGAGGCTGGAGGATACAACGGAGTTTCGCCCTACCGAACAGTCCAATGATGGCACTTTCGATCCCCAAGTTCTCGCCGCTCTGACCGAACAGGTCATCACCGACTGCCTGCAAAGGGTGCGACGGCTACGCGGCAATTTTCGCTTCACTGCCACCGCATGGACCAGTTTTGCCATGAGCTGGCTCGGTGTGGACCGCGCCGGTCAACCGGTTACGCCCGTCTACACTTACGCCGACGCACGCAGCGGGCCCTTTGCAGACAGCCTGCGGCAGGAACTTGCGCAGCAAGGCATCCTTCATGACGCCTGGCAGCGAACCGGAACACCGGTACACACATCGTACGCGCCCGCGCAACTGCTTCGCCTTGCTGCCGAAGAACCGGGGCTGTTGACTCAAGTCGCGCGCTGGCAGACCCTTGCTTCTTACCTGCTTTCTCGCTGGCGCGGCCAGCCCTCCACTCCCCTCAGCAACAGCGAAGTCGGTTGGACTGGCTTGCTCAATCGTCGTACTTTAGATTGGGATTCAATGCTTATTCGACGGATTGGCATTGATCCCATTCAGTTACCGTCTGTATTTGACTACACGAATTCCAAGGTTGGTTTGGTCGATCCTTGGGCTTCAACCTGGCCGGAGCTCGCACAGACGCCGTTCTTCCTCGCAGTGGGTGATGGCGTCGGCGCCAATCTCGGCAGCGGCTGTACAGACAACCGCCGCATCGCTCTGACAATTGGCACCACCGGCGCAATGCGAGTAGTCATACCGGTGGCCGGTTCCTCCGCCAAGCCTGGCCGCGCAAGCCCTTCCATTCAGGAGACCCCGGCCGGCCTGTGGAGCTACCCGATAGACAGGAATCGTTGGTTGGTTGGAGGATCGCTAACCGATGGTGGTTCACTCTTCTCTTGGCTACACGAAACCCTGGCAGTGCCGGATACCGATGCCCTATTCACCGATGCCGCCACTTTGGCGCCAGATTCACATGGGCTGACCATGCTTCCCTTCCTGCGCGGCGAACGCGCCCCAGGGTGGGCAACAGAAGCCGCTCTTACCGTCAGTGGCATGACACCGGCCACCACCCCGGCCCATATCGTCCGCGCCTCTTTTGAGGCAGTTGCCTTGCGCTTCCGCCTCATCTACGATCGACTCCGCCCGCTTTTGGCCGCAAACAGCGAAATCGTCGCCAGCGGCGGCGCGCTCCAGGAAAATAGTCTTTGGCGGCAGATTCTGGCGGATGTCTTGCAGACACCGGTGCATCTCGTCAATGTGGATGAGGCAACCAGCCGCGGCGCGGCCATTCTTGCATTGCAAGCGTTAAATCTACCCTTGCCGCCGGATCCGCCCACAGTACATACTGCCGTGCCTGATAAAGCGGCGGGCGCCATCTACGCCGAAGCATTGCGGCGCCAGGAAGAACTTTACGGCCGCGTTATTGGTGTTTCGTGATCAACTGGGAGTTGGTTTGTCGGGGACAAAGTACGTCCAGTCAGGCCATGATAAAGGCAAGTTGACGTGACAAGGCTATTCCGAATCTCTTGCCCGTCTCTTCCAGCGACCAGATCCTGGTTCCCTTTATCAGTCCGCCGCCACCCTGGTGGCTGTGCCAAAAGTGACCCTGGCAGCGCTCTTACGCCAGATGTATAGCGCGACCAACGCCAAAACGACGTAGACAACTGTGTTGAGGGCAAACACGCCTCGCATTCCAATCAGATGATAAACTGCCGCCCCCAACATAGGCGCTACCAATCGTCCCCCAGAGTTGACACTATTTCCCAATCCAAATGTTGTGCCGTGCGCTCCGGGAGGAGTACGCATATTGAGCAGCGCACTGGTGGCAGGCATAATCGCGCCGGCGCTAACTCCAGTCAATGCCTGCAGGAACAGCAGTTGCCACGCATTGGCGACAAAGGCCTGAGGCAAGTAGACCAGCACAGCGATGATAGCGCCGGCCGTCAGAACCTTTTCGTGCCCTATGCGATCACTGAGCTTGCCAAGATAGATCGCGCTGACAGAGCCTACGGCCGCCTTTGCTCCCATACTCAATCCGGTCATGACAACTGCGCCGTCGCTCGAAGATAGCAGTTCGACAAAGAAGAAAGCCATAATCGGCATCGTCACCGATCGTCCTAAGCTTTGCAGAAAAGAAGCCGAATAAAGCGATGCCATGTCCGGCGCCCGCAGCAGTTTTCGATAACCTTCCCAAAAGTTAACTCGTTTCTGGACAGGCGGAGGCTCAAAGTCCTCCCTCACCCAGAATATGACCGCAACTCCTGCCAGAGCCAGTGCCGCCCCCGTTATCCAAAAGCTGGCGCGGTAGCCAAGCGCCTCGCTAACCAGTCCGCCAATCAGAGGTCCGACCGCCACACCTACCCAGATACCTGTCTGAATCAGGCCGAGAGACTCGCCGGACTTTTCCTTTGGGACCGTAGCTGCCACCAGTGCGCTCGTAGCCGAGACAACGCCGGTCAGCAACCCTTGAACCGTGCGAATCAGAACAAGTTGCTCTGCGCTCTGGGCATAGCCCATCAGTACCACCATCACCGCACCGCCCAGACTGGCGCGAATGAGCATCGGTTTTCGGCCATACCGGTCGGCGACTGCGCCCCATATCGGCGACGACAGCATCATTGTAACCGCCTGCGAAGAAAAAACCAGGCCCGACCAGAAGGCGACAGAACCTCTCGTCGCCACGCCCAGTTCGGCTACATAGAGTGGCAGAAAGGGAAAGACCAGACTAAAGCCGGCAACCGTAAAAACCTGCACCAAAAAAAGTACATATAAGTTGCGACGCCACTCAGCCATAGACTTTCTCGCCTGGTGTCACGCGCGAGCAGAAGGTCAACAGTTACTAAATCGCTTTTGTAAACCGCTAAAGTGAAATTTTGGCAATGCTACCACATCTGGAGAATTCGGACAAGCGACTTCGACGCGTCGGGGTTGAGCCAAGAACAACAGTACTGCCAGAGTCTCTCAGAACACCTGTGGATAGAGATAAGCTATCATCCCCAGAGTGATGTTGTAAGAGGCGTGTGCTATGACGCTCGTAGTCGTGTTGAAACGCATCCGCAACAGACCCAGAATTAGTCCCACGATGAACACAGCCAGCGTAGAAAGTGTGATGCCATATTGGCTGTGTACCACCGCAAAGAGAAGGCTGGTGAAGAGTAGACCAAAGCGGGGTTGCAGTGCTCCGCGGAAGAGTGTCTCTTCGCCGATTCCAGCAGCCAGACCCAGCGTGAGTATGCCCGGGATCGACCCAAGTAGTGGCCCAATCAGAGAATCCGTTAGACGCGCAACGTCCTCGTCCAGCCCCCAACCTGCTGCTGCCGCTATAATTTCCAAGATAATTATGACGCCGACGGAAAGCAACCCTGTTCCGAGGCCGATTGCGATCTCAGTTGGGCTCGGCAGGACCAACGCTAGCCGTTCAAGCGCCTGCACCCACTTGCGGCGGGTCAGCCAGCCGATGCCGACAAACGCCCACAGGGCGAATGTAAGCTGCTGCACCCATAGCGAAATCAGAAGTGTCCCGCCATCAGTCTCCGAAGCCTCTGAAAGATTCGCCAGGGTCTCCAGTCCAACACCAAGCGTAAACGTCAGATTGATCACCACCAACATTACTAAAGAAATGGCCACCGCATGGACGCTACTGCGGAAATCGATACGGATCAGCTTGGAGAAAAACTTGCGTACCGGCGGCAACAGTAAGAGCGGCGCGGCAACCGCCGGCGCCCATAGGCCCAACCCCAAGACCTCCAGTCTATCCAGTACTGGCAGGCCACCTTCTATCAGCTCGGCCCCCTCGCCCGCCAGCACTTCGAGAAAACTCTGGGCCAGGTCCTCGTTGGTCCTCATGCCCAGACCGAGCACATGCAGTAGGACCCCTACTGCTGCCATCATCCCAAAAATAATGACGTGAAGTGAATAGGCAAGCCCCGCAATCGTCTTCCCTGACCCACCTGCCAAACGCTGCTTGTCAGCCAGATTTGCCAATATGACAATCAGGAAGAAGGGGACGAAAAGTAAAACAGTCAGTCCACTCTCATTCATTCCAGCGTACGCTCCTTCTCCAGTAGCCGGTCCAACTCCCCATGCCGACAATTGATTGAATCGGCTGGCGACCAGGATTGCTTTGCAGCCAAGTGAAACGGTAACGGTTTAAACGAAGTTTCGGATCGCCTTGCCTGTGATGCAGAAAAAATGATCCATGTAGCCCTCACAGAGTGTTGAAGTCTCTGACAGATGCAAAGGTATGCACGAATCATCCTGTGATGGTCCAGAGTCATCTTTGAAGCCATTATTATGTCGTCAAATGCGAGACAGAGCACAACAGACGTTAACAGTCCTTAAATAAATCGACATTTTGACGAAACACGTGTACTATAGAACACAAAGGGCTTGATCTGCCCCCTCAAGATGCCTGTCCGGGCCCACAGCCCTGGTCAAGTGCCGTGTAGGATGCACCTCTTGGCTACTCGCAAGCGTACCACAACCCGCAAAAAAACTCGCAAAACAACCCGCATTTCAACTCTACCCGCCGCCCGCCGCCGCCGCCCCTGGGTCGGCATCGCCGTGGCAGTTGTGGTGGTTGCGGCCATCATCGGCTACAGCCAGCTCGGCAAGCTGGCCCTCGCCATCAGAAACCAGGGTGATGCCAAGGCCATCCTTGAAAAGTACGAGGAGGCCATCGCCGACTATGACCAGGCCTTGCGCGTGCAGCCGGATAACATGCTCGCCTACATCCACCGCGGCCTTGCCAAGGCCAAGATGGGTCACTTTGAGGAAGCCATCACCGACTTCAATCAAGCCATCGAACTGCAGCCGGACAACGAAAGCGCCTACATAAATCGGGGCCTCGCCAAGAATAATCTTGGTCAATCCAAGGAGGCGATCGCCGACTATGATCAAGCCCTGCGCCTGCAGCCCGACTCCGCCCTCGCCTACTATAATCGCGGGCTTGCCAAGTTTGACCTCAGCCAATTCGAGGAAGCGATCACCGACTTTGATGAAGCTCTGCAGCTGCAGCCCAACTACTCCCGCGCCCTGATGAATCGAGGCCTTGCCAAAGCCAGCCTTGGCCGACCGCGGGAGGCGCTCATCGACTATGATGATGCCCTCGAGTTGCAGCCGGACTACACCACCGCCTACATCGGTCGCGGCGTAGTCAAGGCCGACCTGGGCCAAAATGCGAAGGCGGTCGCCGACTTTGATGAGGCGCTGCGGTTGCAGCCCAACAGTGTTGTCGCCTTCATGAATCGCGGCAACGCCAAGGTCGCCTTGGGCCTGTATCTGAAGGCGATGGTCGACTATGACGAGGCCATCAAGCTGCAGCCGGACTACGCCGTCGCCTATTTCAACCGGGGCTATGCCAAGGCCAGCCTGGGACGGCACAAGGAGGCCTTCGCCGACCTGAACACCGCTTTAGAGCTTGCCCAAGCGGCGGGAGACAGCGCCCTGGTCGCCAGTGTCGAGCAGCTGCTTCAGAGCCTGGAGTAGAACAGGCGCAAGACAGAAGGCCTCGCCCGCATTGCCGGCAGAGCCGCCCGCCCAGGCTCTACTCGCCTTGCCGTGTCGTCGCATTCAGTTTCGCCGTACTCAACCAAAGCAAGTAGCCGGTTCGAATCGGCAACCACTTCTTCCTGCTACGTTCTTGTTTTGGGTTGAACTCCTTCCGTCCCTGCACTTTACAATTGAGCGGATTTTCCCTAAAATAGGAAAAGCCCTCGCATACTGTGTAGCCCATCGCACTTTGAAAAGCAAGTCGGAGACAGTCCTGATGAACAGTTATACTTATCGATTTGACGAAGAGTCCGATAGCCCCACTCCTGTCGAACAGCTGATGACCGATGCTGCAGCAGAAACAGCCTCTGCTACGGCTTTCGACTGGCAGGCGGACCCTTCTTTCGAAACGACCATGCCACCCGTCTCCGCCTACCCGCCCTCCCAAACATCCCTTGCCAATCTCTCGCTCGACGAGTTAGCGGATTCACCGGCCATCTACAACCGCGAACTGAGCTGGTTGGATTTCAACTGGCGTGTCCTCTACGAAGCGCTCGATGAGCGCAACCCGCTCCTCGAGAGGCTCAAGTTCATCGGTATCACCAGTAGCAATCTGGATGAATTCTTCCGCAAGCGGGTCGGGGGCCTGAAACGACAACATGCCGCTGGCGTCGCCAATCTGAAACTTCACGGCTGGACACCCGACTTTCAGATGCGCATCATCGCCCGCCACGTGCGCGCCATGGTTCAGTGTCAGGCACATGCACTCCTGAACGAAATCCTGCCTGGGCTGCGTGCAGAGGGTATGCGTCTCGTCACCTACGACGAACTGCCTGGCCAACAGCAGGATGCCTTGGCCGCCTTCTTCCGCAAAGAAATATACCCGATTCTGACGCCTCTTGCTGTAGACCCAGGCCACCCCTTTCCTTTTATCAGTAATCTCAGCCTCAGCCTCGCCGTAGAAATGCGAGACCCCGTCAACCGCGAGATCCGGTTCGCCAGAGTCAAAGTTCCTTCCAACCGGGCCCGCTGGGTTATGGTCAACGACTCGCTTGATTTTGTTCCCCTGGAACAGGTGATTACGCACAATTTGGCGCTTCTTTTTCCTGGCATGGAACTTATCGCCACCTATCCTTTCCGCGTGACCCGAAACGCCGATATCGCTCGCAGCGAAGATGAGGCCGACGACCTCCTCTCCATGATCAGCGAGGAGTTGCGCGAACGCCGCTTTGCCCCCATCGTCCGCCTGGAAGTTGCCGAGTCGATGCCGGACGACATCCGCGCCGTTCTGATGCAAGAGATGGAACTGCACGACACCGATGTCTATTCCCATGAAGGTCCTCTGGGCGTGGCAGACCTGCTGCCGCTCTCCGATGTCAATTTGCCCCATCTGAAAAATCAGCCTTGGACCCCCCAGACACATCCCGCGTTTTCTGGCGTCGGCAGCCTAACCCGGCCTGCCGACATATTTTCCATTATTAGAAAAGGTGATGTGCTGGTCCACCACCCTTACCACAGTTTTGCCACTAGCACACAGGCTTTCATCGAAGCGGCTGCCAGGGACCCGCAGGTTCTGGCGATCAAACAGACGCTTTACCGGACCAGCTCCGACTCTCCGGTCGGCCGCGCCTTGATCCAGGCCGCGGAGCGGGGCAAACAAGTGGCCGTCCTGGTTGAACTGAAGGCCCGTTTCGATGAAGAGCGAAACATCGAATGGGCGCGAACCCTAGAAGACGCAGGCGTCCACGTGGCCTATGGTCTCGTCGGATTGAAGACACATACCAAGACGACAATTGTTGTGCGCGAGGAAGAGGATGGTATACAGGTCTATGCCCACATCGGTACCGGCAACTATAATCCGAAGACCGCCGGGCTCTACACTGACCTGGGGCTCCTGACCGCTCGTCCCGAGGTCGGAGCGGATCTGATGGACCTATTTAACTTTCTGACCGGTTACAGCCGCCAACGTCACTTCCGACGGCTTCTCGTCGCTCCTGTCAACATGCGGGACAGGTTTGTGGAATTGATCGATACCGAGGCGGCAAATGCGCTTGCCGGTCGGCCCTCCGGCATCACCGCCAAAATGAACGGGCTTGATGACGCCGTCATAGTGCGTGCGCTATATCGCGCCAGTCAGGCGGGTGTGCCTATCCGTCTGATCGTGCGCGGCAACTGCCGTATCCAACCGGGTATTGCCGGAATCAGCGACAACATCGAAGTAATAAGCGTAATTGGCCGCTTTCTCGAGCACCACCGCATTTACTCCTTTGTCAACGACGGCCAGCCCCGCTATTTCATTGGCAGCGCCGACTGGATGTCGCGAAATCTGATCGCCCGTGTCGAGGCGATCGTACCGGTAGAAGAGCCAGCGCTGCAGGAGCAGTTGCAGCGCATCTTGGACTGTTGTCTGGAAGACAGGCGTCAGTCCTGGACATTGCAGAACGATGGCTTGTACCATAGACGTGAGGAACAGCTAGCACCGAACGGCAGCGCCGTTGGCCGGCCGGAGGGGGAGACGCCTGGCCCCCAAGACTCCCTGGAAACAGCCGCGACCCGCCTCCAAAACGGGATTGAACACGCGTCCCGCAAGTTCGGCTGCCAGCAAGCGCTGATGGACTGGACGCAGTACAGCCTTGGACAGCTCTAGGGCTCCTTTTCCCTTTTCTAATGACTCTTAAGATGTAACATCATGCCCAGTCTGACCGAAAGCGTGGATGTTCGTCGGCTTACGACCAATAGCAGACTTGAACCGAGAGCGAAGTCAACTCTCGGACAGTTTATGACTCCGCGCCCTGTTGCTCGGTTCATGGCCTCACTTTTCGGCCAAGCAGGGAGCGGGCCAATAAAGCTACTTGACGCTGGCGCCGGCGTAGGCTCCTTGACAGCGGCATTTGTGGAAGAATTCTGTCAGCGGGACAGCCACGTCTCTTCAATTGTTGCTACAGCTTACGAAGTTGATCCCATCATGGAAGAAGCTCTCAAGACAACGCTTGCAGAATGCGGTCAAGTTTGCCAAAGCGCTGGCATCAGGTTTGACTCTCACCTGTCTAAAGAGGACTTTGTCCAGTCCGGCACTTCGCAGCTTCTTACCAGTCCTGGTCCGCTATTTCCCGAAACCTCGACCGCATCAAAGTTTACACATGCAATATTGAACCCACCTTACAAGAAGATCCACAGCGATTCCACTCATAGGCAGCTACTACGGTCCGCCGGCATTGAAACAAGCAATCTCTACGCCGGCTTTCTCTCTTTGGTTATCAGAATGCTTGAGAATAACGGTGAAATGGTGGCGATTACACCTCGCAGTTTCTGCAATGGCCCCTACTTCAAGCCATTTCGAAAACTATTGATTGAGAAGATGAGTCTGAGGCAGATTCATGTTTTCGAGAGTCGAACGGACGCATTTAGAGATGATGATGTTCTGCAAGAAAGCGTCATTATCCACGCAGTGAGAAACCAGCCACAGTCTGAAGTCACAATCTCGGTATCCGAGGACGCAGGTTTTTCCAGGCTGAGGAGCCGCAATGTCGACTTCGCCGAAATTATTGTCCCGCAGGCCCCGGAGCCATTCATCCACATTATCACCGACAATAGGGACCTGCGATTCGTCGAGCGCATGTACTCCTTGCCTAATACCTTGAACAGTCTAGGGATCAATTCATCAACGGGTCCGGTTGTCGACTTCAGGCACAGAGAGTATCTCCGCATGGAACCAGAACCCGGAACCGTACCGATGATCTATCCGGCCCATTGCAGAGGCCACTTTGTTGCCTGGCCGGTGAGCAATGGCAAAAAGCCTAATGCCATCATTGCGGACGAGCAAGTGAAAAAGTGGTTGTATCGAAACGGCCATTTCACAGTCGTGCGTCGATTCTCGTCGAAAGAGGAGCGCCGCCGAGTCGTTGCCTCCATCTATGATCCCGCCTCAATACCTGGTGCAAGGGTTGCATTTGAGAATCACCTGAACGTCTTTCACTGCGGCAGGCAGGGCCTCTCTAAGGCGGTAGCCCGAGGACTGGCGGTATATTTGAATTCAACCTACTACGACATCTGTTTCCGGCAATTCAGTGGACACACTCAGGTCAATGTCAAGGATCTCCTCAACCTTCGTTACCCTGATCTGGCAATGCTGGAGGCACTTGGCGAGCGCATAAAAGGCTTCGTATTCCCGTCCCAGGCAGAGATCGATGCTTGGATCGAAGAAGCGTTGTTCTAAATGGCTGAACAGGTCGAAAGCCCGGTCGAAGGGAAAATCCGAGAAGCCATAGAAGTGTTGGAACATCTGGACTTTCCCCGCGCTCAAAAAAACGTTCGATCCGCATTAGTTCTACTCGCGCTCTTGGACCTCAGACCCAATACACCCTGGGCCAATGCGAAGAATCCCCTCATGGGCATTACACCTATAATGGACTGGTGTAGCAGAAATTACGATCGTATCTATGCTCCAAACACGCGGGAAACCTTCCGGCGGCAAACAGTGCATCAGTTCATGGAGGCAGCACTGGCGGTCCCTAATCCCGACCAGCCTGATCGACCTGTAAACAGCCCGAAATCATGCTATCAGGTGGAGCCGGAAGCGTTATGTTTACTTCGATTCTTCGACTCCCCACAATGGCAACTTCGCCTTGCCGAGTACAAACGGAATCGACAGGGTTTACAGCTACGCTATGCTCGACAGCGCAAGATGCATTTGATCCCCATCACCGTAGCAGATGGGACAGAAATCACTCTCACACCTGGAAAGCACAACGAACTGATAAAAGCAGTTGTCGACAAATTCGCTCCTCGCTTTGTAGCTGGCGGCAAAGTCATCTACGTGGGCGATACCGGCAAAAAGTGGGCCTATTTTGACACTGCCACTCTTAGAGAACTCAGTGTAGAAGTGGATTCCCATGGCAAGATGCCTGATGTTGCGCTCTATCTTCATTCGAAGAACTGGTTGCTCCTAATAGAGGCCGTTACAAGCCACGGGCCGGTGGATAGCAAACGCCACGATGAACTCACCCGGCTTTTTGGCACTGCTGCCGCCAGCCTGATCTTCGTCACCGCGTTCCCAACACGCACTGATATGGCGCGCTATTTGGCCGATATATCCTGGGAGACGGACGTATGGATTGCGAACGCACCGGATCATCTGATCCATTTTGACGGTGAGCATTACCTGAGCCCCTCGCAGTAGCTAACCAATCTCAGCCAGAGAGTCAATAGTCTGCCTTGCTCCTTTTGCGGGCAGGGTTGACCTTTCCGCGCAGCCCGAATCGCCACTCTCTTGCAGAGCAAGATGGTCCGCTAGCCACAGAGGTTTGGCTCAGAACAGCATCGTACCCCGGCCCCCTCCATCCGACTTGACAAAAGTAGAATTCGTACATACAATTTAGCCATGACTAAAAACTACTCCTCCGAAATCAGCAGCCCGCTTTCCTCCAATCACGAGGACTATCTGAAAGCCATCTATAACCTGGAAGCGCGCGGGGAGCAGGTCACAAATTCGGCCCTTTCCGAATACATTGGCTATACCCCCGCCTCTGCCACCAATATGGTGAAGAAGCTGGCCCAGATGGACCTGGTAATCTACCGTCCCCATCAAGCCGTCGCCCTTACTTCAACCGGCAGAAGCGTCGCGCTCGAGATTCTACGCCATCACCGCTTGCTTGAACTCTTCCTGCACAAGACGTTGGACATCCCCTGGGACAGTGTGCATGAAGAGGCCGAACGCCTCGAACACGTGATCAGCGAAGCGTTGGAGGATGCCATTGCCACTTCGCTGGGCTACCCTAAAGTGGACCCCCACGGGGATCCCATTCCTTCCAAGAATGGCGAGATCAGCCACACGCCAGGTCACCCTCTTTCACAAGCCGAAGCCGGCCGCACATACAGACTGGTTCGTGTCCTGAGCCAGGAAAAGGAACGTCTCGCCTATCTGGGTAGGCTGGGATTGCAACTGAACGTAGAAGTTTACCTGCGCGAACAGGCCCCCTTTGACGGTCCGGTACTCGTGGAAGTTGCCGGCGAGGAACACGCCTTGGCAAATGAAATGGCGGCCCTCCTGCAAGTAGTGCCCGCGTCAGCTTAGTAGGAATCCTGTCAGGATTCTGACAGAGGGTCGTCAGTCAACTAGCCGTTGGCTATGCGATGATGATGATTGTACCCAGCGCTGCCATGTGGCATGTTAAGCATCAAGACTTTCACATGAACTGTGAATTGCGTGACTTGGCGGAGAACTGTACCGCCCCCCCTTTGCATTGCCGAAATATTGTGGTCGGCGTGTTAGCAAAAACTGCTTGAAGAGTAGCCCATGATCTTCAGAAATCTGATGCGCCGGTCAGTCCGAAGCGGCTTGACTCTCCTCGGGATTGCCATCGGCGTCGCCGCAGTAGTGGCGCTGGGCTCGATCGCGGAAGGACTATCGTCGAATTTCGCCGTCGCTGTCGGCGGTAGCAGCAACGACCTGTTAATTACCCAGGCAGAGGCGATCGACCCCGCACTGAGCAGCCTGGACGACACAGTCGGCGAGCGCTTGCGAACCGTTCCCGGTGTGGATCGAGTGGAGCCCGGTGTCTACACCTGGGTTTCGACCGCGGACCTTCCGTTTTTTGTCCTTTTTGGCTATGAGATTGGTAGCACCGCCATGGATCACTATCGCATCGTCGAGGGCAAACCCCTGAGTGGTCCTGGGCAGATCGTGATAGGTCGACGCGCCACTGAATCGATCGATGTCGCTATCGGCGACAATTTACGCATCTACGGAACGCCTTATCGCGTTGTCGGAATATATGAAACCGGTCAAGGCATCGAAGAGTCGGGTGGCGTCCTTGGGCTCGAAGACGCTAAATCCGCTGCCCAGTTCGAACGAAAGGTCAGCCTTTACGAGATAGGTTTGCGCCGCGGCGACGACGCTGACGAGACGATCAAGCGAATTGAAGCCCTTGATCTGGACCTGAAAACAAGCAAGACCAGCGAACGCGAAAGCAATCAGCAGTATGAACAAATGTTGCAGGGCTTTGCCTGGGGCGTCGCCGCAATCGCCATCTTCATAGGCGGCCTCGGCATGATGAACTCAATGGTTATGAGTGTGTTGGAACGCACCCGCGAAATCGGCACATTGCGCGCGCTGGGCTGGAGCCGTTGGCGAGTCCTGTGGATTATCCTTGGAGAATCCGTGACCCTGAGCGCGATTGGTGGCGTTGTCGGCATCTTTCTGGGGATCGGCCTGGCCAAACTGACAGAAACAATCCCCGGCATGGGACCACTGCTTGCCGGTGTCTTTACTCCGTCCATTTTTGCCCAGGGCCTGGTGACAGCGCTCGTTCTCGGTCTGGTGGGGGGAGTGTACCCCGCCTGGCGGGCTGCCGGTCTGCGGCCGGTCGAAGCTCTCTCCTACGAGGGCGGCACAGCCTCCGACTTCAAGGGTGGCCTGCTAAGCCGGATCGGCAACCAGAGTTTCCGCAATCTGTGGCGGCGGCGCAACCGCACTCTCCTCGCCGCAGCCGGCATCGGCATCGGTGTCGGCACGTTGGTAATGCTGGGTGGCATCACCGCCGGCCTCATCGGTCAGATGAACAACCTCGCCGGCAGCGGCAGTCCAGGCAACATTACCGTCATGCAGCGGGACGTTCCGGACATGTCTTTGAGCAGCGTTGATGAGCAAGTCGTGCGCCAGATACAGGCCATGCCCCAAGTCGAATCGGTCAGCCCAATGGTCCTCGGCATCGTCCTGACACCGGAACTGCCGCTGTTCATTATTCATGGCCTGGATCCCAACAGCGAGGCCATGGACCACTACAAGCTGGTAGCGGGGCGGCGCGTCCAACGCCCATCCGAGATCATCATCGGCAGCAACGCCGCCGAATCCTACAAACTCAATCTGGGCGATTCCCTGACGCTTTACAACACGCGCTACAAGGTCGTCGGCATCTATGAGACCGGTGTGGCCTGGGAGGAAGGGGGCGGTATCCTGGCATTGCGAGAATCGCAACGTATCCTCAATCGTCCCCGCAACGTCAGCTTTCTGTTTGTTAACGTCAAAGATCCCTCATTGGCCCGGCCGGTCCAGGATGCGATCAATCAGAGGTTTCCAAAAGTGAGAGCCAGTATAAGCAGTGAATTTGCTCAGAATACCGACGACATCGCCTCCATGCAAGCTGCCGCCGGCGCAATCGGGATGCTGGCGCTGATAGTGGGTGGCATAGTAGTTGCCAACACAATGATCATGTCGATCTATGAACGCACCCGCGAGATTGGTACCTTGCGGGCGCTGGGCTGGCCTGGCAAGCGTATCCTCTCGCAGATCATGCAGGAGAGCCTGCTGCTATGCCTTTTGTCGGCCATCTTGGGCAGTGCCGGCGCGGTCCTGCTTCTCAGCGTAGTTTCATCTATTCCCTTTGCCGGCGGCGCCATGCTTCGCCCTGCCTGGGAGCCAAGTACCTTCGTGACTGCAATAGCACTTGCCCTCGTGCTCGGCCTTTTGGGCGGCTTCTACCCAGCCTGGCGGGCAAGTAAATTGCAGCCGGTCGAGGCACTGCGCTACGAATAGAAAGAAGCATCGGACACTGTCCCGAAATTGGCGGACGCCTTTGGGGTGGAATTAGGAACTATGAAACGAGTTTGGATTCTCCTTGGACTGGTCATCCTGCTTGGAGCAGGTGCCTGGGTCTACGTAACCTTCGTCGACCCCTCGCTACTTCCCCAGAACGCCGACTCTTCAAGCGAGACTGCGGAGGCCGATGCCATAGAGGAAGCTGGCGCCGAGTTGGAGTCGGTTATCTGGGCCTCAGGCAAGCTTCTTCCCACCGCATGGGCCAATTTGGCTTCCCTGCAAGGGGGCATTGTGCAGACCCTGCACGTCAAAGAGGGCGACTGGGTTGAAGCCGGAGAAATGCTTGTACAACTCAACAACCCGGCAGCAGAGAGCCAAGTCAAAGTCGCGGCCGCTACCCTTGCGGAAGCCGAAGCGGCCCACGCAAAGTTGCTTTCGGGCGCCAGTGAAGCAGAAATCGCTGCCGCCGAAGCCGGCGTAGCCACGGCAATAGCGCAGGTCTCCCTCGCCGCTGGCAGGTTACTGGAAACGCAAAAGACGGTCGAGTTTTACGAAGTCGAAGTTCTGATCACAAATGAACAGTATAACGAACTGGCCAGCGGTCCCACTGAGGCAGAACGGGCTGCAGCAGCCGCGCGCGTCGAAGTCGCCCAGGCCGCCCTGGACCATGCCGAAGCAGCCTACAACGCGGTGCGCGGTGATCCAAGCATCGGCAGTACTCGCCTGGAAGCGTTGCTGTTGCAGCAGGCCACCAAGTCGATTCAGGCAGCCCAGGCCGAGTTTGCCGTTGCCACCCAGGGTGCCACCGAGCAGCAGTTGGCCGTGGCCCGGTCACGGATTCAGGAGGCCCAATCACGCGTCGCGATGGCCGAAAGCCAGACTCCTGCGGCCGAAGCAGGCGGGCAGTCCGCCCAGGCCGCGCTGGCAAGCGCCCAGGCGAACCTGCGCAGATTCAAAGAAGGCGCATCGCCGGAAGATATCGCCGTCTCCCAGGCTCGCATCGTCACCGCGAATGCGCAACTGGCCAGTGCCCAAGCCCTTGTCGGCCAGACCCAAATCGTGGCCCCGTTTTCCGGGCAAGTCGGAGCTGTCCTCGTACGGAACGGCGAACTGGTTTCTCCAGGTCAGTTGCTCATCCTCTTGGGCGATACCGGCGATATGCACGTGGAGACGACCGATCTGCGCGAAACCGACGTTGTCCGATTGCAGAACGGGCAGGAGGTGGAAGTCACTTTCGACTCACTGCCGGATCAAATCTTCGACGGCATAATTACGCACATCGCCCCGGTCAGCACCACCGACAGGGGCAGCACAAACTTCACTGTTCACGTAGAGGTTCCGCAATTGGACGAAAACTTGCGCTGGGGTATGACCGCCTTCGTCAATATCCTCGCCTCGCCCCTGCAGTAAATTCTTGTTGGAAGGGGCAGTGGAGCTTGTGCGCCGCTCTCGAGGATTGTGAAGAGAGCGATAACCATTCTGTGTAAGGACTACTGAGACTTTTGTTGCCAGCTTTCCGATGCAAAGCGCAAAAAGCCGTGTCGCGGTGAATATTCGAAAGACTGTGACAGCACTGTTCCATCACCGACAGCAGTGATCAAGTGGGCTGACGAAGGGACGCTACCAATCCTTCCATTCTCTATCTGCAAGAATCACGTTCGACGAAGCTCAGTAAAGCATCTGTCGCAGAAACGAGAGGGCATCACCGTTCTCACTATAGCCAGAGGCGTAACAGACCAAAGAGAAGCAAGAACAGCGAACCCTCCCTCCAGCGATATGGTTGAAGCATTTTTTTGTTGGCTCATCCCTGTGTCCCCTACCAGCTTCAGACTTACAGTCAATAACAATGGAACTCAACAGAGCAGGCGACCCTATCGTCCGCGTGGAAAATGTAACTAAGATTTATGGCAGCGGCGAAACAGCTGTGCGCGCACTCGACGAGCTCTCTGTCGAAGTGCAGACAGGTGAATTCGTAGCCGTCATGGGACCGAGCGGTTGCGGTAAGAGTACGTTGTTGAATATGCTGGGCGCGCTCGACCAACCGTCTGAAGGGACCGTTTGGGTGGCCGGCGAGGACCTGTCCCAACTGAAGAATGTGGACCGATTTCGCGCGCAAACAGTCGGATTCGTTTTCCAATTGCACAATCTGTTACCGACAATGACAGCGCAAGAAAACGTCGAAGTGCCTCTGCAAGGCCAGATTAACAGCCGCAAGGAGCGCAAAGAGCGGGCCGCCCATCTCCTGGAACTGGTAAACCTTGGCGACCGCCGCGACCATTTGCCCGGTCAGCTGTCGGGAGGACAGCGCCAACGCGTTGCGGTCGCGCGTTCCCTTGCCAACAATCCAGCCTTAATCCTGGCCGATGAACCCAGCGGCTCCCTGGATAGCCAGAGCAGCGAAGAAATCATGGCGCAGCTCGGCGACCTGAACCGCAGCCACGGAACCTCAATTGTAGTGGTGACCCACGACCGCCGTGTTGCCCAGGCGACGCAACGCATCCTGCGAATGCAAGATGGCAAAATCGTCTCCGATCACCGCATTACCGACCCACTGGAAGAGGATTTGCGCATGTTTGCCCAGAGCCAGCTCGGGCAGACGCTATTGGAAGACAGCCCCACGCTGCACCAGTTCATCCAGGAACAGGACATCACTGCCCTGCGCCAACTGCTGCAGGCTTACGACGACGGGACAGCAGAGTCAGATGAGCTCGCTTCCCAGTCGACAGAAGCGTAGACACAGCCGACCACTTTTCAACCTGTAGATTCCAACACTGCCCGCAACTGCTCCGGCGAAATATTGCCGCCGCTTAGGATCAGCGCTACCTTCTTGCCGGCCAACTCGCCGCCCAGACGCAGCATTGCCGCCAACGGCGAAGCGCCCGCCGGTTCAGCTAGCGTTTTCGCCTTCTCCAGATACATCCGTACCGCCGCGAACATCTCCTGCTCCGATACCATAACAAAATCGTCCAGTAAGTCCCATAGGATCGACTGCGGCAGCATAAACGGGGCGCCGGTCGCCAGCCCCTCGGCTGCCGTCCGATTAGGGGCTTCCCGCCATGCCCTGTCCCGCCAGGCAAAATATGCCGCCGGCGAAGCCTCTGCGCACACGGCCACCGTCCGGATGTCAGGGTTGACCCGCTTGGCGACTATCGAGGCGCCAGACGCGCCGCTCCCCCCGCCAACTGGCACAATGATGGCGTCGATGTCCGGCTTCTCCTGCATGACCTCCAGTGTATGTGTCGCCACACCGGCGATCAAGGCCGGTTCATCCCCCGATGAGATGAACTGCAAGCCCTCTTCTACCGCAATCTGTTCGCCGTACTTCTTGGCCTGCTCGAAGTCGGATCCGTTCAATCTGACATCGGCGCCGTTCGCCTGCATCGCCTCCAGCTTGACCGGATTGGCGTTTTCTGGCACGGAAATTACCGCTCTCACTCCAAACATACGAGCCGCGTATGCCACCGACTGACCGTGATTGCCGGTCGACGCTGTCACAACACCCTGCTTGCGCTGCTCGGCTGGCAGCTGCGCCATAAAATTGATGCCGCCCCGTAACTTGAATGCACCAATGGGCAGATAGTTTTCGTGCTTTACCCAGACCTCGGCGCCTGTGGCGGCGTCCAAAACAGGATAGTTGTGCAGTGGCGTTGGGGAAAGATAGCGGCGCAACACAGTTTGCGCTGCCAGCACGTCGGCAAAACTGGGTGGAGGTGGCATATCGGGCATATCAGTCTGGGAATAGTCATCCCGCCCTACATTGGTCGATTCGGGCTGCATAAGACCTCTCTAGTGATCTGGTTTTCGTTCTGAGCGAACATTGGGCCGACGGCATGACAATCAGCCGCCGGCCATGAATGGCATCGTCAAGACGTCGGCAGGCACGATTGGCGCAAACCCCATGCGGTCCAGGACATCTGCCCGCAGATCGATGCCGGGCGCAAGTTCACGTAAGCACATGCCTCCAGGCGTCATTTCGAAGACCGCGCGCTCGGTTATACAAAGCACCTTCTGCCCGCTTGCCATCGCCTGGCGCCCGCTGAATGTAATCTGATCGACCTCCTCCACCAACTTCCTTACCTGTCCATAGCGCCTGATCGAGATGCTCTCGTCGACGACTTCATAGTCGACACCTTTGGCCTCGAACGTGCCGCAGAAGACAACCTTGCGGGCGTTCTGCGCAATGTCTATGAAACCGCCGGGGCCAACCGTAACACCGCCCAGTCGCGAGACGTTGACATTGCCATGCCTGTCCATCTCGCCGAAACCGAGAAAGGCAATGTCCAACCCGCCCCCACCATACAAATCGAACTGGGAAGGGGAATCGATCATGCAACTGGCATTACGGGCAAAGCCGAATAGGACTCCGTCGAGAAGTTCTCCCCCATAAGTGCCATGTTCAATCGTCTGGTAGTAGCGGTCGGTTTCGCCACGGTCCGCCACCAATTTTGAAATCCCATCGGGAATGCCGAATCCGAAGTTGATCACCGCGTTTTCGTAAAGCTCCCGCGTGGCCCTGTGGGCGATAAGTGCCCGTGGGCCAGAAATTTCACTCTCTGGAATCCGATCTTGTTGGCCTCCATCCGCGATCGCTTTCTCTTGCTGCTGGCCGGAGATCGAGGGATCATAGAAGAAGGCGTGGCATTGGGGCTGTTCGGGAACTACTACCACTGCATCTACGAGCGCCCCGGGGATCCGCACCTGGCGCGCTGGAATCTGACCCTTTTCCACCAGGCCCCGTACCTGGACAATTACCACGCCGCCGCTGTTGTGTGCGGCAAGGGCCATGGCAAAAGCCTCCAGATTGGCCGGCTCTTCCTCCATGCTGATGTTGCCGTCGGCGTCGGCGTAACTGCCTCGTAGCACGGCCACATCCACAGGGAATGGCTTGTAACGCAGAAGTGTCCGACCATCGATTTCTATCAACTCCACCAGAATATCCTGGGCCGCCCCGTTCATACGACCGCCGTCCTGGCGAGGATCGACGAATGTGCCCAGGCCGACATGCGTTATCAGCCCGGGCCTCCCCGCGCCTATCTCCCGCATCAGCTGTGCCGTGACACCGGCGGGCAGTACGTAGGCCTCTATCTTTTCCTCTCGGGCCAGTGCCTGCATGCGCGGCGACCAAATCCAATGGCCGCCAATCACCTTTTTCACCAGCCCCTCATAGGCCAGCCGGTTGAGACCGCGACGATCACGGTCGCCGATGCCAAGCGAGTGAATGACGCGCAGACCTCTTGGCGCACCGGTCGAGAGAAAGCGCTCCTCTATTGCAGCCAACAGGGCGTCGGCCTCCACTAAACCGCCTCCCCCGCCAACCGTACCCAGAGTAGCGCCATCAGGGACCAACGCCGCGGCCTCCTGGGCCCCAATCACCTTGTTTCTCATCGCGTATCAATCCAAATAGTGGCTTTCAAGCGCCTTCACCGCTGCAACCAACGTCTTGTTGACAGGGGTGGGAATGCCATGCTTGCGGCCCAACTGGACTACCGCACCGCTTATGACATCGATCTCGCAGGGACGACGGTTGATAATATCCACACAGAGGCTGGACTTATTGTCGCCTGTGCCTGTCGGGCCGGCAATCTGATTTATCACCTCACGAGTCTCGGCCGCGTTCAATTCCACGCCTTCGGCCCGCGCCACCTCGACCGCTTCGTCCAGTGCCTCAAACGCAGTCTCTCTCAATTCAGGGACCGCAAACACCTGCTTGATCGTCATGTTTGCAATGGCAGACGTGGGGCTGATAGCAATATTGGCCAGCAGCTTCTTCCATATCGCCTGGCGAATGTCCGGCACGGCTGTTGTTTGCAGACCTGCCCTGTCAAGCGCGGCCGCAATTCGTTCGGACCTCTCGCTGAGACCCCCGCCCATTTCACCGATATGCGTGGGCAAATTGCCAAAGTTTCGCACCGCCCCAGGCCCTTCCACCGCCGCGCCCTGCGCCGTCACTCCGCCCAGCACACGCTCCATGCCAACTACTTCGCCGATGTTCTCTTCATTGCCAAGACCGTTTTGAAAGCTGATGGCAACGCTGTCGTCGCGCAGCAGATGAAGAACGCGCCTGACAGCCTCCTTCGTATACGGCGCCTTACACTGCACAAAGAGAACATCCACCGCTGGCAGGCCGCTGGGTTCGGTCGTGGCCCGAACGGGGATGCTTCGGTCGCCCCCATATCCGACAATGCGAAGTCCATCCCGGTTAATGCGGTCTACGTGTTCCTGCAATACGTCGACCAGCGTCACATCCAGCCCTCCTTCGGCCAGCAGGCCCCCAAACAGACATCCCATTGCACCGGCGCCGACCACGGCGATCTTTGGTTTCCAGTCCACCTCGCGAGTCTCCTTTTCGAACTTGACTGAAGGCATTCTCAAATTGAATGCAACCAGTATATCTGTTCCCCGCACGCCGGCAAACAGAGAAAAACTCGGATGTACAACAGACCTGCGGACTTCCCACTGGGATCACGGCAGTCCCGCACGCAGCCTGTTTAGCTGACCAGAGGCAGGCCTGATTCCCACCCTCTTCTTGAACTTCACCTATTTGCCCAGGGCAATTGCATCAAATTGGGACAAAACCACGTGAGGCTGCCTAAATCGGGTTGGGGCGCCCCTTGTGGGCGCCCTTCTCAGGGCATAACGCCTAGAGAAGACAATTGGTAGGGGCGCCCCTTGTGGGTGCCCTCCTCAGGGCATAACGCCTGGAACTGTGCAGATCGTTGTGCGCTATCGCAAATTCCATACCTCTTTGGCGACTGGAGGCCGGTTTCTTGGCCGAAAAAAGAAGGTAGGGGCACCCCTTGTGGGTGCCCTCCCCCCCTTGGGGACGCCCTTCGTCGGCTATTTTGGCGTCCGAATTAAGATGCGTTTGCCCTGACCCATTTGCAATAACCTCTTGACTTCCCTCGGCAGTTCCGACTACAATAGACAAGCGCTTGCAAGGGTTCCTTTATATGCCCTTGCCTTTGCCATGGGGGAATTCGAAGCCATGAACACCCGACTTTTGACAGTTCTGCGTCACGCCAAAGCCAAGCAGACAAGCGTCTCCGGCGGGGATATCGACCGCCCGCTGGCGAAAAGCGGGTTCAAACAGTTGCAGCGCATTTGCCAACCCCTGGCTACGGTGAAAGAAGCGCCGGACTGGATAATCTCTTCTCCCGCCTTGCGAACGCGCCAAACAGCGGAGAAGGTCGCCGACCTGATCGGCTATTCACGCAATTTCGGCTGGAATGACCGCATTTACGCCGCCGCGCCCTACACCTTGTTGAACATCCTCCAGGAAACCCACGACACTGCCTACCATGTCCTCCTGATTGGCCACAATCCGGGCGTTGCCCAACTGGTCTCCGGCTTGTGCGCCGGCACGGACGGACGGATGAATTTGCGCTTCCCGACCGCAGGGTTGGCCCATTTTGAGGTGGATATCGCTCGCTGGCGCCAGTTGCATTGGGGCAGTTGCGAGCTGCAATTCCTCGTCGCGCCCCGCTTTCTCAAAAAGCCTAAAAGCTCCTGAACCGCCGCCGATAACCTCGCCATCCGCGCTCGATCCACTAACCAAAGACATATCGATCCAGGTAGCCGTTGCGAAACTTGCCGTCCGGGTCTGTTGTTTGCTGCAGTTGTCTGAACTCTTCAATTTTCGGGAAGCCCGCTTGCACCTTAGCCGGAGACATTGTGAACAGCTTGCCCCAGTGAGGACGGACGTCAAATGGCGTGAGAACCTCCTCTATCACCGGTAGAAGTTGGCGCAAGGCTGGCCAGTCTTTTTTCCAGGAAAAGTGAATACCGATTGTCGGCGTGCCATAACTCTGACTCAGCCAGAGTCGGTCGGCAGCAACAGAACGCACTTCCGAAATCCAGAGCAGCGATTCGAACCGGTCCCGTAGGCCCTCCACGGCCTTCAGCGCCGGAACTGCATGAACGCGCGGCACAAAGTACTCTGTCTGCAACTCATCGCCGCTGGCAGGCGTGCTGTCTACGCGAAAATGGGGCAGCCTCCCGTGCCACGGGCCGGAAACGCCCATTTGTGGTGTAAGCCCGTCCGGCTGAAGGTTTGTTACCGGGTGCAAATCTATTCGCGCTGCCTTCGCACCGTAAAGTTCCTTCTGGCCCGGAACAGTTTTAGGAGCTGAATCGTTTGCAGACGACCCTGCATCTGAACTGGCCGCTTCTCGCCAGAGGCCGGTGCGATGCTTGAGCCAGACCTGATTGACCGTCCCATCCTGCCAATCGGGAAACAGACTGACGCTATAGGCGCTGGACATGACCTCATCGAAATGTTCATACAGCTCGACCGATGGCATGTCTTCGTAAACATACTGTTGCATCGAGTAAGCCGGTTCCGTCGCCAAAGTGATTCTCGTAACAACCCCCAGCCCGCCCAATGCCACGACTGCACCCTCAAACGTCTCGCGATCCTCTTCAAGCGTGAGCGAACGCAACTCCCCATCTGCCGTCACCAGCTCCATCCCAGCTACGGCTGTCGAAAGATTACCGTTCCCGTCGCCCGAACCGTGCGTACCGGTCGCGCACGCGCCTGCGACCGTTATGTGCGGCAGCGAAGCCATATTGTGTAGCGCCACGCCTTCAACGTGCATCCGCTGGCACAACTCGCCGTAAGTGATTCCCGCCCCGCATGTCACCGTCCCGCGGCTGGAATCGAACGTAACCGGCGCGTTCAATTTCTCCAACGAGATGTATGCCCATGAAGACTCTTCTACGGGCTCGTGTGTCTCAGGGTCGCCATCGGCCTGCCCATCAATTGCGGCAAGGTCATTGAATGAATGGCGTGCTCCTAACACTCTCACCTTGCGGCTGGCCCTGACAATCTCCTGCAGTTCCTCCACGGTCTGCGGCGCGTGAATCGGCGCGGACGAGAATCGAATGTTTTCCGACCAGTTACGTAGCGACATCAGCGACTGCCCTCCCTTCCTTGGTCACTTGAATTAGTTTGCTTCCAATCTGAGTCCTTTATTCTATCTCTGAAGTGGCAGCAACAATTGCTTCCGCCATTTCGGTGACTCGCGGGAGAAACTTTCGGACTTGACTGCTGCGGGCCTTTAGATCAGCAAACGAACCGATTCCGAGATCGCCCAACATCGACTGATAGCTCTGTAGGAAGCGATCTCCTATGACATTGGAGCCATTGAAATGAAAGATCCAACAGCAACGCGAAAACGTCGCAACCATCCAGTATACGGCCTCTCGATGTAATCCCTGCTCTATCAGCGCACGACTGCCATCTATCACGACTGGCCGTGCAGCATCGCTGATATCTGCTGCATACGGAAATTCGCCCTTGGGCAAGCATTTGGCCTGGTCAAATGCTGCCGCGACCGCAGCCAAATGCCCTTCAGCCTGACTCCGGCTCCAGTTGCAGCACCCAAGTAGCTTTAGCAACTCTTCGTAAAAATCCGGCCTGCCGTGTTCAACTAGCAGCTCCCGGGCCTCTACGTATCTGCGCCTGACTGTTGGCGCCCGGAGCCCCGCAACCAAAAGAATGAGGGTAGTCAGACTTGTTCCAAACAACCATGCAGTCACCTGACCGTGCAACGGCGCCGATTCTTCCAATGATTGGAGCATCCTTTCAGCCTTGGCAGTAGCCTCCTGACACCGTTGCCCAACCCACCGTCGGCAAGAATACCTGCTGGCCACTTCCTCCTGCAATCGCCCAAGTTGACCAGTATGATCGACAACAATGTGCATGGAACGAATCCCGCCCGCCAAATGGGGATGGCCAAGGACATTCTCAGCTGACTGAATCGTGTCCCGTTCCTCAAATGACACTTCAAGCAAGAGGTCCTGGTACTTGAACTTCCCTAATTTCTTTGACGGCGGATCTTCCATCACGACCGTGACATCCACGTCGGAAGTTTCCGGTAGATGGGCCCAGTCCGGGAGGGTCGTCACGGAACCAACGAGGTATGCCCCCTGCAAGCCCGCCAACTTGCTTCCTTCGTGATGCACCCATTCTTCCGCCACACTCTTGGCCTGCCTCACCAACACTGGTACAGTCCCTCTGTTGTAAGCCCATCTGTTGTAAGCCCATGCATCGGATTGGCCCGCCGAGCGTCGGCGAATCGGAAAGGTACGGCCCCGCGAGCAGATAAGAAAAATGTCGATGTGTTCCGGTGTGGATGGAGCTGCGACTGAAACGGTGCGCGGGTGCGCCTAATTGGCCTGCCCTGACCACCCAGAGTCGTACACTGTACCATTGTCGAGGGCACAGATCGGAGTCGACTGAAAATCGAACGCCTCTCTTTCCTACTCTCACATTCGAGAGTCGCGAGGGGAATTATTGGCAGACAATTGCATGAAACCTGGCAGGCCGTGGCGGTCGGTGTAGTCGGCTCAATGTACCACATTTCACATTTTCGAGGAAGCCCTAAAGGGTTGCCCAACAGGGCAATTGCATCAATTTGGGACAAAACCACGTGAGGCTGCCTGAATCGGGTAGGGGCGCCCCTTGTGGGTGCCCTCCCCAGGGCATAACGCCGAGAGAAGACAATTGGTAGGGGCGCCCCTTGTGGGCGCCCTCCTCAGGGCATAACGCCCGGTGATGACAACTGGTAGGGGCACCCCTTGTGGGTGCCCTTCTCTAAGCATAACGCCCGGTGAGGACAATGGGTAGGGGCACCCCTTGTGGGTGCCCTTCTCTAAGCATAACGCCCGGTGAGGACAATGGGTAGGGGCACCCCTTGTTGGTGCCCTTCTCTAGGCATAACGCCCGGTGATGACAATCGGTAGGGGCACCCCTTGTGGGTGCCCTTCTCTAAGCATAACGCCCGGTGATGACAACTGGTAGGGGCGCCCCTTGTAGGCGCCCTCCTCAGGGCATAACGCCCGGAGAAGACAATGGGTAGGGGCTCCCCTTGTTGGTGCCCATCTCTAGGCATAACGCACGGTGATGACAACTGGTAGGGGCACCCCTTGTGGGTGCCCTTCTCTAGGCATAACGCACGGTGATGACAACTGGTAGGGGCACCCCTTGTGGTCGCCCTTCTCAAGGCATAACGCCCAGAGAAGACAATCGGTAGGGGCACCCCTTGTGGGCGCCCTTCTCAAGGCATAACGCCTGGACAAGACAATTGGTAGGGGCACCCCTTGTGGGTGCCCTTCTCTAAGCATAACGCCCGGTGATGACAACTGGTAGGGGCACCCCTTGTGGGCGCCCTCCTCAGGGCATAACGCCCGGAGAAGACAATGGGTAGGGGCACCCCTTGTGGGTGCCCTTCTCTAAGCATAACGCCCGGAGATGACAACTGGTAGGGGCGCCCCTTGTGGGTGCCCTTCTCTAAGCATAACGCCCGGTGATGACAACTGGTAGGGGCACCCCTTGTGGGTGCCCTTCTCTAAGCATAACGCCCGGTGATGACAACTGGCAGGGGCACCCCTTGTGGGTGCCCTTCTCTAGGCATAACGCCCGGTGATGACAACTGGTAGGGGCACCCCTTGTGGGTGCCCTTCTCTAAGCATAACGCCCGGAGAAGACAACTGGTAGGGGCGCCCCTTGTGGGCGCCCTCCTCTAAGCATAGCGCCCGGAGATGACAACTGGTAGGGGCGCCCCTTGTGGACGCCCTTCTCTAGGCATAACGCCTGGAGAAGACAATTGGTAGGGGCGCCCCTTGTGGACGCCCTTCTCTAGGCATAACGCCTGGAGAAGACAATTGGTAGGGGCGCCCCTTGTGGACGCCCATCGTCGGCTATTTTGGCGTCCGAATTAAGATGCGTTTGCCCTGCGTTGCCCAAAGGATCCAACTGGTGCAAAGCAATTCCGGTAAATTGGATATGGCAGGAACGGCAGTTAAGATAGGTCTGTCTCGCCAAGATTTCCAGCAGACGGGGAGGGAAGTCTTCCCGACTTACGATTCGAAGTTGAGTAATTTCCGGACGTTGCCGGCTTTCTTCAGCTTCCTGAACTGTCGCAAAACGTAATTTTCAATACGTAGCGCGGAAAAAAGGCGGGCTTTCACTATGAACGCACCTTTGATTTGAGACTACAGATGAAGTCAAAATGGAGCGGCGCCGACATTCCCGATCAGACAAACCGGGTTGCTCTCGTTACGGGAGCAAACAGCGGCCTTGGCTTCCATACTGCCCAGACTCTGGCCGTCAAAGGCGCCCGCGTTCTGCTTGCCTGCCGCTCTGTTCCACGGGCCGAACAGGCCAAGGCAGAGATACTCAAAAGTCTGCCGCAGGCTCAGCTTGAAGTAATAGAGCTCGACTTGGCGGACCTCGAGTCCATACGTCGCTGCGCCGAAACACTCCGCAGCGACTTGGCCCGGCTGGACATCCTGATAAACAATGCCGGCGTAATGGCAATTCCGCGCCAGGAAACAGCCCAGGGCTTTGAACGCCAGTTCGGCGTCAATCACCTGGGCCACTTTGCTTTGACAGGTGCTTTAATGCCCCTCCTGTTAGAGACGCCTAGCAGCCGGATCGTCAACGTCAGCAGCATGGCCCATCGAAGCGGCCGCATGGACTTCAGCGACCTGCATGGGACGCGGAAATACACACGCTTTGGCGCCTATTCCCAGAGCAAACTCGCCAATCTGCTCTTTACGCTTGAATTGCATCGCCGTCTGGAGCGCAAGGGTGCAGACACAATTAGCGTTGCCGCCCACCCGGGATGGGCCGCCACAAATCTCCAGTTCGCTGGGCCGAAAGACAGAGGGTCCAGCATCGAGATGCTGATGATGCGCGCCTTAAACGCCCTTCTAGCCCAGAGCGCCCAGCAAGGCGCATTGCCGCAACTGTACGCCGCGACCGCGCCCGACGTCAGGGGCGGCGATTTTGTCGGCCCTGACGGCTGGATGGGAATGCGGGGACACCCCTGCAAGGTGACAGCCAAGGAAACCGCTTACGATGAGGAACCGGCACGCCAGCTATGGCAAGTTTCGTTCGAACTGACCGGCGAAATGTACACCCACCTGTGACCGAGAGTCCGTTCTCCGGCTCTACTACCAGTCCAAGTCCACACGACCACACCCGTGCATTCATATTTGATTTGAGAGGAAACAGATATGACAACAACGATTTCCCCAAGCTGGCAACTGTTCGTCGAACAGCAACCCCAATGCATGAAGGTTTTGCGGCAGTTAAGCAGCATGGACTGGTACGCCACAGGTGGCTGGTCATCGTTTATCGGCCCCTATCATAACGGCGTATACATGCAGGTCGCCAAGGGCAACTGGTACAACCACGGGCTTGACGGCATCCACTTCGAGTTTGGGCTCACCCAAGAGACCCTTGACGCCAAGACACTAGCCATCGATCTGCACATCGGCCACAAGAATCTATTTGACCGGGAACAGTTCAATGCGTTCACCGTTGATCGAATGGAGGAGGTCGCAAACGGCTGGGGGGCGGAAGGCGTTCGTTTCTCAAGAACTAACCTGTCAGAGCGCCTAAGCCTTCCGGTTCGCTTTACCAAGTCAGGCTTCGGCAAGCAAGTGGCAGCCGCCCTATCACAACTGAGCGAGCTGGCTCCGATCATTGACGACGGTCTTTCCCGGCTGGAAACTTCCTAACGTGTACAACCACGAACCGCCAGACTACATCTGTCCCTTCTGCAAAGTTGCCGCCGGGCTTGAGGACGAAGCCAGCTACACGGTCGCCAGCGATATTGTACTGCGTACCAACCTTGTTATTGGCTTCATTTCTTCGCACTGGTGGCCCCGCAATCCGGGGCATGTCATCCTGATTCCCTGGGATCACTACGAGAACATCTATGATCTCCCGGAGACCTGCGGGACCGAAATCTACCGCGCCAGTCGCGAAATCGCACTGGCTATGAAGACCGCTTACAGCAGCGACGGCATCTCAACCCGCCAGCACAATGAGCCGGCAGGAATGCAGGAAGTGTGGCACTTTCACCTGCACGTCTTCCCGCGCTACTTTGACGACGGTTTGTACGCCCGCACACCTGAGCGATTCCTGACGACGCCTTCGCAGCGCCTGCCCTACGCCGAGAAGTTGCGGGCGGCGTTATCTGACTTGAAAATATAGGAAAGCCTTCCCATGTCGCTCTCGCTGCCCCTCCCCCATCTGGCCGACCAGTACCTGCTCGACCCGGATGTCGTCTATCTTAACCACGGCAGCTTCGGCGCCGTGCCTCGGCCTGTCTTTGAGAATTATCAACATTGGCAAAGGGAACTGGAAGCGAATCCCGTTCTCTTTCTGGGAAGGAGAACTCCAGAACTGTTGGCCGCGGCCAGAGAAAAACTGGGCGCGTTCATCAACGCCTCCGCCAACGATCTGACATTCGTTCCCAACGTTACCTATGGGCTGAATATCGTTGCCCGCTCCCTGGATCTAAAAGAAGGCGACGTTGTCTTGACCACAGATCACGAGTACGGCGCCATCGACCGCACCTGGCGTTTCAATTGCGAAAAAAGCGGGGCGCGGCTCCTGAACCAACCGATCGCTGTGCCGGTCGCAGAACCCGCCAACATTGTCGAGCAGATCTGGTCCGGTGTTGATGAACGCACCAAAGTGATCTCCTTGAGTCACATCACGTCGCCAAGCGCGTTGATTTTACCCATAGAAGAGATCTGCCGGCGGGCCAAGGAGGCGGGAATCGTTACAGTCGTGGACGGCGCTCACGCACCCGGTCAGTTGGACCTGGATTTGGAGAAGATCGGCGCCGATTTCTACTGCGGCAACTGCCACAAATGGCTGAGCAGCGCACGCGGCGCAGGTTTCCTCTACGCCCGGCCGGAAAGGCAAGCCCTGCTGGAACCCCTCGTCGTCAGCCACGGTTGGGAAAGAGAAGACCCGGGTCCGTCCCGGTTTCAGGACTACTTCACATGGGTGGGCACAATCGACCCGGCCGCCTACCTCAGCGTTCCCGCCGCCATCGATTTCCACCAGCAAAACGATTGGCCGAATGTGCGTCAAGCTTGCCATCGGCTCCTGAAGGAGAGCGAGGAACGCATCTTGGCTATGTCCGGGCTGCCGGCCATCAGCCCTCCTTCAATGTGGGCGCAGATGCGTCTGGTTCTCCTCCCAGGCAATGTCGAATCTTATCAGCGGCTCTGGGAGGAAGATCGCATCGTTATACCGGTGGGCCAACATCGCGGCCAGCCTGGAATCCGCATTTCCATCCAGGCCTACAACAGTCCGGCTGACCTCGAAAGGCTGATCGAGGCATTGCAGAGGGCGGCCTCGACCAGTTGACCCGCTTCTAAACTTTCTTTAAGCGCTTTCAACCTGCTATTCTTGCGCCGGCGGCTTTACTGATCCTACTCCTTACGCATGCCTGAGAAGGCGCACTATCTCCACTATTCCGGGGCGCTTGCCGTACATCAACATTCCCAATCGGAAAATCTTCGCGCCAAGCCACACAACCAGCGGAATCGTTGCCAGCAGTACCCCGATGCTGCCGGCAATATCGATCCAGGGCACCTCCCCAAGCGGAAGCCGCAACATCATCGAGGTCGGCGCAGTCAGGGGGAACCAGGAGAGCGCACGCACAACCATCGCATTGGGATTCGTCAGGATTGCACCAAAAAACATCATCGGGATGGCAGCAACAAAAATGAAAATGCCTGTAATCTGCTGGCTCTCTTGGAAGTTGGACCCCAGGGTGCCAATTGCTGCAATCAGCACAGCGTAGACACTAAAACCCAAAATGTAGTACACCAGTGCCAGCCCGAATACCTCCCCGCGCGAAAATAATGGGAGCACGATTCCCGCCAGCACGGCGAGGCCGCCGCCCAGGCCGGTCGCAGATGCGATCCAGACGAAGATCTGCGTCAGTCCCAGCGCCCCCAGGCCCATAACCTTTCCGGCTAGAAGCTGTTGCGGCGTCACGGATGAAAGGATGATCTCAATTACTCGGCTCGACTTTTCCTCGGCAACGCTTCGAACGAGATAGCCGGACGAAACGAAAACTGTGACGACCAGCAGCATGCTGAACAAGAAGGGAACAATGAACCCCAAAATCTCGCCGGCCGCTCCGCCGGAGGTCTGACCGCTTTCATTCAAAAACTCGAACTGTGCGTCAAAAGGATCTATCAGACGCGTCCGCAGCGTCCCATCGCCAACTTTCTGAACGAGATGCGCCATGAAGAAGTCGCGTAATCCGGTCGTCCCTGCTTCGGAAAACCTGCTCGCCGCAGTAATCACCTTCACATCCCCTGTTTGGGGATAGGTTGGCGGCACTACAACTACCCTCTTCACAACTTCGTTCTCCAGGGCTTTTCGAGCTGTGGCCTCGTCGTCATACGGGACATACGCTGCCTCAAACCTGGGCATTATCGGCCTAAAACTGCCGGATTGATCGACGACCGCTGTGATTTCCGGGCCGTCGTCAAACACACTAACAATGGCCCCCCCTGCTTGACGACCGAAGAAGATGCCGACGAGAAGCGCGATGAGACCCAACAGCGGAACAAGCGACGTAAAAATGATGAAGTCAGGGCGCCGGACATTTACCTTGTACTCATGCCAGGCAATAGTGAGAACTCTGTTCATTGTGTCCTCAGAACCGATAGTTGAGTTTGTCTCCGGGCGCGGGCCCGCCCGATTCGAGGCCAGTACCGGATTCCACCGTCACGGTATCGGCAGACTGAACCCGTCATTTGACCAACGGCTGTGCCTGTCGCGGACAGCGGCCCCTACTCCGTACCAGCATTGCCCTGTACCATCGCCACGAAAATGTCATTCAATGGAACCGTGGCGCGTTCAAAGCTCTCCACCTGCACGTTGCGCTCCACAAGCGCGGCCAAGAGCTCCTGCGCTGAGTCCCCCTCAAGTGTGAGTATCGCCACGTCGCCGTTGCGCTCGCTTCGGACGACTCCTGGTAGGTCCTCCGGAATCTTCTCGGCGCGGACCCGTACCGAGTTGGGCGCAAAATCCCGTTTGATCTGCTGCAGCGAGCCATACAGCAGCTGCTTCCCTCTGTTTATCAGCAGAATCCGGTCACATAGCTCTTCTACCAGGTTCATCTGGTGCGCGCTCAGCACAATTGTCTTGCCCTCGGCGACCAGCGAACGCATCAGCCCTTTGACAACCTCGACGTTTACCGGATCCAGACCCTGGAACGGCTCATCCAGAATCAGTAGATCCGGGTTGTGGATGAGACAGGCAACGAACTGCACTTTCTGTTGCATGCCTCTGCTCAGCTCCTTGACGCGCTTGCCGGCCCACTCCTGCATTTCGACTCTCTCCAGCCACTTTTCCGCGCGACACCTGGCCGTTTTGGCGTCAATGCCCTTCAGCCGTCCAAGGTAGACGAGCACTTCCAACACCTTCTGGTCGCGGTACAGTCCCCGCTCCTCCGGCAGATAGCCGACTCGCTCCCTGCTTTGCCCCGGCGGGCTGCCCAGCAACTCGACTTCGCCGGAGTCCGCCTTAAAGATGTCCATCAGGATGCGGATCGCGCTTGTCTTTCCGGCGCCATTGGGGCCGAGCAACCCAAATATCTCACCGGGAAAGACGTCAAACGTGAGATCATCGACAGCTGTAAAGCTACCATAACGTTTGCAGAGGCGGCGGGCTGAGAGGGCTGGAGCAGTCATAGCAAGTTTGTAAGGATTGGCTTCGTATGACAGATTGAATGTACCGCTGGCAACACGAGTTGAGTTTCACAAATTGAAGCTACCCCACTTGAAAATTGGCGGGTTGCGTCAAGATACGATTCGATCGTACTACAGATTTCATCTTGGTCTCAGCGCCAGCTTCATCAAAGATCCCCATAAGCAGCGGGACCAAGACTGTGCTACTCGATCATGAATACGCACTTCCCTGACAAAAGTTTCAGCGTCGGCGGCAAAACTTTCTGTGGGATGAATCCCATATCATCGCAAATCACTGCCCATCTCATGATGTCAGCCAGTTTCACCAACGACAGAATCTTAGCCATTTCCCTATCACGCACATCGCCTTTCGGACAGCCTTCACCCAAGAAACTGAATCGCGGTCTCCCTGTGGGTGCTTCCCACATTCTTTGGGAAGGCACAGCTGCCTCTTTCAGGGTTTTCGTGTTTGGCCGCTGCCAAAAGTCCAACAAGCTTGAGGCGGCGCCAGAAGTATGCCCATTGGCTAAGATACATTATTTTGTGGAACATCACCACTTGGTTGCCTCTTGTGGAGAAACCATGACGCGCTGCTACCTGTTTTGTTCCACCCCTCCGTCCCACCCTTTTGTCCCACCCCTATGTCCCACTTTCTGCCGGGGATCTGTTGCTATGCAATCTTGCAAGTGGTGTATCCCGAATCATTGCCCCTCTGCAATCTGCCCTTCCATCCGACCCCAAAAGGATATGCCGACCAGAAATCAACCGATCGCTTGCAATCCTGCAAATCCCCAATAAATCCTGCAAATCCTGCTTCAGACAACATCCACCGAAGAATCTCCTTCGCGCACCTCCTCAGGGCAATTGCATCAAATTAGAAAAAACCTCGTGAGGCTGCCTGAATCGGGTAAGGGCGCCCCTTGTGGGCGCCCTTCGCAGGGCCAAACGCCGCGAGAAGACAATCGGTAGGGGCACCCCTTGTGGGTGCCCTCCCCAGGCCAAAACGTCGAGAGAAGACAATCGGCAGGGGCACCCCTTGTGGGTGCCCTCCCCAGGCCAAAACGTCGAGAGAAGACAATCGGCAGGGGCACCCCTTGTGGGTGCCCTTCCCAGGCCAAAACGCCGAGAGAAAACAATCGGCAGGGGCACCCCTTGTGGGTGCCCTTCCCAGGCCAAAACGCCGAGAGAAAACAATCGGCAGGGGCACCCCTTGTGGGTGCCCTCCCCAGGGCAAAACGCCGAGAGAAGACAATCGGTAGGGGCGCCCCTTGTGGGCGCCCTTCGTGGGCTATTGTGGCGTCCGAATTTAGATGCGATTGCCCTGCGCACCTCCTGTACTGCTCTTGACATATGAACAGAGCCTATGCTAACCTTCCTCAATCACACCTTAAGAACAGAAATCTCTTATCCAGAGTGGGGGGAGGGAACGGCCCTTTGATCCCCCGGCAACCTGCCGGAGTCCCGGTTCTCGGTTGCTGACTGGTAGAAAGTGGGCCTTTCCGGTTGGCAGAAAGTGCGCATCGCAACACTTGGCCTGCGCCCGGTTTGGCACATCCAGTCAGTTCCGTTCAGTTTTCTCTGCAGGTGCCAATTCCGACGAGTCCGACGAGACTCGAAAGATGAGATCGACCTGTGTGTAAATGCCCCTCTGGAACATTTCGGAGGGGTTTCGTTTTGAAGAAGGGAGTTCCAATATGCGCACCGTCTACTGGCAAGACGGACAAGTGAAAATGATCGATCAACGGTTGTTGCCCAGTGAAGAGGTAATAGCCGAATTTGGTACCGTAGCGGAGGTTGCGCGCAGCATCAGAGAGATGTATGTGAGGGGCGCGCCCGCCATTGGCGCCACCGCCGCCTATGGCATGGCCCTGGCTGCGTTCGTCAGCGGCGCCAATGACCATGAAGGCCTGCTCAGTGACCTGCGCCAGGCAAAGGAAACGCTTGACTCAGCGCGTCCCACCGCAGTAAACCTGAGCTGGGCCACGCGTCGACTCCTGTCTTTGGCTGAACAGATTGCTGCCGACACCTCTTCCGTTCAGGGCAGTGTCGACGAGCTGCGAGACGCGTTGCTGGCCGAAGCCGAAGCGCTTGCCGACGAGGACATAGAAATCAACCGGCGCATGGGATTCAACGGCGCCGCAGTCGTGCCGGACGGATCGAATCTTCTCCATCACTGTAATACCGGCTCACTGGCTACCGTGGACTTCGGCACCGCTCTGGGAGTCATCTATGCCTGCCAGGAACAGGGCAAACAGATTCATGTCTGGGTAGACGAGACCCGTCCCCGCCTCCAGGGCGCCCGCTTGACCGCTTGGGAGCTGATGCGAGCGGAAGTGCCGATGCATCTCATCGCCGACAACGCCGCTGGTCACCTGATGCGCACTGGCCAGGTCGATGTAGTTGTATTCGGGGCCGACCGGGTCGCCGCCAATGGTGATGTCGCCAACAAAATTGGTACCTATAAAATTGCCGTCGTAGCCCGCGAGAACGGCATCCCCGTCTATTGCGTAGCCCCCACCAGTACCGTCGATCTGGACCTTCCCGACGGAGACCACATCCCTATCGAAGAACGGGGCGACGAAGAAGTGGTTGAAATCGGCGCACGTGCTATCGCTCCGGCAAACGTTCCAGTGTACAACCCAGCTTTTGACATTACTCCTCACAGATATCTAACCGGAATCGTTACTGAAGAGGGCATTTGCTATCCCCCGTTCGGCCAAAGCTTGCGGAACGCCGTCGAAAAGGGGCAAGCCGCAATCGAGGCGGAACGCTCCGAAAGAAGGTAAATGGCCATGAGCCTAAGGCACCGCTTTGATCGCATCTGCGTCTACTGCGGCTCCAGCTCCGGAGTAGATGTGGAATACGCACGTCAGGCCGCCGCCCTGGGAACAGAGATCGCGCGGCGGGGCTATGGCCTCGTCTATGGCGGCGGCAACTTAGGTCTGATGGGGGCGGTCAGCAGAGCTGCCCATGCCGGCGGCGCCAACGTCTTCGGCATCATACCAGGCCCTCTGGCGGCAAAAGAGATAGCAGGCGAAACGATTGGAAACATCGAGGTCGTCGAAACGATGCACCAGAGAAAGGCTCGAATGGCGGAACTGGCCGACGCATTTGTTACTTTGCCCGGCGGTATTGGCACTTTGGAAGAGCTGTTTGAAACCATCTCCTGGATCCAGTTGGGAATCCACAGCAAGCCGATGGGCCTACTCAACGTAAATGGCTTCTTCGATCCCCTGCGGCAATTGCTCGCCCACCAGATCGAACAAGGGTTCATCCACTCCCGATATCGCCAGCTTCTAGTCGTCGAAGAAGAGCCGATCGCGTTGATCGACGGCCTCCTCCAACACGAAACGCCCGCCAGCTCGGTCCAGTGGATCACTTCGGAACAGGCTTAACGATCCTGGTAGACGCCTGCAATTCACTCGCAATTCACAGCGACCCCACTGACGAAACCGTCTACCCTCGAATGAGGAAGCGAATGACTTCGAGCAAGCGAGGACTGCGCCAGATAATTGCCCTCGGAGGCCACGATATGGCCGCCGAAGACGATGTAAAGCTGACCCGCTTTATCTTGGACCAGGCTCCCGCAAAACGCCCTCGCATCTGTTTTCTGCCCCAGGGAAGCAGTGAAGATTATCTCTACATTGCACGCTTCTATCGCCACTTTCTGGCGTTTGACGTCCAGCCGTCGGACCTGTCGCTCTTCCAACCCCACACCGCCGACATTGCCGATTTTCTGTTGCAGCAGGATGTCATCTACGTCGGGGGAGGCAACACAAAGTCAATGCTCGCCCTATGGCGAGAGTGGCGTGTGGACCGGATTTTACGCCAGGCGTGGCAACAAGGTACCGTCCTCTCTGGCGTCAGCGCCGGCGCCATCTGCTGGTTTGAGCAGGGTCTCACCGATTCGATTCCGGGCAAACTGACCCCCCTCGACTGCCTTGGATTTCTTCCCGGCAGCTGCTCCCCCCATTACGACGGCGAGACCGAACGGCGGCCAAGTTACCAACGCTTGGTCGCGGATGGTGAGATTTCGGCCGGCTATGGGATCGACGACTGTGCAGGCCTCCATTTCATCGGCGCGGAGCTTCAGCGGGTTGTCTCCGCCCGCGCCAGCGCCGCTGCCTACCGCATCGAGCAGACTCCCGCCGGCGTTTCCGAAACAGCGTTGCATGCCTCCACCGATGCAGGGCAGCCGACTGTCTACTGCGGCGACAACATCGAACCAGATAGACGAACGGATCCTCAATGAAAATCGTCGTTTCCGGCTCCATCGCTTATGACTACTTGATGACCTTCCCCGGGCGGTTCACCGACCAGATAATTCCCGAAAAACTGACTCGCCTGAGCGTCAGTTTTCTCGTAGACGATATGGTTCGCCAACGCGGAGGCACTGCCGCCAACATCGCCTACTCCCTCAAACTCCTGGGCGGGGACCCGATACTCTTCGGAACAGTCGGCCAGGATTTCGGCGACTATGCCACCTGGCTGCGCGAACACGGTATCCGCACCGATCACGTCGTCGAAATACCTGACAAATTCACTGCCAGTTTTTTTGTCAGCACCGACGAAGAGCAAAACCAGATCGCCAATTTCTATCCCGGCGCCATGAGCGACTGCCGGACGATCTCGCTGGCCGAACAAGGGCTTACCGACGCCGATGTCGTCATAATCAGCCCCAATGATCCCCAGGCGATGCTCAATTATGCAGCCGAATGCCGAGACCTCGGAATCCCTTTTGCCTACGATCCCAGCCAGCAGACGGCCCGGCTCAGCGGCGAAGACCTGCGCAATAGCATTCCCGGTGCCAGGTGGCTGATGGTCAACGACTACGAAATGGCGGTGATCGAAGAGAAGACCGGCTGGTCGCGGCAAACGATTCACCAGCAAGTGGGCACACTCATCGTTACCGAAGGCCGGGCCGGCAGTCTCATCTACCACTGCGGCGAAGAATTTCGCATACCAGTGGCGGCGCCCCAAAAGGTGGCCGAGCCTACCGGTGTTGGCGACGCCTACCGCGGCGCCTTCTTTGCCGCGCACAGCGCCGGCCTGCCGGTAGACATGTGCGGCCGCGTCGGCGCAATGTGTGCCACCTATGCATTAGAACAGGTCGGGACGACCAATCACAGCTTTACACCGCAGGAATTTGCCCTCCGTTATCAACAGGCCTTTGGCGAGGAACTGCTCTGGGGAGAACCGGCCTGAAATGCCAGACAGGCACGAAACTACCTGGGCGGTTCGTGACATCCTGTCGCAAGATCCCGTCTGGGCCGCCTATGCCATCGCCGACCTGCGTCCGGACCTGGCTCGCTACTGCCGTTGGATGGTCGCGCCCGATGCAAGTGGACTGGCGCTCCTCTTTACCGGTCTGGAGCCGCCAATATTGCTGTCTGCCGGTACCCCAGACGGGGTCGCGGCCGCCCTGAATGACGCAGAGTTGCCAGACGAGGTGTTCCTGAGCATTCGAACATCACATCTTCCAGCAGTTCGACGACACTATCCGCGCATCAACCGCCACGACATGCTGCGCATGGTTCTTGTGCCGGGCCATCATGTGCCGGCGCCCTCAATTTCGACAATCCCCCTTTCATCTGCCGACGAGCACCGGCTGCAAACCCTGTACCGGCAAGGCGGCGAATTTGCGCCGGACGCCTTTACCGTCAGCCAGTTGCACGACGGCTACTTCTTTGGCATCGAAGACGAAAATGGCGCCCTGGCTGCAGCCGGAGGCACCCATATTGCCTTTCGCTTGGACAGTCTGCCTTCGCCCAGCCCGCAGGAGGGCCATCGTCAGAAAGCTGATTCGATAGACAGAATCCTTTCACATGGCGTTGCCGCCATCGGCAACATCTACACCAGACCAGACTTCCGCGGCCGCGGATACGGCAAAGCAGTAACCGCACGAATCACCCAAGCGCTTCAAGCCGATGACTACGGCCTCATAGTACTGAATGTAAGCAAACAAAATTTGGTTGCCCGATCCATATATGAGAAGCTAGGATTCGTTACACACTGTCTATTTGTTGAGGGTTGCGCGAGAAGGAATCGGGAAGTGGACCCATTCGACCCAAATGCGCAGTTGAAAGCAAAAGCTACAACATGACGGACATTTCCAACGCCAAACCCCTTGAACTGACTGTCACCAATTTCGGGCCCATCGCCGAGGCGAATATTGAGTTGCGTCCGATGACCGTTTTCGTGGGGCCTAGCAACACCGGCAAGTCCTACATGGCCGCACTCGTATACGCGCTTCACAGGACCCTTGGTGCAAACCCGCAAAGTAGTGATGGCTCTGGCTTTTCAAAGCAGTTGTTTCGGAAACGTCTCCTTGATTCCTCAAATGAGTATGCCCTCTCGAACAAAGACATCGAAAATATCTCGAACTGGCTGCGAGAAACAATTCTTCACTTCCAGTCTTCCGAGAGCCCTTCGCCCACCTTGCTTGAGTTGCAGGATACTGTCTCCGAAATGGTCCACTCGGTTCTTGAGAGTGGCGATTACTTGATTCCGTATCTTGATAGCGAACTCTCTCGGTGCTTCGGGGTAGAGACGCCGATGCACTTGGCTCGCCATCCTTTTCAAGGAAACTCTTCTTTTTCCATTGGTAGAAAAGGGATTTCGGGAACGCAAAGCGCAAATTCCTTTACTTTGCGGTATGCGATTGAGGAGACTGGAGCGAGTTTGGAGGTGTCAATCCTTGACGCTCTATCTATGCCCATTGGAGAAGAGTTCAGCGGAATACTCAACCCGTGGCAATTCCTGATGTTTCAGTTTCAGTCTGAAGAGGAACGTAGGAGAGAAGCCGCAAATACTGCTCTGTCGCTACTTGCCACTGACTGCGCATTTTCCATGATCGACCCATTAAGTCGCCGCGCATTTTATCTTCCTGCCGACCGAGCCGGAGTCATGCACGCGCACCAAGTTGTTGTCCGAGCTCTTATTGCCAGCGCATCACGGGCTGCGCTGCGACCTGACATTCCAATGCCTTCGATTTCCGGTGTGTTAGGCGACTTTCTTGAGCAGATCGTGACATTTGCAAGTGCCTCTCAACAGGAAAGCGGGAGTTATGATGACCTCGCGCACCATCTTGAGCGCAAGCTACTTGGTGGAGCTGTACGAGTGGAACGATCGGAGATCGACTATCCTTCATTCGTTTATCGGCCAGACGGCTGGGAGTTGGACTTACCGCTGATGAACACGGCATCAATGGTGTCGGAAGTGGCCCCCGTCGTCTTGTATCTGCGCCATGTTGTGCAACCAGGCAACCTGCTGATTATTGAAGAGCCCGAAGCGAACCTGCACCCGGAAATGCAGGCCATCTTCACCCGCCAACTCGTTGCCGCAGTACAGTCGGGCGTCCGAATCCTCATCACCACCCACAGCGAGTGGATACTGGAGGAATTGGCGAATCTTGTGCGGCTTTCCGAGCTACCAATGGATCGTCGCGAAGGTATCGCGGATCCAGAGATTGCTCTCAATCCCGATCAGTTGGGCACATGGTTTTTCGAACCAAATGAGGAGACCGGCGGCTCAGTAGTACGTGAGATCTCGCTCGATGAAGAGTCAGCCACCTTCCCGGCCGGCTTCGGACTGGTCACTGAATCACTTTACAACCGATGGGTGGAGATTTCCACCCGCATACAGGAGGGATAGCGCCTTTGTCGGCAGTAAGAGAAATCCATAACCGAACGGACCAACGTTGTCACGCAACACCATGCCGCGAGCCCGGTTGCTCGCCTTCGTTGCAGCAAGCACCCGAGCCGAATGTGCTACTGTACCTGGAACACGATACAGCCCCGATTGACGCCAATGCCCCACGCAGTGATTATCTCTTCGTTGGCGGCGACGAACAGAGGGGCGAGTGGGTTGCGCCGATAGAATTGACTGCAAGCTCCGCTCGCGTCAACAAATTTCTGCCCCAATTACGCGCCGGCGCTGAAATTGCTAGCAGACTCATTCCCCGGAACCTACAGGTTAGATTTCGGCCTATAGCAGCCTATGGCGGCGAACTTCGACGCAGTGAACGCGACAACTTCCTGAAAAGAGCCAACTACGTTACTTTTCGAAACAAGCCGACGCCGGTTAAGTTAATTCGATGCGGTTCCCCGCTAACCAAGGCATTGACCGGCTGAACGATAGTGCGCCGCCCAGAAGCGCTGCACGCGATACAAACGGCAGCTTGTTCCAGCAGCTACCCACTTTCGTGAGGAGTATCCCAACAGATGACCACCGCTGTTCAACAGAAAAACTACGACATTGCCAACATAAACCTGGCCGAACGAGGCCGCTTTCGCATGCAGTGGGCAGGAAGGGAGATGCCCGTTCTGGACCTGCTGGAAGAGCGCTTTCACCGCGAACGCCCCTTCGCAGGCGTGCGCATGGCCGCGGCCATGCACGTCACCAGCGAAACTGCCAACCTGATGCGAATCCTCATTGCCGGCGGCGCCGAAATTGCCCTCTGCGCCAGCAATCCTTTGAGTACGCAGGATGACATCGCCGCGGCCCTGGTTGCCTACTACGAAATGCCCGTCTACGCTATAAGAGGCGAAACCACCGGGCAGTATAACGAGCATCTCAACGCCGTTCTCGATACCAAACCGCATCTGACCATGGACGACGGCATGGATCTGGTCGCGATGCTCCATACCCAGCGCAGCAACCTCCTGCAAGATGTCGTGGGGGGCACGGAGGAGACCACCACCGGCGTCATCCGCCTCAGAGCGATGGCCGCCCAGGGAAAATTGTTATTCCCCGTCATCGCCGTAAACGACGCCATGACCAAGCACTTTTTCGACAACCGCTACGGCACCGGCCAAAGTACCCTGGACGGAATCATCCGTGCCACAAACGTGCTGGTGGCAGGCAAGTCATTCGTCGTCGTCGGCTACGGTTGGTGTAGCAAGGGCATCGCAATGCGCGCCAAAGGCATGGGGGCCAACGTCATCGTCACCGAGGTGGATCCGCTGCGGGCGCTGGAAGCTGTCATGGACGGTTTCCAGGTGATGCCGATGGCCCGCGCAGCCAAAACAGGCCAGATCTTCTGCGCCGCCACCGGAGACATTCACGTAATCGACCGCCACCACATGGAAAAAATGCGCGATGGCGCCATTCTCGCCAATAGCGGTCACTTTGACGTCGAGATCAATCTGAAAGCCCTTGAAGAGATGTCGACAAAAATCACCCGCGTTCGCGATTTTCTCGACGAGTATGTTCTTGAAGATGGCCGTCGTCTCTATGTAGCCGGCGAAGGCCGCCTGGTCAATCTGGCCGCGGCCGAAGGGCATCCCAGCGCGGTGATGGACATGAGTTTTGCAAATCAGGCTTTGGCTGCCGAGTATCTGCTCAAAAACAGCGACGAGATGAGCGGCAACGTCTACGATATGCCAGAAGCGTTGGATCGCGAGATAGCCGCCCTCAAACTCAAGGCCATGGAAGTGGAAATCGATACGCTTACGTCGGAACAGGAAACCTACTTGAACGAGTGGACTCTTGGGACGGCGGAATAGAAACAACCCTCGCCGCCAAGGGAGCGGCAGTCAGGAGAATAGAAAATGAGCAGCACTTTTATGACCGCTCCTTCTCTTCTTTTTACCAGTGAATCGGTAACGGAGGGGCACCCCGATAAGATGTGCGATCAGATCAGCGATGCCGTGGTGGATGCCATTATGGAACAGGATCCCCACGCCCGCGTTGCTTGTGAGACTGCTGTCAAGACGGGCTTCGTGATTCTCCTCGGTGAGATTACGACCACGGCGTCCCTGAACTATGATGAACTGGTACGAGCCGTGGTCAAGGATATCGGTTTCGATGACAGCGCCAAAGGGTTCGATGGCGAAACCTGCGGCGTCCAAGTCGCCATCGCTTCGCAGTCGCCCGACATCGCCCTGGGAGTGGACAGGGCCCAGGAATTCAAAACTGATTCGATGGACAGTGAAGAGGATGAGATCGAATCGGTCGGCGCCGGCGACCAAGGCATGATGTTCGGCTTTGCCTGCAATGAAACCGATTCGTTGATGCCCCTGCCGATCTATTTGGCCCACAAACTTAGTCGACGCCTTGCCGAACTTCGCAAGTCCGGCACGCTGCCCTGGTTGGGCCCGGATGGCAAATCACAGGTAACTGTGGAATACAGCCGCGGCAAGCCCAAACGCATCCACACCGTTTTGATCAGCACACAGCACGCAACCGAGATTAGCCAGGACGAGATCCGGCGCCAGGTAATCGAGCAGTGCATTACCCCTACCCTGCCCGCAGAAATGGTGGATGAGCACCTGCGCATCTTCGTAAATCCTACCGGCCGCTTCGTCGTCGGCGGGCCAATGGGAGATGCCGGCCTGACAGGGCGCAAAATCATCGTCGATACCTACGGCGGTATGGGTCGACACGGCGGCGGGGCCTTTAGTGGCAAAGACTGCACAAAAGTCGACCGCAGCGGCGCCTATGCCGCCCGCTGGGTTGCAAAAAACATCGTCGCAGCCGGCCTCGCCGACCGCTGCGAAATTCAGATCGCCTATGCCATCGGTGTGGCGCAGCCTCTGAGCGTCAACGTCGAAACCTTCGGCACCGGCATGACCAGCGACCAAAGAATCGAAGAACTGATCGAGGCACACTTCGACCTGCGCCCGGGCGCCATAATCCGCGATCTGGACCTTCGTCGCCCGATCTATCGGCAGACCGCGGCCTACGGACACTTCGGGCGGGACGATATCGATCTTCCCTGGGAAAAAACCTGCAAAGCGGACCTGCTGCGGCAAGCCGCAAGCTGACTGTACAGGCCATTATGGAGTCCCATCAAGAAAGCGGCCGTGCCACCCTGTCATTGAGAGGGTTGCCGACTATATCCTGGTACATCGTTGCAATCTCGTCGGGGTTGGCACTGATACTGATCCTCGTCCTCGTCGTCCTGGGCTATCGCGACGGACTTGAGCGCGGCGAGGCGCAGAAACGGCAGCAGGTCGCGATCTTGCTGCAACATGCCTCGGACATGCTGGACGCGGGTCTGCATCACGAGGCCCTGACAGCATACGAAAAAATCCTTGAATTTGATGCTGAAAACGAGGCGGCCCGCAACGCAATCCTGGCAGTGGAAGCGATGTCAACAGTTGAAACCATTCCAGAGGAGGAAGCAGCGCCAAGCGCCATCGACATCGAGTGGGCAAACGCTCTGAGGCTGTATGAAGCAGGACGTTGGCAGGAGGCAATTCAGAGCCTTGCTCTTGTACAGTCCATACAGGCTGACTACAGGAACGAGGAGTTGCAACAGAAACTCTTCACCTCCTACGTCGAACTTGCTAGAGCTGTAATTGCTGAAGGGAGCCTGGAGGAGGCGGTGCAGCTGTTCGACAAAGCACTCGAAATGGACCCGAACGTGTCCCAGGTCCAAAGAGAGCGCCACATGACGGCCCAGTATGTCGACGTCAAAACATACTGGGGCGCCAACTGGGCGCGAGTCATCCGCCTCCTTGAAGATCTTTATCGGCTCGATCCAGAATATCGCGACGTACGATTTCTGCTCCAAAGAGCGCACGTCGCCCAGGGCGAAAGTTTCGCAAATGAAGAAGAATGGTGTGCGGCCGCCTCCGAATTTACCAGCGCCATCGCCGTTCTGGACTGGCTGGAGTTGCGGGGACGACGTGATGAGTTGGCTGCCCTCTGTCGCAACTTGAACAGTGGATAGATCCGTTTCGGCGAGTTGGCAAATTCCCCAGTTAAGTTTCATCGCCGACCTTCCTGCACCTCCCTTGCTCCTGCCCTTCCTGGTTCAGACGACGGCCGGCCCTGATTTCCCCATGTACCTTACCCACACCTGGAATTGTTTCTTTGGCCATAACGGGCTATAATCAGACTATGTAGAACCGGGGAGTAGCGCAGCCTGGCAGCGCACAGCGTTTGGGACGCTGGGGTCGGAGGTTCAAATCCTCTCTCCCCGACCTGCGGGTATAGCTCAATGGTAGAGCGCCGGCCTTCCAAGCCGACGATGCGGGTTCGATCCCCGCTACCCGCTCTAAGGCCATCACGCCAAGGTTGGATCGGTAGCTCAATGGCAGAGCAAGGAGCTCATAACTCCTGGGTTACAGGTTCGAGTCCTGTCCGATCCACTCTCCCCTTCTGTTCCCCATTCGCAAAACAAACACCCAACGCCTGGCATCTCTTTCTGAATTGCACATGTCGGCCCGTGCTATAATTCGCAGGCGTCTGATGCGCTCGGATGTGGAACGACCACTCTGGAAGTGAGAAGAGAAGGATAGTCAACATGCCCGAAGTGGAATCCCTAGTCGAGAATGACCATCTGTCCGCGCCGATGCGCAGCGGTTTTATTACCGTTATTGGACGACCCAATGTAGGCAAGTCGACTCTGCTCAATCTTGTGCTTGGGCAAAAGATTGCAATCACGAGCGACAAGCCACAAACCACCCGCGATCAGATCCTGGGAATCCGCACTGATGCCGATGTCCAGTTTATCTTCTTCGACACACCGGGTATTCACCAGCCCCGCAATAAACTGGGCAAACATATGGTCAATGTGGCCGAACAGGCCATGACAAGCGATGCCGACGTCATCCTCTGGTTGGTGGACATCAGTACGCCCCCCACCGATGAAGACCGCTTCATCGCCGAGCGTCTCGAGGAGCTGTTCAGGGCGACTGGCAAGTTACCATTCATGATGATGGGGGCGAACAAGACCGACTCTTTGGGCGGCGCCAATCTGATTGACCGGCAGATCGAGTATGGGTCACTCCTCAGTTGGCTTACCAAGGAAAAGAACGGACAGGAAACTATCCCGGTACTGCCCCTCTGCGCAACATCCGCAGAGGGTGTAGATGACCTTCTTACCGCCCTGGCCGATTTGCTCCCCCCTGGCCCCCTCTACTATCCGAGCGAACAGGTCACCGACCTGTCAATGCGATTCATCGCCGCAGAAATCGTTCGCGAAAAGGCGCTTCATTTCTTACAGCAAGAGATCCCGCATAGCCTGGCTGTCATGGTAACCGAATGGAACGAGCGCAGCCCGGAGATGACGCACATCGCCGCCACTGTATATGTAGAACGACACAGCCAGAAAGGCATCGTGCTTGGTGGCGGCGGCTCCATGATCAAGAAGATTGGGCAGGCCGCTCGACCCGACATCGAAGAAATGGTCGGCACACGGGTTTACCTGGAACTGTGGGTAAAAGTGATGCAAAAGTGGCGCCGCAAAGATAATCTTCTTCGCCGGCTTGGCTACAATCTATAGCGCTTCGCAGAGGTCAGATCGGTGAAACCCACCGCTCCGGTCACAGTCCACTATAGCACGCAATTTGCCTATGCTTTGGATTCACTGCGCGCGCTGTGATATGATCGGCGCAGATTCACACTTTTTGTGCGCAGAGGTTTCCGATGAATCCGCATGCGATTCGCATTCTTGAATACGACAAAATTCTAAAGACGCTGGCCACATTTTGTGCTTTCGAAGGCGGCGCCGAGTTAGCGACCTCTCTGCTGCCCAGCGACGACCTGCGTACGATTAGCGATTGGATGGAGCAGACCAGCGAGGCCTGCCGGTTGCTCGATCAGAAGACGGATATCTACTTTGGTGGAGTACACGACGTTCGCGCCCTGATCGCAAAATCCGAGCGGGGAAGTATCCTGATTCCTTCCGAACTGGTCGAAGTTCGCACGACCCTCATGCGCGCCCGCACTCTTCGAAATACTTTAACCCGGCTCAACCGTCAGTTTCCCCGCCTCGCAGACATCGCATTTTCCATCGAACCGTGTGAGCATGTAATCGGCGAGATAAGCCGTTGTATAAACGACCGTGCCGAAGTAGTAGACAGCGCGTCCACCGAATTGGGTCGGATCCGCGCCCAACTAAGGGTGGCCCAGGACAGACTCCTCAGCACCTTGGACCGGCTGGTGCAAAGCAGTGACATCATCCCCTATCTGCAAGAATCGATTGTCACCCAGCGCCAAGGCCGCTACGTTATTCCTGTGCGCTCGGAATACAAAGGGCAGGTCCAGGGAATCGTTCACGACCAGTCCGCGAGCGGCGCGACATTCTTTATCGAACCGCTGACCGTGGTCGAGCAGAACAACGACGTGCGAGAATTGGAGCTGGAGGAAGAAAAGGAGGTCCGGCGCATCCTCTCCGAACTCTCGGATCTTGTCGCCGACGAAGGTCCCTACATCAACCGCAACGTACAGATTCTTTCGCAACTCGACTTCACGTTTGCTAAGGCCAAATATGCCATTGAAATGGAGGCCAACGCACCCCAAATCGTCCCCTTCCAACAGCACCGCGCCGAAATCTTCGCCAGTATCGACGAGGTTACAAAGGAAGAGCGCACAATTCAACATCCGGGGTCGGTCCTGAACTTCCGCCAAGCCCGCCACCCCCTGATTGACCCGAAAGCCGTCGTCCCAATTGACGTCTATTTCGACAACGACTGTTACATTCTCGTTGTAACCGGTCCAAACACCGGGGGCAAAACTGTCACCCTCAAAACCGTCGGGCTCCTCACGCTGATGGCCCAGTCGGGAATGATGATTCCGGTAGACGAGGGCAGTACACTTTCCGTCTTCGAAGGAGTTTACGCAGACATTGGCGACGAACAGTCCATCGAACAGAACCTGAGCACATTCTCCAGTCATCTGACGAATATCATCAATATTTTGGAAGAGGCCGACCCCCAAAGTCTCGTCCTACTTGATGAATTAGGGGCCGGCACCGATCCTGACGAAGGCTCGGCCCTCGCCGCCGCACTTCTCGAGAATCTACGCGACCGGGGCATTACAACTCTGGCCACCACCCATTACAGTGACCTTAAACTGTATGCACACAACACCGCCGGCGTTCGCAACGCCTCCGTCGAATTCGATGTCGAGAAACTCAGCCCTACTTTCGAACTCAGCATCGGCCTGCCCGGTCGCTCCAATGCCTTGACCATCGCTCGCAGGCTCGGCCTCAATCCCGTCATAGTCGATGACGCCGAGAAAATGTCGCGGCCGGAATCCCTTGAAGTTGACGCCATGCTGGAGGATGTGCGACAAGCGCGCCAGGAAGCGAAGCGCGTGCTGGGCGACGCCAAGGAGAGGGAGCGTAGTGCCCAGGTCATCGAGGAGGACCTGCGTTTCCAGCTCGCCAGAATCGAAGAGGCGCGCCGGCAGGTCGTGGCCGAAACCCGTACAACCATGCAGAATGAACTTGCAGAAATCCGCCGTGAGGTAGACAGTTTTCGCCGGCGCATGGCAAAAGGTGGCATCGACAGCCAAGACGCCCACACCCAATTTCTGCAAAGAGCCAGCCACACAATAGGACGGCGTGAGCAGGATACCGAAGGCAACGTCGAGCAAGAGGTCGCCACGCCGGGTTCCACCAGTGCCCGGATTCGAGGCACCATTGAGAAGGGAGATAGGGTCTTCGTACCCAACCTTAAGGCCACCGGGGAGGTAATTGGAGTCGAAAACCGCAATGGTGTCCCACATGAGGCCGATGTCCAGGTAGGCAACTTCCGTCTCAAGTTGCCCGTGAGACGGCTGGAACTGCGCAGTAAAGCCCAATCAGAGCCCGAGCAGACCACTCAAACTGTCGTACGACTGCAGACAAAACCGAAAACAGGCGACGCAGGACAGGCCTCGCTTACCGAGTTGGATCTCAGAGGAGAAAGGGTGGATGCCGGTTTGCAACGGCTCGAAGGCTACCTGGACGACGCCTACCTCGAGAATCTTCCTTGGGTGCGAATTATTCATGGCAAAGGGACCGGGGCGATGCGAGATGCCGTGCGCGCCGCCTTGAATGGACATCCTTTGGTCAGCAAATACCGCCCTGGTGCACTTGGCGAAGGCGATGACGGCGTGACGGTTGCCAACTTGATGAGCGACGAGGAAGGGTAGGTAACTTGCCATGGAACTGCGCGCATACTGGGCGATATTGAGGAGGCGCTGGGCGGCCCCAGTACTCTTGCCCATCTTGGTGGCGTTGTTCAGCGCTGTGCAGTTGCGCCCCTGGCAGGCGCCTGCCCCTTCATACAGCGTTTCCATGCGCATGTTGGTGGGCGTACTGCCCTTGGAAGGCGCCGATACCGCCCAGTACGACCCCCGGTACTATGCTTGGATGGCCAGCGAATACCTCGTTGACGACTTTACCGAAGTACTCGCCGCTGAGTTGTTCGCCAAAGCCGTTAATGCCCGTTTGGCCGAGCAGGAGATAGCCATCCCGGCCGGATTGATACGGGCAATCGCCAACACCGGCAAACAGCATCGCATCATCCGGCTCACCTTCACCTGGCACGATGCCGATGCATTGCACGCCATCGCAGACGCCGCAGTTGCCGAGTTGGAGGAAAACGCCGGCTCATATTTTGCCCAGTTGGGAACGCAAGGCGCCGGCGTCCACATTCTGGACTCGCCAACCGTAGTTCCCGTAGGCCAGAGTACTCGCGAACGGGTCGAATGGCCGTTGAGAATTCTTCTGGCGCTGGTCGCCGGCATTGTCGTGGCGTTCTTGCAGGAATACCTCGACGATACCGTGCGCCGTCGAGAGGAATTGGAGGAAATGGGCCTGCCCATTCTCATCGCGATTCCCAGACCGCGCGGCAGATCGCAGACAAGAGGATAATTGAGTGTGGCCCGTTCTGCCGCAGTTCGACATGTTGACGCAGCCCGGCGCGCACGAAAGTAAAATTCTTGGAGGTTTCAGTGATACAGGATTATGGCGGGGTAGTGCGCCGATACGGCTGGATAGTCATTGTTGCAGTTCTGCTGGCCGGCCTACTCTCCTACGGAGTTAGCTTCTTCCAGGTGGAGATGTATAGAGCGACCGTGCATGTTAGCACTGTGCCTGCCCGACCGGACTGGGGCCTGGGCAATTCAGCCAAAGAGTTAATGCGCAACTTCGTTCTCAATATTGGAACGTTCGAGGTAGCCGAGGAGGTCATCGCCCGTGCACAGCTGGACATGCATCCGAGCGAGTTCCTGCGGCTGACCGATGTTGCGCCGGACTCCTCTACTTTCACGATCAAAATCGAAGCCCGTTCGAGAGATAAGATCGTTGCCAAAGACATGGCGTTGACCCTGGCTGACTATTTTGCCGATGAGCGCACCGCCTATTATGCACAGCAGGACAAGCGCGATCGCATCGAAGTCAAGATCGTCAGCACGGCGATCGAGGCTGTACAATACCAGCCGCAGCCCCTTGTCAATGCCTTGGCTGGCGGCATACTCGGTTTCTTGTTGGGCGTGGGTTTGATCCTGCTCCTGATTTGGGTGGAAAGCGGCTTTCTTCGAACGCCCGATTCAGTGGAACGGACGCTTGGCCTGGCAGTTCTCGGCGCCATTCCAGTAACGGCTTCAGGATCAACTACGGGAATAGAAATTCGAAAGGGCGTTCCAACGCCCGCAGTCAGTAGTTAGAGGTTTGGGGTCGCCTACCGCTAGGCAAGCCCCTGCCTTGTGAAATATACAAAGGAATCATAGATGTCCCTATCTCTGGTCACATTGACCGCTCCCCGCAGCCCGGCCGCGGAAGCATACCAAAGCCTGCGCACGAATATCGAGTTTTCCAGTCTGGACAAGGCCCTGCATTCGCTGCTCGTTACCTGCCCCGATACCGAAACAAGAAAGAGCGAGGCACTGGCTAATCTTGCGGTTGTCATGGCTGACGCCGGCGACCGTGTCGTCGTCGTTGATGGCGATCTGCGTCGACCTCTTCAACATGAAATCTTCAGTGTCAGTGGAGAAGTCGGCCTGACAAACTGGTTGCGAAACGGAGGAGTCCCGGCGCTGACGGAAACCCAGATTCCCCACTTGCAAATTCTTGCAGCGGGGCCGCTGCCGCCCAATCCGGTCGCCCTCCTTAGTTCCAAACGGCTGGCCGAGTTACTCCGGATCTTGACCGGCGAAGCAGAATATGTGCTCGTCGATGCACCGCCTGTCTTGGCCGTAACCGACGCCGCACTTTGGGCCAGCCAAGTGGACGGCACTCTCCTTGCCGTCACCGCCGGCCGCACGAAACGGGAGCAGGCCCAGCGAGCCAAAGGAGTCCTGGAGAAAGTTCAGACAAACATCGTCGGAGCAGTGCTCCTGGATGCGGAAGATGCGATGGTCGTCAGTGGCTATGGACAATGATCTGTAACTGCAATGATGAGCGGAAGGTGAACTGTGACCCAACTACCCTCTGACCTCCGGCCCGAGTATCCAGATCTCGGGAAAACGCCATGAAAGGCATCCTCTTGGCTGGTGGGCATGGTACACGGCTCTATCCCCTTACCACCAGTCTTAGCAAACAGATTTTGCCAGTCTATGACAAGCCGATGATCTATTACCCCTTGTCAATGCTGATGTTGGCAGGGATACGTGACATCCTCATCGTCAGTACCCCAGTTGCCCTGCCCTTGTACAGTGAACTGCTCCAGGATGGCAGCCAGTGGGGCGTAAAGTTCACCTACGCGGAACAAAGTCAACCCCGCGGCATTGCCGATGCCTTTGTGGTCGGCAGTGAGTTCGTAGGCGACTCTCCGGTATGTCTGGCCTTGGGTGACAACATCTTTTATGGTCACGGCCTGCCAGAAATACTGCAAAAGGCAGCTACGCTGCAGCGCGGCGCCCTGGTTTTCGCTTATCCGGTCGCCGACCCTGGTCGATATGGGGTTGTCGAGTTCGACCACACCGGTAAGGCATTGAGCATAGAAGAAAAACCGCAGAATCCCCGCTCCAACTTTGCCGTGCCAGGTGTCTACTTCTATGACAGTCGCGTCCTCGAAGTGGCCCGCCATCTCAAGCCGTCGGCCAGAGGTGAGGTGGAAATTACAGACATCAATAACGATTATCTGGAACGAGGGGAATTGCAGGTTGAAATCCTGGGCCGCGGTTTTGCCTGGTTGGACGCCGGTACGCATGAATCTTTGCTCCAGGCCGCAAATTTCGTTCATGCACTGCAAGAAAGACAGGGGATGATGATTTCGTGCCCGGAGGAAATCGCCTTCAGGCGAGGATATATCAGTCGCGACCAGTTCCGCTCCTTGGCCGAAGCGCTGCGGTCAAACCGCTATGGCCTCTATCTGTTTCAACTCCTGCACGATGAGTTCTCTGAGTCGTTATCCTGATGAATGACAGGCCTGACTCCTATGAAAGCCGCAACGGTGCCCAATCCAGGGGTGAAGTGGCTGTCCGCAGCGTGCCTGCCCTTGCTGCAAAGATGCGCCAAATCGACAGGTGCGCACTACCGGCCTCCTACACACAGATCTTCAACACTCGTTCGCTCTCACCGGCCTATACGGTACAAAACCATGTCGGCGCCAAGGAAGTCCAGACGGCTGTAACGACAGTCGCCCAGGTGGCCGATAGGATGAGGCGGATGGCCAGAGCATACGGGGAATGGCAGGAGTTTGACGTCCCGGCATTTTTCGACCTGTGGCCGGAACATGTGCCCCGCCTCGTCCAGGTGGAGGAGCGGGTCAGCACCGTTAACGTCACATTTTTTGCCGACTTGCTGCTTCCTTCCTTTCAACGCGCCGAACAATATTGGGCACAAGAGTTTTTCGCGGCCTATCAGACGGCGCAGCCACCTGTAAACTCGACCGCAGAGAGTTCCAGCTTTACCACGCATTTTCTCGAGTTCGAGCAGCCCAAAATGCGCGCCTACTGGGATAAGCTGATGAACGTCATGCACGAGGCGCGTCGCGCTCTCTGGAACGACATCAGTTTTTTGGCCGCCACGGCCGGTGGCGAGGAGAAGGCGCTTTGGCAGTGGGCATGGCGCTCTCCACCCCCTCCCGGACTGGATCACTGCCTCCTCCCGTCGCTGCGCCAACTTCCGACCTTGACATTAGGGGTCGAGTTTCCTCTACCGGCAAGCCGCCAGCCTGGCAGAGTGAGGCGCTTGCGACGCACTTGGGAAAGCCAGCAGTGGCGGCGCAGGTAACGTTCATAGTTCTACTCTGAAAGGTTCGCATGAAAAACATCCTGGTTACGGGCGGCGCAGGCTTTATCGGCTGCAATTTTGTCCGCTACCTTTTGAATAGCGAACCGGCCGTGCGGGTAACCGTCTACGACAAGCTAACCTATGCCGGGCGTCTCGAAAACCTGGCCAACGTCAGCGAACGGTACGGGCACCGTTATCACTTTGTTCAGGGCGACATCTGTGACGCCGCCAAGGTGGAGGAAACGTTTGCCAGTAGCAATATCGACACCATCGTCAACTTTGCCGCCGAAACACATGTGGACCGGTCGATACTCGATCCAGACGCCTTTGTACAGACCGACGTCTATGGTACCTATGTGCTCCTGGAGGCGGCCCGCAAATTTGGAAACCTGCGCTTCCACCAAATCAGCACCGACGAAGTGTACGGCCATATCGAAGGCAGTCGCCGTTCGGTAGAGGCCGACGGCCTGGCCCCCCGCAGCCCCTATGCCGCCAGCAAGGCCAGCGCCGACCTGTTTGTCAACGCCTATCACATCACCTACGGCCTGCCTGTTACGATCAGTCGCGGAGCCAACAACATTGGCCCATACCAGTACCCCGAAAAGGTGGTTCCGCTGTTCATTACCAACGCGCTCGCTTCCCTGCGATTGCCAGTCTTTGGCGACGGGAAACAGATGCGAGACTATCAGTACGTCACCGACCACTGCGCTGCAATTCACCTGATCCTGCGGCGCGGCCGTATCGGCGAAGCCTATAACATCGGTACGGGCCGCGAGATGACGAATCTGGCAATGGTAGAAATCCTGCTGGATGAGCTTGGCAAGCCTCGCAGCCTCATCCAACATGTCGAAGATCGCCTGGGTCACGACCGGCGTTACAGCCTGAATGTGAGTAAAATGATTGCATTGGGCTGGGAGCCGGACTACACACCGGAAGAAGCGATTCGCGCAACCGCCCGCTGGTATCGGGACAACACTTGGTGGTGGCAACCGATTCGCGACGGAGAATTCCAGCAATACTACGAAAGCGTTTATGGAGAACGCAAAATACTCGATTCGCCCAGATGAACCTCTCATCGATTCGCCCAGGCCGATTGGAAGATCTGCCGGAGATGCACCGCTTGCACTCCACCAGTTTGCGCAGCTACTTTTACGATGACCTGGGCAGCACCGAAGTACCCGATTTGCTCAAGGGAGCAAACGCTGTCTTAGTTGATCACCAAACCGAAAGACTGAAGGGTTTTGTCTCTTTCGATTCGGTGCAACGCTCCGAAGCTCTGCCTGTCTCCGCGCCAACCAAAGTGTCTCTGCGTGCCGTTGCCCTATCGTCTGCAGGAGCGTCTGCTCGTTTACAGTTCAGGGCCCTCTTCGAAAACGTCCGCCAGCAACTGCCCGTACAACCTCAAGGCTATCTCTTCTACGCCCTGACCGAGCAGCGTTGGCTCCAGGCCAGCTTGAAAGAGACCGGTTTCGCCTATCGCGATGCAGTCCGATTTTACGAACGTATTTCTCGCGCCTTCCAGCCCATACCGCAACCGGCCGCCCTGCGCCCGGCGAAACGGACCGACCTGCCGCCGTTGGCTCGCCTGGATGCTTCAACCTTTGAACCCCTGTGGCACATGGGGGTGGCTGACCTGCAGACTCTCCATCGCGACTGCCGTTTTGAAATCGCTGAGATGGCAAGGCAGACGGTGGGGTACTCCGCGCTTCGCCTCAATTCAAATCGATCCCAAAGCGGCTATGACTCAGCCCAACTAGTGCGGCTGGCCGTCCACCCATGCTCCCAGGATCGAGGTATAGGTCGGCAGCTGTTGGTAGCGAGCCTTTGTTACGCCCATCAACTGGGGATAGGCCGCGTCTTTCTAAACACGCAGGAAAGCAACGGCCTCTCCCAAAAACTATACGAATCTCTTCAGTTTCGAAAGCGCGGCCGCCCTGTACCCGTTCTAGTCAAAAAAGTGTCGCAGTGCCAGGACTAGCACGTTACCCTATGGAACTCCCTCTCTTGGACCGTCTCTCGAATCCGATTTCTGCACTCTCGCGCCGACAACTTTTGCGCCGCGATTCATGTGCTTGGCTCTTACCGCATCAGACACGACGCTAGGCAATCCGGTTCATGGAGGAAAGCGGACTTGACAGTTGCTGGCCGGAAACTTTATCGTCAAGTCATAATCGTTTCGGCGCTCTATGTCCTCCTGCTTGGGCTTGGCTCTGTGGGATATATGGTGATCGAGGGCTGGTCGGGGACTGACAGCGTTTACATGACCGTCATCACGATCAGCACTGTTGGATTCGGCGAAATACGTCCACTCTCACCTGTTGGCCGCGTATTCACCGGGGCATTGATAATCTTGGGAGTCAGCACTACGGCGTATGCGTTCAGTACGTTGGCTGATCTCATTGTGGCCGGGGAGTTCCGCAGCCTTTTTTGGAGAAAACGCATGCAGAAGCGGATAGATAAGTTGAGAGGACATTTCATCGTCTGTGGGTACGGCAGAGTCGGCGAGCATGTCGTGAACGAACTCCTGGCAAACAATGTTCAGTTGGTCGTGATCGAAACCTTGGCAACCCTTGGTCCGGAGTTGGAAAACCTGGGCGTGATACCCGTGGAAGGCAATGCGACTCATGACGCTGCCCTGATTCAAGCTGGAATCGGACACGCTTCGGGAATCTGCTGCTGCTTGCCCAACGACTCGGACAATGTTTATGTGGCGCTGACGGCACGCGCTCTTAGCCCGAACCTGACGGTCATTTCACGCGCAAATAGTCATGAGAGCGAACGCAAACTGCAGATGGCTGGCGTAGACCATGTCATCAACCCCTATGTTACCAGTGGCCGCCGTATGGCCCGACAACTTATCCATCCCAATATTTTGGAGTTTATGGACGTTGTAATGCACCGCGGCGAAGTCGACATTCTGATCGAGGACATCATCGTGAGCGAGCGTTCAACGCTGCGCGATCAGACCATCGCCGCGACCGAAATTCGCAAAAGGGTGGGCGCCAACATCCTGGCAGTGCGACGACCCGATGGCGAAATTTTCGTCAACCCGGGCGTAGAGTTTTCGCTGCGGGCGGGCGACACGATGATCGCCTTGGGCACTCCCGAACAGCTCGACCTCCTGGCCACTGAAGCGGAAGAGAGCCAGGGCGGCAGGAAGTAATAGCTTATCTTCAAGGCCCACTTCCGGCGAACTGAAGCCGCCACCTGCAAATCGCCAGCTTTCCGTCCGCACTTGGATGTCCACGGTAGATGTCCTCTTGCACAGTCTGTTTCGCCCACTCTTCGCCGAAACTTTCAAAGCGTGATTTCGCCTCATTCCGACCATTAAACTGCCCTGACCCAAGTGGGAGCCCAACCTTACGGGATCAACGCCATCGTGGGGAAATGTCAATGCCAGTCGAAAAACGCCTGTGGTAAACCGTAGTCATACCTATCGCACCAGGGCCGTGATTCTGCGGCGTAGAAACTACAGCGACGCTGACCGGATATTGACAGTCTTCACTCCGCGTCAGGGAAAACTTGTGCTCATTGCCAAAGGTTCGCGCAAGACCACGAGCCGCAAGGCAGGGCACCTGGAACTCTTCAGCCACGCCAACCTCCTCGTTGCCCAGGCCCGCACCTGGGACATCATTACGGAATGCGTCACAGTAGAGAGCTTTCTTAATCTCCGCGGAAATCTCGAGAGCATAAGCCGGGCAGCCTACATTTGCGAGCTTGTCGACGCGTTTACCGCGGAAAAAGATGAAAACGAGATCGTATGGGAGCTGCTCTTGCTGTGCCTGCGAGAATTGGACGCCGGTTCGGGGGCCGCGGCGGACGTGGATCTGCTCATGCGCTGGTTCGAACTTCATCTCCTCAGTCAGATGGGTTTTCAGCCCGAACTGTTCGCATGTCTTGGCTGCGGCGATGTCCTCCAACCGGTCGAAAACTTCCTGCACTTGAATGCAGGCGGTGTCTATTGCCCTGATTGCGGCCGGTCCCTGCACGGCGCAGAGCCGATTGCGGCTCCAACGCTCAAAATTCTGCGCCATCTGTCTCGCACACAGTGGGATGCTCTGCGTGGGCTGCGGTTAGTCCAGTCCACCGCGCTGGCCGTCGAGAGTGTTTTGCAGCGCTACCTGGTGACCGTGCTGGAACGCCGGCTCAAATCCGTGGAGTTCATCTACCGACTGCGGCAAGCACCTGGGGCAAACATAAGCATCGGGCAAGGGGCAATCCGGTCGTCCGCTAACGACGACAACGACGATCACATCGGCCCAGGCGGTTCATACGGCGAGGCAAGCCAATGAAGCTGATTCGCGCTGCAAGATTTGCCGGAACCACTGCTCTTGCCGCTGCCATCTACACGTTTCTCGTTCTTAGACCCATCTACCTTCGGTCTGATCAGGCTCTACCACAACTTGAGTTGGTTGAGGGGACTCTTTTGCAGTGGGGACTGGGTGGATGGCTCTGGCTGTTGGCGACTTTCGCGTGGATGATCTTTCTGGCGGCTATGATGCACAGCTATTCGCCCGTCCACCGTATAAGCAGTATTATCCAATCCGGATTACTCATAATCTCGGCGACGCTCCTGATTGTCGGAGTCCTGGTCGGCATGATTCGATTTGAGCTGGCAGAAATCGGCAACGCCGGCATTAGTCCTGCAGGAACTATTGCCATTTGGCGATCGCTTATTGATCAAATAGCGTTGACGATTTTGGAAGCGGGGCTGTTCATGGGAGGTAGCCTAACGGCCTGGATCTGCGTTGACTTAGTTATCTTGGGCAAGCTCCCACTCAGATGGATGGCGCCCGGCGCAGTCGCCGGTATACTCGCCCTTCCTTCACCCCTGCTGCTTCCCGAATCAAGACCTCTGATGATCGCACTTGCGGCCTACTGCCTATGGTGTCTTGTGCTGGCGATAAGAACATCTTTGCCGGCGGCCTACCCCGACTACAGTTAACTGAGCCCGCAAGGGAGCGGCCGCCCCCATCGCTACTGCTTCGATTTCATCGTCAGCATCCTAAGTCCGTTTATGACGACAATCAGCGTACTGCCCTCGTGCCCAAGCACGCCAACAGGTAGAGGCAGCCGAAAATCGGGCACCAGGAATGGCACAATGACGGTAAGAACAACAAGCGTCAGAATGATCCCAACCGAAAAGTACAAATTCTGGCGAACTATCTCACCTGCCCGCCGACTAAGGCGAAGCATAAAGGGAAGCTTGCTGAGATCATCGGACATGAGCACAACATCTGCTGTCTCCAAGGCAACATCGGTGCCGGCGCCCCCCATCGCAATGCCAAGGTCGGAGGCTGCCATTGCCGGCGCATCATTCACACCGTCGCCGATCATCGCCACCGATCCTGCCTCAACCAGTTCTCCCACTATTCTTACCTTCTCCTCGGGCAGAAGCTCTGCATAGACTTCCTCCAGACCGACCTGGTCGCCGACCGCAGCAGCCACGTCTTGGTTGTCTCCAGTCACCATGGCCACCCGCGTGATTCCCAACTGCTTGAGAGTGGCTATAGTCTCAGATGCATTGGACCGCACCGTGTCCGCTACTGCCAGGAATCCAACCGCCTCCCAATCGCGGCCAGATGCCGCGGCACTATGAGGCCCGGAGGGCGAGGCTGCTTCCCCTGCAACAATCTCCGCGACTTTTTCCTCCAGTGCAATGCTGCGGCGAACCACAAGAATGGCCGTCTTTCCCTCCTCTTGCAGTCGTTTACCTAGCTCGCGGATCGATGGCGAAAGGTCCATCGCCTCGCTCATGAACAGCTTGTCATTGCCTATATAGACCATCTCCTTGCCGGCGCCGTTCCCATAAATGGCCTGGACTCCGTGTCCAGCTATGCCGCGAAAGTCCTCTGGCGAGTCATAGGCCAGGTTCATCTCCTGCGCCCGTTCAACGATGGTCTGGGCAATCGGGTGCTCGCTAAGACTCTCGGCCCCGGCGGCACACGCGATTAGGTCCTCCTCGCTGTAGCCATTCAACGGCACAACGTCAGTCAGCTCTGGTTTGCCGTAAGTCAAGGTCCCAGTCTTGTCGAACGCAAGCATATCGAGATTGGCGGCCTTTTCAAGGTAGGCCCCACCCTTGAACAAAATACCTTCACGGGCCGCCGCCGCTATCGCGCTGAGAATCGACGCCGGCGTGCTGATGATAAGCGCGCAGGGACTGGCCACGACCAACAGGGTCATCGCCCTGTAGATCGTCCTGCTGAACGGTTCTGCCGCAAAAAAGAAGGGGACAGCTATGGCTAGAAGCGTTACGCCAATCACCGCCAGCGTGTAAGGCTGGCTGAATCTGTCGATCAGCCGCTGCGTCGGAGCCGCGTTGTTCTGAGCTTCTTGGACCAGGCCGATTATCTTGCTGATCGTGCTGTCAGAAGCCAGTCTGGTAACTTCCAGTTCAAGCGCGCCGCTGCCATTGATCGTTCCCGAAAACACGGTGTCGCCTACGCCTTTGTAGACGGGAATGCTTTCACCTGTTATCGGGCTCTGGTCGACCGTAGTTGTGCCCTGAATCACAGTGCCGTCAACCGGCATCCTTTCGCCAGGCTTCACCACAACCACATCTCCAATCGCCAGCGCCTCAACACACATTTCAATGACCGCGCCTTCGCGCCGAACACTAGCGGTATCCGGTCGCAATTCTGCCAACCTGATAATAGCCTGCCGCGTTCGGTCCGACGCAAACGATTCCAAGGCGCCGCTAAGCGTAAAGAGAAATAGCAGCAGCGCGCCCTCTTCCCACTCCCCAATAAACGCCGCGCCCAGCGCCGCCGCGATCATGAGGAAGTCGATATTGAAGTTGCCCCGCCCAGCATCTGTTAGCGCCGCTCTGGCCCCGGAATAACCGCCGGCGGCATATGCCGTAAGGGCAAAAACTGCAATCGCCCAACTAGGCAGCAGACCACTGACCGGTCCACCTATCCAGCCTACCAGCAGAGAGATGAGAGTAACCGAGGCCAGAATGATTTCAGGGTTATTGCGCCAGAACTCAGGCTCGAGCGGCGAGTAGGACCTGACACTCGAGAGGAGCCTACCGTCCTGATCGATCAAGTCTACCTGTTTATAACAACAGGTGGTCATATGTTCCACCTTTCTGCTCATGATTTCCCATCGGACGCATGGCGCCTTCTGACTGTTTCCGAAAACTCATGCTCGTTCCGCTCAGACATTGCCCGCAGCTTCCTGCCAATTTCCTCCCGCTTGGCCTGCTGGCAGTCCGGACAGAATCCCGATACCTGGACCTGCAGCGCAGTAGCGCGGAATCCCGTGTTTTGAAAGATATTGTCCATCAACATATCGGGCGCCAAGCTGTCCTGCAGGTCCGCAATCTGATGACATCGCAGGCACACTATATTGATGTGCGGAGAAGGATCCGTCTCGTAATGAGTATGATCAGTGCCTGCACTGATCTCAACAATCGCACCCAGGTCACGCAGTGTGTTGAGCGTGTTGTAAACTGTGGCCTGGCTGATCTCCGGATGCGTCTTTCGCACTGCCTCATAGACCTGCGAAGTCGTTGGATGACGCTTTGTATTGGCTAGGAATTCGCACACGGCTACCCGCTGGCTCGTTACTCGCAATCCAGCACGGCGAAGTGTGTCGATATACTGAGCGGCCATATCCAGGATCTTCTATCTTAATTAGAACCAATCTAAATAAATACATTGCCAGTCTACTCCCTCTTGCAAACCTTGTCAAGTGTTAATTAGAATAATTCTAAGTTACCCGAACGCACACAAGGCTTATTGGACCTGATTGTGGCAATCCTAATGTAATTCTAATGTTTCTCAATGGTAGTGCTGATGAAGATATGGTTTACTATACAAGAGGCTCGAAAATTACTCTTTCGCGCCATCTTAAATGAACCCTTCCATGGCTGCGCGCCCGCCAGAATACTGCCAACTGGGACTGCTTATCTTTGGATGTCAGTTCCTGAAGATCTTGCACTTCTTTCGAACAGAACCACTTACGAGAAACTGGGAAAGACACCAATGATGCCATTTGACCGTTTCACCCAGAAGGCCCAACATGCGGCCACGCGTTCCCTGGAAATTCTGCAAAAGTACAAACATACGCAGATCGATACTGAACACTTTTTCCTGGCGCTGGTGGAACAACCAGAGGGAACAGTGCCCCAAATCTTGGAGGCCCTCGGAGCGGCCGTGGACGTCATCGCCCGTAAGTTGGAAGCCGTCCTTGACGCAGCGCACAAAAGTGGTAATGCGCCCTACAGCGGGGTCCCCACTGTACAGGTCTTCATCACTCCCCGACTCAATCGCGTGATGGGCGTCGCCAATGATGAGGCAAATAAACTTCAGGACGAATATATCAGCACTGAACACATTCTGCTCGCCATAGCCAGCGAGCGCAACACCCACAGCGCAAACATATTGCGTGACGCAGGCGTCACCAAGGAACGCCTCTATGGCGCTATCGAAGAACTCAGGGGAGGCCAGAGCGTAAACGAGCCGGACGCCGAAAGCAAGTTTCAAGTGCTGGAAAAGTACGGCCGCGACCTGACGCAAGCCGCCGCCGAAGGGAAACTGGATCCTGTCGTCGGCCGCGAAGAAGAGGTCACGCGCGTGATGCAGGTTCTTTGTCGGCGCACTAAGAACAATCCAGTTCTGATAGGTGAAGCCGGTGTCGGCAAAACGGCCATCATCGAAGGGTTGGCCCAGCAGATCATGGCTAACGATGTGCCTGACATTCTCTCCGGCAAGCGTCTGATTTCTTTGGACTTGGGGGCCATGATCGCCGGGACCCGCTTCCGCGGCGAATTCGAAGAAAGGTTGAAGGCGGCCATGGATGAAATCCGCCGCAGCGAGGGAGAGATCATTCTGTTTGTGGATGAGTTGCACACCGTCGTCGGCGCCGGCAACGCCGCCGGCGCGCTCGACGCCAGCAACATGCTCAAGCCCGCACTCTCGCGCGGAGAGTTGCAGTGTATCGGCGCCACCACACTGGACGAATACCGCCAGCACATCGAAAAGGACTCTGCGCTCGAACGGCGTTTCGCCCCTGTCTTCGTAGACGAACCGAACGTCGACGATGCCATCGAAATCCTGCGTGGATTGCGCCTCCGCTATGAGGAGCATCACGCCATCACCTACACGGAAGATGCACTCGAGCAAGCTGTTCGCCTCAGCCATCGCTATGTCCCCGACCGCAAGCTGCCCGACAAAGCCATCGACGTTATCGACGAAGCCGCGGCCCGCCTTCGGGTGGCAATGCACGCCATGCCCGATGACCTGAAGAAAACAAAAGCCTCCATTCAGCAACTGACGGACCTGGAAGAAAACGCCTGGACAGAGCGGGACTACGAAAAAGCAGCCCAGACAAAGGCCGAACTGGCGCGACTTAGAGAAGACTTCAAGTCAGCGCTCAAGGCCTGGAAAGCCGATACCAACCTTGATGACGTGGTAGACACCGCCGACGTCGCCGCAATCGTTCACAGTTGGACAGGTATTCCTGTGATGGACCTGCTCGAAGAGGAGATGGAAAAGCTGCTACGAATGGAAGACTACCTCCGGCAGCGAATTATCGGCCAGGAGCGGGCCATAGAGGCTGTCAGCGATGCGATCCGCAGAGCGCGCAGCGGCCTGAAAGACCCCCGCCGGCCCATTGGCACCTTTCTCTTCCTCGGGCCCACCGGCATCGGCAAAACCGAATTGGCCAGGGTCCTTGCCGCCTTCCTCTTCGACAGCGAAGACGCACTCCTGCGAGTCGATATGAGCGAATATCGCGAAGGACACTCCGTCAGCAAACTCTTTGGCGCCCCTCCAGGCTATGTTGGCTACGAGCAAGGCGGCCAACTCACCGAACAAGTGCGCAGAAGGCCATATCAAGTGCTGCTCTTCGACGAGATCGAAAAGGCCCACCCGGAGGTCTGGAACACGCTGCTGCAAATCATGGACGACGGTCACATGACCGACGGTCAGGGACGCACAATTAATTTCCGTAACACAGTCGTCATCATGACCAGTAACGTCGGCGCAGAATCGATCAAGCGCGGTCCTCTGGGCTTCGCCACTCCGGAACTTGACGAGAACGCCCTCGCGCAGGGTGAGTACAGCAAGCAGATGAAGCGGCTCTTCCGTCCTGAATTCCTCAACCGCATCGACGAAACGATTGTATTCGACCCGCTGACCAAGGAAAACGTCCGCGATATCGTAAGTCTGTTGATGGAAGAAATCGCCCAACGCCTCGACGAAATCGGAATCAGTGTCGAGATGACCGAGACCGCCCGCCATCATCTCGCCGACATGGGCTTCCACGCCGAGTACGGCGCCCGACCGCTGCGCCGACTTCTCCAAAAGCGGGTCGAAAATGAACTCAGCAAACGATTGCTGCGAGCAGAGTACCGGACGGGAGACGAGGTCCTGATCGACTTTGCCCCAGCACAAGATGGAGAAGAGGACAAACTGATCTTCGTGCGCAAAGATCCGGAGCCGATTGCCGTCGAGTGGTCCCCGGGAAAGCAGGCCGAGGCCAACTCTGAGAGCGAACAAAAAGGTTCGCAGGATTGACCATCAGTGCTTGAGGCTGCCAATGACTTCTGCAAACTCTCCTGACCACTCCAACACAGATCGATGCCCGGCCTATCGGATCGAGTCCGAGCGCACAGTTGTGCGCTGCTGGCATCCAAACGACGCCGAAAGTCTGCTACAAGCACTTTCGCAGAGCATCGACCACTTGAGAGCTTGGATGCCTTGGGCGGCAAACGAACCGTCTACTCCGGAGGAGAAGATTGCGCTGCTCCGCCGCTGGCGGGCCGCGTTTGATCTGGACGAAGATTACGTCTACGGGATCTTTTCGCCGGACGAAAGTGAGGTCTGGGGCGGAACCGGGTTACACAAACGCGTAGCAGGTAGCGCCCTGGAAATAGGGTACTGGATTCGCGCCGACTTGATAAACAAGGGGTTGGCGACCGAGATTTCAGCTGCCCTCACCAGGGTAGCCTTCGCCGTACATAAGGTTGACCGGGTTGAAATCCACTGCGATACCGCCAACGTACGCAGCGCCACCATCCCTCGCAAGTTGGGATACGTGCAGGAAGCACTGCTGCGCCGGCGAGGAGTGGGCACGAATGGTTCGCCGGTTGATACGATGATCTGGACACTCTTCCATGATCAAGTCGAAAAAACACCAGTGGCCGACGCACAGGTCAGAGCATTTGATGTCCTCGGCAGCGAGATTCCTCTCAGTTGAGGCGCCTTCGATGGAAAAATATAGTTGCCTTGAGACAGGCCGGCTTGCCGCCTCTCGGCACACGGTTGCATGTGCGCTATCTGGCAATGGGGATTTCGTAAAGAGCCACCCAGTCGAAGAGGCCTTGGGCTTGGCCCTGGCTGCGCGCGCCGACTACGATGCCGACGTCGCCGACAGGCAGGCGTGGATTGGGAACAGTGGTAACAGGGGTGGCGTTGATGAAAAAGCTAAGCTTGACGCCGTCATCCGCAACGGACAACAAATTCTGGCTCCCTGATGAAAGCGCCGGTGTGTGCGTCCAGGGCTGAATCGTCCGCCACGCACCGTTCTCAATAAGTTGTATCTGATACTCGCCCTGACCGTCTACCACAAACAGATAGAAATTTTCCTCATTCTGGAATCGAACAATTAACCCGCCGTAGCCCCAGGCAAGCTCCTCTTGCAGCGCCAGCCGCAGGTCAGCCGCCAATCTGTACGCCCCCAGGTTCAGTTGGCCTAGCGTTGCCCACGCTCTCCCACCGGGACGCAATATTCTTATCTGGTAGAGGTCTCCAACATAGCGCTGTTCGGACTCCGCATTGGCGCGGATCGGCAGCTTGAATTGGGGCTCGGCGAAATCATCCCGCGCTATCAGGCGTTCTCCTGCCGGCGGCGACAGGGTTCGGCCGGCAAATGACCCTTCCGTGATGTTCGAGGCTCGCCATATGATCAAGCCGGCCGCAACTGCAGCAAGGACAACGATAGCCAGCGCAATGAAAGGAATCCCTCGTCTGGCCTCAGGTGGACTGTTTACGACGGCCTTGGACGTGGGGCGGCTCGGAGCCAGGCCAATTGCCTCGCGTTTCCGTGCTCGTTCCTCCATCGCGCTCGAAGAACTGTCTGATCTGCCCATTCGAATACCGTCCGGCCCGCGGTCCACCCTGTCTCCGATACACATGACGACCTATCGGACCTCGCAAGGCGCGCCGCCTGGCTCACCCTGACATGACTCCAATAGCCAGGTCTAAATAAGTTTGAGTATGCGCAGCGGCGCAGCCATGCAGCCGACCGGCGGACTGGGATTGGGAGAGGGAGGAGCAGGAACCGGAAGAGACGGCTTGTGGGGTGGGGGCTGCTGGCCAGTATCCGCGAACTGCACGGCAGTCAACGCGTCGATGCGTCCGTCGCCCTGAATGTACTTGTCGCCCTCGGACTGTCCATTCGCGGAAACGTTTATGTCAACGCTCGTGGCCATCAGCATTTTCTTGATGTCCGCTGGCCCAAGGCCTCTAGCGGCTCTTAGCATCAGCGCAGCCAAGCCGGCTACATGGGGCGTGGCCATACTCGTGCCGCTGGCCGTCGTATAATATTCATCCACCACTTGGCCTACCGACGTACCTGCAGCACGGGCCGCAACGATTTTGCTGCCGGGCGCGACGATGTCCGGCTTGACGCGTCCGTCTGCGGTCGGTCCCCGGCTGCTGAAACGGGCGACACTGTCCTGGTCGTCGGAAGCGCCCACCGTTATTACCTGCTCAGCCGCTCCGGGGCTGCCGATCGTGCTCTGCCGCGGGCCGCTGTTTCCTCCCGCCACAACCATTATCTTGCCCAAATCCACGATCGCGTTGCACATCGTGCTCAGCGCATCGGAGCCGTCGCTGTTGCCCCGACTGCCCAGTGACAGATTCAATACGTCGGCGCCGTTTTGGGCCGCCCACTCCAGGCCGGCCATTACGTTGCTCATTCGTCCGCTGCCATTGTCAGCCAGCGCTTTGGCCGCCATAATCGTTGCCCCCGGGGCCACACCGACGTACTTTCCCCCGCTCGCGGCCCCCGTCCCTGCTGCCGTAGAGGCAACGTGCGTGCCATGGCCGTTGCCATCAGCCGCCGAACCCTTCCCACTAAAATCTGCGGTCAGACCGACCCGTCCGGCAAAGTCCGGGTGCGTGGCGTCGATACCCGTGTCAACCACGCAGATTGTTACCCCTTCCCCGTCATTTCGCAACTGCTCCCAAACTTGGGGCGCTCGTATATGAGGAGTCGAAACATCCAACAAAATGTGGACGACCTCATCCAGCCATATCTCCGCCACATCGTCCGAATCTGTCAGTTCGTCCAGCGCCGATGGTCTCAACGAAACAGCTGTTGCCGGAATCAGTCTGTACTCTTGATTGACCTTGATGGCGCCTGCGCCTGCAGCCAGTCTGCCTATACTTCGTTGACTGCCCGCGGAATGAAACCTGACAATAACCTGCACTTCTTCATTTGCCAGTCGGGCCTGCTCAATGACATCCCGAACTTGGGCGGAGAATTTCTCCGAATACATCGTCCAAACTCCTCATGATAGCGTTCAATCACAACGTCCAGCCGGTCAGTCAGGGAAAAGCCTCGAGTGACCATGGCCGCGTCAGTGCTGCAAGCATGCAGCACCGTCCACATCCAACTGAACTCTTGTCCAGCTGTTTCTGAACAGTCGTCTCTCTGTGCGTCAGCGCGATTGATACTGAAGACCTATGACCTGGTCCGGTATGTTAAAGAGACCAGGCAGCCGGTAGATCGGCTCAGTTTCAGGCCATACTGCGCTAAGGGCGTCTTGGTTGCCTCAGTGCCGTCCCTAAGTCCCCAAGACCTCAACTTCCCGTTTCAAAATCTTACATTGTCTGAACTTCGCCGTCTTCCTCGACCCTGACGAGCCACGATTCTGTCAACAGCGCCTTTAGGCCTTGCCCAGGGCCGCTCACAGCGTAACAAGGAACGAGCGTTGTCTGATGCCGCACGACAAATCCCGCTCTCTCAATTGCTGCCTGTTGCTCCCGCCCCGATTCACTGACGTGCAGAAGCAGGAAAATCGTCGCGGCCGGCTCCTCTGCGATCCGTCTTTCCAAACTGCTGGCTAATCTTTGCATTGGCCCTTCTGACATGTCTATCACGCCCGCTGCACGCGTGACATTCATCCTAAGTCTAACAGAACTGCCAACTTGAACCGAACTGAAAAAGCATTAACTGCCGTCAAATCGAGGATACCCAGGCTACGTCAGATGATCGTAGGCAATTAGTGTAAGGAACTCGACAAACTCGTCGGTCAGAATTAGCCTGTCCAAAATCTCAGCCGACTCCTCCAACCTGCCTGGGCCATATTCCCCCAGTCTCTTCAGTTCCTCGTCACGGATCTGCTCGTACAGCTCGCGTGTGACCGTAGTCCCATCCTCCAGCTTGGCTTGGTGGCGAATCCACTGCCATATCTGCGAGCGGGAAATCTCGGCGGTCGCCGCGTCCTCCATCAGATTGTAGATGGCCACCGCGCCATTTCCCAACAGCCACGCATTCAAATATTGGAGCGAGACATCCACATTCGTGCGCAGACCACTCTCCGTAATTGTACCGCCCGGAACGCCTACGTCGACAATCTGCGCCGCCGTCACCGCCACATCCTCTCTCATGACGTGCTTCTGGTGCGGCGCGCCCCCAGTGGCCTCTTCGAAAATCCCGCGCGCCAACTGCACTAGATCAGGATGTGCTACCCACGTGCCATCGCAGCCGTCGCCGGATTCCCGCTCCTTGTCCGCGCGCACCTTTGCTAACGCCTCCTCGTTGATCTCCGGATCCCGGCGACTAGGTATGAATGCAGCCATTCCGCCGATTGCATGCGCTCCCCGACTGTGACAGGTTCGAACCAGGAGTTCGGTGTAGGCTCGCATAAACGGTGTCGTCATCGTAACCTGTGCCCGCTCTGGCAGGACCGTATCAGGACTGTTGCGGAACTTCTTGATCGCGCTGAAAATGTAGTCCCACCGGCCCGCGTTCAATCCCGCCGAATAGTCACGCAACTCGTAGAGAATCTCTTCCATCTCCAGCGCAGCCAGGATCGTCTCGATCAGTACTGTCGCCCGGAAAGAGCCGTGGGTAATGCCCAGCGCCTCTTCAGCGTGTGCAAACACTTCGGCCCACAGTCGCGCTTCTAAATGGTTCTCCAACTTGGGAAGGTAGAAATAGCATGAGCTGCCCCGCCGCTGGCGTTCCGCCGCATTGTGGAAAACATACAGCCCCACATCGAACAGACTGGCTGAGATCGGATCACCATTTACCAATACATTCTTTTCCACAAGGTGCCAGCCGCGCGGCCTCACCAGCAGCGTCGCGATCTCGTCATTGAGTTCATAGACCCGCCCCCTGGCCTCATCCTCAAGTCGAATCTGTCGACGAACTGCATCATATAGGTTCAACTGCCCATCCACACAGTTTTCCCATGTTGGGGAGTTGGCGTCCTCAAAGTCCGCCATGAAGACATCTGCCCCGGAATTGAGTGCATTGATCACCATCTTGCGGTCGACCGGACCGGTAATCTCAGCCCAGCGCTGTTGCAAATCATCGGGCGTGTCGGTTACCTGCCAGTTGCCGTTCCGCACTTCATTCGTTTCTGGCAGGAAGCCTGGAATATCGCCGGCGTCGATGCGGACCTGACGCGCCGCACGAGCCGCCAGCAACTCCTGACGCCTGGCATCGAACTTGCCGTGCAATTCTGCGACAAACGCCAGCGCCTCTGGAGTCAGAATCCTTTCCGAAGCAGGAAAAGTCTCGCCGACTACTTGCACGTCCACCTGGTTTCGCACGCGATTATTCTCCCGTGACATGGAGCGCTCCTTGTGTGAAAGGGAAGAGGTAAGAGGAACTACCTTAGCATACCCAGAACATGGAAAGTCGTCAACACTGGCGCTGGAAGATGCCAAGGCAATTGCATGAAATTGGGACAAACCCACGTGAGGCTGCCTGAATCGGGTAGGGGCGCCCCTTGTGGGCGCCCTTCGTCGGCTATTTTGGCGTCCGAATTACGTTGCAATTGCCCTGTGGAAGATGCACTGCTTTTTCCACGAAAAAGCGCCCTGCACTGTCTCAATCAAAGAATTTTCGCGCTGAAAAACTGGATCGAACTCTCAAAAGCAATAATTCGAAGTCTCGGCGGGCATACATTGGATCCCGGGACAACCCGCTAGGATCTGGGGCGTGTCTCACTGCTCTTCACTCCTGCCTCTCCGACAGGTGCATCCCGGACTACTCCCCCTCTGCAATCTGCCCTTCCAACTGACCCCAAAAGGATCCGCTGAAAAGGCATCAGCCGTTCGCCTACAATCCTGAAAATCCACAAAAATCCTGCAAATCCTGCTTCAGACAACGTCCACCCAAGAATCTGGAGCAGACCCAGACCCGCCCACTGTGTTGACCAGACGGAGGCCACGCATTTACACTGATGTCTCGGCCTACCTTATTGAGCCCAGTTCATTCGCCGCCCACCGCAATAGTAAGCAGATACAGCTAAATACCGGATGTTGAGCGTCGGGCGGACAGAAGCGCCGACAGGCCGCACGAAACGAAGTGATCCGACCAGGTGCCCACACTGGCTGCAACCTGGCCGAACGCGAGTAGGCGGGCAACGGTCCTTCCTGGGCGTTGGCAACTCCTTACCGACGCCAAATGCTCGTCTTGAACAGTATTTGGAGAAAACGAATGCTTTCTCAACTACCCAGGCTTGGCCTCTAACCTTTCTTTGCCACTTTTCGGTTCTCGACCCTGCGCCGCCGATGCGAAGATTCAGGCAATACTATGACAACCGTCGCCAATCCACATCCCAAGAAAAGTAGTACCACTTGCCTTCCCTTGAATACACCGGACGCGGCGCTGTCCCTCGTTGGTGGGAAAGGCCAGAATCTGGCCAGGTTGGCAAGCGCCGGGTTTCCTGTTCCTAATGGATTTATCGTTACCACTGACGGTTACAATGAATTCACAGAGGACGCCGGATTATCGGGCTGGATGGCCGCCGAAGCCGGTTCGATTGACGCCGGCGATCCGGTCGCGTTGGCAGCACTCTCCGACAGACTGCGAGCCCGCCTGCGAGCCAGCCAAATACCCGACAAGGTTGCTGTGCAAATCTGCTCCGCGTATTCGGAACTGGGCCGGCCCCATGTAGCGGTGCGATCTTCTGCCACCGCCGAGGATTTGCCTGGCATGTCCTTCGCCGGCCAGCAAGACACAGTGCTCAACGTACTGGGAGACGACGCCTTGCTGCACGCAGTAGTGGAGTGCTGGAGCAGCTTGTGGACCGCCCGCGCCATCGCTTATCGAGCGCGCAACAGCATCGACCAGTCGGCTGTCTCGCTGGCAGTTGTCGTGCAGATGATGATTCAGAGCGATACATCGGGCGTCCTTTTCACCGCCAACCCTTTGACAGGCCGGCGTGCCGAAACGGTGATCGACGCAACATTTGGCCTGGGCGAAGCGCTGGTAAGCGGGCGGGTGGAGCCGGACCACTACGTTGTCGAGACCAACACTTGCCATATCCTCAAGAAACAACTGGGTGCCAAGGCAAAAGTCGTCCGCGGGCTAGCTGCCGGTGGCGTCGAAGAACTTCATGCAGAGCGCCGCTTGGAACAGGCGCTCCCGGACGAACAGATCACCAAGTTGACGGCGATGGGCCAGCGCGTTGCTGACCTCTACGACTTTCCCCAGGACATCGAATGGGCCTTTGCCGAAGGCAACCTTTTCCTGTTGCAGTCTCGCCCCATTACCTCGCTCTTCCCATTGCCGCATTTGGTGGATGACGGCGACCTGAACGTGTTCCTTTCCCTGGGCGCCATCCAAGGAGTCCTTGGACCGTTCACCCCCCTGGGTCTGGACTTTGTCGGGGGCCTCTTTGCCGGACTAGCCCAACTCTTCTCCAGAGACGCCACCATCTATAATCAGTCGCTAATTCGTTCCGCCGCCGAACGACCTTGGATCGACGTCACCGGCGCCTTGCGCAATCCTATTGGCCGTCGTATCTTTTCCAGGGCCTTTCCTTTGGTCGATCCAGGCGCAGCGCAGAACCTACGCACACTTTTCGCCGACCCTCGCCTGGAAGCCGGAGCGATTAGTCTGAATGCTACCGGCAGTCTTGCACCCTTCCTCTTTCGTATACTGAAGTCTGCTGCGCGGGCTTTCTTCAGACCGGATGCAGTTGCACGGGAGATCTGTTTCGCCGCCGATGCACAGGTCGCCGCCGTGGCAGAGAGAGCGCGCACTGCACGTACTCTTGACGAGCGAACTGATCTCTGCGAGTGGTTGTGTTACAACGCCATGTTTCCTTTTCTGTTGCCTTGCTTTGTCCCCCCGGTCCTGGTCGGCTATGTCTCACTGGCAGCATTGAGCCGGCTGGGCTCGAGACTGGCACGAGCAGATAATGATTTATCACCCCAATTGGCCCTAGAACTGACTCGCAGTCTGCCGAACAATGTGACGACGGAAATGGACCTGGAACTCTGGCAAGTAGCAAAGCGGATCCGTCAGGAATCAGCCGCGTCCGCCGCATTCGTCGCCGCCGATCCTTCGACTCTGGCCCTGGATTTTCAGAAAGGGAAGCTGCCTGCCCCGATCCAGACGGCTCTGACCGAGTTCCTGGACCGTTATGGAATGCGTGGGTTGGCGGAGATCGATTTCGGGCAACCTCGTTGGCGTGAGCAACCGCTCCCGATTTTCAGCGCGCTCCAGAGTTATCTGACCATCGCCGACGAGACCGCCGCGCCGGACCGCGTGTTCCGCCAGGGCCAGAAGGCCGCCGCTCTGGCAACCAAACGCTTGGCCGACGCCGCCAGCGACGCCTGGCGCACACCGTTGGCTGAATCGCTCGTGTATTGGCTGGCGAAACGCGTTCGTGCCCTGGCAGGCTTTCGCGAAAGTCCCAAATTTACGATGATCCGGTCAGCGGGAATAGCGCGCGAGGCACTCCTTGAAAGCGGGCGGGAACTGGTAGACAACGGCGTTCTGGAACGTGCCGACGACCTGTTCTTCTTGACAATGCGCGAACTGAAGACGCTGGCAATGAACGCGCCTGGGGATTGGCAAAGGCTGGTCCGGGCGAGGCGACAAACCTACCGCAACGAACAACGCCGTAAGCCTATCCCCCGTCTGCTGCTCAGTGACGGTACGGCCTTCTTTGCGGGCCTCTCCCCGTCGGACGGCGCAGACGAAACCTCACTTGTCGGCTCAGGTGTTTCGCCGGGCCTGGTCGAAGGCACTGTCCAGGTTGTATTAAATCCTCTGGAGACCAGGCTCCAACCCGGCGACATCCTCGTCTGTCCAGGCACCGATCCTTCCTGGACACCACTTTTCCTCGCCGCCGGTGGGCTGGTTATGGAAGTGGGCGGAATGATGACGCATGGTTCCGTGGTCGCCCGTGAATACGGCATTCCTGCTGTCGCCGGCGTGGACCGGGCGACCGAGCGTTTGCAGACCGGCCAGAAAGTGCGTGTCGATGGCAGCAGCGGCAGGATTGAACTGCTGAACTGATGTCGCTGAACTCAAGCTGCTAAGCAGATTTCGACGGGGGCGTTTCCAACGCATCCCTTAGCTGCCGTTCACCGAGTATACGCGCCCAAAAATCTGCCTCAGGCGCTCGGTGACCGCTGCCGGAAGCGCCGGCCTCAGCAGCGAATCCACATTCTCCTCCAAATGCCGGACACTTCCCGTGCCCGTTAGCACCACGTCTATGCCAGGCTCGTGACGGCAAAACCGGTATGCCGCCTCTGGCAAAGTCCGCGCGTCGCTCTCCTCCAGTACCCATGCAAGCGGCTCAAATAGGTCCAACGCATCAGCGTCGATCTCTCCGCTTCGGCGCAACTCAACCAGAATTTCCCGCAAACATGCGGGATTGCTGAAGGCCCGCCTTACCGCAAACATACATTCTGTGGCGATCTGTTTCTCGCGCGTAGCCTGCAATACCGCGCCGCGGGCCGTCTGATTGAGAATGTTGAAGCCGACCATCATTACATCAAATACATCGTCTTCGATAGCCTGCTGCAGCAGGCCGTGCTCCAGGTCTAAAGCAAACCGTTCACTGACCGCCAGGTGGCGAATCTTTCCCGCTTGCTGCATTCGTTGAAGCGCCGGCACAAGCTCATCGAGAACATGCTGATATTCGTCCATGGTTGGACCATGCACATGAAACACGTCGATGGTCTCCACACCCAGGCGCCTCAGACTCGCATCAACGCCGGCCTCAAAGGCATCAGGCGAAACAGGCACACCTTTACTGGAGGCGCCCTTTTTCGTCGAAAGCACCAGGCTGTCTCTGTCAACGCCGCGAATCGCCTTTCCTACAATGCCTTCCGTGCCGTACGCCTCTGCCGTGTCAATATAGTTGATTCCAAGTTCGAGCGCGCGCCGCACAACCGCGATCGACTCCTGTTCGCTGCGCCCCGTATTAACGCCCAACCTGCTCGGTCCGCCCGCCCCCAGACCGACAACGCTGACCTGCAGGCCAGTACGTCCGAATGTTCGGTACTCCATCTGATTCTCCTGTTTCCCTTGTAACAGCTCCTGCCACTGTAGCCCAATTGTAACGCGCCTTGCCAGGCACCTGAAATCGTGCGCGGTGCCCGCGCCCGTGCTATAATGGCCAAAGTCGCGGGATGGTTCTCGTCCCAGCGTCGACGGCGACTATGCAACCGGAGTGCTTCACTGATTACATAGCACACCGTCGCTGGACTTGACATCTGGGCTGCCGTAACTGGCTCTGCCCAGCCCGCCTCAAACCAAGAAAACAACTAGAGGAGTCTTATCAATGACCGAAGAAACAGTCCAGGAAACAGAGACTGTCGAAGCAGTAGAAACGCAGATGTCGGCTGGACCTGAAACTGAGCCACAGCAGGACGACCGTCCCAATCCCTTTACCTTTGCCGGATTTCTTTTGGGCGGTTGGGTGGCGGTGATGATCGTGTTCATACTTTTCGCCGCTGTTGCCATGACCTTAGTGGGAGCAGTTGCAGGCTAAATTCTCCGGGCACTAGCTTCGCCAATGGGCCGAAACAGGAGCAACACCCTGTTGATGCGTTCTCCGCTTGGAGGGGACGGCGCCCTACAGGTTCTGTCCCACTCTGCTCCCTCGCTGGAGCAAAGGGACGCACGGCCAAACACAAAACATATTGGCGCGGCTTTGTCAGGCAGGCCCGGCCAACCCAATCTGCATGCCCAGGCCGCAACACGACTAGTGACTCCTCCCGTGCCAGCCACTTGCAGTATCGCTTCCTTTTCAGGAAACGGGCGCCCATCCAGAATTCCACCTTCCTAAGGTGTCCTTCGCGGCCCTTCGCGGCCCTTCGTGGACAAAAAAGGTGTTCTCCACGAAGCTCTCCTCTCGCCGAGCCGCCTGAGTACAGCGCCAGTCTATCAGAATGAAACGGATGTTGGCGCGCCCGAGCCCTGACTCCAGTCAACTCTCAATTGGCTTGGGGGAAATACCGGAAAAACGTATTTTGCAATATGAATCATACTACTGCTATAATCCGAGCCACCGTGCTGATAGAAGTGCTTCACACGACTCAGAACGTCTTGAAGCATACAAACTGAGGGGTGCGGATCGGATCAGTTCCCTTTGCGTGTGAGTGATATATCCGCATTGGGTCTAAATCGGGATGTTGAGCCAGTCTACGATAACTGTGCAACACGCTGAACTAAATTTCTCTCATTAGCAACTGGACGTTGAGAACCAAACGACAACTGCCTGCGAGCCAAAATCAAGATCTCGACACGTAGCGAAGATTCGAGTCATACGGAATTTCGCAGATCATTCGGCAGTACCACTTCTGTCGAAACACGTATTCTAGGTCAACAACCTCACCTGAGTGCGTGCACACCGATTAGCATTGCTTAACGGCGCCTTTGCTATCGTATCTAGAAATTGAATCCAGCGTTCTGGTTACTGAGGGCGACCAACTAAATGTTCGTGCCGCGAACAGGGAGCAGCCTACCAGCAATGTCCAAAAAGATTTATGCCTACGGGATGGACGGATTCATTACCCCGATGATGAGATACTTCGCGGCTGAGGGTTGCCTACCGAATTTCAGCCGCTTTATTGAAGAGGGTACAGTCAACCAGACCTATCCATCCTTCCCAGTCTGGACGCCCACCAACTGGGCAACCCTCTCTACCGGCGCCCATACCGGCACCCATAGCGTCCCCACTTGGCAGACAGCAATTGCCCGTAAGGCCAAAGGGGCAGAGAAAGACATCGTTGTAAACAGTTTCGACGGCCGCGCCAACAATGCCGAACGGATCTGGAATGCATTGGAGCGGGCCGGGCTCAAAGGCGTTGCCGTCCACTATCCCGGCGCCCACCCCTCTGGTGTCGAGATCGGCTATGTCGTTGACGGCTTCGGCCACCCCGGCCACAACAATACAGACTTCGAAGTGGCCGCCGCGCAAGCATATACGACCGACCCCGCTGAGGCCAGTGACGTTGCTATGGGCCATGACGGCTCTGCCATTTCCGGCCCCCGCAGCGTCGAGCCTGTCCCTCCCTTAACAGCAGCCGACGGCTGGAGCAACCTTCCCTCCAGTTCTTCTCCTCCCCTGGCGACACAACTCACCGTCCACGCTCGCTTGGGAGGCGATCTCAATGAATTCCATATCTTGGCTGTCGACAGCGCCGGCGCCGGCTATGATCGGGTCCTCATCTGCCGCAGCCGCGACGGCAACCAGGTTGTCGCAGCCGCAGACCTGGGACAATGGAGTGAATGGGCCATCGAACCCTTCCAAATAGAGGGAAGGACACAACAGGCCTCCGTGCGTTTCAAACTCCTTAAACTGTCAGCCGACGGCAGCGGCTTGAAACTGTATCGCACCCAGATTACTTACACCAACGGATTCTCATACGGCCATACAGATCTGGAATCAGAGTTGATCGAGCGCTTCGGCCCCTACCAGGAACATGCCTCCATGACCCCGTACACGGCCGGTATGGTCGACTACGATACTGCCCTTGAAGAGTGCGAATATCAAGGCCTTTGGTTCGCAGACGTAGCCAACTACATGCTCCACCAAAAGGGCTGCTCATATTTTACCTGCCACTGGCATCTCTACGACTACATCAACCATATCCATCTGGCCGACGTAGATTCTGTTTGTCCCGGCTACGACCCTGAACACAGCGACAAGTACCTGGACTATTTTCGCCGCGCCTACCAAGTGGGCGACCGCGTCCTGGGGCGTATGTACACCGCAGCTGACGCTGCCAATGCCAAAGGCGACCAGGTCTATGTCGGCATACTGGCCGATCACGGCGCCTATGCCGATGTCCGCATCGCAAACATACGCAAATTCCTCTACGATGAAGGTTTCCTTGTCCTGAAAGGAGGGCAGGAAGCCATCGCCGAAGACCAGGACGCACCTCCTCACGATATAGATTGGGAGAAGACAACCGCTTTCATGGCCAGACGCGGCTTCGACATTACCATCAACGCCGAGCCAGGACCCCGATTCGAAGCGATAGAACGCAGGCTACTCACCGCTTTGCGCACTTGGGTGGACACCGAAACCGGACAAACCCCTGTTGCCATCGCACTTCCCAAACGCGACGCCTATCTGCTGGGACAATGGGGCGACCAGTGCGGCGATGTAATCTTTGCCTGGGATCACGACTACGTCAGCGGCTACTACACACAGTGGCTGGGAATCAAGGGCGGAGGAAATGTGGGCGCACCTCTCGTCTATGGCGCACACCATGGCGGTTTCATCCCCACCGACAATGGTTTCTCCTCCACTTTTGGCTCCTTCCTGCTCTCCGGCCCCGGTCTGAAACAGGGCTACGAAAGGCCGGTTGAGAGGCTGGGCTACATACACGCAGTGGACGTGGTTCCTACCTTCTGCCACATTCTGGGCGTCGACCCTCCGGCCCAGAGCCAGGGCGCAGTCACCCGCGATCTGCTCGAAGGACACGAGATGGTCAGGGAGAGGACGCAATGACTACCAGGGCGATGACAAGGGCTCGCATTCCGCTTCCCCGCTGGATGAACAGCCTCCGCGCCAAAGAGGCGATCGCCGGCTACATTTTCCTGTTGCCCTGGCTGCTGGGCCTTGTCCTCTTCATCTTCGGTCCAATGATGACCTCCGGCTTCCTCATTTTTACCCGCTATGACATCGTCAATCCCCCCAAGTTCGTCGGTTTAAAGAATTTTATCGAAATTTTCACAACAGACCGGCTCTTCTGGCCATCGCTGATGCTGACCTTTCGCTATGCGCTAATCGTCGTGCCGCTTTCCCTGGTCGGCGCCCTCTCAGCGGCAATGCTCCTCAACCAGGCACTGCGGGGTACGACATGGTTCCGTACCTTCTTCTTCCTGCCCCACCTGACTCCCATCGTCGCCGCCGCCGTCCTTTGGGGCTGGATTTTTAACGCTGACGTGGGGCCGGTTAACCACTGGATTCGTACCATCACAGGCGGCGACGACGCTCCGGGTTGGTTCCGTGACCCCGATTGGGCCATGACCGGTCTGATTATCATGGCCATGTGGGGCGCTATTGGCGGCAACACCATGTTGATCTTCCTGGCCGGCCTCCAGGGTGTTCCCCAGGAACTGTACGATGCCGCCGTCGTGGACGGGGCCGGTCTTTGGGCCAAATTTCGCAACGTGACCCTCCCGATGCTTACGCCGACGATCTTCTTCAATATGGTTCTTGGAATCATCGGCGCACTAAGAGTATTTGCTGCCGCATACGTCGCCACCCAGGGCGGGCCTGCCTACTCTACCTGGTTCTACGCGCTCCATATCTACACTCGTGCGTTCCAGTATTTCGAAATGGGTTATGCTTCGGCCTTGGCTTGGATCTTTTTCTTCGTCTTGTTCGTCTTCACCTATGTTCAATTCAGTCAGTCGCGGCGATGGGTCTACTATGCTGGGGAGGTGGACTGATGACGGGTGACGCAATTGCCCCGCGCAGCAAACAAGCCGGAGGTGGATTCTTGCTGGCTGACCTTTTCCAATCAGCCTCATTACAGCGCGCCTTCGGCCGCGGCATTCTTTATCTGGTCGCGGTATCCAGTTCCGCCGTCTTCATGTTCCCGTTTGTTTGGACCGTGCTTTCCTCGCTAAAAAGAGGGGGCGAGTTGTTCAGATTCCCCCCTACCTGGCTTCCGGAAATCCCACAGTTTCAAAACTATCCTCAGGTCTTTGAAATCGTACCCTGGGCCGCCTGGACCTGGAACTCGGCTTTCGTGGCTATTGTCTCAACCTTCGGCGCCGTTCTGACCGCCGCTCTCGTCGGCTACTCTTTCGCTCGCTTTCGATACCCTGCGCGCGACGTACTGTTCCTCATCACCCTCAGCACAATGATGCTGCCTGTAGAAGTTACTCTGATTCCTCTCTACCTCATGTTCGCTAAGATTGGATGGTTGGACTCCTACAGACCCCTGATCGTTCCTTCGTTCTTCGGAGGCAGCGCTTTTCTCATTTTCCTGATGCGCCAGTTCTTTTTGAGCATTCCCATCGACCTCGACGAAGCGGCGCGGATTGACGGCGCCGGCTATGTGCGGATCTTCTGGCAGATTCTCATTCCTCTTTCCGTCCCAGTGACGGCAACCGCGGCCGTCCTGACCTTCATGTCGCAGTGGAACGAGTTTCTCCAACCCTTTATCTTCCTGAATACAAAGTCCAAGTACACGCTGGCAATCGGCATTCGTTACTTTCAGGCCGTCTTCCGCTTCGCCGATGACAGCGTGCCTAAGTATCACCTACTCATGGCAGCCAGTGTCATGATGACTGCTCCCATAATTATTATCTTTTTCCTGGCGCAACGGTATCTGGTCCAGGGAATTGTTATGTCCGGCATTAAAGGATAACTTCCTATCTCTTGTTCAGACCATCGAACAACTCAACGGTATCCCAAAGGAGGAACCACCATGTTTGAGAAGAATGTGAGTCGCCGCAGTTTTCTGGCAGGTTCATTGGCGGCAACAGGAGCTCTCGCTCTTTCTGCCTGCGTGCCCGCCGGCGCCCCTTCCGGTGATGGCGAAGAGGCGATGGCCCCCTCAGAAGAGCCCATCACCCTCCTCTTCCACACACGCCTAGGTACACATGCCGACTGGCAAGTCAGCCGCAAAGACCTCTTTGAGGAGCAGAACCCCGGCTTGGTTATCGAGTTTGACGAGCTCCCCGGCAATGAAATGTACCCCAAGATCTACGCCCTGTCCGCCTCAGGGACCGTCGGCGACGTTGTATGGACCTACCTCAATAACCCGCCGGAACACAAGGCAAAGGGTGTGCTAACCCCACTGGATGACATTGTCGCAGCCAAAAACTTCGACCTCTCTCCCTTCTGGGACTCCTTGCTTTCCGCCCTCACCCTGGATGGCGAACTGCATGCGATCCCCAATCACGGTCACTTCGGAACGACCGCCTATTACATTAACAGCACTCTGATCGAAGAGTCCGGTGTCGAAGTCCCCACCCCCGAATGGACAACCGATGACGTGGTTACCATCGGTCAGGCCATCACCGATCCTCCGGAAGTTTGGGGGGTCCGAGCTATGGGAGTCGGATCCCAGCACATCCCCTCCTACCTGCGCATGTTCGGTGGCGACGCAATCAACGAGGAGGGCACTACGTCCCTGCTGGACCAGGAAGAGTCCATCGCAGGCCTCAGATGGCTCTATGACCTTCGTTTCACCCACGAAGTCGACCCCTGCCTCTGCAGAGACGAGACCTTCAACAACTACGTCGCCGGCACCGTCGGGGTCTATAACTGGACTACCGGCTTTGTAGGTCGCTGGAACAACCAGAAAGAGTCCGGAGATATCGCTTTTGACTGGGACGTCCTCGTCGGCCCCATCGGTCCGACCGGCCTCAGAGGATCGCAGGTGTCTGCTGCCGCTTTCGGCATTACAGGCAACTCCCAGCATCCAGCAGAAGCATTCCAGATACTCGACTTCTACTCCACTAAGGAGGACGGAATCGAGCATGTCCTGTTTGGCGCCGGCAGTCCAGGCGGCCGAGGCGACGTTTGGGACAGCGACGAGCTCTTCGCCGTCCACCCAATCTTCCGCCAGCACATCGCTTACTACCCCGATGGACCACGCAAGTGGCATCGACCGGCCAACGCCCGCACGCTGGAGTTCGTTGACACGCTCAATAACAATCTCCAGGCTGTGTGGACAGAGCTGACCACATTCGATGAGGGTGTCGAGCAGACCCACCTCCTGGTCCAGGAAATTCTGGACAAAGAGGCTCTGGCTTAGCTCTGATTTGAGACTTGCTCTGCCGCGGCTCAGGAACAGACGGGGCCTGAGTCGCGGCCTATCTCAGTTTTCCCATAAATCCCCTTTACATCCATCCGGAGGAAATAATGAGAGATCCAGTATCACGACGCTCTCATGCTGGGCACACTGATGATCCCATCGCAAGTAACGCTCATACCCCAATATGTACTCTTTTTCAATCTGAGATTGATCAATACCTATGTTCCTCTGACCATTGGCGCCTGGCTGGGAGGCGGCGCCTTCATGATCTTCCTGTTGCGTCAATTCATTATGTCGATTCCCCGCGATCTGGACGAAGCCGCACTGATGGATGGAGCCTCCCCGTTCCGCATTCTCTGGGGCGTTCTGCTGCCGCTGATGAAGCCGGCGCTGACAACCGTCGCAATTTTGCAGTTCCTCGGTGATTGGAATGAATTCTTCGCCCCTTTCATATACCTCAGTCGCGTCGATCTTTTCACCGCTGCAGTCGGCCTGCGCTTCTTTCAAAATATCCCCCTGGAAACGACGGACCCGCGTGATCATCTGCTCATGGCGGCCGCGTCAGTAATGACAATTCCGGTCATCACGCTCTTCGCCGTAGCCCAGCGCTATTTTATCCAGGGTGTTGTCTTGAGCGGCCTGAAGATCTGAGCATTCGCGTGACTTCCAGAGAACCAACGCGGCCGGCCCACATTCCCCGTTGCGCAGAGGACTGCCTGAAAGCACTCGCAGCAGCTGGCTTGGGACATGCGATCTCTTTGGGGGGGGCATTTGGTCTGCTACACTACCTTGACCACAGGCCAACCCACGACATAGATGCCTGGTGGTCGCAGGACTCTTCAAATGCCAAGAGGAAGCAGGTCGAAGAGCTTATTGCCCATGTCTTGACTGGATATGGGGAAGTTAGAAAACGCGAGTGGGGGGATGTATGCAGTCTTGAACTGCTCCAAGAAAACACAACTGTCTTCAGCTTTCAGATTGCAGAGCGATCTGTTCAGCTCAAGGACCCGGTTTCTACCCAGTGGGCCGGTGTGCAGCTCGACAGTCTTGATGACCTGATCGCAAGTAAGATGGTCGCACTTGTTGAAAGGGGCGCGCCGCGAGACTTTGTCGACATCTTCGCAGTCTGCGAGGCCGATATCGGCACTCCGCGGGCATGCTGGCGGCTCTGGAAAACAAGGCAAGCCCGGACCGGCGGGTCAACCTCTTTTTCACGCGCAAGATTGGCGATTACGACACATCTTAAACGAATTGAGCTGCGGCGACCCTTGCACAGCATCGTCGACCAGCGGCCAAGAAACGAAGCGGAAAAGACCAGAATCTGGTTCAGAAAAGAGTTTCTCAATGCAGGAATGGATTGACGGCGCGCTGTATCCCGACACCGAGCCACCCGAATCTCTATATTCAATCGCCGATAAGGTCGATTTTCTGGCGCGTCTTTGCGGCGCCTGGGATTTCGGAATTCTGCCATATGAGAAAACAGTCGACGAGATAAGACGTCCCGAATGGCGAGAAGCTGTCGATGCATGCCAGATGCTCACCTCTGCCGCCTATCACATCTTGCGCGACTGGCACGATCTTCCAACCGTGCCCTACATCGGCAGAGAGTTTGACTACATCAACGAAGATCCCTTTCTTGAGTACATATAGCGTATGCTCACCCTGACAATTCGCCATTTATCATACTTCGATGCTCGCCATCCACTGCTAAAAGCAGAGCAAATGTAAGTTCATTATCATACCAGGACCTGTCACGCGGGCTCCACCTTGGAAGGATCTTGGTTCCGTCTGGGATCTTCATGAGTAACCTCTCCCAGGGGTCCTCCCCCAACCCCCGCCCTGCCACCCCTCGTTTCAGCCACCGCACCACTGCCCCTCCGCGCCCCGCCCTTCCCGCCTGCCGCCGCATCTTCAACGCAACCGCTCGTCGCCTGCCGCCTCGTCTACGATGCGTTGGGGCGGGGCAGTGCTGGGACCGTGTCGTCTGGCGACGGCCCCCGGCGGCAAACCCCGCCGCCGGGCCGGGGAGAACCCCGGACCCCCATTCAGCCACCCGCCCGCCGCAGGATTGTGCGGCCGCATGGTCTTCTCTACAGAAACCACGACCGTCGGCGCCGCCAGCGTGCGGGCGAGACGCCGGCGTTTCCAACCTGCTGCACCTGTGAAAGTCGTGACTTCAAAAGGGAACCGCATTAGATCCACTCCTCCCGAAAAAGCGCATTTATTGGCCCGCCGCAACAGTTACGCTAAACTGAACCCGACCCGAAATTGTTCTACGGCCCAGTCGAGGCCGGCAAGCTAGCGGAGACGAGATGAATGCGCAGGAGTTTATCGCCAAGTGGCGTGCGTCCGAACTGAAAGAGAGCTCGGCCTCGCAGGAACATTTCATCGACCTATGCCGGCTGTTGGGTGAGCCGACGCCTGCGGAGGACGATCCGAGCGGGCAACGCTACAGCTTCGAACGCGGTGCCCGCAAGGACACCGGCGGCCGCGGCTGGGCCGATGTCTGGAAGCGGCACTGCTTCGCCTGGGAGTACAAGGGCAAGCACAAAGACCTCGACGCCGCCTTCAACCAACTGCGCCAATACGCGCTAGCGCTCGAGAACCCTCCCCTGCTGATCGTCTCCGACATGGCGCGTTTCCGCATCTACACCAACTGGACCAACAGCGTCAGCGTTAGGCACGAATTCGCCCTCGAGGATCTGGCCGACGCGGCCGTGCGAGACAAGCTCAAGTGGGCCATGTCCGATCCGGAGCGGCTGCGTCCGGGTGAAAGCCGCCAGGCCCTGACCGAGCGCGCCGCCACCGCCTTCGCCGCGCTGGCGCAGGCCTTGCGGGCGCGCGGCCACGACCCGCAGCAAGTCGCCCATTTTGTCAACCGCCTCGTCTTCTGCATGTTCGCCGAAGACGTCGGCCTGCTGCCCAACGATATGTTCACCCGCATGTTGGAACATGCCCGCCACCGGCCGCAGGACTTCGCTGTGATGGCGCGCGAGCTATTCGGCGCCATGGCCGCAGGCGGCCGCGTTGGCTTCGAAACGGTCGCCTGGTTCAACGGCGGCCTCTTCGACAGCGATGACGCCTTGTCGCTGACGCGGGCAGAGATCGAAACGACGCTGGAGGCCTCCGCGCTCGATTGGAGCGAGATCGACCCCTCGATCCTGGGCACACTGTTCGAGCGCGGGCTGGACCCAGCCAAGCGTTCACAGCTGGGCGCGCACTACACCGACCGTGACAAAATCATGCAGATCATCGAGCCGGTTGTCACCCGCCCTTGGCTCGAGGAGTGGGAGAAGGCCCGCGCCGAGATCTCTTTGCGGCTGGAGCGGGCCGACGTGGCCGCCTCAACTGCCGCACGCACGCGCCAGCGCGGCCTGGCCGAGCGCACCCTGCGCGACTTCCTCGAAAAGTTGCGCGCCTTCACCGTCCTCGATCCCGCCTGCGGCTCAGGCAATTTCCTCTACCTCGCGCTGCACGCACTCAAAGACCTTGAGCACCGCGTGCAACTCGAAGCCGAGTCGATGGGGTTGCAACGGGCCTTCCCCGCCGTCGGCCCCGCCAACGTCAAGGGCATCGAAATCAACCCCTACGCCGCCGAACTTGCCCGCGTCTCCGTCTGGATCGGCGAAATCCAGTGGATGCGGCGCAACGGCTTCAGCGGCGCCCGCGACCCCATCCTCGACCCACTCGACACTATCGAGTGCCGCGACGCCATCCTCAACCCCGACGGCACCGAACCCGACTGGCCCGCAGCCGATGTGGTTATCGGCAACCCGCCGTTTCTTGGCGGCAAGCTGCTGCGAAGTTCTTTGGGCGGGGCCTATGTAGAGTCAATGCAGCAATTGTACGGGGCCAGAATCCACGGCGAGGCCGATCTGGTTTGCCACTGGTTCGACAAGGCGCAACGTCTTGTTGCCGATGGCAGAATCGCCCGCGCCGGTCTCGTCGCCACCAACTCGATCCGGGGTGGGCGCAACCGCTCCGTGCTTGACCGGATTGTCGAGAATGGCGCGATCTACGATGCCTGGTCGGACGAGCCGTGGGTGGTAGATGGCGCGGCCGTTAGAGTTTCCTTGGTTTGTTTCGACGCTTCTGATGCCGAGATACAAGCGCAACTGAAAGGCAAAGGTGTAGCCAGGATCAATCCCGACCTAACCGCTGGGGTCGCCGATCTCACGAAGGCAGTGAAGTTGGCACTGAACGCAGGCCACGCGTTCATGGGAGACATCAAAGGGGGGGCTTTCGACATTCCGGGCGACTTGGCCCGCCGGTGGCTTCGCATGCCAGCGAATCCAAACGGCCACCATAATTCCGTTGTGCTCAGTCCCTGGGTGAACGGAATGGATCTGACGCGGCGCCCGACGGGCAAATGGATCATCGACTTCGGATTTGACATGGATGAAACGGAGGTAGCTCTATACGAGAGTCCGTTCGCACACATCGCGGAGCATGTTAAACCGAAGCGCAAAAATGGTCGTCACAAGGGCCGTGCCAAGTTCTGGTATCGGCACGTTTCTCCAGGGCCCGAAATTTGGCAAAGGCTCAGGGGTCTCTCCCGCTACATTGCCACACCAACAGTTGCCAAACATCGTCTTTTCGCCTGGTTAGATGCGCGTGTCTGTCCCGACCATCAACTGATTGTCTTTCCGCGCGACGACGACACAACCTTCGGCATTTTGCACAGCCGCTATCACGAGTCGTGGTCGCTGCGATTGGGAACTAGCCTGGAGGATCGGCCCCGCTACACGCCCACCACCACTTTCCAAACGTTCCCCTTTCCGAAAGGGCTATCTCCCGACATCACCGCCGCCGACTATGCGAACGATCCACGCGCCCTGACAATTGCCACCGCTGCCCGCCGGCTTGTTGAACTGCGCGACCGCTGGCTCAACCCGCCTGAATGGGTCGAGTGGGTCGACGAGCCGGTCGCAGGCTATCCCAAGCGTCCGGTTGCCCGCGACGAGGACGCGGCGAAAGCGCTGAAGAAGCGCACCCTCACCAACCTCTACAACACCCGCCCGCAGTGGCTCGCCGATGCGCACGACGCGCTCGATGCCGCGGTCGCTACGGCGTATGGTTGGGACACAGATATCTCCGAAGAGGATGCGCTGGAGAGGTTGTTGGCGTTGAACTTGCAGGAAGAAATTTCGTAAAGTGGCTCCCGTATGAAACCACGACCTGTTGCAGCGACTTCACAATTGAAAGAGGGGACCCTCGCCTACCGCCACAAATCACGCAATCTCTCGGTCTGACTCGGATTCTGAAGAATCGTAGATCCAAAATGAGACCAAGAGCTTGCGAATATCGGCAACGCGGTCGACACGCCTACAGTTCTAGCCTGCAGCCCTTGTGAAAAATCTTGGTCTCAAACTGAACTATTTCTCAGGTTCCGTTGACATCTGGAGAAAACTGTTCAAAATGTGGCAAAAGTAAGACGCCTCCGGGCAGAATCGGACTGTTTCTCGCCCGATTCTCGTGATCGACGCTCATGATCTGCGTCCACTACGAAGGGTTTTCTTCGTGTAACTTCTTGTACTTCGTGGATAGACCACATTTTGACCCTTCAAAGGTTTTCTTCGCGGTCCTTCGCGGCCCTTCGCGGACAGACCACATTTTGACCCTTCAAAGGTTTTCTTCGCGGCCCTTCGCGGCCCTTCGCGGATAAAAAAGGTGTTCACCACACCCCTTCGCGGACAGACCAAACTAAGACCTTAAAAAGGTTTTCTTCGCGACCCTTCGCGGCCCTTCGCGGACAAAAAAGGTTTTCTCCCCCGCCATTCGCGGACAGACCAAACCAAGACCTTGCAAAGGTTTTCTTCGCGACCCTTCGCGGCCCTTCGCGGAAAAAAAGGTGTTCTCCGAGGACTTTCGTGGATAGACCACATTTTGACCTTGCAAATCTCAGTTCAAACATACGCCAACGAGACCTGGTTGATTCTGACCCATTCAGCGAACTGGAAGCGACCCCACCAGCAGTTGCAGCATCTCCTCCAACGCGGGCGCGTCCGGATCCTCTGGAGTGCGATTCGCTTTCCGTGCCCGTACAGGCCTCCGACGCACCTATCATCACGGACGATGAGACGCCATGGTTAACTGAATATGTGCTACCTCGATATATCAGCGGCGCATGTGAGCAGAAAGCGCAGGCCATAGTTGATTCTGTGTTCAGTAACTTTCTGCTGGTGAATCTCGAAGTCGGTGGCGCTGGTGGGGGAGGCGCCCTGGAACAGGTTCCTACGCCGCCTCACCCTGTACCATCTCTCGACAAATATGAAACCTGTCTGTGGAGATGCTATCCCAAAAGCATTCCTGGAACATGTTGGGATCCGGAGAGGGTTTGCACGATAGTTGCTGGTGGCGCGGCAAGCGGGGTAGCAGGGGCGGCTTGCGGTCGTGTTGGTGGAAGTGCCGCTGCCGGTATTTGCGGTGCTGCTGCCGCACCTGCAGCGACGGAGGTTTGCAAAACAGTTTTGAAACAACGGATTTGTTACGATACCGACCCTTGTGGTGAACGGAGACGAGAATGCAAGACCTACTGCTGGAGTGTAGCGGTTGATAACGTAACCTTCATGCCCATTTTCGAGGAGGAGCTATGAACACAAACATGAAGCTGGCCTTTAACATGTGTCTGGGAATTGCTGCTGGCGTATCAGTGGGCGTTTTTGTCATCGACCCGTTGGCTGCGTCCTTGGGTTTTGACACAGTCAATAACGTGTGATGGTGGTGGTCTTATGCGACAATCGGCGTATTTTTAGCCCACTTGAGAAATAAGAGAAAGCAGAAAAATACGCCAGGAAAAAGATCGATAACATATCAACCCACCCAGTCACGAATGTAAAGGTTCGTTATCAACTCGACTCACGTCGAGTTGAGCAGAGCTTTGTCGAAAGTCCACTCGCTCTTGCATTTCGCCCCAAACTGCATCGCCCCCTAGTCACTTGTGCAATAGCTTCCGATTACCAGAGCAAACTGTTTTGTCCGTTAGCGTGCGCACCAGATTGAGGGGTGAACAGACTAACAGGTCGCGGAATCCAGTGTAGTTGCCCAGAGGTAGACAGAAACTCACCCCCATTCTGAACTGCACCCTTTCCGTTACGCTAATTTGACAGTTGCGTCTGCATAACATATAATTTAGCCTAGGCTAAATTATATGTTATGGGAAATGTGTTTATTCAAGTCTTTCAATTTTATTGATAACCCGAGTTCGGAGTTAAATTAGTGCTGGCAAGAAAGCCAAATCCTTGTCAGAGAGATGGAGAGATGGCTTTTTGGCTTGCCAAGTATAGGCAATCAGACCGGCAATGAGATTGACAGCAAAGTTGGTCGTGCTGCGGTGGCGGGTGTGCAAAATCTGTGAGATATTCTTGAGTTGGTCGATGATGGTCTCAATGACGGCGCGCTTACGCGTGAGCAACTTATCGTCGAGAACAACGAGCCGATTCTTCATGTTTTTGCGAAGGGGCGTGATCAGTTGCAAGCCCCGTTCGAAGAGTTGCTCAAAGAGGGGTTGCGAGAGATAGCCACGGTCGCCGACCAGCTTACCCCACAGATTGTTGCTCATCTGTGGCACCGGTTTGCGGTCATCTACATTGCCCGGCGTGAGTTGAAAAGCCAGCAATTCACCTTGGTCATTGACAAGCAGATGGAGCTTGAAGCCATAGAACCAGCCCATACTGCTCTTGCCTCGTGCGGCCACATCAGCAAAGACCCGATGCCGGCCGATGCGCTTGTTGTGGCAGACGGGCAACGGGGTCGAATCGATAAATGCCACTCCTGTCGTCTGGCCGAAACGCCCATACAGGTAGAAATACAAGGCTGGCAGGGCGGATGGCATCAACTCCACAATGCGGGTGTAACTGACCAGACCGGGAAATTCACTGCGCATATGCTGGCTAACGTGCTGCTTATAGTATGCCTTGAAATCACGATAATGCGACTGATGAAAGTGGATCAGAATCGTCATCACTTCACTCAAGCTCAGACGCGGCGCAGGTCCGCGTTTGCGTGCCACCCCCAACAGCTTGGCATTCTCCCAGGTAGCCATCCACTGACAAAAATCATCGACATGACAGAACAGTTCGAGTATACTCATCTTGAGCGCCTTTCATTGCCGGTAGGTCTTGGGTAAGGAAACTCTATTCTACCAGCTTGATAAGGCGCTCATTAACTCCGAATTCAGGTTGATAGAAACCTATAGAGATGTGCTGACATTTTACACCTCTACCTTTGAGAAATACGTTTGCACACCCCACGATTAATACTATGCGTTAAATTGTCGGTCATAAAGTCGCTGAGATCATCCAGGTGCAGGCCCAATCGTCATAGGCGAGGTTGACATGATCGACGAAAAACAAGAGGGCAAACAAAAATCCTGGGGAAAGAGGCGACGTTGGCTATTCATGCTGTTGTTTTTGCTGCCAGCCTTAGGTATACCCCTTTCTAGTCAGGCACACATTGTTCCAGAGGAACCTTGGCATCCGGCTCCGGCCTCTTATTTGCGTAGCCTCTTCTACGCCAATTTGAAGCCTACCAACTGGGCATTGATTGACGAAGAATATAAGACGGTGAGCGAGCCGGAGTTTGCGGGAATCCTGGACTCAGCCTATCAGGCACTCGACCCTGCTTCTACAGTTGAAGGTATTGATCATGCTGCCGCGATTCAGACCGCTATCGACAATCAAGATAAGGCGCAGTTCTATGTCGTGTCGACGCGAGCCATCTCTCAATTAACCCGTTATTTTCTCAATGAAGCTGAAGCCAAGTTAGCGCAACCCGGCGCAGCAACTGAAGATGTACAGCAAGCGCAGCGCATCTATCGAGCATTCCAAGACTTCGTCTCACAGATTGATCCGGAGGCGACCAAGCAATTGGGGCTTGCCTGGCTCGAGCTGGCCAGCAGCGTTGGTCATGCGGGGATCTCTGGTATCGGCGGTACCGCATCCGATCCAGCCAAATTCAATGCCGCGCGGCAGGTGATTGGGACATATCTCATAGACAACTTTGAGGCCGCTGGCTCGGCAGTTCCTGCTATCCTGGCGCCGATACCAGCCACAAAGATGGCAGAAACTATCAATATCTCCCCCTGGTTGCCGCCCGGCACGAACCTGAATGACCAGGACCCCTTGCCACTGTTGGCGCTCAATTTTGAGGAACGTGGTTTTGAGGAGACGAATCTACCCTTAGTGGCCTACGGGGATATGCTATTCGATTCCCCAGCCATCTTTGGAGAGCCGGCGCGCAGCATGGGCATCGCCTGCTCTACCTGCCATAACCGTAGCGATATCAACAAGGATTTCTTTATCCCTGGCGTGAGCCATCAACCCGGCGCGGCGGATGTAGATGGCGGATTCTTTAATCCAATCTTCAACGACCAACGCGGAGACTCGCTCGATATCCCCAGCCTGCGCGGCATTCGCTTTACGGGCCCCTATGGCCGTGACGGTCGCTTTGGCAGCTTGCGCAACTTCACCCGCAACGTCATTGTCAACGAGTTTGCAGGTGAGGAGCCTACCCCCTTCATGCTTGATGCGCTGGTGACCTACATGTTAGAGTTTGACTGGCAACCTAACTCACTGCTAAACAAGGATGGCACGCTGAATGAAAACGCGCCCGCAGCAGCGTTGCGCGGGGAAGTCCTCTTCAACACGCCGTATGACGGTATGGGCGGTCGGTCTTGCCGCACCTGCCATATTGCCAGCGCCAACTTCATCGATCGTCTCTCCCACGACATCGGTTCAGGCAATCCGTCCAGCGAATTCGCGCGCGACAGTGCTTTTGATACTCCTACATTGATCAACGTTGCGCAGACCGCGCCCTACATGCACGATGGTTCGCTAGCGACGCTGGCCGACGTTGTGAATTGGTTTGACGGCGGCTTCGACCTGGGCCTGTCTTCGCAAGACAAAGCCGATCTGACGGCCTATTTGGAAGCGGTGGGTGGAGCCGATAAACCATGGGAGTTATTTGATGAGGAGAAGACTCGTTTTGCGCTGGATTGGGGGGAACTCTCCACCTTTATGAGTACCCTGGATACCCTCATTCCGAATCGGGATACCTATCACGCCATCTTGCTGATTGAGACAGTTGCACCTGACCTGCGCCTTGATGCCAGTGCCGCGACCGACCGTTACGTGATTCCACATGCCTATGAAATTGCCGACAAGCTAGACGAGATCAAGCTGGCCATCAAAGATGAAAATTGGGATCTGGCCACCAAACTGAATAAAGAATACAAGGAACTGGCAGATGAATACGGGCCACGCTTTAAGTAAGGAGGAACGGAACCGATGAAACCGACAACTTACTTTCTGTTACTATTGCTGTTTGCGGCCACAGTAGCCGCTTGCAGCCCTGCGCAATTAGAGGACGTGGCGTTACCAGCCCCAGACGAATCGGCAGATTCTGAAGCCAGAAACGAATTAATTTTAGCCTTTATTCCCCAGGAAAATCCAGAAAAGCTCCTCGGTGATCTTGACCAAATCACGGCCTATCTTTCGGATGAGCTTGCTATTCCTGTTAAAGGATTCGTCACCCAGGATCATGCGGCGGCGGTCGAGGCGCTGCGCAACGGAGATGCCGACATTTCATTTATGGGTGCGCTGCCCTATGTGCTAGCACATGACCAGACGGGCGCCGAGGTCATTCTGGCGGAAGTCTATCGCGGTAGCCCTGTCTACACCGGTCGCATCTTTGTCCGCAAGGATAGCGGCATAGAAACGCTGGAAGACTTGAGAGGCAAGAGCATCGCTTTTGCCGATCCCATCTCCGAATCAGGCTACCTCTATCCGCTGGACTTATTTGTGCAGGCTGGACACCTGGCGCGGGATGAAGATCCCCAGAGCTTTTTCAGCAACGTCTATTTCGCGGGCGGCTATCAACAATCACTTCAGGCCGTCATCAATGGGTTTGTCGACGCCGCTGGCGCCAGTCAGTATGCCGAGTTGCTGGTAGCGCCTGATCAACTCGAAGAACTCACCTGGATCGCTGAGACCGACCCGATTCCGTCCCACGTAGTGCTTGCGCGCCCAGGGCTGGACCCCAGCCGCGTCGAGGCGTTTAAGCAGGTCATGCTCAAACTTAACGAGCCAGACTATAAGCATCTCTTGAAATATGTCTACAGCCCGGATGGGTATGTGGAAGCGACGCATGAGGACTACACCTCGGTTGAGGAGGTGGCTCGGCTTTATGGGTTCATTGAATAAAGGGATTGGAGATGGCTATGACGACCAACCAAATTGTAAACGGCCATAAACCATACGTACAGTACCCAAACAGGCGAGCAGACTATCTGTCACCAAGAGACAACAGCAACCCGGTCATTGCACTACGCAATATAGCGGTGCAGTACGTGGTCGATAAACCGCTTGTGCTGAATATTGACCAGTTGACGATTGCACGTGAGGAACGCGTTGCGCTTATTGGTCCAAGTGGTGCGGGCAAAACAACGCTGCTGCGACTGCTGAATGGCTATGTTCAACCCAACAGCGGACAAGTGAATATTCTTGGCAATCGGATGAATCTGGATTCTGTACAGCGGCATCGTGACTATTGGACACGTGCCGTGCGTCGGCAGGTGGGGTTCGTTTTTCAGGATTTCAGCCTGATCGAGCGAGCGACAGTCTTCCAGAATGTACTATGGGGCAGACTGGGGCTTGTGAATCCGCTGAGGAGTCTATTGGGCTGGTTTCCAGAAATGGACAAAATCACAGCGATGGAGGCCATTGCCGAAGTCGACCTGCTGTCCCAGACCAGCCAGCGCGTAGATACGTTAAGCGGTGGTCAACAGCAGCGCGTGGGCGTGGCTCGCGTTTTGGCTCAAGAAGCCGAGATCATCCTGGCCGATGAGCCAGTCAGCAATCTGGACCCTGCCCTGGCCGACGATGTACTTGGCCTGCTTTCGAACGTGAGCCAACGCCGCAATGCGACACTGATCATGAGCCTGCATCAACCGCTTCTCGCCCAACGCTATGCTGACCGCATCATTGGTCTGCGCGCTGGTTGTATTGTTTACGACGAGCAGTCTACACGCTTCAATGATGCCGCGATTCAGGCCATATATGGTCGCGAGGTCAACATGGACACCCAACCTGTTGGCAAGCCAACATCCACTAGACAACAGTGCGTTGCTCCCTCTTTCGCCCAAGTAACTCTGTGACAACACTTGAATACCCGCGCCCCTCATTACGCAAAAGCTTGCTGCGCACAGCCGCTATCCTGTTCTTCATCGCTCTAGTTGCTTGGTCCTGGCGTGGCTCTGACTTTGCCTTTGGCAAGCTCGTTATCGGGTTGCCGCGCATGGCCGAATTCTTTAGCCGCATGGTGCCGCCAGACATAAAGGTAGCCGCGACAGTGCTTCAAGCCACAGGGGAAACTGTGCAGATTGCTCTGTTGGGCACGATGTTAAGCGCCGTAGCCTCTTTCTTTTTGAGCGTACTGGCGGCCACCAATCTGACCCCAGTTTGGGTGCATCAACCGATAAGGTGGCTGTTGAGTATCCTGCGTGCGATTCCCATGATTCTGTTGGCGTTGATCTTCGTCAGTACAGTGGGATTGGGGCCTTTCCCTGGTGTGCTGGCAGTTGCCGTTCACTCGACAGGCATGTTGGGTAAGTTCTATGCTGAGGCATTTGAGAACGCCCGACGCGGCCCGGTAGAGGCTCTCGACAGCGTAGGAGCTACCTGGTGGCAACGAGTACGCTTTGCCGTGTTGACTCAGGTGGCCCCCGATCTGGCCCGTGATACGCTCTTCCGGTTCGAGCTGAACTTCCGCGATTCGTTGATCTTGGGTCTCGTTGGCGCAGGCGGCATCGGCTTTTACATCCAACTCTATATCCGCTCCTTCCAATATGATAAAGTTGCCACCCTGACTGTAGTCGTCCTTCTTATAGTGGTCTTTGTAGAACAGATGAGCGTGGCGATTCGCGCTCGGTTACGTTGATGAACGCACATTCTGAGAGGCATAATCGCTCAACCTTTCTCTCTTCATGTTCAATCTCTCCTATACAATCTCTAAGGTTACAAACTGTTGCCAATATGCTGTGGATGAGGAAGCCGAAGCGATGGTCTTCATGCGTGCCATTGGGGTCAAACAGCGCAATCGGGTCCGGAGCGGTAGAGGAGTGATTGGACTCTACGGACATTGTGTGGGCTGTATCGGCGGAAATCGGCACGTTGTGCGCGTCAGCGAACTGGAAGCGACCCCACCAGCAGTTGCAGCATCTCCTCCAATGTCGGCGCGTCCGGATCCTCCGGAGCGCGATCCGCCAGCGATGAGTCGCCGACGAACCGGTAAATCTCGGCCGCTCCTTCATGGAACTTCCCCGTCAGTCCGACACCGGCCATAGTGGCCGCAATCTCCTCCATCTCGCCCACCCAGCGCCGCGATTTCGGCGGCATTCCTGGTAGTCCACCCTCCATCCGCTTGAGCATGGCCGCTTGGCTGATGTTGTACTCTTCAAACAACGCCTGGCGTATGCCCAGCGCTTCAGCCGCTACCAAGAGTTCTGTACATAGGGCCGTCAACCCCTTTGTCAATCCTGCGTAGCACATTTTGATAGCGGATGCGTCACCAATCCGGTCACTGATGACCGGCACGTCGAGGCCGTAGGAGCCGAGCTGGGCCAATTCACTTGCGTGGACACCTGACGCGTAGAATCGGGGCGTCCCCTCGCCGCGAGGCGGCGGCCCAATGATCGAGGCATCCACAAAGCGCCCTCCGGCATCGGTGATCGTTTCTCCAATCTTTTTGGTCGTCTGCGGTGCAATCGCATTGCAATCTGCATAAAGCAGATCGGCGCCGGTTCGGCGCAAAGAGGCCGCCACTGTCTTCGCCGCCGCTTCCGCCTCTGCCGGAACAAGAATGCACAATACTATGTCGGCTTCCTCTACCAGGGCCTCGTAGAAACTTACCTCTTCAATCCCGGCCTTTGCCGCTAGTTGGCGGGTACGTGCGCTGCGGTCCGCCAGTTGGGCCACCACCCGCAGCCCTTTCGATTTCAGCCGCTGTCCCACCGTATGGCCCATATCTCCAGGGCTGAGAATCCCTATCGTCTTCATTGCCGCACCTGTCCCTTCACTTCATCCTGCGCCCGTGCCAGCAACGCCTTCATGTAGCCAATTGTGTATGCCGTGCCGATTCGGCGATCGTCCGCCATCATCGGAATATGATCAGGGATCACCACACCGTCGAAGCCGGTCTGCTCCAACACCCGCATTGCCTTGTACATCTCAAAGTAGCCGTCATCCACGAACGTTTCGACAAAGTGTGGCAGTGGCTTGTCTACATTTCGAAAATGGATTTTGAAGAGCTTATTGTCCTGCCCGAACTCCCGCAGCGACTCCTCCACCCCTTTGCCCATCAGGTCGCCCCCTTCCAACCAGCACCCGATGCAGAAGCAAATGCCAACATTGGGGCTGTCGGCGATGCTCATCGCGCGGTGATAGCCGTCGAAACTGCTGAATACGCACCGCGGGACTCCTCCAAGTTCGGGCTCAGGCGGGTCGTCAGGGTGGATGCCGATTCGAACACCCGCTTCCTCGGCCACCGGCGCGGCCTGTGCTACAAAGTAGCGGAAGTTCTCCCAGATTTCATCTTCCGAATAGACTCGACCGTGGGATAGAGGCAAATAGTACAGCTGTCCTGCCCAGTGCCCCGCTTCGGCCTTCGCAAGATCGAAGCCCCGCGCCGACGCGCCCCCCCGAGTATGCTCCCGATCCGTACTCCAGATACCGTTCGCCATGTGGGCGTACGTGGTGTAGGGAATCCCGGCCTTTCCCAACGCTCTTAGGTGACTTAAGTACTCCTCGATCTTGGCATCCCGGTTTTCCAGCCCAAGAACAATCGCGTCCTGGTTGTGAACCTCCCGGTTGCCAAAACCGTAGATCTGAATACCAGCTTTGTGGAAACGATCGTTAGTGCGGGCGTAGTAATCATAGCCGGCGTGTTCGCCGTCCGTCCAGCAAACGGCCCAGTCAATCCCCATCTGCTTGACAAACTGCAATTCCTCGTCAGCCGCTTCCGGCGACACTTGTGCCGCTATCTTCATCCCTGGCGGTACTGGCATGAGGGACATCGTTTTTCTCCTGCTTTTGATTTGTAGGTTGGATGCGGGTAAGGTGTGATCATTGTAGCTGAACTCGATCGTTTGACACAACCGGTCCGCACATTCCCGTCATGTGACTGCATTGGTACACTCCGTGGCAAGAAGCGCTCCCCCTCGAAAGTGCGCCCAGACTCTTCCTTTGGCAGGCCGTTCCAGTGGTGCTTCCTCCCGCCATTCGAGCGCATCGCTCAACCATTGCACCGAACCATGCGTCTCCAGGCGAAACGGGACTCCCCACTCCGCGGTCCCCCGCATGAAATTGAATGCCTGCCGGGGATGCCATCTGGCGTCGAGCGCGAAGTCTTCTGCCGACGGAGCCGGAAAGTAGCTGCCGCCCGCTGGCTGAGGCCGCCGCGTCGCTTCCCCTCGCTTCAGCTTTGCAAGTAGCTCTGCCAACAGGTCACCCCCGGAAGACGCACACAGTGCTTCGGCTTCTGCGCCGCCAATGCCATCGGCGAAATGTAGCTTGCGCTGCCCGCCAATATCGCCCGTATCCAGGCCCGCGTCCATCCAATGTACTGTCACGCCCGTTGACGCTTCCCCAGCCCGAAACTGCCAGAAGAGTGGATAAGGACCCCTATATCTAGGCAGCAAGGAAGGATGTACATTGAGAAAACCCAGTCGAGGTATGCCCAGCACACGAGACGGTATGATTCGATTCCAACAAGCAACGCAGACGACATCCAGCGACATTTCAGTTAGCCAGTTGGCTGCATCCGGCTGCCCGATGTCCCCACATTCATAGGCTGGTATCCCCTCTCGAAAGGCAAGGTTCAAACCGTTGGCCGGAAAGTGGCCCACGCCTCGCGTAGATTCGGCGGTCGTAGTGTGCCCGTCGGCGGCGCTGTTTTCCTTGCCCGCCGGTGCAACCGAAACCGGCGAGTTCAGAAGGGGTAGATCGAGCGATTCTCCCTCCCGCTGCCTTATCCCTTCGCTAGGCGCAATGGCAGGCCGCAACCGGCGGTACTGCTGCCCAGGCAGCAGTACCGCGGCCACCGTAACTCCTGCAGCGAAAAGCCCTTCCAGCACAATGTTGCTGAAAGGACCTGGCATTCCCATGAAAAGCGTACGCGTATCTATTGACATTAACTTGACTCAGACCTTATAATGTAGTCCACGGCTTTTCTTACTCTAGGTTTGGAGCAGAACTATGGCTGCGATGGTACAGTGCGCAAAGATCGGACAGGAATTACCCGGCATGGCATCACCCCCCTATCCTGGCGAATTGGGCCAGCGGATATTTGAGAACATCTCGCAAGCTGGCTGGGATATGTGGATGCAATATTCAGTCGTGCTGATCAATCACTATGGACTGAGCCTGGGTGAAACACAGTCACGCGAATTCCTGATGCAACAGATGGAGGAGTTCTTTTTTGGAGTCGGCGCGCAAATGCCGGAAGGCTGGACCCCGGAGGGCACGCCCGGAATGGACAAAGGCGCCCCCGCCGGAAAAGGCGCGCCCCGAAAATAGGTAACGCCTTCACGCAATGAGAGCAAACTCTGGGTCTATCTTGAATTGAAGCAGACTGTGCGCCTGCCGCAGCGATTCCTCAACCTGGGCCGGCGTCCTGCCCCTTGCAAAGATGAATCCCAGATATGCATCGCCCTCCGGAAGGGGCACAAGGGACTGGTCGAGCCGCACGGTAATCTGAACGTCCTCGATTCCGGCAACCCTTTTGGCCTCCTCTACTCCGTTCACGCTCCGCAAAATGCCTGCAGCCGGAATCGGAATCATCATCACACCTCCCGCCTGCGATTCCCTCTCAAGGCTATCCAGCGGTAAACCGCATGCCTGCCTCAGTATCAACTCCTCCAGCGAGCTGCCGTTGCCGACCTCCATCCCAAATCGCAGAATTCGCGAGCACAAACCGCCAATCGAGCGCCCGGCAACCTCGACTATCCATGGCCCGCTCGCGTTGATCCGCAGTTCTGCGTGGATAGGTCCGGTCTGCAAGCCCAGGCCCCGTGCCGCCGTCTCCGTCGTTTCGACGATAGCGCTCTGCACGTCCAGCGGAAGCCGCGACGGGGTAACGTAGATTGTCTCCTCGAAGTACGGGCCCTCCAGTGGGTCCGGTTTGTCGAACAAAGCAAGGCAATGCAATCTGTTTTTGTCGAGCAGCCCCTCGAATGCGACTTCTACCCCAGGAATGTAGCCTTCGATCAGGAAAGCTTGGCCCTCGCCAATCAGCGCTGTCAACCTTCTCACTGCGGCAGCCAGTTCACAGCGTAAGTCTGCGCGTATGACTCCCCGGCTACCGTTCAACTCCTCGGGCTTGACCACGCAGGGATACCCGATCTTTTCCTCCGCCTGGGCAATAATCTCCTTCATATTGTCGTCAGTGCGGAACTCGGCAAAAGCCGGCACAGGGGCCCCGCACGAAGATAGCAAGGTTCGCATCAGAAACTTATTGCGCGCCGCTTCTGATGCCTTTGGGTCGTTGTGAGGCAAGCCCAACCGTTCAGCAACCAGTGCCGCTACTCTGGCGCCGCCGTCATCCAGCGCAAGGACTGCATCCAAACGGATGTCGCTATCTCCCGCGTCGCCCGAATTGGCCAGCGTCTTGACAAGCTGTTCAGCTGCCTTAAGGGGATGTCCAAAGTCAGCGCCAAGCGAAAAGTTCCATTCCTCGGCCAGCAGCTGGGGCATATCCACAGCAACTACAGGTTCGATTCCCAGACGCGAGGCCGCGTCGACGTAGTCCTGCGTGCGGTAGCTATTAGGAGAAGTGAGCAGCAGCACTCGCTTTGGGGACACGCTGCCTGGGTGTTTGGGGCCCGTCATATTCTACCTGTCAGAGGCTGGAAACAAGCTCCCGCCACCGCTCCCTCTGTCGCGGCGGCAAACTGTCGAGATTTTCGCCTTCCGCGGCATTGAAAGACCCGGTACCGTCGGACGGCCGCTGCCGGCTCAGACACTCTGCATACCTGACAACGACCGTCTGTTCCTCATTGGAAAGCCCTGCCAACAAGGCCCCGGCCGACGCGCCGCTACGGAACAGCGCTTTGCGTTCGTCAGCGGCAATGGACTCCTGGCTGGAATTGCCACTTACTATCACTCGCCTCAAATTGGCTTGGCTTACCTCTTTGAGCAACTCGGCGAAGATAGTCACCACCTGAGGATGGCAGGTACGCGCCGCCAGCACGGCTGCCCGGCTGAAACAGTAATCCCCAGCCAAAATAGTGCCGCCCAGCAGGACATTGTCGATCGAATCGGTCTTCTCGGGCCTCAACAGAAGTCGGTGGATATTCAGGGCGACCTGCAATAGTTCCAAAGCGGCAGCCAAAGCCACACGGCGAGATTCATCCTCGGCCGAATCATGTTCTGGCTCCGAGCAGGCCAGTACCACGTCGGCAAGAATCTGCTTCTCCGCCATTTCGCTTCGAACGAACTGCGACAGCCCATCAGGCAAATCGGCAATCACTTCGTCCAGCGTCGCGGCGACAAGATTCTGTTCTGTATGAAAAGCATCGCCAGTCTGTCCAGCCAAATGGCTTTCCTGCATACATTGTCCTGGAACGGGTACAATTCTCTTGCCCGAATACGGCGAGTGTGTCGGGCCACCGCGTTAGCGCCGGCGACACCATGCTCCCGAACGCACCGCCTCAATCAACTTCATCGCCGACGATTTCTCGGTAAATCGTCTCCAGATCGTCATCGCTATAGAAGTGAATGACGAGCCTGCCGCTGCCGTCCGCCTTGCGATCCAGGCTCACTTTCGTGCTGAGACGATCACGAAAGCGGTTTTCCCAGAAACGCAGTTGTGCCTGCAAATGGGGCAGTTCTTCCTCCGGGTCCTCCGCTGGCGGTTTCTCCAGCCAGCGTCGAACCAGCTCCTCGGCCTGTCGGACGTTTAGCTCAAGCGCCACAATCTGGTCGAGCGCCCTCTGTTTGTCTTCATCACTGGCCAGGCTCAATAGAGCACGCGCGTGGCCGGCGCTAATCAACCCATCATTTAGTGCAGCCTGGACCTCGGCCGGTAGCCCCAGTAAGCGAACAGCGTTCGCCACCGCGGAACGACTCTTTCCCACTCGATATGCCACTTGAGCCTGGGTCAGGTCGAACCGGTCAATCAGTGTACTGAAGGCGGCGGCTTCCTCCAGGGGGCTGAGATCGTCGCGCTGCAAATTTTCAACCAGTGCCAGTTCCAGTAGTTGCTGTGAGGTCGCCTCGCGCACCACCGCGGGAACAATAGTCAAACCGGCCTGCCGCGCAGCCCGCCAACGCCTCTCCCCGGTTATCAGCCAATACCGCTGCGGCTGATCCGGGCGTTCCGTGACGATAACAGGCTGGATGACACCGTGCTCCCGGATGGAAGTGGCCAACTCTGTCAGACTTGCCGGCTCGAAGCGTGTTCGCGGCTGCTGTGGGTTCGGCTGGATCTCGTCGATGGGAATGTCACGAATGCCCGCTTCATTCGTCTGACCAGCCTGTTCGCCGGCTTCGGATTCCCCCCGCGTGGTTGCCCTGCCGAGCAGGGCCCCCAGCCCGCGGCCCAATCCATGCCTTCGACGAGGATTCCCGCGATCTGTTCCGGTTTCTCTGCTCATAATTGGGACACCGCAGGATTTGGCGTTCCGGCGCCAGGCCTTTCTGTCAGGCCATCGGAAGTCGCTTCGATTCCTATCGGGAAGCGGCCCATGAACTCGCCGGCCAGCGCTTCATATGCCAGCGCGCCGGCACTCTCAGGCGCATAATTCAGAACTGTCAGACCGTGACTGGGCGCCTCGCTGAGGCGAACCGAGCGGGGTATTAGTGTACCAAAAGTCTCTAAGGGAAAATGCCCGCGTACATCCTCCACCACCTGAGTGCTGAGTTTCGTCCGCGCGTCCGACATGGTAAGCAACACGCCCGCGACCTTTAGACGGCCGTTCAGTACCTTTCGCACCTGCTGTATCGTCTCCAGCAGTTGACTCAATCCCTCTAAAGCCAGGTATTCGCACTGGACCGGAATGATGATCCCGTCGGCAGCGGTCAATCCGTTAATCGTAATCAGCCCCAGGCTAGGCGGGTCATCTATGAACACATAGTCGTAATCGCAATGTATTGGCTGCAGCGCCTTGGAGAGCAACTGCTCGCGAGCCATCCTCGCGGCCATTTCCACTTCCGCCCCCGCCAGATCTAGATTGGCGGGCAACAGGCTTAGACCGGGCAGGCCCGTTGGCGTGATTGCCTCATGTACGGCCCTGTTATCTATCAACACTTCGTAGAGACTCGTCCCAGGCTTCCTGGGATCGATTCCCAAACTGGTCGTGGCGTTCGCCTGCGGATCGCTGTCGACGAGCAAAATGCGGCAGCCGGCCTTGGCCAGGTAGGCGCAGAGATTGACAGCGGTTGTCGTCTTCCCCACGCCCCCTTTTTGATTGGCTATTGCGAATATCTGAGCTGTCATAACGCGCTCAGGTCCGAAAATTTGCCCACATGAATGCGATCCACCCCGGTCATCTATTCCCTTCCTTGCTCCGAAACGCAATGCTGCCAGGGATGCTTAGCCATATAATCCAACACATCCTCGTGGGTAGGGATTCCTGTCACCCCCTGGCCCTCTACGCCGAAGGAAGCTGTGATATTGGCATACCTGGCCGCATCGAGCGGGTCCCCTGTTTCATCGAGCCGCAGCAGGAAAGCAGTGGCAAATATATCCCCGGCGCCAGTCGGGTCCACCTCCAGGGCCGGGCGGGGAGGAATCGGGACAACCTCTATGTCTGAGTCAGTTGATCGCCGATAGACCGTGCTTCCGTCCCGATACTCGGTGAGCACAACGAGTGAAACATACTCAAGAAACTCCTCCACCTGTTTCAGCTCGCCGTCAATATCTTCTATCGACAGGATGAGCGCATCAAGATGGGGAAGAATGTGCGCCATGTCACTCCATGGCGTTGGGTACACCCTACCTTCTTTGTCCCAGCGGCGCATCCAGCCCTGCGGCACTGCAGCCACTATTGTTTCGGCGTCGAAAATGGCGGCCACTTCCGGCAGCACCTCATTCGCCAGAGGACCAAGCAAAGCGATATGGGGTGCCCTCAGCGGAGGAGGAATATCCACGGCCGCAATGGGTGGCGACGGCGTGTAGCAGTACTGTACCCGCCCGTTTGGTGTGTACAGATTGGCGAAAGTCGTGGTATTTGCAGACTGCAGTACGCGCACGTCGGCCAATTCCCGCAAGACTGACAAATCTATATCGTCACCGGCGCGGGTCAGAATCACCGGCTTGCGCCCAAGTTGGGCTGCCGTTACCGCGGCAAAACTGACAGTGCCTCCCAGCACATAGTCAGTCGCGGCGGGATCCGCCGTCGCAATGTCGCGGCTAACGGTGCCAATAGCAAGAAATTCGATCGACATTGACTGTTCGCAGGCTGGAGACGTTCAGGAATCCTAACCGGTTCAGACCCGGCTTGCTTGCCTCCGAGCTTCATCTACAGGAATCGAGCGTCATGAGGGTGTCCCGCGTCATGGAAGCCCAATTAGCGAGAAACAAGCCCGCGCCTTTCACTTGAGTAGAATCTGCACCTTTCGCCGCTGGTCTTCTCCAGTGCTTGCAGTGTATACCTGTTGGTGATTACGTAGCGCCATGTGGACGAGCCGGCGCTCACTCGCCGGCATCGGTTCCAGAGAAGCCGGCCGGCCGGAGGCAACAACCTGTTCGGCCAATCGTTGGGCCATCTGGTTAAGTTGCTCCGCTCTCCTCTTTTTATAGCTGTCAATATCAATGACAATGTTCTTCCAACTATGCAACTCCTGATTAACCATCAGGCGGATCAAGTATTGAATGCTCGCAAGAGTTTCGCCATTGCGGCCAATCAGAATACCCAAGTCGTCACCGACAACATTCAGATTTAGCGGACGGTCGCCGTCCTCCTCATCCTCCAACCAGGACAGTTCAATTTCGGCTTCTATGTCGAGGTGTCGCAACATCTGGCTAAGTAGATCGAAAGCAATGTCTTCCAGCTCTGCGTCGTCCCCGTCCTCTTCCTCATCGCTTTCCGAAAGCGAGTCATCCGTCTGAATTGAAGACGGCTCGTCGTCGACAGTAGGCGAAATCTCAGTTGCAGGACTAGCCCCATCTGTATCGGCAGACTCTTCTGGCTCTGCCACTGCGTCCACACCGGCCGCAGCCGGTAGCGCAGATGCTTCCTGCGGCTGAACTTTGGCCGGCGCGCTTGCAGCCTTTCGCGACAGACGGACTAGGGCATCGCTTGCGCCGATACCAAGTATTCCCCGGCTCCCTTCTTGGACCACTTCAATGTCAATCTGATCACGGGAGACCCCCATATCGCGCAAGCCTTCATCGACGGCGGCCTCCACGGTCTTTGCCGTGTACTCGTAGCTCTGACCTTTTTTCATCTTATCTTCTCTTTCGATTGCGACGGCTCCGTCGGCGGGGAGGTGTCCGCTTCTCTAGGTTGTCAACTATTTCCGGAGAAGTGGTCACGGCCGACCCACCGTCGGACGGTGTAACGCCGGCCGTGGCGGGTAAGGCTTGGGGCCCGGCTGGCGCGATTGTTGTGCTCACCCCGCCCAGGTAGTTGGCAACGTAAGTCTGGCCCAATTGCAGCAGATTACTCGTCACCCAATACAGTGACAGGCCGGCCGGCACCTGCAAAGTGAAGAAGCCGAACATCAACGTCATCATGGTTGTCATCTGCTTCATCATTCCAGCCTGGCCTGCGCCCCCGCCAGGCGTAGTCGCCGTCGTCATGCGCTGCATATAGACCTGGCTGACCATGAGCAGAGCCGGCAGAATCAGGTATGCGACCAATATCCAGTATTCGCCGGCATTGAACTTTTCCGGTATCCAGGCAAGACCACGCGTAAACTCTGGAAAGCCAAGATCAGGAATCCAGAAAAAACGGGCATCTATCAGCGAGGGTCCCAATGTCACCAGAGCTGAATACAGGCCAAACAGTACCGGCATCTGCACGACCATTGGCAAGCAGCCGCTCAGCGGGTTTACCCCTGCCTCGCGATATAGCTTCATCTGTTCCTGCGCCATCTTGTCCTTGTTCTTGCCGAATTTCTTTTGTAGCTCCTGAAGTCTCGGCTGAAGATTCTTCTGCGCCTGCATGCTCTTTATCTGGATCAAAGTTAGCGGGAACGTGATCAGCTTAATAATTATGGTAAATAATATGATGGCAAAGCCCCAGCTATAGGGTATATCCCAATTTAACAAACTTGTGTTTATCCATATGAGGGACTTTGCCAGGGGAAATACAACTATGACCTGCCACCAGCCGGATGGTTCAGCAACGCTCCAATCCACCACTCCTTCGCGAGCAACTCCGCACCCGCCAAGTAAAAACGCTGCCGTTACAAGGATCAACAGCCACAGAATCCATCTGCGATTCACAGTTTCTCTCCTAATCGCCGGGCCCAAAGAGGCGCCGGCCGGGCCGGGTTACCGGTTGAATAACGCGGCGCTAATTGCCGCGAAGTCTCTAATTGTCCGGCTGCCTAACCAGATTCTTGGCTGGAACGTCCTTCAAGCTGTTGGCAAAGTGCGCCTGATCTAAGCGAAGTGCATTCCGGATTCCTGCCCTCCCCGGTTCGGCAACTCCTGCAATCAAGCAAAAAAAGTCCACAGCGCGATCCAAGTGAGGAGCCCCCTACGGCACAGGGTCAAAACCACCGGGATTCCAGGGGTGACACCGGAAGATGCGCCGCAGGCCCATCCATCCGCCCTGTGCTGCCCCGTATCGTTCCACAGCCTCATATGTGTAATGAGAACAAGACGGATAAAAACGACAGTTGCTCCCCATCATCGGCGAAAGTGCCCGTTGATAGATTCGAATCAGAAGCAGCAGAAGCGCGCGCATGACCCACCCGCCCTAGCCCCGACCCCGTCCTTGGCCAGGAATGGGGACTGACAGTGCGGCTCGAAGAAAAAGGCGATCGAAGGCAGCGTCAATCTGCCCGTATGTTGCGTTGCGAACTGCTGCCCGGGCAATAAAAACACAGTCCCATCCCGGTTGAATCTGACTCATGCGCAGCCGTACAGATTCACGCATGCGCCTTTTCACCAGATTCCGCTCTACCGCTTTGCCAATGCGTCGACTCACTGAAAAACCAAAGCGGCTGTAGGTGAGGTTATTCTCCAAAATGCACAACACAGCCAGGCGGCTGCCGTACGTTCTGCCTTTTCGGCGGATTTGCTGAAACTGCTCGTTGTCCCGTACTCGGAAGCGTCGTCTCACACCGCTCTGTTTCCACAGGAATCTGCCGAATTTCAGAAGCAATTTGTTTGCAAGAATCAGAGCCTCTTAGCCCAACGCGCTCTTTCGCTTGCTCTGCTATTCCCCAATCCACCGGCATTCGCAACCTGTTGTTGCACTCTCGGTCGCGGCCTTCACTACCGGTGGAGTTTCATACCTAGTATGTTCGTTTGCGAGTTGTCAGTTGGACAGCCAGAGTCGCCCGCTGCTTAAGCCGGCGGCGCTTCAACACGTTGCGGCCGCCGGGGCTGCTCATGCGTTTGCGAAAGCCGTGCGTGCGCAGTCGCTTGCGAACCTTCGGTTGCCAGGTTCGTTTGGGCATAACCTCACTCCTTCACAGATAACATTAAAGAATGACTACCAATAGTCAATTATACTTGGCAATAGACAAGACTGTCAAATCTTCAGCCAATTTCGACAACTGGAGTTTGGCCCTCCCAATCTCGCCCCTGGGTCGGTCCGGCATCGTTGGTTTCAGTCAGGGCTTCGCGAAACAAGAATGGCAGGATCCTGCCGGTGAAATTGGCAGGATCCAGCCGGTGAAAGTCTCTCCTTTGCAGACATATTGCAGGCCTGCGCGGAACACCTCATCTTCAGAGTTTTCACCCTTGCCAAGCAGCAGACAATTCGGGACGTAACCGACTTTCCGAAACGGAGATATTCACATTGGAGAAAAATCGGAGAGCGTTGGTCCACGCTTGCAATCTTCGAGAAGTGCCCCAACCGACCCGCCATCGGACCGTGAACAGAACTTGGAATTCTTCAGAACAGGAGCTTTGAAACAAGCCTTGATTATGCGAAATCCGGTTTTTGTGTGGCCTCCTGACATGGCCCAAAACCAGAAAGTATCCTTTTTATATCCACAAAGGCGTATGATATAGTACTATTCAACCATCTGTTTGCGCTGGGGCGAATTCGATTTCGTTGATCCATTGTCGCCTCTTGACCTGCAGCGACAAAAAAGAACTGAAACGTATTTTGATGTCCGAATCCGAAAACGCCTCCCGATCTTCGGCCGCCAGAGAACGACGGCCGCAAGCCAATCAGGCGGCCCCAACATCCAAAGACATACCGCCAGAAGACATTCCTTCCCTGCAAATGCTGGAAGAATCCGCGGCGCAGTTGGCCGCGCTTCGTCAACGTGCCGAATACCTGCTGGACCAGTTGGCCGAGGGCAACGAGGCCGCCCCTACCACCGAAAATCCGAATTCAGATTACGAGCATCGATCTAGTACTTCGGAGGAATATGCAGGCGACGAACTAGGATACGACCAGGATGTCGGTCTTGAACCGAAAGGCTTGCCACACTTTGCTCCTCCGCCTGACGAAGACGAAGCTCAGATTGCTTTCGACAAGAGCTCAGCGGAATCCGACGCTGCACTCCGACAAACAGACCCCCCTGCTCAACCCCAACCGTTTTCCTACGAGGACAATTCCCACTCGCCTGTTACTGATTCTTACTCGGACAACCTAGTCCACCCAAGCCAGGCCTACGACCCGTCAGATGATTTTGAAACCACTGATCAACAGCCGGACGACGGGTCCGCGCGCCCCGCTGAATCCCAGCCGCAGGACTACCCAATCCAGAACTATCATGCGCAACCGTCCCCTCTTCTGGATTCACCGGTAAGTGCAGTACCGCCACCGCACTGGCGCCATCATGAAGACGGTCCCGCGGTTGGACAATCCGACACCCAACTGATTGAAGAAGAAATAGTCACCCTGTATGAAGCAATTGAACGGGTGCGAACAACCCGGCGAGAAAACACCGGCCATGCCCTTTCACTGTTGCGAGAGGCCCGAGAAATCATTTCAGCCGATCCGCAACGCATCCAGAGGGCCCAGTACAACATTCAGCAGGCAAAACAGTTCATTGACCGGGCCAAGTTTGGCCGCAGCCGTTCCCGCGGCATTGCACTTCGCACAGTCGCACTTCTCCTGCTCTGGTTGGCCGTACTGGGCGGGCTTGGCGCAGTCCTCTATCTCTATCCGCTCAGAGTAAACAATATCATCGGGATAGTCTCCTCAAATACGGGATGGAACACAACCCACTACTACCCTGCCTTCTGGACAATAGCAACCGGCGGAATCGGCGGCTGTCTTGGCGCCATTTCGTTCCTGTTCGAGCGCATGCGCGAGCACGAAGAGTTTGACCGCCAATATATCCTGCGATCAACCATTCAACCACTGATGGGCGTGGTACTCGGGCTGGTTACATATGGACTCTTGGCAATCCTGTTCGGTAGCTTGGGCTCCTCAATAACCGTCCACCCCGTAACCACCTACCTGCCTGCAGCCCTTGCCCTCCCAATTGGCATCTGGCAGGTGTACGTTTACGCCGTGATATTCCGCATTACAAGGCTCCTTACCTTTCAACGCCGTCGTCGTTGGTAGGCAATACCTCCAGCATTGTCTCAACCCCTCTCTCCTGTCACCCTCGGTTCAATCCAACGCGCGAGTGTGACCAAAAGGCATGAATCGGAAGCAAGGTTAGGCCCTTGCCGGTCACTGCTCTGATAAGATACAATTCCAGTCCGGTCGCCGAACATTTGAGCCATATTGCCCAGAGGAACATGCGGTGTCAGTCGGGAAATCCCTCGTTGAGGTAATCATCATTCTGCCGATTCGCCGCTCTTTCAGGCAGCAGGAACGCCCGCCCCCAGACAGCGAATTCAGTGGCCCTGGTGGCGAAGGCACATGGGACGCCTTGCCGGAACTTAGGGGGCCGGAGTCGATACACCAGCGTAGTGGCGGCGCAGCCCAATTTCAGACCTTTCACTATCACCTCCCACCGCACCTCAGAGGCAAAATCGAGCCAGGCCATCTCGTGTGGGCCCCATTTGGTCCGCAGGAAGTGCAGGGTATTGTCGTCGGACCGGCTTCCTCCTCCCCTGTCGAAACCAAGGCAATTGCTCGCTTGGCGCGACCCCAGCCGGTCCTGACGAAGGCCCAGTTGGATGTCGCATTCTGGATCGCCGACTACTTCGTAGCGCCGGTCTCCGAGGCCGTCAAACTTTTCCTCACCCCCGGCCTACTCAGTAAGAGAGGCGAACCTGCCAAGGTCCGTGCCAAGCGAGAGGAGCAGATCGAGCTCCTTATCGAACCGACGCAAGTCCGCGAGAATCTGTTTAGACTTGGAAGTGCGACGAATCAGGTGCGGGTCCTGACGACACTTCTGGCCGCACCGGCTCACACCATGTCCACTGATGAGTTGAAAGCAGACTGCGATTTTCCGCCGAAAGACGCCATTTCTGCATTGCAGACAAAGGAACTTATCCGGGTGTCGGTTGAAAAAGTGGCTTTGGCGCAGTCGTTAATAGAAACTGAAGAAGCAATACTCCAAATGCGTGGCGCTCAAGTTTATAAACCCGTTCTGCAGGCCCTCGCCCAGGCCGGCGCACCTGTCTGGAAGTCGGATCTCTACGCGCAGGTCGACACCAATCTGGCTAGATTGCGAAAACTCCAAGACGCTGGGATGATCCGAATCGAACAAAAGGTGCGTTTCCGCGACCCGCTCGGCGGGCGCATCTACCCCAGGACACACCCCCCCAAGTTGACGGATCAGCAGCAGCAGGTTTGGGATGAGATCAGAGCAAGTTGCTTCGAGGCTGAATCTCCCGAATCGGACAACGCTGAGCCCGGCAACAACGAAGGTTTCGCGCCTTCCACTATACGCAGCAAGGGCTTTCTCCTGCACGGGGCAACCGGCAGCGGCAAAACCGAAATCTATCTACGCGCCATTGCAGAAACGTTGGCGCGCAACCGCCAAGCCATCGTCCTCGTACCCGAGATCGCCCTTACGCCCCAAACAGTCGCCCGCTTTGCCGGCCGCTTTCCAGACCGTGTCTCAGTAATTCACTCAGGTCTTAACAACAACCAGCGCTATGACGTTTGGCGCAGTGCGCGCGATGGCAATATCGACGTCATCGTCGGCGCCCGTAGCGCGCTCTTTGCGCCGTTGCCCCGCCTGGGCATTATCATAATCGATGAAGAACACGAATCCACCTATAAGCAAGATACTGATGAATGGGGCAGCTTTACCGTCTTCTACGATGCCCGCACCGTCGCCACCCGGATGGCAGCCGTTTCCGGCAGCGCTTTGGTCCTCGGCAGCGCGACCCCTTCGCTGGATTCCTACCATGCGACGCAACTTGGCAAATTGAGGCTGTTGGAGATGCCCAATAGGGTTATGGGCCACGACGGGATGGAGAACATTCGACCAAATGAGTCAGGCGCCCCGAGTACGCCCCCCGTCTACGCATCCCTGCCTCCCGTCGAAATCGTCGATATGCGCCAGGAGTTGCGTGCCGGCAACCGCAGCATCTTCAGCCGCAGCCTGCAGTCCGAAATCCACTCGGTTCTCGACGCCGGCGAACAGGCCATCCTGTTTCTCAACCGTCGCGGCACCCACTCTTTCGTGCTGTGCCGCGACTGCGGTTACGTCGCCGAATGCACCCGTTGCGAGACGCCGCTAACCTATCACGAACGCGCCGCCCAGCTCATCTGTCATCGCTGCAACGCCCGCCTGCCGACCCCCGACCACTGCCCGTCCTGCGACAGCCGCCGCATCCGCTTTTTCGGCAGCGGCACCCAGCGCATTGAAGAACTGGTAAGCCAGATCGCCCCACGCGCCCGCCTGCTGCGCTGGGACCGCGACACCACCGGTCGCAAAGGCAGCCACGAACAGATCCTGGAGCGTTTTTCCAACCACGAGGCCGACATTCTCATTGGCACGCAGATGATCGCCAAAGGACTGGACCTGCCTCTGGTGACTCTTGTTGGCGTCGTTGCCGCCGATGTGGGCCTCTACCTGCCCGACTTCCGGGCCCCGGAACGCACCTTCCAGCTCCTGACACAGGTGGCAGGCCGCGCCGGCCGCAGCCGCAGAGGCGGCCGCGTCATCTTTCAGAGTTACACGCCCCAACATTACGCGCTCCAGGCCGCGGCCGAACACGACTATCACGCCTTCTACGAACGGGAAATGGTCTTTCGCAGGGAGCAGCAGTACCCGCCTGTCAGCAGGATGGCCCGCCTCATCTACTGGCACAAAAAGCTCGAAACGGTCGAGGAACAATCACACCGCATGGTTCAGCATTTGCAGCTGCGGGCCGAACAGTTGGGCGTGTGGGGCGAGGGAATCGACCTGCTCGGCCCGGCTCCGGCTCCATACGCCCGCTTCCGTAGCTACTTCCGCTGGCAGATTATCATACGTGCAGCCGACCCGTCTGCCTTTTTGCAGGGCATCGACATCCCATTCGGCTGGCGTATTGACATCGATCCTGTCTCGACAATGTGATTAACGGGGCGTCTTGGTCGGAGCGGAGAAGATGGTCAAATTCATCAACAAACGGCGGAAATTGAGACCAGGTGTAATCTTGCCCAGCACACGATCTCCCTTTGCACCGGTACAAGCCGGTACATTGCCCCCCTCACCCCGTATCGCCAACCAGGCCAGCAGCGCAAAACCGAGAGCCTCTTTGGAATCCTCATCGCCTGGGATCCCACCTGCCTCTCCGTAGCGCACAACTGGAACTTGCCGACCGCACCGCCGGATCAGCTGGCTCCGCAGTCGCTCCAGCAGTATCGGGTTGCGGGCGCCTCCCCCACATACAACAACCTCTGTCACTGGCAATGGCGCGAATCTGCGATAGCTATCGGCAATTGAGGCCGCCGTCAGTTCAGTCACAGTGGCCACAAAGTCGGCCATCGACAGCCCCGCGGCAGCGGCCTCCTGAAGGTACCGTTCGGCCAGCGCTTGGCTGAATAACTCCCGGCCAGTGGACTTGGGGGGCTGTTGTTGGTAATATGCGTGCGACAGCCAACGTTCGACCAAGGCATCTGCGCAGGCCCCGCGATCCGCCAGTTCACCATCCTTGTCGAACCGCATCGCGCCGTCCGTGGCCAAAGTCGCAGCCCAATCGATCAGTACGTTGCCCGGCCCCGTGTCGAAGGCCAAAGTCGGCGCCGACGATCCCTCCGGCGGCAGGAACGTCACGTTGCCGATGCCGCCAATATTTTGTACCGCCCGGCACCCGTCCGTCCCTGCTGAAGGACGAAGGAAGAGCTGGTCAAAAATCGAAATCAGCGGCGCACCCTGCCCGCCCGCCGCCACGTCTGCTACGCGAAAATCAGCCACCGTGGTGATTCCGGTCCTCTCCGCAATGACTGCCGCCTCGCCTATCTGCAAGGTCGACTGAACCGTACCGTCCTCACCCACCTCGTGCCAGACCGTCTGCCCGTGCGAACCAACGAGATCGATCTCCTTCAATGCAATTCCACTGATGTTGACTACGCGCAATGCGGCCTCCGCGAACCACTCCCCCAACAGGAATCCGGCCCGGCTCAGCTTACGCGTATCCCCGCCACCGGCGATCAGACTCTCGATAAGCGCCCGCTCCTGCTTCGGCCACGGACAGCTCTGAAAAGCAAGCTGCCGCATCCGTGGACGGTCAGCCGTGCCCGAAATTTCCGCCGCCACCGCGTCAATGGCATCGGCGGAAGTGCCGCTCATCAATCCAATGACTTTCATGCCAATCGCCAGTCAGTCGTTTCCCGCCGGCGGGACTCCAGATTCCTGATTGTCGCCAGCCTCCATGCCGCCTAAAGTCCGCCCCAGCTGCGCCCACTTTCGATATGGCCGGAATCCGCACTTGGCGTAGAAGTCGAGCAGCGTCGTCCAGTCGATCACACAGCCGTTGATGCCGCTGTTGTGCAACCGCCTCAGTCCCGCATCCAGCAAAAACAGCCCCATCCCCTGCCCCCGCAGATGCGCGCTGACGCCGATCGAGCCAAGCTGTGCCCAAGGCCGCGGCAGACCGTAAGGAAAGAAGCGGTCGATCGGATTGACAGAGTCTTCAAACGTGAGCCGGCAAGATCCCTGTACGCCTTCCTGCGTCCACAACAGCATGTAATCGGAGATGCGCCCACCCTCCTCTAAAAACCTTTCCGCCTGCCAGTGCCACCGTCCCGGAAACTCTCTGGCCAGAAATCTCAGTAACTCCGCCTCCTGGCCCGGCTGCCCCGGCCGCGCCGCCGCCGGCGCCTCACGAAGCGGAGGAGGCTGGTAGTCGCCTAAAGATCGAGCCACATCCCATCCATACGGCCCGTCTGTATATGCGTAGCCGCTTGCCAGGAAGAACGCTTCAGCTCCCGAATCGGCCAGCGGACCAGGCGCAAACGGGCGCAGGCCGCCCCCCACTTGAATGCGGCCTTTGACCCGAAGATTGGCCGGAAGTTCAGTTTCTGCCCTACTGCCGCTGGCAAAAGTATCCGAATCGCCCTGACCATTATTCTGGGAGGCCAGCCACTCTTCAGCCCAGCGCAGCAGTGCCCCCCCGATTCCCTGCCTCTGATACGAAGACGCAACCGCAATCGCCTCAATCCAGCCGACGACCCCTGCGCTTAAGGCAGATGGGGCGCCGGGACAAGCGCTGCACAACACGAAGCCGGCGGGACGGCCTTCCACGAAAGCAATACGCCCTCCACGGGCGACGCCCGCATCCTCTGTGAAATTGAATTTCAGGAATCGTTCTGTGATGGGGAGTTCGTTGCCGGTGGCATCGTTCCACAGTTCCACCGTCCATCCCAAGTGTTGGGGATCCTTCGCGTCAAAATCGATCTGCTCAACCTCTGTCGCCGCCGATGATTTAGCCATTCGACCTGTCATCCGTCCAAACTGGTGCCTGCACCCTGCTCCAGCGCTCTCTGGTAGACAACTCTGGCAACCGCCACGTCCTGCGCCGCCAGGCCAACCGACTTGAAGAAGGTAACCTCGTCGGCATCGCTGCGACCAGGTAGGTCTCCGGCGATGATCGCGCCAATCTCGGCGTGGATCCGGCTGGCATCGTACAGACCGGCATTGATCGACTGGACCAGGTCCCCCGCTTCCGTCAGGCAGGCGCTCATCTGATCAACTACGACTTTGGCGCGTCTTAGCGCAACCGCATCCACTTCACTGGCGTAAGGCAGATGCGAACCGATTCCCGTAATATGTACGCCAGGACGCAGCAGCCCCCCGTCAAAAAGCGGGTCATGCGCACTGGTTGCAGTGACGAGAATATCGGCTGCTTTTACAGCCATTTCGACATCGGTCGTGGCCTCCGCGGAGACATCGAAACTCCGCCCGAGTTCGACTGCTAGAGCCTCTGCATTTGCTGGCGTTCGCGAAAGCACAAGTACCCGTTCAATCGCCCTCTCACACAGAACTGCTTCCACCTGGTACGGAGCCTGCACGCCGCTGCCAAATATCGTCAGCGTGCGGGCATCCTCTCTAGCGAGATAGCGTGCCGCCACGCCGCCTGACGCGCCCGTCCGCATTGCGGTCAGATATCCGGCATCCATCAACGCCAGCAATGCGCCGCTCTCACCGTCGAACAGCACAACATTCCCCTGGATCGCAGGCAGACCGCGTACCGTCGGGTTCGTGCCGTAGAAAGATATCAGTTTGGCCCCCAGCGCGTCCAATTCGCCCCCCAGATAGGCGGGCATCGACATCAGGCTCCCGTCATGGCGCGCAACCGGAACGTTCGAGCGAACAGGCAATTCCGCCTCCCCCTGGTAGATCAGGCGAAAGGCGTCGGCGACCGCTTCGATAGCAGCCGGCATGTCCAATAGATTTTCTACGTCGCTGCGAGTCAACCAGAGTGGCATAGTATTGGTAAATTGTGGACGTTCGGATAGTCAAAAGCCGGGATAGGATAGCACAGAGGATTGGGCAACACAATTGCCGCGAAGGGAGGAAAGATGTACAATCGAAACGTTGAAAAACATAAGAGCCTGCAACTGACAGGCTCAACGCCTCCCGGAGGAAAAACATGCCCACAGAACTGATCGCCCCCGCCCGCGAAGAAGTCGCCTTCCGCGACTACGAAAGCCAGCCCCTCGCCGCTGATCAGATTCGAGTACACAGCCGCTTCGGCGCCGCCAAACACGGCTCCGAAATGGCCATGTTCCAGGGCTACGCCGGCCATCGCGGCAACTACGACGGCAGCACGCGCCTGTTTAACCAGGAAAGCCAGATGGTCAGATACCCGTACGGACTGGGCAATATGTGCGTCGGAAAGGTCATCGAAGTCGGTGCCGGCGTGCAGGATTTCAGCCTCGGCGAAACCGTTTTTTCCCACGGCTCCTTCCGCCAGGAGCACGTATGGCAAGAAGATCGCGTCCGCAAACTCCCAGATGGAGTCCCCTGGCAGGCAGCCGTCTGCCTCGATCCGGCCGACTTCGCCCTCGGCGCGGTTCGCGACGGCCATATCCGTATCGGCGATGCCGTGGCCGTTTTCGGCATGGGCGCCATCGGCCTGTTAGTCCTGCAGCTGGCAAAACTGGCCGGCGCATACCCTCTCATCGCCGTCGACCCCATCCCTCTGCGCCGTGATGTCGCACTCGAGTGCGGCGCTGACATCGTCATGGACCCAACCTCCTGCGACGCCGGACTCGAAATCAAGCTGGCCACCGACAAACGCGGCGCCGACGTATGCGTAGACTACAGCGGCCATTTCAGCGCCCTGCAAGCGGCCCTGCGCGGCGTAGCCTATCTGGGCACCGTCGTCGCCGGCGCCTGGCCTGGCAGCTACCCGGCCGGCCTCGACCTCGGCGCGGAGGCACACTTCAACCGTCCTACCATCGTCTTTTCACGCGCCTGCAGCGAGCCGAACCCCGAATATCCCAACTGGGATGAGTCGCGCCTCTTCTCCGTAGTATGGCGGCTCCTGTGCGACGGCAGCCTCAGATCTGAGCCCGTCATCCAGCCGGTCGTCCCCTTCGACGACCTGCTCGAAGCCTATCCCAAGATCGCAAACGCGCCGCAGGAAAACGTCAAGTTGGGCGTAGCCTTCTGAATATACGGACCAATAGACCGCGGCGGGGACCAGGTCCCCGCCGCGCACACCTCACGTTGCATTCTCTTCCAATCCCAAACCCTGCCAATCACCTGTCAGACCAGGTTCTCCTTAATATAGTCCCAGATGATTCGGTAACCCATCCCCGGCTCCTGCGGAAGATGGACGTATCCCTCGCTGTCCATCCTGTCGCCAATATCCTCCAGATAAGGTGGCGCCGTATTGCAGTCGATTCCCGGCGCCAACAGCCCGCGTTCGTAATATTCGCACGTATCCTCGCTGGTCGAGCCCAGCAGCTGCAAATTGGCGAAGCCGCTCATGTGAATCTCGCACTTAACGCCAAATGCCTCCGCCACCGCAACCATCTTGCGCACACCTGTGATGCCTCCACGCAGCACATCGATCCGCGTCATGTCGGACGCCCCCCGCAAAATCCAGTCGGCCCGCGTATAGAGGCTGCCGGCCGCTATCTCCGGTGACAAAATCGGAATGTCCAGCTCGCGGCACAGTTTGATGTAGGGCTGCACCCTGTACTCATTCATCGGGTGTTCGTACCAGTAAAAATCCAGCTCCTCCAGCACACGCCCCACCTTGAACGCCTCCTCATACGTGCGGTAAGTCCCCCACGGGTCGTAGCTCAGCACCATGTCATCGCCCACCGCCTCCCGCACCGCACGGCACACCTCAATGTCTTTCTCGATGTGGGAGGGGCGCCCCGGAACCGCCTCTTTCGTCACCGGGTTCCAGAAATAGTAAGGATGGATCTTGTAGTGCGAATAGCCCTCCTCCTTACAAGCCACCGCGTGCGCAGCATACTCCTCCACGCTTCCCATGTTGGGAAACGTGCTGGCATACGCCTTGACCTTATCGCGACAGCCCCCCAGCAACTTGTAAAGCGGCAGCCCCACCGCTCTGGCCTGCAAGTCCCACAGCACCATATCCAGCACACTCAGAAGATTCTCCGGAATGTTCGCCACCCACATCCAGTGCCAAAAGCGCTCGCGGTCATACGGATCCTGCCCCACAACCATTTCCTTGAGCCGCCCCTCCAGCACCGCCCTGTCCTCTGGCGTCAGCCCGTCAGCGTCGCCATGGCTGTGCCCCCCAAAATAGTAGCCCTCCGCGCCCTCATCGGTGATCACCTTGGTCAGCGTCTGCGTCACCTCGCGCGGAAAACTGAACCTGCCCTGATGAAACTGTTCCCGATGCACCCGAAACGGGATGACCTGTATGTCTACGATTTTCATTGGACGTCCACCCTCTCTTTTATGAAATCTGAAACTGTTCAGCCATTGCCAATACACGACCTAGAGTAAGGCAAGCGTAGGTGTTCTCTCTCCTCTCTCCTCTCTCCTCTCTCCTGTTTTTGTGGGCGGTCGGGCCTTCGGCCCTCCCTTGTGCGGGGGGACACCCCCCGCAACGCCCCCCTCCAAAACCCGCCTAGCCACCGCCTCACTGGTCTCCAGCCCCTCTCCCCTATCCCTTATCCCTTGCCGTCCCCCTCTAGCCGTCAGGATACAAATCCTCCAGCAGCGCCCCCAACTCGTCCCGCGTTAGCGGATCTATCGGCGCCGCCGGCGCCCGCACCACCGCCGTCCGCAACACGCCGCGATAACGCAATATCTCCTTGTGGATGCCGTGAAACAGGCCCGCACCCTGCGCCGAAAGTCGGCCTATCGGCAGTATGAACCGGTTAAACGTCTCCCACGCCCCGGCCTCGTCTCCCGAACGCACCCGGTTCCAGATATCGACAAAGGCCTCCGGCTGCGTACAGAACGGCATCGTGCCCACCGAGCCGCGGCGCAGCTCTTCGATGAAATAGCCCCCTCCCGCTCCTCCGAAGACTATCAATCCATCTCCTGCTTCCGCGGCCATCGCCGCCACCTTTGCCACCACCGGAAAGCTCTCCACTTTGATGTACTGAACCCATTCACACTCCTCTGCCAGCCGCCGCGCCAGGCCGGGCGAAACCGGAGAGGCCACCACGTCCTGAATGAAAATCGGCAGGGGAACCGCATCCGAAATCGCACGGTAATACGCCAGCAGCTCCTCTTGGCCCGCCGGCATGAACGACGGCGGCAGCACCATCAGCGAGTCTGCGCCGTTCTCGTGCGCCATCCGGCTGTAGTGTACCGCCAGGTCCGTCCCATTTGCCCCCGTGTTGATTACAACCGGCACCCGCCCACCCACCTGATCGACAACGATGCGGGTCATCTGGACGCGCTCGGCCTCAGTTAGCTTGTATACTTCGCTGCCCAGCGCTACTCCCAACCCGTGAACACCGGCATCAAGATTGAAATCAATCAAGCGCCGCAGGCTCTCCTCGTCGATTTGTGAATTTTCGTCAAAGGGCGTCACCAGAATCGGATACACACCTTGCATTGTGCTGGTCGGCATCAGTTCTCCTCTCAAGATTTCTCTCAACGGCGAATACTGCAAAACTGCTGCCAGCATCTTGCCGTCAGTCCCAAAGAAAAGCAAGCGCGGCTTCGACAAGGCAGCATCTCATCCCATTCTCCCTCTGCATCCTGCCCTTCCACCCCGCGCACAATAGCTGCCCAGACCACGCGTCAACAGGTCCCTCGCAATCCTGCATATCCTCAAATCCTGATTCAGACATCGCTTTACACTCCCCCACCAAGACATCAGCCAACCACGCGTCTAATGGTCCCCCACAGTCCTGCAAATCCTGCTCCCGACAACTTCTACCGCGATTGAATCTCTCCCGCCCCTATGCTATGATTCCCCTGCCACTTATCCATACCACTCCGGACGAGGCTATTAACTTCCCGCGCACACCTTAGCCGCCGCCCGGCACGTCAACAGAAAGGCAGACCCATGACGAACGTCCTCGTTATTTCCGGTAGCAATCACGGCTTCGCCGCCAGCGCCGAGGTCATCGGCGGTTTCCTCGGCGACGACCCGGCGATCAACATCACGATTACAGACGACAAAGACATCTTCACCTCGTCCAGCCTCGCCGACCACGATGTATGTGTGCTCGGCTCCGGCTTCACCCGCTCCGAACGCCACGCTGACGGTTCGGCCACCTACCATTCGGAACTGACGGCCGAACAAGAAAAGGGACTCTTTGGATTTGTTGCCGGCGGCAAGGGTTTTGTCGGCGTCCACGGCACCGGTTGGTGGATCGGGGGCAAGGCTGCAAACCTTCTCGGCGGGCACGCCAACTGGCATCCACCGGGACTGACCTTCACTGTCAACATCACAGACGGCGCCCACCCAGTCATGCAGGGCATCGAGGATTTCGAAGTCGAGGATGAAATATACATGTCCGCCTGGGACCCCGCCATCCACATTTTGGCCAGCGCAGATTGGTCCGCCAAGGCGCATCCCTTGGCCTGGGTAAAGCCCTATGGCGATGGACGTGTGTTCTATACGGCACTGGGCCACACATCCGAAACGTTCACGCGCCCAGCCGTGCAAAAAATGATGCGGCAAGGTACCCTTTGGGCCGCCAACGGAGCCGCCGCCTGACCCACGCACAGGAGAGCAGTGCCGGCCTGCTTGCGCCCCTGGCGCAGCCAACCTACCGCCGTCTCCTGCTCAGTAGTGTACTCTGGTGGCAGACCTATTCGATCTGGGTCATCGTTGCCGGCGTGGTAGTCCTGGATATGACCGACTCGGCGCTGGCGGTTGCCCTGCTCACCTTCTGGCGCCGAGCCGCCCAACTCGTCTTTGGCGGCTTCGCAGGGTTTATCGGCGACCGGCTGGGTAGACGAAACACGCTTACCCTCAGCCAACTCGTTATCTTCGGCGCCTGCGTTTCGCTCCTTCTCCTCTTTGCATGGGAAAGGCTGACCGCCTGGCAGATCACCGCCGCTGCATTCATCATCGGCGCCGCCTGGACAGTGGACGCACCAGCGCGTTCAGCGCTCGTGCCCGACCTGCTTGGCCACGGCCTCACCGCCGACGCCATGCTATTGGAGAGCTTTACTCACAGCATTATATTAGGCGTTGGCGCATTCCTTGCCGGTTGGCTGCTCGAACATTTCGGTACCGCCGTCGGCCTGAGCGCGCTCATCACCCTGACCGGCCTGAATCTGACAATTTTAGTCTGGCTGGGTCGAGAGCAGGTGCCGCAGACGAATCCCGTGGCCGGCAGCGGCGTCTGGCAGTCGATCGGCGAAGGCTTCGCCTATGTGCGCAAAAACCGCCAGATACTGGTTGTCGTGCTCGTTTCCGCTCTCATTAACATCCTGGTCTTTCCGGCCCTTAGTCAGTTGCCAGTCTTCGCCCGCGATGTCTTCAATCGAAGTGCCATCGGACTGGGCATGTTAAATGGAAGCTTCGGACTCGGCAGTTTTGTCGGCCTCTTGTTGACCCACCGCTTACGCCGCCGTCTCTCGTTTAACTGGATCTTCGCCGCCGGCTCTTTGCTCCAATGTATTGCTTGGGCGCTCTTTGCACTCTCTCCGCTCTTCAATTTGGCGATGCTGCTGCTTTTTTTGGCGGGCGTAGGTCAGGCAGGGTTCTATACCATGCGCAGCGTCATTCTGCTTACAACGGCCAGCAATGAAATGCGCGGCCGCGCCATGAGCACCGTCGCCCTCAGCCAGGGAGTCGGCTTGCCGGGAGAACTGATGACCGGCTCGCTGGCCGAGACGGTTGGCCCGCGTTTTGCCGTCTCAGTACAAGGAAGCCTGGCCGCCCTGGCGACGCTCGCCGTATTCTTGCGGGCAAAGAGTGGACGACCAGCCGATCGTTGACTGCAAACCGCCAGTTCACCAGTATAGGAAAGACGGTCCCGCGCCGCCGTATCCGCGAAGCTGCTGGCAGAACCCGACTTATCTCGTCCCGCAGCCTCCCAGACAGTTGCTAACAGTTCAACTCAAACCCTCAGTACCCGAGTAGAGGAACCTCCCAAATGAACACCACAATTGACATCAACACGCCTATGCCGCCCCCCCACTGGGCCCTGCTGGAACGGGAACTGCTGCGAGCGCAGACCGAAGGCTGCCGGGCCTTTTTCGACCACTACTTCGACTCCCGCGGATATCTCCTCTGCGTTCCTCGCTGGGGCGGCGACGATGGCCCCGACGACGCGGCCGAAAACCTGCTCAACTGGACGATACTTCACGCCTTGGGCGCCGACGACGATATTCTCGACCTGTACAAGCTCGGCTGGGAGGGCCATTTGCAGCAGTACACCGAGGCAAAAACCGTCGAAGTACCGATGGCCCGCGAGGGAATGTACTACAAAGAATTTCCAGTGATGTTCGACTGGTTCCACAACGGCGAAGGGTTCTCTGCCTTTTTCCTGCAAGGGTTGTCCGACCCTGACGACAGCAAGTTTCAGCTGCGTTCCCGCCGCTATGCCGGTTTCTACATGGACGAAGACCCGCAGGCCAAGAACTATGACCCCGATCTCAAACTGATCCGCAGCATGTTCAATGGCAGCCGCGGACCGCTCCTGCGCAAGGCGACGGGCCTGGACTGGGCCGGCGATCCGATCGAAATCGAGGGCAGATTCCGCCTTGGACACGGTGAGCGCAGCTATGACGAAATGGTGGCCCACTTCAAGGACTACAACGACGTTGTCGGCGACCATCCGATCAACCTCGGTTCCACCATATTGCATCTCAACGCCTTTATGCTCGCCCACGAGGAAAAGTACCGCCGCTGGCTCATCGACTATGTCGACCAATGGGTCGAGCGCACGCAGCAAAACGGCGGTATCATCCCCACCAACGTAGGCTTGGATGGCGTCATCGGCAGCGAATGTGGTGGGCGCTGGTACGGGGGCGTCTATGGCTGGGGCTTCACCGTCACCGTTCCCCAGACCGGAGAACTGGCCCACCGCACCTATTTCCACACCCGCGCCATCCACGGCTTTGGCAACGCCACGCTGCTCACTGGTGATCAACGCTACGCCGACACATGGCGTGGCGTGATCGACTACATAAATAGCAACGCCCGCGAAATCGACGGGCGCCTGATGTACCCGGATGCCTATGGCGACTACTTTGGCGAAGAGGACTGGTACGCTTTCAAGCCCGAACCATTCACATCAGGAGCGCTCGAAGTCTACTACTGGTCCATGAACCCGGCCCACCGCGACCTTCTGGCCGACGACCCCTGGATTCGGTTCCTGGAAGGCAGCAACCCCGACTTCCCACAGCAGGCTCTGCAGGACGATTTCGCCGAGTTGAGAAGCAACCTGGAGGTGATGAGAGCGGATACCGCATCACCCGACACGCGCCTTTCCGATGACATGAACCATATCAATCCCGCCGTCACCGAAAACCTCACCAAGCTGATGCTGGGCGGCCTGCCTACAGGCCGGACCGGTGGCCCGCTCCACTGCCGCCTGCGCTACTTCGATCCGGAGCAGCGGCGGGCCGGAATCCCCCCGGACGTGGCCGCCCTCGTCGAAAATCTGACCGCCGATTCGGTGACCGTAACCCTTGTTAACACCAGTCAAGTGACCGGCAGCAGGCTGACGGTCCAGGGTGGCGCTTACGCCGAGCACCAGTTTGGGTCAGTCACGATCGACGGGCAGCCAGTCACGATTGAAAACGACGCATTTGAAGTCGAACTCGCGCCCGGCTGCGGCGCCAGGCTTGTTATCGAAACGCAGCGCTATGCTAACACGCCAACCTTGGCATTCCCTTGGCGAAGGTGAGAGCTTCGGCCCCCTTTGCTGAAGGAAGTGTGTGTGTTTAGTGGGACAGAAAGATGATTAGAGGCTTATATGGATCGCCAGCGGGCCGCCACGCGCCCACGCCCTACCTGACTTCTGCGGCCAGTTCCGAAAGGTGCGCAAACATGGTAGGGTCGATCTGAACATGCAACACGTGGGAAATGACCTGAGACCAGCCGTGAACAAAGTATTTCCAACCATCGGCAATAGTTAGGTTGCCGGCAGACTTTTGGGCTTGAGCCTGGCGCATGAAGTCAAGTTCGCCGCGATAGTTCAGTTCCCATACGACACCGTTCCTCGGAAAGATGGCGTCGTCCGTGAACGGAGAGCCGGGCGTGTCCTTGCCCATACCGGTCGCATTTATGACCACGCTGCCCGCTGGCATCCCGGCCAGGATACTATCATTTAGCGTTGCCCTGCTGTTCTGAATAAACTCGAACTCGATGCCCGTAGACGCGCCTCCAGTGAACTGCTTGACCATCCCCTGCAAACGGTTCAACCGCGCGGCCGAACGGTTAACTACGACGATCTGCCGCGGTCGGTCCGCTGCCTGGCTCTTCTGGATCAGATGAAGAGTCATCGCTACCGCCGAGCCGCCTGCTCCGAGCATGAGCACATGGCCCCCTGTGCGAGCGAAATATCCCGGGCCGAGGATGGCGTCCAGACTGAGACCGCCGGCGACGGGGTCGGTGGCCCGCCCGATCAACTTACCCTCATCCTTGGCGATGCTGGAAACTTCCTGGGTTGCACTCGCGAAAGGGCCGAGGTCGTCAAACAGATCGCCGGCCGCTGCCAGCAGGTCGATCTTGTGCGTGGTGACGAGCGCCCCCAGCGCCAGTGGCTCCCGCTTTATGTCGGTGACCACCTGACGATAACGCTCCGGCGCTGCATGGATCTCCAGATCTATCCCTGCCAGGGTCACATCGGGGCGGCCAAGGGCCTCCATCCACAAGGGAAACACGCGGCGGGATGAGGACTGACCGGTCGTTACGCCAATGAAGTAGAAAGTAGGTCCTTCCGGCTTGCGCAGTCTGGTCCCGTTCACTGGTCCTTTTCTCCCCTTCTGCTCTCACGCTCTTGACGGCGGAAAGGGTAGCACACACCCAATTGGCGAGTCAAAGGCTGGGCTTCCTGACTTCGTCCGGAATTTCGACGAAAAGAGCGCCGGCATGGCAGCAGGGCAAATGCATCAAATTGGGACAAACCCAAGTGAGGCTGCCTGAATCAGGTAGGGGCGCCCCTTGTGCGTGCCCTCCCAGGGCAGAGGACAATCGGTAGGGGCACCCCTTGTGGGTGCCCTCCCACGGCAAAGGACAATCAGTAGGGGCACCCCTTGTGGGCGCCCTCCCACGGCAGAGGACAATCGGTAGGGGCGCCCCTTGTGTGTGCCCTCCCACGGCAAAGGACAATCGGTAGGGGCACCCCTTGTGGGTGCCCTTCCCAGGGCCAAGCGCCGAGACAAGACAATCGGTAGAGGCCCCCCCTTGTGGGCGCCCTTCGTCGGCTATTTTGGCGGCCGAATTAAGATGCAATTGCCCTGGGCGCGGCAGGCCGAACTATTGCCCTCATATCTGGATTGGCGACAAGAGCTGCGATCTATGAACTCGCCCACTTTGCAGAACCCCACTCCTGACCATTCCTGGCAGCAAGCGAATAAAGCCCGCATGCGACGCAACGCCCTGCACTGGGCCGAAAGCCTCGACTCAACACTCTTAACAGAAAAATGGGAAGGTTACTATGTAGCGGTCACTCTCGAGGGCACGCGCTTGATTCTTTGGATGCTGGACGCGGAAGTCGCCAATACCGATTGGATACAGAGCGCACTTGACCTGGCACAGCCTCTTCGCCTCCAGAGCTCCTACACACAGGCGATGGTTTTGTCCCTGCTGTGGCAACCCCATCCGCAGTCGGTGTTCCTAAGCGGGCTGGGTGGCGGTTGCCTGGCGACAGTTCTCCACCATCACCTGACTTGGGCTAACTTCGTGTGCGTCGAGATCGCCCCGCCCATCGCGGCGGCGGCAACAAAGTATTTCGGCTTCCAGCCGGATGAACGCATGTCCCTCGTTGTCAGTGACGTCCGCACATTCCTGGAAATAGACAAGTCAAAATATGATGTCATGCTTCTCGACGTCTTCTGTGATCACGGCGTGACCCCAAGCCGCGCCACCGAGTCAGAGTTCCTTCACGTCTGCCAAAGTCGCATTGCCGAGAGAGGCCTACTGGCAATGAATCTGGGGGACAAAGATCCCGCGTTCGAGAATGTTGTGAATGCCCTTGGTCAACTATTCTCAGCTGTATACCTCTGCCGTGGCCGCGGCAACACTTCCGTGCTCTTCGCAACCAATCAACCGCCCCGCTCACACGCCCAGTTGTTGGAAAGGGCCGCAACGCTGGAACAGCGCCACAAATTCCTCTTTGCCTTGCCACCATGGATATCCCGCCTGGAACAGCTGCATCCGGCTACTTCTTAAGTCTCGAAAAACTACTCAGCCCTAGTCCCCTCGATCCCATGCAGAACAGCCGCACCCCGGGATCGCGGGCATCTCGACCGCAACCGGCATCCGCGCCCCATAATGAGGCGAGCGCCGAAGTTTCTCCCTCACCCCTATCCCCTGCCCTTCCCCCCGCAGTTCCCTCTGCCCTTCCCCCCCGCAGCGACCACTTCTGTGTTCGCATTTTCCAAAAACTCGGAGTTACCATAGTCTTAATTACGGAAATCCGCGTTGACCTTTGTTGGATGAAGTGGCTACTTACGGAAATAGCATCGGCGCCAATCATGCAATTGAAATTGTCCGTCTTTAACATAGTACCCAAATGACCTGTGGGAGCATTCCCCATGGCCACCTCCAATGAAAAAGACGTAAAGCGTCGCAAATTGACACTTGGCAATTGTCTTACCTACATCATTGCTTTGTTGTTTTTTCTATTCGTATGTCTCATGCTCTCTCAAAAATGGATTGGGTAGAAACGAACAATTCAGTAGAAAACTTGAAAAAACAAAGTTGTCTAATCATGGTTATGATTCCCATTCAATTAGATACCCCCGTGACTTTCCAATCAGCCTCCTAGCCCTCCGTTGACCGTTCGCCTGCTTCCATCCCGGCACACCAGGTGGAGACCGCAACATGCCGACCGCTGGAAAGCTCTGGACCCTCTGGGGGCTGGCGCGCTCACTGCTAATCTACTACGCAAAACCCGGCCGCGCCCGTCGTGACCGCCAGTTCTTCAGCCAATTCATCTCTCCGGGCGCGCTAGTTTTCGATATCGGCGCCCATGTAGGCAATCGAGTGGCTGTCTTTCTGCAACTGGGGGCACATTGCGTAGCAGTCGAACCGCAGCCGGTCTTCGCCGCGCTGCTACAGAGGCTTTACGGCCGGCATCCCGCCTTCAAAATGGAGCAGGTCGCGCTCGGCAGTGCCCCGGGAACGACCGCGCTCCACATCAGCCGGCGCACGCCGACCGTCTCGACCACCGCGTCCGCCTGGAAGGAACAGGTTGGCCGCTCGCCCTCCTTCGCCAGTGTCTCCTGGGATGAATCGGTTCCCACAGCTGTCACCACTCTCGATGCCCTGATCGACCGCTACGGCCTTCCCGACCTCTGCAAAATCGATGTCGAAGGCTCGGAACTGGCCGTCTTACTTGGTCTAAGCCGGCCGTTGCCCCTGGTGTCGCTCGAATACATTCCAGCAGTCGCCGCCGACGCCGTAGCCTGCCTTGCTCGGCTGGAGAGTCTGGGTCAATACGAGTACAACTGGAGTCGCGGCGAAACGCAGCGGTTACGAGAGGAAAGTTGGCTCACTCACGACGAAATGACAGCTCGGTTGCACATTATGGAATCGAACGACAACAGCGGGGACATTTACGCAAGGCTAATCTGACAGCTGAGGTTCCCAATTCCGGGCATCCGGCATCGAACCTTGTCCCCAGGCTGGAGGGGCTGAGGCTGTGTAAGCGAACCAGTCAGCACGACATCGCCGGCGCCTATAACGAATCCGCGTTCGTAGACATGATTTACCGTCCACGCCAACGCCGTCAGCGGATCGCCGCGGCTCCGATCCCAGAGGTTGGCGGCAGGATCGCCATAGTTGATCCGTAGGTCTACCCGCAAATGCATCAAATCCAGACCCTCCCGCAAAGACGCCTCCGCGCCAAGTACGACCACTCCGCCGTTCCCATTGTCGGCAATGCCCGCCAGCATGTTTTGCCTGCTGTCCCAACCGGCGCGACAGGTAGGCGCGTACCGTGTGCTGGTGATATCGAAGGCAGGGAGCACTGTCACAATCCTGGCGAGGTATTCCTGGGTGAACCCATTACTCTGGTTGCGCGGGGCTGTGACGAACCGGAAGGCGATTTCCGCTTCGACCTGTGCGCCTTGGCATCGACTCGGAGGGATTGACGAGCAGTTCCCATAAATCGTTGAGGCAAATACGCGTCCCGGTATTGGGCCGTCGTACCCTTCAGCCTCTTGTACACCCGTGCTGGTTGCACCCACCTTCCATCCGACCACCTTGTTGTCCGGATCAACCGCCAGCAGACGCGCCATCTCGTCCTGAGTGGCATATGCCTCGTCCCGGTCTACCGGAAGCAAGTCAGTGGGCAAGTCGACCGTCTTGGCAGCAAGCCAGGCCTCCGCCAGCACGCGGCCCACCCGTCGATAAGACTCGTTCGCCATCGCATTTTCCTGCCGAAATGCGTTGAACTGCCAGGGGTGACATTCCTTGTCCAGTTACCGTGAAACTGGACAACCTTGCTGTTCTCTCGCTTCAACTGCCTTGCCATCGAGGGACCCGCTTCTCGGCAAAGGCCCGCGGCCCTTCCACCGCGTCAGCGCTTGCCAGCATTGTTTCAGCCGCCGGATAGCGGGCCCGTATCGCTTCAGCCAAAGTCGGATAATCAAGATTGCTGCGCGCGATCTGCTTGGTCGCCCGCAGAGCCAGCGGCGCGCATGCCTGCATATCTCCAACCCAACCATTTACCGCGCTATCCAGTTGCTCTGCGGGCACCACCTGATTGACAAGACCGTAACTCAAGGCCTCCTGCGCACTGAACTGCCGCCCGGTAAGCAGCAACCCCATCGCTACCTTGCCTGGCAACTGCCGCACCAGGCGGTGTACCCCTCCCCCCATCGCTGCCAGCCCCACCCTCGGTTCGGGGAAGCCGAATCCCGCGTGCTCGGCCGCTATGATCAAATCGCAGGCCAACGCGATCTCGAGGCCGCCGCCGAGCGCAAGCCCGTTTACTGCAGCAACGACCGGCTTATCCAGATCGAAGCGCCGGGTCAGCCCGCCAAAGCCGCTGGGTGGATACTCGTCTTGGCCCAGCTCGGCGCGAACCTTCAGATCGGTGCCGGTACAGAAGCTCCGCTCTCCCGCGCCGCGTATGACCGCGATCCACAGATTAGCATCGTCCGCGAACGCGTCAAATACCTCTGCCAGTTCAAAGTGGGCCGGTGGATGCAGCGCGTTAAGCACCTGGGGCCGGTTGAGGGTAACATGCAAAACTCTCCCCTCAACTCTCAGCACCGTATAACGCGCCCGCCTTGCCAGTTCCCCGACGGTCGCTTGCAATTCGAATCCTTATTTTCCGCCTCAACTTGCCAATGACTTCTCAATATATCAAAGGAGTAAGTCGCTTGCGGGGAGATTCAGCCAGTTTCTCACGTGATCAACGCAATCGAAGACCATGATCTACGTCAAACAGAAGATTTTGTTCGTGGCCCTTGGCGGACAGAAAAATGTTCTCCCTCCCCCTACGTGGCCCTCACTGTCCTCCGTGGACAAAAAAGGTGTTCTCCCCGACCCCTCGTGGCCCTTCCCGGACAAAAAAAAAGCTGTTCTCCGCGCCCCTCCGCGGCCCTCCGCAGACAAAAAAGGTGTTCTCCCCGACCCCTCCGTGGACAAAAAAGATGCTCCCCCCGCCCCTATCCCCCCTTCGCGGACAAAGCACACATTGCCCTTACAATCTCAGATCACACAATCTCCAACGACTCCTAATCTGTATCCAGCCCGTAAAGTTCGGCCGCCGTCTGACCCATAATGCGGGCCCGCAGATGCTCGGGAAACTGCCGCACCGCGAAATCGGGCGCGTCACCATCCCAGTGGGGGTAATCGCTCGAAAACATCAGCATCTGATCAGCTGGAAACATCTCCAGCATAGCGTGGAAGTGGTCCGCGTTGGGGGGCTCCTCCAGCGGTTGCGTGGTGAGCCGAATGTGTCGGGCCGCCACTTCGCTGGGCAGTTCCTTCAGCCAGGGGATGGTCGAGTGCAGCGCCTTCCAGTTCTTGTCCAGGCGCCACAAAATAGGGGGCAGCCAGGAGATTCCCCCTTCGACCAGTACAAACTTGAGTTTGGGAAACTTGGTGAACACCCCCTCGGCCAGCATACTCGTCACATGGGCAATGTAACTGTTCACCAAGGTAGTATGCCACTCGAAATAGCTGGTGGGATAGCCGGCCGCGTTAGGTGCGCCCGACAACCCGACCCCTTCAGAGCCGGGATGGATCGCAATTGCCAACCCATATTCGCAGGCCGCTTCATAGATCGGATGAAAGATTCGCTGACCCCAGGGAATGCGCGCTCCGCTCGGCAGCTGCACCTGCACAAACTGCGGATTGTCGCCCAGGCGGTGAATTTCAGCCACAGCCATCTCCGGCAGGTGTGGGTATACCGCCAGCGAAGACCGAAAACGGGGGCATGCCGGTAGCCACTCCTCGGCGAACACGTCATTGACCGCGCTGATGACAGCCGCGGCGAAATCCGGCTCCGGCGACTGGGCCATGTGCAAGACGCCGCCGGGAAGAAAGATGCCATAGTCGATCTCGTATTTGTCGAGAAAGAGTTCTGCCAATAACGCCGGGTCTCCGTGGATAGTCTGCCCGTTCTCCGTACGCACATCCGACCTTTCGACCCCCATCGGATTCCACCAACCTAAATTGCCGGGGCCGCTATTCCCCCCCGCGTAACGGGTGCGCCACGGCTCCGGAAGTCGGGCTTGCACTCTCTCCCTGTTCACCGCAGGGTGGATGTCAGTATCGACTACAAGATTTTTTCCGTTTTTCATCGTCCCCCCAATCCGCTCATTTGGATGCCGCTGACAAAGTAGCGCTGAGCAAAGAAGAACAGAACCAGTAGTGGCAGAATCATGGCCGTCGACGCCGCCATCATGAGGTTCCACTGGGTTGAATAGAGTTGGCGAAAGCCCAACAGGCCGATGGCCATCGTCCAGTTCTTTGGGCTCTGCAAATAGATCAGAGGCTGAAAGAAATCATTCCAATGATGGATGAAGGCGAAGACTGCAATCGTTGCCAGTACGGGCTTGGATAGGGGAAGAATAACGCCCCAATAAATCCGCAAGTTGCTGGCGCCGTCGATACGCGCCGCCTCATCCAACTCCAGAGGGATCGTCATAAAGAACTGCCGAAACAGAAAGATGTTGAAGGCCCCGCCGCCAAACCATAACGGCACGATCAGTGGCAGAAACGTATCGATCCAGCGCAGCGTGCGAAATACGATGAAGGTCGGAATCAGCGTGACAATCGAGGGTAGCATGATCGTCGAAAGCACGAGCAGAAACAGCGGCTCGCGCAGCGGAAAACGTAGGCGGGCAAAAGCGTAAGCTGCCAGAGACCCCGTAAAAAGCGTGCCGACAGTGGCAAAAAAGACGATGCGCGCAGTGTTCCAGAAATACTCGTGAAAGGCAACCGCTTTGAAGGCGTCCGGGTAATTGCTCCACACGAACGGATCAGGGATCCATTTGGGCGGCATCAGAAAAGTCTGCCCGCCTGTCTTCAATGAGGTAGATACCAGCCAGACAAGGGGAAGAGCGAGTGCAACTGTGACACCACTCAAGATCAGGTACCAGAATCCGGCCCACAAGCGCTCTGTCATCACTCGATTGCTCATCGCTGACATTCGCAGATCCTGTTCCTTGGTCTATCGACGCAGATCGCCTTCGTAAAAGACCCAACGATCGGAAAGACGGAACTGAACGGTCGTGAAGATGAGGACGATGATAAACAATACCCAAGCCATTGCCGATGCGTAGCCCATGCGGAAATTCTCAAAGGCGTTGCGGTACAGGTATAGAAGGTAGAAAAGCGTCGAGTAATTCGGCCCGCCGTCAGTCATGATGAATGCCTGCGTAAAGACCTGAAACGCGCCAATAATCGCAATGATCAGATTGAAGAACAAGGCAGGTGTCAGCAGTGGCAGGGTGATGCGCCAAAAACGGCCCCACCAATCGGCTCCATCAATGGACGCGGCTTCGTAGAGGGTCACCGGTATACCCTTAAGCCCTGCCAGCAAAATCACCATCTGGCCGCCGATCGACCAGAAGCTCATTATGATCAGGGCCGGCTTGGCCAGCCGCGGGTCTTGCAGCCAGTACAGCCCCTCGAGGCCCATCCAATCGAGAAATGCATTGGCCAGTCCCCACTCCGGATGAAATATCCACACCCACAGGATCGAATTGGCCACCACCGGAGTCAAGGAGGGCACGTAGTAGGCAGTGCGGAAGAAGTGGATACCCCGCAGGTTCATGTTTACTGCCAGCGCCGTCAGCAACGCCATGAACAGGTGCAGAGGCACCCCTATAAATACGTAGTAGCTCGTGTTGTATAGACTCAGCCAGTAGCGATCGTCGTTGAGGAGCTTGACGTACTGCGCGGCGCCCACCCATACCGAAGGCGTAACGATCTCCCAGCGGGTCAAGGAGATAAACAGCGAAGCCAACATTGGCCCGGCAGTGAAAATCAGGAAGCCGAGCAACCATGGCAGAATGAAGAGATAGCCGTCCCTGGTTTCCGACCAGAGCAGGCCGCGTCCCACTTTGATTTTCGGTGCCGGGAGTGCCTCTTTGCTCATAGGGTGGGATGTGGAACAAGAAGAGTTGGCAGCCTTTCGAAGGCTGCCAACTTATGGAGCTTCTACACACCAGGTACGTATACAGCCAGCTCTTCTACCCGGCTGGCGATAGAATCCAACGTAGCTTGGGCATCGCCCTTCTGGATGCCGTAGATTGTGTTGAGCGCCGGCTGCACTTCACGATGGACGCCGATCCAGTCACCGGCAACCGGCTCGGGCCGCCCGTACTCGAACGCATCCAACATGATCTGTGCGCTTGGAGGCAGTACGTCTGCGCTCGACTCCAGCAGGTTTTCCGCCACAACTCTCAGTGATGGCACGTTCAAGCCCGTGGCTTCCACCCAGTGGCGGAAGGCATTCTCGCCGCCCAGGAACTTCATCCACTGCCAGGCAGCGTCGGGATTCTCGGTGCCGCTGTAAAGGCTGTGGCCGGCTGAAGCCACGCGCGTAGTGCGCGTGTCGTCTTCATCGACCGGCAAATGCGCAATGTCCCACTCAAATTCCGAACTCATCACGTTGGAAAATACGGAGAACTGCGGGAACATGCCGATGCGACCGGTTGTGAACAGATCGCCGGTGCTGAATCCTCCCGCCTCGGTAACTGTGGCCGGCAGGTGAATGCTGCCCTCCTGATGCCAGTTCTGTATCTCCAAGACCTGCGACAAGCCCGGCTCCTGGTTCATCGTGAACTTGGTGCGGTCTTCGCTCAGCACGTCGCCGCCCTTTTGCCACATCTTGATCCAGGTGTTGCGATTGCGTTGCCAGTCGGCCGTGCCGTAGATGCGATCAACGCCTTCACCTTGGGTCATCATCGTCGCGCAATCCACAAAGTCGCCCCAAGTCCAGTTGTCCGAAGGCCGCGCCATGCCGGCGGAGTCGAACAACTCGGCATTGTAGATGATGACCGTGCTGGTCGTCTCGCGCGGGAAGCCGATCTGCCTGCCCTCGTACTGGAAGTCCTTGTAGGCCGCCAGCAGAAAGTCGTCGCCGCTGATGTCGTCGTCGGCGTCAATGAAAGGGTTGATGTCGAGCTGAATGTTGCGCACCGCCTGCCCGGAATTCGTGTAACTGTGCGCCCAGTACGAATCAGGCGCGTCACCGGCAGCGATGAGCGTCAAGAGCTTCGTCTGAATCTGGGTAGCCCCGCCCGGTTCCCAGATCGATTCAATCGTAATGTCCGAGTTGGCGGCCTGAAAGTCCTCGATCAGCGGCTCATAACGTAGAAATGAAATTTCGCCGCCGCCCTGTGTCAGGAACGAAACCGCCGTCGGTTCGGCCATGCTGCCGCCGTCTCCGGAATCGCCTCCCGAAGGCCCTGCCACCGGCATGCAAGCCGCCAGTGCGGTTGCGCCGATGCCGAATGCAGTCAGGCGCAGAAAATCTCGACGTGAAGGGGAATTGGAAGTGTTGCCATTCATCTTACTTGCTCCTTTGCAATCGAAATTTGGATCAAATTGGGGTTCGCAATATGGCGCTTCCCTCGGCGCATGGTAGCACAACAGCAGCCGAAGCGCTAACATGCCGAGATCGAGGCAGGACCCTGCCCAATCGCGGCAATGGGCCTGTACGCAATCGTCGCCTATTTCTATCCTGCCCTCCGCAAGCGCTCCAAGCTCCTGCCCATAGACATAGTCGCCCTGCCTGAAATGCGCCCGCCTTACATATCGAACCTCCAGCCCAATGGGAAAAGACGTTTTTACCCCACCCGCTGTACCCCAGACCAGGCCTCATCCCTCTAAAATCGCGGCCCTCCCTCTCTCCTCTACCCTCGCTTCTCTCTTCCTGCCTTTCCGCTCGCTTCTCCCTCTTCTCCCCCCACTCCTTACCCCTCTCCCCCCCGACTTTCTCGGACAGACCAAATATCGACCTTGCCGAGGTTTTCTTCGTGGCCCTTCGTGGACAAAAAGGTTTTCTCCCTTTCCCTTCGCGGACAGACCAAATCATGACCTCGCAAAGGTTTTCTTCGCGGCCCTTCGCGGCCCTTCGTGGACAAAAAGATTTTCTCCCCCTCCCTTCGCGGACAGACAAAATTTGACCCTGCAATTCTCAGCGCAGACGAACGTCAACGAGCCCTGGCAACTAAAAGCCAACAAACTTCCCGTCGCCTGCAATCTTGGAAATCCCCAAGTCCTGTAAATCCTGATTCAGACAACGTCTACCCCAAAATTCCCAAAACCCTTGACAACTCCCCAATAATCTAGTACAATTGTTCCACATCCCCGCACAATTCTTCGTGCAGGTGTGAATGTCCCCGGCAAAAAAACCGCTACCTTTTCCGACGTGTCAGTCGGACCATTGGTGGCACCCATATGCCGGGAGAAACACACCATGGCTAAAATTCTCTGCAAAAGTGTAAGAAAAGACGGCTCCCCCTGTCAGGGACAAGGTCTCGAGCAATTCGACGGCTACTGCATCGCCCACGGCCCCGCCGACAAAGTCCGCGAATCGCGCGCCCGCGGCGGTAGGAACTCTTCTACCGCTGCCCGAGCCGACAAACGCATTCCCGAACGAATGCAAAGCGTTATCAAAGGACTCGCCGAGGGGTTTATCGCGGTGCGGGAAGGCACTCTCAGCCCTGCCGTCTACACCGCCATGTGCCGCGGCGCCAGAGAGATGCGCGATTCCTACCGCCTCGCCGACGCGGAAATGGAACTGATTCGCACCGAAGAGACCCAGGCCGCCGCCGAAGAAATGGCGGGCACACAACTCGACCTCGACATCCTCAAAGCCGCCAGCGAGATCGTCGCCCAACAGAACCAGTACCGGATCGACTCGCTTGTCGACCAGGGTCTTGCAGAGCCCGAAATAGGGGAGGATAAAATTCAAACCGATGAGTTCGTCCTCACAGCCGAAGGCAGGAAGCGATTCGACCAACAGCTTAGTGTCGACCACCACCAATTCGACATCGACGAAATGAAAGAAGCGGCTGAGAAATATACCTTTAAGCAGCCCGAACTGCCTGTTCAGATCAAGCACCTGGCCCAAAAGCGCACAGACATGGAAAAGACCCTGGCCGACCTTACGCATGATCCCGCCAGCGACCTTGCCTTGCCGCCCAAACCTGCCTCGCTGCCCGACCCCTTGACCGGCCAGCCCATGAACGAACTGCCCGCCGGTGTGAATAGCGGTCGGCCGACTAACCCCGACGAAACCAAACCCTCCGCGGCCATGCTGGAGCAGCAGATCCACCAGGTTGAGGAGCAAATTCGTGAATACCAGGAAAAGTATGAAGATGAGGACTACCCAATAAAGCGGGCACGGTTTCACGCCGGCTTTGACCCAGAGGATGACAGATTCACAATTGTCGGGAACCAGGAAGTTCACTTTCCCAAAATCAACTTAATCATCAATAGACGATACTGGCACAAAAGAAATGACGAATCGGAAAAATAATTCCTGAATATAATATGCCTTTTGAGATGCCGCGCCGCGGCGGTACGCCCCTACCCATTGCACACCTGCCAACACGCCGCCACCCGCCCCCACCCGCCCCGGCAGCCGCTGAAACCGCCAACTGACCGCCATGCCCGCCAATCTGCTCTTCCAGAGTCAAGTTATCGCCCGTCCCAACAACCGCCGCCGTCGTCAACTGACCGCCCTGCACCCGCAAACAACCTCCATCCCCAATCTCTCGTAAACTCTCGTGATCTCTCGTCAAACACTCATACCAGCGCCCCTGCGCCAGCGGCGCCCCTCCCATCCCAAAATTCCCAAAATCCTGCAACTCCTGATTCAGACAACCGCAAGCCATGCCCTTGACTCAGGGCAATTGCTTCAGATTGGGACAAAACCACGTGAGGCTGCCTGAATCTGGTAGGGGCGCCCCTTGTGGGTGCCCTTCTCAAGGCAAAGCGCCCAGAGAAGACAATTGGTAGGGGCGTCCCTTGTGGGTGCCCTTCTCGGAGCGAATCGCCTAGAGAAGACAATTGGTAGGGGCGCCCCTTGTGGGTGCCCTTCTCGGAGCGAATCGCCTAGAGAAGACAATTGGTAGGGGCACCCCTTGTGGGCGCCCTTCGTCGGCTACTTTGGCGTCCGAATTAAGATGCTTTTGCCCTGACCCTTGACTGCCGTCTCGCCCAGTCTTGTGTTAAGATGCGCAATTGCGAACACCTCCGCCAGACCATCCTATCGGCAGCGGAGCCAGCACCGGTTCAGTCTAAAGATCGCCAACCAGGAGGGTCCTGTGGAAAGCCAAACATTGCGTTATCGCGACGACGGCAGCATCGAACTGTATGTAACCGAAATTCATGGCCCTCAAGAAGGCGAGGTACAAGTTACTGGCGGGGCCTGCGGAATCTGTTCCTGGGACGTCGTGACCGCCAAGTTGGGCTCGGAAATGATCCCGATGGCCCCTCCCGGACACGAAGGCGTCGGCTACGTATCGAAGATCGGTGCCGGAGTGACCGGCTTCAAGGAAGGAGACAGGGTGGCCGGCGGCGGTTTTTCCACCGTGCGCAACTTGTCCAGCGAACGCATCTACCCAATCCCCACCTCGAAACTCGCCGACGAATTCTGGATCGTTGAGCCGGTCGCCTGTGCAGTGACCGGCATCGACCAGACAAACCTGCGAGCAGGAGAGACTGTCGCCCTGATCGGTTGCGGCTTCATGGGCCAGCTTCTCTTGCAAGGCCTGCTGCACTCGCCGGCCGGGAACTTGATCGCCATCGACATTGTCGAGGATCGTTTGGAGTTGGCACGCACACAGGGGGCAGAAGAGACCATCAACCTCACCCAGCACGACAGGGACGACCTCGCCGCAACCCTCAAGGCTCGCGAAATAGATGTCGTTGTAGACGCATCGGGCAGCCAGCCGGGGCTGGATCTGGCTACTGACATCGTAAAGAGCGGCGGCCGCATCAATCTGTTCGGTTGGATCAAGGGCCAGAAAGCCTATTTCGACCCAACAAAATGGCACTTGGGCGGGTTCACCATCGTCAACTCATCGCCCAGTTCGAAGATCCGCAACACCTTCCCACCGGCCATTCGTCTGATTGACGCCGGAGTTTTCGATCTTAAGCCACTCGTCACCCATATTACATCGCTGGGTGGGTACCCCTCACTGATGGAAGAGATCCTTGCGGGCGAAGCATCCTATGTTAAAGGCGTCGTTTCCTTGAAATGACCCGCATCTCTGGCCGGTTTTCACCACAGCCGCAGCACTGTTTGACATTTTCAGAAGTGGACCCGCCGCGATTCCCGCCTGCCCTGCCCTAAGCCAGCGAGCGAATTTGCCGCCACTAACTCTTGCCCTTTATTGCCGGGACGACATTTGTTCAAACCGACCAGAGAGAGTTTGCATTTTCCCTGACAATTCCGTATGATCCTGATACCACTATTCTGTCCGGTGAAAACACAATTCGCGTCGCCTTTTGCCCCGCGAGCCAGCTACAAAACAGGTAACCACCATTATGCAACTGGGATTCAGCACTTGGGGCATGCCGAAAGTACCCGTCGATGCGATAATTGGCCATTTGGCCGACCTTGGTTTCGATGGAGTAGAGTTAACCGTTCTGTCCCACCACACCACTGCACTGGAGTCGCTGTCCACGGCTGAGCGCCGCCGCATTCTGAAGCTGCTGCGCGACCACAATCTCCAATTGCCGGCAATTGCCGGCCACGTCAGCCTGATGGACGAGGACAGCGCCAGCCATGCTGCCAACCTGGATCGCCTGAAGCGGACAATGGACCTGGCACTCGACTGGGCCTCGGCCGACGGGCCGCCCGCTGTCGACACAACCGCCGGCGGCAAGCCTGAAGATTGGGATAGCAAGCTGGATCTGCTGGTCGAGCGCATTCAAGAGGCGGCGGAATACGGCGAGAGCCAGGGCGTTACAATTGCCATCGAACCGCACGTAGGCTCGATCATCGACACGCCTGGTCGTATGCTAGAGGTCATCAAGAGAGTCGATTCGGACGCTGTTGGGGTCAACTTCGACATCAGCCATTTCAACGTCATGGGAATCGGCATCGAAGAGTCGGTCGCCGCAATGGCCCCCTTCGCAAGCCACACCCATGTCAAGGACGAACGGGGCACGGTGCCCGATTTCGAGTTCCTGATACCAGGTGAAGGCGAATTTGATTACGTCACCTATCTGAAATCGATGCAGCGCCACGGCTACACCGGATTTATTACCGCTGAAATCAGCAACATGGTGCAGAAGCGGCCTGGCTACTACCCGCTAGCTGTCGCGACACAGACCTATAAGACGTTGGCCAAGGCTTTCGCCGACGCAGGCATCGAACGGGGATAAACCTACCGTTACAGAGTCGGTTTTTTCGCGTCGTCGGCTGCAGAGCATGGTAAGTTCTCCCGCTGACACGGACTCCACTTATTCACTAAGAATTAAGCCGGAAGTAGAAGGTCCCAACTATACGTTGCGGCGAAAACGAACGAGGAGACAATTGTGTCAACTGAAGTAAGTTTCGACCTGAGCGGCAAAGTCATGGTCGTCACCGGCGCTGGCAAAGGCATCGGTAAATCGATTGCCGAGACCGCTGCGCGCTACGGCGCCGGCCTCGCTCTTGGCAGCCGCACGGTCAGCGAATGTGAAGAGACTGCAGAAACATGCCGTGCCAACGGCATTCGGGCAGAGGCGTGGCATCTTGACGTGACCGATTTGGCGAGCATCGACCGCTTCGTCGCCCAGACTTGGGACGCCTTCGGCCGCATTGATTCGGTTGTCAACAACGCCGGCTATAACAGCCCCAAGCCAGCCCTCGACTACAGCGAAGAGGAGTTCGACTATATTTCGGACGTAAATTTCAAGGGCGCATTTTTCATGTCCACAGCCTGCGCCCGCCGCATGATCGAAGCCGGCATCGAAGGCAGCGTCATCTCCATTAGTTCACAAGTTGGCGTGGTAGGCGGACCGCTACGAGCAATTTACGCCTCGGCCAAAGGCGCCGTGGGCCAGATGACTCGCTCGCTGGCAGTGGAATGGGCGCCCCATGCCATTACCGTCAACGCCGTTGCACCGACGTTCACGCGCACCCCCCTTTTGGAACGCGCCATTCAGAACCCCGATTTCGCCAAAAACCTTGAAAAGATCCCGATGGGGCGCATCGCCGAGCCGCATGAAATCGCCGGCGCCGTCATCTATATGGCCTCCGACGCCGCCCGTATGGTGACAGGGCAGGTGCTGGTGGTGGACGGTGGCTATACCTCTGTCTGACACACGGGCGCTGACCCACCATTAGTTCCAGCAGCAGGTGTTAATGGGTAAGCGACTTATTTGACCGCCAAGAACCGGTAAACACAGTCCCGAAACTTCTTACGGGTCGGACGACAAAATGCCTCAAAAACTACGTGCCGCAATAATAGGCGTCGGCGGGATTTCCAGGAATCACCTTCAAGGTTACCTGGCCACGGGGCGCTATGAAATCGTGGCACTGGCCGACCTGAGTGCAGAGGCGATGGCCGAAAAGAACCAGCAGTTTGACATTGCCCCTGCACATTACACAGACGGCCGCCAGATGATGGAAGAAGAGCGGCCAGATGTCGTGTCGATTTGCACATGGCACAAGGGCCATGCTCCCTGGACCATCGCGGCCGCGGCCTACAAACCGAAGGCAATTCTCTGCGAAAAGCCAATGGCCGAAAGCGTCGGCGCAGCCGAGCAGATGATGATCGCCTGCAAGCGCAATGACGTGAAACTTGCAATTGGCCACCAGCGCCGCTTCCTCCCCTCCTACACCTTGGCAAAAGAATTGATCGCCCAGAAAGCCATTGGCGATGTCAACCTCATACAGAGCATGGGCGGGGCGGGCCTGCCTAACTACAGCTCCCACCAGGCTGACATGTACCGTTACCTGTTGTCCGACGACGAGTGCGTTTGGGTGATGGGCAACATCGAACGCAAGACCGACCAGCACGAACGCGCCACCCGCATCGAGGACCGCGCCATGGCAGTCTTCCAGTTTGCCGGAGGACCGCGGGCGATGATCCTCAGCGATCTTGTCCCGAACTACTATCAAGGCGCGCAGATCTTTGGAAGCGACGGCATGATCAGCTTGACCACTGAATCGTTGCAGATCCTGAATGCGGACAGCGGCGGTCGTTGGGAGCAGCGCGTACCGAACGGCAAGTTTTTCACAGTGGAAGAGTTGGGCGACCGCTTCGAATGGATGGAAGGCGGTGCGGCACAAGCCGATGAGTTGGCGGACTGGGTGGAAGGCAAGGCCAATACGCACAGAGGCCGGGACGAGCAGGGGTACAAGGCGCTCCAAATGATCCACGCCGTATACGAGTCGGCCCGCATGCACGAAAAAGTGGAGATGCCCCTGCAAACGCGGGTCAATCCCCTCGACCTGATGGTAGAATCAGGCCACTTGACGCCACAGCGCCCTGGCAAGTACGATATACGCGCTGCGGCGCTACGAAACGAAAATATGGTTGACGATACGAGAAACTAAACGCAGCACTAATTGTAATCATCCGTCTCTGTCCAATGGGAATGCATACAGGAGGGCATGACCATGAAACTCTCGGCCGAACAACTCGCGCATTTCGACGAATTTGGTTATGTGATTGTCAGCGACGTCTTCAGTCCTGAAGAGGATATCGACCCCGTTATCGAAGAGTACAAGAGCGTTCTGGACAGCTTGGCCCGCGAACTATTCGAGGCCGAGGAGATTTCTTCACTGTACGAGGAACTACCCTTTTCCGATCGACTGATCGCCATCTACCAGGAAAGCGGTAAAGTTCACGCCCAGTATTTCGACTTCTCGCTGCCCCAGGGCAATGTGAAACCCGATACGCCCTTCTGGGCCGGCCCGGCAGTCTTCCGCATGTTGACAAATGAGAGTCTGCTGGACTCTGTCGAGTCGATCCTCGGCAGCGAAATCTATTCCAATCCGGTGCAGCACGTCCGCCTCAAACCGCCGGAACACCTCACGCCGAAGAACGAGGAGACCGGCCGCGTGATGTTGGGCAAGACCCCAGTCCATCAGGACCACGGCGTGGTTAGGGAGGAAGCAGACGAAACACAGATGCTGACCGTCTGGTTCTCGCTCATGGATGTAAACGTTGAGAACGGCTGTTTATGTGTCTGGCCGAAAAGCCACAAGCGGGGATTGATCGACCACTGTCCTACAGATCTAGGGCTGTTAGTTCCTGGCAAACTGCTCGACGGCAAGGCAGTGCCCATGGTCATGAAAAAGGGCGACGCGCTCCTGATGCACAAACAGACGCTGCACGCCTCCTACTCCAACAACAGCGATTCAATCCGTTGGAGTTTCGACCTGCGCTACAACCCTGTCGGACAGCCGACCGGCCGACCCGCCTTCCCAGGCTTCGTCGCCCGCAGCCGCCAATATCCCGAAACGGTCTTGAGTGAACCGGCCGACTGGGAAAAACTGTGGCGCGATACACGCGATTACATGGCAACGATTGAAGATGGCGGAAACTTCAATCGCTGGACCAAGGACAACCCGGTTTGTGCCTAGCCTAAGAACATAGGCGGCATGCTGGAACTCTTTAAATTCATTTGATTCCACCAATAAAGGGGTCAGGAAATGGCCACCGGATCAGACGCGCCACCTCTCATAATGGCCCAATACGGCACCAAGCACGGGCACGCCGCCGGCAAGTTGGAGGCAATGCAGGACTCGCCTGACGTGCAGGTAGTAGGCGTCTTTGAACCAGACGCGGAACGCCGCGCCGAATTGGAAGGAACATCCGGCCCGTTCAGCAATGTGCGCTGGTTTGACTCGGAAGACGAACTCCTTTCCGACACCTCAATCGTTGCCGTTTCTTCCGAAGGCAAGAACGCCGAAAGCCTCCCCCAGACCGAAGCCCTTGTCGACGCCGGCCTGCATGTTTGGTACGACAAACCGGCCGGTGAGGATTGGACCGGCTGGCAAAGAGTGATGGGAAAGGCCCAGGACAAAGGGCTGCTCATCCAGATGGGTTACATGTTCCGTTACCAGAACGGCTTCTGCCAGATCGCCAATTGGGTGCATGGCGGCCTCCTGGGCGACGTGTATTGTACCCGTGCCCACATGTCCACCGGCGTAACTGCCGAATCCCGCAAGGCCCTTGCAGTCCATCAGGGAGGTATCTTCTTCGATCTGGGTGGCCACATGCTCGACCAGGTCGTATGGCTGATGGGCCGACCGGCCCGAACAACCAGTTTTCTCCGTACAGACGGCGTAGAAGGTCCGAGCTGCGCCGACAACACGCTCGGCGTTCTTGAGTTCGAGAGAGGACTAGCCTTCGTCGATATTGCCGCGATGGAGCCCAAACCGATGGCCCGCCGCTTTGAAGTCTACGGCACAAAAGGCAGCGCCATCCTGCTCGAACCCTTCGAACCGCCATACGCTATTCGTTTGTGCCTGGAAGAGCCTGCCGAGGGCTATGAGGCCGGAGCCCAGATTATCCCTGTTCCGACCCAGAGTCGCCAGCAAACCTACGAAGAGGAGTTGGTCGCCTTTGTGGCAACTCTACGCGGCCAACAACCGCCGGATCGTTCTCCTGAACACGAGCTCCTCGTGCAAGAGACGCTCCTGCGCTTAACAGGAAGAATCGCTGACGCGTAGAAAGCTGCTTCCACCTTTACCGCATCCAAAACCACCTGACAATCGGCGGCTGCCGGCCGCTCGCTTTTACGTCCGCGCGTGGCGCAGTCGAATCGACAGGTATACCCGCTGCGATCGCCGCCACAGCCAGAGGTTGCGCACAATTGAACCGAAGTTGTAAGCCACCACCGCGATGGAGACGCCCGAAACGCCGCAGAGAAATGCACTGCCGGTCCCGGCAAGGCAAGGCCTCCCGCCCCATAAGCTCCCCAAGATCAAGAGAATAGTCACCACTGTCAGAGAAAGCGAGTCCGCCTCGGTGATGCTCCGCGTCCGCTGACTATTGATCAGCGTACCCTGAAATAAGCTCGAGAGTGCCGTCAGCGCCGGCAGTGGAATAATCAGCCAGAGGACAGTCTTTGCCTGCTGCAAGAGCTCCGGCGGTAGCGCGGCGATCCGCAAAAACCAGAAGTCCCCAAATGGTGTGACCGCCATCACCAGCGGGACCGCTGCCAGCGACAGACCCAGCTTCCAGGTGAATCGTCGCAAAACCTCAATCGAGCCAGGTCGATCCAGCAACACAATGACCGACTCAACGAATGCAAAAGCCGCGCTGTTGGTCATTATCAACACGCCAAAGAGTACCGGCCAGAGTGCTAGCGACCCTAGCGAATCTGGCATGCGGCTGAGGCTGGCGCTGACGAGAGGTTGAAGCAGAATCTGCATGAAGGTCGTCAGAACCAGTGGCAAGTAGAGGCGAAGAAACCGATTCCAGGTCAGAGGCGGGGCGCCCCGAACTACCGACAGCAGGTTCTTGCGCACTACCGGTCTTACTCGTAGAGTGGCATAGATGGCTTCGAATACCACCCCTATTGAAATCGTGGTACTTGCGATGATGATGCCGTCCCATGAGGACAACCAGAAAAGTCCGACCGCCAGCGTCACTTCAAGCACAAGCCGAAGCACTGTTCCAAGCGATACCGCGCGGGTCTGGTCGCAGCGAATCAGAACCCCATATTGGAAGCGCCGCAGAGCAAGGCTCGGGATAAAAGGGAGCATGATTCGAACACCGCTGCGGACTGGCTCAGCAAGCTCCGCCGGCGCTGAAATCAGGCCCAGCACGATGAAATCAAAAAGTGGTGTAAAGGCGAGCAGAAAGTGAACGGAAGTCAGTCCGACGCAGAGCCAGATCATGTACTGCCTGCCCCGCCTGTAGGACTCCCTGTCTCTGCTCAGAGCCGTCGAGGCCGCCAGCATCGAAATGGACGGAGCGGACAGAACGAGGACCAGCGAGAACGCCAAGCCCCAGGCCGCCAACTGTACCTTGGGATCAATGCTTCGTGCCACAACCGCCGCCAGTATCGGCTGTTCCACGGTAATCATGAACCAGCTCAGCGCCAGCGGCCACCAGGTCTTGAGGATGCCTCGTGTGGAAAGTTGGGGCACAAGAGTAAATTCTCAGTTTGCGGTTTCTGCTACGAGGCCTGCCAGTCCAGAATGGTTCCCAACATTCCCAGTTCCCATCGTGCCAGCGTATCGTAGGCCGCTGCTGCATTCCTCCAGGCGAAACGATGGGTGCTGAGCGGATCGACCACCAGCCTCCCGCTGGCTAGAAGTCTGAGAGCAGTGTCCTCATCCGCCTGATGAGTCCACCAGCCCGGTGCCGAATCCTGCTGCGGCCGCGTGCTCTCATGCGCACCTAGCACCGTCAGTCCTTTTTTGTGAACATCGCGGTAGAAATTCACCGCTTCCGTATCGCCCCTGGTACTGCCCAGCAAAACCACCCGCCCTCCAAATCGTGCCAGATCGAAGGCGGCGGGGATGGCTTCCGGATGGCCGGTCGCTTCTATGACCACAGCCGGGTCTTCACCATCGCACTGTTCATGCAAGGTGGCCTTGAGGCTATCATCCGCCAACAGCGCGGCGTCTATGTCGAGCGCGGCGGCGAACTCAAGGCGGCGAGCGTCCTTGTCGATAGCGAAAACGGGTAGGCCGCCGTTGAGACGGGCCAACTGTATTGCCAGCAGCCCGATCAGACCGCATCCGATCACCGCCACCGGCTCACCAAGTTCAATGCGAGTCTTGCGTACGGCCTGCATCGCGATCGATGTTAGCCGGAAAAAGGCTGCCCGCTCGTTAGTCAGCCCATCTGGAACGTGGTTACAGTTTGACGCAGGCGCGGTCGCATACATGACATGGTTGGCGCGCGAGGCGACCCGATCCCCAACCTCCCAGCCATCCACGCCCGCGCCGACCGCGACCACCTCGCCAATGTTGCTATAACCGCTCTCTTGAGGATAGATTGCCTCCGTGTTTGGCAGACCCAAAAGTGAAGCCCGCTCCGTTCCAGGGCTGAGGAGCGTGACCAGCGCCCGGATCAGCAGTTCACCCGGCCCTGCTGTGGGCATATCGCACTCCCGAACGTCGGCGATTCCCCTCTCGATAAATAAAACCTGATAGTTGCGCGTTGACATAAGGCTCCTCCGTGTCTTCGGACCCGTTCTGAAAAGAGAATCAAGTTAAAAAGGTAGACTTTGCTTTGGCTGCGCGCCGCAATAGTGTAGGGGCGAAAGGTGGCCTTGTCCTGAAAGAAACGGCTGTAAGCAAAAGGGGCACTCCCTCGTTAGTCGTACTCGCCAGTTGGTGACCAAGAGGCTTCTGATCCAGGCACAACCGCCCTTCCCGGCCGCCGTATAGTTGACTATTTACAAGGCCGGTGGGGTATTCCCACCAGTGAGCCAGTATAACACAGGATATAGAGCAGGCGACCACCTACTATCATTGCCCGCTTGGCATAGAGGCAATCTCTACCAGTGCAGTTTGAAACATTGTTGAAGATGTGACGTAGGCGGCGAAATTTGACACTCGCTTGCCCCTTGTGCGATTTTCGTTCTGTTCCGACAGTCGTATGTATGTCGGATACCTATCCCTTCATCAATTCTCGAGGAGATACCTATGTACAGAAGCAAATTCCTTAGTCTGGCAATCGTCTTAACATTGGCGCTGCTGGTTGGCTGCGCCGCGCCGGCGGCTGCGCCCGCGGCTGAAAGGCTCCAGCGGCATCTGCCGCAGAGGACGCCGAAGTCGAGCAGGTGCTTATAGGCGGCTTCGACGTTGGCCCAGGCGGCGATCCACAGGGCGTACTATACAACAACGGCGCCGGCAATGTTTGGTTCAGCAAGATGTTTGCGCCCCTGATAATTATGGACCAGACCTTCTCAAACCACACCAGCGAGGCTGCGCTGGCGGTTAGCTGGGAACCTAACGAGGATGCAACAGTTTGGACCTTCAATCTGCGAGAAGGCGTAAAATGGCATGATGGTGAGGACTTCACTGCCTCGGATCTGAAATGGACGGCTGAGTTCGTTGCTGCACCGCAGGCCGCCGTGACCCATTTTGGCATTGGTCAGCCCCAGCAGATTGTAGGTTGGACGGAATACAACGATGGCGAAGCCGACGAAATAGCTGGTATCCGCGTCGTTGACGATCTGACGCTTGAAATCGAGCTCTCAATACCAAATCCGCGTTTCTACGATTCGGTGCGCGCGTTCTACGCTCTGCCCGAGCACGCTATCGATTTCGCGCCGACCGAGATTTTCAGCAGCGATTGGCGGTTCGCCAGTTCGATCGGTACTGGCCCGTTCAAGTTCGATTCCTTCGAAAAAGATCAGTTCATGGCACTCGCGCCGAACGAACTGTACTGGGACGGCACTCCCAAGCTGGATCAGCTGGTGAACCGGTACTTCGTTGACGAGACCGCCGCCGTCCTGGCGCTGGAGAGCGGTGACATCGACTTCACCTACGTCAGCGCCGATGTCGCAAGCCGTTTCGAAGGCAACCCCGATTACCAGATCTTCTCAGGCCCGTCGTTTGTCACAAACATGTTCAACTACAACTATCAGAACGACCTGTGGAAAGACAAGCGTATCCGACAGGCCTTCATGTACGGCATTGACAGGGCATCGATCATCAGCGACGTCTTCAACGGCACAGCGCAGGCCACGCCTTGTCAGGATCCCTATCCCACTTTCTGGCCTGAAGACGCCAACTACTACGAATACAATCCCGAAAAGGCCCGTGAACTTCTGGCCGAGGCCGCCGCGGTTGGTGTCACGCTGGATGGTGTCAACCTTGACATCCCCACCTACTACACCTCCCAATTGGCGAAAGACATTCTGACTGTAATGCAAGCCAATATGGCCGATGTCGGTGTCAACATCAATCCGACCTTCCTTGACGTTCCTACCTGGCGCACCGTCGTGGACGACAACGCCACTGAGTGGAACATCGCCTATCGTGGGGCCGGCGGTGGACCTGCATCCTACAGCTCAATCTGGTACGTGGCAGACAACCAGTGGGGGCTTGACGATCCACACTACGTTGAATTGTTCGATGCTATGGACGCCTCGCAGACGGCCGACGAGTACCGGGCCGCCCGCACTGCCCTTTGCAAGTACCAAAACGATGAGGCGACATTCGCTTTCTGGTGGGTCTCCACCCGTTACGGCATCGCTTCCGTGGATATTGAGGACTTCCACTACTTCCCGGCACCTGGAGGCGGTCCCTACGTTGATCGCTCTCAGAACTGGAATATGAAGTAGCAGCGCATCTCGGCAGTGCAGAAGGCTTGGCAATTAAGGCCTTCTGCACTGCCGCTCAACAGTCCCCCGGGCCCTATAGAGAATCGCCCCCAACTCCTATGCAATACTTCCTGCGCCGCGTTCTGATCAACATTCCGGTCCTGTTTCTGGTCACCATCGTCATTTACCTGTTGATTAATCTGGCTCCGGGCGATCCTGTCGATTTCTTTGTAAATGGTAACTACTAAGCCATAGGATAACAGGCCAGGGATCAGACGGAAAGCAAACGGTAAGCTAATGTGAATCCAATGGTAGATGCGTTAGAATGTATATTATGAGCGACTACGTGGCAGCCGATCGTGAGCAACTGAAGCGATTAGACCAAGAGAGCCTGATCGAGTTGATCCTGGTTTTGCAGGAGCAATTGGCAGCGCATCAGGTGTTGATCCAGGCATTGCAGGATCAATTGGCGAAAGACAGTCGCAACAGCGGCAAGCCGCCGAGCAGCGACGGTCTGAAGAAGCGCAGAAGCCAGAGTCTGCGTCAGTCTGGCAAGCGTCCGCGCGGGGGGCAACCTGGTCACAAAGGCCAGACTTTGACGCAAGTGGAAGAACCGCAGCATGTCATCCGCCATGCGCTGCCGGGTTGCCCGCACTGCCAAACAGAGTTGAAGGCGGTGGCTGCCGTGGGCCAGGTGAAACGGCAGGTGTTCGATATTCCGCCGCTGGGCATCGAAGTGACCGAGCATCAGGCAGAGGTCAAGCAGTGTCCTGGCTGTGGCGTGCGCGTGCAGGCTGCCTTTCCGGCCGGCGTGAGCCAACCGACCCAATATGGTCCGCGTCTGAAAGCGCAAGCCTGCTATCTGCACAACTATCAGTTGATACCGCTGGCGCGCACGACCGAGTTGCTGACCGATTTCTACGGACACGCGCCCTCGGAGGCGGTCCTCATCGCCGACAACCGCCAACTGGTCACCCGCACCCAAGCGAGTCGGGCGCACATCCAACAACAACTCCTCGCCGCCCCTGTTGTCCATTTCGATGAGAGCGGCTTGCGTGTCGAGGGCCGGTTGCAGTGGCTGCACGTGGCCAGCACAGCCATGCTGACCCACTACCATGTCCATGACAGACGGGGGCATGTCGGCATGCGAGCCGGCGGCATCTTGTCCAGCTATCCAGGTGTCGCGGTCCATGACCACTGGGCCTCCTACCTCCAGTTTCCCGACTGCCAGCACGCATTCTGCAACGTCCATCATCTGCGCGAACTGCGCTTTATTCACGAGCAATACGACCAAGCATGGGCTGAAGAGATGGCCCGCTTGTTGCACACCATCAAGGCCGCAGTCGCATCGACCGCGGAAGCGTACACTGCCTTGCCCCCAGAGCGCTTGACCGACTACGCGGCCGCGTACGATGCGCTCATTGCCCAAGGACTCGCGGCCAACCCGCCCCCCGCACAGACCCACCCCAGACCGCGCGGCCGCCCCAAACAATCGCCTCCAAAAAACTTGCTCGACCGCCTGCTCAAACATAAATCTGGCGTCTTGGCCTTTATGTATGACTTCCGCATCCCCTTTGACAACAACCAGGCCGAGCGCGATGTGCGCATGATCAAGGTGCAACAGAAAGTCTCTGGCGCCTTCCGCACACTAGAGGGCGCCGATACCTTCTGCGCCATCCGTTCCTATATCTCAACCGCTCGCAAACACGGCCTCAATGCCATTGATGCCATCTACAACGCATTCCTTGACCAACCCTTCATCCCTTCTACAAATCAGGCTTAGTAGTTACTGTAAATGAAGAAATCGGAATCACAAAGGAGGACCTGGACTTCGTGCGCGAGCGCTATGGGCTCGACGACCCGATTCCGGTTCGCTACGTCAATTGGCTGGGACAGGTAGTTCAAGGCGACCTCGGTTTTCGCTTCAAGAATGGGGACGACGTAGCAGAAGTGCTTGCCGTTCGCTTGAGACGTACCTTCTTGCTCATGGGTACCGCCTTGGGAATTGGCATCGCTGTCGGAGTAACGCTTGGCATCTTTATCGGCTTGCGGCAGTACTCCTTCTGGGACTTCACGTTTACCGGTCTTTCTTTCGTGGGCATTTCGATGCCAGCATTCATTGCCGGCATTTTTGGCCTCTACATCTTTTCGGTCAAGCTGGGCTGGTTTCCCTCCGGGGGCATGCGCACTATCGGCAAGCCGGAATCGCTCTTCGATCTGCTTTACCACTTGGCGCTGCCGGCAGGAACGCTCGCAATCTTTAATTTGGCGACCTTCATGCGCTATACCCGCTTCAGCATGCTTGAGGTAAAGGGAGAGGACTTTGTACGCACTGCCAATGCAAAGGGGCTGAAGCCGCCTACTGTGACATGGCGCCACGTATTTCGCAACGCGCTCCTCCCTGTCGTTACAGTAGTAGGCCTGAGTTTGCCTGCCTTGGTTGCCGGCGCACTCTTCACGGAGACAATCTATAGTTGGCCCGGCATGGGGGCGCTATTGGTCGATGCGGTTGCCGCGCGGGACTATCCTATTGTAATGGGAATCATGTTGGTGACGGCATTGGTCGTCTTGGCCGCCAATCTCATTACAGACCTGGCTTATGCTGTCGCCGACCCAAGAATCCGCTACGAGTAGGCCGGTGCATGGGCTGGAGCGGAACCGGAGTCAATCATAGCAGAAACGAATCTCTTTTCGTTGCGCGGAATGTAGAATCTCAGAAATGTCAGTTAACATTGGTAAACGCAGAGTACACTCCCAGTCCCCAACTGCCCAGGCTTGGTTGCGGTTTCGTCGTCATCCACTTGCCCTGGCTGGACTAATCCTTTTTGCATTAGTACTTCTGGCGACTCTCGCGGCCCCCCTGATTGCACGCTACGGCTACGCAGCCCTCAATTTGTCTGAAAAATTTCAGTCGCCTAGTCTGGAACACTTTCTGGGCACCGATCGGGTGGGGCGCGACATCTGGAGCCGCACATTGTACGGAGGCCGCGTCTCACTGGCCGTCGGCTTTGCAGCGGCCTCGATATCAACCGTCATTGGCGTCATTCTTGGCTCGGTTTCCGGCTTTTATCGAGGCAAGGCTGACCAGATCATAATGCGGTTTACCGACGTAGTGATGACTTTCCCTCGCGTTGTAATCATCCTGACGGCAGCTATCTACTTGGGACAGAGCATCGCCAGCGTCATTTTCTTGATTGGAATCTTCAGTTGGCCCGGTCTCACTCGCTTGGTGCGGGGACAAGTACTCTCTCTGAGGGAACAGCCGTTTGTGTTGGCTTCGCGCTCATTGGGCTCAGGCAACCGGCGTATTATAGTCACCCATGTGCTTCCAAACGTAATTGCCCCCTTGCTCGCGTCAGTGACGTTCGCGGTCAACGGAGCCATACTTCTTGAAGCAGGGTTGAGCTTCCTCGGCGTCGGCATACCTCTTCCAACGCCAAGTTGGGGAAACATGCTGGAAACCGCCCGCAGCCTCGACGTGCTCCAGGACGGCCCCTGGATATGGGTTCCTCCGGCAGTAATGATCCTGCTGACTGTCCTGAGCATAAACTTCATCGGCGACGGCCTGCGTGATGCCATCGACCCCAGGTATCAGCAGGGCTGACAGGAACGATCAAGACCCGAGTAAGAGCCTGACATCCTGACACTGCTGAATTCAGTTCCCAAGTTTCTGACTGAGTCTGAAGTGTGAATCGTCTCCTGAAGCCGGCCGGTTGCCCCCAGCGCTCTCGTGCCCGGGCTGTTAAGGCAAGACCTCTATGGAACCAATCTCCAGGCGAGGGCTGCTGCCGTTCACAGGCACAATTGGTTCATTGACTTGCTCAGGGTAATACAGACCGGCGACGAGCCGGTAACTCCCAGGCGGCAACGAGTCCGGTATTTTAATGTTATGGGTTGAGTGTAGGATCTGGCCCGCCATCCAACTCTGATAGGGCGTGTTCACTCCCCCAGGCGGGATATCGTGCTGGCTTAGCCCGACCCCCGCCTCGTCAACCAGGTGCACAAATGCTCTCACCGGCTCTCCAGAGCCTTTGACAAACCATGTCAAGTGGACAGGAGCTACATCTCCCGCGCGCAGTGGTGGTATCGAGCGTACACCTTCCAGCCGGACGTTTCCATAGTCAGCTCCTATCGCCGAAAAGTCCCAAGTACGAGTAGTGATGCCAGAGGCCGCCAGTACCATTAGGGCCCCCGCGGCTAGCCAAGCGACAGGGAGCCAGACTTGCCGCACAAGCGTCAGTCCAACTCCTCTCCCACTGCCGAGAAAACCCAGTCCATTCATTGCTTGGCTCAGCAGCATGAACACCGCGACCCAACCCGCAGCCGTTACAAGCCGACCCAACCATACCGCCGTTGAAGTCCCCCAGGCAATCTCGACAGTATGGGCGCCCGGCGGAATCAAAACACTTGCGAGGCCGAGTCCGGACGCCGGCTCGGCATCTACTTCAATTCCGTCCATGGAAATCCGCCAGGGTGGGAAGTAGAACTGATGGAAGAGTAGTCGAAACGTCTGATCTGTCGTCACCAGGTATTGCTGTTGAAGTAGGCCTGTCCTCGTTGGCGTCACGGCAATGGAGCTGATCGGATCTGGAACTGGAAGTTCTTCCCACGGTTTTCGCCCAGCGTTGACGGCATCTACCATTGGAGTCGCGGACCAGATTGGCAGGAGGTGTTGGGCCCAAGTGCTTATTGACGATTTCCAAAGCAAGTCCTCAAATGAGTCAGACCAGTGTGCCACATTTGGTGCTTCTTCACTCGTCGTATATTTGAGGCCAAACGATGCGTAAGCGAACAGGTAGACCGAAATGAGAAGGCTCAATAGAGGCACCACAGTCGCCCAGGATCGACCGTTTCTACGCAGTGACTCAATTGACGCCGCCAGCAGGAGAGCAACGCCAAGAGCCGCAAAGATCTGCCACCGCCAGGGGAACTGGACTTGGTCAAAAAAAAGTTCGCTGCGAGTCCACAACCATCTGCTTGTATCCGTCATTACCCAAACGAGGCCAAGGGTTAACGGAATCGTCACCTGCGTGAAAATGCGCAACTTGCGGGACTTTGTTGTCAAGACCGCCGCCAGTGCAGCCAGGGCAATCGGAATAACGTAGACCGGCAGCCTGGGTCGATCATTCGGATAGCTGTAGGAATAAAAAACTTTGAAATCAAACAACTCACTCCACGTCAAGAAATGGCTCATGCCTATTCCTGTGAACAGTCGATGTCCATTCATTACCCAGCCTAGTTCCAGCAGTGCTGGAAGCACGTACCATGCGGTCAGGACGATGCCAATTGCAACTGGGGCAATGCTGCTCACAATAATGCGAAGAACACTGGAATGCTCCTTGTGTTGATATACGATGAACACCATGAGTACGGCCCCAAGCAGGAGGACCCCCATGAGCGCTGTCAAATTGTGGGTTATAATCAACCCTGCCCAAGCCAGGCCGGTAATTGCCACCTTTAAGGGAATCGAGGGCCCATCCGAAGCCTTCCGGTCCACACTTGCGGTCTGTAGAGTGTAGAAAGCGATAGGCGGCAGCCAGATAAAGGCGCTGAATTCTGGAAATGCACCCCTTATAAAGAAATCGTAGATTCGATAAGGAAAAAATTGAAAGCAGATAACGCTGACCATTGCCGGCCAGACCGTTACGAATAAGCGGGATAGCCGAAACATCCACCATGCCGAAATCCCGAATCCCAGAGATAGCGCGATGCGGATACTCAGAATCAAGTCGAGCCCGGCTGCATGCAACAGTGCAGGTGGATAGTAGAAGCCAGGCGAATAATAATTGAGGACTGGAGTGCCATAGCCAAACATGTGGTCGGGGAACCAGCGCGGAAAGATCACTCCTACTCGCAACGCGCCAGTCAAGGACTCGATCCGTCGAATATGGGTTATTCCATCGTGGGTGTCGACGGGCCAGACGGCCGTCATTTCAAAAAGGGCAAGACCAGAGAAGACTGCAAGCAACAGCGGGGCGATTCGGTCTTGAATATCCGTCTCTTCCTTGATTCGACTGACGAATTTGCCGCTGGCTACATCCATCTGTACTGAGATTCTCTTTGTCTCATTTTCTTTTGCATACAGCAGACCGAATCTGGCGTCGCAACCCCCTTAGGAGGCAAGAGCAGCAAACTGAAGGTGCATTGAAAGGACTAGGGAAGTGTAATGGACCGATTCAGTTTCCCCGAATTTCGGTTGGCAGACTTGGGCATTCTCGTGTCACACTTCCTTGGACTGCTCACTAAACTCGGGCTGTGCGGCATCGGCCGCCACTTTGCAAGCGACTGCACTGGCGGGCGCCTCCTATTACCTGGAGATCAAAGGAAAGTTACGTCACTGTATTCCAAGGCGAACAGCGAGGTCGTTGAAATCCTTGGCCACTACGTCAACAGAAGGATCTGGAGCAAGATCTGAGGTCTGTTCAGGCCCATGCTCCCGAGGCCGATGGACAAACGCGGTCCTGAAACCGATAGCCTTCGAGGCCAGCAGGTCTCCGTTGTGGGCTGCCACCATCATCACTTGGCTGGGTTCCAACCCCAATAGCGCGGCCGCAGCCTGGTACACTTCCGGGTCCGGCTTGTAATGCTTGGCCAGCTCTGCCGAAAGGACACAGTCCCAACACAGCCCTCCGTGCCGGGCCATGTTGACCAGCAGGGCCACATTTCCATTGGACAACGACGCAACGATGGCGTGCTGACGCAGGCGCGAAAGACCTGAGGCAACATCCGGCCACGGGTTTAGCCGGTGCCAAACTCTGTTTAGCTCCTGTGTGTCGGCCTCAGACAATCCGGAAATCCGGTGGCTCTTCAAGAGATCATCCAGGATCAAGCGGTGGAGTGCATCGATGTTCATCCAGGGAAGCTCTCCAGTGCGAACGCGGTGCATGGCCGGTCCATACCCACCACGCCAGTTGTCGGCAAACTGTGGCCAGTCCACTTCCACACCTTTAGCGGCCCAGACATCCTCTCCTTCTTTTATTATCGAGCCGCGCCAGTCAACCACCGTGCCGAAAACGTCGAAAGTCAATGCCTTGATTTCAGAGAAATTCATAGTCTCTCCAATGCCTCGTTTTGTGGGGCAAGCCTTTATATGATTGCACTCGCTGTCAGTACCTCAAAAGAACTGAGCAACCTGTCCCCTTCGCGACCAGCGGCGTCTGCCGTCAGGATGGAGACAACGCTTTGACGATAGCCTCGCAGAATTCAGGCAAGTCATCTGGAACGCGCCCGGTAACTACATTGCCGTCAATCAGCGCCGGCACATCGTGATAGACCGCACCAGCGTTAAGCAGGTCATCTGTGACGGCGCAGTAGGCGGTTACGTTGCGGCCGGCAACGCTGTCGGTCCCCTTCCGACGGTCAAGCGAAATAAGCACCTGTGGCCCGTGACAAATGGCAGCCAGAATCTTTCCGGCCCGATGGATGGCGGCAGCAAATTCCAATGTCTTGTCATCGATCCGAAGAAAATCGGGGGCGAGTCCTCCGGGGAAAACTGCCGCGTCGAATTCCTCAGGATTCATCTCCCATATGCTCTGCACCGAATACCGATTTCCCTCCGCAAGAACGTCGAAGGGAATCGTATGCCCGAACCTTCCTGTTATTGGCTTTTCTGGCCACGCTGGACGCCCGTGAAAATGGCCAAGTGCAGCCTGCGGCAACGTGCCGACAACGATCTCCGCGCCTGCCTGGCTCAGTTGCAGCACAGTGTACATCACTTCGATATCCTCAAACTCATGCGCTGTGAGGATTGCAACTACTTTCCCACCTAGTCGGTGTCCCATAAATTGGATTTCTCCGTTCAGCTTCTATGCGCCTCGAGCCCATCCCAATCGAATTCTACGCCATGCCCGGCTCTACCGGGTGCGATGGCGGCGCCGTCTTCGATACGCAGAGGGTTTTGGATAAAGCCATCCAGCCCAAAACCATGTGCCTCCAGGTACGAGCTGTTAGGAATCGCCGCTAGTAGATGCACCTGAAGATCGTGAACGCCATGGGTTGTGATCGGCAGATTGCAGGTCTCGGCCAGATGTGCGACTTTAAGCCATGGTGTCAGTCCGCCCAGGGTGGCCACGTCCGGCTCGGGAAAGGAGATGGCGCCGTGCGCGATCATCTGCTGAAACTCATACACAGTATGAAAGTTCTCACCCGTGGCAATGGGAAGACCGCCTTCCCGCGCGATGCGAGCATGGCCGGCCACGTCGTCAGGAATCGTCGGCTCCTCCAGCCACACCAGATGGAATGGCTCGAGGCCGCGGGCGGCACGAATGGCCTCATCCACTCGCCAGCTCATATTTGCATCGGCCATTAACGGAAAATCCGGACCTAAGTGATTGCGCATGGCCGCAACCCGCTCTATGTCTTCGGATAGCCGATCGCGGCCGACCTTCATCTTGATGGCGCGGAAACCTTGTGCAAGAAAGTCATCGGCCTGGGCCAAAAGCGCTTCGAGCGAAAACTGCAGGTCTATGCCCCCTGCGTAGACGGGCACGCTGGGATCATGGCCTCCCAGCATCCGCCACCAGGGTGCCCCCTGTGCTTTGCCCCGCAAGTCCCAAAGTGCGATATCGAGCGCGGCCAAGGCAAAGGAGGCTGCCCCGCCCCTCCCGATAAAGTGCACGTGCCACCACATGCGTTCCCACAGTCGCTCTATGCAATCCGCATCTTCTCCGATCAATATGGGCGCCAGGTCATCGCGAATCAGTGCCAGAATGGCAGTGCCGCCGATGTCGCCGACAGCATAGGTATACCCGACCCCTTCCAGTCCGGCAGCCGTTTGGATACGGGTCACGATCAACCCGAAATGGGAAATGTCTCCGTGCGTTGAATCCGAGAGGACCACCGGCAAGGGAATGCGAAAGTGGTCAGTGCGAATTTGAGTTATTTTCATGTCGTGTCAGTCCCCCAGTATTGGCATCTGCGGCACAAAACCCAACTCTTCCCGAATCTGTGTTATGTCGTACACCGGGTCCTTCTCGTGGCCACGCCGCTCATAGTGGGAGAAGTCCACATTGTCGGCCTCTTCGCCGTACCAGGAGCGCATCAGCTCGGGTACGGGGACTGCCACGCAGGCCTTATTTCCAACCGCGTTGAGGATTCGCACACCCGGTTTGAATGGAGCCTCGGCCGCAGCGATAAGACAGCGAACCGTATCACTAAGAAACATGATCGAAATTCTTCCCATCCCCCAGATGGGCGTGGGACCGGGTTGAAAGGGCGTAAGTTGGCGGTCATCAGGGGCGATGCTGGCCAATCGCAAATTGACAAAGTCCAAGGATTCGTTCTGTCGAGACAGATACCTCGTTACCTCCTCCATCAGATACTTGGAAAATCCGTAACCGTCACGGTCCAGACATGGGTGTTCGTCGGGCATGGGAAGCTCGAGCGGTCGAAAATCTACCGATTGCATCCCTACTGCGGCGATGGAACTGGCCATGACGAACTTCTGGCACCCGCGGTCAATGAGATAGCGAAGCAGGTGATGCGTTCCCACCACATTAACGCGCAGACAGTCCTCCTCGGAACACCCCCCCGTCACCGCGGCTAGGTGTACAAGGATGTCGATATCGCCGTATAGATCCAGCTTTGGTAGTTCATCTGGATTAGAGAAATCGCCGCATAGGGACACGGTGTTTGGCAAAAGGGTCGGATTTCGCGAGAGGCAGACAACTTCGTGTTTTGCGATTCCCGCCAAGGCCTCCGCCAATGCTTTGCCGATAAAGCCACTGGTGCCGGTGATTAGAATCCTGCTCATATCGCCCTTTCATCCTCCCTCAAGTTACATGTCCATTATGGCAGCTTAATAAGCTCCGATGCAGCTACTCCTAAGGTCGGTTTATAGCTCCCATCGTATACAGCACCCGGGGAAACTATCCACCGTGAAGTCAATTGACTCTTGGGAAATTTGGATTTCTCGGCGCCCTTGTAGTTTCGCAGCTTTCTCAGCTTCTGGGAGGCCTGGTGTCTGCATTTCTAAGACCCCCTCTTGCCCAGAGGAAAGCCCGACTATGGCCACACAGACACTAAGTCAACTCCAGCGAATTACTGCGCCAATAACTCCGGTAACTCATTCCGGTTTATCATCGCATACAAGTCCGGAGCTTCGGGGGCGGCCACGCGATGGGTGATCGTCTTGTGCCAGGGAATGGCCCCCGTGGCGATGTTGCGCAGTACGGCCTTCCGGCAAGGAGCCAGCCCATCATTACAAGGAAAAAATGCGGTTAGCTGTTTGGCGTGAGGCACGAGATAGTTGAAAGAGACTGGTTCCTTTCCATAGTGGCCAAGAAAAACAAACTTGCCCCGCAGGCGAGCGAGGGGAAAAGCCAAGTCCAGGCACGAGGAAAAACCGCTGCCTTCAAATACGACATCCGCCCCTCCCGGTTGGATATCCTTTACACGGGCAATTACCTCTTCCGAAGACAGTCCGTCGGCGTTGATAACGTGATCTGCCCCCATCTCCTTTGCCATCTCCAGCCGCCGAGGATTGAGGTCGATGGCGATGGTCACCGCGCCGCGCAGTCGCGCCGCCGCCAGCGCGCCCAATCCGATCAGACCGACTGCATGAAGGGCCACGACGTCGCCCATCTGGACGCCTGCCATATCGACAGCGTTGTAGCCCACTGCCGGCATCACAAAGAGGGCGCCTGTTGCTTCGTCCACTCCTTCTGGTAGGAGTTCTAATTCCGAATCCTCCGGCATCAACGCAAGGGAGGAATGGGCGCCGGAACAGGATGTAACTGGCTGGCTATCGTGATTCATAGGCAGAAAGCTGCGGCGGTAGTACACCTTGTCGCCGACATCGAACTTTGATACGTCGGCCCCAATGTCCTCGACAATACCCACAGCCTGGTAGCCCGTACAAATGGGAAAGGGCCCATAGTTTATCTTCTGACGAATTACAGCAAACTCCGTGCCAACGCTGACGCCGGACCAGATGCAACGCACCAGCACATCTGAGGGCCCAAGTATTGGGATTTCAAATTCTTGCAGCGAGAATTGTTGCTGGGCTGTACAGATTAATGCGCGGCTTTTCATAATGAAGTCGCCCCTTCTATTGACATTCTCTGACGTGTAATGTAGGCAAGAATTGCGCCCCACCAGCAGACTTTGCGCCGTGGAACGCAAATAAACTCTTGAGTTCAATCTCAGGTAAAGCCAGAGTACTAAAGGCGTGCAGAACTGTCAATGCACTTTGGGCTCGCGAGGACCTTGTAAGCCTTCGAAGCGATGAAGCGCTTATTGTTATTCCTTTGCCGACGGACACGTTTTCGCGGCGGACAGAGAACTGTCTATACGAGTGCCGCATGAGACTGAGTCGTGGCCGGTTAGATAGACCGGTCGTTCCATGAGTATCTGGATCCTCTGACAGTCAGATACGAAGATGGGATAGCTCTCCGAGGGCTTGCCTTGGGACAGGGAAAGGAGCAACTTTCCTCCAGACAACCCCACAGGCTGGAGCGGGATCGACCTCACTGGCTGGCGCCGAACTGGGAGATTGCACCCGGCTTGGGAATAGATTATTCGGTATCGCTGCGCTTATTTTGTACCGAGGGAGAGGTAATTCTTCAGGAGGATTCCCCGTTGTGGATTCCGCTCCATTAGCCTACAAGCAGTTGGACGCAGAATGAAAAGTTAGATACCCTGTTCCAGTTCAGACTGCCCACTGGTCTTCCTTCTGGCAGCTACGCTTTGAGGCTTGTCGTCTACGATGTTGAGTCTCTGGTGCCGATCGTTCAAGTCGGCGTCTGGGAGACGGAGGCAACCTTTGTATTATGAATGGCTGGAAGACAGTGATTGAATTCTGCCCGCCTAACAGTCCGGCAAAAGTGCCGTCGGGACGCTTAGGCTTTGCGGCGTCCTGTGACAACCTGAAGAACTACATTATCTGCATCCCGTTTCCGACCCCTACACCAGTGAAAGACCCGCTCATTCTTCCCGTTTGGCTTGCTGTCTGCCAAGGTGAATGCTATGATCGGTCGTACGGAGGAAACATGGTAACATTCTGACTCCCACTCAAATGAATGCCTCGTGTCCGTACATTGATAGCGGCGATTCAGAATGAATCGTGATGTCACATGCGATTTCATATAGCGTAGACGGGCCAACCTTCAATGTCAGCGCCCTTGTGGATTCGAAACTCTTCGACAGAGAGGAAAGATTGTGACAGATTTGGAAACAGCAAAGGTCCCCATCGAAATATTTCTGAAAGAATTGGCCGCGGGAGAGTCGACCCCTGGGGGAGGCGCGGCGGCGGCACTGACAGCCTGTCAGGCTGCCGCACTGCTTAGTATGGTTTTGAATTTCACAGTCGGACGAAAAAAGTACGCGGCCGTTGAAGAAGAGCTGCGGGGACATTTGCTTCGGAGCGAGGGCTTGCGGGTTGATCTCCTGCTTCTAGCGGATAAGGACGCCGAGGCCTTCGGCGCCGTGGCGGCGTGTTACACACTGCCCCGGTCCACGGAGGAGGAGAAGGCAGATCGCACCGAAGCCATGCAGGCCGCTTTGCGAGGGGCAGTGGAGGTTCCTCTCACTATCGCCGCGCTTTGCGACGAGCTCTTGGAACTGACACCTCCCATCGCAGAGAAGGGCAACGCCAATGTTGTCAGTGATGCGGCAACGGCTGCCCACCTGGCCTTTGCCGCTCTTCACAGCGCGCTGGTCAATGTGAATATAAATCTGAAGTTTCTGAAGGATGACGAATTTATTGAGGAAGGCAGGGGCAAGGTGGAGGCGTTAACAGTGTCCGCCGAGAGAAGCTACGTCGCCGCTCGCGCCGCATGCACTAAGACCCTGGGCATAGCGATATGAGCGCACAACTTCTTAGCGGCCGACAACACGCTAAGCATTTGCAGACGGAACTGTCCCAGAGCTTCTCCAGATTGACCGCAGAGACCGGCGTGCCGCCGACATTGGCCGCCTTACAGGTCGGAGGGGATGCAGCCGCAAAAGGCTATCTACGCGCCATCCGTCGCGCCTGCCAGGGCGTTGGAGCCGCGTTACGGCCCGTTGAACTGAAAAACGACAGCAGTCAACGTGACGTCCAGGCGGCGCTGGCGGCGCTGAACAACGACGAGTCCGTACATGGCATTATGGTTCTGGAGCCACTGCCCGACCATTTAGATGATTCCCTACTTATTGACTCGCTGGACCCCGCCAAGGATGTTGACGGCGTCCATCCGTTAAATGCCGGTCGGCTGGCGGCGCAGCGACATCCACACTTTGTGCCGGCCACCCCTGCTGGTGGCATCTTGCTGGTTGAAGAGGCAGGCGTGGCGTTCAAAGGCAAGCATGCAGTTGTTATTGGGCGCAGCGATATCGTTGGAAAACCTATGGCTCTATTGTTGCTGCATCGACACTGCACGGTTACCATTGCCCATAGCCGCACGAAAAATCTGCCTGCTGTCGCTCAGAAAGCAGATATTCTGTGTGTAGCTGTTGGTCGACCGGAAATGGTAACGGGTGAGTGGATCAATCCCGGTGCAGTCGTTATTGATTTCGGTACAACCTATACAGAGGAGGGCTTGAAAGGAGACTGCGAACAGGCAAGCGTGGAGGCCGTGGCAGGTATGTTAACACCCGTTCCGGGCGGCACGGGTCCCATGACCAACGTCATGTTGATGCAGAATCTTCTGAGCGCCTACCGTCGTCTCGTCGCATCCAATTGACATCAATGACCCAGAATTTCTACACTCTTCTCTCGTGGGTGATGGTTAAGTTCGGGTTGGCCAAAACTGCTGAGTAGGGCAAGAGCCCTGTTTAGACGGACCTGCAGGCGCGGCTCTTTGCACACCCAATCGCCACGCACCTGGCTACAAACCAGGAGAGAATCTCCCCAGATACTCAGCGATGTTGACTTTGGATCGATATGATGTTCCACCAAGCGGTCTCGAACCGTCTCCAGCGCCGCGATCAATGTGTCGTATTCGGCTTCGTTGTTGGTTACACGGTTGCCGAAATTCAGTTGAACGACCTCCCGAGGACGCGCTGGCCAGTCTAATGCGAAGCTTCCGTAACCTTCTCCAGGGTTGCCGCGACTGCCTCCATCAAAAACGATTCGAATCAGTTCTGTCGGCGCTTGGCCTGGCAGGGGTAGCATTGCCGATGGCGCCCCACTCTCTTGCCGGGGAGAGCTTACGACAGCATGGCCACTTACGGGGGAGCGATAGGATGACAACCGAACTCGTTCGGCGGGCCGCGGGGGCGCCTGCTTGCCAAGTTCCGACGTGAGCAATCCTTTATGTCTTTCCAGGTTCTTCGGCTGTACAGCTAGCGCAATAGGAAGAGGATTTCGGTCCGAAAGCAGTTCTTCTTGTTCCAGCAACCCCATTGCCTTCATCTGGCGCAATAGCAGTCGCCGCTGCCCCGGCGAAAGTTTTTCAATCTGGCTGACGAGTTTATCCAAAGTTCGATTCACCTCGTTCTTGTCCTTGCTACATCTCGGTTCCCTGCATCGGCCTGGGGAATCTTGAAATTCATGGCATCGAACTGATTGAAGTTCACTGTGTTGAAACTGCTTTTGCAGGCAAATGTGTGCCCAGGCTTGACAGCGTATCCCGAATGGATATGGGAATCAGAGCCTGCCAAAGGTCCTCACGCCGGTTGGGGCTCATTTCGACGGGCAGCCTTTGCTTTTTCCCACAAGAAGACCAGATTAGCCTGATGAAAATTCTGCACTAGGCCGCCTAATGGAATGCGGTTCCGGCCGAATTTCTCGATATCATTGCTCAACAGTTCTCGTCTGGTGGCTCCCTCTGATAACAGATGATCGACCAGCACTTCAATGTCGTTCAGATATTTGATGCTCTCCTCAATGCTGGGCGTAACCTCCCCTCGCAAGAGAATATCTCCGTGGCCCTGAACAATCGTCTCCAAATTGAACTCGTGGAGACTGTGCAATGACTGTTTGAACTTTTCAATATCGGCAAGTGGTGAGGCTATCACCGGCACTGGCATCATTAAGTCGCTTGCGAATAGAACTTTTTCCTCTCGCACATGCACGACACAAACATCCGGCCCAGGTCCCGGGGCATGAATAATATGTACCGTCTTGTCGCCCAAACGGATGACCGAGCCTTCATTGAAAATAATCTTGGGAAGTCGGATTTCGACTCGTAGCAATTCGTTAGTATGCCTTCTTGCCTCCTCCAATGCTTTCCGACCAAAGCGAACGAGCAGGTCTCGGGCAGTCTCATGGGCGATGAGTTCTGCTTCCGGGAAAAGACAAGAACCATAGACGTGATCCGCGTGGCTGATTGTGTTGATCAGGTAGCGAACGCCTGCGGGACAAACTTGCGCTGCAAAGTTGATTATCTGCTTGGTTTCTGAAGGGAACGGCAGCGTATCAATCAGTATGCCCCCTTCAGATGATACGACTAACCCCGCGTTCACCTCTGCGTATAGACCACTGGTGAATACCCACGTATCATCCGCAACTCGTGTGCGCGTTATCGCCACTCGCTACATCCCTTTCCTTTTGTACCTTCCTTGAGCAGTCGCCAAAAAAGCCAAGTATAACACAGCACGACGGAGCGGGGCAATGGTGGAACCGAATTTTTGCAAACCAGCAAGTACCTTGTCCAGGGTGGGAGAGTCAGAGGGAGAAGCCGAGTCCGAGCAGTTCCCCTCTGTGAAGAGTGTCACGATTCGATAAGAAGGCAGCAGTCGGCCTTTGCGTTGAAGTGTTACATTTAGACTAGGAAATGCTTGAGTCGTGCCGCCACCCTATCGGGCGCCCAAACCCTGGCGATCTGTTCGGGCCAGCAGAAGATGTCCCTCAAGGCTCGTAACATACAGATCGCGCAATTCAGGGCCGCCAAACGTACAATTGGTCGGACTGTCGCAGGGCAAAGGGTGAGTCTCCAGCACTCTTCCGTTTGGTGCGAAGACGTATATCATCCCCCCTGGGCCGCTAACTCCCCAACCGGCCGTAGCTACGATATTTCCTTCACTATCAAGGCACATACCGTCTACGCCTCGATGAGGGTAGAAATTATGGAGCACTTCATATGGCCCTACGATTGGGCCATTTTCACCCAAATCCTCCTCGCAGACAGGATAGGCCCGCAGTTCGCGTAGTTCGCCATCTCCGTTCTTGCTTTGCGCTACATAGAGTACTTTCTCGTCAGGAGAGAGGAGGAGACCGTTGGGTGCGGTCGTGTCGAAAGTCACCCGCACCGGCTGCCAGCTTCCGTCCGCCTTCTTTTCCAACCGATAGACGGACTCGTGATCCAACTCCATGTCGTCACGGAAGTCGCCGTAACGTGGATCGGTAAACCAAATCCGACCCTTGCAGTCGATAGCAAGATCATTAGGGCTATTGAAACGCTTCCCCTCGAATTCGGCACAGACTACAATCGTTTCACTCCCTTCCGCGTACTGTACCATGCGTCGGCCGCCGCCTTCGCATGCGTTCACAAGACCGTTACTATCCAACATTAAGCCATTGGCCTCATTGGTGGCCTCCCGCCACACGCTGAATTGACCGCTGCCTGGGTCGTAGCGCATTATGCGACTGTTGGGGATGTTGGTGAAAAGGAGCGACCTACCGTCCCAAACCGGCCCTTCTGTCAGACCAATGGGTTCCAGCAGGACTTCAAACTGCCAGGGCATTCAAGCCTCCTATCAATATTGGAGAAGATAATCGGAGCCACAATCAATGGCGATCTGGCGGCTTCGCTTGAGCGCCTGAAACGGGTCTCCCAGTAAGGGGCTTAGTTCAAGGCTGACAGCGCCGGAAAATCCAATGTCCTGAAGAGCGCCAAAAGTGCCTCGAAGAGTCTCGATCGTTAGAACGCCATCCAGCAGCGCCCAGTGCAAGTCACCCAGTCCGTCGTTGTCGTCAAGATGGACATAGAAGAGACGCTCGCCAGCCTGCCTGATGACATCAGCGGGGTTTTCGCCGCTAATCTGTACATGGCCTATGTCGAAGAGAAGCCCCAGGTTGGGATGATCGATTGCGTTGATGTAATCAAGCGTGGCGGCGGCAGTGGGCAGTGCGGTACCAGGAAAGTGCTCGATACAGAGTCTGACATTATGTGCCGCCGCGCTATCAGCAGCGTCCGCGAGGGAATCGGCATAACAAGACAAGGCATCCTGGCTGTCATTAGTCCCAGGCACTAAGTAGACCACGCTTCCTCCCATAGCCGCACAGCTGCTTACAACCTGCTCAACATGCGCCAATCCATTTGCTCGCACGCCTTGATCCAAGCTGTCGAGTGCGGCGTTGTCCGGCACCCCAAAAGAGGCGGCTACTGAAGAAACTTTCAAGGAATTGGCTTCCGCGAGGGCCCGTATGGTAGTTGCCTTCAGAAAATCAGGCCTGATATCGATCCAGCGAAAGCCCAATGTCCGCATATCCGTTACGACGCTTTCTTCGGAAGCAGTCAAAGCCCACACACAACATGACAAATACATCTTGTTAGTACTCCATCTGCTGTGTTCCCGCTGGAATTTGATTGTCAGTCTGGTCGGCCCCGTTAGCCAAGAGCGTTTGCAGCTCATTCAGTTCGCTGCCGAGCAGAACTCGTTGCAGTTTGTGGGCGTGGCGTATGCTCCACTCCTCTATGGCCGGCGTCATCTGGGCAATGGTCGAAAAGTCAGTTGGAAAGCGTAGAGGATTGCCCCCTAGCCAGCGCCCGTGCCGCCCCGCGAGAGTGGTATTCCAGATCTTGGCAGGAATCACGTCCGGGGTTAGATTGCCAGTAGGCCAAGCCTGAAACAGAACGGGAATTCGAGGCGGAAAGTCAGACAAGATGCCTTGAAGGAGGAGATGACTTCGGCTGCAGGTAGACGGCATCCACAAAGGGATTACAGGACTGCGCAGACCGATCACCGGATTCATCTGCGGTCCACTTTCGACCAGAATCGCACCGGGCTGGATGTGCAAGAGATAAAATAGCCATTGCCAGGCATAGAAGGCCATCCGACTTATCTCGTCGATAGAGGAAAAGGAGAGTGTGTGAATCGGTAAGCTGTCATCACCAGCGTAGTCTCGTACGGAAGTGGCAAAACCTGAAATAGAGCCCCACTGGGCCTCCGGCTGATATGTCCAATGCCGTGAAAGCCGCCATCCGCTGCGCTGAACTCCCCCTTCTTCATGCAACCAGTCGTCCAGCCAAGGCGTACCCCGGATAAACTCTTGATCGGTAAACCCTCCATATCCACCAATCTGCAATCTGTGTCGGGCGCCGATCTCATACTGGCTCCACTTTGAGGAGCAGGTCAAGAGGAGCAGCGAGCCACCAGGCATAAGTCGCTCGCTTATGAACCTTTTGTAGTGGTCAGGCAACGTTGCCAGCTTTAGATATATACTGACTCCTCGTTTTACTTGCTGCCGTGCGTGGATTGGATCGAAAACACTTACAGCATGCAGATCAGGATTATGGTTCAGAATAGGCGTGAGAAGATCTACGCTACGCTGCTGATAACCGGCAATGTCGTCCGGTTTGCCACGTGAGGAAAAAGTGATGGGAAAACCGTCGGCTAACAAAGGGGCGCCAAGGCTGGCGCAGATATGGGCAGTGGCCCCGGAAGGCACGCCCACAACGATTGTATCGAATCGCCTATCCGGATCGAGTTTGTCATACTGACTCACATTCCACTGGGCAAGGTCTGTGGTAGTAAGGTTAAAGGAAAGAGACCGGTTGTGAGGACGATTCTCAGTAGCCCAGACTGCCAAACCAGCGCCCCAACTGCGGGGAAGATGCGAAGAGAGTCGAAGAAGCGACAATTGCCGTCCCAACTTGGCATTTGCCGCCGGGTGGTGGAATCGGTTATCCAGGGCTGCAGCGACTGCTGCCACTGCGCCCGTAGCGATGTCAAAACCGACAGGATGATAGTTCACTGGCAAGATGATTCCCTAAGCCTGGCTTCGCCGGCTGTGCGCTCATTGCAGTCTCCGCCAAGAGTCTCATCTCCCCCGCCGCCCACAGCGGGCTTGAGACGGCCGGCAGATTTGATCAACAGTATAGCCGACGTGTAAAAGCATCGCAATTCCGGTTTACGGGCAACTTATCAGGGTCTGGCAGAAGTAGGAATGGTCGACCGAGAAAAATCGATCGTTGCTACTGTTACCCAGGAAGAATCTTACGCTGGCTTGGGCTTTTTTGAGTGACTTCGAACTACCCCCAACGTTGACGAGCACATACACATGTGTTAGGCTACCGGGCGCGTTTATCTGAAACTCAGAGGTATACAAACCTGTTGAGGCACGACGATGGCACACAATTTGGACAGCCCAGCCCGGGTTCGATTCGCGCCCAGCCCGACCGGTCACTTGCATTTGGGTGGCCTGCGCACTGCTTTATTTGACTGGTTGTGGGCGCGAAAAACGGGTGGTCAGTTTATTCTGCGAATTGAAGATACCGATCGCAAACGGTTCGATCCCGAAAGCCTGGAAAACTTGATGCTAGGATTGCGATGGTTGGGCCTGGATTGGGACGAAGGCCCGGACATCGGAGGGCCTTTCGCGTCTTACGTGCAATCGGAGCGGCAGGAATACTACTTGAAGAAGGCACAGGAACTGATCGAACGTGGTCATGCTTATAGGTGCTTTTGCACGCCAGAGCGCCTTGCAACGATGCGTGATGAGCAGAAGCGCGCGGGGAAACGCACCGGTTATGATAGACGCTGCCGGCGGCTGTCAGACGACGAGAGAAAGCAGCGCGAAGCTGAGGGAATCCCTTCGGTCATTCGCTTAGCCGTGCCTTTGGAGGGCGTTACGGTCTTCAATGATCTGTTGCGTGGAGATATACAGGTAGAGAATCGACAGTTGCAAGATGAGGTGGTGCTAAAGGCCGACGGGCTTCCGACATATCATCTGGCTGCGATGGTGGATGATCAACAGATGGAAATAACACACGTCTTACGGGGCGAAGAGTGGCTTTCCACAGCACCGATTCACAAGCTGATCGTTGATGCATTCGGGTGGGACATGCCGGTTTTGATTCACTTGCCAGTCATACTTGACCCCAGTGGCAAAGGCAAAATGAGTAAACGCAAGAAGCTGGTGGCAGGGAAGGAATATCTTGCGCTGGTCCATGAGTTTCAGGATGCTGGCTATTTACCTGATGCGATGTTCAATTTTCTAACAAACGTGGGCTGGAATTTCGATCCAAATCAGGAAGTTTTCAGCCGCGAGGAAGCCATTGAACGCTTCTGCTTAGAGGAGATCAACCCATCTGCGGCGGCGCTGCCCTACGAAAAGCTGGATTGGCTCAACGGACTGTACATACGCGCGCTGACACCTGCTGCCCTCAAAGCAGCGCTTCTGCCGTATCTAAGTCGGCAGCTAGGCCTTTCAGAAGCAGTACTGACATCAGATCGCAAGTTGGACATTCTGATTCCTGTTATCCAGGAGCGCATCAAACGGCTTGACGAAGCCGCAGAGTGGCTTGATTGGGCGTATTTGAATTCGGAGGAACTTTCATATTCGGATCCTAAATTATTGATTGGTCGCAAGATGGACGTGGCCCAAAGCATAGAGATTTTGCACGCCGGCGCTTCCCTATTGAACGAGGCTGATCCCTTTACTGCGGACGCGATCCATGGGGCATTTCGGGAAAAGGCGGCGGAACTAGGGGTGAAGGCGGGCAGTTTCTTCGGGCCTATCCGCGGAGCGATTAGTGGTAAGAAGGTTTCTCCGCCGCTGTTTGAGAGTATCGAAGCCCTTGGTCGCCAAGAGACACTGCGGCGTATCGGACGGGCGTCGACAATTTTGGAAGGGCTGACAATAAAGAAAGGGGAGTAGTCCCCTTGAAGAAACGCAGCCTGGCGCATGTCAGACTGCCCGCTGGAACTACGGTAACGAATCGAACTCGGATGAACGGCAGATTTTGTTCGCGAACGCCCGATATGTTACTATTCGCTTGATAGGTCAATTCGGTGGGGGATAGTTTAATCGGCAAAACGCCTGACTCTGGATCAGGTGATCGGGGTTCAAATCCCTGTCCCCCAGTCAGAGAAAAATTGTCAGTTGACGGGGTCGTGGCTGGCGGAATATACAGTACGAATAGCGCCGCTTTCGCTTTTTCCTTGGACCTCTGCGAAAACGGCGCTTCTTCTATTGTAACGTATTAGACTCTCAGATCGGTTTATTCTTGACTTCGTTCGACGCTTGTTGCCCGCAACCGATTGGTCTAGCGATTGCGACCGTACTCCTCGTGGCTGCTGACCCAGTCGAGGGAACTGATGGCGGCGGCCAGTGAAAGCTCTCCCGCCAAGACTGTTCCCGCTACAATTTCAGCAAATTTGTAGACCTTTCCCTTGCCACTGCAGCCCAGCGATTCCAGGCACTCGCGCTGGGTTGCCAACCCAGTGCCGCCGCCGAATGTGGCTACGATGAGCGACGGAATGGTAATGGAGATGTAAAGATCTTCTTCTTCCGTCAGTTCGACGTAGATCAGGCCGGCGGAGGACTCGGAGACGTTGGCCACATCTTGGCCCGTGGCAATAAAAATTGCGGTAATCGCGTTTGCCGAGTGAAGTCCGTTGTTGTTGACGCCGGCTAGAATCGAGCCGATGTTGGCGACTCCGTAGTGGTAAAAGAGTTGCTCAGGCGCTACGCGCATGTTCTGGATGAGCACATCGCGTGGAATGATCGCTTCCGCCGTCACGCGTTTGCCGCGAGTACGCATGATGTTGACCTGTGAAGCCTTCTTGTCAGTGGCGAAGTTCGACTCAAGATAAAAACGTTTGATTTCCTGGCCATCGTAGTGGTCCAAAATCCAGGAACAGGCGGCAAAAGTAGCGCGCCCCACCATGTTCTGGCCCCCGGCGTCTCCGGTCTGGTAGTTGAAGCGCATAAAGGCGAACTTATTGGACTGGTAAGGGTCAATGTTGTCCAGTTTTGCCACGCTGGATGTGGCCTCGGCTTCTTCCCTGATAGGGGTCAAATTCTCGTCCACCCAATTGATAAAATCGCGGGCGCCGCGGGCATCCTCAAAGACGAAGACCGGTGCCCGTTGCATGGCATCGGCCACCACCGTGCATTTGACGCCCCCAGACAGGTTGAGCAGCTTCATGCCCCGGTTGTAGGAGGCAACCAGTGTTCCCTCAGTTGTCGCCAGAGGTATAAGAAAGTCGCCTTTGGCATGCTCGCCGCAGACCGTTAGCGGTCCTGCGAAGCCAATCGGAACTTGCGCCACCCCGGTGAAATTCTCGATGTTGCCTAGAGTCATTTGGGGATCAAAGGAGTACTGTGAAACGTGTTCAAGCGAATGGCCCGTGTAGTCCGTGACGAACGTTTGGCGGGCGCGGATTGCGGTTTCACTGTAGTCGTCGTCGCGGTCGCGCGGGATACGGGGCGCGTCAACTCTTTCCGAGATGGCATCATCGACCGTGAATTGGATGCGGCCAAATGGGGATGTCTGGACACCGATCCCTATCGCGTGAGAGCCCGTCTCCAGTTGAGGGATTCGGGCGGTGATGATCACTTCCTTGCGCAGCGGGAACTCCAACTGCGCGCCACTGTTGACCTGCTCAGGCGTAATCACTTGCTCGTCGCCGAAATCCAGGGACAAGTGGTCATTGGATATTTCCTGGCCGTCGATACTAATGCCATGGAAACCGGTCAACTTGGCATCGCTTAGACGATTCTTGATCGAAAATTGTACACCGTTTACGGTGTTCTGCAGGCTGGCGTAGGTGTAGAGCCGTTTGAGCAACATTGAGGGAATCAGAGCCATGGGGCCTCCCGATGTAGGTTCTAGAATTGAATGCGACGACAAAGGTGAGGAAACGACGATTCTTGCAATGCATGGTCTCCATTGGGCGTTGCAGGCTCCCCCTGGGAGAGTCCTCGAACCGTCCTGGAGGTTCCTTACTATGTTTGGGCAACCTTAAGGCCGATGTCGGAACGCCAGACCGCACTCTCAAAGTGAATTTGCTCGACAGCTCGGTAGGCTTCGGCTACGGCTTTCGTGAAGTTAGCCCCCATGGCCGTGACGGAGAGTACGCGCCCGCCGTCGGTTAGGACAACGTCTTCGCACCTACTGGCTTTACTAGCGCGTGAGTCATCCACCTTGGTGCCCGCGTGAAAGACGAGGGCGCCGGCATCACTGATCGACCCTTCCGATAGGCCTGTTATAGGCTTGCCTGTCTCGTAGACATCGGGATAGCCACCGGAGGCCATTACAACGGTCACGACGGACTCTGAAGACCAGTCAGGTTCATGCTGGGCTAAGCTGCCATGCACACACGCCAGCATCATATCCACCAAGTCACTTTGAAGTAGCGGCAGAATGACCTGGGCTTCAGGGTCGCCGAATCGACAGTTGAATTCCAACACTCTGGGCCCCAATTCGGTCAGCATCAGCCCGGCGTAAAGAATGCCCCGATAATGGGCTCCCTCTGAGGCCATTCCGGCCAAAGTAGGGCGCAGAATTGTGCGTTCCGCTTCATCTAACAGGGTCTGCGTTGCCAATGGCGACGGCGCGAAGGCCCCCATGCCGCCTGTATTTGGCCCGCCATCCCCATCGAGCAAACGCTTGTGGTCCTGCGCTGCCGGCATGATTCGCAGGTCCTGGCCGTCGCAGAAGGCCAGGACTGACAACTCGGGGCCTTGCAGTCGCTCTTCAACCAACACGGTCGTGCCGGCGTCGCCAAAGCGTCGTTCCACCATCATTGCCCGCAGTTGTCCAACGGCCTCATCACCGTTCGTGGGCAATAGCACCCCTTTGCCGGCGGTCAGTCCGTTGGCTTTGAGGACGGGAAGCTCGGCCAGCTCATGGACAAAGTCGGCCGCCGCTTCAAAATCGGTGAAGACGCGCGCCCAGCCGGTGGGAATCCCATACCGGTTCATAAACGCTTTTGAGTAGGCCTTGGAGCCTTCTAGTTGGGACGCGGCTTTGCTCGGCCCAAAGATCGGCAGGTCGTCGGCAACGAATTCGTCGACAATTCCCGCAACTAAAGGGACTTCCGGTCCGACTACCGTCAGGTCGACCTTGTTTTCGCTGGCAAAGCGGCGTAACGCCGACAGATCGTCGACGGCGATAGGGACATTTGTGCAGTTGGAGATTGAAGCGGTACCGCCGTTACCCGGCGCAACGAAGATGCGTTCGGCGTGCCGCGACTGTGCCAGCTTCCATGCAAGTGCGTGCTCCCTGGCGCCGGAGCCGATTAGCAAAGTGTTCATGTTGCAAACTGTTGTTGGCAAATCGGGAAAGGAAGTGCCTTTAACCCATAGCGGCCAAAGGGAGATGGACGTCTGTTCAAGTCAAAGCACCGCTCGAACTGTCAATTGCCAAGTACCCCCGCGAATTTTTCCTTTCCCTTCAGTTCCAGTTCCAATTCAAGCATGGGAGTCTCGAACGGGTAGGCACCGGTGAAACAGGCGTTGCAGTACCCATCCTCGGCTCGCAGAGTGCTCATCATGCCTTCCACGCTGAGATAGGACAATGATTCGACACCAATGTAGACCTTAATCTCATCCAGGTTCTTGTGCGCCGCGATCAGTTCCGACTGGCTAGCCATGTCGACGCCCATAAAGCAGGGGAATCGGATAGGCGGGCAGGCTACACGCATATGAACTTCGGCCGCGCCCGCGTCCCGCAGGAGTTGCACGAGCGGTCCACTCGTATTGCCCCGCACGATCGAGTCGTCTACTAAGACAACTCTCTGGCCCTTCAGATTGTCGGGCAAGGGGTTGAATTTCATTGCCACGCCGACTTTGCGCTGTCGGTCGGTCGGTTGGATGAAGGTTCGCCCGATATAGCGGCTCTTTATGAGCCCTTCGCTGTAGACGATGCCACTCTCCTGAGCGTATCCGATGGCATGTGGTGTGCCGCTATCAGGCACGGGTACAACGATATCGGCCTCAGCTGGAGCCTCGCGAGCAAGTTGGCGCCCCAATGCCTGGCGCACGCGATGGACAAGGCGACCGCCGAGAATACTGTCTGGCCGGGCGAAATAAATCTGCTCGAAAGTGCAAAACGCTTTCTTTTCTGCCGGCACACCTTGCACGATTTCGTATCCGCCCCGGTCGATGCGTACAATCTCGCCGGGTTCAATTTCCCGTACGGCGCGGGCGCCGATTGTGGCGAAGGCGCAACTCTCCGAGGCAATTGCCAAGCCACTCTCGAACTCTCCCAAAACGAGCGGGCGCAGTCCCCATGGGTCCCTCACGCCGTAGATGGCATCGCGAGTAAGGATCGTCAGCGAATACGCTCCCTCGGCTATCGTCATCATCTGGCGAATGCGCTGCAACCAAGTGCCCCGTGCGCCGGCCAACAGATGGATTATCAGTTCGCTGTCGGTCGAAGTGGACAGGCCCACGCCTCGCTCCAATAGTTCGCGGCGAAGTTTGGGCGCGTTAACCAAATTGCCGTTATGGCCGATGGCCAGGGGGCCGTCGAGGGTCTCCAGAATGTACGGCTGTGTATTGTTTAAGCGGGGCGCACCGGTCGTGGAATAACGGGTATGACCTATGCCCAAATGTCCTTGCAGATGATGCAGATTGTCCTCATTGAAAACTTGGGAGACCAGGCCCAGACCCTTGTGGATGTGCGCGGTCTTGCCGTCGCAAGTTGCGATTCCGGCGGCCTCTTGACCTCGATGCTGCAAGGCGTAAATGGCGAAATAGGTCAGCCGAGCGATATCCAACCCGGGCGCACTGATGCCAAAGACGCCGCATGCTTCGCGGGGCGAGTCTGATAGAGGCATATTTGCAACTCCTTAAAGTACGGAATGCGTTCACGCTGGAAGCCCGCACTCCACGACCTAACTCTGAGTAAAACGTCGGGTTTTCTGTCCACTGGCCTGCTCAAATACGCTGTAAGGCCGCGCGCGCCGCCAGGCCCGTCTCCAAGGCCTCCTCGGTCGTAGCGGCTGTAACTGTCATGTGCCCCATTTTACGGCCGGGTCGCGGTTCAAGCTTGCCGTACAAGTGCAGTTTAACGTTTGCGTAAGCCAGCAGCGACTGCCAGTCCGGTTCTCCATCATGCCACAGATCGCCGAGCAGATTCAACATCGCCGCAGGGCGCAACTGCTCGGTCGACCCGGGGGCGAGGCCGCATACGGTTCGCAATTGTTGCTCGAATTGGCTGGTCACGGCGCCCTCGATCGTCCAATGACCGGAGTTATGGGGGCGGGGTGCAATTTCGTTGATCAAGAGGCGCCCTCTCGGTTGTGACTCGGACGCCGCCGCAACTCTATCTACTTGCGGCTCCGGCAGGAGAAAGAATTCGATGCAGAGAACGCCTACGAGTCCAAGGTATTCGCACAACTGGCGGGCCAGCCTTTCCGCTTCTCCGGCGACGTCTGGTTCGACCTTTACCGGCGCGATCGTGACATCCAGAATATGGTTGACGTGGCGATTCTCGACCAGGGTATAGGCTGCAAAGTCGCCATGCGCACCGCGCGCCGCCACCAGCGATACCTCTCTCTCAAAGTTCACCTGGGCCTCCAGCACGCACGCTTGCCCGCCAAGCGCTTGCCAAGAAGCTTCTGTTTGTGCATCGGAATCAAGACGGGTCTGTCCCTTACCATCATAACCGAAGGCCGCTGTTTTGAGAATGGCCGGAAAGCCAATTTCTCGTGTGGCTTCTTTGAGTTCAGCGAGATTGGTTACCGCGCGGTACGGGGTAACGGGCAGTCCCGCCTGACTGAGCAGCGTTTTCTCCCGCAAGCGGTTCTGGGCGGCGTGGAGAATGGGGCCGGCAGGGCGCACGAGCACACCTTCGGCCTCGGCAATCTCCGCCGCGATGGACGGGACATTTTCGAACTCGAATGTCAGCGCATCCACGTCCTGGGAAAATGCGCGTATCGCTTCGCGATCGTCGTAGGCCGCGCTGACCTCGCGGTCGGCGATCTGACCCGTGGGGCTGTTGCGTTCCGGTGAAAAGGTATGCAAGCGATAGCCCATTCTGCGGGCTTCCATTGCCAGCATTCGCCCTAGTTGCCCACTGCCAAGAACGCCGATCGTAGAGCCGGGGGGCAAGGGTTGCCGCCTCTTGCGCGCCACCGTGCTACTCCTCATCGCCAAGACGCTCAGCGAGCACTTGCTGGGCACGCGTGTTGCGGTATTCTTGTAGTTGCTGGCGCAACGGCGGCCGTGTAGCTCCCAGAATGGATATGGCAAGTAGCGCGGCGTTGATAGCGCCGGCTCTGCCGATTGCCATTGTGGCGACGGGCACTCCGGCGGGCATCTGCACAATGGAAAGCAGCGAGTCGATGCCATTGAGGGTCTGGCTCTGCACGGGCACGCCGATTACAGGCAGGAGTGTATGGCCGGCGACCATCCCGGGCAGGTGTGCCGCGCCTCCGGCTCCGGCGATAATCGCTTCCAGACCGCGGGCGGCTGCGCTGTCGGCGTACTCCCTCATCCAATCGGGCGTACGGTGGGCCGAAACTACCCGGCACTCATGGGGCAGATCGAACTCGGCCAGAGTCTCGGCTGCAAACTTCATGCAACGTTCCCAATCGGATCTGCTGCCCATGATGACGCCCACAAGAGGCACACGAACTGATCCATTCACCGGCTATTGCTCCTCATTGCCGCTCCAATCTCAATGCGGCCCAAACCTCTCGCTGAGATTCTTGGCCACCCTGTCGGCCACAGGCATTTCGCCCGCTTCAAATGGGCGCCCGGTCAGGAGTTCGTAGCTGCGGATGTAGCGACTGCTCGCCTGCAAAGCCAGATCGTCCCCCAGCGGCGGCGGGGGTCCGTCGCCTCTGTATCCCCGCGCCGCGTAGGCCAAACGGACGAACTCTTTGTCATAGTTCTCCGGCTCCAGGGTTTCCAGGCCTTCGCCCGCCCCTTCCGCGCGAGCAATTCTGGTCTCTTCATAGCTCGCCGCCGTCCAGAAGCGGCTGGAATCGGGCGTGTGGATCTCGTCGATCAGAAGGAGCTCGCCATCGTCTGTCAAACCGAACTCGTACTTGGTATCCACCAGCAGCAGCCCTCCCCGCGCGGCTATCACCTGCCCTCGGTTAAAGAGGGCCAGGGCTGCCGTACAGACCTTTTCCCATAGCTCCGCCTCGACCAATCCTTTTTCCACGATTTCCTTACTTGTGATGAGCTCGTCATGACCACCTTTCTCGGCCTTGGTCGTGGGTGTGATGATCGGCTGGGGAAGGGGGTCATTCTTGCTCATCCCATCGGGGAATTCCATGCCGTAGATCCAACGCTCGCCCTGGCTGTAGCGATACCAGAGGCTCGTTTTGGTAACCCCCGATATGTAGCCTCGCACGACAACCTCAACGGGAAGGGTTCGGCACTTCCTGCCAACTGTCACGTTCGGGTCAGGCGATTCGATAAAGTGATTGGCGACGATATCCCGCGTCTGATCGAACCAGAAGGCGGCAAGTTGATTCAGCACCTGTCCCTTGAATGGAACCAGTCCCAGGATGTGATCGAAGGCAGAAAGGCGATCGGTTGTGATGAGGATGAGCTGATCGTCCCGCTCGTAGATATCGCGTACCTTGCCGCTGCGCTTGGGACCGAGAAAGTCCAAGTCGAGGCCAGTGAATGAATGCTTCAGCACGCCGGGATCCATCTTGACTTGCTCCTTTTTGCGGTACGCCGCGATTAGTGCACTGCAAACACAATTCAGACCGAGGCGCTGCCTATCATGACTCGAAACAGGTTGAGTCCAAGCCGCCCTCTTCCGCCTAGTGGATTTTGAATCGGGTCGACGTGATCCTCCGGGTGCGGCATCAGTCCGATGACATTGCCAGCGGGGTTGCAGATTCCGGCGATGTCGGCGACCGAACCGTTGGGATTGAGGGGGTAGCGTCCGCCAGCGCGTTCTCCATTGGCGTCGACGTAACGGAATGCTACCAACCCGCCCTCCTCCAATTGCTTGAGGGCCCCCCCGGTGGATACTTGGAAATTGCCTTCCCCGTGAGCCACCGGGCAAAATACCGGATCAACCAACTGGGCCAGATAGTGGGCTTGCGCGCCCTGCTCGACGGCCAGATGCACCCACCGGCACTCGAAACGGCCGCGGGCGTTGTGGGTCAGGGTCACGTCGCGTTGCCAGGTCGACTTAGGTCGAGGTGGAGGACCTGTTTTCTTATTGCCGGCTCCAGGCAAGAGGCCCGCCTTTACGAGCGTCTGAAAACCGTTGCAGATACCCAGAACGGGCTTGCCGGAGGCGATGAACTCTTGTAGCTGATCGTGGAAAAAGACCCGCAGATCCAAGGCCTGCCGGACGCCGGCGCCCAGTGCATCGCCATACGAGAATCCACCCGGCAGAATAAGCATACCATAGTCTGAGAGAGAGAAGGCGCCCGCCCGCAACTGATTGATGTGTACAATATGCGGCGCGCCGCCGGCCAGTTCACAGGCGCGGGCAGCCTCGGCGTCGCGGTTGGCTCCGGACACGTGGAGGATCAAGACAGGCAAGTTCACCGCCATGGCCTCGCCACACTGTGTTGCTGAACTGCTTTGAGCGACGTGGCTGTCATTCGACGTCAGCCCCTTTCCAGGCTGAAACGATTTCATTCAAAGATAGGTAGAAGAGCCGCCGCTGGTTCAGCATCCATTCCAGTTGTTCCGATTCGGTGACCGTGCCCAAGAGCCCAAATTGCAACCCCGCCATACTTTCCTCGAATAAGTCGATGTCGTCGGGCGCGACTTCCAGCAAGAGTCGCCCATTGCTTTCGCTAAAAAGTGGGACATAGGGGTGGGACAAATAGGTCCCTTGTACCGGGGCAATGTCCACAGCCGCACCGAGCCGCCCGCCGATACACATTTCGGCCAGGGCCACCGCCAGCCCGCCTTCGCTCAGATCGTGGCAGCTCTGTATCAGTCCGCGCTGCATGGCGGAGTGCAGCGCCCGGTAGCGTTTGAGTGGGTCAGCGGGCATGCTGGGAGGGTCGCCGCCATCACATTCCATTAGATGGCTGAATAGGGAGCCGCCCAGTTCTTCATGTGTCTCGCCTACCAAGTATATGAAATTTCCCGGTTGTTTGAGATTAGAAGTACAGACGCGGCGCATATCAGGCACTATGCCAATGGCGGATACGAGCAATGTCCCGGGAATCGGCTGGCCGTCAAACTCATTGTACAGGCTGTCTTTGCCGGAGATGAAGGGAGCGTTGTAGGCGGTGGCGGCGTCGAAACAGCCCTGGCAGGCGCGCACGAGAGCGCCGAGCCGATCAGGCAAAGTGGGGTTGCCCCAGCAGAAGTTATCCAGAAGCGCAATCCGGTCGGGGTCGGCGCCGACGGCAACGGCGTTTCGAAATGCTTCGTCTACTGCGCTGACCGCCATTGCATAGCAGTCCCGCTTGCCCAGCAGGGGGTTAATGCCGGCGCTGAGGGCGAAGGCGCGGTCATGGCTCCAGGTGCCGATTGGCTTCAGTACTGCAGCGTCGGTAGGTCCGTCCATGTGCGGCCCCGCAAATGGGCGGACGAGCGTGCCGCCGCGTACCTCGTGATCATAGGTACGAACGATGCGTTCCTTGCTTGCCACTGAGGGATGGCTCAGCATCTGCAGGAGAATCTGTTTCGCATCCGGCTGCGTGCTCAACTGCTGCAAACGTTTTTGTAGTGTGGACTGTTCCGGCTGGTGCTCCTGGCAGTGGGCTGTGCGGCGCGGGAGGGGCAGCCCGTCATGCAGAAAAGACATCGGCAACTCGGCGACGGCGCGGCCGCCGTAGCGCACGCGCAGCCAGCCATCGCCGCTGAAATGGCCCAGGTCGCGGATTTCAACATCCCACAGATCGGCCAGTTGTTGGAGCTGCGGCAGATTGGCGGCGGGCACGGCCAGCACCATCCGCTCCTGTGCTTCGGACAGCCAGATTTCCCATGGGGTCAGACCGGGATATTTTAGGGGAACTTCCTGCAACTCGATGTCGGCACCCAGTTCTTCTCCCATTTCGCCGACAGCAGAAGAGAGGCCGCCTGCGCCGCAGTCGGTTATGGCGTTGTATAGTTGCGCATCCCTGGCCGCCTCTACCAGCTCGATCAGCCCCTTTTCGGTGATTGGATCGCCGATTTGTACGGCGCTGCCGGACTCCATGTGGGTGGCCTGGGTCAACTCGGCAGAGGAGAAGGTGGCGCCGTGGATGCCGTCACGGCCGGTGCGCCCGCCCAGGACCACGATTCGGTCTCCCGGTTGCGGCTGTGTTGGATGGGCCCCTTTTGGCAGCAGCCCAACTGCGCCGCAGAAGACAAGAGGATTGCCCAAGTAACCCTTGTCGTAAATGACCGCGCCGTTGACTGTCGGCAGCCCAAGCTTGTTACCGTAGTCGCCGATACCGGCCACGACCCCGTCCGCGACGCGGGCGGGATGCAGCACGCCTGCGGGCAGCTCGTCCGGCGGCAGGTCTTGGGGGCCGAAGCAGAGCACGTCTGTGCAGGCAATAGGCCGGGCCGAAACGGCGATGATGTCGCGCACGACGCCGCCGATGCCGGTATTCGCTCCGCCAAAGGGTTCCAGCGCGGATGGGTGGTTGTGTGTCTCTACTTTGAACGCCAGATCAAACTGATCGTCAAATTCGATGATGCCGGCATCGTCGACAAAGGCCGAACGCACCCAGGGACGATTCACTTTCTCGGTCGCTGCCTGAATATATGTGGGCAGCAGCCCCTGTATCTCCTCGATCGCAAGCGTGTGCCCGGTGATCGACTGAGTGGTGAAAGCTATGCTCGACTTGAATGTTTTGTGGACACAGTGCTCGCTCCAGGTCTGGGCAAGGGTTTCCAGCTCGACGTCGGTGGGCGCGCGGCCGATCTCGTCATAGAAACCCTGGATCTCCTTCATCTCCTGTGCGTCAAGCGAGAGCATTCGCTCCCGACTGCAATCAAGCAGACCTGCTTCGTCCAGTCCGGTCAGGGGAACCTGTTCGACACGATCGCGGGCGTCGCTGCTGTGACCAAAAAGGGGTTCGATGGCGCCCAGGCTGTAGCGCTCGATTGTATCGTTGCACAGCAGCCCTCGTGCCAGCCGGTGCAGGTCGGACTGGGACAATTCTCCGGTCAGGCGGTACTGGGTTGCGGTTGCAGCCTCCAGGCCGTGTATCCCTAACTCCGTTGCACCGCGTTCAAGTACGCGTGCGGCCACGTCGGTCACGCCTGGACGGAGGGCAACTTCAATGACATGCTCACTTGTTGCGGAGGAGGGCTGGCTGGCGCCGTCAGCAATCCGATTGTTGCCCAGGGCGGATACCCGAGAAGTCTCCGTTACCGGATCGACAAGAAGGAAGGCACAGAGCCTTTCGATCTGCTTTGTATTGGGGGCTTTGCCTGAGCGGCTGGCTAGAAAATAGAGGAGAGTCTTGCGGCAGGACCGGAGCGAACCCACACCCAACCTGTGCGCGGCTGCTGCAATCCCGGGATCGCCGGCGCGGCTATTGGCGGTGACTTCGATGCGAATGTTCGTCACAGCTCTCCTCTGAATAAAAAAGGCCCGCTGTCAAGATGTGGAATACCACCCTATGACACGGGGCTTTTTTGAATACGCGGGTGCTGGATCGGCCGGCTCGATTGGGCGATTCTTTTGTACCCCCAAGGGGATTCGAACCCCTGTCGCAGGCTTGAAAGGCCTGAGTCCTGGTCCTCTAGACGATGGGGGCGTGCTGGAGGAAAGCACAAAGGAAAGTCTACCAGAAAGGCAGGGCGCAGGTCAAATTTGGCGGTGTTCGGGATTCTTTTGAATTTGCGTGAATGGTAAAGTTCCAGCGTGCAGAGCCACATCCATTTTTTCAAGAAATGTGCTCTTGCATTAGTCGATTAGCGGGCGACGCCGGATCTGCCACAGCTCCACCACCAAGTCGGAGGGATAGTTGGTGGGATCAAAATCGTCAGTTTCCCAAGCATCGCAACCTACGCGGGCAAACAGTTCTTCAATTGTGCGAGAGGAGTGATGTTGCGCCTCGCCGACGGTCCGGTAGAGATAGACCGCGGATGGCAGGATTACCGGGTGGCCCATTTCATAGAGCGCGCATGCGGTGCCGCCGTTGCCGAGCGCCTGTATAACATCGCCCGGTTTCTGGTCGATGGCGCGGCCAGCGCGGGTGGTGGTCACATCGAAGCGGAAGGCGAAATGGCTGCGCAGATATCCCTGCTGCTGGAGGAATGCGCCGATGCGCTTGATGGCGGATGCCACGGAGGCGAAGTCGCTCTCGTTTAGCAGGGCGCGGGGAAGATTCAGAGCCAGGCGGTCTGACAGTTGGGCGAAGAAATTGGCCCCCACCCGCTCAGCGAACTCACGGCGTGCAGTGGCAAGATCGTCGCCGCTGAGCTGCGAGGCCAGCGACGCGTAGGCGGATCGAAAGAATGCATAGGATAGCGCATCGAACTCGCCGGACTGAACGGTGTTGAGATCAGTTGCTGCGGCGAAACTGGCGGCCAGACCGGGCATGGCTTCGCGTTTGTAAACGAGTGAGATGTACTCGTCGACGGTTGTCTGGACGGCAGCGAGATCGTCGGAGGACGGGGCCAGAGGGCGCCATTGGCCCAGGATGGCGTCTGCCATCATCGCCAGAAAGGGTTCGCCTAGCGGCCACCATTTCTGAAAGTCGGGGTAGGGATGCTGTGATACGATGGATGGGAGGGAAGGAGACATGGGCTCGCTCAGGTTAGTGGAAGGACTAATTACTTATTTTGCCCAACCCTGTAATATCATATGGTCAGCGTGGCTTCGCATTTTACTGTAAATATTTTACCTGACCCAGGAGGTGGAAGCACAATGAAACGAATACTGCCATTCCTGCTGATAGCTGCCCTTTGGGTAAGCGCGTGTGTGGCCCCGGTGGCACCGCAGGGTGCGTCTGAAGGCGACGACGGGGGCGCTTCCGCCGGGGAGGACGACCTGCTCGCGGAAATCATTTCACGCGGCACGATCCGCATATCGACAGATCCAAACTATGCGCCGCAGAGCTTTCTGGACGAAGGCGGCAATTTTCAGGGCTTCGACGTAGACGTAGCCAAAGAAATCGCCAAACGGCTTGGGGTAGAAGTGGAATTCGTCACGCCTGACTGGGACCTGATTACGGCCGGCAACTGGGGGGACCAGTGGGACATGAGCGTCGGCTCGATGACCGTCACCACAGCACGGCAGAAGATCCTTGAGTTTGCCTCCCCCTCTTATTACTATACACCGGCCCAGTTCGCGGCAGTGGATGGCTCCGAGCTCGAGACGTTGGAGGACCTGAACGGCGCGTCGATCTGCGTCGGCGTCTCCACAACGTATGAGAGCTGGTTGATGGGAGATATGGAAAGTTTGGGGTTGCCGGCTGCCAGCTTCTATGTTGACGCCCCGCCCGCCGATACATCCATTATCCCATTGACGGTGGACAACGACTGCGCACAGCAGATTCAGGCTGGACGCCATGAGTTCCAGGCGTTTCTGACTTCAAATACGGTCGTGGAAGCGGCCATCGCCGAAGGGGTCCCGATTCACAAAGTGGGCACGCCGGTCTTCTCGGAAAATCTTGCAGTTGCGTTCGACAAGAACGCTTCCAAGGGAGTCACCGGATTGGTCGAGAAAGTCAGCGAAATCATCGCCGCCATGCATGCTGACGGCACTCTGAGCAGCTTGTCGATGGAGTGGTTTGGTGAGGACCTGACGAGCGATCCCACGAAATAGGCGGGAGCAGGGCACAGGAGATCGAACTGCGCAGCGCGTGTAGCCTTCGCTATGCGAAGATGCGGGCGTTGCCGTTCGTTACGGGAAACGGGATGTCGACAGCGCATTCAGACGAGGGTTTTGCCTTGCAGGCTGAACAGATAATGGCGTCACAGCGGCGTGACGCCCGTCGTTTTGCCATGGGCGTGCGAGCTTCGTACATACTCTTGTTGCTGGCACTTTTTTACGCGTTCAGTGGGTCCCACTTTACGGTAGCCGGGCTGCAGTTCACGACGATTACATTGGACTGGACGTTCATTCGCAGCCATTGGTTTTTCATCTTCAACGGGGTCTGGCTGACGATTCTGTTGTCGGCCCTGTCGATTGTTTTGGCGACAGCGCTATCGCTCCTGGGCGCGTTGGGGCGTCTGTCGAAATCCCCGCCCGCCTATGCGCTGGCGACCTTTTACATTTCGCTTATCAGGGGTACGCCTTTGCTCCTGCAGGTCGTCTTTTTCTTCCTGGCGCTGCCGCAACTTGGTATTCGCATGTCGGGCCTGTCGGCGGGCGTGTTGGCCCTGGGGTTGAATTACGGCGCCTACATGACGGAGATAATGCGGGCAGGCATCCAGTCAGTGGGCGCGGGCCAGCGGGAGGCGGCCCAGTCAGTTGGCTTGACGCGATTCCAGATTATGCGCTTCATCGTGTTGCCGCAGGCTCTGCGACTGGTCATCCCACCGATTGGCAACCAGTTCATCGCGATGCTGAAGGATACCTCGCTCATCTCGGTCACGGGCTTTGTATGGGAACTGCTGTGGAGGGCGCAGAAGCAGGGCCGGGCCAATTTTCGCAGCTTGGAAGCGCTGCTGATCGCGGCGGTTTTCTATTGGATCATCACCATTATTTTTTCGGCTTTTCAGGCACAGATCGAGCTGCGCCTCTCCCGGGGTTATCGGACGGCTCTGTGACGTTTGAGTTTTTTGTTTTTAGTTTTTGGGGCGTGTTGACATTTGGCAAAACTGAGTATTGCACGATCAGAGTGTGGCCTATCTACGGAGGGGCACGGAGAACACCTTAACACCTTTTTGTCCGCGGAGGACGCGGAGGGCCGCGGAGAACATCTTAAACCCTTTTTATCCACGAAGGGGCACGAAGAACACCTTAACACCTTTTTGTCCGCGGAGGACGCGGAGGGGCGCGGAGAACACCTTAACACCTTTTTTGTCCGCGGAGGACGCGGAGGGGCACGGAGAACACCTTAACACCTTTTTATCCGCGGAGGACGCGGAGGGCCGCGGAGAACACCTTAACACCTTTTTGTCCGCGGAGGACGCGGAGGGCCGCGGAGAACACCTTAACACCTTTTTATCCGCGGAGGACGCGGAGGGGCACGGAGAACACCTTAACACCTTTTTATCCGCGGAGGACGCGGAGGGGCACGGAGAACACCTTAACACCTTTTTATCCGCGGAGGACGCGGAGGGGCACGGAGAACACCTTAACACCTTTTTATCCGCGGAGGACGCGGAGGGGCACGGAGAACACCTTTGCCACCGCAGATTATGGTCGTAGAAGACGAGTATCAGGCGAGAAACGGGCCAATGCTGCCCGCAGACGTCCTGCATATGTCACATTTTGAATAGTCTTTACCAAATGTCTACGACCCCTAGTAGTTCAACAGTCTTCTATTGACGGATAAAGGCGTTCGAGTTTGATGCGAGCATCAGCGGTGGTGAAACGCCAGTTAACGGTCGATGCAGAAGCATTGCGGCGGGTTTGCCAAGCTGCGACTTTCTGCATCAAGGTGTGTTTGTCAGGGATGCGCGCGTTCAAGCACTGTCGATGCAGGACACTGAGTTCGATTTCAGCCATATTGAGCCAACTGCCATGCTTGGGCGTGTAATGGATTTCCAGTTTGGCGGCAATGCGGCGGGCTTCAGCCGCCGGGAACGCTTCATACAGCGAAGCGAGTTTGTGCGTGTTCAAATTGTCCATCACCAAGACGATCGTGTCAGCCTGCGGGAAATGGATGTCGACAAGGTCACGCAGGCAGTAGGCAAAATCAACCATGGTGCGGCGCTCTGTCACCTTGACATGACGCCAGGCTTGCAGCGGCGCAAAGCAGAGAAAGAGGTTGCCAACGCCGTTGCGTTCATACTCGTAGTCATATTTGGCCACCGCACCCGGTCGCGGTGGCAGGGGCAGACGGGTCTCTTTGGTCAACTGTTTACTGCCTTCATCAAGACAGACCAACGGGCGCTTGGGATCCTGTTGCCGATGATAGACTTCAAGCGTATCTTCCATGGCGCAGACGAACTCTGCGCTCGCGGTCTCCGGAATACACCATTCATCTTTCAGCCAGGGCTTAAGTTCGTTTTTTTTAGCGTCGTCCGCACTGTTTCGCGCGAAATACGTTCGACCACCTCTAATTCGACCAGCTTATCGGCCAGCATCTGCAGCGTCCACTGCTCCTGTCCATCCGGCGCAGCGCTACACGCTAACTGCACCAACCGGGCTTCGCCAGCGCCATCCAATACGCGCGGTCGTTTCCGTTTCGGTCGCGTGTGGGTGAGGGCGGCTTCGATGCCGACTGTGACACACCGCTCCCGCACGCGCTCGACCGTGCGCGCATGCGCTCCTAATGCCTTGGCAATCTCGGCGTCGCACCAGCCCCCGCCCGCTTGCGCCTCATCGGCCATCAGCAGGATGCGAGCCCGTCTTAAGCGTCGCGCCGACCCTGTTCCCGTGTTCACCTGCCCATCCAGTTCCTTGCGCTCTTCCGCTGTCAATCGCACCCGATATCGTTTCGCTGGCATCTTTCCTCTCCTTGTGTCTGCCTTTCTGGAGAGTGTGCCACAATTCACTTTGTCCGGCAAACCCTGTCTGTTACACTACTAGTAAACAACAGGGGCTAGGGGATAGGGGATAGGGGCGAGCAGACAGTGGCGAGAGGATGGCTGGGCGGGTTGGCAGTCGGGTTTTGAGGGGGGCGTTGCGGGGGGAATCCCCCCGCACAAGGGAGGGCCGAAGGCCCGACCGCCCGGAAGGGCGACAGCCCCTGGCGGCGGCGGGTGTTTGCCGACGACAGCCCTGAGCCGCCTTAGCGGGCCGGAGCCGCCGGAGGGCGCCTAAGAACGAGGAGAGAGTGAAGAGGAGTGAGGAGTGAGAGAAAAACCAGGGGTGAAGGGAGAGAAGTGAGAAACTCCTGCGCTTGGCTCACTCAGGGTGGCTTGTCTGCATGGTCGCGAATTGGCTGCGGCTGAGTAGGTACCCCAAATATACATGGAGATAGGGAGACATGACACACCAGTTCAGTATTTGTTCCTATAGTTTTCGCCGATCTCTTGAAAGCGGCGCGATGGACTATCGGGGCTATGTAGCTTTTCACCGGCGCCACGGCTTTTCACAGCTTGATCCGTGGATGAGGCATCTGGAGCCGGCACTGGATGACAGGAGGTGGCTGGCAGATGCCAAGAGCATGGCGGAGGACGCGGGTCTGCCGTACGGCTGCATTGCGGTGGACGGCGGCCACATCTATGAGGAGACCGCGGGGGAGCGTGCGGCACGCCGGGACATGGCCTACCGGTGGCTGGACGTCGCCGCGTCGCTGGGCGCGTCGCAGATGCGGATTGACAGCGGTGGGCCGGAGGAGTTGACCGACGACATTTTCGAGATTGTCGTTGAAGGCTACAACGAGCTGATCCCGAGGGCGAAGGCAGCGGGCGTGGAGATCCTGGTCGAGAACCACTGGGGGCCAACCAAGTACGCGGAGAATACGGTGCGCCTGCTTAAGGAGGTAAAAGGACTTGGGCTGCTGTTCGATACGAACAATTGGGCGGCGGGAACGCAGGAAAGCGCCTGGCAGATGTGCGCCCGCTACGCTCGACTCACCCATTTCAAGACAATGTCCTTCGACAGCCTGAGTAACGATCCGTCGGTCGATCTGCAGAAAGCATTTACCATCTTGCAAGAGAATGGCTACAGCGGGGTCTGGGGGATCGAATCGGTACCTGAAGATGGCGACGAGGAGGGGGCGGCGGTCAAGACATTGGCGCTCTTGCGCCGTGCTTTGGGCGAGTAAAGAGGTGCCTGCAGGGGGCGCTGAAGGCTGCGCAGCCGTAGGCGACTGAGCGTGACCACTATCAAACTACGACTCATGACTTTAGCGAAGAGTAATTGAAAATGACAGAAGAGAAGACTCGAATTGGGATCATCGGCGTCGGCCAGATTGGCAAGGGCCACGTCCGCACTTACATGGGAATGCCGCACGTGGAGATCGCGGCAGTTGCCGACGTCAACGAAGCCGAAGCGCAGAGAGTGGCGGCGGAAAACGGCATTGCCAGCGTCTACACTGATTTCCGGCAGTTGCTGGCACGCGACGACATCGCGGCGGTCGATGTCTGCCTCCACAACAACTTTCATATGCCGGCGACTGTGGCTGCGCTCAAGGCGGGCAAGCATGTATTCTGCGAGAAGCCGATGGCCGGCGCTTACATCGACGCTGAAAAGATGCTTGCGACTGCCAGAGAATGCGGACTTATGCTCAGCATCCAGAACCGCGAGTACTTCATCGACGAAACGAAGGCGGCCAAATCGCTGATCGACGGCGGCTATCTGGGCAAGCTGTATCATGCGCGCTCAACAGGTTATCGACGGCGAGGCCGGCCGTTCGTGGACGGCTACGGATCCCCTTTCTTCGTGAATAAGGAGACCGCCAGCGGCGGGGCGCTCTATGACATGGGCGTCTATCATATCTCCACGGTGCTACACCTGCTGGGCAACCCGGACGTATTGCGCATCTCGGGAAAGACTTATCAGGAAATAGCAATGGACGCGGCGCGGCGAGAACGCAGCGGCTATAATGTGGAGGAGTTGGGGCTGGGCTTTGTGCGGTTGGCCGACAACATTACCTTGGACATTATCGAGGCTTGGGCCATCCATATGAACGCCTTCGAAGGTTCATACGTTGTCGGCGCGGAAGGCGGAGTGCGCCTCGATCCTTTCGGCTACTTCCATAGCGCCGGCGATCTGGACCTGGACTCTACAGCCAATCTGAAGATGTTCGACTTCCGTCAACACAATGTGCGCGAGCTGGGTGACGTGTACGACGGCAGCCAGCAGCACTGGATCGCCGCGGTTGATGGCCGGGTTGAACTGCTGCCCACCGCTGAGATCGCGCTGAACTGCATGCTCATCTCGGAGGGCATCTACCTGTCCAATCAGTTGGGCCGGGAGGTGAGCGCCGAGGAAGTACGGGCGGCGTCAGTTTCGACCGCGGCGGCAATTTGACGGCGACGCAGGGCGCAGCCAGCGATAGCGGCATCCCGCGATCAGTCAGATTCGGACTGGGCGTATCCACGTCGCCCCAAGTGCAGAGGACGGTGGGCGCGAATGGGATCAGACAAGCGTGACGGTTCAGATCGCCTGGCAGCGGATAAGGCGGGCCGGTTGGTTCTGGTCGTTGCGGACGGTCTGGGCCTCGCCGGGAGGGATCAACGCGCCTTCGTGGCGTTCTGCTCGCAGGGTGTCGCCGCCGGCAGCGATAGTCACCTCGCCGCTCCAGACAAACCAGACAGCCTCCTTGTCTTGAGAACCGGGCTCCTCTAGTTGTGCCCCTTGCCCCAGTTCAAAATAGTCGAGCCGCATCTCCGGTGTTCCCGTGGCAGGGGAGGCGGGCTCCCATGCCTGCTTTTGGCCTTGCTTCGAGAGTTCTCCGGATGCAAGCTGGTCGATGCGCACGGTTGTCTGATGATTGTCCGGCGGGCGCGGCGTGCTTCCTGTCTTGGAGGGGTCCCGCTCTCCCCGGTACAGCGCAAAGTCGGGCGGGGCCTGGAAGCTGATCAGAGTCGCTTCGGCACCACTGGTGTTGACGGTGCCGTGTACTTCCGGCGATGGAACGTAGGCAAATTCTCCTGCAGTGATGGGCGTGTATGCATCGCCTTGTCGCACAGAGACTCCACCCTCGAGCACTATGAAGATGTCTGCAGATCCTTCGTGAAAGTGCTGAGGAAACTCTTCCCCCGGTTGGAAAACTGAATAGTTCAGGGTAATGTCTTGCGCGCCTGTTGAGGGCCCGACCAGGTTTTTGGAATCGCCTTTGCCCATTTGAAAGGCTGCGGCTTTTCTGGCAGATAGTAGGGTTGCCATAGGTCGATCTCCTGCTGCATTGGTTACGTCGCGGTGGACCGAGACGAATATTGGAAACTCCAGGCTTGGTGGCGCGACAACGTGCCCGCCCAACGGAATTACAGGGTTGCGCGTTGCGCTGCCAGCCGCAGTCGAGTAGGTTTCACACGTCCAAGCTAGACCTTGTAGTGCGAACTGTCACCGAGATTGTTGGCGGCGCGCACCGGTCGGTAAAGGGTTTGGCGCATAGGCGGCATCGAGGCCACCAACTGGGGATCCGGATCCCAGTCGTGCCACTTGCTGTCCACGGTGTTATAGCAACTGAAAATCGCGACCCGTGGATGGTCGCGGTTGGTCCATGGGCGGGCGCTGTGGGTCAACGATTCGGTAAAGAAAAGTACAGAGCCGGCGGGACAGGTGTAGTCGTCCCAGATGGCCGAATGCTGGTCATGGATCGAGTCAGGCGCGGGGTAGGCAGCCTTGTGGCTTCCGCTGACTATGAGCGTGCCGTCGCCTTCGCAGACCGGATTCAACTCCCAGACGACACGGGTCAGGCCGGAGTGCGACTTGCCGGGAACGCTGTGATAGAAGTGGGTGTCGCCAGGAAAACGGAAGAAGCCGCTGCCGTTGTGAGGGCCAAACTTACCGTCGCCGGCTTCGCGGAAGAAAAGGCTACTCGACTCCATGCGGAATCCGTAACAGTTCTGGCGCGACAGAGGCGGAAAGGCTACAAATTCGTTCAAAAAGCCGACGACAACGGGATGATCGGCGAGCCTTTGCATCGGGCCGCCGAGCGGCGAGCGCTCATGTTCGGGGATCGAGTCTGGGTCATGCTGGAGGCGCAGGCAGAATTCGCGCATCTCCTCCGTTTCGTCTTTGGTCAAGACGCCGGGGATGAGTAGCCAGCCGCGCGTGTCGAAAAGGTACTTCTGTTCCTGGGTCAGGTTGACGACCGGCAGGCCGTCGGCGTTGGCGGTAGGAAACTCCTGTGCGCTCATGTCCAGCTGTTGTCCGAGGCTGTGGGCAAAAACGTAGGGAGTATTGGTTGCGTGCTGGTTGTTGGTCGCCATCGGATTGTATGTCCTTTCGTTAAATCGAGTGGCTTGCTCATTCTACTGGTTGTGGAGCGGGCGGTTGAACTAGAGATAACTGGAATCATACAACAGAAGCGGGCATTGCTAAAGTGGGCAGTTTGTTGTTGTCTGAAGCAGGATTTACAGGATTTTTTGGGGATTTTCGGGATGGGAGGGGCGCCGGGAAGTCATGGGTGCTCGTAGGAGCATTGTATGAGCGATTGCAAGGGTCCAGGGGGGATGGCAAATGTTGTTCTAGGGTTCTTGACGGTTGTCTGAACTGAGATTTGCAAGGTGGTGATTTGGTCTATCCACGAAGGGCCACGAAGGGCCACTAAGTAACTGTCCGTTAACAAATTAGCGGTGTTTGGCGTAAAATGGCTCCACGAACAGGAACAAACAAGGAGTCAAAGAGATGAGCCAAAGACCGATCCATCAATGTCAGTGTGAGATATGTCAGTCGCCGCAGCCCCATGCAGACAAAGAGGACCACCATCGCATGAATGTTTTGCTGAGTCGGCTCAACGAACAGCAGCGACGCTGGTACGTAGCGTTGGAAGCCGATCGCATCGGGCATGGCGGCACTGAACGGCTGGCGCAGATTACCGGTATGAACGTCAACACGATTCGCCGCGGTCGGCGCGAGTTAGACGACGACTTGGCCGGCCGCCCAACCGACCGGGTGCGCAAGCCGGGCGGTGGGCGGCCACCGCTGGAAAAAAAAGTCCAGCTATAGAAGACAGAATCAAGGAAATCGTCAACGACGACATCGCTGGTTCACCGACAGATGAACAGAAATGGGTGAAACTAAGCTTGCGCACGATTGCATCTCGGCTGCGCGCACAGGCACACAGGATCGGTCGCACCACAGTCGGTCGGCTGCTGCGCAAGCTGGGCTTTGGCTTGGTCGCCAACCGCAAGAGCTTGACGGGCGCAGTGCATCCCGACCGCAACCGCCAGTTTGACTACATTCGTCGTGTGCGACAGCAGTTCCTGCAAGCAGGCTATCCTGTCATCAGTGTCGATACCAAGAACAAGAAACTGATCGGCAACTTCGCCAACCAAGGTCGCACTTGGCGTCAGGCGCCGGCGCAAGTCAATCTGCATGATTTCCCTGGCGATGCGCTGGGTCGGGCCGTGCCGTATGGCATCTATGACATCGTCCATAACCAAGGCTATGTCTATCTGGGCAACTCCTATGATACGCCCGAATTTGCCGCCCATGCCATCGCACAGTGGTGGGCCGACCCGGCGCGCCCCCGCTTTCAGCGCGAGGACAAACTCTTGATCCTCTGTGATGCCGGCGGCAGCAACAACTGCCGTTCCTGGCTCTGGAAAGCTGAATTGCAGCGCCAATGCGCTGACCGCTTCGGCATCTCGGTTCTGGTCTGCCATTATCCGACCGGCGCCTCCAAGTATAATCCGATCGAGTATCGTCTCTTCAGTCAGATAACGCGCAACTGGGCCGGCAAACCTTTGCGCTCTTTTGCCACAATGCGCAACTACATCCGCAGCACAACCACCACGACCGGCTTGACCGTCAAAGCCTTTCTCGTTGACCGAGCTTTTCAGAAGGGCCGCAAGCTCTCCAAAGAGCAACGCCAAACAATCCAACTGACACGGCGACCTATCTGTCCAACTTGGAACTATATGATTGCACCAACATCGATATCTTGAATCTCAACCAAACCGCTACGTTGTTTGCGGACAGTTACTTAGCCATAAGTTCAGAAACTCTTGATGAGAAAGAGAAACTCGATCCATCCATTATTTAGGGGCTTGTATACTTTAGTAGCCAAGTGAGACAGTGAGAGGATTTGGATGACAGAAAAGGGAAATCTCTTACCTGACTCAGGAAGTGGGGTGGGTTGGACAGTGAACTTGACAAATTTGTGGGGAATCAACGGCAGAACGAAAGGTCACGAACAGGACTTACCTTCAGATGAACTAATGCGGGAGCAAGTCTATTTGGTCTCGCGAGGCGTCAGGTCACTAGTAGTTCAACAATCTTTTATTGACGGATAAAGTCGTTCGAGTTTGATGCGAGCGTCAGCTGTGGTGAAACGCCAGTTGACGGTAGCGGTCGAGTCATTGCGTCGGTTTTGCCAAGCTGTGACTTGCTGCATCAAGGTCTGTTTGTCAGGGATGCGCGCGTTCAAGCACTGTCGATGCAGGACACTGAGTTCGATTTCAGCCATATTGAGCCAACTGCCATGCTTGGGGGTGTAATGGATTTCCAGTTTGGCGGCAATGCGGCGGGCTTCGGCCGCCGGGAACGCTTCATACAACGAAGCGAGTTTGTGTGTGTTCAAATTGTCCATCACCAAGACGATCGTGTCTGCCTGCGGGAAGTGGATGTCGACCAGGTCACGCATGCAGTGGGCAAAATCGACCATGGTGCGGCGCGCTGTCACCTTGACATGACGCCAGGCTTGCAGCGGCGCAAAGCAGAGAAAGAGGTTGCCAACGCCGTTGCGTTCATACTCGTAGTCATATTTGGCCACCGCACCCGGTCGCGGTGGCAGGGGCAGACGGGTCTCTTTGGTCAACTGTTTACTGCCTTCATCAAGACAGACCAACGGGCGCTTGGGATCCTGCTGCCGATGATAGACTTCAAGCGTATCTTCCATGGCGCAGACGAACTCTGCGCTCGCGGTCTCCGGAATACACCATTCATCTTTCAGCCAGGGCTTAAGTTCGTTTTTTTTAGCGTCGTCCGCACTGTTTCGCGCGAAATACGTTCGACCACCTCTAATTCGACCAGCTTATCGGCCAGCATCTGCAGCGTCCACTGCTCCTGTCCATCCGGCGCAGCGCTACACGCTAACTGCACCAACCGGGCTTCGCCAGCGCCATCCAATACGCGCGGTCGTTTCCGTTTCGGTCGCGTGTGGGTGAGGGCGGCTTCGATGCCGACTGTGACACACCGCTCCCGCACGCGCTCGACCGTGCGCGCATGCGCTCCTAATGCCTTGGCAATCTCGGCGTCGCACCAGCCCCCGCCCGCTTGCGCCTCATCGGCCATCAGCAGGATGCGAGCCCGTCTTAAGCGTCGCGCCGACCCTGTGCCTGTGTTCACCTGCCCATCCAGTTCCTTGCGCTCTTCCGCTGTCAATCGCACCCGATATCGTTTCGCTGGCATCTTTCCTCTCCTTGTGTCTGCCTTTCTGGAGAGTGTGCCACAGTTCATCTTATCCGGCAAACCCTGTATGTTACACTACTAACCATTCTTGGCACAATCGAGAATTCCTCAGAAAACAGTGCCGTGGCGTATGAAAGAATGGCCGACATTGCCACCGAGTCCGCCGGATCACAAGCAATCGTCCCTATTCCATTTCTCGTAGAAAAGCCAGGAACAAACAGGATAAGCTTCGGCTTTGCATCATATACATGGGTCGTAGATGTTTACCAATGGCTTTCTCACGATCCTGTGCCTCCAACGATGGTTAGCAGAATTCTTGGTCTACTGCTTGGATACTCCGCCGAAGCCATTGCTGAATATGAGCGATTTCAGACAGGGCGACGCGTTTCCCAATCCAACCTGAATGAAGAACGGCCACCCCACCTCAAAGCCTATTCAACTACCCAACAAAGGTCCACACAACAGACCGCTTGCACTTGTTGCACGGGGGCATCTTTCTCCCCCGTACCATAGAATAAGTGCCAACGCAAGAGCAATCAGCCTTCCACTCAGGGCAATCGCGAACTTTCAGAATAGCTGTGAAAGCAGCATGAAGAGATAGTCGTGATTCCAAGCGGCCTTGAGTCTCTTGTTTCTTATGCCGAGTTTGGTAGTTTTATCCTGTTTGAGAAGATTGAGTGCAATGCGACGCAGGATAGCGAAGTTATGAGCGCTGTGCCCTTAGCGCAGGCGGGAATCATCTTCTCTGAAAGCGAAATCGAGCACCCAGTGCATGCCATTTTCGATCTGCCAGTGAGAGCGAACGGCCTGGAGCAGCTGTTTGGCTTCACCTGGCAAGGAAGACAAAAGTAACGGTCCACAATACTGCGTTCTTCGTTTTGGATGCGTTGCGAGCGTATCCAGACAAGAGATTGCAGGGCTGGCCAGTCGAGGGCGCCGCGCAGATGCGGCAAAAGCGTCGGGTCGCTTATGGTCCAGCATTGGCGGATCTCGATCCGGCCATGCCCTTTGTCAACCTCTCGAACTGAATCAAGAGCGAAGGCAGTGAACTTACTTTCACACAGATCCTCGAACAGTAAGGTGACATCCTCATACAGGCGGCCTTGATTCTGCTTGAGGGCCAGAACATAGTCGGCCTCGGCAGCCACTACCTGTGCGGCGATTTCCTTCTGACAGCCGATGGCATCAATCGTAATGATGCAGCCTGTCAGATCCAAGGCCCGCAACAGTTGTGGAATCGCTGTGATCTCATCTGACTTTTCTGCAACCTGCACCTGCCCCAACGTGAGTTGATTCTCTGTCGCCCAAGCACGCACCAACATGATTGCGTTCCGCTCTGCTTCCCGGTCATGAGAGCGACGCACACTCTTGCCGTCTATTGCCACAACTTCACCTTCGTTCGATTCGGCTACCTCTGCGACCCAGCGCAGAAAATAGGCTTCGAACAGTGCCCCGTCTAAGCGTCGAAACAGCCGCCAGAAGGTATCATGCGACGGAATCCTGCTCGGTAACGGCAGAAATCCTGCAAACCATTCCTTCTTCACCTGACCAAACTCTGCCACCGCTTCCCAATCATCCGCACCGCACAGGATTGCACATATCGCTATAACCAGCATCTCCAGCATCTGATGTCGCCGGTTGACCGTTGAGCGCGGATCTTCTAGTTCCCTAAAGTGATAGTGGAACGACTCCCAAGATTCATTCATCACGCCTTCCCTTCTGCTAACGTTTTAACGTGAGAATAAATCCCTATCCCATTTTGTCAACACTCCTTAAGGTTCACTATAGCCCTGGAGGCAACTGCAGGATGACACAGTACTCCAGCCCCAGCGTACCGAGATCGCCTTCCTCCAGGTCGCGGAATTCCGGCGGTATGCACCCGGTTAAGGTGCTGCCCTCAAGGTAGAGCCCCTTCAGACTATCAATGGAGGTCAGAAACGTGGGAAAGTTGCCTGTGAAGCTGTTGCCGTTGAGGACCAGCACGCCGAGACTCGTCATGGTGCGCAGTTCTAAGGGGAGCGGGCCGCTCAGGTTGTTTCCGTGCAGGTCGACATAGTTCGCTTCCATGAGGAGGCCCAACTGCGAGGGGAGCGAGCCGCTGAGCTGGTTATCGTTGAGGTACAGGGAGGACAGTCTCGTCAGGCTGCCCAACTCAGAGGGGATCGTTCCCGTCAATGAATTTCCGTTGAGATCCAGCCAGGCCAGCTTGGTGAGCTCACCCAACTTTGATGGAAGGCTTCCGCTCAGTCCGTTCGATGGAAGCGACAAACGCGTGACGCGGCCGTTGCCATCTACGGTGACACCTCTCCAGGTGTAGATCGGATTGTCGGAGAGCCAGTTGGAGTTGTTCGTCCAGGAAGCGCCGGAGGTGGCGTTGTAGAGGGCAACGAGCGCCGCTCTGTCGGTTGAAGTCGTCAAGGTATCGGGCGCGGGGCAAGCTGGCCGATTCAATTGCCACAGGTCATGGAAAAGCGTTCTGTATAACGTGAACGGGATGCAGCCTGAGAAGTTGTTGCCTCGCAAAAACAGGTCCACTAACCACGGCAAGTCGGCGAGTTGAGGCGGGATCGTTCCGGTCAACCGATTGTTGTAGAGTTTGATAATTTGCACTCTGGCGAGGGTGGCGAGTTGAGGCGGGATCGACCCGGTCAACTGATTGTTGCGAAAATTCAGTTCTACCAGCTTGGTCAGGTTGCCGAGTTGAGGCGGGATCGGCCCGCTTAAGTTGTTGTAGCGGGCCCTTAATTCAATCAGCTTGGTCAGGTTGCCGAGTTCAGGCGGGATCGACCCGCTCAAGTTGTTGTCATCCAAATAGAGCTTTTTCAGTTTGGTCAGCTTGCCGAGTTCAGGTGGGATCTCCCCGCGCAATCCGCCAAATGCCGCATTGCTGAGCCAAAGTTCTGTCAGATTGGACAGGTTGCCAAGCTTGGCCGGGATCGTTCCAGTCAACCTGGTCTCGCTGAGCCCAAGTACTACCAGATTGGACAGGTTGCCAAGCTCGGGCGGGATCGTTCCGGTCAACCTGGAATAGCCGAGGCTCAGATGTGTCAGCTTGGACAGGTTGCCAAGCTCGGGCGGGATCGGCCCGTGCAATCCTTGGCTGATGTTTAAATTAAGCAGCCTCAGTTCGGAGAGGCCGCCGACTTCGGCCGGAATCTGTCCGTTCAATCCGTTCGAACTGAGATTTAGGTAAGTCACACGGCCGTCGCCGTTCGTTGAGACCCCGTACCATTGCGAGAGCGGCTCGTCGGACAGCCAATTGGAATTCTTAACCCAGTTCGGTCCGTCCAGGGCATTGTAGAAAGTAACCAGTATGTCCCTGTCCGACATCGGCGGCGGTTCATCGTCGATAATGATAACCGCGCCCTGCGCCTGCGCAATCGGCTCTTCTTCGTCGATAACGACAATCTCGCCCTGTGCAAGTGCAAATGGTTCCCCACTGTTTAGCGTCGGTGTGGGCGTCGGGGTCGGTGTGTGCGTTGGGGTCGGTGTTGAGGTCGGCGTCGGTGTAGGGGTCGGCGTGTTCGTGGCCGTACCTGAGGCAACGACGAAAATCTCGATGGAGCCGGTCCAGGGGCCGGAGGACTCTCTGTAGCGGGCGCGCACTTTCACCTTGTATCGCGTGTTCTCGTCCAGGCCGGAAAGCGTGTAGGAAGGCTCTGTCGGATAGGCGTTGCCGCCATTTTTTGCCGGAAAGAGGTTGCTGTCGACGTTTTGCCATGCCGGGAAGTCCTCACCCACGCGCGCCCACCCGATGCGATAACTGCGCGGCGGGTTGTCCGGGGGGTCCCAGGAAACTGAAACGACGCCCGGCTGGTTGCTCTCCACGCGCACCGCGCCGATTGTCTGCACTGTCCAACCCACAGTTGTGGCCGACGGCGTGGGTGTGGCAGTGACTGTCGGCGTGGCAGTGGCTGTCGGCGTGACCGACGGCGTGTGCGTTGCGGTGGCGGTGTGCGTGGCAGTGGCTGTCGGCGTGGCAGTGGCAGTGGCGGTGTGCGTTGCGGTGGCAGTGGCTGTCGGCGTGACCGACGGCGTGTGCGTTGCGGTGGCGGTGTGCGTGGCAGTGGCTGTCGGCGTGGCAGTGGCAGTGGCGGTGTGCGTTGCGGTGGCAGTGGCAGTGGCTGTCGGCGTGACCGACGGCGTGTGCGTTGCGGTGGCGGTGTGCGTGGCAGTGGCTGTCGGCGTGGCAGTGGCAGTGGCGGTGTGCGTTGCGGTGGCAGTGTGCGTTGCGGTGGCGGTGTGCGTGGGGGTCGGCACATCCTCGCCCTGTCCAAGAACAGTCTGTTCCTCGTCGTCTGTAATGACAACCGCGGAATCTCTGAACTGTTCAAGGGGAGGTTGTTCCCCATTTTTTGGCGTGGGTGTCGGCGTCGGCGTGGGTATCGGCGTCGCGGTGGCGGTGTAGGTTGCGGTCGGCGTGTGTGTTGCGGTGTGTGTTGCGGTGGTTGTGGGCGTACTCGTCGCGGTGGGGTCCGATGTGGACGCAACGACAATCTCGACGGCATCGGACCAGGGCCTGTTGTTGCCGCCAAGGTAGCGTGCGCGCACTTTCACCTTATAGCGCACGCCCTCGTCGAGGCCGGTGATCGTGTAGGACGGACTTCGCGGGAAGGCGTTGCCGTCACTGCTTCCTCGAGACGGGAAGTTTTCGCTCACGCGCGCCCAGGTAAGGCGATATTCGTGCGGTTTTTTGGTCGGCGGATCCCAGGCGACTGCAATGACGCCCCGCCTGTTACTCTCCAGGTGCACCGCGCCGACCCCCCAGAAGTCCTGTTGCGAAGGCGTGGCGGTGTAGGTTGCGTTCGGCACAAGCGTAGCCGTGTTGGTAGCGGTCGCCTCAGGCGTAGCCGTGTAGGTCGCGGTCGGCGCAGGCGTGGCGGTGTAGGTTGCGGTCGGGACAGGCGTGGCGGTGTAGGTTGCGGTCGGCGTGTGTGTTGCGGTGTGTGTTGCGGTGGTTGTGGGCGTACTCGTCGCGGTGGGGTCCGATATGGACGCGACGACAATCTCGACGGCATCGGACCAGGGCCTGTTGTTGCCGCCAAGGTAGCGTGCGCGCACTTTCACCTTATAGCGCACGCCCTCGTCGAGGCCGGTGATCGTGTAGGACGGACTTCGCGGGAAGGCGTTGCCGTCACTGCTTCCTCGAGACGGGAAGTTTTCGCTCACGCGCGCCCAGGTAAGGCGATATTCGTGCGGTTTTTTGGTCGGCGGATCCCAGGCGACTGCAATGACGCCCCGCCTGTTACTCTCCAGGTGCACCGCGCCGACCCCCCAGAAGTCCTGTTGCGAAGGCGTGGCCGTGTTGGTTGCGGTCGCCTCAGGTGTAGCCGTGTTGGTAGCGGTCGGCACGAGCGTAGCCGTGTAGGTTGCGTTCGGTACAAGCGTAGCCGTGTTGGTTGCGGTCGGCACAGGCGTGGCGGTGTGCGTCGCGGTCGGCACAGGCGTGGCGGTGTGCGTCGCGGTCGGCTCAGGCGCGGCGGTGTGCGTCGCGGTCGGCTCAGGCGCGGCGGTGTGCGTCGCGGTCGGCTCAGGCGCGGCGGTGTAGGTTACGGTCGGCTCAGGCGCGGCGGTGTGCGTCGCGGTCGGCTCAGGCGAGGCGGTGTAGGTTACGGTCGGCACAAGCGTAGCCGTGTTGGTTGCGGTTGGGGTAGGGGTATAGGTTGCGGTCGGCGCGGACGCGACGATTGCCTCGACGACGTCGGTCCAGCCGCCGGCATTGCCACTGGCGTAGCGTGCGCGCACGCGCACCTTGTAGCGCACGCCTTCATCCAGACCGGTGATCGTGTATGAAGGGCTCGTCGGGAAGGCGTTGCCTCGGCTGTCGGTCCAGCTCAGGAAATCCTCACCCACACGCGCCCAGATGATGCGATAGTCGCTCGGCGTCTCCGTTGGCGGATCCCAGGAAACTGAAAGCTCACCAGGCTGGCTGGTCTCCACGAGCACGGCGTTGATGGCCCTCGTGTCTGCCTGGGCGTATGCGCTTTGCGGAACAAAATTGGGAAAAGCGAACCTATTCAGAGAGGGAAACAGTAAAGAGAACGCGCCGGTCAAAATGACCAGAACGATTGCGGACAGGATGCCAATTAGTGGCAGACGATTCACGCGGTACCCCCTTGCGGACTGAATGGAGTGCAATTACCATAATTACACGCATAACAGGGCAAGGGAGCATGATTCCCCATCCAGTCTAAATCTGAGAACGTATAATTATGGCAGGAAAATTTTTACACAATGTTTCCCCTTTGTCAAGCCCGAAAATTGGGCATTTCTCTACCAGAAATTAGGGGGCGTCGAGCGCATTTCGGCCATGGGGCGGTGCCACAGCGGCCTGCTTCAGCCGGCGGGGAGAGGGGTGACGATGGCGATCTACCAAGTCCGGCGACGCTGTTTCGCATCACGAAACCGTCCGCCTGTGTCTACATTTCTGGTGGGAGTGGTATCCAATGTAAGTTCAATTTGATACCAAGAGTCTTTCGTACTCTGGGTCGAGTTCAAATTTAGGCCATAGACGTGTTAAGACCTGGTAGGGATGGGCATTGATACGGTCGATGAAAGTTTTGCAAGCATCGAAGAGGTGACGCATGGATTGATGGCAGTGGTTGCGTGTGACCTCTTCTCGCAACCAGCGCCAGAGATTCTCAATCGGATTGAGGTCGGGACTATAGGCAGGCAGAGGGATGAGAGTGAGACCAAGTTTAGCGGCGGCAGCCTGAACGGACTTGGCCCGATGCCAGGTGGCGCCGTCCCAAATGATCACAACTGCGCCCGGCTCATCATCCAGCCATTCAGTCATGCGCTGCAAGAACTGAATCGTATGGTCTTTGTTGCAGTTGCCCTCGTTCCAGATGAAACACTGTCCTGCGCCGAAATCGTAGGCGCCATACCAGTTAATGCGATCTGAGAGCGGAGCACAGCCACTCATACGCCAGGCAATCTTGTTCTTTTCGGCCCAGGTGTAGCCCAAGTCCATATCGCGGTGGATGTGGGCTTCATCAATATAGACCAAACGGATCTCCTGGCGACAGAGTTCTTCACGGTTAAAGAACCTTTTCGGGAACAGTGCGCGCCAAACCAGTTGGTTCATCAACTTGCTGGCAATTGCAATGGGGCTTAGACAACACGTAGTCTTGCTCGATTCTTGAAGCGTGCTTATCCGACTTGATCCCGAACAGCGACTTGGCCACATTCTGAGAAGTGTCGCCGACTTTCAGGGCGAGTTTTTGTGGCCGACCAACGGAGCGTTCTAGACGTGGTCTTATCGGCCCTTTCATGTCTTCTCTTGGAACTGACTGCTTTCGTTATTAACCCGAGTTCGGAGTTAAATTAGTGCTGGCAAGAAAGCCAAATCCTTGTCAGAGAGATGGAGAGATGGTTTTTTGGCTTGCCAAGTATAGGCAATCAGACCGGCAATGAGATTGACAGCAAAGTTGATCGTGCTGCGGTGGCGGGTGTGCAAAATCTGTGAGATATTCTTGAGTTGGTCAATGATGGTCTCAATGACGGCGCGCTTACGCGTGAGCAACTTATCGTCGAGAACAACGAGCCGATTCTTCATGTTTTTGCGAAGGGGCGTGATCAGTTGCAAGCCCCGTTCGAAGAGTTGCTCAAAGAGGGGTTGCGAGAGATAGCCACGGTCGCCGACCAGCTTACCCCACAGCTTGTTGCTCATCTGTGGTACCGGTTTGCGGTCATCTACATTGCCCGGCGTGAGTTGAAAAGCCAGCAATTCACCTTGGTCATTGACAATCAGATGGAGCTTGAAGCCATAGAACCAGCCCATACTGCTCTTGCCGCGCGCGGCCACATCAGCAAAGAGCCGATGGCGGCCGATGCGCTTGTTGTGGCAAACGGGCAACGGGGTCGAATCGATAAATGCCACCCCTGTCGTCTGGCCGAAACGCCCATACAGATAGAAATACAAGGCTGGCAGGGCGGATGGCATCAACTCCACAATGCGGGTGTAACTGACCAGACCGGGAAATTCACTGCGCATATGCTGGCTAACGTGCTGCTTATAGTATGCCTTGAAATCACGATAATGCGACTGATGAAAGTGGATCAGAATCGTCATCACTTCACTCAAGCTCAGACGCGGCGCAGGTCCGCGTTTGCGTGCCACCCCCAACAGCTTGGCATTCTCCCAGGTAGCCATCCACTGACAAAAATCATCGACATGACAGAACAGTTCGAGTATACTCATCTTGAGCGCCTTTCATTGCCGGTAGGTCTTGGATTAGGAACCTCTATTCTACCAGCTTGATAAGGCGCTCTTTAACTCCGAATTCAGGTTATTAAGTCATTTTTGGGCACCGTTCTCTCTACCCCACTATGGACCAGAATCTTAGTTCTCCCAAGATAAGAAGGATAACCGTCACAGTTTCGGTCCTTTTCACTCACTATAGCAGAATGCCTCTGGCATCCATCCATTGTCAAAAGGGGTAGTCATGAAACGGAAGACATCATTCATAATCGCGTCGGTTCTTGTTGTTCTGTTCGTTTTCGGCGCATCGCAGTTGCAAGCCCAGGGAACGATATCTCTCGGTGACTTATTAGAGAGATTCCAACTACTATCTTCGGATCAGGATCAGTTTAAGGAACGTCTGGCTGCACTTGAGGCGGCTGTAGCTTCTGCCAATGTGTTGGCTGGAATCCCCATAGGAAAACTAGAGCAATGACAAGTGAATCCAGTGGCACTATGAGCACCGCTGATTTCTTCCATGAAATTCCCGACGAGAGGGCGGCCATTGATTACCTCGAAAATCGGCGTTGGCCAGACGGAATAATTTGCCCTCTTTGCGGCGACGGAAGCACAACTAGGCAACAAGATTGCAAGTTTCACCGATGTCTGGAGTGTAGGAAGAAATTCTCGGTGAGAACTAACACACTCTATGAAAGGCCCTACGTCCCGCTACACAAGTGGCTCTACGTAGCGTACCGATTCCAAAAAGATGGGGAGAATATTGACAGTGAGGAATTGTCGGAGCAGCTAGATATATCCGAGAGGTCTGCCTTCTTCATGTTGTACCGTTTACGAGAAGTCTGCTTGGAATGATCTGATAGGACGAGTCGAGATCGAGCGAAAAGAAATAAGTGTTGCAAGTGGTTCGTTGCCAAGTAGTGACGACGAGATCCATATACTTGACTTCGCAACAATGTTCTTGTATAATAGTACTTTCTTTTGAACACGAACAAATGAATCAGGAAACCAGTGGCCAAACACGACAGCAAGACTAGCCCCTCTGAAGTATTCCAGATGTTCGCTGACGAGCGGGCGGCCATTGACTACATCGAGAGCCGACGCTGGACAGACGGGATTGTCTGCCCGTATTGTGGGAGCATAAGAACTTCACGCCAGCGAGAGTATCAGTACCACCAGTGCAAAGACTGTCGGCAAAAGTTCACCGTTCGGACAGGCACAGTCTTTGAACGTTCCCACATCTCTTTGCAGAATTGGCTTTACGCCATAAACCTGCTTGAGGCTAACGACGAGAATATCAGCAGTGTGCGCCCATCAAGAGATTTGGGTATCACGCAAAAGTCTGCCTGGTCTCTTCTCAAGAGATTGAACGAATCCTTAGGGAAATTGAATGAATCCCTTGATTGACTCCATGAACCGAATCACGAACTATGGTGAAGAGTGGAGCGGTTCACCAAGCAAGTGGAGGGCCAGCACAATTTTCGAAAATCTCCGGCGACACACGGTGGCCAAGGCTGACATGAATCAAGTTCCTCTGCGGATAAATGTCCTATAGACTTCTTTTATATTCCACTGTTCGTTCTTGTTTCTTTCTGCTTGCTGCTTAACACCATCTGAAGAGTCTGCTACTTGAAAGTGACGGCGGTTGTTGCCCAATATACACAACCTTTCTCGCCGACCACAGGGCAACTCTCAGGATCCGCAGGTCGGCCCAATATCACAAGGAATCGTCATGGAAAAGGATGAAAGCAAGATCGACATGGAGGCCCTAGACTCAATTACCGATCGCGTCTTGAGCTATCGCCCTCCCAAATCAAAGGCGAAGAGACCCGCATCGGACGTCAACCCTAGTGCGCCCGACAAGGGCCCAAAGAGAAGGAGAAAGAAAACTTCCTCAAAGAAGGATGAGCAGGGGCCAGACGATGAAGAGTCGTAAAGGCACAATCGACATGGATGCACTCAACGCGATAACGGACCAGGTGTTAAGCTATAAGCCTCCCAAGAAGGGGAAGAGTAAGAAACGCTCCGAGGGCAGGGCGAAAAATCCACTGAGTACGAAGGAAGGAGCAGGGATTCCGAAGCTGAAAAAGAGTTGACTTCGGAGTTAGTCCTTGGCCTACTAGCAGGGCTGGAAAGTCATACAAGTAGAAACACAACCGCCGATAGAATTGTCGGCGGTTGTTTGATCAGATCGACTATTCATACCAGAGTGGGTGGGATGAGCAGTTGTTGGGGAAGGAGTCAGCCTTACGCCAATGAAGTTAAGATGCCGAAATACTCTGGCAATGTGGTATATTACCACTTCCAGAAGGGTGGGTCGGGCTATCCGGTAGGCCCTGTTTCCATTACAGCTATTGCCGTTTACAAATAGGAGATTCAATTAGCCATGGTTGAACTAGGAAAAAAATGTGAAACTGGATTACATGCAACCGAATCCCCAGAGAGGCTGTTTGGCCGGCTTGTTGCGACGGAATTGATCACGATTACTCTTTGCGAGGCGGTACTGAACAACGAAGCCCTCTCTCGTGTAAGAAGTCAACTCATGGAACTCTGGGAGAAGCCAAGAGAAACCATTGAAACGCAGTTATCCAATCATCGTGATGCCAAGATAGCTGCCGTGGTGAGTAAAAAGAAGCAGGCGAGCATAGATGCCTTCAAAGATACTACCAGTGAGTTTCTCGATTATTTGAGTGACATTCAGTAGGATGGCGAGATAGTTGCGAGAGGAGTGCGGTTCGGGCGTACTGCAACATCCTGACGGCAACGGTTCTAAGTTAGCAACCGTGATATGGCCGTCCAAGTTGATCTGGCGATGGGCAACCCAAAGAGGGAGTCATGCCAAACTCAAAGAAAGAGAGCGATTTGAGTGGAACCATCCCGTCTCAACTGGGCCTCCTGTCCAACTTGACCAGGATTCCCCTTTCTAACAGTCAGTTGAGCGAATATGAACCCGAAACTCTGGCAAATGTTACCAATAACGACATTAACACACTCGGAATGCCCTTCCGCAAATAGTCGACATTTTTGCTGCGACGTGATACCGCGTACTTCATGAGCATTGAAACTATCGAGACAGCTGTTGCCCTAGCTATCGGAGGAACCGCCAGTTACGTCTTGGGTCGTTTGATCTATAATTGGCTCCAAACCCTAGTAGTGTAACATACAGGGTTTGCCGGATAAGATGAACTGTGGCACACTCTCCAGAAAGGCAGACACAAGGAGAGGAAAGATGCCAGCGAAACGATATCGGGTGCGATTGACAGCGGAAGAGCGCAAGGAACTGGATGGGCAGGTGAACACAGGCACAGGGTCGGCGCGACGCTTAAGACGGGCTCGCATCCTGCTGATGGCCGATGAGGCGCAAGCGGGCGGGGGCTGGTGCGACGCCGAGATTGCCAAGGCATTAGGAGCGCATGCGCGCACGGTCGAGCGCGTGCGGGAGCGGTGTGTCACAGTCGGCATCGAAGCCGCCCTCACCCACACGCGACCGAAACGGAAACGACCGCGCGTATTGGATGGCGCTGGCGAAGCCCGGTTGGTGCAGTTAGCGTGTAGCGCTGCGCCGGATGGACAGGAGCAGTGGACGCTGCAGATGCTGGCCGATAAGCTGGTCGAATTAGAGGTGGTCGAACGTATTTCGCGCGAAACAGTGCGGACGACGCTAAAAAAAACGAACTTAAGCCCTGGCTGAAAGATGAATGGTGTATTCCGGAGACCGCGAGCGCAGAGTTCGTCTGCGCCATGGAAGATACGCTTGAAGTCTATCATCGGCAGCAGGATCCCAAGCGCCCGTTGGTCTGTCTTGATGAAGGCAGTAAACAGTTGACCAAAGAGACCCGTCTGCCCCTGCCACCGCGACCGGGTGCGGTGGCCAAATATGACTACGAGTATGAACGCAACGGCGTTGGCAACCTCTTTCTCTGCTTTGCGCCGCTGCAAGCCTGGCGTCATGTCAAGGTGACAGCGCGCCGCACCATGGTCGATTTTGCCCACTGCATGCGTGACCTGGTCGACATCCACTTCCCGCAGGCAGACACGATCGTCTTGGTGATGGACAATTTGAACACACACAAACTCGCTTCGTTGTATGAAGCGTTCCCGGCGGCCGAAGCCCGCCGCATTGCCGCCAAACTGGAAATCCATTACACCCCCAAGCATGGCAGTTGGCTCAATATGGCTGAAATCGAACTCAGTGTCCTGCATCGACAGTGCTTGAACGCGCGCATCCCTGACAAACAGACCTTGATGCAGCAAGTCACAGCTTGGCAAAACCGACGCAATGACTCGACCGCTACCGTCAACTGGCGTTTCACCACAGCTGACGCTCGCATCAAACTCGAACGACTTTATCCGTCAATAAAAGATTGTTGAACTACTAGTTGCATTCCTCAAAAGTATTGGGCATTCAACCCAATTACGTTCTGCCCACAACCCATACTATCCGACAATCCCCTATCTAAAACTCATATCTATAGTACTGAATTGTGTTATCCTTCTGGTTTTGATCTACACCCTCTTTATTTTCACCACAGAAGGCTTTTGACCGCCAATCCTCTCCTTTTGCCCGCCCGCCCTTGTTTTCAGCGTCGGAACAGCCCCGAAGAGCCTGTGCGGTTAACCGAAAGATTCCCATATCGCGGTCAAGTGTGAACTTCGCCTGCAGAAGCCGGGTCATCGCCTGCGAGAAGCTGATTCATTTCTTCTTGGGACAGTTTTTCTCCGTAGGTTTCCTTGAAAAGGCTGACCAGCATGTCAACCTGACAGAGCTGATCGTCTAGAGTTTGCCTGGAGGGTTCAGCGCCGGCTGGTTTGGCGACGGGCGGTAGGCCTGTTTGCACGCCAGCGGGTATTTCCTTGAGGGGCGTCGCGGGATTCTGGAGGTCGGCCAAGGCCTCTTTGATTGCAGCACGCGTTTCTGTCAGAGATTCGAGAACCTCGGGCAGTTTGGAGTCTGAGAGGAATGTGTGCTCTACCAGATTTCTGAGGCCGTCGATATCTTCTTGTGTGGTAACTACTCAGCCATGTTAATAGAAGGGATGAAGGGTTGGTCAAGGAAAGCATTGTAGATGGCATCAATGGCATTGAGGCCGTGTTTGCGAGCAGTAGAGATATAGGAACGGATGTCACAGAAGATATGGGCACCCTCTAATGTACGGAAGGAGCCGGAGACTTTCTGTTGGACCTTTATCATGCGCACATCGCGTTCGACCAGATTGTTGTCAAAGGGGATGCGGAAATCGTACATAAAGGCCAAGACGCCAGCTTTATGTTTGTGTAAGCGGTCGAGCAGGTTTTTGGGCGGCGACTGTTTGGGACGGCCGATTGGTCTGGGACGGGACTTGACGGAGGACGGGTTGGCGGCAAATCCTGCGCCAATGATCGCATCGTACTCGGCCTCGTAGGCGGCCAAGCGGTCCGGGGGCAAGGCGGTGTGCAGTTCTGAGGTCGATGCGACTTCGGCTTTGATGGTGCGCAACAAGCAGGCCATCTTCTCTGCCCAGGTCTGGCGGTATTGTTCGTGAATAAAGAGCAGTTCGCGCAGATGATGGACGTTGCAGAAGGCGTGTTGACAGCCGCTAAACTTGAGGTAGGAGGCCCAGTGGTCATGAAGGGCAACCCCGGTAAAGCGGGGCAAGATGTCACCGGCTCGCATACCGACATGTCCCCGTCTGTCATGGACATGGTAATGGGTCAGCATGGCTGTGCTGGCCACGTGCAGCCACTGCAGCCGGCCTTCGACACGCAACCCACTCTCATCGAAATGGACGACAGGGGCCGCGATGAGTTGTTGGCGGATGCGTTCCAGAGTGGTGTCAGTTCGGGTGACAAGTTGACGGGTGGCTGCCAGCACGACCGCCTCCGAGGGGGCATGACCGTAGAAGGCAGTCAGCAACTCTCTGATGCGGGCCAGGGGGATGAACTGTTGGCCGTACAGGTAGCAGGCAAACGCCTTCAGACGTGGACCATACTGGGTGGGTTGGGTCACGTGGGCCGGAAACGCACCCTGCACGCACGCACCACAGCCGGGGCACTGCTTTACCTCCGCCTGATGCTCTGTCACTTCGATGCGGGCGGGCGGGATGTCGAATACCTGCCGTTTCACTTGCTTCTCGGCAGCCTCCGCTGCCAGCTTTGTCTGGCAGTGCGGGCAATCCTTTAGCCTATGAAGGATGACATGGTCCGGTTCCGCCACCTGCATCAAGGTGCGCCCCTTGTGCCCACGCTGCCCCCCACGCGGTCGCTGGCCAGCGCGGCGCAGACTCTTTTGTCTGCCTTTCTTCAGACCATCGCTGCTGGGCGGCTTGCCGCTGTTGTGACTGTCTTTCGCCAGTTGATCCTGCAGTTTCTGGATCAACTCCTGTTGCGCAGCCATTTGCTGCTGCAGAACCAGTATCAGCTCGATCAGGCTCTCTTGGTCTAATCGCCTAAGTTGCTCGCGGTCTAACTGTACTCGCTTGCTCATATTCCTTAGCCTACTGCATCTACGATTGGATTCGCATTAGCTTTCTGTTTACTATTCGTTTGCACCTTCTTCAGCACAATGGCTGAGTAGTTACCTTGTGTGTAAGTCGTGTGGCGCTGATAGTCGAGGGGCCGTTTGCCTTGGTCAGTGAGGACGTTTTCCGCGGGTTCATCCTCTTCGTCCGTCGGTTCGGGTTCTGCAAGGCCCCGGTCGACGGGCGCCTGGCTACTGTCCTGGTTCTGCTGGGCGGCGATTTCTGAGGCGGCGGCTTGGGTCTCTTCGGCGCGGATTTGTTCCATTTCTTCGTCTGCGAGGCGGTAGTATTCGCGCAGTTCTTTGGCGCCTTTGCACATTGAGGAATAGGCGGCGGGACTGCGCGTGCCTTCCTGCACTTGGATCATCCCCTCGGTTAGTGCATTGATGACGCCTTGCAGTCGTTCGGGGATGCGTTTGTCGGCTCTGGAGGCGGTGGCAGGGGTGGCGGAGGCTTTGCCGCCGCGTACGCGCCATTGGCGGGTTTGGTCGGCGGGGCCGTGGGCGATGCAGTAGCCGTCGAATTGCTCGAGACCTTGTCCCTTGCAGGGGGAGCCATCTTGTTTTGCACTCTTGCAGGTATTTTTTGTCATGATGTGAGCCTTCCTGGCATGTGGTTGCCACCTTCTGTCCGACTGACGCGCTGGAAAGGGTAGCGGAAATTTGTGCCGGGAATTTCACATCTGCACGAACGAATGTGCGGAGTGGTGGGATTATAGTACTCGATTTTGTGGGCGTTGTCAAGGTTTTTGCGCGGGGGGCGCAGGGCAAACGCATCTTAATTCGGACGCCAAAATAGCCGACGAAGCGCGCCCACAAGGGGCGCCCCTACCAATTGTCTTCTCCAGGCGTTATGCCCTGAGAAGGGCACCCACAAGGGGTGCCCCTACCAATTGTCTTCTCTCGGCGTTCGCCCCGGGGAAGGGCACCCACAAGGGGTGTCCCTACCGATTGGCTTCTCTCGGCGGTATGCCCTGGGAAGGGCACCCACAAGGGGTGCCCCTACCGATTGTCTTCTCTCGGCGTTCGCCCCAGGGAAGGGCACCCACAAGGGGTGCCCCTACCGATTGTCTTCTCTCGGCGTTTTGCCCTGGGAAGGGCACCCACAAGGGGCGCCCCTACCGATTGTCTTCTCTCGGCGTTTTGCCCCGGGGAAGGGCACCCACAAGGGGTGCCCCTACCGATTGTCTTCTCTCGGCGTTCGCCCCGGGGAAGGGCACCCACAAGGGGTGCCCCTACCTGATTGTCTTCTCTCGGCGTTCGCCCCGGGGAAGGGCACCCACAAGGGGTGCCCCTACCCGATTGTCTTCTCTCGGCGTTCGCCCCAGGGAAGGGCACCCACAAGGGGTGCCCCTACCCGATTGTCTTCTCTCGGCGTTCGCCCCAGGGAAGGGCGCCCACAAGGGGTGCCCCTACCGATTGTCTTCTCTCGGCGTTATGCCCTGAGAAGGGCGCCTACAAGGGGCGCCCCTACCCGATTCAGGCAGCCTTACGTGGGTTTGTCCCAATTCGATGCAATTGGCCTGCGCGGTGGGCGTGAAACCCAAGGTTTTGGGGAGCCGTTGTCTGAATCAGGATTTGCAGGATTTCTGGGGATTTTCAGGAATGCTGGCGATGGGTCGGTTTCTATTCGGTGGTTATGTATTCGATTGAGGCAGGTGGCAGGTTGAAGTGGTTTGAAACTTGGGGCGCGACAATAATTGGAGATTTTTCAGACGTTTGACTGCGGTCTTCCGGGCATGTTACACTCTCCCGAAATAGCGGGTTGCTTGGAAAAGCCAGTTAGCATTCGGTACATGCTCGTCGAGCTGAACGCGAACTGTGAGCAGGTCTTCTGCCTTTCTTCCACAGGCGTCGTTGTCCACACTAAGAGGAGAAATCGAAATGGCGAAACTTACGCGTAGAGAGTTTCTGCATAGAGCCAGCTTTGTTACTGCGGGCGGCCTTTTGGCAGCCTGTGTCGCGCCGGCTGCGCCCGCGGCCGAGGGTGATGGCGCGGCGGCACCAATGGAAGAGATGCTGGAATTGCGGGTCGGGGCGATCGCGGGGATCGTTACGGAGGGCTTGCAGGCGCTTGCGGACCTGTACATGGATGAGAATCCGAACATATCGGTGTCGATCGATGTTCTGGCCGAAGAACAGTATCAGCAGGCGTTTCTGCTCTTTTCCAGCGATGACACGCCGGATGTCTCGTGGTATCAGTGCGTGCCGGCCAATCGTTTCAACGACATGGTAACCAGTCAGATCCTTGTCCCGCTTGATGACCTGTACGAGCAGGAAGGTTGGTTCGACGCCTATCCGGAGGGCATCGTCGACTTTCAGCGGCAGCCCGACGGCCACTTCTATTCGGCTACAATCGCGGTGGTGTGGACGCCTTACACCTATTACAACAAAGAGGTCTTTGACGAGGTTGGCGTCACACCGCCTGAAACTTGGGACGATCTCTATGAAATGTCGGCTGAATTCCGCGCGGCCGGATACCAGCCGTTGACCGTCGACTACAACATGGGGATCCAGAGCCACTTTAGTGACGGGATGCAGTTGCGTTCCTGGAGCAGGGACCAGTATAACTGTATGCCGATCAAGTGGCGTGCGGACGCGCCGGCATCGTGTGACCAGTACACCTGGACCGATCCCGACTCGGTTCGCATCTACGAATACATCAAGGCGATGGTGGACAATGGCGTGTTTGTCGACGGCGTAACGGGACTGACCGAATACCAGACCGGCAGGTCGTTGTTTACGACGGGCAAAGCGGCGATGTGGCAGACGGGCTCTTGGGACGGCGGCGCTGCCGGGCTGTCGCGCGATGTCGAGTTTGAGCTTGGCTACTTTTACTATCCCGAGATCAGGCCGGAGAGGACGGGAAAGGTTGGGGCTTGGGTTCCCGATGGTCTGATCGTTCCAAAGTCGGGACAGAACATTGAGGCGTCGCTGGAGTTCCTTGCTTGGGCATACCGGTTACCGCAGGCTTCCCTATATGCTCAGACTGCCGGCATTCCCCATGGCCGTGCGGATATTCCCAGCGAAGTGTACAGCGAGATTCTCAGTGAGATGCAGTTGCAGTTCCTGGAAGACAACATAGAATACGGGACGCCTGCGCTGTTCGAGGCTTCCAGCAACCAGCCCTATCAGCAGGCGACGATCCAGTCGGTAGACCAGATGATGGCCGGGGGATTGACGCCGGCCGAGGCGGGCGCCTGGCTGCAGGAGAAGACTGAGGAGATTCGGGCCGAACAGAGTTAGGCGGCGGTGGGAAGTAGGTACACCAACTAACGACAGGCAGGTGCATTTTTTGCAGGGAGGTTCGCCGGAGCCTCCCTGTTTTCTTATGGAGGACGAGCCTTGGTTACGATGAAACAGACGCGATCCGCCACGCCGGCCCCGCCCGGCAAAAGGCCGCTTCTGGATAGCATCCGTAAGGTGCTGCCCTGGTACCTCTTCATTGCCCCGGCATCATTGATGCTGCTCACACTCCTTGCCTATCCTCTCATCGACACGCTGCGCCTTTCGCTGTTCAAGTGGGGCGGGCTAGGACCGCAGACGTTCGTGGGAATGCGCAACTTTAGCAAGCTGTTCGGAGACGAGATCTTCTGGTTGGCTCTCAGGAACAGCTTTATCTTCGCGATCGTTGTACCATTCTTTACAGTATCATTGGGCCTCTTTTTGGGCGTGGCCATCAGCCGCCGTTTGAAGGGTTGGCAGGTCTACCGCATAGCCTTCTTTATCCCGGTGATGATGTCGGGCGTGGTTGTGGCCACCCTTTGGGCCAACATGTTCGAGTTCAATCACGGCCTGTTCAATACCGTGCTGCGAGGAATCGGCCTGGATGGCTTGGTACAAAACTGGCTCGGCGACCGCAATGTCGCTTTGATCAGCGTGATGATGGTGCCGATTTGGCAGTCGGTAGGATTTCCAATGATTGTGTTGCTGGCATCCATAGAAGGCATTCCGCAGGAGATGCATGATGCCGCCACCATGGATGGGGTAAGCGAGTGGCAGCGCATCTGGGGCCTGATCGTGCCGCTGATCAAACCGGTGCTGGCGTCGATTACGATGCTCTCTATCATTGGCGCGATGAAGGTATTCGACCTTGTTCTGGTGATGACGAAAGGCGGGCCTGCCTTCAGCACGCAGGTGCTGGGCTACTATCTGTTCGAGACGGCTTTCCGTTCGGGCAACTTCGGCTACGGTTCGTCAATTGCGGTCGTTATGTTCATCGTCGTCTTCATTGTCGCTTACGGTTATGTAAAGGGCATACGGATAGAAAGTGTGGAATACTAGGAAGTGCAGTTTTTAGTTTTTGGTTTCTAGTTTTTAGTGCTCGTTGATGTTGGTCTGAACTGAGATTTGCGAGATCATAATTTGGTCTGTACACGAAGGACCATGGAGAACACCTTTTGTGGTCGACGCAGATCATGGTCGGAGATCACGAGAATCACTCGAGAAACGGTCCGAATCTGTGCGAAAGGGATGAGATAGATGGCAGTTGAAAGGTCCAATTTGCGCTCAGCAAGGAGCAGCGAGCGGGAAGGCAGGACATCTGGTTGGTGGGCCGGAAGCAGCTTGCGCCCGATCATCTATGGACTGCTGATAGTTGGGGCGCTGGTTCAGGTGTACCCAATTTTCTTTCTGCTGATGAACACGTTTAAGACGGACACGCAGATTCTGAACACACCGTTCAGCCTCCCTTCAAACTTTTCTTTGGCGGCATACATTGACGTTTGGACCGGTGACCGCACCGGAATGTTCTTTGGAAGGTATTTCTACAATAGTGTAATTGTTGTAGTTGCCACGCTGGTTCTGATGCTGGCAATCTCCAGCCTGTGCGGGTACGCGATGGCTCGCGGCCATTTTCCAGGAAATGCGACGCTGCATCAGGCCCTACTTCTGAGCCTGGCCGTGCCAGCGCACGCACTGGCGATTCCGCTTTATTTCTTTATTGGCAACCTTGGGTTGAGGAACAGCCTTCTCGGGCTAACCCTTGTCTATGCGACAATCGGCGCGCCTTTCACGATCATTCTGATGCGGGCCTACTTCATGCACTTGCCGGTGGAGCTGGAGGAGGCGGCGCGCATAGATGGCTGCGGACGGCTGGGGGTTTTCCTGCGGATCGTGGTGCCGATCAGCCGGGGACCGATTGCAGGGATGGCGATCATCAACATCAACTGGATTTGGAGTGAGCTATTCTTCTCGCTTATTCTCATGAACAAAGCCGATGTACGCACCTTGCCCCTGGCGATTGCATTGTACAAGCCGGCGCCCATGACCGCGGAAACGGTGCTGGGGCTGCAATACGCGGCGATGGCGATTGCCACTATACCGGTACTGATCATGTTTTTCCTTTTCCAGAGGCAGATCGCGTCGGGCATGACGATGGGGGCTTTCAAATAGCTGGATTTGCAGTCGTGTTGGATATGCCCGGCAAGTTGCAGGGGGTAAGGTCGATCACATGGAAAATTTGCGATGTTGAGTACGATTCCAAGACCAGTTAAAGATGTGGTCAAAACAGTTGCCAAGAAGGGCCTTTTGACCTGGGAAAGGCTGGAGTCAGGCGTCAGTTTCGACCTGACCTCCGATAGTGTACTGGCCGAACCCTATCCCACCTATCAGCAGTTGAGAGAACGAGATCCGATTCACCGAATGCGGTTGATCGACGGGTGGGCGCTGACCAGGTACGAAGACGTACAGGCGGTCCTGTCTGACCACAGGCGCTTCTCCAGTGGGGAGAGCGGCCCAAATTATACGCGGAACGCCAGCATGCTGGATTTGGATCCTCCCGACCATACCAGATTGCGGTCGCTGGTTTCCAAGGCGTTTACGCCGCGCTCGATTGCGGAACTTGGCCCGCGCATCCAGCAGATCGTGGACGAACTGCTGGACGCGGTTGAGGAGAAAAATGGTTTCGATCTGATCGACAGTTTCGCCTTCCCGCTGCCTGTAATTGTCATCGCTGAAATGCTGGGGGTACCGGCGCAGGACCTGGAACAGTTTAAGGAATGGTCCAATGACATAGTACTCTCACTTGAACCGATCCTCAGTGAGGAGCAGAGAGTTCGATTCCGGCGGTCAGAAGAGGAGTTATACGCGTATTTCGAGGGCATCATCGCACAACGACGGCGGAATCCGCAGGACGATCTTATCAGCGCATTGTTGGCTGCCGAGGATGAGGGCGACAGACTTTCGCATCAGGAACTTCTGGCAACTCTGCTGCTGTTGTTGGTGGCTGGCAATGAAACAACCCGCAACATGATTGGAAACGGGATGTTGGCGCTGCTACGAAATCCGGAGGAACTACGGCGGCTGAGAGACGATCCCGATCTGCTTGACTCGGCCATGGACGAGCTGCTGAGGTATGACAGCCCGGTCCAGCTTGATGGACGCACTCTGGTTGAAGACGTGGAAATGGGGGGCAAGCGGCTGCGGGCGGGGCAACAGGTGGTTACCGTGATCGGGGCAGCGAATCGAGACCCTGCCGCGTTTTCGGAGCCCGACAGGCTGGACATTGGCCGCCAAGAGAAGAGTCACATCTCGTTTGGCCGCGGGATACATTACTGTTTGGGCGCGTCGCTGGCAATGCTGGAAGGGCGAATTGCGTTCGCGAGTCTGCTGGAGCGGTTTTCTTCAATGCGACTGGCCGCAGTACCCCGGCAGAGAAAGCAGGTGGTACTCCGAGGCGTCGAGAACTTGCTGATCGACGTTGAACGCCCTTCCCGATATGTGGTGGCTGGACAAGAGCGAATTCGTGCGCTCGAAACAGCTTTGCCCAATTCTTGACTTTCCAGGTAAGTTACGATAGCCTTGCATCCAGTTTGGAACCAATTTTGCACCGGCGCCGAAAGTTCAGTTAGCGAGAATGAAGTTGAAAAGTCTTGAATTTACGAGGAGGAGGCCCGCGGGAAGCGGGCGCAATTTCCGGCAGCAGCATTCCTGAGGAAAGCTGTTGCATTGCGCAGTACTCTTCGCTCGTTTCCCGTATGCCGCTTCGGATGGTCCGAAGTGGCGTTTTTTTGTTTTAGCGTGAAGTCTTGCTCAGACCCTGCAGGGAAGGCCTGCAATGCGATTCACTTTTTTCTGTTGTAGCAAAGGCGCATTATCCTCTGGTCTGCACCAGGAAACAGGCTCAACTTTCCGCCGTATGGAAGAAGGAACAGCGTCGGCAAACGAGGGAGCCGCTCTCACCAAAAAGGAGTGTGTATGGCTGTCAAAGGATCTGTAAGAAAGGCGGTTCTCGCCTATTCCGGTGGGTTGGATACCAGCGTCATCGTCCCCTGGCTGATAAACAATTATGGGTGCGAGGTCGTTTGTTTCTGCGCCAACCTGGGACAGGAGGAGGAGTTGGAGGGGCTGGAAGAGAAGGCCATCGCCTCCGGAGCCACTCGGTGCTATGTTGAGGATTTGCGGGCCGAGTTCCTGACCGACTACGTCTTCCCGACGATGCAGGCGGGCGCCATCTACGAGAGGGACTATCTGCTGGGCACATCCTTCGCACGTCCGCTGATCGCCAAGCGGCTGGTGGAGATCGCGCAACTGGAGGGCGCTGATGCGGTCGCGCACGGCGCAACCGGGAAGGGAAACGATCAGGTGCGCTTCGAATTGACGGTGATGGCGCTGAATCCGAAGCTGAAGATCATCGCACCGTGGCGAGAGTGGGACATTCGCGGGCGCTCGGATGCGCTGGACTACGCGGCGGAACACAATGTTCCGGTGAAGGCGTCGGCCGAGCGCATCTACAGCCAGGACCGAAATCTCTGGCACCTGAGCAATGAAGGCGGTCCGCTGGAAGATCCCTGGACGGAGCCGCCGGCCGACATGTTCGAGTGGACGCGCTCACCGGAGGATGCGCCCGATGAGCCTGGGTATGTCGAACTCTATTTCCGGCGCGGCTTTCCTGAGCGCTTAAACGGTGCGGCGATGGGGCCGGTTGAACTGATGCAACAGCTTAACAAGCTGGGGTGTGAGCACGGCATCGGCCGGGTGGACCTGGTTGAGAACCGGCTGGTGGGGATGAAGAGCCGCGGCGTTTACGAGACGCCGGGCGGCACGATCCTGTACAAGGCGCATTCGGCGCTGGAGCAGTTGTGCCTGGACAAAGACACGCTGCACTGGAAAATGCAGGTCGGGCTGCGCTACGCCGAATTGGTCTACAACGGCCTCTGGTTCACACCGTTGCGCAGAGCGCTGGACGCATTTGTGCAAGAGACGGAAAAGTCGATTAGCGGGACGGTACGCATGAAGCTATACAAGGGCCAGGCGATGCTGGTCGGCCGCAGGTCGCCCCACAGTCTGTACCGCGAGGACTACGTTACATTTGACGAGGACGACGTCTACAACCAGGCCGACGCCGAGGGCTTCATCCGGTTGTTTGGCCTGCCTCTGAAAGTTGAGGCTCTGTTGAGAGAGGAGCGCCCTGCTGACGCGATGCCTCCGCCAGTTGACCGTGCAGAGGCGGTAGAAGGGGACTGGTTGAAGAGAGATTGAATGGCAGGGGGATAGTTGTCTGAACTGTGATTTGTGGGATTTAGGAGATGCACTGTGATTGCAGGGCGAGCGATTCGTCTCGTATTCCAGGTTGTATGAGGCGGAGTCGGTTGTCTGAACTGGTATTTGTGGAATGAGAGGATAGGCTGTGAGTATATCAGCCAAGGAAGAGCAGCAAGCAATGTGGTAGACGTCCTACTATTGTCGCCGATTTGACAGAACACATCACAGGTCAACGAAAAGTGGTTGCAGGTTCCATATGCACCAAGAGGAGTCGATTCTTTTCGTTTTTCGCCGGACGGCAGGTTAGGACACCCTGTGTTCGTCCAACATCCACGGAGAAAATTATGTCATCGACAGAACATACTTTTGCGGGACCTTCAACTCCTCCGATTCCTGTGAAGGGCTTCGATGCGGCGGGGATTCATTGCGGAATCAAGCCGACGGGGGCGCTGGATCTGGCGTTGATTGCCAGCCCTGCGGCCTGCCGTGCGGCGGCGGTGTTTACGCAGAATGCTTTTCCAGCGGCGCCAGTGCTCTATGACCGCGATCTGCTGCGGATGAACCCGGATGGGACGCATGGCGTTGTCATAAACAGCGGGAATGCGAATGCCTGCACGAGCGCGGAGGGCAACGCTAACGCCCGCCGTATGGCCGAGGCGGCGGAGAAGAGCCTGGGAAGCACAGACAGTACTGCGTTCGTGATGAGCACCGGCGTGATCGGTGTTCAAATGCCGATCGCGGTTATAGAGGAGGGCATCCCGAAGGTTGCAGCAAACTTGCGCCCTGACGGTTGGCAGGAGGCGGCCGAAGCGATCATGACGACAGATGTGTTTCCAAAGTGGGCGTCGGGCCAGGCGGAGGTCGGCGGAAAGACGGTAACGGTCACCGGGATCGGTAAGGGCGCGGGGATGATCCACCCGAACATGGCGACAATGCTGGCGACGCTGGCGACGGACGCGGCAATCGCGCAGCCGCTGTTGCAGAAGGCCTTGTCGAAGGCGGTCAGTCACAGCTTTAACCGCATCAGCATTGACGGAGATACCAGCACAAATGATACCGTTCTAGTACTTGCAAATGGCGCGGCCGGGAACGCCGAGATTACTGAGGAAGGGGCGGACTACGACGCGTTTGTGGCAGCGCTGAGTGCTGCTTCGATGGAGCTCGCGAAGCTTATAGTGCGTAACGGCGAAGGTGTTACCAAGTTTGTTACGATACAGGTGGAGGGGGCGGTCAGTGATGACGAAGCGCACCAGGTCGCTAACTCGATTGCGAAGAGCCCGTTGGTGAAGACTGCGTTCTTTGGGAACGATGCCAACTGGGGGCGGATCCTGTGCGCGGTGGGATATTCGGGCGCGACGGTCGACCCGACGCGAGCGCATTTGTTCATAGCAGCGGGCCAGCCGCAGGCGGGAAATGCGGAGTTGCAACTTGTGGACGCGGGCACGCCGACGAACTATAAGGAGAAGGACGCGGCGGCCATTTTTGCCGAGAGCGAGATCAGCGTGCGGGTATCACTGGGGCTGGGGGAAGGCGAGGCCACGGTGTGGACTTGTGACCTGAGCTACGATTACGTGTCGATTAACGCAGAATACCGGTCGTAACTGCGGTGGCCGGTGGGCAGTTGCCAGAGGCCAGAAGCATATAACAATGGGAGACTGCTGTTTCGGTTGTGCAGACAAACAGTAGTCAGGGTTGGCTGGCCGGCGGTCTGGGCAGCCAACCTTTTTTTATTAGACGCCCCAGCGCTGGCGCGCCTCTTCCATGGGGACGGTCTCGCCTTTCAGCCAGGCGTAATGTGCGATGGGATTTTCGCCAATCCAGCGTTCGTCGACCGGCTCGTCGGCACGCTGGTAGCGGGTGTCGCAGCTGAGGCGGAAGCGACCGGTAGTATTGGAGAGCGAGCCGTGCATGGTGTACATGCCGAAGATGAGGGCGTCGCCCATTTCGAATTCAGTGCTGCGCCACTGGCCGCCGTAGGTGTCGACAAGCTCGACAGGGTCGTTTGAGAACCAGCCGGTGACTTTGTCGCGGTCAACGTCCATTTCGCCATAAGTCTGCCTGATGAGATCGAAGCGGTGGGAGCCGACAAGAAGGGCGAGTGGGCCCGTCTCGTAGGGCAGATCGCCGAGGGGGGTCCAGACGGTGAAGACATTGGTGGTGCCGCGGCCCATGTAGACGATATCATAGTGGGCGCCGGTGAAGGCGCCGGTGGGGACTACGCGCAGCCATTTGAAGTCGTAGGTGAGGCTGGGCCCTTCGAGGTATTCAGCGAAGAACTG